>NZ_JBTRBC010000001.1:3922500-5647290 GCF_054821965.1 Pseudomonas sp. 210_17 TE3656 | reverse complement strand
CAGGCAGCCACGTAGGTGGCGGTAAAGGCGGTCACCAGCAACTCACCGCCGACACGACGCATAACGTCTACCGACGCCGAGTCCGGGTCGGCGAAGGTGTTCCATTCCGGAAACACCAGCTGGGCAAAATACGACACCAGCACAAACAGCAGGCCACCGATCAGCGACACCACCATGATCGCCAGTGGGATGCGGAATTTCGGGTTGGTGGTTTCCTCCGCCATGGTCGAAACGGCGTCGAAGCCGAGGAAGGACAGGCACAGCACGGCGGCACCGGTCATCACCAGCGGAACGCTGAAGCCTTCATGATGGAAGGGTTGCAGCAGCGATACCGGCTCCGACTGTGCGCTCAGGTTGTGGATCGACAAGGCGACGAAGACCACGATGAATACCAGCTGGACAACCACCATGATCCAGTTGACCCGTGTCACCGACTCGATGCCGATCAGGTTCAGGAAGGTCACCAGCGCAATGGAGCCGAGCACCCACACCCAGGCGTGAATCGTCGGGAAGTACTCGGACATGTAGATGCCGATCAGCAGGTAACTGAGCAGCGGCAGGAAGATGTAGTCGAGTAGCAGGGTCCAGCCGGCCATGAAGCCGAAGTAGCTGCCAAAGGCCTTGCGGGTGTAGGTGTAGACGGAGCCTGAATACGGGTGGGCCTGGACCATGCGCCCGTAACTGTAGGCGGTCAGCAGCATGGCGGCGAGGGTCAGCAGGTAGGCGGTGGGTAAATGCCCCTTGGTCATCTGGGTGACCAGCCCGTAGGTGGTGAACACCGCCAGCGGGACCATGTAGGCGAGACCGAAGAGCACCAGTGCGGTGAGGCTCATGGATTTGCGAAAGTGGCCCGAAGCGCTGGCTTGCAATGGGTCATGGTGGGGGTGAGTTTCTGCTGTGTTTGTTGTTGTATGCATTGCGAACTCCTGGAAATCGAATACAGGACGCTGCGGCAGGCGAGGGGGCTCGCTACCGTTGATAAAGCTTCTTTGCAGGTCATGGGGTTAGCCGCTTGCAGGCTGCCCTGGGTCAAACGCTGTGCACGCAAAGCGCCCACGCCGGTCGGCGTGGGCGTTCAGGTCAGAGTTTGCCGACCAGCCGCGCGGTGCGGTCGACGGCGATGCGGGTCTTCTCGACCAGCTCGTCGAGTTCCGCGCGAGTGGCGACCAGGGCGGGCGCCATGATCATGCGGCCGAGGGTCGAGCGAATGATCACGCCTTCTTCGAAACCGAAGGTGCGGCACTGCCAGGCCAGGTCGTTCTCATTGTCGAAGCGCTTGCGGGTTGTCTTGTCTTCGGCAAACTGCAGGGCGGCCAGCAGCCCGGTCCCTTGAATGTCGCCAATCAGCGGATGCTGGGCGAACGCTTCGCGCAGAATCTGCTGCAGGTACGGCCCGGTGTCGTCCTTGACCTGGCGGACGATGCCCTCGTCACGCAAGGCCTTGAGGTTGGCCACCGCCACCGCTGCGGCCACCGGGTGCCCGGAGTAGGTCAGCCCGTGAGCGAATACACCGCCGCGCTCGACCAGCGCTTCGGCGATGCGCTTGCTCAGCACCAGGCCGCCCATGGGCACATAGCCGCTGGTCAGGCCTTTGGCGATGGACAGCGTGTCCGGCTCGAAACCGAAGTGCTGATGGGCGAACCACTCGCCGGTCCGGCCAAAGCCACCGATCACTTCGTCCGCGCACAGCAGCACATCGTACTGGCGGCAGATGCGCTGAATTTCCGGCCAGTAGCTTTCAGGCGGGAAGATCATGCCGCCGGCGCCCTGGAAAGGCTCGGCGATAAACCCGGCGACATTCTCGGCACCCAGTTCGAGGATCTTCTCTTCCAGTTGCAGGGCGCAGCGTTTACCGAACTCGGCCGGGGTCAGGTCGCCGCCGTGGGCATACCAGTACGGCTCGTCGATGTGCGCGATGTCGGGAATCATCCCGCCCATCTCGTGCATGAACTTCATCCCGCCCAGCGCGGTGGCCGCCAGGGTCGAGCCGTGGTAACCATTCCAGCGGCCGATCATGATCTTCTTCTGCGGTTTGCCGACTACCTGCCAGTAACGGCGCACGGTGCGGATCAGCACCTCGTTGGCCTCGGAGCCGGAGTTGGTGTAGATCGCGTGGCTGTAGTGCCCTGGCAGCAGGCTGAACAGCAGCTCGGAGAGCTCGATCACTGCCGGGTGGGTGGTGTGGAAGAACATGTTGTAGTACGACAGTTGATCCATCTGCGCGGCGGCGGCGGCGGTCAGGTCCCGGCGGCCGTAGCCGAGCTGGGTGCACCACAGGCCGGACATGCCATCCAGGTAACGGTTGCCGTCGTTGTCCCACAGGTTCAGGCGCTCACCGCGGACCATCACCCGTGGCCCTTCGGCATTCAGTGCCTTCTGATCGAGAAACGCATGGATATGGTGGGCGGCGTCGGATTTCTGATAGTCCTGGGTGTCGCGTTGCGGGGCAAAGGGTGCATTCATGGCTCTGTTCTCTTTCTTGATAAGCACGTGAGAGGGGAAGGCCGCGCTGATCCAGTGCGCAAACTGGCGCCTGTCCTGGACGCCGGGGTTGGAGAAATGCTCCCACACTCCCGACGCACCCGAAATCACCCGTTTTGGTGACATCACCCCGCCGATTCCCGAGTCGGCAAGGTGCCGGACTGCAGAGCTTTTTCGTATGACTGGAGAACATTTTTACTAATTTGCCTTGCTTCGATAGTGGCGCACCATCGACCCACATGAATAACAACAGACCGTGTCCACGGTCGATGTGGGAGTGCAGCGTGTTCGACCTTAACTTCTGGCAGCAGCGGGCCAAGCGCCAAACATTCATCGATACCGCCCTTATTGGTGGTCATCAGGTGAAGCCTTCCTCGGGGGCAACCTTCGATGCGATCAACCCCGCCACCAATCAGCTGCTCGCTCGCGTTGCGGCCTGTGGCGAGGACGAGGTCAACCTGGCTGTGCGCACTGCACGGCGCGCATTCAACGAAGGTCCGTGGGCGCGCATGGCACCTGTGCAGCGCAAGAAGATCCTGCTCAGGCTTTCCGAGCTGCTGCTGGAGCACCGCGAAGAGCTGGCCCTGCTGGACTCCCTGAACATGGGCAAGCCTGTCATGGATGCCTACAACATCGACGTTCCGGGGGCGGCCGGGGTGTTCGCCTGGTACGGCGAGGCGCTGGACAAGGTCTACGACCAGGTCGCGCCAACGGCTGCCAATGCATTGGCAACCATCACCCGCGAAGCATTGGGAGTCGTCGCCGCAGTGGTGCCATGGAACTTCCCGCTGGACATGGCAGCCTGGAAACTCGCCCCGGCGCTGGCCGCAGGAAACAGCGTGGTATTGAAACCCGCTGAGCAGTCACCGTTCTCTGCCCTGCGCCTGGGCCAGCTCGCACTGGAGGCGGGTATTCCGGAAGGCGTGCTGAACGTTGTGCCGGGGCTGGGCGAGAGCGCCGGCAAGGTCTTGGGACTTCACCCGGACGTCGACTGTCTGGTGTTTACCGGGTCGACCCAGGTGGGCAAATATTTCATGCAGTATGCTGCCCAGTCGAACCTCAAGCAGGTCTGGCTGGAGTGTGGTGGCAAAAGCCCGAACCTGGTGTTCGCCGACTGCCAGGATCTCGATCTGGCTGCAGAAAAAGCGGCGTTCGGCATCTTCTTCAATCAGGGCGAGGTGTGTTCGGCCAACTCCCGGCTGTACGTGCAGCGCTCGATCCATGACGAGTTCATCGAGCGGGTGATCGCCAAGGCGCAAGCCTGGATCCCGGGTGATCCTCTCAATCCAGCCAGCACCGCAGGGGCGATCGTCGATAGTGAGCAGACCGCGCGCATCATGCGGGCGATCGGCCAGGCGAGTGAGGAGGGCGCGAAGCTGCTGAGCGGTGGCGAGCAGCTGACCTTCAATGGTTCCTCCAACTTCATCCAGCCGACTATCTTCGGCAACGTGAAGAGCGACAGCCGCCTTGCCCGTGACGAAATCTTCGGCCCCGTGCTTGCCATCAGCGCCTTTGATAGCGAAGAGGAGGCAGTGCGGCTCGCCAACGACAGCATCTATGGTCTGGCCGCTTCGGTATGGAGTGACGATCTCAACCGCGCCCATCGCGTAGCCAGGGCGCTGAAGGCCGGTACCGTCTCGGTCAATACCATGGACGCACTCGATACTGCCGTTCCGTTCGGCGGGGGCAAGCAGTCCGGGTTCGGCCGCGATCTTTCGTTGCACTCGTTCGACAAGTACACACAACTGAAAACCACCTGGTTCCAGCTGCGTTAAAGCCTGGCGCCAGCCGGCGCCTCAATAACAACAAATACACAACTATAAGTCGTGAGGGCGTTTCCATGCGTACTATCACCGCGTCGCTCAGCTTTGCAGTGCTTACCGCTGTCAGTCTTCCTGCGCTTTCCAGCACCTCCAGTCTGACGGTCATCTCTTTTGGTGGCGCTACCAAGGCCGCTCAACAGGCCGCCTATTTCCAGCCCTTTGAAAGCAGCGGGGCAGGGAAGGTGGTGGCTGGCGAATACAATGGCGAACTTTCAAAGATCAAAGCCATGGTCGACGTCGGCCATGTGTCCTGGGACGTGGTAGAGGTAGAAAGTCCTGAACTGATTCGCGGTTGTGAGGAGGGACTGTTCGAACGGATCGATCCGGCGCTGCTCGGCGATCAGGCCAACTACCTGCCCGGTACCGTGAGCGAATGCGGTGTGGCCAGCTATGTGTGGTCCATGGTCATTGCCTACAACACCCAGAAGCTCAGCACTGGGCCTGCGTCATGGGCTGATTTCTGGGATACCCAGCGTTTTCCAGGCAAGCGCGGTCTGCGCAAAGGTGCCAAGTACACCCTTGAGGTGGCCTTGCTCGCTGACGGCGTCTCCCGCGAGGATCTCTACAAAGTGTTGGGCACTCCGGAAGGGGTGAACCGCGCATTCCGCAAGCTCGATGAGATCAAGCAGAACATTCAGTGGTGGGAGGCCGGCGCGCAACCTCCGCAATGGCTGGTTGCCGGTGATGTGGTGATGTCCGCCGCCTACAACGGTCGCATCGCATCGGCCCAGAAGGACGGCTCCAAGCTCGGCATTGTCTGGCAGGGCAGCCTGTATGATCCTGACCACTGGGCAATCGTGCGCGGGTCCGGGAACAAGGCGCTGGCAGAGAAATTCATCACCTTCGCCAGTCAGGCCGAGTCGCAAAAAGCCTTCTCCAGCCAGATTCCTTATGGCCCCGTGCGCACTGAAGCGCTCGCTCAATTGCCTGCCGATGTCCAGCATCAGCTACCCACTGCTCCTGCCAACCTCGCCGACGCACAACTGGTGGACGCAGCGTTCTGGGTCGACCACGGTGAAGAGCTGGAACAACGCTTCAACGCCTGGGCTGCACGCTGAGCGATAAAGAGTGATGGTGAGCCCGTCGCGGCAATGGAACAATGCTTCAGCGCCGATGCTGTATTACCTCGGCATTCCCGATGCAGGAGGTGAGACGCAAGATGGGCAGTAACCGGCTTCAATCCGAAGAGTGGTTCCAGCAGATCGCTCATGTGGTCGACTGCATCGGGACGTCAGGGTTTGTCGAGTCGTTGTTCGCAGCGCTCAACTCCCTGGCGCCCGCCCATGCCATCACCGTGTTCCTGTTTCCTCATGAAGGCCTGCCTTCGGCATTGTTCGAGCGCGACGAGGAGGGGCCATGGATGCCCGAAGGCAATGTGCGCAAATACCTTGAGGGCTTCTACCTGCTGTGCCCGTTCTACCGGGCCAGTATGGAGGGCATCGCGCCAGGCTGTTACCGGCTGAGCGATGTAGCACCGGACCACTTCAAGCGTAGCGAATACTATCTGTCGTTCTACCAGCATGCGCGTCTTGAAGACGAGCTCAACTACATCGTGCCGCTCGGGCCGAAACTGACGATCGCCGTTGCCTTGGCGAGCACCTGCCGCATGAGCCGGCAACAGGTCGACGAACTCAAGCGTATTGCCCCCTGGGTGCTGGCGGTAGTGCGCCGGCATTGGGGCGATCTTGACGCCGATTCGCTCGGCGGCCGCTTTGAAAGCGCGCTTGGCCGGCAGATCAACGCAGCGCTGACCAAGTTCGGCTCTTCTTTGTTGACCGAGCGTGAGTGCCTGGTCGCTCAATACATGCTCCGCGGTCATTCCATCCGCTCGCTCGCCGAACGCCTTGGTATCAGCGAGGACACCGTCAAGACCCACCGCAAGCACCTCTACACCAAGCTTGATATCGCCAAGCAGTCGGAGCTGTTTTCGCTGTTCATCGACTCGGTAGCCCAAGCCCAGGAAGGGTTGAGCAAAGACCCGCTGGAAAGCTACCTGCGCCGCAGGCGCTGACATTCTGTTCAGCGATACCTCGAAAGCCGCGAAAATTGCATCTTAGATGCGATAAGCCGTGATTATTCGACCTCAGAAATTACTTTGTAAGGCATCCGCTTAGGCAATGAGATACCATGTAAAAATATAGTACGTACCACATTACGAAATAACAGGAGCAATCATGGCCCGAGCCGGAATCAACAAGGCTGTCGTGCACAAGGCACGGCAGGCGCTGCTGGCCCGTGGTGTACATCCCAGCATCGACGCAGTACGTATCGAACTCGGCAACACCGGGTCGAAAACCACGATTCACCGCTACCTGAAAGAGCTGGACAACCAGTACCCGGCGCAGCCATTGAGCACGCCGAATCTCAGCGATGCGCTGGCAACACTGGTCGAGCAACTGGCCGAGCAGTTGCGTGAGGAAGGGGAGGCGCGAATCGAGGAAGTGCGCAGCACGTTCGAGGCGGAGCGGCAAACGCTGCTGGCCCAGGTACAGATCAGCCAGCAGGCATTGGCAGCGCTGCAACAGCAGCACGAAATCCAGGCCGCAGCCTTGACCGGTGAGTCCGCCGCGCTGGCCACCACGCGCAGTACCTTGCAGACTGAACAGACCCGCAACGCCACACTCAATCAGGCCGTTGGCGAATTGAACCTGCGCCTGACCGACAAAGACGAGCAGGTGCAGCAGCTTCAGGTCGAGCTGCGACAGTTGCAGCAGACCTTGATCGTCAAACAGGACGAACTCACGCGCCTGAACCGTGACAACGAAGGCTTGCTGGTGCAGATCCGTACGCTCAAGGATGCCCAGCGCACGCTCAAAACCCAAAGCGAGCGGCGCCAGGCGCAAATTCAGGGGCTGGAAGTGAACCTGGCGCAACTCAATGGTTCGCGGGACGAGCTGGAAAAGCAGAACCAGAATCTGGCGCTGAGCCTGGCCGAGCGGGTCACCGAATTGCGTCAGCAGTTGCAGTTGATCGGCAAGCTGGAGGCACAGCTACGTCAGGCGGAAAAACAGGCGCAGCAGCTTCAGGACGCGCCCTGAAGCTTCAGGCGCATCGCGCACCGATCAGTCAGCCCGTGAGCCTGTTCGGCAGCTAATTGACGTTGCAGGAAATCGCTGCAGCTTTGCGCGTCGAGCCGCGCAAAGCCCAGGCGTGCATAGAAGGGCGCATTCCATGGCACGCTGGCGAAGGTGGTCAAGGTCAGCCCGGCATAGCCTTGCGTTTGCGCCCAGGCGCTGACCGTGGCGATCAACCGGCGACCTTGTCCTCGGCCTTGCAGCGCTTGCGCCACCGACAGTTCAACGATATGCCAGTCCTCGCCACAGGCCTGGCCACAGAGAAAGCCCTGCGGACGATCCTGCTCGTCAGCCACTACCCAGCTATGGCCCGCAGCGATAAATGCGCGATGCTGCGCGGCACTGAGCACGTCTTCGCTGGCGATCCACTGCAGGCCTTCGCAGGCAAGGAAGGCTTGCGCGGCAGAACGCTCGATAGCCGGGAGCAGGTCTGCGTCGTCGTCGCGGGCGCAACGGAGGGTGGTGGGCATGGTTGTACTGTCCGATACAAAAGGTGAGGCACGCCGCAAGGCCTGCTTTATCCGCCTCTGCTATATCCACAATTCACAAACAATATTGGCAGTCTCTATCGGTGGATTGTATATATTGCTGCGGAACTCAATGTTAACAACCCATGCCCGAAAAAGTTAAGCGCTCCTGTTCAGGAGGGATTTAATCATGGGTATTCACAGGGTAAAACGGCGGTTCATCCCCGATAAATGGGGGGCTGATTTTTTAGCGTTGGTGCTGCTTGTTTTTGTTTTCTTTTCGCCAGCCGCGCAATCGGCGGACTGCATAAAACTGTGCGAAGGCGGCAAGCATGACTGCCTGAACGCCTGTTCAAACGCTCCAACTGCCTCAAAAATCGCCGCCTGCAGTAATGCCTGTTACTCGACGTACGACTGCCCAGCGCGGTGCGCCAACCCGAAATCGCCAATTCCGCAATCGCAACCTTCTGCACAGAAAAACCCGACGACCCAGTGCAATAGCGCGTGCAATCAGCAATATTCACAGTGCGCGATGACCTGCCAAGGAAAAACGTCGTGCTTTGAAACCTGTGGCAGCCTGGCAAAAAACTGTTTTAGTGCCTGCGGAGGATTGTCGAACAGTACATCTTCTTCGCCATCTCAAGGGCAGTCAAAAACTCAGGAGGTATTAAATAAAGTTGATTCCTTGAACAAAGCGGTCCAAGGGATATTTGGAGCAGGAGAGTAAAATTCCGCGCATTTCAGCCGCCGCGGGGCTACCGCATTGTCAGCAGCAACCCCCGCCAACCGCCCTGGATCAATGAAATTTCCAGCGTTGCAGCTTTTTGCTTGCCAGCAACCACAAAAATCATAATTTCGTCATTTCCATCCTTTGCACAGAATGCGACCTACACCCACCCACGACGATCCGCGTGGGAAACCTCAGTAGGGCGCAGCGATGACAAACAATAAAACAGCAATAGACACGCTCGTAGTCGGCGCCGGTCAAGCCGGTGTGGCGATGAGCGAACACTTGAGCCGACTCGGCGTGCCGCACCTGGTTCTGGAGCGCAACCGTATCGCCGAAGCCTGGCGTACCGGGCGTTGGGATTCGCTGGTTGCCAATGGCCCGGCCTGGCACGACCGCTTCCCGGGCCTGGAATTCGACGGCCTCGATCCCGATGCCTTCGCTGGCAAAGACCAGGTGGCCGATTACTTCGAAGCCTACGCGAAAAAATTCAACGCCCCGGTACGTACCGGTGTCGAGGTGACCAAGGTAGAGCGCAATGTCGGTCGCCCTGGCTTCACCGTGGAAACCTCCGACGGAGTGATCGAAGCCAAAAATGTCGTGGTTGCCACTGGCCCGTTCCAGCGCCCGGTGATTCCGGCGATCGCACCTGCAGACGGCAAGGTTTACCAGATGCACTCCGCCGAATACCGCAACCCTCAGCAACTGGCCGAAGGCGCTGTGCTGGTGGTGGGCGCCGGTTCTTCAGGTGTACAGATTGCCGATGAGCTGCAGCGTGCCGGCAAGCAGGTCTACCTCTCGGTCGGCGCCCATGATCGTCCACCACGCGCCTATCGCAACCGCGACTTCTGCTGGTGGCTGGGTGTACTCGGCCTGTGGGACGCCGAGGGCGTACAACCCGGCAAAGAGCACGTGACCATTGCCGTCAGCGGTGCGCGTGGCGGTCATACCGTGGACTTCCGCCGCCTGGCCCAGCAGGGCATGACCCTGGTTGGCCTGACCAAGACGATCAACAACGGTGTGGTGAGTTTCGAATCGAACCTGGCGGAAAACATTGCCCGCGGCGACGAAAACTACCTGGCCTTGCTAGACGCCGCCGACGCCTATATCGCCGCCAATGGCCTGGATCTTCCGCCAGAGCCGGAAGCACGGATCATGCTGCCGGACCCAGACTGCATCAGTAACCCGATCCTGGAGCTGGACCTGGCCAAGGCCGGCATCACCACGATCATCTGGGCCACCGGTTATTCGGTCGATTACAACTGGCTGCAGGTCGACGCCTTCAAGGCCGACGGCAAGCCGCAGCACCAGCGCGGCGTTTCCAGCGAACCGGGTATCTACTTCGTCGGCCTGCCATGGCTGGCACGTCGTGGCTCGGCCTTTATCTGGGGTGTGTGGCACGACGCCCGGCATATCGCTGAACACATCATCAAGCAACGCGCCTATTTCGATTACCGGGATGCCTCGCAACGCCAGGCCGAAGTCCCCGTAACTCACATTCAATCCGCCAGCCTTATGGAAGTCCGTTGATGCCTACTCATACTCGTATCCGCATGTTCAACACCAAAGACACCTACCCGAACCAGACCCTGGACAACGACCTGTGCCAAGCGGTCCGCGCCGGTAACACCGTGTATGTGCGTGGCCAGGTCGGTACCGATTTCAACGGCCAGCTGGTGGGTCTCGGTGATCCACGGGCCCAGGCCGAACAGGCCATGCGCAACGTCAAGCAACTGCTCGAAGAGGCGGGCAGCGACCTGAGCCATATCGTCAAGACCACCACCTACCTGATCGACCCGCGCTACCGCGAGCCGGTGTACCAGGAAGTCGGCAAATGGCTCAAGGGCGTGTTCCCGATCTCTACCGGTCTGGTCGTCAGCGCCCTGGGCCAGCCGCAGTGGCTGATGGAAATCGACGTGATCGCAGTCATCCCCGAATAAGGAGCGTGCCATGACCTTTTCCATCGTCGGTCGCTGCGCCGAAACCGGCCAGTTAGGGATTGCCATCAGTTCGTCGAGCATTGCCGTCGGTGCCCGTTGCCCCTGGCTGCGCTCCGGTGTCGGTGCGGTTTCGAGCCAGAACATCACCTTGCCGGCCCTCGGGCCGCAAGTGCTCGATGCCCTGGGTGAAGGGCTGGCGCCGCATCAGGCGCTGGACCATGCACTGACCCGCAACGGCTACAGCCAATACCGTCAGGTTGCGGTAGTCGATGCGCAAGGGCGTACAGCGGTGTTCAGTGGCAATCATGCCTTGGGCACGCACAACGCACTGGCCGGCGAGCAATGTGTGGCCGCTGGCAACCTGCTGGCCAACAGCGCGGTGATCGAGCGCATGGTCGAAGCCTTCGAGAACAGCGAAGGCTGCCTGGCGGCGCGCTTGCTGAGCGCACTGCAAGCCGGGCAGGACGCCGGCGGGGAGGCGGGGGCGGTGCATTCGGCGGCGCTGTCGGTGGTTGGCGAGCTGGTCTGGCCGATCGTCGATCTGCGCGTGGACTGGGCCGACGAGAACCCTATCGGCGAACTGCAGAAGCTCTGGAGTGCCTATGAACCGCAACTGCAGGACTACCTGACCCGCGCCCTGAACCCGACCCTGGCCCCGAGCTATGGAGTGCCGGGCGATGAGTGAGCTGCGCAGCCGTGTCTTGCTGGCCAGGCTGATCGGTTTTGCCACGGTCAGCCGCGACTCGAACCTGCAATTGATCGAGTTCGTGCGTGACTACCTGCAAGGCCTGGGGGTGAGTTGCGAGCTGATCTACAACGCCGAGCGCAGCAAAGCCAACCTGCTGGCCAGTATCGGGCCGGCAGTGGCGGGCGGCGTGGTGCTGTCGGGGCATACCGATGTGGTGCCGGTGGACGGCCAGCCCTGGACGGTTGAGCCGTTCGCCCTCAGCGAGCGCGATGGCAAGCTCTATGGCCGTGGCGCGGCGGACATGAAAGGCTATCTGGCTTCGGTACTGGCCGCGGTGCCGGTGTTTCTTGCCAGCCCGCTACGCCGCCCCGTGCACCTGGCGTTTTCGTATGATGAAGAGGTGGGTTGTCTGGGGGTGCGCAGTCTGCTGGAAGTACTGCCGCAACGTATTCCACAGCCGGCCCTGTGTCTGATCGGCGAGCCGACAGAACTCAAGCCGGTGCTGGGTCACAAAGGTAAGCTGGCGATGCGTTGCCATGTTCATGGCGCACCGTGCCATTCGGCCTATGCGCCGTATGGCGTGAACGCCATCGAACAGGCGGCGCGCCTGATCGGTCGCCTCGGTGAGATCGGCCAGCGCCTGGCCGCACCGGAACACCACGATGAACGTTTTGATCCGGCGTTCTCCACGGTGCAGGTCGGGGTGATTCAGGGCGGTACGGCGCTGAACATCGTGCCGGCGGATTGTCGCTTCGATTTTGAGGTGCGTGCCTTGCCAGCGTTCGAGCCGCAAGCGGTTGTCGATGAACTGCAAAGCTACGCCGAGCAGACGCTGTTGCCGGCCATGCAGGCGGTCAAGGCTGACACGGCGATTCGCTTTGAGCCGATTTCGGCCTATCCGGGCCTGGCCACCGCACCTGAAAGCGCCGCCGCGCAACTGGTGGCGCAACTGTGTGGCAGCGATGATTTCAGCACTGTGGCCTTTGGCACCGAAGGTGGTTTGTTCGACCAGGCCGGGATTCCGGCGGTGGTCTGTGGTCCCGGCAGTATGGACCAGGGCCACAAACCCGACGAGTTCGTCAGTGTCGCGCAAATGGCCGCCTGCGACCGCCTGATGGATCGCCTGGCCGAGTACCTCTGCAGCAATTGATAACAAATTATCGCGGGACAAGCCCGCTGTGAGCTTCAGTGGGAGCAACTGTCTGTCAGCTGGTTCCTGTAGGAGCGGATTTACCGGGACGCCGGACCGCCGCGATGGACTGCGTAGCAGGCCCATCTTTTGGGGCCGCTTCGCGCCCCATCGCGGATAAATCCGCTCCTACAATCCTATGCGGGCCTGCCCCGCGATGTTGTTGATGTTTATACCAGCCAGGCCGCAAACTGCTCCTTGCAGTAATCGACAAACAACTGCGCAGGCTTGGTCAGCTGCGCACGTTTCAACCAGCCGGCCACCAGACCGGAGCCGGTAACGTCTTCAGCCAGTTCCACACAGACCAGCTCTTGCCCATCATAGGTGCTGGTGGTGTGTGGCCGGGTAACCAGCAGCGCAAAACCAAAACCCTGGCCGACCATGCCGCGCACCATTTCGATCGAAGGCGAGCTGAAGATAATGTTCGGGCTCAACCCCAGCTCTTCGAAAATGCTCACGAAATAGGTACGGCTGGGCTGCACATCCAGCAGGATCATCGGCTCCAGCGCCAGATCACGCAGCGATACCTGCGCCTGCTCGGCAAAGCGATGCCCGGCCGGCAGCAAGGCGTAGGGCCGTTGTGGCGCCATCAATGCTTCGGTCTCGATGGTGCTGTCCAGGTCGTGATCGTAGAAGATCGCCAGGTCGTAACGCCCGCCCGTCAGGCCTTGCACCAGCTCCTGCTGCTCGCCGTCCTGTAGGCGGATCTCGACCCCCGGAAAGCGCTCGCGAAAGCCCTTGATCAGGCGTGGCAGGTAGAGCGGGGCGACGGTCTCGAAACAGCCGATATCGATCTGTCCGCAAACCACGTCGTTATCGGCCAGGGCGTTCTGTTCGAACTCGCGGGCCATGCGCAGCAGTTCCAGGGCTTTGCGATAGAAGCGTGCGCCTCCGGGCGTAAGCGATACGCCCTGAGCGTGATGGCGGATAAACAGCTGCACGCCGAAGCTGTCTTCCAGGCCTTTGATTGCAGTTGAAATCGACGGTTGCGCGATGTACAGCTTGCGCGACGCCTCGGCGACGCTGCCGCACTCCACGGTGGTGACGAAATACTTCAACTGACGCAAGGTATAGGACGCCACAGTGCACCTCTGGCTGATTATTTTGCTACAGGTTACCCCTTTGACGCCTGGCGGCTGCAGCGGATTTTGCTCGCCATTGAGCATATTTTCGCTGTGCAGCCGCTGCGTGCTTGCGGTTAATCGGCAGTAAGTTCGTGTACCTGCCAGCGCACGGAGCTGACACCTTTTTCCAGGCTCACCCGGCTGACCAGACGTTCCAGCTGGGTCGGCGCGTCGGGGCTGCCGAGCAGCTCGGCGCGCACTTCCAGTTTCGCCGGGTTGGCCAGGTCTTCGCTGTGCAGTGACTGCAGGCGCAGACCGCCACTGCCGAAGCTGTGCAGCATCAGGCTGCGCACCTGGATTTCGTCTTCGGCGCGGCAGGTGATGCGCACCTCAAAACGCTGCTCGGCTTCATTGGCCGGCAGCACCTCTTGATGGTTCAGACGCTGGGCAATGTCGCGCAACAGGATGTTGGCACAGAGCACCACACAGCTGCCGACTGCCGCCTCCAGCAGCAGCCCCATGCTGCACAGCACCCCGACCGCAGCGGTGCACCATAGCGTCGCGGCCGTGTTCAGACCGCGCACGTTCAGGCCATCGCGCATGATCACGCCACCGCCGAGAAAACCGATGCCCGACACCACATAGGCGGCAATACGCGAAGCATCGGTGGCAGCCATGCCCGGCACGGCCTGGGTCATCAGCACGAACAGGCAGGCGCCGGTGCTGACCAGGGCATTGGTGCGCAGGCCGGTCAGGCGCTGGCGCAGTTGACGTTCAGCGCCGATCAGGGCACCGAGTACGAGCGCGACGGTGACGCGCAGGAGAAATACTTTCCAATCCATGACAAACCTCGAATCCACGGCGCAGGGCCGCAACGCATCGAATACGGTCGATGCCGGTATGAATAAATGGATTGCGCAGGGTCACAGGCCAGGGCCACGAACAATCGTGTCGGGCTTGCAGGAAGGGAGAATGAAGCGTCGTATCCGCTGGGGATGTGAGGCACCACTGACCACCATGTACGGCGGGGCAGTGGCAGAAAGAGTCTGCTGAACTAGCGCGCCGTATGAACCTGTCGCAATCGACTAGAGCTACTGTCCAATGCAGGACTCCTGTATAGGCATGCAAAAATGCGGGCGAGAAACTAACGTTCAAAAGCAGCAGGGTCAAGGTTGTTTTCATGACAATTGCTTCCCCAACCCACTGGAACGCCACTGTTCCGGATTTGCAACGCTGTAGTGTGTGAACGCCGCTTCCGCCGGCCCGCCGCTGTGGCTAAGGTAAGCATCACGGCGCGGTGAGGGAGCGGTATGCAGCCACTGATCAATTATTTCAAGATGGTTATGCATCCGGGGCCGGACACCTTTCGTTTTGCCCTGCGGACCATCGTTGCCTGTCTGCTGACCCTGTACCTGGCCTTTATCTTCGACCTCGACCAACCGAAATGGTCGATCATGGCGGTGTTTATCGTCAGTCAGCCGCTGGGCGGCATGACCTTGCAGCGCAGCTTCGCCCAGGTGGTGGGTACCGCCGTCGGGGCCGCGGTGGCGGTGCTGATCATGGCGCTGTTTCCCCAGGCGCCGTTGCCGTTCATTGTCACCCTGGCGCTGTGGCTGGCCTTGTGCACCGCGGGCGGCACCTTGCTGCGCTATACCAGTTCGCATGCCTTCGTGCTCAGCGGCTTTACCGCCGTAGTGGTGGCCATGCTGGCAATCCCCGAGCAGGACAATACCCTGATGCTGGCCATTACCCGGGTCACCGAAACCCTGCTGGCGGTGGCCTGCGTTTGCGCGGTCAGCCTGCTCAGTGCCCGGCCGCAGGCGGTGGCCACGGGCTACTTCGGTAAAGTCGACAACCTGATCAAGCTGATGGCCGCGCATGCTGCTGCAGCCATTCGCGGCGAAGAAAGCGCCGCAGCCTTCAGCCAGCGACAGATGCAGATTCTCGGTGAGATCAGCGCGCTGGAAGGGCTGCGCCGTCATTTGTATTTCGATGCCCCCCACCTGCGCAGCGCCAACGACCTGGTGCAATTGCTGGGCAACCAGCTGGTGCTGCTCAGCTCGCGGCTGACCGTGCTGCGTAATCAGAAGCTGATGATCGCTGAACGTTGGCAAGGCGCGTATCCAGACTTCATCAACCAGTTGCTCAGCGACGAACTGGCGTTTCTCGATCAAGTGGCGCAACAGGGCAGGGCCATGCCCGCCAGTGCACGGGAACACTTCAGCGCCCTGCAACGGCGCTTTGATCAAGCCGCCCTGCAAGCTGAGCAACTGGCGCCCGATTTGCCGCCGACCTTGCGCTCCCTGGCGTGGGCGTTGCGTTGGGAGCAGGCGCGATTGCTTGAGCAATTGAGTGAAATGCTCGAACTCAGCGACGCCATTCAGGACGGTCGCGCAGGGGACTGTCTGTACCGCCAGGCGCGTACCAACCCGTTGCATCTGGACTTTCGCCTGGCGGCGATGAACGCCAGTCGTGCTTTTGTTGCCTTGCTGGTCGCCGGGCTGATCTGGATCGAGACGGCGTGGGACGGAGCCCGCGCCGGGGTCATTCTGGTAGGCATTCTCTGTTCGCTGATGGCGACCTTTCCGCGTCCGTTGATGGCGGCACAGAACTACGTGCGCGGCTTGGGCATGGCCTTGCTGGTCTCGGCGCTGTACCAGTTCTGGCTGATCCCCCAGGTGGTCGATTTCGAGATGCTCGCGCTGTTGTTATTGCCGTTGCTGTATGTGGTTGCGGTCGGACTGTCGACGCCAATGACTGCGGGGATCGGCATGGGCCTGGGATTGTCCAGTTTCCTGATGTTCGGGCCGCAGAACATCGGCGCCTGGCAGAACACGGCGATTCAGTGGTTCGAGTTTGCCGGCGCCTATGTATGTGGCGGGGTGCTGTCGTTGCTGGTGTATGCCTGGCTGTTTCCGTTCAACCCGCAGTTGCGTATCGAGCGGTTGTTCCGCGAGACCCGTGAACAGGTGTATGCCTTGCTCAAGGGGCCGAGCTCCGATGAGCGCCAGTTTGCCTTCGAAAGCCGCATGGTTGACCGCCTGACACTGATCATCGGGCTGTTGCCGGCCACACAGGACGCCCGCTCAAAGGGGCTGTTCGAAGTCAATCTGGCCTGCATGGCCCTGGGCGTGGCGTTACGCCAGTTGCAGCAGCAGGGACGGGCTAACCTGTTGCTTACAGACAGCACCCGTACGCGGCTGGAACAGGTGCTGCGCGACACCGGTCGCTATGTGGCCGGGCGAACCCGGGGGCAACTGGCGGTGCTGCTCGACACCCTGCAAACCTTGGGCGAAGAGCTCGATGCCCTGCACAGCGAGCAATTCACGGCAGCGGCTGAGCAGTTGCGTTCGCTGTTTCGCATTCGCGTCGCGCTGTTGGTGATCGCCGGCTTCCTGCGTCACTACAACCGCTACCTTGATCCCGCCGCCGAAGGAGAGCCAGCCCTTGCCCATTGATTTCGAAATCGGCGGTGTTTACCTGCCGCCGATTGCCCAGGCGCTGTTGTTGGCCATGCCGCTGTTGTTTGCCCTGTTGTGGTTGTTGCAGCGCCTGGGCGTGATGCAGCGGGTGTGGCACCCGGCCTTGTTCGAGGGCGCGTTGTACACCTGTATTTGTGCCTTGATCATCCTGTTCATGGGGAGCTGAAACGGTGAAGAAGCTTGTGGCCCAGGCGTCGACCCTGGTAATCGTGGCACTGGCGCTGATCCTTGGCTGGTTCGCCTGGGAGCACTACACCCGTGCGCCCTGGACTCGCGATGCGCGGGTACGAGCGGACGTAGTGACACTGTCGGCCGATGTCGCCGGGCGCATCGTCGCCCTGCGGGTCGCCGACAACCAGCACGTGGACAAGGGCGAGCTGCTGCTGGAAATCGACCCGGACCGTTATGCCCTGGCGGTCGAACATGCCCGTCGCGCCATCGAAGTCGCCCGTGCCAGCGAAGGTTTGGCCCAGGCGGCGATTATCGCCAGCCAGGCCTCGCTCAAGCAGCGTCAGAGCGAAGAGCTGCGCCGGCGCACCTTGAAGCAAACCGCAGCGATCTCCGGCGAAGAGTGGGAAAAGGCCAGCACCGATGTTGCCGTTGCCCAGGCCGAGCTGATGCGCGGGCAAGCCAACCTGAGCCTGGCCAGCGCCAACGTACAGCTGGCGACCGCAGCATTGACCCAGGCGGAACTCGACCTGCAGCGCACGCGTATCTATGCGCCGGTCAGTGGCTACGTCACCAACCTGTTGACCCGTCAGGGTGACTACGCCAGCGCCGGTGGTCCGTTGCTGGCCTTGGTGGACAGCAGTTCGTTCTATGTCAGTGGCTATTTCGAGGAAACCAAGCTGCCGCGCATCCAGATAGGCAATTCGGTGCAGATCGCACTGATGAGCGGTGAACACTTCGAAGGCAAGGTGCAAAGCATCGCCTACGCGATCACCGACCGCGAAAATGCTCCGGGCAGCCGCCTGCTGGCCAACGTCAACCCCAGCTACACCTGGGTCAAGCTGGCCCAGCGCATACCGGTACGGATCGAGATTGATCCCGAGTATGCCGGCAAGGACAACCTGCGCGCCGGAACCACAGCGACGGTGACCGTGCGCCAATAGCGTGACGAAATGCCTCCTGCCGGGCGGGTCAAAATGGTAGGCTCTTGGCCGTTTGTGCCCACCAGCCGATAGATGTCGCCATGATCCTCAACCTCGCTGTTTTTCTCTGCACCCTGACGGCCATGGAGGGCATCGGCTACCTGGCGCATCGCTACATCATGCATGGTTGGGGCTGGTTCCTGCACCGCTCGCACCATGAGCCGCACCTGGGGGCGCTGGAAACCAACGACGTCTACCTGCTGGCCCTGGCGCTGATTGCCTTCGCGCTGGTGGCCATTGGCCGCGCCGGGCATGCGCCGTTGCAGTGGGTCGGGGCAGGGGTGGCGGCGTTCGGGGTGATCTACGTGATCGTGCATGACGGCATCGTGCACCGGCACTGGCCGTTCAAACCGCGACCGCGTAACCGATACCTCAAGCGTTTGTACAAGGCGCACTTGCTGCACCATGCGTTGAAGGGGCGGGATAACAGTGTGTCGTTCGGCTTTCTGTATGCGCCGCCGATGCACAGGTTGAAGCGGCAGTTGCGCGAACGACGCCGCCAAAGCTGACAACTATCTGGTACATCCTCCGGTGGGAGCGGGCTTGCCCCGCGATGCAGTGTGACTGACAAACCGCAATCGCGGGGCAAGCCCGCTCCCACCGGCCATCAAAGCTTGAGGTTCGGGGGAATGCGCAATTTTGTACAAGATCGCCCGGCGTGATCAGCGTACGCTGGAGTTGTTCCCTACTGGAGTTAGCGCATGAGCCTGCATATCGAAACCCCGCTGCTGGCATCCCGCCCGCTGAGCCTGGCCAGTGGCCTGGACGTCTGGCTGAAACTGGATGCTTTGCAGCCCTCGGGCTCGTTCAAGTTGCGTGGTATTGGCGCTGCCTGTGAGGCTTATGCCAAACAGGGAAAACGCCGTTTCGTGTCGTCGTCAGGCGGCAATGCCGGGATCGCCGTCGCCTACGCTGGCCGTTGCCTGGGGCTGACAGTTACGGTGGTGGTGCCGGAAACCACCACCGAACGGGCCAAACAGCTGATCCGCCAGGAACAGGCCGAAGTCATTGTCCACGGCAAGGCCTGGCACGAGGCCAACGCCCTGGCGCTGTCGCTGCTGGGTGACGACGATGCCTACATCCATCCCTTCGATGACCCGCTGCTCTGGCAGGGCCATGCCAGCATGATCGATGAAGTCGCCGCCAGCGGCTTCAAGCCGGATGCCGTGGTGCTGTCGGTTGGTGGGGGCGGGTTGTTCTCCGGTGTTTGCGAAGGCCTGGCCCGCAACGGTTGGGGGCAGGTGCCGGTGTTTGCGGTAGAAACCGCAGGTGCGGCCTCGCTGGCTGCCGCCATGGCCCAGAAGCAGCTGGTCGCGCTGGACAGCGTCAACACCGTGGCCACGTCCCTGGCGGCCAAGCAAGTGTGTCAGCGTGCATTCCAGTGGACGCAAGAACGTCCGGTGCATAGCCACGTGATCAGCGACCGCGAGGCACTCGATGCTTGCGAGCGGTTCCTCGCTGACCAGCGCATTCTGGTCGAGCCGGCCTGCGGTGCGGCGTTGGCCCTGGCTTATGCGCCAACAGAAGCGCTCAAGCAGTATCAGAAGGTGCTGGTGATCGTCTGTGGCGGCGTCACCGCGAGCATCGATCAGATCCGCCAGTGGCGGGCGGCCTGCTAGTTGGATAGCGTCATCCATCAAGCCCCCGGGCATCCAGGTGTGCGCCTGATCGATGCGCGCTACCAGCAATTTGCCTTTCCGCGGCACTTTCATCTGGAATATCACATCGGCCTGATCGTCGCCGGCCAGCAGCGCTATGCCGCAGGCGGCGAGCAGCAGCTGGCCGGGGCAGGGGACATCCTGCTGATGGCGCCGGAGCACGTTCACGACGGCGCCAGTGCCAACGACCAGGGCTATGGCATTCGCATCCTGACCCTCGACCCGGTTTGGCTAGCCGAGGTCAGCCGTGACTTGAGCGACGGCCGTCAGGGCTTGCCGGTCCTCAACGCCGCGCAGTTACGTCATCCGCAGCTGCAGCAGCTGCTCAATGGTTTGCATCAGCAGCAGGACTCGCTGGCATTTCAGAGTCAACTGTGGGAAGCCCTGGCGTTGTTGCTCGGACTGGGCTCGACCCTCAAGGTCAGTGAGCCCGGCAACGGCTTTGATCCGCAGCGTTGGCAACAGCTGCGCGACTGGCTTGAATCACGCCTGGATCAGCCGCCTGCTCTTGAAGAAATGGCCGCGTTCGTCGAATTGAGCCCCTGGCAGCTGCTGCGCCGCTTCCGCAACCATTGCGGGCTGCCACCCCAACAATGGCTGACCCAGCTACGCCTGGAACGGGCCTTGCCACGGGTATTGGCGGGCCAGTCATTGAGCGCGATTGCCCTGGACTTGGGCTTCTACGACCAAGCGCATTTCAGCCGATTGTTCCGCCGCACTTATGGCGCACCGCCGCGTGCTCTGCAGGCGAAAAAACACCCGGCAATATTTTTTAAGGTCTGAAGGAACATATTTAGTAATTTTCCTGGCTTCGCGCATTGCTCATGATCACTCCTACAAGAAAGCGCCTTTCGTGCCGGCGCGATCGAAGTACGTCCACGTACTCATCCTTGCCTTGGAGTTCGTCATGACCACCGCAACATCCGCTCCGCTTATCGAAAAACACACGATCGGATACGTGCCCCCACAAGATCGCCATGGAAAGGTGAGAGACCTGTTTACCCTCTGGTTCGGCGGCAACATCGCGCCGCTGCCGATTGTTACCGGCGCCCTGGGCGTGCAGCTGTTCGGGCTGAACCTGGTCTGGGGCATCATCGCCATCCTCGTTGGCCATCTGGTCGGCGGCGTGCTGATGGCGCTGCATTCGGCGCAAGGTCCGCAGATGGGCATTCCGCAGATGATCCAGAGCCGGGCCCAATTCGGCTCCTTGGGTGCACTGCTGGTGGTGGTGATTGCCGGGGTGATGTACATCGGCTTCTTCGCTTCCAACATCGTCCTGGCCGGCAAGTCGCTGCATGGCGTGGTCGACAGCGTGCCGGTGCCGGTGGGTATCGTCATCGGCGCCCTGGGCTCGGGGATCATCGGCATCATTGGCTACCGCTTCATCCATGTGCTCAACCGTATTGGCACCTGGGTGCTGGGCGTGGGCATCGTGCTCGGCTTCGGCTACATCCTCACCCACATCCAGACCGCTGACTTCCTCACCCGTGGCAGCTTCAACATCTCTGGTTGGCTGGCGACGGTATCGCTGGCGGCGCTCTGGCAGATCGCCTTTGCCCCGTATGTCTCGGACTACTCGCGCTACCTACCGCAGGACGTTGGTGTGGCGTCGACCTTTTGGGCTACCTACCTGGGTTCGGCGTTGGGTTCGAGCCTGTCGTTCGTGTTCGGTGCGGTGGCGGTGCTGGCCACTCCGGCGGGCATGGACACCATGGATGCAGTGAAACTGGCCACCGGCAGCATCGGCCCGTTGATGTTGGTGCTGTTCCTGCTCAGCGTGATCAGCCATAACGCCCTCAACCTGTATGGCGCGGTGCTGTCACTGATCACCCTGGTGCAGACCTTCGCCCACCGCTGGATCCCTACCGCCAAAAGCCGGGCAGTGCTGTCGCTGGTGGTGCTCAGCGGTTGCTGTGTCGCGGCGATTGGCGCCTCGGCGGACTTTATCGGGCACTTTGTCGATATGGTCCTGGCCCTGTTGGTGGTGCTGGTGCCGTGGACGGCGATCAACCTGATCGACTTCTATGCGATTCACAAGGGCAAGTACGACATCGATTCAATCTTCCGTGTCGATGGCGGTATCTATGGCCGCTACAACCCGCAGGCATTGCTGGCTTATGCCATCGGTATCGTGGTGCAGATTCCGTTCATGAACACACCGTTGTATGTCGGTTCGGTCTCGGCGTATATCGATGGTGCCGACCTGTCGTGGCTGGTTGGCCTGCTGGTGACGTCGCCGCTGTATTACTGGCTGGCCAGCCGGGATTCGGCGTATCGCCGCCGGCAGATGTCGATGCAGTTGGCTATGCGTTAACACACCTTCCATAGACACACACCACAGCTCAAGGCGGAGAAACAGTGATCACCGTGGAGCCGGAAAACGGCCCCGGGGTCACTGTTCCGCGGGTACTCAAGGTCGAGGTGATATCCAGCGGGGTGTTCAGGCCATCTGCAACCGCCACATTGATGCCCGTTGTGGCGTTCTTGCCGTTTACAGTGATCTTCGAGTACAGGCTGCCGTCGTCCCTGAGTCGTACGCCATAAGCATTTGTTCTGGAGGCCGAGACGGTCACGCTGGCCGGGCCCCGGCATTGCAGACTGAGCTGGGTCGAGGCCTTCGCCCCGTCCAGCGCATTGTCGGGCAGGCTTTTATGGTCGATGGTGGTATCGCCCGTGATTTCGCATTGCAGCACCGGCGTTGCAACACGGGTACATGGGCCGAAAAGGCCGATGCCGCCGCCAAGGTCGGGCCCGATTCTCGAGTAACTGAACGTTATGCAGACTTCATCGCTGGTGTATTTAGCAGGGACCAGAATGGATGCACTCAGCGGTATTCGAAGACCTTTGTAATACAGATCCCATTGCAGGTCGTTCATAGACGAGCTGCCACGGCGAACCGGCACCTCCCATTCGGCGTAATACCCAACTCCGCTGTAGTTCCCGGGACGTTTGTTCGCGACAAGCCCAACTCTACAGATGGTTTGTCGCGGATCGTCCGATTGGCACGGGTTAGGCCGTCCTGCCTCGCCCGACATCCAGTCGTTCACTGTGAAGTAATGACGTGTGCCACCCGGCTCGTAGCGACTCTCCGTTGTAGTGATGATGATGGCGTGTGCTTGCACCGCAGCAGCGGATAACAGCACGGATGCCACGGCGCTGCCTAATGCAGATGCGGAGGGCTTTTTCATGATGATTACTCGTAACTCAATGCAAAGGTAAGGGATGCCCCAAATTCGCCCAGCCCAAGGGCGCGCCTGGCCAGCACCTCAGGGTCGCCTTGCAGGTAAGCATTAAAACTGAGCAGGTTGTCGCCACTGGCCAGTTCCCCCATGCGGTGGGTCTTGTTCAATGGCATGGCTGTACCGCCGGTGGTCTCCAGGCCGATGTACAGGCCTTGGACGGTAGCGCTCTGGAGTACCAGCAGGCCCGGCGGTGCGGTGCTTTCGCTGCCACTGAAGGTGATGCTGACCATGCGCTTGCCGACGTCGAGGTCGCAATTTTGCAGACGCAACTTGATCGGGTGACCACGGGTTCTGCCGTGAAGATAAAGGTCCTTGTCGATCACGCCTTGGAAGAAATCCGGACTTTGCAGCTGATCTTCTTCGGCGAGCACACAAGGTTCATTCACCAGGGTGCCGGAGAAGTACAGGTTGTCTTCTATTGCCTGTGCGGCAGGCAACCAGAGGCCGGCGACGATCCAGGCGCTGAGGTTCATGGCCCACTTGCCCATAGGTGCTCCTAGTAGAGTTCGGCGATCAACAGCGCAGAGGCTGTGAAGTTGGTGCTGGGCAACTCGGCGCCGATCGACTTGACCGGTACGGCTTCGAGCACCGGCAGGTTTGTTGTGTTGAGATCGATCTCTCGGGGTTGATTGGGAATCAGTGCGGTACCGCCTAGCAGCACCCGGATGCCCAGGTCGGTTTCCGACGTTTTCAGTGCGCTAGGGTCGAAATATGCATCAGCCCCTATGAGGGTCAGGCGCATGTGCCAGGTAATGCCGGCGTCAGCGGCGCCCGGGCATTCGATCTGGTAGGGAATCGTCTGGCGGCGGTAGTCCTTGCCATCGATCCGGTTGATCGCGATGTTGCCTTCAAAGCGCACCTCCATACGCCCGCCCTTGTCGCTGACAGTGCAGCCAGGCGGGGCAAACAGCTGGCCGCTGAACTGCATGTTGGCCTCGCCCAGACAAGGCAAAGGCAAGGCAGCGGCCGACAGCATCAGCAAAACGCGGAGCAGGGTATTCATCGATAGTCCACCACCAGAGTTGCGCTGGTGCTGAACGCACCGGCCTTGAGTTCGCTGTTCTCGCGTTTGACCAGAACCGCTTGCAGCACTGGCCGTTTGTTGGTGTCGAAGTCGTCCCAGGTATTGATCGCCAGCGGGTTACCGTCTTTTTTCAGGGCGACGCCGAGGTTTTCATGCCCCGGAACCCCTAGCAACGCGGTGTTGAATCCCGCGACGTCACCGCGTACCTGCATCCGTAGTTCATTGCTTGCCGAGCGACTGCAATCCAGTGAGTAGTCCAAGGTGATGGTCTTGTAGTGACCATCAATGCCAGCGGTCTGCACATCGCCAAAGGGTGCGGCAATGGGTTTGTTGTTGTTGATCACACAGGGAATCGCGGCAAAGACAGTGCCTTTGATCGTCACTGTCTGCTGTTCAGCGCTATGCGTCGGCGATGCGCAGCCAAGCAGCAGAAGCACAAATGCAGTACGTGCGGCAGTCATGCTCAAGCCCTCAGTCATAGGCCAGGTTCACATTCAGGCTGGCGCGGAAGGGCCCCGGGCGCAAAGGCGCGGCGGTGCGCTCGGGACGGATGTAATAGGTCAGCTGGCTTTTTCCCGGCGACACGAACCAGACCGGAGCAGTGCGGCCCAGACGTACGTCCTGGCCCTGGACATCGAGCAGGCGCAGGCCGAAACCTTCGGCGCCAGCCACCTTGATCAGTTCGGGGGTGTCGGCATCGGCAACCGCCTTGAAGGTCAACGCCACCACTGGCTCAATTGCGCTCCAGATCAGAGTTCCATGCTGACTGTCGCGTCGGCCACCGTCACTTCGCACACAGCCTTGCAGCTTGAGGTGCAGGGCCACGGGTGTGCCCTGATCACCAACGCGCAACAGCCGGGCGGTGTTCAGGTCGCCCAGATACAGGGTCTGATAGGCGGAGCTGGGGTCCAGATAACAGGCGCTTTCAAGCAAGGTCCCGGTTACCTGAAACTCGGCGCTCTGCGCCAGGTTGTCAGCGGCATGCGCCAGGGATGCAACAGCGGTACTGCAGAGCAGGGCTGCCAGGCAGCGACGGAATCCAGGCATCATCGTTTCCACTCACTTGAAGAGGTCATGGCTCAGGTGTCAGCGTTTACTGGCGACGGCGCTGGCGGTGCAGGTGTTCGCCACACAACTGAACTGCAGCTGCGGACGGCCGCCGAAGTCATTGACGTAGGTCAGCACCGGCTTGTCGCCCAGCGTCTTGCTGGTCAAACCCAGGTCGAGCTGCGACTTCGGGGCGATCATCAAGGGTTTGAAGTCGGTCGCGCTGGCGGCCTTGAGGTCTCGCGTGGCATCGATCACGGTGATGAAGTAAGGCGTCGGGTTATTCACCACATAGCGATCAGCCTGGCGCGTCAGGGTCAGTTTTTCCTGCCAGGGGGTTTCATTCACACCGGCCTTTGCGGCGATTGCCGCGGGCCGGTAGAACAGCTTCACCCGCGTTTGCAGGGCAATCTGCAAGCTGTTCGGTTTATCGCTACGGGGCGGAATTTCGCGCAGGTTGAAATAGAACAGCGATTCGCGGTCCTGAGGCAGTTGGCCAAGTTCCGGCAGGCCCTGGATTTTCAACTGACTGTTACCGCCGGCTTCCAGGCGCTGGATCGGCGGCAGCACGACCAAAGGGCTGGTGATCTTTTCGGCTTGCTCGTTCTCGATCCAGGCCTGGGCCAGGTAGGGCAGTTGCGCGTTCTGGTTGCTGATGCTGATGCTCACCGATTTTTCGCTTCCGATAAAAATCACTCGGGTGCGGTCCAGCGACACGGCTGCCAGGCTGGTTTGTGCCGTGCAGGCGCCGAGCAAGGCGAGCAGGGGCAGGGTGTTACGTTTGAAACTGATCATTAAGTAGGTACCTGTTACAAAGGATTAAGCAGCGGCGTTGTCCGCCTCGCTGACGGGCTGGCACACCAGCTCCAGTTGTCGTTCAGGCGATACCACCTGGTCGGGCAGGGTGAAACGGCAACGCGCGCTGCCGCCCCAATGCAGCGACATGGATTCGCCCGGCTTCATGCCGCTCAAATAAGTCGATCCTTGTTCGCCGACGATGCCGGTTTCCTGGCCTCGGCTGTTCTGCGCGCTTGCGCCAAAAGGCGGGGCGCCGCGATTGGCCATGCGGATAACGACCATGGCTTTGTGGCCAGCGATGACATCGAAGCGGCGAAAGCCGATAGCACCTTCGGTCAAGGTCGCCTGAGTGGTCGACTGGGTGGCCTCGACATCGTCGGCCAGCTTGTCCAGTTCGATACTGGCCTGGTTGCGGTAGTAGCTGTTGACGTCGGTAATCACCGCTTTGCCGAAGCGGTTGGTACGGGTTACCCCGCCGTTACCACGGACTGGGACGCCCGCCACGCCCTGGGTATCGACCAACAGTCGTGTACCGCCCATGACGCTGCTGCGGTGCAGTGCTGCACCTTGGCCGGTGAGTGTGGCGCCGCCTTGCAGGGACAGGCCGACCGAGGTGTATTCACCGGTCTGGTAACTGGCGCTGGCCACTACTTGGGCCTGATCACCATCATGGGAGAGGTAACCACTGGCGGTTTCGCCGCTTGAAGACTTGCCAGCGCTGAGCATGTAGTGGTTGCGTTCATCAATGCGGTCGTAATAACTCAGGCTATGGGTGTTATCACCACGGTTGGCCGAAGCGCTATAGCTGATCGAACTACTGTTGCCCCAGGGGATGCTGAGCGACAGGTAAGCGCCGTCATCGGACGTTCCATTGGATTTGTTCTGGTACGCGGTCAGCGACAGGCTGAGGTTTTTCAAACCGCCCACATTGAAATAGCGTGACAACGACAGGCTGTAGCGATCGCTTGCCTGGCTGTTCCAGTAGGTCTGGTGGTTGTAGTTGAAGAACACGCTGAGATCGGAATCGCGAAACTGCTTGCTCAAGGTTGCGGTATACAGCTCCTTGCTCTGGTTCAGCGGTTGGCCGCCACGGCGGTTTTCGATGAACTCGTTCATGCTCAGGTAGTTCTCTTCGGAGAACCGGTAGCCGGCGAAGGTCACCTGGCTGTCGTACTCGTCGAAACGCTTGGAGTAGCTGGCACGGTAGGACTTGCCGCTCAGGGTGTCCTGGTCCGGCAATGTCGCCCGCGATTGGGTGACGTCAACCGACAGGGCGCCGAACGCCATCAGGTCGCGGCCCACGCCCACGGCCAGGGAACTGTAGTCCTTGGCGCCGAGGCCACCGCCATACAACGACCAGCCATTGTCCACACCCCAGGAAAACTCACCGGTGGCGAAGGCCGGCCCCTCCAGCTGATGCTCCCAGTCGGAGGGTTTGCCCGCGGCGAGTTTGTAGCGCACCGTGCCAGGACGGGTCAGGTAGGGGATGCTGGCGGTGTCCATCTGGAATTCCTGGACGCTGCCGTCCTGTTCTTCGACGCGCACATCAAGTTGGCCAGAGACCGCATCGTTGAGGTCCTGGATACGAAAAGCGCCTGGCGGTACCTGGGTGTCGTAGAGCACCCGGCCTTGCTGGCGAATCACCACGCGCGCGTTGGTGCGCGCCACACCACTGACTTCAGGGGCATAACCCCTGAGGTTGGGCGGTAGCATGTTGTCGTTGCTGCTCAGGTTGGCGCCGGTGTAGCGAAAACTGCCGAACAGGTTGGAGTCCAGGTAGTCTTCGCCAAGGATCAGGCTCGAGCGCAGTGACGGCACGGCCCGCAGCGCATAAAAGCGGCTCCAGGCAAATTGCTGTTGTGACGGCTGGTCTTCACTGCGTTGCATTTGAGTTTGCCAGTCGCCGCGCAAGCGCCATGCGCCCAGGTTGATGCCGGCGACGCCATTGCCACTGAGATTGTCGCTACGGCCTTTGCCGCCCTTGCGCTCGGTGGTTTGAGCGTTGAAGTTGTAGTCGAACAGCAGTCCGGAAACACCTTCATCCCAGCGTGAGGGCGGGTCCCAGTTTGCTGCGGTGTATTCCAGCTGATCCTGCGGGATGCTCAGGTACAGCCCGGCAGTGCTCAGGTCGCCACGTGCCAGCATGCCGGGGACACTGCTGAGGTCCAGGCAGGCACCCGCGTTCCACCAGATCAGGCCCTTGAGCGTCTGTTCTTTCAACCCCAGTTCATTGACCAGCTCTGGGGAAATACAGGCAACACTGCTTTTCGGATTGTCGTGCGCAGGTAAATAGACAACCGTAAATTCCGTCAATGAATCGCGGTTCACATGTACCTTCAACGTATATTGACCGGGCATGATGAAGTTCGCCGATGCAAACACCCCGAGATCAAGGTTTTCGCGATCCTTGAGGTCTAGTACATCGGTGTTGAATTGGAACTCTTCGGCCGCACTTGCCCACGCTGCAACACAGCACAATGCAGTGGTAGCCAGTACCTTTCGGTGATCCACGTGACAAAATCCTTGAGGGACACTGCGCAATGAGCGTCTGCGGTTCAGAAGTGCTGAATACTCAGCTTGATCGTGGCGTGAAAGTCGCCCGCTTCGAGTACATGCCCGCTACCCACTAATGCCAGTGAATAATTGAGCATCAGCAAGTCGGCAGACAATGAACTGTGCTCAAGCAACATACCGGGCGAGATCAACTTTCCGTGTTCATCCTTTATTTGCAGTGCGATACCTTTGGCGGCACCCTGGACACTGAAATACTTGCCGTCTTGTTCGCCTTCGAAGGTTAATTTGAAACGCTGAGAAGGACGGGTAGTGCTGCGCGAACCGGGACTGATGCAATCGCTGACATAGATGTTCAGCGATTGTTGAGATGCGCTGTCGCCGCGCGCCAAACCACTGAATGCAGTGGGTTTGAAAGCGACCGTCTGACTGTCGTTGCCTACGTGAATACTACAGGCACTATCGACAATACTGCCGATCAGTTGCACGCGCCCCTTGAGCGCGGAGTTGAGCGTCGGCTCAGCAGCACAGGCGGGCTGGGCAAGGACATACAGGACCAACGGCATCAGCAGCGCTGCGGTTGAGCGAGTCATCTAAACCTCCGCAAGCTCCCCGAAGCACGCACGGGGTGCGTACTTCGGGACACCTCAGTGACGATGCGCGTTACTGATAGCTAAGGGTGAAGTTGGCGAGGGATTCGAAGTTGCCCGGGGTAACAACAGCAGGTGTTGCTTCGCCACCGCCGCCTGAAGCGATCATGTCACCCTGCAGGTAAGCGTTGAACATCAGATAGTTATCACCATTGGACAGCAACTGCGCAGACGACTCGTTGCCGTTCTTGATCAGGTCACCGTTGTGGTCGGCAATAGCCAGGCTCGCGCCAGTGGTGCCTTTGATGGCGAGAAGATCGGCGGTGCCCCCAGGCATACCGGTGAACTTCGCAGTCACCGACTTCAAGGTATCCAGGTCACAGCCGAGCAGTTCAATTTTAAAGGGGGTCATCTGCGACTTGCCGCCGTTCTTCAGCGCGACGTTGGCAATCTGCGCCATTTCAACTTCTTGATAAGCAGAAGATTGAGCGATAGAGCAAGGCGCATCGATAATCGAGCCCTTGAAGGTAATAATCCCGTGACCCTGGTCTTTTTCTGCAGCAACACTAACAGCAGCAGTAGCTGCCAGGGAAACTGCCATGATTGCGCCGGCCAACGTACTAAATTTCATTTCACACTCCTAGATATAAATTGATGTCCTTGAAGGGGACTCAATGGAACACTCTCTCAGCTGCGGTATCTGTGCACCGTTGAGCTGGGATAAGTTTAGGAGCGAGGGGGGGAGAAGGGAGTAGGACGTTGCCGACGCAGGCCTAGGAAATTTCCTACAGAGTCATTGGGTGCCGCTCAGGGCGTCAACGCATTGCGTTTGGCGAACTCGGCCAGATCAACCAATGAAGTAGCGCCCAGTTTTTGCAATAGCCGGGTTTTGTAGGTACTGACGGTCTTATTGCTGAGAAAGAGCTTTTCACCAATCTGCTTATTGGAGTAACCCTGGGCCAGATACTGCAATACGGTCACTTCCCGATCGGTCAGTGATTGAATCTGTTCACGCTCAGTCAGTTGTTCCGACGAATTGACACTGTCGAATGTCAGGGCAGGGAAGAAGCTATAGCCGGCGTCCACCGCCTTGATTGCGGTGATAAGACTGCCGAGGTCTTCTTCCTTGTTGACGAAGCCGCGGGCGCCCAGCTGGATGCAGCGGCGGCACACCGAGTCGGCCGGTTGTGAAGTGAGGATGAGTATCTCGCTGCGCACATTAAGGGCTTTGATCCGGGAGATAACGGTAAAGCCGTCCAGCTTGGGAATGCCGATATCGAGGATGACCACTTGTGGTGTCAGATCGCGTACCAGCTGAAGCGCATCAACGCCATTGTCTGCTTCACCGACCACACGCATGCCGTGCTTTTCCAGTAGGACCCTGACGGCAAGTCGAATGACCGGATGATCGTCAACTATCAGAACGCTATGCATAGTGTGATTTTTACCTTGAGAAAACGCTTGTCACGGAACGGCACAACCTGGGCTGTAAAAGATTAACACCATTAATCGAGCAGGACAGGGCTGTGCGTTCTTGTAGTTTACCTTAGGAAAATTCCTAGGGAGCATGGGAAATCTCCCATGGAGGTGTAGGAAGCGTGCCTCGCACAATGCCTCTCCCTTTTTTGCGTGTAGACCTGCAATGCAAGACTTGACTGTTCTGGTCCTGGAAGATGAACCCTTCCAGCGCCTCGTGACCGTGACCGCCCTGGAAAAACAACTATCGAGTCCTGTCTTGCAAGCGGCAGACGGTGATGACGCTGTGGCTATCCTGGCCGCCTGCAGCTTTGTGGATATTGTCCTGTGTGACCTGAATATGGCGGGCATGGATGGCCTGGCCTTCCTGCGTCATGCCAGCAGCAGTGGCAAAGTCGGTGCGGTGGTGCTGTGCAGTGAGCTGGACCCGATCTTGCGCCAGGCTACTGTCGCGATGATCCACTGCCTTGGGCTGACCTATCTCGGTGATCTGGGCAAGCCGTTCAACCTCGAGGGATTCCGCCCGCTGGTCAAGCGTTACCACGAACACTGCAAAGCCGCACCAAGGTTGCTGTGCCCTGCAGAACTGCCATGCCTGAGTGACGTAGAGCGGGGCTTGGATAACGGTGAATTCGAGGCGTACTACCAACCCAAAGTCACCCTTGAGGGGCAGCTACTGGTCGGGGCAGAAGTGCTGGCGCGCTGGAATCATCCGCAGTGGGGCGTGCTGTCGCCTGCGCATTTTTTATCGCTGATGGAACAGCACAATCTGCTCGACAGGCTGTTCTGGCATCTGTTCGAACAGGGGCTGGAGCTGCACCAGTGCCTGACGGCACAAGGGCGCGTGGTCAACCTGGCGTTCAACCTGCATCCTGGACAATTGGCCTGCAATGCACTGACCGAGCGCATTCCGCTCTTGCTCAAGCGCGCAAAAGTGCCGCCGAGCAGGGTTATGTTCGAGATTACCGAATCCGGTCTGATCAGTGCGCCTGCCAGTAGCCTGGAGAACCTGGTACGCCTGCGTATGCTCGGCTGCGGCCTGGCCATGGACGATTTCGGTGCCGGTTACTCTTCTCTGGATCGACTCAGTGAGCTGCCGTTCAACCAGATCAAGCTCGACCGCACGTTCGTGCACAAAATGCAAAGCCAACCCCGAAGCGCCGCGATCATCAGCTGTTCAGTGGCGTTGGCGCGGGCGCTGGATATAACGCTGGTCCTTGAAGGCGTAGAGACGGTCGAGCAGCAAGCACGCCTGATTGAACTGGGTGGCACCCTTGCCCAGGGCTTTCTGTTTGCCCGACCCATGCCGGAAAGTCACTTTATCGACTTTTGCATGGCGCAGGCGCAAGCCACGGGAGGGGCAGGCACTGATGAGTGAACGACGGCAACGGCTTTGATTTATCATTGCACCAGCCATGACGGCTATCCAGCATCTCGCCGTGTTTCTGGATGAACTGTCTTCAACCCACTGGCTCCCGTACTCCCGCGGCTCTTACGGTCTCTGATCTCGCATGTATTTACGTTCTTTCTGCCTGTTCATCTGCGTGCTTTTCAATAGCGCTGCGGCTGTGGCTGTATCGTTGCCCCTGGCCCCGCAGGTGCTGTCCAGCCAGCTGCGTATCGATCGCCACGATATTGAAATTTCCACCGAAGACTGGCATTGGCTGCGGCACAAGGCCGAGCTCAGGGTGGGAGTGTCGTCCAGCGAGTCAGCGCCGTATTCGGTCAATGCCGAAGACCACCAGTACGAGGGTATCAGCGCCGATGCAACCGCCCTGGTCGCGCAGTTACTGGGCTTGAAAGTAAAAATCGTTTCTTTTGTCAACGAAGACGATGCCGAGAGGGCCTTGCAAGACGGACGCGTCGACGTCATCAGCCGCCACGGTAGCCTCGCGCCGCGCGAGGATCTGCTGCTCAGCAAGCCCTACGCAAGGGACCGCCTGGCCCTGTTCAAGCGCAGCGCCGAACCACGGCATTCATCCGTGAACCTTACCGGTTTGCGGGTAGCGATCACCAATGAACACAGTGCCGAGTTGAAACAACGCTATCCCAGGGCCGACCTACGGGTGTATGCCGACCATGACAAGGCGATTGCCGCAGCCGCCTTCGGTCAAGCCGACGTTTATCTGGACGATCTCTACAGCGCCTACTACCGCATCAATCGTGCGTACTATGGCTACTTGCGCTTTGAGCGTTTCAGTGACCTCTCGGTAGGCGGCTACAGTTATGCGTTGCGCACGGACAACACACGCCTGCAGCGCCTCATCAATGTCGCCATCGAGGCAATCGGCGATGATCAGTTGCGTAACCTGGCCAAGCGCTGGGTCGGCAACAGCTTCATTCCCAGTGAACAACCCCTAGACCTCACCGTAGAGCAGTTGCGCTGGATCCAGCGCAACCCGGTAGCGCGCCTGGTGATCAATGACGACATGGCACCGGGTGCCTACTTCGACTCCAACGGTGTTTTTTCCGGCGGGTTCGCTGACCTGCTCGAAGTGATAACCCTCAGTACCGGCCTGCATTTCGAGATAATTTTGCGCAGCGGCGGTTTCCCGCAGATGATCGAAACGCTACATAAAAATGAGGCTGATCTGGCCTTGATGACCGCCAGCCCCGAGCGCGAAGCGTACCTGCGTTTTTCCAGGCCAGTGATCGATAGCCCCTTTGTGTTGCTCAGCAGCGGGGAGCAGCAAGGCAAGCTGGAGAGTCTGATCGACAAGCGGGTGGCGATTCCGTCCGGACATGTAGCAATACAACAGCTACGCAAGCGCTACCCCGAAGCAACGGTGATCGAAGCCGGCACCACGCTGGATACGATGAACATGCTCTACAAGGGCAACGCCGATGCCGCCATGGTGGCGTTGCCGGCAGCGCGTTATTACATTGAACGCTTGTTTCGCGACCAATTGGTGATCAACCGGGTGCTTGATGTCGGGCCGTCCACGACGAACTTTGCGATGCGTCGCAGCGATGTTGAACTGCAATCGATCATTGACAAGGTCATGCAAAGCATTGCCCCGGATGAGCTCAATGCGATCTCCAACCGCTGGCGCTCACCTCCGGGAATGAGCGGCCAGACCTGGATAAATTATCAGCGGGTGATCGTTGAAGTTGTCGCCGGTGCCGCGTTGTTGTTGTTGCTGTCGTTGGTCTGGGTGGTCTACCTGCGTCGGCAGATCAAGGCGCGGCTCAAGGCCGAACGCATGCTCAACGATCAACTGCAGTTTGTCGAAACACTCACCGACTGCATGCCGCCGCCGCTGTATGTGCGTGATCTCAAGGGACGCATGCTGTCGTGCAACCGCAGCTACCTGAAAAGCGTGGGGCTGAGCGCCGAGCAAGTGATGAACAAAACGGTGCGCCAGTTACCCAAGGAAAACTTCGAGAGCCTGCCGGACTTTCATCGCAACTACCTGCAGGCCATGCGCGACGGCCAGACCATCGAGTCGGTGCACGCCATCCAGCTACAAGGCCGGGAAGTATGGATCAACCACTGGGTACAGCCGTTCCAGGATTCGCAAGGCGTCACCAAAGGCGTCATCTGCGGTTGGCTGGATATCACCGAACACCGCCAATTGATTGAACAGCTACAAGAAGCGAAGAACCTGGCCGACGACGCCAGCCGCGCGAAATCCAGTTTCCTGGCGACCATGAGTCATGAAATTCGCACGCCCATGAATGCCGTTATCGGCATCCTGGAGCTTGCGCTCAAGCGCGCCGACAGCAAACCCATTGATCGGGCCAGCATCGAAATTGCCCATACCTCGGCAAAAAGCCTGCTGGAGTTGATCGGCGACATCCTCGATATCGCGCGCATCGAGTCCGGACGCCTGAGCCTGTCGCCCAAGCGTGCCAACCTGCGCGAGTTGGTCGAATCGGTGGCCAGGGTGTTCGAAGGACTGGCCCGACAGAAACGTTTGAGCCTGATCCTCGACATCGACTCGAGCATTAACTGTGATGTGTTGATCGATGCTCTGCGTTTCAAACAGATCCTTTCCAATCTGGTCAGCAATGCCATCAAGTTCACAGAAGAGGGTTCGATCAAGATCAGCATTTCCGGTCTTTTGGTCAACGACAGCCTGCTCAATGTCAATCTCAGCGTCGAAGACACAGGCGTTGGCATCAGTTCTGGCGACCAGCAACGCTTGTTCAGACCTTTCGTCCAGGCCCAGCGCAATGTGCAGCAAACTGAAGGTACCGGCCTCGGCCTGGTGATCTGCCGCTCGCTGTGCGAGATGATGGGCGGCAGGGTGACTCTGACCAGTACTCTGGGGCGTGGTACCCGGATTGATGTTGAAATGCGCCTGCAAGTGCTTGAACACATCGACGTGCGCCAGGTGCCTGCGTTGATCCAGGCCCAGCCGAGGTACCAATTGCAAGTGCTGGTGGTGGATGATCACCGGATCAATCGTCAGGTGTTGCGTGAGCAATTGAGCTTTCTTGGCCATGAAGTCTGTGAGGCGGAAAATGGCCAGGTGGCGTACGAGCGCTGGAGCGAGCAACCCTTCGATATCATTATTACCGACTGCCATATGCCGGTGATGAATGGCGTCGACCTCACCCGGGCGATCCGTAAGACCGAACAGGAACAGGGGCTGGAAGCGACGGTGATCATCGGCCTGACCGCCGACGCGCAACCGAAAGAGATCGAGCTGTGCATCCAGGCCGGGATGATCGATTGTCTGATCAAACCCATTGGTCTGGATGAGCTGGACGCCCGTCTGCTGGCCCTGCAGCCGGGGTACGAGACGGACACTCCCGAGCTTGTCCATTTGCCGTCAGAGCCGTTGATACCGGCCCCTGAAGTATTGCGCCTGGTCGACCTGGGCCCGCTGGAGTTGCTGATCAGTAGTGAGCCGGTGAAGTTTCACCAGATCCTCAACGAGCTGATCAACAACAATCGCAAGGACTGCCAGGCGTTGAAGGCGTTGCTGCAAGCAGGGGACACCGACAAGCTCACCCACCTGGCGCATCGAATCAAGGGCGCGGCGCGGGTGGTCAAGGGCGAGCAACTGGTTGAACGCTGTCGGCAACTGGAGACCGCGTGCCTGGACCCTCAGGTTTCGTTTGCGCAACTCGAGCACGCTGTGGCCCAGGTCGAAGCAGCCATCGGCGCGCTGGAGGAGGCATTGCAGAATCTCTAGCGCCACCCGGTGGGAGCGGGCCTTGTCCCGCGATCGGGCGCGTAGCGGCCGCTAATCCTGAGTTCGCGATACTTCTGATACACCGCGTCGCTCGGGTTTACTGCCGCTTTGCGGCAGATCGCGTGGCAAGGCCCGCTCCTACAGGTTTACACCTTCACCGGCTGGGCACCTCACCGACAACCGTGGTACGGAACATCTCGCGGCGCATGCCGTGGTAGTCGGAGATCGGCAGGTGCCAGGTGCTGCGGTTGTCCCAAATGGCCAAGGTTCCCTGGCGCCAGCGCATGCGGCAGGTGAAGGCGGGTGCGGTGGCCAGGTTGAACAGGTAGTCGAGCAGCGGCTTTGCTTCTTCCGTGCGCAAGCCCTGGATACCTGTGGTGTAGGCGGGATTGATGAACAGCACCTTCTCGCCGGTTTGCGGATGGCGAGTAACCAGCGGGTGGCTGCGCAAGTCCTGCGAGGTGTCGCAGCCATAGTGGATTGCCATGTTTTCCAGCAGAGCGTTGTGATTGGCGCCGACCCCGTAGGCCCGCTCAGGGCTGTGCAGCGCATCGAGGTTGTCCAGCAGCGTCTGCATGCCTAGCGACAGCCATTCATAGGCCAGCGCCAGATTGGCGTAGCAGGTGTCGCCACCGTAAGGCGGGATGTCGTGGCCGTAGAGCAGGGTAAAGGCCGGCGGGCGTTCCTGGAAAGTCCAGTCGCTGTGCCAGGCACCGCCGAACACGAAGGGCGCCTTCTCGTCGGCTTCCTTGACCACGTGCACCACATGCGGATGGTCTGTCATGGTGGTCACGTAGGGCTCGCGGCCGAATTCGCCAAACTGCAGGGTGACCCGCTCCAGGTCCGCGATGCTGAGGTTCTGCTCGCGGATAAACAGCACCTTGTGCGTAAGCAGCGCCTGGCGCAATTCGGCGAAGCCTGCGGCGTCCAGGCGGTTCAGGTCGAGGTCCTCGACGTCGGCGCCGAGGGCCCCGGTGCTGGGCGTGACGCGAATGTGGCGGTAGTCGGCTGCGCGGTTGTGGCTGGGATGGCAGTAGATGAATTCGCTCATGGCGGACACTCGTATGGGGGGCAGGTTGTCACAGCATGGCTCCGAGGTTGTGCAGGCGCAGTCTGGTGTCCTCGGATAGCCCTGCAGTTACTTTTAGTCCCATTCCTATTTGTTTCAAATGTGTGGCTGATAAGATTTTTTCCAGAACAAACCCTGGAACCTTCTTGCCATGACCTTGAATGCCGCTGTGCCCAACGAGTTCAGCGTGTTGCGTGTGATCACCCTGGCGTCTGACGCCGCGTCAGCCGCGCGGCTCGCCTCAGCCCTGGGCGGCATGGGCATCACGCCTGTGACCAGCGTCGACTCCTTGAGTGCGGTGGCGGCCTGGCTGCACGAAAGCAGCGTTGACGTCATCGTCTGTGAGATTCGCCCCGAATGTGGTGACGGCCTGATGTTGCCGAGCCTGCTCAGGAGCTTGCATGAGGCTGGCACCTTGAGCCAGTTCCCGAGCATCTTCTGGACCGGAGAAACCACCCTCAACCCGCCGCCGCAAGTGATTGACGATCATGTCTCGCTGATCTGCGAGAAGGTCACCAGTGCGCATTGGATCAAGCGCTTGGGCGGGGTCGCGATCAGCGCGCTGGAGTCGCATGCACGGCTGGCGCGCGCGGCGGGCATTACCGTAGAGATCGTGCGTGAGGGCGGGGCGATGGATCTTGGCGACGCTTTGCGCGCACAGGTGCTGAGGCGTGCGAAACGTGAGCAGCCAGTGGCTGCAGTCATTTTCGATAGCCTGGCCGAGGACGAAGTGATCAATGCCCTGACCACCGGAGCTGGCCTGCGCTTTGTATTCCAGCCGCAATTCGAATTGCTCACCCGGCGTGTCGTCGGTGCTGAAGCATTGGTGCGCTGGCGGCACCCGCGCTTCGGCGAGATACCGCCTTCGGTGCTGATACCCTTGGTCAACCGCCTTGAACTGGACTTGTTGTTGTTCAGTCTGGTGGAAATGTGGACCCTCAAGGCGTTGTCGGCGTTGAAGCGCGAGAACATCCGCATCCCGATTGCGGTCAACGCATCGGCCAAGACCATCTGCACCGCGAACTTCGCTGATCGTCTGGCTGCGCGCATGTACCAGGCCGACTTGCCGAACCGCTTGCTGAAAATCGAGCTCACCGAAGATGTACCCGAACCGGACGAACTGCAGCTTTCGGCCTCACTGACGGCCATACGCGCCAAGGGTTTCCAGGTGTCACTGGATGATTTCGGTTCGGGCGCGGCGACTTTGAAGCTGTTGGCCAACCAGTCGTTCGACGAGATGAAAATCGACGGTGCTTTCGTTCGTGGTGTTGAACAACACGCCTCATCACGCAAGGTCATTGCCGGCATCGTCAACTGGGCGGGGCTGCTCAATCTGAACATGGTCGCCGAGGGTATCGAAGATGAACACACCATCCCCTTGTTGCACCGCCTGGGTTGTCGGATAGGGCAGGGCTATGCCTTGGCCCGGCCCATGGAGTTTGACGATTTTATGGCATTCATGATCGAACAGGAGGGTCGCCAGCAGTACTAACTACGCTTAACTAATTTGAACGCATAGTTGCGTTGTTTGCTCGCGCCTGAAATCTATCAGGTGTATACCGGCATTAACTTTTAGGAGTTTTCCGATACTCAGCAGGACGGTACTTCTCTAAATTACATGACAATCGCGCTGATGCCCTATTTGCACTAATGCTGATAGTTGCAGGCGATTTGCAGTAATACCTGGATGTATTTTGCTCGTTATACAGAGTGTCCTGTAATCTATGAAACGCTTAAAAGTTGCTTTGCTGGATGATCATGCAATTGTGCGGCATGGATTGGTCAATCGCTTGGTGCAGGAGTCGGAGTTTGAAGTGGTCGGCGTTTACGCCCGCAGCCGTGACTTGATGAGCGGCCTGGCGACAGCCCCGGCCGATGTCCTGCTGCTGGATTTTGTTCTCGGGCCAGATGAGCTGGACGGTGTTTTGCTGATTCGCGCGTTACGGGTGAAATACCCGGAGTGCCGCATTCTGGTGTTTTCCACGCATCATGACTCGGCAACCGTCATTCTCGCCTTGCGCGTTGGTGCCCGGGGATTTCTCGGTAAAGGTGAGGACATGAGCCAGTTGGTCAAGGCTATCAAGATGGTTGCTTCGGGCGCAGTGTATTTGAGCCCGGACATGGCCTATCGGGTTGCCGAAGCCACTGCAGTCAACTACGACGGCGACGAAAAAAGCCGCGCTGATGCCATACGTTATGTCAGCCTTTCCAGTCGTGAGCAGGAGGTCATTCGCTGTTATCTGGCGGGCATGACCATCACCGATATCGCCGAGAAATTCAATCGCAGCATCAAGACCATCAGTACGCAAAAGGCCGCGGCGTTTCGCAAGTTGGGCGTGGTTTCCAACAACGAACTGTTCAAGATAAAACATATCATTGAAGGGCGTTGATCAGGCGTCTGAGTGACTCTGCGAACAGCCTCGGAAGGGGGCAAGCACAAGGTGAAAAATGCCCGCTGTTGGGTATACTCAGGTGCTTACCAGGGTGCTGATTAGATCCGCTATCCCTTATTTCAACAGTGCCTTGCGCACTGGTTCGACTGGACTCGTTCGCCATGAAACGGATACGCATTGCGTTACTCGATGACCACGCCGTTGTGCGCCATGGGCTGGCCAACACCCTGGCAGCCGAAGCAGACTTTGAAATCGTCGGTGTTTATGAGCGAAGCCGGGACCTGATCGCAGGACTGGCGAAAGCGCCTGCCGACTTGCTGCTGCTGGACTTTTCCCTGAACCCCGACGAACTGGACGGGGTGTCGTTGATTCGCGCGTTGCGGGTCAAGTTTCCTGACTGTCACATTCTTATCCTCTCGTCCCACCACGACCCGGCTACCGTGGGCCTGGCCATGCGCGTAGGGGCCCGGGGCTTTGTCGGCAAAGGCGAAGAGATGGCGCAACTGGTCAAGGCTGTGCGCAGGGTTGCAGGCGGTGCGGTGTACCTGAATGCCGACATGACCTATCGGCTGGCCGAGGCAGTAACCAGTGCCACTGAAGACAAGAGCGAAGCACCGGACCCGCTGGTTCAGGCCGAGCTGACCAGTCGCGAGCAGGAAGTCATTCGCTGCTACCTGGCGGGCATGACCGTGAGCGACATCGCGGAAAAATTCAACCGCAGCATCAAAACCATCAGCACACAAAAAACCTCGGCGTTTCGCAAGCTCGGGGTGACCTCGAACAATGAGTTGTTCAAGCTGAACAAGATCATCGGGCCGTCATGAGTGGGTGGGTGCGCCGAGCGACGCTGATTCTATTTCTGGCAGGGTACTGGCCCTCTGTTGCCTGGGCGGGAACGATTGAGCTGAGCGTCGAGGAGCAACGCTGGATCAAGGCTCATCCGCTGCTGCGGGTAGGCGTGTACGATGATCTGATTCCGTTCGAGTACATGGAGGGTGGGCAACTGCATGGGCAGACATCGCACTTTTTTGAAGCGGTGAGTCGCGAGACCGGCTTGACGTTCAGTTATGTGCCAGGCAACAGGCAGGCGGTGCGTGAGGCCTGGTTGCAGGAAGGCCAGGTTGACCTGCTGTCATCTTATTTTCATTTCAAAGGCACGCCGCTCCCGAGCAATTTGAGCGTGCTGACGTACCACACCACCTCACCGATCATTGTGACCCGCCTCGATGCCCCCGACGCCTTCGATCTTGATCAGTTGCAAGGCAAAACCGTGGTGATCCCTGATATCGAGCATTACGAGGCCATGTTCAGGAGCAGGAAAACCAAGGCCAGGCTGATCAGAAGCAGTTCGGCCCTGGAGATGCTGACCCTCGTCAAAGACGGTCATGCAGATGCCGTGGTGGCCAGCGGTACCTTTCTGATGCCTTATCTGTACCGACGGTTCCAGGGCGTACTGGATACCTCGGGTGTTGTCGGCCGCGAGCAACTGAATGTGAATTTAGCGGTGCGCTCAGACCAGGCCGTTCTGCTTTCCATCCTTGAGAAAGTCTTGAACTCGATCGCTGCACAGCAGCGCACTGATAGCCACGAACACTGGTATTACGATCTGGCGCCAGACCAGATTTCGTTATCGAGCATCAGCACCCACTACTTGCATGCACTGCTGTTGGCAGCGCTGATGCTGGTCGGACTGTTTGTACTGGTTTACCGCAGCCTGTTGCAACGTCGCCGGGCGGTACGTAACGAACTGGAAAAGACCCAGTTGCTGGCGGTCATGAGTCATGAAATCCGCTCACCGATGAACGCAGTGTTGGCGGCCATGGAACTGCTCGGACACACCCGCCTCAATGATCAGCAACGTCACTTTGCCGACTTGGCCAACAACGGTGCCAATGCACTGCTGCGGCTGCTGGACAATGTGCTTGATGTGTCCAAGCTGGAAACCGGGCAGCTGCGCCTTGCTCTCGAACCGACGGATGTCGGGGCGTTATTACAGGGTGTGGCGGGGCTGCAACGCCTGCGTGCTCGGGAAAAGTATCTGGTGTTGAACCTGCATATCGAGTCGCAACTGCCCCTGTTGATGCTGGACAGCACGCGCTTGGGGCAGGTCTTTCACAACCTGCTGTCCAACGCGATCAAATTTACCGATGCAGGCCATGTCGATGTCCACTTGCGTCTGCTGGTGGAGAAGGGCGCGCAAACGCAGTTGCAAATTGAAGTAAGGGACACCGGCATCGGAATCTCCGACGCAGTCCAGGCTTCATTGTTTCGGCCCTATGCACAGGCCAGTCACTCGTATAGGCGATCGGGCGGTACCGGCTTGGGATTGGTGATCTGCCGACAACTGGTAGAGTTGATGAGCGGCTCGCTGGTACTGGACAGTGAGCCTGGAGTGGGTACTGCGATAACCCTTCTTTTGCCCGTGACTCGCGCGCCTAGCCCCCTACCGGTTTCTACCGTCACAGCGGCGCTGCCGAGTATGGCAACCCCTTGCGGTCTGCAGGTGCTGGTAGTGGAAGACACCTTGGCTAACCAGGAGGTGCTGCGCGCGCAAATCAGTGGCTTTGGCTGTCGACCGGTAGTGGCGGCCGACGCCGCGCAGGCCCGCGCATTGTTTCGCGAAAGCCGCTACGACCTGATCCTGATGGACTGCGACTTGCCCGATCAGGATGGCTACAGCCTGGTCCGCGAGTTGCGTGAGCTGGAGCCGCTGCTGAGCCGTGGACATTGCCCGATCATCGCTATATCGGCGCTGACCGGCGCTGAGCATCTGGAACGCTGTTTTACTGCCGGAATGGACGGGGTTTTAAGTAAACCCATCGGTCTGGACCGATTGCGCGAAGTCATCGAGACCTGGTGCAATGTCACCTTGGCCGCCCCCAGTGCGGCGTTGATGACCCCGACACTCGACCAGGCGGCAATCAACCGGGAAATGGCCCGCGACGTTGGCAGCCTGGTAAAGGCCATGGCCCTGTTCGATCGCAAGGCTGCCCTGCATGCTGCCCACCGGTTGAACGGTGCAGCCTTGATCATGGAATGGGAGGCGTTGGCCAGAGACAGCAAGACCCTTGAAAAGCTGCTGCGAGGCGAGGTGGCGTGGGACACTCCTGCGTACCTGGAGGCGTTGAAGGCGCTGGTCGAACACTGGGACGCCTTGAGCGGTGGGATGCCGCTCGACGTGTTGCCGACGGGGTGGACTCATCGGGGGGGGGCATTGTGAGTCTGCTCACCCGCCGACTGCTATCGACGTTCGGTCTGCTAGCCAGCCTGGCCACAGCGAGCGCATACGCCAATTCCGCAGCGATGGAATTGACTGCGCAGGAACAGGACTGGATTGCTGCCCATCCAGTCCTGCGTGTCGGTGTGTTCGATAACCTCGTCCCCTTCGAGTACTTGAACGGCAACGAGTTAAGGGGGCTCTCTGCCAAGTACCTTGGGCTCGTGCAGCAACGCACCGGTCTGCGCTTCGAGTTCGTAACCACCAGCACCCGCAGTTCGCGCAAGGATCAATTGCTCCGGGGCGAGGTCGACATTCTGTCCACGCGACGCAAGTCTGAGAATCCGGCAGACGATAACGGAATGTTGTACACCGCTCCTTACAACACCAGCTCGACCATCCTCGTCAACCGTTTCGGCGACAGGCCTAGCGTTGATCTCAAGCAGTTGGCTGGCAAGACCCTGGTGATGCTGGGGCGTGAAGTCTATGCCGGGTTCTTGAGGGAACAAGCGCCAGGGGTGAAGCTCATCGCCGCCGAGAATGCAGTGGACATGCTGGCGCTGGTCAAAGACGGTAAAGCCGATGCCGCTATCGCTTCGGAGTGGTTGTTGATTCCCTATCTGTCCCGGCAGTATCAGGGGATGTTGCAGATGTCCGGGGTGGTACCTCAGTTGCACACCGGGGTCAGCATGGCCGTGCGCGACAACCAGCCCCTGTTGCTTTCCATTCTGGAGAAAACACTGGCATCGATCACCGTAGAAGAACGCAAGGCCATCTACGACGATTGGTTTGCCGATATGAACCTTGACATCCCGCCCCTGTCGGCCATCGCCGAGCACTACGACGGCGAGCTGTGGATGTTGCTGGCTGTTGTGCTGCTGTTGCTGGCACTGATTTGGCAAAGCCGCCAGCAACGGCGCCGGGCAATTCAGAACGAACGGGAAAAGGCCATGTTCCTGGCGGTCATGAGCCATGAAATCCGCTCGCCGATGAACGCCGTACTGGCTGCGGTAGAGCTGCTCGAGCACACCCCCCTCGACGAACAGCAGCAACAGTTCACTGGCCTGGCCAACAACGGTGCAACCACACTGCTGCGGCTGGTGGACGACGTGCTGGACATCTCGCGGATCGAGGCCGGCCAACTCAAGCTCAACCTGGAGCCGGTGGACTTGCCGGCGTTGGTGCAACGGGAGATAGATGCGCATTTCCTGCTTGCCGATGAAAAAGGCCTGGAGCTGAGCCTCAGCGGCGAGCGCAACATCGCGCCGTTGTTGCTGGATGACCTGCGCGTGGCCCAGGTACTGCGCAACCTGATTACCAATGCGATCAAGTTCACCGACGCCGGTCGTGTCGAGGTTCAATTGCAGTTGCTGGAGGGGGCGACGACCACTTCCCGACAGTTGTTGATGCGGGTCGTGGATAGCGGCATCGGTCTGTCGCCGCAGGCACTGCAGGCGTTGTTCCGGCCTTATGCCCGGTCACGTAACGCATTCAAGCGCACGGGCGGTACCGGTCTGGGGCTGGTGGTCTGTCGGCGTCTGGTGAAATTGATGCGCGGCAAACTCACTCTCATCAGTACTCAGGGAGTGGGTACGACGGCCGAGGTGGTGTTACCGGTAGAGATGGCAGCAACGCCTGACTTGCCTTGTGCAATCGAGGCGCAGCAGTCTGTCACTGCCGACACTTCGAAGGTCGGCGGCCTGCGCGTGCTGGTGGTGGAGGACACCCTGGCCAACCGACAAGTGCTGCACGCACAAATACAGGGCTTTGGCTGTGAAGTAATACTGGCAGAGGATGCTGCGCAAGGACTGGCATTGTTCAGCCAGCAGCCGGTCAATCTGGTGCTGATGGACTGCGATCTGCCAGACCAGGATGGTTACAGCCTGGCCGCTGAATTGCGTGAGCTGGAACACAGCCTGCAACGCACCTACTGCCCGATCATCGCCATCTCGGCGTTGACCGGTAACGAACACCTTGAGCGCTGTTTCGATGCTGGCATGGACGGCGTGCTGAGCAAGCCGATCCGCCTGACAAAATTGCAGGAAACCATCGAGCTGTGGTGTGACGTGCCGCTGGTGCCGCAGGAGCAGGACTGCACACCCCAGGTGATAGAGCTTTCTGCCGTGCATGAGGAGCTACATGCCGACCTGAGCCATCTGCTCGAGGCGGTAGCGCTGGGCGACAGGCAAAGCGCACTCCATGCAGCCCATCGATTGCACGGCGCCGCATTGACGCTGGAATGGGTCGATCTGGCGGCGGCTGCGGCAACACTGGAACACACGTTGCGGGTCCAGACCAACTGGCGCAACGCCGACACCGCGGCCTATCTGCGCATTGTTGTCGAACAGTGGCACGCTCTGATGGATATTACAGTGTAGGCCTCTAAAGTAAGTTTTATTTAGGGGGCGTAATTAGCCTTGCATAAACTGGAGTATTTTTAGGAGTGGTCCTATAGACCGCGATGCTGCGGAACTGATCTTTAATTTACTTCAATGCTCAGTGTTACTTTTGCCTTGTTCGTTATTATCTGAGGTGCATGGCTGAATTTCGGACCACTCCTATATTGAACGATTAGCGTGTTACTTAAACTTGACCACGCAACAGACCATGACCGCTAGCGATCATGAGCGTGCACAACTAACAGCACAACAATCGTTCTCTCGGAGTTACTTCATGCACTACAAATCCCGCCTTCTTGCACTAATGATCGCTGCCGGTTCGACCCCTTTCGCCATGGCGGCGGGAGACGGCACCATCACGTTCAACGGCGAAATCAAAGCCGAAACCTGTGTTGTCAAAGTAAACGGGGGTAGCAACTCCAGCACCGTCACCTTGCCAGCTGTCGCGGCCAAAACGCTGGGCACCAAGGGCCAGGTTGCAGGCCTGACCGGATTCACTATGGAGCTGAGCGAGTGCGGTGCAGCCTCGAAAAAAGCCTATACCTTCTTCGAAGCCGGCAGCTCTGTCGATCCTAGCAGCGGTAACCTGAAAAACGTCGGCGGCACGGCAAAGGGTGTGCAGTTGCAATTGGTCGATACCAGCAGCGCCAGCGCCAACAACGCAATCAAAGCAGGGCACGAGTCGCAAAGAACCGCCACCACCCAGATCGATATCGCTTCAGGCAGCGCGCTTCTGCCCTATGGTGTGCAGTACTACGCGGAAGGCGTAGCCGCTGCCGGCACCGTGACGAGCTCCGTGACTTACTCCATCGCTTACCCGTAAGAGGCAGACAAAAGTCCACGCCCCTTTCTGCAAGAAGGGGGCGTGATTACAGGTGTTGGCGGGGCTTTTATATGTATTGCAAACGACCATTCAAACAGTTGCTGCTGGTCAGCCTGATAACGCTGACTTGTTCTCAGGCTATGGCCGGTGTGGTGATCACCGGTACCCGACTGGTTTATCCGGCCGGACAAAAAGAAATTACCGTGAAGCTCAACAACAACGGCTCACAACCGGCCTTGAGCCAGTCGTGGATCGATACCGGTAATGCCGAATCCACACCCACCAACTCCAAGGCGCCGTTTGTCCTGTCGCCACCGGTGGCGCGTATCGATCCGGGCAAAGGCCAGAGCCTGCGGGTGATGTTCACTGGCGCGGCGCTGGCAGCGAACAAGGAGTCGGTGTTCTGGCTCAACGTTTTGGAAATTCCACCCAAGCCTCAGGATGCCGAGGCGCAAAACATGCTGCAGATGGCCTTCCGCTCGCGGATCAAACTGTTTTATCGCCCTGATGGCCTGCCGGGCACGCCGACCGAGGCAATCGAGCAAGTGCAATGGCAAGTGGTGCCTGCCAGCAATGGTCAGGGCCTGGCTTTGCAGGCGTACAACCCTTCGGCGTTCCACGTCTCGGTGGTAGAGCTCGAGCTGGTCGCCGGTGCACAGCGCGACCGTGGCGCCGATGGCATGGTCGGCCCGGGAGAGACACGTCAGTTTGCGCTGGAAAGACTCAAATCCCGGCCTGCTGGCAATGCCCAGGTGGAGTTCAACGCCATCAACGATTACGGGGCGTTGGTACCGACGCGCAAAGCGCTCAAGCCCTGACTCACCCATTCGACGTTATTGCTCGCGAGTTACCTATGCCTACCACATCCAGCTCCAGGTATTTCCTGCGGGCGGAGCCCGGCTTCGCCTTGAATTCGCTCACGGTCCTGATACGCAAGGTGCTGACGATTGCGCTGGGTGCAGGGGTAGGGCAATGCGTATTGGCAGAGGACGTCCAGTTCAATGATGCATTCCTGCCCGAAGACTCGCGCGATCTTGATCTGAGTGCCTACCAGGCCGGTAACCCGGTGATGCCAGGGCAATACAGTGCCGACGTCAAGCTTAACGGTCTGTTGAGCAGCCGCCAGGAAATTCGTATTGACGCCGAGAAAGATGGCAGCAAGCCGGTGATCTGCATGACCACGGCCTTGCTTGAGCGCTTAGGCGTGCAGATGACGCGCCTGACACCCGAGGCCAGCCAGCAGCTTGCAGGTCAGGGCTGTCCATCCATAGCGAACTTGATCCCCGGGGCCAGTGCCAGCTTTTCACCCGAAGAACAGGTGCTCGACGTCAGTATTCCTCAAGCATCGCTCAAGCGTAACGCCCGTGGCTATGTCAGCCCGGAGCTGTGGGACCGCGGGGTAACCGCCGGCATGCTTAGCTACAACTTCAACGGCAACCGCAACAAAACCCATGACGGCAACTACGACTCGGCGTATCTAGGCCTCAATGCCGGGCTCAACCTGGGCGACTGGCGCTTGCGCCACAATGCCTCGATGAGCTGGCAGCCGCGGCTGGGCAACAAATACCAGGCCCTGGACAGCTACGCCCAGCGCGACATCACCGCGCTGAAAAGCCAGTTGTTGGTTGGGGAGTCCAACACCAGCGGTGATATTTTTGACACGCTTTCATACCGCGGTGTGCAACTGGCCAGCGACGATCGCATGCTGCCCGATTCCTTGCGCGGTTATGCCCCGGTGGTGCGTGGCATTGCCCGCACCAATGCACGGGTGACGATCCGCCAGGCCGGCAACATTTTGCTGGAAACCACCGTAGCCCCCGGTGCGTTTGTCATCGACGACCTGTACTCCACCGGCTACGGCGGCGACCTCAGTGTCACCGTCTCCGAAGCCGATGGCACCGAGCAGAACTTTATCGTGCCCTATGCCTCGGTCAGCCAGTTGCTACGCCCGGGTACTTCGCGCTTCAGCCTCACCGTGGGTGAAACCCGCAACAATTTTATTGATGATCAGGCCCGGCTGCTGCAGGGCACGCTGCAGTATGGCTTGAACAACACCTTCACCGGCTACGGTGGGATGCAGTCGAGTGATGACTACATGGCGGTACTCACCGGTCTGGCATTCGGCACGCCGATCGGTGCCATGGCCGTGGATGTCACCCACGCCCAGACCGCGCTTGCCGCAGGCACCTCGAAAGGACAGAGCATGCGCCTGTCCTACAGCAAAAACATCCTCAGCACCGGCAGTAACTTCTCGGTGGCTGCTTACCGGTTTTCTACCGACGGCTACCTGGACTTCAGCAATGCCTTGCAGTTGCTTGATGGCGAAAAAAACGGTTTGGACACCAGTGCATACGGACGGCCACGCAGTCGCCTGTCGGTGAGCGCCGATCAGAGCCTGGGCCCATGGGGGCAAGTCGCGCTCAGTGGTTATGCGCAAAACTATTGGGACCTGCCTGGCCGTGATGTGCAGTACCAGTTCAGTTACAGCAAGCAGTTCAACCGGGTCAGCTTCAGCCTCAACGCCAACCGCAGCCGCATGGGCCTGGGCGACATGGAAAACAGCTATCTGCTGACCATGAGCATGCCCCTGGAGTTCGGCGGTTCGGGCTACGGCCCGCAACTGATGAGCCAGGTTGGTCGTGACACTCAAGGCCACTACAACCAGCAGGTCAGCCTCAGTGGCACGGCCGGTGCCGACCGTCAGTATGGTTATGGCGCAACCATTGGCCACGATGGTGCCGGTAACAGCAACAACGCCACATTCAATGGCCAGTACACCGGTGCCAGCACCATGCTCAGTGCCAGTGTGGGACGCGGTGAGGGTTATACCAGCACTTCGGTTGGCGCCAGTGGCACCGTGGTTGCCCACAGTGAAGGCGTGACCCTGACGCCTTATCGCGGCGAAACCATGGCCGTGGTCAGCGCTCCGGGTGCCGAAGGGGCGAAGGTCGCCGGTTACCCTGGTCTCAAACTCGATAGCCGCGGCAATGCCGTGGTGCCGTACCTACGCCCCTATGAGCTCAACGAAGTGGCGATCGACCCGATAGGCACTTCGTTGAGCGTCGAGCTGAGCGAAACCAGCCAGCAGGTGGCACCACGCGCGGGTGCTGTGGTGCAGCTGAAATACGGCACCAATCAAGGCCGGGCGGTGCTGTTGAACGTGCGCCTGGACGATGGCCGCGCCTTGCCATTTGGCGCTGGCGTGACCGACGGCGAAGGCACTTCGGTAGGCATGGTCGGACAGGGTGGCCAACTCTATGCGCGGGTCAAACCCGAGACACGGCGTTTGCTGATCAACTGGGGCAGCAATATCGATCAACAGTGCGCGCTGCTCATTCCTGCCGCAGCGGATGCCAGCCAGCAACTTGTACAAGTGGACGCCGTGTGTGCGGCTAGTAAACAGGTCGCTGAGCGTGCGCCCATAACAAATAAGCAGAAGGTAAAGCTATGAACATGGGTTTGCGGGTCAAATCGATACTGACCGCTGCGCTATTGTGGAGCATGGCCGCATCAGCCATGGCTGTTACCTGTAAATACGAAGGCGTCGAGCCACCTGACGGCATCATGCCGCTGCAGATCTCAGCAATCAACGTAGGCCGTGACCTGCCGTTGGGTACGGAGGTGTTTCGCCAGACCTTCATGGTCCTTGCAAGCCAGAGGTCTACAGTGGTTTGCGAATTCGCGCCATTCCAAAGATGGTTCCAGTACACCGTCAGCGCCGTATATCCCAAGGCCAACTGGTCAACGGGTCCTTACGCCAACAAGGTCTACAAGACCGATATCCCTGGTATAGGGGTGGTGTTCAAGAATGAGCTGGACGGTGTGCTGCCAATGACCACGGCTAAAAGCTCCGTCACCTGTACTGCGGGCTACCAATGTGTCCAGGCCGTATCGCGTGAAAAGTCCTCCTTCGAGCTGGTCCTGATCAAGATCGGCGATGTCAGCCCCGGTGTGCTTCGCGGCAACCGCTTGCCCCAACTTACACTGCAGGGCTACTTTGGCGACGCGCGGATGTTGCTCTACAGGGTGAACCATTCGGGGGACATTCAAATCGTAGCGAACACCTGCAAAACCCCCGATGTATTGGTACCTATGGGGACACACCTGAGTAAATCCTTTACCAGGGTGGGCAGTGCTACTGGCTGGAAAGACTTCAACATTGCCTTGAACAACTGCCCGGCCTTTCATGGCATCTACGCTGAGAGCAGTTCAAGCTGGATTTCACAAGGGGGCGAAGATCCGGGTGGTGACGGCTACTCTGGATACCGTACTCAGAACAACCTGCAGCTACGCATCGATCCGGCTCGCCCTGCGATCAACGCCAGCAACGGGGTGCTCAGTCTTGATCCGGGCGGATCCGGCAGTGCCCCCGCAGCCACGGGTATTGGTGTGCAGATCGCGGATCGCTACAGCAACCCGCTGCCGCTGGCGACGGTGCGCAGCTCCAACATTTATTTGCGTGACTACGAGAGCAACTACACCATCCCGTTGCGTGCCCGTTATCTGCAGACCTCAAGTACGGTAACGCCCGGTCCGGCCAATGCGTCGGCGACATTTACCCTTATCTACCAGTAGGTAGCCATGGGAAGGTCCTCCTATGTGGCCCGATCCTCCGCCCTTGTGGGCTTTCGCAACCCAATATTCCGAGGTGCCTGGACCCGTTTGGAAGCACAGGCTGCCATTCACTGCTCACTCATTGACGCTGAACTTGCCCTGACGTTGAATAGCGCCCATATACGCGCACCCACGAGCGTGACCAATTCACTTCCTCCTGACGAGAAGCCCGTGATCAGAAACATAACGGACATGGATCTGCGCTTGCTGCGGATTTTTTCCGTCGTCGTTAAATGTGGCGGTTTTACCGCGGCCCAGGCCGAGCTGAACATGAGCCAGTCCAACATCAGCACACATATCTCAGGCTTGGAGAAGCGCCTCGGGTATCGAATTTGCGAACGGGGTAAGGGCGGGTTTCGATTGACCGAAAAAGGTCAGCGCATCCTTAAGGCCTCGTCAACCTTGTTTGGCGCGGTGGATGCCTTTCGCGACGAAGCCCAGGACCTGGCCGGGTGCCTGGTAGGGGATCTGTATCTTGGCCTGGCCGACAATATCGCGACCTTGCCGACAGCCAGAATCGATGCAGCTATCGCCCGTTTTTATCAACGTGCACACGACATGCATCTGCACATTTTCGTCAATTCGCCTACGGAGCTTGAATTAGCGGTGATTGACGGGCAACTGGACATGGCCATTTCCTATTTCAGCCGGCCGTTACCGACCTTGGCCTACCAGCCCTTGTACAAAGAAGAGATCGGCATTTTCTGCGGGCACCAACACCCATTGTTCGAAGTGCCCGAACCAAGCGTCGAACAGTTGCAAGCCGTTGACTGGATCACGCATGGCTTCCTGCCGGCCAATGCCGTTCTGCCTGTCGCACCGACCCGGGCATCGGCCACCGCCCATCATATGGAAGCGGTGGCCCATGGCGTGCTGGCCGGGACACATTTGGGCTATCTCCCAGCCCATTACGCCCGGCCGTGGCTGGCAAGCGGACAAATGCGCGCTTTGCATCCAGCGACGCTGCGTTACGAAGTGCAGCACAGCATGATCACCCATGTCGGGCGCCATCAAAGTGAAGCGGTGCGTGCCTTCATCGATGATCTACTGGCCGAACACCCGCTGTAGGTATCAACCAAGACAGCGCGTAACATGCTTGACCGATTGATACGCGGACAGTCCCCACGGCCCCAATTCACGGCCAATACCACTGCCTTTTGTGCCCCCCCAGGAGGTCTCGACGAACACCGCCTGAACCGAGTTGATCCAGACGTGGCCAACATCCAGGGCATCGGCGACGCGTTTTGCCCGAACCAGATCGGCGCTGATGACGGTGGCGACAAGGCCAAAGCGGCTGTCGTTGGCCAACGCCAACGCCTCTGCCTCCGAAGCAAAGCGACGGGTACACAACACCGGCGCAAAAATTTCTTCGGTCCACAAGCGGCTGGTAGGCGGCACGTCCGCATAGATCGTCGGGTGAACGAACCAGCCCGGATCATGCAGCACGTCGCCGCCGGTTACGCACTGCAAGCCTTCAGTGCGGGCGATGGCAAAATAAGTGTTCACCTTGGACCACTGCGCCTGGCTGGTCAGCGGCCCCATATCGACCTCGCCATGCAGTGGATTGCCCAACCGAAGCTTTTCGAATGCGCTCTTCAAACGTAGGGTCAGCGCATCAGCGATGCTGTCCTGTACCAGCAGGCGCGAAGTCGCCGAGCACATTTGCCCGGCATTCCAGCAGATACCGGCGACAATCCATTCAACCGCCTGGTCCAGATCGCAATCGTCGAATACCAGGATCGCGGACTTGCCACCCAGCTCCAGGGTGACGAGCCGGCAATGGGCGGCCGAGCTGCTCATCACCTGGCTGCCGACTGCGTTGCTACCGGTAAACGACAACTTGTCGATGCCCGGATGGTTGCTGAGCGCTGCGCCTGTTTCGGCCTTACCACCAACGATATTCAACACGCCCGCCGGCAGGCCCAGGGCATCGGCGATATGTCCGTAAGTCTGTTCGATCAGCGGAGTGATTTCCGATGGTTTGATCACTACGGTACAGCCGGCGGCCAACGCCGGTGCGAGCTTCCAGGCGCTGGTGACCAAGGGGAAGTTCCACGGCACGATCAAGCCGACAACACCCACCGCTTCAAAACGCGTGTGGGCGGTGAAACCGGGTACGGACAGCAGCACCTCACGGTCCTGCAGATCATCCAGCCGTTCGGCCAGACCGGCGTAATAGTTGAACGTAGCGATGGCATCATCGATGTCCACCACAGCTTCGTGGCGAGGCTTGCCGTTGTTTTGCATTTGCAGCGTGATCAGTGCTTCGCGACGCAGTTCGATCTGTTCGGCGAAACCCTTCAAATAGGCTGCACGTTGGGACGCACTGCTGTTGCGCCATGCGGGAAGCGCCTGACGCGCAGCGGCGATGGCCTGATCGACCTGTGAGGGCGTTGCCGCAGTCAGTTCGGCAAAAGGCTCGCCCAGAGACGGATCGTAAACGGTGATGCAATCAGCACTGTCACCTGATACCCAGCGCCCTCCGATGTAATGCGCGGCGGTCATGGTTTCGCTCCCTGCAGAACGCCGTGAACGGCGTTGCGGAAAATTTGGCTGTAATCATCGGCGTCGAGAACACAGGCATTGGTATCGGAAGAGGAAATGTCGGCAAGCGCCTGCTCTCCGACCCATGCAGCATCGTCTGCATCAAGACCGATTTCACTCAGCGAATGAGGTATGCCGAGGCGTTTGCGCAGCTCCAGTACCCAGTCGAGAAAACCTTCGAAATCTGGCTGAGGCAATTCCAGGTAGCGTGCAAGTCGGCCGATGCCTGTTTCGATGGTGTCCCGGTTGGCAAGCAAGACGTAGGGCAAGAGGATCGCGTTCAACAGGCCGTGATGCTTGTGATAGCGGGCACCCAGCGGGTGGGCGAGGGCATGCACGCCGCCCAGACCCTTCTGGAAGGCCACTGCGGCCATGGCGGAAGCGACCAGCATGCCTTCCCGGGCGACCATGTTCTGGCCGTCGCTATGGGCGTGGACCAAGTGTTGCTGAATCAGCCGGATGCCTTCGACCGCAACACCAGAAGACATTGGGTGATACAAGGGCGAGCAAAAGGCTTCGATGTGATGGGTCAGGGCGTCCATTCCCGTCGCCGCCGTCAAAGCCGCTGGCAAACCGCGAGTCAGTACCGGGTCGAGGATTACCGTTGCCGGGAGCAGCTCAGGGTGACTGATTACCCGCTTGATGCTGTCTTCGCTGCGCGTCAGCACAGCTTCGCGACCCAGCTCCGAGCCGGTGCCAGCGGTCGTCGGCAAGGCTATCAGGCGCGGAAGGTCCAGGTGTGGAAAGTCCGTCAGGGTGGGATAGTGGACAATGACCTGCGACCATTCGAAACGGTCCAGACCTTGAACATCGACGGCGGCAAGACTAATGCCCTTGGCCGCATCCATGGCACTGCCGCCGCCCAAAGCGATCAGCGAGTCGTGCTTGCCAGCCTTGAACGCTTCAACGCCTAGCGCGACGTCTTGCATGGTCGGATTGCTGGCAACATCGCTGAATACAGCAAACGGTATATCGGCTTGCGTCAGGTGAGCCTTCAATAGCGCCAAAGGTTCCAGGGCCAGCATGCCGGGGTCGGTGACCAGCAACGGGTTGTGCATCCCCAGCAATTTGCACCGTTCGGCCAGTGCGCCAAGTGCACCGGATCCGCAGAAAATATCGGTGGGGTAATTCCAGTAGTGAACAGAGGACATTTGAAACTCCAGACCGGCTAGGCGCATGACTGATGCGCCTGGCACGACAAGACAAGGGGCGTTATTGCAGGCTCGGTTGTGGATTGAGCGTTCGTTGATAGGGTTTGGCGTAAATCATGTAGATCAGGCCCAGTACCGCCAGGATCGAGAACACCAGGATTACCGCCCACACCTGGAACCACGGGGCCCCGGGTGGTGCGAGCGATTCACGTGGCCACGCTACGTTGATACTTTCGAATACCAGCCAGCAGAACGCTGCCAGATTGATCGGCACACCCCAGCGGCCAAGGCTGAAGGTTCCCGTTTCGGCTTTCCATTTGCCGCTCAAGCGAGCGAGCAGGGCGCAGGTCACTACGATCAAAAACACCACGAAGAAGCCGCCGCTACCAAACGCGATCAAGGTGCCAACGGCTGTGGCGTTCAAGCCCAGCGTCAAGCCAAAGCTGGCGAACAGGGTGCTGAACACCATCGCCACAAAGGGCACTTTGCGTTTGTCTACGCGGCGCAGGAAAGCCGAAGCAGGCAGGATTGAATCCCGTGCCATGCCGAAAATCGCGCGACCTATATAAGTCTGTACCGACACAACACAGGCGATGAACGCCACCAGTACAACACCCACGAACGGTCGTTCCGACCAGGCGCCAAAAGCGTCGACAACGGCGGGTGTGACTGGATCGATGACCTGGCCGGAAACCATGGCGGCGGTATCGGTGTAGGACAAGGTGACGGCAAATGCGGTGAGCATCACGGTCAAGCCGACCAGAATCATCGAACGCAAGATGGCACGCGGGGTCGACGTCCGGGCATCCGCGGTTTCTTCGGAAACTTGCGAGCAGGCATCAAAGCCGAGGAAGGCCCAGCCGCCGACCGCCATAGCCGTCAGGAAACCCGACAAATATGAACTGTCAGTACCGGGTGCAGAGGTCAAACCTTCAAGCAACAACGAAAACGAATGGTTGCGGAAAAACACCAGCAACAACACGCCGATAACAACGGATGCGATGACTTCAGCAATAATGCCCGCGCTGACGAAGTACTTCAGCGGGTTGATACCGAACAGATTCACCCCAAGCCCCAGAAGCAACAGCACCGCGCCACTGAACACTTGCGCATTGGCTGAGGGCGCTTCGCCGGTGAAAAACAGCCATAACCAGAACCCGCCCAAATAGGCCACTGTGGTTAATGAGGCCAATGCCGAGGCCAGATACATGAACCCGGTAAACCATGCCCAGCGGTCACCCGCCAGGCGCTTGACCCACTGGTAGCAACCGCCGGCGAGCGGGTACTGCGAGGCCAGCTCGGCGTAGACCAGGGCCACCAGCAACTGCAATGCCAGGCACAGCGGGACCACCCAGACCCAGGAGGGGCCGACGCTCATCGCCCCCAATGACATCACCGAATAGATCCCGACCACAGGTGACACCGTGGCGAACCCGACGGAAAAGGATGACCAAAGGGAAAGCCCACGGTGCAATTCCTGGGAATAACCTTGGCTGTGTAACAGATGTTCATCGGCGCTTTGCCGAGATGGTGAAGCACTCATTGCCCACCTCCAGAAGAAGTGGAGCTGCTGACGCGTGTGCAACGACAGGCACGGTTAGGTGCGAACGAGGTTGACATAGGAATTCCTTGAGTCGGCAAACACATTATTTTTAGGATCGCCTTGTGTTCAGGCGTACCGACGAAACGTGCTCCTTGGGGAAAGGAGCGAATTAAGAGTAAAGGAGCCATACATCAGAATGAATCCATATGTTTGAAGGCTGACATCTAGATAAATTGATGTTTGGATGGCGTATGGGAGTGAGAACGCCCCCGCTGAATTCGTGGGCAGTTCCCGAAAGTAGAGGTTAGCGATTGAAGCGTAGCGGCAGGCCTACACAGTCATCCTGTACGTGGCCTTGGTGCCAGGCTACTTGGCCGGACACCAGGGTAGTATGCACCTTGTGCCGCAGGCTTCGGCTCTGGAACGGCGTCCAACCGCAGTGCGCGAACAACGGCTCGGATAGCACCGGGTACGGTTCATTCAGGCGCTCGATCAGACACAGATCGGCCCAGTAGCCTTCACGCAGAAAGCCACGCTCTTCGACGGCAAACAGTTCGGCCACCGCATGGCTGGTTTTCTCCACCAGAGTGGTAAGTGGCAGCACGCCGTCGGTTACCAGTTCCAGCAAGGCGGGGAGGGCGTGCTGCACCAATGGCAGGCCGGCAGGAGCCTGAGCATAGGGCCGTTGCTTTTCTTCCAGGGTGTGTGGAGCGTGGTCGGTGCCGATTACATCCAGTTGGCCACAGAGCAAGGCTTGGCGCAGGGCATCGCGGTCGGCACGGGTTTTGATTGCCGGGTTGCACTTGATCAAGTGGCCGAGCAGCGAGTAGTCGCTGTCATCAAACAGCAGATGATGGGCGCAGACCTCGGCAGTGATGCGTTTTTCTGCCAACGGAGCGCAGCGAAACAGGCTCAGTTCACGGGCGCTGGTCAAGTGCAGCACATGAAGGCGGGTGTCGAATCGCCTGGCCAGCGCTACTGCCAGGCTGGAGGACTGGTAGCAGGCCTCGGCATCGCGAATCAGTGGGTGCATGGCCGGGGGTATCTCAGCGCCGTAGTGCGCGTGGAACTCGGCCTCACGCGTGCGGATCCGTGGGGTGTACTCACAGTGTGCCAGCAGCACTGTCGGGCAGTCGGCGAACAAGCGCTCAAGGGACGGCATGTCATCGACCAGCATGTCGCCGGTGGATGCGCCCATGAAAACCTTCACTCCGGCAACGCGCTTGGGGTCAAGGCCGGCGACGGTATCCAGGTTGTTGGTGCTGACGCCAAAGTGAAAGCCGTAGTTAACCCGTGAGCAGGCAGCAGCCCGGCGCTCCTTGTTGGTCAGAGCGTCCAGGGTCAAGGTGGGCGGGTTGGTGTTGGGCATGTCCATCACGCTGGTGATGCCGCCGGCCACTGCCGCGCGCGACTCCGTGGCGAAGCTGCCCTTGTGCGGGGCGCCAGGGTCGCGAAAGTGCACCTGATCGTCGATCATCCCCGGTAGCAAGTACTGGCCGGCGGCATCGATTTCGATGTCCGCGCTGCCCCCATCAATGCTGCTGGCGATTTTCTCGATACGACCGTTATGCACCCAGACATCGGCATCGAACTCGCGACCTTCGTTGACCAGGCGGGCGTTACGGATCAGTAGGTTGCTCATGGTCAAAACTCGTTCTGCAGGGCTTTGTAGCCGCGCACCAGGTCGATATTGGTGCGGGCCACGTCTTCGGAGAATTCGCTGGCCGAGGCACTGACGCGCGGCAGGCTGGCAAGATCGGTGTTCGGCCCGATGCGCTGGGTTGAGGTGACGTGAAAGCCCGCAGGCAGATCGCAGCCGTCCACCACGGCGTTATGCCGTACCACGCAGCCATCACCTACGGCGCAGTTGAACAGCACGCTATTGAAACCGATGAATACGCGATGTCCCACTTGGCAAGGACCGTGAATGATCGAGCGGTGGGCAATGGAACTGTGTTCGCCAATGGTCACTGCCGCACCCGACTTGGAGTGGATCACCACGCCGTCCTGGATGTTGGAATTGGCACCGATGATGATCGGCTGCATGTCGCCGGTTTCATCTACCTCGTCGGCGCGAATAACCGCATAGGGGCCGACGAAGACGTTGTCATGGATAATCACCTTGCCACAGATGATTGCGGTTTTATCCACGTAGGCGGACTCGGCAATCACAGGCAGATGGCCGGAAGGGTTTTTGCGGATCATGGCGTGTGCTCTCGATGAATAAGATATGTTATGTTATAACATCATTACATCAGGTAGAGCCTCCATCCATGTCCACCGTATTCACCGAGGCCGAGCTGCTGGCTCAGCCGGCGAATGACTATATGAATGCCGCGCAACAGCAGTTCTTCCGGAGCTTGTTGCTTCGCCAGCGTGCCGAGCTGCAAAACCGGATCGACGAAGAATTCATAGCCCTGCGCGAGCGCGACACCAGCAGCGACCCCGCCGACATCGGTAGTGCCGAAGAGCAGCGCCATTGGCAATTGCGTCTGCTGGAACGGGAGAAAAAGTTGCTCGACAAGATGGATGAAGCCCTCGAACGCCTGGCCTGCGGCGAATACGGCTGGTGCCGGGAAAGCGGTGAGCCGATCGGCTTGAAGCGCTTGCTGCTCAGGCCCACCGCAAGCCTGAGCATCGAAGCCAAAGAACGCCAGGAGCAACGTGAAAAACATCTGCGCCACGCCTGAACCTGACGGAGCCCGAAACATGAATGATCGTCAGCCGTTAAGGCAGATAAGCAGCGAGCAGATCAACGTGCTCTGTGAGGTGCTGCGCGATGAGGTAAATCTGGCCGTCTGGCAGCGCCAGCTACCGGCGCAAATCAACGATTTTGCCACGGCCTTGCTCGCTCAGGGCGAGCCGCTGGGGCAATCCATCGTGCTTGAGCTGGCCAGCCCGGAGCATACGCCGAACTTGAGTGGCCTGGTCGAGGGCTATAGTGATCTGCCCGGGCAGGGGGCCTTTGTGCAGGACCTGAGCTGGCTGGTCAGCGCCTTTGCCTGCCTGTTCGACACCAAACGTATCGGCCTGCGTCTGCGTATTCTCGACAAGGCCATGTGCCCACGCTTTCATGTCGACCATGTGCCTGTCAGGTTGATCACCAGCTACGCCGGGGTGGGCAGTGAGTGGTTGCGTGAAGGGGTGATGGCGCGCCATCGTCTGGGCGACCCGGCGGCCGAGCCCGGCGATGCGGGGTTGATAGAGCGGTGCAAGGCCGGCCATGTACTGCTGGCAAAGGGCGAGAAGTGGATCGGCAATGAGGGAGGAGGGCTGATTCACCGCTCGCCGCAACCGCCAATCGGCGAAAGGCGCTTGTTGGTGACGCTCGACTGGTTAGGCTGACTGAGTCTGAGGGGGCGCCTCGTCCCCCTCGGGGTTGAATTTCATCGCGCATCGCGGGGCAAGCCCGCTCCTACCGGGACGGTGTCATGCCCGCGGTTCACCCACCAGCCGAAGCCCGCTGCGGTGAAGAACATGATCAAACTGTAAATCGCCGCCGGAATCGCCATGGTCGAGTTGTTCAGCAAGCTCGGCGCAAGCGCCAGGGCAATGGCCAGGGTGCCGTTGTGGATGCCGATCTCCATGCCGATGGCAATCGCCTGGCGTTTGGGGATCTGCAGCAAGCGCGGCAGCCAGTAGCCGATGCCCAGGCTCAGCAGGTTAAACAGCAGTGCTGCGCCGCCTACCACCGGGGCATAGTCAACGACCGTCTGCCAGTCCTTGACCATCGCCAGGACGATGGTGAACACCAGAAACAGCGCGGCAATGATCTTCATCGGCCGCTCCAAGCGCGCGGCAAACCCCGGCGCCAAGCGGCGGATCAACATGCCAATGGCCACCGGCACCAGGACAATGGCGAACACCTGCAGCACCTTGGAAAATTGCAGGGGAATGGCCTGGTCGGCGGTCATGAAGTAGGCCAGTGACAGGTTTACCAGCAGCGGCATGGTCAGGATCGCAATCAGCGAGTTGACCGCAGTCAGGGTCACGTTCAAGGCCACATCACCATGGGCCAGGTGACTGAACAGGTTGGCCGTGGTGCCGCCAGGGGAGGCCGCCAGCAGCATCAGGCCTACTGCCAACGCGGGAGCCAGGCCGAAACCTTTGGCGATCAGAAAGCAGATAAAAGGCAGGAGCAGAATCTGGCAGGCCAGGCCGATCAGTACCGGTTTGGGGAATTTCACCACGCGGGCGAAATCGGCCAGGGTCAGGGTCAGGCCCAGTCCCAGCATGATGAAGCCCAAGGCAATCGGCAGAAAAGCACTGAGCAGTGGCGATGCAGTCATGTCGGAGGCTCACAAAAAAGGGATGAACGGCAGTGTAGGCGAGGATTCTGAGCCGTGTACTCCGCTCCCCGCTGATCCTTGTGGACCCAGGCGCCAGGCAGTAGCATTCACGCTTTACTTAAGGATCCGATCACCAATGCAATTCCAGCCAGGCGTTCTCGCCGCCCCGATTCCAGCACAAGCCCGTCACCTGTTCTTCACCTTGCACACGTCGGCCGCGCTGCCAGGTGTGCTTGACGTATTGCAACAGCAGGTCGATGGCAGCCGCGTGGTGGCTGGGTTCGGTGCGCCGCTGGTGCAGGTGCTGGGTCGTAGCATCGAGGGCTTGCGTGCGTTTCCGCAGCTGACCGCGGCGGTGGACAACCCGTGCACCCAGCACGACTTGTGGCTGTGGTTGCGCGGTGACGACCGCGGCGACCTGTGGTTGCTCAGCCAGGCCCTGGAAAAACTGCTGGCACCGGCCTTTAGCCTGGTTGAAGCCACCGATGCCTTCCGTCACAAAACCGGCTTCGACCTGACCGGTTATGAAGACGGCACGGAAAACCCGGTGGAAGACGCCGCGGTCGACGCCGCTATCCTGGCCACTGACGTACCCGGCCTGAGCGGTTCGAGCTTTGCCGCCTTCCAGCTGTGGCGCCACGACCTGGATTGCTTCAAGGCGCTGCCGCAGGAAGAGCAGGACAACATCATTGGCCGCCGTAAAGCTGACAATGAAGAACTGGATGACGCGCCGGAGTCGGCTCACGTCAAACGCACGGCCCAGGAAAGTTATGAGCCCGAGGCGTTTATCGTGCGTCGCTCCATGCCGTGGGCCGATGAGCGCGGTGCGGGCCTGGCGTTTCTGGCCTTCGGTCACTCGTTCGATGCCTTTGAAGTGCAGCTGCGGCGCATGAGCGGCCTGGAAGACGGTGTGGTAGACGCCTTGTACCGCTTTAGCCGGCCGCTGACCGGTGGTTACTACTGGTGCCCACCGCTCAGCGCCCAAGGGCTCGACTTGAGCGCGTTGCTGGGCTAATTCAATCGCGGGGCAAGCCCGCTCCCACAGACAACCACTGTGGGAGCGGCGGTGCGACGACTCGACTTGCCCCGCGATATAAAGTTAATTGTTAAAAAAAATTACGGACTCTTTACGAAGGCTCGTTACGCATAAAGGGATACTGGCAGCGTTTCCAGACCCTCCGTTCCGAGACGTCCTATCGTGAGCCAAGCCGCATCCTCCGCAACCGCCCATTCCCCCGTAAAAAACTCATCAATCAGCCTGCTCATCGCCGCCGTCGGCGTGGTTTATGGCGACATCGGCACCAGCCCGCTGTACACCCTCAAAGAAGTCTTCGCCGGTCATTACGGCGTGCAGGCCAACCATGACGGCGTGCTGGGCATTCTGTCGCTGGTGTTCTGGTCGCTGATCTGGGTGGTGACGATCAAATACGTACTGTTCGTGCTGCGTGCCGACAACCAGGGCGAGGGCGGCATCATGGCGCTGACCGCTTTGGCGCGGCGCGCGGCGGCACCCTATCCGCGTTTGAGCCGGGTGCTGGTGTTGCTCGGCCTGTTTGGCGCGGCGCTGTTCTACGGCGACAGCATGATCACCCCGGCAATCTCGGTGCTGTCGGCAGTGGAGGGCCTGCAGCTGGCGTTTGATGGCATCGGGCATTGGGTGGTGCCGATCGCCGTGGTGGTGCTGGTGGCCCTGTTCCTGATCCAGAAACACGGGACCGCACGCATCGGCATCCTGTTCGGGCCGGTCATGGTCCTGTGGTTCAGCGTGCTGGGCGCACTGGGTGTGTACGGCATCGTCCAGCGCCCGGAAGTGCTGCTGGCTATGAATCCAGCCTGGGCGGTGCAGTTTTTTGTGGTGCACCCGGGTATCGGTGTGGCGATTCTGGGCGCCGTGGTGCTGGCCCTGACCGGTGCCGAAGCGCTGTATGCCGACATGGGCCACTTTGGCCGCAAACCGATTGCCCGCGCCTGGATTCTGCTGGTGTTGCCAGGCCTGGTGCTGAACTACTTCGGCCAGGGCGCACTGATCCTCGGCAACCCCGAGGCGGTGCGTAACCCGTTTTTTCTGCTGGCGCCGAACTGGGCGTTGCTGCCGATGGTCGGGCTGGCCACGCTGGCGACCATCATTGCCTCCCAGGCCGTGATTTCCGGCGCCTTCTCGCTGACCCGCCAGGCCATCCAGCTCGGCTATGTGCCGCGCATGTTCATCCAGCACACCTCTAGCCAGGAACAAGGGCAGGTCTACATCGGCACGGTGAACTGGGCGTTGATGGTCGGTGTGGTGCTGCTGGTGATCGGCTTCGAATCCTCCGGTGCCCTGGCGGCGGCTTACGGGGTGGCGGTGACGGGCACCATGTTGATCACGACATTGCTCTCGGCGGCAGTGGTGCTGCTGTTGTGGAAGACCCCACGCTGGCTGGCAGTGCCGCTGTTGCTGGGTTTCCTGCTGGTCGACAGCCTGTACTTTGCCGCCAACGCGCCGAAGATCTTCCAGGGCGGGGCGTTCCCGGTGATCGCCGGTATCGCGCTGTTCATCCTCATGACCACCTGGAAGCGCGGGCGCAAGATCATTGTCGAGCGCCTGGATGAATCGGCCTTGCCACTGCCATTGTTCATCAGCAGCATCCGCTCGCAGCCGCCGCACCGGGTACAGGGCACAGCGGTGTTCCTCACTGCCCGGGCCGACGCCGTGCCGCATGCGTTGCTGCACAACCTGCTGCATAACCAGGTGCTGCATGAACGGGTAGTGTTATTGACTGTGGTGTCTCAGGATCGCCCACGGGTGCCGGTGTCCGAGCGTTTTGAGGTACAGGACTTTGGTGATGGTTTCTATCGGGTGAACCTCAACTTCGGCTTTATCGAAGAGCCCGATGTGCCGGCCGCGTTGCAGCTGTGCCATGTACCGGCGCTGGATTTCAGCCCGATGGGCACGACCTATTTCCTCAGCCGCGAGACGGTGATCCCGACCAAACGTATCGGCATGGCGCGTTGGCGTGAGGGGCTGTTTGCGTTCTTGCTGAAGAACGCCAACAGCAACCTGAAGTACTTCAATCTGCCGCTCAACCGGGTGATCGAGCTGGGGACGCAAGTAGAGATGTGATGGGGATCACTTGATGATGTGGGAGCCGGCCTTGCCGGCGATGGTAGCGGCACGGTGTCAGCTAATTCGCGCCGTCTGCATCGCTGGCAATGCCAGCTCCCACAGTGCGATTGCTTATACCGCTGTTTGCGCCCCTGCACCTGCAACCTGAGCATTACTGCGCACCAACTGGTGCATCAAGCTGGCAACTACAAAGCCGATCACCGCCAGCCCCATCATCGCCATGAACACATAGTTGTAACCCTGCTGCCCTGGGAAGTGGTCAAGAATGACGCCGTAGCCCACATAGGCAAACATGCCCGGTGCATAGCCGATCAGGCAGCCGATACCGAAGGCTGAGCCCGTAATGTGCGGAGCGATCCCCACTTCGCCCATAGGCGCCCAGAACACCCCACGCATCGAGAACACGATAAAGGCGAAGGACAACGTCGCGGCCATGCCTGCATAGATGTAACCCGGGCTCTTGGGCACCATGAGGATGATCACCATCAACGGCAGCAGTGCCAGGAATGCCCATTTCAGGTAACGGCTGGGGCTCTTGAACTGTTTGTCGGCAATGAAGCCACCGGCCGGACCGCCAAGAATCTTCAGCATGTACTGGTTGATGATGCCGTAGGCACCGACCAGCGCAACCGGCAAGCCATAGACTTCCTTGAGGTAGGGAATGAAGTAGGTCAGGCCGCAGTAAACGATGTAGACCATGAACACGTTGCAGCTGACCACCCAGATTGCCGGGACCTTGATCGCTTCCAGCAGGTTGGCCAGCGGGTTTTTCTTCGGGCCAACGATCGGTGCGCTGTGGTTGCCCTTGAGCAGAAACCAGGTCAGCACGCCTGCGGCGATGTCGATGAGCGAATAGAACACGATGGCGGCTTTCAGACCCGCTTCAGCAGCACCCATGACAATGAACACACCGAGCGCCGAGAACGCCACCAGGGTGTCGACCACCCCGCGACCGCCTTCGAGCAGGCCGAACAGGCGCCCCTGTTCCTTGTCATTGCCCAGCCCGCGAATGGCCTTGAGCAGCGCCGGCCAGTAGATGCAGTCGGCACACACTGCCAGCAGGCAAAAGACGATCATCAGGCTGCTGAACGGCGGGAATGTCGCCAGATACAAGCCCAGCGCGCCCGTGCCAAGCAGGCCGACAGGAATCAGTTTACGGGTGTCGAAACGGTCGGCAAGCAGGCCGCCGACCACGAACAGACCGGTCGCGATAATGGCGTTGGCACTGAGCAGCAATCCGATCTCGGTATGGGACAAGCCCATGAACGTCTGCATCGGTACGTAGAACGCGTCCTTGAGGTTGGCCAGCTTGTAGATGGTGCCGCCACCGAGGATCAGTATCAGGAATTTGAACCATTTGGCCTTGTCTTGCGCAGTCATTGTTATTCTCCAGGCGTAGTGGGGTCGCGGTGTCAGGCGCTGGTGGCCAGGCTCAGTTCGGCCAGGGTGCGCAGTTCGGCGAGCAGGCCTTTGACATAGCTGACCTGGTTGTTCGCCCAGCGCTGCTCGCCGGCTAGCATCTGCTCAAGGGTGAAGCCTGCAGGCAGCGGTGTATCGCTCATTTCGCGGTAGGCGATAAAGGGGTCGGCAGGTTCGTTGGATTGCCGGAACGCCGGGGCGATGTAGTGGTTTTCCTGTTCAAGGATGAAGGCGATCACCTGCGGACGCTGTTCGCCGAGCATCAACAGCTCGTACACCATGCGCGGGCTGGGCAGGTCGTCTTCGGCGCTACCCTGAAGCACACCGTAATGGCCAAAGCCCTGTGCTTCCGGGACGACCCGCACACCTTTGAGGTGTACCTGGCGAATGTGCGGGGCCAGGTTTGCCAAGGCCTCCAGCGGTTGCTCGCAAGCGTTGATCATGTTGCCGAAGTCGAACAGTGCATGCAGACGCGGATGATTGGCCTGCTTGAGCAACTGGGCGATTTCATCGCTCTTGAGCTCTTCATGCTGCTCGAAGTCGAAGTTCAGGTTATGCAGGTCAGCTTGCTGGCCGAGGTAGTGCAGATCGCCGGCGATGGTGTCCATGACCTGCGACAGCGTGCCTTCGTAGCGCGAGTACACGCGGATGTTGCGGGTGCCGATGGCATTGGCCACGGCGATCACCGCATCAACGTCCGGCTTCAGTGTGCTGCTGATTTCAAGGTGTACTTCAAGTTCGAGCTGGCGGGCCTTGTCGGCGAAGGCGCGCAATTGCCCGGCATTCATCTGCGAGAGGCTGTTGTGCTCGCCGTCGAGCATGTGCAGGCTCAAACCCTTGAGCTCATGGCGATAGGCAAAGTCGAGCAGGTCGGAAGGCGTCAGGCGCCCGTGGGTGAGGTTGGTCAGTAACGGATAGGCATGGGCAAACAAACGCACCTGATCAATGCGTTCGATCAGGCGGGTGGCCAGTTCGCGGGTCAACAGCACCGGCGCTGCGGCGCCTTTAGTCTTGTTATCGAGCAACCGGGTGAAGCGTTCTTGGATAGCATTCATTCGAGTCGTTCCTGGTGCGGGCACCGGTTCTACCGGCGCGTTCTTTATCGCGCCGCTGGGGAACGCTCGATAGATCCATTACGAAGCAAATGATAAGGCCACTGGCCGACGGCTATACCGGCTGTCCCATGGCCTTGAGCGCCTGCACCAGGGCCTCGACCTTGGCTTCGGCCAGCTCCTGCGCGGTGCCGGCAAAGCCGATCAACAGGGCAGGGGGCAGGTAGCGCTGCAGGCAGTAGTCACTCAAGGCATAGGTGTGGACGCCGTGCTGAGCCAGTTGGCGGGCGATTTCCTGGTCGTCCAGGTGCTGCGGCAGCCAGGCAATCAGGTGCATGCCGGCTTCAACCGGTGCGATGGTGAAGAAGTGCCCGAGCCGGCGTTCAAGTACTTCCAGCAGGCACAGCTGACGGGCCTGGTAAAGCGCACGCATGCGCCGGATATGCCCGATGAAATGACCTTCCGCCATGAAGTCAGCGGTGACTGCCTGCAACAGGGTGGGCGGACTGCGGTCCATCACCGCACGAATAGTGCAGAACGGCTCGACCAAGGCCTGCGGCAGAATCACATAGCCCAGGCGCAGCGACGGGAACAGCACTTTGCTGAAGGTGCCGACGTAGATCACCCGATCGCTCTGGTCCATGGCATACAGCGCCGGCAATTGCCGCCCGCTGTAGCGCAGTTCGCTGTCGCAATCGTCTTCGATGACCCAGCGCTGGTTGGCCGCGGCCCATTCGATCAGCTCCAGGCGTCGGCCGTGGCTCAGGGTGACGCCCAGCGGGTGCTGACGCGAGGGGGTGGTGAACACCAGGCGGGCGTCGGGGCTGTCGGCGATGCCTTGCTGCACATCAATGCCCTGGTCGTCGATACGCACCGGCACGACCTGGCAGCCGTGGGCCTGGAAGGCGATGCGTGCGGCGATATGGCCGGGATCTTCCATCCATACCGGGTCGTCGGGGTTGAGCAGCAGCATGGCCAGCAGGTTGAAGGCTTGCTGGGCGCCGGAAACGATCACCACCTGGTCGGCACTGCAGTCGATGCCGCGGGCATCGAACACATAGTCGGCGATGGCCCGACGCAGATCCTCCAGGCCCTGCAACTCGCCATAGCCGAGCATCGCCTTGCTCGGTTTTTGCACATGACGGCTGATCAGACGCTTCCAGACAAGCTGGGGAAAGGCTTCGAATGCGCCGTGGCTGGGTAGAAAGGAGGTTGGCGTATCGGGGCTGTAGTGCGAGTAGGACACACCGCGAAAATGATGACTGCGCAACGACAGCATCGACTGGCTGAGGTCGGACAGTCGCGGCGCTGCAGCTGTTGGCGGCGTGCTGCCCTGGCCTGAGCGCTCCCACTCGTCACCGACATAGGTACCGGCACCGGTGCGCGACACCAGAAAGCCTTCGGCGATCAGTTGATCGAAGGCATTGAGCAGGGTGATGCGCGAGAGGTTCAGCTCCTGGCTCAAGGTGCGCGTCGACGGCAGGCGGATGCCGCCTTGCAGGCGCCCGGTGAGGATCTGTTTGCGAATCTGCAGGTAGAGCTGGCGGTAAAGCGGGGTGGCACTGTCGCGATCCAGCTCAATACCCGATAGCAGCAAACCGGAGGGGGACTTCATTGGGTGCTCGTTGGCAGGTGAAAAAGGCCTGGTAATCGTACGAGAAACCCTTGCAGGCAGCCAGCGGCGCACACTGTGTCATCAAATGAAAACACCTTGTCGCTGGATGCGAAGCACCCCGCAGGCGTTGCGCATAGAGTCCAATCAACAAAAACAGACGCAACGCGTCCGAATGGATGATTGGAGTGACAAGCATGGCCAAAGTCGTACGCTTCTATGAAACCGGTGGTCCCGAAGTATTGCGCTATGAAGACGCTGAAGTCGGCGAGCCTGGTCCGGGGCAAGTCCGCCTGCGCCAGGTTGCAGTCGGCCTGAATTACGCCGACACCTATTTCCGTAACGGTACCTACCCGATTCCGATGCCCAACGGCATGGGCGTGGAAGCGGCCGGTGTGGTCCAGGCGGTAGGCGAGGGGGTGACCAACGTGGCGGTCGGCGACCGCGTGACCTACACCGGTTTTCTCAACACGCTCGGCGCTTATTGCACCGACCGTCTGATCGGTGCCGCGGCGCTGATCAAGCTGCCGGAAACCATCGCCTTTGAAACCGCAGCGGCAATGACCATGCGCGGCCTGACCTCGGCCTACCTGATGCGCCGCCTGTATGACTTCAAAGCCGGTGACACGATTTTGCTGCACGCCGCTGCCGGTGGTGTTGGCCTGATCGTTTCGCAGTGGGCGCGCCTGCTCGGCGTCAACGTGATCGGCACCGTGTCCACCGAAGCCAAAGCCGAAGTGGCCAAGGCCCATGGCTGCACCCACACCATCAACTACAGCCATGAAGATGTGGCCAAGCGCGTACGCGAGCTGACCGACGGTGTCGGCGTCAACGTGGTGTTCGACAGCGTTGGCAAAAGCACCTTCATGGCCTCGCTCGACTCGCTCAAGCGCCGTGGCCTGATGGTTTGCGTCGGTACTGCGTCCGGCACCATCCCGCCGTTCGATCCGCAGATTCTGGCGATGAAAGGCTCGCTGCACCTGACCCGCCCGGCGTTGGCTGACTATATCGCCGACCCGGCGGAGAAGGCCGACCTTGCCGGTGAGCTGTTCGATCACGTCAGCAGCGGCCGCATCAAGATTGAAATCAACCAGCACTACGCCCTGCAGGATGCAGTCCAGGCGCACCGAGACCTGGAAGCACGCAAAACCACCGGTTCTTCGATCTTCGTCATCTGAAGAGGGCTGTAGCATGCACATCGAACAATTGACCTGCGCCATCGGCGCTGAGGTGTCCGGGGTTAACCTGGCGGATGCGGTTCACGATGACGACCTGTTCGACCAGCTCCGGGCGCAATTGCTCAAGCACCGGGTGCTGTTTTTGCGCGACCAGAACATCAGCCGCGCCGAGCATGTGGCCTTTGCCCGGCGCTTCGGTGAGCTGGAAGACCACCCGGTAGCCGGCAGCGACCCGGACCACCCGGGCCTGGTGCAGATCTACAAGCGCCCGGACCAGCCCGCCGACCGCTACGAGAACGCCTGGCACACCGATGCCACCTGGCGCGAAGCACCGCCCATGGGCTGTGTGCTGCGCTGTGTGGAGTGCCCGCCGGTGGGTGGCGACACCATGTGGGCAAACATGGTGCTGGCCTACCAGAACCTGCCGGATGAGGTGAAGCAGAAGATCGAAGGCCTGCGCGCCCGGCACAGCATCGAAGCCAGCTTTGGTGCAGCGATGCCGATGGAAAAACGCCTGGCGCTCAAAGCCCAGTTCCCCGACGCCGAACACCCGGTGGTGCGCACCCACCCGGAAACCGGGGAACAGGTGCTGTTCGTCAACGCCTTCACCACCCATTTCACCAACTACCACACCCCGCAGCGGGTACGTTTTGGCCAGGACGCCAACCCGGGTGCCGGCGATTTGCTGCGTTACCTGATCAGCCAGGCATACCTGCCCGAGTACCAGGTGCGCTGGCGCTGGAAGCCCAACAGCATTGCGATCTGGGATAACCGCAGCACCCAACACTACGCGGTCATGGACTACCCGGCCTGCCATCGCAAGATGGAGCGCGCCGGGATCAAGGGCGACCGAACCTTCTAAGCATTAGCCATCCGCTACCTGGCGGAGCAAGACAATAACAAGACCGAGGACCATAGAATGCAATTCTTCGATGATTCGTTGCACCCGGAAAACATGGAAAAGGTGGTAATCACCGTTGCCCCTTACGGCCCGGAATGGATGCCTGAGGACTTTCCCGAAGACATTCCGCTGACCATGGACGAACAGGTCCAGAAGGCCGTTGACTGCTATGAAGCGGGCGCCACTGTGCTTCACCTGCATGTACGCGAACTCGATGGCAAAGGCTCCAAGCGTCTGTCCAAGTTCAATGAACTGATTGCCGGTGTGCGCGAAGCGGTACCGGAAATGATCATCCAGGTGGGCGGCTCGATTTCCTTCGCCCCTGAAAGCGACGGCGAAGCGGCCAAATGGCTGTCTGATGACACCCGCCACATGCTCGCTGAGCTCACGCCAAAGCCTGACCAGGTCACCGTGGCGATCAACACCACGCAAATGAACATCATGGAGTTGCTGTATCCGGAGTACCTGGAAGGCACCTCCCTGGCCAACCCGGCGATTCAGGCCGCCTACAGCGAAATGACCGTACCGGCCGGCCCGGCCTGGGTCTGCGAACACCTGCGCCGCCTGCAGGCGAGCAACATCCAGCCGCACTTCCAGCTGACCGGCATGCATGCCCTGGAAACCCTCGAGCGCATCGTGCGCCGCGGCGATTACATGGGCCCGCTGAACCTGACCTGGATCGGCATCGGTGGCGGCTTCGACGGCCCTAATCCGTTCAACTTCTTCAACTTCATCCACCGCGCGCCGGATGGCTGCACCTTGACCGCAGAATCGCTGCTCAAGAACGTGCTGCCGTTCAACACCATGGCCCTGGCCATGGGCCTGCACCCACGTTGCGGCAACGAAGACACCATCATCGACCACAGCGGCAAGCGCTTCGGCTCGGTCGAGCAGATCAAGCAGACCGTGCGCGTTGCCCATGAACTGGGTCGTGAAATCGCCAACGGTAAAGAAGCCCGTGCCATTTACCGCATCGGTCAGCAGTACAGCAGCATCGAAGAAACCCTCAAAGCCAACGGCATGGCGCCTAACCGCCTGCCGGGCCAAAAAGGTGTACCGCAGCGCGGCTGACCGGACAGGGTCGGCCTGTGACGGCGGGTCGACCCATTCCAGCCCAAAGCGCTGTTAGTCAGGCTTCTGATAACAACAAGACTTACGCCAGACAACAGAGGAGGCAGCATGGCCGCCTATATCGCCAGCGCCGCAGATGACGGTGCCGACACTTCACGTGGCATTCCAAGGCGTTATGCCTGGATTGTCTTCGCCTTGACCTTTGGCCTGCTGATTTCCGACTACATGTCGCGCCAGGTGCTCAACGCGGTATTTCCCCTGCTCAAGAGCGAATGGGCTCTGAGTGACAGCCAGCTCGGCCTGCTCAGCGGTATCGTTGCGCTGATGGTCGGGCTGCTGACTTTTCCCCTGTCTCTGCTGGCCGACCGTTTTGGCCGGGTCAAAAGCCTGGTGCTGATGGCCGTGCTCTGGAGCCTGGCCACCCTGGGGTGCGCCCTGGCGGAAAACTACCAGCAGATGTTTGTTGCCCGCTTTCTGGTGGGTGTTGGCGAAGCGGCCTATGGCAGCGTCGGCATCGCCGTGGTGGTCGCGGTGTTCCCGCGCGACATGCGCGCAACCCTGGCCGGTGCCTTCATGGCCGGTGGCATGTTCGGCTCGGTGCTGGGCATGGCCCTGGGCGGGGTCATGGCCCAGCATCTGGGCTGGCGCTGGGCATTCGCCGGCATGGCGTTTTTCGGCCTGATGCTGGCGTTGTTGTATCCACTGCTGGTCAAGGAGGCGAAGATCTCGCCGCCACGCTCGACGGTACCCTGCAAGGTAAGCCGTCCGTTGCGCACCTTGTATAGCAGTCGCTCGGTGATCGCCGCTTATGTTGCCAGTGGCCTGCAACTGTTTGTAGGTGGCACGGTGATTGTGTGGATGCCCAGCTACCTGAACCGCTACTACGCCATGGGCACCGACAAGGCCGGGGTAGTTGCCGCGATTATCGTGCTGTGCAGCGGTATCGGCACGATTCTCTGCGCGATGCTCTGTGACCGCCTGGGTCGCCAGCGTCCGGACCGCAAGATCAGCCTGGCCATCGCCTACTGCCTGGGCAGTTGCCTGTTGTTGTCGGTGGCCTTTGCGCTGCCCTCGGGCACTGCGCAACTGGTGTTGATCTGCCTGGGCATGATGATTGCCGTCGGCACCAACGGCCCGTCCAGCGCCATGGTCGCCAACCTGACCCACTATTCGGTGCATGGCACCGCTTTTGCCACCCTGACCCTGTCCAACAACCTGTTGGGCCTGGCCACCGGGCCGCTGATTACCGGCCGGGTTTCCGACATCATCGGCCTGCAGGCCGCGTTCCAGTTGGTGCCGCTGATCAGCATCGGCGCCGCTGCGGTGTTTTTTATTGCCAAGCGCCACTACCACAGCGACATGGCTCGCCTGGAGGGGACGGTGCAACCAGCACCTGACGCGGGGCAGATCCAAGAGGTAAAACCGTGAAACAAACGTTATCCATCGATGTGTTCTTCGACTTCATCTGCCCCTGGTGCCTGATTGGCCAGCGTCATTTGCAACGTGCGCTTGAGCAGTTGCGCCTTGAACAGCCTGAAGTTGAGGTCGACCTGCGTTGGCGGGGTGTGCAACTGCTGCCGGATATGGCCAGGACTGGCCAGCCGTTCGAAGCCTTCTACCGCAAGCGCCTGGGCAGCGAAGAGGCGGTGCGTCAGCGTCAGGCTCAGGTACGTGCGGCGGCTGAGGCTGCGGGCGTAAACATCGATTTCTCCCGTATCAGCCGCATGCCCAATACCGCCGATGCCCACCGCCTACTGCAACGCGCGGTGGCCCTGGGCGAGCCGGAGCGTGTCGAGGCGTTGTTGGCAGAACTGTTTGCGGCTTACTTCCAGCAGGGCAAGGACCTGGGCGATCCGGTCACCTTGCTGCAGATCGCCCAGGACTGCGGCTTGAGCCCGGCGCAGGTCGCCGATTGTCTGCGCGGTGACGCCAGCCCGTTTATCGGTGCAGACGACTACACAGGCGAGGGTGTGCCTTGTTTTCGCTTCAACCGGCAGCTGGTGGTGAGCGGTGCTCAACCCGCCGAAGTGCTGCTCGGCTGCATGCGTGAAGCGCTGGGCCAGGCGGCATTGGCATGAGTTACCGATACCCCGTACCGCTGGCCAAGGTGCCGGCGCGCGGCAGCCGTGTGCTGCTGAATTTTGATAACAAGAGCCTGGCGCTGTTCAACGTCGCCGATGTGTTTTACGCCATCGACGACAGCTGCCCGCATCAGGGCGCGTCTTTGTGTGGCGGGCGCCTGGAAGGGCGAGTGATCCAGTGTTGCGCGCATGGCCTGCGTTTCGATCTGGCCAGTGGTTATCTGCTCAATTCCACCCAGCTCAAGGTCGCCAGTTACCCGGTCGAGTGGCAGGGCGAGCAGCTGTTTATCGTGATCGAGTCCGAGGAGTCTGGCCAATGAGCAGCATGGCAATTGCCGCCGTTAACAACCGGGTGCGAGCACTTGCGCCAGGTTTTGTCGTGAGCCTGATCGCGGCGGGTGCGGCGAGTTTTCTCAGCGAGCATTACGATGCGCCGGTGATGTTGTTTGCCCTGTTGCTGGGCATGGCGTTGAACTTTCTCTCTGCTGACGGCAGCTGCAAGGCCGGGATTGAATTTACCGCGCGCACGGTGCTGCGCATCGGTGTGGCGCTGCTGGGCATGCGTATTACTCTGGAGCAGATTGCCAGCCTTGGCTGGAAGCCGGTGGCGTTGGTGGTCATTATTGTGGTGGTGACCATTGGTGTGTCGATGGTGGTTGCCAAGGCCATGGGCTTCAATCGGCTGTTCGGTATGCTCACGGGCGGTGCGACGGCAATCTGTGGCGCGTCGGCGGCGTTGGCGCTGGCTGCGGCGTTGCCTGCGCACCGGCAGAAGGAGCATGCGACGCTGTTCACGGTGATTGGGGTGTCGGCGCTGTCGACCCTGGCGATGATTCTTTATCCGATGATTGCTGATTGGTTGCAGTTGTCACCGCCGCAGGCCGGGGTGTTTCTTGGTGCCACTATTCATGATGTGGCGCAGGTGGTGGGGGCGGGGTACAGCATGTCCACCGAGACCGGGGACATTGCCACGGTGGTCAAGCTGATGCGGGTGGCGATGTTGCTGCCGGTGATTGTCTGTGCGGCGATGATTACCCGGCGGGCAGGGGATGATGCCTCCGGGCAGCGGCCGCCGCTGTTGCCGTGGTTTGCGGTGGGCTTTGTGTTGCTGGCCTGTCTGAATAGTACGGGGTGGGTGCCCACTGTGGTCCAGGGCGGGGTCAATGATCTGTCGCGCTGGTGTCTGGTGGTGGCTATCAGTGCTCTGGGGATGAAGACGCAGCTCAAGGAACTGGCCAAGGTTGGGTTCAAGCCCATTGCGTTGATGGTGGGGGAGACGGTGTTTCTGGTGCTGTTGGTGTTGGCGTTGATGCACTGGGGACTGTAGGGATTTTGGGGATATGCCCTCGGGTTTGAGGGCATATCCATTGGCGGTGGTGGCGCTTAGTCACCTTTGCGCCCTACAGCAGCCTGATCAACCTGGCATCTGTCGCTCTTCCAGCCCATCCAGCAACGCATCAAGCAGCGCCATGGCCATCTCCACCGAATGCTGGGTGGACCAGGCCAGGCCTCGTCCTTCCTTGTTGGTATGGCGGACGGCTTCGATAACGGTAGTACGGGCGCACTTGAGGTAAAACGAAGCATGTACCAGCGCATCTTCAGCACTGACGCCGGCGCGTACGCTGAACAAGGGCGGATGTTCCGGGCAAGAGGGGACGTCGGTCTCGAGCGTTTCAATGAGGTGCAGGCTGGGGGGATCGGGGACGGGCTTTTTCATGGTCAACTCCTAACTTGTGGAGCCGCCACACTTTCGTCGCCAAACAAATGGGTGGCAGCTGTACGCGGGTTGGCGAACCGGTAAGTTAGGAACCCGGCAGGGCCGAAGCCCTCCCGCGCACAGCCACCATAAAGCGTCATGGTGATGTCTTAACTTGTCCGGGTCGCCAAACCCGATCACTGAACATTCAGTGACCGAGCGAGCCTAGTGTGAAGACCTTCCCCGGGCAAGCTACTGAGGCCGACAGATTGCGTAGGATAGGTCCTAGGACCAGGTGCTGGCTAGTCAGGGGAATCTGATTTGCCCGGTGGGAGTGGGCTTGTCCCGCGATGAGGCCCTCGAGTTTGTGGGCATATCCATTGGCGATGGTGGCGCTGATTCACCTTTCCGCCCTTACGGCGGGTTACTTTGGCAAACGCCGGTGTGCCGGCCCAGCCCAAAGTAACGCAAAGGGCTCGCCCCACCAGGGGCCCTACGCTGCGCTGCGGGTTCCCTCCTTCCGGTGTCGCTACGGGGCATTGCGAGCTACGAGTTGCAAGCAACTCTACGCTTCGCAACTTCGGCTACGCCGAAGGCGCTGCGCGCTAGCCCCTCCACGACACCTCCACTCGGCCCTACTGGTTAACGGGGCCGGTGGATCAAGATCAAAAGCAGATCAAGATCAAGAGCACAATTCGCTTCGCTCTTGCTTTTGGGGGGAGGGCTACGTTTTGTATTGAGTCAGCTGTCTTTCTCGGAGCGGTAGCCACACAGATTGTCGGCACACCTGCGATAGGCAAGAGCGAAGCGAATTGTGCTTTTGATCTTGATCTACTGCCCCGTTAACCAGAAGGGCCGAGCGGAGGCGTTGCGAAGGGGTGAGTGCGCAGCACCTTCGGCGTAGCCGAAGTCGCGAAGCGTAGAGTTGCTTGCAACTCGTAGCTCGCGATACCCCGTAGCGACGCCGCAGCGAGGGGACCCGAAGCGCAGCGTAGGGCCCCTGGTGGGGCAAGCCCTTTGCGTTACTTTGGGGCGTTTGCCAAAGTAACCCGCCGTAAGGGCGGAAAGGTGACTAAAAGCCACCATCGCAAATGGATATGCCCACAACCATCAAAGCCCAAAAAGCCTCAGCGCTGCTGAACCCCATGCTGCACCCGCCAGGTAGCCGGTGGCACCCCGAACTGCGCAATGAACCAGCGAGTAAACGAACTAGGCATCGAATACCCCAACATATCCGCAATCCGCCCCAGCGAATAACTGGGATTCTCCAGATAACGAATCACCAGATCCCGCCGCACCCCGTTGATCAAATCACTGAACGTCACCCCACATTCCTCCAGCCGCCGCTGCAAGGTTCGCACATTCATCCCCTGGGTCTGCGCCACTTGCTCGATAGTGGCCCGCCCCATGGGCAGCAACAAATAAATGGTCTTGCGCATCTCCAGCTCCAGCGACAGCTTGCCCCCGGCCTGCAGCGTATCCAGATAACGCTGGGCCAGGCGCGCCATCGCCTCATTGGCCAGCGGATTGGCCGCATCCAGATCGGCCGCAGGGCAGACAATGCCGTTGAACTCACTGCCAAACACCAGCTTGCAACCAAAAATCCGCCGGTGAATGGCAAGGTCAGCGGGAGGATTGTGGGTGAAATTGGCACTGATCGGATGCCAGTGAGCCCCCAATACAGCCGCACACAGACGCCGCATGACCCCGATCGCAAGCTCCGTAGCCTGCCGACTGCCGCGCGGCAGGTCGCTGACCACTTCTTCACGAATGATCACCGTCTTGCCCGCGTCTTCGATATGAATCGCCAGCGCGTCATTGAGCAAATGCCGGTATTGCACGATCACCAGCAAGGCATCACGCAGCGTGCGCTGGTGACTGAGCAACAGGCTGATCTCGCCGAAGTCCGACAACTGGCGCAATTCGGCCATTCGCAGGCCAAAGGTCTCACAACCACTGACCCGCGCCGATTCCTCCAGCAGGGTAATTACGCTTGAAACCGCAAGACGTTGGTTGGGGTCATCGAGCAATGCGGCGCTCAGGCCGACCTGGGCCAGCAAGGCGTGCGGGTTCAACCCCACGTGGCGCGACACTTCGAGGTAGTTGGTCAAGCTTGCAGCACGGACGAGGGCGGTCATTTTATTGTTTTCCACGCATTTCTCATTAGGCGTCCCGCTTCTGCGGCGGGTCGCTTTTTATAGCCTGAGTGTCATCAAATGAAAAGCCGTTTCCTGCCCCTCTCCCGGAGCAATCTGCCCACCGTTCAAGCGTAGCGGACGGCTGCCCGCATCGGTGTCATCAAATGAGAAGTTACTGACGTTCAATGTAAAGCACCCGGGGGTAGGGGTGATTACTGTGACTGTCAAGCGCTCCCCCAACGTGGTGAGCAGACTGACTTGAGCATAGGTGCTGACGTGGAAAGATTGCATACCGCCGCTACCGTCCTGATCGTCCCCGGCCTGCGTGACCATGTTGCCGAGCATTGGCAGACCCTGCTCCAGGCGCGTCTGGCCAATGTGCGCTCAGTACCGCCCTTGCAGGTCAATGGCCTGGACTGCAACGCCCGGGTCGAAGCGATCCAGCGCGAGCTGGAGCAGATCGACGGTGAAGTCGTGCTGGTGGCGCACAGCGCCGGTGTGCTGATGGTCGCCCATTGGGCCGCCCGCTACGACCGGCCGATCAAAGGCGCGTTGCTGGCGGCACCACCGGACCTGAACGCTCAATGGCCTGCCGCCTACCCAAGCCCGGACACCCTGCGCGCCAATGGCTGGGCGCCGCTGCCGATCACACCGTTGCCGTTCCCGAGCATTGTTGCTGCCAGCAGCAACGATCACCTGGCCAGCCTCGAGGCGGTTACCGCCATGGCCGAAGGCTGGGGCAGCGACCTTGAATTGCTCGGCGCAGTCGGCCACTTGAACCCGGCTGCCGGGTTCGGTGCCTGGCCCCAGGCCGAAACCTTCATTCAAATGCTGGACTGTTAACCCTGCCGTCGCGCATGGACGCTTGACCAACGCCCGCACAAGTCGGGCGGCGATAACAAAAATAACAATTCGTGGAGTCATCGTAATGCCAAAACACCGCATTCAATGCGCTGTGCCGTCCCAGCGCCGTCTGCTGGCCTGTGCCATCAGTTTGCTCGCTTTGCCTGGCGCTCATGCGTTCGAAGTCGATACCGGTAACGAAGACTGGGCTGTGCGCCTGGATAACACCGTCAAGTACAACTACGGCGTACGTACCGAAAGCGCCGACAAGCGCATGTTGGCAACGCCGAACAACAACGACGGCGATTACAACTTTCGCAAAGCCGGTACCAACATCACCAACCGCGTCGACCTGCTGACCGAGCTGGATGTGATCTACCAGGGCAGCATGGGCTTTCGCGTCAGCGCTGCCAGCTGGTATGACAAGGCTTACGAGAACACCGGTTCCAATTCCAACCCATTCGTCAACGGCAATGGTGACAGTTCCGGCATCGTTCCAAGCCTTAATGGTTTGCCGGGTACCGGCACCCCGCTGGGTAGCCCGCACCTGAGCAATTATGCCCAACGCTATTACACTGGCCCGTCTGGCGAAGTGCTCGATGCGTTTGTGTTCATGAGCACTGACATCGGCGAAAACTCACAATTGAGCGGCAAGCTCGGCCAGCACAACCTGTTCTGGGGCGAGACCCTGCTCAACCCGGTGCACTCGCTCAGCTACGGTCAGTCCGGCCTCGATCTGGCCAAGCTGGCAGCCTCGCCTGGCACTGAGGCCAAGGAGCTGTTCGTACCGCGCAATCAGCTGTCCAGCTCGTTTCTGGTGAACCCGGAACTGACCATCGGCGCGCAATATTTCTTCGACTGGGATGCCGCCCGGTTGCCGGAAGCGGGCACCTATTATGGTGGTTCCGATGTGGTGGGTGAGGGCGCCCAGAGTTTCCTCCTGGGTCACACCGGCACGCCCGGGCTGATCCCGGTGCGCGGTGCGCTGACCAGCATCCGCCGTGGTCACGACCTGACCCCGGACAAGAGCGGTGACTGGGGCGTGATGGCCAAGTGGTCGCCCGAATGGCTGGGCGGCACCATGGGCTTCTACTACCGCAAAACTTCGGAAATCCTCCCGCAAGCCTGGCTCGATACCCGTGGCCTGACAGTGTCTCGTGGCCCGTTCGGCAACCCGCCTGCCGGTCGCCAAGGCGCGGTCGGCAACCTCTACAACTCGTTGCAGAGCGCCACTTACCAGTTTGCCTACGCCGATAACATCGATGTCTATGGCCTGAGTTTGTCCAAAGACGTGGCCGGCATCAGCGTCGGCAGCGACCTGAACATCCGCCACAACATGCCGCTGGCGAGCATTCCGGCCATCGTCAGTGCCCCGGGCCGAGGCGGGCTGGCTGGCGGCTTCGGCCTGTTGCCTCCACGCCTGCCGAGCAGTGGCGTGATCACTGACGTGCCCAGCGACGGCGACGGTCTGAGCGCCACCGGCCAGACACTGCACTGGACCCTCAACGGCCTGATGACCATCGCCGATACACCGCTGTTCGATAGCGCGACCCTGTTGGGCGAACTGTTCTACAGCAACCTGCTCAAGCTCGATGGCCACAACGAGGCGTTGTACAAGGGCAAGAGCAGCTACCGCGGGATCGACAAACCGACCCGTGACAACTGGGGCATCGCCGTCAACTTCACCCCGACCTGGTACCAGGTCATGCCCGGCGTCGACATGAGCATGCCGCTGTCGGTCAACGTCGGTATCGATGGTGTCTCGCCGGTGCAGGGCGGTGGCGCCGAGGACACCGGCAACTACGCAGTGGGCGTCAGCGCTGCGGTTTACAACCAGTATTTCGTCGACCTCAAGTATGTCGACAGCTTTGGCAAGACGCAGTCGTGCAAGAACGGTCAGACCGATGGCACGACTCCCAATGCCCTGGACGGCGAGCAGGATTACACCTGCTACGGCGGAGGCTATGCCTCTTTCTCTGGCGGCGGGGCGACCACTGAGGACCGTGGCGCGCTGTACCTGACCGTAAAAACCACTTTTTGAGTCACGTCTTCCTTCAGACATCACGCAGGAAAACAATCATCATGAATTACATGCGTACACTTTTAGCCACCTGCCTGTCACTGGCAGCAATCCATTCCGCCCAGGCCGCAGTATCCAGCGACCAGGCAGCCCGCCTCGGCACCAGCCTGACCCGTATCGGCGCCGAAAGTGCCGCCAATGCCGACGGTTCCATTCCTGCTTATCAGGGCGGACTGGTCACCCCACCCGCCAGCTTCAAGAGCGGCGACAGCATGCGTCCCGACCCGTTTGCCGGCGAAAAGCCGCTGATGGTCATCAATGCCAAGAACGCTGATCAGTACAAAGGCCAGTTGACCGCTACCACCCAGGAGCTGCTCAAGCGCTTCCCGACGTTCTCGGTGGATGTCTACCCGACCCATCGCACCGTCGCGCTGCCCCAGCCTGTACTGGACAACACCGCAAAAAATGCTGTCGGTGCGCACAGCAAGGAAGGCGGTACCGCGGTTGAAAACGTGCTGCCAGGGATTCCGTTCCCGATTCCGCAGACCGGTGCCGAGGCCATGTGGAACTTCCTCCTGCGCTACCAGGGCGTGAGTATGGCGGCCAAGTACGACTCATGGAACGTCGATTCCGCCGGTGTGCCGACCCTGTCCACCACCGGTCAGGCCAACATCAGCTACCCGATCTACGAGGACATGAGCAAAACCATCGGCTCCAAAGACACCTACTACCAGATGAAACTGGTGTACACCGCGCCAGCCCGACGTGCCGGTGAAGCGATGATGCTGCGTGACGCCGCCAACCCGTTGGTGCAGCCACGCAGCGCCTGGCAGTACCTGCCGGGACAGCGCCGGGTCAAGCTCGCGCCGAACCTGGCGTATGACACCCCCAACCCCGGTACCTCGGGCTCGGGTACCTATGATGACGTGTTCGTCTTCAACGGCGCCCTGGACCGTTACGACTGGACCCTGGTGGGCAAGCAGGAAATGTTTGTGCCCTACAACACCTACAAGCTCACCTACAACACCGACATCAAGCAGCTGATCACCCCCAACCATCTGGCGCCGCAGTTCGTGCGTTGGGAGAAGCACCGTGTGTGGGTGGTCGAAGGCAAGCTCAAGGACGGCGCCCGCCACATCTACCACAAGCGTCGCTTCTACCTCGACGAGGACAGCTGGATCGCTCTGGCTTCCGACCAGTATGACGCTCGTGGTCAGCTCTACCGTGGCTCGTTCGCCTTCCTCAGCCAGAGCTATGACAAACAGACCCCGGACGCCACGCCTTTCATGATCTACGACCTGATCGGCGGTACCTACAACCTCAATGGCGTGGTCGGCGCTTACGGCGGCATTCGCTACATCGACCCGCTGTCCAAGACCCAGTGGTCGCCTGAGTCCCTGGCTGGCGCCGGCATTCGCTGAGTTCGCAGGCAAGGTAGGTACGGTCCGGCATCGCAACCACGATGTCGGACCGTTGGTTGAGCAGCCTGCTGCGTGCAGCGGCGATCCGGAGGACCCGGTATGTATTCTCTCAAGCGCTGTACCGCGTTGATGCTGACGTGGGCCGCCCTTCAAGGTGCGGCACAGGCCGCACCTTACACGGATGTGCTGGATCTGCCGGCCATGCCCAGCGCCCTGGCAACAGCCAGCCCGTTGCGTGATGTAACCGGCGTCGGCGCGCGCCTGGTAGCTGTCGGTCCGCGTGGGCACATTCTGTATTCCGATGACAACGGCGGCCATTGGCAGCAGGCCAGCGTGCCGGCCAGTGCCGACCTCAATGCCGTGAGTTTCCCCAGTGCCGAGCAGGGCTGGGCGGTGGGTAATGACGGCGTGATTCTGCACAGCGGCGATGGCGGTGTGAGTTGGCAAAAGCAACTGGACGGCCGCGTGCTGGGTGAACAGGTGCTGGCCTACTACCGCGCCCAGGCCCAGGCCGCACCGCAGGACGAACGTTGGCCGACGCTGATCGCAGAAGCAGAACGGCTGGTGCAAGAAGGCGCCGACAAACCGTTTCTGGATGTCTGGTTCGCTGACGAACAGAACGGCTTTGCAGTCGGTGTTTTCAACCTGCTGCTGCACACCCGCGACGGCGGCCAGCACTGGGAGCCATGGCTGGAACGCAGCGACAACCCGCAAGGCCTGCACCTGACCAGCCTGGCCAGTGTCGACGGCACGCTGTACATCACCGGCGAGCAGGGCTTGCTGCTCAAGCTCGACGCCGATGGCCAGCACTTCACCCGCCTGACCACGCCTTACAGCGGCACATTCTTTGGTGCCGTCGGCAAGCCGGGGGTGCTCCTGGTCTATGGCTTGCGTGGCCATGTGCTGCGCAGCACCGATGGCGGCCAGAACTGGCAGCCGGTGAACACCGGTCTTGCCAACAGCATCACTGCGGCAAGCCTCGACAGCAGCGGAAAGCTGTGGCTGCTGAGCCAGGCCGGGCATGCGCTGCTCAGCCGCGACGATGGCGCCAGCTTCGTCCAGATCAGGCAAACGGCACGCACACCGATCAGCGCGGCGACATTCGATGCCGCGACCGAGCTGGTGCTGGTGGGCGAACGTGGCGTACGCACGCTCGCCGTTGAATAACTGCCGTCCCCATAACAAGAGATAAACCTGATGGCCAATATCCAACAAGACACCTTGCCGGTGATCCGCACCCTCGGCGAATTCGACACCCGCTCCGGCAACTGGCTGGAACGTCTGGTGTTCAATCATCGACTGCCGTTCATGCTGATGATGCTGCTGGCGACCCTGGTGCTGGGGTTCATGGCCGTGACTCGCCTGGAGCTGCGGCCCAGCTTCGAGAAGATGATTCCGCAGAGCCACCCCTATATCCAGAACTACCTGGAAAACCGCCAGTCGTTGCGCGGCCTGGGCAACTCGTTGCGGGTGGTGGTGGAAAACACCGAGGGCGACATCTTCGACCCGGCCTACCTGCAGACCCTGCGGCAGATCAACGATGAGCTGTTCCTCAGCCAGGGCGTCGACCGCGCCTGGATGAAGTCACTGTGGAGCCCGGCGGTACGCTGGACTGAAGTCACCGAAGAAGGCTTCCAGGGCGGCCCGGTGATGCCCGACAGCTATCAGGGTTCGGCAGACGACATCGAGCAACTGCGCCAGAACATCGAGCGCGCGAATATCGTCGGCAGCCTGGTCGCCCGCGACTTCAAGTCGAGCATGCTGATCGTGCCGCTGCTGGACCAGGACTCGGCCACCGGTCGTGGTATCGACTACCACGCGTTCTCGCAAAAGCTTGAGCAACTGCGCAGCCAGTACGAAGCGCAGGGTACCTACAAGATTCATGTGATCGGCTTTGCCAAGCTGATGGGCGACCTGATCGACGGGCTGATCCAGGTCATGCTGTTCTTTGCCCTGGCGGTACTGACCACACTGGTGATCATCTACCTCTACACCCGCTGCGTGCGCAGTACCTTGCTGGTGGTGGTGTGCTCGTTGACGGCGGTGGTCTGGCAACTGGGCATTGTCGCCTGGCTGGGTTATGCCATCGACCCTTATTCGATCCTGGTGCCGTTCCTGATTTTCGCCATTGGCGTATCGCACGCCGCGCAGAAAATGAACGGCATCATGCAGGACATCGGCCGCGGCACCCATCGCCAGGTCGCCGCCCGCTACACCTTCCGGCGCTTGTTCGTGGCCGGTGTCACCGCGTTGCTCGCCGATGCGGTGGGCTTTGCCGTGCTGATGCTGATCGACATTCCGGTGATCAAGGACCTGGCCATCACCGCCAGTATCGGCGTGGCGGTATTGATCTTCACCTCGTTGCTGCTGATGCCGGTGGCGCTGTCCTATGTCGGTGTCGGGCGCAAAGCCGCCGAGCGCGCCTTGCGCATTGACTCGCGGGCCGCCGAACACCGTGGCTTCGGCAAGCTCTGGGACCTGCTCGACCGTTTTACCACGCGTAAATGGGCGACCGCGGCCTTGCTGGTGGCCTCAGTCCTGGGGGTAGGGGGCTTTGCCCTGAGCCTGCAATTGAAGATCGGCGATCTCGACAGCGGCGCCCCGGAGCTGCACGCCGATTCACGTTACAACCGCGACAATGCCTACATCACCGGTCATTACGCGCTGTCCAGCGACACCTTCGCGGTGATGATCAAGACCGCTCCCGAAGGTTGCCTGCGCTACCAGACCCTGGTGCTCGCCGACCGCCTGGCCTGGGAGCTGCAACAACACGCCGGGGTGCAGACCACGCTGTCGTTGACCAACGCGGTGCGCCAGATCACTGCCGGTACCTACGAAGGCAACCCCAAGCTCAACAGCATCCAGCGCAACCAGGACGTGCTCAACTACGCGGCGCAACAGGCCTCGGTCAACGCCCCGGAGCTGTTCAACAACGATTGCTCGCTGATGCCGGTGATCGCCTACCTCAAGGACCACAAAGCCGACACCCTGGATGAAGTGGTCGCGGTGGCCGAGCGCTTCGCCCAGGCCAACAGCAGTGAAGACCGTCAGTTCCTCCTGGCCGCCGGCAGTGCCGGTATCGAAGCGGCGACCAATATCGTCGTGCGCGACGCCAACCGCACCATGCTGTTGCTGGTGTATCTGGCGGTCACGGTGTTCTGCCTGATTACCTTCCGCAGCTGGCGCGCAACCCTGGTGGCGGTGCTGCCGCTGATGCTCACTTCGGTGCTGTGCGAGGCGCTGATGGTGATGATGGGCATCGGCGTCAAGGTCGCCACCTTGCCGGTAATCGCCCTGGGTGTGGGGATCGGCGTCGACTATGCGCTGTACCTGCTCAGCGTCCAGCTGCACTACCAGCGCAAAGGCATGCCGCTGTCCGAGGCCTATGAGAACGCCGTGGCCTTTACCGGCCGGGTGGTCGGTCTGGTCGGCATCACCCTGGCTGCCGGCGTGGTGGGCTGGGCCTGGTCGCCGATCAAGTTCCAGGCCGACATGGGCATCCTGCTGACCTTCATGTTCCTGTGGAACATGCTCGGCGCGCTGATCCTGATTCCGGCCCTGTCGTATTTCCTCCTGCCTGGCAACAAGGCCCAGGTTACTGCTCCCGGCACCGTCGCTGACGACCGGTTAAAACACACCACCCAAGAAGTAGAGTGTTCGCAAAATGTCTGATTACCTACCACCTTTGCGCGATATGGATTTTCTGTTCAACGAGGTCTTCGACATTCCGGCCATCTGGTCACGGATACCCGCGTTGGCCGAGCAGGTCGATGCCGACACTGCCAAGGCGATTCTCGAACAGGCCGGCAAGCTCATTGCCCAGGTGGTGGCGCCGCTTAACCGTAGCGGCGACGAGCAGGGCTGCCGCTGGGAAGCGGGCCGGGTAATCACCCCGGATGGCTTCGCCGAAGCCTATCGCCGCTATGCCGAGGATGGCTGGGTGGGTGTGGCGGGCGCGGTGGAGTACGGTGGCATGGGCATGCCCAAAGTGATTGGCGCCCAGGTCGAGGAAATGCTCAACGCCGCCAACCTGTCCTTTGGCCTGTACCCGATGCTGACCGCAGGCGCCTGCCTGTCGCTGCTCAACCACGCCAGCGATGAGCTCAAGGCTCAATACCTGCCGCCCATGTACGAAGGGCGCTGGACCGGCTCGATGTGCCTGACCGAACCGCATGCCGGCACCGATCTGGGCTTGATCCGCACCCGCGCCGAGCCTCAGGCCGATGGCAGCTACCGCATCAGTGGCACCAAGATCTTCATCACCGGTGGTGAACAGGACCTGACGGAAAACATTATCCACCTGGTGCTGGCCAAGCTGCCGGATGCGCCGCACGGCGCCAAGGGCATCTCACTGTTCCTGGTGCCGAAGGTAATGGTCGAGGCGGACGGTTCGCTGGGCGAGGCCAACGCGGTCAGTTGCGGTTCGATCGAACATAAGATGGGTATCAAGGCCTCGGCCACCTGCGTGATGAACTTCGATGGCGCCGTCGGTTACCTGGTCGGTGACCTGAACAAGGGCCTGAACGCCATGTTCACCATGATGAACTACGAGCGCCTGGGCGTTGGTATCCAGGGCCTGGCCTTGGGCGAGCGTTCTTATCAGAACGCCATCGAGTACGCCCGTGAGCGTCTGCAAAGCCGCGCGCCAACTGGCCCGGTAGCGGCCGAACAGCCTGCCGACCCGATCATCGTGCACCCGGACGTGCGGCGCATGCTGCTGAGCATGAAAGCCCTGAACGAAGGCGGGCGGGCATTTTCCACTTATGTCGCACTGCAACTGGACCTGGCCAAGTACAGCCAGGACCCTGCCGAGCGCAGCCGTGCCGAAGCACAAGTGGCGTTGTTGACGCCCGTGGCCAAGGCGTTCCTGACCGACATGGGCCTGGAAACCACCGTTCATGGCCAGCAGGTGTTCGGTGGCCACGGTTATATCCGCGAATGGGGCCAGGAGCAGTTGATTCGCGATTGCCGCATTACCCAGATCTACGAAGGTACCAATGGCATTCAGGCCATGGACCTGCTGGGCCGCAAACTGGTCGCCGACGGTGGCCGGGCTTATGCGGTGCTCTCTGCGCAGATCAAGGCATTCGCCGAATCGCTCGGTGCCTCGCGTAGCGAATTCAGCGCACCGCTGCTGGCCGCAGTCGCCAACCTGGACGAACTGACCGCCTGGGTGCTCGACCGCGCACAAGGTAACCCACAGGAGATTGGTGCGGCAGCGGTGGAGTACCTGCATGTGTTCGGCTACACGCTGTACGCCTACATGTGGGCGCAGATGGCCGATGTCGCCCTGGAGCAAGCACAGCAATCAGGCTTCTACGCCAGCAAACTGGGCACTGCGCGGTTCTATTTCGCGCGCCTGTTGCCGCGCATCCAGTCGCTCAGCGCCACGGTCAAAGCCGGCAGCGCCAGCCTGTTCCTGCTCGACGCCGATCAACTGTGAAGGTCCCTGCGATGATCAATACCCGCGTCATTGCCCCGGCACCCGGGGCCTATAGCTATCCGTTGCTGATCAAGCGCCTGCTGCTTTCCGGCGTGCGCTATCAACCCGGCCAGGAAATCGTCTACGCCGACAAGCTACGCTACACCTACACGACCTTGATGGAGCGTATCCAGCGCCTGGCCAATGTGCTGGTCGAGGCCGGGGTCAAACCTGGCGATACCGTGGCCTTGCTCGACTGGGACAGTCACCGCGCACTGGAGTGCTTCTTTGCCGTGCCGATGATCGGCGCCGTGCTGCACACGGTCAACGTGCGCCTGTCCGCCGAACAGATTCGCTACACCATGAACCACGCCGAAGACCGCCTGGTGCTGGTGCATGATGATTTCCTGCCGTTGATGGAACAGTTGCAGGGCGAACTGCAGACGGTCGAAGGCTTTGTCCGCTTCAGCGATGCCGAGCCCTGCGCCACTGAATTGTCGGTGCTGGGTGAGTACGAGGCATTGCTGGCAGCAGCTGACAGTCAGTACGAATTCCCCGACTTCGATGAAAACTCGCTGGCGACCCTGTTCTACACCACCGGCACTACCGGCAACCCCAAAGGCGTTTACTTCACCCATCGCCAGCTGGTGCTGCATACGCTCAACGAACTGGGCACGCTTGCTGCCTGTGGCGGCGAACCTTTGCTGCGTTCGGGCGATGTGTACATGCCGATTACGCCGATGTTCCATGTACATGCCTGGGGCGTGCCGTATGTCGCCACGGCTCTGGGGATCAAGCAGGTCTATCCGGGCCGCTATGAGCCCAACCAGCTGGTGCGCCTGTTCCGTGAAGAGCAGGTGACCTTCTCGCACTGCGTACCGACCCTGCTGCAGATGATGCTCGATTGCGAAGAGGGCCGCAAAACCGACCTGGACGGCTGGAAAATGGTCATCGGCGGCAGCGCCTTGACCCAGGGCCTGGCCACCCGGGCGAGTGCGCGCGGAATCCAGATCTATTGCGGCTACGGCATGTCCGAAACCTGTCCGCTGCTGTGCCTGACCAGCCTCAGCCGCGAAGACCTGGCACTGCCCCTGGAGCAGCAGGTGCCGCTGCGGATCAACGCTGGTGTGCCGATCCCGCTGGTGGACCTGCGCATTGTCGATGAACAGGGCCATGATGTAGCCCACGACGGTGAAAGTCTGGGCGAGGTCGTGGTTCGCGCACCCTGGCTGACCCAAGGCTACCTCAAGGAGCCCGAACAAGGCGCCGCGCTGTGGGCCGGCGGCTGGATGCACACCGGCGATATGGGCTGTATCAACCACCGTGGCGTGCTGCAGATCCGTGACCGGATCAAGGACGTGATCAAGACCGGTGGCGAGTGGATCAGTTCGGTGGCACTGGAAAGCTTGATCAGCCAGCACCCCGGCGTTGATTCGGTGGCGGTGGTGGGGGTTGCCGATGCGCAGTGGGGCGAGCAACCGCTGGCCCTGGTGGTCTGCGTTGCCGGCGTGCAACTGGATCAAAAGTCCCTTGCGCAGCACCTGCAGCAGTTTGTCGACAATGGCAGTTTGAACAAATGGGCGGTGCCACGGCACGTGCGCTTTGTTGACGAGATACCGAAAACCAGCGTCGGCAAGATCAACAAAAAGCTGATTCGCGAAACTCACGCCCTGTAGGTACGGCGGCTTAATCCCCGTGGGAGCCGGCCTTGCCGGCGATGAGGCCAGTGTGGCGGCAATCGCCGGCAAGGCCGGCTCCCACAGGTTAACCAAGTGACAGCCAGTTGCTCCCATAAGGGACGGTCAGACGGTACAATTGTCCTTCCACGCTCAAGGACGAAAGGACGCTTTTGATGACCGCCACGCTGTGCACGTCGTGCAACCACCCCGTAGACAACGAAGTCAACGTCTGCCCGAACTGCGGCGAGCACAACCCGACGGTAAACACGGCAAAACAGCTTAAAGTGATTGCCGGCGTCGTGGTCGTGATGGTCCTGTTTCTTGCGGTATTTTCGGGCTGGAACAACACTGCACTAGCCCCTATCCCCCCTATCTTCGCCGTCGACGAGTCGGTTGAGGTCCGTGCGCCTCGCAGCCCGGTGAAGGTACAGAACGGTCAATTGGTGTATTACGTGACGCTGGGGATGACACCCAAGCATTACGCCGATCGCGTGAACGCAACGTTCAAAGCGCTCGACAAGCCTTTTGCCATTGACCCGACAGACATAGAAACAGGGGAGGTCCTTGATTTTCTCGACACAACGCTTGGTTCTTACGTTGGCCTGATCGGCTCTGTGGACAAAGAAACCGGTTATTTGACCAGTATCAACCTGTTTGCCTCCGGCGATAATACACGGGCCTCAGGGGAAGAAATTCTGCTCGTGGCCAGCGTCGCGCTGGCGGGCGCATCGCCGGGTGCCGATCACCAGGAAATCTACAAGCGCTTCAACGACATGGTCCTCAAACAAGAACGCTACCGGCACGGCCATGTGGAGTTCCAGGCCGCGACCACTGAACTGATGGGTTCCTGGTTTTCCGCCGACCCGATCCAGCCTGATTGAACGTTTCGTAGCCTGGTTAGCCTGCATGTAGAGCGTTTCGTAGCTGCGAACGCTGAGGTTGTAGGCCCCCATCTGCAGCTTGCCCACCGGCAGCGCCACACCGGCCAGTAGGTCGACGGTGGCGCAGCCTTCGATCTTGCGTGAATCCCTCATCAAAGCTTTCCGGGCGCAAGGCTTGCAGGCGCAGGTTGTAGCTTTGGTTATCGCTACGGCGAAACAGTGGAACGCTGGCGTTGGGATACCGGTTTATTGAGTGTTGCTTATAGCTGTTGTCGCTCCACTTTAAACGCAAGCCAGAATCCCTGCTACTGATAAAAATGTCAGTTGAGCTAGGCGAATATTTGTACTTATCTACCAGCACTGAATCATGACCAATCTGTGTATTTAAACTACCAGGTAGAATGACATGGAAGATATGGAGCTGACGTTTGATAACCAATGGCTAAAACAATGGTCATTGTCCCAATCACCCGCATTGCAGTCAGTTCTTTCTGAAGCAGGGTCATTCACCGCCCTGGCGAATGCATCAACAGAAGAGCTGCTGCAAAAACACAGTCAACTGCATATCACCGATGCACGCATTCTATCTGGCATGGCGCGCAGCGTCGGCATCGCCGTGGCACGTCAGTTCAGGGAAAACGCACTGAGCGGTGGTGTCCGGCGTGCTTTCAGGCAGCGCCACGGTCTGTCGGCGCTGGTGGGCGGACCTACCTACAACAACTGTTTTCTGATCGATTGGGATGCGATGGCGTTACCGCGCTCGATTGAAGCCTCCACATCGCCGGTGGCTTACTTGCGAGCGCTGTACTGCAAGATACTGAAGCTTGAACGGGAAGGTAGCAACGCGGGTTCCAAACTTGTTATTTCCGATCGTAGAGATGACCTGCCCAGCAAAATGATAGATACGCCGGCAATGAATGAGTTGGTGCCAACGCTGGATATTGTCAGCGATGTATTGGAGCGTGCGATACATAAGTATCTGCAGGGCAAACAAGACGGGGAGGATGTTGATGTTGCGCTGGCGCAAGCGCGTTATCCTTTTTTGTTACCCTATGAGCGCTGGCAAGATCAAATCAATGGGATTCTGACGTCCGCGGTGCCCGCGTTAACACTGGGCGAGATCGGCCGGCATGTTGATGGTGACTACCCGTATTTTATTCGTAAAGGCAAACATTCGCCTGTATCGGATATAGCCATGCAACAAAGTGCCGGGCTTGGCGCGCGCAAAAGAGCCTTGCTTATCGAATCGCCAGTTTTTGTAGGTGGCAACAGTCGGCGTCGCAGTGACCCGCGTACTCACCAGCTGCATCCTGTCGACGTTACTGAAGAGCAAGCCGACTTTTTTGCCAAGAACTATGGCATCGACAATTTGGCTGAACTGCAACGAGCCGATAATTTTTGCCTTGCGACTGAAGTGCCTCGTCTCGACCTGGATGCTTTGTTTGCAGTGGAAACCCAGGCCCCTTGCGCATCGGTAAATGTGCTCCCTCTAGATACAGATGTTGATCCATCCAAGTTTGGCGCGGTTTTTATCAATGTCGGCAATCAGCCCGCTATAGCGATCCGCACATCAGAAGACGATAACCCTGATGACGTGCGGGTTCCTCCCCACCAGCTCACCGACCTGACCGATGATCGGGCAGACCGTCTCAACCGGATGATTCGCCTTAGTCGCTGGATGAATTTGTCGTTCAGAGAAACCGATCGTCTGGTTATGGCGGCCATCACGGCAGAAGGAGGGGGTAACGACTCTCCCTGGATGACGGTCAACACCTTACGTGCTCTGGGCGTGTTTCAAGATTACCGCCAGCGCTATGGCGTGAAAGCCGAGGATTTTGCCGCATGGCTGGAACAGCTTTCACCCTACGGGGCAGGTGCGGAGCAGGCGCAGTTTGATCGTATTTTCAACGCCCGCTCACTGTTCCCTAATCCGCTTGTTCTCGATGACAGCGAGTTTGATATTCAGCCTGCAGATGAGCGGGGTCGGCAAACGGTGCAGCAGATCTGTGCCGCGCTGGGGTTGAGTCAAGAAACCTTCCAATACCTGGCTCGGCTGATTGCGTCGGCCACAGAGGGCAAGGTGCTCAAGCGATCATTGCCGGTAATCTCGTCCTTTTATCGGATCACCAGCCTGGCGTCTTGTCTGAAACTTCACCCCATCGTCCTTCTGGCGCTGATTGAAGTGCTCGATGAGGACGGCGAATCGCTGGTCCGCCAAGTGGCTGGGGTTCCGCTTAATGTAAGCTTTCAAGTGTTCGGCTACGCCGATATTTTGGGCACCTTGGTAGCGCTAAGTTCATGTGTGCAGTGGTGCCGCGATAATGACATTGATGTTGTCTGGCTCATTCAGCACCTGCGCACACCGCAGGCGGTCTCAACCGATGCAGAAATAAAACTGCTGAACGAGTTGAACAGCCGCCTGGAGCCGGTAAGGATTACGCGCACCACCTTGCTGGAGGCGGGGGTGCCGAGCACAATCGAAGTGCCTTCTGCAGGCCATGATGAGGAGCTGATAGTTACCCCTGATTGGCTGTGTCGCTTGCGCGATCTTGTCGACCTCGATGGCATCGTGAAAGATGGCGTAGCCGCCGCAGAAGAAGATTATGAGAACAGTGCCAGAAGCATCATCGCAGTGATGCTAGAGGAACTGTACGCCGGAAAAAAAGATCCAGACTGTAATGAGCCGCGTTATACCCGGCAATCGCGTAAACGCACGACGAATGCTTCAATTGTGCCTGTAAATCAGGAAAAGCATAAAATCCTCGATACGCTTCTCGCGATCATCCTACGGGCTCGCGCCGCGCAACGCGCAGTCGTTCAGGAAAGTTTGGCGGATTATCTGCTTTTGAGTGCAGAGCTGGTATTGCCCCTGATCTTCTGGGCCAAGTACAGCGCCTACAATTTGCTCGCCGTTGCCAGAGCGCTTTCTCTGTCGGGTAACATCCCGAATCTGAGTCGTTCCAGCCTGCGCCGGATAACCGTGAGTGGAGATGACACAGAAGAAGACACTGTGTTTCAGAGTCTCCTGGTCGAGCTCGCGCAACTGAGCCGCCTCGCACGTGTTGCCCAGCAGTTCAAGCTGGATGCCGGCATGCTGCAAAACCATGCCCGCACCTGGGGGGAAACCTGGTTTGGTTTTTCGGTAGGCGAAATCACCCTTCCGACCCTTTACTACCTTAGCCTCTATCAGCGTCTGACCCATATGGCGCAGCAATCAGCAGACAAGCTTTTGCACTACTTGTGGCTGGTCAACGATCCAGAGCTTTTCGCCTCCGACGCCCCGCCGAGCGAGGATCAATTACGCCTGGTACGCGATGCGGCGGCGGGCAAGGTGGCTGAGTTGATGGGCTGGGGTGCCAGTGAAGTGCTGGAAGTGGCGATGACCATCAATGACTACGGCATCGTCTTTTCGCTGGTCGAATTCGATAAGCTGCTGCGTTGTCATACCCTATGTCAAAAAACCGGCCTCAGTGCGCGTTCGATACTCGAGCTGGGTGGGCTCACCCTGCATTCGACCGACGAGGAGTATCGGGCGGCAGCCCAGAATGCCCTTAGCTGCCTGACTGCGCATTCGCTGACAAGCGAGCGGGGGCCGGTGGCGGAAGTTGGCCAGAGTGTCACGACAACCTGTACCGTCTCTCCTGAACGCCTGGTGGCAGGTGATGAGTCATCTGACAATGTCACGCACGTGATGCTGACCATCAAGGATCTGCGTGGTAAAGCCTTGCAAGGTATTACCGTTCGCTGGGAGGTCAACGATGCTGGCGTCGTCTTCCAGAGACAAACCCTTACCAACGAAGACGGTGAAACGACCATTGTTCTCTATCCGGGTGTCATCATGGGCATTGCCCGGGTCAGTGCCAAAATTGGCCTGGATCAATATGTATATGCACCTCCTGTTGTGATCGACTGCCACGAACCGAGTTTGCGGGTCCAGGAACGCTCCGAGAACGATGATTTACCCAAGCGCAATCCACTGGCAGGGGAAAAGCAGCAAGTTGAGCTTTTTGTCAGACTTATGGACATGCACGATAATCCAGGCATTGATCGCTTTATTCAGTGGGAAACCGACCATGGCCGATTGCTCGCAACGGATGTTCATACTGACCGCCGCGGTATAGCCCGCGCTCGCCTGCTCAGCCGGTATGCCGCAACGTGCAAAGTCACGGCTCTGTACAACGGCATAACCACCCTGCTTCCCCCGATCACCTTTGTCGACCGGCCTTCGATTGATAAGTCCACGCATAAGCTGCGCTTGGTATCCAGTAACGTGGTGGGGGAACAGGTCACAGTTAGTTGCAGGCTACAGGGGCTTTGGGGCGACCCTGTAGTAGGCCATGACATCCATTGGGAACTTGAAGGGGCAGGACTGGTACCAGAGCCGTGTCCGGATCCTGAGCCAGGCCAGGATCCCGAGCCGTGTCCGATGTGTACGAAGACAGATGCCCAAGGTATTGCACGGATTACCTTCACCCCTATCGAGATCGGTGCGATACAGATTCGCGCCGTCTATACACAAAGCGACAGTGCAGATGAACTGCCAGATATGTTGGCGCAGTCGTTTGACATTCTGTCCGGGCCAAAAATCGTCGCGGACTCGCTGTCGGACTTGACCGCGGTTGCTGTTCCAGGCGCGCTGTTACCGATCTCTGTACGCGTGGACTCCGAACAGGAGCGCGATCCGCCGGGCGAGGGCAAGAAGCCGGTGGCGCGCTACCCGGTGCTCTGGCAACTCGACGACGGGGCATCACAGAAACAACTCAGTGATGAACGAGGTTTTAGCACATGGCCGCTTCCACTCGACAGCGCTGGTCCATTCACGGTGAAAGCCTGGCTGGACGGGCAAGAGCCGTTGACGTTTGAGATCAACATCATTCCGGCGCCGCAGTGGACCACCACGCTCGATGCCAGCCCCATCAACCCGAAGGTGCCACTGACACTCCGTCAAGGCCGCCAGCACAGCTTGCATGTCAAGCCGGCGCCGGGACAGGACCTGGCGAACAAGCGGGTGATGCTGACCTGGTCCGGGCCGAATGTGATCGGTTTGGGTATTCGCTCAGATCCGATGTTCGGGCAAGTTAAGGACATGACCGCGGACGGTCTGACCTGGGAGATCAACTGCGCCGGCAAGGACGCTGCTCAATTTGCGTTAGGGATTCGCCTGGACGATCTGGGGCATGTGACCTGGCTGACGGTAAATCTGCTGGAAGCAGCACGTCATGCACGACTCAACACCACTGCCCGGGGGCGCTCCTGATATGAACAGCCAACTGCCTTTGCTTGCCAAACTCAAAGAAGACCGCCGTGAGGCGATGGTCAAATACTTCCTTGGCCAGGTCGCCCCCGCTCAAGGTACCGCCAGCGGCCAACTAAAAACCGCCGAAGATTTGTACCAGTATCAACTGCTGGATAACCAGGTCAGTGACAAGGTCAAGACCTCCTGGGTCGCGGAAACCATTGCCAGCTTTCAGCAGTGCATTCATGGTATCTACAACGGCATGGAGCCCGGCCACGACAGCGTGTTCAATCGCGACGAAGTAGAGTACTGGCGAAATTGGGAGTCGCAGTACGCCATCTGGTCGGCTAACGAGATGCTGCAGTATTACCCGGAAAACTACATCGACCCGTCGCTGCGATTGAAGAAAACCGAGCTGTTCAAAACCGTCGAGATGGATATTAACCAGGCACGCATCAGCGATAAGCACGTCCGCAAAGCGCTGATGAACTACCTGAATAAGTTCGACCAGGTCAGTAACCTTTCTGTTGTATCCGGGTACATGGATGGAAATGATCGGCGTAAATCGGATTACTATTTTATAGGTCGTGAAAAGTTTAGCCTGAATCGATATTATTATCGTAAGGCACGGGTTTTGCTACAACCAGGTAATACGCGTTTAGACCCGACCGTCTGGGATGAATGGACGGAAATCAACCTTGGCTTCGGTAATGACGTCACCCATATACGTCCGGTTTACTCGGCAGGGCGGCTGTATTTGGTCTGGGTTGAGCGTACAACCTTTACACACGAGCCTGAAGGGGAGGATAAAGGTAAGTCAGAATGGCGTTACGAGGTCAAGCTGTCTTATCTTGACCTGAATGGTATATGGGCCGTGCCCATGAGCGCTGGTTGTCTCGCGACCCCTAATATCTCCGAGCGATATGCACTAATGGCGATATCGATCAATAGTTTTTCCCAGGCCGAAGCCGTTCTGGCAGTTGTATTGGTTCCGACTATACCCGCAACGGAAGAAGTACTAGTCAAAGCCTGGGATTCATTGTCGGAGCCATTGTCACTTGGCACGGATGAGCAGGGCCAATTAACGAATCTGGCTACTGCACGCTATAGCGATCCTGCAGTTGTTCAAAAGTGTTTCAGTAATTTAACTGACGGCATCAGCGGTATTGATTATGAGCTCGGCAGTGTCACGGAAAACCCTGAGCCAATTGATGGGTGGCGTCCTCATAAACCAGAGGGGGGAATAAATCAATATCTTGAGCTTGAGGCAGAAGTTGTATCGGCGAACGAAAAAGAAGTAACCTTGAATGTTCGGGGTAAGTGCACAGCGATTCGCAAACTCGATCGAGTTTCGAGATTGCAACTTACTGCCCATCTTAAGGGCTTGGGTGGGCGACTGGCAGTAATCGAAATTCAAGAAGGCGACCACCAAGGTGGCGAATGCTTGGCAACTTTAAAGTCTAGTTATTCTTTGCCGAAGCCTAGTATCGTAAGCGTTGAGCTCTGGTACAAAGCGGAAAAATTATTATCATTTGAACATAGCGATAGAAAACCGGGCTATAGACAATTTATTTTATCGTCAGAAATAATGGATGTCATCCTGGCTGCATCTCTTGAAGACGTAAAAAAAGGGTTCGACTTTAAGGTAAAAATCGGCGGTTTAGAGCTGGGTTTCGTCAATGACTCAAACTATCGCGACTTGAAGTCTGGTGCGTCTATAAGCCCAACGCTGCAAATATGGAAGCGCACCGGATCTGGTTATGGCCATCAAGAATCAATCTGGCACGGGTCGCCTGTACTCAATGGTCATGTGATTACTTCACAAAGTAAATATCGCCAAAACGTGGAGGGTTATGTTGATCCCACCCGTCATGCGTTTATATTCGGGGCCAGTCACACAGACGATGCGACTATCGGCTACAACTGGTTCGATGTCAAATTAAAGGCTGTCGAAGACAAGACGTGGGCGCCGAAAATCGCCACATTAGAGAACGGCGGGCAATTTCTAGCGTTTAACGACAGCGGTTTTCAGGTCAGCAGCGTGCGCCTGAACTCGTTGTTCAGCCAGCACCTGATTAAACGCCTGGAAGTTTCTGTCGACGAACTGTTGAGTTGGGATGCCCAGCACACACTGGAGCCTGCTATGCCCGAAATCCCAGGGGGACCGGTACCCCTGGATTTCAATGGCGCCAATGGCCGTTATCTCTGGGAGCTGTTCTTCCATATCCCGCACCTGATTGCTCAGCGCTTGAAGCTGGAGCTGAATCACGCTGATGCGCAGAACTGGTTGCACTACATCTTTAACCCGGCGGCCCGGGATATTTCAGCCGAGCGCGAGACGCAAAGCTACTGGCAGGTACGCCCGTTGCTTGAGCCGGGGGATATCAGCCATGAAACCGAAGGGCCGACCGACCCGGATGCAATCGCCTATTCCAACCCTGAGCACTACCGCAAAACCATTTTTACCGACTATGTCCGTAATCTGATCGACTGGGCTGACAGTTTATACCGACGCCAGACCCGGGATAGCTTAAGCGAAGCCAAGCTGCTCTATGTGCGTGCGCTTAGTTTGATGGGCAACCCACCGGACTATCGGGGGGTGAGCCGTTGGCAGCCGGCAACACTGGAAAGCCTTGCCAGCTCTGATACTGCACGGCTTAGCGCCCTGGAAGCATCAATCGGGCCGGAGCTTATGGCAAACATTCCAGCGCGGCCGGGTGAGCCCGTCTGGTGGGGGGTATTGGATTCGCCGGCCTTTCGTCCACCGTTGAACGAGCTCTTGCTCGATATCTGGACAACGTTGGCGTCACGCTTAAGCAACATGCGCCAGAACCTGACGCTTGATGGCAAGCCCATGAGCTTGCAGCTATACGAGGCAATGGCCGATCCACGGGATCTGTTACGGGCTCAGGCCGGCAGTACAGGCTTCGGTCAACGCAACCCTGGTGGGCACTTCGTCGTACCGCCTTACCGTTTTACTGCCATTCTCCCGCGTGCACAGAGTGCGGTGGAAACGTTAATGCGCTTTGGTGATCAAGTCCGCCAGTTCATGGAGCAGGGAGACCGCGCACAACAGGAAGAAACGGTGCAAGGGCAACTCGTCGAAATGGCCGGGTTTACGGTTCAGTTACAGGAAGAAAGTATTGCCCAAAATGAAGCCACTACCGCTGCGCTGGAGGCCAATTTAGCCGCTGTTCAGTTGCGCTATAAAACCTACTGTGACTTGGTTGAAAACGACGTATCGAACACTGAAGAAGAAGCCATGGGGTTAATGGCTTCGGCCATTTTTCCTATGGCCACGAGTGGGGCTTTCTCATCAATTGGGGGCGCCTTGGATACGCTGCCTAACATCTTCGGGATCGCTAATGGTGGGGCCCGTCCGAGTGGTCCCGCCTATGCTGGCGGTGCGTTGAGTTCAATTTTTAGTACGGAGCAGCAATCACGTGCCGGAAACCTCGACGCATCTGAACGTTATCGTCGCCGCAAGGAGGAGTGGGAGCAGCAGCGCGATCTTGCCAGCAAAGAAGAAGAAGCACTCACCGCACAGGTCGCGGTGCAGGGAATCCAGAGCCATGCAGCGACCACGGTGCTGGCCCAGCAAAAGCGTGCCCAAAGTCACACCGACCAGCTCTACACCTTTTTAACCAAAACCCGCAGTACCAAAGTCTCGCTTTATCGTTGGCTACTGGGTCAAATGTCAACCTTGTATTTTCAGGCTTACGATGCGGTCACTGCTTTGTGCATGTCCGCTCAGGCCAGTTGGCAGTACGAGATCGGCGACTACGATACGCACTATATCCAGCCCAATGTCTGGTTCGACAACTACCATGGCCTGACTGCGGGTGACGCGTTGAAGCTGGCGCTGTTGAACATGGAGTCGGCATTTGTCAATCGAAACGAACGGCGTGACGAGATTGCCAAGACGCTGTCATTACGCCAACTGTTCGGTGAAGAGGCCTGGAGTGGCGCAGGGGGTGCCTTGGAAACGTTGAAACGCACCGGCTCATTGCCGTTCTCCTTGACGGGGAAAATGCTCGACGAGGATTACCCTGGTTCCTACCTGCGTCAACTGTTGCGGGTTTCCGTCACGCTGCCGGTCGTTCTAGGCCCGTATCAGGATATAAAAGCCAGGTTGCTGCAAGTTTCCAGCAAAACTGTTATCAAGCCAGACCTGGCGGCTATAAAGTATTGCCACGACGTCGACGATAAAGAGGGAAGTCCAGCCAATATAAAATTCAATCTGCGGCCGTACGGGCAGATTGCAATTTCAACGGGTATGGATGATAACGGCGTCTTGCAGATGAGTTTTGATGATGGTCGTTATTTTCCGTTTGAAGGCACGGGAGCAGACTCTGAATGGCTAGTGGAATTCCCACGCTATAAGCTTGAAGCACAACAAAAGCTATTGGCAAACCTGACCGACATTATTGTGCACATCCATTACACCGCAGTTGCTGGCGGTCAGGCTTTTGCCAGTCAGGTCGAGGTGCTACTGGACAAGGCCCGCTAGGCGTAATCGACGGCGAGCAAACACCTGTCTGATATTTGGAGATCGCTTGTATGCCAGCACCTGATATGGATACCAAACGCAGTCTGATTGTTAATGGCCAGTTCACAGAGCCCTACGAAACCGGCTGGCAACTTCATAAGGGTAGAGTCTCACAGGAACACGACGGGAAAGTGTACTACCTCTACCTCTCCGAAGGTATCGTAAAACAACGTTTTGGATTACCGGTCGACCCACAGAAAAGTACGTATACGCTGTCTTTTCATTATCAGCCGTCTCAATTTTCGAACCCTAAGGTTCATCCTTACGTCGAGTTGTGGGCAACGTCGACACAACAACATGAAAAAATTGAACTGATTGGGGCTTCGGACGGAATTGCTTTCCATATGCCATGGACGGATGACATGCCATGGTTGACACGCTTGGAGTACTTTAGGCGCTTCGAGCCTAACGAAACCGCATTTGAGTTGCGTTTTGCATCCGGTCACAACCCCGAAACGCCCCAAGTCGGTGCCTCCGGGGATTGGCCGTGGCGCGAAGGTGCGATGCATTTCACCAGTGTTGAGGTCCAGCTGATTTTGCAGCCACTGCTGCTAGAGGAGAGGGTCCCCGAGATAACGATGGGGGATCGGCAAGCACGATTCCTGGTTCATGGCAAAGTGCCTATCTGCCGGGGCAAGGGTACGAAACATAGTCTGAAGTTACCGATAGATCCCGAGTGCGGCTGGGGAGAGGACGATAAGTACAAAGGTTCACATGTTTATGCGTACTGGCAGAACCCTGAGGATGCAAGCCGGCTCAAGGTTGAACTGTTGCCAACCGAACCAGAGGAAGATGGAACCCAGCTGATCAGCGAAGCATTCGAGCTCGTCAGCGGTGATGCAGGGGGCGGTGATCTGCAGATCATCTTCCAGAGCATCTACAACGCCGAACCGTATACCCTCCCGTGCGTGGTGGGGCACTTCATGCTTGACGATGCTGGGGCCGAGCAGCCGGAGTACTGGCCTGTTTTTCCGCAGGGAGAACCCATCGAGTTGGCTCTCCATCTGAAAAATGCAAAGACAAAGGGGCCGGCCGATGGTGTTGCAGTGACCTGGATAAAAGCCGATGAAAGTACTGAAACTGTGCTGACCGATCAGGAGGGATGGGCCCGCTATGAGTACCGTCCCATCAAGGCCGAGGATCATGCAGTGACCGCTACCTTCAACGCGCCCTATAACCTGGCGGTGGGTCAACACCTGTTCAACGTGCGGACGATTCCGACAGAACCTTGGCATCAATTCGAAATTTTGTTCGATGGCCAGCCAGCGGACATGACTAAAGGTTTTCTGTTGTTGACGCTGGGTAAAGTTCACCAGCTGCAACTTAAACCCAGTGCGGCGTGCGTGTTGGTAGGCGAAGAAATCAAGTTGAATTGGGAGATGGTGGGCGGTGAGTCGCCCGAAGAGTTCGAGGTTACGCCGGCACTGGGAGCAAGCGGGAAACTCACTGAATCAGGATTTGCCTGGGATATTAAATGCCTTGCTAATTTTGAACGTCGAATAGCCATTAACTTACAGTGCAAGCGGTTTTCTCGCCCCCTTGATTTTGCCGTTACATTGCTGGGTATCGGCAGCATGTACATTGCAAGCCCTACGCAACAACAAGAAGCGCTCAAAGATCCGAGCAAAATCATCGAAAACAAGTTGTTCTACGTTGCCTGGCCTGTGTATTTCAGAAGGTTTGACTCCAACGCTGTCGCGAAGAAGCGGTATTTCTATAGGGATAAAGGAATGTTGCCATGAACAAGCCACACGATGTGAATACCTATGTAGATGATCTGAGCCAAGCGATTAAGAATCTATTCCTGACAGGAGCGGTGCCGACAGCAGAGGATTTCGCAAGACTGGTTGATTACACAAAGCGGCTTCATCAGCTACTCGGGCTGGAAGCAGCCAATGGTTCTTTGGGCCCAGGCCCCGGCGCGTGATTAAAGCCAGGTGAGGATGGGAGGTTGGTCGTTGACCTGGCGGTGACCAAACCGTCGCCGGGTAAGGGTGTTGGGGTCTCAGGCAATACTGTAACTGCCGACATTAAGACGGGTGGTGGACTTGGGTTCGAGGGTAATAAGCTGATCGTTGACCTGGCGGTGACTAATCCGCTGGCGGGTAGGGGTATCGATGTCTCAGGCAGGAATGTAAGTATCAGTTCAAATGCATGGATCTGGTTTTGGCAAATCTACACAGTGCAAATTACTATGTAGATGGTTATGCTCTGCGAGGTGTTCTTTCAAAGGTTGGAGAACATATTGCCCTAAGAGCTTATCCTAATCACGATACAGTTCTTGAATACGTGAAGACCTCCTACAAGATTGGGGGCGGCCTCCTGTCGCCGTTTATGAAGGGCCGACTGTAGTATTTAAAGGTAATTTGTTTGGTGGGTTAGTTCTTGGCGTGTGGTGCCTTAGAGTTAATGAAAGTGGCGCTTATAATGAGACTATAGAGGTTAAGCACCTTTAGGCTCTGTACGGAATTCCGATATGATGAACCGTCACTGCCTTGGAACTGAGTTTTTTATGGAGTTTTAACCATCCATGAAAAGAAAACTTGAGGTGTAAATCGATACGAAGTTTCGACTGATGTATGCGGGCTGGCAGTTGATTTCTTCGTGGAGTCACGCCGCTTGGGAGCCCGTACCGTGATTCACGAAATCACTGCACCCTCGATCAACTCGAATCGGCCGCTTGCCCCAAATCACGCCTGCCGATGACCACCAGATACGGGGCAGGTGAATCAATGCCTGGTGGTGTTCTTCAACCAAGGCGAGGGCTGTGGTTGCGCCGGTGGCGGATCAAACAGGTCATTCTCATCAAAGGCAACCGTACTCCAAATCCAATACCACTGTTCCCGGCGTAATGGCTTTAGCTCAGGCGGGTTGCCCTGGAGCATTTGTTTCGCCAGCACGGTTTCGGTCGGGCGACCTGCAGCGTCATAAAACTGCTGGTCGTGGTAGGCGTACTGACGCATCGAGCGATCATTGATGTAACGCGGCTGGTCGGCGAAGTACGGCCGGTACACCCGGACCTTTTCGCCTTTGTTGTTGTACTCCACCGGCTCACTGACCCGCCAGCGTCGTGGTACCTCAGCCTCCTGCGGCGTACCGTCGTCCTGGAGCAGTAGTTCACCGTTTTCATCGACCAACCAGGACTTACCAGGTTCGACTTCCTGCTTGGTTTGCAGCGTGCGGCCGAAGCCGTCCAGGCAGGCGATGCTCACCCGTACTTGCATCTCTTCATCGCCGGGGTAGCGGTCCGCCAACAGGTCGACGGAGTACACCGGCTCACGCTGTGCCGCGTCGATCTGTTGCTTGAGGATCGTTTCGTTCGCATCAGGGTTTTCCAGGCCTTCCAGGTGCTGCCGGGCTCTGCTGCAGAGGTGTCCGCTGGGCAATACAAAGCCTGCGGCCCGGGCCCAGTCCAGCCACGCGGAAGAGGGCGGGGAGGTTCGGGAGATCCGCCCCATCCAGCTGAAGGTGTCCCAGAAGCCGGCGCTGGCGAAACGGCCGATGGCTAACTTCGGATCGTTGATGGCGATAGCGGGATCGCGGTCTGGTGGTGGTACATAGCTCGTCAATGGGTCGAATCCCACAGGCTCGCCCATCTCTGTCCCGTAGAAGCTGGTTACCAGCGGTTCACCGAAGGCGCTGTAGCGGGCTTCCTGGATATTGGCGTTGGCATCTTCGATGGCCGCCGGCAGGAGTGTCCGATAGTCGATGTCGAGACTGCGGGTGGTACAGCCGTCCGGCAGGGTGACTGCTGTGCTCAGGCACCAATAGGCGTCGTATCCGACCTTGCTAATGCCATGGTGGCGGGTTTCCTGGAACGTTTTGACGCTATAGAAACCCTCCAGCCCATGGTAGGCAGGAAAGCCCCGGTGCACTGACCACAAATAGTCTTTTGCGTCTTCGGAGCCTGGGTTGCGGTGTTTTTCTACCTCGGGCAAGAACAGCGCCATGATGTGGTAACCGACCTCGGGCGACTCAAGCTTTTCTTTCAGGCTGCAAGGGTTACCATCTTTGTCGGTAAGTTTGTCCTTGACCCTGTCGTAAGCGCCGAGCGCCACTTCGTCCAGTTCCGCCGTTTCCACATAGGTGGGCAGTGCTTCGAAGGTCGTCTGGCCCGGTGCCAATGTGTTGCCACTGAGGGGGTCCAGATAGCGCTGTAACGACAAACCTGTCAGCAGCGATTGTTTCGCCCACGCGCCCTCGTCCTTGCTCTGTTCCAGGAAGTATTCATGGTTGATCGTCTCCGGGTTAAGTTCAGCCTTGTTCAGCATCAGCGCGTTACTGCGCTGTTGATAAGGCAGGCCCAGGCGCCAGGCTTCCTGCTCCGGTAAATGAATAGAGCGCGCCTTGGTCTGCGTCAGGTACCACGCTTGCTGAGCGTCGTCATGGGCGTCCTTCCACCAGGTCTGGTGGTACTCGTCAGTGAAGGGCGGCGCATCGTCGACGGTTTTGCGCCGGGCGTAGTGCACGGTCATGGCATGGCTGACGCTGCCATATTCGTCCCACTCCAGATTGAGCGTGTGCTGGCATAACGGGTCATCACTGATGAGCGGTTCGTACTGGTAGCTGATCGCTTCCAGATCCAGGGGCTGCAGCACGGCGTAAGGCTGGTGGTTACCCTTGGTGCGCAGTACGCGTACCAGATAGCGGCTCTCGCTGACCGCATAGGGCACGGCAGTAGCAGGGGCATCGTCCGCAGCGAAAACTTCCGTACGCATTACCCTGCCACTCAGGGCTCTGGCTATTTCGCGGGCGGTTTCTACGTCGGGGTCGGAGAGCGGCGACGCCGACCGATCGTTGAAGTGGTAATTCTGCAATACGGTGGATTTCAACGGGATGGCCAACGGATCGCCTGCGTAGTAACCGCTGCGCGACGCGTCGATGGCTTTTCCGGTGTGGAACCAGGTTTTGCTCAGGATCGGCGCGGTGAAGCCCGCTGTCGAACGTTCAGCAGGCGTAGCTTCGGTGTCGGTCTGCAACAATAAGGTAAAGCCGCGGAGCTCGCGTTCGAAGCGATCGTAGAAACCGCCGCGGTACTTGAACCCCTGGGTCAGGCGGTTGCCGGTGATCTCATCGAGCTGGGTTTGCCGGCTCACCAGATGCATGGCAAGCGGCAGTTCAGAAACGGGATGTTCCACCCCGGCGTCGATTTGCTCCTGCTTTTCGTCCAGCCATTCCTGGGCCGAACTGCGGTAGGTGACCTGGTTGGTGGCGCCCATGTTATTGCAGGTGGCGTTCACCAGGTAGGGTTTGGCCTTGACGAAGTCGTAGCGCCAGTGTCGGGGGGCCATGTGCGGTACGGTCAGGATCAGGCTGGAACACCCCAACCCTTGCAGGTCGGCGGTACTGACCTGGCAGAGAGGGTCGTAGCGCACACCCTCGGGCCAGGGTAGCTCGATGGGGGTCAAGTCGTAGCCGTCACCGGAACGGTTCATGAACACCTGTATGCAATCAGGTGTCAGGTAGATCAGATCGGCGGCGCCGGAACCGTCGAGGTCGGCCAGTAACACTTGTGCCGCATTGAACTCGGCATACTTGAACGGCAAGGCACACAGCACAAAACCCTTGCCGAACCGCCCATGGCCCAGGTTCGGCCAGCATTTGAGCTCATTGTGACGGATGCGCAGCAAGTGCGGTTGTCCACTACCGATGATATCTGCGAAGGCCACCAGCTCGCTCGCCAAGTTGCTCAGCAGCGGCAGGTCATCGTCGTTTTGCTCACGAGGCACGTCAATGCCACCGGCGAATCCTGCCTCGCGACGGTTGCCGTACAAACGCACGCTGCGGGGGCCGATCAATGCCAGGTCGCTGAGGCCGCCTCCCTGCAGATCGGTCATTTGCGACAAGGGATTGAAGAACTCGATGGGAAAGGCATCGAATGGCACAAAGTTCGACCAGGTTCGGTCAGGGTCGAGGGTGAAGAAACCGCACATGCCGGGCCGGGCCACCAGCCAGTCCAGTTTGCCGTCGCCCGTCAGGTCCGTGAGGGACTGCTGAACGGGTTTGTCGCTGTCGGCAAGTGGAAGATACGGCAACGCTTGCCAGTCACCGTAGCTCACCTCATTGCTGCCGGTTTTGCCACGCAACGGCTCGCGGTAATACCAGCCCTTGTCGTAGCGGCACAACACTCCCGGCATGCCTTCGCCGTACAGGTCCACCAACTGGTAGCGCTGCCCGTCATTGAGCCCGGGCATCTCAGGAAACGCTACCCAGCCCTGATGCTGCGCACTGAGATCGAATGCGTTGTAGCTGAACTCCAAAGGCGGTCGGCTTTCGACCTGGCCCAGGCTGTCGTAAGCCTGGACGTGGGCTGCGGTCAAATGGTTGTAGCCCAACGGGCTTGGTCGGTGCTCCAGCAACAGGCGCTGGACCAGCACCGGATCTGGCCCCAGTTCGTCGGGAAAGTGATGGAACATCAGCACCTGCCGGCACAGGCGCCGGGTGCCCAGCTCAAAACCGTAGGCATAGTTCCAGAACGAATCGCTACGCTCGGACCATGGCTGCTGCTCCTCGAAGGTCGGTACCTGTTCAAGGTCGGCGCTGCGTTCGCCATAGTCGAACACCAGCTGAAAGTGCCAGTGCTGGTTTTTCCAGCTGTCGGCACTCCAGCCATACAGGTGCGGATAGGCCGTTTCGTTGCCGTAGCACACACGTTCCAGATAGCACTGAGCACGGTAGTCGCGGTGCTGTGGCGGGGCAGGGAGGTCTTGTTCAGGCTTGTACTCGTAGACGATATGTTCGCCGCGGGTGTTCAGGCTTTCTTCGATCATCCACACGCCGACGTGCGTTTCGTCGTTCGGGTCGGCGCGGCGCGCGGTTTTGTTTTTGCCATAGAGATGCAAGCTGCCATCGGCCCCGTGGATCAGCCAGAACCCCACAGGGTCGGCCGTGCTCGACCAATGTTCGATCAGATCGAAGCCGCCCTCGACCCTTGGCCAGTAACGCACCACGGTGTATTGGCCATCCAGCTGCTCGCCGTTGTAGCTGTTAGCCAGTCTGGAGATCGGCTTGCCATCGCTCTCAGTGCGCTCCGCCATCCACACATCGCCGCTGGGGCCAACCACCTGGTCATTGCCGTCGTAAGTCGGCACGCCTTTGGTTGTACGCAGGGTGATGGCATCGGTGGTCATCCGCCAGCCGATCCCGAACGGGCTGTTACCGACATCGCTGCTGTAGCCCAACCCCAACGCCGGGGCAAAGCCGCGTCCGGGGGATATGGGCAACGGCAGTTCCAGCGAAGCGGCACCGGTAGTACCCACGCCGCCAAAGCCTTTGCCAATGCTTTGAATAGCACCGCCAGCTTTGGGCAACGCAGGCGGATTGACGCTCAGTTGTGCTTGATCGTTCATGTCAGTCCCTTGCGTTGAAGATCTTCGATCAGCCTTCGTGCGCTCTGTATTGGGCTGACCGCTGTGCTTCGGCTTACGCTCACATGAATCCGATTTTTTTTCACCTGGCAGAATTACCAGGTATTGGCGTGCTTGACGTATCACATTGTATCCGCGCGTCGCCCTTCGCTGATTCGCTTACAAATGCGCCTGGCTACGGATACGTCACGGACACATGGCCGTGGCGAAATGGCCACACCCAAACGAGGTCAGCCCTGGCGCCTCGTACCAGGGTTACAACGCCCTTGTGGCATGACCTGCGCGGCCTGGCCGCACTGTATCCGGAGAAACACCATGTCCCGTACCCAGCTCCCTGGCAAGACCCGTATTGGCCTGATCGCTGTCGCCCTGGCCGGCGGCTTGAACCTGGTATCGTCCGCCGCTTTCGCCGTGGAGGCTCTGCCTCAGGGCTACCAACTGGCCGCCGCCGACAAGACCGCTGAAGGCAAATGTGGCGAGGGCAAATGTGGCGCTACAGCAACCAGCAACACCAAGGCCGCCGAAGGCAAGTGTGGTGAAGGCAAATGCGGCGATGCCTCCTTCGCCCGCACCGACACTGACGACGACGGCCGGGTCTCGCTCAAGGAACTGCTGACGGTGGCACCGCAGGGCGGTGGGGAATTCACCGCGATGGACAGCAACAAGGACGGTTTTCTGTCTGAGGGAGAGGTCTACACGTTCCGCAGCAACCAGTACCTCTCCAACGGCAAGCCGGTTCCTACCGAGCTGTTCACCAAGCTGAGCCAGGCCAAGAACTGATTCGCGCCCTGTTCTGCACCCTCCCTGGACTCCCCGCCGGGGAGGGTGACCTCACTGGAGACGCTCCATGACCCCCCCTTATTTCCCACAGGGTGCAGGCCTCGGCTTGCGCCGCGCTTTGCTGCCTGAGCTGCTGGCCATGGAGGCCAGTACCGTGGATTTCCTCGAATGCACACCGGACAACTGGATCAATGTCGGCGGCCGTCATGGCGATGCTCTGGCGCGTCTCGCCGAGCGTTTCCCGCTGGCGTGCCACGGGCTGTCGCTGTCCCTTGGCGGTCCGGCGCCGCTGGATCTTGAGCTGCTGCGGCGTACCCGGGAATTCCTCGACCAGCACAATGTGGCGTTCTTCAGCGAGCACCTGAGCTATTGCTCGGACGATGGCCAGCTGTACGACCTGCTGCCGCTGCCCTTTACCGACGAGGCGGTACGGCATGTCGCCGCGCGCATCCGCCAGACCCAGGATGTTCTGGAGCGGCGTATCGCGGTGGAAAACATTTCCTACTATGCCGCGCCGTATCAGGCGCTGAACGAGATCGACTTTCTGCGCGCGGTACTGGAGGAGGCCGATTGCGACCTGCTGCTGGACGTCAACAACCTCTTCGTGAATTCGATCAACCACCGCTACGACGCCGGCGAGTACCTGGCTGCGCTGCCGAGCGAGCGGGTAGTCTATATGCACGTGGCTGGCCATTACGATGAAGCGCCGGACTTGAAGATCGATACCCATGGCGCGACGGTAAAGAAGGACGTCTGGATCTTGCTGGAACAGGCATACCAGCGCTTCGGAGCGCTGCCGACCCTGCTGGAGCGCGACTTCAATTTCCCGCCGCTGACGGAGCTGCTGACCGAGGTCGAGCAGATTCGCCTGCGCCAACAGGCTGCCATTGCCTGGCCGGAGGTGCACTGTGCATGAGGTCCTGCATGAGCAATTGCTGAGCATGGCGCGCTATGTGCGCGACCCGCAGCACATAGCGCCGCCACCCGGCATCGAGGCGCGGCGTCTGGCGGTGTACCGGCAGTTGTTTTTCGGCAACGTGGAGTCGCTGTTGTCGGGTGGCTTTCCGGTGATGCGTGCCTGCCTAGGGGCAAAGAAGTGGCAAGCGCTGGTTGAGTCCTTCTACGCCGACTACCGCTGTCAGACACCGTTGTTCACCGAAATATCAGCGGAGTTTCTCGCCTTCCTCGAAGAGGGCGGTGGCGCTGCCCTGAAGCTGCCGCCCTGGGTATTGGAGCTAGCGCATTATGAATGGGTGGAGGCCGCGCTGCTCCTGAGCGACAAGTGCGACCCTGCGCATAACACGCAAAGTGACCTGCTCGATGGCGTACCGGTGCTGTCGCCACTGGCCTGGCCATTGGCTTACCAGTGGCCAGTCAACGAAATCAGCCCAGGCTACCTGCCGCAGCAGGCCCCGGATCAGCCGACCTTGTTGCTGGCACGGCGTGGTCCTGACCTGCAGGTGCATTTCTCGCGCCTGGCGCCGCTGGCCCATGCGCTGCTTGCTTCGTTGCAGGCGCACAACAGCACCGGGCGCGAGCATCTGCAATCCCTGGCCGAAGCCATTGGCGTCGACGTGGTGGCGATTCTGCCGCAAGGCCTGGCTTTGCTGGAGAACTTGCGCGAACAGGGTGTGGTGTATGGATAACCCCTGAGCGGATTGCCCAGCGTCAACTGGGTTGGGTTGTTGGGGCTGTGGGTTTGTCCATTTTTTGTGGCGACGCTGCCGGCCCCTTCCGCCTTTACGGCGGCCTACTTTTTTCTTGGAAAAAGTAGGCAAAACCGCTGGCTCCTACATACGGCCCTACGCTGCGCTCCGGGTCCCCTCGCTCCGGTGCCCTCCAGGGGCATCGCGGCCTACGACTTGCTTCGCCAAGTCTACGGCTCGCGAACTTCGGCTAAGGCCGAAGGGTGCTGCGCACCAGCCCCCTCCAGACACCTACACTCGGCCTCCTGAAGTCGCAAAGTTACGGGCGGCGCCTATACGGGCGTATCTTCGAAATCAGATGTTGGTGGCGGCAGGCTGATGCTATCGCGGGGCAAGCCCGCTCCCACCGGGTAAATTGGTCGCCCGGTGGGAGCGGGCTTGCCCCGCGATATCGACCCGCCAGTTACATCGCATCGCGGGAAAATCCCGCTTCAACGTGTTGCTCTTGATCTTCATACACGCAATTTCAGGCGCCGCGGATTGCGACTTCAGGAGGCTGAGCGGAGGTGCCTGTAGGGGCCAGTGCGCAGCACCTTCGGCGTAGCCGAAGAGCGCGAGCCGTAGACTTGGCGAAGCAAGTCGTAGGCCGCGTGGCCCCGGAGGGTGCCGGAGCGAAGGGACCCGGAGCGCAGCGTAGGGCCGGATGCAGGAGCGAGCGGTTTTGCCTACTTTTTCCAAGAAAAAAGTAGGCCGCCGTAAGGGCGGAAGGGGCCGGCAGCATCGCCACAAAAAATGGATAAGCCCACAACCTCAACATCCCAACCCAGCCCGGTCCAGTCCCAAGACCATGCTCCCCGGGGTTCCGTGAAGGACCTTTGATTTTACGTGAGACTGTCGCGTATCCCTGTGTCCGCAGCGCTAATGAGCGTCAGCGGACGGTTGCCTCGGCGGCTGGACTTTGCGCATCAACGGCACCAGCGAAGTGGTCACCACGAAGCACGCCATGATCATCAGAAAAGCGTCGGCATAGGTGAGGGTTTGCGCTTCCCGCCAGGTCAGCGCCCACAGTTGATGCAGTGCCGACTGACTGGCATCGAGGCTGCTTTGTCCGAGTAGTTGGGCGTTGACGGTCAATTGCTCGAGCCAGCTGTTCATGACTTCGTTGCGGCTGTTGAGATGCTCGGCCAGCCGCAGAAAATGCAGGTTGGTGCGGTCGTTGAGCACGGTGGCGCAGGCAGCGATACCGATGGCGCCGCCGAGGTTACGCATCAGATTGAACAAACCCGATGCCAGCTTCAGACGATCAGGGGCCAGGGCGCCGAGGGTGAGGGTGACGACCGGCGGAACCGCCATTTGCTGGGCAAAACCGCGGATTGCCTGCGGTAACAGAAGCTCTTTGGCGCCCCAGTCATGAGTAATGGCGGAGAAGTCCCACATCGACAGGGCAAACAGGCTCAGCCCCAGCATCAAGATCCAGCGCAGGTCGATGCGGTTGGCCAGCATGGCATACACCGGGATCGCCAGCAGCTGGAACACCCCGGTGGAGAACACCGCCAGGCCGATGTCCAGCGCGCCATAGCCACGCACGTGCCCTAGGAACAGGGGAGTCAGGTAAATGGTGGCAAAAATGCCGATACCGGTGACGAAGGAAAACAGACAGCCCAGGGCAAAGTTACGATCGCCCAGGGCGCGCAGGTCGACGATGGGTTCGGCAATGTCCAGGCAACGCCAGATGAACAGCACGCCACTGATGCCGGCAATCCAGGCAGTAATGACGATGGTACTGTCGCTGAACCAGTTCCAGCGCGGCCCTTCTTCCAGGGTGTACTGCAGGCAGCCCAGGAACAGCGCCATCAGCAGCATGCCGAGATAGTCAGCGCCCTTGAGCAACGCGAGGTTGGGCCGGTCAACCTTGACCAGCATCGGTACGACAACGGTGACCAACAGGCCGGGTACCAGGTTGATGTAAAACAGCCAGTGCCAGGAGGCGATGTCGGTGATCCAGCCGCCCACTGCCGGGCCCAGGGTCGGGGCCAGCGAGGCAATGGCGCCAATGGTCGAGGCGGCGATTACCCGCTGCTTGCCGGTGAAGTACATAAAGGCCGTGGTGAATACCAGCGGGATCATCGAGCCGCCGAGAAAGCCTTGCAGGGCGCGAAAGGCGATCATGCTCTGGATGTTCCATGCCAACGCGCAGAGCAGGCTGGTCAGGGTAAAGCCTGCGGCCGATACCGCGAACAACCAGCGTGTGCTCATCACCCGTGAGAGCCAGCCGGACATGGGGATGACGATGATCTCCGCGATCAGGTAGGCGGTCTGCACCCAGGCCGTGTCGTCGGCACCGGCCGACAGGCCACCGCCGATATCCTTGAGCGACGCGGAAACTATCTGGATGTCGATCAAGGCGATGAACATGCCGACGCACATACTGGCGAAGGCGGCGACTTTCTGCGCCGTGCTGAGTGTGGGCAGGGGGCTGCTCATGGCCGGCTTGCCAGCGCAACATCGCTCGGTTGCGGCGCGTCACGGGTATTGACCTGGGCAACCACCGACAGCCCCGGGCGCAGCGCACCGAAGTCGGCATCGACGCTGTCCAGGCGTACCCGTACCGGTACGCGCTGGACGATCTTGGTGAAGTTGCCGGTGGCGTTTTCCGGCGGCAGTACGCTGAACTGTGCCCCGGTGGCAGGCGCCAGGCTTTCGACATGACCGTGAAACTCACGACCGGGCAGGATATCGGCGCGGATGCTCACCGCTTGACCCACCTGCATGTGCGCCAACTGGTCTTCCTTGAAGTTGGCGTCGATCCACAGGCCCTTCGCCGGCACTACCGAGAGCAGTTGACTGCCTGCGGCAGCGTAGGCGCCAACCCGGGCACGACGGTTGCCCACATAACCATCCACCGGGGCGCGCAATTCGGTATAGCCGATATTGAGCAAGGCCTGTTCACGCTCGGCCTGGGCCTGTTGCAGGGCGGCCTGGGCCTGACCACGCTGGCTGTCGATCACATCAAGCTGGCGGCGCGCCGCCATGAGCCCGGCGTCTGCGCGGGCGCGATCGGCGCGGGCGGCTTTCCAGGTGGCTTCGACCTGCTGGGCGCTCTGTACCGACACGGCCTGGGTACGAACCAGGGTCTGGTAGCGTGTGTGGTCACTGCCAGCGCGCTGTGCTTCGGCATCCGTAGCGTCGATCTGGGCCTTGGCCTGGTTGATCACCGCCTGTTGCAGCTGCTCGATCGCATCAAGATTGATCAGGCTGGCCTGTTGCGCAGCCACGGCGCCCTCGGCCTTTGCCAGGGCGGCGCGGTAGTCGCGTACATCGATGCGGGCAAGCACATCACCGGCCTTGACGAACTGGTTGTCCAGCACCGTCACCTCACTGATATAGCCCGGCACTTTGGCACTGATGATGGTGACATCGGCGCCCACGTAAGCATCGTCGGTGCCTTCGATGAAGCGGCTGGCCAGCCACCAGTGGCTGGCATAGCCGACGGCGCCAATCAGGGCGAATGCCAACAGCCCCAGGCGCAGTACTTTCTTGCGGCGCACGGGTGAGGCGGCGGGGGCGTCTGTTTGTTCGGGCTCAATGCTGACTTTAGCGTTCATCGCGAAATGATCCCTGTGGAAGGCTTATGGGCGACGGGACGGGCGCTGCTAGAAAATATTACAACTATAATATTGCATGGTTGATTTCATAATGAAAGTCACTGAAGCGAAGAAGTGGTGCCGATTGTCGGTTTGCTTTCGGGAGTAATGGGGGAGAGGTGCGTCTCAGAATGGGCAAAACGAATTCTTTTGCGTGGCAACTTTGAACTTGGCCTGAGGTTCGCCTAAACCCTCTAACGAGGGCGCGTGTTGTTCAACGATTCGTTGCTCCAGCGTTCGCGTGTCCATGGCGTAATACGACCAAAGGAAGACGAGCATGACAAACAAGCTGATCGGCAAGGCAGTTTTACTTGGGCTCCTCAGTGCTGCCGCAATTTCCGTGCAGGCAGCACAAGCAGGGGGAAATGGCTGTGGTTGGGGCAACATGCTGTTTGAAGGGAAAAGCGGCCTGGGGCCCCACTTGCTGGCGACAACCACCAACGGCACCTCTGGCAACGCTACTTTTGGCCTGACCTCCGGCACCAACGGCTGCGACTCGAAAACCAAGCTGGGCTATGGTGGCCGCTCGATGCTGGCGATGAACAACATGCTTGAGGGCATTTCCGAGGACATGGCCAGAGGCAATGGTGAAGCATTGAGCGCCTATGCCACGTTGCTGGGGGTTCCCAGCGATGATCGTCAACACTTTGCCAGTGTCACCCACCGGCATTTCGATGAGATCTTTGCCAATCAGGATGTCACCGCCGAACAGGTCTATAGCAACACCCTGGCGGTAATGAGCCGCGACCCACGCCTGGCGCGCTACGTGCAGCAACCCGGCTAGCAACCTGGCAGTTGTCGATCGAGCCCTCCACGGAGGGCTTTCTCATGTGCCAGCCGATGGATGGCGCTATGCTGAATATGTAATTCCTTCGGGCATTTATCATGCGCAGGATGATGCTGTTACTTGCAGCCAGTGTTGTTGCGGCTTGTCAGGCGCCGATGCCAGCGGCTAATCCCCAGATGGCCTGGGTCGATTTCTCTACACCGTTCCCCAACGACCGCTTGCTGTTGGCCGAGCGTCTGGATAAACAGCGCCTGAGCGACGGGCGCTTTTTCGAAGTCAGCCCCGGCCGCCATGAGCTGATCGTGCGCTTCGACTATGAAGTAACCGGTGGCGGGGGCATGGGCATGATGGGCGGCCCCACCGTACGTGTCTGTTACCTGACCATTCACTACGAGCATTTCGAAGCTGGCCAACGCTACGTTCTCGAAGGCCGCTCGATGGCCATGACCCCTGAGGCACGGTTGTACAACGCCAAGCGTGAGATCGTCGCAGAAGTCAGCGATTACTACTGCCTCATGTAACGTAGGGTATGGCTTCAGATGCTCAGACGTTCATGCTTGAGGACGTTGAGCGTAGTGGTTTCGTAATGCTCACTGAGCAATGCGCAGGCTCGCTCGCAATCACGGGCCAGCGCTGCCTCCAACAGTGCACGGTGTTCGCCTGGCACGTCGCGATCGATGCTTTCTGCATAGAGCAGCGAAAGCTGGCGATAACGGGCGGTCTGGTCGCGGAGCATGCCGGAAAAGCGCAGCAGCCACTGTGAGCCGCAGGCCGACAGCAGCGCGGCATGGAACACCTCATGAGCCTGTTCCCAGTCAGGTCGCAGCATTCGCTCGGGCCCCTCGACCACCGGTAGGCGGTCGAGGCGATGGTGAGCGGCAATCAGCCGGCTCTCCCACTCCAGGTCGCCCTGGCTGATCGATAAGCGCAATGCCTGGCACTCGATCAGCAGGCGGGTGTTGGTGATGTCGCGAATTTCCTTGGCCGAGATATGGCCGACACTGAAGCCTTTCTGCTCAGTGGCCACCACGAAGCCGGTGGCGGCCAGGCGCGACAAGGCTTCGCGCAGCGGGATCACCCCGGCGTCATAGGACTCGGCCAGCTCTTTGAGGCGCAGCTTGCTGCCTGGCAGCAAGCGACCATTGATGATGTCCTGGCGTACGCGCGTCTCAAGCTGGGAAGCCATGGTGCGTTTGTCGGCGCCATTGCCGCCGTCTACCCAGCGTTCTGGTTGATTCATGACAGTATCCCGAATGCATCCGCTATGAGTGAAATCATACACAGACCGACGCTTTGTAGAAAATCCCAATAAAATATATATTTTGTTGACTATATATTTATTCGGGCTTAGCTTTGAGCCATTCCGTCCTTGCCGACGGTGGCCAAACAACACAAGAAGAGGTCAGGATCCATGCGTTATGTGTCTTTCAATCATCAAGGCCGTGCTGTGCTCGGCGTGCGTACCCCTGAAGGCGTCAAGGTGCTGGGTGAGGAAACGCTCGAATCGCTGCTGGCGCGTGGCGTGGACCTCACTCGCCATGGGGCGGAAGTTCAGGGCGACGTTGTCGAGATTGCTGAGCAGGACTACCTGCCGCTGATGCGCAAGCCGGGCAAGATCATCTGTGTTGGTCTCAACTATGCCGACCACACCAAGGAATCGCCCTACGCACAGCCGGACTACCCGACCTTGTTCCCACGCTTTGCCAGCAGCCTGACGGCCCACAACAAGCCACTGGTTCGTCCGCGGGTGTCCGACACCCTGGATTACGAAGGCGAGATGGCCGTGGTGCTCAAGAGCGGTGGCCGCCATATCCCGAAGGATAAAGCCCTGGATTGCGTGGCCGGCTATGCACTGTTCAACGAAGGCTCGGTGCGCGACTACCAGTTCAAGTCGCCGCAGTGGACTGTCGGCAAGAATTTCGACGACACCGGCGCCTTCGGCCCCGACCTGGTCACCGCTGACGAACTGCCGCTTGGCGGCAAGGGCTTGCTGTTGCAGACGCGGGTCAATGGCAAGGTCGTGCAGTCAGCCAATACCGAGGACATGCTGTTTGACGTCGCCACGATCATTTCCACGTTGAGCGAGGCGGTGACCCTGGAGGCTGGCGACGTCATTGTCAGCGGTACCCCGGCCGGCGTTGGTTTTGGCATGAACCCCAAGGTTTACCTCAAGGCTGGCGACGTGGTGGAGGTGTCCATCGAAGGCATTGGCCGACTGGTCAACCCAGTGGTCGATGAAGTCTGAGCCCCCCCACATAAAAGTGCAGAAGCCTCGTCGCTGAGGCTTCGACAACAACAAGACGAGGGAAGCGATCATGAACATCACGTCTCGTGGCGTGCATTCGATCGATCATTACGCATTGTTCGTTCCGTCGCTGGCACAGGGCCGGCACTTTTTCGAGCACTTCGGCCTGGATGTGTGCGAGCGCGATGGCCAGCTGGATATCCAGGCTGGCGATGGGCATCGTTGGGTCAGCTTGCTACCGGGGGCGAGCAAGTCACTGGCATGGATCAGTTTCAATTGCTTCGAGGCCGACCTCGATTCGTTGCGCGAGCAAGTGGTACGTAGCGGAGCGACCCTTGAGCAAGGTGACGGCACCGGCTTCTGGTTTCGTGATCCGGACGGCAACCTGCTGCAAATCAAGGCAGGCGCCAAGACGATGCCCGATAGCCGTCGCGAAACACCCGAAAGCGTGCGTACGCTGCGGGGCGTGGGCAGCAGGGACACGGTGAGCCAGGTCCGGCCGCAGCGCTTGTCCCATGTGCTGTTGTTTTCCCCCGATGTATCGCGCTCTGTTGCCTTTTATGAACAAGCGCTGGGTTTGAAACTCTCCGACCGCTCCCAGGACGTGATTGCCTTCACCCATGCTCGTCACGGTTGCGACCACCACTTGGTGGCCTTTGCCAAAAGTACGGGCAAAGGCTTCCATCACGCCGCCTGGGAAGTGACCAGCATCGACGAGGTTGGCAATGGCGCCGAGCAGATGGCTGCTGCGGGGTACGTTCAGGGCTGGGGCACCGGCCGGCATTGCCTGGGTTCCAACTACTTCCATTACGTGCGCGATCCTTGGGGATCGTTCAGCGAATACTCCACCGAGATGGATTTCATCGAGGCCGGGAGTGAGTGGCCGGCAGGTGATTTTCCGGCCGAGAGCTCGCTGTATCTCTGGGGGCCGGCCGTTCCTGACTACTTCATTCTGAACACTGAGGTCGGCAGCTGATCGGCGCGCCAATGACCGTTTAACGCCCATTTTACGCTTTGGCCGGCTGCCTCTGGCATCTGGCACGGGATCGGCTTGTCCGCCAATCTTCAAGCGGGTCTTGGGTAGTGCGATTCCAAGAACAAGAGTGCGGAGTAATGTTATGAATCTGCAAAATACGTCTGAAGTCATCGAAGTCCCTGTCCTGATCGTCGGAGGTGGCCCTTCCGGCCTGACAGCCTCCCTGTTGCTGTCTCGCTATGGCATTGGCAACCTGCTGATCAACAAGTACCGCTGGACTGCCAATGGGCCACGTGCGCACATCACCAATCAGCGCACCATGGAAGTTTTCCGCGATGCCGGGGTCGAGCCACAGGTGGTCGCCGCTGCAAGTCCCCACGAACTGATGGCCAATAACGTCTGGGCCACCAGTTTCAGCGGCCAGGAGCTGGGGCGCTTGCTGACCTGGGGTAACGCCATCGAGCGCAAGTCTGACTATGAACTGGCCAGCCCGTCGGCGATGTGCAACATCCCCCAGCACCTGGTGGAACCGATTCTGGCCAATGAAGCGTTGCGCGCCGGTAGCGAAATGCGCTTCAACAACGAACTGTTGGACTTCACCCAGGACGCTGACGGCGTAACCGCCCGCATACTCGATCGAGGCACCGGACGCGAGTTCACTGTGCGGGCGCAATACATGATTGGCGCGGACGGTGCACGCAGCCGGGTGATGGAGTTGCTGGGAATCCCGCTGCAAGGCGAGGTCGGCCTGGGATGTGCGGTCAACGTCTGGCTGCGGGCCGATCTGCGGCGTTACTGCGAAAGCCGTCCGGGTGTTCTCTACTGGATGGTGCAGCCCGGCAACGATTACTGGGTGGGCAGCGGCACCTTTATCTGTGTGCGGCCCTGGAATGAGTGGGTGATGCTGTTCATGTACGACCCGGCCCAGGGCGAGCCAGACCTGAGTGAAGCGGCGGTGATCGAGCGGGCCCGGCGGGTTATCGGCGATGCCGAGATACCGATCGAAGTGCTGACCACCAGCAAGTGGCAGATCAACCACGTAGTCGCCGACCGCTACTCCGAAGGCCGGGTATTCTGCTGCGGCGACGCCGTGCATCGGCATCCACCGGCCAACGGCCTGGGCACCAACACTTCGGTGCAGGACGCCTATAACCTTGCCTGGAAACTGGCCATGGTTCTCAAACGCGAGGCCGGGCCAGGCTTGCTGGACAGCTATTCCCAGGAACGCCAGCCGGTGGGGCGTCAGGTAGTCGATCGGGCCATGGCCAGCGTCCAGAACATGCTGCCGATCTCTAACGCCCTGGGGTTCGAGCCCGGCCAGAGCGAGGCCGAAGGCTGGGCGAGCCTTAACGAACTCAACGCCAGCAGCCCGCTGGGCCGTCAGCGTCGCGCGGCACTGGAACAGGCCATCCAGCTGCAGCACTACCAGTTCAACTGCCATGGTGTGGAGCTGGGGCAGCGTTATGCCAGCTGCGCCGTGCTGAGCGATGGCAGTGAAGCTCCAGCCTATGTGCGCGATCCCGAACTTTATTATCACCCGACCACCTGGCCGGGGGCGCGCCTGCCGCATGCCTGGTTGAACGACGGCGCCGGCCGCAAGCTTTCCACGTTGGATATCTGTGGTCACGGGCACATGACCTTGCTTACCGGGCATGGAGGTGAGGCCTGGTCTCAGGCCGCCGAAGCGGTCGCCCGTGAGCTGGGTATTGAACTTAAGGTGCGCCGCATTGGTCTGGGGCTGGATTACGCCGACAGCTATGGTGACTGGGCTCGCCTGCGCTGGATCAATGAGGACGGCTGTGTGCTGGTGCGTCCCGACCAGCATGTCGCCTGGCGAGCGCAGGGCGCATCGCCAACCGCCGATGCCGACTTGTTGCAGGCACTCAGGGCCGTCCTGGCCCGTCAGTAATCTCTTCACTGCTTTGAGATAACTCAAGCGTGTGGGCCTTATAGCGGTTGTCCAAGGGTGTCAGGGGCGCATTAGTGCATTCCCCGACACCCACTGTGCAAGACGCTTCGCCGGGCTTAGAAATGGTTCTTCACGGAATTGTGGTGGGTATGAGCTTGGGGCTGAGCTGAGCTGTTGAGGTTGTGAGCTTATCCATTTTGTGTGGTGATGCTGCCGGCCCCTTCCGCCTTTACGGCGGCCTACTTTCCTCTTGGGGAAAGTAGGCAAAGCCGCTGGCTCCTACATACGGCCCTACGCTGCGCTCCGGGTCCCTTCGCTCCGGCACCTTCCGGGGCCACGCGGCCTACGACTTGCTTCGCCAAGTCTACGGCTCGCGCTCTTCGGCTACGCCGAAGGTGCTACGCACTGGCCCCTACAGGCACCTCCGCTCAGCCTCCTGAAGTCGCAATCCGCGGCGCCTGAAATTGCGTGTATGAAGATCAAGATCAACACGTTGAAGCGGGATTTTCCCGCGAAGCGCTGTAACTGGCGGGTCGATATCGCGGGGCAAGCCCGCTCCCACCGGGAGATCAATTAACCCGGTGGGAGCGGGCTTGCCCCGCGATGACATCCTGGCGCCGCCAGAATCTGATTTCGAAGATGCGTCAATGCAGGCGCCACCCGTAACTTTGCGACTTCAGGAGGCTGAGCGTAGGTGTCTGGAGGGGGCTGGTGCGCAGCACCCTTCGGCCAAAGCCGAAGTTCGCGAGCCGTAGACTTGGCGAAGCAAGTCGTAGGCCGCGATGCCCCTGGAGGGCACCGTAGCGAAGGGACCCGGAGCGCAGCGTAGGGCCGTATGCAGGAGCCAGCGGTTTTGGTTCCTTTTGCCAAGACAAAAGGGACCCGCCGTAAAGGCGGAAGGGGCCGGCAGCGGCGCCGCATTGAATGGATAAGTTCCCATTCGAAACCCAGCCCAGCCCAGCCCACCCCCAAGATCATGCTCCCCGGGATTCCATGAACATCCTTAGAAATGCCACTCCATATGGAGTGTCGGGGCATGGCTATTGACGCCAGGTTTGTGCATTGCACCGTACTTATGGTGCCACCACTCATATCCAGGGCCGGCCCAGAACTTGTTCCTGGCGCCAAACACCAGCTTGCCGACATCGACCATCAATGCACCGCGTACCAGGCTTTCCTCTCCGGTGTCGTCGTCGAAATAGTCCTTGCCCTTCGCGGTTTTGTAACTGGCAAACCCGTGAAACTTGAGCGGTACCTCGCCAAGCTGGAAGGGATAGCCCCAGGCCAGATGCACCACATAATAGGGATCGAACTCGATGTTCTCGGTTTTACACGCGGGCAAGCCGCAGTGATTCCATTCCATGGAATACAACAGGCTCAGGTCCAGATAACCGGGTACATCGAATTTAAGCGTAGGGCCTACCAGTAGTTGACGTTTGCGGGTGGAGAAGTCGTTGTTCTTGTAGTTCAGTTCGACACCGCCGGTCAGCGCGATGTCCTTGATCGGGCCGTAGCGCAGGGAACGATCGAACACCTTGCTCAGGAACAACTGGTGGCGATAGACCAGGTACGCCTCGACGGCACCTGAGTCGCTGTCTTTCTTTGGATCATTGCTGTCGGACTTGAGCACATCCAGATTGAAGAAGTTCATGCCCCATTCGTTGCCGCTGCTGTGGCCAAGCTGGTAGATCTCCTTCTGGATCTTCTTGTCCACCGGCGGCTCGCTGTAATGCTCACCGTAGCGAAAGCCGACGAAAGTGTCGCTCCATTGCGCCGCATCGGCGGCAACGGCCGTGCTGCTCAGGGTAAGTGCGGTCAGTACCTTGCAAATGCGTTCTTGTAATTGTTTTGCGTTCATCTAGGTGCGTTTCCGGTTGTTTGCCACCTGCGCGGGGTGTGCGTGCAGGCGGCGTGAGGGAAGGGCGGTCGAGTACCGCCCGGGGTTCACTTCATGGTCGGCATGACAAAGTCGGCGCCGGTGCGGATGCCACTCATCCAGCGCGAGGTGATGGTCTTGAGGCGGGTGTAGAAGCGCACGCCTTCAGGGCCATGCATGTGGTGGTCGCCGAACAGCGAGTTTTTCCAGCCGCCGAAGCTGTGGAAGGCCATGGGCACCGGGATGGGCACGTTGATGCCGACCATGCCGACCTGGATCTCGTGACCGAACATGCGTGCCGAATCGCCATCGCGCGTGAAGATGGCGGTGCCGTTGGCGTACTGGTGGGCATTGATCAGGGCCACCGCCTCCTGGTAGCTCTGAACCCTGACCACACCGAGCACGGGGCCAAAAATCTCCTCTTGATAGATGCGCATGTGAGCGGCGACGTCGTCGAACAGACTGCCACCGAGGTAGAAGCCGTTCTCGTAGCCGGGTTGCTGCATGCGAAAGTCGCGGCCGTCTACCACCAGCGTTGCGCCTTCCTCGACACCAACATCGACATAGCCGCGTACGCGCTCCAGGTGCTCGCGGCTGATCAATGGGCCCATTTCGGCTTGCGGGTCGCTACCAGGACCGATCTGCAGGGCACGCACTCGCGGTGCGAGGCGTTCGATCAACGCATCGGCGGTCGCATCGCCCACCGCGACAGCAACGGAAATCGCCATGCAGCGTTCACCCGCGGCGCCATAGGCCGCTCCCATCAAGGCGTCGACCGCCTTGTCGAGGTCGGCGTCAGGCATCACCACCATATGGTTTTTCGCGCCGCCCAGCGCCTGCACGCGCTTACCGTTGGCCGCGCCGGTGGCGTAGATATAGCGGGCGATGGGCGTGGAGCCGACGAAGCTGACCGCTTGCACGTCCGGGTGCGCAAGGATGGCGTCGACGGCCTCCTTGTCACCATTGACTACGTTGAATACGCCGTCGGGCAAGCCGGCCTCGGACAGCAGTTCGGCAAGCAGCAACGCCGCTGACGGATCGCGCTCGGACGGTTTGAGGACAAAGGTATTGCCGCAGGCCAGGGCTACCGGGAACATCCACAGGGCGACCATCGCCGGGAAGTTGAACGGGGTAATCCCGGCGACTACGCCAAGCGCCTGGCGCATTGCGTGCGAGTCGATGTGACTCCCGATGTTTTCGGTAACTTCGCCCTTGAGCAGGTGCGGGGCGCCGCAGGCGAACTCCACCACCTCCAGGCCGCGCACAACCTCGCCCATGGCATCGGAATGCACTTTACCGTGTTCAGCGCTGATAATCGTCGCGAGTCGTTCGGCATTCTGCTCCAGCAATTCCTTGAAGCGGCTCAGGACCCGAGCGCGACGCAGTGGCGTGGTTGCCGACCATGCCGGGAAGGCAGCCTTGGCGGCGGCAACCGCTTCGTTCAGCTCCTCGGCGCTGGCCAGCGCAACCTGGGTGCTCAACTGTCCTGTGGCTGGGTTGCGTACTTCGTTGAAGCGACCACTGCGGCTTTCGCGGCGCTGGCCATTGATGTAGTGCTGCAAGGTAATCATCGGTTTTCTCCAGGCGAGCAGTCCCGATCCGGCAGCTCAAATGCCGGGTAGCGAGGCTGCGATTCAGGGGCGGGGATTCAGGAAGTGGCGGATTGCGCCGGTTTCAACGGGTTTGCGGGGTGACCCAGCGGTGTTTCGGCATGGGGCATGAAGAACATGATCAGCATGCCAGCGGCGAAGAATCCGGCGCAGACCAGCAAGCCGAGCGCCAGGCTGTGGTGGATGGCAATACCGCTGAGCAGCAGGGGTGCGAAGGCGGCAAGGCCGCGGCCGAAGTTGAAGCAAAAACCGGCACCGATGGTGCGTATCCGCACCGGGTAGAGGGCACTGAAATAGGAGGCGAACAGGCTGGCAAAGGCATAGAAGAAGGCGTACACCGGGCCCAGCCAGAACAGCACCTGGTTGTCGGTGGTAAGTGCGTAGATCGCCAGCATCACCGAGCTGCCCAGAAGCGACAGCAATGTGGCATTGCGCTTGCCGATGCGGTCAGCAAACAGCCCGAAGGCGTTGATGCCGATGAACGCACCAATGTTCAGGATGGTCATGAAGTGCGCCATCATGCCGATTGCCAGCCCGCGTTCGTGCACCAGATAGGTGGGCAGCCAAGTGCTGGCGCCCCAGAAGCCGATCACCGAACAGCTTGCCGCAGCAGTACCTAGCAGCGTCACGCGCAGCAGACCCGGGGCGAAGATTTCGCGAACCGAGGCATTGATGGGTACATCCGTGCAGGTGGCAGCGATAGCTTTCTGCGCTTTCCATTCAGGTGACTCCGGTACGAACAGCCAAAGGTAAAGCACAGGAATGAGCGTCGAGATACCCGCTGCAAGGAACAGCAGCTGCCAGTCCGGCAGGAATGCCTTGCCAGCCATCGCCGCGATTGCCGCGCCCACCGGAAATGAACTGAGTACGAAGCCGGTGGCCCGGGCGCGTTGGTGTGCAGGCCAGGTCTCGGCGATATAGGCCGAAACAATGCCCCACACGCCACCCAGGCCCAGGCCCGAGAAAAAGCGCAACAACAGTAGCAAGTACCAGTCATGGGTGGATGCCACGGCCATGGTCAGTGCGCCAAAGCTCACCAGCGAGAGTAAAAGCGCCTTGCGCCGGCCAAAATTGTCCGAGTACCAGCCGGTGGTAATGCTGCTGAAACCGATGCCAAGCAATGTCGCCGAGGCGAGCATGCCGGCCTGGCCTATGGACAGCCCCAAGTCCTGCTGGATCACCGGCAAGGCGATGGTCAGCAGGATGATTTCCATCGCGTCGAACAGGTAGGCGAGGAAACCGCCGACGAGCACATGCCATTTCGAGATGTTCTGCATGGTTGCGTCTCCGTCAGCGATTGAGCCGATATGTGGAAGGGAAGGTCGGGTGGTTGTGCCGCATGGTGTTCTCCTTGTTTTTGTTGTGTACGGCGTTGCGCGCTTGGCGTTCGGCAGTTCGGAGTCTCTACAGCAGGGCACAGCTCTCTTCGAAGCTCAGGCGCGGGCTGCGCGGGAACAGTTTCGAGGGGTCGCCATAACCGAGGTTGCAGAGAAAGTTGGTTTTCACTTGCTGGCCGGGGAAGCGGGTGCTGCTGGCGAAGAATTCGGCGTCGACGCGCTCGTGGTCGAAGCCGGACATTGGCCCACAGTCCAGGCCCAGGGCCCGTGCGGCGAGAATGAAGTAGCCGCCCTGCAGCGAACTGTTGCGCAGTGCGGCCGCATCAATCACCTGTGGCTGCGCTGCGTACCAATCGCGCATGCCTGGGTTGTGCGGAAACAGCCGCGGTAGCTGCTCATGAAAGTTGGCGTCGTAACCGATGATCGCCGTCACCGGCGCCTGCAGGGTTTTCTCCACGTTGCCCGCCGCCAGTGCGGGCAGCAGGCGCGCCTTGGCCTCGGCGCTACGCAGGAAGACGATGCGTGCCGGGCAACCGTTGGTACTGGTCGGGCCCCAGCGCACCAGGTCGTAGATGGCGCGCAAGGTGTCGTCGTCGACGGCTTTGTCGAGCCATCCGTTCTGGCTGCGGGCATCGCGAAACAGCAGGTCGAGTCCGTGGTTGGACAATGGTTCTTTCATTGTGCTGGGCTCCTGTAGCGTTCAGCGGGCGTGGCGCCGGCGCTCGGCCAGCGAACGCGGGGTGACGGTTTCATTTTCATTGCTGCCACCGAGGAAGTACTCCACCGACATGGGTGGGCCCCACTGGTAAAGACTGGAGTCACAGGCCTGGGTGCAGTTCATCGGGGAGGTGTGATTGAACAGATCGCCGTCGGTGAAGTGTTCGATGAGGTTGCCCGACGGGTCGCGCCAGTAGTCGAATATCTGGCTGCCGAGTACATGGCGCCCGACACCCCAGAATGGCGTCCAGCCCTGATCGTCCATCCACTCGTGACCCAGGCACTGGGCATCGAAATCCTGGACCTCGAATGAGGCATGATGGACCACGTCACGACTGGCCTGGAAAAGCGCAATGGTGTGGTGATCGGTCCAGTTGCTGCCGCGGTTCAGGCGCAGGAACGCAGCGGACGGGCAATCCTGCTCGTCACCTTCGACGATCAGGTCGGAGGGCAGCATGCCCAGCACGTTGCGGTACCAGCCGATCATGCTGGGCATGTCGGCGACGCCGATGGCGACATGCCCCAGGCGCATGACCTTTGCCGGTCCCTTGCCGGGCCGTTGTACGTCGCCAAAGCGGCGTTTCTCAACCGCCGAATTGAGTACCAGCGCCGAGCGTTGCGCCAGTGCTTCGACCGGCTGGATACCGTGCACCAGTTCAATGCGCCGTCCGGATGGATCATGTAACACCACGCAATGACCACCGCCGGGGTGCTTCAGCACCTGGATTGCTGAAGCACCTGGCAAGCGTTCGGCAACGTGCAGGTCGGCAAAGGATTCAACGGCGAAAGCGATGGCGCCCAGAGACGGGGTGTCGGCGCGCTCGGCGATATAGACATAAGGCAGCGTACCGGTGCCGCGCAGGTAAAGACGCTGTTCGGTCCGGTGGCTTACGGTCAGGCCGAAATCGAGCAGGAAGCGTTCAAGCAGGTCGAGATCGGCATGCCGGTAGACCACGTGGTTGATGTCTTTGATGTGCAGCATGGCTGCGTCTCCTCAGCCCAGGGCCGACGATGGGTTTGGGCATTCGCTGGCGCGGGGGCGTTTTCCGGGCAGCCGCCTGCGCGAACCGAAAATCGGTCCGGGCGTAGGCAGCCGGGATCGCTCCCGCCTGTTAAAGGCGAACGGGTTTTCGACTAACGAGCAGGGCGCCGTCTCAGGCGGGCGGCGTCTCGGCGGCGATCGGATTGCTCAAGGTACCCAGGCCTTCGATCTCCACGGTGCAGAGATCACCAGGCTGCATGAACAGCATTGGGCGGCGAGCCCAGCCGATACCGGCCGGGGTACCGGTGACGATGACATCGCCAGGTTCGAGGGTGACGGCTTCGCTGAGCACAGCGATGAGTTGCGCGACATCGAAGACCATGTCGGCGGTGTTGCCTTGCTGTTCGACCTTGCCGTTCAGGCGTGTGGTCAGCGCCAGGCCACGGGCGCCGGCTGGCAGTTCGTCAGCGCTGACGAAGGCAGGGCCGAAAGCGCCGGTGGCATCAAAGTTCTTGCCAATGGTCCATTGCGGCGACTTGAACTGGTAATCACGTACCGAGGCTTCGTTGAAGATCGAGTACCCGGCAACATGCGCCAAGGCATTCTCCCGGGATATGTGGCGGCCGCGCGTGCCGATGATCACTGCCAGTTCGCCTTCGTAATCCAGTTGCTCGGAAGCCTGCGGGCGCACAATGGCTTCACCGTGGCCAATCAGGGTCGTGGAGAAGCGGGGGAAGAAGGTGGGGTAGTCCGGCTGCTCGTAGGGACTTTCTTTGGTGTGATCCGCGTAGTTCAGGCCGACACAGACGATTTTCCCCGGCCGCTCGATCGGCGGTAGATAGCGGATACGGGAAGCGTCGAGCAGAGGCGCTTCGCTTAGCTGGCGGTGCGCGTGTTGCAGGGCCTGGGCGCCGCGTCCGAGCAGCTCGAACAGTGAGCCCGGATAGCCAGGCAGATTTTCGGTGAGGCCACGCAGGCCATTTGGGGTCTCCACGGCCAGACCCTTGATAGCACCCTCGGCAAAACTGACAAAACGCATGATCCATACCTCGCTGTTATTATTTTTCAAGGCTTATGTAAACGGTACCGTACCGTACCGTTTTGCTGTTCGAAGATTCCCATTGTCATTTCTTCATGTCAATGGCGCCGATAAGACGTGTTTGGAATAAATGATCAGGTTTGATATGCGATTGTATTGCGAATGTGGAACGCCCCCCGCAGGGCAGGTAGGCTATGCGCGGAACGATGTCGAATCGAAAGGAAGAGGTGCTTCTTGAGCGAGCGGGTGGAAAGTAAGCGGCAAGCCGAAAAGAGGGAGGGGATTCTCGCGACGGCGACGGAAATGTTCCTGGAAGAGGGGTATGCCGGGGTGAGCGTGGATGCAATCATTGCCCGCATCGGTGGTTCCAAACGTACCGTGTATGCCTACTTCGGCGACAAGGACGGTTTGTTTGCGGCGATCATCGCCCGTCTGTGCGAGCAGATCGTCAACCCGCTCACGCATATGGACCTCAGCTGCAAACCGCTACCGGAGGCATTGCGCACGATTGCCGAAACCTTCCTTGAGGTCATTCTTGCGCCGCGAACGATCGCCATGCATCGGCTGATCGTGGCCGAGGCGTTGCGGGCACCGGAAGCTGCCCGGGCGTTTTTCGATGCAGCGCCGGGAGCTGCTTATGGCTGCCTGCGCGATTACTTCGGCTGGGCCGAGAAGGCCGGAATCGTGCAGGCGGGTGATGCGCAAACCCGGGCCGTGCTGTTTCTGGATGCGCTGACGGGCGACTTCCAGTTGCGCTGCCTTCTCGGCTTGATGGACATACCGTCCGAGCTGGATCGACAGCGCAGGGTAGACGAAGCCATCAACATCTTTCTGGGTGGTTTGAAGCTATAGCTATCAGACAACGCCTCGACCCGCCCACGGAACGCGTAGCACCGTAGGCGGCGTCAAGGCGCTGCGACTTACCCGGCTTGCTGCTGGACGATCACCGTCTGCGCCGGCATCGGCGCCGGGAAGCCGGCTTCACCGAGGGCGTCCTTGATGGTGCGGTTGGTGTCGAAATAGACCTGCCAATAGTGATCATTATGGCAGTGCGGGCGCACTGCCAGCACCGGGCCGACCAGGTTGAACTCCAGAATCTCCACATCCACCCCAGGCTCCGCGAGCACATTGGGCAGCGCCGCGATGTGCTGTTTGAGCAACGCCGCAGCCGCTTTCCAGTCTGCTGCGCCAGACAACTGCGCCTGCAGCTCGACGCGGCGGTGCGGGTTGTGGGTGAAGTTCTGGATGTTGTCGCTGAAAATCTTGTTGTTGCCGACCAGGGTCAGCACGTTGTCCGGGGTGTTGATCGCGGTAGCGAACAGACCGATCTCGGTGACCGTACCGATCACGCCGCCGGCGCTGATGAAATCACCGACCTTGAACGGGCGCAGGACGATGATAAAGGCACCGGCCGCCAAGTTGGCCAGCAGCCCCGACCAGGCCATGCCGATGGCCAGACCGACCGCAGCGAGCAGCGCGGCGAAGGTGGTGGTCTGCATACCGAGGTAACCGAGGATGCCGATCACCAGCATGATATTCAGCGTCACGGTGATGACTGAGCCGACATAGCGCAGCACGGTCGGGTCGAGCTTCTGTTTGGTCAGGGCCCGCTGCACCATGCCGACGGCAAAACCGATCAACCAGCGACCGACGATCCAAAAGGCGATGGCAGAGAGAATCTTGACCGCAAAAGCGGCCCCGTACTGTTGCACCAGAGCGATTAGCGCGTTGAACTTTTCGGTGGTCACGTTAACGATGGTTTCGTCCATGGCTGGGGCTCGAAAATGAGGGATTGGCCTCAAAACGCTAGCACAAGCTGTGTGCCACGCCAGCTAATGGGCATGTGAATGGAGGGTCAGGGCCCCCGGCACCTTGGTGCGCTCGAGTCCCCCGTGTTCCAGCCAGCGGAGAGTCTGCTCATAGGCACGCTGTAGCAAAGACTCGGTCTGGTCGAAGTTGAACACCGAGACATCCACAGGGCACAAAGGCGGGACGATGTGCAGGCTGGTGAGGGTGCGGAAGTGTTCGATGTCGCTCACCAGTTGGCGCATGCTCATCAGATTGACGGTGTGCAGGGCCAAGGCGACCAGGCCTCGGGGGGGGTGGGTCAGGGCGCAACTCACGCCGGTGGGGATGACCACGACGTTGCTGGCGCCCAAGGCTACTGCAGTGGAGATAGGCGTATTGCTTGCCACGCCGCCGTCAACCAGGAACCGATCGGCGATCTGTACGCAGGGGAACACCAACGGGATGGCAGCACTGGCCAGTAACGCCTGCTCGAGTTCGCCACTGGACAGCACAGTCTCGGCACCACTGAGCAGGTCGGTGGTGACGATGTGCAGGGGCAGCGTGGCCTCTTCGATGCGATGGATGGGCAGTGCCTGACCCAGTAATCGGTTCAAGGCCGACGGTTGCAGCAGATAGCCACGCCGTTTCATCAGTCCTCTACAGGTGTCCAGCCAGGAGAGGGGGAAGATGTCGTTTTTACTCAGCCCGCGCCAGAACCCTTCGAGCGCTGCGACACCGTCGGAATCGGGCCTTGCGGCAAAGTAGGCACCGTTGATCGCACCTACCGAAGCGCCAACCACCATGTCGAATCGAACATCAGCCTCGACCAGGGCCCGCAACATGCCGACCTGCACCGCACCCAGGCTGCCGCCGCCAGCGAATACGATTGCGGTGTTGGTCGCCATGCTCGAAGTCTCTGTGCAGCAATGTGTCGACTTAGTGTAGCTGGCGGGTCGGCGTTGCTTGCGGGTGCCTGTCAGTGGGGATCGAAGATGCGGATCACGCCTACACCATCAAGTACGGCATCGATCAGTGCACGCGCTGTCTCGATGTGCTGGCCCGCGCCGCACACCAGGGAGCGGTCGTTGAGCGTGAGGTGATCGACCGCATCGTGGACCGTAGCTTCGGCACATTGCAGTAGATGGCACGCATGCAGTAACGCTTCTTCGGCGGGAATGCCGGCGCGGACAGCGAACAATCGATTGGTGCCGAACGGGGTGTCGGCGGTGGTTGCGTTGGAAAGGTCGAAACTGGGGGGATCGGGGACGAGCTTTTTCATGAGGTGCTCCGAAGGTGCGGTGGAGCGGCCACGATTCGCTGCTAAACGAAGGGTGGCAGCTATACGCGGGTTAGCAGACCGGGCACCTAGAGCGAAACCGGCGCACCCGAAGGTGCCCCACGTACAGCCGCCATATAGCGGTTTCCGTTGAGCTCTAGATGCGTCTTCGGACTGCTAAATCCGGTCATTGGATTTTCCAACGACGGCAGCAGCCTAGGCCCATGAAGGCCCCGGCACAACAGAGCAACGGCGGCGGAAGTATGATTCAGAACGGTCTGACAGAAAACACCTACAGCATCGCGATTTGTCGCAGATAGCTGTGGGAGCAACTGACTTGAAGGATGTAGTCGCTGCTCGCGTCGGCTGCAGTCATATCCAGGCGTTGCTCACGGCACCTGCAGGCTTGGTAGCGCTGCCCGACCTTGTGCCGAGAGCAGCGGCTCCAGCTGACTCCAACTGAAGGTCACGTCTACGTCACAGCCATCGCCAATGGGCTGGTTGGCCAGTTGCATGCCCTGGGTGTCGAAACTCAGGTCGTAGGACTCGTAGCTCGCCACGCCGGGGCAGTCGCTGTCCGCCGCGGCCTGGGTCTCGAGCCAGGTGGCGAAATTTTTCGGCAGCTTGACCTGCCCGGAGAAGGGGCTGTACCACTCAAAACCTGTACCGATCCAGGTCCAGGGATCGACACTTTCACCGGTCTGCAGGTTCCAGGTGTGCAAGCCCCAACTGATGCCACCACGACCAAAGCCTGCGCTCCAGCGGTAAAACCTGACGGTGAGCCACTGAGACGACCAATACGTCGGGTCAACGCTGATCTCGCTGGTGTAAGCGGAGCCGATGCGACCGAGGAATTCACGTCGCTCGCTGAAGAACGCATTCTGGCCGTCGGGGCTGACGGCCAGGCGTGCCAGTTGTTGATTGATCTTGTGGATGGCCGGGCTGTCACCCTCCAGCTTGAGGGTGACCTGGGCGCCCTGGGTCCTGACCTGATAGGTGTGCTCGCCGAAGGTTTTTTTCTCTACCGTGACGGGCAACGGCGCTGCCTCCATTGGCGCGTTATAAGCATCGCCACCACAGCCTTCAGCACTTGAGCGCGTAAGCACCAAGGGCAACGGGGTAGCGCCTGCCGCCTTGCTCCAGGTTCCGGTCAGCGTATCGCCCTGCAGAGCGTCCAGTTGCCAGAACCCCGTCTTGCCGTCTTCGGCCCAGGGTTCGCCGGCCTTTTCCTGGGTTAGCTGGATCGGCGTGAGGAAGCGCTGGTAGTAGTAGCTACCATTGCTGTCGGGGGCGGCGTTGAAACAGGCGGTGATCGTGCTCTTGCCGAGGGTGCCTTTCCAGACCCCGGCGAGGTCGGTAGGCGCGGCGTAGCCGTAGCCGGTAGCACAAGCAAGGGTCAGTATGGCCAAGGGCTTGAGCATACAGATCGGACTTCCAGATGTCTGACGGGCGGCCATCATAGCCGAAGGACAACTCCATCGCTCAATCAGCTGGTTGTGATCCTTACGGTCTGACAGAAACTTCGTGCTCGTCTTCAAAGTCCATGAACCGCTGCAGATCGAGCACATCCAGTTTGACCCGGGCGATAAAGGCAGAAAAGGCGAGGTTGGCGGCAAGCCGGCGCAGGTCACTGGCCCAGGCCGGAATATAGGTTGGCCCCACCAACCAGCCCGACTCAAACAGCGGCGCCAGGTGCAAGGTATCGCCCAGGCTCAGGCGCCCGGCAAACAAATGCCCCACCAGTTCCGGGCGGTTGTCGCGGATCGCCACGCGCAGCAGGGTGTGCACACCGAGCAATCCGGTCAGGTACGCGGCATCCTTGGTAAACGCCGAACCCCCTCGGACATTGGCGCCGCGGAAAATCCGCTGCGCTGAGCGAAAGGACTCTTCCGGCGACTGGCCGGCCTTGAGAAAGCCTTCAAACACCTGGATGAAGTCGGCGCCATCGAGCGCTTGCTGCACCGCAAGCACGCGCAAGGCGAGGCGGCGCAAGCGGTTGATGTCCATGCTGCCGGTGAACAGCTCGGCCAGCGTGGCAATGCCTTCTTGTGTCTGGGTGGTGCGTGGCGCCCCCAGGGCCAGGCATTTGAGGTTGGGCTGGCGCGCACCGTTCTGCGCGGTGGCCACATGCACAAAGGCTTCGTGCTGCAGCAACTGCTGCTTGTCCAGTTCGCTGAACAAGGCGCTGGCCCGCAGGCGAATACGGCTGGTGCCGGCGATGGCTTTGGCGGCTAGCTCAGGTTCAAGCTTGATACTGATCTGGCCGGCACCAAAAAAGCGGTCCAGCTCCGGCTGCAGCCAGGCGGCAAATACATCGGCCGGAATCTCGGCAGGGCTGGGGGGAATACAGTTGCCACCCAACAGGGCGTCGGTGGTTTTCAGAAAGAAGTGGGCGGCGTCGAGCATGCTCAGCTTTTGCCTGGGGTAGTAAAAATCCGGACGACGGTACAGCGCCGACGAATACCGGGTAAACGCCGGGGTACCCATGGCGCCCAGCATGCGCCCGGCCGTGGCATAGCTGTGTGCGGTTCTGGCGAGAAATTGTCCGGCTGGATGCCCCTGATCGCAATGTTCGACAAAACTGTCCAGCGCTGCGATCTCGGCGCTGTGCTCGCGCGGGCTGAATTCGACCTTGGGTAGTTGCGCCTTGCCGCTGCGCCACTGGGCAAGGAAAACCTCCTCGACACCCTCGGGCCACGCCAGCGCGTCGAGTACGCGGATCTTGCGGGTTAAAGCGGGCAGCGCGGCATCGAGTTCAGACAGCGACAGGGCACTCATGGCATTCACCTTGAGAGTCGAAGATCCATCGCACCAGCTTAGTCGTTGCCGGTGTAGTGCGGTGAATCAGCCCTGTCGCTTGCCTTTTATGGCCGCTGGCGCCTGTCGCCAGCGTACCAGGTTCAATGTTTGTGCTTGTTTTTGTGCTTATGCTTGTGGCTGGACTTGTGGTTATCGTGATGGTCATCGTCATCCGCCATGCTATTGCCGATGGCGCTACCGGCCGCACCGCCGAGGCCGGCACCTATGGCGCCTCCGGTCGTGCCACCGACGCTACGCCCCACCACCTGACCGCTGGCTGCGCCAAGGCCACCGCCAATGGCGGCTTCGGTTTTTTTGCCATCCTTCGCGCTCACTGCGCCACCTGCTGCACCACCGACGCCGGCACCGATGGCAGCACCGGTGCTACCGCCAACCGCCTGGCCGACCACACTGCCCAAGGCGCCACCCAAGCCTCCGCCCACGGCGGTATTGGTGGTTTCCCCGGCAAAGACCGCTGGTGCTACGGCAAGAGTAAGTGCAAATACAGCAACTATTTTTCGCATTTCGTTAATCTCAAAGGGTGTACAGCGTTAGAGTCTGTCAGATGCGAAAAGTGCGGACAACGCGCCTTCCAGAGTTCATAGACGTAAATCAACACACCGGGCCGAAAGCTCGACCGCCTGTCGCGCTCGCTGTACCGCTATTTGCAGTTGCCAGCTTTGCGATAACCTGCCGCCTGAGCTTCAGATTCCGATGCGAACGACACCTGATTTTTTGCAGACACCTGCAGATAGCCAGGGCAGCCGCTCGGCAGATGATAAACATGACTTTTCTGGTTGCCGATGATCGCACCGATGGCGGTAGATGCACTGGCCAGGGTGGGTTTTGGCGTGGGCTGTGCGGTGCGCATCGGGACCGCGCTCACGACACCGTCACCAACAGGCTTGTATCCCGTGGTCCAGCTGCGTTGGCCGGTAACGAACGGGTTGGAGTGCCCCATGATTGTGGCAATACGGCGATCGCGCTCTTTCTCCCAGGCCGTTACCGGATGCTGCTTGTCCCATGCCATGAGCAACTGTTGTTGCTGACGGGACATGCTCAGCTTGTAGCGATCGAACATATAGAAGGTGGTGCGAGCAACCAGGCCCTTTACTTCGTCACGCGGCTCTGCGGTTTTTTGCTTGAAGTCGACCGTGGTCGCGCACTGACCGTATTGGCGAGCAATCCCCTGGTTCATGCCGTAGTTGAAATTGCTGCGATCGCCGTTCACTTCGCCTACCGACGGGTACAAGTTGAACAGATCAGCTTCCATGGCACGGAACACCGGATCTTCGTCAACGCAATGTTCCCGCCCACCGTTCTTCCAGCACTGGCGTTGGTGGCCAAAAGTCCAGGCCGGAACGATGTGTTCCCACTCGGTCCGCTCAGCGCGGGTTTGCTCCTTGCGGGTTTCATAGCCGCAGGATCCGGGATCAACGCGGCCACCGGATTTGCCTACCCATGTCCACTTGCAGCCACAGTAGAGTTCACCCATGGGGCTGTTGGCCTGGTCGAGATAGACCTTCTGCTTGGCGATGACCTTGGCTTCAGAAAATGTCGCAGGCGGTGAGGAGAGGGCGGCAGTGGCTACGCAAAACATCAGTGCTACAACAGACAACAGCTTTTTCATGAATCAAATCATCGGCTTAAGGATCGCGCAGTATAACTGTCCTTACTCTTGCGCCTATGGGTTGGATATTCACAACGGCACACTCATAAGCAAAACGCCGACATTGTTGTCGGCGCTTTGCAAGTGGAGGGTATTACGACCTACGCTTGAACAACCGCAATTTTGGCGCTCGCAGCGGCGTCACGGAACTCGGCGATCTGGTCGAAGCTCAGGTAGCGGTAAACGTCGGCAGCCATGCTGTCGATGTTCTTCGCGTACTCCATGTACTCTTCGACGCTTGGCAGCTTGCCCAGGATCGAGGCAACCGCAGCCAGTTCGGCCGAGGCCAGGTAGACGTTGGCACCATCACCCAGGCGGTTGGGGAAATTACGGGTCGAGGTCGAGACCACCGTCGAGTTCGCCGCCACACGTGCCTGGTTACCCATGCACAGCGAGCAGCCCGGCATTTCCAAGCGCGCACCGGCTTTGCCGTAGATGCCGTAATAGCCTTCTTCGGTCAGCTGGTGAGCGTCCATTTTGGTTGGTGGTGCGAGCCACAGGCGGGTCGGCAGCGAACCTTTGACCTTTTCCAGCAGCTTGCCGGCAGCGCGGAAGTGACCGATGTTGGTCATGCACGAACCGATGAACACTTCGTCGATCTTCTGTCCCTGTACGGTCGTCAGCAACCGGGCGTCGTCCGGGTCGTTCGGCGCACAGAGCACTGGGACTTTCACCTCATCCAGATCGATCTCGATGATCTCGGCGTATTCGGCGTCGGCGTCGGCTTCCAGCAATACCGGATTGGCCAGCCAGGCTTCCATCGCCTGGGCGCGACGCTCCAGGGTACGGGCATCGCCGTAGCCTTCGCTGATCATCCAGCGCAGCAGGGTGATGTTCGAGCGCAGGTACTCGGCAACAGCCTTCTCAGGCAGCTTGATGGTGCAGCCGGCAGCGGAGCGTTCAGCCGACGCGTCGGACAGCTCAAAAGCCTGCTCTACGGTCAGTTCGTCCAGACCTTCGATTTCCAGGATGCGACCGGAGAAAGCGTTGATTTTGCCTTTCTTCTCAACGGTCAGCAGGCCTTGCTGGATGGCGTAGTAAGGAATGGCATGAACCAGGTCGCGCAGGGTGATGCCCGGTTGCAGCTTGCCCTTGAAACGCACCAGTACAGATTCCGGCATGTCCAGCGGCATCACGCCGGTGGCAGCGGCGAAGGCGATCAGGCCGGAACCGGCCGGGAAGGAGATGCCGATCGGGAAACGGGTGTGCGAGTCACCACCGGTACCGACGGTGTCCGGCAGCAGCATGCGGTTCAGCCAGCTGTGGATGATGCCGTCGCCAACCTTCAACGAAACGCCACCGCGGGTGCGGATGAAGTCCGGCAGGGTGTGGTGGGTGTTTACATCCACAGGCTTCGGATAGGCCGCGGTGTGGCAGAACGACTGCATCACCAGGTCAGCAGAGAAGCCCAGGCACGCCAGGTCTTTCAGCTCGTCACGGGTCATTGGACCGGTGGTGTCCTGGGAACCGACAGTGGTCATCTTTGGTTCACAGTAGGTGCCAGGGCGAACGCCGGTCACGCCGCAAGCTTTACCGACCATTTTCTGCGCCAGGCTGTAGCCCTTGCCGGTGTCGGCAGGCTGCTCTGGCTTTTTGAACAGCTCGGACACCGGCAGGCCCAGCTCGGTGCGGGCCTTGTCGGTCAGGCCACGGCCGACGATCAGCGGGATACGGCCGCCAGCGCGGACTTCGTCGAGCAGCACCGGAGTTTTCAGTTCGAAGGTGGTGATGACCTCGTCGGAGCCGTGCTTGCAGACTTTACCGGCGTGCGGGTACACGTCGATGACGTCGCCCATGTTCAGGTTCGACACGTCGAATTCGATTGGCAGGGCGCCGGCGTCTTCCATGGTGTTGTAGAAGATCGGGGCGATCTTGTTACCGAAACAGAAGCCGCCAGCGCGCTTGTTCGGCACAAACGGGATGTCGTCACCGAAGAACCACAGCACCGAGTTGGTGGCGGATTTACGCGAAGAACCGGTACCGACCACGTCGCCGACGTAGGCCACCGGGAAGCCTTTGGCTTTGACTGCTTCGATCTGCTTGAGCGGGCCAATGGCGCCTGGTTGCTCAGGATTGATGCCGTCACGGGCCATTTTCAGCATGGCCAGGGCGTGCAGCGGAATGTCAGGGCGCGACCAGGCGTCCGGGGCAGGGGACAGGTCGTCGGTGTTGGTTTCGCCTGGAACCTTGAACACGGTCAGGCTGTATTTTTCAGCGATGGCGGGCTTGTTGGTGAACCACTCGCCGGCGGCCCAGGACTCCAGCACCGCCTTGGCTTGCAGGTTACCGGCCTTGGCTTTCTCGGCGACGTCGTGGAAGGCGTCGAACATCAGCAAGGTGTGCTTGAGCTGTTCGGCGGCAACGGCAGCCAGCTCGGCGTCGTCCAGCAGTTCGACCAGGGTGGCGATGTTGTAGCCGCCCTGCATGGTGCCCAGCAGCTCTACCGCGCGTTTTTTGTCGATCAGCGGGGAAGTGGCTTCGCCTTTGGCCAGAGCAGAGAGGAAACCGGCCTTGACGTAGGCGGCTTCGTCCACGCCTGGTGGAACGCGGTGGGTGATCAGGTCGACGAGGACTGCTTCTTCGCCAGCAGGAGGATTCTTCAGCAGCTCGACCAGGCCTGCGGTTTGTTCGGCATTCAGTGCGAGGGGCGGCAGGCCTTCCTCAGCACGCGCTTGTAAGTGGCGGGCATAAGCTTCGAGCACGGATGATCTCCTGTGGGTGGCGTACCGGAAAGAAAAAAGCAGGGACATATTTTTGGTAATTGAGAGTGACCACTGACAGACCACCAAAAAGCAGACTGCCCCTGCTGAAATCTGTTTTGTTGACACATTGGCAGTGAATGCGCGAAATCTAAAGGATAAAAATCACAAACACAATAAGATTGTCGACACATCGCTGTGGTCTACCCATTCGTGGTGGCCTTTAAAGGCTCTGCGACGGGCTATATCAGACGCATCGCTTCTCTGTCGGCACAAGCCGATGGCACAAGCAGCTGGCCATGATTGGCCTTATAGGACGTATCTGTAGATCTTTAAGAAAGGTCCTATATTTTTTTGTCCGGAAAATCTAAACACTCGATATCCATCGCGAGGCTTCCAGTCATGGCCTCTTCAAACTTGCCTTTGGCTACCCCAGCAAAGTTAACGTTTCACGGATGGAATCGAGATGTCGGTATTGCACCGCCGGAAGAGGTCATTTTCTTTTGCCTTACTGGGTTGCCTGGGGGGACTGAGTTCCGCCTTTGCTGCCTCCACGCCAACACCTGGTGATCAGGACCTGATTCGAGAGCGCCAGGACCGGCTGCTGGAGGAACAGCGGCGTCGACTCCAGGACCTCAAGGAGTTGCCGGGCAAAGAGGCGGTGCCAGCTACACCCAGTGCCCCTGTAGACAGCCGCTGTTTTCCGATTAGGCAGGTCCTGATCAACGGCGCGGATCACCTGTCTGAGTCGGATCGCAAACAGTTGACGCAGCCTTATCAGGATCGATGCCTGGGCACCTCGCAGCTCAATGAATTACTCAAAGTCATCACCAACCGCTACATCGACAAAGGCCTGGTAACCAGTCGGGCCTACCTGCCGCAGCAAGATCTGTCTGGTGGGCAGTTGTCGGTGCTGGTGGTTGAGGGATACCTGGAAAACATTCGCACCACAGCCGGCAGTGGTTTGTCGGCGCGCGAGTTGGCCATGAGTTTTCCGGGCCGTGAAGGTGAGTTGCTGAGCCTGCGTGAAATCGAGCAGATGGTTGATCACCTCAACCGGTTGCCGTCCAACCAGGTGCAAATGGAGCTGACCCCCGGCAAAACCGCAGGTGGCAGTGACGTGGTGGTGAAAAACACGCCACAAAAACCTTGGCGTGCGTCCCTGTCGCGCAGCAACGATGGCCAGGACAGTACCGGCGAACAGCAATGGAGCACCTCACTTGATTGGGACAGCCCATTAGGATTGGCCGATCAACTGATGTTGCGTGGTGGTCACGACGCTGTCAGCGATCATCAACGTACTTCCAGTAGCGTCTTTGCCAATTACAACCTGCCGTGGGGCTGGTGGAATTTCAATTACAGCTATAGCCAGAGCGACTATCGCTCACAGGCGCAGGCCAATGGTTACAACTTCAAGCAAACCGGAGACAGCCAGAACCATCAGTTGCGTGCCGAGCGGGTGATTCATCGCGATTCGATGAGCAAGACCTCAGTCAACGCCGGCCTGTCTTACCTGCGCACCAACAACTTCATCGAAGACAGCAAACTCAAGCAAAGCAGCAACCGCATCAGCGAAGCGCAGCTGGGTATCAACCATGGTCGCCGCATCGGCAACGCGTTCGTCAACCTCGACCTTGGGATGCAGAACGGCATCGGCGCTTTCGATGCCCAGGGCGATCACGATCCAGCTCGCGGCGAACCCACCGCGCGCTACCGCAAGTACACCGCGACCCTGAGTTATTTGCAGCCCTTCAGCCTGTGGGGCGAGTCTTTCAGTGTCAGTAGCCTGGCCACCGGTCAGCGTAGCGAAGACGTGCTATTCAGCTCGCAGCGCATGAGCCTGGGTGGGCTGGGTTCGGTGCGCGGTTACAAGGATCAGTTGTTGTCCGGGGACAGCGGCGCTTATTGGCGCAATGACTTGCGCTGGAGCCGTCAGGTGAATTGGCCCTGGCTGCGTCCGGCCTTGAGCGAATACGGCGCCAGCCTGGGCTACGACCAAGGCGTGATCCAGAACGATCGCTACAACGGCGATCAGCACGGGCGCGTATCCAGCAATTCGCTGGAGCTGTTCGCCCGAGGCGCTTACCTGGCCACCAGTGTGACGTTCGCCCATTCGCTCGAGCGCCCTGATGTGCTGACCGAGCGTGAAGCCCCGATCTATTTCAGCCTGAGCTTCTTCATGTAGCCATCAGCGGCTACCTGCTGCGTTTTTTTGAGAGTTTAAACATGGACGTCCATCAGTTTGCCTTCCTGCTTCGCCAACCTTCTGCCGCACTTTTAAGCCGTGAACGCTTCTGCGGCCTGCCCAAGCGGGGAGTGGCACTGCTGCTGGCTAACGTCATGTTCTGGCAACCGCTGTGGGCACTGGCCGATGGTCTCGTCGTCAGTGCTCCGGGGACGAGCGTGGAACGTGCGGGTAACGGCGTGCCGATCGTCAACATTGCCGCACCTAACGCCAGCGGGCTGTCGCACAACCAGTTTCGGGACTACAACGTCGGCAGCGAAGGGGTGATTCTCAACAACGCCACAGGGCGTACACAAGCAACGCAGTTGGGCGGGATCATTCTCGGCAACCCTAATCTGGGCGGCAAGGCTGCAAGCACCATCCTTAACGAGGTCAACGGCGGTAACCCCAGTCAGCTTCGCGGCTATACCGAAGTAGCGGGGCAGTCAGCGCGGGTTATCGTTGCCAACCCGTATGGCATCAGCTGCAACGGTTGCGGTTTTATCAACACTCCGCGGGTCACCCTCAGCACTGGCAAACCGATCCTGAACAACGGCCGTCTCGATCATTTCCAGGTCGACGCTGGCAGTGTGGCCATCGAAGGCGCCGGACTCAACGCCAGCAACGTCGACAGTTTCGAGATCATCACCCGCAGCGCCAGAATCAACGCCGAAATACAGGCAAATAACCTGAGTATCGTCGCCGGTCGCAACGATGTCGATGCGCACAGCCTCAGCGCTACAGCGCGCACCAAAGACGGCAGCGCTCAGCCGGAACTGGCCATCGACAGCTCAGTGTTGGGTGGCATGTATGCCGGCACAATCAAGCTTGTCGGTACCGAGGCCGGCGTCGGGGTGCGCTTGGCGGGTAATCTGGCCGCCAGTGCCGGCGATATACAGATCGATGCCAATGGTCACTTGAGCCTGGCTCAGGCGGCGTCTTCCAACGCCATCAACGTCAAGGCTTCAAGTCTGCAAGCCCAAGGCCCGGTTTATGCCGGTACAACACTCGACGTACAAACCCTTGCTGATTTGAGTAACCAGCAAAGCCTGGCCGCCCGTGATCGTATCAGCCTCAGCAGTGGCGGCCAGTTGAGTAACACCGGCATCATCGAAGCTGGCGTGAATGCCAATAACAGTCGCAATACCACGGGTGACGTGAGCCTGAACGCAGAGAACCTGCGTAACGTCGGCAGCGTGCTGGCCAGTCGCAACCTCGACATGCGCGTGACCCAGGCGCTTGATAACCGCGGCGGCACGTTGAGTGCACAGCAGCGGACCCAGGTTGCCACTGCGACGCTGGACAACCGCCAGCAAGGCCAGGTGCTGAGTCAGGACAGCCTCGTGCTGAACGCTGGGCGGACGCTAAACAGCCAAGGCTTGATCAACAGTCGCGGTACGCTCACCGCGCAAATCGTCCAGCTGGACAACAACAGTGGTGAGTTCTCCAGCCACGCAGCAGCCTACCTGCATGTGACTGCGCTGGATAACGTCGCAGGACTGATCATGGCGGGGCAGAACCTGAGCCTTGTCGCCAGTGGCGCGGTCAACAACCGTAACGGCCGGCTGGGGGCCAACCAGGCGATGAGTTTGTCAGGTAGCACGCTGGACAACAGTCAGAACGGCCTGGTTACCGCGGTAAATCACCTGGATCTCAATCTCACGCACCTCGACAACCAGCGTGGCCTGCTTCGTGCCGGGAGTGCACAGTTGAAAGCTGACACCGTCGATAACAGTGGCGGACGAATTTCAAGTAATGCAGAGCTGGTCGCCAACCTTGGCAACCTTACGCAGCAAGGCGGTGAATTGGTTGCTCAGGGTAACCTGAATCTTACCGGCACCACGCTCGACAACCGCAACGCAGGCCTGATCGGTGCCGGCAAGGCGCTGACTGTTCACGTCAACAGCATTGATAACCGCGCAGGCGAGCTTTCCAGTGCAGCGGCACTCAACGTAAGTGCTCAGCAACTGAACAATAGTGACGGCGGCAAGGTATTGGCCGGGACCGATCTGGGGCTGACGGTTAAGCACATCATCAACCAGACCAAGGGCTTGCTCCATGGCCGGAATAGCGCCAGCGTTCTGGGTGACACCTTGGACAATAGTGGCGGGACGCTGAGCGCGTTGTCTGCGCTTGATCTGCGTCTTGAGGGCGCCTTGACCAACCTCGGCGGTCTTATCAGCAGCGAGGGCGGGCTCACGCTCAACGCCGCCAGCGTGAACAACCAACAGGGCACCCTGTCCAGTGCGGGCCAGCTTGGTCTCAACAGCAAAGGCGGGATCGATAACCGCGGCGGCCAGATGGTAACCGACGCTGACCTCAATCTGCAGAGCGCGAGCCTGGATAACCGCCAGGGTACCCTCAGTAGCAAAGGCCCGGTGCGTATCTCCACCGGCACCGTGGATAACAGCCACAGCGGCCGCGTAACCAGTAGCGATACCCTCGACCTGACAGCGACGCAGGTGAGCAACCAGGACAAGGGCCGCATCGCCAGCGACAAGGCATTGACTGTCAGTGTCACGGGCCTGGATCAACAAAACGGTCTTCTGTTCAGCGCCACTGCCTTGGACCTGAACCTCAATCGTGGCCAACTGAACAATCAGAACGGCTTGATCAGCGCGCCGCTGCTGATGCTGCGCAACCTTAATGGCATCAACAACCAAGGCGGTGAACTCTCCAGCGCCCAGGCCTACACCTTGGCCGCCGCCAGTCTGGACAACCGTAACGGCAAGCTGCTGAGCAATCAGGCGTTGACCCTGCGTATCGATCAGGCGCTGAACAACCTCAAAGGCCTGATCGCCGCAGCGGCCCTCGACGTGCGTGCCGCCAGCCTCAATAACCAGGGCGGCACCCTGACCAGTCGCGACACCCTTGATTTAGCTGTCACGGGGCTGCTCGACAACCAGAATCAAGGTCTGATCAACGCCACCCGGCGCCTCAATATCCAAAGTGGCGCATTGCATAATCAACACGGTGGTTCGTTGCTGGGGGATGCCATTGCCCTCGACTTCGGTACGGCCGGTGGTGACCTGAACAATAACGGTGGCCTGGTCACCACCGCTGGACCGCTGAGCATCAGCCACCTGCGTGATCTGAGTAACCAAGGCGGTGAAATCTCCAGTAGCCAAAGCTTCGCGCTGGCCGGGCGCAACCTCGACAACCAGGCCGGCAAGCTGATCAGTAGCCAGCAGCTTACGCTCCACGGTGCCAGTGTGCTCAACCAGAACGGCCTGATCTCGGGCTGGAAGGGCCTTGCCGTCACTGCCGGCAGCCTGGACAACCGCAACAACGGCACGCTCTCCAGTCGCAACGGCGGCCTGACGGTCGAGGTTGAAAACACCCTGCTCAATAGCGCTGCCGGTGCGCTGGTTAGCCAGCAGAACCTGACGGTGAAAGCTGCTTCCCTCGACAACAGCGCTGGCGGGATTCTCTCCAGTGCCGGTGAACAGGCTTTGACCGTAGCCGGCGAGTTGAATAACAGCCAAGGCGGTCAGATCGACAGCAGTACAACCCTGAGTGTTGAGGCGACGAGGCTCAACAATAACGGCGGCTCAATCAGTGCAACCCAGGCCCTGAATGTCAGCGGCACTACGCTCGACAATGCCACCGGCAGACTGATCGGTAATGCCGGCGTTACCTTGACCTTGCTCGGTACGTTGACCAACACCCAAGGCAAACTGGCCAGCGCGGGGCCTTTGCGACTGAGCGCCACTCAGGTCGATAACCAGGGCGGTCAACTTGCCAGTCAGGGACTGCTGACCCTGCTTACGGGGGGCTTGGACAACCGCAATCGTGGCACGGTCGCTGCCAATGACCTGTTGACCTTGACCGCCACTGGCGTGGTGCAAAACGCTGCGGATGGCCTGATTTATAGCCAACACGGTGACCTGCGTGTGCGCGCTGCGAGCCTGAACAACAATCAGGGCACGCTGCAGAGTCAAGGTGCGCTCAAGCTTGATGTTGCCGGGGATATCGATAACCAGAAAGGCCGCCTCCTGGCGCAGGACGCTGAGCTCACTGTTTCCGCCATCAATCTCGATAACCGCGGCGGGGTGCTGACCAGCCTTTACGCGGCGCTGAGCGCCTCTCTCAGTGGTTGGTTGCAAAACGCCTCAGGCGGTATCACCCAAGGCGAGCGTCTGAATCTGACAGCCCTTGGGATAAACAATCAGAGCGGACGGATTGCGGCGCAGACAGGCGACGTAGTCATCAACAGCAGTAGCTTCGATAACCGCAGTGGCGGCCTGTACGCCGCACGCAAGATCGATGTCACGGGGAGTGACTTTGTCAACAGTGCCGGGCAGATCGCCGGCCAACAGATTGACCTGAGCCTGGCCGGAGCGCTCAACAACAGCTCGGGCATCGTCGAAAGCGACAGCGTGCTCAATGTCGCCGCGAACAGCCTTAACAACCAGAGCGGGAAACTGCGTGCCCTCGGTACCAGTGGAATTTCCCGTTTCCAGATTGGTGGCGTGCTGGATAACCGCAACGGTAGCGTCGAAAGCGCCAATACAGATTTGAGTCTGCTCATGGGCGGCTTCTTGAACGCTGGCGGCACCGTGTTGCACGTCGGAACCGGCACCTTCGACATCGCCACCGCTCACGTCATGAATGCCGGTGGCAGCCTGGTCACCCGCGGTGGCCTGAGCCTCACTGCCGACAGCTGGACCAACAGCAGTGTCATTCAAGCCGGGCGCTTGACCGTTGACGTCGCTCATTTCATCCAGACCGCCAGCGGCCAGCTACTGGCCGCCGAAAGTCTGACCGGCAGTGGTGTGAACTGGAGCAACGACGGTTTGATCGCCAGCGACGGTAGCCTGAACGTCGGGTTGACCGGGCTGTACAGCGGCAACGGCCGACTGAGTAGTCGGGGTGATTTAAGCCTGTACACCGGGCAGTTGCAGCTGCCTGAGGTTGCGAGCATTGCCAGTGGCGGGGACAGCACGATTACGGTTGCTGGCCTGTTGACCAACTACGGGCGACTGACCTCAACGTCCGACCTGACCCTGAACACCGGCAGCCTGAACAACTACGGCACGCTGGGCAGCGGCCAGGACCTGACGCTCACCAGCTCGGCACTGCTCAACGATCACGGGTTGATCTTCAGTGGCCGAAACATGGGCTTGCGGGTGGGCTCGCTGACCAACAGTTACGCCAGCATTTACAGCCTGGGCGATCTCGATATCGACCGCGACGGAGCGGGTGGCTGGGCCACGAGCATCATCAACAGCTCAGGCTTGATCCAGAGTGACGGCAGCATGAGCCTGGCCGCCAGTACTGTTGAGAACATCCGCGCGCTGCTGACCATCAGCAATGCAGGCATCTACACGGCCAGAATCAAGGAAATCCGGTGTATTGAAGGCGTTAACGCCGGTGACTGCAGCGGCAAGCGCAACCGTGTCTGGGAGATCGTGCAGCGCGAAAAGCTGGAAGTGACCGCCGCCAGTGCCGCCTCCAGCATTACCGCAGGTGGCAACCTGGACATCAAAGGTGGCGACCTGTTGAACCACAGCAGCACCATCGCCAGCAGCGGCAACTTTACTGCGACGTTGAACAACCTGACCAATACCGGTGTAGAGGCTTCCGATACCGAAACCGTACGGGTGTTTCGCACCCAACGCGCCAGCAATGGCAGCGGCTGGACCAACGCCGCAAATAATTTCACCCAGCGCTATTGGTTTGAAAGCGACGGCTATGACGCCAGTAACCTCAGTGGCCTGGCAGCGGACATGAGCCGCTTTATCGGTAGCACCGAAGCCGAGTTGCACCAGTTCGGGCGCGTGACTCAGTTGAGCACTGGCGATCAGACCTACGCCGCGATCATCCAGGCTGCCGGCAACGTCAACATCACCGCCCAGAACAACTTCGATAGCAGTGTGGTTCGCGCAGGCTATGAGTACGTCGGCAGCGGCCCAAGTACCAACACCACTGCCCCTGATCGTGAGTTTTCGACCCGCGTTACCCTGAATCAACAGTTACCGCCGGAATTGGCGCAGCAGCAAGTCAACCCGCTGGCGTTGCCAGGATTTGAACTGCCCAGCGGCCAGAACGGCCTGTTTCGCCTCAGCGGGCAAGGCGCCAGTCAGGGTGACACCGGTCCGCAAAGCTGGAACCTGGGTGACGCAAGCGTGGGCAGTGCTCAGCGCCAACAAGAGGTGCCGGGTACTCAAGGTCGGGATACCGGCATAAAGAGTCCAGGCAGCCTGGGCATGGCAGGCCCCGTTAGCGTCGCCAAAGTCCAGGGCCTGCCGAGCAGCAGCGGGAAGTCCAGCCCGCACAAATACCTGATTGAAACCAACCCGGCACTCACTGACCTCAAGCAGTTCATGAGTTCGGATTACCTGCTGGGCAAACTCGGCTACAACCCCGACGACAGTGCCAAGCGCCTGGGCGACGGCTTCTACGAACAGTACCTGATCCAGCAGGCCGTGGTTGCCCGTACCGGCCAGCGCTTTCTTGAAGGCCTGACTTCCGACGAGGCGATGTTCCGTTACCTGATGGACAACGCCATCGCCAGCAAGGACGCGCTGAACCTCTCGCTCGGGGTGGGCTTGAGCGCCGAGCAAGTGGCCGCTTTGACCCACGACATCGTCTGGATGGAAACCTTGCTGGTTGATGGCCAGGAGGTTCTGGTCCCCGTGCTGTACCTGGCGCACTCCAACAACCGCCTGGCCGCCAACGGCGCGCTGATCCAGGGCAAGGACGTGAGCCTGATCGCCGGGAACAACCTCAGCAACGCCGGCACACTCAAGGCCAGCGACAACCTGACGGCTCTGGCCAGTAACAACCTGATCAACAGCGGCCTGATTCAGGCTGGAGACCGGCTTGATCTGCTGGCTGGCAACGACCTGAGCAACAAGGCCGGCGGCGTGATCACCGGGCGGGATGTCAGCCTGACCAGTCTTACCGGTGATGTGACCAACGAGCGTACGGTCACGGGGTATGACAGCAGCAACGGCTACAACAGCCAGCACCGTGATTTTGTCGACAACGCCGCACGTATTGAAGCGGCCAATGACCTGACGATCCAGGCCGGTCGAGATGTCAGCAATATCGGCGGTGTGTTGCAGAGTGGGCGTGACACCAGCATCAGCGCGGGCCGGGACGTCACCATTGGGTCGGCGGCCCAGCTCAACAGCAACAGCCGCGGCAGTAAAAACCGTGACCTGACCATCAGCCAGAACGGCTCGAACCTGGAGGCCGGTCGCGACCTGTCGATCAGTGCTGGCCGCGATCTAGCAGTGATTGCCAGCCAGGTGGATGCCCAGCGTGATATTGCGCTGGACGCTGGCAATAACCTCACATTGGCCTCGGCGGCCGATGAACAACACAGCTACAACAAGAGCAAAAAAGTCGAGGCTCAGGAAGACCATGTCAGCCAGATCGCGACCAGCCTCAACGCCGGTGGCGATGTAAAACTCAGCGCTGGCCAGGACCTGACCCTGATCGCCAGCAAGGTCACTGCTGGCGAGGAAGCTTACCTGGTCGCAGGCGGAAACCTTGAACTGCTGGCCGCGCAAGACAGCGACTACTCGCTGTACGACAAGAAGAAAAAAGGTAGCTTCGGCAGCAAGAAGACCCAGCGCGACGAAGTGACCGACGTCAAAAACATCGGGAGCGAAATCAAGACCGGCGGTGACTTGACCCTGATCAGTGGTGGCGATCAGAAGTACCAGGCGGCCAAGCTGGAGAGCGGCAAGGACCTGAGCATTTCCAGTGGCGGCACGGTGACTTTTGAGGTGGTCAAGGATCTGCACCAGGAGAGCCACGAGAAGAGTAACAACAACGCCTTCTGGGTTTCCTCCAAAGGCAAGGGCAATACCGATGAAACCCTGCGCCAGACGCAGATGGTAGCCGCCGGTGAAATCGCCATTAACGCTGTTGAAGGCTTGAAGATCGACATCAAACAGGTGGATCAACAAACCGTCAGTCAGAGCATCGATGCGATGGTGAAAGCCGATCCGCAACTGGCTTGGCTGAAACAGGCAGAAGCCCGTGGCGATGTGGACTGGCGACAAGTGAAGGAGATCCATGATTCCTTCAAGTACAGCAACTCGGGGCTTGGACCGGCCTCACAGATCATCATAGCAATTGTGATGGCGGCGGTCGTGGGCCCCATGGCTGCTGCGGCCTCTGCTGGCGCGGGGGCGGGTGTTGCGGCGGGGGTGGGTGCGGTAGCAGCAAGTGCATCGACCAACGCAGCCGTGAGTGCGGTCAATAATCGCGGCAATCTGGGCGCAGTGTTCAAGGATGTGACCTCTTCGGATGCGATGAAGGGGTACGCGATCTCGGGCATTACCGCAGGTTTGACGGCTGGCTATTTTGACAACTTGACTGGTACCGAAACCAATACGTTTATCGGAAGAATCACTCCCGTTTCCTCTTTGAGTACCTGGAGCGGCGTTGGGCAATTTGCCGCCAACCAGACGTTGCAGAGCGGCACCTCCATGCTGCTGAGCAAGGCTCTTGGACAGGGTGGCAGTGCTAGTGATGCCTTGAAGAATGCGTTGTTCAACACCCTAGCGGCGGCCAGTTTCAACGCGGTGGGTGATTACACCAAAGGTGTAGTCGCCGATGGCTCTGCGCCGAAGATCGCCATTCACGCGATGGTGGGTGGGTTGCTGGCTAAGGCCACCGGTGGGGACTTCAAAACCGGTGCGTTGGCGGCGGGTGCGAACGAAGCGCTGGTGGTGCATCTGGACACCTTGGTCAAGGGTAATGCCAACCTGCTGACCATGAGTTCTCAGATCGTTGGAGTACTGGCGGCGGCAGGCCAGAAAGATGCTGATGCGGCCCAGATGGATAAGGGGGCATGGGTCGCTGCGAACTCAACACAATACAACTATCTGGCACATAACCAGCTTGAGAGGGCAGCCAGGAAAATAGCAGCATGTAGCGACGACGCTTGCATTTACGAAACAACACGTGCCTATAAGGAACTGAGCCTTCAGCAGGACATTGAAGCGATTGCCAGTTGCAAGGCTGATCCTTCGGCTTGTGCTGCCTTGTCGAAAACAGTCGCCAATACCATGGCGGATCTTGATCCAATCAAGGACCTGGCTGACTACGGCTCTCCCAATGCCCGGGAGGCAGTACAGAACCTCATTAACTCCAATTTCGAGTTTCAGGAGATGCTAGCGGCAGCGACTGCCGAGCATTCAGTCGATGCGATGGTCGACTCACTCAAAGCTAAATGGAACTTGAGTGATGCGCAGGCGCATGATATTACCAGTGGCTTGAAGATTGCGGTTGCTGCTGGGCTAGGTACTGCTGCTGGAGTACTGGCTTACAAGCGTGCAGTGGCGAGTGCCAAGGCAAATCCTGCTCCGGTTAGCGGTCCAAAAGAGATAAGTAAGCTCCCCGTTCCCAACGATCTTCCGACAAAAATACATATGGGGCAGCAAGGAAAACATATCAAAGGTCACAATAATTTTGAGGAAGGGCGTAGTTATTTTAACGATGGCGTCGACCCAGCGGAGCTTTTGGGAGGAGTTCACAGCGGTAAATATCCTGTTGTTGGCGCTGGGGCTCGTGGTAACCCAATTGTGGATTTTGGAAGGCCAATTGGGGTAGACGGACGGACAGGGCAGTCAGTTACCAGAGGTCAGATTCACTATGGGAAAAATGGTGCCCACATTGTTCCAGATGCGAGGAATTGAGATGTTATTTACTGCACAACTACCCGATTGGCTCGTGGCATGTTTTCGAATTGCGCTCCTCGGCGAAATCTACCCTGATATTAGAGCTATTGCTGTCGGATACAATGAAAATGGTTCGGTGTTGATTCGATATTATCTTGATCGTGAACCAACAGAGTTTGATCTGGAAAGTCTGGAAGTTGTAGCTACAAATTTTGATGCAATGGGAGGGAAAAAACAGGCTATCAATAGAATTGATATCGAATGCGTTTGCGCGGAAGGCTCTAAGCGAGAGTTGGAGCCACTTAGTGGTTTTATATACTCTAGGCGAGAGTACAGCTGAGTTTGCTTCAAAGAAGCTGAGGCTTTAACTGGCATTACGCAGAGGCAGCTTGATAAGAAATTTAAACATGCTTCTGATTTCGGGGTAGTGACTACTAAGAAAAATCCTGAGACTATTGCTCAGTATGAGTCTGCAATTAAAGCCCACATGGCATCCACCACTACGACTCAGCAAGGTACATATGGGTTTGTAAAGGACTCTAAGGTGTTCTTTAATTCGAGCACCAATAACGCTGTTGTGCTCGATGCATCAGGGAATGTTGTGACAGGGTTTAAGCTATCGCCGGGAACTCAGCTGTTTGATAATTTTATTAAAAATGGAGTGCTGCGATGAGTCTTACTATCTTGGAATTTGCAAGGTCGTTTGTAGCAGGAAGGCTGACAGCCGAAATTTTTTCTGAGGCGTATATTGAGCTTCGGAAAATTGAGCGAGATAGGAAAATTCTGCAGCTCGATGAACCTTTGTTAAACGAGTGTTTGTCCAGCATTTTTTGTGCTGCGGACATGTACGAGCCAAGCGAAACAAGGGAAAAGTATGAGTTTGACGATGAAATGCTTAGATCTGAAGTCGCGACACTGGTGCAAAAATTAGTCGCTGATTAGTTGGTGCAAAAGGTACAGGCGGTGCGGTAGAGCTAACATTTGACAAGGCTACTCGTACTTGGACAACGCCAGCAGGTCTAGACTAGGTTCTGTACGAAATCCTGTGAAACTCAACTGAGGCGAGTCGGTTAAGACGCCGATGCGCTACGCCAATACTGCGATCGGTATCGGATACAACCGGTCATCCCGCTGCGCTCGATGAAGCGCAGACCCAAACCCGGTTTGCCCAGGCTGTTCGATCGGCCAAAATACCGACAGCGCAACATCATTGAGCGCATGTTTGGCTGGCTCAAAGATACCCGTCGAATCGTCACTCGCTTCGACAAGCTTGCGAAAAGTTATGCCGCTATGGTCTCGCTGGCTTGCGCCATGCGGTATCTGCGACATTTCTTTTCGTACAGAACCTAGGTGGTATGCGACCTGGAGTTGGCTCCGGAGCTGTATATAAGACGACTAAAGAAGCTAGGCAAGCGGCGGAGGCTCTAGAATTTAAAAAGATCAGTAAAACTGTACATGGTGGCCAGGCGGTGTTTAAACTAGATAATCGGTACATTGCAATAAATATTGATGGACTCAACGGTGGTGCTTGGAAAATGGAGGCCTCAGTAAAGGATCTCAGTAGTAGAGATGCAAGGCTGGGTACCTTTGATGCGAACTTTGATCGTATTGGAGATTGAAATGAATGAAAAAAACAAAACTCTTTGGGTTGATCGAGGAAAAACTATTAAGCAGCTTATAGCTGAGTTGCAATCATTTTCTGATCAGGATTTATTGGTTGAAATATCAACAGATGACGGCGTAACAAAAAAACCGATCAGTCTGGTTGTAAAGTCTGATGCTACTTGTCTTTTAATATATTGTGGGTAGTGCTATTTGTTGTGTGGAATTGTCTCGGGCTTTGTGAGAGGTGTGTGAAAATTCCTGAGGCACCTGCTCCGGCCCGACTTCCCTGGGACAGACTTTGATGTGGTAGATGGGTGCTTGTCACGGCGCTGGATATTTAACTTGGACTCACAAGGATTCGTCTGTTTGGCATCCCGATGCATAGCAAGTCGAAGATTTTTGGAATAAGTACCATGGTGGCGATTTAGTCGCATGGCAAGTGTTCGAGCGAGAAAAAGCGTTAATTTTTAAGGAGTAATAATCGATGATATAGGGGACGCTTTGAGTCCAGAAGCCGAACGCTCTGCGTTTGTTGGTCCTTGGCTTCCGATGGCTTTGCCCCGAACGACCAGGAGCTTTTTATTGGAACTGATCCGGTTGTCCACGATATCTATGAAGAGCGCTAAATCCTCGCCAGCGGATGAGAGCCTGGCGGTCCCAAAGGGTAGGCGGGTTCTGGCTTCGAGTCAGTCTATTTTTTAAACCGACGGCAGTCGTCATCGGCCCGTTCTTTAAAAATGCAGGGCTTTTCCGTTTTACCAATTCAACACGGCGGTAACGGGCTGAAACCCGTGTCGGAGTATTTTTTTGCCGTGATCGCGTATCAACTGGGCTACCGGCCTGCAGACCACGTCCCTTCTGGCGTTGCGCGCCTCGACAACGAAATTCGCCTCTGGCGATCCCCTTGAAGAAAAAAGGTGACTGGGGGCGCAAGGAAACCCGGCGTGATGAAGTGACCGATGTGAAAAACATTGGTAGCGAAATCAAGACCGGTGGCGACCTGACGCTGGTCAGCGGTGGTGATCAACGCTACCAGGGCGCCAAGATGGAAAGTGGCAATGACCTGGCGATCGTCAGTGGCGGTAGCGTCACCTTTGAAGCGGTCAAAGACTTGCATCAGGAGAGTCACGAGAAGAGCAAGGGCGATCTGGCCTGGCAGTCAGCCTCCGGCAAAGGCCAGACCGATGAAACGCTGCGCCAGAGCGAGCTGATCGCGCAGGGCAACCTGACGATCAAAGCCGTGGAAGGGCTGAAGATCGATCTCAAGCATATCGATCAGAAGTCCGTCAGCCAGACCATCGATGCGATGGTGCAAGCCGATCCGAACCTGGCGTGGCTGAAGGATGCCGAAGCGCGTGGGGATGTGGATTGGCGCAAGGTGCAGGAAGTTCACGACTCCTTTAAATACAGCCACTCTGGCATGGGCCCGGCCACCCAGTTGGCCGTGGCCATCGCCGCGGCCGCTATCGGCGGCATGGCGGCGGCGGGCGCGCTCAGCGGTGCGGGCGCAGGAGCCGTCGTAACCGGCGCAGGGGTTGGTGCAGCAGGCAGCCTCGCCAGTACTGCAGCCGTCAACCTGATCAACAACAAAGGCAACCTTGGCCAGACGCTGAGTGACACCCTCAGCAGCGACAACCTCAAACAGGTGGCCATTGCCGCCGTGGTCGGCGGCCTGACCGCCGGCTACTTCGACCAACTCCTGCAAACCAAGACCAACCCCGTCACTGGCAAGGTGACCGTGGATTTGGGCACCGTCAGCGGCGTCAGTCGTTTCGCCGCCAACCAGGCTGCACAGAACATCACCAGTACGGCCCTGAGTAAGGTCCTGGGGCAAGGTGGCAGTTTCGGGGACGCCCTCAAGGACAGTGTCTACAACACCTTCGCCGCCGGTGGTTTCAACTGGGTCGGTGACTTTGGCCAGTCCCACGACCTGAAGCCCGGCGACGCGCAAATGGTGGTGTTGCACGCTCTGATGGGGGGGGCTGGCGGCCAAGGCACGGGGTGACAGCTTCGCCGCTGGCGCAGCCGGTGCGGGGCTTAACGAGGCAGTGGTCGCTGACCTGGACCAACTGGTCAGTGGCTATTCCCCGGAAAACCGCGAAGCGCTGCTGAGCATGAGTTCGCAACTGGTAGGGCTGATCGCTGCGGTCGCACAGGATAGCAACGCCAGTGCGAGCCAGCTCGAAACGGCGGCTTGGGCGGCGAAAAATTCGACGCAGTACAATTTCTTGGCGCATCAGGATCTGGATGGGTTTGAAGCTGAGGCGCGGGAATGTAAAGCGCTTGGCACGTGCGATAAAGTTCAGCAAAAATACCGTGACTTGAGTCTCGTAAATCAGGATGCGGTTTTCGATTCTTGTGTACAGGCACCCTCAACATGCATACAGCTTTTTGGTCAGCTAATAAATGATCAGAAAAGCCTGCAGGAAAGGATTGCTCACCTTCAGCTCGACAGTAGCATTCCGTTTGAGTTGAAAGTCGATTTGGCTCGATACCAACTGCAGAACACCTCTGCTATCAGCGAACTGATTGCAACGGAATCAAAGCTAGCTAATATTGAGAACGGGGCTTCGGTCAGTAAGGCTGACCGTGATAGTCTGATTCTTAGCGCTGTGAGCGGAGGGTTGTTCGGAAAGGCTGGGGCCAATACAAAAGGAACCAAGCCACTAGGCCTTGGTTCGACAGGTAGATCTACTCCTGCTAATTTGAATGAAAAGCTTGCTATGGAGCAAGCTATGTCAAATCCTACAGCTGGTCGCCCACTGCCCGTACCCATGACTGATCCTCGATGGCCAGCAGCTGATGGTTGGGTAAAGTCAGCCCAGAATATCAATGGCATCGAAATTCATTACGTCAGAAACTCCAAGACTGGAGCCATTGATGATTTCAAGCTTAAGTGAGTAAGAGTATGCGAGCTATTTGCAAATCTAGTCGCGGTGAGGCTATCCCACCATCGAAACGGTATTTGGGTGAACTGGATCAAACCGATTACTCTCCTTTGATGATTGGGGAAAGTTATTTGGTGTATGGGCTGATGTTTATTTTTGATCGTGTGGATTTTTTAGTCAGGGCGCCTGGTCAGCCACCGTTCTGGGTTCCGGGCTGTCTGTTTGACTTGATTGATGCAAGGATTCCGTTGGGCTGGGAGTTTTGTATCACGCAGACACGCACAGAGTACGCGCTCTTGCTTGACACCTTTGGCATTAATTATATTGCGGGATACCCATTATTGGTTAATGATTATAAGCACTATATAGGGGTGGCTGAGCGAGATCCAATAGAGCTGCAACGCTTCATAGATAGTGTGCATGGTGAATAGAGTTAACTGATATTTTTGTAACCTGATGGTCCAAAAGACCCCACTTTACCGAGAGCGACTGGCAACGTTTCACACAACTCGCCCAAGCCATCGAGTACCAGTACCCCGAGCTCCCCGAGCGCCTTGGGCTGAAGCCACTGGACAACTGGCGGGACTGGCTGCCGCCGGAAAGCTACCGAGGGGTAAGTGTTTTTCTGTGGTTGTCGTTGGCGGTTTGTTTCGCTGCCTACCTGTTTGGCGGCACCATGAAAAGGGACGGCATCTTCAACCCGAATGTCGCGCCGCTGCTGATGGTGGGCATGCTCTGGTTTGGCACCAAGGCCTACCAGTTCTGGTCCATGTTGGCGATGGCGGTGCGGTCACTGGATGTGCGCTTGAGCCAAAGGTTGCTCCCGCGCAGATGGTACCGGCAAGGCGCCGGGCTCTTGGTGCTGCGCCATGTTCTCCCCAGTGTGGTGCCAGCAGCCCTGGCTTTCTCGGCGTCCAGCCATGTGCCCTGGATGCGCTGGGCCAGCCCAGTGGTGGTGTTCTTTGGCACGTTGTATTTCACAAATGCAGCGCTGGTGGGCGGCAGGGTTCCAATATGGACCCGGGTATTGAACGTGATCAAGCGCCAGGCCGAGCGGCTGCCTTGGCACCTGCTCAAGCGCGAAGGCATCATCGTTGTTGTGGCTTTACTGACGATGGGAATTTGGGTTTACACGCAGATGAAACCTGTGGCTTAGGCGTGGAATGATCAACCTGCTATCGACAGGGCACTCATGGCCTTCACCTAGAGAGTAGAAGATCCATCGCACCAGCTTAGTCCTTGCCGAGGCAGTGTGGCGAAGCAGGCCAGAGTGGCCTGCTTCGCCTTCACGCGCCCTTGATGGCCACTCCGGCTAGAGCATCTACTTGTCACCAACCTTCAGCGCGGCCGCTTTTCGGGCAACGCGCCTTGCTTTCACTGGCTTGGGAGCCTCGGCCTTGGCTGCCTGAATCGCCACGGCCTGCAATTCCTCGTAGGAATCCTTCAGGCACTGCGCGAGGAAGTCCGGGTCGGGGACGACGTTCGGTGAGCTGGTCAACGAGATGAACATCTTTCCGCAGTAGCTGGTGGGGTTCCAGATCAACGACAGGCCATCGACCAGCGGACCAACACCGCACCAGTACACGAGCTTTGCACCGAGCATGTACAGCGGCACATTGGGGCCCGGAACGTTGGTCACCATGCAATTGTGCAGCACCACCGGGCCCTTGCCGCCCATGCCCATCAGCGTCGCCAGGCGACCGGCGAGACCCAGCGTGGCCGGGGGCGCGAATTTCTGCAGATTGGTCAGGTCGTTGGCACCGACCGCATTCTGGATCGCTTTGGATTGCGAAGTGGCGGCCTGCAGCGCTTGCAGCCGCTCAAGCGGATCCTCGATGTCGGTGCGCAGCGGGAAGGTGAGCATCGACACAGTGTTGCCGGCGGCGACGGATTCATTGCCCTGGCGGGTGTTGACCGGTGCCAGGGTCACCAGCGACTTCTCCGGCAGTTCATCTTTTGCCATCAGGTAACGACGCATCGCTCCACCGACAATGGCCAGGACCGCATCGTTGACTGTCGCCCCGGGCACCAGGCTTTTGATCTGTTTCACCACGCCAAGATCAAGGGTGACCGAATCCCAGACCCGACTGGACGTTACGTTGCTGTTGAACCGTGTGCGCGGTGCGCCGCCTTCAGCGCTCAGTACCGAACTGGCCACTTTCCGCAGACTGGCAATGGCCAGCTTGGGCAACACGCGGGCCAGCGGCAGTGCCATGCGGGCAGAGGCCGAGATGTTGTCAGTGAACATGCGACTAACCGTGTCCAGCATGCCCCATCGCGGCGACACGCTGGTTGCCGCCGGCGGGTTATCGACCACCGCGACAGGTTTACCCTGCGCGCCGGCCAGATCGTGCAAGGCCCAGGTCAGCTCCGCGGCCGCGGCGCCGTCCATCGCCGCATGGTGCGATTTGGTCAGGATGGCGAAGCTACCCTTGGGGATGCCCTCGATGTTGTCGAGCCCCTCGATCACGTACATCTCCCAGGGCGCCCGGGAAAGATCGACCGAGCGGGCATGGATGCGTGACACCAGGATGCAGAACTGACGCCAGTCGCCTGGCTTGGGCAGGGCGAAATGGCGAACGTGGAAGTCGATGTCGAACAGGTCGTCCTCTACCCAGTAGGGATAACCGAGGCCAAAGGGCACCTGGATGATCTTGCGTTTGAACACGGGCGAGACGTCGAGACGATCCGAGATATGGTGGACGATCTCCCGAAAGCCGAGTCGTTGCCCCTCTACCGTGGACTGATCGTAGATGTAGATCATGGTGCAGTGCGACGCGGCATGGGGACGATCGACTTTGAGGAACAGGGCATCTTGCCCGCTGAGTTTGCTCATCGTTAACGCTCTCGCAAGGTTGTGGCGCAGTTGGGGGCAATCAATTGAGCTGAAATACAGGCGCTTCGCGTTTCATCAATACGACCAAGGTCGACGACGGGCAGATTCATCGATCTACCGTTGCCCCGTCCCCCTGCAAATGGGGGGGAGTACGCGGTCGGCGCGGTCTTTAAGCTGGAGGCTATCGGGGCACCTATGCTGCCCCTCGCCTGAGGGAATTTTGCGTGTGGCGTAAAGAACAGAGCACGAGTGAGGATGGGGCAGGGGATTCACGCAGGCCCTGGTGGGAGTGTTTGTCCGAAGACTTCTGGCGGCAGGCCGATGGTACCGAACTGGATGCCAGGCACCGCCTGAAGATACATGGCAGCGCCGCGATCGAGCGGGTGATGCGCACCTCCTTGTCGGCTACGGTGGCGGTGACCGCGCTTACTACGCTATCCAGACCTGGCCGTCTGCAGCGCGAGTTCGAAGCGCTGCGCTACTACGAACCGCTAGCACGCACGGGAGACGCCTCTCAGGTATTCCTGCCACCGCCGAAGGACATCGCCATTTCAGAGCGCGCGTTGCCCGGCAATGACATCCGTCGTTTCCAGCTGCGCTTTGCCAGCCCGTTCAAACCGCTCAATCCGTTCGCTCGCCCGCAGTTCGAGGCCATGCAGCGCAATGCCTTCGCGCATGCCCAGCACTGGTGCCATGGCGACCGGCCGCGTCCGACGCTGATCGTCATCCACGGCTTCGCAGCCGACCCGCACTGGCTCAATGCCCACGCCCTGTCGTTGGCCGATTTTTATCGGCGGGGCTATGACATCCTGCTGTTCACGTTTCCGCACCATGGCCGTCGCGCAGAACGCAGCGACTGGTTCAGCGGCCAGGGATTGTTCGGCAGTGGGCTGGTGGCCTTTAACGAAGCACCGCTGCATGCGATCCATGACCTGCGGGTGTTCATCAACTATCTACAGGAACGCGGTGTCGAGCATATTGGTGTGACCGGCATTTCCCTCGGCGGCTACACTGCAGCGCTGCTGGCAGCCGTTGACGAGCGCCTGGCCTATTGCGTGCCGATCGTCCCGGCGGTCAGCCCGATAGACGCGTTCCTTGAGTGGCAGCCCACAGGTGTTTTGCTCTCGCGGCTGATGCGTAACCAGGGCATTGGCGTGGCCGAAATGCGCGGATTGCTTGCCGTGCACAACCCGCTGACCTACGCGCCGTGCATGGATGGCGAGCGCATGCTGATCATCGGCGGTGCCGGAGACCGCGTCACCATGCCACGCCACCTGCGGCTGCTGCACCAGCACTGGCCAGGCAGTGCGTTGCACTGGTTTCCGGGCAATCACATTCTGCATCTGGGGCGTGGTGAGTATTTGGCACGCATGGGCGCTTTGATGGATAGATATTCGGGGCTGTAGTCAGTCGCGCGGCAGTACCGGGCTATGGCGTCAGGTCATGTGACCGAAGTCATCTGTACGGAATGCCTGCGTCTTGAACTTGTTTAGAAACCCAATAAAGTTTCCTTGGCTCGTTTCGATAATTGTTATGCCATCTTGCCAAATGGCATTCTCAGTTTCGTGCCCACTGCCGACTGGATCGCCCTGGTTCTGGTGGATGTTGTGGACGCCGAGTCCCGAAGTAAAAGGTTCGCCAAAGATATAAAATCTGATGCCTTGAGAAATAACTGACTCTAGATCGGTCAACGCTTGTAAGCCGGTGCCACTCTTCCATGGCGGGTTCCATCGCAAGAACTCAAGAAACCGGGCGAGGCAGCTGTCATAGCGGACACTCCAGAACATTATTGGAGGATGTAGAATTTTCGATCTGATGTAGTCTACCGCCCCTGAGCCATTGGTGGAGGGTAGTGAGTGCCAGCCATCGGAGAGTGCCTTTATATTTGCAAAGTCAATGGCGCGGATCTGTACGACACGCCATTGAACCCCATCAGGCATGGATTTAGGATCTACATCGATTGCGCAGTGATATTCGCCATTCGGCGTGTGTATAGTGACGTTTCCGTGGTAATAACGCCCATAGTTGTCTGGTGGATCGCGGAAGTAGTTTGACTTCTGACCGATCACAAGTCCGTAGCCATTGCTAAGCCCCATGATTCATGGCTTCTTTAACACGCGGATAACTGTCTGGCCTAGAATTTTCTGGCCGTCTGCGTCGACACCGAATAATCGTACCTGCAAACCAAGGTTCCACCACCAATTCGTATTCCAGTCTTTGGGCTGAAACGTTATATGGTAAGGTGAAGTAACCCCTTGATCATCTGTTGAAGTGAAAGTCACGTCGTTATTGCGAAGGGATAACAAGAGAAAATATACCCCGGATGGCTCCTTGTCTACGGGGTCCCAAAGCAGCTCATATGCCTCGCGCACTTCCATATCTAATGGAAATGCGTTAGCACATCTAAAATTGGCTTTTGCCAGCCCTGAAACGGACTCGCCTGTATCCGCTCGCGAAACCGAAACCAATAATCTTAGGTCCTTCTTGAACTGGCTCTGGTCTTCTGCTGAAACTGCCTCAACAATTAATCTCATGTTGTGCTCCTGACTTAAGCGTGAAGCATGCAAGATAGGCACAAAAATCAAATTCTCAGTCCAGCATATGGTTGGCTGAGCTAATGCTTCTAGTCGGTGCTGAGGAAATTCGCTTGAGCTGAAAGGTTAGACGATCGAGTGGCACCGATCATCCACACGCTGATATAGCTTTTTCATAAGCCTTATCGCCGTTTACAAGCTTGAATTGATTTTGTACCCGACTAGACTTATTGACTGGATCCATTCACCGAGCAGATTTTGAGCCTGCAGTTTTACGAATCTAAAGGCATTTTGATGTTGAAGTGAACGTGAAGTTAACAGGGTCAACGTGACTTGCCTTTGTAAACCGGGGCAACGGTGTCAAACGTTTAGCTTAAAGCGAACAGGAGACCCGCATGGAAACTCATTGGATACGGTTATCAGCCATTGCTTTTTCGGTCACGGCAACGCTGATTCTGCTTACAGGCTGCGATCAAGATGCACCAGGCTCCTCAACTGCTGCCGGGCCGCGCCCGAGCACGATCCTGGCCCAGTATAAACTCCATTCCCCGCCGCCTTTAGCTTCTGCCGCCGATGTGCCCAAGTTTTTGGACTGGGCAGGTGCTTCTCATGTCGATGAGAAGGAGGATGCGCGCACAAAGGTCGTCGCAGCGGCCAGTAACAACGAAATTATTCAGGCCTTCATTGACGAGATTGAACGCGTTCAGGTTTCAGACCAAACGCGGGCGCTTCTGGCGCTTGCGCTTCTCGGTGAAACGCACAGTCCGGGGGCCGAAAGTTTCTTTGCTGAGTTCGCTATACGCCCACTTCCAAACGAAGGCGCTGTAGTGGATGGCGAAATTATCGAGCAGACGCGTGCGGCTCAACTGCAAGCGAAAGCCGTTGATGGCCTCGCGTATTTCAATAATGAACGTACCAACACGCTGGTGATGGAAATTGTCAGAAATCATCCATCAAAAATTGTGCGCGCAGAAGCGATCAACGCTTACCTATGGAATCACGGCGATTCAGACGCAGCGCGCAGGATGCTCTCGCATTATGTGCGCAACGATGAATCGATCTTCCTCGACCGGGTGCGGCGAAACCCTGGGGAGAGGGCTGAGTCGTTCAATCGCAAGCTAGAACAATTTCTGGTTAGACATCCTGATGTGGTTCCGCCGTCCCCGGAAAAAAGCCAGGCCGAGCAGAATTCAGCGACGACCAGCAAGGCGTTTGACGTAAAACCTCCAGAATTCTAGTCGCGAGTATCCTGTGTGATTCCTAAAGAGGATTCGACATGCAGACCTTCAGAGGATTGATCACAGTCGCCACGATGGTCGCAATGCTCGGCGCTGCGCTAGACGCTGGTGCCGTGTGTAATCAGAGCGCTGCGAGCCAAGCCGACCGGGACTTATGGAGCACGCATGGATGCTGGCGAGAATTCTACCTTTGGGAGTACCAGGCGTATGGCCTTGACGGTAATGATTTTACTAACCGCGGCTGGGATGACGCTTGTAATAACGTGCTTGAATTTCCGAAGCACTGGAATGGCGCGTTCTTGCTTACTTATGGTCTGCTAGACAACAACGATCAGTCGTTTCACGGAACCATCGACTACCGGGCAACTGCGGAGGCTCAGAGCAGTAATTACCATAACGCAATCCACCACACGGTTGCGGATGGCACTGACAAATTTGGCGGTTATTCAGGCGGGACTGTGACTACTTACTGCCCGCTGTACAATCCGGCCTCTGCGAACGCCAATCCCGGCTCACGGGGTGGTGATTTCCAACATGAGGGTTGGCACGCCTGGCTAGAGAAGGGTAATTGGGACAACGGCAGTGAAGGAGGGCACCGTCCGGGGCCGGTCGGTTCTTGCACATTCAAGGCGTGCGACTATTTCTACTTTCATGGAATTAGTGAGTACGTTTTTGGCGCTATGTGGGAGGACGACGGCACGGCTAAACGCTTCCACTCACCCAACCAGGTACAAGTGGAATATCTCTGCGACGTAGCCGATCAGTCGAAGTCGTGGGTGCCGGCTTCGGTGAGGCTGGCGGCGCAGACTGATGCCAATACGCGTGCGACTGCACGCTTCATAAATGGCCCGGGTTACTCATGTGGAAGCGCTCGGCCATGGTGATACATAATCCCCATAGAGCAATTCCTGCAGGGAGGCAGGCCTATGACCTTGGTAATGGAAAATCTGACTCGTTTTGAGCGTATTGAATGTTCGAGGGTCAATGCCAGTGGTGTCCGCTACCCCAAGCATACCCATGAAGAGTATGTGCTTAGTGCCAACCTCAGCGGGGTTGAGCGGATCTGGTACAACGGCAGGCAGCAAGCGGTGGCAGCGGGCGAGGTGACGCTTTACAACCCGATGACCGTGCAGGCGTCGGAGTTCTGCGGGGAGGGCGCACAGTTCATCAGCGTGCATCTGGACGGACAGCAAGTGCGCAGCATTCTCGACCAGACCGCGAGCGTCAATGGCCTGCCCACGTTCCAGGAGGGCGTGATCGAGGATAGGGCGCTGTTCCGCGCTATCCTCGACCTGCATGAGCAGCTGAACGCCAGCGGCCGTGACGAGGCATTGCTGGTGCTGTTCAGTGAGCTGGCGCGTTTTCGCACCACGCCAGACACTGCCGACGAGCCATTGCGGGTGGCACAGTTGATCCGTTTCATGAAGGCCAACTTATACGAAGCGATCGCGCTTGAAGACCTGTGTGCTGAAGCCAATCTGTCCAGGTTTCATCTGGTGCGAAGCTTCAAGACCCTGAAAAACCTTCCTCCGATGCAATATTTCAAGCAGTTGCGCCTGATCGAAGCGCGCCGGCGTCTACGCCTTGGCGACGCGCCAGCACGCATCGCCGTCGACCTGGGTTTCTTCGACCAGGCCCACCTGAGCAATGCGTTCCGCAAAGTGATGGGCGTCTCGCCGTCGAGCTACAGCTCAATGCTTGGCGTAGTCGGGGCACGTTAAGAGCCGTCAGCCAGAAACTGGGGTAGAGTGCTCACCAATCTCTGCCCATACGTTGTTTGAAGAATGAATCGTCCGCTGTTTGTTTCGCTAGACGGGCCCAAGGGGACCGGAAAAACCACACTGTTGGAGGCCGTTACGAAAGTACTGAGGTCAGACAACAAAAAGGTGATCCGTCTTTGCGAGAAAAAAAGCGATCCCTACAGGGGTGAAACGATGGCCCTGGTGAACACATTCGTCAGAAATCCCACCCGGGATCTGGAGTTGGGGATTTGTGAGCGCTTTGCAGATAGCCGGACCTGGATTTCCCGGCACGTGCTGGCTAAACAGCCACCAGACAGCATCGTCCTGATCGATCGCTGGTACCCGTCTGATGCCGCGTTTCGCCGGATGGTCCCGTTTGCAGAGATTCTAAAACTGAACATCGATCGCAACGTGCAAGTGCCAGACCTGCATGTCGGGGTTGTTACCGACCCTGAAGTTTCATGGCTGAGGGCAGCGGCACGAACGCGCGGGCTGAGCAGTACTGTGATGCACAGGCTGGAAGAACATGTCGCTTGTACCAAGGCGTTCGAGCGAGCGGTTGCAGATCACGGCTGGGTTTTATGCCGTAATGAAGGAACGATCGAGGACGCAACGATGCAGGTGGTTTCGGAGATCTATAGCGTCCTTCGATCTGCATGATTCAACGAGGCAGGTCCCCAATGTTCTGGCTCTGCTGCTCAAGGCCTGCGGTAGGGCCGCGAACCGGTCTGCTCGGTAAGCCCCGGGTTTCCCGTCGGCCAGACGGTCATGGCGGATCGCCTTGAGGGGGCTATCGTTGCTTGTCTGGGCAACGACTACCGACCGAGGGCGGAGCCATGAACACCAGTGATTTACTCGAACAGTTACTTCGGGCCGGGCAGGGCTCGCAAGCGCAACAAGGGAGCGGCGGCATGTCTTCGCAAGACGGCCTGGGCGGTTTGGGCGGCTTGCTGGGCGGTCTGCTTGGCGGCGGCAGTGCGACGGGTGGTGGTGCTGGCCTTGGTGGTTTACTTGGCGGCCTGCTGGGTGGCGGTGGTGGCGGGAGCGCTGGCGGCCTTGCCCAGGGGCGCTCCGCGGGTGGCACCAACTATGCGGCCCTGGCGTCGTTGGGCATGATGGCGTTCCAGGCCTATCAAAGCTGGCAGCGCAGCCAGGCGACAGCCCCGCAACAGGCGGTGCGTACTGTCGATCAATTGTCCGGCCCCGAGGCCGAGGACCACAGCCATGCCATCTTGCGCGCGCTGATTGCGGCAGCCAAGGCTGACGGTCGCATCGACAAGCAAGAAGAACAGTTGATCTACGCTGAAATCAAACGTCAAACCAGCGACCCGCAGCTGCAGCAATGGCTGGATGAGGAAGTCAGCAAGCCACTCGATGCTGCCGAGGTGGCTCAGTCGGCCCAGGACCCGGCCATGGCCGCGGAAATGTACCTGGCCAGCGTGATGCTGGTGGATGACCAGCAGGACGCAGAGCGGGCCTACCTTGACGAACTGGCCGGCGCACTGCAAATCGATCCGGCATTGCAGGCGCACCTGGAACAGCAGGCCAAGGGAGCCGCCTGACCGGGCTGAGATGCCTGCGCTCTTCATCAATCTGAAGCCAGCGCAGGCAAGGCCCGGGAGATTGCATGAGTCAATCAGTCGGCAGCGTGATGGTCTCGTCGAGCGCATAAGCTGCTTGAATCGGATCGAAGTATTCCCGGATAAACCAGCCCACGTGACCCAACACCTCATCTCGGCCCGTTAAGTGGGCTGAATGCCCTAGGCCCGGGGTGTAGGGGAGCTCCCAGACAATGTTGTCCGACAAGTGGCGGTATTGAGCATCGCGTCTTGTTGTACAAAGCGGTCGATCAGCCACCGTCCAGCGGGCCCCGGTGGTAAATCCGTGCGGTAGATGACGTCGAAGTCATATTTGCCACTTTGGTATTCCGGGATGTTCAGCTGCACGAGCCGGCCGCTCTCCAGGTCTTCCTGGACCATCGGCGCGGGCATGTTTCCCCAACCGATACCTTCACGCAGCAGCATATGCTTGGCGCCCAGGTCCGCCAGGCGCCAGGTGCGGTTGCTGAGCACGGCGAAATCCTTGTCCTTGGTCAGGACTGACCGATCGGACAACACCAGCTGGGTGAACTCACGAGCGGTGCCCGGCACCGTCGCGTCGCTTGATGCCAGTGGATGATTCGCAGCCGCCACCGGAATCAACTCCACGCTGCCGACGGCAATCCTTTCGATGCCGTCGATGCCTTCGTTCATGGGGCCACTGACACCGACGACTGCACCACGGTTGATTACCAACTCGGTGACCGCGCCGAGGGCTTCCATATGCAAGTGCAGGGCAACCGTCGGGAATTCTTCGCGAAAGGATTTCAGCGCATCGACCACACGTTCCGGGGGCAGCATCACATCGAGCACCACGTGAACTTCGGCTTCGAGCCCTTGAAGTAGCCCCTTCACTTTGGCACGCAATCCAAGCACACCGTTGGCGATGGTTCGGGCCTCGGCCAGCACCGTACGGCCAGCGTCGGTGAGCTGGGGTTTACGTGTCGTCTGGCGGTCAAACAGGGCGACGCCGAGCTGCATTTCCAGGTTGGCAATCGAATAGCTGATGACCGACGTGGCCCGATGCAGTTTTCTGGCAGCCGCGGCAAAACTGCCGACTTCGACAACGGTGAGGAACACACGCAGTTGGTCGAGCGTGGGTGTTCCGGGATCAGAAATCATGCCTATTTCCTCGAACGTAATGGTCAATATTATCCCGGTACTTCTAAAAGTCTCATCAGTCTAGATTGCCCGCTCGACTCACGGTTTCAACCAGATCCACAGGGAGACTGAAATGAAGGCAATAAAAAACTGGAAGGCTGCGCTTTGCGTCGCCCTGGTGTGCGTCAGCGCTTTGGCCAGCGGCAGGCAGGTCGAACAGAACAAACGAGATGTCGAGCTCTGGTATAACGCGTTCGACCAGAACGACCCCAGCCTGCTTGAGCGCATAGTGAGCAAAGACTGGATCGATATTCCCGCTGCCGCCGACCAGGCTCCAGGCCCTGAGGGGGCCAAAGAGGTGCTGCATCATCTGCACAGCACGTTCTCGGACTTCAGCATCAAGATTGAAGAGGTGCTGCAGGACGGCGACAAAGTCATCGTGCGCTCGCGCATTTCCGGGATTCAGACGGGTGTGTTTGTCGGTGTGGCGCCCAGCGGTAAACGCATCGACATCATGGCCACGGATATCCATGAATTCAAAAACGGCAAAATCGTCCGTACCTGGCACATGGAAGACTGGATGACTGGATTGCATCAGCTTGGTGTGCTGAAAAAGTGAAGCGCCGGCAGGGTGAGCAAGGCGCCCGAAAAGGGGCAGAGCGCAGTCAGTGACGGTCGGATCGCCGACTGCGACATCCTACTTACGCAAGGTTACTTGCCAACTTATTCGAACCTAATGATCTAAATTAGTCGGCTATTCAGATGAGGCGGCGCAGCGCAAGATTTCTTCACTGCAGCGATTCATGGTGAGTCGCGCACATTTTGAAGGAATTATCTTATGGCTGCTTCCGCAAACACCGTTCACTCCAGCACTACTGAAAAGAACGCTTCCGAGTTGACTCAAGCCTCGGCTTCGTTGGTTGGCCGTGTACTGCTCAGCGCCATCTTCATTCTCTCCGGCTTTTCGAAGCTTGCCGCTCCGGCGATGATGGTCGGCTACATCAGCTCTGTGGGCCTGCCACTTCCGCAACTGGCGCTGGCGCTGGCGATCATTGTTGAGATCGGTGGCGGCCTGGCGCTGGTCGCCGGTTATCGCACCCGCACCGTTGCTGCGCTGCTGGCGGTGTTCAGCGTGTTTACCGCGCTGGCGTTCCATAACGCCCTGGGTGATCAAAACCAGTTCATCCACTTCTTCAAGAACATCGCAATGGCCGGTGGCCTGCTGCACATCGTGGCCTTCGGTGCCGGTCGCTTCAGTCTCGACGCCCGCCGTCGTTGATACCCCGCCCCAGCGCCTGGCGCTGGGTAGCGACGCAAAAACCGGTCTTGCACCGGTTTTTGCGTTCTCTTACCTCTTTAATGCATGTGCGCTGGCGGGGGGCAGCAGGGCTATCACCTATGCTTTGAGCACTTAATGGACGAGCCAGGAATAAATCTGATGGCGACAGTGCTCATTGCCGACGCTATGCCGATCGTGCGTAGCGCGCTGCGTAACCTGTTGGCGGACCTGGGACACGAGGATGTCCATGAGGCGGCGGACGTACCCACAGCGCTGACGTTGACACGCCAGTGCAATCCGCAACTGGTGATTCTGGAGATCGCCTTGCCCGGGCCGGGTGGACTGGATCTGTTGCGCCGCCTGCGCGCCCGCGATGGCAACCAGAAAGTGCTGGTCTATAGCTTCCAGAACCCTGCGCACTTTGCCCCGCTGTGCTTCAAGGCCGGCGCCAGTGGTTTTGTTGGCAAACACGAGGACATGACCAGCCTGCGCAAGGCGATAAGTGATGTCTTGGCGGGCCGTGGTCATTTCGCCCGCGAGCACATGCAACCGGGTGGCGGCAGTGAACTGGATAACCTGACGCCACGCGAGTCGGCCGTGCTGCAATTGATCGCCGAAGGGCGCTCAAACCTGCGCATTGCCGAAGAGCTGCGCATCAGTTTCAAAACCGTCAGTACCTACAAGGCGCATCTGCTGGAAAAGCTCCATGTTAGCTCGAACGTGGAGCTGGCCGAAATTGCTCGCCGCAACGGCTTGGTGGCGGGCCAGGAACCTGCCGCGGGAGCGGTGACCGCCGATGCGATTCCGGCGGAGCTGGGCCTGTTACGCAACCTGGTGGATGCCGCGCCCAACCCCATGTTCGTGCGAACGACAGAAGGGCAACTGCTGTTTTGCAATCAGAAATTCCTCGATTACTACCGCATCACTGCCGAGGAAGCCCTGGGATCGGGTTTTACCGAGGCCCGCTGGTTTTCCCAGGCCGTGCGCAAAACGCTCCCCGAAGGCTTTGCCCGCATTGCGCTTGAAGGCGTGCCGTTGGCGGTCACCACACGGGTGGAAATTTTTGGCGAAGCAAGGGTTATGCATTACTGGATGGTGCCCTACCGTGATAGCCAAGGGCGTGCGTGTGGTGTACTGGGCGGGTTACAGGATATCACCGACAGCGAAGGGCAACTGGTGACCTTGCGTGATCAATTGCTCGTCGCCGAAGCTCAGGCACGACGGCAGGCGGATTTCTACGAAGCGTCATTGCGCGAGTTGGCAGGGTGCATCGACGCCCTGGCGTTGCATCCTGCCACACCAGGGCTCTCCAGCCTGACCGGCCGCTTGAAGCGGTTGGAGCGTCTGTACCAATTTCAGGAAAGTTCGCGCGCGCCGCTTGCTCAAGCCTGCGACCTGCCTGCGTTCATCGGTCGCTGCCTCATCGGCCACCCGCAGTCGCTGTTCGGCGTTCAGCGCATCGATACCCGGCGGGTATGGCTGGATACCGAGGTTTTCAGCGACTGGATGACGACAGCCATCGGCTTGTTTCGGGGCGACGCCGACAACCCGGTCTGGATCCATCTGGATATGTGCGTGCGCGGGCAGGGGCAGGTGCAGGCGAGGCTGGAGCTGTCTGGGCATGCCGGGCCGCAGAGCATCATCGACTTAAACCACTGCCAGCGTGTGGCGCAGTACCTGCAAGGGAAGTTTGTCCACGGCCGCCATGAGCAAGGCCTGGCGATCGAGCTGGAACTGACCCTGCCCCAGGCCGGTTCGCCATGAACGATTGCGGAATAACTCTGATAGCGGCTTCAGGAGGACTCTGAGTTCATTCTGGCAGGGGGGCCAATAGCATGTAGGCAACTCGAATCCTTTCAGGAGTTGCCACCATGATCCGCCGCTCGCACCGCTCCACCTGCTGCCGCCCTGGCGTTCTTTGCGCGCTGGCCCTGGCCCTGCTTCTCGATGCTGGCGTGGTCATGGCCGGTCCCGCCAGTACAGTGCAACCCTCGTTACCGCCCAGCGTTGCGGCCCAGCCGCTGGTGCTGCAGGCTCATGCGCGATTGCTGGCAGGTGATCTCATTGCCGCTCAGGCGCTGCTTCAGCAAGCTGGTGCTCAAGGGCAGGGCGGTAACCGCGCACTGGCCGAGCAGGCCTTCATCGAAGACGCCAGCGGTCGCCACATGCGTGCGCGGCAATTCTATGACGCCCTCAAGGGTAGTGATCAGGTGCAGTTAATCGCCGTTCCGGCAGCGGTGAACCTGGCCGAACTCGGTCGTTTCGACGCGTCGCGCAAAGCCTTCGAGCAGTTGCGCCAGCAGGCTGCCAACGCCCAGGTGAAAGGCTACGCAGGCCTCTGGAGCCTGTGGCTGACGGCACGTACTGCCAGCGACGCCGGGGTGAAACCCGAAGTCATCCGCGCCCGGTTGCAGAAGCAGGCCCGGGCCATCCAGCCGGCCACCGCGCCACAGCGCGCGTTACTTGCGCTGTATCAAGGCAAGTCCGACATCTCCGCAGTATTTGCCGACATTGATGAACTGCAGGCGCCTGACGCTGTGAAACGTGATCTGCGCACCGAAGCAGGGCTCTTTGCCGGTGGCTACCTCGACTACGTCCGTCAGGACCATAGCAGCGCGTTGCGCACCTACCAGCGAGCCCTCCAGCAGTCGCGCCCCACCGCGATCGAACGCCCCCTGCTGATCCAGACCAGCCGCGCCCTGCAGCTTTCTTCGCGCTGATTCATTCCCCCTGATTTTTTACTACTCAGCCCAGGGTTCAGCCCTGGCGGGAGCCCCTCATGAACAGGATTTATCGTCTTGTATGGTCCAGAACCCAGCACTGCTGGTGTGTTGCCTCGGAATACGCCCGCAGCGCCGGCAAGGGTGGCCGCACACTGGCCGTGCTCGGCCTCTGTGCCTTGAGCGGGCTGTACGGTATGGATGTTGAGGCCGCAGCGGGTTCCGACACCGAACGCGCCGTTTCAGGAAACGCGGGCCTGTACGTCAACGACAGCAGTGACTCGGCATGCGTGTTCGTCCACGACACTGATGTCAGCGGCGACATGGGCTGGAAGTATGATGGCAACAACAGCAATTGCGAGTCCAGTGACAAGGCGGGCCAGACCGGGCGCGTGCTCTTCTACGGTAACGGCACACAGGGCAGCGATTCGCTGACCCTGGGCAACGAGCTGTACGTCAATGGCGGCCGTATCGGGCTGAACAACCGGATTGATGGCAGCAACTCACTGGCCATCGGCAATGTCGCTACTGATGCGCAAGGTACTCAACTGGGTACCCGCGCCCTTGCCCAGGATTCGGTAGCGATCGGCAACGATGCGCTGGCCAGCGAACAGAATGCCCTGGCTCTGGGCACCCAGGCTCAGGCAGTGACTCAGGGCAGTGTGGCTTTGGGGGCCGGCTCGGTGGCGGCTACCGCCGCCGGCGTTGCCGGCTTTATCCCTGGCGGCGCCACTGCGCAGCAGGCCAATGCCATTAATGCCACCCAGAGCACCCTGGGTGCCGTCGCCGTGGGCGATGCCGCCAGCGGTCAGTTCCGCCAGATCACTGGCCTGGCTGCCGGTAGCCAGGACAGCGACGCGGTGAACGTGGCGCAGCTCAGCAGCGTAGGCAACACGCCGATAACCTTCGTTGGTAATTCCGGCTCGGTGGACAAGCAACTGGGCGATACCTTCGTTATCCAAGGCGCTGCGCTCACGGCGGGAAGCTACTCGGGCAACAACTTGAAGACCGAAGTGGACGCCGGTGGCAGCCTGCAGGTGCAGATGGCCGACAACCTCGTGCTCGACTCGGTGACCACCGGCGATACCTGGGTTGGCAGCAACGGCCTGACCATCGCTGGCGGCCCGAGCGTGACCACCAGCGGCATAGATGCGGGTAGCCAGAGGGTCATCAATGTCGCCGCTGGCGATATCAACTTCGGCTCCCTTGACGCGGTGAACGGTTCGCAACTGGCTGCGACCAATCAGCAGGTGGACCAGAACAGCACCCAGATCAGCAACTTCACCAACAACATCAACAACGGCAGCATCGGTCCGGTGCAGCGCACCGGCACGGATATGCTGTCGTTGATCGCGGCGGGTGGCGACGCCTATTCGCCGGGGGCTGCGCAGACACTCAACAACGTGGCCAACGGTGGGGTTTACCTGACCTCTACCGATGCGATCAACGGTTCGCAGTTGTATACCCTGGCCAACGCCACCAGCAACGCACTGGGCGGCGGTTCAGCGGTCAATCCCGACGGTTCGATCTCGGCGCCAAACTACAGCCTCGATGGCATGACGGTGAACAATGTCGGGGATGCCATCACCAACCTCGATGGCCGCGTGATAGAGAACACCAGCAACATCTTCGCCCTGCAGCAGGACGCGCTGCAGTGGAACGGCATGCTGGGCGCTTACGATGCCAGCCACGGCACGGGAAGTGCGCAGAAGATCAGCAACGTTGCAGCTGGTGAAGTCAGCGACATCTCCACTGACGCGATCAATGGATCGCAACTGCACGCCACCAACCAGCAGGTGGAGCAGAACACCACCGACATCAGCAACGTCACCAACAACATAAACAACATAAGCAACGGTTCGCTTGGCCCTGTGCAGCGTACGGGTACCGATCAACTGTCACTGATTGCCGCCGGTGGCGATGCCTATGCACCAGGCGCCGCGCAAGTGCTGACCAACGTTGCTGCCGGCGCGGTGAACGAGCACTCCACCGATGCGGTCAACGGCTCGCAGCTGAATGCAACCAACCTGCAAGTGGACGCCACTGCTACCAACGTCACCAACCTCGACGGCCGTGTGACCAATGTAGAAGGTAACGTCACAACGCTGCAGGGCGATGTCACCGATCTGGGCGATCATGTCGAGAACATCTACAACCAGGGCACCAAGTACTTCCACGCCAATTCCACCGGCCCCGATTCAGCCGCCACCGGCGCGGATGCGGTCGCTATCGGCACGGGCGCGACCGCCAGCCATGACGGCAGCATCGCCCTGGGTGCCGGCGCCGTTGCAGACGGCAGCACGCTCGGTCACCAAGCCTACCTGGTGGGCGGCACGGCCACGGGTGAAGTCAATATCGGCAGCCGTCGCATCACCGGGCTGTCGGCTGGCTCGGAGGACACCGACGGGGTCAACGTCGCCCAGCTCAAAGCCATCACCAGCGGGGCGGTAGCGGATGCTGTGATGTACGACAACAGCAGCCACAACAGGATCACGCTGGGCGGTACGACTTATAACAGCGTGACCAAGAGCGGCGGCAGCAAAATCACCAACGTCGCTCGTGGCGAGGACGACAGCGATGCGGTGAACCTGTCTCAGCTCAACGAGACCAACACCCGGGTCACCAATATCGACGGTCGCGTTACTGCAATCGACGGCACGATCACCACCATCAACAACGGAGGCGGGATCAAGTACTTCCACGCCAACTCGACCAAGCCCGACGCTATCGCCAGCGGTGTTGACGCAGTCGCAGTCGGTCCGAACGCCCAGGCCAGCGGCAACGGCTCGATGGCCATGGGCGAGGGCGCCAGTGCCACGGCTGATGGCAGCGTGGCCCTTGGACAGGGTGCCAGCGACAACGGCCGGGGTGCGCAAAACTACACCGGCAAGTACTCCAACGCCGCTAACGCCAGTGTCGGGACTGTCTCGGTGGGCAATGCCGCTACCGGTGAAACACGCACCCTCAGCAACGTTGCCGATGGCAAGGAAGCCACTGATGCCGTCAACCTGCGTCAGCTCGACGGCGCGGTAACGGAATCCAAGCAGTACACCGACAACTCCATCCACAACGTCAACAGCGAAATCGCCAACGTCACCACCAACGTCAGCAACCTGGATAACCGGGTGGGCCATGTTGAGGGCGACGTGAGCAATGTGCAGAATGGCACCGACGGCATGTTCCAGGTGAACAACACCAGCAAGCAACCCAAACCGCGCCCTACAGGTGCCGACGCGGTTGCCGGCGGGGCAGGGGCGCAGGCGTCTGGCGCCAACAGCGCGGCAATCGGCACCCGTTCGCGGGCCAGTGGCCGCAACGCCACGGCGGTGGGTAGCGATGCCCAGGCCCAGGCCGACAACTCGGTCGCGCTGGGCGCCAACTCGGTGGCCGAGCGCGCCAACAGTGTCTCCGTCGGCAGCGCCGGTAACGAGCGGCAGATCACCCACGTGGCTGCGGGCACGGCGCCGACCGATGCGGTGAATGTCAAGCAGCTGCAGCAGAGCATGGGCGACATTTCCAACCAGTTCTATGACTACACCGATGCCCGCTACAACGCGTTGCGCCACGACCTGAAGAAACAGGACGACATCCTCAGCTCGGGCATTGCCGGCGCCATGGCCATGGCCACTCTGCCGCAGCCTTACTCGGCAGGGGCCAGCATGGCTGCCGCAGGGCTTGGCAACTATCGCGGGCAAAGCGCGCTGGCAATCGGTGTGTCGAAAATTTCCGACAACGGCAAGTGGGTGACCAAGCTGCAAGGCAGTACGACCAGCCAAGGTGATACCGGCGTGGCCGTCGGCGTCGGTTACCAGTGGTGAATGTTCCTGTCCGTGCCCGGCTTCGGCCGGGCCGTTGCGAGGTGCTCAAAATGAGAACGCTGAACCAGGTTAATACCCAACCCGCCCAGGTGGCGACATCCGGTCACAGAGAGCAACGCAGCATGATTACCCAGCGTAAATGGCTGGCCACCATGCTCCTGCCATTCTGCCTGTTGGCCGGTTGCAATGGCGTCGACCACGCGCCCACGCAAGCGGGCGCCACGTCGAAAGCGGAAAACCTCGGCAACCTCGACTACCCGGCACTGCCGGTCATTCGCAATGCGGTGTTCAGCATGACGCCCCTGGTGGACGGCAAGCGCAACCCCGCAGTGATGCAGCAGATCTGCGGGCTGGCACGGGGCGAGGTGGATCGTGCCGAGGTTGAACGCTTCGTGACCGGCAGCGGGGAAACCATCGAAAATCTGAGAAAAAAAGGCGGCGTTACAGCCTTGCTGGTCAACGACAACCAGAAGGGCCGGGAAATCGCCTGCGCCGCGTACCTGGCGACCGCACCGCTGGTGCAGGTCGATGGCCGCGAGTTTATCAGCGCGAACAAAGGTACTGACGGCAAGCTGCAGGTTGACCCGGCGCGCCTGAGCGAAGTGATGGCAGTACGTTTGGCCCTGGCCCGTACCGACGCCGAATACTTCACCCTGATCGCGCAAAAGCTGCAGCAATCCCCGGGGCTGACCGACGCGCAATACCATGCGCGCACCCGCGCCTTGTTCGCCGAACTGGCTCCGGCCTTTCTGAAACGCGTGAAGCAGCAAATGCCTTTGCCGGGCACCTATTTCAAGCTCAAACAGCTGGATAAACAACGGTTCGCGTTCAGTTCCGCGAACGGTGCCGAATACGAGTACAGCACCGACGGTATGGTGCTACGCCAGGACAACATCACCTGGTACGGCGAAGGACAGCTGATGGGCCAGCGGCGGGCGCTGAATATCGCTTACTACCCCGAGGAGGTCACCCGGCGTGTCAGGTAGCCAGTGACGGTCTACGTATTTGCTCGATGGCTAATGTTCCGATTAAGCTGGCGACAGGGCTCTCTCAAGGATCGATTCGATGATGCATCTACCGCTCGCTCTGGGTCTGTTGCTTGCCGCTGCCGTGGTCGAAGCCGCCCCGCTGCAGGTGCCCACCCCGGCCGAACTCAGGGCCCAGCTCGACAGCCTCAAGCCTGGCCAGTTTCTCTGGTATCCGCAGGTCTCGCCGGTGGGACCGGTGACCGTGGTGGTCAGCCTCACCGAGCAACGTGCCTACGTCTATCGAAATGGCATCGCCATCGGCGTCAGCACCGTGAGCAGCGGCAAGGCAGGCAAGGAAACCCCCACCGGGGTGTTTAGCATTCTGCAGAAAAAGGTCGAGCATAAATCCAGCCTCTACAACAGCGCGCCGATGCCCTACATGGAGCGACTGACGTGGGACGGCATTGCCCTGCACGCTGGCCATCTACCGGGCTACCCCGCCTCACACGGTTGCGTGCGCCTGCCGCTTGCATTCGCCAAGAAGCTGTATGAAGTGACCGGTTTCAGCTCGACGACCGTGATAGTTTCCGATACCCATAGTGCACCGGTAGAGGTCTACCACCCCGGTGTGCTCGCGCCTACAGTCAACGAGGGCAAAGCCCAAGGCCCGCTGGTATTGAACAACCAACAGTTCTGGAACGATCCAGACCCGACAGCGGGGCCTTTGTCGATCCTGATCAGTCGCGCCGACCTGCGTGCCTACGTGTTTCGTGGGGGCCAGTTGATCGGTTCGGCGCCAGCACTGTCGCTTGAAAGCAGCCGGCATCGCAGCGGAATGGCGGTGTATTCGCTGTTGCAAAAGCCATCTGCTTTGGCAATCGACGCCGCGCAGCCATTACGCTGGTCGGTGGTTGGTCTCAGCAATCCGGAGTACGGGGATACACCTGATGAACAACTGGGCCAATTGAACGTGAATCCGGAATTCCGTCGTCATTTACGCTCGGCGATGGACATCGGTACGACGCTGGTGATCACCGACTGGGCGTCAACTCGGGATACCCGCAGCAATGGAAAATTCACAGTAGTCACCACTGAAGACAGTGAAGAACTTAAACCATTGGTCAAGAAATGATCGGCAATCCTATAAAAATCAAGCAGAGTAGGGGCCTTTGACTTCAATCCAGCTGATTTTTTCGCTTGGAAAGCGAGCCATAACAACGCCAAGCAAAACCGACTATTAGGACTTAACACCTGTTGACGACTTCGCGAGACAGCGCCATATCAAGGCAAATAAAGCCGTCCAGCTTTCGATCGCAGACAGGTTTTTAACAGGATAATCCATGTCGCTGTTCGAACCATTGCGGGGAGCCATCCGGCTTTCAGTGGCCAGTGTTGGCCTGTTTTTCCTGAGTGCCTGGCACACCGCCCATGCCCAAACGCTGCCTAGCGCCGCCGAGCTGCAGCAATTGGCGCCGAGCGCCAGCCTTTCGACCCTGGCCCTGGCACTCACCGCCTACACGTGTGCCAGTCACAGCGACGCGGATAAATTGCTCACAGTGATCGACTACTCCAAGGCATCGCGTGACAAACGTCTGTGGGTGTTCGACTTGCGCTCCAGGAAGCTGTTGTTCGAGGAGTGGGTTGCCCATGGCAAGAACAGTGGCGCCGATGTACCGACTACGTTCTCCAACACCCCGAACAGCTACCAATCCTCCATCGGCCTGTATGAGACCGGTCAGACCTACAGCGGCAAGCATGGCCGCTCGCTGCGCCTGCAGGGGCTGGAGCCGGGGTTCAACGACAACAGTATGTCGCGGGCGATTGTCATGCATGCCGCCGCGTATGCCGATCCAAAGGTCGTTGCCGGTCTCGGTCGCCTGGGTCGCAGTCAGGGTTGTCCTGCCGTCCGGCCGGCAATTGCCAGCAAGCTGATCGATACGCTGCGACGCGGTAGCTATGTGTTTGCCTATTACCCGCAGCAAGACTGGCTGAAAAAGTCGCGCTTCCTTAATGCCCAGAGCTGCCCGCTGGCTAATCAAACGCTCGCTAGCAAGCTAACGCCTGGAGCAGGCTAGGTTTTTTCAAGGGTGTCGATGGTTTGAGATTGAGCCGCCAGGCTGCCGAAGGAGTTACTGGCGTCTACATACTTCAACGCAGATTTCATATCCCGCCACCCTACATAGCTCATCAGGCCTTTTATATCCCAGCCGTTCGCCGCTGCCCACGTCGCAAAGCCTCGGCGCATCGAGTGACTGCTGTAGGCCGCGGCGGGGATGCCTGCAGCCTCCAGAATCCGTCGTAGTAGAGGGATCAGGCTACTGGCGCGGAAGCCTTTGTCGGAAAGGTTTCCCCAGCGATCGAGCTTGCGGAATACCGGCCCATCTGCAATGCCTGCCACGGTGATCCAGTTGATGTAGGCCTCGACAGGGCACAACTGCTTGAGGGCGGGCGTGTGGAATGTACTGCCTTGATAGTCGCGGTCGGTTTTGGAGTAGGGCAGATAGAATGTGATACCCACGCCCGCTTGCGCCTGAGTCGTCTCCACACGCAGTCGCGCCAGCTCATCGCTTCGAAAACCGCGCCAAAAGCCGATTAGCAACAGTGCTGCATCGCGGCGGTACCGCATCAAACTCTGATAATCACCCGCTTCAATGGCCTCGCCGGCTTTGCTGTCGAGCCAGCTCGCGGCCTTCTGCAGATGCCGCAATTGAAGAGGCGCAGCCTGCTTCTGCTGGGCAGGGTGAACGGCGCGAATGCCTTTCAGTATCTGCCGAACCTGAGGCGCCTTGGTTGGATCAGGAAAGCCCTGGCTAATGTGCCACTGCGCCAGGGCTGCAAGCCGTTGCCTCAGGGTGCTGAGGGCAAGTGTCTGCGCATACTCCGCCAGATAGCGAACGATCCCTTCGGATGTCGCCGGCAGGAACCCGCCCCACGTCGATTCGTAGTGCTCCACGGCTGCTCTGTAGCTTTTGCGGGTGTTGTCCCGCGTACCCGCCTGCAGATACCGCTGTGCCTTATCCATCTCCCAAACCTGCCATTCGTACCCCACCGGGACACGATTCTGAGGCATTTTGGTCTATAAGAACATATAACTCTCCATTATTTACTCTTGTATTCCTGATTCATGTTGATCAATAAATAAGCTAAGATGTCATGTATAAACGTGTTATGTAACACATTACGAAATCGTAGGAGAGGTCATGGCTCGCGGCGGCATTAACAAGGCTTTGGTGCAGAAGGCGCGCACTGCGCTGCTTGCCCGCGGCGTCAATCCGAGCATCGATGCGGTGCGAATTGAGCTCGGAAACACAGGATCCAAAACCACCATCTCGCGGTACATGCAGGAGCTGGAGTCGGCAGATGTGCGTCCCCAGGCCGATCCGGATCGCCTTAGTGATGAGCTAACTTCGATGGTCAGCCAGCTTTTGAAGCGCCTTCAGGAGGAGGGCAATGTGGCCCTGGCGCAGGAGCGCCTGACTCACGAGCAGAACGTTGCAACGCTGAATCAGCGCATTAGCGAGCTGGAAACTGAGCTCAAAAAGAGCAAACAGGTCATCGCGAGCCGTGATTCAGTATTGGCAACCCAGGCAGAAGAACTGAGAACTTGCCAGTCCTCACTCCAGGCAGAGATCACCCGCAACGCTCGTGTCAGTCAAAACTGTGCAGACTTGGCGCTGCGAGTACAGGAGAAAGATGACCAAGTAAGGTCGCTTGAGGAGAAGCATGCGCATGCCCGTGATGCGATGGAGCACTACCGCACCGCCATCAAGGAGCAGCGTGAACAGGATCAGCGCCGTCATGACACTCAGCTGCAGCAATTGCAGCAGGAGCTCCTACAGCTCCAGCAGACCTTGATGGTTCGCCAGGACGAGTTGACACGCCTCAACCGTGACAATGAGCGCCTGCTGAGTGAAGCCCGCCAGCAGAACAAGGTCGCGCACCAGAATCAGGATGTGATGACGCGACTGGAAGGAGATCTGGGGCTGGCGAACATGGCTGCTGCCAGAGCTGAAGGCGCTAAGGAAATGCTTCAGGAGCAGTTGGTAGTGGCGAGGAAGGACAACGAAGCGTTTGCCTCTGAAGTCAGCGAGCTACGAGCCCATGCCATCGCGCTTGGCGAGGAATTGGCTGTAGCGACCAAGGCGCTAGAAGATTGTCGTAGCCAGCGGCCGGACGCTGCTGCGAATGATTGAGAGATGGAATGCCGGTGTGGGCCTGCCGTCGCTGCGGAGCCCTGGTCAACCTCAGGCTGACAGAGGTGGGGTAGGCCAGTGCTGCATTCGGCTGTGAGTCGGCGCCACCTCTCGACAATGGCTGGGTTCCGGTTCTCCGCAACGGGGATGGGGCCTAAGTCCAGATCAGCAAGGCACATTCATTTTTTCTTTTCTTGATAGAAGACTGCATCCAGCATGGCTGCCCGTGCACGCCAAGCCTTAGCTTCGTTACCGCCGCTGGGCATGGGTGACTTCCACCAAGGTGCTTCCTGTATACGTTCCACGACTTCTGGCCAGTAGCGGTCATAGTCGAGCCTGTCAGCTCGTACCATGCCTACATCTCGCGCCAATTGACCTCTGTTCTGTGCATCGACACACAAGAAAACATCGGGGCGCTTCATGGAAAGCAGGCGGGTAGCCGTACCCAGTCCATGCCTGCCGTTTGGAAACCCCTTGATGAACTCCCTGATGAAGGTGTCGTACTGATCTTTGGTCACCGCCCCGTTGAGAGGAATTGCGTCCAGCGCTATGGAGAAGGCTGGGGCGCTGGCATTCATCAAGCTGTAGAACTTGCCCGCTCCAGCCATCGATCCAAACCACTCTGGGTGGTCAATGGCCGTGCTCCTGAGGCCAGCAATTCCAAGACGCGCCTGCAGTGGGATGTCATTGAAATGCTGCGTATTAGCGAAGTGACTCGCGACCTGATCCAGCATGGCCAGGCGATCTTCGAAACCGTGGATCTTGTCTTTCTGGATCGCAGCGTAGAAGGTCGACCAGTCCATCGTCATCACTGGTGACTCCACCTCGGGCTTGGAGGCAGGAACCCCTCCATAGGTACCTTCAAGTTTTTCCCTAAGCCTTGCCTTGATTTTCCAGATCCTGCGGTAGCTATCTGCGTCCTCCTGGAGAATGCTTCTGCCGCCGTAGCTCTCAATGATGCCCAAAACATCCTGCAGCAGTTCAAACGAACCGTCTTTATGAGTGAGGAGGGTGGTCAACTCCGTGTTCTTGTTGATTGCCCCCGCCGTGAGGTTGGCACTGCCAATCAAGACCTCCCAACTGGTCTCCGTCCAGAAAGCAAACACTTTGGGATGGAAAACCCCCTGAGGTTGAAGAATGAACCTGACTTGGTCGTAATCCACAAATTCGTCAAGGACATCGGGGTGAGTCTGGTAGAAGTGTGTGCCAATCACCCCGGTAGCTATCTTGGACTTTGCCTTCACCAGCTCTGCGAACACATCCGTTCCAGCAGATGCCCATGCGGTACCGAAACTAATGTGGTCGTAACTGCTGATGAGCCTCAGCAGATTGGATTTGAGCGCTGTGTTGGTAGAGATCAGTTTCACTGGGCGGGATTCCGAATGGAGACCGCTCATCATAACGCCGGTGGACTTCCAGGTTGATTGGTCGCTCAGCGCGGGCATGTTCGTTGAGCAATGTCAGAAGTGGGAGCAAAGGATGCGGAGCTGACGGCCCAATCATGGAAGCGAGTCTTGTAGAAATCCGTTAGCCGATTTGAGGGCGTGCCTGTATATCAGGCAGCTGGACTGGCGAACCAGGGCGGCCATTCATACGGTGACTGATGTGGTCATTCATAACTGGTGTGATGCACGCAGCGAAATACATGATTTAACATAATATACATTATGCGAAGTATTCTATGGAGGCTTGAGGGCCCCGGGTGAACAGATTTGAAGCCAGGCCCAGGCCTCGATCACTCTCCTGCAGCTCGTGCTGGCACCTCAGCTGTGACGCTCAGCTAATTTTGACCATGGGCAGACTATGCCGATTGCGTGTGGGTTTTCCTTTGAATTCAGCTGGTTAGGCTCTGGTGTGGGCAGAAAAGCTGCTCAGGATTGCGAGAGATATTTTGATCATGGAGTACCTAGAAGGTCTAAATCGGATGGAACTCCAGGTTGAAATCAAAATTCAATGGGTGTGGTCGAGTACCATAAGAAGTGATCATTTCTAAATGCGGTGTCCGGAAAAAGATCAAATCTTAAAAGAGATCACCGCCTCAGCCATACCACTCTGCAACCAGCTTTGAGTGTTGCTTTTATCGGAATCGGTAGTTTATGAGAGTTCAAATGGTTCCTAGCCATGTCAGTCAAAAATGATCATTTGTTTTACGTGATGCGGCGGCTATGCGTTTTATGCTTAATTGCCCTTGCCTATTGGTTTGAGGGGGTGTTTAGCGTCTGGCTACTCGTGAGTGCTGCTTCGGCCTCTCAGCGCGCGGAGGTCAGAGAAATTTCCACTTAACTCGACTAAATAGTTATTTAGTTGAGTTAAGTAGGGGCTTTCGAGATGGGCGATTACGTGGTGTGACCCCCTCTCTTGTGATGATCATTTTTAAATGCTGTTGCCAGCAGGTGTTTAGGACTGAAGCAACGCTAACCGAAAAAGTGGGGTGATCACTTTTATTTTAAAAATGATTGTTTCATGTGTTGGGAATAAACGGCTGTTCAAGAAAGCCATGTAGAGGCTTGACATAACAGTGCTCTCAGGGTGAAGCTTCGTCGAAGCTTCATATCTCCGCATTTTAATTTTGGCGATTATGATGAAATATATCTATGAGTGTGCCTTGCGCTTCGGGATAGGGGCTGCCCTATTTCCGATAAGTGTCAGAACCGGAAATGGTCACTGATATGAAAAAAGCTCAATTTGCATTGTTACCGCTGTTCAGTACTCATCGGTGGTTTGTCGACGCTTACAATGAAACTGACGATAGGATCGCGCTTGCTGTTAAACAATATCTTGTCCAGTTCCCCTCTGAGGCTGGTGCCCTTGCAGGTTACGCTACAGTACGAGGATTCTTACAGTCATACACCAGCAATGAAGCAACATTCAACTCATACCGTACGCACGCCGAAAGGTTGTTGCTTTGGTCGCTGCTGATTCGTAACTGTTCGCTCCTGGAGCTACGACGTTCGGACGCAGAAGCGTTTCTCGAGTTCTGCTTGCGTCCGCCTGAGTCCTGGGTAGGGCAAGTCGTAAGGAACCGCTACCTGAGCGGACATTCGGTTGATGGCTGTTGTTTGATGCCGAACCCGGCGTGGCGTCCTTTCGTCACATCCACCAAGGGTGGCCACTACAAGATGACGGCTGGCAGCATTGCTCAAGTGTTCTCGGTGTGTAGCAGTTTGTTTGAGTATGCGATCGATGAAGGGATCTGTACCGTCGTCAATCCGTTCCGAGCAATCAAACAGAAATCCAAATTCAAAACGTACTCTGCTCAGGTGAAGACGACTCGGGCACTCTCTCCATTACAATGGGAGTACGTACTCGAGGCTGCGGAGGCGATGGCTGACTCCGACCCTGTTCGCCATGAGCGTTCGTTGTTTATCGCGGCGACCTTATTTTCGATGTACCTCCGGGTGTCCGATATCTGTGGAAGAGACAATTGGGAGCCGACCATGGGAGATTTCCGCTTGGATCACGACGGAAACTGGTGGTTCCACGCCATAGGTAAAGGTAACAAGGTCGGCAAAATTGCCGTTAGAACTGACTACGTTGACTGCTACCTTAAAAGGTACCGTCGAGTTCTGGGGCTGAGTCCCCTACCCTCGCCTAATGAAGCCACTCCGCTACTGAGCACGCTCGATGGTAAAGCGGGACTATCAACCCGGATGGTTCGCAACATTATGCGTTCAGTTTTTGATAGTGCAATAGATTGCATGCTGACAGAGGGTCGTCATGAGGGGGAGATCCAGAATCTGCGAGTAGCTTCTACTCATTGGCTGCGGCACACCGCAGCAACTTTTGATGCGCCCTTTCGTGATCCGAAAGACTTGCAGGCTGACCTCCGCCATAGCAGTCTGTCGACCACTCAGAATGTCTACTACAGCAGTCAGGACGATCAGCGCGCGTACTCTATAAGAAAGCTAGCCATGAGAGATCGAGGTTGAGCATACCCCCCCAAGGAGGAAACAATGAGCGAGCTTCCATTTCCATGCTTCTTCGGCATAGAAGAAATTCTACAATTGAATGCTGACGACGTGACTCTTGAGTCTGCCCATATTCTTATCCGTCTTCAAGAGTGCGCTCCAGAGAGTCGCCCGTTCGACAGCTATGCATTAGCCAAAAAATTTCTGCAGGCCAATGCTGTATCTACTCGGTATAGCGTATTTCGTTCAGCAGTGGAGCGGCTTTTGCTTTGGTGTCTTTTAGTAGTAAAAAAGCCAGTCGCTGAGTTTGATGAAGTCGATATTCGCTGCTTCATGGATTTTTGCTTATTTCCACCAGACAGCTGGGTTGCCTCCCGGCCGGAAAAGCGCCTGATGCGGGTGTCCACCAAGCGGAACTCTAGAGCGCTTACGATCAATCCGTCGTGGAGGCCCTTCAGGCCTAGCGCTAATAAAGCTGAAATATTATATGGCGACATGAAGGTCTCCACACCGCCGTCGCTTGCGGCAGTGATGGCGGTGATCAACCAGTTCTATCTATTTCTGTACTCAGAAGACGTGATTAGCGTAAATCCAGCAGCGCAAATACACTCCTCAAGGCAGTATGCTTCCGTGCACACTCCCAATGAAAAAATGAAAATTTTTGAGAGGCATGAATGGAACATTTTTGTTTCGACGGCGGAGTTGCTTGCTGATGGCGACCCAGCGTTCGAACGAAAGCTTTTCCTGATGATGACGGTATACTACCTACATTTGCAGCCAGGCGAGATTGATAGTTTTGGCTCTCAAATACTTATGAAGTCTCTTTTTCAGCGAGCTGACGGCACGTATGGTTTAGATGTAGCGCTCCATCCTGAATTGAAGCCGATCATCATCCCATCAGAATATGTAGAACGTTGGGTATCACGGTTCCGCTTTTATCTAGGGACGCACTTGATTCCTCTCTGTCGAGATCCTACGCCAATTATCTCTACTCAAAGCGGGCGCGGAGGCATCAGCAGTAGGCATGCTAATCTTATTTTCAAATCGGTTTGTTGTCAGGTTAGAGCGAATTTGGAAATTCGTGGGGTCATGGTTCCGGATGACTCGGTGTTTCGAAAGGCTACTCTACTGTGGGTGCGGGAAACCTCATTGATGCGTTTAGCAGAATCAATGCCATTCGATGAGTTCTATCCGACCATTCGCGGGACGACGGTAGATACCATATTTGCACGATTTTATGCTTGGCAACCCCGATACCAAGACAAGTGGTCAGGCTCGTAGGTACATCAAACACTGACGGGCACGGTTGCAACGTCAATCTGTTACCTCTAGCCGCGCCCGGTTATAGCTAGATACCACTACTCTCAATCAAGGTTGCCAGACCGGCAGCTTCGACTTGCCCGGTTTGTCAATCACGATCGCTAGGCTCTGCTTTGCGCGTGTTGCAGCTACATAGAATGCGGCCGCAGAGGTAGCTTCAAGGCAGGTTTCCTTCTGAATGAAAGCCGTGATTGGCCCTGTAGGTACGACTAGCACACGCTCGAACGTCGCGCCTTTGGAGACCTTGAAGTTCATATAGTCGAGGGCGAATTCCTTGCCGGATGCTGCCATGGCACGAAGGCATTGCGGCCGGTACTGCTGAACGTATTGGTCAACGTGCTTCGAGTGCACCAGAAACACACCATCATGATCAGACACATCGTGGTTTTCAGAGGTGGTAGCTGGAAAACCCCAAGACCCATCAAAAATGGTGTCAGAGAACGTTGCGATCTCTGTTCGACATCGGTAAGTGACGGTCGCGTAGTCGATGCTCAACAGCCCTCCTTTCTCGCGCTCTTGGAACCATTCCAAGGCGCCGGCGTATCCGTACTGCTTGTTCTTCTGCCCCCTCGGGTTGGTCGATAGTACAGCCTGGCGAACATCACCGACCATACGAACGTCGAGGAGAGAGCATTTCCTGACGGTAGTGCGGTTCTACAAGGTGATCTACTCGCCTCATTCACCTTCGACGGTGCTCCTGCGTACATCTTCAAACGCATGCAGTTTGTGGCTCAGACAGCCCACACACGCCTCCTGGAGGTCGCAAACCAATACCGCATGACGCTCGTTACCAGCGACGATCAGTTACTGAGCCAGGCAAAAGCCAATGGCGTTGCCTGTCACAAGTGGCCACCTCAAGCTCAAGCTGAAATCCCTGGCCAGAGTGCGTCAAAACTAGCGCCCACACAGCTCACACCTTTCGCCCTTCACCGCAAGCCTACCAGCGCAGCGAACGAGCGACTCCCGTTCCGAGTCCTTCCCGCCGTAGGTGACGTCGTTAGCACTGGCTCTGCAAAACCCCTGCGATTGGTGAGAGAGATCAGTAAAGGAGGTGAAGGCGTCATCTACGAGACCAATGAGCCATCCTTGGTCTGCAAGGTCTATCACGCCAAGGAGCTGACTACGTTAAGACGCCAGAAGATTGAGCTGATGGTCACCCGCAAGATCAGTCGTGCCGACATCTGCTGGCCGTCAGAGGTGGTGTACAACCAGCACTCGGAGTTTGTCGGCTACGTGATGCCCAGAGCGGAAGGCAAGACGATGTTCTCGGGAATATTCATCAAGCCAGCGTTCCTGAAAACCTTTCCTACATGGGGGCGCATCGACCTGGTGAACGTGTGTCTGGCGTTCTTGGAGCAGATTCGCTTCCTCCACAGTCTAAATATCTTGGTAGGTGACATCAACGCAAACAATCTACTGGTCACCAAAGACAGCACGAAGCTGTGGATGGTGGACACTGACAGCTTCCAAATCGAAGCTTACCCTTGCCCAGTAGGTACCATCGCGTTCACGGCCCCAGAAATTCAGGGCGAAACGTATGGGAACTTTATGCGCACCAAGGAGCATGAACTGTTCTCCGTTGCGACGATGCTGTTCATGATCTTGTTCCCCGGCAAAACGCCCTATTCCCAGCAGAATGGCGGCACCCAGGCGGAAAACATCAAGGCAAGAAACTTCCCCTATCGAGATCACGATAACGCAGAAAATTTCTCTGGTGAAAATGCTCCGGAAGGCGACTGGCAGACCATCTGGAATCACCTGAAAGCAGATGTTCGGAAAGCCTTCCAAAAGACATTCCGAGAGGGAGAGCGCATTTCCGTGGATCGGTGGATTAACCTTTTGGAGAGCTACCGATCTTCGATCGCGAAGAAGGCTAACGGAAATGAGGTTTTCCCCACCTCGTTCTACTTCGTCCGAGACCCTGTCGTCGTGCCGTGTGGACGGTGCAAGATAACGATCACTGCGTCGAAAAAATACGTCGAGAAGCAAGCCAAAAAAGGCTTTAAGCCTTGGTGCCAGAGCTGTCACAAGAAGCACAGACTCACAACCATGGCGCGGGAGAGCCTTAAGAAGACTCAAGAGGCCGAGCGTAAAAATCAGGGACGCCCGACGATCATACAGAGGCCAGCGCCAACACCACGCCCAGTTGTGCCCCAGCCACAAGCAAGGCCGCAACCGGCTGTACAAACGCAACCTCTGCAAAGTCGCGCCGCGAGCACAATCCAATCACGTCCGCAGGCCCAGCAGAGTAGTCATCAGCCGCCCCCCCCGCAATCGCCAACTCCGTCGCGCCCTCAAGCGGCTCCGCTCCCTCGAACTCAACCAAACGCCCGCAAGCGAAAGTCGAAAGTCGCCGAGTTTATCGGCATCGTTCTGCGCGCGCTTTTTTCCAAATAACTATCGATAGGAAATCAATGTGAACGACGACTTCATCCTCAGCCAAGAAGACCTCGTAGATAAGCGGATTACCAGCGCGCTGGTGTTGATTACTTCCAGCCTTGGATGGTCATCATGACTGATGGCGAACCCACAGACGATATTAGCCTCGCTAGTGATCGCATTCGTGCGTTGTGCCAGAGTAAGAAGCTGAGCGTGTTCCCGATTGCGATCGGTGCCGCAGCTAACATGGAAACTCTGGGAACGTTGTCCCCGGGTCGCCCTCCTCTGCGGCTGAAAGGACTCAACTTCAGAGAGTTCTTCCTCTGGCTGAGCCGCAGCGTTTCCAGAGCTTCGCAGTCGACTCCAGGTGAGACAGTGACGCTGGACAAAGCCGGCATCGATGCATGGGGACAGGCGTAAGTCATGTCTGAAGCGGATCGCAGCTACACCTATCGGGCATCCTGCGGGCACATCGCTGGCCGGTCGCATTCAAAGACCAATACACCATGCCAAGACTACGCTGCGACCCGCATCCAGAATGACTTTGTATGTCACCACGCCCCAGATCTCGAGCTCTTCACCCTCCAACAAATATCTCGAAGGGTAGCGCGGATTTTCTGAACGCAGTACGACCTGGCTGCCGTCACGAGCAAGGCGTTTGCATAGTGGCTCACAGTTCACAGCTGCGATCACGATGTGTCCTGGCTCGGGTGGAATAGATCGGTCGACCAGGACAAGATCGCCTGGATAAATCCCCGCCCCGATCATCGAGTCACCCTCCACGCGCACTAGGTAGATGTGAGGCGCCCGCACGTCCAAGAGCTCGTCGAGTGAAATACGTTTTTTCAAGTGATCGGCTGCTGGAGAGGGGAAGCCTGCAGGCACCTGGAATGAGTACAGAGGGAGGTCAATGGTGCTGGGGTCGAGGGTGCCAAGGAACGAGATCATGACGAGAAACGCCAGCACTGTATATTCGTACAGTTAAGCGTTTTCTCATCACTTGGTCAATTCAGTCTGGACAAGCTGGTGGCGGCAGGGATACGAATGACCGCTAACGACCCGTTTTGTTGAGAAAATCGGTTCTCCATGCTTGTCCATACTGACCGCTGAAAACGCCTCTGCCGGGAGAAACCATGGCCAACTTCTCCCCGCTATGGGTACGCTTGCGAGTAATTTAAAGCAGAGCCACAATACCAAAGAGTAATTTAAACCCTCACTGTCTCGCTATGACTATAAACCCCGTCTCTTAGGCAGGATGATGTACCCTCCACATACTTCTTTAGCCAGCTCAACTTGGCGTATTCTCGAGGAAAGTTTTCCTCATTATAAATATTAATGTTTCTTTCTATTGCACAAAGTAAATTGCACTTCACACCATCCAAAGTCAGCATCTCGCCTTCATATTTCATCGACCCTTCCATCTCAAGATGGTAAAGAGCATTGAGATAAAAGCCATCATCTTCACGCAAAACTATCGTTGAAATTCTTTTCTTGGTGAGCGACTGTGCCTGTACAACTTCTGGGCGGGCGTATATCTCCGCCTCATACTCATACTGCTCACGACCAATATCAGGATCAATCATTAGCCGTGGCATTTTTGATAGATTACTTTCTATATAGAAAGCGCGATCAACCGCTGGGCCAAAGAAGCTAACACCATCAATGAAAGCATCACCATACGTAGCACCGCCTCTCACATAAAAACCCTCACTCATGATCTTAGTAATCAAAAGAGAGGTATTATACAAGGCTACTCCCATTAGTTTCTTTTCGTCTTTTCTTGACTCAGCAATACCTTCCTTATAAAAGTAGAATATAAATGCACAGTCAGAGAAGCTGAACAACCTCCTATCATAAATCACATGACCTAAGTCACCTGAACTCTGGCGACGCTGGCTTTCCTGAATACTGCCATGAAATAGATTATGAATCTTAAGCTTGGTGTCAAATTCCGTCATATTTTTAGAACCTAGCACATCCAAAAATATAACAACCATCTTACTATAACCCACAGAACCTCTCCCAATCATCCAAAACTCAGCCTATTACATTATTTCTTAGAATCTGAAAGCAATTAGGAACTCAGAACAACCACTATGTAAACGCAGGTCTCATTATTACTATTGATAAATATTCAGTCTGTAGGTGGCTCGGGGCTACTCACTCATTGACGCCTTCAGCCGCAACCAGGCAAGCGGAGCACGAGGGCCTAGGATGGTGAATAGGATGGATGTCCGCCAGCGCCAAGGTGCGGCGGAACGCCGAACATCCACGTCTCATGTGGATAGGAACGGGACGATGTACCCCAAGAACTCGGCATGCTGGCTACGTGACTCACTCCACCTTGGTGGGTGTGTCGGCGGCATAAAGCGCTTCTCGCAGTTGGTCAGCAGCAACCGGTCTTTCGCTCGAGAAACCCCGACAAAGAAAGAACATCGCTCCTCGTAGGGGTTTCCCCAAAAAGTCTGTGTTTCAATCGCTGGCATGATGACCGAGTGGAACTCTAATCCCTTGCTTTTGTGAACCGTAAGCAGCCTGATTGCCTGGTCATTGGAAAATCGATCCAATGCACTCAACAAATCCGAACCTTGCTCATACAGCACGTTGAGCTGTTGATGGGTCTGAGCCACAACTTCTGCGAGCCTGGCATGCGCTTCGTAGTCTTGCGACAGAGACGTCAACATTGGTAGCCCCACTTTCTCAAGGAATTCTTGAGCCATATCCCACCAAGAATCATACGGCTGGATAGACCGAGCTAGCGCCTTGACGCGCTTTCGGTGTGCTCCGTAGATCAATTCAAATGCGGCCTGTGCAGTGGATTCACTGTCTTCTGAGTCAACCACGGAAAACTGCTCCATCAACCGCATCCACCCCTTCGGCTCTCTCGGCCTGTAAAGACAAGCGAGGTAGTCGATGATCAAGCGAGCCACCGGCTCATTGACTAGGTCTTGAGACAGGTGTTCGTTTCGGTACGGGATACCAGCCGCGTCGAGGCCCGCCATGATGTACGTCCCGTAATCGCTGATCTGCCGAGAGAACAGAATGGCTATCTCATGTAGAGGAATCTGGTCAACCGTGACCCATTTTTTAATCGCATCCACTATGTAGGCAGCTTCTCGCTCAGAGTTTTCAAAGTGATAAGCGATGATTTCCCCTTCATCGCCGGCAATCAGCTCACCAGCCATGACGGCTTCAGGATCAAGAGCCCGGATTACCTCGTTTTGCATGCGCAGCAACCGAGGCTTTGACCTGAAATTCCTGAAGAGGTGGACGGGTTTTGCCCCAAAATCATCGACGAATTTGGCAAAGATGCCATCCATTGCTCCAGCCCACCCCATTATCTTTTGCTTCACATCGCCCACAGCGGTCAACCGTATGGGCTTGCCTAGAAATATGAGGTGGAGTAGCTGGTATTGCTGAGTGGTGCAGTCTTGAAACTCGTCTAGGAAAACATCGCTGTAGGTTTGGCAGAGAGCGTTGCGGGACGCCGCACAAGAGGACAGTATCTTGATAGCCAGCGGGATCAGCTGGTCGAGCTTGATCTGCTTTCCACGAATGAACTGCGTGCCAATTTTGTAGCCTGGCTCTAGGTAGTCGTCCCCCAGCAATGCAGGCCTGAACCGGTCGACGATGCGCTTTGCGAAGCCATGGAAGGTGTAGCTATCAAAGCGTGATGCCAGCTCGAAACCACATCTCTTCTGTACACGCTGCTTGAGGTTTTTACTCGCGTCGACCTTAAACGAGATGGCTAGAATTCGTTTGGGGTACCTGCACTCACCAGTTCTGAGCATGAAATCAGCGCGTTGCGCTAACACCTCAGTCTTACCGGCGCCTGGGCCCGCCGTCAGAGCGAGTGACCGCTCAAGCTCCTTCACTGCAAACAGTGCGTTCTTCTCAAGGGTTAACCCGTCGGCGGGCGACCATGCTTCTACGCTCGTCATTCCGGCAGACCTTCCAGAGCAGTAATCACGGCGTCAGCAAGACGGTTGAACGAAGACGGTAGATTCTTTAGAAGATCTTCGTCAGAGAGCTCGGCGAGCGCCGCGATATGAGCTGCGGGCTTACTACCCAGCTTGAACTTGGAATGATAAGAGGCGAATAGCTCTTGCTCCTCGTCAGAATACTGCTCTGGTTCATGCCGTTTCTTGCCAAGGACAGCCTTGAGAGTCGCTTCATCCGGCACGGCACGCTCTACACCATAGGCGTCCGGATATGAGCTTATCATTGAGAAGTCGAGATCCATCGGAGCCGAGAAGAACACTCTTCGCTGCTCAAGCTCCTTGACAAGATAAAGCTCGCCGAAACGGTTCTTCTTCCTAATTGGTACGTCCACCGCATCCCAATTCGGAATAGTCCAGCCAGCTGGCAGCTGTTGGGCCGGATTGTAGAGCTTCAGTTGGTTATTGACGTAGTGAATCCGGCCCCATCCACCTTGGTACCTGGAAACGTCCAAATCCAGCAACGTCAGATATGGGGTGCCCAGTCCCTCAAGGAGCCGCCAGAAGTGGTTCACATGGCGTCCTCCGAGCGGTGCAATGGTGACCGCAGACTCGTCTACCGGTGCTCCCTTGGCTTTCAGGATTCGCGGGAGAACGATCTCCTCGCTATCCCCCTCCCCTAGTACAACCAGGCGAGAGAAGTAGATCTCTGGGAACGCTTGGACTGCCTCCCTTACGAACTTTCGAGCATCGCCGTCTTTTTCGGGTAGTTGGATCGTCGAAACCTCAGTGACACGATTCCCATTAAGTCGGAGGTAGCGAATATGCTCGGGGTCTACCCGCCTCAGCATGGAGGGTGCGTGGGTAGCAATCAACGCCTGAGAATCCGCACCGCCAATTGAAGTGTTCAAAGCGTTGACGATTCTTCCCAGATAGTGAGGAGAGAGACTGTTTTCCGGCTCTTCGATGGCGATCAGGGTGAACGACGGTGGCTTGAGCCTCTGGACGTCGAATGCCATAGATTCGCCTTTCAGTACGGCGCGACCTATCGCATGAGATGACAGAACCAGGGAGAGATACAGCATCGATTTCTGGCCATCCGACAGTCGCGAGAAATCCACCAGGTTGTCGTCGTGGCCAGGGGTAAAAGACACCGACATATGGCGCAGTAGTGACTCTATTTCCGATGTGATGAAGGTCAGCTTAGGATCAGAGAAGAAGGTGCCACGATGTAGTCCCTTCCAGGTGGTACTCAGAATTTCGCTGAAGGCCTTGATGGATACGTTGGAGGATAGCGACTCACTGATCTGATCAGTCAGCGCCTGTACAACTCCTCGATCCAACTCCCAATCCACAGCCCGTAGTAAACGCCCAAGGAGTGCGTTAGCGCCGTAGGCTATGTGGTCAGCCGGGTCACGCCGCGCCGGGAGATAATGCATCTGAATGGCATTGCGGTGGTGCCGGGTCACTGGCGCTGTAGTCAGCGCGACACCCTCTTCGTTTGCGTCCAAAACGTACAGGAGTGTTTCCTCGATATCACCGGCGATGCCCATGGTGGCCTCAAGACGATATCTGACACGGGGAATGCCATCTGGTGAGTCCATTCGCATATGGGCGAAATGAGGCGCCACGGTCGCGTTGTCGTCTTCCTTCAGTAGCTCAGGGAAGTGAAAATCCGCTTCAAGCCACAGAGAACGCTCTTCGGGTGCCTCCACCTCATCGAACGATACGTAAAAATCGGAACGGCGAATCCGACGCAGCGACGGATCGAAGCAGAACATCCGGCACAACGCCTGTAGAACGGCAGTTTTGCCTGCTCCGTTCGGGCCGATCAGAAACGTGGAATCCTCAAAAGAGATCGAGGTCGGCTTGCCGAAGGATTGAAAATTTTTCAGTCGAACACTGTGCAGCTTCATTGCCTCTCTCCGTCCATGATGCACTGGCTTCCACCAGTCAGGGTGGGAGGAGAATAAGCTCATTTCACGGAGTGATGGTAGAGGGCCACTAATCGAGAAGTAGGTCATTCACGCAAGCGGAGCGCGCAGGCCATGAAGACCGGAGTTACAAGGATGGAGGCCCGGCATAGCTGAGCCCCCATTTTCTGAGTCATGACAAAGTCTTATCCAGCTCTCCGGTTTACTCGCTTCATAGACGCTCATTATCTTAACTGTCTGATTCAGTCCTGAGTTTTAGAGTTACCTCTAGCACCATCACCTGCCCAGTCACAAATCACGTAACGGCTACTAAGCGTTTGCACCACCAGATACCCTTGGATCTCTTTAGAGCCCATGATAAAGGAGGTTCGAATTGGATCACCATCATCGAATCGCTTATCACGATCACGGAACACAATGCCCTTCAGAAAGAGCTCTCCTGCTCCGTACTCAACAGATGACAAAAATGCTTTGATCTCCCAACCAAAATCGATATGCATCGCCTTGATCACGCTGCTTGGCATAGCAGCTAAAGGAGTGTCGAAAATCTTGGATGAGGAAATCGGTGTCCTGCGTCTGACCATGTAAAACCTCATGTGTTGGCGACCCCTTTCTCGCAAGCTTCGCTGCGAGAAGAAAGGTCACTGTATAGGCCGGCCAGTCACAGGCGATTGCCGACAGCGCATTCCGCCGTGATGAAGACATCGCTCAAGTACGCAGTGACAGGCGGCGAGTATTTGTAAGGCATCGCTCGTATGAGCCGCTTGAGCTGGAAATCTGGCAGGCTCTTGCAGTGGTACTCGATGTTGATCTCAGCTGACATCAGCTCTTCCTTTTCAAAGCTCAAATTGCTCGCTCCTGCAGGCGGTACCATGTCAAACCTCAATGGTGAAGTCTGGTGAAAAACCAGTGCGCTCTCCTGGATAGCCTCGCGGATTCGAGATGACCCGACAGCCCGAGACGATTGTGTCGACTGCATGATGCGTATGACCGAAAATCCAAACGTCAGCCTGGGCAACCAAGTCATGCCATTCATTGAAGTAGGCGGCACCCAGATGGCCTTCGTGTCCATCACCCGCGACCTCTTGGATTGGGCAGTGGTGAGTGATCACCACGGTCTTACGCTCAAAATCTTTGGCGAGCTCTGTGACCAAGAACTCACGAGTGGTGACAGGATTGAGCTCAACCGCTTTCCAGAGCAGCCGTTCACTGTCATCAGCTTTGAAACGCCCCTTGATCGCATCTCCGTTGGTTACAAACACCTTCACTACCTCGTTATCGACACACATTGCCAGAGAGAGGACACTGGCAATAGATGCTTAAAGTTCCTGACGTCACACAGACCGGGCATACCCCGCATTGGTGCTCTTCCGCTTTCTGGGGGAGCTTGATTTCTGCGGTTTTCCACCTGCTGAACCTCGTTTAGCGCTGCTGCTGAGAAGGCTGAAGGTGTCCTACCGACCTTCTCTGACCTCAACGCACAGGTCTAGGGTCATCCAGCGATTACGAATAATACACTGATTTAGCGTTTATTCGTAAAGGCCGGATGTGGCTATATCCTGACTTTTGAGCGAGTCATGGATCTCAGAACAGCTTTCGCAGGGGTGCTGCGCGCGCTCCGCCTCGTCCGTGGTGCCCGGTATGCCGATCTCTCGGACGCCACGCACCGTCGCAAAATCGCTGAGCTCGAGAACGCCCAAACGAGCGTCACCCTTGAGCAGTTCGACGCTCTCGCAGAATCCTTGGGTCTTGATTCGATCGCTCTAATGGCGTTGTGTGTGTCCGTGCGTGAAGGAGTTGTCCCGCGGGAAAAGATTCTCGACTCAATGGCCAAGCTGAACGACTTTGAAGGCGCCGGCGGGATGGAGCTGATTCGGGAGCAATTCGACGCTGGCGGTTCCCTGGTCAAGAGGTCTCGCGGTAGACCGCTGAACGCTGACAATGAGAAGGCGGTGCTCTCGCTTAAAGCTGAAGGTCTGTTACCTCAGCAAGCTGCTACCAGGTTGGGATTGGCGTTGACGTCGGTGATGGAGTATTGGAAAAAATGAACAGTTACTGTGCCAAAGCTGCTCGATAGCTAAGCGGCTACGGAAAATCTCTACGGAACACTGATGCCACGTTTTTCCGTTTATCGTAAGGACGACACAGCTACGTCGAAACCATTCCAAAATTCATGGAAACTTTCGGAGTTGATTGTTTTCAGCGGTAGCATCATTTTAGTGATCAATTCACCTTCTTGTTTGGTCGTGCAAACGCGCGCGGCCAATGTTCCAAGCATGCGCGGATTCCTAGGCAGCGATCGTCGTATCATCCTATTTCCTCGAATTGCCCCTTCGATGTCCTTGGTAGGAAATAATCCTACAATCCAACCGAGTAGTAATAGTGCGCCGCCACGCTGGGTTCCATCGGCACTGTGCATCCCGAATTCCAATCGGCATTGTAAGTCCAGCTTTCCGCGATACAGAGATCTCCGAGGATGACCAAAACCTGATGCGGCGACGCCCTCAGCAGCGTGAATAGTACGTTTACTCAGAAACAGCCCATAGAGAACATGTAGTGCCTCAGACTCCTCGCTATCATGGATGGTGCGTTTCTGTATCCAGGATTGCGCTTTAAGCGCCAAAATGGCCAGCCACTTTTCCTCAGACGTAACCGGAATACGCCCTCTCCGTAAAGCATATAAATAGCAATCCCACATACGGCGTTCAACTGGGGGAAGCGCTGCTGGAGCTTTAAGTGGCTTTAAGTGAATTGGACAATACGCAGATGTGACATAACACCATTCCTTCTTCCAGACTGGAAATCGATACGTAAAAAAGCCATAAGTCAAGCAATCCTCGCATGAAAGGTTCCTGTAGCGCAACGTGGTCAATAGTAACCCGTTATCCCCAAAATAATTACCAAGTACCTCTGTAGATACTCGGTAGGTGTCGCAAAATATGGGTGCTAATCCACTGAGATTATCAAACTCCAGATCAGGGCTAACACTCAGCGGCCATTCCGGAACCAAACCAGCTTCAGAAAACTCTAAACTATAATTTTTTTGAATGACCTTACGAAATAGATGTGGGTCTTTTAGCCAGCCTAGAGACAACCCCCGAAAAACCCAAGACAACATGGTTTCACCCATGATGACTTTTGGATGAGCACCTCGTTCTTCAATTCTCATAACTCAGTACGTCCAAAGACTTGCAAGATCCTCAGGAGTTGCGATTTTCCCATCGGCAAGCACTCCGCTTATCCCCAGAATTTTTATAGTTTGAATTACAGATCCGGTAGCCCCACTTGTTAGCTGAAATAAATCCCTCAGAAAATCCTCCTTAGAAACTTGATGTTTTTTGATGCCAAAGGTTATTGCCACATACCCTACAAAATCAACAAAACCGCTCGCGACTGACCAGCTCGAAAGTTTCAAGATGCGATACCTACTGAAAGCCAAATCATTAGCAAGAGTATCGATTCGTTCAAGTCGCGAAAAAGTCCCAAAAACCTTCAGGGATTTAATTGTTTTGGATATATAACATATAAAATCACATGACTCGGCGTACTTTGATGCCGACCCTAGAAGAAAAGCATCAATATCGTCGATTACGAGAAGCACCGACACCCCCTCATCATCCAACTCACGCAGGACACTGAGGAGCCCGCTAGATGAATCACTAGCAACCCAACTTGGTAGTCCTAGTGCGCTCGCGAATGAATGCCGCAGCGAGCCACACAAATGCAGATGGGGAGAGCGGATCACTATCGGCCACCTACTCTCAAATCTTTCTATTTTCGAGAATAGTAGCGAAACCAGAGTGCTTTTTCCCGAAAGTGGCTCTCCCTGTAAGAGAACTAGGTCTTTCTCATGCAGGGAGCTTAAGATTTGTGTCTTTGCTTGCCTTTGAAATTGGCACCTCAAGACTTTCATATAAATTCACCTACTCGGCATCTCTTGGAGCCATCTTGATTTTTCCGCCTTCTTAAGAGTTTCAATCGTAATTTTCTCAGTGCCGGATGAAATAGCATAAGCACCCGCAGCTTTGAGCAGGTCACAGAGGCAGCCAATAACTCCGCCTGTTTTATTGTGAATCGCACTGCTGAGTTCAGCAGAGGATAGTTTAGAAGGATATGCTAGCGGCATAATGCTCTCCCAAGTATCGAGGAAATTCAGGTACTCCGAATCACTCCGCTGCCATCTCGTCACCTCGTACTTCTCGAAGCGTCGGACGTACTGTGGATCGAACTGCAGTGCATTAAGCGCTTCAGCCACACCGAACACAAAAAAACTCAAATATGCGGGCGGGCCACACATCCCACGCAGCATTGATAAAAATGCCAATTGCTCTTGATTAGACAACTGCAGAATAGAGTCTTGGAACTCGTCCATGAAAACCGCCCTGACATCGTTTGCTAGGCAATACTCGGTGATAATCGAAATGTCGACCCCAGTTTTTCCAGGATCCAAACCCAACGCACGCATGAGTTTTTCACCCGGCCTAGGTCGCGCCCTAATATTCTTAGTGTCGCGCACAAAGTTAACATAACGAATTTTACGACACCACCCTTCATCCATTCCACGAATTGCATTGCAAATTGTAGACTTCCCATAGTTACTATCAGCAGTTACTACAAGACACGGAGCCTCCATGCACCCTCTGGGAATATGAATCATATTGTAAGCAATAGTCTTAACATTCCTCAGGTGTTCCGTGGTAATCACAACATCCTTGCGAATGAAGTCTATGCGATCCAGATCAGGCAACTCCATTGCGAAGCGACGGCTTTCTTCCAGGTGTTCGAACGGCATGAGTCATCCCTTCCAGTCTAATTTTTTACGCGTTTGATCAGCAGAAAGTGGCTTAAAGTCGGCATCATCAGGCGAACTGTCGTTTAACAGCTTCATTGACTCAGCTGCCTGATCTCTTTTCGCAGCATTCTGCCTGATTCTTTTAGTTTCTTTTACAGCACCATCGACATATTCGTGGGTTTGGAGCCGAAGCAGATGAAGGCTAGGATCAGCAAGCTCGCCCCTCCGCCGCCTGCCCGATCCTATGCGAGCCCAATACTCACTCAATGATATGGATTCTTTAGTTACATCCGAGTACGGTACTTCGTAATACTTTCCATCCAAACGGAGCCATATTTTTCCAAGATTTAGGGGGTTGTATTTGAAGATTAGCCGCTGCCCCACCCGCCTGCGGACTACCGATGAAACATAGAAATCCCCCTTGAACTCAACACCTTTGGTCTGAACAGTTCTTTGGATTGACGGAAAGAAGTCCAGCGCAAAAGTGCGAAAATCCCCAGGCATCGGCGGAACATAACTTGCTCCAAGCTTTCCAATTTCTTCATCCCACACTTCGGAAGGAGTCTTGCGAGCCAATCCCTCATGGGCCCTGCCGTGATATATTGCTACTTGATCAGCAAACCATACGCATAGCTGCTTGTATGTCAGCGCAGATTCTTTAGCGGAGTCATATTCTGCTTTAGTCAGAACATTTGAATAGGTGGTACCAGGCAGCATGTGTACCTTACCCATCAATGTACCAATTAACCTTTCGACATGTCCGCCGTAATGTTTTTTACCAATTGGCCTTAAAAGAAGATCAATATTGTAAAAACTCAAAGCTGCTTCAAAAGCGTCCGAGGTAAACTCTGCAGCGTTGTCAGCTCCTACGGCAGCTGGAGTACCCCAATAGCGGTGCATAGTACCTTTCCCGCCGCCCATCATTAATGGCTGCTCCGATTTTGGATAGCATGCAGAAAGTAACGCCATCGCAACACTCACTGCGCTCGGAGGATGCAATGCTAAGTAATACCCAAGAACAATTCTACTCTTTAGATCGATAACTACAGTCAGCCATGGTCGCATAAGAGGTTTTCCAGCCTCATCTCTAACTATCACGTCGACTTTAGTATGATCGATCTGCACCATTGACAAAATCGTTTCGACGTCTACTGATCCTGGCCTCATAACAAACTTCTGTAGCATCGGTTCGCGACCATAACGTATGGAGTAAACCGCGCGAGCACCAAATGCGTCGAGTCGTTTTTTTACTGTATTTGCGCTAGGGGGCTTTAGTCCGGTCACCACACATTTCGATTCAATGTACTCATATAGCTCAGAGAAAGTAGTGAGTTTATTGGTTTTCTTGAGATATCGAGCTATTCCCTCTTCAATGATCTGCTCATGAGTATCGCTAAGCATACGAGTGGAGGCTTTTCTACCTCGTGCACTTCTCATCAGCGAAACTGCACCTAACTCAGGGTCATACCTACCGAGGAGACGAGTCAAGGTAGGTACGGAAACTTCGATCTCAAGTAATAGCGTAGAACGTGAAATTTTTCCTGAGCGGTACCGCTCGATGCCTTCTGCGCGCTTGATTGCAACCTGCATCTCTTTCGGGTTGTTTTTTGACTGCTCAAGCCATGCAAGGCGACGCTCAGCTATGTAGTCCTCACGTGCGCCATCAATTTCTAGCAGAGCAATTTCGGTAAACGGAACGTTGAAAGTATGGTCTGCATCCAAACTTTCAAGCGTGACTGACCCATCTTGATAAGTTGCTATAACGCGGAATGATTTTTCATCATGCTTTACAAGACTTCCTTTTTTTACGAACCTCTTCATTCATAACCCCAGCAACTTAAGCTTTGCCGAAGTTAAACAAATCAAGATCCATACGTCAAAAGCCCCTGCCGCTTTAGCTCGCTCTTACCAATACTGAAATATTGACAGATAACAAAGCCCATTAAATGCCATAGCAAATATTAGGCCAGCTGCTAAGTTACTCTTGTCAAACGAGAATCTAGAGAGCGTCAATTTATATAATATAAAACAATTTATTGTATTTATTGCGAGAACAAGAGCTTAGCTAATCCAGCGCGAGAATCTATATGAAAAAAAATCAAGTTGCCTCCGGGACGACCTAGCACGCGCCTGTCGCTTCTGAGACCAACAAAAAATGATCGATTACAAATCGGTATACCCAGACCTACTGGGAAAAATACAATGATTTCATATGCTTATAAAGCATCATTTTTATGTGAGGAACCGAATCGGCTACAAGCCTTGATTTTCCTGGGCTGAGGGGTTGTTACGCTGAAAAATGATCAAAAGTTCAAACGCCGTCTTGTTAATAATCACTTTAGGATGATTAAACCGCTGAAAGCTAAGAGGTAGACTGCGTTGAGGGGATGATCTTTTTTTACTGAGCGTCACATCAGCGATGTAATCCAGGACAAACGCGAACTTTGCTCCTGGTAATTGCCAACCACGTTGGCCAGCGTCCACCGCAGCAATCTCATCAGCACTGGATCGGAAAATTACCAGCTGCTCGACTCATATGGATACCGGCTGTTGGTGAACACGTCGCGGTATCTCTCGAAGGAATCTTCCTGGCTGTCCAGGGACAAGCTACGACGAATTGCTTCGGGTATCGCATGGAACAGCGTCAACAAATCGTGCCTATCAGGGGGTTTGCGATTGGTTTTGTCAGCGCTTTGCAGATACTGATGAGCTGCGGCCAACACTGCGGCGTCGAGTTTGTAGGTCTCGCCGGATTCACCTTGATTCTGGTCAGGCACAGAAATCAGGTAATTGTGAGCGCTTTGAAGCATCCAGCTCGGGAAGTGACCCATTGCACACGCCTTTGAATGGCCATCACAGTTGGCTGGAGCCCTTGATTTACGGGGCTTGTTGCCGATTTCACGTGCCGATTATGCGTGCCCTTGAAAGATACCGTACAAACTTGGAAGATAGCGAACAAGAATGAGCTACCCTTCCTCCCAGTTATAGCTACAGTTTATAACTACACTAAATGACTATTTAGTTGAGTTATATTTGTTCGTCTGTGGCTGCGCAACTAAAAGTTGTATAGCCTACCCCTCTCGTTCCCTCTCCGCCCATTTCGCGGGCTTTGGCCGAGCCTGCGCGGCGCAGTGGTTCATAACTTCGTTGCATCAGCTTGGATCTCCCGGCAAATCAACGTCTATGCTGCCTAAGCGTATCCCGATGCTGGTGACGAATCGCGAGGTGCTAGACAATGTTACGCACGAACATGTCTGCAAGGGCGCTGTCCGGTGGGTTGCTCGATGTTTTGATTCGCGCCGGACTGATTACGGTGCTGGTGCTGTTCTGCTTCGAGATATTCCGCCCCTTCCTCAATCTGATGCTCTGGGCAGTGATCCTGGCCATTACCCTGTACCCGCTGCACAACATGCTTAAGCGCAAGCTGGGCAACAAGGACGGTCGCACCGCTACCCTGATCGTAGTTGTCGCCCTTGCCTTGCTGATGGTACCGATTTACCTGCTGGGCACTTCGATCAGTGATTCGATCGAAGGCACCCTGGCCGTGCTCAAGTCCGACAGCCTGGAAATTCCGCTGCCGAACGAAAAGATCGCCACCCTGCCCCTCATCGGCAAACCGCTCTACACCTTCTGGGTGCAGTCGGCGACCGACATGAGCAGCGTGCTGATGAAGTTGATGCCTTACATCAAGACGGTCGGCTTGACCTTGCTGGGCAAGATGGCCGGTGTCGGCGTGGGCTTTATGCTATTCATCGGCGCCCTGATCATTGCCGGTGTGCTCATGGCCTACGGCGAAAACGGCGAACGCAGCGCCATCGCTATCGCCACCCGCCTCTCCGGCCCCAAGCGCGGCCCGCGCATTATTGAACTATGCACCGCGACCATCCGCGCGGTCGCCCAGGGCGTGGTGGGTATCGCCTTTATCCAGATGCTGCTGGTGGGGGTCGGTTTTGTGCTCATGGGGGTGCCCGGTGCCGGGCTGCTGGCCATGCTCGCGTTGTTGATGGGGATCATGCAGTTGCCGGTGATTCTCGTGAGTTTGCCGGTAATCGCTTATGTCTTTGCCACTGAAGGCACCTCGCTTGCCACCATTGTGTTCACCATCTACAGCCTGATTGCCGGGATGGCCGACAACATCCTCAAGCCATTGATGCTGGGCCGCGGCGTCGATGTGCCTATGCCGGTGATCCTGATTGGCGCCTTGGGCGGTATGGTCAGCGGTGGTTTCATCGGCCTGTTCATCGGGCCGGTGGCACTGGCGGTCGCCTATCAACTGTTCTGGCAATGGGTCGAGGACCAACCGCAAATCGACGTGCTGGATGAACAACCGCGCGATGAGCAACCGCGACTTGAGACACCGAACGAGCACCCACCGGGCTGAGGAGAGTGCGCTTGATGTCGTGTCCTGCGCGCATGAGCCGGCTGCTGCTGTGTGGCGCCCTGAGTCTGGGCGGCTGTGTGCGCCTGGGCCCGGACTTCCAGTCACCGACCCAGGCCTGGGTCGAGCACTGGAACACTCAGGCCCTGGAACTTGCCAGCCAGCAACGTGTGCAACCCGATACCCGCCAGTGGTGGCAAGTATTTACCGACCCGGTGCTCGACCATCTGATCGCCGAGGCCGACGCCCATAACGCCGACCTGGAAATCGCCGGCCTGCGGGTGATGGAAGCCCGCGCGCAATTGGGCATCGCGTTAAGTAACCGCTACCCGCAATTCCAGCAGATCAGCGCCGACAGCGTCTACCTCAAGCGTCGCCAATGGGGCGGCGACAACCCGCAGGACAGCCATCTGTGGCAACACAGCGCGGGTTTCGACATCGGCTGGGAACTGGATTTCTGGGGCCGCTTCAGCCGCGCCATCGAATCGGCCGACGCCGCCTGGTTCGCTGCCCAGAGCAACTATGAAAACGTTCTGGTGCTGCTTCACGCTCAGGTGGCGCAAACGTACTACGCGTTGCGTACCGCCGAGGCGCGCCTGCTCATCGCCAAGAACAACGCCAGACTGCAGAAGCGCAGCTATGAGATCACCGAACGCCTTTTCACCAGCGGTGATAATGCCGAGCTCGATCTGCAACAGGCCAAGACCCAGTACCTGGGAACCTTGAGCACCATCCCCGATTTCGAGGCGCAGGTTGCAAGCACACGCAATGCCTTGTCCACCTTGATAGGTCGCCCGCCCGGCGCGATGCCGGAACTCCATACCAACACCGGTATGGTGCCCTTGGTCGACCGCGCCGTGCTGCAGGGGGTACCGGCTGACCTGCTGTTACGCCGCCCGGATGTTCGTACTGCAGAAGCGCAAGTCGCGGCCCAGTCAGCGCTGATCGGTGTTGCCGAGGCCGACCTTTACCCCTCCATCAGCCTGTTGGGCAGTATCGTCTGGTCCGCGAGCTCGCTGAACGGCACTTCCAACACCCTGGACCTGATCGGCGGGCCGAGCCTGCGCTGGGACGTGTTCGACCATGGCCGGATCACCAACAACGTGCGCATCCAGGATGCCCGCCTGCAACAATTGATCGTCGTCTACCAGGACAGCGTTCGCCAGGCGGCGCGTGAGGCCGACGATGCGGCGACCGGTCTGGTCAAGGCCCTGGAGCGCGACCGTATCCTCAGCGAAGCGTCGATTGCAGCCGAGCGTTCGGTATCCCTGGCCAATGCCCAGTACCGTGAAGGCTATTCGGATTTCCAGCGGGTCCTCGATGCCCAGGCTGCCCTGTTCGCCCAACAGGATAACTACCTGGTCAATCGCAACACGGCCGTCAACAGCCTGATCGCTCTGTACAAGGCCCTCGGCGGCGGTTGGTACAGTGACCGTCCGCTGCTCGATCCCGCCACCCGCCAACAGATGCAGCAACGCACCGACTGGGGCAACCTGCTCGATGAAGCGAAGGAAGGTGTCAATTGAGTGACCGCCAACAAGAGCAGGAAGTAACCGCACCGCCACCTGCGGCCGATCCGACAAAAAAAGCGCTGAATTGGGTTGCTGTGCTGATCGTCCTGAGCCTGGTCTGGTACCTGCTGGCCGACCGCTATACCCCCTACACGCAACAGGCACGGGTGCAGACATTTGTCGTTCCGGTGGCGGCAGAGGTTGCCGGCAGGGTCACCAAAGTCAACGTGCGCAACAACCAGGACGTCAAGGCCGGCGAAGTGCTGTTCGAAGTGAACCCGCAGCAATACCAAATCGCTGTCGACCGCGCGCGTGCCGACTTGCAGACCACCCGCAAGCAGATTGGCGCCAACACCGCAGGCATCGACTCCAAGCTGGCGTCCCTGAAAGCCGCCCAGGCCAACGAGGTTATGTCCCGCAAAGACCTCCAACGCCTTGAGCGCCTGTACAAGGAAGACCCTGGGACCATCTCCCTGCGCCGGCTGGAAATTTCCCGCTCCACCCTCGATGCGGCCGTCGCCAACGTCGCCGCAGCGCGGGCAGAAGTGGAACGCGCCCGCGAAACCCAAGGTGGCAGCGACGAGAAAAACGCCCAGTTGCTCAGCGCCATCGCCAATGTCGACAAGGCCGAACTGGACCTGGCCAACAGTACGGTTCGTGCCCGCTCGGCCGGCCTGGTCACCGACCTGCGCACCGATGTCGGCCAGTTCGCCGCAGCCGGGGCGCCATTGATGACCTTGATCGCCATCCACGATGTGTGGGTCACCGCCGACATGACGGAGAACAACCTGGGCAAGGTCAGGCCCGGGACCCCGGTACGCATCGTCCTGGATAGTCTTCCCGGTACGGTATTCGAAGGCCATGTGCGCAGCATCGGCTATGGCGTCAGTACCGGCCAGAGCACGCCAGCCGGGACCTTGCCCACAATACAGAACAGTCGTGACTGGCTGCGCCCGGCCCAGCGTTTCCCCGTGATCATCGAGCTTGCGCCCGGCCAGTTGGCCGACATCAGCGGCATCCGTGTCGGTGGCCAGGCCGAGGTCATGGCGTTTCCCAGCGAAGGCAACCCGCTGAACCTGCTCGGCCGGCTGTTCCTGCGCGTGATGAGCTGGATGTCGTATGCCTACTGAGCAACAAGTCCGTGCCAGGCGAGCCCTGCGCCTGGCCACTGGCACTGCGCTGTGCCTGGCCGCGAGCTTCGGCCTGGCCCTGCCAATCCCTTTCATCGCACCGATGCTGGCGCTGACGATGCTGGCGGCGATGAATCGACCACTGCCGTTCAAGGCCAGCCTGGGCCTGGCCGTGGTGCTGATGGTGACCACCGGCAGCGGTTTGCTGTTGATACCGCTGTTGCATTACTACGCGCTAACCGGCGTGATGCTGGTCGGCCTGTGCCTGTTTCTGGTGTTTCGCTATGGCATGAGTGGCGGCAACCCGCTGGTCGCCACCTTCATGGTGGTTGGCTTGACGATGATCAGCGCGGCCGGCGCTACCGAATTCGACCTGGCACTGCAGGTGATCGTATCGCTGGTCAAGGGCTTGCTCCTGGCCGTCACGGTGGTGTCGATCAGCCACTGGCTGCTCCCTGACCCGGTCGGCACCCAGCCGCCCGCCCCCACACCTGCCCTGTCGGCCGATGAAATCAACTGGCTGGCATTGCGCGCCGCGCTGGTGGTAATGCCCGCCTTCCTGTTGGCGCTGATCGATCCGGCCAGCTACATGCCGATCATCATGAAGTCGGTCAACCTCGGCCAGCAGAGCACCGCCACCAGTGCGCGCACTGCCGGGCGGGAGCTGCTCGGCTCGACCCTGCTCGGCGGCCTGATGGCGATTCTCTTCTGGTTCGCCCTGGGCCTGTTCGTCAACTTGTGGATGTTCTTCCTGTGGATGCTGCTGTTCGGGCTGGTGCTGGCCCGAAAGCTCTACGGGCTGAGCCCTGGCAACTACAAACCGGGCTTCTGGCTCAACAGCCTGACGACCATGATCATTCTGCTCGGCCAGTCGGTGCAGGACAGCGCCGCCGGCAAGGATGTCTACACCGCCTTCGCCATCCGCATGGGGCTGTTCATTCTGGTCACCCTATATGCCTGCGCGATGGTTCATCTGCTCGATAAGCGCCGGCAACGTCGAAATGCGTCCAACCCAACCGCTGAAGAGGCTCGCCCATGCTGATCAATTTTCTGGTAGGCCTACCGGTGATCGTGCTCTGTGTTGTATTGCAGGCATTGTTTCTAGCCCTGTGTGCGCGTCGCTATGTGTCGCTGCGACACAAGATGAACCTGAGCCCTACCTGGAGCGATGACGTGCGTTTGCTGTCGATGGTCATGGTGGTGATGCTCATCGGCAACTATGTGCAAATGGCGCTGTGGGCGCTGCTGTTCCTGCTGTTGGGTGAGTTCGAGGACTTCATCACCGCGTTGTACTTTTCCGGGGTGACCTTCGCCACCCTGGGTTATGGCGATGTGGTCCTGAGTCAGCAATGGCGTCTGCTCAGTCCACTGGAGGCGGCCAATGGCATTCTCATGTTCGGCGTTTCCACCGCCATCATGACCGCTGCCGTAATGGACATCATCAAACAACACACGTCTGGCGAGCATGCAAAACGGTAAAGGCTAAATTGCACTTGTCTCCACCGCCCTATCACAATCGAATCAGGTACGGCTGACGGGCAACTATTCTTAACGGGCAGTTATTTCAATTTCTCGCTTCGAGGAACCCGTCATGCCAAATCTCAGCCCCGACGAAGTCAAACAGATACTCGTCGATACCCCTCCTGGTATGTGGATCTGGCGCCTGGCCAAAATCGATCGTGAATACCTGAATCGATTGGCCGAGGTAGGCTGCAAACGCGTCTATCTGAAAGTATTCGATGACCTGCACGGCGATAGCGCCGACGACTTTTTCTGGGATTTTCAATGCACCGCTGCGGTCGTTCAGGCCTTTAACGCTAAAGGCATCAGCGTTGTCGGCTGGGGCTATCACTTCGATCAGCGCACCTCGATACCGGTCGCCGAAGAAGTAAAAGCCGTGGCCTTGGCCATGGCGTGTGGCCTGGACGGTTATATCGTCGATGTCGAGGCAGAGGTGAAATCGCCGAAAGCCAAAGCGCCCCTGGATGATTTACTCACCTCTTTACGCGAAGCTACGGCCAGCAAGTTCCTCGGGTATACGTCCTTTGGCCACCCAGGGTTTCACAGCGAGGTACCCTGGAAGCTGCTCGATAGCAAAACCGATATCGCCTTTCCGCAGATTTACTTTGAAAAGTTCAGATATGGCGCCACCGATGCGCAGGAAGTCAAAGAGGCACTGGCCGCACATAAAAGCCTCGGTCTGAAAAACCCTATCCTGCCTATCTGGGGTAGCGAAGAAGATGCCAAGCACCCCGCTACTGCGGCCACCTTGCAGAGTTTCCTGAATGCATTTCCTGGGTCTTCGATATTTCGCGCGCCAACGCAGGGCCTTGCAGGCCAGGCCTGGAACCTTGATTACTCCAGCACTGCTGCGCTGATTACCGGGCCCGACCCGGCGCCTGCGCCCGTCAGCCTGGGCGACTTCCCCGGGGAGCTGCGCAACGGCGCCAAAGGCAAGGCCGTTACAGCGCTGCAGACAGCATTGGCCGCCAAAGGCTTTGACCCCGGGAAAATCGACGGCGAGTTTGGCCCCTTGACCGAACAGGCACTCAGGCAATTTCAACGCATCAACGAATTGACCGTAGACGGCATTGCCGGCCCGGTCAGCTGGACTGCGTTGGGCGGCAGGCCACAACCCAAAGCCGCGACCGTTGTGTTTTCCAGCGGCAGCCGCGAACGCCTGGCGAGCATTGCTGAAACGGAAGCCTCGATGGGCCTGTCCTGGACCGACGCATCATCAGTAGCTGAGCGCTATCTGAAGCCGTTGCGCGCACCTATGCAAAAGCTCGGGCATATCGGCAGCAAACCGGTTTTCTACAACTGGTGCGCCGCCTTCGTGACTTACTGTGCGCGTCAGGCCGGCTATACCATCCCCGATCAGCCACCGGGCCACAAGGCAACCATGGCGCTTGTAGAAATGTGGAAGGCCTGGGCCAAAGACCAGGGGGTTTGGCACGCTGTTGACGATTTGACACCCGAACGCGGCGACATCGTTTGCTTCGAGTGGCTCGATGGTGACAAGACCCTGGACCACATTGGCATCGTGCGCCAAGGGCCGGGTAACGGCACAACCCTGCAGACCGCCGAAGGCAACCGCAACAATCAGAGCGTCAACGGTACTCGACAGATGAAAAATGTAGCGGGGATCATTCGATTGCGGCCCGAGGCCTAGAGCCGCCAGACGGTACTCCGCAGAGAAGCACCCTCAACTAGCCGGGCGTGCGCTGGGACACCGCCCGGCGCACGAACGAATCGGCGTTGCAGTGATAAGTCGGTGGCGCTGCAAACCTAGCCCTAAAACGCCTTTGGCATATGCAAAAATGCGCGCTCCACCGGTTGTAACCATCTGGTAAGTTTCCTTCCAGGTTCTACCACCGGATGGAGATGACCAGATGCTCGCAGCCTATAAAGGAACCACCTCCATCAGCCTGGTGCGAGAAGCCCTTTACGGCGCAACCCAGCGAGGTCTGGACATATCTCTTCCCTTGCAGCAGGCGCACATCGACCCGCAACTGCTCAGCTCTGCGAATGCTCGCGTGTGCGCCTCGGCGTTTTCACGGCTGTGGGTAGCCCTGTCGGACATGCTCGACGATGAATTCTTCGCAATCGACAGCCACCCGCTACGCCGCGGCAGCTTTCGGCTCATGTGCCACGCAACCATCGGTTGTGAGTCGCTGGAACAGGCCCTGCGGCGAATTCTGGCGTTCCTGCGCCTGGGGCTTGATGACCTGTACGGTGAGCTGCACCTGGACGGCGACACGGCGTCGATCATCATCCACGACCATGGCGTGGAGCGCAGGCTGTTCAGCTATGGCACCTGGCTGATTCTGGTGCATGGGCTGCTGTGCTGGCTCGGCAACCGCAGAATTCCGTTGCAGGCCCTGAGCTTCCGCTCGCCGCGTCCGGATGATGACAGCGACTACCGCATGCGCTTCTGTGAGCACATCGAGTTTGCCGCCCCGGTGACCAGGGTCTGCTTTGATGCGTGCTTTTTAAACCTCAAGGTAGCCCAGACGCCCGAGAGCCTGGCCACTTTCCTTAGAGACTCGCCGGCAAGTCTGTTGGTCAAGTACCGCAACGACGCCAGTTTGAGTGCCCAGATCAGGCAGCGGCTGCGCAACCATACGCCGGAAAACTGGCCGGCGCTGGATGAAGTGGCCAATCAGTTGAGCATGTCCAGCTCCACCCTGCAGCGGCGCTTGCAAGCTGAGGGCATCAGTTACCAGGGACTCAAGGACAACCTCAGGCGTGACATGGCCATCAACTTTCTCGGTCAGTCGGATCTGACCGTCTGCGAAGTTGCCGCCCAGGCCGGCTTTCAGGAAACCAGCGCATTTCACCGCGCTTTCAAGAAATGGACCGGCGTAAGCCCCGGCGCGTATCGCCGTTCGAGTACTGATGCGTCCAACCAGTCTCTGACTCAATCGGCAAGCTGATCCCCTTCTCCTTCTCTCCCGCTTGCCCCCTGCCCGCGTCAATGTGCCCAGATCGGTCAAACACATCGACGCCCGCGGGCATGTGCCGCACCGCCAATCGGCCCTAGGATTCGCCACAGGTTGCGCTGTGGCCCTCACCTGCCCTGGCCAGCTTGCTGACATACGACTGTGCACTTCACAAACAAAAACAACAGCGAAGGAGACACGCTATGCAATCGGTGAACATCTACGCGCTAGTGGGGGATTCGAAGTTCAATCGTTTCCATGGGCGCATCCTCTTCTGGTGCATGCTTATCCTGATCATCGACGGCTATGACCTGGCCGTGGTGGGCGCAGCACTGCCGGCGATCATGCAAGACATGAACGTCGACCCTACCAGCGCCGGGATCATGGCCGGCTCGGCACTGCTGGGTACGATGCTGGGTGCGATCTTCCTGGGCACGCTGGCTGACCGTATCGGTCGTCCGCGCATGATCGCCATTTGCGTGGCGCTGTTCAGCATTTTCACGGCGGTGGCGGGCCTGGCCGACGACCCGGTCAGTTTCAGCATTGCCCGCTTCATTGCCGGTCTCGGTATCGGCGGCGTACTGCCGGTATGTACCGCGCAGATGGGTGAGTACTCGCCACTGAAGTTGCGCACCCGCCTGATCACCCTGGTGTTTGCCGGTTACTCGGTGGGCGGCATCCTCGTGGCGTTGACCGCCAAGCAACTGATCGAGAGCTATGGCTGGCAGTGGGTGTTCTATGTCGCCGGGCTGCCGGTGCTGTTGATTCCGTTCATTCTCAAAAGCATGCCGCAATCCATTGGCTACTTGCTCAGGAACGGCCGTCAGGACGAATTGCGTGAGATCGTCGGCAAGATCGAGCCAGGCCATGCGGTTACCGATACGCTGGTGGTCACCGGCAATGTCGCCGTGCAAAACACTCAGGCAACCCCGGTTCGCGACCTGTTCAAGCAAGGGCGCGGGTTCAGCACAGTAATGATCTGGACCGCGTTCATGACCGGTCTGTTCATGGTGTATGCCCTCAACTCCTGGCTCACCAAACTCATGGCAATGGCCGGTTTCAGCCTCGGCTCGGCGCTCAACTTCGTCATCGTGTTCAACCTCGGTTCGATTGCCGGGGCCATGGTCGGCGGCTGGCTGAGCGACAAGCTGAGCATCAAGCATGTGCTGGTGTGCTTCTACATCACCGGTGCCATCGCCCTCACCCTCCTCGGTTACACCCGCGATACCACGGCACTGTTCGCGGTGGTGTTCCTGGTCGGCGCCTCGACCCTGGGCACGCAACTGCTGGCCTACGCCTATGCCGGTGACTTCTATCCGTCCGAGATCCGTTCCACCGGCGTCGGCTTCGCCTCCGGCGTGGGTCGCATCGGCGCCATTGTCGCCCCGGTACTGATTGGCTGGCTGGTCTCGTTGAGCCTGCCGCTGCAGCAAAACTTCATGGCCATCAGCCTGGCAGGCCTGATCGGTGCCCTGGCGGTCACCCTGATCAACCAGTCCCGGGCGCAATCGACCCAAGAGAAGAAGGCCCTCGCGCTTTCGCGCTGAACCCATGCTTTGACGCCAGACGCTGCCAGCAGGAACGAACATGAACCGATTATCGCCACCGCCAGCTTCCGCGCAGCTTGTGAGCCACGCAGTTGACTGGGCCATCACCACGCGACGCAGTATCAGGGCATTTCTTCCCACACCGGTGGCGCAGGAGGACATCGAGGCCATCCTCGATGTCGCACGCTTCAGTGCCACCGGGGTGAACATGCAGCCTTGGCATGTGCATGTGCTGACCGGCGAAGTGAAGGCGCGTCTGTCGCGCGCCATCACCCGCATCGACAACGATCCCGCGTCCGCGGCAAACCATGCAGACCCATACGCCTACTATCCGCACCAATGGAAGGCGCCCTACCTCGAGCGCCGACGGGCAGTGGGCTGGGCGCTCTACGGGTTGCTGGGGATCGACAAGAACGACAGGCCGCGTATGCATGCACAGCACGGTCGCAACTATCGGTTCTTCGACGCGCCGGTGGGCTTGCTGTTCACCATCGACCGCAGCCTTGGTGAGGGCAGCCTGCTCGATTACGGCATGTTCCTGCAAAGCGTGATGGTCGCTGCGCGCGGCCGCGGCCTGCATACCTGCCCGCAAGCCTCATTCCTCAAATACCACACCCTCATCGCGGAGCAATTGGGGATTGCGCCTGAACAGATGCTGGTGTGTGGCATGAGCCTCGGTTACGCGGACCCTGCCAGCATCGAAAACACCTTGGTGACCGGTCGGGAGCCGGTCAGTGCGTTCGCAACCTTTCATCCCTGATCACAACAACAAAAATAAAAGGTGCCTGTAATGTCGAAACACCCAGTGAAGCTGCTGCTCGCCACCGCTGTCGCCGCTCAAGCCCCGATGGTCATGGCGGACTTTGTAAAGGATGCCAAGGCAAGCCTTGAGCTGCGCAACTTCTACTACAACCGCGACTTTCGCAACGACGACGCACGCCAGAACAAGCGCGACGAATGGGGTCAGGGTTTCATCCTCAACCTGCAGTCGGGTTTTACCGAAGGCACGGTCGGCTTTGGTGTCGATGCCCTCGGCCTGCTCGGGGTAAAGCTCGACTCAAGCCCCGATCGTACCGGCTCGGGCCTGCTGGCCTACGACTCGGAGCGCAATGTTGAAGACGCCTACAGCAAGATGACACTGACCGCCAAAGCCCGCCTGGCGAAAAGCGAACTGCGCATCGGCGGTATCAACCCGGTTATGCCCCTGCTTGCAAGCAATAACAGCCGCCTGCTGCCGCAGGTGTTTCGCGGCGGCCTGCTGGTCTCCAACGACTTTGCGCCCGTGACTTTCTCGGCGCTGCGGGTAAACGCGGTCAAGCAACGCAACTCCACCGACTTCGAATCGCTGACCGCCACCGGCTACGCCCCGGTGGAGGCCGATCACTACTCTTACCTGGCATTCGACTACAAAGCACTGCCGACGCTGACCCTGAGCTATCACGTGGCCGAGCTTGAGGACCTGTACCGTACCAACTTTTTCGGTATGAAATTGAACCAGCCGTTGTCGACCGGCGCGGTGATCGCCGATGTGCGCCTGTTCGATGCCAACGAGACCGGTGACAAGGGCGTGGGTGAAGTCGACAACCGCACCCTCACCAGTTACCTGGCCTACAGCCTCAAGGGGCATACCCTTGGCGGCGGCTACCAGAAAGCCTGGGGCGATACGCCGTTTGCATTCGTCAACGGCACCGATACCTACATTTTCGCTGAATCGCTGGTGAGTACCTTCACCGCCGCCAATGAGCGCGTCTGGTACGCCCGCTACGACTTCGACTTCGCTGCGGTGGGCGTTCCCGGGCTGACCTTGGGGGTCAAATACGCCAAGGGTGAAGACGTCGACCCGACGATGGTCAAAACCGCACAAGCCGCAGGGCTTCGGGCCACCGGTGAATCGGGCGAGGAATGGGAACGCATGACCGACATCACTTATGTGGTCCAGGGCGGGCCGGTGAAGGGACTGGCAGTGCAGTGGCGCAACTCCACCAACCGCTCCACGTATGCCGACAGTGCCAACGAGAACCGGCTGATTCTGCGTTACACCTTCAACTACTAGAATCCCGCTGGCAGGGTCATCGCGGGCCTGGCCCGCGATTCGGTACTTGGGGCACCTTCGAGTGATGCTTCGCACATGTTACTTTCATTATGAAATTAACGGCGCGATAGTATGATCGCACTCTCCATCGACAGCGATCAGGTGAGCCCCGATGAAAAGAGCCAGCTTTCAACCCATGCCGTGCCCGATCGCCCATGCCCTTGAGTGCATTGGTGACGGCTGGAGCCTGCTGATCCTGCGCGATGCTTTCTATGGTCTGCGGCGGTTCGACGAGTTTCTCTACAGCCTGGGGATCGCCTCAAGCACCCTCACCCGCCGCCTGAACGATCTGGTGGCAGCCGGTTTGCTTGAACGCCACCCTTACCAGGACAACCCGCCACGCCATGAGTACCACCTCACCGAAGCAGGCCGGGACTTGCGACCGGTAATCCTCACCCTGATGAGTTGGGGCGCTCGCCACACCAGCGGTTCAGACAAGGTTGCGTTGATAGACCAAAGCACCGGCAAACCCGTGGCGCTGGCGTTGACGGATGCCAATACCGGCAAGCCCATTACCCGTGAAGAGCACCAGCTACAGGTGGCGGAAAACGCCGATGAGTTGACTCAATGGCGTTTGCGCACCGGCCAGTCTTACCGCCAGGCCGATGCGCAAGCCCATCTCATTGCCGATTAGGGTTCGCGAGCATCAGCTTAGCGCGTATGAATTCCCGCCAGCAGCCATGGACTCTCCTGAGCCGGCAGCGCCCTGCTGCGGTTCCGTGCCCATTGGGTCAATGCCACCATCGACGCAAATCCGAGCACGATCAACACCGGATGCGCCATCAGCAACTCGCTGAGCGAATATTTCCAGGCCAGTGGACGACCGACACCCAGCATCGCGGCATACAGCCAGGACACGCCCGACAGCGCTCCGGAGAACAAGGCAAACATCCGCACACCGATCTGCAAATCAAGTAGCGATCCGGCTTTCAGCAATGCAGGCAATATATAGCGATGCAACAACATGCCGTTGAACGTCAGCAACAAGACAATAATGACTTTGGCTTGAAGTTTCGGATTGGCAAAATAGTTAATACCTTTTTCAAGGTAATCAATACCTATCAGTGCGGCGCCGCTAATCCACAAGAATATCAACGCACTGGCAACAGACTTCTGCAGACTCGTCATATGATCGTTATCGTGGCCCGTCGATACATGACCTTTCAATAAGCCCTTGACCATCGCAGCATCGCTGGCAAACACCAGGCCGATGGCGACGCAACAGGCTATCAGATGGACATAAACAACCGCCAACCGCAAAAGCTCCATGGATTCTTTCTGCCCGAACAGGCTAATAATTGTATTGATCTCCACGACGACTTCTCCACTTAATACGTTAGTGCCAGATGACCTTGCAACAGGCGTACGAACGACCTGATCGCAACTACAGGATCAAACTCACTTGAACAAACTGAATCAGTAAACCGGTACTTCAAGAATGCAGCGACTCGCCCAGCGAGCCATAGATGAGGGCATAGCGTTTCTCCAGGCTTCAGGTAAAAAAAATCCCCACGTGCATTCCATACGATGCAGATGAGGATGAACGTCCATTTTTTACGAGGGAGTGCACGGCGTGATCACTGAGGACCGGCCTGCTGGAAAATAAGAGAGCTGTATTGTCCGATCGTTCATTTTTAAGGAAGAACCACCGACGGGCGGTCCCGTATTCAATACCTATGGATACTTGCGGCTTTCGCTGAAACCTACAAGGCCTACAGATGCAGCTCCTGCATGCTGATCTCGCGCATGCGAAACTTCTGGACCTTGCCGGTGACCGTCATCGGAAATTGCTCCACAAAACGAAAATACCGCGGCACTTTGAAATGCGCGATGCGTGCCCTGGCCCAGTCGCGCAATTGCTCTTCACCCGGGTTCTGGCCAGGGTGCAGGCGGATCCAGGCGACAATCTCTTCACCGTATCGCGCGCACGGAATGCCGATCACCTGTACCTCGGCTACCGCCGGATGGGTTGCGAAGAACTCCTCCAGCTCGCGCGGATAGATATTCTCTCCGCCGCGAATGATCATGTCCTTGCTGCGTCCGACAATGCGCACATAGCCCTGCTCATCCATCGACGCCAGGTCCCCGGTGTGCATCCAGCCCTGCTCATCAATGCTTTCAGCGCTGGCCGCCGGATTGTTCCAGTAACCGAGCATGACGCTGTAGCCTCGCGTGCACAGCTCACCGATTTCGCCACGTGGTACACACTGCCCGGCGCTGTCGATGATTTTGCTTTGCAGGTGCGGCTGGGTGCGGCCAACGGTGGTCACGCGCAGTTCGAGGTCATCGTCAGGCCCTGTCTGCAATGAAACCGGGCTGGTCTCGGTCATGCCGTAGGCGATCTGCACCTCGCTCATGTGCATTTCATCGATTACCCGGCGCATGACTTCGATGGGACAGTTGGCGCCGGCCATGATGCCGGTGCGCAGGCTCGAGAGGTCGAAGGTGTCGCGCTGCGGATGGTCGAGCTCGGCAATGAACATGGTCGGCACCCCATACAGCGCGGTTGCCCGCTCCTCGGCCACCGCACGCAGGGTGGTCAGGGGATCGAAAGCATCCCCGGGGTAAATCAACGTCGAGCCATGGGTCAGGCAGCCAAGGTTGGCCATGACCATGCCAAAACAATGGTAGAGCGGCACCGGTACCACCAGGCGGTCGTGCTCGGTCAGGCCGAGGCTCTCACCGACCATGTAGCCGTTGTTGAGGATGTTGTAATGGCTGAGGGTCGCGCCTTTGGGAAAGCCGGTGGTGCCCGAGGTGTACTGGATATTGATCGGCTCGGCGTAGTGCAGGCTGGCCTGGCGCGCCGCCAGCGCCGCAGCGCTGACCTCCCCGGCTCGCGCCTGCAGCGCCTGCCAGGCGAGAAAGCCCGCTGGTGGGTTGTCAGCCAGGCTGACCACCCCACGCAGCTCAGGAAAACGCTCGCTGGCCAGTTCCCCAGGCGCGCTCGCGGCAAGCTCAGGCACCAGCTCCAGCAACATGGCGTGGTAGTCGGAGGTTTTGAAGGCATCGGCACAGACGATCCAGCGGCAGCCCGACTGGCTCAATGCGTAAGCCAGTTCGTTACTGCGGTAGGCCGGGTTGATGTTGACGAGGATGGCGCCGATTTTTGCACTGGCAAACTGGGTGATGCACCACTGCGCGCAGTTGGGCGCCCAGATACCCAGGCGGTCACCGCGTTCAAGCCCCAGGGCCATCAGCGCGCGAGCCTGGCGCTCGACCGCATCCGCCAGGGTCCGCCAGCTGTAGCGCAGCCCTTGGTGGCGGACCACCAGCGCTTCGCGCTCGGCAAAGCGCGACACGCTGAGGTCGAAGGCGTCCCCGATACACATTTGCAGCAGCTTGGTGTCCAGCTGCCCTTGGGTTTGGCTCAACGCGTTCATGGTGTTCTCTTGTTCTTGTTGTTCCGGGATTCAACGCCGCGCTGCCTAGCAGCGCGGCGGCCTTGCCTACCTGACGAACACCTGGGTGGTGGTGATCGACATGTCGCCACCTGGCAGCTTGATGTTCTTGACCTTCTCCAGGCTCTGCGGATCGAACACCGCGATATCGTTGAAGGTGCCGGCAAGGTAGAGCTTGCTGCCCTGCTTGTTGAAGGCCACGCAGTAGTAAGTGTGGTCGAGGTTGGCCGCCTTGATCAGCTTGCGCTCCTTGATGTCATAGCGCGCCAGGCGGTTGAGCACCCCGTACATCTGGTTCGGGTCCTTTGGTGAACGCAGGCCGGTGAAGTACAGCTCGGTCAGCGAAGCGAACTCCTGGTAGCTGCTTTTACCACTCTTGAGATCGATGCTCAGGTAGCCATACATCGGCTCAGCCGTGGCCAGGTCCTGCTTATCGTCCTTGAAGCGTGACACGGTGTAGAGCATGGTGAAGTCATGCTGTGCGGTCTGGTGTGGCCAGAAGTACAGCACGTCCGGGGCGCTAAAACCCGGACGCTGCCAGTTGCGCAGTGGCAGCGCGACGTCATATTTGCCGGTGTTCACATCCATCTTGTAAATATCGGGGCCGGCGACAAACAGGCTGCCGTCATCCGCTGCGCGCATCAGGAAGACCTGGCGCGGCATGGGAAAGCTGCGCACCGGCTTGGCGGCCAGCCCGTCTGCGGTACGGAATACCTCCAGGCGCGGCGGTTTGACCACGTAGTGGTCATTCAGGCGCTGGGTCGGATTGACCGTGGCGTAGACCTCCTTACCATCCGGACTGATGGCGAAGGAAAACATCGAACGCCCCAGCTCGCCCGGGGTGTTCGACAAGTTGGCGTGGAACACCGTCTTGCAGGTATCCAGGTCAATGCCGTAGAGATCCCCGAAATGGTTGTTGAGCAAGTACGCGGTGCGATTGTCCGGCGCCATCATCGCCGTGCCGGGGCCAAAGGCGTCCGGCAGCTTGCAGCTCTTGTAGAGCTCATCGCTGGCCAGGTCGACCACGTGCAGGTTGTTTGGGTAGTTGGTCGCGATCATGTACTCATGACCCGCCTTCAGCGCAGGCCCGCTGCTGTCGGTGGCCCAAGCGGCGAAGGTGCTGGCACAGGCGGCGACGGTGAACGCCAGCTTGGCGAAAACTCCAGGTTTCATGCGGTTTCCCCTTGTTGTTCTTGTTGGCCGGTCACTTGTCTTTTGGAAACACAGTGCCGAGGTTGCGCCAATCGTCTTGGGAGTTGCTGGCCTGGGCGTTCCAGTCCTGGTAGGTGCTCATCATGTCGGGCACCTGGGCTGGCCACCAGCAAGGGTCCGAGCAGCCGTAGAGGTCGGCTTCCATTGGCTGGCACAGCGAGCTGACGCCACCAAATGCATCCACCTCCCAGCCCGGGTCAGTGGTGGCGGTGCAACCGGCGACCGCACTCATGGCCACGACTTCCTCGACCCGGTCCTGGGCGACCGCTTGCTCAAGAATTTGCGCTTTGTTGTTCAGCGGCTTGAGATGTTTCATATCAATGCGCCTTCCGCGGAGTGATGTAGCGGCTGATGAAGGCCGGATTGGCGGCCATGATGCGGCTGTAAACCTCGATGCCGAAGTCAATCCAGTCGCGCATCAACTCGCAGTAGTGGTAGGTCGGATGAGTAGGATCGCCGTAGCGGGCGTAGCTCTCGTGGTAGCAACCGCCGGAGCACAGATTGCGGATACGGCAGCTGTCGCAGCCGGTGCCGCTACGGTCCAGGCGCTGGGACAGGAAGTCGTTCAGCTCCACCTGCTTCACTCCGCTGTGCACGTTGCCAAAGGTCGGCAGGCTGGAGCCGGTGAAGCGATGGCACAGGTTCAGCTCGCCCTTGTGATCGACCGCCAGCATCTTCAAGCCGGCGCCGCATGGCAGGGCTTTCTTGTGCCCTTCATGAATGTCGGTGATCAGCTGGTGGAGGTTGGAGAAGCCGATATTGCGGTGTTCCAGTGCAGCTTCCAGGTAACGCCGGCCAAGGGCCTTCATGTTGGCGAACACCTGCACCAGTTCGTCGCTGGTGAGGTTGAAGCTACTGATGTCACCGGAGGTCACCGGGGCGAAACCGACTTCGGCAAATCCCAGTTCGTTGAACAGGTGATCCCAGATGGTTTCGACATCGGTGACACCGGTGGTCAAGGTCACCCGTGCGCCCACCGGACGGCTGTTGTAGCGCGACAGCAGCATCTGGGCCTTGCGCCGCACCACGTCGTAGGTGCCCTGGCCGCCGACGGTGATGCGGTTACGGTCATGCACGGTCTTGGGGCCGTCGATGCTCACCGACAGGCCAAAACGGTGGGCGTTGAGGTAATCCACGGTCTCTTCGGTGAGCAGCGTGGCATTGGTGGTCATCACGAACTCGACAAGCTTGCCGGCCTCGGCAAAGCGCTTCTCGCAATAGTCGACCATGTACTCGATCAGCTTGCGATTGCTCAGTGGTTCGCCGCCGAAAAACACCACGGTGAAGCGCTCTTCGTCCGGGGACTCCTTGAGCAGCATCTCCACCGAAGCGATGGCCGTTTCCACGTCCATTTTCTTGCCCGCCGAGGGCTTATCCAGGTCTTCCTTGTAGCAGTAGGTACAGCTCAGGTTGCAGCCGGTATTGACGTTCAATACCACGGTATTGATCGCCGTACGCTCGACCCGCTTCAGGCCGATTTCCGGGGTCAGCGGCGAGCCGTCGCTGACCACTTCCAGGGCGATCAGCTCGTGCAAGGTGTCGATGATGTCCTCACCGCTGAAGCGTGATTGCAGACGCTGCTGCAACTCCTCAGATGAACAGCCTTGCTCTCGCAAGGTGTCGATGATTCCGCCTGTTACTGCGTCGGTGGCAAACAGCGAACTGCTGGGGATATGGAACAGCATGCGGTCGGCATCCACCTGCACTTCATGCAGATTGCGTTCGACCAGATTCAAAAGTGCGCCCATGGCGACCTCCCGATGTGCATTGTGATCAACGTTGGAATCCGGGCACCGCAGTGCCCGTAGGGTCAACGGCCGATCACGGCAGCGGTGGATTGTTCCAGCGTTGCACGGTGACGATCAGGTGGCCTTCGCCTTTCTGTCCACCGTCCTCCAGCTGGGCGATCACTTTCAGATTGCCCGCGTTGTTGGTCATCATCCGCCGCTCGGGGTTAGGGCCAGCACCACCGGGCATGAAGATGCCGTTCTCGAGCATCTGCCCGGCGAACTTGACGTCTTCGTCCTCTTTGGCCCTTTCGTTATACGGCTCGACCGACCACTGCGCCGGCAGATAGCCAATACGCAGCGGCTGGCCCTTGGCATCTTTGCCCCAGGCTTCGGCCTCGAAGCGCCCTTGCACCTTCGGCGTACTGCCTCCGTTTTCACCGATGCGGGCGATGGAGAACGCCGGCACCACTTTCACTTCCTCGACTTTGTCGTAGACCACCAGGTTCGGCCCTTTCAATCCGCCCTGGCTAACCTCACGCAGGCCAGGCGCTGCATCGGCCGCAGCCCGCACCTTGACCCGCACCTGGTTGGCGCTTGATTCCAGCACTTGGGTCACTTCGATACCCGGGCCAAGGTCCGGCTTGCCAGACAAGCCGCTGCCAACCAGTGTCAGCTCAGCCTCGCTGCCCGCCTTGATGAACGAAGGCTGTACGGCCAGCAATCGGGTCTTGCCCTCCTTCACCGCAGTGAAATCCAGGCCGCGTTCGTCATGCTCGGCCTCGAACATGCGCCCTTTCATCTCGCCATCGAGTGCGGCAAATACCTGACGCATCGTGGTATCGCCAATCGTGACGTTACCGCGCCATTCGAAGCCGTTGTAGAGAATGGCCGAGCCGCTGCCCTGGAACGGCGTACCGTCGGCATAACGGCCGTTGACTTCGACCTTGAAGGTGCCATCGCCCTGAGCGCTGCCGAGGGTCATCTCGCCGCGCACGTCACCCTTGGTCAGCATATGTCCACTAAAGGACCAGCGCCCCACCAGCACCTCGGGCTTGGGCCGCGTTTTCTGCCAGTCGGTCCAGGCCGGGTTGTCCAGCGGAAAGCGCTTGGCCAGCTCTGGCACCATTTCGTTCAAGGCAATCTCTAACCAGTCGCGATCTCGTGACTGGGCCTGGTATTCGAGTGAAGGCCATTGGCCGAGGTGGAAATTGACCAGATGTTCCCATTCCTTGACCGGACGCCGCTGTAGGGCGACCCGGGCGCCGGAGTGGCAACGGCCGCAAGTCTGGCTGAGCTTCTCGTCAAACTGCTCAACCGTGTTCAGGCGGCGCTCCATGGCATAACGCACACCTTCGGTTTCGCTGGGTGCCAGGCCTTGCTTGTCGGCCAGGTACTTGACCAGGGTGCGGCGGTCATCATCACTGATCTGCAGACCATGCATGACCTGCATGCGGCCGATGCTCATCAACCAGCCTTCCGGGGTTTTGCGCTGGTGACTGATGCGGCTGTAGCTGTCGTTGCCTTCGGCTGTGTGACAGCCCATGCACTTGCTCTGCAGCAGGTCGGCGCCGGGCTCTTTGGCCTGGACCTGGGTGCATAGCAAGGCGGCGGCGATCAGCGCCAGGCTGCTGGTATGTCGCCGGAGTCGAGTCGTTCTCAAGGTCAGACCTCCACGGTGTTGTTCTTATCGTTATTGCACGCTGGGTGCCGTAGGTGCTTCTGCGAATGATCAATACAGGAACTGTGCCAATCCAGGCAAAGTCTTTGATTTCAATGAGTTGAGCGATAGCGCTGTTACCCGGCAAGGGCCCTGGCCGACGCTGGACGTCTAAATTTGCGACAGCCCGTTGCAGCTTGAGACAGCGGCAGCGCTCCCTGTGAGCTTAGGCCAACGCGCAACTGTTCCACCGCTGTCTCATGCCGTCTCAAAGTGCTACAGCGCGGGCTGGTTTGTGCTCTCTGAAGATCACGATAAAACGCTAGATATCAATGACTTGATGACGCTCTTCGACCTTGGCATGGCGGTTGCGAAAGCCCCTGCACATCCAAAGACAAGAGGCGTTGCTCCCATGCTTTCCACCCTGCCCATCCTCCCCCGTACCCAGGCTTTCCTCGACCGCAAACTGAAGATGCGCATCGGCGCCGACTGGCAGGACGCGCAGAGTGGCAAGACCATGAGCTTTCGCAACCCAGCCACTGGCGACGTGCTGGGCGAAGTACCCTGCGCTGACGCCGACGATGTCGACCGCGCCGTCAAGGCGGCGCGTGCTGCCTTCGATGACTCGGCCTGGAGCCGCATGCGGCCCCGTGAGCGGCAGAACCTGCTGTGGCGTCTGGCCGAACTGATGGAACGTGACGCGCAGGAGCTGGCCGAACTTGAGTGCTTGAACAACGGCAAGAGCGCTGCGGTGGCCAAAGTCATGGACGTGCAACTGGCCATCGACTTCCTGCGCTACATGGCTGGCTGGGCCACCAAGATTGAAGGCACGACGGTAGAGCCTTCGCTGCCGTTGATGCCCAACGATCAGTTCCACGGCTTCATCCGCCGCGAAGCGATCGGCGTGGTCGGCGCCATCGTCGCCTGGAACTTTCCGCTGCTGCTGGCCTGCTGGAAGCTCGGGCCGGCGCTGGCCACCGGCTGCACCATGGTGCTCAAGCCTGCCGACGAAACCCCGCTGACCGCCTTGAAGCTGGCCGAACTGGTGCAGGAAGCCGGCTATCCGGATGGCGTATTCAACGTAATCACCGGCACCGGGCTGAATGCCGGTGCCGCTCTCACCCGCCACCCCGGCGTAGACAAACTGACCTTCACCGGTTCCACCGAAGTCGGCAAGCAGATCGGCAAGGCGGCCATGGAAAACATGACCCGCGTGACCCTGGAGCTGGGCGGCAAGTCGCCGACCATCGTCATGCCCGACGCCAACCTGCAGGAGGCCGCCGCGGGCGCCGCAACGGCGATTTTCTTCAACCAGGGCCAGGTGTGCTGCGCAGGTTCGCGCCTCTATGTGCACCGCAAGCATTTCGACAATGTAGTGGCCGACATCGCCTCGATTGCCAATGGCATGAAACTCGGCAACGGCCTTGATCCGCAGGTGCAGATGGGCCCGCTGATTTCCGCCAGGCAGCAGGACCGGGTGACCGGCTACATCAATCTTGGTCGCGAACTGGGCGCCACTATCGCTTGCGGTGGCGAAGGTTTTGGTCCGGGTTATTTCGTCAAACCGACGGTGATCGTTGACGTCGACCAGCGTCATCGTCTGGTGCAGGAAGAAATCTTCGGCCCGGTGCTGGTCGCCATGCCCTTCGACGACATTGATGAAGTGGTGCGTCTGGCAAACGACAACCCCTATGGCCTGGGCGCGAGCATCTGGTCCAACGACCTGGCGGCGGTGCACCGGATGATCCCGCGGATCAAGTCAGGTTCGGTGTGGGTCAACTGTCACAGCGCGCTGGACCCGGCACTGCCGTTCGGTGGCTACAAATTGTCTGGTGTCGGCCGGGAAATGGGGGCTGCCGCCATCGAGCACTACACCGAACTGAAATCGGTGCTGATCAAACTCTGAAGCGCCCCCCGGGTGGGAGCGGGCTTGCCCCGCGATTGCGGTATGTCAGTCACATCGCATCGCGGGGCAAGCCCGCTCCCACCAGCTAGTCAGCCATACCCCTGCTCGGCCAGCCAGCGCCGCACCATCCGCTGCTGCTCCGTCGACCGATCGCTTAACACTTGCGCCAGTTCAAGCCCGTCTTGAACCCCACGCACCACCGGCGCCAGCTCGATCCCCTGCAGGTGCCACACGCCCAGCGGCTGATCCGCCGTTACCACCACATCGGCCTCATCCACCAGCCCATCGCGCAACACCGGTCGCCGTTCGACACGCACCGCCTCCCAGTCGGACGCGCCATGTATCGGCTGCGCATCCGGCCACTGCCGCCTGCACGCCCAGAACAGGCCAGCTGCCCGCGCCTGTTCCTGAGCATAAAAGTCCCGCCCGATCCGCGCGAAGCGCAGGAACAGCTGCTCGATCCGCTGCTGATGAAAACGCCGCGCCAGAGCCGCCCGCTGCGGGCAGCGCAACAGCGTGTTGATCACCGCTGGGGCCTGCAACGCTGAGGACAGCGACTGGAAAATCCCGTTCCCCGACAACGGGTCAACCGCCATCGCCGCATCGCCCACCCGCAGCCAATCCTCGCCTGCACACTCGCCCGCCAGAATGGCCGTGCTGCTGCGGGCATGGACGATTGCCGGCGCCAGGGCATGCGCATCGAACATCTCGGCTACCAGCTCCGAGCGGCGCCGGCGTTCGGCGCAGTACTCGGCCAGTGCAGCCTTGCCCGGCAGGCCTTCGGCATTCAGGGTGATCTGCCAGTAGCAGCGGCCATCGGCCAAGCGAGCCATCCACGCCCAGCCATCGTCCAGGCTCTCCACGGCCGAAGCCGGATTGCCAGGCTCGCCCTGCCACAGATTGAGCAGGCTGACCGTCTCCGGGCCACGCAAGCGGTCGGCCGCCAACGGCGCCTGACGGCCGCGGGCCTCCACCAGGAACTCGGCTTCAAGGGTTTGCCCATCGTCCAGACGCACCTGATGGCCATCCTCGCCCAGCACCTCGCGTACCCGGCCCTCGACCAAGCTCACCCCGGCCCGCTGCAGATCATCGCGCAGGGCCCGGTCGAAGGCTTGCCGGTCGAGCAGATACTCCTGATTGAGCTGCAGGTGCTGGCCATTCCAGCGCACCTGCCGCGTCGCGGGTGTGACGACTTCGTGCAGGGCACTACCCAGACCTGCGTGACGCAAGCCCTCAAGTACCCGCTGCGAAACCCCTTCAACGGCCGCGAAACGACGCCATTCGGACACCACCGTGACCGCATAGCCCAGGCGTCGCAGGCCGATGGCGGTGGCCGCACCGGCAGGGCCGGCACCGAGAATCAGGATACGCGGATCAGCCATGCCCGCCTCCACGGCGCTCTGGGCCGAAGAAGGCGGCATTTTCGCGCAGGTACGCCAGCACCTGCTCGCGTGTCGCCCGCCGATGCTCGTGTAGATAGGCAGCAATCTGCCCGCTCAGGGCTGCACAGGCCAGGCTCGCACCGGCAGATCCTGCGTCCTCGCCGACCGCTGCGCCAAAGTCTGCCTGCGCGGTGTCCAGCCACGACCACTGCCCCGCTGCACAGCGGGCATCGCCAGTGATGCGCAGCACGCCCGGATAACTGGCCGGGTACACCGGCCCTCCACGCGCGGGGCTGGACGCACAGAGCAGCACGCCGGCTTCCACTGCTACGGCGCAAGCCTGGCGCAGGACCGTCCGATCCTGCGCCAAGCCCAGGCTCAGATTGACCAGGCTCACGCCTTGCTCCACCAGCCACAGCAACGCCGCACTGACTTGCAATACCGAGGTCGCCCCCCGGTTGTCGAACACCTGGGCCACCTTTACCGACAGCCCGTCGGCCTGTGCCAGCAGCCGCTCAAGCACCGCACTGCCATGGCCCAGGGCATCGGCCTGCAACTCGCCTTCGCCCAGCGTTCCCTGCTCCAGCCAGAAGCGCCGCCCGCCGGTCAGATAGCGGGTCTGCTGCACAGAACAGCCGCTATCGATCACCCCCACGCACAGTTCATCGACCATGGCGCAATGGCTCCTGCCAGACCGCTTGCATGCGGCCGTCATCAAGGTGCAGGTGCAGGTCGGCGTCGGCCAGGGTACTGGTGCGGTGGCTGATGAGAATTCGCGTGCGCCCGGCGAACAGCTGGTCGATGGCGGCGATCACTTCGCGCTCGGTTGCCTCGTCCACCGCCGATGTCGCTTCATCGAGCACCAGCACCCGTGGATCCTGAAGCAAGGCGCGGGCTATGGCGATGCGCTGTTTCTGCCCGCCAGACAGCTGCTGGCCACGTTCGCCTAATTGACCGTCCAGACCAAGCGGCAAGGCCTCGACCAGTGATTCCAGGCGAGTCAGGCGCACCACCCGTTCAAGCTCCTCGCGGCTGGCCTCGGGCACACTGTAGGCCAGGTTCTGCGCCAGGGTGCCGCGAAACAGCACGATGTCCTGGCTGACCACGGCGATGGACCTGCGCAGGGCCAGCAGATCCAGGTCACGCAGGTCGGCGCCATCGAGCAGGATGCGCCCCTGCTCAGGGTCATAAAAGCGTTGCAGCAGATCGATCAGGGTCGACTTGCCAACACCTGACGCACCGCTGATCGCCACCTTCACCCCTGCCGGTATGCAGATATCGACGCCACCCAGCACCCGGCCCAGACGCTGTTCATGAGCGAAATGCACAGACTCCAGGCGCAACTCCCCAGGCCCTTGCGGCATGGGCAGCGGCGCTGTCGCCTGGTGCACGCCAACCGGCTCCTGCTGCAATTCCATCACCCGCCCGAGACTCACAGCCATGCGCTGCACCGCCACATACAGGCCGAGCAGACTCTGTACCGGCCCGACCGCCATGCCCAGGTAGGTGGAAAACGCGATCAGTGCGCCCAGTTGCCAGGTACCCTGAATCACCCAGTAGCCGCCGACCAGAAAGGCGCAGGCACGACACAGCGAGGTCAGCGTACCCGGCACCGCCTGGGTGAAGAACTCAGTGACCTGCACCCGCAGCAACTGGCTCATGTAGCCCTGCCCAAGGCCTTCCAGGCGTTCGGATTCACGGCGCTGCTGGCCGGCCGCCTGGATGAATTTCATTGCCGGCAGGGTCTCGACCAGAAACGACGATACATCGGCAGAACGCTCGCGCAGGCTACGCACCTCACGTTCAACCTTGCGGCGCATCCAGCGCAACCAGAGCACTTCGATGGGAATCAGCAGCGCCAGCAACAAAGACAGTTGCCAGGACAGCATGAGCATCAGGGTCACCGCGCCGATCAGGCCAATCACGCTGGAAACCGCCGCGAACAGCGAGTCCACTGCAAAGCGCTGGATCTCGGCAACATCGCCATCGAGTCGCGAAAGAATGTCGCCGATGCGCTTACGCCCGTAGAACGCCGGTGACAGCTGCTGCAAGTGGCGATACAGGTCATCGCGCAGGGCAAACAGAATGCGTCCGGACAAGCGTGTATGCAGGTAACGGTTGATGCCCGCCAGCAGCATGCCGACAACCCCGACGGCGATCATGACCAGCGCCACCTGCCAGAGCACCTGGAAGTCCTTGGCCAGCAGGCCTTGGTCGATCAGGGTTTTGACCAGCCAGGGTTGCACCAGCACCAGCAGCGAAGCCGCCAGGGACAGCCCGAGCAACACGGCGATCGCTCGCCGGTGCGGGCGCACGAAGCCGTACAACCAGGCCAGTGCGTGGCGCATCAGCTGCGGGTCGGAGCTGTTGATCAGCCTGAGAAAAATACCGCCCATCAACAGCCCCTCATCCGCGCAGTTGCTTGAGTTTTCGGTACAGCGTGGCACGGCTGATACCCAGGGCATCGGCCGCTGCCGAGACATTGCCCTGGTGACGCGCCAAGGCGCCGCGGATCAACTCGACCTCGTTCTCACGAATGCTGCCGGTTTGCTGGGTACTGGCAGTCAGTTCATCGAGCAGGCAGTCTGTCAGGTGCTCCAGGCTCAGCACCTGCTCACCGGGCTCGCGCATCGCCAGCGCCGAGCGCAAGACCATTTCCAGCTGACGGATGTTGCCCGGCCAGTCGAAGTTGCCGAGCAACTCGCGCAGGCCCTTGTCCAGGCCGACACCCGCGGCGCCGAACTTGCCCAGCAGGCTGTCGATGACCTCGCTCAGGTCGTCACGGTCGCGCAACGCCGGCAGCTGCACGCTTACGCCGTTGATGCGGTAGTAGAGGTCTTCGCGAAAGTGCTGGTCGAGTACCAGCCGTTTCAGATCGCGGTGGGTGGCACAGATCACCGCCACGTCGATGTCCTGCTCGTCGCCGCCGCCAAGCGGCGCGACCCGGCGCTCCTGCAGCACCCTGAGCAGGCGCGCCTGCAGGGCCAGCGGCATGTCGCCGATTTCGTCAAGAAACAGGGTGCCGCCGTGAGCCTGCATCAGCCGGCCGACCATACCGCCACGGCGCGAGCCGGTGAAGGCGCCTTCGCGATAGCCGAACAGCTCGGACTCGATCAGACCTTCCGGGATGGCGGCGCAGTTGACCGCAACAAAGGGTTTGTCGGCACGCGGGCTGGACTGGTGCAAGGCGCGCGCCACGACCTCCTTGCCGGTGCCGGTCTCGCCCAGCAACAGCACCGGCAGATCATTGTTCAGGCCCCGGCAAGCCATGCGCAGGGCCCGGGCCAGGCGTGCATCGCTGCCGGCCAGGCTTTCCAGTTGCGCAGGTTTAGGCGCGGGGATCGCCTTGCCAAGGGCTCGCGGCGTACTCATGGCGGCACGCTGCGGTAGGTGTACCGCGCGGAAGAAAAACTCGCCCTTGGCGGTCTGCACGCTGTTCACCCGGTCGCTCCACAGGCGGGTGAGGAACGCTGATGTGCGTTCGCCCATCAGCTCACTGCAACGCCTGCCCAGCAGCGCCGGACGCGCCAGCTGAAGCAGTTCACAGGCGCGTTCGTTCGCCGCCAGCACCTCGCCGTCAAGGCTCAGCGCCAGCAGGCCGTGCCAGGCACTGCCAAGGTATTGCGCACGGTTGTGAAACGACAGCACCAGCTGATCGGGATAGCACAGGCCGAACATCCGGCTCTCGATATTGCTGGCCGCCATGATCAGCGTGGAGAGGTTGTCCTGAGGCTGGGCCATGATGCCTTCGCGGGTCAGGTCGAGAACGCCGATCACATGCCCCTGGGGATCGCGCAGCGGCACCGAGGTGCAGGAAAACGGGCTGAGTCGGTCCAGGTAATGCTCACCGCAGTTGATCAGGGTCGGTCGGCCCTCGACCACAGCCGTGCCGATGGCGTTGGTGCCACGGCTCGACTCGCTCCAGCAACTGCCTGGGTGCAAGTCACGCAGGCCGGCCTGGTTGAGCTCGGCCGTCTGGCCACCGATGGCCAGGATATTGGCCTGCGCATCGCCGAGGATGATCATCCCGCTGTTGCCTTGACGGGCAACCAGGTATTCCATTTCTGGTGTAGCGGCGTCGATCAGCAGGCGGTTACCGTCGAGCAGCTCCTGCAAGCGCTGACGTACGCCCAGCTCGACCTCATCAGAGGCCAGGCAGCTCAGGCCATGGCCCAGGCTGCGCCGCCACGAGGCATCAATTTCCTCGCGTAGCATGCCCTGCGGCAAGGCGCCTTCACTGACAAGTTTCAGGCGGGCCATGCGCGATGTCTGCAATGGATCGGTAGCAATTGTTATTGGTATATGTCGCGCCATCTCTGACTCCAGCGTGATGCGATTGCTCCATCTGCGCTGACTTTACCCCAATATCTCCCTGCTTCCACGCATTGCCGGCAAAACCACCTCAAACAAAACGTTCAAACCGATAAGGCGCCGGATCGATGATCGGCGTATCCCCCGAAACCAGGTCGGCCGCCAGTTGTCCGGCAGCCGGCGAAGTGCCAAAACCGTGCCCGGAGAACCCTGTGGCCAGAGTAAGTCCTGGCAGCTTTGCGACCGGCCCGATCACCGGGATCGAGTCGGGCGTCACATCGATGGTGCCGGCCCAGGCCTGTTCGATCTGCGCCTGTTCAAACACCGGCCAGGCGGCTTTGAGGTTGTTCATCGCTTCGTTGTTGAGCGATGCGTTGGCCTGTGGATCCTGAACCCTTACCCGCTCGAACGGCGTTACGTTGGCGGCCTTCCAGCGCCGCGCCAGGGCAAGATCGTTGAAAAAATGCTTGCCGAAAGAGACGCGCAGAAAATCCCGTTGTGCGCGAAACGCTGGCAAGTAGCGTGAGCCCAGCAGCAAGTGGTCGAGTGTCAGGAAAGCATCCAGCTTGCCGCGCTGGGTGATGATGTAGCCACCGTCCTTGTGCTTGCGAAACGAGAAGTCTGGCGCCCCGACGGCAATGTCGGTCGGGCCCTGCATCGGTTTGGTCCGCAACACAGAACAGACCAGCGGCAGGGTCGGCAGCTCAATACCCTGGTTACCCAGAAAACGCCTGGACCAGGCGCCACCGGCCAGCAGCACCTGGTGACAGCGGATCTCGCCTTTTTCAGTGACAACGCCACTGACCTTGCCGGCAGAGGTGACCAAGGTGCGTACTGCACAGTGTTCGACAATCACTGCGCCCTTGGCCATCGCTGCATTGGCAATGGCACTGGCGGCCAATGTCGGTTCGGCACGGCCATCGGACGGCGTATAAATGCCACCGGCCCAGTCGCCTTTGCCACCCGGCACCAAGGTTTCGATTTCACGCTTGCTGAGCAAGTGTGAATCAAGCGATAGCGCGTTCACCGACTTGAGCCAACCTTCGTGCATGGCCATTTGTGCTTCGTTGCGACCGACAAACATGATGCCTGCCTGGCGGTAGCCGACATCGGCCCCTACCCGCTCCGGCATTTGTGCCCATAAACGATCGGAAGCTTGTGCCAGCGGGATATCTTCAGCGTGGCGACTGGTTTTGCGCACCCATCCCAGGTTACGTGATGACTGCTCTCCCGCCAGTCGGCCTTTCTCCAGCACCACCACCGGAATATTGCGCTCGGCCAGCGCTAGTGCAGCGGTCAAACCGATAATCCCACCGCCAATGATCACAACCGATGTGGACGATGGAAACGCGCTTGAAGTGTGCACAGTCGCAATAGTGGGGGCCATGACAAAGACTCGACTTACAATGTGTTAAGACAGGTAAACGGGAGCGCCATTGCGCGCTCACCGTTACAGCGGCAGTTTGATTTCCACGACGTTGGCGCGCGATGCATTGCGGTACGCGGTGACCTCTACCTCGACTTTGTAAACCGTAGAGCCCAAAGGCGGACAGGTAACGGTACTGGCCGGATTGATCCCGCGGAACTTCTCGCCAATCAAGGTCATGACTTGCGCTACATCCTGCGGGTCCTGAATAAACACGCGCGAGCAAATGACGTCAGCCAGGCTTGAGTCAACGGCTTTCAGCGCTGCTTCAATATTGCTGAACACCTGATGAGTCTGTTCGACCACATCCTCGGAAATCAGCTTGGTTTCAGGGTTGCGCCCGGCAGTATTGGATACATAAATCCAGTTATCGACCGCTACCAGACGAGAGTAGCTGCCCATTTCTTCGTACTTTGAACCGGTTTTAAGCTTAATAATTTCAGTCATGCTTAGTGTCTCTTCAAGTGAACAAAAACGCTTTAGCTGAGCACTGGGGTTTCCCAAAGGTTCAACTTCACACCGATGCCTTTTTCCAATGCATTGCGGTACACGACCGTGCCCCAGGCAACATCTTCAACAGGCATTCCGCCCACCGACATAATGATGATTTCTTCGTCGTTTTTACGACCGGGTGCATCACCAGCAATTATCTTGCCAATGTCTTCCAGCTCTTCTGCCGTCAACTTTCCTTCGGCCAGCATGTCCATGAAGCGCACGCCGATTACAGGCACACAGTTGTGCGCGGGCTTGGGCAATTCTTCGAACCAGGCGTGATAAAGACCGGTATTGTCCAGCACTTTACGAACATCTGCCTGTTCCATTCCGTCATCCAACCGGCAACTGGCAGGCATCGCCATAAATGCGCCAGGCTTGACCCATTCACGCTTCACTACGGGGTAGGTTTGTGGATCACCGGTTGCACCGGAACTGCAGTAAGTGACCAGATCTGAGTCGCGTACAACTTCTTCAAGTGTATCGACGACATGAATATTGACGATTTGCGGATAGGTTTCTTTCAACCAGGAGATAAAGTCGTCAAGGCTCTTTTGACCACGCCCTTTAATCTTGATCGTATCGATCAGCGGGCACACTGCAACAAAGGCGGCAAGGGTGGTTTTGCCCATGACACCTGGGCCCAGCAGGCCGACAACTCTTGAATCCTTACGTGCCAGATGGCGAGCGCCGACCCCCGGAATAGCGCCTGTGCGGTAGGCAGAGAGCAAATTCGCCGACATGTGCGCCAAGGGTGCGCCAGTATCAGGATCATTAAGGGTGAACATAAGGATCGAACGTGGCAGGCCTTTATCGCGATTGGCGATATTCGAGCCGTACCATTTCACACCTGCGGTGCAAAAGTTACCGCCAAGATAGGCTGGCATGGCCATCAGGCGGCGATCTGCGGTCGGCTTTGGCATTTTCGGGAATGGCGAACTTTCCGGGAAAGTGACCATCGCGCCGTGCGAATCATTATTAGGTCCGGCCATACGATAGTCGCCTTCGTACAACAGGCCAAACATCTCTTCCATTGTATCGACACAGCCCGCCATGTCGGTCACACCGGCACGGATCATGTCTTGCTCAGAAAGATAGATAAAATCAATTTTTGTATTATTGGACATAATTTTTCTCAGACTGAAGTGATACAATTCCGAGAAAGCGCACGGACACGCCCTCCCCTCAGGCCTTTTCGCCTGGTTGTTCCATCAACATAGGGGTTCAGTATACGGAGCCCACAAAGTGGGTATTGTATATTTCGGACATGAGTGGCCCGTTCAAGCACATTTCATTGTGTGGCCATTGCATAAAAATAAGAATGTCAGTGGCAGGTCCAGCTTATGAAAAAAACGCATATATCCACCTTTGCGTCCGCTCCCTTTGAACAGCCTTGGTTCGTATTGAACTCATCGAATTATTCGGTGATTGCTTCCGCCCATCCGGCTATTTCTCATTTCTATGCACTGGATGTTGCGCAGTCGGCCAACATGATGCTGGCCATACCTGATGGTTGCGTGGATATCGTCGTGGATTGTGATAGTACACAGCCAAGTGCGCGGGTCTGCGGCACGCCGTTGCAAGCCAGGCCAGTGGAGCTACTTGAGAATCACCATTATTTCGGTGTGCGTTTTACCCCTGGTGTAATTCCGGGGTTTATAAATGCCTTGGCCGAAGAATTGACCGGGCAGGAATTGAATCTGCTGGAGGTGACACCGCTTGCGCAGCGGTTTTTCGAGGAGGTGATTAAAACCCCGCTGCTAAGTGAGCAAATGAAGGTGTTCAACAGCTACCTTGCACCTGCCGCGCTGCACAAAACCGCTGATCTCACCGCTGCGGTCATCCAGACCGTGCTGCAACACAAGGGTGATATTCGCGTACAGCAACTTGAACAACTGAGTGGCTATACCACCCGCACCATTCATCGGCAGTTCACCCAGGATACGGGCATGACGCCCAAGGCTTTCTGCCGCATCATCCGCTGTCAGGCCGCCTTGCATTCGATCAACAGTGAACAGGATCTTTCATTTTCCGAGTTGGCCATGGAGCTTGGTTTCACCGACCAGTCCCACTTTCTGCGGGATTTCAAAAAACTGGTCAGTACCACTCCCCATGACTATCAACAGCGAATCATTCGGGGCGCTTACACGCAACGGATCAGGCAGTCCCGCGAAACGGCCGTTCATGCTTAGTGGCGAGGCGTCTCCGACGGGTGTTCGCCAAACAGGGCTTTGTAGTACCCGGAAAAATGGCCCAGATGGGTAAAGCCGAAATCACTGGCAATGCGTGCCACGGTCACTTGATTGGCACAGGTCTGGCGCAGTCGCCGACGTGCAGCATTGAGTCTTACCGAACGCAGGTACTCAACCGGGCGCAAGCCGGTCACGCTTTGAAAGCTTCGCTGCAGGGTGCGCCGACTGACATTCAAGCGTTCGCACAATTGCAGCACTGAAATCGGTTCGTCATTGTGGGCCAGGGCCAGCTCCTGACTTTGTTTGACCAGGTAAGCACTGACCATGTGATTGCCCGCACGCCCTGTATCCCCCTCCACCCGATGGTCGAGCAAATCGAGCATGCACTCCAGGGTCAGGTCTTCCAGCAGGTGTTCCGGCAAAAAGCTGTTTTGCAGTGCAGCGGTCACCACGTCTTCCAATCGCTTGCGCACGGTTTGCAGCACTTGCTGGCGTAATTCCAGGCGTGACAGGCGCGCCAGGCGACGCATTTCGCTGTCCGAGAACTCCCTGGCCGCGAGGTTTTCCAGACGAGTGGCCTCCACGGTAATGGCCAGCAAATCCATGCCTTCAGCGGCCTGCACGAAAAACTCCTGGCCACTGTGAAGAAGCGTGACACTTTCGGTGCCCAGGCTTTTGCCCTGAAACACCGCCAGCTCGCCACCGCACATCGGCATTGCCAGGCAAAGCCGGCCCGGCGGCGCCACGCCGTGCTGAACCACCCGCTTGTTCAGAGACTCCTGAAAAATCTGGAAACGCTCGCCCGTGACGTGCTTGAGCACTGTCTGCACGGGACCGGTGCTCAACTGATCGTAGGTTTGTTGCCAACCCACGATCGCACCTGCGTGCAGATGTACGTCGTCAAAGCTTTTCATTTGGGCAAACATCGCCATCGTTAACACCTGTTATTGACCTGTAACAATTTGTAAGCAAGCTACAGGCCAAAGGCCCTTTCCCTCAGCAACCACTCATCCGTTTGAATCAGAACGGCACCGCCACCGTCAGCTGGCTGTAAACGTTGGTGCCATTGCCATTGGACTGATTGCCGCCGGTACCCAGCGCGCGATCCGGCTGATACAGCCCCACCAACGGCGTGATAATCAGATTTGGCGAAACGACCCATTCGGCATACAGGTCGAGTTCTTGCGCATCCAGGTTCAGCTCATTGCGCGCGCCCAGAGTCTTGAAGTCGAAGTACAGCACGCCCAGGGTCAGGGTCTCGAGCGGATTGGCCTTGAGCGCCAGGTGCTTGATCTCGGTATTGCTGTTGAACGGCCCGGCATAGTTGGCCGCGACTTCGCCCTGGAACCAGGTGCCGTAGCCTGTGCTGTAGCCGGTGAAAAGCGGGTCCCAGTTCTGTGAATAGCGGGTGTAGCGGGCGGTGACGCTCGGGCTCCAGACTACATCGGCAAATCGATAGCCCGCCTCGGCGTACCAGGCGGTTTCCTTGTCGCCCTGAGCGTCTTCAACCGCGTACTCGAAGGCAAAACTGGCGTTCTCTACACCGGCATCGCCCTCCCCGCGAATACTGTAGATATCCATACCGTCGCGGCGCTGCTGGAACTCGCTGGCCCATTGATCCACCACATCCATGCCGTGGATGTAGGTCAATCCCAGGGTGCCGGCCGGCTGGGTGTATTCAAGCGTACCCACCGCAAGTTCAGTTTCAGCCTGGGCACGGTTATCAGACTTCAACCAGGCCGCACTGCCATGCAAACCCTGATCGCCGCCCAGACGCACCACCGCCGTGCGGTCAAAGGCGTGGCGCGCGCCGAGATAGTACGCACCGCCACGGTTCAGGCTACCGTCCGCCAGGCCCTTGCCCAGGTTGGGGCCGTCGTCATTGATCAGAAAGCCGCGGCCGGCCTTGAAGATCTGCCGGCCAAACGAGAGATCGACACCGTCTTTACCCAGGGTCTGGAACACATCGCCCGAGCGCCAGCCCAGATAGGCATCCTCGATCTTGGTTGTGCGTTCGCTACCATCGGTGAAACCGCCAGCATCGCCGTCACCCCAGGTACCCGAGGACACCATGGCAAAGCCGCTGTAGGCGCTGCCCGCATCGCCAAGCAGAGTGTCGGCCTTGACGCCGTACTTGATAAAGGCCTCTTGCCAATGCGAACCGCCCTCGGTTCCATCGTAGTTTTTACGGCTGTTGAACAGACCGTAGGCGGCCAATCCTTCGAAGCTGACATGGGTATCCGGGGTGTCGATCAGCGCGATTGCCTGGGCATTTTGACAAACCGCGGACACAGCGATACTTGCGGCGATGCCGCATAGAGCGAGACGCGAAGACATGGTGAAAATTCCTTAACTGCAGTATGCGTTGCGCAAGGACGAACAAGGGGCGCACCGGCCCTGGGACGGGCCGATGCCTGGCGACACTCAGGCGGCGTGATTACCGAGGCCGCTGAACCTGAGCGGGGCAACGCTGCGCAAGCGCGCGGCAAGCAGGATTCCCGCCAGCGCCGCGACCGGAACAACCATGCACAACGCCAGAGACAAGCTGGTACTGGCGCCGGTCAGCACATCGAAGTGAACGATTGCAGTGATCAACACCGCCAGCAGTGCTACCCCTGAGAGCGCCGGCAGTACAAAGCACTTGAGGCGGCTGTCTGCATGCTGCGGATTGGCCTTGAAAAAGCCGATGACCGCCAGCGAGGTCAATACCATCAGCAGAATCAGGCACAGGGTGGCGACGTTCGAGAACCACGAGAACAACTGCAGTACCGGATCGGCGCCTGCCAGGGCAAACACCGCGAGAATGCCCGCCGCGATCAGCGACTGCAGCCCCGAACCCAGATGCGGGCTTTGATGCTTCTGGTGGGTGGTGCCCAGTTTCTCCGGCAGCAGTCCATCACGGCCAATGGCAAAGAAGTAGCGCGCGGCGGCGTTATGGAACGCCAGCAACCCGGCGAACATACTGGCCACGAACAGGAAGCGGATGGTGTTGGTCAGCCCTGAACCGACGTACTGATCGGACAGCGCGTACAGGAAGGTGGTCGGATCTTGCAGCGATTGCAGTGTGGAGACGATGTCATCGGCACCGGCGCCCACCACCATGGCCCACAGCGACAGGGTGTAGAAGCCGCCGATCAGCAGTACCGACAGATACGTGGCCCGCGGAATGGTGCGTTTGGCATCCTTGGCTTCTTCGCTATAGAGCGTTGTCGCCTCGAAACCGATAAAGGCGGCAAAGCAGAACAGCAGACCGATCGACGGGTTGCCGCTGCTGACATGCGCCGGCGTGAACGCATCAGCGTTGATGCCGTGTGCCCCGCCACTGCTCAGTATCGCCACATCGAGCCCCATGACCGCGACGTACTCGGCGATCACGGTAATCGACAGCACGCGGGCAGAGAGGTCGATGTTGCGGTAGCCAAGGCAGGCGATCAGCCCCAGCGCCACCGCAGAACACAGCCACCACGGCACCTGGATGCCGAACACCTCGGCCAGGCTGCCGGCGACAATGGCACCAAACAAGCCATACATACCGGCTTGCAGCACGTTGTACGCGACCATCGCCAGCATCCCAGCGGCACCGCCGGCCAAGCCACCCAGGCCGCGGGAAATCAAGGCATAGAAACCGCCGGCATGGCTGATATGCCGGGCCATCCTGGTATAGCCCGCCGCAAAGCACAGCAGCACCACCAGGGTTGTAATCAGTAATGCAGGCGTTCCCGCGCCATTGCCGAGCATGATGCCAATGGGAAAACCACCGGCCAGCACACTGAGCGGACTTGCCGCTGACAATACAAAGAAGATGATCATGGCAACACCTAGGCTGCCACGCCGCAGCTCCGTCGAGGAGCCGTCGCGCAGGGATTCGCTCATGTTTTTATACCTTGTTGTATGAGGCAGTCTTTGCGGGTTTGAAAGCCGCGGCACGCTTGCACGCAATGCGACGCGGCGAATTATTGTTTTTGACCTTCAGGCTAAGCACGATGCTAGGCTTCGGCGGGGGTGGCGGCTATCCCAAATTGGCCGCATCTGGCCCGCCGGTGGCGGTTTTCAAGCGCATTCGACAGATGGCTGTTACGCCCCTGCCCGCTTCGATTCAGTAACGGATCATCACCGACTTCAACTCGGTAAACGCCTCGATAAAGGCGCTGCCAAACTCACGGCCGATGCCGGATGATTTGCTGCCACCAAAGGGCACTGCCGGGTCGAGGAAGGTGTGCATGTTGACCCACACCGTGCCGGACTCGATGCGTGGAATCATGCGCAAGGCCCTGGACAGGTCATTGGTCCAGAGGCTTGCGCCCAGGCCGTACGGCGTGTCGTTGAGCAGCTCGATCAGTTCCTCGTCGCTATCGAACGCCAGCAGGCAGACGATAGGGCCGAAGGTTTCCTCGGTGAGGAACAGGTCGTCGGGGCTGGATGCGCGCAACAAGGTCGGCTCGACAAAATAGCCCTTGTCGCCCACGGTGCGCCCGCCGGTCACCACCACCTGACCATCACCCATGCGTTCGAAGTAACGGGTAATTTTCTGGTAATGCGCCTTGTTGGCCAGCGGCCCGAACTGGACACTCTCGTCCAGCGGCGAGCCGATTTTCAGCCCTGCCAATGCCGCGCCGAGCTTCTGTTCCAACTCGTCAATACGCGAACGGTGGACGTATATACGCTCGGGCGATGCGCAGATCTGTCCCTGGTGGGTGAATGCCGTCATCACCAGCCCGGGTACCACGTCATCGATGTTGACGTCGGCCAGCAACGCGGCGGGGTTCTTGCCACCGAGCTCGAGGGTGACCCGGGTCAGTTTGGACTTCATCGCCGCAGCCCCTACGGCAATGCCGGTGGGGACAGAGCCGGTAAACGAAACCTTGCGCACCTCGGCATGCTCGGTCAGCCACTGGCCAACCTTACCGGCACCGGTCACGACGTTGATCGCGCCATCCGGGATCCCCACCGCTGTCGCCAGCTCCACCAGACGCAACAGGCTGAGCGGGGAAAACTCGCTGGGCTTGAGCACAATGGTGCAACCTGTCGCCAGCGCCGAGCCCAGTTTCCACACGGCAATCAGCAGCGGGAAGTTCCACGGCACGATACCGGCGACCACCCCTACAGGCTCGCGACGGGTAAAGGCGGTGTACTGCTCACCGGCCATCGAGGGCAATGACGGGGTGATGCTCTCGCCATTGATCTTGGTGGTCCAGCCGGCGAAGTAACGCAGAAACACCACCGACTGCGCCACTTCCAGGCCGCGGGCGACATTGATCGCCTTGCCCGAGTTCAAGGCTTCAAGTTGCGCCAGCTCCTCGCCATGCTGCTCGATGGCATCCGCCAGCTTGTTGAGAAGCACGCCGCGCAGGTAAGGCGAGGTCTGGGCCCAGCTGCCCTTGAACGCCCGGGAAGCTGCCGCTACCGCCGCATCGACCTGCACGGCAGTGGCATCCTGAACGCGGGCAATGGCCTGTTCGTTGGCCGGGTTGATGATCTCGCTCACACCAGCCTGTTCGTCCAGCGCCGGCCTGCCGTCGATGAAGCTGCCCAGCGGTTTGGCCAGGAACGTGATGACGCTATCGAGAAGTGCTACTTCGCTCATCGGAATTTACCTTGTTATTGTTGGGTGCTTGCGTCAGGCACCGGCAAAGGTGCCTCGCTGTTCCAGGCGCTGACCGGGCGGCCGAAAAGGTTTTCGGTCTGGAAGTGCGACATCCGCCATTGGCCCTCTTCCTGCGCGAAGCGCACCTTCAGGCGCGCCGCATTGAGGTGTGAGGAGTGGCTGCTGAACGTACTGGTTTGCAGCATGACCCAGCTACCGGTTGCCTGGTCACCGGCAACCTCGATCAACTCGCTGGTAAGAAAGTGCACATTCAGCGCAAAGTGCGCCGGTGGCTTCATGTAGGTTGCGAACATGGCGCGGATCGCTTCGCGGCCGCGGTAGCCACCAAAGCTTTTCGCGTACTTGGCGCCCTTGCCCTCCCACACCGCCTCACGGGTGAACAGGCCCGCCAGTTCGTCCAGCGGGGTGTTGGCATCCAGGGCATCGCACAGGACCATGTAGCGGTTCATGCAGGCCCGCACGGCCTGCTGTGACTCGAAGTAGTGCAAACGTTTTTCCAGCGCCTGGGCATCGCTCATGGCTGCACCTCAGGGGAGTTGCCGTGCGGTTGTTCGTGGATACGCTGCAGTAACAGGGTGGCTGCCGCCAGCAGCGCTGCGTCCGCACCTTTTGCCCCGACCAGCTGCAAGCCGACCGGCAATCCTTGCGCGCTCGACAACGGCAATGTCACTGCCGGATGCCCGGAAAGATTGAACGGCCGCACCAGCGACGTCATACCCAGTACTGCCCGGGTATCGGCGGCGTCTTCGACCCGCAGGGGAAAATCCGGCATGGTCGGCAGCGCCAGGATGTCGCAGTGCTGCAGCGCCGTATCGACTTGTGCGCTGAAGCGCTCACGTACGCGCTCGGCTTGCGCCACGGCGTCGTCAGTCATTGTCCCGGCCGCCTGCAGACGGCCAGCGATGTCGGCACCGACCTTGCCGCTGGCGAGCAAATGACCGCAGGCGGCATGGGTTTCGCGGTTGATGATGACCATACCGGCGCTATAGGCGGCCTCGAAGTCTTCGCACTCGACAGGCTCAAGCACCTGTCCGCTGGCCTTCAACGCCGTCTGCACTACAGCGTTCACCGCCGCACTGGCCGGCACCCCGAGCACGCCGATTTTCACCCTGGAGGGCGGGCTGACCGGGCTGAACTCCGGATCGATGATCGCCATTGCACTGATCAACATCGGCAGCGAGGTCGCAAATGGACCGACGCAATCCAGGGTCGTAAAGGCAGGCATGACGCCCTTGCGGCTGACCCGTCCGAAGGTTGGCTTGAAGCCGAAAATCCCGCAGCAGCAAGCCGGAACCCGCACCGAGCCACCCGTGTCGGTACCCAGGCTGAAATCTGCCAGCCCCGCCGCCACCGCAGCGGCGGAACCGCTGGAGGATCCGCCCGGGATCAGTGCCGGGAAGCGTGGATTGACCGGGGTGCCGGTGTAGTGATTGATCCCTGTGGTACCAAATGCCAGCTCATGCAGGCTGGTTTTCCCGGTGATGCGGCAGCCGTTGTCGAGCAGGCGTTGCACCACATCGGCATGCTGGCGGGCAGGTTCGGCCTGTTCAAGTGCGCGGCTCGATGCTCGCGTCGGCAATCCGGCAATGTCGATGGTGTCCTTAACCATCACGCACAGGCCAGTGCCACCCATGTTCAACGACTCAACCACGATTGCCATCGCAAAAAACCTCGCTTGGTAGCGGGCGCAAGGTGCGCCAACACTGCTTAAAATTGCGTTTATATACGTGAATAGTCAACTGAATATTCACGTTATTATGTATCAACTCAGAACCCGAACCGCGTGCAATCGCAAGCCTTAGCGACCTGCGCGCTTTGGCCGCAGCCAACTTCGGGGTGCCCTTATTACGGGAAAAGTCTATGATTGGGCATCACTTACTTCAGCCAGTCATTTATGAGCCCAACGAAGAAGCGTCACAGCCGCTACGACCCCTCAAGCGAAGATTTCCGCAAAGAAGATTTTCCTTTTTACTGGCTCGCGCGCGTACACGGTCAGTACACCCAGAACATGGAGCGGCTGCTTAAAAAGGTTGATCTTGATGTCGCCCGCTGGCGCGTCCTGTGGATCCTCAACCAGAACGGACAGTCGAGCATTTCCGAGATCTCCACCCACGCCATTGCCAAGCTGTCGACCATCACCAAAATCGTCTACCGCATGAAGGAAGACGGCCTGATCGATACCGCGCAAAGCACTGAAGACGGCCGCGTCACCCAGGTGTTCATCACGCCGCTGGGGCTGGCGACCATCGAACGTATGCAAGGCGTCACCAGCGAGCTGTTCAAGCGCAGCTTTGCCGGCCTCACGGAAAGCCAGGTGGAGCGCCTGAACCGCACACTCGAAACGGTTTTCCATAATCTCGAGAGTTTTTGACACCCGGTCCCGGCGGTAAAAAATGCCCAGTGAGCAACTGGGCAAAAGAGCACAACCCTGGATCGATCAGCACGCCTTGGACGACTGGCCAAGACGGTGGTAGGCACGGTTGAAATACACCAGGCCTTCATCCGAACCGCCATGCCTTATGGCCTGCACCTCACAATAGAAAATGCTGTGCGAGCCCACCTCATGAACCTGGACGATCCGGCAGTCGAAGTTCACCAGCGCTTCGAGCATGACCGGTGCGCCACTTTCCAGGGTGGTCCAGGAGGTCGTGGCAAAACGCTCCTCCATGCTCAACGCCTTGTTGGCAAAGGCACCGGACTGTTCCTGGTGAGTGCCGGCCAGTACGTTCACACACACCACCGCATTGGCTTGGAACTGTGCGTTGGACTGTGAGGCGCGGTTCATGCACACCAGCAAGGTGGGCGGCGAATCGGTGACGCTGCACACCGCCGAAGCGGTGAAACCAAAGCGCCCGGCGTGACCGTCGGTGGTGATCACCGATACGGCGCCGCCAAGCAGCGCCATGGCATTGCGAAAGCTGGTCAGGTCAACCATGTTCGTTCTCCTCAAATGTCCAGCACGAGCGTTTTTGACTTGGCGCGCGAGCAGCACACCAGGATCTGGTCATTGCCAGCTTTTTCTTCGTCGGTCAGGTACACATCACGGTGATCCGGCTCACCTTCAAGCACGTCGCACAAGCAGGTACCGCACACGCCTTGCTCGCAGGAGATCTCGATCTTGATCCCGACACTGGCCAAGGCATCCAGAATCGACTGCCCTTCTGCTACCTCGACCGTCTTGCCACTGCGTGCCGCGACTACTTCGAAGCTGGCGCCGCTGGCATCGACCTCGACCTGGAAGTACTCCTTGTGGATGTGGTCTTCGGCATAACCCTGTTCACGGGCGCCGTTGATGACCCACTCCATAAAGCCGGTCGGGCCGCAGGTATACATATGCACACCGGCCTCCCCTTGCCCCAGCACCTTGGCCAGGTCGAGTTTCTGCTCGGGCGCTTCGTCATCGAAATGGGTGACGACATGCTCGGCGAACGGTGCGTTTTGCAACTCCTGGAGAAATGCGCTGCGGTTGCGCGCACGCCCGCAGTAATGCAGCTCGAAGCGCTGGCCACGCTGATGCAGGGCATAGGCCATGGCAATCATTGGCGTGATGCCGATACCGCCCCCCAGCAGAATGCTGCGCTGCGCATCGTCGACCAGCGGGAACAGATTGCGCGGCGTGCTGATCTGCACTTCGCGCCCTTCGACCAGGGTGTCGTGCACGCTCACAGAACCGCCACGCGAGGCCGGGTCTTTGAGCACGCCCAGGCGATAGCTGCTGAGGTCGGCGGGGTCGCTGCACAACGAGTACTGGCGAACCAGGCCAGGGCCGACATGGATGTCGATATGCGCACCGGCCGCAAAGGCTGGCAACAACGAGCCATCGGTGCGGGTCAGGTCGAGGACGACCACGCCGTCCCCTTGCAGCTGGCGCTTGCGCACCACTACATTCAAAAGTTGTTCATTCATGGCGATTGCTCCATGTAGTCAGGAAGGCCACCGCAGTGGCCCGGTGTCGGCTCAGCGCATGAACAGGCCGCCGTTCACGTCCCAGGTTGCCCCGGTGGTGAAGTAGGCTTCGGGGCGCGCCAGCTGAACGATCAGGTCACCAAGGAAATCCGCATCGCCAAGGCGCTGCACCGGTATGTTGGCGCGCAAGCCGGCCAGCTTCTCGGCAGGTACCGCGGCATGCACCGCAGGCGAGTCGATCGGCCCTGGCGCAATGGCGTTGACCGTCACGCCACGGTTGGCGAACTCCTTGGCGAAGATCTTGGTCAGGGTCAGGATCGCGCCCTTGCTCGCCGCGTAGTGAGCACCCGTCGCGGTACCGCCGTTCTGCCCGGCGAGCGACGCCATGTTGATGATCCGCCCGTAGCCGGCGTCGGCCAGGTAGGCACCGAGCACCTGGCAGCCGAGAAAAATGCTGCGCAGGTTCAGGCCCACCACTGCATCGAACTCCTCGGGGCTGATCTGCATCAGCGGCGTGGTCTTGGTCACGGCGGCGTTGTTGACCACTACGTGCAGCACGCCGAAGTGCGTCAGCACCTGGTTCAGCGCCTGCTCGAAGTCCGCCTTGCTCCCCACATCCAGCTGTACTGCCAGAGTGCGTTCGCCTGCAGGATCGAGCAGGCGCGCCGATGCCTGTGCAGCGTCCAGGCTACGGTCAGTGACCACCACCCGGTACCCGGCTTGCAGCAATCGGGCGCTGAACGTCTGACCCAGGCCTTGCCCGGCGCCGGTAACCAATGCGACTTGGCTCATCGATAGGCTCCTTTAGAGGATGTAACCGATACCGGCGAGGGTATCGTCGCTGTTGATCAGGCTGATCACCTTGCGCTGGATCTTGAAGCCGCCTTCGGCGCGCACCAGCTGGTAGGTCAGGTCGGCGCTGTAATGCTTGAGGCTTTCCTTGCGAAACTCGCGCACGTTCTGCGCACAGCGCACGGTCAGGTTCATGCCGTCATCGACCAGCACGCGAAAACGCGAGAGCGAACGCACCGTGCGCGGTTGCGGGCTGGTAGAGATCGACTCGCCGCCGATCAGCCGTTGCACCCGCAGCTTGCGCATGTGGTGGTCGTCGTAGGCATAGTTCAGGGTGTTTTCGAAGTCGGTTTCCTTGGGATTGATCGGGATGATGTAGGTCCCCTTGTCAGTCCACAGGTTAAGCCAGGCGTCATATTCGCCGTGGTCGAGCATGTCGCCTTCCTGCCAGATGAAAGCGGTGACTTCTTGCAGCAATTGCAGGTTCATAAGGTTCTCCACACTCAAGCCGACATCATCTTTTTCCACTGCTGGTAGGCCGCACGCATGCCGGTTTCGGCACTGACGTCGGACACCAGACCATCTTCACTGGCCTTCTCGCCTGCCAATCCGCGGTTGAGCATGATCCACAGGTCTTCACCGGCGTTGGCGCCTTTCTGTACGCGTTCCCAGGCTTCGGAATCGTCCGGCGTGCCGAAGCCCATCGGCCCCTGGAAGTGTTCATGCAGGCGCAGGCGGTAGCGGTTGGCCACGGCCGGGCCGCCATCCATGGTGATGACCGAATGGTGGATCTCGGTTTCGTTGACCGAAATCGGCTGCAGCACGCGGAAGAACGCCATCGAGCAGGCAATGTTGGGGAACAGGTTGAGGTTGAAGCCCGAACCACCCACGGCACGAACGATGCGGCGCACTTGCTGCTCTTCGATGCCTTCGTCGCGCAGTTCGGCCGCCAGCGCCTCGAAGCGCTCGGGGATCGGCTTGTCGAGATCGGCTTCGAGGTCGACCAGGTCGGGGATCATCACCATGACGCTGTGGCCGTTACCCAGGTCTTCGACATACCCCGGGCCCTGGACGAAATCGAACAGCTCCAGGGTCTGTTCGTCGACCGAGGACAGGAAGCTCTTGTGCACCAGCGGGAAGTGGTAGGCATCGGTGGTGTTTTCCAACTGGATCTTCCAGTTGCCCGGGAAGCGGAAACGATGCTCGCCCGGGACCTTGATGCCGTAGCCAGCGCCCTGTTTCATGAACAGGTCGATCCACTTTTTCGCCGCACCGAGGAAGTCCTCAAGCGGCTCGATGTCGTCTTTGAAGGTGGCAAAAATCATCCCGGCGTAACTTTCCACACGCAGGCTCACCAGCGGCAGTTCCGCCTTGTCGATGCAGTCGGCGTAACTTTCCGGGTGCGGGATACCGCGCAACGAGCCGTCCAGGGCGTAACCCCAGCCGTGGTACGGGCAGACGAAGCTGTTGGTCTTGCCCTTTTTGTGCTCGCACACGGTGGCACCGCGGTGACGGCAACGGTTGAGCAGTACGTTGATGTTCTTTTTACGATCGCGCACCACGATCACCGGCTGTTTGCCGACAAAGGTGGTCTTGTAGTTGCCTGCTTCAGGCACCTCGCTTTCGTGTGCGACCCATACCCAGGTGCTATAGAAAATCTTCTGCAGTTCGGCATCAAACAGCGCAGGATCGGTATACAGCGAGGTGTGGACACGGTCGGCCTGCACCAACTCGGCAGGATCGACTGCCAGGTTAACGGCGGGAATCAGATTGCTCACGGTATCTCCTTGCCGGCCTGTAAGCCGGCAACACTTCACCACCTGCTGCGATCGCAAGACGCAACAGTGGGACTTTGTTTTTGTAAGTGGTTTATTGCGTTATTCGCGGCGACGGTGCCGTCAATCAAGCACGCTGGATAATCAGTTCGCGACCGACCCGTGCTTCGACTTTGGCGTAGCGCCACAACTTGTAGGGCGTCTCCCCCACCGGCGTAGTGCGGAACAGATTGCACGCCGCATGCACCGTTTCGATGTCGGCGACATCGGCCAGCAGGTAAGTGGTCCAGGGAAAACCATCGGAAGGACCGACCATGCTTTTGTCGTCATCCATGTTGCCGATCACTTCCACGCCTGGCAGATCGTGGATGCCGTTCCACATCTCGCTGAATGCTGCCCATACTTGAAGTTGCTCTTCACGCGGCGCATCAAAGAAGTTCTGGTTGATGCCCATGCAAAACAGCACGCGCAATGCTTTTTTATCGCTCATGATAAGTGCTCGCTAATTAGATGTAGCCGGGAAGCGGTTGTTTGCCGAAGAAGATCGCCCCGGCATTCTGATAAGTGACATCGCCCATGAAGGCGTGCTGGGTCACCACTTGCGCGTCATTGACGCAGCGCGCCAGCGGGCTCTCGTTGTAAACGCCGGTCATGCCGGAGAGCATTTGCGCGGTACGCGCTACGTCGGCCGCGACACGGGTAGCGTGGGTCGAAGACAGCCGCAGCAGATTGGTCGCTTCAGCCGGCACCGGATTGCCGGCCAGCACATGACTCCACGCCTGCTCGATCGACTCGTAAAAGAACGCCCGTGCCGAGCGTAGCGCCGCTTCAGCCTTGGCAATGTCGACCTGCGCCAGCGGGCGGTCAGCCAATGCCGGTGCGCCGGTTACCGAGATCCTGCCGCTGGCCATTGCCGCCAGTTCGTCGAGGGCGGCGCGTGCTACGCCCAGACCCACCACCGACAGCACCTGGGTGGCAAAAGACAGCGACGGGTAGCGGAAGAACGGCTCATCGAGGTTGGCCGCACCACCGCGTACGAACGTCCATTGCTCGGGTACCACCACGTCATCGATCACCAGGTCATGACTGCCGGTACCCAGCAGCCCTACGGTGTCCCAGGTCTGGTCAATGCGCACTTGCGATTGCGGCATCACGGCGATCCGCGGCAGGTCGAACGAGTCACCGTTCTTCGGGGCAATGCCGACGCCGACGATGTCTGCGCCCATGGAACCGCTGGAATACTTCCAGCGCCCCTTGACCTGGAACCCGCCCGGCACAACCTGGGCAGGCTGTGGAGGGAAAATCCCGCCGGCAAAAACCACATCCGGGCCGTTGGCATAAACCTGCGCGATGGTTTCCAGCGGCAGTGCCGCCAGGTACACCGGGCTCATGCCGAAACTGGCTACCCAGCCGGCAGAACCGTCGGCATGGGAAATGCGCTCGATCATTTCGCAAAACTCGGCTGGCGAGCATTCATTGCCGCCGAAGCGCCGCGGGACCAGTGCGCGATACACACCGTGGGCCTTGAAGGCGTCGATGACATCCCGCGAGATATGACGCTGCCGATCAAACTCACCAAGTCGAGCACGATCCCGAACACCGTCAAGCAGCGCTTCGAAGGCAGGACCACTGGAAAGCGCAGACGCAGGCAATACGTCCGGCACGCTAAGCGGATTCATAGAGAAACTCCGTCTTCAGTCACGGTTTAAGGGCAATGAGCAATGGGCAAACGAGAGAGAAACCCCTCGGGATAGCAGCGTGACCGCGGACGGTGCTGCTGGCGCTGGCGCTCGCAAAAAGCAGCCAGGCAAGACTGGACAAGCTGGATGGGTCGGCATGATCGATTACCTTTTTTGTTTTGGTGCCGTGGGGTAAATGTGCATTTGTTTACGTGAATAGTCAATGGATTATTCACGTATTATCCCGATGCAAATTCAGGCAAAAAAAGGTCGAACAAGCATCAGATAACAATATTAAAAGATTGTTTTATAAGGATATTTATCTGATTTCTTGGCTGGTTTCTGGCTTCTGAACAGAGACAGCCAGGTGTATTTTTTTGCGATTCTTATTGGATCCGCTGATCAACGGCATACCCCGGAGTCTGGATTGCCGTTGATACGCGTACTGCCAGCCACTGTCCTTGAGGAAGCCCCCATGCCCCACCAGCTGTTCGAGTTGATCCGCCTGACCCTGCGTGTTCGCACGCCTCCCCTCGCCCTGCCGCGGTTACAGGCAGCCCTGGCACAAGCGCTGGAAGGCGTGGAACTGGTCGGCTGCTGGGTCTCTGAGATAGGCCCGCAGAACACCATTGCGATTTTGCGCAGCTTCGCCTCGAACGACGTCAAAGACGCTGAACGCGCGCGGCTGTTACTGGCAGCGGACGGTTTTGGCGTGGCAGAGTACTTGCTGCATCAGCACATTGATGACTACTGCCTGTTTCCGTTTCTGCAAGCGCTGCCGCCAGGCAAGCACGGCCCTTTCTATGAGCTGCGCGAGTACAACCTGGTGCCGGGTGGCCTCAGCCCGACCCTGCAGGGCTGGAAAAGCGCCGTCGGGCCACGCACCGCGCAAGCCTACTCAGCGGTGTACGGCGCTTTCTATGCGACCAGCGGCCGGGTGCCTCGTTACCTGCATATCTGGCCGTACGCAAGCCTGGAGCAGCGTCTGGATGTACGCACGCGCGCGGTCAAGGACGGCGTCTGGCCACCGGAAAACTCGGCCCCGCAACTGCAGGACATGCATTCGGTGGTTTACCTGCCCGCCGCGTTTTCGCCACTTTGCTAGAGCGCTGACAGCACAAAGCAGGCGGTGCTTAGTGCACCGCCTGCTTTGGGTTTGTCGCGCTATGAGGGGGATTCAGTCCGGGCTATATCAGCGCTCTTGCAATGCACGCGGGCGCTGGCTGCGTTCGGTAGCACTGGCGTCCTGTGCATCCTGCAACTGAAAACTGAACTGCAGATCGGCAAACGGCTTGCCTTCCAGACCGCGAGCCTTCGAAGCTTGCGCGTCATCAATGAAATCCAGGCGCCCGACCAAACCGTCGCGCGTGGCGTAGGCGAAATCGTCCCAGAGGTACTGATCACCCTCGAAGTTGATTTGCGTGGTCAGGTGACGATAACCGGGCGCGGAGATGAAGAAGTGAATATGCGCCGGGCGCTGCCCGTGACGGCCGAGCTGATTGAGGACTTCTTGCGTGGTCCCGCTTGGTGGGCAGCCGTAACCGCAGGGCACAATGCTGCGTGCACGATAGCAACCCTGCGCATCGGTGAGGATGCGGCGGCGCAGGTTGTATGGCGACTGGCTTGAGTCGAAGTACGAATAGGTACCCTGGGTACTGGCATGCCAAACGTCAACCGTGGCACCGGCAACCGGCGCGCCTTGCGCATCGACGACACGCCCGTGAAGAAACATCACCGTGCCTGGATCGGTGCCGTCGTCCATCCGCGCTTCGCCCTCGGACAGCGGCGCGCCGGCCACGTACAACGGCCCTTCAATGGTCCGCGGCGTGCCGCCGGTCAGACCGGCCTGAGCATCTTTGGCGTCTTGCAGCAGATCCAGAAAATGCTCGATACCCAGGCCTGCCACCAGCAAACCGGCTTCCTGGTTGGTGCCCATGCGATTGAGGTAGTCCACGGCTTTCCAGAATTCGTCGTCACTGATTTCAAGATCCTCAATCAGCCGCGCGGTGTCCTGGATAATGCGCAGGATGATCTGCTTGAAACGACGGTTGCCCTGGTCATTATCGACCCCGGCCACTTCATTGAAAAAATTCTGGACGTCAGCAGTGTGGGAGATTTTCACGGTCATGGTTGTTACCCGATTTTATTGTTATTGAATGGATCAACGATCGTCGGCATGAATCGAAGACGGGTGACGACACAACCCGTCTATCTCGATATCCATGTAGGGAAACAGCGGCAACTGCATCAGCGTGTCATGCAGTGCTTCAACACTGGGTACATCGAACACGCTGTAGTTGGCATAGTGGCCAGCAATGCGCCACAGGTGCCGCCAGGTGCCTTGCTGCTGCAGGCGCTGCGCCAGTTCCTTTTCATCCGCCTTGAGCTTGGCTGCGGTGTCCGGCGCCATGTCGGGAGGGAGTTTTACCGTCATCTTCACATGGAAAAGCATAGGGATTACCTCTATCAACGGCGAACGAAGTGCGCCAGCCGCGCCTCGTCCAGAGTGAGCCCCAGGCCTGGGGTACGGGGTACATGCAGGTGGAAATCGCGATAGACCGGCGGCTCGGTGACAATTTCTTCGGTCAACAGCAAAGGCCCGAACAGTTCGGTACCCCAGGTCAACTCATTGAGCGTGATAAAGGCGTGCGCCGAGGCCAGGGTGCCAACGCTGCCTTCCAGCATGGTGCCGCCGTACAGCGCGATGCCTGCGGCTTCGGCAATCTGTGCAGTGCGCAATACCGCACGTGGTCCGCCGTTTTTGGCGATCTTCAGGGCGAACACGCTGGCGGCGCCATCGATTACCAGGTTCAGGGCATCATCGACGCATTCAATGGACTCATCGGCCATCAGCGGTGCCGTGCTGATCTGGTTCAGGTGCACCTGCCCTGCCCGGTTGTTTCGCGAAATCGGTTGCTCGATCAGATCGATACCGTTGTCGCCCAGTACCCGACAGGCGCGCACCGCTTGTGAAACATTCCAGTACTGATTGACGTCCACGCGCACGCTGGCCCGATTGCCCAGGGCCTTCTTGATCGCGATCACATGGGCGAGGTCGGTGTCGACCGGATTGGCGCCGATCTTCAGTTTGAAAATGCGATGGCGGCGCAGCTCCAGCATCTGTTCTGCCTCGGCGATATCCCGGGCGGTATCGCCGGAGGCCAGGGTCCAGGCCACTTCCAGGCTGTCACGTACCCGACCGCCGAGCAGCTCGCTGACCGGCAGTCCGAGGCGTTTGCCATGGGCATCGAGCAGCGCCGTCTCGAGACCGGATTTAGCGAAGGTATTGCCCTTGGCGATCTTGTCCAGCTTGAGCATCGCCGCGTTGATATTGCCGGCGTCCAGGCCGATCAACGCCGGGGCAAGGTGGGTGTCGATGTTCTGCTTGATGCTTTCCGGGCTTTCGTAGCCATAGGCCAGACCACCGATGGTGGTGGACTCACCGATGCCCTCTACCCCATCGCTACAACGCACCCTGATGATGACCAGGGTTTGCGATTGCATGGTGTGCATGGCCAGTTTGTGCGGGCGTATGGTCGGTAGGTCGACAATGAGGGTTTCTATGCGTTCGATCACGGCATGTGTCATTGCAAGCTTCCAAAGGCAAAGCGTCCGGTCGTCGGGTGACGGGGTGGACTGTTGTTTTTATTAGCTTTGACCAGCTTTGCACATCACCGAGATTACGTCCAATATCAATTGAATATTCCACTATACTTCAAGAGTATGAATGCGGCTAAACCCTGGGCTGGGGTGCTGGAGCTGCGAGCTTGTCCGTTCGCTGTGGCGCCGCTGACGGCCCCTTCCGCCCTTACGGCGGCCTACTTTTTTCTTGGAAAAAGTAGGCAAAACCGCTCGCTCCTGCATCCGGCCCTACGCTACGCTCCGGGTCCCTTCCCTCCGGCACCTTCCGGGGCCACGCGGCCTACGACTTGCTACGCCAAGTCTACGGCTCGCGCTCTTCGGCTACGCCGAAGGTGCTACGCACTGGCCCCTACAGGCACCTCCACTCAGCCTCCTGAAGTCGCAGTCCGCAGCGCCTGAACTCACGCGCAAGAAGATCAAGATCAAGAACAATTTCAAGTGCGAGTGCGAGTGCGAGTGCGAGTGCGAGGCCCCTCAACGCGTTAGCCAGCTAAGCTGGCCGGCGCAACTCGATCGAGCAAGAGCGAAGCGAATTGTGCTTTTGATCTTGATCCACCTGCCCCGTTAACCAGTAGGGCTGAGTGGAGGTGTCGTGGAGGGGCTAGCGCGCAGCGCCTTCGGCGTAGCCGAAGTTGCGAAGCGTAGAGTTGCATGCAACTCGTAGCTCGCAATGCCCCGTAGCGGCACCGGAGCGAAGGGACCCGGAGCGCAGCGTAGGGCCCCCGGTGGGGCGAGAATTTTTTGCTTACTTTTTTTTTCGACTGAAAAAAAGTAAGCCGCCGTAAGGGCGGAAAGGTGATTCAGCGCCACCTCCGCCAATGGATATGTACTCAAACCCGAGGGCCTCATCGCGGGGCAAGCCTGCTCCCACCGGTGGTGGTTACTGCCCACCCCCGATGAACCAGCGGAAATAGGGATTGCGCCCGTCCGTCTGCATCAATTGTCGAACCTCCCGCGCCCAGGCCTGGCGGTTACCGTTATAGGCCAGCAGGGTCAACCCATAAAAGCCCCGCAACACCTGCCATTCGTCCTCAACGGAGGCCTGTAACCCCGTGTCGGCATTGACCAACGGCGGCGCGCTGCGCAGCGCCAGCAACTCCGGCAATACCCGGGTGATTTCCCTGGAGCGTACCCAGGGTGCGTACTCGATCCGTGGATGATCGTCAGTCACCGCCTCGGCATCCCCGGCAAAACGCTCAAGACCCTGGCGGTCGGTGATCCAGGTAGCCAGCAAGGCGCTCACCGAGTCGACCCCGACTTCAGCCAGCGCAGCAGCCACTTCAGGTTGCGAAAAGCGCTGGCTGATCCGCGCCGCGTCGAGCTCCAGCGGCGCAGGCGAGCCGATCAGGAGCATTTCATGGAACTCCGTGGTCCACAGCGAGGCATGGGGAAACACGTTCAGAAAGCTGCGCACCAGCGAACGGCTGTCGTCAAGGTTCTGGGTCGGCAAAGGCAGCCATTGGGCAACAATGCCACCCTCCTCCAGCCGCGACGCCGCCAGCTCATAAAAGTCCTGCGAGTAGAGATTCACCACCCCGGCGGCGGAAGGCGGTGGCGGTTCGAGGGTGATCAGGTCGTAGCGCTCGGCACTGCGCAGCAACTCACGACGGCCATCGCGCAGACGGATGTCCAGGCGCGGGTCATTGACGGCATTGTAATTACCCTTGAACAACGGCGCGGCCGCCAGCACCTCAGGCAGCAGCTCGGCCACCACCGGGCGCTGCAGGCCCTGATAGCGCAACATCGCCCCGGCGGTAATCCCGGTGCCGAAGCCGATCACCATGGCCGAGCGCGGTTCCTGGCGATGAATCAACAGCGGCAGCAGTGCCTGCAAGCGCATGTAGCGCAACGACGGCATGGCATCGCCCGTGTTGGATACACCCTGGATGTACAGGCGGTTGAAGCTGCGCTCCTGACGCTGCTGGGCTACCACGGCAACGGTGCCGCCCCGGCCCTCTTCATAAAAGGTGATGCGCCCGTTGCGTGCACCGGGCAGCAGCTCCGCCAGGCGTTGCGGCGGCGTCAACACCCCCACCACCACCGTCGCCAGCGTCACGCCGAGGATTGCTGCGCGCATCCCTCTGTGCAGTGCTTTGCCGCGCCAGACCACCCAGCAACCGACTGCGGCAGCAACCAGGGCCAGCACCACCAAGGTACGCACCAGGCCAATGCCGGGAACCAGCACGAAACCGGTGAGCATGACGCCAATGATACCGCCCACGGTGTTCAAGGCGACTACCGCGCCGACATCCCGGCCGACCTGCGTGCTGTCCACGCTTAAGCGCAAGGCCAACGGGAAAGCGGCGCCGAGGACGGTAGTGGGCAGAAACACCACACACAGCGCCGCAGTGGCGAAGCGCGCACACATTCCGGCCAGCTCATTGCCGGTGAGGTGCAGCACCAGCGCTTCGACCTCGGTCTGGGCCATGATCAGCCAACGGCCCAGTCCGGCGATCTGCACCAGTGCCAGCAAACCGGCCAGCGCGATCAACAGGCCGAACAGGCCCCAGGGGTCTCGAATCCGGTCAGCACGGCGGGCGTAAAGCGCGCTGCCCAGCACCAGCCCCGCCAGATAAGTGGCCAGCACCACGGAGAAGGCAAATGTGCGAGTGCTCATGAACTGTACGATCGACTGGGTCCACACCACCTCGTAACCCAGTGCTACCCCACCGGCCACGCAGTACAAGGCAATCGCCAGACGCGCCGCCGGTGAGCGCGGTGCCATGCTGATCTGCGTTTCGCAAGGGAGCTGTTCATCGCGCCGACGTGCCAGCCAGGCACCCGCTGCAGCCAGCAGGTTCAGTGACGCGGCCACCAGCGCGCTGCCAGTGACACCGAATTGAGGCAGCAACACAAAAGCGGCCAGCAGCGTGCCGCCAATGGCACCTGCGGTGTTGGCCGCATAAAGTCGCCCGCCGGCTTCGGCCAACTGGCCTTGGGTGGGGGTCAATGCCCGCACCAGAACCGGAAGCGTGCCGCCCATCAGGAACGCTGGCACGCCCACGAGGATGAAAGGGACCAGCCAGGCCAGCAGACCGACGTGGCTTTCCAGGCGGGCGAACAAACCGGCTGAATTGGCCAGTGCCAGGGTGCTCAAGACACCCAATACCGCCACGGCCAGCTCCAGGCCGGCATACAGCCTGACCGGACGGCGCAGGCGATCGGCCCAGCGACCGAACACCAGGCCACCCAATGCCAGCCCGGCGAAAAAAGCGCTGATGCCAGCTGTGATGGCATACACCTCCACCCCGACGACCAGCGACAGTTGTTTGACCCACAACACCTGATACACCAGCGCCGCTGCACCGGACACGCACAGCAGCAGTGCCGGCACCCGCATATGCAGGGGTAAGCGTTGACCGGCCTGATCAGGAACAGATGAGCGCACTTGAGGGGAACTGACAGCTGAGGGCATCGATTGACCTTATCGGTACATTGTGGGAGCGGGCTTGCCCCGCGATACGATGTGGCTGATAGCCCGCAATCGCGGGGCAAGCCCGCTCCCACCTCAAGAAGCTGCTCCCACCTGAGGGAGCAGCGTTAGCCTTACTGCTTCATCTTCTCTGCAATCTTCTTGTCCACTTCCTCACGGACCTGGTCAATGCTGAAGCTGGCCGGGCGCTGGCTCGGCGGATAGTCGACGAAGGTCTGCAGGAATACTGCCGCCTTGCGGGTCCCCTGGAAGATCAGGTAGTCGTTCTTGGCCAGCCAATCGAAGTACTGGTCGGAGACGACATCTGCGCGTTCATACGGGTCCATACGCAGATTGAACATTTTCGGCACCCGCAAGCAGGTAAAGGGCTCGCTCCATACTTTGAAACCGCCCGGTGCACGCTGCTCACAGAACACCAGTTTCCAGTCGCCAAAGCGCATGGAGACCAGCTCGCCGTCGTCATTGAAGTAGTAAAACTCGTCACGCGCACTCTTGTTGGCCTTGCCAGTCAGGTAATCGAGCTGGTTGTAACCGTCCAGGTGCACTTTGAAGCTCTTGCCTCCGACATCAGTACCTTTGAGCAAGCGGTCCTTGATATCGGTGTCACCCGCCGCAGCGAGCAAGGTCGGGAACCAGTCCAGACCCGAGAACATCTGGGTAGAAATGGTGTCAGGCTTGACCTTGCCAGGCCAACGGACGATTGCCGGCACCCGGTAAGCGCCTTCCCAGTTGGAGTTCTTCTCGTTACGGAACGGCGTGGTGGCGGCATCCGGCCAGGACCACTGGTTCGGTCCGTTGTCCGTGGTGTAGACGACAATGGTGTTGTCGGTAACCTTCAGGTCATCGAGGGTCTTGAGCAACTTGCCGACATCACCATCGTGTTCCAGCATGCCATCGGCGTAGTCGTTACCGACCATGCCGCTTTGCCCCTGCATCGACTCGCGAATGTGGGTGAAGGCGTGCATGCGCGTGGTGTTCATCCACACGAAGAACGGTTTGTCGGCCTTGACCTGCTTGTCGATGAAGTTGATCGCCGCCTGGGTGGTTTCGTCGTCGATGGTTTCCATGCGTTTTTTGGTCAGCGCGCCGGTGTCTTCGATCTTGCCGTCGGCACTGGACTTGATCACGCCACGCGGCGAAGCCGCTTTGACAAACTCTGCATCATCCTTGGGCCAGTAGGGCCGTTCCGGTTCTTCTTCGGCGTTCAAGTGGTAGAGGTTGCCGAAGAACTCGTCAAAACCGTGGTTGGTCGGCAGATATTCATCACGGTCGCCAAGGTGGTTCTTGCCGAACTGGCCAGTGGCATAACCCTGGGCCTTGAGGGCCTGGGCAATGGTCACGTCACGTGCCTGCAAGCCGACCGGCACGCCGGGCATGCCGACCTTGGACAGGCCAGTACGCAATGCCGATTGCCCGGTAATAAAGGTCGAGCGGCCAGCGGTGCAGCTGTTCTCCGCATAATAATCGGTGAACATCATGCCTTCTTTGGCAATCCGGTCGATGTTGGGCGTCTGATAGCCCACCACGCCCTTGCCATAGGCACTGATGTTGGTCTGGCCGATGTCATCGCCGAAGATCACCAGAATGTTGGGTTTGTCTGCGGCGTGCACGGCGTTCATCCCCATCGCCACGCCGGCGGCAAGGGTCATTGTCGTTATCCACCTTCTACTGAGCTTCATATGGCCTGTTCTCCGTCTCACGTTACTGGCGTTGGCCACGACTACGTGCACGAGAGATACCGAGTATCCACTGGTCCCTGTGCGCCTGCGGTTTTTGTTCACTGGCTATCAATACTGTCGAAGGGATAAACGCGCTGCCACTCGCGGGCCATATCGACCACGGTCCAGCCATTGCTGGTGGCGGATGTCAGCGCCTTGTCCAGACGCCCGACTTTGCTGTCGCGGTCATAGGCCCATTCGCGCTTCGCGTCGGTGTGGTGCACCAGCCCGGCGAAACGCTTGCCGGGTCCGGCTTTGGTCCATTGCAGCATTTGCAGGTCGCCATCGGAGTTGCCGAAGGCCAGGATCGGACGGCGCCCGATGATCGAATCGATACTCACAGGTTTGCCCGGCCCGTCATCGTTATGTGCCAACTTGGGCAGGCGCTGGATCGACAGGTTGCCGTTGCGGTCTTCAAAGCGGGTGTCCAGGGTGGTGCCGATGACCTGTTCCGGGGGAATGCCATAGACCTCTTCGGCGAAAGCGCGCATGAAAGCAACTTCGCCACCCGAAACTATGTATGTTTTGAAGCCATTGGCCCGCAGGTACTGCAGCAACTCCAGCATTGGCTGGTAGACCATCTCGGTGTAGGGCTTGCGGGTTTTTGGATGCACTGCGGTGGCGAGCCAGCGCCGGGTCTGGGCAATGAAGTCTTCGGTGCTGACTCCCGCATGGGTGGCCACAATGATTTTCATCATTCCGTCCGTACCGCTGGCGGCCAGGGCTTTCTGGTCGCCGTCGAGCACTGCCTTGAACGGTTGCTGGGTTTTCCACTCAGGGTGCTGCGGGGCCAGGCGCTTGACTTCATCCAGGGCAAACAACACCTCGAAGTACATCGGCTGCTCGCTCCACAAGGTGCCGTCATTGTCGAACACGGCGATGCGCTCGGCCGGCGCGACGTAGTCCTTGCTGCCCTCTGTGGTCACGGCAGCGACAAACTGCTCGATCGCCTGGCGCGAGGCGCCGTTGTACCAGGACGGCAGCGGGTCGGCAGCCTGTACCAGCAGCGGTAGCAGCAAGAGCAGACTGATCAGCCAACGCATCGGGTGGACTTGAGGCATAGCACATCCTTGAACAGTTACCTGGCTGGCACATGAGCATCATTGGCGACTGGGGAATAGCGAATTCTCAGCAAGTCTAGTGAACGATTTACAGCTGCGTCGGATAATTCATCAGAAAATGTCGATAGCTTCACGCCGTAGCAGTGGACGCCCAAGAAGTGCTGCCGCAACGATCACTCGACGCACTGACTTCTTAGTGACGTGAATTTCGCAGGAGTAGCACAGGGCCTAAAAAGGTCTGGCCACTCCGCTTCTCGCTCAGGCTACTGTCGCGATGATCTCGCTGACTTGTTCTATTCGGTGGTATGCGACACCTTTTCCGTTCAAAGCCTAAAGCCGGGTGTCGTTGATGCTGAAACGGTTCCCGCAGTTGGTATCACTCGGCGCCATCTGCGAGAATCAGCTTTATGGAAGCTATATTTTTCGCAGGGGCACACTTTCTACAAAAGGCATATTTTGATCACCCTTATAGCGATAACATCTAGATTTAAATATCACCCCTTCAAACAAACTACCCGGGAACACCATAGTAGATGTCTCAATGCTCAGCTGGGCTGCATTTACGCCATTGAGCTGAAAGTGACTCAGCGCATTGTTTATTTTACCGGAACCATAATAATAGAACCTTGCGACGACATTTTCACTTTGCTGAGAAAAAAAGCACCGCAAATGATCATTTGAGCAATAATAGTTTGCGCCATGGAGATTGCCCAGGAGCTTAATCCACGAGTCATCTCTCAAACTCACGGTCTTGCCCGCGACATGAATTCCGCTACCCGCTGTTGGGTTGGTCACTGCCGTGTCAACCACCAACTTATTTCCGGAAAATGTGAGACCGGCCCCCGCATCCACACTCACTGCTCTACCATTGGCAGTAGTACCTTTGCCCGCTGTTGGATAGACCTCCGCGGTGTTAACCACCAACTTATTCCCGGAAAATGTGAGACCGGCCCCCGCATCCACACTCACTGCTCTACCATTGGCAGTAGTACCTTTGCCCGCTGTTGGATAGACCTCCGCGGTGTTAACCACCAACTTATTCCCGGAAAATGTGAGCCCGGCCCCCGCATCCACACTCACTTTTCTACCTTCGACACTAATGCCTTGGCCCGCCGTTGGATTAGTCACCGCCGTGTCAACAGCAACCTTTCCACCAACTACTTTCAGCCCGGCCCCAGGCCCCGACCCCGGTGCGCCATCAGCAGTTTCCAGCCCTAGTAACTGATGTAGCGTATGTATATAGTCAATCAGAAGTTTGAAATCGTCCTGACTCGGAACTGCCCCGGTCTTGAAGCGGTCCCGTACCTCCAAACTAAAGCCGTTCAGACGTGCCTTGACATCCTGATTCATGAGAATTTTCCTTTGTATGGTTGAGGGTATCGACTTAAATAAAATCATCGCCCCTCTCAGAAAACCCCAAACACCTAAACGATACAACTGGCATTTTTGTCAGTTGCGCGGAGTTCGGCTGATACTATACTTGTAGCCCCTGCCTAACACTCGTCAGGGATTCAACGGCTTCAATCCACTGCGCCAACGCTCGACCTTATGTTTCGTCAACTGCCGCTTTGATGACTGCAGTGTTTGAAGCAGTTCCGCTGGCACATCAACACCCTCAGCGGTAGGGGCATAGCAAAATCTCAACAAATCCAGTGAGCGATTTGCAGTTGCGTCGGACACTTCCCCAGAAAATGCCGACAGCGTCCGTTTACCAGTGCTACGCCGTACCCACAGATAGAGCCCGTCCAATCGCAGTGGGCGGGCACTTAACTGTTTACGCAGTAACTGCCAGGCGTAGTCCGCAGAAGCCAGCCAGGTGTCGCGGCGTTTGCTCTGCCAGCGCCGCAGTCGGGCCAGGCTGGCCTTGGCCCATGGGCGCCCGAAGTAGATCAGGCAAGCACCGGCCAGCAACGCCGCCGACAGCAACAGCCAATGCCCGGAAAGGCGAACATGGGCCTGCCGCCCGAGCGCGCGCAGGTCGTCATTGATGGAGAACGGCGCGCTGTAATTGCCTTTGCCTGCTTCGAAGCTCACGGCATCGACCACCGTGCTACGAGCTTCACCGCTGCTGGCATCCCACCAATCGAAAACAATGGCCGGCAGGCTGAGCGGCCCTTCCTGCTCGATCACATAGGTCACGCTGTCTTCACGCACACCACCGGAAACCCCTCCGCGGCCATCACTCAATGCGCTGACGTTGGGCGTCTGCAGATACCGTTTCAAACCCTGTACCTGAGCAAAGGATGGTGGCGGAATCAGCATGGCCTGAGCGCCCTGCGCCTGAATTGTCAGATGCCGGGTAATGCTGTCGCCAACCCGTAAAGGGTCATGCGAGCGCTGCAGCGTTTGCGTGAGGGTGAGCGAGTTGGCGACCAGGCGATGTTGATCGCTTGCACCCGCCAGGGCTTTGGCGACAAAGGTCAATGGCTGGCTGTTGAGTGTAACGGCGCCACTGCCCTGCCCTGGCTGAACCTGGAAGGTCAGCGCCGGGATGGTGAATGGTTGCGCCACTTGCGGGGTGATCTGGTAGGTGTAGCGCAAGCCGAAGAAGGTCTTGCCGTCCTGCTTTTCGTTCAGGTGTTGTGCTTCGCCACCGGGTGGCGTCACCACCGCGCCCGGCAGTTCCAGCGCGGGCAGGATTGGCGCTGCGGTGTACCAGGTGTCCACCAGCAGGTCGACCTCCATGCTCAGCGTGCCGCCCACTACCACGCCGGTTTCCGGTATCAGGCGGCTCTGTATCCGCACTTCTGGCGCTGCGCTGGCAAACACTGGTGCACACGCCAGTAGAACCCACAGCAGGCGTTTCATTGCGTACCTCCGGCAGGCTGGCGGGCGGCGTTCTGGAGCATGAACTTGCGTTTGAGAAACTGCGCAGGCGAAGTCGTCAGGTTGTTCAACCACAGCTGGTCAGAAGCTGCTTGTGGTGTGCTCACCTGTTTTTGCTGCCCGCCCTGGCTGGGGGTCTGGTCCTCCACCACCTTGTCGGCTTTTTCATCCGGTGTACCGGCCTCTTGCTGGTCCTCGTAATCCTTCAGCAAGGCTTGGGCCAAGGCCAGGTTGGCTTTGGCCTGGGGGAAATCCGCCTGCTTTTGCAGCGCTTGCTGGTAGGCGCTGATGGCCTGGGGGAACTTGAACAGGCGCACGTAGATATTGCCCAGGTAAAAGTGCGCCGAGGCACTGTCAAGGCGGGCGAAGCTGGCCAGTGCCGCCGGGTAGTCCGCAGCGTTGTAGGCTGCGACACCTTTCCAGTATGGATCGTGGAAGTGCTCTGCGGCCTGTGGAAAATGGCCATGTTCAAAGGCCCAGCGGCCTTGCTGGTCCGGGGTGAAAAAGGCATCGGCCAATGCACCTGCTCGTGCCGGCTCCGAAGGCGCACTGAGCATGACTATCAGCAGCAACCCCAGCCAGTTCACCCGCCAACCGCGACGCACACAGAACAGCGCGATCAGCGCCAATGGCCAGCACAGCCAATAGCCGGCGTCCTTCCAGTGCACTTGCTGCTCATTGCCTTGAACCGCCTGAAAGTGCTGCTGAGCGTGCAGCGTGATCCAGTCCAGATCATCGTCATTGAGCGTCAGGCTACCCAGAGGCGCGTCCGCCGCCTGCGCCAATTGCTTGAGTGCCTGGCTATCGAATGTCGCTTGCAAGGGCCGGCCATCATCGGCAATCCGCGGGCGCCCTTTGGCATCGAGCAACACACCGCCGTCCTGGCTGCCAACGGCCAGCACCAGAACTTGCAGATCACTGCCGGACAAGCGCTTGGGAATTTCCTCGAACTGTTCCGGCGCAGCGCCATCGGTGACCAGCAGCAGGGTTCCGGGCATTTTCTCGGCATCGAGCAGTTTGCGCGCCAGCTCGATCACACCGACAACATCCTTGCCAGCTTGCCCGATCAGGTCAGTCGACAGTGCCTGCAGGAAGGTGTCGAGCAGCTCCGGGTCTTCGGTGGCCGGCAATACCAGGTGCGCGCCGCCGGCATAGGCAATCAACGCCGTGCGCGCGCCGGCACGGCGCTGGATCAGGTCATGCAGTTTGTGCTTGGCCGCAGACAGGCGCGACGGCGGCACGTCATCAGCATCCATCGACGGCGACAGGTCGATGGCCAGTATCAACGGTGCGCGGTTGTCGACGAAGTCGGGGGTATCCTGAGTCCAGGTCGGCCCGGCAGCAGCCACCGCACCCAGCCCCAGCAGCAAGGCCAGCAGGTGCACCGGGCGCAGGCGTTGCTGATCGTCCGGGGTGATCAGCAGCGGTTCAACCAGGTGCGGTGCAATCAGGCCCTTGAGCTGACGCCGGAGATCATGGCGGCGCAGCCAGGCCCATGGCAGCAGGAGTGCGGGCACGATCAGCAGCAGCCACAGAGGGCGCAGGAAGTGGAAGGCACTGAAGTCGATATCCATATCAGTGTCCTGACTGCACGGAGGGTTGGCGCTGAGGTGAAAAACGACTGAACAGCGCTGCCAGGGTATGACTCAACACTAACAACAGCAGCGCCGCGCCCAAGGGTAACCAGAACAGGTCCCGCTTGGGCTGGTGGCTCAAGGTTTTCACCTTGTGTGGCGTGATCTGGTCCAGGGTCGCATAGACCGCTTGCAGGGCCTGGCGATCATCAGCGCGGAAGAAGCGCCCGCCGGTGGCCTTGGCGATGCCCTGCAGCGCCGCCAGGTCAACCTTGGCCTCGCCGCTGGCCTGCGGGTCGCCGATACCGATGGTATGCACCACGACGCCCTGCTGTCTGGCCAGTTGCGCGGCATGGGCCGGGGTGATGGCACTAGCGGTATCATTGCCGTCCGTGAGCAGGATCAGGACTTTTTCCTGCTCCTTGGCCTTTTCGAACAATTTGATGCTCAGGCCAATGGCATCACCCAATGCCGTATTCGGGCCGGCCATACCGATGCCGACTTCATCCAGCAGCACCTCAAGACTGGCGTGATCCAGGGTAAAGGGCGCCTGAGGATAGGCGCCCGTGCCGAACACGATCAGGCCAATGCGGTCATCCTTGCGCTGTGCGATGAAATCACGCACAACCCCCTTCACCGCGGTCAGACGATCGCTCTGAGCGCCGTTGGCGTCGGTGTAATCTTGCGTTTGCATGGACTGTGAGATGTCGATGGCCAGCATCATGTCGCGGATCGGCTGCTCATGTTCTATGGCTTGCTCTACCCAGACCGGCCGCGCGCAGGCGGCTATGACCAGCGCCCAGACCAGCAGATTGAGCAGCAACTGCCAACGCCCGCCGCCGGCACCGGGGCTGCCAGGTTGCTGGCCGATGGCGCGACTCATGGCGGCAAAGAATGGCACGCGCAGCGCACTGTGTGCTTCCCGATAAGCGCCCAGGTAGCGATAAGCCAGCCAGGGCAACGGTAACAGCAATACCACCCAGGGATAGTCAAACTGCCACATGGTGAGCCTCGATCCAGTGCCTGCTGGCGGCAAAAAGCGCCTTGATCTCGGTGTCCGTCATGCCCTGCACTGCGGCGTCCGGCGCATAGGCCAGGGTAAACATCCGGGCGGCGAAATCATCCGGCAGCGGCGCTCGACCGTGGTCCTGCAAGAAACGTTGCCACTGCGCACCACTGAGCGCTGCCGCTGTGGCCGAATCACTGAGTGACAGTGCTACCCGTTTGAGCAGTACCGGTAGTTCGCGCAACGCCTGCAAGCGCTGAGGCGGATCGCTCAACCCCTGCTCCAGCCGATCAAGCTGCTCCAGCGCTTCTCGGCGGTAACGATCGCGCTGCCAGCGCCGCCAGCGCCAGATGGCCCACCAGGAGGCAAGGGCCACGACGACCAGCAACACCGCCAGCCAACCCCAGGTCTGCGGCAAATAGCTGAATGCAGGTGTCGGCAACGGCAGCTCCTGGAGCTGGTCGATGGACGGTGGCGATGGCCTGCTCATCGCGCCCGGTCCGTCAGGCGCCCCAGCTCACGACGCACTTGCAGCAGCGGATCTTCGCCGGTGCTGAGCATCATCACCGGCACCTGGCTGCGGCGCAGCATCTGCGCGACATCCTGCAGGCGCCCGGAAAGAAACGCCGCCAATGGCCGGTTGACCTGGCGCTGACCGACTTCCAGCTCCACCTGCAATTGACCCTGGGTCACGGTCAAGCGCCCCTGCTGCGGGAGCTCCAGGGCGAGTGGGTCGTACACCTGCATGGCGATCACATCGTTGTGGGCACCGAGTTGCTGCAGCAGTTGCAGGGTCTGCGCCGAAACCCCGGAAAAGTCGCTGATGATGCACACCAGGCTGTCGTGACCTGCAGTCGCAATGCAGCTGCGCAGCACGGTATCGAGCTGGTGCTCGCTCTCGCTATCGGGCCCGGTGGCCGATAGTTTCTGATTGCTGCGTATCACCGCGGCGCACAGCGCTTCAACCCGTGCCCGGCTGCGTAGCGGGCGAATGTGCTGTATTCCTTGATCGTCAAACACCAGGCCACCAACGCGGTCACCGGCATGAAAGGCAATCCACGCCGACAGGGCTGCCAGTTCAGCGGCGGCGACCGATTTGAAACTGCGTTGTGAGCCGAAGAACATGCTCATGCGCTGATCGACCAGAATCAGGGTTGGCCGGTCACGCTCTTCAGTGAAGGTGCGCACGAAGGGCTTGCCGTAACGCAACGAGGCGCGCCAGTCGAGGTGGCGCAGATCGTCACCGGGAATGTAGCGGCGCAGTTCATCGAAGCTCAAGCCACGGCCACGCAGGCGTGAAGCATGGTTGCCGGAAAGAATGCTCGACAACGGCTGGCGCGCAAGAAAGCTCAGGCCGCGGACGCGGTGCTCCAGTGCCATCAGTTGGCTGAGCGAGGCATAGACGAAGCCATCCGGCTGCAAGTCAGGCATGAGATCAGGCCGGGATCGCGACGCGATCGAGCAGCCGGTCAAGCACTTGATCGGCGCTGACTCCATCGGCGACAGCATCGTAGGTAAGCTGCAGTCGATGGCGAAGCACCGGGTGCACAACGGCACGCACATCATCCGGTGAGACGAAATCATTGCCCGACAGCCAGGCATGGGCCCGCGACACCCGGTCCAGGCTGATCCCCCCGCGCGGGCTGGCGCCAATCTTGATCCAGCGGGCCAGGTCCTCATCGTAGTCACCCGGTTTGCGGGTGGCGTTGATCAAGTCGATCAGGTACCGGTCAATGGCCTCGGCGACATGGATGCCGGCCACTTCGCTACGCGCTGCGAAGACGATCTCTTGAGGCAAACGCGCCGGCGCCTGGCTGGCATTATTCGCCTGCTGGTCTTCGCCACGCACCAGGCGCAGCACCAGAGTTTCATCTTCGACCTTGGGGTAATCCAGGTGCAGCTTCATCAGAAAGCGGTCCATCTGCGCTTCCGGCAACGGGTAAGTGCCTTCCTGCTCGATGGGGTTCTGGGTCGCCAGCACCATGAACAATGCTGACATCGGATAGCTCTGCCCGGCCACCGTGATCTGCCGCTCCTCCATGGCTTCGAGCAGGGCCGCCTGGACCTTGGCCGGTGCGCGGTTGATCTCGTCGGCAAGAATCACGTTGCCGAACAACGGCCCCGGCTGGAACTTGATCTGGTTGCCTTCGGCAGTCTGCTGAAGAATCTCCCCGCCGGTGATATCGGAGGGCAGCAGATCAGGGGTGAACTGGATCCGCTGCATCTTTGCGTCCAGGTGGGTTGCCAAGGCTTTGACCGTGCGGGTCTTGGCCAGCCCCGGCAAGCTTTCGAGCAGTACATGACCATTGGCCAACAGCCCCAACAGCACATGCCGAATGGTTTCGGCCTGCCCCAGCACCTGCTGCGCAACACTCGCCTCCAGCGTGGCTATCTGCTCACGTATGCTCACTGTGTCGTTCCCTGATCTGGCTGGTATGGGTAAATCCTAGCAGTGAGTTATGTATGCGCCAGCGTCCGACCAACGTTGCAGGCAATGGCTGAGCGGCTAGGCTGGATTACGTCAACCCTTCAGGCGTTCACTGACCATAAAGAGTCTGTCATGACCATTACAGCCAGCCAGCGACTGCGTGCCCTGAAAATTTCCACTCTGTGTTCGGCCCTGTGGCTTGTACACGGAACCAGCTGGGCCGGTGGCATCACCATGTATGAAGCAGGCCAGGAAGGCTCCGGTCTGGCTAACGCCGGCGCGGCAGTGCTGGCCACCGACCCCAGCGTGTTGATGAACAACCCGGCGGGACTGACTCAGCTGCCGGGCACTCAAGTCAATGCCAACGGCCTGTTGATGCTCGGCCATATCCGTTTTTCACGCGATAGCGGCAACCAGTTCGACGGCAACGAAGGCGGCAACGCGCTGGAATATCTGCCAGGCACCAGTTTCTTCATCAGCCACCAGCTGGATGAGCGTTCGAGTATCGGTTTTGGCATGTATGGCAACTTCGGGCTGGCCCTGGACTATGACGATGACTGGGCCGGTCGCTATTTCACCCAGGAAGCCGCCATCATCGGCGTGTCGATGCAGCCGACCTATGCCTACAAGCTGACCGACGACCTGTCGGTGGGCATCGGCCCGCGGTTGATGTACGCCTATTACCGCACCGAAGCTGCAATCAACAACAACTTGCTGGGACTGGCAGACCGGCCTGACGGTCAGCTGGAATACAAGGACACCGATGTCGGTACTGGGGTCAACGTCGGCGTGCTTTACCGGCTCAATCCCAAGGTCATGCTCGGCCTTGCCTACACCAGCAAGATCGACCTGCACTTCAAGGATCGCCCGCGCATCGATGATGTCAGCAATCCGTTGCTCAACGTGGCGTTGAACCGCTTGAACATCGATGACCTGAAGCTTGACATGCAAGTGCCGCAGACGGTGCTGGCAAGTGCCTCTTATGACCTGGACGCACAATGGAAGCTGCTCACCAGCCTCGGTTGGCAACAATGGAGCAAGTTCGGCGAGATCGGTGTGGAAGTCGATACCGATAACGCCGGCACCAGCATCACTGCCGACCGCAAGTACAAGGACACCTGGCATGCGTCGCTGGGCGCACAATACCAGGCGTCGCCGAAAGTGCGCTGGAGCATGGGTGTGGGTTTTGACAGCTCCATGGTCGACGACCGCGACCGTACCGTGGACAACCCGGCCGGAGATACCTGGCGCTTCGCTACCGGGGTGAACTACCAGGTCGACGAAGGTCTCGACCTGCACCTGGCCTATACCCTGATCTGGGTCGGTGATCTGGATGAACAACAGACCAAGGCGCGTTCAGGCACGACGGTGTCAGGTACCTACAAGAATACTGCCCTGCACGTGATTGGCGGTGGTGCGGTGTGGCGCTTCTGACGGCGCAGGCCTGATCGAGCCGGCCCCACGCGCATCGGCGCAACTGGGGCCGGTACTCGATTACTGCTGCTGCCAGTAAGGTTCGATCCCCTGCAAGCGTGGATCATCGGGGGCGACCTTGCGCATGCGCTGCACATACTCGAAAGCCTCGCTGCGCTCACCCGCCAGGGCATGCAGATAGATCAGCGAATACAGCAGGTCAGGATCGTTCGGTGACTGCTCAAGACCGCTGCGCAGCGCGTTGATGGCGTCATCGCGACGGTTCAGGCGCGACAGCAGCAAGCCCTGGTTGTAGCGAATCCGGGTGTTCCCCGGCAGCGCAACGGCTGCGGCTTGCATCCACTCCAGCGCTTGCTCGGCCTTGCCCTGTTCGACCAGCAGCAAGGCGAGCATGTACGCCAGGTTGCCATGGTCAGCCGCCGGCATTTTTCCCAGCGCGAGCCCTTCGCGCAGCACCTGCTCGGCTTGATCCAGCTGCTGCGCGGCACTGAGCAGGGTTACCAGGTTGACCCGGGCGGGAACGAAATACGGGTCCAGTTTCAAGGCCTGGCGATACTCGTCCAGCGCTTCGCCATCGCGCCCCTGGCGGCTCAACAGCACCGCCAGATTGAGGCGGCCACCGGGCAGGTCGGCGTTGCCGCGCAAGCGTTGCTCGTAGTCAGCCAGCAGGGTCTTGAACGACTCGCGCGACTCGGCCGGCAACTGCTCTACCGGTACATCGGCCAACGCCCGGACGGCTTCATCGCGCACCGCCAGGGTCGGGTCCTTGAGTAGCGGCAACAACGGCTGCAGGCGTTGCGCCGGGGGAACGCTGGCAAAGCCCGAAACGGCATAGGCACGTACCAGCGCACTGCTGTCCTGCAGCGCCCAGCCCAGGCTGATGACCGAGCGGGCACCGAGATCGGCCATCTGCTCCGCGGCCGAAGCCCGGACAATCGCCGGTTTGCCTTTGTCGGCCAGTACCGCGTTGAGTTCGCTGAAGGCGATCCCCTCGCCGCTGCGCACTGCGTGGAAGTTCTCGCCATAGTGCGGCGGACGCTGCGGCTGCCCGTACCAGCCTTCGATGGCCTTGGCCGCCCATTGCGGCGTTTGCTGCTGATGACAGGCCGTACAGGCGTCCGGGCTGCCATCCTTGCTCGCCAGGTCTGGCCGCGGGATACGCAGGCTGTGGTCACGCCGGGGATCGACCACCATGTAGGTTTTCGTCGGCATGTGGCAATTGACGCATTGGGCGCCGGGCGTGCCAGCCGGGTGGTGATGGTGCGCCTCGCTGTCGTAGTCCTTGGCCTGCAGGCTAGGAAAACGGGCGACCGGCGGCTGGCTATTGTGGCACTGCAGGCAGAGGCCATTGCCTTCGACCTTCACTTTGCTGGTGTGCGGGTTATGGCAATCGGTGCAGCCTACCCCCGCTGCATACATCTTGCTCTGGGTAAACGAGCCATATTCGTAGACTTCGCCATCAATCTGGCCATCGGCGTGGTAGAGATCCCTGCGCAAGGTCGCCGGCAGGCTCTGGTCCAATTGTGGGTGCCCCGGCATCTGACCGACGCCAAGGGTTTGCCGACGGCTGTGGCAAAATGCGCATTGTTCGACCTGTCCCTGGCTGCCGAGCGCTTTGTAATCCACCGCCAGCCCAGCTTCGGTTGCCGAGGAATAGGTTTTCTCGGTGGATTTTGCCGCTTTTGCCCAGTCGACATGCGCCTGACCAGGTCCATGGCAGCTTTGGCAGCCGACATTCTTTTCCTGCCAGGTACTGGCAAAACTGTCTTCGCGGTCGTTGTAGTTTTTCATCAGCCGCGTTGAATGGCAGTCCGCGCACATGCCATTCCAGTTCTGGTAACGGCCGGTCCAGTGCAAGGGATCGTTGGGGGCAAAGCGCTGGCCGGGGTACAGCGAGAACCAGCGTTGCCCGCCCTCTTCCTGGCTGCGACTGTCCCAGGCAATGGTCAACGCCTGCAGCCGGCCACGGGGCAAGGCCACCAGATACTGCTGTAGCGGGTAGTGCCCGAAGGTATAGAGGATTTCGAAATCCGCAGGCTTGCCCTCCTCGCCCTCGGTGTTGACGAAAAAGCGCTTGCCCTTGGAAAAGAACCTGGCCTTGACCCCGGCCTCATCGAACTGCGCGTTCTTGAAGTTGCCCAGTACATTGGCGGCCGTGGCGTCGCGCATCGCCCAGCCATGGTCGGAGTCTTGCCACTGTTTGGCTTGCTCGGCGTGACAGCTAAGGCAGGTGGCAGTGGCTACATAACCTTGGGCCGAAGCGGCCTGTGCGGGCGATGCGGCGGGCGCCGTGTTGGCCCAGGCCGGCACCAGCGCCGACAACACCATCAGCATCACACCTGAACGCAATCCGTGCCGAAATCCGGACAGCCAACTGTCCCTAGCCTTGTCGTGCCCCATTCACTGCTCCACGGTCGATTCGATCTCGCCCTGTGCCGGGCGCTTTAGCGTCTGCGGGCTTTAGGCTAGTGCATCTTTGCGCCAGCAGCCGAGCGAAATTCCAAAAAGGCCTAAGATTTATTCCAAAAACAGCAGCTGATTGGCGCCGAGGCGGCGCGTGCGAGTGGACGAGAAAAGTTCAATAAGTTATGTTCAGCAACAACTTTCGGAAGATATACATCTCGATAGTTACGAGAATCTGGAGAGCTGTAAGAACATTCTTACATTGAACTTTGAATCTCAAACATAAGTTATCAGTGCGTCAACAAGGATGTGTAACGCCTGAGAACGCGCCGGCTATCGAAGCTGGCGCCAAACTCATACGCCACAAGGACCTCGTGCCATGTCCAATCATGACTTTCAGCTAACCTATTCGATTCCCGAGACGATTGACGGAAGTTCTGCTATTGCCCGGGACAAACTGCGCAACCTCCAAGACTGGCAAACAGTCGATGAAATCGATACGACGCTTATCGGCCAGCTTCCACTTCACGGCATCGTGAATGAAAAGCGTAAACAAGCAGAGCGCGAAGTAAAAAAAATCATTCAGGAACTGCTTAAGCAGAGCCGCAGACATAGTCCTCTTACAGTGCATGCCAGCTTGATGGTGTGTGGCTTGGGTGAGCACATCCGCTTCGACATCAAGGCATAATCGATACGCTGCAGGACATCAGGCGTCCCCCTGTCTCGCCTTATGTCCTGCAGCGAATCAGCTTGCCACATAGACGATGATCGGGCCGCAAACGGCCAGCAGCACGTTGGAAATGGCGTAGCAGACGGTAAAACCGATGACCGGCGTATTGCTCCCGGACTGTTCGATGATCTTGTTCATCGACGCAGCTTCGGTCTGCGCACCAGCCAATGCGCCGAACAGCACCATCGGGTGCAAGCGCAGGACATAACGCCCGAAGTACAGCGAGACCAGCGGCGGCAACAAGGTCACGACGACGCCCGAGACCAGTAAGGCCATTCCCTGGCTTTGCATTGCAGCAATGGCGGCCGGCCCCGCCAATAGCCCTACCACGGCACCGAATGCGGTCAGCCCGAACTCTGAAAACGCCCACTGGGCCGCTGGCGGCAAGGCACCGAATTCTGGATGCCGGGAGTTGTACCAGCCGATCAGCAAGGCCACCAGCAACACTCCGCCACCCACACCCAGCTCAACCGGAATCATCCCCACGTGCGTCGACAGCATGCCCAGCAATGCGCCAACCACCATGCCCAGGCTGTGCACGGCAATATCGCTCTTGTAGCTACGTTCGCGGATCCGCCCCAGTTGCTGCGCCAGCGCGACGACGCCCGATGTGCGCCCGGTCAGGGAGATGACATCCCCTTTGCGCAACACCGTATTGGGCAACAACGGCAGCTCCAGGCCCTGTCGTGTAATGGTATTGATGAAACAGCCCATGCGATCGGAGCCGATCAGCGCTGACTTGATGTGGTGAATCGTCTTGCCGGCCAGGGCGTCACTGGTCAGCACAATGTCGGCCGTACGTGTAGGAAATGACAACGACTCGGGGTGATCGATTTCCGGCCCCAGCCACTGAGTCAGCGAACCGACGTCTTCACGCAAGGCATAGACCCCGACAATATCGCCCTGGCGCAGCAACATGCCGGTGTCGCGCTCATGGATCTGGTCACCGCGTACCACGCGTTCGATACTGAGGTTGGCGTGGCACTGCTCGAACTCCGCGACCGACACGCCGTGCGTCCGCTCCGTCACACGATGGGCGCGGGCCACGATACGGGTGTAGGGAACACTGATGATGTCTTCGTTGCTGGCAATACCCAGCTCCAGTTCCAGCTCCCGGGCAGCAGTGCGTAGATCTACACCGAGCAGCTTCGGGGCAATGGTGCCAACGAAGACAATCAAACCAATGGTGCCGAACAGATAGGTGATTGCGTAGGCAATCGCCATATGGCTGTACAGCTGATTCTTCGCGCCATCGTCCAGCGGCAGCTGGGCGATGGCACTACTGGCAGTACCCATGATCGCGGTATCGGTCAGGGCTCCCGCCCCCAGGCCTGCGGTAAACCCTGCGTCGAAATGAAAAATCGCATTCATCATCAGGATCGCCCCCAGCGCGGTGGCACACAGCACCACGGAGAACAGCACCAACTTCAAGCTGTTGCTGTTCAGGCAGCTAAAGAACTCGGGACCACTCTTGAAGCCAACGGCATAGATGAACAGCACAAAAAACACCGATTTCAGCTCATGGGGCACATCCAGTCCGATCTGACCAATGACCAGCCCCATCAGCAGCGCCCCGGCAACCGACCCAAGATGGAAACTGCCTAGCTGGATGCGGCCAATCAGCACACCCAGGCCGATGGCCAGGAATACCGCTATTTCGGGGTTGGAGCGCAGTGCATGGAGGACAAAATCGATCATTGCCGATCTCCTTTCTCACTGGGCTCCTGCGCGGGGGCGCTGAACCAGCGCTCCTTGGGTACGCGTTTCTCATGCTCCGGATCACCGAGGTAGTGCGGCGACATGATCTGCACACCGTACTCATTGAAGACATCCTGGACATTGGCATGCAGCATGCTCAACAACTCGGCACGTGGCCGTGGCTCGCTGGGCACGGCCTGGGCGACCAGGCGATATTCTGGATAAAAGTCCGAAAGTGCCGTCTGAAACACCTGAGGGGCAGGAATTGGCACAATCCCCGGGGTGCGCTGCGCAGCTTCCAGCAACATGGCTTCAACCTGGCGCCAGGGCGTGTCGTAGCCAATGGTGACAACGGTATCGACCACATACCCGGCGCCTTGCACCACCCGCGAGTAGTTCTTGGTCACCGCCCCGGTGATCATCGAATTGGGAATGGTCAAGACCTCGCCCAGGCCGGTGCGGATACTGGTGGTAAACATCCCAAGCTCGGTCACCGTGCCTTCATGCTCGCCAATGCGCACAAACTCGCCGGGACGCAAGGTCCGGGTGTAGGTCAGGATCAACCCTGCCGCCGCTTGCCCGACCACACTCGAAGCACCGAGGGAAATCATCAGGCCGACCAGCACCGACAACCCCTTGAATGCGTCGGTGCCAGCGCCCGGCAGGTAGGGATAGGCCATCGCCAGGGCAAACAGCCAGATGGCCAGCGACGTCAAGCGCGTAGTCGGCTGCAAGGTTTCATGATTGAGCCAGGTGATGGTCCCGGGCCGCGACAGTCGTTCCAGCACGCGCTTGCTGAAGGCGCTGATCCCGCGTGCGATAAAAAAGATCATCAGGGCGATGACCAGCCCCGGAATCGCGCTGACGATGGCGTCAAGCACGTACCGGAGCAGGTTCAGCAAGTAGTGATCAAGGCTTTCACCCCAGGGTCGGGTGTAAGGAAAGCGCTGCAGAACAAAGGTCAGCCACTCGTAGGTGAGCAGCAGCACCACGGTCCAGTACACCAGTGCCAGCAGGCGCCTGATCAGCGGAAACAGGTTGCTGGTATCCAGTAGCGGGGTTTCACCTACTTTGAGCACATCGTGATGACGGCGTATGCGTTTGGGTAACTGTGAGAGCAGTTTGCGATGAACGAAGCCGGCAAGACGCAGCAGACCCATAAACAGCAAGGTTGCCACCGCACTCATGCCCCCGGCGGTCAACAGAAAGCGTACGCTGCGGGCCTGTTGCGACTCCTCTACCACTTTTTTCAGGCGTTGCGCCGCTTGCGCGGCGGCGTCGGCAACCGATGTTTCAGGGTCGGTATCCTTGGGCGTGACGATAAACGCACGGCGTTCACCCAGCAGCACCAGGTAGCTGTCCTGAATGGTATCGAGGCGCACGAGCGGGTCTTCGGTGCCGTTGAGCATTTCGTTGATCACGGCCTGCGCACGCTGTGCCCGCGCCGCAGGCGCTTCGCCGAGCAGGCTTGCGTGAAAGGTAATAATGCTGCGGTTGGCAACTTTCAGCTCGGCCGCTGGCGCCAGGTTTTCGGCAGTATCCTGCGCGGCATTGGCGGGGTAGTGAACAACCGTCCATAGCAGGAACAAAACACCCAAATAGCGCTTTACCCTTTTCCACATGTCCCTTGCTCCTGCCTGAATCCCTCAGTCAGGGTAGACGTGGTTCTGCGCTTGTACCTGTTGTTCAGCAAACCGCTGTAGGACGGTTCTTTCAGCTACTCCCTACAGTGACAAAAAAAACAACTAGGCTATTTTTATTATCCAGCGATGTCAGCCCACCCAGGGACAGGTTCCAGGGGCTGGTATTTGCATGGCTAACACTATGACGGTCCGCCCTCGCCAAGGGCTCAGAGTGATGATGTGGACATGACGACCCAGACCCGTTCTGCTGTACCTACCGCATTCAAACCCCAGCGTCAGGCACTGGCGCTGGAACCGCGCATCCTGTTTGACGGCGCTGCCGCCGCTGCGGCAGATCAGCAGCATCAGGACAATGGCGACAGCGCCGATGCCAATGCCGCGCACGCCACCCCCGCCGATGCCCGCAGCGAACCCGGCCAACAGCCCTCTGCCGCCCGGCACCTGCTGGTGCTCGACAGTCGCATCGAAGGCCGTGAGCAGCTCACCGCAAACCTGCCGGGCAACGTTCAGGTGCTGGTAGTGGAGGCCAACCAGGATGGTCTGGCGGCGATTTCTGCTGCGTTGGCCCAACTTGGTCAGGTCGATTCGATCCAGATTCTCTCCCACGGTGCCTCCGGCGAGTTCACCCTCGGCAAGACCACCCTTAGCGCCGACAACATCGGCCAGTTTTCCCAACCGCTGAGCCAGTGGGGCCAATCCTTGAGCGAGGGCGCCGACATTCAGCTGTACGGCTGCAAGGTGGGCGCAGGCAGCGACGGTCGTACCCTGGTCGACGAACTGTCACGCTGGACCGGTGCCGATGTCGGCGCCTCCAGCGACGATACCGGCAGTGCCCGCGCCGGCGGCGACTGGACCCTGGAAGTGACCCGCGGCACGATCGACAAAGCCACGGCGTTGTCTGCCACAGCCATGGCCGGTTACGACCGACTGCTGGCTGCCGGCCCAAGCACCGAGCTGTCCGGCGGTACCGAGGTGTTGCTGGGCAATACCTTCACATTTACCGTGACCTTCACCAACAGCAGCAGCGACACCGGCTATGCGCCCTTTGTCGACCTGTTCTTTCCGGCCACCGGCAAGGACGGTGCCGGGGCCGAGATAGATGACGGCATTACCTTTGTTTCAGCCACGTACCTGGGGCAGACGCTGACCGCCCATGTCTTGACGTTCGACGCCAATGGCCAGGCCAGCCACCCGCTGGCCGTCGGTAGCGATGGCAAGCCGTTGATCATCAATGCGGCCGACTTCGGCATGCGGGCCGGTGATCAGATGGTGGTGGTGGAACTGCCATTTGCCAGTGTCAGCCAAGGCCAGCCGGCAATCCCGATTCAAGTCACGGCGACGCTGAGCAACCTGGCCGACACCGATTTTTCGTTTACCGGATCGACCCCGGACCTGACCATCCGCGCCCGCAGCGGCTTCCAGTATGGCAATGACTCGCTGAACAACCCGGCCACCGACCCGAGCATCCTGGAACCTTCGGCCAATGCCGACAGCTACGTGGTGCACCCGACAGTCATTATTGTCGATCAAGTGGTCACGACGCCGGAAGGTGAAACAGCAACTGGCCCGAACTTCAAGCGTGACCTGGACGTCACCATTACTCCGGCCGACTCGCAGACCCTGACCAATGTGGTGATCGTTCAACCAGTGCCCAATAATGTCATCGTCACCGCCATCACCCCCGGTGGTGGTGGCACCCTGGCCTCTATCACCCTTTACGATGGCCGTGCGGTGAGCGATCCGGCCCTGATCCAGGCCATCCTCGCGCGCAACAACGACAGCGACCTGAGCAACGACCTGTATATCCGCGAGTTCAGCGTCCGCTACCCGACGCTTACCGCCCCGACCAGCACCAATGTGCAGTTCTTCGTACCCGATGACGATTCCACCGGTACGCCTATCCTCAACCCGATAACGGGCGATGATGTCACCATCACCTTTGACGGCCCCAGCGCGACGGGCAACTGGCAACCGCTAGACCCGCGCGATGCCACCAGCGGCCAGATCCAGTTCGATGGCCAGGGGCAGGATGTCAGCTTCGTGGCCAAATCCATCACCCTGCAAAAACAGGTCACCGTCACCGTTGACGGCGGTGCAGCCGGAATAACCCCCGGTGACACGCTCACCTACACCCTGAACATCGCCCTGTCGGACTACTTCGCCTATGGCAAGACATTCCTTGGCAACGGCAGTTTCGTCATCGCCGACAGCTTGACCGACGGTCAGACCCTGGTCGGCCGCACCGCGACCCTGACCATCACTGTTAACGGCTTCACTCAGACCATCCCTTTGACGATCAGCGTTGGCAACACCGCTCCCGATGGCAGCACCCCGATGGTCCTCGACATTGCCCAGACTATGCGCGATGCCTTCTCCGGCCGTGGCTGGCTCAATGGCGACCTGGCCTTCGATGATCTGCTTCAAGGTGCCACCATGGCGGTCATCAGTTACCAGGCCACGGTCGGCCAGAGCTATAGGCCGCCGGCTGGTGCTCCGCACAGTGAAATCAACGAAGGCGACCCGCTCGGTAACAATGCCACCACCACTGCGACCGTGCTGCTCGACCCGCTTAACCTCAGCGGTTTCGACCAGAGCGATAGCTCCAGCACGCTCTCGCGCGTGCCCACCAGCCAGGTGCAGATCGACCTGGCCGACCTCAACGGCAATGGCGCCCCTGCCCCCGGCACCGAGTTGCGTCCGGGTGACAGCGTCACCTTCCGCCTGAGCTATGACCTGATAACCGGCGACTACGAGAACTTCAAGCTCACCGCCTACCTGCCACTGCCGTTGTTCGACCTCAGCGGTGTCGACCTCAACAGCATCTGGCGCCTGGCCACCGGCAACACCAACCCCAACAGCCCGATTTCAGTCACCCTCGGCCCCGGCAACTCGCTGGTGTTCACCTTCGCCGACTATGTCAATCCGGGCGTCGATGGCAGCCGTATCGCCATAGACTTCACCCTCAAAGTCAGCGACCAACCGTTCGCCGACCAGCGTGCCTTCAACGTCCTCGGTGAGTCGAGCCAGACCCGCACCCTGGACAAAAGCGTACTGCTGACCACCGATGACGTGACCCTGATCGCCTCGGTCGCCGAGCCGGTGCTGACCATCAGCCATGGTGTGGTCTCCACCAGCCACGGTACGGTGACCGGCACCACCGGCAGCTGGAACGCGCCCGGTGGCACCGGCGTGCCGTTCAACGGCAGCATCACTGACATCAATGCCGTCAACGGCAATGTCAGCGGAATCGATGCCAATGATCGCCTGCGCCTGGCGACCGCCATCGAGAACCACGGTGGCGGCAACGCCTATGACGTCAGCACGCGCATCACCCTGCCCCCTGGCCTTTCCTTTGTCGGCGGCAGCCTGTCCGCGGCCAACCTGCTGATCTACCGTGGCGATGGCACACGGCTGATCGCAGGCACGCATTACACCGTCGACAATGCCACCAACACCATTACCTTCATCGATGCCCCAGGTGTCGGCGCCCTGCTCGCCGGCCGTCCGGGCACCGCTGCCGACAACAGCGGCGCCAACCTTGTGGTGATCACCTATGACGTCACCGTCGCCTCGGCCATTGCCGCCAGCGCAACCCTGCAGAGCAATGCCGAGCTGACCGCCTACGCCAGTGCCGAGGGCGGGCAGAACTTCCTCGGCGCCACGCCATTGAGCGACCTGGCCAACCAGCAGGTAGCCGCCCCCGGCATCACCAAGACCTATGCCGGGGGCAGCCTCGACGACAGCGACTCCAGCGCCAGCCACACCACCGGTGCAAACCTGGTGGTGGGCGAAAGCATGCTCTATGACATCGTCGTCACCCTGCCCGAGGGCACCACGCAGAACCTGCGCATTGATGACCTGATCCCACCGGGCATGCGCCTTGATACCACCTTCAACAACCAGGGCTACCTGCTGATTACCACCGCCGGTGGCGTTCTGGCGCAGAATTTCGGCGGTACGATTACGGTTGGCAGCCTGAGCGCACCGTCCGGCACCCTCGGGGCCGATGGTGTCGATGCGCGGTTTGTCTTCACCGTCGCCAGCACCAGCGGTGACAACAACACCGGCAACAACAGCTTCGTGATTCGTCTGCGCCTGGTGGCCAGCAACGTCGCCAGCAACCAGACCAGCGCCGTGCGCCTCAATGACGCCACGCTAAGCTACAGCGACCCTGACGGTGACACCCCCAACGGCAGCACGCCGATCAACCGCGACGTAGCCGTGACCGGCAGCAAGCCCAGCGTGACCATCCAGGAGCCGACCCTGCAGCTGGATCAGCAGTTAATCACCCCGCCGGGACTGGGCTTCGACCTGGGTGACCCGGTCGACTACAGCATCACCATCAGCAACGGCTCGGCCAGCAGCGACTACGACGCCTTCGACATTGCCTTCAACAGCGTGCTGCCGAGCGAGCTGGACCAGCTGACCCTGGTCAGCGTGATCTACACGGTCAATGGCGTCAGCACCAATATCACCGGCAGTTTCAGCCTGGATCCGAACGACCGCACCCTGGTCAACACCGGCAACGTCGACATTGCCAAAGGTGGCACCGTGGTCATACGGATTTCCGGCGTGGTCAATGCCAGCGGGGCTTCGGTGGCGCAGTTCGACAACCAGGCCGAAGTCCGCTGGACCAGCCTCAACGGCACCAGCAGCGGCGGCGCCGATCCGGCCGGCGAGCGCACCGGCGAGGACGGCCGGCTCAACAGCGGCGTGCTCAACGATTACCGCCGCGACAGCCTGCTGGTCATCCCGGTGGCACAAGGCATCAAGTTTTCCCGCGTCGGCGGCCTGTCCGACACCAGCGCCCCCAACCCGACCAATGCCCTGCAAGAGACAGTCGCTATCGGTGAAATCATCCGCTATCGCGCCACTGTGCTGGTGCCCGAGGGCAACAACCCCAATTACCAACTGGTGATCACCCTCGGCCAAGGCCTGACCCTGGCAGACCTGAGCACCCTGCGCATCGGTTTTATTTCCGATGGCGGGCTGCTGACCAGCCTGACCGACCTGATCACCAGCGGAACCCTGCAGATCATCGGCAACGAAAACAGCCCCGAAGCCCAGTTCATCAGCCCGGATCTTTCCGGTGCTGCCCCCACCGGGGTGCTCAACGCTAAGTATGTGCAACTGGGCACCGATGGTAACGGCAACCAGACCGTCACCCTCATCTTGGGCGACATCACCAACGGCCCCCACGGCAGTGGTGACGATGGTAACGATGACGACCTGGAAGGCATTGTGCTGGAATTCAGTGCCCGGGTCGGCAACATCGTCCAGAACCAGGCGGGCGTTGTGCTTGGCGCCAGCATCCAGGACCGCGTCAACGGCAACATACGCGCCACCAGCGACATCCTCACCGAGCGCATCGTCGAAGCTGGCTTCAGCGGTTTGAACAAACAGGTCACCGACTTCACCCCCAACCCGGGCGGTGCGCTGGGCAACGCCACGGTCACCGTCAGTTTTACCGCCAGCGGCGGCCTGCCGGCGTATGACGTGCACCTGACTGATGGCTTCCCCACTGGCAGCAACTACAACCTGATCAGCATCACCATTGGCGGCACCACCTATGGCCCAGGCAACCTGCCAGCCGGTGTGACCTTCAGTACCAGCGGCGGCCTGAGTGTGGATATCGCCCGGATCGATGTCGGCACCCAGGTCAGCGTGGTGTATTCGGTCGACGTGCCCAATGGCACCAGCATCGCCAGCAGCGATGCCAGCCTGACCTGGAGCAGCCTGCCGGAAACCTTCACCAGCTGGGGCGGTAGCATCGTCGGCGCGGACAGTGGCAACAGCGGCGAACGAACCGGTGTCGATGGCCCAGGTCCGGACGCCAGTACCCTGAACAATTACGTCCTGCGTGAAGGTGCCGGCCTTGGAATTATCAGCGGCACCTTGTGGAACGATACCGGCACGGCCGCCACGGCCCCCAATGACGCCACCCCCGACCCGGACCCTCTGCCCGGCACACCCGCCTACGAACTGGCGGTGCCAAACCAGACGATCAACCTGATCTGGGCCGGCAACGATGGCGTGCTCGGCAATGCCGACGACAAGACCTTCTCCACCACCACCGACAGCAACGGCCGCTTCACCTTTGGCGTACTGCCCTCGGGCCTGTACCGCCTGGATGCGCCGACCACGGTCAACAGCATCAGCCAGTTCGGCGAGCTGCGCATGCGCATCGATACTGATAACGGGACGCTCGGCCAGGTCAGCGTGACCTTGGGCGAAGGCGCCACTCAACAGGCAAACTCAGGCTATGTCGAGGTCAATGACGCTCCGGTCAACAGCCTTCCCGGCTTTCAGCCCGGCTTTGAGGACACGCCGCTGGCGATCCCCGGGATCAGCGTCAGTGATGTCGATGCCGAACGTAATCCGAACGTCGCCGGCCGCATCATCAAGGTGACCCTCACGGTCACCCACGGCACCTTGACACTCACCGGCCCGACCACCGGGGTCCTGGTGACCGGCGCAGGCTCCCCAACGCTTGAGCTAGAGGGGCGAATCGCCGACATCAATGCAGCACTGGCCGGACTGAGCTACCTGGGTAATCAGGACTTCAACGGCAGCGATTTCCTCGAAGTCATCAGCGATGACCAGGGCAACTATGGCGATTTCGATGGCAACGGTGTGCCGGGAGAGCCTAGCGATGCGCGTACCGACCGGGACTTTCTGGTCATCAACCTCGCCCCGGTCAACGACGCTCCACAGGCGCAGCCTGACAGCGCCACCGCGGTCGAGGCCGGTGGTACCGACAACCGCCTGCAGGGTGTTGACCCACGAGGCAACCTGCTGGACAACGACACCGATGTCGACATCGCCAGCAATAACGACATTCTCAACGTCGTGTCGGTTACCTCACCGCTGGGCGTGGTGATGGGGGTGCCAGCGCTGGGCTCGATCGAAGTGATCGGCAAGTACGGCAAACTGGTGATCCAGGCCAATGGTACCTACCAGTACATTGTCGATAACACCAACGCCGAGGTGCAGGCGCTGCGCCAGAACAGCGACCGGTTGCAAGAGATTTTCAACTACACCATCGCCGACATTGGCCTGGGTGGCGACCCGCTGCAGTCCAACGCCATCCTGACCGTGGTTATCCAGGGCGCCAACGACGCCCCGGACGCCGAGAACGACACCGCCACTGCGAGAGAAAAAGGCGGCGTCAACAACACTGGCAATGCTAACCCCGGCGACAACCCGCCCAACGGATTCCCGGTACCTGGGGCTGACGCCAGCGGCAATGTGCTAGCCAACGACAATGATGTCGATGGCGGCCCGGGCGACTTGATCGACTATGGCGAGCGCATATCGGTAACCGGTATACGGCCTTTGCGTGAACTGGCCAGCGGCGCACTGACCCCTGTACCTGCGGGTGGCAGCGTCAACGTCATTGGTACCTACGGCACACTGACCATATCCTCCGATGGCACCTACACCTACGTCATTGATGACAGCAATACAGCAGTGCAGCGCCTTGGCCCGAATGACACCCTGACCGAGTTTTTCAGTTATCAGGTCTCGGATGCGCTGGGGCTCAACGATCTGGCCGAGTTGCGCATCACCATTGTCGGCAACTACGACAACCCGGTGGCCAGCGACGACCAGGCTACTGCCCAGGCCGGGGCCAGCAATGCCGACCCTGAGAGCAATCCGGTCGGCAACGTGATTCTGTTTCCCAGCCGCCCGGGCAGTATCAATCAGCCAGGCGGCAACGGCGTCGACCTTGATGTGGACCGTGCCGACCGTCCCAGCAGCGTGCTGCTGGTCAACGGCGTGCGCAACGGCCCCGAAACTGCCGGTGGCGTACTGACCACGGTGAGCGGCGGTGCAGTTGTGCTGGATGCAACCTTTGCCCAGTTCAGCGATGGCACGCCAGTAACCAGCCCGGTGAGCTATGGCACCCTGACCATCAACCCCGACGGCTCATTCAGCTTTGACGTCAACAGCGACAACCCCGCCATCATTGCCCTGGCGCGCGGGGCGACGATGAATGTCATCTTCACCTACCAGATCGTCGACTCGGCCGGGCTGACCGACACCGCCCAGCTGGTGATCATCGTCCGCGGCGCCAACAACCCGCCGCATGCCCAGGACTCGGTCTCGCTGGCGACCGAAAAAGGCGGCATCGATAACGGCACCCCGGGTGTGGACCCCGGCGTACCGCCGGCCCCGGGGCGGCAAGTGACGTTTGTCGATCCTGACGGCGACCCGGTCAACGTAACGTCGATACGGACAGGCCCTGAAGGTGGCACCGGCCAGGCCGGGACGGTCGGCACGCCGTTGAATGGCCAATACGGTGCGCTGACCATCAACAGCGATGGCACCTACAGCTATGTAATCGACAACGACAACGCCGAGGTGCAAGCCCTGCGCGGGGTGGACGATTTGCTGGTCGAGGTTTTCACCTACCGGGTCACCGACAGCAATGGCGAGTTCGACGATGCGCAGATCGTGATCGTCATTCGTGGCCAGAATGACAATCCGGTGGCCACTGACAACAGCGCTGAAGCGTTCGAAGCCGGCGGCGTGAACAACAGCAGCGGCGGCGTCGACCCGACCGGCAATGTGCTCGACGATGACAGCGATGTCGACGGCGGTGCCGGCGATCCGGTCGACTACGGCGAAACCAAGGCGGTGGTCTCGGTACGCACCGGTGCCATCGAGAACGCCGGTACCGCAGGTACCCTGGGCAGCGAATTGCGCGGCACCTATGGCTGGCTGACGCTCAATGCCGACGGCAGCTACAGCTACCGCCTGGACAACAGCATGCCGCAGGTTCAGGCGCTACGGCCAGGCAACAGTCTGATCGAGACGTTCAACTACAGCATTATCGATACCGCCGGTGCCATCGACACCGCGCTACTGACCATCACCATCCGCGGCAGCAATGATGCGCCGGTGGCCAACAACGATAACGCCCTCGCGGTAGAGGCCGGAGGCCTGAACAACGGCTCCCCCGGCAGTAACCCGAGCGGCAATGTGCTGAGCAACGACATTGATGTCGACCGCTTCGGCGAAACCCTGAGCGTTATCGGTGTGGCTCAGGGTCCGAGCAGCGGCACTGTGGGTAGCAGCTTTGCCGGACAGTACGGCAGCCTGATCCTCAATGCCGATGGCAGCTACACCTACCTGGTCGATAACGATGACCCGCTGGTGCAAGCCCTGCGCACGGCCAACAACACCCTGCGCGAATCGTTCACCTACACCATTCGCGACCTGGCCGGGGCAACCAGTACCGCGACCCTGACCATCACCATCCAGGGCCGTAACGACAACCCGCATGCTGTCAACGACAGTGCAGTGGCGGTGGAAGCCGGCGGCACCAACAACGGCACGGCAGGCATAGATCCGACCGGTAACCTGTTGAGCAATGATCGCGACGTCGACGCCGGCGACAGCAAGACGCTCAACGGTATCCGCGCCGGTAGCGAAGCGGCTGGCGGCACCTTCACTGCGGTCAATGGCAGCCAGGTTATCCGTGGTACTTACGGCACCTTGACGGTGTTCGCCAATGGCGACTATCAGTACCAGGTCGACAATACCCTGGCCGTGGTCCAGGCCCTCAAGCCCGGTGATACGCTCCAGGAAACCTTCACCTACCGTATGCGCGACGCTGCTGGCGCCGAGGATGCCGCGCAGTTCAACTTGATCATCCAGGGAGCCTGGGACGCACCGGTGGCCCGCGACAACGTCAATATCGGCGTAGCCGACAACGGCGACGGTCTGGTGCTCAACCCCAGCGGCAACGTGCTGCCCAACGACAGCGATGTCGACCAGGGCGATCAACTCACGGTCACAGCTATCCGCACCGGCCCCGAAGTCGGCACCGGGGTTGCCGGTACGGTCGGCAATGTCCTTCAGGGCCTGTATGGCACGCTGGTGCTCAATGCCGACGGCAGTTACACCTACACCATCGACACCAGTAATCCGGCGATACTGGCCCTGGACGTGTTGCAGACCCTGGTCGAGCACTTCACCTATGAAGTCACCGACCTTGGCGGCCTGACCGACCTTGCCCAGCTGTCGATCATCATCATTGGCCGCAACGATGCACCCGATGGCCTTGACGATAACGTCACGGCCATCGAGGCCGGCGGCCTGAACAACGCCACACCGGGCCTGAACCCCAGTGGCAATGTGCTGAGCAACGATGGCGACCTTGAGAACGATGTGCTGAGGGTGTCGGCCATCCGCACCGGTAGCGAGACAGGCACCGGTACCAGTGGCACCCTGGGCACCACGTTGCGCGGGCTGTACGGGGACCTGGTAATGAACGCCGACGGTAGCTGGACCTACACCGTCGATAACAGCCTGGCAGCGGTCCAGGCCCTGCGCACCAGTGGCCAGGTGCTGGTGGACATTTTCACCTACACCGTCGTCGACCCCCACCAGGCTGATGACACCGCGCAACTGCGCATCACCATCGACGGTCGTAACGACACGCCGATTGCCGTCGACGATGACACCCTTGCCATTGAAGCCGGTGGCGTCGGTAACAACATTCCGGGGCTCAACCCCGGTGGCAATGTCCTCGACAACGACACCGACGTCGACAGCACAGCCCTGGGCGAAACCCGCCAGGTGCTGTCGGTAACCAGCGAAACCGGCAACAACGCCTTGGCCGGCCAGGTGCTGATCGGCCGTTATGGCAGCCTGGTACTGAATGCCGACGGCAGCTACAGCTACCTGCTGGATAACGCCAATCCAACGGTGCAGGCCCTGCGCACGGCTGGGCAAACCTTGCGCGAAGTGTTCACCTACCGCATGCGCGACACCGCCGGGGCGGAGTCCGAAGCGCGGCTGAACGTACTGATCCAGGGCGCCGACGATGCCCCTGTCGCCCGCGACGACAGCAACGTCGCCAGTGACCAGACTCCGTCGCCACAAGCCACCGGTAACGTCCTGCCCAATGACAGTGATGTCGATGCCGACGAGCAACTGAGCGTGAGCGGCATTCGTACCGGCGCTGAAACCGGCAGCGGCACCGTGGGTACGGTTGGCCAGCCGCTGGCCGGACGTTACGGCACCCTGGTGATCAACGCCGATGGCAGCTACACCTACAGCATTGACCTGAACAACCCTGAAGTGCTGGCGGCTGCCGGACTCGGTCGGGTCCTGCAGGATGTCTTCACCTACACCCTCAGCGACCGCGCCGGCGCCACTGACCTTGCGCAACTGACCATCACCCTGGACATCGCCGCGCCCTTCATCCCGGCCCCGGCCGGGCCTTTCTTCGGCCGTGACAGCGATGACCCGTTCCAGCGCCTGCCGCTACCCGACGTCGATCCGGTGGTGTTCATCGGCCCGGTGGTCGAGCGTCAGGAGCGTCTCCTCGAACTCTCCGGCTGGCAGGCCGACGGCAGTAACCTGAGCTACGGCCGCACTCCCGAGATTCTCAGCGAAACCTTGAACCAGCGCCTTGGCCTGATTCCCGGCCAGTTTGTCGCCAGAGCGGTACAAGGCAGTCGTCAGGCCAGTGAAAGCGACATGGCCTGGATCCTCGGGCGCCAATCGCGCATCAACCTCAGTGCCGATGGCCTGCTGCCCGACCCGTCGGTGTTCGCCACCGATGCCGCGCACCTCACCCAGGGAGATACACAGCTACCGCCACCTTCCGAAGCGCGCATCGCGTCCGGTTTCCGCGCTCAGTTGCGTGAAGCCGCCGAACGCTTGCGCGCGCTCGATAACCGTACCCGCGAATGAGCAAAGACCAAGGACTGACTATGCCAAGACTGCCGCAAACGTTGTTCAGTACGGCCATCGCCTCCACCTTCTTGTTGGCCGCATGTTCCGCGACCAAACCGCATGAGTACACCGAGGATGAAACCCGACAGCGGATCATCCGCGACCAGGCGCAGATGTATGCCAATCAGGAGCCGGTCACCAAACCCATCACCTTCTACGAAGCGGCCGCGCGGGCCCTGAAATACAACCTGGACTACCGCCTCAAACTGATGGAAAGCGCGCTGGCCAGCGACCTGCGTGATGTCTCCAGCCACGAGATGCTGCCGCGGCTGGTGGCCTCGGCGGGTTACGCCGGGCGTAACAATGACTCCGGGGGTACCTCCATCGGTATCGAGGACCGCCAGGAAAGCTTGCGCGCGTCCACCTCCGAAGAACGCTATCGCGAACTCTATGGGCTGGGTCTGAGCTGGAGCCTGCTGGATTTTGGCGTGGCTTATTACCGCACCCAGCAGAAAAGCGATCAGATCCTCATGGCCGAGGAGCGCCGACGCAAAGTCGCGCAGAACGTTCTGCAGGATGTGCGCAATGCCTACTGGCGCGCCCTCAGCGCCCAGCGCCTGATGCCGCAGGTCGATCACCTGCTGGTGCGCACCCACCAGGCCTTGCTCTCAGCGCGACAGGCAGAGAGCAAAGGGCTGTTGCCACGCCAGGAGATTCTGGCCTATCAGCGTGCCCTGCTCGACTCCATTTACCTGCTGACCGTGCGCCGCCAGGACCTGGAGTTTGCCCGCGCCGAACTGTCGGCGCTGATGTCGCTGCCACCGGGCTCGCGTCTGGTGCTGGCCGACGAGGTCGAACCAACGCTGCCGCAGGTGTCTCAGGACATCGACAAACTTGAGCTGATGTCGCTGAAAAACCGCCCGGAAATCATGGAAGAGTGGTATCGCAAACGGGTCAACGAGAATGACTTGAAGATCGCCAAGGCGCAGTTATGGCCTAACGTCAGCCTGGATTACGGCTACAAGTACGACTCCAACAAGTTCCTCTACAACAGCGGCTGGTCTGAAACCGGACTGCAAGTGTCAATGAACCTGTTGCGCCTGCTGCAGCTGCCCTCGCTCAACAGCGCCGCCGAATCGCAGACCAAGACCGACGACATGCGCCGGGTGGCACTGTCCATGGCGATTCTTACCCAGGTGCGGGTGGGCACCTTGCGCTACCAACTGGCGCGCCAGGAAGTGGAGTTTGCCGACCAGAGCCTGCAGGTCGACCAGAGTCTGTTGAGCTACGCTCAAGCAGCGCGCACCACCTCCTACGGCTCGGAGCTTGAGGTGATCCGCGCCGAAGGCCGCTACCTGCTTTCGCGCTACCAGCGCGAGGCTGCCTACTCCAGCGCCCAGGCGGCCTGGGGCCGGCTGTACAACTCGGTAGGCCTGGACACGCTGCCGCAACAGATCGAACAACACGATATCCAGACCCTGGCCCGGGAGATCCAGCGCACCCTGGATGAACAGGAACACGCCAACCTACTCGTCAGCACGCAAGGAACGCAGAATGCCATACAGCCCTGAGCGCCGTTTGCTCGCAGTGATCCTGTCCCTGGTTCTTACCCCGGCCCTGGCCGAAGACACCGCGCCAGCCCATGACGCCGATGACCCCGGCACGATCCGTGTGCTGCTGGTCGCCGGCCTGGAAACCACCCTCTCCAGCCAGATGAGCGGCACCCTCGGCGAGTTCAAGGCCAGCCTTGGCCAGACAGTGGCCAAAGATGCCGTACTGGCCCGTTTCGACTGTGCCGAGGCCCAGGCCCGTTCGCGGGTCGCCGCCGCCGAGCTGACCATGGCCCGACAGAACCTCGACGCCAAGCGTAATTTACGCAAACTGGATGCCGTCGGTGATCTGGAGGTGGCCATGGCCAACACCGAACTGCAAAAAGCCGACGGCGCCCGCGCGCTGGCCCAGGCACAGAGCGGCTACTGTGTGGTGCAGGCGCCCTTTGCCGGGCGTGTGGCCAAGGTGCATGCCAAGCCGTTCCAGACCGTGGCGGCCGGCACGCCGCTGTTCGACCTGGTCAGTGATGGCGCCCTGAAGGTTCGCTTGAACGTACCTTCAAACCTGTTGCCCAGGCTCAAGGACAACCAGGCGCTGGAGGTCGATATCCTCGAAACCGGCAAGGCCTACCCGGCCCATGTCAGCGCCATCAATGCCCGGGTCGACGCCGTGGCCCAGACCGTGGAGCTGGAGGCCCGGCTGGATGCCGCTCATCCAGAGCTGATTGCCGGCATGAGCGGCACTGCCCGATTCCCGCGCGCCCATGACTGAGCCGCTACCGCACCCGCAGCTGCTGTTGGCCATCGCAGCCCTGCGCGACCGCGCCCTGGCCGCCGACTCACTGAATGCGCTGGGTTTCTCCATCGCCAATGATCCTTATCCGCTGTTGCAGTACCACCAGGCCCTGGTGCTCCAGCAACAGGGGCAAAGCCTGGAGCTGTTATGCGTGTCGGGGCTTGCCCGCCCCAGCGAAGACTCGCCCTATCTGGTCTGGCTGCAGCGCGCCGTGCGCTGGCTTGCAACGCAACTCGATGGCGATCAACCGCATTGGCTGGGCCGCGATGCGGTCACCCCGCCGGCGGACATCGACGAAGGCTGGGCCGAATGGTGGCCCAAGGGCTTGTGGTGTATTCCGCTGCATGACCGTGACGGTCAGCGCCTGGGCCTGGTGCTGTTTCTGCTCGACGCCGCACCGGCACCTGCCCTGCAACCCTTGTTCGAAGGGCTGTGGCGCACCTGGGCGCACTGCTGGGCAAGCTTTGCCAGGCAACGTCGACTGTTGCGCTGGCGGCCCGGCAAGCGCCAGTTGCTGCTGGCCCTGGCGGTGGCAGTGGCCTTGTTGCTGGTGCCGGTCCGGCAAACCGCTCTGGCGCCGGCCGAGATCGTCTCGCGCGAAGCGATGATCATCAGCTCGCCCATTGATGGGGTGATTCAAAGCATGCAGGTACGGCCCAATCAGCCGGTAGAAAAAGACACACCGCTGTTCAGCCTGGACGAGACTACCCTCAACAGCCGCGCCGAGGTGCTAGGCAAGGAAGTGGCGGTCGCCGACGCCGAACTGATGGCGGCCAGCCAGCGGGCCTTCGACAACCCCCAAAGCAAAAGCGAACTGACCCTGCTGCATGGCCGGGTGCAGCAACGCCGCGCGGAACTGGCAGCGGTCAAAGCACAATTGCAGCGCACCCAGGTACGTGCGCCGCGGGCAGGTGTGGCGGTGTACAGCGACCCCAACGACTGGCTGGGCAAACCGGTGTCCACCGGCGAACGCATTCTGTTGATTGCCGAACCGAAACAGCCGGCCATGCTCATCCAGTTACCGGTGGCCGATGCCATCGCCCTGGAGCCGGGCGCCGAAGTCACCCTGTTCCTCACCGCCTACCCCTTGACCCCGCTCAAGGGCAAAGTGCTGGAAACCAGCTACCAGGCACAGGCCAATGAAGAAGGTGTGGTGGCCTACCGTTTGCTCGCCAGCATTGACGGCGAGCCCGAACACGCGCGGCTGGGCCTGCACGGTACTGCGCGCCTGTATGGTGAACGTGTGGTGTTGGGTTATTACCTGCTGCGCCGGCCCTTCGCCGCGCTGCGGGCATGGAGCGGCTTGTGATCGCCAATGCGGCCGAGCTGCCGCCACCACCGTTGCGCGAAGACCTGCGCCTGCTGGAGAGCGCGCCGGACAGCAACGGCGAGCCGGCCTGGGTAATCCAGGACACCGTCGTCAACCGCTTTTACCGCATTGGCTGGCTGGAGTTCGAGTGTCTGCTGCGCTGGGAGCACAGCCCTGAAGACATCTGCCGGGCGATTCACGCAGAAACACCCCTGCGCCCGGACGTCGAGCAAATCGTCGAATTTCGTCAGTTTCTGGAAAACCATCAACTGTTGCGTCCCGGCCGCGAGGCCCTTGCCCGCCTGGCGGCTCGCAGCCAGGACAATGCCTGGTTGAGCTGGCGCTGGTGGCTGCACCACTACCTGTTTTTCCGTGTGCCGCTGCTGCGTCCGCAACAGCATCTACAGTGGCTGGCGCACAAGCTCGACTGGCTGTTCCAGCCTCTGACTGGCGTACTGGTGCTGCTACTGGGAATCACCGGCGTGCTGCTGGTATTGCAACAGTGGGATAGCTTCACCACCGCGGTAGTGGAGTCTTTCTCAGCGTCCGGCCTGGTCAGCTTTGCCATCGCTCTGGCGCTGGCCAAGACCCTGCATGAACTGGGGCATGCCCTGGTGGCGACACGCCTGGGGCTACGCGTAGGCCATATGGGCATCGCCTTCGTGGTGATGTGGCCGATGCTCTATACCGACACCGGCGAGAGCTGGAAGCTGCGCAGTGCCAGGCAGCGCCTGGCAATCGCCTCGGCGGGCATCATCACCGAACTGGCCCTGGCCGGGCTGGCCACGCTGGGCTGGGCGCTGTCCGACCCCGGTCCGCTGCGCAACGCCCTGCTCTACCTGGCCACCACCAGCTGGGTACTGTCACTGGCGCTCAATGCCAGCCCCTTCATGCGGTTCGACGGTTACTTCATCCTCTCCGACCTGCTCGACTTCCCCAATCTGCACGAACGCTCCTCGGCCCTGGCCCGGGTGACCCTGCGCCGGGTGCTGCTGGGCCTTGACGAGGACTGGCCGGAAGCCTTCAGCCCCGGCAAACGCCGGGCACTGGTGGCCTTCGCCATGGTCACCTGGGTCTATCGCCTGGTGCTGTTTCTGGGCATTGCCGTGGCGGTGTACCTGCTGTTCTTCAAGCTGCTGGGGATCCTGCTGTTTGCCGTCGAGGTGGCCTGGTTCATTGTCATGCCGGTCTGGCGCGAGCTGAAGTACTGGTGGAGCCATCGTGAAGGCATCAACACCCGCCATCGACGCACCTGGTGGGCAGTCGCAGCGCTGCTGTTGCTGTTACTGGCAGTGCCCTGGCGCACTCAGGTCCAGGCATTGGGCGTGGCCCGCGCCGAACACCAGTTGCGTGTCTTCGCCCCCTACCCGGCACGCTTGCAGGCCCTGCATCCGGCAGGCCCGGTGGTGGCCGGGGCAACCCTGGTCACGCTCGATGAGCCGGATATTGCCTCACGGCTGTCCAGCAGCGAAGCCAGCGCCAGGAGTTACCAGGCCCGGCTCGGTGGTTTGATTGCCGACCCGTCAGGGGCCGACCAGGCCATCGCCACACGCCAGCGCCTCGATGTGCAATTCGAAGAAGCCCGTGCGGCGCGTTCGGAGATCAAGCGCTTGACCTTGCAGGCACCTTTCGCCGGGCAATGGCTGGACCTGGACCGCAACCGCCAACCTGGCCAGTGGATACACAGCCGTGAGCCGATCGGCATTCTGATTGATCCCAGCCGCTGGCAGGTGGATGCCTACGTTGACCAGGATGAAGTGCAACACCTGGTACAGGGCGGCGCCGTGCGTTTCTACCCCGAAGGGCAACCCACCCCGATCAACGGCACCGTACTGGCCATCGGCAGCACCCGCGTGAGCCAGTTGCACCACGCCATGCTCGCTTCACGCTATGGCGGGCCGTTGACGGTTGCCAGCCGTGGCAAGGAGTTACTGCCCACCCCGCCCTTGTTTCATGTGCTGATTCAGCTCGACGGCGCCCCGCCTGCCCTGCGCGAAACCCGCGGCAGGTTGCAGATTGCCGGCGAGCGCCGCAGCTGGCTGGGCGAGGGACTGGTGCATGTGGCGGCGGTGCTGCTGCGTGAGAGCGGATTCTGAAGGGACTGCCCGCAGCACTCAGGCTGGCAGTGCTGCGGGGCATTCAAGTTCGATCAGAAACGCCGTTTCGCCGTTCTCGTGGACGTCGCGAAAGCTGCCGTCCATCGACTGAGTCAGATTTCGGCACAGTTGCAAGGCAATGCCTTGGCGGTGGGCAAGGGGCTGAAAGAGCGTTACCGCAAGGTTCAGGGTGACCACGCCAGTGACCTGCATCCGCGTGGCCAGGCTGATGCGCAGGGGGGCTTGCACGGCTTCCTCACTCAGGTGCCGGATCAAGCTGTCGAACAACATGCCAAGACGCTCGCCATCGATCCACAACTGCCTGGTCGTCACCCCTTCCAGGGCCAGCGTCGAGATTGCCCCACCGGCAGGCAACTGCGCATTGAAAGCCGCAAGTCGCGCTTCCACCCACTGAACGATGTCCAGCTGGACCGGCACCAGCGGTGGGCGCAACTGATCCAGAGTGACCAACTGCTCCAATTGTTGCAGTCGCAGGCTCAAGCGCTGCAAGGCGACCTGGCCGGAAAGCGGCAATTGCACGCTGCCGAGGCCGGATTGCAGGCGCTGCAGCGGTTCGTTCAGATCCTCATGGACCACCCGGGCAAAACCGGTGATTTCCCGGTACCTGGCCCGGGCTTGTTCGTGGGCATCGCGTAATTGACCCAGGAGGATCTGCCGGTCCGTCAGGTCTTCAAAACTGCCCACCATACCCACAACGTTGCCACTGGCATCACGCCAGGGTTCAGCCCAGTACTGCAGAAAATGCGGCTCGCCAAGGAACTCGAAGGTTCTCTGCGAACTGAACGGTTCACCTTTTTCGATGAACGCTTCATACCGGGCCTGGTGGGTACGGCCTTGCTCGGGCGTGAACCAGAAGGCGTCCGTCAGCCGCCCACCCAGCACCCGCTCCCGGGAAGTATGGTGCTGCGCCAGAAACGGCTGATTGCACATCAACAAGTGACCCTCCCGGTCACGCACGAACATCGGATTGGGTGAGGCGTCCAGCATGGCCCGCAACAGTGTTTGTTGCGCCGGCTCATGCAGCATTTCAGCTTGCAGCTCAGGTTCGACCGGCGTCATCACGCCCGACTGGCCGATGCCATTGCGTTGCGCGATGGTCGCCAACGCCAGGCGCGAATCGACCTGGAGCTTTTCCTGCAGTCGGGTTTTGTAGGTGCTGACCGTCTTGTAACTGATCGACAGCTGCTCGGCGATGGCCTGATTGGAGCGCCCTTCGCTGATCAGCTCCAGCACCGTCAGTTCCCGCGCCGACAACGTGTCGAGCTCTTTGCCACCCACCGGGGCCGGCGTATTCAACGCGTCCCGGGGAAAGTAGCGGCGCCCATGCACCACGGCGCTCAATGCCCGTTCCAGCTCGAGCGGCTCATCGTGCTTGCTGACAAACCCGTCCGCCCCGGCCTGCACGCACAGCCGGGCGAAATGGCTACTGCTTTGTCCGGTGTACACCAGCAGCTGCAGCGCCGGGTCGCGCAGCTTCAGGCGGCGGATCAGGTCGAGACCGCCGAGACCGCTGATCGCCAGTTCAAGCACGATTAGCTGCGGGGCATCAGTGCGCGCGTGCAACAGCGCATCCTGACCGTTTTCGACTTCGGCCACCACCTGGTGCCCCAGGCGTTGCAGCACCTGGCCAATGGCCAGACGCAACAACGGTAGCGGCTCGACGATCATAACCCGACTCATTGGGCGCCTCCTTGCAGGCCACGCCGGCCTGATCAACAAGCCTAGACCAGCGCGGCCTTCAGTGAAGTTCCTACAAACGGCTAAGGCCACTCCTACAGAGTAAATAGCTGCCTAGGCAGAAACTTCCTCCATACATTTTTGGAGGTTGCCATGAAACACATCAACGAAAGTGCACTGCCTCTGGACCACCTGGCACACAACCGTCTGGCCCTGGCCATCAGCCTGATCCTCGGCAGTCTGTGCTACCTGCCCATCGAGGATGCGCAAGCAGAAGACACGGTGGTAGCGACCGAACTTCGCGAAGAACCACAACCATCCACCGCCGGCTTGAGCATCGGCCGCGTTGCCCTGATGGGCTTGCTCGGTGTGCCTGCACCTATCACTGTCACCGTGGCCAATGGCATCGGCATCAGCAGCGGTGCTGCGGACAGCTCCAGCGTCATACTGAAAGCGGCCAATGCGATCGGGGTGAAAGCCGCTGCTGGCGTGCAGATCAGCTTCGAGCAAGGCAGTGTCGTCAACGGTGCCGTGACCGGTGCTACCGCCAACGGCCAGAAAGGCCTGCTGGCTGACGCCGGCAAGATCAGCGGCAGTGGTGTGCGTATCGAGATGCTCCCGCAGTCCGCCCCTGGGGTGCCCTTGACTGCTAGCAACATGACCGGCGTCACCGCGCAGAATGGCGGTGTGGTCAGCCTCGATAACAGCCAGGTCAGCATGGGTAGCCCTGCCGGTACCAACAATGTGGCGCTGCTGGCCAGCGGTGCAGGCAGCGCGATCAACTTCAGTGGCGGCACCATCAGTACCCTGGCCAAAGGATCGATAGGCGTACTGGCCAAGGACGCAAGCAGCATTACCTTGAGCAAAGGCACCACCGTCACCGCCAGTGGCGCCGCCAGCGGCAGCAACTTCAGCCATGGCCTGAAAGCCGAAGGCGCCAGCCATATCAGCGCCAGTGACATCACTGTCAACACCAGCGGCGCAGCAGCCAGCGGTGCCCGTGCCGAAGGTGGCAGTGAAATTTCCCTGAGCGACAGCACCTTCAATTCCACCAATGCGGCGACCACCACCACGACCACGGCGGTACTGCACGCCCTGGGCGGTTCGCAGATCAGCGGTAGCGGCCTGATCGTGAATGCCAGCGGTAACTACGTCGGCGGTGCCCGCGCCGAAGCGAGTAGCATTTCGTTGAAAGACAGCCACGTCAGCGTCACTGGCAGCGGCGTTGTCAGCAACCCTGCCGCAGCGGCCAGGGCCATGGCCGGCGGCAGTCTGGTGATCGACAATAGCGTCCTGGCCGCCCGGGGCACCTATGGCCACGGCGTGTCAGTCGAAGGCGCCGGCAGCCAGGCCGTGGTGTCCGACAGCGATATCTCGGTACTCGGCGCCCGCTCGATCGGCCTGAACATCACCGGCGGCGCTCAGGCTCAGGTGAGTCAAAGCAAGATTGCCGTCGACGCTATCAACGCCATCGGCCCTTGGTCGCCTGGTGTGCTGGTAGACGGCGCAGGCTCGACCCTGGTGCTCAGTGACAGCCAGGTACGCACCTCGCAGAGAACCAGCTATGGCATCAGCGCAGGCGCTGGCGCAGACATCAAGATCAGCAACGGCAGTGTCAGCACCGAAGGCAACTACTCGACCGGGATCAGTGCCGGGAACGCAACGATCACCGCCGACAACGTCAACGTCTATACCTCCGGCAACGACAATGCCATGGGCGTGGTCGCCAACCAGAACGCCACCGTGATCCTCAATGGTGGCACCGTGACCACCTCCGGCGACGGCTCTCCCGTGCAGTCCAACCTGACCTTCCCGCATGCCCTGGCCTCACGCAATGAAGGCGCCCTGCTGATCGCCAACGGCACTCATCTTCTGACCAAGGGCCAGCAGGCCTACGGTGCCGCCGTGGATGATGGCGGCAGCATGCAACTCAACGGCGTTTCGGTGAAGACTGAAGGCGTTCGTTCGATTGGCCTGTACGCCGGTATCGGCGGCCCAAAACCCGGCAACGTCTCGCTTGAAGCCAACAGCGTGACGATCGAAACCCTCGGCGCCAACGCCAGTGGTGCCCGGGTGAGCCGCAACTTCAAGGACGGCCTGAGCGCCACCCTGGAGCTCAAGGACTCCAGCATCCGCACCCACGGCGACAACTCGGCCGCCTTGCAGGCCGAACGCGGCGGCCAGTTGCAAGCCGACAACAGCGTTGCCAGCACCAGCGGCATCGGCGCCCATGGCGTACTGGTCAGCAGCGCCCCGAGCTCGGCAATTCTCAAACAGGCCAGCGTCATCACCCAGGGCGCCGACGCCCATGGCATGCTGGTCAAAGACGGCGGCCAGCTCAGCGCCGAGCAGTCGACGGTAAGCGCCGCTGGCAGCAATGCCGCCGCCCTGTACCTGCAAGGCAGCAGCGCTGGAGCAAGCCAGGCCGACCTGAGCAGCACGGTGCTGCATAACCAGAACGGCGCGACCGTCGCCGTGGACGGCATCGGTGACATCAACTTCGAGGACGTGATCGCAGGCGGCAGCGGCCAATGGCTGCACGTCGATGCCAATGCAAACCAGGCGGGCCTGGCCACCATCAACCTGGCAAGCTCCCAGGTCAACGGTGCCGCCACCACCGCATCGGGCAGCACCTCGAACCTGAGCATGAGTGACACCAGCCTGTGGAAACTCACCGGCAACTCGAACCTCAGCAGCCTGAGCAACGACAACAGCCTGATCGACTTCAGCGCGCCCTCCGGTGGCAGCTACAAGACCCTCACGGCCAATCAATACCAGGGCAACAACGGTACCATCGCCCTCAATACCTACCTGTATGACGATCAATCGCCCTCCGACAAACTGGTCATCGATGGCGGCCAGGCAAGCGGCAGCAGCAACCTGCAGATCAAGAACGCCGGAGGCCCCGGCGCGTTGACTCAAGGCAACGGTATCCAGGTCGTCGATGCAATCAACGGCGGCACCACCCAGGAGCAAGCGTTCAGACTGCTCAGCCGGGTCAAGGCTGGCCCGTATGAGTACACCCTGCACCGCGCCAGCCTGGACGACAGCAATGCCCAGGCCTGGTACCTGCGTTCGACCAAAGATGCCACTCCGGTCGATCCGACTCCGGTTGACCCGACTCCAGTTGACCCTACCCCGGTTGACCCGACTCCAGTTGACCCTACCCCGGTTGATCCGACTCCAGTTGACCCTGCACCCGTCGATCCAGCACCGAAGCCCGTCGTCAATCCGACTCAACCTTCACCTCAGGTGCCCAACTACCGCCCGGAAACCTCGCTGTACAGCGCCATCCCCGGCATGACCCTGCGCTACAGCCGCATGCTGGTCGACACCCTGCACGAACGTATGGGCGAAGAAGTACGTAACTCGGTCGACCCGCTCCCGGCCGAAGCGCAAAGCGACTATGGCCCATCGCTGGGCTGGGGCCGCCTGATCTACGGCCAGGGCGACCAGGACCTGAGCAACGGCAGCCGCTATGACTACAGCCAGCAAGCGTTCCAGGTCGGTATCGACCTGTACCACGGTGAAGACACCGATGGCAGTACCGATCAGGCCGGGATCTCGCTGTCCGCCGGCAAGATCGCCGGTGACATCGACCACACCGATGGCAGTGCCGCTGGCGACGCCAAGGTCCGCGCCGTTGGCCTGGGTGGCTACTGGACGCACTTTGGCCCGGCAGGCTGGTACCTGGACGGTGTGCTGCAATTCAACCACTTCGATATCCAGGCCAACCCGCAAGACCTGCCGCGCTTCAAAACCAAGGGCAAAGGCATCACCGCGTCGCTGGAAGCCGGTTATCCGTTCAAGCTGAACAAGGACGAATCGCTGAAGATCGAGCCACAAGCCCAGGTGATTGTCAGCAAGATCAAGATCAATGACAGCCACGACGCCGCCTCCGAGGTGCGCTACGAAGACGTCGATTCGCTGACAGGCCGTCTGGGGGTACGCATCGACAAAGACATGTTCCGTGAGGACGACAAAGGCAAACTGCACCGCACCAACATCTGGGTGCGCCCAAGCATCTGGCACGAGTTCAAAAGCTCACCGAAAACCGAGTTCTCGTCCAATGACGGCTTTGTCCCCTTCACTACTGATCTGGGCGGCACTTGGACTGAGGTAAACCTTGGTGTGGACTACCAAGCCAGCGAGAAGACTACGATCCACGTCTCTGCCGGCTACGAAAAAGGGCTGGATAACGATAGCCACGGCTACGAAGGGATGATCGGGATCAAGGTCAAGTTCTAGCCTCACAGGCTCCCGGTGGGAGCGGGCTTGCCCCGCGATTGCGAACTGTCAGATATATCGCATCGCGGGGCAAGCCTCGCTCCCACCGGGAGCCTGGCAGTCCCGTTTAAAAAAAAGCTGACGGCCCCTCCCGATTTTGTAGGGCATGGCTATCCTTTCGTTTGTCACGATGACAATTGGACATCATTGTGCTGGCCCGCACACGACACTGGACTGCGTTCCCTGCGCCCACTGTCGGGATGAACACATTTGGCCAAACAGGTGGCGCAGGCTTTCAGGTTTATGGGTAAACAAACGATTGGCTCGTCGACGCGAAACTCAGGTAAATCAGTGTTTATGGCATCTTTGCTGTCCTCGTTGACAGCCTGTTCATCACATGAAGTGGTTGATACCGTAGGGAAGATCACTTGCAGCAGTCAGCAGCTCCATGTGAGGGGAATATGATCAAAAAGCCCTACATCCTGTTCACCAGGATAGTGATAAAGAAAGACAGCCAAGGAAGAATATTTACCGACCCTCTGTGGGCTAAAGACCTGAAACTGCACTTGAACTACATACAAAACTTCGGCATCTGCTGCCCGGTTGTCAAAAGCAGAAGCCTGGAGGGCCTGCAAGACATTAGCGATCTGGATATAAAGTGGCTTTTCGAGCTGAAAAATGACCGTGGCATTCTATCGGTACTAAAAAATTTCCTGCCAAACTTTGTCACTGTCATCAAGGCCTGCAAGCAAGCAAAAATCGTTCATTCCGATGGTGCCGGCTGGGCGTTCCCCTTGTCGTTTTATTTGTTACTGCTCAAGCCGTTCATGCCCTTTCAATGGATTATCGTCATTGAGTCGTCGTTCTGGATGCTGGGTCAGGGCGAGGCTAAAACCCCCCGAAAAACAATTGAACATTACGCCCACAAAACCCTGTTGAGATGTTGTTTGAGGGCGGCAAATTCGAGAATATTCACCCAGTCATTTTACCGGGATTATTTTCTCGGCAACGAGAAACGCCGGACACTTATCAACCCTGCAACCTGGGTGGATAAAAGCAATTTTTCGAATCCGGAAGCGGTCAAGCGCAGATTCAATGACAAAGCCGATGGCAAACTGAACATACTCTTCCCCTCCCGCCTCGTCGCCGACAAAGGCGTGCTTGTTGTGCTCGCCGCCATCGAACAATTGAAGCCCCACGACGTGAATATAAACATCACCATCATGGGTTCGGGCGATCTGGAAGAAAACTGCCGGCGCTTTGCAAGCGAACGCCATGGTGGCGTCACCGTGAAGTATCAAGACAACGTCAATTACGGAGAAGAATTCTTCACGGTCGTCTCACACCACGACTGGGTGCTGGTTCCCACGCTAAAGCAGGAGCAACCGAGGATCATTTTCGACGCGTTCAGCCAAGGCACCCCGGTTATCGCCTCAGACACTTACGGCATCCTGGATATTACCGACAAGGACACCGCGCTTATCTTCGAAACGGGGAATTCATCCAGCTTGGCAGAGGCTATTCTTCATGCCGCGCGGCATCCCGAGCTTGCGCTGAAAATGGGCCTGGCCGGTCTGGAGTATGCCGCTGGAAAGACCCACTTGCAGATGCATCAAGACCGAGAACAATTCCTGAAGAGCAGTCTGAAGTAATGCAGCGTGGGCCAGCCAATAAACAATAATTATTCTTAATAGCATTACTGGAGCGCTCGCCAAACTGGCGAAATCATTGGCCTGCAACAGTAATGCCGCCGGTCTAATTCAGCTGCAATGATTTAGCCACTTCACCGCGGTGATCTACGCTCAACCCAAGTCTGCTTGGAGAGCATCCAATGCCATCGGCTGAAGAACAAAAACCTGTACGGCGCAAGGAAGCCCTGCTGTTCATCTTCCTTGTCGCCTGCCTGTTCCCCCTGCTATCGGTGGCGATCGTCGGTGGCTACGGCTTCATCATCTGGTTTTTACAAATGCTCTACGGCCCGCCAGGGCCGCCCAACTGATAGACCGCCAACGCTATCTATTGGAGCCACTGCATGGACGAAGCCCGACATATTGCCAGCCTTGTAGTACTTGCCCGCCCGGAACTGTTTGATGCAGTCAAAGCCAACTTGCGCCTGCTTGATGGCCTGGAGTTGCATCAGGAAAGTAGCGCCGGAAAGTTGGTGGTGGTGCTTGAGGCGGTAGATGAAAACCAGATTTTGCAGCGCATCGACCAGATCAACAATTTGCCGGGCGTACTCAATGCGGCGTTGATCTATCACGAACTCCTCGACCCTGCAGGAGAGATCGAATGAGCATGACCCGCCGTGAATTCGCCAAAGCCCAGGCCGCCGCTATTGCTGCGGCAGCGGCCGGCCTGCCGATCTATACCACCGCCAGTAACCTGATTACCGAAGCGGACATGGTCACCCTGGACTGGAACAAGGCACCCTGCCGCTTCTGCGGCACCGGTTGCAGTGTGATGGTCGCCACCCGCGATAATCGCGTGGTAGCCACCCATGGCGACGTCAAGGCCGAGGTCAATCGCGGCTTGAACTGCGTCAAGGGCTACTTCCTGTCGAAGATCATGTATGGCAACGACCGCCTGACCCAGCCACTGCTGCGCATGAAGAACGGCCAGTACGACAAGCAGGGCGAGTTCCAGCCAGTCAGCTGGGAGAAAGCCTTCGACATCATGGAAGCGAAGTTCAAGGAAGCCTTGAAGAACAAAGGCCCAGGCTCGGTCGGCATGTTTGGCTCAGGGCAATGGACGGTGTGGGAAGGTTACGCCGCCAACAAACTGATGAAGGCCGGTTTTCGCAGCAACAACATCGACCCGAACGCCCGCCATTGCATGGCCTCGGCGGTGATGGGCTTCATGCGCACCTTCGGCATGGATGAACCGATGGGCTGCTACGACGATATCGAGGCCACCGATGCTTTCGTGCTCTGGGGCTCGAACATGGCCGAGATGCACCCGATTCTCTGGAGCCGGGTCACTGACCGGCGCCTGAGTCAGCCACAGGTCAAGGTCGCAGTGCTGTCTACCTTCGAGCACCGCAGCTTCGAACTGGCCGACATCCCCATGGTGTTCAAGCCACAGACCGATCTGTTGATCCTCAACTACATCGCCAATCACATCATTGAAAGCGGCGCGGTCAACAAGGACTTCATCAGCAAGCACACTCGCTTCGCCCAGGGCGCCGACGACATCGGTTACGGCCTGCGCCCGGACAACCCGCTGGAGACCAAGGCGAAGAACGCCGACAAGGCCAACACCTGGAGCGACATCAACTTCGAACAGTTCGCCGCCTTCGTCCGCCCCTATACCCTGGAACGCACCGCCAAGGAATCGGGCGTGCCAGAGGAACGCCTGAAGGCCCTGGCCGAACTCTATGCCGACCCGAAACGCAAGGTCGTATCGTTCTGGACCATGGGTTTCAACCAACATACCCGTGGGGTCTGGGCCAACAACCTGATCTACAACATTCACTTGCTTACCGGCAAGATCAGCGAACCGGGCAACAGCCCCTTCTCCCTCACCGGCCAGCCTTCCGCCTGCGGCACCGCCCGTGAAGTCGGGACCTTCTCGCACCGCTTGCCCGCCGATCTGGTGGTGACCAATCCCAAGCACCGCGCCACTGCGGAAAAAATCTGGAAGCTGCCGGCCGGAACCATCGAGGAAAAGGTCGGTTTTCATGCGGTGCAACAAAGTCGCATGCTCAAGGATGGTGTGCTCAATGTGTACTGGACCCAGGCCAGCAACAACATGCATGCCGGGCCCAATATCATGCAGGAGGTGCTGCCCGGCTGGCGTAAACCCGAGAACTTCGTGATCGTCTCGGATGTGTACCCCACCGTCTCGGCCCAGGCCGCCGACCTGATCCTGCCCAGCGCGATGTGGGTGGAAAAGGAAGGCGCCTTTGGCAACGCTGAACGTCGTACCCAGTTCTGGCACCAATTGGTCACGGCGCCCGGTGATGCCAAGTCTGACTTGTGGCAACTGGTGGAGTTTTCCAAGCGCTTCACCACCGATGAAACCTGGCCTGCCGAACTGTTGGCCAAGGCGCCTGAATACAAGGGCAAAACCTTGTTCGAAGTGCTGTTCAAGAACGGTCAGGTCGATCAGTTTCCGGTCGAGCAACTGGAAGCCGGATACAAGAACGATGAGGCCAAGGCGTTTGGCTTCTACCTGCAAAAAGGCCTGTTCGAAGAGTACGCCCAGTTCGGCCGTGGTCACGGCCACGACCTCGCCCCGTTTGATCGCTACCACAGTGAGCGCGGACTGCGCTGGCCGGTGGTCGACGGCAAGGAGACTCGCTGGCGTTATCGCGAGGGCACCGACCCCTACGTCGAGGCCGGCAGTGGCGTGCAGTTCTATGGCTACCCGGACAAAAAGGCGATTATCTTTGCCCTGCCCTATGAGCCGCCGGCCGAAGCCCCGGATGCCGACTACCCGTTCTGGCTGAGCACCGGCCGGGTGCTTGAGCACTGGCACACCGGGAGCATGACTCAGCGGGTCGAAGAGCTGTACAAGGCGGTGCCCGATGCCTTGGTCTACATGCACCCCGACGACGCCAAAGCCCTGAATGCACGGCGCGGCAGCGAAGTGAAACTGATCAGCCGGCGTGGCGAAATCCGCGCGCGCATCGAAACCCGCGGGCGCAACAAGCCGCCGCAAGGCTTGGTGTTCGTGCCGTTTTTCGATGCCAACAAGCTGATCAACAAGGTCACGCTCGATGCCACCGACCCGATCTCCAAGCAGACCGACTACAAAAAATGCGCCATACGCATCGAGTTGATCAGCGTCGCCTGAGGAGCACCGTCATGACCTTTCGAATCCTGCCGTTGTGCCTGCTCGCTGCGATCGGCGTGGTGATCGCTGCCGAAATCGACTACCCGCTCGATGCCCCCGGCCCGGACGGTCGCCGACCTGGCGGTACCCTGACCCAAAGCATGCCGGCGCCACCGATTGCCAACGATGAAAACAAGGACCTCAAGCGCGAGCGCAACTACCCTGACCAGCCGCCGACCATTCCCCACAGCATTCGCGGCTATCAGATCGACAAGAACGGCAACAAGTGCCTGTCGTGCCACAGCCGCGCCAACAGCGCCCGCAGCCAGGCGACGATGATCAGCATCACCCATTACATGGACCGCGACGGCCAGGCCCTCGCGGCGGTATCGCCGCGCCGCTACTTCTGCAACCAGTGCCATGTGCCGCAGAAAGAGGTGCAGCCGCTGGTGGGCAACAGCTTCGAAACCATCGACAAAATCCTGCAAGACGACGCCAACGCCGCGAAGAAACCTTGAGGAGGCGCCATGAAAGCACTGTTCGCCCTGCTTAAGGAGTACTGGGGCATCCTCTGTCGGCCGAGCGTGTATTTCAGCCTGGGCTTTTTGACCCTTGGCGGTTTCATTGCCGGGATCATTTTCTGGGGCGGCTTCAACACCGCGCTGGAAATGACCAATACCGAGAAGTTCTGCGTGTCGTGCCATGAAATGCGCGACAACGTCTTCGTCGAGCTCAAGGAAACCATCCACTACACCAACCGCTCTGGCGTGCGCGCCAGTTGCCCGGATTGTCACGTGCCGCACGAATGGACGCACAAGATCGCGCGCAAGATGCAGGCCTCCAAGGAGGTCTGGGGCAAGATCTTCGGCACCATCGACACCCGCGACAAGTTCGTCGCCCTGCGTCGGGAGCTGGCCGAGCATGAATGGGCCAGGCTCAAGGCCAACGATTCACGCGAATGCCGAAACTGTCACAACTTCGAGTTCATGGACTTCACCCGCCAGAGCAAGCGCGCTGTGGCCATGCACTCCACCTCGCTGGCCAAAGGCGAGGCTACCTGTATCGACTGTCACAAAGGCATCGCTCACAGGCTGCCGGATATGCATGGCGTGAAGGGCTGGTAGGCGGGAGAAGTCCAGTCCGCGATCAGGGTGAAACCTGATAGCCCTTGCCTTGCAAGCAACTGGTGTAGGCCGAGGCATTGGTCGACTCACTGGTCCGGCGCTGCTCGCGCCGCTCCTGGCGCTGACGCGCGCCACCGACCACGGCGCCGGCGGCCGCAGTTTCCTTGGCGCGAGTCTGCCGATACTCCTGCTTCACATCGTCGTCGACACGGTCATAGACTTCGTCGTGTTGATTACCACGCACCTGAGCCCCTACCGCACCGGCCGCGGCGCCGACCGCCGCGCCTCTGACCCGGCCACCCGTTACAGGCGGCGCGGTCGAGGCGCTATTGGCGATATTGTGACAGTCGTTGATATCCAGCTGGACCTGCTGCGAGCTTTGGCCCTTGAGCGGTACCACGGTTTCGGCCAGTACCGGCACGCTGAGCAATGACACGGCCAGGCAAAGGCCGAGTGGCGAAAATCTGCACATGATGAACTCCGCAAGCTGAACCTGCCTCTGGAGATGAAGCAGACGATTTCAGTTTACATCCCGGGAGTCGGCCTTGTCCCTGATCAGGATCAGCGTGCACTGCCGGGTTCATCTTCGATCAGGATCGCCCTGGCGATGTCTTCGTCGCTGGCCTGCAAGTCGGGATTGTCCTGGCGAATACGCCGCATCATCGACTCCAGGTAAACACCACGAATAGCGCCGCCACTGGCGATGAACGAGGAAGCATCGTCGCGGGCCGGAATGATGCGCTTGTCGTCCTTGAAGGTGGAGTACAGCGAAGCGGAAACCCCCGCCGAAGTGGCCACATCACCGGCGTCCACATCAGCCAGCGCAGCGCCCATGGGCAAGCAGAGAACAAGCGAAGAAGCGATCAGTAAACGACGCATGGTAGTGCCTCCGGAAATCGAGTACCTACGTGAACTAGGATGCTCGCCGCAACGCCCAAGTTCCCGGCAACTGCAACCGCAAAATAGTCGTGCCATCCAGGTGAAACGCAAAAAAGCCATTGCACGGCCCTGCCAGCCCTCCGCTCGGCGCACAAATGACCTATACCCAATAAGCCATGGATCACAACATCGGGGGCGAGTATGGCGGGCTCAGGCAAGAAAATGACGCTCATCGGGCTCACCACCCTGGTGACGGTCAACATGATGGGGTCTGGCATCATCATGTTGCCGACCAGCATGGCGCAGTTGGGGGCGGTATCGTTGTTGTCCTGGGTGGTGACCGCCATCGGCTCGATGGCAATCGCTTACAGCTTCACCCAGTGCGGGGTGTACTGTTCTCGCTCCGGGGGCCTGTCGGCCTATACCGAAGAAGCCCATGCCAAATCGGGATTCTTTCTCTGCTCCTATCTGTATTTTCTCTCGCTGGCGATCGCCAATGTGGCCGTGGCCATTTCTGCCGTGGGCTACATGACCGCCTTCATGCCCTGGCTGGGCAGCAGCGCGATGGCGCTGTGCGTCGGTACCATCGGGCTGATCTGGTTGACCATCGTGGCCAACTTCGGCGGGCCGGCGATTACCGGCAGGATCGGTGCGATCACGGTCTGGGGGGTGATCATTCCGGTAGCCGGATTAAGCGTGATCGGCTGGTTCTGGTTTGATCCCGCGGTGTTCTCCCAGGCGTGGAATCCGAACGGGCTGCCGATCGGGGAAGCCATCGGCAAGACCATTCCCCTGACCCTCTGGGCCTTTCTGGGTATGGAGTCGGCGGCACAAGCCTTCGACGCAGTGGAAAACCCCAAGCGCAACGTGCCCCTTGCCTGCCTGTTCGGCACCCTCGGCGCGGCGGTGGTCTATGTGCTGTCGACCACCGTGATCCAGGGCATCGTGCCCAACCTGGAGCTGGCCAATGCCTCGGCACCGTTCGCTTTGGTCTATGCGAAGATGTTCAACCCGCTGATCGGCACAATCATCATGGTGCTGGCGGTGATGGCGTGTGTCGGCTCGCTCCTGGGTTGGCAATTCACCCTGGCGCAAACGGCGAAAATGACTGCCGACCAAGGACTGTTCCCGCACCTGTTTTCCAAAGTCAGTGCGCTGAACGCGCCGATTCTCGGCATGCTGGTTTGCGGTGTGCTGCAAACGGCGATGGCCCTGTCGACCATCTCGCCCAATGCCAGCGCCCAGTTCAGCAAGCTGGTGAGCCTGGCTGCGGTGACCAACTTGATCCCCTACGTGACGGCCCTGACCGGGCTGTTGGCGATCATGCACAAGGCCAGGGTCGGCCCGGCGGTGTACAGCCGCAATACCCTGGTGCTGCTGGTGGCGGTGGGTTACTCGCTGTATGCCTTGTATGCATGCGGCATGGAGGCAGTGCTCGGTGGCGCGCTGGTGCTGGCTTTCGGTTATCTGCTCTATGGTTTCCTGGCCAAGCGTTTCATCATCGAACAGGCCAGGAGTGAACGGGGGGCTGGCTATGAGGGCTAGCCTGCGGCGAATTGCCAGCCTGTTGATCCTGCTTCCCGCCCTCGCTCAGGCCACAACGCTGGAGCAAGTGCGGGCCAGCAATACCTTGACCCTCGGTTACCTGCCGGACTTTGCGCCCTTCAGTGTGCAGGATGGCGAACAGGCCAGCGGCTACGCCATCGACCTGTGCCGCAAGGTTGCCGACCAGGTGAAAACGGATTTGGCGTTGCCCGACCTGCAGGTGCGGTTTCAGCCGGTGGTGCTGGCTGATGAGATTGCGGCGGTCAGTTCAGGGCGGGTAGATCTTCTCTGCACGCCTACTGTTGCCAGTCTGGAACGGCGCAAGCAGGTGAGTTTTTCCGTGCCGGTGTATACCGCCGGGGTGACGGCGGTGGTGCGCAGGGACGCTCCGGGGGCTTTGCTCAATGTGCTCAATGGCAAGCAGGCTAACAGTGGCCCGACCTGGCGGGCGACGGTCAATCGTGGGCTGGCCAACCAGACCTTTGCGGTGGTCGCCGGTGGGGTGACTGAGCAGTGGGTTCGGCGGCAACTACAGATGCTTGGGGTGATCGCGACGGTGGTGGCGGTTGAGAACAATGATGCGGGGTTCGCGGCGGTTGTCCACGGGCAGGCGGATGCGTTCTTTTCTGAGCGCATGTTGTTGAAGAATCTGTTGGCGCGGCATGCTGAGGCAGGGGCTTTGATGCTGGTCGAGCGGATTTACGAGTACGCGCCAGTGTCGATGGTACTGCCCCGGGGGGATGAGGATTTTCGCTTGCTGGTGGATTCGGTGATCAGCGGGATGTATCGGTCTGGGGAGATTGAGCAGGCTTATGGGGTTTATCTTGGCGGGGTGAGTGAGGGGGCCAGGCGGTTGTTCAAGTTGTATGCTGTGCCGTTGTAGGTTTTTTTGGGGGGGCTTTGCGGTTTGTGAGCTGATCCATTTGCCATGGCGGCTTTGAGTCACCTTTCCGCCCTTACGGCGGGTCCCTTTGGCAAACGCCCCAAAGGAACACAAAGGGCTTGCCCCACCAGGGGCCCTACGCTGCGCTCCGGGTCCCCTCGCTGCGGCGTCGCTACGGGGTATCGCGAGCTACGAGTTGCAAGCAACTCTACGCTTCGCGACTTCGGCTACGCCGAAGGTGCTGCGCACTCACCCCTTCGCAACGCCTCCGCTCGGCCCTTCTGGTTAACGGGGCAGTAGATCAAGATCAAAAGCACAATTCGCTTCGCTCTTGCCTATCGCAGGTGTGCCGACAATCTGTGTGGCTACCGCTCCGAGAAAGACAGCTGACTCAATACAAAACGTAGCCCTCCCCCCAAAAGCAAGAGCGAAGCGAATTGTGCTCTTGATCTTGATCTGCTTTTGATCTTGATCCACCGGCCCCGTTAACCAGTAGGGCCGAGTGGAGGTGTCGTGGAGGGGCTAGCGCGCAGCGCCTTCGGCGTAGCCGAAGTTGCGAAGCGTAGAGTTGCTTGCAACTCGTAGCTCGCAATGCCCCGTAGCGACACCGGAAGGAGGGAACCCGCAGCGCAGCGTAGGGCCCCTGGTGGGGCGAGACCTTTGCGTTACTTTGGGGCGTTTGCCAAAGTAACCCGCCGTAAGGGCGGAAAGGTGAATCAGCGCCACCATCGCCAATGGATATGCCCACAAACCACAGCGCCAACAATCACCTACCAGCCTCACGCCGAATCTGCTCCCGCCCCAACCACCCCCCAGTCAACGCCCAGACCAACGCAATCCCCGCCCCGATCACCATCGCCAGCCCCGGATGATCCCCCAACAGATCCAGCCCGCGCTTGACCCAGCCACTGAGCGCATCCCCACCGCGATACACCACCGTATCGGTAAAATTCTTCGCCTTGTACTTATGCTCCGGCACCACCACGGTATAGAGCATCTCCCGCCCTGGCCGCACCAACGCATACTCCCCGACCCTGCGCACCACCATCACCACCACAAACACCGCAAACAACGGCGCCATCGCCAGCCAGACAAAACCGACCACCATCACCAACGGCACCGCCACCAGCAAAACACCGACACCCAGCTTGCGAGCCAGATGCCCGGTGATGAACACCTGAGTCAGGATCGACAAAAACTGCACCAGCGTGTCGATCAACCCGAACACCTGGGTCTGCTCGGTACGGCTGCTGAAATGCTCGGCCACCAACCGCGCCTGCTCGAAATACAGGAACGTACTGACACTGGCCAACAGCACCACAAACACCGCAATCATCAACAGATAGGGCGAGCGAAACACCTCACTGGCCCCCGCGAAAGGATTGCCACCCAGCGGCCGCGAGCGCGGCAATTCGGTGTCTGCCGGCAGCGGATGGCGATCCCGGAAACGCTGCAGAAACGCAACGGCAACCACACTGCCCAACAGGCAGGCCGTGGCCAGCAGCACCAGCCCGGCATGGCCAATCACCCCGACCAGTAAAGTGCCCAGTAGCGGCCCGAGTAACCCACCCAGGCTCGCGCCAGCCGCCAACAACCCGAACAGGCGCTTGGCCTGCTCGCTGGAAAACAGATCAGCCAGCACGCTCCAGGCCAGGGAAATGCTCAACAGATTGAACATCGACAACCAGATGTAGAACGCCCGCGCACCCCACAGGTTGTCTGGTTGCAGCGCAAACAGCGCCGCGAACACCAGCAGGTTGCTGGCCAGAAAACCATAGGTCCAGGGCAGGATACGTCGACGCTGCACCTTCGACGCCAACCAGCCAAACAACGGCAAAGCGACCAGGGTCAGCACAAAGGTGCCGGTGAACAACCACTGTAGGTTCTCGACACCGCCGGCCACGCCCATGGTCTCTCGCACCGGGCGCAGCATGAAGTAGCCGGTAAACAGCAGGAAGAACAATGCCAGCCCCGCCACGACGATCGGTGTTTCACCTTCGCGGACATTGAACAGGCGTGTTCCGGGAGTGTCCATGGACGTTCAGGCGAACTGTTCGATCAGCTGTTTGCGCTGGGCGTCGCTGAGCAAGGGGCCGCTACCTGCCTTGAGCTGATCGAGCTGCCGCTCCGGGCGGCTGGTGGCCGGGATCACTGTGGTCACCGCCGGATGGCTGATGGCGAACTTGAGGAACAGTTGTGCCCAACTGCCGATGCCCATCTCTGCTGCCCAAGCGGGCAACGCCTGGTCTTTGACCCTGGCAAACAACCGGCCATCATCGAAGGCACGGTTGATCAACACCGCCACGCCCTTGTCCTCGGCCAACGGCAAGACTGTACGCGCCGCTGCAGGCGAATTGACCGAGTAATGGATCTGGATGAAGTCCAGTTGCTCCTGGCGCAAGATGCGTTCAAGTTCGTCCAGGCCACTGTCTACATAGTGGGTGACACCGACATAACGGGTCAGACCCTGAGCCTTGAGCTCGCGGGCATAGGGTAACTGGCGCTGCCAGTCGCGCAGGTTGTGGACCTGCAGCAGATCAACCTTGTCGGTGCGCAGGCTGCGCAGCGTTCCGGCCCATTGCGCCTCGGCGGCGGCACGGCTGTCAGCGGCGATCTTGGTAGCCAGGAAGGTTTTGCCGCGCCAACCACCCTCCTCCAGCAACTGGCCCAGCACGGCGTCGGCACCGCCGTAATTGGGCGAGGTGTCGATGACTTGACCGCCACCGTCGAAGAACACCTTGAGCACCTGCCTCAACTGCTGGAATTGCGGCGAACCAACATCGGTCTCGAAACTGCCTGAAGTACCCGCGCCTATCACCGCCAGCGCCTCGCCGCTGGACGCAATTTTGCGTGTCAGCATCGCGCTACTCTGGGCAAACCCGCGGCCCGTCACGCTCAGGCAACCCAGCCCGGCGGCAAGTGTGGCACTGGCCTTAAGCAAGTCACGACGGATGAGCATGGCTGCGCTCCTGTAATATTGCAGCGGAGTACATTTGTACTCCGCGCACTCCATACGGGTGTGTCGAGCCAGTTAGGTATAGCCGATGTGCATCACCGGCCCTTGGATTACCGAAAAATCCGCGAACATCTTCCCACGCCGACTATATTGACCTAGTCACCGCCCGCAGCCTGAGCGCGCCCCATGCTGGATACCGATCAGCTGATCATTTGCGAACATTGCGACTGCGTGTACCACAAGGTCTCCCTCGGCAAACACCAGAAGGCCTTGTGCCTGCGCTGCGGCGCCGTGCTGCAACGTTACAACGGTCTCACCCTGCAACATCGCCTGGCCTTGAGCATCACTGCCGGGGTGCTGTGGCTGCTGGCCAATTTCTACCCGGTGATGAGTATCAGCCTGCAGGGCTTTTCCAACAGCGCCACGCTCTGGGACTCGGTACGCGCCCTGGCCAACGGGCCGATTACCTTCATCGCCCTGGTGGCGGCAATCTCGATGATCATCGCCCCGATGTTCCAGCTGCTGTTGCTGATCTGGGTGCTGGGCTTTGCCCTGGCCGGCCAGCGTTCGCCGGCCTTCAGCCTGTGCATGCGCTGGCTGGAAACCCTGCGCCCCTGGAGCATGCTCGAAGTCTGCCTGCTCGGTGCGATGGTCGCGGTATTCAAGCTGGCCGGTCTGCTCGATGTGCTGCCCGGTATCGGCCTGGTGGCCCTGGCGGTGCTGAGCCTGTTGATGATCCGCATCGCTGGCCGTGATATCCGCGAGCTATGGGATGCCCTGCCATGAACCGCCCGCCATTGGCCTCGGAACTCAATCTGGTGCTGTGCCATGCTTGCGGCAAAGCCTGCGATGCCCGTGTGGCAGTACACCACTGCGACCGCTGCGGCGCCCCGCTGCATGCGCGCAAACCCGACTCTTTGACCCGCACCTGGGCTTACCTGATCGCCTCGCTGGTGTTCTACGTCCCAGCCAACCTGCTGCCGGTGATGAACACGAAAATGCTCGGCAGTGGCGACGACAGCACGATCATGAGCGGGGTGATCGAATTCTGGTCGCACGGAGCCTGGGACATCGCCCTGATCATCTTTATCGCCAGTATCGCCGTACCTGCGACCAAATTCGTCGCCCTTGGCCTGCTGCTGGTGACCGTGCAGCGCGGCAGCAACTGGGCGCAGAGAGAGCGCTCCAAGCTCTATCGCTTCGTCGAGTTGATCGGCTACTGGTCGATGCTCGATGTGATCGTCGTGGCCTTGGTCGCAGCCCTGGTCAAGTTCCAGGCCCTGGGTGATATCGAACCGCGCCCGGGCATCCTGTTTTTCGGCCTGGTGGTGGTGTTCACCATGCTCGCCGCCATGAGTTTCGACCCCCGGATGATCTGGGAAAGCCGTCAACCCGAGGAGCGCACGGATGAAGTCAGCAGCCACTGAAGAGCCGCCAGTACCAGGCCCGTCGACGGTCAAGACCCGACGATTCAACGTCTCGCTGGTGTGGATTGTGCCGATTGTCGCCGTGCTGGTGGGCATTTCACTGGTGGTGCACAACTGGTTGCAACAGGGGCCGACCATCCAGATCACCTTCAAGACCGGCGAAGGCCTGACCGCCAATAAAACCGAGGTCAAGTACCGCAACGTGGTGATCGGCCATGTGACGACGGTGGAGTTGAGCCATGACCAGAAGAGCGTGACGGCCACGGTGAACCTGGTCAAACAGGCCGATAACTTCACCCGCGAAGACTCGACCTTCTGGGTGGTGCGCCCGCGCATTGGCGCCGGCGGCATCTCCGGCATCGACACCCTGCTTTCCGGCGATTTCATCGGCGCCGATGCCGGGCAATCGAATAGCCGCGCCAAGGTCTTCAAAGGGCTGGAGATGCCGCCCCCCATCACTTACGGCGAACCTGGCAAGCGTTTTACCCTGCACACCGATGATCTTGGCTCGCTGGGCGTCGGCTCACCGGTGTATTACCGCAAGATTCCAGTGGGCCAGGTGGTGGCTTACGAGCTGTCCAAGGACGGCAAGGGCGTGGACATCGAAGTCTTCGTGCACTCGCCCAACGACGAATTTGTCACCGACAACACCCGTTTCTGGAATGCCAGCGGTATCGACGTCGAGGTCGGCGCCAATGGCTTTGCGGTACGTACCGAGTCGCTGTCGTCCCTGCTGGTGGGCGGCATCGCCTTCCGTGCCCCGCAATTCAACCCCGATGATCAGGTGGCTAGCGAAGACAAGGTGTTCGAGCTGTTCGAAGACGAGAAGACCGCCCTCGCCCCGCCCAGCGGCAAACCCCAGTACCTGGCCTTGCGCTTCGACCAGGCCTTGCGCGGCCTGAAAGTCGGCGCACCAGTGGAGTTTCTCGGGGTGGAAATCGGCCGGGTGGTCTCGGTCAACCTGGACTTCGATGTCGAGCAGCGCTCGTTCCCGGTCAACGTCGGTATCGTCATCTATCCGCAGCGCCTGGGCCGGGCCCACACCAAACTGCTCAAGGCACTCAGGCACAACCCCGACGATGAAAACGCCGCAGCCCAGGTGCTGGGGACCTTTATCGACAATGGCCTGCGCGCCCAGGCCCGCAGCGGCAACCTGCTGACCGGCCAGCTGTACATCGCGCTGGATTTCGACCCGAAAGCACCAAAGGTGGTCTTCGACCCGAACGCGCGGCCTATCACCATCCCTACTGTCCCAGGCAGCCTGGAACAGTTGCAGGAACAGTTCCAGGCCATGGTCGAGCGCATCAATCGCCTGCCGATCGAGCGCATCGCCAACAACCTCGATGCCAACCTGGTGGAAATGCGCAAAGGTCTGGCGCAGTTCAACAGCCGCACCTTGCCGGGTGTCCAGGGCACCTTGCAGGAGGTCAGCAAGACCCTGCAATCGGCCAACTCGACCCTGGCCGACGACTCGCCGCAACGTGAACAGCTGACCCAGACCCTGGACGAGCTGGGGCGCATGTCGCGCTCGTTGCGTGAGTTGGCCGACTACCTGGGCCGCAACCCCGAATCGTTGCTGCGTGGCAGACCCAAGGATGCACCAGCGGACAACCTCAAACCCTCGTCGCGCAATTGACCGCAGGAGCATCGACTATGGCGCACGCCGCAAAATTCGCACTGCTGGGCCTGGCCTTGCTGCTGGCAGCTTGTCGCAGCGATCCGATCCACTACCACACCCTGACACCGCAACAACCGACACCTGCCAGCACGGTCGATTTAGAGCTGGAGCGGGTCAGCGTACCGCCGCAGGTCGACCGCCCGCAGGTAGTGATCCGCGAGGGCAATAGTGGCCTGGCGATCCTTGAAACCGAATGGTGGGGCGCAAGCCTGGCGGACGAGTTGCACAATGCCCTGGTCAATCAGTTCGCCACCGGCAGCACCCAGTCGCACCTGAGCTTGCGGGTTGACGTGCAACGCTTTGACTCGGTGCCCGGGCAGTACGCCTTGTTCGACGCCAGCTGGCGCCTGCGTGCGGTCAATGGCAACGGCAATGGCAAAAACGGCGCGGCACTCAACTGTCGCAGCGTGATCCAGACCCCGGCCGGGCCGAGCATCGATGATCTGGTGCTGGCCCATCAGCAGAACCTCAAGCGCTTCACCGAACTGGTCAGCCGAACGGCCAGCAGCGGTGCCACGCGGTGTCCATCGGTGCGCTAGCTCATCCACGTACAAGGAATCTGTCATGGCCGACCCTCGACCGATACAGTTTGGAAACGGCAGAGAACTGCTGGACGTGTTGATCCGCGCGGGATTGATCGCCGTGCTGGTGATGTCCTGCTTCGAGATTTTCAAACCCTTTCTGAGCCTGATGTTGTGGGCGGTGATCCTGGCCATCACCCTCTACCCCTTGAACCAGCGCCTGGCTGGCTGGCTCGGCAACCGCCCCGGCTGGTCTGCGGTGCTGTTGGTGATTGTTGGCCTGGCCTGCCTGATCGGCCCCTTGAGCCTACTCGGCACCTCGGTGGCCGAATCGGTCCGGCTGGGGATCCAGGGCTTCGAGGATCAAGCCATCGAAATCCCCGCGCCGCCGTTGAGTGTCAGCGACTGGCCGATTATCGGCGCTCCGCTTTACAAGATCTGGGCGCATGCCAGCGGTGACCTGAGCTGGGCACTGTCACAAGTAGCCCCGCACCTCAAAGGCGTGAGCAAGACCTTGCTGACCCAACTGGCCGGCATTGGTTCGGGCATCCTGGTGTTTGTTCTGGCACTGATAGTCGGCGGCGTGATCATGGCCAAAGGTGAAACCGGCCACCGCACCGGCGTTGCCATCGCTACCCGCATCTCCGGCCCGCAACGTGGCCCGCAACTGGCGGCGCTGTGCACCGCGACTATCCGTGCGGTGGCGCAAGGCGTGGTCGGCATTGCTTTCATCCAGATGCTGCTGGTGGGCATCGGTCTGGTGGTGATGGGCGTACCCGCTGCCGGGGTGCTGGCCTTGCTGGTACTGCTGCTGGGGATCACCCAGTTGCCTATCCTGCTGATCACCCTGCCGGTGGTCATCTACGTGTTTGCCCACGACGGCGTCGGTGTCAGCACCATCATTTTCGCGATCTGGACCATCCTTGCCGGCCTCTCCGACAACGTCCTCAAACCCCTGTTGCTGGGGCGTGGCGTGGCCGTACCGATGCCGGTGGTGTTGATCGGTGCGTTGGGCGGGATGCTCACCAACGGCATCATCGGCCTGTTCATCGGCCCGGTGCTGCTGGCGGTAGGTTATGAGCTGTTCATGTCCTGGGTGGCGCAGCCATTGGTTGAGGATAATGCTCAGCCGCTTCCAGGGGACGATCGTTGAATGCATCGCGGGGCAAGCCCGCTCCCACTGGACATCATCCTCTGTGGGAGCGGGCTTGCCCCGCGATTGATCTCTGCCTACATCAATGGAACGGGAAGATGTAGTTCATCCAGGCTGCCATGCGCAGGAGGATCTTGCGCATCATGCCGATATGCTCGAAGTGCTTGCTATAGATGGCCGCCTGCCCGTAGGCCCCGCCCGGCACCTGCGCACTGTACTGGGCGTACTCAGGGTCAGTGATTTCGATGATCACCGGCACCCGTCCGGCCGGCGGTGAGCCGGTGTAGCCGATCAAGGTGCCGGAAGGCTGTACCTGACCTTCGGCAATCACCGTAATCACGTTCTTCACCTGGCCCTTGAATACCTTGCCGGGAATACCGTCAAAGGCGACCTCGGCCTCATCACCGGCCACCAGACGCAGCAAACTGTTCTGGCGCATCCAGGCGGCAAAGTAGTGACCTTCCTCAGGAATGAAGACCATCGACGGTCGTAGCGGCAGCTTGCTCGCCATCATGCCTGCGCGCAACGACACATGGGTGACGAAGCCATTGCTGGGGGCACGCACTACGGTGTTGTCCAGCTCGAACTGGGCGTTGTCGATCTGCGCCTGCAGGTCGTCGACGCGGGCGATCGCTGTTTCAAGCTCACGACGGGTGCCGAAGTTGCGTTTGATCAGCTCATTGATCCGGTACAGGTCACCCTTTGCCGCCAGATGCTGGGCCTGGAGTGATTTGAGCTTGTACTCAAAGGGTGCCGGGTCGAGGCGGAACAGGACATCGCCCGCCTTCAACGATTCGTTGCCTTTCACCGGCACGTCGATCACCTTGCCGGTGACCACCGGAATCACCGGCACCGAGACGAAATAGGTACGCGCCACCTCTGAATAAGGATGGTTGTAGTTCATGGTGAAGATCAGCGCACCGATCAAAATCACCCCACCCAGTACAGCAGTAGGCACAGTCCACTTGTTCAGCGGAATGCGAAAAATCTTGAAAATCGCAATACAGATGGCGGCGTAGGTCAGGATCAGTAACAAGTCCATGGCTTACACTCCCCCGCCGGAATCAGGTCGCGCAGCACTCGCCTTGGCCCGGTCTTCCTCCAGATGAGCCACCCGTTGCTGCAACTCGAACACCTGGCGTTCGAGATCGCCAATGGCGCTCTTGTCGCCCAATCCGCCAATCCCCCAACCGCGATCCTCGCGATAGAGCATTGCCCAGATCCACAGGAACGGCCACAGCGCGTGCAGGGTGAACAGGCTGACCCAACCGGTGGCATGGATCGCATCCTGATGCGGGTGATTGCGATGAACCGCGATTTCATAGGGGATGTCATGCAGGACGATGATGCCGTAGAACAGCACCAGCCCGGCAAAGATCAACACCCCTAGTGCAAAGTAATCAAGCATGGCTGCTCCAATAAGCGAAATTGCGAGATGTGGTTGTTGAAGTCTAATCAAACATTGCTGTTTCACTGCGAATTTAATCGCTATCAGCACTCGGGATACTGCGCCGGGACTCAAGCAGCGTGACGAAACTCGACAGGCTCTGGGACACGGTGCCGCGCCGCCAGACCAGCCAGGTGTTGAGGTAACGGAAGTCTTCGGACAACGGCCAGACACTCACCGTGGCGCAACCTGGCATGCTCTGCAGCATGCTGCGCGGCATCAACGCCAGGCCTGCGCCGGCACTGACGCAGGCGAGCATGCCGTGATAGGACTCGATCTCGAAGATCTTCCCCGGCACCGCGCCATCGGTGTTGAACCAACGTTCGAAGTGATGACGGTACGAGCAGTTCGACCTGAAGGCATAAATGTTCTCGCCGTTGACATCCTGGGCGCGATTGATCGGCCCATGGTTCAGCGGCGCAATCAGCACCATCTCTTCCTCGAACACCGGCACCCCGTCCAGCGCCGGATGCAGCACCGGGCCGTCGACAAACGCCGCCACCAGCCGCCCGGACAGCACGCCATCAATCATTGCCCCGGACGGCCCGGTGGAAAGGTCCAGCTCGACCTTGCTGTATTGCTGGTTGTAGGCAGCGAGCAAGGCCGGGATACGCACGGCGGCAGTGCTCTCCAGCGAGCCCAGGGAAAACGGCCCGCGTGGCTCTTCACCGGCCACGGTCAAGCGTGCCTCTTCGACCAGGCCAAGGATGCGCCAGGTGTAATCGAGGAAGGTCCAGCCTGCCGGTGACAGGCGCAGGCGGCTCTTCTCGCGGATGAACAACTCGACCCCAAGATCGGCTTCCAGTTGCTTGATCCGCGTCGTCAGGTTCGAAGGCACGCGGTGCATATGCTGAGCGGCAACGCTGATACTGCCGTGCTCAGCCACCGCCCTGAATATTTCCAGCTGAACCAGGTCCACATCATTCTCCAATCATGAACGAAAGACTCATTATTATTCAGTTTTCAAAACATGAATAGCCCTCTACGCTGGCGTCGTTCCCTAATTTTTGCAGGACAGTGCCATGACCGCGTTCTCCAGCCATACCCATGCCGTGTCGATCAACCCCGCCAACGGCGAAGCCATTGGTCATTACCCTTACCAGTCCGAGGCTGACCTCGATGCAGCGCTGACGCGGGCTGCAGGCGGTTTCGCGCACTGGCGGCGTACCGCCGTGTCCGAGCGCGCCGGGCTGATCCTTGGCCTGGCCAGCGCCATCCGTGCCAACGCAGCGGCCATGGCGCGGATGATCACCCTGGAAATGGGCAAGCCGCTGGCCCAGGCCCGTGGCGAAGTGGAGAAATGCGCACAACTGTGCGAGTGGTACGCCGCCCAGGGCCCGGGCATGCTCAGCGCCGAATCGACCCTGGTGGAAAACGGCAAGGCGCGCATCGAATACCGGCCACTGGGCCCGATCCTGGCGGTAATGCCGTGGAACTTCCCGGTCTGGCAGGTACTGCGCGGTGCCGTCCCGGCGCTGATCGCCGGCAACACCTACGTCCTCAAGCACGCGCCGAACGTGATGGGCAGCGCCTACCTGCTGCTCGACGTAATCAAACAGGCCGGCCTGCCTGAGGGTGTGTTCGAAGTCATCAACGTCACCCCCGACGGTGTGTCCCAGGCCATCAAGGACCCGCGCATCGCCGCGGTGACCCTGACCGGCAGCGTGCGCGCCGGCATGGCCATCGGTGCCCAGGCCGGCGCCGCGCTGAAAAAATGCGTGCTGGAGCTGGGCGGTTCCGATCCGTTCATCGTGCTTAACGACGCCAACCTCGACGAAGCGGTCAAGGCCGCGGTAATCGGCCGCTACGCCAATACCGGCCAGGTCTGCGCTGCGGCCAAGCGTCTGATCGTCGAGCAAGGCGTGGTCGAAGCCTTTACCGAGAAGTTCGTCGAAGCCACCCGTCAGCTGGTCATGGGCGATCCGCTGTCGGAGCAGACCTATCTGGGCCCGATGGCGCGTTTCGACCTGCGCGACGAGCTCGATGAACAGGTCCAGGCCACCCTGGCTGAAGGCGCAACCCTGCTGCTGGGCGGGCACAAGGCCGAAGGCGCGGGCAATTACTACGCGCCGACGGTGCTGGCCGATGTGACCGACCAGATGACCTCGTTCCGCCAGGAGCTGTTCGGCCCGGTGGCCTCGATCATCACCGCCCGCGACGCCCGCCACGCCCTGGAACTGGCCAACGACAGCGAGTTCGGCCTGGCCTCGACGATCTACACCCAGAACCTGGAACTGGCCGCCCAGCTCACCGAGGAGCTGGACACCGGCGGCGTGTTCATCAACGGCTACTGCGCCAGCGACCCGCGCGTCACCTTCGGTGGGGTCAAGAAGAGTGGTTTCGGCCGCGAACTCTCGCACTTCGGCGTGCGTGAGTTCTGCAACGCCCAGACTGTCTGGCTGGACCGCCGCGGCTGAGTGACCAGCGGTCGGTTCGCATCGGTACTGGCTCCGGGAGCGTTGCAGGCAATGGGCTAAACTCTAGCTCGGGGGCTGGCAATGCAACGCGACCGGAGGTGCACCATGAGCCAGTACCAACGCCTGTTCCTGATGGTCGGCGACGACATGCGCCACACCCCGGCGCTGGAGCGCGCCGCCGCGCTGGCCCACGCCACCGGTGCCACCCTGCATATCTGCGCGATTGTCGAGGAGCTCGACACCCTCGGCCTGCTCAGCGGCGATGAACACCGCAACCAGACCCGCGTAGAAGACAGCCGCCAGTGGCTCGCCGATGAAGCCACGTTGCTGCATGAAAACGGTATCCGGGTCAGCACCGAGGTGGTCCTGACCCGTGATCTGCTGGGCGCGACCCTGGACCAGGTAGCGGAGATCGAGCCGGACCTGCTAATCAAGGATGTGCTGCACGAACCCGCCTACAAGCGCCTGCTGTTCACCCCGCTGGACTGGCAGCTGCTGCGCGAATGCCCGTGCCCGGTGCACCTCGTCTCGGCAGTGCACTGCCCGCTGCCGCGCGTGGTGGTGGCTGCCGTCGACCCGACCCACCCTGAACACCCCCATAACGACCTCAATGAAACAGTGATTCAAGCCGCCAGCGATCTGGCACGCCAGTGCAACGCCGAACTGCACTTACTGCATGTGTGCGACAGCGCCCATACCCATATGGCCGACTTCGGTGCCGGCACGATTACCATGCCCGGCTTCGGCAGTGATGTGCGCAAGTCGATCCACAAAGCCTTCGAACACCTGGCCAAGCTTCACAACGTACCAGAGGAACGTCAGCACTTCCTGTCGGCACCGATTACCCGCAGCATCGCCGACTTCGTCGCCCACAACCGCACCGACGTGCTGGTGATGGGCAATCATCCGCGCAAACTGCTGGAGCGCCTGACCGGCAGCACCACCGAGCATGTCATCGATCACAACCTGTGCAATGTCCTGGCGGTCAAGGCCGTGGCCTGAGTGTCAGTCGTATTCGGCTTCGGCATGCTCGCCGAGCAGGCGGCGCTGGCGTGGCGTCGCAGCGGCGAGCACGTCGGGGTTGAATTGCCAGTGCAGGTACGGCGAGAACTTCTGCGCAACCATGCGCCGGCCATAGTGCACCTGCAGCATCGAGCGCGTGCGATCGGTGCTGCGGTTGTCGCTGCCACCGTGCCAGAGTTCGCTGCGAAACATCAAAGCATCGCCCGCGCGGCAGAGAATGCTCTGCGCTGACTGTCCCTGCCACTGCTGCTCACCCGGCGCCGGCTTGCGCCCTGCCCTGTGGCTGCCCGGCAACACTTGGGTCGGGCAGAGTTCGGCGTCGATATCGTCCAGGTAAAACTGCACGGTACAGATCTGCATAGGCAGCTCGAAAGCGGGGTCGGCCAACAGGGCTGGCGGTAACTCCATCACCAGATAATCCAGGTGCAACGGCATGCCCTGGTAGCCGGGATGGCTGCGCCAGGCGGTCTGGCCGATGATGTGGCAATCCTCGCCCAGCGCCGCTTCGGCCAGTTCGATGACCCCAGGCAGGTCGAGATAGGCCAGCCACAACGGGTCGCGGTTGAACACGCATTTGTAGTGTTCCAGCAGGCCGTTGTAGTCCCAGTGCTGGGGCACAAGGCTACTGATCGCGGCTTGCAACTGAGCAACCTGCGAGGGCGCCAGCACCCCGGGCAACAGCAGGAAGCCGTCACCCCGCAGAGCGCTGAGGCCCAGGCTCAGCAAGGGTTGATCGTCCATGCTGGCGCTCTACTCAGGCCAGTGCAAGTTGACCTTGACCGGCGCAGTACCGTCGATCAGCACCTGCTGACGCATCTGTTGCCCGTTGAGGCTGGCAATCACCTGGTAATGACCGGCCGGGACCTTGGCATAGAGCATCGGTCCGATATCCTGCAGGGTCAGTACCGGCTGGCCGTTGGCGGATTCGATGCGCAGTTCGGCACCGCTCTGGTACTTGTTTTCCGGCCCGGACGACAGGGTGATTTGCAGGTTGTAGCCGCGCGTCTGTTGCAGGGCGCGGGACTCATCGATGCCAATGCCGCCCTCCAGGTAGCTGATGCCGTTCTGCTCCTTGGGCTGCAGGTGCACCGCAGACATATCGATGGGCTCTTCGGCGCTCGGTTGGGCAACCACTGCCGGTGCCACGCAAGACAGGGCCAGCGCCAGGGCGAGGCCATTCAGAAGGCTGTTCTGGTAACGGTTCATGGCGAGACCTCCAAACAGTATCTGGCCCCCTTATTATCCCGTGCATTCCAGTGTCGCAGCCCTGCGCCTGACACGCGGCTCAGCCCTCGCGCAACCAGTCGATAAAACGCGCAAAAAGCTCCGATTGCGAGTTGATCTGCAGCTTCTGGTAGAGATTCTTGCGGTGCATGCGCACGGTTTCCGGGGAAATACCCAGTTCGCTGGCCGTGGACTTGGCCGAGTGACCGCGCAAGATCATGTGCGCCACTTCGCGCTCGCGATCGGTCAGCACCTGGCAGCCAAAACTGTCGAATGCGGCCTGGAGACTGTTGTGCCCGCCGGCATTGCCGGTTTGCGCCAGGCCATGACGGGCGAAGCGCGCCAGCAGCTCGCGGACCATCGGCTCGACGGCGCGCAACAGATGGACCTGCTCGGTGCCCAAGCGCGAACCGCTGCAGCCCTGGAACAGGCTCAGGGAAATCTTCCGCGCATCACCGATATCGGCAATGAAATAGCTGTCTTCACTGCAGCCGGTGCCCAGGTAATAGGTCTTGTAATAGTCACTGTCGAAGAAGTGGTCCGGGGCGATGTCTTCGAGATGGTAGAAGCCTTGCGCCAGACCGCTCTCCACCGCCAGACAAAAGGGATCGAGCAGGTAGCCCGCGGCGAAGTAGCGATTGAGGATGGCGTCGCGGTGCTGCTCGGGAATGCCCTGCTGGTACAGCAGCTGCGGCGCCTGGCCCTGGCACTCGAGGCTGATCATCATCGACTCGACCGCCACCAGCTGGCTGATGGCCGCGGCCAGATACCCGAGGGCATCCGGCGCTTCGCTATGGGCAAAAGCGTTCTGCAGCGCTGCATGCCATTGCTGCAGGGCGCCAAAAGACAGACAGATCGGGGTTTCAGGAGATGCGTGGCTCATGCTCCGCAGTCTAACGGCTGGAGCACGAGCCTGCACCTGTGGGCCACTCATGTGCCGCTGTACAGCCCTTCACGGCGCAACTCGGTGGCGGTCTCGACAATGCACTGACGCAGCACCTCGACAATCTCGTCCACCTGCGCATGGGTGATGATCAACGGCGGTGACATCACGTTCAGGTGCATGATCGGCCGTACCAGCAAACCTTTGTCCTGGGCGCGACGGTGGATGCGCTCGCCGATGTTCACCTCATCGGCGAACAACGCCTTGCTGCGCTTGTCGGCGACGAACTCGACGCAGGCCATCAGCTTCATGCAACGCACGTCGCCCACCAGCGGCAGCTCACGCAGGCTTTGCAGGCGCTGCTCCAGGTAGCCGCCGACATCATTGACGTGGGCCAGCAGGTTTTCCCGCTCGATGATCTCGATATTCTTCAGCGCCGCCGTGCAGCACACCGGGTGGCCACTGTAGGTAAAGCCGTGGGTGAAACAACGGCCCTTGCCCGGCTCGGCAATCACCTTCCAGATGCGATCGGAGAAGATGCATGCGCCCAGCGGCAGGTAGGCCGAGGTCAGGCCTTTGGCGGTGGTGATGATATCCGGCTGCACGCCGAACAGTTCTTCGCTGGCGAAGAAAGTGCCGAGGCGGCCGAAGGACGTCACCACCTCGTCGGCGACGAAGAGGATGTCGTAGGTCTGGCAGACCTGCCACATGCGCAGGAAGTAATCCTTGGGCGGGATGATCACCCCGCCCGACCCCATGATCGGCTCGGCAAAGAACGCCGCGACATTGTCGGCGCCCAGCGAGAGAATCTTGTCTTCGAACTCAGCCACCAGGAAGTCGAGGAACTCGGCCTCGTCCATGTCATCCGGTGCCCGGTACGGGTTGGGGTTGGAAACGTGGTGGATCAGATCGTGGGCGTAATCGAACTCCGGCACACGGTCGGCCGCCTTGTTGCCGATCGACATGGTCAGGGTGGTCGAGCCGTGATAGGCGTTGTAGCGCGCAATGATGTGTTTCTTGTGCGGCTTGCCGCGGCAGTTCTGGTAGTACTGGATCAGGCGGTAGGCGGTATCGACTGCGGTCGAGCCACCGGTAGTGAGGAACACATGGTCAAGATCACCCGGTGCCAGCTGGGCGAGCTTTTCGCACAGTTCGATGGCAACGGTGTTGGCCATGTCGGAAAACGGGTTGGAATAAGCCAGCTTGCGCACCTGGTCGGCGATGGCCAGGGCCATTTCCTCGCGGCCCAGGCCGATGTTGGTACACCACATGCCACCTACCGCATCGAGGAAGCGGTTGCCCTCGGTGTCACGGATATAGGCGCCCTCCCCGGCAACAATGTTCAGCGCACCCTGCTCGCGGTGCTCGTCGAACATGTGATAGCCGTGCATGTAGTGAGCCTTGTCGGCCTCCACCAGCGGATCATGGGCAAAAGCAGTTGCGACAGCGTTGTTTGACGTAGCCATGGTCTGTTCCTTGGCAATGGGAATTGAGGTTAGTCAGAAACCGGTCTTGACCGTGCTCCAGACCCGGGTGATGGCGCGCATATCGCGGGCGTCCTGGGTTTTCTGGGCAAACAGGCGTTCGCGGGTAGCGTCATCGGGGTAGATCGCCGGATCGTTGCGGATGTCCGCCTGCACCAAGGTCGTGGCCGCTGCGTTGCTGTTCGCGTAGCGGATGTAGTTGGTCACCTCGGCCATGGTCTGCGGCTGCAACAGAAACTCGACGAAACGATGGGCGTTGGCGCTGTGCGGGGCATCTTTGGGCAGGTAAAGGTTGTCGAACCAGATCAGCGAGCCTTCCTTGGGGATGAAGAACGACAATTTGATGTCTTTTTTCGCTTCCTCGGCGCGGGCCTGGGCGATGGCGTAGTCACCCGACCAGGTCAGGGCCATGCACACATCACCGTTGGGCAGGCTGGTGAGGTAGTTCACCGAGTCGAATTTCTTGATATAGGGGCGGATATCCAGCAGCAGCTTTTCGACCGCCTTGAGATCAGCCGGCGCCGCACTGCGTGGGTCTTTGCCCAGGTATTTGAGCGCCAGCGGGATCACCTCGGTGGGTGCGTCCATCAGGGTTACACCGCAGTCGGCAAAGCGCGAGACGATCTTCGGGTCGAACAGCATGGCCAGCGAACCGATCGGCGCATCGGGCATGCGCGCTTTGATCTTTTCGACGTTGTAGGTGACGCCGTTACTGCCCCAGGTATAAGGCGCCGAGTATTTCAGGCCGGGGTCATAGCCTTGCAGCGCCTGCACCACCTGGGCGTCGAGGTTGTGCCAGCTCGGCAACTGTTGCTTGTCCAGCGGCTGGAACACCCCAGCTTTGATCAGTGGCGGCACCAGGGAGGCGTTGAGCATGACCAGGTCGTAGCCGGAGCGGCCAGTGAGCAGTTTGGTCTGTACGGTTTCGTAGCCATCGAAGGTGTCGTAGATCACCTTGATCCCCGTGGCTTTCTCGAAATCGGCCAGGGTGGTTTCGCCGATGTAGTCCGTCCAGTTGTACAACCTGAGTGTGTTGCCGGTGTCCACTTCAGCGGCCAGGGTGGCCGTGGCAGTGGACGCCAGCAACAGACTGCACATCACCTTCAGTGCCTTGCGCATAGCAACTCCGTCGTGTGACTGCTCAGGGTGAGCCGATGGACTTACTATCAGGTGATTCGCGGGTGGCGACCATAACCCGAATGGGTGGGTGGCTAAAAACATCGCGGGGCAAGCCCGCTCCCACAGGATCCACATCCCTTCGGTGGGAGCGGGCTTGCCCCGCGAAAAACTATCACCTGTACATCAAGCCAACGGATACAACGCCTCATCAAACTGCGACAAACGCGGAAACACCAGCGGCTGGTCATCCGACAAGTGCTGCAGACGCTGCTGGTAACTGTGCAGGAAGTCTTTGCGCGCCTCCTCGCTGATATACGGCACATGCCAGGCCACAAACGGCTCAAGCACGTCAAAACCGACATACGCCAGAGTGCCACGCAGTATCGGCCGCAGCATATCCTCCAGCGGCCCGTGGATCGCCCCTTCGCCGAACATGTGCTCGCGCCCGCCAAGGGTCACGGTCACCAACGCTTTTTTGCCGACCAGGCCGCCCTGGTCGTAGAAGCGCTTGCCGCCATAGCAGACACCGGACACCAACACCCGGTCGATCCAGCCTTTGAGGATGGCCGGGGCCGAGAACCAGAAGACCGGGAAGTTCAGCACCACAAGATCTGCCCACAACAGCTTGTCCAGCTCTCCCTGGATATCCGCGGCAATCGAGCCGCTCTTGACCCCCAGGCGCTGCTCCAGGGCATAGACCAGGTACTCGGGATTCTCCCGCGTGGCAAAGTCATCGGCACTGGCCACCGGGTTCCAGTTCATCGCATACAGGTCACTGACCTGCACCTGATGGCCCTGGGCCTGGAAGGTTTCCACGGCTGTGTCACGCAGCGCGGCGGTGAAGGATTGCGGCTCGGGATGAGCGTGAACGATCAATACATTCATCAGGGTTTTCCTTAAACAGGTTGCAGCGTAGAAGGAGCGGCGCGGCTGGCCAGCAGGCGATTGAGCCAGTCAGGGTCCATCTCCGGCTCGGAGGAGAACAACAGTCCGGTGTAGTCGCGATACGGCGGGCTGAAGATGGCATCGCGGCTGCCGTGATCCACCACCCGCCCGCGCTGCATCACCAGTACTTCGTCGGCGATGGCGCGCACCGTGGCCACGTCGTGGGTAATGAACAGGTAAGCCACACCCAGCTGTTGCTGGATGCGGTTGAGCAGTTTGAGCACGCCTTCGGCCACCAGCTGGTCCAGCGCCGAAGTCACCTCGTCGCAGATGATCAACTGCGGATCGGCGGCCAGCGCCCGGGCAATGCAGATGCGCTGCTTCTGCCCGCCGGACAGCTCGCGGGGCTGGCGCTCCATGTACTGCGCCGGGTCCAGCTCGATCATCTCCAGCAGTTCGGCCACCCGTTTGCGCATGGCCTGGCCCTTGAGCCCGAGGTAGAAGGTCAGTGGCCGACCGATGATGTCGACAATGCGCTGGCGCGGGTTCAGTGCGGTGTCGGGGATCTGGTAGATCATCTGGACCCGCCGCAGCTGCTCCTTGCTGCGCTGGCGGAAGTCGGCCGGCAAGGCTTCACCGTCATACAGCACCTGCCCCGCCGTCGGTGGCAGCAGGCCGGTGATCAGCCGCGCGGTGGAGCTCTTGCCACTGCCGGACTCACCGATCACCGCCAGGGTCTGACCCCGGTGGAGCTTGAGCGAGACATCATGCAACACCGGCTGCTGGCCGTAACTGGCGCAGGCCTGGCGCACTTCGAGCAATGGCCGTTGCTGCGCCGGACAAGGCTTGGGTTCGGTGCGAAAGCTGCGCACCGCCCACAGCGACTTGGTGTAATCCTGCTGCGGCGCGTCGAGCATGCTGCGGGTGTCGGCCTCCTCCACCAGCTTGCCGTGGCGCAGGACCATGATGCGGTCGGCCATCTGCGCCACCACCGCCAGGTCGTGGCTGATGTACAACGCTGCGCTGCCGTAGGTCTTGACCGCATCGCGAATCGCCGCCAGCACTTCGATCTGGGTGGTGACGTCCAGCGCGGTGGTCGGTTCGTCGAAGATGATCAGGTCCGGATGACACGCCATGGCCATGGCGGTCATCACCCGTTGCAGCTGGCCGCCGGAGACCTGGTGCGGATAGCGCTGGCCGATCTGTTCGGGGTTGGGCAGGCGCAGCACGCGGTACAGCTCCACTGCTTCGGCTTCGGCCTGGGCGCGGTCGATACCGCCGTTCTTCACTGCGGTTTCAACATGCTGGTCGATCAGGCGGTGGGCCGGGTTGAACGACGCTGCAGCACTTTGCGCCACATAGGCGATACGCAGGCCACGCAGCTTGCGCAAGGTTTCGGCGCGGGCGCCGACCAGTTCCATGCCGTCGAACCGCACCGAACCGCCGATGATCCGGCAGCCATCGCGCACATAGCCCATCGAGGCCAGGCCCAGCGTCGACTTGCCGGCCCCCGACTCGCCGATCAGCCCCAACACCTCACCGCGTTGCAGAGTCAGGTCGATGCCTTTGATCAGCGGATGCCAGGCGTCTTCATAGTGCCCTTCGATACGCAGATCGCGGATTTCCAGCAGCGGCTTTTGATTATTCACTTGGGTCATGCTCAGCACTCCTTGAGGCCGCTGGATGCGTGCAGCACCCAATCCACGACGAAATTGACACTGACCGTGATCAACGCCACTGCCAGCGCCGGCAACAGCGGGCTGATATCACCGAAGGTGATCAGTACCGCGTTGTCGCGCACCATGCTGCCCCAGTCGGCGGTTGGCGGCTGGATACCCAGGCCGAGGAACGACAGCGCGCTGATGAACAAGAAGACAAAGCAGAAGCGCAGGCCGAACTCGGCGATCAAGGGCGCTGCGGCGTTGGGCAGCACTTCGCGGCTGACCAGCCACCACAGCCCTTCCCCGCGCAACCGCGCCGCTTCGACAAAGTCCTGAACCACCACGGTCATGGCCACCGCCCGTGACAGGCGAAACACCCGCGTGGCATCGAGCAGCGCAATCACCAGCACCAGCGAAGTGGCCGTGGTGCCAACCACACTGAGGATCAGCAAGGCGAAGATCAGCTGCGGGATGGCCATGAGAATGTCCACCACCCGCGACAGGCCCTGATCGATCCAGCCGCCCTTGATCGCCGCCACCAGCCCGCAGAAGCCGCCCAGGGCAAAGGCCAGTACGGTGGTCAGAAAGGCAATGCCCAGGGTGTTGCGAGCGCCGTAGACCAGGCGGCTGAACATGTCGCGCCCGAGGTTATCGGTGCCCAGCAGGAACTCGCCACCCCACGGCGCGAAGCCCTCGCCGACCACCTGGGTCTCGCCATAGGGCGCCAATAACGGGGCGAACAGCGCCACCAGCACATACAGGGCGATCACCAGCAGGCCGAACTTGGCGCTCAACGGCGCGCGCAGCAGTTGTTTGATCAGGCTCATGGCTTACCCCTTCGGATGCATCAGGCGTGGATTGCTGGCAATCGACAGCACATCGGCCGTGGTATTGAGCAGGATGTAGGTCGCGGCGAAGATCAGGCTGCAGGCCTGCACCACCGGGATGTCACGCTTGGCCACCGAATCGACCAGCAACTGGCCGAGGCCGGGATACACGAACACCACCTCGACCACCACCACGCCCACCACCAGGTAAGCCAGGTTCAGCGCGACGACGTTGATGATCGGCGCCAGGGCATTGGGCAAGGCGTGGCGGAAGATGATCCGCGCCGGGCTGATGCCCTTGAGCCGGGCCATCTCGATATAGGGACTGGCCAGCAGGTTGATCAGCGCCGCGCGGGTCATGCGCATCATCTGCGCGATCACCACCAGGCTCAGGGTCAGCACCGGCAACAGCGAACGTTCCAGCACTTCGGCGAAACTCGCTCCCGGGGCCAGGTTGGAGATGCTCGGCAACCAGTTGAGCTTCACCGCGAACACCAGGATCAGGATGTAGGCGACGAAGAACTCGGGGAACGACACCGCGCTCAGGGCACTGGTATTGAGCAGGCGGTCGAACCAGCTGTTGCGGTACAGCGCCGCGAGCATGCCCAGCAACAGCGCCACCGGCACCGAGACCAACGCCGCCAGCGCCGCCAGGCTGAAAGTGTTGGCCAGACGGCTGCCGATCAGTTCGGCAATCGGTCGCTGGTTAGCCAGCGACAAGCCGAGATCACCGTGCAGCAGTTGCCAGGCCCACTGGCCGAAGCGGGTCAGTGCCGGTACATCCAGGCCCAGCTGGATGCGCAGCGCCGCTACGGTTTCCGGGGTGGCGGCCTGGCCGAGCATGGCCTCGGCAACGTCGCCCGGCAGCATGCCCACGGCCAGGAAGATGATCACCGCCACCGCAAACAGCGACAACAGGCCCAGGGCCAGGCGCTGCACAAGCAGTTTGTAAAGACTATTCACCGGACAGTTCCTCGAACAGACACAACGAAAGGTGGCACTGCGGGTTCAGCCCTCAGGCCTGCCACCAGCGCTCGATCAGGCGCAGACCGTCCAGCTCACCGTAAGGAGCAGTCACCCCGCCATGGGTGACGCGCCTGGAGCGGGCAGCCACGGAGCTGGCGAACAGCGGCACGATCGCCCCGCCTTCGTCGCGGCACAGGGCCTGCATTTCGTTGTACATCTCCTGGCGCAGCGGCGCGTTCATCTCGCCACGGGCGGCATTGAGCAGCTGGTTGAAACGTGGGTTGTCCCAGTGCGTTTCGTTCCAGGCCGCGCCCTTGGCGTAACCGATGCTGAACATGCGGTCGGCGGTCAGGCTGCTGTAGAAGAACGAGGTGGTGAAAGGTTGCTTCATCCACACGTTGCTGAAGAAGCCATCGGCCGGCTCGCGCACCACGTCGATGTCGATACCGGCTTGGCGCGCCTGCTCCTTGAACAACACCGAAGCGTCCACGGCGCCGGTGTACGCGGCATCGGAGGCTTGCAGGCGCACCTTGAGCGAGTCGACACCCGCCTGACGCAGGTAGAAGCGCGCCTTGTCCGGGTCATACGCGCGCTGCTCCAGCGCGCTGTTTATAAAGCGGCTGCCGGGCTGGATCGGGTGATCGTTGCCGATCTGCCCGTAGCCGTAGAGCACCGAGGCGAGCAAGGTCTCGCGGTTGATCGCGTGCTTGAGGGCCAGGCGGATGTTGTTGTCCTGGAACTGCGTGCTGTCGGTCAGCATCGGGAAGGTGTAGTGCTGGGCGCCTTTGGTTTCCTCGATGGCCAGGTTCGGATTGCGCTTGAGCAAAGCCACGGTTTTCAGGTCGACCTTGTTGATCACATCGACTTGACCGGTGACCAGCGCATTGACCCGCGCCGCGCCATCGGCGATGGCCAGCAGCTCGGCACTGGCGAAATGCGCCCTGCCCGCTTTCCAGTAATCCGGGCTGCGCTCCAGGTCCATGCGCACGCCGGGCTCGAAGCCCTTGAGGCGGTAGCCGCCGGTGCCCACGCCAGACTGCCAGTCGGCGGCACCGTCCTTGGCCGGCATGATCGCCAGGTGATAGTCGGCGACCACATAGGCAAAGTCGACGTTGCCCGAATGCAGCTCGAATACCACGGTATCGTTGCCCTCGGCGCGCACCTGGGCGACGTCACCGAGCACGGTCTTGGCTGCCGAGGTGGACTTGTCGCCGAGGTGATGCTGGATCGAAGCGACGACATCGTTGGCGTCCAGGGTCTTGCCGTTGTGGAAAGTCACGCCCTTGCGCAGGGTGAAGGTCCAGATCCGTGCATCGGGGCTCAGCTCCCAGCGCTCGGCCAGCTCCGGAATGGCGCTGCCATCCACGGCGATCTCGCTGAGGGTGTTGTACACCGCCGAGAAGCCGACAAAGGTGAAGGTATCGGCCCAGGTGCCCGGATCGCGCGAGTCGGTGGTACTGCCACCGGCCAGGCCCATACGCAGCACGCCACCGGCTTTGGGCGTGGCCTCCTCGGCCCAGCCGCGCATCGGCAGGCCAAGGCTGAAGGCGCCGGCCACCGCGGCTGCAGTGGCGCTGTACTTGAGAAAATCGCGACGCGGCAAGCCGCCGTCGTGCATCGCTTGAGTAATTTTGTTGTTGTTATCGCTCATGGCATTGCCCCTGTTGAAGCGCAGAGAAAAGGATTCAGCCGACTTCGCACGCATCGATGCTGCAAATATTTGTATTTGTCATCGTGACAATTACATTAGACTCAATCACACACCGCTGCCAAGCCCCGATAGGCTAACTTTTTGTAGGAGCGGATTTATCCGCGATGGGGCGCGGAGCGGCCCCGGCAGCCGGGCCTGCTACGCAGTCCATCGCGGATAAATCCGCTCCTACAACAGTGTTTTTCAAAGGATTCTGCAGACCATGAGCCAGTCCACCCGCCTGATCACCGCCTCGTACATACTGTCGTTCGTGGCCGCCAACGCCCCGCAGAAGCTGCGTACCGAGACCATCGCCAAATGGGTCAAGACCCACCCTACGCGCGTGCGCAGCCTGGTCTCGCTGATGGTCAAGGCCAACATCCTCAAATCCTGGCGCGGTGCCCACGGCGGCTTGACCCTGGCCCGCCCGGCCAGCGAAATCACCTTGCGCGAGGTGTATGACGCGGTGCAGGAAAGCTCGTTGATCGCCGAGAAGATCGACAACCCCTTCTCCGGTCTGGAAGACCACTGCAAGGTGTTCGAGGTGTTCACCCGGCTGTTCGCCATGCTGGAGGCCAACATGCGTCTGGACCTCGGTGCGATCACCGCTGACCAGTTGTTTGTTGCCTTCGACAAGCCGCTGGAAAAAGCCGAGCAGGCCTGAGCCTGCCCGGAGTACCTCAGATCAGATCTGCACGGCCTTGATCTCGACGAACTCGGCCAGCCCCTCCTCGCCCCACTCCCGACCGTTGCCCGACTGCTTGTAGCCGCCAAACGGCGCCTGGTAGTTGAAGGCTGCGCCATTGATAAAGCACTGCCCGGCACGCAGTTGCCGGCCCAGCTGCAAGGCGCGCTCGCGATCAGCCGCCCAGACGGCGCTGGACAAACCAAAGGGTGAGTCGTTAGCCAGGGCAATCGCCTGGGTCTCATCGGCATAAGGAATCAGGCACAGCACCGGGCCGAAAATCTCCTCCTGGGCAATACGCATGCGGTTATCGACGTCGGCAAACAGGGTTGGCTGCACATAGAAGCCCCGTTCAAAGCCCGCTGTACTGTCACCGCCACAGAGCAATCGCGCGCCCTCCTCCTGGCCAATGCGGATGTAATCCTGCACCGTGCGCCGCTGCGCCGCCGAACACATCGGTCCGAGGAAGCTCTGCGGATCTTGCGGATCGCCCATGACCAGTTTGCGGGTTTCATCCAGAGCGATCTCCACGGCCTCGGCATAGCGGCTGGCAGGCAGCAGCATGCGGGTCAAGGCGGTGCAGGTCTGCCCGGAGTTGATCATCACGTCCTGCACGCCATAGCGCACGGCGGCGTCAAGGTCGGCGTCGGCAGTAATCAGCAACGGCGACTTGCCGCCCAGTTCCAGACACACACGTTTCACCGTCGGCGCGGCGGTTTGCGCGACACGCACACCGGCACCGGTGGACCCGGTGAACGAGACCATGTCGACCTGCGGATGCCGGGCCAGCGCCTCACCGACTTTCGAGCCGGGCCCGCTGACCAGGTTGAATACCCCAGCCGGCAAACCGATGGCTTCTATCATCTCGGCCAGCAAGAAAGCATGCAACGGTGTTTCCTGGCTTGGCTTGACCACCACGGTGCAGCCTGCTGCCAAGGCTGGGGCGAGTTTGCCGATCAACTGGTGCAGCGGGTAATTCCATGGGTTGATGAACGCACAGACACCAACAGCTTCGCGGTACACCAGAGAATTACCGACCTCGCGCACTTCATCCATCAGGCCGGTCAGTTCAACGTACTGCTCAAGCCCGGCGATCGGCCCGTCCACCTGAACACTACGGCACCACTGCACCGGCATGCCCAGCTCGGCGGTGATGACGCTGGCCATTTCCTCGGCACGTGCCGTCAGTTGCTCGACCAAGGCGCGGATGTAACCTGCGCGTACGCTCGACGGTGTGCACGACCAGTCGGCAAATGCCCGGCGCGCTGCCGCTACGGCGCAGTTGACGTCCTCTTCGTTACCCAGTGGTACGCGACCGGTGACCGTCTCGCTGGCCGGGTCGATCACCTCGGCCATGCCCTGCCCGGATGGCACCTGCCAGGTGCCATCGATAAACAGCCGGGAGTATTCACGCATGGACCTTGGCCTCCATCAGTTCAGCCGCGCAGCGGGCAATGCGCTGGCAGGCATCGCGCAGCGGCTCGTCACTCAGTACCAGACCCAGACGGATATGCCCCGCCGCACTCGGGCCGAAGGCTTCACCGGCCAGCACCGATACACCATGACGGTCCAGCAAACGGTTCGAAAAGTCCTGAGCACTGAGGCCGGTTTCGCGGATATCGACCATAACGAACATGCCGCCATCCGGCTTGAGCGCCTTGAGCCCCGGGCAATCGGCCAGGCACTGGCAGACCAGGTCACGGCGCTGGCGGTAGGCGTCGCGCATCGCCACCAGCTCTGGCAACTGTTGCTCCAGCGCCACTACGGCGGCGTCCTGAATGAAGTCCGGCGAGCCGTAGAGCATGCACAGCGCCAGGTTTTCCAGATGCGTGGCCAGGGCTGTCGAGCCGACCACCCAGCCCACCCGCCAACCCGTCATGGCATGGGACTTGGACAGGCTGTTCAAGGTCGCCGTGCGCTCGGCCATGCCCGGCAGGCTGCCGGGGCTGATGTGCTCGCCTTCGTATAACAGTTCGCTGTAGACCTCATCGGAAATCAGCCACAGGTCATGACCGATGCACAGTTCGGCCAAGGCCTCCCAGGTCGAACGCGGCAGGCTTGCACCCGAGGGGTTGTGCGGGCTGTTCAAGGCCAGCGCGCGGGTGCGCGGGGTGATACGTGCGGCAACATCTTCGGGGCACACACGAAAACCGTTCTCGGAACGCACCGGCACCGGCACCACCGTCGCGCCACAGGCGCCGAACACGGCTTCGTAGGTGACATACATCGGCTCGGCGACAATCACCTCATCACCAGGGTTGAGTACGCATTGGGCAACGCAGAACAGCGCGCACTGGGCACCGGCCAGCACCGTCACCTGATCGGCGCTGACCGTCTGGCCGCTGCGCTGCTGGTGACGCCGGGCAATGGCCTGGCGCAGGGCCAGTTTGCCGCGTACGTCCGAATAGTGGGTATGGCCGTTCTGCAGGCTTTCGATAGCGGCCTGGACGATGGGCGCCGGGGTGTCGAAATCCGGATCGCCGACCGACAGCAAGAGGATGTCCTGGCCTTGCGCCTGCAGTTCGAGGGCGCGGTAGTGAATATCCCAGGCGGCAGCGCCGTCACCGGCAATGCGTTGGGTCAGATCGGAAAAGCGCATGGCAATCTTCCTGAATAGGGTTGGACGTCAGCGAGCGCAGGCGTGCTTGAGCTCGATCAGGGTCACGCTGTTGCGGGCGAAGCCGGCGCGCAGTTCCTGTTGCAGTTCATCGAGGCTGCCTGGCTGCGCCACGGTGCAGCCGAACGCCCGGCCGAGCCCGGAAAAATCGGGGTTGCGCGGCAGCACGCCGATGGGCTCGATATCCAGGTTGAGCATGTCGTCGCGGATCTGCCCCAGCGCGTCGTTGTTCCACAACAGCACAACCAGCGGGCGGTCCAGCTCTTCGACGGCCGTGGCCAGTTCCTGAGCGGTGTAAAGGAAGCCGCCGTCACCGACCAGCACCAACCCCGGACGATCCTCGGTGGCGAACATGCCGCCGATGCCCGCAGGCACGCCGTAGCCCAGGGTGCCGTAGCCGGTAGGATGCAACCAACTGCGCGGCGCGCGGCTGGCAAAGGCATAGTTGCCGGTGTAGGCCAATTGAGTCATGTCGGTGCTGATAAAAGCGTTGTCCGGCAGCTCGGCCGCAATCCGGTCAAGAATCGCCTGGTGGATCGTCTGCAGCGGGCCATGCCCGGCCTTGAGCGCCTGACGCAAGGCTGCGACCGAAGCGATGGCCGCCTCGGGGTTGCGCTTGATGTCCGGCAAGTGCTCCAGCAAGGCGCCTACGGTTAACCGTGCATCACCCTGCAAAGCCAGCGCGCACGGGTAGAAATCGTTGAACTTGCGGGGGTCGATATCCACCCGCAGCAGCTCGCCATTGAGCTCCAGGCGTTCACGCCAGAAGTCGGTGTCGGCCATCTCGGTGCCCACGGCGAGGATCACATCGGCTTCGGCGATCAGTTTCCAACCGGGCTCGACGCAAAGGCTTGCTCCGGCATTGAGCGGTGCTGCCGGGGCCAGCAGGCCTTTACCTGCAACGCTGGTAAACAGCGGCGCCGCCAAGCGGGTACTCAACTGTTGCAGCGCATCGGCAGCCTGCAACGCGCCGCCACCGGCGATGATCATCGGTCGTTTCGCCGCTGCCAGCTTGGCCGCTGCCTCTTCCAGCAGGCTACTCGCCGGCAAGCCACGGCTTGGGCGGCGGACCACTTCATTGCTCCAGTCACGCTTGACCGGCGCCGCCAGCACATCCAGTGGCACGGAAATGTGCACCGGGCGTGGCCGCTCACTGTCGAACACCGCATAGGCGCGGGCAATCAGTTCCGGCAAATCCTCAGCGCTCAAGGCCACGGCAGAAAACGCCGTGATCGGTGCGGTCATGGCGCGCTGGTCCTGGGTCTCGTGCAGGCAGCCCCAGCCTTTGCCCAGGCTCGCCGTGTGGTTGACGCTGGAAATCACCAGCATCGGGATCGAGTCGGCGTACGCCTGGCCAATAGCGGTAGCGGCGTTGGTGACACCCGGACCGGTGATGACAAAGCACACGCCGGGCTTGCCGCTGACCCGGGCATAGCCGTCGGCCATAAAGCCCGCACCCTGCTCATGACGGGTGAGGACGTGGCGGATGCCGCTGCCGGGCAAGCCGCGGTACAGCTCCAGGGTATGCACCCCGGGAATACCGAACACCGTGTCGACGCCGTAGTTGGCCAACAGGCGGACCAGCGCCTGGCCGCCGGTCAAGGGAGTGTTGTGCATGCTGTGCTCCTTACGCCTGGCCGAGGCGAATCAACGCATCGACCGCGGTGGTGCCCTGGGCACCGACCATTAATGGGTTCACATCCAGTTCCAGTAGTTGCCCGGCGTTTTCGCAGGCGTAGTCGGCCACGGCGCGAATTGCCGCGACCAGTGCATCGAGGTCGGCGTGCTCGCGGCCACGGAAGCCCTGCAGCAGACTGGCGCTGCGCAAGCCGAGCACGGCCGCGCGAATGGCGCCGTCGGTGGTCGGCAACAGCAAGGTCTTGCTGTCCTTGAGCAGCTCGACGAGGATGCCGCCCGCCCCGATCACAAGGGCCAGGCCGAAGTCGTTTTCACGCTTGATGCCGACGATCAGCTCGGCAAGCGGCGCGCTGGCCATGGGTTCGAGCAGCACCTGGTCAAACGGTACATGCGGCGCATAGGCACCAATCCGTGCGCGCATCTGTTGCACGGCGCTGTCCAGCGCTTGCGCATCACGCAGGTTGAGCGCCACCGCTCCGGCTTCGGTCTTGTGCGGCAACTGCGCGCTCACGGCCTTGAGTACCAATGGAAAACCCACGGCTTCTGCAGCCTTGACCGCCTGATCGGCTGTACTCAGTACGCCAGCGGGAACCGGCAAGCCGAAGTCCTTCAATGCCTGCTTGGAGTCCCACTCATTGAGCAGTTCGCTGTCGCCTGCAAGCGCCTGCGGGCACAGCGGCACCAGCGCCGATTCGCCGAGATCCAGCAAGGCCTGACGGTTGCTCTGGTAGGCCGCGATCCGCCCCCAGGCCGCCAGCCCGTCCTCAACCCCCTGCAGCGCCGCAATGCCATGGCCATGCAGACGCTCGCGAGCACTGGCCGGGAGTAACTCGGGGAACGCCGAGGTGACAAAACCGATCTTGCCGTGGCGCTTGAGCGCAGCGCTGTACAGCTCCAGCAGCAGGTCGCATTCCTTGCGCTCGCCGGTGAATTCGGCCGGATAGTCGAGCACCAGCATGGCCGCGTCGGCATCGCTGCGCAGGGCGCTGTCGAGCATGCGTTCAAGGGCCGCGCCGTCACCCCAGATGGCCGTGGTGAAATCCAGCGGGTTGACCAGGTTGGCGTACGCGGGCAGCACCTGGGCCAATTCGTCGACCTGGCTGATGTCGAGCTTGGGTAGGCTCAAGTCGTTACGTTCGGCGTAGTCGGCGATCAGCCCGGCGTCGCCTCCGGAACAGGCCAGGGCTATCAGGCTGCGGCCTTTGGGCAGGTTGCCGCAGGCGGCAGCCTTGAGGGTTTCGGCAAAACTCACCGGGCCGCTGACGCGGATCACCCCCAGGCGCTGGAACAGGCTGTCATAGAGCGCATCGGAACCGGACAGCGAGCTGGTATGACTCAGGGCCAGCTCGGCACCGATCTGCGACACCCCGGTTTTCAGGGCAATGATCGGAATGCCCTTCTCCAGCGCCTTGTGTGCGGCGCGGGCAAAGCCCGGAACGTTCTTCAGCCCTTCCAGGTGCAGGCCGATGGCGGTCACCCGCGGTTCATCCAGGAGCACATCCATCAGCTCGGCGATACCCAACTGCGCCTGGTTACCGACCGAGGCCATGTAGGCCACCGGCAAGGAGCGGTCGCTCATCGACAGGTTGTAGGCGAAGTTGCCGCTCTGGGTCAGGATCGCCACGCCCTTCTCGACTGCCTTGCCGCCGTGCGCCACCGGCCACAGGGCGCTGTTGTGCAGGTAGTCGAGCAGCCCGTAGCAGTTGGGGCCGAGCAAGGCCATGTTGCCGGCGGCCTTGAGCAGTTGCTGTTGCAACGCCAGGCCTTCGGCGCCGGCTTCGGCAAAGCCCGAGGCATAGCAGATCGCCCCGCCGGCATCGATGGCGGCCAGCTCGGCGACGCAGGTCAGGGTCAGCTCGCGGTTGGTGGCGATGAACACTGCGTCCGGGCCACAAGGCAGTTCAGCCACGCTGCGCACGCAAGGAATGCCATCAATGCTGTCGTGCTGCGGGTTAACCAGCCACATCTGGCCTTGATAACCGCCTTCGGCACAGCGTTTGAACGCGCGCGCCATGCTGCGTCCACCGACAAAGGCCAGGTGACGCGGCGCCAGCAGGCGTTTGAGGTTGTCACGAATCGACTGCGACATATGCATTCTCCAACCCGATCAACGCAACAGAGGGCGCAACAGTTCGCGGGAAATAATGTGCCGCTGGATCTCCGAGGTGCCCTCCCAAATCCGCTCGATCCGCGCATTGCGCCAGATCCGCTCGACCGGGCCTTCATCCATCAGGCCCATGCCGCCGAAAATCTGCACGGCTTCGTCGGCGACCTTGCCCAGCACTTCACTGGCAAACAGCTTGGCCATGCCGGCCTCGCCATCGGTCATGCTGCCCTGGTCCATCTTCCAGGCGGTGTGCAGGGTCAAAAGCTCAGCGGCGCGGATCTGCGTGGCCATGTCGGCAAGTTTGAACGACACGCCCTGATAGGTACCGATCGGCTGGCCGAACTGCTTGCGGTCGGCGGCCCATTGCAGCGAAACATCCAGCGCGCGCTGGGCCTGGCCGACGCAGTTGGCGGCGACCATCACCCGCCCGGCAGTGAGCCAGGCGTTGGCCACTTCCCAGCCCTTGCCCACTTCACCGAGCACTTTGCTGGCCGGCACCCGGCAATCGTCGAAGAACATCTCGTAGGTGTGATAACCGCGGTTGCTCACGCACTTGGGACCGCGGCGGATGGTCATGCCGGGAGTGCCACGGTCGACCAGAAACGCGGTGACCGCGTTGCGCTTGCGGCCGTTGTGCTCATAGGTGTCGGTCACGGCGAAGACAATGGCGAAATCGGCGTGCCCGGCGTGACTGATGAAATGCTTGCTGCCATTGAGGACGAAGTCGTCGCCTTCGCGCACCGCGCGGGTCTTGATCGCATTGGCGTCGGAGCCTGCACCCGGCTCGGTCAAGGCGAAGCAGTCGACCTTCTCGCCCTGGATGCACGGCAGCAGGTAATCGTTGATCTGCTCATCCTTGCAGGCCATGAGAATCTTCGACGGACGCGCAACAAACACATGCACCGCCCACGACACCTTGGACAGCTCACGCTCGATCAGCGCCTGGGACAGGTAATCGAGACCGCCACCGCCGACTTCCTCGGGCATGTTGAACGCATAAAAGCCCGCAGCGATGGCCTTGCCACGAATCTGTGCAGCCAGTTCCGGCGACACCTCGTCGGCGCGGTCCACGGCCTCCTCATGGGGCAGCAACTCTTTGGCGACGAAACTGCGTACCGCTTCCACCAACATTTCTTGTTCTTGGGTCAGTTGGAAATTCATGGAATGTTCCTGAAGAAAGTCGTGTAAGTGTTTATTTACCAACGAATTTTGCCGCGCGCTTCTCGACCGCTGCACGCAAGGCTTCGGCGCCGTCCTCGCTGCGCCCACACAGCAACCCGGCGGCAAGCTCGGCCTGCAACTGCTCGCCGAGGGTGCGCTGGGCGCCGTCACGGATCAGGGTTTTGGTCTGGGCGAAGGCGAAGGTCGGGCCGTTGGCCAAGCGTCCGGCCAGTTCTGCGGTGACTGCCAACAACTGGTCATCGGCGCACACCTCACCCACCAGCCCGGCGGCCAGCGCTCGTTCGGCGCCCCAGAGTTCATCGAGGAACAGCAGGCGCTTGGCCTGTTCGCTGCCGATCAGTCGTGGCAGATGCCAGCTGGCACCGGCGTCGGGGCTGTAGGCCATGCTGGTGTAGCCCGCCTTGAAACGCGCCGAGGCGGCGGCCACACGCAGGTCACAGCACAAGGTCAGGTCCATCCCGGCGCCGACGGCGGTGCCGTTGATGGCGGCGATGGTTGGTTTGTCGAGGCTGTGCAGGCGTTGCATCAGAGCGTGAGCGGTCTCGGTCCAGCCATAGCTTTCCAGCGCGCCACGGGCTTCGGCCTCAGCCCATTCGGCCAGATCCGCCCCGGCACAGAAGCTACGCCCGCTGCCGGTCAGCACCACCACGCGCACCGCAGGGTCGGCGTTGCAATCATCGAGCAAGGCATGGAGCTTTTGCAGGCTAGGGATGTCCAGAGCGTTGCGCTGCTCGGGACGGTTGAGGGTGATCCAGGCAACGCCGGCTTCGACTTTGCTCAGCATTGACGGAGAAGTAGTCATGGGAGGCCTCGAATTATTGTGGTTGGCGTGAGGGGTAGGACTTGAGGCCATACTAAACGAGTGTTCAACAAGGAGACAATCGGGAAAAAATAGTGATGTAACAGATGAAATTACACGCTTAATTAACTGTTTTTATTGAATAAATACTTACAGAAACACAAAGCGACTTGAGCGCTGTTACAACTTCGCACAACTGCCATCCCCGTCGCGAAAGCAAGAGCGAAGCGAATTGTGCTTTTGATCTTGATCTGCTTTTGATCTTGATCCACCGGCCCCGTTAACCAGTAGGGCTGAGTGGAGGTGTCGTGGAGGGGCTAGCGCGCAGCGCCTTCGGCGTAGCCGAAGTTGCGAAGCGTAGAGTTGCTTGCAACTCGTAGCTCGCAATGCCCCGTAGCGGCACCGGAGCGAAGGAACCCGAAGCGCAGCGTAGGGCCCCTGGTGGGGCGAGAATTTTGCTTACTTTTTTTCGACTGAAAAAGTAAGCCGCCGTAAGGGCGGAAAGGTGACTCAACGCCACACTGGCAAATGGATATGTCCACAAACCGAGGGGCCTCATCGCGGGGCAAGCCCGCTCCCACCGGGCCTGGGTGGGAGCGGGATGCGTTAAACCGACGGAGCCAACACCACCTGCCGCTTGCGATTGATGATGAAGTACGCCGCATAACACACTGCAATAAAACCAAAACCCCAGTACAGCGAAGGCCGCTGCGTCTCATCCAGCGCCAGGAACACAAACAGCGAGCTGCACAGGGTGATGCACAGCAGCGGCACCAGCGGATACAACGGCGCACGGTACTTGAGCTCGCTAAGCTTGCCGCCCTCACGCAAGAACGCCTTGCGAAAGCGATACTGCGCCAGGGCAATCACGATCCAGGTCACCGTCCCGGACATCCCGCTCACCGCCATCAACACCATGAACAGCGTGTCGGCAGCAACGAAGCTGGTCATCAACGACACCAGGGCAAAGCACAGGGTAATGCTCAGCGCCCGCAGTGGCACGCCACGCTTGCTCAGCGGCGACAGGCTCTTGGGCGCCATGCCGGTCTTGGACATCGCCCAGAGAATCCGCGTCGAGGCATACAGCCCGGAGTTGCCCACCGACAGAATCGCCGTGAGGATGACGAAGTTCATCAGGTCCGCCGCATAGGGAATGCCGACCATGTCGAACACCTGCACAAACGGGCTTTCCATCAAGCCGGCCTGCTGCCACGGAACGATGGCCGAGAGCACCACGATCGCCAGCACATAGAAGATCAGCACGCGGAACACCACGTTGCGCACCGCACGCGGGATGCTCTTTTCCGGCTGGTCGGTTTCACCCGCCGCCACGCCCATGATCTCGCAGCCCTGGAAGGCATAGACCACGGTCATCATCACCGCGAACACCGCCGACAAGCCGTTGGGGAACAGCGAATCGCCAATCAGGTTGCTCATCATCGGCGCCGGCGCACCGCTGCTCAGCGGGATGGCACCGAAGATCACCAGCACGCCAACAATGATGAAACCGAGGATCGCCGCCACCTTGATCCCCGAGAACCAGTACTCGGCCTCACCAAAGGCACGGGTGGCCAGGGCGTTGAGGCCGAACAGCACCACCACGAACAGCGCCGACCAGTACCAGATCGGCACTTCGGGGAACCAGCGCACCATCAGCATGCCCGCCGCGGTGAATTCCAGGCCGACGGTGGTGGCCCAGCTCATCCAGTACACCCAGCCGATCATGAAGCCGGTCGCCGGGCCGATGTACTTGGTGGCATGGGCCTGGAACGAGCCAGACACCGGCATCTGCACCGACAGCTCGCCCAGGCAGACCATCACCAGGTACATCAGGAAGCCCGCCACCAGGTAAGCCAGGATCGCACCGACCGGCCCGCCCTGGTTGATGGTCACCCCCGAGCCCATGAACAAGCCGGTACCGATCACACCGCCCAGCGACAGCATGAAAATATGCCGGCTCTTCAGCGCGCGGGTGAGGTGAATGCCTTTACGTTCGGTAGATTCGCTCATGTCGGCACCTCAACAGTGGCGCAGGGGCGAAAGGGACAGGCGATAACGCGGGGACGGCTGAGCTTTACGGCAGTTCATTATTATTATCTCCAATAAGCTTCGAAGACCGCGTGCAGTGCGGTTAGCGTCGATTATTGGAAAGCGATGTAAGGTGCAGTTGTACGTAAAGATCGAAGATGTAAAAAGTCGTAAGATTTTTGTACGTCAGCGCTGGATCAGGCGTTCCAGCGTCTGCTGCGCCCGTTGCATCTGCACCTGTAAAGCCTCCCGCACGCCGTCGATGGCGGTCAGGTCGCGCGCCATCGCCGCCGCCTCCAGGGCCCGCAACACCCGGGCCAGACCACAGAAACCAAGGGAGTCGCTGCTACCGGCCAAACGATGGGCCAGGTGGACTATTTCGGTGCAGTCATGCGCCGCGATGGCCTCGGCCAAGGCACTGCGGTGCTGGGCAACCAGCGTCTGCAAGACCTCCAGCAACCCTTGCACTTTCTGTTCGCCCAGCAACTGGCGATGGGTGTTCAGCAGTGCGTGGTCAAGTTCCGAGTCATCTGCTGAGGCCTCCGCTAGCGGCCGCTCTGCGGCCAGGGCCTGACGCAGGCTTTCCAGTTTCAACGGCTTGGCCAGCACCCCGTGCATACCCGCTTCGAGAAAACCCTGCACCAGTGCCGGCTGGACACTGGCGGTCAGCGCCAGAATCCGCGTGTGTTGGTTAAGCCCGGGGCTGCTGCGAATCTGACGGCACAGCTCAACGCCGCTGATGCCCGGTAAATGCACATCGAGCAGGATCAGGTCGAAACGCCGTTCACTGCACAGCGCCATGCCCTGCCCGGCTTCTTCGGCCAACCAGACCCGGTGACCATCACGCTTGAGCAGGCCTTGCACCACTTCACGGTTCAACGCCACATCCTCGACCACGAGGATGTCCAGGGACGCGACCACCTGTGTCGGTGCCAGTGTCAGGGTGCGTTGCTGTCCGGGTGCGAGGCTCAGTTCGAACCAGAAACAACTGCCCTGCCCCTCGGTGCTTTGCAGGCCAATCCGTCCCCCCAGTTTTTCCACCAGATGCTTGCTGATCGCCAACCCCAGACCGGTCCCGCCATAGCGCCGTGCCACAGCTTCGCTGGCCTGGGTGAAGCGGTCGAAGATTTTCGCCTGCACCGCCTCGGCGATGCCGATGCCGTTGTCGGTGACGCTCACCCGCACCTGCTGCTGGCCGTCCTGCTCGCCCAGCACCTTAACCTCGACATTGACCTGTCCGCCTTCGGTGAACTTGATCGCGTTGGCCAGCAAGTTGCTCAGCACCTGGCGCAGAAACTGCTCGGCGCCCTGCTGACGCTCGGCCAACTGCGGATCGATATGGCACGTCAGCGTACTGCCATTGGCCGTCGCCTTGGGTTCAAGCAGGGTGATGACTTCGTCGCACAGCTGACGCAGGGAAAAAACCACGGCTTCGGGATGGGTTTCACCTTCTTCCAGGCGGGCGAAATACAGCACTTCGTTGAGGATGGTCAGCAGCCCTTCCCCGGCCTTGTACAAGGCATCCAGACGCTTGCCGTCCTGCACATTGAGTCCGGCGCCGCGCAGCAGTTCAGCCATGCCGAGAATGCCGTTGAGCGGCGTGCGCAGTTCATGGCTCATGGTCGCCAGAAAACGCGATTTGGCCAGGTTCGCCGCCTCGGCCTCATCCTTGGCGCGCATCAGGCTGGCGGTACGCCGTTCGACCATCTTTTGCAGCTCGTCGCGTTTGTCCTGCAAGGCCAGGCGGTCCACTTCGCGCCGCTCGATATCGCTGAGAATCGCCCGGCGCATGTCATCCAGGGCATGGGCCACGGTGTCGATCTCATCTAATCGGGCTGAGCGACGCTTATGCAGGCGCAGCGGCTCCTGCCAGTCGCCGGCACCAATGCGCCGGGCAAATTCGGCCATGACCTGCAAATGACGGGTGACCAGGCGATAGAACAGGCCCGACAAGGCCACCGCCAAGCCACAAAGAAACACGCTCATCCATAACAGGCTGGTCAGCCCGGTGGCGAACAGACGCCGATGCACCGCACCCAGATCGATGCTCACCTCAAGTTCACCGAGATGGCGCAGCGGCCCCGACGGCGGCTGGAAATCCAGGGGGAATCGCTCAATGCGCAGCGGCCCCGGCGGGTTGGCCTCACCCTGCAACAGGTTGAAGTCGGCGCTGCTCAGACGCACCCGGGCGACATCGGAGAAGTCCACCAGACCGCGCAGTTGCACGCTGATCTGCTCCTGGTTCAGATCCCAGAGGCTGCGCTCAAGGCTGGCGAGGTAACCAACCCGGATCAGCGCCATGCGCGCATCGATATCGCGCATTTCCCGGCGGTACTCGAAATACAGCTGCACGGTGCTGGCCAACACCGTGAAGCACAGACTGAACAGCAGAATGAACAGCAACAGGCGGCGCAGCAGGCCATCAGCGTGCAGGCGGATCATCGCGCGTCTGCCGGCAGGTTGATCATGTCGCGGTAGGTCACTTCGCTCTGGTGCAACCAACGCTCGATCTCACCGGTGTCGGTCATGCGTTGCAGTTGCTCGTCTATTTGCGCCATGTGCTGACTCAATCTGGAGTGACGCGAAACGGCGACACGCAGGTAATCCACGCTGAGGGCCGCAGGCAACGCCTGGATATCCTCGCCACCGGGCAGGCGTTCAACAAACAGCTGACCGGTGCGTCGCTCCTGAATGACGAAGTCGATACGGCCGCGAATCAGCTTGCCGAAGTTCTGCTGGCTGGACGACACCCATTCGATGTTCTGGTGTTTGGCAACAAACTGGTCGAACGCCGGGCCGTAGCTTTCACCAAACAGCAAGCCGCCGCGATAGCCGGCCAGGTCTTGCAGGCGCTCGAATTTCACCGGCCGCTGGCGATTGACGAACACCGCCACTTCTTCGCGCAGCACCGGCACGCGGGAAAAGCGCATGCCCTGATCACGCTGGTCACTGTTGTAGGCCAGCACCACGTCTACCCGGCCTTCGGCGGCGTCGAGCAAACAGCGCTTCCAGTTGCCCAGCACAACCATCTCGACCTCGTAGCCCAGACGCCCGAACAGCTCGCGCACCACGGTTGGCGCCAGGCCGCGCACCTGCTTGCCATCGCTCCAGGACACTGGCGGGTACACCGGATAGTCGCAATAGCGGATGCGCTCGGCGGCCTGCAGCCACGGGGCTAGCACCAGCATCAGCAGGCCCAGCCAGCGGCCCATGGCGATCAGGCCGCCACGCTGGCGGTAAACAGGTAACCGGCGCCGTGAATGGTGATGATCAGCTGCGGCTCGGCCGGGTCGTCGTGCAGCTTGCGCCGCAGGCGACCGACCAGCACGTCGATGGAGCGGTCGTTGGGCACCCATTCACGGTTGCGGATCTGGTCCATCAACTGGTCGCGGCTGAGGGTGTGGCCACTGTTGCGCAGGAACACACTGAGCAACTGGAATTCGCCATGGGTCAGCAGGGTTTCGCCGCCTTGCGGATCGATCAGGCGCCGGCGGTCAGTGTCCAGTGCCCAGTCGGCGAACTGCTTGAGGGCCTGGGTACTGGCCGCTGCTGGTTTCGAGGCTTGGGCATGGCGCACGCGGCGTATCAGGTTTTTCGCCCGGGACACCAGTTCACGGGGATTGAGGGGTTTGATCACATAGTCGTCGGCGCCACACTCCAGGCCAACGATACGGTCGATGTCGTCGTTTCGACCGGTGATGAGGATGATCCCGACTTCCGAGCGCACCCGCAGCTCGCGGGTCAGGGTCAGGCCGTCTTTGCCCGGCAGGCGGATGTCGAGCATCACCAGGTCGACGTTGTGGCTGGCCAGAAAACTGTCGGCCTGTTCGGCGGTGTCGGCGCAGTGAACGTCGTAGCCTTCCTGGGACAGGTAGGCGTGCAGCAAGTCGCGAATAAGCGGATCGTCGTCGACGATCAGTACCCGAGGCGTCATTGCGTGTTGTCTCTTATAGTCGTTGTTATGTAACTCGCGACAGCAGCCTACCCATTACTGAACGACCGATCAACAGCCCTCGGTCAGGGTGAAGCGCCGCCGTCCACCGGCTTGCAGGCCATCGACCCAGGCCTCACAGATCTGCACGCCCTGCTCGGGAGTGAAGGTGCCGGGATTAAGCCCGGATTCCAGCCACAAACCGTCGAGCAAGGCGCTCAGGCTGATCGCCGCAAGGTCCGCATCGAAGGCTTGCCAGTCCTCCTCCCGGGCCAGCTCGCTGAGCAGGCGGCCCAGTTCATTGCGGTATTCCCCGTAGGAGTGATCGTGCACCTGGTTGATCGCCTCGGCGGTTTTCACCGCGCCCCAGAACGCCAGCCAGGCATCGAGCAGTTGCGGGTCGAGCAGTTCGGCGCAGAACGAGGCGCGAAAGAATGCCGACAGGCGCTCGCGGGCATTGGGGGCAGCCTGGGCCATGGCTTCGCGGATCAGGCCCATGACCCGCCCGGTGACCGCCATGTAGGCTTCTGCCACCAGTTCGTCCTTGCCCGAATAGTGGTGGCTGATCAACCCCACCGAGACCCCCGCCTCGGCCGAGATCTTGCGAATCGAGGCGCCCTGGAAGCCGTGCCGCTTCAGACACACCAGCGTTGCTTCGACCAGGTTGGCCTTGCGCAACTCCGGGACCATACGGCTGTAACGGGCTTCCTGGCTCATTGGCGGTTCTCTTCGGGTGGGGGCCTTTTCGCGGGGCAAGCCCGCTCCCACCGAGATTGCACTTCTCCCGGTGGGAGCGGGCTTGCCCCGCGATGCTATTGAACGACTGTACAACAAGTTCCGTTCAGTCGCGATAGTCCGGTGCCACCCGTTCCAGCATCCTCAACAAGGCCTTCCACGCCAGCTGCATCGCGCCGCTATCGGTCAGCTCGCCTTCTTTCAGCTGCCGCGCGTGATCGTTGAACTGGCGCTCGGTATGGGCACAGACCGCATCCGACGGCAGCACAATCTCACCGGCCGCTTGCGCTGCCAGCTGGATTTCACAGGCTTTTTCCAGGTAATACATGCGCAGGAAGGCTTCGCTGACATTCTCGCCCACGGTCAGCAAACCATGGTTACGCAGCATCAATACCGGCTTGTCGCCAAGGTCGGCAACCAGACGCTGCTGCTCGTCCATGTCCAGGGCCACGCCTTCGTAGTCGTGGTAAGCGACCTTGCCGTAGAACTCCATGGAGATCTGGTTGACCGGCAGCAACCCGCACTTGAGCGCGGCCACCGCACAACCGGCCTTGGTGTGGGTGTGCAGCACGCACTGGGCATCTTCACGGGCGCCGTGAATGGCGCTATGGATCACGAAGCCTGCAGGGTTGACCGGATACGGCGACGGCTCGACGGCATTGCCTTGCAGGTCGATCTTCACCAGGTTGGAGGCGGTGATTTCATCGAACATCAAGCCGTAGGGATTGATCAGAAAGTGGTGCTCGGGGCCAGGAATGCGCACCGAAATATGGGTGAAGATCAGATCGGTCATACGGAAGTGCGCGATCAGCCGGTAGCAGGCGGCCAGTTCCTGGCGCAGGCGCAGTTCGGTTTCAGTCGGATTCATTGTTGTTGTTCTCAGGCAAATGGCTGGCCAGACAATAGGGCTGGACACCCGGCGGTGTCCAGCCATGGGAATTACTTACTGGCCCAGGCGTTGAAGCGCTCTTCGAGTTCATCGCCGTGGTCGACCCAGAACTCGACGTTCATCGCCAAGGCGCCTTCAAGGTTCTGCTTGGAGGTCGGCACCCAGTTGGCCAGCTTCGGATCAAGCTCGGCGGCCGCCTCGGTGTTGGTTGGCCCATAAGGAATCGCATTGACGTAGCGCACCTGGGTGTCGGGCTGGTTGGCGAAGGCGATCAGGCGCTTGGCCTGGTCGACATGCTTGGAACCTTTGATGATTGCCCAGTAGTCCATACCGTACAGGCTGCCCGGCCAGACCACGGCCAATGAACTACCCTCCTGCGCCGCGACGGCAATCCGGCCGCTGTAGGTCGAGGTCATCACCACGTCGCCGGCGCTCAGCCATTGCGCCGGTTGCGCACCGGCTTCCCACCACTGGATGTAGGGCTTGAGTTCGGTGAGTTTGGCGAAGGCGCGGTCGACGCCTTGCGGGGTCGCCAGCACCTTGTAGACATCTTCGGCTTTGACGCCGTCAGCCATCAGGGCGAACTCCAGGTTGTACACCGCACGTTTGCGCAGTCCGCGCTTGCCGGGGATCTTCTGCACGTCCCAGAAATCCGACCATGATGCCGGCGCCTGGGCCAGTTTGTTCTTGTCGTAGGCAATCGCCACGCTCCACACCAGCACCGCCGAACCACATTCCTGCGCGGCATCGGGAATAAGCTGCTCGGCGCGGCCGATCTGCGCCCAGTCGAGGCGTTCATACATGCCCTCCTCGCAGCCGCGCATCAAGTCCGGGGCCTCGATCATGACCAGGTCCCAGTCGACGTTACCGGTGTCGACCATCACCTTGATCCGGGCCATTTCGCCGTTGTATTCACTCTGGATCAGTTTGCTGCCGTCCTGGGCGCTGAAAGGCTGGAAGATCGCCGCATCCTGGGCTTTCTGACCGGCGCCGCCGTAGGCGACGACCACCATGTCCGGTGCTGCCTGGGCACTGCCAAGGCCAAGGGCAAGCAGCCAGGGCGAGAGTTTGAGCAGGTTCGCTTTCATTCGTGGTTCCTCATGCTGGTACCGCGCCAGGCGCAGTCCGTTTTCTTGTTGTTGTGAGGTGTGCCCCAGGACTCGGGGTGAATCGAAAACTAGTCAATGCCAAGTAAAAAAACAAGTTGATTTTTTACTGGCGGTACACTTCTATAGAAAAATAAAAACAACAACCCGCTGGAGCCTGCACAGCATGTCGACCTTCACGCACCTGTTCGAACCGCTGCAAATCCGGGGCAAACGCCTGAAGAACCGCATCATGTCCAGCGGCCACGACACCTCGATCCCCACCGACAACCTGGTCAACGACCGCCTGATCGCCTACCACAAGGCCCGCGCCGAAGGCGGCGTCGGTCTGATCGTGCTGCAGGTCGCCGGGGTGCACGACAGTGCGCGCTACACCTCGCATGTGCTGATGGCCACCGACGATGCCTGCATCGAGGGTTACCGCCAACTGGCCGAGACCTGTCATGCCCATGGCACGGTGGTGCTGTCGCAGATTTTTCACCCCGGCCGGGAAATCATGGAGTCCAGCGACGGCCTGCTGGCGGTGGCTTACTCGGCCTCGGCGGTGCCCAACGAACGCTTCCGGGTAATGCCGCGAGCCCTCGACCAGGCGATGATCGACGAGATTGTGCAGGGCTATGCCGATGCCGCCCGACGCCTGTATCAGGCCGGGATCGACGGCGTCGAAGTGGTTGCCAGCCACGGCTATCTGCCGGCGCAGTTCATCAACCCACGGGTAAACCGCCGCACCGATGGTTACAACGGTGAGCTGGAACAGCGCTTGCGCTTTCTGCGCGAAGTGATTGCGGCGGTACGCGCCGCCACCGCACCCGACTTCATCATCGGCCTGCGCATCAGCGCCGACGAGCGTGATGCCGAGGGCCTGACCGAGGACGAATCACTGGCGGCGGTACAGGCGCTGCAGTCGGCGCTCGACTATGTACATATCGTCGCCGGCACCTCGGCCTCGCTCGGCGGCGCGGTGCATATCGTCCCGCCCATGGCCATCGAAGCGGCGTACCTGGCGCGCGAAGCCGGGACCTTCAAGGCCAGCCTGTCGATTCCGCTGTTCGTCACCGGACGCATCAACCAGCCCCAGGAAGCCGAACTGATCCTCGCCCGTGGCCAGGCCGATGTCTGCGGCATGACCCGCGCGCTGATCTGCGACCCAGAGATGCCCAACAAGACCGACAGCGGCCGCGCCGAGGATGTGCGTGCGTGCATCGCCTGCAACCAGGCCTGCATCGGCCATTTCCATCGCGGCCTGCCGATCTCCTGCATCCAGCACCCGGAAACCGGGCGTGAACAGCAGTTCGGCCAGCTTCAGAAAGCGCCGCAACGCAAGCGCATCATGGTCGCCGGTGGCGGCCCGGCTGGCATGAAGGCTGCCGCAGTGGCGGCAGCACGCGGGCATGAGGTAACCCTGTACGAAGCCAGTTCGCAACTGGGCGGCCAGGTACTGCTGGCGCAATTGCTGCCGCGCCGTGCCGAATTCGGCGGCGCCAGCACCAACCTGCAGCGCGAAATGCAACTGGCCGGCGTCGAGGTAGTGCGCAACACCCGGGTCGATCGCGCTCTGGTGGAACGTGAACAGCCCGACCTGGTGATCGTCGCCACCGGGGCCGAGCCTTACTGGCCGGCCTTCGAGCGTGGGGGAGAACTGCAGGTCGTCGATGCCTGGCAGGTGCTGCGCGATGAGGTCACCCTCGGGCGTTCGGTACTGGTGGTGGACTGGCGCTGCGACTGGATCGGCCCGGGCATCGCCGAACGGCTGGTGCGCGCCGGGCACCAGGTGCAGCTGGCGGTCAATGGCACCCACTGCGGCGAAAACCTGCCGTTGTATGTACGCGACCAGCTGGCCGGTGAACTGCATAAACTCGGCATCCCCATCACCCCCTACGCCCGCCTCTACGGCTGCGATGACAACACCGTGTACCTGCAACACACCGCCAGCGGCGAGCCGATGATCTTCGAGGACATCGACACCCTGGTGTTGTGCCAGGGTCATCAACCGGTCGATACCCTGGTAGACGAGCTCAGCGGCCTGGTGCAAGTGAAGCGGATCGGCGATTGTCTGGCCCCACGCACCGCCGAAGAAGCCATTTACGAAGGATTGAAGGTCGCCTGGACGCTCTGAGCCTGTTTATACTCCGGGGCTTTGCAGCGTGCGGTTCGGAGCACCCCATGAGCAACAGCATCAAGATGCCGCCCGCCGGCGCCGTTCCCAGCCAGGAAGGCGCCGCCGCCCCGCAGTTTCTCGGTACGCGTATTCGCGGCCTGCGCAAACGCCGGGGCATGACCCTGGCCGAACTGGCCCAGCAGAGCGAGCTGACCGCTGGCTACATCAGCCAGCTGGAACGCAACCTGTCCTACCCGTCGATTCCGGCGCTGTTCAACATCGCCCGCAGCCTGGGCGTGACCATCCAGTGGTTTTTCGCCAGCGAAACCAGTACCGACCCTGAAGACAACGGCTACGTGGTACGCAAAAACAGCCGCCTGAGTGTCCACTACGAAGATGGCATCGTTGACCAGCTACTGACTCCGCAGCCAAACCGTGAGCTGGAAATGCTCCACTCGCGCTTCCCGCCTGGCACCTACAGCCAGCAGAGCTACAGCCATGAAGGCGAAGAAGCCGGTTACCTGCTGTCCGGCAGTTTCGAGCTGTGGGTGGGCGATCGCTACTTTCAGTTGAGCGAAGGCGACAGCTTCAGTTTTTCCAGCCAGGAACCGCACCGCTACGGCAACCCTGGCGAGGTCGATGCCGTGGTCATCTGGGTGATCACGCCACCGACCTTCTGAACCCCAAGACAAGAACAATAAAGGCTTGCCATGACCGACCTGATTATCCGTGACCTGAACAACGGCTTGCTGACCCTGACCTTCAACCGGCCAGACAAGCTCAATGCCCTGAACAGTGCCATGTACAGCGCGCTTGGCGATTTGCTGCTGGCGGCCACCGATGACCCGCAGGTCGAGGTCATCGTCATCACCGGTGGCGCCCAGTGCTTCAGCGCCGGTAACGACCTCAAGGATTTTCTCGACAACCCGCCCGTCGACATGGACAGCCCGGTGTTTCGCCTGATGCGTATTGTCATGGCCCTGGACAAGCCGCTGATTGCCGCCGTCTGCGGCGCTGCCATCGGCATCGGCACTACTTTGCTGCTGCACTGCGATCAGGTACTGGTGAGCCGCTCGGCCAAACTGCGCATGCCGTTCGTACCTCTGGGCTTGTGCCCGGAGTTTGGTTCCAGCCTGTTGTTGCCACGCTTGCTGGGACACGCCCGGGCGGCCCGGCTGCTGTTGTGCAATGAGCTGCTGACAGGTGAGCAGGCCGTACAATGGGGCCTGGCCAATGAGCTGCATGAGGACGGCGAACAGTGCCTGAGCGCCGCCCGGCAATTGGCGCAGCGCCTGCAAAGCCTGCCGCAGGAAGCGCTGCGGGTCAGCAAACGGTTACTCAAGGATACGCATCGGGCAGAACTGGAAGCCTGCGTGAGTCGCGAGGGTCTGCTGTTTATCGAACGTCTGCATACACCCGAGGCGAAGGCGGCGTTGCGTGCGCTGGTGAAGGATTGACCCGCGCGCATCGATCCCTCCCTGAAAAACAACAGGACGCTCTGGCGCGCAAGCCGGGAGCTGCTAGCTTTGTTGAAGTCATCTCACACGTGTCATCGCAATCATTGCCAAGGAACGAAAGCCGATGAAATCTGCACTGCGTTCAACCTTACTCTGCTCCGCACTTATCGTACTGGCCGGATGCGCCAGCTCCAGGGTCGACCCCAGTGAATACTCCGGTTTTCTCAAGGACTACAGCCGCCTGAAAGAGGCCGAAAGTATCTCCGGCGCACCGGTAATGCGCTGGATCTCCCCCAATTTCAAGGCCGCCAACTACAAACAGGTGTACATCGAGCCGAGCCAGTTCTATCCCAAACCGCAGCCCACCGACGTGATCACCCCACAAACACTGCAGCAGATCACCCACTACTACGACACCGCGCTCAAGCGCGAACTGGGTGCGGTCGTACCGCTGGCCACAGGTCCGGGCCCGAACGTGCTGGTGGTGCGCCCGGCGATTACCGCGGTGGCAACCCACACCGAAGGGCTCAAGCCTTATGAGGTGATCCCGATCGCCCTGGTGACGGCAGCCGTCATGACTGCTGCCGGTGGTCGTGACCAGGATGTCGACATCGCCACCGAAGCGGCAATTCTCGATGGCGGCAACAACACGGTGGTCGCCCAGGTGGTACGCAAAGGCGCCGGCACGGAGCTTGAGAACAAGACCACCAAGCTGACCGTAAAAGACGTCCAGCCAGTACTCGACGGCTGGGCCTCAGACATGCGCCGCAGCCTGGTCAAATTCAGGAGCGAGTCGCGTTAGTCACTCAACTGACTGTCGATCGCAATGCTGCCACTGAGCAGCTTGTGCACCGGACAGGCGTTGGCCACGCCCAGCAGACGCTCACGCTGGGCCGCATCGAGATCACCGTGCAGTTCAATGACACGCTTGATCTCGGTGCTCATCGGTGTGGTTTTCTCTTCCTTGACGATATCCAGCCGCACATGCACATGCTGCAGCGGCCATTCCTTGCGCCGGGCATACATCGACAAGGTGATTGCGGTGCACGCCCCCAGTGCCGAGAGCAGCAGCTGGTGAGGATTGGGGCCGGCGTCGCGGCCACCGAGGGCCTGGTTTTCATCCGCCAGCCACTGGTTCACACCCGCGGACAAGTTGACGGTATAAGGGATCTCACCCAGCTCGGCGTGAACGGTCGAATCGGTCATCTGCAGTGGCTTCCTTTGCGAGGGTCAAGCCAAAAGGGCCTGACGCGAGTGCGTTCACACTAACGTCAGGCCCCTTGCAAGGGAAGTCACGGCAACGAACCGCAGCGTCCTGTCCCTGGAACGCGACTCAGGCGAAGAACGAGTAAAGAATCGCCGACAGGGTAATCAGGCCGATCAGCACCACGAAGACATTCGACACCTTGCCCGAATATTTGCGCAGCGACGGCACCTTGTGGATGGCGTACATCGGCATCAGGAACAACAGGCAGGCAATAATCGGCCCGCCAAGGTTCTCGATCATCCCCAGGATGCTCGGATTGAGGGTGGCCACGGCCCAGCAGGTCAGCACCATGAACAGCGCGGTCAGTTGTTCCAGGCGCTTGGCCGGCAGTTGCTTGCCGCGGCTGCGCAGGCTTTTCACGATCATGCCCTGGAAGCCTTCGCTGGCACCGATGTAATGACCGAGGAACGATTTGGTAATCGCCACCAGGGCAATCAACGGCGCGACAAAGGCAATGACCGGTGTCTGGAAGTGGTTGGCCAGGTACGAGAGGATCGAGATGTTCTGTTGCTTGGCCGCCGCCAGATCGGCCGGGCTCAGGGCCAGTACGCAGCTGAAGCAGAAGAACATCACCGTCAGCACCATCATCACATGAGCGCTGGCCAGGATGCGGCTGCTCTTCTGGTCGGCCTGTTCGCCGTAGCGGTGCTTCTGGTCAACGGCGAAGGCCGAGATGATCGGCGAATGGTTGAACGAGAAGACCATCACCGGGATCGCCAGCCACAGGGTCTTGAAGAACAGGTCCAGCGGCATGCCTTCGGATGCCTGGGCGAAGAACGCGCCGTTCCAGTTGGGGATCAGGCTCAGGGCCAGCAGCAACAGTGCGGCCACAAAGGGGTAGACCAGCAGGCTCATGACCTTGACGATGATGCCCTGGCCGCTGCGCACCACGATCATCAGGCCACAGATCAACAGCAAGGCCAGCAAGGCTCGCGGTGGCGGAGTCATGTGCAACTGGTGCTCCATGAAACTGCCCAGGGTATTGGTCAGCGCCACGCTGTAGACCAAAAGGATGGGGAAAATGGCCAGGAAGTACAGCAAGGTGATCAGCTTGCCGGCGCCGACACCGAAGTGCTCTTCTACTACCTCGGTGATGTCTTCGCTGGCGCCGCGCTTGCCGGACAGCACAAAGCGGGTCAGGCCACGGTGCGCGTAATAGGTCATCGGGAATGCCAGCAGTGCCAGCACCAGCAGCGGCCAGAAGCCCCCTACCCCGGCGTTGATCGGCAGGAACAGGGTACCGGCGCCAATGGCGGTGCCGTACAGGCCCAGGACCCAGGTGGTGTCGTGGCGATTCCAGGTTTTGCTTTGCGCCGGCGCAGCCGTGCTCGCACCCAGGTGGGTGGTGGTGTTTACATCAGTCATCGATATTGCCTTGTAGTTGTTTTTGTTGCTTATGAATAACTTGGAACGATTGTAGGAGCGGATTCATCCGCGAAGGGTCGCGGAGCGGCCCCATAAGAGGGACTGCTGCGCAGTCCATCGCGGATGAATCCGCTCCTACAGGCTTCAACACTCGACAAAAGCGACAGCCAGGCCGCCGCGCGAAGTCTCCTTGTAGTTGGCATGCATGTCGGCACCGGTATCGCGCATGGTGCGGATCACCCGGTCCAGGGAAATGAAGTGCTCGCCATCACCGCGCAAGGCCATCTGCACAGCGTTGATGGCCTTGACCGCCGCGATGGCGTTGCGCTCGATGCACGGCACCTGAACCAGACCGCCAACCGGGTCGCAGGTCAGGCCGAGGTTATGCTCAAGGGCGATTTCGGCAGCGTTCTCCAGCTGCATCGGCGTCGCCCCCAGCACTTCGGCGAGCCCCGCCGCAGCCATGGAACACGCCGAGCCCACCTCACCCTGACACCCCACTTCAGCACCGGAGATCGAGGCGTTCTTCTTGCACAGGATGCCCACGGCGGCAGCACTGAGCAGGAAATCGACAACATCGTTGTCGCAGGCATCAGGGTTGAACTTCATGTAGTAATGCAGCACCGCCGGAATAATCCCGGCAGCACCGTTGGTGGGCGCGGTGACCATGCGCCCGCCCGCAGCGTTCTCTTCGTTGACCGCCAGGGCGAACAGGTTGACCCACTCCATCGCGCTCAATGTCGAGCCGATCACATTGGGCTTGCCCAGCTCCTGCAGGCTGCGGTGCAGCTTGGCGGCGCGGCGCTTGACCTTGAGCCCACCGGGCAGGATGCCTTCGTTGCGCAAACCATTGTCGACGCACTCGCGCATGGCAGCCCACAGCTTGAGCAAACCACTGCGCACTTCTGCTTCCGGGCGCCAGGCCAGTTCGTTGGCCATCATCAGCTCGCTGACGCGCAACTGGTGCTGTTTGCACAGCGCCAGAAGCTCAGCGGCACTGTCGAAGTCGTAGGGCAACCTGACCTGCTCGCTGCTGTCGCCGCCAGCGCCAATCTGCGCAGCCTCGACAATAAAACCACCGCCGACCGAATAGTAGGTCTGCTGCAGCAATGAACCGCTTGCGCTGCTGGCCTCCAGGGTCATGGCATTGGGGTGGTACGGCAGGCTTTCGTCGAGCAGCAGCAGGTCGCGACTGCAATCAAAGGCCACGGCATGACGACCATCGAGCTGCAGCACCTGGCTGTCCTGCAACTGCGTGATCAGCGGTTCGATACGCTGCGGATCGATCTGGTCGGGCCATTCGCCCATCAGCCCGAGCAAGGTGGCACGGTCAGTGGCGTGGCCGACACCGGTGGCCGACAGCGAGCCATACAGACGAACCTCTACCCGACTGACTTGCTCCAGCACGCCCTGCTCACGCAAGGTCTGGGCAAAGGTCGCAGCCGCCCGCATCGGGCCCACGGTATGGGAGCTGGAGGGCCCGATGCCAATCTTGAAAAGGTCGAAAACACTGATAGCCATGCTAATGCCTGCACGCTCAAGCGACGAATGTCGCCCTGCGGCGTTATGAAAAAATTGAAGGGTTTCGCGAAGTTGCGCGATACTGCCCGGTCACCGTGGCATTGACCAACGAAACTTTCTAAGCAAGCCTTTAGCAGAACTAAACGATGAGACGACAGATGAATGGCCAGATGTATGTCTGGCTGCACGTGTTTTCCTGTGCGGCGCGGCACCTGTCGTTCACCCGCTGCGCCGAAGAACTGCACATCACCCCAGGTGCCGTGAGCCAGCAGATTCGTCAGCTGGAAGAGCGCCTGGGTTTTCGTCTGTTCCTGCGCCGCGCCCGTGGCGTGGAACTGAGCGCCGAAGGCCAGCGCCTGGCACAGACGGTCAGCGAAGCCTACGGCAGCATCGATGCCGAACTGCTGCGCCTGGACGCCGGCGAAATTCGCGGCACCCTGCGCCTGCGTTCGATCCCCTCGTTTCTGGCCAAATGGCTGACCCCGCGCCTGCCCCGCCTGCAGCAACGCTACCCGGACATCCAGCTGCGCCTGGTGGCCGAAGACAGCAGTCAGGCCTTGCATGAAGGCGACTTCGACCTGGCCATCGACCTCAACGACGGCAGCTACCCGGGCATGCACTCAACACCGTTGCTCGATGAACAGATCTTCCCGGTGTGTTCGCCGAACCTGCTGCGTGGCCGCCCGCCCCTGCATGGCCCTGGCGATCTTGCGCACTATCCGTTGCTGCACGACATCACCGCCTGGCGTGGCAGCTCGGAATACGCGGAATGGGAGTTTTATCTGGAAGGCATTGGTGCCAGTGGCCTGGATGTGCGCCGCGGGCACACCTTCAACCGCAACCACCTGACCATTGAAGCGGCAATCGCCGGCATCGGCGTGGCCATCGCCCGACGTACCCTGCTCAATGACGAGCTGGAGCGCGGCACCCTGATCGTGCCGTTCGGCCTGCCAATCGCCAACCACAAGCGCTACGTGCTGCTCTATCCGCCCGGTGGCCTGGCGCATCCAAGCGCCCGCGCGGTGCATGACTGGCTGGTTGAGGAAGCCGAGAGCTTCCGCTCTTTACACGCCCAGGCACAGTGAATCGCTAGTAAGCATGCTTGCCAGTGAAGGCATTGAGCGTACGCACCAGGATCACGAAATCGAGCCACAGCGACCAGTTGTTGATGTACTCGATGTCAGAGTCGACACGCTGGATCATTTGCTCGATGTCTTTGGTCTCACCTCTGAAACCACGGACCTGCGCCAGGCCGGTCATGCCGGGTTTGATGTTGTGCCGGGCAAAGTAGTCGACGATGTCCTGAGAGTACTGCGTATCGTGTTGCCGGGCGTGCGGGCGCGGCCCCACCAGGGACATTTCGCCCATCAGCACATTGAACAGCTGGGGCAGTTCGTCGAGGCTGGTGCGGCGGATGAAGGCGCCAACCCGGGTCAGCCGCGCATCATTTTTCTGCGCTTGTTTGACCACGCCATCTTCCGGCTCATGAACAACCATGCTTCTGAATTTCCAGATACGGAAGGACTCCCCGGTCCAGCCCATGCGTTCCTGCCTGAAGAACACCGGGCCCGGGCTGTCGAGTTTGATCGCCAGGGCAACAGCCAGCAGCACCGGTGACGCAAACAGCAGGATAAGGGCTGCGAGGACTTTGTCTTCCAGGTTTTTCAGGAACAGGCTCGTCCCCGTCAACGGCGTTTCAGACAAGGTCAGCACGGGAATGCCGGAAATTTCACGGACACTGTGATTGATCAAACGCAGGGAAAAGATGTCGGGCACCCAGTTAACCGCAATGCACTTGTCGAGCAACTTCAAGTACACGTCATTAATGACCGCAGAACCGCTTAGCGGCGTGACCAGATAGACAGTCCTGATCGCATGCTGCACGACGATCTCATCCAGATCGGAGATATGCCCCAACACTGACAGGCGATTCTTCCCTTCTGCGTAATCGCCGCTATCCCCCTCACCGGTCAAGACACAACCAACAATCCGCTCACCGAACCAGGGGTTGTTGCTTATCTTCTGATGCAGAAAATGAGCGAGGTCACCAGCACCAATAATCAGGGCATTTTCCAGGCGATAGGCGTGCGCAAAAAAGCGCTTTTGCACCTCGCGCACGGCAAAGTGCAGGAATAGCTGAACAAAATAGCCGATGACAAACAGCTCCCCCACCAGCATGCGCGAATAACTCTCGCTCTGCTTGGTCAGGAACGCCATGACCACAAGAAAACAAAAGGTGGCCGACCATGCTTTAAACAGTCTGAAGGCCTTGATGGACAGCCCGACATTGCTGCGGTAAATGGCGTAGTGGTCGTAAATGACGGCCAATGCACCAATCAACAGCAACATCATGATGACGTAATCAGAGGTGATGTAACCGATCTGGTCATTGATCAGGTACCAGGCAACGCCGGTCACCGCAATACCGTCGAGACCCGCCTGAATGGCGTTACTGACACTGCTTCTGCGCTGGAGTAGGGAGCGGCTGCTTCTGGGTTCGAAAACCATTACTAGACCTCGTCAATTGAGATACCACACGCTTTCCCAATATTTCCCAGCCCTGAAGAAGCTTGTGATATCACTGTAGCAGTACCAAGCCATCACCGCTGACCGAGTCATCCCTGCCGTTGATTTTGGCTGAATCGGACGATCCGCTGGTCAGGGTATTTCCTAGGAAGGCCGGGGCGTGTTCTGTGAATTCCCTACCGCAACCCTGGTGCAGAAAAGCATCCGTAACAGAAACAATGGATTGCCCACCACATAGCGCAGAAATAGCCGCTTTGGTTCTCTGAGCAACCTGTAGACCCACTCGCACCCTAGCCTGCGCAGCCACTGTGGCGCCCGCGTTACCTTGCCGCCGAGAAAATCCAGGATCGCCCCGCCGCAGATGATCAGGCAGGGCACGCCAACGGCTTTGAGTTGTGCGGCAACGGCTTCCTGCCTGGGCATGCCCATACCCAGCACAATCAGCTCAGGCTGGGTTTGCCGTGCCAGGTCGATGTAGGTCTGCACCTCGGCAAAGCCATGATGAACCGATACCACCTGCACACCGGACAGGGCTTCGCTACGCTGCGCCGCCTGGCTCAGAAACGGCTCTTCTGTCCCCCAGAACGCTACACGGCGGCCCTTGAATGTCGCCAGCAGTTGCGGAATGAAGTCCGTGCCATTCATGTTCAACCCGGGATCCAGGCCCAGGCGACGGTACAGAAGCGCCATACCGATACCATCGCGTAACAGCACATCAGCCGCCGACAGGGCCTTGAAGTATTCCGCATCGCCGGCCACCAGGTTCATGGCATGGGCATTGACGAACCCCAGCACGGTCGGTGCTTCGGGTGCGGACAACGCTTGTAGCAATCCCTGTTTGTCACCTGCGCTATCGACCACCCGCAATTTGCCGATAATCGTTTTCCAGCTTTTCTGCGCAGCGCCTTCATCCATTAGCTGTCATCCCGTTTCGAACGCACCCATTCGACCTGGCGCTTGATCAGAAAGCCCAGATACAGCGGTATCTTTTTCACCGCATAGAACGGTGCATACAGCAGCACGGAAAACCCGATCAGCTCACGGCAGAACCGCTTCCACGCCAACAGCACAGCGGCAACCAACAGGACCATCGCGCCCGTGCTGATCAACGCCGGCACCCATACAGCGAACAGCAGAAATGCCAACCATGAGGCACTGAACACAGCCAGCAAGGTCAAGGTCAGCAAGGCCAGCGGCGGGACCATCAGATCCACCGTCATCGCCAGCAGGTTCCAATTGCGCCGGGTGATCGATGCTCCCAGCAACTTCGGCGCATCGCCCAGCAGCACCCCCAGATGACCACGCTCCCAGCGTGCGCGCTGGCTAGTCAGCCCTTCAGCGCTACGTGGGAAGAAGCTGGTGACCTGCGCATCCGGACAAAACAACGGCGGCTTGCCGTTGCGGCAGAAATCCAGGCCCATTTTCAAGTCTTCGACCAGGTGACCGCTGGCCAGATCGACCAGTGCCAGGTCTCGCCAGTCGATCGCCATTCCCGTTCCCATCAATTGGCAAGGCAAACCCACTCGCGCCCACCCGCTTGGCCGTACCAGGTTCTTGACCCGCCAGGCGAACTCGGCGACCTGGACTTTCAGCCCCGCGCCTGCAGGTGCACACATCAGATCGAGGGCCTGCACTGGCCGCCCGGCACTGGCGCAGCTACGCGCCAGATGATCAATGCCGCGCTCACTTACCTGACAATCGGCGTCGATGATAATCACCACCTCAGGCGCCGCCCCGGCCAGATGACGCACACCACAATCCAGCGCGTAGCCCTTGCCACGTCGTTGCTCATCCCGGCGCTCCACCACCTCTGCGCCAGCCGAGCGGGCCAGCGCGGCAGTGTCGTCGTTACAGTTGTCGGCGACCACCAACAGCCGGTCACCTTCCAGCAGCTGCGGGAGAATGCTGTTGAGCGTCGACACGATGCCCGAGGATTCGTTGTGCGCGGGTACCAACACCGCCACGCGCGGCCGCGCGCCGTTCAGCTGCAACCCAGGTCGCGCAGGCAAGCAGGCCAGCAGCACCTGGGCGAACAGCACCAACACCGGCAGCAGAGCGAGTAGCGCCACTGCTCCCAGCAGCCAAGCCAGTAAAGTAATCATGCGGATGCCTTAAAGTAGCCGGCCAGCCTGGCCGCTTCAGTGTCGATATCGTGGCGTTGCAGCACGCGCTGATAGGCCGCCTCCCCCATGCGCTGCAAGGTGTCGACAGGTTGCGCAAGGCAATCGGCCATGGCTGCGGCCAACTCCTCCACAGCCCCGGCAGGAAACAGCCAACCGTTCTCACCCTGGCGAACCAGCTCGGGAATACCCGCCACATAGGTCGTCAGCACCGGCCGGCGCAAGGCCATGGCCTCCATGATCACCACTGGCAGGCCCTCGGCGAAACTCGGCAGAACCAGGGCGCGGGCGCCAAGGATCTCATCGCGTACCTGCGCACTGCTGATCCAGCCAGTGATGCGTACCTGTGCCTGCAATTCATGTCGAATGATCAGCGCTTCGATATCGGCACGCATTTCCCCGTCACCGGCCAGCACGATCTCGAACACCACCGACTGGGCGGCCAACAGACGCGCAGCTTCAAGGAGCAACAGCTGGCCCTTTTGTTCACACAAACGCCCTACGCAAACCAGGCGCGGCACATTGGGGGCCATGACTGCGGGCACCTCATGAAACATGCGTTCCAGGCCGCAATGCACCACCTTGACCTTGGCCCAGTGCTCATGCGCCACCCAGCGAAACAGCTGGCTGCGCCCGTAGGAGCTGACCGCCGCGACAAACGCCGCGCGCCGGACTTTCTCGCCCAGATACAGAAATTGCGGTTTGTCGAACTCTTCCGGGCCATGCACGGTAAAGCTGTAAGCGGGTCCACCGAGTGCGTTGGCCAGCATCACCACCTCGGTTGAATTGGTGCCGAAATGTGCATGCACATGCTCAGCGCCATACGCCTGCAACCACTGCACCACACGGCACGCCTCGGCCAGATAGACCAGATGATAAGGCCACGGGCGATCGGCACGCAGGCCCATACGCAGGGCCAGCCACAAGGCCGAACAAAAATGTCGCGGGCGAGCACGCAGCACTTGCAGCAACGGCACGAGCAGGCCCTTGACGCCGTCTTGCAGCACATAGCGGGTTTTATCCCGCTCAGACAGGTCCTCGGCGTCCTGCAACTCAGCGTCCCAGCCACGCAAGGCAATGCGTTGAATCTCGATGCCCTGGCGTTCCAGCGCCAGAATTTCGCGGCGAATGAAGCTATGGCTGACCTTGGGGTACTGATTGATGAAATAAGCAATGCGCATAGGAGCCCGACTGTTTACCCGCGTTATGAATGATCAGACCTGCCCCGCCAGGCACCAGCCTTCTATCTCAGGCTGGCGATCACCGATGGCTGGCCAGCTGCCGAAGCCTGCGACAGCGAGGCCTGCTTGAGTACGTCTTCATAGATCCCCTGGAGCTCCAGGGCCTGGTCGCTGCACAACTTGATACTGGCTTTGAAGGGGTTGCGGTGTTCAAGGAAGCGCTGCTGGTTTTCGAGCACATCGGACAGCGCCTGGCGCAAGTACTTTTCATCTGTGCTCAGCGGGATGATGGTGCCATTGACGCCATCGACGATATCTTCAACCGTTCCGCCGCCCTGGGTGCTGATCACCCAGACGTCGCGGGCAAGCGCTTCGCGCACCGACAAGCCGAAGGTTTCTTTCAACTGCGTCGGAAACAGCAGGACATCGATACCGGAATAGAACGCGTCCATGTTGGCCTGGGCATAGCCAGGTATGAAGGTGACGGTGCCGGGAATCTTGATGCTGTCCGGCTTGAATGAACGCAAGCCAAGGTGCAGCTGGCTGTCCACCACCTTGAGCTCATAGTCCGAGCGGTTGAGCGAGGCAAAGGCGCGAGCCAGCAAGGTCACACCCTTGATCGAGACATTGCCGCCGACATAGCCAAACCTGAGGGTCTTGCCCGGTTGCTTACGGTAGTTGGCCGCTGGCGCCAGGATGCCATTGTTGTTGACCCGGATCTTCGTGGCATCGAAGCCGTTGGCGATATACAGGTCCCTGGCAAACTTGCTCGGCGCAAGTAGCAGGTCGGCCTTTTTCAGCATGTTGGCCAGCCACTGCTGGCGGTAATCGTTGAGGATCGGATCTTCTACGCACTTTGCGCAGACTTCAGTGGAAATCCTGGTTTGCCCGCAGTATTGCCCATGGTTATTGATCATGAACTGACGCCCACAGATCCACCAGGTGTCATGTAACGTCACCACAAAAGGAATGCCCGCCTTGCGGCAACTTTGCGCCAGCTGCGCGCCGAGGCCTTGCACCGAATGCAAGTGCACAAGGTCTGGCGCAACGCTGTCGAGCATGGCCTCGAAGATCGCGATTGTCGCGGGGTTCTCAAAATATTCGGAGCGCTCATCGGGTAGCCCCATGCCGATGACCGCAACCTTGTTGACCTCATACCTGAACAGGCCGTAGGGCGCCGCGTTGGCGACTGGCAACGAGGTGAAAACGAATGGCTGCAGTTGCGATGCCTGCGCCATCAGCCGCGTCATCTGCTCCGCAATAATCGTGGCGCCGCCATAACTTCTCGGGGCGAAGAATATGTTTGCCGACAGCACGCGCCTGGCGCGAGTCTTCGCCTGCGCAGGAAAGATCCGGCTCAGCGGCTGCCAACTCCTGCTGTCGGATTCAGCGTCCGGGGTCTGCTCAACCAGCGTCACATGCCTGGCGCCAGCCTCGGTCATTGCCAGGGCCAAGCTGGCCGTCGCAGCGATGGCCCGGTCACACGACAGCAACGCCTGCTGATACAGCGCCACGGCCGTCAGCAGGTTTGCGATGGTGTCGGCACTCAAGGCAGTCAGATCATTGCCCTGGCGATACGCCTGCGGATCGAAAATCAAGTCATCGGCGTCCCAGTAGGACGTGACCTTGAGCCGCCTGGCCTCCTCGATCAGCTGCAGCACATCGGCGAAGGCAGGCACCCGAAAGAAGATCACCGCTGAACACATCTGCAGTGCATTCAGACAAGCGCCGTGGTCACGCCAATCCACAACGCGGCATCGGTAACCGAGGCCTTCAAGCGCTTGCTGGATCTGCGCCACCCGGGGTTTGGGGCGTTGCGACAGGTCAGCCTCGCCGATCAACACCACTTCGTTGGCGAACAGATCGCTGGCCGGTACGCCAGGGTTACCCAGGGGCAGGCTTTTCTTGGCATCAGGTGCTTTCCACAGCAGGCCCGGCCCCTGCTTCAACAACTCCCGCCAGACTTTCCTGAGGGTTGGATACAACCCGGCTTTCTGCACGTACGCCCGAAAGCGCTGGTCTATCCGTGGTTCGGTTACAAGGTGTCGGAGCAACGCGGCAGCCCTTGCCGTCAAGGGCGAGACGGTCGGTGCGCTGTGGACTTCCTGTACTGCCAGTGCGGCGCCCAAACGCTGCCGGTGCAGCTGCAGCTGCCTTTGCACATCAGTGCCTGCAAGTGCAGTTTCGATATGAGTAAAGACATCATCCAGTAACGCCTGGCGTCTGCGGTACATCGCGCGTTTTTTCGCGGCGATGTCATCCGCTGCACGCATTGACTGGGCCAGGGGAATGTTGAAGAAGTCCTCGCGAGCCGAGGGCGTTGCGCCATTTTCCAGCCAGATGACATCGTAGTTAGCCGCCAGATCCTGGGCTTTTTCCGCACCAAAATAAGGATGACGATGATGTCGGTAGGCATCGCCGACCGCGTAAATCCTGGTAGCGCCCACCGTTCTGGCAACGCACTTGATGGCTTCGATCAAAAAACTTCTGGGCCGCAGCCCTTCAAAGTCCTTGGTCAGGTCCCGGTAGATACTCAAGGACCTTTCACTGTCTATGCCTTTGTGAATGCCCTGCACCGCGCCAATGAACAGACACAGTCCATCCGTGGTACGAGACAAGGTGAAGGCGATTGATGCCACGCGCAAATCACCTTGGAACACGTTCAGCACCAACTCCCCTTCGCGCTTGAACCAGATCGGCCGATCCAGGACCAGGGCACAGGCGCTGGAGTAGCTCGACAGGTCGCACAGGGTCAGGCGCTCGTCACGCCCCAGCAGCAACAGCGCCGGAAACTGATCGCTGATCGCTTCATAGTGCGAAGCCACCGCAGCAAGTCGTGCCGGGGCATTCCAGCACTTGCTGATGTAGGGCCACTGCACCACGCCAATGCAATCCTCCCCCAGCTTCTCAAAGCCGTCATTGCCGAGTGCATTCGACATGCGTGTCATAAACGCGCGCAGGTCTGACCACTGCCGGGTCATCAACAGCATCAACTTGAACTTGTTGTTCAACGCCCGTAATGAATATCCGGGCTGCAACGTGAGCACACTTTTCAATATCGATCGATAAATCATGGATTTCTCACTTGTATTCGATCAATACCGCTTTGCCGGCACCGAATCTGTTCAATAGGAACTTCACCTGCCCGAGCATCTCGGGAAACTTGCCAAGCACCAGGAACACGGCCTGCAGCCAGTTTTCGCGCGCCGACCTGACACCCCGGCGTGCCAGACGCACGGCCTGCAGCGGGTAGATCAACAGCAGCAACAGCCCCCACCCTCCGAGCCATGCACTGGCCGCAATGATCGCCAACGGGATCGCCAACCCCCAGATCCAGATACGGCGTGACTCTCGCTGCCAATGTCGCTCTGGCGCAGCCCCATGCAAAAAGGCACCTTCGGCAAAGGCATAGCCGCCACGCAAACTGCGCTGCCACCACTGGCCAAAGCGGGTCATGGCGGCGTCGTGCAGGGTCATCTCCTCGGGCAAACGCCAGATCTTCCAGCCCGCTGCGCGCAGCCGCACACACAATTCAGGCTCTTCTCCGGCAATAAGACTGGCGCGATACCCGGACACGGCGGCAAAGGCATCCGCGCGCATCAGCGCATCACCGCCACAGGCCTTGGCCTCTCCAATCGGCGTGTCCCACTCCAGATCACACAGCAGGTTGTATACCGAACGTTGCGGAAAACGCTCGCGGCGACGACCACACACCACCGCGACCGCGGGATGCGCATAAAGAAATGCTTGTGCCTTGGGCAACCAGCCAGCGGCCACCTCGCAATCACCATCGACAAACTGCACATGGCGCATCGTCGGCAACAGACGTTGCAAACGGGCAAAGCCTTCGTTGCGCGCACGTGCTGCGGTGAACGGGCGCGTCATATCCAGCGCCAGCACCTCGACGCCGCGCTGGCGTGCCATCTGCACCGAACCATCCACCGAACCTGAGTCGACGTAAACGACCTTATCCGCGCTACCCTCCAGCGAAGCCAGGCAGCGTTCAAGCCGCTGGCCTTCGTTACGACCGATAACCACAACGCCAATGCCTTTCACCATGGGCCTCACTCGCGACGATCAACTGGCTGACTCAGGTGTATTCCATTACTTCAGTGGGCTTTCTCACCTTTATAGTCGCTGGCACGCCAACGGCCAGTGAATTGTCCGGCACATCGATCAATACCACCGCGTTGGAGCCGATAATCACATTGTTGCCAATGCGAATATTGCCCAGCACCTTGGCGCCAGCGCCGATATCCACGTTGTTGCCGATTACCGGTGCGGTGGGTTCATCGACATTCTTCAGGCCGACCACTACGCCGTTGCGAATACGACAGTCATCACCGAATTGCGCATAGCCGCTGATAACGATGCCGCCAAAATGGTCGATAACGAAGTTGCGGCCGACCACCACCTCACAGGGCAATTCCACTCCCGTGACGATTTGCACCAGTTTGAACAGCACTTTGTAGACGAAGGAGAACAGCTTGCGCAGCAACGCCGGACGCACGCCGTAGCGCCAGCGTCCAAAGCGATACACCAGCATGACCCAGAAGCCCTGAGCGCCCCAATCGCCACGGTATGCACGCAAGTCCGCACGTATGTTTTCGAACATGAATTCACCTACCTTGTCGGTTGGCTAGCGAAGCGGGTATCGAACAACAGCGACCAGGTGGCACGGGTATGCTGCCAACATGCCCTGATGGCCGCCCGGCCTCGCCCTTTCAATAGCGCCTTGAGTGCCAGCAACAGATCCCCCAGGCACACCAGCAACATATGCAAGGCCAGCCCTGGCACGCCATGATGTTTGCGGAAATACAAGAGTTCGCTTTCGATCTGGTAGTTCGATATCTGGCGGCTGGCCGCCTCCAGTTCGGCAACCGACTTGGAGCTTTCGCCACCAATGTGCACGACCGTGGTATGCGGGTAGAACACCACTTTCCAGCCGGCTTCTTTCACGCGTTTACAGTGGTCTACCTCCTCGTAATAGAGGAAGTAACGCGGGTCAAACAGGCCAACCTGATCAAGCACTTCCCGACGCACCAGGTAGAAGCAGCCTGGCAGCCAGTCGCACTCCCGGACCGCATCATGATCCCAGGTCATCTCGTCGACCATTTTCAGCCAAGGGAAAAAGCGCCTGAGCCCGGTGCGGGCAACAAACACGTTCAACGGCGTTGGAAAGTAGCGGCAGCTGGGTTGCAGATCGCCCTCGCGCCCTACCAGGCGAACGCCCAGGACACCGCAATCAGGGTGGGCGTCCATATATTCGATGGTTTTGCCCAGGCTGTCGGCGGCCACAAAGGAATCGGTATTGAGCAACAGCGCGTACTTGCCTTGCAGGTGTTCAAGCAATTGATTGTTGGCACGACCAAAGCCGACGTTTTTTGCATTGCTCAGTAACTTCGCCTCAGGGCATACCTTGGCCAGGCACTCCAGCGAGTTGTCGACCGAGGCGTTGTCCACCACCAGATAGCTGGCAAGCTGTTCGCTATCGGCCTGGCGCAGCGCGTCAAACATCGGCTGCAACAAGGCTGCGGTATTGAAGTTGACCACCAGCACGTCGACGGGCTTGCTAACCATTGTTTCCGTCCCCGAAAAAATACTGGCGCCTTGCCGCCGCCAGTGTCGGTTCCAGCTCAGGGTCATAGGCGCCATTGCGCTGTTTGATCAGGTCCATCCACGGATAAGCAGTGCAACGTGCTTCAATCCTGTTGACCAGCTCTTCGGTTGTACAAATGACCTTTGCCGGATTGCCCCCGACCACGGTGCCAGGCGGCACATCTTTAGTGACTACAGCGCCAGCGGCGACAATCGAATCAGGCCCGATGGTCACGCGCGGCATGACAATCGCACCATGCCCGATATAACAATTGTCGCGGATATCGATGTAACCGACCGAGTCGAGGTGCTTGCCGTAGCGTGCCTCAATCAAGGCCACCACCGCGTCGTGCCCGAACAGTGAACAATCCGACAACCCCACATAACTGCCGATACGCACGAGCGTAGGGTCGGTTATGTTGCAGCCGCTACTGATATGTACATGCTGGCCGACAGAATGAAACTTTCCCCATCGGCTTAAATACACGCCCCACTCGCACGCATTCGGGTTGCACAACTTCCTGTAAAGTGGACTGCCACGCCCGGTTGAGTTGACGTAATAGGTTATTGCGCTCCTTATCCATCCAAACATTCTGCGACCCTCGCACGTGAAGCTACTTTGGACTATCCCTGAGTCGAATCCGGTCTCGTTCTTGTTGGTGCTGACCGGATTGCACTCGTCACTTTCATCTTGTCATTCAGGTGATCCGCCAACCGCAAGGCAAACTGCAGCAGTGGCATCGTCGGGTTGGAGGCGCCGCCCTTGGCAAAAATGCTGCTGCCGGCAACGTAAAGGTTTTCAGTGCCGAACACCTTGCAGTTGGCATCGACCACACCGGACTCCGCCGAGGCCGCCATCCGCGTGGTCCCCATATGGTGGGCATGCGGTGCTATTTTCAGTGGCACGGCGGTGTCATAGACGTAATCGTTGAGCTTGACGAAACCCAGCCCCGCTTCGGCAAACTGCTTGGCGATTTCACCGCCGATGCACTTGATGGTGTGCCTGTCGTCGGGGCTCAAGGCCCAATTGACATTGACCTTGGCGACACCCAGCGGGTCTTTTTCGTCCAGCAGCGAGATACGACTTTGCACGTTGGGAAATTGCTCGAGCATCGTGCTGATAACGCCGTCCCCCGGGCAACTGAACTTGGCAATGAATTCAATTTTGCTGGCGACGCCCATTTCACAGGCGAGGTTTTCAAGAAAGTGTTTGACCTCGGCGGTTCGGCCGTAAGTGCGCACATCCGACAGCACCGAAGTGGCGACATTACCTTTACCCGAACGGTACTCCGCGACAAAGGCATCGGTGGTGTAATACTCGCGCGGCTCGGTACCCTGCCCTTCTTTCAATATGAAGGTGCCCATATCGATATTCAGGTGTTCCATGAAACAGCCGCCCACCAGACCGTTGCGATTGACGATACCGGCTGCCAGCAGCGACTCACTGTTGAGTAATTGCCGGGCATTCTCGATGGCGCCCGTGGCCAGGATGAAATGACCTGCCACCAGTCGCTCACGGTGCAGGTCGTAATCCGACACCAGCGCAGCCACCAGGCGCCCTGAAGCCTGATCGAACTCAAGATCGACACAGTTGCAATTGATAAAGACATCAAGCCCCGGCGTCTCGTTGAGTGCCGCTGCATACTTTTGCGCAAAACGCGTCGGCGGGCTGAGCAGGAAACGGTCAGCATCGAACTCGCCGCCCTGCAAACCGGTGTTGCGCGCCTGAAAGCTTGCCCCTTGCGGAAGGTCGACGATATCCATCGCCGCCGGCAGATAGCGCTCGATTTCCGCGTACGGAATGGGCCAACCGGGCAGGTTGCCAGGTGGCGAGACGGCGAAGTCGGAAGGCTCGAACGGACGGCAGCGCCCTGCCCAGTGATTGGACGTGCCGCCCAGATAGCGCAAGCGCGTTTCCTCGGCGTACATCTCAAGGCCTGTCGATGTGCAGGCGTAGAATGCTTGTGACCGCGGTGAGTACTCGTGCCCTCCGCCCTCGATCAGAACCACGCTCCACCCGGCCCGGGCCAGTTGCAGGGCCAGGGTGATGCCGGCCGGACCGGCGCCGACGATGCAAAAGTCGTAGCCGCTGCGCAGTTCTTTTTGCGCCTGGTAGTCCTTGATCATGTCGGCTCTTTCCGGAAGTACTCAGAAGGCAACACCCAACCATTGATCACGACAAACCCGGTCTTCTCGGCAGGTTTGCGTGCAGCGACTGCAGAGAAGCCGAACAGCGCCCCGCCAACGCCCAGCACCACAAAACTACCCAGAAAGCCCCTGCGACCTAATAGTGGAGTACAAAACTGCAGCTTCCCCATGATCCCAAGACCTATGCCATTTGTCGTTTTTAGAGGAATAACCGGACACGCGTCAAAGCCAGTTGAAAAAGCTCGTTGCCAGCGCACCGCACAACGCCCCGACGGCCACGACCGGGAGCACCGCAAGCTCGCGCTTGAGGTCGAAAATGCCTAGCTTGCGGTTGACGTACACAATCAGTACAAGGGTCGGGAACGTATGCAGGGCCACCCCCCAAATCGCATAGTTCACGCCACCAATGGCTAACAATAACGGTAGCAGCCCCCATAACGAGACGAGGCGAATAATGTTGTCGATCGCCTGGTATTTCGTCAGTCCCATGGCAAGCCAGACCTGGTGCGCCAAGGTATAACGCAAAACCAGGAATGACAGCGACAATATCGCAAGGATAGTGCCCGCATCGGCATACCGCTCATCGTACATCCAGCCAATGAGCATCGGGCTTGCGGTCAGCAGCGCACCGCAGGCAAACAGCGAGACCAGGTCAACCAGCAACTTGAAGCGCATGTACAGCGCCTTCAGGCGTTCACTGTCGCCCTCTCTGGCGGCTTCGCTGAAGGCCGGCAGGGCCACGGCGCCGAACAGCTTCATCAGGCCGGTCTGGATCGAACCGAGAATCAGCACGGCAATCGAGTACACGCCCAACTGCGCTGCGGTCATGCTGGCACCGAACCAGATGCGGTCGCCGTACATGGCCAACACGCCCACGACCGACGACACCAGGATCCAGCGACCAAAATTGACCAGCTCGGTCAGTGCCGAACGATCCCACTGCAGGTGGTTACGCGGTCCCTGCAGCGCCACATGGCCAAGGACAGTGCTGGCCAGGGACGCCAACACGCTCGCGATCACCAGCGACCAGATCGAGCGGGTGAAATAGCCGATCAGCAACATCACCACCAATCCGACGACCTGCGACGTCAGATCGATCAGCACCACGCGCTTCTGTTGGAAAGTTCGCACAGCGACATCTATCTTTGTCGACTGGAAGCCGAAAATGATTGCCGATATGCCGGTGATCGCCAGCACCAACGGCAGTTCCGGTGCGGCATAAGTGGAGCCCGCAGGCCACAGGTTAGCGAGCTGGGCAAGCCAGGAACCGAGGGCCAGCAGCAGGGTCAGGGAAAACAGCACAAAGCCGCGGATGATCTGCACCGTCCAGGCGGTATTGAGGAACAGCGGATCGTCGCCACGTCGACTCTGGATAATGTTCTGGCGTAAACCGACATCCGATAGCAGGTGCAGGAGTACGGACACCGTGGTGGCAATGACCATCACCCCGAACATTTCCGGTACCAGCAAGCGGGCAATGATCAGGTTGCCGCCCAAGCGAAGGACTTGCGATAGCACCAGCGACAACACGTTCCAGGCTCCGGCCCAGATTGCACGCCTTTTGAGGCTCACCGGTGCTGACACATCAATCGACGGCATGACATCAATCTCTGACTGAATGGCTAGAAGTCACTATAGTTTCAATTAGCCATGATGCTAGCCGTCATCCACCAAGGGACAGGTGCCCATCGCCAATGCCTGAACATTTTCGTGCGCTTATCGTCATTCTGTTTCTGGCTGGCATCGTGTTCATCCTTGCGCGCCGGCCAGCCACAGACCTGATTCCGTACCGCGACTTCAAGCGGCGACGTAACCTGTGGTTCGCTGTAACCCTGCTGGCCTTTTTCTCCCACAGCTTCTGGCTGTACGCCGGCGCCATGACGATCATGCTGACGCTCGCAGGACGACGCGAACACAACCCCATGGCGCTGTTCTTCCTGCTGCTTTTCGCTATTCCGCCGGCGTCAGTACAGATTCCCGGCTTCGGGCCAATCAACTATCTGTTCGAACTCAACCACATTCGCATACTGACACTGTCTGTGTTGCTCCCCGCGGCCCTGTACTTGAGCAAACAGGCTGACACCCTGGCCTTCGGCCGCACCTGGTCCGACAAGCTGTTGGCTGCCGGCCTGGTGCTGATGAACCTGCTGTACCTGCGCGAAACCACCCTCACCGACACCTTGCGCCAGACGCTCTATCTCTACGTCGACGTGTTCCTGCCGTATTACGTCGCCAGCCGGGCACTGAGGGATCTGAGTGATTTCAAGGACGCCCTGCTGGCCTTCGTGCTCGCCGCGTTCGTCCTGGCGATCATTGGCGTCGCCGAGTTCACCCGCCACTGGTTGCTGTACAACGCTCTGACCGACGCCATGGGCGTGCAATGGGGCATGTCCAACTACCTGAGCCGTGGCAACTCATTGCGCGCCAGCGCCACAACCGGCCAGGCCATTGCCTTGGGTTACGTCATCAGCGTGGCGATCGGCTTTTTCCTCTTCGTCCAGGGCTACGTACGCAGTCGCTGGCAGCGTTATCTCGGCGCCCTGCTGCTGTTTGCCGGGCTGATAGCGCCGCTGTCGCGCGGCCCGTGGATCGGTGCTGTGATCATCGTTGCGGCGTTCATCGCCACCGGCAGGGGCGCAGTCAGACGCCTTACCCTGCTTGCCCTCGCAGGTGTGCTGGCGATTCCCTTGCTGACCCTGGCCCCCGGTGGGGAAAAGGTCCTCGACCTGCTGCCCTTCGTTGGCAACCTGGAAAAAGAAAACATCACCTACCGCCAGCGTCTGCTCGACAACTCGTGGATCGTCATCCAGCGCAATCCTTTGTTCGGCTCGTTCGATTATCGCAACACCCCTGAAATGCTATCGATGATCCAAGGCCAGGGCATCATCGACATCGTCAATACCTACGTGAGCCTGGCGCTGCGTACCGGCCTGGTCGGGCTGACGCTCTTCGTGACGTTCTTTCTCAGCGTATTGCTGGGGATCCGCAAGGCAATGCGCGCGTTCCCCGACAGGGACGATGAACAGCGACAACTCGGGCGGGCGCTACTGGCAACGCTGGTCGGGATCATGGTGATCATCTTTACCGTCAGCAGCATCACCGTGATTCCCGTGGTGTACTGGTCGGTCGCCGGTGTGGGCGCGGCCTATGTGCAGATGGTCCGCAGGCTCAGGTATACCCAGAGCGAAAACCTTCTCCATACCGGACTTCAACCCAGGTAATGTCAATGACCTCACGTGCTCTGCGCCCCTTCCTGCGGGCTTCGGCATTCGTTTGCCTGGCCATCTTGCCGCTGGCCAGCGGGGCAAGCGACTGGACCGTCAGTGTAGAAGAGCAAAATGGCCTTCCGGTGCTGACCCGCGGTGGTGGTCCGGCGATGGTTTCCAGATTCGACTTCTGGGCTGCCGACTGGGGCTGGACGGGTTTTCCCACTGAGTTCAAGGTTAATGCGCCCTACCGCTATACGCTGTCGGGCAGCAACAAAAGCCTGGACTTCGATCTGCAGGCCGATATCCAGCAGCAGTCATCACAGACATTGACCTGGACCTTCGACCTCAATGCACACAGCCAGAAGTCGAACGTTGAGGGCGGCGGCATCGTTTTCCAGTTCGATCCGGAGCTGATTGCCGGGGAAATGGGTGATCCTGTGCTGTTACCCGACAATCGCGGCTGGTCGTGGGGGAAAAGCCAGGGCCGGCGCCTCGAGATGCGCTTCGAGCCGGCGCTGGCGAAGGTGTATTTCGAGCAAGGCAACAGCGCACAAGTGCGTGCGTTCTTCTACAAGGGCTCCATCCCTGCCGGTCGCCAGCAGGTCAAAGCGGTGTTGAACCTGACCGGTGACATTGCCCTGGGCCAGACCCCGAGTGAACGTTTCGGCCTGGCAGACCCCACCACATGGCCCGACGGCCAGCTCGACTGGCGAACCTCGCCGGTCGATCTGTCATTTCTCAATGCGCCAGAAAAACCGGCCGGCAAGCGCGGCTTCGTCAAAGCCGCCGGCGAACAGCTGTTGTTTGCCGATAACACCCCGGCACGCTTCTGGGGCACCAACGTGTCCGCGTATGCGATCTTCAACACTTCCGACGAAGAGATCAGGCAACAGGCCAAACGCCTGTCGGCACTGGGCTTCAATCTCGTGCGCCTGCACCACCATGACTCGCCGTGGGTCAGCCCGAACATGTTTGGCAAGGCTGACGCCATCGAGGACACCCAACAGCTGAGCGCTGCATCGCTGAAGAAAATCGACTGGTGGATCAAGTGCCTCAAAGACGAAGGCATTTATGTATGGCTCGACATGCATGTGGAACGCGCCCTGACTGCCAACGACAACATCTACGCGTTCCAGGAGTTGCCACAGGACCAGGGCAGGGCCGGCCTCAAAGGCTATGCCTATGTGAACATCACGCTCCAGCAGGCCATGAAGCGCTTTGCCGAGGATTACCTGACCCATGTAAACGCTTTCACTGGCCTTGCCTATAACGACGATCCGGCGATAGCGGCGGTATTGATCACCAACGAAAACGACATCACCCAGCACTTTGGCAATATCCTGTTGCCGGACAAGGATGTACCCAAGCACAGCAAACTCTACATGGATGAGGCCAGGGCCTTCGCCAATCGTCACAACCTGCCGGCCGGACAAACCTGGCGGGCCTGGGAGTATGGCCCGTCGAAACTGTTTCTCAACGATCTGGAGCGGCGCTTCAACGTCGATATGATCGAGCACCTGCGCAGTATCGGGGTGAAGGTACCCATCGCCACCACCAGCACCTGGGGTGGTAACGGGCTGAGTGCCTTGCCAGCTCTCACTGCAGGCGATGTGATCGACGCCCACAGCTACGGCGGCGCAGGCCAGCTGGAGAAGAACCCGCTGACCAGCGACAGCATGATCAACTGGCTCGCCGCGGGCCAGGTCGTGGGCAAGCCACTGACTGTCACCGAGTGGAACACCGAACCCTTCCCCACCCCCGACCGCCATTCTCTGCCGCTGTATGTTGCCGGTACCGCCAGCCACCAGGGCTGGGATGCGCTGATGCAGTATGCCTACAGCCAGCAAGCCTTCGACGCCGGGTGGATAAGGACGGGCAACTGGAACGCCTACAACGACCCGGCGATGATCGCCACCCTCCCCGCTGCGGCCTTGCTGTACCGTCGCGCCGATGTCCACGAAGCCACCACCCGCTATGTCTTCGCGCCGACACCCGACACCCTGTTCAACCAACCGATCACCGCGAACAACTCGGTGCTGCTGCGTACCGCCATCGAAAAAGGCAAACTGCAAATCGCCATGCCCGAAACAACCGAGCTGCCGTGGCTACAGCCAGGCACCAACACCCCACAAGCGCAGGTGTTGCATGACCCGGGTCAGTCGCTGCTGGACGTCGGCGCCAGCGAGTCCACCAGCGACACCGGTGAGCTCAAGCGCAACTGGCAACAAGGCCTCTACACCATCGACACGCCACTGACCCAAGCCGCCACCGGCTGGCTGGGTGGCAAATCGATCAGTCTTGCCGACATTCAGGTCCAGGTGAAAACCGCCTACGCCAGTGTCGTGGTGCAAAGCCTTGACGCAAAGCCGCTCAGCCAATCGCGGGAGCTGCTGATATCGCTGGGTACCCGGGCGGTGCCGAAAGCGGATGACATGACGCCTTTTAATGTCGAACCCCTGGAAGGCAGCTTGAGCATCAAAGCGCCTGCTGGCTTGAAACTGTTCGGCTACCAGGCACGCGGGCCAATGAAAGAGCTTGCCGCGACCTACCAGGATGGCCGTTACCTGATCGCCTTCGACGGCAAGCAAATGTCCAACTGGCTGTTCTTGAAATAGGCCATTTCGCCTTCTACAGTCAAAACTGACCGCACCGTTCGCGCACCAACAGATGCCAGGAGGTTTGGATGAAGTTTTTGGTTGTCGGCGGCGCAGGCTATATCGGTTCGCACATGGTCAAGCACCTTTCAGGTGCCGGTCATGACGTGGTGGTCGCCGATAACTCTCCCACTCGACGCAATGTCAGATGGGTCGAACTGGACATCGCTGACGGTCGAGCCCTGGATACCCTGTTCGCCGAATATCAGTTTGATGCGGTGCTGCACTTCGCCTCCTTTATAGAAGTGGGCGAGTCTGTCGCTGACCCTGGCAAGTACTACCAGAACAACGTGGCGGCGACGCTGACACTGCTGCAGGCCATGGTGCGAGCAGGCATCAACCAGCTGATTTTTTCCTCGAGCGCCGCCGTCTACGGCAGCCCGCAGTATGTGCCGATCGGCGAAGATCATCCCAAGGCTGCGATCAACCCCTATGGACGCAGCAAGTGGATGGTGGAACAGATACTCGAAGACTTCGACCGTGCATACGGGCTGAAATCAGTCTGCTTGCGCTACTTCAATGCCGCCGGAGCAGACCCTGAGGGAGAGTTGGGCGAATGCCATGAACCAGAAACCCACCTGCTGCCTTTGATCTTGCAGGCCGCTTCCGGGCGGCGCAACGATGTCACTGTTTTTGGCCGTGATTACGACACACCCGACGGCACCTGTATTCGTGACTATGTCCACGTTGCCGACCTGGTTTCGGCACACTCACTGGCCGTGGACTATCTAGTGGCGGGCGGCGCAAGCACGGCGTTCAACCTGGGCAATGGCCTGGGGTTTTCTGTACAGCAAGTGATCGATGCCGCCTGTGCCGTGACCGGTCGCCAGATCATCACCCATGACGCCCCGCGCCGCGCTGGGGACCCGCCACGGCTTGTGGCGGATGCCAGCAAGGCCAAGGCGGTGCTGGGCTGGCAGCCGCAATTTGCATCGCTCGAACAGATCGTGAGCCATGCCTGGCACTGGGAACAGCAGTATCCCTGGCACTAGTAACTGTCTGTTACTCGGTTAACTGTGGGAGCTGGCCTTGCCGGCGATGCAGACGCCGCGCAACACCTGACTCCGCGGCGATCCTATCGCCGGCAAAGCCGACTCCCACAAAGACAGTTGAACCCAATGGTTGTAGCTTTTACCCACCCCTACCTAATAGTAAGAGCGCGGTTGCGGCCCCGCCTTGTTCAATACCGTACCGATCAGATTGGCCGTCGCCAGATGGTACATGCAGTCTTCGATCTCTTTCTTGTTGTTCGCACCGTTAGCCACCACCAGCAGCACACAGTCGAACTTGGGCAGTACGTTGATGGCGTCGTCGGAACTCAACAACGGTGGCAAATCGAAAATGCAGATACGCGAATCGTAGCGCTCGCGCAGCTCGCTGATCAGGTTGCTGACCTTGGGGGATGACAGCAGCTCGGTGGAGAGCGGAATGGGTTCGCGTGTCGGCAGCACCACAAAGCGTGGCAATGTCGGGTTGACCATGACTTCTTCCAACCCGGCCTTGTTGGACAGCAGCTCATTGAGCGACTTTTCCATCGACAGGCCCAGGCTGGCGCCGACTCTTGGCCGACGCAAGTCAAAATCCACCAGCAACGCCGTCTTGGTGGTGTGATGGGCAATACTCATTGCCAGGTTGATGGCCAACACCGTCTTGCCCGCTTCCGGCGTTGGCGAGGTAATAGCGAGCGTGCGCCAGCCATTCTCTTCCATCGTCTGCAGCACCTGCGTGCGCAGCAGGTCGAACGACGTACTCAGGTTCGAGTTCTTGTTGTAAGCCACAATCCGATGGCGTTCCAGGTGCTCTGCGCGCAACGGCACGACCCTGGTTTGCACATAATCGAACTGACCGGGTACTTCCGGTTGCCCGGCCGGCGGCGGAGCGTCCGCTGCCGGCGAGGCATCCGGGTTGACCTGATGAATATTCTTTCCAAAAACCGAGGTGATCCTGTCCATCACTGCTTTCCCTATTCAAATCTAGCCATAGCTTTAAATAGCAGAAGATCCAAAGGCATGTAGAACACGTGCACCAACACCAACAGAATAGCCATCAGCACCAGGCCGGCGAGGAGCAGCAGCATTCGCCACTTCTTGCGCTGCGCCAGGTCTGCCTGTGTAGGAATATAGGGAATGGCCACCAGTACGCGCCGGCCCACCACGCTCTCCAGGGCCCCTACACCGCGCACGCGCTGATTCAACAATTCCAGGAGCATCACCAGCGCTGCACCACCGGCTGGCGCCAGTACCAGGCCCAGCGCAGCAATTTTCTTGCGGTTCGGTTTCTCCGGTTTCTCCGGCATCATCGGCGGCTCCAGCAGCACAAAGCGTTCGGCTTTGTTCTCCTGTTCCAGGCTTTCGGTAATCTTCGCCCCCATTTCCTTGGCGCGGATTTCCTCGTACTTCTTGCGGGCGTTGTCGTGATCACGCATCAAGGTGACCAGGCCGCGCTCGACTTGCGGCGCTTCAAGAATTTCCGCCTCGTAGCCTTCCATCTTCTTCACCAGTTCGCGCTTTTGCTCGGCCAGTGAAGCGATACGTTCCTGCGCAGCGCCAATCCGGGTACGGACCCGGGCAACGTCCAGGCTTTCGCTAGACGCCGGAGCGCCACGTACGCCGGAGGCTTCGAGCGCCTGAATCTTGCGTTTGACGGCGACCACATCCGGGTGCGCGTCGGTGTATCGGGTCAGCAGTCTGGTGTACTCGGCCTTGAGGCTGGGCAAGTCCTGAAGCTGATCCGCAGTGGATTTGGCACCTTCTGCCTTGGAGGTCAGTCCGGCATTGGCAGCAGACAACTCAAGCTCAAGATAACGCAGCTCTTCCTGCGCCGTTTTGTAGTCGCGGTCGACTTCCCTGAACTCCAGTTCCGAACGTGACAACATCCCCATGCGCAACGCTTGATGCTCGGGCAAGGCGTTAGCATGGGTTTGCTTGAAGTCGGCCAGCTGGTTTTCCAGGCTGGCCAGCTCGGCGCCCAGCTTGTTCGCTTCCTGCGTCAGGAACACGGTGGTTTCGCTGGCACGCTCGGTGCGCTGCTTGATGTTCTCATTGAGAAACAGCGTGACCAGTTCGTTGGCCACCTCTTTGGCAACCTCCGGGCGCTTGTGCTCAAACGACACGTTGAAGGCAACCGTCGCCTCGCCACGCCCTTTGATGAAGGTACTGAGGGTGGCCACAACAATGGAATTGCGCATCAGGTCGATCTTGTCGAACTCGCTGAAGCGCCCGCCCTTGTCGGCAAACAGGTTGTACTTGTCGATGATCCGTAGCAGGTTCTCGCGGGTCATTACCCGCTGGCGAATGACTTCAATACGTTCATCGGCATAACTGTTGTTGTTCGCCGACACCAGCTCCGGGGAAATCTGCTGCGACTCCACCAGAATGGTGCCGGTCGACTGATAGATCGGCGGAACGGTAACCGCGACCACCGCGGTCACCGCAAGAATGACCACGATACTTACCCCCAACAGCAGGGCCCGGTCCTTGATAATGGCTATGTAATCGTTGAGGGACAGCTCGTATTCAGATTTCATAGGGGCCACTCTGCCGAAGTTCAGAGGTCGGGAAATCTATAGGTCAGGGTCATACCAATGATCGTGCCTACAGCATCTGGCAAACCGTCTTGCTGGCGTTCCTTGTACATCAACGATAGGCGCAGATCGCAAAAAGGCGAAAGTTCTCGACTCGCCCAGGCGCCGTAAGTTTGCAACGTGTTTGGCGTTTGCCCTTTACTGTCTTGCCAGGCCGCATCAAGGCCGACACGACTGGTCTCGTTGACCGCGTAGCTCCAGCCACCGCGCACCGAATCGACCTCGGTGAAACCACCCTCGGCGCTGGCGACAGTGCTACGTTCGGCATCGAGACTCAGACCGGTTCGCTCACCCGTGTAGTAAAGAGAAAGCCCGCCCTCCCCGCGGCGACCACCACCGTCGCCGGAGACTTCATTGACGCCCAGGTGCACATCGCCCTGCAGACGCTCGGAGAACTGGTACTTCAACCCGACTACCGGGGTGTAGCTGTTCGAGGCGCTCGCCAGGGTTTCATCCTCCGGCTCATAGCGCTTGGCACCAATGCCGGTGTACAGATCGGTACGCTCACTCCAGGCGTAGGTCCAGGTCAGAACAGTCGCAAGCTCTTCATAATCGGTGAGCGTATCGATGTCGTAGCTGGCGCTGGAGTACTTGGTTTCGTTGGACAACGTGCTGCGCTCAGTCAGCGCGCGATTCCAGTTCCCTGTCAGCACATACAGCTTCTGCGTGCCATCGGTGGTGGTGACCACGCCGGTGTCCTGAACAGCAGAAGACAGTGTCGAACTTTCATTGTATTGCGCCGACAGACCATAACCGCCCGTTTCGGTCTCTCGCTGCCAACCCAGAATCACATTGGGGTCCTCACGGTTATCGACGACATCCGTGTCAGACGAGCGCAACACACGCACCCCGAGACCCAAGCGCAACTGGTCGCGATCGAAGGTGCCGACGAGGCTGTAGTCGGGGGCGATGATCGTACGCGTCACACCCTCCTCCCCAGACGTCAAGAGCAACGGGTTGCTGTCGTATTCGACAGTTGTCGGCAAGGCTGCCGAGGACTGCCAGGTGGAGGCTTGGACCATGCCCGAATACGGCAGGATCAAGAATGCTGTGGCAACACCGGTTATTCGCAATAGAGGCACTGTAATTCTTATTAGGTCAGGCAAGTTAAGGTACGACCAGCGTATCGCCGGCCTGGAGCTGGATATTGGTAGACATATCGCGCCCGGAAATCAAATCTTTATAGTGCACGGGCATTATCTTTTGTGTATCGCCTGTGCCACGGACCACCTTGATTTCACTTACGTCCGCGAATTTGTCCAGACCTCCTGACATGCTCAGTGCTTGCAACACCGCCGTGGGGCCTGCCATTTGCACCGCACCTGGCTTGGCCACTTTGCCCTGGACAAAGAGCAGATTGCCGGCGGCATTTTTGACGACAACACTGACCGTCGGATCGGAGATGAATTTTTCAAGTTTGGCAGCGATTTTCTGTTCGACGGCGGTGGCATCGAGCCCTGCAACATCAATGCGCCCTGCCAACGGGAAGGTGATACTGCCATCGGGAAGCACGCTGACCTCCCCTTGCAGCTTTTCATCACCCCAGACGGAAATAGACACCACGTCGCCGGGATTGAGCAGATAAGGGGAATTTTTTTCGATCGCGTTGCCAGCACCAGACCAGACCACCAGCACGCAGAGCACAGAAGTCATCAAACGTAGCATGAGGATCCCTCCGGCCAAGCGGCCAAATGAGCACTAATTGAGAACAGCACACAAACTCTCGCTCTCTTCGCAGCCCTACAACCCGCTGCGCTGGCTTCGATCTTCCGCGAAGCCGGTACCGCGTCCTTCGATCAGCGCGCCCGACGGCGACAGACCAATGGAATATAGCAATGGCTTGAGAATAAACAAGCCGCTAGCAGATACCGCGGCACTGTATTAATACAATAGTATTAATCGTGATACTCATTAACTTCGCTTACACTTTTCGTCTGTTGGCGACCGCAATAAAACCAATCACTGCAAACGCAAAAAGCCAGCCCGCCGTGCCGATTGGCACGACACTTGTTTTATTAACATAAGAATCGGCGGCCCCCGCCGCACCACTCATAAGCACCAACAGAAAAATCGACTTGATCAACAGTGTCGAGCGCATAATCCCCTCCAGAAAGGCCTGGTATAAAAAAGAAACCAACAGCGTGCGGCGGGTGAAAGATTCTTGCGTTGTTGAGTTGAGCTTATGAGCACAATGACACTACGTCAACGATCCGACACCATAATAAATCTCAATGGGAAGCGCCGTTTCGCGTCAAAATGCCGTCAGCGGATTTATTCAGTCTCGGGCCCATTTGGCCAAGCGCTCTAGACCGCCATTCTTCAGTGAATGCTGGGGATATCCGGTCTGTTGACGGGCGAAAAAAACGCCCATCCTCCCCCCCGAAATTCGCTTGATGAAGGCGACAGGTAACCGACGCCAGCACGAACCTGGCGCCGAAAACGAGAAAGGGTGTTTCAACGCTGAGAAATCAAATACGAATATTTCTGCTTCGTACCAGACGTATAGCCTCGGGATTCAAGTGTGCGCGGCTATAGCGGAAACAGATCCAGCGTGCGCTCAACTTCTTCAATATCGATTTTGAAGCCATCGCCTTCCGGCGTTCCGACCACAAAGCCGAAGTGCTGATTGTCGCGGTCTGTGAGGAACTTGTAGTAGCTGACAAAACGGTTCGGCGGCTGCAGTACCAACAACGCCCCACCCGGCTGCAGTACATTGACACCATGTACCAACTGGCTCCCCTCCACCCCCATCACGACTCGCGCCCCGGCACAGGTCGCGACAATGGTCGGAACATCCGTTCTCAACGGGTCGAGAATGCGAAACCCGCGGGTTTTGTGCAAATGCTCGGCAATTGCGATTTCATTGCGCAATAAACGTAAGTCGCCATCCCCGCCGCGAAGAATGAATACACCAGGGTGAGAGGCGTAGCTCACGTGCGAGAGCAGTTTTTCCCCCATTGCGCGGTAACGTAAATGTCGGCTGCGGTTGTTGCTCAAGTCATCGAACAGCACCAGCTCGCGAAAGAACGCACTGTTCAAGCGAACCGGCTTCATGCCGAGCCAGTTCTCATAGGCGGGCGCCTGGGAAAAGATCGGAAACCTGGCGGATGGCGCGGTGGTCACCGGCACCCCTTCGTTGCAGGCCAGTGCGTAGGTCACGCAGTCTTCCATCAACCATGTACCAAACCAGGTATTGCCATTTTGCGTGCAATAAGCGGCCCCACGCTCGATCTCGGTGTCCACAACGATGCGTGGAAGCTTGGTGGGGTTCAGCGACAACCACAGGCTGGCGTTGCCCTTGTACAGGGCTCCATCGATCAGCCAGACGTCCTTTATCAGGTGGCCGCGTGTCGCGCCATGCTCCATCCTCAGGCGCCCGTGCATGGTACGGGCAGGATGCTCGAACGGAAAAAAACGCGCCTCCCATGCACTGACGCGCTCCAACTGGCCGGGCAGAAAAAAAGCCGGGGGCGAAATCGTTGTTTCACCTGGGGCAATTTCCCAGCTTTTCGCCGCCACATTTTTCAGGTTGATTTCCGCTTTGCGTGCAAACAGTTTTCTCGCCATGAATTTATAGGCGGAAAGTGAGATTCTTTTTTGTTTTCCAGCGCTCGACGCACTGAAATTCGAAAGATTACTTTCCATGAAGATCACTCCCCTCAAGGCACGGTCAATCGACAGGCGCACAGCGCCCGCGTTGACCTCGACCCTGAATATTGCTTAGTTGGAAGGAATCCGTTCCATCAATGGCGGGGACTGCAAGTTGGCGTAACGACTTCGCAGCGTTTCCACAAACAGCTCACCCGAACTTTTACCACCGTAGAGATAAATTTTGTGCAATCCGCCAAACACCATTTCGTGATAACGGTCGGCAACTTCGTCATCACTTGCGCCGTCCGGCAAACCCAGATGGAGCGTCAACTTGTCGCCTTCAACAGCAAATAGCGGCGTGTCCCACAAGAACTTGGCCGTGCCTGTCTTTGGCAACCGCACAAACATATAAGCGTGATTGCCCAACGAATCGATATCGCCGCCGCGCCGCCGTTTCCACTTCAACAGCCCGTCATCCGGACGTGCCAGACAAAGGCCTATGTCGTAATAGTCAAAACCATTTTCCACGGCCCACTCCAGGGCCATGTAAGTGTTGATCGAGTTGGCTTCTTTGAGTTTTTTCGCATCTGAAAAAACCGCTTCGCAATAGCCAAAACGCAGGGTGCTCCAGTAGCGTTTTGTACCCCGCGTGATTTCACAGCCAAGGTGACAGCCAACCACCTCATCCCCCTGCATGATCAGGTCGAGCCGGCCAACGGTCTTGGCCAGGCGAAACACCGTCTCGGTGGAAAACTGTGCCGCATGCTCACCTTGCCTGGCCGTGGCATAGGCGCGCAGCAGGTGTTTGTCGGCCATCGCAATCTCTTCATCCGACAGCGCCTGTTTCATCCAGTACAGCGGGCGGTGCTTGCGGATGCTTCGACGCAGCTCGCTGTCGTAGCGGGCAGTGATCTCTTCCAGGGAGCGCCCCAGCAGCGGTACCACAGCACTCAGATAGTGAGGGACACTCAAGGCCCCGGAGGTTGGCATCTCACTGACCACCACCACATGACTCGATTCGGCCGGTACCGCCTGATCGGGCGCCACAGGCGAATCCCTCAGCGACTTCCCGCCGATGAGCACCTTGGCCACATCCCGGTACTGCTTGCGGCCGACATACAGAATTTCGAACGGGCTTTCCTGCTGCAGCCGGAACCTTGCGATCTCCCAGCGCCAGAAGCACGCGCGCCCGAGAATATCGTGCAACTTGTTTAACGCAGTTCTGATCTCATAACGCATTGCCGGTGATACATGCTTTCGGACAACTGCCACCAAATTCGCTTTCATTTCTTCGTCCTGTGAATTGTTGCCTGGTGGCAGATCAGTAAAGCATCAAGTAGCACCCGAATAGATATTCTTGAACGACATGTGCCCATAACGAGCGATCCGACTCGTTCACATTCAGTAACAATTAAAGGTGCTGGGTAGCGACTTTGCAAGCCGAATGTTGAGGGTCTGCGCATGTATTTTATGGCGCCAATTTTCCTTCGGAGCAGGCGTAGAGCGGTGAGCGCGCTTGTCCCACGGCTACGGGCTGGCGTCACATTGTATACGTGGGTGTGTATGGTTCCCCGACTCCAGCGCGGGCACACAGCCGCGTCACAAGTCGGTAACGTAAGGACGGGGCAGGCGCTGCCTGACACCTGCCTGTGGCGGGCATTCAGGCCCCGGTCCGGATGGACCTGATTGAATACCCTCAGCATGGAAAGGATGGTTTTGCTAACCAGGGAGGGACTACTGGCGAGTTGCGCGCAGGCAACTTATTCATCTGCCTGCACGCTTCGGAGCAAAACTACGAGTAGTACTTCAGAACAAGCTTGGCCAGGTCAAGGTACCTCTCCATCGCCGTTTCGCGGGACATGCCCGTTAGAGCCCCCCACCCCTCTTTTTTTATATCGGCGTCATCATCTTTGTAATTCAACGGATCGTAGCCGGTGTCCATCCCTTGTTTATAATTCCCGTACTTTTCCTGCTTGAAATGCATCCAGAAGAGTGCCCGATATGCCTTAATTGGCCTGAATTTCAGTCCCCTAAGATTGTCTATGGCCTGACGGTATTCTGCTTCGATTGTAGAATCTATGGTCATGGTGAGGCTCCTTGGCGAAGTTGTTGTCACATTCACTTCAGGTGCGGTTTGCGCGCTACTTCCTCATCGCAACCATTTTCGGGACAGCCCCCAATCAAGTCGCGAATTGATGTCGCACTCGATATTACTCAGTGCCTCAATCACATTACTGAGTCGCGGCACAACGCATAACTGGCAAAAATGATAGGTAGTTCTCGTGGGGCAATCCTGCTCCTACATTTCGGGGGCTATAACATGGGCCACATCCTCGACCAGCGCCTTGGCCATCCCGCTCAGGTAATGTGCCGCCCACACCAGCGTGTAGTCCTGATCGACCGCGGCTTGCAAGGTGAGCTTGTGGACGCAACTCATCAGCACGGTGGATTGCTCCAGCGCATAGCCCAGATCATGCCCTGCAGTGGTGTGGAACAAACGATCCTCGACTCGCCCGCCGATGCCTTCGCCGAAACTGCCGATGCCACAGGTTTTGAGCAGCCCGATGTTGTCTTTCGATTCTTTCCTGTCTGTCATCACCACGTCCTCATACCCGCCCCACAGTACAGTGGGAGCGGGCTTGCCCCGCGAAGGTTTCAACTCAATGGCGCAACTGCACCTTGCTCAGCGCCAGCTCGACCAGACTGCGAGCGCTGTCGATTTCATGCATGGTCGCCAGCGTCAGAATCTGCCCGGGCGGTTGCGGGTGCAGCAGTACCGTCTGCTGGGCCACGGTCAGTGCGCAGACGAGATACTCCGAGATCTGCACGAGGAGGTCTTCAAGGGAATGGTCATGGAGATGGAGGGGTGGATCGGGGACGATCTTGAGCATATACACCTCGGAAGTCAGTGATACTGCTACAGACCTGCTGTCAAACAGGAGGGTGGCAGCTGTACGCGGGTTGACAGACCGAGGACTCCCGAACTCGGCGCACACGAGGTGCCCCACGTACAACCGCCATAAAGCGTGCACGTGTCGGGAGAAGTTTGTCAGCCTGTCAAAGCCGGTCGTTGAGTGCCAACGACCGGCAGAGACTAGGCTGCACTCCAGAGCAGCGCAACGGCTCAAAGTCGCTGCAAGTATCTTTGGGAAATGGACTACAAGGAAGAGGGATAATCTGAAAAGGTGCTGGATAAATCATTCGCCCTCTATCGCGGGGCAAGCCCGCTCCCACAGCGTCATGAACAACTATTTACCACCTTGGCCGCCCTCGCCTCCCGCCTCCTGAGTGCCCCTTGAACAGGAGCACTGCAAATGCCATCCATAGACCTGGAAAACCCGCACCAACAACTGATCGCGCGTCAGCTTCCGGCCTGGAGTCAACACACCGCCCCCGAGCAATGGCAAACCTTGCACGAAACCCTGCTGCCCGCCCAAGGTCTGCCCGGCGAACAGGCCGACTGGTTCGCCAATGCCGCACCCGATCTGCGCGAGGCCGTTCAAGCCAGCCAGACACGCCTGGCGCACTCGCAGAACACCCTGGCCCGCGCACTGAAGGGCTTGAAGAACATTGCAGAATTCGCCGAACCTCTGCTGGCGCAAGCGCTGGCAACCCACCACCAATTGTCGGTGCCGTTGCGCAGCAGCGAACTGATCCACATCCATCACCTGTTTACCTGGCAAACCTACGTCAGCCAGCACGAACGCCGAAGCCTGCTCGACGCCGCCCTGCACAACTTCGAAAACGCGATCGAGTTCAGCCGCGAAAGCGCGCTGGTCCTGGCAGGTGATGCGCAGGTTGAAAAGACCGTGGTGATTGGCAAGACCACGCTGGGTGACAGCGAAACACTGGTCGACATCGAGCTGGAATCCGAGGCCTACGCGATCAAGCCTTTAAGGCTGTCCCCGGAAGATTTCGCACGTACCTGCCGATCCCTGGACCTCGGTCAGCGCTACCAGGTACACCTGGCATCCGTGTTCGCCCCCGCGCAGGTCGCCACGCTGGCGATCAGGGTTCACCAGGATCGTCTGCACCTGGCCGCGGACCTCGCCTTCCTCCGTCACCATGTGAACGGCAAGGCACTGGACAAGCTGCAGACATTGCTCGACGAAAGCACAACACTGACCTGCAGCCAGCTGCGCCTGTTCGGTATCGTCTTGCACGAGGTGCTGATCCTCGACCTTGGCGAAACGGGCCTGCTGCTCCACTTGCCGGGCCACGGGATTTCGTTGCGCCAGTTCGCAAACCTGTCCGCATTGCATGACCATCTGCGCGATGACCTGCGGCAGGCGGACTTCCGGCAACGCTTTCTGGCCTACGTCCCGCGCGATCAGCAGCAAACGTTCCTCAGCCGTTTGCGACAGAACCTTGATGCCAACGGTAACGCGTCGCTGTACCTGGAGTCGGTCGCCATCGAAGGTGAGCTGTTCAGCTTCCTCCACCAGGACCATGTCACCCGGCTAAAAACCGAGGCCCGTCAGCTCGCTGTGCCGACCGCCGATGCCGACGAGCAGGCGCGCAAGCGGCGTCAGGCACTGTACGAGAGCCTTGGCCTGAATGCGCTGATGGTAGCCGGTCTGTTCGTTCCCGGTGTCGGCACGCTGATGACGGCGGTGATGGTCTGTCAGTTGCTCGACGAGGTGTATGAGGGTTACCAGGCCTGGAGCGTTGGTGATCGTCAGTTGGCCCTACGCCATCTGGAAGCGGTCGGGTTGAACCTGGCACTGATCGGTGGGCTGCATGTGGCCGGCAAGGTGGTGCCAAAACTGTTCAACAGCCCGCTGATGGAAAGTCTCGAACCCGTTCGCAGCGCCGCAGGTACGCAGCGCCTGTGGCGTCCCGAGCTTGTCTCCTATGCCAGTGACGTTGTGCTGCCCGAACAGCTGCAAGCCAACAGTGCCGGGCAGTTCGAGCACCAAGGCCGCAGCTTTATCCGCTTCGATGGTCGTGTCTTTGAGCAGCGCCTGGACCCTGCCCTGGAGCGCTGGCGCATCGTTCACCCCAGCGACCCGCAGGCCTATCAGCCACTGCTGGAGCACAACGGCGAAGGCGCCTGGCGCGCAGAACACGAGCAAGCCCATGCCTGGTCCGGCGCGCGCCTGGTGCGACGGTTGAGTCCGGACTATCAGGGATTGGCTGATGTCGATCTGCTCAAGGCGCTGCAGGTCAGCGGTACGAGCGAGGAACACGTGCTGCAGACCCACCTGGCCAATCAACCCATCCCCGAGCCGCTGGCCTATACCCTTGAAAGTCTGCGCACCGAGGGGCCGTTATCAGCCGCGCTGGAACAACGCGCCAGCCAACTGGCCAGCGACCTGCCGCTGACCCGCGCCGCCCTGGGGCTGTGGCTGCCGCGGCTGGTCAGCAATAACAGCGAACGACTGTTGCTGGTGTGCCTGAAGCGCCTGCCCGGCTGGTCGCCAGAGCTGCGCCTGGAGATTCGCGCTGGCAGCCCGCACGGTACAGTGCTGCACGCCATTGGCGAGGTGCAGGCAAGCGAGCGAGGGGTGGTGGTCAAATCGCTTGATGGTTACGAGGCCTACCTGGGTGAACGCCCTGCTCCCGGGATGATCGACCATGACCTGTGTCGCGCGGTCGAGGCGGCACTGCCCAGCCAGAAGCGTCTGGCCATGGGACTTGCGGCCAATGCTGGCGAAGCCTTGCGCGAGCGCGTATTGACGATGGTTGCCGATGACCGCGACGCACTGAATCGAAGCCTGTGGGGTTATCAGCCAAGCCGTTGGGGCGAAGGGATTTTACGCGGCGGCGAAGCGCCCCGGGGTTACTCGCGGCAGTTCCTGCACACGTCGGTGGCGGTGCGCTATCGGCGGCTGTTTCCCAGCACCTCCGATCTGCACATTCAGGCGGTCATCCAGAACTGGCGGAATCGGGGCCTGTCGCCGACGCTCGAACTGGATCGACTGGAAGATCGACTGCAGGAACTGCGCCGCGACCTGGTCGACTGGGCAGTGCCGGTACCAAACCGGCGGCGAGCCATCCAGCGCATAGAAAATGCCTGGCGGCGTAACGCTGGGCAGACGCTGATGAACGGCAACGCCCTGCATACCCTGGACCTCTCGGCCCTAAGTCTGAATGACCAGGACCTTATCACGCTGGCGCTGCCCGATGACTTCACTCATATCGGCGAACTGGACCTTTCCGGCAACCCGGGTGTGACGACTTTGCCGGCAGAACTGTACGAGCGCTTCCCCGCCCTGGAGCGCCTGCGGCTGACCCGCTGTGGCGTCAACCAGATGCCCCGTGTGGGCATGCCACAGACGCTGGCATGGCTGGACCTGGAGCACAACCCACTGGTGTGGGATGTCGTCGCCCAGGCAAGGCTCGACAGCCTCGTCAACCTGCGCGTACTCGACCTCTCGCATTGCCCGCTGGGCCGCGCTCCGGACTTCACCGCGCTACCCCATCTGCGCACTGTGTTCCTGACCCGCTGTGGCCTGCGCGAGTTGCCCAACGGCTTGCAGGGACTGGTCGACCCCCTGCTGCTGGATTTCGCCTACAACCCGCTGGTGAACCTGCCGGCGGTAGAAGCCATCCCACACCCTGTGGCGCGGGCATTTCGACTGGAGAGCAACGTCTTGGGTGCACAGGTCGGGGCGCAAATCGACAGCTACTACCAGGCCACCGGTATAGATTTATTGATTCCGGACGTTGACTACGAAGAGCTGCTCGGCGGCGCCAGCGCGGACCAGATGGGCATCTGGGAGCGCCTGCCACTGCAGTATCGCCGCGACCTGCGAGCGCTGGTCGAGAGCAACTGGTACCGCGACACCCTGCCCGACTCGCATGCCGAGGCCTGGCGGCGTCTTACGCGCATGGACCAGGATCAGTACTACCGCAGACGCATGCTGGCGCTGCCTGCAGAACGGCTGCTGGACCTGGAGATTGAACACCGCTGACTCAATCAATCACCAGGTGTTGGCGCATCTGACGGTCAGCCAGCCAGGTCTGTAACGCCTGCGCAGGCATTGGCCGCGCCATCAGGAAACCCTGACCCTGGTCACAGCCGGCATTGCGCAGGAAGTCATACTGGGCCTGGGTCTCGATGCCTTCGGCGGTGATGTGAAAGCCCAAGGCATGGCCCAGGTCGATGATCGCCCGGGTAATCGCCACCGCGTCATCATCAGCGGGCAAATCCTTGATGAAGGCGCGGTCGATCTTCAGGTGGTCAATGGGCAACGACTTGAGGTAGGCCAGCGACGAGTAACCGGTGCCGAAGTCATCCACCGCGGTTGCCACACCCATGGCCTGCAGCTGGGCCAATGCCGCACAGGCCTGCTGCTGGCTTTCCATCAACAGGCTTTCGGTGATCTCCACCTCCAGCAGGGTCGGCGGCAGGTCATAACGTTTCAGGCTGCGCGACAGGCTGGCGACATAGTCACTGCGCTCGATCTGCAAGGCTGCAACGTTGATCGCCACCGGCCCCGGCAGGCAGTCGGCAGCGCGCCAGGCGGCGATCTGCTCACAGGCAAGCTCAAGCACCTTTTCCCCCAGGGGAATGATCAGACCGGTGCGCTCGGCCAGCGGAATGAACTGCGCCGGCGATACCAGGCCATAATCAGGGTCGCGCCAGCGCAGCAACGCTTCGGCGCCTTCGACACGCCCACTGAACAGGTCGATCTTCGGTTGGTACCAGAGTTCGAATTCATTGTTCTGCAACGCCCGGCGCAGGTTGCGCTCCAGGCACAGACGCTCCTGCAGGCGCTCGGTCATGTCCGGGTGGTACAGCCGCCAGGCGTTGCGCCCGCTCTCCTTGGCGGCATACATGGCAGTGTCGGCATGGCGCATCAAGCGGTCGCTGCTCTGGCCATGTTCAGGGTGCCAGGCAAGACCGATGCTACCGGTGACCAAGGCCGCGTTGCCATTGAGGTCAAAGGGTAGCTGCAGGGTTTGCAGCAGGCCCTGAACCCGGTCAATACAGGCGTGCTCAGCGCCAATCAACAAGAACGCGAATTCATCCCCGCCCAGGCGGCAAAGGCCATCCTGATCATCGAGCACTTGCACGAAGCGCGCGGTGGCCTGTTGCAGCAACAGGTCGCCCATCGGATGCCCGAGGCTGTCGTTGACCTGCTTGAAACCGTCGATATCCAGTACCAGTACGGCCAGGTGCTGCTCAGCGTTGATCGCCTCTTGCAGGCGGTGATTGAACAACACCCGGTTAGGCAAACCGGTGATCACGTCATAATGGGCCAGGCGCTCCAGCTGCGCCTGGGACTGTTTGAGTTCGCGGTTGCGCAGGTTGATCAGGTGGTTACTGCGGTTGAGCTGGGCGACAAAGACACTGAACAGTCCGGTACAGGTCAATGCGAACAGGAACAAGGGTGAGGCAAACAGGCTCATGGACGGCCAGCCACCCAAGGGGCTCGCCGCCAGTTGCCATAACCCGCCGGGCACATCGACATTGACCGTTACCGCATGCTCTTCAAACAGCTTGGGGTTACCCCAGATCATCGCACCCACCGAGCCCTGGCCATCGGCGCCACGCAGAGCCAGTTCAAAGCCCGGATCAAGGTCCAGCCCTGCGGCGCTGAGCAAGCGGTCAATGTCTGCCACGATCGAGACATTGCCCCAGTACAGCTTGACGCCCTTATGCCCCTTGAGAAACACCGGACGCCGGTAGATCAGCCCGCGACCGCCCTGGTACAGCTGCACGGGCCCTGCCAGCACCGGGCTATAGTGGTCGCGCGCGCGTTGCAGCATCGGGTACTGGTCCGGCAGGTGACGGTAGTCGACGCCGATGACGCTCTGGTTGCCCTTGATCGGATAAACATCGGCAATTACATCGCCCGGCGCCACCGAGATGTGGCGGATATGCGGTACCGAGGCGATGGCCTGGCGCGCCATGTCATGAAAGTGCTCGGGGCTGATCTGGCCGTCGGCGCTGATCAGTTGGGCGATGCCTTCGGTCTCGCCAAACGCCGAGCGCAACTGCGCCTCCAGGGCGGCGCGCACCCCGGACAGACGTGCGCCGGCATTGGCCACCAGTTCGCTTTCCTGGCGCTGAACGTCCAGGCGCCCAAGCGCCACCGACAGGCCGATGCCGATCAGCGCAAAGCCGATCGGCAGCAAGCGATTGAGGGTGGTGCCCAGGGTCGCGGGCAGGACCAGTTTGTCATCAAGGGCGAGGATTCTTGTGCTCATAGGTCCGTTGTTCGCGTCGGCATACCGCTTTATCGGCGTGTCGCGCGCAATATTGAGTGAGGCTGGCTTTTTTTAGCGCGCTGGCGTTATGCTCGAACTGAAACGTTTCACCCATTATAGAAAAAGAGGTGCTGCGCCCATGGACCATCTGCTCGATTCGCTGTTTCCCACCGCCAACGAGATCCCCGAGGCGTACCGCCTGGGTGAACCGCTGGTGCAACGCGAGTACTTGGTCAACGGCCAGTTGCAGCGTTGGGACGGGCCGCTGGCCACCGTGCGCAGCCCGGTATGGCTCAAAGAAGGTGATCAAGAGCGCCAGGTGATCCTCGGCAACACGCCACTGCTCGATGCCGACACCGCCCTCACCGCCCTGGACGCCGCCGTGCACGCCTACGACAAAGGCCGCGGTACCTGGCCAACTATGCGTGTGGCTGAACGTATCCAGCACGTCGAGACCTTCCTGAGCAAGATGCGCGCGCAACGTGAGGCGGTGGTCAAGCTGCTGATGTGGGAGATCGGCAAAAACCTCAAGGACTCGGAGAAAGAGTTCGACCGCACCTGCGACTACATCGTCGACACCATCAATGCCCTCAAGGAGCTGGACCGCCGCTCCAGCCGCTTCGAACTGGAACAGGACACCCTCGGCCAGATCCGTCGCGCGCCACTGGGCGTGGCACTGTGCATGGGCCCCTACAACTACCCGCTGAACGAAACCTTCACCACCTTGATTCCGGCGCTGATCATGGGTAACACCGTGGTGTTCAAACCGGCCAAGTTCGGCGTGCTGCTGATTCGCCCCCTGCTCGAAGCCTTCCGTGACAGCTTCCCGGCCGGGGTGATCAACGTTATCTATGGGCGCGGCCGCGAGACCGTCAGCGCGCTGATGGCCAGTGGCAAGGTCGATGTGTTTGCCTTCATCGGCACCAACAAGGCGGCCAGCGACCTGAAAAAGCTCCACCCACGCCCGCATCGTCTGCGCGCCGCTCTGGGCCTGGATGCGAAGAACCCGGGGATCGTGTTGCCCGAGGTCGATCTGGACAATGCCGTCAACGAGGCCGTTACTGGCGCCCTGTCGTTCAATGGCCAGCGCTGCACGGCGCTGAAGATCCTCTTCGTCCATGAGCAGGTGGTCGACAGCTTCCTCGACAAGTTCCAGCGCAAGCTGGCTGCGCTCAAGCCAGGCATGCCCTGGGAACCTGGCGTAGCGCTGACGCCGCTGCCCGAGGCGGGCAAGATCGACTACCTCAACGGCCTGGTGGCCGATGCCGTCGAAAAAGGCGCGCAGGTCATCAACCCAGGAGGCGGCAGCAGCCGTGGCTCGTTCTTCTACCCGGCGCTGCTGTACCCGGTGAATGCCGGCATGCGCGTGTACCAGGAAGAACAGTTCGGCCCGGTGGTGCCAGTGGTGCCCTATCGCGACCTGCAGACCGTGATCGACTATGTGCTCGACTCCGACTTCGGCCAGCAACTGAGCATCTTCGGCACCAACCCGGCTGAAGTCGGCCGCCTGGTCGACACCTTCGCCAACCAGGTCGGGCGGATCAACCTCAACGCCCAGTGCCAGCGTGGCCCGGACACCTACCCGTTCAACGGCCGCAAGAACTCCGCCGAAGGCACCTTGTCGGTACACGATGCGCTGCGCGTGTTCTCGATCCGCACACTGGTGGCGACCAAGTTCCAGGAGAGCAACAAGCAGCTGATCAGCGACATCATCCGTAATCGTGATTCCAGCTTCCTGACCACCGATTACATTTTCTGATTGCCGTCCGTCCAGCGCCGCAGGTTTTGATTTGCCCAATCGCCGAAACTGTACAAATATACAGTTTCGCGCCATCCACCCTGCGGCGCGCTAAGGAGGATTCATAAAATGGCCGTCAAACCAATCCCCGAAGGACAGCACAGCATTACCCCTTACCTGGGCATCAAGGATGCCGGCAAGGCCATCGACTTCTACAAAGCCGCGTTCGGCGCGGTCGAGATGTTCCGCCTGGAAAGCCCGGATGGCCGGGTCGGGCATGCAGAGCTGAAGATTGGCGACTCATCGATTATGCTCGCCGACCCCTGCGACATGGAGGGTGGCCTGGTCAGCAGCCAGTCGCTCGGTGGCGCAGCGATTGGCCTGCACCTGTATGTCGATGATGTCGATGCGCGCTTTGCCCAGGCCCTCAAGGCCGGTGCCACCCAGGTCAGGGCCGTGGAAAACCAGTTCTACGGTGACCGCAGCGGCACCTTGAAAGACCCGTTCGGCAATCTCTGGTTCGTCTCGTCCCACGTTGAGGACGTCTCGGTGGAAGAAATCCGCGCCCGCGCCGCCAAGCTGTTCGGCGGACAGTAATCCCGGTGGTTCCCGGCTGGCGAGCCATGGCCGTCAGCCGGGCTTTGCATTAAGGTGGCGGGCACAGGAAGGCTGGCCAGGATTGCTCATGAGAATCATCGAAAAAAACACCGCGCTGGTGCGCACGCTCACCCCTGCCGAAGATGAGCTGCTGCACGGTTTTGTCCAAGGCAACCTGGCCGGCCCACGCCTGCTGCAGGCCAATCAGCTGTTGCTCAAGATCCGCGCGGCCGGGCACTGGCTGGCGTGTGACTGCCAACCGCGGGCAATGCCGATTCTCAACGTCAATCTCAACGGCAATACCGGCACCCTGTTTCTCAAGAACAACCCTGGCACCGCCGAGCATGCCTGCGACTGCGCATTCATCAAGGATGAGCGCGAAGCTGCTCGCCCAGAGGATGTCGAGGTAATCCCGGCCGCCTGGTTACCCCCCGACACGCCCTTGCGCCTGATCGGCGATTTTCGCCGCCCCGCCCCTGGTAGCGGTGGCGAGGCTGGCAATGGGGGTGACAAGCGCGAGCAACACCGTTTGCTGTCCTTGCTGCTGACGCTAATCGAGGCCGGTGGCCTGAACGTCTATGCCAGCCACCTGAAAAAAGACCTCAGCGGACAATTTGCCGAGCTGCGCAGCGTCGCCAGCCGTTACCCCTTGATCGAGCGGGTGCCGGCCAGCAACTACCTGGAAACCCGCCTGGACATGAAGCACATGATGATGCTCAAGGCGCGCCTGCGCGACTCCAGCGCCTTTGGCAATCATCGTCGCTACGGTTTGATGCTCGATTGCGTCAGCCAGATCAAGGCACGCAAGGTGTACAACGAACGCAGCGAAGACGGCTTCGACTTTCAGGGGCATCACCTGTTGTGGGGCGGCAGCAAAACCGCGGGGCCATTGCTGGCCCTGGCCATCTACTCACCGGCCAGTGCGGGCAGCCATTTCTACGAACTGATTCATGTCGCCAGCGTCCCGGTGCTGTCGCGTGGGCAGCTGTTTCCGGTGTATCGCGATGAAGAGCGCGAGCCGTTGAAGATGCTCATCTCCTTGATCGACTGGATGGCCAGCAAGGGTGTGCGGGTAATCATGCGCCGCCCGGTGATTGGTGGCCAGGGCATGGATGCATTGGTGCTCAGCTCCGATCAGGACCGGGTGCTATCGGTATCGCTGACCGAACAACCGCTGGGGCCGGAGCCTGAAGGCGAAACGTTCAAGCGCTATGCCGACTTCAAGAGCCTGGACACCTTTCGCAAGTATGTCGCGGGCTTCTTCATGCGTGGACGTGAGTAATCGCGGGGCAAATGAGACCGGGTGGGAGCGGGCCTTGCCCCGCGATCTGCCGCAAGGCGGCAGTAAACCCAAGCGGCGCGGTGTACCAGAGAGTCCGCACACTCAGGATTTGCGGCCGCTACGCGCCCGATCGCGGGGCAAGGCCCGCTCCCACCATCACCACTGCCGCTTATCTGGCCGGGTCAGGCCAAGCTTCTCGATCCGGTAACGCAACATATCCCGGCTCAACCCCAGAAGCCGCGCCGATTTGGTGACATTCCAGTCGGTACGATCAAGCATCTTGCGCACCATCTCGCGCTCCACCTCAGGCAAGCTGGTGGAAGCCGGAACCTCAGCACTGCCATGATGGTTGTCATGAAACGCCGGTGCCGGCATCTCAAACGGCTCATCGACCAGACTCATGCAGACATTGAGCTGATGCGGCGCAATCTCCTCGTTAGGCGCAAGCAATACCGTCTGCTCAAGCATATTGCGCAGTTCCCGCACGTTGCCCGGCCAGCTGTAGTTGAGCAGCAGCTCTTCGGCCTCCGGGCTGAAATACAAGTGCGACTTGCCATAGCGCTTGCCATGCAGGGCGAGGAAGTGCCGGGCCAGCAGCAGGATGTCTTCACCCCGGGCATACAACCTCGGGACCTTGATCGAAATGATACGCAGGCGAAAGAACAGATCACGGCGAAACTTGCCCTGTTGCACCATCTGCTCCAGGTTGCAGTTGGTAGCACTGATGATGCGCAGATCGACCTTGCGCTCCTTCACCGCACCAATCCGGCGTATCGTCCGGTCTTCCAGCAACTTCAGCAGCTTGGCCTGCAGGATCAGGTCCATTTCCCCGATTTCGTCAAGAAACAGCGTGCCGCCATCCGCCGCTTCCACCAGGCCGACCCGGCGGTCCTTGGCATCGGTGAACGCGCCCTTCTCATGGCCAAACAGCTCTGCCTCCAGCAGGTTGGCCGGAATCGAGGCGCAGTTGAATTCGATAAACGGCCCCTTGCTGCGTGCGCCGTCAAAATGCAGGGCGCGGGCCACCAGTTCCTTGCCCGTGCCAGTCTCGCCTTCCACCAGCACCGGCGGTAAATCACCGCTGGCCATGCGTCGTTCGGCATCGAGCAACTGCGTGAGCGTGTGCTTGAGCCCGAGCATCGCCGGCGACTCGCCGATCAGCGACTGGCCACCGGATTTTTGCGCTTCGCGCTCCTGGTAGAACGACAGCGTACGTTCCAGGCGCTCGGCCGCCAGGGCTTTGTCGAGCATCAGTTTGAGCTCGGCCAGCACCACCGGTTTGGTCAGGTAGTGAAAGGCGCCCTCCTTCATCGCCAGCACGGCATCTTCTACGTTGCCGTAGCCGGTCATCATGATCACCTTGAGCTCCGGCGCACGCTCGGCCAAGGCCTTGATCAACTCATGACCGTTCATGCCCGGCAACGAATTGTCGGTCAGCACCGCATCGGGTTGACACTTGGGCAGTTGCTCCAGCGCCTCCTCGGCACTATGACAAACCGTGACCTCGAAGCCTTTGCGCTCTAGATAGGTCTGGATATTTTCAGCAAGGATTTCATCATCCTCCACCACCAGGATGCTGTGCTCCATGATCCCCTCCCGCTGCAACATTGAAAATCAGGCATACGCGGGTTCCTTCCTCTTCGCGACTGGTCAGGCTGACCGCGCCGCCGAAACGCTCCATTATTCGTTTGACCAACACCAAACCGACGCCCAGGCCGCCCTGTTTGGTGGTGAAAAAAGGTTTGAAAACCATTCGTTCCTGTTGCTGACTCATGCCCTTGCCGGTATCACTCAAGGTTAGCTGGACCTTGCCTTCGCCGGGCAGCTCAAGCACCTCCAGGGTCAACCGGCCACCGCCTGGCATCGCCTCGAGGGCATTGGAAAACAGGCTGTTGAGGATCTGCGTAAGCAATACCGGCTGGCTCACCACCAGCGCCGTCGGCGGCGTGCTGACTTGCAGCTGCACCTTGTTGCGCTCGGTCTGCTGGGCAAAGGCGCTGCAGGTGTCTTCAACCGCCGCAATCAGGTCAACGGCTTCGGCATCGTCCTTCAACGGCCGCAACGACACCAGTAGCTCACGCACCCAGCGCGACATACGGTCAACCTGATTGATGATGTCGCCGATGTTTTTCTGCGAGCGCTCACTGGCAATTTCCTGAGCCAGTTCAGCACTGGAGCGGATGGTGGCCAACGGATTGCGCAAGCTGTGGGCCACCGCCGAGGACATCTCGCCAAGGGCGACAAAGGTTTCGCTGGCCACCAGTTTGGTCTGTTGTGCATGCAACAGGCTCGCCGCACGGCGCACGATCCAGAACAGGCCGAAGTAGATCAGCGCGCCGCCAAGCAAGGTCGACGTCCAGATCAGCACATAACCACGCTGAATGCGCCGTACCAGGTCCTGCGGCTCCTTGTACACCTCCACCATCGACAGCACCTGAGTGCCAGTCTCGTCGAACATCGGGATGTAGTTCTCGATGAACAGGTACTCCGGCTCACGCTGGAACTTCTGTTCTTCGCGGTCTTCATCGGCCTTGTGGTAACTGGCCGATACCGGTACTTGCGAATGGAACGACTCGTCGAGGTCGTCATCGCCGACGATCTTCTGACCAATCAGCAACGGGTTGGTGGACCAGACAATGGTCCGGTCCAGGGCATAGACATTGGTCAACAGGGTGTCGGGCAAGTGCTCGACGTGGTCGAGAAACTCGATACGCGTGGACGCCGCCAGGTCGGCGCTGATCCCTGGGTGCTGCTTGTCCATCCGCGGATCGAGCAATTGTGCCATGGTGATGCCCGGCGGAATTCGCGAATGGCGCACCTCGGCCTTGGCCATGGCCTGGATGAACTGCGCGGTGAGCATGGCATCACGCTCGACGCTGTCATTGACCACAAACTGCGTCGAGACATAGCCCAGCCCTACCGCCACCGAGGCGATGATCAACAGACTGACCACAGAAAACCAGCGCAACAGGTTGAACTCGCGCAAGGTCCGGTCAGGTGAAGCTTGGTTTGGGTGGCCCTCATCGGCCAGTTTCTTATTCAGCACCTGCATCGATCGTTCCTGGCGGGCTGTTTTTTTCTTACAACTTATAGCCCAGCCAGGTGACGATGTTTTGAATCAATACTAATGGCCAGTCGCCCACTGATAGTATTTTGCCTTTACTGCACGCTGCCCGCCCCGTCGTTCGCTGCGTGTGCCTGCTTCAGCGTCTCCTGACGCTCGGTTTCCTGCTGAAGAAATTCCAGCAGGTTGTCGGCATCCTGCTGGTTCAGACGCAGGTTAGGCATGGCCACCCGGTTGAACTGTTGATAGAGCATCACCGCCAAAGCATCGCGCTCAGCCAGCATGCGATCCGGCTCACGGATCCAGCGGCTCAGCCAGGCCCGCTCGCGTCGCTGGGTGACGCCGAGCAGATCCGGCCCGACGCTGCGCATGCCGATGCCTTGGCCATCTTCCGGGCCCAGGCTGTGACAAGCCGCGCAGCGCGTGCGAAACAGCTCCTCGCCGCTGCTGGGTGGGCGAATATCCGGCGCTTGGGCATAGCTTTGCTCGGCACTGGGCGTCTTCCAGTTCTGCAGGCTGTTGGCCAACTGGTCGGCGAGGATCCAGGGGTTTTCGAACGGCGAGGCCTTCATCCAGCGCCCGGTTGTCTGGTTGCCGACAATCAGACTCAGGTTGTGGTCGCGGCTGCGGCCATTGTCGACCCCTTCGATGAACAGCCCCAGGCGCCGACGCAGCTGGTCGATCTGATCCTTGTCACCGGTCAGAAAGCGCCAGCCCGGTCCGACCTTGAAACGGGCAGCGTAGGCTTTGAGTACTTCAGGGGTGTCACTGAGCGGGTCGATGCTGATCGAATAGAAAAACACATCACGCCCGACCCTGTCCCCCAGCAGTTGCTGGACCTGGCGCAAACGTGCGGTCTCCAGCGGACAGGAGTCGCCGCAGCCGGTGAAGATGAAGTTGATCACCACCACCTTGTCCTTGATCAGGTCATCGAAAAAGTGCACCTGTTGACCGTCCTGATCCGTCAGCGGTGTGTTCGGAAAATACCCCGCGCCCCAGGGCGTGGCATCCTCTGCCAGCACCTGGAACGCCCAGCACAGCAGAGCCGTGCCTAGCCAGATTGATATACGCCCCATGGCTCACTCCCCTTCGGCTAGTTGCTGATCTTGACTTGCGGGCCCTTGCCGTCCCCGCTACGCCAGGTCGGCAGCGCGGCGGAATTGATGTACTTGACGCCGTCCCAGCTGGGCAGTGGCGTGGGCATCAGTTGCAACTGGCCAGGGTGCTCGATGTCCCAACGCAGCAGCATCGAGTTGTCTTCATGCTGGGTGTTGTGACAGTGCTCCATGTAGGTCCCGGCGAACTCGCGGAAGTTGATCGCCACCTCGACGTTGTCCAGGCCGTCACTCTCGCTGCCGATGCGGTAGACGTCCTTGCGCGCCCACTTTTCCCATTCTGGGGGGGCCTTGCCGCCGCGGCTGAGGATGATGCCTTCCTCGAAGTGCACATGCACCGGATGGCTCCAGCCATTGCCGCCGTTCTGGATCTTCCACACCTCCAGGGTACCGACGCCGGCGTAACCGCCATCGGTGGGCCCGGTGGCCAGCTGTGGCGCGGCACTGAGCCGGCGCGGGTCCATGTTGTAGCCCAGGCCGCCGTCGGACTTGATGGTCCACGGCACCTGGTCTGTGCCGTCCGAGCGCCCGAAGACAAAGGTCCGGTGCCGGGCCTGGGCCAGGCGTGCCAGATCGGCCGGGTTATCACGGTGCAGCTTGAGCGGGATCATGATTTTGCCTTCGGCCTTGCCCGGTTTGGCCGGCTCATAGGCCGCCGGGTCCATGGCCAGGTCCTGGCCGCTGTAGGCCTTGACGTTGAGTTGCAGGACCTTGCCCACCGCAGGGTCACCCCTGTCCCATTGCGGGCCCTTGCTGGTCTGTTTGATCACCGCCAGGTACTTCTCCGACAGCACGTCGGCCAGAGGGATGTCCTCTTTCGGTCCTTTGCCGGTTTCATGCGCCTTGAGGTTGACGAAGAACAGTTTGTCGCCCGGTTTGATTCCGTTTTTGGCGAAGTTGACGATGATGTCGAAACGCTCGGCGATCCCCTGGGTCGGCAGAATCGCGTTGTGGTTCTGGCGGTCACCGTCGGCATCCAGGTCCATGCTGCCGTCAAACGGCACCGAGTGTTCCATGATGTTGCCGTCGTTGGCGATCATGTGGAACGGCACCCGCGCATACGACAGGCCCGACCCCTTGGGCCCGGCGAACTCGCCGCCACTGCCCTTGATCTCGCGCACCAGTGCCAGTTTGAAGTAGCGTGATACCGAACCGTTGAGAATCCGCAAGCGGTAACTGCGCGCGCGCACGTCGAGGTACGGTTTGTACTGCCAGTTGACCAGCACCTGGTCACCGAGAAAGCCGTCGGTGTTGAACGGGTTGAACCACAGCTGACCGTCCGCCCCCCAGGCTTTGTCGGCGATCAGCAGGTTGACGTCATAGTCGCGGTTGCCCCAGGACAAGGCCGAGCCGCTGGGCAAGCGCAGGTTGACGCCGTCTTCGAAGGCTTCGTTGCCGCGATCCAGGGCGCTGTAATAGTTCATCATCGCCGCGTTGCCCTTGTAGACATTCTGCGCGGTGAAATCGAGCATGTGGTCGTGAAACCAATGGGTGCTCATGGTTTCGCGCCAGTCGCCGCGGATACGGATGCTGCCGTTATCACAGGTTTTAAGGCCCGGCTCGGCGTCGTTGACCCACAGTTTTTCGCCGGGCGTGCACGGAAATGCCGCCCGCGGATCTTCGGCGCGGGTGTTGATGCTGTCGTAACCGGCCAGCTGGATCGGCCAGCGGTAGTCGTAATACTGCCCGGGAAAGAAAAACGCGTTGGCATAACCGTCGCTTTCCGCCGGCGCATGCCCGTTGTGCTCATGGGTGCTGATGGTGTGCAAGCCAAAGCCGTGGTTGGCGGCCGGGTCAATCGGCAAAGCGTTGTAGTGACGCATCAACAGCGGCTGGCCGTAACGCACCATCAGCAGCTTGGCTGGCAGGGTGCCGTCGAAGGTCCATAGCGATTTGTGATCCTGCAAGGGCATATTGGGATGAAAGCGCGTGTCGACGCCCTTGGTCGTACCCAGGGTGTTGGCCTGCCCGGCAGTGTTGTAATACAGGCCACCGGGGCCGAACTCGCCGACGCTGTAGTGGTGCATCTGCATGGCGTCACGCAGCCCGCCGTTGACCCGTGCGCCGGCCTGCGCAGTCTTGTAGGCCGCTTGCGGGTAGAACTCGTTCCAGCGCTGGTGCGACCAGCCTTTTCCTGGTGGCCGGCCTTCGGCGGAAGCGCCGATATGGCGATTGAGAAACCCCTCGATCTGCACTTGCCAGGGGTTGCGATCGACCACATTGGCATACTGGCTGGGATACGGGGTCAGCCCTGGCTCTTTGAGAAAGGCATCGAGCAGTGGCCCGTTAGGTGCACTGCGGGACACATTGACGGGGTCCTGCTGCGGCGCAGGCCCGGTGCTGGGCGCGGGAAACACCTGTAGACCAGACGGGGTGGTGGGGTCCAGACGGGTCGGACCGAATTCTTCGAACAGCAACAGCTGTTGACTGAAAGGCTGAGCGCCGAACATCGGGCTCGGGGCGCCGTTGGTGGGGTAGTTGAATGAAGTCTGCAATGCCGGTGGCCGGGTGTTGTCCTGACGCGGCGTATTACGGTCGCCTTCGACACCATCCGGCAGGTCGAAGGCACCGACATTGGCCTCCGGCAGCAGCCGCAGGTTGTTCAAGGCAGCAGCGGGATCAGCGGGCACATCGTTGTAGGCCGACGGATCTCCCGGCTCCGGCTGCTCGACATCATCAATCGGACTGGCAGGCACTTCGGCCGCCAGCAGCAATGCCAGAGCGGCGCTCAGGCACAGGGGGTAATGCACACGCTTGCTCATGATCTTTCACCCAGTGTTTGCCAACCGGTAATGTCGAAGTGCAATTACCCGGCCAAAACTGTTTCAAGATATGTACAAGCTAATTATCAATGGCTTAGCAGCAAAATCTGTCAGTACTCGTTAAAAAAAATGGGGGAAACCTCCCCCAGATTCGGGTTTCAGCACCACCACTACCTTCAGCCCGGCACTACTCCCGGGCCACGCGGAAGCTCAGTTGCACTCGCGTGCCCTCGCCTTCGCGGCTGCTCAGGCGCACCGTGCCGCCAAAGCGTTCCATAATCCGTTTGACCAGCACCAGCCCTACGCCCAGGCCACCCTGCTTGGTGGTGTAGAACGGCCTGAAGGCCATGCGCAATTGCTCGTCGGTCATGCCCTTGCCACTGTCACACAGGCGCAAGGTCAGGGTTTTTCGGCTTTGGCGAACCTGTTCAACGCGCAACGTCCCACCGTCGCTCATGGCTTCCAGGGCATTGGCAATCAGGCTGTTGAAGATCTGCCCAAGCAGGACCGCCTGGCTGAGTACCTGGACATTGGCCAGCGGGTCAACCTGGACCTCGACGCCCTGGCGCCTGAGTTGCAGCGAGAACGCCTGCAGGCTGTCCTGCAGCACCCGCTCCAGTTCCACCGCTTGCGCTTCGTCATTGAGCGGGCGTAACGACTGCAGCAACTGGCGCACCCAGTGCGACATGCGATCGACCTGGCTGATGATGTCGCCAATGTTCTTCTGCGCCGGCCCTTCTTCGACCTCCTGAGCCAGTTCGGCACTGGAGCGAATGCTGGCAAGCGGGTTGCGCAGGCTGTGCGCCACCGCCGAAGACATCTCCCCCAGCGCGACAAAGGTTTCGTTGTTGATCAGACGCTTTTGCTGCTGCTGCAGGTGCCGGTTGGCACGGTACATCAGCCAGTACAGGCCGCCATAGACCAGTGCAGCGCCTACGGCGACAGCCATCCAGATCATCAGCAGGCCGTGCTCGATACGCCCGATCAGGTCACGGGGTTCCTTGTAGATTTCAACCATGGCGGTGACGTTCACACCGTCAGCATCGAACAGTGGAATGTAGTTTTCGATGAACAAGCTCTCAGGGGGGGTGATGAATTTCTGTTCGGCGCGCGCCTGATCGACGTTGTGGTAACTGGCCGAGACCCGCACTTTGTTATCGAAGGCGTGATCAAGGTCTTCGTCCGACTCGATCATCCGGCCAACCAACGCCGGGTTGCTTGACCAGATCACCGTGCGGTCCGGGGCATAGATGTTAGCCAGGAGCATGTCGGGCAAGTGGGCAACATGATCAAGAAACTCACCGCGAGCATTGCGCCGCGCCTCGGGGTTGACCTCGGGAAAGCTCTGGTCCAGCCGTGGGTCGAGCAGTTCGCCCATGGTCCGCACATTGGGAATGGACACGTGGCGCACTTCGGCCGATGCGATGGACTGGATGAACTGCGCGGTCAGCAACGCATCGCGCTCGACGCTTTCGTTGATCACGAAGCGGCTGGAAATCAGCCCCAGCCCTACAGCCACCGAGAGGATGATCGCCAGACTGACGAACGCATACCAACGCAACAGGTTGAACGGCCGCTTGGCTGGCGCTTGATCATGCGCGGTTTCGTGTACGGAGGGTGAATCCAGGCGTGATTGCAAGTCCATCGCGAACTCCTGGCAAATGACTTCTTAGGTTATAGCCCAGTTGCTTCCACTTGCCCCGCAAGCTTGCCCCAATTGCCCCCAACCCTGGGTCATCGGCCCCGCCATTACTTGCGTCCAACAGCGCGAAATTTCCTTGCAAGGCGCGCCGTAGAAGGCTTTTAAAAAATTGGTATGGAAGTTGCCGAGCCCTGTGCAGACGACCCAACCCCCATGGGCCCGATTGCAAGAGGGAAGACTCATGCACCGTCCAACGCCCCACCCATTGGCTTTGCTGATTCTGGCAGGCCTGGTTCAAGCGCCGGCTCAGGCCGCGCTCTTTGAAGTAGACCCCGGCCCTTACCTGCCGGCAACTGGTGGATTCGCCGCTTGGTACCAGGACACCCACGGCCGGGTGCTCGACCTATGCTTGTCCAAGGCTGTCAGTTCGCGGGTGGCCGGCGCTCCCGGCGCGCCCTCGTACATGTGTGTGCTGAACCCCGCACCCGGGGTGTTCGACGACACCAAGCCGATCAGCTTTCCCACCAACTACCCCGACGAGACCTTCTGGTTCACTGCCGATGCGGCGATTGTCGACGCGGCACGCGGGATTGACTTGAGCTACGGCACCGCCATCGAGGCCGCCTTCGCCGCCGAAGATGTGGTTGATGGCGACCAGGTCAGTTTCGCCCGGGTACGGATTCGCGTCGATGTACCCACCGCCGGTACCTACATCATCACCCACCCGTACGGCGTGGAAGTCTTCGATGTGCCTGCCGGAGGACGCCGGGCGATCAACATGACCCGCGACATCGGCATCGGCACCCCACAAACCTACACCGGTGCGCTCAAAGGCGATGTCGGCCCGTTCTTGCGCGGTGCCGGCGGCCCTTACACCGAGACCAACCCGCAAACCGGTGCCAGCGAGCGTTACATCGGTGACCCGAACCTCAATGAAGCGGTGACCGGCAGCCCGTTCAACACCAACTTCGTACGCATCGAAGGCCCCAATGGCCTGGACCTGCGTACCACACTGTTCTCGGTCTCCGGCAAGCTCTCTGAGGTCGTGCGGCCAACGCCGGTGATTGCCCAGCGCAGCACGTTCTCGCGCCACAGCGAAAACGGCGACCTACGCGCCCAGCAGGATGTCTTCGTGCAGGCTCCGCCGCCACCCGGCACCGCCGCTCTGATCAGCCAGACCCCGAACCTGAACCTCACCGAAGCCAACTCCACCGGTGCCTGGTATGGCCAGTCGGCCCTCAACCCGACACTGCCATTGAGCCTGCAGGTAACCGCCAACAACCAGTTGGCGATCCCCAGCAGCACCCCGACCACAATGAGCCTGCCGTTGACCGACCTGGTCGTGATCCAGCGCGCCGAGTACAGCCTGAATGCGGGAGAGCTGACCCTGGTCGCCTCGACCAGCGACGAAACCAGCCCACCGTCGCTCGTCGCCACCACCGGCAACGGCACGCTCATCGGCACCTTGAGTGGCACTGGCGCGGTCAAGACACTCACCGCCGGACAAACGCCACTTCCACCGGCCACGGTCACGGTGACCAGCGCCTATGGCGGTAGCGACAGCGAAGAAGTGGTGCTCGTGCCATGAACATCATTACGCCACGTCCCGTAGCAGGAGGCAGCATGAATAACTGGCCACGCCTGGCGCTCTGCGCAGCCGGGCTTTCCCTCTCGCTGGCCGGCACTGCCTGGGCCGGCCTCAAAGCGGTCGATCCGGGCCCCTACACCTTGGCCACCGGGCGTTACCCGATGTGGTACCAGGACCACAACGACCTGTCCATGGAGCTGTGCCAGTCAAGAGCGGCGAGTTCGCGGGTGCCCGTGTCGGTACCACCGGCCTATATGTGTACGCTGCTGCCTGAGCCTGGTGTCTACGATGATGCCCTGCCGCTGGTGTTCCCGGATAACTGGCCACCGGAGATGTTCTGGTACCTGGCTGAAACCTCGATTCCGGCAGTGGGCAACAGCGGCTATGAGATGGATGTTTATGTCGCCGGTATCGAGGCCGCATTTGCCGCCGAGAACCCGGTCGATGGCGACCAGCAGAGCTTTGCCCGGATCCGCATCCGTGTCTCGGTGCCCCAGGCTGGCACCTATGTGATCACCCACCCCTATGGTGTCGAGACCGTCAACGTCACGAGCCCAGGACGGCGCGCGATCAACATTACCCGTGACGTCGGCATCGGTGCCCCAGGCGATTTCAGCGGTGCGCTCAAAGGTGCCTTGGGGCCGTTCCTGCGCGGTGCGGGTGGCCCGTACACCGAAATCAACCCGGATACCAGCGCCAGCGAAACGTTCATCGGCGACCCGAACATCACTGAAGCCGTCATCGGCAGCCCGTTCAACACCAACTATGTGGAGATCAAAGGGCCGGCCGGCACCATCCGCACCGACGTTTTCACCGTGTCCGGCAAGGTGCTCGATGCCCGCAAACAGACCCCTGCAGAGCTCGAACGCGCCAGCTACCGGCGTACTTCAGCCGGTACCCGGGTAGAGGTGTTCGCCAAGGCACCGAACAATGCCACCCTGTGCTTCCGCGAAACCCTGGCACTGGTCCCCGGCACTCCGGCTTCGCCTTGCCAGTTCAACCTGCTGCCTGACAACAACGGCCTGTTCTTCGCTCACCGCCTGAGCCCTGGCGCGCCACCACCGGTGGTCGTGGTCACCGCCACCGACCCTAGCGGGGAAACCCGCCCCACCGCGCTGTCGCGCAAGCTCAGCGATGTGGTCAAGGTCACCACTGCGCGTTACGAATGGGCCAATAAACGCCTGCGGATCGAAGCCAGCTCCAGCGACGAAGTACAGGTGCCCGACCTGGTCGCCCAGGGCTATGGCCGCCTGTCCAAGTCCGGCACCGTGCAAAGCCTGACGGTCAATGACCTGGCACAGCCTCCGGCCAGTGTCACGATCAAATCCGCCGCCGGTGGCAGTGATACCGAAGCGGTGGTGGTGGTCGGCAATGCGCCGGTCGAAGCCGAGAACCAGGCGCCGGTAGCCGTTGTGGATCAGGGCAGCACCAGCTTCGGCGTGCCGCTGACCTTGAACCTGCTGAGCAATGACCGCGACCCGGACAACAACGTGCCGCTGAGCATCGCTGACCTGACTCAACCCGATCCAGGTCTGGGAACTGTCGCCCTCAGCGGCAGCGCCGCAGTGGTCTACACCCCACCGCCAGTGGTCAACGGGCCGATGACCGCAACCTTCACCTACCGTGCCCAGGACAACAAAGGGCTGAAGTCAGAGGTGACCACGGTGACCGTCAACGTCGCCCCGAACCAGGCGCCGACGGCAAACAACGACACCGCTGCCACCCTGGGTGTCGCCCTGCCGATCAACGTCCTGCTCAACGACAGCGATCCGGAAGGCAACACGCCTCTGGCGGTCAACAGCGTGTCGCAACCTGTGGACGGCCGCGGCACGGTGAGCACCGATGGCAACCTGGTCACCTACACCCCACCGGCAACGATCCCGGCGCCGTTCACCACCAGCTTCACCTACATCGCCCGCGACAGCCTCGGAGCCCTGTCGACGCCTGCCACGGTAACCGTGCAGGTCTCGCCAAAACCGGCGGCAGAGACCTTCGCCATCACCACCGCGACCGTCACCGCGCGCTCCAACAACCGCTACAACTGGGACCTCTCCGGCACTTCGTCGGTGACTACCGGTAACACCGTCACCGTGCAGGTCACCACCCCGAGCGGGCTGGTCACCCTGGGCAGTACCACGGTGCCGCTGACCGGACGCTGGCGGTTGACGGTGAGCAACAGCACCACGGTGATCCCGACCGCAGCACCGTCGGCGACCATCCGCACCAGCCAGGGCACTGTCCGTACCGTGCCGGTCAACGTGCAGTAGAACGCAGGAGAAATGACCATGGCGCGCCTGACCACCTTGCTGCTGTGCCTGACCTTGCTGGGTCAGGCCGCCCTGGCCGACGACTTGATGGACAACGCCGATCTCGGCCCCGGTGGCGACCTGGGTGAACCGCTGTCGCTGCAACCGCTGCCGGCCAGCACCGGGCAGCAGGCGCAGATCGAGCAGAACGGCCAGACCAACCGCGCCGCCATCGGCCAGGACGGTCAGGCCCTGCTGGGTCGCATCGTGCAGTCGGGCGGTGCGCAGGAGGCGTACATCCTGCAACAAGGCAACGACCTGATGGCCAGCATCAACCAACAAGGCTATGGCAACAGTGCCTCGATTGCTCAGAGCGGCAGCAACAACCGCGCAAACATCGAGCAATACGGCAACAGCAATAGCGCCAGCATCAAACAGGACGGCACCGGGCTGCAAAGCTCGGTGGTCCAGGCCGGCAACGGCCAGCGTGTGCAAGTCAACCAATACCGTTGAAACCTGGAGGCACCACCATGTTCAAGCTCGCTCCCTTAAGCGCCGCCATCGTACTGTGCCTTGCAGGCCAGGCGATTGCCGACGAAAGCCAGTCGACCCAGAACCAGTCGGGTACCGAGAACATCGCAGAGGTCAAACAGACCGCTGCCCCGTTGAGCATTACCACTCAAGACCAGGTCGGCCTGGGCAACAACCACGCCGCCAAGCAGGAAGGTGGCAACAGCAAGATCCAGCAGAGCACCACCGGTGAATACAACGCCGGTTACGCCGAGCAACTGTTCGAGTTCGGCAGCCAGATCAAACAGCAATCGTCCGGGGCGCTGAACAACACCCATGCCAGCCAGTCCCTGGGTACCGAAAACGAAGCCGAGCAGACCCAGGAAGGCAGCGGTAACTTCTCGTTCGTCTACCAGGACAGTCAGACTGGCAGCACAGGCACCACGATGCAGTACGGTAGCGATAACCGTGCCTTCGTCGAGCAATTGAACGGCGGTGCTGCCAACAACGCCTTGAGCATCCAGTCCGGTACCGACAACTACAGCGCCGCCGAACACATCAACCATACCGACGGCCAGATCGGCATCTATCAGACCGGTGAGAGCAACTGGGCCTATGGCGATCAGCGCGAGGGTCAGGGGGGTACCGTCACCATTACCCAGAACGGCGCGAGCAACTCCACCGAAGTCTGGCAGGACACCCAGGCGGACAGCCACGCATCGGTTACCCAATATGGCATGACCAACGAAGGTGTGATCGACCAGAGTTTTGGTGAAAGCAACGTCGCCAGCATCTTCCAGAGCGGCAATCTCAACGCCATCTACGCCGACCAATACGAATCGACAGGTTCGCTGTCGACCCTGGCCCAGTCAGGTAACGGCAACGTCAGCTTCACCTACCAGACCGGCGACAACCATGTGCTGGAAGTCAGCTCAAACGGCACGGGCAACAAGGTGCTGGCCAGCAACTGGAAAGGCGATAAATCCGGTGGTCAGTTCGGCTACAGCCAGACGGCAGTGATCAACCAGAACGGCAGCGGCAACAGCGCCAACCTGACCCAGAAGGACGTCGCGCAAATGGCGCGGCTGGACCAGTACGGCACCGGCAACACCGCCGAAGTGACCCAGGTCGACACCAACAACGAGCTGTACTTTGAACAGAACGGCACTGACAACCTGCTGATCGCCGATCAACGCGGCACCACCAACTACGCCACCGGCTCCAGCGCTGGCGAGAGCAACGTTGTCAAGCTGGACCAGTCCGGCACTGGCAACCAGAGCTCCACCTGGCAGCTGTACGGTGACCACAACAGCGCCACCATCAAACAGACCGAAGGCGTCAATGTCGCCTACGTGACTCAAGGTGGCTCCTACAACCAGGCCTCGGTCGAGCAGAGCGGCGCGAGCATGAACGCGACCGTCCAGCAGTATGGCTACGGCAACCAGGCCACTGTGTTGCAGCAATAGCATCACCGCCGGCTTGTACCAGCGGCGGTGCAACTTGCCTCACGATATTGCTCACTGAATTTTCCCGCTTGGCCGCAGTTACCGATGGGGGTGACTGCGGTCCTTTTTCCTCTCCCCAGGCCCCTGCTAACCCACTCCCCCCGCCAAAACCCTTGACTCAGAGCCTTCGCTCGCGACCCGTTAATATTTTATTTCTCGCCTGAAGGCTTTACATGTAAATGCTAATCCTTATCATTCTCGACGCCTTGAGCAAGGCCCACCAGTCCCGGGCCCTGCTCACCCTTTGTTCAAGGAGACATTTGACATGGCGTCGCGCTTCAACCTCAGCCCCTTGAGTATTGCCTTGCTGGCAACACTGGGCTCCTCGACCCTCACCGCCGCTCCCCTGCAACTGCCCGCCGATGAAGTGCAAATCCAGCCTACCGACCTCCCGGTCGCGGGCACCCGCCAGGCCATCGAACTGGAAGACACCAAAGTGCTGGGCACTGCCGAAGAGGAGCTCAAACAGGCCCCCGGTGTGTCGATCATCACTGCTGAAGACATCAAGAAACGCCCGCCGGTCAACGACCTCTCCGACATCATCCGCCGCGAACCCGGGGTCAACCTTACCGGCAACAGCAGCAGCGGTGCGCGCGGCAACAACCGCCAGATCGACCTGCGCGGCATGGGCCCGGAAAACACCTTGATCCTCATCGACGGCAAGCCTTCGACCTCGCGCAATGCCGTGCGATACGGCTGGAGCGGCGACCGCGACACCCGCGGCGAAACCAACTGGGTACCCGCCGAAGAAGTCGAGCGCATCGAAATCCTGCGCGGCCCGGCGGCCGCGCGCTACGGTTCCGGGGCCATGGGCGGTGTGGTGAACATCATCACCAAACGCCCGACCGAGGACCTGCGCGGTTCCATGACCCTCTACACCATGCTTCCCGAGGACGATGCCGAGGGCACTGGCAAGCGTGTCAACTTCAGCCTCAGCGGGCCGCTGACCGACAGCCTGATCTTTCGCGTGTACGGCAACCTGAACAAGACCGACGCCGATGACATGAAAATCAACTCGGCGCACCAGGCCTATGAAGAGTCCTTGATGGCCGGCCGTGAAGGCGTACGCAACAAAGACATCAACGGCATGCTGAGCTGGAAGATCGACCCGGCCAACACCGTCGACCTGGAAGCAAGCTACAGTCGCCAGGGCAATATCTTCGCCGGTGACACCATGCTCAACGCCGGTGGCGAATTCGTCGAAAGCCAGGTCGGCAAGGAAACCAACGTCATGCAACGCTCCAGTTTCGCCGCGACCCATCGCGGTGACTACGACTGGGGCACCTCGACCGCGTCGCTGTCCTACGACCTGACCCGCAACGCTCGCCTCAATGAAGGCCTGGCCGGCTGGGGTGAAGGTGCCCCCTCAGGCAGTGCCGGACGCTTTGAATCGCGCCTGCGCAATACCCGCGCCACCGGCGAGGTCAACCTGCCACTGAATGTCGGCCTTGAACAAGTGCTGACCCTGGGCGGCGAATACCTTTACGAGTCGCTCAACGACCCAGGCTCGCTGCGTCCGCAAAGCTATGACCCGGGCGCCGAACTGCCAGGCTTCGACCGTTCCCAGACCAAATCCACTGCACGCAGCTTCGCCCTGTACGCCGAAGACAACATCGAAGTCGGCGCCAACACCATCGTCACCCCCGGCCTGCGCTACGACCATCACGAGGACTTCGGCAGCAACTGGAGCCCAAGCCTCAACGCCTCGCACCAGATCACCGAAGCCTTGAGCGTCAAGGGCGGTATCGCCCGCGCCTACAAGACCCCGAACCTGTACCAGGCCAACCCCAATTACCTGCTCTACAGCCGTGGTGCTGGCTGCAACTCCAGCGAAGTCAACGAAGGCGGCTGCTACTTGCTGGGCAACGCCAACCTCGACCCGGAAACCAGCGTCAACAAAGAGCTGGGCCTGGCTTACGACAAAGGCACCTGGCGCACCAGCGCCACCTACTTCCGTAACGATTACAAGAACAAGATCGAGGCCGGTAACCAGACCTTGTTCCGCCTGCCCAACGGCCGCCGTATCCTGCGCTGGGAGAATACCGGCAAAGCGGTGGTGCAAGGGGTGGAAGGCAACCTGTTCATCGCGCTCACACCAAGCCTGGACTGGAACACCAACTTCACCTACATGATCGAATCAGAAAACAAGAAAACCGGTGAACCGCTGAGCATCATCCCCGAGTACACGGTCAACTCGACTCTGGACTGGAATGCCACCGACAAACTCTCGTTCCAGCTCAACGGCACCTACTATGGCAAGCAGGAAGCACCCGGCTACAACGCCCGCGCCAATGAAGCGCTGGACCCCAAAGTGCAAAAGGACGTCGACCCTTATGGGCTGGTCGGCATCAGCAGTGGCTATGAATTCAACAAGCACCTGAGTGTGCGGGTCGGGGTCAACAACCTGTTCGACAAGCGCCTGTACCGTGAAGGTAATTCTGACGAAGCCGGTGCATTGACCTACAACGAAGCTGGACGGGCCTACTACGCTTCCTTCACCACTTCGTTCTAAAAACCTACAGGGGCCGCACAACATTGTGCCGCCCCTGACTAGATCGAGCCGGACGAAAACTCTTCACCTGTAGGATTTTTCGTCAACGCTACCCGATAAATTCAACACAACTATGCCCCCCGTACTATCGTTCCTTGAATCGACGTATCGTTGGCGCCCTTCCGGCCCAGGCCAGAGCCGCCCTCCTGAATGACTCGGGATTTTGCTTACATACTCGACAAGGAGCTGAACTTTGACCTCTGTGTTGATTGTTGACGACCACTCCACCGTGCGCTTGGCCGTTCGCATGCTGCTTGAACGCGAACACTTCACTGTCGTCGGTGAAGCCCACGACGGTGAAACTGCAGCGCAGATGGCACGGGACCTTCGCCCTGGCGTGGTGATTCTCGACATCGGTCTGCCAGGTATTGATGGCCTGAGCGTATTGAAACGCTTGCAGCAACTCGAACCTGCGCCACGTGTGATGGTGCTGACCGGCCAACCCGCCAATCTGTTTGCCCGCCGCTGCCTGGACGCCGGTGCTTCGGCCTTCATTCGCAAGGACGAAGACCTCGAAGCCCTGTTGTCGGCATTGAAAGCCATGATCAAGGGCTACTCGGTTTTTCCCGACCTACCGATGCAGCACGGTCCAATGCTGAGCGAACAACAGCGCTTGAAGAAACTTTCCGATCAGGAGTTAGCCGTACTACGGCTGCTGATAGAAGGACAATCGAACAACGCCATCGCTGAATGCATGCACCTGAGTGCGAAAACCGTCAGCACCTACAAAACCCGGATCCTGGACAAACTGGAGCTGCGATCCTTCGTGGAGCTGATCGAACTGTCGCGCCGTCATTCGCTCTGAGCCCGCCATGAGCCGGCTCACAGCCTTACTGCTAGGTTGCCTGCTAAGCCTGCAGACACTCCTCGCCTTTGCCATCGATGTCGGTGAACCACGCCAACTACTGGCGCGGTCGATCAGCAGCACGACGCTGGCGCTGTCAGCCGAAGACCGAAACTGGCTCAAGCACAAGCATCACTTGCTGCTCGGCACCACCAATCCCGACTACCCGCCGTTCGATATCAATGTCAGCAACAGTGACTATGAAGGTTTGACTGCCGACTACGCCGGATTGGTCAGTGAGCTACTCGGCATTCCGATCGAGGTCCGGCGCTTTGCCGATCGCGCCCAGGCGATTGCCGCGCTGCATGCCGGCAAGATCGATCTGCTGGGCAGTTCCAATGCCTTCGAAGCCGCCGATGCGCAACTGGTACTTAGCCGCGCTTACACCGACGACCAATCGGTGATTGCCATCGGTTCAGGGAAATCCCTGGGGCTCAACGACAAGCTTGCAGGGTTGCGCCTGGCGATGGTCGATCACTATCTGCCAACCCCTGTCGTCACCGCGCTTTACCCGCAGGCGAAACTGCAACTTTACAGCTCCAACCTGGCAGGCCTCTCGGCCGTATCGCTGGGAAAGGCCGACGCGTTTCTCGGCGACGCGGTCAGCAGTGACTACCTGATTACCCGCGTCTATTTGGGCAGCGTGCAGATCGATCACTTCATCAAGAACCTGCGCGGCACCTTCGCCTTTGCCGTGTCCCGCAACAACCCTAACGTACTGCGCCTGCTCAATCAGGCACTCGACCGCATCGGCGACAACGACCGTTTGAACATTCTGCGCCGCTGGACCAGCGGCAGTACCCGGGTGCTGCTCAACCGCAGCAGCCTGAGCCTGAGCGCCGCTGAGCGCAGCTGGATCGAGCAGCATCCACGGGTGCGGGTGGCGATCAACAAGTACTTTGCGCCCATGAGCTTTTACGATGACCGTCATCAGTTTCGCGGCATCACAGCCGATGTCCTTGACCAGATCAGCCTGCGCACCGGTCTGAAGTTCGACATTCAAGTGGTCGATTCGATAGCGCAAATGATCAGGCAGGTCGAACTAGGTCACGTCGATATCGCCGGTGTGCTGCCGCCCACCCCGGCTCGCGAAGGCACTTTGCGCTTCACTCGCCCTTACTTGATTACCCCGCGAGTACTGGTCACCCGTACTGACAACTCCAGCCTGAGCGGCGCCGCACAGCTCAACGGCAAGCGCCTGGCGTTGATACGTGACGTCTCGCCGGTCGAAGCCGAGCTGCGTCTGCGCTACCCGCAAACCACATTGGTAGCCGTCGATAACCCGTTGTCGCTGATGGAATCTGTGGCGCAGGGCAAGGCCGATGTGGCCTTGAGCTCGCAGATCAACGCTGCCTATTTTGTCAGCCGCATGTTCAAGGATCGTCTGCAAATTGCCTCTATCTACGGTGACCAACCAGGCATTTTCTCCTTTGCTGTGGGCCGTAACGCCACACATTTGCACTCGATCCTCGACAAAGCCCTGCTCAGCATCACGCCTGACGAAATGACCGAACTGACCGGCCGCTGGCGTACCAACGCACTGATCAGCGACAGCCTCTGGTACAACTACCGCGGGCTTATCCTGCAGATCCTGCTGGGCGCCGGGGTACTGATCGCGGCGGTGATTCTCTGGAACCGCTACCTGCGCAAACTGATCCAGCAACGCAGTGCGGCCGAGCAGGCCCTGCAAACGGAGCTCGGATTCAGCAAGCGCCTGCTTGAAGAGTTACGCCTGGCCAAAGAGCAGGCCGAAGACGCCAGTCGCGCTAAAAGCACCTTCCTGGCGACCATGAGCCATGAGATCCGTACGCCGATGAACGCGGTCATCGGTCTGCTTGAACTAGCCGTCCAGGATGCTGAACAAGGCCGTGCCGACCGCGCGTCCCTACAGGTGGCATTCGAGTCGGCCAATGGCATGCTGGAACTGATCGGCGACATTCTCGACATTGCCCGTATCGAATCCGGGCACATGTCTCTGGCGCCGCAGCCGACCGACCTCAATGCCCTGGTCAGCGCTACCGTGCGGGTATTCGAAGGCAACGCCAGGCTCAAAGGACTGAGACTGGAAAGCAATCTGCAGTCCACGCAGCATCTGGTCCTGGTCGATTCGCTGCGTCTCAAGCAGATCCTCTCGAACCTGGTAAGCAATGCAATCAAATTCACCGATCAGGGCAGCGTCAAGGTCAGTCTTCGGCTTCACCAGCGCGAGGATGGACAACTGCAGGTTCTGCTGGAGGTCATAGACAGCGGCATCGGCATCAGCAGCGAAGATCAGCAGCGCCTGTTCCAGCATTTTGCCCAGGTCGGTACGCAAACGGCACGCCAGGGCACAGGGCTGGGCCTGGTCATCAGCCGTAGCCTGTGTGAGCTCATGGGCGGAACGTTGAACCTGCACAGCGCCCCGCACCAGGGCACACGTGTCGAGGTCACACTGAGCCTGGCCCTGGCCGAATCTGCCGCTCACACCGACAGCAAACCACGGACCAGCGGCAATAGCATGCCGACGCAGTCCATTCTGGTGGTGGACGATTACCCCGCCAACCTGATGCTGCTCGAACGTCAACTCACGGTACTTGGCCACCGGGTCATTCAGGCCTGCGACGCTCAGCAGGCGCTGGCGCTTTGGCAAGAAGGCGACTTCGATACGGTGATCACCGATTGCCACATGCCAGATATGGACGGGCATCAATTGGCCCGGCAGATCCGCGCCCAGGAGCAGCGGCTGCAGCTACCTGCCTGCCTGATTCTCGGCCTGACCGCCAATGCCCAAGCCGAGGAACGCGAGCGTTGCCTGGCCAGCGGCATGAACGGCTGCCTGTTCAAGCCCATTGGGCTGGCCGAACTGCGCCGTCATCTGCAGGCCGGTACTTCCCAGACGCCGCTGCCGGAAACTGCCGACGATGACCGACACGCCAGTGGCTTCAACATCGACAACCTCCAGTACCTGACCTTGGGCGACCCAGCGCTGATCCGCCGCCTGGTCGGCGAACTGGCACGCAGCAACCACGAAGACCTCAATGCTCTGCGCGCCTTGGGCCCGCAGCCTTCACGTAACAGCCTGCGTGCCCTGGCCCACCGGATCAAAGGCGGCGCCAAGATGCTCAAAGCGCGCGGGCTGGTGCACAATTGCGAAGCGCTGGAGCAGGCCAGTCTCGGTGATGCCACGGATGAACAGCTCAAAGTGTTGCTCGTTACCCTGGAGCACAGTTTGCTAACCCTGGAAAAACAGCTGAGCCAAACCACCTGAACCCGCTTCCACGGCTCAGCTGCTCTCGCGGACCACCAGTTCAAAGCCCAGATCCTGGTTGTGCACGGTGCCACGCTTGCCATCGAGCAAGCCCAGCAAGGCCTGGGCGGCGCACCGGCCAATGGCGGCGCGCGGGGTGCGGATCGAGGTCAGGCGCGGAACCATATGCGCTGAAGCCGGCAGATCGTTGAAACCGACCATGGCCACTTGTTGCGGCACCTTTACGCCCAGGCGCAGTGCCTCAAGAATCGCCCCTTGGGCCAGGTCGTCGTTGCAGAAGAAAATGCCATCGACATCGCCATGTTCGGCCAGCAACTGCCTGAACAACTCACCACCCAGACCGATGGACGACGGCTGCGGCGACAACACCTGCAGTTCACGGGCATAGCGCCCCGCTTCGACCAGGGCCTGGCGAAAACCTTCGGCACGCTGCATCACCCGTGGGTCGAGCTGCGCGGCGATGAAGCCCAGGCGCTGGCAGCCGCGCTCAAGCAGGTGCTGCGCCGCCGCCGCACCGGCCTGCTGCTGGGAAAAGCCCACCGACATGCCCTGCTCCTGCAGCCCCAGCTCCATCATGTGCACACAGGGCACGCCACTGGCGTTGAGCATCTGCTTGGACGCTTCGCTGCGATCGAAGCCGGTGAGCAGCATGCCGCGCGGCTGGTAGGCCAGATAGTTGCGAATCAGGTTTTCTTCTTCGGCGATATCGTAGTGATAGTTACCGATCAGCACCTCAAGGCCCCGCGGGCGCATGACCTCGTGGACGGCCTCCAGAGTCTCGATGAACAACTGGTTGGACAGCGACGGGATCAATACCACGATCGACTCGCTCTGCGCCGAGGCCAACGCTCGGGCCGCCGGGTTGGCGACATAACCGAGGGTGGTTGCTGCCAGCTTGACCTTCTCGACCAGCTCCGGGGCAACGGTGCTGACCCCGCGCAGGGCGCGCGAAGCGGTAATCGGGGAAACCCCGGAAAGCCTGGCCACTTCAGCCAGAGTGGGACGACCGGTAGTGCGGGAGCCGATGCGGGTCATGGGGAATTGTATTTTCGACTTGCAAAGAATGGGGAACGGGCACTAAGGTAGCGCTGTCTCACTACACAGGCAATGCATAACTGCAGGTGACCTGAAATGAGCATCCAGACTGCTGAATACAAGATCAATAACATCTGGGAAAGAAGCGCCCGAGGCTAATTCAGTCGCGGCTAAAGATAGCGCTATCTTGCCCTGCAGGAGGTACCGATGAACCCACCCCTATCCGCGATCGTGGTCATGGGCGTAGCTGGCTGCGGCAAGAGCTACGTCGGTGCCGCCATTGCCGGCTTGAGCGGCGGTCGCCTGATCGAAGGCGACGACTTCCACCCTGCCGCCAACATCGAAAAGATGAGTGCCGGCATTCCCCTGGACGATGATGACCGTGCCGGTTGGCTGATCCGTCTGGGTGAAGAGATGCAGGCCACCCTCAAGTCCGGTGAACGCCCGATCCTGACCTGTTCGGCGCTGAAAAAGCGCTATCGTGACGCCTTGCGCCATGCCGTGCCCGACCTGGGTTTCGTGTTTCTCGATCTCACCCCTGCAGAAGCCAGCCGCCGGGTGCTTGCCCGCCCTGGACACTTCATGCCGGCTAGCCTGATCGACAGCCAGTTCGCTGCCCTCGAACGCCCCAATGGCGAAGCCCTGACCCTGCCCCTGGATGCCACACTGCCGGTGGCACAACTGGCGGTGCAGGTCGACCTGTGGCTAAAGCCTTGCGGTGAGCCGGTGCTGGCGCGAACGGCCTGATCAGGCGGTTTTCCGGCTCACCAAAGATAGCGCTATCTTGATACGTAAACGCTGCAAATGCTCCGCCCACAACAATGACAAAATGAGGCACTGAACCATGTTCGGTTTGGCAACTGATACCTACCTGCTGCTCGATGCAGTGGTCACCATCGTCGGCCTGGTGCTGCTGATCACCCACTTCAAGGTCCACCCCTTTGTCGCCCTGACCCTGGCCGCCGGCTTTCTCGGCCTGACCTCGGGCATGCCAGTGGCCAAGGTCATGAAGTCCTTCCAGGACGGCTTTGGTGGCGTGCTTGGCTTTGTCGGTATCGTCCTCGCCCTGGGTACCATGCTCGGCAAACTGATGGCCGACTCTGGCGGCGCCGACCAGATCGCGCAGACGCTGATCCGGGCCTTCGGCAAACAGAAAGTGCACTGGGCGATGATGTTCGCCGCGTTCCTGGTGGGTATTCCGCTGTTCTTCGAAATCGGCTTTGTGCTGCTGATTCCGCTGGTATTCATCGTCGCCAGGCGTTCCGGGGTGTCGCTGATCAAGATCGGTATTCCGCTGCTCGCCGGGCTGTCGGTGGTGCATGGCCTGGTGCCGCCGCATCCGGGGCCGCTGCTGGCCATCGGCATTTTCAATGCCGATATCGGCAAGACCATTTTCTATGGCCTGATCGTCGCGCTGCCCACCGCGATCATTGCCGGCCCGTTGTACGGCAACTTCATCTCCCGCTACATTCCGGGATCGCCGTCCCAGGAGCTGATGGACCAGATTGCCCGCGAATCCGAGCAAAAGAACCTGCCCAGTTTCACTGTGACCCTGATCACCGTGCTGCTGCCAGTGTTCCTGATGCTGCTGAAGACCTTCGCCGATGTGGTGTTGCCGGCTGAACACATCGTGCGCCAATGGATGGACCTGATCGGCCACCCGATCACCGCCCTGCTCGCCGCACTGCTGCTGGCGTTCTATACCTTTGGTGCAGCCCGGGGCTTCTCGCGTCAGCAGATCATGAAACTGCTCGACCAGAGCCTGGCGCCCACCGCCGCGATCATATTGATTGTCGGTGCCGGGGGTGGTTTCAAGCAGATGCTGGTGGACACCGGGGTAGGTAATGTCATCGGCCAGATGGCCGTGCAGGCGCAGATTTCTCCGATCATGCTGGCCTGGCTGGTGGCGGCGGTGATTCGTATTGCCACGGGGTCGGCGACAGTGGCGACCATTACCGGTGCCGGTATCGTGGCACCGGTGATCGGCATGATGCCGGGGGTCAACCGTGAGCTGCTGGTGCTGGCTACCGGTGCCGGTTCGTTGATTCTGTCGCACGTCAACGACGCCGGTTTCTGGCTGGTGAAACAGTACTTCAACATGACCGTGGCCGAGACCTTCAAAACCTGGAGCATGATGGAGACCATCCTTTCGGTGGTCGGCATCATCTTTATCATGCTGTTGTCTTTGGTGGTCTGAAGGCCTTATCGCGGGGCAAGCCCGCTCCCACAGGTTTGTGATAAACCTGTGGGAGCGGGCTTGCCCCGCGATGCGCTTAAAAGGCAGCCTTGAAGATACCCTCAATCTCCTCCTGACTGGCCACCCGCGGGTTGGTCAGGCCACAGGCATCTTTCAGCGCATTACTGGCCAGGGTCGGCACATCCGCTTCTTTGGCGCCCAACACCGCCAGACCGGCCGGGATATCAATATCCCGTGACAGGCTCTCAATCGCTGCAATCGCCGCATCACTGCCCTGCTCCGCACTCATGCCCGACACTTCCACGCCCATCGCCTTGGCTACATCACGCAAGCGCGCGGCGCTGACCTTGGCATTGAAGCGCTGCACATGCGGCAGCAGCACGGCGTTGCACACACCATGCGGCAGGTCGTAGAAACCGCCCAGCTGGTGCGCCATGGCGTGCACATAACCCAACGAGGCGTTATTGAAGGCCATGCCGGCGAGGAACTGCGCATAGGCCATGTTTTCCCGCGCCTGCAAGTCGCTGCCAACGGCCACGGCCTGGCGCAGGTTCTGGCTGATCAGTTCAATTGCCTTGATGGCACAGGCATCGGTAATCGGTGTGGCGGCCGTGGAGACATAGGCCTCGATGGCGTGGGTCAGCGCATCCATACCGGTCGCTGCGGTCAGGCCCTTGGGCATGGCCGCCATCAATGCCGGGTCGTTGACCGACAGCAAGGGCGTGACGTTGCGGTCGACGATGGCCATTTTCACATGGCGCGCCTCGTCGGTGATGATGCAGAAACGGGTCATTTCACTGGCTGTGCCAGCCGTGGTGTTGATGGCAATCAACGGTAGCTGCGGCTTGGCCGAGCGGTCGACCCCCTCATAGTCGCTGATCTTGCCGCCGTTGGTCGCGCACAGGGCAATGCCCTTGGCGCAGTCATGGGGCGAGCCGCCACCGAGGGAAATCACACAATCGCAGCGCTCGCGCTGCAACTGCGCCAGGCCTTGCTCGACGTTGGCGATGCTGGGGTTGGGTTTGGCGCCGTCGAAAATCGACGAGTCGATGTCACGCATCGCCAGCAGTTCGGCAATACGCTCGGCGACCCCGGCCTTGGCCAGGCCGGTGTCGGTGACGATCAGCGCCTTGCGCAATCCGTAGCCGGCGATGGCGGCCATCGCTTCGTCGAGGCAGTCGATGCCCATGATGTTGACGGCGGGGATGAAGAACGTGCTGCTCATGGCGAAACCCTCGTGCAATATTCCATTGCCTTCAGGATCCGCCTCTATGCCCCACTACGTGTTGATCTGGGGCAAGCCTTGCTCAGCCGAGGAACAACCGGTAGGCCGGGTTGTCGGTTTCATCCCAGTAGCGATAACCCATGGCATCGAGGGCCGCAGGCAAGCCGGCCTGCTCTTCTTCCGGCACCTCCAGCGCCGCGAACACCCGTGCTTCAGCCGCACCGTGGTTGCGGTAGTGGAACAGGCTGATGTTCCAGCGTTTGCCCAGACGCTCCAGAAAGCCCAGCAAAGCGCCTGGACGCTCCGGGAATTCAAAGCGCATCACCCGCTCTTTCGCCCCCGGCCCGGCATGCCCGCCCACCGTGTGGCGTACGTGCAGCTTGGCCAGTTCGTTATCGGTCAGATCGAGCACGCTGTAGCCCTGGGCACTCAGGCTGGCCAGCAACTGATCGCGCGGATCATGCTGCGGGTGAGTCTGCACGCCGACGAACAGCCGCGCTTCCTTGCCCGGGTAATAGCGGTAGTTGAACTCGGTGATCTGGCGTTTGCCCAGGGCCTGGCAGAAGGCGCGGAAACTGCCGGGCTGCTCCGGGATGGTCACGGCGATGATCGCTTCGCGCTGCTCGCCCAGCTCGGCGCGTTCGGCGACATGGCGCAGGCGGTCGAAGTTGACGTTGGCTCCCGAGTCGATCGCCACCAAGGTCTGGCCCTGAACCTGCTCGCGGGCGACGTACTTCTTGATTCCGGCCACCGCCAGGGCGCCGGACGGCTCGGTGATCGAGCGGGTGTCGTCGTAGATATCCTTGATCGCGGCGCACAGCTCATCGTTGCTGACGGTGATCACCTCGTCCACATAGTGTCGGCACAGCTCGAAGCAATGCGCACCGATCTGCGCCACGGCCACACCCTCGGCAAAACTGCCGACCTGCGCCAACACCACCCGCTCACCGGCCAGCATGGCGGCCTGCAGGCAGTTGGAGTCCTGAGGTTCGACGCCGATCACCTTCACTTCAGGGCGCAGGTATTTGACGTAGGCGGCGATCCCGGCGATCAAGCCGCCGCCACCCACGGGAACGAAGATCGCATCCAGCGCGCCCGGCTGCTGACGCAGGATCTCCATGGCCACCGTGCCCTGGCCTGCGATCACGTCCGGATCGTCGAAGGGCGGGACAAAGGTCGCGCCCTCACTATCGGCGAGTTTCAGCGCATGGGCCAGGGCATGAGGAAAACTGTCGCCATGCAGGACCACTTCACCACCGCGTGAGCGCACCCCGTTGACCTTCAACTCCGGTGTGGTGGTCGGCATGACGATGGTAGCGCGCATACCCAGCTCCCGCGCCGCCAGGGCCACCCCCTGGGCGTGGTTGCCGGCCGATGCGGTGATTACTCCACGGCCGCGCTGGGCCGGGTTCAGGCGGCTGAGACGGTTATAGGCGCCGCGGATCTTGAACGAGAAAGTCGGTTGCAGGTCTTCACGCTTGAGCAACACCTGATTGCCCAGGGCCGCGGACAAGGCTGGCGCCAACTGCAGGGGCGTCTCGATTGCCAGGTCGTACACCGGTGCAGCAAGAATGCGCCGCACATAGTCGGACAGCAGGTTCAGCGACGCGGACGGTGTGCGAGGGCTAACGGCAAGGCTGGTCATCAGTGACTCCTGGTTTTTTAAAGTGCCCAGGAGAGAGAGAAAGAACCCGCCTCCAGGGCGGGTTCGGTGCAAGTGCCAGCTAGCCCGCCAAAACGATAATGGCGGTAATAATGCTTTGCTGAGGCGACTGCAGGAATGTGTTCATGGCGAGAAAACTAGCGCAGGCCGACAGTCAAAGTCAAGCAGGCTCGCGCGCCGACTCAGGCACATCAAATACCCGGTCGAAACCCCACTGAAAGACAAAGGCATAGACAAAGAAGAACAGGAACAGCGCGAGGTTGGTCAATAGTGCTGCCCACAGGCTGATCTGCAGCCAGCCGGCGACCACCGGCAGGAGAATCAGCACCAGGCCGCCTTCGAAACCCAAGGCATGCAGGAAGCGCCGCCATAGCGTACGCCGGCGCTGCTGCTGGCGGGCTTCCCAGTATTCGAACGCCCAGTTGTAGAACATGTTCCAGGCCAGGGCCACGGCCGAGAGGATCAACGACAACGCCGTGGAGTGGGCCATGCTGGCATCGAAGGCCCAGGACAGCACCGGAGCGACACACAGCACCGCGATGGTTTCGTAGAGGATGGCCTGAACCACTTTACGCGCCTTGCCTTGCATGACCGGCTCCATTCGGGAAATGAGACATCACCCTAGCTGCGTTGAGGCGCCGGTTCAATTGAGCTAAATTGAGCCTCCCTCAATTGGCTTGAGCACCGTGTTCGCCAAATTGCCCCTGACGGCCTTGCGCACCTTCGAATCGGCGGCTCGTCTGGGCGGCTTCAAGGCTGCCAGCGACGAACTGGCGGTGACCCCGGCAGCCGTCTCGCACCAGATCAAGCGCCTGGAATCGCACCTTGGCCTGCTGCTGTTTCAACGCAGCGCGCAAGGGGTGATGCTCAGCGAAGCCGGTGAACGCCTGTATCGTCAGGTGCATCAGGGGCTGGCCGACCTGCAGCGCAGCCTCGGCGAGCTGCAACCGCCTTGCGATCGCCAACAACTGACCCTGACCACCACCGCTGCCTTTGCCAGCCTGTGGTTGATCCCGCGACTGGGCGATTTCCATCGCCGCCATGCCGACATCCAGGTACGGGTGCTGACCGGCAGCGAGGTGGTCGACCTGCAGCGCGACCACAGTTTTGACCTGGCCTTGCGCGCCGAATTCAACCCCGACCCGCAGTTACAGCGTTTGCCGCTGCTGGCAGAGTCTTTTTCGGTGTACACCCCGCCCGGCTGGCAGGAGCCACCTGCAGGCCAGCCCTTGTCGCTGCTTGCGGTGCCGTGGGTATCGGTCAGCGGGGTGGTTATCGACTGGCCGCGCTGGTGCGCCCTGGCCGGTTGTGAAGACTGGCTGCAGCGCGCACGCTTTCATCACTATGACGACGAACATTACGCCTTGCAGGCAGCCGCCGCCGGCTATGGCCTGGTGCTGGCAAGCAACGTACTGGTGGCCGACAGTGTCAGGCAGGGCCTGCTGCAGCCATGGCGCGAAGAAGTGCGCCTTGCGGCAGCGCAGTACAGCGCGGTGTGGCTACCGGGGCGCGAGCGCGAACCGGCGCTGCGGGCTTTTCTCGATTGGCTGGAAAGCATCGCGGGGCAAGCCCGCTCCCACCAAGCTGGTGGGAGCGGGCTTGCCCCGCGATAAGGCCCGACTGGACATCCCAGCCTCCGGCTGCTTGTATCTAAACTCTACAAAACCGGAAAAAGCGCACAACAATGGCCTACAAAGTCATGATGGTGTTTGGTACCCGTCCTGAAGCGATCAAGATGGCCCCCTTGGCGCAAATACTGCGGCTGTGGCCGGACATCGAGCTGAACATCTGCTCCACCGGCCAGCACCGGGAAATGCTTCAGCAGGTGCTTCGGGACTTTGGTCTGAGCGTGGATGAAGACCTGCGGGTAATGGCGCAGAACCAGACCCTCAACAGCCTGTCACAGCAATTGCTGGCACAGCTGGACGCCACGTACGCCCGGATCCAGCCGGACATCGTCCTGGTCCATGGCAGTACCACCACCAGCTTTATTGCCGCCCTCGCCGCCTTCAACCGGCAGATCCCCATCGGTCATGTCGAAGCCGGATTGCGCTCCGGCAATCTCAAGTCGCCCTGGCCCGAAGAAGGCAACAGGCGCCTGACGTCGGTGCTCGCCGACCTGCACTTCCCGCCCACCGCCCGCGCACGCGACAACCTGGTGCGCGAAGGCGTGGCGCCAGAGCAGATCGAGGTCACCGGCAACACCGTCATCGATGCCTTGCTGTGGATGCGCGAACACTTGATCAAGAGCCGCTGGAAGCCGGGCGCAGGCTCCCCGCTGGCGCAGTTGCGCGATGACCAACGGCTGGTGCTGATCACCGGCCACCGTCGGGAAAACTTCGGCCCGGGCTTCGAGCGCATCTGTCTGGCCCTGGCGGAACTGGCCCTGCGCTACCCGGACGTACAGTTCGTCTACCCGGTGCACCTCAATCCACAGGTGCAAAAATCGGTATACCCGCTGCTCTCGCGCCAGTCGAACATGCTCTTGGTACCCCCTCAGGACTACCAGCATTTCGTCTGGCTGATGGACCGCGCCTACCTGATTCTCAGCGACTCCGGCGGCATCCAGGAAGAAGCGCCGGCGCTGGGCAAGCCGCTGCTGGTACTGCGTAAAGTCACTGAGCGGCACTCGGTGCTCGAAGGCGGCACCGTGAAACTGGTGGGCACCCAGACCGAGCGGATCGTCAAGGAAACCAGCTTGCTGCTCGACGACCCTGAAGCCTACAAGCAGATGAGTCGCGTCTTCCTCCCTTATGGCGATGGCCATGCGAGCGAGCGTATCGCCGAACGGCTGAGCCGCTGGCTTGAGGAAAACCCTCGCGAACGTCCCGAGGCATGAGGTTGGCGATGGTCGATGTTACCCCTGTGCAGCGGGCCTGCTAACCTTGAGCGGCAATGGAAGCACTACAAGAACTCATCGAATACGCAAGGCCGCCATGTACAAGACCATCGAACAACAGGTGCGCAGGAATATCGCACCGCCCGAGCTGCGCCGGGAGTTTCGCCAGCATGATTTCGAAAGTCTGCATTCGTTCTGCCTGCTGATCTTCGGCATCAGCATCGGCATCTGGTTACTGTTCGACCTGATCGTCAGCTACCTGGGCCAGCAGGACTTCACCTGGAAGTCGATGGCCTTCATCACGGTCATGGCGACCCTCAGCATCATCCTGGCGTTTACCCGCAAGGCCGGGCACTTCGACCTCCTCAACCTGGTATTCATCGGCGTCATCACCCTGGCCATGCGCCTGGTGATCGAAGGCCTGCCGCAAGAACTGCGCCCGGCCTGGCTGATGCTGGGCGCCTCCAGCGTGCTGTACAGCGTGTCGGTACTGCCGGTGCGGCGCTGGTCGTTTTTCGCCGCGCTGGTGATCACCTGGATCAATCTTCACCCCTTCCAGGTACCCGGCTTGCACCTGCTGGATCTGCGCGGTGTGATGTTCATCTGCTACGCCGTGTTCATCAACGGCCTGATCCTCTACACCTACCTGAAAATGCGCCGCGCCAAGCTGTACAACTTCTACATGTCCAAGGTGCTGCTGGACCAGGCCTATGTCGACGCCCTCACCGAGATCCCCAACCGCCGCTCATTCATGGCCAAGGCTCAGACCCACCTGCAGGAAGACGACGAGCAGAGCCGCTACCTGGCGATGGTCGATATCGACAACTTCAAGAAGGTCAACGACCAGTTCGGCCACGACATCGGCGACGTCGTGCTCAAACGTACCGCGGCCAACATCAAGGCATCGATGACCGAGTTCGAGTACGCACGCCTGGGGGGTGAAGAGTTTGCCATCTACCTCTGGGGCATCAATCAGGCTGACGCCGAGCAGCGCGTCGATGCGCTGTGCCAACGGGTCCGCGAAGATGCCGCCGAGCACCCGGTCACCATCAGCATTGGCCTGACCCGGATACGCCGCGAAGATAACCTGAGCAATGCGCTGGTGAAGGCGGATGAAGCCCTGTATCAGGCCAAGCATGGCGGCAAGGATCGGTATGTGTTGTGGCGGGAAGCCACAAATCCCCTGCTCAGCCCCGCGGCAGACGAATCCTGAACTGCGCGCCGCCCAACGCCGACTGGCTCACGGTCAATGTTCCACCCTGCCCTTCGATCGCCCGCCGGCTGATCGCCAGCCCCAGGCCAAAGCCACCGGTGGCGCGATCACGGCTGCGGTCCAGGCGGTAGAACGGCTGGAAGATCAATTCACGCTGATCCGCCGGAATACCGATGCCGTCATCCTCGACAGTCAGCAGGCAGTGACCCTCGGCATCCAGGCTCAGGCGCAACAACAATTGCCGGTCGCAGTAGCGCATGGCATTGCGCACCAGGTTCTGCAGGGCCCGGGCAGTGAGGCGCGGGTCGAGGATAAAGCGCGGCAGGTTGTCGTCGGCACGCACCTGCCATTCGATACCGCGGCCATCGAGTTCTTCGGCAAAGCTGCCGAGAATGCTGTCGACCAGCTCCAGCAACGACACCTCGACGCGTTCGCGCGCCTGATCGGCGTTCTGCAAGCGGCTGTAGGACAACAGCTCAAGCACCAGTTCGTCCAGCTCGCGCACATGCCCGACCAGTTCCAGCAAGCGCTTGCGGCAATGCGGCGGTACTTCGTCGAACAGCAGCACCAGGCCAAAATCAAGGCGGGTCAGCGGCGTGCGCAGTTCATGGGAGACGGCGTTGAGCAGTTCGCGTTGCTGGGTCAGCAACCGTTCGACATCCTGGGCCATGGTGTCGAACACCTCGGCCAGTTCGCCAATGTTCGAGCGCGCCGGAATCTGCGTACGTTCCGACAAGCGCCCCTGGCCCAGGCTGCGGGCGGTTTCCTTGAGGCGTTCGAGGTCACGCCAGTGCGGCCAGACCCACAGCAGCAGACAGCCAAGCAAGGCGGCAACGATCAGCACCGTGACGCCCCAGGAAATCAGGTTGATATCCAGTGGGTCCGGAGGATTGCGCAGCTCCACCGCCCAGGTTGCGTCCAGAGGTGCCAGAGCCGACTTGTAATAGCCCCAGTCGCCCAGACGTACGACATTCTCGCCAGCCGCCAGCCGCGCCCGCTCGGCATGCGCCAGACCGATCTGGTCCTGGCGCCGCAACTCGATCTGCAGCGGAGCAAAAGCCGCCGCCAGCTCACGCTCCACGGCCGGCCAGCGCTCGGCCGGGACCTGTTGAAAGCGTTCGACAATGAGCTTTTGCACACCCTTGGCCTGGTTCAGGTTGTAGGCGATGAAGCGCTCATGAAACGCCCCGACAATGGCGTCGGGAATCAGCAACAGGGCACCGGCGTACGCGGCGATGATCACCAGGTACAGGCGAATCAGGATCTTCAGCATACCGGTGTCAGAACTCCCACTCGAGGCGGCTGAACAGATAGCCCTTGCCCCACACGGTCTTGATCTTGCGCGCTTCGCCGGCGCTGTCGTCGAACTTGCGCCGCAGTTTGGAGATGGCCACGTCCACCGAACGGTCGGTGCCATTGAACTCGATGCCGCGCAGCTGTTGCAGGATGCGGTCGCGGCTGAGCACCACGCCGGCATTGCGTGCCAGTACCACCAGCAGGTTGTACTCACCGCTGGACAGTTCCACCCATTGCTCGCGCCAGAACACATTGCGTTCGGCCAGGTCGATGCGCAGGCCGCCGACCACGATCAGATCGGTTTCCAGGCGCGGCTCATTGATGCTGCTGCGGCGCAGCAGGGTCCGCACCCGGGCCAGTAGCACCCGTGGTTCGCAGGGTTTGGTGACGTAGTCGTCGGCGCCCATCTCCAGCCCGAGCACCTGATCATGACTGTCGTCACGGGCGGTGAGCATGAGGATCGGCAACGACTGCGATTCGGCGCGCAACAGGCGGCAGACCTGCAGGCCATCAAGGCCCGGCAGCATCAGGTCGAGGATCACCAGGTCCGGTTTGATGCGGCGAGCCTCGGCCAGCACGTGATCACCACGGGCAATCACCGTGACGCAGAAATCATTGCGCTGCAGGTAGCTGGCGATCAATTCGGACAAGGCGCAGTCGTCTTCGACCAGAAGGATATTCGGCATGGCTAGTTTGACAGGCTGGGAAAGTCAGGCAAGGATATAGGACCTTGTGCGCAGCCAGCGCAACCCTTCACACTTTTTCACACTCGGCCTACACAGCTTAACAGTTGGACGTTGGCCTCCTGCCTTAGCATTGCCGGGTCATTTATGGAAGATCCGCATGTTCAGTTCAAGCCCCGTCCGTCTGTGCGCCCTGCTGCCGCTGTTTGCCATCGTGCTGTCCCTGAGCGCGTGCGATGACAGCGCCGTCGATGCCGAGCAGGCACCGCCCAGCACCGTCAGCATCGAGACGGTGAAAATCCAGCCGCTGGCCATCAGCACCGAGCTCAATGGCCGTATCCTCGCCCCGCGCACCGCCGAGGTCCGCGCCCGTGTGGCCGGCGTGGTGCTCAAGCGCGTGTACCGTGAGGGCAGCGACGTCAAACAGGGCGACGTGCTGTTTCGCATCGACCCGGCGCCGTTCCAGGCAGATTACGACAGCGCCCGCGCAACCCTGGCCAAGGCCGAGGCCACGCGCTATCAGGCGCGTCTGCAGGATCAGCGCTACCGCGAACTGATCACCATCAACGCCGTCAGCCGCCAGGACCACGACAACGCCCGCGCCGCGCTGATGCAGGCCGATGCCGCCGTCGCCGAAGCCAAGGCCGCACTGGAACGGGCGAAGCTGAACCTGGGTTACGCCACCGTCACCGCGCCGATTTCCGGGCGCATCGGCCGAGCCCTGGTAACCGAGGGTGCACTGGTCGGCCAGAACGAGAGCACGCCGCTGGCAACCATCCAGCAACTGGACCCGATCCATGCCGATGTCACCCAGTCGACTCGCGAACTCACCGCCCTGCGCCGCGCCCTGCGTGCCGGCGAGCTGCAACAGGTGGGTCAGGACCAGGCCGGCGCTACCCTGATCCAGGACGACGGCACGCCCTACCCGCTGCCGGGCAAGCTGCTGTTCTCCGACATCAGTGTCGACCCGAGCACCGGGCAGATCACCTTGCGCAGCGAGTTCCCCAACCCCGACCTTGACTTGCTGCCGGGCAGTTTCATTCGCGTACGCCTGGAGCAAGCGATCAAACAGCAAGGCATCAGCGTGCCGCAGCGCGCCATCCTGCGGGACAGCGCCGGCAACCCAAGGGTGTTGCTGGTCGATGCCCAGCAGCGCATCAGCGAGCGCCCGGTGGTGCTCGGCGGCGTGCAACACGACCGCTGGATCGTCAGCGCAGGCCTGGCCCCCGGTGACCGGGTGGTGGTCGAAGGCCTGCAGCACGTCAATCCAGGCGACCAGGTACAGGTCGACAACGCGGGCAAGGACGCCCCTTCCATCGTTCAGACCACCGGCCAGTGAGGGCCTGATTCATGCCGCAGTTTTTCATTGATCGCCCGGTATTCGCCTGGGTGGTCGCGCTGTTCATCCTGCTGGCCGGTGCCCTGGCGATTCCGCAGTTGCCGGTCGCCCAGTACCCCGATGTGGCGCCGCCGCAGGTAGAAATCTATGCCGTCTATCCGGGGGCTTCGGCGCAGACCATCGACGAAAGCGTGGTCAGCCTGATCGAAGAGGAGCTCAACGGCGCCGACAACCTGCTCTACTTCAGCTCGCAAAGCAGCCTGGGCAGCGCCACCATTACCGCCACCTTCGAACCGGGCACCAACCCGGACCTGGCCCAGGTCGATGTGCAGAACCGCCTGAAAGTGGTCGAGTCGCGCCTGCCACGGCCGGTTACCCAGCAGGGCCTGCAGGTGGAAAAGGTGTCCACCGGCTTCCTGTTGCTGGTGACCCTCACCGCCGAGGACGGCAGTCTCGATGAAGTGACCTTGAGCGATTTTCTGGCGCGCAACGTGATGAACGAGATCCGCCGCCTCAAGGGCGTCGGCAAGGCCCAGCTGTATGGCTCGGAACGGGCCATGCGGATCTGGCTCGACCCGCAGAAGCTGATCGGTTTCAACCTCACCCCGGATGATGTCAACGAGGCGATTGCCGCCCAGAACGCCCAGGTCGCGCCAGGCAGCATCGGCGATCTGCCCACCACCGGCAGCCAGGAAATCACCGCCAACGTGGTGATCAAGGGCCAACTGAGTACGGTGCAGGAGTTCGAAGACATTGTCTTGCGTGCCAATCCGGACGGTTCGCGCTTGACCATTGGCGATGTCGCCCGGGTCGAGATCGGCAGCCAGGAGTATCAATACGGTACCCGCCTGAACGGCAAGCCCACCAGTGCCTTCAGCGTGCAACTGTCGCCCGGCGCCAACGCCATGGAAACCGCGACGCTGGTGCAGGCCAAGCTTGCCGAGCTGTCGCGTTACCTGCCAGCAGGCGCCAAGTTCGATATCCCTTACGACACCTCGCCGTTCGTCAAGGTGTCGATCCAACAAGTGATCACCACCCTGCTCGAAGCCATGGCCCTGGTGTTTGCGGTGATGTTCCTGTTCCTGCAGAACATCCGCTATACCCTGATCCCGACCCTGGTGGTGCCGGTGGCGTTGATGGGCACCTTCGCGGTGATGATGCTGCTGGGCTTCTCGGTCAACGTGCTGACCCTGTTCGGCATGGTCCTGGCCATCGGCATCCTGGTGGACGACGCCATTGTCGTGGTGGAGAACGTCGAGCGGATCATGAGCGAAGAAGGCCTGGCGCCGCGCGAAGCGACGAAAAAAGCCATGGGCCAGATCAGCGGCGCGATTGTCGGCATTACCCTGGTGCTGGTGGCGGTGTTCCTGCCCATGGCCTTCATGAGCGGCTCGGTGGGGGTTATCTACCAGCAGTTCTCGGTGTCGATGGCGGTGTCGATCCTGTTCTCGGCGTTCCTCGCCCTGAGCCTGACCCCAGCCCTGTGCGCCACACTGCTCAAACCCATCGCCAAGGGCGAGCACCATGAAAAACGCGGGTTCTTTGGCTGGTTCAACCGTCGCTTCGAGAACCTCAGCAATGGCTACCAGCGCTGGGTGATCCAGGCCCTCAAGCGCAGCGGTCGTTACCTGATGGTGTACCTGGTGCTGGTGGCGGGCCTGGTCTACGGCTTCAGCCAGTTGCCCTCCTCGTTCCTGCCCACCGAAGACCAGGGTTACACCATCACCGACATCCAGCTGCCGCCAGGCGCCAGCCGGGCGCGTACCGAAGCGGTGGCGGCGCAGATCGAGGCGCACAACGCCACAGAACCAGGGGTTGGTAACAGCACGCTGATTCTCGGCTTCAGCTTCTCCGGCAACGGTCAGAACGCGGCGCTGGGCTTTACCACGCTCAAGGACTGGTCCGAGCGCGGTGCCGACGACAGTGCCCAGTCGATTGCCGACCGCGCCAACGCGGCCTTCAGCCAGCTCAAGGACGCCATTGCCTATTCCGTGCTGCCACCACCGGTGGACGGCCTGGGCACCTCCAGCGGTTTCGAGTTCCGTCTGCAGGACCGTGGCGGCCTCGGCCATGCGGCGTTGATGGCCGCGCGCGACCAACTGCTGGCCAATGCCGAAAAGAGCCCGGTGCTGGTCAACGTGCGTGAAAGCGCCCTGGCCGAAAGCCCGCAGGTACAGCTCGAAGTCGACCGCAAGCAGGCCAACGCCCTGGGCGTGTCCTTTGCCGATATCGGCAATGTGCTCAATACCGCGGTAGGCTCCAACTACGTCAATGACTTCCCCAACCAGGGGCGCATGCAGCGCGTGGTGGTGCAAGCCGAAGGCGACCAGCGCGCCCAGGTCGAAGACCTGCTGAAGATTCATGTGCGCAACAACAGCGGCAAGATGGTCCCGCTGTCCGCCTTTGTCCAGGCCAAGTGGATCACCGGCCCGGTACAACTGACGCGCTACAACGGTTACCCGGCGATCGCGGTGTCGGGCGAACCGGCACCGGGCTATAGCTCGGGCCAGGCGATGGACGAGATCCAGCGCCTGGTCGATCAGCTGCCGCTGGGAATGGGCCTGGAGTGGACCGGGCTGTCGCTGCAGGAGCGCTTGTCTGGCGCCCAGGCGCCGATGCTCATGGCGCTGTCGCTGCTGGTGGTGTTCCTGTGCCTGGCGGCGTTGTATGAAAGCTGGTCGATTCCGACCTCGGTACTGCTGGTGGTGCCATTGGGTGTGCTCGGTGCGGTGATCGCCGTGAGCTTGCGCGGCATGCCTAACGACGTGTTCTTCAAAGTCGGCTTGATCACCCTGATCGGCCTGTCGGCGAAGAACGCCATCCTGATCATCGAGTTCGCCAAGAGCCTGGTCGATGACGGCCATGATCTGGTGGAAGCGACGGTACAGGCCGCGCGCCTGCGCCTGCGGCCGATTGTCATGACCTCGCTGGCGTTCATCCTCGGCGTGGTACCGCTGGCAATTGCCAGCGGCGCCAGCTCGGCCAGCCAGCAGGCGATCGGCACCGGAGTGATCGGCGGCATGCTCAGTGCCACCCTGGCGGTGGTGTTCGTGCCGGTGTTCTTCGTCGTGGTCATGCGCCTGACCGGCAAGCGCCGGACCCGGGCACAACAGCCACAGGCCGCGCTCGAAGAGCACTGATCTGGACAGTTGACGGCGTGCATGGGAAGGTAAGCGGCTGACACTGCCAGGAACCCTACCCATGCCCGCCGCCACTCCACCCTGCTCCATTCTTCTGCTGGCCGGCGGTCGCGGCCAGCGCATGGGCGGCCAGGACAAGGGCCTGCTGCCCTGGCAGGGCAAGCCACTGATTGCCCATATCCAGGCGGTCGTGCGGCCACTGACCGATGACCTGATCATTTCCTGCAACCGCAACCAGGACCAGTACCGGCCCTTTGCCGATCACCTGGTCAGTGACGCCCAGGCCGACTTCCCCGGGCCGCTGGCCGGCGTGCTGGCGGGGCTTGCAGTGGCACGCCATGCCTGGATGCTGGTACTGGCCTGTGATGCCCCATTGATCGACAGCGCACTGATTGTTGATCTGCTCAGCCAGGCCAATGACCAGGGGCAACCGGCAATGATTCGCCAGGGCGGTTACTGGCAGCCAATGTTCAGCCTGATTCCCTGCGCCTTGCGCGATGACCTTGAACAGGCCTGGCAACAGGGTGATCGAGGGATTCAGCGGGCGCTGCTCAAGCATCCGGTGCGGGCGCTGGAATACCCGGAGGATGATCGGCGCTTGAGCAATTTCAATACGCCGGAGTTTCTCCAGGGCTGATCCAGGCCTGTGTCAGCGCAACCGCGAACGAATCCGCTGGCACACACTCAGCACCTGCTGCACCTCGCTCTCCCCAAGGTCGATCTTGCAGGCCATGCTATTGAACACCTGGGCCGCTTCGGCCTTGAGTTCACGGCCCTTGTCCGTCAGCAGCAGGTTGCGCCGACGGCGATCGTTCGGGTCGAGGTACACGGTGATAAAGCCGTTATCGGCCAGGCGTTTGACAATAGGCGTCAAGGTACCCAGGTCGAACAGGGTCAATTCACTCAAGGCGCTGATCGACACATCGTCCTTGCCCCACAATCCGGCCATCACCAGCAATTGCGGATAGGTAATGCCACGCTTTTTCAATGGCTCGGCATAATCGCGAACCATGGCGTTGGCGGTCGAGTACAGCGAGAAGCACAGCATCTTGTCGAAGTCGAAGGTCGGGTCAAGCATGCCCACCTCCCTTGACCCGACTGAACGCCTGCAAGGTGATTTCGGTATTGTTATGCAAGGACAGGTAACTCATGCTGGATTCGCGAGAATCGTGGGTAAGTCCGCTTATTATCAGGTGCGGTTGGTCACAGCGTCAGCAATCTGGCGACGCAAGGCCGAGATCGTTTCGCGGTAGTTGTGCTGGGCGAAGATTGCCGTGCCGGCGACGAACATGTCCGCGCCTGCCGCGGCAACCTGACCGATGGTCTGCAGATTGACGCCGCCGTCCACTTCCAGGCGGATGTTGCGGCCACTGTCATCAATCAGCTTGCGCGCTGCGGCAATCTTGGGCAACACCTGCGGGATGAAACGCTGGCCGCCAAAGCCCGGGTTGACCGACATCAGCAGGATCAGGTCAAGCCGGTCAAGCACGTACTGGGCAGCGTCCAGGGTACTGGCCGGGTTGAACACCAGCCCCGCCTTGCAACCCAGGTCCTTGATCAGTTGCACGGAACGGTCCAGGTGCAGGGTTGCCTCGGGATGAATCGAAATGTAATCGGCGCCTGCATCGGCGAAGGCCTGGATCATGCCGTCCACCGGCGTCACCATCAAGTGCACATCAATCGGCGCGGTAATACCGTGGCTGCGCAAGGCCTTGCAGAACTGCGGGCCCATGGTCAGGTTGGGCACATAATGGTTATCCATGACATCGATATGGATGACATCGGCACCGGCCGCCAGCACCTGCTCGGCCTCCTCTCCCAGCCGGGCGAAATCGGCCGCCAGAATCGATGGAGCAATCCAGAAATCTTTCACACACGTACTCCATTACTCATTGACTAAGCGTTGCCGCGGTCCCGAATCACCCAGCCCCAGCGCTGCATTGAGCTGTTCGATCAGCGCAGGCGTGGGGGCATCCAGGTGAAAATGATGACCGCCGTCGTGCCAGTGCACACGGGTATCCGCAGGCAAGGCGTTTTTTCGTTTGTCGAAGGCATTACCCGTGAACAGCCCTTGGTGTCCGAGCAGCACATGCAAAGGGCAACTGATCTGCTGCAGGAATTCACAAGCCTGACGTTCGGTCAGTTGCAGCGGTTCGGGGAGCACCAGGCGCGGGTCATGGCGCCAGCGAAAGCCATGCCCCAGATTGAGCAGGTCACGCAGGGCCAGCAAGCGTGCTCCTTCGGCACAGAGGCTGCCGTCGATGCTGTTACGCCGCTCGTTGATGGCGGCCTCCAGGTTGCTGAACTGAGCCTCTTCAGGCCCGCTGAAGCCGTGCAGGCGGGTGCGCAGCGCCAATCGCAGCAAGCGTTGCGCCTTGCGCATGTGCTCGACGGTGTTGCCGTCGTCCACGGTAAACGGTGCGCCCATGCCATCGATAAACACCATGCTGTCGATACCCCGGCTCATCGCCGCAAGAATCGACGCCACGCCAGTGCCCATGGAATGGCCGAGTACGGAAAAACGCTTCCAGCCCAGGCACTCGACCAGGGCGTTCATATCGTCGGCGTGTTCCCATAGGTAGTAACCGCTGTCGGCCCGGCGATGTTGTGAGCGTCCGTGCCCGGCCAGATCCGGGGCAACCACAAAGCAATCGCGCAACAACGGCGCGATGCGCTCGAAGGAGGCGGCATTGTCCAGCCAGCCGTGCAAGGCCAGCACCGGATGCCCGCGTTCATTACCCCAGGTACGCAAGGCAAAGTGGTTGCCATTGACGTCCAGCGATTGGTCGCGCCCGCTGTGGCCCGGACTCATGGGTGGCTCTCCCTGCGGGGCCGCCGTGTACCGGTTGTCATCCGGCCACCAGCGGCTGTGTGGTACCTGCCGAGCGCTGTAACTGCAGCAGGTCGATCTTGCCGTTGGCGGTGCGTGGCAGGCTGCTCTCGATGCTGATCGATAACGGCACCTTGTACGCCTCCAGGCCATGACGGCAACGTTCAAGCAGCTGCTCGGCGCTGAGGTTGACACCTTGCCCCAAGGTAATGAACGCACACAGCCCCTCGCCGACCGAGGCGTGTTCGACACCGACCACGGCAGCGGCTTCCACACCGTCGATGGCGTAGAGAAAGCCCTCCACTTCACTGGGGCTGACCTTCATGCCCCGAGACTTGATCATATGGTCCATGCGGCCGCGAAAATACAAATAGCCGTCCTCGTCGAGGCTGCAGTAGTCGCCGGTATACAGCACGCTTTCCCCCGGATAGCGCCCAGGCTTGAGCTTGAGTGCGGTGGCTACCGGGTTGCGCCAATAGCCGGCCATGACCGTGGCGCCACGAATCACCAGCTGTCCGACCTGATGAGGCTGATCGATACGCTGGTCCTGCTCATCCACCAGCCACAACTCGGTGTTGGGAATGGCAATGCCGACACTGCCCGGTTTGCTGTCGATGTCTTCAGGTGGCAGGTAGGTGCAGCGCTTGCACTCGGTCAGGCCATACATCGAGAAAATCAGCGCCTGGGGAAACAGCGCCTTCATCTGGGCGATATGCGGTGCCTTGAGCGCGGCGCCAGTGTTGGTGACCATGCGCACGTCGGCAAACACCGCCTCGCGCTTGCGCGCGTACTCATGCAACAGCGTCAGCATGGTCGGCACGAACGGGATCACCGTCACCTGGTATTGGCGGATCTTCCTGATCAGGAAAATCGGCCAGGTGAATTCCTTTTCCAGCACCAGGGTAGATCCGGCACTGATGGCCATGATCATCTGGTACAGGCCGTAGTCGAACGACAGCGGCAGCGAGCAAAGCACCTTGTCGGTGTCGTTGTACCCCAGGTAAGTGTGCAGTGAGGTCAGCGCCGCGAGCATGTTGCGGTGGGTCAGCATCACGCCTTTGGGCGCGCCGGTGGAGCCTGAGGTATAGATGATCGCCGCCAGGTCGAGGTCGAGGTTGCCACACGGCAACGGCTCGCCGCCGCCCTGCCCGAGCAGGCTTTCAAAGGTCTGGGCCACGGTCGAACCGGCTTCGCCATCGAGCAGCACGATCAGCTTGAGATGCGCGAGGTCGGCGATGCTCGCCGGCAGGCTGGCGATTTTCTCGGTGGTGGTGATCAACACCGAGGCCTCGGCATCGCGAACGATGTAGTCGAGGCAGTCGGCTGAGGTATCCAGACCGACATTGACCACTACGCCACCGGCTTTGAGGATCCCCCAGAAAGCGCATACTGTTTCGACGCGGTTGCCCAGACAAACCACCACCCGCTCCTGGCGCTGCAGGCCATTGACCTGCAAGCCTGCTGCCAGGCGCGCGCTGGCTTCGTCCAGCTGCGCATAGGTGTAGGTTTCATCGGCATAGATGATCGCAGCTTTGTCCGGATGCAAACCGTTGCGGGTTTCCAGCACATCCTGCAAAAGGACTTCACGCACGCTCATGCTGCACCTCGACAACGCCCAGCGGGCGCCCCACCGAGCGGGTCTGTCGATGAGCATCGATGTAACCGGCCAGGGTCGCCACGGTATTGAAATGCCCCGGAACAATGGTGTCCGGGTTGACGAAAAAGCCTTCGATATCGTCCTCAAGGCTGATCAGCAGCTCCATGGAGGTCAACGAATCCAGCCCCAGGTCATCGCGCAAGTGAGAGTCGGCCGTGATGATCGTGCCTTCCGGCAACTTCAGTACCACCCGCAGGATGTCGCTGAGCTGGCGCTGGGTAGCAAGCTGGATTTCAGGAGCTGGTTCGACTGCGGCGGCTGTACTGAGCATCGCTTCAAGCGGCACATCGGCATGACTGTCGCGAATATCCAAGGCCGTCTGCCGCGCCCTGGCGAGAAACAGCTGATTGTTGCTGACCACAACCTCGGCCGGATGACCATGACTGTGGAACAGGGTCGGCGAAGCCGAAGGACCGTAGGCGCCCGAGGCAGTCACGGCCAGAACATCGCCTTCGTGCAGGGTTTCCAGGCGCACATCGCGCCCGAGCAGGTCATCGGGACTACAGAGCGGTCCGGAGATATGGTATTCGCGCAGCGGCGCACCGTTATTGCCGGTGGCCTTGATGATGCGGAAGTTGCGTTTGAGCACCTGACCACTGCCCGCTGCCGCACCATGGCAGTTGGTGCCACCATCGGTGACGGCAAAGGTCTTGCCGTGGTTTTCCTTGATATTGTCGACCGTGACCAACAAGGCACCGCACTTGCCGGCAATGAAGCGCCCCGACTCAAGGATGATGCGCGTACGCGGGAACTCCTGGTGGAAGTCATTGAACAGCGGCGCAAGCAACTGTTTGAGCTGGGCAGTATCGAGCTCTGTTTCGTTTTCGTAGTACTTGATGCCCAGGCCGCCACCCACATCGACCATGCGCATGTCCAGTTTGTGGCGTTCAGACAAGGTGCGGAACAAGCCGAGAATGTACGCGGCGTTATCGTAGACCGACTGCGCATCAAGGATCTTGGTGCCGTTATAGACGTGAATACCCTTGATCTTGATGTTGGGCAGCGCCAGATACTCGGCGAAGTTGGCCACTGCGGTGTCTTCCTGGATACCGAAGTGAGTAGGCCGCCCGCCCATCTTCCAGGGTGAGCCGGCAGCCGAGAAATTCGGATTGATGCGAACCGCAACCGGTGCGTCACAGCCCAGCTCCCCAGCCAGGGCAGACAACTTGCGCAACTCGCTTTCCGATTCGACAACGATGGCGAACACCCCGACTTCGAGGGCTCGGCGATGCTCTTCAGGCTTCTTGTAGGGGCCTAGCAGAATAATGTCCTGCGGCGCCACCCCTGCCTTCAGGGCAATTTCCAGTTCGCCCAGCGAGCAGACCTCAGTGTTACCACCGTATGACCGGATCAGTTTTACCAGGGACAGGTTGGGATTGACCTTCAACGCATAGAAGATATCCACGCAGTCCGGCAATGCGTCACGCAACTCGTTGAAACTGCTGCGCAGCACCGCTTCATCGTAGAGGTAGGTCGGTGTCCCGAACGTCGCTTTTGCCTGGATGACGAGTTCCTTGGAAAGCTTCATCTGTTGCTCCCATCGTTCTTATAGTGTCCCGCTCTGGCGGCGGTGCTGGTCCGTGCGTGTAAGCACCGGCGCACACGCTCGATGGCGGATTGGCTTCATTGTTGATTGCGCATCACTGACACGATCTTGCGGTAAAGCTTAAAACTTTGCGCGCAAAGTTTATAGAAATTTTGAGGGCGCCCTGAAGGTGATGTCAAGGTAATTCCACTGGCACAGAGGCGTGGCAGAAAGCCACAGTGCTCTAGGAGTTTTCAGGCAGAACAGGGATAAATCGTCGCACCTTGTCCATATCAGAGGGCATTACCCCCAGCAAATACGGGGCTTTTATCTGATCCGGTGTTATGCCCAGTTTCTGAGTCTGTTTTGAATATCGGCAGGTTCCTACAGTCTGCGCCGGTGTCCTGCCCTTTTCGGCAGGACGAGCCTTACAGGAACTGTGGAAACTAGCCATGAGCACACATCAACAGGCCCAGGCCTATAACTACAAGGTGGTCCGGCAATTCGTCATCATGACGGTGTTCTGGGGCATCGTCGGCATGGCGATGGGCGTATGGATCGCCTCGCAGCTGGTCTGGCCGGAACTCAATCTTGAACTGCCCTGGACCAGCTTCGGTCGCTTGCGCCCCCTGCACACCAGCCTGGTGATCTTCGGTTTTGCCGGCAGCGCACAATTTGCCGCCAGTTACTACGCGGTCCAGCGCACCTGCCAGGTGCGCCTGTACAGCGACAAGCTGGCAGCCTTCACCTTCTGGGGCTGGCAGGCGACCATCGTCATCATGCTGATCAGTCTGCCGCTGGGCCTGACCACCACCAAGGAATACGCCGAGATCGAGTTCACCGGTGCAGTGTGGATGGCAATCGTCTGGGTCGCTTATGGCATCGTGTTCTTTGCCACCCTGTTGCGCCGCAAGGCCAAGCACATCTATGTCGGCAACTGGTTCTTCGGTGCCTTCATCGTGGTGATCGCCATGCTGCACGTGGTCAATCACCTGTCGATTCCGGTCAGCTGGTTCAAGTCCTACCCGGTCTATTCCGGCGCCACCGACGCGATGGTCCAGTGGTGGTACGGGCATAACGCCGTGGGCTTCTTCCTGACCACGGGCTTCCTCGGCATGATGTATTACTTCGTGCCCAAGCAGGTTGGCCGGCCGGTGTACTCCTATCGCCTGTCGATCGTGCACTTCTGGGCGCTGATCACCCTGTACATCTGGGCAGGTCCCCACCACCTGCACTACACCGCCCTGCCCGACTGGGCGCAATCGCTGGGCATGGCCATGTCGCTGATCCTCCTGGCGCCGAGCTGGGGCGGCATGATCAACGGCATGATGACCCTCTCGGGCGCCTGGCATAAGCTGCGCAGCGATCCGATCCTGCGCTTCCTGGTGCTGTCACTGGCGTTCTACGGCATGTCGACCTTCGAAGGCCCGATGATGGCGATCAAGACCGTCAACGCCTTGTCGCACTACACCGACTGGACCATCGGCCACGTCCATGCCGGCGCCCTGGGCTGGGTAGCGATGATCACCTTCGGATCGCTCTATCACATGATCCCGAAAGTCTTCGGCCGCGAGCAGATGCACAGCATCGGCCTGATCAACGCGCACTTCTGGCTGGCGACCATCGGCACTGTGCTGTACATCGCTTCGATGTGGGTCAACGGCATCGCCCAGGGCCTGATGTGGCGCGCCACCAACGAAGACGGCACCCTCACCTACTCCTTTGTCGAAGCGCTGGTGGCCAGCCATCCGGGCTTCCTGGTGCGCTTCATCGGGGGGGTGCTGTTCCTCACGGGCATGCTGCTGATGGCTTACAACACCTGGCGCACGGTGCGTGTGGCAGATGAAAAGCTGGCGTTGTCCAACGCCCAGATGGCCTGAGGAGAACCCCCATGAACGAGTGGCTGTATGCGCTGTATTGCCTGAACGGGGTCGTGTTCTTCTACCTGGTCACCAGCGTCTGCCTGCGCGGCCATAGCCGCGAGGTAGACGACCAGGTCAGCCTGATGCCGTTTGCCGATGACCCGGCCGCCGCACAGCGGGTCGAGCAGGCAACCGGCAAACCGGTGCCGGCGGTCAAGCCGGATGCGGCGCTGAAGGCCTGATCAGCCCGGAACACCGCAAACCTGTAGGAGCGGATTTATCCGCGATGGCCTGCACAGCAGGCCCAGTCTTTGGGGCCGCTGCGCGCCCCATCGCGGATAAATCCGCTCCTACAGGTCAACCAGCAGCTTCGCGTCCATCTTCGAAAAACGCCTTGCGTCCATCTACCTGACTGGACGCTCTGGGCAGATTGGCTGCCTCTGCGTTCGGCTTCTCTACATACCAATAGCAATGCCTGGCCGCACGCGTGATGGCCACATAAGCCAGACGCAATACTTCATCCTTCTGGGCGTTGTCGAATGCCAGCGGATCCCCCGCACGCCCCAACCCGGCCTGACGGTACACCTGGTTCTTGTACGGCGAACTGGTCAGGTGCTGGCAATCACCGAGCATGAACACCGCGTCTGCCTGCAGTCCCTTGGCACTGTGATAGGTCAGTTGGCGGAACCGGCGCTGGCTGGCTGGCAGCCCGGCCTCGTGATTTACCAAAGGTTTGATATGCTCAGATATCAATAGCTTATCGCTGCTTTTTCGAAACAACATCATCACCGATTCGCCGCGTCGGTAATGCTCCATCAACGTTTGTACCAAGGCCGCTTCGTCACGCTCAAGCACTTTGACTGGCAGCGGATCCTCTGCCGCCGGGCCACAGGCTCTGGCCTTCTTGCCGGTAATCGCCGGTGCCGACTTCACGATATGCTCGGCCGCGTCGATGATGTGCTGATGGCTGCGGTAGTTGTCGGCAAGCATCACCCGGGTATTGCCTGGGGACACAAACTCCTTGCTGAACTCCATGAAGAATTTCGGCGAACTGCCACGCCAGCCGTAGATCGACTGCCAGTCATCCCCCACACACAGCAGCGAGGAATGCTGGGCTACCCGCCCGACGTTGAGGCTTGGGCCGCGCCTGCGGATCTCGCGCAGGCAGGCCCGCAACCACGAGACGATCTGCGGCGAGACGTCCTGGAACTCGTCAATCATCAGGTGCGCCAGTGGCCGCAACAGCGGGTCAGGCAGCAAGCGCAGGTTCTCCGGGTTGTTCTCGCCGAACAGGGCAAACATGCGGTTGTAGCTCATGATCGGTGGCGACTGGGCGAGCAGGTGCGCCTCCAGGGCCTTCCAGTACAGGCCCAGGGCTTCGAAGAACTGCGCATCGCTGTCGCCTGCGGGAAAGCTCATGGCGCCCACCGCCTGGTTTACTTCAAGGCCAAGGTTCTCGATAAAGCCTGCGGCACCGACAAAGGCATCGAGCAGCGGCACCGCCGACAGCTCACCCTTGACCTTGTAATCGAAGCCCGGCCCGGCCACTGCATCACCCGCCAGGGAGGATGTCAGGCGCTTGGCTGCAGCATAGTTTTCCAACCAAATCACAGGCTTATCGCAGAAAGCTTGAAACAGGGTGCGTTTGATCACCCACTCCGCCCAGACCGGAAGCTTGGCCCCGGGACGCTTGTACTGCTGGTTTTCACCCGGATCGAAACCGAGCACGACCCAGGCGTCCAGCTCGGCGATATGGCCATGGAAGTGGAACCGGCTGCCGTTGATCTCGACTGTCTCGCGGCTCGGCTCAATACCCTTGATCGGCCAGGCGCCGGCAGAAAACCAGAGGTCTTCGAGGGTGTCGCACAGCTCTTCGTCACGGCTGGCGGACAGCTGGGTGACGGCCACGCGCTTTTGCACATCCGGGTGATCGCGGTCCAGGGCCTTGAGTTGCAGGGCTTCGCGGCGCAGGCTGGCAATCAGCTCGGCAAACCGCGGGCTGCTGTTGAGCAGGTCGCGGTAGCACAGGTTGAGTTGCTGGCGCTGGGCGTCGTTGATGCGCAGGTCGAACGGATTGCTCTCGGCATTGGCTTCGCTGCCCCCCGGCATCTCGCTGCCCAGGGTCTCGAACGCACGCACCTGGTTGAAGCCCGGCAGGCTACGCACCAGCGGCAGGATGCGCGAGTGGAAGGTACGCACCAGTTCACGAGCCTGGGCGGGACTCAGCTCAAGCTGCCAGAGGCCGAAGACCTGCACCAGACGGGCAATGAAATCCTTGCGCGACTCACGGGTGAAAGTCACCACAGTCATGGCGTCCAGCTCGTAGCCCAGGTAATGACGCAACAACAGGATGCGCAGTACCAGCGACGTCGACTTGCCAGCCCCGGCACCTGCAATCACGCAGGTAGAAGGTGTATCGCTGAAGATCATCTTCCATTGCGCCGCGCTTGGCTGGGCATACGCTGGCAGGCGCAGGGCGACGTCAGCCTTGAAGCGCTTCTTCAACTCGGCCGTCAACGGCAGGCGCCAGTCGTCGAACAGGTGGTCATCCTGCCCCGGCACGCCATGGCCGTCGGGACGCGTATCACGGATCACCAGCACCTGGCGCCCGGCTTCATAGCCGTCTACCCGCCCTTCTTCGTAGCCTTCGCGCAAACCGTCGGCGTGCCCGGTGCGCTGGCCAGTGGCGTGGCCCTGGAACCAGGAATCGCGGTGCTGGGCCTGCAAACGGCTCAAGCCCCGGCCCAGCAGGCGCGCCGCCAGGCGCCGGATCCAGGGCAATTGCGCAGGTGGAGTCAACTCCAGGGGTAGCTTGGGACGCTCTTCAGACACACTGACTCCAACAAGAAAAAACCTGCGCTCATGTTCGCTCCATCCGGCAGAAATCACCAGCTGATTGCTTGCAGATCAGTGAATTAGACGATGAAGCGTATAAAGCACCGCAACTGTATATATCTAACAAATCGATTGAAATAAGTCGAAATTTACGCTTATTTTCGATCATAGATTCAGCGATGATTCTCCCATCAACCGACTCACCAGGAGAGCCCATCATGCTGCAACTGCGCCCTTTCAAGAGCCTTGGCCATGCCAACCATGGCTGGCTCGACGCCCACCATCATTTTTCCTTTGCCGAGTACTACGACCCGCAACGGATGCACTGGGGCAACCTGCGGGTCTGGAACGACGACCTGATTGCGGCAGGCAGCGGCTTCCCGCCGCACCCGCACCGCGACATGGAAATCATCACTTATGTGCGAGAAGGCGCCATCAGCCACCAGGACAACCTGGGCAACAAGGGCCGCACCGAGGCCGGTGATGTGCAGGTGATGAGTGCCGGTACCGGCATCACCCACAGTGAGTACAACCTGGAAAAAGTCGATACGCGGATCTTCCAGATCTGGATCGTGCCGGAGCGCGTCGGACAGGCGCCTTCGTGGGGCACCCGGCCCTTCCCGAAAGGCGAGCGTGGCGAAGGCTTCGTGACCCTGGCCAGCGGTCGTGAAGGCGATGAGGACAGTCTGCGCATTCGCGCCGATGCACGCCTGGTGGCGGCAACCCTGCACGCAGGGGAAAGTGCTGAATATCGCTTTGAAGCCGGACGGCGCGGCTATCTGGTGCCGGCCAAGGGGCTGATCGAGGTGAACGGCGTGCGGGCCGAAGCGCGCGATGGTGTTGCCATTGAGGATGAGCAGGTGCTCAGGGTGACAGCGCTGGAAGACAGCGAGATCGTGCTGGTGGATGTGGCATAGCTTTAAGCCTTATCGCGGGGCAAGCCCGCTCCCACAGGGTGTTGATTCACCCTGTGGGAGCGGGCTTGCCCCGCGATGCATTTCAGACCATCAAGCGATAGCAGCATCCACTAGCGCCTGGGCTTCAGCCACCAGGCGTTGCAGGTGCTCTTCGCTAATGAAGCTTTCCGCGTAGATCTTGTAGATGTCCTCGGTGCCCGATGGCCGTGCGGCGAACCAGCCGTTGGCAGTCATCACCTTCAGACCGCCAATGGCCTGGCTGTTACCCGGGGCATGGCTGAGGATCTGTTCGATCGGCTCACCAGCAAGCTCGGTCGACTTGACCTGCTCCGGTGCAAGCTTGCTCAGCAGCGCCTTTTGCTGCGCATTGGCCTTGGCTTCAACGCGAGTGGCAAAGGGTTCGCCCAGCTCAGCAGTCAGCTCGGCATAAGCCTGGCTCGGGTCACGACCGGTACGGGCGGTGATTTCCGCCGCCAGCAGCGCCGGAATCAGGCCGTCCTTGTCAGTCGTCCAGACGCTGCCATCCTTGCGCAGGAACGAAGCACCGGCGCTTTCCTCGCCACCAAAGCCCAGGCTGCCATCGAACAGACCATCGGCGAAGAACTTGAACCCCACCGGCACTTCGTACAAGCGGCGGCCCAGACGTGCAGTGACGCGGTCGATCAGGCCACTGCTGACCACGGTCTTGCCGACGGCTGCATCCGCACGCCACTGCGGACGGTGCTGGAACAGGTAGTCGATGGCCACGGCCAGGTAGTTGTTCGGGGCCAGCAAGCCGTTCTTGGTGACGATGCCGTGGCGGTCGTGGTCCGGGTCGCAGGCAAAGGCCACGTCGAAACGCTCGCGCAGGCCAATCAGGCCCTGCATGGCGTAGGGTGAGGACGGGTCCATGCGGATCTGGCCATCCCAGTCTACCGACATGAAGCGGAAAGTCGGGTCGACCTCGGTGTTCACCACTTCCAGATTCAGCTTGTAATGCTCGGCAATCGCCGACCAGTAACGCACGCCCGCCCCGCCCAGCGGATCAACGCCCAGACGCAGGTTAGCGTTACGGATAACGTCAAAATCAATGACGTTTTCCAGGTCTGCGACATAGCTGGCCACATAGTCATGGCGGTGAGTGGTGCTGGCCTGCAGCGCCTGCTCGTGATCCATGCATTTTATGTCTTTGAGACCACCGGCCAGCAGCTCGTTGGCCTTGGCTTCGATCCACTTGGTCACATCGCTGTCGGCCGGGCCGCCATTGGGCGGGTTGTACTTGAAGCCACCGCTTTGCGGCGGGTTATGCGAAGGCGTGATGACGATGCCATCGGCCAGGCCACTGCTGCGTCCACGGTTGTAGCAGATGATCGCGTGGGACACCGCTGGCGTCGGCGTGTACTCGTCATCTTTGGACAGCATGACTTCAACGCCATTGGCCGCCAGCACCTGCAAGGCACTGGCCGCAGCCGGTGTCGACAGCGCATGGGTATCGGCGCCTACGAACAGCGGACCATCGATGCCCTTGGCCTGACGGTACAGGCAGATCGCCTGGCTGATGGCCAGGACATGATTCTCGTTGAAGCTCAGGTCCAGCGAGCTGCCGCGGTGCCCGGAGGTGCCGAACGCGACACGCTGACTGGCAATGCTGGCATCGGGCTGGCCGGTGTAGTAGGCGGTCAACAGGCGCGGGATATCCACCAGCACGGAGGCTGGAGCCGGTTTGCCTGCCAAAGGACTGAGCTTCATGCAAAACCTCAAGAAAGGATGTTCAGGGTAATGAAAACACGGAGTTTACTGGCACTTTGACAAGCACGCGATGCCAATGCTCCCCGCTGCCGTGATTATTTCTGCTGCGACGCCCACCAGGCCGGAAACATGCCCTGCACCCGCGGCTCGGCAAAGCGATCGTCGATCAGCATGACCATACCCCTGTCGTCTGTGCCGCGAATCACCCGCCCGGCGGCCTGGATGACCTTCTGCACCCCGGGATACAGGTAGGTGTAGTCGAATCCGGCGCCGAACAGCTGGGCCATGCGTTGCTTGATCTGCTCGTTCACCGGGTTGACCTGCGGCAGCCCCAACGTGGCGACAAAGGCGCCGATCAAGCGTGTGCCAGGCAGATCGACGCCCTCGGCAAAGGCCCCACCCAGCACAGCGAATCCCACACCACGCCCCTGGGGCTCGAAGCGTTGCAAAAATCCCTGGCGCTGCGTCTCGTCCATCCCCGGCGCCTGGCACCACTGGACGATGTGCGGATGGCTTGCTGCCAGCATTGCAGCCACCTGTTGCAGGTACTCGAAGCTGCTGAAGAACGCCAGATAGTTACCGGGCGCTTCGGCAAACTGCGCAGCAATCAGCTCGGCGATCGGCGCCACCGAGGCGGCTCGATGCTGATAACGGGTCGAGACATGGCTGACTACCTGCACGCGCAATTGCTCGGCAGCAAAGGGTGAAGCCACTTCGAGCCAGGCGGTGTCGGCCGGCATTCCGAGCAAATCGGCGTAGTAGTGCCTTGGGCTCAGGGTCGCGGAAAACAACGTGACGCTGCGGGCGCTCGCCATGCGCGGGCCGATCTGTGCCGCCGGTACCACATTGCGCAGGCACAGGGTCGACAGGCTGCGTTTGCCCGGTCCCTCGCGCTTGCTGATATCGAAGAGATAATGGGCGTCGAACAGCTCACTGACGCGGATGAACTGCAATGCATCGAAGAAAAACTGCAACAGTGCCGGATCAAGCCCGGTGGGTTGCTGGTTGAGTTGCTCCTGAATCAGACCGACACACTGCTGCAACGCCTTGAGGAACGCCTCCGGTAACGCCTCGACCACTTGATAAGGCGCCACCTGCGCCTTGTGCAGGGCATTCCACTGACGGTTAAGGCGATCCAGCGCACTGCCCATGCCAGCCGGCTTGCTCCGGCGCAAGGCCTGCAACTGCCATTGATCGAGGCTGGCGCTGTACATCTGGCGCGCCCGCTCCACCAGGTTGTGCGCCTCATCCACCAGCACCGCCACACGCCACTGATTGACCTGAGCAAGACCATGGAGCAAAGCACTCTGGTCGAAATAGTAGTTGTAGTCGGCCACCAGCACATCGACCCAACGGGCCATCTCCTGCCCCAGGTAATAAGGGCAGACCTGATGAGCCAGGGCAGTCTCGCGCAATGCGGCCTTGTCGAGGATGGTCAGCGCCTGGGCCGCCTGGCGAGCAGCGGGCAGACGGTCGTAGAAGCCTTTGGCCAAGGGGCAGGCCTCGCCATGACACGCCGTGCCGGGATACTCGCAGGCTTTGTCGCGGGCCACCAGTTCCAGGCTGCGCAAGGCAAGCTCGGGAGAGCTGTCGTGGACCTGATGCAGGGCTTCCAGGGCCAGGGCACGGCCCGGCGTCTTGGCGGTGAGAAAGAAGATCTTGTCCAGCTGCTGCGGGACCATAGCCTTGAGCAACGGGAACAGGGTGCCGAGGGTCTTGCCGATACCGGTGGTGGCCTGGGTCATCAGGCAGCGCCCGGTACTCACGGCCTTGTACACAGTCTCGGCAAGATCGCGCTGGCCGCGGCGCATCTGCCCATAAGGAAAGCCCAGCGCCTGCAGCCCGGCGTCGCGCCGGGCCATCCGCTGCAGTTGCTGTTCGGCCCAGTGCAGGAAGATCGCGCACTGGGTATTGAAGTACTGCTCAAGCTCCAGCGCACTGCAGTGCTGTTCGATCAGGGTCTGGCTGTCGCTGTCGACATCCAGGTACACCAGGGCCAGATTGATTTCGCTGAGCTGACGTTGCTGACAGAGCAGCCAGCCATAGACTTTGGCCTGGGCCCAGTGCAACTGCCGGTGATTGTCCGGCTGGCGCCCCAGATCGCCGCGGTAGGTCTTGATCTCCTCCAGGCGATTGAGCTGTGGGTCATAGCCATCGGCCCTGCCGCGCACTTGCAAAGCCCCAAACTGCCCCTCCAGGCTGACCTCGGCCTCGAATCCCGGCCCACGCCTGGCCACCACCCGTTGATGGCCGCTGATGCCCTCCTGGGCGGTGGGCGACGGAGTGAAGCGCAAGTCCAGGTCGCCAACCTTGGCGCTGAACTCGCACAATGCCCGCACTGCCACGCGATAACTCATGGTGTCGGCGTTATCCAGCGCACATGGCACACCTCGACCGGCAGGCCATGCTCGCTACAGAAATCGATCCAGCGCAGTTGGTTATCCTGCAGGCGGTCACCCGGCCCCTTGACCTCGATCATCCGGTAACGCTGCTGTTCGGGCCAGAACTGGATCAGGTCGGGCATGCCGGCGCGGTTGTTCTGGATATCTTCGAGCAAACGCTCGAAACAGCGTTTGAGGTGCAGTGCTGGCAGGCAGGCCAGAGCCTGTTCAAGCAGCGTTTCGTCGAGCACCTGCCAAAAGACAAAGGGCGACTGCAGGCCCTGTTTGCTGACGAAGTGCCGGCGGATGGTCTGCCGGTAGCGACCATCCTCCAGTTGCTCCAGACAGTCAGCGAACAAAGCACTGCGCCGCACCTGAAACTCCGGATCGTGCAGGTCCTGCGGGGCGCTCTGGAACGGGTGAAAGAACGCGCCCGGCAACGGCGCGAAAATGGCTTCCCAACACAGCAGACCAAACAGACTGTTGAACAGGGTGTTCTCCACGTAATGCACCTGACCGCCCTGCTCTTCCAGGTACAGTTGCGCCGCCTGCTCTACCCCCAGCGCCGCCTGCTCCAGCGGCAATTGCAGCTCGATCAGGCCAGTCTGCGTTTTCACCCGTCGTCGCTGCGGCGGGCCACCCAGTTTGCGCTGCAGGCGTGGCAGGATCCGCGTCAGCGCCTGGACTTCAATGGGGCTAGCAGGTTGTGAGGCAACTTCCGTAGCCAGGCCATGAGCCTGGTCCCACTGTTCACTGCGTTCGAGCACCCGAATCCGTCGAATCCGTGCTTGCGGGTGCTGGCTGCGCGGGTAGATCCGCAGCGCCAGGTCCCAGTCGCCCATACGCTCGCTGTGCTGGCCAAGCTGATACAGCAGGCGCGAGCGGCGACGTCGCAGCCAGGGGTTATCGCTGTCCAGTGACTCGACCTGCTCCAGCACCTGCGACAGCGGCGCACCCTGCTCGAGCAACTCGGTGCAATGGTGCAGCGCCAGGGCCAGATCAACATCGCTACGTTGACGCAGCGCCCGCGATTCTTCACTGAACGCCACTTGCTCGTAGCGCAGCAGACCCAGGTCCGCCAGGACGAATTCCGACCAGTCCTGATACAGGTTGCCGAAGAACAGCAGGCGAAAGCGATCACACAGCGCTTGCAGTTGCAGGGTAATGATCGGTTCGGCGAAGCCCGGCAACCAGTCTTGCAAGGGCCGAGGCGGCAGTTCGAGCGCTTGCAACTGGGCGAGAAGCTCGGCCTTGGCCGCCCTCGGACGCGTCAGTTGCGGCGCAAAACCACTGACGATTTCTTCCTTGCGCAACACCTGGAACAGCTGCTCAAGACTCAAGGGGCTAGCGTCAGTGACCCAGCCCCGCGCCAGCAAAGGCTGCAAGGCCGGCAGCGGCGGCCCGATTTCTTCATACGCCAGCTTGCTCGGGCGAAACAGCTCGCCTTTGCGCATCACCATGCGCACCAGCAGCGCCCGGGCAGCACGCGGTTGCTCAGGGAACTGCGCAATGAAGGCGCGCTCGCTGTCGTCCAGCAGGTCGGCATAGCGCAGCGCAATCCACTGCAGCACTTGCTCGAAGTTGTGCAGGTAATAGAACGGGTCGTCGACAGAGTGGGCAATCACGGCAAGGCTACTTGCAGGCATGGATGGCACTGGTTATACATACAGACCAACCCCGTTGGCAACCTGCCTGCTGACCACTGATCGCCTAGCGTTGCCCCCAGGCCTGCCGGAACGCCTCGTCGAGGTAGTCAATCAACGCCCGCACCGAAGGCAACAGCCCACGCCGTGACGCAAACATCGCCACCACAACGCCTTCGGCCGGGGCCCATGCGGGTAATACCTGCACCAGCTGTCCTTGCTGCAGTTCGCTGGCCACCAGAAAGTGCGGCACACAGCCAATCCCTACTCCGTCGAGCAGCGCCTGCTTGAAGGTGGCGATGTCGTCGCTGATCAGCCGGGGTCGATGGCGAACTTCAACCACTTGCTCGCCATCGCTCAGTTGCCAGGTATTGCTGGCACGGGTGCGCTCCCATTCGACACTGGGCAACTCGCCCAGCTGCAGTGGAAACTGCGGCAGCACATGACGCGCCAGCAATTGCGGGCTACCCACCAGCACCTGGGGGCAGCGGGCCAGTGGCTTCATCACCAGGTCGCTGTTCTCCAGCGGCAGAAAGGCCAGGCTCAGGGAGAGGTCGAAACCTTCGCTGATCACATCGACTTTGCGGTTGAAGGATTTGACATAGAGTTCGACCCGCGGGTGCTGACTCATGAAACTGGCCAACATCGGCGCCAGAGCGAAATTCAGCAGTAGCGTGGTACAACTGATGCGGATCGTCCCGCAGGGTTCGGCGCGGTTGCGCTGCACCACACTCTCCGCCGCCTCCACCTCGGCCATCATCGCCTGGCAATGGCGATAGTAGTCCTGGCCGATTTCAGTGACCTGAAAATAGCGGGTCGAACGCTGGATCAAACGAAAGCCCAAACGCTCTTCCAGGCTGCCGACCTTGCGGCTGACGGTCGACTTGGGCATGCCCAACTGGCGAGCGGCAGCGGCAAAGCCACCCTGCTCGACTACCTTCAAGTACACGAACAACTCATTCAGATCAATCATGCATGGACTCTCGATCGTTCCATAAATGGGACTTAGAAGTCCGAACATGTGGATTACGCGACCACCAGAAACCCACTAAAGTCACAAGTTATTCGATTCAGGTGGTCGATGGCGACACATTTTGACTGAATAACGTACCACCACTAGAACAACGACAACATCTGGGGGCACCGCACAGATGAACCGGGTAAACCCAAGCCGATCACCGTTGCTGGCCCTGAGCCTGATGTGTGCCTCCACGGCCAGCCAGGCCGACAACTCCCTCGGGCAACGCGACAACATCAACATCGACCTGACCCAGCGCCAGCACGCGGAACTGGCCATCGCCCCCGGATTGATCAGCGGCTCGAGCCTCAACGGCCTGCTGCGCAATTACTACTTCGCCCGCGACAACCACCACACCCCGGCACGGCGCGATCAACGCGAGTGGGCGCAGGGAGTGCTGTTGTCATTTCGTTCCGGCTACACCGACACCCTTATCGGCATCGGCCTGGATGTGCACGGTTTCAGCGCCTTGAAGCTAGACGGTGGTGGCGGTAGTGGCGGTGCCGGCCTGATGCCGCTGGACAGCCAGGGGCGACCGCAAGACGAGTTTTCCGCTGCCGGTGCGGCGTTGAAATTTCGTGCTTTCGACAGCCTGCTCAAGGTCGGTGACCAGTTGCTGGAAAACCCGCTGATCGCCAGTGGCAGCAGTCGCCTGTTCCCGCAGAGCTATCGAGGGGTGACGGTCAAGAACTTCAGCATCGATCAGCTCATGTTCGATGCCGGCTGGATCGAGTCGACTCGCCTGCGCAACCAGAGCGGCCACAGCAACCTGCAAAGCGCCTACGGCAATGGCAACCGGGCCGGTGTCGCACCTGACCGCGAAAGCTCGCACATGACCTGGCTTGGTGCGACTTACAACGTTGTCCAGGCTTTGAACCTGACTTGGTACAGCGGCCGCCTCGAAGACATCTGGGACCAGCACTACCTGGGCCTGAGCCAGACCTTCGCGCTGAGTTCCACCCTGCGCCTGACGCCCTACCTGCACTACTACAAGACGCGTGACCAGGGCCGCAGCCAGCTGGGGCCGATCGACAACGATGCCTACAGTGCCGGCCTGACCCTGGCGCAGGGTGCGCAGTCGCTGACCTTCGGGTTGCAGAAGATCGATGGCGACACCCCGTTCGACTTCCTCGCCCAGAACGACCGGACGTTCCTCTACCTGAACAACGCCATGCAGTACGCCGACTTCAACGGCCCCGGTGAAAAGTCCTGGAAACTGCAGTACCAGACCAACCTGCAAGCCCTGCGCACGCCGAACCTGCAGTTCAGTGTCGGCTACACCCGCGGCGAAGCCGACCTCACCCGTGTCGATCCGGCAAGCCCCGGCTATGGCTACATCTACAACCCCGACGGCAAGCATGCCAAACACTGGGAGCGCGATATCGCCTTGCGCTACGCCGTGCCCGATGGCCCGGCCAAGGGCCTGAACCTGACCCTGCGCTGGGCCAGTCATCGTCCCGGTGACGGCTACACCGCCCCAGGCAATACCCGCGGCAACGCCAGCGCCGACGAATACCGGGTGATCCTCGATTACCCCTTCAACCTGCTTTGATCAAACCTGACAAGAGACTCTTGCATGCGTGCAGCCCACCTGCCCACCCTTGGCCTGCTCTGGCCGTTAATGTGCCTGGAAGCCCAGGCCGACAGCGTCAGCCTGCCTCCCCTGCCCCTGGGCAACACCAGTTTTCTGGATGGTATTACCCAGCCCGGCATGCTCTTCGAGCTGCCAGTCCAGTACAACCGCAGCAACCAGAGCGTCGATGCCGGCGGCCATTCGGTGCCGGGGCGCCAGCGGGTACGCAGCGCCACTGTGCTGCCGCACTTCGCCTACATCAGCGAGCAGCGCATCGCGGGCGCCTATTACGGTGCCGAAGTACTGTTGCCACTGGTGCACCTGGACCTGGATATCGACGGCGGCCCGCAAGGCACCCGCACCCGTCAGGGCGACCTGGTGGTCAGCCCGTTGTTGCTGCAATGGGACCCGGTCACCTTGTTCGGCCGCCCCTTCTGGCAGCGCCTGAACTTCGTTTTCACCCTGCCCACCGGTGATTACGACAAGAACGCGCAGATCAATACCGGCAGCAATGTCTGGACCTTCAGCCCGCACTACGCCTTCACCTGGCTGGCCAGCGAGCGCCTGGAATTCAGCGGTCGCCTGCACTACGCCTGGAACAGCCGCAACGACAGCCCGGCCGAACGCCTGCAAGCCAGCGACATCCAGCCCGGTGAAGCCGTGCACAGCAACTTTGCCGCCTCCTACGCACTGGACGATCATTGGCGTGTGGGCCTGGCCGGTTACCACCTCAAACAGATCAGTGCCGACCGCATCGACGGCCATCGTCAGCAGGACTCCAAAGAGCAGGTGTTCGGCTTCGGGCCCGGGGTGCGTTACAGCACCGGCGGGCACAGCGTGTTCGTCAACTACTACAGCGAATCCGGGGCACGCAACCGTGCCGAAGGTGACCAGTTGACCTTGCGTTACCTGCTGGCCTTCTAGAGCCGCTGCAACGCCTCACGCAACACACTCAACCCACCCTGCAGATCATCGTGCGGTGTTGGCGGCCAGCCCAGACGCATATGCTGACAATAATCCCCCTGCAGGCTGAACAGCTCACCCGGCGCGATCACCAGCCCCTGATCCAGCATGCGATGAAACAGAGCGCGGATGTCCAGCGGCGTCCGCGCTTGCGCCCAGATCGTTGCCCCTCCCGCCGGCATCTGAAAGTGCAAATGAGCGCCCAGTTGCACCTGCATCTGCCGATACAGGTGGGTGACGCGCTCATGCAGGCGCAACCGTGCCTGCTCCAGATGAAGATCAATCCGCCCCTTGGCATACAGCCGGGCCACTGCCTGTTGACGCAAAGGCGGCAAGCGAAAGCCCCGGGCCAGAAATTGATGCTGCAGTTGCCGCGGGCAATGGCGCGACAACAGGTAGGCATACGGCGCTTCAGCCCCCACCGTGCGCTCCAGTGACGAGAACACCAGCAATCGCTGCGGGTCGACCATTTCGCGCAGGCTGCGCTGTGGCGGTGCGGCAAAGCAGTACTCGGACTCCAGGTCGTTTTCCAGCAGCCACACCCCGTGCTCAGCCAGCAACTGGGCAATTGCCTGATGCTGTGCCAGCGGCACCAGGCTGCCATGAGGGCTGTTCAGGCGCGAGGCGAGCATGACTATGCGCACCGGCTCGCGCTGCAGCACCCTGGCAAACCGCTCAAGGTCCAGCGCCCCGTCACTGCCCAAAGGCAGCTCGATGACCCGTAACCCGCTGACCCGCAAGATCCTCAGCAATCGCCAGGAACACGGCGCAGTCACCACAATCGTGCAGCCTTGCAGCTCCAGGGCTGCCAGCATCGTCTCGAACAGGGAACGCAGGTCCAGTGCCAGATAAACATCTTCGGCATTCCAGTACAGCTGCACCGAATGGGTATAGCGCGCCGCCAGCGCCGTGCGCAGCTCGAGCTCGCCACACGGATGTACAAGCCCGGCAGGCCGTGGACTCTGGCGCAACAGCTGGCGCTCGACAGCCATTAGATTCGACTCCAGTGAAGGCAGCGATTGCACTCCACTGAACTCCAGCAGCTGCGGGCTACTGGCATGCTGCTGCAGATCCTGCAACAAGTGCTCATCAGCCAGTGCCTGCACTGCCAGCGCACCGCCCCTGGCAAAATAGCCGGACTTGGGCACTGACTGTACGCGCCCTTCGTGCTCAAGCAATGAGTAGGCGTACTGGATGGTCGAGATCGAAACATTCAAACGCTGCGACAGATCACGTAGCGAAGGCAGCTTGTTGTAACTCCCCGGCGCCATCTGAGCAATCAGTTCAACCAGGTAGCGATACACCGCCTGATAGGCAAACACGCTGGTTTTGGTCGCTCGCTTCATCAAGGGCTGCCAACCTGATCAACCCTGTGCCGTATGCCGTTCGCACGGTCAGCCTGCAGATGACGCAGATCGGCACCCCGCACTCGCAAACGGTTCAACAGGCAGTCGGCAGGACGCTCGGCCAATGGCTCGCGGGCATAGAGCTGTTGCAGCATGACCAGCGGCAAGCCACTGATATCCACCAGCCACTGCACCACCGGTTCCGGCGCCGGTTGCCTGCGCAACGCCTTGTGCAAATAAGGGATGGCAACCAGCATGCCGGGGTGGCAGCGGCGCAGAAATGCTTCCAGCTTCAGGCCCTGCCCGACAAAAGGGCTGAACAACTGGCAAACCAGTTGCGCTTCGCGCAGGCCATACGCTTGCAGGGCGAAATCATTCGCCTCGCTACGTCGCAGTTCCAGTACCCCCGGTTGCCAGTGATTGAGCACCCGGGTCTGCACAGATTGCGCTAGCGCGTTGCGCTGCATCACCTGACGGGTTTGCTGCAGGTAGCGCTCGATACCGTCGCGATAGCGCGTGTCGTCGATGAATTCCGCCTGCAGCCCTTGCAGGTGGGCCAACAGCAAGGGATTGGCAACCCCCGAGCGTTCACAGGGAAAGGCCTGCTCGTCAAAACGATGGCCCAGAAAACGGCTCAGCCGTTCACCCTGGTGGGAATCACGATCAGACACCAGGTCATCGATGGCGATAAAACGCAATGCCGGCCGACAGTCCGCATCAGGGCCAGGCGGTACCGCAGGCGCGGGCTCGCGCCCCTGCAACAGGTTCCAATAGCGGGCGCGCAGTTCACTCATCCCTTCCAGCAACGAGATGGCACAGCTGTGGATCGGACGCACCCCGAGCAACTCGGCATCGCGCAATGAGCGCCGGCTCCAGGCCAGGTAGCGTTTGCGATCAGCGAGCGACTCGGTACTGATAATGGCATCCACACCGCCCTTGCAGCGCATTGCCTGCAGGGCTAGTTCAGCCAGATGCAGATAGCCATGGCTGGCAAAGTTCGCCAGCAACGGCCCGTCACTCGACAGATGCCCGCACAGCAACCATTCCTGCCGCTCTGCCTGCTGCTGGTCGCTGGACGGTACTCGACGGCTGTCGTAAGGCAACAGTTCGCCGGCATCGAGCACCAGCAAATCGATGCGCGGATCATCATGCATAAACAACCTGGAGAACGTGCTATCGATGTTTGCCAGGGCGGTTGTGCTCATTCCGGCTTGCCAGGCAGTGGCAATACGCAGATGGAAAGTCGCCGGGGATCGTGCGGCAATGCTCAGCTGCGCCGCGCGCAAACAGGCAAGCGCCTGGGCGCTAGACAAGCTGGCATCGAGCACGAACATCAAGCGCAATCCCTTGATACGCTCGACCCCGCCAGCGGCCACAATCAGCCGCTGAATCAATAGCTGCTGCGAGGCCTTTTGCGCCTGCGACAAATGCTCAAGCAATCGTTGCAATACTTGCTGATATATATACTGCATGGCCTGATCGTGAATACTGCCCATAACGCCCACCTGAATTTCAGTTACGACCGCCTGAAAGAAATCGCTCCTGCGAAATCATTCAATCAGCAGAAATAAAGACCCGTCTAATATCCTAGGAAACTTCCCACAAGTTCCTACAGAAACTTGCTGACCTGCCAATTCAACCAGGCGAACTCACCCGCACCAAAGCCACCGACAGCCTGAACAACCGGACCTTGCTTCATCACAACTCACTCCTTGAGTGCACAAACGACAGGTTATTATCGGGTGTTGGCTGATGAATAAAAGATACAGAACCCGGTAAAAAATCCGTTCAGATTCAAACAGCTTTCTGCTTGCTTTCAGCCAGCGACGGTAGATTTTCCGACAAATTTGAACATAGCGAACTTACCTGCATTGCGCAGGCAATGTACTTGATTGAAATATCCGAAACTCACATAGGAAATAGGCACAAAAAAGCCCGAGCACAGCCCGGGCTTGTTTCTACCTGCAACTTCAGGCGCTGGCTATTTCCAGCACCAGGCGACCACCGCATGGGCATTCGTCCATGTAGCGATGCGCTTCGACCACACGCTCGAAGGGGTAAGTCTTGATGATTTGCGGGGTCAGCAGCTTGTCGGCGGTGAACTGGTTGATGTCACGCAGTGCCCGTTGCAACGCCACCTGGTCCTGGCTGATACCCAGCTCCGGTTTGCCGGTGAAGTTACCAATGCAATGCACGAAGAACTGGATGTTCTTCTGAAACGCCGCGCACGCCGGGAACGGTGTCTGGTTGCCACCCTGCAGGCCATACAGCACCAGGCTGCCACGCGGTGCCAGCACATCGCCGAGCAACGACATCTGCGGACCGCCCAGGCCATCGAGAACCATATCGACGCCACGGTTGCCGGTGTACTTGTTGACCTGCATGAGCAGGTCCTGTTCCTCGGTGACGATAACCTTCTCGGCGCCGAGCGAAAGCAGGTAGTCGCGCTCTTCGGCATCCTTGGTCGCGGCGAAAACCTTCAGGCCCAGCGCCTTGCCCATCTGCACGAAGGCCGGCCCCGCACAGTGGCTGGCATCGGTGACCAGGGCAGTCTGCCCGGCCTTGGCCCGGGCCAGGTCGACATAGGCGAAGTAGGCCATCAGCAGCGGCGTGTAATGCACGCTGGCCTCGACCGGGGTGAGGTGTTCCGGGTAGCGGGTCACGGCGTTGCGCGGCAACACGATGACCTCGCCGTACACCGGGTAGTCGTTGGCGCTGGCAGCCGGAAAGCTGGCGACCTTGTCACCGACTTGCAGGTCGTCGACACCCTCGCCTACCGCGCTGACCACGCCCGCCATTTCATGACCCATGCCGGCTGGCAAGCGTGCCTGGGACGGCGCCAGGTTCTGGCGCCAGAGCACGTCGTACCAGCTGATGCCGATCGCTTCAACGCGGATCTGCACCTCGCCGGCAGCCGGCTGCGGCGCGGCCTGCTCTTCGATCTTGAGCACCTCGGCCGGGCCAAACTTGTGGAAACGGATCATGCGGGACATCGCAAACCTCGCCTAGTGAAACTCTAATACCCTGAACTCTATCCGGGCTTTTACCGTTAGACCATCTGTGGCCATTAATAGTCAACATGCCTGTCATTGATTGCTGGTAGTACCGCTGCCAGCAAATTATGCGGTGCAGGGTAGCAGCCTTTACCCTTAAGATTCACCCCTGCCCCAAACGTCCAGTGAAGCCGAGCCGATGAACCGTAACGACTTGCGTCGCGTCGACCTGAACCTGCTGATCGTCTTCGAGACGTTGATGCACGAACGCAGCGTGACCCGCGCCGCCGAAAAACTGTTTCTCGGCCAGCCGGCGATCAGCGCCGCGTTGTCGCGCCTGCGCAGCCTGTTTGACGACCCCTTGTTTGTGCGTACCGGGCGCAGCATGGAGCCTTCGGCGCGCGCCGTGGAAATCTTCGCCCTGCTGTCCCCGGCCCTGGACTCGATCTCCACCGCAGTCAGCCGCGCCGCCGACTTCGACCCGGCCACCAGCACCACCGTGTTTCGCATCGGCCTGTCGGACGACGCCGAATTCGCCCTGCTGCCGCAACTGCTCAAGCGCATACGCGCCGAAGCGCCGGGCGTGGTCCTGGTGGTGCGGCGGGTCAACTACCTGCTGATGCCGGCCTTGCTGGCCAGCGGTGAAATCTCGGTCGGTGTCAGTTGGACCAGCGACCTGCCCGCCAACGCCAAACGCAAAGTGCTGCGCCGCAGCAAACCCAAAGTGCTGCGCGCCGACAGCATGCCAGGCAGCCTGAGCCTCGACGACTTCTGCGCCCGGCCGCATGCGTTGGTGTCGTTTGCGGGTGACCTGGGTGGGTTTATGGATGAAGTTCTGGAAAAGCTTGGGCGAAAGCGTCATGTGGTTCTGGCGGTGCCGCAGTTCAATGGGCTGGGTAGTTTGCTGACGGGTACCGACATTCTCGCCACCGTGCCTGACTATACGGCCGAAGTGCTGACAGCGGCTGGTGGTTTGCGAGCCGACGATCCACCGGTTGAGGTGCAGAGTTTTGAACTGCATATGGCTTGGCGTGGGTCGCAGGATAACGATCCGGGGGAGCGCTGGTTGCGGTCGCGGATTCAGATGTTTTTTGGGGATCCGGATAGTCTTTGAGGCGCCGTAAGATTGTTTCCGCTGCTTGAGATAAGTTATCCCCTTTCTGTCAACGAGGGGTTGACTGGGTCGGGATAACAACATGGAAGGTCGCTGCCCTTCACGACAGGCAGCAAGCAGCTGAGCTTGGCGTGTTAGCTGGAGGAGTTGCAATGACAACAATCGATGTGAAATCCCGATTCGAAGCAAAGCTTCTTCGTCCGGCAAAGCCTGGAAATGATACGTCGTGGGCGTTCGTAGTACTGCCAAGAGACACGAGTGAACAGCTTCCGAGGCGAGGAAGGACCACAGTTGAAGGGACAATCAATGGGCACCATTTCCAGGCAACCCTTGAACCGGATGGTCAGCTGAGCCATTGGCTGCAGGTAAGTAAAGAGTTACTCGAAGCCGCAGGTGCGGCCGTTGGGGATATCGTTACACTAGAGTTAACCCCTGTGAAGAAGGAACCCGAGCCTGACATCCCACCAGATTTTCAGGAGGCACTGGCAGCCACGCCTGAGGCTCGTTTAGTCTGGAACAATACGACGACCATCGCACGAGTAGACTGGATACACTGGATTACTTCAGCCAAGCAACTCAAGACGCGCGCAAAACGAATTGTTAATGCCTGCGATATGCTTGCTTCCGGGAAGAAACAGGTATGCTGTTTCGACCAGTCAGGCTACTACAGTAAGGCCTTCCGCGCGCCTGAGGCAGAAGATTTTTAAATGGATCATTGCGTTGAATACACATTAACAATGCGTTCAAATCGTTCACCGGTAGCGGCTAAAGCCGGCCTATTAGCTTCATTGCGAGAATGCGTTCCAGGCTCAGCCCAACAAACTGGCGCAGAATAGTACGTCTCATACAGTGCCTCTGCCATCGTTGGATCGCTGTAGCCGAACCAGTTTTGCATCAGCTGGAAGTAGCATCGCCATCAGCGGATATGGCCGGCTACTGTCCTTCGTGAAGGGCGGCTTCGGGTCGATAGCAGCCGATCACAAGCGACTGAATCGCCTCATATCAAACCATCACCAAGGCCTGATGCCGACCTCACACAGCGCCGCGATGATAAACGGCCCCTTCTTCTCCAGGTACTCAGCCATCCCCCGGTATTGGTGGCCTCAAGCTCAATCTTGATATCTTGATACTGCTGCCGGAAGGAGGCGTCGTTCCTGAGCTGATCCCTGAACGTCAGCATCTGGATGACTGAATCGTGACCACACCTGCAAATGTGGATCTTGTGGGTGCGCACCTCGCCAACATTGCGGCGGTAGAAATGGTGTCCTTGCGACAGGTCACTGCCGCGTACATACCCCAGTTCAGCAACACCTCGTCTCGCGCTACCTCATTGCGATGCTCTGAAACTTCGATCAGCACATCGATCTCAGGCTTGGCTGCAAGTTGCGGGACAGCCGTGCTGCCTACATGGTGCATGGCCAGAAGCTCATCACCGAATGCCGAGGCGAGCAGCACTTTGTCTGCCTCGAACCGCTGCGGCCATTCAGGGTTGTAGGTCGTGATCTTGCTGGTCAGCGCCATGGGCCATCCTTGAGCAGGTTAAAACGTTCTGATGCGCCTTCACGGCAGGCGCCTGCCGTCAATCGAGCGCGATCGAGCCTCTAATGACCTTGCACAGCCTGATCAGGCTGCGCACCCAGACTCTCAAGAAAAACCTCGGTATCCCGGTTCGACCGCAGGCAGACCATGCGACAACCCGACGGGGCCGTGGCCACGAATCGCTTTATCACCTTCCGAGACGAGGTTTTCGTCCGCCACATGAACCTGAAAAACTCCGACAGGTTGGCTAGCAGTTCCGGGCAGTCGTCCGGCAGGTCAGGCCGAGAGCGACCGCGGTTCAGCGCCGTTCTGAGGAACACGCGCCAGAATCGAAGCGGCGCCGAGCGGTCGATCCATATCAACATGTCAGCGCGGGCCAGCCGGTTGCCCCATGTGGTCGAGTGCCCACCTTCGAAAATCCAGCGCTCACGGGCCTCGACCTCATGGCAAAGACGCGTCTTCTCGTCTCGGCTGCGCTCGACCCACCCTGGCTGCCAGTGAATCGTGTCGATATGCACGACCGGCAAGCCCGTGCGCTCGCCAAGCTTGCGCGCCAGGGTACTTTTCCCAGACCCTGGTTGACCAATGATCATCACCCGTTGCATTGAAGCTCCCTCCCGCCATGCCTGCTGATTTTTGGGGGACGCGATTGTATGGCAATGGCTGACTCGGTCAACTGCAAGCGCACTCATGCTCTCGGCGTCCTTTGCAGATCGACAAATGCAGCTCATTGATAGCGGGTATCGCCCCATTGCCGCCGTTCGCGAGAACCGCGAAAAACTGCATTCGCTGGGTGAGGTGGCACATGACGACCGGAAACGCACAAACCGGCTATCGAACCTGCCCACCATAGTGGCACCATGACTCCAGACAGGAAAAGCATCCGGTACAAGACGTAACCGAATGTCATGCGCACAGGAATAAGGGAATATGGCTTCGATTCAGGTGGATGGTGAGGACAAGACCGCAAAGATCAGTGACTGGGCTATTCGCTGGAGCGAAAAGTACGAAGCACTGGAACTGACCTGTCATTTCCCCTCAAATAAAAAATACACGCGCCCGCTCAGTAACTGCCGAGTGTCACCTACCCGCGAGCTGAGCAATGTACTGCTGACCAAACCTGGCAGCACGATCGTCACACCCATCGACAAAGCGGTGATCTACGGCGAGCGATATGCCGTGGTGCAGTATCCGGGAAGCAACAGGCCCTATGTCCACAAGATGGACGGCATCGCCTTTACCGCCCCTACCTCGATCAAGGACACGCCGGTCTTCGGCTATTTCACTGCGGTTGCGAGTGCCCGGCACGCTCAAGCGCAGTCGAAGGCTGATCGTGACATAGCCAGCAATGTCGTGACTCAGCTTGGAAGACTGCCAGCCATCGCCAGCACTGCCTTGCAAGCCTATTGCACCGGGCGCAACGGCACGCTCGCCCCCGGTCAGGGGCTCATTTATCCGTTCGGGCTGAACGAAAGCCAGTACCAGGCAGTCGAGCGGGCGTTCAGCGCGCAAGTCAGCGTGATAGAAGGCCCACCGGGAACCGGCAAGACCCAGACCATCCTCAACATCCTCGCCAATATCCTGTTGCGCGGGCAGACGGTGGCGGTGCTGTCCAACAACAATGCGGCCGTGGCAAACGTCTACGAAAAGCTGGAGAAATGCGGCCTGGGCTACCTGGTCGCCAAGCTTGGAAAAAAAGAAAACCGCGAAGCCTTCTTCGACGACCTGCCTGCATGGCCCTCCAGCGCGCCCGGGCCGGCACCGTCCCTGGAAGAGATTCAGGGCTTGCTGACCTGCCTGAAGCAGCACCTGCAAGACCACAACCGGGCGGCACAACTGCAGATCGAACTGGATGAGCTGGTCATCGAGCGGCGCTACCTGCAGCAGTGGCAGGCAGAAAACGGTGTGCAGGCCACGGACTCGTTGGACAAGTACGGGCTGACCCCGCGCAAGACTGCCGACCTCATGGCCTACCTGGCGCACCTGGGCGAGCAGCACGTTAAGCTCAAGGACCGTTTAGAGCTGCTTTTCAAATTCAGAGTCTTTCGCACCAAGCCGTTCGCCGAGGGCGAGGCGCGAATGGCCGCGTTCCATGCCCTGCAGATGCATTACTACGACAAGTCGCTGCAGGATAAGGAAACCGAGCTGCGTGCCTGCCGCGAATCCCTAGCGCGCGCAGATTTCACGGCGTTGCTCAAAGAACTGACAACCGCATCGATGCACCATCTGAAGCAACATCTGCAAAGCCAGGTTCCGCCGCGAGATAGCTTCGATGTCAAAACCTACCACAGGGACTTTGATGCCTTCGTACAGCGTTTCCCTATCCTGGGCAGCGGCACGCACTCCATCGTCAACTCGATCGCGCCGGGTGCGATCCTCGACTACGTGATCATCGACGAAGCGTCCTTGCAGGACATCGTGCCAGGCATCCTGCCGCTGGGCTGCGCCAAGAACCTGATCGTCGTCGGCGACAACCGCCAGTTGCCGCACATCCCAGTGAAACTGGGGCTGCAGGCGCCGGCCGAGGCCTACGACTGCGAGTACTACAGCCTGCTGGACTCGTGCATTGCCGTGTTCCAGGACGCATTGCCAAGGACGCTGCTGAAGGAGCATTACCGCTGCCACCCGAGGATCATCCAGTTCTGCAACCAGCAGTTCTATGACAACGCACTGGTGCCGATGACCGTGGACAACGGCGAGGAACCCCTGCGCCTGGTGGTGACCGCCAAGGGCAATCACGCACGCAAGAACACCAACCTCCGGGAGCTGGATTCCTTGCTGAAGATGCTCGAAGACGAGGGGCAATCCATCGCAGTGGACGGTGAAGGCCGCGGTTACATCGCCCCGTTCCGGGCACAGGTCAGCCTCTGCGAAAAGCACCTGCCGGCGGACTTCGTCAAGGACACGGTGCACAAGTTCCAGGGGCGCGAGTGCGACGAGATCGTCTTTTCTACCGTGCTGGACAAAAAGCGCTACAACCAGGCGCAAGGACGCCTGGATTTCGTCGATGACCCGCGCATGATCAATGTGGCAGTGTCGCGGGCCAAACATCGCTTCACCTTGGTGACCGGTGACGAGGTGTTCACCGAGAACAATGGCCACATCGCCGCGCTGATCCGCTATATCAGCTATTACGCGCAGGACGAGCAGATCGTGCGTGCGCCAGTGGTGTCGGCATTCGACTTGTTGTACCGCGAGTACGACCAGTCCCTGGAACGCCTGAAAGCCCGTCTGCGGCCCGAGGAATCACGCTACAAGTCCGAGCAGATTGTGGCGCAGTTGCTGCGCGAAGCGCTCTCGGCGCCGGCGTGCCAGGCGTTGACGTACCACACGCAGATCCAGCTGGATAAGCTCGCGTCGACGAGTAACCACGAGTGGACGCAAACCCAGCGGGCATTCATGAGGCGCGCCAGTTGCGATTTCGTGATCTATTTCAAAGTGGGCAAGACCCCGATTGGGGTGATCGAGGTCGATGGCGGGTATCACGACCACCCCGTGCAGGCGGCTCGGGACGCCATGAAGAATGAGATTCTGGCTGCCAGTGGCCTTCCCATTCTGCGGCTGCGGACAGTGGAGAGTGGTATTGAGCGCAGAATTGGCGAGTTTGTGGCGCAGTGGGCCAGGCCTGCTCCAGGCGCATAGGCAACACAGGGGCTGAGGCCGACGGTTGCAATGGCTCAGCTGTGCCATCCGGAGCGTTGCCTGCTTCGCGGGTAAACCTGCTCCCACAAAGATCACTGCTGCCATCGCCGGCTGCTTTCGACCCATTGCAGCCCTTCAACCAAAAGCAATTCGGTTTTTTTAGGCTACGTAATCGTCCCAGACACTCCGGCAATGGCATCTACGGTCTAAAGGTGAGGCATCCACTCGCGTTTCCCATAGCCTGAACCTACTACGGCCATTCACGGCCTCTACAAATTCAGGGATGATTCACCTGACCTCTAATACTCCTAAACTATCCATGAGCTATACCTCCATGCTTTCCATTTCCGAAAATGAATTCCGCGACCACGTGTTTGAACACCACAAAGACGATTTCGCCTCGTTAATAGTCGGTGAGCGAAAAGAGATAGAGTGGGAGGGTGAAGGATTCCCCCCGATCAGATTCCTTTTGCAGAGAAAAGCTGAGCGAAAAATTAACGAAGTGCTAACGCGACTTAAGGGACTAACTCTGACAGCAAAAGAGCTTCGTCTAGAACGAACCACGCCACATCCGACACGCATTGATTTATTCGGAAATTCGGAAGCAACCGGAATAACAATTATTGAGCTGAAAAAGTCCGGACAGACAGAGAGACAATCATTTACTGAATTGCTGGCTTACTCAAACCATTTCTGCTCTATATTTCCTGGCCTGACTGAGTTAGCGATTACCTCTGTGCTTGTCGCGCCGATGGAAACGCGAACCGTCAAAGATGCATACATCCAAGAGCTAATCTTCAATAAAAAAAATATCCTCGCCCTAATTCCGCACGAAAATTCTGGAAAGTTTACTCTTGAGGTGTTTTATCCAGATGAGTCTTACTACAAATCATTTGAGAACAACTTTATCAATGATCACTCAATGGCTTGCGTAACGCTTTCATTTCCAATGATCGACGGCTGGATTGATTCTGATGTCAAGACGAGCACCGGCGCGCCACCTCAGTACTCTATTGACGCATTAAATACTATGGCGAATACAATATCTCATCAGCTAGAAGCAAGTGGCTTTCACTCGATAGTCTATGCCAATCAAAAATGGGGAGAAATAGCACATTTGTGTCGTCAGCCAAATATGATTGTCGTCGCAGCGGTTAACCCGTACTCGTCGGCTCGCACCTCCGTACATGAGGGGGTAATTTATGGTGCTTCTGAAAGTGATAGGCGTAACAATGTGCAATCAATATACGATCAAATGACTGACGAAGCGAAAGGCTGGCATTGGGTTGATGCGATGGAAAGAAACTTCCTCGGGCGGCTAATTATAGAGATTCGGGACACCTTTAAACTTGCTGTCCGAACACATCTGGATGACATTGATTTTCACTTGGATACTTGCGATTGGTATGGGCTAAAAACCAGCTTCGTTGAGGCTGTATCAGTTCACAACCTGCAAACTTATACGACAGGCCTACTACGATCAATGCATCTTGAATACGTAAATTACGTATACGATGAAGGGTGGGACGAAATATATTATCATGACGGATTACCTACATACTCCTACGAAATGCTTACAAATTTTCTCGCAACCTGGGAGATCTTTAGCAGTCTAGGATTAGACATTCAAGAGAATTGAAATTTTTAGTTTTATTAAATGATTCGACCCTGAATCTGTTAACACTCGATGACCGCTTCTGGGCGGCTGTTGCCGGCCGGTGTCGACTCAGTCTGTGTGAAAACGCATGCACCGTTTTGAAGTCTGCGTCGCTACGTAAAATCTGCCAGCGTTTGGTTAATCAGCAGACCGGAAATTTACGTAGGAGCGCGATTTTCGTTCCAGTCCTGGCTGTCAAACCTGCTCTAAAACCTTTTCACACAGCCTGGACTCAAAGCAGTCTTCGCCTATACGCAAGGAGGGGGCGGGCACAGGTGTTTCGCATAATGCTAAGCACGTGCTGCCCAAGACTACCTAGCGAGTGATTTGTTAGGAGAGATTGTACCTAGAAAAATAATTTATAAACGAAACTGCCATTTCATTTACCAGTAAAGCTTCGTTCTCTGTTGCATTCGCGTATGTAGTATTTCCATGCGCAATATTTGGGGTTCTATTTCTATAGATATAAAATTGATGCAAGGACTCGATGATATTTTCATCTGCGAGCTTCTGCCGCTTGATTTCCTTTACGGCGTCGCCAAGCGTGGCTGCCTTAACTGAGTGCATGTCTTGCAGCCACTCTCGAAGAAACCCTTCTAGAGCCTTAACCGAGTTCGATATTGAAGTCGCAATATCTATATTTTTCGGGTCAGCAAGCGCATGCCTTGCACGTTCAATTAACTCAACAATAGCAGGGTATTTTGCAGCGGACTCAAGCGATCTACCAATATCCTCAATAACTACGCTGTACTTTATAGTGGCCTGCCAAGGGGCGCTTATCCCGTCTTGAACCAACTCGTATCCTATGTTATGGTATTCGAATAGCCTGTTGACTTCTTTTGCTGAAATATTTGTAGAAGCGACAACTTCCTCCGCGATGCTAAGCATTTCGTGCCATTGTGCCTTGCGGAGTAGTTCAATTATGAAGTCGCTACTGTAGTTTTCGTGTATGTCGTCATATCCAACCAGCTGCACGTGATCTTGGTTTGTCGCCAATGAAAGCCTCCGGTATAACGAGTACTCTCGCATTACACCAGATTCCTCTTGGTAAATTTCATCTATGACTAATTTTAAGAGATCGTACCTGAATGCATTTGGTAGATATTTATAGCGAAGATCGCATGGCTCATAATCAAGCTGATTTCTTCTTGTGAAATTTTCAAACATCAAATTCTCCAGTGTCTCTAGCATCTGAATTCATACGTTTGCGTAATTTTTTACGCAGTGCGGTGGAGTGAGGGAAAGGGGGCATGACCCTCATGTGACGCGACATTCTGGAGGAAGGTCGCCTTTTGCGAACCTAATTTTTCCGTCTTTGTGTGGCGTTTTTTTTCGAACTGTGTTGCTGGGGATTCGATAAATGACGTATGGCTCAGGTAAGCCGGATCTCCGCATTACGCTTTTGGGACCGAGAATGACGATCAACTCTTCGTAGCCATCTGGATTTCCGCAATCGATTGTGATGCTTGTGCCACCATTGAATTTGACCTGCACTTTCCTACCTTCAATGTGACCATCGTGCCCTGGCTCCCGGCCGCTTGCGGCCATGTCCATACCAAGCTGGGATGCGGCAATGAACTCAGCAATGTCTCCAAGGTACTTGTCCGAGCGAGTAATTCCGAGCATCTTCAGTCGATCGGCAGCTAAGAAGAAATCTCCGATTGCAGTCGTTTGTTCATCAGTCATTGGCATGTGGTTCTCCTTAACGCCAAACGTAGAGCTAACCTGCGCTGCACGGTTTATTGCGTAGCGTCCAACCACCTAGAAATATGGCTACCATCTTGGTTGCGAGTTCGGCCATGGGGTGCTGGCGAATTGATACTGCATTTCAGAGAAGCGCTGATTTTTAACCTGCTCACCAAATGTATAGAAAAAGTTATGATCTCCAGAAGCAAGTCGCATGGAGTTAACCGCCTGATCAAAACTAGCCTTCTTATAAAAGAGATGATTGTAGAACGACATGTAAGCAACTGTTACGTCGGACTGCAATACAGCGCCAGTATTTCCTACTAGGACGTTGAATGCACTGTCAAAAGCATTTGCCATATTGGTTGCATTGAATCCGTTGCATGAGGCCATACACACATAGGGGTCATGGCCTTTGGCGTGGTTATGCGCCAATAATAGATTGCGCAGTTCTTGCCAACTCAGGAAGGACCCATCTGTTAGAGCGATACCTGTAGTAGCTCCATGCATGCATAAATGAATAAATGGAGTGGCATTTATGTTTTGGGATGACTGCATTGATCGAATAGAGTCTTGCAGTCGAACCCTTAATGCAGACTCAAAACTCTCTTTACTTGTTGTAAGCGTATAAAAGCAAGGGATTCTAACTGCTCTCAATGCATCCCGAAGCGCCATTCCAATGCTATAGCCATCATACAAGTCCTGATGAGATGGAGAGTCGACAAGGAAGACAAATGGCTGATTTATAGTTTGGTTTACAGGGAACATGTGACTCTCTAGATTTTAATCTGTAAATAGATACCAGCTGGTACGTATCAAACTGGGCCGGTCTGGTGGGTAAAACTCAGGGGCGAATGTGTGTAGTCGCTCTGGTGCGTGGTGTTTACGGGGGCGGCAGTGGAGGTATAAGGCGGTTATGCACCATGATGTAAAATCCCTTTTTATGCGGTGCTCAGCAAGCGCTGAGGCTAGCGCGGTGCAGAGAGGAGAGACAATTGGGTTGGTGTCCCGATTACTTGTGGTGACAATGGGAGCAGATTTTTGTCAAACGACTGCTTTTGGTCGCTAGATATCACCGACGCTAGCAAAATGCCAGTCGCACGTCCACCGTCCGCTCCTGGCCGATTGCCGACATCCGCGACAGGCAGCCACAGGTGGAAAATAGTCGGCCCCATCGGACAGCTTTCGAAAGAAAGCATAAAGAATCCCCTCTTGAATCCCCACCCCAACCCCGTTACCCTCCTGCACGTCGCTGTAAATCCAGCGACCGGGTTTGGTAGCCCAGTTGATAATCAAGGCGCACAAGCGTCCTATCCGAGCAGTTGGCGCTTTTTTTGTGTCCGCTGTTTCGTGTTATGGCGGCTGTGCGTAGGGCGCATTCGTGCGCGCTGGGTTCCTTGATTCCCGGTCTACCAACCTGCGTACAGCCGTCACCATTCGTTTGGTAGCGATATGTGGCGGCTCCATCAATCAAGGAGCAACACAATGACAAAACCCGTTCCTGATCCACCCTTAACCACCCAAACCAGCACCACCTTCGGCTCCTGCAACGGCAGCCACGATCCACTCTTCGCTGTCCGTGCCGGTGTCTCGTCCGAAGACTCCCTGGTCCATGCCTCCGTCCTGCTCAAAAGCGCCTACCAGACCAACGCCCACGCCTGTGAGATGGTCAATGAAGAAGTACGCGGCTTACTCTGGGCCACTGAGCAATCGATAGAGATGAGCCTCGCGCTGGTCGAAGCGTTGCTGGACGAAGTCGAAGCACGCTCGGAAACGGCCGCGTTGTTACGCCGCTCGATGCAAGCAGGCCAATCGGCGGCGGAGTGATAGCCAGCGATTGGCCTGGGCCGCCGATGCGGCCCTTCTCACCTCAGAGTGTATTCCCTGTCGCTAGACACAAGCGGGCTTGCCCCGCGATTGCGGGCTGTCAGTTACATCGTATCGCGGGGCAAGCCCGCTCCCACCGCAGAGACCGCTTTCAAAACACCCATTCAGCTCGTCGGCCCCCTACCCCCTTGTCATGAGATGAAAATTCGCTGTCGTGCGATGCGAGGTGGCCGCTGCCGCTCCTGCTCTAGAGTCGGGGCACAACAATACAGCGCCCCGAAACACGAGAGCCGCCATGAGCAGATCCACCCGCACGACCGAGACAGCAACCCCTACCCGGCGCCCTCCGGCGACCGGCCGCAAGCGTCGCCCTCGCAAGAATGCCGATCTCCCGGACAGCACCCAGCAACAAGAGCTGATCGGCACGGCTGCCAACCAGACCCTGGCAGGCAATCCGCTGGTCAGCGTGCGCGCGGCAGACCTGGCCAGCTCGGCCGGTTACCTGCTCAAGGCCGTGGGCACTTCGCCGCTCAAGGCCGGCGCTCATCTGGGTGGCTACCTGAAAGCAATGCGCAGCATCGTCCGCGGCAATTCCAGCATCGCGCCAGACCCGAAGGACAAGCGCTTCGCCGATCCGGCCTGGCAGTCCAACGCCTTCCTGCGCGCACTGCTGCAAAGCTACCTGGCCGGCCAAAGTGAGCTGACCCGCTTCATCGAGTCCACCGACCTGGCCCCGCAGGAGAAGAGCCGGGCCCGGTTCGTCGCAGCATTGCTGGCCGATGCAATGGCACCGAGCAATTCGCCGCTGACCAACCCGGCGGCGCTGCGCAAGCTGGTGGACACCGGTGGCATGAGCCTGGCCAGGGGCCTGCGCCAGTTCGGCGACGATATGCTGAACAACCGCGGGCTGCCGAAACAGGTCGACAGCACGCCGTTCAAGGTTGGCGAAAACATCGCCACGGCCAAGGGCCAGGTGGTGTTTCGCAACGAGATGTTCGAGCTGCTGCAGTTCGCGCCTACCACCGAAAATGTCTATGCCCGGCCTTTGGTGATGTCGCCACCGCAAATCAACAAGTACTACGCCATCGACCTGTCGCCGGAGAAAAGCCTGATCAAGTGGATTCAGGACAGCGGCGTCAACCTCTTCGTCATCAGCTGGCGCAATCCCACCCGCGAGCACCGCGACTGGGGCTTGTCCGATTACGCGCTGTGCCTCGATCAGGCCGTAGACGTAGCACGCAGGATCACCGGTAGCCCGGATGTGAACATGTGGGGCTCCTGCTCCGGCGGCATCACCCTGGCGGCTTACCTGGGCTGGCTGGCGGCCCGTGGCGAAGGCCACAAGGTGGCCAACACCAGCTGGGCGGTGTGCGTGCTCGACATGCCCTCGGCGCTGGGCGACACCACCCTGGGACTGTTCACCACCCCGTCCGCCCTGCGCGCGGCCAAGGCCAGCTCCCGGCGCAAAGGTGTGCTGAGCGGCCAGGGCATGGCCAGCATGTTCGCCTGGATGCGGCCCAACGATCTGATCTGGAACTACTGGGTCAACAACTACCTGCTGGGCAACAAGCCGCCGGCCTTCGACATCCTGGCCTGGAACAACGACACCACGCGGCTACCCGCCCAACTGCACGCGGACTACCTCGACCTGATCCAGCAAAACCCCTACAGCAATCCGGGCACCCTGGAGATCGCCGGCGAGTCGATCGACATGACCCAGGTGAAGGTCGGCGCCTATGTGGTGGGCGGCACCACCGACCACATCACGCCCTGGCAGGGCTGCTACGGCACCGCCCGGCTGTTTGGCGAAGACACAACCTACGTGCTGTCCAACGCCGGGCACCTGCAGAGCCTGGTGAATCCGCCGGGCAACCCCAAGTCGTTCTACTACGCGGCGCCTGCCGCCGCCGAAACCCCGGACACCTGGCTGCAGAACGCCGGGGAGCGCCAGCAAGGCAGCTGGTGGCCGCATTGGCGCGAATGGATCGGGCAGCGCTCGGGTGACAGCCTGCCAGCGCCGAAGAAGCTCGGCTCGCGCAAGTACCCGCCCCTCTGCCCCGCCCCTGGTACTTATGTCATGGAGCGTTGAGGCGGATTGGCGCAGCTACTTCTGCTGTCTGCCTCTGATGTTGCCGGCAACCCCGCCGGCAACGGCGCCAAGCGCGGCGCCAGTCCATCCACTGCCGCCGGAGATCGCGGCAATGCCGGCGCCGGCCGCAGCACCGATGGCGGCACCGCTCACCGTCCCCTGCTGCTGAGCGGACATCGAGGTACAGCCGATCACACTCACCGCAGTGAGGGCTGCGGCAAATAATAAGGACCTGTTCATGTTCACCTCCGCTACTTGTTCTGCTTCAGACCGGGCACAACCATCTCGAACCAGATGGTCTCGATGACGGGCCGTTTCACCTGGTCGGGATGGGCGGCGTACCACTGGTTGAGCCCTTCGCGCACGGTATCGAGCGTCTGGCCTTTCAAGCCCCTGCCGAAACGTGGAATCAGGCTGTGCTCATCGGACGGCGGCTTCGCCTTGTAGTAGGCCGCCTCCACCTCGTAGGCATTGGCGATGCCGATGAGATAGACCTTCTTGAGCTCCTCCGACGACTGCATCCATTGCTCGCCGGTGATCAAGGCAACCCCTTCGGCATGGGCAATACCCGAAGCCGTCAGCAGGGTCACCCATGCCGTAAATACCAACGTGCCCAATCGCAATGCTCTCATCGCCTTCGCTCCTCGCCAGTCAGCCGGTAACCCCGGGCTTACAGACAAGTTTAGATACCTGAGTGCTTCTGGCGGGATTATGTGGACGACCAGAAGCCGCCGATGGTCGTTGCATTTCGCTGGTCGTCGGCGTGTAGCTAAGCTTAATGAATCGGGGTGAATTGAAACCTGGGAGATAGCGGCCTCAGTAGATCCGGATTGGAGGCGGTGCTCCCAAAGGAGACGAACATGTACGCGGTGATAAGAACCTACCTGGGTACCGGAGCAAAGCAGCTTTTCGAGCTTTTGGAAGAACGCAGTGCCGACGTCGACGCTACCCTGCGCACAGTGCCTGGCCTGGTAAGCTACACACTGCTCAATACCGGTGATGGTGGTACAGCAGTAACAGTTTGCAACGACAAGGCCGGTAGCGATGCGAGCTTGAAAGTCGCACGTGACTGGATTCAAAAAAATGCAGCGCATATCCACGCGGACCCGCCGATCGTGACGGAAGGTCCGGTGATTGTGCAGATCAAATAGCCCCCAATCGGGTGACGAAAAACCCAAACACCCCCAAATGAGGGGATTTTCTGGGTAACCAATCAAGCGCGACTTAGCCTCGGCTCAGACGTCATGGGCTATCGCGCTTGGCATGATGCGTGCTTATTCCACATTCGAAATTGCAGATTGTTCTCTCAATATCTCGAGGTGTGAAGCGCATGCAGCAAACTCACGAGAGAAACCCGCTAACCTCAGCACTGCAGAAATCCAGTCTGGATGAACGCGCCCGACGCGATACCAAGCGCGCTCTCGGGCAGCCGCCAGCAATCACTGAGACAGCAGATTCAAAAGATGGGTTGGACTGTACAGCGCAAAAAACAAGAGATTCCTTTATGCGCCGTGTGCCATGGAATCTCAATGTACTACCTATCAAAGGCATTGCCTCGCTTTTGGCGAAACTAAAAGAGACCCGAATACCCTCGCCATTCATCGGCCCCAGTATAATTTTAATCGCAACCCTCTTTGGATTTATTGCCAGCAGTCTCATTATCAGTACAAACACCCAGCAAAATACAGCACTCACTGCCAAGTTCATTCAGGCCTTGGGAGCCGTGGATGCAAGCAACATGGGGTTGACTGGATATCAAACAAGCGACCTACTGGACTCGCGCGAAGATAGTGGCCTACCTCAAGAAGCCCAGGTTAATCGGCAAAAATCACGAAACATGTTCTTTGAGAGCCTGAGCAACATTGCCAATCACCCGAGTACGTTATTGATTAATGTTTATGCGCCTGACAATGTCATTATCTGGTCCAGCAATCCAAAATTGATCGGCCAGCGCTTCACCGGCGACAAGGAGCTTGAGAGCGCTGAGTCCAGCAAGGACGGCGTCGTTGCCAGCTACCACAAAGCAAAAGAAAATCACAATGAGCAGCAATTCACCCGTCAACCAAGCAGCATATTTATTGAGAATTACATCCCGCTCGTAAATACAGCGGGGAAAGTGCCCTCGATTGTTGAGTTCTATACAGAGCCCCCCGGCTGGCTGGCCAGTACTCAATCGGGTTACCTCGTGCTGTGGCTCGCTTGCTCCATGGGCGCAGCCTTGATTTATCTAGGCCTCCTTTCCTTCACAGGTAAACGTGGCGGCGTATTTTCGTCGAGGATTCAACACAACATTGACAATGAAATGGCCACCTTGCTTAACGAAGTGACTAGCGTAGTGGCTCACAACTTACGCAACCCCCTCGCCGTGGTCCGCTCCAGTGCCGAGCTGGCCTTGGAGGTCAGTACCCAAGCTGCCTGCAAAAACATCGGCGACATCATCCATCAGGTCGATCGCATGTCGGAATGGATCAATGAACTGCATGTTGCGTCCACCTCCCTGAAGGGTGAAATCGGAAAGGCCGATCCGGTAGAGGCTGTACTTGAGACCCTTCGGAATTTTGAACTGCCATTATCCAGCGCCAATGTACATGTGGAATTTTCAGCAACCAGCACCCTGCCGGTAACAGGTCATCACCAGTTGCTTGTTCAAATATTGGACAGCCTGGTATCCAACGCTATTGATGCGATGCCAGACGGGGGGATTTTGTACATAACAATCGATCAGCGCTCATCCAGGCGTTTGAGCATAATACTGCGTGACACCGGCAAGGGAATGACCGCCGCCCAACAGAAAGCACTGTTTCGGCCTCGTTGCTCCATCAAACATGGCGGGTTTGGAATTGGCTTAATGTTGGTGAAATTGATAATGAAGCGCTTTGGCGGTCACGCTAGCCTGACCAGTGGCAAAAACAAAGGGACAACCGTCAACTTGTGCTTTCGGATGGCAAGCAATGGCTAGTGTTCACGCTTCGTCGGAAAAGTGTCTCTGAGGCAAATCAGGAGGGACAATCAAGAGCGATCCTCACATCTCGATCATGTATGCCCTCAGGGCATGGTCAGGAGGAAAGCATGAGCAAACGCGACAAACGTGGCAATCCTGTTTCCTATGGTTCGCAGGAGGCAATCGATGCGCTGGACAGCGCTTGCGAACTGCTGCATGCCTACCAGGCCGATCCTTTGGCTGCAGCTGACGAAATTATTGCACAACACCCGGATTTTCCACTGGCCTACGCCTTTCGTGCTGGCACGATTGCCACGGCGACCGACAAGGCGTTTGACTCAGAGCTGCACAAAAGCCTGGACGCGGCAGAGCGCCTGGCAGCGCAAGCGAATGATCGCGAGCGCCAGCATATCCATGCAGTACGCGCCTGGTTCGACGGCGACTGGGAGCGGGCAATCGAAATCTGGGGGCGTGTTTCGATCGAGTACCCCCGCGATCTGCTGGCATTGCAGTTCGCCCATTTGGGCGACTTCTATCTAGGCTACGCGCATATGCTGCGTGATCGCATAGCGCGGGTGATGCCGCACTGGGATAAGGACGTTCCCGGCGTTGGCTTTGTCAAAGGGATGTATGCCTTTGGCCTGGAAGAGTCAGGGGATTACCGCCAGGCCGAAGAACAGGGTCGCGAAGCCGTTGCCTTGAACCCACAGGATGGCTGGGCGGTGCACGCCGTCACGCATGTCATAGAAATGCAGGGCCGCAGCGTAGAGGGGGCCAAATACCTTTCCTCCAGCGCCAGTGCCTGGGCTCCCAACAGCATGTTTGCCTTCCATTTGTGGTGGCACCAGGCGCTTTTCCTCCTTGAGGCTAATGACGTGGCTGGCGCGCTGCGCCTCTTTGATGAAGACATTTCAGCGGGTGGATTTGCTCAAGCGCTTGAGCTGCTTGATGGATCGGCGCTGCTCTGGAGACTCTCCCTGCTCGGTCATGACGTTGGCGATCGGTGGAACGGACTGGCGGAAAAATGGGAATCACGTTGTGAAGACGGTATCTACGCCTTTAACGACGTGAACGCGATGATGTCATTTGTGGGTGCTGCGAACAGCCGGGCACAAATTCAACAGCTGGATACCCTGAGGCGGGCTGCTGCTGGTATCGGTAGCAATGCCATGATGAGTAGAGAGATTGGTGTGCCGGCCTGCGAAGGATTGGTGGCGTTTGGTCGTGGGGATTACGCCCAGGCGATAGCGTCGTTGATGCCATTACGCGCCAAAGCCAACCGCTTCGGCGGTAGTCACGCGCAGCGTGATGTTTTCTCATGGACGCTGATAGAGGCAGCCATCCGCCTTGGCAACCGCGCACTTGCCGAGGCACTGGTTGCCGAGCGCCTTGCATTGAAGCCTGAGAGCCCGATCAACCGCGCCTGGAAAATGCGCGCGGGTCAATTGCAGTCGCTGCATGAGGGATCGTGGTAAGTGGAAAAAGGGAAGCTGGGGACTAGCCCCGGCTTCCCTTTCTCGTTACTGGGAAATGAATCCCGCTATTTTTCAGGAGGCGTGCCTTCAGCGTTTGCCACAACCACGTCGATTTGCACTAGCGCATTTTCAGGTAGCGCCGACACCCCCACTACCCTGCGTGCAGGAACGCCACCGGGGAAAAAGGCCGTGTACACTTCATCCATTGCCGCAATATCTTCGATGTTTTTAAGGAAGACATTGACCTTGACGACATCACTCATGGCGTGATCGATACTTTCGACAATCGCCTTGATGTTTTTTAGACACTGTTCAGTCTGCTCTCTCACCCCCTTGCCCACCACCTTCCCGCTGGCGGGATCGATTGGTAATTGCGCAGATACATGGTTGTAATGAGAGAAGGCTACCGTTTGTGTAGATAGCGCATGCATGGGGGCAGCCGCCGTATTGTTTGCCTTTATGACAATCCCGTGCCGGTCTTCAACAACTTGCGGTGGCGTGCCGTCTCCGTGTGATACAACCGCCTCTATTTGCACCAAAGCGTCCATGGGCAACGCTTGGACCGCAACGCTAGTCCGCGCGGGGAAATAGGCTACCGTCCTGGCAATGGCCGAATCCGGGAAAAAGGTTGTGTAAACTTCGTTTACCCGCTCAATGTCCGAGAGATTTTTAACGAAGATAGTAATCTTGACGATATCATCAAAAGGAACATCAATACTTTCCAAAATCGCCTTGACATTCTTCAAACACTGCACAGCTTGCTCTTTTACACCGCCCGCGACCAACTTGCCTGTTTTTGGATCGATTGGTAGCTGAGCCGACAGGTTATTGTAATGCGAAAAAGCCACGGTCTGCGCAGACAGTGCGCTTACGGGTGCGTTCTCCGTATTCCTGACAGTTTTTACCAGGTCGCCTGCCTGTGGTGCTTGTGGAATAGTGCCTTCGCCGTTTGAAACCAGCGCTTCAACTTGCACTAAAGCCCCCATAGGCAACGCTGCAACTGCGACTGTCGTCAGCACGGGGACATAGCCAGGAAAGAATCCTGCATACACGCTATTAACAGCCTCAACATCGGCGATATCTTTAAGGAAGATAGTAATCCTGACGACATCTTCCATCACATGGTCGATGCTTTCCACAATCGCCTTGATGTTTTTGAAGCACTGTTCAGCCTGCGCTTTTACACCACCCGCTACCAACGCACCAGTTGCCGGGTCGACAGGTAACTGAGCGGAAAGATTATTGTAGTGAGAGAACGCTACGGTTTGTGAGTACGGACCTATTCCTTTTGGAGCATTACCTGTATTTCTCGCCAATACAGCGTTATAGCCACTCATAACAGTACTCCCATCCATTTGGATTTCGCGGGTTGTGTGGCGAGCACCCATTCCACTGCGCTATCGATGGCTGCCACCGTTCGTCCGGGCGACTGGCTCACGTCCACGAGGGACAAGTGAATCCGTACCCAGGGGTGTTCCATGGAGCAGGATCAAGTGTAGTGATCTTTGCGTGCTGCGCCATTGCAGCGATCAAGGAGGGTGAGGTCTCCACTCAAGCAGACCAGCGCCAGTCCTCTGAACCGCCTGTTGCGGACGTTCAGCTTGTAACAGACTGGCTAACCACTTTCCGGGAAAATGTCTTGCCAAACGCAATCCACCATTTTTCATAGTAGAAAGTCGAGATATGCGCAGTGATAAAAACTGCGGCAAACAACAGAGGCCGCTTCAAATATTTGACCAGGGTATCCCCGCTCCCCAACCAGGTCTGCTCCAACAGCGGGTGAACAACGTAGAGCGCATACGAGATGGTGGCGATATAAAACAGAATGCGCGTATTCAGAAGCTGGGCAACCAGCGTGCGCCCATTGAATAACGTGCTGCCCACCATTGCAGCGGCAAAATAGGGACGCAAGTAGTTCATGAAGCCCGCTTCGGGGTGACTGGACACGACAAACAGCAGCGCTAGAACTATTTGCGCAATCCACATTTGTTTCGCATAGTGCATCAGACTGTCGCCCAGCTTGCCGTTGTATACCAGTGCCAGTATGCACCCTGCCAATATTTCATCAATGCGGTAATAGGTATTGATGGCGACATGGACTTCATTGATGACGCGGTACATCGTCACGGCGATGCAGAAAAAAGGGATCAGCATCATCCACTTGTTTCTCATCAGCACCACCAGCAACGCGATGGCCAGATAAAACTGGACCTCCATGCACAAACTCCAGAGATGACCGTTTGCACTGCCAAGCCACATCGGCGGCCAGTTGGCAACGAACAGGAAATTTGTGATATAGAATTCCGGCGGGCTGTTCATGACAAACAAAGCAATGGCCATGTACAACCAGGCAAGCGGCACAATCCGGAAGATCCTGCGAATTAAAAAATCAACGACGCTGCTGTTGTTGAGCAGAAAACTTGTGATCAGGAATCCCGACAGGGTAAAGAATATCGCCATGCCCATCACGCCGGCGGCGGAATTCATTTGCCATGGCTTTGGCCCGAGTGGCAGCAGGTGACACGCCAGCACCAGCAAAATGCTAATGCCGCGCCATCCGTCAAGTACGCTTAATCGAGAGCCCGCTGCGGAACTACCATTCATATGTGCACTCACTCTTTGAGCAATCGCAGCGGTGATTTTTTTATCAGGCCAAAGCCTTTAAGCCTGAAGTCTAGGACACCTTTTGCGCTTTACCCTTCAGGTCACGAAAAAATCGTGCCCTGTATCTGCGCCAACCAATAGTCCACATCCACCTCATCGATCTGCTCGGCACGCAGGAACCGCTCACCATACTGGCGATACACGCCGCTGCTCAGGAACAGCTGCAGCAGCTGCCCATCGATGTGATTGTCGCGGGCCATGAAGACCAGGATCTTCACCGACTCGGACAAGGTTTTCGGCGCCTTGTATGGCCGGTCGGCGGCCGTCAGCGCTTCGAAGATGTCGGCGATCGCCATCACCCGCTCGGCGATGCTCAGCTCATCCTTGCCCAGCCGACGCGGATAACCGCTGCCGTCCATCTTCTCGTGATGGTTGCCGGCGATCGCCGGGACGCGCCTGAGCTGGCGCGGAAACGGCAGGGACGAGAGCATGATGATGGTCTGCACGATATGTTCGTTGATCTTGAATCGTTCCTCGTCGTTCAGCGTGCCGCGGCGGATCGACAGGTTGTACAGCTCGCCGTAGTTGCTGGCATTGGCCGGCAGGCGCATGTCGAAGCCCCAGACGTTGCGCGGATCGTCCCTGGCCACCGGTGGCTTACGCGGCCCCCAGGGCACCCGGTGCTCGCTGCGGTCGGCCAGTAGCGGTTCATCCACCGGCAACTGCACCTGCGGTACACCGGCAAAGCGCTCTTCTTCGTCACGCGAAATGCCCAGCCGGTTGTCGAAGTGCCGCTGCCAGCGGCGCTGGCCGATCCGCTGTAAACGCTCGACGTCGTCATCCTGCATGAACTCACCACCGATATTGGTTTTGGCGACGAAGGCGAATTCCTCCTGCAGTTGAGCCTGGCAGCGCTCCAGCGTCCGTTGCAGCGCCTGCTGATCGGCACCGCTGGCCAGGCCTTGCCAGTAAGCCAGCTCGGCATCGCGCCAGAGCACCTCGAAACGCATGCGTACCTCATGGATGCGGTTGTACAGAGTCTCCAGCTTGGTCGCCTTGTCCACCACATATTCGGGGCTGGTGACCTTGCCGCAATCGTGAAGCCAGGCCGCCACCCGGAACTCGTAGCGCTCGGCTTCGCTCATGTTGAAGTCGGCATAGGGGCCGCTGTCGGCCTGCACGGCCTTGTCCAGCAGCATCTGCGCCAGTTGCGGTACGCGTTCGCAGTGGCCACCGGTGTAGGGACTCTTGGCGTCGATGGCATCGGCCAGCAGTTTGATCATGGCATCCAGCAAGCGTTGCTGGGCTTCGATCAACTGGCGTGTCTCGATGGCCACGGCGGCAGCGCCGGACAACTCCTCGACAAAGCGCCGGAACGGTTCGTGCACTTCATCGCGCGCCTGCTCATTCTCCAGCTGCAAGACCAGAATGCCGAGCAGCGCCTGACTTCGGTCATTGAGCACCACCGCGAGGCTGTGCCCCTGTAGCGCCATCGCTTGTGTCACGGCGGCTGGCAGATCCTCGTGATCGCGTTCGCCGATCCTTAGCTCCTCAGGGTAACCCTCGCCCCGGCAGGAGGCGGCCAGGCGCAGCAGCGCATGCTCGGCATCGAACAGGTACACCGCGCCAGCACTGACGCCAGCGGCGTCCACCAGATGGCTGAGTACCCCGTCGAGCATCCGCTCCAGCTGGCTCTCACGGCTGAGCGTGAGGGTGATCGCCTGGAAGTTGCGGATGGTTCCCGACATGCGGCTCAGCACCCGGCTCAGTTCACGCACCTCGGACACCCGCGACGTGACGCCCACCTCGCGGCTGAAATCGAAACCGGCCAGGGCTCGCACCTGATCGGCCAGCAAACGCAGCGGGCGACCGATACGTCGACCGAGCAGGCCACCGAGCAGCAGTAACACGCCCATCAGCACCGCCGTCCACAGCAGCTGCTCGAACAGCACCTTGCGCGCACCGGCCAGCAGCTCGTGGGCTGGCACGGCAATCAGTACCTGCAGATCCTGCCCGGCCAGGGTCGTAAGCTGCGCGCGCATGCCATACCAGGTTTGCCCCTGCACCTGATAAGCCTGCAGCGCAGTGCCCTGGGGCAGGTCGGTGTAGATACGCTCCAGGCTGGGAATGCCCAGCTCGCTGATACGCGACAGGCGCACAGCCTGCCCCTCATGCACGATGACCCGCTGCAGATCCGGATAAGCCACCACACTGCCTTGATCGTCAACCACGGCGATCTCGGTGCCAGCGGTCATGCGCAGGTCCCGGCTCTCACTGGCCAGATCGTCGACCGAGACATCCATGCCGATCACCGCCGCGCCGTCGACGCTGCGCTGCGCCATGGTCAGGCCGATCTCGCGGGTGGTGAAAAACACATAGGGGCGGGTCAGTACGGTGGCCGAGCGCCCGGAGGCTTCGACAAACCAGGGGCGCTGGCGTGGGTCGAAGTGATACTCCGGCTTGACCTCGGTTTTGAGCAGGGTCAGCGCCTGGTCGTAGAAACGCCATTCGCCCAGCATCGCAGCGTCGGCGCCTGCGCTGATGCTCTGCACCAGGAACGCAGCACCTGGCGGCGCAGCGAAGCGCTGCTGCAGTTGCGGATCCCGGAGCCTGCGGACCAGGAGGAACTCACCGTTGGGATAACCGACGTAAACGGCGCTGAGCATCTTGTTGGCGTTCAGGCTCTCGACCAGTTGCGCGAGCCTCTCCAGGCGCTGCGTCAGGTTGCCGGCAGTCGGGTTGAAGGCCAGCAGCCGGATACTGCTCTGCGCCGGATCGACCAAGCGACGGGCGCGTTCGTCAATCGTCTTGCCAAGCTGCTGGGCGGCATCGCCAGTGGCCGCCACCAACGTCTGCTGTATCCCGCGATAGCCCTGCCAGGCCAGGCCGACGCCGAGCAGCAACATGCCCAGCATGATCGCCAGCGCCACCAGCCATTGCAGCGAGATGCCCCGTCCCTGGTTGCTCATGGCTGACGGCCCCAGCCCTGCGAAACCTCGACGGCGCGAACCGACAACGCCAGGCTCGCCAACAGGCGGCCCTCCAGCCAAGCAGCATGACCAATCAGCACGCAGCCCATTCCAGGTACTCGATGTGTGGCGGTTTCAACAGTGTAATCGGCGAAATCGATCATGCCGGGCCGATTTCAACTGCTGACCGCTACACGATTTACAGCAGGGTCAAGGCACCTCCCACAATCATCAGTTGCAGCGTCAACGCCGCAGCCAGAATCAATGGTTTAAGCCCCGCCTTGCGCAAATCGATCAAGCGCGTACTGAACCCCAGGGCCGCCATGGCTGCAGCCAGCAACAGGTCATCGAAGCTGACCAGGGCCTGATGCACGCTCTGATCCAGCGCCAGCCACGAGTTGATCAGCATGCAGGCGATAAAGCCGAGGACAAAAAGCGGCACTTTTACCGCAGCAGTGCGCTGCCCGCCCTCGGACTTGCGGCTCAGCCACACGCCCAGGCCAAGCAGGAAAGGCGCCAGCAGCAACACCCGGATCAGTTTCGCGACCACCGCTGCCTCGGCCGCCTGCGGGTCCATGGCCTGGCCGGCGGCAACCACCTGGGCCACTTCATGCAGGGTCGCGCCGGTGAAGATACCGAAGCCATGGCTATCGCCGAACAGGGTCGGCATCAGGGTGAACAACCAGGGATAGAGCAGCATGCCGAGGGTGCCGAACAGCACCACGCAAGCAATCGCAATCGCCACCTGGTCATTGCGCGCCCTGACCACCCCGGCACTGGCCAGGATCGCCGCAGCGCCACAGATCGCATGACCGGCGCCGATCAGTACGGCGGTGCCACGCTCCATACCCAGCACCCGGGTGCCCAGCCAGATGGCCAGACTGATGGTCGAGAGAATCAGCAGCGCATCGGTGACAAACGCCTGTACCCCCAGGGCCTGCACCTGTTGCACGGTCAACCGGAAGCCATACAGCGCCACGCCCAGGCGCAGCACCGGCTGCTTGCACAGCTGAACACCGGCCGCGGCCGCACGGTGCACCGTGCCCGGCACCAGGTTGCCGACCGCCAATCCCAGCAGCATGGCCAGGGTCAGCGTGCCGATCCCGCTACCGTGCAGCAGCGGCGAAGACGACAGCCACATGGCCAGCGCTGCCAACGCCAGGCTGCCGGTGACGCCGGTAAGCAGGCTGTAGGGAAGCTGGGTACGACTCAGAACAAGCATAACGACACCTCGTTTGTGGTGACGCTAGCTTGCAATCTCTTATAACCTATATGAAGCTAGATATTCTTATTGGTCATATCAGGAAAGCTGATATGCAATGCCGCATCACTCTCAAACAACTGGCCACCTTCGTTGCCGTCGCCGACCTCGGCAGCGTCACCCGCGCCAGCAAGGACCTGAGCCTGAGCCAGGCAGCGGCGAGCATGTCGCTGCAAGACCTGGAGCACCAGCTCGGCACCCGCTTGTTCGATCGCCATGGCAAGCGCCTGGTGCTCAACGAGCATGGGCGACGTTTCTACCCCCACGCCAAGGCCACCCTGGAAGGTGCCCAGGAAGCCGAAACGCTGTTCCAGCAGCAACTGACCTGCCACCTGCGCATCGGTGCCAGCACCACCATTGGCGCCTATCTGCTGCCCGAACTGCTGGCCGCCTTTCTCGCCGCCGAACCGCATAGCCGCCTGGAGCTCAAGGTCGAAAACACCGAGCGCATCGTCGAGTCGCTGTGCAACTTCACGGTCGATGTCGGTTTTGTCGAAGGCCCGGTCCAGCACCCTGATATCGATGTGCGCCCCTGGCGCGAAGATGAGCTGGTGCTGATCGCCGCGCCCGGTCACCCCTTGACCCGCCTGTCCCAGCCCGACGCGCAGGCGCTGGCCAGCGCCCGCTGGATTACCCGCGAGCAGGGCTCGGGCACGCGCAATATGCTCGAGCACCTGATCGGCCCGTGGCTGGGCAGCCCACAGCATTTGCTGGAAGTGTCCAATGGCGAAGCGATCAAGCACTGCGTGATCGCCGGCGCTGGCATCGCCTGTGTGTCACGGGTGATGGTGCGCGGCGAACTTGCCCTGGGCCAGCTGTGCACCCTGCCCTGCCCCAGCGGCCCGCTCAAGCGCACCCTGTACCGGGTGATCCACAAGGACAAGCAGCCGACCCGCGGCCTGGCGCGATTTCTGGAGTTCTGTCAGAGCCCGGTGGGGTAAAGGCTATGAGTGTTTTTGAGTGCCCCCAGTGGGAGCGGGCTTGCCCCGCGAAGCGATGTGGCTGAATGACCGCAATCGCGGGGCAAGCCCGCTCCCACCGTAGGCATAAAAAAACCGCTGCATCAGCAGCGGTTGGGTAAAGCGAACCCTCAAAGTGCGTCGATTCGCGATGTTATTTGCCGTAGCGGCGCAACGCCGCCGGGCTGTAATCCTCTTTCTTGGCCAGGGCGTTGAACACCATCTTCTGCGGGTATTCGTTGGTCATGAAGTTGGTGGTGTAACGCGCCGAAATCAGGTCATAGGTAGCGTCCATGGCCGGGAACGGCACTTCGATGTCGGCCAGCTGCATCGGGTAGTTCTCGTACATGCGCCACAGCTCACCCCGGCTGTCATACATCTCGGCACTGGCGATCTGCCAGGTGTCTTCGTCGATATAGAAGCGGCGCTTGCCATAGACGTGACGGTTACCGGGCTTGAGGGTCGCTTCCACCACCCAGACCCGATGCTTTTCATAGCGCACCAGCTGTGGATCGATGCTGTTGGCCTTGAGAATGTCGGCGTACTTCAGCGATTTGCTGGCCAGTTTATAGCTGTTGTAGGGAATCAGCCGCTCTTCCTTGCCGAGCAGTTTCCAGTCGTAGCGATCCGGCGCGCCGTTGTAACCGCCGACACCGTCGCTGGTCAGCTGGCCATAGCTGTAGCGCGCACTGGTGTCATAGGCCACGGTCGGTGCGCGACGCACGCGGCGCTGACCGGGAATGTATTGCCAGGCACTGCGCGGCTCCTGCACCTGGTTCAGCGGTTCATGGACCATGGTGATTTCACCGGCCACCCGTGACGGGCTGAGGGCGCGGATGACGCTGTAGTACAGGGCGTTTTCCTGCTCGGGCAGGTCGCTGATCGCCGAGCGCCAGTGCACCGACTGCTGATAGGTGACCAGCGTCGAGCTGCCGTTGCTTTCCACGGTGGCCGAGGCCATTTCGCGCTGCACCGAGTGGCCGACATAGCGGGCCAGGTGGTTCCACATCACTTCCAGCGGTTCGGTCGGTAGCGGGAACGGGATACCGTCCTGGTAGCCCACCAGGCCATAACCGGATTCGGCCAGGCTGACAGCGGCGACGTTGGCGCGGGTGGCGGCAGTCACCGCTGCCGGCATATGCGCGGTGCGCTCGCTGGGATAGACGTTGAGCTGATAGCTGGGAAAACGCTTGAGCATCGCCTGCTGACCTGGGGTCAACAGGTTCTGGTATTGCCCGGCATTGGCGGCGCTGATCACCATCAGCGGCTTTTGCGCCGCGAACGGGTCGGCATAGTCGCCGTTGCTGGCGGCGGTGACGCTGCCGGGCTTGAGGCCGCCGGACCAGGCCGGGATGCTGCCGTCGGCATTGGCCGCACGCTCGCCGCCCATGGGGTTGAGACGGCCGTCAAGCTGGCTGGCATCAGTTCCTTTGGCATACACAGGCGCCTGCAGGCAGGCCACAAGCAAGGCAAAAACAGCAGGCAGTTTTTTCATTGGAGTAGTCATCAGAAGCTCACCTTTAGGTTGACCGAGGCAAAGTCGCGGTCGTCGAGGGTGGTGAAGTCGTTCGAGCCGAAGAAATCGTTGTAGGCAAACTCCAACGAGTAGTCGTTGCGGTACTCGAACAGCAGCGAAAGGCCGACAGCCTTTTGTCCTTCCTGGAAGTTGGGGCCATAGCCGTCCACGTCATGGCGAAAGTTGATGCTCGGGGTGACCACCGTGGACGGCAGCAGGCCTTCGTAACTCAGCGCACCACGCAGGCGATAACCCCAGGACCAGTCGGTGAAGAACCCGCGGTTGTCGTTGCAGTTGTTGGCGTTGAGGTTGGCGATCTGCCCTGGGTCGAGGTTGGCGGTGCCCGGGCTGACGCAAAAGCTGGCCGGGTTTGCCGGGTTGTAAGCGCCGGTGCTCAGCTCGCTGCGCCCATAGGCGCCACCGCGGCCAAAACGCTCATCGCCGAGGTCACCGATATGGTTGACCGCCGCCTCCGCCGCCAGGGCCAGGCGGTTGGCGCCCAGCACGTTGGCGACGGTATCGGTGGCGCCGAGGGAGAACTGGCTGACCGGCTTGCGCGCATAACCTTCGATCGGCGCGCCCAGCGCCGGCGTCACCCCCGGTGCGGTGAACGGCGTGTTGGGGCTGCGCAGCAGGAACTGCACGGTATCGTTACCGTTGAAGCCCAACGGCTGATTCGGGCGGAAACTCAACTCACCAAACACCGCCGTGCCACCGACGACGCCGCTCAGGCTGATGCCGAACAGGCGAATGTCTTCGGGGTACACCGAGTTGTAGCTGGCCGTCTTGAAGTTGCTCAGGCCGCGCGCGGTGACGGCGGTACCGTTGAACGAGGCAAAGCGGCTGTGGTAGTTGGCGTAGTACAGGCCCAGCTCGGCATCGTTGAGGCTCTCCAGCACCTTGCGCACGGCCAGGCCGTATTGCCCGCCGTCATGCGGGTAGTCACTCGGCCCGCGCGGTATGAAGGTGCCCGTGGCCAGGGCGTTGGCCGTGGTGCGGTCGCCACTGACTGCGGCAATGATCGGCCCGCAGCCTTCCGGGGCAAAATCGGCGGCCTGGAAGAAGGTGCCGCAACCATCGAGCACCGAGGGACGGAAGTTGTACTGGTAGAAGCCCTCCAGGCTCAGGGTATCGCTCAGACCGAGGTTGAACGAGAGCATCTCCACCGGCAGCTGGCCTTCCTTGAGCTCGACCCCGGGACGGTTGAACGCCGACACGTCCAGCGGGTTGATGGCATTGATACCGTTCTGGAAGAACAGTGCCTCACCCCAGCTCAGCACCTGCTTGCCGAACTTGACGTTCAGCGCTTTGCCGGCGACATCGAAGTCTTTCCAGACATAGGCGTCCAGGGTTTCGAAGCCCTGGAACTTGGCCAGGTCCGGGTAGCTGGAATCGTCAAACTGTTTGAAGTCACCGTCGCGGGTTTCCAGGGCATGGTCGTACCAGTACTTGAAGCGGATGAAGGCGCCCTGGCTGCCGTCATTGAGGTCGAAATCGGTCAGGCCCTTGAAGATCTGCGAGATCGGATCGTGCTTCTTGAAGTTCAGCCGGCCATCGTCGCCATTGGTATCGATGCCTTCGCCGTGCTTGCCGATACTGGCCGCATCCGGGGCGTACAGCAGCCCCGGATCGGCGTTGCGCAGGGCCCAGCTCGAGCCCAGGGTCAGCGTCGTATTGGTGGTCAGTGACCAGCTGTCATTGACCTCGAAGGTCGTGGCCCCGGCTTCGGAACCACCAAACAACGCCAGCGCCACACTCCCGGCCAGCAGGCAGTACGGATGCGGGGCAAGGCGCAACAAAGTGCTTTTCATGCAGGATTCACCTTTTATTGTTGTTTTATGGCCAAGCGTTCCCCGTGCCGGTGCGCGAACGCACCAGCCGTGACGGGGTTTTCGAACGAGCGGGAAATCAGCTGCGGTGTTCGCGCAGCAACCTGGCTGGAATGCCCAGCAGCAGAATCAGCGAACCCAGTACCAACAGCCCGGCGATCACATCGAAGGCGATGTACAAGCTGCCGGTGCTGGCCTTGATGCTGCCCACCAGCACCGGGCTGACCATTGCCGCGATACCGCCAAGGCTGCTGATCAGGGCAATCCCGGCAGCGGCGCCAGCACTGGACAGGTAGGACGGCGGGATGGTCCAGAACAGCGGTACAGCCGATAGGCAGGCGCCGGCCCCCAGGCTCATGAACAACACCGAGAGCACCAGGTTGCCCTGGAACACGCCGAGCAGAACGAAGCACGCGGCGCCCACCAGCATGGTCGAGGCCAGGTGCCAGCGGCGTTCCAGGTGGCGATCGGAGCTGCGCCCCAGCAGGTACATGGCCACCAGCGCCACCAGGTACGGCAGGCTGCTGATCAGGCCGATGTGGCGGATGTCTTCAAGGCCGAAGCCCTGGATCAGCGTCGGCATCCAGTAAGCCACCGTGTTGGTGCCCGAATAGATGCAGAAGAACACCATGCCGGCCATCAACACGCGAGGATCGCGCAACAACTGCCGGAACGATGCATGTCGTGCCCCGGCCTTGCCCTGCTCAGGCGCCAGTTGCGCAGCAACAATGGCCTTTTCCTGTTCTGTCAGCCACTTCACCTGCTGCGGTTTGTCGTCCAGCCAGAACCAGGCAAACAGGCCCAGCACCACCGCCGGAATACCCTCGAAGACAAACAGCGCCTGCCAGTCACGCAGCCCGTACCAGCCATGGAAATGGGTCATGATCCAGCCGGCCAGTGGCCCGCTGACAATCCCGGCGAAGATCCCGGCCATGATGAAGATCGAGGTGATCCGCCCGCGGCGCGCCGCCGGGAACCAGTAGGTGAGGTACAGAATCACCCCGGGAAAGAACCCCGCCTCCGCCACGCCAAGGAAAAACCGTGCGGCGTACAGCTGTTGCGGGGTGCTGACCAGGCTGGTGGCCATGGTCACCAGGCCCCACAGGATCATGATCCGGGTGATGGTCCGGCGCGCACCGACGCGCTGCATGTACAGGTTGCTCGGCACCTCGAACAGCAGGTAACCGACAAAGAACGCCGCCGCGCCCAGGCCGTAGGCCGCATCACTGAGCAGCAGGTCTTCGCTCATGCGCAGCTTGGCGAAGGAGATATTGATGCGGTCGATCGAGTTGATCACATAGGCAAGAAACAGGAACGGCAGCAAGCGCCAGATGATCTTGCGATAGGTCGCTTTCAACGCCCGGCCCGCCGGGTCGTCGGCAAGTGCCGGGCTGTGTTCGGCCACACTGGTCATGTCTCGGTACTCCTGCTTTGGCACGGGGTGCTCATTGTTATTGTCCAGGCTGCACGTCAAAGGTCACTTGGCCAGGCTATGCAACGCTTCATCGAGCATCGGCACACCCAGCTCGCAGGCTTCGATGCCTTGCAGGCTGACAATTTTCAGCACCTGCAGAATCTGCTCGCGCGTGGCGCCCAGCTGCAGTGCCGCCTCGATGTGCCGACGGGTGCCGTGGCCGTACATATGGGTCACCGTGGCATCGCCGGCGATGCACAGGAACTCGATCCACAGTGGCGGCAAGATACCGTCCTGCCAGAGCCCCAGGCCCATGCCGAGAAATTTCTCCAGGTACTGCGGGTCCCAGCGATACAGGGTTTCCCACAAGGGGTTGAACATGCCGTTGGCACGCACCTGATCGCACACCGGCGTAGCCCCGGGGATAACAGTGTCATCCTCCCTGCCCGCCGCAGCCAGTTCCTCTTCGAGGATTGGCACACCCAGGGCACAGGCATGGATGCCGACGACGCTGGCGAGTTTGAACACTTCCAGAATCTCTGCCCGGCTGGCGCCCAGGCGCAAAGCATTGCGCACGTGCCGACGCACACCCGGCGCATACAGATGCGTGGCGGTGACGTCGATGTTCAGGCGAATCAGCGCCACCAGCTTGGGTTCAAGCACCTCGTTGGTATGGCCGTCCTCGACCAGGTCCATGTACTGCTCGGTCCACTGCGGCGCCCACTGCGCCAGACTGTCCAGCGACGCGTCGAACACACCGGCGGCGCGCAGGGCATTGTATTTCGGGGTATCGGTCATTGTTATTGTTCTCGTAGAAAGTGCCCGGCTCAGATCACCGAGCCGCCATTGGGGCTGATCACCTGGCCGACCAGATAGTGTTCGCCTGCCAGGTACAGCACGGTGCTGGCGTACTCTTCGACCGTGCCGAAGCGGCCCAGCGGGCAGCCTTGCCAGAGCCGGTTGCGCGCCTGCTCGCCGACTTCGTCCAGATAGGCGTTGAACGCCGGCGTGGCAACGCCGCCCGGGGCCATGGCATTGATGAAGATGTTGGCGCCAGCCACCTCATAGGCCACCGATTTGGTAAAGGCGATCACCGCCCCTTTGGTCGCGCAGTAGTGCGGGCTGTGCACGCTCTTGGTCGACAGCCCGGCAATCGAGGCGATGTTGACGATGCGCCCTTCGCGCTGCGGCTCCATCAACTTCAGCGCCTCGCGGGTGCAATAGAACACCCCGTGGACATTCACGCCCCAGTAGCGATGCCATTCTTCGTCGCTGATGGCGCTGGTGAAACCCAGCGAGCGGCGTGGCTCGGGCGTCGAGATGTAGCGATAGAAGGCATTGCGCCGCTCGGTATCGACCGGGCGATTGGGCGTCAACGCCGCATTGTTGACCAGCACATGCAAGGTGCCGAAACGCGCTTTGATCTGCTCGAACATCGCCACGACTTCGGCGCTGGACGACACATCGCAACGCAGCGCCAGACACTCGGCACCGTACCCGGTGACCGCTTCGCAGGCCTGGGCCAGCGCCTCCTGATTCACATCGCAAATCACCAGTTTCGCACCGGCTTTGGCGAAGGCTTCGGCACAGGCTCTGCCGAGCCCGGGGCCAACACCGGTAACCAGCACCACTTTGTCTTTGAATTGCAGATCCATCACACACCTCTTGGCTGGGTAAAGGAACAAGACTGGCGGCAGCGCCGCCAGTCATACGCCTGATCAGGCCTGGCCGGGCACGGTGAAACCGCGCTGACCTGGCTTGCGATTTGGCGCCATGCCCAGCCGGGCAATGGTTTCGTCGGCACTGGCGTAGTGTTCGCCAATCTTGTAGATCGCCCGCGCTTCCTGGCCGCTGGCAATTTCGCGGCCCAGCTCGCGGGACAGACGCACGGTCTGCTCGATCTGCTGCACCGAGGTCATGCGCTCGCCTTTGCGGCCCCACAGGGTGTCTTCGATACCGACCCGCACATGCAGGCCCATGGCAATCGCCATGGCGTTCATCGGCAGCACCGCGCGCATCGCGCTTTCCATGGTCAGGATCGAACCCGCTGGCGTGCGCTTGACGAACTCGATCATGTCCGACGGGTCCAGGCCCGCCGCGCCACCACCGATGGCGACGTAGTTGAGGATCAGCGGGCCGGTATACAGGCCCTTGCGAATCAGGCGCTCGACAGTTTCCAGCTGGTGCACGTGGCCGAGCATGAAGTGCGGCTGGATGCCGGCCGCCTGCAGGCGCTTGAGGTGCTCGATAAAGAACGATGGACGCGCATCGGAGACCATCTCCTGATAGGCGTTGAAGTAGCCGGGTTGTTCGAGGATGGTGCCCTTGACGTCGTCTTCGGTCAGCAGCTCGCAGATGTTCATCTGGCTGGTGTTGATGGCGATGGTGACCTGGTCGGGCTTGGGATCGAGTTCGGCGAGCATGTGGCGGGTGTCGTAGTCCAGCCACTGCGCCGCTTCACCTTCGCTTTCCGGGGCGAACGAGATCGAGCCGCCGACCTGCAAAACCATCTCTGGCACGGCCTCGCGCAGCAGGCCAAGCATTTCGTTGAACTTGCTCAGGCGCTTGGAGCCTTTGCCGGTTTCTTCGCGGACATGCACATGCAGCACCGTGGCGCCAGCGTTGTAGCAGTCGATGGCTTTCTGGATCTGCTCATCCATGCTCACCGGGATATCGTCGGAATCGGCGGGGGTCCATTGCGGACCGTAGGGAGCCACCTGAATCACCAGTTTTTCCTGGTTTTCCGGGAACAGACTGTCGTCAAGAAAATGCATGTACTTCTCCGTCCTGATTTATCGTTATTGAAGGAAACGAGCGCGCGGTGCGGCTCTGGAGTACGGAGGAAGTTACCTGTCACGGCTGCCCGGCTTTTATCATCCTGGCACTGCTTTTTATCATTTCGACACTTTGCTCACCTGGCGAGCCTGGGTGACTCAGTGCAGGTTCAGATTTGAAACGCAGTCAATAATTTCGTGCCTCATCGAACCAACGTTGCGCCTGTTCTTCGGTCACGCTCAAACTGGCGACACGGGCAAGCTGGCTGAGCTGCCACACCGCCACACCAAGGTCTTCGCGCTCAGTCGTTTCAATGCCCTTCATGGTATTGAAATGATTGGCAAAGGCCGTGATTATGGCTTTGACCGCTTGCGCACTTTCAGCTTTTGCGAGTGCGCCCACAGCAGCGTCATAGGCAGCATTCGCGGCCTTCGCCAAGCGACTGCCCCAGCCTGCGAACGGCCTTGCGAACTCGCTCTGCCACCATTCAACTTTGCGCAGCTTGCTGACCGATGCATAGTCATTCCAGGCTCGAACTTTCCCTCGTGCTTTCATCTGCGCTTTCAATAGTTTTCCGCCGGCCTCGTCGACGTTATAGGCAATGAACATGTCGAGCTCCGGCCAAATGTCGAGTGACGGCAAGCCTGTCAGATCGGGCGCAAACCTGATTTCCAGACGCTTGAGCCGGGGAAGCTTCGCGAGCGCTGCCCAGTCGGTAAAGCAGCCATGGAGCGCGAGGCTATCCAGTTGTGAAAAACGCTCAAGCGCTTTGAGCGAAATCGGTTGACCCAGTGGGTTGCTGTTCAGCGACAGTGAGGGCACATCGTGGAGCAGACCCAGTTCGGGCAGCGTATAGGGTGTGCTGCTATGACGGCGCGAAAGCGTCGGTGCCAGCGAGAGCGAGTGCGGCAAATTACCCGCTGCGGTAAAACGTGAGAGGTCGCCGACCAAGTCAAGTTGGCCATCCTTGGGTAGCATCAGATCAAGATGGCCGGACACCTGTTCAAGCCGGATTTGCAACGCACAAATCATTGCGGCACTGGCATCGACGCTGCGCCTCTGGGCAAATGCCGGAACCCACACGAATGATTCAATCCTGCGCCGCTGCGACCAGCCGAAAAAGCCGCTGTCATTGCCAAAATACCTTATATAGCGTGGCCACGGCGATCCGGCAGGTGTGGAAAAAGGATCGAATGCCGACCAACTGATCGCTTGGTCCGGAGCGACGTGCAGATCGGCTTTTTTACCCATGCTGGCAGGACCGATGATGAGATTGCCGCGCCCCGCCTCTTGGTTCAGCGTATGGCTGTGCAAGCCCGTCAGGTTAAGCAGGTAGCGACCCGGATCGCTCACCGATCCCACCGGGTGGTCGGACACATCAATTGGCGTGGACATGCAGTTCTCCAGAGTGAATGAGCGGGCAAGGCGACCGATCATGCACCATGATCAACTGCTGACGGTAGTCGCGCGCCGGGTCACTACCGGTCTAGAAGCACGCTGTTGGTTGCCTCTTTGACAATGCGCGCACTGCGCTGCAGGGCCTCGCGCTCTCCGGGGTTGAGTTCTGGATAAGCCATTAACTGTGCTCCGCGGCCATTGAGCACCATCGGTAGCGACAAACATACCTCCGGTACGCCTTCGACTTCGGCATGCACGATAGCGACCGGGAGAATGAGGTCGGTGTTGTGCACGATGGCCTGACAAATCCGCCCAATCGCACTGGCGACTCCATAGTGGGTGGCGCCCTTGCCTTCCTTGATGAGTTTGGCGGACTCGTGAACGGAGCGCAGGATCATATCGCGGCTGGCAGGCCCCAACTCTTTACCGCTCCTGGCCAGGAACATCTCCAGGGGCATACCCGAGACGGTCGCGCCGGACCAGTCGATTAATGCGGATTCGCCGTGTTCGCCGAGAACGTAGGCATGAATTGCAGGCGCCACGACGCCCAGCCGCTCGGAGAGCAGCGATCGCAGTCGCCCGGTGTCAAGGGAGGTGCCGGTGCTGATCACGCGCTCGCGCGCGCAGCGCAGGCGGTCAAAAACGACACTGGTCAATACATCGCAGGGGTTGGTTGCGATTACGTAAATCGCCTCTGGGGCCAATGGCGCAGTGCGATCCACAATGTCCGCTGTGATGGCCGCATTGGTTCTGGCCAGATCCAGACGAGTCTGCCCTGGCTGCAGACCGACACCGGCCGTGAGCACGATGATGTCCGCATCGCGTGCGTTCTCGTAATCACCCGCATAGTAGCGATTGTGTCCCCAGAGTGCTGCTGCGTGGGCGAGGTCCAGCGTCTGCCCTTCGGCCCGTACCCGCGCGACATCGATGATAACGATCTCGGCGCTCGGAATGGCCACGGCCGCAAACAGGGCCGCAGACCCACCCACCAATCCAGCGCCGACAATTACGATCTTGGGTTGCCGCATAGCATGCTTTCCGTCATACCTTGAGAGTTGGACACCTCAACCAGGCGTCAGTCTGTGTGCGTAGTTGTTAAGCAGCGCAGCTGACCCAACGGTATAAGGAGAGGGAACATCAAGGCCTGAGCGAGATCAGGAAAAGGCAAGTTCTCAACAGACTTTTATGTTGAGAACCTACACTCACAGGCGTTTTGTACTGCGCAACACGGGCAGCCCGGCCCCCTTGCGCCAGTCACGCGGGGTACAGGCGTACCAGCGTTTGAACGCGCGAGTGAAGTTGCCTTGCGTCTCGTAGCCCAGGCGGATGGCGACCTCGGCAATCGGTAGACTGGGATCACCGAGCAACTTGGCGGCCAGGGTCTTGCGCGTCTGTTCCAGCAACAGTTCGAAGCTGGTCTGCTGCTCGCTCAGGTGGCGATAGAGGGTAAAACGGTGCACGGCAAAAAATTCAGCGACCTTCTCCGCGCTGCACTCGCCATGCAGCAACAGGCCCTCGATGACCTGGATAACCTGAGCAACCAGATCCGAACTTTCGCGGGCTTTGAGTTCGCTCAGGTGACTGCGCAAAAAGTCGTCGAGCTGGCGGTCATGGCCCTCACGGCGCATGTCCAGCAACGACTGGGCGAACAGCACCTCGTGCTGGGACTGGCCGAACCACACCGGGCAACGGAAGAAACGCTCGTATAACGCCGAGGATGCCGGCTTGCGGTAGGCAATGCGCACCAGCGCCGGACGCCAGCTGCGGCCGACAATCAGCTCCATGATGGTGACAATGGCGGCCAGGTACGCGGTAAGCAGCTGCTCGGCGCCCGGAACGTTGCCGTCGATGGACAAACGCAGGCCGGCATAGCCCTGTTCCTGGGCCAGGCTCAGGTGCAGGCCGCGATACCACAGGCCGCAATAGCGGATCAGCGACTCGGTGGCGTCGCGTACGGTCGGCGCGTTGAGCACCAGAAAGCGCAAGGGGCCGGCGTTCTGCAGATTGGCCCGCTGCCCCAGCAGCAGGCCCAGGTGATCACAGCCGCTTAACTGCTCGGCCTCTTCGAGTATCCGGCCGTGGGTCAGGACCGGCAGCGGCAGCATCGGCTGTGCAAAGGACTGCTGTTCGATACCGTAACGCGCCAGCATCGGCCACGGATCAAAACCCAGCGACTGCAGTACCACCGGCAATGAGACGAGCGCACCCAGTGGGATGGATTTCTCCGCCACATCGTTCGCTCGTTTCATGGCTACCTCAGTTGGTTGCGACCTCAGAACTGCTCGGGGTCGAAGGCGCTCAAGACCTCGGCCCCGGCCCGTACTCGCTGCAAGTGTATCGCTGTCTGCGGGAGAATTCGCTCGAAGAAGAACCGCGCAGTCAGCCGTTTGGCACGGTAGAACCCGGTGCTGTCGTCACTGTCGGCCAGATGCCGATCAGCGATCAACGCCATGCGTGCCCATTGCAGGCCGAAGGCGACCAGCGCGGTCAGGTGCAGGTAGTCTACCGCCGCAGCGCCGCTGGTGGCCGGGTCGTTACGTTCAAGCAAGTAATCGGTGGCCCGTTTCAGGTCGCCGAGTGCTTGTTGCAACGCCACGGTACAGTCGCCCAGTTGCGCGCCCCGTTCCTGGCAGAAATCCTCGACCAGGGCCATGAACCGCTTCAGCGCCCTGCCCTCGTTGAGCTTGAGTTTGCGCGCCACCAGATCCATGGCCTGCACGCCATTGGTGCCTTCGTACAGCGGCGTGATGCGGGCGTCACGCAACAGCTGCTCGATGCCCCATTCGCGAATGTAGCCATGGCCGCCGAAGCACTGCATCGCCAGGCTGATGCTTTCCACGCCCTGATCGGTGCAGTAGGCCTTGATCATTGGTGTCAGCAAGCCCAACAGGTCGTTGGCTGATTCGCGCACCTCAGGATCCGAGTGCTTGTGCGCAAGATCAACCTGCAAGCCCGCCCAGTACGCCAGCGCCCGGCCACCTTCGACAAAGGCGCGCTGGCTCAGCAGCATACGTTGCACATCCGGGTGCGCGACAATCGGATCGGCCGCGCGTTCAGGCGCAATCGCTCCCCCCGGCGCACGCCCCTGCAGGCGGTCACGGGCATAGCTGGCGGCATTCTGATAAGCCACCGAGGCCAGGCTCAAGCCCTGCACGCCCACGGCCAGGCGGGCGCTGTTCATCATCACGAACATCACCTTCAGGCCTTGATGCGCTTCGCCGAGCAGATAGCCGGTGGCGTCGTCGTAGTTCATCACGCAGGTCGGGTTGCCGTGGATGCCCATCTTCTCTTCCAGCGAACCGCACTGCACGCCGTTGCGCGCACCCAGCGAGCCGTCGGGGTTGACCAGGAACTTGGGAACGATGAACAGGCTGATGCCCTTGACCCCGGCAGGCGCATCCGGCAGACGCGCCAGCACCAGATGAATGATGTTTTCCGCCAGATCATGCTCACCGGCAGAGATGAAAATCTTGGTGCCGCTGATCCGGTAGCTGCCGTCCGCTTGCGGATGGGCGCGGCTGCGCAACAGGCCAAGGTCGGTGCCGCAATGGGGTTCGGTGAGGTTCATCGTGCCGGTCCAGCGCCCGGCGATCATCGGCGGCAGGAACAGCGCCTTCTGCGCGGCAGTACCGCCATTGGCGATGGCATTGGCGGCGCCGTGGCTGAGGCCGGCGAACATCGAGAACGCCAGGTTGGCGCTGGTCATGATTTCGCGTACGGCGATGCCCAGCACATGAGGCAAGCCCTGGCCGCCATAGGCGGGTGAGGCGGTAAGGCCGGTCCAGCCACCTTCGGCGTACAGCCGATAGGCCTCACGAAAGCCGGGTGCGGTAGTGACCTCGGCGTTTTCCAGGCGGCAACCGATATGATCGCCTACCGCATTGAGCGGCGCCAGGACGCCGCTGGCCAGTCGCCCGGCCTCTTCGAGGATCGCCGTACTGACGTCCCTGGGCGCATCGGCAAAGCCGTCAAGGTCGGCATAGTGTTCCAGTTCCAGCAGTTCATCGAGGACGAACTGCATATCGCGCAGCGGTGCAGTGTAGGTTGCCATGCTTGTTGTCCTCTCAGATTCGCTCGATGACCACGGCCAGCCCCTGGCCGACGCCAATGCACAGGCTGACCACCGCATAGCGCCCGCCCCTGCGCTCCAGTTCGCGCAGCGCGGTCAGCACCAACCGCGCGCCGGACGCGCCGAGCGGATGGCCCAAGGCAATCGCCCCGCCGTTGGGGTTGATGCGCGGGTCGTCTTCGCGCAACTCCAGTAGCTTCAGGCAACCCAGTACCTGGGCGGCGAAGGCTTCGTTGATTTCAATCAGGTCCATATCGGCAAGCGTCAGACCAGCACGCTGCAACGCTTTGGGAATGGCATAGGCCGGGCCGATGCCCATCACCCGCGGCGCGACACCGGCGGCAGCGCCACTGAGAATGCGCCCCCGTGGTTTGACCCCGGCGCGCTCACCCAGCGCACGACTGCCGATCAGCAGCGCGGCGGCACCGTCGTTGATACCCGAAGCATTGCCAGCCGTGACCACACCGCCCTGGAACAACGGATTGAGCCGTGCCAGCCCCGGGGCATCGGCTTCAGGCCGAGGGTGTTCGTCGTAGCCAATGCTCACGCTGCCCTTGCGTCCTGCCGGCACGGCAACCGGCACGATCTCCGCGTCGAAAAAACCGTCTGCCAGGGCCCGGGCGTACCGCTGCTGCGAGGCCAGGGCAAAGGCGTCCGAAGCTTCCCGGCTGATGTCGTAGTCACGCGCTACGTTGTCGGCGGTTTCCGGCATGGTTTCGCTGCCATAGGCCGCGCTGACCTGCGGGTTGGGGAAGCGTGCGCCGATGGTGGTGTCGAACAGCCTGGCCTCGCGGCTATAAGCGGACTCGGACTTGCCCAGCACGAACGGTGCGCGACTCATGCTTTCCACACCACCGGCCAGGTACAGCTCGCCTTCACCACAGCTCACCGCGCGGGCGGCGTCCAGCACTGCCGCCAGGCCGCTGGCACACAGGCGGTTGACGGTCTGGCCGGCAACCGTGACGGGCAAGCCCGCGGCGAGCAAGGCATTGCGCGCGACGTTGCGGCTGTCTTCACCGGCCTGGTTGGTGCAGCCAAGGATCACGTCCTCGATCTGTTCGGCGGCAAACGGCGAACGCGCCACCAGCGCCTTGATCACTTGTGCGGCGAGATCGTCCGGGCGTAAGGGGGCAAGGCCTCCGGCATGGCGGCCAAAGGCACTGCGCAAACCGTCATAGATATAAGCGTCAAGCATGGTCAATCCTCAATTGGACAGCATCAGGTATCAGCAGTGAGCAACGACAGGCGCAGGCCGGCGCGGCGCATCAGCCACGGGCTTGGGCGGTAACGTGGATCGCGGTAGTAGCTGTACAGCTGGTCGAGCACCTCGAGCACAGTCTCGGCGCCCAGCTCGTCGCCCCAGCTCAACGGTCCCCGGGGGTAGCCGAGGCCGAGGCGGATGGCGTTGTCGATATCCGCCGGGCTGGCCACCCGTTGCTGGGCCATGTCGCAGGCAATGTTGATGATCTGCGCCAGCACCCGCTGCGAGACGAAACCGGCGCTGTCGCGGATCACGCTGACCGCCACACCATCGGCGGCCAGCAATGCACGGGCCGCCTCGCGCCATTGCGCCGTGGTGGCCACCGTGGTCATCAATACCCGACGGCGTTCCAGTGGCAGCAAGGTGTCGAGTGCCAGCGTGCGGCGCGGGTCCAGTTGCTCGGCCTGCGCACTGAGGCTGGCATCGACACCCAGCGGCAGGACGATGCACAGTGCGTCGGGACTGGGCCGCACGCCCGGCTCAACCTTCACGCCAAGCGTTGCCAACAGGCTGACCACGCGGGCGCGCGCCGCAGGGCGCACATTGCTCACCCACACCGGGATGTCGGGCATCGGGGCCGGCGGCTGTTCTGCGGGTACCTGCTGCAGACCATCGATGTAGCGATAGAACCCCTCGCCGGTCTTGCGCCCGAGCAGTCCGGCTTCCAGTCGCTGACGGGTGATCAGCGTCGGCCGGTAGCGTGGTTCCTGGAAGTACTGCTGGTAGATCGACTCGGTGACCGGATGGGAAACATCCAGCCCGGTCAGGTCGAACAACTCGCACGGGCCCATGCGAAAGCCGGCCTGTTCGCGCAGGATGCGGTCGAGTTCAACCGGCTGCGTCACCGACTCACTGAGTACACGCATGGCTTCGGTGCCATAACCACGGCCACCATGGTTGACGATGAAGCCCGGAGTATCCTGCGCGCGCACCGCCAGATGACCGAAGCGCGTACCCAAAGCCAGCAGGGTTTGCCCGACCCACGGAGCGCTCTGCAGCCCTTCGATGACTTCGACGATCTTCATCAACGGCACCGGATTGAAAAAGTGAAAGCCACCGACCCGCGCTGGCAGCCGGCATTGCGCGGCAATCGCCGTGACCGACAGCGACGAGGTGTTGCTGGCCAGCAGGCAGTCATCGCTGACGATGGTTTCCAGCTCGGCGAACAAGGCACGCTTGGCCGCCAGGTCCTCGATGATCGCTTCGACCACCAGCTGACAATCGGCCAGTTCACTGAGGTCATCGACCGGCAGCAAGCGCTGCGCCGCGGCCAGCACCTGATCGGCATTCAGCTTGCCTTTGCCGGCCAGCGTCTCAAGCGTGCGCTGGATGTTCTGGCGCGCAGCCTGTGCAGCGCCCTCGCGGCGGTCGAACAGGTACACCGTGACCCCGGCCAGCGCGGCGATCTGGGCGATACCGGCGCCCATGACCCCGGCGCCGACCACCGCCATGCAATTGATATCCCGTGGCTGCATGCTTCAGCTCCCCGCATAGACTGGTTTGCGTTTATCGAGAAAGGCGCGCATGCCTTCTTTCTGGTCGGCCGAATCGAACAGCAACTGGAACGCCTTGCGCTCAAGCATCAACGCGGCCTCCAGCGAAGCGTCCTGACCGGCGAGGAGCACTTCCTTGATCTGCATGACCGCCAAGGGCGGCATGGCGGCGATCAGCGTCGCCATTTCCAGGGCGCGGGCCTGTACCTGCGCATCGTCCACCACCTCACTGGCCAACCCCATGGCCAGCGCTTCGTCGGCACTGACTGACAGCCCGGTCAGCAGCATGCGCATGGCCTGGAACTTGCCGACCGCGCGGGTCAGGCGCTGGGTGCCGCCCGCGCCGGGCATGATGCCCACGCGCACCTCCGGCTGGGCAAAGCTGGCACCGCGTCCGGCGATGATCAGGTCGGCGTGCATGGCCAGCTCGCAACCGCCGCCAAGGGCAAAGCCATTGACCGCGGCAATCACCGGTTTCGGGCACTGGGCAATCGCCGCCCACAGGCGCTGGGTCTGGCGCAGCAACATGTCGATGGCACCACGCTCGACCATGTCGCGGATATCGGCACCGGCGGCAAACACCGTGTCACCACCGGTCAAGACGATGCAGCGCACCGCAGGATCATTACCCAGCTGGTTGAAATGCCCAGCCAGCTGTTCGCGCACCGCCTGGTTCAGGGCATTGCGCGCTTCGGGACGGTTCAGGCGTACCAGCGCCACCCCTGGCAAGGGGTGCTCTACGAGGGTTTCACTCATGCTTTTGTCCTTGTTGTATTTCGCTGTGCGGAACACTGTTTCGCAATACAATCCAGACTACGCAAATTCATCGAGCGTTGTAAATCGCTGGCGTCGCCTTGCGCTGAATGAATTTTAGGGAAAGTGTCTGAATTGCGGGTTACAAGCCTGTTCAGCGACAAAGCCTGCTGGATTAACTAATTTCGCCGTGCGAAACTAGATTTTGATTTCTTGACTCGCCGATTTTTCCTGTGCCAGCATCCGGCCGGCGATCGGTGAACCCCTACCTGATCCACGAGGAATGTCCATGGACAAGCGCAAACGCATCGACACCGAAATCGACCTGCAAGCCCTGGAGCCGGACCGTCAGTTCGTCACCGCCCTGGCGCGTGGCCTGGAGCTGCTGCGTTGCTTCCGCCCCGGCGAACGGCACCTGGGTAACCAGGAACTGGCGGCGCGCAGCGGCCTGCCGAAAGCCACGGTGTCGCGCCTGACCTACACCCTGACCCGCCTCGGCTACCTGCAGTACCTGAACAATCTGGGCAAATACGCCATCGACACCGGCGTGCTGGCCCTGGGTTACGCCCACCTCAGCGGCCTCGACGTGCGCCGCCAGGCCCGACCGTTGATGCAGGAGCTGGCCGACCTCACGCAGAGCTCGGTGTCGCTGGGTGCCCGCGACCGCCTGAGCATGGTCTACGTCGAGAACTGCCAGGGCCCCGGCCCGCTGACCCTGCGCCTGGACATCGGCTCACGCATTCCGATGGCCAGCACCGCCATGGGCCGCGCCTATCTGGCCGGCCTGCCGGAGCACGAACGCGATCTGCTGCTCGACCAACTGCGCGCCCGTCACGGCGATGACTGGCCCGCGCTGCGCACACAACTGGACAAAGCCTTTCGCCAATACCAGGACCATGGCTACTGCCTGGCGGTCGGCGAATGGCAGAAAGACATCAACGCCGTCGGCGTGCCCCTGATCCACCCGGACGGTTCCGGCGTCGTTGCCTTCAGCTGTGGAGGACCGGCCTTCGTGCTGCGCCAGCACATGCTTGAAGACGACCTGGGACCGCGTCTCGCGCACCTGGTGCGCACTGTCGAAGCCACTCTGGGCCGACAATAACTCCAAGAGGTCTTGCATGATCAACGATCAGGAAACACTCAACCTGCTGCTCGACAGCCTGTCGCGTTTCGTCCGCGAACGGCTGGTGCCCGCCGAGCATGAGGTGGCGGAAAACGACTGCATACCGCCAGCCATCATCGAGGAAATGCGCGAACTGGGCCTGTTCGGCCTGTGCATTCCCCAGGACTACGATGGCCTTGGCTTGAGCATGGAAGAAGAGGTCCTGGTGGCCTTCGAACTGGGCAAGACCTCCCCGGCCTTCCGTTCCCTGATCGGCACCAACAACGGCATCGGCTCCCAGGGCCTGATCATCGACGGCACCGAGGCGCAGAAGCGCCACTACCTGCCGCGCATGGCCTCGGGTGAACTGATCGGCTCGTTCGCGCTGACCGAACCTGGCGCTGGCTCCGACGCGGCGGCGCTGCGCACCAGCGCTGTACGTGACGGCGACAGCTATGTGCTCAACGGCACCAAGCGCTTTATCACCAATGCCCCGCACGCGGGCATTTTCACCGTCATGGCCCGCACCAACCCGCAGATCAAGGGCGCAGGCGGCATCTCGGCGTTCATCGTTGAAGCCGGCACTCCTGGCCTGTCGCTGGGCAAGGTCGACCAGAAGATGGGCCAGAAAGGCGCCCACACCTGCGACGTGATTTTCGAGAACTGCCGCATTCCGGCCGCCAACCTGATTGGCGGCGTCGAAGGCGTCGGCTTCAAGACCGCGATGAAGGTCCTCGACAAGGGCCGTCTGCACATCGCCGCAATCTGCGTCGGTGCCGCCGAGCGCATGCTCGATGACGCCCTGACCTACGCCTTGGAGCGCCAACAATTCGGTCAAGCTCTGGCCGAGTTCCAGCTGATCCAGGCAATGCTCGCCGACAGCCAGGCCGAGATCTACGCCGCCCGCTGCATGGTCCTCGATGCCGCGCGCAAGCGTGATCTCAAACAGGACGTATCGATGGAGGCGTCGTGCTGCAAGATGTTTGCCTCGGAGATGTGCGGGCGCGTCGCTGACCGTGCCGTGCAGATCTTTGGCGGCGCCGGTTACGTTGCCGAATACGGCATCGAACGTTTCTACCGGGATGTGCGCCTGTTCCGCATTTACGAAGGCACCACGCAGATCCAGCAACTGGTGATCGCGCGTAACCTGATCCGTCGTGCGGAGAGCCGCTGATGCTTGAACGCGATGCAATCATTGCCGAACTGCCTGGGCGCCTGCACCTGTTGCTGGACCGCCACGGCCGTGAACACGCCGCCAGCCCTGCCGTGCATGAAGGCGCCATCACCCTCAGTTACGGTGAACTGCGCCTGGCCGTCGAGCTGCTGCAGGCGCAACTGATCCAGGATGGCGTGCGGGCTGGCGACCGGGTCATGCTGGTGGCCGAGAACTGCCGCCTGCTGGTCGCCGCCCTGCTCGCCTTGAGCCGCCTGGATGCCTGGGCGGTGGTGGTCAATGCACGCCTGTCGGCCAGCGAGCTGGACAGCATCGAAAGCCATTGCACACCGCGCCGGGTGCTGTTTGCCAGTGCCGCCTCGGGCAGTGCCGCACGCCACGCCGAACGGGTCGGGGCACAAGCACGTGAAGTTGCCCACCTGGGCAGCTTTCACATCGCTGCCCTCAACCACACCTGCCTGGTTGAACCGGTAGAACCGGACCCGGCCAGGCAAGTGGCGGCGATGATCTACACCACCGGAACTACCGGTGCCCCGAAAGGCGTGATGCTCACCCACCGCAATCTGCTGTACATCGCCTGCACCGCCAGTCGGCTGCGGCACTTGCGCCGTGACGACCGGGTTTATGCGGTGTTGCCGATTTCCCATGTGTTTGGCCTCACCGCGGTCTGCCTGGCGAGCCTTTACAGTGGCGCGGCGTTGCACTTGCAAGCGCGCTTTGACCCAGCGGAACTGGCGCGTGCGCTGGCCGAAGACGGCATCACCCTGATGCAGGGTGTACCGGCGATGTTCGCCCGTTTGCTGGAGCACGCCGACAACCAGGGCGTTGCCTTGCACGCGCCGCAGTTGCGCTTTCTCTATGCCGGCGGCTCACCTCTGGACATGAGCCTCAAGGATGCCGTCGAACAACGTTTCGGGGTGCCGCTGCACAATGGTTATGGCCTGACCGAAAGCTCACCCACCATCAGCCAGACCCGCATCGAAGCACCGCGCCGCGACACCTCGGTGGGCCGGCCGATTCCGGGGCTGGAGATTCGCTTGCTCGACAGTACCCGGCAAAATGCGGTGCCGCGGGGTGAAGTCGGTGAACTCTGGGTGCGTGGCCCGAATGTCATGAAAGGCTACTACCGTGCTGCCGAGCAGACCGCACAGGTACTGACGGCCGACGGCTGGTTGAACACCGGTGACCTGGCGCGTCAGGATGATGAAGGCGCGCTGTTTATCGTCGGGCGCAGCAAGGAGCTGATCATCCGCTCGGGCTTCAACGTCTACCCGCCGGAGGTCGAAGCCGTGCTCAATGCCTACCCCGGCGTCGTGCTCTCGGCGGTGGTCGGGCGTCCGGTACCGGGCAATGAAGAGGTGGTGGCGTTCGTCCAGGTGGCCGATGCCGAACGCTTCGACCTGCCTGCACTTGAAGCTCACCTGGCGGAACACTTGTCGCCCTACAAGCGCCCCAGCCATGTTCGCGTGCTCGAAGCCCTGCCTTGCGCGGCGAGCGGAAAAGTACTGAAGCACCAGCTGCAGGCCATGAGCCTGGCGCTTTAGCCCCCCTCCGGTGGGAGCGGGCTTGCCCCGCGATTGCGGTGTGTCAGCTACATTGCTTCGCGGGGCAAGCCCGCTCCCACAGGCAGTATTGTTTCCGCTAGTACCGTTCGACTTTCGGCGCTTGCCAGCGCCCGTCCAGCGCCTCGGCCTTGGGCCAGTAGAGCCGGCCGGCCAGGTAGAACGGGCCATCGGGCGCCGGCAACCAGTTGGCCAGCTGCTCGCTGGCCGGCTGCTGATGCTGGATGTACAGGGTCAAGCCACCATCGGCATCGCGCTTGAGGTTGCCCAGCATCGGCGAGTTGATCAGGTAGCGGTTCAACGGGTTGGCGACCAGCAAGCGCTTGGCGTCATACAGGGTCAGCGACCAGAAGGCATTCACCGGTGGCAGCTGCCCCGGCGCAAAGCGCAAGGTGTAGCGATGGCGCGAAGCGTCGAGTTTTTGCCCCTGGACGTCGAGGTAGAACGGCGGATAGAGCGTCTCTTCGCGGTCGTTGCCATACAGGCCGGTGACGGTTGCCCGCATGCGGTACAGGTAGTTGTTGGCAAGGAACTCGCGGCTGCCGAGAAAACGCGAAGTCGATATCTCGCCACGCGCAACCTGCTGACCGAGCGCCTCGAAGTCCTGCCAGGCATCTGCAATACCGGCGCGGATCGCCTCGCGAATCTCCACCGGCAATGACTGCTCATCAAAGCTCAGCCCAGGACCAATGCCCAGTTTTGCAAAGCGCTGCATCAGGCTTTGTTCCGAAGGATGGATCGGCGAAAGTCCAAGAATAAAGTTCAACTGTTTGAAAAACGCCAGGTCGCTACGCTCGGCTTCGGCGCTGAGCGGTGGCGGAAAGTTAATCGCAGGGGCCGCTGCCGGCGCGGGCTGGCCAAGGAACGCCGAGAGCGGTTGAACCTTGTAGCCGGCCTGGACCTTTTTCACATTCTCCAGGTCGTCGGCGCCGCGTAGCTGGGTGCGGTAGAAGACAAAAGCGAAGCGGGTTTCAGAGCGCAGCACGCGATCGATACCCGGCGGCACACTGCCTTGCCAGTCCGGGCCGACGAGCAGAAAGGTACCCCCACCGTTGCCGGTGGTACGGCTGCCGACATAACCGAAGTTATGGGTGTAGGCATCGACGAACTGCGCCGAATAATAGCGCCCGTCCTCTACCACGGGCATGGTTAGCACCAGTGGTTCGCTGCCCAGGTCTGCGCCAAGCTGGGAGTACGGCGTGTCGGCATTGGGCGTCGGATAGGCCTTGTCGTCCGGCGTGTAAATGCGCGCCGTGTTATGCAGGGTATTCCACGGCGCTTTGAACTCTGGGTGTTGCCGGTCCTGGAAATAGGTGTACTGGACGCGGTAGTGATCCACCAAAGGAAACCCATAGGTATAGGCTTGCTTGGCGATGCTACGCACCTCGCTCGGCGTCAGCGCCTCGGCGACGGACAGTTGCGCATGGCTGAACAGCGCCAGGGCGGCCAGCAGGACGAAGCGTTTTATTGTAATTGTGTTCACCGGGTACTCCTTGTGAGGGTTCAGCGCGGCGCTGGATCAGCGATCGGTTGCCATTCATTGGCACGTCGGGCGGCATCGCCATCAGGGTGATAGGCATGGCAGGTGCCGATCACCCAGTGCTGTGGCAGCTGATAATCGCTATCCCGCGCGGCGCGCTGACGCTGGCGCAGGCGCAGCAGCGGCGCCAGGGTCTGGATCGCGGTGGTTGCCATGGGCCCGAGCAATTCGGTCAGGTGGGTGCAACCCTTCACGCCCCCTACCCGCTCGGCAACCCGCTTCTTGAAGCCCGGACCGATACTCACCCCCACCAATGCCGCATAGGCGCGGTTGATCTGGCTGCACACCGGTGTTGGCGCTTGCTCGGAAACGGCTTTTATCTGCTGGATCACCAGCGCGCGGTCGATGGTCATGACAATGCGCATGTAATGCAGTACGCCATTGGCCGGGATGGTGCCGTAGGGGAAGTCGGTATCAACGCCTTTGGTGTCGAGCAGGCGGCCCTCGATATCGAACAGGCCGTCATCGCGCTCAAAGCCGGTGCAGACAACCTGGCGGCTATGGAGCAGTCGGCGCTTCGGCTGACCGCCAATAGACTGTGTCATCGCTATGCACTCCCGTGTTGCGGAGCGCCAAGGCGCCCCGCAACCGTTCTCAGACGTTGCCCAGACCGCCACCGCACACCAGCACCTGGCCGCTGACGTAATCGGACTCCGGAATGCAGAACAGGTACACCGCGCCCGCCGCTTCCTCGGTGTTGCCAGGACGGCCCAGCGGAATCAGGCTTTTCGACTGCTCGACGATGGCCGGGCTGATGCCCACCTTGATCTCACGGCCTTCGATGTTGATGTAGTTCGGGTCGCCTTCCACCGGTTGGGTCTGGCGGGTTTCGATATGGCCGAAAGCAACGGCATTGACGTTGACCTTCATCCGCCCCCATTCCTTGGCCAGGCACTTGGTCATGCCCAGTACCCCGGCTTTGGCGGTCGAATAGTTGACTTGCCCCGGGTTGCCGCTGGCCGATACCGACGAGACGTTCACCACTTTGCGATTGACCACACGGCCTTCGGCGGCCTCTTGCTTGGCCATGGCGCTGATGATCGGCTGCGCGGCGCGCAGAATGCGAAACGGCGCGGTGATATGGCAGTCGAGGATGGCGTACCACTGCTCATCGCTCATTTTCTGGATCACGTTGTCCCAGGTGTAACCGGCATTGTTGACGATGATGTCGATGCCGCCGTAGTTGTCGACGGCGGTCTTGACGAAACGATCGGCGAAATCGACAGCAGTGACACTGCCGACGCAGGCCACGGCTTCGCCGCCAGCGGCGCGGATCTCGGCAACCACTTCTTCAGCGGGGCCGGCATCCAGGTCATTGACCACCACGCGGGCGCCATCGGCGGCCAGTTTCAAGGCCACGCTACGGCCAATGCCACGGCCGGAGCCGGTTACCAGGGCGACTTTGCCTGTGAGTTTGCTCATCGGGATATTCCTTGTTTTTAGAGGGTTCAGGTCAGCGCCACGACGGCTTCGCCAACCAGTTTGTCGTCGCCGTATTGATTGGCGCAGCGGATCGCCAGGCGTACACGCAGTTCACCCGCGGCCTCGAAGCGCTCGATGACCCTGGCGCTGCAGGTAGGCACATGCCCCAACTGGGTGATGCCGGTGAAGCGCACCGACAAGCTGCGGATTTGCGCTTGCGCCACCCACGCCGTGAGCAAGCGGCCAAGGTAGGCCACCGAAAGCATGCCGTGGGCGAACACATCGGGCTGGCGCGCCTTGCGGGCGAAGTCCAGGTCGATGTGCACCTGGTTATGGTCGCCGGAGGCACCGGCGTACAGCGCCAGTGTGGTGCGATTGACCGCTGGCAAAGTCAGCGACGGCAGCTCGAAACCGACCTGCACATCGCGCCATTGAATAGGGTTCATTGCCGGCTCCTCAGCGCTGGACCAGGGATGAACGGATGTCGGCGATGTGCTGGCCATCCTGATTGGTCACGCGGGTCTGTTGCACCACGAAGGTCAGCGCCCCGCCTTTTTTCTGGTACACGTCCAGCACCCGGGTATCGAAGGTCAGCACGTCGCCGGCGTAAGCCATGCCGTGATAGTCGAAACCCTGTTCAGCATGGAGGATGCGCCCAAGGTCAAAGCCAAAAACCTCCTGGACGATGTGATCGGTGTCGCGCCCTTCGGCTTCCAGGCACATCAGGAAGCTGGGCGGCACCGGCAGCGACCGGTGTCCGGCCTGCCGGGCAAGCGCTTCGTCGGTGTAAACCGGGTCGGTCTCGCCAATCGCCTTGGCAAAAAAACGCAGGCGGCCCTTTTCAACTTCACAGGTGGTCACACCCAGTGAACGGCCGATCAGACTCGTGTCTGCCATCTCAGGTATTCCTGTCAGTCAGTGCAAACGCGCGCCCTTGACGGGCGCGCAGTATCGTCAGGCGCGACCGAACAGGGTCACGATGCCGGCGCCGCCCAGGCCCAGGTTGTGCTGCAGGGCGTGCTGCAGGTTGGCCACCTGGCGCTTGTCGGCAGTGCCGCGCAGCTGATGGGTCAGCTCGTAGCACTGGGCCAGGCCGGTGGCGCCCAGCGGATGACCTTTGGACAGCAGGCCACCGGACGGATTGATCACCACCTGGCCGCCATAGGTGTTGTCGCCATCCATCACGAAGCGCTCGGCGCCACCTTCCGGACAGAACCCCAGGCCCTCGTAAGTCAGCAGTTCGTTGTGGGCGAAGCAGTCGTGCAGCTCGCAAACGCGGATGTCTTCCGGGCCGACACCGGCTTTCTCGTACACCTCGGTAGCGGCCTGGCGGGTCATGCCGACGCCGACGATGCTGATCAGCGACGGCGGCTCGAAGGCCTCAGGCTGATCGGTCACCAGCGCCTGGGCAAGGATGCACACGTCGGTACGCAGACCGTGCTGCTTGGCGAAGCGCTCGGAAACCACGATCGCGGCGGCACCACCGCAGGTCGGCGGGCAAGCCATCAAACGGGTCATGACGCCGGGGAAAATCACCTGGTCGGCCATCACTTCTTCGGTGGTGACGACCTTCTTGAACACCGACAACGGGTTGTTGGCGGCATGGCGGCTGGCCTTGGCGCGGATCGCCGCGAAGGTTTCCATTCGGGTGCCGTACTTTTCCATGTGCTCGCGACCGGCGCCGCCGAAGAATTTCAGCGCATCCGGCATGTCGCGGCCTTCGGGGAAGATCGCGTCGGCCACTTCATGGCCCTTGCCGTAGGTGATCGGACGGTCGAGCCAGTGCGACTTCAGGGCACCGGGCTGCATCTGTTCGAAGCCGAAGGCCAGCGCGCAATCCACCGCGCCGCTTTCCACCGCCTGGCGCGCCAGGTAGAGGGCGGTAGAGCCGCTGCCGCAGTTGTTGTTGACGTTGATCACCGGGATACCGGTCAGGCCCACCTCATACAGCGCCGACTGGCCGCTGGTGGAGTCGCCGTACACATACCCGGCATACGCCTGTTGGACCTTGCGGTAGTCCACGCCGGCGTCCTGCAAGGCCTGGCGGATGGCTTGCGCGCCCATTTCGATGTAGGTCCCGCTCTGGCCAGGCTTGGCAAATGGAATCATGCCGACACCGGCGACAAATACTTTCTGCGACATCATGTTCTCCAAGGTCAGTTATCAAGGCCTGTGCCATGCGCCCCTGCCTGGCGGCGATCGCGGCAAACCGTCTAACGATGGTCACGTAATGATGAGCAGCGCCGCCCCCCCGGGTGGAGGGGGCGCGGCGGCCAGGGTGCTGAGGGTTGGTCAAAGGCGACGCTCCCCCCCCACTTGAGGGGGAAGGGTAAAACGCACCGGGGTTAGCGTTTGCGGGCAGTCACCTGAACAACAACAAGATCACAGGGGTATCCTAGACGTGACTTTCGCCCTACACCCAAGCGCGCATCGCCAGTGGCCCGCCACCACGCTGCACAAAGAGTTCCGCCCTCACCTACTGGCGCTCGCCGTTGGCCTTGGCGCGTGCACCAGTGCCAATGCCATCGACTTCCAGATCGGTGAAATCGAAGGCCAGTTCGACTCCTCGCTGTCGATCGGCTCCAGCTGGGCCGTGCGCGGACCGGATCCGAAATTCATCAACGCCGCCAACACCATGGGGTTGCGCGGCGAGTCGGCCACCCGCACCGCCGATGACAACCGTCAGAACTTCAAGAAAGGCGAGACCTTTTCGAAGATTTTCAAAGGCGTGCATGACCTTGAACTCAAGTACGGCGACAGCGGTGTCTTCGTGCGCGGCAAGTACTGGTACGACTTCGAACTCAAGGACGAGCACCGCCCGTTCTACGACATCGACGACCGCGGGCGCGACGACCTGGCCAAGGCCTCCGGCGCCGAGTTCCTCGACGTCTTCATCTACCACAACTACAACCTGGGTGAACTGCCCGGCAACGTGCGGCTTGGCAAACAGGTCGTAAGCTGGGGCGAAAGCACCTTCATCGGCAACTCGATCAACAGCATCAACCCGATCGACGTCGCCGCCCTGCGCCGCCCGGGTGCCGAGGTCAAAGAAGGCCTGGTGCCGGTGAACATGTTCTATCTCTCGCAGGGCCTGAGCGAGAACCTCAACGCCGAAGCCTTCTACCAGCTGGAATGGGACAACTCGGTCGTCGACAACTGCGGCACCTTCTTCGGCTCCGACCCGCTGCCCCAGGGCTGTAACGACCGCCTGGTATTCGCCGGCCCGGACCTGGCCCCGGGTGTGGCGAAAAACACCGCGACCGCCGCGCAGATCCTGCGCGGCACGGTAGTGGACAACGTCTACATGCCGCGCCTGGAAGACAACGACCCGCGCGACAGTGGCCAGTACGGCGTGGCCTTGCGCTGGTTCGTCCCGGAGCTGCACGACACCGAATTCGGCTTCTACGCCATGAACTACCACAGCCGCACGCCGTTCCTGAGCTTCAAGCAGACCACCACGGCGCCGATCACCGCTGCCCAGCTGGGCGCCCTGCCCGCCGCGGCCCGGCAACTTGCCGCCATTCAGAACCAGTTCGACCGGGTGCGTTCATCCCGCTACTTCGTCGACTATCCGGAGGATATCCGCCTGTACGGGGTGAGCTTCCAGACTACCCTGGGCGCGACCTCGGTCGGTGGCGAAGTCAGCTTCCGGCCGAACATGCCACTGCAGATCAACACCGCCGACCTCAATCTGGCGGCGCTGCAGTCCACCGATACCGACTTCAAAACCCAGACCTCGCCAGTGTTCACCAGCGGTGAAACCGCCCAGGCACTGGGCGGCGACCTGCCCGGCTACAAACGCATGCCGGTGATGCAGGCGCAGGTCACTGCCACCCACTTCGTCGACCAGATCTGGGGGGCCAGCCGCCTGACCCTGATCGGCGAGGTCGGCTACAACCGCATCAACGGCCTGGGCGATGCCGATGGCACCGATGTCCGCTTCGGCCGCAGCCCGGTGTTTGGCCCTGGTGCCTTCCCCGGCAATCAGAACACCACCGTCTGCGCTACCGCCACCAACCCGCAAAAGGAGTGCAACAGCCACGGCTTCTACACCACCGATTCGTGGGGTTACCGGGTACGCACCAAGCTGGACTACCCCAACGTCATTGCCGGCATCAACCTGTCGCCGAACCTTGCCTGGTCCCATGACGTGGATGGCTGGGGCCCGAACTTCGAGGAAGGCGCCAAAGCCATCAGTGTCGGACTGGATGCCGACTACATGAACAACTACACCGCGAGCCTGAGTTACACCGACTTCTTCGGCGGTCGCTACAACACCAACACCGACCGCGACTACGTCTCGCTCAGCTTCGGCGTCAACTTCTGAGTCGCAATCGACAGAGGGTACATCCATGAAAGCAAGCATGATCAACACCGTCGGCGCGCTGGCGCTCACCCTGCTGGCCAGCAACGTCCTGGCCGCCGTCAGCGAACAGGAAGCGGCGCAGCTGGGCACCACCCTGACGCCCCTGGGCGCACAGAAAGAAGGCAACGCCGACGGCAGCATTCCGGCCTGGAACGGTGGCCTTAAAGCCGGTGCGGCAGCCGTGGACGGCAAAGGTTTTCTCGCTGACCCGTTCGCCAATGAAAAGCCGCTGTTCACCATCACCGCCGCCAACGCCGAGCAGTACAAAGACAAACTCACACCCGGCCAGCTGGCGATGTTCAAACGCTACCCGGACACCTACAAGATTCCCGTCTACCCGAGCCACCGTACCGCTCAGGTCGCCCCGGAGATCTATGCGGCAGCGAAAAAGAGCGCGGTCAATGTGCAACTGGTCAATGACGGCACCGGCCTGAGCAACTTCGCCGGCTCGCGTTACTACGCCTTCCCGATCCCCAAGAGCGGTGTCGAGGTGTACTGGAACTTTGTCACCCGCTACCGCGGCGACAACGTCGAGCGCTGGTCGGTGCAGGCCTCGCCACAGGTCGACGGCGCCTACTCGATCGTCGAAACCCATGACCAGAACAGCTTCCCGCAGTACATGGATGGCGTGAACCCGGAAGAAGCGAAGAACATCCTTTACTACTACATCTTCGCGGTCAACGCCCCGGCGCGCCTGGCCGGTACGGTTTCGATGGCGCATGAAACCATCGACCAGGTCACCGAACCACGCAAAGCCTGGACCTACAACGCCGGTCAGCGTCGTGTCCGCCGTGCGCCACAGTTGGCCTACGATGCCCCGGGCCTGGTATCTGACGGCCTGCGTACCTCCGACAACGCCGACATGATGAACGGCTCGCCGGACCGCTACGACTGGAAGCTGGTGGGCAAGAAGGAAATGTACATTCCCTACAACAACTACAAGCTGCAGTCGCCGAGCCTGAAGTACGCCGACATCATCAAACCCGGACACATCAACCAGGACCTGACCCGCTACGAGCTGCACCGCGTGTGGCATGTGCAGGCGACGCTGAAGTCCGGGCAACGGCATATCTATGCCAAGCGCGACATGTACTTTGATGAGGACACCTGGGTGCTGGCCGAGGTGGATCACTATGATGGTCGCGGGCAGCTGTGGCGGGTGGGTGAGAACTACACCTACAACAACTATGACAAGGGTCTGAATGCGCCTGCGGCTCAGGGGTTCTATGACATTCTGGCGGGTCGTTATGTGGTGGCAACGATGAGCAACGAGTCGAAGCTGGCGCCGCAGTATGGGGGAAGGACCAAGCTTGCGGACTTTACGCCGGCGGCGTTGCGGAATGCGGGGATTCGCTGAGGTTTGAAGGTTGCGTTATAAGAAACGCCCTGCGATTGCGGGGCGTTTTTTTGTCGGGCGCAAATGAAACTGTCCATAACGCCTGTGGGAGCTGGCCTTGCCAGCGATACAGCCACCGCGTACCAGCTGACGCCTCATCGATCCCATCGCAGGCAACGCCGGCTCCACACTGAGTACTGGCTGCTACCGGCCAAAAGGAGTCATTCGGATGTGTCTAGCAAATCTGGAGCAGTGTGGCGGCAAGTGGAACGAATGGGGATTGTGGCTCATCGACCAACGCACGTTCGAACCCATCGGATATACCCCGCCAGCGGAGATTGAGGCAAACCACTGCCGGAACTGGCCAATAAGGGCACTACTGTGGTGCCCTGGTGGCTCAAGCAACTTTCCGTTTGGCAATTAGAAAACCCGGCAAAAACCATGCCAGTGAAAAACCCGTACCTTCCCCTTGCAGGCCCGTGATGGAACCGTGCCCCTGCCCCCCTGCGCCGACTCAATCCTTCGGAGTCCGTGTAATGCCGCTCCGCAGGACATCAATTGGTATCTCACCGAAGCCTGTAATTACCGTTTCTATTAGCGGAAACGCAAGTGTGTTGGCGCGGTCGTGCCAGAGCCAGTATTGTGACACCCAACTTATTGTCATTTTTGGATTTCTCTCGATACCGATTCCACGGGGCTTCGAGCGGCGAAGTCCAGTGTTCGTTTTTAGGGGAATCTAATGGAAGCTCTGGGGCAGCAACTTCGGCCGGTCGCCACGCGGATCAGTCAATATTTCCGTGACTTTTTAGACTCGGATTTCAAGCGTCAACAAGCTCCGCGCCGCCGAATCGTGCTGACCACCGACTCCGGATTCAGATCGGGCATGCGTACCTCGCCCTACCCCTCCTTGGATCGCGACCTATGGAATCTTTTGGGGCGCCCATCTAGCGAGGACCTATCACTGACGATCGACCCACGGCGTTATACGCGTCCGATCAGTGATGTGCTTCGTAAAGTGATCCACGAGCAAGTAAACGCCATCCCCGCTTCATCCCTAAAAACTGTACATACTTCGGTGGAGGAACTAGCCGCAGAGTCCTACGCAAAAGCGATAGATGACCCGGAGTTATGGGTGGAATCAGTCCAAAACTACTTGGGCAGCAAAGTCGCCGAGCACATCATCAAGCCCCTGATCGCTCATCTGGATGGTCCACTGCGCAATCAGGCGTACTGGGTAATGGACTCATTATTCGCTGCGGAGAAGGACCTTGTTGATCGTGTCTGCGGTGACCTATCCCGAATACTCCCAGAGCTGCTGGCCAAGCTACTTGCCACACAGGACTCAGCCCCGCTCAAAGAGGCGATTCCACAGTTCCTGACTCTTGAGGGGACTCGCCAGGCATTGATGGCGTTCTTTGAAGGGTTCGTAGCCGCTGACGCTTTCCACGAGTTTCGGGACCTTGAGACCTACGTTGCCACCAGCGACGGTATGCAACTCTATTTATACATCGGTGCAGTGAAGTATGGCGGAAACCAATACCCGCTCTTCTTCCTGCCTATCGAGGTACACAGGGAAGAAAAAGGAGCCGGTTACAAGCTAAAGCTACTCAACCAACTTTATACCAACCGCAAGGCGATCGACTTTGTTCTGCAGGAGCTAGCTGCCGGACTTGAGCGCGCGTGGGTTTCTCCGATCCCCGAACGAATCCATTACATCAAACCCGAGCAGTCCATATACGAAGAGGCACGCGTCCTGTTCCAGCGCGTAGCCAATGCTATGGACCTCGGCGGCAAGATCAACCTCTCTTCCACTGATACAGACGCCTCGACAATTGCGGTCGGGCTGTCTAGCTCACTGTCCCTGGCTGCGTATGAACGTTCGGACGAGGCATTACTCAACGACTACGAAGAGATCCTCGAAGCTCTGGAACATGGCGGATCGGCTGTGGTTGAGCTGTTCGAGGGCATCGTTGGTGGTGTATTGCGCGAGAACCCAAAGTCCATCGCTGCGGCCGTGGAGACCACCTGGGATGCGCTTCCGATGGTGGATAGAATGGTCTTCGACTCACCGATACCGCTGAACGAAGAGCAACGCAAAGTATTGATTGCCGTGCGACAGCCTGAAGGCAAGATCATTGTTGTCTCCGGCCCTCCAGGTACAGGCAAGAGCCACACAATCACAGCAATCGCCGCCGACTGCGCCTTTAACCAACGATCCTGCCTGGTGTTGTCGGATAAGACCGAAGCGCTGGATGTGGTCTACGACAAACTGTCGGAAGCCATGTCACGCGTACGCCACGATAGCGATTTCCCGAATCCGATACTCCGGCTCGGCCAACAAGCTCATAACTTCCGCAAACTGACCTCGAATCAGGCGGTGACCCAGATCGGGGCCTACGCCAAGGCAATGAAGGCGAATCAGCCCCGACTCGAAGAGGAACGCAAAAGTCGGTCGGAGAACTTGAAGGAACAGATCAAGTTGACTGTGGCGACATTAGGCGCCATCGAAATGTCCAGCGTACAAGCAATGCTCAAGGACGAAACCGAGCTCGCTGAGCTTGCCCCGTCATTACTGGAAGTGTTGAAACGCGCAAGTGGAGCCAGTCTGATTTCAGAGCTCGAGTGCATCAGCGAGCACCTAACGGGGGTGGAACAGTATCTTCTTGAAGTCTTCTCGGAGCGAGACTTTAACCCACAAAGCCTTTGGAACAGAGCGCGCAGGGATGCTTTACTGGTAGCCTTCACTCAGGAACATTCTGACGCCCCATGGGATCTGTTCGAGTCGATGTCGCCCTCCCAACTGCGCACGCTTGGCGGACTTCTACTCAGCTATGGTCAACTGAAAATGCCTTTGTTCGGTTACCTGTTCCGTGGCGGACAGGTGCGCGAAGTTGAACGTCAGCTTAATGCTCTACCCGTCAGCAGCCCCTTGCAGCTCAAGCAACGGCAAGCGATGTTGTCCAACCTCGTGGAGGCGGCAAATAAGCTGCGACTGAAGCTACAGAGCGAAGATCTAGAAGACGAATTCGAGGGTTGCTATCGGCAGCTTACCCGAGGAAAAACGCCAAAACTCAACGCAGGCAATGCGGCAGAAGCCTTGGCCATTCTGCGTCGTGTCGATAGCAAAATCGTGGATGTGCTGCTTGAACAACCAAAGGATGATGCCCGTCTCTGGCCCCTGTCCGTTCGGTTCCTGCACGGCTGGCTCCGCACAAGGGAGGCCTTCGCATCGGCCCCCCAGTATGATTATGCCGGAACCAAAACCCAGCTCGAGCGCCTCAACACTTCGGTCATGAACGCGCACGTTGACACGCGCCTTCTGAGTTTCATGGAGAATTACCGCTCAGACGCACGGGCTCTAGCTGGCGTAATCGCTAACCGACAAAAATTTCCAGAAGACAAGTTCACGCACGTACGCGAGAGCTTCCCAGTCATCATCGCCAGTATTCGCGAGTTTGGTGAATACATGCCATTGGCCCCGGACATGTTCGATGTGGTCGTCATCGACGAGGCCTCGCAGGTCTCGGTCGCCCAAGCATTACCGGCTTTGTTGCGCGCGAAGAAGGTCGTTGTGCTGGGTGATGACAAACAATTTTCAAACGTGAAATCGGCGAACGCCAGCATTGAGCAGAATGACAAGTATCGCAATGAGCTGAAAAACTACTTCACCTCCCACGTCAGCGGCGCAGCCGACGCCCTGCAGCGGCTTTCCATGTTCGACGTTAAGCGTTCCATTCTGGAGTTCTGCAATCACGCGGCCTCATACTCAGTAATGCTGCGCAAGCACTTTCGCTCTTATCAGGAGCTAATCGGATACTCCTCGGGCACGTTTTATGGACACCAATTGCAAGCCATCAAAATTCGCGGCATCCCGGTCGACGAAGTCATCCGATTCGACATAGTCGATACGACAGATAAGAGAGTGACCCGAGGTACCAATGAAGCGGAGGCGGAGTTTATTCTTGACCGCCTTCTTGAGCTGATCGAGGAGGAAGCGCCACCGACCGTAGGCATTATCTCGCCCTTCCGGGAGCAGCAGACCCTACTGTCCAAGAAGCTGTTCAATCACCCCCGCGGAGCAGACTTCGAACGTCTGTTGCGATTGAAGGTTATGACCTTCGACAGCTGCCAAGGAGAGGAACGGCACATCATTTTCTACTCGATGGTGGCGACCGCTGATGAGGATGCGCTCAACTATATCTTCCCAGTTGAGCTGAGTGACGCTGAACAGGCAGTGGAGCAAAAACTGAAGGTACAGCGTCTCAACGTCGGCTTTAGCCGCGCTCAGGAAATGATTTGGTTTGTTCACTCCAAGCCACTCAATGAGTTTCGCGGTTCCATCGGACAAGCGCTTAACCACTATGCGAACATTCTTGAGAACGCCAATAGAATACCTTCTGCCGAAGACACCGATCAGTCCAGCCCTATGGAAGCAAAGGTTCTTGAGTGGTTTCGCCAGACCAAGTTCTATCAGTCCAATATCGACGCCATTGATGTTTTTGCTCAGTTCGAGATCGGAACTTATCTCAAGCAACTTGACCCGACCTACGAGCATCCAAAATGGCGCGTTGACTTTCTGGTGACGTACCAGTCGAGCAAGGGCCCCATCCAGATCGTGATCGAGTACGACGGCTTCGATTATCACTTTGCCAAGGGCAAACACGTTCACGTGGGCAATCATGAACGCTACCTGAATGAGGCCGACGTGGAGCGCCAGCTAACGCTGGAGAGCTACGGCTATCGGTTCCTACGCATCAATCGCTTCAACTTGGGTGACGACCCTGTCGCAACCATTTCAGATCGCCTTTACCAGTTAGTGGAAATTGCCGTGGGCGAGCAGATGTCAGAGGCGGTCAACCATATTCAGTCTCAGGCTCAAGGCCTGGCAAACAAAGAGCTCAAACCGTGCTCGAAATGCGGCCAAATTAGGGAAAAGGCGGATTATTACGATCCAACACTAGGCGGTGGTGCTGGCGGTTTCGGCCGCGTGTGCATGATCTGCAAGGGCAACAAGGCCAGTCCCCAGACCGGGAAAACAACACAACGCCGTTTTCGCAAAAGCCGTCGCTGGGGATAACGTCTACAGGGCGGCCACAAACGGTTGCCCTGCATTTACGTTAATCGTTGGATGTCCTTTCTGATCGATAGAAACCGCTCGATTGAATCCACAGCCAAAAGTGGATATTCAGTGTCGATACATTCCGGGGCGATTCAAAGCGCCCCAAACTCACCATCACAGGCGCTTTTTTTGTGCCCGCGATGATGCTTTATGGCGGGCTGCGCATGGACTTCTTCGGAAGTGCCGGGTTCCTTCGTACCGGTCCGCCAACCTTGCGTAGTCCGTCACCCTTCCCTGCTTGGCGGCAGTCGGTGGCGGATCCTTTCTACGAAGGAGTACCACCATGACTAAACCCGTTCCCGATCCACCCTTAACCACCCAAACCAGCACCACCTTCGGCTCCTGCAACGGCAGCCACGATCCACTCTTCGCTGTCCGCGCCGGTGTTTCCTCCGAAGACGCCCTGATCCACGCCCACGCCTGTGAGATGGTCAATGCCGAGGTGCGCGGTTTGCTTTGGGCGACTGAGCAATCGCTGGAGATGAGCCTTGCCCTGGTCGAGGCGTTGCTGGACGAGCAACGGCAGCGTTGTTACGTAGCACGATGCAAGCAGGCCAGCCGGCGGCGGAGTGATCGCCTGCAATTGGCCTGGGCCGCCGATGCGGCCCAATCAACTACCGTCGTTCGCGTTTTCAGTTCTTTGTGACAGGCAGAAATCGGCCAGGAGCAGTCCTCCAGTGCAGCCTTCCTGACGACAGCTTTAGGCGGTAAGGCGGAAGTGCAGCAATGGCTGCTTTGCAGCAGATCAGTCCTGGGCAGGAATCCAAAGGGCTCCGCCGTGCCACCACCCACCTTGAACACGTGGGTGTAGATCATGGTTGTCATTGCCGAGTTTATGCACTGCTCTCACCAACATTGCTTTCGAGCACCAGCAGAAATTGGTCGTCAGGTTGAAGCCCTTTTCCGTCCCACATTTTCATGACGAAGCCCGCCACTGAGCGAGCTGAAAACGGGCCCATGTGGTCGCGTCGTGACTTGACCTGCGCGAGCGTTCTAGCGCTGGCCGTCCGGAGCTCAAGATCGTCGCCCCCTTCAGGGACGACGCTGCCGTACCCAAACTGGCCGACAAAGCTTTCCACGGCAAGGCTTGCCGCAACCGCATCCTGATATCGGAACCCACGTCCCGCATGAGAGCCAGCTCTTGTCGCCAAACCAAACCTCCCTATTCGATGGCCAAAAAAATCGTCGTGAGTTCGTTCCAAGCGGCCACTAGAGGACGAGATCTCGTGAAGACGTTACTCCCTGGAAGTGCAAGTTCTGGAACAGGGAACGCGAGGAACATGATGTCGTATAGCCCTTAATCCAGCAGTAATCCACACTGTGAGCCGGCTCCGTCTACTCATATTAAGAGTTGAACGGGAGTTTACAGGCGTCTAGTTTGAGCAGGTGAGAGGCCGCTCCCGCTGCAAAGCAGATGTCAGCAACCTGAGGATGAACGTCCGCTACGGGTCAAAAATTGCCACAAAGAACTCCCCCCTTGCACCCCCACCCCAACCCCGTTAACCTCCCCCAGTCGCTGCAAATTCAGCGACTCGGGCTTGGCGGTCCGACACGAAGGCGCAAAGCGCCCCACAATCACCATCGCAGGCGCTTTTTTTGTGCCCGCGATGATGCTTTATGGCGGGCTGCGCATGGACTTCTTCGGAAGTGCCGGGTTCCTTCGTACCGGTCCGCCAACCTTGCGTAGTCCGTCACCCTTCCCTGCTTGGCGGCAGTCGGTGGCGGATCCTTTCTACGAAGGAGTACCACCATGACAAAACCCGTTCCCGATCCCCCCTTAACCACCCAAACCAGCACCACCTTCGGCTCCTGCAACGGCAGCCACGACCCACTCTTCGCTGTCCGTGCCGGTGTCTCATCCGAAGACGCCCTGGTCCACGCCTCCGTCCTGCTCAAAAGCGCCTAACAGACCAACGCCCACGCCTGTGAGATGGTCAATGCCGAGGTGCGCAGTTTGTTTTGGGCGACGGAGCAATCGCTGGAGATGAGCCTCGCACTGGTCGAGGCGTTGCTGGACGAAGTCGAAGCGCGCTCGGCAACCGCGGCGTTGTTGCGTCGCTCGATGCAAGCAGGGCAATCGGCGGTGGAGTGATCGCCAGCGATTGGCCTGGGCCGCCGATGCGGCCCAATCCAATGTCGTTAGCATTGCCTGCCCTTCATGACAGACTGCACAGCCAAAAGCAGTCACCCGACTGTGTCCATGGCTCTTGAGGTCATTCATTTCCGATTTTTAGCAGGTATGGCAGACTCTTCGTTTTTGCGGGCGCCTTGCGAGAAACCATGGATATTCGACGGTTCAGAATCGGGGATGAGATTGCGTTGTTCGACGTCTTTTATTCTGCCATTCATGAAATCGCGTCACGCGATTACACTCGCGAGCAAATCGAGGCCTGGGCTCCTGCTGATCTTGATCAGACACTATGGGCGGAGCACCTGCGAAATCTCCGCCCGTTCGTGGCTGAGGTCGACGGGAAAATAGTGGGCTATGCCGACATTCAACCGAACGGTTACATCGACCATTTTTTTGTGTCGGGTACTCATCCTCGGCAAGGAATAGGCACTTTACTCATGAACCGTATCCATAAAGAAGCCAGGTTACTTGGCATTTACGAACTTACTTCAGATGTCAGCAAGACGGCTGAACCGTTTTTTGAATTACACGGTTTTCATGTTGTACGGCGAGGTTTTCCGATCCGTCGGGGTGTAACGCTTCAGAATGCATTGATGCGGAAAAACCTAAATTGCGACACATGAATGGTGGCCTGCATGCGCTAGGCTTTGTACGAAATTCGGTGAAAACTAACAGCAGCCCGTTCCTTGCTGAGACTTCGTAGAGTCTCTGGTCATTGAAGAAAAGAAATCCTGTGATGGCAAAGCGTTACGAACTGTTGGATGCGGCGTGGGAAGTGGTCGCCGATCTTTTCACTGAATCGCGACACAGAGACCGGCCTCGCGTTGATGATCGGCTGATGCTCAACGGTGTGCGGTGGGTGTTGTGCTCAGGTGCCAAGTGGCGCGATATGCTGGAGCACTTTGGTCCCTGGTCCACGGTTTATTAGCGATTTCGAGACTGGCGAAACCACGGTACTTTCGACCAAATGCTTAAGCGTCTTCACATCCGGCTCACCGAGCACGGCCTGATCAACCTGCAAACCTCGATGATCGCCTCAACCGCAATTCGTGCTACCCGAGCCTCATCAGGCGCGGGTAAAAAAGGGGGCCTGAAGAACCTCCTGACCACGCGTTAGGCCGTAGCCGATGCGGCCCTCAACTACTGCCGTTCGCGTTTTCAGTTCTTTGTAACAGGCAGAAATCGGTCATAAACGGTCACTCGACGCCGTACTGGCGAACTGCTAGCTTATAGGGCGCGCAGCCAAGTCCAGCCTTGTTGTAGATTCCTCTCTATTCGAGCCGATTTGTTTTCGCGAGCACCTCAACGCTCACAGCCGGACATTGCGATCACGCATGCAATTGGCGAAACCACCAAAACCGCTATCTTCAAGGATTAAAAATGGCTACTACCTATTGGCATATGCAAATTCATCCGGACGACAAATCCTTTGCCGATGCGAACGTACATTCGATTCTTGAGCACAAGAAAATAATCGGCCTGGGGGATTGGGAAGCCGGGAAAAATACCATAGACTCATTCCGTAATAAAATGAAAGTCAATGACATAGTTGCCGTAAAAACCGGCGCGCAACTAATTGCCCTGGTTCAGGTTGTAGGCGGGTGGTATGAAGTATCTGATGAAGATCCCTCTCTGGGTTGGATCAAGAACCGAAGACCTATTCGAGTGCTCGACTGGGAACTGGACGGTAAGACACTACCTCAACCACGGGGTACTCTTGAGCCATGTGTAAATGAAGTAGAGACCACAAAAATCATTAGAGAATGGCATCAGCGCGTCATAAAGTCCTTTAACAAGAGAAGGCTGGATCTTTTGGTCTGAGTTTCTACGAACTGACTCCCCCCAGTAGTGCACTCTGACTAATTTCAGGTATCTATAAGGGAAACCTTGAATAGTCAATGAAACCCAGGATGCGCAGCGACCTGGCTATCGACGCGATGCTGATGACAGTGTGGCGGCTTAAACCGAAGCAAGAAGTGATGATTCACTCAGATCAAGGTAGCCAGTTCAGCAGCTCAGACTAGCAAAGTTTCCTGAAGGCTAAAAATGCGGTCAGCAGTATGAGTCGGCGAGGTAACTGCCACGACAACGCCGTTGCAGAGCGCTTTCTCCAGCTGCTAAAGCGGGAGCGAATCCGACGAAAGATCTACGGAACACTCGAAGAAGCCCGGAGTGATATTTTCGATTACATCGAGATGTTCTATAACCCTAAACACCTGCACAGCAGTGCTATGCGGATATCGCCAGTAGAGTATGAGAAACGCTATTTCCTGAGCTTGGAGAGTGTCTAGGAAACCAGGGTGCGATTCACAACCTCCAAAAAAGCGAGCCGCGGCTAATTGTGCCCAGCTTGAATGCTAGATCTTTCCCAGCTGATTTTCCTCTGGAAGAGAGTTGTAGTGCTGAACGATCGACTCGACGTCCAGGAAGTGCCCAACGGCAAAATCTGCGAACAACTCCATCGCGTAGCGGGACAGTTTCGCGTCAACGCACACAATCTGAAGGCAGGCCCTAAGAGCCACCGCTAACCAGAACTCGGCGGTTTTCTCGCCCCGGTTGAAGACAAATAATCGAAGCCCATGATTGAAAACGTGCTCCTCATACTTGCCCCACGGCGTATAAGCAGGCGCAAGAACTGCGGGCGTTGCGAGTCGGAAATGAGTACGCACGACATGAGAAATCAGCAGTTCAAGCAATAACCAGCTACGGTTGCTATCCGTGAAGATCTGGCGACCATGATTCTCAAAGATCTTGCTCAGAATGAAGCTGGACAACGGGTTGGGATTTCCCGCCAACCCCCTCAGCTCCGTCACCATTAGAGGCCTTGGCAACGTCTTCAACGCGAAGAGCAGTAACCCATGACGCCGCTCCTCGAAATCGAAATCTGGCGTGTCGGTCACGCGGAGCAGAATGCTGTTCACATTCGCTACCTTCCAACCTTTCGAATGATGAAGGCCGGCAAAGGGGAAATCCATGCAGAACCACGGAATGTCGTTTGCAGCTGATAACTGCATTGCTAGGTACACAGTAATGTCGATCCCGTCTTTGATGGAGTACAGCTCCAAAGCGGTATCGTGAACAACGGGATGCTTTACCACCGCGGTATCGAGGATGCGCTTCATTCCGAGTAATGTGTGCCCATCGCGAACCTTGACGTCGGATGCAGTCGTCCGGAACAACCTGCCGGCGCCGTTGACTCCCATCATCATAAAGTCTTCATGCGTAACGTCATCAACCCAGCGCTGCAGGATCACCCTGGTTTCAGCGGGGAGCACGAAGGTGAAACCTTCCCCCAAAAGCCTATCTACCAGATTGGTCATCGTCAGGTAAGCGATGGAGTAAGAGTCCAACACAACCTCGCAGGGCTCTGCGATACCTTCATTCACCATCAAGGATTTAGGGATGCTGCTATCAGACCATGCATTCAGCGCGGCCTTGATAGGGTTATCGCCCTGCTGCGCATGCGCGAGAATGAAAAGCGGAATTTCATCGTCCACGCCCACCGCGCGACGAGGGCGGTTAAGACTCAGCCTCTGCTCCAGGAAAGAGGCGAATTCCGCTGGGTCCTCGGGCATCTGGAGAATGGCGAAGACATCACTTCCATCGTTCTGTAAATGCCGAAGCTTTGAAGCGAGTCGGATGCATGCCACATATGGTGGCAGGCGAGAAAGGAGCTTGTACTTCACAACTCCGAGCTGCGTCGCCTGACCGACCTCAAGCGAAGCTAAGAGATTCGCAAGTTGGGTCTCTCTGACCAGCACATGTTGCCCTTTCGCCTCCCCATCCTCGACAATCATCCGTATCTGCAATACATCGTCTTGTTCGAACTCAATACCCTCCAGGTAGCCAGGGATCACTCTTGAAACGTCGAACCCAGCCTGTCGACGCCAAGCGTGCCCGAAGTGGAAATTCACCAGCATGATCGCCCTATCAGACGGGTCTTCCATGAACCATCGTACCAACCTAGGCTCGGCCCGTTTGAAGTTTCCAGCGGACGTCAAAAACCGCATCGCCACCATGGTTTCGTGCGAGTAATCTTTCAGAAGGCTATCGGGGATTTCCTCGTGGAAGCGACGCTGCTCTTCCAGGCTTCGGTACCGTTCACGCAACTCGCAACCGCGCAGCCAGCAATTCAGATTGTGCGGCGCTGCCTGGATCATCTGATCGCTCAGCCCCAGAGCCCGCTCAGCATTCCCAAGCGCTTCTTCTTTGCGCGATAGAAAATTCAACAGTGACAGCGATCGCTCATCTTCCGGAATCCGTTCAAGCACCGTGTCGAACGATTGATACTGCTGGGTTTCGAGCAAGCATCTCAGGTGGAGCAGCACGAACGGCGACGGCCAAAGCTCACCCTCAGGTAGCATAGCGGATGTCAACGCCAACGCTTTGTGGGGGATCTCGGCTTCAAACAGGCTCTCGGCTACTTCAACCACAATCCAGACAGACAACTCCTTCTGCACGCGTTGTCCGAACTGATTGATGAATTCGTTTACCCTCGACTCCAGCCCATAGCGCTCGGCCGGATCCTTCGTATGGACGATTAGCTGAGAACGAGCCAGAAGCAGCACCAACGCAGCATCAATATCACCCGCATTGTGGATGTGCGCCTCGCCAGACAGCCAGCTCTCGAGCTCCGCCGGCTTCGCCAGGCGGGTGAAAAAAACAGCATCGACCAGCTCGACGGTATCACTCGTTAGAAACGCCTGGCACCAGGCAGATCGCGCCTCGTTATCACCATGCGCCGCCATCATTGATTGCAACGACTCAGGGAGCCCGGAGTGATCTCCTTGGGTTGATCGGATGCGCGCGGCTACGTCCGGATAAGATATCTCCATCCGGTCTACATATTTGGCGCAGACATCCAGCAGCCTGGTTGGAAGTGAAGTCTGAAAATAATGGAGAATCGGCCCGGCCATATCAAAGAGTCGTGGATCGTTTCCTTCCGACTGCTCAATGAGCTCCGCGACCTCCTCCACCAACTCGGCAATCGACTTTTTCAGCTGTGGATCCGTCAACCAGTACTGGCGCTCTTTTACCAGAGGGTTGAGGCGTAATGCCTTATTGGTCAACAGTAATACCCTCGAGTTACCCGAGGGATACAGGCTATGGAGTCGAACAGACGCGGGCGTCGAAATTTCTGTGGCATCCAGCCGGTGAGCACCGTCAACGATGCCGGTGAGTTCTCCTTCGCTCAGAATCAATTGCTTGCTGGCCGCAAGCAAGACCTCCTGAGTTGCGTAGTAGCGGTAAAAAGCTTCGCGGGAGTACGGCCCCGGACTGGGGGTGTCGTAATAGAGCGACTTAGCAGACTCTTCGGATTCAGTGTTTCTCGTGAATTTCAGGAGCGCGGCGATGCAATAGTCTTTGACGATTGCATCCTGGGTTGCCGCAGCGACACGCGTGACCGCGTTCAAAGCGTCGTGAGTGGCTTTGGGCTCGACAAACTCTCCGTAGAGCGCGATGACCTCTAGGAGGTCAGAGACTTCCGAGTTACCGTGTTCGGTAGCCTTGAGCGTCTCGAACCGCAGCTTGGCAGTAGCGATATCCTTCCTTCGGACATCGGCCAACACAAGATCGATGGCCTTGCGGAGGTGGGAAGGCGCCAACGCCTGTATGACGATGTCGAGCTTATGCTGGACGTTATCTCCCGAGCCACTGTGGCGCTGATTGATCGTACTCACGTTGCCGCCTTGAACCATAACGTCGCGCCCTTCAACTTCAATACGAGATCTTGTTACCAGCTACGTTGTCACCACTCCCGCTGTGGGTTTGGTTCACAGTGGTAATAGTGGAGGGTGCGACGGTCGCGATGTGGGCGTTGATTTGCTGCATCAGTTGGCCGAGCTCAGGCGATTTATCGATGCGGCGCTCGATAGCGATGGGGCTGTGTTCGTCCGTGATTTCGAGCTTGGCCAGTTGCAAGGCCACCTGCTCAGCCGCGACGTCCTCAGTGATCCAACGACCCAGGCGCTCCTTGACCTTGCCCGCAGTTATCAGGAAGCCATGCTTGACAATATCGTAGGCAGCGTTAGAAATGATTGCACTAGTGATGAAGTCCATAACCACGTTCCTTGCATTGCAGTGGAGAGTTCCGCTTTCTGCCAGAAATTCCGCCGGCGGATGTAATTGGACAAACGGAATAGACGTAGGGTCTCTCAGGTAGTTGCCACGATGCATAGATGAGGCAACGGCTGGCTGGAGCGGCTTATAGGATTTTTTCGACCCGCGTCGTGATGACGGATTGTACCTCGTTGGAGTGCCGCGGGCTGAAAACCGCCTCTGCGGATTGGAAAATCTTTTCCGTTTCGTTGTGGCGAAATCCATTAGAACGTCTGCAATGCGGCGAGCTACAGCATTTAGGTGTCGCTAGCACGCAATTCTTCAGGGCACCTTGATCACCTGTCTTCCGGCGACCGCTTGGTCCTGTGCGAAAGCAAATGGCTGCCTGACCAGCGGCTATGGGGCGATAGTATCGGTTCCCGAATGACCGTTTTCGAACCTAAGCTGCCGTTGGTGAAGCGCAGCTATCGACAAGCAGCGGACCGCTTTCGACTGTACACCTAGTGATCGTCTGTCACGCTCTCGTTTAGCTCGCTTGGTGCAATCGCCCCCAGGTCTAAAGTTGTTTTCGGGTCAAAGTTAACTTCGATATCAATACGTTCGCCTGCTATTTTGACAATTGAAATCGCTGGTATAGACAGAAAGTGATTATAGCTATTGCAACCAATGTAGCTTTCATTATCATCAAAAAAATCAACGTCTACGGCAACATGGCATGCAGCATCTAGCTCAATCGCCCAAATCGTCTTGCTTGAATCATCCCGGATTGTTCCGAATGATTTACCCTCTCCATGAGTAATTGAGATAATCTTTATGCTTGAGCAACGAGCACTGTAGAAATAATTAGTCCTGGCAGTAAAAAACAACTCGCGCTCGAGTGTTTCTGTCAGATTATCTCTAATTGCTGACTCGAGACCTCCGCTGTCATTGAGGCGCTGGAACTTTAAAGAGCGTTGGCTAGCGATCTCCTTGACATCAACTTCTACTGAGTTGATCAGTGCAAGTGCAGTTGTTAGGTCTGGGATGCAATGAAGTTTTTTACTTTCAGGCCTATTGCAGAATGTAATCCAGTCCTTGTCGGTAGAGACAACTAGAATCCCGCTGTTTTCTGCATATGCCTCCAAGCTTAGAAGCGCTACCGCATCAGGAAATTCGTATTTTTTATCGTTGCCTTTGTGGAAAGGGGGTTTGTTGTTGAAGTAAAGCTCAAAAAGCTTTCTGGTGGATATTTCGTCGTAGAATACTAGCTCGGCATTCGTTGCTAGGAAAAAATCATTTATTTCACGAAAGGCGATTTGCTCTGGGGTGGCCCTTGCTTCGAGTTCTTCTTGCATCTCATTAACTAAATCTTCACTCAAATGCTGGGCAACAAGCGCAAATGCGTCATCAACTCGCTTCTGCTTTGAGCTGTGCATTTCAAGCATATGTTTTTCTGCTTCGTCGCGAACCAATTCAGTGACAATTAGTTGAATGCTGGAGTTCTTTAGCTGTCCCAGTTGTGCTAAGAGCCCTTTTCTGAAAGTTCTGCTGTTTCTGTCAAATACCTGTGTATCAAAGGTGATTGCGGTGATAGCACCTGAAATAAGCATCTCGCGCAATTTTTCAAAATGTTCAGGTGTAATGCTCATGGTGTCTTTATTGGCGGCGGACAAGGCTGCATGATAGCGTAATGATACTACTGGTGAGTAGAGGTAATTCAGACCGAGTGAACTAGGCCTGTTTCCGTAGGCACCCCAAACCGCCGTTTGAGCGCTCAACGGTCGCTATGGGTCGGTTGGAGCCCTTGGCGACCGGCAGCTTTGGGTCGGCAACTGCCGTTCAACAGAAATCACAATCAGTCCCGAGCAATCTTGTCATTTGCCAAGGCTTAGGGCAGGGTCGATACCACTGACATCTCTGCCAAAGGAGTCACCCATGTCAAAGCTCTATCCCAGTATCGATCCTGAGGGGCTGGTTGAGTACTCGGTGGTCTACACCGACCGCTCGCTCAACCACATGTCGCAGTCATTTCAAGGCGTGATGAAGAACATTTCCACGACCCTGAAACAGGTCTACAACGCCCAGGCTGTTGCGGTAGTTCCGGGCAGCGGCACATTCGGCATGGAAGCGGTAGCACGACAGTTTGCCACCGACCAGCAATGCCTGGTGATACGCAACGGCTGGTTCAGTTATCGCTGGAGCCAGATCCTTGAGATGGGCAACATCCCGGCGGCCACCACGGTGCTGAAAGCCCGACCGGTCGAGACTGGTCGCCAGGCTGCCTACGCGCCACCTCCTCTGGACGACGTGCTGGCAGCCATTCAGGCGCACAAGCCGCAGATTGTCTTCGCCCCCCACGTTGAAACCTCATCAGGGATTATCCTGCCCGACGACTACCTGCGGGCCGTCGGCGACGCCGTGCATGCGGTCGGTGGCCTGTTCGTGCTGGACTGCATCGCCTCGGGCACGATTTGGGTTGATATGCAGGCGTGCGCAGTCGACCTGCTGATCAGCGCACCGCAAAAAGGCTGGAGCGCCTCCCCTTGCTGCGCCCTGGTTATGCTCAGTGCGTTGGCCCTCGAGCGCATCGAGCAGACGCAGAGCAGCAGCTTTGCCTGCGACCTGAAAAAGTGGCTTCAGATCATGCAGGCCTACGAACAGGGCGGACATGCCTACCATGCGACCATGCCCAGCGATTCCCTCGCGCGATTCAACGAAGTGATGAAAGAGATGCAAGCCTACGGTTTCGACAAGGTCCGCGGCGAACAACAGGCTCTGGGCGATCGGGTGCGCGCAATGTTGACCGGCAAAGGCTTCAAAAGCGTGGCCGCTGCCGGCTTTCAGGCCCCTGGCGTAGTGGTGAGCTACACCGATGATGCCGACATCAAGAGCGGCAAGAAATTTGCCGACCACGGCCTGCAGATCGCCGCCGGAGTGCCGTTGCAATGCGACGAGCCGGCCGACTTCCAGACCTTCCGCATCGGTCTGTTCGGACTCGAAAAGCTGCACAATATCGAGCGCACGGTCAGCACCCTCGAACAGGCACTGGACGAGGTGATGGTGAACTAAGCCCCCATCTTGCCGGCAGCACATACCGAACCTGTGAACTCCAGGAAGGTATCCTGCTCTGGGCACTGCCGGCCCATGGCGCTGTATGACTTGGGTCGACCTAAAGCTGCCCTTCACGGAGGGCAACTGACGGCCAGAATCGGCTCTTTACCCGGAAGTAGACGACACCTCTGCGAGATATCCCATGTACTCCTGCGAGAAGTCCAGGTACGCCCGCACAATGGCAGACGGGTGACGATGTGATGGGTAGAGCAAGTTGATTTGCTGTTCCGGTAGTGGATGTTCGGGAAGTAGCGCAACTAACTTCCCTTCCCGGATGGCACTCGCCGCCAAAAATGGCGGAAGCTCCGTTACCACATCACCGGCCAACGCCCGGCTGCGCAGGTGCGCATAGTCGTTGGTGGACAGCATCGCCTCAGGTTTGAATACCACGCCCCCCAACTGCCAGGTCGCATTGCCACCCTGGCTCCAGACCGCACATGGATAACCGTGTAGAGCCTCGACGCTATTGAGCCCACCTAGCCGCTCAATCAATGCCGGACTGGCCACGAGAATGTGACGATAGGTCAGCATGCGGCGCGCGACCATAGTCTCGTGCGCGATCATGCCTACGCGCAGCGCCACATCGACACCATCTTCGATGAGATCGATACGGCGCTCGGTTGTGTAGACGCTGATCTGGATCTGCGAATAGCGGCGCTGGAAAGCCGACAGTACTTCCCACCACGGTTCAAACGACGGCGGCAATGACAGCCGCAAGCGCCCTTTCAAATGCGCCTGATCACTGATCACGGCCTGTTCGCCTTCAATCAAAGCCTCAATGCCACGGCTGGCATGTTCGTACAACCGCGTCCCCGAATCAGTGAGTTTGGTGCCACGTACAGAACGTTCGAGCAGTTGCACCTTCAACTGCTGTTCAAGCTCGCGAATGCGTCGGCTCAAGGTAGGTAGCGGAATGTCCAGGCGCTCAGCTGCGGCCGAGAGGCTACCGGTCTGCGCCACGCTGACAAACATCCGGACGGCGTTGAAGTCCATTACAGCTTTCCTCTCATTTTTGAGATGAAGCTTATCTCTAGCGCGGATTATCTTCCACATTCGAGTAGTGGATAGTGCACTCACTGGCTTGAAAACAACGTTTCAACCAACCAGCCACGTACCTGAGGAAACGACCATGAAAGCTTATGTGATTGAACAACCGGGCGGCCCTGAAGTCCTGCAACTGCGAGATATCCCGTCACCCGAGCCAACGTCGGACGAAGTGCAGATTCGCGTCCGTGCGTTTGGCCTCAACCGCGCAGAAACCTACCTGCGCGCTGGAAAAATGGGTGACATCACCACTCCACGCGTGCCCGGCATCGAGGCCGTGGGCGAAGTCATCCATGACCCCGCCGGGGTCTTGCGCACCGGCCAGCGCGTGGCCACGGCCATGGGCGGCATGCAGTTCAGCCGCAATGGCAGCTATGCCGAGCAGGTTACGGTACTGCGCAACAACGTGATCTCACTGGACGACACGTCTCTCTCGTGGGAAGAACTTGCCACGCTGCCTGAGGCGTATCTCACTGTCTGGGGGGCGCTCGACAAGAGTTTAGCCATTCAACAAGGCCAGACTTTGCTGGTACGGGGAGGCACTTCATCGGTTGGCCTGGCCGCCATCACCTATGCCAAGGCCCGCGGACTGACAGTGATCGCAACTACGCGCAGCGCTGCGAACATCGAACGCCTTTACGAAATGGGGGCTGATGAGGTGGTCGTCGACAACGGTGACATCGCTCAGCGTATTCGCGAAATCATGCCTGCAGGGGTGGATGCCGCACTGGAAGTCGTCGGTGCCACAACACTGCGCGACACGATCAAGACGCTGCGACCGTTCGGCGCGGTGAGCGTCATCGGCCTGCTCGGCGGCCCGCCGGTAGTGGAGCAATTCCACCTGATGCAGGACCTGCCTGGCGGAACGCGACTGAACTTCTTCCCGAGCGGCTTATTGGGAACACCGGCCTTGCCATTGCAGGACACGCCGTTGCCGTGGCTCGCAAAGGAACTCGCTGCCAAGCGGATGCCCTCCATCCGTACCCGAACCTTCGCATTCGACGAAGTCCGCCACGCGCACCGCTTGATGGAAAGCGATCGCGCACTTGGCAAGCTCGTCGTCCTGCTCTGACATTAAGGAGTACTGCCATGCGTACCGCATTGATCTCACTGGTTCTCGGCGCGGTTCTACTACCCATGACGGCTCAGGCCGCCAAACCCGCCTCCGAGGATGCGGTGAAGACTGCCGTCACCCAGCAACTCAACCACTATGAAGCCGCACTGAACGCATCCGACGTCGACCGTGTCATGACCTTGTATGCAAACGATGCCGTGTTCATGCCTCAGCACAGCCCGCCGGCCGTAGGCCGTGATGCAGTGCGCGCGGCGTATCGCCAGGTCTTCAACACGATCAAGCTCGACATACGTTTTACCATTGATGAGATCCGACCGCTGTCACACGACTGGGCGTTTGCGCGTACGCGCTCTGACGGAACGGTCAAGCCGCTGTCCGGCGACCGGGCGGCCAGCGCCGAAGGCAACCAGGAAATTTTCCTGCTGCATCGAGAAAGCGATGGTCAATGGCGCTTTGCGCGCTACATCTTCTCGACCACCAATCCACCCAAATTGCCGTGAGTGTCCGACATGAATACCAAGATCGAGTCTTATGTGATGGCCGCGGCGAGAACGTTGATGGCGCTGATTTTCATCTTGTCTGGCCTGTCCAAGATCGGCGGAGCTGATGCCATGCGCGGCTACATGGAGATCATGCATGTACCCGGCGCATTGTTGTGGCCCACGATCCTGTTCGAGATTGGTGCCGGGCTGTTAATCGTTGGCGGTTTCAGAACCCGCGTTACCGCTGTGTCGCTGGCTGTCTTCAGTCTGGTGACGGGCGCGATTTTCCACAGTCAGTTCAGCGATCAAATCCAGATGGTGATGTTCCTCAAGAACGTCGCAATGGCTGGTGGACTTGTGCTGTTGGCAGTCACGGGACCCGGCGCGTTCAGTCTCGACGCCCGCAGGGTTTCAGTCTGACTCAGCTTTTATAAGGCGAAATAGAAAATGCCGGTGGGAGCGGGCTTGTCCCGCGATTGCGGTCTATCAGATACATCGAATCGCGGGGCAAGCCCGCTCCCACCGCAGAGGCTGCTTTCAAAGCACCAGGTCAAGACAGTTGCTCCTACCCTGGATTGATGACTACCTGCCGGGAAGATCCGCTACCGGCCAATGTCCACTTATTCAGGGGCGACTCACACACCGTGGCGCCCCCTCATTTAGTCCCGTTCACAAAGCATTCATTTCAGCAATATCACGCGCCACCTGATCGGCAGAGTGGTCGAACATCGCCTGCTCCTGCGCATCCAGCGGCAACTCGATCACCCGCGCAACCCCCAGCTCTCCCAGCACACAGGGGACACCCATGGCGATATCTGTGCGGCCGTACTCGCCTTCGAGAATCGCGACCGTCGGCAAAATGCGGTTTCGTCCATTGGCGATAGCATCGACCATCTCTGCAATGGCCACACCCGGCGCATCGCAGGCGCTCCCGACCTTCTTCAACCCCAGAATCTCACCGCCGCCCTGACGTGTGCGCTGCACAATCCGCTCGATCTGCTGATCGGACAGAAAGTGCGACAGCGGCACCGAACCGACCGCACAGTAGCGCATCAGCGGCACCATGCTATCGCCATGCCCTCCGAGCACCAGCGCGGTGATATCCCGAGCAGAAAACCCAGTCTCCTCAGCGATGAAACACTTCATGCGCGCGGTATCCAGCACACCCGCCTGGCCGAACACCCTGTTGCGGCCCAGCGCACTGAGACTGCAAGCCCGGTAGGTCAGCACGTCAACCGGGTTCGACACCACCAGCACCGTCGCCGCTGGGGCATGCCGATTGATATCGCGCATGATGCCATCGAGAATTGGCAGATTGATGCTCAATACATCCTGACGCGACTGACCAGGCTTGCGCGGTACACCTGCGGTAATCACCACCAGGTCAGAGTCCTGCAGCAATTCGGCATCGGAGCCGCCGTAAACCCTGGTATCAGAACCGGACTCAACTGCCGCCTGCCAGACATCCAGCGCCTTGCCCTTGGCCAAATCACCCTGCACATCAATCAACATCAACTCACGACAGTACTCTTCCCGGGCGATGATCTGCGCCGCCGCCTCTCCCACTATTCCGGCACCCACAATTGATAGCTTGTTCACCTAACACCTCCCTGCGGGTCGCGCCACCAGCAACATGCCCGCGTGTACAGGGAAGTATTACCCGCAAATGCTAAAAGACCACCCGAAGGTGGTCTGTGGCGCTCGGTAAAAGTCCTCATCACCCCCAGCCGAACTCAACGAAGGTGCCGGCGGCCATCCGCCAACTTAACGCCCAAGCGGACTTGCAGGTTGCCTGGTACCCAAGGCGCCCGCAGGTGCCTGCTGTTGGGTCGCGCATTGGGGGTCATTTTCAAAGCATGCCGTCGCCGCTTCACCGCCCTGCGCTTCGCAGACCGGGCCACAGATTGCATCTTGTTCGGCACCGGAAGCGCAGTCCAGCGCCGCGCAAACATCAACGGTAGTGCCATTCTGGCAGAAGCACCGCAGCAGGTTAGGCCCGCCGGCAACCACCTCCTGGTAATTCAACGTTTTCGCGTCGGTAGCGCCAAAGGTCAAATACCAGGGCTCGCGCAGCTGGCCACCGCCCCTGGCCGGAGGGACAAACAACAGGTATTGCTTGCTCGCCACGTCGTAGCGACGCACCTCTCCGGTGTTGGTGATGGGCACGAACAGTTTCTTTTCCGGCCCAAACAACAGCGCCTGGGCGAAAGCGCGGTCCTTGCCCGGCTCATAAAGATTGATCTTGTCGACGAATTTGCCGGTTTGATCGTAGATGCGGATCGAGTCCGTATCACTGTTGTTGGCCCTGAAGCTGGTGACATACAGCCGACCATCGGGGCCGAAGGCCAAGCCCTGCGGCCGATTAAGCTGGCCCACCCCGCCTTTGTCGGCGATGAAGCTGCCGCGGAACTTGCCGTCAGCGGCAAAGCGCAAGATTTGCCCACCAAGCTCGTCCTTCTTCTGGCCGTGCACCGACACGTAGAGAAGGCCGTCAGGGCCAAACACAATGCCCCGGGGATGAAAGTCACCGTGAGACGACACACTCCTGAAGCTGCCCAGAAGTGTGCCTGCTGCGTTGTAGGTCAAGAGCCTGCCCGGCGAGTTGCCGGGGCTGGACACGCTGCTCGCGGCGTAAAGCACCTTTTCCGGGAAAGCCTCACGGACGATACCGAACGGTGCAAACGGAGCATTTTTATCCGTAGAAGGAACCCAGGCTCCCAGGAAGGCGCCCGTGTCGCGGTTGAAGCGCAACACCGATCCTGGCTGTTTGCTGTCGACATTCTCGTTCGCGACCACCAACTGCTCCCCATCCACGAACATGCCCCGGGGCCCGACCAGCCCGCCGCTTTTTGAGCGCACGAAGGCGTCCGGGTTGTTCGAAGGATCGAGGTCGCCATCGAGGAACGCCCCTGATACGGCGTCGAAACGCTTGACGGTCTTGTCAGCGGCATCGCCGATATACAAAACGTCGGCACTGAAGGCGCTGCGGATACTCAATGCGCCGGCCAGTGCCAGCACTGAACAGAGCACCAGCAATAGAGCGCTGACCATTGAATAGATGTTCACGCGAGGGGTATGCATGGACGCATTCGCTCCTGGTACGTTAGGGGAAACGGACGCCCATACCCACAGCCGCGACTCGCCATTGGCATCATCAGCACCAGACGCCCAGCGACCGCGCTTGAGCGCCCACTGGGCGTTTCGCGTAAGTAAAGATCTGCCCATCAATATGTCAAAACAATATCAGCGCTCAGAAGACCGGCGGTCGCCATGCCGGCCGGCACGGCTTTTTCCTGCATTATCCGGCACGGTAAATCCGGCTCCAGGTTACGGATCTGTCGGGTCGAGAGATGATCCGGGCCGTGCAAACGACTCAGAAATAGACAGTCTTCGTTATGTTGACCCTGTATCCTGACGGCCTGATCTCACTAGCAAGGAGCTTCTGATATGTCACTTACCAGCGAACTCGAAACGTTCAGCGATGCGGACCGATCGCTGATGAGCCAGGCTCTGGACCTAGGCAGGCAGGCACTTCCCGGTTGTCTGCCAAACCCACCTGTAGGCTGCGTTATCGTACGTAACGGAGCCATCATCGCTAGCGGTTACACCCAGCCACCGGGAAAGCATCACGCAGAAGCAATGGCACTGTCGCAACTGGAGACAGCGCTCGATGGCCTGACCGCTTACGTCACGCTGGAGCCCTGTTCATTTGCCGGCCGTACGCCTTCGTGTGCATTGGCCTTGATTAGCGCGGGGGTAGCGCGTGTGCATGTTGCAATGCTTGACCCCGACCCGCGCAACGCTGGGGCAGGCATCGAAATGCTTCGCCAAGCTGGAATTGAAGTCACTGTGGGTCTTCTCCAAGACCAGGCTCAACAGCACCTGTCACCCTACCTGTGCCAAGTGCAGTGAGTGTTTCAACCCGAAGCCATGAACGTCCGCAATGGGTCGATAGCTACCGGTGAGCGTGGACGTTCGGCTAAGCCATTCCTCGCCCGGCGTACTACCTGTTCATGGTTATGCGCCCTACGCTACTAGCGATGGTTGCGATAGCGTTCGGTCAAGGACTGCACGCGGGTAACGTAGGTTTGCGTCTCGGCGTAGGGAGGCACCCCGTTGTACTCGACCACGGACGCTTCGCCGGCGTTGTAACCTGCCAACGCCAGCATCTGGTTGCCATTGAAGCGCTTGAGCAGCCAGGCCAGGTAGCGCACGCCGCCACGAATGTTCTGCCGGGCATCGAACGGATCGTCCACAGCGAAGCGCGCGGCGGTGGCGGGCATCAACTGCATCAGCCCCTGGGCGCCGGCTACGGAAATAACGTTGGGGCGAAACGCCGACTCGGCATGTATCACGGCGCGGACCAGCGCCCTGTCGACACCATATTGACCCGCTGCAGCTTCGATCTCGCGCCGATAGGATTGGGTGTCCAGGCGCAGTGAGGCGACCTTGAAATCCTTCGGCGCCATGCACAGATAGCAGCCCTTGATGTAATAGAGTTCAAGAACATCGACCCGTGCGGCGATCCCGACGGGGCGCCGGCTCACATATTGACGAACCCCCCGGTGGACGAAGGTGAACACCCGAACCCGCACCGCGCCAGGGTCGTCGCCCCGCACAATCCGTGGCTGGGCCATTGCCTTGGCGCCGTCGCTGGCTTGGCACGTGAACATGGCGCTGGCGCACAGTGGCGTGACCAGCAAGGCCAGCTGGATGCAGCCAAGCAGGCTCTTGCGAGCCCATCGCCATGCTCTGAAACTCATCACATCGCTCCACACCGCAGGCGCCGATCAGGCCTGGAGCGCCTGGCCCGGGCGCTGCCTTTGGAGGGCCTATCCTATTGTGGGTGACCCGCCTTTTGTTCTGGTAGTTATACCCCTTGTACCCCCCCTTGTAACCGGCCATCGAACTTGCGTTGACGTACGGGCTAGCGCCCTCTCAAGGCGCGCCGAACAGCATCGTCCAATACACCCCCTCATCGCTACGCGAGTTCGCGGCATAGGCCGCACCCACCTGGGTAAACATCGGGTTCATCAGATTGGCGCAATGCCCGGGGCTGGCCAGCCAGCCGGCCATAGCCTTGCTCGCGGAGCCCTGTCCGGCGGCGATGTTCTCGCCGATCTGACGGCCACGGTAGCCGGCGTCCCTCGCCCGGTCTGCCGGCATATCACCGTCGGGGTCACGGTGCGCGAAGTAATTGCTGTTGGCCATCGTCCGGCTGTGTTTCTGCGCCGCCGCCCCCAGGGCGGTATTCCAGGCCAACGGACGTGCTGCGGCGAAGCGCTGGCGACCACACAGGCGCGGCTTCGCCCGTGCTGCGTTGACCTGTGCCAGCAACGCTTTGCTCGCGGATCGCCCATCGCCGAGCTGAGCATCGAGCAACGGCCGCGCCAGCACCACCCGCCACTCGTTCCGGGCGCGGCTGACACCGATATCGGCAAATTGAGTATCGAGCAAGGCTGCGCAGTAGTCGCTCTGGAGCATGTCAAAGGCCTCCTCGGCGTCTTGCGCGCCGACCAGACGGATGCTGCGCACCGCCACCGCCTGATAACCGGCAGCCTTCAACCTTTCCCGCAAGGCGCCGCCATAGCCGACCGGCAACGCCAGGTTCGACTTCAACACCAGCGGCGTCGAGACCCGAACCACACGTCTCTCGCAGCGCTGGGGCTCGGCGCGGTAGTCGTTGATGGCCTCCACCAGTTGCCGTTCCCCGCCGGCATGGGCGGGGCTGGCGAACAGGGGGAACAAAGGAATGAGGCAGAGCGAGACAAAGCGGGAGCAGCGGAAGGCTTGGCGCATGGGGCGAACAGCTCTGATGGGATGACGGCGGTAATGCCGAAAAAAGGGCTCGGCTAAGACTGCGCTCCTCATCACAAGGTTCACGAGCAAAGGGTACAAATTTACTGTCGGAGCAAGGTGACGTGACGGCCTGGATCACTACTCGGATTGAAGCTATACCGAAAGGGTTAAGAGTGGTGATGGAGCACATGCTTGATTAGCAACTGAGGAGAGCCTCGCGGTGTCGAATCAGCTGGTCATACGTAACATGACCCGTCCCGAGCTGGACGAGCTCGTCGATTGGGCTGCCCGTGAGGGGTGGAATCCCGGTCTTCACGATGCCGAGTTGTTCTGGGCTACGGACCCTGCCGCCTTCATCGCGGCGTCCCGCGGTGACGAGTTGATAGGCGGCGGTGCGATCACCTCCTACAACGGCGAATTCGGTTTCATGGGTTTTTTCATCGTCCGGCCTGAACATCGCGGTCAAGGTCTGGGCAATACCCTCTGGCACGCACGCCGCGAGCGACTCCTCGCCCGCCTCCGCCCTGGCTCAAGCATTGGCATGGACGGCGTCTTCGCGATGCAGGACTACTACGCCAAGGGTGGTTTCGTCTTCTCCCATCGCAACATGCGTTTTCGTGCCGAGATCACTAAGCGCACGGCGTCCTCACAGGTAGACGATCAGGACATCCTCCCGTTGGCCAGTTTCCCGTTCGCTGAGGTTGTCGATTACGACCGCACCTGCTTCCCCGCCGCGCGTGAAACCTTCCTGAGCGGGTGGATAACCCAGGCCGACGCACTCGCCGTGGGTTGCCAGCGCGAGAGCAGGCTAAGCGGCTACGGTGTAGTAAGGCGCTGCCGGGAAGGCTACAAGATCGGTCCCTTGTTCGCCGATGACGCCCTGGCAGCCAATGCCCTCTACGCGCGCCTGGCGGAATTTGCGCAGGGTGGCCCGCTGTTTCTCGATGCCCCGGAGAATAACCCCGCCGCAATGGCGCTCGTGCGCCAACAGGGCATGGTCGAGGTTTTCGGCTGCGCACGCATGTACCTCGGCCCGCCTCCGGCGATCGCGCACGAACGTGTGTTCGGCGTCACGACCTTCGAGCTGGGCTGATGTCCGCTCGCGACCTCATCGGTTATGGCGGCTGCCCTCCCCACCCGCGATGGCCTGGTGAAGCGCGCGTCGCGGTCCAGTTCGTACTCAACATCGAAGAGGGCGCGGAATCCTGCATTGCCAATGGCGATGCACAGTCTGAGGCCTGGCTTCATGAGCTACCGGGCCGCCCGCCGCGTGTGGGGGAATCGGACTTGAGCGTCGAGGGCATGTACGAATATGGATCGCGCGCAGGTGTGTGGCGCATTCTGGAACTGTTCAGCGCCCGCGGCTTGCCGCTGACCGCCTTCGCTGTCGGTCGAGCACTGGAACTCACCCCGGCGATTGGCCATGCGCTCTGCGCTGCCGGGCATGAGATTGCCGGGCATGGCTACCGTTGGCTGGACTATCGCGACATACCTGAAGACCAGGAACGGCGCCATATCCGCCTCACCCTCGACATTATCGAGCAGATCTGCGGTAAACGCCCGGTAGGTTGGTACACCGGAAGGGTCAGCCAGAACACCCGCCGCCTGTTACGTGAGGACGGCGGGTTTCTCTATAGCTCGGACGCCTACAACGATGACCTGCCCTATTGGCTCCCAGGCTCGCCCGCCCACCTGGTGATCCCTTACACACTGGTCAACAACGACGCCCGTTATCTGCTGCCGAATGGTTTTGCCTGCGGTGAAGACTTCTACCGGCTGCTCAAGGATGCTTTCGACCTGCTGTGGCAGGAGGGCGCGCAACAGCCGAAGATGATGAGCGTCGGCCTGCATGGGCGGATCAGTGGCCATCCTGGTCGTGCGATGGCGCTGGCGCGCTTTCTCGATTACGTGCAAGGCCACGACGCGGTGTGGATCTGCCGGCGCGAAGACATTGCCAGGCACTGGATATCCCAATTCCCCGCGTGAGCGGCCAGTGGTTCGAAACGGCCCGAGTCACGCTGGCCGGGATTTTGTGCCGTAGCCGCTGCGCAACTCACTTCCTGGACATGATCCGCAAGATCCGCAGGAACAGATTGATGATGTCCAGATACAGCGATGCGGCGCTATCGATCGCATTGTCCACGCTACGCTCGATCTGGTTCGCACGTCCCCAGTCCACCCCGATATAGCCACAGAAGATCGCTGCAACGATCCAATCCATCGCCGCCAGATGGGTGCCGAACAACCAGGCTTGCCCCAACTCGACGACTATCGTAACCACCAGGGCGATAAACAGCGACGCTTCGATGCGTTTGAAGAAGCCGGGAAACGCGGAGCCCAGGAGCATCATGCCCACGGTCAGCAAGGCGGTCGTTTGCACGGCTTTAATGATGTTTTGATGCGAATAGTCCGGGAGGACAATGACCAGCAGCAAGCCTATCGGAACCACGATCAGGTTGTAGCCGAGAAAGCTGTACAGCGGTTTCTCAGACTTGAATATGATGGCGACACCCGTCAGCGTTGTGATCATGTAACCGGCCAAGAAGAGCAGCATGGGGATGGCCTTAATAACGTCGGCCGGCACAATGGTTACCAGGTACCAGTTGACGGCAAAGCCCCACAGCAGCACTGCACCGAGGATGAGATTGTAGGCGTTGGCCGATATCTGATGGTTGGTTCCGACCCGGTTGAAAGTTTGGTTTTCCAGCATGTCCGTTATGTTCCCTGGATAGTGTCTCTGTGAATGCTGCCCGGAATGACGTGCATTCCATGCCACCTGGCTGAGCCGCTACTGTTACTCGAGATCGATGTCCCACGCGAGAGCCGCCAGCGCAAGCGCGGGTTCGATGGCTCGGAGCGTGGTGATATTACGACGCCGGGTACGCTCTGACAGCAAGCGTGATGGTAACCGTAATCACCTGCGAAATGGACTAAGAAATGGCACTTCGACTTAGGCCGCAAAATTCCAGCGCTTGAGGGATGAGGTGACGATTGGGTTTCTGGGGATCTCGTACAGCGCCTGGGTAATTACTTGAAGTGACCGACTTTTAAAGACCCATTCGAGCTTACGTCGCCGGATAGATATCGCGAAATTCTTTAGCGAAGAGTCAACAGCTAGTCGAAAGTTTTACTAGTGTTAATTGCACTGTGCGAGAAATCTCACCCAGCCGGCACACGGCTTGTTCCGTGGTGCCGTGTGTTATCTGGACACTCGCCGCGTTTATTTCGGCGGACATCAAGAAAATCAGGGTGCTACGTACACAACCAGAATTTTATGCAACAGTAACTGACGTGTTATAGACAGCGTATGTCGCCTATTACTTAATAATAGTTCGGCGCATTGATTAAATACGTCCCGGCGTTGAACAGTTGGATGGGCAATTCCGTCGAAGGAATGAATAGCGCACCCCGCACTCAAGAACCGGAGTTCCTGCAATGAATGATGAAAGAGGGTTCGTGCGTTCGACGAGCGCACATCTGGACGTGCCGGCGCTTCTAAAGCAGCCTTTAACCGAGCTGCTGGCCGTTTCACCGGACGCGGCGACCGCGCTGCAGTCGCTCGGCATCCAGACCATCTTTGATCTCGGCTGCTCGCGCTTGTTCGCCGACGCTCGCGTCGTCGCCTTCACCAAGGACGAGTTGGGCCCGGCGGCCATGCATGGCCTGGCACCCGGCGACCTGCTCGACGACGCCACCCGTTATGACACGCTCGAAGCGCTAGGCACGCTGCCGCTCAAAGCTCTGCGCCTGCTGAGCGGCACCCAGGCAACCAAGCTGAGCCAGGCGCTGCAGGTGACGACGGTGCGCGACTTCGCGCAGTGGCCGCCTTACGTCGCTGCGCGCCAACTGGTCAACGGTTCGTTCGGCGGTGCTTCGATGGACCGCGATGCCTTGCAGGAAGAGCGGTTGCGCCCGACCTTCGGCGAGTTTCCGACCGAACGTGTGTACTACACGACGCTCGTCATGCTGCAGATGAACGAGACTGCGGCCGACGGCATGAAGGTGCTCGACGGCGGCATTTCGCTAGACGCTTCGCTCGCCCAGCGCAACGGTTTCACCAAGCCGGCGATCGGCGCCCAGCTCACCTACTCGCAGTCGTGGTACGTGCAGGGCATCACGTTTGGCCATCTGCTGCACTCGCTGGCCCTCGCCCCCGGCGAAGCGACACGCATCGCCATCGTCGACTGGTCGCGCCGCACGCGGGCCACCTCGACGGAAGCGATCAGTGAAACCGAGCAGCTCGACTCGGCCACCTCGCATGCACGCGCACTGAGCGAGGTGCAGAACGCAGTGGCCAATGAAATGCAGCAAGGTGGGTCGATGTCGACCTCACACGCCGAATCGAGCGCCTACAGCGCACAGGCTTCGGTGGGCACCGGGCTGCTGACCAGTCTGTGGGCGAGCGGCGACGTGTCTGGCACCACGCAAGGTTCGACCACCGACACCACAGCCTCGTCGTCGTCGTGGTCGCTCGGCAACCGCTCGGTGGCCGCCTCGATGACGCAAAACATCAACGACCGCACCGAGCAGCACAGCACTTCGGCCCGCAACCGCCGCGCAACCGCAGTACGCGAGGTCTCGCAAAGCGAGCACGAGCAAGTCAGCACGCGCATCGTCGCCAACTACAACCACATGCACGCGCTGACCATCCAGTACTATGAGATCGTGCAGGTGTACCGCGTGACCACCCGCCTGCACCGGGCAGAGCGCTGCTTGTTCATCCCGATCGAGCGGATCGATTTCAGCGCCGGTAAGGGCGATCAGTTCGTCGAGCGCTTTCGCGGAGCGCTGGCGCGCGCCGCGCTTAATGTCCGTGCCCGCGAGCTGCTGCTCGATGAGGTGTCGGCCGTCGAAGTGAGGGCCACCAGCGCACGCATCGTGGCGCCGTTTGCCCAGGCCGACCTGCTGCGCGCGGCCGTGCGCTTGAACGCGGCGGCGATGATGGCGCGGCCCGAAACGCTGGCGGCCGCAGGCGCCGCTGTTGCGCCGGCCACGGCACTCTGTGCGACGGCGATGATGGGCGTCGCTGGCGTGCGCACCTGGGATCGCGCCGAGCTGGCGACTGCGTCGCGCTTTCTGGCGCGGCCGATCGTGCGCCCTGGCTCCGACGCGCTATTCGTGCCCGACGATACAGAGCTGCTGGCCATTACCTTCGACCAGGTGGTGATCGACAAGCTGCGGCTCGACCGCATCGACCCGCAAGCCAGCGACACCGACCTGACGGTGCACAGCGGACGGGTCGATCTGCCGGCCGGCGTGCGCATGGGCGATCTCGACGCCATCCACGCTTCGCGCACCGAGAGCAGCAGCGGCTCGGGGCAAATGACGCTGTGGTGCGCGCATCTCGGGCGGCGCTTCTCGCTGCCGACCATCCCCATCGAGGTGGGCACGGCGGTCAGCCGCGTAGTCGCCTTGCGCACCGACCAGGCTGACCGGCGCCGCGAGCTGCTCGCCCACCTGCAGGCCAACAACGCGCACTACACACAGGCCATTCTGCGCTCGCTCGACAGTGCCACGTTAGTACTGCTGCTCGCCGACTACACCTGGAACGGCCGACCGGTCATCGACCAGGTGGAGCCTAAACCGGTAACGGTGGCGGGCAACTTTCTGGTGCTGCGCGCGCCGCTCGACGACGGCGAGCCGTCGGGCGTGCGGGTCGATGGGCGTGAGCTAGCGTGGAGCAAGCTGCTGGTGCAGCGCGGTTTCGACATGGGCGACGAGCCCGATGCGCGCGTCGTGCCCATCCCCACCAACGGTGTGTTCGCCGAGGCGGTGCTCGGCCGCTCGAACAGCGCCGAGAAGCTGGAGTACACGCGCTTCTGGAACTGGCAAGACTCGCCGATTCCGCTGCAGCCGACCGAAATCGCGCCGGTATCGACAGGCTCGCGCGCCACGCCGGAAGACCTGAAGCCCGGGCAGCTCGGCCAGCCGCTACTCAACATCGTCAACCCGACATCACTGCCCGATCCTGCGGGCCTCGGCGCGGTGCTGACGGCGGTCTCCAACGGCAACATGTTCCGTGACATGGCAGGATTGGCTGGCACGCAGGCGTTGGCCGGGCAGACGTCGCAGGGTACGCTCGATGCCGCGACAGCAGCGGCGCAGATCGCCAGCGCGAACATGCGTGCGCAGATGCAGAAGGCCGTGGCGATGGGACAGATCGCGGCCGATCTGGCGAAGACTGCGATGGGCATGCCGTCTTCCGGCGGTAGCAACCAGAGCATCACGGCTGAGGCCGCGCGTGTGGCGCACGGCGAGCAGCGCGATGCGGCCGGCCTGACGCCGGGCAGTGCAGCGGGCGGCGGCGCGTCACCGGACATTGGCGGTGACGACGGATCGAGTGGTGGCGGCGAAAGCGCTGACGGCACAGGCGTGGAGCGCGCCGTGTTCGGCGGGTCCTCGCAAGGCAGCTCGGGGCAGGCGGCGTTCGAGCGCGCGCTGTGGGGCCCGATGGGCGAGCCCGCCGGCAACCTGGCCCGCGACGTGCTCGGCTATGCCAATGACGGCACGACCGGGGCCGGCGGCGGCATCGGCGGCGCAGGCGGCAGCTCTGCTAGCACGACGGTGAGCCCGTTCTCCACCAAGCTTTACCCCACCGAAATGGTTCCGGGCACGGCGCACAACACGCGGCTTACCAATGCGCTGCAGACGGTGCGCAATAGCCTGGCGACGGCTGAAGAAAAGAAGACGCTCGACGAGGTGGCGATCTTCGTGGCCAAGCTCACGCCGAGCGGCACCATGGAATTCGCCGGCGTGCGCGAGCACGAGATGCTGTTCTCCGGCAGCCTGCTCAAGGTGAGCCTGCTGTACACCAGCTTCGAGCTGGTGGCGCGTGTCAACGCAGTGGCGCCGCACATCACGGCCGGCAGCGCAGCCGACTTCTTCGCCAAGGTGAAGAGCGACTTCGATCCCAAGATCGTAGGAGCCATTCCCAAAATTTCGGCCGGGCCATGGCGCCAGGTCTCGTTCGACAAGGCGCTCACCGCCACTGCTAACGCTTCGGGCAACTTCAGCGTGACGATGAGCCCGCGCCACGACCAGGAGTTGCGTAGCATCTTCAATAACCAGAACCAGAACGAAGGCGCCAAGGGCTGCATGCGACGTCTGGGCTTCAGCTACGTCAATGGCAACATGGACGCCGCAGGCTTCTTCGGCGTCGCCACCGAAACCGGCATCTGGATGGCCACCGACTACATGAAGGACAACCCGGCAGAACCCGGTAACTGGCCATCGTTCCATGTGCCAGTGGCGGGCGGCGGCAGCTCATCGGCTGCCTGCACCTGTATCAGCATGGCCAACCTGCTGACACGCATCCACCGCAAGGAGCTGATCGACGCCGCCGCTAGCCAGACCATGCGCGACATCTACGCCACCGGCGGTTCGTGGCTCTCGGTGACGGGCGCGGGCGGGCCCTATTCGTTCACGTCCACCGGCGCCAAGGTCGGGCATTCGGACAGTCCTTCGGCGAACGTTGAGACGGTCAAATCCGAAGCGCTGTACCTGAAACGCACGATCGACAACGTGCCCTTCGTGTGTGTGTGGCAGAACGTGCCCGATACGTTCGCCTTTAAGCACATTTACAAGGTGGTCGACGAGGTGATCAAGAACTGGCCGTGATGAGCTTTTCAAGCTTACTTAAACTGAACTTTCGCCTCTGCATCACAGCAAGCATGATGGGGGTCACTGCATGCAGCTCTTTTGCGATAGAGCCATGTGAGAACTATTCGGTGCTGGGTCTAAGAACACCAGGTACAGTTCGGCTGCGAACGGAACACTACCGGGCGGTCATCGGCGATCCGGCATTGGCCGCAGCGAGGGTCCTGCCCTATGCGTTGATGTCAGCCTATGCCTATCGGGTGCCGACGGGTTGTCCGGATGACCCTGGAAATCCAGTTCGTGTAAACGATGAGGATGCCAAGACTATCAATCGGCACCTGCTTGAAACTACCAGCGGGTCCGAATGGAAAGAACGTTCAGATCTCAGCATTTACAACAGCGCTGGCCCGGTAAACTTTGGTTGCGAGGACAATACGGGCTTGATGTATTACGTCTGGGAACGCCAGGTTGGAAATCAGATGAGGGTGGCGGTCGCCTTCCGAGGGACTTCCGGGGGGAAAAACGACTGGGTTTACGGCAACATGTGGTGGTTCACAAGGCTTTTGCCGACAGCCAACCAGTACGAGATGGCACGCGTACACATGCGCCAGATCCTGAGTTACTACGAAGCCCAGGCTGTGGAACTAGGAATGCAACCGCCCCGGTTCATCACGACGGGACATTCACTTGGTGGAGGGCTTGCCCAGCACATGCTTTATGCGTTTCCTGATCGCATCGAGCAAGTTATCGCGTTTGACCCCACCCCTGTGACGGCCTCGGTGGATGTCAGTGAAACAGCCAAAAAGGTTGAAAACTGCTCCTGTTTACCAGAACACCTGAAGCATATAGGCGTCAATCTAGGCTCAGAGGCAAGAATCTTGAGAGTCTACTTTGACTACGAAATCCTCTCGTCCCTGAGACTACCTCACAAGACATTCCTCGGGCTTCTTCCCTATGTCCAGGAAGTAACGTTCAACCTCTCTGGCGCTTGGGGGCCGGTTTCTCGACACTCCATGAGTAAACTTGCAGAAGCTATCTACACAGCAAGCGGTGGAAAGACCACGTACACACAAGGTGATGCCTGGTTAGCAAGCCGTTATATGCCCTGCACCGAAAAACTGAGGAAGGAACAAGTGGATAGCTGCAAGTACATGAGCGGCCTGGCCCCGATTGGCAAATGCCCTATCAGCCCGGCAAGTGAGTAGCTATGCTTGATCTACTGCCGGAGCTGATTAGGAGTCCGCCATGACCGTGGTCGATCGCCTCAGGTATTTGCGCGTCGTTCTAGTTTTGGCTGGCCTCGCGTGCCTTGCTCTCTACCCACTTATGTTGTTCTGGCCGTCTGGCTGGGCCTGGCACGTCGGTCACTCGGACTACCCGATGATGATCGTTGGCATCTACGCAACACTTGGCGTGTTCTTGATCCTGGCCGCACGTGATCCATTAGCCAATCTGAGTCTAATCTGGTTCGCCGTGTGGTCTAGCGCCGTACACGGAGGAATCATGGCCGTCCAGGCGGTCACCCAGCCGGGGCAAATGGGGCACTTGGCAGGCGACGTACCGGCGCTCTTCATCGTGGCGGTTGCCTTGGCCATCTTGACGCCCCGCTCGCAATTATCCGCTCGGCCCCGGACACAAAATGGGGCCTAAGAGCAGGTTTGTGTGAGCATATCCACCCTGCCATGCCCCCTGCCCCATGAGAGGCCGTATGTCGATTTTCAACACAAGAACCCTGACGCTGACCCTGGCCGTCGTCGGCCTGTTGGGTCTGTCGAATCTGCATGCCGCCAGCAAACCCACCACCAAGCCGACACCTGAAGTAAACGTCGCGGTGCTCGGCGGCAAGTTCAGCTTCAACCTGCCGGCAGGCTTCAACGCCAGCCCTCTGAGCGCCGATGAACAAAGCAGCGAAGGCGCCGATGCCGTGGGTACCCTGTATGCCAATGCACAGGAAAAGCGCGTGGTCATGGTGGTCGAGAAACCGCTCCCCGAAGCGTCTCGCCCCGGCGACAACGACGATGCCTTCCTCGACGGCGCCGTCAGTGGTTTCGTCGACCGCCAGAGCGCCGGGCTGCCGGACTTTCGACAAACCGGCGAATCGCGCCTTAACCGCAACGGCCTGGGTGTGCGACAAGTCGACAGCACGGCGACCCTGGGCGGCGGCAAAACGTTGAACAGCACCTTTATCGCAGGCTCCGGCGATCGCATGGCAGTCATCCAGGTCATTTCCCGCGGCGACGATGCCAGCGGTCATGCTGCGCTGGTCAAGCGAATCGCGGGTGAATCCTCGATGCCGATTTCGGAATCTCCCAAAAATCACGGTAAATAGCATGCAAGCCCCTACGGCTTGCAACGCTTTGTCGGCGCCCAGAAGCTGGAGCGCCGAACGCTACCGTACTGGCGCTATTCGTCCACGCTGACGCCCGATCCCCCTAACTCACTAGGGACATCCTTGAGCTTGGGCAACCCGTCTTTGATGCGCAGCCTGGTCTCCTGATAGTGGACGTGAACCTCTGGCGAATACGCCAGATCCGGGATGACTGCGGCATACACGTCGATGAGCCCCATTCCGGGGTGTTCGGTGAAAATATGCCCGCCGCAACGCTTGCACCATTTGCGCAAACTCTGCGGTGTCTTGTTGTAGCTGCCAATGTTCTCAGCCCCCCGAGTGACTTGCAGCGCCTCGGGTTTCCACAGCGTGAAGGCATTGACCGGTGCTGCTGACCAATGTCGACACGACTCGCAATGGCAATAGCCCATTGCGGCCGGCTCACCGCTGACGGTGAACTCGACTGCGCCGCAAAAACAACTGCCTTTGTAAGACTTTTGAACGCTCATGGAATGACTCCTTTATCAGTTGTGACACACATCACCGAAACTGGAATGGATCGCCTGAGAGGCGGTTAGCTTCATTCGTCGATGAAACGCACCGCTGTCGCCGGCGTGCGTCGCACCTGCAATTCGAAGATGTCAGGGCGCGCATAGTGCCCGGTGACGTCAAGCGCCCGCCGCGCCGGCGCCACGAGTGACACGTCGATGTCTGCATAAAGAATGCCTGCCTCACGGTGTAATGGACCGGCCACGATCCGCCCTTGAGGGTTGACCACCACCGAGTCGCCGTCGTTGATCCACTCTTGCGGATCGGGAAACAGTTGCAGGCGAACCGGAAAATCATCGGGAATGTCGCTGCCGCGCAGCGAGGTGCCACTGCCGAGTACCCAACAGCGGCCTTCGAGGGCAATGTGGCGCATCGTGCTGATCCAGCCATCGCCCGTGTCGTAGGTGGGGGCAACGTAAATTTCCACCCCTTGGGCATACAGAGAATAGCGTGCCAGCGGCATGTAGTTTTCCCAGCAGATGAGCGTACCAATGCGCCCGACGGGGGTATCGACCGTACGCAACCCTGACGCATCACCGAAACCATGGACCATACGTTCGGGGTTGGTTGGCATCAGCTTGCGATGCCGGTTGAGCACTTCGCCGTTCGCACCGATAACGACTACGCTGTTGTAGAGCGTGCCGCCGCCATTACGCCGCTCGCATTCATTGATACCGCATACGATTGTCACGGCGTGAGCGCTGGCGGCCTCGCACAATTCGTTGAGGTCACCGTTTGCGATATCAACGGCGCTGGCCAGCAGACGCGTGTGCAGCTGGCCCATTATCGCCCCGTCTTTTCCCGCCGCCAGCCGCCAGATCCACGATGGGTAACCTGGAATGAACGATTCGGGCAAAACGATCAGCGAGGCGCCGGCCGCCGCGGCCTCAGCGACCGATTGCACGGCCCTGGCGATCGTCGCGCTGCGATCGAGCAGCACGGGTGGCCGCTGAATGATGGCTATCGTGGTCATGGCGTTCTCCTGAGGCGTTGGCTTTCGGAGGTTTCAGCGTGCGCGCGGCGAAGCCGCAAGGCTAGTTCAGAATCTGAAGCGTTGTAGTTGCGGAGTACAGGCGATGGATGAAAGCTACGGTCAGTTCTGCACGGTCGCGCGCGGCGCTGAAGCCCTGTGCGAGCGCTGGACGCCTTTGGTCGTGCGTGAGCTGCTATGCGGCAGCAAGCGCTTCAATGAACTGCACCGCGGCGTGCCACGGATGTCCACCAGCTTGCTCGCACAGCGGCTGCGCCACCTGGAAGAAATCGGTGTGGTACATCGCACAGCCGCAGGCAAAGTCTGGGAATACAGCCTGACCGAGGCCGGCGAAGAATTGCGCCCCATCATAATGGCGCTAGGCCATTGGGGCGCGCGCTGGATAGGCAGTCGCCTTCGCGATAGCGAACTCGACGCGGGCCTGCTCATGTGGGACGTGCGCCGGTTCGCGCGCATCGAGATGTTCCCGCCCCGCTCGGTGGTCATTCACTTCAGGTTCCGCGACGCGCGGTCCGGCGAGCAAGCGTGGTGGCTTGTGGTCGAACATGGGGTGGCAGATCTGTGCCGCGACGACCCCGGACGCGAACTCACGCTCGTCGTGGACTCCAGCGTGCGGGCATTGACCGAGGTGTGGACGGGCGACCGCACACCCAGGGAGGTGCTTCAGTCGCGAGAGCTGCGTGTAGATGGTGCGGTGCAGGATGCGGAAAACTTGTGGCGCTGGCTTGGTACGAGTGCGTTCGCCGGTACCCGGAGCGCTGCAATCCAGCCGGTGGATTAGCCATCGAGAAAAGTAAGCGATCGACCGTGCGCTTCTGGCCGATCGCTGCCTTCCGTGAAGGGCGGCTATGGGTCGATAGCTGCCGTTCGCGAGCGGCAGCAACTCAATGAGACTATGCCCAACAATTTCCAGAGAAGAAGCATCTAGCTCGACGACCTCGCCGATCAGATTACCAATGATTCTTTTTTTAATAAGATCGGACTGCATATGCTCTCTGTCTCGAGCAAGGACCGGTCAGCTGAGCGCTGAGGCGCTAGCTGCGACAGGTGGAGGGGCGACTCCACGATAATCACCACCCACCCCCATGGTGACCAGTGCGCGTAACGATTGGAAGCCCGAACTGTAAAGATTGATTGGCCGATATTGCCCCTCGTGAGCGTCCGCTTAGGGTCCAGGCTGTGTGAAAACGCATGCACCGTTTTGTAGTCTGCGTTGCTACGTAAAATGTGTCGGCGTTCGGCAGCCTAGCGGATCTGGAATTTACGCAGGAGCACGGTTTTTGGCGCGTTTTCAGATACTGCCGGCGCTCAAAAGCGTTTTTACACAGCCACGGCCGAAAGCGGCCGGTCGGGACTGAGGAAGTAGCTATGCTCCAGATGCCCTTGCGCCCGACTGCTGCGCCAGCCCCTACATCAGCGCTACGCGAGTGGCGCACGGGAGGTGAAGATGAAGTAATCGACAGGGTGAAGTCGATCGTCCGCACCCCGCTCCACGATGCCCAGTTTTTCTAGTCGCTGAACAGCATCGTCAAAGCCTTCGTCGAGGTTATCGGTTCCAGCGAGCAGTTCGCGCACATCGGCCTTCAGGCTGGCGATCTCCACGCCTTCCGGGTTGCTGCTCTTGCCACCGTACAAGGCCTGGCAAATGGCGGCCTGGAACACCGTCATCTTCGTCGTCGATTCGGCCATGGCATAAAGCGCAGAGAGAATGGCAACCCCCACTTTCAGCGATGATCCTTCCGAGTTGGCGATGGCCCCCAGTGCCGTGATGATCGCGCCAGACAACTTCAATATCGACAGGTGGTATGTCCGCCCGCGCGTTTCGAACATCAGGTTTTGCTCTTCTGCGGCCGTGATCAATGCAGAATCAGTTGCCAAGGCTTCGGCCAAAGCGTTCCCTGCGTCTACCTCTACGCCCACAGCCTCAGCACGCTGGTTCACTGCATGTCTAAGATCGGCAAGTTGGTGGTCATTCATTGGCCTGGTTCCTCCTAGCAGCCTGATAGGCAGCGTCCAGCTCGTCGGCTAACCAAGAAGCCCGGGAGTGGGATGCGGACTCATAAATTTTCATTAACACCTCAAGCTTTTCCGCAGCCCTGCTCGTGCCGCTCTGAACTTCCCGCTCCAGTTCAACCCGCGTCAAGGCCAGCGCGTGGCAAAGTTTGTCGGGAATACCGAACAGGAACCACCGCGAAATCGTATCCAGAAACTTCTCCGGGGTGCCCTCCATGACATGAGCAGTTAACACATTGCGGACGGTGTTATTCGTCCCCACACGCAGAATAGTGGAGGACTGGTACAAGCGCTCAAACAGTACGAACAACTTATTGAGCAGACCGTGCAAAATTCTACGCTCGGCGTGTGTCAGTGGTATCTGATTGGCAATGACCTTCATCAGCGCGTTGATACGCTTTGCCGGGCTAGGATGGGTGTGGGCGCTTTCCGTGGTGGCCGCGTACAACCATTGATTGATCAACAAAAAAACGAAAGCCCCCAAGCAACTGGTTATTCGCTCGTGCGCTGTACGGCCCGACTGGACAGACAACTTTAAGGCGATGGCGTCCGCTTCGAACTCACGCGCGTGAAGATGTTGTGTAGGGTCAGGCGAAGCAAACGTGTGCTCAAGAATATGCGCACATTCGTGCAGCATTATGAAGTGACAGGAAAATTCGGCCAACGACGCCCCCGCTTCCAGCGGATGGCACATGCGCGCTTCGCTCAAGACACTTGGAAGGGGCAGTGCCTCTTTCGTAAAATCATTGACGTCCACCACGCCAAGGGTGGCCTGACGATGCAACTGGGTTTGAAGTTGAAAAGCCACCCACTGCAGCGGGTATTTTTTTTTCAGGCGTCGCTTCTCGATAACGGTTCGCCACAGTCGCTTTAGTTTCCTGCGGGCTCTCTCCCTTACACCGACACGGCTGTAGAACGCACTGTTGGTTATCGTGGAAAAATCGAAACCGGTATGAATGGCAATCAAGTCACAGCAACGCTCGATCAATGCCGTGGTTCCCATGGGAATTAGGATGGCTACCGCGCGATCTGTTTGCGGCACGCGACACACAGTGCCATTAATATCCCCCCGACGCTCGGCGCCCACAACGAGTTCATCGCTGAGTTTAAGTTTTTCCTGAAGATCAGCTGGTAGCCGAGCGATCGCCCTGGAATAGTAGCCCTCGGCGAGATCAACCGTCTCCAGCTTCTTTAGCAGCAGTTCTAAAAAGGTTTCACAGCTCGCCAGTTCTTCCTCGCTAAAGCACTCGTTTGCCCACTGTGGCGGCCGCAGTCGCTCGGGCGTGCTGTTGAGCGCAACGAACCAATCACACACATCGTGGATGCCTTGACGTTTGCGGAGATAAACCCGAGCCTTAGACGGCCCGCTGTCAGCTGGCTGCATAGTACCCCCGTGTTTTCATGATCGCAGTCTTATAACCAACGTTGCCGGCGTCAGCGGCGAACACTCACGAACGGAAAGCAAGACAATACGCCAATGGCTCAGCAGAGCGTTTAAAGCTCACGCGCTGGGCCTCTTGCATGGACTATAGTCAACCGAAACGGCGCCTGCGCGGGCCAAATCAACCTTTAACGTTGCGCCTTACTTCGCGCACCGAGGCGCCACGCCTGCCCCGGCCGATTGACTCCAACCAGTTCGTTGCCTCCAGTGCGGTGACTCAGCAATTGGGCTGGTTTGGAGAGTGGCTTGCACTTCGACCAGTCGGAGCTAGCCATCGACGCGGCCAGGTGCTCTTGTTGACTAGCTCCTGGCCAGTAGATGATGACCTTGGAGCAAGCCAAACTGATTCAGCTGTTCCACACGCTTTCAGGATGGGAAAGGCTATTACTTGGTTCGCGGTAAAAACATCACGCTCAGCACGGCCGGGCAGCAGCTTTAAGACTGAGTGATAGACTGGGGGCCGAAATGCGATCGTGAGGACTTGGATGATTGACTGGCCGCTATGGGTCCAGGCTGTGTGAAAACGCAGTAAATACATCGAAAACTGAGAGTCGCGCGGATTGCCTGTGGAATCAGCAGGCGAAAGCGCGAATAGCCCTACTCAGCAAAAAAGGCGTTTGTAATGCCATATGGGCCGCGTCAGCGGCCCATATGGCTTTTAACGGGCCAGTAAGCGGCGGGATTTACGCCCTGATCGCCTCAAGTAGCCCTGCGATGCCGAAGATGCTAATCATTCGTTTGAGGTTGTAGGCAAGCACCTGAAGGCTCATCTCGGTGCTTACCCTCGGCAGGGTTTTGGTCAGAAAGTGGGTACTTCCCATCCAGAATTCGAGCGTGCCAAAGGGATGCTCCACCGTCTGCCGGCGAACCTTCATCTTCCCCGGATCATGCTCCAATCGGATCCGCACTCCTTCAACTACTGCTTCATGCTCCCAACGCTTTAATCGCCGCTCTTTACCGGTCGTACACTGCTTCTGCATGGAGCATCTCGCCACTTCCTCGCCAGTGCGGGCTGCCACCGATAGCAGCGTGCAACACCACGATATTCCCCCGGCGTCACTGGGCACCGCGCTCAATCAACTGGGCCAGCAAGCCCATTTGTTGTTGTCGTTTCCCAATGGGTTGATTGCCGGACAAAAAAGCCCTCAGTGAAGACCACCAAGTGCTTACAGGGATTGCAGCCTTCGGCGGCAACGAGATGGAGCTTGGGGCCAATTGGGAAGCGTTCCACGATTATACCGAACGACGATTGGACAGGGCACCCGAACACTACTAGCGTTATGCCATGCGTCAGCGCTTCCAAAGTGAAGAGTACCTGGCGGCGGCGTCCCTGTGACTCACAAGGAGGTCGGAATGCTCGAACCGTTCCGCCGCAGGACTACGGCGGGCTGATCGAGCCACTGGAGGACTATAACTACGTAGTACCAGAGCCCTTCTCTGAGGTCCATCTACCGCCGCCGCTGTAGTCGGAGCGCGGACGATTGTGCAAACGAGAACCCGGTTGTACTCGCAGGCCCCATCCTCGTCGTCAGGAGGCGCAATGCTACGTTCAGTGATTGCCGTGCCCGGTCGCCCGGGCTTTGGTGCCTTGCTGTGGTGGTTCCAGGGGCCTGACTCAGCACCTGGGCAGTACAGCTTGGAGCTAGACGGCGTGATGCTGCCGGGCATCCCACTGCTATTGAGTGTGAGCGCAGCGTTGAACATGACCACCGGCGAAGTTGGGAAGCTCGCCGCGCGCACCTTCCTGGTGGTGACTACGCATGCCGATGGCGCTTCTGGAGCGCCTCACCAGCTGCGAGTCCACTATAAGAATGAAGTCAGCAATACCGCATACTCGCGCACCCTGCCCAGTACCGCGGACGGGGTGAACATGGTGCTCGCCAGCTGTTTCTATCACGGGAACAGTCGACTTTCCTCGGCGCCCTTACCCAAGCCTGTTGGATTGCCGCACGTCAAGATGCTCTGTGGCGATCAGATCTACCTCGACCTTTCGAAAGGCGGCTTGCATCCACATCCGCTCAAGGATCCCTGTAAGGCATATGAGCAGCAGTGGAACGACGACCATTTTCTGTCTTGGATGGCCTCGGGCGGCAATCTGTGTTTACCAGACGACCATGAGTTCTGGAACAACTATCCCAGCCAGGAACGTGCAGGAATTCTGAGCGCCTTCTTCCAAGAGCCTCCTGCAGGCATTGACCGGAAGATGGAACAGGCATTCCTCATCTACCAAGGTGTTCTCAACACCGACCCCGATGAGCTGCTGGCCCTAGGAACCTTGGTCAAGGACCACCTCTACTACTTCGAGTTCCCCGGTGCGCATGCCCCGGCAAACTTCCGCAAGCTCTTTTGCATGCTGGTGCTGGACACGCGCACCCGACGTAGCGCCTTGGACATCAAGGCCAACGCGTATCAGTTTACGGATCCGCATTGGCTCAAGGATGTCACCCAGCGCCTGGCTGAACGCAATGGCCCCACAGTGCTGGTCACCTCCCAGTCCCTGCTCGACCGGGGCCGCGGCTCCGAGAGCAACCTGGCGGACTATGAGGACCAATTTGCCGCGCTGTGGAACGCGCTTCTGGGCTGTAAGCATCAGGTGCTGCTGCTCACCGGCGATATCCATTGGAGTCGTGTGCAGGAGGTCGTGCGGGACAAGAAAATGAGGCACTACGAGGTGGTTTCGTCGGCCCTCTCGCGCATAAGTCTCACTTCCGTCAAATGGCGAGGGTTGGAGAGCAAGGTGACCTGGCCGGGGGGGTGTATCAGCGCGAAACGCACGGCTGACAGCTTCGAGACGCACACCTACGCAAGCCTCGGATTCACCACCCACGACCAGCGACTGCTTCGGTGCACGGTGCGCTGGTGGGAGATCAATGGCAATGGAAATCATATTCCCAGCGACATGGCACCAGGCTACATAGCCGATGCTGAGTCCAGGTTGGGTGCGAAAGAGTTGTGGAATGTCCCTATAGATCTGAGCTAGGAGCCTACGATGAGCTGTCGCCTGTTCTATGACACGGAGTTCTTCGATGTCGAACCGTCTGCCACCCCCACGGATCTGACCAAGCAGTTTCATGACAAGGACAACGCAGCGTTCCTGGCTGAAGTGGCCAAGAGGTTGAAGAAGCTCAAGGGCCCCAAGGGAGATGGTGTTCCCTATCATGCTCCTGACGGTGAAATGGCAATCGGCTTGATCGGGTCCTATGGGCTGTTCGGCTACGGTCTGCGGCGCAGTCAGGAAATCCTCCGGCTCGACCGCGGACCGTCGTACTGGAGTCACACGTTCTTGCTCAACGGTGGTCTGACAGATGAGTTCAAGCGGCTGCGGGGCCCCGAGAGCCCCTGGTTGCTCGAATGCACGTTGCGCCCCAGCGTGTCCCTGAGCGATGCCCTCTATCGCGATGGCGTGATGCCGCGCCGCCTCGCCGAGTACGCGCCGGCGAAGTTCGACTGGCAAAGGATCACCAGCGTCCCGAACTTCGCGGTGATCTCGCTAGCACTGACTGATAAGGAGCGGGCAGCTATCCGCAAGGCTGCACTCTGGCCGCAGAAGGCCCGCCAGCAAATCGGCCTGGCGGCGCTGGCAGGCCAGTGGTTTCACTACCTGACCGACAAGGGGGAAGTGCGCAATCCGTTGTCCCTGGGCCAGTCGATGTATTCGGCGGCATACGTGCAAATGGCGTACGGCGCCGCCAACATCGACCTCGCGCCCAGTGCCTCCCAGAACACCGTGGCCCCCGAGCACTTTTGGACCTTGGCCAAGCACCTGCAGAGCCTCAGCTTGTACCGCGACCCATCCACTAATGAACTCCAGGAGCGACCGTTGAAAATCTGGACCTGCATCCGTGACCCTCACTGCACGATCACGGGCGAGAGCCAGACGGTGACACGATCGGTTCCGACCCTGGAGAGCCTTCTTGAAGGCTAGCTTCCTGGGCGGCTATCGGGTGCGACATCTGGATCTGGGCGACAATGGGTTTCCTTTAGCGCCAGCAGTGGCGCATTAACAACCAAAGGGTGTGTGATGGGTATTTTCAGGATAGTCGGGGACGTAAACGTACCAGAAACCGAATTCCGGCAGTTGGCTGCGCGGCTAGCCGAGATGCCTGAGCAGCCGTTGGCGGTGGGTGCTCTTTATGGGGCAAAGACCCCATTTGAGCCAATAGGGATCGGCAAGCCACTTACCATCCAGATTCGCCATGTGTATACGGGGAAATTTCCGAAACGGAGGGCTTTCGGTGGATCGAAAGATGTCGCTGTTGTTTCAGGCGTAAAGGATTACTCGGTCTTCAACGCCACAACCCGTGCGCTCAATTTTGTTCAGCGCGATCACGCTGCGTATACGTCAATCAAAACGCCGCCAGCCTTCGTCGATGGAACGACGATAGTCGCATACTTCCCGGCAGTCACCACTGAAAGCCTAACGGTGTCGTTCGAGTTGGCGGTAGACGACTTCCCGCAGGAGTTTGTGGACAAGGTCGGAGGGGCATTCCAATCGCTCGCTGGTATTCCGCTGCTCCTACCTTATGCAGGGTATTTGCTGGCCGCAGGTGAGATCATCAAGCTAGGAGGCAGCCTCGGAAACGGAATCTTTGATGGAAAGCCCGAATTTGAAATCACTGAATCGCTCCCTTTCGACTCGCCGGGCGAGCTTGTAGTCGATGCTGATTTTCGGCTGGTGACCCATTCAGAGACGCTCCGGCTTGACTACGAATACGATAGTCAACGCGGGATGGTTAACCGTAAAACGAAGAAGGTCTACGATGGCGATGAGCCCTATCTGGTGATCAGCCTTGATGGAAGGCAGCGCCCTGATCTCGCTGACTTTGCCTCGACAGCCGCAAGCGCTTCGGTACTCAAGCAGTTCCTCAATTTGGGCGAAGACGTTCGTACCCCGATTGATACCATCGTGGAAGGCATCAAACTTATGTCAGACATGCGCTTTCGCAAAAAGGCGATGGCTCTGGCCGACTCCTTAAAACGACTGCCGGAGGGAAGCGCCGAACGAGAAAGGCTAAAGAAGATTCATGATGCTCTGGTGAATAACATCATGGACGATCTGTTCAAACCCGCGTAGCAGACATTCCAGCTCCAGAACCACACCGGCGTCCGTCAGGAGCCAGGCGGTACTGGAAACTGAAGGCGGAAGCGTTCGTTTCCCACTATTAGGCTAAATGTTCACTAAACCACCTGGAGGCATTGTCATGACTCTGAGCCTGTCAGAAGAGGACTTTCAAGCGATCCTTGACGCGGGGAACTGGAAGGACACTGCCGAGGACCATGAGACTTTTTACAAGGAGCAGATACCGGCGGCCCTCGTGCAGCGCTGGGTACAAGCGTTCGACCCGGCGATCATTGAATCAACCGCTGGCCTCGCGGCGCTGACGCTCGCCACTTCTACGGCCGCGTGGGGCGTGACGCCGGTCGCTGGGCTGCCCGCGGATCCAGAGGGTAAGGAGTGGAAAGGACCGCGCAAGGGCAACGACGGCAAGCATCTGATGAGCTATGCCGTGGGCGGAATTGGTCTTGACCATACCGACAGTAGTAGCCTGGTAGACCTGATTGACTATCTCAAAGAGAATCACCCCAACCTGGCGCCGGAGGCGGATCGATTCTTCGAGTTGCGTGGTATCAACTTCGACAGGATTCGAGCCAATGGCGGCGTGTGTGTTGAGCCGAGAGCGGAGATCACCCTGGACCTGGATGGGGCTCCGTTCGGGCATTCGAAATACGGTGGGGGCGACTCGTATTGCAGGGATTTCAGGAAGGGCAACACAACCCTGGAGGACTGGCGCATTTTCCGCCACTGGATGCGCGCTGCCTTGCGCACGCGTGAAATCCAACGGCTCATCATCGAGCGCTGGATCAATCGGGTTTGGGTACCGTCCTACAAGGCAGTGATGTCGGCCGGTGGATCGGTCGAGGATGCCATGGTCAACAGCCGGATTCGCAACTCAAGCCCCGCCACGGCGAAGTGTGCCCTAGGGAAGGCAGCTGGGGCAGTTGATCGGATTCAAGCCCAGTTGGACGCCTACTCCGACCCAGATATCAACTGTGGCGGCAAAAAGAGGCATGTGGAGCGGTGGGGTGTAATGAGGCGGCCGGTGGTGCTCTACAGGCACTTTCGTGGTATCGACTGACCTAGGCGCCAGGGGTGCTGTTCTTGACGGAGCTTATCGAACATCTGATCGAGGAACTCGCCGCTGCGGCGCCATCGACTTCCTCTACATAACTCAGTGCATTATCCAGGCAGTTGGTGAAGGCTTGAAGTTGGCGAACTTCCCAGCGCCTCTGCTAGCCTAATGATGGCCAGTTATTCGACTGATGAGAGTTCATTTTTTGTGCCAGGGCAATAACTGCATCTTAGGGAGGCGGCTATGACTGATGAAGCAGCAAAGGGTGAGGGAGAAAGTAATGGGAAGGGAGATCTTGGCCAGATAGCGGTTAACGACCGGAATAACCCACAACTAGGCTCTGTCTGAAAAAAGGTGTCGCATACACCGCATGACACAAGCCAGCGAGACCATCGCGCCATAACTTTTTGCGAGCTTGTCAAAGCGTGTCACGATTCGGCGGTTCTCTTTCAGCCAACCGAACATGCGCTCGATCACATTACGTTGGCGGTACTTTGGACGATCAAACAGGCGGGGCAATCCAGGCTTGGGTTTGCGCTTCATCGCACGCAAAGGAATGACCGGTTGCATGCGATATCGGTCACAGAAGCGCCGTAGTGCATCAGCGTCGTAGCCCTTGTCGGCCAAAAGCCAGCGGCAGCGCTTGCGAGGACGGCCGCGTTTGCTCGTCGGGATGCAGACATCGTCCAGCAATGGCTGTGCGTAGCTGATATCGCTGGCTTGACCGCCAGAAAGGAGAAAGCGCAATGGCACGCCGTTGGCGTCGCAGAGCATATGAATCTTGGTGGTAAGGCCACCGCGACTGCGGCCTAGAGCGTGATCGGCGGGTTCATCGCCCCCCCTTTTTTGCCTGCACCTGATGAGGCGCGGGTAGCACGAACAGCAGTTGAATCGATCATCCAGGTCTGCAGGTCAATTAGCCCTTGATCATTGAGCTTAAGATGCAATCGCTTGAGCATCTGATCAAATGTTCCCCGGTTTCGCCAAACTCGGAAGCGGTGATAAACCGTCCGCCAAGGCCCAAAACACTCGGGCATGTCCCGCCAAGCAGCACCTGAGCGCAACAACCAAAGCACGCCATCTAGCATCAGGCGATCACTTGATCGCGGTCTGCCTCTGGTGTGGGTTGGGGTGAAGAGATCCGCAACCACATCCCATGCTTCATCCGAAAGTTCGTATCGCTTAGCCATCACAGGATTCCTTTCCATAGATGGCTGAGAACCTTACAAAATCTCAGCGCCCGCGGCACTGGAGTTCGGTTTCTCCGACTTTCAGACAGTGCCTAATGAGATTGAGGAAAGCTGGCTTGGAAAAGTATTCCTTTTCCGGCCTGATGAAGTTCTACCAAGAAACAAGGCCGGAGATGAGCTGCTTCCGTATGCACAGTTTCACCTACCAAGCCTGCCATTCACCAGCCCGGCTCTAAAAGGGGTTCGTATCCTTACACTGTTTGTTGCTGATCCCTTTCCAGAGCAGTTCGAACCAATGGGTAACAACTGGCTTATCAGAGAATATGGGGCTGACGATGTGCTTGTCCGAAAGGAGCTGTCGGTATCAGGCTCGCACATCAAACCCTTTCCCTTGAAGGCTGAACTGGTGGCAGAAGACTTTCCTTTATGGGATGGAGGCGGCGTACCGGCGGGCATCGAGGCTGAAATACTCAGGCTTGAGCGGACAGGTGAGATACAGAGTTACTACGACCTGGTGACTCACACATACGAACACAAGATCGGCGGATACCCCTCATTCTGCCAATCTGGCGTTGACCCGGGTGATAATTTTGAGTTCGTGTTCCAGATATCGTCAGACTCAAAAATAAACTTGAATGTGGTGGACGGCGGAAGCCTGATGTTCTGGAAGAATACCACCACTGGTACATGGACTATTTACTATGATTTCTACTGATTATCATCAATATCACCATAGCAGGCGCTTTTTTGTGCCTGCGATGATGTTTTATAGCGGGCTGCACATGGACTTCTTCACAAGTGCCGGACTCCTTCAGACCGGTCCGACAACCTTGCGCAATCCGTCATCCTTCCCTGCTTGGCGGCAGTCAGTGACGGATCGCTAATAGCAAGGGGCACCGAAGTACCTAGTTAAGACAGCTGCTCCCACCGACAGCTTACTCAAACACCACCTTGCAACGACTACCGCCCCACCCTTCGATCTGGTTGTGATAACGCTCTTCAATCTGGCTACGGCGAATCTTCAAGGTCGGCGTCAGCAAAGCATTGGCAATAGACCAGGGCTCATTGACCACCACCAGACACGCCAGTTGCTCGTGTGCCTCGAACTGGGCGTTGACCTCTGCCAGGAACACCTCAAGCTCGGTGGCAACCTTGTCACGCCCTTCGGCGCTGGCCAGGGCTGCACGGGTCTCGGCGGACACGTTTAGCAGCGCCAATGGCTGCGCCAACCCTACACCGGTAACGCATGACGCCTCAACCCGCGGATGGTTACCCAGCTTGGCCTCGATAGGCACCGGTGCAACGTATTTACCCTTGGCGGTCTTGAACAGTTCCTTGACCCGCCCGGTGATGCGCAGGCGCCCCTGCTCGTCCAGCTCGCCCCGGTCACCGGTGCGGAACAGGCCGTCCTCGGTGTAGCTCTGGGTCGTCAGTTCAGGCAGTTTGTAGTAGCCGAGCATCTGCGCCGGGCTCTTCACCAGGATTTCGTTGTCCGCCCCGATACGGCACTCGACACCCGGAATCACCGCGCCGACATAACCAACACGCACCTGCCCCGGCAGGCTGAAATGCGAGGTGCCGAAGTTCTCCGACATGCCATAACCCTCCAGCAATTCAAGCCCCAGCTGGCGGTACCACTCCATGACTTTGACCGGCAATGGCGCCGAACCGGAGAGCCCGGTATGCACCTGGTCAAGCCCCAGCGCCGAGAGGATCTGCGCCTTCATCAGCTTACCTTCCACCGGGTTGGCGAACACGGAAGCCTGAGTGGCCGGGTCGATGCGTTCGTTGATGCCCTGGTAGAACTTGGTCCACAAGCGCGGCATCGACAAAAAGATCGTCGGCCGTGCCCGGCGCAGGTCTTCACTGAAGGTTTCCAGGCCCAGGCTGAAGAACACCTGGCAACCACTGAACAACGATACCGCTTCCACCACCGCGCGCTCGGCGGTATGCGCCAGCGGCAGGTACGACAGCAGACGGTCACTGCTGCTGGTGCCCTGACCGTTGGCGTACATGCAGCCGGTCACTGCCGGCGCGGCATACATGGCAGCGAAGCTGTGCATCACGCCCTTGGGGTCGCCGGTGCTGCCGGAGGTGTAGATGATCGTGGCCAGTTCTTCGGGGCCCGGCAGGTGCACCGATTGCAATGGCCCGGTCGTGGCGATGATGTGTTGCCAAGACGTGCCTTTGCCACAACTGGACATCGGCAGGTCAATCAACGGCAAGCTCTCCGGGATCGAGGCGCAAACCGCCTGCCAGCCGGCCGCCTCGCCTTCCAGGCGGCCAACGAACAGCAGGCGCACCTCGGCGTGTTCCAGCACATAGCGCACGGTGTCGGCATTGGCGGTGGTGTACAGCGGCACACTGACGTGCCCGGCCATCCAGACCGCCAGGTCGGCGATGATCCAGTGGGCGGTGTTTTTCGCGAACAGGCCGATCGAGGACTTGGCCGGCAAATCGAGCGAACGCAAGTGCGCGGCCATGCGCCGCGCCTGGTCGCCGACTTCGCGCCAGCTGTACTCCTGCACACTGCCATCCGCCAGGGGTTGGGTCAGGTAGATCGTATCGGGGGTACTGCTCTCCCAGTGGAGGAAACGATGCAACAGCGTAGTCTGATTATTGTTGTTGTACATGGCAGATCCTGCGTCTGAAGGGTGGTGTTCCACCTATTGAAATTGTTCTGTTTCGAGCCGGTCCTGGTGCGCGTTGGCGCAATGCTTCAACTGCGCTGATAAAGTGTGGTGATCACCGTACCCGTAACGCCGACGTGGTGCTGCAGGGCAATGCGGGCGTTGGCGACCTGACGCCGGCCAGCGCTGCCACGCAACTGGTGGGTCAATTCGATGCATTGTGCCAGAGCACTGAGCGATTGCGCCTGACCGAGCGACAACAGGCCACCACTGGGATTGACGACCAGGTTGCCGCCATAGGTATTGTCACCTTCCTCGACCAGTTTCTCGGCGCTGCCCTCCAGGCAGAAGCCCAGCGCTTCGTACAGCAGTAACTCGTTAAGGGTGCTGCAATCATGCAGTTCGCACACTTCCACTTCCTGTGGCCCCCTACCCGCTTGTTCATACAGCTCGCGGGCGGCAGCCACGTTGATGTCGTAGCCAACTTCGGCAAACGTCGATCCCAGCGTGGCACCGGCCACCTGCACGGGTGCAACGCAGGCCTGGGCCAGGGTGCGGATCACCGGGCCGTTGCAGTAGCGGCTGGCGAACTCGCTGGAACACAGCAGCAGCGCCGCCGCGCCCGCAACGGGCCAGGCGAACTGTGGCTGAGTGAGCGGGTCGGCAAGCATGCTCGCGCCCAGTACCTGATCCAGGCTCAGTGGCTGCCGGAACGCCGCCAGGGGATTGAGCGCCGCATGCTGACGGGCTTTGACGGCGATCATCGCAAAGGTTTCCCGCCGTGCCTGATAGCGCGCCATGTACTCGCGCGCCGTACTGCCCAGGCGCTCGAGCATGCCGCTCATGTCGGCAAAAACGGTGGGGGCACTTTGGACGCCCAACACCAGAATGCTTTCAGCCTGCCCCTGCGCGATGGCCTGGCAAGCTTCAGAGAACAAGTCGCTTCCCTGCCCAACGCGGCGCAATGGCACCTGCCCCACTCCAACCTGCTCAAGACCAGGCTGCAATGCAGCAGCGTCGGGCCCATCCGCAGCGGCATAAACCGAGGTAAGGCTGCTGGCGGGCACCCCGGCATCGACCAGCGCCTGACGCGCCGTATGGCCAACCAAGGCCACTATGTCCGGGCTCAATGCCGCCGAGCTGAAGGGGGACATACCTACGCCAATCACATTGACGCAACGTTGCATCGTGCTCTCCTGAAATACAAAGCTGCCGCTACCGGTCCAGGCTAGCGGCAGGTGGCCATGAGTCAGGCCGGCACGGACTCGAACAGTTCGACCGCACCATTTTTCAGCACCAGGACGTCTCGCTCCACTGCACGCATCTCAACGATGATGCGCGTAGCAGACTCACGCCACATGCGCGTTTCCAGGGTGTCACCGGGCATCACGATCGAGGCGAAACGCGCGCGCACGCTCTTGAACAGGCGCGAATCGTTGTCGCAGAACGCCTTGATCACATGACGGCCGAGGTAGCCGAAGGTGCACAGACCATGCAGGAACGGCTTCTCGTAACCAGCCTTGGCGGCATAGTCCGGATCGACGTGCATCGGGTTCCAGTCTCCGCACAGGCGATACAGCAGCGCCTGGTTGACCTCGGTGGCATCGGCCAGGACGGCGTCGGGTGCGCGGTCCGGCGCGACGTTGATCTCTTCACTGGCGACGCGCTCCAGCCCGGCCCCCGGAACCCCCGGGTAGAAGCCTGTGACCTCGTTGTAGAACAGCGGCGTGCCGTGCTCGTCGGTGGTCTCGATGGCGAGGATGCTGACCGAGCTCTTGCCTTTGTCGATGGCGGCTTTCAAGCGCATGGTGTGCTTGAGCTTGGCCTTGGGCGGCAGCGGACGGTACATCACGGTGTACTGCTCGCCATGCAGGCCCTTGGCGAACGGCAGGTTCAGGCCTTCGAGCTGTGGCTCGCCGGACTTGGCCGCACGCAGGAACACTTCGGTGGCAGGCAGCACGGCCATGGTCGGCAGCACGCGGAAATCGTCGCCGGCGAACTCGTTGACGTAGAGCAGCTCGGTACGGTCCAGCGGGTCCTTGGCGGCACCAACGGCGAGCGCGTACAGCGCAGCATCGTTCTGGTCGTACTCGGTTTCCAGGTAGGACACCGCATTGGCCGCCACTTCCATATCGACGAAGGCGTTGCCGCCTTTGGCCGGGGACTCCATGCGGGCAAAAAACTCTTTGAAGCTTTCGCCGCCGTTGGCGTGATAAACGCTGTGCTCATCGAAACGGGTGATGCGTTCCCAGTTGTCGCGCACCAGCTCCGGGCTCAGGGTGTTGCTGTGCAGGAACCGGCCCTGGGAACGTTCCCAGCGATACTTGGCATGGAAACCACCGCCAACTTCGAACAGCCCGCCAGTGTCCTGGCACTGCTCACTGCACAGCCAGCCAACCAATGGCGCAACGTCTTCCACTTTCAGCTTGTCGTGCAGCTCCTCCGGGAACAGACCGCTGGCGATCACCATGCGTGAGGCAGCAATCGGCGCAATGGTGTTGACGCGGATGTTCTTGCTCGCGCCTTCGATGGCCAGCGAGTTGGCAAAACCGATCAGCCCGGACTTGGCGGTGGAGTAGTTGCACTGGCCAAAGTTGCCGAAGATACCGGCACCGGAGGCGGTCATGACGATGCGACCGTAGCCCTTGTCGCGCATGATCGGCCATACCGCGTGAGTCAGGCGGAACGCGCCTTTGACGTGGACGTCCTGGATCAGGTCCCACTGCTCTTCGGTCATCTTGTGGAACGAGGTGTCACGCAGGATGCCGGCGTTGTTGATGAGGATATCGACGGTGCCGAATGCCTCCAGCGCGGTGGCGACGATCTTCTCGCCCTCGGTCACCGAATGATGGTCGGCGACCGCTTCGCCACCCATGGCACGGATTTCAGCGACCACGGCGTCGGCTGCCGCGCTTGAGCTGCCGCGGCCATCGGTGCTGACCCCCAGGTCATTGACTACAACCTTGGCGCCGCGCGAACCCAGCAGCAAGGCGTGGGCGCGGCCCAGGCCGTTGCCGGCGCCGGTGACGATTGCGACTTTGCCGTCAAAACGGATTTCTTCAGACACGTGTGCACTCCTATTGTTATCGCGCTCACAAGGTGCGAGCGATGATTTCCTTCATGATTTCGTTGGTGCCGCCCCAGATGCGGTTACCGCGGGTGTCCAGGTACAGCCTGGCGATCGGGTATTCGGTCATGTAGCCGTTGCCGCCATGCAGTTGCAGGCAGGCATCGACCACCCGGCTGCTGAGCTCGGCGGTCCAGTACTTGGCCACCGCTGCGGTCTCTGCGCTCAGCTCACCGCGCAGTAAAAGCTCCATGCAGCTGTCGACCCAGGAACGGCCGATCTGGATTTCGGTCTTCAGTTGCGCCAGGGTGAAACGCGAATTCTGAAAGTCGAGCACCGGCTTGCCGAACACGATGCGCGTGCGGGTGTAGTCGAGGGTATGTTCCAGCGCGGCTTCGGCCTGGGCCTGGAAGCCCACGGCGCCGATGATTCGTTCCCACGCCAGGTCGTGCATCAGCTGGTAGAAGCCCTGCCCTTGCTCGCCACCGAGCACGTTTTCGGCGGGCACGCGGCAGTCGTCGAAGAACAGCATGCTGGTGTCCTGGGCGTGCAGGCCGATCTTTTCCAGCGGCTGGGAACGGCTGAAACCGGCCCGCTCCTTCTCGACGATGACCAGCGAGATGTCCTTGGCGCTGCCGCTGTTGCCGGTCTTGCACACCACCACGGCCAGGTCGCAGGAGGCACCGTTGGAGATAAAGGTCTTGGAACCGTTGAGGACGAGCTGGTCGCCCTCCAGCACTGCGCGAGTACGCACGGCCTGCAGGTCCGAGCCAGTGTTCGGCTCGGTCATGGCGATTGCGCCCACCGCCTCACCGGCAATCATCTTCGGCAACCAGGCCTGCTTTTGCGCCTCGGTGCCATAGTTGAGGATGTAGAACGCCACCAGGCCATGCACGCCGAAGCCGATCAGGCCGGTGGCGCCGACACGCATGAATTCTTCGGCGAAGACCATATCGAACAGGCGGTCGGCACCCGGGCCGCCATATTCTTCGGGCATCGACGGCAGCAACATGCCCAGCTCGCCGGCCTTGCGCCACACCTCACGGGGGACGCACTTGTCCTTCTCCCACTGGGCGTGGAAAGGCGCGACTTCTTCTTCCATAAAGCGGCGACAGGCGCGGCGGAACTCGTCGTGCTCGGTGCTGAACAGTGTACGGGGGATCAGGTATTGCATTGGGTAGTCCTCAGCGGCCCGGCTCAGAGTGTGCGTCCGACCAGATCTTTCATGATGTCGTTGGCGCCACCGGCGATGCGCAGCACGCGGTGATCGAGGTAATGACGGGCTACCGGGTACTCGAGCATGTAGCCGTTGCCGCCGTGCAGTTGCACGCACTCGTCCACTACCTTGGTGTAGAGGTCCGAGCACCACAATTTGGCCGCTGCGGCCGCTTCAGGGCTGAGGGTGCCGGCCAGGCACTGCTCCATGCAGCGGTCGACGTAGTTCTGCGATACCGCCAGTTGCATCTTCAGGTCGGCCAATTTGAAGCGGGTGTTCTGGAAGGCAAAAATGGGTTTGCCAAACACGTTGCGGCCCTTGGTGTACTCCAGGGTGCTTTCCAGTACCGCCAGGGCGCCGGCAACACTGCTGATGGCGATGGACAAGCGCTCCCAGGCCAGCTCCTTCATCAACTGGAAGAAGCCCTGACCGGGCACGCCACCGAGCAGGTTCTCCTTGGGTACGCGCACGTCCTCGAAGAACAGCATGGTGGTGTCCTGCGCATGCAGGCCCACCTTGCGCAACGGTTGCGAGCGGCTGAAACCGGCGCGATCGGCCTCGACCAGAATCAGCGAAGTGTCCTGGGCGCCCTTGCCGGTGTTGCCGGTCTTGGCCACCACCACGACGATGTCGCAGTTGCTGCCGTTGGAAATAAAGGTCTTGGCACCGTTGATGACATATTCATCGCCATCCAGTACCGCACGGGTCTTGACCGCCTGCAGGTCGGAACCGGTATCCGGTTCGGTCATCGCCACCGCACCGATGGCCTGGCCTGCCGCCATCCTCGGCAGCCACTGGTGCCTTTGCGCTTCGCTGCCGAAATTCACTAGGTAGCCGGCAACGATGTCATGCACACCGAAGCCGATCAGGCCGGACGCAAGGCCGGCGCGGTAGATCTCTTCAGTGGCAACCATCGAGAAACGCCGATCCAGCTCCAGCCCGCCATAGGCCGCCGGTGTGGTCGCGTTGAGCATGCCCAGCTCGCCGGCACGGGCCCAGATCTCACGGGGTACGCGATGATCGGCTTCCCACTGCTCCTGGCAGGGGGCACATTCCTGCGCGAGGAAGCGCCGCACGCTGTTGCGAAACTCCTCGTGCTCATGATCGAACAGGCTACGCGGAATCATTGAAGGTTCTCTCCTCGGCTAATCGTTCTACCGCCTTTGCAGGTGGCGCTGAATCGATCATAGGAGGAGCTGTCGGTGACCCCGCCCCCTCACTGCGGGGGGGATTTGCGGGGTTGTTGAAGGTAACGGCCGCGCCCCCCCGACCGGGGTTGGTCGGCCAGCGGCCAAGGGGCCTAGGCTAGGTCGGCGAAACACCCGTGCAGGCGGCGATGGGTACGTCCACGCAACGTCCCCGGCCGCCCTGCACGGGTGATTCGTGCCTACTCGATCAAGCCGTGCTTGCGCGCCCAGGACACGGCGTCATAGCGGCTGGAGACGCCGAGTTTGGCGTAGATGTTCTTGAGGTTCCATTTCACCGTTTCCAGCGAAATGTTCAGTGTCAGAGCGACCCGTTTGTTGGCCATTGCCTGGCTGATCAATTGCAGGATTGCCAGCTCACGCGGCGTCAGCATCGACGGTGCGCCAGTGGCCGAAGCATCATTGCTGCGCCCTGCGCCGCCTTGACCGAAACGCTCCAGTAGCAGCGTCAGGTAGCTATCGTCTGGCGCCGTCATCGACACATTGGTCAGCGTCGAGAGCAGCTTGCGCAGCACCTCGCCCTCATCCAGGAAAGTGCGCACCAACCCCAGTTGACGCCCCTGGGACAAGGCGGCCAGCAAGTGCTCCTGAGCCAGCTGTGGTTGCAGCAAGTCGGCTCTGGCGCATGCCGTCAACAGCTGGCCGGTGACCTGCAGCTGTCTACGGCGGTACTGGCTGGCGTAGCGATCGAGCGTTTCCAGTTCGAGCAGGGCTTTGTCCGGGTAGTTGGTGGCCAGCAGCAGGCGAGCACGGGCCAAGGCGGCCATCGCCACGATGTCGGCCTGAAAACCCTGCGCGCCCTGGTAGGGAACGATCAGTGCCTGCAGTTTGGTGACTTGCTCGGTGGCGTGCGCCTTGTCATTTTCGAGCAAGGCGATCCGCACTTGCTCGGCCAGGCAGTGAACCAGCGCACGATCCTGGCCAATGGTACGGAAGTGACGCTCCTGGCGCTCCAGGAATGCCATGGCCACCGGGGCGCAATCTTGCAGCAGGTCCAGGCGCGCACGACAGATCGTGGCGCGCAACATGGTGTCGGGCATGGCCCATTGCAGCAAACCGCTGCGGTTGGCGAGGATTTCCCGCGCTTCGTCGGTTCTGTCCAGCTCGCGATACACCTCAGCCAGGGTCGCTGCGCCCAGGTAGGCACTGGCGGACCGATGACCGTGAACCGACACGGCGCGCGCCAGCTGTGCCGAGCCAACGCGCTCGGCCTCAAGGATGCGCCCTTCCTGCAAGTAACACAGGGTCCGCGCGCCCTGGGCGACCAGGGCCATTTCCGCATCCTGCTCGGATTCAGGAATCGGGTTGTCATCCAGGCAGCGCATCGCCTCCTCCATCCTTCCCGCCGCCAGGTAGGCAATGGCCAGCAACGCTGGCGCACCGTAGCGGGTCACCGAATAGTCATCGGGCAAAGGCTGGAAGTCATTCAGCAAATCAATGATCGGCTCGGTGCGATCACGCTGTAGCTCGATTGTGGCCTGCACCAGCGGCAAGCGATAGGCGACGTCGTCCTGGTGGGCCGCACCGCTGTGACGGAACTGCTCGAGCCAGGCCTCGGCTTTGGCCGGGCGTGCGGTCAGGGCATAGGCCAGACAACCGAGGAAGAACAGCCGCGGCCGGGAGAACAGGATGTCTTGCGGCAGGCGGTCCAGCAGCCGCAGCAACGGGCTCAGTTGCCCCAGGCTCCAGGTCGCCGGTGCAGCCCGCTCGATCACCTCGGCGGCAAACCCCAGGTCGCCGGCCTGGGTGGCATGGCGGACGGCTTCGGCGAGCAGTTTGCGCTCGGCGAACCAGTGCGCCGCGCGGCAATGCAGTTCGGTTTGCGAGGTGCTGTCGCGGCGCTCCAGGCGCGTGGCGAGGAAGTCGCCGAACAGCGCATGAAAGCGATACCAGGGCTGGCGGTCATCGGCTTCGACGCGAAAGATCAGCAGATTGTCTTCGTCCAGGCGCTTCAACATGGCCTGCGCCGAGTCACTGCCGGTCACCGCTTGCGCCAGCGAGGCATTGAAGCGCCGGCAGATGCTGATGCTTTCCATAAAGGTCGCAAGCTCGGCGGGCAAATGGGCCATGACGTTTTCAGCCAGGTAGCTCTGCAAATCGTCGGAGCGCCAGCCCATTTCGCGCAACGTGCCACGCGAATCCGGGTCGCTGCGCAGGAGGATGATCACCAGTTGCAGGGTGGCCGGCCAGCCGCTGGTGAGCTCGTGGATCTGGTGCAGCTCCTCCGGGCTGAGCTTTAACGTAGCCAGGCTCTGTTCAAGAAACAGGCGCGACTCGGTCAGGTCGAAAGGTAGCGCGGCACAGTCGATCTCCACCAACTGCCCGCTCAGGCGCAGGCGACTGAAGCTCAGTGGCGGGCCGACCCGCGATGAAATGACGAAGTGCAGGTTGTCGGGGCTGTGATCCAGCAACTTCTGCATGAGTTGGTGGGCGCGCGGGTCCACCACATGCTGGTAGTCATCGACGACCAGGAACAGCTCTTTGTTGATCGCGGCGGCGCCTTCGACAATCGAGGCGACGACTTCATCGATCAGCTCCTGGCGTGCCCCTTCCAGCGGGATGCCGCTGTCCAGCACGATGCCCAGGCGTTGCAAGGCGCCGCGTAAATAAGCGAAGAAGATCGACAGGTGCTTGTCATCGGCGCTCAGCGACAGCCAGGCCACCTCGGCGCCGGAGCGCATCATCACTTGCCGCCACTGGGCCAGCAGCGTGGTCTTGCCGAACCCGGGACTGCCGGTAATCAGGCCCACGCGACACTGTGACATGCCGCGCAGGTCCTCCAGCAGGCGTTCACGAATGATCGTCTGGGTACCGATGCGCGGTGGAGCGAATTTCGTCGAAACGAGCAGTTTGTCGGTATGCATGTGCTGACTGGTCTCCGATCCTGCCGAATGCACCGGGACAGCGCCTTTGGCGCTGCACGATCGGCAAGGTGTGGCCACGTTCTGGCGTTTTCGGAATATTCACCCGAATACCGGCAAAAGTCAGCACGTATCGATACCACGCCCTGGCTTGCGGCAACTTCGGGGATCCGCCTGGCACAGATGGTGGCGGGGAACCGAGACAAACCACCCCCTACAAGTGAGGGGGCTGGCGAAATCGATGCCGGGAGTCAGAGCGTGCGGGCCACCAGTTCGCGCATGATGTCGTTGGCACCACCGTAGATACGGTTGACCCGGCTATCCAGGTAATGGCGCGCCACCGGGTACTCCAGCATGTAACCGTTGCCACCGTGCAACTGCACACACTGATCGACCACCTTCGAATACAGCTCGGTACACCAGAGTTTGGCCGCCGCAGCCGCCTCCGGGCTCAGCTGATGCTGCAGGATCAGCTCCATGCAGCGATCGACATAGGTCTGCCCGAGGACGATCTCGGTCTTGAGTTCGGCCAGTTTGAAGCGGGAGTTCTGGAACTCGATGATCGGCTTGCCGAAGGCTTTGCGTTCGCGGGTGTAGGCAACGGTCTGCTCGAGCACCGCCTGACTCGCGGCAATCGCCAGGATGCCGATGCTCAGGCGCTCCCAGGCAAGTTCCTTCATCAGTTGATAGAAGCCCTGGCCCGGCTCGCCACCAAGGATATTGGCCTTGGGCACGCGCACATCCTGGAAAAACACCATGGTGGTGTCCTGGGCGTGCAAACCAACCTTGCGCAACGGTTTCGACTTGCTGACGCCCGCCCGGTCGGCTTCCACCAGGATCAGCGAGATGTCCCGCGAGCCCTTGCCACTGTTGCCGGTCTTGGCAATCACCACAATGATGTCGCTGTTGGTGCCGTTGGAGATGAACGTCTTGGCACCGTTGATCACATAGTCGTCGCCGTCCAGCACCGCGCGGGTTTTCACCGCCTGCAGGTCGGATCCGGTATCCGGTTCGGTCATGGCCACGGCGGCGATGGCTTCACCGCTGGCCATTTGCGGCAGCCACTGCTGCTTTTGCGCCTCGGTGCCGAAGTTGATCAGGTAACCGGCGCAGATGTCATGGACATTGAAACCGCTCAGGCCCGAAAGCCCGGCACGGGCCACCTCCTCGACCGCGATCATGGAAAAGCGCCGGTCCAGGCCCAGGCCGCCATAAGCCTCCGGGGTGGTGGCGTTGAGCATGCCCAGCTCACCGGCACGCGCCCACACCTGGCGCGGCACCAGGTGATCCTCCTCCCACTGCTCATGGAAGGGTGAGCAGTGCTCGGCGAGGAAACGCCGGACAGTGCTGCGGAACGCTTCATGCTCATGATCGAAAAGGGTACGCGGAATCATCGTTTGACCTCGGGAGACGGTGGCTGCTTTGCGTCACCTTAGGGCTGTGCGCCGCGGTTGCGCCCCCTCGAAGCGGGTAGGCGCGGGCGCGCCCCTCTCCTGGAGGGAGGGGTTGTGCCCGGCGGTGCTTCCTAGAATGCGTTCTCCACTGACGACAACAACAAACGGAGATCGCGATGAAGATGAATTTTTCCCGCGTCATGGCCCAGGTTGCCCAGCGCTATGCCGCTCAGGAAGCGCTGGTCAACGTCGAGCGCAACCGGCGGTATCGTTTCGATGAACTGCACCGCTTGACCAACCAGATCGCCAATCTGCTGCGCACCCGCTTCAAGCTGCAGCGCGGCGATACCGCGCTGTGCATTCTGGAAAACGACAACCTGTCGCTGCTGCACGCCTGGACCGCGTTCAAGGGCGAAGCGGCAATTGCCCATACCAACATCCGCGACTCCCTGGAGGAACACCGCTGGCAGGTGGCGTTCATCGCGCCGAAAGTGATTTTCATCGAAACCGCGCTGTTGCGGCAGTACAGCGACATGCTGCGCGCCAGTGGTGCCGCCGTGGTGTGCATGGATGCCCCGCCCGCCGATTGCACCTTCGCCCTGCACTTCTGGGCGCTGCTCGACGGCGTTTGCGCGGAGGAACCCGAGGTCGAGTCCGATGTGTACCGGGACACCCTGATCTACCGTTTTACCGGGGGCACCACCGGCAAGAGCAAATGTGCCCGCTACACCATCGACAACTGGTTGGCGGCGCGTGACTCGATGTATGCCGACAGCGAACAGGGTCAGGCCTTCAACGAAAACACCCGCTATCTGCACATCGCGCCGATTAGCCACGGGTCGGGGTTGTCGCTGCTGCCGACGCTGTTTCGTGGCGGTTGCACCGTGACCCAGAATGCCGCCGACCTCAAGGCCTGGTGCCGTAACGTCGAAGCGGAACGCATCACCACCGCGCTGATGGTGCCGACCCTGGTGGGCTGGTTGCTTGAACTGCCGCAAGCCTCAGAGTCCGATCTGTCCAGCCTGCAAACACTGTTCTACGGCGCTGCGCCGATGAGTCCGGCCAAGCTCAAGCAGTCTCAGGAGCGCTTCGGCAACATCTTCTTCCAGCTTTACGGCGCCACCGAATGTGCCCAGGCGGTCTGCACCCTGACCAAGGCCGATCACCTGAACGCCGTGGAGACCGGCCGGCTGGCCTCTGCCGGGCGGCCGGTGACCGGCATCGAACTGAAGATTGTCGATGAAGCGGGTAATCGCGTTGCGACCGGCAGCACCGGGGAAATCTGGCTGCGTGGGCGCGGCACGATCAGCGGCTATCACAACAACCCGCAAGGCACCGCCGCCGAGTTCAGCGATGGCTTCTGGAAGTCCGGCGACCTGGGTTATGTCGATGAGGCTGGCTATGTGTTCATCGTCGACCGCAAGAAAGACGTGATCATCACCGGCGGCTTCAATGTCTACGCGGTTGAGGTGGAAGCCACGCTCAATGCCCATCCGGCCGTTTCCCTGTCGGCGGTGGTGGGTATTCCGGATGACAAATGGGGTGAAGCGGTGCATGCCGAAGTGGTGCTCAAGCCAGGAATGTCCGTCAGCGAAGAGGAACTGATTGCCCTGGTCAAGGAGCGTCTGGGCCGCTTCAAGGCGCCGAAATCTGTCAAGCTGGTCGATGCCCTGCCGTTGAGCGCCGTCGGCAAGGTGCTGCGGCGTCAGGTAAGGGAGCGCTATTGGTCTGATCAGGCGCGCCGGGTGTCCTGAACGACATCGCGGCGCAAGGCCGCTCCCACTGTGCTGTGGGAGCGGCCTTGCGCCGCGATGGACATGAAGCTTGAGTCAGCGAACCCCGGCACCCGCCAGGCTGTCGGAAGTCCAGCCGTTGTCAGGGCTGAGCTTGTCCATGACCTTCACCCCACCTTTGCCTGGCCAGACGTTGATGTAATACGTGCCGGCGATCAGGTCGTAGTGGCCGCCCGGCGAGTTGTTGATCGCGCCGACGTCATACATCTGGGTCATGTAGCTGAAGCCTGGACGCCACAGCTGGCCACGGCCGTCATACTGATCCACGGCCAGAGCGGTCCAGCTGTCCTCGTCGATGTAGAAGGTGCGCTTGGAGTAGATATGGCGCTTGCCTTCCTTGAGGGTCGCTTCCACCACCCACACGCGGTGACGTTCCCAGCGCACCAGGTCCGGGTTGATGAACTTGGGCCCGAACACGCTCTTCGGATCCTCGGCGTAGGTGAAGCGATAGGTGTTGTAAGGAACGTACATCTCCTTCTTGCCGATCAGCTTCCAGTCGAAGCGGTCCAGCCTGCCGTTGAACAGGTAGATGTCATCGACGGTGGACATCCCCGAGGTACTGGCGTTCGGCGTGTCGTAGGCCAGATCGGGCGCCAGGCGCACACGGCGTTGGCCCGGCAGATACTGATAGGCACGGCGACCCTTTTCGGTATCGATGTTGTCAAAGGTCATCACCGCTTCGCCAGCGCGGCGGGCGGGGCCGGTGTAGTTGGCACGGGCGCGGGTAATGATCGTTGGCGCCTCGGCCTTGCTGGTGTCGTAGTACGGCATCTCGTAGGTCCAGCGGCCCTCGGTCGAGACCACCAGCTTACCCGCCGCATCGACGTTGTACGCGCCGTACTTGGGCGCAAGGTAGGCCACCCCCTGGTAGCGGGTCAGGTGGTTGAACATCACCTCGATACCGCGCTTGGGAATCGGGAACGGCACGCCGGCGCGCGCACCTTGCAGGTTCTGATCGTCGTTGGTCAGCTGCGCCTGGGTGGCGTTCTTGCGGGTATTGTCCAGCACGAACTGCGGGTAACCGACGGTGCGGTGCGTCGGATATACATCGACGCGGAAACCCGGCCGGGCCTTGATCAACGCCTTGGTGCCTTCGGTCAGTTTGTCCGCATAGGTATCAACGTTCGAGGCATCGATAGTGAACTGCGGTTTTTCGTTGGCAAACGGATCAGGACGAATGCCGGTGGTCTTGTCGAAGCCTGCAGGCGGGGTCAGCAGCCCGCCGGTATAGGCAGGGATGGTGCCATCGGCGTTACCGGCCATCTCGGCACCCAGGGGTGTCAACGTGCTGCCCAGTTGCTTGGCTTCCTGCTCGGTTACTGCTGCATGGAGCACGCCTGCATGTGCAGCCAGTAACGCGGCTGCCATCAGGGTTTTTGTCAGTTTAATCATGTCTCCAACCTCTAGGATGGTGGTTTGAGCGTCTGCTAAAACGCGCCCGGCCCCTCAGGAAATGCGGTTTCTCTTCCCGTCCTGGCCCTATGTTTTTAACCAACCACCCTCTCCTTTCGCCCCCCCCTTATTGGCGCGGCATGGGGGGGCTTTGGGTTTGGATGTTGAGGCTGTGGGTTGATCCATTTGGTGTGGCGATGCTGCCGGCCCCCTCCAGACACCTACGCTCAGCCTTCTGAAGTTGCAAAGTTACGGGTGGCGCCTGCACTGGCGTATCTTCGAAACCAGACACTGACGTAGCCAGGCTGATGCAATCGTGGGGCAAGCCCGCTCCCACCGGGTTAATTGGTCGCCCGGTGGGAGCGGGCTTGCCCCACGATTGTGGACTGTAAGCCACCTTGACCTTCATACGCGCAAGTTCAGGCGCCGCGGACTGCGACTTCAGGAGGCTGAGTGGAGGTGCCTGTAGGGGCCAGTGCGTAGCACCTTCGGCGTAGCCGAAGAGCGCGAGCCGTAGACTTGGCGAAGCAAGTCGTAGGCCGCGTGGCCCCGGAAGGTGCCGGAGCGAAGGGACCCGGAGCGCAGCGTAGGGCCGGATGCAGGAGCAAGCGGTTTTGGTTCCTTTTGCCAAGACAAAAGGGACCCGCCGTAAGGGCGGAAGGGGCCGGCAGCATCGCCACACCAAATGGATAAGCTCACAGCCACAGCCACAGCCACAGCCACAGCCACAACAAACCAACCCCAGGACCATAGCCCCGATAATCCCGCGAAGATCCAAAAAAAACGCCACGCGGCATGATCATGCGCGTGGCGTTGGTACAGCAGCAGCGGTCAGGCGAAAACCCGCAAGATGGTCTCCGCCACACAAGCTGGCTTGGCTGCGCCTTCAATCTCAACGGTCATCTCATAGGTCACCTGAGCACCGTTACCGTCCAGCGCCTCCCAGGACTGCAACTTGAAATGCGCCCGCAACCGGCTGTCCACCGGCACCGGCTGCACAAAGCGCACTTTGTTCATGCCGTAGTTCACGCCCATCTTCACATCGCGCACCTCGAAGGCGTTGGTCATGAAGGTCGGCAGCAGGCTCAAGGTCAGAAAGCCATGGGCAATCGGCTTGCCAAACGGCCCTGTGGCCGCGCGCTCAGGGTCGACATGAATCCACTGGTGATCGCCGGTGGCTTCGGCAAAGGTATTGATGCGTTGCTGATCGATGCTGACCCAGTCACTGGTGCCGACGACTTCGCCGACCAGGCCTTGCAGTTCAGCCAGGGTTTCGTAGCTCTTCATTGTTGTTGTGTTCTCGATGTTTTTGCGGTTGACGGATCAGGCGCGCAGCTCGGCCTGCAAGGCGGCGGCATAGGCGGCTTCGTGGCTGTCACTGCTGCCCAGCAGCACCTCGGCGACAACGGCCCGCTTGTAGTAGTGCCCGACCAGGTACTCCTCGGTCATGCCAATCCCGCCGTGCAACTGGATACCCTGACCGCAGACGAACCTGGCGGCGCGGCAGATGAGCATCTTGCTGCCGGAAACGGTCTTGTCGCGGGTCACCTGGTCATCGTTGGCCATTGATGCCAGGGCAACGTGCAGGCTCGAGCGCGCCAGTTCCAGCTCCGCAGCCATGTCCGCCAGGCGGTGCTGCAAGGCCTGGAACGAACCGATGGGCACGCCGAACTGCTGGCGAACCTTGAGGTAGTCGGCGGTGACTTCAATAGTTTTTTCCATGCCACCGATCAGCTCGGCACACAGGGCGACAATGCCGTTGGCCAGGCCCTGGCGCAGCCCGGGCAAACCTTGCCCGGCTTCACCCAGCAAGGCATCGGCGCCGACTTCAACGCCGTCGAAGTGCAGTTCCTGAACCCAGGTGCCATCGTGCAACGGCAGCGTCTGGGCTGTCAGTCCGGGACAATCCGCGTCTACCAGCAGCAGGCTGATACCTGGCGTTTGCGGAATCTGCGCAGAAACGATGAACGCTTGCGCGCCCGGGCCCCCGAGTACCAGGCTTTTGCGCCCGGACAGGCGAAAACCGTCGCCCATGCGCTCGGCCTGCAGCGTTACCGGTTCCGGCATACCGCGCGAACCCGCTTCGCTGTAGGCCAACGCTACACGGTAGCTGCCATCGGCCATCTGCGGCAGCAGCTGAGCCTTTTGCGCCTCGCTAGCAGCGGCCAGCACGGTCTGGGCAGCCAGCACGCCACAGCCCAGGAATGGCTCCAGCACCAGACCGCGGCCCAGTTCCTGGGCAATGATCACCGTATCCACCAGCGAACCGCCAAGCCCGCCATAGGCCTCCGGCAGCGCCGCCATCAACCAGCCGTTGGCGGCGAAGATGCCCCAGTTGTCCGCACTACCGTTCTTGCTCGCTTTGAGCAGGGCGGTACGCGCCTCGAAACTGTAGGCCTTGTCTACATAACGTCGCAGGCTGTCCTGCAACAGTTGTTGTTCCGAAGTGAATTCGAAATCCATAGCGGTTTCCTGATATCAGAGTTGGAACAGCATCTTGGCGATAATGCCGCGCTGCACTTCGCTGGTGCCGCCGTAGATGGTCGATGCCCGGCGCAGGAACATATCGTTGCAAATGCCCCGGGCCAGCGCCTGCTGCGGGAATGGCTGTTCGGGATCGGCCTCATGCGGATGCGCATAGGCGATTGCACCGTAGTCCCCCAGCGCCTCGATCTGCGCCTCGGTCATGCGTTGCTGCAATTCGGTGGCGCGGATCTTGAGCATCGAACCCAGCGTGTGTGACGCCGGGTTGTGCTGTTCGTCCAGACGCGCGACACGCTGCACCAGCATTTCGATGGCCTGCAGTTCCGCCTCCAGGCGCGCCAGCTTGAGGGCGAACTCCGGGCGTTCGAACAGCGGCTGGCCGGCCACTTTCAGCGTGGAGCCGATCAAGCGCAGTTCCCGCAGGTAGCGCTTCAGCTCAGGCAAGTCAGCGGTAGTGGCATGTTCGTTGTTGAGCAGGAATTTGGTGATGCTCCAGCCCTGCCCTTCGCTGCCAATCAGGTTGCCTACCGGCACCCGCACATTGTCGAAGAAGGTTTCATTCAGGTGATGGGCATCGTCGATGCTGCGGATCGGCCGCACGGTGATACCGGGTGTGCGCATGTCCACCAGCAGGAAGCTGATACCGGCCTGCTTCTTCACCTGCGCATCGGTGCGCACCAGCAGGAAGATCCAGTCGGCGTGGTGGGCATAGCTGGTCCAGATTTTCTGGCCGTTGACCACATAGTGGTCACCGTCACGCTCGGCACGGGTGCGCAGCGACGCCAGGTCGGAGCCGGCGCCAGGCTCGGAAAAGCCCTGGCACCACAGGCGCTCGCCATTGAACACGGCCGGCAGGTGCTCGGCCTTTTGCTCAGACGTGGCAAAGGCATTGAGCACCGGCCCGAGCATCTTGTGCACGAAGCCATCCTGGGTGGGGGTACCGGCCAGGCTGCACTCGTCATCGAACACCAGGATCTGCGGTACCGACCAGCCCGTGCCGCCGTGTTCCTTGGGCCAGTACGGCGCTCCCCAGCCGCGCTGGTTGAGGAGCTTTTGCCAGCGCATGATCTGCTCGCGCGGCGAGCGGGTGCAACGCTGTTGCCCTTTCAGGTCCGCCGGGACCTGGTCGCGAAGGAACTGACGGACCTCTGCGCGGAACGCCTCAAGGCTGGTATCAGGTCGAAAATCCATGGTGTTTCCCCTGTCAGTCTTTACGGTACAGGGTGACGACGCAGGCGCCACCAATGCCGATGTTGTGTTGCAGGGCAATGCGCGCACCCTCTACCTGGCGCTGCTCGGCGCGGCCACGCAGTTGCAGGACCAGCTCGGTGCATTGCGCCAGGCCCGTTGCGCCAATCGGGTGGCCTTTGGAAAGCAGGCCGCCGGACGGGTTGACCACGTACTGGCCGCCATAGGTGTTGTCGCCATCGTCGACAAACTTCTGCGCCCCGCCTTCCGGGCACAGGCCCAGGGATTCGTAGGTCAGCAGCTCGTTCTGGGCGAAGCAGTCGTGCAGTTCGACCACGTGCACGTCCTCGGCCCCGATACCGGCCATTTCATAGGCTTGCCGGGCCGCCGCCCGTGACATCGAGTAACCGGCCACGTCGCGCATGTCGCCGGACTTGAAGGTTTCCGCGCCATCGGTGGTCAGCGCCTGGCCGGCAATCGACACACTGCGGTCCAGGCCATGCTTCAACGCATAGGCCTCGCTGCACAGCACCACTGCGGCAGCACCGCAGGTCGGTGGGCAGGCCATCAGTCGGGTCATCACTTCAGGCCAGACCACCTGATCGGCCATCACCTCTTCGGTGGTGATCACCTTGCGGAACACCGCCTTGGGGTTGTTGGCCGCGTGACGGCTGGCTTTGGCGCGAATCTTGGCGAAGGTTTCCAGCGGCGTGCCGAAACGCTTCATGTGCTCCACCCCGGCGCTGCCGAAGATACGCAACGCTGCCGGGATTTCGGAGGCACCAGGAATGGCTTCGTCGCATTGATCGAGGAACAGCTCCAGCGGGCTCGGACGATCCGGGAAGGCGCTGCCGATGGCACCGGGGATCATTTGCTCGAAACCGAAGGCCAGAACGATATCGACCATGCCGCTGGCAATCGCCTGGTTGGCCAGGAACAGCGCGGTAGAGCCGCTGGCGCAGTTGTTGTTGACGTTGATCACCGGAATGCCGGTCATGCCGACGTTGTAGAGCACGCGCTGACCACAGGTGGAGTCGCCGAAGACAAAGCTGGCATACGCCTGCTGGACCGACTCGTAACCGACCCCGGCATCGGCCAGGGCCAGGCGCACGGCCTGCTCGCCCATGACTGCATAGGTTTCGCTCTGGCCAGGCTTGACGAAGGGAATCATACCGACACCCGCGATGACGACTTTCTGCCTCATGTCTTACTCCTCAGCGTTGGATACCCTGCCGGCCCTTGCGGGCTTGTACGCCGGGTTGTACCGGGCGGCAGGCTTTGAATCTCAAGGATAGGCGCGCGCTCAAGCACACGGCCCCTCCCTATTTGGAGGTTTACGGCGCTGGCAGCACCGCGCCACGGTAGGGCAAGCCTTCTTTGCCGAGGAAGCGCCGTACGGCTTCGGCATGGTAATGGCTGGCTCCGCACAAGGACTGGGCACAGGCCTCGAACTCGGTCATCGCCGGGCGATCGGTCTCGAAGGAGCGGTTCAGCAGTGTCTTGCTCAATGCTAATGCATCCGCGGGGGCATCATCGAACTGCCGGGCGAACTGCAGGGCACTGTCGAGCAACTGCTCCTGATCGATGATCGCCTGAGCCAGGCCGAGCGCCAAGGCCTGCTGCGCATCCACGGCACGGGCGCAAAAAATCAGTTCCTTGGCTTTGGCCAAACCGACCAGGCGCGGCAGCACATAGAGCATCGACAGGTCCGGCACCAGCCCAAGGCTCAGGAACGTCGGCAACAGCCGCACGCGTGGCGTGACAAACATGAAGTCGGCGGCCAGGGCCAGGGAAAAGCCTGCGCCTACGGCGGCACCATCGACGGCGGCAATGACCGGTTTGGGCATGTCGGCAAGGCCGGTGAACCACGCCTGAAAGCCCAGCACCAGCTTGCGCCCGGCAAACGCCGCATCCTCACCCTCATCCAGGCTGCCAAGGTCGAAACCGGAACAAAAGGCGCCGCCAGCGCCGGTCAGCACGATCGAACGCACCGAACGATCATCGCGCGCCGCCTTCAGGGCAACCGGCAAGGCCTCGTTGATGGCCGCCTCGAAGGCGTTCTTCTTCTGCGGCCGGTTCAGGGTGATCAGCGCTGTCTTGCCGATCCGTTCATACAGCACCGCACTGTCAGTCATGTCCCTTCCCTCCTCACTCACAGGTTGCGCGCGATAATCACTTTCTGGATATGGCTGGTTCCCTCATAGATCTTGGTCACCCGCACATCACGGCAATAGCGCTCCACCGGGAAATCGCTGAGGTAGCCATAGCCGCCATGGATCTGCAGCGCTTCAGAGCAGACCTTCTCGGCCATTTCGCTGGCGAACAGCTTGGCGATCGAGGCTTCCTTGGCGCAGGGCACACCGGCGTAATGCAGGCGCGCGGCGTGCAGCATGTAGTTCTGCGCGACCTCGAACTGGGTAGCCATGTCGGCCAGGTCGAACGCCACACCTTGCAGATTGATGATCGGCGCGCCGTAGGCTTCACGCTCTTGCGCATACTTCACCGCGGCCTCCAGCGCAGCACGGGCACCACCCACGGCGACGGCGGCGATACCGATGCGCCCTTCGGACAAAGTCGCCATCAGGCGCTTGTACGCGGTGCCCTCTTCGGCCAGCAGGTTGTGCGCCGGTACCCGGCAGTTGTCCAGCTGGATCGCGGCGACGTGAGCGGAGCGCTGGCCCATCTTGCTTTCCACGCGGGTAACGATGTAGCCGGGTTCGCGTGGATCGATGATGAACATGCTCGGGCCTTTGCGGCCCTCCGCAGTCTCGGTGCTTGCGGCAATGGCAAAGGCGATCCCGGCTTCGTTACCGTTGGAGATGAACTGCTTGCTGCCGTTGAGCACGTAATGGTCGCCGTCACGACGCGCCGTGGTGCGAAATGCCGAGGTGTCGGACCCGGCCTGCGGCTCGGTGAGCAAGCCGGCAGCGATCAGTTCACCGCTAATCATGCCCGCCAGGTACTTGGCCTTCTGCTCTTCGGTACCGAAGCGGTGGAGCATGTCGGCCATGCCGTTGTGTACATGCAGGATGGTGGCGAACCCGGCGTCTGCCGCCGCGAACTCCTCGATGCACAGGCAGTATTCGGGAAACGACATGCCGGCGCCGCCGGACTCCTCGGGAATGTGCATGCCCAGAAAGCCCAGTTCGGCCACCGCCTTCAGCTCCGCGTGTGGCCAGGCGCCAGTACGGTCGCGTTCGGCGGCGGTGGCACCCACCACTTCTTGCGCCACCTTGCGGGCGGCGTCACGGATCATGATTTCCTGCTCGCTCAGGAATGCTGCAGATGTATCGCTCATGGTCTTCCTCTTGAACCGGGTCGGATAGTCGAATCTGACCTGAGCATGCGGGCTGGCCCCGGCCATGCGCGCCTATCCTCTCGGGAGGGCGCAGCGGCCGCCGCCAGCGTCCAGTCACTTGAGCACGCCCTGCTGGCGCGCCAGAGTAATCGCCGCATAGCGGCTCGAGACGCCGAGTTTGGCGAGGATGTTTTTCACGTTCCACTTCACCGTACCGAAGGTGATGTTGAGCGTCAGGGCGATACGTTTGTTCGACATCGCCTGAGCCACCAGCCCGAGGATTTCCAGCTCGCGCGGGGTCAGGCTGGCCCGTGGCGAATCGACCGTGTTCCTTGCCGCACAGGCCAGCGGCGACGGCGCCTGCGCAGGCGTTTCGCGACTCAACAAAGCCTGCACGTACTCGGCAACAGCCGGCTCCCAGGCGATCGCATCCTGGTGCCTGGCAAGCAAGCCAAGCACGCCCTGACCTTCATCGAGCACGGTGCGCACCAGGCCCATCCGCGCGCCGGCTTCCAGCGCCTGCTGCAGGCTCACCAGCAGCGCCTCCGTCTGCCCCAGCAACGCGTGCACCTGGGCGCTGAGCAGGTGCGCCCTGACCCAGCTGCGGCCACGTGTCGCCTGTTCGACGTAGGCATGGACAGCCGGCAGCGCCTCCAGTGCCGATTGCCCGTCATGCCCGGCCAGCGCCAGACGCACGCGGGACAACGCCACCAGATAGTCGATTTCGCCACGTGCTTCGGCATGCGGGCGCTGCGCCGCCGCCAGGCTCGCCAGACGTCCGGCCACCTCGGCGGCACGGCGGTTTTCGCCCTGCAGCACCAGCACCCGCACCTGCTCGGCCAGGATCAATGCCAGCAGCCGGTCCAGCCCCAGCACCTGAAAATGCGCGCCTTGGGTGTCGAGGAAGCTCAGCGCCGCCTGAGGCGAGTCTTGTTGCAGGGTGATGCGCGCGCGGCAAATCGAAGCCCGGCCCATCACATCAGGCATGGACGAACGCAAAATGCCGCTGCGGTTGGCCAGCACGCGCAAGGCGTCATCGAGGCGGTCCAGTTCGTAATAGGCGTCGCACAGCGTGGCGGCGCACAGGTTGGCAGACACCGACCCGCGCCCATAGGCTTCCTCGGCCCGGGCGATAACGCTCTCGCCAATGCTCAGGGCCTGGCGGGCATTGCCTTCCTTGAGGCGGGCCAGCGCCTGCGTGCTTTCAAACACCATGGCCATGTCGTTGGCGCGGTCTTGAAGATCGATCGGATACTGTTCATGGAGCTTGCGCGCATCCGCCGCACGTCCGACGGAAAGATAGGCAGTGGCCAGGCCGGAGAAGCTGATGTAGCGCAACGAGCGGTTTTCCAGGGGCGCCTGGTGGGCCGCCTCCAGCAGGCTGATGACCCGCCGTGGCTGGTCGAGCTGCAGAGCGATTGCCGCATCGGCGAGCACCAGTTTCGAGGAGATCGCTGGATTGCGCGCAGCGTCGCTGCGGCGCATCTGTTCCAGCCAGCGCTGGGCCTTTTCCGGGCGGGCGGTGAAGGCGTAGGTCAGGCAGCCGGTGATGAACAGTTGGGGATGCGAAAACAGGGTGTCCTGCGGCAAACGCTCAAGCAGGCTCAGCATCGGGCTGATATAGGCCATGCTCCAGGTGCTGGACGCGGCCTCCTCCATTGCCTTGATCGCATAGTCGCGATCCCCGCCGAGGTTGGCGTGGCGTACCGCTTCGACCAGATACTCCTGTTCGGCGAACCACTGGCTCGCGCGACGATGCAGCGCCTGAACCGCGCCCTCGCCGCGGGCCGCCAGGCGCTGGGTGAGAAATTCGCCGAACAAGGGATGGAATCGGTACCACGGCGTGCTGTCATCCGATTCGATACGGTAGATCAGCAGGTTCTCGTCCTCGGCACGCTTGATCATCTCCGGAGCGTGGCGGTTGGCGCTGACGAACGCCCCGAGGTCGGCGTTGAAACGCCGCAATATCGAGACTTTCTCCATGAACTCCAGCAATTCCGGCGACAGGCACACCAGCACATCCTCGGCCAGGTAGGCCTGCAGGTCAGCCGAGTTGCGCAGGATCGAGCGCAGGTGCGCACGTTTGCTCGGACGCACCCGCAACATGGTGGCAATCGGCTGCAGGCTGGCCGGCCAACCGCTGGTGAGGTCATGAATCAGCCGCTCTTCGTCGGCACTGAGCACCAGGGTGCTGAGGTTCTGCTTGAAAAAGTCGCGGGTTTCGTCGGTATCGAAGGGCAACTCGACGGTATCGATCTCGACCACGTGGCCCTGCATGCGCAAACGCCCCAGGCTCAGCGCTGGCGTGGAGCGCGAGGCAATGGTGATATGCAGATTGGCCGGGCAATGATCCAGCAGCTTCTGCATCAAGCGGTGGGCGGCAGGCGATTCCACATGATGAAAGTCATCCATCAACAGATGCAGTTCTTTGTCGATGCCGTGTGCGGCGTGGGTAACGATGGCGATCAGGGTGTTGATCGACTGCTCGCTGCCATCGCTGTGCAGCCAGTCCTGTTCGATGGCGATCCCCAGACGCTGCAACGCCTCAAGCAAATACGAGAGGAAACTGCCGAACTGCCGGTCGTCGAGGCTGAACGAGATCCAGGCCACGTCCAGCCCGGCCTTCATCAGTTCCAGGCGCCATTGCGCGAGCAGGATGGTCTTGCCGAAACCGGCCCCCCCGGTAATCAGCGTTGCGCTGCACGGCTGCGACTCGCGCAGGCGGCCCAGCAGCTGGCTACGGACAATGTGCCGAGCGTTCAAGCGCGGTGGCGAGAACTTGGTGGCGACCAGCAGATCGCCGGCGTTGATGACATTTGTATGCATTATTAGAGTCTCCGCCCGTGGCAGTGTTGCCTGGATGTCGCCCGCATCCTGCAACAGACACCAGGGTGGGCGCCCCCGTCCGCAAGGGGGGGGGTGAGGCCCTGAGGCACTCGCGTAAGTTCCAATTCAGACAGAAACGTCAATTGCAGCGTGATTGAGGATTGGAGATGAGCGAGTCCGTTTCTTTTGAAATCAAGGGCCAGGTGGGCTGGATCACCTTGACCCGGCCCAAGGCCATGAATGCCCTGAACCGTGAAATGCTGGAGGCCATGACCGCCCGCCTGCACGCCTGGGAAAACGACAACCAGGTCCGCGTGGTGGTGCTGACCGCCACCGGCACGGCGTTCTGCGCCGGCGCCGACCTCAAGGCCGGTGGCACCCCGCTGCCAGGCGAGAAAGACCTGCTGGACACTATCGTCACCTTCTTCGATACCTTGCGGGTGTTCCCCAAGCCGGTCATCGCCGCCGTCAACGGCCTGGCCCTGGCCGGTGGCCTGGAAACCGTACTGTGCTGCGACCTGGTCATCGCCGCCCAGAGTGCGCGCTTCGGAGATGCCCACTCCAACTTCGGCGTGTTCCCTGGCGGTGGTGGCGCGGCGGTACTGCCACGCAAGATCCCGGAGAACATCGCCAAGTACATGCTGTTCACCGGTGACGCCCTACCCGCCCAGGACATGAAGACCTACGGCCTGGTCTGCGAAGTGGTCGCCGATGCCGAGCTGCTCGAACGCGTTCAGGCCCTGGGCGACAAACTGGCGCAGAAGAGCCCGCTGGTACTGCGCAAGATGAAAAAAGTCGCCGACGAAGCCGGTGACAAGTCGCGTGCCGATGCCCTGCGCCAGGAACTGCTGGAGCTGCGCAACCACCAGCGCTCCTACGACATGGCCGAAGGCGTGCGCGCCTTCGCCGAGAAGCGCAAGCCTGATTTCAAGGGCTACTGAGCCGGGCGCCCTGCCCCCCTTATTTCTGAACAATTCGAGGCAACGATGGAAAACGTATACATCGTCGGCGTTGGCATGACCGCCTTTGGCCGGCACATCGACAAGTCCGTCAAGCAACTCACCGCCTGGGCGGTGGAAGACGCGCTCAAAGACGCCGGTTGCGACCGCAAGTGGATCCAGGTCGGCTTCTTCGGCAACTGCACCCAGGGCCATTTCGATGGCCAGCACATGATCCGTGGCCAGGTAGCACTGTTGCCGCTGGGCCTGGACGGTATCCCGATCTTCAACATCGAAGGCGCCTGTGCCTCGTCGAGCCATGCCTTCAACCTGGCAGTGACCCAACTGCAGGCAGGCGCGGCCGAAGTCGCCCTGGCGGTCGGCGCGGAAAAAATGTTCTACAGCGACAAGGCAAAAATGTTCTCCGCCTTCGAATCGGCCTGGGACATTGAAACCTTCGAAGAGAACAAGCACTACCTGGCCGCCATGGGCCAAGGCGTGGTCCCGCCTGCCGGCTCGCAATCGGAGAAGCCCTACAGCCCGTTCATGGACGTCTACGCGGCCCTCGGCCGTGGCGGCCTGATGGAGCGTTATGGCGTGACGCAACGCCAGCTGGCCGCCGTCGCCTCGAAAAACCACGGTCATTCGGTGCACAACCAGCGCTCGCAGTACCGCAACGCCATGAGCATCGAGGAAATCCTCGCCGCGCCGCCGATCACCTACCCGATCACCCTGCCGATGTGCTCGCCGATCTCCGATGGCGCCGCCGCGGCGATCCTGTGCACCGAATCGGCGCTGAAAAAATACGGCTTCGACAAAAACCGTGCGATCAAGGTCCTGGCCAGTGTCGTGCGTTCCGCCTCAGCCCGCGCTGCCGACGACTACGAAAACGGCTGTACCCATCTGGCCGGCAAAGCCGCGTTCGAACAAGCCGGCATTGCGCCGCAGGACGTCGATGTGGCCGAAGTGCATGACGCCACAGCCATCGGCGAGCTGCTCGCCATCGAGGCGCTGGGCCTGTGCGAGCCGGGTATGAGCGGGGTCATGGCCGAACGCGGTGACAGCGCTCTCGGCGGCCGCTTGCCGGTCAACCCGTCCGGCGGCCTGGAGTCCAAAGGCCATCCGATCGGCGCCACCGGCATCGGGCAGATTTTCGAACTGGTCGAGCAACTGCGTGGCAACTGCGGCCCGCGTCAGGTAGAAGGTGCGCGCATTGCCCTGCAAGGCAACGGCGGCGGCCTCTGGCGTGTGGAAGAATCCACCGAGCATGTCGGTATTTTCAGCCGCGCCTGACCTTTATGGGGAACGGCGACCCAGGGGAAACCACGCACTTCCTCCGCCGTTCGCCACCTATTATCAATAACAAGAGGAAAACACCATGACCATTCGCTTCGATGACCGTGTTGCCATCGTCACCGGCGCCGGCAACGGCCTGGGCCGCGTTCACGCCCTGAACCTGGCCGCCCGTGGCGCCAAGGTGGTGATCAACGACTTCGGCGGTAGCCGCGACGGCTCCGGCAGCTCTTCCGACGCTGCCCTGGCTGTGGTCGAAGAAATCCGCCAGGCTGGTGGCACTGCCATCGCCAACGGTGCCAACGTGGCCGACTACGAGCAGGTCCAGGCCATGGTCAAACAGGCGGTGGAAGCCTTCGGTCGCGTCGACATCCTGATCAACAACGCCGGCATCCTGCGCGACAAGTCGTTCGCCAAGATGGAGATGGCAGACATTCAGGCGGTGATCAATGTCCACCTGATGGGCTCGATGAACTGCAGCAAAGCGGTGTGGGAGCTGATGCGCGAGCAGAACTACGGGCGCATCCTGATGACCACCTCGGCGGCCGGCCTGTTCGGCAACTTCGGCCAGGCCAACTATGGCGCGGCGAAAATGGCCGTGGTCGGCCTGATGAACATGCTTGCCATCGAAGGCCGCAAGAACAACATTCTGGTCAATACCCTGGCGCCGATGGCCGCCACGCGCATGACCGAAGACGTCATGCCGGCCGAACTGCTGGCCGCCAGCCGTCCTGAGCAGGTCACCCCGGGCGCGCTGTTCCTGGTCAGTGAAAACGCACCGACCAAGCTGATCCTCGGCGCCGGTGCCGGTGTGTTCAGCGCCGTGCGCATGGAAGAGACCGCGCCGGTGTACATCGGCAACGACGAGCTGTCGCCGGAGGCCATCGAGGCGCACCTGGAGCAGATCACCGACTGGAGTAGCGCCGTGCCCCGCGATGACGCCAACCAGCAGGTGAAGGTCTTCATCGACACCGCCCTGCAGGCCATCAAGGCTCAGCAGGCCTGAGTGTTCGCGGGACAGGGCTCGAGATAAACGTGCGATGATGATCGCAACGGGCGTGCAGCCACACGCCCGGACGGAGAATAACCATGACAATAATGAACTTCGCACACACGGTCGGTAACCTGGCCGTGCGTTTCGGCGACCGGGAAGCCCTGGTCAACATCGAGCGCAATCGACGCTATACCTTCCGTGAGCTGCACGCGCTGACCAATCGCATTGTCAACATGCTGCGCGAGCGTCTTGAACTGCGCCGCGGGGATGTCTACCTGTGCATTCTGGAAAACGACAATATCTCGCTGTTCCATGCCTGGACCGCGCTCAAGGGTGATGCATCGGCAGCCTACACCAACTATCGCGACGCCTTCGAAGAGCATCGCTGGCAGGTGGAGTTTCTGCGGCCGAAAGTGGTGTTTATCGAGAACGCCCTGATCGATCGCTATTTCGACCTGCTGCATGGCCAAGGCATCAAGGTTGTCTGCATGGACCCTCCCGCCACCCCGCGCGAGGGTCTGTGGTATTTCTGGGACCTGCTGGAAGGCGTCCCGGATCACAACCCTGGCATCGACAACGACGTACAGAAGGACGCGCTGGTCTATCGCTTCACCGGTGGCACCACCGGCCAGAGCAAATGCGCTGCCTACACCATCGACAACTGGATGGCGCTGCGCGATTCGATGTACCTGGAGGCTGAACAGCCTTACCAGCCGGACACCCGCTTCCTGCACATGGCGCCCATCAGCCACGGCTCCGGCCTGGGGCTGTTGCCAACCTTGTTCCGCGGTGGTTGCACCCTGACCCAGAACATCCCGGACCTGGCGCAACTGTGCCGCAACATCGAAGCAGAACAGGCCACCATGACCCTGCTGGTGCCGACCATGATCTACCGTCTGCTGGAATTGCCCGAAGCCAGGGACTACGACCTGTCCTCGCTGCAGACCATGGCCTACGGTGCCGCACCGATGAGCCCGACGAAACTGCGTCAGGCCCAGGAGCGTTTCGGCAATATTTTCATGCAGATCTACGGCGCCACCGAAAGCCTGCATGCCGTTGCCCTGCTGAGCAAGGCCGATCACCTGACCGAGAACGAAAAGCAGCTGTCTTCGGCCGGGCGCATCGCCGTCGGCGCGGAGATCCTGATTGTCGACGACAACGGCCAGGAAGTGCCGCTGGGCACCACCGGCGAGCTGTGGGTGCGTTCTCGCGGGACGATTGCCGGTTACTACAAGAATCCTGAAGGCACGGCCACGGAGTTTCACAACGGCTACTGGAAATCCGGCGACATGGGTTACATCGACCCGCAGGGCTTCCTGTTCCTGGTTGATCGCAAGAAAGACATGATCATCACCGGTGGTTTCAACGTCTACGCCATCGAGGTGGAAGCAGCGCTCAATGCCCACCCGGCGGTGTCCAATTCGGCGGTGGTCGGCATTCCCCATGAGGAATGGGGCGAGGCGGTGCATGCCGAAGTGGTGCTCAAAGCCGGTGAAAGCGTTTCAGCCCAGGCGTTGATCGAGCATGTGAAAGGTCGCCTGGGGCGGTTCAAAGTGCCCAAGTCCATTCTGTTTGTCGACGCGCTGCCGGTCAGTGTGGTGGGCAAGGTGTTGCGTCGCCAGGTGCGGGAAAAGTACTGGAAAGACAAGGCGCGTTGCGTGTCCTGACGCGCCTTGGTTCGTAAAGAAAACCCCTTTGTTTTGTGCCCTGATGTCCCCCTCCGTCCTTGGTCAGGCGGGGACATCGGGGCTTTTTTTTGGGTTTGGATGTTGAGTCTGCGGGCTTATCCGTATTGTGTGGCGATGCTGGTGGCCCCTTCCGCCTTTACGGCGGCCTACTTTCCTCTTGGGGAAAGTAGGCAAAGCCGCCTGCTCCTGCATACGGCCCTACGCTGCGCTCCGGGTCCCTTCGCTACGGTGCCCTCCAGGGGCATCGCGGCCTACGACTTGCTTCGCCAAGTCTACGGCTCGCGAACTTCGGCTAAGGCCGAAGGGTGCTGCGCACCAGCCCCCTCCAGACACCTACGCTCAGCCTCCTGAAGTCGCAAAGTTACGGGCGGCGCCTATACGGGCGTATCTTCGAAACCAAATATTGGCGCAGCCAAGCTGATCTTGATCTTGATCTTCATGCACGCAATTTCAGGCGCCGCGGACTGCGACTTCAGGAGGCTGAGTGGAGGTGCCTGTAGGGGCCAGTGCGTAGCACCTTCGGCGTAGCCGAAGAGCGCGAGCCGTAGACTTGGCGTAGCAAGTCGTAGGCCGCGTGGCCCCGGAAGGTGCCGGAGCGAGGGGACCCGGAGCGCAGCGTAGGGCCGGATGCAGGAGCGAGCGGTTTTGGTTCCTTTTGCCAAGACAAAAGGGACCTGCCGTAAAGGCGGAAGGGGCCGGCAGCGTCGCCACACCAAATGGATAAGCCCACACCCCCAACAACCCAAGACCAACTACTATTCCGGATTTTGCGTAGTCAACAGCGCATGAATCATCCGCGCCAGCATCCGCACCGTACCGTCTTCAATCAGGTAATGCGGCTTCTCGATCAACAACGCACGAGGCAACGCGGTTACCGCCTGATAGGCAAGAAACCCCGCTTTCTCGCGATCACGCACCAGCACCTGATTGGAAAAGCGTTGCACCAGCGCCGGAATCACCATCGAAATCCAGAAACGCTCCGGCTTGACGATTTCCAGGCGCACCAGCTCGCCATAGTAGGCGGTTTTAATGCTCTGCTCAGAGTCGATCTGCAACCAGCGATGCAAGGCTGAAAGACCGGTGCGCAAGATGATTTCGATACCGTCATAGAGGGTCGCCGACGCCGGTAGTGCATCAATACTGGCAATCACTTGCAGGCGGGCATCAGCGCGATAATCTTCGAAGATCGCGCCGATCAGCGACTCGATGGTCGGGAAATACTCGTAAATCGAACTGATGGCCACGCCGGAGTAATCGGAAAGGCGATAGATCGACAGTGCCTCGCGCCCTTCCCCTTCGAGGATTTCCCGCCCGGCGGTTTTCAAGGCCTCGACCAGGGCGACCGAGCGCGCCTGCTTCGGCTGCTTGCGCGGCCTGGCCGGCAGCTCCACCACGACATTGTCATGGCTGCCCTGGCCACGAGAGCCTGTCCCCTCGTGGCGTGGCGCCGTGTCTGGACGACGGCCCATGGGTCAGGGCGTCACGACGTTGAACGTCGGCTGGAAGCTGGCCAGCATGCCGAGCATCGCCTTGAAGCGCTCAGCATCGCCTTCGAGCTTGATATCGCCCTGCTTGATCGCCGTCGGGAAATCGAGCTGGCGCAGGCTGATCTGGTCCAGTACGGCTTTGCTCATTTTCACGGTGGCGTCCGCCTGGGCATGGCTGCTGTGCTCGCGATAGGTCAGTACGCCGTTGCGCAAGGTCAGGGCGAAGTGCTGGTCAAGGTCGTCGAAGTCCCAGTTCAGGGTCATGTCATGGCCCTGGGCCTTGTCGGAGTCCATGCGTACCGAGAGGATGTCCATGAACATCGTCGGTGTCGCCGCGCGCACCAGATCGGCACTCCCGCGCGCCCCCTGTTGCGGTGCGAGCTGGCGCAGCTCCTGGACTGCAGTCAGGTACATGTTGCGCCAGATCGCCGATTCGCTGCGGTAACCCAACTGCTCAAGCGCGTCGGCCTGGGCTTCACGGGCTGCCTTGTTGTCAGGCTCGGCGAAGACCAGGTGATTACCCAGCTGCGCGGCCCAGCGGTAGTCGCCCTGTTGCATCGCCGTGCGCATCAGCTCCAGCACTTTCTCGGCGCCGCCCATGGCCTGCACATAGTGCTTGCCGGACTCAACCGGCGGCAACGGATCAAGGTTGGCCGGGTTGCCATCGTAAAAGCCCAGGTAACGCTGGTACACCGCACGGGTGTTGAAGCTCAAGGTGCCGTAGTAGCCCCTGGCGTACCATTTATGATCGAGTTCGCCAGGCAGCTTCTTCACCGCGTCAGCAATCTCCAGCGGGGTCATGCCCTGGTTGAGCAGGTGCAAGGTGCGGTTGTTGATGAAGGCGTACATGTCGCGCTGGTCGGCGAGCATGCTGCGGATGCCCTCGCCGCCCCAGGTCGGCCAGTTGTGCTGGGCAAACATGACCTGGGCCTTGTCGCCATAGCGCACCAGGCTGTCATCGATGAATTTCGACCAGGCCTTGGCGTCACGCACTTCAGCACCGCGTGGGGTGAGGACGTTGTGCATCGACATCACCGCGTTTTCGGACATGCTCAATGCCTTGAGCTGCGGCAAATACACGTTCATCTCCGACGGTGCCTCGGTGCCGGGCGTCAGCTGGAACTCGAACTGCACGCCGGCAATGTCATGGCTCTCCAGCGGCTGGACAATCAGATCGGTCGGCGCGATCAGGCTGATGGTGCCACCTATCGGCGCGCCCTTGCCGATCCCGGTATCGACCTGGCCGCGTTCAGTCCTGGGCACCGCACCGCCACTCTGGTACATGCCACGGCGGAACATCGCCGTTCCAGCCAGCACGTTCTCCTGGATCGCGTGCTCCATGAAGCCGTTCGGGGCATAGATACGGACTTTGCCGGCTTTGACGTCGGCCTCGTCAATCACACCGCGCACGCCACCGAAGTGGTCGATGTGGCTATGGCTGTAGATCACCGCCACCACCGGCTTGCGCGGGCGGTTCTGGTAGTACAGCTCGAGGCCGGCCTTGGCCGTCTCGGTCACATACAGCGGGTCGATGATGATCAACCCGTCGTCACCTTCGATGATGGTCATGTTGGCCAGATCGATGCCGCGAATCTGGTAGACCTTGTCGGTGACCTGGAACAGACCGGCGTTGGCATTGAGCTGGGCCATACGCCACAGGCTGGGGTTCACCGAGTCCGGCGCCTGGGCCTGCTTGAGAAAATCATACTGGTGGGTATCCCACACAGGCTTGCCGTCAGCATTCTTCACCTGCCCCTCAAAGGCAGCCACCAGGCCCTTGCGCGCGGCGTCATAGTCGGCGCGATCCTCGAATGGCAACGCCTTGAGCACCGCCTGGTTGACCGCAGCCGTCGTCGGGCTGGCAGCCTTGGCCGGGTTGGTGGAGGCCACCTCTGCCGCCCAGGAGGGGGCGCTGGACAACGCAATGGCAGTGGCAAGTGCAGCAAGTGAATAGCGCATATGGATTCCTTAAGCGTGGATCGTGTCCACCGTTATTATTCTGGCTGGCCACACTCTGACAGCCTTCCTTGAAGCAGTAAAACCATCAGCCCTGCGCGCTGATCCCTGTGAGCACATGAGCGATAGACAGTTTCTGAGCCTCGCTCAGGTCGGCCGACAAACGTACGTTGCTGAATGTCAGCTGTGCCGGGGCTGAGGCTTCGTTGTGCGATACATAGTCATGCTGCTCACGCTCCACCACCACGTAACAGCAGGCACCCTCCTCGGTAGGCAACGGGGTGACGAGGACATCCGCGAACTGGCCATGGCAAACCCACTGGTGATTAGCATTGATCAGCCAGCCTTCGTCAGTCGACCTGGCACTGACGCCTTCTGCCTGTTCCAGAAAGAAGCCGCTGAAACTGCGCCCGGCCAGCAGAGCCGGCAGGTAGCGCGTGCGTAACGCATCCCGGCCCGCTGGCAAATTTGCCAGCGCCGACGCTACCAACAGGTTGCCGAGCACGCACTCGGCGATCACGCTGGAGACCGCACTGAGCTCCTCGAACAACATGGCCTCGGTCAGCGCCGACAGGCCCATGCCTCCGTGGGCTTGGGCGATACTGGCGCCGGGCAGGCCAAACTCGGCAATGCCCTGGGTGAGTTCGCGCATTTTCTGCGCAGGTATGCTCCGCCCCTCGAACAGGCGGGCCACCGGCGCTACCTCGGACGCAAGGAAGGTGCGGAAGCTTTCCACTGCCAGTCGCTGCACATCGATGGTGATCGGTATCGTCATGGTTCTGGTTCCCTGCTCAAATCCGCGCGCCGTTCGCAGCAGGTTATGCCTGTGACTGACCGGTTGCCCCCCTCAATGAGGAGGGGGTAGGCGAAATTGGCAGCAACTGCCTGTGGGAACGGGCTTCGGTGGGAGCGGGCTTGCCCCGCGATACGATGTAGCTGACAGATCGCAATCGCGGGGCAAGCCCGCTCCCACAGCAAGCCCGCTCCTACACCAGGCCGCGGGCGATGATCAGCTTCTGAATATGGCTGGTGCCTTCGTAGATCTTGGTTACCCGCACATCCCGGCAGTAACGCTCCACCGGAAAATCATTCAGGTAGCCGTAGCCGCCGTGAATCTGCAGCGCGTCGGAGCAGACCTTTTCCGCCATTTCGCTGGCAAACAGCTTGGCCACCGAGGCTTCCTTGGCACAGGCTACACCGGCTTCGCACAGCCGCGCGGCATGCACCATGTAGTGGTGGGCAACCTCAACCTGGGCGGCCATGTCGGCCAGGTCGAACGCCACCCCTTGCAGGTTGATGATCGGCGCACCGTAGGCCTCGCGCTCTTTGGCATAGCCAACCGCGGCATCCAGTGCTGCGCGCGCGGTGCCGGTGGCGACTGCGGCAATCGCCACCCGCCCTTCCGACAGCGAGCCCATCACATTGCGGTAACCCTCCCCTTCGCCACCCAGCAGGTTAGCAACCGGTACGCGACATTGATCGAGCTGGATCTGGGCAACGTGGGCCGAACGCTGGCCCATCTTGTGTTCGACAGCGGCCACTACGTAGCCCGGGTTATCCTGCGGGTCGACCATCAGCAGGCTGCTGCCTTTCTTGCCGGCTGCCTTGTCGGTCACCGCCAGCACCAGGCCCAGGCCGGCTTCGTTGCCGTTGGAGATGAACTGCTTGCTGCCGTTAAGTACGTAATGGTCGCCTTCAAGGCGCGCCTGGGTGCGGAACGCCGCCGTGTCGGAGCCGGCCTGCGGCTCGCTGAGCAGAAAGGCACCGATGCGCTTGCCACTGGCCAGGTCCGCCAGGTAGTTGCGCTTCTGCGCCTCGTTGCCCAGGCGCGCCACGGCCAGGCCCACCGAGTTGTGCACGTGGATCAAGGTGGCAAAACCGGTATCGGCGGCCGCGAACGCTTCAATGGCCAGGCAATACTCAACGAAACTGGCACCGGCACCGCCATACTCTTCGGGTATCAGCATGCCAAGAAAACCCAGCTCGGCAACGGCGCGCAGTTCGCTGCGCGGCCAGGCGGCGCTGCGGTCACGCTCGGCAGCCGTGGGGGCAACGACTTCGGCGGCGACCTTGCGCGCCGAGTCGCGGATCATGATTTCCTGTTCGCTGAGGAAGGTTGCACAGGTGTCGCTCATGGTGATTCCTTATGAATCCGGGGCTAAAAACAGGTTCAGGTTGGCGTTACACACACTGCACAGTCCGCGCTTGCGGTTCGGCGGGCGCCTCGGCCTCGCGCACCACCGGGGTGACCAGCGCCGAGCCGCTGGCACGCACGTCCTTGAGCAGAAAGTGCGACAGCGCCGGGATCAGGGCCAATGCACCGAGCATGTTCCAGAGGAACATGAAGGTCAGCAGGATGCCCATGTCGGCCTGGAACTTGATGGGCGAGAACGCCCAGGTGATGACCCCGGCGGCCAGGGTCACACCGACCAGGGCGACGACCTTGCCGGTGAAACGCAAGGCATGCCGGTAGGCCTCGGCCAGGCTCGCACCGGCGCGCTGACGGGCCAGCTGAATGCTCAGCAGGTACAGCGCATAGTCGACACCGATGCCCACGCCCAGGGCGATCACCGGCAAGGTCGCCACCTTGACGCCCATGCCCAGGGCGACCATCAGCGCTTCACAGAGAATCGAGGTGATCACCAGCGGCACCACGGCGACCACCACCGCACGCCAGCTGCGGAAGGTGATGAAGCACAGCACGATCACCGCCGCATACACGTACATCAGCATGGTCAGGTTGGCTTTCTTGACCACGATATTGGTCGCAGCTTCAATTCCGGCGCTGCCGGCCGCCAGCAGGAACTGCCGCTCCGGTGTGCTGTTCGCGGTGGCGAAGGCTTCGGCGGCCTGCACCACCTGGTCCAGGGTCTGCGCCTTGTGGTCGGTCAGGTAGGCAACCACCGGCATCACCGAGCAATCGTTGTTGAACAGCTCCGGGTTACTGGTGCTGGCGGTGCGGGCGGCGTAGTTGAGCACGTCCTGGTTCGGCGAAATCGACATCCATTTCGGGCTGCCCTCGTAGGACCCGGCGGTAATCTTGCGTACTGCGTCGGCCAGCGACACCGTACTCTGCACCCCCGGTACCTGCTGCAGGGCCCAGCCCAGGCGGTCGGCATCCACCAGCGTCTGGTACTCAAGGCAGCCTTCGGCTTTAGTCTTGACGATGACCGCAAACTGGTCGGAAGACAGCGAGTACTTGCTGTTGATGTAGGCGTTGTCGAGGTTGTAGCGCGAATCGGGGCGCAGCTCCGAGGCCCCGGCATCCAGGTCGCCGATCTTCAGCTGGGTGCTGACGACAAAGCCCGCCACCGCGAGGATCGCCGACACCACCAGCAGCGCGGTCGCCCAACGGCGTTCGGTGAAGCGTTCCAGCAACAACCACAGGCCAGCGGCAGGCTTCTGTTCGGCGCGCAGGCTGCGCGCAGCGGCCTTGGGACTGACGCCGGTATAGGAGAGCATCACCGGCAGCAGGATCAGGTTGGTGAACACCAGCAGGGCGACGCCGATCGAGGCGGTGATGGCCAGGTCCTGGATCACCGGGATGTCGATCAGCATCAGCACCCCGAAGCCCACGGCGTCGGCGACCAGCGCAGTGACCCCGGCGAGGAACAGGCGGCGGAAGGTGTACCGCGCAGCCACCAGCTTATGGGTGCCGCGGGCCACGTCCTGCATGATGCCGTTCATCTTCTGCGCGCCATGGGACACGCCGATGGCGAACACCAGAAACGGCACGAGGATCGAGTAAGGGTCGAGCTCGTAACCCAGGCGAGCAATCAGCCCGAGCTGCCAGAGCACGGCGATGCAGGAACAGCCGAGCACCAGCGCGGTGCTGCGCACACAACGGGTCCAGGCAAAAATGATCAGCGCCGCGATCAAGGCCGCCACGGCGAAGTAGATGACCATTTGCTGCAGGCCATCGAGCAGGTCGCCGACCACCTTGGAGAAGCCGACGATGCGGATATCCAGGTCGGCGCCGCCCTGATCGCCGGAGTACTGGGCGCGAATGCTTTCCAGGCGCTTGGACAGTTCCCAGTAGTCCAGCGCTTCACCGCTGTTGCTGTCCTTGTCGAGCAGCGGCAGGAAAATCATGCTCGAACGAAAATCCGTACCCACCAGGTTGCCGAGCAACTGGGCGCGGCTGATGTTCTGGCGCAGGGCATCGATGCTGGCTTGCGAGCCGGTGTAGTTGTCGGGCATCACCGGGCCGCCAGCGAAGCCCTCTTCGGTGACCTCGTTCCAGCGCACCACCGGCATCCACAACGACTTGACGTTGGCCCGGTCAACGCCTGGGGTCAGGAACAGCGCGTCGTTGATGTGCTTGAGCGCTTGCAGGTAGGCAGGCTCGAAAATATCGCCCGAGCGGTTCTCGACCACCACGCGCACGGCATTGCCCAAGCCCTTGAGCTCGTCACGGTTCTCAAGGAAGTTGCGGATGTAAGGCTGGTTCTGCGGGATGGTTTTCTCGAACGCGGCGTTGAGCGTCAAGCGGGTCGAATCCCACCCCAGTATCACCGTCGCCACCGCACAGAAGAGGATGACCAGCAAGCGATTGTTGAAGATCAGGCGCTCCAGGCGACTGCCTGAGCGGTGATTGAAATCCTTCAGGTTGCTAATGGTCTGCAGGTTGTCGCTGGCATTGTGGATACCCATCAGAGCTCTCCGGCGTTCTGGTTCTGTTGCAGGCTCTGCACACGCACGCCACCGAGCCCGGCCAGGGCGACGGCCCCGTCGGCAACGGCTGCCACGGCAAAGTTGGGTGCCACGCGGTCTAGCGCCACGCGGCTGAAGGTCGCCCCACGGTCGCTGGAGCGCAGCAGTTGCCCGGTCTGGCTGGCCAGCACGATCGTGCCGTCAGCGGCGATCAGGCCGCTGGTGATACCGGCTTCTATGCCGGTATCGACCTTGCTCCAGTTGGCGCCACCATCAAGGCTGCGCAAGGCGTTGCCGCGCAGGCCATAAACCAGCACCAGCTGGTCATCGCCGAGCACACCGAACAGGGTGCCCTCGTAAGGCAGTTGCACTTTGACGAAACGCTGGCTGGCAGCATCGAGCTTCAACACCAGCCCTTGCTCGGCGACCATGAACAGCGTGCCGGCCGCCGGGCGCAGGCCATACAGGTGCATGCTGCGCGGGTTGTCGACGCGATCCTGCCAGGGCGTCCAGCTTTGCCCGCCATCTTCGGTGCGCAGGATCAGATTGAAGGCACCGGTGACGAAACCGGTGCGCTCGTCTGTGAACCACACATCCAGCAACGGCTTGTCGGCGCCCTGCTGGGCAAACAGCTCGGCATCCTGTTTCAGGCGTTGCGCTTCAGGGTCATCGGGGTTGGCCGGGTTGCCGTAGTGCTTGAGCAACAGCGCCGCGATCTGCCGGCCGTCGAGCTGCTTGCGCCAGGTCTTGCCCGCGTCGCTGCTGTGCAGGACCACGCCTTCATGGCCCACAGCCCAGCCCTGGCTGGCACTGGGGAACATCAATGCGGTCAGGTCGGAACTGACCGGCACCTGGGCCTGAACCCAGGTCGTGCTGTCGTCGGAAAACAGAATATGGCCGCGCTGACCGGCGGCAATCAGCCGGCCACCGGCCTGCGCCAAGGCGTTGAGTGGCGCATGGATCGCCTGGCTGCTCTGCGCCGCGGGCATATCCAGGGGCGAGACAAACGCCGGTTGCGCGAGCGCCTGGCCCGCCAGTAGCGCAGTCAGGATCAGTGATAGTCGTAAACGTTGTTTGAACACCGTGTTCACCTCACATCAGTTGCGCGCGAGCGCGCATTGCACCGGCGCTGGCCCCGCCAACGGGAGCAGCGCCGGGAAGCTTGCAGCAGTGGCAAGCGCGGCTCAGAGCGTGGTCTTGAAGGTGAAGTACACCGCGCCGCGGTCTTCCAGCAGCGCCTGGCTCCCGCTTGGGGTCAGGGCCGCGCCAGTGACCGGGTTGGTCGAGTAATCACCGAAGTAGTCCACATACTTGAGGTCGAAGCGGTACCGGCTGTAGACATCCAGCGCCAGGCCGACGGCGTAGCTGCCGGCATCTTCGTTACCCCCCGAGCCCACGGCCGAGTTGCCGTTGATGCCCTGAGAGAAGCTCAGTGGCATCGACAGGTCGCCACCGGGGAACACCTGGTACCAGGTCGGCGTGAAGTTGACGGCCAGCCCATAGGCATCGCGGGTCACGGCGTCGATGTTGGTGGGTACCGCTTTGTAGGCGGACGAGCCCTTGAACAGGTTCAGCGGGTCGGAGTTGACCGACAGCCAGCGGCTCCAGGTCAGCTCGGCCGACCAGCTGGCACCATCGTAGAGCGGCGTCGGGCTGAGCGAGCCAATGGCGTTGAGGACACCGTGCAAGGTGTCACCACGGGCGCCGAGAATGTCGCCGTCATCCGGCAACTGCGCCGCAGAGGTCACCCGCGCCGCCGAGCTCACCAGCGGCATGTTGCGCCGGTAGTTGAGGTCGGCGCCGACACTGATGCCGCCGATTTCCTTCGACAGGCTGATGCCGTACATGTCGATCTTGTCGGCGTAGTTGAGGAAGTACTGTGGTCGTGCATTAGCCAGCAGGATCACCTGTGGCAGGGTATCGGAGAACTGGCGCACGTAGAACCCCAGGGTGCCGTCCAGCCATTCCGGGCTCCAGCGCGCCATCACGCCCCAGTCACCGGCGTTGTCCGGCTCGATGTCATCGCCATGCAGGGCGCGCAGCCTGGGGCTGAGGATGAACGACTCGCCGCCCTGCTGGTAGATATCGGCAAAGCCCAGGTAGCTGCCGGACTCAGGCACCCGCGATGGCCGCCACTCGAAGAAATACTGCGCGGCAAAGGACAGCGCGGGGTTGACCTGCAACTGGGTGGAGAACTGATTGCGCGGCAGGTACAGCTCTTTGGCCTCGATCCCCGGCAGCGCCAGGGCCTTGCCCTGGTCCAGGGGCGCCTGGCCGTAGGAGATGCCATGAATGGCGCCGGCACCCAGCAGCGACTCGCCCCAGTTCACGGTGTGACGACCCAGACGGGCCTTGAGCGGCATCTCGCCAAGGTTGTACTCGCCAAAAACGAAGGCGTCCATCCACTCGGCGGACGGCCCCTCGTAGTAACGGTTGGTATAGCGGCTCAAGCCCGTGGCCGGACGCCCGCCAGCGCCCAGGTGGTTGGACGTGGCGACGCTGTCGTTGTCCAGGTCACCGGCATAGGCGGCGTCGTACCACAACGCGGCGCTGACGCGCGCGCCGTACTTGCCTTTGTAGACGATGTCCGACTCACTGAGGATGTCCAGGCGATTGTTGACCAGGCGGTGCTTGTCGAAGTTGCGGTCGCCGTCATCGTTGTTCGGGTTCGCCAGGATGGCCTTGTCCTGCCCCTCGACACGCATGCCCAGGTTGTAGCGCAGGGTGTTGTCCCAGCGCAGCTGGATATCTTCATTACCGGTGTCGATCTCGACGGCCACGGCATTGGCGCAGGCCAGCGTGCACAAGGTCACGACCGTTGCCCGAACTGCATGGTTACTGGTGGGACGACGTGGATTCGATTTTTTCTTGTTATTCATCTGGGTGTCTCCTCCCCTGGGTTGAACCTGGACCTCCAGGTTCGCAAGCCGCTCAATCAGTGATCGAGTGCCCGGAAGGGTGCCAGCGTCGTGCAACTGTCCTCCCCCCCCTTTCTGAAAGGGAGGTGCCCCCTACCCCCCCCCTGCTGTAGCGTCTGGCACATCCACAGGAGAACAGAACGATGGACGGCATTTCGCTCAGCTCAGACGCGCAACTGCGCTACCCCTACGCCACGCCGCCCGCACCTGGCGTGCCACAACAGATTGCTGCGGGCGTGCACTGGCTCAGGTTGCCACTGCCGGTTTCGCTGGGAACCATCAATGTCTGGTTGCTGGCTGACGGTATGGGTACAACCCTGGTCGACACCGGCATCCACGATGAGCAAACAGTGGCTCTTTGGCGCGCAGTGCTGGAGGGAGCGTTGCGCGACAGGCCACTGACCCGGATCATCGCCACCCACCTGCACCCTGACCATGTCGGTATGGCCGGCTGGCTCAGCCGGCATTGCGGCTGCCGTCTGTGGATGACCCGCCTGGAATACCTGCACTGTCGAATGCAAGCCAGCGACAGCAGCCGCCAGGCCCCCGAAGAGACGCTAGGGTTCTATCGGCGCGCCGGCTGGGACGAGCAGGCGCTGGAACGCTATCGCACGCGCTTCGGCGGTTTTGGCCGCATGCTCTCGGCCCTGCCGGACAGCTATCGGCGCATCGAGGACGGCGAGCAGCTCGAGATTGATGGGCATGGCTGGCAAGTGCTGGTCGGTGCTGGCCATTCGCCGGAGCACGCCTGCCTTTACGACGCGCAGCGAAAGCTGCTGATATCGGGCGATCAGGTGTTGCCGCGCATCTCCTCCAACGTCTCGGTACAGCCGACAGAACCGGACGCCGATCCGATGAGCGAGTGGCTTGATTCGTTGAGCAAGCTGCGCCGGTGTGTGCCGGATGATGTGCTGGTGCTGCCGGCGCATAACAAACCCTTCTATGGGCTGCATGCGCGCATCGAGCAATTGCAGGCGGATGCCGATGACGCGCTGGAGCGTCTGCGCGAAGGCCTGGACCAGCCCAGGCGGGTGGTCGACCTGTTCGCGCTGCTGTTCCGCGCCACAGTGCGCAGCGAAGACAGCACACGATACACCCTGGCAACCGGTGAGGCCCTCGCCTGCCTGAACTATCTGTTACACCGTGGCGAGATCAGCTGCAGCCTCGACGACCAAGGCGTGGCGTGGTACCAACGCCTGTAATCGTCAGGCTGTGTCAGCCCCCCACCCGGTGGGAGCGGGCTTGCCCCGCGATTGCGCTGTGTCAGACACATCGTATCGCGGGGCAAGCCCGCTCCTACCATCAGCGGGTGCCGCACTGGATATCGAGGGTCAGCGCGTTCAGGTAGGCATTCTCCACCACATGCTGCACCAACGCCGCGAACTCGTGGGCATAGCCCATGCGACGGGGGAACAGCAAGCCGTTGACGATGGTTTCCGATACTTTCACCGGCATGCCCGCCGACATCCCCGACTCGAACAACCCCGGTGCCAGGCTCACCACACGGATGCCATGCTCAGCCAGGTCGCGGGCGATGGGCAGGGTCATGCCGATCACAGCGGCCTTGCTGGCGCTGTACGCCGCCTGGCCCATCTGCCCTTCACGTGCAGCGCCCGAGGCGGTGTTGATGATCACCCCGCGCTCGCCGCTATCTTCGGCAGCGTTGCCCGACATGGCCAGGGCCGCGTGCCGAATGACGTTGAAGGTACCGGTGAGGTTGACCGCCAATACCCGGTTCCACAGCTCGGTTGGAAACACCTGGCCCTTGGAAAGGGTCTTGCACGGCCCCAGCACCCCGGCGCAGTTCACCGCCACATGCACTGCACCGTATTTTTGCACCACGGCATCGATACCGCGCTTGACGCTGGCTTCGTCGGCAACGTCTACGGCGATCCCGGCAATACCTTCAAGCGCCGCGTCGAGCCGCTGCTGATCCAGATCGAAGCCCACCACCCTGGCCCCGGCTGCCGCCAGGGCCTTGCAGGTGGCCAGGCCCAGCCCCGAGGCCGCCCCCGTGACAACGGCTACTTTATTATCCAGTTTCATCGTGATTCCTTGGTTAGCACCCTGAATGGGGACCTGACGGATCTTAGAAAACAACGCCACCCTCCCGTCCCTCCCTTTGCGGGCGGTCAGCGGCTGTCCGCGCAAGGCTTGACCTGTCTGGACGGCTTGGCTAGCTTCGTTCGAACCAATAAGAATCGTGGAAAACACATTGCCCAAGAATCCTGCCAGGCACTTGGTCTCGACCAAGTTTTCGCCCCCGCGCATCGGTACCCGGCATGTCGCCCGGGCCGCGCTGCTGGCGCAGCTCAAACGCATGCATCATTGCCGGCTGGTGTTGGTCACCGGTGCTGCGGGTTATGGCAAGACCACCCTGCTGGCGCAGTGGCGCCACGACCGGCTGAAAGCCGGCGCGGAAGTCGCCTGGGTTTCCCTGACTGCCGATGACAAGGGTTACTCAGCGTTCTGCACGGCCTTTCTGGAGGGCTTGCGGCGCCTGGGCATCGATATCGACATCAACCTGCAGCGCGAAGACAACACCCTCTCGGCCATCGACGGTACGGTCGCGATCATCGTCAACGCGGCGGCGATGCTGAGCAAGGAGCTGTTCCTGGTGGTCGATGACTACCACCACGTCGAAGCCCCGCATGCCCACAAGCTGATACAGAAACTGCTCGACCAGAGCCCCGGCAACCTGCACTTGGTGCTTGCCTCACGGATCAATCCGCCCTTGAGCCTGTCACGGCTGCGGGTCATGGACCAGGTGGTGGAGATTGAAAGTGCCGAGCTGCCGTTCGACCTGGCCGAAACCCGCACCTTCATCGAAGAGAACCTCGGCCCCGACAAGCTCAACGCCGATGAACTCAGCCTGATCCACGACCTGACCAGCGGCTGGCCCTCCTGCCTGCAGTTGATCGCGATCATGCTGAAGAACCGCCCCAATCCCCGTTCGATCCTCGATGACCTGGTGTGGCGCTCCAACGACCTGCAGACCTACCTCAGCGAGGAAGTGGTGGCGCACTTGCCGAGCGAGCTGGTGGAGGTGGCGGAAGTGCTGTCGATCTTCCGGCGTTTCAACGCGGCCCTGGCCATCGCCGTGACCGGCAACGCCGAAGCCGGCGAACTGATCAAGCGCATGGAAGACGAGAACCTGTTGATCTATCGGGTCGACTCCGACGACCGCATCGTCTGGTATCGCTTCCACCCCTTGTTCGGCGAGTTTCTCAGCGCCCGCCTGCAACGCCGCGAGCACGACTTGCGGCCCCTGCACCGCCTGGGCGCCCGCTGGTTCGCCGGACACAACTGCCTGACCGAAGCGGTCCGCCACGCCAGCCTCGCTGACGACACCGATTTTGCCGTCCAGGTCATTGAACACACCACGCCGGCGACCTGGAGCCTGGATTACCTGGCACCGACCTTGCGCCTGCTCGAGCGTTTGCCCGAGGACGTGCTGTTTCGCCATCAACGCCTGCTGTTCCTGGCCTGCCTCACGGTATCGCTGACCTCGCGTCCGGGGCGGGCGAAAGCCTGGCTCAGCCGCTTGCAGGCCTGCAACCTGGACGCCCACCCTGAACTTGCCAGTGGCCTGCCGCTGATCCATGCCGCGGTGGCCATCCAGGAAGACGACAGCGAACTGACCATACGCCTGCTGGAACCGGTGCGCGACGCACCGATGGACAACCCCTTCCTGCGCTATGTACTGCTCGCCGCCCTGACGGTTGCCTACGCCACCGCGGGGCGCTATGCCGATGCCCGGCGCCTGTTCGACACCCATCCGATCCCCCCCGAGGATCGCAGCAATGACATGGCCCTGGTGGCAGAATCCGCCCGCTTGACCACCTATTTGCAGGCCGGCGACATCGTCGAAGCCGAAGCCCTGGCATCCGAACTGCTGGAACGCTCCACCCGCGAAGGCGGACACCGTTCAATCTGCGCCAACCTCTGCGCCAGCCTGCTGGCCGACGCGTTCTACGAACTGGACCGGATCGATGACGCCCGCGAGCTGATCGCCAATCGCTTCGGACTGCTGCATTCCTCGGTACCCGATGTCATCGTGCGCACCAACCTGAGCCGCAGCCGTCTAGACCTGTTACAGAAAGGCCCGGACGCGGCCCTGAGCTTCTTACGCCAGCAGATCGCCCACCTGCGCAGCCTGGGGCAGATGCGCCCGGTCGCCCACCTGCTGGGCGAACAGATCCGCGTGTGCCTGATCAAGGGCCAGCGCAATCACGCCATCGAACTGCTGCACGCCCTGCAAGCGCTGGCACACGAGCACGGCAAGGACCAGGGCGGCCGGGCGGAGCTGCCGGCCATCGCCGCCCTGGCGCACGCGCGCATTCTGGTCCGTGAGGATTCACACGCGGCGCTGCAGGCGCTGGACAGGGTCAAGGATTTTGCCGAGCGCTTCCACCGTGGGCGCTTGGGCGTACTCGCTGACCTGTTGTCGGCGGGGGTACTGGAAGACCTCAAGCGTCATGATCAAGCGCTGTTGCACCTGCGCCAAGCCGTCGAAGCCGGTCAGCGCCTGGGCCTGGTGCGCACCTTGCTGGACGAAGGTGCGCTGAGTGAAAAGCTGCTGTGTGCGCTGGCCAGCACTGAGCTGCAAGACCCGCTACGCCAGTATGTGAACGAACTGATCGACAAACTCACCGGCCCCTGTTCGCCAAACCTTGCAACGCCACACGCACGGCGCACCACCACACCCGGGCAGCAGCCATTGCTGACCCCGCGGGAACGCGAAATCCTCAGCCTGGTAGCCCAGGCCATGTCGAGCAAACGCATCGCCCACACCCTGGACATCACCCTGGAAACGGTGAAGTGGAACCTGCGCAATATCTTCGCCAAGCTCGGCGTTTCCAGCCGTTACGACGCCATGGTCCAGGCCCGCAACCAGAAGCTGATCGACTGACATCCGCCCGCCGGCCCCCGCTGCGGGGCAATGAAAAGCCATTTCTCGACAAACCTGCCGATCGGCTCCCCCCTCCATTGGGGAGGGGTGCGTGATGGGCAACGTGGATAGCATCCGGGTCATCAGTGCACACGATTGCACAACCGCCTGAGGAACTGGCATGCCACACGAGCGCGGCGCCACGGAGTCACCCGCCCAACCCAGCCAGCTGGCCGTCACCCGGATCACCGCCCGGGACCTGGCCCAACGCCTGGGGGTCGCCACTTCGACGGTCACCCGTGCCTTCGACGCCCAGTCGCGTATCTCCGCCGCAGTGCGCGCACGCATCCTGGCCATGGCCGATGAGCTGGGCTATCGACCCAATGCCATCGCCCGCTCGCTGAACCGACGGCGTACCGGCATCGTGGCCCTGGTGATGGGCGACATGAGCAATCCGTTCTACCCCGCAGTGCTTGAGGCGTTCTCCCTGCAGCTGCGCGAGTCCGGCCAGCAACTGCTGCTGTTCGTGGTCCCGGCCGGCGGTGATGCCGACGCGCTGATGCCCCAGCTGCTGCAGTACCAGGTCGATGGCATTGTGGTCACGGCGGCCAGGCTGTCTTCGCACATGTCCGAGCTGTGCGCTCGCCAAGGAGTTGCCGTGGTGTTCCTCAACCGCCGCGTCGAAGACCCGACCGTCTGGTCGGTGTGCTGCGACAACCAGCGCATGGCCGCCGGGGTGGCCGAGTACCTGGTGGGGCAAAAACGCCGCGCCTGCGCCTTCGTGTCCGGTGATCCGAACGTCTCCACTACCGCCGACCGCCTGCTCGGCTTCGAACAGGGCCTGGCGGTGCATGGTCAGGCGGTGGTCGCCTGCATCCACGGCGGGTACAGCTACGAAGGCGGACGCGCCGCAGCCGCTCATCTGTTCAGCGCCGGGCAGCCGGCCATCGACGCGGTGTTCTGTGCCAACGACGTCATGGCCCTTGGGGTGCTGAGTCACCTGCGCATGAACACCCGCCTGCGGGTACCCAAAGACGTCGCCGTGGTCGGCTTCGATGACATCCTCGCCGCCGGCTATCCGGAGCATGGCCTGACCACCGTGCACCAGCCGGTCAGCCAGATGATCGCCTGCGCCATCCGTTTGCTGGGCGCAGGCCGCCCCGCTGGCAGCATCCCGGCGCTGTACGAAGTGCCCGGGCATCTGGTGCGGCGCGCCACGGCTTAGCGCCACACCCTTGCAGGTCAATAACAACAAAAACCATCAGGAGACAGGCATGAACCGCAGCGAAACCGCAGACGACCGCAGGCTGTATCGAAAAATCGGCTGGCGCATCATGCCGCTGCTGATGGCCGCCTATGTCGTGGCATTTCTTGATCGCATCAACGTCGGTTACGCGCAGTTGCAGATGAAAGAGACACTGGCGTTCAGCGACGCCGTCTATGCCCTGGGCGCGGGGATCTTCTTCATCGGCTACCTGTTGTTCGAGGTGCCCAGCAACTTGATGCTGGAAAAGATCGGCGTGCGCAAGACACTGCTGCGCATCATGGTCTGCTGGGGTGTGGTCGCCATGGCGATGATGTTCGTGCAGACCCCCACGCAGTTCTATGTGCTGCGCTTTCTGCTGGGCGCCTTCGAAGCCGGCTTCACCCCCGGGGCATTGCTCTACCTGACCTTCTGGTACCCGCCAGCACGGCGTGCGGGGATGATCGCGGTGTTCCTGCTCGGGGCTATCTTCGCCAGCCTGATCGCCGGGCCGCTGTCGGGTGCGATCATGAAATTCCTTGACGGTTTCAATGGCTGGCACGGCTGGCAATGGCTGTTTCTGGTGCAAGGCCTGCCCGCCCCGCTCCTGGGCCTGGTGGCCTGGCGCGTACTGGTCGACCGTCCTGAACAGGCCACCTGGCTAAGCGCCGACGAGAAAGCCCGCCTGCGCGCACAACTGGACGCCGAGCAGCAGTCATCGCTCAAGGCCAGCCATGCTTCGCTGCGCGACCTGTTCGGCGATGCGAAGTTCTGGGCGTTGTCGCTGGTCTACGTGCTGATGGTTGCAGGCACCTATGCAATGGCCTTCTGGACCCCCACGCTGATTCGCGGCTGGGGCGTCTCCGACCTGATGGACGTCGGCATCTACGCCACCCTGCCACAGTTGTGCGCGGTGGCCGGGGTGCTCTTGCTAAGCCGCAGTTCGGACCGCCTTCGCGAGCGGCGCTGGCATTTTTCCAGCGGCGCACTGGTGGCCGCCTGCGGCCTGGCGATCATCGTCCTGGCCCAGGGGCAACTGGGCGTCTCGCTGCTCGGCCTGTGCCTGGCCATGCTGGGCATCGCCTCGGTACCGCCGGTGTTCTTCGCCCTGGTCTCGGAATACCTGCCGCGCCCCTCGGTAGCGGTAGGCATTGCCCTGGTCAGCAGCATCGGCAACCTCGGTGGGGCGGTCATTCCTTCGCTCACCAGTGCCCTGAATACCGCCAGCGGCGGCACCACCTACAGCCTGTTCCTGGTCATGGGCCTGTACCTGCTCGCCAGTGCCATTGTGCTGCGGGTCGCCCGGCCTGCAGTGCCGACCTACCAATCCGCCTGAGGCGCAACCTCTGAAACCTGAAGGAGATCTACCGTGATTCAACACCTCAAAAAGGGGCAATCGGCCCAGGCCAAGGCCAGCGACCAGGCCCAGGTGCGCGCCACCGTCGAGGGCATCCTCAGCGATATCGAGCAGCGCGGCGATACGGCGGTACGCGAGTACTCGGCGAAATTCGACAACTGGACGCCGCAAAGCCTGCGCCTGAGCCAGGAACAGATCGACGCCTGCATCGCCAGCCTGCCGAAGCAGACACTCGATGACATCCTGTTTGCCCAGGCACAGATCCGCCGGTTCGCCCAGGTGCAGAAAGACTCGATGCACGACGTCGAGGTCGAGACCCTGCCCGGCGTAGTCCTTGGTCATCGCAACATCCCGGTCAACTCGGTGGGTTGCTACATTCCTGGCGGCAAGTACCCGTTGATCGCCAGCGCGCACATGAGCGTACTGACCGCCAAGGTTGCCGGGGTCAAGCGGGTGATTGCCAGTGCGCCACCCTTCGATGGCAAGCCCTGCGCGGAAATCGTCGCCGCCATGCACCTGGCCGGCGCCGATGAGATCTACTGCCTGGGCGGCGTCCAGGCCGTGGCGGCGATGGCCCTTGGCACCGACAGCATCGCGGCGGTCGACATGATCGTCGGCCCGGGCAACGCCTATGTCGCCGAAGCCAAGCGTCAGCTGTATGGCCGCGTCGGTATCGACCTGTTTGCCGGCCCCACCGAGACAATGGTGATCTGTGACGACACGGTGGACGCCGAACTGGTCGCCGTCGACCTGCTCGGCCAGGCCGAGCACGGCCCCACCTCCCCGGCCTATTGCGTGACCACCAGCAAAACCATCGCCGAACAGCTTCCGGCCGCTATCGACCAGGTGCTTTCACGTCTGGATACAGCACCGGTCGCCAGCGTCGCCTGGCGCGACTTCGGCGAGATCTACCTGTGCGACAGCGACGAAGAGGCGCTGGAAGTCGCCGAGCGCCTGTGCTCCGAGCATGTGCAGGTAATGACCCACGACCCGGACTGGTATCACCAGCGCATGACCCGCTACGGCGCGCTGTTTCTCGGCCACCGCACCAATGTCAGCTATGGCGACAAAGTCATCGGTACCAACCACACCCTGCCGACCATGGGCGCCGGTCGCTACACCGGCGGGTTGTGGGTCGGCAAGTTCATCAAGACCCACACCTACCAGCGCGTGCTGACCGACGCCGCGAGCGTGATGATTGGCCAGTACTGCTCGCGGCTGTGCAGCTATGAACATATGTCGGGGCACAAAGAACAGGCGGACATTCGTGTACGCCGCCTGCAGCAGGAGGCTTGAAGCCATGAGCAAACCCATACCGCAAGCGCGCAGCGCCTACCCCTACCTGCGTGACATCACCACACGCTGGATGGACAACGACGTCTATGGTCACGTCAACAACGTCATCTACTACAGCTGGTTCGACACCGTGGTCAACGGCTGGCTGCTGGAACAGAAGCTGCTGGACTTCGATCAGTGCCCGACCGTGGGCCTGGTGGTCGATACCCACTGCAGTTACTTCTCCTCCATTGCCTTCCCCGACCTGGTGCGCGCCGGTTTGCGCGTGGCACGCCTGGGCAGTTCAAGCGTGTGCTACGAGGTCGGGCTGTTCGCCAACGACAACACCGAGGCCTCGGCCCAGGGCCACTTCGTGCATGTCTATGTCGACCGCATAAGCCGTCGGCCGGTGCCACTGCCAGCGGCACTGCGCGATGCGCTGGAAACCCTGCAGGTTTTACCAGCGGATAAAGGAGAGCGCCGATGATCAGCTACCTGAGGCGGTTGCTGGCCGTACCCTGTCTGACCTGCCTGGCACTGGCCGCCCCGCTTGCCCATGCGCAGACAGCCAAACCCAATATCCTGGTGATCTGGGGCGACGACATCGGTTGGCAGAATGTCAGCGCCTATGGCATGGGCACCATGGGCTACAGCACGCCGAACATCGACAGCATCGGCATGCAGGGCATCCGCTTTACCGACCACTACGCGCAGCCCTCCTGCACCGCAGGCCGGGCCGCCTTCATCACCGGCCAGTACCCGATCCGCTCGGGCATGACCACCGTCGGCCAACCGGGTGACAAACTCGGCCTGCAGGCCGCCTCGCCAAGCCTTGCCCAGGTGCTGAAAAGCGCCGGCTACAACACCGGGCAGTTCGGCAAGAACCATCTGGGCGACAACAACCCCAACCTGCCGACGGTGCATGGCTTCGATGAGTTTTTTGGCAACCTGTACCACCTCAACACCGAAGAACAGCACCAGTACACCGACTACCAGAACTACGCCAAAGACTATCCCGGCGGGCCGCAGGCCTATGCGAAGAAATTCCAGACCCGGGGCGTGCTGCATACCTTCGCCAGTGAGCAGGACGACACCACTGTAGACCCCCGATTCGGGCCGGTCGGCAAGCAGACCATCGAAGACACCGGGCCATTGACGATGCAGCGCATGGAAGACTTCGATGGCGCCGAAGTGATCCCCAAAGCCCTGGACTTCATGCGCAAGGCGCACGATCAGGACAAGCCCTTCTTCGTCTGGCTCAACACCAGTCGCATGCACCTCTACACCCACCTCAACGACAAATGGCGCCACGCCGCCGCGCAGTACACCCACGAAGACGATACCCAGGGCAGCGGCATGCTCCAGCATGACCATGACATTGCCCAGGTACTCGCCTTCCTCAAGGATCAGGGCCTGGAGGACAACACCATCGTCTGGTACTCCACCGACAATGGTCCGGAGCATTCGTCGTGGCCCCATGGTGCAACCACGCCGTTTCGCGGCGAGAAGATGACCACCTACGAAGGCGGCGTGCGCGTGCCCTCGATGCTGCGCTGGCCAGGCGTGATCCAGCCGGGCCAGATCAAGAACGGCATCCAGGCGCATCAGGACATGTTCACCACCCTGGCGACCGCGGCCGGAGTGCCGGATGTCGCGGAGCGGATCCGCACCGAAAAAAAGCAGTACATCGACGGCATCAACAACCTCGCCTACTGGACCGGCAAGTCGCCGGTGAGCAAGCGCACCAGCATCCTTTACTACATCGAAAGCAAACTGACCGCGGTGCGCATGGGTCCCTGGAAGCTGCATTTCTCCACCAAGGAGGACTACTACGCGCAACTGGTACCGCGCTTCGCACCGTTGATGTTCAACCTGCGCAGCGACCCGTTCGAGAGCTACGACAGCAAGGACTCCTATGGCCAGTTGATTCAGAAATCCTCCTGGATTTCGGGGCCGATGGGCGAGCTGATCGGCGCGCACCTCAAGACCCTGGCCGAGTACCCACCGGTGCAACCGGCCAAGACGTTTGACCGCTCGAACCTGGTTCAGGACTTTTTGCAGAGCCAGAAGAAAGCCCCCTGACCCCGCAATGCAACGCCCACCCCACTGGGGTGGGCACTTTGTCCAGCCAATCTGTTGAACTCTGCGTCAGTGCCTGAGCACACAAGCTCACCTTTCGCAGTCTTCATGAGCCTCAATAAAATCGGCCAAGGATCCAGTCATGAGTGAATACCACGCGCCCCTGCGCGACATGCAGTTTGTTCTCAATGAGTTGGGCTACCTGGACCAGGTGCGAGAACTACCCGGCTGTAATCAGCTCGATGCCGAGCTTGTCGAAGCCATTCTCGGCGAAGCCGGCAAGTTCGCCCACGGCGTGCTGTCGCCGCTGAACACACAAGGTGACCGCGAAGGCGCACGCTGGTGCGACGGCGAAGTGAGCACGGTCAAAGGCTGGCGCGAGGCTTACCAGCGCTTCATCGATGGCGGCTGGAACGCACTCTCCTGCAACCCCGAGTTCGACGGACAGGGGCTGCCACGGGTGGTGTCGGCGCTGGTGGAAGAGATGTGGAACGGTGCCAACCTGTCTTTCGGTCTGTGCCCGATGCTCACCCGTGGCGCTATCGAGGCCATCGAGCTGCGCGGCTCGGCCTATCTGAAACAAACCTACCTGGCGAAGATGATCAGCGGTGAATGGACCGGCACCATGAACCTCACCGAGCCCCAGGCCGGTTCCGACCTGGCTGCGGTGCGCACCCGCGCCGAGCCGGTGGGCGATGGCACCTACCGCATCAAGGGCCAGAAAATCTTCATCACCTATGGCGAACATGACCTCACCGAAAACATCGTCCACCTGGTGCTGGCCCGTACACCGGACGCGCCGGCCGGGGTAAAAGGCATCTCGCTGTTTGTCGTGCCGAAATTCCTGGTGCACAGCGATGGCAGCCTCGGCGCGCGCAACGATGTGCGCTGCGCATCCATCGAACACAAGCTGGGTATCCACGCCAGCCCGACTGCCGTGCTGGCGTTCGGTGACCATGAAGGCGCCCTGGGCTGGTTGGTGGGCGAGGAAAACCGTGGCCTGGAATACATGTTCATCATGATGAACGCGGCCCGTTTCAGCGTCGGCGTTGAAGGCGTGGGCTTAAGCGAACGCGCCTACCAGCGGGCGCGCACCTATGCCCGCGAGCGGATCCAGGGCAGCGAGATCGGCGCAGTTGAGCGCAGCAACGTCGCGATCATCCGCCACCCGGATGTGCGGCGCATGCTGCTGTCGATGAAGTCGCGCACCGAGGCCATGCGCGCCCTCGCCTGCGCCGTCGCGGCGGCGATGGACTGCGCCGAGCGCCATCTAGACCCGGCGGTGCGTCAGGAATCCCAAACGCTGGTCGACCTGATGATCCCGGTGGTCAAGGGCTGGAGCACCGAGAACGCCGTGGACATCGCCTCGCTGGGAATCCAGATCCATGGCGGCATGGGCTTTATCGAGGAAACCGGCGCTGCCCAGCACCTGCGCGATGCGCGGATCACCACCCTGTACGAAGGCACCACCGGTATCCAGGCTGCCGACTTGATCGGCCGCAAGATCGCCCGTGATGGCGGCAAGGCCATCGGCCAGTTGAGCAAGCAGATTTACCGGGTGATGGAAGAGCTGGCCTGGACCGACGATCCACAACTGCAGGCGAACGCCAGTGCGCTGGCCCGGGCGCTGGTGGCGCTGAACGCCAGCGTCGAGTTCATCGTCAGCCACTTTGCCACGCAACCGGCCCGTGTCGCGGCCGGCGCCGTGCCGTTTCTGGAGCTGCTCGGTATCGTCGCCGGTGGCTGGCAGATGGCCCGCTCGGCACTGGTCGCCCACCGCCAGCTCAAGGCCGGCAGCGACGATCAGGATTTCTATCGCGGCAAACTGCTCACCGCCCGGTTCTACGCGGATCAGCTGTTGGCCCAGGTCGAAAGTCTGTCGCGGGTCGTGGTTCAGGGTGCGGATGCTGTCTTGCAGATGGACGATCAGCAGTTCTGAACTCTGCCCGTTCTGTCAGCGTTGGGGTGTTTGGGGTGTTGGAGTTGTTAGCTTATCCATTTTGTGTGGCGACGCTGACGGCCCCTTCCGCCCTTACGGCGGGTCCCTTTTGTCTTGGCAAAAGGAACCAAAAGCGCTGGCTCCTACATACGGCCCTACGCTGCGCTCCGGGTCCCCTCGCTCCGGTGCCTTCCAGGGGCATCGCGGCCTACGACTTGCTTCGCCAAGTCTACGGCTCGCGAACTTCGGCTCTGGCCGAAGGGTGCTGCGCACCAGCCCCCTCCAGACACCTACGCTCAGCCTTCTGAAGTCGCAAAGTTACGGGTGGCGCCTATACGGGCGTATCTTCGAAATCAGATGTTGGTGGCGGCAGGCTGATGCAATCGCGGGAAAATCCTGCTTCAACATGTTGATCTTGATCTTCATACACGCAAGTTCAGGCGCCGCGGACTGCGACTTCAGGAGGCCGAGCGGAGGTGCCTGTAGGGGCCGGTGCGCAGCACCTTCGGCGTAGCCGAAGAACGCGAGCCGTAGACTTGGCGTAGCAAGTCGTAGGCCGCGTGGCCCCGGAAGGTGCCGGAGGGAGGGGACCCGGAGCGCAGCGTAGGGCCGGATGCAGGAGCAAGCGGTTTTGGTTCCTTTTGCCAAGACAAAAGGGACCCGCCGTAAAGGCGGAAGGGGCCGCCAGCATCGCCACAAAAAATGGATCAACCCACAGCCTCAACAGCAACAACCTCTTGTCCCACCCCTTTGGGGGGGCGCACCACTCCCGGCAATTGGCTCTACTGATACCGATCACAAACCGCTGGCCACCTAGGCGCCAGGTCCTGTGCGAGAGACCACGATGACCGATGCACTGCTCAACGAACGCGAACTGAGTTTCCAACTCTATGAACTGCTCGACACCGAGGCGCTGCTGCAGCGTCCACGTTATGCCGAGCACGACCGTGCGGTATTTGACGCCACCTTAGAAACTGCTCGCGGCATCGCCGCCGAATATTTCGCCCCGCACAACCAGAAAGGCGACGCCCAGGAGCCCACCTTCGACGGTGAAAAAATCACCCTGATTCCAGAAACCAAGGTTGCCTGGGATGCCTTCGCCCAAGCCGGTTTCCTCGCCGCCCACCATGACGCCGACGACGGGGGGCTGCAACTGCCGGAAGTCATCTTGCGCGCCAGCATGGCTTATTTCAATGCCGCCAATATCGCCACCGTGGCCTACTCGTTCCTGACCATCGGCGCTGCCAACCTGGTCAAGAGCTTTGCCAGCGACACCCTGCGCGAGCGCTTTCTGCCGGCGATGCTCGATGGCCGCTTCAGCGGCACCATGGCCTTGACCGAACCGGGCCAGGGCTCGGCCCTTGGCGATCTGCGCACCCTCGCCCGCCCGGCCGACGACGGCAGCTACCGCCTGTTCGGACAGAAGATGTTCATTTCCGGTGGTGACCACGAGCTGACCGACAACATCGTGCACATGGTGCTGGCGCGGATCGAAGGCGCTCCTGCCGGCACCCGTGGCATCTCGTTGTTTCTGGTGCCCAAGTTCCTGGTCAACGCCAACGGTCAGCGCGGCGAACGCAACGACGTGGCCCTGGCCGGGCTGCTGCACAAGCTGGGCTACCGCAACACCACCTCGACCGTGCTGAACTTCGGTGAGCAGGCGGGTGCGGTCGGTTACCTGGTGGGCGAAGCCAACAAGGGCCTGTCGTACATGTTCCAGATGATGAACGAGGCGCGTATCGGTGTGGCCCTGGGCGCTTCGGCGCTGGCCTACCAGAGCTTCATTCACGCCCTGGACTACGCCCGCGAACGCCCGCAAGGCCGCCTGCCAGGCGCCAAAGACCCGTTGTCGCCACAGGTGCGTATTGTCGAACACGCCGATGTGCGGCGCATGTTGCTGCAGCAGAAGACCTACGCCGAAGGCAGCCTGGCGCTGTGTCTGTATGCCAGCAGCCTGTACGAAGACGCCCATACCGCAGCCGAGGAGCAAACGCGCCGCGATGCCGGCGAACTGCTCGACCTGCTGATTCCGATGGTCAAGTCCTACCCGTCGAAGTACGGCGTTATCGCCTCGGACATCGGCGTGCAGATCCTCGGCGGCTCCGGCTACATCCGCGAGTACCCGCTGGAGCAGTACTACCGGGACAACCGCCTGAACCCCATCCATGAAGGCACCGAAGGTATTCACGGCCTTGATTTGCTCGGGCGCAAGCTGCAGCAGAACGGCGGCACAGGTTACCGTCTGTTCTGCGAGCGGGTCCGCCGCACCCTCGGCGAAGCCGGGCGCGACGACCGCTGCGCCGCCCTTGCCTACCTGTTGAGTGGCGCCATGGATCGCTTGCAGGATGTCACCGAAAGCCTGCTGGCCCAGGTTGCCGCCGACGCCAATCGCGGCCTGTCCAACGCCACTGCGTACCTGGACCTGTTCGGCCGCGTGCTGGTGGGCTGGCTCTGGTTGCGCATGGCACTGGTCGCCAGCCGCGCCTTGGATGCCGGGGCAGTAAACAGCGAAGCCGACTTCTATAGCGGTAAATTGCAGGCGGCACGTTACTTCATGGATTGGGAACTGGCCGGCATCGATGCCCAGGCCCGCCTGCTCGCCAGTGCCAACCGCACCAGCGTTGACATGCAGGACCAGTGGTTCTGAGCCCGTCCCCCCATTAGCGCTACAAAGGAGTCACCATGAATTCTCTGGTTACCTATCAGGTGGAAGACAACCTGGCCCTGATCGGCCTCGCTCGTCCGCCGGTCAACGCCCTCGGCCAGCCGCTGCGCGCCGCCCTGCTGCAGGCATGCGAACAGGCCAACAGCGATCCTTCGGTGCGTGCCATCGTGATCTTCGGCGCCTCGGGGCTGTTCTGCGCCGGCGCCGATATCACTGAATTCGGCAGCCCCGCATCCTTTGCCACACCGAATCTGCCCGACGTCCTGCTGCGCCTGACCCGGCTCGACAAGCCCCTGGTTGCCGCCATTGGCAAACTCGCCCTGGGTGGCGGTCTTGAGCTGGCCCTGGCCTGTGGTTATCGCATTGGTGAGCCGCAAACCCGCGTCGGCTTGCCGGAAATCAACCTCGGCCTGCTGCCCGGTGCCGGTGGAACCCAGCGCCTGCCGCGGCTGATCGGGGTACAAGCGGCACTGGAGATGATGATCAGTGGCGCCCAGGTTCCGGCCAAACGCGCCCTGGAGCTGGGGATTGTAGACCGCCTCGCCGACAGCGCCGAACACCTGCTTGCCAGCGCCTGCGAGTATGCCCGCGAGTTGATTGCCAGCGGCGCTCCGGCCCGCCCGAGCGAGCCTTTTGCCGATCCGGCCAAGGGCGTGGCTGCAGACTTCTTCGAACGTTACTGCGTCGAGCAGGAGCCGCGCTGGAAAAGCCGGCTGGCGCCGCGCTTGGTGTTCTCGGCGGTGCAAGCCGCCTGTTTGCTGCCGCAGGAGCAAGGCCTGGCACGCGAACTGGCGCTGTTCAAGCAGGCTGAAGCCTCGCGCCAGTCCGAGGCCCTGCGCCATGTATTCTTTGCTGAACGCGAGGCCGGCAAGGTGCCCGGGATCGACGCCTGCACGCCATTGCGCCCGATTGCCAAGGTCGCGGTGATCGGCGCCGGCACCATGGGTGGCGGTATCGCCATGAACTTCGCCAATGTCGGTATTCCGGTAATCCTTCTGGAACGCCAGGGCGATGCCCTGGACCGCGGCCTGACCCAGATCCGCCAGACCTACGGCATCAGCGTCAAGCGCGGCAAACTCAGCGAGGCCCAGCTGGAGCAGCGCATGGCTCTGCTGAGCGGCACCCTGGATTATGCCGACCTGGCCGACGCCGACCTGGTGATCGAGGCGGTGTTCGAAAAACTGCAGATCAAGCAGGAGGTGTTCCGCACCCTTGACCGCGTGTGCAAGCCGGGCGCGATTCTCGCCACCAACACTTCGTCGCTGGACGTCGACCAGATCGCCGCCGTGACCTCGCGCCCGCAGGATGTGATCGGCCTGCACTTCTTCAGCCCGGCCAATGTCATGCGCCTGCTGGAAGTGGTCAACGCCCGGGAAACCGCCGCCGATGTGCTGGCCACCACGCTCAAGATGGGCCGCAGCATCGGCAAGATCCCGGTGGTTTCCGGTGTCTGCTTCGGCTTTATCGGCAACCGCATGCTTGAGCCCTACGCCCGTGAAGCCCACCGCCTGGTGCTCGAAGGCGCCACCCCGGCCCAGGTGGACAACGTCCTCACCGGCCTGGACCTGAACATGGGCGTGTTCAGCATGCTTGACCTGGCCGGCATCGACGTAAACTTTCTGGTGCGCGATGCCAACCGCGCTGCCATCGCCCACGACGAGAGTTACTGCCGCGTCGGTGACGAGCTCTACGCGCTTGGTCGCTACGGCCAGAAAACCGGGCGCGGCTTCTACCAGTATGAAGGTCGCGAGCGCCACAACGACTACGAAGTGGTCGCGCTCGCCGAGCGCCTGGCCGGTGAGCTGCATGTCACCCGCCGCCCCGTCGACGATGGGGAAATCCATGCCCGTTGCCTGTTCATGTTGATCAACGAAGGCATCCAGTTGCTCGATGAAGGTATCGCCTTGCGCTCGGGGGATATCGACCTGGTGTGGATCAACGGCTATGGCTTCCCGGCCCACCTTGGTGGCCCGATGCACTACGCCGAGCAGTACGGCCTGGACAAAGTGCTGGCCGGCATCCGCCACTATCGCGATTCGCTGGGTGACTATGGCCGGATGTGGTTTACCCCGGCGCCATTGCTCGAACGCCTGGTGGCCGCCGGCAAAACCACCATCGAACGCATCTGATGCATCAGGCAGGCGCCACACTGGCGCCTGCCCCTCGCACAAACAGGATTAGCCCATGCAAGAAGACATCACCTCTCCCTTCTCCCTGAATGGCCGAACCGTGCTGGTCACCGGTGCTTCCAGTGGTATCGGCGCCCACCTCGCCCGCGTTGCCAGCCGTGCCGGAGCGCGGGTGGTTCTGGCCGCACGCCGCGTGGAACGCCTGCACGAACTGGCTGAAGCCCTGCGCCAGAACGGCGGCCAGGCCCTGGCAGTGGCCATGGACGTCACTGATCGGGCCAGCGTCGAAGCCGCCTTCGATGCTGCCGAAGCCGCGTTCGGCGTTGTCGACGTGGTGCTCAACAATGCCGGCATCGGCAATGGCCAGCGCGTGCTTGAGGTCAGCGAGCAGGACTGGAGCCACATGCTGTCGACCAACCTCGACGGCGTCTGGCGCGTGGCCCAGTGTGCAGCGCAACGTCTGGCTCGCGCCAAGCAGGGCGGCAGCATCGTCAACATCGCCTCCATGCTCGGCCTGCGCGTCGGTACCGGCTACAGCCATTACTGCACGGCGAAGGCTGGCGTGGTGCAACTGACCAAGTCGTTGGCGCTGGAGCTGGCCCGCTATGACATTCGGGTCAACGCCATTGCACCGGGCTACTTCATCACCGAAATGACCGACGGTTACTTCGACAGCGAACAGGGTCAGGCTTACATTCGCAACGCCGTGCCGATGCGCCGCCTTGGACGCCTGGAGGAGCTTGAGGGGCCGTTTTTGCTGTTGGCCAGCCAGGCCGGAGCCTATATGTCCGGAGCAGTACTGGCGGTAGATGGCGGCCAATTGGTGGGAAGTTTGTAAGGCTGCTTTCCGGTGGGAGCGGGCTTGCCCCGCGATGCGATGTGGCTGACAGCCCGCAATCGCGGGGCAAGCCCGCTCCCACCGGGGTGATTCATTCACGCTGCCGGCGCACCACCAGAATGGCGTCGTAACGGCTGGACACGCCAAGCTTGGAGAAGATGTTCTTCAGGTTCCACTTCACCGTCTGCAGGCTCAGGTTCAGTGCCAGGGCGATGCGTTTGTTGGACATCGACTGCTCCAGCAGCTCGAGGATTTCCTGCTCACGCCGGGTCATCAACGCGCTCGACGTGCGCGCAACCGGCGCAGGACGGATCGCCGACGTCTTGAGCAACCCATTGCGATAGCCCGCCAGCACCGCCCCCTCCTCCAGCTCAAGCGTGCCAAGCAGCAGCTGAAACGGCTCACCTTCATCGAGCAAGGTGCGCGCCAGGCCCAGCCGGTATCCGCAGGCCAGCGCAGCCTGGAGCCTTTCCCGCGCTTCGGTATCACGCGTCAGGGCCTGCAGGGCGAACGCCCGCAGCAACTCGACCTGAACCCGCCAGCGTCCGCGATCGAACTCGCCCGCATAGCGATGAGCGATATCCAGCACTTGCAGCGCCGCCTCGGGTTGCCGGCGCGCCAGCGAGAGACGCGCCCTGGACAGCGCCGCCAGGGCCATGATCTCGGCGTCGCAAGGTGTCGCCCCGCGATGGCTGCGGGCCAGCTCGTCGAGCCTGCACTGCAGCGTCTCGGCGTGGAACAGATCCCCGCAGGTCAGGGCCAGGCGCAGCTGCTCGGCGAGCATGCTGCCCGTACCGCGATCCAGGCCCAGGGTGCAAAAATGCTCTTCCTTCTCGGCCAGGTAATCCAGCGCGACCCGCGGCGATGCTTCCAGTGTCATCAACCGCGCATGGCAGAGTGCCGCACCGATCATCGACATCGGGGTGGAAAAACGCAGGATATCCAGGCGATTGGCCAACACCTCACGGGCCTGCTCCACACGGTCCAGCTCGTAGCACGCCTGAGCCATAACCACGGCAGCGCCGCAGGCACTCACCGAACGCCGCCCATGCACGGCCTCAGCCTGCTCCAGCAACGGCGCGCACAGGCGTTCGGCTTCAAGCACCTTGCCCTCCAGCAGGCTCACCGAAGCCATGCTCAACTGCCCCATCAGCGCCATTTCGTCGTCGCTGCGCAGGCAGCGTGCCTCGGGCTGGCGGAACAGACTGCGGGCCTGGGCGTGCTGTCCGCGCAAGGCCAGGCAGTTAAGGGTCAGGCCGATCCGCACCTGCTGCAGAAACGGCACCTCCAACGCCCTGCCCTGCAACGACTCCAGCAGGGCCATGCAGCGGCTGTCGTCATCGTTGTGCATGGCCAGTGATGCCTTCAGCAGCACCACCTGGAGCGCCCATTGTTCCTCCAGCGGCTCACGCTCGAGTTCAGTGATCCAGGCCTGCGCCTTGTGCGTCAGTACCGTGAGCACAGCCCCCCAGATCCCCAGCAACATCAGGTTCGGGTGCGCCGCCAGCACCCCGCTGGGTACCTGTTCCAGCCAGCGCATGAACTGGTTCAGGTGGCTGACCCGGCGCGTGGACGGCTGCATGCGCTCAAGCATTTCCACGATCAGGCCGAAGTCCTCGCACAACAGGCCGTGGCGCAGTGCCTCCTGCACCAGTCCGGCGCGCTCGAACCACTGCGCCGCGCGCCGGTGCAAGCAGCGAATATCGCGTTGGCCGTTGTGCAAGCGCTGGCCGAGGAATTCGACAAACAATGGATGCAGCCGATACCACTGCTGGCCCGCCTGATCCACCGGCTGGATGAACAGATTGCGCTCCTCGATCGCGGCGATCAGCGCGGCAGCCTCCGGCACGCCGGTGACATGGGCGGCGAGTTCGGCATTGAAACGCCGCAGTATCGACAGCTTTTGCAGGAACTCGAACAGATCACCCGGCAAATCGGCCATCACGTCCTGGGCCAGGTAGTCGGCCAGCGCCGTGCTGCTGCGTGCCGGCAGGGTGCTTTGTACCGCCTTGCGCAGGTTGCTCTTGAGGGCGATGGCCAGCAACTGCAGGCCGATGGGCCAGCCGTCGGTGAGTTCGTGCGCGGCGTGCACCGTATCCAGGTCCATGTGCTCGTCGAGCTGCGCCCTGAGAAAGGTCAGAGATTCACGAAAATCGAAGGACAACTGCGCGCAATCCACCTCGTACACTTCGCCCTGCGCACGCAACCGCCCCAATTGCAGGTTCGGTGCAATGCGCGACGCCAGCACCAGGTGAACATCCTCTGGCAGGTGCTCGGCGAGCATTTGCACCAGCCTGGCGATGCGTTCGTCGTGAGCGTGGTGAAAGTCATCGAGCATCAGGTAAAGCTTGCCGTTACAGCGCGCCAGTGCGTTGACCAGCAGCGCCGAGACCGTCTGCACCGCATCACGCTCGGCACCCGCCAGCAGCAACAGGTCTTCGTCGACCGCAACCGCAGCATGGCGCAGCGCCCCCAGCAGGCTGGCACAGAAGGATTCGAAGCGGGCATCGTCCGCCGACAACGATAGCCAGGCCACCTGTGCACCGGCCTTGATCAGGCTTTGCCGCCATTGGGTAATCAGGGTGGTCTTGCCGAACCCGGCGCTGCCGGTCACCAGCAACAGGCGGCTGTGGCGCCAGTGCTGCAGTTTTTCCAGCAACTGCTCTCGCGCCACGGCCTGGGTACCGAGACGCGGTGGTGCGAACTTGGTGGTAATCAACTGAACGCTGGTCATGAGTTCATCCGCTCAACCGACATTGCGTGTGCGGTTTTCCCAGAAGGACTTGCGCAGCTCGTTCTTGAGTATCTTGCCCACCCCCGACAGCGGCATGGCCGCACGGAATTCGACACTGCGCGGACACTTGTAGCCGGCGATGCGCTCACGGCAATGGGCGACCAGTTGCTCAAGGTCAGCGTTGCCCTCGGGTTTGAGCACGACCACGGCATGCACGGCTTCGCCCCACTTGTCCGACGGGATGCCAATCACCGCGCACTGGGCCACCGCCGGATGACTGCACAGGGCATTTTCCACTTCGGCCGAGTAGATGTTCTCGCCACCACTGACGATCATGTCTTTGAGTCGATCGACGATAAACACGAAGCCCTCAGCGTCCATGTACGCGCCATCACCAGTGTACATCCAGCCATCTTTAAGGACTTGTGCGGTGTCTTGCGGCCGGTTCCAGTAGCCCAGCATGACGTTGGGGCCATGGACAATGATCTCGCCGACCGTACCACGCGGCACCTCGTGACCCTGGCTGTCGACGATCTTCACCTCCACGCAGTTCACGGCGCGACCCGCCGAATACATCTTGCCGCTGAGCTGGTGCTTCACGCAGTGATACTCGGCATCGAGCATGGTGCCGCCGGTGGTCAGTTCGGTCATGCCGTAACCCTGAAAAAAGCCGGCCGCCGGGAAAGCCTGGCAGGCACGATCAAGCAGCGCCGGGGTGATCGGCGAGGCGCCGTAGACGATATGGCGGATGCTCGCAAGCTCCAGCCCGGCGGTGTCCGGGTTGGCCTGACGGGCGTCCAGCATCATCTGGATCATGGTCGGCGCCAGCATCAGGTCGGTGACCCCTTCATCGACAATGGTGGCCAGCGCTGCTTCGCCAGTGAATGCCGGCAGAATGACGTGCGTGCCACCACTGACCATCAGACAGTACAAGGCCGAAAAATCAGCGAGATGGAACATCGGCATGGCATGCATGAACACTGAGTTCGGGCCGAAAAACCCCCGGCTCATCGCCGACAGCCCGGCGAACGCCAGGTTGTCGTGGCTGATCATCACGCCCTTGGGGAAGCCCGTGGTGCCGCCGGTGTAGAAAATCCCCAGCAAGGCATTACCGCCACGGCGCACGTCTTCTACAGGCGTCGCTTCGGCCAGCAGCGCTTCGTAGCTGAGCATGCCTGGCGGGGTTTCGCCGTCGCCGGCGTAAATGACATGGCGCACGGTTTCGGCCTGACTGGCAATCAGCGCACCCTGATCCTTGAAGGCATCGTCGACGATCAGCAGGGTCGAGCCCGAATCGTTCAGGGAATAGACGATCTCGGCGCTGCTCCAGCGGGTGTTGACCGGGTTGAGTACGCCGTCGGCCCAAGGCACACCCAGGCTGTATTCGATGTAGCGCTGCGAGTTGCGCGCCAGCATGGCAATGCAGTCGTCGCTGGCCATGCCCAGGCCCTTGAGGGCACCGGCCAGGCGTGCAACCCGCTCGGCAAGCTGGGCAAAGGTCAGGCTGCGGCCCGATTCACGCACGGCAACGGCATCGGCACGTTGCTGCAGATGGCGGTGCAGTCCTTGGGTGATATTCATCCTAACCTCCTATCTTATTGTTGTTGTCTGAGCTTTCGGATCAAAAAGCTCAAGCCGTCCCTGGCGAGCCGCACGACACTCTCGTGGATGAGCGTCGCCCGGCCCATCCCCTTACAGCGAGCGTCCCACCAGCTCACGCTGGATTTCGTTGGCGCCGCCATAGATACGGGCCACCCGCGCATCGGCGAACATGCGCGCAATCGGGTACTCGTTCATGTAGCCGAAACCGCCAAAGAACTGCAGGCAATCGTCGATCACTTCACCCTGACGATCGGTCAGCCAGAACTTGCCCATCGAGGCCAGCGTCGTATCCAGAGTGCCATCCACCCAGCGCTGCACAATCAGGTCGGCGAACAGCCGTGAAGCAAGCACCGTAGCCTTTACTTCGGCGAGGGTGAAGCGGGTGTTCTGGAAGTCCAGGATCGACTTGCCAAAGGCCTTGCGTTCGCGGGTGTACTCCACCGTCAAGGCCAGCGCACGCTCGAGCGAAGCGGCAGCCTGGATCGAAATCTCGGCGCGTTCATAGGGCAGTTGCTGCATCAACTGGACGAAGCCCTGGCCTTCGACGCCGCCCAGCAGGCAATCCGCCGGCACTTCGCAGTCCTGGAAGAACATTTCCGAGGTGTCCTGGCCTGGCAGGCCGATCTTGTCCAGGCACTTGCCGCGCTGGAAACCCGGGGTGTTGGTGTCGACGATGAACAACGAAATGCCGCGCGAGCCCTTGGCTTCCTGGTCGGTCTTGGCGATCACGATCACCATATCGCTGTTCTGACCGTTGCTGATAAAGGTCTTCGAACCGCTGATCAGGTACTTGTCGCCGTGCTTCACGGCACGGGTACGCACGCCTTGCAGGTCGGAGCCGGTACCCGGCTCGGTCATGGCAATCGAACAGATGCACTCGCCCGAGGCGATCTTCGGCAGCCACTGGCGCTTTTGCGCCTCGGTGCCACTGGCCAGAATGTAGTGACCGACGATGTGGTTGATGCTCAGGGCGATGCTCATCGCACCGGCATAGGTCAGCTCTTCCATGGCCACCGCGTAGTGCGCCGGGGTACCGTCGGCGCCGCCGTATTCGGACGGCATGTCCGGCAGGATCATGCCCATTTCGCCACAGGCCAGCCACGCACTACGGTCGGAGCGGTGCTGCTGGCGCCACTTGTCTTCGTGGGGCAGCAGTTGCTCGCGGACAAAACGGCGGATGCTGTCGCGGAAGGCCACCAGGTCGGCGTCTTCCCAGGGCGATACGTAGTTCTCTACACGCATGATGCTCTCCTTATCAGGTCAGACGTTGCCGAAACCGCCGCCGCACACCAGCACCTGGCCGGAGACGAAATTGGATTCAGGGATGCAGAACAGGTAAACCGAACCGGCGGCCTCGTCCGGGGTGCCCGGACGGCCCAGCGGGCACAGCTGGTTGCTGGCGGCAATCGCAGCGGGCTGGATGCCGACCTTGATCTCGCGGCCTTCGATGCTCACGGTTTTGCTGGCATCACCGGCCAGGGCCTGGGTCATACGGGTGTCGATATGACCGAAAGCCACGGCGTTGACGTTGACGTTGTAGCGCCCCCACTCCTTGGACAGCGACTTGGTCATGCCGAGGATGCCGGCCTTGGCCGAGGAATAGTTGGCCTGCCCGGCGTTGCCACCAGCGGCGATCGAGGAAATGTTGACCACCTTGCGGTTGACCACACGGCCTTCGGCGGCCTCCTGCTTGGCCAGGGCGCTGATGACCGGCTGGGCAGCGCGCAGAATGCGGAACGGTGCGGTCAGGTGGCAGTCGATGATGGCGTACCACTGCTCATCGCTCATCTTCTGGATCACGTTGTCCCAGGTGTAACCGGCATTGTTGACGATGATGTCGATGCCGCCAAAGTTGTCGACCGCGGTCTTGACGAAGCGCTCGGCGAAATCGACAGCAGTGACGCTGCCGACGCAGGCCACGGCTTCGCCGCCAGCGGCGCGGATCTCGGCAACCACTTCTTCAGCAGGGCCGGCATCCAGGTCATTGACCACCACACGGGCGCCATCGCCCGCCAGTTTCAGCGCGACGCTACGGCCAATGCCACGACCGGAACCGGTGACCAGGGCGACTTTGCCTTCAAGTTTTTTCATTGTTATTGCCTTCTAATTAAGTCGGGTTGTCAGTGCGCAAGGAGCGTCAGGCCAGGGCCACGACCGCCTCGCCCACCACCTTGGCTTCGCCATACTGGTTGGCGCACTGGATCTGCAGGCGCACGCGCTTTTCGCCGTCGGCCTCGAATTTTTCGGTGATGCGCCCGCTCAGGTGCGGGATGTGACCGATCTGGGTGATGCCGACAAAGCGCATCGACAGCGCGCGGATCTGTGTCTGCGGCACCCAGCTGGTCAGCAACCGGCCAAGGTAGGCTGCCGAGAGCATGCCGTGGGCGAACACGTCCGGAACGCGGGCCTTGCGGGCAAAATCGATGTCGATGTGAATCTGGTTGTGGTCACCGGACGCGCCGGCATACAGCGCCAGCGTGGTGCGATCGACCGGGCGCAACTTGAGCAGCGGAAGTTCGCTGCCGACCTGTACGTCGCTGTACTGCGGGCCGTAGGTTCGTGAGTGAGTCATGGCTGTACCTCAGCGCTGCACAAGCGAAGAGCGAAGGTCGGCGATGTGTTCGCCGTCCTGGTTGGTGATACGGGTTTGCTGGACCACGAACTGCAGGGCCCCGCCCTTCTTTTCGTAGACATCAACGATGCGCGTATCGAAGGTCAGCACATCGCCGGCAAAGGCCATGCGGTGGTAGCTGAACTCCTGCTCGGCATGCAGGATGCGCCCGAGGTCAAAGCCCATAATGTCCTCGACGATCGCTTGCGGATTGCGCCCCTCGCTTTCCAGGCACAGCAGGAAGGTCGGTGGCACCGGCAGGGCCGGATAACCCGCGGACTTGGCCGCCTCTTCATCGGTGTACAGCGGATCGGTCTCGCCGATAGCCTTGGCGAAGAAGCGCAAACGACCTTTTTCCACCGCACAGGTAGTGACGCCTAGGGAACGGCCGATCAGACTTTTGTCTGCCATTTCGATTGATTCCTGAAGATTGACGGGGCGATCAGCCGCGACCGTAGAGGGTCACGACGCCCGCACCACCCAGGCCGAGGTTGTGCTGCAGCGCGTGCTGCAGGCCTTCGACCTGGCGGGCCTGGGCGCTGCCGCGCAACTGGTGGGTCAGCTCGTAGCATTGCGCCAGCCCGGTGGCACCCAGCGGGTGGCCTTTGGACAGCAGGCCGCCAGACGGATTGACCACCACTTGCCCGCCGTAGGTGTTGTCGCCATCCAGGACAAACTGCTCGCCGCCACCGACCGGGCAGAAACCCAGGCCTTCATAGGTCAGCAGCTCGTTGTGGGCGAAGCAGTCATGCAGCTCGCAAACGCGGATATCTTCAGGGCCGACACCGGCCTTGTCGTACACCTGCCAGGCGGCCGAGCGGGTCATGCCGGAGCCGACGATCTCAATCATCGAGGGCGGATCGAACGCATCGGGGGTATCGGTGGTCATGGCCTGGGCCAGGATCGACACATCGGTGCGCAGGCCATGGCGTTTGGCAAAGCGCTCGGAAACGATGATCGCGGCAGCGCCGCCGCAGGTCGGCGGGCAGGCCATCAGCCGGGTCATCACGCCTTCCCAGACCACCTGGTCGGCCATCACCTCCTCGGTGCTGACCACTTTTTTGAACACTGCCAGCGGGTTGTTGGCAGCATGACGGCTGGCCTTGGCGCGGATCGCCGCAAAGGTTTCCATTTTGGTGCCGTATTTTTCCATGTGCTCGCGGCCAGCGCCTCCGAAGAACATCAGAGCGCCCGGCATGCCGATGCCTTCCGGGAACACCTGGGCGGCACTGTCGAAGCCCTTGCCCATGGTCAGCGGACGATCGGTCCAGAAATTCTTCAGCGCACCCGGCTGCATCTGCTCGAAGCCAAAGGCCAGGGCGCAATCGACAGCGCCGCTTTCCACCGCCTGGCGCGCCATGAACAGCGCGGTAGAGCCGCTGGCGCAGTTGTTGTTGACGTTGATCACCGGAATGCCGGTCATGCCGACTTCATACAGCGCCGACTGGCCGCAGGTGGAGTCGCCATAGACATAACCGGCATAGGCCTGCTGCACCAGCTCATAACCGATACCGGCATCCTGCAGCGCCTGGCGCACAGCCTGGGCGCCCATCTCGATGTAGCTGGCGCTGGCACCGGGCTTGGCGAACTGGATCATGCCGACACCGGCAACATAGGTTTTCTGGGACATCTGTTTCTCCGCGGTCAGTTGACTGGACTGGCACACCGGTCGTTCCGGGGCCCTGGCATCATGGTTGCGCAACGCTTTTGAGCTGTATCCCGCCCCCCGGGAGTAGAAAGGGGTGGGATTGGAGTGGGGTCACCCCACTCCTTTTGCTCAAGCGATGGCGCCGGCCTCGCGCAGCGCGGCAATCGCGGCTTCGTCCAGGCCCAGCTCACGGAGAATCTGCACACTGTGCTGACCGTTGCGCACCTGCTCGCCAGCCTGCGCCGGAGTGCGGCTCAAGCGCGGTACCGGGGCCGGATGAACGACGCCAGCGCTGCGCATGAAGGTGCCGCGCGCCTGGTTATGGGCATAGGTCGGTGCCTCGCTGAAGTCGAGCACCGGGGCAAAGCAGGCCTCGGTGCCTTCCAGCAGCTCGCACCACTGGTCGCGGCTGCGGGTGCGGAACAGCGCTTCCAGCTTCTCGCGCTGCACCGGCCACAGGCTTCGGTCCCACTGCACCTGGAACAGCGGGTCATCGATCTGGCACAGCTCCAGCAAGCGTTGGTAGAACTGCGGCTCGATGGCGCCGATGGAAATGAAGCGGCCATCGGCGCAGGTGTAGCAGCCGTAGAACGGCGCCCCGCCATCGAAGATGTTTTCCCCGCGTCCGGCCCATTGGCCGCTCTGCTTGAACTCGTAGTACATGGTGCTGAGCAGCGCAGCGCCATCGCTGATGGCGGCATCCACCACCTGCCCCTTGCCCGAACGACGCGCCTCGAACAGCGCACACACCACGCCGAAAGCAAGAAACATCGCGCCACCGCCCATGTCGCCGGCCAGGTGCAGCGGCGGCGTCGGCTCGCGGTCGGCGTGGCCCATGGCATGCAGGGCACCGGTAATCGCCAGGTAGTTGAGGTCGTGGCCGGCGCTCTGCGCCAACGGCCCGCTCTGGCCCCAGCCGGTCATGCGCCCGTAGACCAGCCCGGGATTACGCGCCAGACAGACGTCGGGCCCGAGCCCCAGACGCTCCATGACCCCTGGCCGGAAGCCTTCGATCAACACATCGGCACCCTCGATCAGCTGCAGCAGCACCTCGGTGGCCCCCGGCTTGCGCGGGTCGATCGCCAGGCTGCGGCGGCCACGGCCGATCACACTGTCATCACCATTGAGGAATCCTGACTGTTGCCGGTCGATGCGGATCACCTCTGCGCCCATGTCGGCAAGCAACATGGTGGCAAAGGGCGCCGGCCCGATCGCATTCATTTCGATTACCTTTACCCCTGCCAGTGCTCCTGCCATGGTTGTTCTCTCTATTTGTTATGGGCATTGAAGTCAGCAACGCGAAGGCTTGCGACCGGCAACAGGCTAGCCAGTCCATTTGCGCTTACCTATCGCTCGAAAGAGTGAAGTTCGCACTGCGGTTTTTCCCCGATGCGCGTAGCCGTGGCATTATCGGCACACAGAACAATCAGAGGCTGCCAGTCAGCCCACATGGCCAGAGAGACCCATGCCCGATCGCCAGGATCTTATTGCCCGCCTGCGCCTTGTAACCGGCGGCAATGCGCCCGCAGACGCGCAGCCGGAGCCGGCCGTTCACCCTATTCGTGCAGAAAAGTTCGCCACGCCGGGCACCACCGCCGGCCTGCTGCCGCGTGACCACTTACTGCAAAGTATCGACCCACCCGGCGATATCCGCCTGATCCTGATCCGCGCCGCCGCAGGCTTTGGCAAAACCACCTTGTTGCGTCAACTGCGCGAGCGCTGCCTGGCCAATGGCCAAGGCGTACTCTGGCTCACTCTCGACAGCGCCGATAACGACCCCAGGCGCCTGGCCGCCCATCTGCATGCCGGGTTGCAGGCCCTGGATGGCCAGTCAGTCGCCGATCCGCTGGCCACCCCGCAGGCGCTCTTGCAACAACTGGGCAGACTGCAGCCGGGCTTCACCGTGGTGCTGGACGACTTCGAAGCACTCGATACCCCCCAGGCCCTGGCCTTCATCCAGCAGGTGCTGGCCGCACTGGCGCCTGGCGCCCGCCTGGCCATCGCCTCGCGGGTCAACCCCGAGCTGGGACTTGGCCGCCTGCGCATGCAGGGCCAGGTGCTGGACATTGACACCGAAGCGCTGCGTTTGCGCCCGGAGCAAACCCGGGCGTACCTGCGTGGCCGCTGCCAGTTGCCGATCAGCGACGAACAGGTGACGCGGCTGCAGGACATCAGCGAAGGCTGGATCACCGGCTTGTTCCTGGCCACCCTGTCGTTCAACGGCCGCAGTGCCCAGGCTGATGTCATCGGTTCGTTTTCCGGCAGCAACCAGGAGCTGGCCGAGTACCTGACCGAAGACATCCTCGCCCGGCAGAGCGATGAGGTGCGTCTGTTCCTGCTGCAGACCAGCATCCTCGAGCGCTTCTGCGCGCCGCTGTGCGACGCCCTCACCCAGCGCCGCGACAGCGCCGGGCTGATTGAGCAGTTGCTGCGCGCCAACCTGTTCATCCAGCCAACCGACCCTGAGCAGCAATGGTTCCGCTACCACCGTCTGTTCAGCGGCTTCCTGCGCAACGCCCTGGCCCGTCAACTGCCCGGGCACGCCGAAGGACTGCATCGCGCCGCCTCCGGCTGGTACCTCGCCCACAAACACCCGGCGGCGGCGATCGAGCACCTGATGCGCGCAGGCGCCATCGACCAGGCGGCGGCGCTGCTGGAACGGCACCTGGACGAGCTGGTCGATGCCGGACGCCTGCGCCTGATGTTGCGCTGGCTGCAGCAGATGCCCGCTGACACACTGCAAGGACGACCGCGACTGACCCTCACCCACGCCTGGCTGCTGGTGCTCGACCGGCGCTACCGGGATGCCATGCAGGTGGTCGAAGGCAATCCGGTCAGTCTGGAAACCGATACCATCCGCTGCCTGCTGCTGGCCTTTACCGACCAGCCGGAGGCGGCGGTAATTGCAGCGCAAGCCCAGCTCGCCCGCCTGTCGCCCAGTGACAACCTGCAATACGGCATGGTGGCCACGCCCCTGGCGTTCTGCATGATTGCCACCGGCCACTATGACGATGCCCGCAAGGTGCTGACCGACATGGCGCGCCAGGCACCCCAGGAGCGCTCCGCCCTGGTCGATGGCATCGCGGTCTATATAGAAAGCTCACTGGAACTGACCCTGGGCCATCGCCATGCCGCCCTCGCCCGCCTTGAGGCTGCCAGCAACGTGCAGGCTGCAGTGCTGGAAGGACGCTGGGTAGGTGCCAAGGCGACGCTGGACATCCTCCATGCGCTGGTGCTGTACGAAGGCGATGAGCTGACGCACGCCTGGACCATGCTCAACCAGATCCCCCAGCATGCCCTCGATCTCGGCGGCCCCGATGCCCTTATCGCCCACCGTGTGGTGCTGGCGCGCATCGCCTTGCAACACGGCAACCGCGAGGCCTGGCTCCGTCACCTGGCCGATCTTGAGCAACTGGGACGGCGCAGCGGCTCGCTGCGAATTCTCTGCGCGGCCTGGCTTGAGCGCGCCCGCGTTGCCACCCTTGAAGGGCGTCTGGAAGTCGCCGCGCAGGCGCTCTCATCGGCGGAGCTTGCCGGTGAATGGGACCGCCCCGACGTAACGACATTCGCCTGCGATACCGATACCCCCTTTGTTGCCCGCCAGCGCCTGAGTATTGCCCGCGGCGACTATGAGTTGGCCGCAGCCGAGCTGCGCCCGCGCATCGAGCTTGCCGACAGTCGCCAGCAGCGGCGCCGGGCGCTCAAACTACGCCTGTTACTGGCCATGGCCCTGGCAGGAAAAGGCCGGCAAAAACTCGCGCTGGATACACTGACACCCGCCTTGCGCCATGCCAGCCAGGAAGGTTTCCTGCGCACTTTCCTCGAAGAAGGGCCGGCACTGGTCAAACTGCTGGAACGCTGGGCGGTAACCTACCAGGCGTCGTCCAGCAGCCTGGGCATTGCTCCGGAGTTTCTCGCCGACTTGCTGCAACGCAGCGGTGCCCGGACAGAACCGGCGCAAGGCAGTGAGTCGGCCCAAAGCGACCTGCAACTGACCGCACGCGAGCTGCAGGTGATCCGTTTGCTGGCCGCCGGTCATCGCAACCGCGCAATTGCCGAGCAGATGCACTTGTCCGAACATACGGTCAAGACGCACCTGCGCAACATCAGCGCCAAGCTCGACGCCCAGGGCCGCACCGAAGCCATCGCCATCGCCCGCGCCCGTGGTCTGCTCGACTGATCAGGCAAGCATCCCTAAGGATTTGGCCCGCATCACCGCCTGGGTGCGCCGCTTGACCCCAAGCTTATGGTTGATCTTCACCGTATGCGCTTTGACGGTATTCAAGGAGATGAACAGCCGCTCGCTGATTTCCTGGTTGGACAGCCCGTGGGCCACCAGTTGCAGCACCGAAAACTCCCGAGAAGTGAGGCCGTCACGGGCGCCCGGCCCCGACGGCGTCGCGCGCCAGTCGGCCAGCAGGCTGGTACGCACCAGGGCCGGAGGCTCATCCGCGCAGCTCACACCGCCGTGTTTGCCGACCTGGGCCAGCGCCACCCGCGCCTCCGCCAGCAGGCCACGGAAACTCAGGCGCTCACACGCGGCGAGCAAGGCCTGCAGGCGCTTGGCGGCATGCTCCGGCTTGCCCGTGCCCAGTTCGGCAAGGGCGAGCATCAGCTGCAGGCGTTGCGGCAAAGAAGGTGCATGCAGCGGTGGCAGGCGCCCGATATCGGCGCTGATTGCGTTGCGGGCCAGCCGCAATATCGCCTCCCAGTCTTTCTGACGGACCAGCAGGCGCATCTGCTGATAGTCGATAAGCCCCTTGTAGCAGGTTTCGCTGACCCGGCAGCGCTGCATGTGCCGCTCGGCGTTGCGCAGATGCTGCTGCGCCTGCCACAACTCGCCCTTACACGAGGCCACTTCCGACAGACCGATCAGCGCATGCAGTACATAGGGGTCGCTACTCTCGGTGCCACGCTCAAGGCCCGCGCGCAGCGCACTTTCACCGGCCTGCAGGTCGCCCCGTAGCAGACACAGTTCGCCGCGCAACAACAGCAGACGGCTGAGCAGCAGATCATGACTACCGCCGTCGGCGGCAACCAGCGCCAGGCACTCCTGCAATACCGATTCGGCCAACGCCAGCTCATCGTTGAGAATCAATTGCCGAATGCGATCAGCGTTGATCAGCACTTCACTGGCAATACAGCGGTGGCGGCGTGCCAGTTGCAGCGACGAATCCAGCAACAGCCGGGCCTGCTCCGGTTCGCCCGCGGCCATCGACACCCGGGCCAGGGTCGAGTAACACAGGAACGACGACGGCCAGTCACGCAACTCCAGATGCTGCAAGGCCGAGTGACAGTGCTCACGTGCGCCGTCGGCATCGCCACTGAGGCCGTAAAGCGTGCCCTGCAGCGCCTGCCAGTTGGCCAGCAGACGACTGTTGTTGCGCGCCTTGGGCTGCGGCACTGCCCATGCCAGCCTGGCGATGTGCGTCTGGGCATCGTCCAGGCGCCAGCTGCTGAGCAGTGCCCTGACGTTGAGGTAAATCAGGTTCGGCGAGCTTTCCAGCGTCCGCACAGGCAGGCGCGTCAGCCAATTGAGCCAGGTGTGCAAGTGGCGCTCGCTGAACATCCAGTCCAGGGTCAGGCGCTCCATCAGGCTGGCAGCCATCTCGGGCTGCTGGGTGGACAACGCCAACTCGATGGCTTCGTCAATGAAGCCGTCTTCGCACAACAGCCGGCAGGCATCCAGGCGCAGGCGGTTGAGTTCTGCAGCGGCAAGTTCCCCCTGCAATGCCAGCGCCACCGCTGGCAACAAACGATGCCACTGCCCGTCCCCGCCCAGCGGCTGGAAGAACGACGCGGACTGCAAGAGGCCACGCAACAGCGCGCCCGCATCGCGCTCCGGCCACAGCCGTGCGCAGAACCCGATCGACACCCGTGGCAGGTAGGCGACGCTCAACAACAGCTTGCGCTGGTCTTCGGACAAGAACGCCAGCAACTCGCCGCCCAGGTACTCGCGCATCCAGGTTCCCCCAGCCCGCTCGTTGCGGCCCTCTGCGCCCAGCAACAGGCGCACGCCTGCGCACCAGCCCTGGGTCTGTAGCCACAGTTGGGCAAGGCTGGAGGGGCCAGCCAGCGGGTCAAGGCGCTCGGCCAGGGTTTCAAGCTCCTGGCCATTGAACGCCAGCTGTCCGGCACCAAGCTCCAGCAGTTCACCTTCCAGCAGCAAACGCGCCAGCTTCCAGGCTGGCCGTTGCCGGCAACTGACCCACAGCTGCACCGGCGCCTGGGAACGCAGCAGGCGGTCGATCCAGGCGTTGAGTTCGGCGCAGGCATCGGCCGGAAAGTCGTCGAAGGCAAAACACCAGCACACCTTGCTGCTTTCCAGCAGGGCGAGTAGCGCATTGCCGTCTGCGGCGGCTTTCGGCTCCAGGCCAAGGCCATCGGCCAGCCGCTGGCAGAACTGGACAAAGGTCGGCGTGTGCCCGCCGAGGTCCAGCCACAGGCAGCGAGCCCCGGCTTGCCGACGACGCAGGCAATCGTTGAGCAGCACAGTCTTGCCATAGCCAGCCGGTGCACAGAGCAGGCGCAGGCGATAGTTGCGTTCAAGCAATCGATCCTCAAGCCGCTCACGCTGAAGGTGTGCCGAAGGGGGCCTGGGCAAGGCCGCCATTGCTGAATGGAGCTGGGACACGGCGCCTCCTGAAGTCGATCAAGGTAAGCGCTATGTTCGCGCGCGAGGCGTAAATCCCCCATCCGCCAATCGAGGTATTTTCAGGGCACAAGCAGGCTACTAATGCTTTCGGGTAATACGCAGAACTATCCGATCAGGCAATACATCACCCAGGTTCGCCCCCCTAGGATGGCATCGCTACATCATCCGAACCTGGAGAACCGCATGACAACAACAAAAAAGCGCGGAGTGTTTCAGCCAAGTCTGCTGGCTGCTGCAGTCGCCATCGGCGCAAGCCATCCGGCGTGTGCCGTTGACTTCAACATCGGGGAAATCGAGGGCCAGTTCGACTCGTCTTTGTCGATCGGTGCCAGTTGGTCAGTGCGCGGTGCCGACCCGTCGCTGATTTCCAACTTCAACTCGATGGGCAAGCGCGGCACATCGTCTTCACGCACCGTCGACGACAACCGCCTGAACTTCAAGAAAGGCGAAACGTTTTCAAAGATCTTCAAGGGTGTGCATGACCTGGAGCTGAAATACGGCGACAGCGGCGTGTTCGTACGCGGCAAGTACTGGTACGACTTTGAGCTCAAGGACGAACACCGGCTGTTCTACGACATCGATGACAGCGGCCGCGACGACCTGGCCAAAGCCTCGGGCGCCGAATTCCTCGACGCCTTCGTCTACCACAACTACACCCTCGCCGACCTGGCCGGTAATGTGCGCCTGGGCAAGCAGGTGGTGAGCTGGGGCGAAAGTACCTTCATCGGCAACTCGATCAACAGCATCAACCCGATTGACGTTGCCGCACTGCGGCGTCCGGGGGCCGAGATCAAGGAGGGCCTGATCCCGGTAAACATGCTGTATGTCTCCCAGGGGCTTTCCGAAAACCTCACCGCCGAGGCGTTCTATCAGCTGGAGTGGGACAACTCGGTGGTGGACAACTGCGGCACCTTCTTCGGCAACGATGGCGTGGCCCAGGGCTGCAACGACCGCCTGGTGGTGGCCGGCCTCGATCTGCCGCCCGGCGTCTCCAGCAACGTCGGCGCTCCGGGTGCCAACAACAACGTGTACATCCCGCGCCTGGAAGACAATGAACCCGGCGACAGCGGTCAGTTCGGCATCGCCTTGCGCTGGTACGTACCCGAGCTGCACGACACCGAGTTCGGTGCGTATGCCATGAACTACCACAGCCGCAACCCCTACCTGAGCACCGTGCGCACCACCGGTGCGGGCACACCGCCCAGTGCCCTGAACGTGCCGCGCAACGCGCGCTACTTCATCGATTACCCCGAGGACATCCGTCTCTACGGCCTGAGTTTCCAGACCAACTTGAGTGGCATCTCGCTGGGCGGTGAAGTCAGCTACCGGCCAAACATGCCTTTGCAGCTCAACACCGCCGACCTGCTCACCGGCACGCTCAACAGCGCCACCTCACCGCTGATCACCACCGGTTTCATTGCGCCGGCGTCAGCGGCGGTGGCCGGCAGCGATATCAATGGCTACAAGCGCATGCCCGTGGTCCAGGCGCAAGTCACCGCCACCCAGTTCATCGATCAGGTGATGGGCGCCAGCCGCCTGACCCTGATCGGCGAAGTCGGCTACAACCGTATCAACGGCCTGGGCGACAGCGACGGCAACGACCTGCGTTTTGGTCGCAGTCCGGCCTATGGCTCCGGCATCCTGCCCGGCGCAGCCGGCCTTGCTACCTGCCTCGGCAGCGGCGCCGGCACCCCGAGCGCGAGTAACCCGGCCCAGCAATGCAACGACAAGGGTTTCTACACCAGCAGTTCCTGGGGCTACCGCGTGCGCGCCAAGCTCGATTACCCCAACGTGCTCGCCGGCATCAACCTGTCGCCCAACCTGGCCTGGTCCCACGATGTCGACGGTTACGGGCCGAACTTCGAGGAAGGTAACAAGGCCGTCAGCATCGGCCTGGATGCCGACTACCTCAATACCTACACCACCAGCCTCAGTTACACCGACTTCTTCGGTGGCGACTTCAACACCAACGTCGACCGCGACTATGTAGCGCTCAGCTTTGGCCTGAATTTCTGATGCAAGACCGGAGGAACACAAGCATGACTACCCTCACCATGATGCGCACTGGCGCACTGGCCCTGTCGCTGCTGGCCACCAGCGTGATCGCCGCCGTCTCGCCGCAGGAAGCGCAACAACTGGGCACCACCCTCACCCCGCTGGGCGCGCAGAAGGAAGGCAACGCCGACGGCAGCATCCCGGCCTGGACCGGCGGCCTCAAGCCCGGTGCCGCGCCAGTGGATGGCAATGGCTTTCTTGGCAATCCGTTTGCCAATGAGCAACCGCTGTTCGTCATCACCGCCGCCAACGCCGAGCAATACAAGGACAAGCTGACCCCCGGCCAGCTGGCGCTGTTCAAGCGCTACCCCGACAGCTACAAGATTCCGGTGTACAAGAGCCAGCGCACCGCCGCCGTCCCCGAGGCGATCTACACCATCGCCAAAAAGAGCGCGGTAAACACCGAACTGACCGACGACGGCAACGGCCTGCGCAACTTTGCCGACACCCGCTACTACCCCTTCCCCATCCCGAAAAACGGCGTTGAGGTGTACTGGAACCACACCAACCGCTATCGCGGCGGCAACATGCTGCGCCAGGCCGCCCAGGCCGCGCCGCAGGTCAACGGGTCCTATTCCATCGTCGAATACGATGACGAACTGAGCTACCCGCAATACATGGAGGGAGTCGACGCCAAGCAAGCCGAGAACATCTTTTACTTCTATAAGCAGCGTATCACCGGACCTGCACGCCTGGCCGGCAGCGTGACCCTCATCCACGAAACCATTGACCAGGTCAAGGAGCCTCGCCTGGCCTGGGTCTACAATGCCGGCCAACGCCGCGTTCGCCGTGCGCCGCAGGTCGCCTATGACGGTGTCGGGTCGGCTGCCGATGGGCTGCGCACCGCCGACAACACCGACCTGATGAACGGCGCGCCGGACCGCTACGACTGGAAGTTGATGGGCAAGAAGGAGATCTACATCCCCTACAACAACTACAAACTCTGGTCGCCGAGCGTCAAGTACGCCGACATCATCAAACCCGGCCACATCAACCAGGACCTGGCTCGCTACGAACTGCATCGTGTCTGGCACGTGCAGGCCACGCTCAAAGCTGGTCAGCGGCACATCTATGCCAAGCGTGATCTGTACTTTGATGAAGACACCTGGCAGCTCGCCGAAGTCGACCACTATGACGGCCGCGGCCAACTCTGGCGTGTCGCTGAAGGCTATGCGGTCAATGACTACGAGCGCGGTGCGCCAGCCTACGCCATGCAGGGCGTCTTTGACCTGATCGCCGGCCGCTACAACATTCTGGCGATGACCAACGAGTCCAAACATGCGACCTACTACGGCAAGCCGACCCGCATGAACGACTTCACCCCGGCGGCTTTGCGCAATGCCGGCGTACGGTAGGAACAGCCCGCTCACCAGGGGCGTAGCAGCTATCGGATAAAAACAGCTCTTCACGGAATCCCGGGGGGCATGATCCTTGGGTTGGTTGGGTTGGTTGGGTTGGTTGGGTTGTTGGGGTTGTGAGCTTATCCATTTTGTGTGGCGATGCTGGCGGCCCCTTCCGCCCTTACGGCGGGTCCCTTTTGTCTTGGCAAAAGGAACCAAAACCGCCTGCTCCTACATCCGGCCCTACGCTGCGCTCCGGGTCCCTTCGCTTCGGTGCCCTCCAGGGGCATCGCGGCCTACGACTTGCTTCGCCAAGTCTACGGCTCGCGAACTTCGGCTGAGGCCGAAGGGTGCTGCGCACCAGCCCCCTCCAGACACCTACGCTCAGCCTCCTGAAGTCGCAAAGTTACGGGCGGCGCCTGTGCTGACGCATCTTCGACATCAGATATTGGCGGCGGCAGGCCGCTGCCATTGCGGGACAAGCCCGCGTAAAGTCAGTAACGACACGCTCTTGATCTTGATCTTGATCTTCATACACGCAAGTTCAGACGCTGCGGACTGCGACTTCAGGAGGCTGAGCGTAGGTGCCTGTAGGGGCCAGTGCGTAGCACCTTCGGCGTAGCCGAAGAACGCGAGCCGTAGACTTGGCGAAGCAAGTCGTAGGCCGCGTGGCCCCGGAAGGTGCCGGAGCGAAGGGACCCGGAGCGCAGCGTAGGGCCGGATGCAGGAGCGAGCGGTTTTGGTTCCTTTTGCCAAGACAAAAGGGACCCGCCGTAAAGGCGGAAGGGGCCGGTAGCGGCGCCACACCAAATGGATAAGCTCACAACCCCAACAACCCAACCCAACCCAACCCAACCCAAGGATCATAGTCCCCGAATTTCCGTGAAGAACCATAAAAACAAACGGCGGCCACTTGGCCGCCGTTTGTTTTATTGCCTACCTCAGGAGGCGGGATGTGCCTCAGGCAACTTCCACGAGCCATCCAGCACCGCCTTGGCCGGCTGATAGAAGCGCACCATGTAGTTCCAGCCCGGCATGATCGGCAAGCAGTTGGCAACCGTCGCCGTGCATCCGCCAAAGCGAACCGACACCTTACCGTCCTCACCTTTGCGTGCAGTGAGGTTGTTCAGTGCGTAGGCTTCCTGGGCATTCTTCTGGAATTGCCCTTGCGCGTTGTAAACACTGATGGACCAGAAAGCCCCTGCAGGCACATTGGAAACATCCAGCTGGTACGGGGTCTTGCCATCATTAAGCTGCGGCGTGACAACCTGGTAGTAAGCATCCTTCTCCGGGTTGCCGCCCCAGGCCATGGCACTGCCGATCAGGTGGCGTACCGGGTCGACGTCTTCACGCTTGCCGAACATGCCGCGCGAATCTTCAAGGGTCGAGCCTAGCGCCAACAATGCCTTGCGTATTTGCGCGCGGCTGGCTTCGTCCCAGTTCGGCACCTGGAACTGCCCAGGCCCGCCGTCCTGCCTGGCGACGATGGCATCCTGCAGGGCGGCAATCTTGGTCAGGTCCTGCGGGTCGGCGGGGTTGATCAGGGTCCGCACGCCGAACATGACATAGCGAGTGGACACGTCCGCGCGGTTGAGGCGGTACTCCCCTGCCCCATAGTGAACGCCGATGACCTGGTGATCCTCGTCGATCATCACCAGCGACATGAAGCGCCCGCCGGCGTCTGGCAGGGTCACGCTGACAGGGCCGGCGTCCATATCGAACACCGCGGTTGAATACAGCGTGTCGCGGTTCGGCCGGATCACGGTCGGGCGATCCACCGGAATCAGGTCGCGCCAATGGGAGAACGTGCCAAAACCGCCGCGCTTGGCAGTCAGGCCGAAGTAACGGTCGGTCTCGGCGCGGGCGAAGTTGTCGACGGTGACCGGCACCGCCGCCGTTTGCAACGCATCGCTATGGGCTACCGGCAGGTAGGCGCCGTACAAGGCGATAGCAGCCACCAGTGCTTTCAATTCATTCATTGTTGTTGTCCTTATGGTTGCAATGACCGCGGCGCGCTGGCCGCGGTCTTGACGCCTCTCAGAGCCTGACCAGCGCCGGAGGGAAATAGTCGCCATCGGCTACCACACCCTTGGCGCCGTAATAGCGCAGGATCAGCCTGAACGGCTGGCCCGCGGCGGTAGGCAGCCAATTGCCCTGATTCGCGCCTGTCGGCTGTTGCGGACCGAAATAGAGGGTCAGCGAACCATCGGCGTTGTATTTCAGGTCGGATTGGTTGTTGAGCAGAAAACGCCCCAGCGTGTTGGGCAAGACGCGGAAGTTTTTCGCATCGGTGGCGGTGATCGACCAGAAGTAGCGGGCAAAATTTTGCGGCAACTGGTCAGCCGGAATCGTCAGGGCATAGCTTTGGCCACCATCAAGCACCTCGCCGCTGCCCGTTGCGGCCGCACGGAAGTAGTGAACCTCCTGCTGGGTGTTGGCCCAAATGCCGCCATAGTCGACCAGGGTCCGGGTCAGGAAGTCGCTGCCGTAGGCGCCGGAGACTGCCGGGCGCACCCAGCCGTTGCGCACGGTTCCCGGCCCGATCGTAGCCGCCGACTTGGCTAGTGCAGGATAGGTACGGGTTTTGATCTGCTGATCGATACGTGCGCGCGTGGCCGGGTCTGCAACCTGCGCGGCAATTGCCCGCACCTTGGCCTGCACGGCTTGCATGCCGGGATTCAGGTCCGGCTCCTGCAGGGCAACCTCAGCCTTGTCGAATGCCTCGACGCCAGGCAGCTTGCTCAGCTCGAACATCAGCGCCTCGGGTACCGCCGCAAGCGTTGGCGTGCCGGTAGGACGCAAGCTGAACTGCTGCTGCAGCTGCTCGGCTTGCCTGGCATCGGCGCCCAGCTCCACCCGCGACAGCACGCGGGCGGTGCGCACCGGCAGATCGATACGTTTGACGCCAGCGGGCAGCGTCACCTTCGCGTCCTTGAGGCAGACCGCAAAATCGCCAAAAGGATGATCGGGCTGACTGCGCTCATTGATATTGGCCAGTGTCTCGCCCCAGCCATTGAGGAACTGCACCGTGTAGTAGCGATCGACGATTTTCGGTACCGAAATCTGCGCGCAACTGCGCTCGTCCAGAGCTAGCCAGGCTTCCGAATAGGCCACATCCAGGTTCGGATTGGGCCAGTCCACGGCTCCTGGCTTGCGGTGCACAAGCTGGTTCCACTGCATCCCTTGCTGAAAGTCCAGCTGCTGTTGGCGCAGCACCAGCAGGCGACCCAGCAAATAGATATAGGCGTCACTGACCTCCTGGTCCGAGAACGCCTGCGTTTGTGGCGCAGTGACGGTTTCACTGGCGTGGACAAAAGATGACTGCAACGCGGCCGTCAGGCAGGAAACTGCAAAAACGCCTCCGGCAAGCGCCAGTCGCGATGATCGTTTCATTATTATTCTCCGTGGTAATCCATTATCTGCAGCACCCGCAGCTTATGCATGAGACAGACGGGTTCCACACCTCTCCTTTGGAGTGGGTAGCCGGATGCTAGGGTATCTTGCAGCTGCAGCGCTTCAGCGTTCGGGTTGTGGCAGGCCGGGACGCGGAAAAAATCGACGCAAACGCTTACAATTGATTCCATTTCTGCACATCAGACAGACCCCTCAGGCTATGGCTCTCGACCCTCCTACGCTGTTGATCCTTTCTATCGCCCTCGCCGCGGCCGCCGCCCTGTATCTGGCGGTCGAATGGCGCAGCATTCGCGAATCCTCGCTGCTGTTCTGGAGCGCAGGCTTTGCCACCATCAGCGTCGGCTCGACCCTCGCCCTGCTGCGCATCAGTGGCCTGCTGCTGATCGGCATCTGGTTCGCCAACGGCCTGCTGGTGCTGGCCCATTGGCTATTTCTGATCGGCGTCGCGCGCTTCACCCAAACTCGTCTGTCACGCGGTTGGTACCTGGTCTTCGTCACCTGGCTGGCGCTGCTGCTACTGCCAAGCGAGCCATGGTGGTCGAAGGTCATGTTGATGGCCAACTCGCTGCTGGTTGCCGTGCTGGCGCTCAGAGCCAGCTTGCTTCTGCGCCCCCATGGCAAGTCATTGAGCGTTGGCGCCGTGCAACTGCGCTATGTATTGCTGATCCACGGCCTGTTCTATCTGGCCAAGGCCCTGGCCGCAGTGATTCCCGGCACACTGATCGATCTGGCGGCGTTTCATGGCGAGATCATCCAGATTTCGCTGGTCGAAGGCGCGATGGCGATCATGTTGATCGCGCTGTCGATGACCGGTACCGAGCGCCACCGCCGTGAAGCGCGCATAGCGCGGCTGGCCGCACGCGATCCGCTGACTTCCCTGTACAACCGCCGCGCCCTTGAAGTGCGGGCTCCGCGCTTGTTCGAAAGTGTCTCGGCCACGCACCCAGGCGCCTTGATGCTGATCGACATCGACAACTTCAAAGGTGTCAACGACCTGCACGGCCATCTGGCCGGCGACCGCCTGCTCATGGCCCTGAGCGAGATGATTCGTGCGCACCTGCCCGAAGGCGCGTTGGCCGCCAGACTGGGCGGTGACGAGTTCGTCATTGTCCTGAGCAATACCTCTGCGCAGCGCATTGTCGAGCTGGGGAATACCTTGCGCGAGCGCTTTCAGCAGACGGCCTCAGCCTCGTTCGTCACCCCCGATGCCGTGACCCTGAGCATCGGCGCCACCTTGTTCGACCAGCCACCGGCAAGCCTGGCGGCGCTGATCGAGCAAGGTGATGCGGCGCTCTACGAATCCAAGCGTGGTGGGCGCGACAGTATTCGTCTGGTGGAGCGTACGGTTGCAAGTCTTTAAAAGGTTCTTCACGGAGTCTCGGGGGCTATGATCCTTGGGTTGGGCTGGGTTGTTGTGGCTGTGAGCTTATCCATTTTGTGTGGCGATGCTGCCGGCCCCTTCCCAGCCCCAGTCCAGTCCCAAGATCATGCTCCCCGGGATTCCGTGAAGGCCTCCCCTTGAAAGCAACTCCCAGTGAACGCGTGCATGATCCGTTTGTCAGGTGGCGCAAAACCAGACTTGAATGGCACGCAAGTCCATTTACAGGCGCAGCGCAAGTCTGCAGGATTGCTTGCCGCCGCCCTGCGCGGTCAGGCTATGATCAAGCAATTTGAACCGGACCTCCTGGCCTATGCCCGTTGACCTACAAGCGCTCTACCCCAAACTGATCCACCTGATGCTGGACACAGTGTTCGTGGTCGATCGGGACAACCAGATTGTCTTTGTCAGTGATGCCTGTGAAACCCTGCTCGGTTACCGGGCCGTCGAGCTGATCGGCACCCCGATCACCGACTACATCCATCCTGACGACCTGTCGGTGACACGGGCCTCCATCATCCGGGTCATGAACGGGCATTCCCACGTCGATTTCCGCAACCGTTACATCCGCAAGGATGGCGGTGTCGTGCACATCCTCTGGGCGGCCTTCTGGTCCGATGAGGTGGAAGCGCGGATCGGTGTCGCGCGGGACGTGACCGCCCTCCGGCAGGCCGAGGAAGAATTGCGCTTCATGGCCCACCACGATCCGCTGACCGCCCTGACCAACCGCTCGCTGTTCAATGACCGGCTGGACTCGGCCCTGCGCGCCGCACATCGCCACAACAACATGCTGGCGTTGCTGTTCCTGGATATCAATGACTTCAAGGGCATCAACGATGTGCATGGCCATGCAATGGGTGATCAGGTGCTCTGCATGGTTGCTCGGCGGCTGCAAGCCAGCGTTCGCGAGACGGACACCGTGGCGCGGATGGGGGGTGATGAGTTCACCGTGCTGTTGACGGATATCCAGTCGCAGGAAGCCGTCGCCGAGAAGGTAGCGCAGATTCTCGCGACCATGGCCGAGCCGCTGGGTGCTGAGTTTGGCGCGATCAACATGCCGTCCTGCAGTATCGGCGTGGCCTTTTATCCTGCGGACGGGGAAGATGCCGATACGCTGCTCAGCCATGCCGATGGCGAGATGTACCGGATCAAAAGGCAGCGTTCTTCGGCGGCTGGGTAGCGAGCCTGCTGACATCAGTTTAACGGCGGACTGCCTCCCGCTATGTTTGAGAGAAATTTAGATCAGTGTTTGGGATTAGTTGATAACTGCTCAATGCGGTCTACTCTCCAAAGGTCTTTGCCTGGCTCGCTGAAGGCCGCGTGATGAAAAGACACCCAGGTTGTTCAATCGGCCTAATACCTATGGGCCGTCCAACCACTCAAGCTCGCTCGAATTTATTAGATCCGCAACATCATGAAGTTATACGGAGCTGTGCCATAGATAAGGAAATCAATGCAAAAGATCCTCAATATCGTTATCGCGACAGTCTTGTTTGTACTGAACTGCGGGTTAGCCCGAGCGGATAACGCAGAGATTGCCAACAAGAGCAATAATCCGCTAAGTCTGGCTCCAGGTCTGAACTTTCAAGACTATTACACGCCTGAGCTGTACGACAGCGACGCCCACACAAACGACTTCTTGCTGCGCGGTACCCTACCGGTAGCTTCTGGCGACTTCATCGGCGTTCCACAGCTATTACGCGCCACCCTTCCCGTCAGTACCCGTCCCGACCCGCACAGCGGCTACAGCACCGGGATCGGAGACTTGAACATCTTCGACATCTTCCTGCTCAAGACTGATGGAGTTCAGCTCGGTATCGGTCCGCAGATCACTGCCCCCACGGCCGAGCATGACGAACTGGGCAGCGGAAAATGGCAGGCCGGCCTTGCTGCCGTGGCCATCGATGCTTCGCCGCGTGGCCTGCTCGGAGCCTTGGTGCAATACCAGAGTTCATTCGCCGGCGACAGCGATCGCCAACATGTGGAAACCGCCACCTTCCAGCCCTTCCTCATGCACAACCTCACTCAGGGTTGGTACCTGCGCTCCACAGGTACCTGGACCTACGATCTGAAGAACGACACCCATTACATCCCGATCGGTTTTGGGGTGGGAAAGGCCAGCAAAGTCGGCAGCAACGTCTACAACCTGTTTGTCGAGCCGCAATGGACGGTGGACCACAAGGGCGAAGGTCTACCGAAGTTCACGCTGTTCGCCGGACTGAACATCACGCTCGGCAACTAGATTCCGGGTGGCCAATAGGCTGCGGGCTGCAGAAAACAGTACCAGGAGTAACCCAATGCACACTTCACGTTATCTGAACGGGCTGGCCGCGCTCGGTCTCGGCCTGAGTCTGCAGGCCCAGGCGGACAACGCCCGCGACTGGCAGAACCTGCCGACCGACCTGAACATGGTGTTTGGCTACTACAGCAAGATCGACACAAACACCCCGATCGACACTTCATTGCCATTGGACGGCCTGTCACTGAATGCCGACCTGTACATCCTGCGTTACGCCCGCTCGTTCGACATTGCCGGACGCAACAGTGCCATTCAGCTGTTGCAGCCTTATGCCGACGTTTCAGCGTCGTTCGACAACGCGCGATTTTTCAACGGCACCAAACACAATGGCGGTATGGGTGATACCCAGGTGGTGTTCGTCCACAACCTGTTTGGCGGCCCGGCGCTGAGCAAGGAGGAATTCGCGCAGTGGACACCGGAAACCTTCCTTACCAGTGCAGTCTGGCTCACCGTTCCCAACGGCGACTATGACAAGGACAGGGTGATCAACATCGGCGCCAACCGCTGGGTGGTCAAGCCGGAGATTGCCTTCGGTCACCCCATCGGACCGACCTGGCTGGAGCTGAACACCTGGGTCTCGCTCTACGGTGACAACGATGACTACCAGGGCAACAGCAAGCTGGAGCAGGACCCGCTGTACGCCATCGAAGGCCACTACAGCTACACCATTAATCGTGCCCTCTGGGTCTCCCTGGACGCCACCTGGAACAAGGGCGGCGAGACCAAGGTTGACGGCGTGAAGCAGGACAACGAGCAGGAAAATACCCTGCTCGGTGCCAGCCTGGGCTTCATGCTCTCGCCGCAGTTCGGTGGCCTGGTTGCTTACAGCGATACCGTCTCTGAGCAGACTGGCTCGCCCGATGTGAACACCTGGACCCTGCGCCTGCAATACCTCTGGTAAGCGCAGCTAGCAGCTTCTTTCCTGAACCACACGCCAATCCCCCAAGACAAGCAGTAGCGGGGGCTGATTTCCAACACAAGGAGTACAAGATGAAGTTTCAATTGTCGGTGTTGACCATGGCCCTGGCCCTGACGTCCTTTACGGCGCTGGGCGCTGTCGAGCCCAAGGATGCCAGCGAGATCACCAAGCAGATGAACGCGGCGGTACTGAAGGATTTGCCCTTTGCCGACAAACAGGACTTCGAAGATGCGAAGAAGGGCTTTATCGCCACCTTGACGCCGATGACCATCAAGGACGCCAAGGGCAAGATCTCCTGGGACCTGACCAGCTACGACTTCATCAAAGGCGAGGCGCCGGATACGGTCAACCCAAGCTTGTGGCGCATCTCACAACTGAACCTCAACAACGGCCTGTTCCAGGTCACCGAACGGGTCTATCAGATCCGTGGCTTCGACCTGTCCAACATGACCATCATCGAAGGCGACACCGGGCTGATCATCATCGATCCGCTGGTGACCACTGAAGTGGCCAAAGCCGGCCTTGACCTCTACTACGCTAACCGTCCGAAGAAACCGGTGGTGGCGGTGATCTACACCCACAGTCATGCCGACCACTACGGCGGCGTGAAGGGCGTCACCAACGAAGAGGATGTGAAGTCCGGCAAGGTGAAGATTTACGCGCCAGACGGTTTCCTCGAGGAGGCGGTGAGTGAGAACGTGCTAGCTGGCACCGCCATGAACCGCCGCACGTTGTACCAGTACGGTGCGATGCTGCCGCGCAGCGCTAAAGGCCAGATGGACGCGGGTCTTGGCAAGACCACTTCCTTTGGTACTTTCACCCTGATCCCGCCCACTGACACGATTACCAAAACCGGCGAAAAGCGCACAGTGGACGGCGTTGAGATGGAATTCCAGATGGCCCCGGGTACCGAGGCACCCACTGAGATGCTGATCTGGTTCCCGCAGTTCAAGCTGCTCAACACCGCCGAGGATGCCACTCACACCCTGCACAATCTCTACACCTTGCGCGGCGCCCAGGTGCGTAACGCGGCCAACTGGTGGAAGACGCTAAACCAGGCCATCAATAGCTACGGTGGCAAGGTGGAGGTGGTGCTCGCCCAGCACCATTGGCCGATGTGGGGCCAGCAGCGCATCGTCAATTTCATTTCCGACCAGCGCGACATGTTCAAGTACATCCACGACCAGTCGCTGAACCTGGCCAACAAGGGCTTGACCATGACCGAAATCGCCGAGCAGCTGGAGCTGCCCGACAGCACCGGCAAGCAGTGGCATAACCGCGGCTATTACGGTTCGGTCAATCACAACGCCAAAGCGGTTTACCAGCGCTACCTGGGCTGGTACGACAGCAACCCGGCCAACCTGCATCCGTTGCCGCCGGTCGAGGCCGGGAAGAAGTACGTCGAGTTCATGGGTGGCGCTGAGGTCATCATGAACAAGGCCAAGGAGTCTATCGCCAAGGGGGACTATCGCTGGGCCGCGGAAGTACTCAAGCATGTGGTCTTTGCCGATCCGGACAACCAGGCTGCGCGCAACTTGCAGGCCGATGCACTGGAACAGCTCGGCTACCAGACCGAGAACCCGACCTGGCGTAACGAGTACCTGATGGGTGCTTTCGAGTTGCGTAATGGCGTACCCAACTTGCCTGCGATCAACACCGCAAGTCCCGACATGGTGGCAGCCATGAGCCCGGACCTGCTGCTTGATTACATGGGCGTACGGATCAATGGGCCGAAGGCCACCGGCAAGCACCTGCGGATCAACTGGAAGCAGCCTGAGGGTCAGACCTATGCCATCGAACTGCGCAATGGCGTGCTGATCTACACCGCCGACAAGAGCTTCGACGATGCGGACGCCACCCTCACCGTCGACAAGCTGGGTTTCGCCGGATTAATGATGGGTGGCGCGACGCTGGACAAGGAAGTAGCCGGCGGTAAAGCCAAGCTGGAAGGTGGTGCGGACAAGGTGAACGAATTACTGGGTCTGCTCGATACCTTCCCAGGCATGTTCAATATCGTCACACCCTGAGTGAAGATTCGGCCGCGCCCCCGCTGTGGGGCGCGATCGAAGATCTACCTGCTGTGTGTTTGCCGACATCCACAGGCGCCCCGGCAAACACCTTCCGTCGTGCGACCGCGCATGCGGGTAGACGCGTATAAAACTCTCGGCTAACCCTATTAACTAGTGCCGATGAACAGATGTAGCTCTGCGACCAAGAGCAGGAGGTTGCTCCTCGTCACTCGCTGAACGCGAGGAGAACAGCCATGCTGACGCCACTACAGAAACAAACCGCCCAGGCCATCGTCAACATCTTCGAAACCGGGAGCGTCCTCGGTGACTATGGCAATGTCACCTTGATCAAGGGTGATTCCGGGCACCTGACCTTCGGTCGATCGCAAACCACCCTGGCCACCGGCAACTTGCATACCCTGATCGAGCGCTATTGCCAGAATCCCGGTGCGCGATTCAGTGCACGTCTCAGCCCCTTCCTGGCTCGCCTGGCAGCGTGTGACACCGCCCTCGACCATGCCGGGCATCTGCACAACATCCTGCGCGCCACCGCCGACGACCCGGTCATGCGCGAGACCCAGGACCAGTTCTTCGATCAGACCTATTGGCAGCCCGCGGAAAAATCCGCCAACGGCCTGCACATCACCACGCCGCTTGGCCTGGCGGTGGTCTACGACAGCACGGTGCACGGTTCCTGGAAGCTTATCCGCGACCGTGTCACCAACGACAAGGGAAGCCCCGACGCCGCAGGCGAACGCGAGTGGATCACGGCCTATGTCGAGGCGCGCGAAGAGTGGCTCGCCAACCACGACAACAAAGTGCTGCACGCCACGGTGTATCGCACTCAGGCTTTCAGCCGACTGATCGAGCTGGGGCACTGGGGACTGGACCTGCCGCTGGTGGTTCGCGGCCTGGAAATTTCCACCGCCACCCTCAATGCAACACCACCGGGCTGCTACGACGGGCCCCAGCCTGGCAGCCGCCAGCTGGCCTTGCAGACGCCCATGGTGCGAGGCCTGGACGTGCGCCTGGTACAGCTGGGGCTCTCCGCCCATGGCGCGAACATCAAGGCCGACGGCCTGTTCGGCCAGACCAGCAGCTTACGGCTCAAGGACTACCAGAACGCCAACGGTTTACCGGCCACCGGAGTGGCTGATGCGGCGCTGATCATGCAGTTGCTGGAGTGAAGGCAAACCGCTGTTCTGATTGCCCTCTATGCAATCAGAACAGCAGCCGGAGCATATCGGCTAACCCGCTTGAGCATGCATTAGATCGTCGATACATATGAACCTAACCTTCAAAGTTCCAAGTAACTCTGTGTCCGCTTTCTGTGCAATGGCGGCTGTGCGTGGGAGACCTTCGGGTCTGCCGGGTTTCCTTTTGCCTCGGTCCGCGAACCCGCGCACAGCTGCCACCCTATTCGTTTCGCGGCGACGGTTGGCAGCTCCAACGCAAAAGGAGCTCCACAATGACAAAACCCGTTCCCGATCCACCCTTAACCACCCAAACCAGCACCACCTTCGGCTCCTGCAATGGCAGCCACGATCCACTGTTCGCCGTCCGTGCCGGTGTCTCGTCCGAAGACGCCCTGGTCCACGCCTCCGTCCTGCTCAAAAGCGCCTACCAGACCAACGCCCACGCTTGTGAAATGGTCAATGCCGAGGTGCGCGAGTTGCTCTGGGCTACGGAACAATCGTTAGAGATGAGCCTCGCACTGGTCGAGGCGTTGCTGGACGAGGTCGAAGCGCGCTCGGCAACGGCAGCCTTGTTACGTCGCTCGATGCAAGCAGGCCAATCGGCGGCGGAGTAATCGCCAGCGATTGTCCTGGGCCGCCGATGCGGCCCTATCAACTACTGTCGTTCGCGTTTTCAGTTCTTTGTGACCGGCAGAATTAGACCAGAAGTAGCCGGTGGTCCTTACATTTCGCATTTCGCCGGCGTCTGGCTAAATTTAATGAATCAGGGCGCATTGAAACTTGTGTGATAACAGCCCCCTATCAACGTCAACGCTTCCCAGCGGACAGTGCAGTGCGCTACTGGATTAGCGCCCGAAAGTCGCGCTCAGCGCTGAGCGCTGATGTAAACGAGCCAGGCAATGGGACTCTATGTACGTTATGGGTTTATTCAAACAGGCCGCACTCCTCTGGATGGAGAAGGTCGGCCCTTTCCGTTGATGAAAAGCCTTTCCTAACGCGCCCCGCTCTCTTTGTGCAACGTAGAAACTAGATCCTGTGATATGCCCGCCTTAACTTCCCCCTCTTAGGGATTATATTTTTTGACTTCAAGTTTCAGACACACAAGATTAAGCTTGTCTGGGTATGAGTCACTGCACACCGTCAAAGTAAAGTTTCCTTTAAAGTGTTCAGACCCTGGAGTGGTATCTTGCTTTTCTACAAATAACTTCCCCTCACTTATTGGACGAGCGGTGAACCACGACATCGATGAAGCACTAACTTTGGATCCTTCAAATTTTTTATCCGTAAGATCATGCGATTTTCCCAACTCTAGGCTATCAGGTATCTCCAGCCTAACACTCACAGCATTATCTCTTAAGAATAACATTTGACGCCCACTGCCTTCACTGCCGCTGCCCTGCCAGACAACATCAGTCAACTCGTTTTTCAGATCGGCTTTTTCAAGCTCTAAAAGAAATGAACCAGTAAAATTGCTCATGGGTCGCACCTCAGCTTGTAATAGTTCTCCATGTTTACTTCTTTAACAGGCTCACGCTTCCAGACAAAGTCAATCAACAAATTAAAAGTAAAGTCCATGCCTGTTGTATTTGACACGACAAGGGGATACCCAACAACTGACAAAACTATCAGTTGACATGCTTCGCAACCTGTGGCGGCTTAGCCACCCCTTGATCGAAAGCGATGTTTGACACTATCCACAGGATGAGCCACTGCAACACGCCGCAGCCTTACTTCGCTCCTGCTAATGTGATGTGGACAATGCCCAGGGACCAAATGCCTAGATACTGGATAGGAACAGTTCATACGTGTTGAAAACCGATCACCATTTCAGTCAGTTGAGCGCTGGGATCGTCCGCTAAGGGATAGTTGCCCGCCATGAGGGGTTAATTTCGCGCCAGTTGCCTGCGACCGGCCGATTCAGGCTTCATACTTCTGCACCTGCACCAACACATCGTAAAACGTCGGCCCCTGCCCCATATCGGTGAGGCGTTGATCGGTGCTGTTCATGAAATTGCGCGCGGGCAGCGATCTCGTCGTCGCTTTCCTTGACGCAGGGTTCACATCGACAGCGTGTTGAGCCAACTGTATCCATTTATCCAAGCAATTTGCAGGGTGGACTTACATAAACCAAACTAGCCAACCCGCCCGCCTCTCCAGGAAACCGAAATGCCTGACATGTTGCTAAAGCCAGCCTTGCCTGGCGTTGCGCTCAGGCGATGGCGTCTGCTGCACCGCGTCAAACAAAACCATGCCGCAGAGTTGTTCAACGTCACCCAATCGACCATTTCTCGCTGGGAAAGTGGCGTACAGGCAATGGACCCGGCAGCACATAAACGGCTTGAGCAATTGCTGGCCGCGCGCCTTGATGCTGCCGCCGATCAAGTCCTGGCCAGGCTGGTCAGGGAGAGCCCACGACCGATTCACCTCATTTGTGATCTGACCCATCGTTTGCTGGCTTGCTCCTCCGCCCGTGCAGCCGAGTTCACCCTGCCGGTCAGCGAGCTGCTGGGGCGTTCGCTATGGCGTTTTGCAACACCGGAGATCATTGGCAAAGAGCTCGCTCTGGATGAGTCCGGCTGGCGGGAAACCTGCGCCCCACCCGCGCTGGAGTTCACAACCGGCAACAACCACTCTGCCCTCGTGCCCATCAGCCAGAGCCACTGTCGCTGGACCCGTATCCCCCTCTCGGACGGCACTGCAGCACGCTTGGTAGAGACGCTCTGACCTGCCCCGCGCATATTTTATGCGTGGACGCTGAACAGCGCTGCGCCTAGTCTGGCACCCACAGCGATTGAGTCAGTGGGGATGTATGGACATCGAAAAAATCAAAGGGCGTCTCGAATTTCTACGCCAGGCGGAAAAGCTCAAGGACGTACTCAGAAGCGCGCATACCTCTTGCGGTCGCACCGAAAGCACGGCAGAACATAGCTGGCGCCTGTGTCTGATGGCCATAGTTTTCGAGGATCAACTGCCCCGTCTCGATGTGCTGAAAATGCTCAAGATGTGCGTCATTCACGACCTGGGAGAGGCAATCAATGGCGATATTCCCGCCGTCAGCAAAGCGGCGTTTCCCAACAAGAGCGAGCAAGAGAGAAACGATCTTCTGCTGCTGACCAGCGCACTGGATGAACCGTTGAAAGCCGAGATCCTGGCGCTCTGGGATGACTACGAAAATGCACGGTCTGCCGAGGCAAAAGCAGTCAAGGCGCTAGACAAGCTGGAGACAATCCTTCAGCACAATCAGGGCAACAATCCTCCTGACTTCGATTACGAGTTCAATCTGGCCTACGGCAAAAAATACACCGATGCCGATCCGCTGTTTGAATCGCTTCGGAGCCTCCTCGACGAGGACACCAAAGAAAAGATAATCAAGGCGTAAGGCATAGGCGCCCGCCTGAATGATTGGCTACGTAGAACTTTTCCCTTTTTAAGGGTCTATCTGCATAAGCCCATCAGCTCGGTAAGTGCGACACGCAGGTTTCCCGCAGCCCGATGGCCACACGTCCAATTGTCATTCAGAGGTTGTCTTCGCTCATGAAATTCCATGTCCCACGGATGGTGCTCTTAGGCCTGTTCGCGTTCGCGGCAATGGGCTCGGCATCAGCAACGCAAATGAAGACCTCAACCCCTGTTTTCGCAAGCGAAGCCCCAGCCGTTCAGGCTCCGGCCGCGGCCGCCGGCAACCCTTGGCCGAGCCTGGCCAGTATGGCCGACAAGCAGCCAGGGCCATTGCTGGCCCATGACGACCGCTACTGGCACGACCACCGTTGGGACGACCGTAGAGACGATTGGCGCAGAGATAACTGGCGCAGAGAGCAGGCCCGCCGGGAAGCCGAACGCCGTCGTGACTGGGAACGACGCCGTGATTGGGAACGCCATCATGATCGGGCGATGCGCCATCGCTACGAAAACGATCACCGCTACTACCGTCGCTAGTGCACGCTAGCCTGGCGGATTGAGGACAAACAGGTCTCCTTCCACACTCGAATCACCGCATCTACGGCTCTGCGCCGCCGAGTCGTAGACAATCAACAGTAGCTCCCTACCCTGCTCGCCGGTATCGAACAGGCACATACCCTCAGCATGATCGTCGCCTTGCCCGAACGGCACTTGCAGCACGGTCTCCAATTGATCGGTAAACACCACGTTTTCCTCGTCGGACGCCAAGCCGCCGCGCCAACGGAAAACCGTAACCGGGCCGTCGAGGTCCATGGTCGGGCCGGCAAGGATCAGCAGATCGTCGCCGCAGGTGCACAGGTCACGCACGCCCAAGCCGTTCAGGGCCAAAAAGTGCTTGCGGTAGCGGCGCCCATCCGGGCCGATCTTCTTGAGCACCAGGGTGTCGGTCGAGCCGTCTTTCAGTTCGGGCTCGATCTCCAGCAGCACCGTCCAACCGCGAAGGACCGGCCCCCGCAAGCCCAACAACAGGCGCGAGCCGATGACCGCCAATCCTTCGATATCGAAACCGTTGTCTTTGCCCGGAATGCGTAGAAAGTCGCGTAACTGCTCGTCTTTGGCAATTTCCGCAGTCAGGTCGTTACCGACTTTGTTGCCGCGCAACTGCGCCGCCGTACGTCCATCTCTATCCACCGTCTTGGCGAGCTCATAGGTGCCGTTCTGCTGGGCCACCGGAATGCGCGCCAACAGAAAGCGATTGCCGTCCGCCTCTAGCGTCGATAGCCGCTTGATATTTTTCTGCGCAGTTTTGTCGGCCTCGGCTTTCTTGCGCTTCAGGCTGTGCGAGCCGACCACCCAGAGGTAGCCATTGTCCGGGGCATAGGCCAGCCCTTCGATATCGATCTCGGCGTCTGGCTCCGGGATGGGCAGGTCGAGATATTTCATGAGAGCGAACGACTGGTGCGCATCGCACCTCACCCCATCGCCGGGTGCTGCGCCGTGGATTTGCAGGCGTTCCAGGCTCGTGGTCTCGTCGTTGGCGACCCAAAGTGTGTCGCCAATCTGCTGAGCGACCGAAAGGCCATCGCGCAACTGCGCAAACGCCGGGTCAAAGCGCAGTATCGCAGTATTGCTTCGCTCGCTCATGAGCGCTCTCCTGTCTTGATCGCGTTGAAACGAGAAGCTGTTGTCGAGGCTAGTGGCTACCCGACGACAATCAAGACAAAAGCTAGTCCGTTTTTTCACAGTTGATAGAGCGCTGGAGAATAACCGCTTCGGGCTCAAGCCAGCAGTTCGGTAATCCACTGGACCTGCCGTGAGGTGTCCTGCACCTTCTCCTCAGGCACGGCATGCTGCGCCCGGGCGAAGTTGTTCAGAGTCTTTTGCTTGAGGCGCAGTTTGCGCTGCCACTTGGCCATGAACGCCGGGCTGCGGACCTGCATCTGCAGCGGGCCGAAGTACAGCTCTTCGGCGGTGTACATCACCTTACCGGCGCGCTCGGCGACGATGATTTCGTAGTCGAAGCGGTTTTCCCGCAGCACTTCCTCATGGAGGATGCAGTAGCCATTTTCCATCAGCCACTGGCGCAGTGGCTGCTCGCCGCCGTTGGGCTGCAGGATCAGGCGCTCCTGGCCGCTCAGACGGGCTTTGCCGCTGGCGAGGATGTCGCGGATCGTCTCACCGCCCATGCCGCAGATGCTGATCGCGGTGATGCCGTCGCCCGGCTCGATCGCCGCCAGGCCGTTGGCCAGGCGCACAGTAATGAACTGCTGCAGACCGTTCTCGCGCACGCTGCGCTCGGCCGCCTGGAACGGCGTCAATGCCACCTCGCCAGCCACCGCCGTGGTGATGGCGCCACGGCGCATCAGTGCCACCGGCAAATAGCCGTGATCCGAGCCGATATCGGCCAGGCGCGCACCGGTCGGCACCTGAGCCGCCACGCGCTCCAGGCGCATGGACAATGTCTGTTGGTTCAACCGCTGCCCCTATTCACCACTGATCGGGGCGCGATTCTGTCGAGCAATGCTGTGCATTTCAAGTTTATGCGACCAAGGCCATGCTCGGTAGGAGCGGGCTTGCCCCGCGATTGCGATCTGTCAGTCACATCGCATCGCGGGGCAAGCCCGCTCCCACCGAGGGTATTTCCTTCAGCCTGTTCAGGTCGCCTGCTGTTCCAGCAAACGCTCCATCAGCATTCTGGCGTTGTCGGTACAAGCCCTGTCCTCGGGGCGGTTTTCGATGCTGTCGATGGCCACCAGCAACTGAGCGCGGTTCTGTTCCAGCTGCTTTTGCAGCACCTCAATTTCGGCGACCTTGCGCTTGAGCCCGGCGAGCAACTGCTCATGCTGCCAGCCCTCGGGGCTCGCCGGCAGCAACTGGCGGATCTCGTCGAGGCTGAAACCGGCACCCTGGGCGCTGGTGATGATCTGCAGGGTCCACAGCGCCTGCGCCGCATAGTCGCGGTAACCATTGGCCTTGCGCGCCGATGTGATCAGGCCGCTGGCTTCATAAAAGCGAATTCGCGAAGCACTCAGGCCGCTGCGTTTCGCCAGTTCTCCTATTCTCATAGCTCGCCTTCAGTATGGCATTGACCTTGAACCTTACTTTAACCCTGGCGTCGATTCACGCAACAAGCACATCTCAGAGGAGCAGCGAACATGGCATTCGTCACAACCAAAGATGGTGTTGAAATCTTCTACAAAGACTGGGGCCCGCGCGACGCCCAGGTGATCTTCTTTCACCACGGCTGGCCACTGAGCGCCGACGACTGGGACGCGCAGATGCTGTTTTTCCTGGCCCAGGGCTACCGCGTGATTGCCCACGACCGTCGCGGTCACGGGCGCTCCAGCCAGGTCTGGGACGGCCATGACATGGACCACTACGCCGACGACGTGGCGGCGGTGGCCGATCATCTGGGCGTCCGCGGCGCGGTGCATGTCGGCCACTCCACCGGCGGCGGCGAAGTGGTGCACTACCTCGCCCGTCACGGTCAGGAGCGTGCCAGCAAAGCGGCGATCCTCGGCGCCGTGCCGCCATTGATGATGCAGACCGCCAGCAATCCCGGCGGCCTGCCCAAGTCAGTGTTCGACGACCTGCAGGCGCAGCTTGCAGCCAACCGTGCGCAGTTCTATTACGACATTCCGGCCGGGCCGTTCTACGGCTACAACCGCCCGGGAGCGGCCCCGTCGCAGGGAGTGATCTGGAACTGGTGGCGCCAGGGCATGATGGGCTGCGCCAAGGCCCACTATGACGGTATCGTCGCCTTCTCGCAGACCGACTTCACCGAGGACTTGAAGCGCCTCAGCCTGCCGGTACTGGTGATGCACGGCGATGACGATCAGATCGTGCCCTACGAAAACTCGGGTCTGCTGTCGGCCAAGCTGCTCAGCAACAGCACCCTGAAAACCTACAAAGGCTTCCCCCACGGCATGCCCACTACCCACGCCGAGACCATCAACGCCGACCTGCTGGCCTTCGTGCGCAGCTAATGCACGGGTGCCGGAGGTAATGCCTCCGGCACCCGTCTTTGCCAACTGAAAACACCTGTTGACATTAAAGTTAACTTTAAAGTTATGGTTTGAACACGATCAATCGAGGTAGCCCCCATGAACGTGTTCGACAAGCTGACGCTGCCCAACGGCAGCGAAATCCCCAATCGTTTGGCCAAGGCGGCGATGGAAGAGAACATGGCCGACGCCGAGCAAGCGCCGTCCGCGGCGCTGATGCGCCTGTACCAGGCCTGGGCCGAGGGTGGTGCCGGCCTGTTGATCAGCGGCAACGTGATGGTCGACCGCCGTGCCATGACCGGCCCCGGCGGCGTGGTGCTGGAAAACGACCGGCAACTGGCCAGCTTCCAGCGCTGGGCCCGCGTCGGGCGCGCCCAGGGCGCGCAGTTCTGGCTGCAGATCAACCACCCCGGGCGACAGATGCCGGCCAACCTCGGCCAGCAGACCTGGGCGCCTTCGGCGATCGCGCTGGAGCTGGGCACGATGTCCAGGCACTTCAGTCCCCCGCAGGCAATGACGCAAGCCATGATCGCCGAAGTGATCGAGCGCTTCGCCCGTAGCGCGCAACTGGCTGAACAGGCCGGCTTTACCGGGGTACAGATTCACGCCGCGCATGGCTACCTGTTGAGCCAGTTCCTCTCGCCGTTGAGCAACACGCGCACGGATGCCTGGGGCGGCTCGCTGGAGAACCGCGCGCGCTTGCTGCTAGAGATCGTCAAAGCCGTCCGCGCCGTGGTGACGCCGCAGTTTGCCGTGGCGGTCAAGCTAAACTCCGCCGACTTCCAGCGCGGCGGCTTCAGTGCCGACGATGCCCGCCAGGTGGTAAGGCTGCTCAACACCCTGGACGTCGATCTGGTCGAGCTCTCCGGTGGCAGCTACGAAGCCCCGGCCATGCAGGGCGAGGCCCGTGACGGACGCACCCTGGCGCGTGAAGCCTATTTCCTGGAATTCGCCCGCGATGTACACAAGGTGGCGCGCATGCCGCTGATGGTGACCGGCGGCATCCGCCGTCTGCCGGTGGCCGAGCAGGTGATCGACAGTGGCGTGGCCATGGTCGGCATCGGTACCGCACTGGCCATCGAGCCCAACCTGCCGCGCGCCTGGCAGCAGGGCAAGAACAGCGCGCCGGCATTACCGCCGATCACTTGGAAAAACAAGACGCTGGCGTCGCTGGCGAACATGGCGCTGGTCAAGTTCCAGCTGCGCAAGCTCAGCCTGGGCAAAGCGCCCAGGCCGCAGGTTTCACCGTTGCGCGCACTGCTTGAGCAGCAACTGGCGAACACGCTACGCGCCCGCCAGTACCGGCGGTGGATGGCGCAGCGTTCAGTCCAGCAATGACAGCGCCCGCCGATTCCGACCAGCAGTGCCGATCGTGCGTAATTGACAGCTACGATTGGTGTATCGACCGTTTTGACCGCAGTCGGACTTAGTAGAGGGGAAACGCGATGACCGGCAAATCAACGTTCAACTGCGCATCACTGCTGGTCCCTTCGCTCCTCATCCTCAGCCTGACGGTGTCGGCCGGCTGCACAAGCAAACCGGCGAAAACCACCTACTCCAGCTCACAAGCAGGCTCCAGCTGTTACGCCAAAGCCCTGCCTACTGCCGGCGAAGGCGGCCTGGCCTGGGGCGCGACCCTGCAAATGGCGCGGCAAAAATCCTTGAACAACTGCATACGCTACGCCGGTCGCTCCGGGGGGACGCCCGATACCTGCAGGGTGGTGTTGGCCGAGTGCAAATAGCGAGCGCCGGCAACTGTTTTGATCCGGTGGGAGCGGGCTTGCCCCGCGATGCGATGCAACTGACCAATGACAATCGCGGGGCAAGCCCGCTCCTACCATCATTCCGAATGATAGTTACCTTCGGCCCGTTCGATTCGTTGTTAATAGTTACAAATCGCAGAATCCGCCCATTCTTAATACATTGGCGGATTCTCCATGGAACAGTCACTCAAACCTTTGCGTTACCCCCTGGCTCTATTGGCAGTACTGGTGATGAGTGCCTGCGGTCGTACCCCGGAGGCCGTACAGGCCCCCGCAGCGGCCAAGGTCAGCGTCGCCAAGGTACTGGAGCAACCGATCAATGAATGGGACGAGTTCACCGGCCGCCTCGAAGCGCCTGAGACGGTAGAAGTCCGACCACGTGTTTCCGGCCAGATCGATCAGGTGGCCTTCACCGAAGGCGCTCAGGTCAAGCAGGGCGACCTGTTGTTCCAGATCGACCCGCGGCCGTTCCAGGCCGAAGTGCGCCGTCTCGAAGCCCAGTTGCAGCAAGCCCGCGCCACCGCCATTCGCAGTGAAAACGAGGCCCGCCGTGGCGAACGCCTGCGCAGCAGCAATGCCATTTCCGCGGAACTGGCCGAGTCGCGCAGCAGTGCTGCCGCCGAGGCCCGCGCCGGTGTCGCCGCGATCCAGGCGCAACTGGACCTGGCGCGCCTGAACCTGAGCTTCACCCGGGTCACCGCACCGATCAGTGGCCGGGTCAGCCGTGCCCAGTTCACCGCCGGCAACATCGTCAGCGCCGATGTCACCCCGCTGACCAGCGTGGTCTCAACCGACAAGGTTTATGCCTACTTCGACGCCGACGAACGCGTGTACCTCAAATACACCCAACTGGCCCGCAACGGTCAGCGCGGCCAGAGCACCCCGGTATACCTGGGCCTGTCCAACGAAACCGGCAACCCGCACCTGGGCCAGATGAACTTCGTCGACAACCAGGTCAACCCCAAGACCGGCACCATCCGTGGCCGGGCCGTGTTCGATAACAGTGACGGGCAGTTCACCCCGGGCCTGTATGCACGCTTGAAGCTGGTCGGCAGCGCCACCTATTCAGCGGTACTGATCAATGACGAAGCGGTAGGCACCGACCTTGGCAAGAAGTTCGTGCTGGTCATGGACAAGGACAACAAGGCCGCTTATCGCGCCGTGGAACTGGGCCCGAAACTTGAAGGCCTGCGCATCGTGCGCAGTGGCCTGAGCAAGGATGACCGCATTGTGGTCAAGGGCCTGCAGCGGGTGCGTCCCGGCTCGCCGGTCGACCCGCAGGACACACCGATGGCCAGCGACGCGACCATTGCCGCCCTCGCTCAACAACGCCAAGCGCTGGAAGCCAGCACCCAGGGCAAGCCTGCCGCCACTGCCACCGTCAAGCTCGCCAGTGCCTCGGCACCGCGCGGTTAAGGAACCGGTCCGATGAATTTTTCCAAGTTCTTTATCACCCGGCCGATTTTCGCCGCCGTGCTATCGCTGCTGATCCTGATTGCCGGCAGCATCTCGCTGTTCCAGCTGCCGATCAGTGAATACCCTGAAGTCGTGCCGCCCACTGTGGTGGTGCGCGCCAACTTCCCCGGGGCCAACCCGAAAGTGATCGGCGAAACCGTTGCCGCCCCCCTGGAGCAGGCAATTACCGGCGTCGAGAACATGCTCTACATGTCCTCGCAGTCCACCGCCGACGGCAAGCTGACCCTGACCATCACCTTCGCTCTCGGTACCGACCTGGACAACGCCCAGGTGCAGGTGCAGAACCGGGTGACCCGGACCCAGCCCAAGCTGCCCGAGGAAGTGACACGCATCGGTATCACCGTCGACAAGGCTTCGCCCGACCTGACCATGGTCGTGCACCTGACCTCGCCGGATAACCGCTACGACATGCTCTACCTGTCCAACTACGCGATCCTTAATATCAAGGATGAGCTGGCGCGCCTGGGCGGTGTCGGCGATGTGCAGCTCTTCGGCATGGGCGACTACTCCCTGCGGGTGTGGCTGGACCCGAACAAGACTGCTTCGCGCAACCTCACTGCCAGTGATGTGGTTGCCGCCATTCGCGAGCAGAACCGTCAAGTCGCCGCCGGCCAGCTCGGTGCGCCACCCGCACCGGGCAGCACCAGCTTCCAGCTGTCGGTCAACACCCAGGGCCGTCTGGTCAGCGAGGAAGAGTTCGAGAACATCATCATTCGCTCCGGCGCCGATGGTGAAATCACTCGCCTCAAGGACATCGCCCGGGTCGAGCTGGGCTCCAGCCAGTACGCCCTGCGCTCGCTGCTGAACAACCAGCCGGCGGTAGCCATCCCGATCTTCCAGCGCCCTGGCTCCAACGCCATCGAGATCTCCGATGAAGTGCGGTCGAAAATGGCCGAGCTGAAGAAAGACTTCCCCGAAGGCATGGACTACAGCATCGTCTACGACCCGACCGTGTTCGTGCGTGGCTCCATCGAAGCGGTGGTTCACACCCTGTTCGAGGCCCTGATTCTGGTGGTCCTGGTGGTGATCCTGTTCCTGCAGACCTGGCGCGCCTCGATCATTCCACTGGTGGCGGTGCCGGTTTCCTTGATCGGTACCTTCGCGGTGATGCACCTGTTCGGTTTCTCGCTCAATGCGCTATCGCTGTTCGGCCTGGTGCTGGCCATCGGTATCGTGGTGGACGACGCCATCGTCGTGGTGGAGAACGTCGAACGTAACATCGGCCTGGGCCTGAAACCGCTGGAAGCCACGCAAAAAGCCATGGGTGAAGTGACCGGCCCGATCATTGCCACCGCCCTGGTGCTGTGCGCCGTGTTCGTACCTGCGGCATTCATCTCCGGTCTTACCGGGCAGTTCTACAAGCAGTTCGCCCTGACCATTGCCATCTCCACGGTAATCTCGGCGTTCAACTCGCTGACCCTGTCGCCAGCACTGGCCGCGGTACTGCTCAGGGAGCATCACGCGCCGAAGGACCGTTTCTCGAAAGTGCTCGAGCGCCTGTTCGGTGGCTGGTTGTTCAGCCCGTTCAACCGCTTCTTCGACCGTGCCAGCCACAGCTACGTCGGCGCCGTCGGCCGGGTCATCCGTAGCAGCGGCATTGCCCTGTTCGTTTATGGCGGCCTGATCGTCATGACCTGGCTGGGCTTCTCCTCGACTCCGACCGGTTTTGTCCCGGCCCAGGACAAGCAGTACCTGGTGGCCTTCGCGCAATTGCCGGACGCGGCCAGCCTGGACCGCACCGAGGCGGTGATCAAGAAAATGAGTGAAATCGCCCTCAAGCAACCGGGCGTAGCCGACTCCGTGGCCTTCCCGGGCCTGTCGATCAACGGCTTCACCAACAGCCCGAACAGCGGCATCGTCTTTACCCCACTCAAGCCGTTCGATGAGCGCAAGGACCCTAGCCAGTCGGCTGCCGCCATTGCCGCCGCACTGAACGCGCAGTTCGCCGATATCGAAGACGCCTACATCGCGATCTTCCCGCCGCCACCGGTACAGGGGCTGGGCACCATCGGCGGTTTCCGTCTGCAGATTGAGGACCGTGGCAACCTGGGTTACGAGGCGCTGTACAAGGAAACCCAGAACATCATCGCCAAGAGCCATAACGTGCCGGAGCTGGCCGGGCTGTTCACCAGCTATCAGGTCAATGTGCCGCAGGTCGATGCCGCCATCGACCGGGAAAAGGCCAAGACCCACGGCGTGGCCATCAGCGACATCTTCGATACCCTGCAGATCTACCTGGGTTCGCTGTATGCCAACGACTTCAACCGTTTTGGCCGTACCTATCAGGTCAACGTCCAGGCTGAACAGCAGTTCCGTCTCGAAGCCGAACAGATCGGCCAGCTCAAGGTGCGCAACAACCAGGGCGAGATGATCCCGCTGGCGACCTTCATCAAGGTCAGCGACACCTCCGGGCCTGACCGTGTGATGCACTACAACGGCTTCATCACTGCCGAGATCAACGGTGCCGCAGCCCCTGGCTACAGCTCCGGTCAGGCGGAACAAGCGATCGAGAAACTGCTCAAGGAAGAACTGCCCAACGGCATGACCTTCGAATGGACCGATCTGACCTTCCAGCAGATTCTTTCCGGCAACACCGCGCTGTTCGTCTTCCCGCTCTGCGTACTGCTGGCCTTCCTGGTGCTGGCTGCCCAGTACGAAAGCTGGAGCCTGCCATTGGCGGTGATCCTGATCGTGCCGATGACCCTGCTCTCGGCGATCACCGGGGTGATCCTGTCGGGTGGCGACAACAACATCTTCACCCAGATCGGCTTGATCGTACTGGTGGGCCTGGCGTGCAAGAACGCGATCCTGATCGTCGAGTTCGCCAAGGACAAACAGGCTGAAGGACTCGACCCGCTGGCCGCGGTACTGGAAGCCTGCCGCCTGCGTCTGCGGCCGATCCTGATGACTTCGATCGCCTTCATCATGGGTGTGGTGCCGCTGGTGTTCTCCTCCGGTGCCGGTGCGGAAATGCGTCATGCCATGGGTGTGGCGGTGTTCTCCGGGATGATCGGGGTGACCTTCTTCGGCCTGCTGCTGACGCCGGTGTTCTTTGTCCTGATCCGCCGTTATGTCGAACGCAGCCAGGCCCGCAAGGCGGAACGTGCGCTGAAGCTGGAGACTCAAGCATGAACAGCCGTCTGAAACTTTTTATGCCGAGCCTGCTGGTCCTGGCCCTGGCCGCCTGTGCGGTAGGCCCGGACTACAAGGCCCCGGACACCGAAGCGGCGCAACTGAGCGCCGCCAATGACCCGGCGGCCAAGGCTGAATTCGACCGTAGCCGTTTCGAAAGCATCTGGTGGAAGCAGTTCGACGATCCGGTACTCAACCAGCTGGTCAGCCAGTCGCTGCAAGGCAACCGCGAACTGCGCGTGGCCTTCGCCCGGCTCAAGGCGGCGCGGGCGATCCGCGACGACGTCAGCAACGATGCCCTGCCGACGGTGACCAGTCGTGTCAGCAGCGACTTGGGCAAGGGGCAAATTCCGGGACAGACCGACGATCGGGTCAACAGCGAGCGCTACGACCTGGGCCTGGACATGGCCTGGGAGCTGGACCTGTTCGGCCGCATCCAGCGCCAGCTGGAAGCCAGCGAGGCCCAGCAGGACGTGGCCCAGGCCGACCTGCAACAGCTGCAGGTCAGCCTGATCGCCGAACTGGTCGATGCCTATGGCCAGCTGCGTGGTGCGCAGTTGCGCGAGAAGATCGCCCTGGCCAACCTCAAGACCCAGCAGGACTCGCGCGGTATCACTGAAACCCTGCGCGATGCCGGGGTCGGTAATGACCTCGATGTCGTCCGTGCCGATGCACGGCTGGCGCAGGTAGAGGCCACCGTACCGCAGCTGCAGGCTGAACAGGTACGTGCACGCAATCGCATCGCCACCTTGCTCGGCCAGCGTCCGGATGCATTGAGCGTCGACCTCTCGCCAGCGCAACTGCCGGCCATTGCCAAGGCGCTTCCGGTCGGTGATCCAGGTGAACTGCTCAAGCGGCGTCCGGACGTGCGCAGTGCCGAACGGCAATTGGCAGCGGCAACGGCCAATATTGGCGTGGCGACGGCCGACCTGTTCCCACGGGTCAGCCTCAGCGGCTTCCTGGGCTTTACCGCCGGTCGCGGTTCACAACTGGGCTCATCGGCTGCGCAAGCCTGGGCACTAGGCCCGAGCATCACCTGGGCGGCATTCGACCTCGGTAGCGTACGGGCGCGCCTGCGCGGTGCCAATGCCGATGCCGAAGGGGCTCTGGCCAACTACGAACAGCAGGTTTTGCTGGCGCTGGAAGAGTCGGAAAACGCTTTCAGTGACTACAGCAAGCGTCAGCAACGTTTGCTTGCTCTGCTGCGCCAGAGTGAAGCCAGCCGCAAGGCCGCTGACCTCGCCTCGATCCGCTATCGCGAGGGGACTGTCGACTATCTGATTTTGCTCGACGCTGAACGCGAACGCCTGAGCGCTGAAGACGCTCAGGCTCAGGGTGAGGTTGACCTGTACCGTGGCATCGTGGCGATTTACAAAGCCCTGGGCGGTGGTTGGCAGGTCGACAGTGTTGCCGCGGCGAACTGATTCAACGACTCCTTTGGTTGGTTTCTGACCGGCCCTTTGCCCCGCCTGCTCTCGCTCGCGGGGCTTTTTTGTGGTTTTTCTGGTAGTCCTGGGGTTGGGTTGTTGGGTTGTTGGGTTATTGAGGCTGCGAGCTTATCCATTTTGTGTGGCGAGGCTGCCGACCCCTTCCGCCTTTACGGCGGATCCCTTTTGTCTTGGCAAAAGGAACCAAAACCGCTGGCTCCTACATACGGCCCTACGCTGCGCTCCGGGTCCCTTCGCTACGGTGCCCTCCAGGGGCATCGCGGCCTACGACTTGCTTCGCCAAGTCTACGGCTCGCGAACTTCGGCTGAGGCCGAAGGGTGCTGCGCACCAGCCCCCTCCAGACACCTACGCTCAGCCTCCTGAAGTCGCAAAGTTACGGGCGGCGCCTGTGCTGACGCATCTTCGAAACCAAATATTGGCGCAGCCAAGCTGATCTTGATCTTGATCTTGATCTTCAAACACGCAAGTACAGGCGCCGCGGGCTGCGACTTCAGGAGGCTGAGCGGAGGTGCCTGTAGGGGCCAGTGCGTAGCACCTTCGGCGTAGCCGAAGAACGCGAGCCGTAGACTTGGCGAAGCAAGTCGTAGGCCGCGTGGCCCCGGAAGGTGCCGTAGCGAAGGGACCCGGAGCGCAGCGTAGGGCCGGATGCAGGAGCGAGCGGTTTTGCCTACTTTTTCCAAGAAAAAAGTAGGCCGCCGTAAGGGCGGAAGGGGCCAGCAGCATCGCCACACAAAATGGATAAGCCCACAACCCCAACCCCGCAACCCAAAGATCAGCACCCCACACCAAGACCTACAGCATTTGACGCAGACACCTACCTGTCACAAGCTGATACCCTTGCCTGCCGCGTGTCCCGGATCCACCCATGTCGAAACAGCGCCAATACACCCTGATCAGCCTGATCCTGCTTATCGTCCTGGGCCTTGGCGGGTACTTCTGGCGTGACGACAGCCCCGCACCGGCGCCGGCGCTCAAGCACTCCTATACCAAAGCCATGGCCATGGCCCACAACGGCCAGCCCGGCGCGGCCAGGGTGCTGTATCAACAGCTGGGGCGCAGCGATCTTTCCGCCATCCGCCGTGCCGGCCTGTACGCCGAACTGCCCAACTACCCCTCGCCGCTGGCGCTGAAACTGGCCAACCGCGACCTGCAGCACGACGATCCACTGGTTCGCCGTGCCGCCATCGCCAGCATTCAAGCCATGCTGCCCGGTGCCCAGCGCAGCCTGGCCCTTGGACCATTGCTCGACGATGAAGAGCAAAGCGTGCGTTTCGCCGTGGTCGATGCCTTGTTGGGGCTGGGGCCTGACGATATCGGCCTGTATTTCGGCCCCTTGCAGCACACCCTGGAGCAGTATCAGCAAGTACTCGCGCAGCAGACCGACGACCCCGCCGCGCAGCTGCATCTGGCCCAGCTTTACCTGCACGAAAACAGTCTCAAGGAAGCCGCTGCGGCCCTTGATAAAACCCTGCAACTGGACCCGGACAACCTTCAGGCCCTGGCCGTGAAAGTACAACTGCTGGAGCGCCAGGAGCAGACCGATGCCTCGCGTAAGGTACTGGCCGATGCCTTGCAGCAACGCCCGGACTCGGCCTTCCTGCAGCACGAACTGGGACACTGGCTGCTGCGCCACGGCCAGGATGAGTACGCCCTGCTGGCCTTTGCCCGCGCCCTGGAACTCGAACCGGATAACAACGAGTACCGCTACACCCTGGCGACCACGCTGCACCAGCTTGAACAGGTGGAACCGGCGCAGAAGCAGCTCGAAGCGCTGGTATCCCGTGACCCGGCCAACCGTAAGGCCAGGGTGTTGTTGATCGAGTACTGGAAAGAAACCGGGCAGATGCAGAATGTGCAGGTGCTGCTGGCCCAGCTCGAACAGTTGAACCCCGACGATCCGCTGGTACAGCAAGGCCTCTAGGCGCGGACCGACCATTGGGCAATACGGTTGAACCCCTTCCTGCGCCCCACGGTCCTTTGATAGAGCAGCGACAGTAAACGCCTCTGGCGAAAGCTGTCTGGTCCTATTAAAGGAGGTCCAACGTGGCCGACCCGTTGCCCCATGGCGAACGCGCCTTGAACCTGGAACTGCCCGCCGACAGACTGGCCACGGCACCTGCGGTGGACCACGTGCGGGTGCTGACCGTCAACGCCCATAAAGGCTTCAGCCCCCTAAACCGCCACTATGTACTGCCGGAACTGCGCGAAGCAGTGCGCAGCGAAAATGCCGATCTGGTGTTTCTCCAGGAAGTGCTGGGCAGCCATCGCCAACACGGGCGGCGTCACCGCAACTGGTCGGATGTGCCGCAGTACGAGTTCCTCGCCGACAGCCTCTGGCCGGTGTTCGCCTATGGCCGCAATGCGGTATACCCGGACGGTGAGCACGGTAACGCGCTGCTGTCCAAATACCCGATCCTGCGCCACGACAATCTTGATATCAGTGTCAAAGGCCGCGAACAGCGGGGCTTGCTGCACTCGGTACTGGCGCTGCCCGAAGCGCTGGAACTGCATGCCATCTGCGTGCACCTGGGGCTGGATGAACGCCAGCGCCAGCAACAGCTTGGGTTGTTATGCCGGCTGCTCGGCAGCCTGCCGCCGACGGCGCCGGTGATCGTCGCCGGCGATTTCAACGACTGGCGCCAGCGCGCCGATGCCCAGCTGGCCGGTTGCGGGCTGCAGGAAGTCTTCACCCAGGCCTACGGCAAGCCGGCGCGCAGCTTTCCGGCGCGCTGGCCGTTGCTGTGCCTGGACCGCATCTACCTGCGCAACGCCCGCGCCCATACGCCCAAGGTAATGTCGCGCAAACCCTGGACACACCTGTCTGATCATTTGCCTTTGGCTGTGGAGGTGCGCTGGTGAACGGACAATGGCGGGCCGACAATCAGGTTCAGTTGCTGATCAATGGTGAAGACTATTTCCCCAGTGTGTTTGCGGCCATCGAACAGGCGCGCGAAGAGATCCTCCTGGAAACGTTCATCATTTTCGAAGACAAGGTCGGCCGCCAGCTGCAACAGCTGCTGGTCGCTGCAGCGCAGCGTGGTGTGCGGGTGGAGATGCTGGTCGATGGTTTCGGCACCGCCGACCTGAGTCAAGACTACATAAAGGCCCTGAGTGACGCCGGTGTCCATTTGCAGGCCTTCGATCCGCGCCCCAAACGCCTGGGCATGCGCACCAACCTGTTTCGCCGCTTGCACCGCAAAATCCTGGTGATAGACGGTGAAGTCGGCTTTGTCGGCGGTATCAATTACAGCGCCGATCATCTGGAAGATTTCGGCCCCATGGCCAAGCAGGACTATGCCGTACAGGTGCGCGGGCCGATTGTCGCCGACCTGCGCAACTCGACCCTGGCACTGCTCGACGAGTCCGCCCGGCTGTGCCAACGCAGTCGCCACTGGTGGCAGCGCGCCCTGCCGCTGGCCGCCGACAGCGATCAGGCCAGCATGATCCTGTGCATCCGCGATAACCAGGATCACCCCAACGACATCGAGCGGCATTACCTCAGAGCCCTGAGCCGTGCCCGCGAGCGCATTGTCATTGCCAATGCGTATTTCTTTCCCGGCTATCGCCTGCTGCGTACCTTGCGCGATGCCGCCCGCCGCGGGGTGAAAGTGACCCTGGTACTGCAAGGCATGCCCGACATGCCGCTGGTGCGCCTGTGCTCACGGCTGCTCTACAACTACCTGTTGCGCGACGGTGTACGGATCTTCGAATATTGCGAGCGGCCCTTGCATGGCAAGGTGGCGCTGGTGGACCAGCACTGGTCGACCGTGGGCTCCAGCAACCTCGACCCCTTAAGCCTGTCGTTGAACCTTGAAGCCAACCTGGTGATCCACGACCAACCACTCAACGAGCGCCTGTACGAGCACCTGCAGGACCTGTGCATCCACCGCTGCAAGCCGGTGAGCCTGAAACGCGTGCTGCGCGGGTACTGGTGGCGTGCGCCGCTGATCTTCCTCAGTTTTCACTTCATTCGCCACTTCCCGGCCATGGTCGGCTGGTTCCCGGCCCATGTGCCGCGCCTGCAGCCGCTGTTGCCAGAGCAGCAGCCCACGGGCAAGACCACATGAACACGCACACTGGACGCTGGCATCGCGCCCGCCAGCTCCTCACCCTGGGCTTTTTCATCCTGGTCCCGCTGTTGCTGTACACCTTGCTCAAGAACCTGGACTGGCAGGAAGTGCGCCATGCATTGACGTCCTACCGCTGGCAAACCCTGGCACTGGCCGGGCTGGTCAGCGCTTGCAGCTTCGCCCTGTTCAGCAGTTTCGACCTGATCGGCCGGCGCTACACCGGCCATCACCTGCCAGCGCGCCAGGTTCTGCCGCTGGCATTCGTCTGCTACGCCTTCAACCTCAACCTCAGCGCCTGGGTCGGGGCAATTGCCCTGCGTTATCGGTTGTATACCCGCCTGGGATTGTCGGTTGCAACGGTTACCCGGATTCTCAGCCTGGGCCTGCTAACCAACTGGACAGGCTATTTTTTCCTGGCCGGTACGCTGTTTCTCTGTGGACTGCCACACTTGCCTGCGGGATTTGAAATCGGCAGCAACGGCCTGCGCCTGGTTGGCCTACTGCTGTTGCTGGCGGCCTTGGGCTATCTGCTCGCCTGCCGCTTTGCCCGGCGCCGCACCTGGCAACTGCGCGGCCACGAAATCACCCTGCCCGGCCTGCCCATGGCGGCCCTGCAACTGCTCATGGGGGCCTGCAACTGGGCGCTGATGGCCTTGGTGGTCTACAGCCTGTTACCGGACAAGGTCGGTTACCCGACCATCCTCGCGGTGCTGATGATTAGCAGTATCGCAGGCGTCATCACCCACATACCGGCAGGCCTGGGGGTACTGGAGACCGTGTTTCTAACCTTGCTGCAAGCCCACTACGGCAAGGGTACCCTGCTGGCGGCGCTGATCGGTTACCGGGCGGTGTACTTTCTCCTGCCACTGCTGCTGGCCGGACTGGTCTATCTGCTTCTGGAGCGTCTGGCCAGTCAGCGGACCGACACTGCAGCCAATAGCTCCTAGCGGCCGATGTCTTCGTCCCACAGCTCTGGCCGGGCTTTGATGAAATCCTTCATCATGCCGATGCAGGCGTCATTGTGTTGAACCTCAAGTGCCACACCGCGGGACTTGAGCAACGCCTCTTCACCGAGGAAGGTCTGGTTTTCGCCGACGATCACCCGCTTGATCCCGTACAACAGGATCGCGCCACTGCACATGGCACAGGGAGACAAGGTGGTGTACAGCGTCGACTCGGCATACACCCTGGCCGACTGTCGCCCGGCATTCTCCAGTGCGTCCATTTCGCCATGCAGGATTGCGCTGCCGGACTGCACTCGCCGATTGTGCCCGCGACCGATAATCTTGCCCTTGTGCACCAGCACTGAACCGATCGGAATCCCACCCTCCTCCAGCCCCTGGCGCGCCTCGTCGATGGCGGCCTGCATGAATTCATCCGTTTGCGCTGTCGTGTTGCTCATGAGGCTGTTGACTCCAGTGTCAGATTCAAGGCTCCAGCAAGGCTAGCACACAGCCAGCAAGGAATGGCAACCTGGCCAGGCACTACTATGCTGTAGGGGTTTACCTTGGTGATCCGGGCGAACCGGGTCCGATCCAGTGAAGGGAGTCTGGTAATGAGCAAAAAGATTCTGGTGGTCCTGACCAATACGGCCAAATACCCGACGCTCAAACGTGCCACCGGGCTCTGGCTGGGTGAGGCAGTGCATTTTGTCGAGCACGTCGAGAAGGCAGGCTACAAGGTCGATTATCTCAGCCCGGCGGGTGGCTATGTGCCGATCGACCCTCACAGCCTGAGCATGGCCCAGGACATTGACTGGGAGTGGTACAACAACAAAGCCTTCATGAATCGCCTGGGCACCACCTTGAGCCCCGGCCAGGCCAAGGCTCAGGACTACGCAGCGATCTACTATGCCGGCGGACACGGGGTTATCTGGGACTTCCCGGACAATGCCGGGCTGCAGGACCTGGCGCGGCGTATTTTCGAGGCCGGGGGGGTGGTCGCTTCAGTCTGTCATGGTGCCGTGGGGCTGCTCAATATCAAGCTCAGCGACAACACGCTGCTGGTCAAGGACCGCGAAGTGACGGGATTCTCTGATACAGAAGAGAAACTCGCGGAACTCGACAAAGTGGTGCCCTATCTGACCGAGACAGAACTGAAAGCCCGAGGCGGGCTCTATCTCAAAGCAGAAGAGCCGTGGCAGGCGTTTGCCATCGCTGACCAGAAAGAAGGCCGATTGATCACCGGCCAGAATCCGGCATCCGGGGCCGCAGTAGCCGCCTTGGTTGTGAAGGCCCTGGCTGCAGGCAAGGCCACTTGAGCCTGACGCCAAGCTGAAGAGTACTACAGCCGCTAACAATGACGCCTACAGGCGACTCGGGTGCGCTTCTCTATGCTGACCCTCCGTTCAGCATAGAGGCACCCAACCATGGTTCCACACTCCCACGCCGGGCGTAGCCTGATCGAGTTTCTTGTCACCCTTCTGATCGGGCTGGCACCAATCACCTGTGGCCTGCTGGTACTTGTGTTGCAGGTCGACCGTAAGCAAGAAGAAACCATCGAAGTGACCGCTCGCGAAGCCGTGTACGCCATCGACAGGGTTATCGAGTCCCTGCACGAAACCAGTCAGCAAGCCATAAAACTGCTGGATAAGCCCTGTGATGCGATTTTGTCTGACTTGCGCATGGAAATGGTCAAACAACCGAACGTGCGCTCATTGGCCCTGAAAAAGGACAATCGAATCTATTGCAGCACGCTGTATGGTTCGACAGATATCACCCTTGATCTGGGCAGTTATGTTGAAGGGCGTCTACGCGTGTATCCAAGCAACATTGCAACCCCGGGCTCGGACATCCTGCTGTATCGCCTGCAGGAGGGCCGATCCGCGATAATTACTGCCGCCAACCTCAAGGTCCTGCAGGCAGAGTTGCTCGGCTTCCAGAACTCCGTGGTGTTGAGCCTGCAATTCGGCGGCCAGTATGTCTGGGAAACCGGCAACGGCGAGTACTACAAGGTACCCAACCATGCAGAAAACACCCTGAAGCTAACCTCGGAAAGGTATGGATACACCGTGCATGCCGGTTATCCGGACGGCGAATCCTGGCAGGCAATTCGCCATGCGATGCGCGCTGCCTTACCGTCACTGCTGCTGGTCGGCATCATGACCTCGGCAGCCGGATACTGGGGAATGTTCAGAAAGACAAAAAACCGTTCAACACCTGCGCAGCCCTGACAGCACCCACAAAAAAGGCCATTGAGAACCCTCAATGGCCTTTTACTGTCATGGCGCTCGATTACTCGGCGTTCAGCACACCGCGGCGTACCTGATCGCGCTCGATGGATTCGAACAGTGCCTTGAAGTTACCTTCACCAAAGCCGTCATCGCCCTTGCGCTGGATGAACTCGAAGAACACCGGCCCCATCAGGGTTTCCGAGAAGATCTGCAACAGCAGACGCTTGTCGTCTGGCTGCGAAGAGCCGTCGAGCAGGATGCCGCGGGCCTGCAGTTCGTCGACTGGCTCGCCGTGACCTGGCAGACGACCTTCGAGCATTTCGTAGTAGGTTTGCGGCGGCGCAGTCATGAAACGCATGCCCAGTTTCTTCAGCGCATCCCAGCTCTTGAGCAGGTCATCGGTGAGGAAGGCCACATGCTGAATGCCTTCGCCGTTGAACTGCATCAGGAACTCTTCGATCTGCCCGGCGCCCTTGGACGACTCTTCGTTCAACGGGATACGGATCATGCCATCGGGCGCGGTCATGGCCTTGGAGGTCAGGCCGGTGTACTCGCCTTTGATGTCGAAGTAACGGATTTCGCGGAAGTTGAACAGTTTCTCGTAAAACGCCGCCCAATAGGCCATGCGTCCACGGTAAACGTTATGGGTCAGGTGATCGATGATCTTCAGGCCGGCACCGACCGGGTGACGGTCGACACCTTCAATGAAATTGAAGTCGATGTCGTAGATCGAGCTGCCTTCTTCGAAACGGTCGATCAGGTACAGCGGCGCACCGCCGATGCCTTTGATCGCCGGCAGGCGCAGCTCCATCGGACCGGTTTCGATTTCTACCGGCTGAGCCCCCAGCTCCAGGGCGCGGGCGTAGGCCTCATGGGCGTTGCGCACGCGAAAAGCCATGCCGCACACCGACGGACCGTGCTCGGCCGCGAAGTACGAGGCGATGCTTTTCGGTTCGTTGTTGAGGATCAGGTTGATGTCGCCCTGACGGTACAGGTGCACATCCTTGGAACGGTGGGTCGCCACCTTGGTGAAGCCCATGATCTGAAAGATCGGCTCCAGGACGCCAGGGGTCGGCGAAGCGAACTCGATGAATTCGAAGCCCATCAGGCCCATCGGGTTTTCAAAAATGTCGGCCATGCTCATTACCTCATCATCAAAGCGCTAAAAACGGTGATTACTTGCTATCGATGTCGAGCGAAGATGGCGGCGCGCAGGAGATGCCCCTCACACTGCGTGCGAGGTAGTCACCATAGATCAGCTTGAACCCATGACACTTCATATGGACCCATTCTCGGCGGGTTGATTCCTCGAGTGGCGAGGAACCTTATTATTGTATGCGTAAGATGATTCTACAGTGCGTAATCCAATTTGTCGCACTTTAAGTTCAGACACAATTCCGACGTACGGCTATCCTCTGCACAGTTCTGTATTTTTCAGGTTAGTCCCTATGCCCTTTTCGGTAAAACACCGTCCTTTACGCCTTTGGCGCACACTCTTGCCCTGGCTGGTCGGTGCCTTGCCCATGGTGTGCGGCCTGCTGATCATGTACTGGCAAGCCGGCCGGGAGCTGCAGAACCGCAGCGAGGCCAGTGCACAACGGGTAGGTGGCCAGATTGAACGGATCCTCGACAGTGCCTCTCGCGCCGCCAGTGAACTGCTGCCGCTGGCCGGTCATCCGTGCGTTGAAGAAAAACTGGCCCTGCGTGATCAAGTCACGCGGCGCGCCTTTGTTCGCTCCACCAACCTCGAATACCGCGGCGAACTGTATTGCAACTCACTGTTCGGGCCTTACAGCGAGCCGGTCAACGTCGATGACTACGTTCAAGGCAAACTGTGGCTGATGGATGGCAATTCGGTAACCCCCGGGCATCCATTGCTGGTTTACCGGGTGTCTGAAGGCGAACGGGGCGCTATCACCACAGTCGATGGCGATCATCTGATCGGGGCCCTCTACCTGCTCGGCACCGACAATCAATTGATCCTGCAAGTCGGACAAAACTGGATAGACCGCAGTGGTCAGGTCCACAAAGGCCTTGCCCCAACATCTGAGGTGGCCGCCAGTGAGTATGTTTCGACGCACTATCCCTTCTCTATTCACAGCGGTTACACCCAGGGCAAGGTTGGCGAACAAATGCGCAGCGAGTATCCGGCCCTGTTCGGTCTGCTGGTGATGCTCGGCGCCATGGCGGCCGTTACCTGCTACTGGCAACTGCGCCGGGCCAGCTCGCCACGGGTGGAACTGCAGCGGGCCATCGAGGCCAACGAGTTCATCCCCTACTTCCAGCCCGTGGTACGCCATGGCGACTACCGCTGGGCCGGTGTCGAGGTGCTGATGCGCTGGCAGCATCCACGTGAAGGTCTGGTCCGTCCTGACCTGTTCATTCCCTATGCCGAACACAGCGGCCAGATCGTGCCCATGACCCGCCAGCTGATGGCCCGTACCGTCGAGGTATTGGCCCCGCATGCCGAGCGCATGGAGGATGGCTTTCACATTGGTATCAACATCACCGCCGATCATTGCCAGGATCTGGCCCTGCTCGATGACTGCCATGCGTTCCTCGCAGCCTTTCCCAAGGGCCGCGTGCGCCTGACCCTGGAATTGACCGAGCGCAAACTCATTTCCCCGAGCGAGGTCACCCATGCGTTGTTTGCCGGGCTCCACGACCTGGGGGTGATGATTGCCGTGGACGACTTCGGTACCGGACAATCGAGCCTGGCTTACTTGCGGCAGTTCCAGGTCGACTATCTGAAGATCGACCAGAGCTTCGTGTCGATGATTGGCGGTGATGCGCTGTCGTTGCATATCCTCGACAGTATCATCGAGCTTTCGAGCAAGCTGGGCCTGGGTATCGTTGCCGAAGGGGTGGAAACCGAGGCACAACGTGACTACCTGGCCCGGCACAACGTCGATTTCCAGCAAGGCTACCTGTTTGCCCGGCCAATGTCGGCCGAGGCATTCATTCAGGCCCTGGAGGCACAAGGCCTGGCGTCAACCACTGACAACCAGGTGCTGATCCAGGGTGGCTGAGCGCCCTTCTTTTTCCTGCTACAGAGGCCCTCGTGTCCAAAGGCATCGTTTCATCAGTCATGGCGTCGTGCTTGTTCGCCGTGATGTATTTCTACACCTCGCTGTTAACACCGCTTGACGGTGAGGAAGTCTTTGGCTGGCGTACCCTGCTGACCCTGCCCTGCCTGACCCTGTTCATGCTGCTGAGCAAGGACTGGCCGCTGATTACCGGCCTGCTCAAACGGATCCGGCAAAAGCCGATACTGCTGCTGGGGTTGATCGGCACCTCATCGCTGATGGGTGTGCAGCTCTGGCTGTTCCTCTGGGCGCCATTGCACGGGCGCAGCCTGGAGGTGTCGCTGGGGTATTTTCTGCTGCCGCTGACCATGGTCCTGACCGGGCGCGTGGTCTACGGTGAACGCCTGTCGCGCCTGCAGAAGCTGGCGGTGGCCTGTGCCGCAACCGGCGTTGCCCACGAGCTGTACCAGCACGGCAGTTTCGCCTGGGAAACCCTGCTGGTCGCCATCGGCTATCCGCTGTACTTCATCCTGCGACGCAAATGCCGCACCGACCACCTCGGTGGCCTGTGGGCCGACATGTGTCTGCTGCTACCAACGGCGCTGTACTTTGTCATCCAGGGCCCGTTGAGCGCCCAGGACCTGGTCGAACACCCGGCCCTGTACGGCCTGATTCCGTTGCTGGGGGTGATCAGCGCGCTGGCGCTGATCTGCTACGTACTGGCAAGCCGCCTGCTGGCGTTCAGCCTGTTCGGCCTGCTCAGTTATGTCGAACCAGTACTGCTGGTGGCCGTGGCCCTGCTACTGGGCGAGACCATCGGTCCCGACCAGTGGCTGACCTACCTGCCGATCTGGCTGGCAGTCGTGGTGCTGATCCTTGAAGGCGTCAAGCACCTGCTACGCCATCAGCGGCGCTCGGCCTGAGGCGTACCTCGCGGACCCGACGTTCCTCCACCGCAACCACAGTCATCTGCCAGCCATTCCACTGCAGGCAGTCGCCGACAACCGGCAAGCGATCAAGCAGGCTCATGACCAGACCGGCGAGGGTCTGGTAATCCTCGGTCGGTTTGGCGGCAAAGCCGGTGCGCGCCTGGATCTGGCTCAGGTTCAAGGCACCGCTGACGACAAAGCCCTGCTCGTCCTCGACGATCCCCGGCCCCTCGACCTCGCTGGCATCAGGCAATTCACCGGCGATGGATTCGAGGATGTCGGTCATGGTCAGGATGCCGGTGAAGTCACCGAACTCGTTGACCACAAAAGCGATGTGCGTCGACTGGTTGCGCATCTGTTCCAGGGCGTTGAGGATGCTGAAGCTCTCCAGCAGGTTCAGCGGCGCGCGGACCAGGCTTTCCAGGTCCGGCTCGTTACCGGCCAGCAGCTCCTTGAGCAACTCCTTCTTGTGCACGAAGCCCAGTGGTTCTTCGATACGACCGTTGCGGATCAGTGGCAAGCGCGAGTAGGACGAATGCATCAACGCCGTACGAATGGCTTGCGGAGTTTGCGCCAGGTCGATGGCATCGACCTGGGCCCGCACAGTCATCAGCGTCTTGATCGGACGCTCGGCAAGGTTCAGCACACCGCTGATCATCACCCGCTCGCGCCGATCGAACAGCACCTGCTCCTCGCCACCCTCGACCAGGTCGGCAATTTCCTCACCGACCTCGTCTGCCTCGATACGCCGCCCGCCCAACAGGCGTAGCACTGCATGGGCCGTGCGTTCACGCAACGGCCGGTGTTGCTGCAGGCTACGCTTGCGTCGGGCACGGGCCACCTGGTTGAACAGCTCGACCACAATGGCGAAACCGATAGCCGTGTACAGATAGCCCTTGGGAATATGGAAGCCCAGCCCTTCCGCAGTCAGGACGAAGCCGATCATCATCAAGAAGCCCAGGCACAGCATGATCACCGTCGGGTGGCTGTTGACGAAACGTGTCAACGGCTTGCTGGCGACGATCATGATACCGATCGAGAAAATCACCGCGATCATCATCACCGACAACTGCTCGACCATGCCCACGGCAGTGATCACCGCGTCCAGCGAGAACACCGCGTCGAGCACCACGATCTGCGCGACGATAGGCAAGAACGCGGCATGACGGGTGCTGCCACCGGACTGCGCGACATGGCCCTCCAGGCGTTCGTGCAGTTCCATGGTGGCCTTGAACAGCAGGAACACACCACCGAAGAGCATGATCAGGTCACGGCCGGAGAAACTCTTGCCGAGCACCTCGAACAACGGCTCGGTCAGGGTCACCATCCAGGAAATACTGGCCAGCAGGCCCAGGCGCATGATCAACGCCAGGGACAAACCGATCACCCGCGCACGGTCGCGCTGATGCGGTGGCAGCTTGTCAGCAAGGATGGCGATGAACACCAGGTTGTCGATACCCAGCACCAGTTCCAGAACAATCAGCGTGGCAAGGCCCAGCCAGGCCGTGGGGTCGGCTAGCCATTCCATGGGCGGGTACTCATCTGGGCGAACAGCGGGGAAACGTCACAGGGACGGGAGAATGGCCAGGACGGCCAGGTACTGGGGGGCTCCGAGAACGAAGTCATAACAACCTAATATCAATTGGGGATGAGATCCTACAATTGCAGCAGGGATTTCTTACAGCGCAAAACTATTTCAAATTCTGTATCAGTTGCCACAGGGTAATTTCCTTCAATACCTGCTCGAGCCAGGCCAGCAGACTGAGTTCACCTTTCTTACAGGATGAACACCAATGAGTCTGACCCTGTCCATGGCCGCCTTTGCGCTGGCCGCCTCCATCTCCCCCGGTCCGGTCAACATCGTCGCCCTGGGCAGCGGTGCCCGTTATGGCTTGCGTGCCAGCCTCAGGCATGTCACCGGTGCCACCCTGGGCTTCAGCCTGCTGCTGTTGCTGATCGGCCTGGGGCTGCACGAATTGCTGCGTTACTGGCCAGCCATGACCGAGGTTCTGCATGCCGGCGGCGTGGCTTTTTTGCTGTACATGGCCTGGAAACTGGCCAGCGACCGCGGTGAACTGGCCAACCGCAGCGCCCCGGCAGCACCCTCGATGCTCGCCGGGGCAATCCTGCAATGGCTCAACCCCAAGGCCTGGCTGGCCTGCGTGGCCGGGGTCGGCGCTTATGTCGGCGAAGGCGAAACCGCCCTGCTCTGGCAGTTCACCGGGATCTACTTTGTCATCTGCTACCTGTCCATCGCCAGCTGGGCCTGGGCGGGAAGTGTCATCAGCCAGTACCTGGGCAACCCGCACCGCGTGCGTGTGTTCAACCGCGTGCTGGCGGCGCTGCTGGTGGCCAGTGCCCTGTACCTGTTACTGGCCTGATCGATAGTGCCCCGGTGTCGCCGCCAGGTGACGCTTGAACGCCCGTTGCAGATGGGCCTGGTCGGCAAACCCGGCCTCCAGTGCCACTTCGGCGATCAGTGCGCCACGACGCAACCGGGCCCGGGCATATTGCACGCGTTGATCCAGCAAGTAGCCGTGAGGCGTCAGACCGAACTGCTGCTTGAATGCACGGATCAGGTACGAAGTGGACAGCCCGGCTGCGGCGCCAATGTCCTGCAGGCGCAGCGGCTGGGTGCAGTGCTCACGGATGAAGGCGGCAGCTGTCAGCAAGCCCGGATTGACCCGCCCCACCCCAGGAACGCGGGAGGGCAATCGCTGGATCAGTTCACTGAAAAAAATACATAACGCGGCGTGCTTGCTGGCGATGCTGAACTGATCATCGAGCAACACCGCATGCAATCGGCACAGATCCTGGTAAAGGGATGGCGAACGGCTGCTGATTGCCGAAAACGGCTGGAACCCCAACGCCTGCAACCAGGGCAGGTCCACATACAGCATCAGGTAAGACCAGGGCTCCCCATCGATCGGGTTGCAGGCATGCACAGCACCGGGGTTCATCAGCACAACGGTGCCGGCGATGATTTGTTGCTGGCTGACACCACTCACGTAGGTGCTGCGACCCGCGGTGATCGCCCCGATGCTGAAGCTCTCGTGGGAATGTGCCGAATAGCAGACTTTGCGCCCATCCTCGACGCTGCGCGCCTCGATGAACGGCAGCGCCGGGTCACGCCAGAAACGAGAGTGGCTGTCCATCGGCTTCAGTCCTCGGCGTCATGTACCACCACCAGCAACTGCGCCTGCACCTCGCCCAGCGAGCGCAGACGATGCGGCGTCTGGGCGTTGAAGTACAGCGCATCACCGCGTTCAAGGATGACCCGCTCACTCATGAAATCCACTTCCACCTGGCCTTCGTGAACAAACAGAAACTCCTCGCCCAGGTGCTCCTTGAAGGTCGAGTCGCTGAAGTCAGCGGGCGGGCTGATGATGAACGGCAGCAAGCTGCGGCTGCCGATATGGTTGGCCAACACCGCATAACCCGGGCCCTGAGCGCTCCCGGAAAGTGCCTGGCGCTCAGCGCTGCGTACCAGGCTAAAGCGGGCCTGGCCGGGCGCATCTTCGGCAAACAGCTCTTCGACATTGACACTCAGCGCCCGCGCCAGCTTCAGCGCAGCGGCAATCGACGGCGTGTTCAGGCCACGCTCGACCTTGGAAAGATAACTCTTGGTCATGCCGGACTTCTCGGCCAGCACCTCCAAGGTAATCCCCAGTTTTTTTCTCAGCAATTTCAATCGGATAGACATGTGGTGCAATTTTCCCAGTGCCACGGGCAAGCTTTTTCTTGCTAATGACACATTGTGTCATTTATCCTTTTTTGTGTCATTTGCTTAACCGCCCCTTCACCTTCCAAGTAACCGGGGCGGGCCAGCCTGACATTTCTCTACACCATCGAGGATATCCCCATGGCCAAGACTCTGGCATTGCCCAAGGACCAACTGATCAAGCAGGCCCTTACACAGATGCAAGGCTCGCTTGCCGATAATACGTGGACTGCACGGGAAAAGCTGGCCCTGACCTGTCGAATTCTCTTCGACAACGGCCACGACTCGGGCCTGGCCGGGCAAATCAGTACCCGCGGGCCACAACCGGGCACCTTCTACACCCAACAACTGGGGCTGGGCTTCGACGAAATCACCGCCAGCAACCTGTTGCTGGTCAATGAAGACCTCGAAGTACTCGAAGGCCAGGGCATGCCCAACCCGGCCAACCGCTTCCACAGCTGGGTGTACCGGGCACGCCCGGATGTGAACTGCATCATCCACACCCACCCTACCCATGTCGCCGCGCTGTCGATGCTGGAAGTGCCGCTGCAGGTTTCGCACATGGACCTGTGCCCGCTGTATGAAGACTGCGCCTTTCTTGAAGCCTGGCCCGGGGTGCCGGTCGGCAACGAAGAAGGTGAAATCATCAGCGCAGCCCTAGGCGACAAACGCGCCATCCTGCTCTCGCACCATGGCCAGTTGTCCACCGGCGCCAGCATCGAGGAAGCCTGCGTCATCGCCCAGTTGATCGAGCGTGCGGCCAAGCTGCAGTTGCTGGCGATGGCCGCAGGCGAAGTGAAACCGATCGAGCCGGCGCTGGGCCGCGAAGCCCACGACTGGATCTCCCGGCCAAAACGCCACAGCGCCGCCTTCAACTACTATGCGCGGCAGTGCCTGCGGGTGCATGCCGACTGCCTGAACTGATTGTTCGCCCTTTTGCCTTACTTGCGGAGTACGTTTCATGACCACGAAATTCCACGGCATCATCGGCTACACCATCACCCCGTTCAGCAGCGACGGCCAGCACCTTGATCTGCCGGCTCTGGGCCAGTCCATCGACCGCCTGATCGCCGGTGGCGTGCATGCCATCGCCCCGCTGGGCAGCACCGGTGAAGGCGCCTACCTGAGTGATCGGGAATGGGACCAGGCCACCGAGTTCAGCCTCGCCCACATCGCAGGCAGAGTGCCGACCATCGTCAGTGTCTCGGACCTGACCACTGCCGGCGCCATCCGCCGTGCCCGCTTTGCCCAGGCCCATGGCGCCGATGCGGTGATGGTCTTGCCAACGGCGTACTGGAAACTCAGCGAAGCAGAAATCTTCGAGCACTACCGTGCTATCGGCGCCAGCATCGACGTGCCGATCATGCTCTACAACAACCCCGCCACCAGCGGCACCGACATGTCGGTGGAACTGATCCTGCGCATCGTGCGCGAGGTTGAAAACGTCACCATGGTCAAGGAGAGCACCGGCGACATTCAACGCATGCACAAGCTGCAACTGCTCGGTGAAGGCAAGGTGCCGTTCTACAACGGTTGCAACCCACTGGCCCTGGAAGCGTTCATCGCCGGTGCCAGCGGCTGGTGCACCGCGGCGGCGAACCTGATTCCCGAACTCAACCAGGCCCTGTACAAGGCCATCGTCTGCAACGACCTGAAAACCGCCAAGTCGGTGTTCTACCGTCAGTTGCCGCTGCTTGACTTCATCCTCAAGGCAGGCCTGCCTGCTACGGTCAAAGCCGGCCTGGCCATGCGCGGCTTGCCGGTAGGCGAGCCTCGGCGGCCGGTATTCGCCCTGAACCAGGCTGGACAGGATCATCTGCGCGCATTGCTGGACGACCTGCTAACGCCGGGTAGCCATGCGTAACCGATAGCCACCCGGACTTTCGCCGGTCCACTTCTTGAACGCGCGGTGGAACGCGCTGGGTTCCTGGAACCCGGTGCGTTCAGCGATCTCGGCAATGCTCATGTCGGTTTCGCGCAGGCATTCGAAGGCCGTGGCACGGCGAACTTCATCCTTGATTTGCTGGAACGAGCGGCCTTCACGTTCCAGCTGCCGGCGGAAACTGCTGGCACTCAGGCCCTGGCGCTTGGCCATGGCCACCAGCGTTGGCCATTGGCCCTGATCACGCTCACGCAGGTAGCGATAGACCTGGGCCACCTGGCCGCTGTGGTTGCGGTATCGAATCACCAGCCATTGCGGGGCACTGCGCAGAAACGTCTTGAGCCCGGCCAGGTCCTGGATCACCGGCAAACGCAGATAATCAGCGGCAAATTCAATCTCGCTCACGCCCGCCCCCAACTGCAGATTGGGGCCCCAGAGCAGCGGATCATCGTCCTGCGCCGGGCGCATATCCGTCAGCGCGGTGCGATCGATGACCAGGCGTTGCCCGCCCAGCCAGCACAACAGGCTGATCACCAAGGCCAGAAAAGTCTCATCGGCATACACCCGGGTCACTGGATCTTCGATTCGTGACTGCACGCTGATCACCGCCCGCGCGCCCTTGATCGACAAGCTGGCATGAATGTCACGCAAGAACAGACCGAAATAGCTCAGGCACTGGCGCAGGGCTTTTTCCAGGGTCGGTTCCTGAATCAGACCACGGCAGATCAGGGCAAAACTGCCGGTCGGCATGCCATGACTGTCGAGATTGAAGAATTCGTCGTCCAGGTCCTGGATCAGGATCAACCAGAGCCGGGTAAAGGCGGTGGCCGGCACTCGGGCCCCCACGGTCCCGAGCACTGCCGGATCGATACCGGCCTCGCGCAACAAAGCCTGCGCCCGCTGCGGCTGGTCGCGTAGGGCGTGCAACATGCTATGGACGAAGTAAACCGCGACTGTATCGTTTTCCCGCATGGCGGATTCCGCAAGGTATGGCAAAAAATACCAGATTCAGTGAACAGTTATGGCATAGGCCCGGCGAAAGGCTTTGCCTAGACTCGATGACAACCTGAACTGGCTTGGCGTGCATTCTCTCAGAGCCTGCCCCCGCCCCGCCATGCTTTCGCACACTGGAGTCGATCATGAGCACCCCGGAAATCTACGTAATCAGCGCCGTCCGTTCGGCCATTGGCACCTTTGGCGGCACCCTCAAGGACCTGCCTCTGGCTGACCTGGCCACGGCAGTGACCCGCGCCGCCATCGAGCGCGCCGGTGTGGCGCCTGAGCAGATCGGCCATATGGTCATGGGTAACGTGATCCCAACCGAAGCCCGCGATGCCTACTTGTCGCGTGTGGCCGCCATGAATGCCGGTATCCCCAAGGAAACCCCCGCCTTCAACGTCAACCGCCTCTGCGGCTCGGGCCTGCAGGCCATTGTTTCCGCCGCCCAGAGCCTGTTGCTGGGCGACGCCGAAGCGGTCGTTGCCGCCGGTGCCGAATCCATGAGCCGTGGTCCTTACCTGCTGCCGCAAGCCCGCTGGGGTGCGCGCATGGGTGATCTGCAAGGCGTGGACTACATGCTCGGCGCCCTTCACGACCCGTTCGCCGGTTTCCACATGGGCATCACCGCCGAAAACGTTGCCGAGCGCAATGGCATCACCCGTCAGATGCAGGACGAACTGGCCCTGGTCAGCCAGCAGCGCGCCGCCCGCGCGATTGCCGAAGGCCGTTTCAACAGCCAGATCGTGCCGATCGATATCCCTAGCCGCAAAGGCACCGTGCGCTTTGAAATCGACGAGCACGTGCGTGGCGCAGTCACCACCGAACAACTGGCCGGCATGAAGCCCGCCTTCAAGAAAGACGGCACCGTCACCGCCGGCAATGCCAGCGGCCTGAACGACGGCGCTGGCGCTCTGGTGCTGGCCACCGGTGACTTCGTCAAACGCCATGGCCTCAAGCCGTTGGCACGCCTGGTGGCCTACGCCCATGCTGGCGTCGAGCCTGAGCTGATGGGTCTGGGCCCGGTCCCGGCCACCCGCAAGGCCCTGGAAAAGGCTGGCCTGACTGTCGCCGACCTGGACGTCATCGAGTCCAACGAAGCCTTCGCCGCCCAGGCCTGTGCTGTCGCCGCTGAACTGGGCTTTGATCCGGAGAAGGTCAACCCCAACGGTTCGGGTATTTCCCTCGGCCACCCGGTCGGTGCTACCGGCGCAATCATCGCCACCAAGGCCATCCACGAGCTGCAGCGTATTGAAGGCCGCTACGCACTGGCGACCATGTGCATCGGCGGCGGCCAAGGCATCGCCGTGGTCTTCGAGCGCGTCTGAACCCAGGAGTTTTCAAGGTGAGTATTCAAAACATTGCAGTAATCGGCGCAGGCACCATGGGCAACGGCATTGCCCAGGTGTGTGCAGTGGCCGGTTACCAGGTCACCCTGATCGATGTGTCCGACGCCGCGCTGGAGCGCGGCCTGGCCACCTTGCGCAAGAACCTGGAGCGTCAGGTCAGCAAACAGACCCTGACCGCCGAAGCTGCTGAAGCCGCAGTAGCGCGCATCCGCACCAGCACCGACTACGCCCAGCTGCAACAGGCGCAGCTGGTGATCGAGGCTGCTACTGAAAACCTCGAGCTCAAACTACGCATCCTCCAGCAGATCGCTGCCAGTGTCAGCAGCGACTGCGTGATCGCCACCAACACCTCGTCGTTGTCGATCACACAATTGGGTGCGGCGGTCAGCCAGCCTGAGCGCTTTATTGGCGTGCACTTCTTCAACCCGGTACCGATGATGGCCCTGGTCGAGATCATTCGCGGCCTGCAAACCAGCGATGCCACCTACGCCAAGGCCCTGGCCCTGACCGAGCAGGTTGGCAAAACGCCGATCAGCGCCGGTAACCGTCCAGGCTTTGTGGTCAATCGCATCCTGGTACCGATGATCAACGAAGCGATCTTCGTGTTTCAGGAAGGCCTGGCCAGTGCCGAGGACATCGACACCGGCATGCGCCTTGGCTGCAACCAGCCGATCGGCCCGCTGGCCCTGGCCGACCTGATCGGCCTGGACACCCTGCTGGCCATCATGGAGGCCTTCCACGAAGGCTATAACGACAGCAAATACCGCCCTGCCCCCCTGCTCAAGGAAATGGTTGCCGCCGGCTACCTGGGTCGCAAGAGCGGTCGCGGTTTCTTCACCTACTGAGGAGCGAACCGATGGACGCCGCTTTGCGTTGTGCGAGCTTTGAAGAGCGGCGTGACAGGGCCCTGGCGCTGTTTGCCGAAAAGGGCTTTGGCCAGGTCAGCATGCGCGAACTGGCCAGCCATCTGGGTTTGACGGCCGGGGCGTTGTATCACCACTTCCCCAGCAAGCAGGACCTGTTGTACGACCTGATCGAAGAGGTCTACGAAGAACTGCTTGCCGCCCTCAACCAGGGCCGCCGCGTTCACCAGCAAACCCTGACTGAAGTGATTGCCGCACACTGGGCGCTGCATGCCGAGCGTCCGTTGCAGTTCCGTCTGGCCAAACGCGATCTCTGCTGCCTGACCCCGGACCAGCAGGCGCGTATCGGTCAATTGCGCCAACAGTACGAAGCGTCGCTGCTGCGTCTGATCGTGCCCAAGTCGACCTTGCGCGGCCAGGCCCTGGCCGCTACTGCCCATGTGATTGCCAACCTGCTCAACAGCCTGCCCAGCTGGCTGCAGGCATCGCAGCTGCCTCAGGCCCAAGGCCTGGCGCTGATGGAAAGCATGTTGATGGGCGGGATCGAACGGACCTTGCGCGGCGAAAGCCTTAATACCATGGTGTGATCGAAACCAGATCCCCGGTGGGAGCGGGCTTGCCCCGCGATCGGATGTGACTGGCAGCCCGCAATCGCGGGGCAAGCCCGCTCCCACCCTGGACAACCGCACCCCGTTACAGTGGCAGACGTACCGTAAACGTCGCCCCCTGCCCCTCGATACTCTCTACATCAATGCTGCCGCCGTGGGCCAGGACAATCTGTTCCGAGATGTATAACCCCAGCCCCAGCCCTGCATTCCCCGGATTCGACGCCACCCGCTCAAACTGCTGAAAAATGCGCTGCTGATTCTGCGCACTGATACCAATGCCCTGATCGCCAACCTCGATACACGCCAACCCCTGTTGCTCAAAGGCACGCACCCGGACCGGATGCCTGGCCCCGTAACGCAGCGCATTGGTCAACAGATTGGCCACCACCTGTTCAATACGAAACTCATCCCATACCCCCATCAATGGCGCCTCGGCCTTGAACTCGATCAGCGAGCCCGCCGCCGCAGCCTGGGCGGCGAAGTTCTCGACCAGCCCAGCGACCAGCTGCGTCAGGTCGAACTGACTGGGACGGATCGACAGCTTGCCGGTACGGATCCGCGACACATCGAGCATGTCTTCGATCAGACGGATCAGGCTGTTGATCTGACGTTCATCGCGCTCGACCATCGCGCGCATCTTGTCCAGGGTGAAGGCATCAGCGTTGTCCTGGGCCAGATGCAACTTGCGCAGCTGGGTTTCCAGGATCAGGCCGTTGAGCGGCGTGCGCACCTCATGGGAGACAATCGACATGAAATCGTCGCGCATGCGCACCGCGTGTTCCAGCTCACGACGGGTAACCTGCAGCTGGGTCAGCAACTGCTCCTGCTCTTCACGGCTGCGCTCCAGCGCCTGCAGTTGCTGATCGAGGGCCTTGCGCTGGCGGAACAGATCGACAAACACCGCCACTTTGCTTTTCACCGCCTGGTTGTCCAGCGGCTTGTGCAGGAAGTCCACCGCACCACTTTCATAGCCTTTGAAGGCATAGTTCATTTCACGCCCGGCAGCACTGACAAAGACGATCGGGATGTTCTTGGTCTTCTCCGTGCCGCGCATCAGCTCGGCCAGCTCGAAACCGTTCATGCCCGGCATCTGCACATCGAGAATGGCCAGGGCGAACTCATGTTCAAGCAACAGCGACAGCGCCTGGTCGGCGGATTGTGCCTGATACACCTCACGGTCGCTGCCCTTGACCAGCGCCTGCAGTGCCAGCAGGTTTTCCGGCAGGTCGTCGACGATCAGAAGTTTGGCTTGGATGTGGCTTAGCATTCAGTGAATTCCAGCTTGGCGAGCAATTGCCCGATGCCGTGCAACGGCAGTATGTAGTCTGGGTGGTGCAGGGCCAGCGCCGCTTTCGGCATGGTGGCGACCTGCGCCTCGCGCGGGTCCTGAACGATGGTGTAGCCGCCTGACTGCTTGATCTGCGCCAGGCCATGGGCACCGTCTTCGTTGGCCCCGGTCAACAGCACACCGAGCAACGCCGGACCATAGGCATCGGCGGCGGATGCGAACAGGATGTCGATTGAAGGCCGGGAGAAATACACCCGCTCCTCCTGGCTCAAGGAGAAGCTGCGGTCGCGCTCCACCGACAGGTGATAACCGGGCCCGGCGAAATAGATCATCCCGGGGGCCACCTCCTGCTTGTCCCGTGCCTCCGTCACCGGGCGCCCCAGTCTGCGGCTGAACACTTCGGCCAGCTGGCTGTGACGGTCATCCGGCAAGTGCAGCACACACACCAGCGGAATCCGGAAATCCGGCGGCAAGGCATGAAACAGGTTGAGCAAGGCACTGACGCCACCGGCCGAGGCGCCCAGGGTGATCGCCTGAATGCCGTTCATGATTTACGGTAGATCCGTTCTGGCTTGACCAGGGCCTGGAACTGTCCGGTATAGGCGGAAAAATCCAGGGTCTCCTTGCTGCCCAGGACCAGAAAGCCACGGTGACAAAGCGATTCGTGAAACAACCCGAACGCACGATCCTGCAAGGTCTTGTTGAAGTAGATCAGCACATTGCGGCAGGAGATCAGCTGGGTTTCGGAAAACACGCTGTCGGTGGCCAGGCTGTGGTCGGCGAAGGTCACGTTGTCGCGCAGGCTGCTGTCGACAATGGCGTTGCCGTAGGCGCAGGTGTAGTACTCGCTGAAGTCGCGCTGGCCACCGGCTTTGCGGTAGTTCTCGGCGTAGCCGCGCATGTTCTGCATCGAGTAGATGCCCTGTTTGGCCTTGTCCAGGGAACTGGGGTTGATGTCGGTGGCATAGATGATGGTGCGTTCCAGCAAGCCCTCTTCGCGCAGCAGGATAGCCAGCGAGTAAACCTCCTCGCCGGTGCTGCAGCCGGCAACCCAGACCTTCAGCGACGGCCAGGTACGCAGCAGCGGCACCACCTCCCGGCGCAACGCCAGAAAGTGCTCCGGGTCGCGAAACATCTCGCTGACCGGGATGGTCAGGAACTGCAGCAACTGCATGAACATGCCTGGATCGTGCAGTACCCGCTCCTGCAGCGCCGAGACCGTGTTGCACTCGAACTGGCGCACGGCATGCAGGATCCGGCGCTTGATCGAAGCACCGGAGTAGTCCCGAAAGTCATAGCTGTACTTGAGGTAGATCGCCTCGATCAACAGCCGTATTTCGATGTCGGTATTACGCTCGATGGTCAAATTCGCTCCAGTTGCGGCAGCCAGACACGGATCAGCGAGAACAGACGGTCAAGGTCAATGGGCTTGGCCAGGTAATCATTGGCGCCGGCCTGCAGACAACGCTGCTGGTCATCCTTCATGGCCTTGGCCGTCACCGCGATGATCGGCAGTTTGCGCCAGCGCGGTTGCTGGCGGATCAGCCGGGTGGCTTCGTAGCCATCCATCTCCGGCATCATCACGTCCATCAGCACCAGGTCGATATCGACGTTCTGTTCCAGCCGTTCGATGGCCTCGCGGCCATTGCGGGCGATTTCGACGATCGCGCCTTTGTGCTCAAGCGCGCTGGTCAGGGCGAAAATGTTCCGTACATCGTCGTCGACCAAGAGCAGTTTGCGCCCCTCGAAGACCTTGTCGCGACTGCGTGCGGTCTTGAGCATGCGCTGACGTTCATGAGACAGCGTCGACTCGACTTTGTGCAGAAACAGTGTCACCTCATCCAGCAGACGCTCCGGCGAGCGCGCCCCTTTGATAATGATCGAGCGCGAGTACTTGAGCAGGTCGGCCTCTTCATCGCGGGTCAGGTTGCGCCCGGTATAGATGATCACCGGCGGGAAAGCGCGGATATCCTCGGACGACATGCGCTTGAGCAGCTCGTTGCCGAGCATGTCCGGCAGTTTCAGGTCGATGATCATGCAGTCGTAGACGTTCTCGCGCAGCAGGTCCAGGGCTTCCTGGGCCAGGCCGACAGCGGTGATCTCGATGTCATCGTCGCCAATCAGCCGGGCAATGCTCTCACGCTGCAGATCATCGTCTTCGACCAGCAGAATGTGCTTGAGCTTCTGGGTCAGCTTGGCTTCCAGGCGCGCAAACACGGCCTTGAGTTCTTCACGGCTGGTGGGTTTCACCGCATAGCCGACGGCGCCCATGTGCATGGCCGCCTCCACCCGGTCTTCGACAGAAATGATATGCACCGGAATGTGGCGGGTGCCGGCCTGCTCCTTGAGCCTTTGCAGCACGGTCAGGCCGGAGTGATCCGGCAGGCGCATGTCGAGCAGGATGGCGTCGGGAATGAACTCTGCGGCCAGCTCGAAGCCTTCGTCGGCGGCCTGGGCCACCAGGCAGCTGTAACCCAACTCATGGGCAAGATCAAAGAGAATGCGGGCGAAATTCGGTTCATCCTCGATCACCAGAATGCAGCGGTTGCTGAACGGTGCCAGCGCCCGGTCATCGGCAAACGCCGGTGTGCTGCGCGCAGGCATGGCAACGTCGACCGGCGCCTCGGGTTCCGCTGCAACTACTGTGGCCAGGGGCTGATTGACGATCAGTGCCGGCCCTTGGCTGTCGACCGGTTCATAGCGTTCCGGCAGGATCAGGCTGAACACACTGCCCTTGCCCAGGCTGCTGTCGACACTGATCTGCCCCCCGAGCAATTGCGCCAGATCGCGGGAGATCGACAAGCCCAGGCCGGTACCTCCATAACGCCGATTGCTGGTGCCATCGGCCTGGTGAAAGGCTTCGAAAATACGCTGTTGCTGATCGGCCGCGATGCCGATACCGCTGTCGCGCACAGCGAACACAATGCCGGTGCCCGGCTGCAGGCTGACAGTGAGGCTGACCTGGCCTTTCTCGGTGAATTTCACGGCATTGGACAGCAGGTTCTTGAGGATCTGCTCCAGGCGCTGGCGGTCGGTGTACAACGTGCTCGGTACCTCGGGTTCGATGACCACGCTAAAGCTCAGCTGCTTGTCGCTGGCCAGCGGTTCGAACATTGATTGCAGGCCTTCGGTCAAACGCGCCAGCTGGGTGGCCTCCGGGCGTACTTCAAGCTTGCCGGCTTCGACCTTGGCGATGTCGAGAATGTCGTTGATCAGGTTGAGCAGGTCGTTGCCCGCCGAGTAGATCGACTCGGCAAACTTGACCTGCTCTTCGCTGAGATTCTCCTGAGCGTTCTCCGCCAGCAATTTGGCCAGGATCAGCGAGCTGTTCAGCGGTGTACGCAGCTCGTGAGACATGTTGGCGAGAAACTCGGACTTGTACTTGCTGGAGCGCTGCAGCTCCTCGGCGCGCGTCTGCAGCTCGGCCTGGGCCTGGTTCAATTCGCTGTTCTTGCGGTTCAGCGCATCGCGCTGCTCGGCCAGGGCCTGGGTGCGTTCGGCCAGTTGCTCGTTGGTCTGTTCCAGTTCGGCTTGCTGGGTCTCCAGATGGGCCTGGGACTCCTTGAGCACCCGCGACTGTTCTTCGAGTTCCTCGTTGGCGGATTTCAGCTCTTCCTGCTGCACCTGCAACTCTTCGTTGAGCTGCTGGGTTTCGGCCAGCACATCCTGCAGGCGTTGACGATAGCGGGCACTTTCAATGGAGGTGCCGAGGTTGTCAGCGACCAGCTCGAGCAGCTCGATATCGCGATCAGTCAGCGGCCGCAGGAAACCCAGCTCGACCACCCCGTTGATCTGCCCGTCGTTGCTGGCCGGCACCACCAGCACACTGCGCGGCAAGCCTTCACCCAGGCCGGAGTTGACCTTGAAGTAGTCCTCAGGCACGTCATCAAGACGCAGCAGGCGCCCCTGGCTCACCGCCTGGGCGAGCAGGCCTTGCTGATGGCCGATCAGCTGTTCGCGGGCTTCCTGCTCGGCAGAAAAGCCGTAGCTTGCCACCCGCCGCAGAGCACCCTGGTCATCACGGACATAAAGCGCCGCCACCACACTGCCCAGGTAGGTGGCGAAAAAGCGCAGGATATTGTTGCCCAGCATCGGCAGCGTCAGTTGCCCGAGCACCTGCCCGGCCAGTTGCGTCTGCCCGCTGCGTAACCAGGCTTGCTGTTCCAGGCGCTGGGTCGAACGTTGCTGGGCTTGCAAATTACTGGTGTAGCTGGAGGACAACGCCAACAGATCGCGGCGCCCGAGGAATGCCAACAAAGCGCTGAGCAGGATGATGAACACCAGGTATACGGAAATCGCCACCCGCGTCAGGGTGCTGACCTGCTCGTTACGGGCGACCCGCAGCTGTTGCTCCATGCCGATGAAGGTATCGAATTCCTTGCGGATTTCGTCGGTGATGCGCTTGCCGCGACCGGCCCGGATCGGCTCCTGGTAGTCACTGTCCTGACGGCGCAGACTGATCATCTGACTGGCAAAGGTATTCCACTCTTGCTGCAGCGCCATCAAGCGCTCCAGCCGGTCGACCTGCTGCGGATTGTCGGTCACCATCGTCTGCAGGCTCATCAGGCCGGACAGCACTTGTGGCTTGGCCACCTCGTAAGGTTCGAGAAAGCGCTCGTCACCGGTGATCAGGAAGCCGCGCATGCCGGTTTCCATATCGATCGACAGCTTGACCGCCTCGTTGGCGTTGTTGATCACCCGGTCGGTATGTTCCACCCACTGAATGGCCGACAACAGGTAATTGATCATGGCTATGAACACTACAGCGCTGAGCAGGCCGACGCCCAGAGGCAGGCCGATGTTACGGCTCAGCAACTTGCGGAAGCTTTGCTGATCTATCGAGGCTGGTTGAATCATCACATACATCCAAGCAAGTGAATCAAACAAAAGAAGTGTGGCGGATTTTCGAGTAATTGTTCTATTTTTCGCTGCGAAGGCGATCCCTGCGGCCTTCTGACCCTGAGTCTAAACAGCTTTGCCGGTGCTGGCAGGGCATTTAGCCAGCATTTGAGGCCAACAGACGTCAATCGTTCCCTGCAGCTGTGCACATCGCTATCCTGCAAAGGCAGCAGGGAACTTCAGGCCACACCTGGCTTACAGAGTATGAACAGACATTAGTACAGGACCTTTGCCATGCCCTCATCTGCCCCCGCCCTTCTGGTTGTCGAAGATGACGCTATCGTGCGCATGCTGATCGTCGAGGTGCTGGAAGCGCTGGGCTATTCGGTCGTCGAGGCCCAGGACGCTGAGAACGCCCTGAAGATCCTCGAGGATCCTGAACAGGCGCTGGCGCTGATGATGACCGATATCGGCCTGCCGGACATGGACGGAAAACAACTGGCGGTCAAGGCACGGGAAGCCAGACCGTTGCTGCCGATCCTGTTCGCCAGTGGCTTTGGGGACAACATCGACGTGCCAGAGGGTATGCACCTGATCGGCAAACCGTTCAGCATCGATCAGTTGCGCGACAAGGTGCAAAGCATCCTGTCTGCGTAATACGTTGTAGAATAGGCACTTTTTACAAGGCCTCTTCCCCTCATGTTCAAGCCCGCCCTCAACGTCCTGGTCATCGGCTACGTCTGGCCCGAACCGCGCTCTTCGGCCGCCGGCGGGCACATGATGCAGATCCTCGAGAGTTTCGTACAACGTGGCTGGCGCGTAACCTTCAGCAGCCCGGCGACGATCGGGGAGCACAAGGCGGATCTTGCCGAGCTGGGCATTGCCGAGCAGGCCATCACCCTCAATGACAGCAGTTTCGACCAGTTCGTCAGTGAACTGGCCCCGGATGTGGTGCTGTTCGACCGCTTCATGATGGAAGAGCAATTCGGCTGGCGCGTGGAAAAACACTGCCCCAACGCCTTGCGTGTGCTGGAAACCTCGGACCTGCAAAGCCTGCGCGACGCCCGTCAGCAACTGCTGCGCCGCCGCCTGATCGAAGGGCTGGACCCCAACGATTTCCGGGCGCTGTTCGCCACCTCCGGCCCCGAGCTGTATCGGCAAATGGCCACGGCCGACCTGACCCTGCGCGAACTGGCGGCCATCTACCGCAGCGACCTGAGCCTGATGATCTCGGACGTCGAGATCGACCTGCTGATCAACGGCTTCGGCGTGCCCGAGCACCTGCTGCACTGGTGCCCGCTGATGGTCGATGTGCCCGGTGCAGCGTTCAAGCCTTACGACGAGCGTGCGCACTTCCTCAGCATCGGCAACTTCCGCCACGCCCCGAACTGGGATGCCGTGTTGTGGATGAAGAATACGCTGTGGCCGATCATCCGCCGCCGCCTGCCCCAGGCGCAGTTGCACATCTACGGCGCCTACACGCCACCGAAGGCCACGGCGCTGCACAAGCCTGCCGAAGGCTTCCACATCATGAACTGGGCCGAGGATGCCCTGGAGGTGATGAGCAATGCGCGTATTTGCCTGGCACCGCTGCGCTTCGGCGCCGGAATCAAGGGCAAACTGACCGACGCCATGCTCTGCGGCACCCCCAGCGTGACCACACCAATCGGCGCCGAAGCCATGCACGGCGCCCTGCCCTGGCCAGGCGCGGTGGCCAGCACCGGCGAAGCGCTGGCCGAAGCGGCGGTGCAGTTGTACAACGACCCGGCACGCTGGCAGCAAGCACAACAACAGGGTTTGCAGCTGCTTGCCGCGCGCTATGACCGGCGCCAGCACAGCAGCGCGCTGGTCGAACGCATCGAGTACGCGCTGAGCGACCTGGACCAGCACCGCTTGTTCAACTTCACCGGGGCCATGCTGCGTCACCACCAGCACAAGAGCACGCAGTACATGGCGCAATGGATCGAAGCGAAGAACCGCCTGGCTACAGCGGCCGGCGCAGCAGATACGTGTCCATGATCCAGCCCTTGCGCGCACGGGCCTGCTCGCGCTGCTGAAGAATCAGTTGGCGCACTGCCTGCAACGGCCCGGCGATAAGGATCTCGTCGGCGGTACCGAGGTAGGCGCCCCAATAAATCAGCAGCTCGGGGTCGTCGAGCGCAGCGAACGCGCATTGGCCGTCGAGCATCACCACCAGGTTGTCGATCCGTGACTGCTCGGCCAGGCGCCGGCCTGGCAGGACGGTCAGTGGCTCGCCAATGCGGTTCAAGGGAATCCGGTGACGGGCAGCCAGGGCCTGTACGCTGCTGATACCGGGAATGACTTCAAGCTCGATGCCGACGCCAGCGGCCTGCACCAGATCGAGGATGCGCAAAGTGCTGTCATACAGGGTTGGCTCGCCCCAGAGCAGAAAGGCGCCGCACTCGCCCTCGGCCAGTTCGCTTTCGATCAAGCGGGCATAGAGCGTGGCGCGCTTGTGGTGCCAGTCATGCACGGCACCGACATAGTCGCTGGCTGCACCCTCACGCTGCGGATCTTCGACCTGCACCAGGCGATAGCCCGGCTGCTGGATATAGCGTTCGAGAATGTCCTTGCGCAGTTGCAGCAGCTCATCCTTGACCGCGCCTTTGTCGAGGACGAAGAACACCTGGGCACGGTTCAGCGCATCGATGGCCTCAAGGGTGATCTGACGCGGATTGCCCGGCCCGATACCGATCAACAACAGCTGTTTCATTGCAGTTCATTCCATGGCTCGGCCAGCCGCCATTGTCGGCCGGCCGAGGGGCAGTGGCAATGCGCTGCTTACCAGATCGAGAAGTTGTAGCTGACGATTACCCGCGTTTCGTCCATGTCCCGCGCCCACTTCTCGTAGTTGCTGCGGTAGGTGGAGTTACGCAGGCGTACGCTGACGTCCTTGAAGGTACCGCTCTGGACCTGGTACTTGAGCTCGCTGTCGCGCTCCCATTCCTTGCCCTCGGCCAGGCTGCCGGGGACCTTGATATGGTCACCGTTGATATAGCGGGTGAAGAAGCTCAAGCCCGGCACGCCGAGGGCCTTGAAGTCGTAGTCGTAGCGCAACTGCCAGGAGCGCTCCTGAGCGGCGGCGAAGTCGTTGACCTGGGCGTAGTTGACCAGGTACGGATTGCTGCCATCGAGGTACGGCATGGAGTTTTCACCGTACATGCGCTGCCAGCCGGCGCTGACCTTGTGCCCGCCCAGGCTGTAGCCGAGCATGCCGCTGAACGCGCGGTGGTCGATATCACCGGCATGGGCATTGCCGATGTCATCGCTCTTGATCAGGCGCAGGTCGGCCGACAGGCTGCCGACGCTCAGCGGCTGGCTGGCTACCACACCGAGGAAGTGCTGGCGGTAGATGTTTTCCAGCTTGGCCACCTGGTACTGGGCGCTCAGCCGTTCATTGAACTTGTAATCGACGCCAGCCATGTCGAAATGATCGGCGGTGATATTGCACGCATAGCGCTTGTTCTTGCAGTGCACGCGAATATCCTGGCGATCGGTGGAATCGCGCGCGGTGTACTTGTCCAGACGGGCAACACTGAACTTGAGGTTATTGATTTCCTCGGACGTGAGCATCGCCCCCTGGAACATCGTCGGCAGCAGGCGGCCGTCGTTGTATTTGAGCAGCGGCATGTCCGGCAGCATCGAGCCGTATTTGAGTACGGTCTTCGAATAGCGCATTTTCGCGGTCAAGCCGAGCTTGGCATATTGGTCCACCGACTCCCGCGGGTCATGCCCGCTGGACGGCATCAAGCCGCTGTTGCTATCAGCCGGACTGGAGTCGAGCTTGATCCCGAGCATGCCCAGGGCATCGACGCCAAAGCCTACAGGACCCTGGGTATAACCGGACTGCACATTGAGAATGAATCCCTGAGCCCATTCTTCGCGTTTCGAAGCGCCCTGACTGGAACTGACATGGCCGTCACGAAAATCTCGATTGAAATAGACATTGCGTGCTTCGACTTTGGCACTGCTGTCTTCAAGAAAACCGGCAGCCTGAGTCGAAGCGGCAGTGAACATCGCGAGCAGGCCGGCAAGGCCGCGCCCGGGCGCGAGGGGGTATGGGGCAAACATCAGAAGCACAATCCGAAAGAGTGACAAAAAACAACCGGCAGCCGTCCAGGCACCGGCAATGCATCCAGCGCCAATAAAGCTCGAGGCTGACCGCAAATTATCTCGAAACCGCTCTAGACCGGGCCATTGGACCTTTGTCTAAGGCGCTTGGCAGGCAATCGACTAGTTGTTTTGTATTAACGCGCGGGCAAGTAAGAAAGTTCCATTGCAGCAAAGTTAAATTTCATATGTTTACCCGCCGCCCTGGGACTACTACACTCTTTATTAGTGCGATGTTGTGCCCAACCCAGTGCTCGCTGCGTTATTCAGGTTACTCCTCGTTTTACGCGTGCCGGGCCACTGCAGACATAAAGGAGTGATGACAGTGTCCAGACTTGCAGAGTTTCGTGCTGCCGAAAAAGCGCTTCAAGAACAGATGGCGCAACTGGAGGCGCTGAAAAAGGACGCCGGCCTCAAGCGCGAAATCGAGTTCGAACGCAAACTTGTCGAGCTGATGAACAGCTATGGCAAGAATTTGCGCGATATCATTTCCATTCTCGACCCCAAAGCCGTGGCCAAAGGTGCGGTGAGCGCACCGAAAACCCGCCGCGCACGGGTGGTCAAAGTGTATGAAAACCCTCACACCGGCGAGCTGATCGAAACCAAGGGTGGCAACCACCGTGGCCTCAAAGCCTGGAAAGAACAGTACGGGGCGAAAACAGTCGACAGCTGGTTGCGTTCGTGAAAGTGTCCTTCACACTTTTTTCACATCCACTCAATCAGGATGAAGATCGCTAACGGAATAGCGCCCCATACGCCCGCCTCGGCGGGCTTCTAATTCTTGCGCCCCGCCCTTCACAGGCGGGGCGCAATTCGTTTGCGCAATTGTTTCAGTTCCGTATCATGTGGGGTCTTGCTGGCATTGCTGTTGCCAGCCTCTTCAAGCGGAGTGCCCATGAGCCTGAACCATCTCGACACCCTCCCTGGTGTCACCGCGCAACCGGATGCCGCGACCCAGAACTTTGTCTTCAACCACACCATGCTGCGGGTCAAGGACGTTGCCAAGTCGCTGGACTTCTACACCCGTGTCCTGGGTTTCAGCCTGGTGGAAAAGCGCGACTTCCCTGAAGCCGAGTTCAGCCTGTATTTCCTCGCTCTGGTCGACAAGGCGCAGATTCCGGCCGATGCCGCCAAGCGCACCGAGTGGATGAAATCGATGCCCGGCATCCTCGAACTGACCCACAACCACGGCACTGAAAACGACGCGGATTTTGCCTACCACAACGGCAACACCGACCCGCGTGGTTTTGGCCATATCTGCATTTCGGTACCGGATATTCGCGCTGCCTGCGAGCGCTTTGAGCAACTGGGCGTAACCTTCCAGAAGCGCCTGAGCGACGGCCGGATGAAGCACCTGGCCTTCATCAAGGACCCGGACGATTACTGGGTTGAGATCATCCAGCCTACCGAGCTCTAAGCAGCCTTTCTCGATCGCATACGTTCGTCGGCCCGGGTCACTCCGGGCCACTGCTGTGGTATACCCGAAAAAGCACCTTAGCGAGGAGCTTCAACAACGGCGAGCCATCGATACCCCAGCAGCGAGGTCAGGACGATGAAAACCCTTCAATGTGTGCATCGCAACTACACCATCACCGCCAGTGTCGAAACCCATGACGGCATCCCTACGCCGTTTGCCGGCGGGTGTCTGATCACCGATCCCGAAGGCCACACTAGCCGGCGTCTGCCGCTGCCACTGAAGATGGCCTTTCTGGCCGACCTCGAAAATGCCCAACACGTGTCGCTTGCGCATGGCAAGTGGCTGGTCGATCAGCAGCTGGACAAGCGTCAGCACCTGTTCTGAGCATTTAGATCTATCGCGGGGCAAGCCCGCTCCCACAGGGTGTATCAGAACTTGGTGGGAGCGGGCTTGCCCCGCGATCATGGCTGTCAGGCAACCCCAGGCCATAGTCCCCTGGCACGTTCCAGTCCTCACCGAACACCTCTACCGGATGCATGGTCCGGTCGGCGCCATTGCCGCAGGCCAGGGCATTCGCCGCGCAATAACGATCGCAACCCCAGCAGATACGTTCAGGGTGTTTCGGGCTGACGGGAAAGGGCTTGGCCATGATATTCCCCAGGCAGGCTATGGGCGAGCTTCCACCTTATTGCCTCGCTACGGCTTTGCCCTTGATGCAGATCAAGGGCGCTGACGGATCGACAGTAAAATTGATAATAATCATTATTATTCACGCAGAAGCTTCCTAGACTCGGGCTCCCACTCGTCAGCACCCAGGAAGTCGTCATGCGTACCCCCTTTTCGCTGTCACTCGCCTTGCTCCTGATCACCCCGCCGGCACTGGCCAAGGAATACCCCATCGGCAAGCCGCAACTGTGCCCGGGGCTGGAGGTCGGCGCGGTGTACCTGCAGCCGATTGAAATGGCCCCGGCCGGCATGATGCGCGCCACTGCCGACTCGGACATCCACCTGGAAGCCGATATCCGCGCCACCGCCGACAATCGCCAGGGTTTTCAGGAAGGCAGTTTCGTGCCCTACCTGAATGTCGCCTTCAGCCTGCAAAAGCAAGGCAGCGACACACCCATCAGCGGTGACTTCCATGCCATGGTCGCCAACGACGGCCCGCACTATGGCGATAACGTCAAACTGCAGGGGCCAGGCAAATACCAGCTGACCTTCACCCTCCTGCCTCCGGGCGGTCATGCTTCGCTGGGGCGCCACACCGACAAGGAAACCGGGGTAGAACCCTGGTTCGAGCGCTGCGAACTGCACTACACCTTCGTCTACGCCGGGATTGGCAAGAAAGGCGGCTATTGAATGAACGCCCGCCTCCACCAGCGCCTGGCCTGGTTGATTCTGGCCGGTGCAGCCACGCCCCTGAGCGCCGCGCCACTGCCCAGCTACGAGCTGATCCTGCGTGACGGACACTTCACCCCTGCGGTGCTGGAAGTTCCCGCCGGGCAACGCTTCAAGATCGTCCTGAAGAATCAGGGCGAAGGCCCGGCAGAGTTCGAAAGCACGCCCTTGCGGGTGGAGAAAGTGCTGTCGCCGGGAGTGACGACCTTTGTCGTCATCCACCCACTCAGGCCTGGCCGCTATCCGTTCTTCGACGAATTCAATCCGCAACTGCCCGAGGGCGCCATCCTCGCGCAGTAGCCGAGGGTGTGCAGGGAGTCTTGATGAATCAAGCACTGTTTATCGTCTGGCGCGAAAGCGTCGAAGCGCTGCTGGTGATCGGCATTCTCCAGGCCTGGGTCAGCCAGCAAACTCGCGGCCAGCGACTACTGAAATATCTGTGGAGCGGCGTCGCCCTGGGCTTGCTGCTCTCGGCCATGCTGGCGCTGCTGATCCTGTTTGCCGGCGAGGCCATGAGCGGCACTGCCAGCGAATGGTTCCAGGCCGCCCTGGCGTTACTGGCCAGTATGCTGATGGTGCAGATGGTCGGCTGGATGCACCGCCATGCACGCTCGCTCAAGGACGATCTGCGGCGCCACGCCGAGCAGCAACTCGCGCGCCAGGGTGGTGTCGGATTGTTGCTGCTGGCCATGCTTGCAGTCAGCCGCGAAGGGAGTGAAACCGTGGTCTTTCTGTATGGCGCCGGTGCTCTCCTGCAAGGCCTGGCGCTGGTGCAATTCTTCATCGGCGCCATCGCCGGACTGCTGCTGTCAGGGCTGACCATTGCCCTGTTGCACAGCAGCCGGCGGTTCATTTCATGGCGACATTTCTTTGGCCTGAGTGAAGCGCTGTTACTGCTGCTCGCGGCAGCCTTGCTGGTCAGCGCGACCGAGCGAATCGGCGGTCAACTGCTGGCCATGGATTTGCCAGAGATGACCTATACCCTGGTCGGCGATGCGCTCTGGGACAGCAGCACAGTGCTCAGCGACAGCCAGGGCCTGGGCGCCTTTCTCGCCGGGTTCGCCGGTTACCGCGCCACGCCCAGCGCCCTGACCCTGCTGGTGCTCTGCGGCTACTGGCTGAGCGTCGGGTGCTGGCTGCTGCAACGCAAAACAGGCAGTGCCGCATGTCCAGCCTGAGTGGGCACAATCGCCTGTTGCAGCGTTTGGGAAACAGCATGCGCCGCCATGCCGGGGTGATTCGCACCCTGCAGTGGACGGTAGTGCTGTTCTACGCCGTACTGCTGGTAGTACCGGCATTGCTGCCCTTACCCGGCAGCCAGGCGCGGATGCTGGACAACCTGACCCTGTTCGCCCAGTTCCTGTTCTGGGGCCTCTGGTGGCCGTTCGTGTTGCTGTCGATCGTGCTGTTCGGCCGGCTCTGGTGCGGTGTGCTTTGTCCGGAAGGCTCGCTGAGCGAATGGGCCAGCCAGTATGGCCGGGGCATGGGCGTGCCACGCTGGATGCGCTGGAGTGGCTGGCCGACCCTGGCGTTCTGCCTGACCACCCTTTATGGCCAGCTGATCAGCGTCTACGACTATGCCCACGCGGCACTGCTGATTCTCGGCGGCTCGACGCTGGCGGCGATTGCCATCGGTTTACTGTTCGCCCGCGGCAAGCGGGTCTGGTGCCGCTACCTGTGCCCGGTCAGCGGCGTCTTTGCCCTGCTCGCGCGCCTCGCCCCGGTACACTTCCAGGTCGATGAACAGCGCTGGAAAACAAACGCCGCACCGCGCCTGCCACCCCCCAACTGCGCACCGCTGCTGGACATCCGTCGCCTGCAGGGCGCCAGCGACTGTCATGCCTGTGGCCGCTGCAGCGGGCAACGCGGCGCGGTGCAACTGATTGCCCGCTCCAGCAACGAAGAGATCCTGCAGGCGGCCACGCGCGCCCCATCAGCCTGGGATAGCCGCCTGCTGCTGTTCGGCGTCATCGGTCTGGCCATGGGGGCCTTCCAGTGGACCGTCAGCCCCTGGTTCATCACCCTCAAACAGCACCTGGCGCAGTGGCTGGTGGAGCACGATGTGCTCTGGCCCTTGCACGACAACGCCCCCTGGTGGCTGCTGACCCATTACCCGCAGCTCAACGACAGTTTCAGCTGGCTGGACGGTTTCAGTATCGTCCTGTACCTGAGCACCAGCGCCCTGTTACTGGGCGGCAGTTTGCTGGTTTTGTTGCGCCTGGCAGCACGGCTGACGGGCAAGCCTGATCTGTATGGAGCCTTGAGCCTGACCCTTACACCTCTGGGCGGCGCCGGGCTGTTTCTCGGCTTGTCGGCAACCACGGTGAAGCTGCTGCGCTATGAAGGCTTGTTGCTGGAGTGGGTTCAACCGGCCAGGGCCTTGCTGTTGATCGCAGCCATGGCCTGGAGCGCCTGGTTGGGCTGGAAGCTGCTGGTACGCCAGGACATTGCCCTGCCCCGGCGCTGCGCCGCTAGTGTTTGCCTGCTGGCAGCCATTGTCGCGGTAGGCTATGGCTGGTGGTTGCAGTTTTGGGGATGGCTCTAGCGACTAAAGGGCGCGGCGATCTAGCCGCGCACTTCAAACTCCGGAAACAGATCGCCAAGCGCATCCCACAGCACCGGCAACGCAGTGTGCATCGATACCATTGGCAAACTTGCATCGAGCATCTGCGTGGTACGTACCATCTGTACCACGAAACGTATGACCCCGCGTTCACTCAAACGCCGTGCCAGCGTAAGCAGGCGCTCTGGGTCGATCAAATGCCAATGTACCGTAGTACGGCACTCATACTCCACACCACTGGCCAACAACAATTCCAGGCTGCGCCAGTTGGCCACCCCGCTGCCCTTTACCCGAGTAATCAGCGCACACTCCTCGGCCAGAGCCTTGACGTCGAAGCCGACCCAATCGGCCCCCGGCAACACTCGGGCGAACGCCTCAGGTTTGATGCCGGCACTGTGCAGGCCAACAGCAAAGCCCATCTGCCGGACCTCGGCCATCGCCGCCGGCAAGCTGTCCTGCAGGGTTGCTTCGCCGCCACTGAACACCACCGCATCGAGCAGGCCCTGGCGGCGCTGGAGGAATGCCAGCACCTGGTTCCAATCAAGCTCCTGACTGCCGCGCGGCGGGATCAATTGCGGGTTGTGGCAGTAACGGCAACGCCAGGCGCAACCCTGGCAAAACAACACACAAGCCAACTTGCCCGGGTAGTCGAGAGTGGTCAGGGGCACCATGCCCCCGACCCGTAGTGCTCGACTCATGGATGCCCGGCCGCTGCCGCACCCTCAGTGAAATGCTGGCGCTCGCGGTGCTCGGACTGTTTGCCTGGGTTGAACGCCGACACCGGCCGGTGATAGCCCATCACCCGGGTCCAGACTTCGCAGCGTTGGCGTTGTGCCACAGGCAGGGTTTGCAGTGCAGTCATGATGAAGCTCCTTGCGGTTGGGTAATTCGAAATCAGTGAACCGTGTCGACCTGCTGCGCCAGCAACAGGGCTTCGTCGCATTTCGGGCAGAACTCGTGTTCGCCATCCAGATAGCCGTGTACCGGGCAGATGGAGAAGGTCGGGGTGATGGTCAAGTAAGGCAGGCGGAAGCGCCCCAAGGCCTTGCGCACGAGTTGCTTGCAGGCCTGGGCCGAAGAAATCCGCTCGGCCATGTACAGGTGCAGCACCGTACCGCCGGTGTACTTGCACTGCAGTTCGTCCTGCAGCTCCAGCGCCTCGAAGGGGTCATCGGTGTAGCCCACCGGCAGTTGTGAGGAGTTGGTGTAGTACGGCGCCTGCGCGCAGCCGGCCTGGAGTATGTCCGGATAGCGCTTGAGGTCTTCCTTGGCGAAGCGGTACGTGGTGCCTTCAGCCGGTGTCGCCTCGAGGTTGTAGAGGTGCCCGGTTTCTTCCTGGAAGCGCACCAGGGTGGCGCGTACATGGTCCAGCAGGTTCAAGGCAAAACGCCGCCCCTGCTCGGTATGCAAGCCCATCTGGTCGTCGCTGAAGTTGCGCAGCATTTCATGCAGGCCGTTGACGCCAATGGTGGAGAAGTGATTGCGCAAGGTGCCCAGGTAGCGTTTGGTGTAGGGGTACAAACCGGCGTCCATGTGGTGTTGGATCACCTTGCGCTTGACCTCCAGACTCTCCATGGCCAGTTCCATCAAGGTATCCAGGCGCTGCAGCAGACCGCTGGTGTCACCTTTGAACAGATAGCCCAGGCGTGCGCAGTTGATGGTCACCACACCGAGCGAGCCCGTCTGCTCCGCCGAACCGAACAGACCGCCACCGCGCTTGAGCAGCTCGCGCACATCCAGCTGCAGACGGCAGCACATCGAGCGCACCTGGTTGGGCAGCATGTCGGAGTTGAGGAAGTTCTGGAAATACGGCAAGCCGTAGCGTGCGGTCATCTCGAACAGACGCTCGGCGTTGTCGCTGTCCCAGGGGAAATCGTGGGTGATGTTGTAGGTCGGGATCGGGAAGGTGAACACCCGGCCCTTGGCATCGCCGGCCTGCATCACTTCGATGTAGGCGCGATTGAGCAGGTCCATTTCGGCTTGCAGCTCACCATAGGCGAAGGGCATTTCTTCTCCGCCGATCACCGGGACCTGTTCGCGCAGATCTTCCGGGCAGACCCAGTCAAAGGTCAGATTGGTAAAGGGTGTTTGCGTGCCCCAGCGCGACGGCACGTTGAGGTTGTAGATGAACTCCTGGATGGCCTGGCGGACCTCTTCGTAGGGCAGCCGGTCCTTGCGCACATAGGGCGCCAGGTAGGTGTCGAAGGAACTGAAGGCCTGGGCCCCGGCCCACTCGTTCTGCAGCGTGCCAAGGAAATTGACCATCTGCCCCAGGGCGCTGCTCAGGTGCCTGGGCGGCCCGGCCTCGACCCGTCCGGGTACGCCATTGAGGCCTTCGTGCAGCAGGGTGCGCAGCGACCAGCCGGCACAGTAGCCGGCGAGCATATCCAGGTCATGCACATGCAGGTCGGCTTCGCGATGGGCGCGGCCAATGGCTTCGCTGTAGACCTCATCGAGCCAGTAATTGGCGGTGACCTTGCCGGAGACATTGAGCACCAGCCCACCCAGCGAGTAACCCTGGTTGGCGTTGGCCTGAACCCGCCAGTCTTCACGGTTGAGGTACTCGTTCATCGAGGTCGCCACTTCGACCAGGGTCTTGCGGTCGCGACGCAAGCGCCCGTGCTGTTCGCGGTAGACGATATAGGCGCGTAGCGAAAGGAAATGCCCGGCGTCCATCAGCACCCGCTCGACCCGGTCCTGGATCTGCTCGACGTGCAGCTGCGAATAGCCCTCCAAGTGCGCCAGCACCGCTGCCAGCAACCCTTCGGCCTCGGCTTCCGCGTACTCCCCGGTGGCCTTGCCGGCAGCGATCAACGCCTGGCGGATCTTGTCGGCATCGAAAGCGACCAGACTGCCGTCGCGCTTGTGTAGCTGGTTGTGCCCTACCCTGATCAGCGTGCTGTGCATCTTGCCCCCAAAACACTACATATAGGTATTTATGAAATTCAAAACACAATATGCAGTAGAGGTTACGACTGAAGGCGCTGGAGAAAATTGATTGATATCAAGAATGGCAGGATGGACCCGGTGGGAGCGGGCTTGCCCCGCGAATCGATGTGACTGACAGCCCGTAATCGCGGGGCAAGCCCGCTCCCACCGGCGGCATAAAGATCACCCTCCACTCATATTCATGAAGCGCAGAATCTGCACCACTCCCCCGGCATCGAAATCATGCCGCAGCGGTTTACCCCGCAAGGCCTGCTGCACCGCACTGACAATCGGCTGGTCATCCAGCGGATAACGGCGCAACAACCCGCGCAAGTCCAGCGAATCCTCCTGCCCCAGGCACAACAGCAAACGCCCTTCCACGGTCATCCGTACCCGGTTACAGCTGGCACAGAAGTTATGACTGTTGGGCGAAATAAACCCGATACGCGTCTGCGGATGCTGCGCCAGGCGCACATAGCGCGCCGGCCCACCGCTGTTCTCGGCGCTGTCGAGCAAGGCATGGCGGCTGGCAATCAGCGCCCGCACCTCGTCACTGGAGCAGAATGACTCGCCACGCGAGCGCCCTACTTCACCCAGCGGCATCTCTTCAATGAAAGTGATGTCGATGCCCAGGTCGATGGCGTACTGCACTAACGCCAGCACCTCATCGAAGTTGCGTCCCTTCATCACCACACAGTTGAGTTTGATCCGATCGAACCCGGCAGTGCTTGCCGCTTCGATTCCCCGCAGCACCTGATCAAGATCGCCATTGCGGGTAATCGCGCGAAAGCGCTCACTGTCCAGGCTGTCGAGACTGATGTTCATGCGTTTGACCCCGGCATCCACCAGCGGTCGGGACAGGCGCTGCAACTGCGAGCCATTGCTGGTCATCACCAGTTCGCGCAAGCCCGGCAAGGCGGCAATGTGACGGCACAGATCGACAATCCCCGGACGGATCAACGGCTCCCCTCCGGTCAGGCGGATCTTGCGCACCCCCTGGCCAACGAACAGCGTTGCCAAGCGCTGCAGTTCCTCAAGGGTGAGTACCTGCTGACGCGGCAGGAAGGTCATGTTCTTGGCCATGCAGTAGACACAGCGAAAATCACAACGATCGGTCACCGACATGCGCAGATAATCGATCTGCCGCCCGAATCCATCCTGCATCACCGTGCTCATCACATTCCCCTTGCTTACCTGGTTACTGCACCAGCGGCGAATCAGCGCCCTGTAGCTGGATACCGCGAATATCCGCAGCACCGATCAGGGTCTGCAGGTACTGAACCACCGCCTTCTGCCACACGCCCTGTTGCAGCTGGGTGCGGATCGCCGTGGCGACCGCCTCATACGGCAATTGCTGGCCTTCGATGCGTTGGTCGACGCTGATGACATGCCAGCCATAGCGGCTTTCCAGCGGTTTGTCGGCCAGCCCCGGCGCCAGGGTGAACAGCTGCCGTTCCAGCTCCGGCACCGTCTGGCCCTTGCTGATCTGCCCCAGTTCCCCGCCCTGCGCTTTCGACGGGCAAGCCGAGTACTTCACCGCAAGCTCGGCAAACTGCTCAGGGAACTGTGCCAGACGCTGTTGCAGGATCTCGGCCTGAACCAGCGCCTGGCTGCGCGCCTCGGCATCGTCCGGGGCACATTCGAGCAGAATGTGCCGTACCGCCAGCAGCGGCGCGCTGTGAAAGCGCCCGCGATTGCTGTCGTAGTAACGCAGGCAGGTGGCCTCGTCACACTCGGGCACCTGCACCTCGCGCTCCAGCAGCAAGCGCGTCGCCGCCTCCTCTTCGTTCTCACCGGCGCCGACCTGCAGCGACAGGCCCAGCTCGGCGATCCGCTGTTGCAACAGCTCGCGGATCACCAGGGCGCGGGCGGCCATGAACAGCGCCTCCTCTCGGTCCGCTGCCGGGTGATATTGCAGCTCCTGGGCCATGGCCTGAGGGCTGATCGGCAGCGCATTGACGCTGATGATCGGCCACTCCTGTTCGCTGCTGGCGATCAACTGCGCTGGCGCTACGACTTCCACCGCCTCTACCGCTTCTACCGCCAGCTCGGGTTCAACGACCGTTGAAGAGGCGCAACCGCCGCCGTCATTACCACCGCCACATCCACATCCGCTTGACATGACAACCTCCTCAGATTTTCTGCCGAACGATTTGATAGCGCCGTCCCAGGTACCAGACCGGTGCACTGACGATGTGCACCAGGCGGGTGAAGGGGAACAGCACGAACAGAGTCAGGCCCAGGAACACGTGCAGCTTGTACACCAGGCTGACCGGGGCAATGGCGGCCGCGGCCTCTACAGGACGCAACAGCACGGTGTTCTGCGCCCACTCGGCGAGCATCACCATTACCGAGCCGTCCATGTGTCCGGTGGAGGCAACAATGGTCAGCAAACCGAGCACCAGCTGCGCCAACAGCACCAGCAGGATCAGGATGTCCGAGGTGTTGGAGGTGGCGCGAACCCGTGGATCGGTCAGGCGCCGGTGGATCAGCATGATCAAGCCGATCAGGCACAGCAGGCCGAAAAAGCCGCCGGAGACCATCGCCAGCAGTTGCTTGTTTTCAGTGCTGATCACATGGTGATAGACCGAAGCCGGGGTCAGCAGGCCGACAAAGTGCCCGGCCAGGACGAACAGCACGCCAACGTGAAACAGGTTGCTTGCCGCGCGCATGCCGCGCCCGGAAAGCATCTGGCTGGAGCTGGCCTTCCAGGTGTACTGCGACAGGTCGAAACGCGCCCAGCTGCCCAGCAGGCAGATCGCCAGAGCAATATAGGGATACACCCCGAACGCCAACAGATTCCATTTAGACATTGCCCACCTCCGTAGCCTGCGCGCTGGCAGGCCCTTGATGCTGAAAATCAACCCAGTGCAGCGGTACCGCACTTTCTTCGCGGGCCTTGCCCGGCGCACTTGGCATGGCGCTGCAACGCTCTTGCTGCTCGGCCTTGAGAAAATCCACCGCCTCCTCTTCCCAGATCTTGTCCAGGGCTTCGAGGGAATCGTCGCGCTGCTCGGCGGCGACCTGTTCACGCAGGTCGGCCACGGCCTGGTGCGGTTCGGCACCGGCGATCTGCAACAGCGCGCGGAAGCAACTGGCGTAGGCGCTCTCGCGCTCCTCCAGACGTGCGGCGAGCAAGGCCAGCAGGTGCGCGACATCGGCCAGGCCCTCGCGGGCCTCGAGGTCGTCGCGGGTAGAGAGATATTCCAGATACAGCGGGATATAGTCCGGCAGCTCCTTGACGCCGATGGCAAAACCCGCCTCTTCATACTGGGCAAGCATGTCGACCATGGCCTGGCCACGGTCGCGCGACTCGCCATGCACGTGCTCGAACAGCAGCAGCGACAGTGCCCGGCCACGGCCGAACAGCGCACCGTAGTGCTCCTGGCCATCCATCAGGTCGTTGTTGCAGATCAGCTCCAGCAGTTCGAACAGCGCGCCACGCTGGCGCGGGCTGATTTCCCGCGCCTGAAGGATCGCCTGTTCCAGTTCATCACGGCCGGCGACCAGGGTCTCGGTCGGGTAATCGAGCAGCAGCGAAATCACTTTAAGGATGCGCATGCTCAGTCCTCCCACAACTGTACGGTTTTGAGGATGTCGCGGCGGTTGGCCTTCTTCGCCCCGAACATGTTGGTGTCGGAGCTACCGCTGCAGCCGCTGCCAAAGCTGAAGCCGCACCCGGAACGTTCGGCGAAGGCGTCGCTCATGGCCTCTTCACGGTGCGCGCTCGGCACCACGTAACGGTCTTCGTAGTTGGCGATGGCCAGGTAGCGGTACATCTCCTCGACCTGGTTCACGCTCAAGCCAACGTCTTTCAACACCTGCAGATCCTGAACGCCTTCAACCTGTTCGGCACGTTTGTAGGCGCGCATGGCCAGCAGGCGTTTGAGCGCACGCTTGACCGGTTTCTCGTCACCGGCGGTGAGCAGGTTGGCCAGGTAGCGCAGTGGAATGCGCAGGCTGTCGACATCCGGGATCACCCCGTTCATGCCCACGGTGCCCGCGGCGGCAGCGTTCTGAATCGGCGACAGTGGCGGTACGTACCAGACCATCGGCAGCGTGCGGTACTCAGGGTGCAGCGGCAGCGCCAGCTTCCAGTCAACGGCCATCTTGTACACCGGCGAGCGTTGCGCGGCATCGATCACCGACTGCGGTACGCCATCTTTCAGGGCCTGGCGAATCACTGCCGGATCGTTCGGATCGAGGAAAATCTCCAGTTGCTTCTCGTACAGGTCATGCTCGTTGGCCGTGCTGGCCACTTCGCTGATGCGGTCGGCGTCGTACAACAGCACACCGAGGTAACGGATACGTCCGACACAGGTTTCGGCACAGACCGTAGGCATGCCGGCTTCGATCCGTGGGTAGCAGAAGATGCACTTCTCGGACTTGCCGCTTTTCCAGTTGAAGTAGATCTTCTTGTACGGGCAGCCGCTGATGCACATGCGCCAGCCGCGGCACTTCTCCTGGTCGATCAGGACAATGCCGTCTTCCTCACGCTTGTAGATCGCCCCGCTCGGGCACGATGCCGCACAGGCCGGGTTCAGGCAGTGCTCGCACAGGCGCGGCAGGTACATCATGAAGGTGTTTTCGTACTCACCGTAGATGTCGGCCTGGATCTGGTCGAAGTTCTTGTCCTTGCGGCGCTTGGCGAACTCGGTGCCGAGGATTTCTTCCCAGTTCGGGCCCCACTCGATCTTTTCCATGCGCTTGCCCGACACCAGCGAGCGCGGCCGCGCCGTCGGCTGATGCTCGCCCAAAGGCGCGGTATGCAGGTGCTGGTAATCGAAGTCGAACGGCTCGTAGTAATCGTCAAGGCCTGGCAGATCGGGGTTGGCGAAGATGTTCGCCAGCACCCGGAACTTGCCGCCGATGCGCGGGTTGATGCTGCCATTGCTGTTGCGGACCCAGCCGCCCTTCCACTTGTCCTGGTTTTCCCACTCTTTCGGGTAACCGACCCCTGGCTTGGTTTCGACGTTGTTGAACCAGGCGTATTCCATGCCTTCACGGCTGGTCCAGACGTTCTTGCAGGTGATCGAACAGGTGTGACAGCCGATGCATTTGTCCAGGTTCAGGACCATGCCAACTTGTGAACGAATCTTCATGACAGCACTCCTTATTCCATCTCGGTCGGCAGCGGACGTGGCAGCTCATCGCCGCGCGATCCGTCGAGCCAGTCGACCTTGGCCATCTTGCGTACCACGACGAATTCGTCGCGGTTGCAACCGACCGTGCCGTAATAGTTGAACCCATAGGCCTGCTGGGCATAGCCGCCGATCATGTGGGTCGGTTTGAGCACCACGCGGGTCACCGAGTTGTGGTGGCCGCCGCGGGTCTTGGTGGTTTCCGAGCCGGGTACGTTCACGATCCGTTCCTGGGCGTGGTACATCATCACCATGCCTTCCTTGACCCGCTGGCTGACCACCGCGCGGGCGGTCAGCGCACCGTTGGCGTTGAAGCACTCGATCCAGTCGTTGTCCTCGATACCGGCGCGCTGTGCGTCGATTTCCGAAAGCCAGACAATCGGCCCGCCACGGCTGAGGGTGAGCATCAGCAGGTTGTCGCTGTAGGTGCTGTGAATGCCCCACTTCTGGTGCGGGGTGATCCAGTTCAGGACGATCTCGGTGTGGCCGTTGCTGCGCTTGCCTTTCACCGCGGCGATGGTCTGGGTGTTGACCGGCGGCCGGTAGCTCATCAATTGCTCACCGAAGGCCTGCATCCACGGGTGATCCTGGTAGAACTGCTGGCGGCCGGTGATGGTGCGCCACGGGATGTTCTCGTGGACGTTGGTGTAGCCGGCGTTGTAGCTGACATGATCGTCTTCGAGTCCCGACCAGGTCGGGCTGGAGATGATCTTGCGCGGCTGCGCCTGGATATCGCGGAAGCGAATCGCCTCGTGCGCCTTGGACAGCGCCAGGTGGCTGTGGTCGATGCCGGTGAACTCGGACAAAGCCGCCCAGGCCTTGACCGCCACATGGCCGTTGGTTTCTGGAGCCAGCGAGAGGATGACTTCAGCCGCATCGATCGCGGTATCGATCTTCGGCCGGCCCTGGCTGATGCCCGCATCGTTCTCGCGGTAGTTCAGCTCGCCGAGGAATTTCACTTCCTCATCGGTGTTCCAGTTGATGCCCTTGCCGCCGTTGCCGAGTTTTTCCAGCAGCGGGCCGAGCGAGGTGAACTGCTTGTAGATGTTCGGGTAGTTGCGCTCGACCACCTGGATGTTCGGCGCGTTCTTGCCCGGCTGCGGCGCGACGCCCGCGGTTTTCCAGTCGGTGCCGCCAAACGGCTGGGCCAGTTCGCCGACGCTGTCGTGCATCAGCGGTACGGTGACCAGGTCCTGCTCGATGCCCAGATGACCCTCGGCCATCTTCGAGAACGCCTTGGCGATGCCCTTGTAGATTTCCCAATCGGAACGCGATTCCCAGGCCGGATCGATAGCCGCCGACAGCGGGTGGATGAAGGGGTGCATGTCCGAGGTGTTCATGTCGTCCTTCTCGTACCAGGTCGCGGTCGGCAGGACGATGTCGGAATACACGCAGGTCGAGGACATGCGGAAGTCCAGGGTGGTGACCAGGTCGAGCTTGCCAATGGCGCCCTCATCGACCCACTCGGCTTCCTGCGGCTTGCAGTCGCCGACCTGGCCGATGTCTTCGTTCATCACGCCGTTGCGGGTACCGAGCAGGTACTTGAGCATGTACTCGTGGCCCTTGCCCGAGGAGCCGAGCAGGTTGGAACGCCAGATGAACATGTTGCGCGGGAAGTTCACCGGGTTGTCCGGCTGTTCGCAGGCAAAACGCAGGCTGCCATCCTGCCAGCCCTTGACCACGTAGTCTTTCGGCGCCATGCCAGCGGCGGCGGCATCGCGGCAGATGTCCAGCGGGTTACGGTTGAGCTGCGGCGCGCTGGGCAGCCAGCCGGCGCGTTCGGCGCGGATGTTGTAGTCCAGGGCGTGCTCGGGGAACTGGCTCTTGTCGGCCAGCGGCGAGAGCACGTCGTGCATGTTCATCTTCTCATGGCGCCACTGCGAGCTGTGGGCATAGAAGAAGCTGGTGCCGTTCATCTGCCGAGGCGGACGGTTCCAGTCCAGGCCGAAGGCCAATGGCAACCAGCCGCACTGCGGACGCAGTTTTTCCTGGCCGACATAGTGGGCCCAGCCACCACCGGTCTGGCCGACGCAACCGCAGAGCATGAGCATGTTGATCAGCCCGCGGTAGTTCATGTCCATGTGGTACCAGTGGTTCATCGCCGCACCGACGATGATCATCGAGCGGCCACGGGTCTTGTCGGCGTTGTCGGCAAACTCGCGGGCGATCTGGATGGCTTTCTCGCGGCTGACGCCGGTGATCTGCTCCTGCCAGGCCGGGGTGCCGGGCACGCTGGCGTCGTCATAATCGCGGGCGACATTGGCGCCACCCAGGCCGCGGTCGATGGCAAGGTTAGCTGCCGACAGGTCGAACACGGTGGCTACCTTGACCTGGCTGCCATCGGCCAGGGTCAGGCTGCGCACCGGCACACGGCGGTATTGCACGGCATCACCGGCGACATGCTGGAAGTGCTCGTGGGATTCGCCGGCGAAGTACGGGAAGGCCACTTCGGCGACGTCGCCACCGATCAGGCTCAGGGTCAGGTCGATGTCGCGACCGGCGCCGCCTTCACGCGGCAGGATGTTCCACTTGCCCTGCTCGCCCCAGCGATAGCCGATCGAACCCTGCGGCGACACCAGCTCGCCGTCGGCATCGAGGGCGATGGTTTTCCACTCGGGGTTGTTTTCCTGACCAAGGTTGTCGGCCAGGTCCGAGGCCCGCAGGAAACGATCCGGCTGATACCCGGCGCCCGGTGCAGTGCCAAGCATGGGCTTGAGCAGCACCAGCACCGGCAGGTCGGTGTAACGCTTGGCGTACTCGGTGAAATAAGCGCTCGGCTGGTCGAGGTGGAATTCTTTGAAGATTACATGGTTGAACGCCTGGGCCAGGGCCGCGTCGGTGCCCTGCTTGGGGTTCAGCCACAGGTCAGTGAGCTTGGCCACTTCCGAGTAGTCGGGGGTGATGGCCACGGTCTTGGTGCCCTTGTAGCGCACCTCGGTGAAGAAATGCGCATCCGGGGTACGGGTCTGCGGGACGTTGGAACCCCAGGCGATGATGTAGTTGGAGTTGTACCAGTCGGCCGATTCCGGCACGTCGGTCTGCTCGCCCCAGACCATCGGCGACGCCGGTGGCAGGTCGCAGTACCAGTCGTAGAAGCTCAGGCAGGTGCCGCCGATCAGCGACAGGTAACGGGCGCCGGCGGCGTAGCTGACCATCGACATCGCCGGGATCGGCGAGAAGCCCACCACCCGGTCAGGGCCGTACTGCTTGACGGTATAGACGTTGGCCGCAGCGATGATCTCGGTGACTTCATCCCAGCTGGAGCGGATAAAGCCGCCCATGCCGCGCTTGCTCTTGTACGAATCGGCCTTGGCCTTGTTCTCGACAATGCTCGCCCAGGCCTCGACCGGCGCCATGCTCTGGCGCGCCTCGCGCCACAGTTTGAGCAGCGGCTTGCGGATCTTCGGGTACTTGAGGCGGTTGGCGCTGTAGATGTACCAGCTGTAGCTGGCGCCCCGCGGGCAGCCGCGCGGTTCGTGGTTGGGCAGGTCGTTGCGGGTCCGCGGGTAGTCGGTCTGCTGGGTTTCCCAGGTGATCAGGCCGTTCTTCACGTAGATTTTCCACGAGCAGGAGCCGGTGCAGTTCACCCCGTGGGTGGAGCGCACGATCTTGTCGTACTGCCAGCGTGAACGGTAGACGTTCTCCCAGTCGCGCGACTCTTTGCGAGTCTCGCCGTGACCGTCGGAAAACTCGTTTTGCTTGCGGTTGAAGAACCGCAATTGATCGAGCAGATGACTCATGATGCTTTCCTCTCAGGCTTGCTGCGGGGTTCTGTGCCCCACCCACGCAAAAGTTGAATTCGGGTCCTGTCAGCAGGGTGCTTCGGCGCCTTTGCGCGCGTACCACCACCAAGTCACGACAATGCAGCTCAGGTAAAAACCGACGAACATGTAGAAAGCCAGCGCCGGGCTACCGGTCATGGCCATCGAACTGCCGAAAGTTTTGGGAATGAAGAAGGCGCCAAAGGCCCCCATGGCCGAACTGAAACCGAGCACCGCCGCGGATTCCTTGCCGGCGTTTTTCAGCGCTTGCTCGTGGCCCTTCGCGCCTTTGCCGGCAGCGGCCTTTTCATGCAGGGTGCGGAAGATCACCGGGATCATGCGGAAGGTCGAACCGTTGCCGATGCCGGTGGTGAAGAACAGCAGCATGAACATGCCGAGGAAGCCGTAGAAGTTGCCGGCCGCGCCCTGCTGCGGGATGAAATGCAGCACACCGAAGACCATCACGATCATCAGCACGAAGTTCCACAGGGTCACCCGGGCGCCGCCGAACTTGTCGGCCACCCAGCCGCCCAGAGGGCGTACCAGGGCACCGACCAGCGGGCCGAGGAAGGCGAATGCCAGGGCGTTGACCTCAGGGAACGAGGTCTTGATCAGCATCGGGAAGGCCGCGGAGAAGCCGATGAACGAACCGAAGGTGGCCAGGTACAGCCAGCACATCAGCCAGTTGTGCTTGCGTTTGAAAATCACCGCCTGCTCGCTGAACGAGGCCTTGGCGCTGGACAAATCGTTCATGCCGAACCAAGCCAGCAAGGTCACGGCAATGATGAACGGCACCCACAGGAAGCCGGCGTTCTGCAGCCACAACTGGCTGCCGTCGGCCAGCACCTGGGGTTGCCCGCCGAGTACACCGAACACACCGAAGGTGATCACCAGCGGCACGGCGAACTGCATCACCGAGACGCCGAGGTTACCCAGGCCGGCATTCAGGCCCAGTGCCGTGCCTTGCTGCGACTTGGGATAGAAGAAGCTGATGTTGGACATGCTCGAGGCGAAGTTGCCGCCGCCAAAGCCGCACAGCAGGGCAATCATCACGAACACACTGTAAGGGGTGCTCGGGTCTTGCACGGCAAAGCCCATCCACAGCGTCGGCAGCAGCAGCGAGGCGGTGCTCAGGGCGGTCCAGCGGCGGCCGCCGAAGATCGGCACCATGAACGAGTAGAACACCCGCAAGGTGGCGCCAGACAGGCCCGGCAAGGCCGCCAGCCAGAACAGCTGATCGGTGCTGAAGGTAAAGCCGATGGCGTTCAGGCGCACGATCACCGTGCTCCAGACCATCCACACGGCAAAGGCCAGCAGCAGTGCGGGAATCGAAATCCACAGGTTGCGGGTGGCGGTTTTCTTGCCGCTACGCCCCCAGAATGCGGGATCTTCAGGGCGCCAGTCGTGTATGACCGGGCCTGCGTCAGGCTGTTTAAGAACCGACATGGTCTTCTCCTTGGGCAATGCTGGAAAACGGGCTTGAGGTCGCCTGCGGCTGTTTGCCGAGCAGCGGGCGTTTGCGGATTTCGCTGAAGTACATCCAGATGAGCGACACCCAGACCACGCCGTACATCAGCATGAAGGCCGAGGAGCGCACGCCGGTCAGGTCCACCAGGGCGCCGAACATGATCGGCAGGATGAAGCCGCCCAGGCCGCCCGCCAGACCGACGATGCCGGACACGGCACCCATGTTTTGCGGGTAGTCATTGGCGATGTATTTAAAGACCGAGGCTTTGCCGAAGGCGAAGGCAATGCCGATGATGAACAGCAGTGCGGTGAACAGCACCGGATTCAGGCCGATGTGGAAGTCCAGCGGGCCATTGATGGTTTGCACCTGCAGCTGGGTCTGCGGGTAGGACAGCAGGAACAGGCAGATCCAGCTGACCCACAGCACCCACCAGGTCACGCTCTGCGCGCCCCAGCGGTCCGACATCCAGCCGCCGACGGCGCGCAGCACGCCACCGGGCAAGGAGAAACAGGCGGCCAGCAGCGCTGCGCTTTGCAGGCTGAAACCGTATTCGGCGACGTAGTACTTGGTCATCCACAGCGCCAGGGCCACGTAACCGCCGAAGACGATCGAGTAGTACTGGCAGTAGCGCCACACCGCAGGATCTTTCAGGGCCTTGAGCTGCTCGCCGAGGTTGGCGCCCTTGGCGCTGCGGTGGGCCTTGTTGTCGGCACTGAGGAACCAGAACAACAACGCGGTGATGAACAGGATTGCACTGAAGACTTTCGGCACCAGCTGCCAGCTGCCTGCGGCAATCAGCGCCGGGGCGAGAAACTTGGTCACTGCCGAGCCGGCGTTACCGGCACCGAACACGCCCATGGCAAAGCCCTGGTTGTCTTTGTCGAACCATTTGGCGACGTAGGCGATACCGACCGAGAACGAGCCCCCGGCCAGGCCGACAAACAACCCCAGCACCAGGAACTGCCAGTAAGCGGTGGCATGGCTGATCAGGTACAGCGGCAGCACACAGGCGAGCATCAGCAGGCAGAACACGCTGCGTCCGCCAAAACGGTCGGTCAACAGCCCCAGCGGCAGGCGCACCAGCGAGCCGGTCAGCACCGGGGTGGCGGCCAGCAGGCCGAACTGGGTTTCGTTGAGCTGGAGCAGTTCCTTGATCGGGACGCCGAGCACGGCAAACATCATCCAGACCATAAAACAGACGGTGAAGGCCAGCGTGCTCATGCCCAGTACCAGGCCTTGTCGTACACGCGGTGGGGTCATGTTGGGTCTCCAGTCAGTTCGCTATGGCCGCAGACTAGAGAGGCAAACCCCGGAAAAACTTGACCCGGATCAAAGAAGCCTGGACGCCTCCAGGCCTATGCTTGTACTGCCTACCTCCAACGAGGTAGGTCCGAAAAACCTCTAAACCCTTTGTTTATCAGTGTCTTGCCGGTTTCATGCAGGATATTCGGGCGAAGCCTTCGGACAAGAACTCTTTAGAGGTAGAGCGCCAGGGACCGGTCGCCAAACCATCGGCAGCCCCCCAATGGAGCCCTGCATGTGCACTTTCCCCCTCCTGCGCTCAGGCCTGCGGCCATGACCCGTTGGCTACGTAGCTCGCTGCCCGCGCGGGCGGGCGTAGCGGTGATCCTGATCGCGGTGCTGGCGCTAGCCAGCTCGCTGAGCGCCGGCCTGATCGCCTGGTTCAGCCAGGGCGATGCGGCAGCGATCAACACCGCAGGCTCGGTGCGCATGGAGACCTACCGCCTGAGCTGGAACCTGGCTTCCGGCGCCGGTCGCGAAGAAATCAACCGCATAAGCCAAAGCCTGCAACAGCGGCTCAACAGCCAAACGCTCAAGAGCGTGCTGGAAGACGGCAGCAACGAGGCGCTCAATGGCAGCTACCAACAGTTGCAGGACTACTGGCAGAACACCCTCGGCCCGGCCCTTGAGCGTGGCGATGCCATAGCGTTCCAGGCCAGCACCCTGCCCTTCATCGAGCAGCTCAACCAGTTCGTCAACCTGCTGCAGCGCCAGAGCGAACACAAGCAATCCTGGCAACAGATTATTCAAGGCGTGGCACTGTTCATCACCATGATCGTCCTGCTGGTTGGCCTCTACGAACTGCAAAGCAGCGTGATCAGCCCGCTGCAGGAACTGGTCGACGCCACCCAGCGCTTTCGCCGCGGCGAGTACCAGGCGCGGGTCAACCATCAATCCGAAGATGAGTTGGGCCAGCTGGCCACCAGCTTCAACGCCATGGCCGAGACCATCGAGCAATCCCACCGCACCCTCGAAACCCAGGTCCGACAAAAAACCCTGAACCTGCAGCAGGCCAACGCCGCACTCGAACTGCTGTATCAAAGCAGCCGCAGCCTGGCCACGCGCCTGGCCAATGCCGAGGGGCTGGATGAGTTGATCCGCCGTTTTCAGCAACGCCTGCCCGGCCTGCGTCTGTCGCTGTGCCTGCAAGGTCAACTACAGGCCCCGGCCCAGCAATTGCTCGCTCTGGACGGTGCCGACAGCCGCAAGGTCTGCGCCAGCAGCGATTGCGCCACCTGCCAGCGCCATGAGCAACTGAATCCGCACATCTACAGCATCAGCAACCAGGGCAGCTCGCTGGGTGAACTGAAGGCGCACTTTATCGATGGCCATGCACCGCAGGCCTGGGAAACCCAGCTTATCCAGGCCCTGGCCAACCTGATCGGCACCTCGCTGTCACTCAAACGCCAACGCGAGCAGGACCATCGCCTGCTGCTGCTCGAAGAGCGCGCCATCATCGCCCGCGAGCTGCATGACTCACTGGCCCAGGCGCTGTCCTACATGAAGCTGCAGGTCAGCCGCATGCAGACCCTGATGCGTCGCGGCGAGCCGGTAGAGACCCTGGAAGGTGTCACCGCCGAGCTGCGCGAAGGCTTGAACAACGCCTACCGCCAACTGCGCGAACTGCTCACCACCTTTCGCCTGCAGATTCACGACGCCGGCCTGATGCAGGGTCTCAAGGACACTGCGAAGGAGTTCAGCCGACGCGGTGATTTCCAGGTTCACCTGCACGTCGACAACCTGGCCTTCGAACTGTCGGCCAGCGAACAGATCCACATCCTGCAGATCACCCGCGAGGCGCTGTCCAACTGCCTGCGCCACGCCCATGCGCAAAACGCCTGGCTGCAGCTGCGCCAGGACGGTGAAACCGTGCGTCTGTCGATCGAAGACGACGGGCGCGGCTTCATCGGCAGTCGCGACCCGCGCGAACATCACGGCCTGAACATCATGGATGAGCGCTCGCGCAGCCTGCACGGCCAGTTGCAGATTCTTTCCAGGGAGCCGCAAGGCACCCTCGTCCAGATGGAGTTCCGCCCGGAATTCCTCGGCCGCCATCCCCAAGGAAATGTCACATGAATAGCCCTGCGCGTTGCCGCATCCTCCTGGTCGACGACCACCCCATGATGCGTCGTGGCATCCGCCAGATGCTCGAACTGGAAGACGATTTCGAGATCGTCGGCGAAGCCAATCACGGCGAAGAAGCCCTGGCCATGATCGAGCCGCTGCAACCGGACCTGGTGCTGCTCGACAACAACATGCCGCAGATGAATGGCATCGAAACCCTGCGCCACCTGCGCAGCCTGGCCTTCGGCGGCAAAGTCCTGCTGTTCACCGTTTCCGATGCCGAAGACGATATCCGCGATGCCCTGCGCCTGGACGCCGATGGTTATCTGCTCAAGGACATGGAACCGGAGTTGCTGATCCAGTACATCCGCGATGCCATGAACGGCGCGCTGGTGATCAGCCCCGGCCTCACCCAGGTCATGGCCCAGGCCCTGCGCTCACCGCCCCGGCATGCCGAAGTGGAGCTGACCGATCGCGAGCGCCAAGTGCTCAAGACCATCGCCAGCGGCTACAGCAACAAGGTCATCGGCCACAAGCTGGGGATTACCGAAGGCACGGTCAAAGTCCACGTGAAGAACCTGCTGCACAAGCTTGGCTTGCGCTCACGGGTCGAGGCGGCTGTCTGGGCCATGGAGCATCTGCGTCAACACGGCTGACTGCCCCTTTGGAGGTAGACCTGCGGAGGCATAGGCCGCAGGTGCCGGGCGTTCTACCATGGCCGGCAGGAGGTACGCCATGCTGACCCACCCTTCCCTCGTACTGTTTTTGCGCCGTCATCACCTGTTCAGCCACTTGCCCGAACGCATTTTCGAACAGGTCTGCGGCCTGGCCATGCAACGCCGCCTCGGTTGTCACGACACCCTCATGCACCAGGGCGACCCGGCCAAACGCTTCTTCCTGCTGGTCAGTGGCCAGATCAAGCTGTACCGCATCACCGCCCAGGGTCAGGAGAACCTGGTAGAGATCATCCAGCCCGGGCAATCCTTCGCCGAAGCCCTGCTGTTCAGCCAGACCCGCTACTACCCGGTGAGCGCCACCGCGCTCAAGGACAGCGTGGTGGTCAGCATCGAGGGCGGCCACTACCGCAATGCCCTGGAAGACCAGCCGCAAGTGTGCCTGGCGATCCTCGCGAGCATGAGCATCCACCTGCATCAACGGCTCAAGGACATCGATACCCTGACCCTGGCCAGCGCCAGCCAGCGGGTGATCAGCTTTCTTTTGCAGGAACAGGACCCCGAGGATGGTCGCGTCGTACTGCAGGTGTCCAAACGCCTGGTGGCGTCGAAGCTGGGGATCCAGCCGGAAACCTTTTCACGCATCCTTCATCGTCTGGTGGAGAGCGGCCTGATTGCCATGGAGCGTCGCGACATCCGCATTCTGGCGACCGAGGCGCTGGTCGAATATCAAGCCTGACGGACCTGTCACTGGAGAGTCTTCATGCCCCGCACTGCCCTGCCCCTGGTCTACGCCTGCTCCGGTTGCTCCAACGTTGCGCAACTGGCCAACAATGTCGCACTGCGCCTCGACCGTGAAGGCCTGGCGCAGATGTCGTGCATCGCCGGGGTCGGCGGGCAGGTGCCGGCGCTGGTCAATCTGGCCTGCTCGGGACGCTGGATTCTGGCGCTGGACGGCTGCCCGCTGCAGTGTGTTGCCGGTTGCCTGCGCCAGCACGGCCTGCAGGCCGACAAACACCTGATCCTCAGCCAGCAGGGCTTGCGCAAGCGTTATGGCGAGGATTGCAGTGAGGCGCAGGCCGATGAGTTGTTTGCCGAGGTGAGTCAGCTACTGGTGATAGTTGCCGGTCAAAAGTGACCGCAATCGCGGGGCAAGCCCGCTCCCACCGGGAGCGGGCATTGTGATAATGCGTTCAGCCTGTTGCCAATCCCTTCCCTGCCCGCTCCAGATTTCGCCACAACCACACCGGCAACACTTCCGGGTCGAGGCTGTCGATCAGGTTCTTCAGGGTCAGGCCCAGTTCGGTATCGCCTTCAATCACCAACCGCCGCCGGAAGAACAAGGTGTCCGGATCTTCCTGACGGCTGGCCAGCAGCAGGAACTCGCGCCAGTTGCCGCGAATGGTGACATCCGCCTTGGCCTTTTCGGCAATCTGCAAGCCGTAAAGGCTGCGGGTCAGGTACCAGGTCAGGTCCAGGTCGGGAATCCGCAGGCACAGCCAGCGCCCGCGCAGCAAATCGAACTCGCCGTCCTTCAGTGGCTCAGCCAGGCAGCGGTTCAGCGCTTGTTGCAGCGCGACACGTTGCAGCACGAACGGCACCCGCCGGATCAGCGGGAGCAAGCGGTCGGCACCGCGCAGCAGCCATTTTTTCTGGTTCAACACAGGCCCACCTCCTCGACACGCAACATTCCCGCCTGGCCATGCCAATAACCGTTGCACCCCTCGACATGCAAGGGCGGCGCTGCACCTTCACGCACCCGCTGGAACGCCGCGATCACCTCGGCCATGCCCTGCGCGCGCGGGCTCAAGCGCAGCAGATCGGCACCGCTGGCGGCAAGGCCGGAATAGTCGGCCAACAAGTTAGTGACCTCGGCCGACATCGTCTGGATACCGTTGAGGGTGAACAGCGGCTGGCCTTCCTGACTGCTCAACGCCAGGCCATCGGGGTAGTTGAGGCAGCAGAACTGGCAATCATCCTTGGGCCGGTTTTCGGCGCGGGCGGTAAAGCAACGCGCCGAATACGCCAGCGGCAGGTGCCCATAGGCGAAGACTTCGACCTCTGGCAGCTCACGGCCCAACGCCTTGAGCTGGTCGAGTATCGAACTGATCAACGCCGCCGAACATTCCACCGGCGGCACCCAACGGATCATCCCGCAGTCCTGCAGTTGCGCCAGGGCATGGCCGTTGTACAGGTTGAGCGCCGGGCCAGCGACGAAGGGCAGTTTGCGTTCGGCCAGAAACTGCACCGCGCCCATGTCGTTGGCTTCCACCAGCAACTGGCCGTTGTCGCACAAGCGCCGCAGGCTGGAGAGTTCGGAAGCGGCTTCGACCAGGGTCAGGCTCGACAGTACGATCTGTGCCTGCGTGCATTCCTGCAGCTCGCGGCCGAGGCCCAGCCAATGCTCCAGGTTCATCGCCCGGCGTTTCGAGCAGACGGTTTCGCCAAGGTAAATCACATCCAGTGGCAACGCGGCCATCTCGGAATAGAAACGCCCCAATTGCTCCTTGTCCCAGTAATACAGAACGGGTCCCAGGCTGAGTTTCATCTGCAGTCCCTCATTGCCATGATCGATGATAAGCACCCAGGGTGGTCTGGCTGCCTTCGGATAAACCGGCCAGCACCTGGCGCCACTGGTCTTTGACCGCGAAGCGCTCGGGCGCCAGGCGGTGGGCATCAAGTGCGGCGCGCCACACCTGGGTGACCTGCTCGACATACGCCGGGCTGCGCTGACGCCCTTCGATCTTCACCGCTTCGACGCCCATGGCCGCCAGCTCCGGCAACAGGTCCAGGGTGTCGAGGCTGGTGGGTTCTTCGAGGGCATGAAAGCGTTTGCCGCCGACCAGGAAGCGCCCCTTGCACAAGGTCGGGTAACCGGCCGGCTCATCGGCGCTGTAGCGGTCGATCAGCACCTCGCTCAGGCGTGCGCTCAAACCTTCGGCATCTTCACTCCAGCGCACCGCCTTGGCCGGCGAACACACGCCGCACAAGTTCGGCGACTCGCCGGTGATATAGGAAGACAGGTGGCAACGTCCTTCGGCCATGATGCACAAACTGCCAAAGGCAAAGACTTCGATAGGCACCGTGCTGTTGGCCGCGACCTGGCGTACCTGGGCCAGCGACAGCACCCGTGGCAGCACCGCGCGGCGGATGTTGTAGTGCTGGGCATAGAACGCCAGGGCGCTGGCATTGGTCGCCGAGCCCTGTACCGACAGGTGCAGGGTCAGTTGCGGATGGCGCTGACTGGCATAGCCGAGCACACCGGGGTCGGCGGCGATCAGGGCATCGACGCCATGGTCGGCAGCGCGATCCACCGCCCGTTGCCAGCGTTCCCAGCCCTGCGGCTGCGGGTAGGTGTTGACCGCGACATAGAGCTTGCGTTGATGTTGACGGATATGGGCGACGGCGGCGTCGAACTGCTTGTCGTCCATGTTCAGACCGGCGAAGTGCCGGGCATTGGTGTCATCACGAAAACCGACGTAGACAGCATCGGCGCCTTGGCGCACCGCCGCTTTGAGCGCAGGCAGGTTCCCTGCCGGGCAGACCAGTTGCATGGGCATTCCTCATGAAAGAACGTGTCTCGACCCCGCCTCCGATGCGTAACGCGAGCAGGCCCGGTGCAATCGAAAATGCGCCGCCAGTCTAGCCAGACCGCCAGCGCAGACCTTGACGGCAATCAAGGCCGGTCACTGCATGAGTTCGGCGAACGACAGGAAGGTCACGCTGTCATGCTTGTGCAGCTGATGCTCGCACTCCACCACCGCCAGACCATCGGCCCAGCACGCGGCCGCGAGCATTGCCGAGCTTTGCTGCGGGTGCAACTGCACGCTCACCTGGCCATCGCCGCCCGTGGTCAATCTGGCGCGCAGGTACTGGCGGCGCTTGTTGCGCTGCAACCAGTCAAAGCCTGCCGGCAACGCCATCGGCCGCGGCAATACATCGCGCACGCCCTGGGCCCTGAGCAGAAACGGACGCACCACCACCAGGGCGGTGATCAGCGCCGCCGCAGGATTGCCCGGCATGCCGATCCACGGCTTGCCGGCCACCTCGCCAAACGCCAGCGGCTTGCCCGGCTGGATCGCCAGACGCCACAAATCCAGGCTGCCCAGCGCTTCGATGGCGTGTTTGAGGTGGTCTTCTTCACCCACCGAAACGCCACCGGAAGTCAGCAGCAGATCGCATTCAGAGGCCGCCAGTCTCAGGGCATGCTGGCTGGCCGCCAGATCATCGGCCATCACCCCATAGTCATGCACCTCGACGCCCCAACCCTCCAACAGCGCCGCCAGGCAATAGCGATTGCTGTTGTAGATCTGCCCCGGCGCCAAAGGCTGGCCGGGCTCGCGCAGTTCGTCACCGCTGCTCAGCAGACACACCCGCAACGGCCGATAGACCTCGACCCAGCAGACCCCGGCAGCGGCCAGCAAGCCCAGCTCCTGGGCGCGCAGACGCTTGCCGGCCTGGAGCAGCAGATGACCCTTGCGCACCTCTTCGCCGGCCTTGCGGACATGATCGCCAAGGCTGGCTGGCGGCAACCAGACCTGTTCGCCCTCGACCCGGCAGAGCTCCTGCGGCACCACCGTGTCGGCGCCCGGAGGCAGTGGCGCGCCGGTAAAGATGCGCACCGCCTGCCCGGCCAGCAGCGGCGTGGTGGCGGCCTGCCCGGCAGCGATGCGACCGGCCAGGTTCAGGCAGCCACCGGCTGCGGGAAGGTCCGCGGCGCGCAAGGCAAAACCGTCCATGGCGCTGTTGTCCCAGCCCGGCAGGTCCAGCGGCGAATGAATGTCCAGCGCCAGCACCCGGCCCAGGGCTTTTTCCAGCAACACCGTTTGCGCCGCCGGCGGTGGCGGCGCCTGGTCGAGCAGATGGCGGATGGCCTGGTCGACCGGTATCAGCTTGCCGCTGTCACACACCTGGCGGCTCATGAGCGTTCTCCACAGGCCTCGATTACCTGCTCGACCTGGGCCTTGAGATGCGGCGCGAAATTGCACGGGCCGGTGCGGCTGTCCAGTTGCCCGAGAAGGATCTGGTTCCAGGCGGTGCGGCAGGCCCCAGGCGAACCGGGCACACAACACACCAGCACGCCATTGCTCATCCCGGCCAATGCCCGCGACTGCAGGCTGGACATGCCGATCTCCGCCAGCGAGACCTGGCGGAACAGTTCGCCAAAGCCCTCCACATGCTTGTCCAGCAACGGCAGGACGGCTTGCGGGGTATTGTCGCGCACGGTGAACCCGGTACCGCCGGTGGTCAGCACCACCTGCACCCTGGGGTCGGCGATCCAGCGCGAAAGCGTGGCGCGGATCTGGTAGATGTCGTCCTTGACCAGGTCACGGTCGATCAGTCGATGCCCGGCCGCCTGGAGCAGATCGCACAGGGTCTGCCCCGAGGTGTCGGTGTCGAAGCTGCGGGTGTCGCTGATGGTCAGTACGGCAATGTTCAGCGGTTCAAAGGTACGTTGCGCCAGATGGGCCATGTGCGGACCCTCCCATGATGTGAATGCGCCCAAGCCTGAACCGAAACAGCAGCCGAACCTATTCCTCCAAGGAGGTACCTCGACGGAGCATACGGTTCACGGTGCCAGGCGACTGCGTGTCCACTGCCCGTCCTGCAAGCGATAGTCCAGACGGTCATGCAGACGGTCGGCGCGGCCCTGCCAGAACTCCATGCGCTCAGGCTGCAGGCAGTAGCCGCCCCAGTGTTCCGGGCGACGCAGCGGCTGATCGACGAAACGGCGGATGGTCTGCGCCAGCAACGCTTCCAGGGCTGCGCGATCGGCCAGCACCCGGCTTTGCGGCGAGGCCCAGGCCCCCAGGCGACTGGCCAGCGGACGGCTGTCGAAGTACTCATCGCTGAGCTGCGGATCGAGCCGGCGCACCTGCCCTTCGATGCGCACCTGACGTTCAAGCGCCGGCCAGAAGAAGGTCATGGCCGCCCACGGATTGGCCTCCAGCTCCTGCCCCTTGGCACTCAGGTAATTGCCGAAAAAGGTAAAGCCCGCCTCGCTCACACCCTTGAGCAGCAATACCCGGCCGTGGGGCCGGCCCTGACGGTCGACCGTCGCCAGGTGCATGCTGTTGGCCTCCACCGGCGCGCTCTCGGTTTCCCGCGCCTGCTGCAGCCACTGGTTGAACATCGGCAAAGGGTCGTGCAGTGCGGCCTCTTCCTGCAGGCCACCCAGGGTGTAGTTGCGGCGCATCTGAGCCAGGGACAGGGGCATGACAGTGATCTCCGGTGGATGGAACTCACAGTCTGTTGACTCGCTGCCCTCGCCACCTTGACCGCCATCAACATCACGCGCTTACTTCAGGCGCAAACGCCTGGCCAGCTTGTGCAGGTTGCTCGGATCGACCTGCAGCAAGCGCGCAGCGCTGGCCCAATTGTCGCCGCACAGTTCCAGCGCCCGGACAATGGCCTTGCGCTGGCAGGCGTCGACCGTTTCGCTCAAGGACAGCAGCGGCGATGACTGCGCAACGACCTCCGGCGGCCGTTCGATGGCGGCGGCGCTGTGCCCGCTGCTGTCCAGGTCCAGCACTTCCGGCTCCAGGGTAATGATCAGGTTGCGGCTGCCACCGCGACTGAGCTGTTTGAGCGCGGCACGACTGACCACATGTTCCAGTTCACGCACATTGCCCGGCCAGTGGTAGGCCAGCAGCGCGCGCTCGGCCGCCGCCGACAGGCGCAAACCGCGCAGGCCCAGGCGGGTACGGTTGAGTTCGAGAAATTGCCCGGCGAGGATCAGCACGTCATTGCCGCGTTCGCGCAGCGGCGGAATCGGCACCGGATAGACCGACAGGCGATGGTACAGATCGGCGCGGAACAGGCCTTCGCGAATGCTGTCGGGCAGGTGGCGGTTGGTGGCGGCGATGATGCGCACATCCACATGCAACGGCTTGTCCGCCCCCAGGCGCTGGATCTCGCCGTTTTGCAGGGTGCGCAGCAGTTTGGCCTGCACGCTCAAGGGCAGCTCGCCGACTTCGTCGAGAAACAGCGTGCCGCCATTGGCCGCATCGAAACGCCCGGCGCGGTCACTGTTGGCCCCCGAAAAGGCACCTTTGACGTGGCCGAACAACTCGCTTTCGGCCAGTGATTCCGGCAACGCGGCGCAATTGACCTGTACCAGCGGCTTGTGACGGCGCCGCGAAAGACTGTGCAAACGCCGGGCAAACAACTCCTTGCCCACCCCCGTCTCGCCCAGCAGCAACACTGGCAGTTCGGAATCGGCCAGCACGTCCAGCTCTGTCAGCAACTGGTGCAGCACCGGGCTCTGGCCGAGGATCTCGCTCTCCTGCACCGGCATCCGCAGGTCCTGAGGGTCGCTGCGGGCCAGGCGCAGGCTGCGGTTTTCCTGCTCCAGCCGGGTAACCCGCAGCGCCGCTTCGATCTGCAGGGTGCAGCGCTTGAGCTCATCGCGCGCCGCACTGTCGAAGGTGCCGGCCTGCAGCGCGTCAAGGGTGATCGCGCCCCAGACCTGGCCTTGCACATAGAGGCTCACGCCCATGCAATCGTGCACGGCCAGCGGCTCGTTGAGCGGGGTATCGAGCAAGCCGTCATAAGGATCGGGCAGACGACTGTCGGGCTCGAACCAGGTGGGCTCGCGTGAGGCCATGATCGCCGCCAGGCGCGGATGCTGGGCAATCACAAAGCGCCGCCCGAGGGCTTCGTGGACCAGCCCCACCGTCGCCACCGGGCGCAGGCTGTCGTCATCCAGGTGCAGCAAACCGACCGCGCCGCAGTTGAAGTATTCGCGCAGGGTCTGCACCAGGCGTTGCAACCGTACGGCATTGGGCAACTCGACAATCAGATCGGCCGCCAGGCTTTCACGCAGCATGGTAGTTATCACCTTTAAGGGTTGCATCTACCCTGACGCATCAGGGTGATTTTCACCACAACAAAATACAACGCCTTGAATCTCAAGCGGTTGAACATGGCATGCGCGATGCAATCGCTACAGGGACCTTTGCAACCACACCAAGGAACCCTGATGAGCCAGACACTTCTCGAACACAGCCTCGGTCAACTGGCCTGCGACATCCCTGGCGCCACGCGCATTTTCCACAGCTTCAACCTGGACTTCTGTTGCGGCGGGCAGAAAACCCTGCGCGAAGCCGCCCTGGGTAAACACCTGGACCCGGTCCTGATCGCTGAAGCCCTGTTCAAACTGCAAAGCAGCGGCGCCAATGCCGACGACTGGCGGGACGCGTCCGAAGCCGAACTGATCACACACATTCTCTTGCGCTATCACGATCGCCACCGCCAGCAACTGCCGGAGCTGATCCGTCTGGCCCGGCGCGTGGAGCAGGTACACGGTGCCCGCAGCAGCTGCCCCAATGGCCTGGCCAACCACTTGGAAGACATGCAGCAGGAACTTGAAGGGCACATGCTCAAGGAAGAACAGGTGCTGTTCCCGATGCTGCAACAGGGCATGGGCCGCCAGGCAACGCCACCGATCCGGGTGCTGCGCCTGGAGCATGATCAGCACGGCGAAGCGCTGGAGATCCTGCTGACGCTGACCAACAACATCATCCCGCCGGAGGATGCCTGCAACACCTGGCGCGCCTTATATCGCGGCCTGGCGGAATTTCGTGATGACCTGATGCAGCACATTCATCTGGAGAACAACGTGCTGTTCGTCAAAGCGCTTGCTTGATAGACCTTATCGCGGGGCAAGCCCGCTCCCACCGGGTCACTGCAGGCCACCCGGTGGGAGCGGGCTTGCCCCGCGATTATGTCAATGCCAATAAAACATCGCCTTGGCCAGAATCACGATCAGCAGCATGTGCCCGAGGATGCTGCAGCGGATCCAGCGCGCCCGCGTCTCGCTCAAGCGTCCGCGCTGCAGCCAGTAAGCCAGCAGCAGGTAATGGCCGATAATGCTCAGGGCCAGGATGATCTTCAGGCTCAACAAGCTGGCGAAACTGCTGGCCAGCGGCTGACTGAGGGCGCCGCGATGGTGCCAGGCCAGGCCGATACCGGCGCCATACAACACCAGCACCACCGCATGCAGCACCTTGCGCGAACGCGTGGCGATCGCCTGGTCCGCCGCAGTCTGCGCAGTATCCGGCACTTGCCGACGCGCCGAATACCAGATGAACACCTCGAAGAACAACGTACCGATAAAGGCAATGGCCGCGAGTAAATGGATAACCAGTAAATAGGGATACAACATCGCCTGCCTCCTGCTTGTGTGCGGATTATCCGGGATGTCCGTCCACCCGGGCGCGCAGCAACATCGGCGCGTACCGCCAGGCATACAGGGCAAACGCGCCGACCCAGCACACCGCGGCCAGCCACAACCCCGCCAATGGCAACCACAGCACCAGCAGCACCCGGCTCACACCCGCGAGGTTAAGCAGGATGAACGCCAGGGTCATCCCCGCTGGCGGCTGCAAGGGCCGCCCGGTATGGCCCAGGCTGACCCGCGCGATCATCGCCAGGATCAACCCGGCCATGGCACCGATGGTCAGGCAGTGCACCGCAAGGCTGGGGTTCAGCGCGACACCGAAGTGCCACAGGGTCATGCCCAGGCATGCCAGTGCCAACCAGCCATAAGCCAGGTGCAACGACCACAGCAGCGGCACACGCCACAAGCCGCGATCATGCCAGCGCCACAGACGCACCCCGTGACCCAGTGTCAGCACGGCAAACAGCAGGCCGATCCAGACATTGGCCGACAACGCAGGGCCAGCGGCATACAGCACTGCCACCAGGGCGGCACCTGCCAGCAGCAACCAGTCGAGCCAGGGCCAGGGCGCAACGCCTTCGACCCGGCCCAGGCCACGTTGGGTAAAGAATGGAATCACCCGGCCACCGATCAGGCCCATCATCGCCGCCACCAGCCAGATGGCGCTGAGCACACCCTGGCGTTGCCAGCCATCATGGCCCTGGAGCAGCCCGTAGACCGACACCGCATCGGCGGCCGTCAGCAACAGCAACACCAGCACCACCGGATAATTACGCTTCTGCCGGACGCGCCAGAGCATGGCGCCCATCAGCAGCGCCACGATCAGCGGGAAGGCCAGTTCCAGCAGCGCCAACAGCGGCCACGGCAGGTTGGCCAGCCAGGCAATTCGCGCGGCCAGCCACAGCAGCGCCAACGCTGCCAGCGGCGTACCGCTCAGGCCCGGCTGGCCGGTCCAGGTCTGTCCTGCAGTGAGCAGAAAACCGGCGATGATCGCCAGGCCGAAGCCGAACACCAATTCGTGGCGATGCCAGGCCAGCCAGCCACCGGCAGGCTGCCAGTCGCCCAGCGAGCCATTCAATGCGGCCAGCCACAGCGGCACGGCGAGCAACGCCAGGCCGCAACCGGCGAGGAAAAAGGGACGGAACGCCAGCCGTAACAACGGCACGATGGCCAGCGCTTTACGGCGATCAAGTACTTGCATGGAACCACTCCTTAACCCGATTGTCGGGCGCCATCATCTGCGATTTACCGATCCTTGCCCTTGTCGCACGTCAACGCCCGTTAGCGACAACTGCGTAAGCTGCAAGGGCCATGCCGCCACCCCGGCAGGCCCCTGTGGGAGCGGGCTTGCCCCGCGATTGCAAGCTGTCAGACACATCGCATCGCGGGGCAAGCCCGCTCCCACAGGGTAGAAAAAACCCTTCAAGGGTATTTATTACCCTAATGCCAAGGGTTGTTTTAACCATAGCACTGGACACAGCAAGTAAATCCGCGGGCCTGGCGCCTGGCCCGAGTCTTGCTGAACAGGCCTGTCAGTCATTCCATTGGAGTTCACATGAGAAACATCATCCAGCCGCTGGCGTGGTTTGCCGCTTTGAGTTCGTTCATTGCTGTCGCCAGCCGCGTCGCCCTCAGTCTTGTCTGAGGCGCCCTTCCCCTCCAGCCTGAGGATGAACTCCCATGGTCCTGCATCGCGTCCATCACCAGATTCTGCGCAGCCATCACCTGTTCGAGCCGTTGAATGACGAACAACTGGATGAGCTGATGGCGTCCAGCCACTTGCTCAATGTCGACAAGGGCGAACCGTTGTTCCACCAGGGCGAGCCCGCCGAGTCGTTCTATTTCGTGATTGCCGGCGCGGTGAAGATCTACCGCCTGACCCCCGACGGCCAGGAAAAGGTTTTTGAAGTGGTCGGCCCACGACAAACCTTCGCCGAAGCGATGATGCTGATGGACACCCCGAACTATGTGGCCTCGGCCGAAGCGATAGGCCCTTCGCAGCTCTATCGTTTGTCGACCCACACCTACATGCGCCTGCTGCAGAACAATAGCCGCCTGACCTTCGCCCTGCTCGGCAAGCTGTGCGTGCGCTTGCATCAGCGGGTCAACGAAATCGAGACGTTGTCGCTGAAGAACGCCACCCACCGGGTGGTGCGCTATCTGCTGACGCAACTGATGCAGGCCCAGCCGGTCGAGCACCAGTTCGAACTGCCGATGGCCAAGCAACTGATCGCCGGCCATCTGTCGATCCAGCCGGAAACCTTCTCGCGGATCATCCGCCGCCTGATCGATGAACAGATCATCACCCAGGACGGACGGCACATCGTCATTCTCGACCGTCCACGGCTGGAGCAGTTCGAATGAAGGCCCTGCCCGTGTGCCTGTACTGCCAACACAGCAATCCGCCCCAGGGCGTCACCTGCGAGCAATGCGGCATGCCGCTGCCGGCCTCCCAGGCGCACGCTGCGGCCCGGCGGCAATTGCGCTTTCTGTGGTTCTGCATCGGCCTGACGCTGTTCTGCGTGGTGATGGTGTTCTGGTTACCACGTTAGGCTCAAGGCTGAGTCAGCTGGCGATACAGTTGCGGCAGGCGTAGCGGCAACTGTTCGGGCTGGCGAATCAGGCTGTAGCCATTGCTGCCGAACATATACGGCAAGTAATCAGCCGCCTTGCGGTCGATGGTGATACAGAACGGGATCAGCCCCTGCCGCCGCGCTTCACGCACCGCCTCGCGGGTGTCTTCGACGCCATAGCGCCCCTCATACAGATCCAGGTCATTGGGCTTGCCATCGGTCAGCAACAGCAACAGCTTGCGCCGCCGTTTGCTGCTGCCAAGCAGGCGCGTGGCCTGGCGAATCGCGGCGCCCATGCGCGTGTAGTAACCCGGCGTCAGCCCCTGAATCTTGCCGCGCGTGCTGTCGTCGTAACGCTGGGCGAACGTCTTGAGTTCCTGCAGGCGCACTTGCTGGCGACGCAATGAAGAGAACCCGTACAAGGCAAAGTCATCCCCCAGGGTCGAGAGGGTTTCGCCAAACAGCAACAGGCTGTCGCGGATCACCTCGATCACCCGGTGTTCATCGTTGAGGTGAGCATCGGTGGACATCGACACATCGGCCAGCAGCAGGCAGGCCAGGTCGCGACGGGTCTGCCGTTGCGCCATGAACAGGCCGCGCTCGGCGCACTGGCCATGGCTGCGCTCGACATGAAAATCCAGCCAGGCCTGCAGGTCCAGCTCGCTGCCCTGAGGCTGCTGACGTAACCATTGGCGGTCATTGCGCAGCTGCTCGAACTGGCGGCGCAGACGCCGCGCCGCCGGTTGCAGGCGAGCTGGCAAGGGCTGCGCCTGGCAATCACGTGGCTCGAACAGCTGCAGGTTGACGAAGTTCGCCTGCAAACGCCCTGTGCGATAGTCCCATTCCGGCAGTTTGATGCCCTCGCCCAAGGGAATGTCGTCGACCTCTGCGGGTGGCAAATCCAGGTGCAGCTTGAGGCCGCCGCCCTTGCGCAAGCGCGTGCGCGACAGGGTCAACTGATCAAGATCGTCGGCGACCCGCGCGGCATCCGGGTCTTCGCTGTCGTCGCTCCAGCGGTCCAGGTCGACATGTTCGGTCCAGCTAAACAGGTTCTCCAGGCGCACCACCAGCAACCCACCCTCACGGCGGGTTTCATCGATGCGGGTAGCGCGTTTTCGGCCGCTGCGCTGCTCGCCGGGCGGCGTTGCCAGGTGTTCGCTGGAGTCTTCCAGGTCACCGGCCGGAGCACCTGGCTGATGCAACGGCGGGTACAGCCACAGCGGCAACGGCCACGCCGCCCGTTCACTGCGGGGAAACTCGCTGACGCTGCCCGGCTCGCGCAAGGCCTGACGCAGCGCACGCTCCAGGGCCGCTTCGGCAGGACTCATCGCGGCAGGGTCCGGACGCAGTTGCAGGTGGGCGTCGACCAGCCGCTGGTAACGGCTCGCCAGCGCCGGGTAGCGCTGCAACAAGCGCTGGGTCCAGCGCTGGTTGTCCCGCCCCCAGTGCCGCATCGGCCCTGCGTGTGCCGCCAACAAGGCCAGCCAACGATAGAGTTCCTCGTTCAACCCGGCCTCGGGAAACACCGCAAGGTGGCTGGGCAAGCGCAGATTGCGCCCGTCGCACCAGGCCAGCGGCACCTGCTTGCAGGTACCGGCGATCTGCTGCAACAGCGTGCGGCGCAGCAGCAGATCGCGCTCGCTGGCCGCCTCCACACCCTGGTTGCCGGCCCCGCCCATGGCCCGAAACAACAGGGCCAGGGCGCGTTGACGCGGGGCAAGGTCAATGCCCGCCTGAGGAAAATCCGGGCTGGCGCGGCGGGTGATAAAGCGATGCCAGACACTGCCAACCCACTCTTCCAGTTCAAGGCTGAACGCCATGTTGCCTCCTGCCACGATTTATGACGGCACTACCCGGGCCGGCGCGCGCAACGCTGCGCGGCCGCGCTGGCGGAAGCTCAGCAGGTAGCACAGCAGCCCCGCCATAAAGCCCAGGCCACTGACCAGGCGCGCCCAGAACAGCCCGCGCAGATGCTCGGTGGTGGACATGAACGGCAAGGCACTGCCGTCTTCGGCCCAGCGTTGCAGCAGGACCTGAACCACACCGGCCGCAGTCAGCAGCAAGGTGATCATCACCATCGACAAGGTCATCAGCCAGAAGCCCCAGACCTCGAGGTTCTGTGAGCGCTCATCGGCGGCCTCACCCAGCCCGCGCAGACGTGGCATGGCATAGCTGATCAGGGTCATGACGATCATCGCGTAGGCGCCGTAGAACGCCAGGTGGCCGTGGGCCGCGGTCAATTGCGTGCCGTGGGTGTAGAAGTTCACCGGCGCCAAGGTATGCAGGAAGCCCCACACGCCAGCCCCGAAGAACGCCGTTACCGTGGTGCCCTTGGCCCACAACGTGGCGGCGCGGTTGGGATGTTGCCGGCGACGGTTGCGGACCATGCTGAAGGCAAACAGCACCATGGCCAGGAACGGCAATGGCTCCAGCGCCGAGAAGATCGAGCCGACCCACAACCAGACCTCGGGCGCACCGATCCAGAAGAAGTGGTGTCCGGTACCGATGATGCCGGTGATCAGCGCCATGGCGATAATCACGTACAGCCACTTCTCCACCACTTCGCGGTCGACGCCGGTGATCTTGATCAGCACGAACGCCAGCATCGAGCCCATGATCAGTTCCCACACCCCTTCGACCCACAGGTGCACCACCCACCACCAGTAGAACTTGTCGCGGGCCAGGTTGCCGGGGTTGTAGAAGGAGAACAGGAAGAACACCGCCAGACCGATCAGCCCGGTCATCATCACCATGCTGACCGTGGTCTTGCGGCCTTTGAGCAAGGTCATGCCGATGTTGTAGAGAAAGCCCAGGCACACCACGACGATGCCCATCTTGGTGATGGTCGGCTGTTCGAGGAACTCGCGGCCCATGGTCGGCAGCAGTTCGTTGTGGGTCAGCCTGGCAAGCCCGGCATAGGGCACCAGCAGGTAGCCGAGGATGGTCAGCACACCGGCGGCAGCGAACACCCAGAACAGCAGGATCGCCAGTTTCGGGCTGTGCAGCTCGCGGTCCGCCTCTTCCGGCACCAGGTAGTAGGCCGCGCCCATGAAGCCGAACAGCAGCCAGACAATCAGCAGGTTGGTGTGCACCATTCGCGCGACGTTGAAGGGAATGGCCGGGAACAGGAAGTCACCGACCACGTACTGCAGGCCCATGATCAAACCGAACAGCACCTGGCCGAGAAACAGCATCAGGGCAAACACGAAGTAAGGTTTGGCCACGGCTTGCGAAGCGAATTTCAGATGGGGATTGGCACTGCTCATCACTCAGCCCTCCTTGTTGGGCGGCCAGCCGTTGGTATTGATTTTCGAGCTCCACTTGAGGAATTCGGCGATGTCGTCGACTTCCTGCTCGCTCAGGTTGAACTGCGGCATGGCCCGGCGCCCCGGCACGCCCAAAGGCTGCATCTTCATCCAGGCGTGCATGAAGGGCTTGAAGCCTTCCTCGCCGCCACGGCGCTGGAACACGTTGCCCAGCTCCGGCGCGAAATACGCGCCCTCGCCCAGCAACGTGTGGCAGCCGATACAGTTGTTCTGCTCCCAGACCGTCTTGCCACGTACCACGGCGTCGCTCAATTGCGCGGCATTGCTGCGTTCGGGAAAGGTCTGCTCGGTGTGATAGGTCAAGGCCAGGAATATCAGGAAGAAAAACACACTCCCCCCGAAATAGATGTTCCTGGCCATGCCCTTGGTGAAGGTCTCTGACATGGTCACTTCCTCATGGCTTGGCCTGGCCATGATAGGAAGCGCGGGCTGGAAATCTGCTTGATGGCAATCAAGAAACGCCGATGGTTTTACTCGGGTATTAACCACGCAGGTTGAGGCTGATGCCCACTACCAGCGCCAGTACGCCAGCCCATGCCAGCAGCAGGACGCGCCAGCGCCACGGGCCGTGACGCAGCTCCATGAAGCCGTCGGAGATCAACCAGGCCTTGAGTACCGCCAGCACCAGGATCGCGCCACTGCTCACTGCGCCCTGTGCCAGCCCCACGGTGGCCAGGCTGAGCACGGCCAGGGCCAGCCAGCAGCCCAGCAAGAACCTCGAAGCGAGCATGTGCACCTCCTATCCCAGCAGGTAGACCAGCGGAAAAAGCACCACCCAGACCAGGTCGACCATGTGCCAGTAGAGCACCCCGGATTCGAACCCGCTGCAGTTGCCCGGCCCGTAGCGACGACGGCGGCACCCCTCGGCCAGCCAGGCCAGGATCAAAATGCCGAGCAGCACATGGAGGAAATGGAAGCCGGTGAGAATCCAGTACAGGGTGAAAAAGGTGTTGTGCTCAAGGCCCAGCCCCAGGCTCAGCAAGTGTCGATACTCACCGAGCTTGAGCCCCAGATAGCCGCAGGCAACCAGTAACGCCAGCAGCAATAACAGCGCGGCCTGCCCTGGCCGTGCCTGACGCACCCGCTGTTGCGCCAGGGCTGCCAGCAGCCCGGCACTGAGCAGGCTCAAGGTCATCGCCAGCCCGGTGGAGGTGTCGAGCAACTGGCGGCTGGCGGCGAACAGTTGCGGCTTGAGGGCCTGGGTGACCGCGAACGCCAGGATCAACAGGGCGAACACCGACAGCTCGGCGAGAATGAACAGCCACATTGCCAGATCCCCCGGCAAGCGCCGGGTTGCAACAGTCTCAAGCGAAGTGGACATCGACCACGTCCATCAACGCAGCCACCGTCACCGGATCATCACTCAAGGGTTCGGCCAGGCAGGCCAGACAGGCTTCGCGCGGGTTCATCCCGGCGCCGATCATGCGGGCGGTGAAAATCAGCAGCCGGGTCGAAGCGACCTCTTCCAGGTCATGTTGCTCCAGACGGCGCAAGGCCTGGCCCAGCCTGACCACCTGAGCGGCCAGGGCAGCGTCCACCCCAGCCTCGCGCCGTACGATGTGGGCTTCTTCGGCGGCAGGCGGATAGTCGAAGCGCATGGCCACGAAGCGCTGGCGCGTACTCGGTTTCATGCCCTTGAGCAGGTTCTGGTAGCCGGGGTTGTAGGACACCACCAACATGAACGAAGGCGGCGCCTGCAGCACTTCGCCGGTGCGTTCCAGGAACAGCTCGCGGCGGTCATCGGCCAGCGGGTGCAGGACCACTACGGTGTCCTGACGCGCTTCGACCACTTCGTCGAGGTAACAGATGCCACCTTCGCGCACCGCACGGGTCAGCGGCCCATCCTGCCACCAGGTGCCCTGGGCGCCGATCAGGTGACGGCCGACCAGGTCCGCTGCACTCAGGTCATCGTGACAGGCCACGGTGTGCAGCGGCAGGTTCAGGCGCTGGGCCATGTGCTGGACGAAACGGGTCTTGCCACAGCCGGTGGGGCCTTTGATCAGCACCGGCAGGCCGTGGCGCCAGGCTTGTTCAAACAGCGCCAGCTCATTGCGCTGGGCTTGGTAGAAAAGTTCGGGGCGGGGTTCACAAACAGGCTTGAGGCTCATGCGGCACCTGACTCGGCAGCGGGTTCGCAGACCACGCTAAAGAGCCAGGCCCCGCTCGACAAGCGCCGCGCGGGGCAAACTTGATCGCCGTCAAGCAGCCTCAGACCGTGCGCGAAAACTGGCCCTTGCGCCCGCCGCCAAGGTAGGCGTCGAAGGCCATGGCGGTGTTGCGCATCATCAGCTGCCCCTGGGGCAATAGCTGCAGTGCACCGGGCTCCAGTGCCAGCAAGTGGTCATCCACCTGTTCGGCCAGTTGCTCAAGTGCCTCGGCGAAGTAGTCATGGAAACGGATGCCGTGGGAAGCTTCGAAGGTGCCGAAGTCGATCCGGCCGTGACACATCAGCGCGTTGATCACTTCGCGTCGCAGCAGGTCATCCGGATTCAGGCGGTAACCGCGCTGCACCGGCAACATGCCTTGATCCAGCCGCGCGTAATACTGCGACAGCAGCTTCACACTCTGGCTATAGCTATCCCCCACCTTGCCGATCGCCGACACGCCGAGGCCGATCAGGTCGCAATCGGCATGGGTCGAGTAGCCCTGAAAGTTGCGCTGCAGCGTGCCATTGGCCCGCGCCAGGGTCAGCTCGTCATCCGGCAAGGCGAAATGGTCCATGCCGATGTACACGTAACCGGCTTCGGTCAGACGGCGGATGGTCAGTTCCAGCAGCTCCAGCTTGCGCTCCGGCGGTGGCATGTCCTCGGGGCGGATCATCCGCTGTGCGCGCACCAGCTCGGGAAGATGGGCGTAGCTGTAGGCGGCAATACGGTCCGGGCGCAAGGCGATGATCTTGCTCAGGGTGACGTCGAAGCTCTGCACCGTCTGCAGCGGCAGGCCGTAGATCAGGTCGACGCTGACCGATTTGAACTGCGCCTGACGCGCCGCCGCGACCAGGGCATAAATCTGTTCTTCGCTTTGCTGGCGATTGACCGCCGCCTGCACATCCGCATCGAAATCCTGCACGCCGAAACTCAAGCGGTTGAAGCCCAGGCCGCGTAGCAGCTGGATCTGTTCGGTACTGATGGTGCGCGGGTCGACCTCGATGGAGAACTCGTGGTTGTCACTGTCGTCGAGGTTGAACGCCTGACGCAGGCTGTCCATCAGTTCGGCCAGTTGCTCGCCGGTCAGGTAGGTCGGCGTGCCGCCACCCAGGTGCAACTGGGTGAGTTTGCGACGGCGATCGAACAACGCCCCTTGCATGGCGATTTCACGCTTCAGGTACGCCAGGTACTCGGTCGCGCGATGGGTCTTGCGGGTGATGATCTTGTTGCAGGCGCAGTAGTAGCAAAGGCTCTGGCAGAACGGAATGTGGATATAAGCCGACAACGGCTTGGGGCTCGCCGCCTGATTGCTGGCATGCGCCGCCTGCAGGTAATCATCGACGGCGAAGGCCTCATGGAACTGCGGCGCGGTGGGATAGGAGGTATAGCGTGGCCCCGGCCGGTCGTACTTCTTGACCAGGGCGCGGTTGAAATCAAAGGCAGGCATCATGATCGATCCACTCGTGTCGGGACGAAAGCGCCGAATTGTTCACCTCCTGTTCGAACAGCTGGCAGATTGCATCAATTTCCAGGCGGCCGGCGGGCAGGATGCTGATCAAGCCCTCGCTCAGTTCAACCAGCCCTGCGTGGCTCATGGCCTCCAGCCGCCGCCATGCCGTCGGAAAGTACTGCTGAAAATTCAGGCCGTAGCGGGTTTCAATGGCCCGGATATCCAGTTGCAGGTCACAGGCCAGACGCTCCATGACCCGCTGCCTGACCTGGTCGCTGTCCTCGCAGCGCCAACCGCGCGCAGTGGCCAGCTGGCCCTGTTGCATTTGTTCCAGGTAATCACTCAGCACCTCGGTGTTCTGCGCATACAGCGCATCGAGCTGGCTGATCGCGCCCAGGCCGAAGCCGACATGATCGCAATAGCCATAACGGGTAAAGCCCTGACAGTTGCGGCGCAGACGACCACGTTCCTGGGCAATCGCCAGGTCGTCATCCGGGCGGACGAACTGCCCCAGGCCGATGTGCTGATACCCTGCCGCAAGCAACAGCTCGAAGCAGATGCGTCGCATCATCGCCTTGTCCTGCTCGCTACTGGCGGTGCGCTGGGCACATCGGGCATAGCGCAGCGGCGGATGAGCGTAGTCGAACACCTGCAGGCGGTCGGGTTCCAGCTCAATCAGGGTGGTCAGTTTCAGGGCAAAGCTCGCCGGGGTCTGCCAGGCGTGGCCGTAGCCCAGATCGACACTCACCGAGCGGTAATCAAAGGTCCGTGCGGCATCGATCAGCGAATTGATCGGCGCCGGGTTCTGATAGCAGTCCTGCGACAGCTCGCTGCCCTCACCGATATCCGGCACGCCGATGCTGACGTGATTGAAACCCTGATCGCGCAACAACCCCATGGTTGCCCATGTGGTGTGGTGCAGATCGACATCGACGCTGTAGTCGCCGCTCTCATGGGTGAGAAAGTTGAAGCGCTTGTGCAGTTGGGCCATTAGCCGCTGCAGTTGCTCAGGTGCAGGCGTGCTACCGCCCAGGTGAAATTGCTCGACCCGTTGTTGCGTGCCCAGGTGGCACCCCACCAGGTCGATCTCCCGGGCCAGGGCTTGCAGATAGGCTTCGACGGATTGACTGTCCGTGCGCAAGCAGGTCGGCACCTGCACATTCAACGATAACGGCCGCTGCTGCTGGCGGCTGCTGCGTAGCGCGCGCAACACATCCAGCGAACCGACACCGCCATGAAACCTGCGGACGTCGACATAACTGTTGGGATCGAGCACGCCTTGATCGCATCTAACGACCTGCTCGTTACGGGGGTGAAGGACATCGAGCATGACGGGAGCTCCGAGACGGGCTGCGGAGTTTCAGTGTCTGCCGATAACGCCCTGAGCGCCTTGATTTGCATCAAGCGCCGGTGGCATGCCTACCAGCTCAGGTAGAACATGCCTTTGGCCAGCAAGACGATCAGCACCAGGTGGGTAAATACACTGGCATGAATGAACTTCACCCAGCGGGCTGTCATGCGCTCGGTCTTGAACAGCAGCATGGCGCCGAGAAAATGCACCAGCACGCTGGCGGCGAGCACAATCTTGGCCAGCAACAAGGTGCCGAATGATGAACTTGATGGCGCTTCGAGCAACGGCAGGTAGCGTAGCCAGACCATCCCTGCCCCGGCGCCGAACAGCACCAGTAACACCCAGGGCATCAGTTGCCGGGCGCGTTGGCCAACGGCCTGTTCGAGCAACAACATGAGCTTGGCGGGCAGCTGTTTGCGGATGTGTTCCAGGAACAGCACCTCGAAGAACACCGTGCCGATGAAGATCAGGGCGGCGAACAGGTGAAGGGTCAACAGCAATGGGTAGATCATTGGACCCTCTTGGCTCGCGTTCTATACCTGGATTTGAGCCTACAGGGTTGGGGGGGTGAATGCGGTTGATGGGGATCAAGAAAGGGCAGCCTGTAGGAGCGGATTGGAACTGTCCCTTGGCAGCGGACGCCAAGAAGCTGGGTGTTAAGGCTTCTGCCTCAAGCCCTTTGCATAAGCGTTCGGTGAACGATAACCCAACGCCGAATGCAGCCGACTGCTGTTGTAGAAACCATGGATGTAGCTCGCGATTGCCCCATAAGCTAGCCTCTTGCTCTGATAGACCCCACTTGCTTCTTCCTTCTTAAGCGTAGCGAAAAAGCTTTCAGCGACGGCATTGTCCCAGCAGTTTCCTTTGCGGCTCATGCTCTGCGTAAAGCCTTTTTCGGCCAATGCTTGGCGAAATTTGCTGCTCGTATATTGGCGTCCCTGGTCGGAATGGAACACAACCCCAGAAGCCCCCAAACTGGCGTTCCAAGCGTTGATAAATGCGCGCTCAACCAAATCATCCGGCATCCTGTCCGCCAAGCTGTAGCCCAGCACCTGGCGGGTCTGGATGCTCAAGACCACCGCCAGGTACAGCCAGCCTTCTCGGGTTGAAATGTAGGTGATGTCGCTCACCCAGGCTGGATTGGCACTCTGTACCGAAAACTGACGGTCAAGCACATTGCGTACGACAGGCTGGAAGTGGCGACTGTCCGTGGTCTGGGGCCGGAAGCGAGCCTTGGATTTGCCATGGATACCTTCCTCGTGCATCAGCCGCGTAACCCGTTTGTGGCCGACTCGATGAGGTATCTGACGCAATGCCTCGACCAACCGTGGCCGCCCGTAGGTGCTTCGACTGGCCGCATGGATCCTGCGCAGATCAATTCGAATCTGTTTGTCTGGATCCGGGCGAACCGGGCGGTTTAGGTAATCGTAAAATCCTGAAGCTGACACGCCCAACACCCGGCACAACAAACGCACCGGGAACTGAGCCCGCTCTTTAGCGACGAAGGCGTATCTCACCTGGACTCTTTGGCAAAGAATACCGCCGCCTTTTTTAGGATTTCACGCTCCATTTTGAGTTCAGCATTTTCGGCCCGTAATCGCGCCAGCTCGCTGCTCTCTTTGGTAACAGGTTGACGCTCTGGTGAACTCAACGGAAGACCTTTGCGTGACGCATCGACCCAGTTATCCAGCGTCTTAACAGACATCTCTAGCTGACGAGCGGCTTCGGTTCTGCCGACCGTTTCAGCCAGTGCAACAGCTTGGGCCTTGAATTCGTCGGTATAGCTACGGCGGTTTGGTGGGTACATGGGAACCTCCAAGTTAGCGATGTAAGTATCGCTTCTTGGCGTCCGTTGTCATGGGACAGTTCCAGATTTATCCGCGATGGACTGCGCAGCAGTCCCATCTTTTGGGGCCGCGTTGCGACCCATCGCGGATAAATCCGCCCCTACAAGACAGTTGCTCCCACCCTGAACAGATTCCAGCCGCTTAATGCGGCCGCAAGATCAACACCCCCAACGGCGGCAGATTCAACCCCAGCGACAACGGCTGCCCATGACTGGCCACCGCCTCACTCGCCACTTCCCCGAGGTTGCCGTAGTTGGACCCGGCATACCCTTCGGCATCGCTGTTGAGCACCTCGACCCAACGCTCCCCGAACGGCACTCCGATGCGGTACCCCTCCCGCGGCACGGGGGTGAAGTTGGCCACCACCAGCAACGGTTCGCCACTGGCACTCCAGCGCAACCAGGCATACACACTGTTGTGCGCATCATCGCCGATCAGCCACTGGAAGCCTTGCGGCAGGCAGTCCTGTTCGTGCAACGCACGCTCATCGCGGTACAGCCGGTTGAGGTCGCCGACCAAGCGCTGAACCCCCAGGTGCTCGGGGTACTTGAGCAGGTACCAGTCCAGCTCGTTGTCATGGTTCCACTCACGCCACTGGCCAAACTCGCAGCCCATGAACAGCAGCTTCTTGCCCGGATGCGCCCACATGAAGGTCAGGTAGGCACGCAGGTTGGCGAACTTCTGCCAGCGGTCACCGGGCATTTTGTCGATCAGCGAATGTTTGCCATGCACCACTTCATCGTGGGAAATCGGCAGGATGAAATGCTCGGAATACGCATAGATCAAGCCGAAGCTCATTTCGTTGTGGTGGTAAGTGCGGTGGATCGGGTCGTTCTGGATGTAGTGCAGGGTGTCGTGCATCCAGCCCATGTTCCACTTGTAGTTAAAACCCAGGCCACCCTGTTGGGTCGGCTGGCTGACGCCAGGCCAGGCCGTGGACTCTTCAGCGATCATCAGCGCACCCGGCGCTTCGATGGCGACAACGTCGTTGAGGTGGCGGAGAAAATCGATGGCTTCCAGGTTCTCGCGTCCACCGTGGCGGTTGGGCACCCATTCGCCTGCCTTGCGCGAGTAGTCGCGGTAAAGCATCGAGGCCACGGCATCGACCCGTAGACCGTCGATATGAAAGTGATTGAGCCAGTGCAACGCCGAGGCCAGCATGAAGCCGTGCACTTCGGTACGTCCGAGGTTGTAGATCAGGGTGTCCCAATCCTGGTGAAAGCCTTCCAGCGGGTTCTCGTATTCATACAAAGCGGTGCCGTCGAAACGCGCCAGGCCATGACTGTCGGTGGGGAAATGCGCCGGCACCCAGTCGAGGATCACGCCGATCTGCGCTTGGTGGCAAGCATCGACAAAGGCGGCGAAGTCTTCGGCTGAACCATAGCGCGCGGTAGGCGCAAACAACGAAAGCGGTTGGTAGCCCCAGGAGCCGCCGAAGGGGTGCTCCATGATCGGCATCAGCTCGATATGGGTGAAGCCGGTTTTCTGGATGTAGGGCACCAGGCGTTCGGCCAGTTCGCGCCAGTTGTAGAAGCGCGCCACTTCGCCGGTGTCGTCCACTTCGCACTGCCAGGAACCGGCGTGCAATTCGTAGATCGACAGCGGCGCAGTGGTGGCCTGGCGATCTCCACGTTCCTGCATCCACTGCTGGTCCTGCCAGTCATAGGCCAGCGGGCCGGCGACCTTTGACGCCGTGCTAGGCGGCAACTCGGTGGCCCGCGCCAGGGGATCGGCTTTGAGCGGCAGGATGCCTTCGCGGCCCAGTACTTCGTACTTGTAGGCTTCACCGGCCTGCAGGCGCGGTACGAACAGCTCCCACACACCTGAGGCATGACGCAGGCGCATCGGATGGCGCCGGCCGTCCCAGTTGTTGAAGTCGCCGACCACCGACACCCGCCGGGCGTTGGGCGCCCACACGGAAAAACGCACACCCTCGATACCGTCGATCAGCAGCGGCTGCGCGCCCATGCTGGCGGCAAGGTCACGGTGGTTGCCCTCGGCGAACAGGTACAGGTCCATGTCCCCCAGCAACGGGCCGAAGCTATAGGTGTCTTCGGTGACCTGCTCACCGCTGGCCCACTGAATCCGCAGCACATAGGGTTGCTGCTCAGGCAGATGGGCAATGAACAGGCCCGGCACCGGTTGCTGCTCCAGCTCACCCAGCAGCCGCCCATCGTCACGGCTCAGGGCCTGCACGCTCAAGGCATTGGGCAAATAGGCGCGGACAAACTGGCCGCCTGCACCATCAGGGTGCGGGCCAAGCACAGCGAACGGGTCAGCATGCTCGGCCCTGACCAGGGCATCGATGTCACGTTGATCCAGCCCGCCTTCCTCGCGCTTGCGTTGATTCATTCAGCTTTCTCCCCAGGTACTTGTCAGGCCATACAGGCCATGCAAAGGCACGGCCAACCAACTTGGGCGGTTTTCGGCTTCATACAGAATTTCGTAGGCAGCCTTTTCCAGGCTGAACAGTTCCAGTGCCGCACGCTCGCCGTCGGCATGTTCCCAGGCATGAGGCATGGCCGCGGTGGCCAGCCCGTAGGCCTCGACAAAGGCATGTCGGGCCTGGTGCAGATAACGCCTGGCGACTCGCTGACGGGCCTGGCGGGCACTGTCCGAGAGGTCGACACTGGAGGCACTGCGCAGCACCATGGCAGCAGCATAGTCGAAGGATCGCAACACGCCGCTGACATCCTTGTATGGACTGTGTCTGGCACGCCGCTCTTCCAGCGGCCGGGCCGGTTCACCTTCAAAGTCGATCAGGTAGGCATCACCCTGCACCACCAGCACCTGGCCCAGGTGCAGGTCGCCGTGCACCCGCATCAACAGCCCGCCCTGGGCCTGGGCGCTCAAGGTGGCGACAGTGGCCAGCAGGTCCTGACGTTGCTGCTCAAGCTCGTCGACCAGCGCCTGGCTGTCGCTGTCCAGCTCCGCCCGATGCGCCTGCAACAGCTCCAGCGCGCGGCTCAGCTGGGCGCCGATGTGTTTGCCCCAGGCCTTACAATCACGCGCGGTGCTGGGCCGCGGCCGGAACGCCGGATCTTTGCTCGGCGCGGCCAGCAACAGGTGCATTTCACCCAGACGCTGGCCGAGCATGGCGGCAAAGCCGGCCAGGTCCTGCAAGGCATTGGTGTGGCCTTCCTGCACCGCGTTTGCAGGCTCCAGTTCATCACGAATGGCGCGCTCAAGGTTGTTCTGGGTCCAGTCCCAGGCATCGCCCTGGTTGCTTAGATAGCCCTGGGCGATCATCAGCAAATGCGGCTGCTGGCTGTCCACCCGGCTCACCCAGCCCAGCAACGGCGAGATATTGCCGAACCCGGCAGCGGTCAGGTAGGCGCTCATCTCCAGCTCCGGGTGTACCCCGGGATTGATCCGCCGAATCAGCTTGAGCACCAGGCTGCCGCCGACCACCACCGAGCTGTTGGACTGTTCGGCAGAGAGGTAGCGCACCTGGGCATCGTCGGCCAGGTTCAGGGCTGCCAGTTGTTCGGTGGCGTGAAAGCGCAGTTCACCTTCGGCGCACGGCAGGCGGACAGCATCCCGGCAGGCAAGCAGCACGGCATGGATAAAGCTTTCAAGGACGAAGCCATCGGTGATCAGCCCCACCTGGCGTCCACGCCGGACCCGTGCCAGGGCCAGTTGCTGCGGGGGGGCGCTGGTGATCTGATCCTCACCGACAAAGCCGAAGGGCAATTGGTAACGGCTGCTCTGGCCGGCGCTGGTGACTTCAATCTCACTCAGTAATACGGGGTACGTGGCAGTACCAAAGCGCACACCGTACGCGATCTGCACGTGCTCGATACCGGTTTCCTTGCCAGCGAACCAGCGGCGCTTGGGCAGGTACTGGGGCAGGATGCTGTCTTGCAAGGTGCTGCGCGCAGGGGCTTCGAGCAGCTCTTCCATGCGCTTTTTCAGTACCAGGGTGGTGAACTCCGGCAGGCTCTGCGCCGGTTCCACATGCCAGCTGGGCATCTGGTCCTTGGCGGCCAGCAGGAACCAGTAGAACCCATAGGGCGCCAAGGTCAGCAGGAACGGCAACTGGCCGATGGGCGGGAAGGCGCTGCCGCCGAGCATCTCCACCGGCACGCTGTCAGCATACTGCGACAGGTCGAGTTCGGCGGCTTGCGCAGCACGCGAGACATTGGCCACGCAGAGGATGATTTCGCGCTTGCCGTCGGTGCCGGTGTACTCGCGCAGGTAGGCCAGAATCCGCCGATTGCTCGGCGAGAGCATGCGCAGGCTGCCGCGCCCAAAGGCCTTTTGCTGTTTGCGCACCGCCAGCAGACGGCGGTTCCAGTTCAACAGCGAATGCGGGTCGTACGCCTGGGCTTCGACATTGACCGAGGCAAAGCCGTACAGCGGGTCCATGATCGGTGGCAGCACCAGGCGCGCAGGGTCGGCACGGGAGAAGCCGCCGTTGCGGTCGATCGACCACTGCATCGGCGTACGTACGCCATCGCGGTCGCCCAGGTAGATGTTGTCGCCCATGCCGATCTCGTCGCCGTAGTACAGGGTCGGCGTGCCGGGCATCGACAGCAGCAGACTGCTGAGCAGCTCCACCCGCCGCCGGTCACGTTGCATCAGCGGCGCCAGGCGCCGGCGAATCCCCAGGTTGATTCGCGCCCGGCGGTCCTCGGCGTAGTAATTCCACAGGTAGTCACGCTCGCGGTCGGTGACCATTTCCAGGGTCAGTTCATCGTGGTTGCGCAGGAAGATCGCCCATTGGCAGTTGGCCGGGATCTCCGGGGTCTGACGCAGGATGTCGGTGATCGGAAAGCGGTCTTCCTGGGCCACGGCCATGTACATGCGCGGCATCAGCGGGAAGTGAAAGGCCATATGGCACTCGTCGCCCTGCCCTTCGCCGAAATACAGCTGGGTGTCTTCCGGCCACTGGTTGGCCTCGGCCAGGAGCATGCGGTCGGGGTAGTTGGCGTCGATCTCGGCGCGAATCTGCTTGAGCACCTGATGGGTCTCGGGCAGGTTTTCGTTGTTGGTGCCGTCGCGCTCGATCAGGTACGGGATGGCATCCAGGCGCAGGCCGTCAATCCCCAGATCGAGCCAGTAGCGCATCACCTCGATGACCGCCTTGAGCACCTGCGGGTTGTCAAAATTGAGGTCGGGCTGGTGCGAGTAGAAGCGGTGCCAGAAGTACTGGCCGGCCACCGGGTCCCAGGTCCAGTTGGACTTTTCCGTGTCGAGAAAGATGATCCGCGTGCCGTCGTACTTCTGGTCAGTGTCGGACCACACGTAGAAATCCCGGGCCTTGCTGCCGGGCCTGGCGTGCCTGGCCCTCTGGAACCAGGGATGCTGGTCTGAGGTGTGGTTGATGACCAGCTCGGTGATCACCCGCAGGCCGCGCTTGTGCGCCTCGGCGATAAAGCGCTTCACATCGGCCAGGGTGCCGTAGTCCGGGTGCACGGCCTTGTACTCGGCGATGTCGTAGCCATCGTCGCGGCGTGGCGAGGGGTAGAACGGCAACAGCCAGAGCGTGTTGACCCCAAGCCCGGCGATGTAGTCGAGCTTGGCGATCAGGCCGGGAAAATCACCGATGCCGTCGTTGTTCGAATCGAAGAAGGATTTGACGTGCACCTGGTAGATGATCGCGTCCTTGTACCACAGCGGGTCGTCGATGAAGGCTGCCGGGCGGCTTCGCTTGGCCATGTTCGACTCCTTTCTAGAGGGCTTTTTCGATACGCCAGACAGCAAATGGCAAATGCCAGGGCTCGATGCGCATCCATTGGCTTTTGCCGTGCCAGGTCCAGCGGTGGCCGGTCATCAGGTCTTCACCGAAGGTGTCGGCGTTGTCATCCAGGCCCAGCTCCCACAGCGGCAATTCGAAATGCGCTTCCTGGGCGTTGTGCGGGTCGAGGCTGACGGCAATCAGGATGAAGTTGTCGCGTGCGGCGGTGCGCTTGCCGAAGTACAGGATGCTGTCGTTCCAGGCGTTGTAGAAGGCCACGCCCAGGTGCGTCTGCAACGCCGGGTTCTGGCGGCGGATGCGGTTGAGCTGGGCGATCTCGGCGATGATGTTGCCGGGCTGGCTGAAGTCCCGCGGACGGATCTGGTACTTCTCCGAATCCAGGTACTCCTCCTTGCCCGGGATCGGTGTCGCCTCGCACAGTTCGAAGCCCGAATACATGCCCCATAACCCCGAGCCCATGGTCGCTAGGGCGGCGCGGATCAGAAAACCGGCGCGGCCGGATTCATGCAGGAAAAACGGATTGATGTCCGGGGTGTTGACGAAGAAATTCGGCCGGTAGCAGTAGCACCACGGCGGCTGGTTGAGTTCTTCGAAGTAGCTTTGCAGTTCGGCCTTGGTGTTGCGCCAGGTGAAATAACTGTAGCTCTGGGAGTAACCGACCTTGCCCAGGCGCGCCATCATTGCCGGTTTGGTAAAGGCCTCGGCGAGGAAAATCACCTCGGGGTGGCGGCTGCGGATGTTGGCGATCATCCAGTGCCAGAACGGCAGCGGCTTGGTGTGCGGGTTGTCGACCCGGAACATCTTCACCCCTTCCTGCACCCAGCCCAGCACGACATCGCGCAGGGCCAGCCACAACGACGGCACGGCTTCTGCGGCATAGAAGTCGACATTGACGATGTCCTGGTACTTTTTCGGCGGGTTTTCCGCGTAGCGAATGCTGCCGTCCGGACGCCAGGAGAACCACCCCGGATGCTCCTTGAGCCAGGGGTGGTCCTGGGAGCACTGGATGGCAAAGTCCAGGGCTATCTCCAGGCCGTGCTCGGCAGCGGCGGCGACCAGCCGGCGAAAATCCTCGCGACTGCCCAGCTGCGGATGGATCGCCTCATGTCCACCCTCTTCGCTGCCGATCGCATAAGGGCTGCCCGGGTCATCCGGCTCGGCCTCCAAGGCATTGTTACGGCCTTTTCGATAGCGCATGCCAATGGGATGGATCGGCGGGAAATACAGCACGTCAAAGCCCATGTCGCGGAGCATCGGCAAGCGTTCATGAACATCGTTGAAGGTGCCATGGCGTTCGGGATCGTCGGTGATCGAGCGGGGAAACAGCTCATACCAGCTGGCAAATACGGCCTGCTGGCGCTCCACATCCACCGGGTATTCGGGGCTGCGGCTCAAATAGGTGCGATGGTCGGCCTCGCTCATCAACACGGCGATGTCTGGGTGCAGCAGCCGGGCCACCTGCTCTTCGGCTGGCAGACCCGGCAACGCCTGGTGCAGTGCCTGCAACTGTTCCCGCAGCGGGCCGTGACTGCGCTGGATATTCTGCTCGAGCAACACCAAGCCTTCCTGCAGCTCCAGCGGAACGGCCAGGCCAGCGTTGAATTTCTTTTCCAGATCGTGGCAATAGGTGGCGAAGGGATCGATCCAGGCTTCGATACTGAACAGGTGCCGCCCCTGCTCGCTCACGCTGAACCGTGCCTGCCACAGGTCATTGACGACAAAGCTCATCGGGACGCAATGCCAATGCCGGCTGTGGGCCTGGCGCCAGTTGAGCCGGACCGCCAGCACGTCATGACCGTCGGCATAGACCTTGCTGCTCACCTCGATCGTCTCGCCGACCACCGCCTTGACCGCAAACAACCCGCCATCGAGTAGCGGCTGGGTGTTCTCGATCACGATGCGCGGCTCCAGCAGCGCCTGGGACAGGCTGATGGCCTGCTCGGGTTGATCGTTTGCCGGGGCCAAGCGGTCGGTTTCGAAGGGCTCATCGCGGGTCATCGAACGTTGCTCCGTTACCAGATGGCGGTAAGAGTTCAGAGCCGGTGGCGAGCGTGGGGTTCAAAAAAAATGAGCGATTGGAGCTGCCTGTAGTCGAAAAAACTGAACCCGATCATTTCCAGCCCCGTTGCGAGGTCAGGCCATGAACATTCCCATCCCGGCAGAAACGCCCGATCCGAATATAGACGACCCGACATTACCGCCTGTGGAGCCGGATGAAGAACCCGATGAATTGCCGGTCAAGCCGACCGTGCCGCCCACCGTGGGCGACCCGCCAAGCGACGAGCCGCCGGTGGAAGCGAAAGCATAGCCTGTATCGCGGTTGGGGCTGTGGGAGCGGGCTTGCCCCGCGATTGCAATCTGTCAGCCACATCGCCTCGCGGGGCAAGCCCGCTCCCACCTGATGCCGATTTCAGCGACTACTAAGCTCTTCGATACTGATTTCGCGCATCCGGAACTTCTGCACCTTGCCGGTCACCGTCATCGGAAATTCATCGACAAAGCGGAAGTGACGCGGGGTCTTGAAGTGGGCAATGCGGCTCTTGCACCACTGCTGCAGTTCGATCTCGCTGGCGCTGTGGCCGGGGTGAAACTTGATCCAGGCCACGATCTCTTCGCCATAGCGCTCATCCGGAATGCCGATCACCTGCACATCCGCCACTGCCGGGTGGGTGAAGAAAAACTCCTCCAGCTCACGCGGATAGATGTTCTCGCCGCCGCGAATGATCATGTCCTTGTTGCGCCCGGCAATGCACACGTAACCCGCTTCATCCATGGTCGCCAGGTCGCCGGTGTGCATCCAGCCGGCCGGGTCGATGGACTCATGGGTGGCCTCCGGATTGCCCCAGTAACCAAGCATCACGCTGTAACCGCGCGTGCACAGTTCGCCCATCTGCCCACGCGGGACGATGCAGCCGTGTTCGTCGACGATCTTGCTCTCCAGCTGCGGCTGGGTGCGCCCGACCGTGGTCACCCGCAGTTCCAGCTCGTCATCGGCGCCGGTTTGCAGGGACACCGGGCTGGTTTCGGTCATGCCATAAGCAATCTGCACCTCGCTCATGTGCATCTGGTCGATGACCCGGCGCATTACTTCGATCGGACAAGTGGCGCCAGCCATGATCCCGGTGCGCAAGCTCGACAGGTCGAAATCGCCGCGCTGGGGATGGTCGAGCATGGCGATGAACATGGTCGGTACGCCATACAGCGCGGTGGCCTGTTCTTCCGCGACCGTGCCGAGGGTGAGCAAGGGGTCGAAGGCGTCATTGGGATAGATCATGGTGCTGCCATGGGTGACGCAGCCCAGGTTGCCCATGACCATGCCGAAGCAGTGATACAACGGCACCGGGATCACCATGCGGTCCTGCTCGCTCAGGCCCAGGCTTTCCCCGACCATGTAGCCATTGTTGAGGATGTTGTAATGGCTGAGGGTCGCGCCCTTGGGAAAGCCGGTGGTGCCGGAGGTGTACTGGATATTGACCGGCTGATCGAACTGCAGGCTTTGCTGGCGGGCCTGGTAGTCGGCCAAAGTGGTCTGCCCGGCCAGTGCCGCCAACCCGTTCCAGGGCAAAAAGCCCACAGGCGGCGCGGCATCCAGGCTGATCAGCCCGCGCAGCTCCGGCAACCGTTCGCAACTCAGTTGCCCAGGCTGTTGCCCGTCAAGGTCGGGCAGCAACTCAGCGAGCATGGCGTGGTAGTCAGAGGTTTTGAATGCCCCGGCGCAGATCAGCCACTGGCAACCTGACTGTTTGAGCACATACTCAAGTTCGCTGGTGCGATAGGCCGGGTTGATGTTGACCAGGATCACGCCGATCTTCGCTGTAGCGAACTGGGCAATGCACCACTGCGCGCAGTTCGGTGCCCAGATCCCCAGGCGATCGCCGCTCTTCAGGCCCAGGGCCATCAGTGCCCGGGCGTGATGGTCAACGCTGTCAGCCAATTGCTGCCAGCTGTAGCGCAGCTGCTGGTGGCGTACCACCAGGGCTTCGCGATCAGCGAAACGTGACACGGTATTGTCAAACGCCTGGCCGATAGTCATGGCCAGCAAGGGCTTGTCCTGACGCCCCTGGGTATAGCTCGGTTGATTCATGGCGATCCCTTGTTGTGGTTGTTCTGGGAGCTGATTCAAGCGGGTCTTACTCTGGCGTATATTTACGTTAACGTAAAGGTCATGGTGAGATTGACAGTCGCACGGCTCAGGTTTACGTTAACGTAAAGGTGATTGCTGATCGCGGGGCAAGCCCGCTCCCACAGCCCCGCGATGAAATTCCAACAATAAACAACAGAAGGTGCCCGCATGCATTATCCGACCCTGAACTTCGCCCTGGGCGAAACCATCGACATGCTGCGCGACCAGGTGCAGTCCTTCGTTGCCACCGAGCTGGCGCCGCGCGCCGCGCAGATCGACCAGGACAACCTGTTCCCTGCCGATATGTGGCGCAAGTTCGGCGACATGGGCCTGCTCGGCATCACCGTCAGCGAAGAATACGGCGGCGCCGGCCTGGGCTACCTGGCCCACGTGGTGGCCATGGAAGAAATCAGCCGCGGCTCGGCCTCGGTCGCCCTCTCCTACGGCGCCCACTCCAACCTCTGCGTCAACCAGATCAACCGCAACGGCAACGCCGAACAGAAGGCCAAGTACCTGCCCAAGCTGATCAGCGGCGAGCACATCGGCGCCCTGGCCATGAGCGAGCCGAATGCCGGTTCCGACGTGGTGTCGATGAAGCTGCGCGCCGAAGATCGCGGCGACCATTTCGTCCTCAACGGCAGCAAGACCTGGATCACCAACGGCCCCGACGCCAACACCTATGTGATCTACGCCAAGACCGACCTGGACAAAGGCCCGCACGGCATCACCGCCTTTATTGTCGAGCGTGACTGGAAAGGCTTCAGCCGCAGCAACAAGTTCGACAAGCTGGGCATGCGCGGCTCCAACACCTGCGAGCTGTTCTTCGACAACGTCGAAGTGCCCAAGGAGAACATCCTTGGTGTGCTCAACGGCGGCGTGAAGGTGCTGATGAGCGGCCTGGACTACGAGCGCGTGGTGCTCTCCGGCGGCCCGACCGGGATCATGCAGGCCTGTATGGACCTGGTGGTGCCGTACATCCACGACCGTAAGCAGTTCGGCCAAAGCATCGGCGAGTTCCAGCTGATCCAGGGCAAGATCGCCGACATGTACACCCAGCTCAATGCCAGCCGCGCTTACCTGTATGCCGTGGCCCAGGCCTGCGATCGCGCCGAAACCACGCGCAAGGACGCTGCCGGGGTGATTCTCTACACCGCCGAACGCGCCACCCAGATGGCCCTCGAAGCGATCCAGATCCTCGGTGGCAACGGCTACATCAACGAGTTCCCGGCCGGTCGCCTGCTGCGCGACGCCAAGCTCTACGAGATCGGCGCCGGCACCAGCGAAATCCGCCGGATGCTGATCGGGCGCGAACTGTTCAACGAAACCCGCTGAGCACAAGGACAACGCGCCCATGGCTACCCTGCACACCCAGATCAACCCGCGTTCGGCCGAGTTTGCCACCAATAGCGCGGCCATGCTTGAACAGGTCCAGGCTCTGCGCACCTTGCTGGCCAAGGTCCACGAGGGCGGCGGCCACAAAGCCCAGGAGCGCCACACCTCGCGGGGCAAACTGCTGCCGCGCGAGCGTATTGACCGCCTGCTCGACCCCGGCTCACCATTCCTCGAGATCGGCCAGCTGGCGGCGCATGCGGTGTACGGCGAAGACGTTCCGGCCGCTGGCGTGATCGCCGGGATCGGCCGGGTCGAAGGTGTCGAATGCATGATCGTGGCCAACGACGCCACGGTCAAAGGCGGCTCCTACTACCCGCTGACGGTAAAAAAACACCTGCGCGCCCAGGCCATTGCCCTGCAGAACCGCCTGCCCTGCCTGTACCTGGTGGACTCCGGCGGCGCCAACCTGCCGCGTCAGGATGAAGTGTTCCCGGACCGCGAGCACTTCGGGCGGATCTTCTTCAACCAGGCCAACATGAGTGCCCTGGGGATTCCGCAGATTGCCGTGGTCATGGGCTCGTGCACCGCGGGCGGCGCCTATGTGCCGGCCATGGCCGACGAGGCGATCATGGTCCGTCAGCAGGCGACGATCTTTCTCGCCGGCCCGCCGCTGGTCAAAGCGGCGACCGGTGAAGTGGTGAGCGCCGAAGACCTCGGTGGCGCCGACGTGCACTGCAAGACCAGTGGCGTTGCCGACCACTATGCCGACAACGACGAGCATGCCCTGGCCATCGCCCGGCGCTGCGTGGCCAACCTCAACTGGCACAAGCTGGGCAAGCTCACCCGGCAGGCGCCGATTGCACCGCTGTACGACGCTCAGGAGCTGTACGGCGTGGTACCGGCCGACGCCAAGCAGCCGTTCGACGTGCGTGAAGTGATTGCCCGCCTGGTCGACGGTTCGGTGTTCGATGAGTTCAAGGCGCTGTTCGGCACCACCCTGGTGTGTGGCTTTGCTCACCTGCACGGCTATCCGGTAGCGATCCTCGCCAACAACGGCATTCTGTTCGCCGAAGCTGCGCAAAAAGGCGCGCACTTCATTGAACTGGCCTGCCAGCGCGGCATTCCGCTGCTGTTCCTGCAGAACATCACCGGCTTCATGGTCGGGCAGAAATACGAAGCCGGTGGCATCGCCAAGCACGGTGCCAAGCTGGTGACCGCAGTGGCCTGCGCCCAGGTGCCGAAGTTCACCGTGATCATCGGCGGCAGTTTCGGTGCGGGCAACTACGGCATGTGTGGCCGCGCCTACGATCCACGCTTCCTGTGGATGTGGCCGAACGCGCGCATCGGCGTGATGGGTGCCGAACAGGCGGCCGGCGTGCTGGCCCAGGTCAAGCGCGAACAGAGCGAGCGCAGTGGCCATCCGTTCAGCGCCGAGGACGAAGCACGGCTCAAGCAGCCGATCCTCGACCAGTACGAGCACCAGGGCCACCCCTACTACTCCAGCGCCCGCTTGTGGGACGACGGTGTCATTGACCCGGCACAAACCCGCGAGATTCTTGGCCTGGCGTTGTCCGCCGCCCTCAACGCACCGATCGAACAAAGCCGTTTCGGCATTTTCCGGATGTGACCATGAGCGACTTCACTACCCTTGAACTGATCAAGGACCCCCGTGGTTTCGCCACCCTGTGGCTAAGCCGGGAAGACAAGAACAACGCCTTCAACGCGCAGATGATCCGCGAGCTGATCCTGGCCATCGACCAGCTCGGCGCCGACGCCAGCCTGCGCTTCGTCCTGCTGCGCGGCCGTGGCCGGCACTTCAGTGCCGGTGCCGACCTGGCCTGGATGCAGCAGTCGGCGGCGCTGGACTACAGCACCAACCTCGACGATGCCCGCGAGCTGGCCGAACTGATGTACAACCTGGCCAAGCTCAAGGTGCCGACCCTGGCCGTGGTCCAGGGTGCTGCCTTCGGCGGTGCGCTGGGCCTGATCAGTTGCTGCGACATGGCCATCGGCGCCGTTGACGCGCAACTGTGCCTGTCGGAAGTACGCATCGGCCTGGCGCCTGCGGTGATCAGCCCGTTCGTGGTGCAGGCCATGGGTGAACGTGCCGCGCGCCGTTATGCCCTGACCGCCGAGCGCTTCAGCGGTGAACGCGCCCGCGAGCTGGGCCTGCTGGCCGAAGCCTATCCTGCTGCCGAGCTTGAACAGGCGGTCGAACAATGGATCGACAACCTGCTGCTCAACAGCCCGCAAGCCATGCGCGCCAGCAAAGAGCTGCTGCGTGAAGTCGGCCATGGTCAACTGACCCCGGCCCTGCGCCGCTACTGCGAGAACGCCATCGCCCGTATCCGGGTCAGCCCCGAGGGGCAGGAAGGCTTGCGCGCCTTCCTGGAAAAACGCAGCCCGGCCTGGCAGGCCGAATCGTCGAACAAGGAACCGCGCCCATGACCCGTACGCCGTTGACCACCCTGCTGGTTGCCAACCGTGGCGAAATCGCCTGCCGGGTGATGCGCACCGCCAAGGCCCTGGGCCTGACCACCGTCGCCGTGCACAGCGCCATCGACCGCGATGCCCGGCACAGCCGCGAAGCCGATATCCGCGTTGACCTGGGCGGCGCCAAAGCTGCTGAAAGCTACCTGGACATCGACAAACTGCTGGCCGCTGCCAAAGCCAGCGGCGCCCAGGCGATTCACCCGGGCTACGGCTTTCTGTCCGAGAACGCCGGCTTTGCCCGCGCCATCGAACAGGCCGGGTTGATCTTCCTCGGCCCACCGGCCAGCGCCATCGACGCCATGGGCAGCAAGTCGGCGGCCAAGGCCCTGATGGAACAAGCCGGTGTGCCGCTGGTGCCGGGCTACCACGGCGAAGCCCAGGACCTGGAAACCTTCCGCGCCGCTGCCGAGAAAATCGGCTATCCGGTGCTGCTCAAAGCCACCGCTGGCGGTGGCGGCAAGGGCATGAAAGTCGTCGAGAGCGAAAGCCAGCTCGGCGAAGCCCTGGCCTCGGCCCAGCGTGAAGCGCAGTCCTCGTTCGGCGACGCGCGCATGCTGGTGGAGAAATACGTACTCAAGCCACGTCACGTCGAGATCCAGGTGTTTGCCGACCAGCACGGCAACTGCCTGTACCTCAACGAGCGCGACTGCTCGATCCAGCGCCGCCACCAGAAAGTCGTCGAAGAAGCCCCGGCCCCGGGCTTGAGCAACGCCCAGCGCCAGGCCATGGGCGAGGCTGCGGTCAAGGCCGCGCAGGCCATTGGCTATGTCGGTGCGGGCACCGTCGAGTTTCTGCTCGATGCCCGTGGCGAGTTCTTCTTCATGGAGATGAACACCCGCCTGCAGGTCGAGCACCCGGTCACCGAGGCCATCACCGGTCTCGACCTGGTCGCCTGGCAGATCCGTGTGGCGTGCGGCGAGCCGTTGCCGATCACCCAGGATCAGGTGCCGCTGAACGGCCATGCCATCGAAGTGCGGCTGTATGCCGAAGACCCGGCCAACGACTTCCTGCCGGCCACCGGACACCTGGCGCTGTACCGCGAGTCGGCACCCGGCGAAGGCCGTCGGGTCGACAGTGGCGTCAGCGAGGGCGACAGCATTTCGCCGTTCTACGACCCGATGCTGGGCAAGCTGATTGCCTGGGGCCAGACCCGCGAACAGGCGCGCCTGCGCTTGCTGGCGATGCTCGACGAGTTTGCCATTGGCGGCCTGAAGACCAACATCGCCTTCCTGCGGCGTATTCTGGCCCACCCGGCGTTTGCCAGCGCCGAACTGGATACCGGCTTCATCCCGCGCTATCAGGAACAACTGCTGCCGGCACCGCAGCCCTTGCCGGCGCTGTTCTGGCAAGCGGCGGGCGAAGCCTACATCCAGAGTCAGCCACTGGCACCGCGCCAGGACGATCGCCATTCGCCGTGGGCGGCCAACAGCGGTTTCCGTGCCGGGGTACCGGCGCAGATCAGCCTGCACCTGAACAGCAATGGCCAGAGCCAGGCGTTGAGCCTCACCCACGCCGCGGCACCGGCCCTGAAGCTTGCAGGCGAGCAGTTGCTCATCGACGACAACGGTGTGCGCCGCCAGCACCTGGCGATCCGTCGTGGCGACACCCTGTACCTGCAGTGGGACGGCGAACTGCACGCAGTGACGCCCTTCGATCCGATTGCCGAGGCCGATGCCAGCCACAGCCACCAGGGCGGCCTCAGCGCGCCCATGAACGGCAGTATCGTGCGGGTGCTGGTGGAGGTCGGCCAGGCGGTAGAGGCCGGTACTCAGTTGGTGGTGCTGGAAGCGATGAAAATGGAACACAGCATCCGTGCGTCCCAGGCCGGGACAGTCAAAGCGCTGTTTTGCCAGGAAGGCGAGATGGTCAGTGAAGGGGCTGTGCTGGTGGAGCTGGAAGAGGCCTGATGGCTTTGCTGTGATACTGCCGGTGGGAGCGGGCTTGCCCCGCGATTACGGTCTGTCAGCCAGATCGCATCGCGGGGCAAGCCCGCCCCCACCGTAGTTGTTTCTACCTTCAGAACTTAATCAGTGCCTGCACCACCACACCCAGCACTTGCGTCTGCTCGGTAAACAGCGCCTTGGGATAGGTCGGGTTGAGCGGCTTCAGATAGCGCTGACCACCCTCCTCGATCAACTGGCGAAACACCGTCGCCGTGCTGTCCGCTGAGCGGGCGATCAACAGTTTGCCGGGTTCGGCGGCAACACCGCTGTCGACCAGGATCAACATGCCTTGCGGCACGCTCAAGCCCATCGGCGCGGTCATCGCATCACCTTCGACACGTAACCAGTACCCGCGCCCTTGCGCCGCATAGTCGCTCGCCTGGCGCTCAGCGCCTTCCGGCACCTCGGTCAGGTCCACATCGTCCCAACTCAGAATCGGGTAGCGAAAATACAATTCGTGCCGTTGACCGTCGGCACCGGTCACGGCCAGCGGGAACGCGTTTGCGTCATAAACACCGCTGTTTTCCCGCAACTGGTGGGGATACACCATCTGCAGCGGCGGGAACCCCACCTCCACCAGAATCTGGTTGATCATCTGCAGTTTCGGCTGGCGTCTCTCGCACAGCCAATGGCCCACGGCGCCCTGCGTGTAGCCGAGGCGCTCGGCGAGTTTTTCCTGCGTGAGGTTTATGTCACGCATCCTGGCTTTAACCAGATCAGTCCAATTATCCATCGCTGGCACGATACGGACTGCCCCATGGCGCTCAATACACAAATTGTAGTATTTAAAGATTAGTAGCAACTACAAAACGTATTAATCTTTGCCGTGTCCGATCATTGTTCATTCACAAGGCAGGCTGCCGCATGAAACAGACACTTTCTGAAAAGGATCTCACCCTGGACAACGAGTCCCTGAGCAACAGCGATGCCGCCCGGCGTGCACTGGATTTCTACCTGAACCCGAGCCCACCCGCCGAGTCGGCACAAACCAGCTGGCTGGTGCCGCGCGAGGGCCTCGATCAAACCCGGACCGCCGAGCATGCGACCGAGCTACTGCGCTGGGCAGCAGCCACGGCACACGAGTCGGCCAATGGCCTGCAGGGCACACAGCGGGATCAGGTGTTGGCGGTGGCGCACATGGTCAATACGGCCAGGACTGTGATCGAACATCTGTCGATCACGCAACAGAGGTCTTGAACGAGCGTAGGAAGGATACGTGGGGAGTCGCTGCGATAACGGCGCTAGAGCCGTTCATTGAACGAGGGAGCACATTCGGTAAAAGATTTTTACGGAATGATAGAAAATTCATTTGACTTGCAAATGATAACGATTATTATTGCTCGCAACTGGTCGCGAGACTGGTTGGATAACCTGAAAGCCCTTAGGTCGGACTCTCAGATTATCTCCTCATCAGGCTAATCACGGTTTTTGACCCGGCTTTTTGCCGGGTCTTTTTTTTGGCTCTTCAGGCTAATGAAGGCGGGTGTTGCTTGAATGGCCGCGATGATAGCAAATGAATGTCGCGTGGTGAAGCGTGTAACAGCGCTTTGCGGAATTAGCACTTGAGAATCAATCTCGTTACGACTAAGCTGTTATCGCGTCACGGAGGACGCCCCCTCCCCCTTATTCAGCAAGGAGCTTGTACATGACCCGTCTGTTGCTGCCCCTTGAGCATCACCCCCATTCCCAGGACCTGACTGACGATACCCTGCTGCAGCAATTGAAGAAGTTGCCGCGTCGCGTCCAGCAGGTCTTTCTGCTCAGCCGCCTCGACCAGCTGAGTTTTGCCGCCATCGCCGAGCGCCTGGACCTGCCTGCACTGACGGTGGAGCGCCACATGAACCAGGCCCTGCAGAGCGTACGCCCGCAGCGTGACGTGCTGGCGAGCATGGCCGGCCAGTGGTACGTGCGCCTGCAAAGCCCGCAGGTCACCGCCAGTGAACGCATTGATTTTCGCCGCTGGCTGGACGCCGCCCCCGAACACCGCGAAGCCTTCCACGCCACCGAACTGCGCTGGCGCACCCTGCTGGCCCCGGCGCGGCAACTGGGCCATGACGCCTGGTATCGTCAACCGCGCGCAGCGCTGTCGATCGGCGGCTGCTCGGTGGCCATCGGCCTTGCCTTGGCGGCATTGGCAGCGATTGGTTTCTGGTCCTGATCCAGGCGTGTAGAGTGGGCATCACAACAACGCTACTGGAGCTTGGTGATGACTGTGACGCTGCCCCCTCTGTACATCGACTGTGATTTCGATTCCGGCAATATCCTGATCAACGATGCCAGTGACCCGCGCCGTGTGCGCCTGGCGATTCGTCCTGACACCAACAGCGATCACTTCCAGTGGTTCCATTTCAAAGCCAGTGGCCTGACGCCAGGCCAGGCGCACACCTTTATCCTGGAGAACGCCGGGCAGTCTTCCTACAACGAAGCCTGGACGGGTTATCAGGCGGTAGCGTCCTATGATCAGCAGAGCTGGTTCCGGGTGCCTACCCAGTTTGATGGCAAAGCCCTGAGCTTCGAGCTCAACGCCGAGCACGCGCAAGCCTGGTTCGCCTATTTCGAACCCTATCCCCGCGCCCGCCACAATCAACTGATCGAACGCGCGACCAGCCTGCCTGGCGTCGAACTGCTGGCTACCGGTCGTAGCGTCGAAGGGCGTGACATTCAACTGCTGCGCGCAGGCGACGGTGCCAGCGGCAAACGCAAGATCTGGATCATTGCCCAGCAGCACCCGGGCGAACACATGGCCGAGTGGTTCATGGAAGGCGTGATTGAACGTCTGCAAAACAATGATCCGACCCTGCAGGCCCTACTACAGCAAGCCGACCTGTACCTGATCCCCAACATGAACCCTGATGGAGCGATACGCGGCCACCTGCGCACCAATGCCGCCGGCCAGGATCTCAACCGCGCCTGGCAGAACGCAAGCATCGACAAGAGCCCGGAAGTGCTGTTCGCCCAGGTGCAGATGAAGCAGCACGGCGTCGACATGTTCCTCGACGTGCATGGCGATGAAGAAATCCCGCATGTGTTCACCGCCGGCTGCGAAGGCAATCCCGGCTTCACGCCGCGTATCGAAGCACTGGAAAAAACCTTCCGCGACAGCCTGTGCAAGCGCACCGTCGATTTCCAGCAGGTCCACGGCTACCCGCGTTCGGCCCCGGGCCAGGCCAACCTGACCCTGGGCGCCAATAGCGTTGGCCAGGCTCATGATTGCCTGTCGCTGACCCTGGAGATGCCGTTCAAGGACCACGACGATGCGCCGAATGCGCAAACCGGCTGGGACGGCCAACGCTCCAAGGCGCTGGCCAACGCCGTGCTGGACGTACTGGGGCAAATGGTCGGCACCCTGCGCTGAGGTGCGCCGACGCTGTCTCAGGCCTGACCGTGGGCCTTGTGCTTGAGCTTCTCGGTATCGACCCGGACGAACACCGAGTCGGCGCTCACGGTCAGCACATCGTCGGCCCAGACTTCGCAGATCACCCGGCTCTTGCGCCCTACCTCGCCTTCGACCCGGGCCTTGAGCAGCAGCTCGACGCCCATGGGCGTGGGCTTGAGGTAGCTCAGGTTGAGTTGGCCGGTGACGCAGTCGATACGTGGCAGGCTACCCGGCTCGCGGCCTTCGGCACGGTAGTGGTAAGCCATGGCAGCCCAGTTGGAGTGGCAATCGACCAGCATGGCCAGCAGGCCGCCATACACCAGGCCGGGCCAGCCGAGAAAAGTGCTGTCGGGCGAATGCCGGCAGATCAGGTGAATACCGTCTGCATCCCAATGGCTTTTCAGGTGCAGACCGCTTGGGTGGGAACAGCCGCAGCCATAGCAGACGCCCTCGGGCGCAGCCAGTTCCTGAACGGATAACAGAGAATTGCTCATAAGCTTCCTGGTTGTCTGTTTTGGAGGGAAAGCGTTGCCGATAGTACCGCCGTGAAACGCAAAAGCCCATGAACAGCGCAGCTCGCAGAGGCCCCAAGCATGCCAAGCCAGCAACGGCCGTACGCAAGTTGCGTGCGGGCGCTCCACTTGCCGATACCCAGGCATTGGCTAATCATGCAGCAAGTTGAACGTTCAACCAGGAGACGCTCATGCTCGAAGGACTGGTGCTTGCAGTACTGATTGGCCTGACGGCCACCGCCCTGGCCGACCTGTGGACGCTGCTACAGCAGCGCGTGCTGGGCATGCCGGGGCCGAACTGGGCGCTGGTCGGCCGCTGGCTCGGGCATATGCCACGCGGGCGTTTTGTGCACGCCAGTATCGCCAAGGCCCAGGCCTTACCGGGGGAACGGGTGCTGGGGTGGTCGGCGCACTATGTGATCGGCATCGTCTTTGCTGGCCTGCTGCTGGCGCTCAACGGCCTGGAGTGGGTGCGCCAGCCGACCCTGTTGCCCGCCCTGGCACTGGGCGTGGCCACGGTGCTGGCGCCGTTGCTGATCATGCAGCCGGGCATGGGCTCAGGGTTTTTCGCCTCGAAAACGCCAAACCCCAGCGCCGCTCGCGCGCGCAGCCTGCTGGCCCATACGGTGTTCGGCGTGGCCTTGTACCTGGCGGGGTTGCTGTGGTCTGCGCTGCTGGCCTGAGAGCCTGTTACAGGCCCAGTTCCTGTGGGGTGAGCATGTCGCATTCGAAAGCGATCCAGCCACCTTCCAGTTCAGCGTGGCCATTGACGATCGGCCCGTAGTAGCTCAGGCCGTTGTCCAGGGTCACGCAGATGTGCGTGGCCTTTTCGGGTGCTGCCAGGGTGCCGACAAAATGCACTTTTTTCAGGGTTTCAGTCACCGCCTCAAGACCGACCCGGATCGCGACGTTTTCCACCGCTTCGACGTCATCATGCAGATCGTCGCTGACGGTCACGGTGGCTGTGTAGTTGTACATGCTTGAACTCCAACGACGGATAGATCGGCGTCTGCTGACGCACGCGGGCGCCTAGGGTAATGGAGTGTCACGGAAAAATCCCGTTCGCATCGACATCCGGCAGCGCCAAACACTGGTATTGTGCGCCCCCGCCAAGACTATTCAGGGAAAATACATTGACCGCTGAACAACACCTGACCTCGGACCTGTTCGAAGTCGACAAGCGCCTGGGCCTCAAGCCCGTGGTGGATTTCAACACTTACCTGGAAAAGGCCTTCGGCGACGGTCCCTGCCGTTGCAGCCGCTGCCTGGCCGCTGCCGGCGATGAGTCGGGCTACGAGCACGCCCACAGCTTCGAGCTGGCCGGGCAAAAACTGCATCGGCGCTTTGCCACCACTGCGGGCAGCGACGTGCTGATGGTGCTGAAAAAAGCCTGGCTGTCGTACACCAAGGCCGAACTGCCGGCGCTGGGCAATCTTGACCTCGATACCTTGCGCGCCTTCGTCGAGCCGCAGTTGCACAAGCGCCTGGTGCCGTTGCTGCTGGCCAGCGGCCTGGCCAGGGACGTTGACGGGCAACTGGTATTGCAGGCGCAAGCGGGCGATTGATCGTCATGGCGGTGGAGCTCCGCGACGTTGCGGACCGCTCCACCGCGCAGATCCTCTACAGGACGCCTTTACCGATCAGCACTCCATCAACCTTCTGCCCATACAGGTTGACGCCATCATTGGCGTGGTATTTGACCCGCGTCTTCTCGATCGAACCCTCCACCAGCCGCGGGTCCTGCGGCCGTTCATGACGGTTGATGAAGGCGGCGACATCCCAGGCCTGCTGATCGCTCAGACTTCCAGGCTTGCCCAGCGGCATGTTGTATTTGATAAAAGACGCCGCAGTGTTGATCCGGTGCATGCCCGCCCCCCAGTTGTACGAATCCTTGCCCCAGAGTGGCGGCATCACGTAGTCCTGCGCGACTTTCTGGCCCTGCCCTTCGGCACCGTGACAGATCGCACACTGCTGCTGATACACCTGCTCGCCACGCTTGAAGTCATACCCCTGCGCCGGCTGCGCCACCTCGGGATAGCCACGCCCCGGGGTTTCCACACCAATCGGCGCCTTGCTCGCCAACCAGTAGGCATACACCGATAGCGCCGTCATTTGCGGGCTGTCCGCGGCCGGTGGCGTACCGTTCATGCTGAACTGGAAGCAGCCCTGGATACGTTCGGCGAAGGTGTTGACCTTGTCGTTTTTCTTGCGATACGCCGGGTACATGGGATACGCACCCCACAGCGGCGCCGAATTGCCCAAACGCCCCTGATCCAGGTGACAGTTACTGCAATTGAGGCCATTACCGACCTTGTCCGGCATCAGGCGCTTGGTGTCGACGAACAGCGCATGGCCTTCGCGGACCATCTTGCCGAAGGCGTTGTCCGGCAATTCGCTTTCCGCCGGTGGCACAAAACCGGAGGCGCTGCCTGCCGCTGGCACCTTGAGCTGCGACTGGTCTTCCATGGCAATCGGTGCGGCGTGGGCGCTCCCCAGGGCCAAGGCCAGGGCTGCGAACATAAGGGGCTTCATGGCTTGACCTCCTGGCTGGCGGCACCGGCAAAGTAATCGGCCACCGCCTTGATTTCCTCATCGTTCATGGCCTTGGCGACGCCAACCATCAGCTGGTTAGGGTCGTTGCTGCGACTGCCATCGCGCCAGGCATTGAGTTGTGCCACAAGGTAGGCGGCAGGCTGATGGGCCAACGGCGGAAAATGCTCGCCCACCCCGACACCGCCGGGGCCATGGCATTGCACGCAGCCCGGGATCTGGCGACTCCAGTCACCGTACAGGGCCAGCTTCTGTGTGCTGTCAGCGGCCATCTGTTGCCTGCGGGTGTCTGCCACCGGCTCGCTTGGCATGGCTGCCAGGGTGCTGGTCACGGCCTGGATTTCCTCATCGCTGAGGGCTTTGGCCAGCGGCTCCATGATCGGGTTCTTGCGACTGCCACTGCGAAAATCATGCAGTTGCTTGCTCAGGTAAGCCGCCGGCAACCCGGCAAGGCGCGGGAAACCGGCTGCGGCCATGCCCTTGCCGTCGACACCATGACAGCCCAGACAGGCCATTGCGGCAGGGTTCTGCCCACCCTGGCTGAAGATTTTCTGACCGTCTGCGGCGTTGACGGCGGTGACTGAAAACAGCAGCAGGCTACTCATCAGGATTCGATCCAGTGGGATCATCACGGACTCCATTCTTTTGTTATAAGCTTAGGCTTATTTTTCATAAGCACATGGATAGTAGGCCTATCTGCCGTCAGCGACAACGCTGAAGCGGCGGAGAAAATGGCAAATCGCCAGCTGAAACGATTAGCGCGTACCGCCAGGGTTACCGCTCATCAGTCAGGCACACCGGTTGCGCCAAGCCTGTCGAATCCGCCCTCGCCCATACGACCATGAATACATTCCCCCGCAGGAGCGTAACCATGGACAACTACCGCAACCCGCAAGTGGTTTCCCGCAGTGAATGGCTCAGTGCCCGCCGACAGTTGCTGCTGCATGAAAAGGCCCTGACCCATCAGCGTGACGAACTCAGCAGGGCCCGTCGCGCCCTGCCCTGGGTACGGATCGAGCAGCACTACAGCTTCGAAGGCCCGCACGGGCACCTGAGCCTCGCCGACCTGTTCGCCGGCCGCAGTCAGTTGCTGGTCTACCACTTCATGTTCGACGAGGGCTGGAGCGAAGGCTGCAGCGGCTGCTCGTTCCTGGCCGACCACTTCGATGGCGCCAACTTGCACCTGGCCCACCACGATGTCTCGCTGGTGGCGGTGTCGCGGGCGCCCTTCGCCCGGTTCCAGGCGTTCAGGCAACGCATGGGCTGGAAGTTTCCCTGGGTTTCGTCCCACGGCAGCCCCTTCAACCGGGAGTTCGGCGTCAGCGTCAGCGACGACGGCAGCAGCCAGTACAACTACGAACCCTACGCGGGTAGCGAAACCGAACTGCCCGGTTTGAGCGTGTTCTATCGCGATGCCGACGGCACGATCTTCCACACCTACTCAAGCTATGCCCGAGGCCTGGACATCCTCGTCGGCGCGTACAACTTCCTCGACCTGATGCCCAAAGGGCGCAATGAAGAAGGCACCATGGACTGGGTGCGCCATCACGACCGCTATGAGGGCGCGGATGCCGACAAGTCCCAGTGCTGCCACAAGTAAACAGGGTTCAGAAGTACTTCAGCCAGGTCACATCCCGACGCCGCTGTTTCAGCGCCGCGAACCAGCGCGTCGGGTAATACAGGACCATCGCCAACAGCAGGCTGCACAGCCAGACACTGGCGAGCTGATCGAAACCGAAGTAATCGCCCTGGTTCCGCCCCCACAGCGCTACCGACATCAGGTACAGGGCCTTGAGCACGTACAGGTGCAGCAAGTAGAAGAACATCGGCGCAGCGCCGAACAGTGCCAGTAACGGCACCCAGAGTCGGGCTTGATAGCGCTCCAGCAGCGCCAGCAGCACCAGGCACATGCCCAGGGTGGGCAGCAGGAACATCAGCGATGGCGGATACTTGCGCGCACTGAGAAAGCTCATGCTGGTGCGCAGGGCATCACCGGTGGCGAGCCATGGCTGTTCGCCGTAGACATTCAGGTAACGGATGGCGACGAACGCCACCAGTAGCGCGATTCCCCCGCTCAGCAACAGCCTCAGCCGCCGTGCCGGGGCCATGCCTTGGGCAAACCAGGGTCCGGCGACCCAGCCCAGCAGGATGACGCCGATCCATGGCAGCACCGGGTAAGTGGTGCGGGCCCGGGTGACGCCGCCCAGGTCGATGAATTCACGCTGGTGCAGGATCGCCCAAGGTACAAACCAGGGTGACTCATGGTTCAGTACCAGTGAATCAAGCAGGTTGTGCCCGGCCACAATCAAGGCACCAAGGCCCAGCAACACCCCACGCGGCAGATACAGCGCGCCAGCCAGCACGATCATGCAGATGCCGATGCACCAGATCACCTGCAGCCACAGCGTCTGCGGCAACAAGGTAGCGTTCCAGGCCAGGTTGACCAGGGTCAGCTCCAGCAGCACCAGGAACAGCCCGCGCTTGAGCAGGAACAACGAGGTGTCCCGGCGGCTGTGCTTCTGGCTGTAAAGCCAGGCAGACAGCCCGGTCAGAAAGATGAACACCGGCGCGCACAGGGCGCTGAGCAGGCGGGTGAAAAACAGCTCGGGGGCAACGCTCAGGGCATCCATCGGATCACTGACCTGGCGGTGCAGAAAGAAGGTTTCGCGTACATGGTCAAGAAGCATGAACAGCATCACCAGGCCACGCAGGGCGTCGATCGATTGCAGGCGGGAGTGGTTGAAGGGCATGGGGGGCTCATGGCAGAAATAACGGTATAACATAACATTATTATCGCGGGACAAGCCCGCTCCTACAGGTTTTCATTCACCCTGTGGGAGCGGGCTTGCCCCGCGAATTACCGACTCAGGCACGGGCCGCGTACCGCTGCGCCAGCACCGCACACACCATCAGCTGGATCTGATGGAAGATCATCAACGGCAGGATCATCGCGCCGATGCCGCCACCGACGAACAGCACCTGGGCCATCGGCACGCCGGTGGCCATGCTCTTTTTCGAGCCGGCGAAGAGGATGGTGATGCGGTCTTCCAGGTTAAAGCCCAGCCACCGCCCCAATGCACTGGTGCACCACAGCACCACGGCCAGCAACAGGCAACAGACCAACACCAGCCCGGCCAAGCGCAACGGCGCCACCGCATGCCACAGGCCGCTGACCACCGCATCACTGAAGGCGGTGTAGACCACCAGCAGGATCGAACCCTGATCGACGCTCTTCAGCCAGCGCGTATTGCGTGCCACCCACGGGCCGATCCAGCGCCGCGCCAGTTGCCCGGCAACAAAGGGCACCAGCAACTGCAGGACAATCTTCAGCACCGCCTCCAGGCCCGAACCGCTGTCGCCCTCCACGCCCATCAGCAGCACCACCAGCAACGGCGTCAGGGCGATGCCCAGCAAGCTCGACGCCGCTGCGCTGCAGATCGCCGCCGGGACGTTGCCGCGGGCCAGCGAGGTGAAGGCGATCGCCGATTGCACCGTCGCCGGCAACGCGCACAGATAGAGCACGCCCAGGTACAGTTCATCGCCCACCAGTGGCAGCAGCAACGGCTTGAGCGCCATGCCCAGCAGCGGAAACATCACGAAGGTGCAGGCGAACACCAGCAGGTGCAGGCGCCAGTGTCCAGCACCGGCCGCCACCGCTTCACGCGACAGCTTGGCCCCGTGCAGGAAGAACAGCAGGCCGATGGCCAGGTTGGTCAGCCAACCGAACAGCACCGCCCCATCGCCTTCGCAGGGCAGCAAGGTGGCCAGCAGAATCACCCCGAGCAGGGCCAGGGTGAAATTGTCGAACAGCATCCGCAGGTACTTCATGGTCGATCCTGACTTGTTATTGTGGCGCGCCAGACGATAAGGTCTTTGCACCTACTTCACTAACGCCAGAACCCCTGCAGTGTCGCCAAACGGACAACCCAGCCTGCCCGAACCGCAGCGCCTCGAACACCTGACCCGGCTGCCACGCCCGGTCTACGGTCACGTCCAGGCGTTGCCCAACATCGTCCTCGGCTACCGCCATGCGCACCCTTGGGGGCAGTTGTCCTACGCCATTGGCGGCGTGCTGCAAGTGCATACCGACCGGGGTTTCTACCTGGTGCCACCGCAACGCGCCGTGTGGGTCCCGGCGCAGGTCCAGCACCGGGTCAGCTGCCAGGGCGACACCTGCCTGCGCAGTCTCTACCTGGAGCACGCGCCCGCCGGGTGGTCGGCCAGCCAATGCCGGGTGATCGCTATCAACCCGTTATTGCGCGAGTTGATCCGTACCTTCAGCGAGCTACCGGTGCACTACGATCCGCAGGGTGCCGATGGGCGTCTGGTACAGGTGCTGCTCGATCAGCTGACAATGGCGGGCGAACAGCAGTTGATGTTGCCGCTGCCCCAGGACCAACGCCTGCGTGCATTGTGCAGCCACCTGCAGGCGCAACCTGACGCGGCAACCAGCCTGGGTGAATGGGCGGCACAGGCGGCGGTGTCGGAAAAGACCCTGAGCCGGCTGTTCCAGCGCGAAACCGGTTTGAGCTTCAGGCTCTGGCGCCAGCGCATGCGCCTGTTGAACGCACTGCCGGCGCTGGAGCGTGGTGAACGGGTCACCGATGTCGCCCTGGCCTGCGGCTATGATTCGCTGTCGGCGTTCATCGCCGCGTTCGGCAAACAGTTCGGCGCGCCGCCGGGGGCATTCTTCCGAACACGGCAGAGCAGCGTGTTGTAAACACAGAACCTTCGATCTGCTTGCCCAACCTGCTACCCTTTTGCCCGCCTGCCAAGCCTCATGCCAGAAAAAGGAGTTTCCATGGCAACGCTCACCGTGCGCGACGAAACCGTTTCGGGGGAAGTCTTTGAAGCTTTCGCCCTGCACTTCCCCAACGCCACCATCACCGTGCGCCAGCTGATCCGCGAACGGGTTCACCAGGAGGTCCTGCTGCATACCCGACAGCGTCTGGTGGTTCCCACTGCACTGGAGGCCAGCCTCAACAGTGCGCGTCAGGCCACTGAACAGCCACCGGTGGACTGGCGCAAACAGGTTGACATCGCCTGTCAGGCCTTTGAACGCAACGGCTTCGTCATCCTCCTCGATGAACACCAGGCCGAGCACCTCGACGATATCCTGATCATCCGCCATGACAGCGTGGCCAGCTTCATCAAACTCACTCCTTTGGTAGGCGGCTGAGCCATGGCACTCGAACAACTCCGGGCTTTTGTCCACGATTTCCCGCAAACCGACCTCGGCGCCGTCGAGCACCTCGCGCCGGATGGCTATCCGTTGCTGGCCAGCAGCGAGCTGCGCCACGAACACCAGTTGATCAGCACACTGCTGCCGCAGCTGCAGAGCATTGACGGCCGTCCCGAAGCGATCTACCAGGCGCTGGGAGCACTGCCCGCCGTGCAGAGCCTGGCGCAGCCGCAACAACGCGTGCGTCTGGTGCTGGCACTGATCGAACGGATCGTGGCCTACGATGGCGGCCTGAGCAGCGCTGCGCTCAACTATGAGTTCACCCATAGTTTCGACAAGGGGATCATGCCGGCGCTGGTCAGCCTGTTGATGCAAACCGACGAGGTGCTCGAGCAGGTGGCCGTGCCGGTATTGCAATGGATTACCGGCTACCGTTTTGCCTATGACCACGTCGTGCCGATGCTCACGGTAGTCAACTGGGCCGTTGCCAGGCAGCACCTGCCAATGCCCGACGCGCTACGCCAGCTGCTCAGGCTGCTGCGCAGCCAATGCACCGATAGCGACCATTACGGCAACGCGGTCAGGTACGGCAACATCGCCGAACATCTACAGGCAAAGCTCGACCCACTGCTGGGCAACGGCGTCTGGCAATTACTGGTGCCCTGCGAACACTGGACGCAGCTGGCCGTCAATGAACTGCAAGCGTTGCCTGCCGATCGCAGCGAGCCCTGGCTGGCGTTGCTCCGTCAGGCCAGCACCGCCACCGCAGCGCGGCCTTCGGCAAAGTGGCTCAAACACGCCCGCGCGCTGGTGACGGACGTCGGTGAAGCGCCGCTGCGCGCTGCCCTGTTGCGCTGGTTCGCCCACATCGATAGCGGACGCACCGGGGCGCTGCTGTGCGACCGCTGGAACGAGATCGATGATCGCGCGCGCATGAGCGAAAGCAACGCCACGATACTGCGTGGTCTGCTGTGGATGACACCGATGCTGGCCGACAGCGAGCTGACCCGGGCACTCGCGCGGGTGGCCTTGAGCGCCTACCGCAAAGTCCGCGGCATCGGTGCCCGGGCGCCCAAGGTCGGCAACACCGCGGTGTATGCCTTGGCGTCGATTGCGACGACCGAGGCCGTTGGCCAGCTGGCCTTGCTCAAGGCCCGGGTCAGGCTCAACAGCGCCCAGAAAGAGCTGGAAAAAGCCTTCACCAGCGCCGCCGAAACGCTCGCCCTGCCCCGTGACCAGATCGAAGAGCTCAGCGTACCCAGCTACGGCCTGGAACAGGTTGGCCTGCGCCGCGAACAGCTGGCCGACGGTGCTTACCTGGCCGAGCTGCGCGTCGACGGCAAGACGGTGAGCCTGAACTGGTTTCATGCCGATGGTACGCCACAGAAATCGGTGCCGGCCAAGGTCAAGGCCGAATGCCCTGAAGCCCTCAAGGAACTGCAAGCCGCGGCCAAAGACATCGCGCTCATGCTCACCGCCCAGGCAGTGCGCCTGGACACCCTGTTCCTGCTGGAAAAGCACTGGCCGCTCGAACAATGGCAGCAGCGCTACCTCGATCACCCGCTGGTCGGCACCCTGGCCCGGCGGCTGATCTGGGAGATCCGCGAAGACGGCCAGTGCCTTGCGGTGTTGTTCGCCGACGGTGGCCTACAGACCCTCGACGGCCGCAACGTCAGTTTTTCCAGCGCGGCTGAAGTGCGTCTGTGGCACCCCATCGAGCGAACGCTGGAAGAGGTCCTCGCCTGGCGCGAGCGCATCGAAGCCCTGCAGATCACCCAACCGTTCAAGCAGGCGCACCGGGAGGTCTACCTGCTGACCGAAGCCGAGCGCCGCACTGCGACCTACTCCAACCGCTTCGCCGCGCACATTCTGCGTCAGCACCAGTTCCATGCCCTAGCCACTGGCCGCGGCTGGCGCAACACCCTGCGCCTGCTGGTCGACGACAGCTACCCGCCGGCCACTCGCGAGCTGCCGGCCTATGGCCTGCGCGCCGAGTTCCAGGTCGATGGCATGGGCGACAACTTCGGCGTCGACACCAATGAATCCGGCACCTTCCTGCACCTGGGCACAGACCAGGTGCGCTTCTACGCCCGCGAAGGCGAAGATACCGCGCTGGCGCTGGACCAGGTGCCGCCACTGGTGTTGAGTGAGGTCATGCGCGACATCGACCTGTTTGTCGGCGTGGCTTCGCTGGCCAACGATCCGCAATGGGTCGACAGCGGGCCTGATGTTCGCTTGCGTGATTACTGGCAGCAGCATTCGTTCGGTGAACTGGGTGCCACCGCCCAGACCCGCAAGCAGCTTCTGGAAAAACTGCTGCCGCGCATGACCCGCCTCAAGGGCAAATGGGCCCTGCACGGGCGTTTCCTCGAAGTCACCGGCAAACTGCGCAGCTACAAGATTCACCTGGGCTCAAGCAACATTCTGATGCTGCCAAACGATCAGTACCTGTGCATCGTCCCCGATGCCAAAGCGCGCACTCAGTCCACGCCACAGTACTTGCCCTTCGAGGGCGATGCCATGCTGTCGATCATCCTGTCCAAGGCCCTGCTGCTCATTGATGATGACAAGATCAGTGACCCGGCCATCACCCGCCAGCTGGCGCTTGACTGATCCGGGAATGCCCATCAGCGCTCAGCTACTGACCTGCGCCAGCGCTGCCAGGGTCCTGTTGCCGTGCACTCTGCCCGGCCATCACGGTGCTGGCTAACCAGGCTTTGAACGCCAGCATCGCCACGCTCTCGGCGCGTGACTGCAAGCGCGTCAACCAGTAGCTGCCGGTGTTGATGCTCACGGCGAACGGCTGCTGGATTACGCCACTGGCCAACAGCCGTTCAAACATCGAGGGCGGTGCCAAGGCCACGCCAACACCTTGTTGTGCCGCCTCCATCATGCCCAGTGAAGAGTCGAAGACCACCGTGCGCGTGGGTCGGCTGGTACCGGGCATTCCTGCGGCCAGGAACCACTCATTCCATTCCTCGGCCCGGTAGGAGCGCAGCAACGTCTGCTGCAGCAGGTCTGCCGGCGAGCGCAACTGCGCCGCGATCTGCGGCGTACACAGCACTGACAACGGTGCATCGAACAGCGGCATGGCCTCGATACCGTGCCAGGCCCCACTGCCGTAGCGGATGGCATAGTCGAGTCCTTCGGCGGCGACATCCACGCGATTATTGTTGGTGGACAGGCGCAGGTCGATGTAGGGATAGCGCGCCTGAAAGTCGGCAAGGCGTGGCAACAGCCAGCCAACGGCGAAGGTACCCACCGCCCCCACCGTCAGCACCTCACGGTAGTGTCCCCCTTCGAAACGGTCCAGGACCTGGGCGATGCGGTCAAAACTTTCGCATAACACCGGCAACAGGGTTTCGCCCTCGCTGGTGAGCATCAGGCCACGGGGCAGGCGCTTGAACAGCGTGACCTTGAGCTGGGCTTCGAGACTTTTGACCTGATGGCTGACGGCCGCCTGGGTCACGCACAGCTCGATCGCTGCGCGGGTAAAGCTCAAGTGCCGCGCCGAGGCCTCAAAGGCACGTAACGCATTGAGAGGTAAATGCGGCCGAATCACTTGCTCCCCTTAATTTTTCTAATACCTGCTGCGAAATATCATTGTTTGTCGTGCAAGCACAAAGCGCCTAGATTGGCGGTCCCTGCTGCAGCCGGGCTGCCCTCTATCAACCCACATGGAACCGTGTCCGATGATGCATTACAAAACCAGGCTCAAGCCAGGGATTCTGTTAGCTGTAACACTTTGTATCGCTGCCGGCCAGAGTATCGCAAGCCCTCTTTCCGAAGCACAACTGGAGTCGACGGTAAGCGCTGCAATCCACCCGTTGATGCAGCAACAGGCCATCCCGGGCATGGCCGTCGCCATCAGCGTCAACGGCAATCAGCATTACTTTAACTACGGGGAAGCATCAAAACACAGCGGCCAGCCCGTCAGTGCCGAGACGCTGTTCGAGATCGGCTCGGTAAGCAAAACCTTCACCGCCACCCTCGCAGCCTACGCCGAGGCCAACGGCAAGCTGTCACTCAGCGATCCGGCCAGCAAGCACTGGCCTGAGCTGAAGGGCAGCGCCTTCGATGGCATCACCCTGCTCAACCTCGGCACCTACAGCGCTGGCGGCTTGCCGTTGCAGTTCCCCGAACAGGTCAAGGACCAGGCCTCGCTGCTCGACTACTACCGCCACTGGAAAGCCGACTATGCCCCCGGCACGCACCGGCTGTACTCCAACCCGAGCCTGGGCCTGTTCGGTTACCTGGCAGCAAAAAGCCTGGACACCCCGTTCGTGGAATTGATGCAAAAGCAGCTGCTCCCGCAACTGGGCCTGCTGCACACGTATGTTCAGGTGCCTGCGACACAAATGGGCCACTACGCCCAGGGCTATGACAAGGACGATCAAGCCGTGCGAGTCGGTCCGGGACCGCTGGATGCAGAAGCCTACGGGCTGAAAACCACGTCCGCCGACTTGCTGCGTTTTGTCGAGGCGAACCTGCAGCCGCAAAGCCTCAGCGCGCCGTTGCAACGGGCCATCGCCACAACCCAGACCGGCTATTACCGCGTAGGCGAAATGATCCAGGGCCTGGGCTGGGAGCAGTACCGCTACCCGGTCAGCCTGGATCAGTTGCTGGCGGGGAACTCCACTGCAATGACCCTTGAACCGCAGCGGGTAACCTGGCTGAAACCGGCCCGGCCGCTGCAGGACGACATGCTGCTGAACAAGACCGGCTCAACCAACGGCTTTGGCGCCTACGTGCTGTTCGTACCGTCGAAACACATCGGTATCGTGCTGCTGGCGAACAAGAACTACCCGAATGCCGAGCGGGTCAAAGTGGCCCATGCGATTCTCACCGCACTGGACCACTGACACCCTCAAGGCGTGCCGTTACGCCCATACAGGCGATAGCCCTCGCGTTCGTTCAAGCGCTCGTAATAGGCCTGCACCGCTGGCAGCGCAGGACGCTCCAGCGGGGTCTGGAACCAGCGGTTGACCGACAGGCCGATGGGAATGTCGGCCAGGGAAAACGCCTCGCCACTGACGTAGGCGCCGGTACGCTGCAACTGCTGCTCAAGGATGGTCATGTTGCGCGCCCAGTTGCGACACGCCGCTGCCAATGCCTCGGGATCCTGGTGCGCAGGTGACTTGCGCACCAGCGACATGAAGGCATAGCTCCAGGCCCCGTTGAGGTCGGTCGCCTGCCAGTCCATCCACTGGTCGACCCGCGCACGCAATCGCGGCGCCGCCGGATACAGCTGCTCGCCGCCATACTGGTTGACCAGGTAGCGCAGGATGCTGTTGGACTCCCACAAGACGAAATCGCCGTCTTCGATCACCGGCACCATGGCGTTGGGGTTGAGCGCCAGGAAGGCCTCGCTGTGGGTCGACTGAAAGCCCGAGCCCCAGTCTTCGCGTTCGAATGCCAGCCCCATCTCGGCACAGGTCCACAACACTTTGCGCACGTTGATCGATGAAGCCTTACCGAGTATTCGCAGCATCACTCACTCCTGTGGTTGCGGTTGCGTCAGCCGTTGCAGAAACAGGCTGAACAGTTCCGATTGGGATGAAACACCCAGCTTGGCGTACAGATTGCGGCGGTGCACTTTCACCGTTTCCTGGGAAATGGCCAGACGCTTGGCAATCGCTTTGCTGGAGTTGCCACGCAATACCAGACGGGCGATTTCCAGCTCACGGGCCGACAGGGTATCGCTGCCGAAATGCTCCAGCGCGCGCTCCACCGGGGTCACCTGAGCGTCATGTTCCTGGGTCGGGTTCTGCAGTTGCCAGTGCTGGCGCAACAACGCCAACAGCCAGGGCGCATACAGGGTCATCTGGCCCAGGTGTACAGTTTCAAAACGCTGGCTCGCGCCCAGAGAAATCGCCAGCCGCTGCCCCGGCGCCAGGTTAAGGATCAACTGTAGCTCGTCCTCGCCGATGGCCGAGCGAAAATAGTTCTGGAAATAGTCGCTCTGGCGAAATTCGTCCGGCGCCACCTCTTCCATGCGGTAGACGCCGTCGGCCAGGCCGTCCTGCATGGCCTGGTTGAACGGGTCGAGCAGGTACAGGCCACTGAGGTACAGCGGCATGGGCGACGGGGCATCGCTGAAACCGCGGTCGAACTCGGCCAGCACCACCGGCGCGCAGTCGTTCTCGGCAAAAATCACCAGGCCGTTGTCGAACGGCAGCATCTGGTTCAGCAGCATCAGGGTCTGTTGCCAGAACCCCGGCCGTCCCAACTCTCCGATCACCTTGGCCAGCCCATGATGATGGGCTGCTGCTTCGAATAGCGTCTGCACCGATAACTCCTGGGGGGTAACGATTGGGGGTAATCGCCAACGGCGGTCCGAGTTCCTAGACTCTGCATACCGGCACGCAGTATTGCGGTTGTCCGCCCCGTTTGTCATGCACGCCATGATCGCGGGGCAAACAGCGCAGCGAGCGGCCTTCGAACCTTCCCGATGGAGCAGTGAAGCAATGCGTATTCGTGACCTGGGCATTCGTATCGGCATGGGCAAACCCGGCGTCTTCAACGCCATCACCGATGTCCCTGGCGTGCGCGTCGGCCATCACACGATCCACCGCGAAAACGGCGAACAATCGGTACACACCGGCGTCACCGTGATCGAGCCGCGGCCGCAACCGGCGCACCTGCAACCGTGCTTCGCCGGCGTGCATGTGCTCAACGGCAACGGCGATGCCAGCGGCCTTGAGTGGATTCGCGAGGCCGGCCTGCTGACCACCCCGATCGCCTACACCAACACCCACAGTGTCGGCGTGGTCCGCGATGCGCTGGTGGCGGCCGAGCGTGAACTGGGCAAGCAACGCACCTACTGGTGCATGCCGACAGTGCTGGAAACCTACGACGGCGTGCTCAATGACATCTGGGGCCAGCATGTCACTGCCGAACACGTCCATGCCGCACTGGCCGATGCCCGCAGCGGAGCGGTGGCCGAAGGCTGCGTGGGCGGCGGCACCGGAATGATCTGCCACGAGTTCAAGGGCGGCATCGGGACCTCCTCGCGGGTACTGAGCGCTGAAGCCGGTGGCTGGACCGTCGGTGCCCTGGTGCAAGCCAACTATGGTGTACGTGAAGCCCTGCGGGTCGGCGGTTATCCGGTCGGCCAGGTGCTGGGCGAGCTGCCCTCGCCGTTTCGTGGCAGCGACAACATCGGTGAAGCCGGTATGGGCTCGATTGTCGTGACCCTGGCTACCGATGCCCCGCTGCTGCCCCACCAGTGCACCCGTCTGGCCCAGCGTGCCAGTGTCGGCCTGGCGCGGGTCGGTGGCGGTACCGAGGACACCAGCGGCGATATCTTCGTGGCCTTCTCGGTGGGCAACAGCGATCTGCCGGTGACCAATGTCGGCCGCCCGGGCGTACCGACCACCACGGTGCAGATGGTCAACAACGACCATATCTCGGCCCTGTTCAGCGCCGCTGCCGACGCTGTCGAAGAGGCCATTCTCAACGCGATGCTGGCCGCTACCGACCTGCAAGCCAATGGCCAGCAAGCGCTGGCGCTGAAACCCGAACAACTGCTTGAGGCCCTGCATGCCGTCGGCTGGAAAGCCGATCCGCGCGCCGCAGAGCGCTCCTGACTGACAAGACACTCGTTGCTGCGACAATTTGTCGGTATGGTGCTATTCAGAAGATGGACGTTTACCCGCTCACAGGAAACCCAGAATGCCCCAACGTGAAGTTATCAATGCATCTGTCAGCCCAAAAGGCAGCCTGGAAACACTGTCTCAACGAGAAGTACAGCAACTGAGTGAAGCCGGTTCCGGCAGCCTGTACACCCTGTTCCGCCAGTGCGCGCTGGCAATCCTCAACACCGGCGCGCACGTCGATAACGCCAAGACCATCCTCGAAGCCTACAAGGACTTCGAGGTGCGTATTCACCAGCAGGATCGCGGCGTGCGCCTGGAGCTGCTCAATGCCCCGGCCGATGCCTTTGTCGATGGCGAGATGATCGCCAGCACACGCGAAATGCTCTTCAGCGCCCTGCGCGACATCGTCTACACCGAAAGCGAGCTGGCCAGCCAGCGCATCGACCTGGAAAGCTCCCAGGGCATTACCGACTACGTCTTCCACCTGCTGCGCAACGCCCGCACCCTGCGCCCGGGCGTGGAGCCGAAGATGGTGGTGTGCTGGGGCGGTCACTCGATCAGCACTGAGGAATACCAGTACACCAAGAAGGTCGGCCACGAGCTCGGCCTGCGCAAGCTGGATGTCTGCACCGGCTGCGGCCCCGGCGTGATGAAAGGGCCGATGAAGGGCGCGACCATTGCCCATGCCAAGCAGCGTATGAGCAGCAGCCGCTACCTGGGCCTGACCGAGCCGGGCATCATCGCCGCCGAAGCGCCCAACCCGATTGTCAACGAGCTGGTGATCCTGCCGGATATCGAAAAGCGTCTTGAAGCCTTCGTGCGCGTCGGCCACGGCATCATCATCTTCCCCGGTGGCGCCGGGACTGCCGAAGAGTTCCTCTACCTGCTCGGCATCCTTATGCACCCGGACAACCGCGACCTGCCGTTCCCGGTCATCCTCACCGGGCCGAAAAGCGCCGAGCCGTACCTGCAGCAGCTGCACGCCTTCGTCCAGGCCACCCTCGGCGACGAGGCCGGCAACTACTACCAGATCATCATCGACAACCCGGCCGAAGTGGCCCGACAGATGGTTGAGGGCCTCAAAGAGGTCAAGCAGTTCCGCCGCGAGCGCAACGATGCGTTCCATTTCAACTGGCTGCTGAAGATCGAAGAAAGCTTCCAGCGCCCCTTCGACCCGACCCACGAGAACATGGCCGGCCTGCAATTACGCCGTAATCTGCCCGCCCACGAACTGGCCGCCAACCTGCGCCGGGCGTTCTCCGGCATTGTCGCCGGCAACGTCAAGGACAAGGGTATCCGCCTGATCGAAGAAAAAGGTCCGTACGAGATTCATGGCGATTCGGCGGTCTTGCACCCGTTGGGCAAACTGCTGGAAGCCTTCGTCGCCCAGCACCGCATGAAGCTGCCCGGAGGCGCCGAGTACGTGCCCTGCTACCGCGTCGTGACCTGATTCCTGCCCTCCCCTGAGTTGCGGGCACAGCCTGTGCCCGCAACATTTGCTACCATTTTCCTACCCCCTTCAGTGAACCTGCCTGCAGAAACGTGGTCTTTCAGCTGGCGGCTTGCGTGCTCGCCCGTGTTCACCGGCCCAATCATCGGGCTATATTTTTTATTTCACGCGAAGACCATCATGCCTATCTCTCGTCCTGTTCCTGCGGCGCATGCCCCTGTTTTCACTTCTTCCCTGCGCCCGCGCAACAGACTTGCCATCGGCCTGATCGGCGCCCTGATTGCCCTGAGCGCTACTGCGCAGGCCGAAGAAGCGCCCACCAGCAGCGAGCGCTGGGTCAGCGACAGCCTGACCACCTTCGTGCGCAGCGGGCCAACCAACGGCCACCGGATCGTCGGCAACCTCAAGTCCGGGCAGAAAGTCACCCTGCTCGACACCCAGGGCAACTACAGCCAGGTGCGTGGCGAGTCCGGCGATATCGTCTGGATCACCAGCAGCGACCTGCAGGCGGTTCCCGGCCAGGCCGAACGTCTGCCGCAGCTGACCGAACAGGTCGGCCAGTTGAGCGCGCAACTCACAACCATTGACGACAGCTGGAAGACCCGCGTGCAGGGCATGCAGGAAACCCTCGACTCGCGCAAAGCCCTGATCGATGAACTGGAAGCCCGTAACAAGGCGCTCAATGCCGAATTGAGCGACACCCAGTCGGAACTGCGCAGCACCCAGGCGCGCCTGGGCGATGAGAACAAACAGGTATTGATGCGCTATATGGTCTACGGCGGTGGCATCGCCGGTGCCGGCTTGCTCGCCGGCCTGATCCTTCCGGCCCTGAGCCGGGGGCGCAAGCGCAACGACCGCTGGTTCTAAGGGGTGGGAGCGGGCTTGCCCCGCGAGGCGATGTGACTGACAGACTGTAATCGCGGGACAAGCCCGCTCCCACCGGCAGGGTATGGGTATGAACAGCAGGCTGTGGCGGCTGTTAGGCGCTAATGGCGTCGAATACCTGAGCGAACAGCCGGGGCAGTTTGGCGGGCACCGGCGCAGCAAGATCTATGGGCGCCTGGATTGTCCGGGGGCGTTGCGGGCAATTGCCCGCGGTGGATATGTAAAGCATCGGGTGTTTTTTCTCGATGCCGAAGCAGCCCGCGCAGCGGGCTATCGCCCCTGTGCGGTGTGTATGCCTGAGAAATACAAACAGTGGAAGCTTGGCCCCCACTGATCCAATGAAATCAGCCCATCACCGCGCACACTCACGCAACCACTCGATCATCACCCGTACCCGTACCAGCAACGGTTCGCGCGGCGGATGCACGAGGTAATAGCCCTGTCCGGCAGCCGCTTCGAAATCGCCAAACGGCAAGATCAACTGCCCCTGATCGATCAAAGGTTGCACCAGGTGCCGACGGCCCATGGCGACGCCCACATGGTTGCTCGCAGCCAGCGCACACAGATCAGCGCGATCGAAGGTCAAACCGCCACTCGGCAGATACGCCAGGGCATCATGCCGACGCGCCCAGCGCTGCCATTCGGCGTCGAACGCCGCGTGATCCCAGGCCAATGCATCATGCAAGAGCGTGCACTGCTGCAAGCGCTGCGGCGCATCGATCAGGCCATGACGCTCGGCATACTGGCGACTGCACACCGGCGCTACCTGTTCGCTCATCAATAGCTCACTGGCAAGGCCGGGAAAATCGCCATCACCGTAGAGCAACGCCAGGTCGATATGCCGGGCGCGAAAATCCACCGCCTCGTTGCCGGTGCGGATATCCAGGCTGATCTGTGGATAGCGCTGCTGGAAGTCCGCCAGCCGCGGCACCAGCCAGCACTGGGTGATGGACGGCCGGGCGTAGAGGGTCAACGCACCGCTGACGGTGGCCGTCGCGTCAGGTTGCAGGGCTTCTTCCAGGTCCTCCAGCAATCCCTGCACCAGCTGGTACAAACGCTCACCTTCGGCGCTCAGGCGTATCCGCCGGGTCAGGCGCTCGAACAAACGCTGCTCCAGCGCCTGTTCAAGCCGGGCGATGCGGTGGCTGACGGCGCTCGGGGTCAGGCACAACTCCTCGGCCGCCAGGGTAAAGCTCAAGTGCCGCGCGGCCACGGCGAAGGTGTGCAGGTTGGCAAACTGCGCCCCGGTCAGACGGGCGCCAAGGCGCGGCGGCAGATTGAGCATGGTTACTGTCCGGCCAGTTCGACGCGGCCCTTGGCCAGGTAGGCGTCCATTTCCTCACGCGGCACCATGCTGCCACCCGTGCCCCAGACCAGATGGGTCGCCCGTGTCATGCGCTCTTCAGTAAGGCCCAGGCGCTGGCGATAACCCTGTTGTTCCTGCAGCACCCGGACCATACCCGACACACCGGCCAGCGCCGAAGGCTCCAGCTCATGGCCTTCACACGCCTGCATCTGCGCCAGCTGACGGTACAAGGTGGCGTCGTCAACGGTGTAGTAACCGTCGATCAAGCGCTGCATCGCCCGCCCGACAAAGCCCGAAGGCCGGCCCACCGCCAGGCCGTCGGCTGCGGTCTGGTTGTCGATGCCGAAGTCATACACCGAAACCTTATCGTGCAGCCCGGTATAGACACCAAGGAACATGCACGGCGAATGGGTCGGCTCGGCGAACAGGCAATGCACCGCATCGCCAAACACCAGTTTCAGGCCGAACGCCACGCCACCAGGACCACCGCCCACCCCACAGGGCAGGTAGACAAACAACGGATGCTCGGCATCCACCGCAATGCCCTGTTCAACCAACTGGCGCTGCAGGCGCTCGGCCGCCACGGCATAACCGAGGAACAGGTTGCGCGAGTTCTCATCGTCGACGAAATGGCAAAGCGGGTCCGCCTCGGCCTCGCGCCGCCCCTGCTCCACCGCGACGCTGTAGTCGGCGCTGTATTCACGGACTTCGACGCCATGGGCGCGCAAGCGGTCCTTCTTCCACTGGCGGGCGTCCGCCGACATGTGCACCGTGGCCTTGAAGCCCAGGCGCGCACTGATGATGCCAATCGACAGGCCGAGGTTGCCGGTAGAACCCACGGCAATGCTGTACTGGCCAAAGAAGGCCCGCGCCTCGGCACTGTCGAGCCTGGCGTAATCATCACCCGGCTGCAGCAGCCCGGCCGCCAGGGCCAGGTCTTCGGCGTGCTTGAGCACCTCATAGATGCCGCCGCGGGCCTTGATCGAGCCGGAAATCGGCAACAGGTTGTCGGCCTTGAGCCACAGCGCACCGCCTTCAGGCAACTGATATTCGGCGCGCAGCACGCCCTGTAGCGCCGGCAACGGCAACAAGGGCGACTCGATTATGCCGGCGCTGGCCGCTGCTTGAGCAAACGCCGACTGGATAAACGGCGCGAAACGCTGCAAACGCTCACTGGCCTCACGCACGTCCTGCCTGCTCAGCGGCACATCCCCCAGGGCCTGCGCGCTTGGCGCAAGCTGCGGGTTGAACCAGCTGGTCGGGCGCAACGCCACCAGCTCGGCGATCAGCGGATGAGTCTGGCACCAGACGTTCACAGGTTGTTGCAGCGGCATTGTCATGCTCCATCGGCAAGCGGATAGAACGATTAAGCGTCAGACGCCGGGTGCATTACAACCGATGGTTACTCAGGCTATGGATGATCCCGGTTCAACCATGCAGCGCCGTGCAAGCCGGCTCACTTCTGCTACCTTGGGAATACCCTCTTAATTGTCTGACGCATCACGTACAGGTGACCCATCATGGCGCGCACCACCCCCATCGAGCTGTACCGCAACATCGGCATCGTTGCCCATGTTGACGCTGGCAAGACCACCACCACCGAACGCATCCTGTTCTACACCGGGGTCAACCACAAAATGGGCGAAGTGCACGACGGTGCCGCGACCATGGACTGGATGGCCCAGGAACAGGAACGCGGAATCACCATTACCTCCGCCGCCACCACGGCGTTCTGGCAAGGTTCGACCAAGCAGTTTCCCGACAAGTACCGCTTCAACATCATCGACACCCCCGGCCACGTCGACTTCACCATCGAGGTGGAGCGCTCGTTGCGCGTGCTCGACGGTGCAGTGGTGGTGTTCAGTGGCGCCGATGGCGTCGAGCCGCAGTCGGAGACGGTCTGGCGCCAGGCCAACAAGTACCACGTGCCGCGTATGGCCTACGTCAACAAAATGGACCGCCAGGGCGCCGACTTCCTGCGCGTGGTCAAGCAGATCGACAAACGCCTGGGTCACCATCCGGTGCCGATCCAGTTGTCCATTGGCGCCGAGGAAAACTTCAAAGGCCAGATCGACCTGGTGAAAATGAAGGCCATCTACTGGAACGAAGACGACCAGGGCACCACCTACCGCGAAGAAGAGATCCCGGCCGACATGCTCGAGCTTGCCAATGAATGGCGCGCGCACATGATCGAAGCCGCCGCCGAGGCCAATGACGAATTCATGGAGCTGTACCTCAATGGCCAGGAACTGAGTAACGAACAGATCAAGGCCGGGCTGCGTAAACGCACCCTGGCCAATGAGATTGTCCCGGCCATCTGCGGCTCGTCGTTCAAGAACAAGGGCGTGCCGCTGATGCTCGATGCGGTGATCGACTACCTACCGGCCCCCTCGGAAATCCCGGCGATCAAAGGCACCGACCCGGATCACGAAGACAAGCACCTGGAACGCCATGCCGACGACAACGAACCGTTCTCGGCGCTGGCGTTCAAGATCGCCACCGACCCCTTCGTCGGCACCCTGACCTTCGCCCGGGTCTACTCCGGCGTGCTCAGCTCCGGCAACGCCGTGCTCAACTCGGTCAAGGGCAAGAAGGAACGTATCGGCCGTATGGTGCAGATGCACGCCAACCAGCGCGCCGAGATCAAGGACGTGTGCGCCGGCGACATCGCCGCGCTGATCGGCATGAAGGACGTCACCACCGGCGACACTCTGTGCGACATCAACCAGCCGATCGTCCTCGAACGCATGGACTTCCCTGACCCGGTGATCTCGGTGGCGGTAGAACCCAAGACCAAGGCCGACCAGGAGAAAATGGGCGTCGCCCTGAGCAAGCTGGCCCAGGAAGACCCGTCATTCCGCGTGCGTACCGATGAAGAAACCGCACAAACCATCATTTCCGGCATGGGTGAGCTGCACCTGGACATCATTGTCGACCGCATGAAGCGCGAATTCGGGGTCGAGGCCAATATCGGCAAGCCGCAGGTGGCCTATCGCGAGAAAATCCGCAACACCTGCGAGATCGAAGGCAAGTTCGTCCGCCAGTCCGGTGGCCGTGGCCAATACGGCCACTGCTGGATTCGCTTCGCACCGGCCGAAGAAGGCAAGGAAGGCCTGGAGTTCGTCAACGAAGTGGTCGGTGGCGTGGTGCCTCGCGAGTACATCCCGGCGATCCAGAAAGGCATCGAAGAACAGATGAAAAACGGGGTACTGGCCGGTTATCCGCTGATCGGCCTGAAGGCCACGGTGTTCGATGGTTCGTACCACGATGTCGACTCCAACGAGATGGCCTTCAAGGTCGCAGCCTCGATGGCCACCAAGCAACTGGCGCAAAAAGGCGGCGCGGTGCTGCTGGAGCCGGTGATGAAAGTCGAGGTGGTGACACCCGAAGAGTACCAGGGCGATATCCTCGGCGACCTGAGCCGCCGCCGCGGATTGATCCAGGAAGGTGAAGACAGCCCGGCCGGCAAGGTGGTTCGCGCCGAAGTGCCGCTCGGCGAGATGTTCGGCTACTCCACACAGATGCGCTCCATGACCCAGGGCCGGGCCAGTTACACCATGGAGTTCACCAAATACGCCGAGGCGCCGGCGAGCATTGCCGATGTGATCATCAAGAAACAGGGGTGAAGACCTTTCGCGGGGCAAGCCCGCTCCCACAGTTGATCTGTGGGAGCGGGCTTGCCCCGCGATAACCTGCATCCACGACGCCAGACCTGTAGACTTGCCCCAAGCTTTTTCGTTTGGAGTTTGCCTTCATGTTCGCCCTCACCCACTTTGTCGCCCCGCCCGAGGAGTCGATCAAGAGCCAGATCCTGCAGATGGTGGTCGATAACCTGACCGACATCAGCGCTGTCGCCATCCCCCCGAGCAACCCGCTGTACAACCTCTACCAGTACGCCATCGGCTTTGAAGTGCACCAGTACCTGGAGGCCATGGGCGGCCCAGGCGAGTTGTGCGTCGAACTGATCGTCGCTACCGACCCGCGAGATCCACACACCGTCACCGGCTTTCTCCTGTACCTGCCGCTGCAGGACGATCCGCAAGCCTGCAGCGTGGCTTACCTGGCCGTGCGCAGCCAGTACCGCCGCCAGGGCATCGCCCGGGCCATGCTTGCGCAGATGAGCGAACGCTACCCCCATGCGGAGCTGGCCTGCGCGGTGAACAAGGTGGCGTACTTCGAGGCCATGGGTTTTGCCGTGATTGCCGCACGCGGCCCTCAGGTGCTGATGAACACCCGCGAATATGCCAGCGATGGCGTGGTCGCGATGCTCGATGTTGCGCCGATCTACCGCACGGTCGAAGTGCAGCAGATCCATAGCTACTTGCTCAAGCAGCATGGCAAACGGGCCATGGTCGATGCCGAGAAGCAACGCGACCGCCACCTCGATCAGCTGGAGCGCAAAGCCCTGGCGTTTGTCCAGGAACGTCTGGGCGAGCGCGCCGGGCAGCAGCGCGGCAGCCGGATTCGCCTGGTCTAGCGGCTGTCCTGCGCCGCCAGCTCGAGCAACACCTGCAGTACATAGGCGCTGCTCTGCTCGACCTGCCCCTGGCGGCTGGCAATCCCCAGATGTCGCCACAAACCCGGACGCAGCGGACGCATGCACAAGCGTGAGTCGGGCTCCGGCGCGCGGGCTTCATGGGGCAGCAAGGTGGCACCGTAACCGGCCGCCACCAGGCTCTTGATCGCGTCGTTGTAGTTGAGCTGGATCCGCGCATCCGGTTGCAAGCCCGCCGTGGCGAACCACTCGCTGGTCACCCGTGACAACTGCGTGGTGCTGTCATTGAGGATCAATGCGCGACTGGCCAGCCAGGCCGGTGTGATGCGCGCCGGCGGCGCCCAGCTGAGCGGAATGAAGGCCATGATCGGGTCGCGGCGCCAGGGCTGGATCTGCACGCCTTTGACCGCCGCTTGCGGCAGTGCCACCAGCCCCAGGTCCAGGGTGCCATCCTGCAGGCGGCCCACCGACTCACGCGACGTCAGCACCTGCACCTGCACATCGATGCCGGGGTGGCGCACGCCAAGAATATCCAGTGCTTGCGGCAGAAGATGGGCGATGGCACCAGTCGACGCGCCCAGGCGCACGCGGCCGCTCAGGCCCTGAACCTGACGTTGCACCTCATCCAGCGCCTGTTCGGCATCGGCCAACAGCCGGCGCGCGCGCTCAAGCAAGGTCTGGCCAATGGTCGTCGGATGGACCTGCCCGCGCTTGCGCGTCAGCAGCGGCGCACCGATGCGCGCTTCGAGGTCGGCAATGTGCAGGCTGACAGTGGGCGGCGCCAGGTTGAGGACGCGCGCGGCCTGGGCAAAGGAGCCGAGGTCGGCAATCACCACCAGAGTGCGCAAGCGGTCGAGGCTGATTTCACGCATAGGCTTTGATCATTCAGTATTTATGAATGTCAGCATCATGATATTCAAATTTTCTTTCGTCCAGATCGGCGCGAGCATAGGCACTCCCAGTACTGATTGTTTGAGAGCACCATGCACCAGCCTCTAGTCTTTATCGATGGCGACCAAGGCACCACCGGCCTGCTCATCCACGCCCGCCTGCACGGTCGGGATGACCTGCGTTTGCTGACCCTGCCCGACAGCGAGCGCAAAGACCCACAGCGCCGCGCCGAGGCGATCAACAGTGCCGATGTGGCGATTCTGTGCCTGCCCGACGACGCCGCACGCCAGGCGGTGGCGGCGATCGTCAACCCGCAGGTACGGGTGATCGATGCCAGCTCCGCGCACCGCACCACGGCAGGCTGGGTGTATGGCTTGCCTGAACTGGACGAGCAGCAGGCCGAACGAATCGCCCAGGCCAAGCGGGTCAGCAACCCTGGTTGCTATCCCACCGGCGCGATTGCCTTGTTGCGACCATTGGTGGCCGCAGGGTTGGTGCCAGCTGATTACCCACTGACCGTCAATGCCGTCTCGGGGTATTCCGGTGGTGGCCGTGCAGCGGTCGAGCGCCACGAAACACCGGGCGTGCAAGCGCCGCAAGGGGTGCTGGTGTATGGCCTGAACCTGGATCACAAGCATGTGCCGGAGATCCAGCAGCATGCCGGTCTGTCGCAGCGGCCTGTATTTGTGCCCAGTTATGGCAGCTACCGTCAGGGCATCGCCCTGACCATTGCCTTGCAGACCCGCCTGCTACCGCCAGGGGCGAGTGCTGCTCGCCTGCATGACTGCCTGCGTCAGCACTATCATGGCTCGCGCTATGTACAGGTGGCGGCACTGGAACATGGCGAGGCAGCGCCGATGCTCGATCCACAGGCGGTGAATGACAGCAACGATCTGCGTCTGGCGGTGTTTGCCAATGAGGCTCACGGCCAGGTGCTGCTGACGGCGGTGTTCGACAACCTCGGCAAGGGCGCTTCGGGGGCGGCGGTGCAGAACCTGGAGCTGATGCTGGCGGCGATGGCCTGATCCGGGGCCGCTACGCGCCCCATCGCTGGCAAGGCCAGCTCCCACAATTTATCAGGGTGATCACCGAACTCTGTGGGAGCCGGCCTTGTCGGCGATGGGGCGGCCTAGATTACCGGTTGTACCGCAGCCAGCGGCACCCACCCCGTCGCGCCATCGGCGTCTCTGCAACTCCACACCCAACCATTCAACTGCCGACCGCCCACCAGGCTATCGCCCGGATCAACATCCAGCTCGCGGGCACAATAATCCTCCAGCGCCCTGCCCCGGTTGCCGTCCAAGCGCTCGATCACCTGGCCCGGCACCCAGCCGTCCTGCTGACCGGGGGTACTGCACAAGTACCAGTTATCCCAGCCTTCCTCACCGGCATAACATTCGCCAACGACCAACTCGGCGCCCTTGGCAAAGGTAATGGGCGCTGGGTACTCGCTTCTATGCTGAGCAACAACCACGAATTTCATTGGTTCACCTCCATTTGAACACTGGTCCGCTGCCAGGAACTTCCGTAGCATCCTAGCCTTTTTCGCCGGCAGCCTTCCCCTCCATGAGAACAACCTCTCTCCGCGCCGACATATTGGCCGGCCTTACCACGTCCTTTGCCCTGGTGCCCGAGTGCATCGCCTTCGCGCTGGTGGCGCATCTCAATCCGCTAATGGGCCTTTATGGCGCCTTCATTATCTGCACCCTCACCGCCCTGCTCGGTGGCCGCCCCGGGATGATTTCCGGCGCGGCCGGGTCGATGGCCGTGGTCATCGTCGCCCTGGTGGTGCAGCACGGTGTGCAGTACCTGCTGGCCACAGTGCTGCTCGGCGGGCTGATCATGATTGCCTTCGGTTTGCTGCGCCTGGGCAAGCTGGTGCGCATGGTGCCGTATTCGGTGATGCTCGGTTTCGTCAATGGTCTGGCAATCATCATCGCCCTGGCCCAGCTTGAGCATTTCAAGCATGACGGTGCCTGGCTCAGCGGCTCGCCGCTGTACCTGATGGCCGGCCTGGTGGCGCTGACCATGGCCATCGTCTACGTGCTACCGCGCCTGACCCGCAGCGTGCCTCCAGCGCTGATCGCGATCCTCGGCGTCGGCGCCGGGGTCTACCTGCTCGATTTGCCGACCCGCACATTGGGCGATCTGGCCCACATCGCCGGCGGCCTGCCGGTGCTGAGCTGGCCCGACATTCCATGGAACCTTGAGACGCTGAAGATCATCGCGCCCTACGCGATCCTGATGGCGCTGGTGGGTTTGCTGGAAACCCTGCTGACCCTCAACCTCACCGACGAGATCACCGAAAGCCGCGGTTACCCCAACCGCGAATGCGTGGCCCTGGGTGTGGCCAACATGACCTCCGGTGTGTTCGGTGGCATGGGTGGTTGCGCGATGATCGGCCAGACTGCGATCAACCTCAGCTCCGGCGGTCGCGGACGCTTGTCCGGGGTGGTCGCCGGGGTGATGATCCTGATGTTCGTGCTGTTCCTCTCGCCGCTGATCGAGCGTATTCCGCTGGCGGCGCTGGTCGGGGTGATGTTCGTGGTGGCGCAGCAGACCTTCTCCTGGGCTTCGCTGCGGGTCCTGCACAAAGTGCCGGCAAACGACATGCTGGCGATCATCGCCGTAACCGTGGTCACCGTGCTCACCGACCTGGCCACCGCGGTGCTGTTCGGCATCGTTATCGCCGCGCTCAACTTCGCCTGGCAGCAAGCGCGCGAGCTGTACGCCGACAGCCACCTGGAAAGTGACGGCAGCAAGCTCTACCGGGTGCACGGCACCTTGTTCTTCGCCTCGACCACGCCGTTTCTCAACCAGTTCGACCCGGCCAACGACCCGGCGCAGGTGACCCTCGATTGCCAGCACCTGAACTTTGTCGACTACTCGGCGATTGCCGCGCTCAAGACCCTGCGCGAGCGCTACAGCAACAACGGCAAGCACCTGCGCGTGGTGCATCTGTCCGAGCGCTGCAAGCAACTGCTCAAGCGCACGGACCTGCACTACAGCTGAAGAGCGCGCTTATGGCGCGCCGAACATCGCCGTCCAGTAGATCCCGGCATCGCTCTTCGGATCGACCGCATAGGCAGCACCCAGCTCGCTGAACTGCGGGTTCATCAGGTTGGCGCAATGGCCGGGGCTGGCCAGCCAGCCATCGACCACCTTGCGCGGGGTGTCCTGGCCGGCGGCGATGATCTCGCCGTTCACCTGACCGGCATAGCCGGCCAGCTCCGCCCGGTCACCCGGGGTGCGGCCATCGCGATCGACGTGATCGAGAAAGTTCTGGTTGGCCATGGCCCGTGTATGACTTTCAGCCACCCCGGCCAGGACTGCGTTCCAGGCCAGCGGCGTGGTGGCTGCAAAGGTCTGGCCGCCGCACTGGCGCTGCTGGCTGCGGGCGCTGTTGATCATCGTCAGCAGCTTCTGGCCTTCGGCCTGCCAGTCGCCCAGCTTCCCGGCCAGCAGCGGCCGCGCCAGGACGATACGCCAATCGCGGCCCTGCTGGCTGACGCCGATATCGATGAACTGCGGGGCCAGTACGACCTGGCAGAAGCTTTCCTGTACCGCTTTCATCGCGGCCTGAGCATCCTGGGGACCATTGAGGGTAATGGCCTGGACGCTGACCATCGGGTAGTTGGCCTGTGCCAGCGCCGAGCGCAAATCCACGCTGCCGGTAGCTGGCAGCACCAGACGGGGATCGCTGACCAGTGGCGGCAGCTCAAGGGACACCTGTTTATCGCATTTCTGCGGCTGACTGCGGTAGCTGTTGATCGAATCGATCAACTGCGCCGGCTCATCGGCCTGGGCTACGCTAGCGAACGCCAGGGCCAGCGGCAGGCTGGCCAGACGCAAAACGGATGACAGGACGCGCATGCAATTCTCCCTTGGAACGGACTGCGCCCATGATGCGCGAAGTCACCCGTCGTCGAACAGCTGGAATGTTTTGAGCGCCGTGCGGTCGACCCTGTAACGGGAAGTTTTGCCTCCCTCACCTGCAAAGGTCCCCTATGCGCCTGCCAACGATTGTAGCCTGCCTGCTACTGGCCTTCTCAGCCCCGCTGACCCTGGCCGCAGAACCCAAAGCCCAGGTGGCCGAAGAAAAGGCCCAGGTACTGGAACACAAAGCTGCCGTGCAACCCGATGCGCCGCCAGCGCCCAAGAGCAAAGCCATTACCCAGAGCGAAGTCCAGGCGGTCGACCCGGCTGGCGCAGCAGCCCTGGACGACGCCATCACCTGCATGGCGCGCAGCATCTACTGGGAATCGAAAGGTGGCAAGCCGGCGGACATGGAAGCGGTGGCCAGCGTGGTGATGAACCGCCTCGGTCACAACGGCTTTCCCGATACGGTCTGTGGTGTGGTCAAGCAGGGCTCGGAGACCGGTAACTGCCAGTTTTCCTGGTGGTGCGACGGGCGCTCGGACTCGGTGCAGGAAGAAAACCGCTATGCCATCGCCAAGGAAATCGCGCGCAAAGCCCTGAACCGGCAACTGGATGACCGCACCCGCGGTGCGCTGTACTTTCATGACCGGCGTGTGTCGCCAGACTGGGCGCGGGCCTATGTGAAGACCACCGAGACCGGGGATTTTCTCTTCTACAAACCGCGCAACGGCACGGCGCGGTAGAGACAATTGCCAGTGGGAACTGCCAGTGGGAGCGGGCTTGCCCCGCGATTGCAAGCTGCCAGTTACATCGCGTCGCGGGGCAAGTCGAGTCGTCGCACCGCCGCTCCCACAGGTAGCTCCTCCCACCCGGGGTTACTCGGAAACATCCGCCAGCGGGATATCCCCGGCCGCCTTGCCTGCACGGCGATCGTTCATCCAGTCGACCACCTGGGCTGAAAACTCCGGCGGTGCCTTGCGCCCCACGCGCCGGGCGATGTCGAGGATGGTCTGCTGGGCCAGCGCTTCTTCCATACGCTTTTGCGCAGTCAGCATCACCGCATGAATGGAGCAGGTGCCTTCCTGCGCCCAGCTCGGCGGCGAGCCGTCAAACAGCGCACAGCGATCACGCACATCCCGGCACTCGAAGATCATCTTGCGCCCGTCGATGGCCGTGACGATATCCAGCACGCTGATCTCGTCTGCCGGCCGGGCCAGTTTGAAGCCGCCGCGCACGCCTTCGGTGGCGACCACCAATTTGGCTTTGGCCAGCTTGGTAAAGACTTTGGCCAGGTACTCCTGAGGTACCCCCTGCAGGTCGGCCAGATCCCGCACACTGGCTTCACGGCTATCACCCAGCTCATCGACCAGGAAGGCCAGGCAATGGATGCCGTACTCCACCCCGGCGCTATACAGTGACATGACAATCTCCGACTAACTTTGTCGCAATATTAACAGCCTTTACAGGCTTTCCACGCTCCAGCCGTCCCCAGACGCTACCGCACGTCGGTTTTCGGTCACCCGCCACAAGCCCATATTCTATGAAGAAAGGCTGAATTAGAGCAGTGAACGCACAAGGTTACCCGGATCGCTGCACGGATCGACAGGAAAAAATACTTGCGCCGAACAACTACGACCAATACAGTCGTAGTTGTTCGGCGCAGCCAAGGCTGCCTTCAACGCCCCCCGTTCACACAACAATCTCTTTCTGTGGAGCAACCAATGAAACAGCACATTCTGATTGTCGGCGCAGGTTTTGGTGGTGTCTGGAGCGCGCTCAGCGCAGCCCGCCTTCTGGACCAGCACGGCCGTAGCGATGTCGCCATCAGCGTCCTCGCGCCACAAGCCGAACTGCGCATTCGTCCGCGCTTCTACGAGCCGGACGTGCATCAGATGAAAGCGCCCCTCGGCGACCTGTTCAATGCCGTAGGGGTGAACTTCATCCAGGGTGCTGCCGAGCAGATCGACGTGGCCGGCAAGCGTGTCAGCTACACCGACGCCCAGGGCCAGCGCAGCGACATCAGCTACGACCGCCTGGTGATGGCTGCCGGCAGCGGCGTGTGGCGCCCGAACATCGACGGGCTCAACGAGCACGCCTTCGACGTCGACCAGATCGAATCGGCAGCGCGCCTTGAGCAGCACCTCAAGTCGCTGGCCACGCTGCCGGAATCGGCTGCACGCAACACCGTGGTGGTGGCCGGTGGTGGCTTCACCGGGATCGAAACCGCAACCGAAATGCCAGAACGCCTGCGCGCCATTCTCGGTGCCGACGCCAAGGTGCGGGTAATCATCGTCGACCGTGGTGCCAGGATCGGTGCGGCCCTGGGTGAAGGCATCAGCCCGACCATCATCGAAGCGTCCGAGGCCCTGGGCGTCGAGTGGCGGGTCAACGCCTCGGTAGCGGGTGTGGATGTCGACGGCGTGACCCTCGCCGATGGCGAGCGGATCGAGGCGAAAACCGTGATCTGGACTGTCGGTGTGCGCGCCAGCGCGCTGACCGCACAAGTGCCAGGCGAACGTGATGGGCAAGGCCGCCTGCACGTCGACCGCCACCTCAAGGTCAAAGGCCAGGAGCACGTCTACGCCACCGGTGACGTGGCTTACGCTGCAACCGACGAGCTGGGCAATTTCGCCGTGATGTCCTGCCAGCACGCCATCGTCCTCGGCCGTCACAGCGGCAACAACGTCGCCGCCGACCTGCTCGGCGTCGAACCTACGCCCTACAGCCAGCCCAAGTACGTTACCTGCCTGGACCTGGGTGCCTGGGGTGCGGTGTACACCGAGGGTTGGGATCGCCAGGTCAAATTGCTGCGCAAAGAGGCCAAAGACCTCAAGACCCAGATCAACACCACCTGGATCTACCCGCCAGCAGCTGACCGCGCCACTGCACTGGCCGCCGCCGACCCGCTGATCCCGATTGCCTGATGCACCACCCCGAGGGGCCGCCACTGCGGCCCCTTTGCCGTTGTGTGAAGCGAACAATTGCACTGTCGGACAAGAGACAGGTAGCATTGAGAACGATTTTCACTAACGTCTGGACAGCCACCGGTGCAAAACCCGTCGACCCGCAAACTGGGCTTCTTTTTCAGCGACCATCACCGCTGGCTGCTGCAGCATATCCACAAGCGCCTGCGCAACCGCGCCGACGCCGAAGACACCGCCGCCGAAACCTTCTGCCAGATGCTCGCGGCCCGGGTCGACCCGGAAAGCATCCAGCAACCGCGCGCCTACCTCTCGACCATCGCCCGTCGCCTGATCTTCGATCGCCACCGTCGCCGGCAGCTGGAGCTGGCGTACCTTGAACGCCTGTCGGCGCTGCCCGAACCGCTGGCGCCCTCCCCGGAAGAACAACTGCTGCTGATCGAAGCGCTGGTGACCATCGACCAGGTACTCGACGGCTTGCCGATGATCGTCAAGGCCACCTTCCTCTACAGCCAGCTGGACGGGCTGAGCTATGTGGACATCGCGCGCAAGCTCGAGCTGTCTGAGCGCACCGTGAGTCGCTACATGAAACAGGCCTTGCAGCAGTGCTACCTGAGCGAGCTGGCACCATGAAGCAGCCGCGCCTGGACCCTGCCGCCGAAGGCGCAATCGACTGGATGGTGCGCTTGAGCGCCGGCAATCCCGACGCCGTACTGCAGGCCCAGTTCGACCTGTGGCTTGCCAGCGACCCCAGCCATGCCCAAGCCTGGAAGCGCTTGCAAGAGCGCCTCGGCGGCGCCTGCCAGACGGTGCGCAGCCTCGACCGCCGGGCGCCGGGCCAGGCCGGGGAAGCGCGCCGGGTGTTGTTGCAACCGACGACTTCGCGCCGCGATCTGCTGCGCAGCATTGCCGCCCTCGGTGTGCTTGGCAGCGGCCTGTGGCTGGGCTCGCGCAGCCAAATGGGCGAAGCGCTGCTGGCCGATATGCGCACCGGTCGCGGCGAGCGGCGCAGCTTCACTCTGGCCGACGGTAGCCGTCTGAGCCTGAATGCCGACAGCGCGGTCGACCTGCAGTTCGACGCGCAGCAACGCCTGCTGATCCTGCGTCAGGGCAGCTTGCTGATTCAGGTCGCCGCCGACCCCACACGCCCGTTGCACGTGCGCAGTGCCCAGGCCGACGTGCGCGCGTTGGGCACACGTTTTCTGGTCAGCCAGGAAGCGCACGCCACCCGTGTGGTGGTGCTTGAGCATTCGGTCCGGGCACGACTGCCCGATGGCGCCGAGCTGGATATCCACGAAGGCCGTGCCGCCCTGCTCCACTCGCAGCGCATCGAAGCCCTGAGCGACGACCAGCGCCACCGCGCCGACTGGCTCAACGGGCGCCTGAATGTGCTGGATGATTCCCTGCAAGCCGTGGTCGAGGCGCTGCGCCCCTACTACCGCGGTTTTGTCCGGGTCGAACCTGAGGTCCGCGGACTACGGGTGCAGGGGGTATTCCCCCTCGACGAACCGCAACGCGCCTTCGCCGCCCTGGCCGAAACCCTGCCGGTACGGGTCGAACACTACAGCCCGTGGCTGACCCTGATCCGGGCGAAAAATCCGTCTTGAAAAATTACTTATGAAAATCAATCGTATTTGTGTCCGGTTTTCATTTCTCGTCGCACCTATCTCCTGACAACACCTTTTCATCAGGAGTATTCCGTGCTCAACCCTTGGTCCCACGCCCTTCCTGTGGCCGTTGCCATGGCCAGCCTTGCCACTGGCGCAGCGGCCCAGGAACAGCTGCTGTCGTTCAACCTGCCAGCCGCCAGCCTGGCCAGCAGCCTCAATGCCATCGCCAGCCAGAGCGGACGCATCGTCTCCCTCGACCCTGCGCTGGTGCAGGGCAAGCAGGCACCGGCAATCGCCGGTCGCATGAGCGCCGTGCAGGCCATGCAAACGGCCTTGGCCGGCAGTGGCCTGCAGTTGCTGGTGACCGACCAGGGCAACTTCAGCGTATTGGCGGACATCGATGCCGGCGATGCCCTGGAGCTGGGTGCCACCAGCATCAACGACAGCGGCCTGGGCGCCACCACCGAGGGTTCGGGCTCCTACGCCGCACGGGCAATCACCATCGGCAAGGGCACTCACACGCTCAAGGAAATCCCCCAGTCGGTGTCGGTCATGACCCGCAAGCAGATGGACGATCAGGACATCGTCGATCTCAAGGACGCCGTCAACAGGACCACCGGCCTGGTCGGCCTGCAGGGCGTGGGCCCGGGCTTGATCATCTCTTCGCGTGGTTTTCAGATCGATGACTGGCAGTACGACGGCGTGCCGATTCCGCGCAACACCTACTCGCTGGGCAACTGGGCAACCCAGGACCTGATTTTCTTCGACCGCATGGAAGTCCTGCGCGGCGCCTCGGGCCTGCTGCAAGGCACTGGCAGCCCGGGTGGCGCGGTCAACCTGGTACGCAAACGCGGCCAGAGCGCGCCGACCGTGACCGTTACCGGCAAGGCCGGCAGCTGGGATCACTACGGCTTGCAACTGGATGTCGGCGGCCCGCTGAACGACGCCGGGACCGTGCGCGGACGCTTTGTCGCCGATGAAGACCAGAGCGATTCGTTCATCGACTACGAATGGAGCAAGACCCACTCGCTGTACGGCGCCCTCGACTTCGACCTGCGCGAAGACACCACCCTGGGCCTGGCGGTCAGCCGCTCCGATGCCGAGTCGCGGCCCATGCTGCGTGGCCTGCCGCGCTACATCGACGGCAGCCCATTGGACGTACCCCGCTCGACCTTCACCGGCTCGCGCTGGAACCACTCGGAAATCGACGTCACCACCCTCTACGCCGACCTCGAACACCGCTTCAACGACGACTGGAAGTTTCGCGTCGCCGGCGTGCGCATGAGCGAAACCAACACCTCTGCCCACCAGCGCGTGCAATCCACCGGCGACGGCCTGGAATTCGATGGCAGCGGTGTGACGTACGCCGACTGGGTGACGGATTTCGACTCCACCAAAGTGGGTGTGGACATGAACGTAGTCGGTCGCTTCGAGGGGTTCGGCCTGGAACAAGAGGTCACACTGGGCGGCAACTACTCCAGGCTGACCACCGATGACCTCTTCGCCCGCACCTTCAATGCCAGCGACGACAATGTGTTCGATATCGACCACCACCGCCCTGACATCGACTACGACAGCCTACTGGCCAACCCCGGCGGCCGCGGCACCGGTAGCGCCTACGACGTACGCCAGAAAGGTCTGTATGGCAGCTGGCGAGTCAAGCTTGCCGAGCCGCTGACCCTGATACTTGGCACGCGAGTAAGCTGGTTCGAGCAAACCTACGATTCGACCAACTACGCCGCGATCACTCACGCGGCCACGGTCAATACCCCCAGCACCATGACCGAATCCGGTGAAGTCACGCCCTACGCCGGTATCATCTACGACCTGAGCCGCGAGTGGGCCGTGTACGCCAGCTACACCGACGTCTTTGTCCCGCAGTCCGAGCGTGACGTCAGTGGCTCGGTGCTCAAACCGATCATCGGCAGCAACTACGAAATGGGTATCAAGGGCGAGCTGTTCGACGGCCGGGTCAATACCTCCCTGGCAGTGTTCCGCTTCGACCAGGAAAACCGCGCGACCCAGGACCTGGCCTCAGGTTTTGCCTGCGACGACTGGTACTGCTCCACCGCCTCCGGCAAGGTGCGCAGCCAGGGCATCGAAGCCGAGATCAGCGGCGAGGTACTCAGCGGCCTGCAACTGTTTGCCGGCTACACCTACAACACCACCAAATACCTGGACGACCCGGAGAACGAAGGCAAGACCTTCAGCACCTGGACGCCCAAACACATGCTGCGGGTATGGAGCGACTACCAGTTGCCGGGGGACTGGAGCAAGGTCAGCGCAGGCCTGGGCTTCACCGCGCAAAGCCACACCCTGGGTTACGAACACACCTACGACGTAGCGGGTTATGCCGTGTGGGATGCGCGCCTGGCCTATCAGCTGACGCCTGAGGTGAGCCTGGCGGTGAACGGCAAAAACCTGTTCGACAAACGCTACTACGTGGCGGCTTACAACCAGCTCAGTGGCAACAACAACTTTGGCGAGCCGCGCAACTTCATGTTTTCCGTGAAGTACACGCCGCAGTTCTAGGCCGCATCGCGGGGCAAGCCCGCTTCTACCCGTGGGCTTGACCTGCGACAGGGTCACCCCTCACTGATTCGTCGAATCAGTGAGGGGTGAAGCAAACCAAATATAACTGGCTACTTCAGAGCATCTCCAGAACAGGACACTTCAGACGCTCAACGCTCCACCCCTAGCGGCTTTAACATAACTACAACCTCTGCACGTTCAGGCGGGTAGACACGGATATCTCGCAGTTGAATCCGATAATATGTTCCATTGTCGTGAAATTCAGCGTTGATTGGCAAGCGCAGAAGTGCCTGACGCAGTGAACTCGTTACCAAATGAGCGCTCCCCTCGCCCACTAACCACCTATAAACACTTATGCTTCCAACGCGCTCCTCGCCATTATCATCGAGCTTGACCTCATACAAGTCAGGCTTTTTAGCGCGATTTTCAATCAATGAATCTGGATGCTCAAGTCTCCATGTGAGCTTTTCATCTTTGAATGAAACATCACGAGCGGGAGGAAAACCATAAAAAGTATTTCCATGGTATTCGTTACCGATGCAGCCCGTCACTAGATCTTGCACATCGGGATCGGAGACAAGTTCATTTCCATAATAAACGTTAAAGTCATTTAACTTCATCGCCCACACTCCTTACTTACGATTAATCCGTCGTTTTCGCTCGTATTGTTCCCGTACGGAGGAGTGACCTGCAACTGTCAAAATTACTAGGTTTTTAATATCGAGAAATCGTGGTAGACCGTCGAGTAAGGAGATGCATTATGGAATGACGCCTTCATGGCTTAGCCCGAAAAGCACCGCAAGTTCGAGCCGAGCCCAAGCGTCGAATCGCCAGCTAACTACCCATTCCAGATTGAACGTAACACCCTAGCCAATTGCACTCACGCTCACCAAATCAATGACTCATCAATGGGCCTACCCAGCCCTATAGCGCCAAACGGGCACCGCTGTTGCCTGGCGCGTCACGGGAACAGCCAGATCCCCAAGAACACCGACGATGAAGGCGGCGTGCCCCTCACCTAATCCCTGTGCAACGGCCAATGCGCCAGTGGCCAGTACCGCCCTCTACGCGATTCAAACAAGGTGAAGTGACGCGCTCGCAGGCTGAACTGCGCCGGTTCCAACGCTTCCGGTACCGGGCCGTGAAAGTCGCGAAACAGGGTCAGGTGCGGGCGATACTCTCTCGGCGCCTCGGCAAAACCCAGGGGCAACAGGGCCTGCTGCAAGGCATAGACCAACTGCCGCAAGGCCACCGGCGTCTGGCTGGGAGCCAGCACCAGAGCCTTGGCCCGGCGCCAGACCTCCAGACGGTCTAGCCCCACGGTCAGTGCCTCGCCGGGCACCTTCACCCCCGCAGCCGCCGCGAGGATGGCCGGCAATTGCGCCGTGCCTGCAGTCCCAAGAAACATCAGCGTCAGATGGAAATTCGCCGACGGCACCGGCCGGCCATTGTCCATACCGAGCTCGCTACGCCATTGGGCAATGGCCCGGCGTTGCGTCGGTGTGCAGTCCACGGCGAAGAACAGCCGCTTGAAGGGCTCGCCGGTTTCGCGATCGCCTTGGCTCATGCCCTTGCCTCCCTTTTCTTTCGTCGTCCCACCCAGTCTAACGCTCCGCGCCAGCAGCCGTCAGTCGCCTTTTTGATATTTTTATTTTCATGAATTTGATTTCTGAAATTAAACATGTCATTTCTATCTGCACCTGAGCCCCACCACCGGAGTCAACAATATGAACAAGACCGGACTTCTAGGCGCCTTGGCACTCTGTGCCTGCAGCGCATTGACCCAGGCCGACGAAGGCAGCCTGCGGATTGGCATCGAAGCCGCCTACCCGCCCTTCTCCTACCGCACCCCGCAAGGCGACCTTGCCGGCTTCGACTACGACATCGGCAATGCCTTGTGCGCGCAGATGCAGGTCAAGTGTCAGTGGGTGATCCAGGAGTTCGACGGGATGATTCCGTCATTGAAGGTGCGCAAGATCGACGCCGTACTGTCGTCGATGTCGATCACTGAGGACCGGCTGAAATCGGTCGATTTCACCGCCAGGTACTACCACACGCCCGGCAAGTTCGCGATGAAGGCCGGCAGCCAGATCAACGATCCGCTGGTCGATCTCAAGGGCAGGAAAGTCGGGGTGCAGCGCGCTTCCACCTATGACCGTTTCGCCACCGAGCAGCTGGAAGTCGCCGGTGTCGAAGTGGTGCGCTATGCCTCGCAGAACGAAGCCTTCCTCGACCTGGCCTCCGGGCGCCTGGACGCCACCCTCGCCGACATCGTCAATACCGAAGAGAGCTTTATCAAGACGCCCGCCGGTCAAGGCTTTGCCCTGGTCGGCCCGGACATCAGCGACCCGAAGTACTTCGGCCGCGGCGCCGGGATTGCCGTGCGCAAGGGTGACGGCGCCAACCTGACCCGCCTCAACGCCGCCATCGCCGCGATCCGCGCCAACGGCACCTACCAACAGGTGCAGAGCAAATACTTCCCGTTCGATATCTACGGCCAGTAAGCCCGGCTGGCGAGGACTTTCATCATGCTTTACGGCTATGGATCGAGCATTCTCGATGGCGCCTGGCTGACCATCAACCTGGCGCTGCTGGCAATGGCCCTGGCCATCAGCCTGGGCCTGATCGGCGCAGCCTGCCGGTTATCGCCGCTGAAATGGCTGGCGACACTGGGCGAGGTCTACACCACGGTGGTGCGCGGCATTCCTGACCTGGTACTGATTCTGCTGATTTTTTATGGCGGCCAGGACTTGGTCAATCGCCTGGCACTTGGGATGGGTTACGAGCAGTACATCGACATCAACCCCTTTATCGCCGGGGTCTGCACCATGGGCTTCATCTTTGGTGCCTACCTGTCGGAGACCTTCCGTGGGGCCTTTCTGGCCATTCCCAAAGGCCAGGCCGAAGCCGGCGCGGCCTATGGCATGAGCGCTGTGCAGGTGTTCTGGCGGATCAGCGTGCCGCAGATGGTGCGCCTGGCGATTCCCGGGTTCACCAACAACTGGCTGGTGCTGACCAAGTCCACCGCGCTGATCTCGGTGATCGGCCTGCAGGACATGATGTTCAAGGCCAAGAACGCCGCCGACGCCACCCATCAGCCATTCACTTTCTTCCTCGCCGTGGCAGCGCTGTACCTGCTGCTGACCAGCCTGTCGCTGCTGCTGTTGCGCGGTGTAGAAAAACGTTACTCGGTCGGCTTCAAAGCCGCTGAGCTGTGAGGGGATCAATCCGATGATGCTCGACTACCACCTGATCTGGCAGAACCTGCCGCTGTACCTGAACGGCATTCTGCTGACGCTCAAAGTGCTGCTGATTTCCCTGGGCTGCGGCCTGGTACTGGCGGTCCCGCTGGCACTGATGCGGGTCTCGCGTGCGTGCCTGCTGCGCTACCCGGCCTGGCTCTACACCTATGTGATCCGTGGCACACCGATGCTGGTGCAGCTGTTCTTGATCTACTACGGCCTGGCCCAGTTCGAAGCCGTGCGTCACAGCCCGCTGTGGCCGTACCTGTCCAGCGCGACCTTCTGCACCTGCCTGGCATTCGCCATCAACACCAGTGCCTACAGCGCCGAGTTGCTGGCCGGCAGCCTGCGCTCCACCCCACGGGGCGAGATTGAAGCCGCGCGCGCCATGGGCATGTCACGCCTGACCCTGTACCGCCGCATCCTCTTGCCGTCGGCCCTGCGCCGGGCGCTGCCGCAGTACAGCAACGAGGTGCTGATGATGCTGCAGACCACCAGCCTCGCCTCGATCGTCACCCTGGTCGACATCACTGGCGCGGCGAAAACCTTCAATGCGCGCTACTACCTGCCGTTCGAGGCGTTCATTACCGCAGGGCTGATCTACCTGGTCCTGACTTTCATGCTGGTGCGCCTGTTCAAACTGGCCGAGCGCCGCTGGCTGGCCTACCTGGCCCCGCGCAAGCACTAAGGAGCTTTCATGCAGCACATTGAACACATCCTGCCGTGGAGTGCCTGCGGCACCCGGCGCACCCTGAGCCTGTTCCGCTTCGGCAGCGGCCCGCGCAAGGCCTACATCCAGGCATCGCTGCACGCCGATGAACTGCCGGGCATGCGCGTGGCCGTCGAGCTCAAGGCGCGCCTGCGCGAGCTGGAAGCCCAGGGCCGGCTGACCGGAGTGATCGAGCTGGTGCCGCTGGCCAACCCGATCGGTATCGGCCAGATGTTCCAGGCCACCCATCAGGGCCGCTTCGAATTCAACAGTGGCAAGAACTTCAACCGCGATTTTCCGGCACTGACCGAGGCGCTGGTCGAGCGTCTGGAAGGTCAGTTGGGTAGCGATGGCGAAGCCAACGTGGCAACCATCCGCCACGCCATGCTTGCCATCCTCGCCGCACTGCCACCTGCGCAATCGGAGCTCGACGGCCTGCGCCGCCTGCTCCTGCAACAGGCGTGCGACGCGGACCTGGTGCTCGACCTGCATTGCGATTTCGAATCGGTGATGCTGCTTTACGCCCTGCCGCAGAACTGGCCGCGCTTGCGCTCGCTGGCGGCGCGCCTGGGTGCCGAGGCAGCGCTGCTGGCCGAGGACGCCGGTGGCAATGCCTTCGATGAAGCCTGCGCGGTGCCCTGGGTGAAACTGCCCGATTTCTTCCCCGAAGCCGAGATCCCGCTGGCCTGCGTCGCCACAACCATTGAACTGCGCGGCATGGCCGACACCGAACGCGAACCGTGCCAGGCCAGCGCCGAGCAGATTCTTGCTTACCTCGCCGACCAGGGTTTGATCAGTGGCGCATGGCCGGATGCGCCAGGCCACTGCTGTCAGGCCGCGCCGTTTGCCGGTGCGCAGTACGCCTATGCCGAACACCCCGGCGTGGTCAGCTACCTGCAGCCACTGGGTGCCCAGGTCCGGGTCGGTGATCCGCTGTTCGAGGTCATCGATCCGCTCAGCGATCGCCACAGCATCGTCAGGGCCACCACCGACGGCATCCTCTACGCCCGCGAACGCCTGCGTTTTGCCCAGCCCGGCCTGTGGCTGGCCAAGGTCGCCGGCAGCACTCCCATTCGCCAGGGTCGCTTGCTCAGCGACTGACACCACCGAGTACCGACTGATGAACAAACTGGAAATTCAGGACCTGCACAAAAGCTATGGCACCCACCAGGTGCTCAAGGGTGTCTCGCTGCACGCCAAAGCGGGTGATGTGATCAGCATCATCGGCTCCAGCGGCTCGGGCAAGAGTACCTTCCTGCGCTGCATCAACCTGCTCGAGCAGCCCAACGCCGGGCAGATCCTGGTCAACGGCGAACAGTTGAAACTGCGCAGTTGCCCGCGTGGCGGGTTGCGCGCCGCCGACCCGCGTCAGCTGCAACGCCTGCGCGCACGACTGAGCATGGTCTTTCAGCATTTCAACCTGTGGTCGCACATGAGCGCCCTGGACAACGTCATGGAAGCGCCGGTGCATGTCCTCGGCATGAACCGCAAAGAAGCCCGCGACAAGGCCGAGCATTACCTCAATAAGGTCGGCGTCAGCCATCGCCGTGACGCTTACCCGGCGCACATGTCCGGTGGCGAACAGCAACGGGTGGCGATCGCCCGTGCCCTGGCCATGGAGCCGGAGGTGATGCTGTTCGACGAGCCGACCTCGGCGCTCGACCCGGAGCTGGTCGGCGAGGTGCTCAAGGTCATGCAGGACCTGGCCCAGGAGGGGCGGACCATGGTGGTGGTGACCCACGAGATGGGCTTTGCCCGCGAGGTGTCCAACCAGTTGCTGTTCCTTCATCAGGGTATTGCCGAAGAGCGCGGCGACCCGCGTGAAGTCCTGGCACGGCCGCAGTCCGAGCGCTTGCAGCAGTTTCTCGCCGGCAGCCTCAAGTAACTTCCCGCAGCACGCCCCGGCCGCGCGCCGGGGAGTGCCTTGGGATACACTAGCGCCAATCTTTCAGGGAGCTGTGCGCCGGATGCCGAGCACTACGAAGAACACCACCGTCTACGCCTCGCCGGTCATGCGCAAACTGTCGGAGAGCCTGAGCGAACTGCAACCCTCGTTGCGCAAAGTGGCCGACTACATCCTGCGCCATCCGCTCAAGGCCGCGACCCTGACCATCGAAGAAATGGCCCAGGCCACCGCGACCTCGCCGGCGGCGGTCAATCGTCTGGCCAAGGCCCTCGACCTGGGTGGCTACAGCGGCATGAAAACCGAGCTGGTGGCGACCCTGCAGCAGATGGTTTCGCCGGTAGACAAGCTGCGCAACGAGCTGGCCCAGCGCCCCGGTGGTGATTTCGGCCTGCATGAACAGATCCAGAGCGCCAGCAGCAACCTGGCCACCACCAGCAGCAACAACCAGGCCGAGACCTTCGAAGCCTTCGTCAGCAGCTTGATCAACGCGCGCAAGGTGTATGTGCTGGGCTTCGGCAACAGCGTCTATCTGGCCGGGCTGGCGGCCTCGACCCTGGTGCCGTTCTGCGCCGACGCTTGCGCGATCAGCATGGAAGGCGGCAACGAGAATGCTGCCTACCGGCTGGCCGCGATCACCGACCAGGACGTGCTGCTGGCCATCGCCCTGCCGCGCTATTCTCAAGACACCCTGCAACTGTCGCGCTTTGCCCAGGAGCGCGGTGCCACAGTGCTGGCGATCACCGACTCGCCCGCCTCGCCGCTTGCCCCGATCGCCCGTCACGTGTTGTTCGCCCCCGCCGATCATCCGGTGCTGACCAGCTCCAATATTGCCGTGCTGGCGCTGATCGAAGGCCTGGTGGCCGGGGTCATGGCGCGCAACAAGGAAGCGGTGAAACTGGCTACCGAGTTGACCGAGAGTGTGATGTCATACCTGCATGTGCCAGGTGGCAAGGTGACCAGAAAGTAGTAGCGACCTTTTCGCGGGGCAAGCCCGCTCCCACAGGCCCGCGAAAAAGCTTATAAAGCCTAAAAGCAAACCTTTGCGCCTATGACTAATGTCGGGCACCGACCCGGTAACATTTAGTACAAACCCCGGTTGTGATTGTTTATGCTGGCCAGCTCATGCCATGGCGCATCGCCACATCGACAAGTATCCGCCCATGAAAATCTTCCTTGTTTTGTTGTTTGTTTTTTCAATTGCCTACGTCCATTTTCGCGGGCGCGTCAGGCACAAAATCAGCCGCCAGCTAGGTGACCACTCAAGCTTCCTCGCGCCGGTGAACGTGTTCCTCTACCTGTTCTCCAAGCTCCCGGCCAAGCCCTATTTGCCGGTCGAGTCGTTCCCCGAACTCAAGCCGTTGCAAGACAACTGGCAGGAAATCCGCGCCGAAGCCCAGCAGTTGCTTCATGTCGGTGAAATCAAAAGCTCGCAGAACTACGACGACGTCGGTTTCAACTCCTTCTTCAAGAGCGGCTGGAAGCGTTTCTACCTGAAGTGGTACGGCGAAAGTCACCCCTCGGCGATGAAACTCTGCCCGCGCACCACCGAACTGCTACAAGGCATCGGCAGCGTCAAAGCGGCGATGTTCGCCACCCTGCCACCAGGCTCGAAACTGGTCCGCCATCGCGACCCGTATGCAGGCTCCTACCGCTACCACCTGGGCCTGGACACGCCGAACGACGACGCCTGCTACATCTGTGTAGACGGCGAAAACTACGCCTGGCGCGACGGCGAAGGGGTGATTTTCGACGAGACCTACATCCACTACGCCTCCAACCAGACCGACCACAACCGCATCATCCTGTTCTGCGACGTCGAGCGTCCGCTCAAATATCGCTGGGCCAGCGCCTTCAACCGCTGGTTCAGCCGTAGCGTCATGGCCGCAGCCGCCGCGCCCAACGATGCCGGTGACAAGACTGGCGGCATCAACCGCCTGTTCACCCGTATCTACAAAATCCGCGCACGCGGCAAGGCGCTGAAGAAACGCAACCGCACCCGTTATTACCTGGAGAAATGGGCAGTGGTGGCGGCGTTGGTGTTGGTGTTTATCTATATCTGATGCCTGGCCGGATGGCTGCGGCCGTAAGTAACGCTCACAGCCGTATCCGGATCCAAACTGGACAATTGACCAGCTGAACTACAATTATCAGAAGCACCGGTACCCTGGCAGTCACAGAGCGACTGGAACCGGTCTCGCCAGCAGGCTCATAAACTGGCGAGTTTCAGCGATGGCCAAGGCCCTTTAGTACGAAGCGCGCTCCTCGATTGGGTTCTTTACCTTGTTCCTGGTGGTCGGTTCGACACCTGAGGGCCAGAGAAATGAACGGCAATGACTCGGGGAGCAACCTCGGTTTCTGGCTGCCTGGCAGTGCGATTGTTCTTAGCCTGATTGTCTCCACCTTTGCACTCACCCGTGCCCCGTTCCTCGAGCAACGCCCCTTTGGCGCGCAGTTCCAGACACAGCTGCCGATAGAAGCACGCCTGTGGCAAGACCCTTTCGATGCACTGGAGCGCTACCGCAAGCGACTCAAAGACAACAAAAGCCAGCTGGCCGGCGCTGAATGCATCCCTGAGCTGTTTGACAAATCATCGGCCCCATCTGACCAGCTCCAGGTGCAACTCTCACAATTGCGCCGGACTTCATACAGCCCCGCAGCAGAAATGGCCGATCCGGCCTCTGCGCAGGGCCCGGCTGAAGCGTCCAAAGTAACAGACGCAGAACCGACCAGCATCATGGTTGCCCTGGTCGAAGGTGGGCCCTACGCCGAGGAAGTGGAACTGCGCCGACGCATGCGTTACGCCATGCTCGCCGGCTTCAAGACCGCGCGGATGGTGCCCGAGGACGAACAGAACATCCGCTGCCTGACCTTGGCAGACAACCTCAAAGACAGTCCGATCGCGTCACAAGACGACGGGCAAGGCAATCGCAGGCGCGCAGAACTGCCCTATGAAATCTTTGTCGCCAACCCTTTCGATCCACCGACTGATATGGACGACAACGCGCATCCGTCCGCCCGCACCATTTTGTTCTGGCTCAAACAAAGCCATCTCGGCACCGAGCCATTGCAAAAGCTTGAACAGCTGCGCCAGACCCTGTCGTGCAAAGTCAGCGCGCTTGATGGGACGTCCTCGCCCGCAACCTGCACCCCGTTCGACGATAGAATCCTCAAGGTCATCGGGCCTGCCGACTCGACCGTGCTGCGTGACATGTACCGCCAGGAATACCAGGGCAAAGTGGTACCGCCCAACATAGAGATTTACTCACCCTTGGCCACCGCCGACAGGAAGATGCTGCTGCGCGGGTTCGAAAAGCCCAAAGGCCGTCCAGGCCAGCCACAAGCGAACACAGATAACCCGAAACAGACGCTTAAGTTGCTGCGCACCATCAGCGACGACCGCACCATGACAACCCTGCTGCTCGACGAACTGAAACTGCGCAAAGTCGACCCTGTCACCGGATTGCAGTGTGCACCGAACGCGGTCATGCGCGTCGGCAACGATTGTCGTCGCAAAGGCTTCCAACGCCAGAATCGCATCGCACTGATCTCCGAGTGGGACAGTTTTTACAGCCGGGCATTGATAGAAAGCTTCAAGTCTCAGGTGGTCGAAACCGCCAGGTTGAGCGATGACAACAAGGCCTCCGTCGATGAATGGGTACTGCGCTTCAGCTACCTGCGCGGCCTGGACGGACGCCTTCCGGAGGAAGCTGCCAGCGCAGACAGGGCCGTTGGCAAAGACAGCAGCAAAGACAGCCTTGAACTGGACACCAGCCCCCTGGAAAAGTCCGATGGCAACTCCCAGCTCGATTACCTGCGCCGCCTGGCCGACCACATCGCCGAAGAAGACGAGCTTTATCGGCGCAAAGGTGAAAACGGCATCGGTGCCATCGGCATCCTGGGGCTCGATACCTATGACAAATTACTCGCCTTGCAAGCGCTGAAGTCGCGAATGCCGCACAAGGTATATTTCTCCACGGATCTCGATGCCCGCATGTTGCAACGCGGCCAGGCCGAGACCACCCGCAACCTGGTGCTGGCAGCCCCCTATGGCCTGACCCTGACCCGGGCCCTGCAACAGGATGTACCGCCGTTTCGCGACAGCTTGCAAAGTGCCGTATTCATCGCCGTGCTGACGGCGCAAGCGCCGCAAAGCTTCGATGCCAAGCGGGCAAAATTCGACTACAACAAGTCCGGGTTACTCTCGCCGGGTATCTACGAGGTGGGAATAAAAGGTTTCATTCCCCTCGCAAGCCGACTGAACAAGTCACGCCCAGAGGATTGTGCAGCGCCAGATTCACGGCGCTCCGACCGCATCAGCCGAGTGCGTCCGCAAGACATCATGGCATTGCGCTGTTTACAGGACCGCGCAGAACTCCCCTTTCCGGAAATGTCCCCGGCAATGCGTCAAGACTTTACTGCGCGCTTGTCGTTCTTCGGGGCCGGGCCACTGTCGTGGATCTTGCTGTTGCTGGCATTGTCGCTGGGCTGGTGGTGGACCAACAGAAGTCTGGTCAACACAGTACCTCCCCCTTCTGCGGATCAGACAGACTCGAAATTCCTCTACCAGCTCCCGCCCTGGGTCTGCAGGTTGCCCATATCGCTCTATGCGGCGTCTGCCCTGTCCGCGCTGGTCGGTATCCTGTACTGGCGAGTGGAATTCATGTGGATCACCTTCGTGCTGATCCTGTTGGGGATTATTTGCGCCGAACTGATTCGCCGAACGACGCCCGTATCCTTGCGACCTGGACGGGGTGCTGCCGGCATTGCCGGTTTGTTCGACGCCTCGGGGTGGTACATCCTGGTGCCGCTGGTCGTGTTTATCCTGGCGTTGTTGTGGGCGTACCAGGTTCGCCGCGACTTGACCGACAACGGCCTGGGTGAGCCGATGTTCCTGTTCCAGGGCATCAGCGCCTGGCCTACCGTCGCGTTGCGCCTGCTGGCGGCACTGATCTCGATTTCGGCGCTGTTCTGGGGTTGGCGCAACCTGCAGATCAACCGCATCGAGATCCGCAACCTCTACCACCTGAGCCATTTAACGCCCATTTACCGGGCAAGGCTGTGGCGACATTTTCCGCTGTTCAATCAACGCTACAAAAAATGGTCATGGCGCCACTGGCTCAATCAATTGGGGCATTGGCTGTTCAAGATCATCTTCCCGCTGTCGCCAAGCGATATCCCGCACATCAGCGACAAGACCCGGCGTGCCTTGCGCCTGCCTGCCAGCCGTGACCCGCGCCCGCTGGTGTTCATTTCGAGCTTCTGGCGCGAGCATTGCGAATGCGGCACCTTCACCGCGCGCTTGCTGCGGGCGGCGCTCGCCACCTGGTTTTTCCTGGTGATCACCAGCGTACTGATGGTGGTATGGCCCATGGAGAGCATCCCGGTTCGGGGCAACTCGCCAATATGGCTTTGGAGCTGGCTACTGCCCTTTGTCCTCTTCCAGCTGCTGGTGTTCTGGGTGGTGGACGCCAACCGCCTGCTCACGCGCTTCATCCACCAATTGAGCAATCTCCACGGTATCTGGCCAAAGCCTTTGCGAATCGAGCATAAGGAAATCTTTGAAACCCCGGCGCACCCCTGTATCGACGACTGGATGGACATGGTCCTGATCGCCAAGCGTACGGCGGCGGTCAATCGCCTGATCTATGCACCGACTGTCGTCCTGTTGATCATGATCGCCTCGCGCAGCAGCTACTTCGATAACTGGCCGACCCCGCCGAGCATTGTCATTTCGTTTCTGCTCACCGCCGTGATACTGCTCAGCTCAGCGATATCGCTGCGCCGCGCGGCCGAAAAAGCACGGCGCATCGCCTTGCTGCGTATCGATGATTATTTGTTGCGCGCTGTTGAAGACAACCTGAAACAGGACAAGCTGGAAATGATCCGTGCCCGCGTTGCTGCGCTCAGTACCGGTGCCTTCTCGCGTTACTCGGAAGAGCCGCTGGTGCGGGCATTGCTGCTTTCGCTGACCGGTATTGGCGGCTCGATCATTGTCGATGCGATCAATTTTTCCAAGTTTTGAGGGGTGCGGTTTTACCGGGCTTCCCAGCGGTAATGGCAACCCAGGCCCAGCGCGTTGCGGTGATTCACCATCAGGCCGTCGGCGTAGCTGAAGCTGCGCACGCTGTCGCCGTTGCGGTTGATCACCGTGCTGAGCTGACCCTGCTCGTCGTAGCGGTACTGGGTCAGGGTTTCGACCGCCTGGTTGTTGACCAGCCGTTTGATCTCGGTCAGGCGACCCAGCGGATAGTCGTAGTGCAGGTGCACGCGGGTGCCGCCAGTGGCGCTGATGTCGGTCAGCGTACCTTGCGCGGTACGGGTGAAATGCAGGAAGTGTGCACCTGTGAGAGGTTGTCGGCAGGCAGCTTCGAGGCGAATTGCCACGCCTTGCGTCCCATCACGTCATAGCCGAAGCAACTGGTGAGCTTGCCCTGGGTGCGGTACACCTCGCGGTGCAGGTCGTCGCGCTCCATGTCGCTGATTACCTGGCCGTCCAGGTTCAACTGGTGCAGGTGGCCGCTGCCGTAATACAGATGGTTGATCTTGCGGCCATCCGGCAAGGTCAGCGTGGTCAGGTTGCTGAGCGGGTCGTACTCGTAGCTCAGGGCTCCATCGGCAGTGACTTCCCGAGTCAACCGGCCCAGCAGGTCGTAGGCGTATTCCAGCTTCTCTTCGGTTACACCCAGTTGCTTACCGGTCATGGTTGGCTGGCGTTGAATGTTCAGCAACCGATCACCGTCGTCGTACTCATACTGCTGCCGTGCATCACGGTTGAGCTTGGCAATCAGTCGGCCAATCGCATCGCGCTCGAACAGCGTCTCGCGTTGCGGCCGTTCGCCATTCTCGCCGTAGCCGATTTCGTCAACACGGGTCAGGTGACCGCCTTCGTTGTAGCTGAAACGCCGCGTCAGGTTATCCACCCGCACCTCTTCGCTCAGCCGATCCGCGGCATCGTAGGCAAAGCTGTAGGTCGCGTTGTTTTCATTGACCAGCGCGGTCAGCCGGATGGCCTTGTCGTACTCGTAACGTATCTGCTGCCCTTTGGCATCCTGGCGGCTGCTCGGCAAGCCACGCGCTGTACGTTGCAAGCGGGTGACCTGGCCCTTGCCGTCGGCGTGGCTGAGCACCTGGCCATAGACGTTGTAGGTAAAGTTTTCCGCAGTGCCGTCCGGATGGTTGATGCGCAGGACTTCACCGTCTGGCTTGCGTTCCAGTGTGGTGGTCTGCTGCAGCGCATCGGTCACCGCCACCAGGTACTGGCGCTCATCGTAGCGATAGGAGGTACTTTGCCCGAACAGTCCTGATAGCGCTCGACCTAGGTCTGAGTGTTCCACCACAGGTATTTAGTTAAAAAAGCCGCCAAATAATTAACTTTAAAACACTTCCACACAACACCAAACCCAATTGAAAAGCTCAATAGATAATTTATGAAACATAAAAACCACCACAATTAAGCCTAAATTTGCTCAATATTCAAATTCAATTTTTCCGCCGCAACAGATATCACAACAGACTCCGTTATGATGGGATCAATCCATATAACATTATCAACAAAGAAAAAATCCAAACCCGATGTCTCGCCCTCCACGACCGCCATTTTTTTTACACCCCTAACTTTATAATCAGGCGAAAGCTCTTTTTTACTAATCCTATCAAGAACCATCACCTTCCCAGAGCATTCAGAGTTAAAATAATCAAAACATGGCACCTTGCAGCTTACGTGAATAAAATAATACTCCCCCTCAACGCTCACCCCTCCAAAATATTGTATATCGGCTTCATAGAACTCGATCAAAGTATGATGTTTTTCAAGAACCTCTCTCATTTTACCCGAAACAAAAAAAGCGCCCGATGTAGTGAAGAAAAAATCACTATTCAATTTCTTTATTGGCTTGTCTAGCTTTACCTTGACCACCGTACCAGCTGACACCACGCTCTTTCCAGTTTGATAGTAACCCTCAATTGACGGGTGCAAGCTAACCTCACCATCGATGAATTCACCACCAGCATCCTCATGACGAAGAATATAATATTTCATAGTTCCTCCTTAACAAGTTTACCGAGTACCTTTGGGTCTCGGATCAGTATTCTGTAAGCGCAGCACGTCGGCGCCTAAACTCATTCTCATACTTCGCTCAACTGCTCTAATCTTCCCGAGGATTTGCTTATCGGAAGCCGTAGTAAGATTTCCAATCTTCTGTTCTGAGAGAGTCAACCTACTACGTGCAGCATCAAAATACGACCCGAGATGCCCACCACTATGCAGTGGCTTACCATTTGCTAAAGATTCAGCAGAAGTTGTGGGCGGTGCAGATCCGTTACTTGCACCATTTGGATTATATATACCTCTTTTCACTGCCTCTTTAATTAAATTAGACTTACCAGCGTATGTCATCACCTCTCTAACTCAAAATCCAAATCATCTACGGAAGAACTTTCGCCAATGATGGGTAAATCCTGCACAAGCCTCATTTCGAGGCCGTAGCCAAAATTGGAAAATGGCTTACTTAGCCCGACATAGCCTTTTATGGTCAAACTATACAACCCTGACTCAACCTCAATATAGTCGTTACTTGGGAGACGAGAACCATACCTGAGCTTATAGTTCAAGAAAAAGTCGTCATCCCAATCAAAAAGTGCGTTGAGATCAGATACGATCAAAACGCCAGAACTAACCTTAAGTGGAAAACCTGAATAACTAAATTTAGGAGTAGGCAGAAAAACCTCACCCCCCATCGCACCTACTATGAAAACAGAATACTCCTGCTCAGATATTTGATATATCGGACATATCACTCCTTGCTCAACAGCCGCTCGCCCCAAATTTTCATCTCGCAAAAGCACCTCAAAAATATTCGAATCAATTACGCCATTATTTTTAATAAAATCCGAAAGAATGACAGGATCGAAGACAACAATCCCGGGCGTATACAACTCTATCAAAGCATCTCGTTTCATTAGCCACACCCTCCTGCTGAACTGTTACCTGGCCCTTTGCCAAGTGACTTGGTTAGTGTTTCCCCAATCGTTACATTTTTTGCAAGGACTTGACCGGAACGCGGGATTTTTAGAGTCCCTTTTTGGGGGAATCCCTCATAGGCTTTGTCCAGCTTCTTGATCAACTCATCGGAAGTTCCTTCGAATTTACTATTAAACGGAACCCCTTCTTTTTTTATAGCCTCATGAAACTGCTGATGCAGCTTATCAGAACCCTCGAGCTCATTAGGGAACCATGATGGGGAGTCGAGTTTAGTTCCGAGCTCTGGAAACCCATGAGCATTTGCATGTGCGCGTGGGAAGGGGTGATGCCCCATTCCATCAGGTTTCAAAGGCTTCCAAAATGGCATCCATCCCCATGGATCAATCCAAGATGATGGATTCGGAGCGTATTGGTAAAGGTTGAATCCACCGTTCAGACCAATAGGATCCTGAGTACTAAACCTTCCCACCTCAGGATCGTAGTAGCGGAATGTGTTGTAGTGCAGACTCGTTTCGCTGTCGAAGTACTGCCCCTGAAATCTCAGGTTCTGCTCGACGTCATTGACTTCGAGCTGTTCTATCTCCCCCACGAACGGTACGTCGCCTGCCAGACGATCTCGCCCTCGCTGTCGGTCATTTCCAGCGGCGTACCGATTTGGTCTGTGTGGAAGTAGTAAAGCTTCTGTTCCTCGCCTTCAGCCTGATCGACCCGCGCCAGTGACGCATAACTACCCGGCTCATACAGGTACAGACTGCTCTGCCCCGGCACCTCCTCCCGCAGCATCCGCAGCCCTTGCCAGAGAAAGCGTTTCTGCTCGGCCTTGCCATTGATCTCCGACTGCTTGGCCACCCGCCGCCCGAGGCTGTCGTAACGATACTCACCCGTGCTCTCCAGCTTGCCGTTGACTAACGTCTCGGCACGAACCAACCGGTTTTCACAGTCGTAGCTGAAGCTCTGCAGCTTGCCGTGCCCCGAGCGCTTCTCGATCAGGTTGCCCCAGGGATCGTAACGATACTCCTGATCCCGCCACTGCCTGATGCGGTTGTCCTTGACCTTGTCGAACTGGCTGGTGTTGAAGTTCAGCCGGTTGGCTGCGGCGTCGTAGCGGAACTCTTCGCTACCGATCAGCGAACCGGTATCGCGGCTGTGCAACTGGCCGTTGGCTTCGTACTCGTACTTGATCTCGCCGCGCAGCTTGTCCAGGGTGCGTACCAATTCACCCGCTGGATCGTACTGGTAGCGGCGGTGAACCGGGTTGTAGGCATGCTCCACCAGCAACGAGGTGTTGATCCCGCTGTTATGCACTTGTGAGAGTTTGTCAGCTGGCAAGGTCGAGGCGAACTGCCACGCCTTGCGCCCCATCGCGTCATAGCCAAAGCAACTGGTGAGTTTGCCCTGGGTGCGATACACCTCGCGGTGCAGGTCATCGCGCTCCATGTCGCTGATTACCTGGCCGTCCAGGTTCAACTGGTGCAGGTGGCCGCTGCCGTAGTACAGATGGTTGACCTTGCGCCCGTCCGGCAGGGTCAGCGTGGTCAGGTTGCTGAGCGGGTCGTACTCGTAGCCCAGCACGCCTTGCGGTGTGGTTTCTTGTGTCAACCGGCCCAGCAGGTCGTAGGCGTATTCCAGCTTCTCTTCGGTTACACCCAGTTGCTTGCCGGTCACGTAAAATCACGACTAAAGCACTCTAACAAACTTCATAACCTACAAGAACAACACCACAATAAACTAGCCAGATACAATACATTAAAAACCACAGCCCTCTAAGCTAGCGAGGAAACTCACCAGACAAGTACACCTCAAAAAGTTTAGAGACCCAACCACTGAGGGTAGTCTTTGAGACTGCGTCAGCCACAAGACCAATATCATCAGATATATAACTTGCAACCTCAGAATTATGAGCTAGCGAGAATACTTTTTTGAAGGAGAACTCTCTTAACTCCTTCACAATTTTTTCGTCAGCCAGATCGTCATAAGTGAGACTATTCAGCTTATTGAAACACTCCACCCAAGCCTTATCAAAGTCCTCACTATCCCTTTCTTCCAGAGCCTCATCCCAATCACTTACACTGGAAATGACAGCCTCAAAAAAGCCTGCCTTCTGGATTATGTCCCTAACATCGTTCAAGGTTTCAACTTTCATCTTAATCCACCCTCTCTTAGCCAGTTCTCAATTAAATCAACTGCAGCGCGCGGGGTTACATTTTCACCCAACACATGAGTACCATTTGGTGAAACAACATCTACTTTAATGTGATCCAAATCCTTGTATGCTTCACGGTATGCAGCGAAAAGTTGATCATCTGTCCCTGAGAAGTCACCCTGTCTCGGCCCAATCGGTCCCCTCTCAGCTTCATGCAAAAGCCAATGCTCATGCTCTGGATTTTCTCCTTTAGGGAAAAGTGTTGGCCGGGTCTTATCCGACCTGGACACTGCAAACGGTCGTCCTTTTGATTTCCGTACGGATGGTACATGATGCCCAGACTTGCTTACTCCCATCCCTTTAGTTTCGCACCAACCCCAAGGATCGATTCGGGTAAATGGGCTTGAAACATAGCCATATAAATTCAGGCCACCAAGAAGACCAATCGGGTCCTGTGATACAAACCGCCCCACCTCAGGATCATAGTACCGAAAGGTGTTGTAGTGCAGTCCGGTCTCGTCGTCAAAGTACTGCCCCTGAAATCTCAGATTCTGCTCGACTTCACTGACCGCCAGCTGTTCAATCGCTCCCCAGGACCGATACGTCGCCTGCCAAACGATCTCTCCATCACAGTTGGTCATCTCCAGCGGCGTACCGATCTGGTCGGTGTGGAAGTAATAGAGCTTCTGCTCCTCGCCTTCGGCCTGATCGACCCGCGCCAGTGGCGCATAACTACCCGGCTCATACAGGTACAAACTGCTCTGCCCCGGCACCTCCTCCCGCAACATCCGCAGCCCTTGCCAAAGAAAGCGCTTCTGCTCGGCCTTACCATTGATCTCGGACTGCTTGGCCACCCGCCGCCCGAGGCTGTCGTAGCGATACTCGCCCGTGCTCTCCAGCTTGCCGTTGACTAACGTCTCGGCACGGACCAACCGGTTTTCACAGTCGTAGACAAAGCTCTGCAGCTTGCCGTGCCCCGAGCGCTTCTCGATCAGGTTGCCCCAGGGATCGTAGCGATACTCCTGATCCCGCCACTGCCTGATGCGGTTGTCCTTGACCTTGTCGAACTGGCTGGTATTGAAGTTCAGCCGGTTGGCTGCGGCGTCGTAGCGGAATTCCTCGCTCCCAATCAACGAACCGGTATCGCGGCTGTGCAACTGGCCGTTGGCCTCGTACTCGTACTTGATCTCGCCGCGCAGCTTGTCCAGCGTACGCACCAACTCACCCGCCGGATCGTACTGGTAGCGCCGGTGAACCGGGTTGTAGGCATGCTCCACCAGCAACGAGGTGTTGATCCCCGTGTTATGCACCTGTGACAGCTTTTCAGCTGGCAAGGTCGAGGCGAACTGCCACGCCTTGCGCCCCATCGCGTCATAGCCGAAGCAACTGGTCAGCTTGCCCTGCGTGCGGTACACCTCACGGTGCAGGTCGTCGCGCTCCATGTCGCTGATTACCTGGCCGTCCAGGTTCAACTGGTGCAGGTGGCCGCTGCCGTAATACAGATGGTTGATCTTGCGCCCGTCCGGCAGGGTCAGCGTGGTCAGGTTGCTGAGCGGGTCGTACTCGTAGCTCAGGGCTCCATCGGCAGTGACTTCCTGAGTCAGCCGGCCCAGCAGGTCGTAGGCGTATTCCAGCTTCTCTTCGGTTACATCCAGTTGCTTGCCGGTCACGGTTGGCTGGCGTTGAATGCTCAGCAATCGATCACCGTCGTCGTACTCATACTGCTGCCGCGTATCGTTGTTGAGTTTGGCCAGCAAACGACCAATCGCATCGCGCTCGAACAGTGTCTCGCGTTGCGGCTGCTCGCCATTTTCGCCATAACCGATTTCATCAACGCGGGTCAGGTAACCGCCCTCGTTATAGCTGAAACGCCGCGTCAGGTTATCCACCCGCACTTCTTCGCTCAGCCGATCCGCGGCATCGTAGGCAAAGCTGTAGGTCGCGTTGTTCTCGTTGACCAACGCGGTCAGGCGGATGGCCTTGTCGTACTCGTAACGTATCTGCTGCCCTTTGGCATCCTGGCGGCTGCTCGGCAAGCCCCGCGCTGTCCGTTGCAAGCGGGTGACCTGGCCCTTGCCGTCGGCGTGGCTGAGCACCTGGCCATAGACGTTGTAGGTAAAGTTTTCCGCAGTGCCGTCCGGATGGTTGATGCGCAGGACTTCACCGTCCGGCTTGCGCTCCAGCGTGGTGGTCTGCTGCAGCGCATCGGTCACGGCCACCAGATGCTGGCGCTCATCGTAGCGGTAGGAGGTGCTTTTGCCCGAACAGTCCTGATAGCGTTCGACCTGGGCCTGGGTGTTCCACCACAGGTACTTGGACTTGTGGTTGGCGTCGATGATGGTGTGCGGCAAGCCATCGTCGCCATTGAGGTACTCGGTCAACTGGCCCAGGGCATCAATCTCGGCGAGCAGATTGCCCTTGTCGTCGTAACGCGCCTGCCAGGTACTACCGTCCGGGTAGCTGACCTTGGTCACCAGGGTGGTCAGGTGGTGATATTCGTAGGCGATGGTGCGGCCCAGCGGGTCGGTTTCTTCAAGCAGGCGGGCAAATTCGTCGTATTTGAATTGCAGACGGTTCCCGTCCGGCAAGCTCAGCCCGACCATGTTGCCATTGTCGTCCAGCTCGATCGCGTAGTGCTCGCCGCCATAGTCGCGGCTGGCGATCACCCGGTGGTCGGCGTTGTAATGCACCTCGAGTTCACGACCAAGCACATCGGTGGCCCAGCTGGTGCGCCCTTCGAGGTCGTAGCGAAAGTGGAAGTGCTCGCCGTCGCTGGTCCAGTGCTCGACCACCCGGGGCTGGCCACCGAGGGTTTCCCAGCGGTAATGGCAACCCAGGCCCAACGCGTTGCTGTGATTCACCATCAGGCCGTCGACGTAGCTGAAGCTGCGTACGCTGTCGCCGTTGCGGTTGATCACTGTGCTGAGCTGACCCTGCTCGTCGTAGCGGTACTGGGTCAGGGTTTCGACCGCCTGGTTGTTGACCAGCCGTTTGATCTCGGTCAGGCGACCCAGCGGGTGGTCGTAGTGCAGGTGCACGCGGGTGCCGCCAGTGGCGCTGATGTCGGTCAGCGTGCCTTGCGCGGTACGGGTGAAATGCAGGAAGTGGCCGAGGGCGTTTTCGATGCGCTGCAGCGGCACCGGGCTGTCGTCGTCCGGCACTTCGCCAAAGTAGAAAAATAGATTGTCCAGCGTTTGCAGGAGGTAGTGGCCGCCCTCGGTGCACACCAGGTACACCTGCTCGTGCGGGTTGTAAATGCGCTCGCCCGGTTGCAGGGTGACGAACGGGATTTCACGGCCCTGATTGTCGGTGAGGTAGATGAAGCTGCCGCGCCGGCGCAGGCTTTGCTCCCAGGGCAGCACCCAGCCACGGCCGAGCACGCTGTCGACGCTGAGGTCGCTGGCGTAGAAGCGCGACCATTCGATCGGCATCAGGCCCGGCAGGCTGAAGTCGATTTCGTCGGGGATCAGTTTGCGCCCGGTGGTGAGATCGACCGGGTTGCCGACCAGGCCACCGATGGCCTTGCGCGCGACCGGTTCGACCACGTAGCGGCTGGCCACCTCACCGGCGACGAAGCCTGCGGTGAATTTCAAGGCGCAGGGCATGACGGCTTTCATGCCGGCCTGGGTACCGGCCTTGATCAGTTGCGCGATACCACCGGCCGCACCGGCAACGGCCATCAGTACATCGACGGTGGTGCGCAGCCATTTGGGGATTTCATCGTCCACCGGCAGGTAGCGGTAGGTGCCGCCGCCGATGATGACGTTGCCCGAACCGCCAGAAATGGTGGCGCCGCAGGTCAGCTTGTCGCCCTTGCGCGCTGCGGCCGAGCTGTTGATGAAGACGTTGGTCGAGCCTTCGGCGATCTGCACCGGGCCTGGATGTTTGTCGCATGCCCCCAGGCTTTTCTCGACCCGGGCGGCCTTGCGGCTGTTGACGAAGACATTCGGTGAGGCAGTAAGTATCGTCCCGGAGGGGGATGAAAACATACTGCCTATGGCCTCCCCGGCAGCGGTCAGCAAGCTGCCCCCGATGCCCGCTGCCAGGCCGGCGAGCAAGGCCACACCGAATCCGCAAGTGAAGGTGGCGATGGCCACCGTGGCAATCAGCGCGATACCCAGGGCGGCGCCGATCAGAAAGCCCCCCAATGCACTGGTGTGCGAAATCTCGTCGCCGAACCTGGCCGCTTCGAACATGAGGGGTTACTCCTGTTCGCCGGATTCGGTGCTGGTCACGACCGGGGTGCGCGGGGTGAAACTGGCCAGCAGGTTGTCCCAGTCCTGGTTCTGCTGGGGGCTGAAGTCTGCTTGCGCGGTGGTGGAGAAAATCAAGGCGCGTTCAGGTGTCAGCAGGAACGCCGCCTGACGCTGGTACAGCGGCCGTCCCTGGTTCATGTAGTAGGCGTCGATCTGCAGCCCTTCGATGGGTGCGCTGCTCGAGAGGTTGACCTGCTTGCTACCCATCCGGGTATAGCCACGCAACTTCGACGTGAGCATTTTCACCTGCCGGTCGACATACGCCTGCAACTGCTCGCCGGGCAGTAGTGTGTCGCGCGAGATGGTGATGCTCAACGGCGCGGGAATACTCGCCCCGAGCACGAACATGTTGACCGTGCGATCCTCAAAACCTTGTGGCAGCGCGATGCCACCTTCCTGCAGCTCATAGTCCATGCGATGAAAATTCCTGGTATCAAAAAAGGGTGTTACGTCAGCGCAGCGCAAGGCCGTCGAGCAGGCGATCGAACTCCGTCAGCCACAGGCTCAGCCCGGGTCTGGTCGGATCGATCACGCATGAAATATCCAGCCATTGCACGGCGTCTCGGCCTTCGACAGGCACAAGTGCCCCCACCAGGCGACCGTGCCGAGGCTCATGGCCTGCGCTGAAATGAAAATCCACGGCCTTGGCCGCACTCCCGGCAATACGGCAGTCACGCTGACGGATCACCCGCATCTGCGGGTTGCGTTCGTGAAGGGTCCGGGTTGCTGTCGCGAACAACTGCTCGAGCGTTTGCCCGGGACGCACATCGCGCCGGCGGATCGTCAAGGTCACCGGCTCACCGTCATGTTCGAGGGTGGTGTGGATATCGCGAAAGCGAAAACCGGCCGGGAACATCAGGTTGAAGCCGGAAAATGTGAAGCTGCTGGTGACGTCCTGTAACGCAACAGGCTCGGGTTCCGGCTCAGGCTGTGGTTCAGCCTGGCTGGCAGCCTCGGCCAATGCTGCAACGCGCGCAGCTTCTTCCTGCGCTATACGCTTGGCGGAAATGCGGTCGTAGATCGACGGTCTGCTCATCGCCCGCGGCCTCAGTCGTTGATCCGGACTGTAGCGCCGGTGATCGTGGTGGTTTCGCTACTGGTGGTGGTGATGACCTTGCCCTTGATCTCGATGCCATCCGGGGTGAGCGTGATGCTGCTCTGCCCTACCTGCAGGATGATGTGCTGCTGGGCGCTGACCTGGATGAACTGGTTGTCCACCTGCAAGGTGTACGAACCCTCCTGGATCTGCACCACGGTGTCTTTCTTGACGATCTCGGTATGGGTACCACCCACGGTGATCCTGCGGTTGTTGCCGACATCATGGCTTTCATCGAGCTCGATCTCGGTGTCCATGTTGCGCTCGGCGTGCATGATGATCTGCTCGGCGCCGGCCTTGTCTTCGAAGCGGAAGAAGTTCGCGGTGCCGCCATCGCCTTTCATTGAGCGGGTGAGGAAGCCACTTTGGGTTTTGTTGGCCGGCAGCGACCACGGCGGGGTGTTCTGGCTGTTGTAGAGGCTGCCCATGATCAGCGGGCGATCGGGGTTACCGTCGAGGAACACCACCACCACTTCGTCACCGACCCGCGGGATCTGGATGCTGCCGAAGCCACCACTGGCGCCGGCTTGGGCGACACGGACCCAGCAGGAGCTGTGGTCGTTGTATTTGCCGTTGCGGTCCCAGTGGAACTGGATCTTCACCCGGCCTAGATCGTCGGTGAAGATTTCTTCCCCGGGAGGGCCAACGATGATGGCGGTCTGCGGCCCGGAAATGGTCGGTCGCGGGGTGGTCAGTTGCGGGCGGAAAGGGATCTTCTTGCGCACGCACGAGAAGGTGTTGAAGTAGCTGGCCTGCTGGCCGCTGAGGTAGTTGTTGTGGCCTTCGCTTTCCACCTTCATCAGTAGAAACTGGCGGTCTTCGATACTGCCTTGTTCGTGAGCGTAGTGCTGGAGCAATTCGAAGGTATAGCCAGGCTTCATGGCCCGGCAGTTGCTGGCCCCCTCGAACTTCTTGCCACGCAGTTCCAGCGCCTCGATGCGCAAGCGAAGCAGCGTTTCGCCCTCGTCGTACGTGCCGTGGGTATATTGGCCAGGGAAGTCGTAAATCTCGAAGGGTTCGACATCGCCCTGCTTGTTCAGGCTGTTCATCGCCACCGGCAGGCGGTTGCCCGGCTGACGGTAGTCGAAAGTCTGGGTAGCCATCTTGCCCGACTGCAGCTGGCGGTTACCGCTCCATTGGGTGATGGAGTCGGAGGTCTCGGTGACCGAAGCACTGTGGAAGCGTATCTGCGGCTGTTCGGGGAGTGCGACGAGGGTGCTGGAATCGTCGCAGATGATCATGGTGTGACCTTCGGCGGTGTGCTCGAAGTAGTAGAACATGCCCTCTTCTTCCAGCAGGCGCTGGACGAAGTTGAAGTCGGTTTCACGGTACTGGGTGATGTAGGTGTAGCGCTTTTGCGGGCGGGTCAGGCGAAACTCGTGACGGGAAAATGCCGGGCACAAGGCGAACACTTCAGTGACGACTTCCTCGACCGTATTACCCTGGAAGATCCGTGTATCGAAGCGGTTCTTGAGCATCGAAAACCAGGGATTAAGCGTCGCGGTGTAGCGCGCCATGCCACCGTCACTGCCAATGCTGGCGAAGCGCGTGAGGTAGCCGGTGAGATAGCGCGGACCGCCTTCGGCCAGTTCGATCTCGATGCTTACCTGCTGGCCCATCATCGACTTGAGCGGCACGCCGGACTCTTCGCACACCAACAACAGCTCGTAGTTGAAGGCCTGCGACAGGCCTTCCACACCCTTGAAGGTTTCGAGCAGTAATTGCTGTTCGGGGTTGGCCAGGTTGTGGAACTTGAACAATCGGCGATTCTGCGGGGCAAGCAGCGCGGCCAGATCCATGATCATGTGTTTCTCCTTGAAAGCACGGCCAGCACGCTACCGCTATGCTCAGCAACAACTCTGTTCGTGTCGGGCGCTTATCTTGCTCGCGATACGCGCGCGAACCCCGTCGGTCCATGCGACTGCGAGGCAGTGAAAAAGTGCCTTGGGACGTTGCCGGAAACGCGACTTGCATCACACTTTTGAACGGCAAAACGGCCAAAATGGATCCAAAGGAGACACCGGGAGAATATGCCCTGTCAACTATGTCAATTAGCCAGCATTTACCGCATTTCGCAGGGCTTTCGATTTTGTTGCACCTTGCGCAGCACCTGAGAAAAATGTGCAGCGCGTTGGCGTGTTTCACGTTTCAAGCATTTTTTCCATGCCAACTTTACAGGCCATTGTTGGCCTTGAAAGCAGCGCAACGCCTGACCCGAGCGGAGTTTCGATACACAGAAAAATGCCATTAGTATCTTTTTGACATCATTGCCGATGTACGGCGTTAAGAAGAAAAATGGGATCCATGTCGAAATTTTTGTGAGCGAGCGCAGGTCTGACTTCGGTAACCAGTCTCCTGCGCCGGGCGCTCGACAGGCTCGGCAAGCGCTACCTTCATCCAGGGACTGTGATGCGAAAATGGACCTTCTAGCCAACATCCCCAGTTGGGGCGATATCGAACGAAACCTCGATCAGAAATTCAGTGAACTGAACCAGAGCGTCAACGAAGGCCTGCAGAGCGCCAACGACAGCTGGGACGGTTTCACCCGACGCGTCAGCAATGGCGCAGGCCAGGCCTACGGTTACATGGGCGGACAGCGGATCGACAACGTCCTCCTGGCAATGAACCTCTCCTACCCGATCATCCAGAGCAACCTCAAGCACAAGTGGGCCTCGATCAACATCGAGCAGATCCTTCCGGTGCTGCTGCAACTGGTCAAAGAGGTGACGATGATTCTCGGCGGCAGCGTTGCCATCGGAACCGTTGCCGGCGGTGCGGCAGGTGCCTTCGCCTTTGGCGTCGGTGCTGCGCCTGGAGCGGTTGCTGGAGCGGGCATCGGCTTGCAGGTCGGCAACCTGATTCTTATGGGCCTGGGCTTGTCGGCCATCGCCGAATATTTCTACCAGGGCCTACCCTCTTGCCTGTCGACGTTGCAGGAAGGATTGGCCACCGCCTGGTACGCCGAGGACGGCCTCAAACCCGTCGGACTGGACCCCAGCGGCGGCTCATCGGCACAGGCCCAGGAACGCACCGAACGCGCGGCACGGCAACTGGCCCGGGGCCAGGAGCAACTGGTGCTGCTGCTGCTGACCGCCATCGTCACCTACCTCACCCGCGGGCAGATGAAAGCGGGCGTGATGAACAGCATGGAAAGCATTGCCACACGCAGCGCCAAGCTGCAGGCGGAGATATCCAACAAGCAATTGGCGGCGTGGCTGGCGAAGAACGAGCAGAAGTTGCTTGCTCAGCCGGAGTTGCGCACCAGCAACCCGATACGATTGACCAAGGCAGAGGAAGCCTTGATTGAACTGCCACCTCAAAAGTCAGCGACTCTCCAGAAAGTTTTGGAGCCAGTCCGACACAAATTAGGAAGAGTGACAGGTACCTATTCTGCCATCGAGCCAGGTCCACTTGACCCAAGGTTGGCAGAAACTTTTGCTGGGGGCCGATATACTGCTGTCATTCTTGACCAGGACACTGTTCTCACCAGAGCTGGAGTGGAAGGTCAGCCATTAGGGCAGTTTTTCAGTTTGGAATCCCCTGCTGGCGTCTTGCAAACCCGAATCGACAAAGCCGTATTGCCAATTTGGCCAGGCGGAGGAAAGTCTCCAATTGATACTGCTTTCAAAGTTAAAATCCCAGCAGGCACTGAAGTCTATATAGGAGAGGTTGGCTCGCAAGGAGGATTCTATATAGGTGGCACCGAGCAAATAGTTGTCGTAAAACCATGGACCATTGATGGTGTGCAAATAATTGGATCGAACCCTCTAAAATGATAAACACTGCTGAACTCACCGCAATCATGTTACGAATTTCCGAGCTGCTTCGCCTCGGCGACCGGCTGGATTGGGCGGCACTGCTAGATGAATACCGCGCAGAACTACCGCACAACACAACTGATACTTTATCAAAAATCTCACTTCTCTTTGGAGGCATGGGCTCAATCAATGACATTGTCCTTTATAATAACGGACAACCCATGATCAAGGAAAACAATGAGTTAGATCAATTACTCAGCAAGCTACATGATCGATGCAGAAACCATTGAGTTTCACGCTCTGTAAGCATTTCAGTGGAAATCAACTGGAGGAAAGTTCGCAGACAAGACTGCTCTAGGCAAGTCGGCCTTATTCTCATCCGAACGGCACGTTACGACGTTGCGCCGACTCAATCAACGGATGGATTCAGAGTACCAGTGCGAGCACATGCTGGCCTGCGCAGCCTTTTCGGGGAATGAAATGATTGATCTAAGAAATTCAAACGAAGCCTTGTCAAAGTACGTAGAGCAATACGACCACTTACTCCCGCTCCCGTCCCCACAACTACAGCAACGCATGGATTATACCCTGCGGCCCGACGCCCCCAGGCTGCCCTATAGCAAACCTGCGTGGCTTTCCGCGAGAACGTGCACGCTGTCGGACGACCAGGCACTGGACCGAGCGCAAGGTGCGTTGCTAGGCCTGGCGATAGGTGATGCCGTGGGTACTACCCTCGAGTTTCTGCCTCGTGATCGAGCACAGGTGAGCGACATGGTTGGCGGCGGCCCCTTCAAGCTGGCCCCGGGACAATGGACTGACGACACCAGCATGGCGCTCTGCCTGGCGGATACCTATCTGGCCAAGGAAACGTTTGACTTTACAACCTATTCCGATGCGCTGGTGCGCTGGTACAGGCGTGGAGAAAACAGTGCCAATGGCAGGTGCTTCGACATTGGTAATGCCACCCGCAACGCACTGGAAGGCTGGGAAACGCAAGGTCTCACCTGGCAAGGCAACTATGCTCCGTCAACGGCAGGCAATAGCTCGATCATAAGGCTTGCCCCGACCGCAATATTTCGTCGGCACTCGCTATCTGCAACGTGGCGAGAAAGCGCTACACAAAGCCGAATCACACACAGTGCTGAAGAAGCCATCAACTGTTGCCAGCTTCTTGCTGCACAACTGCACTTGGCTCTCAATGGCGCTGACAAAGATGAAGCCCTGTCAGCCATGGTACGGGCACTCCTCCCACGACCACTGATCATCAACGCCAGCGAATACAAACAGAAGACCCGTGATCAGATCCGCTCTTCCGGCTACGTCATCGACACACTGGAAGCAGCGCTTTGGGCCGTCTGGAATACCGACAACTTTAAAGATGCGATTTTGTTAGCTGCCAACCTTGCGGATGACGCTGACAGTGTTGCAGCGACAGCGGGCCAAATTGCAGGCGCACTGTATGGCGTTTCAGGAATGCCACAGGACTGGGTCAGAAAGGTCGCTTGGTCGGAACATATTCAAGAACTGGCGCGGAAACTGTTCGAACGCGCACCGCTTCATGATGAGATGGATGATCTTATCTATGGGAGTCGCTGAGACACACGCTTCAAGTTCAGCCAAGGTCGTGCATGAACATTGAATCACTGAAAGAAAAATCGCTGAAACTACGGGCCTCCATTGACGTGCTGAGAACCAGGGGCCCCGTGGTCATGAACTCAGCTTCGCACTGGAGCCCCTGATCAGCGCTGCTGAACGCGGCCAGATGCGCACACCCATGCAGTGGTGCGATATTCCTGGTCACTACCTCTTCATCGAACCAACCTCTTCAGCGAAGAAGACCTTCAGCGACGGAGATATTTTTGATGGACAACTCAACCAGGCTAGATGCCATTGGCATTGAAACCATGCACTCCGGAAGGCTTTGCCTCAACCTGACATCATGCGTCGACTGGGGTGACTTTCCAGCTTACGCAGCAACCATTATTGGCTTGCTAAATGGAAAGATTGTAAAAAGTCAGATTCAGTGGACATTCGCGTTTGGGAAATTCTCATAGACAATGAAAAATTCTTTCTCGCGCATGATGACTTCTCGACAATGATTTCGCTGAAATCAACAAGTCTCCAAGGCGACCAATTAGTCACTCAGTACAAAAGCAAATTCAATCAATACTGGCTCAAAAAATTTGAATTCACTGACTGAAATATCCGCAACGAAACTCAGGCTACTTGCCCTGGTGTTTATACCCGGCATGCTGCTTATCGGGGTATTTTCTCTTTACTGGCTCTGGACCAATGTTCTCCCTATTTACGGACGTCTCTACCGTGACGCACCTGTCATAGAGGTGCCCTACTTGGCGTTTGGCCTGCTCATGGCACCACCGGCCGTTCTTATTGCAGTCGTAGGGGCATCCATCGCAGCCTGGAACGGAAAAAAATTCGACCCCCCGCGCTCATCGAAACTTTATCGCTTCCAAAACCTAATGTTCAGCTCATCTATAAAAATAATACTTTACATAGTGCCCGCACTAATAATAGCTACCACGCTGACACTACTAGCCAGAAACTATTCACCTTGCCCAAAACTACTAATATCAGGTTCTGCCTGGCAACTATTCTGGGTAAACGATGAGCGTGCCTGCTTCAAACCGAGCCGTTACATCAATGATAACTGGCCTTGCAAGATAATCGGTGACAAAGAAGTCTGCATCCAGGTGGACGGCCGGTAAGCCCCGAACAGAACTCCGTAGTACCTGTCAAAGTGCGCCAACTTCCCGGATAGGCGCCACCAGTCGATGTTATGTGTGAATTCAACTATTTTTGCAGGCTCAGCATGGAAAGAGGGCCCATTAACTCGGCACCCTTCTTTATAACTGATTTCTTGGCCGACCTTAACGGCGGGTTCTGACAGCAAAAATCCGGCCGAGCAAAGACGCCACGCGTCTCTCTCGGATCTCTTCGACATTCATGAAGGTGTAATGGCAGCGTTCGCGTGTTTCACGTTCTTTTAACTCTCTGAACGCGGCGATGTTGTTGCGATAATAGAAAATAACAAACAAGGAAAGAGCCACAACTGCAAGAACCAGCGCCACAGTAGATATATTATGGGATTTAACCATAGGATAGATCATGCTACTTAGCCCTGCCGCCAAACCACTTAGCATCACAGTACTTCCACGGCGCGGAGCGACTTCAGCCACTTCCACGCGCTGCCCCCGAACAACCAGATCATTATGTTGGCCGCACCATTGATAAACGGCCAGGTAGGCAACCACAGCGATAATCACTGGAATACAGCCGAACGCCACCGAGAGTAGAGGGCCTAGCTTCAACTCTTTGCTTGCGGTCATCAAAGCACAAACGAACCCTATTACTGGAGCAAGTCCAAGGATACTGAAAAGTCGAAAAGCCGCGAACCTCCCAAACCGCTCAGTGCGATAGGCGCAGTCGACACACCAATAGGTCAACCCCATACAAGCAATGACCGCAGGAACAGTTAACAGACCGGGCAGAAGAGCCGCAGCAAAAAAAGCAAACATAGTAAAAAAAAACCATGTCGCCAGTATTCTGGAAAAGAAACTTTCCGCCTCAGCCGCGAACATAAGTCAATCCTTGCCTGCCAAATAGTTATCAATGGAAGTCCCAAGCCGCGTAGCATTTTCACTTACAATTAGCTGAATAGCCACTCCCACCGCTAAATCATGAAAACAACCACAATAACTGCCATGTCGGCCGTACCAACCAGTAATCCATGAGCCAATTTTAAAAAGCTAAGCGGGCGTAGTGCAGGCAGCGGGAGTTCTACCGGCCTAATCGCGGGGCAAGCCCGCTCCTACAGTGCCATCATTCAGTCGCCCTTCTCTCCCGACCTTCCTGTTCATTTTCGAAAAAACCTTTCTCAAAAACGGACCTGGTTCACTTTTTCGAAAAAAATCCGCACTGCGGATTGGATCCAACAAACACCGCCTAACCATCTGATTTTATTGGGTAAAACTTAATTAGAATACCAAAAGGCCACTATTTAGTAGCACTAAGACATCATTGCGGTACATCACAAAATCACGAAAAAATTGCCCGACTCTCAGGAACTTCTCCCCAAGAAGACTGCCCTACAGGACATTGCTGGCAACTCGATATTCAAGTGCCAGTACCACTCCCAGAATCGCACCAAAGTGCGTGGGAGATGTGATTCAGCTTCCATGCGTACCGGTGTTACGGGACGAACAAGAAGGCTCAAGGACGATGCACCGATGACACAGACGTTTGATGTCGAAGCACTGATCAGGCTGCGTAGCCAGACCCGGGTGATTTCCGATGCGCTGAAAGCGCAGGCGTCGGACTATCTCTCGACCCTGGCCCTGCTGATCCGTCCGCAAACGCTGTTCGGTGAATACCTGCAGGGCGCGCAACGCAGCAGCGGCCGCGAAACCCAGCACCACTTCAAGGAGCTCATCGAGCTCTACGAGCGCATCGGCTCGGCCTCCCCTTTCCAGCTGGTCAGCGAGCTGGAAGTCCCGCTCAACCTGATCAGCACCACCCCCGAACTGTTCCCGCTGGAATACGACAAAGTGCTCGCGCAAAGCGGTCAGAGCATCCGTATCACCAGCCCGGTGCGCTGGGTCGTGGGCTTCAGCTCTTTCGACCTCGCACAGTTTCGCAGCGTGATCAAAGACCCCAATCGCAGCAGCGCCGAGTTGTACCGTTTCGTGGTGCATTACCTGGTGTTGTTCTACTGCCTGAGCAAGTCGCCCGGCTTGAGCCGCCTGTTCGAAGGCCTGCGCTTTGCCCTGAGTTTCGAACGCCTCAAGGGCTTTGGCGACTTGCCGTTCTGCATCATCAGCTCGCCGGTACGCTCGGAACTGCCCGATGAATCCGTCATCCGCAGCAGCACGCAGATTGCCGGCAACACCAGCTTCGAAGAGCTGGTCAGCCGCGACAACATCTTGGAAATGAATGACGAAATCCGTCAGCGCCTGCTGCTGACGATCGAAGGACTGTAACCCGCGGTCAAGCATAAAGACCGCTACGCAAACGATTTGCAGCGCATTGCTCGCACAGGAGATCACGATGGCGAAGAAGGAAAGTACCCAGCACAAACTCGACCGCGTCCGCGCGCCTCGGGTCCATATCACTTATGACGTCGATATCGGCGATGCTCAGGAAAAGAAAGAGCTGCCGTTTGTCGTCGGTGTGCTGGGCGATTTCTCCGGCAACCCGCTGGAGCCTTTGCCCAAGCTCAAGGACCGCAAGTTCGTGTTCATCGACCGCGACAATTTCAACGGCGTGCTCAAGGGCATCAAGCCACGCCTGACCTACCGCGTCGACAACACCCTGGCCAAGAACGGTACCCAGCTGGGGGTCGAGCTGAACTTCAACAGCCTCGAAGACTTCGAGCCGCAGAACGTGGTCAAGCAGGTCGAGCCGCTGCGCAAGTTGTTGGAGGTGCGCAACAAGCTGGCAGACCTGCGCAACAAGATGGGCGGCAACGACAAGCTCGAAGAGCTGCTGATGGACGTGTTGCAGAACACCGAGAAGCTCAAAACCCTGGGCAAGGAATTCGGTCGCGACGCCGAAGTTCCCGCCACTGATCGCAACGCGTAAGCAGGAGCCTGACGATGACCGACAAGCAAGCCGTGCCGCAACAGGCCAGCGATCTGGTGGAAGTGGAAGCCTTCGCCCCGCAATCCTCGCTGCTCGACAGCATCATCTCGCAAAGCCGCGTGGCCCGCTCCGAGACCGAGCGCACCCGCACCCGCGACCTGATCGGCGAACTGGTGGGCCAGGTGCTGGAAGGCGAAATGACGCCGAGCAAAGACCTGATCGCGGTGCTCGATGCGCGTATCGCCGAGATCGACGCGATGCTCTCCGAGCAGATGAACGAAATCATGCATGCCCGTGAGTTCCAGCAGCTGGAAGCCTCCTGGCGCGGCCTGAAGTACCAGGTCGACCAGACCGAGACCAGCACCACGCTGAAGATTCACCTGCTCAACGCCTCGAAGAAGGACCTGGTGCGCGACCTCAAGGCCGCCTCCGAATTCGACCAGAGCGCGCTGTTCAAGAAGATCTACGAAGAAGAGTACGGCACCTTCGGTGGTGCGCCGTTCGGCATGTTGCTGGGGGACTACGAGTTCAACCGCAACCCGGAAGACATGTACCTGCTCGAAGAGATTTCCCACGTCGCCGCTGCCGCCCACGCGCCGTTCATTTCGGCGGCTTCGCCGGAGCTGTTCGGCTGGGACTCGTTCACTGACATGGCCGGCCCGCGTGACCTGGCGAAGATCTTCGACACCGTCGAATACGCCAAGTGGAAGTCGTTCCGCGCCTCCGAAGACTCGCGCTATGTCGGCCTGACCCTGCCGCACGTGCTCGGCCGTCTGCCCTACGGTCCGGATACCACCCCGGTGGAAGAATTCAACTTCGTTGAAAGCGTCGACGGCCGCGATCACAACAAGTACCTGTGGATGAACGCCGCCTATGCACTGGGCACCCGGGTCACCGATGCGTTCTCGCGCTACGGCTGGTGTGTGGCGATCCGCGGGGTCGAAGGTGGCGGTCTGGTCGAAGGCCTGCCGACCCATACCTTCAAGACCGACGACGGTGAAATCGCCCTCAAGTGCCCTACCGAGATCGCCATCACCGACCGCCGCGAAAAAGAGCTCTCGGATCTGGGTTTCATTCCGCTGGTGCACTGCAAGGGCACCGACTATGCGGCGTTCTTCGGTACCCAGTCGACGCAGAAGCAGAAGCAGTACAACACCGACATCGCCAATGCCAACGCACGCCTGTCGGCGCAGCTGCAATACATCTTCGCCACCTCGCGCATTGCCCACTACATGAAGGCAATCATGCGCGACAAGATCGGCAGCTTCGCCTCGCGCAAGGACGTCGAGTTGTTCCTCAACAAATGGCTGGCCAGCTATGTGTTGCTCGATGACACCGCCAGCCAGGAAGCCAAGGCCAAGTTCCCGCTGCGCGAAGCGCGCGCCGAGGTCTTCGAGGTGCCGGGCAAGCCAGGTGTTTACAAGGCTGTGACCTACCTGCGGCCGCACTATCAACTGGATGAACTGACCGCATCGTTGCGGCTGGTCGCCGAACTACCGCAATCGACCCGCGGCTGACCGACGACTGTTTTCAAGGATAGAAAACATGAGCAACCAACACCGGCTGTTGCCCTCGCTGCTGGACCGATTGCTGGACGACCGTCCGTATCAATCGGTGGAAGCGTCTGCGCAGCGCTCATGTTCGCTTGCCGACTACAAGGCCAGCATCGTTCGCGACCTGGAGATTCTGGTGAACACTCGTCAGTCCCTGGTCGCCAACGAGCTGGAGGGGTTCACCCACCTGCACGGCACCATCCTTGACTACGGCATGCCCGATTTCATCAGCAAGAGCGTGCTCGACCCGCAGGATCGCGCGTTGATCCAACGCCAGTTGGAGAAGGCCATTACCACTGGCGACCGGCGCTTTCGCAGCGTCCGGGTGCAGTTGCTCGCCCAGCAAACCGGCCATCGCATGTTGACCTTCCGGGTAGACGCCGTGCTGCGTCTGCAGGACATCAGCCGCCACGTCTCGTTTGACGCGGTGCTGCAGGTCAACACCCAGGAATACAAAGTGCAGAACCTCAACTGATGCTCGACGATCTGCTGCCCTATTACGAAAAGGAACTGTCGCACCTGCGCTTTCTCGGCCAGGAGTTTGCTGCACAGTATCCGAAAATCGCCTCGCGCTTGCTGATCGAGGGGGACAACTGCGAGGACCCGCATACCGAGCGGCTGATCGAGGCGTTTTCGTTCCTCGCCGCACGGGTGCACAAGAAGCTCGATGACGAGTTTCCCGAGATTGTCGAATCGTTTCTGGAAGTGCTCTATCCGCATTACCTGCGCCCTACTCCGTCGATGTCGATCGTCGAGTTCAACCTGGGCAAGCAGGAAAAGGTCACCGAAGCCTATCGCGTGGCGCGCCACACCGAACTGCATGCCAACCCGGTGGAAGGCGTGGTGTGCAAGTTTCGCACTTGCTATCCGGTGGAAGTCTGGCCGGTGTCGGTGCAACAGGCCTCTTTCGTCGAGATGGAACGCTCGGCCTTCAACGGCCACAGCGCCGACCTGGTCGCACGCCTGCGTATCCGCCTGGCAGCCACCTCGGACGTGATGTTCGGCAAGATGGAGCTCGACAGCCTGCGCTTTTTCCTCGACGGCGAAAGCACCCTGATGCTGCAGCTGTACGAACTGCTGTTCAACAACCTGGCCAAGGCCACCCTGAGTTTCCAGGACCAGGGCCGCGCTCGCGAAGTCGCCTTGCCGGCAGACGCGCTGAAAGCCGTGGGTTATTCCCGTGACGAAGGCCTGGTGGACTACTCCGAACGCTCATTCCTCGGTTATCGCCTGCTGCACGAGTACTTCACCTTCCCCGACAAGTTCATGTTCTTCGACCTGTCGGGCTTCTCGCGCATTCTTCAGGGCAAGGACCTCGAGCACGTAGAGATCAACTTCTACTTCGCCGACTACGACCTGAGCGAACGCCTGGCGCGGCTGACGCAGAACATCGGACGCAACAACTTCAAGCTCAACTGCACGCCGATCATCAATCTGTTCCGCCAGCAGGCGGAGCCGATCAAGTTGTCGCACACCCAGCACGAATATGCGGTAACGCCGGATATCCGCCTGCACAACGCTGCCGAAGTGGTGTCGATCGACCGCGTGCGTCGGGTCAGGAAGCTGGGTGGCATCGATCAGGTCGGCACCTGCCATCCGTTCTTCGAACCGCGCGAGGACCAGGGCCAGGACAACAGCTTCTGGATCGTCCGCCGCCACGCCCAGCGCGAAGGCTCGAACATGCTGATCCGTGTGGTGGATCGCGACCTTGAGTTGATCGACGGCAACAGCGACACCTTGAGCATCAGCCTGACCTGCAGCAACCGTGATGTGCCGCTGATGCTGCCTTTCGGCGGCGAACGCGGCGACTTCAATATGCCCGCCAACTCGGTGATCCAGGACATCCGCTGCCTGCGCAAACCCACCGCCTCGGTGCGCGTACCGCTGGGCAACGGCCTGATCTGGCGGCTGATCTCGCACCTGTCGCTCAACCATATGTCGCTGGTGTCGCAGGGCCGCGAAGTGCTGCTGGAGCTGCTGTCGCTCTACAACTACCGCAACGTTTCGGCGATCCGCAAACAGATCAACGGTATCAAAGCCGTCAGCAGCGAGCCGGTAGTGGCGCGCATCGGCCACCCGCGGCCGAACTTCGTGCGCGGCGTAGGCATCACCCTGACCTTCGATGAAAGCCAGTACACCGGTAGCGGCGTGTTCCTGTTCGGCATGGTGCTGGATCACTTCTTTGGCCAGTACTGCTCGATGAACAGCTTCACCCAATTAACCCTACGCACCTTGCAACGTGAGAAGAGAGTCGTCCAATGGCCCGCACGAACCGGCGATCAGCCCCTGGTCTGATTGATCAGGCAAGGGCCGAGCCGCACCGATTCGAATTCTTTCAGTTGGTGCGATTGCTCCGCCTGCATTACAGCAGAACCGGGCGCATGGACCTGGCTACCCGACCGCACGAGGACCCGTTGCGGTTTCGCTCGCAGCTGTCGCTGAATTTTCCCGCCAGCGAGGTCAGCGACCTGCACTTCGAACGCGAAGGCAAGGTGTCGGCCACCGGTCTGCCGCTGTCGGAAGTCCAGGTCACGTTCATGGGGCTGGTGGGCCCGTCCGGGGTCTTGCCGCGCCCGTATACCGAGCTGTTGCTGGAGCGGCACATTCAGTACCGCGACGACGCCGCCCATGCGTTTCTCGACATCTTTTCCCATCGCATGACCACGCTGTTCTACGAGGCCTGGCAGAAGTACAAGTTCTACATCGAGCACGAGCGCAACGGCACCTCGGGCTTTGATCGCTACCTGCTCAACCTGGTGGGCCTGGGGCCGCAGGCACAGCAGCAGAAGTTCGAGCGCCGCGAATCGCCGTTGCGCCGCGAGCTGTTCAGTTACTTTTCCGGCCTGTTCAGCCAGAAGCCACGCAATGCGCTGAACCTGGAAGTGATGCTCGGCTTCTACTTTTCGCTGCCCGTGAAGGTCAAGCCGTTTGCCGGTCGCTGGCTGAAGCTCGACGCCACGCAATGCACGCAGTTAGGCCGCAAGAACGCCCGCCTGGGGCAAAGCGCCGTGGCCGGGAACCGGGTCTGGGACTACCAGTCGTGCGTGCGTATCGAGCTGGGGCCACTGGCGCTGGCCGATTATCAACGCTTCCAGCCTGGCACCGCGGACTACCGCCGGCTGGTCGAGCTGGTGCGTTTTTATGTCGGGGCCGAGCTGGATTTCCACATCGCCCCGCAACTCAAGTCCGACGCCGTTCCGCTGGCCCGCCTGGGCCGTGGCGGCAATGTTCGCCTGGGCTGGCTGGGCTGGCTCAAACGCCCAGGTGCCGACGTCGAGCCTTCGCGTTGCGCCGTTTTCCAAATTCCTTTTGATGGGGTCGCCCTGTGAACCTGAAGTCTCTGTTCGCCAAGCTGAATGAAACCAGCCGCACGGCCACTGAAAGCGCGGCGGCCCTGTGCCTGTCGGAGCAGCATTACGATGTCGAGATCGAGCACCTGCTGTTGCAACTGCTCGACAGCAACGACAACGACCTGCCGGCCATCCTGCGCCACTACGATGTGGTTGCCGAGCGCTTGCAGGCGCAACTGGTGACGGCGCTGGGCACCTTCAAGAAGGGCAATACCCGCACACCGGCACTGTCGCCACACATCACCCGGATGATCGAACAGGCCTGGATGCTGGCCTCGATCGAATTCGGCCAGGGGCAGATCCGCACCGGCCACCTGCTGCAGGCCCTGCTCAATGACGCCGAGCTGCGCCGGGTGGTGATCGACTCGGCACCAGAGCTGGACAAAATCAACGCCGACCACCTGCGGCTCAACTTCGCCGCGCTGGTCGAAGGCAGTGCCGAGTCGAAACTGGCCAGCCCCCTCGCCAGCCCGGCCACGCCTGTCGCTGCTGTCGGCAAAGCCAATGGCAAGACCCCGGCGCTGGACCAGTACACCATCAACCTGACCCAAAGCGCCCGCGAAGGCCGCATCGATCCGGTGCTGGGCCGCGAGTTCGAGGTACGGCAGATGGTCGACATCCTCACCCGCCGTCGCCAGAACAACCCGATCCTCACCGGTGAAGCCGGGGTCGGCAAAACCGCTGTGGTCGAAGGCCTGGCCCTGCGCATCGCGCAAGGTGACGTGCCGGCAGTGCTCAAGGATGTCGCCTTGCACACCCTGGACCTGGGCCTGCTGCAGGCCGGTGCAGGGGTCAAGGGCGAGTTCGAGAACCGCCTCAAGGCGGTGATCGAAGAGGTCAAACGCAGCCTGCACCCGATCATCCTGTTCATTGACGAAGCGCACACCCTGATCGGTTCCGGCGGCCAGGCCGGGCAAAACGACGCCGCCAACCTGCTCAAACCCGCCCTGGCCCGCGGCGAGTTGCGCACCATCGCCGCAACCACCTGGGCCGAGTACAAAAAGTACTTTGAAAAGGACGCCGCCCTGGCGCGCCGCTTCCAGGTGGTGAAGGTCGAAGAGCCGGATGAAGACAAGGCGATCTACATGCTCCGTGGCCTGCTGGGCAAGATGCAGGAGCATCACAAGGTCGCGGTGATGGACGAAGCCCTGGTCCAGGCCGTGCGCCTGTCCAACCGTTACATCACCGGCCGCCAGTTGCCGGACAAGGCGGTCAGTGTGCTCGACACCGCCTGCGCGCGGATTGCCCTGGCGCAATCCTCGCAACCCGGAGCGCTGGAAGACTGCAAGCGCCAGATCGACAACCTTCAGGCAGAAATCAGCGTCCTGGCCCAGGAAACCACTAAAGGCCACGACCACGCACGACGCCTGGCTGCACTGCAGGAAGCGCTGCAGGTCGAGCAGCAACAATGTCAGCGCCTGGAACAGCAATGGCAGCAGGAGCTGGAGCTGGTCGAGCGTCTCAAGGCCCTCGACGCCTCGACCGGCGAATCGGCCGATGCCAGCGATATCGCCGCGCTGCGCGCCGAGTTGAGCCGCGTGCAAGGCGATCAACCGCTGGTTCACGCCCTGGTCGATGGCAGTGCCATTGCCCAGGTGATCAGTGGCTGGACCGGCATTCCGCTGGGCAAGATGCTGCGTGACGAAATCGACACCGTGCAACGCCTGCCGGCCCTGCTCGGTGAGCGGGTGCTGGGTCAGGACCACGCCCTGCACGAGATCGGCAAGCGCATCAAGATTTCCCGCGCGCGCATGGAAGACCCCAACAAACCCATCGGCGTGTTCCTCTTGCTCGGCCCCAGCGGCGTCGGCAAGACCGAAACCGCGCTGGCCCTGGCCGACACCCTGTATGGCGGCGAGCGCAACCTGATCACCATCAACATGTCCGAGTACCAGGAGGCCCACACCGTGTCGAGCCTCAAGGGCTCGCCGCCCGGCTACGTCGGTTACGGCGAAGGCGGCGTGCTGACCGAAGCGGTGCGCCGCAAGCCTTACAGCGTGGTGTTACTCGACGAGGTGGAAAAAGCCCACCCGGATGTGCTCGAACTGTTCTTCCAGGTGTTCGACAAGGGCGTGCTCGACGATGGCGAGGGGCGCGAGATCAACTTCCGCAACACGGTGATCATCCTCACCTCCAACACCGGCACCGAACGCATCATGCACGACTGCCTGAACACCGAGTGCCCGCCGACGCCCGACGCCATCGTCGAAGGGTTGCGCGAGGAGTTGAACCGGGTGTTCAAACCGGCGTTCCTCGGGCGCCTGAGCATCGTCCCCTTCTACCCGGTGCAGGACGCGATCCTCGAGCGCATCGTCGCGCTCAAGCTGGAGCGCATCCGCAAGCGTTTCGAACGCAATCACCAGGCCGTGCTGAGCTACGACGACGCCCTGGTCAAGGCCATCGCTTCGCGCTGCACCGAAGTCGACAGCGGTGCGCGCAACATCGACAACATCCTGTCCAGGACCCTGATGCCGGAGCTCGCCCAGCGCGTGCTGGAGCGCATGGCCCAGGACAGTCCGATCGAGCGGCTGACGATCGAACTGGGCAGCGACGGCGATTTCGCCTATCGCCTGGCCTGAGCGAGTACCTACAGGTAAACACCATGGAATACAGACAAACAGGGAAGCCACCGGCAAGGCCGGTGCAGTTCAGGCACCTGACGGCAATGGCAATGGTGCTGGTGCTCGCCGGCTGTGGCGTCACCGACCGCATCGGCAAGCGCATGGACGACACCTGGGCCGCCGACATGCTCGCCGACAGCGAAAAAGTCATTCTCACCGCCGACGGCGGTAACCAGCTGAACCCCGACGCCAGCGGTACGCCGCTGTCGGTGGTGATGCGGGTCTACCAGTTGACCAGCCTCGAACGCTTCACCTCGACCGACGCCGATAGCCTCTGGGACGACCCGAAGAAAGCCCTGGGCAACACCCTGGTCGAAAGCCGCGAGATCACGCTGCTGCCGGGCATCGGCCAGATCGACCAGTGGCCGCTGAGCCCGGGCGCGCGCTACGTGGGCGTGGCAGCGTTCTTCCGGGTTGATGACAACGGCCGCTGGAAGGTCGCCTTCGACGCCAATTCGCTTCGCAAGGATGGCATCTGGTTCTCCTCCGACGGTTTGCGGGTGCTGGTGGACAAAACCGATATCACCGCCCTGCGCGGCGTCGATGTCCTCAACAAGCCGCCCTCCGCCGAACAGCTGGCCGCCGCTCGCCAGCAGGCCGCTGAGCCTGCGCAGAACAGCATCACCGACAAGGTTGAGGATGCCGTGCTGGAGAAGGCCGGGGACGTTGCCGGCCAGTCGGCGCAAAAGGCCATGGATTCAACCTTCAACTCTTTATTGGAAAGCGTCAAATGAGCAAGCAGAGCCGGGTGATGTGGTCAGAGGGCATGTTCCTGCTGCCTCAGCACTTCCAGTACCAGGATGAGTTCCACCAGCATCAGCTGGCTGAGGCGACGCTGCGCAGCACCCCGTTTCACTGGGGGGTACAAGCCTTGCAGGTGGACGAGGATGCCCTGGCCAACGGCTCCCTGCAGCTGAAGCGGCTGAAGCTGGTGTTCCCCGATGGCAGCCTGTTCGACGCGCCGCAGCACGACCCGCTACCCGCTGCCCGGGACCTCAAGGACCTGCTCAAAGGCAATGACCTGAAAGTCTACGCCGCGCTGAAACTGCCCGAGCCGTTTGGCCTGAACTACGTCGAGGACGGTCAGGAGCACAAGAGCGCGCGGCGTTTTCGCAAGCAGTTCGACACCCTGCCAGACCTCAACGAAGGCGACCTGGAAAACGAAATCACCAGCCTGCGTCTGAACGTGGTGATGCTGGTCGATGGCGACAACCTCGATGGCTACAGCTATTGCCCGGTAGCCAGGCTGTCACGTAACAACATGGGCGGCTTCAACCTCGACCCGCACTTCGTTCACCCGACCCTGCACCTGGGCAGCCACGACACCCTGGTGGGCATGGGCAAGCGTCTGCTCGGCGCGCTGCACGCCAAGAGCAAGGCGCTGTCGGGGCGGCGCCGCGAACGTGCCGACCAGATCGCCGAGTTCGGCTCCAGCGATGTCACCCTGTTCTGGCTGCTGAACACCGTCAACCGCGCCTACCCGCAACTCGCCCACTTGCTGGCCCACCCGCGGCTGCACCCGGAACGCCTGTACCTGTTCCTCGCCGACCTTGCCGGCGGCCTGCTGACGTTCACCCTCGACACCCAGCTCAACGACATCCCCGAGTACGACCACCACGACCCGGCGGCGTCGCTGGTCAAGCTCGACGAGATGATCCGGGTGCTGCTCGACAACGTCGTGCCCAACCAGTGCGTCGTCATCCACCTGACGCAAACCAAGCCTTCGTACTGGCAGGGACAGTTGCTCGATCCGCGCCTGACCGAGGCCGACTTCTATATTTCGGTGCACGCCGACATGCCCGGCGCCAGCCTGCTGGAGCTGGTGCCGCGGGCCTTCAAGGTCGGCTCGCCGGAAGACATCGAAGTGGTGGTCAACAGCGCCATGCCCGGCGTCACCCTCAACCACTCGACGCGCCTGCCCAACGCCATACCGGTGCGCCTGGACAATCAGTACTTCACCATCGAACCCCATGGCCTGGTCTATGAGCGAATGATGAATGCCCAGACCATCTGTTTCTACGCGCCCAGCGCCTTTACCAACCTCAAGCTTGAACTGATGGCGGTGCTCAAATGACCGAAGCCGTAATCCAGGGCGCCGTGACGGCCGCCAACGACAAGCCGGGCCTCAAAGACCTGGTGCAAGACTTCATCAGCATGGCGCTGATCGTTCGCCGTGGCCGCCAGGTGACCTCGATCAATGCCTTCGAGAGCAGTGTCGAGCGCTTCTTCGCCGAGCTGGAGCGCGATGCCCGCGCGGCCAACTACAGCGTCGAGCAAGTCAAGGACACCCAATACGCCCTGTGCGCCTTCCTCGATGAAAGCGTACTGCGTTCCGGTGACAACGAACTGCGTCGGCACTTCGAGCTGCAGCCCCTGCAGTTCCGCTATTTCGGCGTGCACCTGGCCGGGCAAGGCTTCTTCGAGAAGATCGATACGCTGCGCGCCGACGTCAAGCACAACCTCGACGTGCTGGAGGTCTATCACCTGTGCCTGGCCCTGGGGTTCGAAGGCAAGTTCAGCCTCGGCCAGAAGGACCAGCTGCGCTACCTGGCCAATACCCTGGGCCAGGACATCGCCCGCTACCGCAAGCCGCCCAAAGCGCTGTCGCCGGACTGGGCGTTGCCCGACCAGGTGTCGCAAATGCTCCGCTACGAGGTGCCGGTGTGGGTGTACATGGCGTTGATCGCACTGGTCTGCGTCGCTGTCTACCTGACGCTCGACTGGTTGCTGGACAAGGACGTTGCGGCACTGTCCGAACAAATCAGCCAGCTGTTCAGTGCCTGAGCACAGGTCAGGTAACCGGGTCAGGAAGACATGAAAACATTATTGCGTTTGTTGAAGAGTTTCTGGTTTATCGTGCCGCTGCTGTGGCTGGCAAGTCTGCTGGCCTGCTGGCTGGTGGCCCCGCAAGTGCCGTGGCTGGGTGAGCATGTGCTCGAAGCAATGGCGATCATCAGCGCCTGCTTCCTGCTGGTCATCGTGCTGCGTCAGTACCAGCGTATCCGCGCCGAGCACAACCTGGAAAACCTGTTGCAGATCGAAGCCGATCGCTCATGGAATGCCACCGGCGAGTTCCGCGACCAACAGGTTCTGCGTGACCGCCTCAAGCATGCCATCGCCATGCTACGCACCGACCGCTCTGCCGGTGGTGGCGGCTCGGCGGCGCTGTCGGACCTGCCCTGGTACCTGGTGGTTGGCATGTCGGCGGCAGGCAAAACCTCGCTGCTGACCCACTCCGGCCTGTCCGCCAGTGTCGCCACCGGCAGCGACGGTGAAAGCGGCACGCAGCACTGCGATTGGTACTTCAGCCCCGATGCGGTGATGATCGATACGGCCGGCCGCTATCTGCACGATGACCAGTCGGCCAGTGAGTTCTCGGCGTTTCTGCGCACCCTCAGAAAGCAACGCGGCAAAGCCGCAATCAACGGCCTGGTGCTGGTGGTGAGCCTGCCCGAGTTGCTGGCGGCAAGCGCCGAGGAGCGCGATAGCCTGGCCGCGCAGTTGGTGTCGCGTGTCGAAGAATACGCCGAGTGCCTGGACGCCAACCCGCCGATCTACCTGATGCTGAGCAAGACCGACCAGTTGCCGGGCTTCCGCCAGGCCTTCGAGGGCCTGGACCTGCACGAGCGCCAGCAACCGCTGGGCATGACCTTCAGCCTTGGGCAAATCCACAACGATGGCTTGCGCACGGTGCTCAACGCCCGCCTGAACAACCTGCACCGTCGCATCCGCCAGCATGTCGACGCGCAGATGATTGCCCTTGGCCCGGATGCCGACAGCACGCTGCTGCACTTCCCGCAGTATTTCACCGAACTCTCCGGGGTGCTGGAGCAGTTCCTACAGCACTTCGCCAGCGGCCGCCAGGGTGGCACCCCGCTGTTGTTGCGTGGCCTGTACTTCACCAGCGCCCTGCAGACCGAGCAACAGCTGAGCCAGGTCTATGAGGACGACATCGCCGAATCCTTTGCCCTGCAACCGGCTGCCGACGGCCAAGGTCAAGCTAAAGACAGCGGCAAGCCCAACGGCAACCGCAGCTACTTCATTACCGACACCTTCCGCCGGGTGATCTTCCCCGACCGCGACCTGACTCTGTATCAGTCGCGCCTGGGCCGCAAGCAAGGGTTCAGCCCGGTACTGATCGGTCTGGCGCTGGTGGCGGGCGTAGCGCTGGTCGGCTGGCAGAGCTTTGCGTTCGTCAACAACCGTCAGTGGCTGGCCGGTTTGCGTCAGCAACTGATCGAGCTGCAGCAGTCGCCTGAGCGCGAGCAACGGCTTGCCGCAGGCCAGGGCCTGGAACTGCTGCGTCAGCAGATGGCGGCGGTCGAAGCGCATCGCCTCAAAGGTGTGCCGCTGCCCTTGAGTGCCGGGCTGTATCGCGGCGATTCGGTCTACAACGCCACTCAGAGCGCCTACCTGCAGCAACTGCGCACCCAGGCGCTGGAGCCGATAGCCTTGCGCATGCAGGTACAGATGCGCGCGTTCAATACCTTCGCCAACAGCATGAACCAACAGCTGGACTTCACCCCCGCCCCGACAGCCAAGGGCAGTACAGCCAACAAACTCAATGCGCGGCTGAGCGCCAAGGCCAAACAGGCACTGAGCAAGACCCGCGCCGGCGCCTACGTCGCCCCGCTCAACCCGGCCACCACCAGCGATGCGGCGGAGTTGTCCGCCACCACCGGTGGGCTGTCGCTTTCCGAAGAGATGCTCGGGCGTCTGGATGAGCAGCAGGTGGCGTCCATCATCGAGGCCTACAACGCCTTGAAGCTGTACCTGGTGCTGACCGACCCGAAAGCGCATCCGGAGCCGGTGTTCGTCGCCTCGACGCTGCCCCAGGCCTGGGCCGCGTCGGCCAGCGAAACCACGCCGGTTGATAGCGCGGTCATCGCACAGAACTCGCCGGTGTACGTGCAACTGCTCAAGCAAGGTCAGGCCCCTGCCCTGCCGCGCAACGAACAGCTGGTCAGCGAGACCCGCCAGAGCCTGAAATCGTTCATGATCTCCAGCTCGCTGGTAGACCGTGAATACCTGCGCCTGCAGCTGGAGTCGAGCCGGCAGTTCCCGGCCCTGAGCCTCAACGACCTGGTACCAATGCCCGGCCGTTCGTTGCTGTATGCCTCCGAAGCCGTACCGGCGATCTTCACCCGCCAGGGCTGGGAGTCGTTCGTCAAACCCGAGCTGATCAAGCTGGTGTCCGGCAACCTGCGTAACGAGTCGGACTGGGTACTCGATGGCGAGGGCGGTGACAGCATCGTGCAGAAGGCCAACTTCATCCGCGAGTTCATGACCCGCTACAAGCGCGACTACACCCAGGCCTGGTACAGCCTGATCAGCAGCGTGGGCGTGCGGCATTTCGCCGACCTGGCTAGCGCTACACAGCAATTGTCGCTGCTCAGCGATGTGCAGAACTCGCCAGTGAAGGTCCTCCTGACGGCGGTCAACGACAACACCCAGTGGGACCTCCCTGCCCCTCGACAAACACCGCAATCGGGTAGCAAAGCCAATGACGGCTTCTGGGGCAAAGTCACCGGCGTCTTCGATGACAAGAACGCCTTGCCCGATGCCCTGACCTCGCCACTGCCGGCAGTCGACGACGGCAGCCTGGCCAAGCGCTTCGAACCGGTGGCGCGGGTGTTCGCCGAACACAATGCCGAAGGCGCCGACAGCACCATCATGGATCGCTACCTGGCGGCCCTGCGCAAGCTCAAGGTGCGCATGAACAACATCCAGCGCTCCCAGGACGTCGGCAAGAGCAGTAAACAGCTGATCAGCGAGACCCTCGAAGGCCAGCCGAGCGAAGTGAGCAACGTGCGCAACTATGTCGAGACCAGCGTCGACACCAGTCAGGGCGGCCTGTCGCGTTCGCTGCAGAGCCTGTTCAGCCTGCCGATCCAGTACGCCTGGGAAACCCTGCGTGACCCGGCCGGCGCGCAGATCGCCAAGGCCTGGGCGCAGCAGATCGCCAAGCCCTGGGAACAGGTCATGGCGCACCGCTACCCGATCTCCACCGCTAGCCGCAACGAAGCCTCGATCAAAGACCTGCAGCGCTTCGTCGACCCCGAGTCGGGGCTGCTGCCGACCTTCAAGCGCAACGAAATCGGCAACCTGTCCGGCGGTGAAGGCCTGGGGCTGGGCAGCGGCGCCAAGGCCACGGCGCTGGTGAACCCGAACATGATCAACAGCATCGACAAGGCCAGCTCGGTGGGCCAGGTGATTGCCAGCCTGTCGGACCGCGACAACGGCTTCGAAATCATGCTCGAACCCTCGGCGCAGTTCACCGACATCGTTTTCACCCTCGATGGCCAGCAGCAGCATTACCGCAACGGTCGCAGCAGCTGGAGCCGCTTCTCCTGGCCGGCCACCACGCCGACACCGGGCGCTCGTCTGGACGTCGTCACCTTGACTGGCGAGCGCATCAGCGTGTTCGACTTTCCCGGACGCTGGGGCCTGTTGCGCATGAACGAAAGCGCCCGGGTCGACGACCTCGACGGCATCCAGCAGCGCTTCAGCTGGAACACCGCCAGTGGCCGGGTCAGCCTGGTGGTGCGCAACTTCGGTGGCGTCAAGCTGACCGACCTTGGCGACGTCAAAGCACTGAGCGCTCTCAATGACGCTGGCAGGTCCGCACGGTGATCGGCTGCTTCGGCAAGCTCCCGGCGAGCGCGGACTTCGTCAGCCTGCATGGCGCGGCGGAGGAAGTCTGCGAGTTCGACGCCTGGCTGCAGGGCGCGCTGGCGGCCATGCGTCATCGCGACGACTGGCCGACGCTGTTCGAGCGTTTGCCGGTGTGTTTTTTCAGCTACCGCGCAGGCAACGGCAACTGGCTGCTGGGTGGCCTGATCAGCTCGCACGACGCCAGCAACCGGCGCTATCCGTTCTTCATTTTTCAGCTGATCAAGCCCCAGGACGGCGAACCACTGGTCAACCCCTTTACCCTTGGCGAGCTGTTCTGCGCGCAGATCAAACCGTTGCTGCACATGGCCGTGCAAGGCAGTTTCAGCGCGTCGCTGTTCGAACGCATCAAGGCAATGCGGCCTCTGCAAGGGCAGGACTTCGATCTGTTTCGCCGGGTACATGCCAAGTTCCTGCAGGACTTCAGTTTCGCTGATATCACCACAGCCTTGAACGATACATACCCGGCGTTCGACAGCACTGTGGCACTGACCCGGCTACAGGCATTGGCGCCACTGCTGCACAACGCTTGCGAGGCTGGAATCGGCCTGCCGTTGCCGGCGCAACGTGGTTTGAAGAACCCGACCGCCGACCTGTGGGTGACCTGGCTGACGCGCATGCGCGGCGGCAACGTCCCGCCCGTCAGCCTGCTGGCCGACGACTTCATGCGCCCGAAGCTGTACAGCTTTCCTTCCCGTCACAGTGCCAACGCCTACCGCGTGCTGAGCGCAACCGCTGAGGCCGCACAACACATTGAGCTGCTGGCGCCCGGCGAACTGCTCGAAACCTCGCGGCGCAGCACACCGCTGACTGATATCGACCGCCCCCTTGATCACGTTATCGACCGCTTTGTCGACGCGCTGGATGCCACGTTTGTATGAACAAGATCAAATACTACTGCTTGCGCTACCAACCCTACATTCTAGGGGTGTGCTTTTTCCTGACGATCTTTGTCGTCTGGGCCATTGGGCGCAGCCTGGGGTTTGCCTCGTTGCACAGCCTGCTGGCAGGTATCGGTCTGTTCCTGTTGCTGTCGGCGGGCTATGTCCTGCTGCTCTACCGTGGCGCATCGCAACACCACAACCTCGAAGCGCTGCTGCGTGACGACGCTGACCAGGCGGTGCTCAACGCCAACCCGGCCGACCGCGAGGAGGTCAGCCTGCTGCGTGAGCGCCTGCTGCAAAGCATCGAACGCCTGCACAGCAACAAGCCGCGTGGCACCCCGACCAAGGATGTGCTGTATGCCCTGCCCTGGTACCTGGTGATCGGCCAGCCGGCTGCCGGCAAAAGCACGATGATCTACCAGTCGGGACTCAGCTTCCCCTATGCCGAGCGCGAAGGTGCACGGGTCGCCGGCCTGGGTGGAACACGCAACTGCGATTGGTTCTTCAGCGCCGAAGCCGTGCTGCTGGACACCGCCGGGCGTTACATGAACAGCCCCGAGGAAGCCGGCAAGTGGCGTGCGTTTCTGCAACTGTTGCGCCAGCAGCGTCAGCGCCGCCCACTTAATGGCCTGATCGTCAGCGTCAGCATCGCCGACATTCTGCAGTCCTCGCCCGAGGACCAGGAGCGCCTGGCCAAGCGTCTGCGCGAACGCATCCAGGAAAGCTGCGCGCTGCTGGAAGTACGCCTGCCGGTCTACCTGGTGTTCACCAAATGCGACCTGATCCCCGGCTTCGCCGCCTTCTACCGCCAGCTCGATGACAGCGCCCGTGGTGAAGTGATGGGCAAGACCTTCTCGCACAAGGGCTATGAACAGGCCGATTGGGGGCAACGCTTCGGCCAGGCGATGGATGAGCTGGTCGGCTACTGGCAACAGGTGGCACGCCAGCAACTGGTGCTGCAGGACATCCAGGTCACCCGCCAGAACAACGCGGCCTACCGCTTCCCGCTGGAGTTGGCGGCGCTCAAACCACGCCTGCAACAGTTTGTCGACAGCCTGTTGCGCGCCAACCCCTACCAGAACGCCGAACTGCTGCGCGGTTTCTACTTCACCAGCGCACTGGACGCCGACCAACCGCAACCGGGCGGCCATACCCAGTGGGTCAGCGAGCGCTTCGCGCTGCAGCACGACCAGCCAGCGGCCAGCGGCAACGGCCAGCCGGGCCCGCTGTTCATCAACAGCCTGTTTCGCAAGGTGATCATCCCCGACCAGCATCTGGTGGCGCTGTACACCAGCAACCATCGTCAACGCCGGCGCAAGGCCGCCTGGATCGGTGGCGCCAGCCTGGCAGCGGTGCTGTTGTGCAGCCTGTGGGGCTGGTCGTATTACAACAACCGCAGCACCCTTGCCGAGATCTCCGCCGAGCTCACCGAGGCCGTCGCACAAGACAGCCAAGCCAGCGGCCAGTACACCGCCTGGAACAGCCTGGACCGCCTGCGTTTCTGGACGTCCCACTACTATCAGCAGCACCACGACCAGGGCGTACCGCTGCGCCTGCGCCTGGGGCTGTACCAGGGCCATGCGGTCGAACCGCTGTTGCGCAGCCGTTACTTCAGCTGGCTGGAAAGCGTGATGCTCAAGCCGACGGCAGACAACCTGACCCGCTCGCTGTACCTGCTGACCACCCTCAAAGTCTATCAGCGCAACAGCCGCGAGCTGATGCCAGTGACCGGCGTCGACAGTGTCGAACCCGAGGCGCTGCCGCACGACAACCGCGCCCAGTCGATCGCCGACTTCGGCAAGGCGACCCTCGACACCTACGTCATGCTCTCGCCCGCCCAGCGCGAGAAAGCCGACCCGGCCTTCCTGAAAGCAAAAATTCCCGACTACTGGTACCCGGCGATTGCCCGCCAGACCGGCAAAACCATGGCCGCTGCCGGCACTCAGGCCGGGGCCAATCAGGACTACGTGTACGCCAGCCGCCAGATCGAATTCTACAGCGACCAGATTCGCGAAGCGGACGTGCCACGGATCCTCGACAACGCCTTTTTGATCTCCAGCTCGCGCAACTACATCAACAGCCTGCTGACCCAGTCGCTGCGCTCGATCGAGACCATCACCCTGGAGTCGGACACCTTGTTCGCCTTCGCCCGTGCCGACTTCCAGAGCCTCAAAAGCGAAGGCCAGAACCAGTTGAGTGCCATCGCCAACAAACTGTTGAACACCCCCAACATCGGCAAAATCATTATCTCCGGGCACGCCGACCAGTTGGGCGACCCGCAAAGCAACCTGCAGGTTTCCCGGCAACGGGCACAGACCATCCGTACCTACCTGGTCGGCAAGGGTGTGCCTGGCGAACTGGTCGATGCCCAGGGCGAAGGCAGCCGCAAGCCTCTGGTCAACTGCGACATGCAGATGCCCAGGGCGCAGTTGATCAACTGCCTGGAGCCCAATCGTCGGGTAGAAATCGAAGTCCGCGGGCTCAATTGAGGCCGCGGCTGTAAAGAACCGGCTGCCGAGCCCTCACAGGAGGAGGTCAAGGCAGCGGCAAGCTACCTCTGTTGACTCGCTCAAAGAGGTCAAACGAAGGGACGTCCCAGGCGCCCCTTTATATGAAGGAAAGGAGAGTTTAGAAATGGCATTTGACGCATATATCCAAATCGACGGCATCCCTGGCGAAGTACTGGATGACAAGCACAAGGACTGGATCGAAGTGCTGGGCTACGAGTACGGCGCCACCCAGGCCACCTCGGCGACCGCCAGTTCCTCGGGCGGTGCTTCGTCCGAGCGTGTTGCCCTGAGCGACTTCAGCATCCGCAAGGCAGTGGACAAGGCTTCGGCCAAACTGTTCGAAGCCTGCTGCAAAGGCACGCACATCGCCAAGATCCAGTTGAACGTCAACCGCGCCGGCGGCGACAAGGTCACCTACCTGACCATCAACCTGGAAGAAGTCGTGGTGTCTTCGGTCAAAGCCGTTGCCGGTGGCAACCAGGGCGGCGAAGACAAAGCCGTCAGCGACCTGCCAATTGAAGAAATCAGCTTCAACTTCGCCCGGATCAAAACCACTTACACCCAGCAGAGCCGTGCCGACGGCCAGGGCGGCGGCAACGTCACCGGCGGCTGGGACCGGACTGCCAACAAAGTCTTCGCTTGAGTCGGTAGTACCAGCGGGCCGCGTCAGCGGCCCGTGTTCGGCACCGCGGCCAGTTGCTGGGCGCGGTGCTCCTTAATTCTGAGCAGAGTGCTTTATGGCTGAATTTCTCAACGACTTTTCGCTGGCCGGACTGACAGCGCCGATTGAGGGCGGGAGCGGCGAAGACTTGAGCTTTTCCACCTTGTTCGACCAGATCAAGGAGGCTCGCCGGGCAGATCCCGACTACCTGACCCTGGGCGACTGGCAAACCGACCTGAAATCCGCCGACTGGGACCTGACCATCAACCTGTCGGCCCAAGGGCTGACGCAACAGAGCAAGGACCTGATGCTGGTGGCCTGGCTCAACGAAGGCATGGCGCAACGCCATCACTTCGAGGGCATCACCTTCGGCCTGAACCTGGCCGAGCAGATCCTGCAGTCCTTCTGGGACACCCTTTACCCCTCTTTGGAAGAAGGCCTGGACGAACGCGCCGCGCGGCTGTCCTGGCTGAAAACCTCACTCACCGACATCGTCGGTGGTTTGCCCATTACTCAAGGGCAGCATTTCGGCGTGCTTCGTTATGACGAATCCCGTCACGTGGAAAACCTCGCCCTGCAGAACCCCAAGGCCATGCAGGTGGCCCTCGACGAAGGCAAGATCAACGCCGAGATCTTCCAGCGCTCGGTGGTGCTCAGCGACTCGGACCACTTGCGCCAAAAGGCCTTGCAGATCGCCGACAGCCTCACGGCCTGCCGCCAGCTACAACAGACCATAGACCGCCTGTTCGGTGCTGAAGCGCCAAGCTTCGCGAGCCTCGTCGACATCCTCGCGCGGGCCAGCCAACTGGCGGAGAAACTGCTGAAAGACCGTGGCATCGAACTCAGCCCGCCCGTGCCGACACCGACTGAAGCGGTCGCCGACACCTCCCCTTCCCCCGCGCCAGGTGTCACCATGAACAACCTTGTCCAGGACGCGCCAGCCGCCCCGATGCGGACCACGCCACTGACCCGCGACGAAGCCTTCACCATGCTTGCCGGTATTGCCCAGTTCTTCAAGCACAGCGAGCCGCAGAGCCCGGTGCCTTATCTGATCGAACGGGCGATCAAGTGGGGCAACATGCCGCTCGAAGGCTGGCTGAGCGATGTGATCAAGGACAGCAATGTGGTCGATAACATTCGCGATGTGCTTGGCACCCGCGAACCGCGTACCTGATCCGCTGGCGAGGGCGGCATGCACAAACAGTTGCATGCCGGCACCAACGCTTTCAGACTCGCGGTTCACCTTGCCAGGAACCGCCATGATCAACATCCGCCCCATGACCACCGCCGACTTCGACCGCTTCTGGCCGACCTTCCAGGCCATTGTCGCTGCCCGCGAAACCTATGCCTTTGACCCGGCCATGAGCCAGGAACAGGCGCGTCAGCTGTGGCTGGAGGCACCGCTGCACACCCTGGTGGCCGAAGAGGATGGCGAACTGCTCGGTTCCTACTACCTCAAGGCCAATGCCGCCGGCCCGGGCAATCATGTAAGCAATTGCGGCTACATGGTCAGCGACGCTGCGCGTGGGCGCGGTGTCGCCCGGTTGATGTGCGAGCACTCGCAACGCCTGGCCCGCGAACAGGGTTTTCTGGCCATGCAGTTCAACTCGGTAGTGTCGAGCAATGAGGTGGCGGTGGCCTTGTGGCAAAAGCTGGGTTTCGAGGTGGTCGGGCGCTTGCCGCGGGCGTATCGGCATGCGCGTCTGGGGTTGGTCGATTGCCTGGTGATGTACAAGTGGCTGGAGCAACCCCAGCAACCGCAACCCATGCTGATCGGGCGCAAGAACATCGAGGCAGTAGTGTCGCGCAAGCGCGGACGTTGATTATCGCGGGGCAAGCCCGCTCCCACCGAGGCTGCAAGAGTCCCGGTGGGAGCGGGCTTGCCCCGCGAAGCTTTTGCAACTCATTGACTGCAAAGACTTTCAATGTTCAGATGCGCGCCAGTTTCAGGTGTCCTGCGCCGCCGTGCGCAGGGTGAAACGGGAAGCCGGTGCGTCACTCAAAGTGACCAGTCCGGCGCTGCCCCCGCAACGGTAAGCGAGCGAAGCCTTCGAAACACCACTGTGCCCTGGCATGGGAAGGTGAAGGCCTTCATGACCCTCGCAAGCCCGGAGACCGGCCTGAAGCTTCGTTTGGCAACCCCGCGGTGGGCGGGCGCAGGCCGGTTTGCGGGCGCCTGCGCGCGCAATTCCTCCATGCGTTGTTCCCTCCGGGATTCATTCTTCCAGCAGATTGTGGAACGACATGTCCCGTTACTCCAAGCTTCATACCCTGGCGGCCAATGCCCTGGCGCCTTGCCTGGCATTCTCCTTGCCAACCTACGCCGCTGAAACCGGCACCCTGGCCCTGCCCTCGACGGCCATCACCAGCAGCAGCGACAACGTCCCCATCAGCCTGGCCACGCCACTGCCAGCCGGTTCGCGCCTGAACCTCAGCGCCATGGACACCCCGGCGAGCACCAGCAGCATCAGTGCCGAGGTAATCGAAGGGCGCAACAATCGCACGGTTCAGGACGCCGTCAGTCGCTCACCGGGCATCACCTCGGTGGCCACCCCGGGCAACGGCAACACCGCCCTCTCGGCCCGTGGCTTTGAAGGCCACGGCTCGGTGATGACCCTGTTCGACGGCTCGCGAATGTACACCGGTGCCGGCACCCAGACCTTTCCGGTCGACCCGTGGATGGTCGAGCGCATCGACATCATCCGTGGCCCGGCTTCGGTACTCTATGGCGAAGGCGCCACCGGCGCGGTGATCAATGTGATTCCGAAGAAGCCCTTCGCCGGTGAGATTCACAACCAGCTGCGCCTGGGCTACGGCGCCTATGACCGTCAGCAACTGGGCCTGGACAGTGGCGGTTCGCTGAGCGAGCGCCTGAGCTACCGGGTGACCCTCAACCGCCAGCAAAGCAACGGCTGGGTGGATCGCGGCGACTCGAAAAACCTGGCCATGAGCGCCGCCCTGCGTTTTGACGCCAGCGACGACCTGAGCTTCACCCTGGCCCACGAACGTGGCGACGCCGAGCCGATGAACTACTTCGGCACACCGCTGATTGACGGCCACTACCGCGACAGCCTGCGCAAGAAGAACTACAACGTGCGCGATGACGAGCAGCGCTACCACGACGAGTGGACCCGCCTGAACACCGACTGGACCCTCAGCGATTCGATCAGTGCCAGCAACCAGCTGTACTACATCAAGAGCCGTCGGCACTGGCGCAACGCCGAAGACTACACCTGGGACAGCGCGCAGGGGCAACTGCAGCGCGGCAGCTACCTGGAGATCAAACACGACCAGGAACAGGTCGGCGATCGCCAGAGCTTTACCTTCGATCACACGCTGTTCGGCCTGGCCAGCAAGACCGTGGTCGGCGCCGAGTTCAACCGTATCCGCTTCGGCATCAACAGCAACTCACCGTACAACGATATCGGCGGCGACTTCATCGATCCGTGGAACCCGGCGCCAGGCTACTTCCACAGCAACAGCCTGACCCGTCCGCAATCCCAGAGCACCACCCGCACCTTTGCCCTGTTCGCCGAAAACCGCACCCAGCTGTCTGAACGCTGGTCGCTGGTGACCGGCGTTCGCCGCGACCAGAACCACATCGACCGTGACAACCTGGTCGACAACAGCCGCACCGACCGCAGCCTCAACGGTGGCAACTGGCGTGCCGGGCTGGTGTTTGCGGTAACCGATGAACTGTCGCTGTATGGCCAGTACTCCACCAGCGAAGATGGTGTCAGCGACCTGGTCACCCTCAGCCCCAGCCAGCAGAACTTCGACCTGACCGAAGCCAGGCAGACCGAGTTCGGCCTCAAGCAACTGTTCTGGGACGGCCGTGGCGAGTGGACGCTGGCGGCCTATCACATCGTCAAGAAGAAGCTGCTGGTCGACGACCCGATCACCCACCAGAAACAGCAGGCCGGACAGCAGACTTCCGACGGCCTGGAAGCGACCCTGGAACTGGCCCTGGCCAACCAGTGGCAGGTCTCGGCCAACGCCTCGGTGGTACGTGCCAGGTACGACGATTTCGACCAGACCGTGAGCGGCCAGTCGCTGTCGCGTGCGGGCAACCGCCCGAGCAATGTGCCGCGGCGCACTGCCAACCTGTGGGTGAGCAAAGGTCTGGGGTATGGGGTGGATGCCGGCATCGGCCTGCGCTATGTCGATGAGCGCTACGCCAACATCGCCAACACCCAGACGGTTCCCGGTTTTACCGTGGTCGATGCCAATCTCGGCTGGCAGGTACTGCCGGATGTACGCCTGGGCCTGCAGTTGAACAACCTGCTGGACCGCCGTTACGCCGCCACCGCCCACAGTGGCGAGCAGTGGTTGATGGGTGAGCCGCGCTCGTACTTCGCGACGCTGGATTACAGCTTCTGACATTGCCCCGCGATTGCGGTTGTTCAGTCACATTGCATCGCGGGGCAAGCCCGCTCCCACCGCAGCAAGCCAAGTGGATAACCGGGAAAACATGATTATGCTTCAAGAAGCCTTGCAGCATTGCGAGACCGCCACCCCCAGGGCCAGGGTGCGGTAGCGCGCGTGGGTACTCCGGCCTACAAGAACAATACGGAGAACACTCATGGCGGCCATCGACACCACTTCCAGTGGCAGTACACCCAACCGCGGGATCACCAAGGAGGAGCGCAAGGTTATCTTCGCATCGTCCCTGGGTACCGTTTTCGAGTGGTACGACTTCTACCTCTACGGCTCGCTCGCGGCGATCATCGCCAAGCACTTCTTCGCCGGTGTCAACGAAACCACCTCGTTCATCTTCGCCCTCCTCGCCTTCGCTGCAGGCTTTGCCGTACGGCCCTTCGGCGCCATTGTGTTCGGGCGTCTGGGCGACATGATCGGGCGCAAGTACACCTTCCTGATAACCATTGTGATCATGGGCGTGTCCACCGCGATCGTCGGCTTGCTACCCAGTTACAGCACCATCGGCGTGGCCGCGCCGATCATCCTGATCAGCCTGCGCCTGTTGCAAGGCCTGGCGCTTGGGGGTGAGTACGGCGGCGCTGCAACCTACGTGGCCGAACACGCGCCGAAAGGCAAACGTGGCTACTTCACCTCGTGGATCCAGACCACCGCGACCCTCGGCCTGTTCCTGTCGTTGCTGGTAATCCTCGCCTGCCGCACGATTCTCGGTACCGAAGCCTTCGAGGCCTGGGGCTGGCGGATTCCGTTCCTGCTGTCGATTCTGCTGCTGATCATTTCGGTGTACATCCGTCTGCAACTGAGTGAATCGCCGGTGTTCGTCAAGATGAAGGCCGAAGGCAAAGCCTCCAAAGCGCCACTGACCGAATCCTTCGCCCGCTGGGACAACCTCAAGGTGGTGATCATGGCCCTGCTGGGCGGCACCGCCGGCCAGGCGGTGGTCTGGTACACCGGCCAGTTCTATGCGCTGTTCTTCCTGTTGCAGACCCTCAAGATCGACCCACAAACCGCCAACCTGCTGATCGCCGGCTCGCTGCTGATCGGCACGCCGTTCTTCATCCTGTTCGGCAGCCTGTCAGACCGCATCGGGCGCAAGGGCATCATCATGGCCGGCTGCATCATCGCGGCGCTGACCTACTTCCCGATCTTCAAAGCGTTGACCGAGTACGGGAACCCCGATGTATTCCTCGCCCAGGAGAAGAACCCGGTGACGGTGATCGCCGATCCCAACCAGTGCTCGTTCCAGTTCGACCCGGTGGGCAAAGCCAAATTCACCAGCTCCTGCGATCTGGCCAAAAGCGTGCTGGCCAAACGGGCCATTCCCTACGAGAACGTAAAGGCCGAGCCTGGCGTCGTTGCGCAGATCCGAATCGGTGACAAAGTGCTGCAGAGCTTCGAGGGCACCGGCATGCCGGCTGCCGATTTCAAGGTTCAGAACGATGCCTTCGTCGCGACCCTCACTGGCGCGCTCAAGGACGCGGGATACCCCGAAAAAGCCGACCCGGCCAAGACCAACTACCCGATGGTATTGCTCCTGCTGACCATCCTGGTGATCTACGTGACCATGGTCTACGGCCCGATTGCCGCCTGGCTGGTGGAGCTGTTCCCGGCGCGCATCCGCTACACCTCGATGTCGCTGCCCTACCACATCGGCAACGGCTGGTTCGGCGGTTTCCTGCCCACGGTGGCATTCGCCATGGTGGCGGCGACCGGGGATATCTACTACGGGCTGTGGTACCCGATCGTGATCGCGGTGATGACCGCCGTCCTCGGCATATGCTTCCTGCCGGAAACCAAGGACCGGGAAATACATCACACCTGAAGCCGACACTGTACGCAGCCCTGCGGGTTGGGCGATGATCGCGCCCCACCCGCTGTCAATGGAATGAACATGCACGATGTTATGAGCGTCTTTGCTTTGTGTGTCGTCGTACTCTTTGTGAAGATGCTGGCGATTTCCTGCTACCAGGGTTTCTATCGCATCAGCCGTATGACCTTCAAGAATGCCGAAGACGCCGGTTTTGTCGGACGCCAGGCCAGCCCGGAGGAGTTGCCACAAGTCAGCCGCGCGGCGCAGGCCTGGGCCAATGACCTTGAGAACATTCCGTTGTTCTTTGTCCTCGGCGCGCTGTGCCTGGTGTTCAATCCTCCCGCTGCGCTGACCGTCGGGCTGATGGTCGTGTTCACGGCCGCACGGGTGGTGCACACCCTGTGCTTCCTGGCACGCTGGCAGCCGTGGCGCACGATTGCCTACGCGGTGGCGATCGTCTGTCTGTTGGGGCTGGCCGCTATGGTGACTATGGGGGCCGTGCGCCACCTTTGAGCGTCCCGCAAACAAGGGTTCTTCTCGGAATCCCGGGGGCTATGATCCTTGGGTTGGGTTGGGATGATGTGGTTGTGAGCTTATCCATTTTGTGTGGCGATGCTGCCGGCCCCTTCCGCCCTTACGGCGGCCTACTTTTTTCTTGGAAAAAGTAGGCAAAACCGCTGGCTCCTACATACGGCCCTACGCTGCGCTCCGGGTCCCCTCGCTACGGTGCCTTCCAGGGGCATCGCGGCCTACGACTTGCTTCGCCAAGTCTACGGCTCGCGAACTTCGGCTTTGGCCGAAGGGTGCTGCGCACCAGCCCCCTCCAGACACCTCCACTCGGCCTCCTGAAGTCGCTAAGTTACGGGCGGCGCCTGCACTGACGCATCTTCGAAATTAGATATTGGCGGAGCCAGTCACGCGGGGCAAACCCGCTTGCAAAGCAAGCTCGACTCGCTCTCGCTCTTGATCTTCGTGCGCGTAAGTTCGAGCGCTGCGGACTGCGACTTCAGGAGGCTGAGTGGAGGTGCCTGTAGGGGCCAGTGCGTAGCACCTTCGGCGTAGCCGAAGAGCGCGAGCCGTAGACTTGGCGAAGCAAGTCGTAGGCCGCGTGGCCCCGGAAGGTGCCGTAGCGAAGGAACCCGGAGCGCAGCGTAGGGCCGGATGCAGGAGCCAGCGGTTTTGGTTCCTTTTGCCAAGACAAAAGGGACCCGCCGTAAAGGCGGAAGGGGCCGGCAACATCGCCACACAAAATGGATAAGCTCACAACCACAGCAATCAAAACCCAACCCAAGGATCATAGCCCCCCGGAATTCCGTGAAGAGCCCAAAAAAAACGGGATTGGCACTGTGCCAATCCCGCTCGGGTGCAACCTGTGAGCTAAAACTCAATCAGCTCCAGGGACGGTCACCGTTCTCGTCTTTGATGCGAGTCGGCAAGCCCATCACGTCCAGCGCCTTGAGGAACGGCTCAGCCGGCAGCTCCTCGACGTTGGCCATGCGCTGCACATCCCACTCACCACGGGCGACCAGCAAGGCTGCCGCCACTGGCGGAACGCCTGCGGTGTAGGAAATACCCTGGCTGTCGGTCTCGGCGTAGGCCTCTTCATGGTCGGCCACGTTGTAGATGAAGATCTCACGTGGCTGGCCATCCTTGGTGCCCTTGACCAGGTCACCGATGCAGGTCTTGCCGGTGTAGCCCGGCGCCAGCGAGGACGGATCAGGCAGTACGGCCTTGACCACTTTCAGCGGCACCACTTCCAGGCCTTCAGCGGTCTTGACCGGCTGCTCGGAGAGCAGGCCAAGGTTCTTCAGCACGGTGAACACGTTGATGTAGTGCTCGCCAAAGCTCATCCAGAAGCGCACGTTCGGTACGTCGAGGTTCTTCGACAGCGAGTGCACTTCATCGTGGCCGGTCAGGTACAGGTTTTGCGAACCTACCACTGGCAGGTCGTCGGTACGCTTGACTTCGAACATGGTGTTGCTGGTCCACTGGCTGTTCTGCCAGCTCCACACCTGCCCGGTGAACTCGCGGAAGTTGATTTCCGGGTCGAAGTTGGTGGCGAAGTACTTGCCATGTGAGCCGGCATTGACGTCGAGAATGTCGATCGAATCAATGCGGTCGAAATACTGTTGTTGCGCCAGCGCCGCATAAGCGTTGACCACACCCGGGTCGAAGCCTACGCCGAGAATGGCGGTAATGTTCTTCTGCTGGCACTCTTCGAGGTGTTTCCACTCGTAGTTGCCATACCAGGGCGGGGTTTCGCAGATTTTGCCCGGTTCTTCGTGGATGGCGGTGTCCAGGTAGGCCACGCCGGTATCGATGCAGGCACGCAGCACCGACATGTTGAGGAAGGCGGAGCCGACGTTGATGACGATCTGCGATTCGGTTTCGCGGATCAGCGCTTTGGTCGCTTCGACATCCAGGGCATTGAGTGCAAATGCCTTGATTTCAGCAGGCTGTTTGAGGCTGCCCTTGGCCTTGACGCTGTCGATGATGGCCTGGCATTTGGAGATGTTGCGCGACGCGATAGCAATACGACCGAGTTCGTCGTTGTGCTGCGCGCACTTGTGGGCCACCACCTTGGCGACACCTCCTGCACCAATGATAAGAACGTTCTTCTTCAATTTCTCTTTCTCTCCTTTACTGCCAGCTTACGACAGGCTGGACAAGTAGTCTTCGAACCCGAATTCACGAACCACCTCGACTGTACCGTCGAGTTGTTTCACTACGATGGACGGCATTTTCAGGCCGTTGAACCAGTTTTTCTTGACCATGGTGTAACCCGCTGCGTCAACAAACGACAGCCGATCGCCGATGGCCAGCGGACGATCAAATTGGTATTCGCCGAAGATGTCGCCAGCCAGGCAGGACTTGCCGCACACCATGTAGGTGTGATCGCCGGTGCTTGGCGCGAGCTTAGCGTTGAGGCGGTAGATCAGCAGGTCGAGCATGTGCGCTTCGATCGAGCTGTCGACCACGGCCAGGTGCTTGCCGTTGTACAGGGTGTCGAGCACGGTCACTTCCAGCGAGGCGCTCTGGGTGATCGCCGCTTCGCCCGGCTCCAGGTAGACCTGCACGCCGTACTTCTCGGAGAAGGCCTTCAGGCGCGCGCAGAAAGCGTCCAGCGCATAGTCTTCACCGGTGAAGTGGATACCGCCGCCCAGGCTTACCCACTCGACCTTGTGCAGCAGGTGGCCGAAGCGTTCTTCGATGGTGCTGAGCATCTGGTCGAACAGACCGAAGTCGTCGTTCTCGCAGTTGTTGTGGAACATGAAGCCGGAGATCTGCTCGATTACCTCTTCGACTTTCACCGGATCCCATTCACCCAGGCGGCTGAACGGACGCGCCGGGTCGGCCAGCAGGTAGTCGGAGCTGCTCACCTGTGGGTTGACGCGCAGGCCACGCACAGTGCCTTCGGTCTGTTCGGCAAAGCGTTGCAGCTGGCCGATGGAGTTGAAGATGATCTTGTCGCAGTTCTCGACCATCTCGCCGATCTCGTCGTCGGCCCAGGCCACGCTGTAGGCGTGCGCTTCGCCGGCGAACTTCTGACGGCCCAGTTTGAGCTCGTAGAGCGACGACGAGGTAGTGCCGTCCATGTACTGCTGCATCAGGTCGAACACCGACCAGGTGGCGAAGCACTTGAGTGCCAGCAGGGCCTTGGCGCCGGAGTTTTCACGCACGTAGGCGATCTTCTCCATGTTGCGCAGCAGCTTGGTTTTGTCGATGAGGTAATACGGCGTTTTGATCATTTCGAGGCCCCCGGCAAGGCCGGCCAAAAAAAGGACACGCATTGTGCCCTCCCTTGACGGAACTCGAAAGGGAGAAAAGCGATTTTCGCCAAGTCAGTGGTCGTGTGGGCCGTGTTTCGGGCCTGTTGCAGGTGGCATTTCAGCCACCTGTGGGGCTTTCGATCAGGCGAAGGCGTTGATGAACCAGGTAATCAACGGCAAGGCAACGATGTCGATCAATACCGCGCCACACAGCGGCACGATAATGAAGGCCTTGTAGGAGAACACCTTGTAGTGGTCACAGATGGCGCCCATGTTGGCCACCGCATTCGGCGTAGCGCCCAGACCATGGCCCATGTAGCCGGCACACAGCACTGCGGCGTCATAGTTGCCGCCAAACAGGCGGAACAGCACGAAAACGCACAGCAACACCATGATCAGCACCTGCACCACCAGGATCACCAGCAACGGCAGGCCCAGCTGTTCCAGCTCCCAGAACTTCAGGCTCATCATCGCCATGGTCAGGAACATGCCCAGGCTGATGTCGCCCACCGTACTGACCGCGTTGTCCGGTATCTCGATGACACGTGCACGGTCGTTGAGGTTACGCAGGATGATGGCAACGAACATCGCACCGACATACACCGGCAGGACGATGCCCAGGTGCTCCTTCAAGGCATCGCCGATCCAGAAGCCGAGCACCATGATCACCAGCATGCAGGTCAACAGACGCAGCAGCACGGCGGCATCCAGGGGCGCGCTCGGGGCTTCGTTGGCTTTTTCCAGGGCCTGCAGGGTGTCGACCTGATCGGCCTTGACCGCCAGCTTTTTACGGTCGATCAGGAAGCGCGCCACCGGGCTGCCGAGCAAGCCGCCAGCGACCATACCGAAAGTCGCCGAGGCCAGCGCTGCGGTAGTCGCACCACTGGTACCGAGGCTCTCGGCAATCGGTCCGAAGGCCGCCGCGGCTCCAAAACCGCCTTCCAGCGACACCGCACCGGCCATGATCCCCAGCAACGGATCGATGCCGAGCAGTTCGGCCATACCGACACCCACTACGTTCTGCAGCAAGGCCAGGCCCCAGCAGGCGCCGAGGTAGACGAAGAGGATTTTGCCGCCCTGGCGCAGCAGGCCAAGGCTGCCGCCCAGGCCGACGGTGGTGAAAAACGCCACCATCAGCGGGGTTTGCATCGCGGTGTCGAGCTTGATGTCCAGCCATTGCTGGTTACGCAGCAGCCACACCACCAGGGCAAAGCCGAAGCCGCCGATCACCGGGGCCGGTACACAGAGTTGGCGCAGCCAATAGCTGTGCTTTTTCAGTTGCGCCCCCAGCGCCAGCAGCACAAGGGCCAGGGCGACGGTGGTCAATGCATCGAGTTGCAGGGTCAGCATGGGTGAATACTCTTGTTTTTATACTTGGATTAATGGGGAGAAAGGCTTAGTCGGCCAGGCTGGCCAGCAGCCGCGCGCCGATGCGTGCAGTGCGCTGGTCCTGATCGAGGCCCGGATTGAGTTCGGCAACGTCGGCCATGCGCAGCTTGCCGCTGGCCTTGGCCCGGCGGACCAGGTGCTCGACCACCATCAGGTCGACGCCATGGGCCGACGGCGCACTCACGCCGGGCGCCTGGCTGGCAGGCAGCACGTCCAGGCAGACAGTCATGTACAAGTGATCGATGCCGCTCAAGAACTCATCGACAAAGGCTTCGATGGCCGGGACATTCCACGGCTGCATCTGCCGGTCGAGGCGATAGCGCACGTTCAGGCGCCGGGCCTGATCGAACAGCGCCTGGGTGTTGTTCAACTCACTCACGCCCAGGCAGCAGTAGTCAAAGTCCAGGCCGGCCTGCTGGCAGTACTCGGCGATCTGCCGGAACGGCGTGCCGGAGCTGCTTTGCGCGGCGTGGCGCAGGTCGAAGTGGGCGTCGAAGTTGAGGATGCCGATACGCGGGCGCGCCTCGCGCTGGCGCAGGTGTTCGGCCAGGCCCAGAAAGCTGGCGTAGGCAATCTCGTGGCCGCCGCCCAGCCCCAGAGGCAGATGGCCCTGATCGAGCAGTTGGCTGACACGCTCGGCGTAGGCCTGCTGCGCGCCCTCAAGGTCAGAGCCGACACAGGCGATGTCGCCGCTGTCGTACAGTGCCCGCTGGCCACGCCAGGCCAGGTTGGCCAGGGCTTTGCGCAAGGCCTCTGGCCCCTGGCGGGCGCCGCTGCGGCCCTGGTTGCGGCTGACACCTTCGTCGCACGCCAGGCCCACCAGGGCGCTGCCGGGCGCTTGCGCGCTGCTGCAGGGCTGCACCCACTGGTGCCAGCGCAGTGCCGACGAGCCTTCGTCAGCGTCAATACGGCCTTGCCACACGGGCATGGCGAGATGTGCGGTCATGCGGGGTACTCCAGGTTGATTCAGTCCAGCCGCGCGCCTACACGCAGGGCGACCTCGCGGGTCCAGCGGGTCAGGCGTTCGCTGTTTTGCTGGGCACGAATGGCCGGGGCCATCAGGCTGATTGCACCGTGCAAACGGTTGCGGCTGTCGAGCACCGGGGCGCTGACGCCCCAGATACCGTCGTCGATTTCGCCAAGGCTGACGGCATAGCCCTGGTCGCGAATTGCAATGAAGCTCTGCAGATAGACCGCGATGCCGTCAGCATCGACGCCCTGTTCGTGGAGGATCGCCTCGCTGCGTTCCGGCGCCATATGCGCCAGCAACACCCGCGCCGAAGCCCCCACCAGCAGCGGCTGGGCCAGGCCTTTCTGATAGCAGCAACGCAGCGGCTGCGGGCTGTCGATCAGCTCGATGCAAATCGCCTGGCCATTACTCGGCACCATCAGCGCAACGCTTTCCCGGCTCAACTCGGCCAGGCGCTTGAGCTCAGGCAGGGCTTGCGATACCAGCAACGCTTCACGGTCGAACTTGTTCGCCAGCTGCAGGCAGGCCGGCCCCGGCAGGTAGCGGCCATGGCCGTTGTCTTCCGCCAGGCCCCAGCGCAGCAGGGTTTTCAGGTGCCGATAGGTGCTGCTCAGGGGCTGTGCCAGTTGCAGGCTCAGTTCCTTGGCCGACAGCGCCTCATCGGCCTGGCCAAGGGCAACGAGGATCTGCAGCAGGCGATCGGTGGGCGTGTTGTAGTTCATATGTGCTCCTTGCGAACATGGTGCACAGGCTTTTCCCAAAGGGTGAAACAGGATTCCCACTAAGTGGGAAATTTCGCAATTAAAAACGATGAGGGGTGTGTAAACGGCAGGCAGGATCAGGCCGACAAGGACTTGCCGCAGCGCCCGTAGACCACTATCTCTCCCGCGGTGGCAATCACCAGGCTCAAGCCGGTGTAGGAAAACCCGAACGCCCTCACCTCCAGTTCGACCCCCAGCTTGTGGAACAGCGCTGGCCGGTTGTAGCGCGCGCCGTGCAGCCACGACCCCGGTTCAACCAGCAGCAGGTGCTGCTCGGGCCAGGCCAGAACGATGTCCTCGACCATCCAGCCATCGGCGGTGGCCAGCGGCAGACCGCCGCCATTGATACCGGCCATGCGGATCACCCGCTCGTGCAACGGGCCGATGCCGCGGGTTTCCAGGTGGCGGTCGCTGCCGAGGTTGTCGGTGCGGTCGCGGGCGACTTTCTCGCCGGTCTGGCAATCGATCACACTGCGCCCGGAGCTGGAGGCGACCAGCAGCAGTTCGCTGTCACGGTCAAAGCCGATTTCCAGCAGACCGGCAATGGTCAATCGCGTCTTCAACTGCCACGGTTCAGGCGCTGCTGCGACCTGAAGCTGTTCGATCACCCGGCGCAGCGGGTCAAGATGGGATGAGGGCATGTCGCGACTCTGCTGTAGGGGTCAGGCGTCGGATTCCGGCATTTTTGCATCAAGCCTTGCCGCAATGATTCATGGATCCTACAACGACCAGACGCCAGCCGGTTACCCCAAGAGGCTCTGGCGCGCAAAGATGAGCCTGCGGTGTATTCGCATCCCCCTGGTTGTCAGGCATGATCAGCAGCGCATGCTTTACCCCTCTATGCCTGCGCGGAGCCGAAATTGCCCACCCCTCGCCACTTCAGCCAGAAATCCAGTACAACAAACATGCTGAACCTCAAGCACCCGCAGGGGCCCTCTTCGCCCGCCTACCGCGTCGGCTTCCTGCTGCTGGAGAATTTCTCCATGGCCAGTTTCACCGTGGCCATGGATGTGCTGGTCACCGCCAACCTGTTGCAAAACGAACTGTTTGTCAGCACACCGCTGTCACTGGGGGCCGAACGGGTGATCAGCGACCTGGGGCTGGAGATCTATGCCACAGGCCTTGAGCGCAACACCCTGGATAACCTGGACATGCTGGTAGTCTGTGGCGGCTTGCGCACACCGCTCAAATACCCGCAGCTGGACCGTCTGCTGAGCGAGGCGGCAAGCCATGGTCTGGCTTTGGGCGGGCTGTGGAACGGTGCCTACTTTCTCGGGCGTGCCGGGGTACTGACAGGCTACAACTGCACCATCCACCCCGAACAGCGAGCGAGCCTGGCCGAGCTCACGCAAAGCACGATTACCCCGGCCAGTTTTGTCCTCGACCGCGACCGCTTGACCGCCGCCAGCCCCAACGGCGCGCTGGAGATGATGCTGGCGCTGCTCAAGCTGCAACAGGGTGAAGCACTGGCGGCCGGGGTCGAGGAGATTCTGGCGTTCTCCGGGGCACGCTTTCGGCGGGTCGACAGCAGTTCGAAAAAATCCATGAGCGCACCGCTGCGGACCATCGTCGAACTGATGGAAAACAACCTGGAAGAAACCCTGAGCCTGGATCAGCTGGCCACCTACAGCGGTCGCTCGCGCCGCCAGATCGACCGGCTGTTCCAGGCGCAACTGGGCACCTCGCCCAGCCGCTACTACATGGAACTGCGCATCACCAAAAGTCGGCGCCTGCTGCAGTATTCCGATCTGCCGTTGATGGATGTGGCGATAGCCTGTGGCTTTGTCTCGGTGTCGCATTTCAGCAAGTGCTACAGCGCCTACTTCGGCTACCCGCCTTCGCGTGAACAGCGGCTGGGCGAGTAACCACGGCGACTGCTGTTCAGGCTCAAGCCGCCCTCCACCACCAGCACCAGCACCGCCAGCCAGATGGCGATGTAGGTGGGCCATTGCGCCGCGGCGATGCTTTCCCCCAGGAGGATCGCGGCCAGCACCAGCAGAATTGGTTCGACATAGATCAGCAGGCCGAACAGGGTCAGGTTCAAGCGTGGCCCTGACAGCGCTTGCAAGGCCAGCGCAGATGCACTGATCGCCCCCAGCCCGGCGACCAGCCACGGCAAGTTTGAGCCACTGGCGGCAACGCTCAGCACTACGCCGCCCTTGAGCACGAAAAACAGGCTGACCGGCAGGCTCAGGCTCATGTCGAACCACAGGCCGCCCATGTTGTTGCTGTCGCTGACCCGGCGCAGCCAGAAGTACAGCGGATACCCCAACCCCACCGCCAGCACCGGCCAGGTGATGGCCTTGGCAATGGCGATCTGGTTGATGATGCCCAGCGCCGCAAGCGCACAGGCCAGCAGTTGCAGGCGACTGATGTTGTCGTTGAAGGCCAGACGGCCGACGATCACCATGGTCAGTGGCATGAGGAAGTAGCCAAGCGAAACATCCAGGCCGTAGCCATTGATCGGCGCCCACATGAACAACCACAACTGCACCCCGAGCAACGCCGCCGATAACAGACGCACCGCCCAGAACCAGCGCTCTTCAAACACCCGCCGAACAAGCCGGCGCACTTCGTGCCAGTGGCCGCTGGCGAACACCATCAGGGTCAGGCAGGGCACAGTCAGGAGAATTCGCCAGCCGTAGATTTCGTCGCCGGCCAAGGGTTCGAGCAAATGGGTATAGGCATACATCACGGCAAACAGCACCGACGCCAGTACGTTGAGCAGCACGCCCAGGGCGGCATTGGGGATAGCGGGCGAGTGCATGGCGGCATCCTTCACGTAGCGGTTCGGTTGGTGATAATTTATTGCGTAGCGCCCGATAAGTGCCCTCGTTTTTCACCCTGAAGATGAGAAATTTTTGCACATGAAACCTGCACTGGATGATTTCGACCTTGCCCTGCTCAACATCCTGCAGCAGGACAACAGCCTGCCGCTGCGGGAACTGGCCGAGCGGGTACACCTGTCGTCAGCCTCCGTGCAGCGGCGCATCCAGCGGCTGAAGACAGCCGGCTTTATCCAGGCCAACGCGGCAGTGGTCGATCCGGAAAAAGTCGGTCAGGTAATTACCTTGATGGTCGAGGTGCATGCCGACCGCACCCAGTCGGCAGACCTTGAGCTGATGAAACAGGCCTTCTCCGGGCCCGAGATCCAGCAGTGCTACTACGTCACCGGCGATGCTGACTTCATGCTGGTGCTGACGGTGGCGAGCATGAGCGAGTTTCAGGCACTCGCTCAACGGCTGTTTCATGACAACCCGAATGTGAAGTGGTTTCGCACCATTGTCGTGCTGGAGCGGGTGAAATCGACCTTGCATGTGCCGATTGCCCCGCGATGAAGTCAATTCTGCTCTAGCGCCTGACGTAACTCTTCGGCCGTGGCGAACTCCCGCTGACTGACCACCTGCCCCTTGTCCAGTTGCAACCACAGCACCTTGTCTTCGGCACCGGCATAGCGCGTAGCCACGCTGCCCTCACGGTCCAGCAGCACCCGGTAGCTGTAGTCGCGCATGGCCGGGATGGCAAAGAGCCTGGAAATCAGCGCCGGCATGCGCTGGATGTCCGCGACGAACACGGTCTGGCGGGCTTCCAGGTAGCCCTTGGGACGGTCGGCCAGGGCCGCCTTGACCAGCTTGGCGCCATCCATGTTGCGCGCCACCAGCAAGGTGCGGGTCTGGTCGTTGAGGCTGTAGGCCTGGTCGTACTGGTCAAGCAGGGTCCAGGGCGCCAGGCGCTCGCCGACTTCGACCGCCTGGGCCAGCAGCGGGGACAGGCTCAACAGTAGTGCTATGGCGTATTTCACAAGTGACCTCAATGGCTTGTAAGAGAATGCAGCGTGCATGGTAGGCCGTTGCCGCCGAGCCAGTCCATGCATGAGAAAACCCTGAAACAAATAAAACAAAAGGATATAAAAATAACAAAACAATCTAACTAAACAGAATAAACAAATTGAAGCACTTAACCGGGCTGCTTATATTTTTGGACACCAACCGTCCTTGAGTCTCTGGAGTCCGCCCATGCCGCAACAGCCCCACTCGCCCCTGCGCCGCTTACTCACTGGCGGCTTGATTGCCGCCTTCGCCGCACTGCTGTTACCCGGCCAAAGCGCCGTGGCCGAGCCCAGCAAAACCCTGCGCATCGGCTACCAGAAATTCAACAGCATCAACATTCTCAAAGGCAGCGGCGCCCTGGAAAAAGCCCTGGCGCCACAAGGCGTGAGCGTCAGCTGGTACGAGTTTGCCGCCGGCCCGCAACTGCTGGAGGCATTGAGCACCGGCGCCATCGACCTGGGCCACGCTGCCGATGCGCCGTCGGTGTTCGCCCAGGCGGCGGGCAAGCCGGTGGTGTACCTGGCCGCCGAGCAACCTTACCCACGCGGCATCGGCCTGGTGGTCCGTGAGCAGGACAAGATTGCCAACGTCCAGGCCCTCAAGGGTCAGCGCGTGGCCACCGGCCGCGGCTGGAACGCCCAGTACCTGCTGGCCGTGGCCCTGCAGGATGCCGGCCTGAGCTACAAGGACATCACCCCGGCCTACGTCAACAACGCCGCCGACGCGGTGGCGGCGCTGCAGTCGGGCAGTGTCCAGGCCGTGACCCTGTGGGACCCGTTCCTGGCCGCCGCAGAAAAACAACCGGGGCTGAAAAACCTGCGTGACGGCAGCGGACTGTCCAACAACCGCACCTTCTATTTGTCGTCTGCCGCCTTTGCCGACAACAACCGCGCCCTGCTCAAGACCTTCTTCAGCGAACTGGCCAAGGTCAGCGACTGGGCCAACCACAAACCCGATGAAGTCGCCGCCCTGCTCGCCCCGCAACTGGGCATCGGCGCCGACGTACTGCAGGTGGCCAGTGAACGGCGCAACTACAATGCCGTGCCGATCGACAGCAAAATCACCGCCGAACAACAGAAACTGGCCGACACTTTCCAGGGCCTGGGCCTGATTCCCAAAGCCCTGCGGGTGGCCGATGCGGTGTACCCGGTCTCGGTGCTGCCCTGAGCTGACTGACCGGTAATGCCGACTCGCGGATAAGCCCGATCGGCATTCACTAATCAAATACCGGGTATTTCAACATTTAATTTGTGGATAGCACGACCTTGTCTATATCGTGTCAATGCATCCCCACGCAGCGCCGGCCGGCGCTGCCAGGCACGGGGACACAACAACAAGTCGAGACTGTCCATGTCGAAATCTTCTTACTACGCCCCTCACGGTGGGCACCCGGCTCAAACCGAGCTGCTGACAGACCGTGCCATGTTTACCGAAGCCTATGCCGTGATCCCCAAGGGCGTGATGCGTGACATCGTCACCAGCCACCTGCCGTTCTGGGACAAGATGCGCATGTGGGTCATCGCCCGTCCGCTGACCGGTTTCTCGGAAACCTTCTCGCAATACATCGTGGAGCTGGCGCCAGAAGGCGGCAGCGAGCGCCCTGAGCTGGACAAGAACGCCGAAGCGGTGCTGTTCGTCGTCGAAGGCGAAGTCGACATCACCCTGCAGGGCAAGCCTTACACCCTGAAAGAAGGCGGCTACGCCTTCATTCCGCCGGCGGCCGACTGGAGCCTGCGCAACACCAGCGGCAAGAACGTCACCTTCCACTGGATCCGCAAGCACTACCAGGTGGTTGAAGGTCTGGCGCTGCCGGAAGCCTTCGTCACCAACGAGAAGGACATCGCGCCGATCCCGATGCCGGGCACCGACGGCGCCTGGGTTACCACGCGCTTCGTCGACATGGCCGACATGCGCCACGACATGCACGTCAACATCGTGACCTTCCAGCCGGGCGGCGTCATTCCGTTCGCTGAAACCCACGTCATGGAACACGGCCTGTACGTGCTGGAAGGTAAAGCGGTGTACCGCCTGAACCAGGACTGGGTCGAGGTCGAGGCCGGTGACTTCATGTGGCTGCGCGCCTTCTGCCCACAAGCCTGCTACTCCGGCGGCCCAGGTCCGTTCCGCTACCTGCTGTACAAAGATGTAAACCGTCATATGAACCTGGTGCTGAACCCTCAGCGCTAAGCCCAGGCTCGATGCACAAGAAGCCCGCCGTTACTGGCGGGCTTTTTCGTTGCCGTGACGCTGGCCTATGCTGGAGAGACCTGACGCCCGCCCGCCTTGGAGCCTGCGCCCATGAACTCCAGATCCCTCTGCGGCGCAATCCTGGCCCTGTTGCTGTGCAGCCTAGTCCAGGCGGCAGATAACTGGCAGCTGGCCAAGGACGAAGACGGCATTCAGGTGTATCTGGATGATGTGGCCGGTTCGAAGTACCAGCGCTTTCGCGGCGTGACCCTGATCAAGGCCGATGTGCGCACCCTGAGTGACCTGCAAGAGAACCTGCGGGTGGCGTGCAAATGGTTATACGGCTGCGCCAGCATGCGCCTGCTGGACATCGAAGGCGACAGCACCTGGGTGTACCTGACCACCGAACTGCCCTGGCCGGCCAGCCCGCGCGACATCGTGATCAAGGTGCAGACCGAGCACAGCGACGATGGTGGGCTGATCCGCCACCTCAGCGCCGTAGCCGGCAAGGTAGAACGGCAACCGGGACTGATCCGCGTCCGCCAGCTCAAGGGCCTGTGGACCCTGATCCCCAAAGGTGAGCAGCTCACCGAAGTGACCTATCAACTGGAGGCCGAGCCGGCCGGGGACATTCCCTCGTGGCTGGCCAACGAATTCGTCATCGATGCGCCCATGGTTTCACTGCGCACCTTGCGGGCGGTGGCGGAGCGTCAAGGCCTGCGCCCCGAGCAGGAAACACCCGAAGAATGACTACACCTCATGGGCTTCCAGCAGACTCGCCAACACCCCCGCCAACTCCTTGACCATCGGATCGGCGGTCGGTCGATGGACGATGACGATTTCGTAGCTGTCGATCACCGGCAGGCCGTTCTGCTCACCCAGCACCGCATGCTCGCGGGTCGCCGCGCGCGGCGGCAGCAGGCTGATGCCCATGCCATCGGCCACCGCGGCCTGGATACCACTGAGGCTCGAGCTGGTGAAGCTGATGCGCCAGCGCCGGCCCATGCTTTCGATGGCGTTGATCATGTCGTCGCGGTACAGCCCCCGCGGCGGAAAGGTCACCAGTGGAATCGGGTCGAGGTCGATCGAGGGCGTGCTGGCGCTGTCGATCCACTGCAACTCTTCCGGCCAGCAGGCCACCCCTTCGCGGCTGTTGCGTCGCTGCTTGAGCAATACCAGGTCGAGTTCACCGTTGTCGTAGCTCTGGCTCAGGTCACGGCACAGGCCGCTGGTGACCTCCAGCTTGACCTGCTGGTATTTGCGATTGAACGCCGACAAGGCGTTGGTGGTGCGCCCACCGACAAAATCCTCCGGCACCCCCAGGCGCACGGTCACGCCTACGGTGGCGCCGGCCAGGGCTTCGAGCATCTGGTCATTGAGGGCCAGCATGTGACGGGCGTAACCGAGCAATGTCTGGCCGGCATCGGTGGGCAATACATCGCGATTGCCACGCACCAGCAGGCGGTGGCCGACCATGTCTTCCAGGCGCCGTACTTTCTGGCTGACGGTCGACTGGGTGGAGTGCAGGCGCGCAGCCGCGGTGGTGAAACTTCCGCAGTCGGCCACCACGACAATGGCCCGAAGCAGGTCCAGATCGAACAACGACCTATTCGGTTTTACACTGATGTCCATGTAAATATTTAACTTCTAAATGGCGAGCACGATTTCTATCATGCCCCCATTCACGGGACAACCCACGGAGACCAGCGGATGCGCCTGGAACACCTCAACGTTTTTTTCGCATTCCTATTGGCCATGATGACCTCGATCACCGCCAGCGCCGAAGGCGGCGTGCTGGAAAGCCAGCTGCGCGAAGCCGCTGACAACGGCGACGCCGCGCGCGTACGCAGCCTGCTTGAACAAGGCGCCAACCGCGAAGCCCGCGACAAGCTGGGGCGCACGCCGCTGTTGCTGGCGACCCATCGCAACCAGGTCGAAGCGGCACGGGTGCTGATCGAGGCCGGGGCCGACGTCAATGCCAAGGACAACATCGACGACAGCCCTTACCTGTATGCCGGTGCGCGTGGTTTCAACCAGATCCTGCGCCTGACCCTGGCCCACGGCGCCGACCTCAAGAGCACCAACCGCTATGGCGGTACGGCGCTGATCCCGGCGGCCGAGCGTGGTCATGTCGACAACGTGCGCACCCTGATTGACGCCGGTGTCGACGTGAATCACCTCAATCGCCTGCACTGGACGGCCTTGATGGAAGCCATCGTGCTCAGCGACGGCGGACCGCGTCATGTGGAGATTGTCGAGATGCTGGTCAAGGCCGGGGCCGATGTGAACATTGCCGACAAAGATGGGGTGACGCCGTTGGCGCATGCACGCAAGCGTGGCTATACGGCGATGGTGAAGATTCTGGAGGCAGCATCGCGGGGCTAGCCCCGCGATGCGCTTCAAACCTTATCGATCTTGGCGGGAGGCGTTGGCTCTTCGTCAATATTCACCGAACGACGAAAGCCCTTGATCGACTCCCCCAGATCACTGCCCAGGGTCTTGAGCCGCTTGCTGCCGAACACCAGTACCACCACAACCAGCAGTACTCCCCAGTGTTTCCAGTCGAACACACCCATGCTCCACCCTCCTTCGCTTATTCGATGTCTTCGAACGGCAGGCCCACGTAGTTCTCGGCGATGTTGACCAGACCGGCGTGCGAGTTGAAGAAGTACTCACGGTCAGCCTGCTGCATCTTCTGATCCCAGGCGTCCTTGTGCTCGCCGAAATCGTGCAGCAGGTTGGTCATGAACCAGCTGAAGCGCTCGCCTTTCCAGACCCGGCGCAAGGCCAGTTCCGAGTAGCTATCAAGCAGGTCGGTACGGCCCTCGCGATAGACCTTGACCAGGATCCGATACAGATAGCAGACATCCGAAGCCGCCAGGTTCAGGCCTTTGGCGCCGGTAGGCGGGACGATGTGGGCGGCGTCACCGACCAGGAACAGCTTGCCGTACTGCATCGGTTCGACCACATAGCTGCGCAGCGGCGCGATGCTTTTTTCCAGCGCGGGGCCGGTGACCAGGCGTTCACCAACCTCCTCGGGCAAGCGCGCCTTGAGCTCGTTCCAGAAGCGCTCGTCCGACCAGTCGTCTACGTGATCGGTCAGCGGCACTTGCAGGTAATAACGGCTGCGGGTCAACGAGCGCTGGCTGCACAGCACAAAGCCACGGTCGTGATGGGCATAGATCAGTTCATGGTTGACCGGCGGAGTGTCGGACAGCAGTCCCAGCCAGCCGAAAGGATAGACGCGCTCATAGTGGGTCAGCACGGCTTCGGGAATGCTCTTGCGCGCCACCCCGTGGAAGCCGTCGCAACCGGCGATGTAATCGCAATCGATGCGATGGGTCTGGCCGTCTTTCTCGTAGGTGACGTAGGGTTGCTCGCCTTTCATCTCGTGCGGTTGCACATTGTCGGCCGCATAGATGATCGGCGCGCCGCTGACTGCACGAGCCTGCATCAGGTCGCGGGTGACTTCGGTCTGGCCGTAGACCATCACCGTCTTGCCGCCGGTCAGCTTCTTGAGGTCGACGCGAATGCGTTTGCCGCCCACCAACAGTTCGACGCCATCGTGCACCAGGCCTTCAGCGTCCATGCGCTCGGACACACCGGCTTCACGCAGCAGATCGACGGTGCCTTGCTCGAGCACACCGGCACGGATGCGCCCGAGTACATACTCCGGGGTCTGACGTTCGACGATCACCGTGTCGATGCCAGCCTTGTGCAGCAGCTGGCCCAGCAGAAGGCCCGAGGGGCCGGCACCGATAATGGCTACCTGAGTTCTCATTATTCTTGTCTCGCTTTGGGGCTCCAGGCTTGGGGACGCGAGCGCCTGGCAGCTATTGTTGTTGTGTGCCCCTGCATTTTTGCTGACAAAAATCGGATAAAAAGGTGATATTCCTCCTGCGAATTGCACTTTTACAAATACAGTTCGATTATCGGACAGGCCCACAATGACAAGATCCAGCCTCCCCAGAATCCCCGTGTTCAAGCTGTATGGCGAAAGCCAGGCCTGGCCGACGCCCGACCTGCTGCACTGTGAATCGATCCCCAAACGCAGCAGCCTGCACCACTGGGAGATCAAAGCGCATCGCCATGCCGACCTGTTTCAGCTGTTGTATGTGCGTCGCGGCCAGGCCGTGATCGAGCTTGAAGGGCGGCGCAACACAGTGCGCGAAGCGGCGATACAGGTGATCCCGCCGATGACCGTCCACGGCTTTCAGTTTTCCGAAGACATCGATGGCTACGTGCTGACCCTCGGCGCACCACTGGTGGCGCAACTGGAAGCGCAGCTAGGTGCACCGCTCACGGTGCTGGCCTCGACGGGCTGTTATCGGCTGGGCGCAGACCGCCGCGCCTTGCACACCCTGATCAGGGTGTTGCACCAGGAATACGAAGGCAGCGCCCCGGCACGCGAGCTGCTGCTGCATTCGCTGGTTACTTCACTGATGGTCTGGATCAGCCGCCGCAGCCAGCAGAACACCCTGTCGAGCAACCGTGACGAGCGTAATCAGCAATTGCTTGCGCGCTTTATCAAGCTGGTCGAACAGCACTACCGCGAACACCTGTCGGTCGAGTTGTTCGCGCATCGCCTGGGTGTCTCCAGCGTGCACCTGAACAATCTCTGCCGTGAACTTGCCGGGCAGACCGCACTGCAGATCATTCACCAGCGCTTGCTGCTCGAAGCCCGGCGCAACCTGATCTACACCAACATGAGCATCAGCCAGCTGTCGGACAGTCTGGGCTTCAGTGACCCGACCTACTTTTCGCGCTTTTTCCGTCGTCTCTGCGGGCAGACGCCGAATGCGTTTCGCCAGGCCGGGGTGTCGTGATTGCTGTGGGAGCGGGCTTGCCCCGCGATTGCGATCTGTCAGCCACATCGCTTCGCGGGGCAAGCCCGCTCCCACCGAGGAGGGGCCAAAGCGCTCCCGACTTTTCTACAACCTGCTGAAATTTCTTAACAAACACTAACAACACAGCACATACACAGCCGGACAAATTCAGTAAGCGATTGATATATAAAGAATATAAATCTGGCACAGAACTTGAGAGGGCCCGTGCAGGCGCTGCACGGCGCCGTACCCATAACAATAAGGTTGACCCTCTCATGTTCAAACGCGCCCCGCTGCACCTCGCCGCCAGCCTGCTGCTGGCCACCTCCACCTGGCAGGCCCAGGCCACCGAAGGCGGCATCTCCTCCTGGCCCATGGGCATCGAGCTCTATGGCATGGGTATCCTGCCGCCACCGGGCACCTACGGTCAGCTGTTCGTTGGCAATTACCTGGCCGACAGCCTGCGCGACAATAGCGGTGACAAGGCCGCCGATATCGACCTGCGTGTTACCACGCTGGTACCGCGTTTCGTCTGGGTTACGGAACAGAAAGTGTTTGGCGGCGACCTGGGCTTTCACGCCCTGCTGCCGCTCAATGACATGCGCCTGAACGTCAAGGGCGGCCCGCACGATCACAAGCGCGGCATCGGTGACGCCCATCTGGGGCCGGTGATCGGCTTTCACCCCAGTGACAAGCTGCACATCGCCACCGGCGTCGACTTCGTCCTGCCCACGGCCAGCGAGTACGACAAGGATGATCTGATCAACCTCGGCAACCACTACTACACGGTGCAAGGCGTGCTGGCGATGACCTACCTCGACCCCGCCGGACTGAATGCCGATGTGCGCCTGATGTACGACTACAACTTCGAGAACAAGGCCACCGACTATCAGTCGGGCCGCGAGCTGCACGCCGATTACACCCTCGGCTGGGGCCTGGGCAACGGTTGGGTACTGGGGGTTGGCGGGCATGCCTACCAGCAGGTCAGCGACGACAAGTGCAGCGCCGGCGATTGCGCAGCCGCCGCCCTGGTCGAGGCCAGTGACGGCAACCGCGGGCGCTCGTTCTCGATCGGCCCCGCCGTGCAATACAGCAGCAAGCAAGGCTGGATGTTCAGCGCCAAATGGCAGGACGAATCCGGCGTACGCAACCGCGCCGAGGGCCAGACTTACTGGTTCAAGTTCACCACGCCGCTTTAACCCTCAGCCATCCGGGTCAGCTGCCCTTGAGCCGGTAGCTGACCTGGGCCCGGCTCATACCGAGCATCTGTGCCGCCGCTGTCACGTTGCCGCCCGAGCGGTCCAGCGCCAGACGCACCAGGCGTCGCTCGATTTCCTCCAGCGAGGTGCCCAGCACCCGCTCCTGGCCGGCGAAGAAGGCCTGCAGGCTGGCGAGTTCCGGGGCTTCAGTTGCGCTCTGGCCTTGCTCTGTTTCAGTGTCCCTGACGGTGGCCCGAGGTGCAGCGCTATCCAGGGCCAGGCGCCCCTCGGCGGTCAGGCTGATGGCCGAGTCAATCAACGGCGCGCCGGCCTCGGCCAGGTGCACCACATCAATTACCTCACCATCGCTGGCGGCAATCACCCCGCGCTCCACCAGGTTCTGCAGCTCGCGAATATTGCCGGGGAAACGATAGGTCAACAGCGCATTGACCAGACGCATGCTGAAGCCCGCCAACTGCCGGCCGTGGCGTTGGCTGAAGCGCCGCAGGAAATAGCTCATCAGCAACGGAATGTCTTCGCGCCGCTCGCGCAGCGGGGGCAAGTGAATGGGGAAGACGTTCAAGCGATAGAACAGGTCCTCACGAAAACGCCCCGCTTCGACCTCCTTGCGCAGGTCGAGATTGGTCGCGGCAATCACCCGCACATCGACCTGGATCGACGACGTGCCGCCAACTCGCTCGATCTCGCCCTCCTGCAGCGCGCGCAAAATCTTGCTCTGGGCATGCAGGCTCAAGGTGCCGATCTCATCGAGGAACAGCGTACCGCCATTGGCCCTTTCGAAACGCCCGGGCCGCGAACGCTCGGCACCGGTGAAGGCGCCGCGTTCGACACCGAAGAGTTCGGCCTCGACCAGGTTTTCCGGCAGGGTTGCGCAATTCAGCGCCACCATCGGTGTGTGCTGACGCCGGCTGGCCTGGTGCAAGGTATGGGCGAACAGTTCCTTGCCCACCCCGGACTCACCGGTCAACAGCACCGTGGCCTGGGTCGGCGCCACGCGCTGCAACAACTGGCTGGCGGCGACGAAGCTGGCGGAGATACCCACCAGTTGCTTGCCGTCGGCTGGCACGTCGAGCTCGGCGACACGGGTGTCGACTGCCGAGGTATAAGTGCTGCGGCTGAGAAAGTCGCCAGGGTCCAGGTAGGCCAGGTCGACATCGATGTCTTCCCACTGCTCTGCCGGTTTGCCGACGATGCGGCATGCCGGATGGCCCATGGCCCGGCACTGCAGCTCGCGAAACACCACCAGGCGCCCGAGCAGTGACGAGGCGTAGCCGCTGGCATAGCCGATCTCCATCCAGCACGCTGGCTCCCCGCCCAGGCCGTAGGCGGCGATGTGCTCATCGACCTCCAGGGAGTTGTGCCAGAGAAACTCGGAATAAAAGTGGCCGATGCCCGAATCGATCTCAAAGCGCACGACTTCGACATTGACCATGCCTTCGAGCATGTGCAGGCGCGGGCCGGCACTGTAGAGGCTGGCGTGATCGCCCTCGGGCCACTGCTCGCTGACCTGGGCGGCATCGCGCGCGCCCGCCTGCCAGCCAATGCGGGTGAGCAGACCGCGAGCCTTGTCCAGGCCCAGGGCCTCGATCAGTTCACGGCGAATGGCGCCGAAGGCCGAGCCTTGCAGCAGCATCATGCGCTGGCCACACAGCCAGATACTGCCGTCCTGCGGCGCGAACGCCACGGACTGCGCCAGCTGTTCGGCCGAAGGCAGGCCAGTGGCGCCGAACTGGTTGGTGCGGTCGACGATCAGGCTTTTGTGGCGGCCCAGTACCTGTCGGAAAAACGCTTCATCGACGGTACGGCCAGGCTTGCCAGGTGTTGTAGTAGTCATAGGCAATACCAAAGGCAGAAGGTAAGGCTTGCAGTATGCCCCCCACCTCGGCCCGGTCAATCAGCCAACAGGCCAAGGGTAACGTCCAGGCGCGCAAATGACCGATTACCGCCCGGATTTTTTCCTTGGCGGCACCTGCGTCGAGCTTTCTGCATTCGGCGACTTCTCTGCATAAATTTTCGCACCTGCTGCTGTCAGCGCTTTCCAAGCCCTCATACAAAAACAATATAACTATTTGTTTTATATATATTTTTAACCATTAAAACGACATGGCACGATAGTAGCTATGGGCTGTTCATCGAAACCTTTTCGACACAATAAGAGAGAAACCGATGACCCCTACCCGCCCTGCCTACCAGAACCTTCACCTGCAGCCGCTGGCCGGACACTGGCGTGCTGGCAGCGCCGAGCGCGCGCTGACGGTAGTCGACCCGTTCAACCAGCAGACCCTGCTGCAGATTCCCATGGCCAACCGCGACGACCTCGACGCGGCGTACCGCAGCGCCCGTCAGGTCCAGCCTGACTGGGCCGCACAGTCCCCCGCCGCGCGCAGCCAGGTGATGCTCCAGGCCGTGCGCATCTTCGATGAGCGTCGTGAGGAAATCATCGACTGGATCATCCGCGAGTCCGGCAGCACCCGGATCAAGGCCCAGATCGAATGGGGCGCCGCCCGCGCCATCACCCTGGAGTCGGCAAGCCTGCCCAGCCGCGTCCACGGGCGCATTGTCAGCTCCAACATTCCCGGCAAGGAAAGCCGGGTGTACCGCAAGCCACTGGGGGTAGTCGGGGTGATCAGCCCGTGGAACTTCCCCCTGCACCTGACCGCCCGTTCCCTGGCACCGGCCTTGGCCCTGGGCAATACCGTGGTGGTCAAGCCGGCCAGCGACACGCCGGTCAGCGGCGGCCTGCTGCTGGCACGCATCTTCGAAGAGGCCGGCCTGCCAGCCGGTGCGCTGAGCGTGGTGGTGGGTGCCGGTGCCGAGATCGGTGACGCCTTTGTCGAACACCCGGTGCCTGCGTTCATCTCGTTTACCGGTTCGACCCAGGTCGGGCGCAACATCGGCCGTATCGCCAGCGGTGGCGAGCACCTCAAGCACCTGGCGCTGGAACTGGGCGGCAACAGCCCGTTCGTGGTCCTGGCCGATGCCGACCTGGAACAGGCCGTCCATGCCGCGGTGGTGGGCAAGTTCCTGCACCAGGGCCAGATCTGCATGGCGGTCAACCGCATCATCGTCGAGCAGCCACTGCTCGAAGCGTTCACCCAACGCTTTGTCGAGCGGGTCAAGGCCCTGCCCTGCGGCGACCCGAACCTGCCCGGCACGGTGATCGGCCCGGTGATCAACGCCCGGCAGCTGGAAGGCCTGCAAGACAAGATTGCCACCGCGCAGGCCGAAGGTGCCCGGCTGCTGCTCGGTGGCCAGGCCAAGGGCAACGTGCTGCCGCCGCATGTGTTCGGCAACGTCAGCGCCGAGATGAACATCGCCCACGACGAGATCTTCGGCCCGCTGGTGGGTATCCAGGCTGCACGCGATGCCGAACATGCCCTGGAGCTGGCCAACCGCAGCGAATACGGGCTGTCCAGCGCGGTGTTCAGCGCCAGCCTGGAACGTGCGGTGCAGTTCGCCCAACGCCTGCACGCCGGCATGAGCCACATCAACGACATCCCGGTCAACGACGAGCCCAACGCCCCGTTCGGCGGCGAGAAAAACTCCGGGCTGGGGCGTTTCAACGGTGACTGGGCGATCGAAGAGTTCACCACCGACCACTGGATCACCGTGCAGCACCAGCCGCGCCAATACCCGTTCTGATTGCCTGACCTACCCCCATAACAATAAGGAGTCCGCAATGTCCCTACTGCCCAACCGCCAGGCTGTGCGACGGACCGTCACCACCTGCCTTGCCCTGCCCTTGATCCTGCTAGCCGGCACTGCCGCCGCCGATGGCGACGGGGTGTGGAAAGGCGGCGAGAATGTCTATGCGAAAGTCTGCGGCCACTGCCATGAAGGCCAGGTCGGCCCGCAGCTCAAAGGCCGGCAGCTGCCCGCGGCCTACATCAGCGCCATCGTGCGCAACGGGTTTCGTGCCATGCCTGCCTTCCCCGCTTCGTTCATCGACGACAACGCCCTGCAACAGGTCGGCGACTACCTCTCCAAATCCCCCGCGCCAGCGGCCAAGCCTTGAGGGTGCTGTGATGATGAATGTCGAACGTCGTTCGCTGCTCAAGGGCATGGCCATTGGCGGCCTGGCCGGTGTTGCCCTGAGCAGTTCCAGCCTGAGCCTGGCCAACAGCGTGCTGGGCCGCTCCGCTCACGCCCAGGCCGCGAGCCTGGCGCTGGTCAGTGCCGAGGTCGCCCGCTCGGCCTTTGTCCAGGGTCTGCAGGCTAGCCCGGCCGCCCCGCAGCTGCAGGTGATACCCGCAGGCCTGGAGCTGGCAGTCATGCTTGAGCTGCAGCAGCGCCTTGCCAACGGCCAAGCGCAGCGCCTGATCGGCCTGCTCGACGATGCCAGCGCTGCGCTGATCGTCGACCTGGCGCGTAGCGCCGGCGCACGCGTGCAGTGGCTGGGCCAGCACAGCACCCATGCCGGGCAATCACGCCACCGCCTGCTCAGCGCCCAGGCCTCCCACGGTTGCGCGTTGCAGCTGGGCCAGCAACTGCATGCCTGCGGCCAGGGTTTCAGCCTGCACGAGCAGCGCCTGCACAGCCCGGCGCCGACCTTGCAACTGGCCAGCGCCAAGCGCGGCGTGGCTGGCGACCAATGGGCGGCCACTCTCGGTTACGCCCTCGCCGTACTCGGCAGCACCGACACCGGCCAGGCGCCGCTGCTTGCCAGCCGCCCCTCGGCACTGACCGGCACCTATGTGTCGTTCTCGATCGCAGTCTGAAGGATTCCCACATGAGCCAAGCAACCGCCAATACCCTGCTGCCCCGCGGCGTCGATGCCGCCCGTTTCGAGCAAGCCCTGGCGCAGTTCCGCGCCCTGCTGGGCGACGACAACGTCCTGGTCAAGGACGATCAGCTGATCCCCTACAACAAGATCATGATGGCCGTGGACAACGCCGAACATGCGCCCGCCGCTGCCGTCACCGCCACCACGGTGGAACAGGTGCAGGGCGTGGTGAAGATCTGCAACCAGTTCAAGATTCCGGTCTGGACCATCTCCACCGGCCGCAACTTCGGCTATGGCTCGGCCGCTCCCGGCCAGCGCGGCCAGGTGATCCTCGACCTGAAGAAAATGAACAAGATCCTTCACGTCGACCCTGAACTGTGTACCGCCCTGGTCGAACCCGGGGTGACTTACCAGCAGCTCTACGACTACATCCAGGAGCACAAGCTGCCGCTGATGCTGTCGTTTTCCGCGCCCTCGGCGATTGCCGGGCCGTTGGGCAACACCATGGACCGTGGCGTCGGCTACACGCCCTATGGCGAACACTTCCTGATGCAATGCGGCATGGAAGTGGTACTGGCCAATGGCGACGTCTATCGCACCGGCATGGGCGGGGTCAAAGGCGACAACGCCTGGCAGGTGTTCAAGTGGGGTTACGGCCCGACCCTCGACGGCATGTTCACCCAGGCCAACTACGGCATCTGCACCAAGATGGGTTTCTGGCTGATGCCCAAGCCGCCGGTGTTCAAGCCGTTTGAAATCAAGTTCGAGAATGAATCGGACATCGCCGAGATCGTCGAATTCATCCGCCCGTTGCGCATCGCCCAGGTCATCCCCAACTCGGTAGTGATCGCTGGCGTGCTATGGGAAGCCTCGACCTGCAACACCCGGCGCAGCGACTACACCACCGAGCCCGGCGCCACTTCCGACGCCATTCTCAAGCAGATCCAGAAAGACAAGAACCTCGGCGCCTGGAACGTCTACGCCGCCCTCTACGGTACCCAGGAACAGGTCGATGTGAACTGGCAGATCGTCACCGGCGCCCTCAAGCAACTGGGCAAGGGCCGTATCGTCACCGAGGACGAGGCAGGTGACACACAGCCGTTCAAGTACCGCGCGCAGCTGATGTCCGGGGTGCCCAACCTGCAGGAGTTCGGCCTGTACAACTGGCGTGGCGGTGGCGGCTCGATGTGGTTCGCGCCGGTCAGTCAGGCACGCGGCAGCGAGTGCGACAAACAGCAGGCACTGGCGAAAAAGATCCTCAACAAACACGGCCTGGACTATGTCGGTGAGTTCATCGTCGGCTGGCGCGACATGCACCATGTCATCGACGTGCTGTACGACCGCACCAACCCCGAGGAAACCCAGCGCGCCAACGCCTGTTTCGCCGAGTTGCTGGATGTCTTCGAGCAGCACGGTTACGCCGTTTACCGGGTCAATACCGCGTTCCAGGAACGCGTTGCGCAAAGCTACGGGCCGGTCAAACGCAAACTCGAGCACGCGCTCAAACGCGCCCTCGACCCGAACAACATCCTCGCCCCGGGCAAGTCCGGCATCGACCTGAACAATCCGTTCTGATCCCCTCACCGCTCCGCCAGCGCCAGGCTGGCGGAGCACATGAGTCAAATTCACTCGCCGCTGCGAAAGGCCGCGCGATAGTCTCCCGGCGCCCGCCCGGTCCACTTCTTGAACGCCTTGCGAAAGTTGGCCGCCTCGGAAAAGCCGACCTGGGCCGCCAGTTCGTCCATGGGCAAATCACTTTTCTGCAAGAACTCGATGGCCAAGGCGCAGCGCACTTCATCCAGCACACCCTGATAGGTACGCTGATGTTCGGTCAGGCGCCGGTGCAGGGTGCGGGTCGACATACCCAGGGTGGCCGCCACCGCGTCGGCACCGGGGAAGCGTCCGGTTCGGCTCAGGCACGCAAGGCGCACCGCTTCAATCAGGTCTGCCTCATCCGGCAGGCTGGCAAACAGTTGCTGGCAGAACCCCGTCGACATCGCCGAGGTAATGGGGTTGGCATTCGGGCAGGGCTGCTGCAGAACCGAGGCGCAGAAGCGCCACTCCATCACCTCGCTGTTGAACTCCACCGGGCAGCGAAAGACCTCTTCATAACGTTGCCAGTAGGTCGGTGGTGGGTAGGGCAACAGCAGCCGAACCGAAGGAAAGGGTTTTTCCAGTACGCACTGGACCAGCGCCTGGATCGAGGCAAACCAGAACTCCGTGGCCAGGGGCATCAGTTCCCCGAGAGCAAAAAAACCCTGACCGACGAAGATGCCTTCGTCCCCTTCCCGGCGAAAGGTTTTCTCGAACACCGGCCCCAACAGGCGTATGTGCTTAATCCCGAAATCGACGGCCTGGCCAAAGGTTTCACTGCTCAGCATGGCGTAGCCGAAGATCCCGAAATCACTGATGCGTTGCCGCCCTCCGGCGCGCAGGCCACTGTCGGCATGCAGCATCAGGCGCCGCATGTTGGCGAAAATCACCACTTTCTGCCGGTGAGAGATCCGTGTGTTGGGGTCCTGCATTTGTGCCAGCGAAAGCTCGGTACCGTCCAGCAGCCCCGCCTCACTCACGCCCTGGGCCTGCAGTTCGGCCACCAGGGCAGGCAAGCCGAGCATGTTGTGCTGCGCAACATCCTGTGAGGTGCCATACAGGCCCACGATCAGCTGAGTCATCAGGGGATCTCCATTCACCGATGGCAGAAATTAACCCCCGTACTGGCGCATTACAACCTCCCGCCGCGCAACACAGCGTTGCAGCATCAGCACCGCAGCACCACTCGACAAGAACAATAAAAGCTGAGGCTTCCATGAGACGAATGCTTGCTCCCGCGCTTGCCGCCTGCATGCCGTTGATCCCAATCCCGTCGCTGGCCAGCGACGCGCCGCGCAACATCCTGCGCATCGGCTATGCCGATATCCAGTTCAACACCGACTCCGCAGACATGACCGGCATGCCCGGCACCACCCCTGCCAACGTCCAGGCCGAGGTGCGCGACAGCGGCACCCTGGCGCTGGTCTACGAACGCAAGCTTGGCGGCCCCTGGTCATTGCTGATGCAGGCCGGCGCACCACCGGTGATCGATTTCGACGGCGCGGGTTCGGCCGCTCCCCTGGGCAAGGTCGGCAGCGCCCGGGCATGGTTTCCGGCGGTGCTGCTGGCCTACAACTTCGACGTGTTCGGCATGCAGCCCTACGTAGCACTGGGTGTCAATTACACCTGGTTCAGCGAAGAGAAGATGACCGCCGCCTACAACACTGCGTTCGGCGGCACCTCCAGCACCTCCAAAATGGATGACTCGCTGGGCGCCGTGGCCAAGGTCGGCGTGGAAGTACCCCTGATCGGCAACTGGAGTGCCGGCTTCTCTTACGCCCGTTACTGGATCGACACCACCGCCACCATCAAGACCCAGACCCCGGGTATTGGCCAGGTCAAGCGCAAGATCGACGTCGAGGCTGACCCGGACGTCTATTCGCTGACCATCGGCTATCACTTCTGAGCGCTCATATGCCTTTGCCCGCACACGTCACGGAGCACCGAACATGACCACTGACCCCATCAACAGCACCTTCGATTACCTCGTCGTCGGAGGAGGCTCGGCAGGCTGTGTGATCGCCAGCCGCCTCAGCGAAGACCCGAGCATCAGCGTCTGCCTGATCGAAGCCGGCGGCACTGACAGCAGCGTGCTGATCCACGCTCCGGTGGGCATGGTTGCCATGCTGCCCACGCGGATCAACAACTGGGCCTTCCAGACCGAGGTGCAACCGGGCCTCAACGGCCGTCGTGGATATCAACCACGGGGCAAGACCCTGGGCGGTTCCAGTTCGATCAACGCCATGCTGTATGTGCGTGGTCACCGCCACGACTACGATCACTGGGCAGCGCAAGGTAACCAGGGCTGGTCGTATGCCGACGTGCTGCCTTACTTCATCAAGTCCGAACAAAACCACAGCCTGAACGATGACTACCATGGCCAGCACGGTCCGCTGAGCGTTACCGAGGTGTCCTGCCCGAGCACCTTGAACGCTGCCTTTATCCAGGCCGCCCAGCTCAATGGCATCCAGCGCACCGCGGACTACAACGGTGCCGAGCAGGAAGGCGCATTCATGTATCAGGTCACCCAGCGCAACGGTGAGCGCTGCAGCGCGGCCAAGGCCTACCTCACCCCGAATCTGCAGCGCCGCAACCTCAAGGTATTGACTGGCGCCACCGTCGAACGGGTGCTGATCGAGTCCGCCCGTGCGGTCGGGGTGCAGCTGCGCCATGGCGGCCAACGCGTGGTGCTCAAGGCTCGCCATGAGGTGGTCCTCAGCGCCGGCAGCTTCGGCTCGCCGCAGGTGCTCTTGCTCTCAGGCATCGGCCCGCATCAGGAACTGCACAAGCACGGTATACGCATCACGCATGAACTGCCTGGCGTCGGTCAGAACTTGCAGGACCACATCGACTACGTGTTTACCTACCGCAGCAGTAACAACACCCAGACCTTCGGCTTCTCACCGACGTTCAGCTGGAAGATGCTCAAGGCCATGGCCCAGTGGAAACGCGAGCGCAAGGGCCTGGTCACCTCGCCTTTCGCCGAATCCGGGGCGTTCTTCAGGAGCCAACCCGGGTTGTCGATGCCTGACCTGCAACTGATCTTCGTCCCGGCGATTGTCGATGACCACGCGCGCAAGCTGCGGCCGTGGCACGGATTCAGCTGCCACCTGACCCTGCTGCGCCCCAAGAGCCGTGGCACCGTCAAGCTGGCCAGCAGTGACCCGAGCGCAGCGCCGTTGATCGACCCGCGTTTCTTCAGCGAACCACAAGACCTGGAAGTGCTCATGCGTGGCGCAGACATCCAGCGTGCCATCCTCGAGGCCTCGCCCCTGGCGCCCTATCGCGGCAAACCGCTGTACCCGCTGAACCAGCATGACCGCCAGGCCCTGGAGCAGGACATCCGCAACCGGGCCGACACGCAATACCATCCGGTGGGCAGCTGCAAGATGGGCCACGACCCACTGGCAGTGGTAGATGACCAGCTGCGTGTGCACGGGATTGCCGGCCTGCGGGTGGCCGACGCTTCAATCATGCCGACCTTGATTGGCGGCAACACCAACGCACCGAGCATCATGATTGGCGAAAAAGCCGCCGACATGCTGCTGCGCAGTCGTCAGGAGGGCTAGGCCATGAATGATCTGTCACACGCTTTCGACACCCAGGAAGTCGAGCGCATGCACCTGTTGCTGCAGCGTCAGCGCCAGGCCTTCAACACTCGACCTTACGCCTCGCTGAACAGTCGACTGAACGACCTCAAACGCCTGATCGCCGTGCTGCGCGGTTATCAGCAGCGCATTGTCAGCGCCCTTGAAGCCGATTTCGGCGGCCGCGCGGCATTCGAAACCCGCCAGATCGAAGTGCTCGGCCCCGTACTGCAGGCACGCCACGCCATCGCCCATTTGCGGCGCTGGATGAAAGCCGAGCGGCGCAAGACCGAACTGCTGTTTTTCGGCAACCAGGCCTGGGTCCAGTACCAGCCCAAGGGTGTGGTGGGTATCGTCGGCACCTGGAACTTCCCTTTGTACCTGACCCTGGGCCCGCTGGTGGCAGCCCTGGCTGCCGGCAACCGGGCAATGATCAAAGTGTCGGAATATGCGCCACACAGCCGTCAGGTGCTGCAAGAGATGCTCGCCGAGGTATTCGACGAAGACCAGGTAGCCGTGTTCGGCGGCCAGCTGGCCAGCGCCCAGGCATTCACTGGCTTGCCGTTCGATCACCTGATATTCACCGGGGCGCCGCAGGTCGGGCGTCAAGTGATGCGCGCCGCAGCCGAGCATCTGGTGCCAGTGACCCTGGAGTTGGGCGGCAAGTCGCCGGCGCTTCTCGGTGCCGATGCTGACCTGGAGGATGCGGCCTTGCGCATTGCCCATGGCAAGGGCTTCAACGCCGGCCAGGTCTGCGTAGCCCCCGACTATGTGCTGGTGCCCAAGGGCAAGGCCCAAGTGTTTGCCGAAGCACTCAAGCACGCCTTCGAACGTCTGTACCCGGACCCGGCCCAAAGCACCGAGTACACCAGCATCATCAGCGAGCGTCATGCCTTGCGGCTGCAGGCATTGCTGGCCGACGCCCTGGCCAAGGGCGCGGTGATCCTCAGTTGCCATGGTTCAAGCAACACTTCCCGTCGCTTGCCGTTGCAGGTGATCACCGCCGTCACCGACGACATGCAGGTGGCTCAGGAAGAGATCTTCGGCCCGCTGCTGCCCGTCATCGAGTACGCCACCTTCGACCAGGCCATTGCCTACATTCAGGCACGACCGCGGCCGCTGGCCCTCTACCCGTTCGGCCTTGATGCCAGGCAAACCGAGCGCGTGCTGAATGAAACCCATAGCGGTGGAGTAACCCTGAACGACTGGGTCTGGCATGTGTTCCAGCACGACCTGCCCTTCGGCGGCGTGGGCAATTCGGGTATGGGCTCATACCATGGCCAGGAAGGCTTTCGCGCACTATCCCACGGCAAGGCGGTGTTCAAGCGCCAATGGTGGTTTCCCACACAACTGTTCTACCCGCCCTATGGGCGCTGGGTGCAACGTCTGGCCTTGAGGTTCTACCTGGGTAAATCCCGATAGCCCCAGACAGACTTAGCGTGCGACCGGGCGGCGGAGTGATGACTTCGATCTATAATTACCACGCCCTTAGCAGTGGATATGCCCGATGCAGCAGAAATCACCGTCCGCGTCGCGATCTCGCCTGCTCCTGCCCATGGCTTGCGCACACCCGCGACGCACGGTGATCCTGTGTTTTCTCGCCGCTTTCGCCATCAGCCTGGTACTCGCCGGTCGTCAGTATTACCAGCTGCTGCAACGCGAACTGCAAGAACGCGAGCACAATCTGCACCTGCAGGCGCTGGCCATCGAGGCCGTGGTGAGCAACGGCAAGAGCCAGCTGCAGTTCATGCGCAATATCGCCGAGCGACTGCTGATCGAGGCCCACATTCAACCCGCCATGCGCCGTAACGAGGCCATTGCCGCAGCGATGCGCAACAGCCAGCAGCCGCTCTGGGAGCTGCCGGTGCCAAAATCCGATGCACCGGTTCGGGCCATAGGCGATGCCCAGCTAGCGAATATTCCGGGCCTGAGTCGCGAGCCCCAGCAATTGATAGAAGACCTGCACCTGGCACACGCGATGAGCCAGGTGTTGCCCGCACAATTTCAAGGTGAGAGCAATCTGTCACGCATCCTGTTCCTGACCACCTCCGGCATCGTCATCGCCTACCCGGCAGTCAGGGACGAGCAGTTGGAGCCGATCCTGCGCAAATTCACCCGCTCGCCTTTGATGCACTTGAACCGCGCCAATGCCGAAGACCTCGACATCGCCTTCTATCCGCCGCCCGGCAGCAATCTGGGCAGCATGCCGCACGTACTGCTGAGCACCCCGGTGTACCTCAATGCGGTGATGCGCGGCGCATTGATCTACGACGTGCCGCAGACCAAGCTGCAGAACTACCTCTACCAGACCACCGCAAGCGATGAGCAGCATGCGCTGATCGATGACGAGGGCAGCCTGGTCGCCTCCAGTGAGCAGACGTTCAAATCGCTGTCGGGCAACTGGCTGAGCAGCTTGCCGGCCTCGAGCATGCGCCTGTCGATCCCGATGCTGTTCCAGCGTGACCACGGCACGCTGAAACTTGACCAGGGCTACCTGCAATTCCGTGAGCTGCAAGGCATCGACCTGATGCTGACCAGTTACATCAGCGCCGCCGACCTGCGGGCGGCGGTCCACGCGCAGATCGATATTCTGTTCCTTGGCGTCTGGGCATTGCTGGGCTTGTTGATGGCCCTGACCCTGTACATCGTCGATCGCCTGTTCAAAGGCCAGTTGCGCCTGAACCGGCAACTGCGCGAGATGGGCCTGGTCGACGGTCTGACCCAACTGGCCAACCGCCGACGCCTGCAATCGGACTTTGGCGGCTTGCTCCAGCGCCTGCGCGAGGATCAACCGCTGGCCTTGTGGATGCTCGACATCGACCGCTTCAAACACATCAACGACAACTGGGGCCATAGCGCCGGCGACGAGGTGATCAAGCACCTGGCCACCCTGTGCCGGGCGCTGGTGCGGCCGCAGGATCTGGTGGTGCGTTATGGCGGTGAAGAATTCTGCGTGCTGCTGCCTGATACTTCACTGGCCCAGGCCACCCAGATGGCCGAACAGCTGCGCGCCGCCACCGCGCAATCGGTGTGCGTGCCCGAAGCCGGCACCCTGCTGGCCGGCGCACCGTCGCTGGAAATCCGCCTGACCGTATCGGTCGGTGTGGCGGAACTGCGCGTCGATGGCTGCCAGGGCCTGGAGGACCTGGTGGCCACTGCTGATCGGCGTTTGTATGCGGCGAAAAAGGCCGGCCGCAACCGGGTGGTCAGCAGCGACTGAGTAGCGCCGGTGCATGGATTTTGTCGTTGACGGCTTGTCGGCCAGCAAAAGCCGGACCTTAAGCTCGGGGGGGTGTGCCATAACCACAAGAAAACGGAGACACCATGCCCCTTCCCATGCAGTTGCGCCGCAAGCATCTGGCGAGCCTGATCGCCCTCGCCTGTCTAAGCCAGGCTGTGTACGCCGAACCCGCCAGCGAACAAACCCGCGCCAACAACGCCGCCATGCTCGAGCAGCGGCCGTTCAGCAATGATGCCGATTTCGCCGCCGTCAGCCGCGGGCTGATCGCACCGTTCAAGGGGCAAGTCGTGGATGCCAACGGCAAGCCGATCTGGAACCTGGCCAGCTATGACTTTCTCAAGCAGAAGGACAGCCCCGCCACGGTCAACCCCAGCCTCTGGCGCATGGCTCAACTGAACAACCATGCCGGGCTGTTCGAAGTGGTACCCGGGCTGTACCAGGTACGCGGCCTGGACCTGGCCAACATGACCATCATCGAAGGCGACGACGGGCTGATCATCATCGACCCGCTGACCACCGCCGAAACCGCCCGTGCCGCGCTCGATCTGTACTACCAGAACCGTGCGCGCAAACCGGTGGTGGCGGTGATCTACAGCCATACCCATACCGACCACTTCGGCGGCGTGCGCGGCGTGATCGACGAGGCCGACGTCAAAGCCGGCAAGGTCAAGGTGTTCGCCCCCAGCGGGTTCATGGAACACGTGATGAGCGAGAACGTCTACGCCGGCAATGCCATGAGCCGCCGCGCCCAATACCAGTTCGGCCTGTACCTGCCGCGCGGTGACCAGGGTCAGGTCGACGCCGCCATCGGCAAGGCTGTGGCCATCGGTGGCAGCATCACCCTGATTGCGCCCACCGACCTGATCGACAAGCCGATCGAGACCCGCCGCATCGCCGGTATTGATGTCGAGTTCCAGCTCACCCCTGGCACCGAAGCACCCTCGGAAATGAACTTCTACCTGCCGCAGTTCAAGGCCCTGGGCATTGCCGAAAACGCCTCGCAGACCATGCACAACATTCTCACCCCACGCGGCGCCCAGGTGCGCGATGCCAAGGCCTGGTCGCAGTACCTCGATGCCAGCCTGAGTCGTTACGGCGACAAGACCGAAGTGCTGTTCGGCCAGCACAACTGGCCGACCTGGGGCGCCGAATCGGTGCGTACCTTGCTCGCCGATCAACGCGACATGTATGCCTTTCTCAATGACCGCACCCTGCACCTGCTCAACCAGGGCCTGACGCCGATGGAAATCGCCCAGAACATGCAGAAACTGCCGGGTGAGCTGCAGAACAAGTGGTACACCCAGGGCTATTACGGCTCGCTGAGCCACAACTCACGTGCGGTGTACCAGCGTTACATGGGCTTTTACGACGGCAACCCGGCCAACCTCAACCCGCTGCCGCCGGTGGAGAGTGCCCGGCTGACCGTTGAAGCCATGGGCGGTAGCGAGGCGGTACTGGGCAAGGTTCGCGCCGCCATGGACAAAGGTGAGTACCGCTGGGCCGCACAACTGGGTAACCAATTGCTGTTCGCCGAGCCCGACAATGCCAAGGCACGCACCATCCAGGCCGAGGCCCTGGAGCAGCTGGGTTATCAGAGCGAGAACGCCAACTGGCGCAACATCTACCTGACCGGCGCCATGGAACTGCGCAACGGCGTGCCGAGCCAGGTCGGCAGTTCGGTGTCGGTCGACATGGTGCGCGCCCTGACCCCGCAGATGTTCTTCGACTTCATGGCGGTGCGCGTGGATGTCGACAAGGCGCTCGGCCATGACCTGAACCTCAACTGGCGCTTCACCGACCCCGAGCAGACCTTCAACCTGACCCTGCGCAACGGCGTGCTGACCCACCGCGAGGGCCTCAACCCCAAGGCTGATGCGGGCCTGAGCATGAGCAAGGCGACTCTCGAGCAGGTCAGCCTGAAACAGCTGGATTTCCCCACGGCGATGCAAAAAGGCTTGATCAAGGTCGAAGGCAACGGCAAGAAAATCGCCGAGTTGCTGGCGACCCTCGACACCTTCAGTCCGCAGTTCAATATCGTGACGCCTTGAGCCGCCTGCGGGCTTTGCCGGCCTCAGCGCCAGCAAAGCCCGCAGGGCTTGTGTCACTTGGCCCAGCGCCGCAGCTCCGAAGGTGTGTAGTCGTCGGTTTTCGCCGTGAAGCCTACCCGCATCGGGGTTTTCTCTTCGTTGCTCAACCCCCCGGCGTAATAGCGGCCCGAGATCAGGTCGTAGGAAGTTTCCAGCACGTTGTAGGTGAAATCATGATCGTAGTGCTGGATCGCGTGCAGCTCCGAACTGCGCCACAACTCGCCACGGCTGTCGTACTGATCGACCTGCGCAATTTGCCAGCTGTCTTCATCCACGTAGAAACACCGCTTGTTGTAGATATGCCGGGCGCCGGGTTTGAGCGTGGCTTCAACCACCCAGACCCGATGTTTCTCATAGCGGGTATAGGCCGGGTTGATGTGGTTGGGTTTGACCAGTTCGTCGAGTTTCAACGCCCGGCTGCCGAGGCGGTAACTGTTATAGGGAATGTACAGTTCCTGCTTGCCGATCAGCTTCCAGTCGAAGCGGTCCGGCGCGCCATTGAAGCCGTCGATGTTATCGGCGGTGATCAGGCCGTTGCTGTAACGAGCACTGTTGTCATAGGCCAACATCGGCGCGCGGCGCACCCGGCGCTGGGCAGGCAGGTACTGCCAGGCTGAACGCGGCTCGACCACCTGGTCGACCGGCTCATGTACCAGCACGGTCTCGCCCGCCAGGCGCGCCGGTTCCAGCACCCGGCTCTTGAACATGAACAGCACGTTGGCCTTGGGCTCAAGGCCGGTGATTGCTTCGGCGAAGCTGACCAGTGACTGCGCGCGGATATAGCTGACCGCACCGTTCTCGCGGACCAGGGCAATGCTGCTCAAACGTTCATAACTACCACCGCGCCAGCGACTCATGTGGTTCCACATCACCTCCATGCCCTCGGTCGGCAGCGGGAACGGGATGCCACGGCTGTAGTCATGGAGGCCGTTGCCGCCATCGGCCAGGGTAGTCTTGCTGGCGTTACTGCGGCTGTCGGCAAGCACCGCCGCCGGCAGGCGCGCACTACGATGGCTTGGGTATACCGGCATCTGGAAACTGCCCGGATAGCGCTTGAACATCGCCACCTGGCCAGGGCTGAGCGCGGCCTGGTACTGCGCAAGGTTCTGCGCCGTGATGGTGAACAGCGGCTTTTCGCTTGCGAACGGATCGCTGTAGCCGCCGTTGCCATCGACGCTGCCAGCGCGTTTGTCGAGGCCGCCGGTCCAGGCCGGAATGCTGCCGTCGGCATTGCCGGCGCGCTCCGAGCCCATGGGGGTGAGGGTCTTGTCCAGGGCGCCGAGGTCATCGCTCTTGGCCAGGACGCAGGTACTGACACAAGTCAGCGCCAGCAACAGGGGATGAATACGCATTTTTATTGTTCTCCTTAGAAATCAACCTTGAAACTGACCGAGGCGAAGTCGCGGTCATCGAGGGTGCTGTAGTCGTTGGAACCGAAGAAGGCGTTGTAGGCCAGCTCCACGCTGTAGTCGTTGAGGTAGTTGGCGGTCAGGCTCAAACCCAGGGCCTGCTGCCCCTCCTGGAACGGCCCGAGCGGGTCATAGGAATAGCCCTCGAGGTCATGTCGCCAGTTGACCGCCGGAATCAGGTTGATCCCTGGCAGCACATCGCTGTACTCAAGGCTTGCCCGCAGGCGGTAGCCCCAGGACCAGTCGGTGGCAAATCCCTGGTCGGTGCAGTAGCGATTGGTCACTCCAGAGGCCACGGTGTTGCAGGGGCTGCCATTGCGCGGCGCACTGCGGCCGAAGGCGGCGTTGCGCCCCAGGCGCTCATCGCCCAGCCCCTCGATATGCACCACGCCGACTTCGCCGAACAGGCTCAGGCGCGTCGCGCCGAGCACGTTGTCGATGGCCTGGGTGGCCGAACCAGTCCATTGCCACACGCCCTTGCGCTGCCAGCCATCGAGACGATCACCGGCACGATTGTTAAAACCTGCGGGCAACTCGACCCAGGAGCTGCCTGCGGCGCCAGCGACCACCGCCGTGGTGATATCAGGCGCGTTGTAGGCCAGCGGCAGGTTTGGTCGGTAACTCAGCTCGGTGGCCAGGGAGATACCGCTGTAGGGCTCCACGGCGGTCAGGCTCAGCCCGTACAGACGGATGTTTTCCGGGAACGCAGCGGCATAGCTCGGCCCCTGTCCGCCGCCGGGGAAGTTGCCCGGCAAGCTGGTGTTGCGCGCGTCCAGGGTCAGGTACGGCAGGCGCGAGTGGTAGTTGATGAAGTACAGCGCCGCCTCGGCATCGTTGAGCGCCGGCAGCATCTGGCGCAGGGCGAAGCCGAACTGACCACTGTCCGCAGGCGATTCGTTGCCCCGTGAACTGGCAAACAGGCCGCTGGCCTGCATCTGCTGATCAGTCAGCACCTGGCTCAGGTACAAAGGACCGCAGCCAGGCTGGATCACATCGCTGCTGGCGAAGAAGATCCCACAGCCGTCGAGCACACTGGGCCGCCAGTTGTACTGGTAGAAGCCTTCAAGGTTGAGGGTGTCGGATATGCCGAAACTGAACGACAGCATCTCCACCGGTAGCTGGCCTTCCTTGATCTCGACGCCAGGGCGGTTGAAGGCGGTGATATCCAGCGGGTTGATGACGTTGATGCCGTTCTGGATCAGCAAGGCTTCGCCCCATGACAGCACCTGCTTGCCAAGCTTGACGTTGAGTGGATGACCGGCCAGCTCCAGGTCCTTCCACAGGTAGGCATCCAGCGCTTCGAAACCCTGGAACCTGGCCAGGTCGTCCCAGCCACTGTCATCGAAGTCCTTGAAGCGCCCGTTGCGGGTTTCATAGGCGTGGTCGTACCAGTATTTGAGGCGCAGGAACGCACCCTGTCCCTGGCCATCGACACTGAAGTCGGTAAGGCCCTTGAAGGTCTGTGAGATCGGGTCGCCCTTTTTGAAGTTGAGTCGGTTGTCGTCGGCGCTGACACTGCTGCCATCAGCGCTGACGCCCTGGGCCTGCAAGGCGTTGGCGCGGGTCATCAGATGCCGGTCGGGGCTCTGGGTCGACCAACTGCTGCCCAGGCTCAGGGTGCTTCGGGTGGTAAAGCTCCAGTCTTCATTGAGGTCGAACGTGGTCGCCTGGGCAGGCGCGACGACAGACGCCAGGACGGCCAGGATCAGCGGTGAGCGGCCACCGCTGCCTGTTCGGGTTGAGCTTATTGTTGTCATTATCGAGCTCCAGTTGGATTACGCAGCTCGATCAAAATGCCCAAGCCGCCGCCGCCTGACACAAGCGGCGCACGACAAAAAATGATCATGCGCAAACACCGGTGCTGGCGTTACATCACCTGCAGGGCGTTCAGGCGAAACTGTTTGGGCGTGACGCCAAACTGCTTGCGAAAGGCGCGGATGAAGTTGCTCGGCTGGCGGTAACCGAGGCGCTCGGCAATGCGTTCGATCGGCTGGTCGCCCGCACTCAACCAGTGCCGGGCCAGGTGCAGGCTGTCCTTGCGCCCACCGTCATCGGTCGCCCCCTGCCACTGGCGCAGCATGCTCTGGTGCAGGAAGGCATTGGCCCCGGGTAACGCCAGGTCCAACGCCTGCGGCGTCAGTTGCAGGTTCAGCCATTGGCCCTCGGAAGTCGCCACGCCCCAGCCGTGCAACCACGGCCCCGCCGCTTGCCCGGCCAACAGGTTCACGTGGCTGAACAGGCGGGCAGGCGGCTTGCCGGCACGCCGGGCAATGTTGCGCACCAGGCTCAGTGCCGCAGCATCGAGCATGTAGTAATGCGGCTGGTGCTGATAACGGCGCACCTGCAGCTGTGCCTGGCCTGCCTCCTCTTCCAGGCTGACCCGTATGCAGTTGGTCACCAGCGGCAGGTAACGGATAAAACACTCAAGGCTGGCACGTAGCGTGGCGGCGGAATCGAGGAGGATGTTAAGCCCCTGCAAAGAGTGAGTAGCCATGCCCGGCACCAGCTCACAGCCAAAGTCGCGCCCGGCACCGGCTGCCTCACATTCTGCGAGAAACTGCTCGACCAGCAGTGCCGGGACCCTGCCGTGCCCTTCGAGCCAAGCCGGTTCAATGCCGGCACGTTGCAACAGCAGCTCGACCGGCAGGCCACAGCCCTGGGCATGAGCCACCAAGGTACGGGTGAAAGCACTGGACACAAAGGGCGCGGCAAGCATGGCAAGTCACAGAAAAAGGACAGGACTAGACTTATGCCAGCCGCTACACTATCGATCAAATGCATAAAAAGTATCTGAAACATGCAAGAGGTGCATGGTGGATCTACGCCAACTGCGTCACTTTGTAGCCTTGGCCGATTTCCGTGGATTTGTCCGCGCCGCCGACGCTGTCAATCTCAGCCAGCCGGCCTTCAGCCGCAGTATCCAGACCCTGGAACGCGACCTGGACTGCGTTCTGGTCGAGCGAGGCAGCCGCGACTTCCGCCTGACCGGCCAGGGCCAGCTCGTGCTGCAGCATGCCCGGCGCCTGCTGGCCGGCAGCCAGAACCTGCACAACGAGCTGTTGCAGTACAACGGCCTGGAAGGTGGCGAACTCAACTTCGGCAGCGGCCCCTATCCGGCCCAATTGCTGGTGCCCGAGGCGCTGGCGCAGTTCATCCACGACCACCCGTTGGTGCGCACGCGCTTTCATCTGGGTGACTGGGAGCAGCTGGGGAACTGGCTGAAGGAGCAGCAGATCGAGTTTCTGGTCGCCGACTCGCGATATTTCAAGGACGATCCGCGCTATCAGGTACAGGTCCTGCGGCCTCGGCGCGGGCGCTTTTTCTGCCGCGCCGGGCACCCGCTGGCCGACTGCGCTGCGCTCAAGCTCAGCGCCCTGCTCGACTATCCGATTGCCGGCACGCGAATCCCGCCCATGATCCGCAAGATCCTCGCCCGCGCCCAGGGCACGGAAGACTTTGTCACCAGCGTCGAGTGCGCCCAGTTCGATGCGATCTGCCGGGTGGTGATGCGTTCGGATGCCATCGGTCTGGCCACTGCCGAAGCCCTGAGCGAGCGTGTCGATGTTGGTGAGCTGCGTCTGCTCAGTTTCGTCGACCTGGATGCCAACGATCCCGACCTGCAACTGCAGTACGGCATTGTCAGCCGTGTCGGCGGCAGCCTGACGCCCGCCGCACAGGCGATGATCGACGCCATCCTCAAGGTGGATCAACAGTTGCTGGCGGGGCGCCCATGAACCCGGCACCGGCCAATGCTTTCTACGCCCCGACCCTGCTGCCGGCCATCGAAGAACTGCAGGCCCGCGGTGTCGACCAGGCACTGATTGAAGGCGTGTTTCGCCGCAGCCTGTTCGAATTGCGCACACCCTTCCTGCGCGTACCGCTGGTGCTCTCGCGACGCTTCTGGAGCCTGGCCCTGGCGCAAACCGGTGACCCGCTGATCGGTCTGACCGCCGGCCGGCGTTTCGTCTCCACCGCCACCAATGGCCTGACCTACCTCTTCGATGTGGCGGCTTCACTGGACAGCGCCTGCGCTTTTTTCGTCGAGTACTTTCCGTTTTTCAACGGCCATTTTCGCGCGCGCATTGAGCATAGCGAGCGGCAGGTGACCCTGCGTCTGGAAGATTGCGGCAGCCTCAAGGCCAGCGCGCCGATCACCGACTACATGCTTACCAGTATCTGCAGCCTGCTGCGGCGCAAGTTGCTGGCCAGCGGCCTGGAGCAGGACCCGATCATTGCCATCGAGCTGGCCCACCCGGCACCGGCCGATAGCGGCGCACACTGGCAGGCCTGGCGCGCGCCGGTCAGCTGGGGCCATGGCGAACATGGCATTCACCTTGACCCGCAACTGTTCAAACAAACGCTCACCCCCGGCAACCAGGCGCTGGAACAAATGCTGGTGGACCTATTGCAACAGACCCGGCACAACAGCCAACCGACCTTGCTGGAGCTGGCCAGTGATCACCTGGCCGTGCACCTGGCCGACAGTGAGCGCTGGCCGATGTTCTGCAGCCGCCAGCACTTGCTCGAACGCACCGCAGCCCGGCGCTTGAAAGCGTTGGGCTGGAGCTTTTCCGAGTTACTCGACGAGTACCGCCGCTACCGCGCCGAAGACCTGCTGCAAGGCAGTGCGCTGGAGCTGGTGCAGATCGCCGACCAGCTTGGTTACAGCGACGTGCAAAGCTTTCACCGGGCTTGTCTGCGCTGGTTCGACTGCGCACCTGGCACCTACCGCACGCGCCAGTCCTGCTGATCGGCAAAGAACGCCCGTGCATTATCTTCCAGGCTTTCCAGGTGATAACCGCCTTCCTGCACAATCAGGCACGGTACACCCAGGCTGCGGATACGTTCACCCAAGGCAGCAAAACCTTCGCGAGTGACGGCCACTTTGCTTTGCGGGTCGAGCTCGTAAATATCGAAGCCCAACGACAACACCAACACCTCGGCAGCAAAGTCCTTCACCGCTGCCAGGGCGACTTCCAGCTGGCCGAGGAAGTCCGCCTCACTGGCGCCATGGGCCATCGGCAGGTTGAGGTTGTAGCCCAGCCCCGCACCACTGCCGCACTCGTCGGCAAAACCGGCGACCGCCGGGTAGAAGTTGGTCGGGTCACCGTGCACCGAGACGTACAACACATCGTCACGCTCGTAGAAGATTTCCTGGATGCCCTGGCCGTGGTGCATGTCGGTGTCGAGCACCGCCACGCGGCTGAAGCGCTCGCGCAACACCTGGGCGGCAATCGCGGCGTTGTTCAGGTAGCAGAAGCCACCGGCCGCTTCGGCGCGGGCATGGTGCCCCGGTGGACGGCACAAGGCGTAAGCCGCAGGCTCGCCGTCGAGTAACGCCCTGGCCCCGGCCACTGCGCTTTGCGCCGACCAGTAGGCCGAACGCCAGGTCAGCTCACCCACCGGGCAACTGCCGTCCGCCAGGTAACAGGCCGCCTGGGCGAGAATGCCGCGCATGGCATTGGACTCACGCACGAAGATGTTCGACATCACCTCATCGCCCCAGTCTTCGGGGATGTCCTGCCAGCGCGGGTGAGCATCCTGAAGAAAGTTCAGGTAGCCCTCACCGTGAACCGCCAGCAACGGTTGCAAGCCGGCATCGTCCGGCTGAACGATGTCGAAACCGAGATTCTGCGCCGCCTGCAACAGATTGCGGGCACGTTCGGGCACTTCCTGCGGCGTGCGCAGCTGCCCACGGGAGAAGTAACTGCGCGGATGGTGCAAGAGCTGTTCGGGGTGAAAGTAGCAACGCATGAGCTTCTCCTTATTCGGCCCGGCCAGCACGGGCCAGCACGGCATTGAGCAATACATCGGCGCCCCGGCGCACATCCTCGGGCAGTACATCTTCCGCCTCGTTGTGGCTCAGGCCGCCGACACAGGGAATGAATACCATAGCGGTCGGACAATAGCGCGCCAGCAGGATCGCATCGTGACCGGCGCCGCTGACAATCGATTGCTGGGCATAGCCCAGACCGTCCACGGCAGCCTGCACGGCGGCCACACAGTCAGCGTCAAACGGCGTTGCCGGGCTAACCCAGTGGCGGCTGATGCTGACCTTCAGGCCACGTTGCGCGGCGATGGCTTGCAGGCGTTTACCGACCTGTTGCTCCATGTCGTCAATCGCGCTGTCGAGGTGATGACGCAGGTCGACGGTGAACTGCACCAATCCCGGAATGGTGTTGCGCGAGGACTTGCTGATGCTCAGCTCGCCGACCGTGGTCAGGCCCTGAGGGGCGAAGTCGCAGGCCAGCTGTTCAATCGCCTGGATCATCGGCGCAGCAGCGTAAAGCGCGTCCTTACGCAGCGGCATCGGCGTGGTACCGGCGTGTGCGGCCATGCCTTCGACCTGCACGTCGAGCCAGCGAATGGCCTGACCGCCACTGACCACACCGATGCTCTTGGCGTTGTCCTCAAGGATCGGGCCCTGCTCGATATGCGCTTCGAAATAGGCATCCACCGCACCGCCCAGCGGACGTTTACCGGCAAACCCGGTACGCTGCAGCGCCTCGGCGACACTGACACCCTCGGCATCGCGTACCGCCAGAGCATCCTCAAGCTGCATGCCGCCGGTGAACACCGCCGAACCGAACATGGCTGGGGTAAAACGTGCACCCTCTTCGTTGGTCCACACTGCCACTTCGAGCGGCTTGCGGGTCTGGATTTTCAGGTCGTTGAGACAGCGCACCACCTCAAGCCCGGCCAGCACGCCGTACACACCATCGAAACGCCCGCCTTCCGGTTGAGTATCGAGGTGGCTGCCGATCATCACCGGGGCCGCCTCGGGGTCGGTGCCGGGGCGGCGGGCAAACAGGTTGCCGATCGGGTCGACGCTCAGGGCCATGCCCGCTTCGCGGCACCAATGGGCGAACAGTTCGCGGCCGGCCTTGTCTTCTTCGCTCAGGGCCAGACGGCAACTGCCGCCACGGGCCGTCGCACCGATTTCAGCCATGGCCATCAGGCTCGCCCACAGGCGTTCGCCGTTGCTTTTCAACATCGCAACCACTCCAGTATTCGTTAACAAATCAGGCCATTTCCAGACGATGGGCAGCGGCATGGCGACGCGCCAGGGCCAGTACACAGAGCAGCGAGATCGCTGCAATCACGCTGTAGAACAGCGCCATCGGCCACCACTGACCCACAAATTCATGCGCAAGCCAGGTGCCCACCAGCGGCGTCAGGCCACCGGCGATTGCGCCGCACACCTGGTAGGCCATGGAGATCGCCGTGTAGCGCACGCGGGTCTCGAACATGCCGCTGACGTAACCGGCGATCACCGCGTAGAACGACGCCATGCACACCACTGCCAAGGCGATACCGACAATGATCAGCGGCGCCTGGCCGGAGCTGACCAGCACGAACATCGGGTACGGCGAAGCCATGGCCAGCAGCGACACCAGGCAAAGGAAACGCGTGGCGCCGATCTTTTCGGCGGCCCAGGCGGCGATGGGCTGGATGCAAAACTGGATGATCGCCACCACGAACAGGCATTCGAGGATCAGCGAGCGCGGCAGCGCCAGTTGCTGGGTGCTGTAGGCGATCATGAAGGTGTTGGTGAAATACACCCCGGCGATGCCCAGGGTATTGGCGCCAATGCACAACAGCAGCGGGCGCCAGGCCGTGCGCAGCACCTCCATTACCGGTGCCTGCTCCTTGCGCTTGGCCTTGCTGGCCTGCTCGCGGCTGGCGAGGAATTCCGGCGACTCGTTGACCCCCAGGCGAATCGCCAGGCCGACCAGTAGCAACAGGGCACTGGCCAGGAACGGCAGGCGCCAGCCCCAGCTCATCAGGTCTTCTTCCGGCAAACGGGTGACGGCGCTGAAGGCCAGCAGCGACAGGATCAAACCGGCCGGGCTGCCCAGTTGGGCGAACGAGGCAAAGAAGTTGCGCCGCCCCTTGGGCGCATGCTCGCCAGCCATCAGTACCGCGCCACCCCACTCCCCGCCCACAGCAATGCCCTGGACGATGCGCAGCAGAATCAGCAACACCGGCGCCATGGCGCCGATCTGCGCATAAGTGGGCAACAAGCCGATGCACACCGTCACCACACCCATCATCACCAGAGTGATCACCAGCGATTTCTTGCGCCCGATACGGTCGCCAATGTGGCCAAAGACAATGCCGCCCAGGGGCCGGGCGAAAAAGCCCACGGCGAAGGTGCCGAAGGCGGCCATGGTGCTGAACAGCTTGTCGTCCGAGGGAAAGAACAAGGCCCCGAACACCAGCGCCGCAGCCGTGGCGTAGATGTAAAAGTCGTACCACTCGATCATCGTGCCGATAAAGGCGGCGGCCGCAGCCCGGCGTGGCTGGGGCGAAGCGGAAGGCTTCATGGGTCAGGCTCCTTTGATTATTTTTCTGGCAGGAGGGAACGGTGCGTTCGCGGCGCTCTGGTGTCGCCTGTGTGACAACGATTTTTTGTCTCGGGGCTATGATTAGTCAATTTTCTATTTATTATTCGGATTATTAGCCACCCTTATATTGTTGCCAGAGGGCCCTGCCATGCCTGATCGCCTGCTCAACGACCGCCTGGACTGGAACCTGCTGCGCACCTTCCGGGTGATCGGCCAGGAGCTCAGCATCAGCCGCGCCGCCGCGCGCCTGCACCTGACCCAGCCAGCGGTGAGCCAGGCCCTCAAGCGTCTGGAAGAACAGCTCGGGCGCCAGCTCATCGCCCGCCGCGGCCCGCGCTTTGCCCTCACCGAGGTGGGCGAACAGATCTTCGACCTGGCCGGTGAAATCTACGGGCAGATGTCCCAGGTCAGCAGCGTGCTCGAGCAACCGGCCGACGAGGTGATTGGCAAGGTGCGCCTGCTGATGATCAGCCGCATCGTCTGCGAACGCTTCGACAGCTTCCTCGCTGACTTTCATCGCCAGCACCCGCGGGTCGACCTGGAAATCGACGTGATGCGCAGTTCCGACATCGTCAGCGCCCTGCAGGAAAAGACCGCGACCCTGGGCCTGAGCCTCAACCGCCGGCCGCAGCCACGCCTGGAGCAGCGCCTGTTCCTGAGCCAGCGTTATGGGTTCTTCTGTGGCAAGCACCATGGGCTCTACGGCAAAAAAGACGTCGCCGAGGGCGACCTGCAACGTGAGAACTTCGTCAGCTTCGCCAGCGACCAAATCGGCGGCATGCTCTCGCCGCTGACCATCTTTCGCGATCAGCAAGGCTTCAGCGGGCGCATCGTCGCCTCGTCACCGAGCCTGGAGGAAGTGCGGCGCCTGGTGATTGCCGGGTTTGGTGTCGGCTGCCTGCCGGCGCATGTGGTGGCCGCGGATGTCGAAGCGGGGTTGCTCTGGCCGTTGCCGCCGCTCGAGGGGATCGCCGATGTCGATATTCATCTGCTGTGGAACCGGGAACAGCGCATGAGCCGGGCAGAGTCGGTTTTTCTCGAGGCGCTGCAAGCGTATCTGTGACGCTATTGCGGCCGCTCATACGCAGGCAGGTACTCCACCATGGCCTCCAGCAGGATGTTTTCGATGTTTTCCGGATCAAGCACCACACGCTCAGCGACGTGACGGTACACAGGTACAAATACAGCCTCGGGTGAATTTTCCAGTTGCTGGCAAATCGACTCATAGACCTGGAGTGCCGATTGCCTGGTCGTGTCATTCAGCACAGCACAAAGCAACGGACAGAGCATCAATCCATAGATCCACACTCGCGAAGCGGCTGCCGAGTGCGAAGCGGTATCGTCAGCTAAGCAATGGGCAACCCGCTGACCTATACAGACCAATCTTTGCAAGCTAATGATGGACAGTGGGCGCGTATAGACCTCATCTCTGCCAACCGCACAGTTCTTGACGTCACGCAGGATATCTTCGAGTTCGGTATAGGGTTGACCTGTATGTTCCAGTACGTAGGCCAGTCGTTTCTCGTCTTCCCCCACATTCACCAGGTCACCAGCAGACTCGACCCAGTACTCCAGCCGTTGCTCGAGGAGATTGAGGATTTCTTCTGTGCTCAGTACAGCCTCGTTTAGTTGCAAGACAGAGACACTGACCTTCAAGGGGTCAGCAACCTTGCTATTACCCTCCAGTAGAACGCCCACCAGCGCATCTGTATCCGTTGCCAGGTAGCAGGGAGCCGCGCTTAGAACCGGAGGCACGCGTTCCCGGGCTTGTTCGTTTTGCAGTACGACCATGACTCTGGTCGGCGCGCCATCCTGTTCACTCTGCAATGCGCTCAAGTATTCCGCTTTGCACCAGAGAGAGTCTTCAAAAGTGGATGACACGTACAGAACGAGAGAGTACGAGGTGGACATGAGACGCGAGATGGCCTTGATGACGCGCCGATCCCGTAGATCGAGATCAAGGTCCCAAGCCACTTGAACACCACAGGTTTTCAAGCGTTGTATGAACTCGATCGGCTTATCAGACTGTCTGTGACTGATGAACACATCACGGGCAAACCTGCGATCGTTGTCTTCTCCCGCCTGGTTGGCTTGCTGCAAGAGCTCGTCCAGGTCCAGCAAAAACATGTCCTCACCTCCGTGACGACAGGCGCTCACCTAGTTTTCCACCCACTGCTTGAGTCGCCCAAGCAGTTGATCGACAGCGGCTAAGTGTGCGCAGGCTTCAGGCCCTGCATTTTGCGCGTGCTTCAACCGACAAAGGACGAACCTGGTCTGATCATAGACTGATCCCCATTTGAGAATGGCCGGAACCCGCCGATGAAGGTCGTCCAGCTCGCCTTCCAGGAAGGGCAACTCATCGTTGAGCCGGTTACTCACCAGTGCCAGATAGAGCTTGGCCTGAATCAGGGAAGATACTGTCTCGAAATTCGGCTCATCGTTAACCAATCGTTCGAGCCTTTGACGCAGGATGCTCAGTTCGCTTTCAAGTTGAGCGATATTCGCCCCAGAGCCAACGATCAGTTCGGCCGCAATCCGATTAAGCATTGGGTAATACCATTGCGGATCATCGCTCTGTAGCGCCAGCGACTCGGCTTTTCCATAGTAGATTTTCATCTGGGCGATGGCTTTGCGTTCTGCATCGCCCTGTCCCGCAGCCGCTTCGAGCAACGCCAGTCGCTTGCACACAGAGCCACATAGACTCTGACGTTCAAGCGTCGGCTGGATGGAACAGAGTCGCGTCAATTGCTTCAAGGCATCCTTGAGCTCCTTGCGTGCCCGTGCAACGGCTGTATCAAAAACCTGCTGATCATTTGCACTGCGTACCTGCGCAGGCGGCATGGTTTTATCCAGCTCGGCAACAGACCTCCAGGCTTGCCGTGCGCGCAAGTTGCCCAACTGCTCACATGCCCGGAACGAAGCGCCGCCATCGTTGGTAGCGATCGCCCGCTGATACCAGTAGATGGCATTGTCCAGGTGACCGGCCTCGGCCCAGGCCAGACCAAAGGCTTGTGCAACCTCGCCCAACTCGGGCCATTGCTGGGCAAAGCGGGTCTCAAGATTCTCCAAACTTTGCCTGACTCGCTTTTGGTCGATCTTTTTGTAACGGCTGTCATCAACCAGCGCTTCCAAAGCCAGGATCAGCGCCGGCGCAGAAGAAATCCCCTCAGCTGCCTCAGGTGCTGGTTGCCCCAGTTTCGGGGTGTTTTCATCGCTGTGATCAAGCACCCAGTCCGGGTCGCCATAGCATTGATAGGCAGCCCAAGTGTTGCCCCCCGTGCCACGCGAGGCGATCCAGGCTGCCTCACGGGCAAGCGCCACCGCATCCAGGAAGCGGTTTCCTCTGAGCAACGCTTCGTAAAAGCGCGTAGCGAAGCGTTCTGCCGGTCCGTCCTCAACCGCCCAGCCCGCTGCAACCACACAACGTACCCCGATGTTGATCAGCGCCTCCGCGACGCTTGCGGCGAAACGCGCGCGGTCGTACTTGAGGATTGGCGCCAGTACTTCATTGCCATCGGTGGCTGCCAGGTGGCAGCAGTTGATGAATACAAGCTCCGGCACCACCCGCATGCTCTTGATCTCGGTAGGCCCGAGAAAAATACCTTTTGACAGGACCACCCCTCGGGAGGCACCCATTTTTTCCGGAACATGGTTGCGCGCGGCACCGTTGACTAACCTGGGGGGCTCGCCGTGCCCTGCGATATGAACGACGCGCCAATCGCGCTCGAGCAATGCACTCGTCACCGTTAGGGCATCTACTTCCAAGCCGGCACTCTTCTCATCGCTGATCAGCGCCTTGACTCTGTCTGGCCCCAAGAACTCCACGAACATTGTTTTGACCGCTTCTGCTTCGGCGCGCGCCCCGGGAAGACGCGGATAGAGCGGATCGTCGATGTTCGGCTCACCTATCACCAGCACGTGGGAGCCTTGGGTGGCATCGACGACACTGCTGCGAAACTCTGTGGTGCGCAGCTTGCGCAGCAACTTGGCGCGTATTGACCAAGGTAGCTCGGTGCTGTTCGCATCCGCGCTGGCGCCACGCAAAGTATCCAGTAGCTCCCAAGGAATACCAGCAGTTGAACTGTCCAGTTCAATCTGCATTTCTGTTGTCCCTCCCAGGAACGGCTCCATCTCCACCGGCACCAGGAGCTGGAACAAGGTATGCCCGATCGGAGGCCTGACCGCATTGGTGTTCGACGAGGTACTCACCAATTCCTGTAACAGGGCTACCTGCATGGCCTGAGCACGGACCTCAGAACGCGCACGCTTGGTATCCAGGGTATAGGCAATAAAAGGCAGGCCCTCTTCGTTGTATTGGGTGATCGCGGAAATGAAATCATAACTGGCGCTGCGATACCCTCCTTCAAGCGGTCGGCGCAACCAACCGATGCCCGTCTCGACGATAGGTGCAACGCTGTACTCACCCGACCTGGCTTGAGAAAGGACCTGCAGAGCCCGCCACGCATCGATGGCGCGATCCAGGAACAGCTCGATAAAATGGAGGTGCCCTACGGTTGGCCAGCACATTACCTTCAACTGCTTGTTGGCCTCGCGAACACCTTGGGCAATTAACCCCGCTACCTGCCCAGCGGTGATACCGGTGCCGCCACTCCCCATCAAGGTGGATGCCAGGTCAAACTGAATCGGGATGCCATGCTGTGACTCTGCCAGCCGCTGTGCCCAGGCAATGACCGCACGACGGACCGTAGTGACCATTTCGGAGGCGTTCAACTTACCTTCCTCACCGAGCCCGACGATGATCGTGGCCTCTGGCCTTGGCAGTTGCAAAGGGTTGTCGCTGTTGACAGCAATGTTGACGAAGATCTGCTGATTGCACACCTGGTTGGGATAAAGCCCCATACGCAAGGCGTCGCCAAGCAGCCCACCCACCAGTTCATCCACCACACGCTCGGCGCCTACCAAGGCGCTGCTGCTGTAATGCCCAACCATTAAAGGGTGGCGTATGAATTTGAGATTGCCATTGACCACAGTGATCGCCAATGGCGACAAGGTAGCCGGTGGCTCAGGGGGGACAGCATTGAATACCGAGGCGAACAATTGCCCAATCGTTTCCGGTGGGTCCATGTTCGCAGCCTGCAACGGCCGATTGCGAACATGCCTGGGCACCCCTATCGCTATTGCTGTAGTCGTACCACGACTCGTGCCGTCGTCCAGTTCTTTCAGTGCACTGGTACGTTGAGTGCACAGCAGCGACAAATAGGCAGCGTATGCCATACGCTGTCGCGGCAGGGATCCATGCTCAGCGTCCACCACCCACGTCCGTACACCCGGTAACAGGGCGTTGGTCAACGTAACCCGGCCGTCTCCTCCATCCTTGGCATTGAGGTAGCTGAACCCGTGCTCGCTCACTTCAAAGCCATCCGGGGTGAAGTCGGCACGCCCAACAACCTGGATGATCTGTTTCTGATAAGCACCAAGATCCTGTTGATCAAGCCGACGACGCAACGCGACGGCTTTTCGCAGAACATCTTTGGGCGGTATTGCCCATTCAAAGAATTCCAGCTGCATAGGCAGTGCATGCCACCACCCCAGACTCTTCAGCCAGGCGTTATCTCGTTCAGCCAACGCCTCCCACCCCTCAACGGTGTCTAAACGCAGCGCGGGTGCAAGCAAACCGGCCTGAAGTTGAATGAAACCGGGAAATCCCGCCATCACTTCGCGCGACTTCCTGGGGTTGAGCGGTTCCCCGAAAAAGGCAAGCCCATTTCCAAAAGTGTCGTCACCAGACAAAACCTGCATAGGCGCCCATGACCCTCCATTAGGGGTGCCGAGCATCAATAGGCATGCCTTGGGATTGGCCATCATCCGCTCCCAGGTTCTCGGCGCCTCCAATTGCAAGGTACGTGCAAGCAACCCACCCATGGAATGCGCGAGCAGCCGCACCGGCTGGCCACTGCGCTGACGCGCGCTCACCGCAGCCTCAACCGCATTGGCCAAGCGCACAGCCTCCGTCTCCAGGGGAAGGCGCCAGTCAAATGCGAATTCGATCACCTCATGAGTGGCAGCCAAAAACTCCATCAGCTCGTCATAGACGTAACCGACCGGATGGTCCGGCTCGACCGGCTCCGCACCGTAGGTCAGGCGACGCAGGCTATTGACTACCCCTGGTGCAATCCAGATTCGCTGCTCACCGATCTTGAGATTGCTGCCAAGAATGCCTGGCAAGATGAACACTGCGGGCTTGTCACTTACTGGTCCGCCAACGCCTCCCCGATCGCCTGTGGATGACTCGCCTTGCCAGGACAAGGGGCCGATGGAGCGGAAACCTTGGGGGCAGTCCTGGATCAAGCCGTTAACTATCGCTTCGGCCGTCCGGGGATTACTGAAGTACTGAAAGTGCGAAGCCTTGCTCGCACGTTCAAGCATGAAGCCTAACGCCTTCCGACGTTGTGTGCCGCCATACATCGAACTGGTCTGCACCACCAGGTCGTTGTCGGTCCAGAAGTAGGCATCAGCAAGCAGCGTCTTCAACCATGTGCCCACCGAACTACCTTGCAGATCGCCTGCGATCACTCGAAGTTCGCCAGGGATCGGAACATCAATGTCATGCAACCAGCGCACCAGAGGGCTGCCAGGCATCTGCGCAGCGAGGCCGGGGATTTCCTCGGGTTGAGTACGCCGTTGCGCGACTTCGGCAAGAAAGTCGATCAGCGCGGGCAATACAGAAGCCCCGGCCAGTTCGAGCGTCCATTTGAATACAGATAAAAAGGCATCCAGCCGAGTGGATGCAAGCAGCGTTCCGCGGGCTGGGCAGGCGACTCGAACAAATCGTTCGATCTGCAGGCTCTTCATGCGCTGCACCTCTATCAGCCTGTGCAGCTCCTCACGTTGCACCTGATATTCGGTCCCGTGAAACAACACATTCATCTTGTCGACATCAAGATGCGGATCACCACAGACACGTGCGAGGACCTCCCCGACCAAGCCGCCTCGTGAGTGGGACAGCAGGTGGATCCTGGCCCCGGTGGGCAATGCCTGAGCCAGGGCCAGTGCATTGGCGATCGGGCTCGTTCCCAGCGTTGGGTGTTCCAGAGCGTAGACACGGTTCTCATAGTGTTTGAAAAGTGAGGCGACTTTCAGAGGATGCTCGCTCCACAACTTGCCAAAGGTACCCTGGGTACTTGAGAAGGTACCGTGCAACAGCACCAGCAACGGCTTGCCATTCAAGGCCGGTTCAACACAGGGCAGCCGTGTAGCGGATTTGAGCCCAGCCAGCGTGTCGGCCGTGAGCGCGTAGACGCCGGGAATCACCTGATCATCAATCTGCTCCACAAGTGTTCTGGCCACTGCGGTGGCGACCCTTGCCTTGGCCACGCCGGAAATGACCTGCACCAATGCCAGGAACACGCCCCCCAGGAATCCTCGCTTGGTGCCACGCGTTTCCACCTCTCGCTGTTCCAGGCCGCGCCACTGCATCTGCGGAGTAACACGCACGCAACTGAGATACGCCGCCGAGGTGCTGCTGGTTTCTGTCTTGGGCTGACCATTCTGCGCCAGAAACAAATCACGCGCGGTCTGCGGATTGAGCACCAGCACCGGGCCATCGACGATATGCAGCGCGATAACATCCGTCTCAGAATTGGCATTAATCAGCACCTCGCTGGTAACACCACGCGAGGTACTGACCCGCACTGATTGTTTGACGGTGCCTTGAGCCAACCCGGCCGGGAGCGCCTGAGCAGCCCCGGAAGAGCGTAAGGCCTGTTCCTGGCCGGGAATAATGAACGTCAAGATCACGACAGTTTCCTCGCCCGCAAGTTGGCCGGAAGCACCCGGCGCTATGCAATCGATAACGATGGCATCCTTGCCTGGCAGGCCCTTTATCGAGGGGACCCAGGCGTAATCCTGTACAAGTCCTGCCAATTGAACGGATTGGGATAAGACCACTGCGCCATCCCGCCTCTGAGGGGTAAACGCATGTAAAACACCCGGGTAGAATCTCCAGGTTGGTGGCGACTTGAGTCATACAGATACAGGTAGGAAGGGTCGTATCCTGCAGAGGAAAACGTGAAATTATGGCCAGGCGCGTATTCAGGGTATTCAACCCAAACACCACCTTTACGCTCGAAACTACCGCCGGGATGAGTATATAAATCAGCGACCACAATGAATGGATAAAGCAGTACACCCAGATAAACCACCACGGCGAGGCCCAGCATCGAAAAAAGCACACGGTAGCGACGAACGAACTTGAGTAGCGATCTAATCCACGAGACTTCCGGAGGAGCTACCTTACTACCGAGCGCTCTGCACAACTGCTGAAAGGACGCATCGCCCTCCTCTCCGCGCCAATCACTGAGATCAATTATTTGCAGGGCGTCAAACGGCAGTGGCGGCGTCACGTCGTCGATTCGCACCGAGACCACTTTATCCAAGGCCTTGGTCGCTTCGCTTCTGACCCAAATGGACCTTTTGGCGTGCTCGGACCAGAGCACGATCACTCGTTTGGCCAAGGTCAGTTCGTGCTCTATCACATCACCATACGGCACGCCGCCAGCTAGCAACTCGCGATCCCACCATACCGTATACCGCTGATTTACCAAGGCAGTCGCCAGCCATTGTGCGTGCTTACGGTTTTCACTCGCATAGCTGATGAACACATCCGACATGCCGCACCACCTTAGCTTGCATTTTCAGCGCGACGGATCTGCAACCATCGCAAATTTTCCGGCTTAAACTAAACGCTAGCTTCTGATTAACTATTGGAAGCGTCGTGATTTATATTATTTCGAACTATCAGAGCGCAACACAAAACCGATTGTTTCTACGACACCCCAACAAACTTACAATACAGTGTTTCAACGCCGATACTGTTTCGACTCTAGTTACGCAGACCACGGCTCAAGTCGAGCTATCACTATCAGGTGTTAAATACACCACGCAGGACAACTTCCAATATCAATTAAGACAAAACAACAGCACCCCGCGAGTAACGGACCCTGCCAAGCAAAGAGACCCGCCACAGCCCCTAGGCAATGGTTGCCCGCGTCGGCGCCTCCCCCTACCTCCGCCTGCCACTGAAAAAGACCGATAAAAATCGATCAAATAGATCGAGAAGCCTACGGTCGTCAACTTTAATAGACATGCAGATGAGAATTTTATTCCAAAAAAATCAATGAGTTACACGTACATCACAAAAAATAGACAAAATTACCTGTCACGAATCGACACGATTTGTAAGAATTTAATTGACAGACAGCTGTCACCCTTCTTATTTTCCCTCCTGCCTAACGGCTCATAAAAATAATTTCAACCCAATATGGGCAAGCGCCATCCATCATGCCAGTCTCTTCCCGTGCACCTTTCCAGCAGAACAAAGGACCCGTTCTCACTGCTTCACCCCGCCGCCGTCACTCCCTGACTCAGGAGCGCGCCCGGCATGCACAGTAATGACGCCGCAGTAGCCGGTAGCCAATTCAAAAAAACCCTGAAGCTCTGGCAGGTGGTCATCATCGGCCTGGCCTACATCGCGCCGATGACCGTCTTCGACACCTTCGGCATCGTCTCCGGCATTACCGACGGGCATGTGCCCAGCGCCTACGTGCTGGCGTTGCTCGGCATCCTCTTCACCGCCGTCAGCTACGGCACGCTGGTACGGCGCTTTCCCGAGTCCGGCTCGGCCTACACCTACACGCGCCGGGCGATCAACCCGCATGTCGGCTTTCTGGTCGGCTGGTCGTCGCTGCTCGACTACCTGCTGCTGCCGATGGTCAACGCCCTGCTGGCCAAGCTCTACCTGTCGGTGATGTTCCCGGAAGTCCCGGCCTGGGCCTGGGTGGTCGGCTTTGTCACCATCATGAGCCTGATCAACATCCGCAGCATCAACCTGGTGGCCAACTTCAACACCCTTTTCGTGGCCATTCAGGCGGTCATCATCGGCGTGTTCATCTACCTGACCATCCGCGGCTTGCACAGCGGCGAAGGCCTGGGCACGACCTGGAGCCTGCTGCCGTTTGCCGGTGAGGACACCCACCTCAACGCCCTGGTCGCTGGCGCTACCATTCTGTGTTTCTCGTTCCTCGGCTTCGATGCGGTCACCACCCTGTCGGAAGAAACCGAGAACGCCGAAAAGGTCATCCCGCGGGCGATCTTCCTGATTGCGCTGATCGGCGGCCTGGTGTTCATCGTCGTGTCGTTCTACATCCAGTCGTTCTTCCCGACCATGGACCGCTTCCAGGATCACGAAGCCGCCCTGCCGGAAATCGCCCTGTATGTCGGCGGCAAGCTGTTCCAGTCAATCTTCATCTGCTGCACCTTCATCAACACCCTGGCCTCGGGCCTGGCTTCGCAAGCCAGCGTGTCGCGCCTGCTGTACGTGATGGGTCGCGACAATGTGATCCCGAAACGCTACTTCGGCCGCCTGCATGACAAGTGGAAAACCCCGGCCATCAACATCGTCATCGTCGGTTTCATTTCGTTGTCGGCGATTTTCTTCGACCTGGTGACGGCCACCTCGGTGATCAACTTCGGCGCCCTGGTCGCCTTCAGCTTCGTCAACCTCTCGGTAATCGTGCACTGCTACCTGCGTGAAGGGCGCAGCAAGACCCTGGCCGACAAGCTCAAGTATCTGGTCGTGCCGACGATAGGCTTTTGTATCATCGCCATTTTGTGGCTGGACCTTGATGAACACTCGCTGCTGTTCGGCGGTGTCTGGGCTGCGCTGGGTGTGCTGTACCTGGCGTACCTGACCAAGGCCTTCAAGGTTGCACCACCCAGTTTCATTGCCGAGTAAAGATCTATAGAAAAAAATCGCCCGTCGTTATCGACGGGCTTTTGCTGTTCACATCCCTGAACCTACAAGGACGTCACCATGCTGCTGCGCCGCCTGCTCATCCAATGGAAGATCACCCTGCTCGCCGGCCTCTGCCTGCTGGTCATCGTGGTGCTACTGATGACCGCGGCGCTGTTTCAATCGAGCCGCAGCGCGACACTGGTCAACACTGCCAACACCCAGATGCTCGACCAGAACGCCCGCCTGCGCCTGCAGACCTATGCCCAGTTGCAGGCGGTGCGCATTCAACGCTATTTCAAGGACGCCTACCTGTATGGCAACGGCGTCTCGCACCTGGTGATGGTGCTCAAGGCCCAGGGCCTCGACAACCTGCGTCAAGCGCTCACTCAACAAGCCAAGACAGCACTGGGCGACAACCCTGAGCTGCTTGGCCTGTACCTGGTGTTCCTGCCCGACGCCCTCGATGGCAAGGACGCCGCGTTCATCGATCAAGCCGAGGTGGGCAGCAATGAAAGCGGACGCTACTCCCTCTATTGGTCACAACCGCAACCCGGCCAGCTGGAGTCCGAGGCGATGCCCGAATCGATGCTCGCCGACACCAGCCTCGGCGCCAACGGCTTTGCCTACAACCGCTGGTTGACCTGCCCGCTGGAAACCGGTGAAACCTGCGTGATCGACCCCTACTTCGACACCGTCGGCGACCGTACGCCACTGATGACCAGCGTCGCCATCCCGCTCAAGCAGGACGGCAAGGTGATTGGCGTAATGGGCCTGGACATCAGCCTCGACAACCTGCAGCAACTGAGCCTCGACGGCCGTCAGGAACTGTTCGACGGCAACGGCCAGGTCAGCATCGTCAGCCCCTCCGGCCTGCTGGCCGGGCACAGCCGCGACGGCAGCCAGCTAAGCAAGAAAATCGAAGACGTGCTCGGCCAGCAGGCCAGTGCCCTGGCGGCACAGATGCGTGCAGGCAAGGCGGCCGACGTCACCACCAACGGCATGCTCCAGGTCAGCCAGTCGTTCGCTCCGGTGCCCGGCGCACAGCCGTGGAGCGTGTTGCTGGAGGTACCCGAGCAGGTCCTGCAGGCGCCGGCCATCGAGCTCAATGCCCGCCTGGACGCCCACAACAACAGCGCCAACCTGACCAGCCTGCTGATGGCCCTTGGCGCCGTCGTGCTGGGCCTGCTGGTGATCTGGATGACCGCCCGCGGCGTGACCCGGCCGATCCTCAAGGTCGCGGCAATGCTCAAAGACATCGCCAGCGGTGAAGGCGACCTGACCCGTCGCCTGGACTATGCCCGCAAAGACGAACTGGGTGAGCTGGTGGGCTGGTTCAACCGCTTTCTCGACAAGCTGCAACCAGTGATCGCCAACGTCAAAGCCTCGGTCCAGGATGCCCGCAGCACCGCCGACCAGTCGGCGGCGATTGCCAGCCAGACCAGCGCCGGCATGCAGCAGCAATACCGCGAAGTCGACCAGGTCGCCACCGCCTCGCAGGAAATGAGCGCCACCGCCCAGGATGTAGCGCGTAACGCCGCGCAAGCCGCCGAAGCGGCACGCGGTGCCGACCTTGCCACCCGCGAAGGTCTGGAGCTGATCCGCACCACTACCCGCGCGATCGAACAGCTGGCGTGCGAAATGACTGCCGGCATGGAAGAAGTGCAACAGCTCGCCAGCCGTAGCGAACAGATCGGCTCGGTGCTTGAGGTGATCCGCTCGATTGCCGAGCAGACCAACCTGCTGGCCCTGAACGCCGCCATCGAAGCGGCGCGTGCCGGGGAAGCCGGGCGCGGTTTTGCCGTGGTCGCCGATGAAGTGCGCAACCTGGCCCGGCGTACCCAGGACTCGGTCGATGAGATCCGCGTGGTCATCGAAGGCCTGCAACAAGGCACGCGCGAAGTGGTCGGTTCGATGCACAGCAGCCATCGTCAGGCTCAGGGCAGCGTCGCCCAGGCCGAACAGGCAGTGCCGGCCCTGCAACGGATCGGCGATGCGGTGGCGGTGATCACCGACATGAACCTGCAGATCGCCTCTGCCGCCGAAGAACAAAGCGCTGTGGCCGAAGAAGTGAACCGCAACGTCGCCAGCATTCGTGATGTGACTGAGTCGCTGTCCGGGCAGGCTGAGGAGTCGGCACAGATCAGCCAGGCGCTGAACCGCCTGGCCAATCATCAGCAGGGGCTGATGGCGACGTTCAAGGTGTAGCCGTTACAGGTTCGACGCCATCATCCACGGCGTGCGTCCAGGACCCTGGCAATTTTATCCAGCACTTGTGCATCGTCTGTTTTGCCAGACCACTCCAGCCACTTGGCAATCATCTGCAACTGGCGCACGACCGACTCGAACTGCCGCTGCGATATGCGCTGGCCAGCCAGCGCATCATCGTAGCCGTCGATGAGTTGGCGCTCAGTCAAGTTCTCCTTCACTGAAGACCTCCCGGTGACACTAATCAACCAGCGGGTCAGCTGCACATCGGCCTTCATCACCGCATCAAACACTCCGAAGTATCGTTTATAGCGGACCTGCGCCTCAGCCAGACAGCGATCCAGCTCGGCAAACGACAGAGGTCCGGGACGGCACATCACTTCGAGCTGGAGCCGGTTAAGCATGGCGTAGGGATTCCAGTCGCAAGCGGCTGCGTCTTCGCCCACGGCATAGGCCTGCCTGGCGGCGTCAAGACTCTGTACGATGAATTTATCCAGTGCCTTGGATCTTGACTGGCGGAGGCTCTGCAGTAACGCGATGTGGGCCTGACGTTTGAGGCCCCGCCCACGCATGACCTGACGCCGCGCAAGCAATACGCCCTGTGTACCCTCACACATATCACTCAAGTGATCAGCGCGCGCGATAGCCACCTGGATCAACCTGCCGGCTTCCTTGAAATCCGCAGTGGCGGAACCAGACTTCGGGTCCGCCGTCAGGTAGGCCTGGCGAACTTCCACATCGATCAGTTTTTCCACCGCCGTCATGGGCACGCAGCCGCGACCATTAAAGCGCGACAGCGCTTGCAACAATGCCTCTCGAGAGGCAGTCAACGCCTGAACTTCGCTCCATTCGCTATACAGCAACCCCAAACCGTACTGGACTTCGGCCTGGTTGATCCAACTTTCCGGCAGACCCTCCAGACGCTTGTTCACCTGATCCTGAAGTTGTTCAAAGCCTTTGACCGCCGCTGCAGAGCTCGAGTTGGCCGCTGACATCCGCTGTTCTTCCAGCCAGTCGAGCAGTTCTGGAGAACCGCGCAAACAGCTGTTGCTGCCGTCGCCTGACGGTAGCAACCTGAGCTGGAACATTGGGTCACCATAGGCTTGGTAGGCACCCCAGGTGTTGCAGCCGGGAAACTGCTCGAGGGTATCCAGACGCGCACAGGCAATGGCTTCGGCGAAATGATCGCCGTGAATGGCCAAGCGGTTGAAAAAGGTTTCTGAGAAGCAGCACGCCGCACTGTCATCGACCTCCCAGCCTGCCGCAACCACACACCGCACGCCCATATTGATCAGCTCCTGCGCCAGGCTCGCCGCCAAGCGGTTGCCTCCCTGCTCACCGACCGAAACTTTGCCCAGGTGACAACAACTGAGGAACACCAAGTCCGGCACGGTTTCCATGCGGTCGATCTCGGCGGCCGTCAGCAGCAAGCCATCCGACAACACCACCCCGCTGCGCAATTGCCCGTTGCTGTCTTTGCTACGAAACACACCATGGGCACAGATCACCAACACCCGATAAGGCCGGGCGAACAACTGGTCGAGCACTTCCACGGCAGTGGCGTCGCGACCGAGACTCCAAGTGGTATACCCCGCACCATCCAGCACGCGGCTGACCGTCTGACTTTCGCGCAAGGCGCCGGGCAACTCCACCAGCCGCTCCGGCCAGGGTCCTTCGCCCTTGGGCTTGAATTGCTTGAAATACCCCACGGTACTCGGGTCGCCAATGACGCAAGCATTCATCAGGTCAGTGCGTACCACCTCTCGCCGATACTGCCGAGTGATGAACTGGCGAACCAGCCGGGTACGCTTGATCAAGGGAACGCCGTCGGTCTCAAGCATCTCCCACGGCAAGTTGGCACTGCTGTCATCTAGCACCAGAATCAGATTGTCGGACTTGCGCACGGCACTTTTGAATCCGAGTGGCAGCATCAACTGGAACAGGCTATTGCCGAAGAACGCCGTAGAGTCGTAGCGGGTATTGTTCTGCCCGCGCAAGGCGCTATCGACCATACGTTCCAGCAGCCCTGGCTGACGTTGATCGATCACCGCCTCGACCCTGGCGCGTTGCCCCATATACAGGTAGTTGAAGCGTTGCGCTGGCCGGTCGAACCTGACCTCCCCCTGGTTTGCACACGCCCTGTTGTGGCCAATAGTGTCGGCACTGCTGACTTGCAGGCGCGGCCAGTAATCACCCGGAGGGGTGACGCTCAGGCGCGGCCTTGCACCTTCACCGAACTGCACCGCCTGCGCCACCTCCAGGCGACTGTTCAGGCGCTGGAGCTCGCCGGCCAGTTCGCGGTCCAGGGTCGCTACCGCGTAACCGGCACAGATCGCCGCATCGACATACATCTCGACTATGTCCAGGCGGGTCACCGCCGCCGGGCGGCCCTTGGGTCCTGCGCAAACGGCAGCATACTCGCGGTTGGCCTGCAGGACGCCGAGTGTCACGGCGCGGACCGACTCTTCCACAGTCAACTGCGCACTGGAGTTGGTTCCCAGCAATAAACTGGCGATGTGCAGCGGCAACAGCGGTTCAAGCCTGTCAGGGTCGTCCATGCGAGTTACCTGCGCGTACTGGTCCACCGCGTTCAGCAGGTAACGCAATACACCGCTGCGGACCGCCTGGGTGACGACTTCAGGCGTCAGCTCGCCCATTTCCCCAAGACCGATAACCAGTGCGCCACGCCCTGTGCCACGGCTTACCTCGGTAGCCGTGCGTGGCACCAGTACCACGGTGGCATTGCCCAGCTCACCCGAGTACAAGCCCAGGCGCTGGCGCTGGGATAGTGCGCCGTTGACCAGGGTCTGATCGATGGCGGCTTCGGCGCCGGAAATCGGATCGCCCCGATAGTGCCCGCAAATAAGCGGCACCTGGACGCAACTCAAGTTCATTGCCAGGACATTGATCTGCAGCGTTGTCAGTTGCGGTTTCGGCTCCAGGCTACTGGTGGTGCCGAGCACCTGGTTGAGCAACTGGGTATCGGCAGGATAAGCCGGCGGCCCACCGCGAAAGCTCACCAGCGCACCCGAACGCTCACCCGCACGACTGCTGGGCAGGCGCTTGAGCAACGTTGGCGTACGCTTGAGCAGCAAGTTCTCGATATCGGAAAAATAGTGCCTGGCGGATGCCAGCTCACCGTGGACCACTGGCATGTACCAGTAACGATTGTCAGGCAGGTTGCCGAGCTTGCCGGAGCGCCAGGTCACGGTACCGTCGCCTTGTGCAGTGCCGCGCAACATCAATTGCTGACCACTGATATCCAGGCCGCAGGGCGTGTTCTTCCCCTGGCCATAGACATAACTGACCCGATCAGGCGCCAGGTCGACCCAGCTATTGTCCTCAAGTGTCTGCCAGTACTCCTTCACCCGGTTCAGCAACACTTTATCCGGATGAGACCCCAGTTCGTTGCCAAACCAGCGGTCATTGTTCTTCAATGCCAACTGACTCCAGCTGGCAGCGCCAAACAAATCTACCGGGCTGCGCCCACCGATGTCCTCGAAATCCGGGGCGGGTAGAAGGTGCAAAGCTCCCGGGAACTCGCCGACAATTTTCAGGATTTCCTTCAGTTCGTTGCTCAGGTCGACGCGAGCCAGCATGCGTATGGTATCGGACTGTCCCAGCAGGGTTTCGACCATGGAATAGGACCCATGGTTAGGGGTGCCCAGCATCACCACCAGGCCATCGGCTTGCGCTATCAGCGCCGCCCAGAGCGTAGGGTCCTGCTTGAAGGCCGCACGAACGACCAGCCCCCCCATGCTGTGAGCCAGCAAGCGGATTTTTCTGTTTGGCTGTTTCGCAAGTTGTATGCGCAACGTTGCGGCCAAGTCTGTACCGAGACTTTCCAACGGCTGACGCCAATCATAGGGATACTTAACTACGTCATGGGTTTCATCGAGGTAGGCATACAAATCCTCATAAGCCAATTCGATCAGCCCAGTGCTGCTGACCTTCGGCGCGCTCATGGCAATACCGTCCAGGCCATCCAGGGCAAGTTTCAGCGGATTGAGCCAGAACGTCTCGTCGCCAACACTCAAGCTGCTGCCCATGATCCCGGGCAACAGGAACACGACCGGTTCGGTCTCCAGCTGACTGCTCACCAACCGGACTTCACCCGTGTCTCGTTCCACGGCGGCTGCGGCGACTTTGGGCAGCACCATCTTGTCCAACAGCCAGTCGCTCAAACTGCTGGGCAGTGGTCGATTGAGGTACTTGACCGTATCGCGGAAATAATGGAAATGGTTGACCTGCGGCCCTTCGATCGCCATTGCATGGGGTTGCTGGGCGTGATCGAACAACCCGCCATACATCGAGTCGGTGTTGACCACCAGATCATTGCGGGCGCGGTCGAACAGCGCCCAGTCGACGAACATAAAACCGATACGCTGAAGAATGCTGCTGGCCGATTCGCTGGTATCACCGGCTACGATGACCATTTTCAGGTTCGGCAGTGGCGCAGCGCGTGCCAGCAACATGCCCATGGGGGCTTCGGGCAGCATCGCCTCGATACCGGGAACCACCTGCGGCTGCATACGCTTGTCGGCGATTTCCAGCACCACACGTTCAAGCAGCTTCAGGCTGCGGGCCGCCACTTGAGCGGCAGCACTGCCGGCAGCCGGTGTCGCGACGGCGCCCACCGCTGTGCCAATTCCCCAGGAGGCAAACTTGCGCACCAGACTCAACAGGCAGGAAAGGAATACATCAAGGTTATCCGAAAGCAGCGCGGTGCCGCGAGCCGGGGCTGCGACCCGCACATAATGAGTAATTTTCAATTGCCTGACTTTGAGCAGGTCGACCAGATCCCGCAGTTTTTTCTGTTCAGTTTCTGCAAATTCCAGACGTTCTGCGGTCAATGCCGGGTCTTGTTTTTCCCGCTCGATTTCATCGGGCCTGGGCGTGCGCCGATAGCGCCCGATCCATTCCCCCAGATGCGGGTCGTTGGGGTCCATGCACAGCAAATCGGCAACCAGCCCGCCACGTGAATGACTGACCAACTGCACCTGGGCATGGTCTGGCAAGTACTGCAGCGCTTGCAGTGCATTGTCGATCGGGCTTTGCGAGAAGGTGCAGTGTTCAAGGCCGACAATCTGCGTGCCGAATTTAAGTTGCAGGTCTTTCCAGGCGGCGGTGCTGGGCAACTCACCAAAACTGCCCATGGTGTGCGAACCGGTGCCGTGGATGAACAACAAAATCGGCCTGTCAGCCTGCAGTGCGGTGCCGTCTGCAAGCTTATCCTGCGGATTCAATACCCCACCATTCCAGCGGTACAGTCCAGGAGGGCCGGCAAGCTGGCGTTCGATGGCAGTCATTAGCGCAGTGGCGCCCTTTTGTGCAGCCCAGTCGACAGCCAGGTCAGTCGCTTTATCCTTTATCAGCTTCTTGAACTCCTCCTTGGCCAATTCCGTGATGTCGTCATCTTCAAGTACCAACTGCCTGACCTGCCGCCAGATCCAATCCGGCACCCCCCGGCTCTTGCCCTGGATGTCAGTGAAACGGGCAAAATCGACCGCACCATCCCTATCCAGCACATCCGGGCGGGTGCGGCGCAACTGCTCGACCAGTGCATCGGCGCGAATGAAAATGGTCGAACCATCGTTAGCTTCCAGCGCCAGCAGAGCATGGGGATCGTGCAGGGTTTCACTGTGAGGGGCGTCGCTGGAACGTGCGGCCGCTGTCAGCCCCCAGGCTTTTATCACCCGTACGTTATCCAGGGTACTGACCGGCCCGCCGCCGGCGCTACGACTTGTCGATGCGGCGAATGTCTGAAGTGGCATGGCCGCAGCATCGGCGGAATGCTCAAGGGGGAGTTTGATCAGCGGCGGGGCGTCAGTCGGCTTCATGGTTATTCCCTCGGCATCCACCCCCTCACTACAGTTCATGCTTAGTTACATTTCAAGAGCACCTTTTATATTTAACAACTGCGCAAAAAAACAAGTGTTTCAAAAACATAACAACTCACGCTTAGTTAATAGCGAAAACCATTATCCAGGCATGACTATTATCGCGCTTACTTTTGAGTATTTTTTAAATCCGTTTAAAAAGAGCCTGCTCAACAACTGCCAATAACCTGTTTAAGCATGCGTTTGAACATTTCGATCTGCTCCGGCGAAAAGTCTGCAAAGACCCTGCCCTGCTGCTCGGAGGCTATGGTCCACAACGCTTCGGTTTGCTCGATGCCTTCAGCGGTCAGGCCAAAGCAGCCAGTGTCTCGATCCTCGACCAGGCCCTTGCGTTTCAGGATGTCCACCGATTGTTCAATCTCGCGCATGGGCATCGCCACCTCACGCTGCAAACCGTTCATGTCCAGGCCGCAATCATTCTCCAGGACCATGAGCATGCGCGCTTCACTGGTACGCAGGCCGCTGGCCAGTTGACGTGGCTGATAGTCGGCCTGGTAACTGCGTACAGCCTGGGTCATCAGGTAATAGAGGTTATGGCTCAGGCGGCCCTGGAAGGCGCTCTTGCCTGTACCTTCAGGACGCGATGCCAGACGCGGATGAGGCAGCACCGAAGAATAGGCACCCTGGTGATAGAGCAGCGGTGAACGACCGAAGTCGTCGAAGGCAACCACCTTGCCGATCAGAATCCAGTGATCGCCACCGTCGACCTGCTGGTGCATTGCACATTGAAAGCGCGCTGCACAGTCGCTGAACAGCGGCGCACCACCGGCACCCTCCTCGCATTCGATCCCGGCAAACTTGTCGTCCTTGGGCCGGGCGAACTGGTTGGACAAATCGATCTGGTCAGCCGCCAGAATGTTCACGGCAAAGTGGCTGGCATCGTTGAACACCTCATAGCTGGTGGAGCGCTTGTCGATGCTCCAGAGAATCAGCGCCGGCTCCAGTGAAACCGAGTTGAAACTGTTGGCAGTGACGCCGACTTTACGGCCGCCCACGGCGGCGGTCATGATCGTCACACCGGTGGCGAAATTACCCAAGGCACGGCGAAAAGCGCGCGGATCGAAGCCCGCATCTTGTTGGTCGGTCATGATGTCCTCAGTGCCGGGCGAACCCGGCAGGTCGATTCGGGAAAAAGAGTGAGGTCTTCAGACCATGCTTGGATCAGGCTCAAGGCCCATCAGCTCACGCCCGAGAATCTGGGTGCAGACGTCATAGTCGGTGTAGGCATGGGCAGCGGTCATGTGCGAGTCGCGCCACAAGCGCTGCAGCTCGTTGCTCTCCATCCAGGCCGTGCCGCCAGCGGCCTCGAACAGACGATCAACCGCCTGGACGCACATCTTCACCGCATAGCCCTGATTGGTACGCCAGTACGCCAGGGTTTCACGGCTGGGGTATTCATGACGCTCGCCATGTTCGGCGTGGTCGCGCCAGGTTTTCTCCAGGAAGGCACGGGCAGCCGCCACCTGGTGCGTCGACTCGGCCAGGCGCATCAGGGCCGGCGTCGCCGCACCGACATTGACGCCGGTGTAGGCCCGCACGCGGTTGCGGGTTTTTTCCTTGAAGGCCTCGAGCATGCGCTCGGCAATGCCCAGGCCGATGGTCGCAAAGCCGCTGGCGAAGTACGGACGATACGGGCTGTAGAAGATCTTGCTGTCCGGGTACAGACCGAAGCCGGCGGACTTGCCCTCCATCATGTCCTTGGCTTTCTGAATGCGGTGCTCGGGGACGAAGACATTGTCGATGGACAGGGTTTTGGTGCCGCTACCTTTCATGCCCATGGCATACCAGTCATCCAGGATTGTGTAGTCGCTGCGCGGCAGCACCGCGAAACAGTAATCCTGCGCGCCTTCGGCATTCAGGCGGCGGCAGCCGACAATGGCCCACTCGGCATGATCGCTGCCGCTGCTCCAACCCATCTGGCCGCTGAACATGACGCCGCCCTCGACCTCCTCGACCTTGCCGAACGGCGCAATCGAACTGCTGGCCGTGGCGTCCGGGTTGGCGCCCCAGATTTCATCCTGCAATTGTCTGGAGAACATCGCCAGTTGATGACTGTGGGTGCACAGCAGGCTCATGGCCCAGGCGGTACTGGCGCAGGCACCGGCGAGCAAGGCGATGCAATCGCAGAAATCCGGCAGGGACATTTCCATGCCGCCATAGGCTTTGGGCAGGAACGCGCGGTGCAGGCCGATGCCCTTGAGCATCGCGATGTTCTCGGCCGGGACCATCCGGTCCTTTTCGGCCTGGGCGGCGTTGGCGGCGATGACAGGGAGAATCTCCTTGAGTGCTTCAAGGAGCGGGGTTGGCTTTTTCATTGTTAGCGACCTTATTGTTAGAAATTCGCCTGGCTGGAGCGGTGTGCAGGCAGACGCTGAAATGGATTATGCGCAGCCCGGGCAACGGCAAAAATGGACATTCCGCACTCTGCATTGCACTTTTCATAGTCTTGATTGCGCCCAAGGCAGAAATGGCTTTGGTGTGCTTAAAAAATTGTTAACAAGACAACGAAACCAGTACCATAACGCCCCCATCCAGCACCGGAGCTGTACTCCGTCATGCGTCACTGGCCCAGCTCCCTGCGCGCCCTGCGCCACCGCAATTTCCGCCTGTATTTCATTGGCCATGCGATTTCCACCCTGGGTACCTGGATCCAGCAGGTGGCGTTGTCCTGGCTGATCTACCGGCTGACCGACTCGGTCGCCCTGCTCGGCCTGACCACTTTTGCCGCGCTGATTCCGCAATTGCTGGTGGGGCCGTTTGCCGGCGCCTGGATCGACCGCCATGACAAACGTCGGCTACTGATCATGGTCGAAGCCGCGCTCGCCCTGCAGGCGCTGATCCTCGCCGGGCTGACCGCCAGCGAGCTGATAGGTCCAGGGCTGATCGTGGCCATGGCCGCCCTGCTCGGCGTTCTCAATGCCGTGGACACACCGTTACGTCAGTCGTTGCTCAGCCAGTTCGTCGATGACCGCCAGGACCTGCCCAACGCCCTGGCCCTCAACGCGCTGCTGTTCACCCTGTCGCGTTTCATCGGCCCGCCACTGGCCGGGCTGTTGCTGGCGGTGGTCAGCGAGGCGGTCTGTTTCAGCCTCAACGCGGCGTCGTACCTGGCCCTGGTGATCGGCCTGGCCTGTGTGCGCCAGCTCCCCTCGCAACGAGCCAGCGGATCATTTCGCAATGTGTTCCGCGAAGGCATGCGCTACGCGCTGGACAACACGCAGGTGAAACAGCTGATGCTCAGTGTGATGGTGATCAACCTCACCGCCTCCAGCTACGTGGTACTGCTGCCGGTATTCGCCCGCGACATCTTCGCCGGCGATGCCCGCACCCTTGGCTGGCTGTGGGGGGCCGCCGGGTTGGGTTCACTGATTGCCAGTGTGGTCCTGGCCGGCAATCGCAACACCGCGCCACTGGGCCGATTCATTCTCGCCAGTGCCGCGGGCAGTGCGCTGGCGATGCTGGTGTTCGCCGCCAGCACCCAGCTATGGCTGTCACTGTTGGCCATGGCGGTGCTCGGGTTCGCGATCACCCTGTGCAACGTCGGCACCAACATCTTGCTGCAGAGCGAGGCACCCGAGGCCCTGCGCGGCCGGGTCGTGGCCCTGTATACCTCGACGCGCTTCGGTTTCGATGCCATCGGCGGCCTGCTCGCCGGCCTGCTTGCCGCGCACCTCGGAGCGCCTGCGGTGCTGCTGGGGGCCGGTGCGCTGTTGCTCGTTTACTGCAGCTGGGCAGCACGCCGTCAGCGGGTCAAGCACGGGTAAGGCGAAAGGCCAGGTAGGCAGCGATACAAAATAGCTACGAGCTTATCCATTTGGTGTGGTGACGCTGCCGGCCCCTTCCGCCTTTACGGCGGCCTACTTTCCTCTTGGGGAAAGTAGGCAAAGCCGCCTGCTCCTGCATCCGGCCCTACGCTGCGCTCCGGGTCCCTTCGCTACGGTGCCTTCCAGGGGCATCACGGCCTCCTGAAGTCGCAAAGTTACGGGTGGCGCCTGCATTGACGCATCTTCGAAATCAGATTCTGGCGGAGCCAGGCTGATGCCATCGCGGGGCAAGCCCGCTCCCACCGGGTTAATTGGTCTTCCAGTGGGAGCGGGCTTGCCCCGCGATATCGACCTGCCAGTTACATCGCACCGCGGGAAAATCCCGCTTCAAAATGTTGATCTTGATCTTCAAACACGCAAGTTCAGGCGCCACGGACTGCGACTTCAGGAGGCTGAGCGGAGGTGCCTGTAGGGGCCAGTGCGTAGCACCTTCGGCGTAGCCGAAGAGCGCGAGCCGTAGACTTGGCGAAGCAAGTCGTAGGCCGCGTGGCCCCGGAAGGTGCCGTAGCGAAGGGACCCGGAGCGCAGCGAAGGGCCGGATGCAGGAGCCAGCGGTTTTGGTTCCTTTTGCCAAGACAAAAGGGACCCGCCGTAAGGGCGGAAGGGGCCAGCAGCGTCACCACACAAAATGGATAAGCTCGCCCCCATAATTCCATGAAGACCCATAAAAAAGCCGCCCGAAGGCGGCTCAGTAAAGCAGAGAAAAACTCAGACCGTCAGCAACCACAGGCTCAGTCCCGGGAAGGCGACCAGCAAGGCGATACGCAGCAAATCGGAACACAGGAACGGCACGATCCCCTTGGCCGTTTCGCCATAGGGCACATCCCCAGCGCTGCGCTGGACGATAAACAGATTCATCCCCAGCGGCGGATGGATCAGCCCGATTTCCACCACCATCAGAGCGAGGATACCGAACCAGATCGACTTGTCCGTCTCGCTCATGCCGAAGAAATCCAGGCCCATGATCATCGGGTAGAAAATCGGGATGGTCAGCAGGATCATCGCCAGCGAGTCCATCACGCAGCCCAGCAGCAGGTACAGGCCAAGGATGATGATCAGCACCAGCATCGGCGCCAGACCACTGCCGATCACCCAGGCTGCCAGTTCGCCAGGCATCTGCGTCAGTGCCAGGCCCGAATTGAGCAGGTCGGCGCCGAGCAGGACGAGAAAGATCATCGCTGTGGTTTCGGCGGTACCGAGCATACTTGCGCGAAAACCGCTCCAGCGCATGCCCCCCTGGCACACCGCAAGCACACCACAGGCCGCCGCACCGATGGAGGCCGCCTCGGTGGGGTTGGCCCAGCCGCCGTAGATACCGACGATCACCACCAGGAACACACCGATGACCGGCGAAACGCTGACCAGCGCCTTGACCCGCTCGACCGGCGAGGCCTTGGGCGACACGGTCGCCTGGCTCTCATCCCGGGAAACCATGATGCGCAGCACGATCATGTAACCGACGATGGCCACCACGCCTGGCACGATGGCCGCAACGAACAGCTTGGCGATCGACTCCTGGGTCAGCACGGCATAGATGATCAGCGGCACCGAGGGCGGAATCAGAATGCCCAGGGTGCCACCGGCCGCCACGGTTGCCGTGGCCAGGCGTCCGGAGTAGTTGTGCCGGCGCAGCTCCGGCAGTGCCACGTGGCTCATGGTCGCGGCGGTGGCCAGCGACGAGCCGCAGATCGCGCCAAAACCGGCGCAAGCACCAATCGCCGACAGGCCCATGCCGCCCTTCCAGTGACCGATGAACGCCGCCGCACAACGGAAAATCGCCCGAGACAATCCACCATGGGTGGCGAACTGCCCCATCATCACGAACAGCGGGATCACCGCCAGGTCGTAGTTGGACAGCCGCGAATAGGCCAGGGAGTTGAGGGTGAACAACAGGCTCGACAGGTCACCGTCGTTGATTGCCCAGAAGCACGCCGCGCCGCCAATCAGCATGGTCACGCCGATATGCACCCGCAGTAGCAACAGCGAAGTGGTGATGCCAAGGGCAATCAGCCCCAATACCAGACCGCTCATGCCTGCCTCCCGGCTTTACCACAGATGTCCTGCACACGCGCCAGGGCGCACAAACCCAACAGCGCCAGGCTGGGGACGATGAGCAACAACGGAATCCACAACGGGAACGACAGCAGTGTGGTCGAATCGCCGAACTCGTGGCTTTCGAGCATCTGCAGCCAGGTGCGCCAGGCCAGAATCCAGGCTGCGGCGCAGCACAACAGATGACCGATGCAATCGAGGCTGTTGCGCACCCACGCGGGCAGCCAGGAGGTCAGCGCATCGACCTTGATGTGCGTACCGCGCAATTCGCACAGCGGTAGAAACGCAGCAATGGCAATCGCCGCGCCCACCTCCACCAACTCCATATCGCCCCGCACCGGCATGGAGAACAGCTTGCGCCCGATAATCGAGACGATCGACATGGCGATCAGGCCGACCAACAACACTCCGCCCGCCATGGCAAAGCCCTGGGTCACCCACAACAAGGTGCGGCGCACCCACCCGCGATGCTGCTCGGCATCAAATTCAATGGTCAGAGATTCCTGCATGGCGATTACTGCGCCAGGCCGGAGAGGCTGCGTACGTCCTGTACCAGCGCCTGGCCATCCAGGCCTTTGTCATTGGCTTCCTTGATCCACTGCTGCACCGCATCAACCGATGACGCCTGCATTTCGCTATAGGCTTTGGCATCGATATTGATCAAGCCAGCGGCTGGCGTTGCCGCATAGGCAGCATCCGAGGCCTTGTCCCAGGCCGTGGCGAAGCGCTCGGACAGCGCCTTGCCGCTGTTGCGCTCGATAATCGCCTGCAGGTCAGCCGGCAGGCTGTCGAACTTGCGCTGGTTCATCAGCATCGCCAGCACGGTGTAGCCAAATGCCGGCTGCCCGGCCGGGGTCACGCTGTGGTACTGGGTCACTTCGTCCAGCTTGGTTGCCGGTACCACTTCCCAGGCAGCCAGGGCACCGTCGACCACACCCTTGGAAATCGCTTCGGTCATCTGCGCCGGCGGCATGCTCACCGGCGTGGCGTCGAGACTCTCGACGGTTTTTGCTGCAGTACGGCTCGAAGCCCGCAGCTTCAGGCCCTTGAGGTCGGCCAGCGTCTGCACAGCCTTGCCGCGGGTATGCAGGCTCATGCCGCCATCACCGTGCACGACCAGCACCTTGTAGCCCTTGAAGTCGTCCTTGGCGTACTGCTGGTAGAAATCCCAGATGATCGCGTTACCCGCCTTGCCGCCGTAGGGCAGCACGAAAGGCAACTCCAGCGCCTCGACACGCGGGAACTTGCCTGCCGAATAGGCTGGCGCCGTCCAGACGATGTCGGCTACGCCATTACGCGCCATGTCGGCCAGCTTGGCCGGCGTCCCGCCCAATTGCATCGAAGGATAGAGCTGGCACTTGATGCGATCGTTGGACTCCTGACGCAGCTGCTCGCACCACGGTTCAATGATGTTGGCCTGGGCGTTTGAGGTGGATGGCAAAAAGTGAGCGACTTTGAGCGTGACCGTCTCGGCGGCCTGAGCCGACACCGCGCCCGCTATACCCAGGCACAGGGCAGCAATTGTGATTGTTTTCATGGTGTTAGCTCCGTGTTGTTGTTGTGGCCACGCTGGCGCGATAGCTGTGAGGAAGCGCAATACGTTAATAAGTTAATTTTTTCGCTGAGATTGTCAACCACTAAGCGTGCTGACTCAGCCGTGCGCGACTCATTCCAACGAGCTGAAAAAAGCGTTTTTACCGTTTAGATTCAATTATTTATCGACTAAAAACAGCTGAAAACCCGATCAAAGATCTTTTCTCAGCATGAAAAGGACTATTGTTAATAACTTAACAATATGGCTACATAAATTAGGCACGACCCAAGACTCAACGTCGTGTCGACAGCCAACACCAATCCTAGAGACAAGAACAATGATCAGGATTCCACGCACTACCCCGGCACTCGTCTGCCTGTTCGGTACCGCCTGTGGCCTCAGCCAGGTCGCCAACGCCGATTTTTTCAACGACACCAAGGCCAGCCTTGAAGCCCGCAACATGTACATGAACCGCGACTTCCGGCAAAGCAACGCACCCCAGGCCAAGGCCGAAGAATGGGCGCAGGGCTTCACCGCGCGGGTTGAATCGGGGTTCACCGAAGGCACCCTTGGCTTTGGTCTGGATGCGATCGCCGAGACCGCGATCAAGCTCGACTCCAGCCGTGATCGTCGCGGCACTGGCCTGCTGGCCTTCGGTGCCGAAAGCCAGGAACCGGAAGACACCTATAGCGAACTGGGGCTGGCCGCCAAAGTACGGCTGTCGAAAAGCGTGCTGAAAATCGGCACCTTGCAGCCTCAACTGCCGGTAGCCGCCTACAACGACACGCGCCTGCTCTCCTCCACCTATGCCGGGACCCTGCTCAACTCCCAGGAAATCGGCGGCTTGACCCTCAACGCCGGGCGCCTGGAAAAGATCAACCTGCGCGACTCGTCGAGCAACGACGAGATGAACTACAACGGTGTCGAAAGCGCCCACCTCGACCTGGCAGGCGGCAGCTACGCCCTCACCCCGGGGCTGATAGCCAGCTACTACTACGCGCAGATGGACAACATCTACCAGCAGCACTACGCCGGGCTGGTGCACAGCGCTACCCTGGCCGAAGGCATCACCCTCAAGACCGACCTGCGCTACTTCGACACCGGCGAAAGCGGCGACCACAACTTCCGTAGCGCCGCCCGGGTCGATGCAGGCCGTATCGACAACCGCTTCTTCAACGGCATGCTGACCCTGGGCGTCGGCGCCCACAAATTCGGGGCTGGCTACCAGAGCCTGTCTGGCGACGGCGACTTTGCCTTCCCTGGTCTGGACCCGTATTCGGTCAACCTGGTGACCGTCAACACCTTCACCAAAGCCGGCACCGACGCCTGGCAAGCCCGCTACGACTACGACTTCGTCGCCCTCGGCGTGCCGGGGCTGACCTTCATGACCCGTTACGTCAACGGCCGCAACATCGAAACGGCAAAAGTCAGCGGTGGCAAAGAATGGGAACGTGACACCGACCTGGTTTACACCTTCCAGTCCGGCACCTTCAAAAACCTCAACATCCGCCTGCGCAACGCCACCTTCCGCTCCAGCGCCGGCCTGACCTCGGATATTGACGAAAACCGCATCATCATCGGCTACACCTTGCCACTGTTGTGATACACACCACCGAAAAGCAAGAGCGCAGCGAATTGTGCTCTTGATCTTGATCTGCTCTTGATCTTGATCCACCCGCCCCGTTAACCAGTAGGGCTGAGTGGAGGTGTCGTGGAGGGGCTAGCGCGCAGCGCCTTCGGCGTTAGCCGAAGTTGCGAAGCGTAGAGTTGCGTGCAACTCGTAGCTCGCAATGCCCCGTAGCGGCACCGGAGCGAAGGGACCCGAAGCGCAGCGTAGGGCCCCTGGTGGGGCGAGAATTTTTTGCTTACTTTTTTTTTCGACTGAAAAAAAGTAAGCCGCCGTAAGGGCGGAAAGGTGACTCAGCGCCGCCTTGGCAAATGGATATGTCTGCAAATTCGGGGGCCCAATCGCGGGGCAAGCCCGCTCCCACCGTGGGCCTGCTCACACCGGACGTCAGATGGCCCGACTACGCAGCCGATACTCACCGGGCGTCACCCCTGCATGCCGCGTAAAAAACCGGCTGAAATAAGCCGGGTCCTTGAACCCGAGCTGGTAGCAGATCTCGTTCACCGTACTCCCGGTGAACAGCAAAAGCCGCTTGGCCTCCTGCATCAGCCGCTCGAACACCAGGCGTTTGGACGGCATATCGGCAATACGCCGGCAAACATCATTCAGGCGCGCCTCGGTAACCCCCAGCAATTGCGCATAACGGCTCAGCGGCAAATGCTCGAGGTAATGCGCCTCGATGTGCAGATTGAAGCGCTGGAAAATGTGCAGGTCTTCGCTGCGTGACGACTGCGCCGTCAACGACCGCGCCGACAAGCGCAGCAAGCTGATAAAAATCAGCCGCGTCAGCGCTTCCAGGCTCAAGGCGCGCCCGGGCTGGCTGCCCGCGAATTCACTGCGCAATTGATCGAACAGCAGATTCAGGCGTGCCACCTCATCGGCATACGCCTCATCCAGATCTCCCACCGCCACGCAGATCGGCGCAATACGCGCGCCAGCGGCCAGCCCGACACTGTCTTCCAGCAGCGGCCAGACCAACTGCTGACTGACCGTCAGCACATGGCCGTCACTGTGCGCATCGGTGACAAAGGCGTGAGGAATGGTCGGCGGCGTGAGGAAGAACATCGGCCCTTCCTGCAGGTAGCGCTGGTCATCGAGGTACACCCGCACCGTGCCGCTCTTGACGTAATGCACCTGGAAAAAGCGGTCATGGCGGTGCACCGGCATGTTACGGCCGAAGAAATCCGCCAGCTTGCCCAACGCCTCGTAATGCACCTGGGCATCGGCATAACGCTGATCGTAGGCCTGGCCGATATGGATGTTGGGGATGGGCGGCCGCACTGCCATCAGCACTACTCACTCTAGGTTGGCGGTCAGTACTTGAGCTGCTTCAACTCATTGAGCAAGCCAAGCAGCAGCTGCAGCTTGTCTTCGCCGAACTGCTCAAGAATACGCTGGTAATTGCGTTCCATATCCTCGCTCATCGACACGAAGCACTGCTGGCCCTTCTCCGTCAGCCCCACATGCACGCGGCGCTGGTCTTGCGGCGAACGCCAGCGGCGCACCAGGCCATCACGCTCCATGCGCGTCAACACGCCGGTCATGCTCGGCTTGAGGATGCAGGCCTGCTCGGCCAGCTGATAGCTCTCCAGCTCACCGTTCTGGCGCAGGATGCGAATGATCCGCCATTGCTGCTCGGTCAGGCCGTGCTGATTGAGCGATGGACGAAAAAAACCCATGGCCGCTTCACGGGCCTGCAGCAGGGTCAATGTCAGTGAGGGACGAGGTACAGGCATAGGGGAAACGGCGCTCCGGCCAAATAAAGAAAACACTGAACGATTTAAGCAACAACGTTGAGCCGACGCAAACCGGCGTTCTCAAGTCATGTGAGGGGATCCATGACTTGACCATCGTTAACATATTAATTATAACATTAGCATGTTAACAATTTCCCGGCGATTGCCCTCCCCACAGAGCATCGTCACCGCTATCAACTGGGGACTGCCCAGCCTGATCCAGGAGTGAAGCATGCGTCGCGCCACCAGCGAAATCGCCACAGGCAGCCTGTTCGGCATTGCCTTGAACTACCAAGGCCTGCTGCAAAGCCGTCTGGCCGAGTTCAATCAGCCGCCCTATCAGCAACCACCGCTCAAGCCGGTGCTGTTCATCAAGACCCCCAACACCCGTAACAGTGATGGCCAACCGGTAGTCATGCCAACCGGCGAGCGCTTGCAGCCAGGCCCGGCGCTGGGTGTGGTGATTGGCAAAGACGCCAGCCGCGTCAGTGCCGAGCAGGCCTTCGAGTACGTAGCCGGTTATGCGATCGTCAACGAGTTCAGCCTGCCGGAAGACAGCTACTACCGCCCTGCGGTGAAAGCCAAATGCCGTGACGGTTTCTGCGCATTGAGCAGCGAAGTGGTTGCCGTGAGCGAAGTGGCCGACCCGTACAACCTGACCCTGACCTTGCTGGTCAACGGCCAGCTTCGCCAGGAAAACACCACCGCCAACTTCGTGCGCAGCATCCCCCAGCTGATCGCCGAACTCAGCGAGTTCATGACCCTGCACGCCGGTGACGTGCTGATCACCGGCACGCCGGAAGGCCGTGTCGATGTGCAGCCAGGCGACCAGGTAGTCGTCGAAATCAGCGGCCTGGGCCGCCTGACCAACACCGTTGTGGCGGAATAAGGAGACAGCCATGAAACACGCCCGCATCCGCTACGAGAATCAGGTTCATGCCGTCACCGTTGAAGCCGACAACGCCGTGCGCCTGGCAGACGGCCGCTTGCTCGCTGAAAACGCCGTGCAATGGCTGCCGCCTGCCGAGGGCAGCATGTTCGCCCTCGGCCTGAACTACGCCGACCATGCCGCCGAGCTGGCCTTCAAGGCGCCGACCGAGCCGCTGGCATTCATCAAGTCGCCCGGCACCTACACCGGCCACAACCAGGTCACCTGGCGCCCGGACAACGTCAAGTACATGCACTACGAGTGCGAACTGGTGGCGGTGATCGGCAAGCCGGCGCGTAACGTCAAGCGCGAGGATGCCCTGAGCTACCTGGCCGGCTACACGGTGTGCAACGACTACGCCATCCGCGACTACCTGGAAAACTACTACCGCCCCAACCTGCGGGTGAAGAACCGCGACTGCACCACGCCAGTCGGCCCGTGGATCGTCGATGCCGCCGATGTACCCGATCCGTCGCAACTCAAGCTGCGCACCTGGATCAACGGCGAGCTGAAACAGGAAGGCAGCACCGCCGACATGATTTTCGACATCCCCTACCTGATCGAATACTTCTCCAGCTTCATGACCCTGCAGCCGGGCGACATGATCGCCACCGGTACGCCCGAGGGCCTGGCCGACGTCGTCCCGGGCGATGAAGTGGTGGTGGAAGTGGAAGGCGTTGGCCGCTTGGTCAACCGCATCGTCAGCGAAAGCGAATTCTTTGCCGCCCGCGGCTAACCCGGAACAACAGAGGCAAGCAAGATGATCAAGCATTGGATCAACGGTCAGGAAGTCGAAAGCCAGGACGTCTTCACCAACTACAACCCGGCCACCGGCGAAGCCATCGGTGAAGTGGCCAGCGGCGGCGCCGAGGAAATCAACCTGGCCGTGGCAGCCGCCAAGGAAGCCTTCCCGAAGTGGGCCAACACCCCGGCCAAGGAACGCGCCAAGCTGATGCGCAAACTGGGCGAGCTGATCGAGCAGAACGTACCGCAACTGGCCGAGCTGGAAACCCTCGACACCGGCCTGCCGATCCACCAGACCCGCAACGTGCTGATCCCGCGCGCCTCGCACAACTTCGACTTTTTCGCCGAGGTCTGCACACGCATGGACGGCCACAGCTATCCGGTCGACGACCAGATGCTCAACTACACCCTGTACCAACCGGTTGGCGTGTGTGGCCTGGTATCGCCATGGAACGTGCCGTTCATGACCGCCACCTGGAAGACCGCGCCGTGCCTGGCGCTGGGCAACACCGCAGTACTGAAGATGAGCGAACTGTCGCCGCTGACCGCCAACGAGCTGGGGCGCCTGGCACTGGAAGCCGGGATTCCACCGGGCGTACTCAACGTGGTGCAAGGTTACGGCGCCACCGCTGGTGACGCCCTGGTGCGCCACCCGGATGTGCGCGCCATCTCGTTCACCGGCGGCACCGCCACCGGGCGCAAGATCATGCAGACCGCCGGCCTGAAAAAATACTCGATGGAACTGGGCGGCAAGTCGCCGGTGCTGATCTTCGATGACGCCGACCTCGATCGCGCCCTCGATGCCGCGCTGTTCACCATCTTCTCGCTGAACGGCGAACGCTGCACCGCCGGCAGCCGCATCTTCATCCAGGAAACCGTCTACGACCAGTTCGTCGCCGAATTCGCCGCCCGCGCCAAACGCCTGATTGTCGGCGATCCGACCGATCCGAAAACGCAAGTCGGTTCGATGATCACCCAGGCGCACTACGACAAGGTCACCGGCTACATCAAGATCGGCATCGAAGAAGGCGCCAGCCTGCTCGCCGGTGGCCTGGAGCGCCCGGCCAACCTGCCGGCGCATTTGGCCAAAGGCCAGTTCATCCAGCCGACAGTGTTCGCCAACGTCGACAACAAGATGCGCATCGCCCAGGAAGAAATCTTCGGCCCGGTGGTGTGCCTGATCAAATTCAAGGACGAAGCCGAAGCCCTGCGCCTGGCCAACGACACCGAATACGGCCTGGCCTCGTACATCTGGACCCAGGACATCGGCAAGGCACATCGCCTGGCCCGCGGCATCGAAGCCGGCATGGTGTTCATCAACAGCCAGAACGTACGCGACCTGCGTCAGCCGTTCGGCGGTGTGAAAGGCTCGGGCACCGGTCGTGAAGGCGGCGAATACAGCTTTGAGGTGTTCGCCGAAATCAAGAACGTGTGCATTTCCATGGGCAGCCACCACATCCCGCGCTGGGGCGTGTGACGTACGGCTCGCAAGAGTGACCCGACCGGGTTTATAACCCGGTAAGGGTCGCCAGTTTCCTGCGTGCAGACCAATCACAAGAATCAGGCCCCTGCGGGCCACGCGAGGAGAAGTACCATGGGCAAAGTTGCTCTGGCTGCCAAAGTCACCCACGTACCGTCGATGTACCTGTCCGAACTGCCTGGCCCGCGCCAGGGCTTTCGCAAGGCGGCCATCGACGGCCATATCGAGATCAGCCGGCGCTGCCGCGAGCTGGGCGTGGACACCATTGTCGTGTTCGACACCCACTGGCTGGTGAACGCCAACTACCACATCAACTGCGGCCCGCACTTCAAGGGGCTGTACACCAGCAACGAGCTGCCGCACTTCATCAGCAACATGGAATACGAGTTCCCCGGCAACCCGGCGCTGGGCAAGATCCTCGCCGAGGCGTGCAATGCCTTCGGGGTGGAAACCATGGCCCACGATGCCACCACCCTGGCGCCGGAGTACGGCACCCTGGTACCGATGCGCTACATGAACGCCGACCAGCATTTCAAGGTGATCTCGGTGTCGTCGCTGTGCACTTCGCACTACCTGAACGACAGCGCCCGCCTCGGTTGGGCCATGCGCAAGGCGGTCGAGGAACAGTACGACGGCACCGTGGCGTTCCTGGCCAGCGGCTCGCTGTCGCACCGCTTTGCCCAGAACGGCCAGGCACCGGAATTCGCCACCAAGATCTGGAGCCCGTTCCTGCAGAACCTCGACGAACGCGTCATCCAGATGTGGGAAAACGCTGAGTGGGAGGACTTCTGCGCGATGCTGCCGGAGTACGCGGCCAAAGGGCATGGCGAAGGTTTCATGCATGACACCGCCATGTTGCTGGGCGCTCTGGGCTGGTCGAAGTACGACGCCAAGGTCGAAGTGCTGACCCCCTACTTCGCCGCTTCCGGTACCGGGCAAATCAACGCCGTGTTCCCGGTAACGCCACAGGATGGCTCGAGCCTGCCGCCAGCCCAGGCGTCCAACCCGGCCGACGTGGTGTCTACCAGCCGGCTCTGATCATCGCCCCGCACAGCGGCCGCTGCCCACACCGGAGCGGCCCTGTGCCGGTCTTTATGCAGGATAACCACCATGCCTCACCTGGTACTGCTCTACACCCCCGACCTTGAACAGCAAGCGGATATGCCCGGCCTGTGCCGGGCCCTGGCCGACAGCATGCTGCAGCAGCGTGACGAAAGCGGCAAAGCCGTATTTCCCACCGGCGGAACCCGTGTTCTGGCCTATCCCGCAGCGCACTGCGCGGTGGCCGATGGCAAGGGTGACTACGGTTTTCTCTACGCCAACCTGCGCATGGGCGCGGGGCGCAGCGCGGCCGTGCACAAAACCGTCGGCGACAGCTTGCTTGCGGTGCTGCGCACCTTCCTCGACGACATCCTGCAGCAGCGCCCGCTGGGCATCACCCTGCAGATCGATGAAAGCCCAGGCCAGGTCTACGACGGCAAACACAGCAGCCTGCATCCCCTGTTCAACAAGACTTCCTGAGGTTTCACATGCTTGACGCCACTCTCATTCAACAGGCCGCTGCCCGTCTCGACGCCGCCGAGCGTTCGCGTGAACAGGTGCGCCAGTTCTCCCTCGACTACCCCGCCATCACCATCGACGACGCCTACGCCATCCAGCGCGCCTGGGTTGCCGCGAAGATCAACAGTGGACGCAAACTGGTCGGCCACAAGATCGGCCTGACCTCGCGTGCCATGCAGGTGTCGTCGAACATCACCGAGCCCGACTACGGCGCCCTGCTCGATGACATGCTGTTCGACGAAGGCAGCGACATTCCCTTTGAGCGTTTCATCGTCCCCCGCGTAGAAGTCGAGCTGGCGTTCATCCTCGGCAAACCGCTGAAAGGGCCGAACGTGACGGTCTTCGACGTGCTCGATGCCACCGAATGGGTGATCCCGGCGCTGGAAATCATCGACGCGCGCATCCAGCAAGTTGACCCGCAAACCAAAGCCACCCGCAAGGTGTTCGACACCATCTCCGACAACGCCGCCAATGCCGGTGTGGTCATGGGTGGCCGTGCTGTACGTCCGACCGAAATCGACCTGCGCAAGGTGCCGGCGGTGCTCTATCGCAATGGCGTGATCGAAGAGTCCGGGGTTTCCGCCGCGGTCCTCAACCACCCGGCCAAGGGTGTGGCGTGGCTGGCGAACAAACTGGCGCCTTACGACGTCACTCTTGAGCCGGGCCAGATCATCCTAGGTGGCTCCTTCACCCGCCCGGTCGCTGCCAATTCCGGTGACACCTTCCACGTCGACTACGACATGCTCGGCAGCATCGCCTGCCGCTTCGTCTGAGCCCACTTGCGAGAAGCACTGCTATGGATATGCCCATCAACACCTTCAAACAACGGCTGAAGTCCGGCGAAGCGCAGATCGGCTTATGGCTGGGCCTGGCCGACCCGTATTGCGCAGAGCTGGCGGCCAATGCCGGTTTCGACTGGCTGCTGATCGACGGCGAACACGCGCCCAACGACCTGCGCGGCCTGCTTGGTCAGTTGCAGGCGGTGGCGCCTTACGCTTCGCAAGCGATCATCCGCCCGGTGATCGGTGATACCGCACTGATCAAACAGATCCTCGACATCGGCGCCCAGACCTTGTTGGTACCGATGGTGGAAAGCGCCGAGCAGGCCCGCGAGCTGGTGCGTGCCATTCACTACCCACCGAGCGGCGTGCGTGGGGTCGGCAGCGCCCTGGCCCGCGCTTCGCGCTGGAACAGCATTCCCGGGTACCTGGATCAGGCTGACGCGCAGATGTGCCTGCTGGTGCAGATTGAGAATCTCGAAGGCCTGGCCAGGCTGGATGAAATTGCCGCGGTCGAGGGGGTTGATGGCGTGTTCATCGGGCCGGCCGATCTCAGTGCCGCCATGGGCCATCGCGGCAACCCCGGCCACCCGCAGGTACAGGCCGCCATTGAAGATGCCATTGTGCGAATTCAGAAGGCGGGCAAAGCGGCAGGTATCCTCAGTGCTGATCAGAAACTGGCACGTCGTTACATTGAGCTGGGTGCGCGTTTTGTCGCTGTTGGCGTTGACACAACGGTGCTGATGCGTGGCTTGCAGACCCTGGCAGCCGACTTCAAGGACGCACCGCCACCGCCTACCAGTGGTGGTGGCGTGTACTGATCGCATTGCGGATGTTGTAGGAGCGGATTCACCGGGACGCCGGACCGCCGCGAAGGGGTGCGTAGCGGCCCCAAGATGGGACTGCTATGCAGTCCTTCGCGGATGAATCCGCTCCTACAAGGCTCATCAACCTGTGGGAACTTCAGGTTACCGGCCAAGTCTATAAAGCGCCTGAACCAACCCCAGCCGAACAGCGCTTCAGCCGAGTCCGCCCCCGATGCCCACCAAGAGTTTTCTGCCAGGTCTGGTCCTGGCGTTCTGCGCTGTCGCATCGCTAGGCTCGGTTGCTGCCGAGCGCAGAGCTTCCGCACACAGCAACAACGCATCAACCACCCTGATCGAAACCGCCTCGCAGCAATATGCAGAGGGCCAGCTGGACCAGGCCGCGGCCACGCTGGAGCGTGCGTTGCATATCCAGCCGAACAATCCCGCGACGCTGCACTACCTCGGTGTGCTGCGGCTTCAACAGGGGGAGTATCAGCAGGCTGAAACCCTGGCGGCGCGCTCCAACCTGCGGGTTGGTCGCAACGTGCAGTTACGCAACCGCAACCTGCAACTGATCCAGGCCGCGCAGCAAGCGCAGATTACGGGTACCCCACCCAATGCCGAACAGGATCGGGTTGCGGTACAGCAGGGGCTGAAAGAGCAAGCACAGGCAGAGCGGGAATCAGAACCGCAGAGGGTTGAAAGGCCGCAACCTGACGGAGAATTCCAAATGACTTCCGCCGCGCCACAACCCGCGTTCGACGCGATGGATATCCCTCGCGGCCATTGGCCACCACCGGGCAAATGCCGAATCTGGTTTGCTGATCGCCCGCCCGGGCATCAACCCGCTCCCGGTAGCTGCAAGAAGCTCAAACATCAGGTTCCGTTTGGAGCCTATCTGGTGGGTGGTTGAGTTTCTGAGAACACTGGTGGGAGCCCCCTGAATCAAGCCTTGGACAAAGCATGCCAATAACATTCATAATGAGACTTGTTTTCATTAGCATGCTCGCACCAAGGAGTTTCGGTGCCCCTAGCCCTATCCTCTGTACGTCGCCAGGAACTGCACGACCTCTACACCGATCATCATGCCTGGCTGCTGAACTGGCTGCGCAAGCGTCTGCAGCATCGCGAAACCGCTGCCGACCTGATGCAAGACACCTTCCTCCAATTGATTGGCCGCCCTGCCGCCAGCGGTGAGCTGCAGCAACCCAGGGCCTGGTTGACCACGGTGGCCAAGGGTTTGATGGTCGATCGCCTGCGCCGGCAACGCCTTGAACAGGCGTATCTACAGGTACTTGCCAGCCAGCCCGAAGCGTTTGAAGTCTCACCCGAAGAGCGTCTGCTGCTGCTCGAAACCCTGATCCGTATCGATGCCCTGCTCGACGGTCTGCCAACCAACGTGCGCACGGCCTATCTGCTGTCACGCCTTGAGGGCATGCCCTACCGCGACATCGCCGCGCACCTTGGGGTGTGTCTGAGCTCGGTGGAAAAGTACATGGCAACCGCCATGCGTCACTGCTTTCAGGCCCGGTGGTCATGAGCGCCAGCAACGTCAACGCGGATGAACTGGAACAGGCCATCAGCTGGATGGTGCGTCTGGGCTCCGGTGAAGCACCCGAAGAACTCTGGCAGGCCTGCAGCCACTGGCGCGCGGCGAATCCCCGTCACGAGACAGCCTGGCAAGCGCTACAGGTGAGCGAAGGGCTGTTCGCACTGCCCCCTTCACAGGCGCGCATTGTTCGCCAGGCCCTGGAGAGCTCCGGGCGTCCCGCGCTATCCCGGCGTCATGCCCTTAAACTGCTGGGCCTGCTCGGTGCGGGCTGGCTGGTGCTGGATTCGCCGCCGACGAGAAAAACCGACTTCAGCACCGCCGTCGGCCAGCGCAGCCGTTTTGTCCTGGCGGAGCACACCCAGCTGTGGCTGAACACCGACAGCGCGGTCGACCGGCCAAGCACTTCGCAGGCACCGCGAATTGTGCTGCAACGTGGCCAGATCCAGGTGGCTCATCATGCCCCTGGTCTTGCTCCGCTGCAGGTGCACAGTGCCAATCTGCTGCTACGCACCCGCGACGCCCGCTTCGACCTGCAGCGCCAAGGGCAACACCATCGTCTGGCCATGCTCGAAGGCAGCGCTGAGGTACAAATCGCCCAGCATCCCGTGGCCCGCGTTGCTGCCGGGCAACAATGGCTGATCGGCGCCGACAGCCTGCAACCTGTGCCAGACACCGGCATAACCCCGGGCACCTGGGTCCAGGGGCAGTTGGTAGTCCGGCGTATTGCCCTGGCGCAGTTGATCGACGAGCTGGCGCGCTATCGCAGTGGCTGGCTGCAGTGCTCCAGCGAGGTTGCCAAGCTGCCCGTCTCCGGGGTTTTCCAGCTCGACGATATCGAACGCACGCTGGATGTGCTCAGTGCCTCGCTGCCGGTGAAAACCCTGCGCGTGTCTCGGCTGTGGGCGCGTGTCGTGCCTGCCTGAAGATTTTTACCTCGGCTGTTACGGGTTTTCGCGCGCCCTTCGACATAAGAGAAAAACACGCATTTGTCGAAGGAGCTTCACGTCCATGCAACACCGTAAACACCGTCTCGCGCTCGTGCTCCACGCTGTCCTGGCCGGGGGCGCACTGGCCCTGCCAGCCACGAACGCGCTGGCCGAAGTCCGCGATCACAGCTACAACCTGCCGGCCACCTCCCTGGAAGATGCCCTCAACCAATTTGCTCAACAGGCCGGCATCACCCTGCCCCTGGACCCGACACTGCTGGCGGGCAAGCAAGCGCCTGCGCTCAACGGTGAATACGAAGTCCAACAGGCCCTGGATCGCCTGTTGCAAAACAGCGGGCTGAAGGCCCGTCAGGTCGATGCGCGGATCTGGGCCCTCGGGCCAAGTAACAGCAGCGCGCTCAACCTCGACAACATGGTGATTACCGCCAGCCAGACCGAACACAGCGAACTCACCGCCCCCGCCAGCGTCAGTGTGATCAATCGCGAGCAACTGCAACAGATGCAGGCGCTGGACCTTGCCGAAGCGGTTGCCAAAGTGCCCGGTGTCAGCATCGCCGCGTCTTCCACCTACGGCCGCCACAAGATCAAGATGCGTGGCCTGGACTCCGACTACACCCTGCTGCTGGTCAACGGCCGCCGGATCAACTCGCGCGACGCCCTGACCAGCAACTACGCCAACGACTTCGACCTGTCGGCCATCCCCTTGAGCGCGGTGGAACGCATCGAAGTGATCCGTGGGCCGATGTCGTCGTTGTATGGCGCCGACGCCATGGGCGGGGTGATCAACGTGATCCTGCGCCGTCCCGGCAACGAGGCCGAAGGCTCGCTGAGCTACAGCTACCAGCACACGCCCTCCGGCGAGGGCGGCGACGTTCACAACAGCTCGATCTATACCGCCGGGCCGCTGATCAAGGATCGCCTGCTCGGCAACCTGATACTCGACGGCAGTGACCAGGCTGCGTGGAAATCCAGCATGACCACCGACGACCGCGCCCATGCCCGCGAGCAGCGGCAGAACTGGGCGTTGATGTCCAACCTGATCTGGTTGATCGACGACAGCCAGGACCTGGAGCTGGACTTCAGCGCCCGCAACGACCAGCGCGACGGCGTGTGGAACAACTCCAACGTCAACTTTCCGCGCAACCAGCAGGAAATGGACCGCTACACCTTCGGCCTGACCCACAACGCCCAGATGGAACGCGCCAACACCCGGCTGCGCTACTACCACGAACAGGTCAACCTCAACGACGACTCGCAACTGACCACCAGCTTGCGCGGCATGGTCGGGGATGTCCGCCAGCGTAACCAAACGATTGACGGACAGGTCAGCGGCGAGCTGGACAATCACTTGCTGACCGCCGGTGCCGAGTATCGCCACACCGTGCTCGAACACAACCAGAACCTCAATGGCGACACTACAGACTTCCAGCGCGCCCTCTACCTGCAGGACGAAATCGGCCTGGGCGACCTGCGCCTGACTTTGGGCGGACGTCTGGACGACCACAAGTCGTTCGGCTCTGAATTCAGCCCTCGGGCCTATGCGGTGTATTCACTGACCGATGAATGGGTGGTCAAGGGTGGCGTGGGCAAAGCGTTCAAGGCACCGAGCATCAGCCAGTCCGACTCCAGCTACGCGATTGCCGCCTGCCGCGGCCGCTGCGTAGTCGCCGGCAACCCGGACCTGAAACCGGAAACGGCGACGTCCTATGAGATCGGTACGCTGTACCAGGGAGAAAGGCTCGAACTTGGCGCCAACCTGTTCTACAACGACATCAAAGACATGATCCTCGCCGACGGATGGCGTCGCGGTCACATGCCGTCGGTATTGACCTACTACAACGTCAGCAGCGCGCGTACTCGCGGCGTTGAACTGTTCTCCAGCGCCCAGCTGAGCGACAGCCTGAAACTGACCGCCAACTACACCCTGACCGAAGCCGAAGACCGAGACACCGGCGAAGAACTGCGCCAGGTGCCGAAACATACCGGCAACGCCGACCTGAACTGGCAAGTGAGTCAACGCTGGCAGGCGCAGCTGGGTTACCAGTACATCGGCAGCCAGGTACTGCGCAACACTATCAGCAACAAGGACGTGGACAGCGCTGCCTATCACCTGGTCAACCTGGGCAGCCAGTATCAACTGACCCCGCAGTTGAGCCTCAATGGCGGCGTGAAAAACCTTGGCGACAGCGACCGCGACGCGGCCGCGCGTGACAGTGACTACATCGAGCTGAGCCGGACGTTCTACGCCGGATTCACTTTGGCGTTCTAAGACGAAAGCCTCCCCCGGTAGGAGCGGGCTTGCCCCGCGATGCGATTTGACTGACAGACCGCAATCGCGGGGCAAGCCCGCTCCCACAGTAGCTGCAATTCCAGCAGTAGACCTGCCGGATCAGAAGGCGAAACAGGAACAGCCCAACGCCCCCCAGAAACCCTGAAAGTCACTCACCGGCACCGTAGACTGGCGCGCACGCTCATGGCTGTGGGCGTGTACGCCGCAGGCCCCGAGACACTGATGCACCTGCCCCGTCAGCGGCGCCGCAGGTCGCCAGTGGCCGGGCACCTTGGCCACCGGTGACCACTCCGGCAGCACCGGCAACGCTGGCGGGCCAAGCTTGTCGAACTCGCCGGCGCCATACACCACCTTGCCACCCACCACGGTCAGCACCGACTCGATCCACTTGATCGACTCCTCCTCGACACTGAAATAGTCCGCCGATAACGCCACCAGGTCAGCCAGCTGCCCCACCTTGATCTGCCCCTTCTTGCCCTGCTCGCTGGAGAACCAGGCGCTGCCATGGGTAAACAACTCCAGCGCGACATCACGCGACAAGCCTTGCGGAGACAGCGCCATACCCCCCACGGTCCGGCCACTGACCAGCCAGTACAGCGAAGTCCACGGGTTGTAGCTGGACACCCGGGTAGCGTCGGTGCCTGCCCCCACCGGCACGCCCTCGCTGAGCATGCGCTGGATCGGCGGCGTTTTCTCTGCAGCCTGGGCGCCATAGCGGTCAACAAAGTACTCACCCTGAAACGCCATGCGGTCCTGAATGGCGATACCGCCGCCCAGCGCCCGCACCCGCTCGATGTTTTGCGGGGTGATGGTTTCGGCATGGTCGAAGAACCATGGCAATCCGTTGAACGGGATATCGCGATCAACCTTCTCGAACACATCCAGCATGCGCGAGATCGATTCGTTGTAAGTGGCATGCAGACGGAACGGCCAGCGCTGCTCGACCAGGTGACGCACCACCGGTTCCAGCTCCTGCTCCATGGTCTGAGGCAGGTCCGGGCGCGGCTCGAGGAAGTCTTCGAAGTCCGCCGCCGAGAACACCAGCATCTCGCCCGCGCCGTTGTGGCGGAAGAAATCGTCACCGTCGCCAGGTTTGACGATCTGGCTCCAGTTCTTGAAGTCGCTCAGTTCTTCCTTGGGCTTTTGGGTAAACAGGTTGTAGGCAATGCGAATACTCAGCTGCCCCTGCTTGGCCAGCTCCTGGATCACCGCGTAATCGTCCGGGTAGTTCTGGTAGCCGCCACCAGCATCGATGGCGCTGGTCAGGCCCAGCCGATTGAGTTCGCGCATGAACTGCCGGGTGGAGTTGACCTGATACTCCAGCGGCAGCTTCGGCCCCTTGGCCAGGGTGGCGTAAAGAATGGTGGCGTTGGGGCGGGCAATCAGCATGCCGGTCGGCTCGCCTTTACTGTCACGCTGAATTTCGCCGCCAGGCGGGTTGGGCGTGTCCTTGGTGTAGCCCACGGCCTTGAGCGCGGCGCGGTTGAGCAGCGCGCGGTCGTAAAGATGAAGAACGAACACCGGCGTGTCCGGCGCCGCGCGGTTGATTTCCTCAAGGGTCGGCATGCGCTTTTCCGCGAACTGGAACTCGTTCCAGCCGCCGACCACCCGCACCCACTGCGGCGCCGGCGTGCGCTCGGCCTGCTCCTTGAGCATGCGCAAGGCATCGGCCAGCGACGGCACGCCTTCCCAGCGCAACTCCAGATTGTAATTGAGGCCGCCACGGATCAGGTGCAGGTGCGAGTCGTTGAGACCGGGAATCACCGTGCGCTGGTCAAGGTCGATGAGCTGGGTGGCACCACCGCGCTGGGCCATGGCCTCGGCATCGCTGCCGACCGCGGTGAAGCGCCCGTCCTTGATCGCCACCGCCGTAGCACTGCGCTTATCGCGGTCGACGGTGTGGATACGGCCGTTGAACAGGATCAGATCTGCAGACATGGAACCCCCTGAAAAAGTGGCGTGGAAACCGAAGTGTTTGCAATCAACGCGCATTCAGCCAGGCAGCGAACGCCCGGGTTGCAAGCGGCATGAAGCAATAGACCACCAACAACACAATGCTCAAGGTGATCACCACGTTGCTCGGCACATAGCCGCCGAGCCATGGCCAGATACCGAACGCCGGTTGCCACAGCCAGGGCACCAGCAGCGACAGCGGCAGGATCACCAGGAAGGTCACACAGACTTGCTTCCAGCGTGGTGGTGGCGCATCGGCCGTGGCCGGGTTGAACCAGAACTCGCGTTCGGGATTGATCTCCAGACGGTCGCCATCGGCGAGCAACGGGCTGACCTCCTCGACCAGTTGCTTGCGTTCAGCAGAGTCCAGCCACGCCTGCAGCTGGGCGCTGGAAGCAAAGCGCAAAATGCAGGTGAACAGATGCAAACCACCTTGCCGCTCGCGCACCACATCGATGCCGATATGCCCGGGATAGCCCTTGGCGATACCGATGGTGCGGCGCAGCCAGGCCTCATATGGCGCCTGCTGCGCGTCGCGAACCTGATGGCGGATCAACAGGGTCACGACATCGTCTGAACGCTCGGTCGTCATCATGGGCTCCTCTGGGTTCAGCGCGAATGAACACAACCGCAGAAGAAACAGCATGGCCCAATCAGCGAAAAATGCTCGCCGGCCTCGTCGACGAACACGCCTCACCGCCACTCGTCGCCTTTGACATGATGGCACTCATTTTTTGACACCCGCTGGCGTGCCAATTGCACAAGCCCGCCCCAGCGGCCCCGAAAAGACGTAATTCTGACGCGGCAGCGGCCAAAATTATCGTTTACGGGCGCCTAAGAGACGCCTGCTCAGTTATCGGAGATGTAACGTGTCAACGCTCAATGAAATCGCAATGAACCACGCGAGAATGGTCAAACGGCTGGCGGAGGAATCGATCGTACTGGAACAGCGACAGCCCATCGTCGTCGGCGGTTTCGAGGTTTCCTCCATTGACACGCCAGACCCCATGCCGCTGCCCTTCATCATTGATGCTCAAGACAGAAGCATCGAGCTGGTTGCTGTAGCGGTCTGATCGCCAGTCGGCATTACTCGCGTTATGTCGTAAAATAGCCGGTTGCCGAAAGAACCGTCATGGCCATAGCCATGAAGGGCTTTCATTCTTTCCAAATAATTGTGGTGAAGATGAACAAGCCTTTCATTTCGCTGTGCCCGGAAATTACTCGGGCACACGCACTGACACTGATGGATTGGTTGGAAGATGAGCGCGTTACCTGCTACCTGAGCGATTCGCGTCATGTCTCCCGCTCCATCGAGCAAGTCATCGATCGGACTCAATTGCCGATCCTGACCCACCTATTCAACCGGGGCGGCCGATTCTTCATGGCCTATGACCGGCATGACGCCCCGGTGGGCTTTGTCCGTCTGATCAAGACCGGCCCGAATTGCGAGATCGTCCTGGTCATCGGAGACAGCGACAAATGGGGCCGAAACCTTGGCGCCCGCACCATCCGCGAAGGCATGAAACTGGCCTTCCTCGACATGCGGGCCGAGAAGCTCATCGCCAAGATCCACCCGGACAACGCGCGCTCGCTGAAAGTCTTTCTGCGCAGCGGCTTTCTGCTTGAGAGCGAAACGCCGACCTTGAAGTCATATTCCATGACTGCGGGGCGCTATCTCCAGTTCTTGCGCGAAGGTGCCATTGTCGACTCCACTGAGATCTACATCACTGAAATCGACAAGGCCAGGCTCGAGAGCCTGATCGCGCTCGAGCAAGGCCCGGCCGTTGTTGAACTCGAACATGAGCTTGAGCGAGCCATTGTCGTCAAGCCGCAGCAGGTGGCGCGCAATGTCGTCACGATGAACTCCAGGGCCTTGCTGCAGCTGGACGACGAAGAGATCGAAGTGGCCCTGGTTTACCCTGAAGACGCGGACAGCAGCGCCGGGAAGTATTCCGTGTGCTCCGACATCGGCGCCGCCATCCTGGGCTATCAGGAGGGGGACGCCATCGACTGGCGAGTTTCTGACCGGACCCGCCGGATCGGGATCAGGAAAGTGCTTTACCAGCCGGAGGCCGCGGGGGATTTCCACCTGTAATTGTGCCTTTAGCTCAGTGTTCGACCATCAGGCGCGAAAGTCCCCCAAGGCTTTCCGTGCCTGATGCGGACCCTGGTACTGACCGCAGGACTGCGCAGCGTGCTACTCGCGAGATCACCCTGCGCCCCGTCCGGCCCCCGGTTCAACGACCATGGCATGGGCCAAATCCTCAACCAGCGCCTTGGCCATCCCCACCAGATAATGCGCTGCCCACGCCGACGTACCGTCCTGCTCAAGGCCGGCTTGCAGCGTCAGGTGGTGCGCACAGCCCATCATGACCGAAACCTGCTCCAGCACAAACGCCGCACCGTGCCCTGGTTCGACCCGAAACAACCGCTCAGCCCCTACCCCGCCCTCGCCTTCAGCGAAGGTGCCGATGCCTACCGTCTTGAGGCCTGACCGCGAATCCTCATCCATCCCAACCTCCCCAGCCCCAATTGCAACTACAAGGCCGACTCCAAACAAACTCTGTAGGAGCGGATTCATCCGCGATCGAGCGCAAAGCGCTCGCCTATCCCAGACCAGCCACCCACGCCCGACCACGAAAAACCCGCCGTTACTGCTACTGAATCAATGCCGCAACTGAACCTTACTCAACGCCACTTCAACCAAAGCGCGGGCATGGTCGATTTCACGCATGGTCGCCAAGGTCAGCACCTGGCCTGGAGAGCTGGAATGAAGCAGGACAGTCTGCTGTGCCACGGTCATGGCGCAGACCAGGTATTCGGAGATTTGGACGAGGATGTCTTCGAGGGATTGGTTGGGGTTGAGGGGTGGGTCTGGGACGATTTTTAACATAGCGAAACTCCTTGCTGGTGGAGCCGCCACAGACCTGCTGTCAAACAGAAAGGTGGCAGCTATACGCGGGTTGACAGACCGAGAGCAAGGGAACCCGGCGCACACGAATGTGCCCCACGTACAGCCGCCATAAAGCATGCCGAAAGGGTACTTGCTAATCGGTCTGTCAAAACCGGTCGTTGAATTGGCAACGACTGGGCGAGACTAGAGCTCGATCGGAAGCACCGCAATGGCCTAAAGGCGGCGGAAGTATGATTCGGAAATGGACTACAGGGAATCGGGAAATTCTGAAGATTTGTACGTCCAACGACCAAAATCTCCAAGATTACGAGATGATTTCACGAAAGCTCGCGCGATAGCCCATCGGCTTCAAATGAAGCGTCTGTGTGCAGTGCAAGGTCTAAGGCTTACCAAAAATCTGCTGAATGGTGTTATTTATACTATCAATCCCCTCAAGCACTTTCTGCTGAGAGTCCGACTTGTTCGTAGGAAGACTTGTAGGATTTGTTGAGGCTTGTTTCGCGCAGCTATTCGAGCATACTTCATGTCCAGACTGGCATATCTCAAGGCACTTTTGCAGCGTGTTTTTCTGTTGAACCTGACAGTTATGCTGGCAGTTCACCAACATGCTAGAACACCCATTCTGGCAAGTTTCAAAAGCAGATCCTGCGGATGCTTGAGCACTCGCAAAAAACAACAAAAAACATAATAACATTCTCATAACGAGCACCTTGTCATCGCTCAGCACTCATTGCTTGTTACGATCCATTGACCTTTGCAACTCAAACTATAAGCCTGCATCACCCGCCGATATTAACTTATAAAAACAAACATAGAAAAAAGCAAATCTCAATTGGAAATCATCTCGATTACAAAATGATATATTGATTCTTGATGGCGCTGCTTTAATTAACTTAGTTAAATTGGCCGTATTGTTCGGTGCGTGGATGCAGCTGGAGGTTTCTATGCTGGCTTTCAGGGTATGCCTGCTGCTGTTAGCATTTTCTGCAACCTCTGCACTTGCAGCACCATGCACTTACTGTTTCGATCTTAGGAAAAAGTGTCACGAGCAGCAGTGCGCAAAATTGGATGGTTCGGCGAAGACAGATTGCTTTCATGAGTGTGCCAACTCATTTCGTGCTTGTAGGAACAGTTGCGAAAATAAAAATCAAGGTGCAGCATCGCCAGCCCAACCGTTGGGCAGTATCGACAAAGTTAACAATGCAATTCAAAAAATCTTTGGTGATCCTTGAGGCATAACCAAAGCACGGGCATTGTCGATCTCATGCATGGTGGACAAAGTCAGGATTTGGCTTGGAGAGCTGGAATGAAGCAGGACAGTCTGCTGTGCCACGGTCATGGCGCAGATCAGGTATTCGGAGATTTGGACGAGGATGTCAGCGTGCCGAAAGGATACTTGCTAATCAGTCTGTCAAAACCGGTCGTTGAATTGGCAACGACTGGGCGAGACTAGAGCTCGATCGGAAGCACCGCAATGACTAAAGGAGGCGGGACTACAGGGAATCGGGAATCTCTGAAAATCTGCATGTCACGGATTGCAAATCCGTCGGCAACTGGGACCGACGGCGTATTGCGGTACACGAGAGTCGGTATGAATTCCTGCGCCACAGGAAAACGAACAACTCGATGTAGGACTAGTCCTTCTGTTTTGTAGGATCTCGCGCTATCTTCGCTGGCGATATGCCACGCTTTTAAGGACGCGAGATGCAATTTTTCTGGGTAAACCTAGGCACGACTCACAAGGAAGCGAGAGAAGGCAAATTTCTCTGGGCCCCGCTGAGCTCGCGATCAAAGACTGGCCGGGAGCAAACATGTCGCCACTGGGACAACGTTGGTAAGGTAAAAGCCGGGGACTTGATTTTCTGCTACCACGACAACTACCTGCGCGCCATTGCCACTGCCGAACGAGATGCCTATCCAGCAGAGCGGCCCCCTACCCGCTCGTTTAACGAGTGGAGTAACGAAGGGTTCCGAGTCGATATTGCACTCACCGACCTCAAGCACCACGTACGCAGCGGCGACATCGCACCCACATACCAAGCGCAATTCAACGTCCGTACAGAGCCGTCTTTGTTCAACATCAAAGGCCGCATTACTCAGATTTACATGGCGCACGTGCCTGCGGATGCAGCGCTGTACTTGTTAGAGCAAGCCGAAGTTATTGCTGACTACGAAGACCAGTTCATTGATGCTGGATCGCCAGGAAAAGCCCCTTCCGTTACGACACGAGAAGCGCTCGTAAAGGCTCGAATTGGCCAAGGCGCATTTCGAACAGGATTGCTCAAACGTTGGGAGAAAAAGTGCGCGTTGACCGGGCTAAAAAATCCCAATCTGTTAGTAGCCTCGCACATTCAGGCTTGGGCCTTAGCCGACAACCACGCCCGTCTGGATACAGACAACGGATTGCTGCTGGCCACCCACATTGACCGACTCTTCGACTGTGGGTTGATTTCTTTTGGTGAGAATGGACAACTGCTCATCAGCGACGACTTGGCAGCGGAGGAACACAAAATCTTAGGGCTGGACCAATACACATCGATTCCGACCTTGAGTGAAGGCAATCGACGCTACCTTGAGAAGCACCGGGAGCGATTTAGCTTTTCATAGGGGGCATTTTTCAGTTCGGGTAAACTCTCGCTTTTAGCTTTCACCTTTTTGACTTACGTGGCCCCATTGGCCCGAAATCTGAATCAACTGACAAGGCAAACGATATGGCACGGATGTGGATGGTTCGCGGCGAAGGGGGAAGCTTGTACGACGCTTTTCGCGAGAGAGAAATTGCGGCCATCGGATGGGTCCAGTTAGCACCCCATGCCAAGCCAGGCATCGGACGCAAACAATTGATGTCCTTGTATCAGTCGATCGAACCTCAAATGAAACAAGGCACCATTGTTTCAGGCGCGTCTCAGGTTTGGCGTTTCGTGAACGAAATCCAGAATGGTGATTGGGTCATAACCTACTCTCCGGCTAACCGCCTCTACCTGGTCGGCACAATCACCGGGATGGCAGAGCACCACCCAGAGTGGGCAGAACAAGGCATGGCGCTGGCTCGAAAAGTACAATGGCAACCGCTAGAGCTGTCACGCGAGAAACTGGGTGTAACCACTAAAAACAGCTTGGGGTCTACCCTGACCGTTTTCGAAGTGCCAGCCCGAGCTGCAGCAGAAGTCTTGGCTGCATTAAAAGGTGGCCCAGCCCCAGAGCCCGATGACGTCACCGATGAAGCTATTGCCGACCCTCTAGCTGATATCGAATCTCAAGCCGTCGAGCGCATCAAAGACCGGGTGAGTGAGATTGACTGGGACGAAATGCAGCATCTGGTCGCGGGGATTCTACGTGCGATGGGTTACAAAACTCAGGTTTCACCACCAGGTTCAGACCGTGGGAAGGACATCGTCGCTTCACCGGACGGATTTGGGTTTGAGAATCCTCGTATTGTTGTCGAGGTGAAACACCGTAAGGGGCAGATGGGTAGCCAGGATATTCGTAGCTTCCTCGGCGGCCGTCATAAAGACGATCGTGGCTTGTACGTCAGTACGGGTGGTTTCAGTAAGGATGCACTCTACGAAGCGGATCGTGCCTCTATTCCGTTATCGCTGTGGACGCTGGATCATGTAGTTAGAGCGTTGATTGAGCACTACGATGCTACAGATGCGGAGACCAAGAGGATTGTTCCTTTGAAGAGACTTTATTGGCCTGCTTAAGCTCTGTGCGAAAAGAGTTGTTTTGTAGACACCGAAAATGTTGAACAAAGGCGAGACGGGGGTTCAAATCCCCCCGGCACATCGGCGCTTGAGCCCTTCATCAAAGCTCGTCAGAGCGAAACTCTGGAAGGATAAAGATCAGTACTGACATCTGAAGAGGAAGTCTGGAAGAAGAAAAAGGCCAAGTCACTCGAAAAGCCCCTTCCCCCAGAAACAACAAAGCCACCCGAAGGTGGCTTAGTTGTTCTAAATAATGGTCGGGACGGAGTGATTCGAACACTCGACCCCTTGCACCCCATGCAGCGGGCGAAAGGTCAGTAAGTCGCTGAATTCGCTCACAATCCTACCTAAACCGGACCGCCACAGTATCGGGTTTTTCGCGGTTTTGCAAACGGAAACACGCGGCCTGGACGGGTGGTTTTGCGCGCTTTTTCCTGGGGAACTGAATGTGTCACTGCCGTTTATTGCTACCCTGCATAGCCAGCAACTTGTGGCATTGCTACGCTACCGCTGACGATCAGCAGGACGCCATATGAACAAGAAGGACATACCTCGTCGAGCACTTCTTTTACTTGCGAGCTGCGCGATAGCTGAAGTCGCGCTCGCGCGTGGCGGCGGCCGTGGAGGTCGAGGTGGCCGCGGCGGTCGGAGAGGCGGAGGTGCTGGGGGTCTGTTTGTGCTGCTTTTTATCGCCGGAGGCTTCGGCTGTTGCTGGCTTTACGGCAAGTTGTTCAAGCGCTCGCCAGAGCCTACCCAGGAAACTGTAGCTGCCACTGGCCGCGAACTCCCCGCAAAGCCACCGGCCATCGAATGGGAGAATCTTGGTCTTTGCCCTAAATGCGGGAGCGTAATGCGCCGCCGAACCGCGGGAGCCGGTCGATATGCTGGCCGGCCATTCCTGGGCTGCTCGACCTACCCTCGGTGCTCCGGTATTCGTAAATTCAAACTTCCCGGTTAGCGGGCACCGAGGAGTAATATGACTGGGAATTGCAGGCGCACCTGCGAGTTCAAAGACAATGCCAAGCACGAGCATTCAGCGCCCCGGCGTCCTGCCGACCGCCCCCTCCTACAGCTCGTCACCCCGAGCTGGTCAGCATTGGCCTGCCTCGATTACTGTATATGCGAACAGTATTGATGGGTGGCACCGTGATCATTGACGACGACAGCTTTTCGCTGGGCATGCCCACTCCCATGGAGATGCTCGAGCAACACGCGCTCCTGCTTCAGGGAGAGAACGAGCAGCTGCAGCACGACCTTTCCCGGGCGCGGAAGAACATCGAGAAGCTGGTGGCGATCAACAAGGGTCAGGCCGAGCAGATCACTCAGCTGAATGACAGGAACAAGCGGCTGAGCTCGGATGTGTCCAGGCTTCACGTAGAAAACACTGCGCTGATGAACAAGCAGCTGGGCGGCTGCTCACCGACATGGGGCGGGAAACCGCCCTAGCCATGGGGATGTATAGGCCCGCCAAACATCCGTAGCTGATACTCCTGAGCCTCAGTCATGAGGGAAACCGCCCGAAGCCCAAGGCGCTCCACCTCCTCCGGTGAAGCGTGACCTTTGGCCTCATTGTATCGGCGAAGCGCATTCATAGCTTGCCCCATCAAGAGTTCCGCCGTCGCTGTCTCGCTGATCGAACCCTTCATTTCCCCGGCCTCTGATGGCTCCCTTCGCTTCCGCGGAATTGCGAAGTTTTCAGTGGAGTGGATGTACAGGCCAACCGAGGGCGCGGCGCTGGTACTCGTGAACCGCCTCAAACAGAGACTCGGCCTCAAGCCGCAAGCGATCCACCTCCTCCTCCACTGGCGTAAGGGAATCCCTAGCCTCGTGGTAAAGACGTAGCGCATCCATTGCCTGCTGCATCAGCGGCTCGCCTGCGGCCATTACCTCCTCCAAGTCCTTCATGACCAACTCCCATTCCTTGATCAGAGCAGTATAGGGCGAATCGCCGCCAAGGCCTGCTCTACTCAGGTACGGGAATCTGCTTTGGTCAGATCTCGGGCCGGGAACGGTTGGACGTTTAGCCGCCCCCTGGTGTTACCTGGCTGCCCCTCCATAAAATTGATGTTCTAAATCGATAAATACAACATAAAAAGTGTTTACACAAAACGAATACTTTCTATCTTCTGATAGTCTGTTATTAAAGCTAGAAGGCACAATAAATCCGGCAAGCCTTACAGCTCCCTCCATACGAAATCTGGCCCACTCAACATCGTGAGGCACAGACACCGGATGAGTAAAACCGGAGGGCTTTGGAAAACTCTTATATATTTCCAGGATTGTTCTTCCGCCCCCTCCCACTCGCTGATGCAACCAATAGCTTAGAGGGTGAGCACTGTAATTCTTGAGCTTCCCCACCAAATCATTGAGAAATTCCAAGGATAAAGCCGTGGCCGGATTTTCAACTGGCTGATGCAAATCCAAATACGAGAAATTAAATTTACATCTATTAATAAGCCCGGAGTTTTCAACCCCGTTAACTGGCAAGTTCTCCAAGAACCCTACAGCTTTTGCATTCTTGAACTTTCTCCTTGAACTCATACTCGGGGGACCCCACCAATTTTTCCCTCCCGATAAAGCGCAGCGATCGATCTATCATTCCTTACCAGATCCCCTGGAATCTGATCAAGCCTATAGCAGTAACTTTCCCCTTGTTCCTTAGCCACAAGAACGGTCCTATACTTACCCAGGCAATCTATTATATCCGAGTTGTGGGCAGTAAATATAAACTGAGCCCCATTTTTATTTATTAATGGATCTTGAAACAGATTTATCAACTGTGGAAGAAGCATAGGATGACAATTCTGATCGAATTCATCCATCACAAGCACTCCACCGCGCTCCAGCATGACGAAGTATATACCTAGCCTTCTATATAAAGCCATAGTGCCGCTGGATTGATTATAGGACGTAAGGTAAGCCTTCTGCGAACCATCGCCTACAACATGGGCAAAAAGCGGAAAATACTCAATTTCACCGGAGGCGTTTTCTCTATGATGCAACTCAATATCATGAATACCCAGATCGCTATTTATAATGATATTTTTTGCAAACTCAAAAGCCAATTCATTATTAAAGTAGAATTGCGAGACGCTCTCCCTTGTAAAGAGAAGCTCATCCGAAACAACCCCAACACTTGTCATATTTCCAGAGATATTTGAGAACAATTTCGATATTTGAGCGAAATCGCTTGCCACCCCCTTCAACTTGTACATTAGCGTTGTAGAAATCAAAGAAGCATTAGATTTCAATTCAACCATATCGATCGCAGAAAATTCGGCCACTCTTCTTACAATCTTATTAGCTTTCCTCTCAACCAAAAGCGTCTTACGCTGAAGCCTTTTATAGAGAGCTTCCCTCACAACTTTTTTAGGTGTAGCAGTTAACTCATAAAAGTACCGTACCGAGTCAATCTCGAAATCAACGTAAAAATCACTAACTTTATCATTATCAAAGTAATTTCTGAATCCAAGACTTTGGTCTTCCATGAACCCAAATGACTCAGTTATAAAGTGCGCGATGAACTCAATCGCCTTCAACACGTTAGTCTTCCCAGAGGCGTTAGCCCCCTTTACCCCGAGGACCGTAGCGACTCTTTTCCCTTGTGAAATATTCACAGGGGTCTTTGCGGAAAGCTCGAAAGATATTTCCATTCCTTCCTTGAATGAGAAATAGTTAGTCGCCCCGAAGGAGTAGATCATTATCCGCCTCAGCCTTAATCTAATATTCCGTCAAAAATGACGCCTGAGCATAATAAGGCACCGTTGCGAGGTTGGCTAGGTCCATGATCACGCCGGAATGAGCCATGTGTCCAGAATGGGGGCGGCAGCCGCCGGAATTGCGTCATTGTCGACATGTCAGCGCAGCATGTGGTGTTTATTTGATCAGAGCTGTGTAGGACGCCTCGCACGCTAGCCCGGCTATTCGTGCTCGGTCATATGCTTTCGCCAGCTCTCCCGCTCGAGCATCAGCCCGTGCGAGCAGGTCGGAGAGCACCATGGCGGCGCGGGTGGCTGCCTGGCCTCGGGCAATAGCGTCGGTATCCGTGGCGGGGCAACTGACGGTGGCGGCGAGCTTGGCTGCGTCGTCCCGCATCCGCCGACCAGCAGCATCGGCGCCAGCAGCACCAGCATCCGCAACCTGGTGTTCCTTTTGTGCATGGGTTCTCGCCTCCTCCTGCGCCTCGGCGCGTCGTTGTTCTTCCTGTCGTGCGCCCCGCTCACCCAGGACTTCGGCCAGCGTAAAGCGCCAAGAACAGTTATCCGGCGGACTAGGATCGCGGCCGGAGGAACAACACGAGTGCGAACTGGACTAGGGCCAGGTTGTAATCAAGGCGCACATGAGTTTTCGGTCGACGCCAGTAGCGGGCCGATAACGGAAAGCATCACTGAAGCGCCTGGCATACCCGGGCGCTTTGGGATGCGGACGAGCACACACCGCGCAAGCGGCCCCCTGCATCACTTCTGCCAACTTGAGACGAAGTTGGGGCATTGCTGGATTTGCCATAGGACTCCAGCCCGATCACCTGGTACTCCCCATCACCAGGCTGCATCGGTCGTGACACTCGCCCTCCCCTGGTCCGGGAGGTAAACGGCACAGTGAGCGTTACGACCAATGCAGCCCACCGAGGACACTTCATGGAAACGATCACCTGTGGCTCATGGATTGGTCAGCTCGGAAAGGCGCTGGCACCCCGTGAACTTGAAGCACTGTTGTGGGTGGCTCAAGGGCTCACCACCAAAGAAATCGCCCGCCAGATGGCGGTCACCCCAGGCACCGTGGCCAATCGCATCGAGGCAGCGCTTTTCAAGCTGGAAGCCGGCCGCCGCATTGAGGCCGTCACCAAGGCCATGCGCCAACAGATCATCAGCCCGCTGTGCATCGCCCTGGCCGGGTTAATGGCTATGCACGCCGTCATGGGCGATGCGGACCCTATGCGCCGCGACCGCCGTGTACCTGAGCGGCGTATTGCCCAGGTCCGAATTATCCGCAAGGCCGAATCATTCGACCTGCACGCTTGATCCCAACTGAGGAAGACACCATGCAGACAGCAATGCATCCTGCTTTTCAGCAGCGGATTGCCGAAGTAGCCGACTTGCTTGAGCGCACCAAGGCGGCAAGAGCCGAGGCGCGTGCCAAGATCGGGCGCTCCACCCCTCTCTTCCAGGCGGCGAACAAAGACGGCGCTTGGGATGTGGTCGAGGTCTCCACTGGCCTGAAACAGGGCTTTGCCTTCAAGTACGCCACAGCGATGCTGTTCGTCGACGCAATGGAGGCAGCTGCAACGCGCAAGCTGGTCGGACGGCAATGATCGGCGAGCCTATCCCAGATCCACGCCAGCAGGTGCTGGCACAGCTCAATGCGAGCATCGACCAGTTCTTTGCCAGTGGCGGCAAGCCAAAAGAGTTGCCCGGCCCTTCGTTCGAGCCACGCCCTACCCGGCTGATTGCTGCTGACGCCCTGGACGAGGACGACGGCCCGCCGAAGCCAGGCAGCCGCGCCGAGATCACCCTGGCGCGCAACCTGGCCAAAACGCACACCTTCACCGAGGCCGTTGAGGCCAGCGGCATCGAACGTACCCGACTACTTCAGCTTTCGAAGGCGCACCTGATCACGTTCCAGGTCAGTAGCACCGAGCGCAGAAAGCGAGTTGCCGCAAAGCAGCAGCGCGAAAAGCAAAAGGCGGCCCATTGCGAGCAGATCCGGGCATTAGCCGGTACCGGGGTAACCCGTAACCAGGTGGCGCAGCAGCTGGGCATCAGTTACGGCCACCTGGTTCGGCTGCTCGCAGATCACGACATCGATTTCCCTATCCGGGGAAAGCTGAAGTGAAGCGAATCAACAACCGCGCCCGGCATGGCCGGCGCCAGCAATGGATCAAACTGCCGCCCAGCGGCTTGAGAGGTATCGGCAATGGCCGAGAAGAAGACGGGAGCAGCCAAGCACTCGGCGGACTACCGCGAGAGGAAGAAGGCCGAAGCGGAGCGGTTTGGCATCGAGACGTTGCCAGTGGAAATGGCGGCCGGAACGCGAGCTGGAATGGCTGCGTCGATGAAGGCGCACGGCTACACCCAACTGCAGGAGCTGTTGCAGAACCTGCACCGGTCGTTCCTGGCTGCCTCACCTGATGAGCAGGCCCGCCGACTGAAACAACCTGACGCGCCAGCTTTTGAGATATCACGAAAACTAACGCGCCAGTTCGAGAAAGCCAGCAGGGCTGAGATCAGACGCTGCCCCGGCGACGAAGTTGTAAGCCCCGAATCAGAATGATGTGCTTGCCCAGTATCTGGCAGTAGCAAAGCCTTTCGATTTCGCGACTTCGACATCGTCGGTCAAAAATGATTCTGTACGGACACTGGCCTTTATCTGCTTCCCGGTTTCCCTTTCGTAAACCGAGCTAACAACCTCAAAGAACGTGTACTCAGGTACTTCAGAACTCTCGGAAGTGGCTGGCTTTGCTGGTGACTTTTTGGGCCCGCGTAGGCGAAGAGCCAAGGTGTATCGGTTGTTGTACTTTTCTTCAAACGGTTGCCAATCTGCGCTCATAACGAACCCTCTAACTTTTACTGACCACCCGTAATACCCCATCCAAAACCAAATTGCCACCATGCCGCCAGTCGGCCACGGAGGAACACCCATGCCCATTCGTCACGCAGTTATTCACCAGATCGACAAGAAGCCAGACGGCAGCCCAGCCGTTCTGCACCTAGCATCCGACAACCTGCCAGAGACGCAGGCCATCGAAAGCCTGCTGTACGACGTGAACGACACGTACAACGCCAAGACCGGGAAGGCGTGGGGCTACTTCCAGCCGGAGCCGGGTGCCTACCCACTGAGCGGCTGGCTGGGCAAGTTCACCGGCGGCGACATGGAGTTCATCGACTTCACCCGCACCGCGGCTGAGCACCTGACGAAACTGATGGAGGAGTCGAACCTGGCTGTCGGCGGCCATGTGCTGTTCGCCCTCTACACCCAGGGTATGACCGACTACCTGACGATTGCCATTCTGCAGCAGATCGAAACGGTGGCGGTGGCTGACGACCTAAGTGTGGCGGTATCGCGAAACCTGGACATCGGAACTCTGCACTTCGCAGCACGGATCAACCTGAGCGAGTGGAAGCACAACACCAGCTCGCGGCAGTACATCTCGTTTCTCAAGCCAAAGGGCGGCCGACGCTCCACCGCCTACTTTCGCGACTTCATCGGCGCGACCGAGGGTGTCGACTCGCCGGGCGAGACCCGGGTGTTGCTCAAGGCCTTCAACGACTTTGTTCAGGCTGAAGACCTGCATGCCGATTCGGCCCGGGAGAAGAGCCAGGAACTGATTGCTTATGCGCAGGCCCAGGCCAAGACCGGCCAGCCAGTGACCATTGCCGAGCTCTCGGAGCTGGTCAACGAGGACCGCCCGCAGACCTTCGCCGACTTTATCAAGGTTGGCGGCTATGACTTGGCCGATCGCTTCGCCCCGGACAAGCGCACCATCAACCAGTACCGCCGCTACACCGGCCGCGCCGAAGGCATGTCGATCAGCTTCGAGGCGCATTTGCTCGGCAAGCGCGTCGAGTTCGACCAGGACAGCGCCAGCCTGACCATCAAGAATCTGCCGACGCAGTTGATCGACCAGCTCAAGCGCACCGCAGCCTAGTCACCTGAACCAGAAGCCTTACTTGGGTCGATAGGCATTGAAGAGCTGCCAGATCGAGCTGTTGAATTTGCTTACCTCGCTCGACTCGGCGGTTTCTTCACGGATTGCCTTAGATTTTGAAGCCACATAACTCCAGGGTATGCCGGCCACATCATCTGCAAACTCTGCAGAGTTGACACCCGCGAGGGCTGCTAAAGCCTGCTGCGCCCGATGAAGAGAGGATCCGTCATTGGTCGCCAGCCTCTCTACGGCATCGGTAAGTTTGAAGATTGTGTCAGTTGAAACGGCCATCCCCAGCTCCTTAGTCCGCCCTCTAATGGGCTGTAAACCAATACCCCACTTCAACGAATCACGCCACCCCGGCGAGGCTAGTGGCTGCCTGGAGATACCCATGAGCACATTCGCAGTCTTCGGCATGACCGCCGACGTAGCGCTGGCTGAGGCCAGGAAAATCACCAAGACCACCAAAGCCAGTGGCAAAGAGGGGGGGGGGTAGCCCTTGAGCTAACGCTTGCCGAGTGGAATGAAGCCGTAGCGGAGTGCGCCGCCAAGATCATGGCTGGTGAGAAGGTGAAGCAACTGAGTCAGCTCTTCGACGCCCCGCAGTACGCCCAGCAATTCATCGAACTGGCCAAGCGCACCGGAAAGTGCCGCGACCTTCGAATCCGCGCCAAGGCGCTGCTGCGTGGTGAAGAAGGCAAACCAGTAATCAACCCCAAGACCAAAGCGCCCGTGGTGGGCTGGAGCGACTACCAGCCACACCAGCAGACATCAGCTGCTTAGTCGTCGTCTTCGGCGCATGGGTAGCACTTAGGCGCGCATGACTCTACTGCCGACTTTATCGCATCAGTTAGCTCGCGGCGATCTTCGAAAACACCACCGAGCACCCCGTCAGTGAAGAGCTTATTCCCAAGCTTGTAGGCAGGCTCAAGTTCGCCACCGCTGTAGGAGTGGTTTCCGTGCCGGGGACAATGCTCAGTAACACCTGCCCTCGCGGCGATACCAAGCGCGACGCCATGCTGCTCTTCCGCCTTCATCATTTCGTGCTTTTGCTGACCCATAGCGCCGACTCCTGAAGAAGTGAGCTTTCATCCTGCTCCTACTTCCGCCAGCCATCAATAAGTTTTACTAGCAATTGTGGTGCCACCACTTCAACTTTTAGACAGACGGTATCCCCATGCCAACAGAAAACCGATCCAGCAACACCGAACAGATGGTCAGCGTGCCGCGTAAGCTGGCTGATTCAATCGAGAGGACCTGGCGCCAGAACGGCCAATGGAATATGGAGATCCACGGCTGGCACGTTCACAGCAACGGCTTCAACGTACACCAGCTATTAGCAACAAATTACGACGAAGCCCAGAAGGAAGCCTGCTGGCTCAACGACCAGCGGGACGCCCCCTTCGACCGCTGCGCTTATGTGGTGGTCGAAATCGACGGCCGTGAGCACCTTCCCCGGCGCCTGACCTGGCGTGAACGCCTCACCGGCAAGATTCAGTAACCCCTCCCCACCTCTGCCGCCATGCGCGGCGTGGAGACAATCATGAAGAAAGAACTGATCAAGATCAGCGTGTTTCAGCGCCGAAAATGGGGCGAGAACGGCACCCCGCTGTGCGCTCAGGCAATTCGCAATTACCTGCGCGATCGCAAGCTGCCCGGCGAGCGCATTGGCAATATCTGGTACGTTGACTGGGCCGCCTACCAGCGGACCACCGGCAATGCACTGGTCGACATGGTGCTGAAAGGAGCTGCGTAATGGTTCCTCGACCAAGGAACAAGGCCAACAAAGGCCTGCCCCAGAACCTCTACTTTGATGCGCGCCGGGGCACTTATCGCTACCGGCGCCCTACGGATGGTAAGTGGTTTCAGTTCGGCAACGATCGCGGCAAAGCTATCGACGCCGCGTCCCAACTGAACACCGCTTTCCTCCGAGGCGGTGACCTGGTGGCTGCGGTCCTGGGCGAAACATCGATCACCATCGCCGAGTTCCTGGACACATACGAGCGGGACGTACTCCCTCCCCGGGAACTGGCAAAGGCCACGCTGGATCTGTATGCAGTCAGATTTAAACAGGTCAGAGCTGTGCTCGGCGAGCGGCCCGTGGATCAGATCACGATCCGGATGGTTGCCGAGTTCTTGGAGCCACTGACCGCCCGCGCCAGCAACCAGGCCCGTGCAATCCTCATCGATGTGTTCAATCACGCCGCGGCTAAGGGCCTGTGCCCGGACAACCCGGCGGCCAGCACCATCCCCAAGATCGAGAAGAAACAGCGCAAGCGGCACACCGTCGAAGGCCTAAAGGCCATCCGCGAGAAGTCGCCCCGCTGGCTGCAGAACGCGATTGACCTGGCACTGATAACCGCGCAGCGCCGCGGCGACATCCTCAATATGAAGTTCGAAGATGCGCGAGACGGATTTCTGTACGTGGTTCAGAGCAAGACCGAGAAAGCATCTGACGCCGGTTGGCTGAAAATTAAGGTCACCGACCAGCTGGGCGAAGTGCTTACCAGGTGCCGGGACGACATCCTGTCGCCATACCTGGTGCATCGCCGGCCGGAACGGAAGAAAAAACGCGAAGGGAAAGATCACTGGACGAAAGTCGACGAGAGGTTTCTCACTCGGGCCTTCAAAGATGCGAGAGATGCCGCCGGCTGTTACAGCGACCTCAAAGAGGAAGAGATGCCGGGGTTTCATGAAGTGCGCGCCCTCTCCCTTCACCTGTACAAACGAGCAGGCAAAGACGGGCAGAAGATCGCCGGGCATGCTACCGAAGGCATGACCAGGAACTACCAGAAAGGGCACGAAGATGTGGTGTGGTCCGAAGTCGAAGCTGACTTGGATATCGGCGATTTCGCCGGGTAGTTTTGCGCGAGTTTTGCGCATGTTTTGCGCGGGCACAAAAAAGCCGGTTTAGATAACCGGCTTAACTGCCTGATTTTACTCAGTAAATAATGGTCGGGACGGAGTGATTCGAACACTCGACCCCTTGCACCCCATGCAAGTGCGCTACCGGGCTGCGCTACGCCCCGACTGGGCTTGAAGCATGTCCCCCTAGTTACTGAGAACGTTGAAGAATGTACCCTAACCTTTTGAATTTTGGAAGCATTTTTTCCAAAATTCCCGGCCCGATACGGGCTACTTCTTCAGCACCACCAACACGTCTTCCAACTCGACAATCATCTGCCGGATCAGCTGTTTGTACTGGGTGGTGTCGTCCTTGGCTTCATCGCCAGAGAGGCGCAAACGCGCCCCGCCGATGGTGAAGCCCTGGTCGTACAGCAGCGCGCGGATCTGGCGGATCATCAGCACATCCTGGCGCTGATAGTACCGCCGGTTACCGCGGCGCTTCACCGGGTTGAGTTGCGGGAACTCCTGCTCCCAGTAGCGGAGCACGTGCGGTTTTACCGCACAAAGCTCGCTCACTTCACCAATGGTGAAGTAGCGTTTGCCTGGAATCGGCGGAAGCTCGTCGTTATGACTTGGTTCCAGCATAGGCCTCAACTCGGGCTTTCAACTTCTGCCCTGGACGAAAGGTGACGACTCGACGCGCCGTGATCGGGATCTCTTCCCCTGTCTTGGGGTTGCGGCCCGGCCGCTGGCGTTTGTCACGCAGGTCAAAATTGCCGAATCCGGACAATTTGACCTGCTCGTTGTCTTCCAGAGCGTGCCTGATTTCCTCAAAGAACAGTTCAACCAATTCCTTGGCTTCACGTTTGTTCAGGCCCAGCTCCTCGTACAGCCGTTCGGCCATCTCAGCTTTCGTCAGAGCACCCATACGCTATTTCCTTAACGTGGTGTTCAACCTTTGTTCGAGCGAGGTGAGGATGTTTTGTGTCGCGGTATTCACCTCTTCATCATTAAGAGTGCGCGACGGATGCTGCCAGGTCAAGCCTACGGCGAGGCTTTTTCTATCAGGATCAATGCCTTTACCCTGATAAACATCAAACAGCCTGAGGTCCGTGAGCCATTCGCCTGCATTGTCACGAATTACTTCAAGCACCGAGCTCGAAGCAACATCACGTCCTGCCACCAAGGCCAGGTCACGACGCACTTCCGGGAATTTCGACAGTTCGCTGAACTTCGGCAGGCGGCCATCGGCCACTTCACCCAGGACCAGCTCAAAGACGAACACCGGACGATCGAGGCCGAGGGTCTTGGCCAGTTCCGGGTGGATGGCACCCAGGTAGCCGACTTCGCGACCGTTACGCTCGATGCGTGCAGTCTGGCCCGGGTGCAGCGCCGGGTGTTTGCCCGGTACGAAGCTGAACTCGGCGAGCGAGCCGGAGAAGCCCAGCACCGCTTCTACGTCGGCTTTCACGTCGAAGAAGTCGATGGTGTCACGGCCGTTGGCCCAACCTTCCGGCAGGCGGCTACCGCAGACTACGCCGGCGAGCATCGGCTCTTGCTTGAGATCGCCCAGCTGGCCGACAAAGCGCAGGCCGCTTTCGAACATGCGTACGCGGTCTTGCTGACGATTCAGGTTGTGCTGCAGCGACTTGACCAGGCCCGGCCACAGGGAGGCACGCATGGCCGCCATGTCGCTGGAGATCGGGTTGGCCAGCAGCAGCGGCTCGACGCCAGGGCTGAACAGTTCGAACAGTTTCGGGTCGATGAAGCTGTAGGTGATCGCTTCCTGATAGCCACGGGCAACCAGCAGACGGCGCAGGGCCGGCAGTTCGCCACGGGCTTCGGCCTTGGCCTGCGGGGCCAGGCGCGCTTGCGGGTAACGCACTGGCAGGCGGTTGTAGCCGTACAGGCGGGCCAGTTCTTCGATCAGGTCGACTTCCAGGCTGATGTCGAAGCGATGGCTTGGTACTTCGACCTGCCACTGGCCTTCGCCAGCGGTGGTTTTCAGGCCCAGGCCGTTGAGCAGTTGCTCGACTTCGGCGCTGGCCATTTCCATGCCCAGCATCTGGGTCAGGCGCTCGGCACGCAGGGTGACCGGTGCAACCTTCGGCAGGTGCGCTTCGCTGGTGACGTCAACCACAGGGCCGGCTTCGCCGCCGACGATGTCTAGCAGCAGGCCAGTGGCACGCTCGATGGCTTCGCGGGCCAGCTCTGAGTCGACGCCACGCTCGTAGCGGTGCGAGGCATCGGTGTGCAGGCCGTAGGAACGGGCCTTGCCAGCAACCGAAATCGGCTCGAAGAAGGCGCTTTCGAGGAAGATGTCGCGAGTGGTGGCGGAAACGCCGCTGTGCTCGCCACCCATGACGCCGGCAATGGCCAGGGCGCGGGAGTGGTCGGCGATGACCAGGGTGTCGCTACGCAGCGCCACTTCCTGACCGTCGAGCAGAACGAGCTTCTCGCCCTCCTCGGCCATGCGCACGCGGATGCCGCCGTTGATCTCGGCGAGATCGAAGGCGTGCATCGGCTGGCCCAGTTCGAGCATCACGTAGTTGGTGATGTCGACGGCAGCGTCGATGCTGCGCACATCGGAACGACGCAGACGCTCGACCATCCACAGCGGGGTCGGGCGCGACAGGTCGACGTTACGGATAACGCGGCCCAGGTAGCGCGGGCAGGCTGCTGGAGCCAGTACTTCAACTGGGCGCACTTCGTCGTGAGCGGCAGCAACGGCTGGCACCGCCAGACGGGTCACCGGTACGTCGTACAAGGCACCGACGTCACGCGCCAGACCTGCAACCGACAGGCAGTCGCCACGGTTCGGGGTCAGGCCGATTTCGATGCTGGCGTCGTCCAGGTCCAGGTACACGCGAATGTCTTCGCCTACCGGGGCGTCGCCAGCCAGTTCCAGCAGGCCGTCGTTCTCTTCGCTGATCTGCAGCTCTGCAGCCGAGCACAGCATGCCGTTGGACTCAACGCCACGCAGCTTGGCTTTCTTGATCTTGAAGTCGCCTGGCAGTTCGGCACCGATCATGGCGAACGGGATCTTCAGGCCAGGGCGCACGTTTGGCGCGCCGCACACTACCTGGAAGGTCTCGCTGCCGCTGCTGACCTGGCACACGCGCAGTTTGTCGGCGTCGGGGTGTTGTTCGGTGCTCAGCACCTCACCGACGACGATGCCGCTGAACTGACCGGCAGCCGGGGTGACGCTGTCGACTTCAAGGCCGGCCATCGAAAGACGGGCAACCAGATCGTCTCGGGATACCTGCGGGTTGACCCAACCGCGCAGCCATTTTTCACTGAATTTCATCCTGCTCTCCTGAAAGATTCGTTACGGGTGCGCGACCTAGCGAAATTGCGCAAGGAACCGCAAGTCGTTGTCGAAGAACAGGCGCAAATCGTTGACGCCGTAACGCAGCATGGCCAGGCGCTCGGCGCCCATGCCGAAGGCAAAGCCCTGGAACTCTTCAGGGTCGATGCCAGACATGCGCAGCACGTTCGGGTGAACCATGCCGCAACCCATGACTTCCAGCCAGCCGGTCTGCTTGCACACGCGGCAGCCTTTGCCGGAGCAGATCACGCACTGGATGTCGACTTCAGCCGATGGCTCGGTGAAGGGGAAGAAGGACGGACGGAAGCGAACCGCCAGTTCCTTTTCGAAGAACACCCGCAGGAATTCTTCGATGGTGCCTTTGAGGTCGGCAAAATTGATATCGCGATCGATCAGCAGGCCTTCGACCTGGTGAAACATCGGCGAGTGGGTCAGGTCCGAGTCGCAGCGGTATACGCGGCCCGGGCAGACAATGCGGATTGGCGGCTGACTGGACTCCATGGTCCGCACCTGCACCGGCGAGGTGTGGGTACGCAGCAGCATGTTGGCATTGAAGTAGAAGGTGTCATGCATTGCCCGGGCCGGGTGGTGGCCGGGAATGTTGAGGGCTTCGAAGTTGTGGTAGTCGTCTTCGACCTCAGGGCCTTCGGCGATGCCGTAGCCGATGTGGGTGAAGAACTGCTCGATGCGCTCCAGGGTACGGGTGATCGGATGCAGACCACCGGAGGTCTGGCCACGGCCCGGCAGGGTCACATCAATGCACTCGGCAGCCAGACGGGCGCTGAGTTCGGCTTCTTCGAAGGCCGCTTTGCGCGCGTTGAGCACCTCGGTGACGCGTTCCTTGGCGTCGTTGATCAGCGCGCCAACTTTTGGCCGCTCTTCGGCAGGCATATTGCCCAGGGTCTTCATCACCTGGGTCAGTTCGCCTTTCTTGCCAAGGAATTGAACCCGGATCTGTTCCAGGGCATTGATGTCTTCAGCGCGTTCCACGGCCTCCAGGGCTTGGGAGACCAGCGCGTCCAGGTTTTCCATGTACAGACTCCAGATACAAAATAGGGGAAGAGCGCAGGCTCTTCCCCTATTAAGACGTTAACACCTGGCGCCGGAAATGACGCCGGGTGATTGTCGGGGTACTTAAGCCAGCGAGGCTTTAGCTTTCTCGACAATCGCAGCAAACGCCGCTTTTTCGTTCACTGCCAGATCAGCCAGAACCTTACGGTCGATTTCGATCGACGCTTTTTTCAGGCCAGCGATCAGGCGGCTGTAGGACAGACCGTTGATACGCGCACCAGCGTTGATACGAGCGATCCACAGAGCGCGGAACTGACGTTTTTTCTGACGACGGTCGCGGTAGGCGTATTGGCCTGCCTTGATGACCGCTTGCTTGGCAACACGGAAAACGCGCGAGCGAGCGCCGTAGTAACCTTTAGCCAGTTTCAGAATTTTCTTGTGACGCTTACGAGCGATGACGCCACGCTTTACACGAGCCATGAGTAACTTCCTCTATCTAGAACCAAAAATTAACGAAGGCGCAGCATGCGCTCGACTTTTGCAACGTCCGACGCGTGCAGCAGGCTGCTACCGCGAAGTTGACGCTTACGCTTGGTCGACATTTTGGTCAGGATGTGGCTCTTGAAAGCGTGCTTGTGCTTGATGCCGTTAGCAGTTTTCAAGAAACGCTTGGCTGCACCGCTTTTGGTTTTCATTTTTGGCATGTTCGGATACTCCGCATTCAGTTGATAAACATAACCGCAAGGCCTGCCGTGCCCTGGTGGTTATTTCTTTTTCTTGGGGGCGATGACCATCAAAAGCTGGCGTCCTTCCATCTTCGGATGCTGTTCGACGGTCCCGTATTCGGCGAGATCAGCTTCGATCCGCTTCAACAGTTCCATACCCAGCTCCTGGTGGGCCATCTCACGACCACGGAATCTCAGAGAGATCTTGGTCTTGTCCCCATCACTAAGGAAACGTACCAGGTTGCGTAGTTTTACCTGGTAATCCCCTTCCTCCGTCCCTGGACGAAACTTGATTTCTTTGATCTGGATGATCTTCTGGTTCTTCTTCGCCGCAGCCTGCTGCTTTTTCTTCTCGAACAGGCTCTTGCCGTAGTCGAGGACTTTGCAGACAGGGGGTACAGCGTCAGCAGAAATTTCTACCAGATCCAGTTTCGCTTCTTCAGCGATACGAAGCGCTTCTTCAATCGAGACGATGCCCAACTGCTCACCGTCAGCGCCAATTAACCGAACCTCACGTGCCGAGATATTCTCGTTGATCGGGGCCTTCGGTGCAGCTCGTTTGTCTTGTCTCATATCACGCTTAATAGTAATTACTCCGAATCTTGGCGACCACGCCGGGAAACCGCTTGCGCGAGCAATTCCGTGAACTGGGCGACGGGCATCGAGCCCAGGTCTGCACCTTCACGGGTACGCACAGCGACAGTTTGCGTTTCGACTTCCCGATCCCCGATAACCAGGAGATAAGGAACCTTGAGCAAGGTATGCTCGCGGATCTTAAAGCCAATTTTCTCATTTCTCAAGTCGGACTTGGCACGGAAACCGCTTTCGGCCAGAGTTTTTTCCACTTGCTGAGCAAATTCAGCCTGTTTGTCGGTGATATTCATGATCACCGCCTGGGTTGGCGCAAGCCAAGCCGGGAACGCACCTTCGTAGTGCTCGATGAGAATTCCGACGAAGCGCTCGAACGATCCGAGGATCGCGCGGTGCAGCATCACAGGGTGCTTGCGGCCGTTGTCTTCGGAGACGAATTCGGCACCGAGACGGATCGGCAGGTTGAAGTCGAGCTGCAGGGTACCACATTGCCAGACACGACCCAGGCAATCCTTGAGCGAGAACTCGATCTTCGGACCGTAGAAGGCGCCCTCGCCCGGCTGCAGGTCGTACGGCAGGCCTGCGCTGTCGAGTGCGGCCGCCAGGGCAGCTTCGGCGCGATCCCACAGTTCATCGGAACCGACGCGCTTTTCAGGGCGAGTGGACAGCTTCATCACGACGTCGGTAAAGCCGAAGTCGGCATAGACATCCATGGTCAGCTTGATGAACGCAGCGGATTCGGACTGCATCTGCTCTTCGGTGCAGAAGATGTGTGCGTCGTCCTGAGTGAAGCCACGCACGCGCATGATCCCGTGCAGGGCACCGGACGGCTCGTTACGGTGGCAGGCACCGAACTCGGCCAGACGCAGCGGCAACTCGCGGTAGCTCTTCAGGCCCTGGTTGAACACCTGCACGTGGCAAGGGCAGTTCATTGGCTTGATGGCGTAGTCGCGGTTTTCCGACTGGGTGGTGAACATGTTGTCGGCGTAGTTGGCCCAGTGGCCAGACTTTTCCCACAGCGAACGGTCAACAACCTGCGGAGTCTTGATCTCCAGGTAGCCGTTCTCGCGCTGAACCTTGCGCATGTACTGTTCCAGTACCTGGTACAGGGTCCAGCCGTTCGGGTGCCAGAACACCATGCCCGGCGCTTCTTCCTGGAGGTGGAACAGGCCCAGGCGCTTGCCGATTTTACGGTGATCGCGTTTTTCCGCTTCTTCGATGCGCTGAATGTAGGCAGCCAGCTGCTTCTTGTCGGCCCAGGCGGTGCCGTAGACGCGCTGCAGCTGCTCGTTCTTGGCATCGCCGCGCCAGTAGGCGCCGGACAGCTTGGTCAGCTTGAACGATTTCAGGAAACGGGTGTTCGGCACGTGCGGACCGCGGCACATGTCGACGTATTCTTCGTGGTAGTACAGGCCCATGGCCTGTTCATCCGGCATGTCTTCGACCAGACGCAGCTTGTAGTCTTCGCCGCGGGCCTTGAACACTTCGATCACTTCGGCGCGCGGAGTGACTTTTTTGATGACGTCGTAATCGGTGTCGATCAGCTGCTGCATGCGCTGCTCGATGGCAGCCATGTCGTCAGGCGTGAAAGGACGCTCGTAGGCGATGTCGTAATAGAAGCCTTCGTCGATGACCGGACCGATGACCATTTTTGCGGTCGGGTACAGCTGCTTGACCGCGTGGCCGACCAGGTGGGCGCACGAGTGACGGATGATCTCCAGTCCCTCTTCGTCCTTGGGCGTGATGATTTGCAGTTTGGCGTCGTGTTCGATCAGGTCGCAAGCGTCGACCAGCTTGCCGTCGACTTTACCGGCGACGGTGGCTTTGGCCAGGCCGGCACCAATGGATGCGGCGACTTCGGCTACGGATACGGCCTTGTCGAAAGAACGTTGACTGCCATCGGGAAGAGTAATAATGGGCATGGCGCCTCCTCTCCTAGTGGTGACCCCTACCAAAGGTCACGTGGGTTGGGATGAGCCAGTACGCGATCCGCCCCTGTCTTTGCACAAGCAAAGCCTGCCTCACAGTGGCAGAAGCCCGAAAGCCTGCCAGGGAACGAACCAGAGTGACTGGAATAAAAAAGTTGGGAGCGGCGCTACAGCAGGTGCTGGCGCGTTTCCGAGCTGAGCATGCTAGCACAAAGCTTTGCGGCGATTGCGGGGAACTTGAACGGAAATTTTCCGCTCAGAGCTTGTGAAGCGTCCTACTCTTGAAAGACCCAACTCAAGGAGTGTTTGGTTATGCGAGTTCAGTCACTTCTGGCCCTGGCGGCTGTCTCTGCCCTGCTGCTACCGCTAAGCGCCGGTGCCAGCAAGCTGCCCGCCGACTATCAGATGTCCTGCGTGACACAAGCGCAAAAGCAAGGCCTGACCAAGGATAAAGCTGAAGGGTACTGCAGCTGCGCCGGCAAGGTGCTGGAAAAAAACCTTACCGACGCGCAGATCAAGGACCTCAATACCCTGGAAGATGGCGTGGATGCTGCGGTAATGAAGAGCGCGCAAGAAAAGGTTGCGGCCGCCTGCGCCCAGAAAAAATAGGCCTTTGGCCAGGTAATCCATCGCTATTTTGCTCCAGATCAGCAATCTGCGAAGGTAAAAGGGGCTACAAGCCCATAATTAGACTATGATGTCTTGGTGCACCCTGTTGGCCTCGGCAACACCGCACTACTGAAAATCATGTTTCTTGGAGATACACCCATGTCTAATCGCCAAACCGGCACCGTAAAATGGTTCAACGATGAGAAAGGCTTCGGCTTCATCACTCCACAAGGTGGCGGCGACGACCTGTTCGTTCACTTCAAGGCTATCGAATCCGACGGTTTCAAAAGCCTGAAGGAAGGCCAGACTGTCTCCTTCGTTGCCGAAAAAGGCCAGAAGGGCATGCAGGCTGCACAAGTTCGTCCAGAGTAAGCTCTGACCGAATAAAAAAACCCGTCCTTGTGGCGGGTTTTTTTGTGCCTGCTTTTTGCCCCACAGGAGCATCGAGCCAGGCCAGGAGCGGTGGGAGCGGGCTTGCCCCGCGATTGCATTTTTTCAGGCGAATCGTATCGCGGGGCAAGCCCGCTCCCACAGTAAGCCCTCTCCCACCAGGGTTTCAGCCGCAGTTGACGCTGGTGACCACGCCCTGGGCATCGGTGTGCAGGTTCAAGCGCTCGGAGCGGTAATCCATTGTCATGACATCACGCGGCCCAAGTGCATGCGCCATTTGCGAGCCGCTGGCCTTGCGCGCCTGCTCGACCAACGCCGGGGTCGCCTGCTTGCCGATGGCGAACTCAGCGCCACGCGCCTCGCAACGACCATCGTTGTTCGCCGCGGCCTCTGGCGCCTTCGACGACGAACCGCCGGTACTGCTGCAACCGGACAGAACGGCAACCGCCAACAGGCTCATCAATGATGCACGGAACATGAATCCTCCTTTAAATACGGAAATACTGCTGCCTATCTGACAGTCTCGCTGGTTTTTTGTTTCAAAACCCATCAAGTCTGCCTGAGCCAGCGCACTCAGGTAAAAGCGCAATCGTCACGGGATTTTGCACAAATGCCGTCGCAACTCAGTACAGGTCGATGTAATCGCTCGAGGGTTTCGGCCAGTTGGCCTGTAACACGTTGAACACCTGCAACACCCAGCGCTCGTCCGCCGCGGCCTGTTCACCGACGCAGCCGGAGCCAGCCGCCCAGGTTTCCAGACGAAAGGCCAGGCCCTCCAGTTCGCGACCACCAACCACCTGCGACAGCCAGGCGATACCGCCACGGTTGACCCGCAGCTGGTTGTGCACCGCATTGCTGCCAGCGCCAAGCATGCTGCGCACGGCCTCAAGGGTGAACTGTTCGGGGTTGTTCAAATCGATCTGCACAGCGCTGTTCCGACTAGCTGGAAACCGTTAGTTTGCCACGACCCCCGCGCTTATGCCTAAGTCGCAGTGCCTTGGCAGGCATCGGCATGATTTACTGCAGCCTACGGCGGAGCGCAATCAAGCCTCCCCTTTCAAACGCCAGGGCCCGGCATTTGAACCCACAGTGCGCGCAGTTTTTCCGGAACCGCTTATGACAAGCCACATCATCGATGCCGACATCAAGGTCAAATGGCCCGAGGGCCAGAGCGCCTACAGCCCGGCCAGCGCCGAAGAATTGATGCTGATTGCTGTTGACCTGCTGGTCAAAGACCTGGGCAACGAGGCTGCGCGCAGCTTCGTCGATCAGGTCTTTGAGCGCTATACGCACGCTACTTCAGACGCGCAAGCCGCGTACTGAGCAGGTCAAAAAAGCCCTGGGCATCACCACTGTCGATCCACATCACGTTGCTCGGCTGCTCCAGGGTGTTGTACCAATCGGCAATGGTCTGGCCGTAGGTCGGGCCTGCGCGGCTGTCTACCTGCATATGAATCTGCCGCCCCTTGAACAGCTCAGGCTTGAGCAGGTAGGCGATCACGCTGGCATCATGCACCGGACCGCCGGGCATGCCGTAATGGTCCATGTCGGCCTTGATGTAGGCATTGAGAATGTCCACCACCAGCTTGCTGGCCTGGTTGTTCACTGCCGCCAGCTGGGTGAGGCGCGCGTCGCTGGTCAGCACTTTGTGAGTGACGTCCAGCGGCAGGTAGGTCAGTTTGACTCCGCTGCTGAGCACCACTTCAGCGGCCTCCGGGTCGGCGAACAGGTTGAACTCGGCCACCGGGGTGATGTTGCCACCGTTGAAGTGAGCGCCGCCCATCACCACCACTTCCTTGATGCCCTTGGTGATTTCCGGCGCCTGGATCAGCGCCAGGGCCAGGTTAGTCTGCGGGCCTAGCATGGCTACCGTGATGCTGTGCGGCTCGGCCTTGCCCAGGCTGTCGATCAGGTACTGAACGGCGTTGCCTTTGGCCAGTCCTGCCTTGGGCTCATGCACCGGAACACCGGGCAAGCCCTCCTCGCCATGAATATCCGCCGCATAGATGGGCGTGCGCAGCAACGGCTTGGGCGCACCGGCATACACCGGAATGTCCTCGCGCCCACCCCACTCCCTGGCCAGCCGTGCATTGCGCGAGGTCTTGTCCAGGCGCACGTTGCCGGCCACGGTGGTGATGGCGCGAATCTTCAGTTCATCGGGCGAAGCCATGGCCAGCAGCAAGGCCACCACGTCGTCGGCACCGGGGTCGGTGTCGATAATCAGATCGATCGGTGCGGCCTGGGCGGCACCTGCCGACAGCAGGGACATCAGCAGTACTCCTTGGAGCAAACGTTTGGCAGGTTGAATCCATTCAATCATCGGACAGGTCCTTGTGAGGCAAGCTTCTAGAAAGTAACGCCAGCGATCAAGACGATGTTGCTGTAAGGCTGGCATTCACCCGTGCGCACCACGGCGCGGGCACCACGGCTGAGCTGTTTGAACTCGGCGTGGCTAAGCAGGTTGCGGACACCGAGCTGGCCATGCGCGTGGCACTGCTCGATGGCGGTCAGGCCGGGGGGATTGGCCTTGAAGATTTCTTCGGCGAGCACATGGCTTTCTACCTGCATCTCGCTCAGCACAGTGCGCAGCACACTGGCAAAGTCCGGTATCCCGGGGGTCAGCGCCAGGTCGATCAGCTCGACACCGGGCGGCACCGGCAAACCGGCGTCGCCGATCACCAGAATGTCCCCATGCCCCAGCGAGGCGATGACCCGTGACAGGGCAATATTGAGCAAGGGCGTTTTTTTCATGGCTGCAACTCGGCCAGGTAAGGGATCGAAGGCTGCGCACCGGCGCGCGTGACCGACAGGGCCGCAGCGCGCTGCCCGAAAGCAATCGCCTCGCCCTCCTCCGCCCCGCGTGCCAGCGCAGCGGCAAAGCCACCGACAAAGGTGTCGCCCGCCGCCGTGGTGTCCACTGGCTGCACCACCGGCGCCGGGAAGTGTTTGAAGCCCTGGGCATTGGCGAACAAAGCCCCCTGGGCGCCAAGGGTGACGATGACGTTTTTCACCCCGAGGCTGCGCAAGTGACTGGCGGCTGCTTCGGCGCTGGCAAGATCAGTCACCGGCAGCCCGGTCAGCGCCTGTGCTTCGCTTTCGTTGGGGATCAGGTAGTCGATTGCGCCGTACCAGTTCAACGGCAAAGGCCCCGTGCAGGGCGCCGGGTTGAGGATCACCGTTTTGCCCAGGGCACGACCACGCTCCAGGGTGTAGGCCACGGTCTGCGCAGGTACTTCCAGCTGGCAGATGATCACTTCGGCGCTTTGCAGCAAGGCATCGAAGGCCTGCACCGATTCAGGCATCAGCTGGCCGTTGCCACCAGGGATGATGACGATGGAATTCTGGCTGCTGGCGTCGACCACGATTAGCGCCAGGCCGCTCGATACGCCTGCACACACTGCTACGCCCTGGCAGTCGATCTGCTCGTCGAGCAAGGCCTGGCGCAGCTGTTGACCGTAGGCATCGTCGCCGACGTTGCCGATCATCGCCACCGCCGCCCCCAGGCGCGCCGCGGCCACCGCCTGGTTGGCGCCCTTGCCGCCCGGCACGGTGGCAAACGACTCGCCTGCCAGGGTCTCGCCGGCACGCGGCAGCCGCTGGGCGCGGGCTACCAGGTCCATGTTGAGGCTACCTACCACTACTACCTTGGCGTGCATGACTGTTCTGTTCTCAGCGGTATTCATTGAATAGGTCTGGGCGTGGTGCGGTGGACTCGCGCAGCACGATCTTCGGCGCGACGATGCGCTGCTCCGGCGCGCCGCGCAGCGGTTGGGCAATACGCGACAGCAACAGGGCGGCAGCGCTCTCGCCCAGCTCACGGATCGACTGGCCGACCGTGGTCAGCGCCGGGAATACGTAGCGGCTGAGCTGGATGTCGTCGAAGCCGATCACCGACAACTCGCCGGGTACGCAGATGTTGCGCTCGGCGGCGGCGCGCAGCACGCCGATGCCGATCATGTCGTTACCGGCGAAGATCGCCGTCGGCCGCTGGCCGTCGAGCAACTGCGCGGCGGCGGCATAACCGCCCAGGCTGGTGAAATCGCTGTTGACGATGTGCTCGTCGGCAACCGCAACCCCGGCTTCAGCCAAGGCACGCCGGAAGCCGGCCAGACGCAATTGTGCGGTGCTGGTGCTGGCCGGGCCGCCGATGCAGGCGATTTCACGATGGCCCAGTTCGAGCAAATGCCGGGTCGCCAGGTAAGCGCCCTGCTCGTGGTCGATGCTGACCAGATCGGCTTCAACCCCTTCCAGGGCACGGTCTACGATCACCATCGGTGTACGCACATTGGCCAGGCTGCCCTGCAGGTCGCTGTCTTCACCCACCGAGGCGACGATCAAGCCGTCGATGCGTTTCTCCAGCAGCACGCGCAGGTAGCTGCGCTGCTTTTGCGGGTTGTCGTCGGAGTTGCACAGGATCACGCAGTAGCCGTTGCGCTCGCAGGCATCCTCGATGCCACGGGCCAGCTCAGCGAAGTACGGGTTGACGCTGTTGGGCACCAGCAGGCCAATGGTGGCGGTGCTGCGCGCCTTGAGCGAACGGGCGACGGCGCTGGGCACGTAGTCGAGCTCGGCGATGGCCGCCTCGACTTTCAGGCGCACCGGCTCGCTGACCGGTCGGGTCTTGTTCAGTACATGGGACACGGTGGTATAGGAAATCCCCGCCAGTGCCGCGACATCTTTGATAGTTGCCATGGGTCAGTTCCGCCGATTTGAACGTCGGCTACGGTAGGTGTCGAGGACCACGGCGATCACAATGACCGCCCCGGTGATAATGCGTTTGGTCGGCTCTGATGCGCCGATCTGGGCCAGGCCGGCGGCCAGCACGGAGATGATCAGTACACCGAAGAAGGTGCTGATCACCGAACCGCGCCCGCCCATCAGGCTGGTGCCGCCGATAACCACGGCGGCGATGACTTGCAGTTCAAGGCCGGAGCCGGCATTGGGGTCGGCGGCTTCCAGGCGGGAAATCTGGAACAGTGCGGCAAGGCCGGCCAGCAGCCCCATCAGCGAGAACACCAGAATCTTGTACGGACGCGGGTCGATACCGGCCAGGCGCACCGCTTCTTCATTGGTGCCTATGCCGATCAGGTAGCGGCCGAACACCGTGCGGGTCAGCACCAGTTGGGCAAGGATGATCACCAGCAAGGCGATGATGAACGACGGCGATACGCCAAACGCCAGCGGATTGGAGAGCCAGGCAAAGGCGTCGCCGATGTAGGCAGTGCGCGAGTCGGTCAGCTGGTAAGCCAGGCCGCGGGCCATTTCCAACACGCCGAGGGAGACGATGAACGATGGAATCCGCCAGGCCACGGTGATCGATCCGGTAATACTCCCGGCCAGCGCCGCCACGCCCATGCCGAGCAACGCGGCCGGCAGCACGCTCCAGCCCCAGCCGAGGATCGCCACGCTGACCGCCGAGGCCGCCAGAGCCAGCACCGAACCGACCGAGAGGTCGATGCCGCCAATGATCAAGACGAAGGTCATGCCGACCGCCAGGACCATCAGGTCGGGGATCTGGTTGGCCAGGGTGCTGAAGGTGCCGTAAGAGAGGAAATGACTGCTGAGGAAGGAAAACAGCACAATCATTGCCAGCAAGGCGCCCGCCAGGCCCAGGTAGGTACCCAGGCCGTAATAGCTGCTGTTGCGCTTGGCGCCGGGGGCAGCGGTGTCCACTGGAGTGGTTTTCATGAGGTTGTCCTGGGTGCCGCTTCGTGCAGCAACGCATCACGTTTCTGATAGCCGGCAAAGGCTGCGGCCAGTAGTTGATCCTGGGTCCAATGTTCGCGCTCGAAGGTGTCGATCAGGTGTCCGGCACTGAGCACAGCGATGCGGTCGCAGATCAGCATCAGCTCGCGCAGGTCGCTGGAGACCACCACCAGCGCCTTGCCCTGGCGCGCCAGTTCGGCGAGCAGGCCGTAGATGTCGAACTTGGCGCCGACGTCGATGCCACGGGTCGGTTCGTCGAACAGCAGCACCGTGCAATCGCGCTCCAGCCAGCGGCCGATGACCACTTTCTGCTGGTTGCCACCGGACAGCTCGCCAACCACCTGATCGGGACTGGAACTGCGAATGCGCATGGCGCTGATCTGGCGTTGGGCCAACTCACGTTCGGCATTACCGTCGAGTACGCCAGCGCGGGAAATCGCCGGAAGGTTACCCAGGGCGATGTTGGCGCTGATCGATTGCGACAGCAGCAGGCCTTCGCCCTTGCGGTCTTCGGTGATCAGGGCGATGCCTTCGCGCACTGCGGCTACCGGTGAATCGATCTGCACCGGGCGCAATGGCTGGCCCAGCTCGATAGCGCCGCTGTCGGCGCGGTCGGCACCGTAGATCAAACGCAGCAGTTCGGTGCGACCGGCACCGATCAGCCCGGAGATGCCGAAAATTTCGCCGCTGCGCACCTCGAAAGAAACGTCACGCACCTTGTCGGCGCGGCTCAGGCCATTGACCTTGAGAATCGGCGCGCCGATCTGGCGCTGGCCCAGGTCAATGTGCTCGGCCAGTTCGCGGCCGACCATCAGGTTGACCAGCTCTGCGCTGCTGTAGCGCGCCATGGGCTCGACGCACACCAGCTTGCCATCGCGCAGCACGGCGATGCGCTGGGCGATGCGCTTGAGCTCTTCCAGGCGGTGAGAGATGTAGACGATGGCCACCCCACGCTGCTGCAGGCGTTCGATCTGGGTGAACAGCAACTCGACCTCACGCGCGGTGAGCATGGCCGTGGGTTCATCGAAAATCAGCACATGGCAGTCGCCGATCAGGTTGCGGGCAATTTCCACCATCTGTTGATGGCCGATGCCCAGTTCGCCGACCGGGGTGTCCGGGTCGATAGCGTCGAGACCGACCTGAGCCATGGCGGCACGGGCCTGCTCGCGCAAGCGCTTGCGACTGATCCAGCCGCCACGGCTGGGCAGGTTGTCGAGAAACAGGTTCTCGGCCACCGTCAGGGTCGGCAGCAGGTTGAGTTCCTGCATGACCATGCGCACGCCAAGACGCTCAGCAGCGGCACGGCTGCCGGGCTGGTAAGTCTGCCCTTGATAGTGCATCTGCCCGGTGGTCGGCAGCTCGAGGCCGCCGATGATTTTCGACAGGGTACTCTTGCCCGCACCGTTCTCGCCGGTGAGGGCCAATACCTCGCCGCGATACAGACTCAGCTCGATATCACCGAGCACCGGCTGGGCGTAGGTTTTGCCGATTGCGCTGACTGAAAGCACGACATCCGCAGTCGCTGACATTGCTTGATCTCCTGGCGCCCGCCGTCGGGCAGGCGCACGCCATGCCGCTACTGGGTGACCAATTCGACCGGGGTCTGGATGACGTTGTCGGCGTCCACTTCAGGCTTTTCGCCTTTGAGCATCTTCAGCGCCGCCTCGATGCCGAACACCGCCTGTTTGGCGGCGTACTGGTCGGCGGTGGCAAGCACACGGCCGTCCTTGAGCATCGGTTTGATCGCATTGATGTTGTCGTAGCCGACCACCTGAACCTGGCCAGCCTTGCCCGCCGCGCGCACCGCCGAAACGGCGCCCAGGGCCATGCTGTCGTTACCGGCCAGCAGCGCCTTGAGCTCGGGGTGGGCATTGAGCATGGAGGCGGCAACCGCATTGCCTTTGGCAATTTCCCAGTCACCCGATTGCACCGAGACGATCTTGATTTGTGCGGCTTCCATCGCGTCTTTGAAGCCGGCGGTGCGCTGCTGGGCGTTGGTGGTGGTCGAAACACCTTCGATGATGCCGACCTCGTCACCGGCCTTGAGTTTCTCCTTGGCCAGGTACTCACCCACCAGACGCGCGCCTTTGCGGTTATCCGGGCCTACGAACGGTACGCTGAGGTTTTTGCTCTTGAGGACGTCAGGGTCCAGACGGTTGTCGATGTTGACCACGGTGATGCCGGCGTCCATGGCCTTTTTCACCACCGGCACCAGAGCTTTGGAGTCCGCTGGGGCAATGACCAGGGCGTTGACCCCGGAAACGATCATCTGCTCGACAATGCGAATCTGATTGCCGGAATCGGTCTCGTCCTTGATGCCGTTGGAAACCAGCTCGAATTCGCCCGCGTGTTCTTTCTGATACGCCTTGGCGCCGTCTTCCATGGTCAGGAAGAACTCGTTGGCGAGGGACTTCATCACCAGCGCCACTTTCGGCTTGGCGTCGTCGGCCTGGGCCTGGGACAAGGGCATTGCGAGGGAGAGCGAGGACAGTACGGCGACCGCCAAAAGGCGTCCTGCGAACGGCAGCTTCATGTATTTACTCCGAATCTTATGATTTTTATCGGGTCGCAAACGTTTGCGTTAACTCACTATGGGAACGCAACCAGACTTTGTCAAATTCGACGGCGCAAACTTGCTGGAAGTTGCCTGTGGGAATTATCGTCAAATTACTCGGAAAACCGAACCCCCCAGATAGGGTTACTCGGGTTTTCGAACGCCAAGCCCCTCGTACGCCTTTGTCACGTCAAATGAAAGCTCATATAAATCAATAGATTGAACATGAAATACGACGAACGGCAGAGCTGGCTCGATTTCTGCTCTTTCCTGCGGGTTACACAGCGAACTCCAGTCATAAGAGAGATCAACGATGAAAGCTGCGCTTAATTCCTTCGTTCCGGGCGCTTTGGCCCTGCTGCTGTTACTGCCCGCAGGCGTCAACGCCAAGGAAGTCGAGAACCAACAGAAACTGGCCAACGTGGTGATCCTCGCCACCGGTGGCACCATCGCAGGCGCCGGCGCCAGCGCCGCCAACAGCGCGACCTACCAGGCCGCCAAGCTGGGGGTGGACAAGCTGATCGCCGGTGTTCCGGAACTGGCAAACCTTGCCAATGTGCGCGGCGAACAGGTGATGCAGATCGCCTCTGAAAGCATCAGCAACGACAACCTGCTGCAACTGGGCAAGCGCGTGGCTGAGCTGGCCGACAGCAAGGACGTCGACGGCATCGTCATCACCCACGGCACCGACACCCTGGAAGAGACCGCCTACTTCCTCAACCTGGTCGAGAAGACCGACAAGCCGATCGTGGTCGTCGGCTCGATGCGCCCGGGCACCGCGATGTCCGCCGACGGCATGCTCAACCTGTACAACGCCGTGGCCGTTGCCAGCAACAAAGACTCGCGCGGTAAAGGCGTACTGGTGACCATGAACGACGAGATCCAGTCGGGTCGCGACGTCAGCAAGACCGTCAACATCAAGACCGAAGCCTTCAAGAGCGCATGGGGCCCGCTGGGCATGGTGGTCGAAGGCAAATCCTACTGGTTCCGCCTGCCAGCCAAGCGCCACACCATGGATTCGGAATTCGACATCAAGAAGATCAGCAGCCTGCCCCAGGTGGACATCGCCTACGGCTACGGCAACGTGACCGACACCGCCTACAAGGCGCTGGCTCAAGGTGGCGCCAAGGCGATCATCCACGCCGGCACCGGCAACGGTTCGGTGTCGTCGCGCGTGGTGCCTGCCCTGCAGGAACTGCGCAAGGAAGGCGTGCAGATCATTCGTTCCTCCCACGTCAACGCCGGCGGCTTCGTACTGCGCAACGCCGAGCAGCCTGACGACAAGAACGACTGGGTCGTAGCCCACGACCTGAACCCGCAAAAAGCGCGGATCCTGGCCATGGTCGCCCTGACCAAGACCCAGGACAGCAAAGAGCTGCAGCGGATCTTCTGGGAATACTGAGTCCAGTACCCCGCCGACGCTTGCCCGCCCTGTAGGACGGGCAAGCGTACCTCCTCCACTCTCCGCAAAAAAACTTTAAACAGACCGCAGCAAACTGCGCGGTTTGCGGTCACATGCGCTCTTTCACTGACGAGCTGTTGCGAAATTGCTTACAGTAAAATACTGTATGCGCATACAGCTAAATAAGGAACGTTTCGTGGCCACCACTTCCGCCCCTGCCAGCAGTTACGAGCAACTGGGCATCCGCATCCAGAAAATCATCAATTCACCGACGGCGCAAAAGTCCCGCGCCGCGCTGATCTTCCGCCTGGAGCACGAGTCACCTGATGACTGGGCCACCCTGCTCGAGGAAATCGGCGAGAACGACAACGTCACCCTCGCCTATCGCGATGACGGTGGCGTGCAGATTTTCTGGGTTGTGCCAAAGGAAGACTGAACCGGCATGAGAGTTTCGTTTTTTGCAGTCGCTTGCCTGCTGTTCAGTGTCACCACCGCCTACGCCGATGCACCGCGCACCTTCAACGAAGCCAAGAAGGTCGCCTGGCGCTTGTATGCACCGCAGTCCACCGAGTTCTACTGTGGCTGCAAATACAACGGCAACAAGGTCGACCTCGCTGCGTGCGGCTATGTCCCGCGCAAGAATGCCAACCGCGCTTCGCGCATCGAATGGGAGCATATCGTTCCGGCCTGGCAGATCGGCCATCAGCGCCAGTGCTGGCAAGACGGCGGGCGCAAGAACTGCACGCGCAACGACAAGGTTTACCAACGCGCCGAAGCCGACCTGCACAACCTGGTGCCGAGCATTGGCGAGGTCAACGGTGACCGCAGCAACTTCAGTTTCGGCTGGCTGCCCGAGCAGCGCGGGCAGTACGGCTCATGCCTGACCCAGATCGACTTCAAGGCCAAGAAGGTCATGCCGCGGCCGTCGATTCGCGGCATGATCGCGCGCACCTACTTCTATATGAGCAAGCAGTACAACCTCAAACTGTCGAAACAGGACCGCCAGCTCTATGAAGCCTGGAACAAGACCTACCCGCCGCAGCCCTGGGAGCGCCAGCGCAACCAGCGGGTGGCCTGTGTGATGGGGCACGGCAACGCGTTTGTCGGCCCGGTCAACCTCAGCGCCTGCGGCTAATCATCAGGCCAGCGTCTGCAGGTAGGCGCTGGCTTGCTGGTAACGGGCCAGGCGCGCCATGTCTTCAGGGCCGGGGATGGCGATGCGCGAGAGGTCGCTGTTGTCGGCAAGGTCAGCCAGTTTCACTACCCGCGCCAACGGATCGCCGCCCAGGCGAATGACGAACGCCTCATAGCTTTCCTGATCGCGGCGACTCAATGCCTGCACCGCCGCGAGGATTTTCAGGGCAAAGCCCTCGCGCGCCAGGTCCGACAAAGTCATGGGGGAATCCTCAAGCACATCGTGCAACACCGCAACGATGCGCTGTTCGACGGTCGAGACCCGCATCATCACCCGCAACGGGTGCAGGATATAGGCGGCGCCGCCCTCGTCCTGCTGCCCTTCGTGTGCCCTGGCTGCCACCGCAATGGCTCGCTCCAGCGTAGACATAAGGCCCTCCCGCTCAACGTTCGCGTCTTTGCAGACGCGCCTTGCTGTAGACATCGGTCAACCTGCCGTCACGCATAGCATAGTCACGCAAATGTCCTTCGACTTCAAAGCCATGGCGCTTATACAGGGCCTGGCGGGTTACCTGCGGATGACTGTACAGCGCGACCAGCCCTTCGATGTGCTGTTCAGTAGCGCGCTGCAGGGTAATGGCGGGGGATGCTTCCTTCATCGTCACGGCTCTCCTTGCGTTGAACCGTGAGTGTACGGGGCCGGGAAAGCTGCTGGCTAGCGCGGCGCGTCGTGCTGGATGACGATCGAGTCAGTACCCAGTCGCGCCATCACATCAGCCTGCTTCGCTTCAGCTTCGGCTTTACTTGGGAACGGACCAAGCAATACCACCGGTTTGCCGTCGCGGTACACCACTGACGAAGGGATCTGTTTTTCGATCAGACGTGCAGTCATGTCGCTCAGGGCGCCCATGTTCGGGCCTTGCACGATTTCGACATCCCAACCTTCAGGGGCGGGTTTATCGGCCATGGCTTCGGCGCTGCGTTGCAGCTCGGCACCGCCACAGGCTTCGCGAATGCGCAGGTTGCTGCCCTTGTCGGCGAGGACGATTTCGTAGCCGTCGGCCTGTTTGAAAGCCACATAGCTGCGGTAAGGCAAAAAGGTACCGGCGTCATCTTTACTGCGCACCTGACCACAGATCGTGCCCTGCTTGTCGATGCGCACGTTGCCGAACTTGGCCGTCTTCGGATTGGGCAACTGCTCGGCAATCTGCTTGTGCACGCCTTCGACTGCATTTTCGCAGCCGGCCAGAGCCAGTACTGCCATTACCATCGCCACTTTGCGCACGCGTCTATCTCCTGGATACAAGCGGCGGATTTTAGCATTTGTGCGCAGGGCAAAGGTTACAATCGGTAGCCTTATCGCGGGGCAAGCCCGCTCCCACAGGTGAGCTCTGTGGGAGCGGGCTTGCCCCGCGATAAGGCCAACGCCACCAAAGGATCCCTATGCGCCAGGCACTGCTGATCATCGACGTACAACCCTCGTTCAACCCGCCGCAATGGTTGATCGACGGCATCAACAGCCTGCTTGGGCGCATGCCCTCGGTGGCCACGGTCGAGCGTCATGATGAAAGCCGCACGCCGTTCCAGCGCCAGCTCGGCTGGCAACCGGCCAAGGATGACGACAGCCTGATCGCCGCCGACCAGGTGTTCATCAAGTACGGCTACAGCCCGTCGCCAGAAACCATCGCCCACCTCAGGCAGCTCAACCCCGAGCGCGTGCTGGTGTGCGGTATCCAGACCGATACCTGCGTGCTGGCTGCAGGCTTTGCCCTGTTCGACGCCGGGCTGACCCCAACGCTGATTACCGACCTGACCGTCGGCTCATCCCTGGACCGCAGCGGGCAACTGGGCGCCCAATTGTGGACCCACCACTTTGGCCACACCACAACCAGCGCCGAGCTGTAATCCAGGCGCAGCAGAATGCAAAAAGGGCGATCCTTTCGGATCGCCCTTTCTGTCGAGATTTGGTAGGCACAATTGGACTCGAACCAACGACCCCCACCATGTCAAGGTGGTGCTCTAACCAACTGAGCTATGTGCCTGCTGTGGGGCGCATAATACGCAGGTCTGTACCTGTCGTAAAGCGAAATCTTATAAAAAAACCAAAAAAATCAGCAGCTTTAGTCTGCGCTGAAAACGCGGCGCCTGCCGCTTGGGAACAAGCGCTTGAGCTGCACAGACAATCTGGCAGACACACGCAAACGGATGGCAAGCAGGCAAAAGGACAGCCCGAAGCGACGACTTAGTATCCGCAGCAACTCAACCGAGTTGCTCGCCGACACTAATAAGAACGGAACCCCGTCCATGCACAAGTCGCCCTTGCTTCGCCTCTCCACGCTCGCCCTGCTGCTCGCAGCTGCCACTCAAGCCAGCGCTTATGAGCTGTATGCCGATGACAACAGCCACCTGAACGCCAATCTCGAAGCGGTGTTCGGGATGTTCCACAGCGAGGAGAACTACGCCATCAGCGGACGCCTGCAACAAGGCTCGTCCTCCTGGCGCGAGGGGTACATCAAATATGGACTCAGTGGCGACCAGGGTCTGGGCGGTGCCGGCAGCGCCTATGGCGCATTCTCGCTGCTCAGCTCAGGAACCTGGGGGGATGGCGATGCCGCAGGCTTCAGCGATGGCTCCGAGCGCACCACCAAAATCGAAGACGCCTACCTCGGCTGGCGCTCCGGCAATTTGCTGCAAAGCCTTGGCGAAGACGGGATTGACCTGTCCTTCGGTCGCCAGAACATCAGCGTCGGTGACGGTTTCCTGATCCAGGGCGATGCGCTCAACCTCGGTAAAGGCCTGGCCGATGGCGAATTCAATCGCGGTGGCGCCTACTACCTGGCCGCGCGCAAAGCCTTTGACCAGACCGCCGTGCTGCGCCTGGGTGGCAAACAAGGCTGGCGCAGCGACCTGATGTGGCTGAAGTCGGACAACCGCGCCCAGGCCAAGACCGAAATGTACGTAGCGACCCTGGAGCACGTGGCCGATGCCGGCACCGTAGGCTTGACCTACATCGACACCACCGACGTGGATGAAGAGTTCGCGTCGCCGGCACAACTTGAACGCGACGGCATGAAGACTTACAGCCTGCGCGCCGCCGGCAACGCCGGAGTGGAAAACCTGTTCCTCTCCGGCGAATACGCCAAGCAGGACAAACCCCACACCAGCACTGAAGACGCCTGGTATCTGGAGGCCGGCTGGACCTTCGCCGACGTCGCCTGGTCGCCGAACGTCAGCTATCGCTACAGCCGCTACTCGCAAGGCTACGACCCACTGTTCAATGGTTTTAGCCGTGGCTACGGCACCTGGTTCCAGGGTGAGGTCGCCGGCAACTATGCCGGCCCGTTCAACAGCAACACGCGCGTCCAGAAAGTCGAGCTCAAGGTATCGCCGCTGGAAAACCTGAACATCGGCCTGCTGGCGTTCAACTTCGACACCATCGACCGTAACCTTGGCAATACCGACGGCCAGGAATTCAACCTGTATGCCGAATGGGCCGTCAACGAGCACCTGATGGTGATGCCGCTCGTTGGCCTGTACCAACCGGACAAGAGCGCAGAACAAGGCGGCACCCAACTGGGCAGCAACAGCAACAACCTGTACAGCCAGCTGATATTTGCTACCTCCTTCTGAAGCCTCGCGGGTGGCGGCAGCGCCGTCACCCGCTGAGCATTCGCCTCGATCCGGGTCCCTCCCATGCGCTCCAGTCTCCTGACTATCCAAAGCAAGATCACCCTGCTCGCCAGCCTCTGCCTGTTGCTGATCGTCGCCCTGTTGGTAGGGCTGTCGCTGTATCAGGCCGGGAACAGCAGCGAACAGGTCAAGCATTCCAGCAGCGCCATGCTCGCCAGCGCCGCCGAAAGCCATATGCAGGCACTGGCCAAGGTGCAGGCCTTGCAGGTGCAACGCACCTTCATGCAAACCCATGAGTACGGCCAAGGGCTGTCACGCTACCTGCTCTATCTGCGTCAACGCGCACAACACGGCGAGCTGGCGCCGCAGCAATTACGCCAGGAGCTGACCCGGCAACTGCGTCAGGCCTTGATCGACAAGCCCGATCTGCTCGGCCTTTACGTGATTTTCGAAGCCAACGCCCTGGACGGCGCCGATAGCCGTTTCGCCGGTCAGACCGAGCTGGGCAGCAACGAGGCCGGACGTTACGCCCTGTACTGGGTGCAAAGCACACCAGGCGAACTGCAACCGGTCATCGGCGACGAGGGCCTGCTGGCTAATACCCAGCCCGGCCCCAGCGGCAGCCCGTACAACGCGTTTTATACCTGCGCCCGCGACCGTCAGGCGGCCTGTGTACTCGAACCCTACTTCGACGAGGCTTCCGGTACGCGCAAGCTGGTCACCAGCATCGCCTTCCCGCTTATGGAAAACGGCAAAGTCATCGCTGTCATCGGCCTCGACATCAACCTCGCCGCCCTGCAACAGAGCAGCGAGGCCAGCAGTCGTGGCTTGTTCGACGGCAACGGCAGGATCAGCATCATCAGCCCGAGCGGTGTGATAGCAGCGTACAGCCAGGATGCCAGGCGACTCGGCCAGCGCCTGAGCCAGGTCCTGGGCAGCGAGGCCGACAGGGTGCCGGGCGCACTGCAAAAAAACCAGGCCAAGGTGTTCGTCGACCAGCAACAGATCAACGTACTCGAGCCGCTTGCACCCATCACCGACGCCGCGCCCTGGGGCATCCTCGTAGGCGTGCCGCAGAACATCCTGCTGGCGCCAGCTGAGCGTCTGCAACAAGAGCTCGACCGCCAGCGCGAGCAGGCCACTACTCTGGAACTGCTGCTCGGTGGCGGCGCGGCCTTGCTCGGCGTGCTGCTGATCTGGCTGGCGGCCCTGCGCATCACCCGCCCGCTGCAGAGCCTGACCCACATGCTCGAAGACATCGCCGAGGGTGAAGGCGACCTGACCCGCCGCCTGGCCGTGCAGTCGCGCGACGAGATCGGCCAGTTGGCCAAAGCCTTCAACCGCTTCGTCGAACGTATCCACACCTCGATCGGTGAAGTGTCGTCGACCACTCGCCAACTCAACGAGGTCGCCACCCGGGTGGTCAACGCCTCCAACTCGTCCATGAGCAACTCCGACGAACAGGCCAGCCGCACCAACAGCGTAGCTGCCGCGATCAACCAGTTGGGCGCCGCCGCCCAGGAAATTGCACGCAACGCCGCGCACGCTTCCCATCAGGCCTCGGACGTCCGGCAACTGGCCGAAGAAGGCAGCCAGGTACTGAAAAAGACCATCTCGGCGATGCACCAGCTGTCGAGCAAAATCAGCGCCTCCAGCAGCAATATCGAAATGCTCAACAGCAAAACCGTGGATATCGGCCAGATCCTCGAAGTGATCAAAAGCATCTCCGAGCAGACCAATCTGCTGGCCCTTAACGCCGCCATCGAAGCGGCGCGCGCCGGGGAAGCCGGGCGCGGCTTTGCCGTGGTCGCCGACGAGGTGCGCAACCTGGCCCACCGCACCCAGGCCTCGGCGCAGCAAATCCAGAGCATGATCGAGGGCCTGCAGGTGGACGCCCGCGACTCGGTCACCACCATGACCGAAAGCCAAAGCCACAGTGCAGAAAGCGTGACCATCGCCAATCAGGCCGGCGAACGCCTGGGCAGCATGACTCTGCGTATCGGTGAGATCGACGGCATGAACCAGTCAGTGGCCACCGCAACCGAAGAGCAAACCTCGGTGATCGAAGCCCTGAACATGGACATCAGCGAGATCAACACCCTCAACCAGCAAGGCGTGGAAAACCTCAACGCCACCCTGCGCGCCTGTGGCGATCTGGAACAGCAGGCTGCCCGCCTGAAGCACCTGGTGGACAGTTTCCGTATCTGATTTGCACCGCAAACACGGACTGGCACAGGCAAACAACGGGTTGGCAGGCACAGCAATGTCGCCTGTACGCCCTCAGGGCAGACTAGGCCTGCACAACCCTGCCAATGCCTTCGCGATCCGCTAAATCCAATAATTAAGGGAGCCCCCCTGATGCGAATAACCAGGATCCTTGCTCAAACCACCCTGGCTCTTGGCGTGTCGCTAGCCGGCGCGTACCCCGCCCTCGCCGAGCTGCCCGCTGACAGCGGCATCGGCCAGACCGTGTTGCCGTTCCCGCCATCGCCGCACCGCGCCTATATGGTCGATGTCGAGTTCGACAATTTTGTCACCGGCCGTGTGGTCGTGGTCGACCCGGACCAGAAGCGTTTCCTCGGCATGATCAGCACCGGCTTCGCCGCCCCTTCGACCCTGAGCCGGGACGGCAAGCTGCTGTACAGCGCCGACCTGTTCTATTCGCGCGGCACCCGCGGCACCCGCACCGACGTGTTGACCGCCTGGGATACCTCCAAGCTGGCACCGGAGTGGGAAGTGGTCATTCCGGCCAAGCGCGCCGAGTCGCTGACCCAGCGTTTCGGCCTTTCCACCAGCGCCGACGACCACTTCGTCTACGTCTACAACTTCACTCCGTCGACTTCGATCACCGTGGTCGACACCCAGTCCAGGGCCGTGGCCGGCGAAATCGCCATTCCCGGCTGCGTGCTCAGCTATCCGGTGGGCAAGCGCCGCATCGCCTCGCTGTGCGGCGACGGCAGCATCCAGCTGCTGACCCTCGACGACAGCGGCAAGGAAACCGCGCGTACCCAGACCAAGTTCTTCGACCCGAATGCGGAGAAGCTGGTGGAGCGCGGCGTGAACGTCGGCGACACCTTCTACTTCACCACCACCACCGGCACCGTGTACACCCTGGACCTGTCTGGGAAGGAAGCGAAAATCCTGCCGACCTGGTCGCTGGTCAACGACGAAGAGAAGAAAGCTGGCTGGGCGCCGGGCGGCTGGCAGCTGATAGCTGTCGCACCAAAGCTCAACCGCCTGTACGTGCTGATGCACGACGCCCACGAGGCGATGAAGTGGGAAGACCCGAGCAACACCATCTGGGCCTTCGACCTCAAGAGCCAGAAGAAGATCGCCACCCTGAGCACCGAAGGTGCGCCGATCTGGAGCCTGCAGGCCACCAGCGACGACAACCCGCTGCTGCTCGGCATCAACGTCGGTGGCGGCATGGACATCTTCGACCTCAAGAGCGGCAAGCACACCGGCACGATGGAAAAGCTGCATAAAACCGCCACGCAGATTCTCAGCCACTGAGCGAGGTGAATTCATGCACATCGATCCGATCCTGATCATCGCCAGCGCGATCACCGTTGCGGTGATCCTGGCCAGCGCCGCAACCCACAAGCTCCGGGCGCCGGCACGCTTTCGCAAACAACTGGAGGATTATCAGCTGCTGCCGCAAGCGCTGCTCAAGCTGGTCGCCCGTGGCCTGCCGCTGGTGGAAATCGGCGTGGCCTTCGCCCTGCTGGTTCCGGCCAGCCGGCCGACCGCCGCCCTGCTGGCCGCAGCGCTACTGGCGCTGTACGCAGCCGCCATCGGCATCAACCTGTGGCGCGGTCGCGCCGACATCGACTGCGGCTGCTCGGGCCCCGACCAGGCGCAACCGCTGCGCCCTGTGCTGCTGGTGCGCAATAGCGTACTGGTGATGTTGGCGCTGGCCGCCGGCATCGCCCCGCAGGCGCGCGACCTCGGCTTGTTCGACGGCTTCGTGGTAATCGCCGCGAGCGCCGTTGCGCTGCTCATCTACGCCGCCGCCGAAGGCCTGCTGGCCAACGGTCCTCGTCTGTTCAAACTTATTGGAAGGTAAATTATGGAAGGCTTGATCGTCTCCAACATCCTGCTCTGGGCACTGCTGATCGCCCTCGCCTTCGCCGTGATGGGTCTGGTCCGCCAGATCGGCGTACTGCACTCACGCCTGGCCCCGGCCGGTGCACTGATGGTCGACAAGGGCGTTGCGGTCAACGAGCCGGCGCCACAAGTCACTGCCGCCGATCGCAACGGCCGCCCGGTCAACTTCGGCTACGCCGGTGAAAAAGCCCAGTTGCTGTTCTTCCTCTCGCCGACCTGCCCGATCTGCAAATCACTGCTGCCGGCGATCAAGTCGATCGCCAAGGAGCAGGCCAACCGCCTCGACGTGGTGTTCGTCAGCGACGGCGACATGGACGCCCAGCAGAAGCTGATCCAGGAACACAAGCTCGAAGACGCCACCTACGTGGTCGGCCCGCAAGTCGGCATGACCTACCAGATCGGCAAGCTGCCCTACGCGGCGCTGATCGACCAGAGCGGCGTGTTGCGCGCCAAGGGCCTGGTCAACTCGCGCGAACACCTCGACAGCCTGTTCGAAGCCGAGCACCTGGGCAGCGCCACCCTGCAGCAGTACCTGCACGGTAACAGCGACACGCATGGTCATGCCCATGCCCACAGCACTCCACACTCCCACGCATAACGATAACGAAAGGACAGGCCCATGAAACTCCTCGACCTCCTGTTCGAGCGCTCTGCCCGCCACGTCGCCGACACCACCTCGCGGCGCAAACTCCTCGGCCGCATCGGTTCGCTGATGATTGCCGGCGCGGCCCTGCCTGTACTGTTGCCGATCGACCGCACCAGCAAGGCGCTGGCCGCCGACAAGCCAATGGCTGGCGATCCGGGTGACCCGAACAGCTGCGACTACTGGCGTTACTGCTCGATCGACGGCTTTCTGTGCTCCTGCTGCGGCGGTAGCGTGAATTCGTGCCCACCCGGCACAGAGGCCTCCCAGGTGACCTGGATTGGCACCTGCCGCAACCCTGCGGACGGCAAGGACTACATCATTTCCTACAACGACTGCTGCGGTAAGCACAGCTGCAACCAGTGCGCCTGTACCCGCAACGACAGCGAGGAACCGGCCTATCGGCCGTTCAACAACAACGATGTGAACTGGTGCCTGGCCGCCAAGTCGCACATCTACCATTGCACCGTGTCGATCATCCGCGGCATCGCGGTCTGAGGTGGCGACGATCATGCGCTCTTTGCTGATCATCGGTCTGACCTGCGCCCTGGCAGCTCCGCAGGCCATGGCGCGGGCTATTCCCGACCCGAACCAGAAACACGCGCCCGGCAACGAAGCGGTGCAAACCCCTATCGCCCAGGCGGGCTACAGCGCGGCGGTGAACTATCAGTTGCAGTGCGCGGGTTGTCATCTCGGCGACGGCAGCGGCTCCAGGGCCAATGATGTGCCGCGCATGAAAGACTTCGTCGGGAATTTCCTCAAGGTCGACGGTGGACGCGAGTTCCTTGTGCGGGTGCCGGGTATGGCCCAGTCGGCACTCAACGATGAGCAACTGGCGGTGCTGATCAACTGGCTGATGCGTAAAGACGGTATTGCCGGTACGAGTCTGCCTGAGCGCTACCAGCCGTACACCGGCGAGGAAGTGGCGGCGGTGAGGCACAGGTCGGTGCTCAATGTGCCGAATGCCCGTGCCGGGCTGATCAGCCAGATGCGTGCCAAGGGGATCGCGATAGAAGATGGTATGAGTTATTGAGGGTGTGCTGAGATTGAGCCCGCCTATTGGCGGGCTTTTTGTTGGGGGGTGTTGCGGCTGCGGGCTTATCCATTTTTTGTGGCGAAGCTGCCGGCCCCTTCCGCCTTTACGGCGGGTCCCTTTTGTCTTGGCAAAAGGAACCAAAACCGCTGGCTCCTGCATCCGGCCCTACGCTGCGCTTCGGGTCCCTTCGCTACGGTGTCTTCCAGGGGCATCGCGGCCTACGACTTGCTTCGCCAAGTCTACGGCTCGCGAACTTCGGCTCTGGCCGAAGGGTGCTGCGCACCAGCCCCCTCCAGACACCTACGCTCAGCCTCCTGAAGTCGCAAAGTTACGGGTGGCGCCTGCACTGGCGTATCTTCGAAATCAAATATTGGCGCAGCCAAGCTGATCTTGATCTTGATCTTGATCTTGATCTTGATCTTCATGCACGCAAGTTCAGGCGCCGCGGACTGCGACTTCAGGAGGCTGAGTGGAGGTGCCTGTAGGGGCCAGTGCGTAGCACCTTCGGCGTAGCCGAAGAGCGCGAGCCGTAGACTTGGCGAAGCAAGTCGTAGGCCGCGTGGCCCCGGAAGGTGCCGTAGCGAAGGAACCCGGAGCGCAGCGTAGGGCCGGATGCAGGAGCCAGCGGTTTTGGTTCCTTTTGCCAAGACAAAAGGGACCCGCCGTAAAGGCGGAAGGGGCCGCCAGCTTCGCCACACAAAATGGATAAGCTCGCAGCAAAAAAATGGCAGACCCACGGCCTGCCCTAAAGAGCAAAAAGCGATCAGTGCGCAATACACACCGATTTGACCTCGGTATAAGCCTCAACCACCGACCGACCAAACTCACGCCCCATGCCTGATTGCTTGACCCCACCGAACGGCATGTTCGGATCAAGCAACACATGGGCATTGACCCAAACAGTCCCCGCCTCGATACGCGGCACCAGGTTCATCGCCTTGGTCAGGTCATTGGTCCACAGACTGGCAGCCAGGCCGTATACGCTGTCGTTGGCCATGGCGATGGCCTGATCCTCGTCATCGAACGGAATGACCGACAGCACCGGGCCGAACACTTCAGCACGAGCCACCGCCATGTCATGGTTGACGTCAGCGAGCACCGTCGGCTGCACGTAGAAACCGGCACTCTCCACCAGCTCGCCACCGGTAACCACACGGGCGCCTTCCTGCTTGGCCGTCTCGATATGCTTGAGCACACTCTGCTGCTGCTTGCGCGACACCAGCGGGTTGACCGCCGCGGCGGTATCCATGCCCGCTCCGATCGACATGGTCGAAACCGCTGCAGCCAGACCGGCGACGAAATCATCGTAGCGCGAGCGGTGCACATAGAAACGCGAAGCGGCAGCACACACCTGGCCGTTGTTGAGCAGGCCACCCAAAAGCGCGCCCTGCACGGCTTTGTCGATATCGGCGTCAGCAAGAATGATCATCGGATTCTTGCCACCCAGCTCGAGCGCGAAGCGGGTCATGTTCTGCACCGCGACGCCGCCGACGATCTTGCCCACGGCGGTGGAACCGGTGAACGACACCTTGTCGATCTTCTGGTGCGAGGCAAGCGCCTGCCCGACGTTGCCTGCCCCGGTCACCAGGTTGAACACACCAGCAGGAATGCCCGCTTCGATGGCCAGCTCGGCCAGGCGCAGAGCGGTCAGCGGGGTTTCCGGCGACGGTTTGATCACCACCGTGCAGCCGGTGGCCAATGCTGGCATCAACTTCCAGGTGGTGATCATCAGCGGGAAGTTCCATGGCACGATACCGGCCACTACCCCCACCGGCTCGCGGCGGGCAAACGCCGTGTAGCGCGCGCCCTCCGGCAACGGGATGGAGACATCGAGGGCCTGCCCTTCAATCTTGGTCGCCCAACCGGACATGTAGCGCATGAATTCAACGGTGGCCCCGACATCAAGCATTCGCGCCATGTTGATCGATTTGCCCTGGCACAGGGTTTCCAGCTGCGCCAACTCCTCACCATGCGCTTCCACCAGGGCAGTGAAACGCAGCAGGATGCGCTCGCGATCAGCCGGGCGCAGGCCAGACCAGACCCGTGCTTCGTGCGCCTTGCGCGCCGACAGCACAGCGCGCTCGACCAGCTCGACGCTGGCGTCGGCCACCTGGGCGATGGTTTCACCGGTCGCCGGGTTCAATACCGGCGAGGTGGCGCCTTCAGGCACAACCCACTGGCCATCGATGAAGCAACCGTGCCGACGCTGCAAAAAAGCGGCGACCTGTGGCAGTACATCAACCTTGCTCATTGTCATTCCTCATCATTCATTGGGTCGACCCAGGCTCACTGCCGGGTCAGGAAACAGGCAACCGCTGCACTATCTTCTCCAGCGGCCATTCCCGCGTAGAGCATGTAGGTTCCAGGCACGTAAGCCTGCGGCTGAGTGATGAAGGCCTGCAGGCTTTCGGCTTTCCAGTCCACGGCCTTGTCCTTCATCGCCTGGGAATAGCTGAAGCCCGGGAAGGTGCCCGAGGTGCGGCCCGCCACCCCATTGAGGTTGACCCCCATCATGCCCGTCACGCCTTTCTGGACGGCATGACACACCGAGCACTCCTGAGCGAACAGCTTGCTGCCCTTGTCCACCGATGCTGGCGCGCAGGCGGCTGCCTGCACCTGAGAAACCTGGAACAGCGCCAGCACGGTGAGGCCGGCCAGGCACTGGCGAATCTTGTTGTTATGCATGGAACTGAAACCTCTGACCTGAGCATCCGCTTTGCCCACTACAACTCCTGCCATGGGAGAAACCATCGGCTGCGCAGGACGGACGATGGTCTTTGACCTGTCGATTTAAACCGCAGTGGCCAAACAAGGTTTTTTTCTGCATGCCAGTCGTATTGGCTGCACTGCCAACATGACCGGGCATTGATGAGCGAAGCGCGCTATTGGCGGCTCAGGGGACACAACCCTTCACGTCTGATCAGGGTTGCGGTGGGCGGGAAATCAGTGCTGGTAACGCTTGCGGTACTCGCCGGGCGCTACACCAAAACGGGCTTTGAAGGCGGTGGAGAAATAGCTGGCGTCGGAGAACCCCCAGGAATAACCCAAGGCGGAAAGCTTCTGCTCCGCCCCACTGTGGCGCAAGGACTCGGCGCAGAAATCCAGGCGACGGTTCTTGATGTACTGGGCAACCACCAGGCCTTTCTTCGAGAACATGCGGTACAAACCGCGCACCGACACCCCTACTTCGCGCGCCAGAAGCTCGGGGCACAATTCTTCGCTGCGAATGTTTTCATCGATGAACGCCAGGGTCTTGCGGAACATCCGCTCGTGCACATCCGGGTCAGCCTCGGTACTGCCAATGACCGGGCGCAACAAGCTGACGATGGCATCCAGCGTGGCTTCGCTCTCGTGCAGGCTGAGCGTGTCCAGACGGCTCGCCTCCAACACCAGTCGATTGGCCAGCAGCGCAATCGGCGAGCTGGCATCGATCCGTTGAGCACAGCGAATGTTACTGAAACGCTGGCTGTGCTCGACCAGATGCCGGGGCAGAATCAACGACAGCTGGCGCGAGTTGTCGCTGTAGGTGAAATCGCTTGGCAAGGTCGCATCGATCAGCGTGATATCGCCAGGACGCAACGTCACGCGCTGGCCATCCTGCTCCATTGCCGCATGGCCCTGCAGCTGGAACGCGGCGAAGAAATGCCTGCCCTCGCTCTGCTCTACTTCACGTCCGGTGCGATAGAGACGAGCTTGAGCGACATCAACGAGACTCAGCTTGATCGCGCCGACCTTGTGCTCCTTAACCGAGCCGGAAAAGTCGGGCCCCAGGGTGCTGGCACAAAAACGGCCACAAGCCTGGTTGATTTGCTGCAGCCATTCATCAAAACGGTCTGCCCTGAGCGCACTTGCAGTCATCACGATGTCACAGGCCTCTCTGCTATTTTTATTATTAGCCAGGCACCGACCTCATCGCGCCTGGGTTACCTCATTGTCCGGCAATTTCTCCGTCACCTGCCGCGGCTATTTAAGCCCGCCGAAGCGCCGATAGAAACTCTCTCCGACCTCCGGTAACGGACCGTCGGCCGTTTCCAGCGCGCTGCTGAGAAACTCTTCGCCTCTGGCCTGGACCAGACGATAGATATTGCGGCACAGCTGACGCGCCGCCCGCCCTTCCCAGTCCCCCGGGAGCAGCTCTTCGGGCAGTTGCGGATCGCGCAACAGCAACTTGCGGTATTCATGAATCAGCAAGGTTCGCGCCAGAAAACAGTCCATCGGCTGCAGCTCATCCTGCTCGCGCAGCGCTTGCCACAATGGCCGGAACAACTGGATGAACTCGCTGTACTGCGCGGCCAGCGCCTCGATGTTCCAACTCTCGCGCACCTGCATGCGCAGTGCCTTGGAGGCCAGTACGTCCTGCGCGGTGGTTTCAAACAGAATGGTGTCTTCCAGTACCTCAAGATCCTGCAGGGTCGCCACCACATCGGCGCGTTCACAGCGCGGGCAAGCCAGCATCACCGGCGAGATCGCACCAAAACCTTGCCACTCCAGCTCTTCGCGCACCTGTTTGCGCTTGTCCTGCGGCAGTTGCGAAAGCAGCACCAGGGTCCAGGAACCATCCCAGGCGGGCAGCGCCGAACTGTAAACGCGCTTGAACGCCTTCTCGAATCGCCGACGACCGGTCCCGGTCAGGCTGTAGTAACTGCGTCGACCGACCTTCTCGGCGCTCAACCAGCCTTCCTTGGTCAAGCGGAATATAGAGGTACGAATCAGCCGCTCGTTGATGCCAATGGGTTCGAGCAACTGGATCAGGCTACCGAGCCAGACCGTTCCACCATGTGGTTCGATGGCATCACCGTAGAGGGTGATGATCAGCGAACTGGCACGCAGCGGAGTTTGCTGCTGGAAGCGGGCGATCAACTGATTGAGGGGAGCAAGGGACGTCATGGGAGAACCGGGCATGAGATTGCTGCGAAATATACCCGCTGAGCGCCAGTCCTGACCATTGCCAGCAAGCTTCGCCGCACTGTTCATCGCCCCTCCCCTTTGGGCCGCAAGGTGCTGGCACTGATCCGCGGGCGAGCCGCTTCGACCTCGCGCAGCGGCTCGCAGGCGACCAGGCCCTGCAGGCAACGCTGGGCAAGACGCTGGTATTCCTCGGTACCCGCCAGCTTCCAGGCCACCTCCTCATCACTGAGGCGACGTTTGACCTGCGCAGGCGAACCGAGCACCAGCGACTGCTCGTCGCAACGAAAGCCGGCTTTGACGAACGTAGTGGCGGCAACGAACGAGCGCGCACCGATCTCGGCGTTGTCCATGACCACCGCATTCATGCCGACCAGTACGTCGTCACCGATGCGGCAGCCGTGCAGCACCGCGCCGTGGCCGATGTGGCCGTTGCGCCCGACCACCGTGTCACTCTCAGGGAAGCCGTGCATCACGCAGGTGTCCTGAATATTGGCGCCCTCTTCCAGGACGATGCGCCCGAAGTCGCCGCGCAGGCTGGCCAACGGGCCGACATAGCAGCCGGCAGCGATGATCACGTCGCCGATCAGCACCGCACTGGGGTGCACATAGGCGCTGGGGTGGACGACCGGGGTCAGGCCGTCGAGGCTGTAGCACGTCATGGCAGTGTCCTCATTGGGCCGCGTGGCGGCGGCTCTGGACGATGACGAAGCGCCGGCTGACAAAGGCGCCGTCGCTGATCGAAGCATTCGCCGCCGGGTTGCCGCCAGTGGCATGGAAGTCGCTGAAAGCCGCCGACTGGTTGACGAACACACCGCCGTCGAGGTTCACCGACAGCGCCACGGCGACATCCTGAGCCAAGGCTTCAGCCTGTTCGAGGAACGCCTCGTCGGTGGAGTACACACCCAGGGTCATGGCGCCCCTGGCGGCGATCACTTCGCGGGCGACCTGCAAGCTGTGCGCGCTGTCGTCGGTGGCAACGATGAACGCAATGGGTCCGAAGCGCTCTTGCGTATAAGCGTCGCGCTGCGCCGCGTCGACCTTCAGCAGCAGCGGCGTGTGCACCCGTGCACCGGGGAACTGCGGGTGCTCGCGTACTTCGCTGTCGAGCAGCACGTCGCCCAGCTCACGGCAGGCGTCGATGCGTGCCGCTGTCGCTTGCGCCTGGATGGCGCCGAGCACCGCGCAGGCGCGGTCGTTGTCGGCGAGCAAAGCGTTGATCGCAGCGCTCAGTGCTTCGGCAACCTGAGCAAAGCTGAGCTGTTCGTCGCCATTGCGGATCCCGCCGCGCGGCACATAGATAGCCTGGGTAGTAGTGCACATCTGCCCGGAATAGAGGCTGAGGGAAAACGCCAGGTTCTTCGCCACCGCCTTGAGATCGCGGGTGCTGTCGATGATCACCGTGTTGATGCCCGCCTTCTCGGTGAACACCTGGGCCTGCAGCGCGTGACGCTCCAGCCACTCGCCGAAGGCATTGGAGCCGGTGAAATCGACCAGCTTGACCCGCGGATCGAGCGCCAGCTGCTGCGCCACCGGCGCCTCAGGGCTGTCGACCACCAGGCTGACCAGCGCCGGGTCGAAGCCCAGCTCGGCGAGCACCTCCTGTGCCACCTTGACGCTCATCGCCACCGGCAGGATCGCCCCCGGGTGCGCCTTGACCAATACCGGGTTACCGGTGGCCAGGCTGGCGAACAGGCCCGGATAGGTGTTCCAGGTCGGGAAGGTCGAACAGGCGACCACCAGCGACAGGCCGCGCGGCACGATGTGCCAGCGTTTGTCCAGGTGCAGCGGATCGAGCTTGCCCTGCGGCTTGAGCCATTGCGCCGCCTGCGGCACCTCGGCCATCGCCCGCCAGGCGTAGGCCACAGCTTCCAGACCACGGTCCTGGGCATGCGCGCCGCCGGCCTGGAAGGCCATCATGAAAGCCTGGCCTGTGGTGTGCATCACCGCATGGGCCAGGGTCGGGCTCAGCGCGTTGAGGCGTTCGAGGATTTCCAGACAGGCGCCGACCCGCGCCTGCGGGCCGGCATCGCGCCAGGCTGGCAGCGCCTGTTGCTGACGTGTCAGCAACTGTTCCGGATCGTACTGATCGTAGCTGACACCAAGATCGAAGCCGTAGGGCGAACGCTCGGCACCTGCGCGCCCCACCGCAGCCGGACCTTGCAGCACGAACGGCCGGTTGAGCAGCGCCTCGAATGCCGCCTGTGCGCCCTCTACCGCCGCTTGCGGGTATTGCTTGAGCTGCTCGCTGTAGGGCGACCAGTAGCCACGTTCGGCAATGGCCTGCAACGCGCGGTCGAGCGTGGCGCGGTGGTGGTCGAACAGTTCCTGGGCGGCACGGGTGGCAGTGGACGGCATCGCGTAGATCCTCGAAAAGCTGGCGGCAACAGCACAAAGCTACAGAAAGCGATGCGCTTGATGAGATTTTCTGTATCACAACGCTTTTTGATAAATAAGTAAAGCCACCTGTATCGGAATATCAGCGAAACGTAGCGACCATTCCCCACCAGCAGCGCGCTACAACCCTCATTCCAGCCGGATTTAGCAGCCTTAACCCCGGAACATGCACCACTAAAGCATCAACACATAAGACACAAAATTGTATTTTTGCGTTGTTGTTTTGTATCGCTTTGTGCGTATACTCGGAAAAAGTCGGCCCTGGCAGGCACCCTCGTCGCTGCCCGCCAGATCGCCGCAACTACCAATAACTAGCCGGCCAACCAAGCCGCGCGTGCAGCCTGAGGAGCGTTTGATGCCTCGCACCCTTGCCGTCCTTGCCACCGAAGCGGGCGTACGCCTGATCACCCTGCAGCGCCCGGAAGCGCTGAACGCCCTGAACACCGAGCTGCTCGGTGAACTGGCGGCAGAACTGGACCACGCCGAACGCGACCCCGACACTCGCGCCGTGGTCATCACCGGCAGCCGCAAGGCGTTCGCCGCTGGTGCCGACATCAAGGAAATGGCCGAGCGCGACCTGGTCGGTATCCTCAACGACCCGCGTGTCGCCCATTGGCAGCGTATCGCCGCCTTCTCCAAACCGCTGATCGCCGCGGTCAACGGCTTTTGCCTGGGCGGCGGCTGCGAACTGGCTATGCACGCCGACATCCTCATCGCTGGCGAAGACGCCCGCTTCGGCCAGCCGGAAATCAACCTCGGCATCATGCCCGGCGCCGGCGGTACCCAACGCCTGCTGCGCGCGGTCGGCAAATCGCTGGCCATGCAGATGGTGCTCACCGGCGAAGCCATCGATGCACGCTTCGCCCAGCGTGCCGGTCTGGTCAGCGAAGTGACCCAGCCCGAGTTCACCGTCGATCGCGCCATCGCCATCGCCCGCGTGATCGCACAGAAAGCGCCGTTGGCGGTGCGCCTGGCCAAGGAAGCGCTGCTCAAGGCCCAGGACACGGACCTGGCCAGCGGCCTGCGCTTCGAGCGCCACGCCTTCACCGTGCTGGCCGGCACTGCCGACCGCAATGAAGGTATCGCCGCCTTCCAGGCCAAGCGCCGCCCCGAATTCACTGGCCAGTAAGCCTGGCTGCCCGTTCCCTGGTTATCCCTAGAGCACCCCTGCCATGAATTTCCAGCACATCCTGTTTGCCATCGAGGAAGGCGTTGCCACCCTCAGCCTCAATCGCCCGGAACAACTCAACAGCTTCAACGCGCAGATGCACGCTGAAGTGCGCGAAGCCCTCAAACAGGTGCGGCAGAACCCCGAAGTGCGCGTGCTGTTGCTCAGCGGCGAAGGCCGTGGCTTCTGCGCCGGCCAGGACCTGGGCGACCGCAACGTCGCCCCGGACGCCGCCGCACCCGACCTGGGCGAGTCCATCGAGCAGTACTACAACCCGCTGATTCGCGCCCTGCGCGACCTGCCGCTGCCGGTGATCTGCGCAGTCAACGGCGTCGCCGCCGGTGCCGGGGCGAACATTCCGCTGGCCTGCGACCTGGTTCTGGCAGCGCGTTCGGCGAGCTTTATCCAGGCGTTCTGCAAGATCGGCCTGATCCCCGACTCCGGCGGCACCTGGACCCTGCCGCGCCTGGTCGGCACTGCCCGCGCCAAGGCGCTGATGCTGCTCGGCGAGCGCCTGAGCGCCGAACAGGCCGAGCAGTGGGGGCTGATCTACCGCGTGGTCGACGATGCCGAGCTGCGCGATGAAGCGCTGAAACTGGCGCGCCACCTGGCCAGCCAGCCGACCTACGGCCTGGCGCTGATCAAGCGCAGCCTGAACGCCAGCCTGAACAACAGCTTCGACGAACAGCTCGACCTCGAACGCGACCTGCAGCGCCTGGCCGGGCGCAGCGAAGACTACCGTGAAGGCGTCAGCGCCTTCATGGCCAAACGCACCCCAGCCTTCAAGGGACGCTAAGCGATGAGCGCACTGAACCACAGCACCGTCGTCGCCGTGATCGGCGCTGGCGCCATGGGGGCCGGCATCGCCCAGGTGGCGGCACAGGCCGGCCATCCAGTGAAGCTGCATGACAGCCGCCCCGGCGCCGCCGCCCAGGCCATCGACGGTATCGACCGGCAGCTCGGCAAGCTGGTGGAAAAAGGCCGCCTCAGTGCCGAGGCGCGCACTGCCACGGTGGCCCGCCTGCAGCCGGCCGACGCCATCGAGGCACTGGCCGATGCGGGCCTGGTGATCGAGGCGATCGTCGAGAACCTTGAGGTCAAGCGCGGCCTGCTGCGTCAACTGGAGGCGCTGTGCAGCGCCGACTGCATCTTCGCGAGCAACACCTCATCGCTGTCGATCACCAGCCTGGCCGCCGGCCTCGCCCACCCCGAGCGGGTGATCGGCATGCATTTCTTCAATCCAGCGCCGCTGATGGCGCTGGTCGAGATTGTCTCCGGCCTGGCCACGCCACGCACGCTGGCCGAGCAGCTGTACGCCACGGCAAGCGCCTGGGGTAAACAGCCGGTGCACACCAAATCCACCCCCGGCTTCATCGTCAACCGCGTGGCCCGGCCGTTCTACGCCGAAAGCCTGCGTCTGCTGCAGGAAGGCGCCGCCGACTGCGCGACCCTCGACGCCCTGCTGCGCGACGCCGGCGGTTTTCGCATGGGTGCCTTCGAACTCACCGATCTGATCGGCCACGACGTCAACTATGCCGTGACCTGCTCGGTGTTCGCGGCCTATTACAACGACATGCGCTTCCAGCCGTCGCTGATCCAGAAGGAACTGGTCGACGCCGGCCGCCTCGGCCGCAAAAGCGGCCACGGCTTCTATAACTACGCCGAAGGCGTTGAGCGCCCGCAGCCGGTGGAGCTGAGCAGCGCCGCCAGCATCGACAGTTGCGTGGTGGAAGGCCATCTGGGTGTCGCCGAACCGCTGATCCAGCGCCTGCAGGACGCTGGCGTGCAGGTGGTGCGGCGTGACGGCAGCGGCCTGCTGCGTGTCGGCGATGCAGTGCTGGCCCTGTCCGACGGGCGCCTGGCCAGCCAGCGCGCTCAGGAAGATGGCTTGCGCAATCTGGTGCTGATTGACCTGGCGCTGGACTATGCCAAGGCCGGCCGCCTGGCCATCGCCTGCGCCGCCGACACCAGCGCCGCTGCCCGCGAGCAGGCCGTGGCCCTGCTGCAGCGTGCCGGGATCAAGGTCAGCCAACTCGCCGATCTGCCTGGCCTGGCGGTGCTGCGCAGCGTAGCGATGCTCGCCAACGAAGGCGCCGACGCGGTGCTGCAGGGTGTCGGCAGTGCCGCCGATATCGATCTGGCGATGCGCGCTGGGGTGAATTACCCGCAGGGTCCGCTGGCCTGGGCCGACGCGATCGGCCTGCCAGGCGTGCTGCGCACCCTGGAGCACTTGCAGGCCAGCTACGGCGAGGAGCGTTATCGCCCTTCCCTGCTGCTGCGCCGCCTGGTCGCCGAAGGGAGGTGCTTCCATGACTAACCACGACGCCTTGGCACTTGCCACCCGCTGCGCCGAGGCAATGTTCGAGCGCGATACCGCCAGCCAGCGCATGGGCATGCGCCTGCTGTCGATCGCCCCCGGGCGGACGATGATCGGCATGAGCGTGCGCGAAGACATGATCCAGGGCCACGGCACCTGCCATGGCGGCTACCTGTTCGCCCTCGCCGACTCGGCCTTCGCGTTCGCCTGCAACAGCTACAACGACGCCTGCGTGGCAATCGGCTGCAGCATTGACTACGTCGCCCCGGCCCGCCTGGGCGACACCCTGACCGCGCACGCCAGTGAGCAAAGCCGCAGTGGCCGCACCGGTAACTACGACGTACGCATTGAAAACCAGCACGGCCAGTTGATCGCCCTGTTCCGTGGCAAGTCCTACAAAGTGCGCGGCACCGTGCTGGCGCAGGAGACCCCGAATGAATGACGCCCTGATCATCGACGCCATCCGTACCCCCATCGGCCGCTACGCCGGCGCCCTCTCCAGCGTGCGCGCCGACGACCTCGGCGCGATTCCGCTGAAGGCCCTGCAAGCGCGCCACCCGCAACTGGACTGGAGCGCCATCGACGATGTGATCTACGGCTGCGCCAACCAGGCCGGCGAAGACAACCGCAACGTCGCGCACATGGCCTCGCTGCTCGCGGGCCTGCCCGCCAGCGTTCCGGGCACCACGCTGAACCGCCTGTGCGGCTCGGGCCTGGACGCCATCGGCTTCGCCGCGCGCACTCTGCGCTGCGGTGAAGCCGGGCTGATGATCGCCGGCGGCGTCGAGTCGATGTCGCGCGCCCCGTTCGTCATGGGCAAATCCGAGCAAGCCTTCGGCCGCAGCGCGGAAATCTTCGACACCACCATCGGCTGGCGCTTCATCAACCCGCTGCTGCAGGCGCAATTCGGCACTGACTCGATGCCGGAGACCGCCGAAAACGTCGCCGCGCAGTTCAATGTCTCGCGCGCCGACCAGGACGCCTTCGCCCTGCGCAGCCAGCACAAGGCCGCCGCAGCCCAGGCCAGCGGCCGCCTGGCCAAGGAAATCGTGGCGGTGGAAATCGCCCAGCGCAAAGGCCCGGCCAAACGTGTCGAACACGACGAACACCCACGCGGCGACACCACCCTGGAGCAGCTGGCCAGGCTCGGCACGCCGTTCCGTCAAGGCGGCAGCGTCACAGCCGGCAATGCTTCGGGGGTCAACGATGGTGCCTGCGCACTGCTGCTGGCCAGCCCGCAAGCGGCTGCACGGCATGGCCTCAAAGCCCGTGGCCGGGTGGTTGCGATGGCCACTGCCGGTGTCGAACCACGCCTGATGGGCATCGGCCCGGTACCGGCCACGCACAAGGTGCTGGAACTGGCCGGCCTCAGCCTGGCCGACATGGACGTCATTGAACTCAACGAAGCCTTCGCCGCCCAGGGCCTGGCGGTATTGCGCGAACTCGGTCTGGACGACGAAGACCCACGGGTCAACCCGAACGGCGGCGCCATCGCCCTCGGCCACCCGCTGGGCATGAGCGGCGCGCGCCTGGTCACCACCGCGCTGCACGAACTGGAAGAACGCCAGGGCCGCTACGCACTCTGCACCATGTGCATCGGCGTCGGCCAGGGCATCGCACTGATCATCGAGCGGCTCTGACACGCCAGCCGCCGAAGGTTATTCTGCTCATCAGCACTCATAGGCCTGCGTGCGGGCCAATGCACAAAAATAAAATTCGAGTGAAACCATGAATATGTTTGCTAACACATCCCTGCTTGATCCGATGGAAACCGCCAGCATCGATCAGTTGCGCCAGCACCAGCTGGAGCGCCTGCGCTGGAGCCTCAACCACGCCTACCACAACGTGCCGCTCTACAAGCAGCGCTTCGACAGCCTGGGCGTGCACCCGGACGACCTGAAATCGCTGGACGACCTGGCCAGGTTCCCGTTCACCGGCAAGAACGACCTGCGCGACAACTACCCCTATGGCATGTTTGCCGTGCCGATGCACGACGTCGTGCGCCTGCATGCCTCCAGCGGCACCACCGGCAAGCCGACCGTGGTTGGCTACACGCAAAACGACATCAACACCTGGGCCAACGTGGTCGCTCGCTCGATCCGCGCGGCTGGCGGCCGGCGTGGCGACAAGGTACAGATCTCCTACGGTTACGGCCTGTTCACCGGCGGTTTGGGCGCCCACTACGGCGCCGAGCGCCTCGGTTGCACAGTGATCCCGATGTCCGGCGGCCAGACCGAGAAGCAGGTCCAGCTGATCCGTGATTTCCAGCCGGACATCATCATGGTCACCCCGTCGTACATGCTCAATATCGCCGACGAGATCGAGCGCCAGGGCATCGATCCGCAGAAGCTGGCACTGCGCCTGGGCATCTTTGGCGCCGAACCCTGGACCGCCGAGCTGCGTCGCGCAGTCGAAGAACGCATGGGTATCACCGCCCTGGACATCTATGGCCTGTCGGAAATCATGGGCCCGGGCGTGGCCATGGAATGCGCCGAGACCAAGGACGGCCCGACCGTCTGGGAGGACCATTTCTACCCGGAAATCATCGACCCGGTGACCGGCGCAGTGCTGCCCGACGGCGAATACGGCGAGCTGGTGTTCACCTCGCTGAGCAAAGAAGCGCTGCCGATGATCCGCTACCGCACCCGCGACCTCACCCGCCTGCTGCCGGGTACCGCACGGCCGATGCGGCGCATCGACAAGATCACCGGACGCAGCGACGACATGCTGATCATCCGCGGGGTCAACGTGTTCCCTACGCAGATCGAGGAACAGGTACTTAAAATAAAACAGCTTTCTGAGAATTATGAGATACATCTGTATCGCAATGGCAACCTCGACAGCATGGATGTGCACGTGGAGCTCAAGCATGACCTGCAAGGCCTGGACGGCGATCAGCAAAAACTGATCGGCAACGAACTGAGCAAGCAGATCAAGACCTACATCGGCATCAGCGCGCGCGTACTGATCCAGCCCTCGCACAGCCTGAAACGCTCGGAAGGCAAGGCCTGCCACGTATTTGACAAACGCGTCCAAGGCTAACTCCAGATTGTCTCGGCCCCGCTTCGGCGGGGCTTTTTTTTGGCCGTAAAAAGCGCTGTATCCCCGCTATTCATCACGCCCGCAAGCCCTGACCAGGTGCTGGTAGCCAGCACCTGCCACCGCCCTTTCTCCCTCGATTCGGCAATGCGATACAAAAATCACATGCGACACACAATTTAATGTTTGATATTTATTTTTGTATCATTTAAAAATACAGCCATGGCCAAGGCCTCCCGACAAAAACCTTTAAAAGGCTGGAGACGCAGCATGTACGCACAACTGGTTGAGACCGGCGTTAAGCGGGTCAAAGCGCTGGACGAAATGTCCCCCGAAGAACGCGCCTTCCAAGAGAAGATCGATGCCGAGATCAAGATCGAAGCAAAGAACTGGATGCCGGACGCCTACCGGCAGACCCTGATCCGCCAGATCTCCCAGCACGCCCACTCCGAGATCGTCGGCATGCTGCCGGAAGGTAACTGGGTAACCCGCGCCCCTACCCTCAAGCGCAAGCTGCAGCTGATGGCCAAAATCCAGGACGAAGCCGGTCACGGCCTGTACCTGTACAGCGCAATGGAAACCCTCGGCGCCGACCGCGACGAGGAAATCGCCAAGCTGCATAGCGGCAAGGCCAAGTACTCGAGCATCTTCAACTACCCGACCCTGAGCTGGGCCGACATGGGCGCGGTCGGCTGGCTGGTCGACGGCGCAGCGATCGTCAACCAGGTGGTGCTGCAGCGCACCTCCTACGGCCCCTACTCGCGGGCAATGATCCGTATCTGCAAGGAAGAGAGCTTCCACCAGCGTCAGGGCTACCAACTGCTGCTGACCATGATGAAAGAAGGCACTCAGGCGCAGAAGGACATGGTCCAGGACGCGATCAACCGCTTGTGGTGGCCGGCGCTGATGATGTTCGGCCCGAGCGACGAGCATTCGCCGAACAGCGCCCAGTCGATGGCCTGGAAGATCAAGCGCCAGGGCAACGATGAACTGCGCCAGCGTTTTGTCGACCAGACCATCCCGCAACTGGAACTGCTCGGCTGCACCGTGCCGGACCCGGACCTGAAGTGGAACGAAGCGCGCGGCCACTACGACTTCGGCGACATCCAGTGGGACGAGTTCTACGACGTGCTCAAAGGCAACGGCCCATGCAACGCCGAGCGTATCGACACCCGCCGCAAGGCCATCGAGGACGGCGCCTGGGTGCGCCAGGCCGCGGTCGCCCACGCCAAAAAACAACAAGCCAAGCGCAACGCCGCTTGATAAGCCACTGATCTGGAGAGTCCCGCCATGTCCGAATGGACCCTGTTCGAAGTTTTCGTGCGCAGCAAGCACGGCCTCAACCACAAGCACGTCGGCAGCGTGCATGCCGCCGACGCGGCGATGGCCATCGAGAACGCGCGCGAGCTGTACACCCGCCGCAACGAGGGCGTGAGCCTGTGGGTGGTGCCTTCGGCACTGATCACCGCCTCCTCGCCGGACGAGAAAGACCCGCTGTTCGTGCCCTCGGAAGACAAGGTCTACCGCCACGCCAGCTTCTACGAGCTGCCGGCCGAAGTCGGTCATATGTGAGGCCACTGCCATGACCCAACGTGAAGACCTCATCCAATACCTGCTGCGCCTCGGCGACAGCGCCCTGATTCAGGGCCAGCGCCTGTGCCAATGGTGCGGCAAAGCCCCGGCACTGGAAGAAGAACTGGCGCTGATGAACGTCGGCCTCGACCTGGTCGGCCAGGCGCGCAACTGGCTGGACTACGCCGCCGAGCTGCTGGCCGACGGCCGTGACGCCGACCACCTGGCGTTTCGTCGCGACGAGCGCGCCTACCGCAACCTGCTGCTGGTCGAGCAACCCAACGGCGACTACGCGGTAACCATCGTCAAACAGTTCCTCTACGATGCCTGGCACTTCCAGGTACTGAGCGCCCTCAGCGCGTCCAGCGATGAGCGCATCGCCGGCATCGCCGCCAAAGCGCTGAAAGAAGTCACCTACCACCTGCGCCGCTCCGGCGAGTGGGTCGAGCGCCTGGGCGACGGCACCGAAGAAAGCCACCAGCGCATGCTGGCAGCGATCGACCAGGTCTGGCGCTTCAGCGGCGAACTGGTCGATGGCGACGAGGTCGAGCAGCGCCTGGCCGAGGCCGGCATCGCCGCACAGCCGGAGGAAATCGCCAGCGCCTGGCGCGCCAAGGTCGAGGAAGTGTTCACCCGGGCCACCCTGCCGGTACCGGCAGCGCCCAACCACTTCTACCTCAGCGGGCGCCGTGGTGTGCACAGTGAGCACCTGGGCATCCTGCTGGCCGAAATGCAGTTCCTGCCGCGAGCCTATCCCGATGCGACCTGGTGAGCTGATCGCCAGCGACCGCGGCGCCCGCCCACTCCAGGCCAACGACCTGGAGCAGGCCTGGGCCGTGCTCGGCGAAGTCATGGACCCGGAAGTCCCGGTCGTCAGCGTGGTCGATCTGGGCATCGTGCGCGGCCTCGACTGGCAAGGCGGCCACCTGCATGTGGTGGTCACCCCGACCTACTCCGGCTGCCCGGCCACCGAGGTGATCGAGCAGGACATCACCGACGCCCTGCAGCAGGCCGGCTTCGCCGCACCGCAGCTGGAGCGCCGGCTGACCCCGGCGTGGACCACCGACTGGATCAGCGACAGCGGCCGCGAGCGCCTGCGCACCTACGGCATCGCCCCGCCTGCCGACAGCACCAGCAAGCGCAGCCTGCTCGGTGAGCGTGACCCGGTGTGCTGCCCGCAGTGCGGCAGCGCCCACACCGAACGCCTCAGCGAATTCGGCTCGACCGCCTGCAAAGCGCTGTACCGCTGCATCGAGTGCCGTGAGCCTTTCGACTACTTCAAGTGCATCTGAGCAGCGTGCTGCCGGAGACCAATAAAAATGAGCAAGTTCCACAGCCTGAAGATTAAAGAAGTGCGCCCGGAGACCCGCGACGCGGTGTCGATCGCCTTCGACGTGCCGGCCGAGCTGGCCAACGATTTCGCCTTCACCCAGGGCCAGCACCTGGTGATGCGTACCCACCTCGAGGGTCAGGAAGTACGCCGTTCGTACTCAATCTGCACCGGGGTCAACGACGGCGAGCTGCGCGTGGCGATCAAGCGCGTGCCCGGCGGGCTGTTCTCCGCCCACGCCAACGACAGCCTCAAGGCCGGGCAGAGCCTGGAAGTGATGCCGCCGTCCGGACACTTCTACGTGCCACTCGATGCCGCACGCCACGGCCGTTACCTGGCAGTGGCCGCCGGCAGCGGCATCACGCCGATCCTGTCGATCATCAAGACCACCCTGGAACGCGAACCGCACAGCAGCTTCACCCTGCTCTACGGCAACCGCTCGAGCAACTCCGCGCTGTTTCGCGAACAGCTCGAAGACCTGAAGAACCGCTACCTACAGCGCCTCAACCTGATCTTCGTATTCAGCCGCGAGCAACAGGATGTCGACCTCTACAACGGCCGCATCGACGCTGACAAATGCGCGCAACTGTTCAGCCGCTGGCTCGACGTCAAGGCGCTCGATGCCGCCTTTATCTGCGGCCCGCAGGCCATGACCGAAACCGTGCGCGACCAGCTCAAGGCCAACGGCATGCCCGCCGAGCGCATCCACTTCGAACTGTTCGCCGCCGTTGGCAGCACGCAGAAACGCGAAGCGCGCCAGGCCGCTGCCCAGGTCGACAGCGCCAAGAGCCAGATCACCGTGATCAGCGACGGGCGCGAGCTGTCCTTCGAGCTGGCACGCAACAGCGCCAGCGTGCTCGACGCCGGCAATGAACACGGCGCCGAACTGCCCTACTCGTGCAAGGCCGGGGTGTGCTCGACCTGCAAGTGCAAGGTGATCGAAGGCGAGGTGGAAATGGACAGCAACTTCGCCCTTGAGGACTACGAGGTGGCGGCCGGCTACGTGCTGTCCTGCCAGTCCTTCCCGCTCAGCGACAAGGTCGTACTCGACTTCGACCAGCTCTGACCGCCCGGTGCGTTGCAGGTGTCACCTCGCCGGCGAAGTGACACCTGCAACGCCCGGGCTTTGCCGTACCCCCGAAAACACTGACTCGACAATCACAACAAGAGAGCGTGCAACCATGACCCCACAAGACCCCGAACGTCTCCGGCAACATCCGGATTTCATTCAGCTGGTGCGCCGCAAACAGCGCCTGACCTGGTCACTGACCCTGGCGATGCTGGCGATCTACTACGGCTTCGTGTTGACGATGGCATTCGCCCCGGGGGTACTCGCCCAGCCGCTGAACGGCGGCGCCACCAGTATCGGCATTCCGGTGGCCGTGGTGGTGATCCTGCTCTCGTTCATTTTCACCGCGTTCTACGTGCGCCAGACCAACCAGGTGCTCGACCCGCTGGTTGCCAAACTGCAGCAGGAGGCTCAGCAATGAAGACTTCCCACCTGCTGCTGCTCAGTGGCGGCCTGCTGTCGAGCGGCGCCGCCATGGCTGCTGAGACTGCCGCGCGGCCGCTGAACTGGAACGCCATCGGCATGTTCCTGGTATTCGTCCTGTTCACCCTTGGCATCACCCGCTGGGCCGCCCTGCGCACCCGCTCGGCCAGCGACTTCTACACTGCCGGCGGCGGCATCAGCGGCCTGCAGAACGGCCTGGCGATTGCCGGCGACATGATCAGCGCCGCGTCGTTCCTGGGCATCTCGGCGATGATCTTCATGGCCGGCTACGACGGCCTGCTCTACTCCCTGGGCGTGGTCGCCGCCTGGCCGATCATCCTGTTCCTGATCGCCGAACGGCTGCGCAACCTAGGCAAGTACACCTTCGCCGACGTGGTCTCCTACCGCCTGGAGCAGACCCCGATCCGCATCGTCGCCGCCGTCGGCACGTTGATCGTGGCGCTGATGTACCTGATGGCGCAGATGGTCGGCGCCGGCAAGCTGATCGAACTGCTGTTTGGCATCAGCTACCTGCATGCAGTACTGCTGGTTGGCGTGCTGATCGTCTTCTATGTGACCTTCGGCGGCATGCTCGCCACCACCTGGGTGCAGATCATCAAGGCAGTGATGCTGCTCTGCGGCGCCACCTTCATGGCCTACGCAGTGCTCAAGCACTTCAACTTCAGCACCGAGGCGATGTTCGCCGGTGCTGCCGCCGTGCACAGCAAGGGCCAGGCGATCATGGCCCCGGGCGGTCTGCTGGGCAATCCCATCGACACCCTCTCGCTGGCGGTCGGCATGATGTTCGGCACCGCCGGCCTGCCGCACATCCTGATGCGTTTCTTCACCGTCAAGGATGCCCGGGAAGCGCGCAAGAGCGTGCTCTATGCCACCGGCTTCATCGGCTACTTCTATGTGCTGCTGATTGCCATCGGCTTCGGCGCCATCGTCATCGTCGGCACTGACTCGACGTTCCGCGATGCCAGCGGCGCGATTGTCGGTGGCGGCAACATGGTTGCGGTACACCTGGCCCAGGCGGTGGGCGGCAACCTGTTCCTCGGCTTCATCTCGGCAGTGGCCTTCGCCACCATCCTCGCCGTAGTCGCCGGCCTGGCACTGTCCGGCGCTTCGGCGGTGGCCCACGATCTGTACGCCTGCGTGATCCGCAAGGGTCAGGCCAGCGAACGCGAAGAGATGCGCATGTCGCGCCTGGCGACCCTGGTTATTGGCGCGCTGGCGGTGGTCCTCGGTTTGCTGTTCGAGTCGCAGAACATTGCCTTCCTGTCCGGCCTGGTGCTGGCCATCGCCGCCTCGGTCAACTTCCCGGTGCTGTTCCTGTCGATGTTCTGGAAGGGCCTGACCACCCGTGGCGCTGTCGCCGGCAGCCTGGTTGGCCTGGCTTCCGCTGTGGTCCTGCTGCTGCTGAGCCCGGTGGTCTGGGTCGGCGTGCTGCACCATGAAAAGGCACTGTTCCCCTACTCGAACCCGGCGCTGTTCTCAATGACGCTGGCGTTCCTCGGCGCCTGGGTGTTTTCGGTGACCGACCGCTCAGAGCGCGCGCAAACCGAGCGTGGTCGCTACCTGGCCCAGTTCATCCGCTCGATGACCGGTATCGGCGCAGCCGCCGCCAACCGCCACTGACTCAACGGAACAACAATAACAATGACTAATATCCGTTACCCCGCGCCGCTACTGGCGGCGCTCGGCCTGGCCCTGTCACCAGTAGCCATGGCCGGCTTTATCGAAGACAGCAAAGGCAGCTTCGAAGCCCGCAACATGTACATGAACCGCGACTTCCGGCAAAGCAACGCGCCGCAGGCAAAGGCCGAAGAATGGGCGCAGGGTTTTACCGCACGCGTTGAATCGGGGTTTACCGAAGGCGTTCTGGGCCTGGGCCTGGACGCCATTGGCGAAACGGCGATCAAACTCGACTCCAGCCGTGATCGTCGCGGCACTGGCCTGCTGGCCTTCGGCGCCGAAAGCCAGGAGCCGGAAGACACCTACAGCGAACTGGGCCTGACCGCCAAAGTACGGTTGTCGAAAAGCGTGCTGAAAGTCGGCACCTTGCAGCCTCAGTTGCCGGTCGCCGCCTACAACGACACGCGCCTGCTCTCCTCCACCTATGCCGGGACTTTGCTCAACTCCCAGGAAATTGGTGGTTTGACCCTCAACGCCGGGCGTCTGGAAAAGATCAACCTGCGCGACTCGTCGAGCAATGACGAGATGAACTACAACGGTGTCGAAAGCGCCCACCTCGACCTGGCGGGCGGCAGCTACGCCATCAACCCGAGCCTGCTGCTCAGCTACTACTACGCACAGATGGACAACATCTACCAGCAGCACTACGCCGGCCTGCTACACAACGCCACCCTGGCCGAAGGCATCACCCTCAAGACCGACCTGCGCTACTTCAACACCGGCGAAAGCGGTGACCACAACTTCCGTAGCGCCGCCCGGGTCGACGGTGGCCGTATCGACAACCGCTTCTTCAACGGCATGCTGACCCTGGGCGTTGGCGCCCACAAATTCGGGGCCGGCTACCAGAGCCTGTCGGGCGACGGCGACTTTGCCTTCGTCGGCCTGGACCCGTACTCGGTCAACCTGGTAACGGTCAACACCTTTACCAAAGCCGAGACCGACGCCTGGCAGGCCCGCTACGACTACGACTTCGCCGCCCTCGGCGTGCCCGGGCTGACCTTCATGACCCGTTACGTCAACGGCCGCAACATCGAAACGGCGAAAGTCAGCGGTGGCAAGGAATGGGAACGCGACACCGACCTGGTTTACACCTTCCAGTCCGGCACCTTCAAAAACTTCAACATTCGCCTGCGCAACGCCACCTTCCGTTCTGGCGCCGGCCTGACCTCGGACATTGACGAAAACCGCCTGATCCTCGGCTATTCCCTGGCCCTCTGGTAAGACTTGCGGCCGGGCCCACGGGCTCCCGGCCGCCCCCGACACCCTGGAGAATTGGTAATGAGCAACAACCCCACCCTGCAAAGCTTCATCGGCGGTCGCTGGATCGGCCAGCACGGTGCCCAGACACTGCGCAGCGCGATCAACGGCCAGCCGCTGGCCTGCACCCATGAAGAAGTGCTGGACTTCGCCGAAGCCGTTGCCCATGCCCGCCAGCGCGGCATCGCCGAACTGATGGCGATGGACTTTCAGCAGCGCGCAGCCCGCCTCAAAGCCCTTGGCAAGTTCCTGCTCGAGCGCAAGGAGCAGCTTTACGCCCTGTCTCACCACAGTGGCGCAACCCGTGCCGACAGCTGGATCGACATCGAAGGCGGCGCCGGCACCCTGTTCGCCTACGCCAGCCTGGGCAGCCGCGAGCTGCCGTCCGGCAATGTGGTGCATGAAGGCCCGGCCATCGCGCTGGGCAAGAACAACACTTTCGTCGGCAGCCACATCCTGGTGCCGCGCGGCGGCGTCGCCGTGCACATCAATGCCTTCAACTTCCCGATCTGGGGCATGCTCGAGAAGTTCGCCCCGAGTTTCCTCGCCGGCATGCCGTGCATCGTCAAGCCGGCCACCGCCACCAGCTACCTGACCGAAGCCGCGGTACGCCTGATGGACGAGTCCGGCCTGCTGCCGGCTGGCAGCCTGCAGTTGATCGTCGGTGGCACCGGCGACCTGCTCGACCGCCTGCAGGGCCAGGACGTGGTGACCTTCACCGGCTCCGCCGACACCGCCGCCAAGCTGCGCGTCAACGCCAACCTGGTGCGCAATTCGATTCCGTTCAACGCCGAGGCCGACTCGCTGAACTGCGCGATCCTCGCCCCGGAAGTCACCCCGGACGACGAGGAGTTCGATCTGTTCGTCAAGGAAGTCGCCCGCGAGATGACCACCAAGGCCGGGCAGAAGTGCACCGCGATTCGCCGTGCCATCGTTCCGGCCAAGCACATCGACGCGGTTGCCGAGCGTCTGCGCGAACGCCTGGCCAAGGTTGTGGTCGGTGACCCGTCGGTGGAAGGTGTGAAAATGGGCGCGCTGGCCTCGCACGCCCAGCAGGCCGACGTCGCCGAACGCGTCGCCGCGCTGCTGCAATCGAGTGACCTGCTGTTCGGCGCCAAGGACGGCTTCGCCCCGCGCGGCGATGGCGTCAACGAAGGCGCGTTCTTCGCCCCGACCCTGCTGCGCAGCCGCGACCCGCATGCCGAGGGCGGCGCCCACGACATCGAGGCGTTTGGTCCGGTCAGCACCTTGATGACCTACGACGACCTCGACGAAGCCATCGCCCTGGCCGCCCGCGGCAAAGGCAGCCTGGTCGCCAGCCTGATCACCAAGGACCCACGCGTCGCCGCCAAAGTGGTGCCAGCGGCCGCCGCACTGCATGGCCGCCTGCACATCCTCGACCGCGAATCGGCCGGCGAATCCACCGGCCACGGCTCGCCGCTGCCACAGCTCAAGCACGGCGGCCCGGGGCGTGCCGGCGGCGGTGAAGAGCTGGGCGGCCTGCGTGCGGTCAAGCACTACCTGCAGCGCACCGCGGTACAAGGTTCGCCAAGCATGCTGATGGCGGTCACCGGCGAGTACGTACGCGGCGCCAAGGTCTACGAGAGCGAGGTGCACCCATTCCGCCGCCACTTCGAAGACCTGCAGATCGGCGAGTCGCTGCTGACCCACCGCCGCACCGTCACCGAATCGGACCTGGTCAACTTCGGCTGCCTGTCCGGTGACCACTTCTACATGCACTTCGACGATATTGCCGCCAAGGACTCGCAGTTCGGCAAGCGTATTGCCCACGGCTACTTCGTGCTGTCGGCCGCCGCCGGCCTGTTCGTCTCCCCCGGCGTCGGCCCGGTACTGGCCAACTACGGCCTGGACACCCTGCGCTTCATCACCCCGGTGGGCATCGGCGACACCATCCAGGCGCGCCTGACCTGCAAGCGCAAGATCGACCAGGGCAAGGTCAGCCCGAAAGGCGAGCCGCAAGGTGTGGTGGCCTGGGACGTCGAGGTGACCAACCAGAACGGCGAGCTGTGCGCCAGCTATGACATCCTCACCCTGGTGGTGAAGCGCAACGCCTGATTAGCGACCGTGCCACACCTCCGGTGGGAGCGGGCTTGACCCGCGATTGCAGTGTGCCAGTCACATCGTATCGCGGGGCAAGCCCGCTCCCACCGGGGGCACGAGGTCATACAAAAACACTAGATGACCTTGGCACAGAACAGATCCTGATTGCCGTCTGCAGCACTGCTGCGCACCACCAGGGCATAGTTGCCCGAGCGCAGGCTATCGAGCGACAAGGGCGCAACCTTCACCAGCTCCATACCCGGGCCATGCAGATCCGAACGCACGGTGTCATTCATCGAGTAAGCCGGCTTGCCAGTCAAGGCGCCGCACCCACCTGCGTAGAGGTAGGTATAGAGGCGCGCAGGAAGGGTCGTTGAATCAGGCACACCACTGACAGCGATCCTGATTTGCGTCTCGCTGCCCATCGCCACCAGGCTGGCATGAGCGATATGCCCGGCATTGTCCTGAGTTGCATTCAGCGGGACGCTGACCAACTGATGATCAGGTGCTGTAGCACACCCCGACATCCAACCGGCCGCTATCACTAGCGCCAGCGAAGATAGAATCTTCATCGTAGGACTCCTTACAAGCAGTACGCATGAAAGTTATCCCCCTGTTAATTCTAGCGGTGCTGTCTATACAGGCTGTACTTCGGATGGCCGGTCCCCGAGGAGACGGGATTGCAGAAACAAAAAAGGCGACCCTTTCGGATCGCCTTTTTGGTACCGCCAGCAGGGGCGGATTTGATTTGGTAGGCACAATTGGACTCGAACCAACGACCCCCACCATGTCAAGGTGGTGCTCTAACCAACTGAGCTATGTGCCTGCTGTGAGGCGGCATTCTACGGAATCGGCTGAGCGTGTCAACTCTTTTTTTCTAGCTAAGCCACTGAATAACAAACGTATTTGTGAAAACCGGGGGTAAAGGATTTTCAACACACGACTAGCGGGTGTTTATTATTATTGATAGCATCGGTACAGTCGTAAAAAATATAAAACAGAGGTTTCGCAGCATGGCCAATACCCCCTACCCTCAGTCCTACTACGCCGCATCGGCCAATCCGGTTCCGCCGCGCCCGGCGCTGCAGGAAGAGGTTCAGACCGATGTCTGCGTGATCGGCGCCGGCTACACCGGTCTGTCCAGCGCCCTGTTCCTGCTGGAAGCGGGCTTCAGTGTGACCGTGCTGGAAGCCGCGAAAGTCGGTTTCGGCGCCTCGGGCCGCAACGGTGGCCAGATCGTCAACAGCTACAGCCGCGACATCGATGTCATCGAACGCACCGTCGGCCCCAAGCAGGCGCAACTGCTCGGCCAGATGGCCTTCGAAGGTGGACGCATCATCCGTGAGCGTGTGGCCAAGTACAACATCCAGTGCGATCTGAAAGACGGTGGCGTGTTCGCCGCCCTGACCGCCAAGCAGATGGGCCACCTGGAATCGCAAAAGCGCCTGTGGGAACGCTACGGCCACACCCAGCTGGAACTGATGGACCAGAAGCGCATTCGTGAAGTGGTCGATTGCGATCAGTACCTGGGCGGCATGCTCGACATGAGCGGCGGCCATATCCACCCGCTGAACCTGGCCCTCGGCGAAGCCGCAGCCGTCGAGTCGCTGGGCGGCAAGATCTACGAGCAATCCCCGGCAGTGCGCATCGAGCGTGGCGCCAACCCGGTGGTGCACACCCCGCAAGGTAAAGTACGCGCCAAGTTCGTCATCGTTGCCGGTAACGCCTATCTCGGCGGCCTGGTGCCAGAGCTGGCGGCCAAGTCCATGCCGTGCGGCACCCAGGTGATCACCACCGAGCCGTTGGGCGAGGAACTGGCGCGCAGCCTGCTGCCGCAAGACTACTGCGTCGAAGACTGCAACTACTTGCTCGACTACTACCGCCTGACCGGCGACAAGCGCCTGATCTTCGGTGGCGGCGTGGTCTACGGTGCCCGTGACCCGGCAAACATCGAAGCAATCATTCGTCCGAAGATGCTCAAGGCTTTCCCGCAGCTCAAGGACGTGAAAATCGACTACGCCTGGACCGGCAACTTCCTGCTGACCCTGTCGCGTCTGCCACAGGTCGGCCGTCTGGGCGACAACATCTACTACTCCCAGGGCTGCAGTGGCCACGGTGTCACCTACACCCACCTGGCGGGCAAGGTACTGGCCGAGGCCCTGCGTGGTCAGGCCGAGCGTTTCGACGCATTCGCCGAACTGCCGCACTACCCGTTCCCGGGTGGCCAGATGCTGCGTGTGCCGTTCAGCGCCATCGGCGCCTGGTACTACAGCCTGCGCGACCGTCTGGGCTTCTAAGCCCGGGCCCGGCCGGCGCCGTCATTGCCCCAGGGCGCTGACGGCCTGGCGGGCCGCTTGTTCCTGGCCCGCCTGGGCCAGGTCATTGGCCGCCTTCAGCCAACGCTGACGGTCAACCTGAGCCGGCAACTGGCTCGGCGGCTGCACCAGCACTGCCCAACTCCCCTGCTTGCTCCACGCCGATGCGAAGTCGTCGAAGTCCATCAGCAACCGTCGATTATTCCCCGCGCGCAGCAGCACCCGTTGCTTGTAGCTGTCGTAACCGACCAGCAAGGCATAACGCGGCTCACCCCAGAACGCCGCACCCTGTTCGAAACGCAGCAGCACCGGATTGCCTGCAGCCACCTGGGTCAGCAGCGCGTTCAGCTTCGGCTCCAGCGGATAGACCACCATGCCGTACTGACGGGCGACGTTCTGCATCGAACCCTGCAATTTGTCGATGCCCTGGGGCAGGCCCAATGACTGTTCGAGCAACCCCGGGGTAATACGCACGCCCTGTTGCGAAAGGATCGCCGCCAGGGCCATCGGCGCGCTCTGGTTGGCATTGCCGCGGTAGAACGGCACCGAGCCGATTTCCACCCGTTGTGGCAAACCCTTGGTCGGCGCAGCAGGCTGACTGGCGCAACCGGCCAGGGCCAGGGCCATCGCACAGGCGGCCAGCAGGCGGCGCGGGGCGAAAGCGGAGAATGTGGTAGACAGTGGCAGCATGAACACTCGCTTGTGCTGATGCCCGGCAGACAGCGCCCGGCCCTGGGGTGCGATCATAGGCCGGCAGGCCGCGTGGGTATAGTGTGCAGGCGGCTTAGAACAAAGCGGCCCAAGGGGCTAGACCATCGGTCAATGGATTGAAACAGGGCTTGGGCTAGACTCTAGGGGTGTCCGCGTGGCAAGCATCATGGGCTGGCCAGGGACCTGAGGAGGCAGACATGAGCCTGACAATGGCCATTTTCATGCTGGTGAGTGCCTGGTTGAGCGTCGCCGCCGCCATGCTCTGGGGCGTGCTGCGGATTGCCCGCCGCCATCACCCGCACCATACCTTGCCTAAGAAAACCAGTGAGGCGGTGCCGACGCGACGTAGTCGTCGGCATGCCAGTGCGCATTGATTCCTGAAAAGCATCGCGGGGCAAGCCCGCTCCCACTGTGGGAGCGGGCTTGCCCCGCGATTTACATCAACCCTCAGCCGCTTCGCGCTTGATCCGCGCCCGACGCGACAGAATGTTCAGCGCTTCGATCGCGGTAGAGAACGCCATCGCTGCATACACATAACCTTTCGGTACATGGGCGCCAAAGCCTTCAGCGATCAGGGTCATACCGATCATGATCAGGAAGCCCAGGGCCAACATCACCACGGTCGGGTTGTCGTTGATGAACTTGGCCAGCGGGTCGGCCGCCACCAGCATCACCACCACGGCACTCACTACAGCAATGATCATGATCGGCAAGTGCTCGGTCATGCCCACGGCGGTGATGATGCTGTCGATCGAGAAGACGATGTCCAGCAGCAGGATCTGACCAATAGCGGCCGCAAAGCCCAGGGTGATGGTCGAGGACGCTTTGCTTTCTTCCTTGGCCCGCGGGTCGACGCTCTCGTGGATTTCAGTGGTCGCCTTCCACAGCAGGAACAGACCACCGGCAATCAGGATCATGTCCTTCCAGGAGAAGGCATGGCCGAACACATCGATGACCGGCTCGGTCAGTTGCACGATCCAGGCAATGGTGCTGAGCAGACCCAGGCGCATCACCAGCGCCATGCTGATACCGATTCGACGCGCCTTGGAGCGGAATTCCTCGGGCAACTTGTTGGTCAGGATGGAGATGAAGATCAGGTTATCGATGCCGAGCACGATCTCCATGGCCACCAGGGTGGCCAGGGCTACCCAGGCGGTCGGGCTTGCAGCGAGTTCCAACAAGTATTCCATGAATCAATCCTGCATCAAGGTAAGGGTGGGTCAGATTTCTTTAGCGCTGTCGTCGCGCTCGGGCTTGGCGGCCTTCTCGCCCTCGGAGCCAGTGGCTTCGCTGAGGGCCTGCTGGGCGGCTTCGTTGGTTTGGTCGATGGCTTCCTTGGCGGACTCTGCGGCCTGGTTGAGCATCTGCTGGGCGGATTTTTCCGCCTGCTCGCAACCGCTCACGGCAAACAGGGCCAGCAGTAGCACCAGGGGTGTTCCGATGGATTTGAGTTGCAGCATCTGTGGTTCTCCGTGTCGATGATCAGTGCCCAATCAGTGGCACCGTGATGGCTGGGGATTGTAAATATCTCGATACATCAGGAAAATTCGTATTTTCAGCGCTTATACTTCGGTTTTTACGAATCGGGAACCTGCATGCTCAACTACCGTCAGTTGCATTACTTCTGGGTGGTGGCCCGCACCGGCAGCATCGTGCGCGCCGGCGAGCAGTTGAACCTGACGCCGCAGACCATCAGCGGGCAGATCAGCCTGCTCGAACAGACTTACGGCATCGAGCTGTTTCGCCGGGTCGGGCGGCAGCTGGAACTGACTGAAACCGGTCGCCAGGCACTGACCTACGCCGAGCAGATGTTTCAGATCGGCGGGGAGCTGGAGGCCATGCTGCGTGCCCGTCCAGATGAACAGCAGATCCTGTTTCGGGTCGGGGTCGCCGATGTGGTGCCCAAGTCCATCGTCTACCGCCTGCTGGCACCGACCATGGACATGGAAGACGCGTTGCGCCTGAGTTGCCGCGAAGACAAACTCGAACGCCTGCTGGCCGACCTGGCGATCCAGCGCCTGGACCTGGTGATCTCCGACAGCCCCATGCCCAGCCATCTGGACATCAAGGGCTACAGCCAGCGCCTGGGTGAGTGTGGCATCAGTTTCTTCGCCACCCCCGCCCTGGCCGCTGAGTTGAGCGAAGACTTCCCGGCCTGTCTGCAACATGCCCCGTTGCTGATTCCCGGCCAGGAAACCGTGGTGCGCAGCCGCTTGCTGCGCTGGTTCGCCGAGCAGCAGATTCAGCCACGGATTGTCGGTGAGTTCGATGACAGCGCGTTGATGCAGGCTTTCGGCCAGTCCGGCAGCGGCATTTTCATCGGCCCCAGCGTGATTGCCGATGAGGTTTGCCGCCAATACGGCGTCGAACTGATCGGCCAGACCGACGCGGTGATCGAGTCGTTCTACGCCATTTCGGTGGAGCGCAAGGTCAAGCACCCAGGCATCCTCGCCATCACCGAAGGGGCCCGCCGCCAATTGTTCAACTGGTAGCAGTGGCGCTGCGCATGCGCATCAAGCCCAACGCCAGCAGCACCGCAGCGCCAATCAGTACGGCGGCGGCATAACCGAGCGCAGCCAGACCTACGCTGTCGACCACCCGGCCGCCGATGATGGCGCCAAGACCGATCCCCAGATTGCCCCCGGCGACATTCAGCGAAGCGGCAAAGGCCGGTGCCTGCGGTGCAGCCTTGATCAGGCGGACGTGACTGACCAGAAACAGCGCCGCCTGGGCCGCGCCCCAGATCGCCAGCGCGGCAATCAGGCCGTAGGGGGAATGGATGTTCGGCATCAGGGCAATCAGGCCAACCAGCATCAACGCACAAAAGCCCGCCGAGGCCAGCAACGGGTGACGATCCACCGCGCGGCCACCCAGGCTGTTGCCGATCAGGCCCACCGCACCGAACCCCATCAGGTACCAGCCAACCCGCGCGCCATCGAATCCAGCCAGACGCTCAAGGATATCGGCCAGGTAGGTATAGATGGTGAACATACCGCTGAACACCAGCACTGAAAGCAGCACATGGCCTTGCAGCAAACGGCTACGCAAGATGCCGAACTGCCCGCGCAACGAGGTCGCCTGGTTATGCCGCGGTGTACGCGGCAGGTAAAGGTGCAGCAGCAACGCCTTGGCCAGCGCCAGCACGGCCAGCAAGGCAAAGGCCGCACGCCAGCCCAGAGCATCGCCGACCAGGGTACCGACCGGGATACCAAACACCGTGGCACACACCACCCCGAAGCTGATCTTGGAGATCGCCCGCCCGGCATACGCAGGCCCGACGATATCTACCGCCGTTTCACTGGCCAGCGACCAGAACACCGGCAGGCCCAGCGCCGGCAACAGCCGCGCCAGGCCCATGACATAAATGTTCGGCGCGATCGCTGCCAAGGCGTTGCAGGCAGCGAACAGCAAGAGGATGCCGACGAACAGGCGCTTGCGCTCGAAGCGTGCGCACCACGCAGTAAGGAAGGGGCCGAAGCAGGCCACGGTAAAGGCAAACAGGGTCACCAGCAGCCCGGCCTGGGGCACGCTGACCGCCAGATCGCGAGCGATCCCCGGCAACAGGCCGACAATCACGAACTCGGTAGTCAACACGGTGAAGCCGGCCGCAGCCAGCAACAGAATCGGCAATAACATCTACACTCCAGCGTTCTAAACATTCACGGCGCTGAGCCGTTTCCAAGGGGCGCGGATACTACACCTGTGTCCTACCGACTGACACAGGGCAATCACCGATTGTGCCTCGCTGTGCTAAAGTCGCGCCCCTTTCATGCCCCTGATCGCCTGACGCCCTGTATTTTCCGGCGTCGCAACGGGCTGGCGACCCCTCTACAAGACTGAGAAACACCCGACATGACACCCGTTCTAAAACTATTGAACCGTACCAGTCTGGTCCTGCAGATCATGATCGGTCTGGTGGCCGGTATTGCCCTGGCCCTGATCGCCCCCGAGGTTGCCTTGAGCCTGGGCTTCATCGGCAAGGTGTTCGTCTCGGCCCTCAAGGCCGTAGCGCCGATCCTGGTGTTCATTCTGGTCATGGCCTCGATCGCCAACCATAAACACGGGACCGAAACCCACATCCGACCGATCCTGGTGTTGTACCTGTTCGGTACTTTCGCTGCGGCGGTGGTCGCGGTCGTAGCGAGCATGGCCTTCCCGTCGAACCTGGCCCTGAGCACCTCGGACGTTGCCCTGAGCGCTCCGGGCGGCATCACTGAAGTGCTGCAGAGCCTGCTGCTGAGCGTGGTCGACAACCCGGTAAGCGCGCTGATGAACGCCAACTTCATCGGCATCCTGGCCTGGGCCATCGGCCTGGGTGTGGCGATTCGTCACGCCGGGCAAACCACCCGTACCGTCGTCGAAGACCTGTCCAACGGCGTCACCCTGATCGTGCGGGTGGTGATTCGCTTCGCGCCGCTGGGTATTTTCGGCCTGGTGGCTTCGACCCTGGCGCAGTCGGGCCTGGACGCCCTGCTTGGCTACCTGCACCTGCTGGCGGTGCTGATCGGCTGCATGCTGTTCGTCGCCCTGGTGGTCAACCCGCTCATCGTGTTCTGGAAAATTCGCCGCAACCCGTTCCCGCTGGTGTTCCTGTGCCTGCGTGAGAGCGGCATCACCGCATTCTTCACCCGCAGCTCGGCCGCCAACATCCCGGTCAACCTGGCCTTGAGCGAACGCCTGGGCCTGCACGAAGACACCTATTCGGTATCGATCCCGCTGGGCGCAACCATCAACATGGCTGGCGCGGCGATCACCATCACCGTGCTGACCCTGGCCGCCGTACACACCCTGGGTATCGCCGTCGATATCCCGACTGCCATTCTCCTCAGCGTCGTCGCCGCCGTGTGCGCCTGTGGTGCTTCGGGGGTGGCCGGTGGTTCGCTGCTGCTGATCCCGCTGGCCTGCAGCCTGTTCGGCATTCCTAGCGAAATCGCCATGCAGGTGGTGGCCGTGGGCTTCATCATCGGCGTGCTGCAGGACTCGGCGGAAACCGCGCTGAACTCCTCCACCGACGTGCTGTTCACCGCCGCCGCGTGCATGGGCGAAGAGCGCCGTAGCGCCTGAGCCTGACCCGCAGCCGGTGCGTCCTGCACCGGCTGCTTGTGTTTTACCCTGTCGCGCACCTAGGCTAGAGGCCTTTCTTCGCATAGAGACAGGGTTATGTCCGACGATCATCAATCCCCTTCCGAAGCCCGCTTCAACAGCAGCGAAATCCGCGTTCTCGGTGCGCTGATCGAAAAACAGGCCACCAGCCCGGAAACCTACCCGCTGACCTTGAACGCCCTGGTCCTGGCCTGTAACCAGAAGACCAGCCGCGAGCCGGTGATGAACCTGAGCCAGGGCCAGGTTGGCCAGGCCCTGCGCGCCCTTGAGGGGCAAGGCCTGACCCGCTTGCAGATGGGCAGCCGCGCCGACCGCTGGGAGCAGCGCGTGGACAAGGCGCTGGAGCTGGTGCCGGCGCAGGTTACCCTGTTGGGCCTGATGTTCCTGCGCGGCCCGCAGACGGTCAATGAACTGCTGACCCGCAGCAGCCGCATGCATGAATTCGAAGACGCCGAACAGGTGGTGCATCAGCTGGAACGCCTGATCGCCCGTGGCTTTGCCTTGCACCTGCCGCGCCAGGCCGGGCAGCGTGAAGACCGCTATACCCATGCGTTGGGTGATCCGGCGGAGATTGAAGCGATTCTTGCCGCGCGCCAGCAAGGGCCGGAACGCAGCGCGGGTGGTGCGGTGTCGGCAGAGCGCATCGAGGCGCTGGAGGCGCGGATTGCCGCGCTGGAAGAACGCTTGGCGGCGCTGGAGTAAACCCCGGCTGCTGCAACCTTTGTGGGAGCTGGCCTTGCCAGCGATGGGGCCTGCACCGGCCTCATCGCCGGCAAAGCCGGCTCCCACAGGGTTCGCTACCTACCCTCGGGCGTACACCACCGCTTGCGCCACCTGCTCGGCCGTCGGCCGCACGCCGGTATACAACACAAACTGCTCCAGCGCCTGCAGGGCAATCACCTCCAGCCCGGTAATCACCGTTTTGCCGTGCCGCTCGGCTTCGATGATCAGCGGCGTACGCGCCGGCATCGCCACCACATCGAACACCACCTGCGCCGCCGCAATCGCTTCGCGGCTGAACGCCAACTGCTCGGCCTCTACCCCGCCAGCCATGCCGATCGGCGTGACGTTGACCAGCATCGGCGGACACAGATCGCCCAGCTCAGCCTGCCAGCGATAGCCGCAACTGTCGGCCAGTTGCCGGCCCGCCTGTTCATTGCGGGCAACGATGATGCCCTGCTTGAACCCGGCATCGCGCAAGGCGCTGGCCACCGCCTTGGCCATACCGCCGCTGCCGCGCAGGGCAAAAGCCGTATCCGGATCCAGGCGATGCTGCTCCAGCAACTGACGCACAGCCAGATAGTCGGTGTTGTAGGCCTTGAGCCGACCGCCGTCATTGACGATGGTGTTGATTGACTCGATGGCCGCCGCCGACGGGTCGATCTCGTCGACCAGCGCCATGCAGGCTTCCTTGTACGGCATCGACACACCGCAACCGCGAATGCCCAGGGCGCGAATACCACCCACGGCGGCCGGCAAATCCTGGGTGGTCATGGCCTTGTAGTAAAAATCCAGGCCCAACTGCTGGTACAAGTGGTTGTGAAAGCGCACGCCAAAGGTGCCAGGACGACCCGCCAGGGAGATGCACAGGACGGTGTCTTTACCGGGAACTTGGGCCATTTGACTCTCCTTTTACAATCGACTGGGCATTATGCATCTTCACCTCGCTTGCCGGCGATTGGGCGTTGGTAACCACTTCGCCGCCCCCTTAGCCTGTGCGTTGCAACGGCCCGCCGCCCTGTCAAGGCCGGGTCGATGACAGTGATGAGCACTATCGAAGCGGTTGATTTCAACCGACCTGTCGCGCCACGTAAGGTAGGACCACGACCACGAATCACAGGAGAGTCGCCATGGCCTCTGTCAACATCATGTCGGTCATCGGCAGCGCCGTCCCTGCCTCACTCAGGGAGTCAGGCCTGTTGGCCTGCTGGTATCTGGTACGCGATGGCGAACCGGTGTCCGGGCCCTTGACCTCACTACTGGCAGCGCAAGCCTTGGCCAGTCACTTGCCCCGCCCTTTGCTGGAGAAAGGGACTGACGAAATGAAATCACGCAAATGATGGGTCGGCTTCGTTATTTTGGTTTGCTCGCATAACCCACTTAGGGGAAAATACCGCAGTAGCATTCGGCCATATTTTCATGTGCGTAAAATTCAAGCAAAGCTGAAAGGGGTATGTAGTGAGGTATTTTTTTCTGGGCTGGATCGCTCAGTATGAGCGGACGATGATTGCAAACCTGTCGTTGCGCTATAACACAGAAATCATTACCACCCCGAAAAAAATAAAACGACTGAATCGCTACATTTCAGGCATAAACAAGCTGCTGCACACAAATGTCATCAGCGATGACTGGCTGGCGAGAAAATTATGGCAGCCACACAACGTGACTGACCGCGATATCGTCATCTGCAATGACTGGCAGTTCAAGAGAAGCTTCCAGCCCACCATCATCAAAAACTTCAGTGGCAAAAAAGTACTGCTCGTCAGAAACCTGGTCGACCCGCAGTTCATGCGGAGCATCGAAGGCGTTTTTGACAAGGTCTACAGTTTTGACAAGCAGCAGTGCGAAGCCTTTGGCATGGACTACCTGCACCAGTTTTTCCCATACGGGGTAGACGATGCAGCACGCCTGTACAGCCAGATTGCGGTCCCGGGCAATGCCGCGAAATGCTTTTTCCTCGGCCGCGACAAAGGTCGGACCGCCGCTATCGAATCGATCGCTCAAAAACTTCGCGACGTGAACTGCGTTGTTGACTTCCATATTGTCAAGGACAACGACACCCAGGGTGTTTCCGAATACCATATCGACGAGGGTCTTTCCTATGACGAAAACATTGAAAAGTCGATCAACTCCAGCATTTTGGCCGATATAAACAAAGAGGGGCAAACCGGTATAACGTTGCGGGTGCTCGAGGCGATTTTCTTCAACAAGAAACTGATCACCTCAAACAGCGAAATAAAATCACAAGACTTTTACAGGCCAGAAAACATATTCGTTATCGGCCAGGACAACCTTGACGACCTCGAGAGTTTCATCAACACAGAGACTGTCGCCGTACCGCGCGAAATCCTGCATCAATACAGCCCCGACTACATGCTGGAAAAAATCACTGCCGATGTAAACGGCGCATCACCTGCACACACCTGAACGCAAACGTACTGAACACGCCCGAATAGCGCTGATGTTGCAGCCTGCCCTTGCAGCCCTGCCCGCCAGCGCAGCTACGTAGTGCCATCTTCGCTGCCACCTGCAGCAGGTTCGCTGTTTTGCGCCTGCTCGGTGGGGTCCGAACCCATGTAATAGTTCTTCAGCACGACCTGGCTCGTTCCGTAGGCCAGGTACCCGCTGGTGGCAGATGCCGCGGTGATGGCCAACCCGAAGGCCAGCAAAAGTGTTCTGTTGCGCATCCGGCTCTCCTGCCAATCGAAAAAAAGCACGGACCCTACCTCAACACACCGCTCGGCAGCAACTGCGCGATTGCAAAATTCACTCCAGGCAATCTCTTGCCTCCCGGCGCAGTTTATCTCCCGACAGAAAGCTTCCTTTGTAGAACGTCGCCCGACTGCCGTCCTGATATTCGACGACTTCCAGGACCTCGTCAGATGCCACTGCACTGGGCGCCGTAATCCGATAGCCGTTGACGATTGATTTCTGCGAAGCAAGCGGCGCCAGCGCTTGCCACTTCGGCAGCACGCAAGCAGCGTACTCTTCAGGGGTTTTTTTCGTTGTTTTACTGGCCGTAGGCTTTCCTGGGGATGCACAGCCAGCAATGTTCGCTACCAGCAACAAACAAACCAGAATACGAAAAGTAGGCATGGGGAGTTAACCGATCTGGGGTGAGCCGAGTGCCCCCTCATCAAAGGCAGCCTTTTCTTTATAGCAAACCGCGAACAGTCGGCATGGATGAAGGTGAAACAACGGAGCCACAATGGGTACAGGATTAAATTTCGTTCATCTTTAGCCCAATGTTTACGGGCTAATCGACAGACTCTAGGCCATACTCCAGAATGCGAGCGTTTTTGGGGGAAAACCCTTGCACAGCCAACGACATACCAACTTTTAGTGAGCCTCGACGTGAAAACCTCCCTTTCGATTCTAAGCCTGCTGCTGTTGCTCACCAGTACCGCGACTGTCCCCACCGCCACTGCTGCGCAACCCCCTGCCCAGGTACAACGCGATCCTGCCAAGTTGCACCTGGCTTCTGGCGCCGCTCTGCTGATCGATCTGCAGACCAATAAGGTGCTTTACGCCAACAATGCCGACCGGGTGGTGCCTATTGCCTCGGTGACCAAGCTGATGACCGGCATGGTGGTGCTCGACGCCAAGCAGAACATGGACGAGATGCTGACCATGACCATCGCCCAGAACAAGGAAATGAAAGGGGTGTATTCGCGGGTGCGCCTCGGTAGCCAGCTCAGCCGCCGGGAAACGCTGCTGATTACCCTGATGTCATCGGAAAACCGCGCCGCCTCGACCCTGGCGCATAACTATCCCGGTGGCTACAACGCGTTCATCAAGGCGATGAACGCCAAGGCCAGGGCCCTGGGCATGAGTAACACCCGCTATGTCGAACCCACCGGTCTGTCGACCAGCAACGTGTCCACCGCGCGCGACCTGGGCAAGCTGCTGCTGGCGGCACGCAACTACCCGCTGCTGAAGCAGTTGAGCGTCACTCCCGAGAAGACCGTGGCGTTTCGCAAACCCAACTACACCCTGGGCTTTCGTAACACCGACCATCTGGTCAAGAAGAGCAATTGGAATATCGACCTGACCAAGACCGGCTTCACCAACGATGCCGGGCACTGCCTGGTGCTGTTGACCAGGATGGACAACCGTCCGGTGGCCATGGTGATTCTCGATGCCTTCGGCAAGTACACCCACTTCGCCGACGCCAACCGCATGCGTCAGTGGCTGGAAACCGGCAGCACCAAACCGGCACCAGCGGTGGCCATGCGCTATAAATCCGAGCGCGGCCAGAACCGCCCTGCGGTCGACTGAGCTGACGGGCCTGCGCGCCATCGGCGCCAGGCCCGTTGCCCATCAAGCGCTGGTGCTGACCATGCTGCCGGAGCTGCTGCCACCGCTGTCCAGTAGGGCTTTGAGCAACTGCGCGGTGGCCGTCTGGATCGCGCCCATGGTGGTACTCACCGATGACTGCGCGGCGGCAACCGCCGAGGCTTTGGCGGTCTCTTCCATGTTGCTGGCCATGATTGCCTGCAGTTGTTTCTGCTGTTCGGCCAACTGCTTTTGCAGCTCTTTGATCATTTCACGCAACTGGCGGATGTGCGCCGGTTCGCTACTTTCGCTGCTTTGGCTGGATTCGGTCTTGTTGCTTTCCGCGACACCGGAAAGGTTGACCTTGAGCGTGCCTTCTTCAGTTTTCGCCGCCGGGTCCTGAGCGCCAAGATTGACGCTGACAACACCTGGGGTCCCGCTGCTCAGCGGGTTGCCATTGATCGATACGGCATTGATGCCAACCATGCTTTTATCATCCTGATGGTCTATGGGTTGACTCTGCTATCGGCTATCGGCCACAAAACTTGAGCCATCTGTCCGCGCATACATTTGGTTCTTCACGGAACCTTGGGGACTATTGATCCTGGGTTGGGTTGTTGAGGCTGGGAGCTTACCCATTTGGTGTGGCGACGCTGCCGGCCCCTTCCGCCCTTACGGCGGCCTACTTTTTTCTTGGAAAAAGTAGGCAAAACCGCTCGCTCCTGCATCCGGCCCTACGCTGCGCTGCGGGTCCCTTCGCTACGGCACCTTCCGCTCAGCTTCCTGAAGTCGCAATCCGCGGCGCCTGAACTTGCGTGTATGAAGATCAAGATCAACACGTTGAAGCGGGATTTTCCCGCGATGCGATGTAACTGGCGGGTCGATATCGCGGGGCAAGCCCGCTCCCACCGGGAGATCAATTAACCCGGTGGGAGCGGGCTTGCCCCGCGATGACATCCTGGCTCCGCCAGAATCAGATTTCGAAGATACGTCAGCACAGGCGCCACCCGTAACTTTGCGACTTCAGAAGGCCGAGTGGAGGTGTCTGGAGGGGGCTGGTGCGCAGCACCCTTCGGCCTTAGCCGAAGTTCGCGAGCCGTAGACTTGGCGAAGCAAGTCGTAGGCCGCGATGCCCCTGGAGGGCACCGGAGCGAGGGGACCCGGAGCGCAGCGTAGGGCCGGATGTAGGAGCCAGCGGTTTTGCCTACTTTTTCCAAGAAAAAAGTAGGCCGCCGTAAAGGCGGAAGGCGCCGGCAGCATCGCCACACAAAATGGATAAGCCCGCAGCCTCAACATCCCAACCCCAGCCCAGTCCCAAGACCATGCTCCCCGGGACTCTGTGAAGAACCATAAATTTACCCCTGCACCGTTCGTCCCTCCTGATACCCGAGCTTTGCCCCTGGCCCACCCGTGCGCCGGGCAAACCGTTCCGATCAGCCCAGCGTCGAGATGGCAATGACCAAGACCAAGCCCCGTTCCCGCAAAGCCCTGTATATCGGCCTGCCCCTTGCCTTGGTGGTCGCCGCAGGCGCCGCCGTTGCCGGTTACCTGTACTTCCAGAGTAACGCCGGCTACCCGCGCAAAATCGTCGAGCAGGCCAATGCCCTGCATGAGCACATGCTGTCGTTCGACAGCCACATCACCGTGCCACTGGCCTTCGGCGGTGAAGGCACCGAGTTCGATAAGAACGGTCGCTATCAGTTCGACCTGATCAAGGCTGGCCAGGGTCGTCTGTCTGGTGCAGCGCTGACCATCTTCGGCTGGCCAGAGCTGTGGAACGGCCCCAATGCCCCCCATCGCCCGACGCCAGGCTTTGTCGATGAGGCCCGGCACCAGCAGGAAGTGCGCTACAAGATCATCAGTAACATGGTCCGCGACTTCCCCAACCAGGTCGGTATCGCCTACACCCCGGAAGACTTCCGGCGCCTGAATGGCGAAGGCAAATTCGCTATTTTCATCAGCATGCTCAACGCCTACCCGCTGGGTCGTGACCTGTCTCAACTGGATCTGTGGGCCGCCCGCGGCATGCGCATGTTCGGCTTCAGCTATGTGGCCAACAACGACTGGGCCGACTCTTCGCGCCCTCTGCCGTTCTTCAACGACACCCCTGATGCCCTCGGCGGCCTTTCGCCCTTGGGCGAGCAAGCGGTCAAGCGTTTGAACGACCTGGGGATCATCATCGATGTCTCGCAGATGTCGACCCTGGCCCTTGAAGACGTCGCACGCCTGAGCCGCACACCGCTGGTGGCGTCGCACTCGGCGCCCCGGGCGCTGGTGGATATTCCACGCAACCTCAGCGACAAGGAAATGCAACTGATCAAGGACAGCGGTGGCGTGCTCCAGGTAGTCGCCTTCGGCACCTACCTCAAGCCCCTGAGCAAGCCGAGCCTGGAAAAACTCGAAGCCCTGCGCGCGCGCTTTGACCTGCAACCCTTGCAAGGCCTGGCCAATGCCCTGATGCCGGGCGACGCAGTGATCGCCATCTGGCCTGAGAAGCGCTTCGGCGAATATGCCGGCAGTCTCTACGACATCGTCGACCTGGAGCCCAAGGCCACGCTCAAGGACTACGGCGACGCCATCGACTATGCCGTGAAGAAGATGGGCATCGACCACGTCGGCATCAGTTCGGACTTCAACGACGGCGGTGGCCTCGATGGCTGGAAGGATGTCAGCGAGATTCGTAATGTCACCGCCGAGCTGCTCAGCCGAGGTTACTCGGAAGCCGATATTGCCAAGCTCTGGGGCGGTAACTTCCTGCGGGTCTGGGCGCAGGTGCAAAAAGCCGCCCAACCAGTCGCCAGCCTCTCCACTCCTTGATCCAGGCAACTCCGACATGACTGACCGTCGTACCTTCCTCAAACAGGCCGGCCTGCTCGCCGCCAGCCTGCCACTGTTCTCCCAGGCACTGGCGGCGACACCGTCTCTGGCATCACTGTCCGGCAAGGAAAAATGGCAGCAGCTACGCCAACTGTTCCCCCTCGACCCTGACTACGCGCATTTCGCCAACTTCCTGGTCACCGCCCACCCGCGCCCGGTGCAGGAGGCCATCGACTACTACCGCGCGCAGATCGACCGCAACCCGGCACACTGGGTCGACTGGGAAACCCAGATCGAATGGCAGCGCGAGGGCGAGGTGCGCGAGTGGGCCGCCCGCTACCTGGCGGTCAGGCCCCGGCAAATCGCCCTGACTGGCAGCACCACCGAAGGCCTGGGGATGATCTACGGTCGGCTCAAGATTGCCCCTGGACAGGAAATCCTCACCACCGAGCACGAGCACTATGCCACCCGCAAGACCCTGGAGTTCCGCCAACGCCAGGACGGCACCCGGGTCCGTAAGCTGCGTCTGTTCCAGCACCCGCGGGAGGTGTCCAGCGATCAGGTGCTGAGCACTATCGACAAAGCCATCAACGCCAACACGCGGGTGCTGGGCATGACCTGGGTGCATTCGGGCAGCGGGGTCAAACTGCCGATCGGGCAGATCGGCGAACTGGTGCGCGCGCACAACCGCAACCGCGACGAAGACCGGCGCATTCTCTATGTCGTCGACGGCGTCCACGGCTTTGGCGTGGAGAACGCCAACTTCGCCGATTTCAACTGCGACTACTTCATCTCCGGCACACACAAATGGATGTTCGGCCCGCGCGGCACCGGCATCATCTGCGCCGCCTCCGAGTCGATGCAGAATCTGGTGCCGACCTTCGCCACCTTCTCCGAAGACAAGGACTTCGCCACCATCATGACCCCGGGCGGCTATCACGCCTTCGAGCACCGCTGGGCGCTGGGCAAGGCCTTCGAACTGCACCTGCAGCTGGGCAAGGCGGAGGTCCAGGCGCGCATTCACCAGCTCAACGACTACCTCAAGCAACGCCTGCTCGAGCACAAGGCCATCGAACTGGTGACACCGTTGAGCGCTGAATACTCGGCCGGTTTCACCTTCCTGCGGGTCAAAGACCAGGATTGCGATGCCCTGGCCAGCTACCTCAACCACAACCGTATCGTCGTCGATGCCGTGGACCGTGACGTTGGTCCGGTGCTGCGCATGGCGCCCGGCCTGCTCAACGACGAAGCGCAAATCGACCGCGCCGTCGCCCTGTTGCGCAAAAAACTTGGCTGAGCACAGCAGTAAATTCTGCCACGGACGGCTCGTTCTATCGGTGTACTTGCGCAGGACCAGGGGGCTCAGCACCAGGCCCCCTCCCGACCATCCAAGGAACCGCCCAGCATGAGCCAGTCCCACCCTTTCGAAAAAATCCACGACCTGATCGGCGTTGGTTTCGGCCCTTCCAACCTGGCCCTGGCCATTGCCCTGGAAGAACTGGCTGAAACCAACGGCCACGCCCTCGATGCCCTGTTCATCGACAAACAGAGCGACTACCGCTGGCATGGCAACACCCTGGCGACCCAGAGCGAGCTGCAGATCTCGTTCCTCAAGGACCTGGTGTCGCTGCGCAACCCCACCAGCCCCTACAGCTTCATCAACTACCTGCACCAGAAACAGCGCCTGGTCGATTTCATCAACCTGGGCACCTTCTATCCCTGCCGCCTGGAATACAACGACTACCTCAAGTGGGCCGCCGATCACTTCGCCAACCAGGCCGTTTATGGCGAGGAAGTGCTGCGCATTGAGCCGGTGATGGACAACGGCCAGGTCGATCACTTGCGCCTGATCAGCCGTGACGCCAACGGCCATGAACACAGCCGCGGGGCCCGTTCGGTGGTGATCGGCAGCGGCGGTACGCCGAAAATCCCGGAGGTCTTCAAGGCACTGCGCGACGATCCACGGGTATTCCACCATTCACGCTACCTGAGCAGCCTCGAGCAACTGCCTTGCGCCCAGGGCAAGCCCATGCGCATCGCCATCATCGGCTCCGGCCAGAGCGCGGCAGAAGCCTTCATCGACCTCAATGACAGCTACCCGTCGGTGAAGGTCGAGATGATCCTGCGTGGCTCGGCGCTCAAGCCTGCCGACGACAGCCCGTTCGTCAACGAAGTGTTCGCCCCCGACTACACGGACCTGGTGTTCAACCAGCCGACAAACGAGCGCGCCAAGTTGATCGAGGAGTACCACAACACCAACTACTCGGTAGTCGACATCGACCTGATCGAGCGTATCTACGGCATTCTTTACCGGCAGAAAGTCGCCCACCAGTTCCGTCATGCCGTGCTCTGCCGCCGCCAGGTGGAAGCGGTGGTCAGCAACGCTGACGGTATCGAGCTGACCCTGCGTGATCTTGCCACCCAGCAGATGCAAACCCATCGCTACGATGCCGTGATCCTGGCCACCGGCTATGAACGTCGTTCGCACCAGACCCTGTTGGCGCCTTTGGCCGAACACCTGCAAGCGTTCGCGGTCAATCGCGATTACCAATGCCTGACCAACCACGGCTTCAAGGCTGCGGTGTACCTGCAGGGGTTCTGTGAAGCCAGCCACGGCTTGAGCGATACCCTGCTCTCGGTACTGCCGATCCGCGCCCGGGAAATCGGCGAATCGCTGTACCAGACCCTGGGTAAAACCGCCACGCGCCCCTTGAACAATGCCCATACCGTCAAGGCAATCGCATGAACCACAACGCTCGCGGCGCGACCCGTGAACTCTTGCACCTGCTCAAACCGTTCTGGCCCATCGTGCTGCTGTCGATTGCTCTGGGCATAGTCGGTGGCGCCAGCGTCACCACGCTACTATCCAGCATCAACACAGCCTTGCATGCGCCCGAAGGTGTCGCCAGCGGCATGCTCTGGGCCTTTGCCGGGCTGTGTGTGCTGTCGCTGCTCAGCACCGGATTTTCGGACATGGCCAGCAACTTCGTCGGCCAGAAAATCATCCTCAAGCTGCGCAAGGAGCTGGGGGAAAAGGTGCTGTGCGCGCCTATCGACCAGATCGAGCGCTACAAGAGTCATCGCCTGATCCCGGTGCTCACCCACGACATCAACACCATCAGCGACTTCTCTTTCGCCTTCGCCCCGCTGACCATCTCCATGACCGTCACCCTGGGCTGCCTGGGCTACCTGGCGACGCTCTCGTGGCCGTTGTTCCTGTTGATGGTCGGCGGCCTGGCGATTGGCCTGGGCGCGCAGCTGGTCGCTCGCCGCCGGGGCATCCAGGGTTTCGACAAGGCCCGCGAAGCGCAAGACGAACTGCAAAAGCACTACCACGCCATCGCCGAAGGCGCCAAGGAACTGCGCATCCACCGCCCGCGGCGCAATCGCCTGTTCACCCAGCGCATTCTGCAAACCGCCGACGACATCTGCAGCACGCAGGTTCGTGCGGTGAACACCTTCATTGTCGCCAAAACCTTTGGCTCGACCCTGTTCTTCGTGGTCATTGGCCTGGCGCTACTGATTCAGAGCCTGTGGCCGGGCATGGATAAAGCCGCCATGAGCGGGTTCGTGCTGGTACTGCTGTACATGAAGGGGCCGCTGGATTATCTGGTCAGCGTGCTGCCGATTGTCAGCCGGGCGCAGATCGCGTTTCGCCGCATCGCCGAGCTTTCCAGGCAGTTCTCCTCACCCGAGCCGCACCTGCTGCTCAACGACAAGGCCAGCACGACCGAGCCCTTCACCAGCCTTGAACTGCGCAACGCCGGCTACACCTTCCCTGCCGTTGCCGGCGCCGCCCCCTTCAGCCTGGGGCCGGTGAACCTCAAGGTGCAGCGTGGCGACATCGTGTTCATCGTCGGTGAAAACGGCGGTGGCAAGACCACCCTGATCAAGCTGCTGCTCGGCCTCTATGCCCCGCAACACGGCGAGCTGCGGCTCAACGGCAAGGTGGTGAGCCCCGAAACACGCGACGATTATCGCCAGTCGTTCACCACCATCTTCGCCGACTACTTCCTGTTCGATGACCTGGTGCAAGGCGACGAGAACATTCCCGAGGAAGCCAACCAGTACCTGCAACGCCTGCAGATCGCTCACAAGGTCAGTATCGACAACGGCCGTTTCACCACCACCGACCTCTCCACCGGCCAGCGCAAGCGCCTGGCGCTGGTCAGTGCGTGGCTTGAGCAACGCCCGGTACTGGTGTTCGACGAATGGGCCGCCGACCAGGACCCGACGTTCCGGCACATTTTCTACAACGAGCTGCTGCCGGACCTCAAACGCCTGGGCAAGACCATCATTGTCATCTCCCACGACGACCGCTATTTCCACGTAGCCGACCAGTTGGTGCGAATGAAAGCCGGCTGCGTCGCCGCCGAGCCTGAACCCGCCTGAAAGGAATCCTTACGATGAATCATCCGCTGTTTGCCGCCGTGGCGCTGGGCCTGTTCAGCCTCAGTGCCCACGGCGCCGCCCCTACCACGCCGGGTACCGTGTTCCAGGACTGCAAGGACTGCCCGCAGATGGTCGTCGTGCCTGCCGGCCAGTTTGTCATGGGCGCCCCGGAAGATGAGCTGGGCCGCGAGGCCGATGAAGGCCCCCAGCATCCGGTGACCTTCGCCCGTCCGTTTGCAGTGGGCCGCTACGCCGTCACCGCCGGGCAATGGAGTGCCTACAGCAAAGCCACCGGCGCCACCCCGCCTGACGGCGACACCCGCCCCGGCCGTGCCTGCAAAGCCGGTAAACCGACCTACACCATGGGCCCGGAACAACCCCAGGTGTGCATCAACTACCAGGACATGCAGGGCTACCTCGGCTGGCTGTCGAAAAAAACCGGCGCCACCTACCGCCTGCTCAGCGAAGCCGAATGGGAATATGCCGCCCGCGCAGGCTCCAGCGGCCCCTTCCCGTTCCCGTTCGACAAGGAAGGCGAATACCAGATCAGCAAACACGCCAACACCTACGGGCCCACCGACGGCTACAGCTACACCGCGCCGTCGGGCAGTTACCCGGCCAACGCCTTCGGCCTCTACGACATGCACGGCAACGTCTACGAGCGGGTGGAGGATTGCTGGCACGAGAACTACCAGGGCGCCCCCGGCGACGGCAGCGCCTGGACCGATCAGGGCTGCGAAACCCGGCAGATCCGCGGCAACGACTGGACCGAGGCGCCGATTTTCACCCGTTCCGGCAACCGCAACACCCGAGCGCCCCATGTGCTCGGCGACTGGTTGGGCTTTCGGGTAGCCCGCGACCTCTGATCCCACCCCGGCGCGAGGCAGACACTTGTCTGCCGGCAAGGCTTGCCCCGCGCCGCCAGCCCGCCTAAATCGATCTCCCGGTGCTTCGTTCCATAAGCAGAACTTTTCCGCGAAGCCCGCTTGAGAATCGACCATGCACACCCTCGATCCCTGCCTCGAAGACGACCTGTTGGCCCTGCTGCTGGCCGAAGACGAATTACCCCTCGATTTCGCCCCTGACACCAACGCTGACCAGGCTGAAGCGTTATCAGGGCCGCAGCCACTGACATTTGCCCAACAGCGCCTGTGGTTCTTGCAGCAAGTGGATCCGGGCAGCAGCGCCTACAACCTGCCGCGTGTCCTGCGCCTGGACGGCCAACTCGATGCACAACGTCTGGAGCGAGCGCTGAACCGGGTGATCGAGCGCCATGCCATCTTGCGCACGCGCTTTACCCAGGACGACAACGAGCCGCAACAAATCATCGAGCCCGATGCGCGCCTCACACTGCAGCACGTTACATTGAGCCATCTGCACGGCGACAGGCTGGAGCGCGAGCTGCAACGACACATCGCCGACCAGGCAAGCACGCCATTCGACCTGCAAGTGGCACCACTGATCCGTGCAGCACTGCTGCAGACCGGAGTCCAACAGCATTACCTGCTGCTGACCCTGCACCATATCGTCTCCGATGCCTGGTCCAATCCACTGCTGGTCGCCGACCTGTCCCAGGCCTATGCACTGCCGGCCGAGCAAAGCCTGCCAGTGCCGGCACAGCAGTACGCCGACTATGCCCGCTGGCAACGCCAGCACTACCCCGACAGCCCGCAGTTCGCTGCCAGTGCCCGCTACTGGCGTGACTACCTGGGCGACGAAATCCAGCCGTTGGCCCTGCCCCTGGACTACCCGCGCCAAGCGGCGCAGCGTCACAGCGCCGGCTATCACCTGGAGCAACTGGACACGCACACCTGCCAGCAATTGCAGGCCCTGTGCCGTGCCCACAAATTGCAACCGATGGTGGTACTGCTGGCAGCCTGGCAACTACTGCTGGGGCGTTACAGCGGGCAGACCGATTTCACCGTGGGCATTCCCAGTGCCACCCGCACCCGTAGCGAAACCCATCAACTGGTGGGTCTGTTTGTCACCAGCCAGGTCTACCGCGCTCAGCTGCCAGCGCAGAGCACCGGCCTGCAGTTGCTCAACCGCCTCAAGGCCGACAGCCTGGCGGCACTGGAGCATGCCGATTACCCCATCGAGTTGATCCTCGAGTCCCTCGAACTGCACCGTAGCAGTCTGGCCAACCCGCTGTTCCAGACCCTGTTCAACTGGCGCGTAAGCACCCCGGGCACAACCGCCCTGAACCTTGGCGAGCTTGCGGTGACGTTCCTTGAAGGCGGCTCGCGGCAGGCCAAGTTCGACCTGTCGCTGGAGGTGGACTATGCGCCCGACGCCATCGCCGTGAGCCTGGAGTACAGCACTGACCTGTTCAGCCCGGCCACCGTCGCTGGCATGGCCCGGCACTGGCTTAACCTGCTGCAGGCGCTGTTGGCGGGTCCCGACAGGCGCCTGGATGAACTGCCGATGCTCAGCCCTGCCGAGCAACAGGCAATCCTGCGCGGCCTCAACCCGAGCGCGCAGCCCTACCCCGGCGAGTTCCGGGTCCAGCGTCTGATCGAGCAACAGGCACGGCTAAGCCCCGATGCCTGTGCGCTGGTCTTCGCCGACCAGAGCCTCACTTACCGCCAGCTCGACCAGCGCGCCAACCAGTTGGCCCACGCCCTGATCCAGCACGGCGTCGGCCCCGAAGTGTTGGTCGGGATTGCCGCCGAACGCTCGCTGGAAATGGTCATCGGTCTGCTCGCCATCCTCAAGGCCGGCGGCGCTTATGTGCCGCTGGACCCGGAATACCCGGGCGAGCGCCTGGCCTATATGTTCGACGACAGTGCCATCGGCCTGTTGCTGACCCAGCAGCAGGTGCAAGACAAGCTGCCTGCTTTTACCGGCCAGACGCTGCTGCTGGACGATGATTTCAGCCGCTGGCCCGATCAGGCCCCGGCGGTCGAGGTCGATAGCGAACACCTGGCCTACGTCATCTACACCTCCGGCTCCACCGGCAAGCCCAAGGGCGCCGGCAACCGTCACCTGGCCCTGCACAACCGCCTGGCCTGGATGCAGCAGGCCTACCAACTAAGCGCGGCCGACACCGTGCTGCAAAAGACCCCGTTCAGCTTTGATGTCTCGGTCTGGGAGTTTTTCTGGCCGCTGATCCAGGGGGCGCGCCTGGTCATCGCCGCGCCGGGCGAGCACCGCGAACCGGATAAACTGATCGCCACCATCGAACGCCACCAGGTCACCACCTTGCACTTCGTGCCATCGATGTTGCAGGTGTTTATTCACGAGCCGGGGGTCGAGCGCTGCACCTCGCTGACGCGCATCATCTGCTCCGGCGAAGCGCTACAGGCCGACGCCCAGTATCACGTCTTCGACAAGTTGCCCGCTACCGGCCTGTACAACCTCTATGGTCCCACCGAGGCGGCCATCGACGTCACCCACTGGACTTGCCGCGACGAAGGCCTGGACAGCGTGCCGATCGGCCACCCGATCGCCAACCTCTACACCCATGTCCTCGACCACAGTTTCGGGCCGGTGCCCATCGGCACCCAGGGCGAACTGTTGCTCGGCGGCTGCGGCCTGGCCCGTGGTTATCACCGCCGTCCGGCGCTGACCGCCGAACGCTTTATACCCGACCCGTTCAGCCCGACGCCGGGTGCGCGTCTGTACCGCACCGGCGACCTGGCCCGCTACCGTACCGATGGTGCTATCGACTACTGCGGACGCCTCGACCATCAAGTGAAAATCCGCGGCCTGCGCATCGAGCTCGGCGAGATCGAGGCGCGCCTGCTCGAACAGCCTGGCCTGCGCGAAGCGGCAGTACTGGCCCAACCCGGCCTGACCGGTTTGCAACTGGTGGCCTATGTGGTCGGCGCTGCCGACTCGCAGGTGAGCGAACTGCAAAGCGCCCTGCGCAGCCAGTTGCCGGACTATATGGTACCGGCGCATATCCTCCTGCTCGATGCACTGCCGTTGAGCCCCAACGGCAAACTGGATCGCCGCGCCCTGCCGCTGCCCGAGGCCGTCCAGCGAGAACACCTGGCACCACGTACCGCGCGCGAACGACAGCTGGTGCAGCTCTGGCAGGACGTGCTGCGCCGCGAGTCGATCGGCATCAGCGACAATTTCTTCGAGCTCGGTGGCGACTCGATCATCTCTATCCAGCTGGTCAGCCGCGCGCGCCGCCTGGGCCTGCACTTGAGCCCCAAGGATGTATTCGAGCACCAGACCATCGAAAGCCTGGCCAAGGTCGTGGTCGAAGACGATCAACGCACGCAGATCGACCAAGGCCCGCTACGGGGTGTCAGCCCACTGCTGCCGTTCCAGCATGCATTCTTCGAACTGGACATTGCGCAACGCAACCTCTGCAATCAGTCGATGTTGCTCAAACCGTCCAGCACGCTCGATACACAGCGCCTGAGCCAGGCGCTGCATCAGTTGCTTATCCATCACGACGCCCTGCGCCTGCGTTTTACCGACGCGAGAGCCTGCCATTGCGACGCACCGGTGCAGGACCTGCTCTGGCACCTGCAGGTCGAAGAGGTTGGCGCAACGCTCCAGCGCGCCCGGCACAGCCTCGACCTGGAGCAGGGTCAGCTGTTGCGGGCAGCGCTCATGGACCTGGCCGACGGCAGCCAGCGCCTGCTGTTGGTGATCCACTCACTGGTGATCGATAGCGTGTCCTGGCGGATTCTGCTGGAAGATTTGCAATCGGCGTACCTTGGCCAACCGCTGGCGGCCAAGACCCATGCCATGGGCCACTGGAGCGAACGCCTGGAGCAATTCGCCCGTAGCCCTGAGGGCAGCGCCGAGCGTGAGTTCTGGCAGCAGCAGTTGCAGGGCCCCCACCCCGACCTGCCCGGTGCCCCTGCGCAAACGCCTTGCACTGAACCGCAAACCGTCCTTGTTCACACCCGGCTGGACCGCAACCAGACGCAACGCTTGCTGCAACAGGCGCCGGCTGCCTACCGCACCCGAACCAACGACCTGCTGTTGACCGCGCTGGCCCGAACCCTGTGCCACTCTCAGCCGCGGGTACTGCTCCAGCTCCAGGAGCCGGGCCGCAATGCCCTTTTCGACGATGTCGACCTGACGCGCAGCCTGGGCGGGTTCACCCAGCGGTTCCCACTGTGCCTGAGCACCGCACCCTCGCTGGCAGACTCGATCAAAGGCATCAAGGAGCAGTTGCGCGGCGTCCCCAACAACGGCCTGGGCTTCGGTGCCCTGCGCTATTTGGGTGATCACGCCAGCCGCGAAGCCCTCGCGTCCCTGCCAACGCCGCGCGTCACTTTCAACTACCTGGGCCATTACCAAGCGCGCTTCAGCGACGCCGCCGACGCGTTATTCGCCCCTTGCGACGAAGCGGCCGGTGCCCGGCATGACAGTTATGGGCCGCTGGGCGACGGTCTGGAAATCACTGCCGAAGTCCGCGCCGGCGCGTTGAGTGTGGTGTGGCGTTTCAGCCAGACCGCCTTCGATACCGCAACGATCCAGGCACTGGCCGACGCCCTGGGCGAGCAGTTGCACGCGTTGATCGAACACTGCTGCACACCCGACCAGGGTGCGATAACGCCCCACGACGTGCCACTGGCGCAGCTGTCCCAGGCCCAGCTTGACCGCCTGATCGACACGCCCCGCCAGCTCGAAGACCTCTATCCGTTGTCGCCAATGCAACAAGGCATGTTGTTCCATGCCCAGCTCAATGCCGACCATGGTGATTACCAGCAGCAGTTGCAGCTAGAGGTTGACGGTCTCGACATCGAGCGGTTCCAGCGTGCCTGGCAAGCCACTCTGGACAGTCATGCGATTCTGCGCAGCAGCTTCCACTGGGGTGATGGCCTGGCGCAACCGCTGCAACGGGTGACCCGACAGCTGAACGCCGATTTCACCTGCCATGCCCAGGGCAGCCTGAGTGCCGAGCAGTTGGCGCGCCAGGAGCGCGAACGCGGCTTCGATCTCAGCCAGGCACCGTTGCTGCGCTGGGCCGCCCTGCAGCAAGACCGCCAGCGCTGGCACCTGGTGTTCACCAGCCACCACATCCTGCTCGACGGCTGGAGCACCTCGCAGCTGTTCGCGCAATTGATGCAGCGTTATCACGGCATCCCGGTGCCCGCGCCCAAGGCGCACTTCAAGGACTACATTGCCTGGCTGCAAGAGCGCGACCACGATGCCGACCGGCTCTTCTGGCAGCAGTACCTGCGCGGCCAGGACGAACCGACCTTGCTCGCTCCGGCCACCGTCAACAGTCACCCGGCAGACCTCGGCCATGGTTACTGCCAGCGTCTGCTCGAGGCTGGGCAAACCCGCGCGCTGGAGCAACTCGCACGCAACGCCAGGGTTACCGTCAATACCCTGGTCCAGGCCGCCTGGGCCTTGCTGCTGCAGCAATACAGCGCACAGGCCAGCGTCGTGTTCGGTATCACGGTCGCCGGCCGGCCAAGCTCGCTGGCCCATGCCGACGAGCAGATGGGCTTGTTCATCAACACCTTGCCGGTGGTCGTCGAGCCGCGCCCCGAGCAACCCCTGGCACAATGGTTGCGCAGCCTGCAGGCAGACAACCTGAGCCTGCGTGAACACGAACACAGCCCGCTGTTCGAAATCCAGCGCCTGTTCGGTGGTCCGCTGTTCGACACCCTGCTGGTGTTCGAAAACTACCCCGTGGACGAAGCCCTGCAACAGCAAGCCGACGATCAGTTGCACATCGGCAACATCAGCACCCATGGTCAAACGCATTATCCGATCAGCGTGGCGGTCACCCTGGGACAGCGTCTGGAGATCAAGCTGCACCATCGCCTCGACCACGTAAGCAGCGCACGTGCCGAACAGATCACCGGACATTTCGTTGCCTGGCTGCAGGCCTTGGGCCAGGCCAGCACGCAACAGCCGGCAGGCGAACTCACCATCACCCGGCCGCAGCCAACCCCGGTGCTAACGCCAGCAGCACCAGCCTGTGTCCATGACCTGTTCGAGCAACAGGCCCGGCGCACGCCCGATGCCATTGCCCTGGTCGATGCGCACGGCCACCTCAGCTATGGCGAACTGCTGCAGCAGGCTGACTACATTGCCCGCTACCTGATCGATCTCGGCCTCACACCGCAAGGCCGCGTCGGCCTGGCCCTGAACCCGTCGTTCACGCGGATTGCCGCGCTGTTGGGCATCCTCAAGGCCGGCGGCAGCTATGTGCCGCTGGACCCGAGCTACCCACGGGAACGCCTGCAGCACATCATCGAAGACAGCGGCCTGAGCCTGCTGCTGAGCGAGTCCGCCGTCCTCGACAAACTACCGCCCTTCCCTGGCCCGACCCTGAATATCGCCTCGATCGATGCACTGACCGCACAAGCCTTGCCAGCGGTCCAGCGCTGCAGCTGGCCGGAGCAACTGGCCTACATCATCTACACCTCCGGCTCCACCGGCCTGCCCAAGGGCGTTGCCGTGCAACAGCAGGCCGTGGCCCGGCACTGCCTCAGTGCCGCCGCGGCCTACGAGCTGAACGCCCGGGATCGTTGCCTGCAGTTCGCCTCGATCAGCTTCGATGCGGCCAGTGAGCAGATCCTCATGCCCCTGCTGTGCGGTGCCAGCCTGCTGATCGGTGACACCCACCGATGGACCAGCCAACAGCTGGCCGATGCCGTCGAGCGCCACGGCGTGACCTGCCTGAACCTGCCGCCCTCGTACTTCTTCGAGACCGCGCGGGTACTGCAGAGCCAGGGTCGCAAGGTGCAGGTCAAGACCTGCATTCTTGGCGGTGAAGGCTGGAGCCGCGAGCATTTCGACAAGCAGCACGGTATCAGCTGCCAACGGCTGATCAATGCCTATGGACCGACCGAAGCGGTGATTACCCCGCTGGCCTGGACTGTTCCGCTGGACGTCCACGGCGCACGCCTGGCCATCGGCAAGCCGCTGGGCGCACGCCAGGCGTACGTCCTGGACAGCATGCTCGGCCAGCTCCCCGAGCACCTGAGCGGCGAGCTGTACCTGGGCGGTGAACTGTTGGCCCTGGGTTACTTCAATCAGCCCGGCCTGACCGCACAACGCTTCCTCCCCGATCCCTTCGGCGCCCCCGGCGCGCGCCTGTACCGCACCGGTGATCTGGCCGAACGCGGTAGCGATGCGGCCTTGTACTACCACGGCCGTAGCGATCAGCAACTGAAGATCCGCGGCCTGCGCATGGAAGCCGGCGAAATCGAAAGCCGTCTGTGCAGCTTGCCTGGCATCCATCAGGCCCTGGTCATGCGCCATCCACAGGCCGACAGCCTGCTGGCCTACGCGAGTTTCACCGACAGCGAATCGTTCATGCACGCTGATCCTGCCGCGCTAAAACGCCGCTTGGCCGAGCAGTTGCCGGCCTATATGGTCCCCAGCGATATCGTCCTGCTTGAACACTGGCCCTTGACCCACAACGGCAAGATCGACCGGCGCCGCCTGCCGTTGCCCGAGCGTGTCCAGGCCGCGACCAACAGCGCGCCGGCCACGGCCGGCGAGCAGCGCATGCAACGCCTCTGGGCCCAGGTACTGGAACTTGAGCCTGAACATGTCGCGGTGGATGCCAACTTCTTCGAGCTCGGCGGCCATTCGCTGAAAGTCCTGGTGGCCGTGTCGGCGATCAAGGCCGAGCTGGGCGTGGAGCTCACGTTGCACGCCTTCATCCAGCAACCGTCGTTGCGTGAGCTGTGTGCCTACCTCGAGGGCCAGGGCAGCCAGCGCAGCGCGATCATCGACCTCAACCGTTCAGCGCAGCCTCGGACGCTGTACTGCCTGCACCCGGGCGGCGGTTCAGCGCTGTGCTATTTCCCGCTGGCGGCAGCACTGGCCGAACACATCCGGGTCAAGGGCCTGATGTTCCATGACTACGTCAATGAGCCGAACAGCCCGCGGCCGAGCTGGCAACAGATGGTCGACGACTACACCCGGCAGATCCTCGCCGACCAACCCGAAGGCGAGTTCCATCTGCTGGGCTGGTCCCTGGGCGCGCCGCTGGCGATGCAGATTGCCCAGAACCTGGAAGACCTGGGTCGGACCGTGGCGTTCGTCGGCCTGCTCGACCCGACCGTCGAGCACAAGGGCCCGGCCGCTATCGAGGCAGTCGCCGAGACGGACAACAGCGACCAGCCGCTGCGGCTGCAAGCGCTGACCGGGTTTTTCTCGCTGTTGTTCGTCAACCATGCACAGACCGCCACGCACTATTGCCAGGCACAGGGCAATCCACTGCTCGACGATACCGTGGTCGAAGACTTCATCCAGTGGTCAACGGGCGTTGCCGACATCAGCGCCGAGCAGGCGCGAGCGGTGTTCCTCAACGTCAGTACCGAACGCGAAGTGGCCCTCGGCAAATCGGTGTATGCCTACCTGGAAAAGCTCAGCGAAGACCTCCACTACCCGCCGTTGCAGGTCGCTGCGCATTGCTGGTGGTCGGCGCTCGACACCCCGGATTTCCAGGCGCGCACCGAGGCCCTGCGACGCTTGAATACGCAGCAGCGGGTGGCCTGCAGCCGCGGGTTCGAGGTCACTCACGCAACGCTGGCGTACTCGCCAGAGGTCATCGACGCAATCTGCCAGGCCTTGGCCTGACCCTTGGTGGGAGCGGGCTTGCCCCGCGATTGCGGGCTGTCAGCCACATCGCATCGCGGGACAAGCCCGCTCCCACCGGGGGTAGCACCAGCGGAAACGACAAGGCCGGCAGCCATTACTGGCTGCCGGCCTTGGGGGATGAAGCTTAGTAAGTACCGCGCAGGGTCAACACAAAGTTGCGCGGGTCGCCGTAGAAGTTGCCGTACATAGAGTTACCGATGGTCGAGTAGTACTTCTTGTCGGCCAGGTTGTTGCCGTTGAGGGCCACGCTCCAGTGTTCGTTCAGGCGATAGTCGGCAAAGGCGTTGTACACCGCGTAACCCGGCTGGGAAAAGTCGATGTTGCCCTCCGATACGTAGCTCGCGCTCTGAGCCGTGACACCGCCACCGACGCGCAGGTTTTCCAGCGCGCCCGGCATGCGGTAGGTCAGGAACGCCTTGCCCAGGTGCTTGGGCGTCAGGCTCAAGGCAGTAGCGGTGGTCGAGCCGCTTTCGGTGGCTACGTTGCGGTTGTGGTTGTAGGTGTAGCCGAAAGTGCCTTCCAGACGCTCGGTAATCTGCCCGCTGGCTTCGAACTCAATACCCTTGCTGGTGACCTCGCCCTCATCCAGAAAGCAGCACGAAGCGCCCTGCCCGGAGACCACATAGTCTTCGTTGAGGTCTTGCACAGCCTCACCATCACGCTTGGTGTAGTACAGCGCGGTGGTGGTGTTCAAACGGCCTTCGAACAGTTCGCCTTTGATGCCCAGCTCGTAGGCACGCCCTTTGACCGGGTCCAGCGACGAAGTGCCGGGACTTGGCCCCTTGAGATAATTGGCCTGGGATTTGTAGATCTCGGCAACGCTGGTATAGGCGGTCCATTCATCGGTCAATTTGTATGTCAACGCGGCAAACGGGGTGAACACGTTGTCGTCGCTGTACACCGTCCTACTGTTGGAGGTCTGTGCACCGGCGGCGTTGAAACGAGTGGCTTCGAAGCTGTAGTAGTAATCGTTGTAGCGACCACCGAGGATCAAGTGCAACGGGTCAGCCAGCTGCAGACGCAGCGAACCGTAGAAACCGTTCTGTTTGATGTAGGTCGGCAACACCTGACTCGGGTAACTATTGCCTTTGAGCGAAGGAAATTTGCTCGGATCGAAGGCAAAAATATCGCCCGCCGAAACGCGCCCTCCGGACGCATAGGCATCAATGTCCTGCTTGGAGTTCTGCCAGGTATACCCCAGCACTGCATCGTGACGGCCGCCAAACAGGTCGAAGCCACCCTTGAGGGAGAAATCTACAGCGCGATCACGATAGGTTTCGTCTTGAAAGGCCCAAACGCCTCTAGATCCCGTATGGGTCACCGGATCGATGGCGCCAATAAAGTTGTAGTAATCGCGGTCCTGCTGGTTCTTGGCGTAGATAGCATCCAGCGTCGCCGTCCAGTCTTCGTTCAGATGCTGTTCAAGCCGTGCATAAAAGTTGTCGCCACGACGGTTCTTGTAGTCGTGCTTGCCGGCCAGAAAGGTGCTGCGCGACAGGTCCAGGTCAGCGCCGTTGCTGTAGCGCGGCAGGCCATAGGCCTGGTCGGACGAGTTCAGGCGGTCGTGGGTGTAGCCAACGGTGAGCAAGGTGCTGTCAGTGAGATCAGCCTCCAGCACGCCATGAAACAGCTGGCGATCGGAGTCGAACTCGTCGATGTAGGAGTTGCGGTCCTGGTAGACGATGACGCTGCGCCCGCGCAGCTTGCCGTCAAAGCCCAGCGGGCCGCTGACGTCGAGTTCGGTACGGTAGTTGTCCCAGCTGCCGATGGACTGGGTCACCGAGAACTGGTTGTAGGCAGTGGGACGCTTGCGCACCAGGTTGACGCTGCCGCCTGGCTCGCCGTTGCCCGAATACAGGCCATCGGCGCCGCGTAGAATTTCGACATGGTCATAGATGGCCATGTCGAGGTCTTTCCAGGCGAAGGCACTGACCCCCACCGGTGCGCCACCGTCAAGACGGAAGTTGGTGATTTCAAAACCCCGCGCCAGGTAGCGGGAGTTGGTCATGCTGCCCTGATAGGCGGTCACCCCGGTGGTCTGGGTGAGCACATCGTTCATGGTGGTCAGATGCTGGTCTTCCATCCGTTGCCGGGTGATGACGCTGACGCTCTGCGGAGTGTCCTTGATCGACTGCGGCATCTTGCCGATCGATACAGAACCTGCGGTGTAGGAGCCGGTGCGCTCTGTGGCCGCCCCCAGGCCGGCGCCGGTGATGCTGGTGGCGCCCAGTTCCAGCGCAGCGTCGTCCGGGGTACCGAGCAGTAGCACGGTGCCGTTGTCGATCTGATAACGCAGGCCGCTGCCACGCAGCAATTGCCCCAGCGCGTCGTTGGACTCCATCTCCCCGCTGACCGCTGCGCCACGCTTGCCTTCCACCAGGCTTGGCTCGTACAGCACTTGCAGGCCTGACTGCTCGCCGAACTCGCGCAAAGCGCCGGCCAGGCTCTGGGCAGGAATGTTGACCGTTACCGGCGCCGCTTCGGCCAGCGAAGCCAAGCCCAATACCCCCAGCAGCACCCAAGGTGCGGACCTGGAACGCTCTACCCCGGCAAAGGGTGAGATCAACGAACGCAGACGACGTACGGCAAGACTCATGACAACCCCAAGTAAACGAGAATGATTCTGTTTATATATGTGTTTTGTATTAGACGCAGGGGTGGGTAAAAACCGGAAAACTTTTTTGCTGATTTATTTGTGTGTGTTTTCAGTGGGTAAAAAATTCTGCACGCAATCTCGAGGCGCGTGATCTTGGGGTTGGGTTGGGTTGGGATGCTGAGGCTGGGAGCTTATCCATTCGGTGCGGCGATGCTGCCGGCCCCTTCCGCCCTTACGGCGGCCTACTTTTTTCTTGGAAAAAGTAGGCAAAACCGCTCGCTCCTGCATCCGGCCCTACGCTGCGCTCCGGGTCCCTTCGCTCCGGTACCTTCCGGGGCCACGCGGCCTACGACTTGCTTCGCCAAGTCTACGGCTCGCGCTCTTCGGCTACGCCGAAGGTGCTACGCACTGGCCCCTACAGGCACCTCCACTCAGCCTCCTGAAGTCGCAGTCCGCGGCGCCTGCACTTGCGTGCATGAAGATCAAGATCAACACGTTGAAGCGGGACTTTCCCGCGATGCGATGTAACTGGCGGGTCGATATCGCGGGGCAAGCCCGCTCCCACCGGGAGATCAATTAACCCGGTGGGAGCGGGCTTGCCCCGCGATGACATCCTGGCTCCGCCAGAGTTTGATTTCGAAGATGCATCAGCACAGGCGCCACCCGTAACTTTGCGACTTCAGGAGGCTGAGCGTAGGTGTCTGGAGGGGGCTGGTGCGCAGCACCCTTCGGCCTTAGCCGAAGTTCGCGAGCCGTAGACTTGGCGAAGCAAGTCGTAGGCCGCGATGCCCCTGGAAGGCACCGTAGCGAAGGGACCCGGAGCGCAGCGTAGGGCCGTATGTAGGAGCCAGCGGTTTTGCCTACTTTTTCCAAGAAAAAAGTAGGCCGCCGTAAGGGCGGAAGGGGCCGGCAGCATCGCCACACCGAATGGATAAGCTCCCAGCCTCAGCAACCCAATCCAACCCAACCCAACCCAACCTCAAGCCGACTGGTTTTGCTTGAGCATCCGCGCCTTGGCCAAGAGTTCGGCCTTCTCCTGCTCACTCATGCCATCAAGACGCAAGCGCGCTTGGGCCAGACGTTCGAACTGCCCCGTTGCCGGCTCTACCGTCAGCAATGCCTGCGCCAACTGCGCAGCGCTTGCATGGTCAAAGACAATCGCTGGCGGTATCTCGCACTGCAGCAACTTGCGCACCGCCGCCACCAGCTTGATCACCAGCAGCGAATGTCCACCGGCGGCAAAGAAATCCTCCTCGACCCCCAGCGACCTGCTGCCAAGCAACTGGCTCATGCGCTCGACCAGCCAACGCTCCAGCGCGGTCTGCGCTTCTCGGGAGGCAGTGGCGGCCTGAGGCAACAGATTGCCGACCAGCGCCTGACGATCGATCTTGCCGTTGACCAGACGCGGCCATTGCTGGAGCACCAGCACCCGGCTGGGCACCAGAGCAAGCGGCAAACGGGCGCGCAGCTGCTCCAGCAATGGCAAGGCGCTGTCCGCAGCACTGGAGGTCACAAAGGCCAGTAACTCGTCCTGATGCATCAGTACCAAGGCATCAGACACCTGCTCATCCTGACGCAGGCTCGCCTCGATTTCCGCAGGCTCCACACGAATGCCGCGGACCTTGATCTGCTGGTCGATGCGCCCCAGCAAGGTGAGCCCCCCTTCAGCGCGGTAACGAGCCCGATCCCCCGTGCGGTACAGGCGCTGGCCTGGATTGAAGGGGTCGTCGATGAAGGCCTGAGCGCTCTCCTCAGGGCTATTGAGGTAGCCCGCGCAAAGCTGGTCGCCGCCGATGTACAGCTCACCGTCAATGCCGCTGGGCAACAACTGACCGTGCTCATCCAGCACATACACACGATTGTTCGCCAGGACGCGGGTCAAAGGCACCTCGCCCCCGGCCTCAGTGATGCGGTGAATCATCACGCCCACAGTGGCTTCCGTCGGACCATAGTGGTTGAACAGACGCAGGTCAGGACGCAACTGCAGCACACGTTCAAGCAATGCCGGGCTCGCAGTTTCGCCCCCCAGCACCAGGGTCTGCGGCAGGCGCGGCGCTTGCGCTTCGAGCAAGGCCGCCAGGTGTGAAGGCACTATTTTCAGGCAGTCAATGCCGTGCGCATCAATAAAGCGGGCAAAGCCATCGGCATCCTGCATCGTCGCGTCGTCGGCCACATACAGCGTCGCGCCCTGGTACAACGCACCAAACAGACTGGTGTGCCCCAAGTCAGCGGCCACACTGGAACCAAAAGCAAAATGCCGGCATTGCTCAAGCGACAGCGCCTCGCTGGCGGCCGCCACATAGTTGGCCAACTGCCGGTGTTCGATCACCACCCCTTTGGGGCTGCCGGAAGAGCCGGAGGTGAACAGTACATAGGCCGTGTCGTGCCCTTCGACCGCTACCGGCTGCAAGGTACCGGCACACGCTAGCGCCTGCTCCAGCTCAAGCAGCGGTGCCGATGCCTGTGCCAACGCCCCGACTGCTTGCACATCGCCCAGCACGCAACGGACCGCTGCCTGGTCGATGATCTGCAATTGGCGCGGGATCGGCCATTGCCGGTCGAGCGCAACATAAGCGGCGCCACAACGCCAAACGGCCAGCATGGCGATAACCCACGAGGCACTACGCGGCAAGGCCAGGGCGACCCGATCACCTCGACCGACCCCAGCCTCTTGCAAGCGGGCCGCGACACGCTCGGCGTGCTCCATTAACTGGCCATACCGCCATTGCTGCCCGCCTTCGACCACTGCCAAGGCATCGCGGTGCACCCGGGCCTGATCGGCAATCGCCTGCGGCACCAGCAGCGCCGCCCGCGCCAACGGCGCACCGCAGGCCTGCGCCAGCAGGCGTTGCTGCTCGGCGGGTGCCAGCAAGTGCATCGCCGCGAAAGTGACCTGAGGCTGTGCGAGCAGTTGTTCCAGCAACGTCCGGTATTGCACCAGCAGCGCCTGCATGGCCGCTGCCCCGGCATAGGGTTGCGGATAGTGCAGGCGCAGTTCTGCGACCTGACCGGCATCGTCAAGCAGCGCCTGCAGGGTGAGACCTCGCTGTTCACCTGCGGCCCCGAGCAATCGGGCTTGCCACTGCAGCCCATCGCCGCTGACTGCTGCCAGTTGCGATTGATAGCGGAAAGGCAACCACAGCGGCGCTGCCGGTGCCGGGCAGTACTCTTGCCAGGTGATCTGTTCGTCCAGATCATTGCCCAGGCGCGCAAGCCAATTGCCGAAGGTTTCCCCGGCGTCGATGCGCAGGTTCAACGGCAATGTGTGGCTGAACACCCCGGCACAATCGGCAAAGTACGCGTAGTCCTCACGTCCGTCATGTTGCCAGGCGACAGTCAACGCTTGCTGCCCGCTGACCCGCGCCAACAGCCAGTACCAGGCCGCCTGCAGGACACGCTGCGCAGGCTGCTGAAGACGCTCCGCCAACTCGGCGATACCGGCGATCCCCGACTGCGTGACTGTCGCAACCGGCCCCTGGACCAACGCCGGCCCGGCGCTCGCGTGCGCCTGCCGGGCCTGCTGTTGCCACCAGCCTCGGGCACTGTCGGCGTCCTCGTCCTGAGCCACTTCGGCACGCCATTGCAGGTATTGACTGAAACTGGCCTCGTCGTCGGCTCCAGGCGCCTGGCCACCGGCCTGATAGGCCGCCAGCAACTGATCATGGAGCAACGCCAGGCCCGCTTCGTCGCAAGCGCAGGCCGCTACGGCCAGGGCCAGTGTGCCGCCCTGGGGTGCCTGCCAGGCAGCCATGCGCAGCAACGCCGCCTGGCTATCAAAGGGCTGCTGCAGCCAGGCCTGCAGGCTCGACTCATCGACCGGTCCCTGCTGCCACTGCAACGGCGCAATGGCGGCAGGTGCGAAGAACTGGCGCAAGCCTCGGTAGCCGACAACTTCCTTGAGCTGCAGTGCCAGCGCCTGCTGGTTGCTCAACAGCTGTTCCAGTGCCTGCTGCAGGCGCGCCGGATCCAGCACGCCGTCGAAGCTCATGACCAGGGTATGGGCGGCGGCCGCCCACGAGGCCGGCCGCGTCTGGAGGATGGCGGCCTGCTCCGGGCTCAGCGCCATACCCGTGTCTACGGGCTGCTGTAGCAATGTGCTCATGCGTCGATTGTCTCCTTGTCCGCCGATGGATCGATCACCCGCGGACGTGTTTCGGCCAGGGCGACCCGCTCCACCATGTCACCCATGGCAACCACGATTTTGCGCGGTCCCTCATAGGGATCGCGGGCGTGGGCCACGAGCATGTTGTCCAGCAGAATGATGTCGCCCTTCCTCCAGTCAAAGCGCACCGCACAGGCTTCGTACAGTTCACCGATCAACTGCAGGTCGGATTCGGCAATCGGGCTGCCATCTCCGTAGTAAACGTTTCGCGGCAGGCGATCATTACCAAACAGGGCCAACAAATCTTCGCGCACATCGGCGTCGAGCCAGAACGGGTGATGCAACTGCACCTGGTTGAAGAACGAGCGTTCGCCGGTATGCGGATGACTGATGATGGCCGGGCACCAGGTGCGAATCTGCAGGGCGTCATCGTCCAGCCACGACCACTCGATGCCGCTTTCTCGGCAGCGCGCTTCAACTTCGCTGCGCTCCTCGGTCTTGAAGAAGTGCTGCCACGGCACATCAAGGTTGCCGGTGAAGGTGCGCACGTAAAGCAGGCCCTTCTCTTCCAGAGTCTGGCGCAGCGGCGCCGGCAATTGCCGGTACATGACCCGGCAATCGACCACCGGTGTCGCACCGCCCACAGGTGAAGGCAGCTCGCAGTAGAACATCTGCTTGCGCGGCCAGCGGTCCTGGTGCGAACTCTCGTTGTGGAACAGGATCATTTTCTGCTCCGGGTACGGCGTGGAACGGTAGGTGTTCTTGCCGCCTTCCTTCTTCGGCAAGTCGCCGTACTGCCCGTACAACCCCGGCTGGACCGCCTCGGCAAAGGCTTCGAAGCCTTCAATGCCACTGACGTCAAAACCGCGGAAGAGAATGCCGGCATGTTCGACCAACTTGCGCTCGATCTCGTCACGATGCTCGTTGACCCACTGAACCAGGTCGACGCCCGGGTCCGTCGGCTCCATCACCAAGGGAAAGCTCTGCGCTGGTAGCAGCCGATACTCGCGCACGCTGGTGTTGGCAGGACGGGCCGGGCTGGCGGCCTTTTTCAGGAACTTGCCCAACTTGTCGACCTTGTCCTTTTTGCCCGGGTTGGCCGGTGGCACTGCGCTGCTGGCTAGAGCCATGTCGATATCTCCCACTGTGGCTGCCTGATCGGCAGTAATCTGTTCGAGGATGGCAATCCAGGCCTTCACGAAGGATTCGATGGTTTCTTGTTTGAACAGCGACGCGGCGTACTGCCAGACCCCACTCAGGCACTCGCCCTGCTCGCTCATGAACAGCGCCATGTCGAACTTGCTGTGCACCTGGGTCAGCGGCAGTTCCTCGACCCGTATGCCGCTCAGACTGCTGGCCCGGCTCGGCAGGTTGTTCATCACGAACAGCACCTGTACCAGCGGGTTCATACCCGGCAAGCGTGGAGCAGCGGCGGCCTCGACGATCTGGTCGAACGGCAGGTCCTGGTGCTCGAGCGCATCCAGGGTGATCGCTTGCAGGCGGGCCATGCGCTCGCGGAAGCTGCTGCTGGCAGGGAACTGCGAGCGCAACGGCAGGACGTTGACGAAGAAGCCGATCAAACCTTCCAGCTCCGGCTGATGACGTCCGGCGATGTCGGCGCCGATGACCAGGTCATCACTGCCGCACACGCGGTGCAGGAACATGCTGAAGGCGGTCAGCAAGGCCACATAGGGCGTAACCCCGGCTTGGCGCGCCATGGCGGTGATGCGTCGACTCAAGGGCGCCGACAGTTCGAACGAGACCAGGCCACCTTCCTGACTGGCACGGACCGGCCGCGGGAAATCGCCGGGCAAGGCCAACTGACCGCTGCAGCCATCCAGCGTGGTGCGCCAGAAATCGGCCTGCTGGCCCAGCACACCGCTGTCCTGCAACTGCGCCTGCCAGGACGCATAGTCGGCATACTGGATCGGCAACGGTGCCAGCTGCGGCGCCTGGCCTTGTTGCAGCTGGGCATACAAGGTCACCAGTTCGTTGACCAGCACGCCCATCGACCAACCATCGGAGATGATGTGGTGCATGGAGAACAGCAACACGTGCTCATCAGCGGACAGGCGCAGGATACGTGCGCGCCACAGCGGTGCCTGCTCCAGATCGATTGCCAGGCAGGCATTGGCCAAGGCATCTTCGGCCACCTGGTGCTCCTGCTGCGCCCGGCTCAGCATCGACAGGTCGACCAGCGGAACATTCAGCTCGATCTGCGGATGGATCAACGCCACCGGGTCGCCGTCATCATTCTGCAGGTAGGCGGTGCGCAGCACATCGTGACGGGCAACGATCAGCGTCAGGCTGCGCATTAGATGCTCGGTCGACAGCTCACCGTGCAAGCGCAAGGCCAGCGGCATGCCATACGCGGCGCCTGCACCTGAGAGCTGCTCGACCACCCACAAACGACGCTGGGCCAAGGACAGCGGCGCCTCACCGACGAACGTCTGGCGCTGCAGCCGTGGATAGCGGCTGACCAACGGTGCCCGTTGTGCATTCACGTGGGCGGCCAGATCAGCCAGCTGCGGATGACTGAACAGATCACGCAATTGCACCTGAACAGGCAAGCAGTCACGGCAGCGCGCAACCACCTGGGTGGCCAGCAACGAATGACCGCCCAGTTCGAAGAAGTTGTCGTTGACCCCGACCTGTTCGACGCCGAGCACCTCCTGCCAGATCGCGGCGATTTGCTTCTCGATCTCGCCCACCGGCGCCACGTAGGTCTGTTGCGATTGCGCCGCGTCCGGGCGCGGCAAGGCCTTGCGGTCGAGCTTGCCGTTGGCGGTCAGCGGCAACACGCTGAGGAACTGCCAGTGTGCAGGCACCATGTAATCCGGCAGGTCGGCCTTGAGTTGCGCCTGCAACGTTTCGCGCAAGCCCGCTTCCTCTACCGTTGGCACCACGTAAGCCAGCAGACGGCCGTCTTCGGCCAGCACCACCGCTTCGCGCACTTGCTCCATCGCCTGCAGGCGGGCTTCGATTTCGCCCAGCTCGATACGGAAGCCACGGATTTTCACTTGCTGATCCAGGCGACCGATGTATTCCACCGCGCCATCGGCGCAGTAACGGGCCAGGTCGCCCGTGCGGTACAGACGACCACCCTCTGCACCGAAGGGATCGGGGATAAAGCGTGCGCCGCTGAGGTCGCCACGGTTCAGGTAGCCTCGCGCCAGACCGGCACGACCGACATACAGCTCACCCACGCAACCCGCCGGCACCGGGTTCAGCTCGGCATCCAGCACGTACCAGGACAGGTCGGGAATCGGCAGGCCGATCGGGCTGGCCGCACCGCTGTCAAGGTCCGCCCAGGACAGCGGCCGGTAAGTCACATGCACGGTGGTTTCGGTGATGCCATACATGTTGATCAAGCGTGTCGGTGCGTCACCGAAGCGTTCGAACCAGGGGCGCAGGCCCTGCACATCCAGGGCTTCACCACCGAACACCACCGCCCGCAGGCTGTGCTCGCGTGGATCGGCACAGGCCACATGCATCAACTGGCGGAACGCCGACGGTGTCTGGTTGAGCACCGTCACCTGCTCATCGATCAGCAACTGATGGAAGTCTTCCGGTGAACGGCTGACCAGATACGGCACGATCACCAACCGACCACCGTGCAGCAGCGCGCCGAAGATCTCCCAGACCGAGAAGTCGAAGGCGTAGGAATGGAACAGGGTCCAGGTGTCGCTGCTGTCGAAGGCGAACCATTGCCCGGTGGCGGCGAACAGCCGTTGCACGTTGTGGTGGCTGAGTAGCGCCCCCTTCGGCTGCCCGGTCGAGCCCGAGGTGTAGATGATATAGGCCAGGTTATCCGGACTCATGCTCACCTGCGGATCGGCATCGCTGAAGTCCTGCAGGTCCTCGTCCAGGCTCAGGCACGGACCGTCAAACACTGGCAAGTTCAGACCCGGCTGGCTCAACAGCAGGCTGATGCCGCTGTCCTGGATCATGTACTCCAGGCGCTGGGCCGGGTACATCGGGTCCAGCGGCACATAGGCGCCGCCCGCCTTGAGAATCGCCAGCAAGCCGACCACCAGTTCCAGCGAACGCTCGGCCGCCAGACCGACACGGCTCTCCGGGCCGACCCCGGCGGCGGTCAGGCGGTGAGCCAAGCGGTTGGCCCTTGCGTTGAGCTGGGCATAACTCAGCTGCTGCCCCTCGTACACCAACGCCACAGCCTGCGGCGTGCGCGCAGCCTGCGCGGCAATCTGCTCATGCAGGCAGACGTGGGTACTGTGGCTGACCACGGCCGGGTTCATGGCCGCGATCAACCCCGTGCGTTGATCACCGAGCAGATCAAGCTGGCCGATCAGGGTCCGGGCATCAGCGCGGACCATGGACAACAGCAGGTTGCCCAGATGGCTCACCAGATTGTCCAGCACACCCGGAGCAAAACAGCCGCGGTCGTAACGCATCTCGACCGACAATTGATCACTGAGCCCGACCACCAGGGTCAGTGGATAGTGACTCTGCTCACGATTGGCGACCTCGCCGAAGCGCAGACCGCTCGGCGTGCCCGCTGCCAGGGCCTGGGAAACCGGGTAGTTTTCGAACACCATCAAGGTGTCGAACAACGCCTCGCCGCCCTGCCCGGCCCAGCGCTGAATGTCGAACAGCGGCGAATGCTCATGTTCGCGCAAACTCAGGTTACGTGCCTGCAACTCACGCAGGCCTTGCTGCACCGGTGTGCTGCCAGTGTGCTCGAAACGCACCGGCAGCGTGTTGATAAACAGCCCGATCTGCTCCTCGACCCCTTGCAGCTCGGTCGGCCGCCCGGCCACCGTGGCACCGAAGACCACCTGATCGCGGCCCAGATAGCGCTGCAAGAGAATGGCCCAGGCGCCCTGGACCAGGGTGTTGACCGTGATCTTCAGTGCACGGGCACACTCGGCCAGCTGTGCGGTCTGCTCGACACTCAGGCGCAGGTGGCGTTCGTCATAGCCACTGTCGCCAGTGGCCCCGGTGCCGACAGCGGCAGCCAGCAGTGCAGGCTCGGCCAGATCAGCCAGTTCAGCTTGCCAGAAACGACGATCCTGCTCGACATCCTGAGCGGCCAGCCAGCCAATGTAGTCACGGTAGCGGCCTGGATGGCGTGGCGGCGCGTCACCGGCATAACGTTGCAGCACTTCACCGAGCAGGCGCGCGTTGCTCCAGCCATCCATCAGAATGTGATGGTTGGTGTAGATCACATGCCAGCTGTCCTCACCGTTGCGTACCAGCACCAGGCGCAACAAGGGTGCCGCCGCCAGGTCGAAGCCGGCGTTCAGTTCGTCCTGCGCAACACGGTCCAGATACTGTTCAAGAGCAGCTTCAGGGCGCCCATCGAGCAGTCGTAGCGGCACCTTTACCTGCTTGCGCACTACCTGCAATGGCTGCTCAAGGCCCTCCCAGACAAAGCCGGTGCGCAGGATGTCGTGACGGTCGAACGCCGCCTGCCAGGCCTGTTCGAAGCGCAGCGGGTCGAGACCGTGAATGTCCAGGCGCACCTGGTTGATGTAGTCACCGCCCGCCTGCTCGTACAGTGAGTGGAACAACATGCCTTGCTGCATCGGCGACAGCGGATACAGGTCCTCGATCTGCCGCGCCGGCACTGGCAGTTTGTGCAACGTCGCCTGACTCAGCTGTGCCAGCGGGAAGTCCGAAGGCGACACGCCGCCCTGGGCCGGGTCGCAGCAGTGCGCAATCAGCGCGCGCAATTCGAGCGCAAAGGCATCGGCCAGCGCCTGCACCGTAGCCTCGGCGAACATTTCGCGGCTGAAGGTCCAGCTCAGGCTCAGTTCACCGCCATAGACCTGGCCATTGACTGACAGCCAGTTGCCCAGTGGTGCGTCTTCGCCCACCTCCAGCCCGTGGGCTTCAGCGGCAGGCAGGAAGGCGCCGGTCTGGCCCTGGAACGAGGCGTCGAACTGCCCCAGGTAATTGAAGGTGATCCGCGGTTGTGGCATGCGGCTGAGCAGCGCCTGTTGCTCAGTGCTGCCCAGATGGCGCAAGACACCATAGCCCACGCCTTTGTTAGGCACGGCGCGCAGGCGTTCCTTGACCTGCAGGATCGAGCCTGGCAGATCCTCGGCAACACTCAAGCGCAGCGGGAACAGGCTGGTGAACCAGCCGACGGTGCGGGTCAGGTCGATGTCTTCGAACAGGTCCTCGCGGCCGTGGCCTTCCAGTTGCACCATCACCTCGTCACGCCCGGTCCACCTGGCAATCACGCGGGCCAGCGCCGTCAGCAGCAAGTCATTGACCTGGGTCCGGTAGGCGGCGGGAGCGTCCTGCAACAACTGGCCGGTAAGGCGCGCATCCAGACGACTGTGGACGCTGCCGGCATGACGAATCTGCAAGCCCGCGTCCGGCGCGTCGCAAGGCAGCGTGGTGTCGATATCCTGGACCTGAGACTGCCAGTAACCGAGTTCTTCTTGCAGCGCACCCTCGCGGGCATACTGCTGCAAGCGCTCAGCCCAGGCCTTCACCGAACTGGTGCGTGCTGGCAACAGCGGCTGTTGCCCCGCGCAGGCCTGTTCGTAGGCGCTGTGCAAATCCTCCAGCAAAATCCGCCACGACACCCCGTCCACCGCCAGGTGATGGATCACCAGCAACAAGCGCTGGCTGCCGTCGGCCAGGTTCATCAGCACCGCGCGCAACAGCGGCCCGGCACTCAGATCCAGGCTGCGCTGAGCCAGTTCGCCCTCGGCCTCAAGGGCCTGGGCATTGGCCACCGTCACCTGCCACAGCAGGTCACTCGGCGCCGCCGCATCGCTGTAACGGCCACACCAGCCGTCGCGCGCTTCGCTAAAACGCAGGCGCAAGGCGTCGTGATGCGACCAGAGTGCCGCCAAGGCTGTTTCCAGCGCAGGGACCTGCAAGGCTTCACGCGCTTGCAGCAACACCGACTGGTTGAAGTGATGACGGCTAGCAACCACGTCCTGGAAAAACTGCTGCTGGATCGGCAGCAACGCCAGCTCACCCTCGGCCGCGGCCTGGACGATCTGTACTGCCTCACCGGTCTGCGCCACCGAGGCCAGGCCTTGCACGGTCTGGTGCTGGAACAGGTCTTTGGGGGTGAAGCGAATTCCCGCCTGACGGGCGCGGCTGACCACCTGGATGGAGACGATGGAGTCGCCGCCCAGTTCGAAGAAGTTGTCGTTGACCCCGACCTGCTCGACGCCGAGCACTTCCTGCCAGATCGCTGCGATTTGCTTCTCGATCTCGCCCACTGGCGCCACGTAGGTCTGTTGCGATTGCGCCGCGTCCAGGCGCGGCAAGGCCTTGCGGTCAAGCTTGCCGTTGGCGGTCAGCGGCAACACGCTGAGGAATTGCCAGTGCGCGGGTACCATGTAATCCGGCAGGTCGGCCTTGAGTTGCGCCTGCAACGTTTCGCGCAAGCCCGCGTCCTCTGCCGTTGGTACCACGTAAGCCAGCAGACGGCCGTCTTCGGCCAGTACCACCGCTTCGCGCACCTGCTGCATGGCTTGCAGACGAGCCTCGATTTCGCCCAGTTCGATACGGAAGCCACGGATTTTCACTTGCTGATCCAGGCGCCCGATGTATTCGACCGCGCCATCGGCGCAGTAACGGGCCAGGTCGCCGGTGCGGTACAGGCGGCCGCCATCTGTATCGAAGGGATCAGGGATAAAGCGTGCGCCACTGAGGTCGCCACGGTTCAGGTAGCCGCGCGCCAGACCGGCACGGCCGACATACAGCTCACCCACGCAACCGGCCGGCACCGGGTTCAGCTCGGCATCCAGCACGTACCAGGACAAATCGGGAATCGGCAGACCGATGGGGCTTGCAGCACCGCTGTCGAGGTCGGCCCAGGACAACGGCCGGTAGGTCACGTGCACCGTGGTTTCGGTGATGCCATACATGTTGATCAAACGTGTCGGTGCGTCGCCGAAGCGTTCGAACCAGGGGCGCAGGCCCTGCACGTCCAAGGCCTCACCGCCGAACACCACTGCGCGCAGCGAATGCTCGCGTGGATCGGCACAAGCTACATGCATCAACTGACGGAACGCCGACGGCGTCTGGTTGAGCACCGTCACTTGCTCGTCGATCAGCAACTGATGGAAGTCTTCCGGTGAACGGCTGACCAGGTACGGCACGATCACCAACCGGCCACCGTGCAGCAGCGCGCCGAAGATTTCCCAGACCGAGAAGTCGAAGGCGTAGGAATGGAACAGGGTCCAGGTGTCGCGGCTGTCGAAGGCGAACCACTGCCCGGTGGCCGCGAACAGCCGTTGCACGTTGTGGTGGCTGAGTAGCGCCCCCTTCGGCTGCCCGGTCGAGCCCGAGGTGTAGATGATGTAGGCCAGGTTGTCCGGGCTCATGCTCACCTGCGGATCGGCGTCGCTGTAGCCCTGCAGGTCCTCGTCCAGGCTCAGGCACGGACCGTCAAATACTGGCAAGTTCAGACCCGGCTGGCTCAACAGCAGGCTGATGCCGCTGTCCTGGATCATGTATTCCAAACGCTGGGCCGGGTACATCGGGTCCAGCGGCACATAGGCGCCGCCCGCCTTGAGAATCGCCAGCAAGCCGACCACCAGTTCCAGCGAACGCTCGGCAGCCAAACCGACGCGGCTCTCCGGGCCGACCCCGGCGGCGATCAGGCGATGAGCCAGGCGGTTGGCCTTCGCGTTGAGCTGGGCATAGCTCAGGTGCTGCGCTTCAAAGACCAACGCCACAGCCTGCGGCGTGCGGGCCGCCTGAGCGGCAATCTGCTCATGCAGGCAAACCTCGCTGGCGTGGCTGACCACTGCAGGATTGAGCGCGCGCAGGCTGTCCTGGCGACGATCACCGAGCATGTCCAGCTCACCCAGCGGTGTGTCAACGCTGGCGTGAACCAGGCTGTCGAGCAACTGTTCAAGGTTAACCATCAGGGTGGCGATCTGCGTCTCGCTGAACAGGCCACGTTGATAACGCAGGTGCAGTCGCAGCGCGTCGTCGCAGGTGACGATCAGGGTCAACGGGAAGCTGCTTTGTTCATGGCTGCGCAGGCCAGAGAAGCTGACAGGGGTGCCTTCACTGGCGCTCAAGGCTTGCGATACCGGGTAGTTCTCGAACACCAGGTTGGTGTCGAACAGTGGCTGGCCGTTGAAGCCGGCCCAACGCTGCAGGTCTGCCAGCGGCGTGTGCTCATACTCACGCAAGGCCAGGTTGAGGTTCTGCAGACGTTCCAGCCAGGTGCCCAACTGCAGTTCGGCCGAGGGGCTTTCGATGATCGGCAAAGTGTTGATGAACAGCCCGATCTGCCGCTCGATACCATTGAGTTCGGTCGGACGCCCCGCCACCGTGGCGCCGAAGGCAACGGTCGATTTGCCACTGTAGCGCTGCAACAGCAACAGCCAGGCGCCCTGCAGCACCGTGTTGAGGGTAACCCGCGTTTGCCGGGCAAAATGCTGCAGGCGCTGGAACAGCGCATCACTGGCCTGGTGCACCCGATCGCCCTGGCCTTCGCCAAGGGTGTCAGGCAGCAAGGCCTCGGCCAGACGGACCGGCTCATCCAGGGTATTGAGCTGGTTCTGCCAGAAGCTGCGCGCGGCCTCGCCATCGCGCTGCTGCAACCAGGCCAGGTAATCCCGATAACGACCCGTGGTGCTCGACAGCCCGTGGCCGTGGTAGTGCTGCAGCACTTCGCCGAGCAACTGCGCATTGCTCCAGCCGTCCATCAGGATGTGGTGATGGGTGTAGATCAGGTGGTGCGTGTGCTCACCCGTGCGCACCAGTAACAGCCGCAACAAGGCATCGCGCCCCAGGTCGAAGCCGTGTTTGTGCGCCTGCGCCAGGCTGCCGAGTTCAGTTTCGCTCAGTCCTGGCGCTTCGATGAGTTCGAAGGCCACGCGGGCCTGCTTGCGCACCACTTGCAGCGGCTGCTCTAGCCCCTCCCAGACGAACCCGGTGCGCAGGATGTCATGGCGATCGACCGCCGCCTGCCAGGCCTGCTGGAACCGCTGCGGATCAAGGCCGTGGATATCCACACGGACCTGGTTGATGTAGTCGCCACCGGCCTGTTCGTACAACGAGTGGAACAGCATGCCTTGCTGCATCGGCGACAGCGGGTACAGATCGTCGATCTCCCGCGCCGGTACGGGCAGCGTGTCCAGGGTTGCCTGGGGCAAACGCGCGAGGGCGAAGTCAGAGGGCGACACACCGCCCTGGGCCGGGTCGCAGCAGTGCGCAATCAGCGCGCGCAATTCGAGCGCAAAGGCATCGGCCAACGCCTGCACCGTAGCCTCGGCAAACATTTCGCGGCTGAAGGTCCAGCTCAGGGTCAGCTCACCGCCATAGACCTGACCATTGATCGACAACCAGTTGGCCAATTGCGCCGCACTGCCGATTTCCGAACCGCGGGCCTCAGTGGCCGGACGCAACAGGGCATTGCTGTGAGCATCGAAACTGGAGTCGAACTGCCCCAGGTAGTTGAAGGTAATGCGTCCCTGCGCCATACCTTGCAAGGCCGCCTGCTGCTCGGCATTGCCCAGGTGACGCAACACGCCATAGCCCAGACCTTTGTTCGGCAGCGCGCGCAGCTGTTCCTTGACCTGCAGGATCGAGCTGCGCAGGTCGTCGCAGACGCTCAGGCGCAGCGGAAACAGGCTGGTGAACCAGCCAACGGTACGAGTCAGGTCGATGTCCTCGAACAGGTCTTCACGACCGTGGCCTTCCAGTTGCAGCAAGGTGCGCGGGTTGCCGGTCCATTGCCCGATGACCCGGGCCAGCGCGGTCAGCAGCAAGTCGTTGACCTGGGTGCGATAGGCCGCCGGGGCCTCCTTGAGCAGCTGCCGTGTTGCCTGTGCGTCAAGGCGCGTGTCGACGCTGGCGGCATGGCGTTTGTCCAGTGAGCCCTGGCTGTTGCACTGCGGCCAGTCGTTCGACACGCCATGCAGTTGTTCACGCCAATACACCAGTTCCTCGGCCAGCGCCCCTTCGCGAGCGTACTGCTGCAAACGCTCAGCCCAGGCCTTCACCGAACTGGTGCGTGCCGGCAACAGCGGCTGTTGCCCGGCGCAGGCCTGTTCGTAGGCGCTGTGCAAATCTTCCAGCAGAATCCGCCACGACACCCCGTCCACCGCCAGGTGATGGATCACCAGCAGCAAGCGCTGGCTGCCGTCGCCAAGGTTCATCAGCACCGCGCGCAACAGCGGCCCGGCACTCAGATCCAGACTGCGCTGGGCCAGTTCGCCCTCGGCCTCAAGAGCCTGGGCATCGGCCACCGTCACCTGCCACAGCAGATCACTCGGCGCCGCCGCATCGCTGTAACGGCCACACCAGCCGTCGCGCGCTTCGCTAAAACGCAGGCGCAAGGCGTCGTGATGCGACCAGAGTGCCGCCAAGGCTGTTTCCAGCGCAGGGACCTGCAAGGTTTCACGCGCTTGCAGCAACACCGACTGGTTGAAGTGATGACGGCTAGCAACCACGTCCTGGAAAAACTGCTGCTGGATCGGCAGCAACGCCAGATCACCCTCGGCCGCCGCCTGGACGATCTGAGCTGCCTCACCGGTCTGCGCCACCGAGGCCAGGCCTTGCACGGTCTGGTGCTGGAACAGGTCTTTGGGGGTGAAGCGAATTCCCGCCTGGCGGGCGCGGCTGACCACCTGGATGGAGACGATGGAATCGCCGCCCAGTTCGAAGAAGTTGTCGTTGACCCCGACCTGCTCGACGCCGAGCACCTCCTGCCAGATCGCGGCGATTTGCTCCTCGATCTCGCCCACCGGCGCCACGTAGGTCTGTTGCGATTGCGCCGCGTCCGGGCGCGGCAAGGCCTTGCGGTCGAGCTTGCCGTTGGCGGTCAGCGGCAACACGCTGAGGAATTGCCAGTGCGCGGGCACCATGTAATCCGGCAGGTCGGCTTTGAGTTGCGCCTGCAACGTTTCGCGCAAGCCCGCGTCCTCTGCCGTTGGTACCACGTAAGCCAGCAGACGGCCGTCTTCGGCCAGTACCACCGCTTCGCGTACTTGCTCCATCGCCTGCAAACGGGCTTCGATTTCGCCCAGCTCGATACGGAAGCCACGGATTTTCACTTGCTGATCCAGGCGACCGATGTATTCCACCGCGCCATCGGCGCAGTAACGGGCCAGATCACCGGTACGGTACAGACGACCACCCTCTGCACCGAAGGGATCGGGAATAAAACGTGCGCCGCTGAGGTCGCCACGGTTCAGATAACCCCGCGCCAAACCGGCACGACCGACATACAGCTCACCCACGCAACCGGCCGGCACCGGATTCAGTTCGGCATCCAGCACGTACCAGGACAGGTCGGGAATCGGTAGACCGATCGGGCTGGCCGCACCGCTGTCGAGGTCCGTCCAGGACAGTGGCCGGTAAGTCACATGCACGGTGGTTTCGGTGATGCCATACATGTTGATCAGCCGCGTCGGTGCGTCGCCGAAGCGTTCGAACCAGGGACGCAGGCCCTGCACATCCAACGCCTCTCCACCGAATACCACTGCGCGCAGCGAATGCTCGCGTGGATCGGCACAGGCCACATGCATCAACTGGCGGAACGCCGACGGTGTCTGGTTGAGCACCGTCACCTGCTCATCGATCAGCAACTGATGGAAGTCTTCCGGTGAACGGCTGACCAGATACGGCACGATCACCAACCGACCGCCATGCAGCAGCGCGCCGAAGATTTCCCAGACCGAGAAGTCGAAGGCGTAGGAATGGAACAGGGTCCAGGTGTCGCGGCTGTCGAAGGCGAACCACTGCCCGGTGGCCGCGAACAGCCGTTGCACGTTGTGGTGGCTGAGCAAGGCGCCCTTCGGCTGCCCGGTCGAGCCCGAGGTGTAGATGATATAGGCCAGGTTGTCCGGGCTCATGTTCACCTTCGGATCGGCGTCACTGAAGCCCTGCAGGTCCTCGTCCAGGCTCAGGCACGGACCGTCAAACACTGGCAAGTTCAGACCCGGTTGGCTCAACAGCAAGCTGATGCCGCTGTCCTGGATCATGTACTCCAGACGCTGGGCCGGGTACATCGGGTCCAGCGGCACGTAGGCGCCGCCCGCCTTGAGGATCGCCAGCAAACCGACCACCAGCTCCAGCGAACGCTCGGCCGCCAGACCGACCCGGCTCTCCGGGCCAACCCCGGCGGCGATCAGCCGGTGAGCCAGACGGTTGGCCCGCGCGTTGAGCTGGGCATAGCTCAGGTGCTGCCCTTCAAAGACCAAGGCCACAGCCTGCGGCGTGCGCGCAGCCTGTTCGGCAATCTGCTCATGCAGGCAAACCTGGCTGGCGTGGCTGGCCACTGTCGGGTTCAAGTCCTGGACGATGACTTGCTGCTGCGCCGCGGACACCATCGGCAGCTCACCGATGCTGCGCTGAGGCTGATCGACGATCGCCCACAGCATCGTTTGCCAGTGCTGCATCATGCGCTCGATGGTGGCCGCTTCGAATACATCGGTGGCAAAGATAAAGCTGCCAGTGAGTGACTGCTCGGCCTCGACGATATCCAGGCTGAGGTCGAACTGCGCGGAGCGGTTCTGCCATTGCACGCCCTCGATGCCCAGCCCGGAGAAACGACGACCACTGGCGCCACCCGCCTGGTCATGCTGGTAGTTGAACATGACCTGGAACAACGGGTTGTGGCGAGTGCTGCGTTCGGGCTGCAAGGCTTCGACCAACAGGTCGAACGGTAGATCCTGATAGCGCTGAGCCTCAATGGCGGTCTGGCCCATCTGCGCCAGTACATCGGTGAAACGCGCACGGCTATCGAAGCGTCCGCGCAGGATCTGGGTATTAACGAAAAAACCAACCAGCCCCTGCGTCTCCACACGGTTGCGATTGGCAAAGGGCACACCGACGCAGATCTCCTGCTGCCCGCTGTAACGGTGCAGCAGGGTCTGGAACGCGGCCATCATCAACACGAACAGGCTCACCCCCTGACGTTGCGCCAATTGCCTGAGCGCGTTCAGCAGTTCAAGAGGCAGCTGCACCTGGCGGCTATCGCCCCGGCCGTCGCGACTTAGCGGACGCGCACGGTCCAACGGCAACTCCAGCACCGGCTGATCGCCCTGCAACTGTTCGCACCAGTACGCCAGTTGCCGTTGTTGCTCGCCGGCTTCCATCCAGCTGCGCTGCCACAGTGCGTAATCGGCGTACTGAACAGGCAGCGCCGGCAACGTCGCGGACTGTCCCTGGCTACGGGCTTCGTAGCAGGCGCTCAACTCGCGGACCATCACCGGCATCGAGGCACCATCGGCAACGATGTGATGCACGGTCAGCACCAACAGGTGATCGTCAGCGCCGAGCGTGCGCAGGTGAACGCGCAACAGCGGGCCCGAGGCCAGGTCGAACAGACGCCGGGTTTGCCCTTCAATGAACGCCGCCAGTGCCTGCGGTTGATCCAGCGCATCGTCGAACCCGCCCTCACTGCGTTCGATCGCCACTTCGGCCTGCGCCTCGATCACCTGCAACGCATGCCCTTGCTGCTCGACAAAGCGAGTGCGCAAGGCCGCATGACGCGCCACCAGGTCGTTGAAGGCCGCCTGCAGGGCGTCGAAGTTCAACGGCCCGCGCAGGCGCAACGCCACCGGAATGTGATAGGCCGGGCTTGCCGGCTCGTACTTCCAGAGAAACCACTGACGCTGTTGTGCGTAAGACAGCGGCAAGCTCTGCACACCCTCGCTGACCGGCGCAATGGGCAACTGCGCCAGGCTCATGCCTTTGGCACCGAGCTTTTCCAGGAAGGCCTTGCGCTGCGCCAACGGCAAACGGACGAAGCGTTGGACCAGGGCCAGTTGTTCTTCATTACGCATGTTCAGATCGTCTCCAATTCCGAGAGGAAGTCTTGCAGTTCGTTGAGATCGCTCTCGGAACCCAGGCTCAGATAAGGGACGGTTGACGCTACGTAGTCTTTAAGCGATTCGGCCTTGAACAGCAGATCCAGCGGTACGGTGGTACCGAGCTCGGTTTCGACGCGCGCGGTGACCTGAGTGGCCATCAGCGAGTGGCCGCCCAGTTCGAAGAAATGATCGTCGAGCCCCACCTGCTCCACCTGCAGAACCGATGCCCAGATCTGTGCAATCTGCTGCTCCAACGCTGACTCCGGCGCCACGTAAGGACGCCCGCAGCCCACAGCCTCCGGTAGCGGCAAGGCCTTGCGGTCGAGCTTGCCGTTCGGCGACAGCGGCAGGCTGGCCAGCCAGGTAAAGCTCGATGGCACCATATAGTCCGGAAGGCGCCTGGCCAGCGCCTGGCGTACGTGCTGGCGCACTTGGTGGCGAGATTGCTCGGTGTCGAGCACCGCGCCATCGTGCGCCACCAGGTAGGCATGCAATTGCTGACCCTGGGCACCGACGCTGGCAATCACGGCGGCTTCGGCCACTTCGGGGAGCTGACGCAGGCGCGCTTCGATCTCACCGGCTTCGACCCGGAAGCCACGTATCTTCACCTGGCTGTCCAGCCGCCCGAGGTATTCGAGGTTGCCACAAGGCAGCTCGCGAACCAGGTCACCGCTGCGGTACAAGCGTGCGCCACTCGGGTCGAACGGATCGCAGACGAAACGGTCGGCAGTCAGCCCCGGGCGCTGCAGATACCCCAGGGCGACCCCTTCACCACCCAGATACAACTCGCCCGGCATGCCCTTGGCCACCGGCTGCAGGCAAGCATCGAGCACATAGCCGCTACGCTGGCCGATGCGCTTGCCAATCGGCGCGTAGGCCGTTGGGCAAGGGTCCTGGCGCCCGGCTTTCCAGATCAGCGGTGTGACCACGGTTTCGGTCGGCCCGTAACCGTTGATCATGTACTCCGGGTCCAGCGCCCGACGCACCAGATCAAAGCTCGCCCGCGGTACCGCATCACCTCCAAAACACAGCACCCGCAAGCGCTGCGGCCGGCCCTGCTGCAGCGCACTCTCGGCCAGCTGGTGCAGGTACAGCGGCGGGAATGCGGCCACACTCACACCGTGCTGTTTCATCGCCTCCAGGGTCTGGCTCGGGGTCCACAGACTGTCGTCGCGGATCAGCAGGCTGGCACCGCTGGTAAGGACCGTCAGCCAGCGCTCATGGGCTCCGTCGAAGGCAAACGACAGGAAGTGCAGCTCGCAATCGTCTTCACGCATTTCATAGCGTTCGGCAATGGCCTGGCAATGCATGCTCAGCGGCCCGTGGCTGACGCATACGCCCTTGGGCTGGCCGGTGGAGCCTGAAGTATAGATCACATACGCCAGGTCCTGCTCTTCGATAGCCAGCGCCAGCGCCTGGTCCGACAGGGCCTCCACGTCCGGGCTCAACTCATCGAGCAAGAGCACCTGGACCTGCGCCGGGCAGCTCAGCTGCGCAGCCAGTTGGCGCTGGCTCAGCAGCAGTGTCATGCCGCTGTCTTCGATCATGTAGGCCAGGCGCTCGGCAGGATAACTGGCGTCCATCGGCACATAGGCGGCGCCGGTCTTGAGAATCGCCAGCAACGCGATCGGCACCTCGACGCCACGGGCCAGGGCCACCCCGACCTTGACCCCGCGCCCTACGCCCAGGCTCAACAGATGCCTGGCCAGGCGGTTGGAGGCCTGTTCAAGCTGAGCGAAATCGACCCGCCGCTGGCCGTCGATCAGCGCCGGGGCAAACGGTCGCTTGCGCGCGTGTTCGGCAATCATGCCGAGCAACGAACGGCTGGCCGGGAAGTGCCACGGGCAGTCGCTGCCGGCCAGCAGGCGTTCGGCCTGCTGCGCGTCGTCGAGCAAACGCAGTTCACCCAACGGCAGCTCCAGCGACGCTTCGGCGATTTGCTGCAACAAGCCGCCAAGGTACTGATTCAGGCACGCCACCTGCTGATCAGTGAACGCCTCGCGCTGGTAGCTGTAATGAATGCTCAGTTGCGCATCCAGGGCTACGGCCAGGGTCAGCGGGTAATGCGTCTGTTCGTGGTTGCTCGGCAACCCGAACTGTACGTCTTGCGCCGAGTGGCGTTGCAAGGCTTCGGCCAACGGGTAGTTCTCGAACACCAGGATGCTGTCGAACAACGCATCGCCTCCCTGCCCGGCCCACGACTGGATCTCGAACAACGGTGTATGTTCGTGTTCACGCATCGCCAGGTTGAGCGCCTGCAGTTCACCAAGCCAGGCCCCCAGCGGCTGTTGCGGCTGCGGTTCGGCGATCAGTGGCAAGGTGTTGATGAACAGCCCGACCTGCTCCTCGATCCCCGGCAAGTCACTGGGCCGGCCGGCAACTGTGGCGCCGAACGCCACCGCGGGCTGATCGGTACAGCGTTGCAGCAGCAATAGCCAGGCCGCCTGAACCAGAGTGTTGACGGTGACCTTGGCGTGGCGTGCAGCCTGCACCAGACGCGCTGTCGCTTGCGGGTCCAGACTGCTGCGCAGGTCCCCATGACCATGACGCAGCGCAGCATCGTCGAGCACCATCCCCTGCAGCGCTTGCGACAGGCGGGTTGGCGCCGGCAGGCGGGCCAGTTGAGCCTGCCAGAATTCACGATCACGCTGCACATCACGGCCTTGCAGCCACTGGATGTAGTCACGGTAACTGCCCGGGCTCGCTGCAACCGCCTGGCCGTTGTAACGCGCCAGCACCTCGCCGATCAGCCGGGCGTTGCTCCAGCCGTCGAGGAGAATGTGGTGGTTGGTGTAGATCAGCCGGTAGCTGTCGTCAGCCAGGCGCACCAGGACCAGGCGCAGCAACGGCGCCCGGCTCAAGTCGAAGGGACGCTCACGCTCCTCCTGCTCCAGCGCCAGCACTGCCTGCTGCGCAGCCGGATGCGCGCGCCAGTCGTGCTGACTCATGTGCAACGGCACATCACGCTGCACCAACTGCAGCGGCTGGTGCATTTCGCCCTGCCAGATGAAGCCGCTGCGCAGAATCGGGTGAGCGGCCAGGGTCTCGCGCCAGGCCTGCTCGAAGCGCCCGACATCGAGCCCATGAATGTCGACGCAGGTCTGGTTGATGTAGTCGCCCTGGCCCTGCCCGTAGCGCGCATGGAACAGCAGTCCCTGCTGCAACGGCGACAGTGGATAGAGGTCTTCCAGCTGGCGTGCGGCCAGCGGCAGGCGGTCGAGTTCAGCCTGGGTCAACCCGGCCAACGGGAAGTCCGACGGTGTGACACCGCCGTCACGGCTGTGCACGCACTCGCCGATCAACGCTTCGAGTTCGCGGATATAGGCAGCGGCCAGTGCCTCGATCGATGCCGGATCGAACATCGCCGTACTGAACGTCCAGCCCAGGGTCAGCTGGCCGCCATACACCTGACCGTCAATGCTCAGCCAGTTGCCCAGCGGCGCCTCTGCGCTCATGGTACGACCGAAGGCATCGCTGCAGGGCACGAACAAGGCCCCTTCATCGGCCTGGAAACTGCCATCGAACTGCCCCAGGTAGTTGAAGGTGATGCGCGGCAGCGGCAACGCCGCCAAGGTCTGCTGCACGGTTTCTTCCCCCAGGTAGCGCAGCGCACCAAAACTCACGCCACGCTGAGGAATCGCACGCAGCTGTTCTTTGACCTGTTTGAGGGTGCCGACACGGTCTTCGGCAACGCTCAGGCGCACCGGAAACAGGCTGGTGAACCAGCCCAGGGTACGGCTCGGGTCAAGGTCATCGAACAAGCCTTCGCGGCCATGGCCTTCCAGCTCCAGCAGGACTTCGGCGCGCCCCGTCCAGTCGGCGACCACCCTGGCCAGGGCGGTCAGCAACAGGTCATTGACCTGAGTGCGATAGGCGGCCGGTGCCTGTTGCAGCAACTGCCGGGTCAGCGCGCTGTCGAGCTGCACCTTGATGCTCTGCGCATCACCTTGCACACACAGCGCGTGCGGATTGTTGGCCGGCAGCGTCGCGTCGGCGCCGGCCAACGCCGCCTGCCAGTGTTGTGCGGCATCGGCCCAGGCCGGGCTGCGCGCCTGTTCGGCCAGGCGCGCAGCCCAGCGTTGAGTCGAGGTGGTTCTGGCCGGCAGTTGCAGCGCAAGACCTGCGTGCAGCTGTCCATAAACAGCCTGCAGATCTTCCAGCAGCACCCGCCACGACACACCGTCAATCACCAGGTGATGCACGGTCAGCAACAAACGCTGGGAAGCATCTTCAGCCTCAATCAACAGGCCGCGCAGCAGCGGCCCCTCGCCCAGGTCGAGGCTGCGCTGGGCGCTCTCGCACAGCGCCAGCAGCGACTCACCGGCCGCCACACGGGCGCGCCACAGCAGCGTTTGCTGCGGCGCTTGCGGGTCTGCGATATGCGCCTGCCAGCCCTGTTCACCCTGACGGAAGCGGCTGCGCAGGCTGTCATGGTGCGCCACCACCGCTTGCAGGGCGCGCTCAAGCAATTCGGCCTGCAAGGGTGTGGTGGTGCTCAACAGGACGGTCTGGTTCCAGTGATGACGCGCCGGGATGGCTTCGTCGAAGAAACGTTGCTGCGCCGGTTGCAACACCAGTTCGCCGCTGACCGGCCCCTGATCGACCGCCGGCGCGAGCGCACCACGCTGAGCGATGCGCGCCAACTCGCGCACCGTCTGGTACTTGAACAGGTCACGAGGCGAGAACAGGATGCCGGCCTGACGAGCCCGGCTGACGACCTGGATCGAGATGATCGAGTCACCGCCCAGCTCGAAGAAATTATCCGCTACCCCCACCTGTGGCAGGCGCAGCACCTGCGCCCAGAGCTCGGCGATCTCACGCTCCAGGGCATTGCCTGGAGCCACGGGCTGCGTCGCGGTGTCCTGTTCTTGCATAGGCGGCAGCGCATGGCGATCGAGCTTGCCATTGAGGGTCATCGGCAGTTGCGCCAGGCACATGATCCGTCGCGGCACCATGTGTTCGGGCAGACGTTCGCGCAACAGTGCCTGCAAAGCATCAGACTCCAGGGCCTGACCTGCCACGTAGGCAACCAGACGTGCGCCAGCAGGCCCGGGCTGAGCAATCACCGCCGCTTCGCGCACGCCATCCAAACTCAGCAGCGCGGCTTCGATCTCGCCCGGTTCGATCCGGAACCCGCGAATTTTCAGCTGCTCGTCAATACGGCCAGCAAACACCACCCGGCCATCGTCCAGATAGCGCCCGGCATCCCCCGTGCGGTACAGGCGTTCACCCACTGCGCCAAACGGATCGGGGACGAAGCGCTCGGCCGTCAGACCTGGCTGATGCAGGTAACCACGCGCCAACCCCAGGCCACCGATCAGCAGCTCGCCACGCACCGACTTCGGCACCAGGTTCAACTCAGCATCGAGCAGATAAGCCCGGCGCTGGCCGACCGGCCGACCAATACTCGGCTTGCCGCCCAGCTCGGTGCCCGGCCGGTAGTGGTCCAGCAACGGACTGATCACCGCTTCAGTCGGGCCATAGGCGTTGAACAAGCGCTCGAAACTGAAATGACCGAGCCCCTGAATCAGCTGCTCGTCCCAAGCCTCACCCCCCAGTACACAGGTGCGCACGGCAACCTGGCGGCCCGAAGCGGCCAGGGCCTGGTCGAACTGAGCGAGATAGGCCGGCGGCAAATCGACCACATCGATGTGATGACGTTGCAGTTGATCGGCCAGTTCATCGCCACTCCACTGCGTCACGTCACCCAGCAATAGACGGGCGCCACTGCCAAGTGCCATGAAGATCTGTTCGGCCGCTGCGTCAAAACTCGCTGAAGCGAACTGCAGCAAGCCATCACCCGCACCCACCGCGTACAACGCGGCAGCCGCCTGGCAATGCATGGCCAGGGCGCCATGGCTGACGGCCACGCCTTTGGGCAGACCGGTGGAGCCAGAGGTGTAGATGACATAGGCCAGGTTTTGTCCGAGTACCTGCAGCGGCGCGGGCACGGCCGGCGCGACGCTGTCTTCCGGGCTGATACTGCAGCGGCGAACCGCCGCCAGCGCCTGCATCCACGGGGCCGGGGTGTCGCACAGCAGTACACTCAGGCCGCTGTCATTGACCATGTGTTTCAGGCGTTCAACCGGATAGGCCGGGTCCAGCGGCACATAGGCTGCGCCCGCCCGGTGCACCGCCAGCAACGCGACAATCAGTTCAAAACCGCGGGGCGCACAGACGCCGACCAGGGTGTCGGGAGCAACGCCCATCGCCTGCAGACGTGCGGCCAGTTGCGCGACACGCTGCTGAAGCTGGCCATAGCTGAGGCTCTGCTCACCCAGAATCAGCGCTGTCGCAGAGGGTGTTGAAGCGGCATGCGCCTCGAACAACTCGATGACGCTGGACGCGGCGCTGGATGGTGGTACAGGGGCGCACAGTGCCTGCTGCTCATTGCTGCTGAGCAAGGTCAGTGCCGCTACCGGCGTGACCGGAGTGCTGACCACAGCCTCAAGCAGATTCAGCCAGTGCCCGAGCATCTGCTCGATACGGCTGCGCTCAAACAGGTCGGCCGCGTACAGCAGGGAAACCTGGATGGCGTCACGGGTTTCCAGGGTCTCCAGGGTCAGGTCAAATTGCGCGGTGATGCCATCCAGCGGCAGCTCCTGGGCGCTGAGCCCGTATAGGCTGCTGCTGCCGACTTCGCCTTCGCGACTGGACAGGTGGTTGTACATGACCTGGAACAATGGATTGTGGTCAGCCAGCCGCTGTGGGTTGAGCGCCTCCACCAGCCGGTCAAACGGCAGGTCCTGATGGGCCTGGGCGGCCAACACCGCTTCGCGCACCCGGCACAGGTAGTGCAGCGCCGAAGCCTGTGGCTCGATCTGCAAGCGCAGCACCAGGGTGTTGACGAAGAAGCCGATCAGGCCTTCGACCTCTTCACAATTACGGTTGCTGATCGGTACGCCGATGCGCAGGTCCGACTGGCCGCTGTAACGTTGCAACAGCAAACCGAACACCCCCAGGAACAACTGGAACTGGGTCATGTTGTGCTGCGCCAGAAAGCTGCGCAAACGCGTCTCCAGCGTTACCGGCAAACGCAGGTCGATGCGCCCTTCGCGCATCACCGCGCCTGGCACACGCGGATGATCCAGCGGCAACTCAAGCAACGGCTGCTCGCCGCCCAACTGCACAGTCCAGTAATCGAGCTGGCGCTGCATTTCACCCTCGGCCAGCCATTGCCGCTGCCACTGCGCATAATCGGCGTAATGCACCGCCAGTGCCGGGTGATCCGGCAACTGGCCAAGGCAACAGGCTTGGTAGTTGCTGACGAACTCGTGCGCCATCACATCCATTGACCAGCCATCGCAGACAATATGATGCAAGGTCAGCACCAGGACATGTTCGTCCTCGGCACACTGCAGCAGCTTGACCCGCAGCAAGGGCCCGTGGTCCAGGTCGAACAGGCGCTGAGTCTCCTGGACCGCCCGCTGGCGCACCAAGGCGTCATCGGCCCAACCGTTTTCGTGGCGCAGCGACTCGTACTCAAGGGTGACCGGCTGCGCCGGCTGAATGACCTGCAGCAAGGTCTCGCCGTCCAGGCGGAAGGTGGTGCGCAGGGGCTCGTGGCGCGCCACCAGCGCATCGAAAGCCGCCTGCACGGCCGCCAGGTTCAACGCGCCGCGCAGGCGCACCACAATCGGTGTGTTGTAGGCCGGATTGTCCGGGTTGAGGGTCCAGAACAGCCATTGCCGGTACTGGGCATGGGACGCAGGCAGGTCTGCGTCGCGCCCCAGGGCCTGGATCTGTGTGCGGCCACTGCCCGGCACCAGGTGTTCCAGCGCCGCACACCACTGGCCGAAGGTGGCATGCTCGAACAGACTGCGCAGCGGTACCTCCAGGGCCAGGCGGCTGCGCAAGCGGGCAATCACCCGGGTCGCCAGCAGCGAGTGGCCGCCCAGGGCGAAGAAATTATCCGCTAGGCCCACCCGCTCGACCTTCAACACATCGCGCCAGACCTCGGCCAGACTAATCTGCAGCGCAGTGTGCGGCGCCTCGAAAACGCTGCTGGCACTCGCCGCCGGCTGTGGCAAGGCCTGGACATCGAGCTTGCCATTGAGGGTCAGCGGCAGCGCCGGGAGCGCCAGCAGCTGTGCCGGAATCATGTACTCCGGCAGGCTCGCGGCCAGTTGCTGGCGCACCTGCGCCAGGGCGACCTCGGCAACCGTGTCGGCCTCAAGCACCAACCAGGCCAGCAGTTGCGCCGATGGCCCGTCACCGACCAGCCGCACCACGGCTTCGCGCACCTGCGGCTGGGCCTGCAAACTGGCAGCGATTTCTCCCAATTCGACCCGAAAGCCGCGAATCTTCAGCTGATGGTCGCTACGGCCAACATAGTCGATAACACCCTCGGCATCGCGACGAACCAGGTCGGCACTGCGGTAAGTCCGGCTACCCGGCGTGCCGAACGGATCCGGCACGAAGCGCTCGGCGGTGAGTCCCGGACGCCCGTGATAACCCCGTGCCAAACCGGCACCGGCCACATACAGTTCACCGGCCACCGCGGCGGGCACCGGCATCAGTGCGGCATCGAGCACACTCAAGCTGACGTTGGCCAACGGCCGACCAAGGGGCAGGCGCTGCCCCTCGGCACTAAGCTGGGCATCTTGGGTCAAGACACCCACCGTCGTCTCCGTTGGGCCATAGTGGTTGAGGATCCGGCAAGCACCGGCCACTGAACGCAAACGTTGCAGCAGCGCTGGCGAGCAGGCCTCGCCACCCAGGACCAGGGTGTGCCGCGGCAGCGCCCGTGCATCGGCCACCTCGCCGAGCAAGGCATCCATGTGCGACGGCACGATCTTCAGCACATCGACAGCGTGCTGGCTCATGTAAGTGGCAAAACGCTCGGCGTCGAGCGCCGTGTCGCGCTCGATCACATGCAACGTGCGCCCGGCGCACAGGGCGGCAAACAGGGTGGTGTGGCCCAGGTCCGCCGACAGCGTGGAGACGATTGCCAGGCTGCGCACCTGATCCAGCGGCAGCACGTGAGCGATGCCCTGGACGTAGTTGGCCAGGGCGCCATGGCTGATCATCACGCCTTTGGGCCGCCCGGTGGAACCGGAGGTGTAAATCACATAGGCAAGGTGTTCGGGCAGCACGGCAACCTGAGGCTCATGGTCTGGCCAGTCGGCATGAACCTGATCGAGCAACAGCACGTCCAGTTGATCAGCTCCCGGTAAACGTTCGAGCAGGCGTGACTGGGTCAGCAGGTGAGCGATGCCACTGTCCTCGATCATGTACTTCAGACGCTCATGGGGCAGGTCCGGATCCAGCGGCACATAGGCGGCGCCAGCCTTGAGCACGGCCAGCAGGCCGACGATCATCTGCGCACTGCGCTCGACTGCAATCCCTACCCGGGTTTCCGGCCCGCACCCTGCGGCCATCAGCCGATGCGCCAGACGGTTGGCCTGGGATTGCAGTTGCTCGTCGCTCAGCACCTGTTCGGCACACACCACTGCCGGATTCGGAGTGTCGGTGCGCCGACGCATCAGCGCCAGTACGCTTGCGCAGGCAAACACCTGCGGCGCTGGCCGGGCATCGCTCAGGCACGCCGCCTGCTCGGCCTGGTCGAGCATCGGCAACGCCTCAAGGCGAACTTCACCGCCCGCACACAGGCCCTGCAGCAGGTTCTGCCAGTGACGGCGCAAGCGTTCGATACTGCTCGCCTCGAACAACGCCGCACAGTAATTGAAGGCCGCCTGCACCTGACCTTCACGCTCGAAGGTGTCCAGACCGAGATCGAACGGCGAAGTGCGCGAACGCCAGGGCAATGGACTGATCTGCAAGCCGCTGGCCATCTTCAGCGCATTGAGCTGCCCCCCTTCGGTCTGGTGGTTGTAGAGCACCTGGAACAGCGGGTTGACCCCTGGCCGACGCTCCACCTTGAGGCCCTCGACCAGGCGCTCGAAAGGCAGTTCCTGATGCGCCTGAGCGCCGAGAGCAGCCTCGCGCACCTGTGCCAACAACTCGGCCACAGTCATGTCCGGCTGGATCACGCTGCGCAGCACCTGGGTATTGACGAAGAAACCGATCAAACCCTCGGTTTCGACCCGGTTGCGATTGGCGATCGGCATACCGACGCGAATGTCGTGCTGCTGACTGTAGCGTTGCAACAACAGCTGGAACCCGGCCAGCAACACCATCGACAGGGTCAGGCCATGCTGGCCGGCAAGGGCTGTGAGGTCGCGCACCAGTTGCGCGTCCAGCGTCCACTCCAGGCGCTTGCACTGCCGATCCTGCAAAGCGTTGCGCGGGTGATCCAGCGGCAGTTCCAGCAGCGGATCCTCGTCGCCCAACTGGGCCTGCCAGTAAGCCAGCTGACGCGCTTGCTCCCCGGCTTCAAGCCAACGGCGCTGCCACAAGCCGTAATCGGCATATTCGATCGGCAGCGCCGGCAATGCCAACGGACGCCCCTGGCAATGCGCTTCGTAACACTGGCTGAAAGTTTCGAGCATGACTCCCATCGACCAACCGTCGGCAACGATGTGGTGCAGGGTCAGCAGCAACACATGATGCTCGTCGGCCAATCGCAGCAGACGTACCCGCAGCAACGGGCCGGACTCCAGGTCAAAAGGCCGCGCGGACTCCGCCTGCACTTCCAGCGCCAGCGCCGCATCATCAAGCAGCTGTGCGCTCCAGTCCTCATGGCTGACCTGAGGCAACTGGCTCGCCGGCCTGCTCAGCACGCGCCCGTCCTCATCCTGGGCAAACACGCAACGCAAGGTGGCATGGCGCTCGACCAGGCTGGCAATGGCGGCGTCCACCGCAGCTGGCTGCAGCGGACCGAGCAGGCGCGCAGCGGTGGGGATGTTGTAACTGCTGGAGCGAGGGTCCAGGCGCCAGAGAAACCACATCCGCTGCTGGGCGTACGACAACTCATCACGGCCGGCGATGTCCACCGCCGATGAAATCGGGAATTGCGAAAAATCCAGCCCTTCAGCACTCAGGGTGCGAAGAAATACCTGACGCTTCTCCAATGGCAACTCGAGGAAACGGCGGGCGAGCTTGAGGGATTTTTCGGCATTCATTGGTTTTCATCCGTGCACGTGGGCGTCGAGCAAAGGCTCAGCTATCCATGGGAAACGGACGAAACATTGGGAAAATTAGCGGCCTGCAGCCAGAGAAAGGGATCGCAAGTAATAATCAGAAACATTATCTAGAAAAAAACAGACGGGTTTTGCCCCTCTCATCCGTCCTTTATAGAGACGAGTAGCCAACTGACGAGTGCGGCTGCCGACCGTTCACCTACAAAAGACAGGCTCATGTCGAAAAAGTCACGCTCAAAACTCTGGTTTCTGGTCCACAGTTGGCTCGCCCTGCCGATCTGGTTCTTCGTCCTGATCGTTTGCGTTACCGGCACCCTGGCCGTGGTCAGCCAGGAGATCGTCTGGCTGGCCAACCCGGATGTGCGCGCCAGCAAACCCAGCGATGATGCCGAGCGGCTCAGCTACCAGCAGGTGCTCGACGCCCTGAACAAGGCCGAGCCGGACATGGCCGTGCGCTTTCTCAGCCAGCCGGACGGCTCGCACTTCGCCCTGCACGCGGCCGTGACCTATGCCGACGGCAGCGCCCCGATGCTTTACGTCAATCCCTACACCGGGGCGATCCAGGGCAAGAGCCCGTCTTTCAGCTTTGAGGACTTTACCCGTGCCTTGCACGGCTGGTGGCTGGTGCCCTTCACCAACGGCTACAGCTGGGGCTGGTACCTGGTGTCGCTGCTCGGCCTGCCGATGCTGGCCTCGCTGGTCACAGGGCTGGTGGTCTATAAGCGGTTCTGGAAAGGGTTCTTCAAGCCGACGCTGCGCTTCAACCATGGCGCGCGGATCTTCTGGGGCGACTTTCACCGCCTGAGCGGAATCTGGTCGATCTGGTTCATCGCGGTCATCTCCATCACCGGCACCTGGTTCCTGATCCAGGCGATCCTCGCCGACAACCACATCACCGTCTCCACCGAGCCTGTGGTGCCAGTAATCGCCCGCGAGGATGTGCCGCTGACTCAGTCCGGCGAGCCTGCGCCACGCATCAATCTGGATGAAGCCACGCGCATCGCCAAGGCGCAAATTCCCGGCCTCGACGTGAGTTTCGTATCGCTGCCCGGCAACGCCTACGCCCACGTCTACCTGGGCGGGCGCGGTTGGTATCCGTTGATGTTCCAGACCGCCAACGTCAACCCCTACAACAGCAGGATCGAGGCACAGTTCCTGGTCAGCGACCGTTCGCCCCTGGAGTTCGTCACCGAATCCATGCGCCCGCTGCACACCGGCGACTTTGGCGGCCTGACCATCAAACTGATCTGGGCCTTCTTCGGCCTGGTGCTGTCGATGATGGTCCTCAGCGGCCTGCTGATCTGGACCAAACGCACCGCCCAGGCCACCGCCGCGGCGCTGAAACGCACTGAACGCACTTCGCGCAAGAGCAACAGGACCTGCGCCGATACCGCTACGGAGGCCAGCCTATGAGCAAGGCAACAGTTGCGCCGCAAAGCCCGCTGAGCCGTTTCTGGCATAAATGGCGCTTTCATCTGAACATCCTGCTGGTGCTGATCCCGCTGGGCTTCATGCCCAAATACTTTGCCGAAACGGCGCTGTTCCGTGGTGACAACGGTCTGGGTGAGCGGGAGCTGGGCGAAATCCAGGTCGGCCCCTGGAGCTTGCAACTGGCCGAGCTGCGCGACCAGGCACCGCTGGCCGACGGCCCGGCTGGCCACTTCAAGACCTTCAACGCCAGCCTCTGCAGAACCTGCACCGAATCGATCAAGGCCGTTTATCTGCGTATCGGCAAACCGCGCAGCCTGCGTGCTGCCGGCACGATTTTCTTCGGCCCGCCATACCGCATGGCGACCAGCCTGCCGATCCCGCTCAAAACCCGTCCGGACGCTGAAATCTGGATCACCCTCGAAGGCTGGGACGGCAGCATGCACCAGGCCTCCGTACCGCTGGCCAAGGCATCGCCGGCCACCGTCGCCTGGCTGAACAAACAAGGAGGCAAATGATGAAGTCCACCGTCCGCAAGCTGCTCCTGCCCCTGCTGTTGCTCGGCGCCGCCAGCCCGGCCCAGGCCCATAACCCGATGTGCGAATGCAAGCCGATCGACGGCGAGCAGATCGAATGCACCGGCGGCTTTTCCGATGGCAGCGGCGCGCCGGGGGTGACCCTCGACGTGATCGGCTACAACGAAGAAATCCTCGTGCCCGGCAAGCTCGGGGAAAACTCCAAGCTGACCTTCAAGCGCCCCGCAGGCGAGTTCTATGTGCTGTTCGACGCCGGCCCCGGCCACGTGGTGGAAATCGACTACGCAGATATCGAGCAATGAGCCGGGTCCAGGTGGTGCGCCCGGCCGGCGCCGGACATGAAACCCTGTATGTGTTGCTGGTCAGCCTGCTGATCCTCGCCGTGGCCGCGGGCATTGTTGCCCTGCGCGGCGAGCGCCATGACGAAGTCAGCATCGAGGCCCATCAACTCGACGCCCGCCGCGACCTCAGCGCCGCCGAGCAAGGGGTGTATGCCGACCTGCGGGTGGCCTTCGAGGAAATCCAGCTGCGCCGCGAAGAAGATCCGGCCCTGGTCGAGGTTGCAGTGTTGGTCGAAGAAGGCTTCCCGCCGTTCATCAAGGATGCCAGCAGCGCCAGCCGCGGCGAGCATCAATGGCAACTGCTCGGCGAGCAGGCCTACCTCGGCCTGAGCCAGTCACCAAGCGTGGCCGGCAGTTTCCTCATGCTGGTGCCTGCACAGCACGACGGCGCCGCCGATGTCTGGCTGCAGCGCAAGGCTGACGCCAGCGTTCCTGCCGAGCTGACCCCCGCCGCTCTGATCGCCGCCGGCTGGCAGCAGATCGCCGCCCACTACGACGCTGGCGTCACCCGCCAGCATCGCCACTGACACAAGGACGCCCCATGCTTCGCTCCGCCCTCGCCCGTCGTCTTCTGACCGTGCTCATTGCTGTGGCTCTGCCCGGCCTGGCTCAGGCCGCCGTCGATGGCAAACCGCTGCGTATCGGCATCACCCTGCACCCGTACTACAGCTACGTGACCAACATCGTTGGCGACAAAGCCGAAGTGGTGCCGCTGATTCCGGCCGGTTTCAACCCTCACGCCTACGAGCCACGGGCCGAAGACATCAAGCGCATCGGCAGCCTCGATGTGGTGGTGCTCAACGGCATCGGCCACGATGACTTTGCCGACCGCATGATCGCCGCCAGCGAAAAGCCGCAGATCACCGTGATCGAATCCAACACCAACGTCCCGCTGCTGGCCGCCACCGGTGTCGCTGCGCGCGGTGCCGGCAAGGTGGTCAACCCGCACACCTTCCTGTCGATCAGCGCCAGCATCGCCCAGGTCAACAACATCGCCCGCGAGCTGGGCAAGCTCGATCCGGACAACGCCAAGTACTACAGCCAGAACGCCCGCGCCTATGCCAAACGCCTGCGCAAACTGCGCGCCGACGCCCTGGCCCAGGTCACTGAAGCACCGGGCGCGGAGTTCCGCGTTGCCACCATCCACGCCGCCTACGACTACCTGGTGCGTGAATTCGGCCTGGAAGTCACCGCCGTGGTGGAACCGGCCCACGGCATCGAGCCGAGTCCGAGCCAGTTGAAGAAAACCATCGACCAGCTCAAGGCCCTGGATGTGAAAGTGATCTTCTCGGAGATGGATTTCCCCTCGGCCTATGTCGAAACCATCCAGCGCGAGTCCGGGGTGAAGATCTACCCGCTGACGCACATCTCCTACGGCGACTACAGCAAGGAGAAGTACGAAGTGGAGATGAAGCGCAACCTCGACACCGTGGTGCGGGCGATCAAGGAGTCGCAGGCATGACCGTCGCCGAAACCGTCATCGCCCAGCCGTGCGGGCCGGACATCGAGTTCGCCGCCATCGACCTGACCCTGGGGCGCACGCGGATTCTCGACCAGGTCAGCTTCAAGGTCGCCGCCGGTAGCGTTCACGCTCTGGTCGGGCCCAACGGCGGCGGCAAGAGTTCGCTGATCAAGACCCTGCTCGGGCAGATGCCGCACCAGGGCCAGCTGACCCTGAGCTGGCCGACGGATGCGCAGGTGATCGGCTATGTGCCGCAGGCGCTGGAGTTCGACCGTGGCCTGCCGATGACCGTCGACGATTTCATGGCGGCCATGTGTCAGCGCCGCCCGGCTTTTCTTGGATTGTCGCGCAAGGTTGCCCCGGCTATCGACGCGGCGCTGGAGCGGGTCGGCATGCTCGACAAGCGCAAGCGACGCATGGGCGCCCTCTCCGGTGGTGAACGTCAGCGCGTGCTGCTGGCCCAGGGCCTGATTCCGGCCCCGCAACTGCTGGTGCTGGATGAGCCGATGTCGGCGCTGGACGAAGCCGGCATCCAGGTGTTCGAACACCTGCTACTGGACTGGCGCGCCGCTGGCACCACGGTGCTGTGGATCGAGCACGACCTGCAAGCGGTGGCGCGCCTGGCCGACAAAGTCACCGGGCTCAGCCGCCGGGTGCTGTTCGACGCCCCGCCGAAACAGGCCCTGACGCCGGATCGCCTGCTCAGCCTGTTCTCCATCCACCCGCGCAGCGAGAGCGTCGCCTGATGAACTACGAAGAATTTCGCCTGCTGATCCAGGGTTGGGCCAGTTCCGGTTATCTGCCTGAGGCCCTGGCCTATGGCTTTGTGGTCAACGCCCTGCTCGCCGGCCTGATGATCGGCCCGGTACTCGGCGGGCTCGGCACCCTGGTGGTGGTCAAGCGCTTTGCCTTTTTCTCCGAAGCGGTCGGCCACGCAGCGCTGACCGGGGTGGCCATCGGCATCCTCCTCGGTGAACCCTACACCGGCCCGTATGGCAGCCTGTTCGGCTACTGCCTGCTGTTCGGTATCCTGCTGAACTTTTTGCGCAACCGCACCGGGTTGTCGCCAGACACCTTGATCGGCGTGTTCCTCTCGGTGTCCCTGGCCCTGGGTGCGAGCCTGCTGCTGATGCTGGCCGGCAAGATCAACGTGCACATCCTCGAAAACGTCCTGTTCGGTTCGGTGCTCACCGTCAGCGGCCAGGACCTGCTGGTGCTCGGCATCGTCGGTACGCTGGTACTGGCGCTGGCCCTGCCGCTGTACAACCGCATCATGCTCGCCAGTTTCAACCCGCAGCTGGCGGCGGTGCGTGGTGTGGCGGTAAAGAGCCTGGACTATCTGTTCGTGGTGCTGGTGACGCTGGTCACGGTGGCTGCAGTGAAGGTTATCGGCGCGATCCTGGTGGGTGCCCTGCTGGTGATTCCGGCCGCTGCCGCACGTCTGATCAGCCAGTCGCTCAAGGGCTTCTTCTGGGCCTCGGTGCTGATCGCCACCCTGAGCACCCTGGTCGGCATCCTGCTGCCGATCGTCTTCGACCTGCCGGTGCCTTCCGGTGCGGCGATCATCCTCGTCGCCGGCTGCTGCTTCGCCCTCGCCGCCCTGGCCCGCGGCCTTGTCCCACGCCTGCAAGGAAATCCGGCATGACCTTCGATCTCAAGCACCTGTGCCTGGCGCTGGCCCTGGCCGGCCTGCCCACCTTGAGCCTGGCGCAGAACGCTCCGGCGGCGGCCCAGCAAGCAGCAGACATCACCGTGCTCGCCTCGCTGCCGCTCACCCACGCCCTGGCCAGCGCCCTGCTCGACGGCACCGCGGTCAAGCTGCAGCGCGCCGCGCCGGCGAACATTCCGGCGTCGCGCCAGCCGTCCTACTTCAGTGGCCGCGGTGGCGCGAGCTTGCAGAAAGCAGCGAGCCAGGCCGATGCGGTGATCGCCCTGCGTTCGATCTGGAGCGACGACCCGCTGTATCCGGTGGCGCGGCGCAGCAACATCCGCATCGTCGAAATCGACGCCGCCCGCCCGGTGGATGGCGCGCTGCCGGGGATCGCCGTGCAAGGCAGCAATGCCTTTGCCGCCTACCCGTGGCTCAACCCCAGCAACTTCGGGCGCATGGCCGATGTGCTGGCCAACGACCTGGGCCGCCTGAGCCCGAGCGAGCAGCCGAAGATCCAGGCCAACCTGGCCAGCCTCAAGCGTCAGTTGCTGGAACTCAGCGCGGGGAGCGAAGCGCGGCTGGCTGAAGCGGACAACCTTAGCGTGGTCAATCTCTCGGACCGCCTGGATTACCTGATCAGCGGCCTGAACCTGGACCTGATCGACCACCCGCAGGTGGCGGACGACCAGTGGGATGCGGCGGCTCTCAAGCGCCTGGGCGATGAGCTCAAGGGTCAGGATGTGGCGCTGGTGTTGCATCACAAGCAGCCAAGCAAGGAAGTGGCGGAGGTGATTGCCACTTCAGGTGCCAAGCTGGTGGTGGTGGATACTGACCCGCAAGATACGCTGGTGGGGTTGAAGGCCAGTGTCGAGCAAGTCGTGAATGCCTTGATCACCGGCTGACCCGGTGGGAGCGGGCTTGCCCCGCGATGCGATGTGACTGAAAAATCGCTATCGCGGGGCAAGCCCGCTCCCACCGCAAGCAAGCCCTCTGTTTCTCATTAAACTCAGCGCTTCATGCACCGCTGATAGCGCTCATCCACCCGGTTGGCAAACCAGGCCGTGGTCAGTTTGCGGGTGATCTTCGGGCTCTTCAGTTCAATCCCCGGCAACTGCGCCCGCGGCAACGGTTTACCGGATTTACCTTCCGCCAGGGCATAGACCCCGCTATACAACCGGGTCTGTTCAAACGCCAGGCTGTCGCCCTTCTCCAACTGATCGCGAATGCTCGGGTTACGCAAGCCAAGCTGCTCGCCCAAACGCCGCGCGGCCTTCTCGGTGGTACCCGGCAGGATCGCTCCCGGCGCGATCAGGTCGCCATCCAGCGCCAGCTTCACTCCACTGGCACGACTCAAGGCGCTCTGGAACGCCGCATTGCGACTGGCATACCAACCGGCGTTGAAGTCGGCAAAACGGTACACCTGGCGCTCATAGTGGCTGGGGTAGCCAAGCAGGTGGGCGATGCCGAAATACATACCGCCACGGCGGCTGAAGACTTCCTGGCGGATCGTCCCGGTATGGCTGTAGGGATAGTCGCGGGCATTGCGCTCGGCGAAATCAATGCTGACCTGCATCGGCCCACCGGTACGCACCGGGTTCAGGTCGCCCAACAACGTGCGACCCAGAGGCACACTGCCGATAAGGTCATCGAAAATCGCACTGAGCTGCTTTTCGCTGCGCACGGCGTCGAGCCGTTCGCTGTAGCTCTTGCCGTTGGGTGAGCGGGTCTGCAATGCAGCGTTAACCAGCATTTGCGGGATATGCAGGCGGGCGGCGCGGCGGTCGATTTCCTGGCGGGCGATACGCCCCAGGCCCGGCACCTGCGGGTCGGACTGGAAGGTCGACTCCTGCTCGGTCACCGCCAGCACCGCACACAGGTTGGAGCGGCTGGGGCTGATTTTCTGCGTGGCGAAGGCGGTCTGGATGTCGCGCGCCCAGCCTTCACGGTCCTTGGTTGCGGCAGGCAGCAAGCGCACAATCTGCGCCCGCACCTTGGCAGGCTCTGCCTCAGGCTCTTCGCGCTGAGTAACGCAACCCTGCACCGTCAACAACACGGCAAAGGCCAGAACTAAACCCCGAACTTGCATGCAGCACCCTCGCCTCTTGCGGTAACACCAGCACAGTAGCGAGGGCCATGCCTGACTGCAATCAGGCTGCTGCTCAGCAACCTGGCTTGCTCAGCTGGGTACCGATGGTCACGGCAGTGATCGCCACCGGTTTGAAGCTCTGCAGCGCAATCGGATCGAAGCTGCGCTCGCAGTTGTACTTGTTGTCGATGACGAAATCCTCGCCCTTGTGCTTTTTCATCTCCGTGCTCCACTTGCCCGCGGCGTCGATGGCCGCGTCATCGGTGAGCATGGCTTCGACCAGCACCTGGGTAAAACCGATCGCCCGCGGACCTTCCCACAGTGCATACACCGAAGGGTCGTAGGCGTTACCGCACATCTCCAGGCAATCGGCGTAGAACTCCAGCGGGCCGCCGGTGGACTGGTGCAGCGCAGCGAAGGTCAGCGGCTGGTTGGCGGGCGGCGCGAAGTCGCCGATGAAGGAACGCAGATCCGCCTTGCAGGTCGGCGACAGGGTCAGGCGCAGGTCATTGATGGTGCCACCAGTAGCGTCGGCAGTGATCTCGCAGCCCTGCACCTTGTAGGTGTGCTTGTCACCGAGGCTGCTGCGGGCAACACCGGCAAGCGATTCGAAGTACTTGAGGTTGGTACCGAGCATTTCACCGTTGAACACCTGAGCTACGCTGGCCTGGGCCTGGGCAACCACAGGCATGGCGGCAACCACCAGAGTGGAGACGAGGGGCAGCAAGGCGCGGGCTTTCATGGGAACATCCTGTCGTTATGAATTTGCCGCGCACTCTAATGCACTTGCCGACCCCGAGCCACCTGCCCGTGCATGCTTCAGGGCTGCTCGCCGACCATGTAGGTCTTGCTGATGTGGCGGAACTGTTCGTGGCCCGAGCTTTCCATCAGCTCGAACAGCACCATCTCGCGGGTGACGATCTGCGCTCCGGCATCCCGCATACGGGCAATGCCCGCCGCCTGGTTGTGGGCGCCACGGCAGTCACAGGCGTCTTCGACCACGAACACCTGCTTGCCCAGCGCGCGCAGGCCGAGCACGGTTTGCAGCACGCAGATATGGGTTTCCATGCCGCAGACAATCACCTGCTCGCGCTCCAGCAAGGATGCCGGCAGGCATTGAGCGGCAACGCAGGAAAAGTGCAGTTTCTCTACCACCTGGGCCCCCGGCGACGCCTGCTTGAGGGCCGCGACGGTCGGCCCGAGGCCCTTGGGGTACTGCTCGGAAATCACCGTCGGCAGCCCCAGCTCGGCAGTGGCGGCCATCAGCCAGCGCGTGCGCGCCAGGGTACCGGCCGGGTCGCTGACGGCACCAATGAGTTTTTCCTGCACGTCGATGACCAGCAAGCTGGCCTGGTTCGGCTTGATCAACATTCCTTGCACCTGCGTCGTGGTTGAACCTCCAAGGCTCGCCCAGCGCTGGCTGTTGCGTCAATGCTTCAGTGTCAGGCCGACAAGCGATGAGGCTCCAGCGCGGCGCCGAGCACAGCCAGTACCCGGTCTTCATGCTCATGAATGAAGAAGTGGCCGCCGGGGAAGGTCTCCAGGGAAAAATCACCCAAAGTTTCGCGACGCCAGGCCAGCAGCTGTTCTTCAGTGGCGCGGTCCTCTTCACCGCCGAGCACATGCAGCGGGCAATACAGCGCCGGGCGCTGACGGTAGCTGTAACGGCCACACAGGAGAAAGTCGGCGCGCAGCACCGGCAAGGTCAGGCTCATCAGCTCCTGGTTGGCCAGCACTTCTTCCGGCGTGCCCTGCAGTTTGCGCAGCTCGTCGATCAGTACCTCATCGCTTTTCGGCTCGCGCCAGTTTCCGCCGTCGTAATCTTCACGCCGGGTCGGTGCGGCCGTGCCGCAGGCAAACAGCGCGACCGGCGACGGGCAGCCGAGGGCCCGCAACTCGTGGGCCAGCTCGAAGGCGAGCAATGCCCCCAGACTGTGACCGAGCAAGGCATAGGGCTGACTGGCGGCCAGGCGCTGCTCACTGGCCAGCTGCCGTGCCAGAGCCTGCATATCGGTTTGCAGCGGCTCGCCCATGCGCGCCCCGCGCCCGGGCAACTCCACCGGGCGCAGGTTCAGCCAGGCCGGCAACTTGCGCCGCCAGCGGCTGTAGACCATGGCGCTGGCTCCGGAATACGGCAGGCACAACAGGGTCAGTGACGACACAAGCCGGCCCTCAGTGCGACGCTGCGGTTTCGGCCATCTTTTGGCGCAGGCTCAGCGGGCGCATGTCAGTCCAGACTTCATCGATGTAGGCCAGGCATTCCTTTTTCAGGCCGCTCTTGCCAACGGTACGCCAGCCGGCGGGCACGGCCTTGTAGTCGGGCCAGATGGAATACTGCTCTTCGTGGTTGACCACTACCTGGAACACGATGTCGTCGCGGTCGAATACGGATGTCATTGCCTGTCTCCTGGATTGAATGGGCCCGCCGCACAGCTGGCGTACGGTGGCTACCAAGAGAACGAAAAGCCTGTGCTGGAATTTAGTGTGGTGAGCGGACTCAACCGAGCCGCGCCCGGGCGATGGCGGCCTGAATCGCCGCGCGCGCTTGCGGGCTGTTTTTCCAGCAACTGGAGCCCACCAGCGACGCCGCCTGGGTGACGATCTCCAGGGCATCGGCCTGGCTCAGCTGGGCCAGGGAGTGATAGCCCAGTTGTTCGAGGCGTTCGACCACGGTGGGGCCTACGCCCTTGACCGCCAGCAGGGCTGCGCGCTCGTTCGCAGGGAATGACATGATGACGTCCTTGTACTGTCAAAAGAGTGCCCAGCAGGCCACAGTTACCGGCCAAAGGCCAGTGCCAGAGGGCTTGGGTACGACTTATAGTGTTGTCCAGACTGGAAAAATTCGTCGCAAAGGGCCATCCTCCCCGCTTTTTTTCACGCTCACCTCGCAAAGGATCCTTTTCATGCAAGCCCAACCTCTCAACCCCAGCGAGTTCGAGTTCATCGAAGACATTCTGCTCAAGTACGGCGACGACCACTCGGTGCTCAACCCGTCCGAGCTGGATGGCTACTTCACTGCGCTGGTGTCGAGCCCGGTGCAGGTGGACATTGCCGAGTGGTTCCCGGCGATCTGGGGCGGAAAGACGCCGGAATGGCAAAAGCCTGAAGAGTGCCGGCGTTTTATCGACCTCTGTGTGCGTCATCTCAATACACTGGCGAGCCAGCTGGCTAGCGAGCCACAGGCGTTCAAGGCGCGCTTTGAACAGACGGAGCATCGCGGTCAGCCGCTGACGCTGGCGGAGGAATGGTGCTTTGGGTATGTGCGTGGGGTTGCTGTCGGTAACTGGCCGGAGCTGCCCGAGGGGCTGGCGGGTCGGTTGCAGGTGATCACTGATTGTGCCGAGCAGGATAACTATGAGTTGCCGGTGGATCTGGATGTGGTGCTGCATCGTCAGCGGGTGGCGGCGATCGAGCCGGCTGCGCGGGCGTTGCATGATTATTGGGTAGGTCAGCGCTGATATACCTGCCTCGGTGGGAGCGGGCTTGCCCCGCGATGCGGCCTCTGATTTGTGGGCATATCCATTGGCGAAGGTGGCGCTCAATCACCTTTCCGCCCTTACGGCGGGTCCCTTTGGCAAACGCCGGTGTGCCGGCCCAGCCCAAAGGAACACAAAGGGCTCGCCCCACCAGGGGCCCTACGCTACGCTTCGGGTCCCTTCGCTCCGGTGCCGCTACGGGGCATTGCGAGCTACGAGTTGCAAGCAACTCTACGCTTCGCAACTTCGGCTACGCCGAAGGCGCTGCGCGCGAGCCCCTCCACGACACCTCCACTCAGCCCTACTGGTTAACGGGGCCGGTGGATCAAAGTCAAAAGCAGATCAAGATCAAAAGCACATTCGCTTCGCTCTTGCTTTATGCGCTGCCCCCTCTTCAGTGTCTATAGTCATTGGCTGACACTTTTTTCTTCAGCCAACACACGACTTGTAGAGAGGTGACTCATGTACACCATCGGCTACGCTGCCCAAACGCCCAGCGCACCGCTCGCGCCCTTCACCTTCGAACGCCGCAACCTGCGCCCCAACGATGTGGCCATGCAGATTCTCTACTGCGGCGTCTGTCACTCGGACCTACATCAGGCCCGTGACGACTGGGGCATCAGCCGCTATCCGATTGTGCCCGGACACGAAATCATCGGTCGGGTGACCGAAGTCGGTAGCGCGGTGACCCGCTATAAGGTCGGTGACGCCGTAGCCGTAGGTTGCATGATCGACTCCTGCCAGCAGTGCGACCAGTGCCGCAAAGGCGAAGAGCAGCTGTGCCGGGAAATCAATACCCAGACCTACAACGGCCTCGACCGCATCACCAAAGAACCGACCTACGGCGGCTACTCCAAGCACATTGTGGTGCGTGAGGAATTCGTCCTGCGCGTGCCCGATGGCCTGGACCTGGCCAAAGCCGCGCCGCTGCTGTGCGCCGGCATTACCACCTACTCGCCGTTGCGCACCTGGAATGTCGGGCCGGGCAGCCGGGTGGCGGTCATCGGCCTGGGCGGCCTGGGCCATATGGCGGTGAAACTGGCTGCCGGGATGGGGGCTGTTGTCACCGTGCTAAGCCGCACTGCAGACAAACTTGCCGATGCCCTGGAGCTGGGTGCCGACAAGCTGCTGGTATCGACCGACGCCAAGGCCATGGCCGCTGCGCGCTCCAGTTTCGATCTGATCATCGACACCATCCCCGTGCGCCACGACGTCTCACCCTACATGGCACTACTCGACATCGACGCCACTCTGGTGATCGTCGGCCAGGTCGGCCCCATCGACGAGCAGCTCACCCTGCCCTTCATCCTCGGCCGTCGTCGCCTGGCCGGCTCGCCGATTGGTGGCATCGCCCAGACCCAGGAAATGCTCGACTTCTGCGCGCGCAAAAACATCCTCCCGGACTGCGAAATGATCCGCATGGAACAGATCAACCACGCCTTCGAACGCATGGAGCGCTCGGACGTGCGCTACCGCTTCGTGATCGACATGGCCAGCCTGGACACCCCGAAGACCTGACAGGCAGCGCAATACCTGTGTAGGAGTTGGCGAAGCCGGCGATCGACCGCAACGCGGTCGCAGCCCGGCTCCCAAAAAAACAGCCTGCACCGCCGCTCAACATCTTCATTTTTCAATGCTGGACACCAATAATGGCCAATTAGTAGCATCGCACTCTCGAAACTGCCTTACCCCAACAAAAACAACCAGCCAGGGAGGCTGAATGAGCAGCATTGTCCACCGCCCGATCCACCTCGCACTGCGCCCTGCCCTCACCTGGATCGACACCTGGCAAGGCCCGGACAACGGCCTGATTCGCTGCTGGGAAATCGGTCGCGAACGCGCCCTCAAACACCCCGACATCGCCCGTCGCTGCCTCGCCGGAGAACTGCCGGTACTGGGCTGGAAAGGCGGCGTGGAACGCACCCTGAAGAAACGCGAGAAATTCGGCTCGCTCAAATACCTCGCCCAATGGCAAGGCCTGCGCGGCGAAGACCTGCAGATCGACACCAACGCGGAACTGACCCTCAGTTGCAGCCGCACCGGCATGGTGGTGACCTTTACCCCGGATCAGAGCAAGTACTACAACCCGCAGGTTGAAATCGAAGATTGAGGAGCGTTGCGTCATGGTCGATTTGCATGAGGAATTCCAGAACAGCCGTTTCTATCATCAGGCCCGGATCGACCGGCGTTCTGCCGATGCGTTGCTCGGCATCGCTGCAGGTCTGACGGCAGATAGCAGCATCAATCAGCAGGAAGCCGAGTTCCTCAAAAGCTGGATTGAACAGCACCTGGCCCACCTCGATGATCCGGTCATCAACCTGCTCTACCGACGCCTGGCCGACATGCTCAGCGACGGGGTTCTGGATGCCGACGAGTCGACGGAACTACTGGATGTACTCCAACAGTTCACTGGCGTCCCCAACAGCAGCGTCAGGCCCTTTGCTGCGCCAACCACCCTGCCTCTGAACAATCCCGCCCCCGTATTGGATTGGTCGGAACGGGTATATCTGTTTACCGGAGCCATGGCCTTTGGACCACGCAAAGAGTGCGAAGCGCTGGTGCTTGAGCGAGGTGGATTGATTGGCGGTTCAGTGAGCAAGAAGGTGCACTATCTGGTGGTGGGTAGTGTCGGCAATGAGCAGTGGTTGCACAGTAGTTATGGGACGAAGATCAAGAAGGCGGTGGAAATCAGGGAGGCTGGTGGGGGGATTGCAATTGTTAGTGAGGAGCACTGGCAGAGGGCGGTGTTTGGATGAGGTAGAGTGCCAGCCCCACTCACGGGACTAACACGAGCCCAAGTGGTCACATATACGCGGAAACGCTCGCCCAAGAGGTATGATTGCCAGCTTGTCGATAAGGAGATCGTCATGTCACCCAACAAGGCCTGCCCCGTCATCCTCCGCCGTTCGCCTGACCCTTGCATTCTATTGTTCCAGCATCCACTGGCTGGAGTGCAACTGGTCAAAGGCACCATCGAGACCGGTGAATCACCTGCCCAGGCCGCGCTTCGCGAATTGAAAGAAGAATCCGGGATCGACTCGGCCACGGTTGTCAGCGATTTGGGCTGCTGGGATGCCGGGCATCTGGATCAGATATGGTCGTTTCAACTGTGTGAGCCGCAGGTGGTGCTGCCAGATCAATGGACTCACAACACCCTCGACGACCACGGCCACACTTTCAAATTTTTCTGGGCTCCACTTGATGACTTGCCATTTGCCCTTTGTCATCCGGTCTTTTGCCGGGCATTGATGCACCTGACTGACACGTTGGTGGAGCCCCAAAGCAGCCGCCCGCAGATCCCCGGGCCGTTCACCCTCACCCCTGATCCATAACCTCGGCCACCCCCCGATCCTCACCCAGAAACCCGCCACTCTGGTGGTGCCACAGTTGCGCATAGATGCCGTTCTTTGCGAGCAACTCGGTGTGGGTACCTTGTTCGATAATGCGTCCTTCATCCATGACAATAAGCCGATCCATGGCCGCAATCGTGGACAGCCGATGGGCGATGGCGATCACGGTTTTGCCTTCCATCATTTCATCGAGGCTTTCCTGAATGGCCACTTCTACTTCGGAATCCAGCGCGCTGGTAGCCTCGTCAAGCAGCAGGATCGGGGCGTTCTTGAGCATCACTCGGGCAATCGCGACGCGCTGGCGCTGGCCGCCCGAAAGCTTGATGCCGCGCTCGCCCACCAGGGTGTCGTAACCGGTATGGCCTTGCCGGTCGCTCAGTTGGCTGATGAATTCATCGGCCTGGGCACTGGCTGCGGCGCTACGGACTTGTGCGTCGCTCGCATCGGGTCGGCCGTAGGCGATGTTGTCACGAATGGAACGGTGCAACAGTGACGTATCCTGGGTGACCATGCCGATGGCGCTGCGCAGGCTGTCTTGCGTCACCTGTGCAATGTCTTGTCCGTCAATGCGAATCTGACCGCTGTCGACGTCATAGAAGCGCAGCAGCAAGTTGATCAGCGTGGATTTGCCCGCGCCGGAGCGGCCTACCAGGCCGATTTTTTCACCCGGGCGAATGTGCAGGCTCAGGCCATCGAGCACCTGGCGCTCGCCACTGTAATTGAAGCTGACATTGTCGAAGGTTACTGCCCCGCCGGTGGTCACCAGCACACCCGCATCCGGCGCATCCTTCACCTTGGGGCCGCGGGTAAGGGTTGCCATGCCATCCTGCACGGTGCCGATGCTCTCGAACAGCGACGTCATTTGCCACATGATCCAGTGCGACATGCCATTGATACGCAACGCCATGGCAGTGATTGCCGCCACGGCACCGGCGCCGACTTCACCCTGGTGCCAAAGCCACAGAGCATAGCCACCGGCCGCCATGATCAACGCCACCACCAATGCCTGGTTGACGATCTCGAACTGGCTGACCAGGCGCATCTGGCGAAAGCCGGTTTGCTTGAAGTCCTCCATCGCGGCACGTGCGAAGTGCGCTTCACGATTGGAGTGGGAGAACAGCTTTACTGTGGTGATGTTGGTGTAGGCATCAGAGATACGTCCGGTCATCATCGACCGCGCATTGGCCTGTTCCTGCCCGACCTTCCCCAGACGCGGCACGAAGTACAACATGGCCAGGCCGAACAACACCACCCAGGCAACGAAAGGCAGCATCAGTTTCAGCGCGAAACCGCCTGCCAGGGCGATGATCGCAATGAAATACACCCCAATCCCGGGGGCGATCTCAATCAGGGTGAACAGCAGGTCGCGCACGGCCAACGCCGTCTGCATGACCTTGGTGGTGACCCGGCCGGAAAACTCATCGGAAAAGAACGAAAGGCTTTGCCGCAGCATCAAACGGTGGAAGTCCCAACGCAGTCGCAATGGCAGGTTAATCGCCAATATCTGGTGCTGCACCATGGTGCGCAAGGCTACCAGCCCGATGCTACACACCATGACGATCCCCATGCCCCACAACACCCGGCTTTCCTGCGCCGCCGCCTCCCCCCCTGCCTGCCAGGTGGCGAGCAGATCCACGACCTGACCGAGGAAAGAAAACAGCCAGGCTTCGTAGATCGACACGCTGGCACTGAGCAGCGCAAACACAAGAATATAGCCGCGGGCGCCGCGTGTGCAGGCCCACAGGAACCGAGCCAGACCCTCGGGTGGTGGCGGTACCTCGTCAGGAGGAAAGGGGTCGAGCTTCCGCTCAAATGCACCAAGCATGGTGGTCTCCAAAACGATCAAATTCAGCAGATTCTGCCATCGAACTGTTGCTTTGAGGGATTTGCGAAGGTGAGGTATGGCGCTGTTAACTGCGGGCTCTGAGTGTTGGGTTGCCGGATGCGGGGCTCTCATACCTTGCCAGGGACACGATTGGCAGGGCTAAAAAGGGCCGTTGTCGGGAAGGGCTATGGCCGATTGCTGCCTGTCGCGAAGGGCAGCAACCGACCCTAAGCGGACGGCCGAAGAGGCTGCTAATCATGAAGTAGTTCACCCGTCACGTAATCAAACCGATAGATAGACATGTTGAAATCAACGGCCTCGATGTAATCCGCGGTTAAGCAAAAATTTTCAGAGAATATGTCTGCGCCAGAGACTTGCCAGATTATGACGCCATCCATGGACAGGCGAGTAATCTCCAGTTCGCCGTGTGAAAGGAGAGCACCTTGTTGGTTTTCATAGTGGATGCCAAAGCACGTTGCGCTGTCGACCTGAACGGACCAGAGAAGCTGATAGGGAAGCTCTAGCGACAAACAGGCGATGTGGTCGCCGACGGCCAAATAGAGCTTGTCGTCGAGCACGAGTACCGAATGCTTATGGATTGCGGTGCATCCTCCCCCAGCACCAATTACCAGGATGCTGACTCCATTTAATTTCACACCATGGATAGACGTGATCGACTTGTCCGTAAGGAGGATCTCGAGAGCATAGGGCTGTGCGTTGTCAGTGGAATTAAACGAGTAAGTAGGCTCGTCAACTATTTCGATCAGCCCGCATGAGGTGTGCATGTCCATATGATTGCTATTTTCTGGCCCGTTTACGATCAGATTATGCCTCAGGTTGGATCTTGAAAGCCGTTGAGAAGGAACGTCCGCTTTTGGCCGTTAGCTGCCTTTCCTAAAAGGCAGTTTTGGTTCGGATGCTGGCAATACTATGCCCGCTTAACTCCCCCTTGCCCTCCCCCACCCAGCACGCTACTCTCCCCCGGTCGCTGCCAATTCAGCGATCGGGTGTGCAAGCCCGACAGATATGGAGCAATCAGTACCTTGAGACCTTCCCGGCGCGTCTTTACGCCTGAGGAATCGTTTTATGGTGGCTGTGCGTGGGAGACCTTCGGGTCTGCCGGGTCCTATATCCTCGGTCTTGCACACCTGCGCACAGCTGCCACCCATTCGTGTGCAAGCGGATGCTGGCAGTTTCCTGGCTGATATAGGAGTTGCAGCATGTCCAAGATCGTTCCTGATCCACCGCCAGCCGGCGCTCTCCCACACACTGCCAGTACCCCTTTCGGTACCTGTGCCGCAGGTCATCCACCCTTGTTCACCGTGCGCGCCGGTATCGAAGCACATGACGCTTTGGTACATGCGTCGATGTACTTGCGATGCGCCAATGACACGGGGATGCAGGCCTGTGACAAGGTCGACCCGAACACCCGCGGGTTGATCTGGTCGACGCTGCATTCCATCGAGATGGCCAAAGGGTTGGTCGATGCGTTGCTCGATGGTATCGAGGAAGAGATGGCGGAACGTCGGGTACCGAAATAACCAATCTGGTCTTAAGTAGCATCGCACTGAGGCCGCAGATGCGGCCCACCACCGACAATCATTATCACTGCTGCCAATGAGTCAAAAAGCCCGCCTACAGAGCCTCCACCCAAGTCTGCGAAACGCTCAACCTCTCAATCTCCCTGGCGATGGCCTTCGCCCCGAAACACCGAAATTTGACGCTACCCGCATCGGTCTCCACACACACGATGTTAGTGATGTAGCCATGTTCGACGCTGACCTTTCGAATCAATGCCAATGGCACTTCAATATCCAGCGTGCCGTGCTGAACAAAGCGATTCATGGCGTTGGCGCTCAGGCGAATTACGCTTTGGGTAACCACCAGTTTGCCGCCGACCCACAGCCCTCCGGATACCTGCTTGAAGACCTCCATCAAGGCGGACAATGAACTCGCATTGCCAAAGGCGCTGACGCTCCTGTGATTGATCCTGGCGTCAGCCACAAGAAAATTGACCAGCTTGGTCTTCAGGATTTGTTCGGCCACTCGGCGCCTCCCGATTGAGCTGTTTCCATAAAATCAGGCGCCGAAGCCTACTGCTGCGCGGTCCAGACCGCCAGCTCATAGCCGTCCGGGTCAATGAAATGAAACCTACGCCCTCCGGGAAATGCAAAGGTGTCGCGGCTGATCACAGCGCCAAGGCCTTCAAGACGCTGCTGCACTGCCTCAAGATCATCCGCATACAGGATGATCAATGGCCCACCCGGCCGAACGGCCTCGCCGGTGGTGAAACCACCGGTAAGCCGACCATCACTGAACTCGGTATAGCTCGGGGCGTAATCGACGAATGTCCAGCCGAACGCAGCGCCATAGAAGGCTTTGCTGCGAGCGATGTCGCTGACGTTGAACTCAATGTTGTCAATCTGACGATCATTCCCTCGAACACTCATGCCTGGCTCCTTGCTGATTGGTGTTTGGCTGCCATGTGTTCATACCCCATGGCTGGCGGTGACTACAACCCACGGAGTGAAATCGACGAATAACCAGGCAAGCAGCGACAGCCCCCTGACTTCAATCAGCGACACTTTCGGTATCTTCAGACTTCGTTAAGGATTGCCGCAAATACTCCTCCCAAGACCTTTCCTGGGAGGCATCACGTCATGCCCGATTTCGACTGGAACATTCCTCTGCCCTTGCGCTTCGGTGCAACGCCGGACGCTCCCCTGACCCTGGCCAGAGCCATACCCGGCGAACACCAGCGCAACACCTACGAAGCGTTCATCCAGGAGCGTTTTCGCAAGGCCCATGGCGCGCGTATCCAGCAATTCATGCCCGAACTGTTCGGGGTCAGCGATGCCCGCGGGACGCTCTGCGCGGTGGCCGGCGTGCGCCTGGCCAGCGCCGGGCCGTTGTTTCTCGAACGTTACCTGGATGAACCGATCGAGCCGCTGCTCAGCGGTGCAAGCGGCGAACCGGTGGCGCGCACGGCAATCGTCGAAGTCGGCAACCTCGCAGCTGCCGATACCGGCAGCGCACGCCTTAGCATCATTGCCATCACCTACCTGCTGGCCATGGGCGGGCTGGAGTGGGTCGCGTTCACCGGCAGCATCGGTCTGGTGAACAGCTTCCATCGCCTGGGGCTGAAACCGCAGACCCTCTGCGCAGCGGACCCGCTACGGCTCGGTGAAGATCGGCACGACTGGGGCAGTTATTACCAGAGTCAGCCAAAGGTGCATGCCGGCAACATCCGCGCCGGCTTCATCCACTTGCGAAATGCCGGCCTGTTGAATCGCCTCGGCCTGCCGACCTGCACAGCGGAGGCCAGCGATGTCGCCTGAGTTGAGGTATTTCCAGCAAACACTACACCAGCACGCCGAACGTACGCCGCACGCCATTGCCTTGTGGGGCGACAACCTGAAGGTCGACTACGCCACCCTCTGCACCGGGGTAGCGGCTCGGCAACAACGGTTACGCGATGAACAGGCGAAGGTGGTCGCCCTGGCGCTGGACAACGGTGTGGACGCGCTGCTCTGGGATCTGGCGCTGTTGATCGAAGGGCTGACCTGCGTAACGTTGCCCGCTTTTTTCAGCCCATCGCAGCGCAAGCACTGCCTTGAACGCAGCGGCGCCAGCCTGGTGATCGCCGAACCGGCAATGGCACCGGAGCTACAGGCAGCCGGGTATCTGCAGCGGGGCGATGTCTGGTATCGCCATGAGCTGGCCGACACCTGCATGCCCGAAGGTACGGCCAAACTGACCTTCACTTCCGGCACCACCGGCACGCCCAAGGGTGTGTGCCTGAGTGTCGCGAGCATCCTGAGTGTCGCCCGCGCGTTGCACCAGGCCAGCAAAGCCAAAGATCCGCAGCATCACCTGGCGCTACTGCCGCTGGCGATACTGCTGGAAAACCTGGGCTGCTATGCCGCGCTACTGGCGGGCGCAACCCTGAGCCTGCCTGGCCCGCAGACCCTGGGTATCCAGGGTGCCACGGGCATCGATACACCGCGGTTGCTGGGTTTTCTGGCCGAACGTGCGCCGCACAGTGTGATTCTGGTGCCGCAGTTGCTGTTGCTGCTGGTCAGCGCCGCCGAACAACACGCCTTCAATCCGCGCGCCTTGCGCTTTGCCGCGGTGGGCGGCGCCCGGGTCAGCACAGCACTGCTCGCCCGTGCCCAGCAGGTTGGCATGCCGGTTTACGAAGGCTACGGGTTATCGGAATGTGCTTCGGTGGTGTGCCTGAACCAACCCCAGGCTTGCCGTCCCGGCAGTGTCGGGCGGCCGCTGCCCCACCTGCAGGTACGCCTGGCCGAAGATGGCGAAGTGCTGGTCAAGGGCCCGACCCTGCTCGGCTATCTGGGCGAGCCTGCGCAGACCTGCGAATGGTGGGCCAGCGGCGACCTCGGGGAATTCGATGCCGACGGCTACCTGTACCTCAAGGGGCGCAAGAAGCACCAGTTCGTCACCAGCTTCGGTCGCAACGTGAACCCGGAATGGGTCGAGGCCGAACTCACCCAACGCGGCGTGATCGCACAGGCCTTCGTCTACGGCGAAGCCATGCCCTGTAACCATGCGCTGCTCTGGCCGCAGCGTTCTGACTGCACCGATGAGCAACTGGCGGCCGCCGTGGCGCAAGCCAACCAGTCGCTACCCGACTACGCCCGGGCCCATCGCTGGACCCGACTCGAGCAACCCTTCACGCCCGACAATGGCCTGCTGACCGTCAATGGCCGCCCGCGCCGGGATGCCATCGCCGAACGCTACCGCATGCTCCTGAGCGCAGGCGAATTCTCCGAGGACACCGCACGATGAGCTTTTTCGACACCTTGCAACACTCGACCGCCGATGAACGCCAGGCCTTGTTCAGCCTGCCGATCATCCGCGATGCCCTTGAAGGCAAAGTCAGCCTGGACAGCTACCGGGAATTTTTGACCCAGGCTTACTATCACGTGCGCCATACCGTACCGCTGATGATGGCCTGTGGTGCACGTTTGCCGTCGCGCCTGGAATGGCTGCGCCAGGCCGTCTGCGACTATATCGAGGACGAGTACGGGCACGAGGCCTGGGTACTCGACGACATCGAGGCCTGTGGTGGCGATAAGGAGGCCGTGCGCAACGGTCGCCCGGCAGTGCCGATCGAGCTGATGGTCAGCTTCCTCTACGACCTGATCGCTCGCGACAACCCGGTCGGCCTGTTCGGTATGGTCAATGTTCTGGAGGGCACCAGTATTGCCCTGGCGACGCATGCTGCCGGCAGCATTCAGGCCGGTCTGAAACTGCCGGACACTGCCTTCAGCTACCTCAACTCCCACGGTGCGCTGGATATCGGGCACATGCAGACCTACCGCCGTTTGATGGACCAGCTCGACGACCCGCACGACCAGGCCGCTGTAATCCATGCCTCACGGGTGGTGTACCGGCTGTACACCGATATGTTCCGTGGTTTGCCACGGGACGGGGAGCAGACGCATGCGCCTGTCTGATGCTCGTGTGGTGTTGACCGGTGCCAGCGGTGGTATCGGCCTGGCAATCGCCCAGGGTCTGTGTGCCGAGGGGGCGCGAGTGATTGCCGTGTCCCGCCACCGGGACATGCTGGAATCGCTGTTGTTGAGCTACCCAGAGAGCATTTCCTGGATCGCTGCAGACCTGACCACCGCCAGCGACCGGAGCAAGGTCCTGCTGGCTGCCCAGGCCATCGGTGGCATCAACCTGCTGATCAACGCAGCGGGCATCAACCGTTTTGCGATGATCGAACAGCTGGACGACAGCGAGATCAACGCCATGCTGGCAGTCAATGTCGGCGCCCCACTGTGCCTGACAAAAAGCCTGCTGCCATTACTGCGCAAGGCCAAAAGTGCCATGGTGGTGAATGTGGGCTCGACCTATGGCTCAATCGCCTATCCTGGCTATGCCACTTACAGTGCCAGCAAATTCGCCTTGCGCGGATTCTCCGAAGCGTTGCGCCGTGAACTGGCCGACACCAGCGTCAATGTGCTGTACGTAGCCCCTCGTGCGACCCGCACGAGCATGAACAGCGTGGCGGCACAGGCGCTCAACGACGCACTCAAGTCCGGGGTCGACGAGCCACAGCAAGTGGCGGCGGCAGTGCTGCGCGCCATCACCAATGATCATCGCGACCTGTACCTGGGCTGGCCGGAGCGCTTCTTCGTACGCCTGAATACTCTGCTCCCCAATCTTGTCGACCGTGGCTTGCGCAAGCACTTGCCACTGATCCGTCGTCTGAGCCAGAAACCCACGAAGGAAGACCTCAAGCCATGAACAAACCAGCCATCTGCATGCTCATCGGTCTGCTCAGCCAGGGCGCCTGGGCGGCGCTGGATGCCGGCGATCAGCAACGCCTTGCCGAGATCCAGCAGCGCTGGGCAACCATTCAGTATCAGTTACCAGCCGCACAACGCCCCGCGGCGTTCGAACAGCTCGCCAGCCGGACGGCGGCGCTTACCCATGATCAGCCGGCAGCGGCGGAAGCGTGGATCTGGTCGGGCATCGTCACCAGCAGCTGGGCCGGCGCCCAGGGCGGGCTGGGCGCGTTGAGCAAGGTCAAGGCAGCCAAAGCCGACCTTGAGAAAGCCTTGAGCCTGGACCCCAAGGCATTGCAAGGCTCGGCCTACACCAGCCTGGCAGCGCTGTATGACCGGGTACCGGGCTGGCCGATCGGTTTCGGCGATGCCGACAAGGCTGAGCAGTTGCTCCAGCAGGCGTTGCAGGTCAACCCCGACGGCATCGACAGCCTGTACTTCTGGGGCGATCACCTCTACCGTCAGAAGAAATACGGCGAAGCCCGGACAGCCTTGCAGAAGGCCCTGCAAGCAGCACCACGACCGGGTCGGGAAAGCGCGGACGCAGGTCGTCGTGACGAAATCAAAGCGTTGCTGGTCGACATCCACAAGAAAGTTGACTGACAGGAGTTCCGGTGCGGCTATTACTGATCGAAGACGACGTCGCCCTCGGTGAGGGCATTCATCAGGCCTTGGGCCGCGAGGGCTACACGGTCGACTGGCTGCAGGACGGCAGCAGCGCCTTGCACTCGCTGCTCAGCGAAACCTTCGACCTGGCCGTGCTCGACCTTGGCCTGCCGCGCCTGGACGGGCTGGAAGTGCTGCGCCGCCTGCGCCAAAGCGGCTCGGCATTGCCGGTGTTGATCCTGACGGCCAGAGATGCAACCGAAGACCGCATTGCCGGGCTGGATGCCGGTGCAGACGACTACCTGGTCAAACCCTTTGACCTGAATGAACTCAAGGCCCGGCTGCGCGCGCTGCTGCGACGTTGCGCCGGACGCGCCAGCGCACTGATCCAGCATGCTGGCATCACGCTGGACCCCGGCAACCAGCAGGTCACCTATAACGGTCGGCTCGTGTCCCTGACGCCCAAGGAATATCAGCTGCTGCACGAACTGCTGTCGCCCCCCGGCCGGGTGATGACGCGCGAGCGCCTGACCCAGTTGTTGTACGGCTGGAATGAAGAAGCCGAGAGCAACACCCTGGAAGTCCACATCCACCACTTGCGCAAAAAGTTCTCCACCGACCTGATCCGCACGATCCGTGGTGTCGGTTACCGGGTAGAACAGGGCTCATGACTTCGATCCGGCGGCGCACCCTGACCTTGATCATCGGCCTGATGCTGTCCGGGCTGCTGGTGATCAGTCTGCTCAACCTGCACGACAGCAATCACGAAATCGCCGAGGTTTACGACGCCCAACTGGCGCAGAACGCACGGCTGCTCCAGGGCGTCATGCGCATGCCCGTGGCGACGCGCGAACATAACGAGCTTTATCAAGCCTTCAACAAAGCCCTGGGCGAAGCCATGCCCAGGGTCGATGGCCATCCCTATGAAAGCAAGATCGCTTTCCAGGTGTGGAACCCGCAAGGCGATGTGCTGGTACAGACCGCCAGTGCCCCGGCCTTCGAGCGAGCACCGACAACCGCAGGTTTCAGCGATGTGACCGACCTCAAACAGCGCACCTGGCGTGGGTTTCTGCTCGAAGACAAGGAAAACCACCTGCGTATATGGGTCGGCGAACGCGACGATGTCCGCTCGGACCTGGTAGGCCGCATCGTGCGCCATACCCTCTGGCCCAATGTGCTCGGCAGCCTGATCCTCGTTGCATTGGTGTGGCTGGCGATTGGCTGGGGGCTCAAGCCGCTGGCGGACATGGCGGCGACCTTGCGCGCACGGCATGCAGGCTCGCTTGAACCGCTGAAGATGATGCCGCTGCCCACGGAGCTTGAGCCCATGCAGTCGGCACTCAACCGGATGCTGGCGCAGATCGAGGATGTATTGGGCCGTGAGCGCCGCTTCATCGCCGATGCCGCGCATGAAATGCGCACACCCCTGGCGGTACTGCGGGTACACGCACAGAACCTGCTGGAAGCCGGGACACCGGAGCAGCGTCGCGAGTCGTTGAACTACTTGATCAGTGGCGTGGACCGCACCACCCGGCTGGTCAATCAACTGCTGACCATGGCCCGCCTGGAGCCCCAGGCCAGCACCCGCAAAGCGTTGCAGACTGACCTTCAAAGCACCGTTCGCGACAGCCTTGCGCAACTCACTGCCTGGCTGCTGGACAAAGGCCTGGAGCTGGAGTTCGACGTTGAGCCAGGCGATTATCGGGCGCAGGTAGACAATGCGGCGATCACTATCGCATTGCACAACCTGCTCACCAATGCGGCGAACTTTTCACCGGCCAAGGGCCTGATCACCGTGCGCCTGGCCTGCCGGGACAAGCATTTCGAACTGTCGGTCGAAGATGACGGACCGGGCATCGACGAGGCAGAGCGTGAGCGGCTTTTCGAACGTTTCTACAGCCGTGGCAATGACCAGGGCGCAGGCTTGGGCTTGACCATCGTGCAGACTATTGCCATGCGACTCGGTGGCCAGGTCAGGCTGGAAAACCGCGCGGTAGGCGGGCTGAAGGCTACGCTGGAAATCCGCCGGACTTAGGCTTGCAATGGGCCAGACTGTAGAGGACTTTTCGGTAAATTTCTGCCGTTTCGCGAAAACAGTATTACAAATCAAGCTTCTACAGCACTTTTCGCCAGATATGACTGCCTATACAGTCAAAACAACTAGCCCACTCTTCCTATACTGCGCCTGGCGTCGGCATGCCTGCACGATCCAGCGAGCCAGGGTGCTTGTTGTGCTGCCATGCAGATCGTCGCTATGCGGAATGGCGCGGACAGGAGTTACCGCGCTATTCCATGCAACTAATAAGTCTAAGAACGAGATTAAGTGTAATGAATAAACAATCTATCCAGATTGCGCTTGCTTACATGTCCGTGGTGATCGGCGGCGGCTTTGCCTCCGGGCAGGAGGTACTGCAGTTCTTCACCGGCTATGGGCTTATAGGCATCGTCGGCACTCTGGTGAGCGGTGTGCTGTTTGCCTTCCTCGGCATGCAGATCGCCCGGATGAGTTCGCAGATGCAAGCGAACTCGCACAAGGAAGTTCTCTACAGATTGTTCGGTAGCCGAATCGGGCTGCTGGTCGATGTTGTGCTGTCGTTCTTCCTGTACGGCGTCGGCGTCGTGATGCTGGCGGGCAGTGGTTCGATCTTCACCCAGGAGTACAACCTGCCACCGCTGTTCGGCGGTGTACTGATGACCGTGCTGGTGATTGCCACCCTGTGCCTGAACGTCAAGCGCATTATCAACCTGATCAGCGCGGTCATGCCTTTCCTGCTGGCCATGGTACTGCTCATCACCACTTACTCGATCTTCAGCTACAACGCTTCGGTCGAGGCCCTCGACGCAGCTGCCCGCGAGAACAACGAGACGGTCACCGGCAACTGGTTCGTCGGCGCCTTGCTGTACGCATCGTTCAATATCGCCGTGGGCTTTCCGATGCTGGCAGTCATCGGCGGCATGACCAAACAGCCCAGGGCTGCAGCAGTCGGCGGTGTACTCGGCGGTCTGGGCCTGGGTGCGTTGATCCTGTTGTTGAACATCGGCCTGTTCGCCAACATCAATCAACTGCAGGGTATCGAAATGCCGGCCCTGGCACTTTCCGGGCGCATCTCGCCAATCCTGTCGGTGGTGATGTCGATCGCACTGGTTTGCATGATTTACAGTACTGCGGTGGGAATGTTCTTTGCCTTCAGCGCACGCTTTGCCAAGCCTGATACGCGCCGCTTCAAACTGGTCAGCGCAGCGACTGTATGCGTAGGTCTGGTCTTGAGCCTGGGCGGCTTCAGCAAGCTGGTCGGCACCGTCTATCCGCTGCTGGGCTACGTCGGTTTCGCACTGATACTCGCCATTGCTTTCAGCTGGCTGCGCAGCCGCTCCGCGGCCAAGGCACAACAGGCCGGACTGAACGCCATCTCCTGACGGATGACGCCAACCCTGGAAAAAGCCATGGGGTATACACCCCATGGCTGGCATGAGCGCTCAGAAAATCAACGTGAAGCCCAGGCGTTGAAGCGCTGCTCCAGATGTTCGCCATGGTCCGCCCAGAACAGTGCATCTACCGGTACCTGCTGTGCGAGGTTCTCTGGCGCGGTGGGCAGTTCGGCGATGCGTGCCTTGTCGAGCAGGTCCATCGCCTGCAGGTTGGCGGCGCCGTAGTCGATGTGCTCGGCAAAGCTTTTCTGTTGCACAGGCTCCAGCGAGAAGGCGATGAATTCGCGGGTTTTCTCCTGGCGTGAAGCACCGCGCGGAATGGCCCAGGAGTCGAACTCGTAGAGCCCGCCCGACCAGACGATTTTCAGGTCATAGGTTTTGCGTTGCTCAGCCGAAAGGCGGCCGTTGTACACCGAACTCATCACCACATCCCCGGCCGCGAGGTACTGCGGCGGCTGTGCGCCGGCTTCCCACCACTGAATGTGCGGCTTGATCTGGTCGAGTTTGGCAAAGGCGCGATCCTGACCCGCCTCGGTCGCCAGCAAGGTGTAGACCTCCCCAGGCGCCACACCGTCGGCGATCAGGGCGAATTCCAGGGTCGATTTGGCCAGTTTTCGCAGGCCGCGCTTGCCCGGGAAGCGCTCGACATCCCAGAAGTCTTGCCAGCCGGTGGGCGCTTCTTTCAACTTGCTGGCGTTGTAGGCCAGCACCGTCGAGTACACCAGAAAACCGATGCCGCATGGCTGGATGGCACCGGGTACGAAGTCTTTGCTGTCGAGGCCGATCTGCGCCGGGTCGAGGGTTTCGAACATGCCTTCGTCACAACCGCGGGCAAGCTCGGCCGATTCGACTTCCACCGCATCCCAGGAGACGCTGCGAGTGTCGACCATGGCTTTGACCTTGGCCATTTCGCCGTTGTATTCACCGGAAATGATCTTGCTGCCGCTGGCTTGCTGCCAGGGTTTGTAGAAGGCCTTTACCTGGGCCTCTTTGTTGGCGCCACCGAAGGAGACGATGGTGAGATCGGCCGCAAGGCCGTGACTGGCAGCCAACAACCCGGTTGCCAGCGCTGCGAATTTCAGAGTCTTGATCATTATTGTTATCTCCTACTGTTCATGGGTGATTGCAAATCACTCAAGACACCGGGATTAACTAAGCCTTCCCAGGCGAGACATCCGGGTCTCGTTCCATTCGATGCCGAACTGGCCACTCGGGCAGCCCCCGCAACGAACAATAATGTTTTCCTGTGGTCAGTTTTTCTTGCCGTGTAAGGTGGCACGGAAGTTAAGGTAGTTAGACTCTGCTTTTCTAACGCTCAGGTTGGTTATTACTAAACTAACGGGACGCGCTACCTGCTACGCCCTCTTCTGCACCATCAGCAGCTCCCTCTCGTGCAGGCAACGCACATTTGATCGGCTGCTCTCGCCAGCGCTGCCAGGCCTGGTTCCATCCAGTCTCATGGCTGACACCCGGTATCACGAGGGTTTCCAGGCATGCGGCCGGCCCTAATTGACGGCGGTAAAATCCTTCAATAGTGCTCGGAATCACCCGGTCCTCACTGCCGAACAAGTGCCGTTGCGGGATCGAAGCCAGACGTTGGCGGTACTGCAAGGGCTCAAGCGAACCGCGCAATGGTGTGAGCTGGTGTATCCGGACCCACTCCGTCGGGCTGAGGTTACCCGCCAGCGTTTGTACCTGGCCAATGTCGTCACGCCTGGCAGCCAACAGCAGTGCCACTGCGGCGCCACCGGAGTAGCCGACCAGTTCGAAGTCCTGGTTGCGATAACGCGCCTTGAGCAGATCCAGCGCCTGGTCAAGACTGGCAATGACCTCTTCGGAGAAGCGCCGGTTAGTCCACATTTCAGGCGTACAGGTCGAGACGCTGACGAACTGACAGGGACGGCCAAGATAGAGTGCCGGCGTGGGGTCATCCAGCGCCAATTGCGCCACCAGCAGTTGCCGGGGACTGGGGTCGATACTCGGTTGCGTCGGCGTGGCCCAGGCGTGGCCATCACCTTCCAGATAGATGCGTAATCGCGCGGCATTTTGCTGCTTGTGCGACGCGATCATCGCCAGGGGAAAGGGGGTAGTGGCCAACACTTCCAGGTGCTGGCCATGGGAGGATGCCAACGCTTGCAGCGCCTGCCTAGGCGACTGGCAACCGCTCAGCGCGGCACTGAACAACAGTGCCGCGCCTTGCAGGCAAACCCCGGCCCACCGTAGCGGGCTGAGACTTGCAGCGGTCATCAGAAGTCGTAACGCACTTTGGCGGTGACCGTATCGGCATCAAAGTCGGACTTGCCTACATAGTCGTAGCTCAAGCCAACCGTCACAGCGCCCAGGTGGTAGTCAGCGCCTACACCCGCTTCATAGCTGTTTCGTACGGCACTGGCACCGCTGGTCACGAACGGCGTGTTGCCCGAAATGAAGGTGGAGGTGCTGCTGACTTCATCACCGATAAAGTCGTGATACGCCATGACTTGGGCCTGCGGCTCAAGCGTGCCACTGCCCAGCGGGAAATTGCCGGCAACGCGCAAGCCTGCACCCAGCTCGGCCACTTCGAAGCGCTGATCTTCGACTTTAAGTGCTGCGGAGCTGCCTTTTTCACGGTAACCGTCGATATCGACGCGGCTGTAGCGGGCGGCTACGCGAGGCTCAACCAGCACCGATGGCGAGACGTGGTAGGTGTAGCCACCGACCAGGTTCACACCAAACAGGTTGCTGTCGTAATCGCCTTTGGCGGTCGTGTTGGCAATGCTGCGCTTGCTTTCGTTGTCGTTCAGGCCATAGGTCAGGCTGCCATCGACAAAGTAGTTACCTTGCTCGAAACCGCCGTACAGCGTGAATGCATGACCATCGACCTTGGTTTTGTCACCGCTCTTGCCGTTGACGTCGGTATTCAGGTAGCTGTACGCCACACCCAGGGTCAGCTGATCGTTGAGCTTACCGTCGGCACCCACCGCGATACCGCGGCTGTAGGCGTTGTAACCGGCGACATTGTCACGCAGGTCCTGGCTGGCATCGCTGTACAGGGTTTGCACCCAGACACCCGCCTCCTTGAAGCCCTCGCCCGAAGACATGCCGCGCGCCCCGGAGGTGCGGCCACTGGTGACGTTGCTGATCAGTGTCTGGCCGGTGGTCGCGGCCTGAGTCGCCCCTCCATTGACCTCTGGGGTCAACTGCTCAGCCAGCGCGCGCAGCGCTTGAGCGTCCTGCGATGCATTGACATAGGCCTGGAAGACTTTGTCCTGCGGGTTCAAGCTGGCCAGTTGCGTGGCAACACTGCTGAATGCCGAAGCGGCGCGCTGGGCGTTGCCCGAACCGCCGATGTCCTTGATCACCTCACCGACTTGCGAAGACGATTTCCCGGTGACGGTCGCAACGACCTGATTACCTTCGACGACATAGGTATCGACGTTCAACAGCGAGGAGCGGCTGCTGACCAGCTTGCCGGACTCGGTCTGGTTATCCAGCGAATCAGCCTTGACCAGGGTGTAGGTGCTGCCAGCGGCGGTAAAATCGTTGCCCTGGGCGGCCAGGGTGATTTGCGAACCCTTCTTGAAGGTTGCATTGCCGTCGACGCTCAAGACTGCCTTGCTGGCATCCGTCGCGCTGCTCAGGTTCAGATCCAGCGATGAGCCATTGGCTACCACCAGGTCACCCTGCAACGAGGTGTGGGCATTAGCCAGCTGCAGATGCCCTGCGCTGCTCTCGGTACCGACATTCAACGGGCCGTTGTCGTACATGCGGATGTTGTAGCCATCGACATCGGCGCTGGTGCCCTTGAACACTGCATCACCGGTAACAGTAATGCGATCCAGATCGATCAGGTTGCCGGTGATCGCGCCGCCTTGCCAGTCCAGAACCACCACACCGGATGCGTCGGAGGCATCGATGGCTTCGTCTTCAGAAACCAGGGTGCCACGGTTGACCAGCGTGAGCGGGCCGCCTTCGCCCTCACCATCGATGTCAAAGCCACCGATTTCAATCGCGGCGTCGGTAGCCTGAATCAGGCCATTGTTGACGAACTGGGCAGAAGAAGTGGTAAAGCTGACGCCGTCCAGCTCAACGCCAACCGCATCGTCACCCGTTGCGATGATGCGGCCATTGTTTTCAATGCCGCCAATGTCGACACGATCGGTGTAGCCGAAGTATTCATTGGAGGTGGCATCCAGAGCAGTGGCGCCCTCGCCGCTGACCTGAATCAAGCCATTGTTGATCAGCTTGCCGTCAATCTCACCGCCTTCGAGCAAGATACCCTTGGCGTTCTTGCCGTTCGCCAGAATCTGGCCAGTGCTGGCGTTGATCAGATTGCCGTGCAATTCCGACTCACCGGAGAATTCCAGCGCACGGATACCGTCACCTTCGAACTCATCGCCGCTGACGCTCAAGGTGCCTTCGTTGACCAGGTTGCCGTGGATGATAGCCGGGTCAACCAGCATCGCCGACACACCACCGCCACTCACCGCAATGCTGCCCTTGTTCACCAGGTTACCGAAGATTTCGGTCGCCGGGCCGAACGACGAAGGGTCTTCGTCCTCACCCGCCATAGACAGGTCCAGGCCATCAGCGTTAGTGCCATTGGCATTAACGTTGGCATTGATGATCAGGTCCTTGTTGAAGGTAACGCTGTTGAACTCGATGGCGTCCAGGTCACTGTTGGTCGTAGCGAACGCGCCATTGACTTCAACGTGGTCCGCATAAGAGACGTTTTCGATCTGCACGCCCGCGTTGGTCAGCGCCAGGGTTTCAGCGTAAACGGGATGTGCTGCTGCGGTGATAGCAAGCGCGATAAGGGTTTTTTGTAGGTTAACGACAGCCACTTTTTCTTCCTTTGAAATCGAGGTGAGAACGCGTCCTTGCGTGGCTTCGTCTAGGAGTGATGTCAAATTGCCACGCTGGAGGCGCGGCGAGTATAAATACTCTTGTTTGTCAGAGGTATATATTTCTGGCGCCAGTGCAATGGCAGCTAGCGCCTATCGTGCTTTTGGCTAGCGCCGTTAACTGGACAACGCCGCCACTTTGGCCCGCGCTGCATGCAGTTTCTTTCATCGCCTCGGTTACTAGCAGCCACGCCCTCCTTCACCTCTGCCAAATAAAAAAAGGCTCTTCACGGAATCCCGAGGGCTATGACTCTTGAGTTGGGTTGGGTTGGGTCTGGTTGCTGAGGCTGCGAGTTTATCCATTCGCTGTGGCGCCGCTTCTGGCCCCTTCCGCCCTTACGGCGGAAGGGGCCATCAGCGGCGCCGCAGGGAATGGATCCCCCCATCCGAAGCCCAGCCCAGCCCAGCCTCAAGATCATGCTCCCCGGGATTGCGTGAAGAACCCAAAAAAGCACCCAAGGTGCTTTTTTGTCGGTGCAGTTAGCAGAATCAAACCAATGTTTTGGCCCGCGCCGCGTGCAACTTTTTATAGCTGTCGATCAACCGCAAATGCCTGTCGAGGCCTTCCAGCTTCATGCTCGTCGGCGTCAAGCCATAGAAGCGCACGCTGCCGTCCACCGAGCCGATCACCGCGTCCATCCGCTCGTTGCCAAACATACGGCGGAAATTGAACTCGTAGTCGTCCAGCTCCAGGTCGTCATCGAGCTGCACTTCCAGCACCACGTTCAGGGCCTGATAGAACAGTCCACGCTCGACGGTGTTGTCGTTGAACTGCAGGAAGGTTTCCACCAGTTCCTTGGCCTCTTCGAACTGCTGCAAGGCGAGATGGATCAGCAGCTTCAACTCCAGAATCGTCAACTGCCCCCAGACCGTGTTGTCATCGAATTCGATGCCGATCAGCGTGGTGATGTCGGTGTAGTCATCCAGCTCGCTCTCTTCCAGACGCTCAACCAGGGCACGCAGCTCGCTCTCGTCCAGGCGGTGCAGGTTGAGAATGTCTTCGCGGAAAAACAGGGCTTTGTTGGTGTTGTCCCAGATCAGGTCGTCGACCGGGTAAATTTCCGAATAGCCCGGCACGAGAATGCGGCAGGCTGTTGCGCCGAGGTGCTCGTACACCGCCATGTATGCTTCTTTGCCCATGCTTTCGAGAATGCCGAACAAGGTCGCGGCTTCTTCGGCGTTGGAGTTTTCACCCTGGCCAGAGAAGTCCCACTCAACGAATTCGAAATCGGCTTTGGCACTGAAGAAGCGCCACGACACCACACCGCTGGAATCGATGAAGTGTTCAACAAAGTTGTTCGGCTCAGTCAGCGCGTGGCTTTCGAACGTCGGCTGCGGCAGATCGTTCAGGCCTTCGAAGCTGCGGCCCTGGAGCAGTTCCGTCAGGCTGCGCTCCAGCGCCACTTCAAAGCTTGGGTGTGCGCCGAACGAGGCAAATACGCCGCCGGTACGCGGGTTCATCAAGGTGACGCACATCACCGGGAATTCCCCGCCCAGCGACGCATCCTTCACCAGCACCGGGAAGCCCTGCTCTTCCAGGCCCTGAATACCGGCGAGGATCGCCGGGTACTTGGCCAGCACCTCCTGCGGCACATCCGGCAGTGCCAGTTCACCTTCCAGAATTTCGCGTTTGACCGCGCGCTCGAAGATTTCCGACAGACATTGCACCTGCGCTTCGGCCAGCGTGTTACCGGCGCTCATGCCGTTGCTCAGGTACAGGTTTTCGATCAGGTTGGAGGGGAAATACACCACCTCGCCGTCCGACTGGCGCACAAAGGGCAGCGAGCAAATGCCGCGCGCTTCATTGCCGGAGTTGGTGTCGTACAGATGCGAGCCGCGCAGCTCGCCATCGGGGTTGTAGATTTCCAGGCAGTAGCCGTCGAGGATTTCCGCCGGCAGCGCATCTTTGCGGCCAGGCTTGAACCAGCGCTCGTCCGGGTAATGCACAAACGCCGCGTTGGCGATCTCTTCGCCCCAGAACTGATCGTTGTAGAAGAAGTTGCAGTTCAGTCGTTCGATGAATTCGCCCAGCGCCGAAGCCAGCGCGCTTTCTTTGGTCGCGCCCTTGCCATTGGTAAAACACATCGGCGACTGCGCATCGCGGATATGCAGCGACCAGACGTTGGGGACAATGTTGCGCCACGACGCGATTTCGATCTTCATGCCCAGGCCGGCGAGAATCGCCGACATGTTGGCGATGGTCTGCTCCAGCGGCAGATCCTTGCCGACGATATAGGTGCTGGCGTCGGACGCCGGGTCCAGCATCAGCAATGCCTGGGCATTGGCGTCGAGGTTGTCGACTTCCTCGATCACAAACTCAGGGCCGGTCTGCACCACCTTCTTCACCGTACAACGGTCGATGGAACGCAGAATGCCCTGGCGATCCTTGGCGGAGATATCGGCTGGCAGCTCGACCTGAATCTTGAAGATCTGGTTGTAACGGTTTTCCGGATCAACAATATTGTTTTGCGACAGGCGAATATTATCGGTGGGAATATCACGCGTTTGGCAGTACAACTTCACAAAGTAAGCCGCACACAACGCCGACGACGCCAGAAAATAATCGAACGGACCCGGCGCCGAACCATCGCCTTTATAGCGGATAGGCTGATCGGCGACCACGGTGAAGTCATCAAACTTGGCTTCAAGCCGAAGGTTGTCGAGAAAGTTGACCTTGATTTCCATGCGGGAACACCATAATAACGTGCAAAACGATTTGGCCGCCATTATCCGGTTTTTCAGGCGAAAGTCTTGCGCTTTCAGCAATGGCCGCTGACCGGTTCCAGATCGCCGCAGTGCCGCCAGCACTGCTGCTGGCGGCAGATCCACGCCAAAGCCTTTGTTCAGGCGGGTTTCAGGCAGTGGGCATTCAGAGCAATGCGCAGGTAAGCCTTACGTCAGGTGTAAACGCAACAGCTGCCAGCTGATGCGAATATTCAGCTAGCGATTTCGATCGGTATGACCGGCAGGGTGAATGCATTAGTTAAGTTTTTTTGCACTTGCAATCTTTTACTCAACTCAAAGAAATACCAAACTAAAAAGAAAACTAGCAACTTTAAACTTCACAATGACAGCGCCGGAGAAGGTCGAATCAGACAGGCTGTCCGCAACCGTGACCAGCGGATGCTATGACCACGGCGTTTGACGCAAGTCAAAACGCCGGGCGTGGTTCGCGAGAGGATGGCTGCAAGCAGGGAACGGATCGATAACAGGCCAACGCCTAAGATTCATGTGCACAACATTGCATAAGGAAACCCATATGACCTCGTTGAACCACGTACTGGTTGCCACCGACCTGTCCACCTCTGCCCGCAACGCGGCACAGCGGGCCGCACTGTTGAGCAAGGAACAGCACGCATCGCTGGATCTGCTCTACGTCGCCAATCCAGCCCCCTTCGAGCGCCTCAAGCAGGTCGTGGTACCTGATGAAGACTTGTTGAATCGCGTGCTTGGGAGTGCGAGAGAAAAAATTCACGAACTGGCAGAGGCGCTGTTCCAGCGCTACGACATCGGCGCAGGCGTACAGGTCGCGTCCGGTTCGGTTGTCAGCGAAATCACCCGGGTGGTGCAGGACAAACACAGCAACCTGTTGGTCTGCGGAGCGAAGGGCCAAAGCCTGGCCCGTCGCCTGCTGCTCGGTTCTACCGTGCAAAGAATACTCAGCCGCATGCTCTGCCCTTTGCTGGTGGTCAAGCACGCACCTCGCGATGCGTACCGTACCTTGCTCGTCCCGGTTGATTTTTCGCCTGCATCGCTGCGTTCCATCGAACTGGCAAAGGCTGTTGCGCCGCAGGCCGAGATCATCCTCCTGCACGTGTACGAAGCCCCCTTCGAGGGGAGCATGCGCTTCGCCCACATTGACCAGGAGACCCTCAATCACTACCGCAATGTCATCAGGAAAGATGCCGTGCAACAACTCGCGGCATTGAGCGAAGCCGCCGGGCTGAGCAATGCCCGGCAAATCGTGGTGCATGGTGACGCCGCCTGGCGGATCGTTGAGCAGGAACAGGAGCTGGACTGCGACCTGATCGTGATCGGCAAGCAGGGGGAAAGCGCTCTGGAAGAACTGTTGATCGGCAGCGTTACCAAGCATGTGCTCAACGAATCCCAGTGTGATGTGCTGGTGTCGCTGTAGGCTGCGGGTAGTGTCGAGCGTTTGAATCCGCACACTCAGCCAGCCCGGTGTTTAACACTGGGCTGGCTTAAACACGAGCACAAACGTATCGTCGCGCGCCACTCACTCACAAAAGGAATTGGACTCGTGTCCGAGCACCGCATTCGCGCCCTCGCCCTGTGCGTCTTTCATCACCAGGGAAAGATTCTGGTTAACCAGTTTTACGACGCTGAATCTGATCAGACCCTGTTTCGCCCCATCGGCGGTGGCATCGATTTCGGCGAGCGCAGCATTGATGCCATTGCCAGAGAAGTGCAGGAAGAACTGAACCAGTCGATCAGCGATGTGCGTCTGCTCGGCACTCTGGAGAGCATCTTCACCTATGCCGGTAAGCCGGGGCACGAGATTGTTCAGGTCTATGACGCTAAATTCAGCGACATGAGCCTTTACCAACAATCCTGCCTGATTGGTCACGAAAGCGATGGCGCAGCGTTCAAGGCCACATGGCGCGACAGTTCAAGCTTCTCGGATACATCACCGCTGGTTCCTGAAGGGCTTCACGATCTGCTCAAGGCAGTTTCACTGTTGGCGTGAGGTGAGATCCCGGTGGGAGCGGGCTTGCCCCGCGATGCGATGTGGCTAATGGTCTGCAATCGCGGGGCAAGCCCGCTCCCACCGAGAAGGTGCATTACGGCTAGTAACCGGTCATTTCCAGATAGCCCCTGCCGCCCACACTGCCGCTGATGCGCACCGGGCCTTCCCAATACGGGAAGCTGGTGTGCATCCACGCTTTCGGCTCCAGCGCCTCAACCTGCACATCGACCCCCTGACTCGGCACCTGCACGCGCCAGCGGGTGGGCATCTGGACGCCGTTGTCCTGCTTTGACCAGGCCAGCGCCTGGAGCTGGATCTGTTCGCCTTGCAGCGCCTGGGTCTGCCCTTGTGCGCTGATCCAGGTGCCCGCCCGGTAGGGCGTGCCCGCAGCCTCACGCACGCGAAACAGCATCAATTTCGCGCCGCTGTCCAGGTGCAGGGAAAACCAGTCCCACCCCGATTGCCCGGCCGCCAGCGGCTGGCTGCTCCATTCACGATCAAGCCAGGCGTTGCCGGTGACCGCAATGCGCTGGCCTTCGCGCTCGACTTCGCCACTGACCTGGTAGAACGGCTGGCTGTAGTAGTAAGACGCCTGACCCTTGCCGGATTTTTCGCTGTAGCCCTGTGCGCCATGCAGCACCAGCGGCCCCGTGCTCAGCAGGTTCAGGCGGTAAGCAAAGCCTGCGCCGCGGGCGACCATCTGTAATTGCCCGATGTCATCACTGCCCTGCAGCGACCAGTCATTTATCCAGGCCCGGAACGGCTGGCTTGCAACCCCCGCCTGGCCGACACCACCGCGCGCCAGGGTTTCGCTGGACTGATGGCCACCAGGGCCGGTCAGCGCCGCATGGCCCATCCACAGGTTGGGGCTGCTCCAGTCGGCAGTTTCCGCGCCGGTGTGCAGGGCCGAGCGGAACAAGGTCCACTGTGCGCCCCACTCACGTCCCTGAGCGTCCTTGAGATTGGCGGTGACGTACCACCACTCGATGCGAAAGCCATTGTGCGCACCGTGATCGCGAGGAAACTCCAGCACATGATTGCGCGTCACCTGCCTGAAGGCGTCCGCCTCCTGACCCAAGCCGGCAAAACTTTTGCCTGCTGGTTCAGGCTGATCGCAACCGCTCAGCAGCAACAAGACAATCAATCCCCAAACTTCAGGCTTCATCGGCAAATTGCCTCAATAACTCGCTCGGTTGGCGCCGTGCCAATTGCCATAGCGGCCAGGCACTGGCCAGCAGACTGGTCAACAGCCCTAGCATGGCCAGTTGCAGCAGTTGCCCGGGAAAGACATGCAGCGGCAAGCGCCAGCCAAACGCCTGGACGTTGACCACCGCCACCAGACACCAGGCGAGCAGCAAGCCCAGGGGTATCGCCAGCAGCACGGTGAAGCAGCTCAACATCAGGGTTTGACCGAGTGAAAGCCACACCAACTGCCCGCGCTGCACACCCAGCGCCCAGAGCGGCGCCAGTTGGCCGAGGCGGCTCTGGCTCAGGCTCAGCAGACTGATGAACAGCGCGATGCCAGCGACACCGAGGGTCAGGCTGTTGAGCGCGGACGTGGCGGCAAAGGTGCGGCTGAAAACTTCAGTCGACCAGCGCTTCAAGGTGGCTTGCTCGACCACGCGGCTGTCGTCCAGGGCAAAGCGTTGTTGCAGCTCGGCCTTGAGCACCGGGACACGCTCGGCAACCAGGTTCAGGCTGATATTGTTCAGGCTCGCCTCAGGCCGATGCCTGCGCAGCCAGTCGGCGTTGACCAACAGATGGCCTTTGGGATTGCCATAGTCAGCGTAGATGCCGACCACGGTCATGGCTTGCACAGGCTCCACCGGCAGTTGAAGACTGTCGCCCAACCGCACGCGCAAACGCCGCGCCAACTGTTCACTGAGCATGACTGCGCGACCGCTCGCCAGTTGCTCCCAGGCCCGTGCGCTGTGTTCCAGCAACGGCCAGCGTGTGCGATAGCCAGGGTGGTCGATGATGCCCTGGACTTGTACCGGCCATTCCTGCAGGCGTAGCTCAAGGCGCCAGCTGGGCAGCACCGCGCTGATTCCCGGCTGTTCGCCGAGCCATTCGTTGATCTGCGCAGCCTGCGCGTTATCCCGAGGGGTGACATAGAGATCGGCTGCCAGACGCTGATCGAGCCAGCCGGTAAATGTCTTGCGAAAGCCCTCGGTCATGCTGCCCACGCCGACACTGGCAGCCAGCGCCAGCAGCAAGGCCATCAGCGCCAGGCTCAATGCGGGCAATTGCTGACGACTGTCGGCGATGAACCACTGCGCCAATGGCCGACGACAGAAGCGTGCCAGCCAGGCTAACGCGCCATCGAGCAACGTCGGCAACAGCAGCGCTGCGGCCAGCAACAGCGCCGCAAGCAAGATGAACGCACTGGGCAGGCTGGCCCCGTATTGCCAACAGCCGAGTGCCACCAGTAGTAACAGCCCTGCTGCAATTGCCTGACGTCGCAGCCACGGGCCCTGGGCCAACCGCCAGGCCTGAGGTTGCGCCAACACCAGCAGTGGCAGGCGGGCTGCGCGCAAAACACTGCTCAACCCGGCGATCAGCGCGCCGCACACACTCACCAGCACCCCGGCCAACCACCACCAGGCCGGCAGACTCAGTTGCCCGGCGACCTGGGCGCCATATAAACCGCGCAAGCTGGCGGCGAAATCGGGCAACAGCAAGGCGGCCAGCACATAGCCGCTGGCGACCCCGGCCAAACCGCCGAGCACCGCGAACACACCCAGCTCCAGCGTCAGGCCGATCAACACCAAATTCAAGCTGATGCCGCAGGCACGCAGGGTGCGAATCAGGCTACGACGCTGTTCAAGGGCCAGGCCGATGGCGGCGTGAGCGATAAACAGCCCGACGACAAAGGCCAGCAGGCCGAGCGCGGTGAGATTGAGGTGAAAGCTCTCGGTCAGGCGTTGCAAGCCGCCATCGTCACCGGCTGGTTGCAGCTTGAGGCGGGCAGCAATGGCCGCGGGCAATGGCGCCTTGTCATCCGCCAACAACAACCGCGATAGCTGCTCCGGTGCTTGCAGCAAGGTCTGGGCATGCCCGATGTCGACGATGATCACGCCCGGTGCCAGCTGCGGCTTGAGGACGAAAGGTGGCAATACCTGGCCATCACTGCTGAGTGCTTGATCCGCCGCTTGCATACCCAATTGCTGCAACGTGTCCGGGCCAACCCAGGCTTGCCCCGGAGTACCGATGAACGCCTGCAGATCGAAGTCTTGCATCGGGGTACCGGCGACGCTCGCTGCCGCTGGCAGGCTCAGCGGTTCGATACCGATCAGGCGCACCGTCAGCGGCCGCTCGCCGGCAAAACGCACGCGCCCTTCCACCACCGGGGATACCGACCAGCCCAGCTGGCGCAGTTGGAGGTACAGCGCCTGCTCGAATCGCTCTGCATCGCGGGCCACCAGTTGTGCTTGCACAGGGCCGGTCAACAGCGCACTGGCACGGGCGTAGTCATTGCGTGCCTGGCTGTTCAAGGCCTGGACGCCGGTCCACAGCGCAGTGGCCAGCCACAATCCGGTAAACAGGCTGAAGCACTGCAAACGATGGCGCCACCAATGGCTCAGCAGCGCCTGCAAGGTCATCAGCAAGGCGTTCATCAAGCCGTCTCGACCCGCACCCGGCCGGCATGCAGGAAGCAACGTTGCTGCAGGCGCGCAGCCAGGCGCTGGCTGTGGGTGACCATCAACACGCTGCTGCCGGCCTCGGCAACCAGTTGCAGCAGCAGGCTCAACACTTGATCGCTACTGGCCTCGTCGAGGCTGCCGGTGGGCTCATCGGCCAGCAGCAACGCAGGTCGCCCCGCCAGTGCCCGGCCGATGGCGACGCGTTGCTGCTGGCCGCCGGACAATTGCTCCGGGTAGCGCTGCAACACATCCGCCAGCCCCAGGCGCTCGCAGAGATAGTCCAGCCATTGCTGATCGAAGCGCCCGGCCAGCCTGGCCTGAAACGCCAGGTTGGCTGCCACATCCAGGCTGCTGATCAGGTTGTACTGCTGGAACACCAGACCGATGCCTTCCCGGCGCCAGCGCGCCAGGCCTGACTCCGAACGCGCGTCGAGGGGTTCGGCGTCGATCAGGATGCGCCCGCTGTCAGCGCGGTCGAGTCCTGCGAGCAGGTGCAGCAAGGTACTTTTACCGCTGCCCGACTCGCCCATCAACGCCAGGCTGCTGCCCCGCGCCAGACGCAAGTCGACGCCCTGCAGCACCGGCAGTGTGCCTTGCGCGGTAATGAACGACTTGTGCAACTGTTCGACGACCAGCATCAACGGCTATCCAAATGCTCCAAGCAATAGGAATAGCAGTGTTCTCAGGCTTTGCCCATTGATAACCCGACTACGCACCTTGCCTGCGCATGGTAAGAATGGCGGCCCCGAAGAAGATGAACGTCGAGCCTACCGCCCTGCTCACCCACAGCGAAAAGCGCGGCCGAGTCAGTACGCCTTTGGCCCGGGAAGCCAGGCCTGCGTACAGCGTCAGGGACGTCAGCGACAAGCCCATGAAGATCGACGTGAGCAGCAGAAACTGCGGCAGCAATGCGGCGCTTTGGTCAATGAACTGTGGGAACAGTGCCGAGAAGAACATCGTCGCCTTGGGATTGGTAGCTGCGGTCAGGAAAGCCGATTTGAACAGCTTCAGACGCGATGGTTTGCTGACTTTCTGATTGCCCGGAACATCGGCCGCAAGCATCGGCGTCCTCTTGAACAACTGCTTGGCCCCCAGATAGAACAGGTAGCCGGCCCCGGCAATTTTCACCACGTTGAACATCCACTCGGAACTGGCGAGCAAAGCACCCAGGCCCAGCATTGCCGCTGCCGACAGGCAGAACAGTCCGCACGCATTGCCCAACGAAGACCACAGCGCAGAACGCGGACCATAGGCCAGGCTGTTGTTGATCGCCATCAACGTGGCAGGACCTGGACTGGCGATAGCAATCGCGGCAACCAGCACATAAGCAAGTATCGAGTGAGCATCCATTTTTCAGACTCGTGCGTGGTGGGAAGGTGATGCATGTTACAGGGCCTGGCAGCGGACAGTGGCGGTTGTTTGCCGAGTTAACGCAAGGTAACAGCCGCCTTGTCGTTCACTGCCTCGTAGTACAACCTGATGCTCTTTACCAAGTGCTGCGCAAGGCCATCAACCGGGACACCAAAGCCAGGATCAACATGAACATCACCCTTCGCAATGAACAACCTGCAGACATCGACAGCATTGCACGCCTGACCGAGGCCGCATTCAAGAATCAGGAGCACTCAAGCCACACCGAGCATTTCATCGTCAATGCCCTTCGCAAGGCCAATCAGATGAGCGTCTCATTGGTGGCAGTGGAAGACGGCGAAATCATCGGTCACGTTGCCCTGTCGCCCGTTACGGTGTCATCGGGGGCAACCGGCTGGTACGGCCTGGGGCCTATTTCGGTGCACCCTGAGCGCCAGGGTCAAGGCATTGGCTCGTCATTGATGAACGCCGCGCTGGCGCAGTTGCAACGTCTTGGCGGTGCCGGCTGCGTGCTGCTCGGCGACCCAGGCTACTACGGACGCTTCGGCTTCAAGACGCACCCCGACCTTGAGCTGCCCGGCGTCCCCCCTGAGTACTTCCAGGCATTGTCATTCGGGGATGTCGCACCAACTGGCGTGGTCAAATACCACGACGCGTTTGAGGCAACGGCTTGACGGTAGGAGCGGGCTTGCCCCGCGATTGCGGTTTGTCAGTCACCTCGCATCGCGGGGCAAGCCCGCTCCCACCGGCCAGCTGAGAGAGTCACTCTATCAACCCCCAATACTCCCGCTATTAGCCCTCGCTCTTCGGCAGGTCTAGCCTATATTTATCGCTGCACTGATCCGGCCGGATGGCTTCTGGGAAGGCGGTAACAAAGCGGCTACAGCTGCCCTTCCCGCAGTGATTCATCTTTCCGATAACGAGATTGCCGCTACGCTGAACTGTCCGTGATGGCCATCACCGATTCGTTGATCGAACCGCTGGCCTTGAACCTATGTCATTGATTTCACTCATCTCTACTCGGTTGATAGAACGGGTCGGATTGTGGGGTGAGTCCATCCAGAGGTGAAACAGTCATGTCAAACGAGTCAAAATGCCCGTTCAATCCTGCCGCTGGCGGCGGCACCAGCAACCGCGATTGGTGGCCCGACCAGCTGAACCTGAAAATCCTGCACCAGCACTCGTGCCTCTCCGACCCGATGGACGAGGATTTCGATTACGCCAAGGCCTACAAGAGCCTGGACTTTGCCGCCCTCAAGCAAGACCTGCGGGCACTGATGACCGACTCCCAGGACTGGTGGCCCGCCGACTTCGGTCACTATGGCCCGTTGTTCATCCGCATGGCCTGGCACAGCGCCGGCACCTATCGCATCGGTGATGGCCGTGGTGGCGCCGGCTCCGGCCAGCAGCGCTTCGCCCCGCTCAACAGCTGGCCCGACAACGTCAGCCTGGACAAGGCCCGGCGCCTGCTCTGGCCGATCAAACAGAAGTACGGCAAGAACATTTCCTGGGCCGACCTGATCGTGCTGACCGGCAACGTCGCCCTGGAATCCATGGGCTTCAAGACCTTCGGCTTCTCCGGCGGCCGCGCCGATGTCTGGGAACCGGATGAAGCGGTGAACTGGGGTGCAGAGACCGTCTGGCTGGGGGGCGATATCCGCTATGGCAAAGCGCAACCGCCAGGCGACGTGCCGCTGGTGGCTGAACCTTCCAAGCATGGCGAAGAACAAGGCCGCAACCTGCCGCCAACCGAGCGCAACCTCGATAACCCGCTGGCCGCGGTGCAGATGGGGCTGATCTACGTAAACCCCGAAGGCCCTGAAGGCAATCCCGACCCGGTCGCCTCCGCCAAGGACATCCGCGACACCTTCGGCCGCATGGCTATGAACGATGAAGAAACCGTGGCGCTGATCGCCGGCGGTCACGCCTTCGGCAAGACCCACGGTGCCGGCCCGGCCGACAACGTCGGCCCTGAACCCGAGGCCGCCGGCCTTGAGGAACAGGGTCTGGGCTGGCGCAACAAATTCGGCAGCGGAAAAGGCGCCGACGCCATCACCAGCGGCCTGGAAGTGACCTGGACTTCGACCCCCACGAAATGGAGCAACGAGTACCTGGAAAACCTCTTCGGCTTCGACTGGGAGCTGACCAAAAGCCCGGCCGGCGCCCACCAGTGGCGGCCCAAAGGCGGTGCTGGTGCAGACCGCATCCCCCACGCTTTCGACCCGGCGAAAAAGCAGGAACCGCGGATGCTGACCTCGGATCTGGCACTGCGCTTCGACCCGATCTACGAGCCGATCGCCCGTCGCTTCAAGGAAAACCCCGCGCAACTGGCCGACGCCTTCGCCCGCGCCTGGTACAAACTCATTCATCGCGACATGGGCCCGCTGTCACGCTACCTCGGCCCGGAAATGCCCGGTGAAGAACTGCTCTGGCAAGACCCGATCCCGGCTGTCGACCATGCCCTGGTCAACGACGCCGACGTCGCCGCGCTCAAAGCCAAAGTGCTGGCCTCGGGCCTGTCAGTGTCGCAGCTGGTGTCTACTGCCTGGGCCGCGGCCTCGTCATTCCGCGGATCAGACAAACGCGGAGGTGCCAACGGTGGGCGCCTGCGTCTGGCGCCGCAAAAAGACTGGGAGGCCAATCAGCCAGCACAACTGGCCGCAGTGCTGGGCAAGCTGCAAAGCATCCAGAACGACTTCAACGCTCAGGGCGGCGGCAAGAAAATCTCCCTCGCCGACCTGATCGTTCTGGCCGGTAACGCCGGTGTCGAGCAAGCGGCGAAAAATGCGGGGCACAGCGTGACGGTGCCCTTCTCCCCCGGCCGCACCGACGCCTCCCAGGCGCAGACTGATGTCGAGTCCTTCGGCTTGCTGGAACCGGTTGCCGATGGCTTCCGTAACTACGTCAAGGCAGGAGCCAAAGCCAAACCCGAGGCGCTGCTGGTCGATAAGGCGCAACTGCTGAACCTCAGCGCGCCGGAGATGACCGTGTTGATCGGCGGCCTGCGGGTGCTGGGCAACAATGTCGGCAGCAACACCCAGGGCGTGTTCACCCAGCGGCCTGAGCAGTTGACCAATGACTTCTTCCAGAACCTGCTGGACATGAGCGTGGAATGGAAGCCGGCCTCCAGCGCCAACGACAGCTATGAAGCCCGCGACCGCAAAACCGGCGAGCTGAAGTGGACCGGTAGCCGTGTCGATCTGGTATTCGGCTCGCATGCGCAACTGCGTGCGCTGGCTGAGGTGTATGCCAGCAACGATGGCAAGGACAAGTTCGTCAGGGACTTCATTGCTGCCTGGAGCAAAGTGATGAACCTGGACCGTTTTGACCTGGCGTAAGAGCAACGCCGCAGCCTGATACAGCCACAAAAAACGCCCCGGCCCGGATGTTCAGGTCGGGGCGTTTTTATTCTGATCCGTATTTTTCTGCTTCATCTGCATCTGTAATGAAAACCCTGACACTCGGACAATGAGGCCCCTAACAGGCACCTTTCACAGCGTGTCTGATCAGGTGGCTGGGTTATCTGCAGCGCCTGTTGCCTCTTTCCTGTTCAATTCGGAGTTCATATGGGCAAGCTTGCGCTTTTCGTCGTTGGTTTTCTGGTGCTGGCTATTGGGATTGGCGCGTTAGGGACGATTTCGCCGTTGTAAAAAAGCCGTAGGTGCGGGTACTGGCTGTCATCTTCGCGTCATCGATCGAGTGGCAAGATCATCGCAAACGCTTTTGAGCGTTGCCTGATGAACCTGCAAGGAACACTCGATGAAAAGCGATACCTCCCTGTTTGCGGCGATTGACCTGGGGTCCAATGCGTTTCGCATGATGATCGGCCAGCCGGTCAAACGGAACCGCCAGTGGGTTATCGAAGAAGTGAAATCCTTGCGCGAGCCGGTTCGCCTGGCCGAAGGTCTGCACGATGGCGCCCTGGACGAACTGGCGCTGGACCGCGGTTGGCAAGCGCTCGCCCGCTTTGGCAAAAAGCTGCGCGGCTTCGAGCCTGGACGCGTACGCGCAGTGGCCACCAGCGCTGTGCGTGAAGCCGCCAATGCCAGACTTTTCCTCAGCGATGCCCAGCGCCACCTGGGTTTTCCCATCGACGTCATCTCCGGCCAGGAAGAAGCCCAGCTGGTGTATGCCGGTGTCAGCCATCGCATCCCTGCTGCCGATACCCGACGCCTGGTGGTGGACATCGGCGGCGGCTCCACTGAATTGATTCTGGGCCGCGGTCAACAGGCACTGCTGACCGAGAGCCTGAATATCGGCAGTGGCATCTGGAGTACGCGCTATTTCCCTGGCGGCGTGGTTCGTGCCCAGGCCCTGCTGGACGCCGAGCGCACCGCCACCTTGCAGTTCGAAAAAGTCGCCCGACGCTATCGCCACCTGGGTTGGCAGCAGGCCATCGGCTCTTCAGGTACTGCGCGAATGCTGGCCAAAGTGCTCAGGGCCAATGCCCTGAACGACTGTGGCGAAGGTGGCATCACCTACCGTGGTCTGTTGCGCCTGTCGGTGCTGCTGTTGGAGGCCGGTCACGTTAACTGCACCCGTCTGGGTGGCTTGCAGCCTCATCGCCAAAGCGCGTTGCCGGGTGGTCTGGCGATCATGCTGGCGGCGTTCAAGGCGTTTGGCATCACCGAAATGATGCCGTCCGAGCCTGGCTTGAGGTTTGGGGTGCTGCATGGGTTGATGCTCAAAAGCTGATGGCCGAAGTGCGAAATTTAGAGCTGGTATTAGTGGCGACGTGCTTCGCCGCTGACCTGTGCGCTTGAGTTCCTTGGGCGCGACATCCGAGCGTCGTAGAGCAACAGCGATCCATACGCTAGCGAATCGGCGTTATCAAGTGCCACCTGGGTACGCAAAGAGCCCGTTTTATTGAAGTAGTAGACCGCTTGGTCAAGGTTGCTTATTACAACACCATCCTTATCTTGGGCCCAACCTGCCACTGCCGAAACAAAAGCATAGTGCCCCTGAGGTTCAAGATCGCTGACTAACAAAGCTCCTGTCCCCGTGCCCTCTCCATCGACAATTCGAGAAGAATGCGCACTGGTTATCCCTGAGCGTAAATAAAAATAGTCTTTCGTTCCAGGTGCCGGATCTCCAGAAAAGTTATTGATAACTCTATGATGGGAAACTTCATGAATAATAGTAAAGGCCCGCTCAACACGACCATTGGTGTGCTGGCGAAAAAAATTATCACCTATGGTAATATGTCCATCTTGCGCAGATAAATCTCCTGGATATCTTGGGGCGGCCCGCCCAACCACCATACCCATGAGCTTATCGTCCCCCGCGCCCCTCAGGAATAATTTACCTCCAGCAACTGTGTCGTATTGCTTAATGTAATTTCCTATGGAGTCCCACGCCTGACGAATTTCGTAACTCCGCCATGAGTAATCGGTACCGAAAACAGTTTGCAATGGATCTGGACTCACTGGTCCCACGCCTGACAGCTCGTCGAATTCTGCTATTGCCTCCCACAATATTATTTGGGCATCGCGAAGTGCGGTTGTCACCAAACGTCGCTCTTGTAAATTAAAATCAGCGAGCCCACGAGCGGAAAGCGTCATACCATGATGAGATACCCATTGCTCAATCTGATCCGGCATTAGGCCGTCAACATCAAAATGGGTAACAGGATTGCTTACAACCATCCGATACCTATTCAACCCATCCACATCCCCCGCCGGATCCGGGTTGATCCAGCGCTGCAACCACGGCGCGTAATAACGAAACCCGTAGTAGTACAAACCACTGGCATCGCGTTCCTTACCCGAATAACGAACGGTCTTGTACTGCGCCTCCAGCGTCGAGCGTGCCGCCCACCAGGCCGTGCCGCCGTAGGGGTAATAGCCCTCGTGGCTGAGAATGCTGGCCTCGGCATCCAGCTCCAACGTGCTCGAGCCCAGATGATCGTCGAGGCTGTAGCGCAGCTGATCATTGGCGATGCCTTGCGGTTTACCCTCGTGCCAGTGCAGGCAGCGCAGGCTGCAGCGGCCAGCTTGCACGGTCAGCACGGCCAGGCGCTCGCCCGTGGCGCTGTCGGTGCGAATTTCCAGGCCCGGCAGGTAGCGCACTTCGCTACGCTGCGTCAGCACGCGAGCCTGGCGGCTGGTTACCTTGCGCACGCGCTGGCCGCCCGCGTCGTAGACGTACTGCTCCAGATCATCGCGGGCTTGCGCACGGGCCACCTGGCGGCTGCTGTGCAGTTGATTCAGGGCATCCCAACGCAGCACTTGTCCGGGTTGCAGGGCTTGCAGATTGCCGTTGGCGTCGAAGCCGTGGTCCGGGTCTGGTGCGGCAGTGCCGTCCGGCCAAGGCAAAGCGCGATTGCTGGTCTCGCTCACCAGCATGCGCCGGGTGTAGGACTGGCGACCGACATGACGCAACTCCTGCAGATTGCCGCCGGCATCGTATTGATAATACTGCCGGTAGTTGAGCAACTGGCTGGTATCACCAGGCGTCAGGCTCAATCCCGGCAAGCCCGGGCCGATGGTGGCGCCCAGCGCTTCACGGCCACTGGCTTCGATCAGCTGGTAGAGCGAGTCGTAATAGTATTCGCTGATTGCTTCAACCCGCTGATTGGCAAAATAACGGACAGGCTGGCTCAGGTCTTCGATGCTGAGCACGTTACCGACCGGGTCGTAGGCATAGACCAGGTCCTGCAGCCGCGTACGCCCGCTACGCGAGGCACACAAGCGCTGCAGGCGGCCATCGGCCGGATCGTAGTCGGCCTGGCTGATGACGCCATTGCCAGCGGTCTGCGCTTCAACCTGAGCGAAAGCGTTGTAGCGTATGGCCGACAGCACACTTTGTGGTTGGCCGCCGTCGAGCGAGAGCTGCAGTTCGCGCAAGTCGCCGGCAACGTTGTGGTGCAGGGTGCGTCGATTGCCCTGGGCGTCGGTTTGCTCCAGCACGTCACCGCTGGGGCCGGTGCGGAACAGGCTGGTGGCGCCGGGGCCGGGTTCGAGCAGCGTGTCACGCTCAGCTAGGGTGTCGGGCCAGTCGGGCAGCTCCAGGCTAGCCAGGAAGCGTCGCGTCTCGCTTAGTACCTGGCCGCTCAGGTCATAATCGTTCAGACGCTGGCTACCCGCGCTGTCATCCTGACGGATCAAACGGCCACAACGATTGTGCCTGGCCTCTTCGGCTGACATCCCGGCATAGCTGAAGCGCTCGGCAATGCGTGAAACCTGCCCGAGGGTCTGTTCTCGCCGCAGTACAGGCCGCAGCAAGGCGTCGTAAGCGGTGTGCCAATGACTGTCACGACTGTCCCAGTTTTCCAGCGTTTGCCCGCCCACACCGCACAGGCTCAGGCGCCAACCGGCATCGGCACTGTGGCTGTGCAGCGATGTGCCGCAGAGGCTGAACACTGTGCTCTGGTTGGGCTCGCGCGCCTGGGCAAACAGGCGCGGATCCCAGCTGGCAATGGCACGGCCAAACAGGTCGTAGCCCGAGGCACTGATGCGCGCCTGGGCGGGTGTTGTGGGTTCAGTCCGATGATAGGTCACCTGCCGCACAACCAGGCCACGACCCTCGAGGACGGTGAGCGTGGGGGTGTGGTGGTGCATCTGTGCACGCATGGGGTCGATCCATCACTAGCGGTCAGCCACTTATAAACGCGCGATACGGCCGTGGCTAGCTGGTAAAAATGATAGGACGCTGGTGCAGATAGCAGCTACCCATCAAGGAGCCGCTTTGCTGGCAGCAGCCTTGTTCTTCTCTTCCACAAGCTTGTAAGCCACGTAGTACTTATAAATATTGCCGACATAATCCACGGTTTCGCGTCCGACTATTTGCGCCGTGGCATATTCGACGTTTTCAAACCAGATGTTCTGGTTCAGCCCGGACTTCTGCGCCAGGGCGCGAAATTTGCGCAAGTTGCCGGGGCCGGCGTTATACGCAGCAAAGGTCATCAGGGTCTTGTCGGTCGGACTCAAGGCCGGATCGTTCAGGTATTTGTCAGCCAGCAGGCGCATGTACTTGGTACCCGCTTCGATGTTGCGGTCAGCACTTTTGTCGATGCCTTCAATGCCGACGGTCGGGTCGGCGGCGGTGGTAGGCAACAGTTGCATCACCCCCACCGCGCCGCGATGGCTGCGGGCCGCTTGGTCGAGTTGCGATTCCTGAAAGCCCTGGGCCATCAGCATCAGGTGGTCGAACCCGTACTTGTCCGCATGTTTTTCAAAAATAACCACCAGTTCCTTGAACTTCTTCATCTCCTCTTCTGAGGTCGCGTGAGTACGCGCTTGCTGTTATTGACGTACTTGTTCCTCAAGGTATTGCCGAATGCGCTGCCGACTTTGTGGGTTTTGACAAAACCGGCCAGGGTCTGTTTGAGCAGCGGATTGTTCTTGCGAACAGCCCAGGCGAACGCAGCATTGGAATGAAGGTAAAACTCGTCATGGATGTTCATATCGGTGTACAGCGGACTCCAGGCTTTGGCGATATAGCGGTCGACCACGGTAGCCTTGAGCAAACCGGCATTGACCATTTCCAGCAGGTCTTCGGTTTGCAGGTTTTCGTCAGCCTGTTTTACATCGACCGGCGGCAGTCCCTTTTGCTTGAACGATTCGTTGAGCGCCAGCAAATGCTCGTAGTAACTGCTGGACTTGCGCACCGTAACCTCTTCACCGCTGAGGTCCTCAAGCTTGGTAAACGCCTTGCTGCCAGGCGCGGTGATCAGCGCTTCGTGTATGCCCGTGGCAAAGGGGTCGGCAAAGTCGACAGTTTTCAAACGCCCCTCGGTGACCGTCAGCCCACCGGCGGCAATGTCACCGACACCCTCGATCAGCTTGGGCATCAGCTCGCTGCGCGTGACCGGGATGAACATCACCCGCCATTTCAGTGACTTGTTCTTGTCCGGGTAGGCCTTGTCGAGCCAGGCCTGCAGGGCCTTGCCGAACTCGTAACTGATACCCTGTTCACGGCCACGGCTGATCTCGAAAAAAGTCCGGCTGTAGGGCACCAGAATGCGTATCAGGCGCCGCTCGCGCATGTCATCAAAATCTTTGGTCCGACTCGCTGGCACCGGCAACACCAGGCTTTGCACTTCGGCTTCTTCGGCCGGGGTGAGTTCGACACTGGGCAGGTCCGGTACGGTCTGGGCCGTTGCCAGGCATGTCCAGGCCAGCACAATGGTGAGCAAGCAGCGGTTGAAACCCGCAATGATGTGGTTCATACACCACCTGTCAGATACAGCGTTGCTCCGACCTGTCATCCGGCCATTCATAAGTATAGGCAGCTACCAGCCGGCGCGAGCCGAACACCGCGCAGTGCCTGCATGCCCTATCCTTCTCTGCAGCCCCCAACCGCGGACACGCAAATGAGCAGCCACGAATCCACCCTCCTGCAAAGCTGGCACCACAACGCCCGCGCCTGGATCGAAGCGATCCGTAGCGGCGCCATCGAAAGCCGCCTGAAAGTCACCGACCAGGCCATCCTCCTGGCCGTGCTGGGCCGCCAGCCCGAACATGTGCTCGACCTCGGCTGTGGTGAGGGCTGGCTGCTGCGTGCCCTGGCCGAACGGGGCATCAAGGCGGTCGGGGTGGATGGCGACGCAACCCTGGTCGAAGCAGCGCGGGCAGCAGGCAGTTCGCCGGTGCATCAAGCCAACTACGACGCGTTGGTGGAGGCCCAGGTAAACATCGGTAGCGATTACGACCTGATCTGCGCCAACTTCGCCCTGCTGCACCAGGACATCATCCCGCTGCTCGCGGCGATGAACGCCCTGCTCGTCCCTGGCGGTGCGTTGCTGATCCAGACCCTTCACCCCTGGACTGCGGCGGCGGGCGACTATCAGGATGGTTGGCGCGTGGAGACCTTTGCCGACTTCCAGGGACAATGGCAACCCATGCCGTGGTACATGCGCACCTTGTCCAGTTGGTTCAATGCGCTGGACATGGCCGGTTTTCGCCTGGTCGGCCTGCAGGAGCCGCAACACCCGCAAAGCCTTGTGCCGCAGTCGCTGCTGCTGGTGGCCGAGCGGCGCGACTGAAGGTAAACGGACACGAGCGTTGGCATCGGCGGCAAAAATCAGTACAGTCTCACCCGCTACATGACACGCTCACCTGAGGACGACCTCAGGCTCGAATACCGATCGGGGACGGCCCTGCACTTCCAAGGAAGCAGGCTGTGACCGATTTATCAGCACCCTCCATCTCTCCCCCTTCTCTTTTCGCGCGCGCAGCGTATTCAACACTGCCCGTCAGCGCCGTGCGCCTGTGGTTAGCCAGTTCCCCTCTGGAAATTCATACCGGGACTGAACAATGACAGACACTGCAGCCACTATCTCGCACAACTGGGCGTTCGGCGTCTTTCTGCTCGGCGTTGTCACCCTTTGCCTGCTGATGCTGGGAGTCTCCAGATTTCTCGGCGGCAAGGCCTGGGGGCGGAGCAAGAACCAACCTTTCGAGTCGGGCATGCTGCCCGTGGGTGATGCCCGCCTACGGCTATCGGCAAAATTCTATCTGGTTGCGATTCTCTTCGTGATCTTCGAGGCCGAGGCACTGTTCCTGTTTGCCTACGCCGTGTCGGTCAGGGAAACCGGCTGGGCCGGGTTCATCGGGGCCTTTATCTTCGCCGCCATCCTGTTGCTCGGGCTGGTCTATGAAGGCTCGATGGGCGCCCTCAATGGCGGCGTTGCGAAAAAGCGCCAGGTGAACGCCGTAGACGAAAAACATCCATCGTGTTCACGGGGAGACTGACAACATGAACACCGCACCAAGCCAAGACGTCCTGTTGAGCGACGCTATCAAAAAACCTCCACTAATTGCCCTTTCGACCTGGATGAGGCTTGCCGGCGCCTGGCTGGTGGTAGGCCTGTTCATGCTGGTAGGCGCAGAGCTGCTTGGCAGCACCTTGAACTCATTGACCTCGACCTGGGTGTTTCTGCTGCTGTTCTTTACCATCCTGATGGCGTCTTTCGGTGTGGTGCACGAAGCCGACCACCTGGCGCAACAGCTTGGCGAACCCTACGGCACACTGATTCTGACGCTGTCGATCGTGTCGATCGAAGTGATACTTATCGCCTCGGTCCTGCTGGGACCAGGTGATTTCCCGACCATTGGCAGAGACTCGATATTTGCCGTGATGATGATCATCATGAACCTGGTCATCGGTATCTGCCTGATCGCCGGCGCTGTGCGCAATGGCGAGCAGGCGTTCAATATCCAGGGTGCCAACGCGTACATTTCGATGATCGTGCTGCTCACCGCAGTTGCCTTGATACTCCCCAACTACACCTCCAGCACGGGCGAGTTCAGCATCACCCAGGCGGTTGGCATCTCTGCGCTGACCCTTGTGCTGTACGCAGCGTTCCTGTGGATGCAGATGCGCAGCCACCGACGCTTCTTCATGCAGCCGCCAGCCGGCCAGATGAGCATCGCCCAGCCTGAAGCGCGTAGCGATGCACCCGCCAGCAGCGAGCAGACGCCGCTCGATAGCAAAGAGATCCTGGTACGTTCACTGGTGCTGCTCGGTTTGATACTGCCGATCGTATTGCTGGCGCATTACCTGGCGGTGGTGACCGACTACGGCATCGAGGCAGTCGGCGCACCGACCGCGGTGGGCGGTGTGCTGATTGCGATCATTGTCTTCACCCCCGAGTCGATTACCGCGGTCAAGGCGGCGATCAACAACGAAATGCAACGCGCGATCAACCTGTGCCTGGGGGCATTCGTTTCGACCGTCGGCCTCACGGTGCCGGCTGTGCTGGTGATCGGCATGGTCACCAACAAGCAGGTGGTGATGGGAATTTCCAATACCGAAATCCTGCTCTTCGTCGTCACCGTGGTGCTGACCATGCTGAGCTTCAACAGCCAGAAAACCTCACCGATCCAGGGCCTCATGCATCTGGTGGTATTCGCAGTGTTCGGGCTGGTGCTCTTTTACCCTTGACCGCTCCGCCAATCTGCTTGAGGCCCCGCTGTTTCAGCGGCTGAGCTGCTGCAACAGCACCTCCAGCGGATGGCGCAAGGTGCGATCCGCCTGGCGCTTGACCTGACTACGGCATGAGTATCCGGTGGCCAGCGCTTCACCCTCCTTGTCCAGTTTGCCCGCCCAGGATTGCTCGAAGATGACCTTCGAGGTTTCCTGGTTGCGCGCTTCGTGGCCGTAGGTGCCAGACATGCCGCAGCAGCCGGTGGCCTCGGTGGACAGCTTCAGGCCCAAGCGGGCGAACACCTGCTCCCACTGGCGGGTACTGGCCGGGACGTTGGTCTTCTCGGTGCAGTGCGCCATCAGGCGGTAGGTGGTGGTTGCCCGGGTCGGCTGCTCGGGCAGCACATCCATCAGCCACTCCTGTGGCAGCAACACTTTCGGGCAATCGCCCAGGCCCGGCACCTTCTGGTACTCCTGGCGGTAGACCAGGGTCATGGCCGGGTCCAGGCCCACCAGCGGCACACCGCAGTCGGCCAGGGCACTGAGCTGACGCGCGTTGCGGATGGCCGCCTTGTTGAAGGCACCGAGGAAACCCTGGACGTGCAGCGGCTTGCCGTTGGCGCTGTAGGGCGCCAGGTAGATGCGGTGACCGAGGCGGTAAGCCAGATCAATGAACGCTGCCAGCACCGGCGTTTCGAAATAGCGGGTAAAGGCATCCTGGACCAGGACAATGCTGCGTTCGCGCTGGGCCGGGGTCAGTTCGCGCAGGGCCGGGATGCTGGCCATGCGCACGTTGCAACGGGTCAGGGTGGCCTGCAGGTTGTAACGGCTGATCAGCGGGCTGTCGAGCATGCCGACATGCCGCTCCAGCAGGTTGCTGACCCACTTCGAACCCATCACCGCGTTGTACAGCCCAGGCGCATGGGCCAGGTAAGGGATGCTGAACTCCAGCGAGCCAATCAGATAGTCACGCAGTGGCCGCTGGTAGCGCCCGTGGTACAGCTCCAGGAAGCGCGAGCGGAATTCCGGCACGTTGACCTTGATCGGGCACTGGCCTGCGCAGGATTTGCAGGCCAGGCAACCGGCCATGGCATCGTAGACTTCATGGGAGAAGTCCGCCTCGCCATTGCTACGCGAAAGATTGTTGCGCAGACGTGCCGGCAGGCCTTTGAGCCAGTTCAGCTTGCCCTGGGCGGTGGCCAGCACATCGATGTTGGCGGCGCCCTGCAAACGCAACCACTCGCGGATCAGCGAGGCGCGGCCCTTGGGCGAGTGCTGGCGTTCGCGGGTGGCTTTCCACGAAGGGCACATGGCGTCGTTGGGATCGTAGTTGTAGCAGGCGCCGTTGCCGTTGCAGTGCACGGCGCTGCCGAAGCTTTGCCACACGCGCTCGTCGATCTGCCGGTCGAAGTCGCCACGCAGCGGCGCTTCGTTGACCTTGATCAGGCCCTGGGCACTGTCCGGCGGGGTGCAGATTTTACCGGGGTTGAGCTGGTTGTGCGGATCGAAAGCACCCTTGAGCGCTTGCAGCGACGGGTACAGTTCACCGAAGTACTCCGGCACGTATTCCGAGCGCAGGCCCTTGCCGTGCTCCCCCCAGAGCAGGCCGCCATAGCGCAGGGTCAGCGCCGCCACCGCATCGGAAATCGGCTTGACCAACGCCGCCTGGGCCGGGTCTTTCATGTCCAGCGCCGGGCGCACATGGAGCACACCGGCATCGACGTGACCGAACATGCCGTAGGCCAGGCCATAGCCGTCGAGCAAGGCGCGGAACTCGGCGATGTAATCCGCCAGTTGCTCCGGCGGCACCGCCGTATCTTCCACGAACGGCTGCGGACGCACTTCGCCCTCGACGTTGCCAAGCAGGCCCACCGAGCGTTTACGCATGGTGTAGACCCGCGTCACCGCCTCGGCGCCTTCGGCCAGGGTGTGACCCAGGCGCTCGACACCCTGGTCGGCCTGCAGGTGGGCGACAAACGCCTGCACCCGCGCATTCACTTCGGCCGGATCATCACCACAGAATTCCACCAGGTTGATGCCCAGGGTCGGACGCTCGGCATCGGCGGGAAAGTACTCAGCGACGCTGTGCCAGACGATGTCTTTCATCGCCAGCATCAGCACCTTGGAATCGACGGTCTCGATCGACAGCGGCTTGTGCGCCATCAGTGCATTGGCGTCGCGCAGGGCGTCCATGAAGCTGGTGTAGCGGACGTTGACCAGTACCGCGTACTTGGGGATCGGCAGCACATTGAGCTTGGCTTCGACCACATAGCCCAGCGAGCCCTCGGCGCCGCACAGGACGCTGTTGAGGTTGAAGCGACCCTGCTCGTCGCGCAGGTGCGCCAGGTCGTAACCGGTCAGGCAGCGGTTGAGCTTGGGGAAAATCTGCTCGATCAGCTCGGCCTGGGTTTCCTGGATCTGCCGGGCAGTGCGGTACACCTCGCCGGCGCGGCCAGGCTCGGCACAGGCCTGTTCCAGTTCAGCGTCGTCCAGCGGCCGGGTGTGCAGGCGCTGGCCACCGAGCAGCACGCTGTGCAGCTCCAGCACGTGATCACGGGTTTTACCGTAGGTGCAGCTGCCCTGGCCACTGGCATCGGTGTTGATCATGCCGCCGACGGTAGCGCGGTTGGAGGTGGAGAGTTCCGGGGCGAAAAACAACCCGTGCGGCTTGAGCGCGGCATTGAGCTGGTCCTTGACCACACCGGCCTGGACCCGCACCCAGCGCTCCTCGACGTTGATTTCGAGGATGCTATTCATGTGCCGCGACAGGTCGACAACAATGCCGTCGGTCAGCGACTGGCCGTTGGTACCGGTACCGCCACCGCGCGGGGTCAGCTTGACCGCATTGAAGCGCGGCTCGGCCATCAGCGCGGCAATGCGCGCAACGTCCTCGGCATCCTGGGGGAATACCGCCGCCTGCGGCAGGCGCTGGTAGATCGAGTTGTCGGTCGCCAGCACGGTGCGCGTAGCGTAGTCGGCACTGAGCTGGCCGCGGAAACCGGCAGCGCGCAGGGCTTCGAGAAAATCAGGGTACAGCGTGGCCGGTGCAGTGCCGGTCAGTCGGGCGATCATCGGGGGATGGCCTCATTTATGTCAGGCTAATCGAGAATACTTGCTGAAACGGTATGGTCAGTACACCGCCAGGTAGTGGATGATGCCAATGATCCCGCAGCCTTGCGCCAGGCACAAACGGATAATCCCGCAGCCTTTGATGACTTTTACGAATGAATTACCGCAATCTCACCCCGTCGATGTCCTTGCTGCTGGCATTTGAAGCCGCGGCGCGCCATGAAAGCTATACCCGCGCGGCGGTGGAACTGGCGCTGACCCAGAGCGCCGTCAGCCGTCAGGTCCAGGCTTTGGAGCAACAGTTGGGGGTGACGTTGTTCCGCCGCGAAGGCCGCACGGTCAAGCTCACCGATGTCGGACGCTTGTACCAGCGTGAAATCAGCGAGGCCCTGGGGCGTGTGCGCAGCGCCACCCTGCACGCCATCGCCCATCAGGCCGGTGGCGGCAGCCTGCGTCTGGCCACCCTGCCGACCTTCGGTTCGAAATGGTTGTTACCACGCCTGCATGAGTTCTACCGCAGCCATCCGGACGTGCTGGTGCATATCAATTCACGGATCGAACCGGTGGACTTCGCCACCAGTGGCATCGACGCTGCCATCGTGGTCGCCACCAGCGAACTGCCGGGGCTGATCTGCCATCGCCTGCACGCCGAAGAACTGATGCTGATTCTGTCACCGAGCCTGGCGGCCACCCGGCCCAGCTGGCGCCCGAAAGACATCAGCCAGCAGGTACTGCTCAGCGTCGCCAACAACGCCAATGCCTGGGGCGAATGGTTCACCCACCACGGTCTGGCGCACCAGGCCATGCGCCTGGGGCCGAGTTTCGAATTGACTTCGCATTTGATCCAGGCGGTGCGCGCCGACATCGGCATCGGCCTGGTGCCACGCATCCTGATCAGCGACGAACTGGCCAGCGGCGAGCTGAGCAGCCCTGCCCTGCCCTTTGCCAGTGCACGCAGTTACTACCTGGTGTATCCGCCGCGCAATCAGGCGCTGCCAGCGTTGGAGGCGTTCCGTAGCTGGCTGCTGGACAAGGCGGGAATGGAGCTGCGCGGCTGAGGACGAGCGCGACGCCGTAACGTCGCGCTCGTAGTCACTCAGTGCGGGGCGCGGGGGATGGTTTTCAGCAGGTCTTCGGGGCTGATATGGCCGACCACTTGCTGGCTGCCCGGCTGCGGCAGATCGAAGATGTGCCCCTTCATCTTGCCGATAACGTGCATCTCGCAAGGTTTGCAGTCGAACTTCAGGGTCAGCACCTCGTCGCCGTGAATCAGCTGCATCGGCGCAACCTTGGTACGTACGCCGGTGACGCCCTTGGCCTGTTTCGGGCAAAGGTTGAAGGAGAAGCGCAGGCAGTGCTTGGTGATCATCACCGGCACTTCGCCCTTCTCTTCATGGGCCTCATAGGCCGCGTCGATCAGTTTGACGCCGTGACGGTGGTAGAAGTCGCGCGCCTTCTGGTTGTAGACGTTGGCCAGGAACGACAGGTGCGATTCCGGGTACACCGGTGGCGGATTGCTTTCTGCTTTACGCCCGCCGCGAGGGTGCGCTTTGATACGCGCCTCCGTCAGCGCTTCGATCACTTCGCGGCGCAAGGCCTTGAGCTGCGAGTTGGGGATGAAAAACGCCTGTGGCGCATCCAGCTCGATGGCGGTGGCGTGGTACTCGGTGGTGCCCAGTTGGCCGAGCAGGTCGTGCAGTTGCTCCAGGGCCTGTTCTGGTTTGTTGGCGACACCGAACGGGCCGTCGAGGACAACGCTGGCGCTGACACCCTCTTCGCTGGTGGCGGTCAACTGCAGACGCTCTTCACGCAGACGCGCAACCCATGCCAGGCCAATGCGGCGCTCGGCGGAGGTCTTCTGCAGGGCTTGTTGCCAGTTGTGGTCCAAGTTGCGGCTTAGCGGATGGTTGGGCCGTAGCTGGTACATGCCCTTGGGCATTTCGTTGGGCTCGACGCGGTAGCGGTAGCGCTTTTCGCCATCTTCATCGAACTCGCCCTTCGGCTCGGCGATGTTGGCGCGAAAGCCCACCACTTCACGTTTGACCAGCACGTTGAGGCCGTCGCCGTTGGACAGCGGCTCATGGGTGACAACTTGCATGTCACGCTTGCCGACTTTCTCCACCACGCCCACCTCTAAACCGGTGAAGGTCGGTGAGTCGAAGGCGCCGATGTCGATTTTGCGGTCACTGACGAAGTAGTCGGTGCTGCCGCGGTGGAAAGTCTTGTCCGGATCAGGCACGAAGAAGTGTGCGGTGCGGCCGCTGGATGCGCGGGCCAGGTCCGGGCGGTCTTCGAGGACGTCGTCCAGGCGCTGGCGGTAATAGGCGGTGATGTTCTTCACATAGCCCATGTCCTTGTAGCGGCCTTCGATCTTGAACGAACGCACACCGGCCTCGACCAGGGCGCGGATGTTGGCGCTCTGATTGTTGTCCTTCATCGACAACAGGTGCTTTTCATAGGCGATCACGCCGCCTTTTTCGTCCTTCAAGGTGTACGGCAGACGGCACGCCTGGGAGCAGTCGCCGCGGTTGGCGCTGCGTCCGGTCTGGGCGTGGGAAATGTTGCACTGACCGGAGAAGGCCACACACAGCGCACCGTGAATGAAGAACTCGATCGCCGCATCAGTCTCGTCGGCGATGGCGCGGATTTCCTTGAGGTTCAGCTCGCGAGCGAGGACCAGTTGCGAGAAACCGGCCTGATCGAGGAATTTCGCCCGCGCCAGGGTGCGGATGTCGGTCTGGGTGCTGGCGTGCAGCTCGATCGGCGGAATATCCAGCTCCATCACCCCCAGATCCTGGACGATCAGCGCATCGACACCGGCATCGTACAGCTGGTGGATCAGCTTGCGCGCCGGTTCCAGCTCGTTGTCGTGGAGGATGGTGTTGATGGTGGTGAACACCCGCGCGTGGTAACGATGGGCGAACTCCACCAACTGAGCGATATCGCTCACCTCGTTACAGGCGTTGTGGCGGGCGCCGAAGCTTGGGCCACCGAGGTACACGGCGTCGGCGCCATGCAGGATGGCCTCACGGGCGATGGCCACATCGCGGGCGGGGCTGAGCAGTTCCAGGTGATGCTTGGGTAAGGACATGTTTTTTTAGTCAGGCTTGTCACGGTCAAGGCGCGCATTGTAGCGCGAAACGCGTGACTCGCACCCGCTGGCTGCCGAGCTGCATGCCGTTGTGGGAGCTGGCGGAGCCGGCGATGAGGCCAGTGCAGCATGCAGATACCGAGCAGGCTGGATTACGGCCGCTGCGCGGCCGATCGCGGGCAAGGCCCGCTCCTACAAGGATCGGCGGCGGCTTTAGGCCTTGGCGGCCATCGCCGTCACTTCCACACGCATGCCTTCTACCGCCAGCGAGGCCACGCCGACAGCGGCGCGCACCGGCCAGGGTTTGGCGAAGAAGCGCTGGTAGACCTCGTTGAAGGCGGCGCGGTCTGCCATGTCGGTGAGATAGATGGTCAGGTGCAGAACCCGGTCCATCGAGCTGCCAGCACGTTCCAGCGCAACCTTCAGCGCTTGCAGGGTACATTCGCTCTGCAGGGTGATATCGCCCAGCTCCAGGCTGCCATCGGCGCGGGTCGGGATCTGGGTGGAAACCAGCATGCCGCCGAAACCGGCTACGTCGCTGGAGATGGATTCCGGGTCGGGGTCGGGAACGAAGGTGATGTCATGGTTTGCCATGGAAGATTTCCTGCTGGATGGGATAAAACACTATGATGCCTGACCGGGCACAACAGTAACCGGCTGTTTTAAAAACAATTTATTTGCTCTGGCTCTTCCCAGACGGCAAAAAAGTTGATAAATTTCCGCGCATTCCTGCAACGGCAGCGAATGCTATCTCTTCAAACGAGTGCCAGACACTCGTCGCAACAGCTACAGGGGCGTCGCCAAGCGGTAAGGCAGCAGGTTTTGATCCTGCCATGCGTTGGTTCGAATCCAGCCGCCCCTGCCATTTTCTTCTTCTGATCCAAACCCATCTCTCGACATCTCTGTCGTAGCCACGCGCACACTTCCAAGCACAATGCACGGTCAATTCAAGACCGGGATTGACGCTGCATAGCGCCAACCCCGCCCTCTCTTTAATTGCCAGCAACCAATGGCGGCGTGCGCGGCGGCACCAGGCGCTTGGACCCTGTCGATTCGAACGCCGACGCCAGGCGCAGCAACGACGAATCGTCATAGGCGCGTCCGGCAAAGGTCAGCCCGACCGGCATGCCGATGTCAGCCATCACGCCCATCGGCACGGTGACCGTCGGCACACCCAGGTGACGAATCGCCAGGTTGCCGTTGGCCACCCAGACGCCGTTGCTCCAGGCAATATCCGCCGACACCGGGTCGACATCGGAATTGGCCGGGGCAACGTCGGCGACCGTCGGAAACAGCACGGCATCGAGCTTGAGGCGATCCATCCAGTCTTCCAGATCGATCCGGCGGGTTTTCTCCAGCCCGCGCAGGCCGTCAGGCACAGTGCTGATCTGATCCCAAGGGGTGATGCCACGCTCGGCCATGCGCACGTACTCGTCCATGCCTGCAGCAAGATCGCCTTCGCGGTTTGGCAGCGTGCCCGGGTCGTGAGGGAAGATCTTCGGACCATCGACATCGACCAGACGGTTGAGTTTCGGGTCGCCGTTGGCCTGGAGGAAATCATCGAAGGCCCAGGCGGTCAGGTCCCACAACTCATGGTGGAGAAACTCTTTGGACACCAGGCCACGGTTGAACACCGTCGGCGCGCCTGGACGATCGCCTTCGCAATTGGAAACCAGCGGGAAATCCACCTCGATCACTTCCGCGCCTGCGGCTTCCAGGGCCTTACGCGCCTGTTCCCAGAGATCGATAACCGTCGGGCGGGTGTTGATACGCTGACCGGTCGGACCGCCGATACCCGGTGCTTCACTGGTGCCCGCCTCAGGATCGGCATTGATATACATCTTCGGGATGCCCAGGCGCTTGCCTGCCAGTGCCGTGTCGTTGACCGCCAGCTCCAGGTACGAAGCCGGACGCACCGAACCGACACTCGGAATCGGCACCCAGGGTTGCATCCGCCACAGATCGCCGCGGGTGTCGGGGTCTTCGGCGACCACCACGTCGAGCACTTCGAGCAAGTCGGCCATGGTCCGGGCAAACGGCACGACCACGTCCATGGTCGGCGTCAGCGGCCAGTTACCGCGCACCGAGATCACCCCGCGCGAAGGGGTGTAAGCACACAGGCCGTTGTTCGAAGCAGGACCACGCCCGCTCGACCAGGTTTCTTCGGCCAGGCCGAATGCCGAGAAGCTCGCGGCCGTGGCGGTACCTGCGCCATTGGAGGAGCCCGAGGCGAACGGCGCGGTGAGGTATTGAGCGTTGTACGGGCTCTCGGCCCGGCCATACACCCCACGCTGCATGCCGCCATTGGCCATCGGCGGCATGTTGGTCTTGCCCAGGCAGATGGCGCCGGCAGCACGCAGGCGTTCGATGGTGAACGCATCGCGGTAGGCGACCAGGTCGGCAAACGCCGGGCTGCCGGAAGCAGCGGTGAGGCCTTTGACCAGGTAGCTGTCTTTGGCCGTGTAGGGGATGCCATCGAGCGGCCCGAGGGTTTCGCCCCTGGCCCGGCGGGCATCAGAGGCCTCAGCCTCCTTGAGTGCTTCGGGGTTGCGCACTACCACGGCATTAAGTGCAGTGGCCGTAGCGGGACCGTCATAGGCAGCGATACGGGCAAGATAGGCCTGAACCAGCTCGACCGCGGTGGTCTGGCCGGATTCGAGCGCCGCGCGCAGCTGGGCAATGGAAACTTCGGTCACTTCGATCATGCGTTTATCACCGATGGCTGAAGGTTGACGCCATGAAGGTTGTCATCACACTGAATACTGAGCACAGGCACACCACATCTCTCAAAACGGGTTTTCATATCGGGTCTCGTTGCACGCCATTACGCGATTCCGCGCATTGGCCACCATGAAACCCTGACGCTGCCTTGAAAGCAACAGAGCAGCCAATGATCCCATGGTCTAAAATGTACTAACTTGTTAATTAGCTTGCTAAGGGTATAATTCGGCCACTCCCCCACTTCGAGTTTTTTCGGTATGAAGCACGCACCGCGCACCTCTGGCGCCTCAATATTCATCCTGGTTGGCCTGGGGCTGATCATCGCCCTGCTCGGCCTGGCGCTGGCCGCTGGCGGCGTGAAACTGGTCAGCCTGGGTGGCTCCTGGTACTTCCTGATCGGCGGTCTGCTGATGGCTATTTCCGGCCTGCTGGTCGCGCGCCGCAAGCCGGCAGGTGCCTGGCTGTACGCCGCGTTCCTGGTCGGCACCGCGATCTGGGCGCTGGCGGATGTCGGGCTGGTGTTCTGGCCGCTGTTCTCGCGCCTGTTCATGTTCGGCGCCATCGGCCTGGCGCTGGCGCTGGTCTACCCGATGCTGGCCCGCGCTGCGGGTAATACCCCTGGCCGCAGTGCCTATGGTGTGGCCGGCGTGCTGGCCGTAGCGCTGGTCATTGCCGCTGGCAACATGTTCGTCGCCCACCCCAGCGTTGCCCCCACTGGCAATGGCCCTGGCGTAACCGCAGTTGATCCGGCCAATGCTCAGAAAGACTGGGCGCACTACGGCAACACCGAAGGCGGTAGCCGTTTCGCCGCGCTGGACCAGATCAATCGCGACAACGTCAACCAGCTAAAGGTGGCCTGGACCTATCACACCGGTGATGTGGCCTTCAGCGACGGCAACGGTGCCGAAGACCAGCTGACCCCGTTGCAGATCGGCAACAAGGTGTTCATCTGCACCCCGCACAACAACCTGATCGCCCTCGATGCCGACACCGGCAAAGAGCTGTGGAAGAATGCAATCAACGCCAAGTCGGCGGTCTGGCAGCGTTGCCGCGGCATGGCCTACTTCGACGCCAGCGCGCCGATCGCACAACCGACCCAGGCCAACGCCTCGGCGATCATCGCCGCCAGCGTAGCGGCCGGCGCCAACTGCCAGCGCCGCCTGCTGACCAACACCATCGACGCCCGCCTGATCGCCGTCGACGCCGATACCGGTGAGTTCTGCCAGGGCTTCGGCAACAACGGCCAGGTCGATCTCAAGACGGGCCTGGGTAACGTCCCGGACAGCTACTACCAACTGTCGTCGGCACCGCTGATGGCCGGCACTACCGTGGTCGTCGGCGGGCGCATTGCCGACAACGTCCAGACCGATATGCCAGGCGGCGTGATCCGCGGTTTCGACGTTATCAGCGGGCAAATGCGCTGGGCCTTCGACCCGGGCAACCCCGAAGACAGAAACGCTCCGAGCGGCGACAGCACCTACGTGCGCAGTACCCCCAACAGCTGGGCGCCGATGTCCTATGATCCGGCGATGAACACCCTGTTCCTGCCGATGGGCAGCTCTTCCACCGACATCTATGGTGTCGAGCGCACTGAGCTGAACCACAAGTACGGCGCTTCAGTGTTGGCCCTGGACGCCAGCAGCGGTGAAGAGAAATGGGTGTACCAGACCGTGCACAACGACCTCTGGGACTTCGACCTGCCGATGCAGCCGAGCCTGATCGACTTTACCAAGGCCGACGGTCAGTCTGTTCCGGCACTGGTAATCGGCACCAAGGCCGGGCAGATCTTCGTCCTCGACCGCGCCACCGGTAAACCGCTGACCCAGGTCGAAGAAGTCGCGGTCAAAGCGGGCAACATTCCCAACGAGCCCTACTCGCCGACCCAGCCAAAATCGGTGGGCATGCCGCAGATCGGCGCCCAACAACTGACCGAGTCGGACATGTGGGGTGCCACGCCCTTCGACCAATTGCTGTGCCGCATCGATTTCAAGAAAATGCGCTATGACGGGCTCTACACGGCGCCCGGCACGGATCTGTCGCTGAGCTTCCCGGGCTCGCTGGGTGGAATGAACTGGGGCAGCATTTCCACGGATCCGGTGCATGGCTTTATCTTCGTCAACGACATGCGCCTGGGTCTGTGGATCCAGATGATCCCATCGCAAAACAGTGGCCAGGCCAGCTCCGGCGGTGAAGCGCTGAACACCGGCATGGGCGCCGTGCCGCTCAAGGGCACGCCGTATGCGGTGAACAAGAACCGCTTCCTCTCGGTTGCCGGCATTCCCTGCCAGGCGCCACCGTTCGGCACCCTGACCGCCATCGACATGAAGACGCAAAAAGTCGCCTGGCAGGTGCCGGTGGGCACCGTCGAAGACACCGGCCCGCTGGGTATCCGCATGCACCTGCCGATCAAGGTCGGTTTGCCAACCCTCGGCGGCACCCTGTCGACCCAGGGCGGCCTGGTGTTCATTGCCGGCACCCAGGACTTCTACCTGCGCGCCTTCAATAGCGGCAACGGTGAGGAAGTCTGGAAAGCCCGCCTGCCGGTCGGCAGCCAGGGCGGCCCTATGACCTATGTGTCGCCGAAAACCGGCAAGCAGTACATCGTCATCACCGCTGGCGGCGCGCGCCAGTCGACTGATCGTGGCGATTACGTCATGGCCTACGCCCTGCCGTAACAGCCATCGCTGCATTGGCGCGGTGCTCCGGCACCGCGCCCCCTTCCTTTGTTTCCCTCGCGTTTCCGTCAGATAGGTTGTGCATGTCCCGCGTTTTCCGTTTTTTTCATCCCCGCCCGATCACCGGTCTGCTGCTCGCTCTGTGCTGCACCACCACCCTCCCCGCATTGGCGAATGACTCAGACCTTCTGACCCGCAGCACGCTTACCGGCGACTGGAGCGGTCTGCGTCAGCAACTGAACGAGCAAGGCGTCACGTTCACCGGCGACTACAGCGGTGAGACCGCCTACAACGCCGCTGGCGGCCTGCACCGCTCAGCGCGCTACTCGCAGAACATCAAGCTTGGCGTGCAGTTCGATCTGGGCAAGCTGTATGGCCTGGAAAACGGCGACAAGATCCAGCTGACCGTCAACGACCGTCGCGGCAACAGTGCCTCGGAAGATCTGGTCGGCAACCGTCTGCCAATCCAGGAAAACTACGGCGGCCTCTATACCCGCCTGACCGAACTGAGCTACGAGCGCAGCCTGTTCACCCCGGCACTCAACCTCAAGCTCGGCTACATGGCCATGGGCAACGACCTCGGCGGCCTCGACAGCGGCATCCTCTGCAACTTCATGAACGCCGGTTTCTGCGGCCATCCGCTGAACATGTCGGGCGGCAGCGGCTGGACCAACTACCCCAACGCGCATCTCGGCGTGCGGGTGAAGTACGACCTGTCCTCGACCTGGCAACTGCGGGTCGCCGCCTTCAACGTCGACCCCGAGAGCAACGGTAACCCCAGCCGCGCCTGGCACCTGGGGCCCAAACACAGCACCGGCACCGTAGTGCCGGTTGAGCTGGTGTACAAACTGCAGGGTGAACTGCCCGGGGAATACAAACTGGGCTACTACTACGACAGTTCCGATGCCAAACGCATCGGCAGCGACAACGAAGTAGCCGGCCGTGAGGGTCACTACCTGCTGATCGACCAGGCGCTATGGAACTCGCAAGCCACAACGGGCCGTAGCTTGCATGCCTTCGGCCAGTACTCGGCGGCAAGCAGCGCCGCATCGCCGTTCAGCACCTGGTATGGCGTCGGCATGGTCCTGTACAAGCCCTTCGCAGGCCGACCGCGCGACACCGTTGCCTTGGGTTACGGGCGCGCCGTACCCAACCCGCGCAGCCGCGACGTCCAGCAGGACGCCGCCGTGGCCAATGGCGAAGCCTTCCCGAACCTGGACAGCGCCGAACAGCTGATCGAACTCAGCTACGGCTACCAGGCCACACCCTGGCTGACATTGCGCCCGGACGTGCAGTACATCATCGAACCCGGGGCGTTTTCCGGTGAGCAGATCGACAATGCGCTGGTTCTGGGCTTGCAGGTCAAGGCTACGTTCTGAGCGCAAAAAGCGCAGGTCGTTCTGTGGGAGCTGGCGAAGCCGGCGAGGGGCCGGTACAGACCACAACAGACCGCAGCCGTTTTTTGCGACCGCTGCGCGGTCGATCGCCGGCTTCGCCAGCTCCCACAGGGTGGCAATAGCCCGTGGCAAAACTTTGCCATGCAATTGCTGGCTACTTGAGCGCCTGTCACACTGCCGGCTGGCCCACTCACCGCGCGGAATGCCCATGCCATCACCGATCCAGCTCGCCCCCGCCATCCCGGTCCTGCGCATCTTCTGCGTCGAAAAAGCCAAGGAGTTCTACCTGGACTTTCTCGGTTTCACCCTGGACTGGGAACACCGTTTCGAGCCCGAACTGCCCCTGTATGCCCAGGTGCGCCGCGACGGGCTGATCCTGCACCTGAGCGAACATCATGGCGATGCCACTCCCGGCTCGACAGTGTTTGCCCGCGTCGAGGACATCGTCGCCTTGCAGAACGAGCTGACAGACAAGCGCTACGGCTATTCCCGTCCTGAAGCGATCCAGGTCGGCTGGGGCCTGCAGATGGAGATCGCCGATCCGTTCGGCAATCGTCTGCGCTTCTGTCAGCAGATCGAAGGCTGAGCTGGCAACACGGTGCATAACCCCCAGAAAAGACAAGGCCCCGTCCATTGCTGGCGGGGCCTTGTTTTACCTACTGCCTAAAGGTCAATCATTGGTACCCGCTCCGCTATAGGCGGTAGTCGTGGTACGCATCGAGGTCAGCAGGCAAATCGTCTTGACTTCATACTGCGCCTGCCTTTACAGCACGTCAAGCCTGCAGATGAGACAGCGGCAAAGGCCCATGGGGCTTGACCGTCTGGATGGCAAAGTTGCTGCGGATATCGCTCACCCCCGGCAGCTTGAGCAAAGTGTCGATCAGAAAGCGCTCATAGCTGCGCAGGTCCGGCACCACCACCTGCAGCAGAAAATCCGACTCGCCGGACACCAGGTGCGCAGCAATGACTTCCGGTAACGCCAGTACCGCCTGCTGAAAGGCCTGGGCCGCCGGCTCGTGATGACGCTCGACCTTGACCCCGACAAACACCGTCAGGCCCAGGCCCACTTCGTCACGGTCCAGCTGGGCCGCATAGCCCTTGATCAGCCCCGCCTCCTCCAGCAACCGCACCCGGCGCAGACAGGGTGACGGTGACAGGCCGATCAGTTCGGCCAATTCGACATTACTCAGGCGCGCGTTGCGCTGCAGGGCATCGAGAATCTTGCGGTCAAAAGCATCCAGGGTGATTTTTGGCATGATCTGTATTTTCCATTACTGATCCTGGCAGTTTATATCAATACAGCCCCGTAGCAGCGCAACAAACGCAAGCACCTGCCAGCCCTTTCGGGCTTAGAATTTTCTCCAGTCTGTTGCTTGCCTGGGGATTGTCCGATGACTCAATACAGCTTGTTTTGCGCAGCCCTTCTGGTGGTTTACCTGGTGCCGGGGCCGGACATGTTCCTGCTGCTCAATACCGGCGCCAGCGAAGGCCGACGTCAGGCACTGATGACCGCGCTGGGCCTGGCCCTGGCCCGCGCGGCGCATGTCAGCCTGGCAGCCCTGGGCCTGGCCGCCCTGCTGCGCAGCCACCCCTGGGCGTTTGATCTGCTCAGCATCGCCGGCGGCCTGTACCTGGCATGGCTCGGCTGGCAGCTGCTGTGCGCGCCAGTCACCCCATTGCCAGCGAGCACTGATATCACACGCCGCTGCGGCCATTGGTCTGCGGCGCTGAAGAAAGGCCTGCTGACCAACCTGCTCAACCCCAAGGCGCTGCTGTTCTGTTCAGTGCTGCTGCCACAGTTCATCAGCCAGGAGGCAGGTCCGGTCGGACATCAGTTCGCAATTCTCGGTACGGTGCTGGTGGTCGTTGGCCTGGTTTTTGACAGTTTCTATGCCCTGAGCGGTGATCGCATCGGCCGCTGGCTGGCCGCCAGCCCGTGGAAACAAAAGCTGCAAAACCGCCTGTTCGGCACCTTGCTGATCGGCTTCGGCGCGCGCCTGGTGCTGCTGCGTGAGCTGGCGGGCTGAAATTTTCACTGCGACCATGGTCCAATCCTATGACTGGGCGTTCCCGATCCGCACGGGATGTATTATCGTGGCTGCGTGCGCGATAACAGACGCCTGAGCGATCAGGCATATGCAAACCGATTCGAGGGTGCCATGAGTAACGAAAGCATTAACTGGGACAAGCTGGGCTTCGACTACATCAAGACCGACAAGCGCTACCTGTCCTACTTCCGTAATGGCGAGTGGGACAAGGGCACCCTGACCGAAGACAACGTGCTGCACATCAGCGAAGGTTCGACCGCGCTGCATTATGGCCAGCAATGTTTCGAAGGCATGAAGGCCTACCGCTGCAAGGACGGCTCGATCAACCTGTTCCGCCCGGACCAGAACGCCCTGCGCATGCAGCGCAGCTGCGATCGCCTGCTGATGCCACAGGTGCCTACCGAACAGTTCATCGACGCCTGCAAACAGGTGGTCAAGGCCAACGAACGCTTCATTCCGCCATACGGCAAAGGTGCACTGTACCTGCGTCCGTTCGTTATCGGCGTAGGCGACAACATCGGTGTGCGCACCGCGCCGGGAATTCATCTTCTCGATCTTCGCCATCCCGGTCGGCTCGTACTTCAAAGGCGGCATGACCCCGCACAAGTTCCTGATTTCCGATTACGACCGTGCCGCGCCTCAGGGCACCGGTGCCGCCAAGGTCGGTGGCAACTACGCGGCCAGCCTGCAACCGGGCTACAAGGCCAAGCAAGCCGGTTTTGCCGATTGCATCTACCTTGATCCGCTGACCCACACCAAGATCGAGGAAGTCGGTTCGGCCAACTTCTTCGGCATCACCGCCAACAACGAATTCGTCACCCCGAAATCCGCCTCCGTGCTGCCGGGGATCACCCGTCTGTCGCTGATGGAGCTGGCCGAATCGCGTCTTGGCTTGAAGGTGATCGAAGGCGACGTGCTGATCAATGACCTGAAACGCTTCAAAGAAGCAGGTGCCTGCGGCACCGCAGCTGTCATTACGCCGATCGGTGGCATCCACTACAACGGCGAGCTGCATGTGTTCCACAGCGAGACCGAAGTCGGCCCGGTGACCCGCAAGCTCTACGACGAGCTGACCGGCATCCAGAGCGGCGACATCGAAGGCCCGGCGGGCTGGATCGTCAAGGTCGCCTAAAGCGCTACCGAGCGATAAGCGAAGGGCATGCCAGAGATGGCATGCCCTTTTTCATATCAACATGGACACGCCCATTCTACCGATAAGAAATATCAGCAAGATCAAAAAGAACACCCGAATAAAACCGCTACCATATCGCAATGCCAAAAAGACTCCTGTGACAGAGCCTGCGATATTACAGATAGCTACCACTCCACCGATCGCCCACAGCACATTTCCCGACGGAATAAAAAAGAGCAACGCCGCGCTAAATGTCCCTAGATTAACCAGCTTTGCCGAAGCCGATGCATTCAAGAAGTCGAAGCCAAAAATTTTCACAAAGAAAAAAAGCAACAGGCTCCCACTCCCTGGCCCAAAAACTCCGTCGTAGAAACCAATCAACCCTCCAAAAAACACCCCCAACAACACCTCTTTGGCTCCACACTGTATTTCCGCATGAACCCGCCCTAGATCCTTTTTTATAAAGGTATAAACCGCCATCACAATCAAAACCACAAAAACAACGGGCTCCATAAGCGCTTTCGGAACGAGCGAGATAGAAAAAGCGCCTAGCAATGCGAACAAGAAGGCCGAAATCAGAGTAGGCAGCAGAAGCCTCCATGCAATTTCTATTCTTTTTGTGTAGCTAAAAATAGAAGAAAGATTCCCTGCCAGAACCGCCAGCTTGTTAGTTCCAAAAACGGTAGACAAGCTATATTGCGGCAAAGCGTGCAAGAGCGCAGGCACTTGAACCAGCCCTCCTCCACCCACTGCCGCATCTATTAAGCCACCGCAAAATGCAAAGAAGCCCAGCGCAACCAGCGTGTATTCATAATCCATATGTTTGATCCAGCAAGGGCATGCATACTTACCTTACGGCACGCCTTTAAATTAAGCGAAAGATTGCTAGCCATTGGAAGCCGGCACTAATAAAGTAAAAAAATTGCGCAACTCAGAACACCTAAAAAACACAGACCAGCACAAACTATTCAGACGATTTCGCCAGCAACTACTTGTCACTCACCTAATGCCTCATGCAAAGAATGGAAGGCGGCCCCAACACGCGTATTATAATCAAGCATCACCTCTTTGAGCCGACTCATTTCAAACCCAAGCTCTACGGTGCGACCAAAAGCTTGCGCCGCAGCGAAGGCATGCATTCCGTGTTTGTTCTCTACTTCACCAGAATGCCCCAATACATAGCCCTTTGCATCGCGCAGACTTTTCAAATCACTGCACAGTGACGGCCTGACGGAAATGAGTTTTTTCTCGATGAATTGAGCGATGAAATTGTACTCACGCCCATTCCATAACTCAGATGCAATGGACACCATCATGGCGTTCATTATTGAGCTTTTATGTTCGACGGAAGTAATGGCAGCTTTATGCTTCGCAACGCCTACACCGTATAAAAATCTAGAAAACTCACAGCATTCAGTAATCGCATACCGATCCCCCTCCCACCCTGACGCATCAAATGCAGCCGTCATATAGGCGTACATCCCATCATGCCCTTCATGCCCCAGACCAAAGTCATCTTTTGCAACTTCATGCATATGTGCCATGACACGATTATAACTTTCTCGCTTTTCGGCTGGAATGAAGCGTGCGTCCGCTGACAACCGCATAATTACCTTTGCAGAGACGAGACTGGTTGTTTTGTGCGTTTCATTCCAGCCATTGAAAAATTTCAAAACACCGACATCAACCGCCTCTCTTTCAAGGAAAACCTTGAACGTCTTCTCAGCACAGGACTGGGCGTCGTGCGTAATCGGATGATGTAGCACCTCGCGCATTACCTGCTGGAGCTCAGCTATATGCTCCACTTGAGCAGATAGAGGGGAAGCTCTAAAATCGCTCTCTATCAAGCGTCCGGGTATTTTCAAACTGTCCAGATGTCTTGGTAGCGCCTCAATAAACACTTCACCAAACTCGCGCATCGACGTCGATTTTTCAAAAATATCGGAACAATTTTGTGAGGAAGCACTATTCATAATCTCACCTACAGCCTGAGCTAGTTGCGAATTTTTCAGTCGTTTCCCCTACGCCAAATGGGGAGCCAAAATATCTACAAGCACAAAAAAAACGCTCATGAGCACTTGTAAAGTGGTAAAGACAGCAATCTAGCAAGAACACTCAATCCGAAGCTGTAGGATCCGTCCGGGGATCGAGTAGGCTTGCTCCAATGGTTAATTCTTCGGCACACGCATGCCACCTCATCACCCCTGCCACCCAACAGGAAGGGAAGAACACAGCGCAGATGAATTTTTCTTTAACCCGGGCACCGCCTATTCTTTGGCACAATCAAGTCTCTACTCGCCGCCCAGGTATTAGCATGCCCCGCGTACTGACTATCGAAGACGACGCCGTGACCGCTCAGGAGATCGTCGCCGAGCTTTCCAGCCATGGCCTGGAAGTGGATTGGGCCGACAACGGCCGCGAAGGCCTGGCCAAGGCCATTGCCGGCGGTTACGACCTGATCACCCTCGATCGTATGCTCCCCGAGCTCGACGGCCTGACCATCGTCACCACTCTGCGCAACCTGAAAATCGCCACGCCGATCCTGATGATCAGCGCCCTGTCCGATGTCGACGAACGGGTGCGCGGCTTGCGTGCCGGTGGCGACGACTACCTGACCAAGCCTTTCGCCTCCGACGAAATGGCCGCCCGTGTTGAAGTGCTGCTGCGGCGCAACAGCGTGCCGATGGCGCAGACCCGCCTGCAGGTCGCCGACCTGGAACTGGACCTGATCAGCCACGAGGCGCGGCGCGGCGAGCAGACCCTCAACCTGCTGCCCACCGAGTACAAGTTGCTGGAGTTCCTCATGCGCCACGCCGGCCAGGTGATCACCCGGATGATGATCTTCGAGGAAGTCTGGGGCTATCACTTCGACCCCGGCACCAACCTGATCGATGTGCACATCGGGCGCTTGCGCAAGAAGATCGATGCCGCTGGCCAGACCCCGCTGATTCGGACCGTGCGGGGCTCGGGCTATGCCATTGCCGAACCCGTCTAAGGGCTGGAGTTCTTCGACCAGCCGCCTGCTGGCGCTGTACAGCTTTCTGTTCGTGGCCTGGAGCAGCATCCTCATGGGGGTGTTGTACTTCGAGGTCTCGGGCTATCTGAACAAACTCACCCGCCATTCGCTGCTGCAGCGCCAGCACCTGTTTGCGCACATGAGCGGTAAACAGCTGGACGACGCACTGATCGCCAGCCAGGCCTTCGAAGAGCGCAGTTTCGATGCCTATGGCCTGTTCGACGCCCAGTTCAACCCCTTGGGCGGGCAGATCCGCCAGCTGCCAACCGAGCTGGGCCTGGACGGCAAGATCCACGAACTGAGCCGCTGCCTCGACGCCGAAGACCCGCACCTGCCGCGCGACAGTTGCGACGCCGTGGCGATCAAGGTCCGTGATGGCCGCTGGCTGGTGCTGGTACGTGACAACGGCTCACTGTTCGTGGTTACCCGCATCATTCTGCACGCCCTGCTCTGGGGGCTGTCGCTGACCATCATCCCCGGCATCGCAGGCTGGTACTTGTTGCGCCGCCGGCCGCTCAAGCGCATCCGCGCGATCCAGGCCACCGCCGAACAAATTGTCTCCGGCGACCTGACCCAGCGTCTGCCGTTGTCCCAGCGCCGCGATGAACTGGACATGCTCGCTGCCATCGTCAACGCCATGCTCGACCGCATCGAGCGCCTGATGCATGAGGTCAAGGGTGTCTGCGACAACATTGCCCACGACCTGCGCACCCCGCTGACCCGCTTGCGCGCCCAGCTCTACCGGATCCGCCAGCAGGCTGGCGACGAATCTCCGCAGGCTGAAGCGCTGCAACAGGCGATTGGCGAAACCGATACGCTGATGGCGCGCTTTCGCGGCTTGCTACGCATCAGCGAGCTGGAGGATCGTCAACGCCGGGCCGGGTTTGTCGAGCTCGACCCACGCGCCCTGCTGGTGGAAATGCACGATTTCTACCTTCCGCTGGCTGAAGATGGCGATATTCGACTGGGCCTTGATGTGCCTGCACAACTGCCGCCGCTCAATGGTGACCGCGAGCTGTTGTTCGAAGCCCTGGCCAATCTGCTGGGCAATGCCATCAAGTTCACCCCTGCGGGCGGCCAGGTGCGCATGGGCGCCAGCAGCAAAGACGGTGTGGTAAAAATTGCAGTGGAGGACAGCGGGCCCGGGATTCCCGAGGATGAGCGTGAGGCGGTGTTGAAGCGTTTTTATCGCAGCGAGGAAGGCCATCGTCACCCGGGGTTCGGGCTAGGACTGTCGGTGGTTGCGGCGATTGTCGACCTGCATGGCTTTGCGCTGGAGGTCGGGGCCAGTGAGCTGGGTGGGGCGAAACTGGTGTTGCATTGCCGGACCGGGGTGGCCGGTTAGGGCCATCGCGGGGCAAGCCCGCTCCCACTGTGGGAGCGGGCTTGCCCCGCGATTGGTCAGTCAGCCAAGCGCCAGGTAGTGGCACCCTTGCTATCTTCCAGCACCACACCCATGGCGGTGATCTGGTCACGGATGCGATCCGACTCTGCCCAGTTCTTGTCCGCACGCGCCTGCAGGCGCGCCTGGATCAAGGCTTCGACTTCAGCCGCATCGACCTTGCCTTCGGCGCCGGCACGCAGGAAGTCGTCGGCGTCCAGTTGCAGCACACCCAGCAGGTCACCCAGCTGACGCAGACGACCGGCCAGGCCAGCCGCTGCCTCTGGATCACTTTCGCGTAGACGATTGATCTCACGCACCAGGTCGAACAGCACGGCGCAGGCTTCAGGCGTACCGAAGTCGTCGTTCATTGCCAGGGTGAAGCGCTCGACGTAAGTCTCGCCACCTTTGGCTTCGACCCGCGGCAAGCCACGCAGCGCATGGTAGAAACGCTCCAGGGCACCCTTGGACTCACGCAGACTGTCTTCGGAGTAGTTGATCGAACTGCGGTAGTGGCTCGACACCAGCAGGTAGCGCACCACCTCCGGGTGATACTTGTCGAGCACGTCGCGAATGGTGAAGAAGTTGTTCAAGGACTTGGACATCTTCTCGCCATTGATGCGAATCATGCCGCAATGCATCCACGAGTTGGCGTACTGCTTGCCGGTGGCGGCCTCGCTCTGGGCGATTTCGTTCTCGTGGTGCGGGAACTCCAGATCGTTGCCACCGCCGTGGATGTCGAAGCTCTCGCCCAGGCAGCAGGTGGACATCACCGAGCACTCGATGTGCCAACCCGGGCGACCCGCGCCCCATGGCGACTCCCAGCTCGGTTCGCCCGGCTTGACGCCCTTCCACAGCACGAAGTCGAGCGGGTCCTGCTTGGCTTCGTCGACCTCGATCCGCGCACCGATGCGCAGGTCTTCGATCTTCTTGCGCGACAACTTGCCATAGCCGACGAACTTGCCGACCCGGTAGTACACGTCACCATTACCTGGCGCGTAGGCGTAGCCCTTGTCGATCAGGGTCTGGATCATCGCGTGCATGCCGGCGATATGGTCGGTGGCACGCGGCTCCTGGTCCGGCGGCAGGATGTTCAGGCGGCGCTCGTCTTCGTGCATCGCGTCGATCATGCGGGCGGTCAGCGCGTCGAACGACTCGCCGTTTTCGTTGGCCCGGTTGATGATCTTGTCATCGATGTCGGTGATGTTGCGCACGTAGGTCAGGTCGTAGCCGCTGTAACGCAGCCAGCGGGTGACCAGGTCGAAGGCGACCATGCTGCGGCCGTGGCCCAGGTGACAGAAGTCGTACACGGTCATGCCGCAGACGTACATCCGCACCTTGTTACCGTCGAGCGGTTTGAAAACTTCCTTGGTCTTGCTAAGCGTGTTGTAGATGGTAAGCACGAGCGTTCCTCAGCTGCCCCACGAATCGCGCAGGGTCACAGTCCGGTTGAATACCGGGCGACCCGGCTGGGAGTCTTTCAGGTCGGCGCAGAAGTAACCTTCGCGCTCGAACTGGAAGCGGTCTTCTGGCTGGGCTTGGCCCAGGGAAGGTTCCGCACGACAACCAGTGAGTACCTGCAGCGAATCGGGATTGATGTTGTCGAGGAAGCTGCCGCCATCGTCGGTCTTCTCGGGGTTGGCCGAGCGGAACAGGCGGTCGTACAGACGCACTTCGCACTCGACGCTGGCCGCAGCCGGCACCCAGTGGATCACGCCTTTGACCTTGCGACCCTCAGGGTTTTTGCCCAGGGTGTCCGGATCATAGGAGCAGCGCAGTTCGACGATGTTGCCGTCGGCGTCCTTGATTGCTTCATCAGCGCGGATCACGTAGCTGCCGCGCAGGCGCACTTCACCGGCAGGCTCCAGGCGCTTGTAGCCTTTTGGCGGCTCTTCCATGAAGTCGTCGCGATCGATGTAGATCTCGCGAGCGAACGGCAGCGCGCGCACGCCCATGTCTTCTTTCGGATGGCGAGGCAGTTCGAGGTTCTCGACCTGGCCTTCCGGGTAGTTGGTGATGACCACTTTCAGCGGACGCAGCACGCACATGGCACGTGGCGCGGTGCGATCGAGGTCGTCACGGATGCTGAACTCGAGCATCGACATGTCGACCACGCCGTCGGAACGGTTGGTGCCGATCATTTCGCAGAAATTGCGGATCGAGGCCGGGGTGTAACCACGGCGACGGAAGCCGGACAGGGTCGACATGCGCGGGTCGTCCCAGCCGTTGACGTGCTGCTCGTCGACCAGTTGCTTGAGCTTGCGCTTGCTGGTGATGGTGTAGTTCAGGTTCAGGCGGCTGAACTCGTACTGCCGCGGCTTGGCCGGCACCGGCAGGTGCTCGAGGAACCACTCGTACAGCGGACGATGGCCTTCGAACTCCAGGGTGCAGATGGAGTGGGTGATGCCTTCGATGGCGTCCGACTGACCGTGGGTGAAGTCGTAGTTGGGGTAGATGCACCACTTGTCACCGGTCTGGTGGTGGTGGGCATGACGGATGCGATAGAGGATCGGGTCGCGCAGGTTCATGTTCGGCGAGGCCATGTCGATCTTGGCCCGCAGCACACGCTCACCGTCCTTGAACTCGCCAGCCTTCATCCGGGCGAACAGATCGAGGTTTTCTTCGACGCTGCGCTCGCGGAACGGGCTGTTCTTGCCCGGCTCGGTCAGGTTGCCACGGTATTCCTTGGCCTGCTCCGGGGTCAGGTCGCAGACGTAGGCGTTGCCCGACTTGATCAGGTCCACGGCCCAATCGTGCAACTGGTCGAAGTATTCGGAGGCGTAGCGCACCGGGCCGGTCCACTGGAAACCCAGCCACTGCACATCGCTCTGGATGGCGTCGATGTACTCCTGGTCCTCTTTGGCCGGGTTGGTGTCATCGAAACGCAGGTGACAGGCTCCGCCGAATTCCTGGGCCAGGCCGAAGTTCACACAGATCGACTTGGCATGGCCGATGTGCAGGTAACCGTTGGGCTCAGGCGGGAAACGGGTGACGATGCTGCTGTGCTTGCCCGAGTCCAGGTCGGCCTGCACGATCGGGCGCAGGAAGTTCGCAGGGACGGCGGGAGCGCCTTTGGCAGCGGCGTTGGGAGCGGTGTCGGCAGTGGGCTTGCTCATAGGATCCTTGAAATACGGGTACACGGCCTGGGTAGGCCGACTGAATCAAAGCGCTTATCATAGCCGAAGCGGTCGAGCTGCCGACAGCGTCCGGCCGACAAACTGGCCCTATATTCGGTACTGGCGGCAAAAAAACTGCCGCAAGCCACGTATCGCGGGTTGTAGACTGTGCGTCAGGTTTGTATCGCGATCCTGCGCGACCCTACTTCAAATGCCTTGAAAGAGCGAATTCCAGCATGTCCAAAGTCAAACTGAGCACCAATCATGGCGACATCGTCATCGAACTGAATGCCGAGAAAGCCCCGATCACTGTGGCTAACTTCATCGAATACGTGAACGCTGGTCACTACAGCAACACCGTATTCCACCGCGTCATCGGTAACTTCATGATCCAGGGCGGCGGTTTCGAGCCAGGCATGAAAGAAAAGAAAGACAAGCGCCCAAGCATCCAGAACGAAGCTGACAACGGCCTGAGCAACGACAAATACACCATCGCCATGGCCCGTACCATGGAGCCGCATTCGGCTTCGGCGCAGTTCTTCATCAACGTCACCGACAACAGCTTCCTCAACCACAGCGGCAAGAACGTCCAGGGCTGGGGCTACGCGGTATTCGGTAAAGTCACCGAAGGCACCGACGTTGTCGACAAGATCAAGACCGTTGCCACCGGTTCCAAGTCCGGCCACCAGGACGTGCCGGTTGAAGACGTGATCATCGAGAAAGCCGAGATCATTGAGTGATACTGCTGATCTCTGATCTGCACCTGCAAGAAGAACGCCCGGACATTACCCGGGCGTTTCTTGATCTGCTCGACGGTCGTGCGCGCCACGCCGAGGCGCTGTACATCCTCGGTGACTTTTTCGAGGCCTGGATCGGCGACGATGCCATGACACCGTTCCAGACCACGATCTGCCAGGCCCTGCGTGCTTTGAGCGACAGTGGCACGCAGATCTACCTGATGCATGGCAACCGCGACTTCCTGATCGGCGAAGCCTTCTGCAAGGCGGCTGGCGCCACCCTGCTGGCCGACCCCAGCGTGGTGCGCATGGGCGGCGAATCGGTGCTGCTGATGCATGGCGACAGCCTGTGCACCCTGGACATCGGCTATATGAAGATGCGCCGATACCTGCGCAACCCCCTGAGCCTGTGGATCCTCCGCCACCTACCCCTCGGCACCCGGCAGAAGCTGGCGCGCAAGCTACGCAGCGAAAGCAAGGCGCAGACGCGGATGAAGGCCAACGACATTGTCGACGTGACGCCGGAAGAAGTGCCGCGGATCATGGCCGAATATGGCGTGCACACCCTGGTCCACGGGCACACCCACCGACCGGCGATCCACAAGCTGATGGTCGAGGACCAACCGGCGCGACGTATCGTGCTGGGGGATTGGGATCGTCAGGGTTGGGCGTTACAGGTGGATGAGCAAGGGTTTCAGTTGCAGCCGTTTGCGTTTCCCTGATTGAAGGCCCTTCGGGCCTTATCGCCGGCAAGGCCGGCTCCCACAATGGTTCAGTGCATGCAATCCCTGTGGGAGCTGGCCTTGCCAGCGATGCTTTTGCTCAGTGCCCCGCCGACGCCGGCCCAGCCTTGGCCGCAAATGGCGGCCTGGCCAGCCACACCAATAGAATCAACCCAGCAAACACCCAGCCCATCAGGGTGAAGTAATCCACCGTCGACATCATGTACGCCTGACTGCTGAGCATGCGCTCCAGCTGCGCGTAAGACTGCACGTTCGCACCGCCCAGCTGATTGAGTGCCTCACGGGTGGCAGGCTCATAGGTGCTGATGCTTTCACTGAGATAGGCATGATGCTGGTCAGCCCGGCGAATCCAGATCCAGGTGGTCAACGAGGCCGCGAAGCTGCCGCCCAGGGTGCGCAGGAAGGTGGCCAGCCCCGAGCCATCGGCGATCTGATGCGGCGGCAGGTCCGAGAGCAGGATGCTCAAGGTCGGCATGAAGAACAGCGCCACGCCAATGCCCATGAACAGCTGCACCAGGGCGATATGCTGGAAGTCCACTTCATTGGTGAACCCTGCACGCATGAAGCAGCTGGCGCCGATAGCCAGGAACGCCAGTCCTGCCAATAAACGCAGGTCGAACTTATGCGCGTACTTGCCGACAAACGGCGACATCAGCACCGGCAGCAATCCGATCGGCGCCACCGCCAGCCCGGCCCAGGTAGCGGTGTAGCCCATCTGGGTCTGCAGCCACTGCGGCAGGATCAGGTTGATGCCGAAAAAGCCCGCATAGCCGCCGACCAATACAATGGTGCCGATACGAAAGTTACGGTGCACGAACAGCCGCAGATTGACCACCGGATGCTTGTCGGTCAGTTCCCAGATGATAAAAATCGCCAGGAACACCACCGAGATCAGGCTGCCGATCACAATGAAGCTCGACTCGAACCAGTCCAGGTCATTGCCCTTGTCCAGCACGATCTGCAGGGCGCCGACGCCAATGATCAGGGTCAGCAGGCCGATATAGTCCATGGGTTGGCGCTGGGTGGTGACCGGCCTGGTGCGCATCTGCTGACGTACCACCGCTGCGGCAAACAGGCCAATGGGCACGTTGATGAAGAAAATCCACGGCCAGCTGTAGCTGTCGGTGATCCAGCCGCCGAGGATGGGACCTGCAATCGGCGCCACCACCGTGACCATCGCCAGCAACGCCAGCGCCATACCGCGCTTGGCCGGCGGATAGACGGCGATCAGTAGCGTCTGGGTCATCGGGTACAGAGGGCCGGCAACGATACCTTGCAGCACCCGGAACCCCACCAGCTCCGGCATCGAGCGGGCGATACCGCAGAGAAACGACGCCAGCACAAACAGCAGCGTGGCCCAGATAAACAGCTTCACCTCACCAAAACGCCGGCTCAGCCAGCCGGTCAGCGGCAAGGCAATGGCGTTGCTCACCGCGAACGAGGTAATCACCCAGGTGCCCTGCTCCGCACTCACTCCCAGGTTGCCGGAAATGGTCGGCAACGCGACGTTGGCAATGGTGGTGTCGAGCACCTGCATGAAGGTCGCCAACGACAGCCCGATGGTGGTCAGCAGCAGGCTTGGCGGGCTGAATGACGCGTTGCCACTCATCGCTGCGCCGTCTTGCCAGGGCCTTGGCTGTTGTCATGGATCAGCCGCGCGATCATTGCATCGGCCTCGACCAGCTGGCGGTCATACACTTGAGTGGCAAACGATGCCTTCTGTGGCGGCAACTGCGCCAGCACCGGCCCGCTCTGGTCGTGCAGATCGACCGTGACCTGGGTCGACAGGCCGATACGCAACGGATGGGCGGCCAGTTGTTCGGCATTGATATGGATGCGCACCGGCACCCGCTGGACGATCTTGATCCAGTTACCGGTGGCGTTCTGCGCCGGCAACAGGGCGAATGCACTGCCGGTGCCAGCGCCGAGGCTGTCGATGGTGCCGCTGTATTTGACCTCGCTGCCGTACAGATCGGCGACGATATCCACCGACTGGCCGATGCGCATGTTGCGCAACTGGGTTTCCTTGAAGTTGGCGTCGATCCAGAGCTGGTCCAGGGGGATCACCGCCATGGTCGCGGTGCCCGGCTGCAGGCGCTGACCCAACTGCACGGTGCGCTTGGCCACGTAGCCGGTGACCGGTGCCACCAGGGTGGTGCGGGCGACGGCCAGGTAGGCCTGGCGCAAGTCGGCAGCTGCGGCCATGACTTGCGGATGCGAGGAAACCACGGTGTCATCGACCAGCGCGCTGGTCGTGTTGAGCTGCTGCTTGGCGTTGAGCAGCGCGCCCTGCGCCGAAGACAGGTCGTCACGGGCGTGGGACAGCTCTTCCAGGGAAATGGCCCCACCGGCAGCGAGGGTCTTGCGCCGGTTGTAGTTTTCCTGGGCCTTGGTCTGCTCGGCCTGACGCGCCGCCACCTGGGCCTTCATGCCATCGACATTGCTGTACAGGCCGCGTACCTGGCGCACTGCACGGGCCAGCTGGGCTTCGGCGGACTGCAGCCCGACTTCGGCATCGCTGGGGTCGAACTCGATCAGCACCTGCCCGGCATGCACCAGATCACCGTCGTCGGCACCGATACTGACCACAGTACCGGTCACCAGCGGGGTGATTTCCACGACGTTGCCGTTGACATAGGCATCGTCGGTCTCTTCATTCCAGCGCCCGTACAGCTCGTGCCAGGCCCAGACTGCACCACCGCCGACGACCACCAGCAAAGCAAGGCCAAGCAGCCAGGTTTTGCGTTTACCGGTGTTGTTGAGGTCTTGCGCTGTGCTGGCACTTTCCGGCGTGTTCATTTGGCACCTATACGCTGGGCTGTCAGGGTGTCACCAGCCGCGAGCAGCACCTTGCTCAGCAGATTTTCCAGGGTCGCCAGTTCATCCGCGGCGAGCACGCCTACCAGTTCATTCATCGCCGCCGCGCCGATCTGCGGCAACTGATCGGCGAGCTTCTGGCCCTCCTCGCTCAGCGCCAGGCGCACCTGGCGGCGATCGTCCGGACAGCGGCGGCGCAGGATCAGGTCTTTTTGCTCAAGGCGATCAAGCATGCGGGTCATCGAGCCACTGTCCAGGGACAGGAAACGACACAATTCGGCGGGCGTATCGACGCCGTACTGGGCGACGATGATCAGCACCTTGAACTGCGCGGCGGTAACGCCGAAGTCCTGCAGGTGGCTGTCGAGAATGCGGTCTTTGACCAGCGCGGCGCGGCCCAGGAGCATGCCGATGGTGCAGGTCTGGAAGTTTTCGGGGGTGAAGTGCTGCATGAACGGAGATACCTGCTTAGGCAGTAAGTAACATAATGTTACTGCTTAGGCAGCCAACGTCAAGGCATTAATTAGCTTGCTTTCTATTTGAGCGACGAAAGCTATCGCGGGGCAAGCCCGCTCCTACGGTAGGAGCGGGCTTGCCCCGCGATAAATCAGGCAGGAACACCGCTATGAAAGCGGAACTCTTCATCCGGGGTGCTGATCAGTTCAGCCTCGACCGCCCTGACCTTCTCCACCACCCGTTCGATATCCGCCGCCTCACCGTATTGATGAGCCAGCTTCAGGTAACCCTGATAGTGACGGGCCTCGCTGTTGAGCAGGCCGTGATAGAACTTGCCCAGTTCTTCATCCAGATGCGGCACCAGCGCGGCAAAACGTTCGCAGCTACGCGCCTCGATAAAAGCACCGACCACCAGGGTGTCGACCAGCTTCACCGGCTCATGGGTACGCACCACCCGGCGCAGGCCCGAGGCGTAACGCCCGGCCGACAAAGGACGCAAGGCAATCTTGCGGCGCTTCATCAGGCGCAGTACCTGCTCATGGTGCACCAGCTCTTCACGGGCCAGGCGCGACATCATGTTGATCAGGTCCAGGTGCGTGTTGTACTTGGCCATCAGGCTCAGCGCGGTGCTGGCGGCCTTGAACTCGCAGTTCTTGTGGTCGATCAACAGGGTTTCCTGGTCGGCAAGCGCCGCCTGGACCCAGGCATCAGGAGTACGGCAACCAAGGAACGCATCAATTTCGGGAATAAGGTGCATAGGCTCACAAACAGGCAGGGCAAACGGCAAGACCGGCGATTATACCGGCAGCGGCGGCGATCACCAGTGAACTATGCTTGATACATATCAACGCCCATTGCACTTGGCGCCGACTATAGTCAGTCATCGGTCGCCAAATCTGAAGGGAGTTCACGCTCATGCAAGAAGTACGCAGCATTCTGGTGGTCCTCGATCCCGAGCACGCCCATAGCCGTGCCCTGACCCGGGCCAAACTGATCGCCGGTGCCACTGGCGCGCGCCTGCACCTGTTGATGCCCGACAAGAATCACGACCACAGCGCCCTGCTCAGCCTGCTCAGCAGCCAGTTGCACGACGACGGGTTCGACAATGTGACCCACGAGGAGGCCTGGCACGGCAGCCTGCACGAATCGATCATTGCCGTGCAGCAGGCCGAAGGCTGCGACCTGGTGATCAAGGAGCACCGGCCGGACAACCCGCTGAAAAAAGCCCTGCTCACCCCATCCGACTGGAAACTATTGCGCCTGTGCCCTTGCGCGGTGCTGATGGTCAAGACCGAACGGCCATGGACTGGCGGCGTGATCCTCGCTGCAGTGGATGTCGGCAATCACGACGAGGCGCATCGCCTGCTGCACAAGAACATCGTCGACCACGGCTACGAGATCGCCAACCTGGCCAAGGGCAACCTGCATGTAATCAGCGCCCATCCGTCGCCGATGCTGTCGGCGGCCGACCCGGTCTATCAACTGAAGGAAACCATCGAACAGCGTTACCGCGAAGAATGCAGCGCATTCCAGGCCGAGTTCGATATCAAGGACGATCGCCTGCACGTCGCCGAAGGACCGGCCGATGTGCTGATCCCCTACACCGCCAACAAGTACGATGCGGTGGTGACGGTAATCGGCACCGTGGCCCGCACCGGGATTTCCGGGGCGTTGATCGGCAACACCGCCGAGGTGGTGCTCGATTCGCTCGAGTGCGATGTGCTGGTGCTCAAGACTGAAGAAGTGAAGGTGCACCTGACCGAGCTGGCGCAGGGCTGATTCTCTCAGTTGGCCCTCAGGGCCTCATCGCTGGCAAGGCCAGCTCCCACACTGATTGCAAGTATTAGCATTTGTGGGAGCCGGCCTTGCCGGCGATGGGCTGCAAAGCGGCCCCAGCCTTCAACCCAAAGCATCCTTGAGAAACCCCGGCGCGATGTAGCGCTGATAATGGGCTTCAGACAGCAAGAAGAATTCCCGATCAATGGCATCGCGCAACTCGGGCAATTCCCAGTCACGAAACTCCGGCAACAACACCATGCCGTAAGCCTCAAGCTCACGAATCACCCGCGCGCCACGGGCAATCAGCTGGTAAGCCCAGCAATACTCAGACTGGTGCGGCACGAAGCGGATCTTGCGCTGCTCCAGTTGCAAGCGCAGACGGTTGGCATCAAAGACTTCAAGTTTGGCCACCATGACCTGCACCAGCAATTGCTCGAGGCGCAGCCAGACCGCTCGCTTTTCATCTTCGTTGTAGCCGTTCCAGTTGATCACTTCATGGTGAAAACGCTTGCAGCCACGGCACACCAGATCCCCGTAAACCGTGGAGCAGAGGCCGACACAAGGTGTTTTGATTGACTGATTGGACATGAAAAAATCTACAACTGGACGGTGGAACAGGCTGCCATGTTAGCCCTTTGTCTAACGGGGGTCACCCGCTAAAGTCATCGTCCGCGCCTTACCTTTATCGAGTTTTTACCGTAGAATCACCCGGCCTTTTTAAGGCAGCAATGTCCGTTAGAAGCTGTTTTCAAAGCGTCACGAGCACAGTTGATCCGGTAGAACGGCGTTGGCCCGGGATATACGCCTCATCGCATATCCCGCGCCAGCCCTCATCAGCCTCCGTTCTACAGGCGTAAAACTTTGAAAGCAGCTTCTGTAAGGATTTCCTGCAACCCTGGCTACGCGGCCCAAGAAGCCGTATTGCGCACGGGTGCCGGACTTTCTGGATGAGCGTCCCGGACACCCATTTGGGACCACTGATGAGGGTAATAACTGTGCTTGAAGCCTACCGCAAACACATCGAAGAGCGTGCCGCCCAGGGTATCGTGCCCCAGCCGCTTAACGCCGAACAAACCGCAGGCCTGGTCGAGCTGCTGAAGAATCCCCCTGCTGGCGAAGAAGCAGTCCTCGTCGACCTGATCACCAACCGCGTTCCACCAGGAGTGGACGAAGCCGCTTACGTCAAAGCTGGCTTCCTTTCCGCTGTCGCCAAGGGCGAAGCCACTTCCCCGCTGATCGACAAAAAACGCGCTGTAGAGCTGCTGGGCACCATGCAGGGCGGCTACAACATCGCCACCATGGTCGAGCTGCTGGACGACGCTGAACTGGCTGCCGTTGCCGCCGAGCAACTGAAGCACACCCTGCTGATGTTCGACGCCTTCCACGACGTCGCCGAAAAAGCCAAGGCCGGCAACGCTCACGCCAAGGCCGTGCTGGATTCCTGGGCCGCCGGTGAATGGTTCACCGCCCGCCCGGCGATCGAACAGAAGTACAGCCTGACCGTGTTCAAGGTGCCAGGCGAAACCAACACCGACGACCTGTCCCCTGCCCCGGACGCCTGGTCGCGCCCTGACATCCCGCTGCACGCCCTGGCCATGCTGAAAATGGCCCGTGACGGCATCGTGCCTGAGCAACCAGGCGCCATCGGCCCGCTCAAGCAGATCGAAGAAGTCAAAGCCAAAGGCTTCCCGGTCGCCTACGTCGGCGACGTGGTCGGTACCGGCTCTTCGCGTAAATCCGCCACCAACTCGGTGCTGTGGTTCTTCGGCGACGACATCCCGTACGTGCCGAACAAGCGCGCTGGCGGCTTCTGCTTCGGCACCAAGATCGCCCCGATCTTCTACAACACCATGGAAGACGCCGGCGCTCTGCCAATCGAATTCGACTGCACCAACCTGGGCATGGGCGACGTCATCGACGTTTACCCTTACGCCGGTAAAGTCTGCAAGCACGGCACCGACGACGTCATCACCACCTTCGAACTGAAGACCCCGGTGCTGCTCGACGAAGTCCGCGCTGGCGGCCGTATCCCGCTGATCGTCGGCCGTGGCCTGACCGAGAAGGCACGTGCCGAACTGGGCCTGGGCCCAACCGATCTGTTCAAGCTGCCTGAAGCCCCGGTCGACACCGGCAAAGGCTACAGCCTGGCGCAGAAAATGGTCGGTAAAGCTTGCGGCGTGACTGGCGTTCGTCCAGGCACCTACTGCGAGCCGAAGATGACCACCGTCGGTTCCCAGGACACCACTGGCCCGATGACCCGTGACGAACTGAAAGACCTGGCGTGCCTGGGCTTCTCTGCTGACCTGGTCATGCAGTCGTTCTGCCACACCGCGGCCTATCCGAAGCCGATCGACGTCACCACCCACCACACCCTGCCGGATTTCATCCGCACCCGTGGCGGCGTGTCCCTGCGTCCAGGCGACGGCATCATCCACAGCTGGCTGAACCGCATGCTGCTGCCGGACACCGTCGGTACCGGCGGTGACTCGCACACCCGTTTCCCGATCGGCATCTCGTTCCCGGCCGGTTCCGGCCTGGTCGCCTTCGCCGCTGCCACCGGCGTCATGCCGCTGGACATGCCGGAGTCGGTACTGGTGCGCTTCAAGGGCAAACTGCAACCAGGCATCACCCTGCGCGACCTGGTCCACGCGATCCCTTACTACGCCATCCAGAAAGGCCTGCTGACCGTCGAGAAGAAAGGCAAGATCAACGCCTTCTCCGGCCGTATCCTGGAAATCGAAGGCCTCGACGAACTGACCGTCGAGCAAGCGTTCGAATTGTCCGACGCCTCGGCTGAACGTTCCGCCGCCGGCTGCTCGATCAAGCTGCCTGAGAAGGCCATTGCCGAGTACCTGCAGTCGAACATCACCCTGCTGCGCTGGATGATCAGCGAAGGCTACGGCGATGCCCGTACCCTGGAGCGTCGTGCCCAGGCGATGGAAGCCTGGCTGGCCAACCCGGTATTGCTGGAAGCCGACGCCGACGCCGAATACGCCGAGATCATCGAGATCGACCTGGCCGACGTCAAAGAGCCTGTGCTCTGCGCGCCGAACGACCCGGACGACGCCCGTCTGCTGTCGACCGTTCAGGGCGAGAAGATCGACGAAGTGTTCATCGGTTCGTGCATGACCAACATCGGTCACTTCCGCGCTGCCGGCAAGCTGCTGGAAAAGGTCAAGGGTGGCATCCCTACCCGTCTGTGGCTGGCTCCGCCAACCAAGATGGACGCTCACCAGCTGACTGAAGAAGGCTACTACGGCATCTACGGCAAAGCCGGTGCGCGCATGGAAATGCCAGGCTGCTCGCTGTGCATGGGTAACCAGGCACGCGTGCAGACCGGTTCGACCGTGGTGTCCACCTCGACCCGTAACTTCCCGAACCGCCTGGGCGACGCCACTAACGTCTACCTGGCCTCGGCCGAACTGGCTGCCGTTGCCTCGATCCTGGGCAAGCTGCCAACCGTCGAAGAGTACATGGAGTACGCGAAGAACATCGACAGCATGGCTGCCGACGTTTACCGCTACCTGAGCTTCGACCAGATCGCCGAGTTCCGCGAAGCCGCTGCGAGCGCCAACATCCCGGTTGTTCAAGCGTAAGCTGACCTAGCGTAAAAAAACCCCGCCAATCGGCGGGGTTTTTTATTGATCTATGGGAGCAACCACCTGTGGGAGCGGGCTTGCTCCGCGATTGCAGACTGTCAGCCACATCGCATCGCGGGGCAAGCCCGCTCCCACAGTTCCCTCAAATCACAAACAGATCGACAAACCGATGCACCGCCGTGGCCTCAAGCGCCGCCTGATCCTTGCACAAGGCAAAGATCTCGTTCACCCGCTGTCCGGCAAAGCGCGTCGTCAGGCTGGCCTTGAACTTCTCCTCAAGCAATGGAATCCCTTCGGCCCGACGCCGGCGATGGCCAATCGGGTACTCCACCACCACCTGTTCGGTGCTTGATCCATCATTGAAGAACACCTGCACGGCATTGGCGATCGAACGCTTGTCGGCCTCCAGGTACTCGCGGGTAAAACGCGGGTCTTCGACGACCTCCATCTTCTCGCGCAAGCGGTCAATGAGCGGATGGGCAGCGTGGAATTCATCCTCGTATTGCTCAGCCACCAGGTCGCCGAAGATCAGCGGCACAGCGGTCATGTACTGAATGCAATGGTCACGGTCGGCAGCGTTGGCCAGTTTGCCAACCTTGGAGATGATGCGAATCGCCGACTCATGGGTGGTAATGACGATCCGCTCGACTTCATGCAGGCGATTGCGCACCAGCGGGTGCAGGGTCACCGCCGCTTCACAGGCTGTCTGGGCATGGAACTCGGCAGGGAAGCTGATCTTGAACAGCACGTTTTCCATCACATAGCTGGCGAACGGCTGAGAGAAGCTGAAGGCTCGTTTGTCTTCAGGCTTGAGCGCCAGATCCTTGTTGGTGTGGCTGAACAGCACATCGTAGAAGCCCCACTGCGGCGCCGTCAGAACACCTGGAATACCCATCTCGCCACGCAGGGCGATATCCGCCAGGCGTACACCGCGGCTCGAGGCATCTCCCGCCGCCCAGGATTTGCGTGAACCGGCATTCGGGGCATGACGATAGGCACGCAGTGCCTGTCCATCGACAAAGGCATGGGACAGCGCCGACAGTATTTGCTCGCGATTGGCGCCCATGAGCCTGGCGCAGACCGCCGTGGAGGCGACCTTGACCAACAACACATGATCAAGGCCAACGCGGTTGAAGGAATTCTCCAGGGCAATCACCCCCTGGATCTCGTGAGCCATGACCATCGCTTCCAGCACTGCCCGCATATTCAAGGGGGCTTCGCCATTGGCCACGCGTTTTTGCGAAAGATGGTCGGCCACCGCCAGGATGCCGCCGAGGTTGTCCGAGGGGTGCCCCCACTCGGCGGCCAGCCAGGTGTCGTTGAAATCGAGCCAACGGACGATACAACCGATGTCCCAGGCGGCCTTGACCGGGTCCAGGCGGTAGCTGGTACCCGGCACCCGCGCGCCGTACGGCACCACGGTGCCCTCCACCAGCGGCCCCAGGTGCTTGGTGCATTCCGGGAAGCGCAACGCCAGCAGGCCGCAGCCCAGGGTGTCCATCAAGCAGTTACGCGCCGTATCCAGCGCCGGCGCGGACCCGACCTGGTAATTCAGGACATAGTCAGCGATATCCTGCAGCACCCGGTCGTAGTCGGGGCGGTTGTTCAGATCAACGTTGGCACTCATTTCACATCTCTCTGTTGTAGGTAACAGGGAGCCAAGCGCCTTTACTGGTTAGAAGGCATCACCGGGTACCCGCACCCAGCCCTCCATCAGTATCCGCGCACTGCGGCTCATGATTGCTTTAGTGACAGCCCACTCACCGCTCACCTGCCGAGCCTCGGCGCCAACGCGCAGGGTGCCCGAGGGGTGACCGAAACGTACGGCGCTGCGTTCGCCACCACCGGCCGCGAGGTTGACCAGGGTGCCGGGAACCGCCGCAGCAGTACCGATGGCCACAGCTGCTGTGCCCATCATGGCGTGGTGCAATTTGCCCATCGACAGCGCACGTACCAATAGATCAACGTCTGTCGCCGCTACGGCTTTACCGCTGGACGACTGATAAGCGGTCGGCGGTGCAACAAAGGCGACTTTCGGGGTGTGCTGGCGCTTGGCGGCTTCATCGATGTGCTCGATCAGGCCCATGCGTACGGCGCCATAGGCACGAATCGTTTCGAATCGGGCCAGAGCCTCGGGGTCGCTGTTGATCGCATCTTGCAATTCGGTACCGGTGTAGCCGATGGCTTCGGCCTGGATAAAGATGGTCGGGATTCCGGCATTGATCAGGGTTGCCTTGAGGGTGCCGATACCGGGCACCACCAGGTCATCGACCAGGTTGCCGGTCGGGAACATCGAACCGCCCTCGCCGTCTTCGTCGGCGGCCGGGTCCATGAATTCGAGTTGTACTTCAGCCGCCGGGAAGGTCACGCCATCCAGCTCGAAATCACCGGTTTCCTGCACTTCACCATTGGTGACCGGCACGTGGGCGATGATGGTCTTGCTGATATTGGCCTGCCAGATGCGCACGGTGGCGATACCGTTCTGCGGTATACGGCTGCTGTCGACCAGACCGGCGCTGATGGCAAAAGAGCCAACCGCTGCGGAAAGGTTGCCGCAGTTGCCGCTCCAGTCGACGAAGGCCTTGTCGATCGACACCTGGCCGAACAGGTAGTCGACATCATGATCGGTTTTGATGCTGCGCGAGAGGATCACGGTCTTGCTGGTGCTGGAGGTGGCGCCACCCATACCGTCGATCTGCTTGCCGTAGGGGTCGGGGCTGCCGATTACCCGCAGCAGCAGTGCGTCACGGGCCGGGCCCGGCACCTGCGCGCGCTCAGGCAGGTCCTGGAGGCGGAAGAACACGCCTTTGCTGGTGCCGCCACGGATGTAGGTGGCGGGGATTTTCACTTGAGGTGCGTGTGCCATAGCTGAGTTGTCCTGTAAGTGCTGTGGGAGGCTATCGCGGGTCAAGCCCGCTCCTACCGGTCGGTGGGAGCGGGCTTGACCCGCGATAAGGCCTTACCTCAAACCGCCGCCGATTCGAGGAAGTCCTGGGCAAAGCGCTGCAGCACCCCGCCCGCTTCGTAGATCGAGACTTCTTCAGCGGTATCCAGGCGGCAGGTCACCGGCACCTCTACGCGTTCACCGGTGTGACGGGTGATCACCAGGGTCAGGGTAGCCCGCGGGGTACGCTCACCGACCACGTCGAAGGTCTCGGTGCCGTCGATGTCCAGGGTCTTGCGGTTCACGCCCGGCTTGAACTCCAGCGGCAACACGCCCATGCCCACCAGGTTGGTGCGGTGGATGCGCTCGAAACCTTCGGCGACGATGGCCTCGACACCCGCCAGACGCACGCCCTTGGCCGCCCAGTCACGGGACGAACCCTGACCGTAGTCGGCACCGGCAACGATGATCAGCGGCTGCTTGCGCTCCATGTAGGTTTCGATGGCTTCCCACATGCGGGTGACCTTGCCTTCCGGCTCGATCCGCGCAAGGGAACCCTGCTTGACCTTGCCGCCTTCCTGAACCATCTCGTTGAACAGTTTCGGGTTGGCGAAGGTGGCGCGCTGCGCGGTCAGGTGATCGCCGCGGTGGGTTGCGTAGGAGTTGAAGTCCTCTTCCGGCAGGCCCATTTTCGCCAGGTATTCACCGGCGGCGCTGTCGAGCATGATCGCGTTCGACGGCGACAGGTGGTCGGTGGTGATGTTGTCCGGCAGTACCGCCAGCGGACGCATGCCCTTGAGCGTACGCTCTCCGGCCAGCGCGCCTTCCCAGTACGGTGGACGGCGGATGTAGGTGCTCATCTCACGCCAGTCGTACAACGGATCGACTTTCGGCCCGGTGTCTTCCTGAATGGCGAACATCGGGATGTAGACCTGACGGAACTGCTCCGGCTTGACCGCTGCCTTGACCACGGCGTCGATTTCTTCGTCGCTCGGCCAGATATCCTTGAGGCGGATTTCCTTGCCGTCGACTACCGCCAGTACATCCTTCTCAATGTCGAAGCGGATGGTCCCGGCAATGGCGTAAGCCACCACCAGCGGTGGCGAAGCCAGGAACGCCTGCTTGGCGTAAGGGTGGATACGCCCGTCGAAGTTGCGGTTGCCCGACAGCACGGCGGTGGCATACAGATCGCGATCGATGATTTCCTGCTGGATCACCGGATCCAGCGCACCGGACATGCCGTTGCAGGTGGTGCAGGCAAAGGCCACGATGCCGAAACCAAGCTGTTCCAGCTCTGCATCAAGGCCCGCTTCTTTCAGGTACAGGGCCACGGTCTTGGAGCCTGGCGCCAGGGACGACTTGACCCATGGTTTGCGGATCAGCCCCAGCTTGTTGGCGTTGCGCGCCAGCAGGCCGGCGGCGATCACGTTGCGCGGGTTACTGGTGTTGGTGCAGCTGGTGATGGCGGCGATGATCACCGCGCCGTCAGGCATCTGCCCCGGCACTTCTTCCCACTGACCGGCGATACCTTTGCTGGCCAGGTCGCTGGTCGCCACGCGGGCGTGCGGGTTGGACGGGCCGGCCATGTTACGCACGACGCTGGACAGGTCGAAGCGCAGCACACGCTCATACTCGGCGTTGGCCAGGCTATCGGACCACAGGCCGGCAACCTTGGCGTAGGTTTCCACCAGCTTGACCTGCTCGTCTTCACGACCGGTCAGCTTGAGGTAGTCGATGGTCTGCTGGTCGATAGAGAACATCGCTGCAGTGGCGCCGTATTCCGGGGCCATGTTGGAGATGGTCGCACGGTCGCCCAGGGTCAGGGCGCGGGCGCCTTCGCCGTAGAATTCGAGGTAGGCACCGACCACTTTTTCCTTGCGCAGGAACTCGGTCAGGGCCAGCACCACGTCGGTGGCGGTAATGCCCGGTTGCGGCTTGCCGGACAGCTCGACGCCGACGATTTCCGGCAGGCGCATCCACGAGGCGCGGCCAAGCATGACGTTCTCGGCTTCGAGGCCGCCGACGCCGATGGCGATCACACCCAGGGCATCGACATGCGGGGTGTGGCTGTCGGTGCCGACACAGGTATCAGGATAAGCCACGCCACGCTCGGCATGGATCACCGGTGACATCTTCTCCAGGTTGATCTGGTGCATGATGCCGTTGCCCGGCTGGATCACGTCGACGTTCTTGAACGCCTTCTTGGTCCAGTTGATGAAGTGGAAACGGTCTTCGTTGCGGCGGTCTTCGATGGCGCGGTTCTTCTCGAACGCCTGCGGGTCGAAACCACCGCATTCCACGGCCAGGGAATGGTCGACGATCAGTTGCACCGGCACCACCGGGTTGACCTGGGCCGGGTCACCGCCGCCTTCAGCGATGGCATCACGCAGACCGGCAAGGTCGACCAGCGCGGTCTGGCCAAGGATATCGTGGCACACCACACGGGCCGGGAACCACGGGAAGTCGAGGTCGCGCTTGCGCTCGATCAGCTGACTCAGCGAGGCATTGAGGGTCGCTGGATCGCAGCGGCGTACAAGGTTTTCTGCCAGCACGCGCGAGGTGTAGGGAAGACGGTCATAAGCGCCGGGCGCGATCGCGTCGACAGCGGCACGAGCGTCGAAATAATCCAGGCCAGTGCCCGGCAGGTTCTTGCGAAATTCAGTATTCATGGCACAGGGACTCAATCACGGTAGGGTCGGTGTCTGGCAATCCTGGCTTGCCTGCCCTTGGTTCGGGGGCAAGCCAGGGAGTTACAGCCAGGCTCAGCGTTGTTCGATTGGCACGAACTTGCGCTGCTCGACGCCGGTGTATTCGGCGCTCGGACGGATGATGCGGTTGTTGGCACGCTGTTCGAACACGTGGGCGGCCCAGCCGGTCAGGCGCGAGCAGACGAAGATCGGGGTGAACAGCTTGGTCGGGATGCCCATGAAGTGATACGCCGAGGCATGGTAGAAGTCGGCGTTGGGGAACAGTTTCTTCTGCTCCCACATGGTCTTGTCGATGGCTTCGGACACTGGGTACAGCACAGTGTCACCGACTTCGTCAGCGAGCTGCTTCGACCAGCCCTTGATCACTTCGTTACGCGGGTCGGACTCTTTGTAGATGGCGTGACCGAAGCCCATGATCTTGTCTTTGCGCTCGAGCATCTGCAGCAGCTCGGCAACCGCTTCCTGCGGGCTCTGGAAGCGCTCGATCAGCTCCATCGCTGCTTCGTTAGCGCCGCCATGCAGCGGGCCGCGCAGCGAACCGATGGCTGCGGTGATGCACGAGTACAGGTCCGACAGGGTCGAGGCACAAACGCGGGCGGTGAAGGTCGAGGCGTTGAATTCGTGCTCGGCGTAGAGGATCAGCGAGACGTTCATCACTTTAACGTGCAGCTCGCTCGGCTTCTTGTCGTGCAGCAGGTGCAGGAAGTGGCCGCCGATGGTGTCTTCGTCGCTGGTGCAGTTGATGCGCACGCCATGGTGGGTGAAGCGGTACCAGTAGCACATCACCGCCGGGAACAGGGCCAGCAGGCGATCGGTCTTGTCGCGTTGCTGTTCGAAGGTCAGCTCGGGCTCCAGGGTGCCAAGCACCGAGCAACCGGTACGCATCACATCCATCGGATGAGCATCTGCGGGGATGCGCTCGAGCACTTCTTTCAGCGCTTGTGGCAGGTCGCGCAGGGTCTTGAGCCTGCCCTTGTACTCGGCCAGCTGGGCAGCATTGGGCAGCTCGCCGTAAAGCAGCAGGTAGGCGACTTCTTCGAATTCGGCGCCAGCGGCCAGGTCACGGACGTCATAACCACGGTAAGTCAGGCCGGCACCGGCCTGCCCGACTGTCGACAGTGCAGTTTGCCCGGCCACTTGACCACGCAGGCCGGCTCCACTGAGTACTTTTGCTTCGGCCATCGCTTTTCTCCACTCTTGAATTTGTTATGGAATCTTTGGCTAATCGCGGGGCAAGCCCGCTTCTACAGGGTTCAGCAGGTGTTCAACCCTTTTTCTGGGCGAACAGGGCGTCGAGGCTTTGCTCGAACGCGTGGTAGTTGATGGCGTCGTACAGTTCCATCCGAGTCTGCATGGTGTCGATGACGTTTTTCTGCGTGCCATCGCGACGCAGCGCGGTGTAGACATTCTCGGCCGCCTTGTTCATCGCGCGGAACGCCGACAGCGGGTAAAGCACCAGCGATACGTCGACCGAAGCCAGTTCTTCGGTGGTGTACAGCGGGGTCGCACCGAATTCGGTGATGTTGGCCAGGATCGGCGCCTTGATCCGGTCGGCGAAGGTCTTGTACATCGCAAGCTCGGTAATGGCTTCCGGGAACACCATGTCGGCACCCGCTTCGATACACGCAGCGGCACGGTCCAGCGCAGACTCCAGGCCTTCGACGGCCAGGGCGTCAGTGCGCGCCATGATCACGAAGCTGTCGTCGGTACGGGCATCCACCGCCGCCTTGATGCGGTCGACCATTTCCTGCTGGGAAACGATTTCCTTGTTTGGACGATGGCCGCAGCGCTTGGCACCTACCTGGTCCTCGATGTGGATCGCCGCCGCGCCGAACTTGATCATCGACTTGACGGTGCGGGCGACGTTGAACGCCGAGGAACCGAAACCGGTGTCGACATCCACCAGCAGCGGCAGGTCGCAGACGTCGGTGATACGACGGACGTCGGTCAGTACGTCATCCAGCCCGGTGATGCCCAGGTCCGGCAGGCCCAGGGAGCCAGCGGCGACACCGCCACCCGAGAGGTAGATGGCCTTGAAACCGGCACGCTTGGCCAGCAGTGCATGGTTGGCGTTGATCGCACCGACAACCTGCAGGGGGTGTTCGGCGGCAACTGCATCGCGAAAGCGCTGGCCGGGACTGCTTTTCTGACTCATGACTCACCTCGTGGGCTGGTAGCGTCCAGATAATGACGCTCGATATTGCGTTTGGAAGCGCCGATGTGACGGCGCATCAAGAGCTCGGCCAGTTCACCGTCACGGTCGGCGATGGCATCGAGAATCCGGTGGTGTTCGGCGAACGCCTGGTGTGGCCGGTTGGGCGTGGCGGAAAACTGGATGCGGTACATGCGCACCAGTTGATACAGCTCGCCGCAGAGCATCTGCACCAGGGTGCGGTTGCCGCTGCCCTGGATAATCCGGTAGTGGAAGTCGTAATCGCCTTCCTGCTGGTAGTAACCCAGGCCGGCCTGAAAGGTAGCGTCACGTTCGTGGGTATCGAGGACCCGGCGCAACTCATCGATCTCGGCTACGCTCATACGCTCGGCAGCCAGACGACAGGCCATGCCTTCCAGGGACTCGCGGATCTCGTACAGCTCGATCAGCTCGGCATGGCTCAGCGATACCACCCGCGCGCCGACATGCGGCACGCGCACCAGCAGGCGCTGGCCTTCCAGGCGATGGATCGCCTCGCGCAGCGGCCCGCGGCTGATGCCGTAGGTGCGCGCCAGTTCAGGCTCGGAGATCTTGCTGCCAGGGGCGATCTCGCCCTTGACGATGGCCGCCTGGATGCGCCGAAAGACGTTTTCCGAGAGGGTTTCGGTATCCTCTGCGGTTGCGCCGGGGGCTTGGGCTGTGTCCAGCATATTGTCGACACCTCATAAATCAATGAGGCCAAAACTAGCCAAATCGAGCGGCATAGTCAAAGACAAAATCAATATTGTCGACAATCGTCTAAGAACGAACTTCACCTGCCGAGGTGTTGTCTGAGTGCAGCCGCTGGCGCCAGCACACCAGCGTGATAGAATGCCGCGCCCCCACACAGGGCATGAATAGTGGGCTTGTCATCATTTTGTGGTGATGGCAGATAAACGAGGAAGCTTGCGCAGTACTGCCAGTGGCCTTGACCCGAACACCGCACAGCACCGCGCCAGGATTTATGAGACTTACGCCCCTTCTACTGTTGCTCAGCCTGTTTTTGTTGCCTGCCGTTGGCCAGGCTGCGGAAAAGACCGTGTACGGCCTTAATGAATACGCCCGCCTCGCCGATATCGACCTGGAGGTTGCCGCCAAGCTCGATACCGGGGCCAAGACTGCCTCGCTCAGCGCCCGCGACATCAAGCGCTTCAAGCGCAATGGCGAATCCTGGGTACGCTTCTACCTGGCGATTGACGCCGCCCACGCGCATCCGATAGAACGGCCGCTGGCCCGTGTCAGCAAGATCAAGCGGCGCGCCGGCGATTACAACCCGGATGAGGGCAAGGCCTACACCGCCCGCCCGGTGATTGAACTGAACATCTGCATGGGCACGGCCCAACGCGTGATCGAAGTAAACCTGACCGACCGCAGCGCGTTCCAGTACCCACTGCTGATCGGCTCCGAGGCGCTCAAGCACTTTGATGCGCTGGTCGACCCAAGCCTTAAATACGCGGCCGGCAAACCTGCCTGCGCCCCTGTCGCTCACACCGCAGAGTAATCCCGATGCGCTCTCTTACCCTCCATCTGAAAGTCCTGATCACCGTACTGGTGCTACTGGGCATCATCGTCACGGCCTATCAGATCTTCTTTCTCGGGATCCCGGTGACCGAAGACGAGACCGACGACCTGTGGAACATCGACGCCAAGGTCGAGTTCGTCGCCAACCCCAAGGACCCGATCAAGGTACAGATGTTCGTACCGCCGCTGAACCGCGACTACGTCAGCCTCAATGAGAGCTTCATCTCCAACAACTACGGAGTCAGCGTCAACCGCGTCGACGGCAACCGCAAGGTCACCTGGTCGGCCCGTCGCGCCAGCGGCAACCAGACCCTGTACTACCGCCTGGTCCTGACCAAGCGCTACAGCACCGAAAAAGCCAAGATCAAGGGCCCGACCTTCCGCGACAGCCTGGCCGTAGAAGGCCCGGAGAAGATCGCCGCCGAAGCCCTGATGGCACCGATCCGCCAGCACTCGGCGGACGTCGAGACCTTTGTCGGCGAAACCATCAAGCGGGTCAACAACCTCAATGACGACAACGTCAAGCTGCTGCTGGCCGGTGACACCTCGTCGCTGAACAAGGCCAAGGTCATCGACCTGCTGCTGTCCATCGCCCACGTGCCGGTGGAAAAGGTCCACACCATCCGCCTGGTCGCCGACCAGCCGCAAACCCCTGAGCTGTGGCTGCGCAGCTTCAACGGCACCGACTGGCTGTACTTCAACCCGGATACCGGCGAACAGGGCCTGCCGACCGACCGCCTGCTGTGGTGGACCGGTGATGACAACCTGATCACCGTCGATGGCGGCAAGAAAGCCAACGTCAGCTTCAGCCTGAACAACAGCGAGATGAACGCCATCCGCCTGGCCAAGCTGACCGACGAGAACACCGACGCCGACTTCCTCGAATACTCGCTGTACGGCCTGCCGCTGCAGACCCAGCAGACCTTCATGATCATGGTGATGATCCCGATTGGCGTGCTGGTGATCCTGGTGCTGCGCAACCTGATCGGTCTGCAGACCCTGGGTACCTTCACCCCGGTTCTGATCGCCCTGGCCTTCCGTGAAACACAGTTGGGCTTCGGTATCATCCTGTTCACGGTGATTACCGCGCTGGGCCTGTCACTACGTTCCTATCTTGAACACCTGAAGCTGCAGATGCTGCCGCGCCTGTCGGTGGTACTGACCTTCGTCGTGGTGTTGATCGCCGCGATCAGCCTGTTCAGCCACAAGCTGGGCCTGGAACGCGGCCTGTCGGTGGCACTGTTCCCGATGGTGATCCTGACCATGACCATCGAACGCCTGTCGATCACCTGGGAAGAGCGTGGCGGCGGCCATGCGATGAAAGTCGCCATCGGCACCCTGTTCGCCGCCTCCCTGGCACACCTGCTGATGAGCGTGCCGGAGCTGGTGTACTTCGTCTTCACCTTCCCGGCGGTACTGCTGATCCTGGTGGGCTTCATGCTGGCGATGGGTCGCTACCGCGGCTACCGCCTGACGGAGCTGGTACGTTTCAAAGCTTTCGTGAAGGCTGACGCCTAATGTTCGGTCTCTGGAAAACCTGGAAAGCCCTGGAGGCCCGGGGCATCATGGGTATCAACCGGCGCAATGCGGACTACGTCCTCAAGTACAACAAGCGCCACCTGTACCCGATCGTCGATGACAAGATCATCACCAAGGAGCGTGCGATCAAGGCCGGCATTCATGTGCCGGAAATGTACGGGATCATCTCCACCGAGAAAGAGATCGACAAACTCGGCGAGATCATCGGCCAGCGCAACGACTTCGTCGTCAAGCCTGCCCAGGGTGCTGGCGGTGACGGCATCCTGGTGGTCGCTGATCGCTTCGAAGACCGTTATCGCACGGTCTCGGGCAAGATCATCAGCCACGAGGAAATCGAGCACCAGATCTCCAGTATTCTCACTGGCCTGTACTCCTTGGGCGGTCACCGTGACCGCGCCCTGATCGAGTACCGGGTGACCCCCGACCAGATCTTCAAGAGCATCAGCTATGAAGGCGTACCGGACATCCGCATCATCGTGCTGATGGGCTACCCGGTGATGGCCATGCTGCGCCTGCCGACCCGTCAGTCGGGCGGCAAGGCCAACCTGCACCAGGGCGCCATCGGTGTCGGTGTAGACCTGGCGACCGGCGTGACCCTGCGCGGCACCTGGCTGAACAACATCATCAGCAAGCACCCGGACACCACTAACGCGGTGGACGGCGTGCAACTGCCGAACTGGGACGGCTTCATGAAGCTGGCCGCCGGCTGCTACGAGCTGTGTGGGCTGGGCTACATCGGTGTCGACATGGTTCTGGACCAGGACAAGGGCCCGCTGATCCTCGAGCTCAACGCCCGTCCCGGTCTGAACATCCAGATCGCCAACGACTGCGGCCTGACCAAGCGTACCCACGCGGTGGAAGCGCATCTGGAGCAACTGGCCAAAGACGGCCGCCAGGAAACCGCCGAAGAGCGCGTACGCTTCGCCCAGGAGCTGTTCGGCCACGTACCGTCCAACTGAGTGCAATCCACCTTGCCTGCGTCAGCCAACCCTGGCCGACGCAGGCAAGGCACTCAAGGTCGTAGTCTGCGCTAGGCGCATTTCCTACACAGGACTACAATCGCCTCCCCCGCATTCATAGCTGTTACTTGCATGCCGACCTGTACGCTCCACCCCCTGCCCTACCTCGCCGACCCTGCGGCCTACTTCGCGCGCATCCGCCAGGCCCCCGGTGCCGTGCTGCTCGACAGCGCCCGCCCAAACGCCGAGCGCGGCCGTTTCGACCTGCTCAGCGCCTGGCCAGTGCAAACCCTGGCACCGCAAGCCGCCGAAAGCGGTGAAGCCTACCTGCAGCGCCTGCGCGCCAGCCTTGCACAACTGGGACGGGCAACCCTGCCAGACGGCGTCGAACTGCCCTTTGCCGGCGGCCTGATCGGCTACCTGAGCTACGACTTCGGACGGCGCCTGGAGCAACTACCGAGCCTGGCTGCCGACGACCTCGGCCTGGCCGACGCCAGCCTCGGCCTGTATGCCTGGGCACTGATCAGCGACCATCAGCTCGGGCGCAGCCAGTTGCTGTTTCACCCGAGCCTGGCCGAAAGCGAGCGCCAGCGTCTGATTGCGCTGTTCGATGCCCCTGTGCCGGACAGCGAGACGCACTTCTCATTGCTGGCACCGATGCGCAGCGATATCAGCGCCGAGGACTATCACCAGGCCTTTGAGCGGGTGCAGGCGTACATCCATGCCGGTGACTGCTACCAGATCAACCTCACCCAGCGTTTTCGCGCGCCATGCCAGGGCGATCCCTGGCGTGCCTACCTGGCCGTGCGCCAGGCCTGCCCGACGCCTTTTTCCGGCTTCCAGACCCTGGCCGATGGCAGCACGCTGCTGAGCTTCTCGCCGGAGCGTTTCATCCAGGTCAGTGAAGGCCGGGTCGAGACCCGCCCGATCAAGGGCACCCGGCCACGTAGCGCAGATCCGGCAGAGGACGCACGCAACGGCGCCGAACTGCTGGCCAGTAGCAAGGACCGGGCGGAAAACCTGATGATCGTCGACCTGCTGCGCAACGACCTGGGGCGCACGTGCGAGATCGGCTCGGTGAAAGTGCCGGAGCTGTTCAGCCTGGAGAGCTACCCCAATGTGCACCACCTGGTCAGCAGCGTCACCGGCCAGCTGGCCGCCGACAAGGACGCCCTGGACCTGATCGCCGGCAGTTTTCCCGGCGGTTCGATCACCGGCGCGCCGAAAATTCGCGCCATGCAGATCATCGACGAGCTGGAGCCCAGCCGTCGGGCGCTGTATTGCGGGTCATTGCTGTACGTCGACGTGCGCGGCGAAATGGACAGCTCGATCGCCATTCGCAGCTTGCTGATCAAGGATGGCCAGGTGTGCTGCTGGGGTGGTGGTGCGGTGGTGGCCGATTCGGACTGGCAGGCGGAGTATGAAGAGTCGATCACCAAGGTGAAGGTGCTGCTCGATACCTTGCAGGGCCTCTGAAAAGCATCGCGGGGCAAGCCCGCTCCCACCGGTCACTCACAACTCCGGTGGGAGCGGGCTTGCCCCGCGATGAGACCCTTACAGGCTCAGCGAACGATTTGAAGCCTTGATGAACTCCTTCTTCAACGCCTCGAAACCATGCACCGCCGGAAACTGCGGGAACTCGCGGATCACATTCTCCGGCGCATGGAACAGAATCCCTGCGTCAGCCTCACCCAGCATGGTGGTGTCGTTGTACGAGTCACCGGCAGCAATCACCCGGTAGTACAGGCTCTTGAACGCCAGCACCGACTGGCGCTTGGGATCTTTCTGGCGCAACTGGTAGCCGGTCACCCGGTCCGTCTCGTCAGTGATCAGGCGATGGCAGAGCAAGGTCGGGAAGCCCAGCTGGCGCATCAGCGGCTGGGAGAATTCGTAGAAGGTGTCGGAGAGAATCACCACCTGGAAACGCTCGCGCAACCAGTCAACGAATTCGATGGCGCCGTCCAGCGGCTTGAGGGTGGAGATTACCGCCTGGATATCGGAAAGCTTCAGCCCATGCTCATCGAGAATGCGCAGGCGCTGCTTCATCAGCACATCGTAATCGGGAATATCACGGGTGGTGGCCCGCAACGATTCGATTCCGGTTTTTTCCGCAAAGGCGATCCAGATTTCCGGGACCAGCACGCCTTCCAGGTCGAGACAGGCAATTTCCACAGCACACTCCTCGAACAACGCCAAAAATGGGAAGCCGCACTCTACATGCGCGGCGTCGGCCACGGCAATTTTTGTTAAGATCGTGGTATTACGAGCGCCAAGCGCCATTCAATGACCGGAAGCCGCCTGATGAGCCAACCCTTCGACGTCGCCGCCCTGGCCGCGACTTATGCCGACAAGTCCCCGCAAGACATCCTCAAGCTTGCCTTTGAACACTTTGGCGACGACCTGTGGATCTCCTTCAGCGGCGCCGAAGACGTGGTGCTGGTGGACATGGCCTGGAAGCTGAACAAGAACGTCAAGGTGTTCAGCCTCGACACCGGCCGCCTGCACCCGGAGACCTACCGCTTCATCGATCAGGTGCGCGAGTTCTACAACCTGCCGATCGAGATCCTCTCCTCTGATCGCAGCAAACTTGACCCCTTTGTCAAAGAGAAAGGTCTGTTCAGCTTCTACAAAGATGGCCACAGCGAATGCTGCGGCATCCGCAAGATCGAACCGCTGCGCCGCAAGCTCAGCACCGTCAGCGCCTGGGCCACCGGCCAGCGCCGCGACCAGAGCCCCGGCACCCGCAGCCAGGTAGCCGCACTGGAAATCGACAGCGCGTTCTCGACCCCCGAGCGCACCCTGTACAAGTTCAACCCGTTGGCGCAGATGAGCAGCGAGGAGGTCTGGGGCTATATCCGCATGCTTGAACTGCCATACAACAGCCTGCACGAGCGCGGCTTCATCAGCATCGGTTGCGAACCTTGCACCCGCCCGGTACTGCCGAACCAGCACGAACGCGAAGGCCGCTGGTGGTGGGAAGAGTCGACCCAGAAGGAATGCGGCCTGCATGCCGGCAACCTGATCAGCAAAGGCTGACGCTCCTCCAGACTCGCAAAACCGGCTTCGGCCGGTTTTTTCATGCCCGAAAGAAAGCACTTGCTTAGCGCCCATAGTGTATTGCTACACTAATACACATGGACGCCATGACACTACACATCGAGCCCAGCTCCCCCGACCCGATCTATCGCCAGATCGTCGGCCAGGTCACTCGCCTGATCAGCGCTGGAACCTGCCCACCCGGCACTCGCCTGCCCTCGGTGCGCGAAGTGGCCGCCGCCCATGCCATCAACCCGATGACCGTTTCCAAAGCCTATGCCTTGCTCGAAGCCCAGGGATTGCTGGAGCGCCAGCGTGGCAAGGGCATGCAGGTTGCGGCCGACCATCAGGCCGTCACCCCGACAGAAACACGCCTGCAGGTGTTGCAGCCGACCTTGCAGGAACTGGCCCGCCAGGCCCGACAGCTGGACCTTAGCCTCGATCAATTGATCGAGGCCCTTACCCCTCTCATGAACGAAGCAGCGCTTTCGAAGGATCGCAATGAGTAACCTGCCCCCCGTGATCGAAGCCCACGGTCTGACCAAACGCTACAAGGATCATATGGCACTGGACGATGTTTCTCTGAACATCGAACCGGGAACAGTACTGGGTTTGCTGGGACGCAATGGTGCAGGCAAAAGCACCCTGATCGAGTGCCTGCTGGGGCTGCGCCAGGCTGACAGTGGCGAGGTCCGGTTGTTTGGCAAGTCTGCCAAGCAGATCGATGATCAGGACAAGGCCGCCTTGAGCTATGTACCACAACAAGGCGACAGCCTGAACTGGATGAAAGTCGGCGAGGCCCTGAAGTTCTTTGCCAGCCTGTACCCGACCTGGGACAGCGACCTGGCCGAAACGCTGCTGCAGCGCTGGAATCTGGACAGCCAGCGCCTGATTCACAGCCTGTCTCCAGGGCAACGTCAGCAAGTGTCGATCATTCGCGCCCTGGCCCCGCGCCCGCGCCTGCTGGTGCTGGACGAACCGGCCGCAGCCCTTGATCCACTGGCTCGTCGCGAATTGCTGCGAGAAATCGTCGAGCTGGCGGGCGAGCACGGCAGCACCGTGGTGTTCTCGACCCATATACTCTCCGACCTGGAGCGTATAGCGTCTCATGTTGCCCTGATTCATCAGGGTCAGCTGCGACTGTATGCCGAAGTTGACCAGATCAAAGATGAATTGCGCCTTAGCCTGGAAGACCTGTTCATGGAGCTGGCAGCATGAAGGCCTCGGCACTCAAGCCGCTGTTCTTCGGGTCGTGGCTGCTCGCTGTGGGCGCTCTGTGCTACGTGCTGACGCTGGCTATCGGTGTCAGCCTCTGGCAGCTCGCACCTGAAGACCAGGCATCACTGGCCTGGCCTTTCACCTGGGCCGTTGCCGCCGCCCTGTGGTGGCTGTTCCATGGCCCAAGGCTGTGCAACCTGACTTCGAACATGATTGCTTTACGCGCACCCAAGGTTCGTCGCACTTTGCTGGGCGCAGTCAGCATGCACATGGCACTGAGTATCGCCCCACCATTGATGTGCCTGGCGCTTTGGCCAACGGCCAGCCATCACCTCCCGCAGTTGGCGGCGGCATTATGGCTGGGTTCATGTTTCGGCTTGCTGACCATCAGCATGCCGTGGGCCTTGAACTTCATCCCGGTAACCCTGCTCAGCCTGTACTGGCCTGTGCTCGCCAACCCCGTCCAAAGTGCTCTGCTAGGCGTACTGGCGCTGCTGTTGACCTGGGCACTGTGGCAGTACCATTCGCAGCGTCCACGGACAAAGCTCATGACGCCACTGGGAGTAGCACTGAACGGACTCACCTTTGGCTCGCCGGGCACAGGCAAGGCGTGCACGGCTGCAGCACCAGGCGTTGTCAGCAGCAGCGCTCCATCTCAGAACCGACAGTGCCAGGATCGCATGGCCGCCCTGCTTGGCCGCAGTTGCCAGACCATCGAGCAGATATACGGTAAACGCGGCCGGTATCTGACATACCTGGCACTGGCAAGCGTCATGACGTTCGTCTACTGGATAGAGCCGGACTACAACAGTGGCTTCCTTGCCATGTGGGTGGCGGCCCTGTTGGTCTGGACGCCCATGCAACCCATAGGCACGCTGATCGATCTTCACGGACGCAACCGCGCGACCCTGGCCGAACTGCTCCTCGCGCCTGGCCTGCCGCCACGCGAGCAATTGCAAGCGACCCTGCTGCGCCAACTACGTAGCAGCCTGCTCGAGCGCCAAGTGCTGATGACCTTGCTGCTGATTGCCATGGGGATACACAACGACAGCCCGGGATTGCACCGGCCACTGGCTGCGGTTGCCTTCAGCGCGTTCATGCTCGCATTGAGCCTTGGCCTGGCCAGGCTCGCCTGGCGGGGTGCGCTGAGCAAATTCCAGTGGGGCATGGGCACCGCGCTGCTGATGGCGTCGATATACATTGGCACTCTCATGCTCATCATTTTCTGAGCCGAACCGAGGACAAGAAAAAACCGGCACGATGGCCGGTTTTTTCATGCCTGCTGCTGGTATCAATGCACCGGCAACTCGACATCCGCAAACAGCTCTTCAAGCTCTTGCTTGTTGTGGCACTGGATGGCCTTGGCCATCACTTCACGGGTCAGGTGCGGGGCAAACTTCTCGATGAAGTCGCACATGAAGCCACGCAGGAAAGTGCCACGACGGAAGCCGATCTTGGTCACGCTGGACTCGAACAGTTCGCTGGCATCGAGGACCACCAGGTCATTGTCGAGCTTGGTATCGACCGCCATCTTGGCCACAATGCCCACGCCCAGCCCCAGGCGTACATAGGTTTTGATGACGTCGGCGTCAGCGGCGGTGAACACCACTTTCGGGGTCAGGCCGCGATGGCTGAAGGCTTCATCAAGCTTGGAGCGCCCGGTGAAACCGAACACATAAGTAACGATCGGGTATTCGGCCAGGGCTTCGAGGGTGAGCTTGGGCAACTTGGTCAGCGGGTGGCCTTGCGGCACCACCACGCAACGGTTCCAGCGATAGCACGGCATCATGACCAGGTCACCGAACAGCTCCAGGGCTTCGGTGGCAATGGCAAAATCGACGGTGCCATCAGCAGCCATTTCAGCGATCTGCATCGGCGAACCCTGATGCATGTGCAGGGCCACTTCCGGGTACTGCTTGATGAAGCTGCTGATCACCGGTGGCAGTGCGTAGCGCGCCTGGGTATGCGTAGTGGCGATCGACAGGGTGCCCTTCTTCTCGTTGGAGAATTCCTGGGCAATCTGCTTGATGCTTTCAACCTTGCGCAGGATCTCGCCAGCGGTGGTGATGATACGCTCACCGGCCGGGGTCACGCGGGTCAGGTGCTTGCCGCTGCGGGCGAACACTTCAACGCCCAATTCGTCCTCGAGCAAGCGGATCTGCTTGCTGATGCCCGGCTGGGACGTATACAGACTCTGCGCTGTCGCGGAGACGTTGAGGTCGTGGTGCGCCACTTCCCAGATGTAGCGCAATTGTTGAAGCTTCATAGGTATCCCTCAAATCAGCTGGGGCGTCACCGGCAGCAGCGACGATTTATAACTATATTAGTGGTTTGAAGAATAAATCTAGAACTATTTTAACAGTCTAGTAGGAATCCACTGACAAGGCAGCCCTAAGCCTTCCGACGCCCCAGGTGCTGGGCCAACGGCACCATGTACACCGGTACTGGCGAAAGCTGCAGCAGACGCACCGCCGTGCGGCCGATAGGAATATCAACACCCGCCCCCTGGCTATGGCTACCAAAGATCAGCAGGTCGACACTCAGGCGCTGCGCCTGCTCCAGAATCACCTGGGCCGGATCGCCCTGGCGCACCCGCACCGCCTTGATCAGCGCCAGATCTGCTTCTTCGCCCAGCTCGTCACGAAAGTTTTCCAGGACCTTCTGCTCGATGTTGGCCATGACGTTGTTGACCCCCTGGCTGTGCAGCTGATCCAACGTCTGCTCATCCAGATAGCTTTGCAGCAGCGACTCGGCGAATTGCCCCATGGGTTCGACGGCATGGATCACATAAAGCTCTGCATTGAACGTGCGCGCCAACGCCAGCGCGTGTTGCATGACAAAAGGCGCGTAGACACCGAGGTCAGTGGCAAACAGCATGGAATGAATCATTCGACCTCCTCGACTGCCGCGTGGGCAGAGCAAGCTTCAGCTTAGCAGCGCGCCGATGTCGTGCCGTTCCGTCTAGCGCCCGGTATCAACGGCCTGATTCAGGGTCGGTTCGTTGCTGATGCCATGCGGCACATGGCCAGTTGCGACAACGCTGCGCGCCCGTTCGCAATGGCCGGCCTGGTCGTCGAAGAACACATCGGCGGCGAAGGCTTCAAGGAACGCCGACTTGTCCAGACCGCCCAGGAACAGCGACTCGTCAAGACGGATATCCCACTCGCGCAACGTGCGGATCACCCGCTCGTGCGCGGGCGCTGAACGTGCAGTCACCAAGGCCGTGCGAATTGGACAGGTGCCGTCGGGAAACTCCTTCTGCAGCAGGTTAAGCGCGGCGAGAAACGGCTTGAACGGTCCGCCTCGCAATGGTTCGCGAGCCGATTGGCGTTCGCTGGCCTGGAACGCCTCCAGCCCACCCAATTGATAGACCCGTTCCGACTCGTCGGAGAACAGCACAGCGTCACCGTCGAAAGCGATGCGCAATTCATCGCTGGCGGCTCGTTGCGCACCTCCAGACAAGATGGTGGCCGCAGCGAAACCGGCTTCAAGCGCACTGCGCACATCGTCCGCATCGGTCGACAGGAACAGATGACAGCCGAAAGCCGCCAGATACGGATACGGACTGCGCCCACCAACAAAGGCGGCACGGTAGATACCCAGACCGTGATGTTCGATGGAGTTGAACACCCGCAAACCAGTATCGGCACTGTTACGCGACACCAGCACCACCTCGACCCGGGCTTGGCCAAGATGGGCGTTAAGGCCCAACAACTTTTGCACCAGCGGGAAGGCATCACCGGGCGCCAGCACTTCGTCCTCGTGATCGATCTGATACTGGCGGTAGGCCTCGACTCCCTCTGCAAGGTAAAGGCGATGACTTTCGCTGAGGTCGAACAGCGCCCGCGAGGAGATGGCGACCACCAGTTTGTCGCCGAGATTCTTGCTCATGTGTTGCTCCTCTTGTGCGCTCTATGCGGGCTTCAGCGCTGTAGATTATGCCGGTCAATAAAGCCCAGCGCCTGATACAACGCCTCAATGCGCGGCAAGCTGCAACCCGCCGCACGCGCTTGCGCCAACGGCTCGGCATAGATTGCTGCCAGCTCCAGAGGCCGCTGCTGGGCAAAGTCGTGGTACATGCTCGGCCAATAGTCCGGCATCTTTTCCGTTACGGCGAACAGATGCTCAGCATAGCCCTGGGGCAACTCGTGGCCACAGCTACGCGCGCCCTCCACCACCTCTGCCATCAGTGCCTGGATCAGCTCACGGCTCTGCACATCCGCCATCAACGGCGTGGTGCTGGCCCTGAGCAGGACGGACAGACCGTTGTAAGGCACATTCCACACCAGCTTTTGCCAGCGCGCCTGGGCCAGGTTGCTCATGGCCTGCGAGTCGATGCCAGCCGCGCGGAACAGCTTGGCACCCTCTTCGACCACATGCTGACGCGCGGCGGCGTCGGCAGCCGGGCCGCTGTGATACCCCAGGTTCACCGCCCCGAGGGACTGGTGGCGGACCACACCAGGCGCCTCGCGATTGACGCAGATAAAACACAAACCGCCCAGCAGGTGCAGATGGTCGGGTAGCAACGGACGCAGACTCTCCTCGACGCCCAGGCCATTCTGTAACAGCACCACTTTGCAATCGCTGGCCGCAGCCTTGGCGATCAACGGTGCCAGCTCGGCATTGCTGGTGGTCTTGGCGCCCACCAGCAGCCAGTCGCAGGGCGGCATGTCAGCGACATCGGCATAAGCCTGCACCGGCATTTGCAGCGTGCCATGAACTGCGCTTTCGACCCGAATCCCGTTCGCACTGACCGCATCGAACTCGCTACGCAGAAGGAAATGCACATCGAACCCGGCCCGGGCCAGCATCAAGCCGTAGTAACCGCCAATGGCGCCGGTACCGATGATGCCAATACGCGGACTGCTGGTGTTCATCCTGCTCTCCTTTAACCTTTCATTTTTTGTTCAATTTTTTTACACGCAAATCAAGCGCTTTACGAACCTTCACTATACTGAGGCGAACAAGGTCAAAAAATCGACACGGAGTCGATCATGCGTGGATACCTGCCGCACCCGGACGATGTTCCGGTCGAACTGGCGCTGCGCCAGTCGCCCAGCCTGTTTCGCCAGCGCCTGCACACTATCAGCCTGGGCGGTATCGCCTGCAACCACCCCCGCGCCTACCGCCGCGGCATGGCCATCGAAATGATTATCCCTTCCCTTGGTGAATCAGCCCGTTACCCAGGCTACGTGGCCTGGTGTCAGAAGCAGCAGGACGGCTACCGGGTTGGCATCGCCTTTGTTGATGAACAGGCGCTGTTCGGGGCCAGAATGAGTGAACAGGTCTGCCAGATTCAGCACCTCTACCAGCAGCAAGCCCTCGACCAAAGCACCCCGCCCGACCTCAATGCCCTTGCCGAGCAATGGGTCAGCCTGCACGCCGGCGAATTCTCCGAAGCCAGCCTTGAGGCCACCCATACCCGCCAGATTCTCGTTTAACTGCAAAAAACCCTGCGCCAGCGGGCTTTCACACGCAGGAAAGCGGGCTCTACCCATTGTCGAGCCACGGTGTAACGCGCTAAGGTTCGGCTCCCCGCTGCGTACAATTTTCGCTGCTCCGCCGCACGGGGATCGCTGGCGGCCGGCACCCGTGACCTGACGAGTAACACGATGGCTGATTTACCGATCGATGACCTAAACGTTGCCTCCAACGAGACCTTGATCACCCCCGATCAGCTCAAGAAGGAAATTCCCCTGAGCGCCGCTGCGCTCAAGACCGTGACTGCGGGCCGTGAAGTGGTGCGCAATATCCTCGACGGCAAGGATCACCGCCTGTTCGTGGTGATCGGCCCCTGCTCGATCCACGATATCAAAGCGGCCCACGAATACGCCGAGCGCCTCAAGGCCCTGGCCGCGGAAGTCTCCGATACCCTGTACCTGGTCATGCGCGTGTACTTTGAAAAGCCACGCACCACGGTCGGCTGGAAAGGCCTGATCAACGATCCGTACCTGGACGACTCGTTCAAGATTCAGGACGGCCTGCACATCGGTCGCCAGTTGCTGCTGGACCTTGCGGAAATGGGCCTGCCTACCGCGACCGAAGCCCTCGACCCGATCTCGCCGCAGTACCTGCAAGACCTGATCAGTTGGTCGGCCATCGGTGCGCGTACCACCGAATCGCAGACCCACCGCGAAATGGCTTCGGGCCTGTCGTCGGCCGTCGGCTTCAAGAACGGCACCGATGGCGGCCTGACCGTGGCAATCAATGCCCTTCAGTCGGTCTCCAGCCCTCACCGCTTCCTCGGTATCAACCAGGAAGGCGGCGTATCCATCGTCACCACCAAAGGTAACGCCTACGGTCACGTGGTACTGCGCGGCGGCAACGGCAAACCGAACTACGACTCGGTCAGTGTCGCCCTGTGCGAACAGGCGCTGACCAAGGCCAAGATCAAGCCGAACATCATGGTCGACTGCAGCCACGCCAACTCCAACAAGGACCCGGCCCTGCAGCCGCTGGTGATGGAGAACGTCGCCAACCAGATCCTCGAAGGCAACCAGTCGATCATCGGCCTGATGGTCGAAAGCCACTTGAACTGGGGCTGCCAGGCGATTCCGAAGGACCTCAACGACCTGCAGTACGGTGTTTCCATCACCGACGCCTGCATCGACTGGGACGCCACCGAGAAGACCCTGCGCAGCATGCACGCCAAGCTCAAGGACGTGCTGCCCAAGCGCAACCGCGCCTGACAGGCAGACACAAAAACGCCGGGCTAAGCCCGGCGTTTTTGTGTGTGCGTTGAACGGCAGCAGCAGGCTGCCCTTCGCGATTCTCAGGCTTTGCTGGAGTGCCGCTGCTGGCGCTCCATGTAACGTTCCACGTACGAGCATGACGGAATCACGGTGTAGCCCATGTCTTCTGCGTACTGCAACGCCTTCTCGGTCAGCGCCGCGGCAATACCCCGGCCCCGCAACGCATTGGGAACAAAGGTGCGGTAGATATCCAGGGTTTGCTTACCCAGGTCCATGTAGGTCAGGTAAGCACGATGACCGTCCACACTGGTCTCGAATTGATGACCAGCCTGGTCATGGTGGATGGACAACGCCTCGCTCATCACTACTCCTCGCGGGTCTTATGATTTGACCCCTACCTTACCGATGTTTATCCGGCGAAGGAACCTCTACGCCACCCCGTGCCCGTTTGGACAGCAAGAACAGCTTGGTCGTTCTCTGGCAAAAGAGCACGTACAAATAGTAGGCGCCCCGGGCCCGAATGCTCAAGGTGTCTGGTCGCAAAAATCGTGCACTAGCCGCCAGCGAACCTGGCTGCGGGCAGCGCCCTGAACACTTGCCGGATGTTGTAGAGCTAAGACGTAGGATGACACTTTAAGTCACCGTTAGTTCAACAAAAAAACACACTTGCTACACTAGATTACAGCCGCTGCGGCGGCGCCTTCACAGTTTTTTTACAAAGGCTGTGGCGGCCCCGGGACAGGCGTATTTTTTTGCAGTTCTTGCGCTCTGTCAGTTTACTTACTACAAGTAATGGGTACTATGTACACCGGCTAGTTTCTCTTTGCTGAGAGATGGCTATTTAATAGAAAGTCCTTGAAGGGGAACACGATGAACAACGTTCTGAAATTTTCTGCTCTGGCTCTGGCCGCAGTTCTGGCTACCGGTTGCAGCAGCGTATCCAAAGAAACCGAAGCTCGTCTGACCGCTACTGAAGACGCAGCTGCTCGTGCACAAGCTCGCGCTGACGAAGCCTACCGCAAAGCTGACGACGCTCTGGCTGCTGCTCAAAAAGCACAACAGACCGCTGACGAAGCTAACGAGCGCGCTCTGCGTATGCTGGACAAAGCCAGCCGTAAGTAATTATCCCTCGGGATTTTTATTTGGAGCCGACCCACTTGTGGGTCGGCTTTTTTATTGTCTGCAAGAAAGTAACCGACAGAAACGACGAGGCCTGCACAATGGCAGGCCTCGGATGCAACAACCCCGGGGGCTTACTGCATGTCTAGCGGTACGCTTGAAACCATTGGCTGCTGGCCAGTGGTTGGCACAGCGATTTCCACCGGCATGCCGTCTTCAGCCGCAACCACGTCACGCACCATGTCCCAGTTCATGCGCAGGTTGTTGGCCAGGTCTTCACGCTTGAGCAAGGCGTTGATCACGGCGGTGTGCTTGTCGACCACCGACGGATCGCCCTTGTCGTCCAGCGGCGTGTGCGCCTCGAGGTAGACCTTGCCAGCGCTGATACCGAACTTGTACGGCTCGTTGATGATGCGTACCGGAACTCCGACCGGGGCCATCTTCGACAGCTCCAGCACGTTGTTGTTGAACATGCGGAAGCAGCCGTGGCTGGTGCGCATACCGATACCGAACTTCTTGTTCGAGCCGTGAATCAGGTAACCCGGTACGCCCAGGGTGAACTTGTACGGACCCAGCGGATTATCCGGACCTGCCGGTACCACGGCTGGCAGGATGTCACCGTCTTCGGCGTGTTCCTTGCGGATCGAGGCCGGAGGCGTCCAGGTCGGGTTCGGCGTCTTGGCCGTGACCTTGGTATTGGCGATTGGCGATCCCCAGCCTTCACGCCCGATACCCAGCGGGTAGGTGTGCACCACGTTCTGCCCTTTCGGATAGAAGTACATGCGGTACTCGGCGAGGTTGATGACGATGCCTTCACGCGGGCCTGGCGGCAGGATGAAACGGGTCGGCAAGATGATCTCGGTGCCGGCGCCTGGTAGCCAGGGATCGACGCCCGGGTTGGCGGCGATCATTTCCAGATAGCCCAGGTCGTTGGCCGTGCCGATATCGGCAAAGGTGTCTTCGTACTTGGCCTTGATCACCTGAACCTGACCAATGACATCTTCGCCCGGCGGTGGCAGGGGGAACTCCAGCGCAGCAACAGGACCTGCCGCCAGCAGGGCGGCCAGGGACAGGCAACGGGTGACGGCGGGAAAGCGCGGCAACATCCGGGAAATCCTTCGCTAATTCAGTGAGGTCAAGACGACGATTGTACACCGCCCCCGGCACAATCGGGAGTGATCCGGACGGAGGAAGGCGTTACAAGGGATGAAAGGTTATATCGGAGCGCTACAGTTCCGGCCATACAGGCCGCGTTCCACGGCGCTGGGCATCGAGAATGGCCCGGCACAGCGTGCACAGGCGCCGATCGCGGTAGATACCGCGCTCGACCGTGGACCAGCGCGGCTGCGCCGGCAACAAGGTGCCGCACAGGGTGCGGTCGGCCGAGCCTCCCAGCTCCAGCTGACGGGCCACAAGATGGACGCGGATCTCCTGGCAGGCGAACAGGTCAAGCTGTTCGTCAGGCTCGATCAATTGATAGGCAAACAGGGACCAGGCGGGACGCGGCATCGGGGGCTCCAAATCGGGGGCGCCACATTAGCCGAAAGCCGGTCAGTATAAAAGCATCAAAGCAGCGGTTTTAGCTGCGGCCAGGCATTTTCCAGCAAGCGCGCCTGAGCGCCCTGCCCCGGATGGATACCGTCGGCCTGCATCAGCTCGGGCACACCGCCCACCCCTTCGAGGAAAAACGGCACCAGCGGCACCTGTTTTTGCGTCGCCAGATTTTCATAAACCTGAGCGAACGCATCGGTGTAACGCTTGCCGTAATTGGGCGGTAAACGCATGCCCAGCAACAGCACCTTGGCACCGGCTGCGCGGGACTCATCGATCATCGAGGCAAGATTTTGTTGCAATTGCGTTGGAAGCTGCCCGCGCAGGCCATCATTGCCACCCAGTTCCAGCACCACCAACTCCGGCTTGTGCTCTGCAAGCAGCGCTGGTAGCCGCGCCTGGCCGCCTGCACTGGTGTCGCCACTGATCGAGGCATTGACCACTGTGGCGTCGATACCTTCGGTTTTCAGGCGCTGCTCCAGCAAGGCAACCCAGCCCTGGCGGGTATCCAGGCCGAAAGCGGCACTGATACTATCGCCGACAATCAGCACGGTACCCGCTGCTGCGCCCTGGGCCATGCACATCAAGGCCAGGCCAGCACTCAATAACCACACTCGCATCGGATTCTCCATGGGCCCCAGCATTCTCACTGCGCGGAACCTTAGCAAAGTGGTTCCCAGCGCGGAAGGCGATCTGACCATCCTGCACGAACTCTCACTGGAATTGAAACAGGGCGACAGCCTGGCCATTGTCGGGGCATCGGGCTCGGGCAAGTCGACCCTGCTCGGCCTGCTTGCCGGCCTGGACCTGCCCAGCGCAGGTTCGGTGACCCTCGCAGGCCATGACCTCGGTCCGCTGGACGAAGACCAGCGCGCGCGGGTACGTGCCGAACATGTGGGCTTCGTGTTCCAGTCGTTTCAGTTGCTCGACAGCCTCAACGCCCTGGAAAACGTCATGCTGCCCCTGGAACTGGACGGTCGCCGCGACGCCCGCGAACATGCCCGCAGCCTGCTTGAACGGGTCGGCCTGGGTCAGCGCCTGAGCCACTCGCCACGGCAATTGTCGGGTGGCGAGCAGCAGCGCGTGGCCATCGCCCGGGCCTTTGCCGCGGAACCTGCGGTGCTGTTCGCCGACGAGCCGACCGGCAACCTCGACAGCCATACCGGCGAGCGTGTCAGCGACCTGCTGTTCGAGTTGAACAAGGAACGTGGTACCACCCTGGTACTGGTCACCCATGACGAACGCCTGGCCCAGCGCTGCCGCCGTCTGATCCGCCTGGACGCCGGCCACCTGGTCGCGCCGCTGGAGCCCTGATGGCCCGCCTGCCGTTTTTCCGCCTGTTCGCCCTGGCCCTGCGCCAGTTGCTGCGCGACGCCCGTGCCGGCGAGCTGCGTGTGCTGTTCTTCGCCCTGCTGGTGGCAGTGGCCGCCAGCACCGCCATCGGCTACTTCGGTGCCCGCCTCAACGGCGCCATGCTGCTTCGCGCCACTGAGTTCCTCGGCGCCGACCTGGTATTGCAAGGCAGCTCGCCAGCCCGGCCCGAGCAGATCGCCAGTGGCAAGTCCGCCGGACTGCTGCACGCCCAGGTGGTTGAATTCTCCAGCGTGATTGCCACCGATAACGGCATCCAGTTGTCGAGCATCAAGGCTGCCGACAACGCCTATCCACTGCGCGGCGAACTGCGTAGCGCTGCCGAGCCCTATGCCAGCGAAACTAGCGGCGGCGGGCCGGCGCCGGGCGAGGCCTGGGTCGAACCGCGGCTGTTGGCGGCCCTGAACCTGAAGATCGGCGACAGCATTGACGTCGGCATGAAAACCTTGCACATGAGCCGGGTGCTGACCTACGAGCCGGACCGCGCCGGCAACTTCTACAGCCTGACGCCGCGCGTGCTGATCAACCTTGTCGACCTCGACGCCACCGGCGTGGTGCAACCTGGCAGCCGGGTCAGTTACCGTGATCTCTGGCGCGGTGAACCGGAGGCCCTGGCCAGTTACCGTGAGAGCATCAGCAAAGACCTGGCGCCAAACCAGCGCCTGCAGGATTCGCGCGACGGTAACCGGCAGATCGGCGGTGCCCTGGGCAAGGCCGAACGTTATCTGAACATGGCCAGCCTGGTTGCAGTGCTGCTGGCTGGCGTCGCCGTGGCCTTGTCGGCCAGCCGTTTTGCCACCCGCCGATTTGATGCCAGCGCCCTGCTGCGTTGCCTGGGACTGTCGCGGCGCCAGGCACTGAGCCTGTTCTGTCTGCAGCTGGCAATCCTCGGCAGCCTGGCCGCCTTGGGTGGCGCGCTGCTCGGCTGGCTGGCACAGCTCGGTCTGTTCAAGCTGCTGCAAGGCCTGATGCCCGCGCAGATCCCGCCCGGTGGGCTGGCACCCGCGCTGGCCGGGATCGCTACCGGCCTGGTCGCTCTGGCGGGTTTTGCACTGCCGCCACTGGCCGCCCTGGGCCGGGTGCCACCACTGCGCGTGCTACGCCGCGACTTGCTACCGGTGCCACCAAGCAGCTGGCTGGTGTATGGAGCCGCCCTGCTCGCCCTGGGCCTGATCATGTGGCGTTTGAGCCTCGACCTGCTGCTGACCTTTGCCCTGCTCGGCGGCGGCCTGGTGGCGGCGGTACTCCTCGGTGGCCTGCTATTGCTCGGCCTGCGCAGCCTGCGGCGCTTGCTTGCCGGCTCGCCACTGGCCTGGCGCCTGGGCCTGGGCCAACTGTTACGCCACCCGCTGGCAGCTGCCGGACAATCCCTGGCCTTCGGCCTGATCCTGTTGGCCATGGCGCTGATCGCCTTGCTGCGCGCCGAGCTGCTCGACACCTGGCAAAACCAGTTGCCCAAGGACGCGCCGAACTACTTCGCCCTGAACATTCTGCCCGACGACAAGAACACCTTTGCCCAGCGCCTGAACGAATTTTCCGCCGAAGCCGCACCGCTGTACCCGGTCATTCCCGGGCGCCTGACCGAAATCAACGGCCAGGCCGTACAGCAGATCGTCAGCAAAGAGTCCACCGGCGATCGCGCCGTACAGCGCGACCTGAGCCTCACCTGGGCCGCCGACCTGCCCCAGGGCAACGCCCTGAGTGAAGGCCAGTGGTGGCAGGCCAGCCCTGACAGTGGCAGCGGCCTGCCCGGCGTGTCGGTTGAGAGCGAACTGGCGCAGAGCCTCAAACTGAAACTTGGCGACCAGCTCACCTTCAGCATCGGTGTGCAGCAGCGCCAGGCCGTGGTCAGCAGCCTGCGCACAGTCAACTGGGACAGTTTCCAGCCGAACTTCTACATGATCTTCCAGCCCGGCACGTTGCAGAATTTGCCCACCACCTACCTGACCAGCTTCTTCCTCGCCGCCGGCCACGATCAGCAGGTGGTGGCGTTGTCGCGGGCGTTCCCGGCGGTCACCATCCTGCAGGTCGATGCACTGCTGGAACAGCTACGCAGCATCCTCGCCCAGGTCACCCTGGCCGTTGAATATGTGTTGTTGTTTGTCCTTGCGGCGGGGCTGGCAGTGTTGTTTGCCGGCCTGCAGGCGACACTGGACGAGCGCATTCGTCAAGGCGCCCTGTTGCGTGCACTGGGCGCCGGTCGCGGCCTGCTGATCAAGGCCCGGCGCATCGAGTTCGGCTTGCTGGGTGCCGCCAGCGGTTTACTGGCGGCCATCGGCTGTGAACTGATCACCCTGCTGCTGTACCGCTACGCCTTCGACCTGAGCTGGAGTCCGCACCCCTGGTTGCTATTGCTGCCGGTTATCGGCGCTTTGCTGGTGGGTGGTGCCGGGGTCTACGGCACTCGCCGTGCACTCAATGCCAGCCCGCTTAAAGTACTGCGCGAAGGCTGACAGAAAGCAGGTGGTATTGGCGCGATATCGTTAGAATCCGTACATCTCTCGCCATACCGACCCCATGAAGGACCAAGCGTGGCTACAAACATCATCACCCGAGAAGGTTACGAGGCGCTGAAAAGCGAGCTGGATCACCTTTGGCGCACTTACCGCCCCGAGATTACCGCCAAGGTTGCCTGGGCCGCGTCGCTGGGCGACCGCAGTGAAAACGCCGACTACCAGTACAACAAGAAGCTGCTACGAGAAATCGACAGGCGCGTGCGCTACCTGCGCAAACGCCTGGAGGACGCGAAAGTCGTCGATTATTCGCCTGAACAGGAAGGCAAGGTGTTCTTCGGCGCCTGGGTAGAGATCGAGAACGACGAAGGCGAGATCAAGACCTTCAGGATCGTCGGTTACGACGAGATCTATGGGCGAAACGACTACATCTCCATCGACTCGCCCATGGCCCGCGCGCTACTGAAGAAAGGCAAGGATGACGAAGTGGTTGTGCAAACGCCTGGAGGCGAAGCCACCTGGTACATCAACAGTGTCACCTACAGGCCACCCGTTTCCTCCGAAGATGCATAGTTCAGTATGAAACTGGCGATCAACCGCGGGTGATCAAACCTTGCCGCGCAACGCGGGTCAGGTGCCCGATTACCTCGGCGGCGTCTTCAGCGCTGGGCGACTGGATCACTGCCAGGTCGAAGCGGTCGCTGGCGAACTGGTCAAGGGAGGCGCGGGTGTCGGCGAACTGAATCAGGAATGCGGTGGCGCTGCCTTTGCGGCGCGGCCAGCCATCGAGAAATCGCAGGAGTGTAGGTTGGTGGCTACCGCCCAGCAAAATGCGCGGCACACGGGTGGCCTGACTGGCAGGCAGAGGGGTCAGACAGACACTGGTACGTGGACAACTCATGGAGTAATTCTCCGCCTCGCAGATCCCGCTGGGCTGCGGTGGGAGGCGTCACCGAACCAGCGTTTTAGCGGTATTCGGTGAACCACATCGGGTTCTCCTGCGCCCCGCAAGTAGCTGTTTAAATCGGCGCAAGTCAGCATCCTAGAGAAGCTGCGGGCGGAATGTCAACCCGCAGAAAGCCACCTTTCTAACATTACGTCACAAAACAACAGCGAAGCGAATTGTGCGCCGTCGTAAGGATTGTTGGGCTGCTGCCCCGTCCTAGCCTCCCGCGGTCATTTACGCCCCACCACCTTGCGCCCCTTCGGCTCCAACGACTCCCGTTCACGGTCGAATGCAAGGAAGTACTTGTTAACGCTGTTGACGTAACTGACCGGTCCCATCCCCACCTGCTCCATGGCGATACGCTCGGTCTGGAAAAACCACTGATTGCCGTTCAAACCCCGGCGCCGCGCTTCTGCCCGCATCGCCTGGACCCGCTCCGGCCCCAAATTGTAGGCCGCCAGGGTAAAGGCCATACGCTCGCGCTCATTAAGCTGGTTACTGGAAAAGAATTTGCGCCGAATCATCGCCATATAGCGCGCACTGGCCTGCACATTGCCATCGACATTGCTGATATTGCTCACCCCCACCCGCTGCGCCGCGCTGGAAGTGATCTGCATCAACCCATGGGTTCCCCCGGCACCTCGGGCCGCAGGGTTGAGCGAAGACTCCTTGAAGGCCACCGCGGCCAGGTTCAACCAATCGATATTCTGTTCGCTGGCATGACGCTGCAAGACCGGCCGCAGCGCTTCCAGCCGCTTGCGGTCATTGCGCGCCAAGGGATTGTGCACCCGGTACAGGCGTCGATAGATACGCTCGAACGCCGCATCCTGGTTCTCCGGCGGCCGATAGCCCTGCAAGAACCGGTCGACACTGGCATGCAACATCACCGCATCGCGCCGCACGTACCAACGCATCGCCTCCGGAGCTGCAACCTGCACCTTGCGATCGATACGCAGCTTGGGCATGACCCTGGCCCAACGCTCGGCGATTGGCTGCTCGACGACTGTCAGGTGAAAAATCCCGGCCTGAACCATTTCCAGAACATCTTCCACCGCCAATGTCGGATCGACCCATTCGACCTTGATCGGCGGCAGCTTGCGCAGGGCCAACTTCTGGTTGATTTCATGCAGGGTATCGCCGGCGGCGCTGGCACTGGTCAGGGCCAGGGTCCGCCCGGACAGCTGCTCGACCCGCTGAAAGCTGCGTTCGCCCTTGCGCCCCACCAGCACCATGGGCACGTTGTCCACCACCGGATCGCTGGCCACCAGGCCACGGGTAGAGGTGGGGTCGAGCAGTTCGCCCGGCGCCACCAGATCGGCTTCGCCACGCTGCAGCGCCGCCAGCAGTTGCTCCTTGGCCCGCGGAATGATTTTCAGGCGAATTTCCTGGCCATCGCGGGCGCGGCCATTGAGGTAGTGCTCAAAGGCACGCAGGCGGTGATATTCCACGCCCACCGGCTCGCCTTTGACTTCACCGGAGCTGTTGCGACTCTGGTTGACCAGCACCTTGAGCACCCGGCTGCTGCGGATCTGCGCCAGGTCGCGGACCTGGGTTTTGCTCACCGTTTGTTGCGGACCGGGCAGGCGCGCGCTGGCCGGGCCTGCCAGAAGCAGCCCAAAGCCCAGCACGATCAACAAAAACAGCGCTCGGGTCATCCGTATCAAGGTCCGCGCGTGTAGGGTTGGCGCCATAGCTTGCGGTCACTCCATGACAATTGACCGCAAAAGACCACGACAACTCATTGAAGTTCTTCGATTTATCGAAATTACTCGAGCTTTGCTATGCTGGCCGGCCAGCGGCCTGAGGTAGCACCATGCAACTCATCGACATCGGCGTCAATCTGACCAACCCAAGTTTTGCCGACAAACACCAAGCGATTCTCGAGCGCGCCGAGGCCGCTGGAGTTGTGCAAATGATGGTGACCGGCACCAGCCTGGAGGGCAGCGAACAGGCGCTGGAGTTGTGCCTGGCGCTGGATGAAAGTGGCCAACGGCTGTTCAGCACCGCCGGTGTTCACCCCCACGATGCCAGCCATTGGAGCAGCGACAGCGCCCGGCAGATGCGGGCCTTGCTGGAGCAGCCCCGGGTGCGTGCGGTGGGCGAATGCGGCCTGGATTTCAACCGTGATTTCTCCCCTCGCCCACAGCAGGAGAAAGCCCTGGAGGAACAACTGGCGCTGGCGGTCGAATTGCAGATGCCGGTATTTCTCCATGAGCGTGATGCCAGCGAGCGTCTGCTGGCAATCCTCAAGGACTACCGTGACCGCCTGCCCGCCGCGGTGGTGCATTGCTTTACCGGCGAACGCGCCGCGCTGTTCGGCTACCTCGATCTCGACCTGCACATCGGCATCACCGGCTGGATCTGCGACGAGCGCCGTGGCACCCACCTGCACCCGCTGGTGAGCAGTATTCCCCAGGGCCGGCTAATGCTCGAAAGCGATGCGCCGTACCTGTTACCGCGCAGCCTGCGGCCAAAGCCCAAGAGCGGCCGCAACGAGCCGGCATTCCTCACCGAAGTACTGCGCGAAGTCGCCTTGCACCGGAACGAAAGCACCGAGCATCTGGCAGCCCATACCACCGCCTGCGCACGCGCCTTCTTTGGTCTGCCCGCGATTATTTGACGCATATCAAGGCGCACCCCTGCTCGGTTCGGCACAATGATGGCACCTTGCCAACAATGTTTCCGCTCAATCAGAGAAGACCTTCCATGGGTGCCTGGCTTAGCAATATCTCCCTGAAATACAAATTCTGGGCCGTCAATGCGGTGGCCTTCGTCACAACCCTGTTCCTGGTGCTGTATGCCGTGCACCTGGAGCAACAGGCCAGGGCGCAGGAAGCCCAGGCCAAGGCCCAGTCCGAGGCTCAGTTGCTGGCGGCCTGGCCAGCTGGCCAGGATCTGCCGCAAAACCCGCTGTGGCTGCAGTACACCCCGGGGCAAGTGCCCTCGTTTGCCGATCACAACCTCGAAGCCCTGGCCAGCGCTCAGGGCTGGGTCGAGCTGCAGGGGCTGGCCCTGACCGGCACCGATCCACTGAGCGGCGCCCAGGTGATCAGCCGCGACGGCCAGCAAATTGCCGTTCTTGCCCCCTCCCCCAGCCTGCTTCAGGTGTTTACCGACCGCTTCACCAACTACGCGGTCTGCGTGCTGATACTGATGCTGGCAATGCTCTGCGCCTCGCAGCTGCTGATCCGCTTCCTGCTCAGCCAGCTCAACACCCTCAAGGACGTGATGCTGCATGTCGAAAAGACCGGCGACCTCTCAGCCCGGGTGCCCTTGTCCTGTGGCGATGAAGTCGGGCAGATGGCCAGCGCCTTCAACGCCATGCAGACCACCTATCATCGCGTGGTCAACACCGTGGCGCGTACCGCCGCCCAGCTCGACTCCGGTGCCGCGCGCCTGGCCGCGAGCATGAACGACGTGCGCCACGGCATGCTCGGCCAGCAGAGCGAAACCGATCAGGCCGCCACCGCGATCAACGAGATGTCGGCCACGGTTTATCACATCGCCCAGCATGCCGGCGCCACCCGCGACTTGTCGCAGACTGCCGACACCCTGGCCGGCAGCGGCCAGGAAGTGGTCAGTCGCGTACAGACTTCGATCTCCGGATTGTCCAGCGGCGTGCAGCAGACCGCCGAAATGATTCGCCAGCTGGCCGAGGACAGCCAGAAGATCAACGGTGTGGTCGGCGTGATTCACAGCATTGCCGAGCAGACCAACCTGCTGGCCCTCAACGCGGCCATCGAAGCTGCCCGTGCTGGCGATCTGGGTCGTGGCTTTGCCGTCGTCGCCGATGAAGTACGCAACCTGGCCAAGCGTGTGCAGGCCTCCACCGATGAAATCACCACCATGGTTGCGGCGCTGCAGGCAGGCACCCGCGATGCGGTGGACTTCATGCAGGAAAGCTCGTTCAAGGCTGACGATTGCGTCCAGCAGGCCCAGGAAGCCGGCGCCGCCCTGGCCGAGATCACTAGTGCGGTCGCACAGATGCGTGAAAGCAACACACAGATTGCCGTCGCCGCCGAGCAGCAAAGCCAGGTGGCCGAAGAAATGAACCGGGCGGTGGTGAGTATTCGCGACGTCACCGAAGAGACCGTTCAGCAGACCGTCGACTCGGCCACCACCAGCAGCGAACTGGCCACCCTGGCCGGTGAACTGAACAAGGCCATTGGCCAACTCAAGCTATAGGCCCGATAGCCGGCGCTCATTGGCCCCCTGACGGGGGCCGCACTATTCTTCAGACATGGCCCTGAGGAGTTTCCCATGAGCAAACGCTTGCCTAACCTGCACGCCTGGCAATGGCGTGGCTACCACCACAATCACCGCAACCCGACCAACCTGGTGTTGCACCTGATCGCTGTGCCGCTGTTCATCCTCGGCGTGCTACTGGTGCTGTCCGGATTGTTCTCGCTAGACCTGGGGCAACTGGCCGTCGGCATCATCGCCCTGATCGCAGGCCTTGGTCTGCAGCGCCAGGGCCATCGCCTGGAAGCCGAACAACCGGAACCCTTCAGCGACCGCAAGGACGCCATCGGCCGGTTGTTGGTGGAACAGTTCATTACCTTTCCGCGCTTTGTGCTCAGTGGCGCCTGGTGGCGCGCCTGGCGCAACCGCCATCGTCACTAGGCTCTGTGTGAAAAGTTTTGAGACGAAGGTCAGGCAAGGCGAAAACAGCCGAGGAAGCGGAGTTTACGGGTTGTAAATGAGCATTCCGAGGCTGTTTTCAACGCAGCATCACCGAGTATCAAGGCTTTTCGTACAGAGCCTAGGCGAAGACGGTCACCGTTTGCCGGCTGATGGCCAGCAACTCACCTGAAGCCGTCCACAGGGCGGCCGCCGCGTGCCCGTAGCCATCGCGGGCATACTCGGTCTGCACGCAATACTTGCACCAGTCCTGGGTGGTCAGGCTCGCCACCGGCTGAATGAATTCGATGGTCCAGGTCAAGGTGCTGCCGGCCGCCGGCTTGTTCAGGTGCGACAACAAGCTGGGTGGCCAGGCATCAACCAGCGCCAGCAGGTGCGCTTCATTCAGGGTTTCGTCACCGCCTTCGTCACGCAAGCGCACCCAACCGCCCATGCTGCGCGAGTGATTGTTGCTGAACGGAATCCCGCCAATCGCCCAGCGCAGGGCCACATGCTGCATGAACTCAGGGGTCACGCCTTTGATATAGGGGAGCTCGCTGGAGGCAGCCTCAAGGCTGCTCATCTCCACCGCAGGCAATGCCGGAAGATTGACCACTGAATCGCGTCCGCCACCGAAACTGCCCTGTATCAGGGTCACTACCTGGCCATTTTGCACCGCACGGCCCAACAAGGAACTGACCGCTTTGCCCTCGCGCAGCAACTCGACTTCAAAACTGATCGGCACCTCGGGCTCGGCCGGGCCGACGAAGGTGATCGCCAGGGAACGCACCGGGCGACCGGGCGAGGTCTTGGTGAGCATGGTTTCGTAGAGCAGGGCCGCCATCAGGCCACCGAAACAGGCGCGCCCTTGCGCCCAGCTGGCAGGAATGGTTACCGCCTGGGGATGCAGGCGGACCGTCTTGAGCAATTGCGAGAAGTTCATGCCGACCTCATCCGTGGGAAAAGGCCGATCTTAACCAGCAGAAGCGCCAGCAGCAGCCCGCATTTCAGCCATATCAGCGGCTTATCGCTGCACCAGCAGCGTTTGCAAGCGCTCCAGGGTGACATCGGCTCGTTGTTCGGCGTCCTGCAGCTGGGCTTGCCAATGCTCGACACAAGGCGCCAGGTCTCGCTGTTGCCCGGCCTGCAGCAACCATTGCAGAAGATCGTGCCAACTACCCAGGTCGCTTTGCGCACGCTTGAGCAAGCGCTGTAAACGGCGCCCGGCATGCTCCAGTTGCGGGTAGGCTTCAGCTGCATAACGCACACGCTTGATCAGCAAACGCAGGCGATGACGGTCATGGGCCGGATCCTGCAGCGCTTCGCGCAGCTGCTTCCACTGCTTTTCCAGGCGCTTGTCGATGCGCTTGTGCAGTTTACGGATCAAGCCTTCGCGCTCAGCGGCCCGCAGGAAGATCGGAAAAGCATCGACAATCGCCAGCAGTCGGCCCAGCTCGGCACTCTCGGCTACGCTGGCGAAAGTTTCCCGGCGGTGAGCCAGACGCACCTGCGCCGCCGCCAGCTGATCGCGCTCAAGCAACTGCGCGGCCAGCACCTCGCGGTCACGCAGCGGGGTAGTCAGATTACCCAACGCCTGCGCCGCGCCTTCCAGCTGTTCGACCCCTGGCAACTCACGCAGTGGTCGCAGCAAGCTGCGCAAGCGGCGCGTGGCAATCCGCAAGTCATGCAGTGCCTCACTGTCGGTGTCAGCCGCCAGCCGTGCCTGACAACCGAGCAGACGAACCTGCAGTGCCAGTACCTGGGCAATCACATGGTCAAGCATGGCTGACATGGTGTTCTCCTGTATCAGCGACCGGCGCGGGATTCACGAATGTAGAAACGCGCTTTTTCAGCTTTGTTGCTGCACCCTTCGAACGCTTCGAACTGCTGCTGGGTCTTGGCCCCGGTCAACAACGAAAGCGCCTTGGAGTAACTGACAGTACCAGCAAAGCCTTCAGCCTTGGCCAGATCAAGTTCCTTCCAGGCCGAGTCCAGCTGATTGGCACAACTGTCGCGATAGGCTGTCTTGCCAGCACAACCGGTCAGGAGCAGAGCAATCAGGGGCAGGCAAATCCAGGCTTTCATCGGTGATTCCTCAAAAGAAAAGTGCAAAGTGGCGTGTTCGACGGCTACAAAGAAGAAAAGTGCCCTGCAAAGCGTAGCGCAGCGCGGATGACGATTGAAGCACAGACGCGAATGGGCGCATTGTTAGACCATCGACGCATTACAACCGGGAGCCATCATGAGCAAACGCGTGGCATTGGTACTGGGCTCGGGCGGAGCTCGCGGGTATGCGCACATTGGGGTTATCGAAGAACTGGAACGTCGCGGCTATGACATCGCCTGTGTCGCCGGTTGCTCCATGGGTGCGGTGATTGGTGGTATCTATGCGGCGGGCAAGCTCGAGGAGTATCGCAACTGGATCGAGAGCCTCGACTACCTGGATGTGCTGCGTCTGGTGGATGTGAGCTTTCGCCTGGGGGCGATCCGTGGCGAGAAAGTATTCGGGCAGATCCGCAAGATTGTCGGCGACGTAAACATCGAAGACCTGCGTATCCCCTACACGGCAGTGGCCGCCGACCTCACCAACCAGCAGGAAATCTGGTTTCAGGAAGGTTGTCTGCACCAGGCCATGCGCGCCTCGGCGGCAATTCCCAGCCTGTTCACCCCGGTGGTGCAAGGCAACCGCATGCTGGTTGACGGCGGCATTCTCAACCCGTTGCCGATCATTCCGGTGGTCTCCAGCCACTGCGACCTGATCATTGCCGTGAACCTCAACTCGACCAACCAGAAGCAGTATCAGCTACCTGTTATCGAACGCCCGGCGGCCTTCAAGCTGCGTTTCGACAACCTGATCAGTTCCCTGGGCTCACACCTGCCGTTCCGGCGTAAACAGGCCGAACAGCTGATGCGCATCGAGCAGGAACTCGCACCGCAGGCCGTACATATCCCCAATCCCTGGCTCAGCGATGCTGCCAACCCCGAAGCCCAGCAACCGGCTGCAGCGCCGGAGAGTGACGGCGCACCGAAGTCGGCGGCCGGCTCGTTCATCATCGACAACGTCGGCCCCGCGTCACTGCTGGATCTGATCAACCAGAGCTTTGAAGTGATGCAGACCTCGCTGGCCCAGTACAAGATCGCCGGCTACCCGCCGGACGTGCTGATCAACGTCCCCAAGCGCGTGTGTCGTTTTTTCGAGTTTTACAAAGCGCCGGAGCTGATAGCCCTGGGCCGGGAGATAGCGCGCGATACCATGGAGAACTACGAGGCGGAGCGGCGCTGATGGTGGGAGCAGGCCGTTAGCCCTGCTCCGGCCCCACCAACCGGTACCCGACCCCAGGCTCGGTGATGATGAAGCGTGGCGCCGTCGGGTCATCACCCAGCTTCTGCCGCACATGCGCGACCACAATGCGCAAGTAATGGGTGTCGTCGACATGGGTCGGCCCCCAGATGTCCTTGAGCAGTTGCTGCTGGGTAATCACCCGTCCCGGATGCGTTGCCAGTTGCGCCAGCAGCGCGTATTCCTTGCGGGTCAGGGCCACCTCGACACCGTCCAGGGTGACCTTGCGAAAGGCCAGGTCAACCGTCAAGGGACCGAAGCTTGGCGCGACATCCGTTGCCGCAGCCTGAGGCGCCTGACGCAACAACGCGCGCACCCGGGCAAGAAACTCCTGGATGCCGAACGGCTTGGTCACGTAGTCGTTGGCGCCGTTATCAAGGGCCTCGACTTTCTGGATTTCACTGGCACGCACTGACAACACCAGCACCGGCACCGGGCTCCATTCGCGCAGTTCGCGCAGCACCTGCTGACCGTCCATGTCCGGCAGGCCAAGGTCGAGCACCACCAGGTCGGGCCGGGCCAGCGCGGCCTGAGTCAGGCCCTCGGCACCGCTGGCCGCCTCCACTACCTTATAGCCCTGGGAACTGAGGCTGATGCGCAGGAACTTGCGGATCTGTGGTTCATCATCGATGACCAGAAGGGTGGCAATCTGGCTCATGGCGCTTCGCTTTCAGGCTCGGGCTGGGTCGGAAGCGGCAAGCATAATGTGATGCAGGTGCCGTGACCATCGATACCCTCACTCACCAGAATATGCCCGCCGTGCGCCCCGATCATGCCTTGGCAGATGGCCAGGCCAAGGCCGGTGCCCTGCCCGCCGCGATCACCCCGGGCAGCGGTGTAGAACATGTCGAAGATCTTCTCGCGATCAGCCGCTGGAATACCCGGGCCTTCATCGCTGACCGCAAAGCGCAACTGTTCATCGTCAGCCGACACCTGCAACTGCAGGCGGCCGTTGACCGGCGAAAAGCGCGCGGCGTTCTCCAGTACATTGACCAACGCCTGCTCGATCAAGGCAGCATGTACGAACAGCAGCGGCAAACCGTCCGCCACTTCGGTAGACACCTGCAATGGTGCCAGCACCACCCGCAAGCGGTTGAGCGCACTGCCGACGATATCGGTGGGCGCCACCCAGTCACGGGCCAGTTTCAGGCCGCCGTGGCCCAGGCGGGTCATGTCCAGCAGGTTCTGGATATAACGGTCCAGGCGTTCGGCTTCGTTACGCGTGCCCTCAAGCAACTCTTGGCGATCCGCCATGGGGATCGCTTCGCCCAGGGCCAGAAGGCTGTCGATGCTGCCGCGCATGGCAGTCAAGGGTGTACGCAGGTCATGCGACACTGACGCCAGCAAAGCACTGCGCAATTGCTCGGTTTCGCCATGCAACCGCGCCGCTTCCAGTTGTTCAGCCAGACGTGCCCGGGCCAGGGCCTGGGCCAGGGGCTGGCTGAGCGCCTTGAGCAGACGCCGGCGCTGCGCGGTAAGGCTCTGGCCCTGCCGCGGACGCACGCCGAGCAGCGCCAGCGGTTGTTCTTCCACCGACAGCGGCCACCACCACCAACGGCCATTGGGCAAGGTATCACTGCCCAGGCCTGCGGCCTGATCGTGCTGCCAGGCCCAGTCGGCTGCGGCCCGCTCGTTGTCGTTGAACTGCACGCTGGCAGCACTGGCAACCTGCAAGCGCCCTTCCACATCGCGCTCAAGCAGACACACCTGCAAATCGTTCCAGCCATCCAGATGTTGTCCGGCGGCATTGAACACCGCCTGGCGGTCAGTGGCGGCGGTCAGTTTGCGTGACAGATCGAGCAACTGGTTGGTCTGTTCCTGCGTCTCGCGCAGCGCCTGCAACTGCCGACGCTGGCGGGCAGCCAGGTTGCCGGTCAGCGCCGCCATCAACAGAAAGAACAGCGAGGTCAGCACATCCTCTTCACGCTGGATGCTGAAGGAGAAGTTCGGCGGAATGAATAGAAAGTCATAGGTCAGGAACGACATCGCCGCACAGGCCAGCGCCGGGCCCAAGCTGCTGCGCACGGCCACCAGCAACACCGCGGCAAGAAACACCAGCGAGATGTTGGGCAAAGCCAGAACACCGGAAACGCCCCAGGAAATCCCCGCTGCGAGCACAGTGGCGACCAGCGCCAACAGGTAGTGGCGCCAGACCCAGACCTTCTTCACCGCCGCGCTCGGCGGTTCGGGGCGTTCGTCGCGGTCGAGCACGTTGATTTCCAGGCCATGGGCCTCACGCAACAAGCGCGTGGCCACGCCGGCACCGAACAAGCGCCGACGCAAGCGATCCCGGGACTGGCCGACCAGCACCAGGTTGGCGCGACGTTCGAGGGCGTGCTGGATCAGGGTTTTCGCCACTTCACCGGCGCGCAGCAACACCACTTCGCCACCCAGGCGCTCGGCCAGTTGCTGGGCTGCCTGCAAACGCTGGCGAGCGGTTTCGTCCCGCAGTTTGCCATTGTCGACATGCACCAGGCTCCAGGGCAGGTGACGACGCTGGGCCACCCGGCTGGCGTGGCGCACCAGACGCTCGGCCTGGGCATCGCCATCCACCCCGACCAGCAAACGCCCGCGCAACGACGGCGCATCCTGGCCCAGCTGACGGTAACCATGCGCGAGATCAGCATCGACCTGGGCCGCCGCCGTCTGCATGGCCAGCTCGCGCAATGCGGTGAGGTTGGTCTGGCTGAAGAAGGCATCGATTGCCGCCCGCGCCTGCTCCGGCACATAGACCTTGCCTTCGCGCAGGCGCTCGAGCAATTCACGCGGCGGCAGGTCAATCAGGACCAGTTCAAAGGCTTCCTGCAGCACCCAGTCCGGCAGGGTTTCACGCACCTGCACGCCGGTGATGCCACGCACCTGGTCGTTGAGACTTTCCAGGTGCTGAACGTTGACGGTGGTGTAGACATCGATACCGGCCGCCAGCAGTTCCTGCACATCCTGCCAGCGTTTGGCATGGCGACTGCCGGGCGCGTTGCTGTGGGCCAGCTCGTCGACCAGCGCCAGTTGCGGCGCGGCCTTGAGCAGGCCATCGAGGTCCATTTCCTCAAGCTGCACACCGCGATACTCCGAGCGCACCAGAGGTTGTTGCGCCAACCCGGCGAGCAAGGATTCGGTTTCGGCCCGACCATGGGTTTCAACCACCGCCGCCAGCACCTGCACGCCCTGGCGCACCTGGGCATGGGCGGCCTGGAGCATGGCGTAGGTCTTGCCCACCCCCGGCGCTGCGCCCAAAAACACCTTGAGCCTGCCGCGCCCTTCGCGCGGCAGCCCGGCCAACAACGCATCAGCGCGTTCGGAGTTGCTATCGCTCACTGCTTGTCCTTATTTCGAAGCCGGGGCCAGCCGTTCGAGGGCGGCGTTCAAGGCCAGTACATTGACCACCGGCGGACCGATCAATGGCTGCAGGGTGGACTGCTCGACCAGACCTTGCAAGACCTCCGTGCTGAGCTGACGCGCAGCCGCTACCCGCGGCAATTGATAGGCCACTGCAGCAGGCGACAAATGCGGATCCAGGCCACTGCCGGAGGTGGTCAGCAGGTCCAGCGGTACCGCGCCCTGTGCTTCGATGTACTGCTGCGAAGCGCTGTCGTTGATGCGTTGGGCCAGCGCCGGGGTTGCTCGGCGCCAGGTTGCTGGCACCGCTGGCGACGGTGGCATAGTCAGCCGCCGATGGCCGTGCGTGGAACCAGGCATCGCCCTTGAACACCTGGGCGATCAGCAGCGAGCCGCGCACCTGGCCCTGGTCATCGCGTAGCAGGCTGCCGTTGGCCTGCTCGGGGAAAGCCACCTGGGCCACCCCGGTGACCACCAGCGGATACACCGCACCGGTGATCAGGGTCATCAGCAGGATCAGGCTCGTGGCCGGACGTAGATAAGTAGTCATGGTCATCTCCTTGGTATCAGACCAGATGCAAAGCGGTGAGCAGCATGTCGATCAGCTTGATCCCGGCGAACGGCACGATCAGCCCGCCCACGCCGTAGATCAGCAAATTGCGGCGCAGCAGGTGGGCAGCACTGGCGGCCTGCACCCGCACGCCGCGCAGGGCCAGGGGAATCAGCACGACGATGATCAGGGCGTTGAAAACAATCGCCGAGAGAATCGCGCTCTGCGGGCTGGTCAGCCGCATGAGGTTGAGCACACCCAGTTGCGGATAGATCGCCGCAAACAGCGCCGGGAGGATGGCGAAGTACTTGGCCACGTCGTTGGCAATCGAGAAGGTGGTCAAGGCGCCGCGGGTCACCAGCAGTTCCTTGCCGACCTGGACCACATCCAGCAGCTTGGTCGGGTCGCTGTCCAGGTCGACCATGTTGGCCGCCTCGCGGGCTGCCTGGGTGCCGTCGTTCATGGCCATGCCGACATCGGCCTGGGCCAGTGCCGGGGCGTCGTTGGCGCCGTCGCCGCACATGGCGACCAGACGGCCGTCGTTCTGCTCCTGGCGAATGCGTGCCAGCTTCTTCTCCGGCGTGGCTTCGGACAGCACATCATCGACCCCGGCTTCGGCGGCGATGGCAGCAGCGGTCAGCGGGTTGTCGCCAGTGACCATCACAGTGCGGATGCCCAGCTTGCGCAGCTCGGCAAAGCGCTCGCGAATCCCCGGCTTGACCACGTCCTTGAGGTGGATCACGCCCAGCAGACGCTTGTCGACACAGACCAGCAAGGGCGTGCCGCCGCTCTGGGCGATCTTGTCCACTTCGCGGGCCAGCGACGCCGGCATTTCCAGGCGCTGCAGGCCAACGAAGGCCAGCACTGAATCTACCGCGCCCTTACGGAACCGACGCTGCTGGTAGTCAACACCGGACAGGCGCGTCTCGGCGCTGAAGGCCACGGGTATCAGTTGATCGGCGCCCGGCTCGTCGAAGTCGTGCAACTGGCGCAGGTACTCGACAATCGACTTGCCCTCGGCAGTGTCGTCAGCCAGCGAAGCCAGCAAGGCGCCCTCGCCCAGTTCTTTGGAAGTCACACCAGGGGCGGCATGCAAGGCACTGCAACGACGGTTGCCGAAGGTGATGGTGCCGGTCTTGTCGAGCATCAGCACATGCACATCACCGGCGGCTTCCACCGCGCGGCCAGAACGGGCAATCACATTGAGGCGCACCAGGCGGTCCATGCCGGCGATACCGATGGCCGACAGCAGACCGCCGATGGTGGTCGGAATCAGGGTGACCAGCAGCGCCACCAGAAACACCAGCGGAATGCTGCCACCGGCAAAGTGCGCGAACGGCTGCAGGGTTACCACGACCACCAGGAAGATCATGGTCAGGCCGATCAGCAGGATGTCCAGGGCGATCTCGTTGGGGGTCTTCTGGCGCTTGGCGCCTTCGACCAGGGCGATCATGCGGTCCAGGGTCGATTCGCCAGGGTTGCTGGTGATGCGGATCAGCAACCAGTCGGAGACCAGCCGGGTATTGCCGGTCACCGCCGAGCGATCACCACCGGACTCACGGATCACCGGCGCGGACTCACCGGTAATCGCCGCTTCGTTGACCGCGGCAATCCCTTCGAGCACTTCGCCGTCACTGGGGATCATCTCCCCGGCCATGACCTTGACCACATCGTCCTTGCGCAGGCTGGTCGCCGGCACTATCTCGAAACTGCCCGACGCGTTGCGACGCCGGGCGCTGAGACCCTGGCTACCGGCCTTGAGGCTGTCGGCACGAGCTTTACCACGGCCTTCGGCCAGGGCTTCGGCAAAGTTGGCAAACAACACGGTGAACCACAGCCACAGGGCAATCTGCACTGCCACCGCGGTCGGCACAGCAATGTCGGGCACCAGGCATAGCAAGGTGGTGAAAACGGCGGTCAGCTCGACCACCAGCATCACCGGTGAGCGTTTGAGCTGACGTGGGTCGAGCTTGACGAACGCCTGCAGCAGCGCCGGGCGCCATAGTGCGGCAAAGCTGGTCCGTGCCGCCGGGGCCGGAGCCGCTTTCACTTCAGGAATCGGCATATTCATGATTCGCTCCTCAGAAACCCAGGCTCAGGTGTTCGGTGATCGGGCCCAGAGCCAGGGCCGGCAGGAAGGTCAATCCACCGATCAACAGAATGGTGACGACCAGCAAGGTGGCAAACAACGGACCGTGGGTCGGGAAGCTGTTCTCGCCCAGCGGCGCGGTCTTCTTCAGCGCCAGACTGCCGGCCAGGGCCAGCACCGGCAGGATGTAGCCGAAGCGGCCGATCAACATGCCCAAGCCAAGCATCAGGTTGTGGAAGGTGGTGTTGGCGCCGAAGCCGGCAAAGGCCGAACCGTTGTTGGCGCTGGCCGAGGTATAGGCGTAGAGCACCTGGCTGAAGCCGTGGGCACCGGGGTTGGTGACCGAGGCTGCAGGACCTGGCAGGCTGGCCGCCAGGGCACTGAGAATCAGCACGCCGACCGGCATCACCAGCAGGGTCGCCACCAGCAGCTGCACTTCTCGCGCCTGGAGTTTTTTGCCCAGGTATTCCGGTGTGCGGCCGATCATCAGGCCCGCCAGGAACACCGCGATCAGCACGTTGAGCAACATGCCATAGAGCCCGGCACCGACACCGCCGAAGATCACCTCGCCAACCATCATGTTGACCAGCGCGACCATGCCGCTGATGGGGTTGAGACTGTCGTGCATGTTGTTCACCGAGCCGTTGGAGGCGGCAGTGGTGGTCACCGTCCACAGTACGCTGGCGGTGGTGCCGAAGCGGTTCTCCTTGCCTTCCAGTGGTGCGCTCTGTGCAACCTGCGGGTTGTTCAGGCTCGGGTTGGCCTGGTATTCCGACCACAGTGCCGTGCCGCCACCGATCAGGAACAGCGCCAGCATGCAGGCGATGATCGCGCGGCTTTGGCGCAGGTCTTTGACATAGTGACCGAAGGTGAACACCAGGGCTGCCGGAATCAGAATGATCGAGGCCACCTCGAACAGGTTGCTCCAGGCCGTCGGGTTCTCGAACGGGTGCGCCGAGTTGACGCCGAAAAAGCCGCCGCCATTGGTGCCCAGTTGCTTGATGGCGATCTGGCTGGCCGCAGGGCCCAGCGGGATGGTCTGGTCAGCCCCTTGCAGGGTCAGGGCCTGGACGTAATGACCGAAGGTCTGCGGCACGCCCTGCCAGACCAGCAACAAAGCCAGCAGCAGGCACAGCGGCAGCAGGCCGTAGAGCGTGGCCCGGGTCATGTCGACCCAGAAGTTGCCCAGGGTGTGGGCAGAGCGCCGGGCAATGCCACGGCACAGCGCGACCAGCACGGCAAGGCCGGTGGCGGCGCTGACAAAGTTCTGCACCGTCAAGCCGATCATCTGGCTCAGGTAGCTGACCGACGCTTCGCCGCTGTAGGCCTGCCAGTTGGTGTTGGTGACAAAACTCACCGCCGTATTGAACGCCAGTGACCACTCCTGACCCGGCAGGTGCTGCGGATTGAGTGGCAGGTAGCCTTGCAACAGCAACACGGCAAACACCAGCACAAAGCCGGCCAGGTTGAAAGCCAGCAAGGCCAGGGTGTATTGCTTCCAGTTATGCTCGTCTCCGGCATCGACCCCGGCCAGCCGGTAGCAGCCACGCTCCACCGGCCCCAACACCGGCGTCAGCCAGGTGCGCTGGCCCTCCATCACCTTGTAATAGAAACGCCCGAGCCAGGGCGCCGGGAGCAACACCAGCGCAAAGAACGCCAGCAGCAACGCATAATCGTAACTGTGCATGGTCGCTCCTAACCCCGGTCAGCGCGCAGCAGCGCGACCATCAGGTAGATCATCAACGCCACTGCCAGCAGCAGTGACACCCCGTCCAGAATGCTCATCGAAACTCTCCGTCCTTACGGCACTTTGCCGCTGACGGTCATTGTCGGTAGAGCTGCTGTAAAGGCGCGAGATCAGGACCTTGGCCAGCTCATAAAGAATGCGTAAAGAACGCCGTTAGTGCCCTGCCAATGCCAGCCACTGTGGCGGTTGTACGTAATTGGCGACCCAGTCGACGACCGCCTCGGCCGACATTGGCCGGGCAATGCCGTAGCCCTGGGCGACATCACACCCCAGGTCCATCAGCAACTGACCGTGCTCGATGGTCTCCAGGCCCTCGGCAATCACCTGGCGCCCAAAGGCCCTGGCCAGACCGATCACCGCCCGGGTCAGCGCCAGATCGTCATGGTCATGGAGGATGTCGCGCACGAAGGATTTGTCGATCTTGATGGTGCGGGTCGGCAGGCGCTTGAGGTAGCTCAACGACGAGTAGCCGGTGCCGAAATCATCCAGCGAGAACTGCACGCCCAACTGCTGGCAAGCGTCCAGGCACTGGCTGACGCGCTGGATGTTCTCGATCGCTACCGACTCGACGATTTCCAGATCGAGCATCTGCGGTGCCACGCCCGGGTGACGCGCCAGCAGGTGCTTTAGACGCTCGACAAAGTCACTGCGCTGAACGTGCCGGGCAGCAATGTTTACACTCACCGGCCATACGTGCCCGGCCTGCTGCCAGCGCTGCATCTGCGCCATGGCCTGGTCGATGACCCACTCGCCGATATCGACAATCAGGTCGGTCTGCTCCACCAGCGGGAGGAAATCGGCCGGTGCCACCAAGCCCTTGAGCGGGTGCTGCCAGCGCAGCAAAGCCTCGAAACCGAGCACCTCGCCACTGCGCATGTTGACCTTGGGCTGGTAATGCAGACACAGCTCGCCCATGGTCAGCGCCTGACGCACCCGTGCCACCGTCTGGTGAGTGGCCTTGACCTCGCGGTCCAGCGACACATCGAACAGGTGGTAGCGATTGCGTCCACTCTGCTTGGCCACATACAGCGCCTGATCGGCATGACGCACCAGGGTGTCGGCATCTTCATTGTCGAGGGGGAACAGGGTCACCCCGATACTGGCGCTGACACTGACCTCGCGATCACGGATCGAGTACGGCGCGGCAATCGCCTTGAGTACCCGTTGCAATGCCAGGTGCAGCTGTGCAGGGTCCTGTACATGACGCAAGATCAACACGAACTCATCGCCCGAAAGCCGCGCCACCGCGTCGCCGCCACGCAAGATGCCTTTCAGGCGATTGGCCACTTCCACCAGCAACAGGTCGCCACTGGCATGACCGTAGCCGTCATTGACCGCCTTGAAGCCATCCAGATCGAGCATGCACACGGCCAAGGCAATGTCTTCGCGCCGCGAGAACTCCAGCGCCTGATTCAACAGGTCAGACAGGTAGGCGCGATTGGGCAGGCCGGTCAGCACGTCATGGCCCACCCGCCACTGCAGGGTATGCAGTAACTGGCGCTTCTCGGTCACGTCGAAGCGGATCGACACGTACTTGCGCACCTGGCCGGTGGCCGGATCGATCAACGGCACCATGGTGCTGTCGACCCAGTACAGCGAACCGTCCTTGGCGCGGTTGCAGATTTCGCCCTTCCACGCCTTGCCGGCGACCAGGGCACGCCACATGCCATCGAAAAACGCCGGATCGTGCAGACCGGAATTGAGGATCCGGTGATTGGCCCCCAGCAACTCGTCGCGTCGATAGCCAGAGATGCTGCAGAACTGTTCGTTGACGTAAGTGATCCGACCACTCAAGTCGGTTTCGGAAAAGATCGCGGCCGCATCTACGGCCGTGCGGTAATTGTCGTCCATGAAAATCTCGTACCCTGAAGGCTCAGCGATTGAAGCGCTCGACCAGGGCACGCAGGCCCGAAGAAATGTGTTCCAGTTCTGCTCCGCGGGTGGCGGCAGCATTGGCATTCTGCGCGGTGTGCTGCACGGTACTGGCGACGCTGTTGATCTGCGCGCAGACCTCTTCGGCCACCGACGACTGCTCCTGAGACGCTGCCGCCATTTGCTGGCTCATGTCACTGATACGCTCCACCGCCACGCGGATACCCTGCAATGCCTGCTGTGCCTCCAGCACCCGCGCCACACCGTGCTGCGCTTCATCGATGCCCAGACTGGCAATGCTCACTGCCTGGTCAGCACCGGCGCGCAAACTCTCGATGATACCCTGGATCTGTACGGTCGATTGCCGGGTCTTGCTGGCCAGCGCCCGCACCTCATCGGCAACCACGGCAAATCCGCGGCCCTGCTCACCAGCACGGGCGGCTTCAATAGCGGCATTGAGGGCCAGCAGGTTGGTCTGCTCGGCAATCGCGCGAATCACTTCGGCGGCCAGGGAAATATCCTGGGTCTGGCCGGCCAGGTGAGTTACGGCCTGATTGATCTGGCTGACGGTACCGGCCAGCAACTGGATCGCCTCGCGCATGCTGCCCGCCACCGCACTGCCCTGCCCAGCCAGTTGATTGGCGGTGTGCGCCTCACCGGCGGTTTCCTGCACATGGCGCGCGACCTCGGCAATCGAGGCCGTCATCTCGGTCATCGCGGTGGCGGTCATGTCGGTTTCCGCACGCTGTTCAAGCAGGGCCGATTCGGTGTGGCGCGACAGGCTGCTGGAGTCTCTGGCCGCCTCACTCATTTGCACCGCAAGGTCGCTCAGACGTGTCAGTGCGGTTTTCAAACGCGCCTCTTCGCTGATCAGGATCATCTGCAACTGCGCCGCAGGCCCCAGGGCATCGCTGTAAGTCAGCGCCACGACCGGGTCGGCAAAGGTGTTGCCCGAGCCCTGAACGATCTGCGCCAACTGGCGCCCCAGACGCTGATGAGCCCACACACCGACCACGCCGAACAACCCAAGGGTAATGCCGTGGCCGGGCCAGCCTGACAACAGTTGCTGCGCAGCAATGGCTGCCGCGCCAGCCAGCAGCGGCACAGCCATGACCTGCGCCAGCAGCGCCAGACGCCGGCCCGCAGGAACCGCCGCCTTGCCCTCGCGCAAACGCGCATAAAGTGTTTCAGCGCGGCGCACCTGCTCACGGCTCGGCTTGACCCGCACCGACTCGTAGCCAACCAGGCGACCGCCTTCGAGAATCGGCGTGACGTAAGCGCTGACCCAATAGAAATTGCCGTTCTTGCAGCGATTTTTGACGATCCCCATCCAGCTCTGGCCGGCCTTGAGGTACTGCCACATCTGCTGGAACACCACGGCGGGCATATCGGGATGACGGACCAGGTTGTGCGGGCTACCGATCAGTTCGGCCTGGCTGAAGCCACTCATGGCGGCAAATTCAGCGTTGCAATAGGTGATGTTGCTGGCGATATCGGTGGCAGAAATGAGCCGTTGGTCATCTCCGAACGTCTGTTCGACAGAGGTGACCGGCAGGTTGAGACGCACGTAAAAACTCCCTTTGAAGCGATCTGTCGTGGGCTCCACTCAGCTATCCGAGCCACGAAACCGGGTTGAAACTTGATGGCTTTTGACCTGTCCACCCCATTGATGGGATGAATTACATCACATTCCGTAAACAAATGTGACGAATTATGGCGTTGTGCTATCCCGACGATTGCCGTTAAGTTCTTGATTCTAAATGGGAATCAAGCGATGAAATATTCAAGTTTGGGTCCGGCCATCAGGCGATACCGCAAGGTCGCAGGGCTTACTCAGGCTGAACTCGGTGAACGGTCCGGTTTCGACCCCAAGACCATCAGCCGCTTTGAAACCGGCACCTACACCCCTAGCGTCGACGCCCTGCTGGTCTTTGCCGAAGTCCTGGGCATCAAGTTGAAAGCCTTTTTCGCCGATCAAGACGACGAAGACGAACAGCGCGCGTACCTGTTCGGCGTCATCCACAATGCCCCGTCCCATGCCTTGGGTGATCTGATCGCGGCTGTCGATCGGACCCTGTCCAAGCGTTAGCTCCTGCTTCGCCCTACGGTGAACATGGCCGTTGCTGGCTATATCAGCATGATGAATCTCAACTGGTCAGACCGGTAAAACCAATTTCTCCCTTTCAGCCGAAAAGCCCTTGCAAAGCTGGAAAATCCACGCCTACACTGAGCCCGCACTGGACATACCGGTAAGACCACAATAATTAAGTCCTCCGCTCTTTCGCCCTCCCCCGGCATCGAAGCAAGGACACCGATCAGAGATCCCTCCCATGCTCAAATGGTGCTCGCGTTCGATCTTCCTCCAAGTAGTGCTCGGCCTGGCGCTTGGCGTCGCCTGTGGCCTCAGCTTTCCCGAAGTTTCCCTGCAGCTCAAACCCTTGGGTGACGGCTTTATCAAGCTGATCAAGATGCTCATCGGGCTGATCGTGTTCTGTGTTGTGGTCAGCGGTATTTCCGGTGCCGGTGACTTGAAAAAGGTCGGGCGGATCGGCCTGAAATCGGTGATCTACTTCGAAATCCTGACCACCATTGCTCTGGTCATCGGCCTGGTGTTTGCCTTTACCTCCGGGATCGGCAGCGGCGCCAATATTCACCTGGACCAGCTGTCGACCGCCGAGGCCGGCAACCTGGCCGAACGTGGCCAACATATCCACGGCACCGCCGCGTTCCTTATGGACCTGATCCCGACGTCGGTGATCGGTGCCTTCGCTGACAACAACATCCTGCAAGTGCTGCTGTTTTCTGTGCTGTTCGGCAGTGCCCTGAACCTGGTCGGTGAAGCGGCCTCGGGGATCTCGCGGCTGATCAATGAACTGAGTCATGTGATCTTTCGCATCATGGGCATGATCGTGCGCCTGGCGCCGATCGGCGTGTTCGGCGCCATCGCCTTCACCACCAGCAAATATGGCCTGGAATCGCTGCAGCACCTGGGTGGCCTGGTCGCCTTGTTCTACCTGACCTGCATCGGTTTCGTACTGCTGATCCTGGGTGGCGTGATGCGCCTGTCGGGTCTGCGCATCCTGCCGTTCATCAAGTACCTGCGCGAAGAGCTGACCATCGTTCTTGGCACCGCTTCCTCCGATGCTGTCCTGCCGCAAATCATGCGCAAACTCGAGCACCTGGGCATCGGCAATTCCACCGTCGGCCTGGTGATCCCGACCGGCTATTCCTTTAACCTCGATGGTTTCTCGATCTACCTGACCCTGGCGATCGTGTTCATCGCCAACGCTACCGGTACCCCACTGGCAATGACCGACCTGCTGACCATCCTGCTGGTGTCGCTGATCACCTCCAAGGGTGCCCATGGCATTCCGGGCTCGGCGCTGGTGATTCTGGCCGCGACCCTGACGGCGATACCGGCCATCCCGGTGGTCGGCCTGGTGCTGGTGCTGGCAGTGGACTGGTTCATGGGCATCGGCCGGGCACTGACCAACCTGATCGGCAACTGCGTGGCGACCGTCGCCATCGGTCGCTGGGAAGGCGATATCGACATGGAGCGGGCCAATAATGTGCTGGCCGGCAAACAGGGCTTTGGCTTTGCCCAGCGCAAGACCCCCAACGCCCATCAACAAGAGTTCTGAGTGCAAGGGCCGGCGCTGACAGTGCCGGCCCCAGGAGCAAACCATGCAAGTGTTCTCATGGAGTGAACAGTGATTACTTCATCGACCGTAGTGAATTCCGTGGTGGAAAAACTCCGCCAGGCCCTGGCCCGCGGCCAGTGGCGTTCCGGCGACATGCTGCCGGGACAACGCGAGCTGGCCGAGCAACTGGGCATCAGCCGTCCCAGCCTGCGTGAAGCGGTAACCGTACTGGAAACCCTCGGCCTGGTCCGCTCGATGCCGGGCAAAGGGGTGCTGGTGCTCGACGCCGACCTGGCCGAAACCGCGAAACCACAAACCGGCGTGGCCGAAGCCAGCCTGGAAGATGTCCTGCAACTGCGCTACACCCTGGAACCGTTCATCGTCGGCCTGGTTGCGCAATCGATCAGCAGCAAGGAAATCGGCCAGTTGCGCCTGACCCTGATGGACATGCGCGAAGCCCTTGAGGCCGAGGACAGCGAAGCCGGGGTCAACGCCTACATCGCCTTCCACGAAGAATTGTTCACCCTCACCGCCAACCCGATTTTCCAGAGTGTCGTGCAGCAAACCAGCAATGCCCTCAAGCAAAGCGCCGCGGTACTGCGCAACTCCCCCGAGCATCTGGCGGCGCGTCTGGAAGAAAACGAAGCGGTGGTCCGTGCCATCCGCAACAAGAACAGCGCCCAGGCAAGTGCGCAAATGCGCCACCACATCCTCCAGGAAGGCCGGCGCATGGGTATCGAACTGAACATCCCGGACGAACAACCGGCCACTTGAACTCAGGAGAGCATTGATGAACGCCAGCGCCCAAGCCCCTGTGACCGCCCTGCCGCCATTGCTTGCCCATGGCGAAGTGCGCCTGTCGGCCGAGCAGATCTACCCACGCCTGTTCGATGCCATTCTCGAACAGCGCCTGGCGCCGGGCAGCGCCCTGCCTGAGCAAGCGCTGGGTGAGGCATTTGGCGTCAGCCGCACGGTGATTCGGCGGGTATTGGGCCGCCTGTGCGACCAGCAGGTAATCGTCCAGCGCCCGAGCCACACCGCACGCCTGGCAGCTCCCGATCCGCAACAGGCGCGGCAGATCCTCAGCGCCCGGCGCCTGGCCGAAACCACCCTGATCACCCTGGCCGCGCAACGCTCGCGACCAGCGAAAATCCGCCAGTTGCGTGAACTGGTTGCGCGCGAACGCCAGCATCACGAACAGGGTCAGCGCTGCACGGCCATTCGCCTGGGAGGCGAGTTCCACCTGAAACTGGCGGAGATCGCCAACAACGCGCCGTTGACGCGGTTTCTCAATGGTCTGGTGCCGCAAACTTCGTTGATCATCGCCCAATACGAAACTCGCCCATGCAGCCATTGCGCCTGGCAAGAGCACGCAGCGATCATCGATGCGCTCGAACGGGGTGACGGCGAAGCGGCCCTGGCCTTGATGCATCAGCACCTGGACCATATCGAGGCCAAGCTGGACCTGGAGGGCTGACCCTGTAGGAGCGGGCCTTGTCCCGCTCCTACGGTTGTACTTGGTCGGTCTTGTTAAGTTCCGATGCGCCCCTCGCTCCCCTCCCACCTATACTGAAATCACCAAGGTAACAAACCCGCCAAACATCCCGTCGCAAGGGGGTAGCGCTTGTGACCCCCCGTTCATTCCTCATTTCCCTGCTCATCCTCCTGCTCGCCCTGGGCGGCTGCGCCTCGCGAGAAAAGCCCCCCGAGCCACCTCCCGTGCAACTGAGCCCCGCTACCTGGGAGCAAATCGACCGGGAAATCATCGACGCCTCGCTGGCCAGTACCAGCTCGGTCAATGACTACAGCCGACGCTCCATGCGCGTGTGGAAGGACCGCGTGCAGCAGTTTACCGAAAGCGAATTCATCCCCTGGTTCACCGGCTACTGGACCCAGCAATGGCTGACCATGAAAGTGGCCTGGTACAAGATGAACAGTGGCGACGGCAAGGAGCCGCCGGAGAAACGCCTGGCGCTTTACCTGCAAGAGCAGTATCACCAACGGGTACTCGACCAGGTGGCCAAGGAGATCGACCCCGAAGGCATCCGCAACCGCGCCATGGAGCTTTACATCCAGCTACTCGGTCAACAACTGCAGCAGATTGCCCAGCGCTACCGGGCGCCGCCCGAGCAGTTCAACCGGCGCCTGACGCGAATCCAGGCGATCAACCTGGGACCTCCGGCGGCACGCAATGCCTCGCTCTACCAACTGCTTTACAGCAAGTCGCTGGCCGAGCAGCCGGCGTATGCGTCACTGGTCGGGCACATGCACAGCGCCGTACGCGCCGGCACCCAGCGTTCGGATGTCGGGCTGTCATCGGTGGCGCAGCAGGCCAGTGAAAAACTCGGTGCAACCCTGGCTCCGCGCGGCATTGCCAGTGCCGTGGCCAGCGCCGTAGGCCGCGTCGCGGGCGCCCTGATCTCGGTGGCCGCGACCGGTTATGGCATCATCAGCCACAACCAGGAACAACCGGCCATGATCGAGCAACTGCGGGTGATCCTCAATGTGGCGCTCAACGAGGAATGGCGCGAGCTGATGGATAACCGCAAGAGCGGCGTCATGGCTGGGGTGTACTACTTGTCCGGCGAAATCGAGGAGGGCCTGCTCGGTGCCAGGCAGCAGCCGGATGAAACACAAAACGGCTCGCTGCGCATCGTTCTGCCGGCGCAATAGCCCGCCTCAGGCAGCGACACGATTGTCGTCCACGGCCTGGGCCGAGGTCGGTAAGCCGAAAATGCGGTCGAACAACCAGTTGTAGAGGAAGGTGTAGCAAGGGATGAGGATGATGAAAGCCAGGTCCACCAGGAAGGCTTCGACCAGGCTCATGTCCAGCCACCAGGCAATCAACGGAATCAGGTAGACCACCAGGGTCAGCTGAAAGCCGATGGCATGTACGACACGCCGGGCGACGCTGCGTCCGCGCTTGACCTGACGGCTTTCCCAGTACTCGAACAGGGTGTTGTAGATGAAGTTCCAGGCCATGGCGATGGTGGTGATCATCACCGCCAGCGGTCCGGTATTGCTCGGCGCCGTGTCCGACAGATAGGCCAGGCCCAGGGTCGACATGCACAGACCAATCACTTCGTAGGCGGTCACGTAGACCAGTTTGCGTTTTACACCTTGCACCGTACTACCTCGATTGCATCAACAGACGCCGCCCATCCAGGCGGCAGAGGCGCGCAAGAATGCGTCAATCTTATTGACAGAAAAAGTCAGCAGCTATCAGATTGACTGACAGGAGATTGCCCAATTGAATTTTTCCAGCGACAACATCGAACTGTTTCTCGCCGTGCTTGACCGCGGGTCCTTCTCTGCCGCCGCCCGCGCCCTGGGCCGCGTGCCTTCGGCCGTGAGCATGGCGGTCGGCAACCTTGAGGCCGAACTGGGCTACGCCCTGTTCGAACGCACCCACCGGGAAACCCGGCCCACCGCACTGGCCCTGGCGCTGGAACCGCATGCGCGGATGATCGCGGCACAACTGGGACAGTTACAGGTGCATGCCCTGGAGTTGTCCCAGGGACTGGAAAGCACCCTGGCCATCAGCGTGGTGCCGGACATCGACCACGGCCCGCTGCTGACGGCGATCAAGACCATCAGCGAACGCTATCCGCTGCTGGAGATCGAGGTGCTCAGCGCCCCTCAGGAGGAGGCCCTGCAATTGCTGCACAGCGGTCGGGTCAGTCTGTGCCTGGCCTTTGCCGGATTGGCGGTCGATCCGCAGCAACGCTTCCAGAACATCGGTATGGAATCGCTGGTGGCGACCATCTCACCGCAGCACCCTGCCCTGCAACGCCAGCCGCGGCAGATTGCCTACCTCGAAGACCTGGTCAATGTCCGGCAGATCCTGGTGGCCAGTCGCGACCTGCCAATCACTGACACCCGCGCCCTGATCGGCAAGGCGCACTGGCGCACCGACAGCCTGAGCATGGCCCTGGAAATGGTCGAAGCAGGCCTGGGCTGGGGTGACTTTCCCCTGTCACGGGTAGCCCCGCTGCTTGAGGCCGGGCGTCTGCTGCGCCTGGACTTCAAGAACACCCGCAACGAACTGCAGTTACCGGTGCATGCCTTTTGGCGCCACAACCAGCCGCTGCAAAAGGCCGCGCAGGAACTGGTCAGGCACCTCGGCGTTTAACGCCCCAAGCCGCAGACCAAAGCCTTGGGTAGGAAAATCCTGTCAGCCCCTGCGGCAATCTGCCTTTTCAATTTTTCAGCGTTGCGGCCGATAGCCGTCTGGATAGGTACGAGCATTGGCCAAAAGCACCGCTCGGCACTCCTCCTTACTGGCACAAGGTATCGGAACATGAACCTGAAATTTCGCCACAAGATCCTGCTGTGCGCCTGCGGCGTCGTGGTTCTGGCATTTGCTTTGTTCACCCTCTACAACGATTACCTGCAACGCAACACCATCCGGCAAAACATCGAGTCGTCGGTCAAGCAAGCTGGCGCACTGACCGCCAGCAGCGTGCAGAACTGGATGAGCGGCCGGATTCTGGTGCTGGAAAACCTCGCCCAGGACGTTGCCCACCAAGGCGCCAATGCCGATTTCCCGGGGCTGGTCGACCAGCCTTCGTTCACCAACAACTTCCAGTTCACCTATGTCGGCCAGGCCAACGGTGTGTTCACCCAGCGCCCGGATGCGAAGATGCCTGACGGCTACGATCCGCGCCAGCGTCCCTGGTACACCGCCGCGGTCGCCGCCAACCAGACCATGCTGACCCCGCCCTACATGGCTGCGGTCGGTGGCCTGGTGGTGACCATTGGCATGCCGGTCAAGAGCAAAACCAACGGTGAACTGCTCGGCGTGGTCGGCGGCGACCTGAGCCTGGCGTCACTGGTCGACATCATCAACGCCGTGGACTTCGGCGGTATCGGCCATGCCTTCCTGGTCGACCGCAATGGCCAGGTGATCGTCAGCCCGGACAAAGACCGAGTGATGAAAAACCTCAAGGACATCTATCCAGGCAGCAACCTGCAGGTGGCCCCGGGCATTCATGAAGCGACCCTCGGCGGTCAGGAGCGCATCATCTCCTTCGCTCCGGTCAGCGGCCTGCCATCGGCCGACTGGTACATCGGTCTGTCGATCGACAAGGACAAGGCCTACGCCCCTCTCAGCCAGTTCCGTACTTCGGCCATCATCGCCATGCTCATCGCCGTGGCGGCCATCGCCGGCCTGCTCAGCTTGCTGATTCCGGTATTGATGCGCCCACTGACCACCATGGGCCGCGCCATGCAGGACATCGCCCAGGGCGAAGGCGACCTGACTCGCCGCCTGACCGTGGAGAACAAGGACGAATTCGGCGAACTGGCCGGCGCCTTCAACCAGTTCGTCGAACGTATTCACGCCTCGATTGCCGAAGTGTCCTCGGCCACCCGTCAGGTGCATGACCTGTCCGAGCGAGTAATGAGCGCGTCCAACGCCTCGATCAGCGGCTCCGAAGAGCAAAGCATGCGCACCAATAGCGTGGCTGCAGCGATCAACGAACTGGGCGCTGCCACCCAGGAAATCGCCCGCAACGCCGCCGATGCTTCGCAGCACGCCAGCGGTGCCAGCGAACAGGCCAATGACGGCCGCCAGGTGGTGGAAGAAACCATCTCGGCGATGACTGCGCTGTCGCAGAAGATCAGCGAATCCTGCGAGCAGATCGAAACCCTCAACGCCAGCACCGACGACATCGGGCAGATCCTCGATGTGATCAAAGGTATCTCCCAGCAAACCAACCTGCTGGCCCTCAACGCCGCCATCGAGGCCGCCCGTGCCGGGGAAGCCGGGCGCGGTTTTGCGGTGGTCGCCGACGAAGTGCGCAACCTGGCGCACCGTACCCAGGAATCGGCCGAAGAGATCCACAAGATGATCACCACCCTGCAGGTCGGTTCACGCGAGGCGGTGCACAACATGAACGCCAGCCAGGTGTCGAGCGAGGAAAGCGTGATGGTCGCCAACCAGGCCGGTGAGCGCCTGAGCAGCGTCACCCAGCGTATCGGCGAGATCGACGGCATGAACCAGTCGGTGGCGGCGGCGACCGAGGAACAGACCGCCGTGGTCGAAAGCCTGAACCTGGACATCACCCAGATCAACGTGCTGAACCAGCAAGGCGTGGCCAACCTCAATGACACCCTGCGTCATTGCGATGCCCTGGCTCAACAGGCCGGTCGTTTGAAACAACTGGTCGACAGCTTCAAGATCTGACCCGTTGGCCTGGCGAGGGCGCAATGCCCTCGCCAGGTGCCTGTTACTACACCACCACGGCGCGCTTGACCCTGCCCATCCGCACCCAGCCGATCAGCACCGCCAGCATCACCACAAAGCCCAGGTAACCGAAGAACGGATAGACCTGGCCGACCAGGCTGATAAAGCCGATCAGGCTGCAGATAAACGCCGCCACGCCCGTCACCACAGCGCCCAGGCGAAAGCTGCGGGTACCCGCCGGCAGCAGCCGCGCCAGAAACGAATAGTGCATGCCCACTGCGGTGTTGACGATCATGCCGAAGATGATCACGCACATGATCACACCCAGCGCCGGGGAAATTTCGCTGGCAATCGACAGCATCGGCATCGGCAAATCAGCCACTGTGTCCAGACGAGAGAGCAAGCCTGCGCTCATCACCAGCATCAGACCGCCAAGCCCCGCACCACCGAGGATGCCACCCCAGATCGCAGTCTTCTCCAGACGTGCCGAACCGCCGAGGATCGCCAGCATCGGCGCCCCGGCCACAACGTTGTACGACACATAGAGGAAGGCCCCGAGCAACCAGTGGCTGGCACCCGCTTCCTGCTGGCTGGCGACCTGGTCCAGGGCGGTGAAACTCAGGTCGCGGGTGAACACCGCGTACAACGCGATCGCCGTTGCCGCCAGGATCAGGAAAGGTGTGACGGCACCGATCAACACGATGACTTTCTGAATATCCAGACAGACTACCGCCACCACCAACAGGGTCACCAGCACACTGCCGGTGAGTGCCGGGATACCGAACTGCTGCTCGAGCAAGGCACCGCCGCCGGCGAGCATCACCACCGTCACCCCGAACATGAAGAAGGTGATCAACAGATCGACAAACAGACCCAGGTAGCGTCCGCAGATGGCATACACCACATCCTTGTGCGAGGCGGCCTGCAGACGGTTGCCCAGACCTGCCAGGGCCATGCCGAGAAAGGTGAAGAGCGCCGCACTGACCAGGGTGCCGAGCAGCCCCCAGAGGCCAAAGTTGACAAAGAACAGCAATAACTCCCGCCCTGAGGCGAAACCGGCACCCACGATAACGCCGATAAAGGCGCCTGCAATTTTCAGCTGCTCTTTCATCTCGAACCCTCTGGCATCTATGGCCCTGGTCAGGCCTTGTTGTTTTTCCAGTACCACGCAGGCGTGTGCGACCTCAGTCGTGACCGATCCAGGCCTGTACTTCGATCTCCACATCCACGCCCAGGGCAAGGCCGGCGCTCACTGTCGAGCGCACCGGATAGCCGTTGGCGAAGAAACTTTTGTAGACCTCGTTGAAGCCGGCGAAATGCGCCATGTCGGACAGCCACACCGTGGCCTTGACCACCTGTTCGAACCCTGCGCCGCACTCGGCCAGGGTTTCACCGATACGCTCAAGCGTGGCCTGGGTCTGGGTCTGGATGTCACCACGCACCACTTCGCCCGTGGCAGTCATCGGCACCTGACCGGAGAGAAACAAAAAGCCCCCGACCTTGACCGCCTTGGAAAACGGGAACGGCAGGTGGCTGGGAATACGCTGGATAGTCGAGCTCATGGCAATGTCCTTTGTGGGATTAACGAAAACGCGCCGGTGACAAGCGTTGCGGCTCGACACCTTCGCGGTGCAAGGAAGCGGGAAGTGCTTGATCCAGCAGCAACGCACAGGCCAGCTGCGAGACACCGGCCGCCGACTGGATGCCATAGCCGCCCTGGGCAGCCAGCCAGAAAAACGCCGGAGTCTGGGGATCGCGGCCAATGACCAGATCGCCATCGGCGACGAATGAACGCAGCCCGGCCCAGGTATGACTGGGGCGACGGATCGTCAGCGTGGTCAGCGCTTCGATGTTGTAGATGCCGGTGGCCACATCCAGCTCTTCAGGCATCACATCCTGAGGTTCGACCGGATCGGCATTGGCCGGTGAGCCGAGCAACTGCCCGGCATCGGGTTTGAAATAGAAACTCTCATCCACCCCGATCACCGCTGGCCACTGTGCAAACGCCTGGTCTTGTGGCCCTTCGAAAGTAAAGGCGCTACGCCGGCAAGGTTGCAGGCCAACGGGTTGTACACCGCACATTATGGCAATCCGATCCGCCCAGGCCCCAGCCGCGTTGACCAACTGACGAGCCTGGACCACGCTGCCGTCGGCCAGGTGCAGATGCCAGAGACCTTCGGCAAAGCTCCCCTCAACCAGCTCGGCATTGCAGCGCAGCTCGCCGCCGGCCTGACGAAAGCCACGCAGGAAGCCCTGGTGCAGAGCGTGTACATCAAGGTCCATGGCCCCCGGCTCATGAAACGCGCCTGCAATAACTTCGCCCTTCAGGCTCGGCACCATCGCCACCGCAGCCTCGGGGTCGAGCAAGCGCACTTCGGTGCCATTGGCCAGGTTCTGCGCATAACTGCTGGCGAGCAGCGCTTGTTGCTCAAGATTGGCGACATACAGACACCCTCGCGGCTCCAGCAACCGATGCTCACAGAACCCTGCCGGAGGCGATTGATAAAAAGCCCGGCTGGCCCGAGTCAACGCCTGGATCTGCGGGGTGCCATAAGCCTCCATGAACATTGCCGCCGAACGCCCGGTGGAGTGGTAGCCGGGTTGCGATTCACGCTCCAGCAAGAGCACGCTTTGCTGCTCTGCCAGCCGGTACCCCAGGGAAGCACCCGCAATACCGGCGCCAATGATCACGCTGTCGAATATCTGCGTCATAACCTTGCCATTGCCTGATGAGGGAATAGGAAATTATCACTTATGAGAATTCTAATATATGAGAATTTCAGAATACGCAAGCGGCCACGGTAAGATGCCTGTCCGTGATACCTGACCGAGATTCTTGATGAGTGACCGCTCCCCTGCTGCCGACCGCCCCGGCGCGCAGCCCCCGATCGACCGCACCGAAGTTGGCGCCCGCCTGCGGACCGTGCGCAAGAGCCAGCAACTGACCCTCAAGCAGTTGTCGGAACGCTCCGGGGTGCCGGTCTCGACCTTGTCGAAAATGGAGTTGGCGCAGGTATCGGTGAGTTACGAAAAACTCGCCGCAGCGGCGCGAGCGCTGAATGTCGACATCGCCCAATTATTTCGCTCGGCGGACATGGGAGATGCCCCGGCGTCGACCACCGTGGTGGTCCATTCGCTGCCTTCAGCACCGGGTTACAGCACCGGAACCTATGACTACCACCTGATTGCCGGCGAGTTTCCCGAGCGGCTGATGACACCGATGTATGCACGAATCATTGCGCGTGAGCGGCAGCAGTTCGACGAATTCATTCGCCACCCAGGTCAGGAATTTGCCCTGGTGCTCAGTGGCCGGGTAAGAATTGAGTTCGAAACCGGTGAGGCGGTGACTATCGGCGCGCAGGAAACCGCTTATTTCAACAGCAATGTTGGCCACATCTACCTGTCGGAAAGTGAAGATGGGGGTGATGCACAGGTGATGGTGGTGATGACGGATCGGTGATGGGCGCACACAAAGCAAGAGCGAAGCGAATTGTGCTCTTGATCTTGATCCACCCGCCCCGTTAACCAGTAGGGCTGAGTGGAGGTGTCGTGGAGGGGCTAGCGCGCAGCGCCTTCGGCGTAGCCGAAGTTGCGAAGCGTAGAGTTGCTTGCAACTCGTAGCTCGCAATGCCCCGTAGCGACGCCGGAGCGAAGGGACCCGAAGCGCAGCGTAGGGCCCCTGGTGGGGCGAGACCTTTGCTTACTTTGGGGCGTTTGCCAAAGTAAGCCGCCGTAAGGGCGGAAAGGTGACTCAGCGCCACATTGGCAAACGGATATGCTCACAAACGGGAGGGTCTCATCGCGGGGCAAGCCCGCTCCCACCGGGCTAGCCCCGCAACACCCTAGTTATAACCTAATAACGAACTAGTCTATTTCGCTATAAAAAAACCTTTATGCTGGCTGCCATCCGATCACGGGCACGTTGGGCGTTCAGGTAAATTATGGATGTAGGTTCATTCGGCTTCACCATTGCAGGCCTCATCGTAGGTTTCATCGTCGGCATGACCGGCGTCGGCGGCGGTTCATTGATGACCCCGATCCTGCTCTGGTTCGGCATCAGCCCGGCCACCGCAGTGGGCACTGACCTGCTGTACGCCGCCATTACCAAAGCCAGCGGCGTCTGGGTCCACAGCAAGAACAAAAACATCGACTGGAAAATCACCGGCTGGCTGACCCTGGGCAGCGTCCCTGCCGCTGCTGCAACCCTGTGGTTCCTCAGCACCCTGGACACCGACACCCAGGCCGCCAACGCTGTGATCAAGCAAGGCCTGGCCGTGGTCCTGGTACTCACCGCCCTGGCCATCCTGTTCAAAAGCAAACTGCAAGCATTCGCCAGCAAACACGCGGGCGACCGCTATCACCTGAGCGGTACCAGCCTCAACCTGCTGACCGTGATCACCGGCGTCATACTCGGCGTCATGGTTTCGCTGACCTCTATCGGCGCTGGCGCCCTAGGTACTGTAGCCCTGTTCCTGCTCTACCCCTACCTGGTCACCCGCCGCCTGGTCGGCACCGAGATCGCACACGCAGTGCCCTTGACCCTGGTCGCCGGCCTGGGCCACGCCAGCATGGGCAATATGGACTGGTCGCTGCTGGGTTACCTGCTGTTGGGTTCGCTGCCGGGCATCTATCTGGGCAGCCACCTGACCGGACGCATTTCCGATAGCGTCCTGCGTCCGTGCCTGGCTGGCATGCTGCTGATGATCGGTTACAAACTGGCGTTCTGACGCCCTCGCAGCCAATACCCAGCGGCCCCTCAGCCGGGGTCAATATGCCCATCAACGCCGTAAGCCTGCTGCCACTCCAGCGTGGCACCAACGATGGATTGATGCTATTTTCCTGCCAGCCCTTGTCCACAATTTCTTCAGTCACTTGATCCGTGGCCACGGGCTGCTGTGCCGCCCTTATTCAGCAAGGAGGCGATCTTTCATGGTGTCCAAGAGTTTCAGAATTAATACCACGCAGGACATATAAATATGGCATTGATTAGGATGAGCGCGCGAGATGTCGATTGATGTACCGATAGAGACCAAGGCCCAACGCCTGGGGAACATGATCAATAGCTACGTATTGCCGATTGGCTGGCTGGTCATCCTCACAGGGATGTTCTGGGTTGGGGAACGAGCGATGTATCACAAGCTCTTTTACATTTTCCTGGCCTTTCCCACCCTCCTGGCGTTGATCCTGCAGCCGCGATTACTCAAACCCCTTACCAGCAACCCGCTGTTTCTGGCCTTCCTGGCCTTCAGCGCGTACACCCTCCTGAGCATTGCCTGGTCCGATACGGAAAATTCAACGGGCAGCTTGGTCAAACGACCGTTGTACATCGCAATGCTGCTGTTATCTGCGGGCATCATCGCTCTGCGCACCCCTGCACAACTGGACAAGTGCACGCGCCTGGCGGCTATCTTCGCCGCATTGGCGGCAGGCCTGTCGCTGATCTACTTCATGTTCTTCAAACTGCCCGAACCTGATAACCGTTTAACCGGTTACGGCGCGCTCTACAACCCCTTGCTTACCGCCCATGTTTTCGGTGCATTCGCCGCATTCTGGCTGGGATCATGGTTCCAGGCACGTAACGCGTTGAGCCCTCTGCCGATTATCTGCCTGGCGCTATTGGGCGTAGCGATTATCGCAACCGGCTCACGGACGCCATTGGTTGGACTAGCGGCGGCCCTTGGGTGGCTGATGATCGTCGGCGACCGCAGACGCAGCCTGATTGCCATAGGGGTCGTAGCGCTTGGCATTATCAGCCTTGTGCTGATTCATCCCGAAGCCATCACCCAACGCGGGGTATCCTACCGTCCCGCCATCTGGATGGAGTCGTTGCGCCAGATCAGTGAACATCCATGGCTGGGCCATGGCTACGACTCCCCCATGACGGTGATCATTCCGGGCATGGGCAGAACACTCGCCGATCCACACAACATTGAATTGGGCGTGTTGTACGCGGGCGGCATCTTGGGGTTGGTGTTGTGGATGACGCTGTATGGCCTGGCGATGTACTTCAGCTGGGTCTACCGCAAGCAACCTGCTGTCACCCTCGCGGCGACCTGGCTTATCTTCGGCTTTGCTGCGGGCCTGACCGAAGGCAGTGCCTTCATGTCACGCCCCAAAGAGCATTGGTTCCTGATCTGGATACCGCTGGCCCTGATCTACGGCCAATCGCTGATCTACTGGACGCGTAGCCGGACACTCAAGAGCTGATCAGCCTCCAGATACCGCGCAAGGTTTTCTTGTTCCAGTACTTGACCGGGATTTCCGCCAGGATTTCCCGAGTCAGCGCCTTGTCACGGTTGGCGTACTTGAGCACCATGGAGTTCCGGAAGTTCATGCAGACCTTCTCGTACTGCGGATGGTCACGGAACACCGCGTACGTTTTCAGCACGTTATCCACCATGAACCGGCCGTTCTTGAAGGTGTTGGTCGGATGATCACGGTATTGCGCCAGCACCTCGCCAAGCACATCGATGAAGTAGCCGGCACGAGCAATCGCCAACTCGATATAGACGTCCTCCAGCCGAATGTTCGCATTAAAGCCACCAACTTTATCCAGGGCTTCGCGTCGCAGCATCAAGGTCGCGGCCATTGGCCCAGGCTTGCGATCGAGAAAAAGATCGTCAAAATCCAGGCGGCGAAACGGCAGATTGCGCTTACGCTGCTCACGCGGCCCCATAACCCGACCATCCTGGTCAATGGTTTCGATATTAGCTGAACAAATACCCACTTCAGGTTTGCCCTTCATGTACTCCACTTGCGTGGCGATACGGTGGGCAACCATGATGTCGTCGGAGCCAAACGGGACAATTAACTCGCCCCTTGCCCGCTCAATCGCATCATTAAGCGTAGCCGCCAGGCCCTTGTTGGCCTGAAAGCGTAAATCGAAACCATGCTTTTCCTGAAGCTGCCTCAGAATCGCCGGGCTCTCATCCGTTGAACCATCGTCGATGACGAGCAACTCGATGTTGGAATAGGTTTGGTTGATGACGCTATTTACGCTTTTTTCTATATAGCGAGCGTGATTGTAAGAGGCGATGATTACTGTCACCAACGGTGTATCAGAAACATCGTGACGTTGAGCAGACATAAAAAAACCCTAAATTGAATCCGTGCTGCATTAGTATTTTTCAGCTTACATTTGCGAATGTCGCGCTCAAGCTCACAAGCCTCGATTAATAGCCGAAGATGCGGGGGTAATGCTACTTATCCTATCATTAGTTGCATCGGTAATCTCAGTGCAGCGCCCTCAGTCTAAATGAAGGCGCCCTCGAACGATACGGGCTTGCTTGGAACCTGCTGCTCGCCATCCGGGATCAAGGCATGGCGGACGCCCATGATCGGCACCCCTTGGTCTTGTCGCTGGAGCAGCACGAGGACGGATCGCTCCAAGTACATAACTGCCAGCGCCGTTGTCTTACGGTCGTACGTCTGGCTTTCCTGATAAACTACGACGCCCTTTTGCATGATGCGAATGTGTGCGGCATGCGCCGCCTTCAAGAAAATGCAAATACAGCGATAATGATAGACAGTAGCAAATGAGAACAATGTAGATGCCGACGAAACAAGCAGAAAACCTGGTAAGCCCAATGAATCCGGTAGTCAGGAGGTTTTCTGTTGCACCGATGATGGATTGGACTGATCGCCATTGCCGCTTCTTCCTGCGCCTACTTTCCAGCAACGCCCTGCTCTACACCGAAATGGTCACTACCGGCGCCCTCCTGCATGGCGACGCCGAGCGCTTCCTGCGTCATGACGAAGCCGAGCATCCGCTTGCCTTGCAACTGGGCGGCAGCGTGCCGGCGGATCTCGCCGCTTGCGCAAAGCTGGCCGAGGACGCCGGCTACGATGAGGTCAACCTCAACGTTGGCTGCCCGAGCGACCGGGTGCAAAACAACATGATCGGCGCCTGCCTGATGGGCCATCCGGCACTGGTCGGTGATTGTGTCAAAGCGATGCAGGATGCGGTGCAGATTCCGGTGACGGTCAAACACCGTATCGGTATCAATGGCCGCGACAGTTACGCCCAGTTGTGCGATTTCGTCGGCCAGGTGTGTGATGCCGGCTGCCGCAGTTTTACCGTGCATGCACGTATTGCGATCCTTGAAGGTTTGTCGCCGAAGGAGAACCGCGAGATTCCACCCCTGCGTTACGACGTAGCAGCGCAGTTGAAGGCGGATTTCCCGGAGCTGGAGATCATCCTCAACGGTGGCATCAAGACCCTGGCCGAGTGCCAGGAACACCTGCAGACGTTCGACGGCGTGATGCTCGGACGCGAGGCGTACCACAACCCCTATGTGCTGGCCGAGGTCGACCAGCAATTGTTCGGCAGCCAGGCGCCGGTGATCAGCCGTAGTGAAGCACTGGCCAAGCTGCGCCCTTATATCGCCGCACACCTGGCTGCCGGCGGCGCCATGCACCATGTCACCCGCCACATCCTCGGCCTCGGCCAGGGCTTCCCGGGGGCGCGCAAGTTCCGTCAGTTGCTCTCGGTGGACATTCACAAGAGCAAGGATCCCCTGGCCCTGCTCGATCAGGCCGGCGAACTGCTGCAGGGTCGCTAGCCCGGAACCTGTGCGCACCTGGACACTCGAAGGTTTATCCCTTCGCCCTGCTTGCCAGCCAGCCCTTGAGCGGCTGGCAACGCTCGGGTAATGTCGATCCATCGCACAGGACAGAGCACGCCCATGACCTCCAAGCTGGAACAACTCAAGCAGTTCACCACTGTGGTTGCCGACACCGGCGACATCGATGCCATCAGCCGCCTGAAACCGGTCGATGCCACCACCAACCCCTCCTTGCTGCTCAAAGCTGCGGCCATGCCCGGTTATGCCGAGCTGCTCAAGCAAGCGGTCGAACACAGCAAAGGCGATGTCGGCCTTGCCTGTGACGCCTTTGCCGTGGCAGTGGGTGCCGGCATTCTCAAGGTGATTCCGGGGCGTATCTCCACCGAGGTCGATGCGCGCCTGTCCTTTGACCAACCCGCGCTGCTGGCCAAGGCCCGGCAGTTGATCGCGCTGTATGAACAAGCCGGTATCGGCCGCGATCGCGTGCTGATCAAACTTGCCTCGACCTGGGAAGGCATCCGCGCTGCCGAAGTGCTGGAGAAAGAAGGCATCCAGACCAACCTGACCCTGCTGTTCTCCTTTGCCCAGGCCCAGGCCTGTGCCGACGCAGGGGTATTCCTGATTTCGCCGTTCGTAGGCCGTATCTACGACTGGTACAAGAAATCCACCGGCAAGGAATACGTCGGCGCTGAAGACCCGGGCGTGCAATCGGTCACGCGGATTTACAACTACTACAAGGCCAACGGTTACAACACTGTGGTCATGGGCGCGAGCTTCCGTAATATCGGCCAGATCGAACAACTGGCGGGCTGCGACCGCCTGACCATCAGTCCCGAGTTGCTACAGCAGTTGAGCGACGACCAAGGCAAGCTGCCACGTATTCTCAAGCCGGGCAACGCGGGCGAAGCCCGTCAGCAACTGAACGAAGCACAGTTCCGCTGGGCCTCGAACGAAGATGCCATGGCCACCGAGAAACTGGCCGAGGGCATTCGCCAGTTCGCTCGGGATCAGGAGAAGCTTGAGGCGTTGCTCGCAGCAAAGGCTTGATACAAAACCGCATTTGCTACTGAAGCGGGGAATGCTGAGTATCCTTGCTTTTTTGCGGCCTTGAGGCCTCATCGCGGGTCAAGCCCGCTCCCACAGTAGGAGCGGGCTTGACCCGCGATGCTTTCTATTGCGCTTCCAGAGATGTTGATGCCTGAACCCTCCGCATTGCCCGCAGTATTGGCCGGCCCCGTGCTGCGCCGCCTGGAACCTACGCGAATGGTGTTCTGGCTGGTCGGCTCGCAAGTGTTGCACCCGACCCTGTCACTGAACTGCCCGGGCATCACGCCCGACCTCGATTGCCAGGTCATCGCCATCGGCCGCCAGGCTTTCGTGCACCTGATCGACATCCGCCTCGACAGCCCCCTGCCCTGCGATGTGCAGATCGACTATGACCTGATCCTGCAAACACTTTACGGTGCTCAGGGCATCGCCCAATGGGCGCCACACCTGCTCTACGACGGCGCCCGGCAAGCCAGCTTTGTCCTGCATTCACGCCTTGAGCAACTGCTTCACGGCTCCTGCCGCAAGCCGCATCATCCGGCGGCCGACGGCCTGCTTTGCGCTGATCGCCTGCTGATGGAATGCAACGACCCCAAGGCGCGCCCCGCCCTGCTGATGATGAGCGGCGACCAGGTCTACGCCGACGATGTCGCCGGGCCGATGCTGCGCGCGATACATGCGCTGATCGAACGCCTGGGATTGTTTGACGAGACGCTGCAGGGGGCGGTGGTCGATAACGGCACCGCGCTCTACCAGCACCCGGCCAGTTATTACCACCGCGCAGATCTACTACCGGCACTGGAAAGCAATGAAACCCTGCGTGAGCGCTTCTTCGGCGGCGCGCGCAAGCCGATCTTCACCAGCAGCAATGCTGATAATCACCTGGTGACTTTTGCCGAGGTCATGGCCATGTACCTGCTGGTCTGGTCGCCGATACCCTGGTCGCTGATCGACCCGCAAATGCCATCCGCGCTTACCGCTCAACGCCAGGACCGCTACCGTCAGGAACAACAGCTGATCCACGCGTTTGTCAGCGGTCTGGGCGGCGTCGCCCGGGTGCTGGCCCATGTGCCTAGCCTGATGATCTTCGACGATCACGACATCACCGACGACTGGAACCTGTCTGCACAGTGGGAAGAAACCGCCTATGGCCATCCCTTTTCCAGGCGCATCATTGGCAATGCCTTGCTTGCCTACCTGCTATGCCAGGGCTGGGGCAATGATCCCGACAGCTGCCGCGCACTGGTGCACAAATGCCAGGCACTGAGCCATAGTGCCCTGACCGACCAGCGCCTGGATGCCTCGTTGCAGGATGAGCTGATCGATGAAGTGCTGCGTTTTCAGGGCTGGCAGTTCGTACTGCCAAGCAACCCGCCGCTGTTGGTACTCGACACCCGGACACGTCGCTGGCGCAGCGAAAGCAACTTCAACAAGCCGTCCGGCCTGCTCGACTGGGAAGCCCTGAGCGAGCTGCAACAGACCCTGCTCGACCACCCATCAGCCATCATCGTGTCGCCTGCCCCGATCTTCGGCGTCAAGTTGATTGAAACCGTGCAACGGGTGTTCAGCTGGCTGGGCTACCCCCTGCTGGTCGATGCTGAAAACTGGATGGCCCATCGTGGTGCGGCGCAGGTAATCCTGAACATCTTCCGACACTCGCGTACGCCAGGGCATTACGTGGTTCTCTCCGGAGACGTGCACTATTCGTTCGTCTACGAAGTACTGATCCGTCATCGCCAGCGCAGTCCGCACCTGTGGCAGATCACCAGCAGTGGCATCAAGAACGAATTCCCGCGACGCCTGCTGGACACCTTCGACCGTCTCAACCGTTGGCTGTATTCACCCCGCTCACCGCTCAACTGGTTTACCAAGCGCCGCCAGATGGAGGTAATCCCCCGCACACCGAGCCACAGCAAGGCCGGTGAGCGACTGTGGAACAGCGCAGGCCTGGGCCAGGTGTTTTTCAATGAACAGGGACAACCCCAGCGGATATTCCAGCTCAACGCCAACGGCGCGGCGCCGACCGAGTTTCCACCCAGGACAACGGATTAGTCAGTAAGCGCAGGCGCCGCGAGGCGCCTGAGAGCCGGATCAAGTGCGCTCGAGGGCGTTGACCAGGTCGTGGAAGGCTTCACGATTGGAATCGTTCAGGCCCATGAGGATCTTGTGCGCCTCCAGTACCTTCGAGCGCACCACGTCTTCGTTCTGGTCCTGGGAAGGTAGATCGGTCAGGCACTCGGGGCATGGAATCGGCCGGTCAACGATGTTGAACACCTGGTCGAAGCCCATCGATTGCAACAACCGCGAGATATCCGGGTTGGTGGTCACCACTGTCGGCAACAGCCCGACCTTCTGGCGCGACAGGATCGAGAGCTTGGCCAGCAAGCCCAAGGTGGTACTGTCGATGCTTTCGGTTTCAGTCAGATCAATGACGATCGCCGAGAAATTCAGCGCCGTGAAGATCTTTTCAATAGTCGCATCCAGCGCCGAACACAAGGTCAGGCGCACTTCGCCGACAAACTTCAGAACGAAGGTGCCGCTCTGTTCGGCGAACTGGATTCTTCCCGTACTCATTGAAGGTTCCTGCTCAACACCAATAGGGCGATATCATCCGGCATCTCCCCAAGCGTAGCCAATCCGAATCGTTGGCGCAGCCCATCCAGGCTGCCACCCGCGGCCTTGACGATTTCAGGCAAGGCCGCCTCTTTATCTTTGAGTGTACTCCCAGGCAAAAGGTCCAGAATGCCATCAGAGAGCAAGGTCAGGCTGAACTGTGGTGGCAACTCCAGGACATGATCCTGGTAGGTCGCCTCTTCAAACAGTCCGACCGGCAACCCGCGGCCCTCCAGATAACGGCTCTGGCCTGGGGTATACAGCACCGGCAACGGCAAGTGACCACCAATGCTGTAGGTCATCAGCCCGGTGTCTTCATCAATCACCCCGCCGACCATGGTCACATGCTTGCCCAGCTTGCAGTTGATCAGGCCGCGGTTGATGTGGCCGAGCACTTCCGAGGGCTTGAAATCGCGCAGCCTGGAATTGCGTTTGAATTCAAACAGCAGCCGGGTGGTCATGAACTTCAGCAACACCGTGACGAACGCCGATGAAGCGCCATGACCGGAAACATCCGCCAGGTAGAAGGCGATGCGTCGCTCGTCGACCCGGAAATAGTCGGCAAAATCGCCCGACAGGTACAGCGACGGAATGATCTGATGCTCGAACGACAGCTCGTCGGCCACCCAGGGACTTTCCGGCAGCATGTTCATCTGCACCTGACGCCCGGCTGTCTGATCCTCCTGCAACAGGTGCAGGCTGGCCTCCAGTTCGCGGTTGGCGGTTTCGAGCTTTTCCCGGTAACGCTGGTTCTCCAGCACCAGGCGAGCGCGATCCAGCGCACGGCGCACCGAATGTTCCAGCACCGCAAGGTCTTCCAGAGGCTTGATCAGGTAGTCTGCAGCGCCCAGGCGCAACGCCTCTACTGCATCGTTCATGACCCCGGCACCGGAGACCACGATCACCGGCAATTCGGGCGCGCGCTCGGTCACCTGGCGAATCAGCTCCAGGCCGCCCATTTGCGGCATGCGCAGATCGCAGATCACTAGATCAGGCTGTTCCTGTTCGAAGACCTGCAGGCCCTGCTGGCCATTACTCGCTTGCAGGACACTGAAACCACTGTCTTCAAGGTAGGCGGCAAGACTGGCACGTACGACGTCGTCGTCATCGATTATCAGCAGCGTGGCACTGGTTTTCTGCATGTGGGCAAACGGCGCCAGAATTAGGTTGGCGTAGGCGGCTCGACAAGGCATGAGCACACGTACTGGATTCGCTTCTAGCCACTCTTATATGAGTTGTAGGACAAGACAGGCTGTCCGGCAACTTGCAGAGGTGCCCTGTAAGGCGCAGACGGTACTCCCATCCGCTGGGGGTTTCAAGGGTACGCCGATGCTCGCGGCTGCTCTTTGCCGGGCAAATCACCAAGAGTTATAAAAACCCCTTTCACTGCAACCTAATGGAAGCATTGCATTGTCAGCACGCGCTGAATCGCCGGCATGAAAAAGGCGGCCCGAGGGTCGCCTGTTTCGTTGCGGTGCGGATCAGAAGTCGTCTTTGACTTCGCCATCTTTGACCTTGAACTCGCGGTTCTGCAGATAAGCATTGCGAATGAACACGTATTTGTCGCCGCGGATCAGCTTTTCTGCCGACAGCAGGCTGGCGCGGGTGTCGACGACATCCACGGCAATCGCGCTGTTGCGGGTCGGCACGTGATCGATGTAGCGGTAGGGTTCGGTGTAAGTGTCCGGGTATTTACCGATAGCGTCACGCACGGTGCTTGGGCCGAGCAATGGCAGCATCACGTAAGGACCGCTGCCTACACCCCAGTAACCCAAAGTCTGACCGAAGTCCTCATCATTACGCTGCAGGCCCATCTTGGTGCCGACATCGAAGAAACCGCCCAGACCGAAGGTGGTGTTGACGATCAGGCGTGCGGTGTCGACCCCGGCGGCATGCGGCTTGAGCTGCAGGATGTTGTTGGCCAGGTTGGTCACGTCGCCCAGGTTGAGGAACATATTGTGAATGCCATCTTCCAGGAACTGCGGGGTGACCGCCTGGTATCCCTTGGCCAGCGGCTTGAGCGCGTAGGTGTCGAGGGTGTCGTTGAAGGTAAAGATCGGCCGGTTGATGCTCTCCCACGGATCTTCCTCGGTCGCCGCCTGGACTGCGCCCATTGGCGCCAGCAGCAGGCTGGCACAGACACAGGCCCGGGTCATCCGATTGATCACGTCTGTACCGATCCTACGCATAGAGTTACTCCTCGACGGTCACTGCATAAGACACTCGTGTCCTACGCTAAAAAAGGAAACAAGTATAAAGGGTCTTCCACTGATGAACAGCCTGACATAAACAAGGTCATGATTTTGTGAACAACGCTGCGCTGATGGCGTAACCAAGGTGTAATACGCAGCGCGTAGTGTGCAAGCTATTTCAGGGATGTTGCCATGTCAGACGCCCCCGCCTTCACCGCTCTGCTGTTTGGCCTGCGCGGCTGCCTCGTCGACGCGGGCATCACCCCGAAACCGCAACCCACCCCCGGCGCCCTGCGGACACTCGACTGGTTGAATCAGCACCAGGTGCCCTGTGCCTGGATTGACGAGTTGAGCAGTGCCGACGCCGAACACTTTGGCAGACCATTACCAGCCTGGATCAAGGCGCAATATCAGGCGCCGGCGCCATGGCCTGCGCCTGACGCCTGCTGGCAGGCGTTAATGACGCTCAAGAGCCACACCCTTGAAGGCTGCGTGCTGGTCAGCGGCGAGCCACGCCTGCTGCAGTCGGGGCTCAATGCCGGCCTGTGGACTATCGGCCTTGCCACCTGCGGCTCGCTCTGCGCGGCCGACAGTCAGCAGTGGCAGGCGCTCAGCCCGCAGGAACAGGAACGCAAACGTGGCAAGGCGACGCTGCAATTGTTCGCCCTGGGCGTACATTCGGTGATCGACCATCTCGAAGCGCTGAGCGACTGCCTGGCCGACATCACCCAGCGCCGCCTCAAGGGTGAAAAACCCTGACACAGGGCCGTTGATCCCGGTCATGCAAAGCGTTGCGCAGTGGATTACTCTAGTAGGCAAGGTATGGACCTTTCACCCGCTACCGGGGTCCATGACTGTGCCTATTCATAGAGGGAGATCACCCATGCCTGCCCGCGAACTGCAACAGCAACTCAACGAGCTGCGCGAGCAACTGGAGCAAAACCCACCGCTTTCAGAAGAAGAGCGCGAACACCTGCATGAACTGATGCGGCAAATCGAGGCCAAGCTTGAACTGGAAGCCACCGTCCCGGACAACGACCTGGTCGATAGCGTCAACCTGGCGGTCGAAACCTTTGAAGCCAACCACCCCAGCCTGACCGGCATCTTGCGCCGCCTGGCCGTAAGCTTGCACAGTATGGGTATCTGACCCCATTCAAGTAAAAAGCCCCGTCATCGAACGGGGCTTTTTCGTTACTGCCGAACCAGGCGCAGGTTAGGCAGTGTAACGGCTTCAGTGCTGCGGTACGGGTTGATATCCAGCCCACCGCGACGCACATATCGGGCATAGACCGTCAGGAACTCAGGATTGAGCAAACGCTTGAGGTCCAGGTAAATGCGCTCCACGCACTGCTCATGGAAATCGGCATGCTGGCGGAAGCTGATCAGGTAGGTCAGCAGGCTCGCGTGATCCAGCGCGGCTCCACGGTAGTGCACAGTAACGCTACCCCAATCCGGCTGGCCAGTGACCGGGCAGTTGGATTTGAGCAAGTGGCTGTGCAAGGTTTCTTCGACGACGCGGGAGGCGTCACAGCTCAGCAACTCCGGTTGCGGTTGCTCGTAGTTGCTGATGCTGACGTCCAGGTCGTCAATGCACACGCCCGGCAAGGCAACCACGCCCTGCCCTTCGACTTCGGCCAGGCTACGAATCTGCACGACCACCGGTTTGCCGGCCGCGGCCGAGAGATCTTTTGCCAGGCACGCCTGCAACGCTGCCGGCGTTTCGAACACGGTCTGATTCAGGGAGTTCAGGTACAGCTTGAACGACTTCGACTCGATGATATTCGGCGAATCGGCGGGAATCGCGAACTCGCCGATCGCCACCACCGGCTTACCCGACGGCAGCAGCCAGGACAGCTCGAAGCAGTTCCAGAAATCCACACCTTGCCATGGCAGCGTTTCGGCACTGACGCCCAGCTCGGCCCATTTGGCTGCGCGAGGAATCGGGAACAGCAGCGATGGCGTGTAAGTGGCGATGTATTCGCTGGACTTGCCCAGCGGGGAATGTTCGGCGGCGGGATGCATGACTCAAACCTGAAGGACGAAATGTGCCTAGTTTATCGGTTTGTGCCATGCAAAGGGGAATCGGCTGTTATTGGCCGATGGTCAGCTCCCCAACCATACCCGCCTGATAGTGGCCCGGAACATTGCAGGCGAACTCGATGGGGGTGGTCTGAGTGAAGGTCCAGGTCAGCTCGGCACGCTTGCCGGGGGCAACCATCACCGTATTGGGGTCGTCATGTTTCATCATTGCACCGTGCTGCATGCTGCCGTGGCCCATGGCCGCGTGGTCCATCTGCCCCTGCATGGCGATCATTTCCTTCTGATGCCTGGCATGCATGGCCGCGTCGCCGAGGCTGAACTCATGCGCCACCGCGCCCTTGTTGATCAGCACGAAGCGTACGGTTTCCCCGGCCTTGACCTGCAAGCTGCGTGGCGCGTAGTACATGTCGCCCATGATGATCTCCACGGTACGATCAGCCTTGGCAGCTGCTGCAGGCGCGCCAAAGGCAAAAGAATTCGCAGGAGAAGCCAGTGCAGGCAAACTGAACAGCGCCAGGGCGCCAGCGAAAAAAAGGTGTTTCATATCAGGCCCACTCCAGGGTTGCGACGAATCAGGCTTCACTGTAGAAAACCGGCGCTGGCAGCTACCTGACAAAAACATTACAACTTTGTCAGCTTGGCCATCTGGCCCCTCCGGCGCGGTATAACCAGCCGGCAACCCATGTCCATGAGCCTCCCTGATGAAACTGTTGATCGTCGAAGACCAGACCAAGACCGGCCAGTACTTGAGCCAGGGCCTCAGTGAAGCAGGCTTTGCCACGGAGCTGGCCGCCGACGGCAATACCGGCCAGCACCTGGCCCTGACCGGCGACTACGACCTGCTGATCCTCGATGTGATGCTGCCCGGCCGCGATGGCTGGCAGATTCTCCAGGCCGTACGCGCAGCTGGCAGTGAGGTGCCGGTGCTTTTCCTCACCGCCCGCGATGCCGTGGAAGACCGCGTACATGGCCTGGAGCTGGGCGCCGATGATTACCTGGTCAAGCCGTTTGCCTTCTCCGAGTTGCTGGCACGGGTGCGCAGCCTGCTGCGCCGCGGCAGCAGCCCGACCCAGGAAACCAACCTGGGCCTTGCCGACCTGCGCCTGGACCTGATCCGCCGCCGGGTCGAGCGCAACGGCCAGCGCATCGACCTGACCGCCAAGGAGTTCGCCCTGCTCGAACTGCTGCTGCGCCGTCAAGGCGAGGTACTGCCCAAGTCGCTGATTGCCTCTCAGGTCTGGGACATGAATTTCGACAGCGACACCAACGTCATCGAAGTGGCGATCCGCCGCCTTCGCCTGAAAATCGATGACAACCACGAGCGCAAGCTGATTCATACCGTGCGCGGCATGGGTTACGTGCTTGAAGAGCGGCTTGCCTGATGCGCCGATTGTCCCTGGGTGGCCGTCTGGCCCTGTTGTTTGCTGCTTGCACGGCTGCGGTATCGTTGACCGCTGGCCTGTTGTTCAGCCGCGCCAGCGAACGCCATTTCATCGAGCTGGACCAGCAACTGCTCGAGAGTCGACTGTCGGTGTTGCGCCAGATGCTTGAAGGCGTACACGACCCGGCCAGCCTGGCTACGCGCCTGCCCGCCCTGCAAACCGAATTGAGCCACCAGGCTGACCTCGCGGTACGCGTACGGGGCAGCGATGGCCAGGTGTGGTTCGACAGCCAGACCAACCTGCCCGAATCGCCTCAGGTGCCCGGGATCAGCACCGTGCACAGCACCAGTAGCGACTACCGCAGCCTGTGCGTCAATCTGCAGCATGGCGACCCACAGTCGGCGCAACTGACACTGTTTCTCGACATCACCCACCACCAGCACTTCCTGCAGCGCATGCAGCAACTGATCTGGCTGACCGTCGGCCTCTCCGCCCTGGCCACCGCCCTGCTCGGCGCCTGGGCTGCGCGCAGCGGCCTGCGACCATTGCGGCGCATGGGCGAGGTCGCCTCACAGGTATCGGCGCGCTCGCTGACCACGCGCCTGCCTGAAAACCAGATGCCGGTTGAACTGGCCGAACTGGCACAGACCGTCAACGCCATGCTGGAACGTCTGGATGATGCCTTTCAGCGTTTGTCGGCGTTCTCTGCCGATATCGCCCACGAATTGCGCACGCCATTGTCGAACCTGCTGACGCACACCCAGGTCACCCTCACCCGCCCACGCGACCTGGACGAATACCGCGAGGCCTTGCACAGCAACCTTGAAGAACTGCAGTGGATGGCACAACTGGTCAACGACATGCTCTATCTGGCCAAGGCCGACCACGGCCTGTTGATGCCCAGCCGCCAGCGGCTTGCCCTGTCTGATGAGGCCGATGCCTTGCTGGAGTACTACGCCCCGCTGGCCGAAGAAACCGGTATTACTTTGCATCGCCAAGGCCAGGCCAGCCTGGAAGGTGACCGGCACATGCTGCGCCGGGCGCTGTCCAACCTGCTGGACAACGCCTTGCGCTTTACCCCGGCACAGGGCGAAATTCGCTTGAGTATCGAGGTGGGGAATGACCAGGTGAGCCTGCAGGTGGCAAATACTGGCGCGCCCATAGACCCGGCATTGCTACCGCGCCTGTTCGACCGTTTCTATCGGGCCGATCCGGCGCGGCGTGAAGGCAGTAGCGAGCATGCGGGGTTGGGCCTGGCGATTACCCGTTCGATTGTCCAGGCCCATGGCGGGAGTATTCGTGCCGAGTCGGCGGCGGGCTGGACGCGGTTTGTGATTGATCTACCGGCGGCGTGAAACTTTATCGCGGGGCAAGCCCGCTCCCACAGTGGGAGCGGGCTTGCCCCGCGATGGCCATCACTCGTAACGCAATGCGTACGCCGGTTCTACCTGCGAAGCCCGATACGCCGGGTACAAGGTCGCCAGAAAACTCATCACCAGGCCAGCACTGCAGATCAGCGCCACATCACCCCATTGCAGTTCCGACGGCAGACTGCTGATGAAATACACATCAGAGGTAAAGATGTGTTGCCCGCTGACCCGCTCCAGCCAGCCGACAATCTGGCTGACATTGAGCGCGGCAACCACCCCGAGCACGCCACCGATCAAGGTGCCGACAATCCCGATCAAGGTGCCCTGAACCATGAAAGTGCCCATGATCTGCGCCGGGGTCGCGCCAATGGTGCGCAGGATGGCGATGTCCGCGCCCTTGTCATTGACCACCATGATCAGCGTGGCAATGATGTTGAACGCCGCCACGGCGATGATCATCAGCAGCAACAGGCCAATCATGGTCTTTTCCATCTTCATGGCGCTGAACAGGCTGCCCTGGGTATGCGACCAGTCATCGGCACGGTACTGCTCGCCCAGGCTTGCGGCGATAGCCTTGGACACCTGCGGCGCGGCGTACAGGTCCTTGAGCTTGAGGCGCACGCCCTGCACCTGACCCGGCTGCCAGCGCTGCATTTGTGCTGCATCGGCCATATGGATGTAGGCCATGGAGCCATCCAGCTCGGCGCCCACCTTGAACACCCCGACCACATTCAGACGCTGCATCCGCGGCGTGATGCCACCTGGAGCACTGCTCACTTCCGGCACGATCAGGGTCAGCTTGTCACCGACATTCAAACGAAAACGCCGGGCGCTGATCTCGCCGATCACTACCCCGTATTCGCCCGGTTCCAGCGCCTGCAGGCTGCCCTGGACGATGTGCTGGGCAACGATCGAGACCTTGCCCTCCTCGGCCGGATCGATACCGCTGACCTGGATCGGCTGCATCGCCCCCTTGTAGGAGAGCATGCCCTCCATCTCGGTCAACGGCGCGACAGCAAGCACTTGCGGGTTTTTCAGCGCAGCCTCGGCCGCCGGGCGCCAGTCAGCCAATGGCTGCACACCGAGAATGCTGGCATGCGGCACCATGCCGAGGATCCGCGCACTCATTTCGCGCTGAAAACCGTTCATTACCGACAACACCACGATCATCGCCAGCACACCCAGGGACAGGCCGATCATCGAGGTCATGGAAATGAACGAGATGAAATGGTTGCGGCGCTTGGCGCGGGTGTAGCGCGCGCCGATGAAAATAGACAAGGGTCTGAACATGAACGGAAGCACCCAGGTAAAGAAAAGAAACACGGTGCCCGCCTAAGTATGCGGGCACGCTGCACGGCCAGGTCAGATCGGTACCAGGTGACCGTCGTCCAGGCGCAGCACACGGTCCATCTGCCGCGCCAGGTTGAGATCGTGGGTGACCACCAGGAAGGCTGTCTGCGACGAGCTGCTCAGCTCCTGCATCAGGTCCTGGATGCCTTGGGCGGTGTGGTGGTCGAGGTTACCGGTCGGCTCATCGAGCATCACCAGCCCCGGCCGGTTGACCAGGGCGCGGGCAATCGCTACTCGCTGGCGCTCACCACCGGACAGCTCGGCCGGTTTGTGACTCAGACGGTGGCCCAGACCGACGCGCTTGAGCAACGCTTCGGCGCGCTCGCGCGCTTCGTGGATGGCGGTGCGGCCAATCAGCAGCGGCATGCACACGTTCTCCAGCGCGGTGAACTCCGGCAGCAGGTGATGGAACTGGTAGACGAAGCCCAGCGCGCGGTTGCGCAGCAGGCCACGGGCACGCTCACCGAGGGCCGACAGCTCTTCACCGGCCAGCCAGACGCTGCCCTCGGTCGGGGTGTCGAGACCGCCCAGCAGGTTGAGCAAGGTACTCTTGCCCGAACCCGAACTGCCGACAATGGCCACCCGCTCACCGGGGTGCAGCTCCAGTTGCAGACCGGACAACACCTGAACCTTCTCCGGGCCTTCCTCGTAGGACTTGCCCAGGTTGCGGCAACTCAGCACTGCTTTATTACTCATGCCCAACTCACTCATAACGTAGCGCCTCCGCAGGCTGGGTGCGTGCCGCACGCCAGGCCGGATACAGGGTGGCGAGGAAACTCAGGACCAATGCCGCACCGCAGACCATCCACACGTCTTCGGCCATGACCTGGGACGGCAGGTAGTCGATGAAGTAGACGTCGGCATTGAGGAACTTGTGTCCGATCAGGCGCTCGAGCCCGGCGATTGCCGCGCTGACATTCAGCGCCGCAGCGATGCCGACCACCCCGCCGATCAAGGTACCGACCACGCCGATCACGGTACCCTGGACCATGAAGATGGCCATGATCTGCCCTGGGGTCGAACCCAGGGTACGCAAGATGGCGATATCGCCCTTCTTGTCGTTGACCACCATCACCAGGGTGGAAATGATGTTGAACGCCGCCACCGCAACGATCAGCAGCAACAGCAGGCCGATCATCGCCTTCTCCATGCGGATCGCCTGGTACAGGTTGCCATGGCTGCGGGTCCAGTCGCGGGCATAGAACTCGCGGTCACCCAGGTTCTGGGCGATATCCCAGGCGGTGCGCGGCGCCTGGAACAGGTCGTCGAACTTCAGGCGCAGGCCCTGGACCTGGTCGGCTTTCCAGCGGTGCAGACGCGACAGGTCCGACAGGTTGGTAAGCCCCAGGTAGCCGTCGATTTCACCGGCGCCGACATGGAAGATGCCGACCACGGTAAAGCGCTTCATGCGCGGGAACATGCCGGCGGGGGTCACGGTGACCTCCGGGGCGACGAAAGTCAGCTTGTCGCCGATACCGACACCCAGCTTGGCCGCCGCCTTGTCACCGATCATGATGCCGAACTCACCCGGCGCCAGGGCGTCGAGCTTACCTTCACGAATGAAGTTGTCGATGATCGAGACCTGCCGCTCCTGGGCCGGGTCGATGCCGTTGAGCAGCACCTTCTGCACCTTGCCGTCATGAGTCAGCAAACCCTGCATCTGGGTAAAGGGTGCCACCGCCACAACCTGCGGGTTCTGCTTTACTTGCTTGGCAAGGGCGGGCCAGTCGCTGATCGGCTGTCCGGTTTCAAGGGTGGCATGGGGCACCATGCCCAATACCCGGGTGCGCATCTCATGATCGAAACCGTTCATGACCGACAACACCACGATCATCACCACCACGCCCAGGGCGAGGCCGATCATCGAGGTCAGGGAAATGAACGAGACGAAGTGGTTGCGACGCTTGGCACGGGTGTAACGCGTGCCGATGAATACGAAGAGAGGTCTGAACATGTCGGGGCTTGTTCGGATGAAAGAGGAACGTCCTTGTGGCGGGGCTTGAATAGCAGCTTTACACTCAGACCACCGCCGCTACCATGGGTTCGCCATGTCGACATTAGATGAAGAAGATCGCCGCGAATACTACCGTATCGACGATAGGATCGCACTGGAAATTAGCCCGCTAAGTGCTACTGAAGCCCTTGGCCCAGACTTGTTGCAAGATGATTCACCACTCTTCAACCTGCTCAGCGAACTGCACCTGAGTGAATTCGAGTCCCAGCACCTGCTGCGCCAGCTCAGTGAAAAGGATCGCACCTTGGCCGCCTTCCTCAAGGCGCAGAACAAACGTATCGACCTGCTCAGCGCTGTGGTTGCGCAGACACTGCTCGGGCAGCTCAGCGCGCCACAGGCGGTAGTGCTGTCCGAAGGCGGTATCGAGTTCAACCAGGCCCAAGCGCTTGCCGCTGGCAGCCGGGTCGCGGTGAAGATGGTATTGATGCCGCAAGCCCTGGGCTTGCTGTTGCGCGCCAGAGTCACCCACTGCGATCAGCAGCCTGACGGCCTGTACGAAATCGGTACCGAGTTCGTCGACATGACCGATGCCCAACGCCAACTGCTGGCCCGCTACATCCTGCAACGACAGGCACAACAACGACGTCAGGCACTGGAACAGAACGCCCCGAGCGCTTCTTGAGTCTCACCCTTTCTTGAAGGAACAAACGTGACCCAGATTTACGGCCACCGTGGCGCCAAGGGCGAAGCCCCCGAAAACACCCTGACCAGCTTCCAGCAGTGTCTCAAGCACGGCGTGCGCCGTTGCGAACTGGACCTGCACCTGTCGGCTGACAACGAACTGATGGTCATTCACGACCCGAGCCTCAAGCGCACCACCGGCCGACGCGGCAAGGTGGTCGAGCACGAAGCGGCGAACCTGGTGACTTACGATGCACGCGAAGGTGGCCCGGGCTGGGTATCGCCCTGCCCCATTCCACGGCTGGAAGAGCTGTTCGAGAAGTGCGACTTCGAGCACTGGCAACTGGAGGTCAAGAGCGCCTCGCGCACCCGTGCGGTGACCACGGTACTGGCCATTCGCGAAATGGCCCAGCAGTACGGCCTGCTCGACAGGATCACCATTACCTCAAGTTCTCGGGAAGTGCTGGGTGCAGCCCTTGAATTGACGCCGGATATTTCTCGCGGACTGGTCGCCGAGTACGCCTGGCTCGACCCGCTGAAGGTCGCCCAGAACTATGACTGCAATTTGCTGGCGTTGAACTGGACACTGTGCACCCCTGAGCGCCTGATCAAGGCCCAGCGCCAGGATTTGCACGTGTCGGTGTGGACAGTCAACGAGCCGGCGCTGATGCGCAGGCTCGCCGACTTCGGCGTAGACAGCCTGATTACAGACTTTCCCGGTTTGGCCAGCGCCACCCTCGAGAATCGCTGAAATCGGTCTCCCCGGCCGGCTCAGGCCACCGGCCGGAGCCGCTCAAAAAAGCCGGTTGAGACCGTCGTAGGCCGCTACCCGATAGGCTTCGGCCATGGTCGGGTAGTTGAAGGTGGTGTTGACGAAGTACTTCAGGGTGTTGCGCTCACCCGGCTGATCCATGATCGCCTGACCGATGTGGACAATCTCCGACGCCTGATAACCGAAGCAGTGCACACCGAGGATTTCCAGGGTCTCGCGGTGGAACAGGATCTTCAGCATGCCTTGCGGCTCACCGGCGATCTGCGCCCGCGCCATGCCTTTGAAGAAGGCCTTGCCGACTTCGTAAGGTACTTTGGCCTGGGTCAGTTCCTGCTCGTTCTTGCCGATCGAGCTGATCTCCGGAATGGTGTAGATGCCGGTCGGCACATCGTTGACGAAGCGCCAGCTGCCATTGTCGACGATGCTGCCAGCGGCCGAGCGACCCTGGTCGTGCGCAGCACTGGCCAGGCTCGGCCAACCGATCACGTCACCGGCACCGTAGATGTTCGGCACGTGGGTGCGGTAGTTCTCATCGACTTCGATCTGGCCACGGCTGTTGACCTTGATGCCGATGTTTTCCAGACCCAGCTTGTCGGTGTTGCCGGTACGGCCGTTGCACCAGAGCAAGGCATCGGCCTTGATCTTCTTGCCCGATTTCAGGTGCAGGATCACACCGTTGTCCAGGCCTTCGACGCGCTCGTACTCTTCGTTGTGGCGAACCGTGATGTTGTTGTTGCTGAAGTGGTAGCTCAACGCCTGGGAGATTTCCGAGTCGAGGAAGCTCAGCAACTGGCCACGGTTGTCCACCAGTTCCACCAGCACACCCAGGCCACTGAAGATCGAAGCGTATTCGCAACCAATGACGCCGGCGCCATACACGATCAGTTTGCGCGGGGTGTGGCCGAGGCTGAGGATGGTGTCGCTATCGTAGATCCGCGGGTGATGGAAATCGATGTCGGCCGGACGGTACGGACGCGAGCCGGTGGCAATGATGATGTGCTTGGCCACCAGCTTTTCGACCACGCCGTTGGCGCAAACCACTTCAATGGTCTGCTCGTCGGCAAAGCTGCCGGTACCGAAGAACACATCGACACGGTTGCGGGCGTAGTAGCCGGTGCGTGAAGCGACCTGCTTGGCGATCACTTTCTCGGCGCTTTTAAGCACGTCGGGGAACGAGAACCAGCGCGGTTCACCAATCGCCCGGAACATCGGATTGGTGTTGAACTGCATGATCTGGCGCACCGAGTGACGCAGGGCCTTGGACGGGATGGTGCCCAGGTGGGTGCAGTTGCCGCCGACCTGGCGACGGCTATCGACCATCGCCACCTTGCGTCCTGCTTTGGCAGCATTCATTGCCGCCCCTTCTCCTGCGGGGCCGGAACCCAGCACCACTACGTCGTAGTTGTAGACAGCCATGCGTACTCCTTCAGAACAGGCCCGGTCGCCACATTGGCGAGCGGGGCTAGATCATGTCGCCAGCGGCGCCATGAAAAAATTCGGGTGCAGTCTAATCAAGCTTGAACGCCGCGCACATTAACCCTTGGTCGCGTCGTAGGCTATTTTTCTCTGCACTACATGTATTCATCGCGGGACAAGCCCGCTCCTAAACTGTGGGAGCGGGCTTGCCCCGCGAAGCTTTTCAATCCTTCGCCGTCACCTGCCCGAACGCCGGGGTGCTACGAGAGACGAAACCGTCAGCAACCCGGGTCACGAACACTGCGGCAATCTCGTGCCGAAGGGCAAACTCCCAGCCCTGCTGCGGCCCGAGGATCAGCAACAGAGTCGAGTAACCGTCTGCCATTAGCGTCGAACGATCAAACGCCGTCACCGCCGCCAGGTCGTGTTTCACCGGCCTGCCCAGACGCGCATCGAAGGTGTGCGAATAGCGCTGGCCATTCTCCTCGAAATAATTGCGATAGTCACCGGAGGTCGATACGCCAAAACCATCCACCGCCAGCACTTGCTGGGCAATCTGGCGATCGTCACGGGGCAACTCCACGGCCACTTTCCAGTGACTGCCGTCAGGTTTTCGCCCCACAGCCTTGAGCTCACCCGTGACTTCGACCAGCAAATCCGCGACGCCCAAGGCTTGCAAGCGCTCAACCAGCAGGTCTACTGCATGCCCGGCTGCGATGCTATTGAAGTCCACCTCCACCGGCGCATCCTTGCACAGCTGCTCACCCACCATGCGCAAATGCCCATGCCCGACACGCTCGCGAGCAGCGGCCAGCGCCTGTGCGTCAGGTATTTTTTCCATTCGCGACTGCGGTCCGAAGCCCCAGAGATCGAGCAACGGTTCCACGGTCAGGTCAAACGCCCCATCACTCTGTTGCGACAGCTGCTCACCAACGCGCACCAGCTCCAACACATCAGCAGGCATGAGCTGACAGCTGTTGGCAGGCAAGCGATTGAACGTCTCGGTCAGCGAATCGCTGCGATAGGTGGAGAAGCGCTTGTCGACGCCCTCAAGGATAGCTTCCACCTCACGCTTGACCTGCTCCGGCGTCGGCCCCTGCGGCGTGCGTACATACTGCACGGTGTAACTGCTGCCCATGGTCGGCCCGCTGATACGCTCAAGCGTGTCGCCTTGTCCACAGCCCAGCAGACTCACCAGCACACCCACCAGTAACACGTTCCGCATCCGTCCTCCTGGAAATTCAGGCAAAAAAAACGGGAACCCTGAGGTTCCCGTCTTTCACAACCAAGCCAAGCTTAGCGTGGGAAAGCTGGCGGGTTTACACCGGCCATGTCTTCCATCACGCGCACAACCTGGCAGCTGTAACCGAATTCGTTGTCGTACCAGACGTACAGGACAACACGGTTATCGTTGCAGATGGTGGCTTCGGCATCGACCACACCGGCGTGGCGGGAACCGACGAAGTCGGTGGATACCACTTCCTGGGAGCTGACGTAATCGATCTGCTTGTGCAGATCCGAGTGCATGGCCATCTGGCGCAGGTACTCGTTGATTTCCTCGCGGTTGGTGGCCTTTTCCAGGTTCAGGTTGAGGATGGCCATCGACACGTTCGGCGTAGGAACACGAATCGCGTTACCGGTCAGCTTGCCCTTGAGCACTGGCAGCGCCTTGGCGGCTGCGGTGGCTGCACCGGTCTCGGTGATAACCATGTTCAGCGGCGCGGCACGGCCACGACGGCTGCCCTTGTGGAAGTTGTCGATCAGGTTCTGGTCGTTGGTGAACGAGTGAACGGTTTCGACGTGGCCGTTGACGATGCCGTACTTGTCATTGACAGCCTTGAGCACCGGCACGATGGCGTTGGTGGTGCACGAGGCGGCCGAGATGATCTTGTCGTCAGCAGTGATATCGCCATGGTTGATACCGTGGACGATATTCTTCAGCGCGCCTTTGCCAGGTGCGGTGAGGATCACGCGGGCAGCGCCCGGGCAGGCCAGGTGCTGGCCCAGGCCGTCGGCGTCACGCCATACACCGGTGTTATCGACGATCAGCGCGTTTTCGATGCCGTACTGGGTGTAGTCGACTTCGCTCGGGCTCTTGGCGTAGATAACCTGGATCAGGTTGCCGTTGGCAGTGATGGTGTTGTTGGCTTCGTCGATGGTGATGGTGCCATCGAACGGGCCGTGAACCGAGTCACGACGCAGCAGGCTGGCACGCTTGACCAGATCGTTCTCGGCGCCTTTGCGCACGACGATGGCGCGCAGACGCAGGCCGTCGCCACCACCGGTTTTTTCGATCAGGATGCGCGCCAGCAGGCGGCCGATACGACCGAAGCCGTACAGCACAACGTCGGTGCCTTTGCGCGCCGAAGCGTTCTGCTGACCAACCACGTCAGCCATTTCTTCACGCACGAACTGCTCGGCGCTGCGGCCGTTGCCTTCCTGCTTGAATTTGTTGGCCAGCTTGCCCAGGTCGACCGAAGCGGCGCCCAGTTTCAGCTCGCTCATGGCTTTGAGCAGCGGGAATGTCTCGTGGACAGAGAGTTCGGTTTCGTCGGTTTGGCGATGACGAGCAAAGCGGTGCGCTTTGAGGATCGAGATCACCGAACGGTTGATCAGGCTGCGGCCATAGATCGAACTCACCACATTGTTATTGCGGTAGAGCTGACCGATAAGCGGGATCATCGCTTCTGCAAGTGCTTCACGATCAATCCACTCACCAAGACACTGGTCGGGCTTCTGAGTCACGGGAACCTTCCACATGTAGGGACAGAAAAAAGGGGCTACATTATGACGCCCCGCAGCCCATCGAGCAATGAGCGCCTGTCGCCACTCTGTCACTACATGTATTTAGACTGTGCAAACCTGACAGCACGGGCCTCAGACCGGTACAATTGGCGTCTTTGTCGCAACGCTTGGAGCTCGACCTCCCGTGCCTGTTCTGCGTCTACCGCACCTGCCGGCCACTGCCGGCAAACAAACCTGGGGCAACCTGCCGGGTGCCGCCCTGAGCCTGGCGATTGCCGAGGCTGCCAGCGCCGCCAAGCGCTTTACCCTGCTATTGACCGCCGACAGCCAGAGCGCTGACCGGCTTGAGCAGGAGCTGCGCTTTTTTGCGCCGGAGCTGCCGGTACTGCCTTTCCCAGACTGGGAAACCCTGCCCTACGACCTGTTCTCGCCGCACCAGGACATCATCTCCCAGCGGATCGCCAGCCTGTACCGGCTGCCGGAACTTGATCACGGCATTCTCGTGGTGCCGATCACCACCGCCCTGCACCGCCTGGCACCGACCAGCTTCCTGCTCGGTAGCAGCCTGGTGCTGGACATCGGCCAGAAGCTGGATGTCGAACAGATGCGCACGCGCCTTGAAGCCAGCGGCTACCGCTGTGTCGATACGGTGTATGAGCATGGCGAGTTCGCCGTGCGCGGCGCGCTGATCGACCTGTTCCCGATGGGCAGCAAACTGCCGTACCGCATCGACCTGTTCGATGACGAAATCGAGACCTTGCGCACCTTCGACCCGGAAACCCAGCGCTCGATCGACAAGGTCGAGTCGGTACGGCTGTTGCCCGCCCGCGAGTTTCCGCTGCAGAAAGAGGCGGTGACCCGCTTCAAGGCACGCTTTCGCGAGCGTTTCGACGTCGATTTTCGCCGCTGCCCGATCTTCCAGGACCTGTCCAGCGGCATTACCCCGGCCGGTATCGAGTACTACCTGCCGCTGTTCTTCGAAGACACCTCGACCCTGTTCGACTACCTGCCGCAGGACACCCAGGTGTTTTCCCTGCCAGGCGCCGAACAGGCCGCCGAGCACTTCTGGAGCGATGTGCGCAACCGCTACGAGGAGCGCCGCATCGATCCGTCGCGCCCCCTGCTGCCACCGGCCGAACTGTTCATGCCGGTGGAAGACTGCTTTGCCCGCCTCAAGAGCTGGCCACGCGTGGTCGTCAGCCAGGATGACGTCGACAGCGGCGTCGGCCGCGAGCGCTTCCCGGCCCGGACCTTGCCGAACCTGGCCATCGAAGCCAAAGCCAACCAGCCACTGGCAGCACTGTCGGGCTTTCTCGACCAGTTTTCTGGTCGCGTGCTGTTCACCGCCGAGTCGGCGGGCCGCCGCGAAGTACTGCTGGAGCTGCTCGAACGCCTGAAGCTGCGCCCGCAAACCGTCGATAGCTGGAACGCCTTCGTCGCGGGCAAAGAGCGCCTGGCGATCACCATCGCGCCGCTGGACGAAGGTCTGCTGCTGGACGACCCGGCCATCGCCCTGATCGCCGAGAGCCCGCTGTTCGGTCAGCGGGTCATGCAGCGCCGACGCCGCGACAAACGCAGCGACGCCAACAACGACGCAGTGATCAAAAACCTTACCGAGCTGCGCGAAGGCGCGCCGGTGGTGCATATCGATCACGGCGTGGGCCGCTACCTGGGTCTGGCAACCCTGGAAATCGACAACCAGGCCGCCGAATTCCTCACCCTCGAATACGCCGAGGGTGCCAAGCTCTACGTGCCAGTGGCCAACCTGCACCTGATCGCTCGCTACACTGGCAGCGACGACGCCCTGGCACCGTTGCACCGGCTGGGCTCCGAAGCCTGGCAAAAAGCCAAGCGCAAGGCCGCCGAACAGGTGCGCGACGTGGCCGCCGAACTGCTCGACATCTATGCCCGTCGCGCGGCGCGAAAAGGTTATGCCTTCGCCGACCCGTCAGTGGACTATGCCACCTTCAGCGCCGGCTTTCCGTTCGAAGAAACTCCGGACCAACAGAGCGCCATCGAAGCGGTGCGCGAAGACATGCTGGCGGCCAAACCGATGGATCGCCTGGTCTGCGGCGACGTCGGCTTTGGCAAGACCGAAGTGGCCATGCGCGCCGCCTTCATTGCCGTGCACGGCGGGCGTCAGGTCGCCATTCTGGTACCGACCACCCTACTCGCCCAGCAGCACTACAACAGCTTCCGCGACCGCTTTGCCGACTGGCCGGTGACCGTCGAAGTGATGAGCCGCTTCAAGTCACCCAAGGAGGTCGCCGCCGCCGTTGCCGATCTGGCCGAAGGCAAGATCGACATCGTCATCGGCACCCACAAGCTGCTGCAGGACGACGTCAAGATCAAGGACCTGGGCCTGGTGATCATCGACGAAGAGCACCGTTTTGGCGTGCGCCAGAAGGAACAGCTCAAGGCCCTGCGCAGCGAGGTGGACATCCTCACCCTGACTGCCACGCCGATCCCGCGCACCCTGAACATGGCCGTGGCCGGCATGCGCGACCTGTCGATCATCGCCACCCCGCCGGCACGCCGCTTGTCGGTACGCACCTTCGTCATGGAGCAGAACAAGAGCACGGTCAAAGAAGCGCTGCTGCGTGAGTTGCTGCGTGGCGGCCAGGTCTATTACCTGCACAACGACGTGAAGAGCATCGAGAAATGCGCCGCTGACCTCGCCGAGCTGGTACCAGAAGCCAGGATCGGTATCGGCCACGGGCAGATGCGCGAGCGCGAACTCGAACAGGTGATGAGCGACTTCTACCACAAGCGCTTCAACGTGCTGATTGCCTCGACCATCATCGAGACCGGCATCGACGTGCCCAGCGCCAACACCATCATCATCGAGCGCGCCGACAAGTTCGGCCTGGCCCAGCTGCATCAACTGCGCGGCCGGGTCGGGCGTAGCCACCACCAGGCCTACGCCTACCTGCTTACGCCGCCGCGCCAGCAGATCACCCCGGACGCCGAAAAGCGTCTGGAGGCCATCGCCAACACCCAGGACCTGGGCGCCGGTTTCGTCCTGGCCACCAACGATCTGGAGATCCGCGGTGCCGGTGAACTGCTCGGTGAAGGCCAAAGCGGCCAGATTCAGGCGGTCGGTTTCACCCTGTACATGGAAATGCTCGAGCGTGCGGTCAAGGCCATCCGCAAGGGCACCCAGCCGAACCTCGATCAGCCGCTGGGTGGCGGCCCGGAAATCAACCTGCGCCTACCGGCGCTGATTCCCGAGGACTACCTGCCTGACGTCCACGCCCGCCTGATCCTGTACAAGCGCATCGCCTCAGCGGTGGACGAAGACGGCCTCAAAGACCTGCAGGTCGAAATGATCGACCGCTTTGGCCTGCTGCCCGAGCCGACCAAGAACCTGGTGCGCCTGACTCTGCTCAAGCTGCAGGCGGAAAAACTCGGCATCAAGAAAGTCGATGCCGGCCCCAACGGCGGCAAGATCGAGTTCGAAGCCGAGACCCCGGTCGACCCACTGGCATTGATCAAGCTGATCCAGGGCCAGCCCAAGCGCTACAAGTTCGAAGGCGCCACCCAGTTCAAATTCATGGTGCCAATGGAACGCCCGGAAGAACGTTTCAACAACCTCGAAGCGCTGTTCGAGCGCCTGACCCCACAATCTGCGTGAAGGAAGATCCATGCGTGCCATTCGCTGCCTGACCCTGCTGCTGGCGTTGTTTACTCCAGCCGCTTTCGCTGAAGGCGTTTATCAGGTCGAAATGATCCTGGTACGGCAGAACGCCGTCCCGGCAATCACCAGCCAGTCCGCCCCGGAAGACTGGAGCAACGGCGCCCAGGCCATTGCCGAAGGCGACCTGCGCCAACCGGCCATGACCGACGAAGCGGCCAAGCTGAGCGCTGACAACCAGTACACCGTGCTGCTGCACAAGGCCTGGAAACAGGACGCCGGCACTGTCGCCATCAATGACGGCAAAAAGCAGTTCGGACACTTCCCGATCGAGGGCAACCTGAACCTCAACGAAGAGCGCTTCATCAGCGTCGAGGCCAGCCTCTGGGTCAACCAGTTCGACGGCAATGGCACGGTGATCCAGAGCGAACAGCTCAAGCAGAGCAACAGCACGGTAAAAAATGGAGAACTGACCTTCCTTGACGGCGGCCATCTGGCCGTGCTGCTCAAGGTTACGGCCAACCGGCCAGTCAGCGCCCCCACTGCGCCCGCGGAGTTGATGGAGCAGTAGTCCGATGCCTAACGATGGTCTTGCCCCGACACCTCACCTGATCCTGGGCAGCCACGAGTTCAGCGCCTACGTCCCGCAAACCGGCAGGATGCAGCGTCAGCACCAGCACCGCGCGGCGCTGTCATTCAACTATGACGGTATTCGCGCCAGCGGCAGACAGAGCAAGGAAGTCAGCCGCCTGGACAGCACCACCAGCCAACGCATAAGGCGCCACGCCGAGGCCGAAAGCCAGATCCGCCAGACCCTTCAGCGTCTGGGCTTCAAGGTCGCCACCCGGCAAAGCAAAGCCTTGCCGGAGAGTGCCGGCGATCTGTTGGAGCTGGCTTCCGAAGCCGCCTGGCTGCGCTTCATGCTTAACGACCTGCCCACCCTGCGCGAGCAAGGCTGGGAAATCGAGTTCACCGATGACTTCGCCTTCAACCTTGCCGAAGTTGACGATTGGTACGCGCAAATCGACGAAGCCAGCGGCCGCGACTGGTTCGATCTGGAGCTGGGCATCGAGGTCAACGGCCAGCGCCTGAGCCTGCTGCCGATCCTGCTCAACGTGCTGCGTAGCCATCCGGAACTGCTCAACCCGGCGCAATTGCACAAGCGCCGCGATGATGAGCAACTGCTGGTACAGATTCCCGCCCCCGCCGGCGAAGCACGACGCAACCTGCAAGTAGCGCTACCCTACGGTCGCCTCAAGCCGGTGCTGGCAACCCTCGGCGACTTCTACCTGCGTGACACCGGTGACACCAGTGTGCGCGTGCCAACGCTGGACGCCACGCGCCTCAATGCCCTGGAGGAGCTGCCGCTGAGTTGGCAAGGCGGCGAGCAGGTACGTGGCCTGGGCGAACGCCTGCGCGACATCCGCCTGCAGCCGACAGAGGTCCCGACGGGCTTGAACGCGACACTGCGCGCCTATCAGCTTGAAGGCCTGAGCTGGATGCAGGCCCTGCGCGAGCTGGAAGTCGGCGGCATCCTCGCCGATGACATGGGCCTGGGCAAAACCCTTCAGACCCTGGCCCACCTGCTCACGGAAAAGAACGCCGGACGCCTGACCCGTCCCGCCATGGTGGTGATGCCCACCAGCCTGATCCCCAACTGGCAGGACGAGGCAGCACGTTTCGCCCCTGACCTGCGGGTTCTGGCGCTGCAGGGCATCGGTCGGCGCAAGCATTTTGACAAGCTGCAGGACTACGACCTGCTGCTGACCACCTATGCCCTGCTGCCCAAGGACCTGGAGCACTTCAAGGGCCTGATGCTGCATGCACTGATCCTCGACGAGGCGCAGTACATCAAAAGCCCAAACAGCAAAGCCGCCCAGGCCGCACGCCAGCTCGAAGCACGCCAACGCCTGTGTCTGAGCGGCACGCCGCTGGAGAATCACTTGGGCGAACTGTGGTCACTGTTTCACTTCCTGCTGCCCGGCTGGCTGGGAGACGCCAAGGCGTTCAATCGCGACTACCGGGTACCGATCGAGCGCCAGGGCAACGATGAGCGTCTGCAGCACCTCAACGCGCGGATCAAGCCGTTCCTGCTGCGGCGCACCAAGGAACAGGTTGCCACCGAACTGCCGGCCAAGACCGAGATGATTCACTGGGTCGAGCTCAGCGATGCGCAGCGCGATGTCTACGAGACCATGCGCCTGGCCATGGACCAGAAAGTGCGCGCGGAGATCACCCGCAAAGGCGTAGCCCGCAGCCAGATCATCATCCTTGAAGCCTTGCTCAAGCTGCGCCAGGTCTGCTGCGATCTGCGCCTGGTCAACAGCCAGGCGCCAACCACCCGCGGCGCTCACTCGGGCAAGCTGGCAAGCTTGATGGAAATGCTTGAGGAACTGCTCGCCGAAGGGCGACGCGTGCTGCTGTTCTCACAGTTCACCAGCATGTTGCGGCTGATCGAGGCAGAACTGCAGCAACGCGCCATCGCCTACGCCCTGCTGACGGGCGAGACCCGCGATCGCCGGGCACCGGTACAGGACTTCCAGAGCGGGCGTCTGCAAATTTTCCTCATCAGCCTCAAAGCTGGTGGCGTGGGCCTGAACCTCACCGCTGCCGATACCGTGATCCATTACGACCCGTGGTGGAACCCGGCAGCGGAAAACCAGGCCACCGACCGCGCTTATCGTATCGGCCAGGAAAAGCCGGTCTTCGTCTACAAGCTGATTACCCGAGGCACGGTGGAAGAGAAGATCCAGCAACTGCAGCTGGAGAAATCGGCGTTGGCGGCGGGGGTGCTGGATGGGCGTCAGGCGGGGGATTGGCGTTTGGCAGCCGAGGATATCGATGCGTTGTTTGCGCCATTGCCGGGCAAACGCAAAGCGTCGAAAACCAGTTGAGTTCATCGCTGGCAACGCCAGCTCCCACGGGGTGTTGGTATCCATGCGGGAGCCGGCATTGCCGGCGATTGGCTATTGGTATCAATCGACCAGTTGAGCCTCTTTGAGCGCCCCAAGCGCCTCCAGCCAACGCGGCTGCTGGCGATAATCGGTACGCGCAAAGCCCTGCCCGCGCATCTGCGCGATACGTGGCGAAGGCTTGACCTTCAGGCGTTGCGCCGCTGTCAGCGCCAGCTCGGCGGCAGCCCGGTCGTTACACACCAGGCCCATATCACACCCAGCGCTCAACGCCGCCTCGATTCGACTGGCCGCATCACCCACCACATGTGCGCCGGCCATCGACAGGTCATCACTGAAGATCACCCCGTCAAAGCCCAGCTCACCGCGCAGGATGTCCTGCAACCAGCGGCGCGAGAAGCCTGCCGGCTGGTTGTCGACCTGCGGATAGATCACATGCGCCGGCATCACCGCCGCCAGCTGGCCACTGAGCCGCGCGAAAGGCACCAGATCGACGGCGCGAATCTGTCCCAGACTACGCTCGTCAGTCGGGATGGCGACGTGGGAATCAGCTTCAGCCCAGCCATGACCCGGGAAGTGCTTGCCGCATGCAGCCATGCCTGCGGCGTTCATACCGCGAATAAAGGCACCGGCCAGGACGGTGGCACGCTGCGGATCACCTTCGAACGCGCGGCTACCGACCACGGCGCTGCGCTGGTGATCGAGGTCCAGCACCGGCGCGAAACTCAGGTCCAGACCAACCGCCAGCACTTCCGTAGCCATCAGCCAGCCGCACTGCTCGGCCAGGTATTCGGCATTGTCGTTGTCGGCAATCGCGCGCATCGCCGGCAAGCGTACAAAGCCCTGGCGCAGGCGCTGCACCCGGCCACCTTCCTGGTCGACCGCCAGAATCAGGTCCGGGCGGATGGCGCGAATCGAAGCGGTCAGTTCACGCACCTGACGTGGGCTTTCGATGTTGCGGGCAAAGATGATCAGGCCGGCCACTTCGGGCTGGCGCAACAGCTGGCGATCTTCGGCGGTCAGCCAGGTACCGGCGATGTCCACCATCAAGGAGCCTTGCAGGCTGGCACTCATAATTGATCCTTCAGTTCAGGGGCGCACGGGCCCATTCGGGGCACGCGGCTTCTTCGATTCGCACCGGGCAATGCACTGGCACCTGATCGAACAGGCGCAGCAGGTCGGCATTGCGCAGGCGCACACAGCCATGGGACAACGGCACGCCCATTGGTTCGCAATCAGGCGTGCCATGCAGATAAATGTAGCGACGGAAAGTGTCGACCGGGCCCAGGCGATTGAATCCCGGCTGGCAACCGCTGAGCCAGAGGATACGACTGAGAATCCAGTCACGTTCGGGATACTGCGCATGCAGGGCCGGCGTCCAGGTTTCGCCGGTCCAGCGCCGCCCGCGCAGAACCGCTCCTTGCGGCAGTCCGGCGCCGATTTTTGCGCGGACCTGATGCAGGCCACGGGGCGTGCAACCGGAGCCATTGCGCTCGCCGGCACCCTTCAATGCCGTGGACACAGGCAGACGCAGACGCAACTGCCCCTGGGTAAACCCATAGAGGCATTGATCGGCAAGGGAGATGTGCAGTAAATCGAGACTGGGCATGGGCGCTAGCTTAGCCGATGCGGCTCGCCGCGCCCAGCCATGGCATCAGGCCTTGGCGGTGACCGTGGTGCTTGAGGATTTGCTGCGCGGACGCAGCTGCGCGGCGGCCATGGCTTCGTCAGTGACACCACTGTCGGCGCGCATACCGGCGGCGAGAAACGGCACCATCAGGCGCATGACCTGTTCGATCGAGGTGTTGACGCCGAAATCGGTTTCGGAGATGGCACGCAGTGCCTTGATCCCGGACATGCTGAATGCTGCAGCACCGAGCATGAAGTGCACACGCCAGAACAGCTCGATGGGCGGAATACGCGGTGCGGCCTCGTTGACCAGCAGCATGTAGCGACGGAACACCTTGCCGTACATGTCCTCCAGATAACGCCGCAAGTGCCCCTGGCTCTGGCTGAAGGCCAGGCCCAGCAGGCGCATGAAAATCGACAGGTCGTTGCCACTGCGCGGCTGTACCACCAGCGCCTGCTCGACCAGCATTTCCAGCAGTTCTTCAAGGCTTGGCTTGTGCTCAGGACGGGCCTGACGACGCTCCAGCTCGCGCTCGAGGCTGGTGCAGAAAGGACCAAGGAAACGCGAGAAGACCGCCTGGATCAGGGCCTTCTTGGAACCGAAATGGTAATTCACCGCCGCCAGATTGACGCCGGCCTTGCTGGTGATCAGCCGTAATGAGGTTTCGGCAAAACCTTTTTCCGCGAACAACTGCTCGGCAGCATCGAGAATGCGTTCAACGGTTTCCGACTGGGCCATGACTACTCCGCCTGACAAACACTTGTTTGAAACATACGTTTCAAAGCGGTGATTTGTCAAGTCCGCGAGGCCGTTTTGTGCCTACCCGGTCACGTATTAAATCACAGCTGCAGGCCGCAAGCTGCAAGGACATCTGCCCCTGCCCCGGGTTTTCTTGCAGCCTGATGCTTGCAGCCTGCCACCTACTGTATATAATCCCAGTCACTGTATAAAAAGACAGAGCGATCGACATGCTAAAACTGACGCCACGCCAAGCTGAGATTCTGGCTTTTATCAAGCGCTGCCTGGAAGACAACGGCTTCCCGCCCACCCGCGCGGAAATCGCCCAGGAGCTGGGTTTCAAGTCTCCGAATGCCGCCGAGGAACACCTCAAGGCCCTGGCCCGTAAGGGCGCAATCGAGATGACTCCGGGCGCCTCGCGCGGCATCCGCATCCCCGGCCTTGAAGCCAAGGCCGAAGACAGCGGCTTGCCAATCATCGGCCGTGTCGCCGCCGGCGCACCGATTCTTGCCCAGCAGCACATCGAGGAATCCTGCAACATCAACCCGGCCTTCTTCCACCCCCGTGCCGACTACCTGTTGCGCGTCCACGGCATGAGCATGAAGGATGTCGGCATCGTCGATGGCGACCTGCTCGCCGTACATACCTGCCGCGAAGCCCGCAATGGCCAGATCGTGGTCGCCCGCCTGGGTGACGAGGTAACGGTCAAGCGCTTCAAGCGCGAAGGCAGCAAAGTCTGGCTGATTGCTGAAAACCCCGAATTCGCCCCTATCGAAGTCAACCTGAAAGACCAGGAGCTGGTGATCGAGGGCTTGAGTGTCGGCGTCATTCGCCGGTAAAGGAGGCATCATGCAGTTCCCCCCAGCGTCACAGAACGTACCGCAGCAAGCACAACTGCCCCTGTTCGAAGCATTCCTGGCCCAGCCAGTGCTGCCCGGACTGAAAGCCGCCAAGCCTGCGCCGCACCCTGGCGCAGCTCAGGTTTTCAGCGAGCTGTCTTTCCGTGGTGCGCTGGGCAACTGCCAGAGCCTGCTGGCCCCCATGTTGCGCGAACTGAGCGAGCTGAGCGAAGAGCAGGACGAACGCTGGCTGACCCTGATCGCCCCGCCGGCCAGCCTGACCCAGGCATGGCTACGCGAAGCTGGCCTGAACCGCGAGCGCATTCTGCTACTGCAACCACGCGGCAACCAGAGCGCCCTGCAACTAGCCTGTGAAGCCTTGCGCCTGGGCCGTAGCCATACCGTGGTCAGCTGGCTGAGCACGGTCAGCAGCAGCGCCCGCCAGCAACTGAGCAACGCCGCACGTGCCGGAGACGCACAAAGCCTGAACATCCGCCTCGGCTGATACTCAGGATACGCAGGGGTTGGTTTCGCCAGGCTTCCTCAGGACGAGGAAGCCCTGTATGGCGATCAATGCAGAACGCGCGGCCCGTCGTCTCGCTCGACTTCGCCTTCCACCAGCTTGCCGGCCATCTGCACGCCAACACTGAGCATGGCCTTGGCCACTTCCACGTGCTGACCTTGCAGGAAAGCCTTGGCGTCCTCGGAGAAATCCAGGGTTACCAGGGAGCCTTCGTCCTCGGCACGGCGCAACTCGATCCGGCCATCAGGCAACTCGACAATTTCTAGAAAGGACGTTGGCATAAGGGGCTGTTCTCCACGAAAGGCCGGTATTGTACCAGCGAGCGCCCCAATCAGCACTCACTCAAGCCCTCGCGAAAACGAACGGTCAGGCCCTTGAGATTCTGCCGCCAGCTCTCCAGCTCTTCCCGCGAAAGTGGCGCTACCTCAGGCTCATCAAGGCTCACGGCCTGAATCAACGGTTGGGTGACGTCAGTTTTCGGCGTTTTTTTCGCGACCGGCGGTCGGAACAAATCGGCATAAGCGCTTAACAGTTGCGCCAACCAGGTTTCCCGCTGCTCAGCCAGTTCGACCAGCTCGGCCATCTCAGGAATCGCCACCGCCTCCAGCACCTCACGAGCCAGCAGTAGCTCTGCACGTGGCGCACCGGCCTGCGGCAAGCGGTAAAAACCGGCAATCTCGTGACACAAGCCCAGCAGTGCTCCGTACAGGTGAAACAGCGCCGATTCACGCTCAGCCTGAATCAAGGCCTGGGCATTCATGGCCCGGCTTTCCTGTGCCCTGCCCATGGCTTCGAGGGCCAGGCCTGCAAAGTAAATCTTCTGATTGGTGCGGGTGTAGAGTTCCTGGGCCATCTGGGTGCCCTCCGAAAGGCTGCAAGGCGATCTGTCAATTTACACTACTCAAAGGCGTAAAAGCATCGCGGGGCAAGCCCGCTCCCACAGGGATCCATTAATCCTGTGGGAGCGGGCTTGCCCCGCGACTAGACCAATAAGCTTGATCAGCGCTTGTCTTCGACCTTCCAGGCATTGCCGTCGTAGAAGGCGCGCCAGCCAGTCGGCTTGCCATCCACCTCGGTCTGCACGTACTGCTCCTTGGTCTTGCGGCTGTAGCGGATCACGGCCGGACGACCATCGGGATCCTTCTTCGGCGCTTCGCAGAGGAAGTGGTACTTCGGATCGATTTCGTCTTTATGCGGAATGATCTCGATCACCAGCGGTGCACGGGTCTCGCGGTTTTTCGGGAACTGGCTGGCCGCCAGGAACAGACCCGAAGCGCCATCACGCAGCACGTAGGTATCGTTGACCTTCTCGCACTTGAGCTCCGGCATCTTCACCGCATCCATCTTCGGCGGCGCCGCCTCGCCGCTCTTGAGCAGCTTGCGGGTGTTCTTGCACTCGGCGTTGGTGCAGCCGAAGAACTTGCCGAAACGACCAGTCTTGAGCTGCATTTCGCTACCGCACTTGTCGCACTCCAGGCTCGGCCCTTCGTAGCCCTTGATGCGGTAGTTGCCTTCTTCGATCTCGTAGCCAGTGCAATCAGGGTTGTTACCGCAGATGTGCAGCTTGCGCTTCTCATCAAGCAGGTAAGCATCCATCGCTGTCGAGCAGATCGGGCAACGGTGCTTGTTGAGCAGCACGCGCGATTCCGATTCACCCTCGTCGTCGGCCGCGATTTCATCGCCCGGCACCAGGTTCACAGTGGCCTTGCAACGCTCTTTTGGCGGCAGGCTGTAGCCCGAGCAGCCGAGGAACACACCGGTAGATGCGGTACGAATCATCATCGGCCGCCCGCAATCCTTGCACGCGATGTTGGTCAGGGTCGGCTGGTTGGCACGCATGCCCTTCTCGCCATCCTCGGCCAGCTTCAGCTTGTTGCTGAAATCGCCGTAGAACTCGTCCAGCACATTTTTCCAGTCGCGCTCGCCCTGGGCCACATCGTCGAGGTTCTCTTCCATGCCGGCGGTGAAGCCGTAGTCCATCAGGTTGGAGAAGCTCTCGGACAGGCGCTCGGTGACGATGTCGCCCATCTTCTCGGAATAGAACCGACGGTTATGCAGGGTCACGTAGCCGCGATCCTGAATGGTCGAAATGATCGCCGCGTAGGTGGAAGGACGGCCAATGCCGCGCTTTTCCATTTCCTTGACCAGGCTGGCTTCGGAGTAACGCGCAGGCGGCTTGGTGAAGTGCTGGCTCGGGTCGATCTGGATCAGTTTGAGCACTTCGCCCTGGTTCATCTCCGGCAGCACGTCGTCATCGCCCGGCTTGCTCTGTTGTGGCAACACACGAGTGTAACCGTCGAACTTGAGGATACGGCCCTTGGCACGCAGCTCGAAGTCGCCAGCAGTGACGCTGACGGTGGTCGACAGGTACTGCGCCGGCGGCATCTGGCAGGCCAGGAACTGGCGCCAGATCAGCTCGTACAGGCGCTCGGCATCACGCTCCATGCCACTGAGCTTGGTCGGGTGGGTGTTGACGTCGGAAGGACGAATCGCTTCGTGCGCCTCCTGGGCACCCTCTTTGCTGCCGTAGACGATCGGCGCTTCAGGCAGGTACTTCTTGCCGAACTCGCTTTCGATGTAGCTGCGAGCCATTTCCACCGCATCGACCGAAAGGTTGGTCGAGTCGGTACGCATATAAGTGATGTAGCCGGCTTCGTACAGACGCTGGGCCATCATCATGGTCTTCTTCACCCCGAAGCCCAGACGGTTGCTCGCGGCCTGCTGCAGGGTGGAGGTAATGAAAGGCGCCGACGGCTTGCTGCTGGTCGGACGGTCTTCACGCTTGGCGACGGTGTAACTGGAAGACTTGAGCTTCTCCAGTGCCGCCATGGCCTGGGCTTCGTTAAGCGGCTTGAAGGCTTCGCCCTTCTCCCGCGCTACTTCGAAACGCACCTTGGCGTCCTTGGCAGTCCCCAGATCAGCATGCACTTCCCAGTATTCTTCCGGGATGAAGGCACGGATCTCGCGCTCACGCTCAACCACCAGCTTCACCGCAACCGACTGCACGCGACCGGCAGAAAGACCGCGGGCGATCTTCGACCACAACAGTGGCGAAACCATGTAACCCACCACGCGGTCGAGGAAACGACGCGCCTGCTGGGCATTGACCCGATCGATATCCAGCTCGCCTGGCTGCGAGAACGCTTCCTGGATGGCCTTCTTGGTGATTTCGTTGAACACCACGCGCTTATAGCGGCTGTCGTCACCACCGATGGCTTCGCGCAGGTGCCAGGCAATGGCTTCCCCCTCGCGATCCAAGTCGGTTGCGAGATAGATGGTGTCGGCATCTTTGGCCAGACGACGCAGTTCTTCGATGACCTTTTCCTTGCCCGGAAGGATCTCGTACTTGGCTTTCCAGCCGTGGTCCGGATCAACTCCCATGCGCGCGACCAGTTGCTTGCGCGCCTTTTCTTTCGGCGACAGGGCTGGCGCTTCACCAGCGGCGGCCTTGCCGCGCTTGGCGGCAGGCTCCTTGCTGGCGCTGGCCGAACCGCTGGTGGGCAGGTCTCGGATATGGCCGATACTCGACTTCACCACGTACTGGCTGCCCAGGTACTTGTTGATGGTCTTGGCCTTAGCCGGGGATTCCACAATGACCAGCGATTTGCCCATGGATCGGAAAATTCCTGAATACTGAAAATAAAAACACGGCAGGTACCTGACGCGGCACCGCTATATATAGTGGCAACAGAGTGAGGTCAAGCGCGAGGCGTTAGCCACCCTCGGCATCTGGCCGGGAAAACAGCTCGACTTCAGCCTTGACCAAAGCAAAGCGCGGCACTTGCTCGCCGTCAACCTCGACCGACTCCATAAACATCGAAAGGGGTCGAACCCAGAGGCCGAACTCGCCATACAGGGCCTGGTAGAACACCACCCACTCCTCGGTTTCGGAATGGCGCGCCGTGCCGAACACACGATACTCAGGCCCCTTGTAATGCCGGTATACGCCTGGTTGTATCTGCATGTTGCTCGCCCTCTTGAAAAAAAATCCTGCAAAAACAAAAACCGGGGCACCAGGCCCCGGTTTCCATCAGCGAAACGCTTAAACGCGTTCGAAGACGGTGGTGATACCTTGGCCCAGGCCGACGCACATGGTCGAAACGCCGAAGGTCCCGCCATTCTGCTTCATGACGTTGAGCAGAGTGCCGGAAATCCGCGCACCAGAGCAACCGAAAGGATGACCCAAGGCGATGGCGCCGCCGTGCAGGTTAACCTTCTCATCCATCTTGTCGAGCACTTTCAGATCTTTCAGCACTGGCAGGGCCTGTGCGGCGAACGCTTCGTTGAGCTCGAAGAAGTCGATATCGGCAATGCTCAGCCCAGCACGCTTGAGCGCTTTCTGGGTCGCAGGCACTGGGCCGTAGCCCATGATCGCCGGGTCGACACCGGCCACCGCCATGGAACGGATTACCGCCAGCGGCTGGATGCCCAGGTCTTGAGCACGTTGCGCCGACATGACGATCATGCACGAAGCGCCGTCGGTGATCTGCGACGACGTACCGGCAGTCACGGTACCGCCTTTAGGGTTGAAAGCCGGCTTCAAGGCCGCCAGGCTTTCCAGGGTGGTGTCCGGGCGAATGGTTTCATCGTAGTCGAAGACCTTGAGGAAGCCGTTCTCGTCGTAGCCCTGCATCGGGATGATTTCATCCTTGAACTTGCCTTCGACCGTCGCCTTGTGGGCGAGCTGGTGCGAACGCAGGCCGAACAGGTCCTGCTGCTCACGGCTGATGCCGTGCATTTTGCCGAGCATTTCGGCGGTCAGGCCCATCATGCCCGAGGCCTTGGCTGCGTACAGCGACATGTGCGGGTTCGGATCGACACCGTGCATCATGCTGACGTGGCCCATGTGCTCGACGCCACCGACGACGAACACGTCGCCGTTGCCGGTCATGATCGCCTGGGCTGCGGTGTGCAGGGCGCTCATGGACGAACCACACAGACGGCTGACGGTCTGCCCGGCCGCAGTGTGAGGGATCTGGGTCATCAACGACGCCATGCGGGCGATGTTCCAGCCCTGCTCCAGGGTCTGGTTGACGCAGCCCCAGATCACGTCCTCGACTTCGTTAGGGTCGACCTTGGTGTTGCGCTCCAGCACCTTGCTGATCAGGTGCGCGGACATGTCTTCGGCGCGGGTATTGCGGTGCATGCCACCCTTGGAGCGGCCCATCGGCGTGCGACCGAAGTCGACAATCACCACGTCTCTTGGATTCAGGCTCATATATTCTCTCGCTCTCTATCGTTGGGCGCTTAACCGAAGAAGCTCTGGCCGTTTTTGGCCATTTCACGCAGCTTCGCGGTGGGGTGATACAGCGGACCCAGATCGGCGTACTTGTCTGCCAGGGCAACGAATTCAGCGACACCGATCGAGTCGATGTAACGCAGCGCACCACCGCGGAACGGAGGGAAACCGATACCGTAGACCAGACCCATGTCGGCTTCGGCGGCGGTTTCAACGATGCCGTCTTCCAGGCAACGAACGGTTTCCAGGCACAGCGGCACCATCATCCAGTTGATGATGTCTTCGTCAGTGACTTCACGCTGTTCGTAGACGACCGGCTTGAGCACTTCGAGGACGGCCGCGTCGGCGACTTTCTTCGGCTTGCCGCGCTTGTCGGTCTCGTAGGCGTAGAAGCCCTTGCCGTTCTTCTGACCCAGGCGATTGGCTTCGTAGAGCGCATCGACGGCCGAACGACGGTCGTCCTTCATGCGGTCCGGGAAGCCTTCGGCCATGACGTCACGGCCGTGGTGGCCAGTGTCGATACCGACCACGTCCATCAGGTAGGCCGGGCCCAATCGGCCAGCCGAATTTTTCCATGACCTTGTCGATGCGCACGAAGTCGACACCGGCGCTGACCAGCTTGGCGAAACCGCCGAAGTACGGGAACAGCACGCGGTTGACCAAAAAGCCCGGGCAGTCGTTGACCACGATCGGGTTCTTGCCCATCTTCTTGGCGTAGGCAACGGTGGTGGCAACTGCCACATCGCTGGACTTCTCACCACGGATGACTTCGACCAGCGGCATCATGTGCACCGGATTGAAGAAGTGCATGCCGACGAAATTTTCCGGACGCTTGAGGGCCTTGGCCAGCAGGTTGATGGAGATGGTCGAGGTGTTGGAAGCGAGGATGGCGTCTTCCTTCACCTGGCCTTCCACTTCAGCCAGTACCGCTTGCTTGACCTTCGGGTTCTCGACCACAGCTTCAACGACGATATCGACGTTGGCGAAGTCGCCGTAAGACAGGGTCGGACGAATCGCGTTCAGCGCTTCAGCCATTTTCGCCGGGGTCAGACGGCCTTTTTCAACGCGCTTGCCGAGCAGCTTGGAAGCTTCGTTCAAGCCCAGCGCAATGGCGCCTTCGTTGATGTCCTTCATCAGGATCGGGGTGCCCTTGACCGCCGACTGGTAGGCGATACCGCCGCCCATGATGCCGGCGCCGAGCACGGCAGCCTGCTTCACGTCGTGAGCGATTTCGTCGTGGGCCTTGGCTTTGCGCTTGAGCTCCTGGTCGTTGAGGAACAGACCGATCAGGCTCTCGGCAACCGAAGTCTTGGCCAGTTTGACGAAGCCGGCGGCTTCGACTTCCAGGGCCTTGTCACGGCCGAAGTTGGCCGCCTTCTGAATGCTCTTGATCGCTTCAACCGGCGCCGGGTAGTTCGGGCCCGCTTGACCTGCAACGAAACCTTTGGCGGTTTCGAACGACATCATCTGCTCGATGGCGTTGAGCTTGAGCTTCTCGAGCTTCGGCTGACGCTTGGCCTTGTGATCGAACTCGCCGCTGATGGCGCGCTTGATCAGGTCCAGTGCGGCGGCCTGCAGCAGCTCAGGGGCTACCACGGCATCGACGGCACCGACCTTCAGAGCGTCTTCAGCACGGTTTTCCTTGCCGGCGGCAATCCACTCGATGGCGTTGTCGGCACCGATGATGCGCGGCAGGCGCACGGTACCGCCAAAGCCCGGATAGATACCCAGCTTGACTTCCGGCAGACCGATCTTGGCGTTGCTGGACATCACGCGGAAGTCGGCAGCCAGGCACATTTCCAGACCACCGCCCAGGGCGATGCCGTTGATCGCGGCAACGGTCGGCACGGCCAGGTCTTCGAAGTCGCTGAAAATCCGGTTGGCTTCCAGGTTGCCGGCGACCAGTTCGGCCTCGGGCAGCTTGAAGTTATCGACAAACTCAGTGATATCCGCGCCGACGATGAACACGTCCTTGCCACTGCTGACAATCACGCCTTTGATCGAGGCGTCGGCCTTGATGGTGTCTACGGCCTGACGCAATTCGTTCAGGGTAAGACGGTTGAACTTGTTGACGGACTCACCCTTGAGGTCGAACTTCAGTTCGACGATGCCGCTTTCAAGAGCCTTAACCGTGATGGCTTTACCTTCGTAAATCATCAACTGATCTCCACGATATGGAAGCTGAACTGTACACGCCGAACGCTGGTGAAGGACCCGGCCGGCCGTTGGCCGTGATTTGCCGAATCCTTGCGCCAGGCACACCCGTCAGCGCGATAGTCGGGATTCTGTAAGAGCCTTCTGACAATACAAACGCTCAATTCATACGCCCGTTTGATTTGGGTATGCACACATTCAACGAAAAGATCGCCGTTGTCAAATGCCCGAAAGCGGTGTGAAAACGCGACTTTACGGTCACTTTCAGCTGATCGCGGGCAAACACCGGCTTCGGTGATCGATGAGCATTCACGCCAACGATAATGGACGAAGGCTTACACACCCATGCACAGGATCAATACACGCTGGGTGCGAACAAAAAAGGACAGAAAAGGCGGCGGGTAGCGGCGGGCCCGCTACACTGGGAGGGAATCAATACTTAGACCGGCCTGCCTGGCCCGCCTGCCCGATGCGTATATCGGGCTTTTTATTGAGCGTGATCAGGCCAGGGCTTTCAGCACCGCGGCAATATTCTGCAATACAGCCGTTTCACCTCGTTCCCCCCAATAAAGGGCAACCATTTGCGGGCCGGCTTCGACCTTGAAGACGTTGTCAGGCAGGCGCGCGAGATGCTCTGCATGCACAGGATCGGTGCAAGGCTCACGCCATTGATTGAGCCAGGTGCCGGGGGTCGTTTGCCAATAACTCCAGGTGTCTACCCTGCCCTTGCGCCGCGGCTGCACATACTGCGCGCAGGGGCTTGGCGGCTCCTTGGGCAACCAGTGCGGCCACTGCTGAGGCGCCAGCTGCATGTTCAAGCCCATACGCCGGGCTTCCATACGCAGGGCCATACGGCCACTCTGGTTACGCGAAGGACGCAACCAGGCCAAGGGGCTGAGAATCAGCGCAAGGATTGACACCACTACCCAGACCGTCATATCTGTTGTTCCCATAAAGCTTTGCAAATGAGCTGGTTAGCCGAGGTTCTGAGCGATCAGCCTGAAACCGACCATACTTGAACTATTGCGACTGTCAGGAGAGCCTCTCATGCCCTACGAACACATACTGGTTGCCGTCGACCTGACCGAAGAATGCGATCCGGTCATCAAGCGCGCCATGACATTGGCCGCATCGACCGAGACCAAAGTTTCTCTGGTGCATATCGTCGAGCCCATGGCCATGGCGTTTGGTGGCGATGTGCCGATGGATCTGTCCCAACTGCAACAACAACAGTTCGACCAGGCCAAAGAGCGTATGGACCGCCTGTTCGTCAAGTATCCCGAGATCAAGCGCGGCGATTCGCATCTGACCTACGGACAACCCCGCCAGGAGATCCATCAATTGGCCAAGGAGAATGCTTGCGACCTGATCGTGGTCGGCAGCCACGGCCGGCACGGTCTGGCACTGCTGCTGGGCTCTACCGCCAATGACGTCCTGCACGGCGCGCCCTGCGATGTGCTGGCCGTACGCCTGCTGAAAAAAGAATAACCAGGGCAGCCCGGCGCAGCCTGCGCCGGGCCCCTCCCCTTAGCTGTCGAGTTCAGCCCAGCGCTCTACCAGAACATCCAGCTCAGCCTGCATCTGCTCCAGACGCGCCAGCACGGCAGAGGTCTGGTCGATCGGGCGCTGGTAGAAGGCCGGGTCGGAAATTTCTTCCTGCACCGCCGCCATTTTCTGTTCCAGTTCGTCGATCTGGCCCGGCAAGGCTTCCAGCTCGCGTTGCAGCTTGTAGCTGAGCTTTTTCTTTGGCGTCTCGGTTGCCGGTGCTGCAATGGGAGCTGGAGCTACAGCTTCAACCACCGCTGTGTTCAGCTCTGACTTGCCCGACTTGCTCTCGGTAACGCCCAGCAATTTTGGCGAACCGCCCTGACGAATCCAGTCCTGGTAACCACCGACGTACTCGCGCACCTTGCCCTCGCCCTCGAAGACCAGGGTGCTGGTGACCACGTTGTCGAGGAAGGCCCGGTCGTGGCTGACCATCAGCACGGTGCCCTTGAACGCCGACAGCACTTCTTCGAGCAGCTCGAGAGTTTCCACGTCGAGGTCGTTGGTCGGTTCGTCGAGCACCAGCAGGTTGGCTGGCTTGCTGAACAGTTTGGCCAGCAGCAACCGCGCGCGCTCACCACCAGACAGCGCCTTGACCGGCGTGCGGGCACGCTGCGGGCTGAACAGGAAATCGCCCAGATAGCTCAGTACATGGCGGTTCTGGCCGTCGATCTCGATGAAGTCGCGACCTTCGGACAAGTTGTCGATGACGGTCTTTTCCAGGTCCAGCTGATGGCGCAGCTGGTCGAAATAGGCCACTTCCAGGCGCGTACCGGACTCGATCTTGCCACTGGTAGGCTCAAGACCGCCGAGCATCAGTTTCAACAGGGTGGTCTTGCCGGTACCGTTGGCACCAAGCAGACCGATGCGGTCTTCTCGCTGCAGGACCATGGAGAAGTCCTTGACTAGCTGCGGGCCACCCGGATGGCTGAAGCTGACGTTTTCCAGGACCATCACCTGCTTGCCGGATTTCTCCGCAACATCAAGCATGATATTGGCCTTGCCCTGACGCTCACGGCGCTCGCTACGCTCAACGCGCAGGGCCTTGAGGGCGCGCACGCGGCCTTCGTTACGGGTACGTCGGGCTTTGATGCCCTGACGGATCCACACTTCTTCCTGGGCCAGTTTTTTGTCGAACAACGCGTTGGCGGTTTCTTCGGCGGCCAGCGCGGCTTCCTTGTGCACCAGGAAGCTGGCGTAGTCGCCGTTCCAGTCGATCAGGCCGCCGCGGTCCAGTTCGAGGATGCGCGTGGCCAGGTTTTGCAGGAAGGAGCGGTCGTGGGTGATGAACAGCACGGCGCCGCCGAAGCCGCTGAGGGCCTCTTCCAGCCAGGCAATGGCACCGATATCCAGGTGGTTGGTCGGTTCGTCGAGCAGCAGCAGGTCAGGCTCGGAGACCAGCGCCTGGGCCAGCAGCACGCGACGGCGCCAGCCACCGGAGAGCTCGGCCAGGGTCTTGTCGGCTGGCAGTTGCAGACGGCTCAGGGTGCTGTCGACCAGTTGCTGCAAGCGCCAGCCATCACGCGCTTCCAGGTCGTGCTGGACGTGCATGAGCTTTTCCAGATCGGCATCGCTGTGGATGTTCTGGCTCAGGTGGTGATATTCGGCCAGCAAGGCGCCGACACCGTCGAGGCCTTCGGCCACTACGTCGAACACTGTACGTCCGTCGGCCACCGGCAGTTCCTGCGGCAACTCGCCAATCTTCAGCCCAGGAGCGCGCCAGACATCGCCGTCGTCAGGCTTCTGATCGCCCTTGACCAGGCGCAGCATGCTCGACTTGCCAGTACCGTTGCGGCCAATAATGCACACCCGCTCACCACGGGCGATCTGCCACGACACCTTGTCCAACAACGGCATGGCGCCGAACGCAAGGGACACATCGCTTAATTTGAGCAGGGTCATGATCTTCTCCAAAAACCGGGCGCGCATTCTACCCGACTTGAGCCCGCTTCACATTAAGCAGGCGCGCCTCCAGACAGATCCGACGACAGGCCGTGTGATTACAACTGGATACAAGCACAATGCTTTCATCCGCCTATGGCAAACGGCTAAGCTTAAGCAACGCAATCCCAACAGTGCTGGCTTCGCCGTCACTTTTCATGGTCAAACTGCCCGGAAGTCTCATGCGCAGCCGCCTGTTAAATCTAGTTTCCTGCCTGCTTCTCTCGGCCTCCGCAGCCAGCGTCGCCCAGGCCACCGACATCACCGTGCAGCGCCAGTACTATGACGAGGCCAAACGCGCCCTGGCCAAGGGTGACAAGGGTCCCTACCTGCGTTACGCACAAGCGTTGAGTGATTATCCGCTAACGCCTTACCTGGCCTACGACGAGCTGACCGCGCGTCTGAAAACCGCCAGCAATGCCGAGATCGAAAAATTCCTCGCCGCCCATGGCGACCTGCCCCAGGCCAACTGGATGAAATTGCGCTGGTTGCGCTGGCTGGCCGAGCGCGGCGAGTGGGAGACCTTCAGCCGCTACTACGACCCGAAGCTGAACTTCACCGAACTCGATTGCCTCAATGGCCAGCGTCAGCTGATTCAGGGCCAGCGCGCCGAAGGCTATGCCTCGGCAGAAAAACTCTGGCTGGTGGGCAAGTCCCAGCCTACCGCCTGTGACCCGTTGTTCGACCGCTGGGCAGCCGAAGGTCAACTCAGCGAGCAGAAACGCTGGCAGCGCACCAAGCTGGCCGCCCAGGCGCGCAACTATGCCTTGGCCAACAGCCTGACCAAAACCCTCACCACCCTCGCCCCTCAGGGTCGCTTGCTGGTTGATGTGGCACAGAAACCACAGCTGTTGAATCAGCCTGGACGCTTCGTACCGGTCAACGAGGCCATGTCCGACGTGGTCAGCCTCGGCCTGCGCCGCCTGGCACGCCAGGACCCGGAGCGGGCCATGAGCCTGCTGGACGACTATGCCAACCGCATGCATTTCTCCCGCGACGAGAAAGTCGCCATCGCCCGCGAAATTGGTTTGACCCTGGCCCGCCGCTACGACCCGCGGGCCCTGGACCTGATGACCCGCTACGACCCCGAGCTGCGCGACAACACCGTGACCGAATGGCGTCTGCGCCTGTTGCTGCGCCTGGGCCGCTGGGAAGACGCCTATGAGCTGACCAAGCGCCTGCCCCAGGACCTGGCCAGCAGCAGCCGCTGGCGTTACTGGCACGCGCGCAGCCTTGAATTGGCGCAGCCACAGAACCCGCAGATCCCGCTGCTGTACAAAACCGTGGCACGTGAGCGTGATTTCTATGGCTTCCTTGCCGCCGACCGGGCAAAAACCCCGTATCAGCTGAACAACAAGCCACTGGTGCTGAGCCAGGCGGTGATGAACAAAGTGCGCAACACACCAGGTATCCGTCGCGCCCTGGAGTTCCATGCCCGCGGGCAGATTGTCGATGGCCGCCGCGAGTGGTACCACGTCAGCCGCCATTTCAGCCGCGACGAAATGGTCGCCCAGGCACGCCTGGCCTACGACATGCGCTGGTACTTCCCGGCGATCCGCACCATCAGCCAGGCGCAATACTGGGACGACCTGGATATCCGGTTCCCGATGGCCCACCGCGATACGCTGGTGCGGGAAGCCAAGGTGCGTGGCCTGCATTCAAGCTGGGTGTTCGCCATTACTCGCCAGGAAAGTGCGTTCATGGAGGACGCCCGCTCCAGCGTTGGCGCCAGCGGCCTGATGCAACTGATGCCAGCCACGGCCAAGGAGACTGCGCGCAAGTTCAGCATCCCGCTGGCCTCCCCGGCCCAGGTGTTCAACCCGGACAAGAATATCCAGCTCGGCGCGGCGTACCTGAGCCAGGTGCACAGTCAGTTCAACGGCAACCGGGTGCTGGCTTCGGCCGCCTATAACGCAGGCCCGGGCCGTGTACGGCAATGGCTGCGTGGCGCCGATCACCTGAGCTTCGATGTCTGGGTGGAGTCGATCCCATTTGATGAGACCCGTCAATATGTGCAGAACGTGCTGTCCTACTCGGTGATCTACGGACAGAAGCTCAACTCGCCGCAGCCGCTGGTGGACTGGCATGAGCGATATTTTGACGATCAGTAGTTGAATGCAATCGCGGGGCAAGCCCGCTCCCACAGGGTGATATAGAACCCGGTGGGAGCGGGCTTGCCCCGCGATTTGATTATTCCAGCACCGTCACCGGCATCCCCACCTCAAGCACCCCGCAGCCATCAGCCACCAGGTTCTGCCCGAACAGCACATCCCCCTCCTTCTGCCGATAGGTTTTGAGTGTGGTCAGGGGTTCGCGATCTGTACTGCGCTCGCCGGTCTGCGGATCAATGGTGGTCATGATGCAACGCTCACAAGGCTTGAGCACACGGAACTCCATCTCGCCGATACGGATGCGCTTCCAGCCATCCTCGGCAAAGGCTTCGGCCCCCTCCACCACCAGATTGGGACGAAAGCGCTGCATCTCGAGCGGCCGGCCGACCCGCTGTACCAGGTCGTCGAGCGACGCCTGGCCGATCAGCAGCAACGGGAAGCCATCGGCAAAAGCCACCCGGTCATTGACCTCGCCATAACCACCCGGCAGGAAACGGCTGCGCTCCTCGGGTACATGGACCAGGCGCACGTCCTTGCCGATAAATTCGCTGAGCCACTGCGCAGCGACTTCACCGGCATCCGGGACGCGAAAGGTGTCACGCCAGATCGTCACGCCGCGCAGATCGCTGTCAGCCTGCGGCACGGCGACCTTCAACGCAGGTCGCCCAGGCGCCTCCAGGGTCAGCTCGCCGTCAACGCCATACAACGCCGTCAACTGGCTCATTTGCGGGTACGCGCGCTGGGTCAGGAAGCGGCCATTGTCGCGCTCTACAAGCATCCAGCGACGGTCGCCATCCAGTCCCAGCAAGCCCAGTGAAGACGATTGCAACGCCTGGCCGCGCGCGGATTTGAGCGGATATCGGTACAACGCACTCAATTGCATCGGTGACCTGTCCTTTTGCCGGTTCAAAGCCTTAGCTTATACCGACTCAGGCCGTCGCTTCATCCAGCATCAACCGTTGGCGAACGACATCGACCAGCTTGTCGGGCTGGAACTTGGAGAGAAAGTTGTCACAACCGACTTTCTTCACCATCGACTCGTTGAAACTACCCGACAACGAGGTGTGCAACACCACATGCAACGGGCGCAAGCGCGGGTCGTTACGGATCTCGGTAGTCAGACGGTAGCCGTCCATCTCCGGCATCTCGGCATCGGTGAAAATCATCAACAGTTTTTCACACATATCTTCGCCAGCGTCGGCCCAGCCTTTGAGCATGCGCAACGCCTTGAGACCATCACTGGCGACATGCATTTTCACCCCTAACTGAGACAAAGTGTCGCGCAGCTGGGCCAAGGCCACAGTGGAATCGTCCACCAACAACACCTCGCGACCGCGGGCCCGCGCCAACACCGGATCCTCCAGCTTGTCGCGCGAGACCTTGGCACTGTACGGCACGATTTCGGCCAGCACTTTCTCTACGTCGATGATTTCCACCAGCTGCTCGTCGACCTTGCTGATTGCCGTCAGGTAATGCTGACGACCGGCGCTGGCCGGCGGCGGCATGATGGCTTCCCAGTTCATGTTGACGATACGATCGACCCCACCCACCAGAAACGCCTGCACCGAACGGTTGTACTCGGTGACAATAATGGTGCTGCCGGGCCCAGGCGTAAGCGGGCGCATGCCGATAGCCTGGGACAAGTCGATCACCGGCAATGTCTGCCCACGCAGGTTGACTACACCACAGACGAATGCATGGCGCTGTGGCATCAAGGTCAGTTTGGGCATCTGCAGCACCTCCTGAACCTTGAACACGTTGATCGCGAACAACTGTCGCCCGGCCAGGCGGAACATCAGGATTTCCAGGCGGTTCTCACCCACCAGCTGCGTTCTTTGGTCTACTGTGTCGAGAATGCCAGCCATTAAAGAACCCCCAGGCTTGTTCCAAGAAATGAACCCATTGGCCCTGTATCGGCCAGATCAGGCACAGCTTGACCCTCTGAAGAAAATGCTCAGCCGGTCATTGATGTCAATTTAACATCATGCTTTACTGCGCTCAGCTCCTTCCTGTCGTAAACACCCGCAAAGGGTCGTAATCACACCAGCCCATCAGGGAAACCCCTAGTGACAATCGGGCGAGACCTGATGTTCGCGATATCCATTAGCCATTAATGTGACGCCATTCTCATTGCATGAACGGAGTCAGGCTTTTGTCAGCGATCGCCTCGTTGTGGCCAGCCCCTGCTCCAGCCCTTTGTGCTGGAGCCAAATGATGGCTAACGAATCACTGAACAGCAGCGCCCTGCAGGATTTTCTGGTGGACGCCCAGGTCTTGCTGACCCAGGCCGAAGAGTGCCTGCAGCACCTGGAATTGATCGACAACGATCCGGATGCCTGCCACTGCCTCAACGACACCTTGGCCACGCTAGTGACTCGCGCACATGCCCTGGGGCTCCTGGAGGTGGCCAGTTACAGCAAGAAGCTGCAACATTTGCTGAAGACCGCTCACAACCCTTCGCGGCTGCCCGGCAGCGCCTTGCCGGCACTGGAAGAGTGCCTGACCCTGCTGGCCTGGCAATTGGAGCTGGTTGACCCGCACACCGGCCGCCTGAGCCTGGATACCGATGAACAGGTGCTGCTGCTGGACAACCTGGCAGCCGCCCTGAACACGACCTCCGGTTGCGCTTCCTGCCACTCAAGCATGACCTCCTGCGAACACCCGCCGCACAACGCGCGCGAGGCAACCGGACAGCAAACTACGGGCAACTAAAGGGTCATCGACAAAGATCCGGCAGCGAGTGCTGACAGCGCTCCGCGCTACGCACTAAGCAGCAACTTTCCCGTTTGCCGATCATTTCTGCAGTCGTTTTTACAACTGCAGATTTACTTTATTTCGCGCAAGCTTTACGCCTTATAAAGTAATGGCAAAGTGCTAGACCAGCGCACATGACGGACCCCCTGCATCAGCCCGTAAAATCTGACGTTTCAGACAGTTATCAGAGTTCGCCACCCTTGGGACTTGAAGTGATACCATGCGCGCGATGAAGGTTAGTCAGACCTTGTCCAATCATGCCTTCAACGATTTTTTTCTTGGCGCAGGTATTCATTACTCCGCCCGGCGCCGACATATAAATGATATTGAAGGCAACACGACAACGCCCCTAAGTTTGACCTGTTCCAGGCTTTCTTCAGCGATATTTCAGTGGCTTCATTTTCTATGCTCTCAAGCCTCAATAGATTCAAGCTCTGGCGCCCCGGGGCCGCTCTACTGCGCGGGCTGACCGCGCTCCTGTGCCTGGCCTCGATCATCGCCAACCTGGCGCTGTACTTCTACGCGCTGCCGATGCCGGCCAGTGTGCTGATCCTGCACATCGTCGCGATGCTGAGCATTGGCTGGCATCTGCGCCACTGGGCACGTTCGATTGCCCTGCGCCCGGCAGAACTTGCCGATCGCCTGCTCAAGGTTCAGGAAAGCGAGCGGCAACGCCTGAGCCGGGAGCTCCACGACGATATCGGCCAACTGCTGACAGCCGCCAAACTCCAGGCGGACTGGCTGCAACGCCGTGTTCCAGGCGACCTGCAGGATCACTGCAGCACCCTGCGTAGCACCCTGGACGACACACTGGCCAATGTCCGTGACGTCTCGGCCATTCTCAACCCGCGCCAGCTGTCCAGCCTGGGACTGGAGGCCAGCTTGCGTGCACACTTGCTGCGCACCCTGGAAAACACCAACGTGCACTGGAGCCTTGAGTGCCGCCAGCGTCTGGGCGGAATACCTGAAGACATGGCCATCGCCGCCTTTCGCATCACCCAGGAAGCGGTCACCAACATGCTTCGTCATGCCAGCGCGCATAACCTGGTCGTCTGCATTCAGCGCCAGCCTGAAGGCCTGGCCTTGTCGATCAGCGACGATGGCCTGGGCTTCCTGCCCGCCAGCAATCCTGCAGATGAAGGACAATGCGGCATGGCCGGCATGCTTGAACGCGCTGCACTGCTTGATGGCACACTGTCAGTCAGCAGCCAGCCAGGCAAAGGCACTCGAATCGATGCCCTGTTTCCCTGGCCTCCACGCACCCTTGAACGCGCCAAGACAAATAACGCCCAATGACCTGTAAATTGCTGCTGGTAGATGACCACTCACTGATTCGCGCCGGTGTTCGCGCCCTGGTCTCGGATATTCCTGGTTACACAGTGGTGGGTGAAGGCAATGACGGCAACCAGGTGGCCGAACTCGTACTGCAACTGGATCCGGACATTGTCCTGCTGGACATTTCGATGCGCACGACCAACGGCCTGGACGCTCTCACCCAGCTACGCGCCAGCGGCTGTCGCAGCAAAGTACTGATCCTGTCCATGCACACCGATCCCGAACTGATCATGCAGGCCCTGGAAAGCGGCGCCCATGGCTACCTGCTCAAGGACACCACCGCCACCGAACTGGAGCAGGCCCTGGCTGCACTGCGCAACGGCGAGCGCTACCTGAGCCCGGCAATCGCCCACACGGTGATCAATCAGGCCCTGCTGCGGACCCAGAGCGTCAAGGCTCCGGCCTCGGACAAGCACAACCTGACGGCACGCCAACTGGAAATCCTGCGTTTGATCGTGCGCGGCAAATCCACCCGTGAAATTGCCAACGGCCTGGGCTTGAGCATCAAGACCGTGGAGACTCATCGCTCACAAATCATGAAACGCCTGCAGATCTACGACGTTGCCGGCCTGGTACTGTTTGCCGTCCGCGAGCAGATCATCAGCCTCGACGACTGAGCAGCGGCGAGTCAGCCGGCAGGTGCACCCGCAAGGCGCCTGCCAGTACCTCAAAACGCAGGCTATCGCTTTGCAATGGCTCGCCATCGAGATTGATATCCAGACCTTGCGCGCTCTTGATTTCGACCCAGGGCAGACGCGCTCGCACAAACATGTTCTCCAGGCCCAGGCCATCACTGAGCAAGCTGCGCAAGGTACCCACCACTTCCTGAGGGGCCGGCAAAATGCTGATATCCAGCAGCCCGTCATCGACTTGCGCCTGCGGGCACAGAACATGCCCACCACCAGCCTGCCGGCCGTTGCCGATTCCCAGCGCCAGCAAATCACCGCGCCAGTGGAAATCCGGCCCATGCAGATCCACCGTGGCCGCACTGAGTTCACTGAAACGCGACAGGCCAGTGAACAGATACGCCGCTGCGCCCAGCACTTTCTTCAGGTCTTCGGAGGTGTTGGCGGTGACCTGGCTGCCAAATCCGCCCGTGGCCATATTGAGAAACACCTGTTCACCCACGCGCCCTAAATCAATGCTCTGGGCAGGTGTATCCAGTAGCGCAAGCGCCTGTTCAGGCTCCAGCGGCACACCCGCAGCCCGGGCAAAATCATTGGCTGTCCCCAATGGCACGAGCACCAGGCTTGCCTGGGAAGCGATCCGGGCCATGGCCTCGGCGACATCACGCAAGGTACCGTCTCCACCGCCGGCTGCCACATGCTGGTAACCGCCCGCCTGGGCTTCACTGACCAGCCGCGCAGCATCACCGGCCTCCCAGGTCAGGCGAACGTCAAGCTGCCAGCCACGGTCGCGCAGCGCACCAACGGCGGCACGTACCTGCTCGTTCATGGCCTGCTTGCCATGCAGGATGAATAAGATTCTGTGCTGCGTCATGGTGCCTCCCCCGCGAATTGAAACCCGAGCATCTCGACCACAGGACAGGGGCTTTTGCTGCACAGCCAGTGGCCGATCAAAAAACAAATTTGCCGAGCATTCACACAAATATTATTGAAAGCAGGAACGCCCGGGTGCATCATTCGACAAATATTTGGCCATCAAGGAGGACGCCGATGAAAAAAGTCATTTTATTGACTTCTTGCGCGAGCGCTTGCCAGGTCCCGGTTATCCTTTACTGCACTGTAGTCTCAGTGCCCTGACTCAAGGCTGTGAAATGAGCGTTCTGATCCCCTGCATCATCGCCGGCGGCGCCGGCACTCGCCTTTGGCCGGTTTCTCGCGAAACCATGCCGAAACCGTTCATGCGTCTGCCCGATGGCCAGAGCCTGCTGCAAAAGACCTTTTCCCGCGCCAGCGCACTGCCAGATGTCGAGCGGATACTGACGGTGACCAACCGGGAGGTGTATTTCCGCACACAGGATGAGTACCGCCAGTTGAACCCGGCCGGCATCGCCCTGGACTTCATCCTCGAACCCTTTGGCCGCAATACTGCACCAGCCATCGCCGCCGCCGCCCTGCACTGTGCCAATCTGTATGGCGAAAGCGCCTTGCTGCTGGTCCTGCCTGCCGATCACCTGATCAGCGACCTGCCAGCCTTCGAACAAGCGGTCACGCAAGCCCGTACTCTGGCGCAACAAGGTTGGCTGACCACCTTCGGCCTGGTGCCCGGCCACGCCGAAACCGGCTTTGGCTACATCGAGAAAGGCCAGGCGTTGGACGCGCAAGGTTACAAAGTGGAGCGATTTGTCGAAAAACCCGACGCCGCCACTGCCCAGCACTATCTGGAGGGTGGCCAGCACCTGTGGAATGCAGGCATGTTCTGCATGCGCGTCGATGCAATCCTCGCAGAACTGGACCGCCATGTTCCGGACCTGCTCGCCAGCGTCCACCATTGCCTGCAGCACAGCCCGAGCAAACAGGGTAAAGGTGAACTGCAGCTGGAACTCGACCCCCAGACCTTCGAAAAGGTGCCGGACATCTCCATTGATTACGCGGTCATGGAAGCCTCCAACCAGGTGGCCGTGCTACCCGCCGACCTGGGCTGGAGCGACATCGGCTGCTGGCAGGCGGTGCGTGACCTCAGCGAAGCCGACCAGAATGGCAACCAGTGCAATGGCGAGACTGTCCTGCATGACGTCTCCAATTGCTACATCGACTCGCCACGCCGCCTGGTCGGCGCCGTGGGCCTCGACAACCTGATCATCATCGATACCCCCGATGCCCTGCTGATCGCCGACGCCGCGCGCAGCCAGGAGGTCAAGGTGATCGCCCAAAAGCTCAAGCACCAGGGACATGACGCCTATCGCCTGCACCGCACGGTGAACCGCCCGTGGGGCATGTACACGGTGCTTGAGGAAGGTCCACGCTTCAAGATCAAGCGCATCGTGGTTCGCCCTCAAGCATCGCTCTCACTGCAGATGCACCACCATCGCAGTGAACACTGGATCGTCGTCAACGGCATGGCCTGCGTGACCAACGGTGAGGACGAGTTTCTGCTCGACACCAACGAATCGACCTTCATCAAACCGGGGCGGGTACATCGCCTGACCAACCCTGGTGTGATCGACCTGGTCATGATCGAAGTACAAAGTGGCGAATATATGGGCGAAGACGACATCGTGCGCTTTACTGATATCTATGGACGCGCCCCGGAATCAGCCAACAGCTGACACCCCCAGGCGCGTCCATTCATATCGGCATGCCGTTACCCGCCTGGTGATAGAGGAAAGGGGTCATGCGCGTACTCTGGACACTGCCTTATCTGCCCTGGCCAACCACCAGCGGCGGCAAAACCCGGCAATACCACCTGCTGCGCAGCCTGGCGCAGCGTGGCCACCAGATCACCTTGCTGGTGCAGTCGAAAATCCCGCCCAACGAGGCGGCACGCCAGGCGCTCGAGCCCCTGCTCGAACGCCTGATCGTGTTACCCAGGCGCCCGCTGCACAGCCCACTGAACCTGCTGGCTGCGGTCTATGCCGGCTATCCCATGCGAGCCAGTGTCAACGGCCTGGCTCCGCACCTGCGCCATCGCTTCGAGCAGCTGCTGGAAGAGCGCTGGGATGTCATCCAGATCGAGCACAGCTATAGTTTCCAGCCGTTCGAAAAGGCCCTGCAGGCGCGAAGCCTGCCCTTCCTGCTCAGTGAACACACGATCGAATCGGTGTCCGGCGCCGCCTGCCACGACCGCCTGCCGCTGTGGCTGCGACCGTTCAACGCCTTCGACCGCTGGCGCTACCGGCGCTGGGAAAATCGGGTACTGAGCCAGGCCCACGAGGTGGTGGCGGTCAGTCCCAAGGATGTCGAACACATCAGCCGCCTGACCGGTAATCCCGCTTCACTGGTGATCAATGGCGTCGATTGCGCGCACTATCAGGACATCCAGCCGTCACTGCACAGCCAGCGTCTGTTGTTTGTCGGCAATTTTGAGTACAACGCCAGCCTCGAAGCCATCGAGTGGGCACTCGAGGATATCCTTCCGCAGGTCTGGCAAAGCAACCCGGCGGTGCGCCTGGCCGTCGTCGGACATGCCTTGCCGGACAGCTGGAAATCGCGCTGGAGCGACCCGCGAATCGAATGGGTCGGCTACCTGCCCGACTTGCGTGAACTGCAACGTCATTCGGCAATTTTCTTCGCCCCGCTACGCTATGCCGGCGGTTCGAAAATCAAGGTGCTCGAAGCCATGGCCGCCGGCTTGCCGGTGGTCACCACCGCCAAGGGCGTATGCGGGCTGCAGGTGACCCAGGGCGAACACTACCTGGGCAGTGACGATGGTGATCAACTGGCCTTGCTCATCACCCAATTGCTCAATCAGCCCTGGCGCATGCGTCAGTTATCGGAGGCCGCGCGGCAGTTCGTGCATGAGCGCCACGACTGGAGCATTGCTGCAGCCCAGCTGGAAAGCGTGCACGCGCGCCTGAGCCAGCGCGCGCCCACACTGGGCAATCTGAGCGACAACAGTTTGCTCAGTCGCTCAGCCGAGTAGCTCACTCAAGGGAATGAACTGCACGGTATCGCCTTTGCCAGGTGTAGTGCCCTCACGGACCTCCACCAGGCCCTCGGCCCAGGCAGCGCTGCGCAGCACGCCGGAGCTCTGGTTCTTGTAGATCTGCGCACACCCTTGGTCCAGCCGTGCGCGCAGGTACTCCCGACGATTGCCGGCTTTGGGCCAGTCAAAACCGGCCGGTACCGGGAACTGCAGAGGGGTCACCTCCTGCACACCCTGGCGGCGCAGCAGATACGGGCGGGTCAGCAGACCGAAAGTCACCAGCGTCGACGCCGGATTGCCGGGCAAACCGATCACCGGCACGCCTTTGTAGTGACCGAAGGTCAAGGGCTTGCCGGGCTTGATTGCCAGCTTCCAGAGTGCCAGTTCGCCCGCTTCGCGCAAGGCCAGGCCCAGGTAATCGGCCTCACCCACGGAAACACCACCGGTCGAGAGGATCAAATCGACCTGACCCAGCCCCGCCAGGCAATCACGGGTTTTTTCCAGGTCGTCGGCAAGAATCCCCGCATCGATCACCTCGCAACCCAGGCGTTGCAACCAGCTGACCAGCAAGCGCCGATTGCTGTTGTAAATCTGCCCTGGCCCCAGCGGCAAGCCCGGCTCTACCAGCTCGTCGCCCGTGGACAACACGGCAACCTTAACCCTGCGCACCACCGTAAGCGTGGCGCAACCCAGCGTTGCCGCCAGCCCCAACTCGATCGGCCCCAGCCGTGTACCCGCCGCCAGCACCGACTCGCCAACACGGGTTTCCTGACCTTGCGGGCGCACATTCTGGCCAGCACGCAGCGGCTCGTTGAAACGCACCCGCTGGTCTTGCAGAACCTCGGCGTTCTCCTGCATCTCGACACAATCAGCACCCAACGGCAACGGCGCGCCGGTGAAAATCCGTGCACAGGTGCCCGGCTGCAGCGGCTCAGGAGCGTGACCGGCGAAAATGCGCTGGCTGACCGGCAACGCCTCACCCTGCCAGTCAGCCAGGCGCAAGGCATAACCGTCCATGGCACTGTTGGGCCAAGGCGGCAGATCCAGGCTGGCGATCAGCGCCTCGGCCAGCACCCGCCCCTCGGCTTGCGCCAAGGCAACCTGCTCGGTTTCGACGATGGGTGCGGACTCAGCCAGTGCCAGCAAACGTGCCAGCGCATCTTCAACCGGCATCAACGGCTTGTTCACAGGCACCTCAACCACGGCTGGCGCAGGGCTCGGCCTGCTTGAGGTGAGTAACGAAATTGCACGGGCGATGGCGGGCATCGAGCTGCTCGGCAAGGATGCCATCCCAGCCGGTGCGCACCGCATTGGTCGAGCCGGGCAGACAGCAGACCAGGGTACCGTTGGCCAACCCGGCCAGGGCACGCGACTGAACCGTCGAAGTACCGATGTCCGCCAAAGAGATGTGGCGGAACAACTCACCGAAGCCATCGACCTGTTTATCCAGCAGGCAGGCAACTGCCTCTGGAGTACTGTCACGACCGGTGAAGCCGGTGCCACCGGTGATCAACACCACCTGCACCTGCTCATCGGCAATCCAGGTGGCGACCTGGGCGCGAATCTTGTACAGATCGTCCTTGAGCAGTACCCGTGCAGCGAGGCCGTGACCGGCCTCGGTCAGGCGATCGACAAACACCTGGCCAGAGGTGTCGGTTTCCAGGGTACGGGTATCGCTGACCGTCAACACCGCGATGTTCAGCGGCACGAAAGGTACATCTGCCTTGGCTTTCATGGGACCTTGATCCATTGAGGGAGTATGGGCGGTGTTATATCACAGCCCTGCCCGGCTCGCGCCCATGGTCCTGCCCGGGCGTGCTGCCGATCAATAGTGCTGCGCGCTAGCTATGCTGCAATGGACAAGGAACTTGCGCCGTCGCCATGCGTCTCAAGGACATTACGCACCACCCTCTACTGGAGAAACATGATGATTCAACGGACCCTCCCCGCCTTCCTGCTCGCTCTGGGCCTGGGCACTCTGGCTGGTTGCTCCTCGCCAACTGTCATCACTTTGAACGACGGTCGCGAAATCCAGGCGGTCGACACGCCGCAATATGACGATGAATCGGGCTTCTACGAATTTGAACAGCTCGATGGCAAACGTACACGCATCAACAAAGATCAGGTGCGTACCGTCAAGGACCTCTGATGCTTGCGACAGCCCCCTCTCAGGGGGCTTGTCGAGGAGAAAATTTTGAGTAATATTTTCTCCATCGGAGTGTAGCGCAGCCAGGTAGCGCGTCTCGTTCGGGACGAGAAGGCCGCAGGTTCGAATCCTGTCTCTCCGACCAGATCACTCGACAAAAAGCCCGCTCTCATGCGGGCTTTTTCGTACCTGCATTACGACGAATTGCACTGGCCAGCATTGCACCGCGATGGTGAGGCCAGCAAAATGCGCGCCTTTCGAACTCAGAGGTTGAAACACATGCGTAAGACTCTTGCCGCCCTGACACTGGGCCTGCTGTGTGCGCAAGGCGCCGTGGCCGGCGATGGCCAGACTGCCCTGGGCGGCGGCCTGGGTGGTGTACTGGGTAATGTGGTCGGGAAACAGCTCGGCGGCAGCACCGGCGCTGCGATTGGTGCCGGCGTCGGTGGCGCGGCAGGTGGTGCCATGGCCGCGAAGAAGGGCAACAAGACCGAGGCGGCCATTGGTGGCGGTCTGGGTTCGGCTGGCGGTTCGCTGATCGGTGGCAAGCTCGGTGGCAGCACCGGCTCGGCGATCGGTGCCGGCCTGGGTGGCGCGGCCGGTGGCGCACTGGGTAACAAATATGCCGACAAGCATCGCTGATTCAGCGCTGATCGCGGGGCAAGCCCGCTCCCACAGGCTGAACTGCATCTGTGAGGCTTGTCCCACGAACAAAATAGCCCCCTGAACAGGGGGCTATTTTTATTACCGATTCAACCTTTACAGTGCAGGCTCAGCCTGTACTGCAGCAGTCTCTTCCGGCAGCACCGGAACATACAGCAGACCCAGGCGCGAGCTGCTCCATTCACGGGTCTTGTTGGTCAGCTCAAGGTTGTTGTTGAGCTTCTGACCATAAGTCGGAACGATTTCCTTCAGCTTGGCCTGCCACTCAGGGGTCTTGATGCGATCCTTGTAGGTCTTCTCCAGCACGCTGAGCATGATCGGCGCGGCGGTCGAAGCACCTGGCGATGCACCCAGCAACGCAGCGATAGTGCCGTCCTGGGCAGCCACGACTTCGGTACCAAACTGCAGCACACCACCGTGGACCGGATCCTTCTTGATCACCTGAACGCGTTGACCGGCCTGCAGCAGTTTCCAGTCTTCGTTCTTGGCGTTCGGGAAGTACTCACGCAGCGCTTGCATACGATCGTCGAAGCTGAGCATCAGTTGACCCATCAGGTAGGTGCTCAGGTCGATGTTGTCGATACCGGCGTGGGTCATCGGCATGATGTTGTGGGTGGTCAGTGCCGCGAACATGTCCAGCAGTGAACCGTTCTTGAGGAACTTGGTCGAGAAGGTCGCGAACGGGCCGAACAGCAGGACTTCCTTGCCGTCGATCACACGGGTGTCCAGGTGCGGAACGGACATTGGCGGTGCACCGACCGAAGCCTTGCCGTACAGCTTGGCCTTGTGGCGGGCAACGATGTCCTGGTTGTCAGTCATCAGGAACTGACCGCCGACCGGGAAGCCTGCATAGCCTTCGGCTTCAGGAATACCGGACTTCTGCAGCAGCTTCAGGGCGCCACCACCGGCACCGATGAAGACGAACTTGGCCTTCACGCTACGCTCGACGCCTTTGTTGGCCAGGTCGGCAACGACCACGGTCCAGGTATTGTCAGCGTTGCGCACGATGTCACGCACTTCGTGCTGCACATGCAGCTTGACGTTGTCGTGCTTGGTCAGCGAGGCGATCATCTGACGAGTGATCTCGCCGAAGTTGACGTCGGTACCGATCGACATGCGGGTCGCGGCGATCTTCTGGTCGGCGGCACGGCCTTCCATCACGATCGGCACCCATTTCTGGATCTGCGCGTGGTCTTCGGAGTATTCCATGCCGCGGAACAGCGAGCTGTGCTGCAGGGCTTCATGACGCTTCTTGAGGAACTCGACGTTCTTGTCGCCCCAGACAAAGCTCATGTGCGGCACGTTGTTGATGAACGATTTCGGATTGCTCAGCACGTTCTGCTCGACCTGGTAGGCCCAGAACTGCTTGGAGATCTCGAACTGCTCGTTGACCCCGACCGCCTTGCTGATGTCGATCTTGCCGTCGGCGCCTTCGCTGGTGTAGTTCAGTTCGCAGAAGGCGGAGTGGCCGGTACCGGCGTTGTTCCAGGCGTTGGAGCTTTCTTCGGCGACCTTGTCCAGGCGCTCGTAGATATCGATCGACCAGGTCGGTTCCAGCTCATTGAGGTAAGTCCCGAGACTTGCACTCATGATGCCGCCGCCGATCAGCAGTACATCTACGCTTTTCTCTGGCTCGCTGGGCTTGGAGCAACCGATGACACTCAGGCATAGGAGCGTCAGCAGGATTTTTTTCATAGTTCAATCCAATTGAGGTGAAGTAATTGGCAATGACCGCTCATCCCGTTGTGCACGCCCGGATTCTTGTTGTTGCTCGCGCAGACCAAAGCTTAGCGGGGCTCGGCGTTCAGGCAAGCAGCCTGGACGCGCGGGCGATGGTTGGCAGCTGGGGTTGTTCGATGGATCGGGAACGGTCGTCACCCTGACGATGGGCATTGAAGCCTGACGCCGGGTGCTTGCATGGCCTAGGCCTGACCGCCTTTAAGCACGAAACAGGCCAACTTTTGCAAGACCAACGGCTAATAGCTAGGACGAGTCGTCGCACCCCATCTTTAACGGTTTTTCTGGCGACAATCCGCCACATCGCCGCCCCTGCTGTGCGAAATGTGGCGGATTTCCCCCTTTTTTCAGGCGCTTAGCCGCGCGGTGACCTCGCCGAGCTGCCCCGACAGACCATGCAGGCGATGCCCGGCCTGCTCGGTATGTTGCACCGCTTGCTGATTGGCGGTGGCGATGCGGGTGATTTCCACCAGGTTGCGCGAGATGTCTTCAGCCACGCTGGTCTGCTCTTCGGCGGCCGTGGCGATCTGGCGGTTCATGTCGCGGATCGCCTCGACGGCCAGGGTGATGCGCTGCAGCATCTGGCCGGCACGCTGGACCTGTTCGGCGCCCTCCTCACTGCGCTGCTGACCGCTTTCAATGGCCTTGACCGCCTCCAGGGCGCCGGACTGTACGGCACTGATGATCTGGTTGATCTCGGCAATCGAGGCAGCTGTGCGCTGCGCCAGGCTGCGCACCTCATCGGCGACCACGGCAAAGCCGCGACCGGCCTCCCCCGCCCGCGCCGCTTCGATAGCAGCATTGAGTGCCAGCAGGTTGGTCTGCTCGGCAATCCCGCGAATCACCTCCAGCACCTTGCCGATCCTGGCACTGTCAGCCTCCAGGTGGCGAATCACCGCCGCCGTACCGGCAATCTCCTGATTGACCGTGGCAATCGTGTCGATGGTGGCCTGCATTACCTGCTCACCTGCCTGGGCACTGTGATCAGCGTCATCGGCCGCACGCGCGGCTTCAGCGGCATGGCGCGCCACTTCCTGAGCGGTGGCGGACATTTCGTGCATGGCCGTGGCCACCTGGTCAGTACGCTGGAACTGGTCATCGGTGCCACGCGCCATACCACCGGCAATGCTGCGCAATTCGCCACTGGCCGTTTCCAGCTCACCGGCGTTGTTCTGCAGGCGGGTAAACGTATCGGCGAGGAAGTCGCGCAAGGTATTGGCGGCCACGGCCAGACGCCCCAGCTCATCCTGACGGTCACTGGCCACCCGCGCCTCGAAACGCCCCTGACTCAGCTGTGCGACATACTCGATCAGGCCGCGGATCGGTTCGATCAGGCTACGGTTGACCAGCCAAAGGCTGAACAGGCCGACCAGCACTGCCGAGCCGAACATCACCAGCAGCCCCAGCCACACGGTGCGCTCTGCCGACTGGCTGATGGTCTGGGCGCGCGCCTGGGCATCGCTGCGCAGCTGGCTGACCAGTTCGCTCATCTGCTCACTGGTCGCACGATCCACGCCCTTGACCGCCTGGTCGCCGGCGGTCGGGTCAGCCCCTGCGGCAAGGAACGCCTGACGCCCTTGCGCATACGCCTGGCCCAACTGGCGATGGCTTTCCTTGAGCTGCTCGGCGCGGGCCTTGAGCGTAGCGTCGCTGCTCTGGATCAACTGGTCGAGAATGCCCTGCACCTGCTGCTCACGGGCCAGGAATTGCTGCCAGTACTTATCCAGATCGGCTGGCTGTTTGCCGCGCAACAGCACGTTCTTCCACTCCTGGACTTGAACCTTGAACTGCAGATTGGCCTCGTCAATCAATTGCGAAGCCTGCAATGGCCCGTCGATCAATTGCCCATAACCGCGCACGCTGGACGACAGCAATTGAAAGCAGACCAGAGCGATCATCAGTATCGCCAACAGGCTGCCAGCAAGTAGCGCGAGGATTTGCACTCTGAGAGATTTACGCAACATCGGAAGGAATCTCGGAACAAGGAGGAAGGAAACGACGCTGGATTGCATCGACCAGGCAAAGACGTCCTTGTCCTCGTTCACTGGCAACCGGCGCAGGCGAAAAAAAAGCTGCCATCGTTCGATAGCAGCCTGATTCGAGCATTACGCAACAGCTGGAGCAGATAGTCTCAGGCGATTGCTACAGAAATGTGACAGCCCGCGGAACGCTGTCACATTTCCGTCACGACGTTGAACTGCAGGGCCGCCAGGCGCGCATACAACGGGCTTTGCGCGATCAATTGGCGGTGCGTGCCGATGGCGACCAGGCGGCCCTGATCGATCACCGCGATGCGATCGGCATGCTGCACCGTGGCCAGACGGTGAGCGATCACCAGGGTGGTGCGCCCGCTCATCAAGGTCGGTAGCGCCTGCTGGATCAGGTGCTCGCTCTGGGCATCGAGGGCGCTGGTGGCCTCGTCCAGCAGCAGGATCGGCGCATCCACCAGCAAGGCCCTGGCAATGGCCAGGCGTTGACGCTGACCGCCCGACAAACCCAGGCCGGCATCGCCCAGGTGGGTCTGATAGCCCTCGGGCAGTTGCAGGATGAAATCATGGGCATGGGCACTGCGCGCGGCCGCCTCAACCTGCGCTGCGCTGGCATCGGCCCGGCCGTATCGAATGTTCTCCTCGACGGTGCCGAAGAACAGTGCCGGATTCTGTGCGACCAGGGCGAAGTGTCGGCGCAGGTCCTGCGGGTCGAGTCGCTTCAGGTCCTGGTCGTCCAGGCGTATTTGCCCTTGTTGGGGGTCATAGAAGCGCAACAGCAGGTCAAACAAGGTCGATTTACCCGCCCCCGAAGGCCCGACCAGCGCCAGCGTCTCCCCAGGCTCGACAATCAGGCTCAAACCATCGATTGCCGCAGGCTCAGGGCGCGACGGGTAGGCAAAGCGGACATCGCGAAGTTCAAGCCGCCCACTGACCCGCGGTGCCGAGCGCTCCAGCCCCTGTGCCGGTGCGCTGATTTCGCTGCGTGCGGCCAACAGCTCGGCAATCCGCTCCGCTGCCCCGGCGGCGCGTTGCAGTTCGCCAATCACTTCACTGAGGGTGCCAAAGGCACTGCCGACGATCAGGCTATAGAACACGAAGGCTGCCAGTTCGCCTGCGGAAATGCGCCCGGCAATCACATCCATGCCACCGACCCAGAGCATCACGCCCACGGCCCCGAGCACCAGCACGATCACCAGGGTGATCAGCCAGGCGCGCTGCAGGATGCGCTTGCGCGCGACCGCAAAGGCCGCCTCGACCGTGTGGCCGAAACGTTGCTGATCGCTGGGCTGGTGGTTGTAGGCCTGTACCGTCTTGATCTGCCCGAGGGTCTCGGCCACATAGCTGCCGACGTCGGCCACCCGGTCCTGGCTCTGGCGCGACAGGCTGCGTACCCGTCGCCCGAAAATCAGGATCGGCGCCAGCACCAGCGGTAACGCCAGCACCACGATACTGGTGAGCTTGGGGTTGGTGACGAACAACAGCACGATACCGCCGAGCACCATCAGCGCATTGCGCAGGAACATCGACAACGATGAGCCGATCACCGACTGCAGCAAGGTAGTGTCGGCGGTAAGCCGCGACTGGATCTCTGAACTGCGATTGCTCTCGAAAAAACCAGGGTGGAGGTAAATCAGATGATCAAACACCTGCTGGCGGATATCGGCCACACAGCGTTCGCCGATCCACGACACCAGGTAAAAGCGGCTGAATGTGCCAATGGCCAAGGCCAGCACCAGCATCAGGAAAAAGCCGATGGACTGATTGAGTAGCTGCGGCGAACGGGTCATGAAGCCCTGATCGACCAACAGGCGGATACCCTGGCCCAAGGACAAGGTGATGCCGGCAGTAACGACCAGGGCGAGCAAGGCCAGCAGGACCTGTTTGCGATACGGGCGAATGAAACGCCAGCCCAGACGCATTGCCTGACGTTGGCGAGGGGAAAAGCGATTGAGCATGTAGGGACCAGAAATCAGCGATTTTACCCAGCGTACACCTGACCGCTCGTCCTGCGCCAAGGAACGCCGGGGAAATAACCGCTGTTTAGGTTAGTCCTGCTGACCACTAGACCGTTTCGTTCTAACGCAGCACTGGAGGTTTACTCGGCTTTCTGGTCGACTGGAAGGGTCGTACAGTGATAACCGAAGGAGCTGTCATAGCTCGGTCACTAGGCGATTCTAGTCTGAGCTTGCAACCTGATGAGGAGACAGGAAATGAGTTTGCAACAAGGCAACACCCAGCCCAAAACCGCGCCGAACCCGCAGACACCTGTCGGCGGCTCGATCATCGGCCCGGATGGCAAAGAGATCACCATCACCGAAGCGATGGTCCAGGAGGCCTGCCAAAAGCTGGAGCAAAGCCGCAAAGATCCCGCCAAGAAAGACTGAACCAGACGAATTCTTCAACCCGGCGCATGCGCCGGGTTTTTATTGCCTGTGTTTTACAGCAACACGCCACCCAGGGCCCGGACCATCTGTGCCAGGTCTGGTGCGTCCCCGTGCAGGCGCACCATTAATCCCTCAATCTCGCGACGTGGCGGATAGTGCTTGCGCAAGGCATCAAACGCGGCTTTCTGCTCAAGCGCATCAGTGCTGAGGCTGCGGCGGAAGTCGGCGTCATCCCGGCGCGGGTCATACACCGCACGGCACAGGGTAGCCAAGGCCCAGGCCGGGTCGGTTTCAGCCTGCAGGCCGATTTCGGCCAGCCAGGGCTGGGGCAACAGATCCTCCAGCAGCACCGACGCAGGCTCACCGCGCCAGGCACAGAAGGCCTGATAGATCTGTGCAGTGCCACGCTGTTTGCCATCCAGGCTGTAGCCAGCGATATGCGGGGTGGCCAGCACGCAGAGGTCGGCCAGCTCGAGGTCGACCTGCGGCTCACCCTCCCAGACATCCAGCACTGCCAGCACGTCTTCACGCGCCAGCAGCAGTTCGCGCAGTGCAGTGTTGTCGATCACCGGTCCCCGGCTGGCGTTGATCAGCCAGGTCCCCGGACGCAGCGCCGCCAGGTGCTCGCTGTCGAGCAAGTGCCAGGTGGCGTGTTCGCCCTGGCGGGTCAGCGGGGTATGCAGACTGATCACATCGCACTCGGCGAGAACCGTTTCCAGACTGACATAATCGCCGCCTTCCCGGGCCTGGCGCGGCGGATCACACACCAGCACCTTCCAGCCCAGCCCGCGCAACACCTCAACCAGACGCCCGCCCACTTCACCTGCGCCAACCACACCATAGGTACGGCCAGGCAGGTCGGCGCCATCGAGTTCGGCCAGGGTCAGCAAGCTGCCCAGCACATAGTCGACCACCCCACGGGCATTGCAGCCCGGCGCACTGGACCACTGGATACCGGCCTGGGCGAAATAATCCAGCGCCAGGTGATCGGTGCCAATGGTGCAGGTACCGACGAAACGCACCTTGCTGCCCTCAAGCAACGCCTGGTCGACACGGGTCACCGAGCGCACCAGAAGGACGTCGGCGTCCTTCACGCAGGCGGCGTCAATGGCGCGCCCTGGATAGCGGCGGATTTCGCCAAAACCTGCAAAGAAGGCATCGAGCAGCGGAATATTCTCGTCGGCAACTATCAGCATGGCGCTCTCCTATCGGGGGTGCGCAGTGTAGGCCCATGCAGGGGCGCTAATCCAGCCGCAGACAAAAGCGCCGGATGGATTTCCTGACCAATGCGTCAAAGCGTAGACTAGTCGGCTTTGTGCACCTTTCTGGACACCTGTCTTGTGACACCTCAGACCTGCAACACCCTTTCCCCTCCCCTGTCCCGCCCCGCGCGCGTACGCGCCGAACTGCGCAGCCTGTTGCTGCTGGCCACACCGATCATCATTGCCCAGCTGGCCACCACCGCCATGGGTTTCGTCGATGCGGTCATGGCCGGCCGGGTCAGCCCGCGCGACCTGGCGGCGGTGGCTTTGGGCAACTCGATCTGGATTCCGGTGTTCCTGCTGATGACCGGCATCCTGCTGGCCACCACCCCAAAGGTGGCGCAACGCTTTGGCGCCGGTCAGCACGGCGAAATCGGGCCATTGGTGCGCCAGGCCTTGTGGCTGGCAGTCGCGGTCAGTCTGATCGCCAGTGGCTTGTTGATCAGCGCCGAACCGATCCTGCAGGTGATGAAGGTCGATCCGCAACTGGTCGAGCCGAGCATGGGCTACCTGCAAGGTATTGCCTTCGGCTTCCCCGGCATTGCCCTCTACTATGTGCTGCGCTGCTACAGCGACGGCCTCGGCCGCACCCGTCCGAGCATGGTCATTGGCTGCCTGGGCCTGCTGCTGAACATCCCGCTGAACTACATCCTGATCTACGGGCACTTCGGCCTGCCCGCCCTGGGCGGCGTTGGCTGCGGCTGGGCCAGCGGTATCGTCATGTGGTTCATGGCCATCAGCATGGCCGCCTGGACCCGCTGGGCCCCGGCCTACCAGAGCAGCCGGGTGCTGGTACGTTTTGAGCGCCCGCAATGGCCGGTCATCAAGCGCCTGATGGGCGTTGGCCTGCCAATCGGCATCGCGGTGTTCGCCGAGTCGAGCATCTTCGCGGTGATCGCCCTGCTGATCGGTAGCCTCGGCCCGACCGTGGTGGCCGGCCACCAGATCGCCCTGAACATCAGTTCGCTGCTGTTCATGATTCCGTATTCACTGGGAATGGCGGTGACGGTACGTGTGGGCCAGGCAATCGGTGCCGGCGAACCGCGCCAGGCACGCTTTGCCGCGCTGGTGGGACTGGCCGCGGCCCTGGTGTTCGCCTGTTTCTCGGCGAGCCTGATCCTGTTGATGCGCGAGGCGATCGCCTCGATCTACACCCCGGACACGGCGGTTATCCAGATTGCCGCGATGCTGATCGTGTATGCCGCGCTCTACCAGTTCTCCGACGCCATCCAGGTGATCGCGGCGGGTGCCCTGCGCGGCTACCAGGACACCCGGGTAACCATGATCCTGACCCTGTTCGCCTACTGGGGCATCGGTCTGCCGGTGGGTTACGTACTCGGCCTGACCGACTACTTCGGCCCCGCCAGTGGCCCCAACGGCTTGTGGGAAGGCCTGATCGCCGGCTTGACCTGCGCGGCCTTGATGCTGTCGATTCGCCTGGCGCGCAGCAGTGGCAAGCACATTCGCCGGGCGCAGCGCGCTTAGTCGAGCTTCTTGCGGATCCAGTACAGGTAGGTGCCGGCATCTTCCTGTTGCTGGACCAGTTCATGGCCGAGGAACACGCAGAACTTGGGGATATCGCGACGGGTCGATGGATCGGTGGCGATAACCTTGAGCAGGCCACCGGCAGCCAGGTCGCGCACGTGCTGGTGCAACATCATCACCGGCTCCGGGCAGTTGAGGCCGGTGGCGTCGAGGATGGCGTCTGGGGTGAAATCAGTCATGTAGAACTCCGGAAACAATCAGCTATTGTCGCTCCCTCACCGTTGTGCGGGCAATAATCAAAGGCCGTAGTAGCGGATTTATCCGCGATGGGAGCAGCCGATAAATGGGACTGCTGCGCAGTCCATCGCGGCGGTCCGGCGTCCCGGTGAATCCGCTCCTACAAATAGACTCAGCGCGGTTTCAGATCCAGGCGCCGCAGGTGGCAAGTCACCTCTTCGCGGTCGTGATACAGCTGCTTGCAGCCAATCGAGACCTTGACCTTGCGCGCCTTGAATCCCTCTTCGATCCGCTCCAGCAAGCGGCGCACTTCGGCATAGCGCTGTTTCATCGGCAACTTGAGGTTGACCACCGCCTCCCGGCACAAGCCTTCGCCCAGCCAGGTCTCCAGCAACGCTGCGCTGCGCGCCGGCTTCTCGACGATATCGCAGACCATCCAGTCCACCGTCTGCTTGGGCTTGTAGGTAAAGCCGTCAGCCATCAGGTGCTGAACCAGGCCAGTGTCCATCAGGCTCTCGGCCATTGGGCCGTTATCGATGGCAGTCACCAGCATGCCACGCTTGACCAGCTGGTACGTCCAGCCACCCGGCGCGGCACCGAGGTCAACGCCGGTCATGTCATCGGACAGCCGTGCATCCCACTGCTCTCGGGGAATGAAGTGATGCCAGGCTTCCTCCAGCTTGAGGGTCGAGCGGCTTGGCGCTTCACGCGGAAACTTCAGGCGCGGAATACCCATCGGCCACATCGCCGAATTGTCCGCAGCGGCAACGCCGACAAATACCCGCCGACCACTGACAAAAGTCAGCAGCAGACGCGGCTTGCTCGAGTCCTCAACCAGGCGCCCGGCCTTGTTCAAGGCTTTGCGCAACGGCACCTCGAACTTGCGGCAGAAGGTCGACAGCTCTTTGCCGTCATTGGTGTCCATCACCTCCAGCCACACACTGCCGAACACCGGATAATCACCCAGGGACTCGAGCAGCACACTGATACGGTCGGTTTCTGGCAGTTCGATGAAACTACCGCGCGCCCACTGGCGGGGGAAAATCAGTTGCGCAAAGCGCAGTTCGCGCATCAGGCGCTCGGCGCCTTCGCCATCGTTGCAGATGAATTCGGCACAGGCGCTCTGCGGTTTGGCCTTGGCGTAGCCGGCGACGTCCAGCCGGGCGGCATGCTCGGCGATTTCGGCACAGACTTCACTTTCGAAGCCGGGCCGGCAATGCATAAACAGGGTATTCATCTTCACTCCAGGACGGCTGGCGGCCATTGGCCCCAACCCTGACCGGAGGCAATGCACTGCCCCGGCAAATGCGCGAATGATAAAGCAAGATCGGAACCGGCGACATGCCCCGCCGGTCCAGTACTTGGTCAGGTGCGCCAAACAGGTCTAACCTGACCGCTCAGCCAGGTCCGTGCCGTGCGGACCGTCATAGAGGCGGTGAATCGGCGACAGCAAGGAAGATCGCCGAACACCTACGCAGAAGGAGTTGGTAATGCCCTCGCTCGATAGCCTGAAATCCCTCAAGACCCTGACGGTCGCCAACCGTCCCTATCACTACTTCAGTCTGACCGAAGCCGCCAAGAGCCTCGGCGACCTGCAGCGCCTGCCCATGTCGCTGAAGGTGCTGCTGGAAAACCTGCTGCGCTGGGAAGACGACAAGACCGTCACCCGCGCCGACCTCGGTGCCCTGGCCGACTGGCTCAAGGAGCGCCGCTCCGACCGCGAGATCCAGTACCGCCCGGCGCGGGTGCTGATGCAGGATTTCACCGGGGTTCCCGCCGTGGTCGACCTGGCAGCCATGCGCGCCGCCATGGCCAAGGCCGGCGGTGACCCGCAGCGGATCAATCCGCTGTCGCCGGTGGACCTGGTCATCGACCACTCGGTGATGGTTGACCGCTACGCCAGCCAAGAGGCCTTCAAGCAGAACGTCGACATCGAAATGCAACGCAACGGCGAACGCTACGCCTTCCTGCGCTGGGGCCAGAATGCCTTCGATAACTTCAGCGTGGTGCCACCGGGCACCGGCATTTGCCACCAGGTCAACCTGGAGTACCTGGGCCGCACCGTCTGGACTCGCGAAGAAGACGGCCGCACCTATGCCTTCCCCGACACCCTGGTCGGCACCGACTCGCACACCACCATGATCAACGGCCTGGGCGTACTCGGCTGGGGCGTCGGTGGTATCGAAGCCGAGGCGGCCATGCTCGGTCAGCCGGTATCGATGCTGATTCCGGAAGTCATCGGCTTCAAGCTGACCGGCAAGCTGCGCGAAGGCATCACCGCCACCGACCTGGTGCTGACTGTCACGCAGATGCTGCGCAAGAAAGGCGTAGTCGGCAAGTTCGTCGAATTCTACGGTGACGGCCTGGCTGACCTGCCATTGGCGGACCGCGCCACCATCGCCAACATGGCCCCGGAATACGGCGCCACCTGCGGCTTTTTCCCGGTCGATCAGGTGACCCTGGACTACCTGCGCTTATCTGGCCGCCCCGAAGACACGGTCAAACTGGTCGAGGCCTATTGCAAGGAACAGGGCCTATGGCGTTTGCCCGGCCAGGAGCCAGTGTTCACCGACACCCTGGCCCTGGACATGCACGAAGTCGAAGCCAGCCTAGCCGGGCCCAAACGCCCTCAGGACCGGGTCGCCCTGTCGCAGGTCAGCCAGGCCTTCGACAGCTTTCTCGGCTTGCAGCTGCGCGCCTCCACCAAAGACGTCGGCCGTCTGGAAAGTGAAGGTGGCGGCGGTGTCGCCGTGGGCAACGCCGACCAGGCTGGCGAGGTCAGCTATGAACACGAAGGCCAGCAGCATGTGTTGCGCGACGGCGCGGTGGTAATCGCCGCGATTACCTCCTGCACCAACACCTCCAACCCCAGTGTGATGATGGCCGCCGGCCTGGTAGCGAAAAAAGCCGTCGAGAAAGGCCTGAAACGCAAACCCTGGGTCAAGAGTTCACTGGCCCCAGGCTCCAAGGTGGTAACCGACTACTACAAGGCGGCTGGCCTGACACCCTATCTGGATGAACTGGGCTTCGACCTGGTCGGCTATGGCTGCACCACCTGTATCGGCAACTCCGGGCCGCTGGACGATGCCATCGAGAAAGCCATCACCGGCGCCGACCTCACCGTTGCCTCGGTGCTGTCGGGCAACCGCAACTTCGAAGGCCGCGTGCACCCGCTGGTGAAAACCAACTGGCTGGCGTCTCCACCGCTGGTGGTGGCCTATGCCCTGGCCGGGAGCGTGCGCCTGGACCTGAGCAGCGAACCCCTGGGTACCGGCAAGGATGGCCAGCCGGTGTACCTGCGTGACATCTGGCCAAGCCAGCAGGAAATCGCCGCGGCGGTCGCCAGTGTCGATACGGCGATGTTCCACAAGGAATACGCCGAAGTCTTCGCCGGCGACGCTCAATGGCAAGCGATTGCAGTACCACAGGCGGCCACCTATGTCTGGCAGGACGATTCCACCTACATCCAGCACCCGCCGTTCTTCGATGACATTACTGGTCCCTTGCCGGCGATCGAGGACATTCGCGGTGCGCGGGTATTGGCTTTGCTGGGTGACTCAGTGACCACCGACCACATCTCCCCGGCCGGCAACATCAAGGCCGACAGCCCTGCCGGGCGCTACCTGCGCGATAAAGGCGTGGAACCGCGCGACTTCAACTCCTACGGCTCGCGCCGCGGTAACCATGAAGTGATGATGCGCGGCACCTTTGCCAACATTCGTATCCGCAACGAAATGCTTGGCGGCGAAGAAGGTGGCAACACCCTGTATGTGCCAAGCGGCGAGAAAATGGCGATCTACGATGCGGCCATGCGCTACCAGGCTGACGGTACGCCGCTGGTGGTGATTGCCGGTCAGGAATACGGCACCGGCTCCAGCCGCGACTGGGCGGCCAAAGGCACCAACCTGTTGGGAATCAAGGCGGTGCTGGCAGAAAGCTTCGAGCGTATTCACCGCTCCAACCTGGTGGGCATGGGTGTATTGCCGCTGCAATTCACTGCCGGACAGACCCGCAAGAGCCTGGACCTGGATGGCAGCGAACGTATCGATATCCTCGGCTTGAGCAACGCGCGGATCCACCCGCACATGAACCTGAGCCTGCAAATCACCCGCCAGGATGGCCGTCAGGAGCACATCGAGGTGCTGTGCCGGATCGATACCCTGAACGAAGTGGAATACTTCAAATCGGGCGGCATCCTGCACTATGTACTGCGGCAATTGATCGCAGCGTGAAGCACGGGCCCGGCCCTTTGTGGCCGGGCCTTTGCCGACTTTTTACGCTCGCGGTGAGAGCCGGTTGCAGGGGGGTGATACTGCAGGCATGCGTGTCCTGGGTTACGTCAGGGGAGTCGTAGACCTCACGTTTTCACCGAATAATGGAATCTGCATGCCTGTTTCCCAATGGATCGGACTGGCCCTGTTAGGCTTTGGTTACGTCTTCTCCCTCGTCAAAGGCAGCCTGGGCCTGCTCGCATTGCCCAGCCTGATTGCCCTGCTGTGCGCCGGCTTGCTGGTCAACCGCTCGCCACGCTGGCAGCAATTGTCTGGCCATGCCCTGTTCGTACTACTGGCTTTAGGGTTGGCGTTGCACTGGCTGCCCGGTTTCCACGGCGCCAAGGTCATCGACAAGGTGGTGTTCAGCGAAGGCGCCGTGCCCTTTTCCATGTACCTGAATCTGGACAAGCCGTTGATCGGCTTGTGGCTGCTGCTGGCCTGCCCCTGGGTACTGACGATGGGTGGCAAACACCTGCTGCCGAGCCTGGCCACGACGTTGCCGGCAGTGATTGCCGCGTGCCTGGGCGGTGCCTGGTTGCTGGGTATGATTGCCTGGGCGCCGAAATGGCCCGAACAAGCCTGGCTCTGGGTGCTGAATAACCTGCTGCTGGTCAGCCTGACCGAAGAACTGCTGTTTCGGGGCTACATCCAGGACGGGCTCCAACGTTTACTCAAGAATCAGCACCTGGCCCTGCTCCTCGCCGCCGGCCTGTTCGGCCTCGCGCACCTGGGCGCTGGCTGGCACTGGGTACTGCTCGCCTCCCTGGCCGGCATCGGCTATGGTCTGGCTTACCGCTACGGCGGCTTGATCGCCGCAGTACTCTGCCATTTCGGCCTTAACCTGGCACATTTCGCCGGTTTTACCTATCCGATGCTGATACCGTCGTGAACACGCGGTCACTTGCTGACTTTTGCAAAATATCATTCAACAAAACCCCCACGCTGCCGATAACCCTCGAAAGCCTTGCGGATTGAACAGCTAATGCGTAATAACCAGCCAATAACCCAGCGCGAACGGACTTTCCCAGCTCAACAACGTTTGATCTCGACCACCGATACCAAGGGTGTCATCACCTATTGCAACGACGCCTTCGTCGAGATCAGTGGTTTTTCCCGCGAAGAGCTGATGCGCGCGCCGCACAACCTGGTGCGCCATCCCGATGTCCCGCCTGCGGTGTTCGCGCACATGTGGGCCACGCTCAAGCAAGGCTTGCCATGGATGGGCATCGTCAAGAACCGTTGCAAGAGCGGTGACCACTACTGGGTCAACGCCTACGTCACCCCGGTGTTCGAGAACAACCAGGTGGTTGGCTTTGAATCGGTGCGGGTCAAGCCGACTGCCGAGCAGGTCCGCCGGGCCGAGGCGTTGTACCAGCGCATCAATCAGGGCAAGCCGGCGATCCCGCGTCGCGACAAGTGGCTGCCCGTGGTGCAAGACTGGCTGCCGTTCATCCTGGTCAGCCAGGTCGGCTTCCTGATCGGTAACTGGCTGGGCCACTCCTGGGGCTTCGCCTTGGCCGCCGCCCTGTCGGTGCCACTTGGCCTGCTGGGCCTGAGCTGGCAGCAGCGCGGCCTCAAGCGCCTGCTGCGCCTGGCCGAGCAGTCCACCTCCGATCCGTTGATCGCGCAAATGTACACTGACAGCCGCGGTGTCCAGGCACGCCTGGAAATGGCCATGCTCAGTCAGGATGCGCGGATGAAGACCTGCCTGACCCGCCTGCAGGACACGGCAGAACACCTCAACGAACAGGCCCGTCAGTCCGATACCCTGGCCCACAACAGCTCTTCGGGCCTGGAGCGTCAACGGGTCGAGACCGAACAGGTCGCCGCCGCAGTCAACCAGATGGCCGCCACCACCCAGGAAGTGGCCAACCACGTGCAGCGCACCGCCGACGCCACCCAGGAAGCCAATCGGCTGACCGGTCGTGGCCGTGACATCGCCGGTGAAACCCGCGAAGCCATCCAGCGTCTGTCGGCGGCGGTTGGTGAAACCGGCCTGACCGTCACCCAGTTGGCGCGCGACAGCGATGAAATCGGCGGCGTGGTCGATGTGATCAAAGGCATTGCTGACCAGACCAACCTGCTGGCGCTCAACGCTGCGATTGAAGCCGCGCGAGCTGGCGAGATGGGTCGCGGCTTTGCCGTGGTGGCCGATGAAGTTCGCCAACTGGCCCAACGCACCAGCGAATCGACCGGGCAGATTCACGGCCTGATTGCCAAGCTGCAGCAAACCGCCAGCAATGCCGTGCAGACGATGGAATCGGGTCATCGCCAGGCCGAAGAAGGTGTGGCGCGGGTAATGGAAGCCGACCAGGCACTGGTCGGTATCAGCGAAGCGGTGGCCAACATTACCGACATGGCCACCCAGATCGCCGCTGCCACCGAAGAACAGACTGCTGTGGCCGACGAGATCAGCCGCAACATCAGCACTATCGCCGAGCTGGCTGACCAAACGTCCGAGCAAGCCCAGCATTCGGCCTTGCTCAGTGAAGAACTGACGCGCACCGCGACCACTCAGTACTCGTTGGTCGAGCGTTTCAACCGCTGAAAAAACGGCGCATCCGCTTGCGGGTGCGCCGATTCCCGCCTTACCAGTCGAGCGTCAGCCGGCTTTCGAAAAACCGCTCTTCACCGCTCAGTGGATCCTTGAAGCGCAAGCTCTGCGCCAATAACTTCAGCGGTTTGCTGTAGTCATCCTGGTCCTGCAGCACCTGAGGATAAAAAGGATCGTTGCAGATACTCGCGCCCAGCGCTGTCATGTGCACACGCAACTGGTGCGTCTTGCCAGTGATCGGCGACAGGCCATAACGCCAGAGTTCGCCGTGCTTCTCCAGCACCTCGGCCAGGGTCTCGCTATTGCTCTGCCCTTCGACCTCCTGCATACGGAAGAACGGCTCGCCACTGACCATGCGGCTCTTGTGCGTCAATGGAAACTCAAGTTGCGGCAAGGCCTGGGCAATCGCCTGGTAGCGCTTGTCGATCTGACGGTTGGGGAACAGCGACTGATAGGCTGATCGGCTCTGGGGGTTGGCGGAAAACATCACCAGCCCGGCGGTATGCCGATCAATACGATGCAAAGGCACCAGGTTGGGATTGTCCAGGCGGCGAATCAGCCGCCGCAACAAGGTATGTTCGACATATTCGCCGGTAGGCGTGACCGGCAGGAAATGCGGTTTGTCGGCCACCACCAGATGCTCGTCGACGTGCAGGATCTGCTCTTCGAACGGGATCGGTTTCTCGTTGGGTACTTCGCGAAAATAGTGGATGCGCAGCCCCTGCTTATAAGCCAGCGCCGCACTGATCGGTTCACCCTGGGCATCCAGTACCCGGCCGCGGACGATCCGGTCAAGCCACTGCTCACGCCCGATCGCCTTGAAATGCTCGCTCAGGCAATCGAGCACGGTCGCCCAGTTGCCAGGTGGCAGACAGACCGTACTGGCTTGATGCTGGGCCGGGTCAAAAGGGGCAGTGGCCATGGGAACGCTCGTGACTGGTAGACCGCGCATTATCCCGCAAGCCTGGCGCCTCAGCCAGTCCGGGTTGCGGCAGCCTCGATGAACTCCTTGAGCCAGCGCAACACGTCAACCGCCTCCCAGCGACCAGGGTCGTAGAGGGCATACAACAAGCCCTGGTAACCGACCACATCCAGCGGACGGTGATAGCCGGCACGCTGGAACAATGCTTCGATTTCAGCGAAGCAGGTGTTGAAGTGCAGTTTGTTGAAAGGCGTCTTGCCTTCCAGCACCAGGCCATCCAGGCGCAACTCGAGCACCGCCTCGCTCACCATGGCGGTGGGCATACGATTGACGGTGTATTTCAGTTGTTCGACATTGACCATGGTTTGGATCCTCGAGGCAAACGCCACCTCAACACTGTATTTATATACAGCATATTCAGAGTTATTGGACGCGTCAATCAGACAGCGTTCAGACCAACCCGGGAAGGTAGCCAGTACCCTTGCGAATGGTCAGCAATTGCCGGCGTTCAGGCGCCAGGGAGAGCCCCACATGCACCCACTGGTCGAACTCGAGAATCAGTTGATCGAACATCAACGGGCTGTCTGCCACACCGCGTGCCAGCTTCCGAGGGGTCAGCCCGGGCACATTGATGTCTGCCGCCAGACCGTCGGTATGAGCGCTCTGAAGCGAACCGCCAATGATCTCGTTCAATTGAAGGCAGCGATAACCGCTGCTGACCAACACCGGTTTATCGACCAACTGGCGTATCTGTTCCAGAAAAGTGCACAGCCTGCGCAGGTTGACGAGCGTCTGGGCATCCGGGGTGTTGTCGATACCCAGACGCGCGGCGGTCTCCGACACCGTCATTTCGGCCAGCGTGAAGTGTTCGCTCAGGTACATGGTCCGCTCCTTGGTATGAGTAAAAACACCCAAGGATTGTCCACACCCCCGCCCTGCCGTGCACGGCAGGAAATATCTCCGCCGAAGCGCTTATTTCAACGCAGGAAGGCCACCACTTGCTCGGCATCGAACGGCCAGTTCAGCTCGGCGCCTGTATCGCATCGACGCAGCACCGGGATCAATAATGCATAACGGGCCAGCTGCGACTCGTCATCGGCAATATCCACCAGCTCAACCAGCAGGCCATGCTCGACAAAAGGCATCAACAAGGCTTCGGCCACTTCACACAGGTGGCAACCCAGGGTGCCGAACAATTGGCATTCAGGAGGCATTTACGGGTACCGGCAAAAGAAGGAAGGGATCATTATTCTAGGTCTGCAGTCGGGGGCCGTCGAGCGCGGGGCTCTGGCGTCTGTTCAGTGACGGACGACTGATCCTGATCAGCGTCCGACCAGCAGCTATGGTTCATGCTTAATGGTTTTTTGCTGCTTTCTTACATGGAGTGTGTTGTGTTCGCCAACCTGTTGATCATCCTGGCCTCATCGCTAGTCGTCATTGCCTTCTTCAGGCGCCTGAAGCTGCCGCCTGTCCTGGGCTATTTGTGTGTTGGCCTGTTTGTCGGCCCCACGGCGCTGAACTGGGTCAATGAAAGCGAAGAACTGCCCGACCTTGCCGAAATGGGCGTGGTATTCCTGCTGTTCTCGCTGGGCCTGGAGTTTTCCCTGTCGAAAATGCTCGCCCTGCGCAAAGTGGTGTTTGGCCTGGGTAGCCTGCAGGTCATCTGCTCGTCGATACTGCTGGCCGGGCTGCTGGCCCTGATGGGCATGCCCGCAAACACGGCGTTATTGTTGGGTGCAGGTCTGGCGTTGTCATCCACCGCTATCGTCAGTAAAGAACTGACCAGTCTCGGTGAGATCTTCAGCAGCCATGGTCAGAACGCTATCGGCGTATTGCTGTTCCAGGATGTGATAGCGGTCTTGCTGCTGACCCTGGTTCCGGTGTTTGCCGGTGACGGTGGCCAGGCCTGGTACTGGGCCCTGCCGCTGACCCTGGGCAAAACCGTGATCCTCTTCGTCGGTCTGTTGCTAGCCAGCCGCTGGCTGCTGCCGCGTCTGTTTCACGAAGTGGCCAGCTCCCACTCAGCGGAACTGTTCGTGTTGCTGGCACTGGTCATCGTCCTGCTGACCGCCTGGTTGACTCACTTGCTCGGTTTGTCGCCGGCACTGGGCGCATTCCTGGCCGGCATGTTGTTGGGTGAGAGCAACTATCGCCACCAGATCGAAGCGGATATCCGCCCTTTCCGCGACATTCTTCTGGGATTGTTTTTCGTCAGTATCGGCATGCTGATCGACCTGCAACTGTTCGCCACCCATGGCCTGGAAATCCTCGCCCTGACCTTGGGCCTGTTGCTGGTCAAAGGCTGCGTAGTCGCAGCACTGGTCCGGGTGCGTGGCAGCGATGCCGAAACTGCGTGGCGCAGCGGCCTGGCCTTGGCCCAAGGCGGTGAATTCTGTTTCGCCCTGATGGCACAGATGCAGCAAACCGATCTACTGCCCGAAGCTATGGGCAATCTGTTGCTGGCCGCGACCTTCTGTTCAATGCTGGTCACACCGTTGCTACTGCGTGCCGCCCCTACCATCGCCGCCCACCTGCACCGCAAGCCCAACGAGGAAGTCCAGCTGGAGGCCATCGAGGCGCAAAGCGCCTCAATGAGCGGTCACGTGCTGATCTGCGGCTATGGCCGGGTCGGGCAATCGATCGGGCGCTTCCTGCGCCGTGAAAACATCCCCTTCATTGCCCTGGATGACGATCCGGTAAGGGTTCAGGAAGCTGCGGCTGGCGAAAGCAGCGTGCACTACGGCGACTCACGGCGCGGCGAACTGCTCAGCGCCATCGGCCTTGAGCGCGCACGCCTGCTGGTGATTGCCGTGGATAAAACCGACATTGCCATGAGCGTGCTCAAAGCGGCTCGTGAACGTCACGCCCAGATACAGATCCTGGTGCGTACCCGTGATGACAGCCAGCGTGAAGAGCTGCGTACGGCAGGTGCCACCGCCGTTGTACCTGAGCTGCTCGAATCGAGTCTGATGCTCGCCTCCCATGCACTGGTCATGCTTGGCCTGCCCATGGAGCACGTACAAGCACGCATCGACGAAGTACGCCAGACCCGCTACCGCATGCTCCAGGCGTTCTATCAAGGCGCCCAGACCAGCCCGGTCGACAGCGAAGGCCTGCCCAAAGCGATGATGCATGCGGTCAACCTTGGCGCCGAGGCCTACGCCTGCGGGCGTCCGCTGACCGAACTGGATCTGGAGCAGTTCGGTGTCGAGCTGCAGGCGGTACAACGCAATGGCGAAGAGCTGGCGATGAGCGCCGACACGTGCCTGCATGCCGGCGACGCAGTGCTGCTCAGCGGCCCGCTACCGGCCCTGGCAGCCTGCGAGGCGCGGCTGGTCGCCGGGCGCTGATCAATCCTGGCTGGTGGCGCCGATCTTGTGGATCGACAGGTCGGCGCCGTAATACTCCTGCTCCTGGCTCAGGCGCAGGCCGAGCAACAGTTTGATCACGCCATACACGGCAAAGCCGCCCACCAGCGCCACCAGCACCCCGGCCAGGCTGCCGATCAACTGGCTGATCAGGCTCACGCCACCCAGGCCACCGAACGCTGTCTGACCGAAAATTCCACAGGCGATGCCACCCCACACACCGCACAATCCGTGCAGCGGCCAGACGCCCAGCACATCGTCGATTTTCCAGGTGTTCTGCGCCGCAATAAAGCACCACACAAACAACGCCCCGGCAATTGCACCCGTGACCAACGCCCCAACCGGGTGCATCAGGTCAGAGCCCGCGCACACCGCGACCAATCCAGCCAACGGACCGTTGTGCAAAAAGCCCGGGTCATTGCGCCCGACCAGCAAAGCCGCCACCGTGCCACCGACCATAGCCATCAACGAGTTGACCGCGACCAGGCCACTGACCCCTTGCAGGGTCTGCGCGCTCATGACGTTGAAGCCAAACCAGCCGACAATCAGGATCCACGAACCCAGCGCCAGAAAGGGAATGTTCGAAGGGGCGAACGCCACCAGCTTGCCATCGCGGTAACGCCCGTTGCGCGGGCCGAGCAACAGCACTGCCGTCAAGGCCAGCCAACCGCCCATGGCATGCACCACCACAGAGCCGGCAAAGTCATGGAAGCTGGCGCCAAACTGGGCCTGCAACCAGGCCTGCAAGCCCAGATTGCCATTCCAGACGATGCCTTCGAAGAAGGGATAGACCAAAGCGACAATCAGCGCCGTAGCGCACATCTGCGGAGCAAAGCGCGCCCGCTCGGCGATACCGCCGGAAATGATTGCCGGAATCGCCGCGGCAAAGGTCAGCAGGAAAAAGAATTTCACCAGGCTATAACCATGCTCATGACTGAGCACCGCCGCAGGCTGCAGGAAATTCACGCCATAGGAAATCCAGTAACCAACGAAGAAGTACGCCAGGGTAGATACAGCAAAGTCACTGAGAATCTTCGACAGCGCGTTGACCTGGTTCTTGTGACGCACGGTACCCACTTCCAGAAAGGCAAACCCGGCGTGCATGGCCAGCACCATCACGGCGCCCAGCAGAATGAAGAGTGTGTTGGAGCCGTGGATCAGAGTGTCCACCGCACTTTGCAGGTTTTCCATGGAATCGGCAGGCCTTTCGAAAGCACCAAGACAGCGCGGAGTGACTCCTTTTTGCACCAGCCTGGATCATCCGAGCGCCACCTCCCTGGCCGATCCTGCTGGTATCTGGAGTTTTTCCTTGGGTTTGTCGTGGATTGGGTTAAGGTTTACAGGCCCGGCTGCCTTCCGTGTGCGAACTTGGCGCAGGCGCCGGACCTGAGCGCACCCTGGAACAGCAAAACCTGTACCAGCATTTTCACTGAACCTTCGCCAGCGCTCGCGACTCGAAATAGCCACAACCCTTAGGGAGAGCCCCATGACCAGCAAATCGGCAAAGACTGCTCAAGAGATATTGATGGCTGATTTTCAGGCGTTGGTACGTGACACCGAGAAATTGCTGGAACACACCGCCACTCTGGCCGGTGATCAAGCCGACGAATTACGCGGTCAGATCCACGAGAGCCTGATGCGTGCCCGGGAAACCCTGCAACTGACCCAGGATTCGGTCCGCGAGCACGGCCAGGCAGCCCTGAGCGCGACCGAAGACTACGTACAGAACAACCCCTGGCAATCGATCGGCATTGCTGCCGGGGTCGGCTTTCTGATTGGTCTGCTGGCCAATCGGCGCTGAGGTTGACTATGGAAAGTGAATCCAACGGCACCAGCGCTGCGTCGAGCAAACGCCTGGGCGCAGCTGTACTCGGCCTGTTGCACGGCCATGTCGAGTTGTTCGGTATTGAACTGCAGGAACAGAAAGCGCGCACCCTGAGCCTGTTGCTGTTTGCCGGTCTGGCCCTGGTGTTTGCCCTGCTCTTGCTGGTCGCCCTATCAGCTTTGGTACTGGTGCTGCTGTGGGACAGTTACCGCTTGGCCGGCGTCATCGGCCTGTGTGTGTTCTACGGTTTGGCGGCGCTGTTCTGTGCCTTGCGCCTGAAAGCTGCGGTGTACGATGAATCGTCACCTTTCAGCTCGACCCTCGAAGAACTTGCCAAGGACCGGGAGCGCCTGTTGCCATGAGCCTGTCTGAGTTACCGAAAACCACCAACCGGCGTGAGCTGCGCAAGGCGCTGGTGCGCCTGCGCCTGGAGATGCACCGCCAGGAAATCCGCCATGAGTCCGGGCAGTTGCTCAACCCCCTGACCCGTCTGCGCGCCATGGGCGACAGCCTGCAGGGTGGACTGGGCATCAAGCATGCACCACTGTGGGGAATCGCTGCGGTGGTGGTGCTGGGATTCCTGACCGGCAAGGGCGCCAAAAACGGTAGCCTGAGCCGGATGATTCGCCTGGGCAGCAGCCTGCTGCCATTGCTCAAGCTGGTCATGCAGGGCGCTGCCAGCAAGCGCTGAGTATCGGGCCCGTCCCCACAGATAGACTTGCAGGTGCCGCGCCGACACGGGAAGCTAGGCGCCTGCCCCTGTTTTGGAGAACCGGCCTTGGACTGGCACACCCTGCTCACCCGCGAACGTCTCGGCAAGACCCTGCACAGCCCTGAAGAGCTGGGCCGCAGCCCCTTCCACAAAGACCATGACCGGATCATTTTCTCCGGTGCCTTCCGCCGCCTGGGGCGCAAGACCCAAGTGCACCCGGTATCCAGCAACGATCATATTCACACACGCCTGACCCATTCGCTGGAAGTCAGCTGCGTCGGCCGTTCACTGGGCATGCGTGTCGGTGAAACGCTGCGTCGCCAGTTGCCTGAATGGTGCGAGCCCAGCGATCTTGGCATGGTCGTGCAGTCAGCCTGCCTTGCTCACGACATCGGCAATCCGCCCTTTGGCCATTCCGGTGAAGATGCCATTCGCCACTGGTTCCAGCAGGCAGCCGGGCGCGGCTGGCTCGATGCAATGACCGACGCCGAGCGTGCCGACTTTCTCAATTTCGAAGGCAACGCCCAGGGCTTCCGGGTCCTGACCCAACTGGAATATCACCAGTTCGACGGCGGCACTCGCCTGACCTACGCAACCCTCGGCACCTACCTGAAATACCCCTGGACCGCCCGCCATGCCGACGCGCTGGGCTACAAGAAGCACAAGTTCGGCTGCTATCAGAGCGAACTGCCATTGCTGGAACAGATTGCCGGCAAACTCGGCCTGCCGCAGATTGAAGATCAACGCTGGGCCCGGCACCCCTTGGTGTATCTGATGGAAGCCGCCGACGACATCTGCTACGCCCTGATCGACCTCGAAGACGGTCTGGAAATGGAACTGCTCGACTACCCGGAAGTGGAATCGCTGCTGTTGAACCTGGTGGGTGACGATCTGCCGGAAACCTACCGCCAGCTGGGCCCCGGCGATTCACGTCGGCGCAAGCTGGCGATTCTGCGCGGTAAGGCCATCGAACACCTGACCAATGCCGCCGCCCGCGCGTTTGTCGAACAACAGGATGCCTTGCTGTCGGGGCGTTTGCAGGGTGACCTGGTCGAACACATGCATGGCCCGGCCAAACGCTGCGTCCTGCAAGCCAAGGACATGGCACGCAAGAAGATCTTCCAGGACAAGCGCAAGACGCTGCATGAAATCGGCGCCTACACCACCCTCGAAATACTGCTCAACTCGTTCTGCGGCGCGGCGCTTGAACAACACGGTGGGCGCACGCCATCGTTCAAGAGCCGACGCATCCTCGACCTGCTCGGCAATAGCGCCCCCAATCCCGATGCACCACTGTATACATCGTTCCTGCGCATGATCGATTTCATTGCCGGGATGACCGACAGCTACGCCAGTGAAATGGCACGGGAGATGACGGGACGTTCAAGCCCGGTGTAAGCGTATTACACGCCCGCCAGGTGTGAGGAGCGATGTCGGACTCACACCTGGCCACCTGTTAATACATATCAGTGCAGGACAAGGACTACATGTCGAAAATAGTTTAAACAAACCAAATAAACAGAAACATTAAGTTACCAACACCCACACCTGAAGCAACAGCATGAAACAACACTTGTAGTCCATACCTGCATTTAGAGTCGGATATTTCCTATATAGCACTTAGCTCCCTTTCTGTTCGTGTGCGCCCTGTTCTATCTGCGTTAAGGTGCCAGCTTAATCGACACCTTTCCTGGATAAGTTCACCATGCAATCTGTATTTATCATCGACGATCACCCAGTCATCCGCCTGGCTGTACGCATGCTCCTGGAGAATGAAGGCTATTGCGTGGTCGGAGAGTCGGACAACGGCGTGGACGCCATGCAGATGGTCCGCGAATGCCTACCCGACCTGATTATCCTCGACATCAGCATTCCCAGACTCGATGGCCTGGAAGTGTTGTCACGCTTTCATAGCATGGCCATCCCCCTGAAAATCCTGGTGCTCACCGCACAGTCGCCGGCGTTGTTTGCCGTACGCTGCATGCACTCCGGCGCCGCCGGCTATGTATGCAAACAGGAAGACCTGAGCGAGTTGCTCAGCGCGATCAAAGCAGTGTTGTCGGGTTACAACTACTTCCCCAGCCAGGCGATCAGTAACTTGCGCCCTCACGACAACGAACACTGTGAACTGGAACTGTTCAAGCAAGTCAATGACCGGGAATTGATGGTACTGCAACTCTTCGCCCAAGGCAGAAGCAACAAGGAAATTGCCCAGGGGATGTTCCTCAGCAACAAAACTGTCAGCACTTATAAAAAGCGCCTGATGCAAAAGCTCAAAGCCAAGTCCTTGGTCGAACTCATTGAATTGGCCAAACGCAATGCTCTGGTTTGAATCAGGCCATGCCTAGCCGCACCCTCTATTGTTGCCTGTGCAGCCTCCTGGCCTGCCTGTACCTGCTACCTACGGCATATGCCGACGACGTACAGGCCAGCCAGCACCGGTTGCTAAGCCGCTCGCAACCGGTGAGCGTGGACCTCCCGCTGAGTTCGGCGCAACGACGCTGGATCGCAGGCAAAAAGCAATTGCTGCTGGGTACTTCGGCACCGGACTATCCGCCCTTCGACATGACCGCCAGCGGTCGCGACTACGAAGGCCTGACGGCTGACATTGCCGGAATACTGCAAAACACGCTGCGATTGCCTATTCAGGTCCGACGCTTTGCCAACCGCCAGGAAGCGGTAAAGGCCCTGACTCTGGGGCAGATAGACCTGCTCGGCAGTGCCAATGGCTTCGAAGCCTCTACACCGGGAGTGGTGCTTTCCAGACCCTACGCCATCGATCAACCGGTGCTGGTGACCCGCGAAAACGAAAGCCGCCCGCTTGATACCGGTCTGGCTGGCCTGCGCCTGAGCATGGTCTATCACTACTTGCCGCTTGCAGAGGTACGGGCCAATTACCCGAAGGCAACGATTCAGACCTACCCCTCCTATCTGAATGCCCTCAATGCCGTCGCCTTCGATCAGGCCGACGTGTTTCTCGGCGATACCATTTCCACCCATTACATGATCAATCAGGGCCATCTGCAGAACGTCAAGATGGCCAATTTCAGCAAACACGAACCGGTCGGCTTCAGCTTTGCCGTACAGCAAAGCAACCTCACCCTGCTGCAGTTGATCAACGCCACCCTCGACAACCTCTCAAGCACTACCCGTAAAGACATTTTCAAACGCTGGAGCGCGGGCAGCGACCTGCTGCTGACTGATCGCAAACTGCAACTCTCGCAACGCGAAGAGCACTGGCTGAGCAAGCACCCGGTGGTCCGTGTAGTGGTCAACGAAACCGCTGCACCACTGACATTTTTCGATAACACCGGCAACTTTCGCGGAATTGCCGCCGACTTGCTTGAGCTGATCCGTTTGCGCACCGGTTTGCGCTTCGAAGTGCAGCGCGCCAGCGGCATCAGTGACATGATCGATCGTGTGAACCACAACCAGGCCGATGTAATTGCCGCCATCTCGCCGAGCAAGCAGCGGGAAAGCACCTTGCATATCAGCCGCCCCTACCTGGAAAACTCCTACGTGCTGGTGACCCGCACAGGAGCGGACCAACCCTCCTCGCTGGAACAGCTTTCAGCTCGCCGCGTGGCCCTGACCCGCGACAGCCCTCTGCTCGACAGGCTGCGTGCACGAGCAGCCGGCATACAGCTGGTGGAGACCGAAAGCGCCGCTCACTCCACATCCTTACTGGCCAGCGGCCATGTCGACGCTGCCATCATGGCGCTGATCAACGCCAACTTCAGCCTGGCGACCCAGCATGGGCTGGTCATTCGGGCTTCCGTTGGCGCCGAGCCGGCGACCTTTTCGATGGCGACCGCCAGGCATTCCCAGGAGCTGGCTTCGATTCTGAACAAGGCACTGCTGAGTATCGCGCCGGAAGAGCTGGGCGTTATCAACAGCCGTTGGCGTGGCTACAGCACCGAAACCGATGCCTACTGGAGCAAGTACCACCAACTGGTCCTGCAAATCGTGTTGGGCACCAGCGTGCTCCTGCTGCTGTCATTGGCCTGGAATGCGTGGATGCGCCGCCAGATCAAACAACGCGAAGCCGCAGAGCGCGCCTTGGGCGATCAGCTCGAATTCATGCGCACGCTGCTCAACGGCACGCCTCACCCCATGTATGTACGTGACCGTGAAGGACTGCTGCAAAGTTGCAACGACAGCTACCTGGAGGCCGTTCAGTTACAGCTTGATGAAGTGCTAGGCAAACGCCTGGATGATGGCGCGCTGGGCGATAGCTGCTATGCCAGCCAGATTCAGGCCGACTACCAGCAAGTGATGCGCGAGGGCGTGCCACTGATCATTGATCGTCCGCTGCTGATCAATGACAGGACAATGACCATTTACCACTGGATCCTGCCTTACCGGGACTCGCTCGGTGAGGTCCAGGGCATCATCGGCGGCTGGATCGATATCAGTGAACGACGCCAGTTGATCCAGGACCTGAGCCAGGCCAAGCAGCAGGCCGATGATGCCAATCGCGCCAAGAGCACCTTTCTGGCAACCATCAGTCATGAAATCCGTACCCCGATGAACGCCATCCTTGGCATGCTCGAGCTAGCCCTGGAAAAAGCCGACCAGGGGCAGCTGGATCGACCGGCAGTCGAAGTGGCCTACAGTTCGGCCAACGACTTGCTGGCCCTGATCGGCGACATACTCGACATCGCCCGCATCGAGTCCGGGCACCTTGCTCTGGCGCCGGAACGGGTCGGCCTGAGGGCGCTGGTGGAGTCTGTCGGACGCGTGTTCGATGGCCTGGCGCGCCAGAAAAACCTGCGCCTGATGATCCGTATCACACCCAGCGCGCATGTCGATGTTCACCTGGACCCGCTACGGATGAAGCAGATCCTTTCGAATATGGTCAGCAATGCAATCAAGTTCACCGAGCAGGGCCAGGTCATCATCGAACTAGCCCTGGAGCCTGGCCCCGAGCCGGATCTTGCCAGGCTTGAACTGAGCGTACAGGACACCGGTATCGGCATTCGCGATGAGGACCAGCAACGCCTGTTCCTGCCCTTCGCCCAAGCCAACCCCGATAGCAAGCTGGCGCGTAGCGGTACAGGCCTGGGTCTGTCGATCAGTCGCGACCTGTGCCACCTGATGGGCGGCAACCTGACCCTGCACAGTGTGTTTGGCCAGGGTACCCGTGTGCAGGTCAGCATGCCGGTGACGCTGATGGCCAGCCAGCCCGGCGGGCCTGCCGTGATTGCCGAACCCTGCCTGTCCGTTGCCGCCCTGAAGGTACTGGTGGTCGATGACCATCCGGCCAATCTGCTGCTACTGACCCAGCAACTGAACTACCTGGGGTTGCAGCACCGCAGTGTCGATAACGGCCTGGAGGCTCTGGAGATATGGCGGCGGGAGGCATTCGATGTGCTGATCATCGACTGCAACATGCCAGACATCGATGGTTACCAACTTGCCCAGGCAATACGCGCTGACGAAAACGCACGACAATGGCCCCGCTGCACCCTGCTCGGTTACACCGCTAATGCGCAACCGGAAGTCCGCAGGCAATGCCAGCAAGCCGGCATGGATGACTGCCTGCTCAAGCCGATCAGCCTCAAGGCGCTGGGCCAGCGCCTGGCGAGGATCCAACCTCTCCCCCAACGCGCCGGTGCCGCCCACTCTGCCCTGTTCGACCTGCAAGGCCTGGAGCCCGTGGTGGGCAACAGCGCGGTCGACCTGCAAGCATTGCTGAAACAGCTTCAACAGAGTTTTAGCAAGGACCGGATAGCGCTGGCGGAGCTTGACCCTGAACGGCAACCCGATCGGTTGAAGGACGAAGCGCATCGTATTCTCGGTGCCGCGCGGATCATTCAGGCCAACGCCTTGATCGATGCCTGCGAACAACTGGAATCAGACTGCCAGGCGAATGCGCCGGTACCCACGCTCGAGCTTCACCAGCAACAGCTGGCGGCAGCCATGGCAGAGGTGGAACAGGCACTTGAACGGCACTTGCACCCAGGGGGCTCAGCCAGTGCGACGGCAAAGGTGAGCTGAAAATAAAACGGCGGCCACTGGGGCCGCCGTTTCTTCAGGCATCAGGCAACCGGATTGATCGGGTTTTCCGGATACCAGGCGTCCAGCAGCGGGCTGACTTCGATCTTGGTCAGCTCGTTGCGGCCTTTGAGCCAGCTTTCAACGGCAGCGCGTTGCTCTTCAGTGACCGAGCCGCGATCTGCTTTGCAAACCAGACCGAAGTCGTCGCCGCCAACATAGTCCAGACCGTTGGCATCCATAGCGTCTGCCAGGAAGGCATCGAGGAAGGCATCAACGGCTTCGTCGGTCAGGTCTTCCTTGAACTCCAGGTTCAGTTCAAAACCCAGCTCCTGGAATTCATCCACGCAGAGTTTTTTGCGCAGACGGCGGGAACGGTTAGTGGCCATGAAACAATCCTCTTGAGTAATAACGCGGCGCACTTTACCAGTTTCGCCGCGAGGCTGCCGGAATAAAAGCCGACAAGCCACCCTGTCGCACTGCCCCATCTCCCTGCGCCTTGGGGCATAATGCGCGCTATATTTTTCACTCCGGGGCCTTCACCTTTCCTTGCTCCGTTTTTTTCACCCCTCGCTTGCAGGGTTTTATTGCACATGATCAGATCTCTACGCCCTCTTCTGCTTGCCGGCCTGCTCCTGCCCGTTGCCTTGCCTTCCCAGGCCGCGGCCGTCAACACCACGCTGCCCGCCAAGGTGCAGCAAGCGCTGAAAACCAATAAATTGCAGGACTCGGCCCTGTCGCTGGTGATGCTGCCGCTCAACGGCCCTGGCACGCCAACCGTGTTCAATGCCGACATCTCGGTCAACCCGGCCTCGACCATGAAGCTGGTCACCACCTATGCGGCCCTGGAGCTGCTCGGCCCGACTCACCAGTGGAAGACCGAGTTCTACAGCGACGGCCCGCTGCGTAACGGCACCCTGCAGGGCAACCTCTACCTCAAGGGCGGCGGTGACCCGAAACTGAACATGGAAAAGCTCTGGCTGTTGATGCGCGACCTGCGCGCCAACGGGGTGCAAACCATCAGCGGCGACCTGGTGCTCGACCGCAGCCACTTCGTGCAACCCGTGCTGCCCCAGTTCAATGATGACGGCGGCGACGAAAACAAGCCGTTCCTGGTCAAACCCGACTCCTTGCTGATCAACCTCAAGGCCCTGCGTTTTGTCGCCCGCAACGACGGTGGCAAGGTGCTGGTATCGGTCGAGCCACCGATTGCCAGCATCCGTATCGACAACCAGGTCAAGGCGGTCAACAGCAAACAATGCAGCGGCGATGTGCGCTACAACCCGGTCACCCAGGCAGACGGCGTCACCGTCGTGGTCAGCGGCCAGTTGGCTGACGGCTGCAACTCGCAGACCTACCTGTCGCTGCTCGACCACCCGACCTATGCCGCCGGTGCGGTACGGGCCATCTGGAATGAACTGGGTGGCACCATCCAGGGCCGCGACCGGATCGACAGCGTGCCAAAAAGTGCCCGCCTGCTGGCACGCGCCTTCTCGCCTGACCTGGTCGAGATCATTCGCGACATCAACAAATACAGTAACAACACCATGGCCCAGCAGCTGTTCCTGAGCCTGGGCGCGCAGTTCCGCACCGATGCCGATGGCGACGACGCCCGTGCAGCACAGCGGGTGGTACGCCAGTGGCTGGCGAAAAAGGGCATCACTGCACCGCACCTGATCATGGAGAACGGCTCCGGGTTGTCTCGCGCCGAACGGGTCAGCACCCGGGAAATGGCGGCCCTGCTGCAAGCTGCCTGGAAAAGCCCCTACGCTGCCGAATTCATCAGCTCCATGCCGCTGGTAGGCATGGATGGCACCATGCGCAAGCGCCTCAAGCGCACAGCGATGACCGGCGAGGCCCATATCAAGACCGGCACCCTGAATACCGTACGCGCGATTGCCGGCTACAGCCGCGACAGCAACGGCAACACCTGGGCGGTGGCGGCGATCCTCAACGATCCAAAACCCTGGGGTGCTTCAGCGGTGCTCGACCAGGTGCTGCTGGACCTCTATCGCCAGCCGAAACTGGTCAACAGCACGGCCTCTGTACAGCCCTGAGCATTCAGGAAAGTTCTGTCTCGACCCGGTCGCGGCCAGCTTGTTTGGCCGCATAGACGCCGGAGTCGGCGCGTAGCAACAAGGCATCGGCGCCCTCCCCCGGGCGCCAGCCGGCCACGCCAAAACTGGCAGTGACCTGCCCAACACCCTCGACGACGACACTGCGCACCCCCTGCCACAACTCCAGGGCCAGCGAGTGCGCCTGCTCGGCGTTACTGCCCGGGCACAAGACCATGAACTCCTCTCCACCCAGACGACAGAACACATCGGTGCGCCGCAGACGCTGACTGATGCGCTGGCACAGGCTGCGCAACACATGATCACCCACCGCATGACCAAACTGGTCGTTGATGCGTTTGAAGTGATCGATATCCAGCATGATGATCGCCAGGTCCTGATTGTCGCGCTGAGCGCGCTCAAGCTCGACCTTCAAACGCTCCTGGAAATAGCGCCGGTTATGGATACCGGTCAGCGAGTCGGTCACCGACAGCGCGCGCAGCTCTTCTTCAACCCGTTTCAGATCGGAGATATCGGTCAGATAGCCGTGCCACAGCGTACTGCCGTCCTCCTCCGGCTCAGGGGTCGCCTCGCCCCGCACCCAGCGCTGACCTGCCAGCGGCAACAACACGCGATACTCTTCACGCCAAGGTGTCAGGTGATCGGCTGAATGGCGGATTGAAGTGCGCACACGCAACAGGTCATCCGGGTGGATGCGCTCAAATACCGCCGTAGCATCCTGGCGCAGCAGCTCAAGCTCAATCTCGTAGATGTCACGCAAGCCTTCACTGGCATAGGTGAAACATGAGCTGCCATCCAAACGCAGACGGAACTGATAAATGCCACCAGGCACTTCGGCACTGAGCTTGTCCAGCAAACGGTCACGGGCCGCCAGGGCTTCATGCACGCGCTTGCGCTCAGTGACATCGATGCAGATCGCCAGGTGACCGACCCACAGGCCGTGTTCATCGAGCACTGCCGTCACCAGCATGTTGGCCAGCAGATGGCTGCCGTCTTTACGCTGCAACGTCCACTCACCCGCCTCTTTGCCTCCTTCCTGCACGGTTTGCGCGAACATTGCCTGGGCCGGGGTGATTTCGCGGCCATAACGCTGGCTCAAGTCCCGGGCCCGCTGGTGCAGTTCCTGGGGCGAGATCAGTGCCTCAAGGGTCAGGCTGCCGACCGCTTCGGCACTGCTGTAGCCCAGCATGCGTTCGGCGCCAGCATTGAACGTGCTGATCACACCACGCAGGTTGGTAGCGACGATCGCGACCTGAGTCGCCGCATCCAGCACACTGCGCAACTGATTGTGGGTATCACGCAGCGACTGCTCACTGATGCGCAGCTCGCCAGTGCGCTGTTCGACCAGGGTCAGGGCGCGCTGACGCTGGCTGAACAGACTGAACAGCAAGGCACTGAGCAATACACTGAGCAAACCACCCAGAAACACCACGGCGGGGACCGCCGAAGAGCGGTTGGCCTGCATGAACGCCAGACTTGGACGGATATCGAGCTGATAGTCATGGTCGGCCAAGTGCAGCAGATGACTGGCGGCCAGCGTTGAGGAAGTACCCCGGTTATCCGACTGGAACAGCACCTCATGCTGGCTGTCCGGCCCGGACAGGTCGCGAATACGCACCACCAGGTTGTCCTGGGCCGCGTTGGGCAGTCCCTCGGCCATCAGCTGCCGCATACTGATCACCGCCATGACATACCCCCGCGGCTGCGGGTCAGGATCATGTGGCGCGAACACTGGCGCCGCCATCAGAATACCGCGGGCATACGCAGGCTCCACATCGGTAAGGTTGAGCGGCGCAGAGACAGCCATGCTGCCGGGCTTCGCGGCGCGTTGCAGGGTGTCCTGACGCAGGGCCTGGGAAAGCAGGTCGAGACCCAGCGGCTGGCGCTGCAGGCCCAAGGTCTGGGTAAACAGCACCGGGTAGTAGATCGGACGCGCGGGTGATACGCGCAAACTGCCGTCATCCGTCAGTTGCTGGATTTCGTAGGGACGGCCAAGTACCTGAGTCGCACGCTGCTCAAAGGCCTGGCGTGCGGGCCCCGGCACCCGCGGCGCCCAGGAATAGGCCTGGGTACGGTGCAGCAAGGGCCGCGCGTAACCATTGAATTCTTCGAGCGTGATTTCGGTGGCAAAGACGAAGAACCGACGCAGCCCATCCAGGCGCTGCACCTGATCCTCGAAGCGTTCTTCGATACGACTGTAACGCTCACTGGCCAGCAGCTCGAAGCGTTGACGCAACTGTTGCTGGTACAACTCGTAGGTTGCCAACGCCAGAAACGCAGTCAACAGTCCGCCGGCCACCAGTGCCACAAGGGCAACCAACCAGGCGGACACTTCTTCGCTGACGAAGCCGAGCATCTTTGGACGAACGCCATGCATCGACATAGTTGATCGCACTCATAACGCCAGCATGCAGCGTTTCCCAGGTCCTCCTTCAGTTATAGCCATTAGCCACTAATGAAGCAATCCGAGGCCTGGGAGAAGATCGTCTTCAGCGTGCCTGAATGCGCCATGCCCGATGAATCTTGGTGTTACGGGCGAAGTCCGGATCCAGGGTCTGTGCGCTGATTTCCTCTACCGCATAACGTTCGGCCAGACGTTCGTCGAGCTGGAACTTGCGGAAGTTGTTGGAGAAATACAGCACGCCGCCCGGTGCCAGACGCGCTACTGCCAGGTCGAGCAATTCGACATGGTCACGCTGGACATCGAATACACCTTCCATACGCTTGGAGTTGGAGAAGGTCGGCGGATCGATGAAGATCAGGTCGAACTCATCACGGCACGCTTGCAGCCAGGCCATGACATCACCCTGCTCCAGACGGTTCTTGTCGGAGAAGCCATTGAGCGACAGGTTGCGCCGCGCCCAGTCCAGGTACGTCCGTGACAGGTCGACGCTGGTGGTGCTGCGTGCACCGCCCTTGGCCGCATGCACGCTGGCGGTCGCGGTGTAGCAGAACAGGTTGAGGAAACGCTTGCCGGCGGCCTCACGCTGGATACGCATGCGCATCGGCCGGTGATCGAGGAACAGCCCGGTATCCAGGTAGTCGGTCAGGTTGACCAGCAATTTGACGCCACCTTCGCTGACCTCCAGGAACTGGCCCTGAGTGCTCTGGCGCTCGTACTGGCGGGTACCGCTCTGACGCTCGCGACGCTTGACCACCACCCGGCTCTGGTCGATGCCCAGTGCCTGGGGAATTGCGGCCAGGGCATCGAACAGGCGGGCCTGGGCTTTCTCCGGATCGATCGAACGCGGTGCTGCGTATTCCTGGACGTGTACCCAGTCCTGATACAGGTCGATGGCCAGGGCGTATTCAGGCATGTCAGCGTCATACAGACGATAGCAACTGACCTGCTCGCGCTTGGCCCACTTGCCCAACTGCTTGAGGTTTTTCTGCAGCCGATTGGCGAACATCTGCCCGCCTTCGCTCAAGCGTGCCGGCTCGCTGGCAACGGCTGCCGGTGAACGCTGGTCTTCGTTACCCTGAGCGTCACGCTCGGGCTGGCGACGTTCGCCGGTGACGAACTGGTCGGGCTGCACCTTGATCAGCAACAGCTTGCACGGCAGCGCGCCGTTCCAGAACGCGTACTGTTTGTGGCTGCGAATACCCATGCGCTTGCCCAGATCGGGGGCGCCAGTAAACACTGCCGCTTCCCAGTTCAGGCACGATTGACGCAGACGCTCACCGAGGTTCTGGTAGAGGTACAACAGGCTGGCTTCATCACCCAGACGCTCGCCATAGGGCGGGTTACAGATCACCAGACCCTTCTGGTTCTGGTCTGGACGTGGCTCGAAACTGCCTACCTCGCCCTGGTAGATTTTCACCCAGTCGCTAAGACCGGCACGCTCGACGTTGTTGCGGCCCGGCTGGATCAGCCGCGGATCGGCTTCGTAGCCACGAATCCACAACGGCGGACGGGCAAGACCGGCCTGCGCCCGCGCCTGCGCTTCGTCGTGCAGCTTGCGCCACAATGCCGGTACATGGCCAAGCCAGGCGCTGAAGCCCCAGCGCTCACGCTTGAGGTTGGGGGCGATGTCGGCGGCGATCATCGCCGCTTCCACCAGGAAAGTACCCACACCGCACATCGGGTCAGCCAGCGCACCGCCTTCGGCGGCAATACGCGGCCAGCCGGCACGGATCAGAACCGCGGCAGCAAGGTTTTCCTTGAGCGGCGCAGCCCCCTGCTGCAGACGGTAACCGCGCTGGTGCAGGCTGTGGCCCGACAGATCCAGGGACAAGATCGCTTCACCACGGTCCAGACGCAGGTGCACGCGCAAGTCAGGGTTGAGCTTGTCAACCGAAGGACGCTCGCCATCGCGGGTACGCAGCTTGTCGACAATGGCATCCTTGACCTTCAGGGCACCGAAATGGGTGTTGTCGATACCCGAGCCATGGCCGCTGAACTCCACGGCCAGCGAACCGCTGGCTTCCAGATGGTCCTGCCACTCGACATCGTGCACACCATCGTACAGGTCGTCGGCGTTCTTCATGTTGAAGCGCTTGAGCACCAGCAGCACGCGGTTGCCCAGGCGTGACCAGAGGCACAAGCGGTAGGCGGTTTCCATGTCGGCCGAGCCGCGGATGGCCGAGGTGTGTTCACGCACCTCTTCAAGGCCCAGGCCGCGGGCCTCTTCGGCGAGCAGGCCTTCAAGACCTTTGGGGCAGGTTAGGTAGAGTTCGAAACGGTCCGACATGAGGTATCCAGTGCTTTGAGCAATAAGTGGAGGGCAAGCGCATCGCCTTCCGATGTTTAATCGAACGCCTTTCCAGCGAGCGTTCGAATGGCACTGCGGTGAGTGCCGGGCCACCCGGGCAACCTGACCTTTTGCCTGGGGCAGAAAAGTCTTTGATCGCCGGGCAGAATGAAAAATTCACGACTGACAGGGGGAAAAATGACCCTTCGTCGTATTGACTGCCTTGTTACAAATTATCACCCGGCGCTCGCCAAGTGACTTCAATTCTTATCAAACCCTGATCATAGCGGGCTTTGCGTCGGATCCAGGCCTGACGCATTTATTTACTTATCCTTTGACCCTAGGAAAGGTTACGTCCTTATGACAAAACGATCATTCACACTGTGTCGTGCATTGGTTAGAACTCATCTCAGGTTGTCACCGCAACGGGGCAACACTTTCGCTCGCGACGCCGGCAGCGAGCGCAAACCGGCAGAACGATTCTGCCCGGCCTCCTAGAGGCCGACGGGACATTACAGTCAACAAGTGAGGGCAACACCCTATGAGAAGACTTAAGCGTGATCCGTTGGAACGAGCATTTTCACGTGGCTACCAATATGGGGTCACCGGCAAATCCCGCGAGCTTTGCCCTTTTACTCTACCGTCTGTACGCCAGGCATGGATCAATGGCTGGCGTGAAGGACGCGGCGACAACTGGGACGGTATGACCGGCACTGCGGGTATTCACAGACTCAACGAACTTCACGCCGTTGGCTGAACGAGGAACTGAATTCATTCACCATGCGCGCCCCATCCGGGCGGCGGGCTAAGGCCCAGGGGCCCCTTCAAGGGGCCCTTTTTTATGCCTGCGTTTCAGCGCGGCATGGCAGCAATGGCGTCCACCGCTTCGCGGATCAGCGCAGGCCCCTTGTAGATGAACCCCGAATAGATCTGCACCAGGCTGGCACCCGCGGCGATCTTCTGTGCCGCATGCTTGCCCTCGGTGATGCCCCCGGCTGCGATGATTGGCAACTTGCCACCCAGCTCACCCGACAGCACCTTGACGATATGCGTGCTCTTTTCCAGTACCGGCGCGCCCGACAGGCCACCGGCCTCGTCGCCATGAGGCAAGCCCTCGACACCTTCACGGCCCAGCGTGGTGTTGGTGGCAATCACCGCATCCATGCCTGACTCGACCAGCGCCGCAGCCACCAGAGCGGTTTCTTCATCGCTCATGTCCGGAGCGATCTTGATCGCCAACGGTACGTGCTTGCCGTACTGCGCAGCCAGTTGCCCGCGGCGCTCGGCCAGGGCATCGAGCAACTGCTTGAGCGAGTCGCCGAACTGCAGGCTACGCAGGCCCGGGGTGTTGGGCGAACTGACGTTGACGGTGATGTAGCTGGCGTGGTCGTAGACCTTGTCCAGACAGATCAGGTAGTCGTCCACTGCGCGCTCGACCGGGGTATCGAAGTTCTTGCCGATATTGATGCCCAGTACGCCGCGATATTTCGCCGCCTGCACGCGGTTCAGCAAGTTATCGACACCCAGGTTGTTGAAGCCCATGCGGTTGATGATCGCCTCGGCCTGTGGCAAGCGGAACAGGCGCGGCTTGGGGTTGCCCGGCTGCGGACGCGGCGTGACCGTGCCGATCTCGACAAAACCGAAACCCAGCTGGGCAAAACCATCGATGGCTGCACCGTTCTTGTCCAGACCTGCCGCCAGCCCCACCGGGTTGGCGAACTCCAGGCCCATGACCGTCACCGGCAAGGAGGCCGGGGCCTTGGTCAGCAGCCCGTTCAGGCCCAGGCGGCCACCGGCGCCGATCAGGTCCAGGGACAGGTCATGGGAGGTCTCCGGGGAGAGCTTGAACAGCAACTGGCGGGCCAGGGTATACATGGGCGGGCTTAGCTCGGCGTGAGTGAGGGGGCGATTATATAGGTGGCGCCGTCCGGGGGACAGCGCCGCCTTGGCATATGCGTTGCTTTGTTGACGCTTGATACCGGCCACGCAAGCGGCACGGCCTGACCTTCGATACAGGCGCACTATTGTGAACAACGATACCCCCACGACTCCACTGGCCTGGGTCAACGGCAGCGATGCGCCGGAAAAGCGCAGCCTGGACATCGGCTTCATGGCCCTGAGCGACTGCGCCTCGGTAGTGGTTGCCGCGACCCAGGGCTTTGCCCAGCCCTACGGCCTGAGCCTGAACCTCAAGCGCCAGAGTTCCTGGGCCGGCCTGCGCGACAAGCTGGTCAGCGGCGAGCTGGACGCCGCCCATAGCCTGTATGGGCTGATTTATGCCGTGCACCTGGGCATTGGCGGCACCGGAGCCACCGACATGGCGGTGCTGATGGGGCTCAACCAGAATGGCCAAGGCATCAATCTGTCGGCGGCACTGCAACGTCAGCGCGTGACCCGTCCCGAGGCGCTGGAGCACTTCGTGCACCAAAGCAGGACAAAACTCACCTTTGCCCAGACCTTTCCGACCGGCACTCACGCCATGTGGCTGTATTACTGGCTGGCCAGCCAGGGCATCCACCCACTGCATGACGTCAACAGCGTTGTAGTGCCCCCGGCGCAGATGCTTGCTCATCTGCAAGCCGGGCGCATTGACGGTTTCTGTGTCGGCGAACCCTGGTCGGCCGACGCCGTCGAGCAGGGCCAGGGAATCACCTTGGCGACCAGCCAATCGATCTGGCCTGACCACCCTGAGAAAGTCCTCGGCTGTACCCGCGCCTTCGTCGAGCAATACCCCAACACCGCCAGAGCGCTGGTCAAAGCGATTCTGGCCGCCGGCCGCTTCATCGAGCAAAGCCCGGAAAACCGTCGCAGCACCGCCCAGCTGCTGAGCGGCCAGGCCTACCTGGACACGCCCTTGAGCAGTATCGAACCGCGTTTGCTCGGTGACTACCACGACGGCCTTGGCAATCACTGGCACGACCCGCACGCCTTGCGCCTGCACGACAACGGCCGGGCCAACCTGCCCTACCTGTCCGACGGTATGTGGTTCATGACCCAGTTCCGCCGCTGGGGCCTGCTGCGCGAAGATCCCGACTACCTCGGCGTGGCGCGCCAGGTGCAGCAACTGGCGCTGTACCGCGACGCCGCCACTGCCATCGGTGTGCCTTGTACCGAGCAGAACATGCGCCGCAGCCAGTTGATCGATGGCAGCTATTGGGATGGCAGCGACCCCGCCGGCTACGCCCGCAGCTTTGCCCTGCACGCGCTGGCGCAAACGCCTGCCGCCCTCGCCCGTCGCTGATCAGGGGAGCTCATGATGCTGCGGATCCTATTGATCGACGACACCGAAAAGAAAGTCGGGCGTCTGAAAGCTGCACTGGTTGAAGCCGGCTTCGAAGTTATCGAAGCGTCAGGGCTGATCATCGACCTGCCGGCACGCGTCGAAACGGTGCGTCCGGATGTGGTGCTGATCGATACCGAGTCACCGGGCCGGGATGTAATGGAGCAAGTGATCCTGGTCAGTCGCGACCGGCCACGGCCAATTGTCATGTTTACCGACGAGCACGACCCGAACGTGATGCGCCAGGCGATCCAGGCCGGGGTCAGCGCTTACATCGTCGAAGGCATCCATGCGGCGCGGCTGCAGCCAATCCTCGACGTGGCCATGGCCCGCTTCGAAAGCGACCAGGCGCTCAAGGCCCAGCTGCAAGCCCGCGACCAGCAGCTGGCCGAACGCAAGCGCATCGAGCTGGCCAAAGGGCTGCTGATGAAAATGAAGGACTGCAACGAAGAACAGGCCTACACCCTGATGCGTCGCCAGGCCATGAGCAAGCAGCAGAAGCTGATCCAGGTGGCCGAACAGATCATCGCCATGAGTGATTTGCTTGGCTGACAGCACCCTGGCCTGGCTTTTGCTAATTCTATTCGCACAGGTAGCCAACGGCGGTTGCCCCTTCACGACAAAGACGTCGCATCCCCCTCGCAACAGCGGGCCGGGAGGCGGCGTCTTTTGCGTTTCTGCCCCTTGAGGGCGCGACCTGCAGTGCAACGTTCAACGAGGTGTTCGATGAATACGAGTTTCTGGAAGTCCGGGCATATTCCCACGCTGTTCGCCGCCTTTTTGTATTTCGACCTGAGCTTTATGGTCTGGTACCTGCTCGGCCCCCTCGCGGTGCAGATTGCCACAGACTTGCAATTGACCACCCAGCAACGCGGCCTGATGGTTGCCACACCGATCCTCGCCGGCGCCATCCTGCGCTTCGTGATGGGCATCCTGGTAGACCGCCTGTCACCAAAAACCGCCGGCCTGATTGGCCAGGTGATCGTCATCATGGCGTTGTTCTGCGCCTGGAACCTGGGCATACACAGCTATGAACAGGCGTTGCTGCTGGGTGTGTTCCTCGGCGTCGCCGGCGCTTCCTTTGCCGTCTCCCTGCCACTGGCCTCGCAGTGGTACCCAGCCCAGCACCAGGGCAAGGCTATGGGTATTGCCGGCGCAGGCAACTCCGGCACCGTATTCGCCGCGCTGCTGGCGCCGGTCCTGGCCGCCAGTTTTGGCTGGAACAATGTCTTCGGCTTTGCCGTGGTGCCGCTGGTGCTGACCCTGGCGCTGTTCGCCCTGCTTGCGCGCAATGCCCCGCAACGCCCCAAGCCCAAGGCCATGGCCGATTACCTCAAAGCCCTGGGTGATCGCGACAGCTGGTGGTTCATGTTCTTCTACAGCGTCACCTTTGGCGGCTTCATCGGCCTGGCCAGCGCCCTGCCCGGCTACTTCAACGACCAGTACGGCCTGAGCCCGGTCATTGCCGGTTACTACACTGCCGCCTGCGTGTTCGCCGGCAGCCTGATGCGCCCTCTGGGTGGCGCCCTGGCCGATCGCTTTGGCGGGATCCGTACCCTGCTGGCGATGTACACCGTGGCAGCCATCTGTATTGCCGCGGTCGGTTTCAACCTGCCAAGTTCGGTGGCGGCACTGGCGTTGTTCGTCAGTGCCATGCTCGGTCTTGGTGCTGGCAATGGCGCAGTGTTCCAGCTGGTACCGCAGCGTTTTCGCCAGGAAATCGGCGTGATGACCGGCTTGATCGGCATGGCCGGGGGTATCGGTGGTTTCCTCCTGGCCGCCGGCCTTGGCGCGATCAAACAACACAGCGGCGACTATCAACTGGGGCTTTGGCTGTTCGCCAGCCTCGGTGTGCTGGCCTGGTTCGGCCTGTACGGCGTGAAACAACGCTGGCGCACCACCTGGGGCTCGGCCGCCGTCACCGCGGCGCGGGTCTGAGGCAGCGCCATGAGCCTGCAACTGAGCTTTGCGCAAGCCAGCGCCACCGGGCCTCGAGAAGAGAACCAGGATGCCTTGCGCCTGGTTACACCCAATCCGGAACTGGCTGCCAGCAAAGGCTATCTGTTCGCCCTCGCCGACGGCGTCAGCCAGTGCGCCGACGGCGGCCTGGCCGCGCGGGCGAGCCTGCAGGCGCTAGCTCTGGACTATTACGCCACACCGCCTACCTGGGGCGTGGCCCAGGCGCTCGACCGCCTGTTGCTGGCGCAGAATCGCTGGCTGCGCGCCAATGGTGGTGGCCAGCCACTACTGACCACCCTCAGCGCCCTGGTGCTGCGCGGTCGGCGTTTCACCCTGGCGCATGTCGGCGACTGCCGTATCTATCGCTGGGCCGCTGGCCAGTTGCAGCGTATCAGCGAGGATCACGTCTGGGATCAGCCAGGCATGCAGCATGTGCTAAAGCGCGCCCTGGGCCTGGATCAACACCTGCAGGTCGACTACCTCGAAGGCGACCTGCACGCTGGTGAATGCTTCGTCCTGCTCAGCGATGGCGTCTGGGCCAGCCTCAGCGAATCGCAAATCAGGGCGGTGCTGCGCGAACAGATCGACCTGCAGGACGCGGCGCACACGCTGGTCAGCTCGGCCCATCACAGCGGCAGCCAGGACAACGCCAGCGCATTGCTGGTGCGGATTGATCAGTTGGGCGCGAGCAACCTCGGCGATTCCCTGGCGCAACTGCAGCAATGGCCGCTGCCAGGCCCCTTGCGTAGCGGCCAATCGATCGATGGCTGGACGGTCGAGCAGGCCCTCAGCCAGAGTCGACAGTCCCTGTTGTACCGGGTTCACGACAACCAGCAACACGCCTGGTTGCTGAAAACCCTGCCCGAGCAGCGCAAGGATGAACCTGGCGCACTACAAAGCCTGCTGCTCGAAGAGTGGTTCCTGCGCCGGGTTGCCGGGCGTTACTTCCCCGAAGTCCACCCGGCCAGCCAACGCCAGCACCTGTATTACCTGATGCGTGAATACCCAGGCCAGACCCTGGAGCAATTGTTCGCCCGTACCGGCCCCTTACCGCTGGCGGATTGGCAGGCGCTTGCCCAGCAACTGCTACAGGCCGTGGGCATGCTGCACCGGCGCAACATCCTCCATCGCGATATCAAACCGCAGAACCTGCACCTGGGTGACGATGGCCAGCTGCGCCTGCTGGATTTTGGCCTGGCCTTCTGCCCGGGACTCTCTGAAGACCGTGCCCACGAGCTCCCCGGCACCCCGTCGTTCATTGCCCCGGAAGCGTTCGGCGGCGAGCCGCCCAGCGCCCGGCAGGACTTGTACAGCGTCGGCGTAACGCTGTTCTACCTGCTGACCGGTCACTACCCCTATGGCGAAATCGAGGCGTTCCAGCGCCCACGCTTTGTCCAGCCCACCAGTGCCGCACGCTACCGCCCAGACCTGCCTGAATGGCTGGAGCACAACTTGACCCAGGCATTGCTCGCCGACCCGCAACAACGTTTTGAAACCGCCGAGCAATGGCTGTTGCTGCTCGAACAAGGCGAACGCCAGCACCTGGGCATACGCCCGCGGCCACTGCTCGAACGCGAGCCACTGAAGGTCTGGCGCGGCCTGGCGCTGCTGTCGTTGTTACTCAACCTGATCCTGCTGATCTGCCTGCTAAAAGGCTGACGGCGTCCTTTGCCGATGAGGAATACACGATGAATGCGAAAGTCTGGCTGATTGGTGCCGGTCCCGGTGACCCGGAGCTGCTGACCCTCAAGGCTGTACGTGCCCTGGCTGAAGCCGAAGTGGTACTGATCGACGACCTGGTCAACCCACTGATCCTCGCCCACTGCCCTCAGGCACGCGTGGTTGCCGTTGGCAAACGCGGCGGATGCCGTTCCACACCCCAGGCCTTCATCCAGCGTCTGATGCTGCGCTATGCCCGCCAGGGCCGTTGTGTGGCCCGACTCAAGGGCGGCGACCCGTGCATTTTCGGGCGTGGCGGTGAAGAAGCTGCCTGGCTGCAGGCTCAAGGTATCGAAACCGAATTGGTCAATGGCATTACCGCCGGCCTTGCCGGAGCTACCCAATGTGGCATTTCCCTGACCTTGCGCGGCGTAAGCCGGGGCGTGACCCTGGTCACCGCGCACACCCAGGATGACAGCCCGTTGAACTGGCAGGCGCTCGCCCAGGGTGGCACCACCCTTGTGGTGTACATGGGCGTGAGCAAACTCGACGAGGTCCGCCAAGGACTGTTGGCAGGCGGCCTGGCAGCCGACACCCCAGTGGCGATGATCGAGAACGCATCCCTGCCCCAACAGCGCGAACAACGCAGCACCTTGGTTCAGCTATGCGAGGATGCTGCGCGCTTCAAACTCAGCAGCCCGGCGATACTGGTGATCGGCGAAGTGGCAGCCCGAGCAGCATCAGGCAGCACCCTGCTGCAGATACCGGCCTGAATCGCAGGCAAAGAAAAGCCCGGCCTAGGCCGGGCTTTTCCGTGAAGCGCTTACCAATTACTTGGCTTGGGCTTCTACTTGTGCTTCTACGCGACGGTTAACAGCGCGACCAGCGTCGGTGGCGTTGTCAGCAACCGGACGGGTTTCACCGTAGCCTACCGACTCAACACGGCTCGATTCTACGCCGTACTGGTTGGTCAGAACCTGCTTAACGGCGTTTGCACGACGCTCAGACAGCTTCTGGTTGTAAGCGTCAGGACCGACGGAGTCAGTGTGACCTTCAACAGTGGTGGTGGTCTGTGGGTACTGCTTCATGAAGTCAGCCAGGTTTTTGATATCACCGTAGCTGTTTGGCTTGACGACCGACTTGTCGAAGTCGAACTTGACGTCCAGCTCAACACGTACGACTTCGGCAACAGCCGGGCAGCCGTCAGCGTCAACGGTAACGTTGGCTGGGGTGTCAGGGCACTTGTCAACGTTGTCGCAAACGCCGTCGTTGTCGCTGTCGGAGCAGACTTCAGCAACTGGAGCAGGAGCAGCAGCAACTTTGCCACCGCTACCACCGAAGTTCAGACCCAGACCGACGGTTGGACCCCACTCGGTGTTGCCGTTGTCGATGTTGTACATGGCTTCAACGCCAGCACGGGCGAAGAACATGTCGGTGATGTACCACTTGGCACCGGCGCCCAGGTTGGCGAAGGTGGAGTGGTCACGACCGTTGTTGGTGGCCTGGCCCAGGCTCTCGTGCGCGAAACCAGCGGAAACGTAAGGACGCACTGCGTCGCCTACGGTACCCAGGTGGTAGGTAGCGTCGAGCTTGGCTTTAGAACCTTTGATGTCTTTGTTGAAGACTTCGCCACGAGCGTTGTGAGTCTCGTTGTAGCCCAGGTCCAGCGACAGGTCGTCGGTCAGGAAGTAACCGAGGCGAACACCAGGGTTGGTGCCGTCGTTCTTGAAATTGCGCTCGCTATCGTAGTACTGCTTGGTAACGTTACCTTCGATCTCAACCGCGCCTTGGCCCTGTGCCAGAGCGCCGAGCGAAGTTACGGCTACAAGAGAACCAATGGCCAAGCCCAAGGTGTTTTTCAATTTCATCCGTTAAATCCCCATCTGGTGATAGTTAAGCAGTCCCACCAACATCCGGGGGACAACTCGACGGCAAGTCTAGCAGAACTTGCCGGTACGTTAGAGATATTTGCGTGCTTCTAAGTTTCAGCAAGGCCCGCAAATTTCTCACGTAGCTTGTCTAGCGCACGTTTGTACCGCATTTTCGTTGCGCTCAGGCCCATATGCATGATATCGGCGATTTCCTGAAATTCCAGCTCTGCGACAAATCGTAGCACCAGAATTTCACGGTCAATCGGATTAACATGCACTAGCCATTTATCCAGCCCACCCTTCTCTTCAGGTTTCGGCGCCTTCTCTTCCGAGGCCTCCTCAAGTGGATCAAGACTCAAGGCATCCATCAGTCGACGCTTGCGCCGCTCCTTGCGGTACTGGGTGATGCATTCGTTATAGGTGATGCTGTAGAGCCAGGTCTTGAACTTCGATTTGCCCTCGAAGTTCTTCAAACCATAGAGCACCTTGAGCATCACCTCCTGACAGACATCATCAGCATCCCGATCGTTCCCTAGATAACGTGCACACACGTTAAAAAGAGTCCGCTGGTAGCGCCGCATGAGCTCCTCATACGCGCGAGTAACATGAAACAGCTCCTCATGCGAACGCGCCACCAACTCCTCATCAGTGAGCTCGCGGGGGTCGTAACGCATGGGCAGCGAGTGAACTTTATTCAAAACGAATCTGGCCGACAGTCAGGTCAATGTCGCCGCTTACCCCTGCCTGGGGCAATTTTGCGGCGGCATACATTAGCAGGATTTACCCGGTTAGCGGCTATTGACTCGCTGCTCGAGAAGAATCCGGTTGGACAACGAAACCAGCTCGCCGTCATCGGTCAGCAGGGTCGTCTTGACCGTGCCGATCTCCTCGATCTGCCCTTCGACCTCTCCAACCTGCACCTGTTGGCCCACTTGATAGAGCTCTCGGACGTAGATTCCAGCCAGAATCTGCCCGGCAATTTCACGGCTGCCCAGGCCCATCGCCAGGGCAACGGCCAGACCAACGGTAATCAAACCGATGACGATTACATGGTTCAGCAGGTCAGTTTTGACCTCGAGCTGGCTGATCGCCACCGAAATACTGATGATAATCACCAGGCCCTGAGCGATACGACCGACGCCGGCGGCGTACTCCAGGCCGATGCCTTCGGCGGCGCCGCGCACCAGGCCGTTGACCAGTTGTGCCAGCAGCACGCCCGCCAGCAGCACCAGCGCCGCGCCAAACACCTTCGGCAGGTACAGCGCGAGCATGTCCAGGGTTGCCGAAACGCGCTCAAGACCAAGGGATTCAGCCGCCGAGACCAGGAAGATCAGCAACACGAACCAGTAGACGATCTTGCCGATCAACGTCGAGATCGGCACCTGGATACCGACCCGATCCAGCATCTTGGTCAGGCCGGTGCCGCCCATCAGGCGGTCCAGACCGAGTTTGGCCAGCAGTTTGGAGAGCAAGGTGTCGAGCAGCTTGGCCACGACAAAACCGAGCAGCACCACAACCAGGGCGCCAAACAGATTGGGGATGAAGTTCGCCACTTTGGTCCACAGCGCGGTCATCGCGGTGAGCAAGCTCTGGGTCCAGAGATTAAGTTCCATATTCAATCGGCCTTATCAGCTTTACGAGCGGTAGCGTTACGGCGGACCGGCGCTACATGCGCCGAACCATTGTTCACGGCGATCATCAACGCCTGGCTCCAGCGGCCAAGCAGGCTGAACAGATCGCCCGCACCCACCTGACGGTTGGCGGTTTTCAGGACACGCCCAAGGCAGGCATCGTCGTCGCGCTCGCGCCCGGACGGTGATGCCTTGAGCAGGTCTCGCAGGGATTCTTCAAACGGATCGTGCATGGGCACCTCGCGCAATATCTGTCAAAGACGAGGTCGCCCCGGCACGGGTCACATGAACCGGGCAGACAGTTAATGACTGATTGTTCACGAAATGCACCGGATCACACCCAGCGCAGCCGGCGGAACAACCACCACTGCCCCAGCGCCAGCGCCAGTACCAGCAGGCTGGCGAAGAGAAAACCATAGGGGCTTTCCGATCCCGGAATTCCGCCGACATTAATGCCCAGCAGCCCGGTGACAAAACTCATGGGCAAAAAGATACAGGTGATGATGCCAAAGCGGTACATGGTCCGGTTCATGCGCTCAGCACGCCGACGGTCTTCGCTTTCCAGCACCAGCGCCGCCCGCTCACGGGTCAGCTCCAGCTCTTCAAGATAGCGAATCAGGCTGTTGTTCAGCTCGTTCCAGTAATCGGCATCGTCTTCGGCGAACCAGCTCCACTTGTTGCGCGCCAATTGCGCGTACAGCTCGCGCTGCGGCGCGAGAAAGCGGCGCAGACCGGCGGCACGGCGGCGGATCTGCTGCAAGGAAGCCTGCTCCGGCGCGTACCTCTGGTCGGCTTCAAGCTTCTCTTCTTCCAGGTCGACCACTTCCGAGAGATCACTGAGCAGCGCCTGAACCTTCTCGGTCAGCAGCTGCGCCATGCTCAGCAACAGTTCGGAGGCAGTCTTCGGGCCACGGCCTTCGGCCAGTTGCTGCAACAGCTCGTCACTGGCGCGCAATGGCCGCAAGCGCAGGGAAATCACCCGCTGTGCCTGGGCGAAAATGCGTACCGAGACCATGTCTTCAGGCTCTGCGCCCGGATTGAGGTTGACCCCGCGCAGAAACAGCAGCATCTGCTCTTCTGGCAAGGCCAGCAGGCGTGGGCGGGTATTTTCTTCGAGGAGCAGGTCGCAGGCGAACTCGCTCAGGCCGCTGTCGCGGCGCAGCCAGGTCCGGGTCTGGGGATGGCTGCGATCCCAATGCAGCCAGAGGCTCTGCTCTGGTTGCAGCTGCAGGTCGTCCAGTTCAGTTCGAGCAATCGAACGCGCACCGCCTTTACCATCGAGCACCAGGGCATGCACCAACCCCCACTGCGCGTTTTCTTCCTCGAACATTCCTGCTCCACTTCGCGGTTTCAGTGCTTATTCCGGCATTTTAAGCGGACTTGGCGAGACAATCACACCATTGTTGTCTGCGTAAATGTACTCGCCCGGGCGGAACGTCACCCCGGCAAAGTTCACCACCACGTTGAGATCACCGATGCCGCGCTTGTCGGTCTTCATCGGGTGGCTGGCCAGGGCCTGCACGCCAACGTCGGTCTGTGCCAGGACATCGACGTCACGCACGCAACCATAGATCACCAGGCCTTCCCAGCCGTTCTTGGCAGCTTTCTCGGCGAGCATGTCACCGAGCAGGGCGCGACGCAGCGAACCGCCACCGTCGACCACCAGCACCTTGCCCTTGCCATCCAGGTCAACCTGTTCCTTGACCAGCGAGTTGTCCTCGAAGCACTTGATGGTGACGATCTCACCACCGAAGGAATCGCGTCCACCGAAGTTGCTGAACATCGGCTCCAGCACCTGCACCAGTTCCGGGTAGGCGTCGCACAGATCGGGGGTGAGATAATGCATGGGAAACTCCTGTCGGTTGCCAAGACAAAGGGATGTCACAGTTTCAAATCAGTTAACGAGGCCCAGCGATCAAGCTTTAGGCTCAAGGCTACACGTCGGCGCCGATCCGGTCACCTGCTGCGCAGTATCATTGAGCAAAGCAGCCATGGGGTTGTGCAGCCAGCGCTCAACCAGCGGCCATACCTGCGTCTGCGCGGGCTTGCTGACCAGCATGTCGACGTGCCCAAAGTTGTCGAAGCCCTCTTCGCGCCCCAGGCGAACGAATTGCTTGTGCTCACCGCCCAATTGCTCAAACAGCTTGCGACAGGCCCACACCGGGTCCTGATGGTCGCCAGCCGCGCCTACCGCCAGCACCGGCACATCGACTTCAGCCAGCCCGGCCCACCAATCGCGATCCTTGTCGCCGAAACGGCCGAACAGACCGAACCAGCGCATGCTTTCCAGGGCCAGGCCAATCGGCTCGTCCTCCGGGCCGCGCTTGAGCCGCGAGCCGGAAATCTGCCCGAAGCGCTTGAGCAACAGGCGCCCACCCCACTCCACTGGCGGTAATTTCAGCGGCCAGTAGGTGCGACTGACCTGAGTACCGAAAAACGCCGCACTGGCCACCTGCTCAGCTGTCAGGTACCGACCGCCGAGCGCAGCGGCCAGCGTGGTACCGCCCAGGGAGTGGCCGACCCAGTGCGCGGCACGGCCGCACTGCTCGCTGACAAAGGCGGCGATGACCGGCAAATCGTAACGGGCATAGTCGGCAACACGGTTATTTCGATAAGCGCGGTTGCGCGGCGACAGGCCGTGGCCGCGCATTTCCGGAATCCACACATCAAAACCGGCGCGCGCCAGGTATGCACCCAGGCCAACACCCCGGGGCGAATACCAGAAGCGCCGGTTGGAAAAGCTGCCGTGCAGCAAAATCACCGGGGCGCCGCGCACCTCGGCCTGGTCAGCCAGACCGAGACGGGTGACCGCCAGCTCAACGGTGCGATCCGGGCTGTTACCGGCTTTGATCCGGTAGACGTCTTCGCTCAGATCACCGCGACGTTCGGCACTGAGCAAGGCCACGGGAAATAGAGAACTGCTGCTTTGCATAGGTTTCTTGCACGAAAAAGGGCGGGAACCATCACTGGAACACGCCCTGGAATACGGTCGGAACCTTCACCGGCCAGCAAAGGCCAAGTGAAGGTTCCGGTTCAACGCCTCAGTTCGCAGCCTGGCCTTCAGCCAGGAAGAACCAGGTTTCGAGTACCGAATCCGGGTTCAGCGAGACGCTTTCGATGCCCTGCTCCATCAGCCATTTGGCCAGGTCCGGGTGGTCGGATGGGCCCTGGCCGCAGATGCCGATGTACTTGCCAGCCTTGTTACAAGCCTGGATGGCGTTGGCCAGCAGCTTCTTGACCGCTGGGTTACGCTCGTCGAACAGGTGAGCGATGATCCCCGAGTCGCGGTCCAGGCCCAGGGTCAGCTGGGTCAGGTCGTTGGAACCGATGGAGAAGCCGTCGAAGTATTCGAGGAACTCTTCGGCGAGGATGGCGTTGGACGGCAGCTCGCACATCATGATCACGCGCAGACCATTGTCGCCGCGGGCCAGGCCGTTTTCAGCAAGCAGGTCGACGACCTGGCTGGCTTCACCCAGGGTGCGTACGAACGGCACCATGATCTCGACGTTGGTCAGACCCATTTCGTTACGCACGCGCTTGAGTGCACGGCACTCCAGCTCGAAGCAGTCACGGAAGGTTTCGCTGATGTAACGCGAGGCGCCACGGAAGCCCAGCATCGGGTTTTCTTCTTCCGGCTCGTAGAGCTTGCCGCCGATCAGGTTGGCGTATTCGTTGGACTTGAAGTCCGACAGGCGCACGATGACCTTCTTCGGCCAGAACGCCGCCGCCAGGGTGCTGATGCCCTCGACCAGTTTTTCGACGTAGAAGCCGACCGGATCGCTGTAACCGGCGATACGCTTGTCGACGCTTTCTTTCAGCTCGGCAGGCAGGCCGGCGTAGTTCAGCAGCGCCTTGGGGTGCACGCCGATCATGCGGTTGATGATGAACTCCAGACGCGCCAGGCCGACACCGGCGTTGGGCAGCTGGGCAAAATCGAACGCACGGTCCGGGTTGCCGACGTTCATCATGATTTTGAACGGCAGATCTGGCATGGCATCGACCGAGTTCTGACGGACGTCGAAGCCCAGCTCGCCTTCGAAGATGAAACCGGTATCGCCTTCAGCGCAGGAAACGGTCACGCCCTGGCCATCTTTGAGCAACTGGGTGGCGTTGCCGCAACCGACCACTGCCGGAATACCCAGTTCACGGGCAATGATCGCCGCGTGACAGGTACGTCCGCCACGGTTGGTGACGATGGCACTGGCGCGCTTCATTACCGGTTCCCAGTCCGGGTCGGTCATGTCCGATACCAGTACGTCGCCAGCCTGGACCTTGTCCATTTCCGAGACGTCTTTGATGATCCGCACCTTGCCGGCACCGATGCGCTGGCCAATGGCACGGCCTTCGACCAGCACAGTGCCGGTTTCCTTGAGCAGGTAACGCTCCATGACGTTGGCCTGGGAACGGCTCTTCACGGTTTCCGGACGCGCCTGAACGATGTACAGCTTGCCGTCATCGCCGTCTTTGGCCCACTCGATGTCCATCGGGCACTTGTAGTGCTTCTCGATGATCATGGCCTGTTTGGCCAGCTCGCTGACTTCGGCGTCGCTCAGGCAGAAACGGGTGCGGTCGGCTTTGTCGACATCAACGGTCTTGACCGAACGACCGGCCTTGGCTTCTTCGCCGTAGACCATCTTGATGGCCTTGCTGCCCAGATTGCGACGCAGGATGGCCGGGCGACCGGCTTCCAGCGTGCCTTTGTGGACATAAAATTCATCCGGGTTGACCGCACCTTGTACGACGGTTTCACCCAGACCGTAGGCGCCGGTGATGAACACTACATCACGGAAGCCCGATTCGGTGTCGAGGGTGAACATCACGCCAGCAGTACCGGTTTCCGAACGCACCATGCGCTGCACGCCTGCCGACAGGGCCACCAGCTTGTGGTCGAAGCCCTGGTGCACGCGGTAGGAAATGGCGCGGTCGTTGAACAGCGAAGCGAACACTTCCTTGGCGGCGCGGATGACGTTTTCGACGCCACGGATGTTCAGGAAGGTTTCCTGCTGACCGGCGAACGACGCGTCTGGCAGGTCTTCGGCGGTGGCCGAGGAACGCACGGCGACGGCCATGTTCGGGTTGCCCTGGGACATTTCAGCGAAGGCGGTGCGAATTTCAGCGTTCAGACGCTCGGGGAACTCGGCTTCCATGATCCACTGACGGATCTGCGCACCGGTACGGGCCAGGGCATTGACGTCATCGACATCCAGTGCGTCGAGCGCAGCGTGGATCTGGGCGTTCAGCCCACTCTGCTCGAGAAAATCACGGTACGCCTGAGCCGTAGTGGCAAAGCCGCCGGGGACCGATACACCGGCGCCCGCGAGGTTACTGATCATCTCGCCGAGGGATGCGTTCTTGCCCCCCACATGCTCTACATCATGGACGCCGAGCTTATCGAGGGAAACTACGTACTCTACCAAGGTGATCTCTCCACTAACTGTGTTGGAAAAGCTCAGGTCGCCCGCCTGCCAGCTCTGGCTTGGCCGGGCGCTTGTGGCCTGGACCCGGAAAATAAGTGAGAATGCCGAACACGATGTTCGGTAAACCGAACCTATCATATCCAAGAATTCTCACCAGCTTAAGGCCCAAGGCGCAAATGAAACGATCTGCTTTCTTTATTTCCGACGGCACCGGTATCACTGCCGAGACGTTGGGACAGAGTCTTCTAGCGCAATTCGATACAATCTCGTTCAATAAATTCACACGTCCGTACATCGACAGTGTGGAAAAAGCGCGGGCCATGGTACAGCAAATCGATAGCGCCGCAGAAAAGGACGGTGTCCGCCCGATCATTTTCGACACCATCGTCAATCAGGACATCCGCGAGGTCCTGGCCACCTCCAATGGCTTCATGATCGACATTTTCTCGACTTTCCTGGCCCCGCTGGAGCAGGAACTGACGGCGCACTCGTCCTATTCGGTGGGTAAATCCCACTCCATCGGTGGCAACTCCAACTACATGGAGCGCATCGAGGCGGTCAACTTTGCCCTGGACAACGATGATGGCGCCCGTACCCACTACTACGACAAGGCCGACCTGATCCTGGTGGGTGTCTCACGCTGTGGCAAAACTCCGACCTGTCTGTACATGGCCATGCAATTCGGCATCCGCGCGGCCAACTACCCGCTGACCGAAGACGACATGGAGCGCCTGCAACTGCCGCAGGCCTTGAAAAACCACCAGCACAAGCTGTTCGGCCTGACCATCGACCCGGACCGGCTAACCGCCATTCGTCATGAGCGCAAGCCCAACAGCCGCTATGCCAGCTTCGCCCAGTGCGAGTTCGAAGTGCGCGAAGTCGAGAACCTGTTCCGCCGCGAGAACATTGCCCACATCAACTCCACGCATTTCTCGGTGGAAGAGATAGCGGCGAAGATTCTTGTGGAGAAAGGCGTAGAACGCAGGTTCAAGTAGGCACTTCCTTACTTGTAGGAGCGGATTTATCCGCGAAGGGTCGCGTAGCGGCCCCAAAATGAGGGACTGCTTCGCAGTCCATCGCGGATGAATCCGCTCCTACAAGGTCAAAAAAAAGCCCCGGCAGATGCCGGGGCTTTTTCATTTCAGCTCAGACTCAGGACGGCACCACCGCCGCCTGCCCGCTCATGGCCAGATCCACCAGTTCACGGTTGGCTACCGCGTACATGGCGTAATCGGTACCGGTTGCGGCACGCAGCTCGTCCAGCATGGCGCGCCAGCGGTTGACCATCACGCGGTGCTGATCCAGCCACAGCGTCACGCGGGCATCCATGTCTTGCGGCGCATCGGCCATCTGCAAGACCGAGATGGTGATCGCGCGCTGCTGCAGGTCGATATCATCGCGGAACGACTCGCGGGCCAGGGCCTGCCAGTTGTTTTCCACCGACAGGTTGCTGATTTCCTGCAGGTACCAAGTCAGATCCAGCGCGCTGCCCACCGCGAAGAAGGCCTTGGCCACTTCAGCCGGATCCTGGCCGGTGACGTCGGACGCTTCGATAATCGGCAACAGGGTGTACAGGTGCGTGGTACCGGCAACCATACGCGCCAGCAGCTCCGGCACACCGGCTTCGACGAAGCCCTGGTAACGAGTCATCCAGCGCTCACGGGTCGGCCCTTCCAGCAGTTCATCAAGCTTCAGACCCAACGCAGCGATCTTCGGCCCGAAGTGCGCGACATCACGCCCGGCGTCCTGCTCGTTGCGACGGCTACGTAGGAACCAGCGGGTCGCCCGACGGCCCAGACGCATCAGCTCGTCCATCAGGGTCAGCTGGATTTCCGCAGGCACCTGGTAGTCCAGCGCCTCGATCTGACGGAACCAGTGCGGCAGGTGGAAGATATCCCGCACGATCACGTAAGCACCGGCAACGTTCGCCGGGCTCATGCCGGTGGACTCTTTCAGACGCTGAACGAAGGTGATGCCCATGTTGTTGACCAGATCGTTGGCGATCTGGGTGCTGACGATTTCGCGTTTCAGGCGATGGCGACGCATGGCCTCGGCGAACTTGCTCACCAGTGACGGTGGGAACGCGGTTTCCATGTCGCGCGTCAGGTAGTCGTCATCCGGTACCAGCGACTTGAGCAACTGTTCCTTGAGGTCGATCTTGCTGTAGGAGATCAGCACCGACAGTTCGGCGCGGGTCAGGCCCTGGCCGGCAGCCAGGCGCTCGGCCAGCTGTTCTTCGGTGGGCAGGAACTCGATAGCCCGGTCCAGCTTGCCACGGCTTTCCAGGTCGGCCATCAGCCGTTTGTATTCGGCGATGCGCTCCTTGGCCCGACGAGCTGCCAGGGACAGCGCCTGGGTTTGCTTGTAGTTGTTGCCCAGCACCAGACCGGCCACTTCATCGGTCATGCTGCCCAGCAGCTGGTTACGCTGCTTCTCGGTCATGTCGCCAGCCTGCACCACTTCGTTGAGCAGGATCTTGATGTTGACCTCGTGGTCGGAGCAGTCCACGCCACCAGCGTTGTCGATAAAGTCGGTGTTGGTGGCACCACCATTGAGGCCGAACTCGACCCGACCCAGCTGGGTCATGCCGAGGTTACCGCCCTCGCCCACCACTTTGCAGCGCAGCTCGTTGCCGTCGACACGCAGGGCGTCGTTGGCCTTGTCGCCAACATCGGCGTGGCTTTCTTCGCTGGACTTGACGTAGGTACCGATACCGCCGTTCCACAGCAGATCAACCGGCGCCTTGAGCAAGGCGTTGAGCAGCTCGGTCGGGGTCAGCTTGTCGGCTTCGATGGCGAAGCGCTCTTTCATCTGCGGGCTGATCGCAATGCTTTTCGCGCTGCGCGGGAAGATCCCGCCACCTTCGGACATGATGCTGGTGTCGTAGTCGCTCCAGGCCGAACGCGGCAGATCGAACAGACGTTTGCGCTCGGCAAAGCTGCTGGCTGGCTCCGGATTCGGGTCGATGAAGATGTGCAGGTGGTTGAACGCAGCCACCAGTTGCAGCTTCTCGGACATCAGCAAACCGTTGCCGAACACGTCACCGGCCATGTCACCGACACCGACCACGGTGATCGGGTCTTCCTGGACGTTGATGCCGCGCTCACGGAAGTGACGCTGCACGCCAACCCAGGCGCCACGGGCAGTGATACCCATTTTCTTGTGGTCGTAACCGGCCGAACCACCGGAAGCGAAGGCATCGCCGAGCCAGAAGCCGTAATCGATGGCAATGCCGTTGGCGATGTCGGAGAAGGTTGCAGTGCCCTTGTCGGCCGCCACCACCAGGTACGGGTCATCATCGTCGTGACGCACGACGTTGGCCGGCGGCACGAGGGCGCCGTCCTTGAGGTTGTCGGTGATATCCAGCAGCCCGGAAATGAAGATCCGGTAGCAGGCGATGCCTTCAGCCTGGATATCGTCACGGCTACCGCCCAGCGGCAGGCGGCGCGGCAGGAAGCCGCCCTTGGCCCCGACCGGCACGATCACCGAGTTCTTCACCTGCTGGGCTTTTACCAGGCCCAGCACTTCGGTACGGAAGTCTTCCTCACGGTCCGACCAGCGCAAACCACCACGGGCGACGTTGCCGAAGCGCAGGTGCACACCTTCGACGCGCGGCGAGTAAACGAAAATCTCGAACTTCGGTACCGGCTTGGGCAGCTCGGGGATCAGTTTGGGATTGAACTTGAAGCTGAAGTACGACTTGACCTGGCCGTGGGCGTCAGTCTGGTAGAAGTTGGTACGCAGGGTGGCCTTGATCAGGTCCAGGTAGCGACGCAGGATACGGTCTTCGTTGAGCACCTGGACGTCGTCCAGCGCTGTCAGGATGGCCTGTTCCAGACGTTGCTGCTTGTCGTCCAGGTCTTCGCTGGTGAGCTTGCGCGCCAGGTAGAAACGGGTCTTGAACAACCGGGTCAACTCGCGGGCGATGTCGGTGTGGTTGTTCAGGGTGCTGGCGATGTAACCCAGGTCGAAGCCCAGGCGGATCTGCTTGAGGTAGCGGGCATAGGCACGCAGCAGCGCGACGTCGCGCCACGGCAGGCCGGCGGTCAGTACCAGGCGGTTGAAGGCGTCGTTTTCCGCATCGCCCTTGACGATGTGGACAAAGGCGTCCTGCAGGGTGTCGTTAAGTTGCTGGATATCCAGGTCCAGGCCTTCGCTGTAGGTGAAGGCGAAGTCGTGAATCCAGAACTCGCGGCCACTGGCGTGACGCAGGTGATACGGGAACTCGCCGAGCACACGCAGGCCGAGGTTTTCCAGAATCGGCAGCACGTCCGACAGTGCCAGCGGGGTATCGGCGTGGTACAGCTTGCAGTGCAGCTGGCGCTCACCGAGCTGGGTCAGCGGCTGGTAGAAACTCATCACCAGCGGCTTGCGCTCGGACAGGGTCAGCAGGTGCTGCATGTCGACCACCGCCGAATGGGCGGCGAAGCGCTCGCGGTAGCCGGCCGGGAAACCTTTCGGGAAGTCGGCCAGAACGTTGGTGCCCTGGGCTTCGCCGAAGCTTTCGACGGTCAGGCTGGCGTAGTCGTCCTGCCACGAACGGCAGGCCTGGATGACTTCGTTTTCCAGCTGTTGCGGGTCGATGTCGATGCGGTTTTTCGGATCGACGCGCAGGATCAGCTGCACACGCGCCAGCACCGACTCGGAGAAGAAGGTCCAGAACTCGCAGTCGCTGGCCTTCAGGCGATCCATCAGTACTTGCTGGATCTTCTGCCGCACTTCGGTGGAGTAGATATCGCGCGGCACATAGGCCAGGCAGTAGCAGAAGCGACCGTACGGATCCTTGCGCAGGAACACGCGGATCTTGTTGCGCTCCTGAATCTGCACGATCGACATGACGGTGCTGAACATCTCATCCACCGGCGTCTGGAACAGATCATCGCGCGGCAGGACTTCCAGGACCTGCGCCAGTTCCTTGCCCAGGTGGGCTTTAGGGTCGAAACCGGAGCGGCGCTCGACTTCGGCGACCTTGCCACGAATATAGGGGATGTTGCGCACGCTCTCGCCATACACCGAAGAGGTGTACAGGCCCATGAAGCGGCATTCCTTGATGACCTTGCCGTCGGCATCCAGCTGGCGGATAGAGACGTAATCCGGGTAGGCCGGACGGTGCACACGGCTCGGGTAAGCGGCCTTGGCGAAGGACAGCAGCAGCGGCTCGTTGAGGTAGTTGACCGCGTAGTCTTCGATACGCAGGTCTTCGGCGGTGAGGCCAGCGCGCAACAGGCGGGTCAGGCCGAGGAACGACTGCTCGTCATACGCCAGTTGACCACCCTGGGCATCGGCGCGGACCACGAATTCTTCATAGCCGAGGAAGGTGAAGTGGTTGCCCACCAGCCATTCCAGAAAGTCCTTGACCTCGGCCTTCTCGGCCTGGGCCGGGGCATAGGCGGTTTGCTCGACCAGCGCCAGCAGTTCCCGCAGCTTGGCTTTCATCGGTTCGAAATCGGCCACCGCAACGCGCACCTCAGCCAGCACCTGCTCCAGCTCGCGGCTCAGCACGTTGAGTTCGGCGGCGTTGGCGCAGCGGTCGATCTCCAGGTACATCAGCGACTCTTGTGAAACGCCCTCGCCCTGAGTGCCCTTGGGCAGGACTTCCAGCAGCTCGCCCTTGGCCCCGCGACGCACGCTCAGTACGGTGGTCTGCAGGGTATGGATGCTGTAGCCGCGGCGGTTGAGCTCGGTGCGTACCGAGTCGACCAGAAAAGGCAGGTCATGGTGCAGGACTTCGACCGCGGTGTGGGTCGACTGCCAGCCATGACGCTCATAATCGGGGTTGTAGACGTGAACCTGAGGGTGGGCTGGGTCGAAGCGTTCGATGATGCGCCAGGCCGACAGGGTGCAACCGGCCAGGTCCGACAGGCGGCGCTGGGTGAGTTCGTCTAGAGAAATGATGCCGAAGAACTGTTCGGCGAACATCGCCACTTGTGGCAGTGCCTGTTCGCTGATGTGCTGCGCCAGGGCCGCTTGCAGTTGGTGCTGGAAGTCGGCTTTGCTGGCTGCGGTGAAAAACGCCATCTGTGGTACTCCGCTGGGCTTTGTTATGGAGTGAAGCGTCGCGCGCGTCCGCCATCTACGGATCAACGATAGCCAACCCGTAGCAGGAGGACGGAAAAACCATCAGAACAGGTGTAAATCATGACTCACAAGTCACATGCACCTGCTCCACGGATGGGCATCTGCAAAAACGACTGCTCCAGGCAGAGCTGTGTCTTTACGGGTGACCATCGACAGCGCAGCTTAACGAGTGCCCGCCCGCCCCTGCTTGCGGTGCTGCGACATATTCGGTCATTGAGGTGCAGGTCCACGTTTATCCGGGGGCCGAAGACTGGCAGAATCGTGTTTCAACTTATTTATCGAGCCACTCATGCAACTGACCACCGCCCTGCTCTTCGCCACCCCTTGCGATGATGAAGAAGACAACATGGCCACCTTGTGCTGCCACAGCGACAAGGGCCGGATGTTCCTCATGACCCGCTATCCGGACGAAGACCGTGTGGACATCACCCTCGACGACCATTACGCCCCGGTCGAAGGTTTGAAGGTCACCCTGGGCAAAACCCGATTGCTGATCGAGGTTGCACCTCTGGATGCCGACGCCCTCGGTGGCGATGATCACCTGGAAATCACCCTGAGCAGCGACGGCACCGACCTGGCCGAGGTTGAAGAGACCTTGCAGAACATCCTCAAGGGCACTGGAACCTACATCAGCGAGCTGTAATCGCGACTGCGGTTTCTTGACAAGAAACCCTCTCGAAGGCATTGTCTGACAACCTGATTAATGAGCAATACCCCATGCTTGAGCTTCAGCGCCCCGATACGCTGGTTGAACGCGTCGTCGGTGCCATCCGTGCAGAGATCGATTCCGGGCGCCTGGCGGCCGAATCGCGCCTGCCCACCGAACAGCAACTGGCCGAACAGCTGAACGTCAGCCGCTCGGTAGTGCGCGAGGCGGTGGCCCAGCTCAAGGCCGATGGTGTATTGATCGCCCGTCGCGGCCTGGGTTCGTACATTTCGCAAACCCCAACCGGCACGGTGTTCCGCTTCCCTTCCGGCCAGGGTCGACGCCCTGACCTGGTGCAGATGTTCGAAGTGCGCCTGTGGATCGAAACCCAGGCGGCCTCGGTCGCCGCCCAGCGCCGCGATGCTGCCGACCTTGCGCGGATGAACAAGGCCCTGCAGGAGATGCTCGACAAGCGCAGCGACTTTGCCGCAGCGGCAGCCGCTGACGTCGAGTTTCACCGTGCCATCGCCGACGCCAGCAAAAACGATTACTTCGTGGCCTTCCACGACTTTCTTCGTGGCCAACTGGCCGCCGCCCGCAAAACCGCCTGGGAAAACTCGGCCGCCCACTCGGTGGGTGGTTCGGCGGATGCCAACCGCGAGCACCAAGCGCTGTACCAGGCCATCGCCGACGGCGACCGTCATGCGGCGGCTGCCTGCGCCGAAGCCCACCTGCGCGCCTCGGCCAAACGTCTGAAACTGGAATTGCCAAGCATCGATTGAACCCTAGAACTGCCATGAATAGCGGGCGCTGGTGCAAAGCGCCCTTTTGTTTGACCGACTTAGTCTGACAACCTGATAAGCAGACTCTCTGACAAGAACAAGCCAAGGTGACACCTGCATGATTTACGACTACTGCATCATCGGCGGCGGCATCGTTGGCCTCGCCACCGCCATGGCGCTCCTCGAACGCCAGCCAGGCGCTTCGCTGCTGATCCTGGAAAAGGAAGCGAGCCTGGCCAGGCACCAGACCGGTCACAACAGTGGCGTCATCCATGCGGGGATCTACTACGCCCCGGGCAGCCTCAAGGCCGATCTGTGCAAGCGCGGCGCCGAGGCAACCAAGGCGTTCTGCACCGAGCACAAGATCAAGTTCGATGTCTGCGGCAAACTGCTGGTGGCCTCTACCCCGCTGGAAGTCCAGCGCATGCAGGCCCTGTACGAGCGTTCACAGCAAAATGGTCTGAAAGTCGAACGTCTCGACGCCACTGAACTGCAACGCCGCGAGCCGAACATCGTCGGCCTCGGCGGGCTGTTTCTCGATGCCACCGGCATTGTCGATTACAAGCAGGTGTGCCAGGCCATGGCCCGGGTGATCCAGGCCGCAGGCGGCGAAGTGCACTTGTCGACCACCGTGCGCGCGATCGTCGAGAGCGGCGACAGCGTCACCATCAGCAGTGATGACAAGGCCTGGCAAGCCCGTCAGCTGGTGGCCTGTGCCGGTCTGCAGTCGGATCGCCTGGCGGCAATGGCCGGGGTCAAGATCGACCACCAGATCATTCCTTTCCGCGGTGAATACTTCCGCCTGCCGGCCAGCAAGAACGACATCGTCAACCACCTGATCTACCCGATCCCCGACCCGGAACTGCCGTTTCTCGGCGTGCACCTGACGCGAATGATCGACGGCAGCGTCACCGTCGGTCCCAACGCCGTCCTGGGTCTGGGCCGGGAGAACTACAAGAAGTTCTCGGTGAACTGGCGCGACGTTGCCGAATACGCACGCTTCCCCGGCTTCTGGAAAACCATCTGGGCCAACCTCGGCTCGGGCACCACCGAAATGAAGAACTCGCTGTTCAAGGGCGGCTACCTGGAGCAATGCCGCAAGTACTGCCCATCGCTGAACATCGAAGACCTGCTGCCCTATGAAGCCGGGATCCGCGCCCAGGCGGTGATGCGCGACGGCACCCTGGTCCACGACTTCCTGTTCGCCGAGACGCCGCGCATGGTGCATGTCTGCAATGCCCCGTCGCCGGCCGCCACCTCGGCGATCCCGATCGGCCAGATGATCGCCGACAGGATCTTCAAGACCCGCTGAAACCCTGCTGAACACCATAACTACAAAGACAAAAGGAAACCTCAGATGTCGGTACACGAGACGGCTGCGGCCGCGACAGAAACCCCGGAACAAAACAAAAAGCGCCTGCGCAAGGTCGCGGCGGCCACCATCTTCGGCTCGATGCTGGAGTGGTATGACTTCTACCTGTACGCCACCATGGCGGCGATTGTCTTCTCCAAGGTGTTTTTCGACCCGAGCAATCCAGCCGTGGCCTCGCTGCTGGCCTTTTCCACCTTTGCCATTGGCTTTATCGCCCGGCCCTTCGGCGGCATCCTCTTCGGTTACCTGGGTGACCGTTTCGGACGCAAGCAGGTACTGGTCATCACCTTCTGCCTGATGGGTGTCTGCACCACCCTGATCGGCCTGATCCCCAGCTATGCCTCGATCGGCATCTGGGCGCCGATCATCCTCGTTCTGGTCCGGGTGATTCAGGGGCTGGGGGCCGGCGCCGAGCTCTCCGCCGCAGCGGTCACCTCCTACGAGCACGCCAGTGAAGGCAAGCGCGGCAGCCAGGGCGCCTGGCCGGCACTGGGACTCAACCTGGGCCTGCTGCTGTCGTCGCTGACCGTGTACCTGTTGACCATGAACGGCAACGAGTTCCTGCTCTCCGGTGGCTGGCGCATCCCGTTCATCTGCAGCATCGTGCTGGTCGCCGTCGGCCTGTGGGTACGCAGAAGCATTCCGGAAACCCCGGACTTCAAAGAGCTCGACAAAACTCAGCGCAAAGCGCAGGTATCGCCACTCAAGCTGCTGTTCAAAAACGACCTCAAGGGTCTGGCCGTGGTGTTCTTCGTCGCCATCGGCTACAACGCCCTGAGCTACATCTTCAAGACCTTCTCCCTGGCCTACCTGACCCAGTACAAAGGCGTTGAAGCGCATGTCACTTCGCTGTCGGTGACCATCGCCAGCCTGGTGGCGATTATCGCCGTGCCGTTCTTCGGCTGGCTGTGCGACAAGTGGAGCAGCAAGACCGTGCTGATGCTCGGCGGGGTTTTCTCGGTGCTGTTCGCCTATCCGTTCCTGGCCCTGCTCAACACCGGCGAGCCGACGATGATCTACCTGGCGATCGCCATCGGTACCGGCATCCTCGCACCGATGATGTTCGCCCCTCAGGGCTCGTTCCTCAGCCGCCAGTTCCCGACCCAGACCCGTTCCTCGGGCTTCGGTACCGGCCGCGAGATCGGTACGGCCGTCGCCGGTGGCCTGGCACCACTGGGTGGCCTGGCCCTGGTGGCCAGCTCCGCGACCCACTCCACCGATGGTGTGGCGGTGATCCTGGCGGTGGCCGCAGTGCTGGTGGTGGTGTTTGCCTTCTGTGACCAAGGACACAAGCATTCCAGCTTCAAGAACTGAAACATCGCCTCACTCACCCGCGTAGTCTTCGGGCTACGCGGGCCCCGCCTGCGTCGTAACCTGTAGCACTGCCGGGATTTCCTCTACAGTTGCTTCTGCATAACGCTGCAGCCACTGATGGCGCTCCGCGCCTTTGCCCGGCGCCATCCTGACCTAAACCTGTTCCCTGCCCGGTCGAGACCTGCTCCGATGGTGTCCATCTACCAACTCAAACCTGCCTTCCAGAACCTCCTGCGACCGCTGGTAAAGCGCCTGCATGCGCGCAGCGTCACCGCCAATCAGATCACCTTGCTGGCGGGTGCCTGCTCGGTGCTGCTTGGCTGCCTGATCGCCCTGTTTGCGCAACATGCCTGGCTGTTCATCCTGATTCCGTTATGGATGATCCTGCGCATGGCCCTCAACGCCATTGACGGTATGCTGGCCAGAGAGTTCGGCCAGCAGTCGCACCTGGGGGCCTACCTCAACGAACTGTGCGACATCGTTGCCGACAGTGCGCTGATCCTGCCTTTCGCACTGGTTCCTGGCGTCAGCGCGTTTGCTGTGGTGCTGGTTGCGCTATTGGCGGTGTTCAGCGAGTACACTGGCGTGCTCGGGCCAATGGTCGGCGCCTCACGCCGCTATGACGGCCCAATGGGCAAAAGCGACCGCGCCTTCGTGCTCGGCGCCTTGGCCATTGCGATCGCCCTGGGTTGGCTCAGCGCCGTCTGGATCAACGCAGTGTTCGCGGTGATTGCCGGGTTGTTGGTGTATACCCTGATCAACCGGGTGCGCCAGGGACTCAAAGAAGTAAAGGAAAACGCCCCATCAGCATAAGGAAGTTGCAATGCGCGAAGCTCAGGATCAGACCTTCATCACCCATGACGGCGTAGCGCTGTTCTATCGCCACTGGCCAGCCAGCAACGCCATGCCGGGCGAGCCGCGCAAGGCCGTACTGCTGTTTCATCGGGGTCACGAACACTCCGGGCGCATTGCCCACCTGGTGGATGAACTGGACCTGGCAGACACCGACTTCTTCGCCTGGGATGCCCGTGGCCACGGCCAGTCACCCGGTGCCCGCGGCGACAGCCCAAGCTTTGCCACCAGCGCCCGGGACGTGCAGACCTTCTGCGAGCACCTGGCCCAGGCCCATGGCATCGCCGAAGAAAACATCGCCGTGATTGCCCAAAGCGTAGGCGCGGTAATCGTTGCCACCTGGGTTCACGACTATGCCCCGCGTATCCGCGCACTGGTGCTCGCGTCTCCGGCGTTCAAAGTCAAACTTTACGTGCCCCTGGCCCGGCCGGGGCTGGCCTTGCTGCGTAAACTGCGCGGCAACTTTTTCGTCGACAGCTACGTCAAGGCGCGCTTTCTCACTCACGATCCGCAGCGCGTAGCGTCCTACGACCAGGACCCTTTGATCACTAAAAGCATTTCGGTCAATGTGCTCCTGGGCCTCTACGAAGCCGGCGAACGCGTGGTCGCCGATGCCCAGGCGATCGGGGTACCGACCCAGTTGCTGATCTCCGGCGCCGACTTCGTGGTGCATCGCAAACCCCAGGAGCAGTTTTTCGAGCGCCTGGGCAGCGTGCACAAGGAAAAACACATTCTGCCGGGGTTCTTCCACGACACCCTGGGGGAAAAAGATCGCGCCCCGGTCATCGCCCGCATGCGTCGCTTTATCCTGCAGAATTTCGCCAACCCCTTGAACCGCCCGTCACTGCTGGATGCCGACCGCCTCGGCGCCACCTGTGCCGAGGCCGAGTCGCTGGCCACCGCGCTGCCACGCAACTCCCTGCGCGACCTGTATTGGCGCATGACCCGCGCCAGCCTCGGCCTGGGTAGCAAACTGTCGGCCGGCGTAAAGCTGGGCTTCGACACCGGTTTCGACTCGGGCAGTACCCTCGATTACGTGTACCGCAACCGCGCCACCGGGCTTTCGCCGATTGGCCGGTTGATCGATCGCAATTACCTCGACTCCATCGGCTGGCGAGGCATCCGCCAACGCAAGCTGCACGTCGAAGAGCTGTTGCGTCTGGCAATCACCGGGTTGCGCGACCAGCAGCAGCCCGTGCGCATCGTCGACATCGCGGCAGGCCATGGGCGCTATATCCTTGAGGCCGTGCAAGGCATGAGCCCGTTGCCGGAGTCGATCCTGCTGCGTGACTACAGCGACATCAACGTGCGCGATGGCAGCGCGCTGATCGCTGAAAAAGGCCTTGGCGACATCGCCCGATTCGTCAAAGGCGATGCATTCGACGGCCAGGACCTGGCTGCGCTGTCGCCAAAGCCGAGCCTGGCGGTGGTCTCCGGGCTCTATGAACTGTTTGCCGACAATCAGATGGTCGGCCGCTCCCTGGCCGGGCTGGCCGATGCCATCGAACCTGGCGGTTATCTGGTCTACACCGGGCAACCCTGGCACCCGCAGCTGGAGCTGATCGCCCGCGCCCTGACCAGCCACCGCGCAGGCCAGGCCTGGGTGATGCGCCGCCGCAGCCAGGCCGAGATGGACCAGTTGGTGGAGGCGGCCGGCTTTCGCAAAGTGACCCAGCGCATCGACCAATGGGGGATTTTCAGCGTCTCGCTCGCCCAGCGGGTGCAATGATGAGCCTGAGCGCCGCCGCCCCGCTGACCGCACGCGAGCCTGGCCTGCTGAAACCCGCCGTGCTCTGGCTGTTGCTACTGGCGCCGTTGTTTTTCAGCACGTACGGCTTCGCCACCTGGGTCACCTCCCAGCGCGATGATGTCGGCAGCCTGGTGTTTGCCTGGGAACAGCATATGCCGTTCTGGCCGTGGACCATCGTGCCCTACTGGTCCATCGATCTGCTGTACGGCTTTTCCCTGTTGCTGCCGCGCAGCCGCCAGGCCCTTAAGCGTCATGCCCTGCGTCTGCTCACTGCACAGCTGATTGCCGTCAGTTGTTTCTTGCTCTGGCCTTTGCGCTTTACTTTCGAGCGCCCCGAGCTGGACGGTGTGTTCGGCTGGCTGTTCGCCGTTCTTGCCGGTTTCGACAAGCCGTTCAACCAGGCCCCCTCATTGCACATCGCCCTGCTGGTGGTGTTGTGGGTGTGCTACGCCGAGCATTGCCGGGGCCTGTGGCGCTGGCTGGTGCACGGCTGGTTTGCCTTGATCGGGGTTTCGGTACTGACCACCTACCAGCATCACTTCATCGATGTGCCCACCGGCGCCCTGGCCGGGTGGTTATGTGTGTGGCTGTGGCCACTGGACCGTCCAGGCATGCTGCAATCCATGCAACTGACACGAGACCACCAACGCTGGCGCCTGGCACTGCGCTACGCGCTCGGTGCCGGGCTGTTTGCCCTGGCGGCCTTCGCTCTGGGCGGCGGCGGATTGTGGCTGTTCTGGCCAGCAGCGGCACTGCTGCTGGTGGCGCTGAACTATGCGTTGTTCGGTGCCAGCGGCTTTCAAAAAGCGCCGGATGGCCATTTGAGCAGTGCTGCACACTGGTTGTTGGCGCCGTACCTGGCGGCCGCCTGGATCAATTCGCGGCTGTGGACCCGCAAGCACCCGCAGCCCGATCAGATCGTTGACGGCGTCTGGCTTGGACGCATCCCCACAGGCACAGAGCTGCGGTACAGCTCATTCAAGGCGGTACTCGATGTCTGCGCAGAATTACCCCTGGCCCCTGGCACACGGGCCTATTACAGCGTGCCGGTGCTCGACCTGAGCGTGCCGACCACCGCACAGTGCCTTGAACTGGCCCAGGCACTGGAGCGCCTGCATCAACAAGGCCCGGTACTGGTGTGCTGCGCCTTGGGCTACTCGCGCAGTGCAACGGCTATTGCCGCCTGGCTATTGCACAGTGGCCGCGCCACCAGCGTTGAGGCGGCCATCGCGATGCTTCAACAAGCACGCCCACGCATCGTCCTGCACGCCACTCACCGTCAGGCCCTGGCGCCACTGAGTAAAAACCTGAGAGGACTGAATGAGCACTGACATGCAACTTTACTGCGTGGCCAGCCTGCTACGCCGCGGACATAGCCTGGATCAGTTCTCCACCGGTCTGGCGTTGCTGGGCGTAGCGCTCGGCCTCGCCCCGTGGTGGCAGGGCATCTACAACCCCTGGGTGTTGACGATTGGCTGCGCGCTGTTGCTACTGGGCGCGGTGCAAAAGTATTGGGCATTCAGGGTAGCCTTCGATGCCGATCTGTTTCAACGCATGGCCGACAGCCCGTCCACACTGAGCGACCGCACCCAGGCACTGGATCAGGCCTTGGCCGGATTGGGCCTGCAAGCTGCCAAACGCGGCGATCGGCCGTGGCCGGAACGCAGTCGCAGTGCATTGACCCTGCTGCGCCGCCAGGCGATGGTGCTCGGCGCACAACTTCTTCTGACCCTCGGCGGGCTGCTGGCTAGCCCGTGGTGGACCATTTAAGGATAAGGAATCCACATGCTCGAACCTTTGGTCGCGCACCTCATCACCTCAGCCGCACGCTCAATCACCGGTGCCCGCAGCCTGTGGCTGGGCTGCGGGCCCGAGCCTGTACAGCGCATCTACTTTGCCAATCACAGCAGCCATGGCGACTTTGTGCTGTTATGGGCCTCGCTGCCGCCAGCCTTGCGTAAAGCCACGCGACCAGTGGCGGGGGCCGACTACTGGCAAACCGGCGCCCTGCGCCGCTACGTGATCAATCAAGTCTTCAATGGCGTGCTGATCGATCGCGAGCGCCACGACCCACAGGCCAATCCCCTGCAACCGATGCTCGATGCCCTGCAGGCGGGCGACTCACTGATCATTTTCCCCGAAGGCACGCGCAATCAGGAAGACGGCTTGCTGCCGTTCAAAAGCGGAATCTTTCACCTGGCCACAGCCTACCCACAGGTGCAACTGGTGCCGGTGTGGATCGCCAACCTCAATCGGGTCATGCCCAAGGGCCGTGTGCTGCCGTTGCCGTTGCTCTGCACTACGAGCTTCGGTGCACCGCTGCAGCTCGAAGACGGTGAGAGCAAAGCAGACTTTCTTCAACGTAGCCGTGCCGCGTTACTGGACCTGGCCCCGGAGCATTGCTGAACATGGATAACCAGACCCTGACGTTATTTGCCGGCATCGGCGCGCTGCTGCTGTCGGCCTCGCTGATCGGCTTGATCCTCAAATGGCGAACCGCTGGCAGCGCCAATGCCGTGATCGACAACCTCAATGCGCGGATCAATGCCTGGTGGGTGATGGTGCTGGTCATCGGCATCGCCTTCTGGCTGGGCAACGGTGCAGTGATCCTGCTGTTCTACGCCGTATCGTTCTATGCCTTGCGTGAATTCCTCACCCTGACCCCGACCCGGCGCAGCGACTACCCGGCCCTGGTGGCAGCGTTCTATCTGGCGCTGCCGCTGCAATACCTGCTGATTTATGCCGACTGGTATGGATTGTTCTCGATCTTCATCCCGGTCTACGTGTTCTTGCTGCTACCAATCCTCGCGTCCCTGGGCGGTGACAGCGCGCACTTTCTCGAGCGCGCCTCCAAAGTCCAGTGGGGCCTGATGATCGCGGTGTACTGCATCTCGTTCGTGCCGGCCCTGCTGACCCTGGACATCGCCGGCTACGAGGGCCGCAACCTGCTGCTGATCGCTTACCTGGTGATCGTCGTGCAACTGTCCGATGTGCTGCAGTACGTCTGCGGCAAGCTGTTCGGCAAGCACAAGATCGCCCCCAACCTGTCACCGTCGAAAACCGTCGAAGGCTTTGTCGGCGGCCTGTTACTGGCGTCGCTGATCGGCGCTGCGCTGTGCTGGATCACCCCGTTCAACCTCTGGCAGTCGTTCCTGATCGCGCTGCTGATCAACCTGTTGGGCTTTGCCGGCGGCATTGTCATGTCAGCGATCAAACGCGACCGTGGGGTCAAGGACTGGGGGCACATGATCGAAGGCCACGGCGGCATGCTCGATCGCCTGGACTCGGTGTGCTTTGCCGCGCCGATCTTCTTTCATCTGGTGCGTTACTGGTGGACCTGAGCCTGTTCCTACCGCAGTCGGCAGGAGCGGGCTTGCCCCGCAAGGTGTTCTCGATTTGCACAAAATTACCTGCCGCCATTAGTAGCCTGAGGCCCGGATAGATTAAAGTAGCAGCCCCCGCCCGGGCGCTTTCACGCCGCACGCCCAGGCATTTGTCCAGGAACCTTCAACGATGGAACACCGTGAGGCGCTGATCGCGCTGCGCACCTTTCTTTCAACCCAGATCCTTGGTCAGGAAAAACTCGTCGAGCGCTTGCTCATCGTGCTCCTGGCCGACGGCCACATGCTGGTCGAAGGCGCCCCTGGCCTGGCCAAGACCAAGGCCATCAAGGAACTGGCCGAAGGCGTCGAGGCCGAGTTCCATCGTATCCAGTTCACCCCCGACCTGCTCCCGGCCGACATCACCGGTACCGAAATCTACCGTCCGGAAACCGGCAGCTTTGTGTTCCAGCAAGGGCCGATCTTCCACAACCTGGTACTGGCCGACGAGATCAACCGCGCCCCGGCCAAGGTTCAGTCGGCATTGCTCGAGGCCATGGCCGAGCGCCAGGTCAGCGTCGGGCGCAGCACCTACGAGCTGTCGCCATTGTTCCTGGTCATGGCCACGCAAAACCCGATCGAGCAGGAAGGCACCTACCCGCTGCCCGAAGCCCAGCTCGACCGTTTCCTCATGCATGTGAAAATCGGTTTCCCGGACGCTTCAGTAGAACGCCGGATCCTCCTGCAGGCCCGCGGCGAAGCCCTCAATGGCGAGGCCAAGCCCGAGCGCCGGGTCAGCCAGCAGGCGATCTTCGCCGCGCGCAAGGAAATCCTCGGCCTGTACATGGCCGATGCGGTGGAGGAGTACCTGGTGCAACTGGTCATTGCCACCCGCACGCCGGGCAAATTTGATCCGGAGCTGGCCGACTGGATCGCCTATGGCGCCAGCCCGCGCGGCTCAATCGCCCTGGACCGTTGCGCGCGCGCCCACGCCTGGCTGGCCGGGCGCGACTTCGTCAGCCCCGAGGACATCCAGGCGGTACTGTTCGACGTGCTGCGCCACCGCATCATTCTTTCCTTCGAGGCCGAGGCCGCCGGGATCGATCAGGACCGGGTAATCCAGCGCGTCCTCGACGTCGTCGCCGTCGCCTGACGCCATGCCCGATCGCCTGCTGGCCGCGCCCGGAATCCGTATCAGCCTCGCCGAGCTGATCGAGATGCGTCATCGTGTGCGCGAAGTGCAATTGTTCTCCCGGCCCGGCCAGCGCAGCCCGCTGGTGGGGCTGCACCACTCGAAGCTGCGTGGCCGCGGGGTCGACTTCGACCAGGTGCGGGTGTACCAGGCCGGTGACGATGTGCGCAACATCGACTGGCGCGTGACCGCACGCACCCAGGAACCGCATACCAAACTCTTCCATGAGGAGCGCGAGCGGCCGATCTACATTCTCGTCGAACAAAGCCAGCGCCTGTTCTTCGGCTCGGGACTGATGTTCAAATCGGTGCTCGCCGCCCAGGCCGCGGCGTTGATCGGCTGGGCTGCCCTGGGCCACAACGACCGCATCGGCGGCCTGGTGTTCGGCGACAACGAGCACTACGAAATCAAGCCCCGGCGCAGCAAGCAGAGCCTGCTGCAATTGCTCAACCGCCTGGCCCGGGTCAACCAGTCGCTGCATACCGAAGCCAAGCCCCAGGCCGACAGCCTTGGACTTGCCCTGCGCCGCGCCCGTGAAGTGCTGCGCCCGGGCAGTCTGGCGATCATCATCTGCGACGAGCGTGCCTTGAGCCCGGCGGTGGAACAGCAACTGAGCCTGCTGTCGCGCCACTGCGACCTGCTCCTGCTGCCGCTGTCCGACCCGCTCGACCACGCCCTGCCCGCCGCCGGCCTGCTGCGCTTTGCCCAGCACGGCGCGCAACTGGAGCTCGACACCCTCGACCCGACCCTGCGCCGCAGCTACCGTCAACAGAGCGAAGCGCGTATCGAACGCTGGGAACTGCTGGCACAGAAGCTGCGGGTGGTGCTGATGCCGCTGAGCACGCAAAGCGAAATGATCGAACAACTGCGCGAGTACCTCAATGCGCAACGACCGGGGAAAGCCCAGTGAACCCGCTGGAGCAACTGCAGCCACTGATCAGCCCGCCGCCGATCAGCTGGTGGCCACTGGCACCGGGCTGGTGGCTGTTGCTTGCCCTGCTACCGTTGCTGGGTTGGGGCGTGTGGCGCCTGCGGCACTGGCGCCCGGGCAAAAAGCCCATCGTGCGCGCCGAACTGCCCCTCGATCCGATCCGGATCGAAGCGCTGGCGGAACTCGCGCGCCTGCCCAAACCCTATGACGGAGAACCGGCCGGCGCCTGGTTGCAGCAGATCAACGCACTGCTCAAACGCCTGTGCCGCAACCACTACCCCGGCAGCCACAGCCATACCCTCAATGGCCGGCAGTGGCTGGCCTTTCTCGACAACCGTTGCCCGGCCGCCGGCCTGACCCGCTGGATGGTCCTGGTCGAAGGCGCCTACAAGCCCGAATGCAAGCTCGACGACAAGGCCATCGCCGGGCTCAATCAAGCGGTCGAAACCTGGATCCGTAAACATGTTTGAACTGGCCTGGCCGTGGGTGTTTCTGCTGTTGCCGCTGCCCTGGCTGGCGCGCTTGCTGCTGCCTGGCGCCGACAGTGGCGAACCGGTGCTCAAGGTCAGCTTTCTCAATGAACTCGAAGGCCTGGCCGGGCGTCGTGCGCGTCTGAACCTGCCAACCTGGCGCCAGCAGGCCCCCTTCGTCGTGGTCTGGCTGTTACTGTTGCTGGCCGCCGCCCGCCCGCAGTGGCTGGGCGAGCCGGTGCCGGTGTCCGCCAGCGGCCGCGACTTGCTGGTGGCGGTGGATGTCTCCGGGTCCATGGACTTTCCCGACATGCAATGGCAGGACGAAGAGGTCAGCCGTCTGACCTTGGTCAAGGCCCTGCTCGGCGACTTCCTTGAAGCCCGCCAGGGTGACCGTGTCGGCCTGATCCTGTTCGGCAGCCAGGCCTACCTGCAAGCACCGCTGACCTTCGACCGGCGTACTGTGCGCACTTTCCTCGACGAAGCGCAGATCGGCATTGCCGGCAAGAACACCGCCATCGGCGATGCCATTGGCCTGGCACTCAAGCGCCTGCGCCAGCGCCCGGCGCAGAGCCGGGTACTGGTGCTGGTCACTGACGGCGCCAACAACGGCGGACAGATCCACCCACTGACCGCCGCCCGCCTGGCCGCCCAGGAAAACGTACGGATCTACACCATCGGCATCGGCGCCGACCCGGAAGAAACCGGCACTGCCGGCTTGCTTGGCCTCAACCCGAGCCTGGACCTGGACGAAGCCTCGCTCAAGGAAATTGCCGGACTGACCGGCGGCACCTATTTCCGCGCCCGTGACGGCGAAGAGCTCCGAAATATCGATGATGCCCTGGACCGTCTGGAACCGGTGGCCCAGCAACCAACCCAGGCGCGTACGGCCGAAGCCTTGTACAGCTGGCCACTGGCGCTGGCCTTGCTGCTCAGCGTATTGCTGGTGATCCAGGAACAATGGCCGGACAACCGCCTGCAACGTCTGCTGCGCCGACCAAGCTTTCTTGTTCCACATGTGCAGTGGCGTGAGCGGCTCAAGCGCCTGCGCCTGAGGAGACGCCGATGATGGCTCTATGGCCTCAATGGCTGCGCCCGGCCTGGCTGATCGTTTTACCCCTGTTAGCCTGGTTGCTGTGGAAGCTCTGGCACCGGCAAAAACGCGCCGGACGCTGGCAGATGATCCTGCCGCCCAGCTTCCATGCCGTACTGCTGGGCGGTGGCAGCGGCCGCGACAGCAAACTGCCGTGGATTGCCCTGGGCCTGGCCTGGCTGCTCAGCGTACTGGCGCTGGTCGGCCCCAGCTGGCAACGTCTGGAAGAAACCCGCCAGCGCCCTGCCGACCCGCTGGTAATCCTGCTCGAGCTGACCCCACAGATGCTCGCCGAGGATGTCGCACCGACCCGCCTGGAGCAGGCGCGGCGCAAGATTCTCGACCTGCTCGAACACCGCCGCGACAGCCAGACCGCCATCATCGTCTATGCCGGTAGCGCCCATACCCTGGTGCCGCTATCGGACGACCTGGCCACCAGCCGCAACCTGCTTGAAGCCCTCGACCCATCGATCATGCCGCAGACCGGCCAGCGCGCCGACCTCGCCGTGCGCAAAGGCCTGGCCTTGCTCGCCCAGGCCGGCCTGGGCCAGGGTCGCTTGCTGCTGGTGGGTTCGTCCTTGAGCCCGCAGGAACGCGAAGCCATTAAGCAAGCCCTGGGGCGCCAGGGCCCGAGCCTGCTGATGCTGGGGATCGGTTCGGCACAAGGCGCTCCGGTCAGGCAAGCCAATGGTGAATTCCTCAAGGACGATCAGGGCGGTATCCTTCTGCCACGTCTGGACAGCGCCAGCCTTAGAGCATTTATCAGCAGCACCGGCGGGCGTTATCGCAACGCCCGTATCGACGACCTCGACCTGCGCGGTCTGCGTCTGTTCGAGAACCCGAAAAGCCTGCGCGACGACGGTCAGACGCTGCAGCTGGACAGTTGGGCCGACCAGGGCTACTGGCTGCTGTTGCCTCTGCTGCTATTGGCAGCCTGCGCCGGCCGCCGTGGCTGGCTGTTCTGCCTGCCGCTGCTGCTGGTGTTGCCGCAACCGAGCTACGCCTTCGAGTTCAATGACCTGTGGCTGCGTCCCGACCAGCAAGGCCAGCGATTACTCGAGCAACAGCGTCCGAATGAAGCCGCCGAGCACTTCCAGGATCGCCAATGGAAAGGCCTGGCCCTCTATGAAGCCGGCGACTACGACGCTGCCGCGCGCCTGTTCGCCCAGGGCAACAGCGCTGCAGACCACTACAATCGCGGCAACGCCCTGGCGCGTAGCGGGGAACTTGAAGCGGCGCTGGATGCCTATGAACAGGCGCTGGAGCGCCAGCCGGAATTGCAGCCTGCCTTGAGCAACAAGGCCCTGGTCGAACAACTGCTGCAACAACGTCAGGCCGAACAGCCCGAGCAACCGCCCGAGCAAAACCAGCAGAGCGACGCCAACGCCCAGACTGACAGCAACAGCAGTGCCCAGAACAGTCAGGATCCGGCCAGCGAAAAGCCTGCACAACAGCCCAGCGACGCCCACAAGGACGACAGCAACAGCAGTGAGCAGGCACAGACCCTGGCCAACAACGGCGATGATGAAGAAACCACCCGGCCACCCCAGCGTCCGCTAGACAGCACCCTGGATGCCGAACAGCGCCAGGCGCTGGAACAATGGCTGCGGCAGATCCCGGACAACCCGGCAGAACTGCTTCGGCGTAAATTCTGGTACGAACAGCAACAACATCAGGAACCCCATCGATGAGTCGCGCCTGCGTCTTTGTACTCGGCCTCTTACTCTGCCTGCAGGTGCAGGCCGCGGCGCTGCTCGCCAGCGTCGATCGCGCACGCCTCAACGCAGGCGAAACCCTTGAGCTGACCTTGCAGACCCGCGACGTAACCCAGTTCGGCAAACCGGACCTGAGCCCGCTGCAAGCCAATTTCGAAGTCCGTGACACCCGCCAGGTCAACAGCCTGAACAGCCTCGACGACCAGAACGCTGCCGGCACCCGCTGGATCATCACCTTGCTGCCGCGTCAGAGCGGCAGTGTGGAAATTCCGGCGCTGCAACTGGGCGAGCTGCGCAGCGAGCCGATCAGCCTGCAAGTCCTCACGCAGCAAGCCAGCAGCGAGAATCACGGTCCGGTGTTCATCGATGCCAGCCTCGATCAACCCGAAGTCTATGTGCAGGCCCAGGCGGTACTGACCCTGAGCATCTATCACTCGGTGCCGCTGTACGATGACAGCAGCCTGAGCCCGCTGCAGATCGACAACGCCAAGGTCGAACCGCTGGGTGAATCGCGCACCTTCGAGAAGGATATTGACGGTGTGCGCCACGGGGTGATCGAAATGCGCTATGCGATCTACCCGCAGCAAAGCGGCGACCTCAACATCCCGGCGCTGGCGTTCAGCGCCACGGCTGCACAGAATGATGCCGAGCAAGAACTCAATACCCCCAGGGCCGGCAAACAGGTACGTGTCGACTCCACGCCGCTGGTGCTGACGGTCAACCCCATCCCCGCCGACTATCCGGCCGATGCACCCTGGCTGCCGACCAGCAACCTGAGCCTGGAGGAACACTGGAGCCCCGACCCGGCGCAACAGCCGACCCAGATCGGCGACTCCCTGACCCGTACCGTGACGGTGCAGGCCGAAGGCCTGTCCAGTGCCCAACTGCCACCGTTGCCGGCCACCGAAGTGACCGGCCTGCGCCGCTATCCGGACCAGCCGCAACTGCGCAACCAGGTCAATGACCGGGGCTTGCTCGGCATCCGCGAGGAACGTGAAGCGCTGGTGCCGACCCACAGCGGCAACCTGGAACTGCCCGCTCAGGAGGTGTTCTGGTGGAACACCCGTGAAGACCACCTGGAGCACAGCAGCCTGCCGGCGCGCAGCCTGCAGATCGAGGACAACCCGGCCCTGAGCGCCGACAAACCGGCCAATATCGACCCGGTCAGTGTCACCACCCGGCCGCTCTGGCCCTGGCAACTGAGTACCGCGTTGCTGGCCCTGACCACCCTGCTCGGCTTCGCCCTGTGGTGGCGTGCCCGTTCGCAACCGGCGGTGCTGCGTGCCGCCCAGAGCGGACCGAGCCCACGCACCCTGCTCGACGATCTCAAGCGCGCGTGCCAGGCCAACGACCCACAGGCCACCCGCCAGGCGCTGGACGCCTGGGCCCGGCAACAGCCGGAAACCCTGGCGGAAATGGCCGCCCGCTTCGTGCCGCTGTCCGACGCCCTGGATGGTCTCAACGGTGCCCTCTACAGCGAAAGCGGGCAGTATTGGCAAGGTGAGGAACTGTGGCGTGCCATCGGCACCATTCCCGCGGCTGAACAGCTCCAGCCAACGGCCAGCGAAAACGGCAGCCTGCCGCCCTTGTACCCCAAATAACCCCAAGGCGTGACGCTCAACGCGTTGCGCCGGTAATCTGCGGAACCCTTCATGCGTCTGTTTCACACCTCCGACTGGCACCTGGGACAAACCCTGCATGGCCAGGAACGCGACTTCGAACACGCCTGTTTCCTTGACTGGCTGCTCGGCCAGCTCAAGCTGCGCCAACCTGATGCGCTGCTGATTGCCGGCGACATCTTCGACACGGTCAACCCACCGGTCAAAGCCCAGGAGCGGCTCTACGACTTTATCGTCCAGGCCCACGAACAACAGCCGAAACTGAACATCGTGATGATTGCCGGCAACCACGACTCGGGCTCGCGCATCGAACTGCCAGCGCCGTTGATGCGGCGCCTGCGCACCCATGCCCTGGGCCGGGTGCAGTGGCTCGATGACGGCGTCCTCGACAGCGATCGCCTGCTGATTCCACTGACCAACGCCCGCGGCAAAGTCGCGGCCTGGTGCCTGGCCCTGCCCTTCCTGCGGCCGGCCGAAGTGACCGGCGCGCACCTGGGCGATGATTACCTGCGTGGTATCGGCCAGGTGCACGAGCGCCTGATCGAAGCTGCACTGGAACGACGCAAACCCGGCCAGGCGCTGATCGCCGTCAGCCATGCGCACATGGCCGGCGGCTCGGTCTCGGAAGACTCCGAGCGCAGCCTGATCATCGGCAACGCCGAAGCCCTGCCCGCCAGCCTGTTCAGCAAGGACATCAGCTACGTCGCCCTGGGCCACCTGCACAAACCGCAGCGGGTCAATCGCGAGGAGCGCATCCGCTACAGCGGCTCGCCGATTCCACTGTCGTTCTCGGAAATTGGCTATCAGCACCAGATTCTCGAAATCGAACTCGACGGCAGCCAGCTGGCCAGTGTCGAAACGCGCCTGATCCCCCGCGCCGTGCACCTGCAGCGCCTCGGTCCGGCGCCGCTGGCGGAGATTCTTGAGCAACTGGCCGAGCTGCCGGTAGTCGACCTGCTCGATGACCCGCAGCGCCAACCCTGGCTGGAAGTACGCGTGCGCCTCGACGAGCCGCAACCGGACCTGCGCCAGCAACTGGAAAGCGCCCTGCACGGCAAGGCCGTGCGTCTGGTACGCATTGGCGCCGAATATGCGGGTAACCGCGAAGGTGAAGCGCTGGATGACGCCGCCCTGGTGGAGCTGGGCCAGATGACGCCGCAGGAACTGTTCAGTCGCGCCTGGGCCCAGGCCTATGGCAACGCCGTGGACGAACAGACCCTGGCCGACTTCGCCCTTTTGTTGCAGGACGTTCAACAGCAAGAGGAGCAGCCATGAAGATTCTCGCCATCCGCCTGAAAAACCTGGCATCCCTGGCTGGCCCATTTGAAATCGACTTCACTGCCGAGCCCTTGGCCAGCGCTGGCCTGTTCGCCATTACCGGCCCTACCGGCGCCGGTAAAAGCACGCTGCTCGATGCCCTGTGCCTGGCCCTGTTCGGCGCGGTGCCGCGACTGAGCAATATCGGCCGCGAAACCAAGCTGCCGGAAGTCGACAGCGACATCCTCACCAGCGACCCGCGCACCTTGCTACGCCGCGGCACCGGCAGCGGTTTTGCCGAAGTCGACTTCGTCGGTGTCGATGGCCGTCGTTATCGCGCACGCTGGGAAGCCAACCGCGCCCGCGACAAAGCCAACGGCAAGCTGCAAGGCAGCCGCCAGAGCCTGCACGACCTGGACAGCGACCAACTGCTGAGCAACCAGAGCAAAGGTGAATACAAGCAACTGATCGAAGCCCGCCTGGGGCTGAACTTCGAGCAGTTCACCCGCGCCGTGATGCTGGCCCAGAGCGAGTTCAGCGCCTTCCTCAAGGCCGACGACAAAGACCGCAGCGAACTGCTGGAAAAACTCACCAACACGGCGATCTACAGCCAGTTGGGGCGTCGCGCCTACAGCAAGAGCAAAGAAGCGGAAGAAGTCCACAAGGCCCTTGAAGACCAGGCTGCCGGCGTCATGCCGATGACGCCTGAGGCCCGCGCCGACCTCGACCAACGTTATGCTCAGGCGCTGGAGCGTCTCAAGGGCGAGCAGGCGCAACTGCGTCAGCTCGAACTGCAACGCGCCTGGCTGACCGAACTGCAGCAGCTGCAAAACCAGGTACACAGCAGCAACGAGCAACTGCTCAGCGCCCAGCAGCACAGCGACAGCCTGCAAGGCGAACGCCTGAACCTGGTACGCCTTGAGCAACTGGCCCCGCAACGTCATCAATTTGCCCGTCAGCAGGCACTGAGCAGCCAGCTTTCACCCTTGGCCGCGAGCATCAGCGCCTTGCGCCAACAACACGACGAACTGCACACGCGCCAGCAACAGCTGCACGACCTACAGCACAACGCCCAGCAGGCACTGAACCAGGCCCTGGCCGAACAAAGCGACAGCGCGCCTTTGCTGCGTCAGGCCTTTGCCGAGCAGAACAGCGTGGCCCGCCTGTCACAAGAGCTGGGCAACTGCCTGGCGCTTAAACAGCAGGCCGAGCAGGCCTGCAGCGAAGGCCAGCAGCAGTTGCTCAATCTGGCTGAGCAGCAGCGCCTGAGTGCAGAACGCCTCGATCAGATCAGCCAACAGCTGGCCCAGAGTGCATCCCTGACCGGCCTGAGCGAAGCCTGGAATGCCTACCGCGATCGCCTGCAACAGCTGATGCAACTGGGTAATCGCCTCAATCAGGGGCGCGCCGAACTGCCCGGCCTGCAAACCCGTGCCGAGCAGGCAAGCGCCGCCCTCGAGCAACAGCGTGCCGCCATCGCCCTGCTCTACCATGAAGCCCAGGCTGAACCCGAAGCCCTGGCCGAGCAGATCGGCCTACTTGGCGAGCTGCTGCAGAAAAATCGCCAGCAGCAGCGCCAGGTGGAAGAGCTCAACCGGCTGTGGAGCCAGCAGCAAGAACTGGAGCAACGCCTGAGTGCCCTGCGCGAGCGCCAGCAAATCGCCCTCAAGCAGCGAGAACAGCTGATCAGCGAAGGCCTCAACGGCAAGAACCAGCTGACCGCCGCCGAACAAGCGCTCAATGTCACCCGCCAGCTGCTCGAACGTCAGCGCCTGGCCCGTAGCCAGAGTGTCGAAGAGCTGCGCGCACAACTTCAGGATGACCAACCCTGCCCGGTGTGTGGCAGCCAGGAACATCCCTACCATCAGCCCGAAGCCCTGCTGCAAAGCCTCGGGCGGCATGACCAGGATGAAGAACACAACGCCCAGCAGGCAGTCGATGAGCTGAAGAAGAAGCTCGACGAACTGCGCACGCAACTGGGTGGTGTCAACGGTCAGATCAAGGAATACCTGCACCAGCAGGAGCAACTGTCCGAGCAACTGCAAGGCCTGGCGCCGAGCCTGCAGGCACACCTGCTCTACCCGGCATTGTCCGACCAGGAAGTCAGCCAGCGCACGGCCTGGCTGGAGCTGCAGGCCCGCCGCCTGAACGATGACATCAGCCGCGACGAACAGCGCCAGAACGCCCTGCTGACCCTGCAAAAAGACGCTGCCCGTCTGCAGCAGCAACTGCAAGCCGCGAGCGAAGCCAGCCAGCAGGCCAACCAGCATCTGCAGCAACAACAGCAAGCCCTGGGCGCCGATCAAGAGCGTCTGGAGCAGGAGCTGGCGAGCTTCGCCACGCTGCTGCCCGCCGACACCCTCGATGAACTGCGCCGTGAGCCGGCCGCAACCTTCTTGCGTCTGGACCAGCAACTGGCCCAGCGCCTGGACCTGCTGCAACGGCAGAAAGATGAGCAGCTCGAGCACAGCGAACGCCAGCAGACCCTGGACAAGGCTCAGCTCCAGCAACAGACGCGGGCACAAAAGCAGCAGGAGCTGCAGGCGCAGTTCGCCGAGCTTGAACGCCAACAGCAACAGAGCCAGGCCAGCCTCACCAGCCTGCTCGCCGGACACCTAGGTGCCGAGCAATGGCAGCACCACCTGGAGCAGGCGGTGGAGCAGGCTCGCCAGCAACAGGCGCAAGCAGCCCAGCAATTGCAGGACACCCAGGCACGGCTGATTGAACTGGCAGCCGAACTCAAGGCCAAGGGCGAGCGTTTGAGCGCCCTGGAACAGGAACACGCCGAGGTACGCGGCCAGATCGAGCAATGGCGCCAGGGGCATCCTGAACTGGACGACAGCGGCCTGGAACAATTGCTGGCCCTGGACGACAGCGCCGTCAGTCAGTTACGTCAGCGCCTGCAGGACAGCGAGAAAGCCCTGGAGCAAGCGCACATTCTGCTCAAGGAACGCCAACAGCGCCTGGAGCAGCATCAGGCCCTGGCCAGCCTGGAGGTGCCCGCCGAGGCGCTGGAGCAAGCACTGCAAACCCTGCAGGAACAACTGTCGGCCAGCGAACAGGCCTGCGCCGAACTGCGTGCCGAACAGGCTGACGACCAGCGCCGTCAACAGGCCAACCAGGCCCTGGCCGAGCAAATTGCCCAGGCCTACGGTGAATGGCAACGCTGGGCGCGGCTCAATGCCCTGATCGGCTCGGCCACCGGCGACACCTTCCGCAAGATCGCCCAGGGCTACAACCTCGACTTGCTGGTGCATCACGCCAATGCCCAGCTGCGCCAGCTGGCCCGGCGCTATCGCCTCAAGCGCGGCGGCAGCCTGCTGGGTCTGCTGGTGCTGGATACGGAGATGGGCGACGAGCTGCGCTCGGTGCACTCGTTGTCCGGGGGCGAGACCTTCCTGGTGTCGCTGGCCCTGGCGTTGGGCCTGGCGTCGATGGCTTCGAGCACCTTGCGCATCGAATCGCTGTTTATCGACGAAGGCTTCGGCAGCCTCGATCCGGAGTCGCTGCAACTGGCCATGGACGCCCTTGATGGCCTGCAGGCCCAGGGCCGCAAGGTCGCGGTGATTTCCCATGTGCAGGAAATGCACGAGCGCATCCCGGTGCAGATCCAGGTGCGCCGTCAGGGCAATGGTTTGAGTACGCTGGAGGTCAGCGGATGATTCTCTATTCGTTCCGCCGTTGCCCCTGGGCCATGCGCGCACGCCTGGCCCTGCGTTATAGCGAATGTCCGGTGGAGATCCGCGAAGTCAGCCTCAAGGCCAAGCCGGCCGAGCTGCTCGCGCTTTCGCCCAAAGGAACGGTACCGGTACTGAGCGCGGATGAGCAGGTGCTGGATGAAAGCCTGGATATCATGCGCTGGGCCCTGGCCCGGCATGATCCGCAGGACTGGCTACTGCGTACCGACCCGGAAGCGGCGCAAGCGGCCGATGCGCTGATTGCGCGCAACGATCAGGATTTCAAGGTCCAGGTCAACCTGTACAAATACGCCGAGCGCTACCCGGAGCACTCACGTGAGTACTACCGGGCGCAAGCTGAAGTCTGGTTGACCGAACTGGATGAAAGGCTGGCGCAACGGGCGTATCTGTTCGCCGACCACCCGAGCCTGGCCGATGCTGCCTTGCTGCCGTTGATGCGCCAGTTTGCCGGGGTCGAACCGGACTGGTTCGCCAGCGCGCCCTACCCGCACCTGCGTGGGTGGTTGCAGGGTTGGCTGGAGTCGGCGTTGTTCAAAGCCGTCATGGCGCGGTGAGCCCATCGCTGGCAAGGCCAGCTCCCACAATGATCGGTGTACACCTTACCTGTGGGAGCCGGCATTGCCGGCGATAGGGCTAGAAGTCACACCGCCAGAATCGGCGAAGAATAGAGGAACAGCAACACCGCCAAGATTCGCCATTTCATGTCTTTATCCCCTGAGGACAAACGTCAATAAATTAGCGTCAAATTCAATCACATGGCGATATGCTATTACCAGAATATTTACACGCTTCAGTGCTGCGACTTGTGGTCCAGCGCGGCATAGAAGTTGGCGCTTTGTTGCAGGTATTTCTGGGTGTAGCTGAGGGTAGAGGATTTACGCTCGCTGATTTCAACCTGAGCATGAGCAGGCAGGGCAACCGAAGCAGAAATGGCAGAAGCGGCGATGACCGGGAAGAGATTGAAGTTCATGGCGCTGACCTCGAAGTCTGTGGTTTGAAGTGGCCGTTGCAGGCCGTGGTCCAAACTTACGCCGCTCACGCGGCGCACAGAAATTCATTGCAGCAGTAGCCATTATCAAGGCGGTTGATAGTCAGTCGATGAACTTGAGGTCCGACGGCGCATCCTGAGGCAGCTTCTGCAGCGTTTCACCGAGCATGCCGCTGCGTGGATCGCGGCGGATCACCACGATCTCGTTGCTCTTCTGGTTGGCCACCAGCAGGAACTTGCCAGACGGATCGATGGTGAACTCCCGCGGATGATCACCCTCGACACTGCGGCGCTGCACCTGCATCAACTTGCCGCTGTCTTCATCCACAGCAAACACCAGCAACTCGTTGGCCGTGCCGCGGTTGCTGACATACAGAAAACGCCCGTCAGCCGACAGGTGCAAGGCGCCTGCGGCCTTGGCCGAGGCATCGTTCTGCTCGGTCAGCGGCAGGCGCTGGAGCTCAGTCAACTTGCCGTCCTCATGGGCGAAGACCACCACTTGCGCGCTCATCTCCAGGGTCAGGTAGGCCTGCTTGCCGTCGCTGCTGAACAGCAGATGGCGCGGCCCGCTGCCCGGCGGCAGATCAATCGCTGGCGGGTCGGCCGGGCTCAGCGGTTTCTTCGGGCTGGCACCGTCATAGCGGTAGATGAACACCTTGTCGGCGCCCAGGTCGCTGGCAAACACGAAATGCCCATCAGGCGAGGACACCACCGAATGCACATGCGGGCCGGCCTGGCGCTGCGGATTGGCGCCGCTGGCCTTGTGCTGGTCCTGCTGCACCGAGCCAGACAGTTTGCTGTCCTTGGCCACCGGCAATACGCTGAGGCTGCCGCCAGGGGTCGGCTGCACACCGTAGTTGGCCACGAACAGGTAGCGCTGGTCATGGCTGAGGCTGGCATGGGTCGGCTCGTCGCCGGCACTACTGACCTGATTGAGGGCTTTGAGGCTGCCGTCTTTGGCACTGACGGAAAAACTGCTGGCCTGGCCTTTGCCCGCACCGTTCTCGTTGACCGCGAACAGCAGGCGATTGTCGATCGACAGGGTCAGCCAGGAAGGGTTTTCACTCTTGAGCACCTGCAATGGCTTGGCATCGATCTGACCGCTGTCACTGTTGAACGCGTAGCGGTAGAGCCCTTCACTGGTGCCATCGGTGTAACTGCCCACCAGCAGCTGCGCGCCGTGGGCGGTGGCGAACACACTCATGGCACTAGCGATCAGCAGGGTCTTCAGCTGGCGTTTCATCGTCATCCTCGTCCGGGGCGCGAAAGGCACTCATACAGACTAGTCGATGCTCGGTGCTGTCGGCAGCGATCAGCCAATCGCCGCCGTCTGCGCGGGCAGCGGCGATCTGCTCGGGAGTGAAGGACCACTTCTTCAGGGCGCGGCCATCCATGCACTCGATGTGCAGACCGGTATCGTCGAAGGTGAAGTCGAAGGCGTGCAGGCCGGTCAATCAGGAGCATGTCGCAGGACTGCAGGACTTGGGAAAGGGTTGTCATCAGGAGGGTATCGTCAGAAAAAACTTATGATACCTGAAAGCATCGCGGGGCAAGCCCGCTCCCACAGGTATCACCAGACCTGTGGGAGCGGGCTTGCCCCGCGATGGGGTTTCATCAATGCGCGAAAATCGATCCCCCCGCCTTGCCCGCCATTTTCTCCGGCTTGATCAGGAACCGCGCCAGTGCTGGCAGCAGCCACAGTGCACCGAACATGTTCCACAGCAGCATGAAGGTCAGCATCAGGCCCATGTCCGCCTGGAACTTGATCGCCGAGAAGATCCAGGTGCACACACCGATGGCCAGGCACAGACCGGTGAACAGCACTGCTTTACCGGTGGACTTGAGGGTCTGGTAGTAAGCCTCCTGCAACGGCAGACCGGCGCGCAGGAAACTTTCCAGGCGGCTGTAGATGTAGATGCCGTAGTCGACACCGATACCGACACCCAGCGCCACCACCGGCAAGGTCGCGACCTTGACGCCGATGCCCATGAACGCCATCAACGCGTTGCCGAGCACCGAGGTCAGCACCAGCGGCAGGACAATGCACAGGGTCGCGGCAAAGGAGCGGAAGGTGATCATGCACATCACCGCCACACAGATGTACACCAGGATCAGGATGGTCAGCTCGGCCGACTTGATCACTTCGTTGGTGGCCGCTTCGATACCGGCGTTACCCGCCGCCAGGAGAAACTCCAGGCCTTCCTTGTTGTGGGTATCGGCAAACTCCTGCACCGCCTTGACCGCACGATCGAGGGTCTCGGCCTTGTGGTCGTTGAGGAACACCAGCACCGGCGCCAGCGAGCAGTCGGCGTTGTACAGGCCGTCGGCGCGGGAGATCGAGCTGTTGAGCACATCCGGGTTACGCGACAGGCTTTCCCATTTCAGGTTGCCTTCGTTCATGCCCTTGATCATCTGCTTGGACACAGTGACCAGGGAAATCGCCGACTGCACGCCCGGGGTGTTCTCCATCTTCCACATCAGCTCGTCGATCGGCGCCATGGTCGAGTAGATCGAGCAACCCTCGGTCGGGGTCTTGACCATCACCACCAGCACATCGGAACTGGTCGAGTAGTTGTTGATGATGAAGCTGTTGTCCTTGTTGTAGCGCGAATCCGGACGCAGTTCCGGCGCACCCTGGTCGAGGTCGCCGATCTTCAGGTTCTGGCTGTACCAGAGGCCGCCACCGAAGGCCAGCAAGGCCAGGACGATGGACACCGGCGCAACTTTGGCGCTGGCGAAGTTCGACAGCAAGCGCCAGAACGGATGCTCGCGGGTCGCGTCTTTCTTGCTGCGCTCGATGGCCTTCTTGCTGATGCCGACATAGGAAATCGCTACCGGCAACAGGATCAGGTTGGTGAACACGATCACCGCCACGCCGATGGAGGCGCCGATGGCCAGCTCGCGGATCACACCGATGTCGATGATCAGCAAGGTGATGAAGCCCACGGCGTCGGCCAGAATCGCAATCATCCCCGGCAGGAACAACTGGCGGAAGGTACGCCGGGCAGCGGTCAGGGCGTTCTCGGCCTCGCTCGATTGCAGGGCGATACCGTTGATCTTCTGCACGCCGTGGGAGATACCGATGGCGAAGATCAGGAACGGCACCAGCATCGAATACGGATCGAGCCCGAAGCCTACCGCGTGCATCAGCCCCAGTTGCCAGACCACTGCCACCAGGGTGGTGATCAGCACGGCGATGGTGCTGCGGATACACCAGGTGAACCAGTACAGCAGGATCCAGGTGATCACCAGGGCGATCCCGAAGAACATCGCCACCATGACCAGGCCGTCGATCAGGTCACCGACTTTCTTGGCAAAACCAACAATGTGTACCTTCACATGGGGGTTCTGCGCCTGGAACTTGTCGCGGATCTTTTCTTCCAGTTGATGGGAGAACTGCTGGTAGTCGAGTTTGATCAGCTTGCTCTGGTCTTGCGGATCCGGGTAGGACTCCAGCAGCGGCACGTCAATGATGCTCGACTTGAAGTTGTTACCCACCAACCGCCCGACCTGCCCGGACTTGAGCACGTTGTTGCGCAGTTGATCGAGGCTGTCGGCCGAGCCGTCGTAGGTATTGGGGATGACTTCACCACCGGCGAAGCCCTCTTCGGTTACCTCGGTCCAGCGTACGCTGGGACTCCACAGCGACTTGAGCCCGGAGCGGTCGACACCGGGAATGTAGAAGACCTCGTCGTGAATCTGGCGCAAAGTCTCCATGTAGTCCTTGCTGAAGATATCGCCATCGGTGGCTTCCACCGAGATACGCACGGTGTTGCCGAGGTTGGCCAGGTCGTTACGGTGTTCGAGCATCTTCTCGATGAAGGGGTGCTCAAGCGGAATCATCTTCTCGAAGCTGGTCGAAGGACGGATCTGCGTGGCCTGCCAGAACAGGAACACACTGACCAACAGGCAGATGAGGATCACCACAGGACGGTTGTTGAAGATCAGGCGTTCAAGCAGCGTCGCCTTGTCCTGATGGTGTTGCTGCTGATTCATGTTGAACTGCTCCTGCTGGCTCATGGCTGCACTCCTTCGGCACCCTGGGCCGAGGCCAGGTGCACGCCACCCTGGCCAACCAGCACCAGGCCTTCACCGTTTCTGCCGCTGACGCCCGCCAGGGCGATGCGATCCGCGCGGTTGTAAACGCTGAACGTCTGACCGTCGTCACTGCTACGCAGGACGCTGCCACCATTGCCGACCAGCACCAGGCTGCCATCATCGAGAAGCGTAGCGCTTGCCAGGCCAAATTCGAGGGTGCCGCGGGCGGCTTTCAGTTCGATCTGCTGCCAGCTGTCACCGAAATCCGTGGAGCGGTAGAGGTTGCCGCGCAATCCATAAGCCAGCAGTGCACGTGGCTGGGCAGTACCGATAACGCCGAACAGCGAACCCTGGTAAGGGCCTTCGAGCTTCTGCCAGGTCTGGCCGTCGTCGCTGGAGCGGAACATGCTGCCCTGCTCACCGACGATGAACAGGCCGGCGTCCTTCACCTGTGCGATGCCATTGAGGTGGAACTGGTCTTCGTTGTCCAGGCGATCGGCAACGTCGCTCCACTGCTTGCCACCGTCGGTGGTTTCCAGCAATGCACCGTAGGCGCCCACGGCAAAGCCGTGCTCGGCGTCCTTGAACCAGACATCCAGCAGCGGCGCTTCGCGTTGCAGATCTTCGAATTGCTTGGTCCAGGTTACGCCGCCATCAGTGCTGACGAGAATCTGTGCGTCATGACCGACCGCCCAGCCGCGCTTGTCATCGACAAAATACACTGCCGTGAGCAGTTGCCGGGTCGGCACCTTGGATTGGGTCCAGGACTTGCCCTGGTCATCGGAGAAGAGAATATGACCGCGATCGCCAACAGCGACCAGTCGTGCACCTGCACGGGTCACGTCGAGCAACAGGCTTTTTTCGGCTCTGGCCGATTCGGTGGAGTAAACCGGCGCTTCGGACGTTGCCGCCTCGACCGTGCTGGCCCACAGCCCCATTGCCAACACCAGCACTGCGCTGGCGGCCAATACCCCTGGTCGTGCGCGCGCTGCGCAACCGGGACCTGCCATGTACGGCTCGGTCATAGATCTGTCCCCCGATTATTGTTATTTGGGTCAATCTATTTGCGGGTGCTGGTGGAAACCGTGTTCCAGAGCCCCGCAAAAGCTGAAAGCCATCCTATCGGGGTTTGCGAAGGGCTGACAACGAACGGGACGTTATCTTTTGTTAAGCGGGGAAAAACATCGCGGGACAAGCCCGCTCCCACAGGTTCAGCTACACCTGTGGGAGCGGGCTTGTCCCGCGATATGGCTGTCAAGCCAGGCTCTTGCTCACGACTTCGTACACATCGCTGGACAGCGAACCGGAGGCCAGAATGCGCTCCAGCTCGGCCTTCATCAGCGCCTGACGCGCCGCATCGTACTTGCGCCAGCGGGTCAGCGGCGCCAGCTGGCGCGAGGCGATCTGCGGGTTGAGGGCGTTGAGCTCGATCACCAGGTCCGCCAGGAAGCGATAGCCGGAGCCATCGGCCGCATGGAAGTTGACCAGGTTCTGCCCGGCAAAGGCACCGATCAGGGCACGCACCTTGTTCGGGTTCTTCATCGTGAACGCCGGATGCTGCATCAGCGCCTTGACCCGTGCCAGGCCACCCGGCTGGGTGCTGGCCGCCTGTACGCTGAACCATTGGTCCATGACCAGCGGGTTGTCCTTGAAGTTTTCCGCGAAGACTTCCAGCGCTTTGCCCCGCTCGGCCTCGAACGGCGAGTTGACCAGCACGGCCAGCGCGGTAAGACGCTCGGTCATGTTGTCACAGGCGTCGAATTGCTCCTGGGTCGCAGCCAGTACTTCAGGCTTGCCACTGAGCATCAGGTACGACAGGGCAATGTTCTGCAGGCTGCGACGAGCGAAGTGTTCAGCTGCGGCAACGTACTCGGTTGTCCGCGAGAGGCCGCGGTTGGCCTGGTAACGTGCATGCAAGGCGTCGAACAGCTGATCAGCGATCTGCTTGCGGGCGAACTCACGGGCCGCGTGAATGGCATCGACATCCGCCACTTCGCTGATTTCGGTGAGGTAGGCCTCGCTTGGCAGCGAGAGCATCTCGGCGACCATGGCCTGGTCCAGCTGCTCGTTGGCCAGTACTGTGCCCAACGCCGTGACCAGACGCTGGTCGAGCACCAGCGCATTACCCTGCTGATGCTGAGCGATCAGCTCCTGCAGTACCTGCACCGACAATTGCTGGCCGGCTTCCCAACGGTTGAAGCCGTCGCTGTCATGCTGCATGAGGAACATCAGCTGGTCGCGATCGTAAGGGAAGCTCAACTTTACCGGCGCACTGAAGCCACGCAACAGGGATGGCAGTGGCTTGGCGGCGATGTCAACGAAGGTGAAGGTCTGCTCCGCCTCGGTCACCGACAGCACCCGCGAGGTGCCGACAGCAGCCGCTTCACCCTGAAGACGCAGGACGAGGTCGTTGCCCTCGGCATCGAGCAGGCCCAGTTCGACCGGAATCACAAACGGCTGCTTCTCAACCTTGTCTGGAGTCGCCGGGTAGCTCTGGCGGAAGGTCAGGCTGTAGGTCTGCGCAGCGCTGTCATAATGTTCGCTGACCGCCAGACGCGGGGTGCCGGCCTGGCTGTACCAGCGCTTGAACTGGGTCAGGTCGACGCCGTTAGCATCTTCCATGGCCTTGATGAAGTCGTCGCAGGTCACGGCCTGGCCGTCATGGCGCTCGAAGTACAGGTCGCTGCCTTTGCGGAAACCTTCGGCCCCCAGCAAGGTACGCACCATGCGCACCACTTCCGAGCCCTTCTCGTAGACGGTCAGGGTGTAGAAGTTGGAGATCTCGATGAAGCTGTCCGGGCGCACGGCGTGGGCCATAGGGCCGGCGTCTTCGGCGAACTGGTGGGTGCGCAGGTAGGCCACGTCCTCGATACGCTTGACCGTGCGCGAGTTCATGTCGGCACTGAATTCCGAATCGCGGAATACCGTGAAGCCTTCCTTGAGCGACAGCTGGAACCAGTCGCGGCAGGTCACGCGGTTGCCCGACCAGTTGTGGAAGTATTCGTGGGCGACCACCGCCTCGACCCGCTGGTGCGCGGCATCGGTCGCGGTTTCGGCGCGGGCCAGCACGCAACTGGAGTTGAAGATGTTCAGGCCCTTGTTTTCCATGGCGCCCATGTTGAAGTCGTTGACCGCGACGATCATGAAGATGTCCAGGTCGTACTCGCGGCCATAGACCTCTTCGTCCCAGCGCATGGACTTCTTCAGGCTGGTCATGGCGTGCTGGCACTTGTCGATGTTTTCCGGCTCGACATAGATGCGCAGGGTCACGTCACGGCCCGACTGGCGGGTGAATTTGTCTTCGACACACCACAGGTCACCGGCCACCAGGGCAAACAGGTAGGCCGGTTTCATGAACGGGTCTTCCCAGGTCGCCCAGTGCCGGCCATCGTCCTGCGGCCCGGTGCCGACCGGGTTGCCGTTGGACAGCAACACCGGATAGCGATGCTGTTCGGCGATCACCGTGGTGGTGAATTTGCTCATCACATCCGGGCGGTCGAGGTAATAGGTGATCTTGCGGAAACCCTCGGCCTCGCATTGGGTGCAGAACATGCTGCCGGACTTGTACAGGCCTTCCAGCGCGGTGTTGCTTTCCGGGTGGATCTTCACGCTGGTGTCGAGGGTGAAGGTCGCGGCCTTGGGCTGCACGGTCAGGTGACTGTCGTCGAGCTGGTAGTCGCCAGCGCTCAGGGCCTGGTCGTCCAGCGCGACACTGAGCAGCTCCAGCTGCTGGCCATCGAGGACCAGCGGCGGCAGGCCGGCGCCACGGGCGGGGTTGCGGCGCATGACCAGCTGCGCGTGGACCAGGCTGTGGTCCTCGAACAGTTCGAAGGTCAGGTGCGTCTCGTCGATCAGGTACTCGGGCGCCTGATAGTCCTTGAGGTAGATCACTTGCGGCTGTTCGGTACGCATGTGGCGGTCCTTTTTACTGATGCACGGCGAGCTGGTACGCCGTGTACTTGCGAATATTGATCACACCGGTGTCGAAGATCAGGTACTGGCCCTTGATGCCCAGCAGCGTGCCTTCGGCCACCGGGTTCTTGTCCAGGTTGAAGCTGACGATCTTGCTTGGGTAGGCCTCGACCGGGTAGCGAATTTCCAGGACTTCGGCGTCGCTCAGCGGCTGGATGGCCTGCAGGCCGAAGCGCGTCTGCAAGGCACTGAAGCCCTCGGCACAACTGTCGAACAGCTGATCGCGCACCGCCAGCAGGTCGACTGCCTCGGCATCGCCCTTGAGCAGCGCCCGCCAGTTGGTACGGTCGGCCACCTGGCTGCGGAACAGGTCTTCGACCAGCCCCGACTGCTGGCGGGTGGCGACCCGCACGATCGGCAAAGCCTGGCTGGCGCCCTGGTCAAGCCAGCGGGTCGGCAGCTGGCTGGCGCGGGTGATGCCGACCTTGATCCCCGAGGAATTGGCCAGGTACACCACATGATCGGTCATGCAGAACTGCTCGCCCCAGGACGGTTCACGGCAGGTGCCCTGGTCGTAGTGGCATTTTTCCGGAGCCATGATGCACACATCGCACTGGGCCAGCTTGGTCATACACGGGTAGCAGTACCCCTGGCTGAAGCTGGTCTTGGTCTTGCGACCGCAGTGACTGCAATGGATGGCACCGAGATATTCCAGGCGCAGGGTCTTGCCGATCAGCGGATTGACCGGCACTTCCTGCTCGCCCAGACGAAAAGCGTACTGCACCACAGGCGCGTCGAGACGCGCCGACATTTTACTGATGGAGCCGCGGCCAAGTTCGATCAATGGATCGCGTCCGACTTGAACAGGATGTTGGCGACCGGTGCCGACTTCGAGCTGCATTCTTGCGGGCCCATGTAACCGGTACGCTGCTCTTCCGGCAGGTTCTGCATCTCCCAGGCGATCACCGCCTGCAGCGACAGCTCTTTCTGCTCGGTGGTGAGCTTGCGCCCATCCGCCCATTTACCCAGTTCCACGGCCAGTTTCAGGCTCTCGTAGATTTCCGGGGTGATGTTCTCGATCATTTGCGCAAAAGTGGACATAGCGTCTCCCAAATCAAGCCGTAAGTTTACGCCGGGCCAGCGCCCCGCCCAAGAGCCCGCTGAGGCAACCGACCAACAACCCGCCGACGTGGGCGGCGTTGGCGATCTGGCCGAAGCCCAGCAGGCTGACCAGTCCGGACAGGCACAGCAACAGCCAGACCAGCATCATTACCAGGACCCCGCGCGGCATGCGATAGACCGGGTTCGGCGCCAGCCACTGGTACAACCAGATGTGCCCGAGCAAGCCATAGAGCACCCCCGACAGGCCACCAAACAGGCTCGGCCCGCCGAACAGGTACTGCGCGGCATTGGATACCAGGCTGAACAGCAAGGTCAGGCTGAGCAGCGACCAGGGCCCCTGGCGCAACTCGATACGCCGGCCCAGTTCCCAGTACCACAGGGCATTCATGGCCAGGTGGAGGATGCCGAAGTGCACCAGCATCGGCGTGAACAGGCGCCACCATTGGCCGTCGGCCAGGCTCGCGGCCAGCGGCGTGAAGTACAGGTAGTCGCCCTGTACGCGAAAATCGAGAAAGGTCAGCCAGCTCAGGGTTGCAAAGTTGTCGCCAAGGCCGGTCAGGCCGGCGACGATCAGGCACAGCAACAACACCACTGCCGTGGCCTTGCTGGCGCGCAACTGTTCGGCGAGGCCCGGCCGCGCAGGCGGCTTCAGGGCAGCCTCGGCAGGCAGCTGGAAATCGGCATCGCCCTCGGGAAAGCGCTGGTACAGCTCGCGCACATCCTCAGCGAGGTTTTCCGCCACCCACAGCACTTGGTCACCGCCCTCCTCGCTGACCCTGTGCGGCACCTGCAAACGCCGCAGCAGGCCGACAAAGCCGCTGAGGTCGGTGTTCAAAGGCATGCGTAACACCACCACTGCAGTCATTGGCTGGCCTCCGGCCGGTCGACATCAACCCAGACGAATTTGCGCGGGTCGATCCGGGTTTCATCATCGAGACGGTATGCGACCAGTTTGCCGTACAGCACCGCACTGTAATCCAGGCAGGCCAGGTTGGAACGGATCGGTGCCGGTTTGCCGCTGCGCCAGTAGTGACCGACGAACAGCATCGGTTCATCTTCGCCGTAACGCAGCAAGGCATTCTTCTGAGTGTGGCTCAAGGGCGTACTGGCGACTTTTTCGGGCAAGGCGTCGGGCTGGAAGACGATATCGCCGTAGGTCTGCGGATCCTCTTCCCAGAACTTGGTACGGAAGAAGGCGCGGGTCAGGCCGTCGCCGCCGGTCAGGGTCAGACCATCCGGCAGGCGCATGTCGGTGCCGCGCAGCAATCGGTTGCAGACCGTCGCGGCAAAACTGTCGGACACCCCTGAAGCCTGGATGAAATGCTCATCGATGCAGCCGTCGGGGTGTTGCTGGCGCAGCGCATCGATCAACCGATGGTCCCAGCAGGCGTGGACCAGGCGGAAGCGCCCGGCATCGAGAAACAGCGGCAACTCGTAGAACCATTCGAGGAAGTCATGCCAGTCTCCCGGATGCTGCTCGAACTGGGTCAGGGTTTCGTAGATCAGCCTACCGTGGCGCGGGTTGTGTTCGCGCACGAACTGCTTGCCCGTCTCGGGCAAGGCCGGGGTGTTCCAGCCCAGGGCGTTGTACTCATGATTGCCCATGATGCAGCGGGCCTGGCCGGCATCGACCATGTCGTGGACGATGTGCAGCGCCTCGCGAATCCGCGGGCCGCGGTCGATGATGTCGCCGAGGAACAGCGCCTGACGCTGGGCATGGCGCCATACCCCGCCCTGGCGTTTGTAGCCGAGGGTATCGAGCAGGCGTTCGAGGGTGTGCGCACAGCCGTGCACGTCACCAATCAGGTCGTAACTACGGGCTGGATCGAGCATCACTCGCCTCCACCACCCAGGCGGCTGCCCCAACCGAGTTTGGTCCGGCAGACCTCGTAATAATTGTGATCCAGCGGGTGGATCAGGCGCAGCTTCTGCGACTTCTTGTTCACCGTGATGGTGTCGCCGGGAGCACAGGTGAAGTGGTTCTGGCCGTCACAGGAAATCTGCGGATAGATCTGCAGATCCTTGGACACCACGATCTTCAGCTCACTGTTGCCGTCGACCACAATCGGCCGTCCGGACAGGGTGTGCGGGTACATCGGCACAATCACGATGGCATCGAGTTTCGGGTGCATGATCGGCCCGCCCGCCGACAGCGCGTAGGCGGTCGAACCGGTCGGAGTGGCGACGATCAGGCCGTCGGCCTTCTGGCTGCAGACGAACTGGCCATCGATGTAGATCTCGAATTCGATCATCCGCGTCGACTTGCCCGGGTGCAGCACCACGTCGTTGAGCGCGTCGCCCTGGCCGATGGCTTCGGCATGCCGGCGTACTTCGGCCTGGAGCAGGAAGCGGTTTTCCACCAGGTAATGGCCGTCGAGCACCTCGGCGACCTTTACTTCCAGCTCGTCCGGGCGGATATCGGTGAGAAAGCCCAGGCTGCCACGGTTGATGCCCAGCACCGGCGTATTGTGCTTGGCCAGGGCACGGGCGGCGCCGAGCAGGCTGCCATCACCGCCAACGACAATGACCAGGTCACAGACCTCACCCAGCAGCTTGCGCGAAGAGGTCTGCAGGCCATGGCCGGGCAGGACATCGGCAATCGTGTCTTCGAGGATGACGTGCAGATGCCGTTCCAGCAGGAATTTTTTCAGTCGGCGAATAGTATCGAGCACCTGCGAGCTACCGAGGCGGCCGATGATACCGATATTGCGAAATTGCTCCATGGGGCTCCTGCTAGGCGCTACAGCGGGTAAAGAGGCGGGACTCGCCAAAGAGTCGATTATGGGCGAAAGCGCCGGGTAGCGGCAAACACTGGAGAAAATCGCCAAGGCCTGGAGCTTAGCGGCTATGCTCGCTGGATGAACCCTTTTCCCGGCCTGATCGACCTGCCCCGCCAGTTGCGCCAGCCTCAGGTGCGCGACCTGGCCTGGGTCATCCTCGCGCCGCCGATGCTGCGCGACACGCCCTGGCCCCAGCGTCATCCGCTGGCTGCCAGTGACTGGATTGCGCACCCCGAACAGCTGCAGCAATGGCTGTGTGCCCTGGACAGCGACAGCCGTGCGCTGGATCACTGGCTCGCGCAGACCGCGACCCGGCGCCTGGGCCTGTACTACGAACGTCTCTGGCAGTTTGCCCTGCAGCAGGCGCCTGGCGTGGAGTTGCTGGCCGCCAATCTGCCGATCCGCACGGGCGGCCACACCCTGGGCGAGCTGGATATCCTGCTGCGCGATGCTGAAGGCGTGCATCACCAGGAGCTGGCCATCAAGCTCTACCTGGGGCCACCGGGCGGCGATGGCAAGGACCCGGCGCACTGGCTGGGTCCGGGCTGCCACGACCGCCTGGACCGCAAGCTTGCGCACCTGGCCGATCACCAGTTGCCGATTTCCGCCCGCGCGGAAAGCCGCGAGGCCCTGGCGGCACTGGATATCGAGCAGTTCAGCGCCCAGCTCTGGCTCGCCGGTTACCTGTTCTATCCTTGGCCCGGGCATGCCGATTCACCTACGGGCTCACACCCGCAGCACCTGCGCGGGCAATGGTTGCATCAGCGCGACTGGCCAGCCTTTGTCGAACTCAATCCCGGCTGCTGGCAGCCATTGCCGCGCCAGGCCTGGCTGGCGTCAGCACGCTGTGTACCTGAGGAGCGTTGGAACCAGGAACGCTTTAGTGCCTGGTTGCAGGGGCTGGATCCGCTGGCACCGGCACAGCTGCTGGTGCGCTTGGCGGGAGGTCTCGATGGGGATTGGGAGGAAGCGCAGCGGGTGTTTCTGGTGTCTGATGTGTGGCCGAATTTACCGGGATGACCAGGGTGCGCCTGCTACGCAGGCGATCGCCGGCAAAGCCGGCTCCCACAGATCTGGCACTAGCCCAGAGTTAGTCGCAGCGCCAACGCCGCCAAAGTCAGCAGCAACACCGGCACGGTCAGCACAATCCCGACCTTGAAGTAGTAGCCCCAGCCAATCTTCACCCCCTTGCGCTCCAGCACATGCAGCCACAGCAAGGTGGCCAGGCTGCCAATCGGGGTGATTTTCGGCCCCAGGTCGCTGCCGATCACGTTGGCGTAAATCATTGCTTCCTTGACCACACCGCTGGCTGCGCTGGCATCAATCGACAAGGCGCCAATCAGTACCGTCGGCAAGTTGTTCATGACTGAAGACAGCAACGCCGCCAGCAATCCCGTGCCCATGGCCGCGCCCCATACACCAGCGCCAGCGAAGTCATCGAGCCAACCGGCCAGATAATCAGTCAGTCCCGCGTTGCGCAGGCCATAGACCACCAGGTACATGCCCAGGGAGAACACCACGATATGCCAGGGTGCCTCCTTGAGTACCTTGCGCGTGGATATCTTGTGCCCGCGCGCTGCCACCAGCAGCAATACGGCGGCACACACCGCCGAAATCGCACTGATGGGGATACCCAGCGGTTCCAGAGCGAAGCAGCCAATCAACAGGATCACCAGCACCAGCCAGCCGGCAACGAAGGTCGCCGGATCCTGCACCACGCTACGCGGGCGGTCCAGTTGCAGCGGGTCATAGTCGGCCGGAATGTCGCGGCGGAAATACCACAGCAGCACCGCCAGGGTCGCCGCCACGCTGACCAGGTTGACCGGCAGCATCACCGCGGCATAGCGGTTGAAACCGATGCCGAAGAAGTCGGCCGAGACGATGTTGACCAGGTTCGACACTACCAGCGGCAAGCTTGCAGTGTCGGCGATGAAACCTGCGGCCATGACAAACGCCAGGGTCGCCGCCGGGCTGAAGCGCAAGGCCAGGAGCATCGCCACCACAATCGGCGTGAGGATCAGGGCCGCGCCGTCATTGGCGAACAGCGCCGAAACCAGCGCCCCGAGCAGCACGATGTAACAGAACAACCGGCGCCCGCTGCCGCGCCCCCAGCGCGCCACATGCAGCGCCGCCCAGGCGAAGAAACCGGCGGCATCGAGCAACAGGCTGATGATGATCAGGGCAATGAAGGTGCCGGTGGCGTTCCAGATGATCTGCCAGACCACCGGAATATCACCCCACTGCACCACTCCGCTGAGCAATGCCAGCACCGCACCGCCAGTAGCACTCCAGCCAACCCCCAGCCCGCGGGGCTGCCAGATCACCAGAGTAATGGTCAGGAGGAAAATCAGCGACGCCATCAACATTACACAGGCCTTGAAAACGAATAAGTGGGCGAAGCGGCGAATTCTAGCGACAGATCAATGCGGCGTTGGCAATTTTTTGTTGCAATAAGCGAGTAATCGGCTGCCCAGCGATTACAGTGATGTCACTGCGCCAGAAGAGCGCGGATCCAGACCTGATCACGAGGAATGTCCATGACCCTGAAGACTCCCCCGGCTCGCTATGGCGGCCTGTCGATTACCTTGCACTGGTTGATGCTGGTGCTGTTGGCGGCGGTGTATGCCCTGATCGAACTGCGCGGCCTGTTCCCCAAGGACAGCGTCGAGCGCAACCTGATGAAAGATCTGCACTTCATGCTCGGCCTGACAGTGTTCGTGCTGGTCTGGCTACGCCTGGCCCTGCGCCTGAGCCGCCCGACGCCGCCCATCGTCCCTGCCCCTCCAGCCTGGCAGACCGGCCTTGCGCACCTGATGCACCTGGCCCTGTATCTGTTGATGATCGGCCTGCCGATTGCCGGCTGGCTGATTCTCAGCGCGGCCAACAAACCGATTCCGTTCTATGGCTTCGAACTGCCAGCCCTGATCGCACCGGATCCGGACATGGCCAAGTTCATCAAGGGCTGGCACGAGCGCATCGGCAGCTGGGGTTACTGGCTGATCGGCCTGCATGCCCTGGCCGGGCTCTACCATCACTATGTTCAGCGTGATAACACCCTGGTGCGCATGCTGCCGCGTAGCAACTAGGCAAAACCGCGGCGGCCCTGGAGGCCGCCGCTGTGCAGAAAGATCAAGCGTGTGCCGGGGGCAAAAACACCGGCCTCAACCTGCTCGCGCAGCGCCAGCAGCGCCTTGCCGGTGTACAGCGGCTCCAGCGGCACACCGGACTCAGCCTCGCAGGCATTGATAAACGCCAGCAACGCTTCATCGACCTTGGCAAAGCCGCCGCGACTGGCCTCGTACAGATGGTATCCACTGTCCCCGGCCAAGGCCCGGACCTGCGCGGGTACGCCATGGTCCAGCCGTACCGCCAAAGCGCCATGGACCTGATGAGCAGCGCCTTCAGCCAATACCAGCCCCGCCAACGTGGTGCCGGTTCCCGCCGCCAACCACCAAGCGTCGTAGTCCGCCCAACCCAGGCTCGCCAACTGTGCCTGGGCCTGCTCGACGATCAACGCACAGCCTTTGACGCCCAGCGGGCCGCCACCGCCTTCGGGCACGCAGTGCCAGCCCGGGTATTGCGCCTGCCAGGGTTGCCAGAAGTCCGGCTGATGCCGCGCCCGATAGCCGGCGTAACCCAACCAGTGCAATTGCATACCGAAGGCTTGCAGGTCGCGAACGGTGGCGGTGTCCTGAAAATGACCACGCAACAGGCCTGTCGTGGCGAAGCCGAAGCGCTTGCCAGCTGCGGCCAAGGCGTGCAGGTGATTGGAATGCGCACCGCCCAGGCTGATGATGCCAGGGGCTTGTGCTTGCCTGGCCAGACGCAGGTGTTCAAGCAGTTTGAACCACTTGTTGCCGCTGATCAGCGGGTCGATCAGGTCCAGGCGCAGCACCGCCAGCTCGACGCCGAACGGACGCAGCCAGCTCAGCGCCAGGCGCTGCAGGGGGGCGTTGGGAAGCGTGTCAAAACCGGTCATGTACAGATCACTGCCGCAGGGAAGCGGCAGTTTACCAGCGCGGCGGGGCAGACACCCCGCCGCGCAAAGCACTCAGAGCTCGGCAGCCAGGCGCGAGCCCTGGTTGATCGCCCGCTTGGCATCCAGCTCGGCGGCCACGTCGGCGCCACCGATCAGGTGCACCGACTGGCCTGCGGCCAGCAGACCATCCTGCAGCTCACGCAGCGGGTCCTGACCGGCACAGATCACCACGTTATCGACGGGCAATACCTGCGGCTCGCCCTCGGCGATACGAATATGCAAGCCGGCGTCGTCGATGCTCAGGTACTCGACACTGTTGAGCATCTGCACCTGCTTGTTCTTCAAGCCCGTCCGGTGAATCCAGCCAGTGGTCTTGCCCAGGCCGTCACCGACCTTGGATTTCTTGCGCTGCAGAAGGAACACCTGACGCGCCGGGGCATGCGGTTCGGGCTTGATTCCGGCCACGCCACCACGGGCCTCCAGTGCGGTATCGATACCCCACTCCTTCCAGAACGCTTCGCGGTCCAGGCTGGTGGCCTTGCCCTGGTGCACCAGGAATTCCGAGACGTCAAATCCGATACCGCCAGCACCGATCACCGCGACCTTCTGGCCCACCGGTTTGCGCTCAAGCAGTACATCCAGATAACTCAGCACCTTGCTGTGCTCGATCCCCGGAATCGCCGGCAGGCGCGGTGCGATGCCGGTAGCCAGGATGATCTCGTCATACCCGCCTGCCGCCAATTGCTCGACATCGACGCGCGTGTTCAGGCACAGCTCGACGCCGGTGGTCTGCAGTTTGCGTTTGAAGTAGCGCAGGGTTTCGTAGAACTCTTCTTTGCCCGGCACGCGCTTGGCCACGTTGAACTGACCACCGATCTCGCTGGCCGAGTCGAACAACGTCACCTGATGGCCGCGCTCAGCAGCCACCGTGGCGGCGGCAAGCCCGGCAGGACCGGCACCGACCACGGCGATCTGCTTGACCTGGGTGACCGGCAGGTAATTGAGCTCGGTTTCATGACAGGCCCGCGGGTTGACCAGGCAGCTGGTCAGCTTGCCGCCGAAGGTGTGATCCAGGCAGGCCTGGTTGCAACCGATGCAGGTATTGATCTCGTCGCCCCGGCCGGCCGCCGCCTTGTTGACGAACTCAGGGTCGGCAAGGAACGGACGCGCCATGGAGACCATGTCGGCATCGCCCTCGGCGAGGATCTGCTCGGCCACTTCCGGCGTATTGATGCGGTTGGTGGTGATCAACGGGATCTGCACCGCGCCACGCAGCTTGGCCGTGACTTTGCTGAACGCCGCCCGTGGCACCTTGGTGGCGATGGTTGGAATCCGTGCCTCATGCCAGCCGATGCCGGTGTTGATGATCGTTGCGCCGGCTTTCTCGATCGCCCGGGCCAGTTGCACGATCTCTTCCCAGTTGCTGCCGCCTTCGATCAAGTCGAGCATCGACAGACGGAAGATGATGATGAAATTCGGGCCGACGGCCTCACGCACACGGGTAACGATTTCCACCGCCAGGCGCATGCGGTTTTCGTAGCTGCCACCCCAGCAGTCGGTGCGCTGGTTAGTGTGGGCGGCGAGGAACTGATTGATGAAGTAACCTTCCGAGCCCATGATTTCGACACCGTCGTACTCGGCGCTTTGTGCCAGCAGCGAGCAGTTGACGAAGTCCTGGATCTGCTTCTCGATACCCTCTTCGTCCAGCTCATGCGGCTTGAACGGGTTGATCGGCGCCTGGATGGCGCTTGGCGCCACCGACTTGGGGCTGTAGGCATAACGACCAGCGTGCAGGATCTGCATGCAGATCTTGCCACCGGCCTCATGCACGGCCTTGGTAACGATGCGGTGTTTATCGGCTTCTTCCGGCGTGCTCAGCTTGGCGGCGCCGGAATACACCCCGCCCTCCACGTTCGGTCCGATACCGCCGGTGACCATCAGGCCGACGCCGCCACGGGCGCGCTCGGCAAAGTAGGCGGCCATGCGCTCGAAACCACCTGGTTTTTCTTCCAGGCCGGTATGCATCGAGCCCATCAGGGTGCGGTTGCGCAGGGTGGTGAACCCCAGGTCCAGCGGGGCTAGCAGGTGCGGGTAATGAGCAGCAGCCATAGTGAACTCCACAACAGGCGTAATCACGGGATGCGGGCGCCTCGCACGGATGGCGGGGCCCGTCGGTTATCTGTGACCGACATTAAAGAGCCAGCCGCGAAGGCTCAATGACCGAAAGTGACAAGTTATTGATCCTGCTGCACTCGAGATCGACCCTAAGCGCTGAACCCCTTGCTGGCGCTGTGCTGATTCATGTTTGGCTTATCACTATGAACTGATTTTTTCACTACCAATTGAAAACGCCCAATGCAATGCATTGGGCGTTTTTTACATCAAGCAGCTTTATGCTTTACCCGTCATTACTTACCACAGATAACGGTAGCCCAGTGAGACAGCATACGGTTGTTCGATGTCAGCGCCTTTTGCGTACTCGGCATCCAGGGAAACCTTGCTGTTCGCGCTCAACTGCATGACTCCGCCAAAGCCCGTCTCTGTCCGGTTGCCAGTCAGCTTGGCCTTCAGCTTGGTGTCGTTCACATACACGTTGTTGTCTGCGGCATGTTCGGTCACGTACGATGCTTTCACGTAGGGTTGAATGTGCATGCCATTGGACATAGTGATGGTACGCCCCACCAAACCGCCCACACGGCTTTGCAGCGAATCGACGTCATCAGCATTCACTCTCAGGCCATTGCTTGCGGTGTAATCGCCGCCGTCGGTTTTAGTCGCGGTGATTTCAAGTTGCGGCTCTACGAACCAACCATCCTTAAGTGCAATGTGCTTACCCACTTCGATATCACCACCGATACCGTTACCGCTATATGAGCTTTTGACCCGATCGCCCAGATTGGTAGTGATTTTGATGTCATTGTTGAAGTGGCTGTACTTCAATACGCTATCAACGTAGTAGCCACTGTCGTCAATGTACGTGGCGTACACGCCGCCCATGGTACTGTCGATTTCGCCGGAAGAACTTTCACCAAAGTCGGCAGTCGAGTGTGCGCTGCCGATCACAGCGCCGAGGTATACCTTCCCGCCATCGACCGCCAAGGCCTTGTCTGCACCGATCTCCATCCCCGTGACGTTCTGATCGTACGCACGACTCGAACCGCCATCCACATTGAACTGCTTGCCAATGGCACGCGTCCAGACGCCGCCCTCGTCTTTGCCCATACGCAGGTCACCGAGGCGTTTGACAAGCGCGTTCATTTGCGCGTTCCACATGTTAGCGGCAGAACTTTGTGAGGCGACTGCGGCGTTAGCTCCTTTGGACAGATTTTTTGGGCCGGGATGTATCGGAGCATGAGGGGCAACCGGTACGTCAGGCTTCGCAGGTACATCAGGTTTCACAGGTACATCAGGTTTCGCAGGCACGTCAGGTTTCGCAGGCACGTCAGGCTTCGCAGGTACATCAGGTTTCGCAGGCACGTCAGGCTTCCCCGGTACGGTGGCCGAGTTAACCAGGTACCAATCGCCTGCCTGCTGCGCGAGGTTGTAACGGAACACGCCCGCGTCGACATGATCGCCATACAGCGAGAACTTCCCGTCACCGCCATTGCTTTCGACGACACGAAGTTGTTGTCCCGCCGCACTTGGATCACGGCCGGAATCCGCAATTACCAAAGTATGGGCACCAGAGGTCTGGCCTTTTACCCGCAGCAGGTCACTCTGCAAAGCAGCCAGGTCGCTGTGCATCAAGAAGTTGCCGTGACCACTCAAGTCTCCATCGACTGTCAACGTCTTGAAGCCATTGCCTTGAGGGGCGCTGAATGCCACGCTGCCGTCGTTCATGGTCAACTGATGGACGGTGGAATCTCTGGTCATCGTCCACTGACTGCCGCTGGCAATGAACAAGTTGTTGACCGCTGTTGTGCTGCCCGTCCAGCGTGAGGCATTACTCAAGGAAACGTCAGTATTGGACACTTGGGGGGAGGTCACGCCCGAGCCAAACACAATGTCGCCCACGGCCGTCACTTGCTCATCCAAGGCCAGGGAAGCTTGTTTGTCAGATGCAATTTCGAGCAAGACACCGTTACCGCCTTCGACCTGTGCACCGTTGGACAGTGCGATAGATGCAGCATCACTCTGCAGGGCGCTAGAGTTTTTGCTGTAGAGCGAGCCCCCGTCGACATTCAGGCTGCCGTTGTTGACAGTTGCAGCAAACGCATCGGCGCCTTCGCTGCGCACGTTGCTGCGCAGCAGATTGCCGGTGCCGTCGACCACCTTGACACCCGCTGCCTTGGCGCCCGTGGTGGCAATATTGGTGTCCGTCGCATTCACGGTGGCCGCTTGGCCCCGAGCATAAATACCTGCGCTCCCCTCGCCAGTGGTCTTGATAGTGCTGTTCGACAACGTGATGTTGGCGCCAAGTTCGGCCACCGCGCCTGAGGCGGACGTTGTGCCATCGTTTGTGCCAGAGGTTTCAACCGATACGTTACGCGCTGTCAACGTCGAGCCTGCGCCAGTTGCGTTCAGGCCGTAGCTACCGTTGCCGGTGGTGGTGACTGTAGCGTTTTCAAGTTGGGTGCTGCCTCCCAGGCTTGACCCTGCACCCACGGCCTTGACCCCAGAGGTGGTGATCTCTGTATCTTTGAGGCTTAACTGAGTGGCTGCGCCTTTAGCGAGAGCACCAAAACTTGAATTGCCGCTGGTGTTGATCCGGGCATTGGTTGCCGTCAGGTGCGCAGCATCCTCGACCCGAAGCCCGTAGGCGTCGCCCCCCAGAGTGGTTACGTTTAGTTGGTCCGCAACAACACTCGAATCTAGCCCCCTAACTAAAATCCCATCGGAATACTCACCACGCGAGGTTATTGTCACATCAACCAAATCAGCCGAGCTGCCAGACTCCACTCTCACGCCAGTGCCACCGAACGTTCCCGAGGTGGAGATGCTCGTGCTTTTGAGGCTCAGTTGGGAACCTGTCTGAGTACCGGCACCTCCACTATAAGAACCGCTAGTGTTGATCCTGGCGTTGGTTACAGTCAGGTGAGCACCATTACGAAGTCCCAGCCCGTAGGAGTTTTCGGACAGCGTGGTTATGTTCAGACCGTCCATAACCACATTCGAATCAACTCCCTCGGCGAAGACACCGTGGGAATAGGGGTCATTAGTAGTGATGTTGACATGGTCCGCGGTGAGTCTGGCGTCGCTAACAGAAATACCATGGCTGCCGTTTTTTTTAGTGGTTATCGTTACGTCATGTAAATTAGCCGTAGCACCATAGTACAACTTCAAGCCGTCGCCCGAAGTTTCAATAGTGCTTGACGAAACGGATGCAGTAGTTCCAGCCTCATCAAGAACTATACCGGAGTCTTTTGACTTGATGGTGCTATCCACCAAATTGAAAACACCCCCACCGTAGATATAAGCTGCTGCGCCGAGTGGCGAGTCAAGTGTGAGCCTTGTGCCATTGAGGCGGCTATTACTGCCGCCAACCTCCACGTAACCATACGTTTTATCAGAAATGTTATCGGTTCTTCCGGAATCATTCAGATAGTCCGCGGCTCGCAGGTGGGCGGGGGCGATTGCGATAATGATCGCTGCGGCCAAAGATGTTTTTTCCACGGACAACCTGGGAACGCCCATACTTTGACCGTATAAACTCCTAACTGTTTTTCTTGGCGTGGTTTTCACAAAGTATACCTGAATGATTTTTCTAGCTAACACCCTCGCACTGCCAGGTGCAAAACACCGCACCCCACAGGAGGAGTGGATTTATACTGACTGCCAAATTTACGATGTTGTTGATTTGCGAATGACTGCATATCAACAATTCCGTGATGCAGGGCCCGCGCGCCAGTGAATACGTTTATGGCTGTCGCCGCCGCCACGCCGGGCAACGCCAAAGCGAGCAACAACGGCATGGCAGCCAGCAGAAAACGAAGGCGAACTTAAGCAATGTTTAATGTGATTCAAATAGGACGCTTTTCGAAATCGCATCTCTTAAATTAAAATTTGAATGCGCACGCTCTGGCATCTACTTTCAAAAATAAAAAACCTGAATCACAAGAACACCTGACACCCTGCCCCAAAACGAATGATCGCCGACAAGATTGCTTAAAAATATGAGATTTTTCTTAAATTTACGTAAAGCTGAAGGGGGCGGGAATGGAGTAATGATGCCGTGCGAGCAGTCGCCCTGCCTGGTGAGGCCGCTCTGTACCAGCAGGAGCAGAATTGCTCTGCCGGCACGGCTTTTCAAGCCAGGAAACTTACGCCAAGTCGCATTTCATGGTGACAAAAAAAGCAGGCTCGTCTGACATTTCTCCCGCTTTGACGCCCTACATTGAGGCCTCATTTCCGGGAGAGAAATGAGGTTTGCAACGCGAATGCATAGCTTTCGTTTCGGCATACAAACGTCGAGGAGCGTCCAGTCACAGCAAGCCATTTTTCATGGCGTACTCATATAATTGTTTGTCATTGGCGATCCCCAGCTTTTGTTGCGCAGATATTTTTTGGTGACTGATCGTTTTGACACTCCGGTTCAGCATGCTTGCGATTTCAGAAACGCTACGCCCTGCTACATAAAGCCTCAGTACTTCAGACTCTTTCTTCGACAGTGCCTTTTGGTCAAACTTACCCTTTGAGTTGGTTTGACCCAACCGAAACTCATGAAGTATCTTTTTGACCTCTACTCCGATGTACTTTTGCCCAGAAGCAACCAAGCGAATGGCGTTTACCACATCAGCCTGCCGGCCACTCTTCAACAAAATTCCATCCGCCCCGGCTGCAACTATTTTTTCCAGAATTGAGGCGTTCGTCATCATTGTCAGAATGATCAGCTTGACATGTGGATAGTGACGTTTGACGAAGGTGATCAACGTAAGTCCGTCACCGTGCGCCCCACTTGGCATATAGAAATCGCTGACCAACACATTCGGATTTACCCGATCCATCAACTCAACCAACTCGGTCGAATCTGCAGCCTCACCACAAACCTCGATACCTGGTTCAAGTTCAAGGGACATACGCATACCTAGCAATACAATAGGATGGTCGTCTGCCAGAATCACTTTTAGGTTCATGATGTTACCTCAAGAATAGGACTCAAATACTGCGCCAGGTTCTTTAACTGCTCATCTATCTGGCGACCCACCTGCGCATGCGCTTCAATGTCTGAGCACATGTACGCAGCGTCCATATCTCCAATAGTAGCGAACGAGCCTTTCAAGCGATGTGCATGCTCTATGACTCCTATTGTATTTCCATCCGCAAACGAGGACGTCATTGCTGACCAATCCTCTTTTGCGGTCAAAATAAACAAGTCACGCATAGCCGACTGTAATCGATTCAAGGTCAACAAGATGCTTGGTGCGGACTTGCTCTGCGAAGCAGGTTTAACAAGGTATGCCCCCATACCAGCCGCTAGACATCGTTCTCCCGCTTCTGCAAGAGCGCTAGCGCCCCCCTCGCCAGGTGTTTTGGCACGAACGTTCCGAAGTTGACCGGCCAAATGACATCCATCTAAATGTGGCATATTCACGTCGCTCAACATAACATCAAATGTCAGTCCGCGCTGCCATAGTTGCAGTATTTCCCTTCCATTCGATGCCATGGTTAACCGACAGCCTAACCGCTCCAGTTGCTCGGTTAGTACATTCTGATTGACGGGGTGATCTTCTACGGCAAACGTGAAACTTATTTTACACACCGGGCGCGCGGTCGATACCCGTGAGATCTGAAGGACTTTCTCCTGGCGCTACGCCGCTGGTGAACTAAAGAGCTTGCCCCTTGCTGACAGATGCTACTTAAGGGTAGCTGCTCCCTCCCCAGCAAAACATAGGAATATTCTTAATTAATCAGAAATACAGACAGTTCAATTGCTTAATTTCATCAACCAAATTACCTAATTTTATCAACCCGATTACAGGCATGCTTAATCAGCCCGAGCGGCCGTAGGTCGACTTTGGCGAAAGCACTCTATTTAATTTTTACGACCAAACCACACATACTCACCTTCTTTCATTAAGCAAGTATGTGATCTGTTCGGCCCCACCAAGACATTGGGAACATTCAGCTTTGCAAAGCGCTTGCTGTGCGGCTCAACCCCCAGGGTCTACTGACAATCGATATTCATTAATCGATCAACAGAGCTTGTGCCGTTCAATTCCCCCTCTCACCACTGCCCCCTGCCGTTAGCCTGATGAGATTAACTTCCCACCTGCGTCAGTTATTCAGAACATTGACAATCCAGGACGACGATGATAAACACCCGCAAAATATAGTTTCTAACGAAATAAATTCCCGGTATTTCAGGAAAAAGCTGCCCCAACGCATTGATTTACTGTACTTCTAGTTCAGATTTCGAAGAAAATTAAAGTCATGCGAAAATTTCTGTTGAGCGCCCTGGCGCTGGTTGTCATTGCTGCGCTGTGCGGCTACGGGTTCTGGACCGGGCAACGACCGACCGGGCATTACCTGTCGGACCTGCGCATCGAGCTGGCCCTGAGCGAAGGCGTTCCCGCCGACCATGGCAACCTGCTGGGGGTCGAGCCGCAGCTATATCCCAGTGACTACCAGAACCTGCAACGCCTGCACCGCAAGCTGGCCGCCTATCTGCAGCAGGCGCGCAGCCAGGGCCTGATCAATGCCCGGACCATCGTCATCCTGCCTGAGCATATCGGCACCTGGCTCTGGGCCCGGGGCGAAAAGAACGAGCTGTACCAGGTCACCCAGCGCCGCGAAGCCTGGCAATGGCTGGAGCTGAGCAACCCGATCAGCTACGGTCTGGCCATGCTCGGCGCCGAAGGTGATGACCGTCGCACCGATGCCCACCTGCGCATGAAGGCGCAGCAAATGGCCAGCGACTACCAGCAACTCTTCGGCGGCCTGGCCAGGGAATTCGGCGTGACCCTGGTGGCGGGCTCGATTGTCCTGCCCTCCCCCTATGTCGAGCGTGGCACCCTGAAAGTCGGCTCCGGCGCCCTGTACAACAGCAGCCTGGTGTTTGCCGGCGACGGCTCGGTGCTCGGCCAGCCCCAACGCCAGCAACACCCGGACAGTGAAGTACGCCGCTACATCGACAGCGGCATCGACCAGCCGCCGCAAGTCCTGCAGACCCCGGCCGGACGCCTGGGCGTGCTGATCGGCAGCGACAGCTGGTACCCGAGCAATCAGCAACAACTGGCTAATCAGTCGGCGCAGTTCATCGCCAATCCGGCGTTTCTAGGTGGTAAAGACAGCTGGAATGCACCCTGGCGCGGCAACCGCCATCAACCGCTGGCGGCTTCACTGCCGTTCAAGCCCGGCGAAGTCAGTGAAGCCCAGGCTTGGCAACAACTGACCCTGAAGGCCAATCCCGGCGACATGAGCAGCATGAGCGTGTTCCTGCGCGGGCGTTTCTGGGATGTGATCGCCGATGGCCAGGGCTTTGCCAACCGCGCCGGCCTCAATCTGAACGGCAACCGCACTTCAGGTGCGCGTCTGCTGAACCTGTGGCTGTAGGTCAGCCATGAACCGCCCACGGATGCGCCTGGGTGATCTCTCAGTCGGCTTTATCCAGCCCCTGAGTGAAATCCTGCAGCAACGCGGGATCGAGCCTACAGCGCTGCTGGAACGCTACGGCCTGGACACTGCACGCCTGACCGAAGCGGGTGCGCGCTTGTCCATCCCGCGCTACATGCACCTGGGCCATGCGGCCATCGAACTGACCGAAGATCCGGCCCTGGGCTTGCACATGGGTTGCATCAGCCGCCTCAGCCAGGCAGGTCTGGCCGGCGTCACTGCGGCCCAGGCGCCCACTGTCGGCGAAGCAGCGCGCACCTTGCTGCGCTTCGAGCCGTTGTACGCCGCCAACTACCGTGGCCATTCGAGCTTCCACGCCGACAGCGGCGGTGCCTGGCTGCGCTTCTACTCGATCAGCCCCTATAACGCCTACAACCGCTTTGTGGTCGATTCGCTGCTGTCCGGCTGGCTCGCGCAGCTGTCGAGCCTGGCCGGCGTGAAGCTGGTGGCAGAGCGGATGGAGATCGAGTTCGAGGCACCCGCCTATGCCGCCCACTACCAGACGCTGTGCAGCACCCCGGTGCAGTTTGGCGCGCAGACCAACCAGTTACGCCTGAGCCAGGCAAGCCTTGCCCTGCGCAATCCGGCGCACTGCCCCAGCACCTGGCAGCATCTGTTGAAGTTATGTGAGGCGGAACTTGAGCAACTCACGCGAATCCGCAGCCTGGGCGAACGCATCGCCCATTTGCTCGGACCGCTGCTCAATGGCGGCCGGGAACCGGATCTGGAGGAAGTGGCGCGGCACCTGCAACTGCCGACCTGGACCTTGCGGCGCAAGCTGGCCGAGGAAGGCACGCAGTTTCGCGCCATCCTCAACGATACCCGCCGCGACCTGGCCATGGCCTATATCCGTGATACGGAACTGGCCTTTGGCGAGATCGCCTATCTGCTCGGGTTTGCTTCGGCCGAGGCCTTTCAGCGCGCGTTCAAGCGCTGGAACAGCATGACCCCGGGCGAGTTTCGCCGCAGCCAGCGGCGTACCGGCTGAAGCTACAGCTCGGTGGCGTCTTCGGCAGGCTCGGGTGGATCGAGCTCAAAGGCGCGGTATTCGAGTAGTTCTTCTTGATAATCGTCCATCGTCTGCTCCGTCGTTTCTCATTCATTTCATTGATTCGTCATCGAGCCTAAAGTGCCGCGATGAAAGAAAAATGACAATGACGCTTATCAAAACAACGTAGCAGCAGTTGGAAAAATTATCCGCCCTTACTGCGGCGCCTGCTCAGGGCTGCTGACAGGTGCTGCCGGCGCCACGCTCGATACCGGTTCAGCGGCTGCTGGCGCAGGCTGCTCGGCATTGATCGGCTCCGCCTCGACCGGTGGCGGCACCGGCTTGGAACCCTTGCTGTCGTCGACCACAGGCGCCGATGCGGCTTCGACAACCGGTACCTGCTGGGCTGGCGCCGGAGCCGGCTCAATCGCCGCAGGTGCTGGCGCAGGCGCAGTTGCTTCGGCCGGAGCCAGGGCCGCAGGTGCTGGCACCGGAGTACTTTCGGGAATCCCCAACGCTGGCGCAGACGTCGCTTCCGGCTTTTTCAGCGATGCCTTTTTCTTTTGCTCCTTGGGCAGGAAGCTTTCGACCAGGGCGAAGTAACGCTCGTAGAACTTGGCCGAGGTCACGGTCTCGCTGGCCACCTTGACCATCGAATCGTCGGTGGAGCCAATCGGCATCGACAGCGACCCCAGCACGCCCACACCGACGCTGGCCGAGGTATTGGATTTTTTCAGCGCGTAACGGTCCTGCAAGGCGTTGGCAAACATGGTCGAGCGCTGCTCGTCGCCGCTGTCGCGGGCACAGACCACGTTGAAGCTGATCTGCAGGTGCGAATCGCCGGTCTGCTGAAAGCTCTTGTTGCCATTGACCTGCCCGGCATCGCTGCTGGTGATGATGTAACCCTGGCTGAGCAAAGCACGCCGGGCCGCTTCACAGGTACTGGCTTCGCTGACCGGGAAGCTGCGTGAATAGGTACCCGAGTCGTCGAAATTCTCGTGTTCGTAGATGGCAGCTTTCTTCGAAGAACAGCCGGAAACACCCGCCAGCACCAGGGCCAGCCCGAGCGCACTGAAGACGGTTGACTTTGACATTGCAAATCCTGAGTAAAACGATCGGTGCCTATTGTGCAACACATCGGCGGATCACTGAAACCGTAGCCGGGAAATCACCACAGAAAATTCATCGCCGGAAGCAAATGACAGGCACAAAAAAAGCGACCCTTGGGTCGCTTTCTTTGTGACTTCAATATGGCGCAGCGGACGGGACTCGAACCCGCGACCCCCGGCGTGACAGGCCGGTATTCTAACCGACTGAACTACCGCTGCGTGTCGTGCAGACCTGGATTGCGCAATAGCCGCTGATCTCAGGCACAAAAAAAGCGAACCTTAGGTCGCTCTCTTTGTAGCTTCGAGGAGTTCAAGGGCCTCAAAGCGAATATGGCGCAGCGGACGGGACTCGAACCCGCGACCCCCGGCGTGACAGGCCGGTATTCTAACCGACTGAACTACCGCTGCGTATCACACAAGCTTTCGCCTGTTTGAAACTGGGATCTGGCCTGAAGGCTTCGGTGCCTTCCGACCTCAAACCGGTCGTTAAACCGATCTGGAGAAAAGTGGCGCAGCGGACGGGACTCGAACCCGCGACCCCCGGCGTGACAGGCCGGTATTCTAACCGACTGAACTACCGCTGCGCATATGGACTTGCGTCCGGTTCCTCTCTGGTAACACCTTCTTGCGAAAGTGTCGGGTCAGGAACATCTCAGGAAGTGGTGGGTGATGACGGGATCGAACCGCCGACCCTCTGCTTGTAAGGCAGATGCTCTCCCGGCTGAGCTAATCACCCGTGTGCTTCGCTGAGGTGGCGAAATTTACGCAGGTATCGAACCTAAGTCAATACCCCCATTGAAGTTTTTTTCAAAAAGGGCAAAAAGCAGTGTTACGTGTAGATCATCTTCTTGGTCATGCCACCGTCGACCACGAACTCCTGGCCAGTGACGAAGCCGGCATTGCGCGACAGCAGCCAGGCAACCATGGCGGCCACGTCTTCTACCGTCCCTACCCTGCCCGCCGGATGCTGGGCATGATCGGTTTCGCTCAGCGGCTCGGCGCGGCGCTGGGACGGGTCCCGTGCGTCGATCCAGCCAGGACTCACGGCATTGACGCGGATCTCCGGCCCCAGGCTCACGGCCAGCGCATGGGTGAGCGCCAACAGGCCGCCCTTGCTGGCCGCATAGGCCTCTGTATCGGGTTCGGATTGAGCGGCGCGGGTCGACGCCAGGTTGACGATGGCCCCGCCGTGAGCGCGCAGATAAGGCGCACAGTGCTTGGCCAGCAGCATCGGCCCACCCAGGTTGACCGCCAGCACGCGATTCCAGTAAGCCAGGCTGAGGGTTTCCAGGGTGGTGTTGTGCGGATCGGCAATAGCCGCATTGCACACCAGCGCGTCGAGACGACCAAACTGGCCAAGCACCTCGGCCACCCCGGTCTTGACCTGGGCTTCATCGGCAACATCCATGCCGATGAACCAGGCATTGTCTCCCAGCACCTTGGCCGCCTTGGCGCCGCGCACCCGATCCAGGTCAGTGAGCACCACCTGCCAGCCCTCGGCGATCAGCCAGGCAGCAATGCCCAGGCCGATCCCCCGTGCCGCACCGGTCACCAGCGCGACGCGGCCGTTATGGCTGCTGTCGCTCACCGACCAGTCGATCACAGCGCCGCCAGACCGCGAGCCAGGTCGGCCTTGAGGTCAGTCACATCTTCCAGGCCCACGGCCACCCGGATCAGGCTGTCGCGAATGCCTGCGGCTTCACGTTCCTGCGGCGACAGACGGCCGTGGGACGTGGTGCCCGGATGGGTGATGGTGGTCTTGCTGTCGCCCAGGTTGGCGGTGATCGAGATCAGCCGCGTGGCATCGATGAAGCGCCAGGCACCCTCTTTGCCACCCTTGACCTCAAAACTCACCACGGCACCGAAGCCGCTCATCTGCTGCTTGGCCAGCTTGTGCTGCGGATGGCTCTGCAGCCCGGCGTAGTGGACCTTTTCAATGCCGTCCTGCTGCTCCAGCCACTCGGCCAGGGCTTGCGCGTTGGCACAGTGGGCACGCATACGCAGGTTGAGGGTTTCCAGGCCCTTGAGGAAGATCCAGGCGTTGAACGGGCTCAGCGACGGCCCCGCGGTGCGCAGAAAGCCCACCACTTCTTTCATCTGCTCGCTGCGTCCGGCAACCACACCGCCCATGCAACGACCCTGGCCGTCGATGAACTTGGTCGCCGAATGCACGACGATGTCAGCGCCCAGCTTCAGCGGCTGCTGCAAGGCTGGCGTACTGAAACAGTTGTCGACCACCAGTTGCGCGCCCTTGGCGTGAGCGATCTCGGCCAGTGCGGCGATATCCACCAGCTCGGCCAGCGGGTTGGACGGCGACTCGACGAACAGCAGCTTGGTGTTGGCCTTGATTGCCGCGTCCCAGCCAGCAAGATCCACCAGCGGTACGTAGTCGACCTGCACACCGAAACGCTTGAAGTACTTTTCAAACAGGCTGATGGTCGAACCGAATACGCTCTGGGAGACCAGCACGTGGTCACCAGCGCTGCACAGGGCCATTACCGTAGAGAGGATCGCCGACATACCGGTGGAAGTGGCCACCGCCTGCTCGGCACCTTCCAGGGCGGCAATGCGCTCCTCGAACGCGCGTACGGTCGGGTTGGTGTAGCGTGAATAGACGTTGCCTGGAACCTCGCCGGCGAACCGTGCAGCGGCGTCGGCCGCTGTCCGGAACACGTAGCTGGAGGTGAAGAACAGCGGATCGCTGTGCTCACCTTCCGGCGTGCGATGCTGGCCGGCGCGTACCGCCAGCGTATCGAAAGCGACCCCTTCGAGGTCGCTGTCCAGGCGCCCGGCATCCCATTCCTGTGTCATGCCGCTGCTCCTAACTCAGTTGTTGTAGAGGTCGATGATCGCGCTGACCGCCTGGTTCTTGACCTTGGAGGCGTCGTTGCGCGCCTGCTCGATCTTGTCCAGGTAGGCCTCGTCGATGTCGCCGGTAACGTACTTGCCGTCGAACACCGCGCAGTCGAAATGCTCGATCTTGATCTTGCCACCGCCAACCGCTTCGATCAGGTCCGGCAGGTCCTGGTAGACCAGCCAGTCGGCGCCGATCAGCTCGGCGACATCTTCGGTGCTGCGGTTGTGGGCGATCAGTTCATGAGCGCTCGGCATATCGATGCCGTAGACGTTAGGGTAACGCACAGCCGGCGCTGCCGAGCAGAAGTAGACGTTCTTCGCCCCGGCTTCGCGGGCCATCTGGATGATCTGCTTGCAGGTGGTGCCACGCACGATGGAGTCATCCACCAGCATCACGTTCTTGCCACGGAATTCCAGCTCGATGGCGTTGAGCTTCTGGCGCACCGACTTCTTGCGTGCGGCCTGGCCGGGCATGATGAAGGTACGGCCGATGTAGCGGTTCTTGACGAAGCCTTCACGGAACTTGACGCCCAGGTGGTTGGCCAGCTCCAGCGCGGCGGTACGGCTGGTGTCAGGAATCGGGATGACCACGTCGATATCGTGATCCGGACGCTCGCGCAGGATCTTCTCGGCCAGCTTCTCGCCCATGCGCAGACGCGCCTTGTAGACCGAGACACCGTCGATGATCGAGTCAGGACGCGCCAGGTAGACGTGTTCGAAGATGCACGGCGACAGCTGCGGGTTGGTCGCGCACTGACGGGTGTGCAGCTTGCCTTCTTCGGTGATGTACACCGCTTCGCCCGGCGCAAGGTCGCGGATCAGGGTGAAGCCGAGGACGTCGAGGGAAACGCTTTCGGAGGCGATCATGTACTCCACGCCTTCGTCGGTATGACGCTGGCCGAAGACGATCGGACGAATGCCGTTAGGGTCACGGAAGCCAACGATGCCGTAGCCGGTGATCATCGCCACTACCGCATAACCACCTACACAGCGGTTGTGCACGTCAGTGACCGCAGCGAACACGTCTTCTTCGGTCGGCTGCAGCTTGCCGCGCACCGCCAGCTCGTGGGCGAAGACGTTGAGCAGGACTTCAGAGTCGGAACTGGTGTTGACGTGGCGCAGGTCGGACTCGTAGATCTCCTTGGCCAACTGTTCAACGTTGGTCAGGTTGCCGTTGTGCGCCAGGGTGATGCCGTATGGCGAGTTGACGTAGAACGGCTGAGCCTCGGCCGAGGTCGAGCTGCCCGCAGTCGGGTAACGCACATGGCCGATACCCATGTGTCCGACCAGGCGCTGCATATGGCGCTGCTGGAACACATCACGGACCAGACCGTTGTCCTTGCGCAGGAATAACCGGCCATCATGGCTGGTCACAATACCGGCAGCGTCCTGGCCGCGGTGCTGGAGGACGGTTAGCGCGTCATACAGCGCCTGATTGACGTTCGACTTACCGACGATACCGACGATGCCACACATGCGACGCAACCCCTACTTAATGAAACTGGACTGAGCAGCTCTCAAGGCGTTTTGGGCCCCAGAAGCTGATCCTTGAACGGGAGATCAGCCGGTGCGCTGATCCCGCTGGCTAGCCACTGGCTGGTGAACCCCAGAATGAGGTTTTTCGACCAGTCAGCCACCAATAGAAATTGTGGTATCAGGCGAGATTCCTGCCACCACTGATCCTGTTGTACCGGCCCCAGGCTCAACAGCCCGACAGCCACCACCACCAGCAAGGCTCCACGGGCGGCACCGAAGGCCATACCCAGGAAGCGGTCGGTCCCGGAAAGCCCGGTGACGCGAATCAGCTCGCCAATGAGAAAATTGATCATGGCCCCCACCAGCAGGGTGGCGACGAAAAGAATGGCACATCCGGCGATGACCCGGGCCGAAGGCGTCTGGATGTAAGACTCCAGGTACTGCGACAGCGAGCCACCGAACATCCAGGCCACAGCGCCGGCAATGATCCAGGTAAGCAGCGACAAGGCTTCTTTGACAAAGCCGCGCTTGAGACTGATCAGCGAAGAAATGGCGATGATCGCGAAAATCGCCCAGTCGACCCAGGTAAATGCCACAGTGTTGCCTGCAAACGGATAAGGCGGCGCATTTTACCAGAGCAGCGGGCTGTCGGTAAGCAGTGATTTACCGCCCGGCGCTGGCCGGGCGACGATCAATCAGCTGCGCTCAGGCTGGAAGCGTACGACGATACCGTTGAGCTTCTGCTGGCGGCTGATCACATCACGCAGGCGTTCGGCCTCGGCGCGCTCGATCAACGGCCCGACATACACCCGATTCATGCCGCCGGCCGAGCGGATATAGGCGTTGTAGCCCTGGCTGCGCAGGGTTTTCTGCAGGTTCTCGGCACCAGCCCGATTGGACAGGCTGGCCAATTGCACCGACCAGCTGACCGGCAGGCCATTGGCGTCGATCTTGCCTGCCGCTGGCTTGGTCGCGCTGGCGACAGCAGGAGCTGGCTGGGTTTGCGGCTTGGCCGCTGGCGGCGGCGTTGCAGGCTTGGCTGCAACGGTGGGTGCCGGCGCTGGAGCCGGAACAGGTACTGGCACCGCAACAGGCGCGGGAGCGATCGGCGCACTTGGCGCCTGGACTGGCGCAGTGGACTCGTCAACCACCACCGGGTTTTCTTCTGGCAAAACCTGGGGTTCAGGCACCGGCACAGGTTCGACCTGCACCTGCGCCATGCTCGGCGCGGCGGGGGCTTCAGGCGCCTCGACGCGTACTTGACGCATCTCGTCTTCCCGGGAAAACAGCATCGGCAGGAAGATCACTGCCAGTGCCACCAGCACCAGCGCACCTACCATCCGTTGTTTGACCACTTTATCCAGCAATGCCATTTGCCCCATCCTCCGTGGCCTGCCGATCCAGCCACTGCAAGGCTTCGCCGACACAGAAAAACGATCCGAACAGCAGGATTTCATCATCCGCCGTTGCCAGCGCGCACTGCCCGTCAAGGGCTGCTGCCACGCTGGAATAAGACTTCACATCAGCACCGAGGCTCGCCAGCGCCGCTTCAAGCTCGCTTGCAGGACGGCTGCGCGCAGTATCCAGGGGCGCAACCGCCCAATCCTGAACCGCACCCAGCAAGGGCTGCACCACCCCGGCCAGATCCTTGTCGGCCAACAGACCGAACACCGCCAGGCGCTTGCCCGCTACCGGCCGTGCCGCCAGGCGCTGGGCCAGGTACTCGGCAGCGTGCGGGTTATGGCCGACATCCATGAGGATAGTCAACGCCTTGCCCTGCCAGCGAAACGCCCGACGATCCAGGCGACCGACCATCCGCGTGGACTGCAGGACCGTGGCAATCTGCCCGGCATCCCAAGGCAGATCCATAAGCAAATAAGCCTGCAGCGCCAGTGCGGCGTTTTCCATTGGCAGATCGAGCAGCGGCAGGTTGTGCAGTTCGACCTGCTGGCCGCGGCTATCCACGCCCCGCCACTGCCAGTACTGATCAGTGCTGGCCAGGTCGAAATCACGACCGCGCAGGAAGAACGGGCAACCCAGCTCACAGGCCTTGTCCAGCAGCGGTTGCGGCGGATTCAGGTCGCCGCACAGCGCAGGCCTGCCCTGGCGGAAAATACCGGCCTTTTCGAAGGCCACCGACTCACGGGTATCGCCCAGGTAATCGGCATGATCAACACCGATGCTGGTGACCAGCGCCATATCGGCATCGACGATATTGACCGTATCCAGACGCCCGCCAAGCCCAACCTCAAGCACCACGGCATCCAGCGCCGACTGTTTGAACAGCCAGAACGCTGCCAGGGTACCGGCTTCGAAATAGGTCAGGGAAGTTTCACCGCGAGCGGCTTCAACGGCGGCAAACGCCTCGCACAGTTGCTGATCGGCGGCTTCTTTGCCGTCAATCTGCACACGCTCGTTGTAACGCAGCAGGTGCGGCGAACTGTAGACCCCGACCTTGAGCCCCTGGGCACGCAACAGGGCGGCCACGAAGGCACAGGTCGAGCCCTTGCCATTGGTGCCGGTCACGGTAATCACCCGTGGCGCCGGCTTGTCCAGCCCGAGCCTGGCCGCAACCTGTTGCGAACGCGCCAGGCCCATGTCGATGGCCGAGGGATGCAACTGCTCGAGATAGGCGAGCCAGTCGCCAAGGGTACGTTGGGTCATACGGTGGCAGGCGCCGGCGGTACGACGATCGGCTCAACTACCGGCTCGACGAACTTCGGCGTCGGCAGGCCCATCATCTGTGCCAGCAGGTTGCCCAGGCGATGACGCAGTTCCTGACGCGGAATGATCATGTCGATGGCACCGTGCTCCAGGAGGAACTCGCTGCGCTGGAAGCCTTCTGGCAGCTTCTCACGCACGGTTTGCTCGATCACCCGAGGACCTGCGAAGCCGATCAGGGCCTTTGGTTCACCGACGATCACGTCGCCGAGCATTGCCAGACTCGCGGAGACACCGCCGTAGACCGGGTCGGTCAGCACCGAGATGAACGGAATGCCTTCTTCGCGCAGACGCGCCAGTACCGCCGAGGTCTTGGCCATCTGCATCAGCGAAATCAGCGCTTCCTGCATGCGGGCACCGCCGGAGGCGGAGAAGCAGACCATCGGGCAGCGGTTTTCCAGGGCGTAGTTGGCGGCGCGAACGAAGCGCTCACCGACGATGGCGCCCATCGAGCCGCCCATGAACGAGAATTCGAAGGCGCTGACCACGACCGGCATGCCCAGCAGGGTGCCGCTCATGGAAATCAGGGCGTCTTTTTCGCCGGTCTGCTTCTGGGCAGCGGTCAGGCGGTCCTTGTACTTCTTGCCATCACGGAACTTCAGACGGTCGACCGGTTCCAGGTCGGCCCCCAGCTCGGCGCGGCCTTCGGCATCCAGGAAGATGTCAATGCGCGCACGTGCGCCAATGCGCATGTGGTGGTTGCACTTGGGGCAGACATCCAGGGTTTTTTCCAGCTCCGGACGATACAGCACGGCTTCGCAGGACGGGCATTTGTGCCACAGCCCTTCGGGCACCGAACTCTTCTTCACCTCGGAACGCATGATCGAAGGGATCAGTTTGTCTACTAACCAGTTGCTCATGCTTTCTTTCTCCAGTAACGACGACCAGCAGGCTTTGGCTGCCAGGTTCGCGCGTATGCCCTTGAGCTCAATTCATGTATGACGCGATGATGGATCGGCTCCGGCGCCCCGCGTACAGCGAGGTGCCCCGATACCGCTCCATCGTCAACCTGTAAAAGCGACGCCTGTGGCGTCACCCGGTAATTTCGACCGCCCCATGGGCGCGATCCGGCAGCAACGGGCTGCGAAAGCTATGGACGATGGCGCGCGGCCAGCCGTCACATCCACGACAACAGACGTCATCACGCCTGTTTGACCGCCTTGATAAAGGCCTCGATCAGCGCGGCATCCTTGATGCCCTTGGCTTGTTCGACACCACCGCTGACATCCACGGCATAAGGCCGCACCTGAGCGATGGCTCGTGCAACGTTACCCGGCGACAGACCGCCGGCCAGAATGATCGGCTTGCTCAGTTTTTCCGGCACCAGCGACCAGTCGAATGCCTCACCGGTACCTCCCGGCACGCCGGCGACATAAGTGTCGAGAAGAATTCCGCTGGCCTCGCTGTACAGCTTGCACGCCGCCTCCAGATCATCCCCCGGACGCACCCGCAAGGCCTTGATCCATGGCCTGTTATGACCGGCGCAATCGGCCGGGGTTTCATCGCCGTGGAACTGCAGCAGATCCAGCGGTACCGCGTCGAGGATCTCGCCCAGCTCGCAACGGCTGGCATTGACGAACAGCCCCACGGTGGTCACGAACGGCGGCAACGCGGCAATGATCGCCCGCGCCTGCTGCACATCGACCGCACGCGGACTCTTGGCATAGAACACCAGACCAATGGCATCAGCGCCCGCCTCTGCCGCAGCCAACGCGTCCTCAATGCGGGTAATCCCACAGATTTTGCTGCGAACGGCGCTCATGAGCTGTGAACCTCGGCTGATCTTGAAAGTCCCGGATGTTAGCAAATGGCGTGTGGGTCGTCAGCCGCCAGTGACTCGTAACCGCTGAGAAAGTGTGGGCCGATGTAACGCTCGGGCAAGGCGAACTCGTCGTGGTACTCCACCTGCACCAGGTACAAGCCGAACGGATGGGCGGTGACGCCACCTGTGCGCCGCTCACGACTCTCCAGCACTTCCCGGGCCCACTCCACCGGACGCTCGCCGGCACCGATGGTCATCAATACCCCGGCGATGTTACGCACCATATGGTGCAGGAAGGCGCTGGCGCGGATATCCAGGACAATCATCTTGCCGTGACGGGTCACGCGCAGGTGATGGATGTTCTTGATTGGCGACTTGGCCTGGCACTGACCGGCACGGAAGGCGCTGAAATCATGAGTGCCGACCAAGTACTCGGCAGCCAGGGCCATGCGTTCGACATCCAGCGGCCGGTGGTTCCAGGTGACTTCCTGGCCCATGTGCGCCGGGCGGATCTGATCGTTGTAGATCACATAGCGGTAGCGCCGGGCAATGGCTTTGAAGCGGGCATGAAAATGCGCCGGCATTTCCTTGGCCCAGGCCACGCTGATGTCATGAGGCAGGTTGATATTGGCGCCCATAGTCCAGGCCTTCATGCTGCGCACCACTTGGGTATCGAAATGCACCACTTGACCGCAGGCGTGGACGCCCGCGTCGGTACGCCCGGCGCAGAGCAGTGTAACGGGCGAGTCGGCAACTTTGGACAATGCCTCTTCGAGCGTCTGCTGGACACTCGGCACGCCATCGGCCTGACGCTGCCATCCGCGGTAGCGCGAGCCTTTGTATTCGACGCCCAGGGCGATGCGGAAGAAGCCTTCGGCCGCCGATTCGGCAACCGTGTTATCAATGATTTCCAAGAAGATACAGCCTGTCGATTTAGCAGATGGCGGGAATTATAACGACAACGGCAGCCACCAGGGCTGCCGTCGGACGTACAAGGGCAGGACTCAGACCAGACGCGAAAGCATCTCTTCGGCTTCCTGCTTCTGGGCATCGCTACCCTCTTTGCACACTTCGTCGAGAATGTCGCGGGCACCGTCATGGTCGCCCATGTCGATGTAGGCGCGCGCCAGGTCGAGCTTGGTTGCAGCCTCATCGGCGCCGCCCAGGTAGTCGAACTCCAGGTCATCACCGAGATCGTCGCTCAAGGCGTCTTCCGCGGTGAAGTGCGGCTCGATCGAGGGTTGCTCCAGGCTTTGCGACAACTTGTCGAGCTCGGCATTGACGTCATCGAGCTCGGAAGCAAAGCTCTTGGCGGCATCGGACTCGTCATCCAGCGACAGCGACAAGTCGAAATCTTCCGGCAGCTCCAGCTCGCTCAATGGGTCGAATTCCGGCATGGTCTCGTCGAAGGCAGCCAGTTCGGCAGCGATATCGACGGGCTCATCAAGTGCCGGCACGGCAGCGTGATCGCCCGCAACATCGAGATCGAAATCAGACAAGTCGTCGAGCGTGACAGGCGCCTGCTCGGCCGGCACTTCAAGTTCCGGCTCGGCAACCGGCGCTTCGAGTACAGGCTCAGGAGCCAGGTCCGCCACCTCAATTTCTGGCGCAGACTCGCCAAGCTGCAGCGGCTCGTTCAGATCCAGACCTTGCAGGTCATCGTCCAGACTCAGGTCGAAGGCGCTGTCCAGGTCATCCTCGGCCAGCGGCTCCAGAGCCGACTCCAGCTCAGGCTCCAACTCGGTGACCGGAGCAGGCTCTGGTTCTGGTTCTGGTTCTGGTTCTGGTTGTGCCTGCGGCTCATCCTGCAACAGTGCCTGGACGTACTGGGCGTCCAGCTCGGCAGCCAGGGCTGCTGCTCCAAGTCCACCGGCTGCAGCCAATGCCGCCATGGCCGGGAAACGGCTCTTGAGGGCTTCGACGTCAGCATGATTCTGACCGGTAGCGATCAACTGGCGTTCATGACCGACAAAAGCGTCACGGTCGCCCTGACGTGCATAGACTTCCATCAGCTTCAAGCGCAGGTCACTACGCTCCGGCGCCGCAGCCACTGCAGGCTCCAGCAGATCAGCAGCATGGTTCAGGCGACCACGGGCAATGCTCGCTTCCACTTCGTCGAGCAGCGCATCACCACTTGGCGCTGGCGCTGCATCGGCGGCCGGAGCAACCAGCGGCGCAGCCATTGGTTGCGGCTGGGCAGGCGCTTGCTCAAGCGGCTTGACCTCAGCCTTCCGGGCTTCCACGGCAGGCGCTTCAGCAGCACTGGCCGCCGCAGCCGAGGCGGCCACCACCGCCGGTGCCAGCGTCACGCTTGGCGCCGGCACTTCCAGTCCTTCGAAGCTGCTTGGCGGCAGGTCCAGGTCTGGACCGCGCTCACCCTCTTCAGCCAGTGCCCGGGCCATGCGCAGGTGTTTTTCCGCTTCCTGATCGGCTTTGCGCTTGCGCGCCAGCAGCAACAGCAACAGGAGCAGCACCAACAACGCGGAAGCACCGATCAGCGCCAGCAACACAGGATTGCCGAGCAGGTCGTCGAGCATCTTGCTGGAACTGCCGGCATTCGCCTCTTCGGCTGCAGGTGCCGGGCTGTCGAGCGGCGCAGTATCTACCGCTGCAGGTGCCGGAGTAGCGACCGGCTCGCCTGGCGCTGGCTGCAGCTCGGCGGAAATGGCCGGCTGCTGAGCTGCTTCAGGCGCAGGCTCCTGACCGGCAGCCCCCTGGGCTTCGAGCCTGGCCAACTGATCGCTTTTCAGTGCGATCAGGCGCTCCATCTTGTCCAGCTGGCTCTGCAGATCGCTCATGCGACTTTTCAATTCGGCGTTGTCACGCCGCGTGGTATCGAGGCGCTCCTCAGCAACGGCGAGTTTATCGCTGACGGCTTTGCCATCTCCGGCAGCCGTTTTGCTGCGAGGTGCTACCAGGCGCAGGTTGTCCTGATTGGCAATCCGCGCCGGCGCCGCCTCGGTGCCGGTGCGGCGAGTGGCGTCCAGCTGCCGGGCACGTGGGCCCAGGCGCCGACCTTCACGCCAGGCGGCGTACTGTGCGGCAACCTCAGCAACAGCCTCGCCCTGAGGAATGCTCATGACCTGCTGCTGATCGGGCATGCGCAGGACCTGACCGGTTTTCAGCAGGTTGATATTGCCGTTGATAAAGGCATCGGGGTTCAACGCCTGGATGGCCAGCATGGTCTGCTGCACCGAGCCGCCCTGACGGGCTTTCGAGGCGATCTCCCACAGCGTGTCACGCCGCACCGTGGTGTAGTTGGCCGGTGCGCTGACCGCCGGGCTGATCGTCGACTCAGGCTTGGCCCCCGGCAATGCAGCCTGGTTGACCAGCACGCTGTAATCGCGCAGCAGGCGCCCGCTCGGCCACATCACCTGAACCAGGAACTTGACCATCGGCGCTGGCAGCGCCTGGCTGGAGGTCACCCGCAATACGCTCTTGCCGTTGGGATTGATCACCGGCGTGAAGGTCAAGTCGTTGAGGTAGGCTGGACGCTCGATCCCGGCCTTGGCGAACTCTTCGGCTGGCGCCAGGCTCGGAGCCATTTCAGCGGCGGTGAGATCGCGTACATCGAGCAGTTCGATTTCGGCATCCAGCGGCTGGTTCTGCGCCGACTTGAGGGTCAGTTCGCCCAAGCCGAGGGCATGCGCCATACCGGACGACAGCGCCGACGCCGCGGCTATTGCTAAGACCAGTTTGCGAATTCGAAGCATGACCTCTTCCTTTGAAAGAACCGTCCCCGGCGACCGAGCAAAATCTCGGTAAAAATTAGCTGCAAGTATCTTTTACACAACATGTTTTATCAACAATTGCGCCAACTGCACGGCGTTCAAGGCCGCGCCTTTGCGCACGTTGTCGGTGGTCAACCAGAGGTTGAGCTGCTCGGCTTCGTCGATTCCACCGCGCACCCGTCCAACATAGACCACGTCCTGGCCGACTGCGTCACCGACCGGGGTCGGGTAATCGCCCTCTTCGACCAGTTCGATGCTGTCAGCCGCTTCCAACGCAGCATTGACTGCCTTGAGGTCGATCGGTTCACGACTTTGCACCGATACACTGTAGCTATCGCCGAAAAACACCGGGACTTGAATGCAGCTGACGGAAATCTTCAGCGCTGGCAAGTCCAGCACCTCGCGCAATTCGCTAACCAGACGACGCTCCAGCGCGCCATGACCATCAGCATCGTTGGCGCCCACCTGGGCCAGCAGATTGAAGGCCATTTGCCGGTCAAAGAAGCGCGGCTCCAGAGGACGTGCATTGAGCAGTTCGGCGGTCTGCCGCGCCAGCTCATTGACCGCTTCGCGGCCTTGGGCCGAGACTGCCAGGCAGGCGGTGACATTGACCCGCTCGATGTCGAGCAGACCCTTGAGCGGAGCCAGGGCAACGGCCAATGCCACTGCGGCGGCACTTGGGCTGCTGATCTGCAGCGGCTTGGACAGGTTTTCGAGCCGTGCAGCGTTGGCTTCTGGTACCAGCGCTGGCGCCTGCTCGGCAGACAGGCCGCCAGACAGATCGATAACAGCGCAACCGGCCGCCTGGGCCCGCGGGGCAAAACTGCGGGTGACAGAAGGGCCGGCAGCGAAAAAGGCCAGTTTGACCTTGCTGAAATCGAAGCTGTCGACCTCGCGCACGCGCACGCTCTTGTTGCGGAACATCACACCGCTGCCGGCTGACTCGTTGCTGGCCAGCAGGTGCAGGGTGCCCACCGGAAAATCCTGCTCTTCGAGAATCTGCACGAGGGTTTCACCGACAGTACCGGTGGCACCGATCACGGCAATATCAATAGGCTGGCTCATGGGGAAATCCTCTGCTGGAACGGCGGGAGCGGCACTTTACACCACAATCGCGGGGCAAGCCCGCTCCCACCGTTTTTCGCGGTTAGTCGCCAACAAAAAAGCCCGTGCTGTCTCCAGCACGGGCTTTCGATCCAATCAGCGTCAGATCAACGCTCCAGCAAAATCCGCAGCATGCGGCGCAGCGGTTCGGCCGCGCCCCACAGCAGCTGGTCGCCAACGGTGAAGGCGCCCAGGTATTGCGAACCCATGTTCAGCTTGCGCAGGCGACCCACCGGAATGTTCAAGGTACCGGTGACATTGGTCGGGCTCAGCTCCTGCATGCTGATTTCGCGCTGGTTCGGTACCAGCTTCACCCATGGGTTGTGCTGGCTGATCATGCCTTCGATATCGGCGATCGGCACATCTTTGTTCAGCTTGATGGTCAGCGCCTGGCTGTGGCAACGCATCGCACCGATGCGCACGCAGATGCCGTCGACCGGGATCGGGCTCTTGAAGCGACCGAGGATCTTGTTGGTCTCGGCCTGGGCTTTCCACTCTTCACGGCTCTGGCCGTTAGGCAGTTCCTTGTCGATCCACGGGATCAGGCTGCCGGCCAGCGGCACGCCGAAGTTTTCGGTCGGGTAGGCTTCGCTGCGCATGGCCTCGGCAACCTTGCGGTCGATGTCGAGGATGGCGCTGGCCGGGTTGGCCAGGTCGTCCGCCACAGCGGCGTGGGTCGCGCCCATCTGGCGGATCAGCTCACGCATGTTCTGCGCGCCGGCACCGGAAGCCGCCTGATAGGTCATGGCGCTCATCCACTCGACCAGGCCAGCCTCGAACAGGCCACCCAGGCCCATCAGCATCAGGCTGACAGTGCAGTTGCCACCGATGTAGTTCTTGGTGCCCGCGTCGAGCTGCTGGTCGATGACCTTGCGGTTGACCGGGTCGAGGACGATGACCGCGTCATCCTGCATACGCAGGCTGGAGGCGGCGTCGATCCAGTAACCCTGCCAGCCGGCTTCGCGCAGCTTGGGGAACACTTCGTTGGTGTAGTCGCCACCCTGACAGGTCAGGATCACATCGAGGGTCTTGAGTTCTTCAATGCTGTACGCGTCCTTGAGCGGAGCAATATCCTTGCCCACAGCCGGACCCTGGCCACCTACGTTGGAAGTGGTGAAGAACACCGGCTCGATGAGATCGAAATCCTGCTCTTCCAGCATCCGCTGCATGAGCACGGAACCGACCATACCGCGCCAACCGATCAGACCTACACGTTTCATCGCAACTACACCTTTGCTAAAAAGTGGGCCGCTGCTTCACAAGGAAAAACAGCAGCGGGCCCGAGAGATTACAGATTCCGCAGCGCTGCGACTACTGCGTCGCCCATTTCCTGCGTACCTACCTTGCTGCAACCGGCCGACCAGATGTCACCCGTGCGCAGCCCCTTATCCAGCACCAGGCTGACAGCTTTTTCAATAGCTTCGGCTGCCGCGTGCTGATTGAAGCTGTAACGCAGCATCATCGACACCGACAAAATGGTTGCCAGCGGGTTGGCAATGCCCTGCCCGGCGATGTCTGGCGCCGAGCCGTGGCACGGTTCGTACATGCCCTTGTTGTTGGCATCCAGGGACGCTGAAGGCAGCATGCCAATGGAGCCGGTGAGCATGGAAGCTTCATCCGACAGGATGTCACCAAACATGTTATCGGTGACCATCACATCGAACTGCTTCGGTGCACGGACCAGTTGCATGGCGGCGTTGTCGACGTACATGTGGCTGAGTTCCACATCCGGATAGTCCTTGGCCACTTCTTCGACAATTTCACGCCACAGCTGGCTGGATGCCAGGACGTTGGCCTTGTCCACCGAACAGAGTTTCTTGCCGCGAACCCGGGCCATGTCGAAACCGACACGAGCGATACGGCGGATTTCGCTCTCGCTGTACGGCAAGGTGTCGTAGGACTGACGCTCGCCACCTTCCAGCTCGCGGGTACCGCGCGGGGCGCCGAAGTAGATGCCACCGGTCAATTCGCGAACGATGAGGATGTCCAGACCGGAAACGATTTCCGGCTTCAGCGAGGAGGCGTCGGCCAGTTGCGGATAAAGGATGGCCGGACGCAGGTTAGCGAACAGGCCCAGTTGCGAACGGATCTTCAGCAGGCCGCGCTCAGGACGGATGTCACGCTCGATCTTGTCCCACTTGGGGCCTCCCACGGCGCCCAGCAATACAGCGTCGGCCTGACGTGCACGCTCCAGGGTCTCATCAGCCAGCGGCACGCCGTGCTTGTCGATGGCCGCGCCACCGATCACATCATGGGACAGGCTGAAGCCGAGCTGAAACTTGTCGTTGGCCAGCTCCAGCACCTTGACCGCCTCGGCCATGATTTCCGGACCGATGCCATCACCTGGAAGAATCAGAATCTGCTTGCTCATGGGTTCCTCGTGTTCAAATCAAGCGAAAAGTAATCAGCATCATCGCGGGGCAAGCCCGCTCCCACAGAGTTTCCACTACCGGTGGGAGTGGGCTTGCCCCGCGATGTTTTCAATCAAACATCACGAAACAACCAAGGCTGACTAGCCCGATGCTTGGCTTCGAACGTGGCAATCGCGTCACTGTCCTGCAAGGTCAGACCGATATCATCCAGACCGTTGAGCAAGCAGTGTTTACGAAACGCATCGATTTCGAAACTCAATACTTTGCCATCTGGGCGGGTCACTGTCTGCGCCTGCAAGTCGATGGTCAACTGGTAGCCAGGGTCAGCTTCGACCTGCTTGAACAGTTCTTCGACTTCCTCATCGCTGAGGATGATCGGCAGCAAGCCGTTCTTGAAGCTGTTGTTGAAGAAGATGTCGGCGTAGCTCGGCGCGATGATACTGCGGAAACCGTACTCTTCGAGGGCCCATGGCGCATGCTCACGGCTCGAACCGCAACCGAAGTTCTCGCGGGCGAGCAACACGCTGGCGCCCTGATAACGGTCGTGGTTCAAGACGAAGTCCGGGTTCTTCGGGCGCTTGCTGTTGTCCTGGTACGGCTGGCCGACATCCAGGTAACGCCACTCATCGAACAGGTTGGGGCCAAAGCCGGTGCGCTTGATCGACTTGAGGAACTGCTTGGGAATGATCTGGTCGGTGTCGACGTTGGCGCGGTCCAAAGGCGCAACCAGGCCGGTGTGCTGGGTAAAGGCTTTCATGCTGCGCTCCCTTGGATCAACTCACGTACGTCGACAAAACGACCGGTTACAGCGGCGGCGGCGGCCATGGCCGGGCTCACCAGGTGGGTACGACCGCCAGCACCCTGACGGCCTTCGAAGTTACGGTTGGAGGTCGAGGCGCAATGCTCGCCACTCTCCAGGCGGTCCGGGTTCATCGCCAGGCACATCGAGCAGCCCGGCTCGCGCCATTCGAAACCGGCTTCGAGGAAGATCTTGTCCAGGCCCTCTTTCTCGGCCTGGGCTTTGACCAGACCCGAGCCCGGCACGACGATGGCCTGCTTGATGGTCGCAGCCACCTTGCGGCCCTTGGCGATCTCGGCAGCGGCGCGCAAGTCTTCGATCCGCGAGTTGGTGCACGAACCGATGAAGACCCGGTCGAGCTGGATATCGGTGATCGCCTGGTTGGCGCTCAAACCCATGTACTTCAAGGCACGCTCAATGGAACCGCGCTTGACCAGATCGGCTTCGGCAGCCGGATCCGGCACGCGCTGATCAACTGCCAGGACCATTTCCGGCGAGGTGCCCCAACTGACCTGTGGCTTGATCTGTGCGGCGTCCAGCTCGATCACTGTGTCGAACACCGCATCGGCGTCGGATACCAGGTCTTTCCAGGCTTCTACCGCCTGATCCCACTGCTCGCCTTTAGGCGCATATGGACGACCCTTGACGTAGGCCACGGTTTTTTCATCGGTCGCCACCAGGCCCACGCGGGCACCGGCTTCGATGGACATGTTGCAGATGGTCATGCGGCCTTCGACCGACAGCTCGCGAATCGCGCTACCGGCGAACTCCATCGCGTGGCCGTTGCCACCGGCAGTGCCGATCTTGCCAATCACCGCCAGGACGATGTCCTTGGCCGTGACGCCGAACGGCAACTGACCTTCGACGCGCACCAGCATGTTTTTCATTTTCTTGGCCACCAGGCACTGGGTCGCGAGCACGTGCTCGACTTCCGAGGTACCGATGCCATGGGCCAGGGCGCCAAAGGCACCATGGGTGGAGGTGTGCGAGTCACCGCACACCACGGTCATGCCCGGCAAGGTCGCGCCCTGCTCCGGGCCGATGACGTGGACGATGCCCTGACGCACGTCATTCATCTTGAATTCGGTGATGCCATACTCGTCGCAGTTTTCATCGAGGGTCTGCACCTGCAAACGCGACACCTGGTCGACAATGGCGTCGATACCGCCCTTGCGTTCCGGGGTGGTCGGCACGTTGTGGTCAGGCGTGGCGATGTTGGCATCGATGCGCCAGGGTTTGCGGTTGGCCAGGCGCAGGCCTTCGAAGGCTTGCGGTGACGTCACTTCGTGAATGATGTGACGGTCGATATAGATCAGCGCCGAACCATCGTCGCGCTGCTTGACCAAATGCGAATCCCAGAGCTTGTCGTAGAGCGTTTTGCCGGCCATCAGACTTTCCTCATCAGCGTCTTTCTATGCCAATAACCACTTGGCTTGTACGGACGATGCTATGACGGTAGATTGAATAACTCAAATTCATAATTTTTATGCTTTGGATAACTCAGAGGAATAGCTAAGCAGTGGACTTCGCCAACCTCAATGCCTTTATCGCCGTGGCTGAAACCGGCAGCTTTTCCGGCGCGGGTGAGCGCCTGCACCTCACCCAGCCAGCCATCAGTAAACGGATTGCCGGACTGGAACAGCAACTGGATGTGCGCCTGTTCGACCGCCTGGGCCGCGACATCAATCTCACCGAGGCTGGCCGCGCCTTGCTGCCGCGCGCTTATCAGATCGTCAACGTACTGGATGATACCCGCCGCGCCTTGAGCAATCTCACCGGTGAAGTGACCGGTCGCCTGACCCTTGCCACCAGCCACCACATCGGCTTGCATCGCTTGCCTCCGGTTTTACGGGCTTTTACCCGCCAGTATCCGGCAGTGGCATTGGATATTCAGTTCCTGGATTCAGAAGCTGCCTACGACGAGATACTCCATGGCCGCGCCGAAATTGCGGTAATCACCCTGGCACCCGAACCGCACCCTCTGGTTCAGGCCGTGCCGGTGTGGAACGACCCGCTGGATTTCGTCGCGTCCCCGGAGCATCCACTGGCGTGCAATGGCCCGGTAAGCCTTGCCGATATCGCCCATCACCCGGCGGTTTTCCCTGGCGGCAATACTTTTACACACCATATTGTCCAGCGCCTGTTCGAAGCCCAGGGGCTGACACCGAACATCGCCATGAGCACCAACTACCTGGAAACCATCAAGATGATGGTTTCCATCGGCCTGGCCTGGAGTGTGCTGCCGCGAACTATGCTCGATGAGCAGGTTGCGCCTATCGCTTTGCCGGGCATACAGCTGTCGCGCCAGCTAGGCTACATTCTGCACACCGAACGGACGTTATCGAACGCGGCCAAAGCCTTTATGGCACTGCTCGACAGCCACGCAGGTGGCCACGAGCCAATGAGGTAAATCCCGGCCAGAACAACTCTCAAGGACGCGTCACCTGCCAAAGGTCTGGTATCGATGCCCAAATCAGCAAATCGCTTTCCGCGTCTGCCGCGTATCCATGCGGCAGACCCCCAGGCATTGGAGCAGACCTGGGAAAATGCACCGCAACTGCTGGCGGCGTTGAATGGCGCGCGCCTGGGCGCCTGGTTCTGGGATGTCGAGACCGGCCAGATCGGCTGGTCCAGGGGGACCCAGGCGCTGTTCGGCTTTGACCCCGAGCAACCGTTACCCAACGACCTGGATTACCTCGACCTGCTGCCAGCCGAAGACCGCGCGCGCACCTTGCAGGCCTTTAATGCAGTCCTCAACGGCGAGCCGGTGGAACAAGCCTTGCGCCACCGTATCCGCTGGCCCGACGGTAGTCTGCACTGGCTGGAAATTAATGGCAGCCTGGCCAAGGACAAGCACGGCCGCCCCCAGATGATCGGAGTGATCCGCGAAATCACCCGTCAGCGGGAGCGCGAAACCGCGCTGATCAATTCGGAAAAACGCTTTGCCACGCTGTTTCATCTGAGCCCCAATGTGGTGCTGCTGACCCGCCGCTCCGATGGCCTGATCCATGAGGTCAATCAGCACTTCGAACAGACGCTCGGCTGGCCCGGCCACCAGGTGATCAACAAAACCACCATCGAGATTGGTCTGTGGGCCAATCCACAACAGCGTAACCTGGTGCTTGAAGCCACGCGTGGCAACAGCGGCCCGGTCACCCTCGAAGTGCAGTTTTGCGCCAGCAATGGCAAGGTCCATGACGGCATCCTCAGCACCCAGAATATCGAGCTCGAAGGCACGGTCTACCTGCTCAGTACTTTTGTCGACACCAGTGAGCGCAAACGCGCCGAACAGGCCCTCAAGGACAGCCAGGAGCGCCTGGACCTGGCCCTGGACTCCGCCCAGATGGGCACCTGGGACTGGCATATCCCCAGCGGCATGCTCTATGGATCGGCACGCGCCGCCGAACTGCACGGTCTGGAACCGGTGCCTTTCCACGAATCTTTCGAGGCGTTTTTCGAGGGTGTGCCGGAGCTCGAACGCCGCAACATGCACAAGGCCTATCGCAGCCTGCGCGAGGGTCCGGCCGGCAACTACCAGATCACCTACCAGATCCAGCTGGAAAGCGGCACCTCGCGCTACATTGAAAGCCGTGCCCGGCTGTACCGCGACGAACAGGGCAAACCGCTGCGCATGGCTGGCACCCTGCTCGACATCACCGACCAGGTTGAACGTGAGCAACGTCTGACCAGCTCGGAAGAAAAATTCGCCAGCCTGTTCCAGGCCAGCCCCGATCCGATCTGCGTGACACGCCAGGACAGTGGTCAGTTCATCGAGATCAATCCGGCATTCACCCAGACCTTCGGCTGGGACGCCCAGCACGTGATCGGCCACACCGCCGAAGAAATCGGCTTGTGGGCCGAGTCCGCCGAACGCGCCCGGCGCATCGAACAGGTGATTCGCGACGAAGCCCTGAACAATGTCGCCGTGGCGATCAACCACAAAGACGGCCAGCCCCTGACCTGCGTGATCTCCAGTCGCCTGATCACCGTCGACGACCAGCCTTGCAGCGTCACCACCCTGCGCGACATCACTCAACAACAACGGGCCGAAGCTGCGCTCAAATCCAGCGAAGAGAAGTTCGCCAAAGCTTTCCACTCCAGCCCCGACGCCATCACCATTACTGAACTCGACAGCGGTCGCTACCTGGAGATCAACGATGGCTTCTGCCGGTTGACGGGCTACAGCGCCAGCGAAGTGATCGGCCGCACCGCGAACGAAATCGGCATCTGGGCCGACGACAAACAGCGCGCAATCCTGACCTCGGAACTACAGGAAAAGGGCCGGGTGCACCACCGGGAGATGCTCGGGCGCAACAAACGCGGGGAAATCCTCACCGTCGAGGTGTCGATCGAACCGATTGTCCTCAACGAGTCGCAATGCCTGCTGCTCACGGCCCGTGATGTCAGCCAGCTGAAGAACGCCCAGGCGCAGATCCGCCACCTGGCCTATCACGACCCGTTGACCAACCTGCCCAACCGCGCGCTGTTGATGGACCGTCTGAGTCAGCAGATCGCGTTGCTCAAACGCCACAACTTGCGCGGCGCCCTGCTGTTTCTCGACCTCGACCACTTCAAGCACATCAATGACTCCCTCGGCCATCCGGTCGGCGACACGGTGCTGAAAATCATCACCGCACGCCTGGAAGCCAGCGTGCGCCTGGAAGACACCGTGGCACGCCTGGGTGGCGATGAATTCGTGGTACTGATCAGCGGCCTGGAAGGCAGCCGCGACGAAGTCACGGAAAAAGTCCGCGAGCTGGCCGATACCTTGCGCCAATTACTGGCTGAACCGATGTCCCTCGATGGTCAGCGCCTGCAGGTTACGCCCAGCATCGGCGTGGCCTTGATTCCCGATCACGGCTCGACCCCGGCCGACCTGCTCAAACGCGCCGACATTGCCCTGTATCGGGCCAAAGACTCCGGACGCAACACCACCCAGCTGTTCCACACCACCATGCAAAAAGCCGCCAGCGAACGCTTGCGCATGGAAAGCGACCTGCGCATGGCTCTTGCTCGCGGCGAACTGGCCCTGCACTTCCAGCCCCAGGTCGATGCCCGTGACAATCGCATTATCGGCGCCGAAGTGCTGTTGCGCTGGCACCACCCGCAGCTGGGTCAGCAGCCGCCAGCGCAGTTCATCCAGGTGCTGGAAGAAAGCGGGCTGATTCTCGAAGTTGGCAGCTGGATACTCGACGAAGCCTGCGATGCCTGTGCCGGCATGTTGCGCGACCATTTGATCGACGCCGATGACTTCAGCCTGTGCGTAAACATCAGCCCGCGACAGTTCCGCCAGAACGACTTTGTCGAGCGGGTATTGCGTAGCCTTGATGACTTTCGCCTGCCCTACAAGATGCTCAAGCTGGAGATCACCGAAGGTATCGTCATCCAGAATCTGGAAGACACCATCAACAAGATGCGTGAGCTCAAGCGTTATGGGGTGAGCTTTGCCATGGACGATTTCGGTACCGGGTATTCGTCGCTGACCTACCTCAAGCGCCTGCCGGTGGATGCGCTGAAGATCGACCAGTCGTTTGTGCGCGATGCGCCAGAGGATCCCAACGATGCGGAGATCGTCCGGGCCATTGTGGCCATGGCCCGGAGTCTGGATCTGGCGGTGATTGCCGAAGGGGTGGAGCTGTCTGAGCAGCTGGAGTTTCTGGAGCGGCTGGGGTGTTATTTGTATCAGGGGTATTTGCACAGTCGGCCGTTGCCGCTGGGGGAGTTTCGGCGGTTGTTGCTGGAAACGCCGGCGTTGTAGGGGTTGGGGTTGATGCCCCATTCAATGGCTTTACGAGTTGTGGGCATATCCGTTTGCGGCGGTGGCGCTAAGTCACCTTTCCGCCCTTACGGCGGGTCCCTTTGGCAAACGCCCCAAAGGAACACAAAGGGCTTGCCCCACCAGGGGCCCTACGCTGCGCTCCGGGTCCCCTCGCTGCGGCGTCGCTACGGGGTATCGCGAGCTACGAGTTGCAAGCAACTCTACGCTTCGCGACTTCGGCTACGCCGAAGGTGCTACGCACTCACCCCTTCGCAACGCCTCCGCTCGGCCCTTCTGGTTAACGGGGCAGTAGATCAAGATCAAGAGCACAATTCGCTTCGCTCTTGCTTGATCGGGTTGTACCGACCAGCTTGGTAGCTACCGCCCCGAGAAAGACAGCTGGCTCAATACAAAACGTAGCCCTCCCCAAAAAGCAAGAGCGCAGCGAATTGTGCTCTTGATCTGCTTTTGATCTTGATCTTGATCCACCCGCCCCGTTAACCAGTAGGGCTGAGCGGAGGTGTCGTGGAGGGGCTAGCGCGCAGCGCCTTCGGCGTAGCCGAAGTTGCGAAGCGTAGAGTTGCTTGCAACTCGTAGCTCGCAATGCCCCGCAGCGGCACCGGAACGAAGGGACCCGAAGCGTAGCGTAGGGCCCCTGGTGGGGCGAGCCCTTTGCGTTACTTTGGGGCGTTTGCCAAAGTAACCCGCCGTAAGGGCGGAAAGGTGACTCAGCGCCACCACCGCCAATGGATATGCCCCCAATCCCAGAGCCAGAGCCAGAGCCCAACAAAAAAGGGCACCCGAAGGTGCCCTCTTTCACAGCATCACCACACTCAGTTCAGCGCAGGCTTGCTATCCCCATTGATCGGGATGCGCTTGGCCTTGGCTTCTTCCGGCACAATCCGCAGCAAGTCGATGCTGAGCAGGCCGTTGGCCAACCCGGCAGCCTTGACCTCGATATGGTCAGCCAGGCGGAACGACAGCTTGAACGCCCGCTGGGCAATGCCCTGATGCAGATAGGTAACGCTTTCGGCGTTGCTGTCACGCTTGCCGCCAGTGACGGTCAACACACCTTTTTCCACTTGCAGATCAAGATCCTGCTCCTGGAAACCGGCTGCAGCAACGACGATTCGATAGTGGTCTTCGCCATGTTTTTCAACGTTGTAGGGAGGGTAGCTGCTACCCGCCTCATTACGCGCCGCAGATTCGAACAGGTCATTGAAACGGTCGAAGCCTACGGAATGACGGAACAGTGGAGCCAGAGAAAAAGCAGTAGTCATGATACATCTCCTGAAAATCAGCGAGGTTGTGTAGTAGCGCGACCCGACTTCGGCATCGCGTACTCCTTAGATAAGGACCCTCGCCTGCTTTTCAAGCAACCCTGCGAAAATTTTTTCAGGCCGCCGCACTGATCGGTATGCCGATCAACTGGCCGACGCGATCGCAGTCGGTTTCCCGGCGCAGCTCGGTGAACAATGCCACGGCCTCAGGATAAGTGCGGGTCAGCATCGCCACCCATTGCTTCAAGCGTCCCGGCGCCTGACGCGGAGTCATCTGCGCTCGGGCCTGGCCCCAGAAGTCCTGGATCAGCGGCAGCAGGCTCTGCCAGTCCATCGGCACGAACGCTACGCCATCGCGCTCCGCGGCAATCTGCCGGGCCAGATCCGGACGTGATACCAGCCCTCGGCCAAGCATGATGTCCTCGACACCACTGACTTCACGGCAGCGCCGCCAGTCATCCAGGGTCCAGACCTCGCCGTTGGCGTAAACCGGTACCTTGACCACATCCTGCACCTTCGCCACCCACTCCCAATGGGCCGGCGGCTTGTAGCCATCAACCTTGGTCCGCGCATGTACCACCAACTGCTCGGCACCACCCTCGGCCAAGGCCAAAGCACAGTCCAGGGCACCGTCGGGGCTGTCGAAGCCCAGGCGCATCTTGGCGGTCACCGGAATATGCGCAGGCACGGCGCGGCGCACCTCACGAAGGATGGCGTGAAGCAGTTCCGGCTCCTTGAGCAGCACTGCCCCGCCTCGGGACTTGTTCACGGTCTTGGCCGGGCAACCGAAGTTCAGGTCGATCACCGGCGCGCCCAGCTCGCAGGCCAGCACTGCGTTTTCTGCCAGGCACACGGGATCGGAACCGAGCAGTTGCACGCGCAAAGGCACCCCAGCCGCAGTTTGCGCGCCCTGGCTCAACTCAGGTGCCAGCTTGTCGAAGGTAGCCGCAGGCAATAGCCGGTCGCAGACGCGAATGAACTCGGTGACACACCAGTCGATGCCGCCCACCTGGGTCAGTACGTCACGAAGGATGTTGTCGACCAGCCCCTCCATCGGGGCCAGGGCAATTTGCATGGGTTGCATCTCGAGCGAAAAAGGCCGGCAGTCTAGCAAAATCCGCGGACTACAGTGTTCCGGCCATCAGCGCCGGCCCATAGCCGTCGATAAATTCGCTCGGCATGCGCTTGGGCCGCCCTGTGGATAACTCGATGCAGACGAAGGTGGTTTGCGCACGCAGCAACGTAGTGCCATCACTGGGCCGCACCAACTGGAAGCGTCGGGTCATCTTCAGGCGCTGATCCCAGTCGACGATCCAGGTCGCCAACTGCAACTCGTCGTCTTCATAGGCGGCCGCCAGGTAGTCGATCTCATGACGCACCACGGCCATCGCCCGGTCCAGGCGCCGGTACTCGGCCAGGTCCAGCCCCAGACGCTGGGAATGGCGCCAGGCACAGCGCTCCAGCCAGGTGACGTAGACCGCATTATTGGCGTGGCCGAGGCCATCGATATCGTCGGCAGCGACGCGCAGATCAATCGTGAACGGTGTTGCCAGATCCCAACTCATGCCCGCTCCAGGTCTGTGATGAACGGGCAGAGTGTAACGGATGCTCAGGCCGATTGCCGCGCCGGTACAAGACGACGCGCCAGCAGTGCCATGACGCCGTCGATCAATTTTGGATCGGACAGTACGCGCTGATGACCGCCATCGGGCAGCATCAACAGTCGACTGTCGAACCAGGCCCGGTGAATCGCCTGAGCCTCACTGGCTGGCACCAGAATATCGTCTTCAGCGTGGGCGATCAGTGCCGGGATTTCCAGTTGATAGCCGCCGACATCCAGGCGTCCGATCGGAATACCGACATCCCGTTCAATCTGACGCACAAAAGCCGCCCGCGCACGGGTCGGCATACCCAGGTGATTGGCGAAACGACGCAACACCCCCAGCAACTGCGCCGGCGCGGCAACACTCACCGCCGCTTCAGCACGCAGCCCCCACTGCAGGGCGAGCATGACACTGGAGCCCCCCATGGAATGGCCGATGACCGCATGCAACGGCGGCAACTCGGCAGCGGCTTCCAGCAGCGCCCGGGCGAACAACACGACATGCGCCTGATTGCCCGGTGAATGACCGTGGGCCGGCCCTTCCAGGGCCACAGCGGTGTAACCGGATTGCACCAGGGTATCGATCAGGTGCGCGAACTGGGTCGGGCGCCCTTCCCAACCGTGCATCAACAAGACCGTCGGCCCCTGCCCCCAGCGCAGCGCCGACAAACCGAAGCGCAACGTTATGCGCTCGGCGCGGGCCAGCAGTGGCAACTCCCACTCACGCGGCGGCAGGTTGCGCGGGGTCATGAAGGCGCGGCGCATCTTGCCCGCAACATGTTCAGGCGCCAGCCGTCCGAGGGTGCCGTTGACGCTACGAATCCAGCTCAAGGTATTCATCGCTTCGCTCCGGTGGGTGTCGCTCGATCAGACCACCGCCGATTTGGCGGCACGCAGGATACGGTCAGACAGCTCGTCTGTGCCCAGAGCACGGGCCAAGGCCAGACCACCGACCATCAACGCCAGGTCGGCGAGGACCTTGTCGGCCTCTTCAGGGCTGTCAGCAAGATTGGCCATCATCAATTCAATGTGTTCGCCCAGCACCTGACGGAAGGTATCCGGCAGCCGCGCCATCTCACCCAGGGAGTTGGGCAGCGGGCAGGCGCGCTCGGTGGCATCACGGTGTTTGCGCGACAAGTAGAAAGCGGCAACCAGGGCACGACGCTCTTCGCCGCTCATGTTCGGGTCAACCTCGGCAAGCAGCGCCCGACGCTCTGCAAGCAGCTGGCTGAAGGCTTCGAGCATCAGAGCATCCTTGCTGTCGAAGTGCGCGTAGAAGCCCCCTACCGTAAGCCCGGCAGCGCCCATGACCTGGTTGACGCTGGGTTCGGCCGGACCGTGCTGGATCAGTGCGCTGCAGGCGGCATCAAGAATCCGTTCACGGGTTTTCGCTTTTTTGTCGTTCATGACTTGCCTCCGAATATTATGAGTAGAATATTATTCTCATAATATTTTTCTGCAAGCACTTTCCCCTGCCGCTTGTCGCACAGAGGAAGAAGAAGGGAGAGGAGAACTTTTTTCGAGACAAAAACAAAAGGCTCATTCAATAATCGAATGAGCCTTGAAATCCCACAAAGTGGGTAAAATGGCGTCCCCTAGGGGACTCGAACCCCTGTTACCGCCGTGAAAGGGCGGTGTCCTAGGCCACTAGACGAAGGGGACTTGTAACCTTCGTACAGATCCGTTTTCACGAATCCTGGCAAAATTGGTGGAGCTAAGCGGGATCGAACCGCTGACCTCCTGCATGCCATGCAGGCGCTCTCCCAGCTGAGCTATAGCCCCAGATTTCTAGCCTCGCGGCCCAGCGATCTCTTTCGACATCACTTGTGTAAAACTGGCGTCCCCTAGGGGACTCGAACCCCTGTTACCGCCGTGAAAGGGCGGTGTCCTAGGCCACTAGACGAAGGGGACGAACCTTCTTACCTTAACAACCCGGCCGCTGGAACCCGGTTGACTCCGCAGTCAGTGTAGATGACTACGAATCGGAATTTGGTGGAGCTAAGCGGGATCGAACCGCTGACCTCCTGCATGCCATGCAGGCGCTCTCCCAGCTGAGCTATAGCCCCACAATGTCGCTTTGAACTGAATCGCTTGGCTGGGTGCTTCGCGCTTCGTTTCGTTCATCGCTGTGGACGGGGCGCATATTAAGATCGGATTGCAGACCTGTCAAATAAATTTTCAACAAATTCTGAAAATTTTTTCCGAGATAACAAACACTTACCGTCCAGCTTGGTGATTCACCCCGGTTTTGCTGGGGTTTGAGGCCTCTTCGCGGGGCAAGCCCGCTCCCACCGGTGGGAGCGGGCTTGCCCCGCGATAGCTATCAGGCAATCGTGCCCAACAGCTTCTCCCACTCTTTGTTTTCTTTCTTCGACACACCACCGAGCAGGTCCAGGGCCTGGCGCAGGCGATAGCGGGTCAGGTCCGGGCCGAGGATTTCCATGGCGTCGAGTACCGACACCGAGCTGGCCTGGCCGCTGATCGCGGCGAACATCAGCGGCATGGCATCACGCAGCTTCAGTTCCAGGGCCTCGACCACGGCCTGGATGCAACCGGTAATGCGGTCTTTTTCCCACTGACGCAGGCTTTCCAGCTTCCACAGGATCAACTGGATAACCTGACGCACCTGGTCGGCCGAGAGTTTTTTGTGTTCGAACAGCTTGGCATCGAGCTTGAGCGCGCCTTCAAAGAAGAAGCCGCCCAGCGGGGCAATCTGGCTGAAGGTCTCTACCCTGCCCTGCACATGTGGCGCGATCTTCATCATGTAGTCGCTGTTGAACGCCCACTTCTGCACCCGCGCGGCGAACTCTTCCACCGGCAGGTCGCGCAGCCACTGGCCGTTGAGCCAGGACAGCTTCTCGATGTCGAAAATCGGCCCGCCCAGGGAAACCCGCGACAGATCGAAGTGCTCGACCATCTCGGCCAGGGAGAACTTTTCACGCTCGTCCGGCATCGACCAGCCCATGCGCCCCAGGTAGTTGAGCATCGCTTCCGGCATGAAACCCATGCGCTCGTAGAAAGTCACCGAGGTCGGGTTCTTGCGCTTGGACAGCTTGCTCTTGTCCGGGTTACGCAGCAGCGGCATGTAGCACAGGGTTGGCTGCTCCCAACCGAAGTACTCGTACAGCTTGATCAGCTTGGGCGCCGACGGCAGCCATTCCTCGCCCCGCAACACGTGGGTGATGCCCATCAGGTGGTCATCGACGACGTTGGCCAGGAAGTAGGTCGGCAGGCCGTCGGTCTTCATCAGTACCTGCATGTCCATGCGGTCCCATGGGATCTCGACATCGCCACGGAGCATGTCCGGTACCACGCAGACGCCTTCACTCGGGACCTTCATGCGGATCACATGCGGCTCGCCAGCAGCCAGGCGGCGCTGCACTTCTTCGGCCGACAGCAGCAAGGCGCGACCGTCGTAGCGCGGGGTCTCGCCACGGGCCATCTGCTCGGCACGCATCTGGTCCAGCTCTTCGGCGGTGCAGAAGCACGGGAAGGCGTGACCCATGTCGACCAGTTGCTGGGCGTACTGCTTGTAGATGTCGCCGCGCTCGCTCTGCCGGTACGGGCCATGCGGGCCGCCGACGTCCGGACCTTCGCTCCACTCGATACCGAGCCAGCGCAGGGCGTCGAAGATCTGCTGTTCGGACTCGCGGGTCGAACGCAGCTGGTCGGTATCTTCAATACGCAAGATGAACTCGCCGCCGTGCTGCTTGGCAAAGCAGTAGTTGAACAGGGCGATGTAGGCGGTGCCGACGTGGGGATCGCCAGTAGGCGAAGGCGCGATACGCGTGCGAACGGTGGTCATGAGAGTCTCGAACTAGAGATGAATCAAAGGCTGGATGTTAACAGGGAGCAGGCACCGGGCTCCAGCAATGGGCGCGATCAGCACTTGTGGTGGCGGATCCAAACACGGTTAAATTTGCTTACATTTTTGGAACGATAGTACCCCATGCCCGCTCAACTCAAACGCCGCCTGCTGGTTTTCCTGACCCTGGTTCTGTTCATCGCCCTCGCCTTTTTCGCCCACTGGTATGTCAAAGGACGCTTCTACGAGAGCACCGACAACGCTTATGTACAGGGTGAAATCACCCGGGTTTCCAGCCAGCTCAGCGCGCGCATCGATGAAGTACTGGTTCAGGACAACCAGCATGTGGCCAAGGGCGATCTGCTGGTGCGCCTTGAGCCGGACGATTTCCGCCTGGCCGTGGAACGTGCCCGCGCCGCCCTCGCCACCCGTGAAGCCGAGCGCCTGCAAGCCGAAAGCCGCCTGACCCAACAATCCAGCCTGATTGCCGCCGGCCAGGCCCAGGTCGCCGCCAACCAGGCCACCCTGGGGCGCGCCGAGCTGGACCTCAACCGTGCTCAGGCCCTGCGCAAACCGGGCTACGTCTCCGAAGAACGGGTGACCACCCTGTCGGCAGAGAACCACGTCGCCCGCTCCCAAGTGAGCAAGGCGCAGGCCGACCTGCAAGGCCAGCGCCAGCAGATCAACGCCCTGAGCGCTGAAATCAAGCGCCTGGACGCGCAGATCGTCAACGCCCGTGCCGAACTGGCCCAGGCCGAGCTGAACCTGACCCGTAGCGAAATCCACGCGCCGATCAGCGGCATGATCGGCCAGCGTGCCGCCCGTAATGGTCAGGTGGTGCAGGCTGGCGCCTACCTGCTGTCGATTGTTCCGGACCAGGACATCTGGATCCAGGCCAACTTCAAGGAAACCCAGATTGGCCGCATGCTGCCGGGGCAGACCGCCGAACTGGTGTTCGACAGCTATCCCGACACGCCGATCGCAGCCCGGGTCGACAGCCTGTTCGCCGCCTCCGGCGCCCAATTCAGCCTGTTGCCACCCGACAACGCCACCGGCAACTTCACCAAGGTGGTGCAGCGTATTCCGGTGAAGCTGACCTTCGCCGCCGACAACCCGCTGAGCGGCAGGATCCGTCCGGGCATGTCGGTCACCGCCACTGTGGACATCCGGGACACTACCGACAATGGCCGGTGATTCGCTGATCCGTCCTGTCGGCGAACCCAGCCGACGCGACTGGATCGCGGTGATGAGCGTGATGCTCGGCGCCTTCATGGCGGTGCTCGACATCCAGATCACCAACTCCTCGCTCAAGGACATCCAGGGCGCCCTTTCGGCCACCCTGGAAGAAGGCTCGTGGATCTCCACCTCGTACCTGGTGGCCGAGATCATCATGATTCCGCTGACCGCCTGGCTGGTGCAGTTGCTGTCGGCGCGGCGCCTGGCGGTGTGGGTGTCGCTGGGCTTTCTGGTGTCGTCGTTGCTGTGCTCCATGGCCTGGAACCTGGAGAGCATGATCATCTTCCGCGCCATGCAGGGCTTTACCGGCGGCGCGCTGATTCCCCTGGCGTTCACCCTGACCCTGATCAAACTGCCCGAACACCATCGCGCCAAAGGCATGGCGATGTTTGCCATGACCGCCACCTTTGCCCCCTCCATCGGCCCTACCCTGGGCGGCTGGCTGACCGAAAACTGGGGCTGGGAGTACATCTTCTACATCAACATCCCGCCCGGCCTGATCATGATCGGCGGCCTGCTGTATGGCCTGGAAAAGAAAGAATCGCACTGGGAACTGCTGAAAAGCACCGATTACGCCGGCATTGTTACGCTTGGTGTCGGCCTGGGCTGCCTGCAGGTGTTCCTGGAAGAAGGCCATCGCAAGGACTGGCTGGAGTCGAGCCTGATCGTCAGCCTCGGTAGCATCGCCCTGCTGAGCCTGATCACCTTTGTGATCCTGCAGTTTTCCAAACCCAATCCGCTGATCAACCTGCGCATTCTCGGTAACCGCAATTTCGGCCTGTCGAGTATCGCCAGCCTGGGAATGGGGGTGGGTTTGTATGGCTCGATCTACCTGCTGCCGCTGTACCTGGCACAAATCCAGAACTACAACGCTTTGCAGATCGGCGAAGTGATCATGTGGATGGGTATTCCGCAGCTGTTTCTGATTCCGCTGGTGCCGCAGCTGATGAAGGTGATTTCACCAAAGATTCTCTGCACCCTGGGTTTCGGCCTGTTCGGCCTGGCCAGCTTCGGTTCCGGGGTACTCAATCCGGACTTTGCCGGCGAACAGTTCAACCATATCCAGATCATCCGCGCCCTTGGCCAGCCAATGATCATGGTGACCATCTCGTTGATCGCCACCAGCTACATCCTGCCTCAGGATGCAGGCTCGGCGTCGAGCCTGTTCAACATCCTGCGCAACCTTGGCGGTGCCATCGGCATTGCCTTGCTGGCGACGCTGCTGGATGCACGAACCAAGGTGTACTTCGATTACTTGCGTGAGTCCGTCGTGCCGAGCAACCCTCAGGTAGCAGAGCGTCTGGCGCAGCTTTCGGAACGCCTGGGAAGCGATAGCGCAGCGCTGGGCAAGCTGAGTGAAATCACCCATCAGCAGGCGATGATCATGGCTTACAACGATGCCTTCCATTTTGTCGGTATCGGCCTGGCGATCAGCATGCTGGCGGTGATGATGACGCGCAAGTTGCCGCTGGGGTTGAAGGCAGGCGAAGCTCATTGATCGCATCGCGGGGCAAGCCCGCTCCCACTGTGGGAGCGGGCTTGTCCCGCGATGAGGACCTCAAACCGTAAGTAAACGCTCGCGCAACGCGGTAATTTCGTCGCGCATCTGCGCCGCCGCCTCGAACTCCAGGTCCCGCGCCAACTGGTACATCTTCTCTTCCAGCAGCTTGATCCGCTTGGCAATCTCGCCAGGTGAGCGCAACTCGGCTTCGTAGCGTGCGCTTTCTTCGGCGGCCTTGGCCATACCCTTGCGCTTCTTGCTGCGCGAGCCGGGCACATTGGCGCCTTCCATGATGTCGGTGATGTCTTTGACCACGCCCTTGGGCACGATGCCGTTGGCTTCGTTGAAGGCAATCTGCTTGTCACGACGACGCTCGGTTTCGCCGATAGCCCGCTCCATCGAGCCGGTAATTCTGTCGGCATAGAGGATCGCCCGGCCATTGAGGTTGCGCGCTGCACGGCCGATGGTCTGGATCAGTGAACGCTCGGAACGCAGGAAGCCTTCCTTGTCGGCATCGAGGATTGCCACCAGCGACACCTCGGGCATGTCCAGACCTTCGCGCAACAGGTTGATCCCCACCAGTACATCGAAGGTCCCCAGGCGCAAGTCGCGGATGATCTCGACGCGCTCCACGGTGTCGATATCCGAATGCAGATAGCGCACCCGCACGTCGTGATCGGCGAGGTAATCGGTGAGGTCTTCGGCCATGCGCTTGGTCAGGGTGGTGACCAGCACACGCTCTTCCACGGCAACACGCTTGCGGATTTCCGAGAGCAGGTCGTCGACCTGGGTGGTGGCCGGGCGCACTTCAACCTGAGGGTCGACCAGACCGGTCGGCCGCACCACCTGCTCCACAACCCGGCCGGCATGCTCAGCTTCATAGTTCCCGGGCGTGGCGGAAACGAAGATCGTCTGCGGACTGACGCTTTCCCACTCATCGAAACGCATCGGCCGGTTGTCCAGCGCCGAAGGCAGGCGGAAGCCGTACTCGACCAGGGTTTCCTTGCGTGAGCGGTCGCCCTTGTACATCGCCCCGACCTGCGGAACGCTGACGTGGGACTCGTCGATCACCAGCAATGAATCAGCCGGCAGATAATCGTAGAGGGTCGGTGGCGGCGCTCCGGCCGGACGACCGGAGAGGTAGCGCGAGTAGTTCTCGATGCCGTTGCAGTAACCCAGCTCGAGGATCATTTCCAGATCGAAACGGGTGCGCTGCTCCAGGCGCTGGGCCTCGACCAGCTTGTTGGCCTTGTGCAGGTACTCCAGCCGCTGCTGCAGCTCCTCCTTGATGCCCTCCACCGCCTCAAGCAAGGTTTCACGCGGGGTCACGTAGTGGCTCTTGGGGTAGAAGGTGAAACGCGGCAACTTGCGGATCACTTCGCCGGTCAGCGGATCGAAGGCGGCAATGTTCTCCACTTCGTCATCGAACAGCTCGATGCGGATGGCTTCAAGGTCCGATTCGGCCGGGAAGATATCAATCACATCGCCACGCACACGGAAGGTGGCGCGGGCAAAGTCCATTTCGTTGCGGGTGTACTGCAAGTCGGCCAGGCGGCGCAACAAGGCGCGCTGGTCGAGCTTGTCGCCACGGTCCACGTGCAGGACCATCTTCAGGTAGGTTTCCGGACTGCCCAGACCGTAGATGCAGGACACCGTGGTAACGATGATCGCATCGCGACGCTCCAGCAGCGCCTTGGTTGCCGACAGGCGCATCTGCTCGATGTGGTCATTGATCGAGGCATCCTTCTCGATGAAGGTATCGGACGACGGCACATAGGCTTCGGGCTGGTAGTAGTCGTAGTAGGAAACGAAGTACTCCACGGCATTGTTGGGGAAAAATGCCTTGAACTCGCCGTACAGCTGCGCTGCCAGGGTCTTGTTCGGCGCCAGCACCAGGGTCGGCCGCTGCACCTGGGCGATCACGTTGGCGATACTGAAGGTCTTGCCCGAGCCAGTCACCCCGAGCAGGGTCTGATGCGCCAGGCCCGCTTCAATGCCTTCGACCATCAGGCGAATGGCTTCGGGCTGGTCGCCGGCCGGCTGGAAACGGGTGACGAGCTGAAACTCGGACATGACAAACCTCTGTGTAATCGCGACGTTTTTATCGCAGACGCTGGCAACTGTATTTATAGACAGTACTTATACCGAATTAGGGCTCTCGAACGCCAGTTTCAACGCAATGATGTGAGTATGGACCGGTCAATTCGACTAACGGTCGAAAAATAATCGGCGAAACAACAGGAAAAGCTGCGTCAGACTGTCGCCGTGACCGATGGGTATCACTATACTGACTCCCCGTTTGTGCACCGCTCTAGTGCATTCGACTGGAGCGTGCGACCTCTTCCACTCTCCATTCAGAGCCAAGGTAATAATGAGCCTGTTTTCCGCTGTCGAGCTGGCACCACGCGACCCCATTCTGGGCCTCAACGAAGCTTTCAACGCCGATACCCGTAGCAACAAGGTCAACCTGGGTGTAGGTGTTTACTGCAACGAAGAAGGGCGTATCCCACTGCTGCGTGCAGTGATCGAAGCCGAAACCCAGCGCGCTGCCCAGCACGCTTCCCGCGGTTACCTGCCGATCGACGGCATCGCCGCCTACGACCAGGCCGTACAGAAGCTGCTGTTCGGTGCCGAGTCGCCACTGCTGGCTGCTGGCCGGGTTATCACCACTCAGGCCGTTGGCGGTACCGGCGCGCTGAAGATCGGTGCCGACTTCCTCAAGCAGGTTTCGCCAAACGCCGTAGTGGCGATCAGCGACCCGAGCTGGGAAAACCACCGTGCCCTGTTTGAAACCGCTGGTTTCCCGGTGCAGAACTACCGCTACTACGACGCCGCTACTCACGACGTCAACCGCAGCGGCATGCTCGAAGACCTCAACGCCCTGCCGTCCGGCTCGATCATCGTGCTGCACGCCTGCTGCCATAACCCGACGGGCGTCGACCTGAGCCTGGACGACTGGAAAAATGTCCTGGAAGTGGTCAAGGCCAAGGGCCACGTGCCATTCCTCGACATGGCCTACCAGGGCTTTGGCGACGGCATCTACGAAGACGCCTTCGCCGTGCGCCTGTTCGCCGAGTCGGGCCTGAACTTCTTCGTCTCCAGCTCGTTCTCCAAATCCTTCTCGCTGTACGGCGAGCGCGTGGGTGCGCTGTCGATCATCACCGAGTCCAAGGAAGAGAGCGCGCGCGTGCTGTCGCAGGTCAAGCGCGTGATCCGCACCAACTACTCCAACCCGCCGACCCACGGCGCCACCATCGTCGCCACCGTGCTCAACAGCCCGGAACTGCGTGCAATGTGGGAAGAGGAACTGGGTGAGATGCGCCAGCGCATCCACGGCATGCGCAAGCAGATGGTTGAGCTGCTGGCTGCCCAGGCACCTGAGCACGACTTCAGCTTCGTCGCCCGTCAGCGCGGCATGTTCTCGTACTCGGGCCTGAGCGTCGATCAGGTCGCACGCCTGAAGAACGAGTTCGGCATCTACGCGCTGGATACCGGTCGTATCTGCGTGGCCACCCTGAATCAGAGCAACATCGATGTGGTGACCAAGGCTATCGTCGAGGTCCTGTAACTGACTTTTTGCCAGGGGGAGGCTTGACTTCCCCTTAGCAATCAGTAAGATACGCCACAGATTCCGCGATAGCTCAGTCGGTAGAGCAAATGACTGTTAATCATTGGGTCCCAGGTTCGAGTCCTGGTCGCGGAGCCAAACACTTGAAAAACCTCCAGTTGCGCTGAGCACTGGAGGTTTTTTCGTTTCAGCCTCTCGGTATTTACCCTGCCCTACGGCTGATAAGGCTCGGTCACTGGCAGCGGCTCATCCACCAGCGACCAGACCAGCAATTTTGCCGGCTTTGTCTCACTGGCGTTGTAAGACACCAGGTGCACCGACCCCGGCGCTTCGTACCAGAACTCACCCGCCTTGTAAGTCACCGGCTTGGGCTCGCCCTTGAGCTGGGACACCACCGTGCCTTCGAGCACATAAGCCATGACTGCCCCCGGATGCTGATGCGCCACGGACTTCTGTCCTGGTGCATAACTGACCGTGAGCATGATGGCTTTCTTGCCAGCGGCATTGCTCGGCAATTGCTCTTGCAGGATCTTGACCGCCTCCTGGCCCGGCTCCGGACCATGGGCCCAAGCGCCCGGCAGGGTAAACAGGCTAGCGACGATCAGGGTGCTGACAGGTAACAGACGCGGTTTCATTGGCACTGCCTCGTGATGGGGGATAGCGGCAGGTTATGCCGGCCACCACGAGGTAAAAAGCGCCAATTCGGGGAAAAACGCGGAGGCTAATCAGCTGCGACCAATAGGATAGAAGGTGCCGCTGCTCCAGACCCCCAGCCATTGCTCCCCGGCAATCTGCTGCGGTACGGCCAGCTCCACCAGCTGATAAAACACATTGCGATGGATCAGCGCCTCAAGGTTGCTGCGCATATGCACATAGGGCGATGGCTCCTGGGTCTGCGCATCGATTTCGAAACGCAAAGGGTGCTCGGGGCCTGCTTCGACCTGATCCTCGACATTGCTGGTGAAGCGCAGTACCTGCTGCTCCCCCTCACCTTCGACTTCAAGGCTGACGGCAACAAATGGCGCATCATCGACCTTGATGCCGACCTTCTCCACCGGCGTCACCAGGAAGTAATCGTCGCCGTCGCGGCGAATGATGGTGGAGAACAACCGCACCATCGGCTTGCGCCCGATCGGCGTGCCCAGGTAGTACCAGGTACCGTCACGGGCGATACGCATGTCGATATCGCCACAGAAGTCCGGGTTCCACAGATGCACCGGTGGCAGCCCCTTTTCGGACTTGGGAATCTGCGTCAGCAGATCTATAGCCTTGCCGGTATCGGTCATCACCCTCTCCTCAACGACTCATGCCCAAAAGGCTACGAGCGTAATCCTCAAGCGGCGGCCCTAGCAAATCTTCCGGCGTGTTGTCGTGAAACGTCAGCAATCCGCCACGGCTGTTGATCCGTGTGGTATCGATCAGGTAGCGGGTATTGGTTTCGATGAGCATCAACTGGATCACACCGGTATCGATACCCAGACGGTCGACGGCCTGCTCGTCATACCATTCATCGCCATTGCCGATACGGTCATCGGTACGGGCAAAGCGCGCATAGAGCAAGTAATGCGCCCCCACTCCACGCGCCTCGACCAGCGCCTGCTCCAGCCCCAACGGCCCCTGAGCGCGACGGACCATGGGGAAGTATTCGACAAAGCCCTTGAAGGCTTCTTCGGCCACCACGTTGGGCCGTGGATAAGGCCCCTTGCCAGGAGGGACGAAGGCACCCTGACCAATGTAAATGAATGAATCAGGCTGCAGGCGCACCGACAGCGAACGGCGGGTATCACTGTGATCGAGCAGACCGGCATCACTCATGTGATAACGGACACCCTCGCCCATATCGCTGACATTCATACAGCCGCCCAGCGCCATCAGCGCCAGCAGCAAAACCAGGCTACGCATCTATCCTCCAGTGGCCGGTGACGGAAAACCGGCGAACAGCTGACAGATGCAGCTTTTGCGCCAGTCTTAGCCACCGATGATTTTCATCACCGTTGCTCCACCGGAAAATGCCACCGGCTGCTTGTCGCCAAGGGCCTTGACCAGCAACCCCTGCAGCGCCGGCAAGGCCTGGTGGCGCGGTTTGTCGAGCAAGTCGCCGATATAGTGACGGTTGCTCGACGACAGGCAGCCATGCAGCCAGCCGGTGGACGACAGGCGCAGGCGTGAACAGGTCCGGCAAAACGGTACGCTTTCGTTGGCGATCACGCCAAAGTAGCCCTGGCCGGGGATCTGATAACGCAGCGCGGTGGCATCCACCGGTGCATTGGCCTGCAAGTATTCGTAACGCTCGCCGATCAACTGCAGCAAGTGTTCGAGGCTGACGAACTGCTGCAGGAAGGCATTGCTGTCACGGGCCAGGTGGCCCATGCGCATCAATTCGATAAAACGCAGCTCGTAGCCGCGGGCCAGGCAGTACTCAAGCAGCGGCACCACTTGATCGAAGTTCTGTCCGCGCAAGGGCACCATGTTGACCTTGATTTTCATCCCGGCCGCTGTGGCCTGTTCCATGCCATCGAGCACAGTGGCCAGGTCGCCACCACGGGCAATACGCCGGAAAGCATCAGGATCAAGGGTATCGAGGGAAACGTTGAGTCGGCGGATACCGGCCGCACGCAACAATGGCAGCTTGCGCGACAGCAACTGGCCATTGGTGGTCAGGCTGATTTCATCCAGGCCAAGGCCTGCGACCGAAGTCAGAAAGGTTTCAAGCTTGGGGCTGACCAGCGGCTCGCCACCGGTAATGCGCAAACGCTCGATGCCGGCGGCTTCGATCAGGTAGGCCACAGCGCGGGCCATGGCCTCGGCAGACAGCTCATCCTGGGCCGCCACCAGACGCTTGCCGTCCGGCACGCAATAGGTGCAGGCGTAGTTGCAGGCAGCGGTCAGGCTGACACGCAAATTGCGAAAACGCCTGCCTTGGCGGTCGACGATCATGGATGACTCCGGCATGGATGAATCGGGCCTGCAAAACCTGACTCAAAAATCAGGTTTTTGCAAGCCTCATACCTGAGTATATTCCTGCGGGGGCCACGCCAGTAGTTTCGTTCGACTGCTGAACAGGTCAGCTGCCGGTGGCGTCCGGGTCACGCTTGCGCTTGTTGCCCATGCGCACGCCGATATCCATCAGAAACTGGAAAAAACCTTCCTGGTCTTCCAGCACGTTGCTCCAGAACGGCGAGTGATACAGCGCCACCGCGCCATGCACCAGCGCCCAGGCGGCGCAGTAGTGGAAGTACGGCGGCACGTCTTCGAGCTTGCCTTCGCTGATGCGACCTTTGATCAGCAGGGTCAGGCGGTCGAAATTGGAGGCACGAATCTTGTGCAGCTCCTCGACCATCTCCGGTACCTGGTTGCCCTTGACCACCTTCTCTTCGAGGCGGTCGAACAAGCGGTAACGCTGCGGATCGCGCATGCGGAATTCGAAGTAGGCACGCGACAGGGCTTCCTTGTCGCGATCAACATCGGCAGAGTGCAACAGTTCGTTCAAATCGCGCTCGTAGTCGAGCATCAGGCGCAGGTAGATCTCCGCCTTGGATTTGAAATGCTTGTAGATCGTGCCTTTGCCGATACCGACTGCATCAGCAATCATCTCGACGGTGACACTGTCTTCACCCTGTTCGAGAAACAGCTTGAGCGCGGTATCGAGAATTTCTTGCTCACGGCGACGAAACTCACGGACCTTACGAGGTTCTTTCTGCATAAGAAGGACTGGATCAAAATCGAAGCCGGTTATTATGCCTAACTTGCGCCAAAATGCACGGATCATCCGACCATGTCTATGTTTCTTGATGAGTTTGAACAGGCTCCAGGCCTTCGCTACCTGAACCACGCAGCCGTCGCTCCCTGGCCAGCAAGGGCCAGCCAGGCAGTTGCGCGCTTTGCCAACGAAAACGTTTGGCTCGGCGCCAGGGACTATCCGCACTGGATGGCGATGGAGCAACGCCTGCGCGAACGCCTGATGCGTCTGACCAACGCACCATCGACCGATGACATCGCCCTGGTCAAGAACACCTCAGAGGCCCTTTCGTTCGTTGCTTTCGGTATTGATTGGCAGGCTGGTGACCGGATCGTCATCAGCGATGAAGAGTTCCCCTCCAACCGCATCGCCTGGGAAGCCTTGGCCGACCGGGGCGTGGAAGTGATCCAGGTGAGCCTCAAGGGGCAGGATCCGGAAGCCGATCTGCTGGGCGCCTGTGGTCCGCGCGTGCGCCTGCTGGCGATCAGTGCCGTGCAGTTCGCCAGCGGCCTGCGCCTGGACCTGGTGCGGCTTGGCCAGGGTTGTCGTGAGCGCAATGTGCTGTTCTGCATCGATGCCATTCAGCAACTGGGCGCCCTGCCCTTCGACGTGCAAGCCTATCAGTGCGATTTCGCCATGGCCGATGGCCACAAGTGGATGCTTGGCCCGGAAGGCCTCGGCGTTTTCTATTGCCGCGCCGAGGTTCGCCCACAACTGAAGCTCAGCGAATACGGCTGGCACATGCTCGAGCACATGGGCGACTACACCCGCACCGAGTGGGAGCCGGCCCGCAGTGCCCGGCGCTTTGAATGCGGCAGTCCGAACATGCTCGGCGCGGCGGCGCTGGACGCCAGCCTGTCGCTGCTGGAAGAGGTGGGGATAGAACAGGTATCGACGCTGCTTGCAGAACGGGTGCAGTGGCTCTATGAAGGGCTGGCGGCCATTCCCGGGGTTCAACTGCACAGCCCGGAAGATCCGCAGCGCCGCTCCGGCATCGTTTCGTTCAGCATCGCCGGGGTGGATAACGCCGACGCCTATCATCGCCTGAAGCAGGAACAGGTCGTATGCATTACTCGCGGGCCTGGCGTGCGCTTTTCCCCGCATTTCTACACGCCCAGGCAGGTAATCGACGAAACTCTGGCAATTGTGCGGCAGATTGCAGAGCGATGAGTGCTCAGCAGCCGTGGCCGTATTCCAAATCTGTTTAAAAAACGAGCAATAGCCGCTGGCAGCCCGCCAATCCTGACCAATACTTCAGGTGTTGGCGTGGCGCATCCCCCCAAGTGGCGCGCCGATAAAGGTGCTCAGGGACCGCGTACCTTTGTTTTACTCCTAATGGTCTTAACCCGGATTCACCCCCCAGAACCCGGGTTTTTTTTGCCTGTCGTTCAGCTCACCCGGGCCAGCGGGAACAGGCGCTTGAAGTTGGCAGTGGTCTGCCCGGCCAATTGTTCATAGCTTTCACCTCGCACCATCGCCACGAACTCCGCGACTTCCCGCACATACTGCGGCAGGTTCGGTTTACCGCGATACGGAATCGGTGCCAGGTAAGGCGAGTCGGTTTCGACCAGCAGGCGATCGGCCGGCACTTGTCGGGCGACGTCGCGCAAGGCATCGGCATTGCGAAAGGTCACGATGCCGGACAACGAGATGTAGTAGCCCAGATCCAGCGCTGCCTTGGCCATGTCCCAGTCTTCAGTGAAGCAATGCAGTACACCGGCCTGACTCAGGTCCGCTTCGCGCAGCAGGTTCAGGGTGTCGGCACGCGCCGCACGAGTGTGAATGATCACCGGTTTGCCGGTAGCCTGCGCAGCCTGCAGGTGCAGGCGGAAGGACTCCTGCTGCACCTCGGCCGCTTCCGGCTCGTAGTGATAATCCAGCCCGGTTTCACCGATGGCCACCACATGCGGGTGCTCAAGCTCCTTGAGCAGCCACTCCAGCGGCGGCGCACCGTCGGGAGTCAGGTCCAGCGGATGGATGCCTACCGAGCAGTCAACATCGCTGTAACGCTCGCTCAGGTCTTTGACCGCCTTGGCGTTGTCGGCACTGACGCCGATGCACAGGAAGTGGCCGACACCACGGGCGCGGGCAGCATCAAGGGCCGCATCCAGAGAACCCTGGTGAGCGGTGAGGTCGAGACGATCGAGATGGCAATGGGAATCTACAAGCATGGGCAGATGACAACACTGAAATGAAATAAAGGGGCAGCCCGGCTCAACGCTGGCCAGGCAACATTGCCCAGGAGGCCAGCAGCGCTTCGAGCAACAGCACGCGATTGAGGTTGGCCTTGGCCAGAACTTTCTGGCGCTGGGCGAGAATCCAGTCCTGGATCTGCAGAACCTTGCCTTGACCGCTCTTCTGCGCCAGGTACTGCACGACCTTGCGCATATCGTTCAAGCCTAAACCTTCCTCATCCTCGGTCAACTGGTAGCGCAGGACGAGATTCGACCAGTCACAGAACCAGTCGAACAGCAACAGCAAGGGAATTGCATTCCAGGCTTCGGCCAGCTGGCTCGGGGATTGCTGCTGCTTGAGCAGCTTTTTCACCCCGTCGACCACCAGTGCGCGCTGCTCGCGCACACCCTGCGCCTGCAGGCTGACCGCGGCCAGGGGCGAGCCGGCAGCAAGGCTGAGCAGCTCCAGACGTTCATGCTCATCGCACTCTGGCAAGGCTGTACTCAACCAGGCCAGGCTTTGCGTGGCGCTGGGCAAAGGACACGCCTGCTGCACACAACGGCTCTTGATGGTCGGCAACAATCGGCTTGGCTGATGGCTGACCAGCAGCAACACGGTATTGCCGGACGGCTCTTCCAGGCTTTTGAGCAAGGCGTTGGCCGCATTGATGTTCATCGCCTCGACCGGCTCGATCAGCACCACCTTGCGCCCGCCCAACTGTGCGGTCTGGACCACAAAGGACACCAGGTCACGCACCTGGTCGACCTTGATCGGCTTGTCGGCCTCCTCCGGCTCCAGCACATAGTTGTCCGGATGACTGCCGGCGGCCAGCAACAGGCACGATTTGCACTGCCCGCACGCTTGCAGATTGGCCGGGCGCTGACACAGCAACAAGGCCATCAGCCGCTCGGCCAGCGCGCGCTTGCCGATGCCTTGCGGCCCATGCAGCAGATAGGCGTGAGCGTGCTGGGTGCGTCCGGCCAGTTGTTGCCACAACGCCTGCTGCCAGGGGAAGGCCTCAGCCACGACAGCGGTCCAGGATCTGCGGCAGCAAGGCATCCAGTGCTTGCTGCACCTGTGCCAGCGTTTGCGAAGCGTCGATCAGTTTGTACTGCTGCGGGGCCGCCTTGGCGCGTGCCAGGTAGGCCTGACGCACGGCCTCGAAAAAGGCCTGGCCTTCCTGCTCGAAACGATCCAGGCGTCCACGGGCCGCGGCGCGGGACAGGCCGATTTCCACCGGCAGATCGAAGACCAGAGTCAGGTCCGGGCGCAGCGTGCCCTGAACAAAATTTTCCAGTGTGGCAATGCGCTCCAGCGACAGGCCACGGCCACCACCTTGATAGGCATAGGTAGCATCGGTGAATCGATCACAGAGCACCACTGCACCACGGGCCAGGGCCGGACGAATCACTTCGGCCAGGTGCTGGGCACGGGCAGCGAACACCAGCAACAGCTCGGTGTCGGCATCCATCTTTTCGTCGCTAGGGGCCAACAGCAGTTCGCGGATCCGCTCGGCCAGCGGCGTACCGCCAGGCTCACGGGTCAGCACCACATCCACACCCTGGGCACGCAGGTGCTCGGCCAGGTACTCGCGATTGGTGCTCTTGCCCGCGCCTTCGGGACCTTCCAGGGTGATAAACAAGCCGCTCACAGGGAGTCCTTACAGTTGATCATTGCGAAGAGGTTTCAGTGGCTGGCGCCGACGCTTCAGGCACCGGCTCAGGGTTAGCCTCAGTGGGTTCCGATGACTGCGGCTCGGCCTCAGGCTCAGGCTCGGATTCAGTCACCGGTGCCGGGCTCGAACGGTAATCGGCACGGCGCTTGATCTGGTACTCGCGGACCGCCGAATTGTGCGCATCCAGGTCGTCAGAGAAGATATGACTACCATCGCCGCGAGCGACAAAGTACAAGCTGCTGCCCGGTGTCGGATTCAAGGCCGCGTGAATGGCTTCACGTCCGACCATGGCGATCGGAGTCGGCGGCAGGCCAGCATTGGTATAGGTGTTGTACGGCGTCGGTTCGCGCAGATCGGCGCGGGTGATCTTGCCGTTGTAACGCTCTCCCATGCCGTAGATCACTGTCGGGTCGGTCTGCAGCAACATGCCGATGCGCATGCGACGCACGAACACCCCGGCGATCTGACCGCGCTCCTGCGGCACACCGGTTTCCTTCTCCACCAGCGAGGCCATGATCAGCGCCTGGTACGGGTCACGATACGGCAGGTCGGCCGGACGCTCCGCCCACTCCTTGGCCAGCACTTCATCCAGGCGCGCATAGGCTTGCTGAAGGAACTCGACATCGGTCATGCCGCGCACGAAGCGATAGGTATCGGGGAAGAAACGCCCTTCAGGGAACACTCCCGGGTGACCGAGCTTGTCCATCACCTCGGCATCGCTGAGGCCATCGAGGGTCTGCTTGATTTTTTCGTGCCTGGCCAACGCCGAGCGCACCTGGCGGAAGTTCCAGCCTTCGACCAGGGTCAGGCTGTACTGCACGACATCGCCACGACGCCAGACCTCAAACAGGTCGCGTACGGTCATACCCGGGGTCATGCGGTACTCGCCGGTGTGCAGCGGCACCCCCGCCATGTTGAAGCGCCAGTACAGACGCAGCCAGAAGGCATCGTCCAGCAGGCCCTGACTCTCCATGCGGTAGAACATGCGGTTGGGGTTGGTACCCGTGGGCACGTCGAGCAATTGCTCCTGGCTAACGTGCAGAGTCTGCTCCAGCGCCGAATTCACTTTCCAGGCTGAAAAACCCAGGATCAGGCCTGCCAGAATCAATCCGGTTTCCAGCAGCACCAAGAATTTACGTCTCACAAATCAGGTATCCAGTAACGTACGGGCAATGGCCTGCAGTTTACGGGTGAGCGGACCCGGCGACCAGTTCAGCGATGCAAAAGCACGCACTGGCCAGACACCATAGACGCTGTTGCAGACGAAGACTTCGTCAGCCTGCTCCAGGTCCTGCAGGGACAGATCGGTAATGTGCAGCGCAATCCCGGACTTTGCTGCGTGCTCGATCAGGGCCGCACGCATGACCCCGGCCACGCCGCAGCGGCTCAGATCAGCCGTCAGCAGCTCAGCGCCGTGCACCAGGAACAGATTGCTGTAGACCCCTTCGATGATGCGACCGGAAACATCGCGCATCAATCCTTCGGCATGCTCGGCATCCTGCCATTCGGCACGCGCCAGCACCTGTTCGAGTCGATTGAGGTGTTTGAGCCCGGCCAGTAGCGGTTGTTCCGCCAGACGAGTGCTACAGGGAAAAAGACGAATCCCGTGCTCGGCATGCTGGGCTGGATAAGCAGGCAAGGGACTGCCCTGCAGGATACGCCGTGGTGCCACGCCAGCGGCAGGCGCATAGCCGCGCTGGCTGTCACCACGGACGAGAATCAGTTTGAGCACGCCGTCACCCAGCAGGCTGGCGTAACGGCATAGCTCGTCGCGAATCAGGCCGTGATCGGCGCTGATCGCCAAGCGCTGGCAACCCAGCGCCAGGCGCTCGAGATGATACTCGAGCAACGATGGCCGACCGGCCCTGACCGCGATGGTCTCGAACAGACCATCGCCGTAGGCCAGCGCACGGCTTTGCAGGTTGACTGCCTGTGCCGGCTGGCCATCGATCCAGCTGTGCATTACTCGGCGAACCGGCGGAACACCAGCGAGCCGTTGGTACCACCAAACCCGAAGGAGTTGGACAGCACGACATCGATCGGCATGTTGCGCGCCTCATGCGGCACAAAATCCAGATCGCAACCTTCGCTTGGCTCATCGAGGTTGATGGTCGGCGGGGCTACCTGGCTGTTGATCGACAGCACGCTGAAAATCGCTTCCACTGCACCGGCGGCGCCCAACAGGTGACCGGTCATCGACTTGGTCGAGCTGACCGCCAGCTTGTAGGCGTGGTCGCCGAACACCGACTTGATCGCCGACGCTTCAGCCAGGTCACCGGCCGGGGTCGAGGTGCCATGGGCGTTGATGTAGTTCACCTGATCAGCGTTCAGGCCGGCATCGCGCAAGGCGTTGACCATGCAGCGCGCTGCGCCGCTGCCATCTTCTGGCGGCGAGGTCATGTGGTAGGCGTCGCCACTCATGCCAAAACCAACCAGCTCGGCATAGATGGTCGCACCACGGGCCTTGGCGTGTTCGAGCTCTTCGAGCACCAGCGCACCGGCACCATCGGCAAGCACGAAGCCATCACGGCCCTTGTCCCACGGACGGCTGGCACGGGTCGGGTCGTCATTGCGGGTCGACAGCGCCCGCGAGGCACCGAAGCCGCCCATGCCCAGACCGCAGGCGGCCATTTCCGCACCGCCGGCAATCATCACGTCGGCTTCACCGAAGGCGATGTTGCGCGCCGCCATACCGATACAGTGGGTACCGGTCGTGCAGGCCGTGGCAATGGCGTAGTTAGGTCCCTGTACACCCAGGTGGATCGACAGGAAACCGGAAATCATGTTGATGATCGAACCCGGCACGAAGAACGGCGAAATGCGCCGCGGGCCCTGCTCATGCAAAGTCCGGCTGGTTTCTTCGATATTGGTCAGGCCACCGATACCCGAGCCCATGGCCACGCCAATGCGCTCGCGGTTGGCATCGGTCACTTCCAGGCCAGCGTTACGCACTGCCTGAAAACCGGCTGCCAGGCCGTACTGAATGAACAGATCGAGCTTGCGGGCTTCCTTGACCGACAGGTACTGCTCAACCTCGAAGCCCTTTACCGAGCCGCCAAAACGGGTGGAGTAGGCAGACAGGTCCGTATGTTCAATCAGACCTATGCCACTGCGGCCAGCCAGAATGCCCTGCCAACTGCTCGGCACATCCGTACCCAGTGGCGACAGCATACCCATACCGGTGACCACGACGCGTCTACGCGACACAGCACTCTCCTTATTCAATTGACTACATCTCTTGTAAAGAAAAAACCGCACGCCGGCGAAGGCAGTGCGGTTTTTCCATGACAAGAAGCGACGACTACAACGTCTTAGGCCTGGTGGCTGGTGACGTAGTCGATAGCAGCTTGAACAGTAGTGATCTTCTCGGCTTCTTCGTCAGGGATTTCGGTCTCGAATTCCTCTTCCAGAGCCATCACCAGCTCAACGGTGTCAAGGGAATCGGCACCCAGATCTTCGACGAAGGAAGCAGTGTTCACTACTTCTTCTTCTTTAACGCCCAGTTGCTCGGCGACGATTTTCTTGACGCGTTCTTCGATGGTGCTCATACCTTGTTTTCACTCCTAATGGACATATGTCAGGCAGCTGGCCGGTGTGTAAGTGTATAGAAAGACGTCCGCTTTTCAAGCGCAACACGCCTCGCCAGACCACACCTGCCAACCGACTAGAATCTGGTTGCAGCTTTATAACGGATTTTAGACAGCTCGTATGACATTTTTTTGAAGCAATCCGTCACATTAGATTTACATGTACATGCCGCCGTTGACCGGAATGGTCGCGCCAGTCACGTAACCTGCGCCTTCAGAGGCCAGGAAAGCGACCACATTGGCGATTTCCTGGGCCTGGCCCAGACGCCCCAGCGGGATCTGGGTCTGCAGCGCTTCACGCTGGGCTTCAGGCAATTCACGGGTCATGTCGGTGTCGATGAAGCCCGGGGTCACCGAGTTGACGGTGATCGCGCGCGAGCCGACTTCACGGGCCAATGCACGACTGAAACCTTCCAGACCGGCCTTGGCTGCAGCGTAGTTGACCTGCCCGGCATTACCCATGGCGCCGACTACCGAACCGATGCTGATGATACGACCCCAGCGCGCCTTGGTCATGCCGCGCAGCACGCCCTTGGACAGACGGTAGAGGCTGTTCAGGTTGGTGTCGATGACGTCGAACCACTCGTCGTCTTTCATGCGCATCATCAGGTTGTCACGGGTGATGCCGGCGTTGTTGACCAGAATGGTCGGCGCACCGAACTGCTCCTGGATCTTGGCCAGAGTGGCAGCGACCGACTCGTCGCTGGTCACGTTCAGCTCCAGGCCAGTGCCGGTGATACCGTGTTCCTTGAGGGTAGCGGCGATACGCTCGGCACCCGAGGCGGAGGTCGCGGTACCGATCACGGTAGCGCCCAGACGGCCCAGCTCGAGGGCGATAGCCTGGCCGATACCACGGCTGGCGCCGGTCACCAGTGCAACTTTACCTTGCAGGCTCATGCAAGCTTCTCCTAAATCAGGCCAGCGCCGCGCGGGTGGCGGCGAAAGCATCCGGGGTATTGAGGTTAGAGGTGTTCACGCCATCGGCGCAGCGCTTGTTCAGGCCGGCCAGAACCTTGCCTGGACCGCACTCGACCAGCTGTACCGCGCCATTGGCGGCCAGGGTCTGTACGCATTCGACCCAGCGAACCGGCTTGTACAGCTGCTCGAGCAGATCGCGCTTGAGGGTGTCGAGGTCTGCGGCAACGGCAGCGCTGACGTTCTGCACCAGCGGAATTTGCGGGGCTTGCCAGTCGATGGCATTGACCGACTCGGCAAAGCGCTCGGCAGCCGGACGCATCAGCTCGCAGTGCGAAGGCACGCTGACCGGCAGCGGCAGTGCGCGCTTGGCACCGGCAGCCTTGCAGGCTTCCATGGCGCGCTCGACAGCGGCCTTGGCACCAGCGATCACGACCTGACCTGGCGAGTTGAAGTTTACCGCACTGACCACTTCGCCCTGGGCTGCTTCAGCGCAGATCCCCACGACAACAGCGTCGTCCAGACCGAGGATTGCCGCCATGGCGCCCTGCCCGGCCGGTACAGCCTCCTGCATGAGCTCGCCACGACGTTTGACCAGCTTGACCGCGTCGCCCAGGCTCAGGCTGCCAGCGGCAACCAGCGCGCTGTACTCACCCAGGCTGTGGCCGGAAACGAAAGCCGGACGCGCACCGCCTTCAGCCAACCACAGACGCCACAGGGCAATCGAGGCGGTAAGAATGGCCGGTTGGGTTTTGTCGGTTTGATTGAGTTGCTCTTCCGGACCCTCCTGGGTCAGCGCCCAGAGGTCATAGCCCAGAGCCTCGGAGGCCTCGCGGAAGGTATCAATGACCAGCGGATACTGGGCGCCCAGCTCGGCAAGCATGCCGAGGGACTGCGAACCTTGACCGGGAAAGACGAATGCGAGGGATGCAGACATTGAACAAGCCCCTAATGATCTTGTCGTCGGAAATGAAGCGCCCAGCACCAGGCTGAGCACAAGAAACTGAAGACTTGGATGGTAATGAGGACCAAGCGGTCACATTTAACCACTTCCTGAGGTATATGCCTAAAGCAACAGATCTTCCAGACGCCCGTGCAGGCGCTGCGGCAGATTCTCCTGGATTTCAATCAAGGCACGCTGAATAGCACTCTGAAAGCCCTGAACACCGGCAGAACCATGACTCTTGATAACGATACCCTGCAAACCCAGAAAGCTTGCGCCATTATGCCGCGCCGGTGCCAGGTCGGCCTGCAGACGCTTGAGCAGCGGCATGGCTACCGCACCGGCCAGGCGCGCACCGAGCCCGCCTTTGAACAGCGCCTCGATACGTGAACCGATCATGGTCGCCAGGCCTTCGCTGGACTTGAGCAAGATGTTGCCGACGAAGCCGTCACAGACCACCACATCCGCTTCTCCACGGTACAACCCGTCGCCTTCGACGAAACCGATGTAGTTAAGCCCACGGGCATTCTGCAGCATGCTGGCGGCGAGCTTGACCTGCTGGTTGCCCTTGATGTCTTCGGTGCCGACATTCAACAACGCCACACGCGGACGCGAGATACCCAGGGCTTGCGCAGCCACAGAGCCCATCACGGCAAACTGGAAGAGATTGTCGGCACTGCAATCGACATTGGCACCCAGGTCGAGCAACTGGCAATAACCGGTCTGGGTGGGAATGGCTGCCACCATGGCCGGGCGATCGATGCCGGGCAGGGTTTTCAGCACATAGCGCGACAGCGCCATCAGCGCACCGGTATTACCGGCACTCACGCAGGCCTGAACCTTGCCATCACGCAATAATTCCAGGGCCACGCGCATGGACGAATCAGGCTTGCCACGCAACGCTTGCGAGGGCCGCTCATCCATGCCGATCACTTCGCTGGCTGCAACAATCTGCAGGCGCGCGCGATCCGCTGCCGACTGGCCAGCGATAAGGTCTTCTAGGAGGGAGGGTTGACCGACAAGGGTCAGGTGCAGCGAGGGGGTAGCCGACAGGCAAGCAATACTCGCCTGAACAATGCTGCGGGGACCGAAGTCCCCGCCCATTGCGTCAATCGCGATGATCTGAGCGGACAAGGATTACTCGTCAGCGCCCTTGTCGATCACTTTACGACCACGGTATACGCCTTCTGGCGATACGTGGTGACGCAGGTGTACTTCACCAGTGGTTTTCTCTACGGACAGAGCGTTTTCCGAGAGAGCGTCGTGCGAACGGCGCATGTCACGGGCAGAGCGGGATTTTTTGTTCTGCTGAACAGCCATAATTGATTAACTCCTAAACGTTTGGGTCACGCTTTAACTGCGCCAATACACTGAACGGGTTGGACCGTGTTACCTCGTCCTTGCTCGGTTCGGGCTCATCGGCGCCCGCCGGCTGCTGGCATTCTTCCGGATGATGAGCAGGCACGATGGGCAGGGCGAGCAAAAGCTCCTCCTCGACCAAAGCCTGCAGATCCAAAGGATCTTCGCCCAGTTCCAGCACGTCATAACCTTTCGGCAACGACTGGGTATTCGCACCCTCCTTCACCACGGCGTAAGTACTTTCGCTGTGGATCGGCAGGGTGACCAGCTCAAGACAACGCTGGCAAACCATTTTGACCTCGACGCTCAGCTCGGTGTGGATAACCACAGCCTTCTGCTCGTCTCGCTCAAAATCGAATTTAGCCTGCACCGTACCGACATTGTCGGAAAGCGGGTCGCAGAGTCTCTCCAAATCGGCGAGCTGCAGTGTTCCTTCGAGGGAAACACCACGATCGGCCAATTTGCGCGGGTCAACGTGAGGTGGAATCGGGTCATTCAACATAGGCGCAGCATTCTAGGGATGACCCCCGCCCCTGTCAAAGGAAATTCGGCTCCGTTCAGCATGTTAGAATCGTTTCACCTGCCCAGGAGTTTATCATGCTGCCTTTATTACTGGCTTCCAGCTCGCCCTACCGGCGCGAATTGCTTGAACGCTTGCGCCTGCCCTTCAGCTGGGCCTCCCCCGATATTGACGAACAGCGCCTGCCCGAAGAGCCTGCCGTTGACCTGGTCAAGCGCCTGGCCCGGGAGAAAGCCCAGGCCCTGGCCGCCAGCCACCCCGAGCACCTGATCATCGGCTCCGACCAGGTCGCCGTGCTCGGAGAACAGATTCTTGGCAAGCCGCACACCTTCGAGCGCGCTTGCGAGCAATTGCTCGCCGCCAGCGGCAACCATGTCACCTTTCTCACCGGCCTCGCCCTGCTCAATAGCGCTACCGGCCACTGCCAGGTCGACTGCGTGCCGTTCACGGTCAACATGCGTGAACTGGACCTGGAGCGCATCGAGCGCTACCTGCGCGCTGAAGAACCTTATGACTGCGCCGGCAGCTTCAAGGCCGAAGGGCTTGGAGTCAGCCTGTTCCAGAGCACCCATGGCGTCGATGCCACCAGCCTGGTCGGCCTGCCCCTGATTCGATTGGTGGACATGCTCCTGGCCGAAGGCACCAGCCTGCCCTGACCCCTCCTGAAACAAAAAAGCCGGCCTCGAAGGGCCGGCCATTTCATCAGACAGTACACTCAGCGCAACGACGGCCCCTGAAAGCCCATCCACATCGCCAGGCGCTCGGCAATGCTGGTACCCAGGCGCTTGGAGAAACGATCGAACGGCGACTCCTCGATGGTGAAGTCAACCAGCTCTTTCTCCCCCACCACTTCGCGCGCCACGTAACCGGCGCTGCCCAGGCCATCCACCAACCCAAGGTCCAGGGCCTGCTCGCCCGACCAGATCAGGCCACTGAACAGCTCAGGGTGCTCCTTGTCCTTCAGGCGCTCGCCACGCCCCTGCTTGACGCTAGCAATGAACTGCTTGTGGGTCGTTTCCAGCACGCCCTGCCAGAACGCCGTCTCTTCAGGCTTCTGCGGCTGGAACGGATCGAGGAAGGCCTTGTGCTCACCTGCCGTGTAGGTACGGCGCTCGACACCGAGTTTCTCCATGGTGCCGACAAAGCCGTAACCGGCAGCCGTAACACCGATGGAGCCGACCAGACTGGCCTTGTCGGCGTAGATCTGATCCGCAGCACTGGCAATGTAGTAAGCGCCGGAGGCGCCCAGATCGCTGATCACCGCGTACAACTTGATTTGCGGGTACTCGGCGCGCAGGCGACGTATCTCGTCGTAGATGTAACCCGACTGCACCGGGCTACCACCCGGACTGTTGATTCGCAGGATCACCGCCTTGGTCTTCGAATCCTTGAACGCCTCGCGCAAACCACCGACGATGTTATCGGCACTGGCAGGCTCCTGATCGGCAATCACCCCGCGCACTTCAACCAGCGCAGTGTGACTGACGCTTCGAGAAGCGGCCTTGTCGACATTCATCAAGGGACTGAACAGCGCGAGAATGCCAAACAGATAGGCGAAGGTCAGCAGCTTGAAGAAGATCCCCCAGCGCCGCGCACGACGCTGCTCCTGCACACCTGCCAAGAGGGTTTTCTCCAAAAGTTTCCAGCTTTTCTGCTCTTCGTTGCCTTCGGCGCTAGGCGCCTTCCACTCGTCAGCCATGCTCACCTACCCTGGAATTACCGCGACAGGCGACCGGCTCAGCCAGGCCTGCAAATGTGAAAAGTGCTCGATACAGACCTGCGGCCCGAAAGCGCTCAATGCTTGCGGCGACATGGCCCCGTAGGCGACAGCCACCGAATGCATGCCGGCGTTACTGGCCATCAACAGATCGAACGACGAATCCCCAACCATCAACGCCCTGCCCGGCTCGACCCGGCAATGCGCCAGAATCTCTTCAAGCATTTGCGGATGAGGCTTGCCACGACTCTCGTCGGCAGCCCGGGTGATATCGAAGTAATCCTGCCAGCCATTGGCCCGCAGCACCCGATCCAGGCCGCGCCGCGCCTTGCCGGTAGCCACCGCCAGACGATAGCCCTGCGCACGAAACGCTTCCAGCGACTCTACCACCCCCTCGAACAGGGGCGACGGCTGCTCATCCAGCGCCATGTACACATCGGCGTAGTGCTGACGAAACACCGCCACCTGCTCGGCATCCAGGTGCGGATACAGCGTGGCGATCGCCTCGGACAGCGCCAGGCCAATTATACCCTTGACCGCCTCATCATCGCAGGCGGCATGACCGGCGCGACCAGCGGCCTGATGCATGGCTTGGACAATGCGCCCGATTGAGTCGGCCAGCGTGCCATCCCAATCGAAGATCAGCAGATCGTAATCACGCCGCACTCAAGCGCTCCACGGTTTTCGCCCACATCTCGTCCACTGGCGCCTCAAGCTTGAGCTCGCCACCGTCAGGCAGGGGCACGGTCAAGGCATAGGCATGCAGGAACAGACGCTTGCCGCCCAGGTCACGAATCTCACGGGTGAAATCTTCATCGCCGTACTTGCTGTCACCGGCAATGCAATGCCCGGCATGCAAGGCGTGCACGCGGATCTGGTGAGTACGCCCGGTAATCGGACGCGCCTCGACGATGGTGGCAAATTCACCAAAACGACGCAGGACGCGGAAAATGGTCAGCGCCTCCTTGCCTTCGTCGTTGACTTCGACCATGCGCTCACCGGAACGCAGATTGCTCTTGAGCAATGGGGCGTTGACCTGCTTTTTCGCCGTCGCCCAGTGACCACGGACCAGAGCCATGTAGCGCTTGTCGACACCATCACCGCGCAGCGCGGCATGCAGGTGGCGCAGCATGCTGCGCTTCTTGGCGATCATCAGCAGCCCGGAGGTGTCGCGATCCAGGCGGTGGACCAGTTCCAGTTCCTTGGCATCCGGACGCATCTGACGAAAGGCTTCGATCACGCCGAAATTCAGGCCGCTACCGCCGTGCACGGCGATACCTGCCGGTTTGTTCAGCACAATCAAGGCCTTGTCTTCGTAGACGATGGCGGCCTCAAGACGCTGAAGCAAACCCTGGGCCACCGGCACAGGCTCGTCGCGTTCGGGCAGACGAACGGGCGGTACGCGCACGATGTCACCGGCCTGCAACTTGTACTCGGGCTTGATCCGACCCTTGTTCACACGCACTTCGCCTTTGCGCAAAATGCGGTAAATCAAGGTCTTGGGAACACCCTTGAGCGCAGTGATAAGGAAATTATCGATTCGTTGGCCGGCAAGTTCCGGCGCGACCTCGATCAGCTGGACGCCGGAGGTCGGAGGGGCATTAGTCGTCATTTGCCAATCATAACAATTTTTTATGGATTTGAAGCACTTAATGATTGCTGCTATAGTCGCGAACGCCGCCAAAAGCGGCTGGCCAGCGGACTCACGGCTTCTAGCCGGCCCTGACCGACGCAAAATCTCGAGGACGCGAGGCCGTCCGACGGGGCTTTTGCCAGTTTACAGAATTGCCTGGAATCGCCACCAGCGCCGTGCAGAGAAGACCGATAAAAAACGACAAGAGCGGTGTTTTGCCCTCCCCCGATGTTTTTTTCGAAGCCACTCTGTCAGTGCCGTCAATTTCACGCAGTCATGGTGAAAGCTTCGGAAATACCAGCCTTGGACATAAAAGGCGCGGGCTCCCGTATTGGAGCTGGCGATAAATGCAACCCGTTGCGGATTCAGCGCGCGGCAGCACCCGAATTATCAGGGATACGTGTAGGGTGGAGATGCACAACCGTCGGACCGTGTAGCACCGCGTCCAGTCCACAGGCCTTCTGGCCAGGCGACCGGACCCGGTCTTGATCAAGATGCCCCCAGGGCGTCCACGGCCGAAGGCTGATTCCTCCTCCTGACTGAGTGCATTTGACACCACAGCAAGCAGGACGCGTCGTCGCGACTTCGGCAGTACTGGGTTACCAGTCTGGCTCGACAGTCGCTGGACACGGGGGTGGCCCGCCACCCCTTGCGCACCTGACACCGACCGTGAGAAGTCGTGTGTGCCGAACGCCGTTTCCGGCAGCCCGGAAACCGACGGTATTACATGAAAAGAATGCTGATTAACGCGACTCAACCCGAAGAGTTGCGTGTAGCTCTGGTAGACGGCCAACGTCTCTACGACCTGGACATCGAGTCCGGTGCGCGCGAGCAGAAGAAGGCCAACATCTACAAAGGCCGGATCACCCGGATCGAACCCAGCCTGGAAGCCGCTTTCGTCGACTTCGGCTCCGAACGCCACGGCTTTCTGCCGCTGAAAGAAATCTCCCGCGAATACTTCAAGAAGTCCCCGGAAGGCCGGGTGAACATCAAGGAAGTGCTCAGCGAAGGCCAGGAAGTCATCGTCCAGGTCGAGAAAGAAGAGCGCGGCAACAAGGGCGCAGCCCTGACCACCTTTATCAGCCTGGCTGGCCGCTATCTGGTGCTGATGCCGAACAACCCGCGTGCCGGTGGCATCTCCCGCCGCATCGAAGGCGAAGAGCGCAATGAACTGCGCGAAGCCCTGAACGGCCTGGTTGCCCCTGCCGACATGGGCCTGATCGTGCGCACTGCCGGCCTTGGCCGCAGCAGCGAAGAAATGCAGTGGGACCTGGATTACCTGCTGCAGCTGTGGACCGCCATCAAAGAAGCCTCGCAGGACCGCGCTGCGCCTTTCCTGATCTACCAGGAAAGTAACGTCATCATCCGCGCCATCCGCGACTACCTGCGCCAGGACATCGGCGAAGTGCTGATCGACAGCATCGATGCCCAGGAAGAAGCCCTGACCTTCATCCGCCAGGTAATGCCGCAGTACGCCAGCAAGATCAAGCTGTATGAAGACAGCGTTCCGCTGTTCAACCGCTTCCAGATCGAAAGCCAGATCGAAACCGCTTTCCAGCGTGTGGTCGACCTGCCGTCCGGCGGCTCGATCGTCATCGATCCGACCGAAGCCCTGGTGTCCATCGACATCAACTCGGCGCGCGCCACCAAAGGCAGCGACATCGAGGAAACCGCCCTGCAGACCAACCTGGAAGCGGCTGAAGAAATCGCCCGCCAGCTGCGTCTGCGTGACATCGGCGGCCTGATCGTCATCGACTTCATCGACATGACCCCGGCCAAGAACCAGCGCGCCGTCGAAGAAAAGGTACGCGAGTGCCTGGAAGCCGACCGTGCCCGCGTACAGGTCGGCCGCATCTCGCGCTTCGGCCTGCTGGAAATGTCCCGTCAGCGCCTGCGTCCATCCCTGGGCGAAAGCAGCGGCATCGTCTGCCCGCGTTGCAGCGGTACCGGCATCATCCGTGACGTCGAATCCCTGTCGCTGGCAATCCTGCGCCTGATCGAAGAAGAAGCGCTGAAAGACCGCACCGCTGAAGTTCGCGCCCAAGTGCCGATTCCGGTTGCAGCCTTCCTGCTCAATGAAAAACGCAACTCGATCACCAAGATCGAACTGCGCACCCGGGCACGTATCGTCATTCTGCCGAACGACCACCTGGAAACCCCGCACTTCGAAGTCCAGCGTCTGCGCGACGACAGCCCGGAAGCGCTGAGCAGCCAGTCCAGCTACGAAATCGCCGCTGCCGAGACCGAAGAAGTCCAGCCGACTGCCGCCACCCGCACCCTGGTTCGCCAGGAAGCCGCGGTCAAGACCGCACCGGCTCGCGCCAACGCTCCGGTTCCAACCGCTCCGGAACAACCTGCAGCCGCGCCGGTACATGTCGCGCCAGAGCCAAGCCTGTTCAAAGGCCTGGTGAAGTCGCTGGTCAGCCTGTTCGCCGGTAAGGAAGAGCCTGCCGCCGCCCCAGTGGTCGCCGAAAAGCCCGCCACCGAGCGCCCGCAGCGTAACGAAGAGCGCCGCAACGGTCGTCAGCAGAGCCGCAACCGCAATGGCCGTCGCGATGAAGATCGCAAGCCTCGCGAAGAGCGCGCACCGCGTGAAGAGCGTCAACCACGCGAAGCCCGTGAAGAAACCCAGGCCCGCGAAGAGCGCGCACCACGTCAGCCACGCGAAGAGCGTCAACCTCGCGCCCCGCGTGAAGAGCGCCGCTCCCGCGAAGACCGTCCGGTCCGCGAACTGCGCGAGCCGCTGGATGCTGCCACCCCGGCCGTACGTGAAGAGCGCCCTGAGCGCGCCCCGCGTGAAGAGCGCCAGCCTCGTGAAGAGCGTGCACCGCGCGAAGAGCGCAGCCCACGCGAAGAACGCGCACCGCGCGAAGAGCGAGCGCCACGTGAAGAACGCGCGCCACGTGAAGAGCGTCAACCACGCCCTCCACGCGAAGAGCGTCAGCCTCGTCCAGCCGAACAGGCTGCGGAAGCCGCTGAAGAGCAACTGCCAAACGAAGAGCTGCTGCAGGACGACAACCAGGAAGGCACCGAAGGCGAACGCCCACGTCGCCGCTCCCGTGGCCAGCGTCGCCGCAGCAACCGTCGCGAGCGTCAGCGTGATGCCAACGGCAACGTCGTTGAAGGCAGCGAAGACGGTAGCGAAGAAGGCAACGAGCCGTCGGGCGCCGAACTGGCAGCCGGCCTGGCTGTCACCGCCGCCGTTGCGACCAGCAACATCAGTGCTGAAGCCGAAGCTCAAGCCAACGTTCAAGCTGAACGCGCCACTGCCGCCATTGAAGAAGCTGCCCCGGTAGCTGCTGAAGTTGTCGCTGCAGAGACCGTTGAAGCAACCGAGCCGACTGCGATCGAGCCTGCTGTGGTTGAAGCGCAACAGCCTGTCGTTGCTGAAGAAGTGGCAATCGCCCCAGTGGTCGAGCAGCCGTTCAGCGAGCCTGTGGCTGCGGTTGAAGCGAGCATTGAGCCGGTTGTCGAAGTTGCCCCTCAGCCAGTTGTAGAAGCACCGGTTGAAGTAGCTGTCGCCGCTGAGCCTGTTGTTGAAGCAGCACGCGAGCCAGAAGTTGTTCAGGCCCCTGTGGTTGAAGCTGAAGCTGAAACTGCCAAGCCGGCTGTTGCCGAGCCAGCGCCAGTTGTCGCGGAACAGGCTCCTGCTGCCGAGCCAGCAGTGGTCGAAGCCCCGGTAGTGATGCTGGCGAACGGCCGCGCACCAAACGACCCGCGTGAAGTGCGTCGCCGCAAGCGTGAGGCCGAAGCAGCTGCTGCTGCCGCCCAAGCCGCACCGGTAGAGCAACAACCTGAAGCCCTGGAAACCGCAGAAGAGCACAAACCGCTCGTCTGATCATCCAGGCAGTAAAAAGCCCCGCCAGGTAACTGGCGGGGCTTTTTTTATGCTGTGGGAGCCGGCCTTGCCGGCGATGAGGCCGGTGCAGGCTCCATCACTGGCAAGGCCAGCTCCCACACCACCTCAGTACAGATTCGGCTCCATCTCAAGCCTGACGCCGAAGCGCTCAAGAATGTCAGCCTGGATTTTCTGCGCCAACTGATGCAACTGCAGGCCAGTGGCCTGGCCATAGTTGACCAGTACCAACGACTGCAAACGGTGCACCCCGGCATCGCCTTCACGGTGCCCCTTCCAGCCCGCCTGCTCGATCAGCCAGCCCGCCGCCAGCTTCATCTGCCCGTCGGCCTGTTGATAAGCCACCAGCCCCGGATACTGCAGACGAATCTTGTCGGCCAGCACAGCGGCGACCACCGGGTTTTTGAAAAAGCTCCCGGCATTGCCGAGCTCTACCGGATCTGGCAGCTTCTCCCGGCGAATACTGCAAATTGCATCACTGACATTCTGTGCGGTCGGCTGACTGATGCCCTGCTCGCTCAGGCGCTGACGCACCGGACCGTAGTCCAGATGCGCATGCATGACACGACTCAAGGCAAAACGTACCCGCAGAATCAGCCAGCGCCCTGGATGCTGCTTGAACAGGCTGTCGCGGTAGGCAAACTGGCACTCATCCAGATCAAAGTCGTGCAACTCACCGGTCTGGCGGTCCAGCGCGGTCAGCCCGACGAAGACATCCTTGATCTCGACCCCGTAGGCACCGATGTTCTGCATCGGCGCAGCGCCGACGGTACCGGGAATCAGACTGAGATTCTCCAGCCCCGCCAAGCCCTGGGCCAGACTCCACCGCACGAAAGGATGCCAGGACTCCCCTGCCTCGGCTTCAACAATCACCCGCTGACCATCATCGGCCAGAATGCGCAGGCCACGACTGGCCATACGCAACACCAGCGCCTGCACATCCGCAGTCAACAGCAAGTTGCTGCCGCCGCCAATGACCAGCACCGGAACGTCATACTGCCTGGCGTCGGCCAGGGCCTGGCGAACCTCGGCATCATTGTGGACTTCGGTGAAATACCGCGCCCTGACATCAATACCGAAGGTGTTGTACGGCTTGAGCGATACCTGCTCCTGCCACTGACCGCTCATAGACGACCCTTGAGTTCGATGACCAATTGGCGACAGGCAGCCTCGATCAGGTCAAGCACCTGCTCGAAACCTTGCTCACCGCCGTAGTAAGGATCCGGCACTTCATCCAGCGCCCCCTCATAGCGACGCAGGAACAGGTCCAGCTCGGCTTTTGCCCCGACGGGTTGCATGGCCCGCAGATGACCCAGGTTGCTCTTGTCCATCGCCAGGATCAGGTCGTAGTCATTGAAGTGCCCGGCCTTGACCTGCTGTGCGCGCTGCTGCGACAGGTCATAGCCGCGCAATTGCGCGGCGCGGCGGGTACGGCTGTCCGGCTGCTTGCCGACATGCCAGTCACCGGTACCCGCCGAGGCCACTTCGATCAGCTCACCCAGGCCTTCGGCCTGAAGCTGATGGCGCAACACGCCTTCAGCAGTAGGCGAGCGGCAGATATTGCCGAGGCAAACAAACAGAACCCGCATCAGGCCTCCAGAATGCGCCGTACGCGCTCCAGGTCTTCAGGGGTATCGACGCCAACCGGTGGCGCTTCGATGGCATCGGCAACGTGAATACGCACGCCATGCCAGAGCGCACGTAGCTGCTCAAGCGATTCGGTGCGCTCCAGCCAGCAAGGCCCCCAGGCGACGAAGTCCTGCAGGAAACCCGCGCGGTAAGCGTACATGCCGATATGCCGACGATAAGGCACGCCTTCCGGCAGCGTATCGCGGCTCTGGGCAAACACATCCCGCGCCCAGGGCAATGGCGCCCGGCTGAAGGTCAAGGCCAGACCGTTGCAGTCGCTGACCACTTTGACGGCATTGGGATTGAACACGGCGGTGACGTCACTGATCGGTTCAGCCAGGGTCGCAATGCCTGCTTCAGGATGCGCTGCGAGGTTGGCCGCCACCTGATCAATGATGATCGGTGGAATCAGCGGCTCGTCGCCCTGGACATTGACGACAATGGCATCCGCAGCCAGCCCGAGCCTGGCGGCCACTTCGGCCAGGCGATCAGTGCCCGAATCGTGGTCTTCACGGGTCATCAGCACTTCAGCGCCAAAGGACTCGCAGACCTGGTAGATACCGGCATCATCGGTGGCAATCACCACGCGACTGGCGCTGCTCTTGCGTGCCTGCTCCCAGACATGCTGGATCATCGGCTTGCCGGCAATCGGCAGCAACGGCTTGCCCGGCAGGCGGGTGGAAGCCAGGCGTGCCGGAATCACCACAGTGAAAGTCAGGCTCATTTATCCAGACGCTCGTCATCGGTCAGGGTACGGGCTTCGCTTTCGAGCATCACCGGAATACCGTCGCGGATCGGATAGGCCAGGCCGGCGCCCTTGCTGATCAGCTCGGTCTTGTCGGCGCTGAGTTTGAGCGGGCCTTTGGTGATCGGGCAGGCCAGGATGTCGAGCAATTTGGTGTCCATGGATATTCCTCAGGCCAGTGGCCGGAAAAAGAAAAGAATCAGGGCTGCGGTGGCGCCTGCAACAATCGCTCAAGCTGGCCGTCGAACCAGGCCACAAAGGCCGGTGAAGGCACAGCATCGACCGCCAGGTACCACCAGTCGTCCGCTGCAAAGGCACGGCATTTGACTGCGTCTTTCTCGGTCATGACCAGCGGCAGCGCTGGGCTGAAGCTCAGGGCCTGGGCGCTGTACTCGGCATGATCGGCAAACGGGTGCGGCACAGGCTGCCAGTTTAGCCCCTGCAGGGTATTGAAGAAACGTTGCGGATTGCCAATGCCGGCAACCGCGTGGACCGCCTGACCCGCCGGGAAGTGCTCGACGCTTACGCGCTCGCCGCTACGCAGGTTGACCAACGCGGTTGGCTTGAGGGCAAATGCATAGCCATCGTCACGATCCGCTGTGGCGCCGTTGTAGAGCAGTGCATCCACCTCCTGTAGACGCTCCACCGGCTCGCGCAGAGGACCTGCGGGCAGACAGCGGCGATTACCCAGGCCCCGGGCTGCATCGATCAGCACCAGCTCCAGGTCACGGGCCAGGCGGTAATGCTGCATGCCGTCGTCGCACAGGATCAGGTCCACTGGCTCGCTGGCCAGCAACGCCTGCACGGCGCGCGAACGGTCCGGATCGATCATCAGCGGAACGCCGCTGCGCTGGACGATCAACAGTGGCTCATCCCCGGCCTCGGCCGCGCTTTGTTCAGCGCGTACCCGCCAGGGCAACTGCGGCGGTTTGGCGCCATAGCCACGACTAACCACACCGACGCGCAGGCCTTGCCGCCGGCAATGCTCGATCAACCAGAGGATCATCGGAGTCTTGCCGGTGCCACCAACGGTGATATTGCCCACCACGATTACCGGCACCGGAGCGCGGTAACTTTGACTTTCGCCACTGAGAAAGCGCGCGCGCTTGCGCAGCACTACCCGGCGATAGAGCGCTTCGAGCGGGCGCAGCAAACCCAGGGCTGGATGCCCGGCGTACCAGGCATTGAGCAGGCGATCAGCAAAGGCCATCAAGGTGTTCCTTGGGCAGCCTCGACCGTGGTCATGCGCAACTGGCTGAAACCGAGCTTGCCGGCCGCATCCATGGCAGTGACCACCGCCTGGTGCGGGGTCTTGCCGTCGGCACTGATCGACAACGGCAGTTTGGTGTCACCGGCAGATTCTTTCTGCAGGGCTTCGGTCAGCGTCGCCAGATCGCTCTTGGGCAACAGGTTGTTGTTCAGCGAATAGACGCCATCGGCGCTGATGGTGATTTCCAGTTGCTTGAGCTCGCTGTCGGGTGCCGGCGCACCGCTGACCGACTCCGGCAGTTCGACCCGCAGCTGGGTTTCGCGGGTAAAGGTGGTGGTCACCACGAAAAACAGCAGCAGGATGAACACGACGTCGATCAATGACGCCAAGTTGATGTCCACGGTTTCCCGTGCCTTGCGCCGGAATTTCACGCCTTGCCCTCGGCCAGGTCGACATCACGGTCGCCCTGCACCACTTCGACCAGCTTGATCGCCTCTTGCTCCATGCCGACCACCAGTTCGTCGATTCGGCGCTGCAGGAAACGGTGGAAGAACACTGACGGAATACCGACCATCAGACCGGCTGCGGTGGTGATCAATGCTTTCGAGATACCGCCGGCCAACACCGCGGCATTGGTGGTCATGCCGGTACCCATGAACGCACTGAAGATATCGATCATGCCCAGCACAGTGCCGAGCAGACCAAGCAACGGTGCCATCGCGGCAATGGTGCCCAGGGCATTGATATAGCGCTCCAGCTCGTGGATTACCCGGGCTGCGGCTTCTTCAATGCACTCCTTCATGATCTCGCGACCATGCCGGGAGTTAGCCAGGCCCGCGGCGAGGATCTCGCCCAACGGCGAATCGGCGCGCAGGGCCTTGAGCTTGTCACTGGTCAGCTGCTTGTCTTTGATCCACAGCCATACCTGACCCAGCAGGTGCGGTGGAGTGACCCGGCTGGCGCGCAGGGTCCAGAGACGCTCGGCGACGATAGCCATGGCGGCGATGGAACTCAGAATGATCGGCAGCATCATCCAACCACCGGACTTGACCAATTCCCACACAGTTAGCATCCCCTTGAAAAAGTCCGCCACTTTACCATAGGACCCTTGGACGCTCATCTGCCGAAGGTCGTCAACTCGGGTCTCGCCAGAAGCGCCGCTGGCTGCGCAGCCCCAGAGGCTCGCCGAAAGTCCCAAGACGCAAGCGCAGCGCACCGTGCACGGCACTGTCGAAGGCTTCGATGCCATTTATCCGGTAGCGTTCCATGACCTCGGCATGAGGATGGCCGAATGCGTTGTAACGACCTCTGGAAATCAATACGCCACGCGGCGCCGTGGCGGCCAGCAACGCCTGGCTGGACGAGGTACGACTGCCATGGTGCGGCGCCTGCAACCAGTCGAGCCGGGTGGCTTGCCAGTCACCGAGCCAGGCCCGCTCGCCAGCGGCATCGAGATCGCCGGCCAGCAACAACCGCTCACCACCCGCCTCGACCAGCAATACGCAGGAGTCCTGGTTGCTGTCGCGACCGCCCTGCCATTGCCAGACCGAAAAGTTCACGCCGTCCCACTGCCAGCGCTCGCCGCTGACACAGGGCTGCGCCTGCAAAGCTGGCGCCAGGCGCGCTGTTTCTCCGCCGCGCACCTGATGCACTTGCAGGCCGCGCTTGATCGCCAGGGCGCCGCCCGCATGATCGGCATCGGCATGACTGAGCAACATCAGGTCCAGCGCTTGCACCCCCAACTTGCGCAAGGTCGGCAACACGATCCGCTCGCCCAGGTCATGCTCACCCAGTGCAGGCCCGGCGTCGTACAGCATCGTGTGCTGCCGGGTGCGCAGCACGAACGCCAGGCCCTGACCGACATCCAGCTGCCAGACCTCCACCTGGCCGTGCGGTATCCGCTCTCGCGGCGCAAAGACAGCCAGCAGGAGCAATGGCCAGCCGAGCACACGCATTGGCAAGCCACGGGGTAGCAACAGCAACACTGTCCCCAACCAGAGCAATGCCCAGAGTGGCCATAACAACGACTCCGGTGTCCAGGGCGGCTGCCATTCGGCCAGTTGCCCAAGCAGCCCGAACAGCACGTCAAGCAGCCCACCTGCCAGCCAGAGCAACCCCTGCCCCACAAACGGCACGGGCAGCAGCAGGGTTCCCGGCAATGCCAATGGCAGCACCGCCAGGCTGATCCAGGGCACTGCGAACAGGTTGGCCAGCGGCGCGCTGAGACTGACCGGCAACCCCAATGCGATCAACACTGGCAGCAATCCCAGAGCGATCAACCACTGCGCCCGCCCCCACGCGCGCCAGGGACTCCAGGCGCCAAGCCGGCCACTGAACGTGAAGAGCAGCACCGCAACCGCGGCGAAAGACAGCCAGAACCCTGGCAGAAGACTGGCCAATGGCTCCCACAGCAACACGGCATTGAGTGCCAGCAACAACGGCAAGCCCACCCCCAGGTGGCGATAGCGCAAACGCCAGAGCAGCACCACCGCCAGCATCATGCAGGCGCGCTGGACCGGCACCTGAAAACCGGCCAGCAAGCCATAACCCAATGCGGCGGAAAAGGCTGCACCGCAGGCCCAGGGCAGCCAAGGCAAGGCCTGCGGCCAAAGTCCAAACCGCGCCAAACCGGCAATCAGGCCATAGACCAGTCCGGCCAGCAGGCCGATATGCTGCCCGGAGATCACCAACAAGTGCACGGTGCCGGTCGCCTGCAGCGCTTGCCAGCTGTCCCGGGCCAGGCCCGCGCCATCACCCAGCACCAGGGCAACCAGCTCTGCCTCGCGGCCCTGGGCATCCACACCCGACAAGCGCTGGCGCACCCCGTCGCGCCAGGCACCCTCGGCTGGCGTCAGCCGTTCCCCGGCCTTGATGTTACCAGTGGCGCCGATACGCCGGGCCAGCAAGGCGGCCTCGCGATCCGGGCCATGAGGATTGAGCAAGCCATGGGGACGCTTGAGGGTGACCGCCAGCCGCCAGCGCTCGCCACTGTTCACTTGCGGCCCGTCAAACCAGCTCAGTTGCATGCGCTGCGGCAACTGCGCACGGCGAGATTGAGCGGCATCGAGTTCGAATCGAATTGAGCGGCCATTGTGCGCGGGCAAGCCGACCACCCTGCCCTCCAGCCACAACGTACGACCATCGAGCGCAGGCGTCAGGCGATCATCCAGCGCCTGCTGTGCCGACAGACAGGCCCAACACAGGCCGAGCAGGAACAAACCGAACGGACGGGACCGCCAAGGCAGGCAACCCAGCCCGATCAGGGCCATCAGAACGATGATCCCGACCGATGGCAAAACCGGTAAGACACGCAGGCACAGCAGGCCCAGTGCCAGCGCTAACATCCCTGTGCGCATGGTTTACAGCTCCAGAACAAATCCACCCTGTGAGGCTTAGTTCAGTGAGGCCGACAGCTCACTCAATAATTGTCACAAAGTCTGTAATGGGGGCTTTTTAGAATCGGTGCATACTTGCCCCCTTCACCTAGTCGAGAGCCTACATGCCGCGTCGTCTCTTCAAACGCTACATGCCCGACCCGACCAGCATCAGGGAACACAAATCCTTACGCTTTCTCGGCCGGCTGTTGCATGACCCGAACCTCTGGCACCTGAACCGTCATTCGGTGGCGCGGGCAATGGCTGTCGGCCTGTTCGCGGCCTTCATTCCGGTGCCGATGCAAATGCTCCTGGCCGCCAGCCTGGCGATTCTGGTGCGCGGCAACATGCCGATTGCCGTGAGTCTGGTCTGGCTGACCAACCCGTTCACCATGCCACCGGTGTTCTACTGCACCTACCAGATGGGCGCCTGGCTGATGCAGGTCCCGGCCAGAACCTTGCCGGAGGAACTGACCTTCGAATGGATCACCGGCGAACTGTCGACCCTGTGGCAGCCGTTTCTGCTTGGTTCGGTGGTCTGCGGCCTGCTGCTCGGTGCCCTGGCCTACTGCCTGACCATGCTCTATTGGCGCTGGTGGGTAGGCCGGCAGTGGCACCGGCGCAAGCAAAAAATCTCAGCTACGCATTCCTCGCCCACTGACCAGTAGGCGCACGCAACCGAAATACAGCACAGCCGTGGCAATCAGCATGAAGCTGATAGCCACGCCTATGCGAATGTCGGAGACACCGAGGATGCCGTAACGGAACGAGTTGACCATGTGCAGCACCGGGTTGGCCAACGACACCGTCTGCCAGAATGGCGGCAGCAGGTTGATCGAGTAGAACACCCCGCCCAGGTAGGTCAATGGCGTCAGGACGAAGGTCGGAATGATCGAGATATCGTCGAAGTTGCGTGCAAACACCGCGTTGATAAAGCCGAGCAGCGAAAAGATCGTCGCGGTCAACAACACCACCAGGATGGTCACGCCCAGGTGATGCACCTGCAGGTCAGTGAAAAACAGCGACAGCGCTGTGACAATCACCCCCACCGCCAGACCACGCAGCACCCCGCCGAGGGTGTAGCCGATCAGGATGGTGTGCGGCGAAACCGGCGACACCATCAGCTCTTCGATCGAGCGCTGGAATTTGCTGCCGAAAAAGCTCGAGACCACGTTGCCGTAGGAGTTGGTGATCACCGACATCATGATCAACCCGGGCACGATGTACTCCATGTAGGTGAAACCACCCATGTCGCCAATCTGCCGGCCAATCAGGTTACCGAAGATCACGAAGTACAGGACCATGGTGATTGCCGGAGGGAGCAGGGTCTGTGGCCAGATCCGGGTGAAACGACGTACTTCGCGGTGGACGATGGTGTTGAGGGCGACCAGATTGGCGCTCAGCTCCGAACTCATACCGCCACCTTCGCCAGGTTTTTCTCGACCAATGACACGAACAGCTCCTCAAGGCGGTTGGTCTTGTTGCGCAAGCTCTGTACTTCGATGTTCTGCAGCGCCAGCTGGCTGAACAACCCGGTGATCCCCGCTTCGTTATCCACACCCTTGTCCACCTGGACTTCCAGGGTGTTCGGGGTGAGCAGGCGGCACGGGTAGCCGATCAGTTGCGGCGCCTGAAGCAGATCATCCTTGAGATCGAGCAGGAAGGTCTCCACATGCAGCTTGCCCAGCAGCTCACGCATGCTGGTGTTCTCGACAATCGTGCCGTGGTCGATGATGCCGATGTGCCGGCACAGCTGCTCGGCTTCTTCCAGATAATGGGTGGTCAGGATGATGGTAATGCCCTGCTGGTTCAGCTCGGTGAGAAAACTCCACATCGAGCGGCGCAGTTCGATATCCACACCCGCAGTCGGCTCATCGAGAATCAGCAAGCGCGGTTCATGGATCAGCGCCCGGGCGATCATCAGGCGACGCTTCATGCCGCCTGACAGCGAACGTGACGGCACATCGCGCTTGTCCCACAGGCCGAGCTGGGTCAGGTACTTCTCGGCACGTTCCTTGGCCACCTTGGCCGGGATGCCGTAGTAACCGGCCTGGGTCACGACGATATCGAAAGTCTTTTCGAACTGATTGAAGTTGAACTCCTGCGGCACCACGCCGATGCAGCGCTTGAGCGCAGCAGGCCGGCGATCGAGGTCGTTGCCAAAAATACTCACCGTGCCGCTGGTCTTGTTGACCAGGGTCGAGAGAATGCCAATGGTGGTGGACTTGCCAGCACCATTAGGACCGAGCAAGGCAAAGAAATCACCCTCGGCGACATCCAGGTCGATGCCCTTGAGGGCCTGGAAACCGTTGCCGTAGGTTTTGGTTAGCTGCCTTATGGACAGAGCAGAACTCATAGCGGGTCGCGTACCAGTTTGAAAGGTTCAAGACGCGACCGGACAGGCCGGCCGCAGTGAATATGACCATGGTGCTTGTCCAGGCCATACAAGTACAGTCATGTGTATCGATAATAACTATCAGGTTAACCGTAGTGATCAGGTCAGCGCGGTCATGACCGCTGCCTGATAGGCCGGGCGCTCCTGCAAACGCTCATACCAGGCACGCAGGTGGCGCATTTCGGGACGCTCGATAGGCATCTCGAACCAGGCATAGGCAAAGCAGCCCAGCGGAATATCGCCCATGCCCAGCTCTTCGCCGGACAGGTAAGGCCTGTGCGCCAAGGCCTGGTCAGCGATCGACAGCAGCTGCGCGCAGGTCTTGTGCGCGGCATTGATCGCGACCCAGTCCTGCTGATCTGCAGGCGTGCGCAGGATGCCCCAGAACAACGGGCGAAACGGTGTAGCCAGGGAAGATGTCACCCAGTCCATCCACTTGTCCGCCTCGGCACGCTTGCGCACATCAGCCTCGTACCAGCCCGACTCACTGCCATACTGCGCCGACAGGTAACGCACGATGGCATTGGACTCCCAGAGCACCAGGCCGTCATCTTCGATCATCGGCACCAGGCCATTGGGATTCAGCGCGCGGTACTGAGGCTCGTTGACCAGGCCAAAGGCACCACCGGCATCGATCGATTCATACTCCAGCCCCAACTCTTGCGCGCACCACAGCGCCTTCCTGACATTGGTCGAATTCTTCCGGCCCCAGATCTTGAGCATAACGTCGTCCTGATGGATGTGCGGTCTCTCAGTCTACCCCAGGCGTTCACCCTGACAATCGCCCACGCCTCAAGGCGAACTCCTGCGGCCACAGCCTGTCACTGTTCTGACAAGCCGATTGCCGGATGCCGTCTAAGCTCTGATGGATCGCAGAAGGCCCTTAGGTTTCACGGAGGAAAGACTATGTTGCTGTTGTGGTTAGTGGTTCTGGTGATCGGTGCGGCCTATCTTGCCCACCGGCGCATTGCCGCCGTGCCGGCGTTGGCCGTGCTGGCGGGGTATGTGGTGCTGATGGGCATCTTCAGCCACGCCCCCGGCTGGCTGCTGGCGCTCCTCTGGCTGGTGCTGGCGACCAAGGCTGCACTGGTACTGCTGCCAGAGCTGCGTCGCAAAATCTTCAGCGGCCCGCTGTTTGGCTGGTTCAAGCGCACCCTGCCACCGATGTCGCAAACCGAGCGCGAGGCCATCGATGCCGGTACCGTATGGTGGGATGGCGAACTGTTCAGCGGCCGCCCGAACTGGAACACCCTGCTCGGCTACTCCAAAGCCGAGCTGAGCGAAGAAGAACAAGCCTTCATCGACGGCCCCACCGAAGCCCTCTGCGCCATGGTCAGTGACTGGCAGATCGGCCAGGACCTGGACCTGCCACCCGCAGCCTGGGAACACATCAAGTCGCACGGCTTCTTTGCCCTGATCATCCCCAAGGAATATGGCGGTAAAGGTTTCTCGGCCTATGCGCACTCGCAGGTGGCGATGAAGCTGGCGACCCGCAGTGGCGACCTGGCCTCGACGGTCATGGTCCCCAACTCCCTCGGCCCGGCTGAACTGTTGCTGCATTACGGCACCGACGAGCAACGCCAGCATTACCTGCCACGCCTGGCACGTGGCGAGGAAATTCCCTGCTTCGCCCTCACCGGCCCGCTGGCAGGTTCCGATGCCGGCGCCATGCCCGACACCGGGATCATCTGTAAAGGCCAGTGGCAGGGCGAAGAAGTCATCGGCCTGCGCCTGAACTGGGAAAAACGCTACATCACCCTCGGCCCGGTAGCGACCTTGCTGGGCCTGGCATTCAAGGCCTACGACCCGGAGCACCTGCTGGGTGAAGAAGAGGAACTGGGCATTAGCCTGGCGCTAGTTCCGACCGACACCCCCGGTGTCGAGATCGGCCAACGCCACTTGCCGCTGGGCGCCGCGTTCATGAACGGGCCCAACAGCGGCAAGGATGTGTTCGTGCCGCTGGACTTCCTCATCGGCGGCCAGGACATGCTCGGCAAAGGCTGGATGATGCTGATGAACTGCCTGTCGGTCGGCCGCTCGATCTCCCTGCCGGCGGTGGGCACCGGCGCGGCCAAGTACACCAGCCTGGTCACCGGCCAATATGCGCGGATACGCGAACAGTTCAACGTGCCATTGGCCGCTTTCGAGGGCATCCAGGAATCCCTGGCACGGATCGGCGGCAATGCCTTCCTGATGGACAGCGCCCGCCTGCTCACCGCCAAGGCGGTGGACCTGGGAGAAAAGCCCTCGGTGCTCTCGGCGATTCTCAAGTACCACCTGACCGAGCGTGGCCGCGAGTGCATCCAGCACGCCATGGATGTGCACGGCGGCAAGGCCATCATCATGGGCCCGAACAATTACCTGGGACGCAACTGGCAGGGCGCACCGATCTTCATCACCGTCGAGGGCGCCAACATCCTCTCGCGCAACCTGATGATCTTCGGCCAGGGCGCCATCCGCTGCCATCCGTTCGTGCTCAGGGAAATGGCCCTGGCCGGGCGCGAAGACCACGACCAGGCGCTCAACGAGTTCGACCAACTGCTGATGCAGCACATCGGCTTCGCCGTCGGCAACGCCGCCAGCACCTTGATCCTCGGTCTGGGCCTGGGTCACTTCGAGAGGGTCCCGGGTGATGCCTTGAGCCAGGGCTACTTCCGCGCGCTCAATCGCCAGGCCGCAGCCTTCGCCCTGCTCGCCGACTTGTGCATGATGCTCCTCGGTGGCGAACTCAAACGTCGCGAACGCCTGTCCGCACGCCTGGGCGATGTACTGAGCCACCTCTACCTGAGTTCGGCGGCACTCAAGCGTTATCACGACCTTGGCTCACCGGAGCACTTGCAACCACTGTTGAGCTGGGCCCTGGAAGAAAGCCTCGGCCAGGCCGAAAAAGCGCTGGACCGTCTGCTCGACAACTTCCCCAACCGCTTCCTTGGCTGCGCCCTGCGCCTGGTGGTGTTCCCGTTCGGCCGTCGACACACCGGCCCGAGCGACGCACTGGATGCCGAAGTGGCCGCGTTGATTGGTCGCGCCAAAGGCGACCCGGCACTGGAAGAATTGCTTACGGGCTGCTATCGCCCGCAGGATGCCGACGACCCGGTGGGCGCCCTGCAGCAGGCCTGCACCTTGCTCGACCAGTGCGCACCGCTGCATGAGAAGCTGCGTCAGGCCCTCAAGACTGGCCAGGTCAGCCCGACGCCCGGTGAATCGACAATCAATGCCGCCCTGCGCGCTGGCGTCCTTCAGGTCACAGAAGCACAAAGCCTGGAGGCTGCCGAATCAGCCCGGCGCCGCGTCATTGATGTCGATGCCTTCAGCAAAGAAGAACTGCTGCCCAGCCCCGGCAAAATTCGTTAACGACCGGGACATCGGGCGCCGGGAGCCGTATACTCCCGCGCCCGTTTTTGCTCATGAGGACTGCCAGCATGGCTACCGATCGCCTGGAATACCATCTCGCCCTGCTTACCCACCTGCGCACCATTCTGGTTGCCCTGGGTGAGGCCGAGCAGGTGCCGGAAGAAAGCCACGCGCTGTTCCTGGAGCGCTTCGACGACCTGATGCTGCAGATGCCCGTCGATCCCGAGAGCGTCTACCTGGGTCAAGACCTGATGTGCCAGGTCATCCAGCGCTACCCGCAAATCGCCCACCTGGTGCCACGTGACCTGCTGTGGTTCTTCGGCGGCGACTGCCTGCATTACATGCCCGACGAAGAGCAGCAGATGTACCAGACCCTGGAAGAGCGCCGCTACGAAGCGGAGCAGAACGACGAACCGTTTGACTGGAACCAGGAAAAACAACTGCTGAGCATGTCGGACGACGACAGCAAGCACTGAGTTGTAAAGGTGTGCAGGGCTGAAAGATGCCCTGCCGCAAAGAAGCCCCAATAAAATCAGGACGAAAAAAAAAACGCCGTTCGATTGAACGGCGTTTCTTTATTTGGAGCGGGAAACGAGACTCGAACTCGCGACCCCGACCTTGGCAAGGTCGTGCTCTACCAACTGAGCTATTCCCGCAAAATACAGCAACCGGTTATACCGGACAGAAACACGGCCAACGACCTTGTTTCCAATGCATGCAGTACCTGAATACTGCGACGCCAAATTTGGAGCGGGAAACGAGACTCGAACTCGCGACCCCGACCTTGGCAAGGTCGTGCTCTACCAACTGAGCTATTCCCGCATTGGCGTCCCCTAGGGGACTCGAACCCCTGTTACCGCCGTGAAAGGGCGGTGTCCTAGGCCACTAGACGAAGGGGACACACTACAACTTCACTCCCTGCCGCGTTTTGCTGTGTGCTTTACGCTGCAAGTGGCGCGCATTCTAGGGATGCGATGAAAGCTCGTCAACTCCTTTGTATAAATTTATTTAAATCAATGACTTCCGCAGTAGCAAAAGCAACTGCCCGGGGCCCTTGCCGGCCCTTATCAGGCTCGGCAAGGGCTTTTTCCTCGCGCCCTCTCAACTCAAGCGAATGCCGTAGTAGAGCGGCCCGATTTGCGCTTCCCAACCCTCCCCGCCGCCATTCATATCCTTGAAGGCGGCCTGCGATCTGGGGAACGGATTGAAAATCAATCGCTGATCCCTCGACCAGTACCTGCCGCCAGGCCAACCGATCTGGGCCAGCCCACCGCCCCCATACTGGTTATAGATTTCCCGCAACTCCGACAAAAACAGACGCTGATCCCAGCCGACAATGTATTGTGACGCGCCCATCAAGTTCATCCTGCGGACATTCTGCACGGTCACGCTGTAACTCCTGGACTGCCCTGCACTGTCACTCACGGTAATGGTTGCCGAACCATTACCTCGCGACATCACCGTCCCGCTGCCATCCACACTGGCCACATTGGCGTTGCTCGAACTGTAGCGAAGCGGCGGCGTGCCACCCGACGCCAGTCGTTGCCGGGAGGTATTGACCGGGCGGCGGCTGGGGCCCTGGCCGTTATCGGCCCGCACATATATCACGCCATTGAGGAGCATGGGGCTGGTGTCGATTACCAACGGCGGCCGCGCTTCGACAATCACCCGCCAAGGCGCAGACACCGGTTGACTGCCGTAGAGCCCCTTGATCGTGAAAGCATGCTGCCCGATTGACAAACTGGAGAGCGCTGCCTGCCAATTACCGTTGCCAGGAACCGTTAACGTTTGTCTCGCCACCCCGTTGTCCAGGATCTGCACCTGCAAACTTCCTTGCGCAGTACCATGCAACGTCACCGCCGTCGAATAGGTACGATCTCCGTTGCCGATCGCAGCGCCGTTGCTGTCAACGACTCGGGTGATAACTGGTGTAGCACCCTGGCGAACTTCGAAGGTCCGCGGCGCCGATTCCCGACCACTGCCATACAGCGCCTTGGCCTTGACGCTGTAGTGCCTGACCGTCAGACCGGTCATGACCAGGGTCCAGTCGCCCGAACCGTTTGCCGCTGTCGTGCCGACCGACGTTCCCCCATCGAAGACTTCAATCCGTTGGTCAATGCTCGCCTTGCCCGACAAAGTGACGCGAGAATCGAAGGTGAAACCGCCTTCGTTCACCACCCCGTTGGAGTCCCTCACACTCACAATGGTCGGTGCCACCTCTGCCACTACCCTGAACGAACGGATATCCGACTCCTGGCCACTGCCATACAGCGCCTTGGCCTTGAGTCCGTAGGTTCGAACCGCGAGCCCCTGCAGCCGGTGAGTCCAATCGCCACTGGCGTTCGCCGTTACCCGGCCCAGCGACGTCGTACCGTCGAACAGCTCCACCTGCTGGCTGATGCTAGCCTTACCGGCAAGGGTCACCGAGGTGTCCACCGTAGCCCCCGCCTCAGCCACCTCACCCCACAAATCTCTGACACTGGTGATACTCGGCTTGATATCGACATAAACCGTGAACGTCCGCAGCGCCGACTCCTCACCATTGCCATACAGCGCCCTGGCCTTGACGCTATAGGTCCTGGCCACCAAGCCGTTCAGCCGCAGGGTCCAGTCACCGCTGGCACTGACCCGGACAACGCCCCTGGATACCGCCCCTTCGAATATCTCCACCTGCTCGTTCGCACTGGCCTTGCCGCCCAAGGTGAGCGAGGTATCGACCGTGGCGCCGCCATCGGCGACCTCGCCTCTCGAATCCGTGACGCTGTCGAGGGTCGGGAACACATAGTCGACCACGCGAAAGCTGCGCGCGGCCGATTCCGCGCCACTGCCATACAGCGCCCTGGCCTTGATCACGTAGGCTTTGACCGCCAGGTCGCTGAGGGTCAGCGTCCAGTTGCCCTGGGCATCGGTACGCACGGTATCCAGCACAACCAGCCCATCGAGCACCTCTAGAGACTGGTCGATGCTGGCCTTGCCCGACACGATGATCCGGGTATCGACCGTCGTCTGCCCCTCGGCCAGTTCGCCCCTGGAGTCTGTCACGCTGGTGATGCTCGGGCGTACCTCGGCCACCACCTGGAAGCTCCGCACCTCGGACACCCACTCGTCCCCGTACCTGGCCTTGGCCCTCAGGCTATAGCCTCTGACCGCCAGCCCGGTTCTTGGCAGACGCCAGTTACCCCCGCCATCCACAGGTACCACTCCCCAGGACTGCGTGCCCTCGAAAATCTCGACCTCCAGCCCGGCACTGGCCCTGCCCGAAAGGGTGACCGCTGTATCTACCGTTGAACCGCCATCGGCGACATCACCCCGCGAGTCTTCCACGCGAGTGATGCTCGGGATCACCTGGGTGACCACGGTAAAGCTCCAGACCTGCGATTCCGTACCACTGCCATACAGGGCTTTGGCCTTGAGGTCGTAGCGCCGCGGCATCAAACCCATCAGCGGGAATCGCCACCTGCCTTGCTCGTTCGCCCCGGCTCGCCCGAGGAGGGTCGCACCGTCAAAAAGCTCGACGCCCATTGCCGCCCGTGCGGTGCCGATAACTGTAACAGCGGTGTCGACGCTGATGCCGCCGTCGGCAACCTGGCCCCAGCTGTCGACAACGGTGCTGATGGCCACCGGAATCGGTGTACCGATGTAGAGTTCCAGAACTCGCGATATCCTGAGCTGGTCACCGCGCCTTAGGGAATACAAGGCATTGATGGTGGTGCCGCGTGAACGAGCATGACCGCTAGCGAAACTGGCGCCTCAGCCGGGGTCCATCCCCATTACTTGCCGGTATTCACTCTTATCCACCGCACCCGCATTGCTGCTCTCATTGGAGCCATTGAGGTCGTAAGTCCGGGCCGTACCGGCACCAAGATCGTCCGCTGTCCAGAAGTCGTACCCCATATACCCCAGGTACTCGCCGACACAGTGGGGCTTGGGCTCATCGGAGCTGGACTTGTAGAGGTTCCACAGGCGATTGATCCGGTTCAACGAAACAGGTACCAGCCCGGCCGCTTCACAAGCCTTCTTGATACCTGCCCAGTCCGATCCGGGGCTAACAAAATGCACCCGGCGAATTCCCTTGACCGTCAGCTTGTAGCGCACGACCTTTTCCTGCCTGTCGGTAGCCGTGATCTCGCAAACGCCATTGGCGAGGCCGGTAACCTGGCCGCTGTCATCGACAGTCGCGACCTTCGGTGCGCTGCTGGCGTAGCGGTACGGCGCAACGCCGCCGCTGGCTTCACGCATGAGCCGGGCGAAGTCAGGGATCCGCTTGGGCGGTTTGTCGGCGCTAACGACGTAATCGTGGGAGCTCAAATCCAGTAGCACGTCTCCTTCGAATGCGTTACCCAGGATCAGGTGCCATTTCGCCGAGTCAGTGCGTGCCCCATCCGGTGAAGTCGAAACCTGGAAGTACAGTGTGACCTCCTTGCCTTGTCGAGCGGTAAAAACCTCCTTGGCGACGGATATCTTCACCCCGGCGCCAGCCCCGCTAACCGGAACGCGGGTCCAGTCCAGAAGGTCTTCATCCATGCAGAAGTACAGATAATCCCTGGGCGAAAGATTGGCCGGCGGCGCAACCAGCTTGACCCCCTCGGCAGGGAGCGTCCCCGGATCGAGCTGATCGCCGCTGTACCCCTCAATGTAGGGCTGTTGGTAATCGGACTGTGTCATGCCTGTTTACCCTCGAAGCGTTTGAGGTGTCCGGTGCATCCCTTGATGCACAGGGCCATGAAGACCGCCGCGTCAACCGACAACGCCTGCCGCGCTGATCGTGCGCTGAGCGGAAAGCGCCCGCCCACGGGTCGCCGAAGAAGCACGGTAGGTAACGAACCCATCCAGCTGACCACGGACCGCCGAGCTGTCACCCCCGCCCAGCGCATGCCCCCAAGTCACCACCCGGCCATCACGCCGGAGGGCGACAAAACCATGGGTATTGCTATAAACGGCCTGGACATCGACCAGATCAGCAAGCACCGGGGTAATGTCGCCGCCGACGGTCTTGTCGCCCCAGGCTTTTACCGTGCCATCGCGGCACAATACGGCGAACGCTTTGGAAGAACCTGTCACCTGGACCACATTGGTCAGGTCGGCGATGGCATCCGGGACCACGCCTCCTTCCGCTGCCGTGCCGCCCCAGGCCACCACGGAACCATTGGCGCGTACCGCAGCGAACACATGCCAGTTGGACGCCACATCGATGATGTCGGTCAGACCTGCAATACCCACTGGCAGGGTTCCACCATGGGTTGGGCTGCCCCACGCCACGATATGGCCGCTCGCCCGCTTGACCACAAAGGCACCCGCATTGGCGCTGCAGATTTCAACGATATCGGTGTAATCGGCGACAGGAGTGGCATTACCGCCGTATGCGGGATCGCCCCAGGCCACGACAGTTCCGTTGCGGCGCCGGGCGGCAAAGGCCTTGAAGTTGCCCTTGATATCATCAATATCAGCCAGTGCTGCGATTGGCCCCGGGACTTTGCCGCCCAGGGTCGCAGCGCCCCAAGCCACCACATGACCGGTAGCCCGCAAGGCTGCGAACGCGGTACTCGCCCCCACGACCTTGACGATGTCGGTGTAGGCGCTGATGGGAGCAGGCACCGTACCACCGGATGCGGCAACGCCCCACGCTACCACCTGCCCGCTGGTCTTGATGCCGGCAAATGCGACACCATTGGCCACCACCGTGGTGAAGCTGTTTGGCGAGACGGCGCCCATGTTGCCGCCATTGGCAGCATTGCCCCAGACCGTGACAATCCCGCCGACCCGACGTATCGCATAGGCACTGGTGGTGCAACTGACCTCGACGATGTCATTGAGGGTGCGGATCGTCGGATCAATGCTGGCACCGAAGGCGGCATTGCCCCAGCCACGCACCCGTCCGTCATCACGGTGGGCGATAAACGCTGCGGTGCCGGTCAGTGTGGTATCGGCGCCACTGCCGATGATATTGGCCGGGTTGAGCGTCACCTGATCATCGTTGGTGCGTACCTGCAGCGGCAAATGCGGCTGAACATCCGGCCAACGGCTGGCAACCGCCCATTGCGGGTCAGTGGAGTATTTCCACTCCGCCACCAGCGGCTGACCGCTGACTGCGTGAAAGGCCTGCAGATAGCGCGGCGATCCCGAAGAACGATAGGTGCTGCGGTTGAATCGGGCGCCGAGAATTCTCAATCGCCCGCCACCGATGATCACCCGCACATCATACTCAGCGGGTGGCGAAGGCTCCGCCGGCCCGCTGCCACCACGCTGCACGTGGTACTGCAGTTCGATGCTGCTGTTTTTGTTGGCCAGGATAACCGCGTAACCCACCTTGAAACGCTGCACGCCAGCCGTCATCACCGTGTGGGTCTGGTCGTCGCCTGCTTTCCCGGAAAGCACAACCCGGACCTTGTCGCCCGGCAGCAATCCAGCCTCGCTGCCAATCACCACCGTGGCCCCCGCCGTTACCGTATTGGGATCGATCACGCCTTCAGCGTTCGCTTCGGCAACCGTCGGAGCAGGCAGAGCCGGTGCCGCACTTTCGGTTACCGCGAAAGACAGCGCCCGTGTCCGCAGTTCGGTGCCTTCAAACGGTTCGACTCGACAGATCACCGTGACCGTATTGTTCTCGTTCTTCTCGAGTTCGGCATAAGGCACGGTGAACACCACAGGCTTGCCGACCATACTGCCACTGATGGTTCTTCCCTCCGGTTTATAGGTATTGCCCCGGTTGTCGGTCCACTCCAGATAGGCCACATCCCCAGGCTCCATCCTCAACCAGGCATTGAGCGTAACCTTTGTCCCTGCGCTGGCCCACGTTGTATGACGGTGTGGCAAACGATTTGCGCCCAACGCCTTGGTCATCAAACAGCTCATAGGAAAGCACCACGGTCCCGCCCTCGATGTTCCTGAGGTGCTCGCCGTCGACGTGAAACACAATTGGCTGCTTGAGGACTTCGTCATTGCGGGAGATGTAGTAAGTCTCGATGTCTGGGAAGTACGGCGACAGGTCGGGCTTTGTGCCCCACCATATAAGCGTTACCGCGTAGCCTGCGGCCATGGTCTCATCCCAGGCCACTTCGATGGTGGTCGTCGGCAATTGCGGATCCAGGCCGCCACCTACGGCATCCTTGGCCACTGGCGCGACCAATTGCGCAGGCTCACCGACGATACTGACGAACCGTCCCCTGGCTTGCAGCAGCGTGCCGTCCGCCTTTTTCAACTGGTAGCGAAAGCCCGCCTGGGACTTGGCCAGGCGCCGGACATCGGCGTTAGGCACAGGTATTTCAATGACACTGGGAACGTTGTCAACGGGCCGCGGGGCATAGCTGAAATCAATCGGCTTGCCATCGGCGCTGGTGCCCATGAGGCTGGGGATAATTTCATCGCCTTCGGCAAAATTGTCAGGCAAGGCAATAATCTGCAGCGTCGCTGGCGCACTGCCCAACGTATTCAGATCCAGAATGTTGTTTCGCGCTTCCTTGACGATCCCGGCAGCCAGCCGTGAGCCGCCGGTATCCACCACCACGCGAGTTTCCGGACTCCAGTCCTCGGACTGGTTGGCAACCAGATCGTAGACTTTGAAAGCGATTGCCAGGCCGCCGTTATTGACGTCCTGCCCGGTTCTGCTCTTCTGCTTTATGACCCGCTCCGAGTCCCCGGCTTCCAGGATAGTCGCCTCGTCCACAATGATGACAATATCTTTGCCGACCTCGGCCTGGGTCACGGTGTGAATGACGAACACGCCCCCCCAGGACAGCCAGATCTCGTCGTGCTCGGCCATAAACGGGTACGGCTTGATGGTGACGGGCACACCTTTGGCGGCAGCGGCCTTGTCCACACCGTCGTTGATGATGTCCTGCGGCAAACTCTGCGTCAGTTCGGAATGCCCCGGGCCTGGATCCGTATCCTGGCCGCCAGGACGCTCAAGCTTGACCAGTACATTGGTATCTGCAGAGTCCTCGGGCACCTGCCCCACCCGGGTGACCCTGTAGCTGATGGTGTTGGGGCCACTGCGCAATCGATTGGGCGCAATGAACAGAGTCTGGCGCGTGTCGACCTCATCGGCAGCAATCGGTTTGCGGGTGACCTCAGTGCCCCCCAGCAACGCCGCGAGGCTGTCACCCTGCCCCATTCTCGGCCAGGCCGGAACGAACAGCTGCAAGCCCAGAAGAGGGTAGTTGTCGATGGCCGCCGCAAAGTTGATACCCCATTCGCCACTGGGCACCGGCCCGGTTTTGCCGGGAATCTCCAGCTCAACCAGTTGCAGGATACCTGATGAGGAAAACAATCCTTGTACTGCGCCTGCTTGTTCGCCCTCTTCCGGCGGCACTTCTTGTGTCGAAACTTCTTCTGGTAACGATTCCTCTGAAGACATGCTGGCCACCCTCTTGGTTCAGCGGATAAGTGACAAGCATTGAATACCTGACAAGCAATGTTTCCAACTAGCATTTTTATCAGGTGTTCGAAAAACCTCAGTAGCACTAGAACGCAATTCATATATGCAAACTCTTGTCTACTGACAAAACTGACAGGTAGGCAAAGCGATGGGAAACTTCGACACTTATTAATAGGGCATGCTCGAACCCCTGCATAAGGAGAGCACTTCGTGGATGGGTTTCGAGCACGCTAGTTGCCGATTTTTCCTACAGACCCTTCTGACGAGATTCGATTCAATAGTTCCATACCACCCCGTCTCCAATTGCAGCCATCAGGATCGCCACCATGTCAATTAATGACCATACAAGTCCCCCCTTCCCAATAAAGTCCGTCGCTCCTTTCTTCCTACCTTTGTTACTCGTCACCCCGCAAGTCAACGCCGCCGTTGTCGACAACGGCGCAAGCCTGGTCATCGATGCTTCGACGCCCCCGGATGGTTACACCGTACGCAACGGCAGTACCCTGACTGTCAATGGTGCGACTACCCAGAGCATGAACATCAACTCCGGCTCCCACCTGGTCATCAATGGCGGGACCATAGCCGGTGGCGGATTCGACGGACTGACTGTGAGCAACAGCACTGCCACCGTGAATGACGCGGATATCACCGCCGATTTCTGGGGCTTGTCGGTGAATCGTCAAATCGGCTCCACCTCAGGCTCGCAGGTAACGGTCGCCAACAGCCGAATCGTTGGTGGCGAAGTCGGCGCACAGATTACGGGGGGGAGCAGCCTGCAGCTCAACAACACCTCTGTCACGGGTCGCGACACGGGCAGTAGCGGTATCAATATCCTTGGCGGGGAACTCATCGCCACCGACAGCCGGATCAGCGGGGATACCAGTGGCATACTGCTCGCAAGCGATCCGGAAAACCTAAGCGCCCCCAAGCTGGCCCTGGACAATACCGAGGTTACAAGCCGTACAGGCCCTGCACTGCTGATCGAAGATGGCGCCAGCGCCACAATAGATGTGCGCAACAATGCCACGCTCATCGGCCAGGACGGCGTTGCACTGCTGGTACACGAAGCCTCGACCGCCACGGTATCCCTGAACCGCACTGAGCTCAAAGGCGATGTGCAGGTCAGCGCCGACAGCAGCGCCAATCTCGCGCTGGATCAGGCACGGTGGAACGGCGACTTCGAAGTAGAGGCCGGAGGTACAGGCTCGCTATCCCTTGACAATCAGTCCTCCTTCAGCGGCCGACTGGTGAACGTCGAACAGCTGAGCATCGGCAACCAGTCAAGTTACAGCATGAGCGAAGATACCCGGCTCGGCAGCCTGGTGATGAACGGCGGGCGGGTTGACATGGGCTCGGGTAACAATTTCTACACCCTGAATGTCGCCAATCTGAGCGGTACCGGCGTGTTTGCGATGAATGTCGACTTCAGCACCAATCAGCACGATGTGTTGAATGTCACTCAGACCGCCACCGGCAATCACCAGTTGCTGATCACCGACTCCGGCGTAGACCCAGCCTCCCCAGAGCAATTGAGCGTGGTCCGCACCGCGGCCGGCGATGCCAGTTTCAGCCTGTACAATGGCAAGGCCGTAGCGGTGGGTGCCTGGTCATACGAGCTGTCTTCGGCGCTCAATGGCACTGGCGGCAGCGACTGGTACCTCGACCCGCAAACGCGCACTGTCAGCCCAGCCACTCGTACGGTAATGGCCTTGTTCAACACCGCAGCTACGATCTGGTATGGCGAGTCGACCTCACTGCGCAGCCGCATGGGCGAACTGCGCTTCAACGGCGGGCAGCCGGGCCTGTGGATGCGCAGCTACGGCAACAAATACAACGTCGCCGATGCCAGCGGCACCGGTTACCAGCAGAACCAGCATGGCTTGTCGATCGGTGCGGACGGGCGCCTGCCCTGGGGTGACGGGCAGTGGCTGGCCGGCGGCCTGGTGGGCTACAGCAAGTCGGATCTGGATCTCAATGAAGGCACCTCCGGTAGCATCGACAGCTACTACATCGGCGCCTACACCACCTGGCTCGATGCTGAATCGGGCTACTACTTCGACGGCCTGGCCAAGCTCAACCGCTTCCAGAACCGCGCCAAGGTGGCTATCAATGATGGCAGCCACAGCAAAGGCGAATATGACAACGTCGGGACGGGTGTGTCCGCCGAGTTCGGGCGCCATATCCCGTTGTCCGACGGCTACTTCATCGAACCCTTCACCCAGTGGTCGGCCGTGGTCATCCAGGCCAAGGACTTCAGCCTCGACAACGGCCTGGAGGCCGATGGCGAGCGCACCCATTCGCTGCTCGGTAAGGCCGGCATGACCGCAGGCCGGACCTTCGAGTTGTCAAACGGTGGCAAGCTTCAACCTTACCTGCGCGGTGCATGGGCCCATGAATTCGCCAAGGGCAATGCAGTCAAGGTCAACAACAACCGCTTCAACAATGACCTGTCCGGCTCTCGGGGTGAGCTCGGAACCGGTCTGGCTTTGGGGCTGAAGAACGGACTGCAGGTGCATCTCGACCTGGAGTACGCCAATGGCGAGCATATCGAGCAGCCGTATGGAGCAAACCTGGGGTTGCGCTACAGCTTTTAACTGACCCGCCCTGAAAGTGACCCTACCACTTCATGTCAATTCAGATCGAGACACTCATCCACGAACAGCCACAGCTGATAAAAAGGGAAGCGCTAGAGCGCTTCCCTTTCTTTAACACCTACCGACGGGCCGGCGGCGTAGACGGTATTTCACAGAAGAAGCCACCAGCACGAAACAGCTCCACAATGACCAGGTGCCGAGGAGAGTCAACGTCTACTCCGTCAACCTTCACTTTGTAATGAATGCTTCCGAAGGCCTGGCGGGTTGCTTTCAAGGCCGTTTCATAAGGAAGGTAGACCGTGAAGCCATTCTCGGCCTGATTCTTGTCAGGCGTGTATTCAAAAGAGTCGCTTGTACCTTCAATGGGCACTGTACCGGCTTCATCTGACCAGCCTTGATAAACGAATGTCAGCAAATTATTTGCCAGGCGCGCATCACCGCCTGGCACCTGGATTTCGGCCACCAGAGCCCCGTCTTTGACCTGCAAAGCCGGACAGTTGAGAATCTCATCAGGCGGGAATGACAGGTCAAGATTCTGGAACGCAGGTTTCGGGACGACAATGGGCACGCCCTGGACGTTGACAATTGTCGCCGCGGAACTCAGTTCGTTATCATTGAGGTCATGCCTGACGACGCAGTGGCAGGGAATATCACCGTTTCCGGCTGCATCGAAAACCTCCCAGGGAATGACAAAGGGCATCCGAAAGTCATCCCGCTCGCTACCCAGAACATCGTAACGGGCACCTGGCACCGCTATGCCATTCCAGTAAAGCTCAACATACTGGCCTTTCATACGACGACCACTGAAGATGAGCGCTGTAGCGTTGACGGGCTGGTTCCGGTCCGCGGCGCGCAACTGGTTTTCCGGGGATGAGGCCCCTTTGACCACCGGCGCATGAATCCCCGGATGCACCACCCCAGGAGGGTCTATCGGGTCCGGGCCTGGCGTGCGCAAGTCGACGTCAAATTCCACGCCAGACGGTCCGGGGTAGGGGGTGGAGCCTCGAACGATGCGGTACGTGACGGTTGATTTTTTTCTACCAAGATTTCCCCCAAACACCAGCGCATAGGGCAAAAGAACACTGGCGCCATTCTCTGACACCTGCTGCGGTGCGTGATCAGTGCCATCGAAGGTGACGACCACCGTATCTCTGGAAAAGTAGTTGGTATAGGGGTCGATAAGAACCCTCACGCCCGCCAGCACATCTGCATAATCAATCAGTCCGTCAGCCGCCAGCGGCACCGTAGGCGGACGCAGCCCGGCGGGCGGGGAAGTAAGCTCAACATTGACTCGCTTGTATTGCGAATGTACTCCAATGTTTCCTTTCCGATCCCTCAGTATATAAAAGATCGATTTCTCGCCCTCCTCTCCAAGCATCGATTCGAGAAGCTCAAAGGTAATAGGGATAGACAGCAATTCTCGCGTGACCTCACCGACCTTGGCTGCCAACGGAATGGAGATGCCGTACCACACCTCGACAACGTCACCGATTCGGGCGCCATCATAGTCACCCGCCACTGTCACCAGTACTTTACCGCCATTGGCGTCGAGGTACTTGCGGGTAATCCCGTCCCGCTCGACGTCCGCAGGCAATGTCACCTCCACACCTGGCCTGTTTCGATTAGGGGGCGTCCGATCAATGTTGACAGGCATTGGAAGTGACTGACTGAGGTTCCCCGAAATATTGACTACGTAATGAAGCTTAAAGCTGCCCTCCCCCCGTGTCGCGACAGCAGGAAGTGTCACAGAAACAGGGAATTGCTGGGGTGGAATGGGCGTAGTGAACGAAAAGGCCTCGCCTATAGGACTACCGTCCCAATACAAAGTAATGCGCCCTCTCCTTCTATCCTCCCCCTGTTCAAACACTGGAATATCGAGTTTCAGGTCTTTTCCCTGATGATCCCGGTGAACCTGATTGGGTTCATCATCAGCAGTATCAGGTAGTAAAGGATTGGCCGCATTGAATACCGGATCGGCCAGATTTGCCAATATACCCATTTTTGATGCACGAGCGGCCACACGGGCCTGCGTGGCGGTTATTTCCTCTTTGATACCCATATCTTGAACCTCTACGCTGGAGTAAAACGGCCTTTTACGGGCCGAAGAAAGACGCCACGAAATCGCAAGTGACGTCGTGTTGTTACCGGCTTTAATTACGTGGACTTGCTAACTACACAACTTCAGGTTTGATTACACAGATCATTGTCGGGCCCACAGACCTGGCTGCTGGGCAGTGTTCGGGTGATATAAACCAGCTCGCGCGGTGACCGACCGAAACCACCATCGGTCTTGGTCAAGGTGTAACTGGCGACGGCGGAATCGTTATCGATCATGGGCTCGATGTGCGTGCTGTAAGGCAGGACCACCACCTCGAAACCATCAGCCGCTTCGCTCGCACTCAATACCTTGGAAATCACCAGTTGCGTGCTCGGGATGGGCCATATGGCCCCCAGGCCTTCATAGCCTTGCCACACCACCTCAACCGTATCGCCTTGCGCGAATCTCGAATTGCCGGCCACACGCAGGGTGACCCCATCCCATAAACGTGGCGTCGCGCAACAATTTAAATAGCCTTCTCTATCGGCATGTGGAAACTTAGGCGCTAGCAGGTCCTTGATCGGAACAATAACCACCGAAACGGCGGTGTCCGACGCCTGTTGCTGGTTGATCCCGTTATTGGTGATATAGGAGACCGGTAACGCGACATTGTTCTTGTCCTGTTCGACGATGCGCCACGGCACGAACAACTCCAGAGGTTTGCCTGCTGCGTCGCCGGGCTGTACGTCATAGCGCGCAGCGGGTTCGGGCACCACCCCCCAAAAGACTTCCAGGTATTCGCCTGGCTGCGGATCCTCGAACAATGCCACCAGCACCCGTGCATCGCGCCCCTCATCCTGAGCAGTGAGCTGGTTGGGCAGGTCTGAAACAGCCCCACGCACTTCAACATTGGCCAGCGTGGTGTTCAGTAGTGCCGGAGCATTGGCGTGGTCCTGACCGGCGAGGGTGAAGTCGAACCGCACAACAACGGGGGGAGACGGCCGCGAGTACGAGCCGCCAGTGCGAATCCGATAGGTAACCTGCGCCACATCAGGCCCCAGGCCGCTGGCAACCAGATCCCGCCACGGTACATAGGCGACCAAAGGAAAATTGTCCGGGTCGACCGAGATCTCCTGGAGCTCGCGTCCAGCCCATTCCAGACTGATGAAGTGGGTTGTCTGCGCGTTGTCATAGCGGTCGATCTCTACCGTCACGCCACCTTGGCCTTCAGCCCCCTCACGCGCATGCTGGCGGTCGATGAACCCACGCGTAGATAGCGGAATCCGTGGTGGAGGCAAGTTGGCTGGCGCAGGAACCAGATCGACCTGAATAGGCGATACGTAGGAAAGTGGGCTCTCATTCCCGGCCAGGTCATACAAGCGATAGGAGAGAAACCGCCTGCCCGCGCCACTGCCACGCACAGCCAGCTCCGTTATATTCAACGGCAGATACCTGGCGTCGATGTCCTCCTGAGTGAACTCCCGCATTCCCAGCGCAGGTGTGTCATCGGGCAACGGATCAAATTCGGACCAATAGAACACCGCTCGATCCAATGCCCGCATGCCGAGATAGCTAGGAACCCTGGCAATTACCTCGTGACGTTCAGAAAGATACTCATCGGTGATAACCCCCATCAAGTCGTCTGGAAATTGCGCGGCCGAAGGTCTTTGGTTCTCGTTGGGTGGCAAGCGGTCGATGGTGATGCGCTTGATCAAGGAATCGGTGATGTTTCCCAGGCGGGTAACACGGTATGAAAGCGAATAAATACCCTGCAGCAACAAGTCTGCTGGGACATGCAAGGTTTTATCCCCCGGCGCTATTGGCGGCTGAAGTTCCTGATGATCAACCGGGGTAAATGACGCACCATCCGGGCTCCACCCAAGCTCCAGCCGATCGGAAACCCCTGGGCGATCCGAGAAGTCCCATGCAGGTACTACTACCTCCAGCGGCAGATCGAGTGCAGTGCGCGCGACCACCCCCTCAGGGTTGTCGTTCCCCGATCCATCCTTGACGACCGCCGGAACAATTGGCACTGGAAAGTAATCACCGGTGCGCAAAGCAAGGTGCAGTGTTGCTGACTGATTCATCAGTGATCCCTTCGCGATGCAGAATCATGAGCAAGGCTTAGCAGCCGCTGGTGATCATTGAATCCGCATTTGGACCACTTGAAAACTGATAGAAATGACAGGTGCGTCGAACCAGGAAATAGGCTACGCAAGTACGTGCAATGGAGGGGGAGAGGAATTTCAGGCACAAAAAAAGAGGCCCTTGGGCCTCTTTCTTGACCGGCTTGCGCCGATTGAATCTGGAGCGGGAAACGAGACTCGAACTCGCGACCCCGACCTTGGCAAGGTCGTGCTCTACCAACTGAGCTATTCCCGCAAAAATGGCGTCCCCTAGGGGACTCGAACCCCTGTTACCGCCGTGAAAGGGCGGTGTCCTAGGCCACTAGACGAAGGGGACACGCTACAACTTCACTCCCTGCCGCGTTTCGCTGTGTGCTTTACGCTGCAAGTGGCGCGCATTCTAGGGATGCTTTGGAAAGTCGTCAACCCCTCTGTATAAATTTATTTAAATCAATGACTTCCCGGTGCTTTGCGAGGCAATCTAAAAAGCAAAATGCCATCAGGGAGTCCCTGACAAACGCCAAACAGCTCTATCCGGCCAAAAGCTTAGCCACTACACTCAATTGGTAAATCATCCTGTATGAGGCGTTAACGGTGACACCACTTATGATCACCCTGCTTATCGTGGCGGGGATCGCGTTATTGATCGTGATCGGCTACCTCAACAATGTGGTCGAGAACAACAAGCTCGAGCGCGCCCGGCTGAAGATCGAGCTGGCTGAACGCTTGCGCCGTTGTGGCGAGATCACCGAAACCTTCCCGGGTCAATTGATGACCCCGGCCTTGAAGCTGCTGTTGACCCGCCTCGAACTCAACCTCAACCAGCGCCAGCTGGCCCTGGACAAGCACAGCCGCACAATCCGCGCGCGCATTGCCGAACTTGAAGGCCTGATTGCCCAGGGCGAAGCGCTGCCGGTGAATAACCCGCCCGCGCCGATCCAGACCGAAGCCCGGGCCAAGGATGTACGTTTTCTGCTTGAAGGCATGCACAACCAGATCACCCGCGCAGCCCAAGAAGGCTTCCTGCCGACCAACGAGGCCAAGTACTGGGTCAAGGAAATCCGCCACATCCTGGTCTTGCTGCACATCGAATTTTTCAACAACCTCGGCCAGCAGGCGCTGCAGCAGAATCAGCCAGGGCATGCACGCCTGGCCTTCGAGCGCGGCGTCCAGTACCTGCGCAAGCAGCCGGACCCTGCGGTGTACCGCGAGCAGCTTGAGTACATGGAAAAGCTGCTGGCCCGGGCCAATGCCCAGGTGCTGAGCCAGCTCGAACCTGCCGAGGACGAAGTGAACGAGCTGACGGAAGGCCTGAAGACCGATACGACAGAAGACTGGAAGAAGAAAGTTATTTACGACTGATCTGCCCCAAACCTGTGGGAGCCAGCCTTGCTGGCGATGCCCGGCGCAGCCGGGCCAGGGCCGCTACGCGCCCCATCGCCGGCAAGGCCGGCTCCCACAAATGAGCAGGTGACAGACAGTTGTTCCCACAATAATCAAGCAGTGACTGTCACCTCAGCAGTCGGTCAAGCGCAGAAAGATCGCCGCCAGACGCTCCAACCCCTCCTGATCCGCCGCACTGAAGCGCGCCAGCTTCGGACTGTCCAGATCCAGCACACCTATCAGCCGCCCTTCCTTGACCAGCGGAATCACCAGCTCGCTGTTCGAGGCGCTATCGCAAGCGATATGCCCCGGGAACGCATGCACGTCTTCAACCCGCTGGGTTTCGCGACTGGCCGCTGCAGCACCACACACACCACGACCGAACGGAATCCGCACACAGGCGACCTGGCCCTGGAACGGGCCCAACACCAGTTCTTCATTACGGTTCAGGTAAAAACCCGCCCAGTTCAGGTCTTCAACCTGGCTGTAAAGAAACGCCGAGAATTGCGCGGCATTGGCAATGAAGTCGCGCTCATCGGCAAACAGCGCTTCCAGCTGTGCAGCCAGCAAGCCGTAGCCCTCAAGGCCGACACCGGAGGCGTTCAGGTCAATCATGTTTTTGCTCCAACAGTTGCAGTCCGACCCAGTACCGGGCGAACTGATAGGCACAACGGCCGTTACGGTTGCCGCGGCCAGTGGCCCAGCGCACGGCGAGTATGTCCAGCGTCTCATCGCGCTGCCAGGTCAGCCCGGCGGCGCTGGCCAGCTGGCCGATCCAGTGCTCGACCACATTGAGGAAGTGATCCTGGGTGAAGGGATAAAACGACAGCCACAGGCCGAAACGATCGGACAAGGCGATCTTGTCCTCGACCGCCTCGTTGGGGTGCAGTTCGCCGTCGACCATTTTCCAGTTTTCATTGTCGCTCTGCTTTTCCGGCACCAGGTGCCGGCGGTTCGAGGTGGCGTACAACAGCACGTTGTCCGGCGCCTGCTCCAGCGAGCCATCGAGCACACTCTTGAGCACCCGGTAGTCACCCTCCCCGGCTTCGAACGAGAGGTCGTCGCAAAACAGCACGAAGCGCTGGGGCAATTTGCTCAGTTGCTCCACCACCCGTGGCAGGTCGGCGAGGTGATCGCGCTCGATTTCAATCAGGCGCAGCCCGGCCTTGGCATACTCGGCCAGCAGCGCGCGCACCAGTGAAGACTTGCCAGTGCCGCGCGAGCCCCACAGCAGCGCGTGGTTGGCGGGCATGCCATCGAGGAACTGGCGCGTGTTGCGCCCCAGTTGCTCGCGCTGCAGGTCAACCCCGATCAGGTCCGACAGACGCATGTCGAGGCTGACTTGCAGCGGCAGCAGATAGCCGCTGCGGCCATCACGCTGCCAGCGCGCGGCCAGGCAATGGTTCCAGTCGATCTGCGAGCGTGGTGCGGGCAATAATGGTTCAAGGCGGGCGAGCACGCTTTCGGCACGCTCCAGAAAAGCATTTAAACGAGAGTCCACAATGGTTCCTCAAGATAGATTCAAGGACAACGGCACTGCTGAATGTGTGACAGGGCGTGCCAGCAGCCGGGGCTGATCGGCTATGCTTGCGCAGCGCACGGAATGTGAAACTGGCCCGGGACTCATGGATATCAAGTTCACCAATCGCCTGTCCTACAAGCAAGCCCGGCTGACGGTCCTGGTCGGCTTCATCCTGGGTACATTGCTCAGTCTCATCCAGATCGGTATCGATTATGCCAGTGAAGACGCCTCCATCAACCGCGAGATGCAGGCACTGCTGCAAATCAGTCACAACCCCGCCGCCCGGATCGCTTACAACATCGACTCGGAACTGGCGCAAGAGCTCACCGGCGGCTTGCTGCAATCACCGGCAATCACCCGCGCATGGTTGATCGACAACAACGATACGGTGCTGGCGGACGTGCAGCGACCCCGGGAAGAAAGCAGTTATCGCTTGATCAGCGACTTCCTGTTCGGTGAAAGCCGCCAATTCAAGGACCCGCTGTTTCTCGGCCACATGCCCGACGAGTACCTCGGCACCCTGTACCTGGAGGTCGACACCTTCGCCTTCGGCAGCCGCTTTCTCAAGCGTGCCGAAGTCACCCTGCTCAACGGTTTCATGCGCAGCCTGATCCTTACCGGCATCCTTCTGGCGCTGTTCTATTTCATGCTGACCAAGCCGCTGGTGCGGGTGATCAGCGCCCTGGCCAATCGCGACTCGCGCCAACCGGAGCAGTCGAAGCTGTCGTTCCCGCCCGGTCATGAGCACGATGAGATCGGCGTTCTGGTGAAAGTCGCCAACCAGCAGTTCGTCAGCATGGCCACCGAAATCCAGCAACGGCGCAATGCCGAAAACCGCCTGACCGAATACCTCAACGAACTCGAAGACGTCGTCTCGGCTCGCACCCTTGAGCTCAAGGCCAGCAACACGCGCCTGAGCCAATCCAACCAGGAGCTGGAAGATGCACGCAGACGCGCCCTGGACATGGCCCAGGCACGGGCAGCCTTTCTGGCCAACATGAGCCATGAAATCCGTACCCCACTCAATGGCTTGCTGGGGATGATCGCCCTGTCTCTGGACAGCCCGCTCAATGCCGAGCAGCGCCAGCAGCTGTCGATTGCCCACGACTCCGGCAAGGTGCTGGTGGAGTTGCTCAACGATATCCTCGACCTGTCCAAGTTCGACGCCGGTCAACTGGAGCTGGAACGTATCCCGTTCGACCTTGGCGCCTTGGTCGAAGACACCGCCAACCTGCTGTCACAGAACGCCGCGCCGAGTGTCGAACTGACCTGCCTGATCGACCCGCAGTTTCCCGCCATGGTCCTTGGCGACCCTACTCGCGTACGCCAGATTGTCAGCAACCTGCTGTCCAACGCCCTCAAGTTCACCCGCTTCGGCCGCGTCGATGTGCGCCTGCGTGCCTACAGCGGTGGCGTGCGCCTGGATGTCTGCGACACCGGCATCGGCATCCCCCATGAGGCCCAGGTGCGGATCTTCCAGCCGTTCATCCAGGCCGGCGCCGGCATTACCCGCCAATACGGCGGTACCGGCCTGGGCCTGGCGTTGACCAACAATCTCTGCGAGGCCATGCACGGGCACCTGAGTATCAGTTCGCAAGCCGGCTTCGGCAGCCAGTTCAGCGCCGAGCTGCCCCTGCCCTGTCACTCCCCGGCCGTCCCCGCAGAACGCCTGCACGGCAGCGTCGCCGCGCTGAGCAATGCCGGCAGCGGCCTGGCTGAGCTCTTGCACACCCTGCTACCTGGCTGGGGCCTGGATTACCGGCGCTACGACCACCCTGACGAGCTGCGTGACGCCCACCCAGACCTGCTGATTACCGACGACCTGGACAACCTGTTTGCGCTTCGGCCGCAGATACAGGCGCCGATCCTGCTGGTGACCGCCTACGGCAACTTTCTTCCGGGTGAACAGGCCGTGCATCTGGCGCCCTTGCAGCAGCAGGCCCGGCCACTGGCGCGCAACGCCCTGTACCAGACCCTGCGGCGCACGCTGCACGGTTCCGACAGCATCAATTCCAACGCACATCAGGGCGCCCTTCACAGCCAGCGCCGTGCACATATCCTGCTGGTCGAGGACAACCCGGTGAACCAGTTGGTGGCCAAGGGCATGCTGGCCAAGCTCGGTTGCGACGTCAGCATCGCCGCGCATGGCGCAGAAGCGCTGGATCAGCTCGAACGCACGCCCTTCGATCTGGTACTGATGGATTGCAACATGCCGGTCATGGACGGCTACGAGGCCAGCCGCAGAATCCGTCAGAGCGGACACTGGCCGAACCTGCCCATCGTCGCCCTGACCGCCAACGCCATGCCCGAAGAGCGCGAACGCTGCCGGGCGGCGGGCATGAACGACTACCTGGCCAAGCCCTTCCGTCGCGAGGAACTATTGGGCCTGATCGATCACTGGGTGCCGCTGACGACTACCTGAGCAGCTTCTCGATCGAAGCGGCCAGCGCTTCGGGCTTGGTGCTCGGCGCATAGCGGGTGACCTTGCCGCTGGCCGGGTCGACGAGGAATTTGGTGAAATTCCATTTGATCTTTTGCGAACCGAGCAGGCCGGGGGCGCGCTTTTTCAGTTCGACGAACAAGGGATGGGCGCCGTCGCCATTGACGTCGATCTTGCGAAACAGCGGAAAGCTGACGCCGAAGTTGGTTTCACAGAACTGGGCGATTTCCCGTGCATCACCCGGCTCCTGCTTGCCGAACTGGTTGCACGGAAAGCCCACCACCACCAGGCCGCGCTCGCGGTAACGCTGCCAAAGCTGCTCAAGGCCCTTGTATTGCGGGGTAAAACCGCACTGACTGGCGGTATTGACCACCAACAGCACCTTGCCCTGGAAATCACCCAGGACCTTCTGCTCACCGCCCAGGGTGACGCAGGGAATGTTCAGCAGCGCGTCGGCCATGACCTTTTCTCCTCTGTTAGCGTGGAACCAGGTCCAGGCAGACCGAGTTGATGCAATAGCGTAGTCCGGTCGGCGGCGGACCGTCAGGGAACACATGCCCCAGATGGGCATCGCAGTGGGCGCAGGTGACTTCGGTGCGGATCATGCCGTGGGAGGTGTCGCGAATCTCGACCATCGCGCTGTCTTCGATCGGCTCGTAGAAGCTCGGCCAGCCGCAGCCGGAGTCGAACTTGGCCTTCGAATCGAACAACGGCGCATTGCAGCAGATACAGTGATAGACACCGTCGGTCCTGGTACTGTTGTACTTGCCGCTGAACGGCCGCTCGGTACCCTTCAGGCGGCAGACGTTGTACTGTTCGGGGTCGAGCATGGCGCGCCATTCTTCCAGGGTTTTCTCTATCTTTTCCATGTGCAGGCCTCGGCAGACTAAAAACCCCGCGCTGCGTCTTTTCCACAACGCGGTCGGCACGTATATTATTGCGCCTCATCAGGCATCAGTCTGGCACCCGCGTTACACGCTTTTCAAACGATTTCACAGCGCAGTGCGCGGCGATCTTTTCTAATCGGGATCACATCATGCAGGTCAGCAAATCGAACAAGCTCGCCAATGTCTGCTATGACATTCGCGGCCCGGTGCTCAAGCACGCCAAACGTCTGGAAGAGGAAGGCCATCGCATCCTCAAGCTGAACATCGGCAACCCGGCGCCCTTTGGTTTCGAGGCGCCGGACGAAATCCTCCAGGACGTGATCCGCAACCTGCCGACCGCCCAGGGCTACAGTGACTCCAAAGGCCTGTTCAGCGCGCGTAAAGCGGTCATGCAGTACTGCCAGCAGAAGCAGATCGAAGGTGTCGGCATCGAAGACATCTATTTGGGCAACGGCGTCTCCGAGCTGATCGTGATGTCGATGCAGGCACTGCTCAACAACGGCGACGAAGTGCTGATTCCGGCCCCGGACTACCCGCTGTGGACCGCCGCAGTGAGCCTGGCCGGCGGCAACCCGGTGCACTACCTGTGCGACGAGCAGGCCGACTGGTTCCCTGACCTTGACGACATCAAGGCCAAGATCACCCCCAACACCAAAGCGCTGGTGATCATCAACCCGAACAACCCGACCGGTGCGGTGTACTCGCGCGAATTGCTGCTGGGCATGCTGGAGCTGGCGCGCCAGCACAACCTGGTGGTGTTCTCCGACGAGATCTACGACAAGATCCTCTACGACGAAGCCGTGCACATCAGCACCGCATCGCTGGCCCCGGACCTGCTCTGCCTGACCTTCAACGGTTTGTCCAAGTCCTACCGGGTGGCGGGTTTCCGCTCCGGCTGGCTGATCATTTCCGGGCCCAAGCACCATGCCCAGAGTTACATCGAAGGCATCGACATGCTGGCCAACATGCGCCTGTGCGCCAACGTACCGAGCCAGCATGCCATCCAGACCGCCCTGGGCGGCTACCAGAGCATCAATGACCTGGTCCTGCCACCCGGGCGCCTGCTTGAACAGCGCAACCGTACCTGGGAGCTGCTCAACGACATTCCCGGTGTCAGCTGCGTCAAACCCATGGGCGCGCTTTACGCCTTCCCGCGGATCGACCCGAAGGTCTGCCCGATCCTCAACGATGAGAAGTTCGTGCTCGACCTGCTGCTCTCGGAAAAACTGCTGATCGTTCAGGGCACCGCCTTCAACTGGCCGTGGCCGGATCACTTCCGCGTGGTGACCCTGCCACGGGTCGACGACCTGGAACAGGCCATCGGCCGTATCGGAAACTTCCTGAAGACCTATCAGCAGTAACCTACAGGCGTTTGCCAAGACCTGCGCCACTCCCGGCGCAGGCCCTACAGAATAATTTCCCTCTCTGTAAGCCTTGGCGCTCTGGCGTGCGGGATGATGGAATTCGGCTGTAATACAGAGAAGTACACAGTTTGAAATAGTCGCCCGGTTGAATCGCTGGAGCCTGCACCTTATATACCCCCGCATACGTGACATTTTTATCCGTCAGGAGAACGTAACAACCATGATGCGCATCTTACTGTTTGTAGCCACCAACCTTGCGGTTGTGCTGATTGCCAGCATTACCCTGAGCCTGTTCGGCTTCAATGGGTTCATGGCGGCAAACGGGGTTGACCTCAAGCTCGACCAGCTGCTGGTTTTCTGCGCCGTGTTCGGCTTTGCCGGTTCGCTGATTTCGCTGTTCATCTCCAAGTGGATGGCGAAAATGAGCACCGGCACGCAGATCATCAGCCAGCCGCGCACCCGCCACGAGCAGTGGCTGCTGCAGACCGTTGAAGAGCTGTCCCGCGAAGCCGGCATCAAGATGCCGGAAGTGGGCATCTTCCCGGCCTACGAGGCCAACGCCTTCGCCACCGGCTGGAACCGCAACGATGCACTGGTTGCGGTAAGCCAGGGCCTGCTGGAGCGTTTCTCGCCTGATGAAGTACGTGCAGTACTGGCCCACGAGATCGGCCACGTCGCCAACGGCGACATGGTTACCCTCGCCCTGGTCCAGGGTGTGGTCAACACCTTCGTGATGTTCTTCGCCCGTATCATCGGCAACTTTGTCGACAAGGTGATTTTCAAGAACGAAGAAGGCCAGGGCATCGCCTACTACATCGCGACCATCGTTGCCGAACTGGTGCTGGGCATCCTGGCCAGCATGATCGTCATGTGGTTCTCGCGTAAACGCGAGTACCGCGCCGACGAAGCCGGTGCCCGCCTGGCCGGTACCAGTGCGATGATCGGCGCCCTGCAGCGCCTGCGTTCGGAACAAGGCGTGCCAGTGCACATGCCTGACACCCTGAACGCCTTCGGCATCAACGGCGGCCTCAAGCAGGGCCTGGCTGGCCTGCTGATGAGCCACCCACCGCTGGAAGATCGTATCGAAGCCCTGCGCCGTCGCGGCTAAGGGACGATGCAAGAAAAAAGGGCGACCTCAGGGTCGCCCTTTTCATTTCAGCGCGACAGCCGATAGACCCGCTCCAGCAGATGACTGGCACCGGCCTGCTGAAACTTCGGACTGTCCTCCAGCACATCGTGCGCTGCCAGCTCAAGCGGGTGCCAGGCGGCGAATAGTGCTTGCACTTCCTCATCAGTAACGGCAAACGGCGGCCCGTCGATTTGCGATTGATCGTAATCCAGGGTGATCAACAAGCCTTTGGCCGAAGCAGGCAATATCGTCTGCAGATGCGCGACATAGCGCTTGCGCATCTCCTCAGGCAAAGCGATGACTGCAGCGCGGTCATACAATGCGCTGCAACCGCTGACATCCGCAGCCATCAAGGCGAAGAAATCACCACAGCGGATCTCGACATCCTCGCAGCGGAAAACCTTGAATACACCGTCCTGTGTCACTTGCGGCTGCAACTGATGTTCAGTGAAGAAGTCCTCCACAGCCCGCTCCGACAACTCGACACCCAGCACCTGCAGCCCCTGCCCTGCCAACCAGAGCATGTCCAGGCTCTTGCCGCACAACGGCACAAGCACCCGCGTGCCCGCCGGCACACCCAGCGCCGGCCAGTGCTGCTGGAGGTAGGCGTTGACCCGGGACTGATGAAAGCCGATCTGATTGCTATTCCAGCGTGAATGCCAAAACTCTGCCTGCATGGCTCACCTCGATAATTTCGATCAAATACTGCGAAAACTTATATTAGATTTAGATCAATGTTCTGCCTGAAGATGGGCCCATCTTAAACGTCAGGAACGCCCTTATGCTGCCCAGCCTGTTTATTTCTCACGGCTCTCCCATGCTCGCCCTGGAACCGGGCGCCAGTGGCCCGGCATTGAAGCGCCTGGCCGCAGAGCTGGAGCGACCGAAAGCCATTGTGGTGGTATCAGCGCACTGGGAAAGCCGTGAACTGCTGGTATCCAGTAGCCCTCAGCCAGACACCTGGCATGACTTCGGCGGCTTCCCCGCTGCGCTGTATGCCGTGCAGTACCCCGCTCCGGGCGATCCCGCCCTGGCTCAGCACGTGAGTGAATTGCTTTGCGCCGCCGGTATGCCGGCCCGCCTCGACTCACAGCGGCCCTTTGACCACGGCACCTGGGTGCCACTGTCGCTGATGTACCCCAAAGCGGATATTCCGGTGGTACAGGTTTCCCTGCCGACCCAGCTCGGCCCGAAACTACAGGAATTGGTAGGCGCTGCGCTTGCCAGCTTGCGTGAACAAAACATCCTGTTGATCGGCTCGGGAAGCATCACCCACAACCTCGGCGAACTGGACTGGCGCGCCGGCCCGGAAAGCATCGAACCCTGGGCTTTGGCGTTTCGTAACTGGATGATCGAGAAACTGCAGGCAGATGATACGCCGGCCCTGCATGATTACCGGCACCAGGCGCCGTTTGCCGTGCGCAGCCATCCGAGCGATGAGCATCTGTTGCCGTTGTATTTTGCCCGCGGTGCCGGTGAGCGGTTCGGGATCGTCCATCAGGGCTTCACCCTGGGGGCCTTGGGCATGGACATCTACCGGTTCGACTAGGCCTGTAGGAGCGGATTTATCCGCGAAGGGGCGCAGCGCGGCCCTAAATAGGCCTGCTGTGCAGGCCATCGCGGATGAATCCGCTCCTACGGACAAAAAAAATCCCCGACTCAGTCGGGGATTTTTTTTATTGCTCGCGGATCAGTCTTCGCGGTAGCGGCGCAGCTTCAGCTGCTTACCGGCAACGCGGGTGTCCTTGAGCTTGGCCAGCAGACGCTCCAGACCTTCTTCCGGCAGCTCGACCAGGCTGAAGCTGTCGCGCACCTGGATGCGGCCGATTGCTTCGCGGGCCAGGCCGCCTTCGTTAAGGATGGCGCCGAGCAGGTTCTTGGCAGCGATACCGTCACGCGCACCCAGCGCGGTACGGCAGCGGGCACGACCTTCGCCCAGCGGCATTGGCGCACGACGCTCACGCTCGCCACGCTCTGGACGCTCGCCAGTGCGCTCACGCGGGGTGTAGGTCGGAACCAGCGGCTGCTCTTTCTCGACAGCTTCCAGAGTCAGCGCCTGAGCGTTGGTAGCCTTGCGCAGCAGGGCTGCGGCCAGGGCACGCGGGCTGCAACCGATGTCGGCGGTCAGACGATCGAGCAGATCGCCGTGGGTCGATTCGGCATCAGCAACCAGCGGCGCCAGGCTGTTGGTCAGCTTCTTGATGCGCGCATCGAGAACGGCCTGGGCGTTAGGCAGACGAACTTCGGCAACCTTCTGACCGGTAACACGCTCGATCACCTGCAGCATGCGACGCTCACGCGGGGTAACCAGCAGCAGCGCACGACCTTCGCGACCGGCACGGCCGGTACGGCCGATACGGTGAACGTAGGACTCCGGGTCGTACGGCATGTCAACGTTGAACACGTGAGTGATGCGCGGCACGTCCAGACCACGGGCAGCGACGTCGGTAGCGACGACGATGTCCAGACGGCCATCCTTGAGCGAGTCGATGACGCGCTCACGCTGGTTCTGGGCAATGTCACCGTTCAGCGCAGCGGCTTTGTAGCCTTTGGCTTCCAGGGCGCTGGCCAGGTCCAGGGTAGCTTGCTTGGTACGCACGAAAGCGATCAGTGCGTCGAACTCTTCCACTTCCAGCAAACGCAGGACAGCGGAAACCTTCTGGTCGGCGTGGACCATCAGGTGAGCTTGTTCGATCGCGGTTACAGTCTGGGTCTTGCTCTGGATCTTGACGTGCTTCGGGTCACGCAGGTGACGTTCGGCAATGGCGCGGATCGAAGCTGGCAGGGTCGCCGAGAACAGCACGGTCTGACGGCTTTCCGGCATGGCCTTGAAGATCACTTCGAGGTCGTCCATGAAGCCCAGCTTGAGCATTTCGTCGGCTTCGTCGAGCACCAGGTGGTTGACGGTTGCCAGGACTTTCTCGTCGCGGCGCAGGTGGTCGCACAGACGGCCAGGGGTAGCGACGACGATTTGCGCGCCGTTGCGGATTGCTTTCAATTGTGGGCCCATTGGGGCACCACCATATACGGCCACCACGGTAACGCCCGGCATCTGCTTGGCGTAGGTTTCAAAAGCGGTAGCTACTTGCAGCGCCAACTCACGGGTTGGCGCCAGGATCAGGGCTTGCGGCTCGCGCTTGCTCGGGTCGATGCGGTTCAGGATAGGCAGTGCGAAGGCAGCGGTTTTACCGGTACCTGTCTGCGCCTGACCGATCATGTCGTGACCGGCGAGAATAATCGGGATCGATTGCTGCTGAATGGCGGATGGCTCTTCGTAGCCGGTAGCCAATACTGCAGCAACAATGCTCGGATGAAGATCGAGAGCGGCGAAGCCGCCGGTTTCCTGGGTCATGGGTCTGCCTCTAAGTGCATCCGCAAAGACCCATGCTCCAAAGCTGCGCATGCCTTGTAAGACCCGAAGGTCACCCTGGCAGCTTTGTCGGCGGGGATTTGCGAAAACGATTGAAGAAAAATAGGAACGTCAAGGAGAGTCCGCGGGGCGGACGCGCAGCCGAAGCTGGCTTCGGGGAATTGCACTACCTAAACGAGGTCCGGTAAAAGACCGGCGCGTACTATACCTGATTTAGCCAATCACGGGAGATTTTTTTATTCCAACACGCCTGCGCCAGGCCACGTGACGACGGGTCTGGTACAGGCAAGTTGCAGGCGGCTGAATCGTTTTTCTTGCGCCCGCTCTAGCGCGCGGCTCAGGTGGCCGGGCGAATGGCTCCGATCAACGGCTGCAAAGAGTAACCCAAACGCGGCGCCAGCGCCTCTGCCCGGGCATTGAGCCCGTCCATATCCAGTTCCTGGTCAAGGTCGGCCGGCACCATGATGATCACATTGCCCTCCTTGACCGGCAGTTCCCAGTAGTGGCGATGGTACAGGCCGCGCAACAACGCCGCGCCCAACGGCTTGCCGTCATCGCCGGCCCACTGGTTGATCACCAGCCAGCCACCGGGGTTGAGGCGCTTCTGGCAGTCTTCGAGAAAACGCCAGGCCAGGTGGGCAACACCCGGACCGTGATCGGTGTACAGATCGACGAAGATCAGGTCGGCGGGTTCGGCGCTGTCGAGCAACTCCATCGCATCGCCGATGCGGATATACAGACGCGGATCGTCATCCAGCCCCAGGTATTCGATGGCCAGACGCGGCACATCCGGGCGCAGCTCGATGGCTTCGACGTCTTCCAGCGGCAGGAACTTCAGGCAGGCCTGGGTCAGGGTTCCGGCCCCCAGACCGAGGAACAAGGCACTCTCGGGCTCCGCGTGGCACAGTGCAGCCACCAGCATGGCGCGGGTATAGTCATACTCCAGCCAGCTCGGATCGGCAGTGAACACACAGCTCTGCTCGATCGCCTCGCCGAACTCGAGAAAGCGATAGTCTTCGACTTCCAGCACGCTGATGGTGCCGTATTGGTCCTGCACCTGGGCCAGCACCCGCTCTACCCGTTCCACTGTCATGCTGTCTCCCGGCTTACGCCGCTGCCCCAAGCAAAAACCGCCATTGTCCGTCAATGGCGCCAGTGCAACAAGGCGTGCGGCAACTGTTAACATGGCAGACAGCCCATTTCCGACCTGACCGAGCCCGTGATGAACCAACCCTGGAGTCCTGACAGCTGGCGCGCCTTGCCGATCCAGCAACAACCGACCTACCCCGATGCGGCGCACCTGCTCAAGGTCGAACAGACCCTGGCCAGCTACCCGCCGCTAGTCTTTGCCGGCGAAGCCCGCGAGCTGCGCCGGCAGTTCGCCGAAGTCACCCAGGGCCGGGCATTTCTCCTGCAAGGTGGCGACTGCGCGGAAAGTTTCGCCGAGTTTTCCGCGGCGAAGATTCGCGACACCTTCAAGGTACTGCTGCAGATGGCGATCGTCATGACCTTTGCCGCCGGCTGTCCGGTGGTCAAGGTCGGGCGCATGGCCGGGCAGTTTGCCAAGCCGCGCTCGGCGGGTGACGAAACCATCGACGGAGTAACCCTGCCGGCTTACCGCGGCGACATCGTCAACGGCATCGGCTTCGACGAAAAGAGCCGGGTACCCGACCCCGAGCGCCTGCTCCAGGCCTATCACCAGTCCACCGCCAGCCTCAACCTGCTGCGCGCCTTCGCCCAGGGTGGTTTTGCCGACCTGCACCAGGTGCACAAGTGGAACCTGGACTTCATCGCCAACTCGGCGCTGGCGGAAAAGTACAGCCAGCTGGCCGACCGCATCGACGAAACCCTGGCCTTCATGCGTGCCTGTGGCATGGACAGCTCACCGCAATTGCGTGAAACCAGCTTCTTCACCGCGCACGAAGCGTTGCTGCTGAACTACGAAGAAGCCTTCGTGCGCCGCGACAGCCTGACCAACGACTACTACGACTGTTCGGCCCATATGCTCTGGATCGGCGACCGCACCCGTCAGCTCGACGGTGCGCATGTGGAATTCCTGCGCGGGGTGAACAACCCGATCGGGGTCAAGGTCGGCCCGAGTATGAACACCGAAGAACTGATCCGCCTGATCGATGTGCTCAACCCGGATAACGATCCCGGCCGCCTCAACCTGATCGTGCGCATGGGCGCCAACAAGGTCGGCGAGCACCTGCCCGCGCTGATCCGTAGCGTCGAACGCGAAGGCCGCAAGGTGCTGTGGAGTTCCGACCCGATGCACGGCAACACCATCAAGGCCAGCAGCGGCTACAAGACCCGCGACTTCGCGCAGATCCTCAGCGAGGTCAAACAGTTCTTCCAGGTGCACCAGGCCGAAGGCAGCCATGCCGGCGGTATTCACATCGAAATGACCGGACAGAATGTCACCGAATGCATCGGCGGCGCCCGGCCGATCACCGAAGACGCCCTGTCCGACCGCTACCACACCCACTGTGACCCGCGGATGAACGCCGACCAGTCGCTGGAGCTGGCCTTCCTGATCGCCGAAACCCTCAAGCAAGTCCGCCGCTGACAACGCTGCGGGCCAGCGCCGGGCGCAATCGCGCAGCGCTGGCCCGTGGACAGTTGAGCTGCACCTGACTCAAGCCGAGCCAGCCGGCCATGCGCCACAGACTGTCGGCCAAGGCCTGCATCCCGGCCTCATCCAGGCCCAGGGCCTGTTCATGCACGGCATGCACCGCGAGACGATCACTGGCCCGCTCGGCACGCAGATCGACCCGCGCGGCAATCCGCTCGTTGTACAGGAACGGCAGTACGTAATAGCCGTAGACGCGTTTGTGCGCCGGGGTGTAAATCTCTAGGCGATAGCGGAAATCAAACAAGCGCTCCGTACGCTCGCGCTCCCAGACCAGCGAATCAAAGGGCGACAGCAACGCACTGGCGGCGACCTTGCGCGGCAGCCGCACACTGCCCAGGCAATAGGCCGGTTGCGAGCAGCCTTGCACCGTACAGGCTTGCAACTGCCCCTCTTCGAGCAACTCGGCCAGCCGCGCACGGCTGTCGGCCGGACTCAACCGCCAGTAATCGCGCAGGTCCTTCTCGGTGGCCACGCCCAAGGCAGAAGCTGCCTGCAACACAAGCCCGCGCTGCGCCTGGGCTTCGTCGAGCAACGGCTGTTGCAACACTGCAGCCGGCAAAACCCGTTCAGACAAATCGTACAAACGCTCGAAGCCACGTCGCCCGGCCACTGTTACCAAACCTGCAGCAAACAGCCATTCCAGCGCATGTTTTTCCGCGCTCCAGTCCCACCAGGGGCCGGCGCGCACTTCGCGAGTCGACAGGCTGCCCGCGCCCAGAGCGCCCTGGGCGGTGACGGCGGCAAGTACGCGGGCAATGGTCGGCTGCTGTTCGCGGCCAAACCGCGCCAGTTGTTGATAGATCCCCTGCCCCTGCCGCGCACGGTCCATGCGCCAACGCAACAAGGGATAGAGCTCCAGCGGCAGCAACGAGGCCTCATGCCCCCAGTATTCGAAAAGTTTGCGCTGACGGCTGCGGCCCCAGGCGATCTGGTCGAGCAGCGCTTGTGGATAACTGCCCAGGCGGGAAAACAACGGCAGGTAGTGCGAGCGCACCAGGGCATTGACCGAATCGATCTGCACCACGCCAAGGCGCTCGAACACCCGTTGCAGATGGGCGGCAGTCACTGGCGAGCGAGGCGCCCGCGCGGCGAACCCCTGGGCTGACAGTACCAGGCGGCGCGCCTGCAGCATGGAAAAGGATTGAGTGGTGGGCATGCCCGGCTCCTGCAGAACAAGCCCACTTAAGGTAGTAGCGACACCGTCATGGCGCGACTCATTTTTTCAGTGGGTCATCCCAGAATGGCCGCTCCACTTCCTGCAAGACATCGACACGACTCATACCGATGTCGTGCAGCGCCGCATCACTCAAGCGCGCCAGTTCCATGCGCTGATGATGCAGTTGCCGCCAGCGCGCCAATTGCCCGATAGCGTTGTGGAGCAGATGGGAGAACCCGCCGTGGTGCGGCTGGGGATACATCAGGTCCAGCGATTTCTGACCTTTCATCGTCTTGCCCTCCGTGTGGGATGACGACAGTGTCAGCGCGGGCCTAAGATCAATCCAACGAATGTTTCTTATGTCATACATCTAGGGGATTGATGCCATGTCCCAGTACCAGAGTATCGACTCAGACGTCTTGCGCACCTTCGTCGCCATCGCCGAGTACGGCGGTTTCACCCGTGCCGGTGAAGTGGTCAACCGTACCCAGTCGGCGGTGAGCATGCAGATGAAACGCCTGGAAGAGGACATCATCCAGCGCCAGCTGTTCGAGCGTGACGGCCGTCAGGTGCGCCTGACCGCCGAAGGCCAGGTTTTGCTCGGCTACGCCAAGCGCATTCTCAAATTGCATGGCGAGGTGTTCAACACCCTGCGCATGCCGCACATGGTCGGCATGGTGCGGATCGGCACCCCGGATGACTACGCCATGCGCTTTCTGCCCGGCATTCTCTCCAGCTTTGCCCAGGCCTACCCGCTGATTCAGGTCGAAGTGCACTGCGAAAGTTCGCGTCAGCTGATGCAACGCCAGGATCTGGACATGACCATCATCACCTGCGAGCCCGGCCATGAAGTCGGCCAGTTGCTGCGCCGCGAGCGCGCCGTCTGGGTGCAGGCCCAGGGGTTCTGCCCACACGAACACAATCCACTGCCGCTGGCCGTGTTCAACACCGATTGCTGTTGCCGGACCTGGGCTTGCAATGCCCTGGATGCGATCGACAAGGAATACCGGATCGCCTACACCAGTGCCAGCACCCCGGCGATCATGGCGGTGGTCAGTGCCGGTCTGGCGGTCACCGCCCAGTTGCAGAGCCTGATCACCAGCGATCTGAGGGTGATCGGCGCAGCCGAAGGCCTGCCCGAATTACCGACCGCCAGCATCATGCTGCTACGCAATAACAGCAGCCAGTCACAAATGACTGACTGCATGGCCGACTACATCAGCGAAGGCTTCAGATCTTGAAGGCGAGCATTACCGCACAGACTACGAGAAAGCCACAGAACAGCGAGCGCAGGACTTTTTCCGGCAAGGCGTGAGCCAGTTTCACGCCCCAACTGATACTTAGCAGGCCACCCACTGCCAGCGGAATGCCCATGCTCCACTGCACATGCTGGTGAATGCCGTAGGTCAGCAATGTCACTGCGGTACTAGGTGCAGCCAAGGCCAGCGACAGCCCTTGGGCAACCACCTGGGTGGTGCCGAAGACACTGGTCAGCACTGGCGTGGCCACCACCGCGCCGCCAACCCCAAACAAACCGCCAAGCACACCAGCACCGCCGCCCAGCACTCCGAGCCATGGCCAGGGATGACGTAGCTCACTGCTTGGCTCGGCCTTACGCATGAACATGCGCGCCAGGTTCCAGGCCGCCAACGCCACCAGAAACACGACAAAGCCAAAACGCATGGACTGCGCATCGATTCCCACGGCCCAGATCGAACCAAGCCAGGCAAAGACAAAACTGGCGGCCGCCAGCGGCACAGCATGCTGCAGCTCGATGCGGTTGCGTTGGTGATAGCGCCACAGTGCCAGCAATACGTTGGGTACCACCATCACCAGAGCGGTGCCCTGCGCCAGTTGCTGGTCAAGACCGAACAGCACACCGAGCGCCGGAATCGCGATCAGCCCGCCGCCAATGCCGAACAGCCCACCGACCGTCCCCAGTGCAGCGCCCAGCGCTATGTACATTGCCCACTCGATCATTGCCGTCTCTCAAGAATTCCAATCGCTGCATGCTACCGAGCCGATGCTAGCGGGGAAACGCATAGCAACGCACAATGGCTTTGCTGATTACGCAAAAGCAGGCCCTGCAAAATGAACCCGGACACCCTCACCGAACAACTCAGTCTGTTTCTGGATGTGCTGGAGACCGGTAGCTTTTCCGCCACCGCCCGACGCCACCCACTGACCCCATCCGCCGTCGCTCGGCGCATCGATACCCTGGAAAGTGCTGTCGGCAGCCGTCTGTTCGTGCGCAGCACCCACGCCGTGCGCCCGACACCGGCAGGCAACGCCTTTGCCGAACGGGCCCGGCGCATTGTCGAAGAACTGCGCCTGGCGCGCGCCGAGGCGGTGTCGTTGAGCAATGCCCCGGAGGGCCTGATCCGCATCGACGCGCCGGCAGCGTTCGGCCGCCGCCATCTGGCTCCGGCCATCGCCGACTTTCTGGTGGCCTACCCCGGGCTCGATGTGCAACTGCGCCTGATCGACAGCTTTGTCGACCTGCACGGCTCGCATCTGGGCGAAGTCGATCTGGTGCTGCGCGCAGGTCCCTTGGCCGATACCCGTCTGGTGGCCACGCCCTTGGCCTACATGGTGCGTATTGCCTGCGCCAGCCCGGCTTACCTGGCGGCTCGCGGGGTTCCCGCCAGCCCCGTGGAACTGCCCGAGCACGACGGCCTGGACTGGGACGGCCTGGCCCCGCCGTTCGCCTGGCGCTTTGCCGTCGACGGCCAATTGCGCCTGTATCGTCCTACACGCATGCGCATGAGCGCCAACAATGCCGAGACCCTGTTGTTCGGTGCACTGGCGGGCCTGGGCATCGCCCACTTGCCGACCTGGCTGATCAGCGAATACCTGCTGCGCGGTGAACTGTTGCCGCTGTTCTGCGAAAACGGTCTGCCGGCTGCCGAATCCAGCGGCATTTATGCCTTGCGCCTGGAACATGAAACGAACTCTCGCAGCCGTTTGCTGCTCGAATTCCTCAAGAGCCGCTTCAGCCCCGTGCCGCCCTGGGATCTGGCCCTGCAAAGCGAGCTACGCTGGTAATCAGCGCGCTAATCAACAGCGTGCTAAATTCATACGACTTAACCAATAAAGGATGAGCATGAACGCCAACTCGAAAGCGCCTGCTCCTTGCGACGAACTGCTCCTGGATAACCAGGTGTGCTTCGCCCTGTATTCAACTTCGCTGCTGATGACCAAAGTCTACAAACCGCTGCTGCAGCAGCTCGGGCTGACTTATCCACAGTACCTGGCGATGTTGGTGCTGTGGGAACAGGATGGCCTGACCGTCGGTGAAATCAGTCAGCATCTGCTGACCGATCCGGGTTCTCTCACCCCGTTGCTCAAGCGCCTGGAAGCTGAAGGCCTGCTCAAGCGCACCCGCAGCCGAGAAGACGAACGGGTGGTCCTGGTGCACTTGAGCGAACAGGGCCGCGCCCTGCAACTGCGGGCCAAAGATATCCCTCAGTGCATCCTGGCCGCCAGCGGCGAAAACCTTGAGCGCCTGCAACAGCTGCAGGCCGACCTCCTGGAATTGCGCGCCAACCTGCAAAAAAACCTCTGACGGCTATGCTGTGAATGACCGTTTGTAGACAGGTCGAAATTTATCTTGCGCGCAAAATAATTGCGCGATAAGTTAATTCCCGTACCCACTCAGCGCCGCGGCGCAATTCACAAGCGAGGCTCAAGATGCAAAAGGTCACTCCTCTGTACATTGCCGAAGCCAAATCCACCGGCGGTCGCGACGGCAGCTCGCGTTCCAGCGATGGCAAACTCGAAGTCAAGCTGAGCACTCCCAAGGAACTGGGTGGCGCGGGTGGTGACGGCACCAACCCTGAGCAAATGTTCGCCGCCGGCTACTCGGCCTGCTTCATCGGCGCCCTGAAGTTCGTTGCCGGCCAGCAGAAAAAAGCGCTGCCTGCCGACAGCTCGATCACCGCCAAAGTCGGCATCGGCCAGATCCCTGGTGGTTTTGGTCTGGATATCGACCTGAATATCGACCTGCCGGGCCTGCAACAAGCCGAGGCGCAAGCGCTGGTAGACGCAGCCCACCAGGTCTGCCCTTACTCCAACGCTACCCGCGGCAACGTTGATGTGCGCCTGCACGTCAGCGTCTGAGGGTAAATCCCAGGCATAAAAAAACCCGGCCAAGGCCGGGTTTTTCGTATACGCGCAAACGCCAGGTTTAAACCTTGGCGCGGCCCTTGTAGGAGCCACCTTCGCGGGTATCGATCTCGATCCAGTCACCGATCTCGATGAAGTCAGCAACGCTCAGCTCGGTGCCGTTCTTCAGTTTGGCAGGCTTCATGACCTTGCCCGAAGTGTCGCCGCGCGCGGAGCCTTCGGTGTAGTCAACCTGACGCACGATGGTGGTTGGCAGCTCAACCGAAACCAGGCGCTCTTCGAAGAACACAGCTTCGCAGACGTCTTCCATGCCTTCTTCGATGAACGGCAGAACGGCCTCGATGTCTTCGGCGTTCAGCTCGTACATGGTGTAGTCGCTGGTGTCCATGAAGGTGTAGGTGTCACCGTTGATGAACGACAGGGTCGCTTCTTTGCGATCCAGGATCACGTCGTCCAGCTTGTCGTCAGCCGAGTAAACGGTTTCGGTCTTGTAGCCGGTCAGCAGGTTCTTCAGCTTGGTCTTCATGATCGCGCTGTTACGGCCCGACTTGGTGAATTCAGCTTTCTGAACCAGCCACGGGTCGTTGTCGATCCGCAGTACGGTACCGGGTTTCAGTTCTTTACCAGTTTTCATTGCGAGATATCCGAATTTGGATGGATTTACAAAAATCGAGGCCGCATATCATAGCCAATTTAGGTAAAACTTCACCAGCGCCGTGGCAAGGTCCGGCTGAGCGGCCTGCACGGCGCTCCAGCGGCGGGCGTGCCGATCGAGTTCGCTCCAGTGTTCGAGCACCTGTTGCCAGGCCTGCGCCATGTCGCGATCCATGTTCCAGGCACGCCACAAATCGACCAGCGCCGCCTTGGCCGACGGCGACAATCCCTCGACGTAGTGGTCGAGGAACGCTTCAAGTTTTTCCCAGTGGGCGTACTCCTCCTGGACATAGATATGCCAGAGCAACGGGCGCCCTGCCCATTGCGCGCGAACGAACGAGTCTTCACCGCGCACGGCATTGAAGTCGCAACTCCACAGCAGCTGATCGTAGTCATCCTGGCTAACAAAAGGCAGGATCTGCACGGTCAGCGCGCCACGCCTGGCCAGCTTGCCGGCCTGCGAGTCGCCGTCGCCCAGCCAGGCCTGCACATTCCCCAGAATCCGCCCCTCGGGCACCAGCAGATGGTTGTCACGGCTGTCGGCGGCCAGCGCATCCAGCCAGCTGGCCAGGCTCGCGTTCTCGTAGGCGAACAGTGAGATCAGGCGGGCGCCGCTGGCCGGAGTCACGCCCAGGCGTTGAAGAAATGCCTGACGGGCAGCCGGGTCTTGTTCGAACGCCGCGCGCCGCGCCAGCAGTGTGCCCTCGCGCAGCAGACCACCGGTTTTAGCGGTAAAGCCCGGAAAGAAAAACACTTTGCGCAGGCCATTGGGTTGCGGTGAAGGCAAACCATGGCAACCTTCGACCCAGCCTTCGGCGCTGAGGTATTCCAGGTTCAGCCACAATGGCGGACGCGGGCAATCGAGCATTGCCTGCACATAAGCCGCTGGCAACTGACAGGCAAACGCGCCGATGACCACGTCGGCGACTGGCGTTGGCTGCCAGTCTGCCAGCCAATGACAGACTTCCACGCCCTGCTGCCATTGGCGCGGGGCCTGGGCGTCAGCCTCGGGGCAGATGCGGGCGAAGGCGCTGAGGTCATCCACCCACAGGCGCACCGCCAGCCCCTGCTCGGCGACCAGTTGCCGGGCCAGACGCCAGGTCACGCCGATATCGCCGTAGTTATCGACGACGCAACAGAAGATGTCCCAGTCCGCTTTCATCGCTGGCCCCTTGGAAAAAGCGCCGATTGTCCGGGTAAATCATCGCAGACAAAAGCGTGTCGCGAAAAAAACCCGTTGCACCGTGCGACAATGAACGTCCCTGACCTGGCCAGGAGGCCATCATGCCCCGCCCTGACGAACCGAGCATCACCTTCAAGCCTGTGCAATTGACCCTGTGCATCGCCCTGGGCTTGTGGCTGGGTGCCGTTGCCATTGCCTTGAGCCTGTGGCTGGCTTGGCGCCTGTTACCCGAAACAGTGCAGCCCGTGAGCCAGGTGGTGATTCCGTCAGCCGCTACGCCAGGCCCTGGCGCCGCAGCGGAACAACAGAGTCAGATGTTCGAGCAGTACAAACAGATCCTGCACAAACAGGAACTGCAGCAGGCCGAGGAGCAGGCCGAAGGCAGCGTGCGAAATCTGTCCAACCCCAAGTGTCAGTTCTGGTTGCAACAGAACCGCACCGCGCCGACCGAGAAGAGCCGCGCCCTCGTCCTGGAATTCTGTAACTGACGCCATGAACAAAGCCGACCTGCTGCAACGCATCATCGATACCTTGAGCTTCGACCTCGACGTGGCCCAGCGCGCAGCGCAAACCGCTTATGAAGCGGCTACCGCCGAAGAGAACATCGCCGAAAACAAGTACGACACGCTGGGGCTGGAGGCCTCCTATCTGGCAACCGGGCAAGCCCGGCGCATGGAAGAAATCCGCCAGGCACGGGCGGCGTTCCAGCAACTGCTACTTCGCGATTACGACCCGGCCCGCGGCATTCAAATCAGCAACCTGGTGACCCTGGAAGCAGAGAACGGCAGCTGCCAGCGCCTGTTTCTCGGGCCTGAAGGCGCGGGATTGAAGATTGGCCAGGGGGAACAGCTGGTGACGGTGATTACCCCGCGCTCACCGTTGGGCCAGCGTTTGCTGGGTAAAGGGGAAGATGATGAAGTCAGCCTGGACCTGGGTGCCAAGCACCAGAGCTTTGTGGTGATTGAAGTCAGCTGAAAGCATCGCGGGGCAAGCCCGCTCCCACCGGCTTTGGTTTCCCCTGTGGGAGCGGGCTTGCCCCGCGATACTTCCAATCAAATCAAAGCACCGCACTGAACCGCTGCGCCAAGCCCTGAGCGGCAAACTGCTCGATGATGAAATCGACAAACGCCCGCGTCTTGCCCGGCAACAGTTTGTGCTCGGCGTAGTACAAAGAAATGTTGCCATCATCCACATACCAGTCCGGCAACACCCGCAGCAGACTTCCCGCCTGCAGGTAAGGCACGGCAAACGGCATGCTCACCAGCGCCACCCCCAGCCCCTGCTGCGCCACCGCACAGGCGGCTTCCGAGTCGCTCATGGTCATGCGCAGGCGAATGTTCAGCGGTGTCTGTTCTTGCTGGCGATTGGTCAACGGCCAGTTGCGCACCCGTCCGGTTTGCGGTGAACGAATCAAAATACCGTCCAGCGTCTGCAGATCGGCCGGCTGCTGGATCAGTGGGTGACGTTCAAGAAACGCCGGGGCTGCCACCAGAATCCGGTGCGCCGGGGTCAGTTTGCGAGCGACAACGCCCTGGGGCAGATCAAAACCACCGCCGATCGCCGCATCGAACCCCTGACCAATCAGGTCGACCTGACGATTATCAAAATGCCAGTCCGGACTGATGGCCGGATAGCGCTGCAGGAACTCGGCCAGCAACGGCACGATGTACAAGCGCCCGAAAACGGTGCCCATGCTCACCTTCAAGGTGCCGGCCGGCTGCCCTTCGGCGCTGGCGAGGTTGGCCACGGCATGCTGGATGGTCTGGAAGCTGCTGGCCACTTCGCCGAGAAAACGCTGACCCGCTTCGGTCAGCGTCAATCGCCGGGTGCTGCGCTGAAACAAGCGCACCCCCAGACGCGCCTCCAGCCGGGCAACGTTCTTGCCCACCGCCGCAGGCGTCAGGCTCAGGCGCCGGGCCGCCTCGGCGAAACTGCCGACTTCTGCGCTACGCACGAAGCACTCGATGCTGCTGAAGGTTTCCACAGGCGCGATTCCATACTTCTGGTTTACACAGACTATAGCGATTACCGGCTACTCAGTGGGTAATCCAGCGCCGATACTGAGCCCCATCCAAGGCATCCGGCCTTGTTCTTTCGGGAGCACAGCATGTCGACTCAAACTCGCCTCAACGGCAAAGTAGCTCTGGTCCAGGGCGGATCGCGCGGTATCGGCGCAGCCATCGTCAAACGCCTGGCCGCTGAAGGTGCCAGTGTCGCCTTCACCTACGTCAGCGCCACGGCCCAGGCCCAAGCCCTGCAGGAAAGCATCGTCGCCAGCGGTGGCAAGGCCCTGGCCATCCAGGCTGACAGCGCTGATGCCAGTGCCGTGCAGTCCGCGGTGGAAAACACCGTGGCGGCGTTCGGCCGGCTGGACATCCTGGTCAACAACGCCGGAGTGCTGGCTGTCGCGCCGCTGCTGGAATTCGACCTCGACGACTTCGACCGCACCCTGGCCGTCAACGTGCGCAGCGTCTTCGTTGCCACTCAGGCTGCAGCCCGGCATATGGGTCAAGGCGGGCGCATCATCAATATCGGCAGCACCAATGCCGAACGCATGCCGTTTGCCGGTGGCGGCCCCTATGCCATGAGCAAGTCGGCCCTGGTCGGCCTGACCCGTGGCCTGGCCCGGGACCTCGGGCCCCTTGGCATCACCATCAACAACGTCCAGCCAGGCCCGGTGGACACTGATATGAACCCGGCCCATGGCGAGTTCGCCGAAAGCCTGATGGGTTACATGGCTGTCGGTCGTTACGGCGAAGTCGAGGAAATCGCCGGTTTCGTTGCCTACCTGGCCAGCCCAGAGGCGGCCTACATCACCGGTGCCAGCCTGACCATCGATGGTGGCTTCGCCGCCTGATGCCTTCGGGCCCTGCCCCGGTCCGCCAGGCTGCGCTCGATCCTGTCGACCGTAGCCCAGGCAGCCGGGGGAGGCTGTTTCAGGTGTATGCAACGATCTGTTTTCATGATGGACGAGATGAAAACGATACATTGGCGTCATACCCGCGCATTTCCGATACTGTCACACCTTTACTGCCACTGATCGAGACGGTCCATGACCACCTCTGCTACCCCATTGAGCCGCGGCCTGATCCTGCTGATGGCCACCGCCACCGGCCTTGCCGTCGCCAGCAACTACTACGCGCAACCGCTGCTGCACAGCATCGCCGAGCATTTCGGCCTGAGCACCGCCAGCGCCGGGGCCATCGTCATTGCCGCGCAGCTGAGTTATGGCGCAGGGCTGTTGCTGCTGGCGCCGCTGGGTGACCTGTTCGAACAGCGCCGGCTGATCGTCAGCATGATCGGCATCAGCACCCTGGGTCTGTTGATAAGTGCCTTTTCGCCGAGCCTGGTCTGGCTGTTGCTGGGTACCACGCTGACCGGACTGTTCTCGGTGGTGGCCCAGGTGCTGGTGCCGATGGCCGCGGGCCTGAGCGATCCGGGCCAGCGCGGGCGGGTGGTCGGGACACTGATGAGCGGGCTGCTGCTGGGTATCCTGCTGGCCCGCACCGCTGCCGGTTTCATGGCCGAACTGGGTGGCTGGCGCAGCATCTACCTGCTCGCTGCGGGGCTGATGGCGGTCTGCGCCATTGCCCTGGCGCGCGCCCTGCCGGAACGCCACCAGCACGCCGGGCTCAGCTATCCGGCCTTGATCGGCTCGGTGTTTCGCCTGTTTGTCGATGAACCGGTATTGCGCCTGCGCTCATTGCTCGGCTTGCTGGCCTTCAGCCTGTTCGCGCTGTTCTGGACCCCGCTGGCGTTTCTCCTGGCGGCCGAGCCCTACCACTATTCAGATGCCGTGATCGGCCTGTTCGGCCTGGCTGGCGCCGCTGGCGCACTGTCGGCCAACTGGGCCGGCCGCCTGGCCGACCGCGGCAAGGGCCCGCTAGGTACCACGGTCGGCTTGCTGGCCCTGCTGCTGTCCTGGGTACCCTTGGGCTTCGCGCAAACCTCGCTGGTGGCGCTGTTGATCGGCGTGCTGCTGCTGGATCTGGCCGTGCAACTGGTACATGTGAGCAACCAGAATGCGGTGATTGCCTTGCGCCCGGAAGCACGCAACCGCCTCAACGCTGGCTACATCACCTGCTACTTCATCGGTGGCGCGCTGGGCTCGCTGCTCGGCACCCAGCTGTTCCAGACCTACGGCTGGCACGGCATCGTTTTCGCCGGCCTGACGATCGGCAGCCTGGCCTTGCTGGTCTGGGCCCTGGCCGAACGTCAGCGCAGCCTGCGGGCGCGCACGGCCTAGCGTCGCACGAACGCTTCATCGACCCTGGCCAGGTGCTCTTCGCGCAAGGTGCCGGCGTAGTAATGCAGTTTGATCCAGGCCAGCAGATAGTCGTAGCGGGCCTGGGCCAGATCACGGCGGGTGGTCGCAAGCTGTTGCTCGGCATTGAGCACATCCAGATTGACCCGCTCCCCACCCAGCACGCTCTGACGGGTCGATACCACCAGGGCCCGGGCTGACGTCAGCGCCCGTTCATAGGCACGCAGACGGCTGACGCCTGACTGGCAGGCATTGTACTGCCGCCGCAGCTCGATCAAGGTACTGCGGGTATTGCCATCGAGTTCATACTCGGCCCGCTCCAGGTTGCGACTGGCCTGGCGGGTCGACGCCGACACGCCACCACCGGCGAACAATGGCAGGCTGACTTCCAGGCCGATGGTGTTGGTGGTGTAACGCTGGTTATAGGTGTTACCACTGTCCGACTCCATGCGCCGCGAGGTGGCGTAGGCCGTTACTTTGGGGAAATGCCCCGCACGATTGCGTTCGACTTCGTACTGAGCCACTTCCAGGGCCTGACGCTGGGAAGCCAGCTGCGGATTGTTGGCCAGGGCCAGTTCATGCCAGGCTTCGTAGCTTCCCGGCTGCAAAGTCAGCAACGCGAAACCGTCATTGAGCGGTGCCAACTCATCGATCCGCGCCGACGGCTCACCGATCAGCGCACCCAGTTCGCGCAGGGCCGCATCCTGATCGTTGCGCGCCTGGATTTCCTCGGCATCGGCAAGTTCATAACGGGCCTGGGCTTCCAGGATATCGGTGCGAGTCCCCTCCCCTTGCTGGAACAGTTGCTGGTTCTGCCGGAACTGTTGCTGGTAGGCCTGCTTGCTGGCGACACTGATGCCGATCTGGTCTTCGGCGAACAGCGCCTGTGTATAACTGGTCATCACCCGCACCAGCAACTCCTGGCTCTTGTCGCGGAACGCCTCGTCGGCAAACAGTGCCTGGGCCACGCCCTTGCGGTAACTGGCGTAGGCTTCGTAGTCGAGCAGTGGCTGCTGCAGGATGAAGCTGGAGCCATAGCTGTCGTAATGACGGTCCTCAGTTTCACGCCGCGAGTCGCCCAGATAACTGGCCTTCGAATCGTTGCGGCCTTTGTTGTAGTTGTACGACAGGTTGGGCAACAGCCCGGCGCGACCGATGGCGCGGTACTCCTGCCCCGCATCGCGAGCTTTAAGCGCACCGAGGAACACTGGATCCTTGCGCAGGGCCAGCTCATAGACCTGAAACGGTCCGATCGCCTGTGCAGCAGTGGCCTGTACAGCGCCCGCAGTTGTCAGGGCGAACGCCGCCATCAGCCCGGTCATCAAGCTTTTCATTCGCGGGCTTCCTATTGTTCGGTCAAGGCGGTGCCTGCCCGGTCGAGCAGGGGTTTGAACAGGTAGTTGAGCAGCGAGCGCTCACCCGTGCGCACGAACAGTTCCGCCGGCATGCCTGGCCTGATCACCAGGCCGTCAAGGCGCGCCAGGGCCTGCTCGCTGACCGTACTGCGCAACACGTAGTACGGCTGGCCGGTCTTGTCGTCGAGCAACTGGTCGGCGGATATCAACGCAACTTCACCGGCCACCCGCGGCGTACTGCTCTGGTTGAAGGCGGTGAAAAGGATATCCACAGGCAACTGCACCGCGACTTTATCCACAAGGTTGACCGGCAGCCGGCCCTCCACTTCCAGCGCTGTGCCCTGGGGCACCACTTCCAGCAGCGTGTCGCCGGCACGCACCACCGCGCCTTCGGTGTGCACCGCGAGGTTGACGGCAATACCGTCGGCCGGGGCGAGGATTTCACTGTGCTGCAGGTCAAAGCCGGCAGAGGTCAGTTGCTGCTCCAGGGTGACGCTCTTGAGCTGGGCTTCGGCCAGCTGGCTGCGCACTTCTTTCTGGTATTCCTCACGGCGTTGCTGCAGGTTCAGGCGCGATTCGACAATGTCCTGCTCCAGCCGCGCGCTATCGCCACTGTTCTGCGCCAGGTCGCGCTGCACCTGCGACAACTGGCGCTGGTAGTCCAGCAGGCGGTTGCGCGGGATGTAGCCCTCGCTGGCCAAGGGTTTGAGGTTGGCCAATTGCTCACGCAGGGAATCGGCCTGGGCCTGCAGGTCGCCCCTGGCCCTGCGCATGCCGGCAAGTTGGGCCACGGCCCCGTCGATGCTGGCGGTCAGCCCGGCCTGCTCCCGCGCCTGAGCCTCGCGGCGGCTGCTGAACAGTTGCCGCTGGCTTTCCAGCACCAGGCTCAATTGCGGATCGGAATCGGCACTCAACTGCGCGGGAAACTCGATGTCCTTGCGGTTATCGCGCTCACTCTGCCAGCGCGCCAGGCTGGCCCAGGCCAACCGGTACTGAGCCTGCAGTGACTGCACATCGGCCTGGACCCGGGTCTGGTCGAGGCGGAATAACGGCTGTCCCTGCCTGACGCTCTGCCCTTCTCTGACCAGGATACGGCTGACCACCCCACCGGTCAGCGATTGCACCGCCTTGCGTTTGCCCGAAACCACCACCGTACCTTGTACGGCAATGCCCTGGTCCAGCGGCGCCAGCGTGGCCCAGGCAACAAAGCCGCCGAAGCCGACCAGCGTCAGCAGCCAGCCCAGTCGAACGTAGAAGCGTGCGTCACGACTTGTGCCGAGCGTCTCGCCACTGATCTGACTCATACACCACCTCCTGCGCCGATTGCCGCATTGGCCGCGGGGGCCTGGCGCTGGGCCTGCTCCTGCGCGCGGTTCAGTACCTGCATCACTTCCTGGGCCGGGCCGAAGGCCTGCAGACGCCCCTCACTGAGCACCAGCAACTTGTCGGCCTGGGCCAGGGCGGCGCTGCGATGAGTCACCAGTACCACGGTGCGGCCTTGGGCTTTCATTTGCGCAATGGCTGCGGCCAGGGCGGCTTCTCCACTGCTGTCGAGGTTGGAATTCGGCTCATCGAGGACAATCAGGCTTGGACCACCGTAAAGCGCGCGCGCCAGGGCGATACGTTGCTTCTGGCCGCCCGACAGGTCGCCGCCCTCCTCACCGAGCCGGGTGTCGTAGCCTTGTGGCAAACGCAGGATCAGTTCGTGCACACCGGCCTGGCGCGCGGCCTCGACCACCTTGTGGCCTTCCAGCTCGGTGAAACGGGCGATGTTCTCGGCAATGCTGCCGCGCAGCAATTCGATGTTCTGTGGCAGGTAGCCAATGTGCGGGCCAAGCGCCTCGCGATCCCAGCGGTGTAGGTCAGCGTCATCCAAACGCACAGTACCGGCCAGCGTCGGCCAGATGCCGACCAGCACCTTGGCCAGGGTCGACTTGCCGGAACCGGAGGTGCCCAGCACTCCCAGCACCTCACCGGCCGCCAGGTTGAAACTGATCTGCTGCAAGGTCGCGACCCGCTTGCCCGGCGGACCGGCGCTGACCTGCTCGAAACTCAGGCGCCCGGTCGGCACTGGCAGCGCCATCGGCACCGGCGGCTCGGGAAACTCCCGCAGCAGACCATCAAGACGTTGATAAGCCATTTGCGCCCCGCTCCACTGCTTCCACACCGCAATCAACTGGTCGATGGGGCTCAGCACCCGGCCCATGAGGATGGAGCCGGCGATCATCATCCCCGGGGTCATCTGCCCCTCGATCACCAGCAAGGCACCCAGGCCGAGTACCAGCGATTGCAGGCACAGGCGCAACGACTTGCTGATCGCGGTGATCACTGCCGAGGTGTCGCTGGCCTGGTTTTGCAGCTCGAGGAAACGCCGGTGCAAGGCGAACCAGCGATTGCGCAAGGTACTCAGCATGCCCATGGCCTGGATGCTCTGGGCGTTATGCAGGTGACTGTCGGCCAGGTGAGTGGATTGCTGTTGAAAGCCACTGGCCTGAACCAGCGGTTTGTGGGTCAGGCGCTCGTTGAGCACGGCCAGGGCGATCAGCAACAGCGCTCCCGCACAGGCCATGACCCCGAGCCAGACGTTGAAGAGAAAAATCACCGCCAGATAGATCGGAAACCAGGGCGCATCGAAAAAGGCGAACAGCGCCGGGCCGGTGACAAATTGCCTCACCTGGGTCAGGTCATTGAGGGATTGCGCCGCCTGGCCATCCGCTTGACGCAAGTTACGTGCAAAGGCCGCGCGATACACTTTCAGGTTGAACCCTTGCTCCAACTGATTGCCGACGCGGATAACAATGAAACTTCGAATGGCTTCCAGCACACCGATAAATATGAAGAAGCCGACGACCATCAGCGTCAGCATCCACAAGGTCGTTTCGTTTTGCGATGACAGCACCCGATCATAGACTTGCAACATATAAATCGAGGGTACCAGCATGAGGATATTGATCAGTGCGGTAAAACAACCAACACTGATCAATATTGACTTGTAGCGAGCCAGCGCCATCCACAACGGGGCACTGGCCTTAGTATTCGACCTGTTCATTGTCCGCCTTTCTATCCCTGAAAAATCGGCACTTACTTACACCTTCTTATTCTTTACTCTTACGCTCCAGAAAAAGAGTTTTCCCTGCCGGCGTTGTCCATTTGTACAGGCCGGGCTTGTATCGATTGAAGTGCACCAGCGCGCTGCCATCAGCGCCCATCAGCGCAAGAGTATCCGGGGTCACCAACCAGCCGCTGGCGGGCTGGCCGATCAGTTGCTGCAGGCATTGAAGATCGCCCTCCAGGAGGGTTTCCGGCGCACGCAGCTGCAGCTGGCAAGCCGCAGCTTTTTCATGTTCAGCATAAAGCTCCCAGTCACCGGCCAATTGCGCGGGATTGGGCAGTAACAGGCTGCTTGCCATACCGACCTCTGTGATCAACATCATTGATACCGCGCCAAGCGCGACCATGGGTTTGCGTAGCATCATCCACCTACCTTGCTCAGGGCCAAAGAGCAGCGCCGAAGCGCTGCTCCCCAAGGGTTGGCAATCAGACCACGATATCCGTGGCGACAGCCTGACCGACGGTGGTCACCAGGAAATCAGACAGGCTGTTACCGGTGAAGTCGATGGACAGGCTGCCCAGATTGCTGGCCTGGTCGAAGCTCAGCACCGCTTCGCCAGCATGCCCGCTGAAGGCATCGACGAACTGCAGCGGCAACTTGTTGACCGCGAAGGCGGAGATTGCCGACAGGTCGATCTTGTCCTGACCACTGACAAAATCCATGATCCGGTCGGACGCGCCCGGGGCCGAATCGCTGCTGGCAGCGAAGACAAAGGTGTCGGAACCGGCACCACCCCAGAGCTGGTCGCCACCACCGGCGCCGTAGATGATGTCGTTGCCGGCACCGCCCTTGAGCGCGTTGGCCAGCGCATTGCCGATCAGCAGGTCGTTGCCCGAACCGCCGATGGCATTCTCCACGGTGACACCCTTGGCAATGGAAATATTGCCGATCATGCCGCCGACGTCGGAGAACGATGCTTCATTGAGGTTGATCTTCTGGTTCTGGGTAAAACCGGAGAAGTCCAGGGTGTCGTTGCCGCCACCGTCCCACACGGCAAAAACGACTTTCGACGAAGCCGAAGTGGCCGAGTAGAAATCGCGATCGGCGGTGGCGTTAAAGCCATACACGGTATCAGTGGAACGGGTGGCGGTGTTGGCGCCGTAGAGCTTCTGGATGGCGGCGATATCGTCCATCAGCGGTGCCGAAGCGTAAACCTGTACACCGCCCTTGGTGAAGTTCTGGCTGGTGTTGCTCTCGCTCCAGTAGCTCATGACGCTGTAGCCACGGGTATCCTGGCCATAGGAGGCATCGGCGTAGGTCGGGTAGCCTTCCCCGGCGTTGTAGTCGCCCGGGTGAGACAGGCCCAGCACGTGGCCGATTTCATGGGTCAGGGTCTGACGCCCGTAGTTGCCGTTTTCCGGATTGATGTTGGCCTGGTACTGGTTGTTGATCAGATACCAGGACTCGCCCATGTTCGAACCGGGACCGTAGAACGGCAGGTAGGCAAACGCCGCGCCACCGGTACTGCCATCGCTGTAGTTGCCGAAGGTCATGTGACCGTCGCCACCTGAGGCCGATTCCTTGAAGGTCACTTTCGCCACATCTGCCCAGGACTGCATGGACAGCTTGGCCTGTGCCTTCTGCTGCGCCGAGAAGGCGCTGAACGCGCCCAGGCCCTGACCGTAGAAATCGGACGGGGCCTTGGTCAGGAAGGTATAGGTCAGGTTGATGGTGCCGTCCTTGTTCAGGTCTTTCCAGGCGGCGCCATCGCGCAGCAACTGGGTAGCGGCCTGATCGACCGAGAACGAAGGTTTGCCATTGACTGTCGCACTGCCGCCGCGATCATACTGATGGCCGAAGCTATTGATCAGCCCGAACGCCGTACTTACACCATGGGGTTGCAATACGGAGCCGGCAGAAACAATAGCGCTTTCTTTGACTTTCGACATACAGACACTTCCTTGTTTACAAAAAAGCAGTTGTTGTCCGACAGGACGCTCCCGCGGCGAGATCGTCCTATCACTCGCCTTTTATGAGGCGGAGAAAAACTGACACACTCGCAAATGAACTGTCCAGCTTTTTTGACGTCATTTTTTCTATATCGTTATTTAACTAACGATTATCCCGCGAAGAAGCCCGGTTTAACGGGGTCGCAGCAGTTTGCGCAAATTGCGATATATCGCCAACGACAAAATTCGGGGCATTAAACGAAAACTGACCTAACAGTTTTAGTTGCAAAATCGAACTTTTATTATAAGAACGCGACAACCCGTTATATCTATTCCAATCTGATCCGCAAAAAAATTACATAACTGTGAGCACGCGCCAGGCGACCCTCCGTCGCCTGCCAATTGACTTGTCGCGGTCCCGGGTCTTGAGTAGGGATTGCTCAACAGCCCCTTCTATTTGGATGCCACGATGACAAGACTCACGGTTCAGTCCGGCGATTTCTTGCAAGGTGAAGGCGAGTACCGCAATGGATCGCTCACACTCAAGACCTGCCGCAGCCCTTCTCCCGGGGAAAAAATCGCCCTTACCCGCATCAGCGAACTGATCGTTGCCAATCAGGAGTCCAACCGCAGCCTGGGCAGCGCCTTGGGATGGGGCATGGCCGGGGCCCTGGTGGCAGGACCGGTCGGCCTGATTGCCGGCCTGTGGCTGGGTGGCAAGGAGGAAGAAATCACTTTCCTGGCCACCTTCAAGGATGGCCGCAAGCTGATGGCGATCACCGACAAAAAGACCTGGTCGAAGCTCAACGGCCATTGGCGCCGCCATACACAACCGGCCGCCAATCGCTGAATCGACGCTCGGCTCGTTCGTTCTATCGTTTGCCACCCTGCATGAAACAGGGGCACCGGGATCCGGTCGCCCCTGCTAAGATGCGCGCCCGTCTGCCCGGCGCAATGCCGGCAGGCCCTCTGCAATTCACTGGACTTACGCCCCTCCGGACCGCGACCGAACCCTGACGGCGCGTCTGCTGCATGCCCCAAGGAGCTTTTTGCATGACCCTGCCCCGCCCTCGCCTGCCGTTGAGCCTGCTCGGCTTGAGCCTGGCCCTGCCCGCCTGCCACAGCCTGGCCGAGGACAGCATCATTCTGGCACCGGTAAAGGTGTCCGAAGCCTATAGCGAGGGCTATCAGGTACAGGAGGCGTCGGTAGCCGGTTTTGCCCCGGCACCACTGCTCGATACGCCGGCGTCGGTGGCGGTGTTCAGCGAGCAACTGCTGGCCGATCGACAGGTGCGCAAGCTCAGCGAAGTATTGCAAAGCGATGCCTCGGTGGGCGAAAGCTATGCGCCGATCGGCTACTACGAAAACTTCAACGTGCGCGGTTTCGAGCTCAACGCCGCCAGCAGCTACAAGATCAACGGCCAGACCATTGCCGGCGAGCAGAATGTGGCGCTGGAGAACAAACAGCAGGTCGAGTTGCTCAAGGGTCTGTCCGGGTTGCAGAGCGGCGTTGCCGAACCCGGCGGGCTGATCAATTACGTCACCAAACGCCCGGAGGATGTGCGCTCGGTGACGGTGTCGAGCAACGAGCAGGGTGAACGCTACATCGCCACCGACCTTGGCGGCTGGTTCGGCAGTGAGCGCCAGTTCGGCGTGCGCGCCAACCTCGCCCATGAAGACATCCGCTCCTACGTTGACCACGCCGACGGCAAGCGCGATTTCGCCGCTCTGGCGTTCGACTGGCAGATCAACCCCGATGCACTGTTGCAACTGGATGCTGAATACCAGCAGCGCGAACAGCGTTCGGTGCCGGGTTATCAACTGCTGGGCGGCACCCGCCTGCCCCACGACATCGACCCGCACGACCGCCTGGCCTATCAGCAATGGGCCAATCCGGTCACCATCGACTCCCTGAACCTGGGCGGGCGCTTCGAATACCGCTTCAGCGATAACTGGACCGGCACTGTCAGTGCTTCGCGCAGCAAGGTGGTGATCGACGATTACAGCTCGTTTGCCTGGGGCTCGAGCGAGGGGGCCTATTTCAGCAGTGCAGGCGACTATGACATCTATGACTATCGCAGCCCCGACGACACCCGTCGTACCGACGAAGCCCAAGCGGCGCTCAACGGCCACTTCGATGCCCTGGGTGTGGGTCACGAGCTGACGCTCGGCACCAGTGCTCAGCGCCGCACGCTGGACCAGCGCCCCTATTTCAACGAATGGATCGGCAGCGGCAACATTTACCAGCAAACGCCGGCATTGCCACCCTCCGACAAAACCGTCGGCTCCAGCACCCGCCGCCTGGACAGCCGTCAGTACGGGCTGTTTGCCAGTGACCGGATCAGTTTCAACGAGCAGTGGCAGACGGTGCTGGGCGCACGCCTGGTGCGCCTGGACGAAAAGACCTTCGACGAGGATGGCAACCCTGGTCGTCATACCCGCGACTATCAACTGCTGCCCAACGCTGCCCTGATCTACAAGCCGCGTGCGGACATCTCCCTGTACACCAGCTACAGCAAGGGCATCTCCTCCGGTGGTACCGCGCCGTGGTTCGCCAGCAACAACGCCGAAATCCTCGCCCCGACGCTGTCGCACCAACTGGAAGTCGGCATCAAGCGCGACTGGCAGCGCCTGAGCCTGAGCGCAGCGTTGTTCCAGCTGCGCCAGGCCTACCAGTATTCCCGGCCGGACGGCGCCGGTAACTTCACCTACGTGCAGCAAGGCCAGCAGAAGAACATCGGCCTGGAGCTGGGCGCCAGCGGCTGGTTGACCGAACGTCTGCAGATCAACGCCAGCGCCGCTGCCATCCGTGCCCGGGTGAAGCACAGCGGCACCGCCGATTATGAAGATCATCAGGCGCTCAACGTGCCGAACTTCCGCGCGGCGGTGCAGGCCGATTACAGCCTGCCGATCCCCGGCCTGGCGCTGCTTGGCGGGGCACGCTACAGCGCCAGCAAGTACGCCAATCAAGCAGGGACGGTGGAGGTCGGCAGCTACGCGGTGTTCGATGTGGGCAGCCGTTACAGCACCAGGATTGCTGGCTACGACACGACGCTGCGGCTGATGGTCGATAACGTCTTCGACAAGCGCTACTGGCGGGATGCCGGGGAGTACCTGGGCGATGGCTATCTGTTCCAGGGCGCGCCGAGGACTGCGCGGGTGTCGGCTTCTGTGAGTTTCTGAAAGAATTTTTGTAGGAGCGGATTTACCGGGGCGCCGGACCGCCGCGATGGACTGCGTAGCAGGCCCATCTTTTGGGGCCGCGTTGCGGCCCATCGCGGATAAATCCGCTCCTACAGCGCTTGAAATGCAAAAAGCCCCCGACTTTTTCAAGTCGGGGGCTTTTCTAAATGTGGCGGTGAAGAAGGGATTCGAACCCTTGATACAGTTTCCTGTATACACACTTTCCAGGCGTGCTCCTTCAGCCACTCGGACACTTCACCGTTTCTCTTCAAGCTGTTCAGCCTGTCGAGGCGCGCTAATGTAGTCGAAACAGGTTCTGATGGCAAAGGTTTTTTTCAGAATTTTCATGCGCTTAAGCCAGTCCGTGAAAAAACCGCAGCACGCAGGGCAAAGTCGCCAATCTCTGGAGTGCTTCGGCAGCCCCTGACCCGCCACCCCCAACCTGCACGGAAAAGCCGCCCGAGGCTGACCGGCCAGTCAGTCACAGCGCTTTACCTCACTGCCCAGCCTGAGTAACGTCTGCTCCACTCTCCCTTTAGGAACTGTGTCATGAGTGAGCTGATTACCTACCACCTCGAAGACGGCATCGCGACCCTGACCCTGAACAACGGCAAGGTCAACGCCATCTCGCCAGACGTCATTGCCGCGTTCAATGCTGCCCTGGATCAGGCGGTGACGGATCGTGCCGTAGTCATCGTCACTGGCCAGCCGGGCATTCTCTCCGGCGGCTACGACCTCAAGGTGATGACCGCCGGCCCGAAAGAAGCGGTCAGCCTGGTCACCGCCGGCTCTACCCTGGCCCGGCGCATGCTCTCGCACCCGTTCCCGATCATTGTCGCCTGCCCCGGCCATGCCGTGGCCAAAGGCGCGTTCCTGCTGCTGTCGGCCGACTATCGCATCGGCGTCGAAGGCCCTTTCAGCATTGGCCTGAACGAAGTGCAGATCGGCATGACCATGCACCACGCCGGTATCGAACTGGCCCGTGACCGCCTGCGCCGCTCGGCCTTCCACCGCTCGGTGATCAACGCCGAAATGTTCGACCCGGTCAGCGCCGTGGATGCCGGCTTCCTCGACAAGGTTGTACCGGTCGAACAACTGCAGGAAACAGCGTTGGCCGCTGCGCGTCAGTTGAAGAAGATCAACATGAATGCGCACAAACACACCAAACTCAAGGTCCGCAAGGCGCTGCTCGACGCCCTCGACGACGCGATCATCCGCGATCAGGAACACCTGGCCTGACCCCTACCAAGGCCTGATTGCGTTTACTTACACAATCAGGCCGCTACGACCGCATTGAGCGTTTGCCCGCACAAGTGCACACCCGTACACTGCGCCGCGTTTGCCTATGTGAGTCGTATGATGCTTTTTCTTACACGCATGTTCCTGTTGGGACTGCATTTTGTTCTGATCGGTATTGTCGGTGTATTGATCGGCCTGTGCCGGCCCTTCAACCCGGATAACAGCCGCATTTATGCCCGCCTGTACGGACTGCCCGCCACCTGGCTGATGCGCCTGGAGGTCAAGGCCGAGGTCGGGCCGCTGTTCGATCAGCCGCCTGGCTGCGTGATCATTGCCAACCACCAGTCCAACCATGACCTGTTTGTCCTGGGGCACGTGGTCCCACCGCGTACTGTATGCATCGGCAAAAAAAGCCTGAAATGGATACCGCTGTTCGGCCAGCTGTTCTGGCTGGGCGGCAATGTGCTGATTGACCGTGGCAACTCCTACCATGCTCGCCGTGCCATGCAGACCACCACGCGCACCTTGCGTGAAGACGACACATCGATCTGGGTATTCCCCGAAGGCACACGCAACGCCGCAGAGCAGTTGGCGCCCTTCAAGAAAGGCGCTTTCCACATGGCAATCGAAGCCGGTGTACCGATCGTGCCCGTGTGTGTCAGCCGTTATACCCAGCGCCTGCGCCTGAACAGCTGGCGCCGCAGCAAGGTGATCATCCGCTCCCTGCCGCCGATTGCGACCAGCGGCCTGACCCAGCAGGACGTTCCGGCCCTGGCTGAACAATGCCGGATACAGATGCAGCGCTGCATCGACCTGATGGAAACCGAACTGCAGCAGGCCTGAATGGTTGCTCAATTCTGTGTGGCAGACCAAGCTACTGGCACGGTCATCAGAAGAAGCGAATCACCATGGGACGAGTCGTTGCGGCGGCGGTGTACAGCGCCGGCAGAAAAGTCACCAACATCAGTATCGATGAAGGCAGTCAGTGGGCCAGTAAACCCGGGCACTTCGTCTGGATCGGCCTGGAAGAGCCCAATGCCCAGGAGCTGGCCAACCTGCAAAGCCAGTTCAATCTGCATGAACTGGCCATTGAAGATGCCCTGGAAAAACACAGCCGGCCGAAGCTGGAAACCTTCGGTGACGCGCTGTTCATCGTGACTTATTCGCCGGTGCGCCATGAAGGCAAACTGGAGTTCATCGAAACCCACATCTTCGCCGGCAACGGCTACATCATCACCTGCCGCAACGGCCACTCCAAGTCCTACGCCCTGGTCCGCCAGCGCTGCGAAGCACGGCCATTGCTGCTGGAGCATGGCGAGGACTTCGTGCTCTACGCCCTGCTCGACTTCGTCACCGAAAACTATCAACCCATCGGCGAAGCCATCCACGGCGAGATCGAAGAACTGGAACAGAGCGTGCTCAGCAGCTCGCTCCATGAAGAAGACATCCGCCGCCTGCACAGCCTGCGCCGCGACATTCTGCGCTTGCGCCGCTACGTAGCGCCGATGGTCGAAGTCAGCGAAGAACTGCAGCGTCTGACCTTCCCGTTCATTGACAAGACCATGCGCCCGTACTTTCGCGATGTGCAGATTCACGTGACCCGGCAGATGGAAGACCTCGCCGGGATCCGTGACATCGCCAGCCAGACCATCGAGATCGGCATGTTGCTGGAGTCATCACGCCAGAGCATCGTGCAACGCAAGTTCGCCGCCTGGGCGGCGATCCTGGCGTTTCCCACCGCAGTGGCGGGCATCTACGGGATGAACTTTCAGAACATGCCGGAGCTGAGCTGGCATTACGGCTACTTCGCCGTGCTCGGTGGCATCACCGTGGGTTGCGCGGCGCTGTTTGCCAGCTTCAAGCGCTCAGGCTGGCTTTGAGCCGCAACCTCAGGTCGGGGTGCCCTGGGGTTTGTGTGCGACGAAACGCATCATCCATTCGGCAACCGTGCTGCCCTGGTGCTCATGCGCCAGGCTGTCGATGCCTTTGCGGTAGACCTCTTGACCCAGCTTGTCCTGGCGCAGCTCAAGCAGCGCTCGCGAATAGTCGTGGATAAACTCCGGGTGCCCCTGGAAGCACAGCACCTGATCACCAATGTGGTAAGCGGCGTTTGGGCAGAAATCGCTTGAGGCAATCACCGTGGCGTTTTCCGGCAGGCGGGTGACCTGGTCCTGGTGGCTGATCAACAGGGTCAGCTCCTCGACCTGCGGGCTCATCCACGGTGCCTTGGCATTCATTACATAGCGATGGGTACCCACCCCCCAGCCCTGGCTGGCTCGCTCGCTCTTGCCACCGAGCAGCAGCGCCAGCAGCTGATGACCGAAACACACACCCAGCAACTTGTCGCCACGCTGATAGCGTGCCAGCAGAAACGCTTTGAGGGTTTCGATCCAAGGATCATCGCCGAACGAGTCGGCCTTGCTGCCAGTCACCAGGTAGGCATCGAATACCTGGTCATCAGCGGGGTATTCGCCGTTCATCACGTTGTATACGTCAAACTCGGCGGCGATCGGTTGCCGGGTGAACAACTGCTCGAACATCCGTCCGTAGCCCTGATACTGCCCGATCAGCTCGGGTCGCAGGACGTCGGTTTCCAGGATGCAGATGCGTAACGACATAAAAATAGTCCTGAACGACAAAAGGCGGGATTGCCCCCTAGAGCCTGCCCCGAATAAGGCTTGCAGGCAAGTATGATGCACTGACGAACGGTCACCCCAAGTGGATCCAGGTACAGAACCATTGCAAGCGTCTAGCAAGGGGAATAGTTGCCAGATGGCATAAGGCCTCATAACCAGAAAGCAGATTAAAAACAATATAAATACGAAAGCGTTCTAAAACACAGCTGACGTTGACCCTAAGGTTAGTTGTATACCCATTAGCAAAGGTTCGCGTCTGGACGTCAAACCGCGTTACCCATGTTTGCCGGATCGACGACAAGGAAGCCATTGGGCACTCAGGAATAACAACAAAAAGGCGGTCAGCCATGTTCAAACAATCCAAAGTACGTCAAGCCGGGCTCATTCTCTTCGCCACGACATTGCTGTTGATCCTGCCGAACCTGTCACGCCTGTTCGGCTGAACCTCACTATGGCCCTCTACGGCCCTGCGCAGGTACTCTGCCAGCCTTGATTCGCTGGAGATTGTCTATGCGCCGTTGCCTCGTCCTGTTGTCGACCCTGCTCTGCCTGCCCCTGCAGGCGGCGCAGCTGACCCTGGAACTGGGTAGTAGCAGCCGCCACTGGCAAAGCGCCGAACTGCTGGCTCACCCCCAGGCCCGGGATATTCGCATCGACAACGACGTCTCCTACAAGAAAACCATGCACTACCGCGCCGTGCCATTGGCGGCGTTGCTTGAAGGTGTTGGACCAGAGGATCACCTGCAAGCCGTGGCCGACGATGGCTTTGCCGCCGAGATGCCGGCTGCCCCGCTGCTCAAGGACGGCCCGGCACGCGCCTGGCTGGCCGTCGAAGATCCAGCCAGGCCCTGGCCTGCGCTGGGGGCCGGTAAACACAGCGCCGGGCCGTTTTACCTGGTCTGGACAGACCCCAAGGCCGGAGGGATCAGCCCGGAACAGTGGCCTTTCCAGGTCGCCAGCATTCGGCGCCTGGCACCGGTCGCCACGCGTTTTCCGGCGCTACTCCCGGATGCGCAGCTGGCCAGTGACGACCCGGTCAACCTCGGCTTCGCGCTGTTCCAGAAAAACTGCCTGGCCTGTCATCGTCTCAACGGCGCGGGTGACGCTCAGTTCGGTCCGGATCTGAACCTGCCGCACAACCCCACCGAGTATTTTCAGCCGGCGTTCCTGCGCAGCTACATTCGCAATCCACAGAGCCTGCGCCAGTGGCCGCAGGCAAAGATGCCCGGTTTCACCAGCGCCGTGCTCAGCGATCCGGAACTCGACGCCCTGCTCGCTTACCTCGCGCACATGGCGACTCGCAAGCAGCCTTGATCTGCATAGTTTTATTTCAATGAGTGGTCATTTCAAAGACGCGCGGTTGCACCCAATGTGTACAACCGCTGCGGCTGCTTTGCGCTCAACGCTTCATTGCGAAGCGTGGCTCAGGCCAGCGGGCGTTCCTGTTTCACGCCCCAGCCTTCGATTTCACCGCCCAACGGGGCTATTACGGCTTCGAAATCCTGCTCGAATTCATCGATGCCGCCGTAGGTGGCATACATCACCTTGCTCAATTCCAGGTTCCAGGCGCCATCATCACGCTCATGTACCTGGGCGCTTAACGATTCTCCGCGAAACTGTCCCGCTGCCCGTCTTGCCCGCGCCTCATCAGGGAAAACCGCATAGAACTCTATGGGATGAATCTGGGCAAAATTGAAGCCGCCCTCTTTCATCTGACGTAATACCGTGCTGCTGATGTCCTCGTATTGGCTGCTCATGAATCGTCCTCCTAACTACCGATGGATAGACTTTCAGTGCAAAACGCACCTGCCCGCCACACAAGCTGTGCGGGGGCAATTCGAGCTGATGCATGACGTGGATCGGCAAGCCCGGGCGATCGCAAAAATCGGCCCGACCTTGATTGCAGCGTAGTGCCAAGTTGTCGAGTGCGCCAACCAGCCGGCTCAGGGCGCCTCGGCAATGGCAGTGATCTCCACGCCATTCTGCTCCTTCAACCATTTGGCTGTGGGCATGCTGGCGCGATCCTGGAAATCATTGAGGTCCAGTTCGTCCATGACTGGGAACAGGTGGGTACGAATCAGCCGTGCGGCCTCCTCGATGCTGGGCGCTTGCTCCGAGGTGAACGGCAGCGAGGTACGCTCGCCTTTCTGATCAATAAAGGTAATGACCCACGCTTTCATTGGATTCTCCTCTGTACGGATGCTCAGGGTGAATCGACCTACTTTCCGTTGACCCATACAGCCGGCGAATGTTCAGCCGCACTGTTCCAAAAGTAAAAAAAAAAGAGGCCCGAAGGCCTCTTTCTGTTCAACGCAACGCGTTACTTCGGCACACCATGGACAACACCCGCGGTGTTATCCAGCAAGCTTTTGGTCGCGGTCTGGATGAACGACTCAAGCTTGTGGGTCAGGTCCTTCTGGTCCGGGCTTTCGATCAGCTCGGCCTTGAAGGTGCTTCCCAGCTCGTAGCGGTACATGCGCGGCGACATGTCCTTGGACTCGATCAGGATGCGATCACCCTTGATCAGACCAACGATCTGCTCGCTGCCCGACGGCTTGATCATGCCAAAGCCAGGATCGCCAGCCGGCAGGTTGAGCAGGTCGCGTCCCCAGCACTGGTGGCGGGTTTCGCCGCCCAGACGGCCCATGATGGTCGGAACGATGTCGATCTGGGTACCGACAGTGTGATTGACCGCACCGAACTTCTCCTGGATGCCCGGGGCAATCAGCAGCAGCGGTACGTTGAAGCGGCCCAGGTCCAGCTCGGTTATTTGTTGCTGGTTACCAAAGCCGTGGTCACCGACGATGACGAACAGGGTTTCCTTGAAGTACGGCTCTTTGCGCGCCTTCTCGAAGAACTGGCCCAGTGCCCAGTCGGAGTAGCGCATCGCGGTCAGGTGCTGATCAAGACGGCCCTGGCCGGTTACCGGCTCCACTGGCAGCTCGGCAGGCAAGGCGTACGGCGTGTGGTTGGACAGGGTCTGCAGCAGTGCATAGAACGGCTTCTTGCCATAGTTCTTGGCCAGCTCTTCGGCGCCACGGTCGAACATGTCCTGATCGGACACACCCCAGGTAGGATCGGAGAACACCGGATTGACGAAGTCATTACGGCCAATGAAGGTGGTCATGCCCTGGTTGCCGAAGAAGCCCGACTGGTTGTCCCAGGCGAAGTCGCCGTTGTAGACATAAACGTCGTCGTAGTCACGGGCGCTAAGCAGCGCTGGCAGACCGGACAGCTTGTGACCACCTTCCGGTGTCTGCATCAGGTATTCGAAACCTGGCAGGTTCGGGTAGCAGGCCATAGTGGCGAACATGCCCTGGTGGGTATGGGTGCCATTGGAGAAGAAGCGGTCGAACAGCAGACCTTCTTTGGCCAGTTTGTCGAAGTACGGGGTGATGTTGTTCGGGCTGCCCAGGGCGCCGACCGAGTGACCGGCGAAGCTCTCCATGAGGATCACCACGACGTTCTTGATCGGCAGGGTGTTGTCGGCCGGCGGCGTGAAGTCACGGCGCACGGCAGCGCTGTCGGCATCGACCAGTTTGTCATTGCCGGTCAGCAGCATGTCACGCACGGTCTGGGTGGCCAGGGTTTGCTCGATGGTCGACTTCCAGACATTGGCGCGGTCTTCACCGTAACGGCTCTTGGCCGCGTCGATCAAGGTCAGGGTGCCGTTGAGGCCCAGTTGGTTGACGAAATTCGAGTCGGTGGTAAAGGCATCACCCCAGCGCATCGGTGGACCCTGACGCAGGGTACCGCGGGCGGCGATGACAGCCACCAGCAGAATCATGAAGAACACCACGCCACGCACGTACCACGGGGCCACCGCACGGCTGCCGGCCGTCTGGTTCTGGTAAGCGCCACGGGGACGGGTCAGGCGGTCGATGCCCTTGAACAACAGGCTCAGCAACCAGGTGCCAAAGAGCCACGCCAACAGGTATCGCACCACCGGAAAGCCGTACCAGAGCATGCTCAGGACGGTCTTGGGATCTTCCTTGACGTACTGGAATACCAGACCGTTGAGGCGCTGGTGGAACTCACGGTAGAAGTCCAGTTCCATCAGGCCAAGGAACATGACGACGCTCGAAGCAATGGTCAGCCACACCCGGAACAGGCCGCGGGCAGCCATGGCACGGGCGCTGAGGGTGGCCAGCAGCAGCGGTATGCTCAGGTAGACAACGACACGCAAGTCAAAACGCAGGCCATTGAGGAAACCCTCAGCCACCGTCGACATCGGTGTGTCACCGATCATGTCGCTGTTGTAGATCAGCAGCCCCAAACGTACCAGGCTGAGCATCAGCATGATTACCAGGCCACACAGCAGGGTGTAGGCCAGGTGCGATTTTAGCGTCGGTTGCAGCGGGCGCGACGCAGCCCGCTGATCACTCAAGGCGTCCGTGTTAGCCATGGATTGGTAGATCCCTAGGATTCAGATTCAAGAAAGGCGAAAAAACGAATCGGCAAATGTGCACTAAACCCGAGGGCAATGCACGGCCATTCGGCGAACGGATAATTGCGCGCGCGGATTTTCCATAATCGAATGTGAAAATTTCGTTGATAGACACGCCCGGCAACGACTTGCAATATTGTGCTCATTCCTTCATCAATCAGGCGCAGCACCATGTATTTCCGCTACCAGCCCAGTCCGCTTGGCCCACTGTTGTTGGCCGGCGACGATCAGGGCCTGCACCTGCTGCACATGGATGCCGCACAGCCCTGGGAACTGCCGGGCGAATGGCTGCCTGCGCAGCATCGACTGGATGAAGTGGCGCGCCAACTGGACGAGTACTTCGCTGGCAAACGCGAGATATTCGACGTCAGCCTGGCGCCGCTGGGTACGCCTTTTCAACGGGAAGTCTGGCAAGCCTTGCAGCGTATTCCCTACGGCACCACCTGCAGCTACAGCGACCTGGCCGGGCAAATCAACCGTCCTCGCGCCGTTCGTGCGGTCGGTACTGCCAACGGCGCCAACCCGATCGCGATCATCGTCCCCTGCCATCGGGTGATCGGCAGCAACGGCACCTTGACCGGCTATGCCGGGGGCGTGGAGCGCAAGCAGATGTTGCTGGAGCTTGAGGGCGCGTGGTTGATCTGACTCACCAGACCTATCGCGGAGCAAACCCGCTGCCACCGCCGCGCGGCCCGGCAATCGCCCAGATAATCAGCCCGAGCACCGGCAGCAGCAGGATCAACAGGATCCAGAGGATTTTCGGCCCCAACCCCACGCCGCTTTTAAGCACATTGATGATCGCCCAGATATCCAGCACGAGGATGATCAGGCCTACCAGGCCATTAAATGTGGAACCCATGCTGTCGCTCCCTTGAACACGTGTGCCCACAGGATAGCTGGCTATGAGCCCTATAGATGTTAATGCCTGGCTGCGGCGCAACGACGCTGGTTACACTCGGCTCATCGATATGGTTCAGTGAGGTTCCTATGCCCCCCGCCCAAAGCTCCAGCAGCCCTGCTCCGGCGACACTCTGGAGCGCCTGGTTGCAGCAGGCACAAACCACGCCCTGGCTGAGTGCCGGACTGGGCGTGAGCCTGCTGGCAGTCATTGGCCTGTTGATCGCCAGCGCCTGGAACGCCGTGCACGGTGATCATCAGGAAAACCTGCACATGGCAATGCTCGGTGGCCTGGCCGGGTTTGCCGCGACGGCGCTCGGCGCCGTCATGGCTGTGGTCCTGCGCGAAGTCAGCGCGCGCAGCCAGGATGTGATGCTCGGCTTTGCCGCCGGGATGATGCTCGCCGCCAGCTCGTTCTCACTGATTCTGCCGGGCCTGGATGCTGCCCGTGAAATCACTGGCAATGGCCCCTATGCGGCAATGACCGTGGTCATCGGTATGGGCCTTGGGGTGCTGCTGATGCTTGGCCTCGATCGTTTCACCCCGCACGAACATGAAAGTACCGGCCCCTGCGGACCGCAGGCCGAACGGATCAACCGGGTGTGGCTGTTCGTGCTGGCCATCACCCTGCATAACCTGCCCGAAGGTATGGCCATCGGTGTCAGCTTTGCCAATGGCGACCTGAATGTCGGCCTGCCGTTGACCAGCGCCATCGCCATCCAGGACATTCCCGAAGGCCTGGCCGTGGCCCTGGCGTTGCGCGCCACCGGGCTTTCAACCCTGAAGGCGGCGCTGGTGGCGATCGGCTCCGGCATGATGGAGCCGATCGGCGCGGTGATCGGCCTGGGGATTTCCACCGGCTTTGCCATCGCCTACCCGGTGAGCATGGGTCTGGCGGCCGGCGCAATGATCTTCGTGGTGTCTCACGAGGTGATTCCGGAAACCCACCGTAATGGTCACCAGACCTCGGCAACCCTCGGCCTGATGGGCGGTTTTGCGGTGATGATGTTCCTCGACACCGCCCTTGGTTAAACGTGCACCGCTACCCGCAGCGCTTCCAGAGCAGGCGCTGCGGCAATCCCCACCTCGGCACACAGCTCCAGCACCCGCGCCAGGTCGTTACCGCCAACCATGACCATCTGCAGCTCGTCATCGAGCAGCTGGCTGAAGTTCACCAGCACATAGCCACCGGCCTCTTTGTTCATCGCGCCCATCTGCACCTGGATGCGGTTGAGTGCGGTCAACGGCTCGACCTTGGCCAATTGCTTGGGCTTGAGGTTGAAGGCCACGCTCTTGTCGAAGGAATCGACGATCTGCGCGAACAGGTCCTGGTAGGTATCGGCCTGGAACAGCACGGTGTCAGGCAAGCTGCCGACGACGATCCACTCACCCAAAGGGATCGGGAAGCTGTCGTCGTAGTTGATGTCAGGATTGGCAGCCAGGAAGGCTTGCGGGTCGGCATAGGCCTGGGCGGCCTCGTCGGCGATGCGCTCGATGTCTTCTTCGCGCATGCAGCCGGCGCTGATTTTGCCGATGAGTTCGACCAGTTGGGATTTCATGAAGGGGCCCTGCGACACTGAAAAAAGTCGCCAAGGATAGCCGCAAAAGGCCCCTGGGGGTTAGCCGCGCAGTGCTTGCAACTGCGCAGCGGTATCGGTGGCACCCATGGCCTGGGCGGCGCCCAGCGCGGTGATACCCTTGGCTTCCTGACGCTGTGCATCAGCGCCTTTGCCGAGCAGGTACTCGACAATCGCAGTGCGGTTGAACATGGCCGCCATCATCAACGCAGTACGTCCGTCGGCCGCAGCCGAATCGACCGCCACGCCCTGCTCCACCAGCAACCGGACCATCGCCAGATCACCCTTGAACGCAGCGCCGGCCATTGGCAACTGGCCGTTATCGTTGGCAATCAGTGGATCGGCGCCATGCAGCAGCAGGGTTTTTACCGCGTCGAGATGACCGTGGTAACTGGCGAGCATCAGCAAAGTGTCGCCTTTATGGTTACGCAGGTTGGCCGGCAGGCCCTTCTCCAGCAAACGCGCAAGCATGACTGCATCGCCCTGGCGAGCCCGCTCGAAGACTTCTTCAGCGAACGCGGCGGCTTCGTCGTCATTCATGGGCGTGGAGCTGCGTTGGTCGGACATGGGGAACCTCCTGGCGGGTTTGAAGACCCAAGTATTTGCCAGGCAAGCCTTCAGGTCCATTGTGGATAACCCATGGTGCCAACAGAACATTTCTATTGGCCAGCGCACCTTGCAAAATGCACGGTGTAATTTGCCTGGCCTTGCAGAATGCACGTCCACGCAACTGAGAAGCAAACCTAACAAGTTGATATTTAATGATTTTTTAATAAATCGAAACTGGCACAGTCACTGCACCTATCACTCCATGTCTGCCACCCACAGCCAGGAGTTGATATGGACCTCATCCAGGAAAAATTCGCCTCGGTATTCTCCGCCTATGCCGTCACCACCCAGGCGCGGCCCGATGGTGGAATTCTGCTGACCTTGCGCGCAGCAGATGGCAAACAGGTCAAACGCTCGATTTCCTACGGGCAATTGCACAGCGCCGATCAGCTGACCTGGGCGATCAGTGCGATTCGTCGCGACCTGGCTGAGCAAGCCAGTGAACTGCCAGTGATTTCCCGGCTGCAGAGCCAGCAGCGTTTTGCTTTGCCGACCTATCGCTAAACAGCCAGGGCCGCTTCGTTCCCCATCGCTGGCAAAGCCAGCTCCCACAGGAGCTGGCCTTGTTCGTTACATCTCACAGTCTTCAAGACCCGGGAATTGCTCGGCAATTTTTGCGCCGGTGAAATGGGCAACCGCTGCCGGTGTTTTGTTGAACAACCGAATTGCCACAAACCGCGGCTCCGCGCCCATATCGATCCAATGCCGAACCCCTGCCGGCACACCGATCAGGTCGCCTTTCTCGCACAACACCGCGTAGATGTAATCCGCGATATGCAGGCTGAACAGCCCGCGTCCGGCGGCGAAAAAGCACAGTTGATCTTCTTCGCAAGTATGTTCGGCAAGCAAGCTGGCATCCGATTCGCGGGTTACTTCAACACCGGCATAACCCTTCTCGACCTTCAGGGCATCGATACTGCGTTGATAAGCGCCGATCAGCTCCTGATCACTAGCGCCCGCCGGAATCGACGCACTGGCCTGCCAGCGCTCGAAACGCACGCTGTGCTCCGCCAGGGTCGAAGCGATGTCCTCAAGGTGGGTCAGTACCTTGTTCGGGATGTCCGGGGTGGACAGGTGGTAAACGGACAGGCTGCTCATCAGAGGAAATTCCTATTTCTCGGCTTCTTTCATTCGGGTCGCAATGATAACGGCTGCAGCCAGCGCTGCGACGCTGGCAATACTAAAGGTGGTAGCTGCGCCCAGCAGATTCCAGCTGTAGCCGGAATACAGGGCGCCCAAAGCGCCGCCGGTTCCCGCCAGGGCAGCATACAGAGCCTGCCCCTGGCCCTGCTGACGGGCGCCAAAACTACGTTGCACGAAAGCAATGGCTGCGGCATGGAAGCTGCCGAACGTAGCGGCGTGCAAGACCTGGGCAAACAACAGCACCGTCAGGTGTTCGGCAAAATTGCCCAGCAGCAGCCAACGCAGGGCAGCCAGGACGAAACTGGCCATCAGCACCCGGCGCAACGAGACCCGCGCCAGAATCCAGCTCATGCCGAGGAACATCAACACCTCGGCGACCACGCCCAGGGCCCAGAGCATACCGATGACACCGCGGCTGTAGCCCAGATGTTCCAGATGCAGGGTCAGAAAGGTGTAGTAAGGCCCGTGACTGAGCTGCATCAGCGCCACACAGACATAGAACGCAGCCACGCCGGGGCTGCTCAATTGCCTGAGAAACCCACCCTGGCTGCGCTCGTTCTGCCCGGGTGGCTGGGCGTTGGGCACCCAGAGGCTGGCAAGGACGATGCCGGCCATGATGATCACCAGCGCCAGCGGATACACATCCAGGCTCAGCCCATCGAACAGCCGCCCCAGGCCAACCACAGTGAGGATAAAGCCGATCGAGCCCCATAGGCGGATCTGGCTGTAGCGTGCGGTCTGGCCCTGTAAATGCGCCAGGGTGATGACTTCGAACTGCGGCAACACCGCATGCCAGAAGAACGCGTGCAAGGCCATGACCAGCGCCAGCCAGGCATAGCTCTTGGCGAAGAAGATCAGCGAGAAGCTCAGCAGGGTCGCCAGCGCTCCCAGGCGTACGATCAGCAGGCGCTGACCACTGCGGTCACCGAGCCAGCCCCACAGATTGGGCGCGACACAACGCATGAGCATGGGGATGGCCACCAGCTCGCCGATCCGCGCGCTGGAAAACCCCAGGTGATGGAAGTACAGCGCCAGGAAAGGCGCTGTAGAACCGAGCAAGGCGAAGTAGAACAGGTAGAAGCTGGACAGCCGCCAGTAGGGAATGGGCGCCACGGCTCAGCAGGCCGCGGCGCGTTTGCCAGGTGAAGGCATTACAACTGGCCCAGCACCGGTGTGCTCACGCGTACATCGGCGTTCTGGCCACGATGACGCAGCAGGTGGTCCATCAGCACGATTGCCATCATCGCTTCGGCGATCGGCGTGGCGCGGATGCCCACGCACGGATCGTGACGGCCCTTGGTGATCACTTCAACCGGGTTGCCGTGCACATCGATCGAACGACCCGGGGTGGTGATGCTCGAAGTCGGCTTAAGGGCCAGGTGGGCAACAATCGGCTGACCGGAAGAAATCCCGCCGAGAATGCCGCCGGCGTTGTTGCTGAGGAAACCTTCGGGAGTCATTTCGTCGCGGTGCTCGGTGCCGCGTTGCGCCACGCTGGCGAAACCTGCGCCAATCTCCACGCCCTTGACCGCGTTGATGCTCATCAAGGCATGCGCCAGCTCGGCATCCAGGCGGTCGAAGATCGGCTCGCCCAGGCCCGGCATGACGCCTTCGGCGACCACGGTGATCTTCGCCCCGACCGAATCCTGGTCACGGCGCAGCTGGTCCATGTAAGCCTCCAGCTCCGGCACCTTGTCAGGATCCGGGCTGAAAAACGCGTTCTGCTCCACCGACTCCCAGGTCTTGAACGGAATCTCGATCGGGCCCAGCTGGCTCATGTAGCCGCGAATGCGAATCCCCTGGCTGGCCAGGTACTTCTTGGCAATCGCGCCTGCAGCCACACGCATGGCGGTTTCCCGCGCCGAGCTGCGGCCACCGCCGCGGTAGTCACGCTCACCGTACTTGTGGTGGTAGGTGTAGTCGGCATGGGCCGGGCGGAACAGGTCCTTGATCGCCGAGTAGTCTTTGGACTTCTGGTCGGTGTTGCGGATCAGCAGGCCGATTGAGCAACCGGTGGTACGGCCTTCGAAAACCCCGGAAAGGATTTCGACTTCATCGGCTTCCTGACGCTGGGTGGTGTGCCGGCTGGTGCCGGGCTTGCGCCGGTCGAGGTCGTGCTGCAGGTCGGCCAGGGAAATTTCCAGGCCCGGCGGACAGCCGTCGACAATGGCGACCAACGCCGGACCATGGCTTTCGCCAGCGGTGGTGACAGTGAACAGCTTGCCGTAGGTATTGCCGGACATGCAGGACGCTCCGCGAATCAGCCTGATTTGAACAAGGCCGCCAGTATACGCAGGCTAACCATTCAGTTCATCCCTGACAGCGAACCTTCTGCCCAGGCGCCGGTCAAAAAGCCAACTCCTCGATAGTGGCCTGATGATGTTGCGCGTTTTCGTGGTAATCGCCCTGCTGTTCAGCGGTCTGGTGGACGCTGGCGCCCCTACTGTATTGCAACGCCCAATCAGTCTCGATACCGGTAGCGGCACGCTGTACGGCAGCCTGCTGTTGCCACGCACTGAACAACCGCCACCGGTGGTGCTGATCATCCCCGGCTCCGGCCCCACTGACCGCAACGGCAACAGCCCGGACGGCGCCCACACCGACAACCTCCGGCAACTGGCCCTGGTGCTGGCCAAGAACCGCATTGCCAGCGTGCGTTATGACAAGCGCGGCGTTGCCGCCAGCCAGGCAGCGACACCGGATGAACGCGACCTGACCGTTGAACGCTATGTCGCCGATACCGTGGCCTGGAGCCATAAACTCAAGGCCGATCCACGTTTCGGTCAGTTGATCCTGCTGGGGCACAGTGAAGGCGCGCTGATTGCCAGCCTGGCCGCAGAACCGAGTGGCGCCAGCGCCGTAATCAGTGTGGCCGGCAGCGGCCGGCCGATCGATGAGGTCTTTCGTGCACAGCTCGCTGGCCGCGTACCGGCCCGCTACAGCGAGCAGGTGATGCAGATACTGGATACCCTCAAGGCCGGACGCACCGCGTCAAACATCCCTCGGCCTCTGCAGGATGTGCTGCGCCCGTCGGTCCAGCCGTACCTGATCTCATTGTTTCGCCAGGACCCGGCAGCGGCGTTCGCCAGGGTGAAGGTGCCGGCCCTGATCATCCAGGGTACCCACGATATCCAGGTCGATGTCAGCAATGCCGAACGGCTCAAGGCCGCCAAACCCGATGCCGACCTGGCATTGATCCAGGGCATGAACCACATGCTGAGGATTGCCCCGCAGGCAGCAAGCCAGCAGCGCGACAGTTACCTGAATCCGAAATTGCCGCAAGCTGCCGAACTGGGCGAGCGCGTCGTCGAGTTTATCCACAGGCTGCCCGCAGCCTGAGCGAATTTCAGCGAAATTCAGCCTCCAGTCCCGGACGATTCTGCCGATAAGCCGATGCTGGCATCGTGATTGTGTCCAGCTTGCTGTGCACAAGAGGATTGCCGTGATGACTGAAGCCGCCCCCCAGGATGCCCCCGAAACCCCAGAGGCCGCGCCGGAACCCGCGCCGCTGCCATGGGCCGAGGTGACTGCGGAACATTTCCAGATGCTGCGCCTGGCGCCGCTGCCGACTGACCGCAACAGTGGTGCACGACCACTGCGCTTCGTCCAGTACGGCTATGCCGAGCGCCACAACAAAGACATCAGCCTGTTGCGCATGAGCATCCAGTTGCCCGGGCAAAAGGTGCGCAAGGAACAGAACCATCTGGACATCTGGGTCGATCATCAGCAAAAACACGTGCGAATCGGCCCTGATAGCGGCCTGCAGATCGAGCCTTTGAACCGTGGACTGGGGCGCTTCCTGCTGGCCCAGGCCGTAAACTGGGCGCAACGCAAGTGGTCGCACTACCGGGTCGAGGGTGCCGCGCTGGCGAACAAGGACGCCCTCAACGAGGACACCCGCCTGCGCCGTGACCATCTGTTGCACAGCCATGGCCTGGAAGTCGAATACGCCGATGCCCAGCACCTCAAGGGTCGCTACGTCGATGCACAGGTCGGCGAGCTCAAGGGCGGCTGGAATGCTGACAAGGTGCAGCGCGTGGAAATCCTCGATGCCGCGCAGATGCTCCAGCAGGCCGAACAGAATCTGCAGGAAAAGGAAGCGCAACTGCGCGAGCGTGACGAACGGGTCAGCAAGTACCGTCGCGAAGACAGTGGCTTGCGCTTCACCATCACTTGCCTGGTGGCCTTTGCGGTATTCCAGGCCGGGTTGTTGATCTGGATTGCGACCCACTAAAAGCATCGCGGGGCAAGCCCGCTCCCACAGGGTTTAATTCATCCCTGTGGGAGCGGGCTTGCCCCGCGATTGATTCAGCCCTTACACCCTTGAAGCAAACACCCCCTGATGTTGCCGGCACTGCTCCGCCGTCAACATGAATACGCCGTGCCCACCGCGCTCGAATTCCAGCCAGGCAAAATCCACTTCCGGGTACAGCGCTTCGACGTGCACCTGGCTATTGCCGACTTCGACGATCAACAAGCCCTTCTCGGTCAGGTGATCCGCCGCTTCGGCCAGCATGCGCCGCACCAGGTCCAGGCCGTCGTTGCCACAGGCCAGGCCCAGTTCCGGCTCATGGTGGTACTCATCCGGCATGTCGGCGAAATCCTCGGCATCGACATACGGCGGGTTGGACAGGATCAGATCGAAGCGCTGCCCTGGCAAACCGTCGAAGCCATCGCCCTGAACGGTATAGACGCGCTCTTCCAGGCCATGACGCTCGATGTTCTGGTTGGCCACCTCCAGCGCTTCGAACGACAGGTCGGCCAGCACCACTTCGGCCTCAGGGAACACCTCGGCACTGACGATACCGATGCAACCTGAACCGGTACACAGATCGAGAATGCGCGCAGGTTCGCTGGCCAGCCACGGCTCGAAACGTTTTTCGATCAGCTCGCCGATGGGCGAACGCGGAATCAGCACGCGCTCGTCAACGATAAAGGCCAGGCCGCAGAACCACGCCTCGCCCAACAAGTAGGCAGTCGGCACGCGGTCTTCGATACGGCGCTTGAGCAGGCGCTGCAGATGCACCAGTTCGTCGTCTTCCAGCTGGCAGTCCAGATAGCTGTCGGCAACCTCCCAAGGCAAATGCACCGAGCCGAGCACCAGCAGCCGTGCTTCGTCCCAGGCGTTGTCGGCACCATGTCCAAAAAACAGGCCATGCTCATGGAAACGGCTGACAGCCCAACGGATATGATCGCGCAGGGTGCGCAGGCGAGAAGTGATCACAACAGACTCCTTGAAAGACGACCTGCAATTCTAACAGCCCGATCACAGAAAAGGTTCGTCAAAACCGCCTGTAAGTGTTTCGCCGACATGGCTGCAGGCCACTAACGACGCTGCTTGTACGCGAAGCCATTCACATAAGTGCTCAGGCAGGGGACAATAGGTTGAAAAGCCCTATCCAAAGGAGCCCTTGATGTCTGTTCCAACGACGATGTTCCACCTTAGCGGCCGTGGCTATCCACCCGCCAAGCTCAGCAATGCCAGCCTGGTCATTATCGACGCGCAAAAAGAGTACCTGAGCGGTCCTCTGGCGCTGTCGGGCATGGACGAGGCTGTGGCGAACATCGCTAAAATGCTCGAAGCGGCGCGCAAGGCCGGCCGCCCGATCATCCATGTGCGCCACCTCGGCACCGTCGGTGGCCTGTTCGACCCACAGGGGCCACGCGGCGAGTTCATTCCGGGCCTTGAACCGCAAGGCGATGAAATGATCATCGAAAAGCGCATGCCCAACGCCTTCAAGAACACGACCCTGCATGAAACCCTGCAGAAGTACGGGCACCTGGACCTGATCGTCTGCGGTTTCATGAGCCATTCCAGCGTCAGCACCACCGTGCGCCGGGCCAAGGACTATGGTTACCGTTGCACCCTGATCGAGGATGCCTGCGCTACCCGCGACCTGCCGTTCAAGGGAGGGATCATTGCCGCCGCACAGATCCAGCAAAGCGAAATGGCGATCATGGCCGACAACTTCGCTTGCGTGGCACCGACCAGCAGCCTGATCTGATCGGTCATCCGACGGGCTGGCGGAACCACCTTGCGCTATTTCGGTCAACATCCGGATATCCACAGAGGAAATCGGCATGAAGTTGTCCGACGGTTTCGATGCCAAGCGCTTGCGCCAGCGTGAGCCACGCAATTGGGGCGCACGCCTGGCAGCTGCCTTTTCGGCGCTGCTGGCGACCCTTGGCGTGCTGCTGGTCATGGCCGGCGCCGCCAGCCTGCTCGGCAACCTTGAAGCACTGGCCGAGCTCAACGCCAACCGCGCGGGTGCCGCAGTCGTACTCGCAGGCGGCCTGGTGCTGCTGTACCTGGGTATCTGGTTCTGGCGCCGCAGCCGTCTGCGCCTGCGCCGCAGCCGTGAGCTGAACCTGTCGCCGCACCTGATGAAAAAGCACGATTGACTGCAACCTGCGGGGGAGTCGCGTAAACTACGCCGCCCAGGCGGAGGCTTACATGCAAGACAACGATTTTTCCCTGTTCAAAAGCGAGATGCGCGGCGTCAAGCCGATCAAACATGATCGCGCCGAAGTCGGCAAACCCAAGGCCGACCGCAAGCAACTGGCCGGCCTGCGTCAGGCCGCGACGGTACGCAGCGACCAGAATGTGGTCGATGGCTTGTCGGACCAGTTTGTCATCGATGTGGGGCCCGAAGACGACCTGCACTGGAGCCGTGACGGCGTCCAGGAAAGCCAGATGCGCAAACTCAAGCTCGGCCAGATCGGTTTCGAAGGCAGCCTTGACCTGCACGGCATGAACGTGGAAAAAGCCCGCGAAACCCTCTGGGCGTTCCTCGCCGAGGCTACCCGCTTCGAAGTACGCTGCGTGCGCGTCACCCATGGCAAGGCCGTACGCCTGGATGGCAAGAAGCCGATGATCAAGAGTCACGTCAACACCTGGCTGCGCCAACACCCGCAGGTACTGGGGTTTACCTCGTGCCAGGCCCGTCATGGCGGCACCGGTGCAGTGTACGTGATGCTCAAACGAACCATGCTCGAAGGCCGTGACGAGTAACGCCGTACTTGCAGCGCCGCCACAGCCGCCTGCCCTTGGCGTTTGCGATAAATCCCACAGGTAGATCCATGTCCCCGGACCAGAACTACACCGCGATTTCGGCGGGGTAGCACTGGGCAAGCTTACCGGTGCCGTACTTTGCCAAGCAGGCATCGCCACCCAGCTCGTGGACATAGCGGAGCTGCCCTGATTCGTGACCGATCTGCGCGATGAAGGCGGCGATGCGCAAGCGGGTGATGATGGCGTGCTTACCCATGCTGGCATTCGGAGCAGGAACAAAAGCGCCGGTTTGGCGACCGGCGTTTCGGAGGATCTGCAGCAACTGCTGCGCGATGATGGACATTGCTTGTCTCCAGGCAAAAATAAACCCGCTCAGTGGCGGGTTTTAGATAGAATCTCTGTTTTGATTATCTGAATCTGAGAATGCAGTCCATGGGCACGAGTAGTGAGAGTTCTTGGGAATCCAAAAAAATAAACTACATACCCGGCCTAGATGGCGTAAGAGCAATATCCGTAGCGCTTGTTATACTCTTTCACTACGCATCGTTTTTCCCGGACGTATTTAGTTCGTCCGGGCTTATCGGAAAGTCCTTAGGGAAAATTCTTTCCATTGGCTGGATAGGGGTTGATATTTTCTTTGTTATATCCGGCTACCTAATAGCAACAATACTAATCAAAAACCCAATAAGCTCAACAGCCGATTATGCAAAGTTCATAAAAAAGAGATTTCTCAGACTAATGCCAGCGTATACCGCATGCGCTGCAATATTCTTAGGCCTGTCGTTAGCCTTCTATCCAGAAAGCAAAATAGTAGAGAACCAGTATTCGATATGGACTCTATCATCAAACATACCAACAATCTGGGGTGAGCGATCACCGCTGGGCGGACCAGGCTTCACGCTGGTTCACTTTTGGTCGCTGGCAGTAGAGTGGCACTTCTACATAACCTTCCCCATTGCAATGATCCTAATAAGGTCCGTTCGCAAAATTGCGATTCTTGCAATCATCATAGCTATCGTATCGAGAGTAATCCTTATCTATATAGGGCATGAAAATTTCGACAATGCCATATACGCGTTCACGACATGCAGAGGTGACGCGCTGGCCTGTGGTGTTTTCCTGGCAACCATGAATGAATACAAAGGATCAAAGCTCCCACGTCTCATCGGGCTGACAGGACTCTTAGTTTTATTGTGGGTTTTATACAGGATAGCGGAAAGCGACCTGCAATTTAAAGCCATTACCTGGGTTCAGGTCTACGGCTACACAGCAATAGCCGTGTCGGTAGCCATGATTATTTATTCCATAATAAACTCAAGTCAATCGTCGGCAATAATACGAACACTTGAAAGCAAACCATTTTCAGCAGTCGGCCGCTCAAGCTACAGCTTGTACATCTGGCACTTGCCGCTATACCCAATGATTGCAATCTCAGCCAGAGAGCACATCGGCTCCCCTACAGATCAACTAATTATTTCATTTTCGGCCTCACTACTGGCGACAGCAATACTCGGCTTTCTTTCGTATCGCTATATAGAGTTAAGATTTATGCGACCAAGGCCAGCCCGCACCATACAGACCAATGCGTCATACTGATAAACATAACGCGATACAAAGCGCCGACACTTAAGCTGTCGGCACGATTCATGCCGACAGCGAACGAGCGCTTTGAAAGACGCAGCAACTGGATCGAAATCAATGCGCTTGTGGGTGGTCAGGCCAATTGATGGATTGCGGAAATCCGGCTTGTTTATGGATTTTGTTCAGGCTCAGCTTGTACGCTGCGTATTGCTCGCTGAGTAGGCCTGCGACAAAGGTATTCACCATACCGCTGGTCGCCAAGTTCGCTTCTTCCAGAACAAGTCACTCCGCACTCATCTGGCATTGCAGTTCCCCCTTCCGAAGGCTGATGAATAACTTCCTTAACACCAACCAAAATCATCTCCGAGTTAAACATCAGCGTGATATCCACCCCAGAGAAACCCAAGGTGAAACGACTAAACACGTACGCCCCTGCGCCGCCTGCCACAGCTATGCCGCATACTTTGAGTTCGCCTTTTATACTGGCATGCGCCCGAGCAGGATTGCGGTACTCCGCTGAGAGGTGGTCGACCAGGCCAAGCGCGTGGACGACGTCAGTCGCATGGTGGTGGATTACCAGGTCGAGGAGCGCACCAAGACCAAGGAGGCCCGGCAAGTGGCCCACAACAGCCCAGCCTTGCACGCCATTGAAGAAGCCGAAAAGGTGGTCTGCCAACGCAACCGACCGGGCCGCAGAAAGCCCCTCAGTCAGCCTTCGCGCTCCCACCGACCAGGAATTTTGAGTGCATCCAGCAGGCCAGCGTGACCTAGAAACACTCCCTGGTCGCGCCGGGGGAACTGAACATTCGCGCTCGTCGGCCATACAACTGCCGACATACATACGCTACTATGTGCCTCATGGCGGGTATGAACCCTGCGTTTATAGCCAATCAGTTGGGTCATAGCGTGCAGATGCTCTTGCCGACCTACGCCCGATGGATCAACTCCAGTACAGACTGGAGCGAGCTCGGGAAAGCTTGAAAGCAAGCTGATTGGTACAAAATCGGTACAGACTGAAACAGTACCCCTCTGAAACCCTTATGGAATCAGCCCCTGTGACACTGGAACAGAACTACACCGCTATCCTCGGCCAGCTCGGCGAGGACGTCTCCCGCGAGGGCCTGCTCGACACGCCCAAGCGGGCTGCGAAGGCCATGCAGTACCTTTGCCGCGGTTATGAACAAACCCTGGAAGAAGTGACCAACGGCGCACTGTTCAGCTCCGATAACAGCGAAATGGTCCTGGTCAAGGACATCGAGCTGTACTCGCTGTGCGAACACCATATGCTGCCGTTCATCGGCAAGGCTCACGTCGCCTACATCCCCGATGGCAAGGTCCTGGGCCTGTCCAAGGTTGCGCGGATCGTCGACATGTACGCACGTCGCCTGCAGATCCAGGAAAACCTCAGCCGCCAGGTGGCCGAGGCGATCCAGAAGGTCACCGGCGCCCTGGGCGTGGCGGTGGTCATCGAAGCCAAGCACATGTGCATGATGATGCGCGGTGTGGAAAAACAGAACTCGACCATGATCACCTCGGTGATGCTCGGCGAATTCCGTGAAAATGCCGCGACCCGCAGCGAGTTTCTCAGCCTGATCAAGTAATCGGGCCTGACTGCAAGCCGACCTTCCGTGGTCGGCTTTTTTTATTCTTAGGAGTTGCCATGATCGTCAAAGCACTGCGTGTCGGCTTAGGTCAGTTGATTGTCTTCGGTGACTGGATCAGCCGCCCGGCCAAACTCAAACGCGAACCGGCCACCCAGGCGCTGGTCGAGCAACAGGCCAAGGGCTTGAGCCTGTACCAGTTCCACGCCTGCCCGTTCTGCGTGAAAACCCGCCGCACCCTGCACCGTCTGAACGTGCCAGTGACCCTGCGCGATGCGAAGAATAACGAACAGGATCGCCAGGCACTGCTCAATGAAGGTGGCAAGATCAAAGTGCCGTGCCTGCGTATTGAAGAAGACGGCAAGACCACCTGGATGTACGAATCCAAGGTGATCATCGATTACCTCAACAAGCGTTTTGCCGCCTGATCGCTCAGCCGATCATGGTCACATGACGGGGATGGCTGGCGACCCGATCCAGCCATGCCTGAATGCCCGGATAGGCGTCCAGGTCAAAACCACCCTGCTGGGCGACATGGGTGTAGGCGTACAGCGCAACATCGGCAATCGAGTAGCGGTCGCCGACCAGATAAGGCGTTAGCTGCAGCTGCTTCTCCATCACCCGCAAAGCCTTGTAGCCGCCTTTGTGCAGGGTCTTGTATTCCTCCAGGCGCTCTTGCGGCAGGCCCAGATAAAACTGGATGAAGCGCGCCACGGCTATGTACGGCTCATGGCTGTATTGTTCGAAGAACTGCCACTGCAGCACCTGGGTGCGCAAGCGCGGCTCGCTGGGCAGGAATTCGGTGCCATCGGCGAGAAAGTTCAGGATCGCGTTGGATTCCCACAGGTAGGTGCCGTCTTCAAGCTCCAGCACTGGCACCTTGCCATTGGGGTTCATAGCCAGAAACGCCGGGGTTTCCGTCTCGCCCTTGAGGATATCCACCGAATGCCATTCATAAGGCAGACCAAGCAAGTGCAGCATCAGCTTGACCTTGTAGCAGTTACCCGACTGGTAATCACCGTAAACCTTGTACATCTCTCCCCCCACTCAATGGCTGAATCGTACCCGCCCCCATAGTTGGCGACTGTACGGCTAAATGCAATGCCTGCTGTATGGCAAGAAAGGCAAGCCTGCGCGTTAGTCTGCAAAATCTGCTTACACCTAGAACAAGGATTGCCCCATGCCCGATGCCACTTCCGCGCAACTGCGCCCTTTGGCTGACTCCTCCCCTTCGGCCGTGGTCGCAGGCTTTATTGCCATGCTGACCGGCTACACCAGCTCCCTGGTGCTGATGTTCCAGGCCGGCCAGGCGGCCGGCTTGACCAGCGCGCAAATCTCATCGTGGATCTGGGCCCTGTCGATCGGCATGGCAGTGTGCAGCATCGGCCTGTCATTACGCTATCGCACACCGGTGACTGTGGCCTGGTCGACCCCGGGGGCGGCGCTGTTGATCACCAGCCTTGGCGGCGTCAGCTATGGTGAAGCCATCGGCGCCTACATCACCTGCGCCGTGCTGGTGGTGATCTGCGGCCTGACCGGCAGTTTCGAACGCCTGGTCAAACGCATTCCAGCCTCACTGGCATCGGCGTTGCTGGCCGGTATCCTGTTCAAGATCGGCAGCGAAATCTTCATTGCCGCCCAGCACCGCACCGCGCTGGTGCTGGGGATGTTCTTCAGTTACCTGATTATCAAGCGCCTGTCGCCACGTTATGCCGTGCTCGCCGCATTGCTGGTGGGCACCGCCTTGTCCGGTGCCATGGGCCTGCTGGATTTCAGTGGTTTCAGCCTGGAGGTGGCAACCCCGGTGTGGACCACCCCAAGCTTCTCCCTGGCTGCCACCATCAGCATCGGCATTCCACTGTTCGTGGTCGCCATGACCTCCCAGAACATGCCGGGCGTTGCCGTGTTGCGGGCCGACGGTTATCAGGTGCCGGCCTCACCCCTGATCTCGGTGACCGGCCTGGCCTCGCTGGTATTGGCGCCCTTCGGCTCCCATGGCATCAACCTGGCGGCGATCAGCGCGGCGATCTGTACCGGACCGCACGCCCATGAAGACCCGAACAAACGCTATACAGCAGCGGTCTGGTGCGGGATTTTCTATGGCATCGCCGGCGTTTTCGGCGCCACCCTGGCCGCCCTCTTCGCTGCCTTGCCGAAAGAGCTGGTGCTGTCGATTGCTGCCCTGGCACTGTTCGGTTCGATCATGAACGGCCTGACGGTTGCCATGAATGAAGCCAAAGAGCGCGAAGCGGCATTGATCACCTTCATGGTCACCGCGTCGGGCTTTACCCTGTTCTCGATCGGCTCAGCGTTCTGGGGGATCGTCGCCGGGGTGTTGACGCTGATGATTCTCAACTGGCGCAAGAACGGCTAACTCTGCCTTTGGGGCCGCTCGGTGCGCTGCAGGAACGCCTGGGCGCGCTGGTCCTGAACATAGGCGACATTGATCCGCAACCAGTCACTGGCTGCCCCCTGCGGATCAAATGCACTGCCCGGCGCCAGCAGCACCGAACAAGCCAATGCTTCTCGATTGAGTGCGGCGAAATCCCAACCAGGGCAACGCGCCCAGACAAACATCCCGCCATAAGGCTCGGTAAATACCTGCCAGCCGCTGGCTTCCAGCTGCCCCAGCGCCTTGGCCATGTGCTGCGCCAGCCGCGGACGCAGGCGCGCCACGCTTTTGCGGTACGAACCACTGGCGAGCATCTGTGCCACCACCTGCTCGCTGAAGCGGCAAGTACCAAGCCCGGCAACCATCTTCAGCTCAGCCAGGCGGGCGACCAGTGCAGGTTCCGCCACCAGGTAACCGACGCGTAACGAGCTGCTCAGGGTCTTGGAAAAGCTCGCGAGGTAAATTACCCGCTGCTCGGCGTCCAGGGTGGCCAGACGCGTTACCGCACCGTCCTGGAAGTCGGCATAGATATCGTCTTCGATGATCTGTACATCATGCTCACGAGCGAGCTCCAGCAAGCGGTAAGCCACCTTTGGGGTCAGGCTGCTGCCGGTGGGGTTGTGATACAGACTGTTGATGTACAGGCAACGCGGCCGATGGCGCTTGAGCAGGTCTTCCAGTACTTGCAGGTCCGGGCCTGCGGCGGTACGCGGCACCAGCAGCATCTCGATCTGATGCTGGCGCAGCAGGTTGTACAGGTTGTAGTACCCCGGACTTTCCACCACGACCTTGTCGCCAGGCTTGAGCAGGGTTCGCACCAACAGGTCGAGAGCATGGCTGGCACCCTGGGTCGTAAGGATCTGCTGGGGGCTGACCTGGATACCGATCAGCCCCAGGACCTTGTGTAGTTGAGCACGCAAATTGGCCAGCCCCAACGGTGGACAGTAGTCGAGCAAATCTTCCACCGGCCCACGGCTGACGTGACGCACAGCCTGGGCGATCGCTTCGGTGGCGCGCCAGCTGGACGGCACCCAGCCACAACACAGATTGAGCAGGTCGACCGGGGCATCGCTGAATTGTTGCCAGCGATTGGCAAAGGTTTCATCGCGAAATGGTTGATCAACCAGCGGAGCACTTAGCCGCTGTTCAGCGACAAAAAAGCCGGCACCATGCCGAGCCTCCAGCAATCCCATTGCCACCAGCCGGTCATAGGCTTCGATCACACAGGACTGGCTGATGCCCTGCTCGCGCGCCAACTGGCGAATCGATGGCAGGCGGCTGCCGGGACGCAGGCGCTGCTGTTCGATCCAGCCCTGCAACTGATCCGTGACCTGCTGGACCAGTGGTGTGGAAGATTGACGGTGAAGTGTCAGGTTCATGGGCAAAGTGTTCGGTAGTTTTGTCCGAACAGTTAATCACAAATCCTCGGCCAGTGTGCCTTGAGTGCCCTTGGTCAGCACCGGATAGTCTCGGCATCGACAAGGAGCTCTCTATGCCTACCCAGCGTCCCCCTGCCCTGCTGGCCTTTGCCCTGTGCCTGATCACCTTTGCGGTCAACCTGCAGGCTCCGCTCTACACTGCCTATGCCGAACGTTCCGGAACTGGTGCCGCAGCCACGGCGGTGGCTTTTTCAGCGTATGTCGTCGGCGTGGTGCCGGTCCTGTTGCTGCTCGGTGGCCTGGCGGACCGGATCGGGCGGCGGCCCCTGATCATCATTGCCCTGGGCTTGTCGATGCTGGCCACCCTGCTGATGCTGCTGGCGCCAACCCTGGAAGCACTGGGGCTGGCACGCTTGCTACTGGGCGTCGGCACAGCGCTGGCCTCGGCGACGGGCACCGCCTACATGAGTGAACTGATGCACAACGGCGACCATCAGCGTGCGGCCACGTGGGTCACTGCCAGTACCTCACTGGGCTTTGGCCTTGGCGCTGCGTTGACCAGCCTGTTCCTGTTGCGTGGGCCGAGCCTGGCACCTGAAAGCTTCTACTTGCATCTACTGCTGGCCGGCCTGGCCTTGCTGGCGGTGTGGCGTCTTCCCGATCAACGTCGCGATGCCCGGGGCGCGTGGCTACGCCTGCCCTGCTACCCCGCAGGCAGCCTGCCTTATGGACTGGCGATTCTGCTGGCGTGGGCCTGCGTCGGTCTGGTCATCGCCTTGCTACCGTCGATCCTCAAGCAACACGGCCTGGCCAATTGGTCGGGCTTCTCAACCTTCTGTGTGATCAGCTGCGGCCTGTTGTTCCAGCCGCTGGCCCGGCGGATGGCGCCTGGCAAAGCGACCTTGCTCGGCTTGATGGTATTGCCCTGCAGCTATGCGTTGCTGGCCTGGGGTGCCGATCGCGGTCAACTGATCGCCGTGCTGCTCGGCACGGTGGCCACCAGCAGTGCCTGCTATGGCTTTGTCTATCTGGGTGGATTGTCAGCGGTAAACATGCTGGCAGGTGCCGAAAAAACTCGCGCCAGCGCAGGCTTCTTTCTTCTTGCTTACCTGGGCTTCAGCTTGCCGGTGATCTTTACCGGGCTATTGGCTGACCGTCTGGGTTCCAGGGTTGCCCTGTTGGCATTTGGCGCCGGCTTGCTGATTGGTTGCCTAGTGGTCGCTGCTCGCCTGTTTTGGCACTCCCCACGCCTGCAAAGTCACCCATCCGCCCAGTGAAAAACCAGGCACTTACAACGGTGAACAAAACGTGAAAAAAATGTAAAATTTGTAGGAAATGTTACACTTAGCCGATGATGGCATTTTGACATAGGAATGTGTAGCAGTGACACGCGGATGCAAGGATTTGGTGGATGAGTTTTCCTACACACTCAACCACCGTCGTTCCACACTACACTTCAAAGCACCTCCCGCCACCTTCACCGCTCATGCGTTGCAGCGTCTGGTAGAACAGCAGGGCTCGACCAAGCGCATCAGCGCGCCGCTGGACTGTAGCCGAAGCGCGCTGTTCACCAAACGCCAGCCCCTGGACTCGCTGAAAAAAAAGCTGCGGGTGGCCTTTGGTGGCAGCAAACGCCAAGGCCTGAATGACTGGGTGATCGAAGAGCTGGTCAATACCGCCGAAGCGCACAAACGCGGCGCCCGGGTTGCGCCGCTGATTGGCTTTGGTTACTCCAGGGACCGTCTTGGCCTGATGGATGACTTCATCATTATCACGGGCTTGCTGGCGGGTCATACCGATGGCTGGAAGTGGGTCAGCGCCAACCCGAAGCAGGTTGAAACGTTGATTGTCAGCGCCTTCGAACTGCTGCACTCACTGCACCAGCAAGGTGTCAGCCATATGGACCTGTGGGCTGCCAATGTGATGTTGCCCGACAAACTGTCGGCACCGGCCCAGGCCATCGACCTGGAGAACTGTTTCTGTCGGCCAACCAAATTCCTCAGCGAGACCCTCGGCTTTCAGTTCGGCTTCTTCTACTTCCGCGAGATCTATCGCTTTATCACCGAGGCCCGCTACGACGAACTGGTCAATGCTGCGCTGGCTGATTATCCCGATATCGACCGAGAGCGCTTCACACCCTGCTATGAGCTCAGCAAACATCAACACGTCGGCCGCAAAGACCGACGTACGGTGTTTCTCACCGGCCAGCTAAAAGCAGGCTAGCACGTCAGATCGCAGTCGCCCCACCATCCACTGCCAAGGCATGGCCGGTGGTGAACGCGGCGCCATCACTGCACAGGTACAGCACAGCGCTGGCGATCTCTTCGACCTTGCCGATACGCCCTACGGGGTGCATGGCTGCAGCAAACTCGGCCTTGCGCGGATCGGCCTCATAGGCACGGCGGAACATATCGGTATCGATCACCGCCGGGCAGACCGCGTTGACGCGGATTTTCTTCTTGGCGTATTCGATCGCCGCCGACTTGGTCAGACCGATCACTGCATGCTTGGAGGCGCTGTAGATACTCATTTTCGGCGCCGCGCCGAGCCCGGCCACCGACGCGGTGTTGACAATCGCACCGCCGCCCTGGGCCAGCAACAGCGGTAGCTGGTACTTCATGCACAACCACACACCCTTGACGTTGACGCCCATGATTGCGTCGAACTCGGCTTCGCTGCCTTCGGCCAAGCGGCCTTGCTCGATTTCGATGCCGGCATTGTTGAAGGCATAGTCGAGACGCCCATAAGCCTCGACAGTGCAAGCGAGCAGCTGCTGCACATCGGCTTCGCGGGTAACGTTACAAGTTACGAACAGCGCCTCTCCCCCTGCGGCGCGGATCAGATCGACCGTCCCCTGGCCGCCTGCAGCGTCCAGATCGGCAACCACCACCTTCAAACCTTCGGCGGCAAATGCCAAGGCCGTCGCCCGGCCGATACCCGCCGCGCCGCCAGTGACCAGGGCAACCTGGCCGGAAAAAGTCATGCTCATCGCTAGCTCCTGCAACAAAGTGAGGTCAGTGCCTGGAGTCTAGGCGGCCGGCAGCACGGATTGGCAGCATCATCAGGGTGCCGGTTGAAGCGATATCGGTTCGGGTGATTATCTGAATAATGCTGAATCACGCGAGTGGATCGTGATGCATTCGCCAAGCGGGTAAACCTTGCCGGAATGCCTGTGAGGGTCTATCAACACACTTTGCCCTTCATGCGAGAGCCCTGTCATGACCGCCCAGACCAACCGCCGCTTCCTGCTCGCCAAACGCCCGATCGGGGCAGTCAGCCGTGACGACTTCAACTTCGAACAGATACCACTCGGAGAACCCGGCGAAGGCCAGGTACAGGTGAAAAACCTCTACCTGTCCCTGGACCCGGCCATGCGCGGCTGGATGAACGAGGGCAAGTCTTACATCCCGCCAGTGGCTCTTGGCCAGGTCATGCGCGCCTTGGGCGTCGGCGAAGTAATCGCCTCGAAACACCCCGGCTTCGCCGTCGGCGACCACATCAATGGTGCCCTCGGCGTGCAGGACTACTTCGTCGGCGAGCCGCAGGGCTTCTACAAGATCGATCCGAAACTGGCACCGCTGCCGCGCTACCTGTCCGCCCTGGGCATGACCGGCATGACCGCCTACTTCGCCCTGCTCGACGTCGGCGCTCCCAAGGAAGGTGAAACCGTGGTGCTCTCTGGAGCCGCCGGTGCAGTAGGCAGCATTGCCGGACAGATTGCCAAGATCAAAGGTTGCCGGGTGGTCGGGATCGCCGGGGGCAAAGAGAAATGCCAGTACCTGATAGACGAACTGGGCTTTGACGGCGTCATTGACTACAAGGCCGAGGATGTCCTCGAAGGCCTCAAGCGTGAATGCCCGAAAGGGGTCGACGTCTACTTCGACAATGTCGGCGGCGACATTCTTGATGCCGTGCTCAGCCGCTTGAATTTCAAGGCCCGGGTGGTGATCTGCGGCGCCATCAGCCAGTACAACAACAAGCAGGCGGTCAAAGGTCCGGCCAATTACCTGTCACTGCTGGTCAACCGGGCGCGAATGGAAGGCTTCGTGGTGATGGACCATGCCGCCAATTACAGCAAGGCCGCACAGGAAATTGCCGGCTGGCTGGCAACCGGCAAACTGAAGAGCAAGGAAGATGTGGTCGAAGGGCTGGAAACCTTCCCCGAGACGCTGTTGAAGCTGTTCAGCGGGGAAAATTTCGGCAAGCTGATACTTAAGCTCTGATTTCAGCGACCACCGCGGCCAGCGCCTGCGCCGGATCGGCAGCCTGGCTGATCGGGCGACCGATCACCAGGTAATCGGAACCAGCGTCCAGCGCCTGACGCGGGGTCAGGATACGGCGCTGGTCATCCTGGGCGCTGCCCGCCGGACGAATACCCGGGGTAACCAGCTGCAGCGACGGATGCGCGGCCTTCAGCGCCGGTGCTTCCAGGGCAGAGCACACCAGACCGTCCATGCCAGCCTTTTCGGCCAGTGCCGCCAGGCGCAGCACCTGCTCCTGCGGTTCGATATCCAGGCCAATGCCGGCCAGGTCTTCACGCTCCATGCTGGTCAGCACAGTCACACCGATCAGCAGCGGTTGTGGGCCACTGCGCTTGGCCAACACCTCGCGGCAGGCCGACATCATGCGCAGGCCACCGGAGCAGTGGACGTTAACCATCCATACGCCCATCTCCGCAGCGGCTTTAACAGCCATGGCAGTGGTGTTGGGAATGTCGTGGAATTTCAGATCGAGGAACACCTCGAAGCCCTTCTCGACCAGGGTTTCGACAATGCCCGATGCGCTGCTGGTGAACAGCTCCTTGCCGACCTTGACCCGGCACAGGGACGGATCGAGCTGATCCGCCAGTTTCAGGGCGGCGTCACGGGTAGGGAAATCCAGGGCGACGATGATGGGCGTCTGGCAGGCGGACATGGGCGGGTCTCTTGGCAAGTCTTGAACGGCGCGCATTGTAAACGAAGTCGCGGTTTATGGGGGCCAATGATCGCGAATTGGCCCACCAGCGGCGGCGCCCCTATAATTGAACCAATGAATGATGCATTGGCTCCAACTTAACAGGAGCGACATCTTTCGCCGCTCTGAAGGAGAATTACATGCCCTGGTATGCTTGGTTGATTCTGGTGCTCGCGATAGGCTCCATCGTCGGTGGCCTGATGCTGCTGCGTGATACCGCGAAAAAGCTGCCCCTGACTGAAGAGCAGCTCAAGCGCGTGCATGAACGCAATGCTGAAATGGATGCCAAGGATGCGCAGGATCGTTGAGCCCTCCTGCTATCTGGCTGGCTCACAGCATCACTTGTAACGTGCTGCGGCAGAGCTGCGCGACAGATTTGGCCTCAGTGCATCGCGTGCCTTGATAAAAGCCTGCCAGTGCGCGGCATCCGGCAGCGACGGAATGGTCACCAACTCTCCGCTGTCCAACCCCGCCAGCGCCGCGTCGACCATCTCTCCTGCTTCCATAACCATCTGCGGATCGATCTGCGCGACATCCAGACCCGAGCGCTCCCAGATTTCGGTACGGGTCACACCCGGCAACACCGCCTGAACCTGTACATTCTTCTCTTTCAACTCACCTTGCAGCGTCTGGGTCAGGCTCAATACATAGGCCTTGCTCGCGCTGTACACCGCGTTGAACATCTCCGGCGCCAGGGCAACGACCGAGGCGATGTTGATGATGGTGCCGCGGCCGGCTTTACCAAACTGGGCGGCTGCGGCCGATGCCAGACGTGTTACCGCGACAATGTTGAGCGCCACCAACGAATCGGTCTGCGCTGCAGTGGCGTCGGCCAAGCTGCCATTCATGGCGATACCGGCATTATTGACCAATACACCAATGCTCTGGTCATCGCGTAAACGCTGTTCGACGCGGGCCAGATCTGCCCCTTGTGCAAGATCTGCCGACAATACCTCGACATTGATGCCATGCCGGGCCTGTAGATCAGCAGCCAAGGCTTCAAGCCGCTGTTGGTCCCGCGCGACCAACAACAGATCGTAACCACGAGCAGCCAGACGTTCTGCATAAACCGCACCGATTCCGGAAGATGCGCCAGTGACAAGCGCGGTAGGTGTTACCGAGGAAGCTGACATATCGATGATCTCCTGGGACTGCCTAGGGAAGGATGAATCTGTTTAAAACAAAATATTACCATCGTAATATTTATACAAATTCGACCGACCAAAGGCATACCGAAACAAGAAGGCCGGTCATTGACCGGCCTTTCTGGGAGCGCTAGTTGACTGTGAGCTTGTCGCGGTTGCGATCGAGCAGGGCCTTACCGATGCCCTTGATCTCCAGCAGCTCATCCACCGTTGTGAAGGCACCGTGTTCTTCGCGGTATGCGACGATCGCTTCGGCCTTGGTTTTGCCGATGCCGGCCAGGGTGGTTTGGAGGGATAGAGCGTCGGCAGTGTTCAAGTCCAGGCGAGCGATGGGGTGTTGCGTGGCGACCACTGGTACCGGGTTTGTCACGGGCTCAGTGGCTGGCGCCGCACTCAATGAAAAGGAAGCGCTGGCGAACAGGGGGAGCAGAAGGTAGGACAGAACAGTGTTGCGCATGGTTTGAGACTCCTGGGGTGATTGCAATAGCAGCTTTTCCTTGGCTGCCTTTGAAACGTAGAACGGGATGAGGGAGAGTCAAACCAAGAGGCCAGGAGGAATCATTACCAAATCCGACAAAGGCAGCTCTCCTGTGCGGCCTTTGTAATCTGGACGATATCGTCCGCTTGTCAGATTAATGGCGTTCAGGGATCCAAACGGCGCTGCTGATAGATCCAGTCAACAATTTCCCCGTCAGGTGTGTAACCACTGACTGTTTCACGCAAAATCTGGCGAACACGACTGTAATCATCGGCAGTAATCGCAGTTAACAATTCAGTGAGCTTTTCTTTGAGAACATCCCAGGGCAGATGATCCTCATGGGCGCTCATGATCATTGGGTGCTGGGTGGCCACTACACTATTGCCAATCAACAACTCTTCGTAAAGCTTCTCGCCCGGTCGCAAACCAGTGAACTCAATGGAGATATCCCCCTGCGGGTTCTTATCTGAGCGCACGGTCAAACCGGATAAATGAATCATTTTCTCGGCCAACTCTACGATCCTTACCGGCTCGCCCATATCCAGCACGAAAACGTCACCGCCCAACCCCATGGACCCTGCCTGGATCACCAGTTGGGCCGCCTCAGGGATTGTCATGAAGTAACGCGTAATCTTCGGGTGGGTAACGGTCAATGGGCCACCAGACTTGATCTGCTTGTGGAACAGCGGGATCACCGACCCAGAGGACCCCAGCACATTACCAAAACGCACCATTGTGAAACGGGTTTTATTGACCTGCGATACGTTACTGGCATCACCGAACAGCACTGGCGCCAACTCGCGACTCAGTGCCTGCAAGGTCATTTCTGCCAATCGCTTGGTACCGCCCATTACATTCGTTGGACGCACTGCCTTGTCAGTCGAAATCAGTACGAAATTAGCCACTCCGGCTTGCACCGCCGCCTGAGCAGCATTGAGGGTGCCGATCGCATTATTCAGCACTCCTTCGGCGATGTTGTGCTCGACCATCGGAACATGTTTATACGCCGCCGCGTGATAGACCGTATCGACATGCCAGGTTTTCATGACGTCGAGCAACTGCGACTGATTGCGTATCGAGCCCAATATCGGCAACACGCGTATAGGCAAGGATTCGCGCGAAATACGTTGTTCGAGCTCGTTGAGAATGCTGTAGAGATTGAACTCGCTGTGCTCGAATAACAGCAACGTGGTAGGACGCAACATGATGATCTGCCGGCATAGTTCCGAACCGATCGAGCCGCCTGCCCCAGTCACCATTACCGAACGTTTGGTGATGCAATGCTGAAGCAGGTCCTCTTGGGCAGCTACAGGGTCACGCCCTAACAAGTCGGCGATATCCACTTCCTGAATGTCGTCGACCTTCACCCGGCCACTGGCAAGGTCCATGAATGCCGGGACACTGCGTACGTGCAATGGGAATCCCTCGAGACACCCGAGAATTTCACGACGCCGGGCTCGTGTTGTCGAAGGTATTGCCAGCAATATTTCCTGGGCGCCCGTGTCGTTGATCATCTGTTGAATGCGGCTGGGTTTGTACACTTGCAAGCCAGAGATCATCCGGTCAGCAATATCGCTGTCATCATCTATGAAAGCCACAGGGCGCATCGCTCGCCCCATCCGTAGAGCGGCAACCAATTGATTTCCTGCTGTACCGGCGCCATAAACCGCCACCTTTGTAAGGCCATCATCACGATTGATAAAGGGGACATGCCCTGCGCCAAAGAACCAGTCGCCCATAAAGTACTGGCGCATACCCATGCGTAAACCGCCGATGATTACAAGGCTCAGCCACCAGTAATTGAAGACAATCGAACGAGGCACCACAGCCTGATGATTGCTGTACCAGAACACCACCACAGCCAGAATCAAGGCAGACAAACTGACTGCTTTGACAATAGCCACCAAGGCATCATTGCCGAAATAGCGCATGACTGCCCGGTATAGGCCCAAGCGAATGAACAGAGGGATAGCAATCACAGGAGCACAAACAAATAACCAAGTGTGCTCCCTGAACGGTCCGTACAGGTCATCGATACCCAGGCGGACAATGAACGCCAGCCAAAGCGAAACCCAAACCAAGAGAACATCAGTCAAGACCTGAAGTAATCTCTTTTGACGTCTGGGCATCCCCAGTAGAAACGATCGAATGTTATCCATAGTACCATTGCCTGCTAGGCTTGCTCCCTACTAGACCATCACGCCCTATTGTACGTAGCTTTGCCGTGCCGTCAGTGAAATAGTTAGGCTGCGGTACCGCATATAGTTCACTCAGCGGGCTTCCAGCTCCCCAGCATGAAAGCTGACAGCCAAAACCAACAGTGGCACATATGCCACAATCACCCCCAGTATTCCCTCCAGCCCGTAATACACAACAGCAATTGCCATCGGCAGTAACCAAAACAGGTTGATCCCCCCCACAGCAAGGGTAACCGGGAGATGCCTGCCATAACGACGCGAAGCGAATTGATAAGCATGGCTGCGGTGGGCTTCATACACCTTGTCACCCCGTAATAAGCGGCGAATCAATGTAAAAGTCGCATCGACCACAAACACCCCCATCAGAATGAGCCATCCCCACAACAGCGAAGCGTCAACCCATGCCGCCTGCAGTGAGAGCACGCCAAGGATTATTCCAAGAAATCCGCTGCCCGCGTCTCCCATAAAAATCCTGGCGGGAGGAAAGTTCCAAAACAAAAAACCCGCCACTGCACAAGCCAGCAAGATTGGCGCCCAGGCCAGCTCCCCATTTCCGGTGAGCCAATAAAGCAAGGCGCCCCCCAGACAGGCACAAATTGCTTCGACACTGGCGATACCGTCGATACCGTCCATGAAGTTGTAGAGGTTGAGCATCCAGACCAGATAGAAAAGCGCGAGGAAGTGCCCGAGCCACCCCAGATCTATCGGCGTGCCCCAAAAAGAAATCGGCGGTAATCCACCTATCCAGAACAACACCCAGGCAGCGGCTAAAAAATGACCCAACAAGCGCCAACGTGCGGCAATGTGCCCGTGGTCATCCATAAAGCCAATCAACGCAATGAGGGCTCCGGCCCCGATTGCTCCTGCATACATCGAGCGAGAAGCGTCTTCAATCCAAAGGACCCCAAGAGCGAGCAAGAAAGCGATTACAATCGCTACCCCTCCCCCCCGAGGAGTCGCCTGCGAGTGAGAGCTGCGAGCGTTGGGGATATCCATCAGGCTGTTTGCGAGCGCATAGCGTCGTAAAACAGCCGTTAGAACAAAAGAAATTGTAAAAATAACGAGAGCAAGCAACCCGTATTCCATGTTTTATGTGATTCCGCCCAAAAATTCATTACACACTCAACCACAGCTAAAAAGGCTCCGACCCAGCTTGCCTCTCGCGTAAAATCAGCCGCCACCGCTCGTCTGAACCCCTCGTCGAGATAGATGACTTTTCCGACGTCATGCATGTTGACAAGCACAAGAAGACCCAGCGAGAGCGATTCATGGCCAAGATTGAACAGTCGATGCACTACCAAAGGCAAGCGGCGGTTAACACCTGACCGACTATACACCGTGCTATGCGTCCGCTTATTGCAGAATGGGTTCACCCTGAGCTAGCCATGGAAAGCACTTGATGAAACTACCTACTTGCGTCAATTTGCACAACCTACGTTGCTCATCGTATCCATGGTACAGCGGACGATGTGGCCAGCCTCTCGCTCAGCAGGGTGAGCTACGGCACGCTATTGACAACCCTGCTCAACTTCCACATTGATTACGCCACCTAAATCAGGCCTTAATCAACGATAGCAACCCGATTCAATGCGACAATGCCAATCTTCCCCTGGACCCCGGAGAAACTAAATTGACGCCACCGATCAACGTATTAATCACAGGCGCAACAGGTTTTATTGGGCAGTCACTACTGAAAAATCTGATATCTAAAAAGAATCTAAGAATAACGACGCTAAGCCGCCCCCAAAAAGCCGGCGCACCCGAGAAAAAAGAAAGAACAGCATTAAAAGAAGAAAAATCAGACACAGGCAACATCCAACTCGAGGGGGTTGACACTGTCATTCACCTGGCAGGCCGCGCTCACATTTTAAAAGAGACCTCTGAAAACCCACTCGATCTTTACCGAGCCGACAACGTAAGCAACACGCTAAAACTTGCGGAACAAGCACTGCGCGCTGGTGCAAAGCGCTTTATTTTTATTAGCTCGATTGGGGTTAATGGATCAAGCACTAACGAAACGCCATTCAGTGAGCTTTCGGAAGCTGCACCGCAGCAGGATTACGCAATATCTAAATGGGAGGCCGAATTGAGCCTCAAAGCGCTTGTAGAAGGCTCTACAATGGAGCTGACAATTATTCGCCCTCCACTTGTCTATGCCGGGCATGCACCTGGAAACTTTCATCGTTTGATAAAAATTATCGACACAGGACTACCGCTTCCCTTCGGCTCAGTTAAAAACTCTCGCAGCATGATAGCGTTAGAAAACCTCGTCGACTTTATTTCGCTATGCATTGAGCACCCTGCAGCTGGCAATGAGACATTTTTAATTTCTGACGGTATGGATTTTTCGACGCCACAGATAATAAAGCAAATATCAAAGGGTTTAAACCGGGAAGCCAAGCTTCTACCCGTACCGCCTGGATTAATATTTTTTGGCGCAAACTTACTTGGCATGCAAACTGCCTTTCAACAACTATGCGGGTCTCTGCTTATTGACTCAAGCAAGGCACGAACTCTTCTGGGGTGGAATCCGCCTATTGCTGCAGACCAAGCGCTGGTGAAAGCCGGGCAAGACTTTAGAAGGTTAAAAGGCAAGAAACAATAAACAGTGCAGCATTTGATGCCTGCAACCGCGATTGCAAAAAACCGCGAACCGGCGCAATTAAAGCTCTTGCGCTCGGCTCACGGCCATATCGAACAAAGTGTAACGTTTCAGCTATATAGCAGCTTGATCTTTCAACAACGCAATACAATCTCTCAACGAAAGTATGTGATGCGTTGCAGCGTCGGAAACACTCTCTTCATCGTCGCTCAAACGATAATGACATCTCGTACCAACCCCGGATCGTAAGGCAGCTTCCATATCCGAAGCTTTGTCACCAATCATTAGAGAGCCGAGCATATCCAAATCGTACTTTTCTGAAGCCTTCAACAACAGCCCAGGATTCGGTTTACGATCAACCGAGTCCATCTTATAGTGACCAACACCATGCTCAGGATGGTAGGGGCAATAGAAAACTTCAGTTATCGGCGCACCTTCTTCCTCGAACCGTTTGCACATCCAGTCCGACAGCAATAAAAAGTCTTGCTCCGTATAATAGCCGCGACCAATACCCGCTTGGTTAGTTACCACAATCAGCAAATAGCCTGATTGCCGAGCCGCACGACAAAGATCGAAAATACCATCGATGAAATGAAAGTTTTCTTTGCTGGACGTATACCCTGCGTCGTGATTGATAACGCCGTCCCGATCTAGAAATAGAGCACGTGTCTTAGCCATCATCACAACCCAGCTAATTCAGTTTGCGCAAGTTCATAATCATCAGGAACCCCGATATCGATAAAACGCCCCTTCGTCACATAGCCATCGAATGGCAAGCGCTGTAGATATGTAGAGAAAAACTCCGTTTCTAGAGAAAAAGGCTGTCCTAGAGAAAAGTCATTCAAAACATCTACAGGTAGTACGTAGCAACCAGCGTTTATCAAGCCGGGGCCAGGCATGCCTTTCTCAAGAAAGCTATGAATCTGACCATCTCGCATTTCCACCCGACCAAAGCGCGAAGCATCGGGAACTTCACGCACCACTATTATCGGGTTACGCCGGGCTTGCCACAGTCGATCTATTTCATCAGCCTCGATATCCAGGTAGGTATCGCCATTGAAAATAAAGACATGATCAGCCAAGCAGCGAGATAGTGACGCCCGAATCGCTCCGCCAGTGCCCAAAGGTTGAGATTCAACCTCATAGACCAATTCAATTCCGGCATAGCTATCGCCGAAATGACCAATGATCTTTTCAGACATAAAACCCAGAGAAAGCACAACACGGGTAAAGCCCTTTCGGGCCAAAGCCGTCAATAGAATCTCTAGAAATGGTCGTCCGGCAATAGGTGCCATGGGCTTCGGCAAATCCGGTACCACTTGACGAAGGCGTGTACCAAATCCTCCCGCCAATACAATCGCTTCCATCAATTACCCGCCTTGAAAATGGCGTTCTCCACCAGCCCGCACAGAATGTGCCCAAGCACCAGATGCCCTTCCTGGATCTTAGGAGTGTCTGCGCTTGGCACGTCCAGAACGTAGTCACATAGATCGTGCATAGGCCCACCGCGGTTACCCGTCAGGCCAATACACAGAAGCCCGCGAGCACGTGCCTCCTCAAATGCTAAAAGCACATTGGGGGACTTACCCGAAGTTGAGTAGCCGATAAATACGTCGCCCTTGTTTCCAAGAGCTTGCACTTGTCGAGCAAACAATTTCTCATAGCCATAATCATTGCCGATGGCAGTAAGAATAGAAGTATCCGTAGTTAACGCAATTGCGGGTAGTCCTGGACGATCAAATGCAAAACGACTGACAAACTCTCCAGCGATATGCTGAGCATCGGCGGCACTACCACCGTTACCGGCAAGGAGAATTTTTCCGCCCGCGCGAAGTGACTCTATACAGGCTTCAGCAGACTTCTCTAGTTTAGCCTGCAATGGGCCATCCGCTAACATAGCGTGCATGACCTGCTGGGCTTCTTCTATTTTTTCAGCAATATAGTTTCGCATTAGATATTCCATTCTAGGCAATTTAAATTAGCGTTAACTTAGCAGATTCGCCAAGCTTGAGTTCCGTGCTTGGTAAAGTGACAATTGCTAACTTGCCCTTCAAAACCATTCAAGACTCGAATAACGTCCATGCGCTTTTCGGTCGGTACGAAGAAAAGCATAAATCCACCGCCACCAGCGCCAGAAACCTTTCCAGCCAATGCACCGGCGTTGATTGCAGCGTCATAGATCTGGTCAATATGGGGGTTTGACACTGTCTTAGCCGAGCGCTTCTTGTTTTCCCAACCCAACAGCATCGAGTCCACAACGCCCTTGAAATCGCCTCGCAACAGGCATTCTTTCATTACCAGCGCTTCTTTCTTAATGCCATGCATTGCATTCAAGGCATCGAAGGAACCGGAGTTAACGTTAGCGCTCTGGTCAGCAATAATTTTGGCAGACTCACGCGAAACACCCGTGAAGAACAACACCAGCGACGCTTCAAGCTCACAAATTACCCAGTTTTTTATGCGCAGCGGATTGATAATAGTCCGCTCGTCCGCATAAAACTCCATGAAGTTGAAACCGCCGAATGTGGCAGAATACTGATCTTGCCTGCCACCTTGTAAACCACAATCGACACGCTCGAGCTTATAAGCCAGTTGAGCAATAGCATAGTCGTCAAGTGGTAAATTTAGCAGCTCCGCAAAAGCTCGGATCATAACGACCACCAAGGTGGAAGAGGATCCTAAACCCGACCCAGCCGGAGCATCACAAAAGGTGCTAAGTTCCATGGGAATGGCCTTACCACCGTTGTAGTGCTGAACCATATAATTGTAAACGGCCTTGTGCAGATCAAGGTGGCCGTTGAGCTTCAGCGGCTCATCAATGGCAGTGACTTTCTCCGTCTGCTGATCCGTGGCCTTAAACCGGACAACTGGCTCGTCAAGCGTCTTGATTACAGCATACGCATAGCGATCGATAGTAGCATTCAGAACATATCCACCGTGAACATCACAGTAAGGAGAAACATCTGTGCCACCACCTGCTAAACCCAGCCGCAATGGGGCTCGCGCTCTAATTATCATAGGCTCAACTCTGAATCAGTTAAAAACGTTCATAAAATATAATGGATCTTATCGATTCAGCGGAATCTTGCCTTTCGAAATTTCGTCTCTCCAATGATCAAGCAAATCGCTAAACATTTGGCGAGCTGTAATTTCAGGTTTCCAGTCAATTGCCGCCCTGATTTTGGTGTTATCAAACATTTGATAATCGGCATCAATTGGACGCAGTCGATCTTGATCAGTCTCAACCTTGATATCGTTACGAGTACTCATGCTAATGAGCAGTTCGATAACCTCAGGCAGTTTGAAAACTTCTTCGCCTGCAATGTTAAAGTACTCACCACAGCGAATCTTGTCTTTTTCGCTCGCCTCAAGAAGCAAAAAGTAGGCTCTTACGGCATCACGAGTATCTTGGAAGGTCCGTGTGCTAGACAGGTTTCCAACTTTAATAACAGGCGCTTGGTGCCCTGCTTCGATCAAAGCGATCTGCTTTGCAACAGTACTTTCGAAGAACACATCACTGCGTCGTGGACCGGAATGGGTGCCCATTCGGGTAACGAAGGTGCGTAACCCGTAGGCTTCCCCGTAAAACTGCCCCAGGTAATCCGTACCGATCTTGCTGATACTGTACGGGCTAGCACCATGAAAAGCAGTGTCTTCAGCCAACGGGACACCAGGCTTCGCTTTCCCGTACACTTCGCTCGAAGAACATACATGTACAACAGGGTTGTAACCGTCCTGCTCTTTCAACTGCCGAATGTTTTCAAGCAGGTTTGCGGTACCGATGATATTGGTCTGAAGCGTTTCAATCGGAATATTAAAAGATGTTTTGGGATACGATTGTGCCGCCAGGTGAGAGATCAACTCTGGTCTTACATCACGCAGCATTCTTGACAGCGATGCGGAATCATTGAGATCAGCATAATAGAGGCTGATACGATCTTTATTGTTGATACGAGTGGTCAGATGGTACAGATTATCCATCGGCTCCTGCCAACGCATCATCCCGACCACATCATAATCGGTATTGGCCAATACATAATCAGCTAACTGCGATCCAACTTGACCAGTAATGCCGGTAATCAGGATTTTTTTGTTCATTTCTCTCTACTTTCTAAGTCCGTGTTAAGATCCAACTACGCTGAACTACGCAATCCGCTAGTCAGTCATAATTTCTTCAAACATTGTATGCCGATGCAATGTGCTGCCTCATGGATGGCCAACTGTATTGTTCATGGCACACCTCCCTCGCACGACTACCGATCTGATGGCGCAATGCAGGTTCTTTTAGAAGCCTGGCGCAAGCACTCGCAAAAGCTGAGGCGTTACCTGCCACTAAAATACTTTCACCATGGCGATAGTCAAGCCCCTCACAAGCAAGCGGTGAAGCAACACATGGAATCCCGATGGTCGAGTATTGATGAATTTTCCCTCGGACCCCTGCACCTCCAAGCGCAGGTGCAATACCGACATCCGCCCCATTCAAGCCATCTGAAATAGAATTGACCTCTCCGAGAAATTCGACCCCATCGCAAGCACACAGTTCCATCAATTCCGGCTCCAGGCCGCGCCCCACAACTCGAACGCTATAGCCCGGAACCTGAATTCTTACTAATGGGTGCACATTCTGACAATACCATATGAGCCCCTCACGGTTTGTTTTTGAGCCAAAAAAGGCAAAAAATACAACTGTGGAGCTGCCGCCCACAGGCTGGGCCAGGTTCTCGTCAGGGAATTCGGTTGCCGATAAACCCGTTGGGACACAGAAGACCTTGTCTCTGGGTTTGAACCATGTAATCACATCCCGGTCAGGATCCGACACAGTGATGACTCTATGTGACGCCCTTACATAACAGACTTCCTGGAAACAGTGCCATAAATTGGCCGCCATCTCTTTTAGTTGCAAGGCCGCAATCGGCCCTTCTGTCAGCATTGAACGAAAGGATCTGAGCATCGACTCCATCGGGCTGAAAGCGACGGTTGCATTAGGCCAGGCCTTTTTAAAACTATTAATCAACACACCGCACTGGTGATACTGAAGGTCAATGAAATCAAATTCAGCATTTATAAAATCTATGCTCAATATATAATCAGCATTGAACTTCTCGGGCGGTATTCGATGTATCTCGTCAAAAATCTCTGCGGAAGCTTCAACCCCCCAATCGTCAACACCTCGATCAACCGTCACCAAGACAAACTTACGCTGCGGTGAAAGTACGCGAAGCTCACGATAGAGATCAAGTAAGCGCAATCCACCTGCGTGCCCTCTGCTAGGAGCATAAAAGCTCACAAGTAAATTGCTTTTACTCATGGTTGCGATACTGATACGGGTTGCGTTACCGATACCGGCCGCACCGCAAAACGTCGACCCGCAGAAATGCTTGGCACCTCAACAAACTTATGTAATAACCACGACGCTATAACAGTGACTAGAATCGCAGACACCAAAAGGATATAAGGATTCGTCGTCACGCCTCGCACCAACGCCATCGTCCCCAAACCGAGAGCGGTATGAAGCAAATAGATTGGATAGACCAGGTCTGCCAGTAAGGATACAGAGCGGTTGCAGTAGCCGAGCTTTGATATCAGATAAAAAAACAAAAACAAACTTAGCGCCAACAACTGCGTACCAAAGTTATTATAGGTACTAATATCCTCGTGACCCACTCGGAAATACTGAAACCCGAGATAAGTCAACACCAACGCCCCTAAAACCAGAGAAACTCGCCGATACCAGCATTCTTCTCTCTCAGCCAAATATATAGCAGACCCCATGCAAATCATAAGCATATACTTAAACTGACTAGCGACCACCGTCAAATAGTAATAATTTGGCCACTTGACACTGCAAATAATCAACACAAGCAACAGAATCTGAAAAGCATAAAGCTTGTAGACTGAAAATCTACCTATTACCGCTGAGAAAATATAAAACGCTACTTCGATAAACAATGTCCAAAGAACACCAGCTACCGGAACCACGCCAAAAATCAAGTAAGTAAGCGTCAAGCTAGCAAAATAACTAGACGCATTAAATACAATACCTTGAGACGCCCAGGCGAACACCCCGATAACGACTAGCGCAACAAGCAGAACCGGAAATATTCTGAAGAACCGGTTTATCAAAAAGCCACGCCGCGTATAACGCTCCAACATCATAGGCATCAAGTAGCCAGTGATGATAAAAAATAACGTTACACCTAGAATTGCTGTTTGAGTTGAAAACGCCTCAATCAAGAAGATTTCAAACTTCCACATCGACCAGCTAGTGCTATCAATCAACGGCAACGGGAAATCAGCGTTAATAATCCCCGGAATTACAGTCGCACCTCCCCCAACCGAAACATAATGACCGTACATAACCAATACGACAGCTATGATTCTTAAAACGTCGAGGTAAGCAAATCGATTTTTCATCAACGCCTCCAAAACATGATAGTACGCTTCGTATCCCTAAACGTACGATATATTGGACGCAGACGGCTGATGAACTGGTTGACCACATGAACCGCTGGATCAACTACCGGAGCAGGAGAAAGCGAGCGGCCCGACACCTGGTCTGCTATTTCACGCGCAGCAACTGACTCATGGTGAATATCATAGAGAGCATTCAGTTCATGATTATAGTTGGTGACCAAATCATAATGCTGTGCCCAAAAACCTCGTTCAGTGGCCTTTCGATAAGCTTCATAATGACGATGGAAATGCCCATATTGCACTCGCATCAATATATGCCGCGAACGGCAAATTGAAGCGTTACTAGCAACCGCGGCAGCAATAACGCTCACAGGCAAAATGGCATCAAAACGACTGACAGATTCAGAATCCAGTAATTCAAGGGCGTCTTTACTAAAGAATAGCGAGCCCATCTGGTGTTCTGCCAGGCTATTCTGACTCCACCGATACATACTTACAGAAGTATTATTACGCAATATCCCCAGAGTGCCCTGCGGCGCCTTCTGCGCTAGATCGTTGACAAAGAATCCGCCGACGTGCAGCCCTCTCTTACGGGTGGAAGGGTCCGCAATAAACCATTCCAGTGCTTTGGCAAAGCTGTCGTAGTGTGGGAAATCAAACTGCGTCAGGAACGTTGCGAAATCACCTTTATTTCTTTGCGCAAGTAGTCCCACCTTTTCGCCAAGACGAAGGCCATCCCAAGGAAAATCTGTCAGTTCCTGTGGTTGGCATTGATGCCAACTGACACCCTGCGGCAGTTTATTTTCCGGGAAAGAGGTTAGTGACTCACCGACACAAGTAATATTAACTTCGAACCCAAACTTTTTGGCGGCGTAACCTGCGGCTTCTAGTACATGAGCCGCATTCTCGAAAGACTGACCGCCAACGAGCTGCGAAGGATCTGGATCATGCTGAATTAGAAAGACATCAATGCGAGCAGCTGGCGTAGCCTCATCCAGACTAAGCGCTTTTCTACTTTGTTCAACATATTCCATTGCAGCTTCGAAGCAAGGTTCGAAGCAGTAACGTTGTGCTAACAATAGTTGAGCTTGCAGAACACGCTCACGCGCCTCAGCCGGATTCTGATTGATACGCTGCAGTGCATCCAGAATAGATTGCGCACGCTCTTCTTCAGTATCCCCACGGAAATAGTATACCAGGTCACCAAAGAGTTTCTTTACATGTGCGTTTTCATCAGAAATAACAGGAACCCCAGCTGCGAGCCCCTCAAATACGCGGCTTGACGACGTCCTGGATTTGATATGTGCGGGCGAGGAAACAGCCAGCACTGCACCGTAATCTTGCATTACCCGAGCCATGCTCACGCCATCGAAAGGGATTTCACCTTTATAAGATGTAAACCCTTCCCACGAACTGATACCCTCGAGTTTTTCCGGTCCGTAAAAGTCAGCAGCATCCTTCTTTTGGAGGATATCCAGCAGACCTTGAGCACGTCCCGCGCGATCAATGCCACGCTCCCAGTTCACACCACAGTAGAAAACCTTCTGTGCCGTCGCGGCCGTCAGACTATCAAGCGACTTTGGTGGGATCATTACCTTATTCGAGAATGAGGGGAACATCTCCAGACCAGAGTCCTTCCACTCACTACCGACAACATTTCGAATGTGCCCCTTTAACGTATCCGAGCCGTTATACAGATACTCGTCATATGCACGAAGATGGTGCATAAGTACTGAAGAATAGTCACCTCGAAGGTGCATGAACTCCAGGGGATTCGCGACCCAAAGAAAGGTCGGAATATTCAAAAACTTGGGTGTGTCGTAATGAAATGAAATTGCAAAATCAAAGTCACGAGAAAGTGACGCCTGATTCAAGCATTCGCCAGTATCAACATTGAAACCAAAGTAATCGACTACTGCTATTACGTAGGCCGTTTGCTTGATTTTCTCAATGAGCTCATACTCGCCGTTCTTAACATTCGGCCATTGAGAAATCAGAAGAATCCTGGGCGATACACGCTCCATCATTCCTGCATCTCCGCCGCCTGCTCAGAATACCAAGCCCAGGTTTCCTCTAGTCCTTGACGGATAGTGTACTTACATTCAAAACCTATTGACTTGATATTCGTCAGGTCATAAGCCCGGTAGTCCTGACCGTTCGGTTTTTCCGAGTCCCAGACAACCTGGCCTTGCATACCCGAAATTTCGGTGATCATGTCAACGATGTCGCGAATTTTATAGACTACGCCACTGCCGATGTTGGACGCGCCTGAAATATCGTTCATGATGGCCAGGCCAACACGCGCGGTGTCCTTAACATACATGAAGTCTCGTTGTGCGGAGCCATCTCCCCAAACAACGACCTTCTCGCCTTTTTGTTTTGCGTCGTAAAACTTTTTAATCAGCGAAGGCACTACATGGCCGAACTCTGTGTCGAACTTGTCACGCGGACCAAAAAGGTTGCACGAAACCACATAAGCCCACTCTAAACCATAGCTTTCTTCGTAAGCACGAAGCATCGCCAGCATCGCACGCTTGGCATGACCGTAAGAGTCTTCAGCAGGGTGAGGCACACCAAGGAAAATCATATCCTCGCGCAGCGGAAGACCTGGAGACGGGAAAGGATAAACTGCGCCAGTCCCCATAACCGTGATCTTTTTAACACCCACTTTTTGGGAGGCGTCCACCACGTTCGTATTGATCATGACGTTATCATAAAATGACAATGCCTTGTTTTGCATATTGCCCATGATTCCATAAACGCGGGCAGCGGCATGAAAAACATAATCTGGTCTGACTTTTTCAAAAAAAGCTCTGGTTGACTCCGCGTTAACCAGGTCACACTCCTGGCGACCAACCTCAATTACATTTACATAACCTTCACTTTTAAGGTGCTCGACAAGAGCGGAGCCTACCAAGCCTCTCGCACCTGTTACCAAAATTTTATCCTGCTTATTCATAACATGCTCCGTCCGTAAATTCATAAACTTTCATTTATGAGCGCATGTTCAATGAGCGCCACATAAACATTACTTAAAATAGGTTATTTAGTTTTTCTGGAAAACATTCTCTTGAACCACGAGACCGGCAGAGCCGAAGAGCCCTGTGAACTCTGTGAGCCCGACTCCCTTTCCTGGGTAGCAAGATTCAAGTCACTAATCGCGCGCTCCAACATTCCGGTACGTTCGCTCAACGCCTGCCGGGTCTGGACAAGCTCCTCAGTACGCTCAATCACTGTTTCCCGTACTTGAACAAGCTCGTCAGTACGCTCAACCAGCTCCCGTCGAGCCTGATCAAACTTGGCAGCAAACGCCTGCAACATCTCAGTGCGCTCCACCAATACTTTTCGAGTAGCAATCAAATCTGCAGTAACGCCGGAATACTCAGCCTGATGGCAATTATTCAAGGTTGAATAATCAATTGGCGCAGCAAGATTAAGCAAATGGATACCATTCGCACAACGCGCAATATTATCCCACGCAACGGAGTACTCACGAGCGCCATCGCCATGGTTAAATAGATTAGGGAAATCTACATTAACTAAAACATCGTCAAGACTGGCGCTAAGCAAGCCCGTACCGAGCCTGACACCAGACTGCCAATATTCTTTTGCCTCGGAGCTATCGCCAAGCGTATAGGCGAGTCTTCCCGCAAGGTACGCGGCTTCTATCGTTTTGGTGGCAAGATGAACACCAAACTCACGCACGTCAATGCGGCTACACTTAAGAAACGCGTCTTTAGCCTTTGACAACTCGCCAGAAGCTTCGTGAATTTTAGCCTTCACATACAATAGAGAGACTATCCAGCGAAGATCCATTGGATTGGAAGGTTCTAAGCTGACGACTGTGTCAATCGCGTCTATCAATAGCTTTCTAAGGTCATGATCGCCAAACTGAAGCGCGCAGTATGCGCGGACACACAAAGCAGCCTTATAGTCATTAGACGTGGAAGGATACAAACGCATAACTTCAACGGCCAGCCCGTCCAAGGCAGCTGAATCTTTCAATCTATATTCAGAATTAACCATGGAATGCATCAGCCATGGATTGCTGAAGTACTGCGCATAACGAATAGATGGGTGATCCGTGGTTGAAAGATTAGCAAACATCCGTTCAACATAAGGAGCTTTAGAAGTAAGGGGAGACTTCATGGCCGTCATCAGCCACCATTCGCAGTCTACTGGGGAGTTTTCGCCCCATTGGACAGAATGAAGCGAACGCGGGCGCACCTCCCAGGTATTACCTTTCTCCCTGACTTTGCATTGGCTGGCTGTCTGCGCATACGCATTTTCAAGAATGAAATGAGTAGAAAGCTCTGACTTTAACCGTGACCAGTCATAAACGTGAAAATGAAAGGGGTTAGGGTCTTCCCCAGTCTCATCACTCCAATCATTCGGTACGCTAACAATTACTCGACCGCCTGGTGCAAGTAGGCGATCAAACTCCGACAATAGCGCTTTGGGTGACTCTACGTGTTCAAGTGTTTCAAAAGAAATGATTGCATCAAATGAACCATCTGGATAGTTGGCCAAGAATTCCGGCAACATTCCAACATTATATTCTACTCGACCATCATCTTTAGCAAAATTATGCCTGGCGTACTCAATGGCGTAGTCGCTTCCATCGATTCCAACCATCTTGGATGCACGTGTAAGATTGCTTATTACATGGCTTCCATAGCCAAGCCCACAGGCCGCGTCTAATACCCGGTCACCTGGCTTTATATACTGGCACGCCCACTGATATCGAATGATATGTGCATCCGAGCGTTCACCGGAATCCCTTGTCATATCCATGTGCAAGCCACGCTCTTCTTCAAGCGCGCTAAGCGGATATTTTAAAGCTGCAAACGCTGGTATCTTTTCGAGTAGAATTCGAATTTGCCCATTGTCTACATTCAAGGACTCATAGGTATTAACTTTGTAATACGCTGGGTGTTTACGAAAACCGGCCTCGAAGCACTTCGTTTCCCACCAGGCACGCCCCTGAACTATCGAGTTCTGGCTAGCATCTAATTTTTTATTAGTCGCTATTTTAAAAAACACTGCGCGACGGGAAACACGATAGATTTCTTTTAGCGCTGCAGCTACATCTTCTGGCGCCAAATCTTCAATAAAGTTTGTAGACACGACAGTATCAAAAGACTCGTCCTCGAAGGGGAGGGACAGTACAGAGCCTTGAGTAAATCGGTTAGCTGCGCGTTGATTACCGCGCGAGACATTAAGCTCAGAGGCATCGAGACCATAGGCATCTACTCCGAACGTCAAGAGAGACGCAACCAAGCCACCATCACCCGAACCAATGTCCAGCACCCGCCCCATGCCACAAGTCGTGACGACCTGACTAGCAACCAGGCCGATTTCGCGATTTAACGCATCGACCTGTGCATTGGTGGCAGAAGGCTGCCCGTTTCGCGTTGAGCTATCCGCTTGTGTACCCACGGATGAGAAAGAATTTACCATGCTGCACTCATCCTCAAATCGACCACGCCACCGAAGAAATATTCATCTCGTTTCATCGCCACATGAAAAAAAGCCGCCTCATCGACCCAGTGCAACATGCGCTGAGACAAGTAGTCTGGGGTTTCCTCAAAAGAAGCGGAGGCCTGAACCTCGTAAAGGTTAACCCCTAGATTACAGTCACATTCAAGCATTACCTGAAACCGATCGCCCGCTTTGAACTGTTGCGCCCAAAAAATGGGTTCGTCACCATTACCAGCGCGAACACCCATATCTTGGTTAAGTGTTCCCCAGGAGTATACCTTTACCCCTTCTTTATTTCTAAGGCGCACAGCAATGTTCAACCTATCAATATCCGCTCTGGACTCACAGGTAACCCTGATGCGCAGCCGATCTCCCGGATAATACACCGAACATGAATCACCTTCATCATCCAGGACTTCCACCTGAATGATTTTCACCTCTCCATCACCGAAAGAAAGGCGATCGGATCTTGTGGTAACGGTTTTTGCCTCTACACCGCCCACGTCAGAAGCAGGTGATTCATCGACTACATTCTCTACGGTACTTGGCAACGTACTCTCTTTCGAAAGCTGTGCCCGCTCGGCCATGTCTTTAGTGAGACTGGAAAAGTAAGCTGCTTCCTCTTCGTGAAGCAGTCGACGATATTCAAGCACCACCTCTGAAGACAGCCCCCAAGAAGCAGCTCTGCCTTTATTCAAAAGCAACGCTCGACTTGTCAGGGTTCTAATGCTTTCTTGGTCATGGGAGACAAATAACACTGTCGTGCCGTCAGAAACCATCTTCTCAATACGCTGAAAGCAACGCTTCTGAAACAGTGCGTCGCCAACCGCCAACGCTTCGTCCACAATAAGTATTTCAGGTTCAACCTGAACTTGTACAGCAAACGCAAGCCTTAGCATCATACCACTGGAGTATGTTTTTACAGGCTGATCAATATATCGACCAATGTCTGCAAAAGATGCAATAGCATCAAACTTATTATCAATCTGTTCTTTAGTAAATCCTAGTAGCGCGCCGTTCAGGTACACGTTCTCTCTACCGGAAAAGTCCGGATTGAATCCAGAACCCAGCTCCAGCAACGCTGCAATGCGCCCCTGTGTGGTTACAACTCCAGATGTTGGAGAAAGCGTACCAGTAATAATTTGCAGGAGCGTGCTTTTGCCACTACCGTTACGACCTACAATACCTACCGACTCGCCCTTTTTTACATCAAAAGAAACATCTCTCAGCGCCCAAAACTCATTAAAATATTGTTTCGGCTCACCGCCAACCAAATTGTGCAATCGAGGCAAAACAAACTGTTTCAGACGATCACGAGGGGCGTCATATATTTCATAACGCTTACTAATATTATTTACGCTAATAATGCTAGTGTCAGAGGACATCAGCAAAGCCCTTTCTTGTTTTTTGGAACCAGGCGTACCCAATCCAGGCCACGATTAATGCAACTAAGGTGTAAACCCCTAAGTACAGCCAATTTGGCATCCGCCCCCATATCAGGACTTCTCGCGCTTGCTCTATAATTAACGTAAGCGGATTAAGCATAAGCCAAGGACGCAACCCTTCAGGTATGGCCGTAATAGGATAAAAAACCGGAGCCAGAAACATCATTACCGTTGTAACAATACCGATAGTTTGCCCTACATCGCGCAGGAAAATACCCAACGAGGCGAGAACCCAGGCTATGCCGAGAGTCATAATAACCAAAGGCAAAATAATCAACGGTAAAAAAACCGCTGTCCAATGTAAATATCCATTAAAGATGGTAAACGCCACCAGCAAGACCACTAAGCTAGCAAAAGCATGGAATAGCGCCCCGCCCATAGTGATCACAGGGAGCACTTCCAACGGAAACACCACCTTTTTTACATAATTCGCATTTGATAGAATCAACCCTGGCGCACGGTTCAATACTTCAGAAAACAAATTATTAACAATCATGCCAGCAAACAGGACTACGGCAAATTGCGTCTTGCTGTCTTCGGCCCCAACACCCCAGCGGGATTTGAAAATAACCGAAAATACAAAAGTGTACACAACCAACATGAAGACCGGGTTGAAAAAAGACCAAGCCAACCCCATTGCGGAGCCTTTGTAGCGCCCCACTACTTCACGCTTGGTCATCTGAAAGATTAGTTGATGGTTATTCCATATACTCTTTGCCAGCGATACTAAAGAAGTTGGCAGAGCCGCATGAGGATTGACGGGCACTGGAGTGTGACCAGATGAAATTGACGACTGGGTCATGCAACACACTCCGCTGCTGCTAATAACGATGAACCTATGAAATGGTGCACCCCGCAAGCGGTGGCGCCTGAGGGCTCGTTTTTTTGTTCTTGCTTAGACATTTGGTGCTTCTGACCAAAATAAAATCTAGCCAGCGTCATCGGACGTGCGCCAAGCAATACTCTTTGTACTAAAAAAATGACAATTCTCCCATAAATGACCCACCAGCGCAATTCTGGCGCTCCACTCAGTTTTTTTTGCTGTCGCCCTAAATCTTTTTAATTAAAGTCGCCAGGATTAGCCCCAGATTTCCAAACAGGGTTTGCCGATAAACACCAGCGCGCAGGACTCCTGAGACCCTTTGAAATAGCTTTTTATTCCGCGCAGCCTTGAAGTGATCTAAGGTCGTTTGACCATCTATGCTAAGACGGTGTTGCATGGTTTCAAGCGCTTGTATATTTTGAGTATTCCACTCATAAAAGCGACCATTTAAAGCCATGCGTAAACGCCGCAAGCGGGCGGACCAGCCGGAGTTACTGCCAATCAGATTCTCAGCATGCTGACGATAAAGAACTTTGGGCAATGGATCGTAGTAGATTTTTCCGCCCGCACCTGAAATCAGCTGATAAGCCCACCAATCGTGGGCTGGAACATCAAGATTGCCACCGGCTTCTTGTATAAGATCACGTGCAGCCTTGTTAAAAACCATGGTGTTACCACCACCGATATTTTGGACCAGGGCATTTGAAAAACACGGTGGCAAGCGAAACCTTGGAGAGGATCCAATAGGCGTACCTGACTCATCTATCAGCTTGGTGCGACCGCAATAAAGTGCAGGAACATGCTGGGGTATGGTCTGCAACCAAGTTAGCGCCACCTGTAGCTTATCTTCGGACCAGATATCGTCCTGGTCTGCCCAAGAAAAAAATTCCGCATCTATATCTGTGCGACAGGTCAGAGAAAGGAAGTTTTTAACAAAGCCTCGCTTTGGCCCTTGAACAATCTTAAGGCGCTCTGGGCCCCAACTATCCATGTATGCCTGTAAAATCTTTATTGTCCCATCTTGAGACCCATCATCAGAAACTACCAGACTCCAGTTACGATGGGTTTGCCGCTCAATTGAGTCGATTTGCCCGGTCAAGAAGCGCTCACCATTGTAACTACACATCAGTATCGCAACATGCGGGCTTTTGATAGAAGAATGTGGCGACTTGCCATCGAGATCGGCAGCAGAGAGGTGGACTGGAGTGCATACGGACACGAAAAATTTCCCCTAGCTTAGGACAGGCGCGTCATCCCAACAAAGTAGACTTGGACGAACTGTCGCCGTCAGGCGCAAGGCCCGCAACATTCTGCTCACTTTCGCGCAAAAGTACCATAAATCATAACTCTTTTCATGGCAACAGCACCTGCAACCTGGCTGACTAGCTGGCTCGCTGACGGGCAATTAAACGGCGGCCTATATGCAGCGACCAATGGTTACCGCACCGCCGGGGCTTTCATTCAGCCTTATTCCCTGTCAAGGCAGTGGCCCAGCAAACAAAAAAGAAAAATACCTTGTCGCGCACCCGGCGCCGACATTGCCAGGCGCTGAAGGACAGCCGAAGCAGTTGCCAACGTCGCAACTGCACCCAGGTCTTCACGAACGGGTCGACACCCTGCCCCACCAGACGAGCTATCAGCTGCACCTGATTGAACCACCAACCGTCATGAATGGTTTTGTAGCGAGCTATCAATGGACTCAATCCGGTGTTGGCACCGAACTGATTACGCTCATGCTGGCGATAATCCATGGACGGCACGAGATCGATGAACCAACGGTAGCCGTGGCTACGGGCAAAGGCATAGCAGTACCAGTCATGCAGGCTGACGCCTTGCAGTGTCTGCCAGTTGGCAAGCATCGACGCCTTCAGCGAGTCCGCCAGTTTTTTGCTTAGCACGTAAGTACAGCCGGGGCCGGCTGCTTCGAACAGGAAATCCCAGGCAACCTGGGGTTGCGCCTTGTCCAACAGATGGGTTCTACCGTCTGGCCAGAAGGCTGTGACGTTACTGGAGTAGGCATCCATGTGAAGGGTCTGAAGCGTTCGGGTTGCACGCTGCAGTTTGTCCGAGTGCCAGACATCATCCTGATCGGCAAAGGCGATGAAATCGTATCCGTCGAAGTCAACATCGCGGATCAGTCTGAAGAAATTACGCGAAGCACCGCCAAAGCGGCCAGCGGCCGGCAGCACAACAACCCCGGGATGTTCAGCCGCATAAGCCACGCACCAGGCTTCTGTGCCGTCAGTGGAAGGATCAATACTGATATAGACGGATACATCGACTGCTGACTGACCGAGAATAGAGGTCAACTGCTCCTCGATCCACTGCATGCCATTATAAGCAGCCAGCAAAACCGCAATCTTGGGATGTTTTACTGGCATGTCTTTTCTGCTTGCCCCAACTGAACGCTACTGCTCGAAAGGATGAAATACTCAATTCAGTGGGAGCTCAAGTCCAGCAACTTTTGCAGGCACCGGGCGCAACCGGCCTTGTACAGAACACCAACTTGAGCGTGCAACCGCTTCGCGGTAATCAATCCGTGATTGTAAGCAATCTCTTCCAGGCAAGCCACTTTCAATCCCTGGTGTTATTCAATGGCACGGCAATCGACCAGAACACCCGATCACCACTTAATCGCATCGAGCCTTCATCCAGGCATTTCTACCAAAAGCACCCGACCCTCTTCGTCATAGCGTCTCTGCAGCGCTTGCGCCAACGCTGCCTTGGCGCGCCTCTCGCCATGCACAAGCACTATCTTCTCAGGCCACTCCCGCATCCCGCTCACAAACTCCACCAACCCCTGCTGATCTGCGTGCGCCGAGTACCCACCCAAGGTCGCCACCCTGGCCTTGATCTCATACATCTCACCGTCCAGATCCAGCGCGACAAATCCTTGCGCACCTTCACTGGCCTGGATCACTGCGCCCGGCGTACCCGTGGCTTGATAGCCGACAAACAGCAGTTGGTGGCGCGGGTCGCCGAGCATAGCCTTGAGGTAGTTAACGATACGCCCACCGGTACACATGCCACTGCCCGATATGACAATCGCCGGCCTGCCGGTACTGGCCAGGTAGTTGACGGTTTTGACGTGCTGATCATGGCTGTCAATCGAGATCAACTGACGAAAGCGCAGTGGACGTCTACCCTCCTCCAGGCGCCGGCGCGCCTCGTCATTCCAGAAGTCACTCAGCTCGCGGTAGGCCTGGGTGAAACGGCTGGCCAACGGCGAATCGAGTATGACCGGCAACTGCGGCCAATCAACTGGCAGCCCTTCTGCCGAGCGCGGCGCGCTTGTGCCCAGCGCCTTGCGGTGAAGAATGTCCTCGATCTCATACAGCAATTCCTGGGTACGCCCCGCGCTGAACGCAGGTATCAGCAAAGTGCCATGGTCGGCCAATGCCTGGTCGATCATCCGCTCAAGCCGCTGCTGGCGGTTGCTGCGTTGATCGTGCAGGCGATCACCATAGGTGCTTTCCAGGACAAGGATGTCTGCGCGCCCGGGCGACACCGGCGGACGCAACAACGGGGTATGGCTCGCACCAAGATCGCCAGAAAAAACCACTCGCTTACGGGTACCGCTGGGGAGGTAGTGAATATCGCATTCGACATAAGCCGACCCCAGCACATGACCCGCTCGCTGCAGGCGAATGCGGCAGGTCAGCGCGTCGCTGCAGAGCACTTCGTACCACTGCTCGTACGGTAGCGCTACGACTTGCAGCTCGACGAGCTCTATATAGCGCTCTATCGTGGCTTTTTCTTGCGTGACGCCCAGCCGCAAGGCATCTTCGAGCACCAACGGCAGCAGCCTGGCAGAAGGCTGACTGCAGATGATCGGCCCCTTGAATCCGGCTGCCAACAGCCCGGGAATGCGACCGACATGGTCCAGATGGATGTGGGTAACCAGTAGCGCTTCAATCCCGCTTATCGGGAAGTCGATGGCCGGCCCCGGAGATCGACCGGTGTCCTCGCCCTGGAAAAGCCCACAATCGATGAGCAGGCTACTGACAGCATTAAGATGCAGCTGGTGACAAGAGCCAGTAACGCCGACGAAGGCGCCATGATGGGTGATGGCAGGGTATGTCATGCGAGCCCGCTCCATGGTTGTTTTATGGAGCGCCATTACCCCACAAATCCACGGTACTGCCACCTGACACATGAGGTCAGCGGCTGTAGGTGACTTCTACATATCAGCGCAGACGATTTACCCGAAGAATACAGATTAGCCGCTGATGCGACGCGCCCGCCCCTTGGCACGGAGCCCGACGTAAACACCCATTAATGGACCAACCACCAAACCTAGCAACAGCGCGGCTAGCACAACAACAGACAACGGCAATGCCGGCGCGGACCAGCCGAACATGACCAAGGCAACGACCTGTTGGTTTTCCAGCACAAAAAACAGCACCAGCGTCGCCAATGCCAGAATGAACAGCACCACCAAGGCGCGCTTGAGATTACGCATAACTCGCTCCCCGGCGATGATTAGCCGGCATGTTCATTCTGCTCATCTTCATTGACGCGGTCGCGCAGCTCTTTACCCGGCTTGAAATGCGGCACGAACTTGCCATCGAGACTGACCGACTGGCCGGTCTTGGGGTTGCGCCCTACCCGCGGCGCACGGTAGTGCAAGGAAAAGCTGCCAAAGCCACGGATCTCGATGCGATCCCCAGTCGCCAGGCACTGAGACATCTGTTCAAGCATAGTCTTGATGGCCAGCTCGACATCCTTGGATGAGAGCAGCCCTTGATGGGTGACAATACGTTCGATCAGCTCCGACTTCGTCATATTTTTCCCTTCTTTATCAAGCAGCTAGATCATTGCTTCATTGTTTTTAGCATGACCTGAGGGTTTTGAACAGGGTGGTTATTGACTTAATCAAGGTTTCTTGAATTGCCTCTTCAAGGAAAAATCATGGCACTTTGCCTGTAGCCTTGCCAAAGCCAGCCAGCACAAGGGTTACAGCGCTAAACGCAACCTGGCACAGGAGCAAATCGCAGGCACAAAAAAGGGCGACCGAAGTCGCCCTTTTTTAGATCCAAGCAGAACTTAGTTCTGTTTGGCCATTGCCTGACGCAGCAGCGCGGCCATGGTGGTATCAGCAGCTTCCGGAGCAGTTTCTTTCAGGCTCTGGATAGCTTCTTTCTCTTCAGCGTCGTCTTTCGACTTGATGGAGAGGCTGATGACACGGCTCTTACGGTCAACGCTGATGATCTTAGCTTCGATCTCTTCGCCTTCCTTCAGGACGTTACGCGCATCTTCAACGCGGTCACGGCTGATTTCGGAAGCTTTCAGAGTGGCTTCGATATCGTCGGCCAGGGTGATGATAGCGCCCTTGGCGTCAACTTCTTTAACGGTACCTTTGACGATAGCGCCTTTGTCGTTGACAGCAACGTAGTTGGAGAACGGATCGTCTTCCAGTTGCTTGATGCCCAGGGAGATACGCTCACGCTCTGGATCTACGGACAGGATCACGGTGTCCAGCTCGTCGCCCTTCTTGAAGCGACGTACGGCTTCTTCGCCCACTTCGTTCCAGGAGATGTCGGACAGGTGAACCAGACCGTCGATGCCGCCGTCCAGACCAATGAAGATACCGAAATCGGTGATCGACTTGATGGTGCCGGAGATCTTGTCGCCCTTGTTGAACTGGCCAGAGAAGTCTTCCCATGGGTTCGACTTGCACTGTTTGATGCCCAGGGAGATACGACGACGCTCTTCGTCGATGTCCAGAACCATGACTTCCACTTCGTCGCCGACTTGTACGACTTTCGAAGGGTGGATGTTCTTGTTGGTCCAGTCCATTTCGGAAACGTGTACCAGGCCTTCCACGCCTTCTTCCAGCTCTGCGAAGCAGCCGTAGTCGGTCAGGTTGGTAACACGCGCCATGACGCGGGTGCTTTCTGGGTAACGAGCTTTGATAGCAACCCATGGGTCTTCACCCAGTTGCTTCAGGCCCAGGGATACACGGTTACGCTCGCGATCGTACTTCAGAACCTTGACATCGATCTCGTCGCCAACGTTGACGATTTCCGATGGGTGCTTGATACGCTTCCAGGCCATGTCGGTGATGTGCAGCAAGCCATCAACGCCGCCCAGGTCAACGAATGCGCCGTAGTCGGTGAGGTTCTTGACGATACCTTTGACCTGCTGGCCTTCCTGCAGCGATTCCAGCAGAGCTTCGCGCTCGGCGCTGTTTTCGGCTTCCAGGACGCTGCGACGGGAAACGACAACGTTGTTGCGCTTCTGGTCCAGCTTGATGACCTTGAATTCCAGCTCTTTGCCTTCCAGGTGGGTGGTGTCGCGCACTGGGCGGACATCAACCAGGGAGCCCGGCAGGAACGCACGGATACCGTTAACGTCGACAGTGAAGCCGCCTTTAACCTTACCGTTGATAACGCCCTTGACCACTTCTTCGGCGGCGAAAGCTGCTTCCAGAACAATCCAGCACTCGGCGCGCTTGGCTTTTTCACGGGACAGTTTGGTTTCGCCAAAGCCGTCTTCGACCGCGTCCAGCGCAACGTGAACTTCGTCACCGACCTTGATGGTCAGCTCGCCAGCTTCGTTGTAGAACTGCTCGAGCGGGATGACGCCCTCGGACTTCAGGCCAGCGTGTACGGTAACCCAGTCGCCGTCGATGTCGACAACGATACCGGTGATGATCGCACCCGGCTGAAGATTGAGGGTTTTCAGGCTTTCTTCAAAGAGTTCTGCAAAGCTTTCGCTCATTTTAATTCCTGTAAATAAGGGCGAAACATACGCCCATCAGCCACATTCCAGACAATGTGGGTTTCGTTCATATAAAGGAAAGCCGACAGGACGTTGACTGGTGCCCCTGCCTGCTTCCCTGATCATCAGGCGATATCGCGCAGGGCGAGCTCGCTCTTGATGCGTTCCAACACCTGCTCGATGGACAACTCCGTGGAATCCAGCTGAATCGCATCGGCCGCCGGTTTGAGCGGGGCCACTGTGCGCTGGGTGTCGCGCTCATCACGCGCACGAATCTCATCTAGCAGACTCGACAGACTAACATCTTCGCCTTTCGCCTTCAACTGCAAGTAACGACGGCGCGCCCGTTCCTCGGCACTGGCGGTCAGAAAAACCTTCAAAGGTGCGTCAGGGAACACCACCGTACCCATGTCGCGACCATCGGCAATCAGCCCCGGTGCTTCCTGAAACGCCCGCTGGCGTTGCAACAATGCGTCACGCACTGCGGGCAGCGAAGCAACCATGGAAGCCCCGGCGCCTACCGTCTCAGTACGGATGACATTACTGACATCCTCACCTTCAAGAATAGTCTGTTGCAGCTTGCCCGGCTCGGCGGCGATGAACTGCACATCCAGGTGCGCAGCCAGCTTGACCAGCAGCTCTTCGTTGGTCAGGTCAACGCCGTGATTGCTGGCAGCGAAGGCCAGCAGGCGATACAGCGCGCCTGAATCCAGCAGCCTCCAGCCCAGCTCACGCGCCAAAATACCAGCAACGGTGCCTTTACCCGAACCGCTTGGGCCGTCGATGGTGATGACCGGTGCATTCACGTTCACGACTTGCCCTCTTCGGCAACACGAATCCCGACTTCGGCGCACAGCGCCAGGAAGTTCGGGAAAGATGTGGCAACGTTGGCGCAGTCGTGAATACGGATCGGTGCCGAAGCGCGCAGCGAGGCGACGCTGAACGCCATGGCGATGCGATGGTCGCCATGCCCGTGCACTTCACCACCACCGATTGGGCCGCCGTCGATGATGATGCCGTCCGGGGTCGGTTCGCACTTCACACCCAGGGTCAGCAGGCCATCGGCCATGACCTGGATGCGGTCGGATTCCTTGACCCGCAGCTCTTCGGCGCCACGCAGTACGGTACGGCCTTCGGCACAGGCCGCGGCAACGAACAGCACCGGGAACTCGTCGATAGCCAGTGGCACCAGGTGTTCCGGGATCTCGATACCCTTGAGCTTGGCGCCACGCACGCGCAGGTCCGCTACAGGCTCACCGCCGACTTCACGCTGGTTTTCCAGAGTGATATCGCCGCCCATCAGTTTGAGGATGTCAATCACGCCGGTACGGGTCGGGTTGATCCCGACATGCTCGAGCACCAGCTCCGAACCCTCGGCAATCGAAGCCGCAACCAGGAAGAACGCCGCCGAGGAGATGTCGGCTGGCACTTCGATATGGGTCGCGGTCAGCTTGCCGCCGGACTCCAGGGAGGCAGTCGGGCCATCAACGTTAACGCTGTAGCCGAAACCACGCAGCATGCGCTCGGTATGGTCACGGGTTGGCGCAGGCTCGGTAACCGTGGTCTTGCCTTCGGCATACAGACCGGCCAGCAGCAGGCAGGACTTAACCTGGGCACTGGCCATCGGCAGGGTGTAGGTCAGCGCCTTGAGCACGTGGCCACCACGAATGGTCATCGGTGGACGACCTTCAGCGGCAGTCTCGATCACCGCGCCCATTTCCCGCAGAGGATTGGCGACACGGTTCATTGGACGCTTGGACAGCGAGGCATCGCCGGTCAGCACGGTGTCGAACGGCTGCGCAGCGAGCAGGCCGGACAGCAGGCGCATGGAAGTACCGGAGTTACCCAGGTAGATCGGACCCGGCGGCGGCTGCAGACCATTAAGGCCAACGCCGTGAATGGTCACCCGACCATGGTGCGGGCCTTCGATGACCACACCCATGTCGCGGAAAGCCTGCAGGGTCGCCAGTGCGTCTTCACCTTCAAGGAAGCCTTCGACTTCAGTGGTGCCTTCGGCCAGGGAGCCCAGCATGATCGAGCGATGGGAAATCGATTTGTCGCCTGGTACGCGAATTCGGCCAGACAGTTGGCCACCAGGATTTGCCAGGAAAATCAGGTCGTTGGAGTTCATAGCGTCCACATAGGCCCGGCGGGCCAGGATTTTACTGAAATGCTCGCGGGCAACCCGGGCGCGAGTGAAAACGCCCAGCAATTGATGCCCATCCCCTGCATCGACCGCGTCACGCAAGGCGTCGAGATCGCTGCGAAATGTATCGAGTGTGCGCAGAACAGCTTCGCGGTTGGCGAGAAATATGTCGTGCCACATGACCGGATCGCTTCCGGCGATTCTTGTGAAATCGCGGAAACCTCCGGCAGCGTAACGGAAGATATCCAGGTTTTCATTGCGTTTGGCCAGGGAATCGACCAGACCAAAGGCCAGCAAATGCGGCAGGTGGCTGGTCGCGGCCAGGACTTCGTCATGGCGTTCGACCTGCATGTGCTCGACATCGGCCTCCAGCGCACGCCAGAGCCGATCGACCAGCGCCAGAGCTTCTGGGTCGGTTTCAGCCAATGGCGTGAGAATTACTTTATGGCGTCGGAACAAGGCAGCATTGGAGGCTTCCACCCCGCTCTGCTCGGAACCGGCAATCGGGTGCCCGGGCACGAAGTGCGCCAGCTGCTCGGCAAACGCCTCACGCGCAGCACGCACCACATTGCCCTTGGCGCTGCCGACGTCGGTGAGCACCGCACGCCCAAGATCAAGTTGCGCCAGGCGAGCGAGGAGCTTCTCCATGGCCAGGATCGGTACGGCCAGCTGAATGACATCAGCGCCAACACAGGCAGCAGCCAGGTCCTCTTCGCAGCGGTCGACCACCCCCAGCTCCACCGCCAGCTTGCGCGACTGCGGATCCAGGTCGACACCGACCACCTCGCGGCACAAGCCGCTTTCGCGCAGGCCCTTGGCGAACGAGCCACCAATGAGCCCGAGACCGACCACCACCAGGCGACCGATAAGCGGCTCGACCTTGTTTACCACGACTTCAACCACGGAGCAGGACCCTATTCAAATCTGCATGCACGCCATTCATTGCCTCAGAGTACCGCTTTGGGATAGGAACCCAACACCTTGAGGGCCACGGCTTCCTGACTGATTTGCTCCAGCACGGCCTTGATCAGCGGATCGCGATGATGGCCGATGAAATCGATGAAGAACACGTAGGTCCATTTACCGCTGCGCGACGGACGGGTCTCGATACGGGTCAGGTCGATACCGTTCTCGTGGAACGGCACCAGCAACTCGTGCAAGGCGCCCGGCTTGTTGCTCATGGAGACGATGATCGAGGTCTTGTCGTCGCCGGTCGGCGGCACTTCCTGGTTACCGATCATCAGGAAGCGCGTGGAGTTGTCCGGACGGTCTTCGATCTTCTCGGCCAGACGCGTCAGGCCATACAGACCTGCGGCCATGTCACCGGCGATAGCCGCCGAGTTCCACTCACCCTTGACCCGCTTGGCCGCCTCGGCATTGCTCGACACCGCAACGCGCTCGACATTCGGGTAGTGGGCGTCCAGCCATTTGCGGCATTGCGCAAGGGACTGGGCGTGGGAGTAAATGCGGCTGATGCTGTCGGTCTTGGTGTTTTCACCCACCAGCAGGTGGTGGTGAATACGCAGCTCGACTTCGCCACAAATGACCATGTCGTGTTCGAGGAAGCTGTCGAGGGTGTGGTTGACCGCACCTTCGGTGGAGTTTTCCACCGGCACCACGCCGAAGTTGACGGCACCGGCCGCCACTTCGCGGAACACCTCGTCGATGGCCGCCATCGGCTTGCTGATCACTGCGTGACCGAAGTGCTTCATCGCTGCGGCCTGGGTAAAGGTACCCTCAGGCCCCAGGTAGGCGATCTTGAGCGGCTGCTCAAGGGCCAGGCAAGAGGACATGATTTCGCGGAACAGGCGGGCCATTTCTTCGTTGCCCAACGGCCCCTGGTTGCGCTGCATCACGCGCTTGAGCACCTGTGCCTCGCGCTCTGGCCGGTAGAACACCGGCGCCTCGCCTTCAGCCAGGGTCGCGGTCTTGACCCGCGCCACTTCCTGCGCGCAGCGGGCACGGTCACTGATCAGCTCGAGGATTTTCTCGTCGAGGCTGTCAATGCGCACCCGCAGCGCCTTGAGTTCCTGCTCCGACATCAGCCGTGCTCCTTCTCGAATTCCGCCATGTAGGCTACCAGCGCTTCCACGGCGTCCAGGCCCAGAGCGTTGTAGATCGAGGCACGCATGCCGCCCACCGAACGGTGGCCTTTGAGGTTGAGCAGGCCACGGGCATCAGCACCGGCGAGGAAGGCCTTGTCCAGGCGCTCGTCGGCCAGACGGAACGGCACGTTCATCCACGAACGGGCGTCGAGGCTGATCGGGTTGCTGTAGAAGTCACTGCTGTCGATGAAGCCGTACAGGCGATCTTTCTTGGCGCGGTTGCGCTTCTCCATCGCATCAACACCGCCCTGCTCCTTGAGCCACTCGAAGACCAGGCCCGAGAGATACCAGGAGTAGGTAGCCGGCGTGTTGTACATCGAACCGTTGTCGGCCGCGACCTTGTAGTCGAGCATGGTCGGGCAGCTGCTGCGGGCACGACCGATCAGGTCTTCACGCACGATCACCACCACCAGGCCGCTCGGGCCGATGTTTTTCTGGGCGCCGGCATAGATCAGGCCGAAGTCGGAGACGTCGACCGGACGCGAAAGAATGTCCGAAGACATGTCGACCACCAGCGGCACGTCACCGGTCTGCGGCACCCAGTCGAACTGCAGACCACCGATGGTCTCGTTCGAGGCATAGTGCACATAGGCGGCGCCCGGCGTCAGGTTCCACTCGTTTTGACCAGGAATGCTCAGGTAATCGGAAGATTTGGCGTTGGCAGCAACGTTGATGTTGCCAAAGCGACGAGCTTCTTCAATGGCTTTCTTCGACCAGATACCGGTTTCGATATAGTCGGCAGTACCATTCTCAGGCAGCAGGTTCAGCGGAATTTCGGCGAACTGCTGGCTCGCACCACCCTGCAGGAACAGCACCTTGTAGTTGGCGGGAATGGACATCAGGTCGCGCAGGTCCTGCTCGGCCTTCTCGGCAATGGCCACGTAGTCGTCGCTACGGTGACTCATCTCCATCACGGACAAACCCTTGCCATTCCAGTCCAGCATTTCGGCCTGGGCGCGCTGCAGGACAGCGTCGGGAAGCGCAGCAGGGCCTGCGCAGAAGTTAAAGGCTCGTTTGCTCACATCCACTCTCGCTCTGCTCATGATGTCCGTGGGGCCAGCCGGGCGGCGCGAAGACTGCACCACGCCGGCTACCCCACCAGGGTTACGCTACTGTATAGGTTATTCCTGCGGCGCCTCTTCGTCGCCAGCGGCCTGGGCCTCTGGTGATTCAACGGCGTCAGCATCGGCCTCGTAGTCCTCGTCGCCTTCCTCTTCGGATGGCTCCTGGACCCGCTCCAGACCCACCAGGGTCTCGTCGCTGGCCAGCTTGATCAGGGTCACGCCCTGGGTATTACGACCCAGGCTGGAGACCTCGCCGACACGGGTACGGACCAGGGTGCCCTGGTCGGAAATCAGCATGATTTCCTCGCCGTCCTGCACCTGCACGGCACCGACCAGGCGACCGTTACGCTCGTTGCTGACCATGGCGATAACGCCCTGGCCGCCACGCTTGTACTCGGGGAACTCGCCGATTTCGGTACGCTTGCCATAACCACGCTCGGAGGCGGTGAGGATCTGGCTGCCCTCCTCCGGAATGATCATCGAGATCAGCTTCTGCCCTTCGGCCAGACGCATGCCGCGTACACCGCGGGCGGTACGGCCCATGGCACGGACGTCGGACTCTTTGAATCGGGTGACCTTGCCGGCGTCGGAGAACAGCATGACCTCACGCTCGCCATCGGTGATGGCTGCGGAAATCAGCACGTCGCCTTCGTCCAGCTCCAGCGCGATCAAGCCGACGCTGCGCTGACGACTGAAGGACTCCAGCGGGGTCTTCTTCACGGTACCGTTGGCGGTAGCCATGAAGATGAAGTGACCTTCGGTGTACTCCTCGACCGGCAACATGGTCGAGATATACTCGCCTTCGTCCAGCGGTAGCAGGTTGACCAGCGGTCGACCACGCGCGGCACGCGAGGCTTCGGGAATTTCGTAGGTCTTGAGCCAGTACACCTTGCCCTTGCTGGAGAACAGCAGCAGCGTGGTGTGGCTGTTGGCGACCAGCAGGTGCGAAATGTAGTCCTCGTCCTTGACGCCGGTAGCCGACTTGCCTTTACCGCCGCGACGCTGAGCCTGATAGGCGGCCAGCGGCTGGGTCTTGGCGTAGCCGCCGTGGGAGATGGTCACAACCCGGTCTTCTTCCGGAATCATGTCACCCAGGGTCAGGTCCAGGCGCGCGTCGAGGATCTCGGTGCGGCGCACGTCGCCGTATTCGGCGCGAATCAGTTCCAGCTCTTCGCGGATCACTTCCATCAGGCGCTCGGCGCTGTTGAGGATGCGGATCAGCTCACCGATCTGGTTGAGGATCTCCTGGTACTCGGCCAGCAGCTTCTCGTGCTCAAGACCGGTCAGGCGGTGCAGACGCAGATCGAGAATGGCCTGGGCCTGTTCCGGCGACAGGAAGTACTTGCCATCACGCAGGCCGTACTGCTCGTCGAGGTTTTCCGGACGGCAGGAGTCGGCACCGGCGCGCTCGACCATGACCTGCACGGCACTGGATTCCCACGGCGTGCTGATCAGCGCTTCCTTGGCTTCCGACGGGGTCGGCGAAGCCTTGATCAGGGCGATGACCGGGTCAATGTTGGACAGGGCTACCGCCTGACCTTCAAGGATGTGACCACGCTCACGGGCCTTGCGCAGCTCAAACACGGTACGCCGGGTAACCACTTCGCGACGGTGGCGTACGAACGCCTCGAGCAGGTCCTTGAGGTTCAGGACCCGCGGACGACCGTCGATCAGGGCAACGATGTTGATGCCGAAAACCGCCTGCAGCTGGGTCTGGGCGTAGAGGTTGTTGAGGATGACCTCAGGTACCTCGCCACGACGCAGCTCGATGACGATACGCATACCGTCCTTGTCGGACTCGTCGCGCAGCTCGGTGATGCCTTCGAGTTTCTTTTCCTTGACCAGCTCGGCGATCTTCTCGATCAAGCGCGCCTTGTTCAGCTGGTAAGGCAGCTCGGTAACGACGATCTGCTGGCGGCCACCGACCTTGTCGATGTCTTCGATGGTGGAGCGGGCACGCATATAAATGCGGCCACGGCCGGTACGGTAGGCTTCGATGATGCCCTGGCGGCCGTTGATGATCGCGGCGGTCGGGAAATCCGGGCCCGGGATGAACTCCATCAGTTCATCGACCGTAATGTCGGCGTTGTCGATCAGCGCCAGGCAACCGTCGATGACTTCACCGAGGTTGTGCGGCGGAATGTTGGTCGCCATGCCCACGGCGATACCGCTGGAACCGTTGACCAGCAGGTTGGGGATCTTGGTCGGCATGACCGCCGGGATCTGCTCGGTGCCGTCGTAGTTGGGCACCCAGTCGACGGTTTCCTTGTGCAGGTCCGCCAGCAGCTCATGAGCCAGCTTGGTCATGCGCACTTCGGTGTATCGCATGGCCGCGGCGTTGTCGCCGTCCACCGAACCGAAGTTGCCCTGGCCGTCGACCAGCAGGTAACGCAGCGAGAACGGCTGTGCCATACGGACGATGGTGTCGTAGACCGCAGTATCACCGTGCGGGTGGTACTTACCGATCACGTCACCGACCACACGGGCGGATTTCTTGTACGGTTTGTTCCAGTCGTTACCCAGTTCGCTCATCGCATACAGAACGCGGCGATGCACGGGCTTCAAGCCATCACGCGCATCGGGCAGTGCACGCCCGACAATGACGCTCATCGCGTAGTCGAGGTAGGACTGTCTCAGTTCGTCTTCGATATTGACCGGGAGGATTTCTTTGGCCAGTTCGCCCATGAGAAGCCTGATTCCTTTTTCTGGTGAAACCTCGTCACATCCATATGGGACGAACGAAGCTCGCCGCTGCAAAGTGACTCCTTGCAACGACTTACGACAAATCAACGAGTTAAGCCATGGATCTGCGCAGTAAAGATAGCCCTACGGGGCTACCTTGGAAACCGTCGGATGTTACCACAATCGCCCAGACGGTGGGAGTGGGCTGCGGCACTACTACCCTACTGCTCGTCAGTAACGCCCGCTAGCCGCTCCAGCAGGCCGCAAGCGCGACACAATGACTCAATGCAAACGCTTGCGACACATCAATTGTGCCATCTTCACCGTATCCGGGCGCTCGACGATGCCTTTCTCGGTCACGATCACATCGATCAGATCGGCCGGCGTCACGTCGAATGCCGGATTGACCGCCTCGACCCCGGCACCCAGCGGCTTGCCGTCAACCTCCAGCAGCTCGCTGACGCCCCGCTCTTCGAGCTGGATGTCTTCGCCGCTTTCCAGATTCATGTCGATGCTCGAACTCGACGCCACCACCATGAAGCGCACGCCGTGGTGCATGGCATTGACGGCCAGCTGGTAAGTACCGATCTTGTTGGCCACGTCGCCATTGGCAGTGATCCGGTCCGCACCGACGATGACCCAGGTAATGCCCTTGGTCTTCATCAGATGGGCAGCGGCGGCGTCGGCATTGACGGTTACCGGGATGCCTGCCTCGGCCAACTCCCAGGCGGTCAGGCGCGAACCCTGCAGCCATGGTCGGGTTTCGTCGACATAGACCCGTTCGACCATGCCTTCCAGATAGGCGGCGCGGATCACCCCCAGGGCAGTGCCGAAACCGCCGGTGGCCAGGGCGCCGGTGTTGCAGTGGGTCAGCAAGGCCTGCTCGTTGCCCTGGTGTTTGCGAATCAGTTCAACGCCCAGCTGGGCCATGGTCAGGTTGGCCTCGCGATCACTGTCATGGATGGCAACCGCTTCAGCGGCCATGATTGCCGCAACGTCATCGCCCGCTTTGAGCCGCAACAGACGCTCACGCATGCGATTGAGCGCCCAGAACAGGTTGGCGCCGGTCGGGCGGGAGTTGAACAGCAGCTCGAAGTCCTCTTCCAGGGCCATTTCCCAGTCGTCGCCTTCGGCCAGGCGCTGACGCACCGCCATGGCCAGGCCATAGGCAGCACTGATACCAATGGCCGGCGCACCGCGCACCACCATCGAGCGAATAGCTTGGGCCACTTCGGCGACATCGGTGCAGGCTTGCCAGGTCTGTTCGAACGGCAGAACACGCTGATCAAGCAGGTACAGGATGCCATCACGCCAATCGATGGCTTTCACCTTCTCTGCTGCCAGCAGTTGATCGCGCATGCCTCACCCCATCATTCGGACATCAAAAGCGTACGATTATAGCGAGCCCCTGGCGTAGACGCTCGGGTATACTTCGCCCTCAGCCCAAGTGTCTCAGGGAAATCCCGTCATGCCCAAACCCGCTACGCCGCTCGACCTGCTGCTCCTGCCTGCCTGGCTGGTGCCTGTCGAACCTGCCGGGGTGGTATTGAAGGATCATGGCCTGGGCATTCGCGACGGGCAGATTGTTTTCATCGGCCCCAGGGCCGAGGCCGAGCGCTTCGTCGCCACCGAAACCCGCGAGCTGCCAGGCTGCCTGCTCAGCCCCGGGCTGATCAACGCCCACGGCCACGCGGCGATGACCCTGTTCCGCGGCCTGGCCGACGACCTGCCGCTGATGACCTGGCTGGAAGAGCACATCTGGCCTGCAGAAGGTCGCTGGGTCGATGAAGATTTTGTTCGCGACGGCACCGACCTGGCCATTGCCGAGCAGATCAAAGGCGGCATCACCTGTTTTGCCGACATGTACTTCTTCCCCAAGATTGCCAGTGAACGGGTGCACAACAGCGGCATCCGCGCACAAATCGCCGTGCCGCTGCTGGATTTCCCGATCCCGGGCGCGCGCAACACCGAAGAAGCCTTGCACCTGGGTATCGAACTGTTCAGCGACCTGCGTCATCACCCGCGCATCACCGTGGCCATGGGCCCGCATGCGCCCTACACGGTGAGCGACGAGAACCTGGAGAAGATCCGGGTCATTGCCGAAGAGCTCGACGCACCGATTCACATGCACCTGCATGAAACCGCCTTCGAGGTCGAGCAATCGCTGGCCACCCGCGGTGAACGCCCGCTGGCCCGCATCGCCCGCCTGGGCCTGCTCGGCCCGCGCCTGCAGGCGGTGCACATGACCCAGGTCAGCGACGAAGACCTGGCACTGCTGGTAGAAAGCAACACCAGCGTGGTGCATTGCCCGGAATCCAATCTCAAGCTGGCCAGCGGCTTCTGCCCGGTCGAACGCCTGTGGCAGGCCGGGGTCAATGTGGCGGTGGGTACCGATGGTGCAGCCAGCAACAACGACCTCGACCTGCTTGGCGAAACCCGCACAGCCGCCCTGCTGGCCAAGGCTGTGGCCGGCTCGGCCGCCGCGCTGGATGCCCACCGGGCACTGCGCATGGCCACCCTCAACGGTGCCCGGGCGCTGGGCCTGGAGACGCTGACCGGTTCGCTGGAAGTGGGCAAGGCCGCCGACCTGGTCGCCTTCGACCTTTCCGGCCTGGCCCAGCAACCGATTTACGACCCGGTTTCACAACTGATCTATGCCAGCGGCCGCGACTGCGTCAAGCACGTCTGGGTCGCCGGCAAGCAACTGCTCGACGAGCGCCGCCTGACCCGCATGGACGAACAGGCACTGCATGCCGCCGCCTGCGCCTGGGGCCAGCGGATCGGCGAGCGCAGCGAATAACCGGCCGGCAGCCGCGGCTGCCGGCCCGTGACACCTTTAATCAAAGTTTCAGAGGACCGTTCCATGAGCAACGTCGACCACGCCGAAATCGCCAAGTTCGAAGCCCTGGCCCACCGTTGGTGGGACCGTGAAAGCGAGTTCAAGCCGCTGCACGACATCAACCCGCTGCGGGTCAACTGGATCGACGAACGAGTCAAACTGGCCGGCAAAAAGGTACTCGACGTCGGCTGTGGCGGCGGCATCCTCAGCGAAGCCATGGCCCAGCGCGGCGCCACCGTGACGGGCATCGACATGGGCGAAGCACCGCTGGCCGTGGCCCAGCTGCACCAGCTCGAATCCGGGGTAGAAGTCGAGTACCGGCAGATCACCGCCGAAGCCCTGGCCGAAGAAATGCCCGAGCAATTCGACGTGGTCACCTGCCTGGAAATGCTCGAACACGTGCCTGACCCTTCGTCGGTGATCCGCGCCTGCTACCGCATGGTCAAGCCGGGCGGCCAGGTGTTCTTCTCGACCATCAACCGCAACCCCAAGGCTTACCTGTTCGCGATCATCGGCGCCGAATACATCATGAAGCTGCTGCCGCGCGGCACCCATGACTTCAAGAAGTTCATCCGCCCTTCCGAGCTGGGTGCCTGGAGCCGCGAGGCCGGCCTGAACGTCAAGGACATCATCGGCCTGACCTACAACCCGCTGACCAAGCACTACAAGCTGGCCAACGACGTCGACGTCAACTACATGATCCAGACCCTGCGCGAGGAATGAGCATGCGCCTGAGAGCAGTACTTTTCGACATGGACGGCACCCTGCTCGACACGGCGCCGGACTTCATTGCCATCTGCCAGGCGATGCTCGCCGAGCGTGGCCTGCCTGCCGTCGACGACCAGCGCATCCGCGACGTGGTGTCCGGCGGTGCCAAGGCGATGGTTTCGGTCACTTTCAACCTCGATCCCGAGGCTGCGGAGTTCGAAGCCTTGCGCCTGGAGTTCCTTGAGCGCTATCAGCAGGGCTGCGCGGTACACAGCAAGCTCTACGACGGCATGGCCGAGCTGCTGGCCGATATCGAGAAAGGCAACCTGATCTGGGGCGTGGTGACCAACAAGCCGGTGCGTTTCGCCGAACCGATCATGCAGCAACTGGGCCTGGCCGAGCGCTCCGCTCTGTTGATCTGCCCGGATCATGTGAAGAACAGCAAGCCGGACCCCGAGCCGCTGATCCTCGCCTGCAAAACCTTGAACCTGGATCCGGCCAGCGTCCTGTTCGTCGGTGACGACCTGCGCGACATCGAGTCTGGCCGCGATGCCGGCACCCGCACTGCAGCGGTGCGCTACGGCTATATTCATCCGGATGACAACCCCAACAACTGGGGCGCGGATGTGGTGGTCGATCATCCGCTGGAGCTGCGCAAGGTGCTTGATAGCGCGCTTTGCGGCTGCTGATTTCGACAAGGATCGCGGGGCAAGCCCGCCCCCACCGAGGTCATGTAGAACCTGTGGGAGCGGGCTTGCCCCGCGAAAAAAGTCACCCTATTTTCACGAGGTAACCCCATGTTCGATTACTCCGCCCGCCCCGACCTGCTCAAAGGCCGGACCATCATGGTCACCGGCGCTGGTCGCGGAATCGGCGCAGCGGCCGCCAAGGCCTACGCCGCCCATGGCGCGACCGTGCTGCTGCTGGGCAAGACCGAAGCCAACCTGAGCCAGGTCTACGACGAGATCGAAGCGGCCGGCCATCCAAAGCCTGCGGTCATCCCGTTCAACCTGGAAACCGCCCTGCCGCACCAGTACGACGAGCTGGCGGCAATGATCGAAACCGAATTCGGCCACATCGACGGCCTGCTGCACAATGCCTCGATCATCGGCCCGCGCACACCGCTGGAGCAGTTGTCCGGCGACAACTTCATGCGTGTGATGCAGATCAACGTCAATGCCATGTTCATGCTTACCAGCACCCTGCTGCCGCTGCTCAAGCTGTCCCAGGATGCGTCGGTGATCTTCACCTCCAGCAGCGTCGGACGCAAAGGCCGGGCCTACTGGGGTGCTTATGGGGTGTCGAAGTTCGCTACCGAGGGCCTGATGCAAACCCTCGCCGACGAGCTCGAAGGTGTGGCGCCGGTGCGCTCCAACAGCATCAACCCGGGCGCCACCCGCACCAGCATGCGCGCCCAGGCCTATCCGGGCGAAAACCCGGAAAACAACCCGCTGCCCGAGCAGATCATGCCGGTGTACCTGTACCTGATGGGCCCGGACAGCACTGGCATCAACGGCCAGGCGTTCAACGCCCAGTAAGCTCAGCCCTCGACCAGTTCCGCCTGGGCACGGGCGGGCTGGCGCTGTTCCAGCTGCATGCAGCGCTCAAGGAACAGGTACATGTAGTCGTAGCTCTTGCACACAGCCCGGCGCAGCTCAGCCTGCAACGCCTGCGACGGGTTGTTACCGGCCAGGGTACAGACGATTTCCAGCGCCTCCCACGGGTGGGCGTCGTCGTACTGGGCATGCATCTTCAGCCACTTCATGGCGCGCTTGCGACCTTCCTCTGGAAAGCCCTGGGCATAGACGCCCGTCGAGCACACCACCGCCGACCATTCACCGGTCGCCCCTTCGATTGCGTAGTTGGTCGCTGCGACAGCCACCACCAGTGAATCCGCTGCACAGGTATGCCAGCACCAGTCGCTCAGGGCGTTGAGTTCGGTCGGTACGTCCTGGGCCTGCAGGTCCTCGAGGCTGACGCCATGGGCCTGGCTCCAGTACAGCCAGTAGTCGGCATGATTGAGTTCGACACGGATGTTGCGCATCAACCAGCGCCGCGCCATGTCTTCGCCGGGATGGCGTGCGTAGCGGGTCTTGGTCAGGTTCTTGGCCATATACAGGGAGAACTGCTCGACCACCGGCCAGCCGCCAATCAGGTACTGGCGCATGGTACGAGCACTGAGCCGACCATCGCGCATGCGCTGATAGAGCTCGTGTTCGACTACCCGGCGCTTGCTCTCATGGCAATCCTTGATCAGCTGCTGGGCCCAGAGCGGGTAACTGGTGGGGTCCATCAATGGACCGGTACGGATAAACGCGTCAATCACTGTCAGCTCCTTGTTCCTTGTGATTATCGTGCGGATCGTCAGCGAAAGGTCCCGGGTGCCTTGAACAGCAGGGGCCTGGCCGCAATCCGTTGGCGTTGCAAGCTGTCGCAAGTAAACACCTGCGGCCGCTCGATCAGGTACCCCTGGGCGTAATCGACGCCGATTTCCTGCAGGGCCTGTTCGATCAACGGCGTTTCGACAAACTCGGCAATGGTGCGTTTGCCCATGACATGGCCGATGTGGTTGATGACTTCAACCATAGCCCGGTTAACCGGGTCGTCGAGCATATCCTTGACGAAACTTCCGTCGATTTTCAGGAAATCTACGGGTAAATGTTTCAAATACGCGAACGACGACATCCCGGCACAGAAGTCATCCAGCGAAAACCGGCAACCCAGGCTTTTGAGTTCATTGATGAAGCGTATGGCGCTGCCGAGATTGGCAATTGCACTGGTTTCGGTGATCTCGAAACAGATCATCTGTGGCGGAATGGCAAACTCACCAAACAGCCGCCGCAGGTAATCAAGGAACTTGTCGTCACCGATGCTGCTGCCAGACAGATTGATCGCGCACATGGCCAGCGGGCCGTCACGCTGCTCGTCCAGGCACTGACGAATGACCGTGAACACGCTGCGCACCACCCAACGGTCCAGCGCGGTCATCAAGCCATAGCGCTCGGCGGCAGGAATGAAACTGTCCGGGAGGATGATCCGCCCGTTTTCATCCTGCAGGCGCAGAAGGATCTCGATGTGGCCGGCACCGTCATCGGGCCCGAGGGCGGCGATTTCCTGGGCGTACAGACAGAAGCGGTTTTCTTCCAGGGCCACGTGCAGGCGCTGAATCCAGGCCATCTCGCCAAAGCGCATGGACAACTCGCTGTCGTCGGCATGGTACACCTGCACGCGATTACGGCCCTTCTCCTTGGCCATGTAGCAGGCCATGTCGGCGGCCCGCAACGAGGCTTCAAGGGTGGTGGGCGCCTGAGCGATGTGCACCAGCCCCAGGCTCACGGTGGTCATGAACGGCCGCCCTTTCCAGACGAAATGCAGGCTCTGAACCGCCTGACGCAGGTTTTCAGCGATACGCTCGGCCTGTTCTTGCGGGCAATTCTCCAGCAGGATGCCGAACTCGTCACCGCCCAGCCGCGCCAGGGTGTCACCTTCGCGCAGCCCGGCCTGGAGCACGGCACAGATGTGGCGGAGCAGCTCATCACCGGCCGCATGCCCGCAGGTGTCATTGACCAGTTTGAATTGATCGAGATCGAGGAACATCAAGGCATGCCGCGCCGGTTTACGTGCCAGAGCATTGAGTGCCAGCTCCAGGCGATACTCGAACTCGCGGCGGTTGGCCAGGCCAGTGAGCGCATCATGGGTCGCCTGCCAGGACAGGTTGGCGATGTACTGACGCTCCTGGGTCATGTCATGCAGGACCAGGACGATACCGCTGACCTGCCCTTCAGCCATGATCGGCGCACCCACCAGGGTCACCGACACGGTACTGCCATCCAGGCGCTGGATCAGCTTGGTGTGTTCACTGCCGCCTTTGAGGCCACCGCTGAGGATGCGCTCGACCAGGGTCAGGCTGTCTTTCTCGGCATTCTCGTCAAGCAGGCTGAACAGCGCCGCCAGCGGCAAGCCATGGGCCTGGGCGGCGTGCCAGTGGGTCAGCTGTTCGGCTGCCGGGTTCATGTAGGCGATGCAGCCTTCGACGTCGGTGGTGATGACGCCGTCGCCAATCGACTCCAGGGTAATTTGCGCCCGCTCCTTTTCCACCTCCAGGGCGTTGGCAAAGGCCTGGCGCTGGGCCAGCAACTTGCTGGAACGCATCCAGGCCAGGGCAATCAGGAACAGTGCAGTGGCCAGGTTGGTCACCAAAAGCACCCGCAACAGCATCCGCGAACCTTCTCCCAATGCGTCGCTGAACGCCCGGGCGGCCGGTGTTACACCGTCGTTGATGGTGGCAATGCGCGCTTTCCATTCGGCTACGTCATCAGCATCAGCGGTGCCCGAGCGAAAGCCTGCGTGCATCTGCCGGGCGACCTCGTCGAGCTGGCTGAGAAAACCATCGCCCACCGCCCACAGCTCAATGGCTTTTTCCAGGTAGCTGACCTGGCGAAAGTTCAGGTACAGCCAGATGAGGCTGGAAACGTCGTCAGGGTGGTTGCCGCCCTGAAGAATGCCCCGTCGCGCAGCCTCCAGGTCCGGGACAGGCAAATCCAGGGCCGCGCGCAATTCATGCCCGCCCTGCGGTACGGCAAAGGCCTTCTGATACTTCTGGAAGACGGCCTGGTCGCGGCTATCGGCGTACAGGTTGAGGTAGTAGATCGCGTCTTTCTGTCCCTTGGACCAGAGGCTCTCCCCCGCCACATAACCACGCACCGCCGACAAGGCGTACAGGCTGATCCCCCCCAACAACGCCTGAAACAACACCACGGCCACAAATGGCCAGATGATGCCCAACAGGTTCGGGGCTTCGAGAGTCCGTTTTCGCTTCATGAGGTCCCTTGCACACAGAGCCGAATGAATCTCTATTCTTATAAACGCACAGCCTAGGCTATTTGCTCTCAATACTGGAGAGCTTTTCTCAATTACTCAGCACTTTGCCTTCAACTCTGTTGCAAATGACCATACAGCTTGGCGTACAAACCGCCATCGGCAATCAGTTGCTGATGGTCGCCATCCTCGGCCACATGCCCGCCATCGAACACCAGCACCCGGTCGGCCTGCTTCACTGCAGACAGACGGTGGGCAATGATCAAGGTGGTACGCGCACTGAGGAAACGCGCAAGGGCCTGATGCAGGTTGTATTCAGTGGCCGCGTCCAGCGCCGAGGTGGCCTCGTCGAGAATCACCACCTTGGGCTCGGCCAGCACCATCCGCGCAATCGCCAGACGCTGGCGCTGGCCTCCGGACAGGCGTACGCCCGAGCGACCGACCACGGTGTCCAGGCCGCGCGGCAATGCTGCAATCGTGCTTTCGAGCTGGGCAATGCCCAGCGCCTGCCAGCAGGCTTCGTCGCTGCAGTCGCGGCCCATGGTCAGGTTGGCGCGTACCGTGTCGTTGAACAGTGACGGATGCTGCAGCACCACCGCGACATGCTCGCGCAGGGTTTCCAGGCCGATCTCCTGCAAGGTCGAACCACCGAAGCGGATGGTGCCGGCCTGCGCGCTGTAGAGCCCGAGCAGCAACTGCACCAGGGTGCTCTTGCCACCACCGCTGGCGCCGACGATGGCGACTTTTTCGCCCGGCGCGATGGACAGGTTCAACTGATCGAGCACCGGCTCGTCGGCATAGGCAAAGCGCAATCCCTGCACTTCGAGGCCCACTGTGTCACGCCCTTTGAACGGATCGACGCCACCGGGGTACTGCGGCTCGTCGGCACGCGCGAGCAATTCGTTGAGCCGGCTCAGCGCACCGCCTGCAGCGTAGTAGGCGTACTGCAGGTTCAACAGTTGCTCGACCGGGCCGATCATGAACCACAGGTAGCTGAACACCGCCAGCATCTGGCCGATCGACAGGTCGGAGAACAGCACGGTCAGCATCGCCGCAGCGCGGAAGATATCGATGCCGAACTGGAACAACAGACCACTGGCACGACCACTGGCATCGCTCTTCCACTGCGACGCCACCGCGTAGTTGCGCACTTCCTGGGCACGTAAACCGAGGCGGCCGAGGAAATACCCCTGGCGATTGCTGGCACGAATTTCCTGGATCGCATCGAGAGTTTCGGTCAGCGCCTGGGTAAAGCGCGAGGTGCTGTCGTTTTCCAGCTTTTTCAGGTGTTTGACCCGCTTGCCCAACTGCACCGTGGCAAAGACCACAACGGGGTTGAACAACAGGATCAGCAACGCCAGCTTCCAGTGCATCCACATCAGGATCGCCGCTGTCCCGGTCAGGGTCAGCATGGCTACCAGGAACCGGCTCAGGGTCTCGCCGACGAACTTGTCCAGGGTGTCCAGGTCGGTAACCAGATGCGTGGTCACCGTGCCGCTGCCGAGGCTTTCGTATTCCTTCAGGGAGATGCGCTTGAGCCGCTCGATCAGGCGGATACGCAGGCGATAGACGATGTCCTTGGCGAGGCCTGCGAACAGCTTGGCCTGCACCACGTTGAAGGCCAGCGCGGCGCAGCGCAGGCACAGGGTCAGCACCAGCATCAGGCCAATGTAACCGGCCGCCACCTGCCAGTTGCCCGGCAGCAGCTGATTCATCCACTTGAGCGCGGCATCGCCGTGCCCGAGCAAGACTTCATCGACCAGCAACGGCAGCAACAAGGGGATCGGCACGCTGCACAGCGCCGCCAGCACCGCAACGCCGTTGGCGATCCACAGGGCTTTTTTATGGTGCAGGGCCAGGCGGCGGATTTCCGCCCAGCTCAGGCGATCGGCAACAACCGGGGCAGGCCCCGGCACAGGGTCGGGTGACCCAGGCAGATCAAGCACAGGCGGCCTGCTGCAGCCAGCGGCCGAGCAGCGGGCTTAGCGCATCGAGCGACTGGTAGCCGTTGGTCAGCAACGCCAGCTGGCCGTTACGTTCGGCCAGCAAGGTCGGAAACCCGGCAATCCCCAGATCCTGCACCCAGGTGAAATCGGAGGCCGTGGCCGCGCGCACCTCGGCACTGGCAAAACGCTCGGCAAACGCCGCTCGTTCAAAGCCGACCTGCTCGGCCAGCTCCACCAGTTTAGGCGCGCGGGTGACATCTTCACCGCCCTGGTAGAACGCCTGCTGGATCGCTGCGAGCAATGCCCAGGTGCGCTGCCGGTCAAGTCCACGGGCCGCTACCAGGGCGCGGCAGGCAGGCTCGGTGTCATAGACAAAACCGTCCGGCATCGCCCCTTCAAGGGTAAAGGGCTGGCCAGTGGCCTGGTTGACCGCTTGCCAGTGCTCAAGGATGTAGCCGCGGGTCGAGGCATCCAGCGCCGTGCTGCCGGTGCGCAAGCCACCAGGCACCAGCTGGGTGTCGATCCCGGCTTCGCGCGCCTGGGCGATCAGGGCCTGGGCCACGGGTGCAAAGCCCCAGCACCAGGAGCACATCGGGTCCATCACATAGAGCAGGCGTGCGGACATCTATCAGGCCTCGGCAGCTTTGCGGTAGTTGTGGCCGATCGGGTGCGGCATGTTGCGGGCCTTGGCCAGCTCGATCTGCTTCTGCCGGTCGATGGCACTGCGCCGGGTCTTTTCGCTCAGGCTGTCCCAGCAATGCGGGCAGCTGATACCAGGCGAATAGTGCTCGGACGCACGGTCTTCGACGCTGATCGGGGTACGGCAGGCATGGCACTGGTCGTAGTCGCCTTCGGTCAGGTCGTGACGCACGGTAACCCGGTTGTCGAACACGAAGCAGTCGCCCTGCCAGCGGCTTTCGTCCTGCGGTACCTCTTCGAGGTATTTCAGGATCCCGCCTTTAAGATGATAGACCTCTTCGAAACCTTCACCGAGCATGTAGCTGGAGGCTTTTTCGCAACGGATGCCGCCGGTGCAGAACATCGCGACTTTCTTGTGCCGCGCCGGGTCGAAGTTGGCCTTGATGTACTCGGGGAACTCACGGAACGTCGTGGTTTTCGGGTCGATCGCGCCTTCGAAGGTGCCAATCGCCACTTCGTAGTCGTTGCGGGTGTCGATCAGCAGCACCTCGGGATCGCTGATCAGCGCGTTCCAGTCCTGCGGCTCGACGTAGGTCCCGACCTTGTGGTTCGGGTCCACGCCCGGCACGCCGAGGGTGACGATCTCTTTCTTGAGCTTGACCTTGGTGCGATAGAACGGCTGTTCGTCGCAGTAGGATTCCTTGTGGTCGATATCCACCAGGCGGGCATCACTGCGCAGCCAGACCAGCAGGCCGTCGATACCTTCACGGGTACCGGACACGGTGCCGTTGATGCCCTCTTCGGCCAGCAACAAAGTGCCTTTGATACCGTTGGCCATCATGCTTTCGAGCAGCGGCTCGCGCAGCTCGACGTAATCTTTCAGGGTGACGAATTTGTACAGCGCCGCCACGACGATAGCTTGGGTCATGCAGTAAATCTCCAGGTGGTCACCCTCGTAAAGGGCGGACCGGATGACAATAAAAAACGCGCCGACGAGCGGCGCGTTGCACATTCTAACAAAAACCTGACGATGAAATCAGTGTTTGCTGCCACCTGCGCAGGTGGGTGAGGCTGGCGCTGCGCCGACCTTCTGCCACTCTTCGGGGGTATAGGTGTGCAGGGCCAGGGCATGGAACTGCCCCATCAGCTCACCCAGGGTGGCGTAGACCTTCTGGTGACGCTTGACGCTGTTCAGGCCTTCGAACTGTTCGCTGACCAGCACGGCCTTGTAGTGGGTTTCTTGCCCACGGCTGTGCATGTGGCTTTCGTCGAGCACCGAGAGGTGCTGCGGCGCCAGCGCGGCCAGGCTCTGTTCAATCTTTTGCTGCATGGACATGGACGGCTCCGCGTATTACTTCTTCGCTGGCGCGGCGGCCTTGCCAGCGTTCGGGTCGAGTTCCTTGGTCATGTCAGCCAGCAGCTTGTTGACCACCGGTACCGCGCTTTCCAGCTTCTGCTGGGTCAGCTGGGCCGACTGCTGGGTAACCTGCGGCATTTTTTCCAGGACTTTCTTGCCCAGTGGCGACTGATAGAAGGCTACCAGGTCCTTGAGCTCGCTTTCGGTGAAGGTACTGGTGTAGAGCTTGACCATGTCGGGCTTGAGCTTGTTCCAGCCGATGGCCTGGTCGAGGGCCGCGTTGGCCTTGGCCTGGTAGCTGTCGAGCACGGATTTTTTCGAGGCCGGGGCCTTGGTCTGCTCGAAACGCTGGGCAAACATCTGTTGCACCTGCATGTAGACCGGGGTGCCAAGCTTGTCAGCGTGCGCCATCATGAGGAATTTTTCAGCACTGGCGTTGTGGCTGGCGGTATCGGCAAGCACCTGGCCGCTGGCGCAGACCAGCGCAACAGCAGTGCAAAGGGCGCGAAGACGGGTCATCGTAATTCCTTCATTAGACAGACGAGGTAGTACCCCAGAGTAGAGCATTCTGCGCCGACTCGGGCACAGCACTCAAGTGGGTCGACGAGCGTTGGAACCGCTGCGACAAAAAGGGACCTAAACTGCGAATTCAGACCACAAGGGAGTGTTCACAGCATGAGCCGTATCGAAACTGACAGCCTGGGGCAGGTCGAAGTTCCTGACCAGGCCTACTGGGGTGCCCAGACGCAACGCTCACTGATCAACTTTGCCATCGGCAAGGAGCGCATGCCACTGGCTGTCCTGCACGCACTGGCGATGATCAAAAAAGCCGCTGCACGGGTCAACAACCGCAACGGAGACCTGCCGGCGGACATCGCCCGGCTGATCGAACAGGCCGCCGACGAGGTGCTCGATGGCCAGCTGGATGATCAATTTCCACTCGTCGTCTGGCAAACCGGCAGTGGCACCCAGAGCAACATGAACGTCAATGAAGTGATCGCCGGGCGCGCCAACGAGCTGGCGGGCAAAGGCCGGGGCGGCAAGAGTCCGGTGCACCCCAACGATCATGTCAACCGCTCGCAGAGTTCCAACGACTGCTTCCCGACCGCCATGCACATCGCTGCCGTCCAGGCGGTCCAGCACAAGCTGCTGCCGGCCATCGCCGAGCTGTCGTCGGGGCTGGCGGAGCTTTCGGTGCGTCACCAGCACCTGGTCAAGACCGGCCGCACCCACATGATGGATGCCACGCCGATCACCTTTGGCCAGGAACTTTCGGCCTACGTGGCGCAACTTGACTACGCCCAGCGCGCCATCCGCTCGGCCTTGCCGGCGGTGTGCGAGCTGGCCCAGGGCGGTACCGCGGTCGGTACAGGGCTGAATGCCCCGCACGGTTTTGCCGAGGCCATCGCCGCAGAGCTGGCCGCCCTCTCCGGCTTGCCCTTTGTTACTGCGCCAAACAAGTTCGCCGCCCTTGCCGGGCATGAGCCGCTGACGACCCTGGCGGGCGGTCTGAAGACTCTGGCAGTGGCCCTGATGAAGCTGGCCAATGACCTGCGCCTGCTCGGTTCCGGCCCCCGCGCCGGGATTGCCGAAGTGCGCCTGCCGGCCAACGAGCCGGGCAGCTCGATCATGCCCGGCAAGGTCAATCCGACCCAGTGCGAGGCACTGTCGATGCTGGCCTGCCAGGTACTGGGCAATGACACCGCTATAGGCTTTGCCGCCAGCCAGGGTCACCTGCAGTTGAACGTGTTCAAGCCGGTGATCATCCACAACCTGCTGCAGTCCATCGAGCTGCTGGCCGACGGCTGCAGCAACTTCCAGCAGCACTGCGTGGCGGGCATTGAAGCGGATGCCGAACAGATGGCGGCGCACCTGGAACGCGGGCTGATGCTGGTTACCGCGCTGAACCCGCACATCGGCTACGACAAAGCCGCGGAAATCGCCAAGAAGGCCTACAGCGAAGGCCGCACGTTACGCGAGGCGGCCCTGACCCTGGGTTACCTGACCAACGAAGAGTTCGACCAGTGGGTACGTCCGCAAGACATGCTCGAACCCGGCAAGAAAGGCTGAGTCACCGGGCCAGGCGTATGCGCCTGGCCCGCCAGCCGGCCATGATCGACGGGCCCAGCGCGGTCAGCGCCGAGCCCAGCACCACCACCAGCGCGCCGATGTAACCCAGGGTATTGATCTGTTCGGCGTGCACGAAGTCAGGCCAGAACCAGGCTGACAGGGCGACAGCAACGAAGGTGATCAAGGGCGTGATCGCCAGGGTGGCGCTGACCTTGGAGGCTTCCCAGTGGGCCAGCGCTTCGGCGAAGGCGCCATAGGCCACCAGGGTATTGAGGCAGCAGGCGAGCAACAGCCAGCCTTGCAACGGCGTCAACTGCAGCGCTTCCAGCGGATGCACCCAGGGCGTCAGGAGCACGGCACAGCACAGGTAGATGACCATCATCACCTGCATCGAATTCCACACCGTCAGCAACTGCTTCTGGCTCAGGGCGTAAAACACCCAGATGGTGGTTGCCAGGACAATGGTCAGCACCCCCGTGGTGTAGACGCTCAGAGAGGTCAACAGCTCGTCCAGGCGCTGGTTGAAAAACAGGCCGAAGCCCAGCAGCAGGATGACCAGGCCTACCCCTTGGCCGAGGCTGAAGCGCTCCTTGAACAGGAACACGCTGGCCACCAGCAGCAGTACCGGCCCCAGCTGCACGACCAGTTGCGCCGTGCCGGGGCTGAGCAGGTTCAGGCCCATCAGGTACAGCACATAGTTGCCGACCAGACCGCCGGTGGCCAATGCCACCAGGGCCCAGCCCTTGCGCCCGAGCTTGTTGAACGACGGCAAGCGCTTGCTTGCCGCCAGCCAGGCCAGCAGCAGGCCACCAGAGACCGACAGACGAAACCAGGTCACGGTGATCGGGTCCATCACCTGCAGCACCTGTTTGAGCTTGATCGGCAGGATGCCCCAGAGCAACGCGGTCAACAGCGAAAGAGAAAGGCCATAGACCCAGCGTCCGGAAGAAATGTGCATACCAGCCTCAAATGCCCTGTGGTGGGGGGAGACTGGATTCTACGGGCTGGGCGGCCAAGGCTGACAGGTACAATTGCGGAAAAGATTTCGGTATTTCATTCCTTTTTCGCGGGGCAAGCCCGCTCCCACCGGGATCTCACCCCTCCGGTGGGAGCGGGCTTGCCCCGCGATCGGACCTTACTTCTTGTCCTTCTTGAACGCCGCCTCCAGCGCATCATTGATGGTCCGCAGCACCTTGACCCGGGCCCAGCGCTTGTCGTTGGCTTCAACCAGCGTCCAAGGCGCGATCTCGGTACTGGTACGGTCGACCATGTCGCCCACCGCTTCGGCGTACAGCCCCCATTTTTCGCGATTGCGCCAGTCTTCTTCGGTGATTTTGAAGCGCTTGAACGGGATCTGCTCGCGCTCCTTGAAGCGCTCGAGCTGGGTTTGCTCATCGATCGACAACCAGAACTTGACCAGCACCACCCCGGCATCGGTCAGCTGTTCTTCGAAGTCGTTGATCTCGCCATAGGCACGCATCCAGTCAGCCTGACTGCAGAAACCCTCGACCCGTTCGACCAGCACCCGACCATACCAGGAGCGGTCAAACACGGTGAACTTGCCCCGCGCCGGAACATGCCGCCAAAACCGCCACAGGTACGGTTGCGCACGCTCTTCTTCAGTGGGCGCGGCAATCGGTACGATGCGGTATTGACGTGGGTCCAGCGCCGCGGCCACGCGGCGGATGGCGCCGCCCTTGCCCGCGGCATCATTGCCTTCGAACACCGCCACCAGGGCATGACGACGCATGCGTTTGTCACGCAGCAAGCCGGCCAGACGTGCTTGCTCGGTGATCAGTTGCTCCTGGTAGTCGTTCTTGTCCAGGCGCAGGGTCATGTCCAGGCTGCCCAACAGGCTGCGCTGGTCGATGCTCTGGCCCAACGGTGCAATATTGGCCTGGTGAACCGGCGCATGCTGGACCTTGAGCGCCGCCTGCAGGCCCTCAAGCAAAATGCGTCCGACCGCCAGGCTGCGGTAATGCGGATCCATCCCTTCGATTACATGCCAGGGCGCGTAGTCGCGGCTGGTCTGGCGCAGTACCCGTTCGCCGAAGCGCACGAAACGGTCGTAGGTTTCCGACTGCTGCCAGTCCAGCGGGCTGATACGCCAGCTGTGCAACGGATCGTCCTTGAGCGCCTTGAGCCGGGCCTTCATCTGCTTCTTGGACAGGTGGAACCAGAACTTGAAAATCAGCGCGCCTTCGTCACAGAGCATCTCTTCCAGGCGCTCGGCGCCGCGAATGGCCTGGTCGAGTACGGCATCCTTGAACTGGCCATGTACCCGGCCTTGAAGCATCTGGCTGTACCAGTTGCCGAAAAACACACCAATGCGCCCCTTGGCCGGCAGTGCGCGCCAGTAGCGCCAGGCCGGTGGCCGGGCAAGCTCCTCATCGGTCTGCTGGTCGAAGGTGCGCACTTCGATCAAGCGCGGATCCATCCACTCGTTGAGCAGCTTTACCGTCTCGCCCTTGCCGGCGCCTTCAATGCCGTTGATCAGCACAATCACCGGGAAACGCGCCTGCTGCTTGAGCTCGAACTGCGCCTCGAGCAAGGCCTCACGTAGCGCTGGAACTTCAGCGTCATAGGTTTCTTTGTCGATGGCGTGACCAATTTCAGCGGATTCAAACATACCAGGCTCCCTACTTGGATAAGCAAGACTAGCGGATCCGGGTAGACTTTGTCCGGGTAAGCTAAAATGCCGCTCTAGACATGCCTGAGCCGACCATGACCGAAGTTACCCACTACGCCCAGATCGACTGGGACGACCAGGGCCGCCCCCACTCACGCCAGTTCGATGACATCTATTTCTCCAAGGACCAGAGCCTGGAAGAAACCCGTCATGTGTTCATCGACCAGAATGACCTGCGCCAGCGCTTCAGCGCGATGCTGCCCGACCAGTGCCTGGTGATCGGTGAAACCGGCTTCGGCACCGGGCTGAACTTTTTCTGTGCCTGGCAGCTGTTCAGCGAATGCGCCGATCCCGGCGCCCGCCTGCATTTCGTCAGTGTCGAAAAGTACCCGCTCAGCCACACCGACCTCAGCCGTGCCCTGGCCCTGTGGCCGGAACTGGCGCCGTTCAGCACCCAGCTGCTGGCGCAATACGTGGCGGTACATGAAGGTTTCCAGAGCTTTGTCTTCGAGCAGGGCCGGGTACGCCTGACCCTGATGATCGGTGATGTTCTCGAGCAATTGCCGCAACTCGACGCCCACATCGACGCCTGGTTCCTCGACGGTTTCGCCCCGGCGAAGAACCCGCAGATGTGGACCCCGGAACTGTTCACCCAGATCGGTCGCCTGTCGGCCGCCGATGCCACCCTGGGCACCTTCACCAGCACCGGCTGGGTGCGCCGCGGACTGATCGCCGTGGGCTTCGAGATGAAGCGCATTCCCGGCATCGGCAAAAAATGGGAGGTGTTGCGCGGGGTCTTTCGTGGCACACCCGAAGCGCTTGCCGCACCGGCTCCGACCGCGCCCTGGTTCGCCCGCCCCGCCGCCCTGCCCGGCCCGCGCCAGGCCCTGGTAATCGGCGCTGGCCTGGCCGGTTGCGCCACTGCCGCAAGCCTTGCCGCCCGCGGCTGGCAGGTCAGTGTGCTGGAACGCCATGCGACGCCGGCGGCCGAGGCTTCGGGTAACCCGCAAGGGGTGCTCTACCTCAAGCTTTCGGCCCATGGCACAGCCTTGTCGCGGCTGATCCTCAGCGGTTTTGGCTACACCCGACGGCTGCTCGAAACCCTGCAACGCGGCCGTGACTGGGACGGATGCGGCGTTTTGCAGCTGGCCTTCGACGCCAAGGAAGAACAGCGCCAGGCGCTGCTGGCCAATGCCTTCAACCCGCAGCTGCTGACGCCGCTGGACCGCGAACAGGCGCAAGCGCTGGCCGGCGTCGCACTGGCCAGCGGCGGTTTGTTCTACCCGGAAGCCGGCTGGGTGCATCCGCCAGCGTTATGCCAGGCGCAACTGCAACACCCGAACATTACCTTGCTGACGCATCATCAGGTGCTGCAGCTGCGCAAGGTCGATGGTCTTTGGCAGGCCTGGGAAAGCGAGAAATTCCTCGCCAGTGCGCCGCTGGTGGTGCTCGCCACCGCTGCCGAGATCCAGCGTTTCGAGCCCTGCGCGAACCTGCCGCTCAAGCGCATACGCGGGCAGATCACCCGCCTGCCCGCGACCGCGCAAAGCCAGTCACTCAATACCGTGGTATGCGCCGACGGTTACGTCGCGCCGATGCGTGGCGGCGAACACACCCTGGGCGCCAGTTTCGACTTTCACAGTATCGATCTGACCCCTACCGCCGGTGAGCACATCGGCAACCTGCGCCTGCTCGAAGAGATCTCCAGCGACCTGGCGGAGCGTCTCGACACCCACCGCATCGACCCGCACACCCTGGAGGGGCGGGCAGCCTTTCGCTGCACCAGTCCCGATTACCTGCCCATCGTCGGCCCGCTCGCCGACCAGCAGGCATTCAATCAGCACTACGCAGTGCTGGCCAAGGACGCCCGCCAGGTGCCCGACACGCCCTGCCCCTGGCTTGAAGGCCTGTACATCAATAGCGGCCATGGCTCACGCGGGTTGATCACCGCGCCGTTGTCGGGCGAATTGATCGCCGCCTGGGTCGACAACGCACCACTGCCGGTACCGCGCAGTGTCGCTGAAGCCTGTCACCCGAATCGCTTCATGCTGCGCGAACTGATCAGGGGCAAGAAAGGCCGAAGCTGACCCCGAACTATCCCACTCGGCCAGGACAGGTTTCGCGTAACATAGCTGCACACTTCACCGAACCTGTCCTGCATATGCTGATCCCCTACGAGCAACTGGAAGCCGAAACCCTCACCCGCCTGATCGAGGATTTCGTCACCCGCGACGGCACCGACAACGGCGACGACACCCCGCTGGAAACCCGCGTGCTACGCGTGCGCCAGGCCCTGGCGAAAAAGCAGGCGTTCATTCTTTTCGACCTCGAAAGCCAGCAGTGCCAACTGCTGGCCAAGCACGACGTACCGAAAGAACTGTTCGACTGATCAGCCCGCATCCTTGGCCAACTGCTCGACGATGCGCCGATAGATTTCTGCCCGGTGCACTTCGATTTCACGAGGTGCGCTGATGCCAAAGCGCACCACATTGCCCTCCACCGAGAGCACCTTGACCTTGATGTGCTCATCAATGGCGATGACTTCGCCTACTTCGCGTCCGATTACCAACATGCTCCGATCCTCCACAACGCTGAGAATCCGGAGACTGCACGGGGTGTCAGAGCGCAGCAATGCTCCGCCAGTCAAATAGACCGATCCCACTAAAGCCGACGAATTTGCCTACAGATTTTCGTCGTTTTCACATGCTCAGGCGCTCTGCAAGCGCGGTCCCAAGACAATGATGCTGGCCCCCAACACACAGAGCAGCGCGCCGATCCAGTCGCTGCCCAGCGGTCGCGCCCGTTCGACCAGCGCCAGCCACAGCAACGAGGTGACGATGTAGATGCCGCCATAGGCGGCGTAGGCGCGCCCGGCATAGGCGGCCTCGACACGGGTCAGGATCAGCGCGAACAGGGTCAGACTGAGCAGCGCCGGGGCAATCCACCAGCCGCTCTTGCCCAGCCGCAACCACATGTAAAAGGCATAGCAACCGGCGATCTCGAAGACCGCCGCGAGGAAAAACCACAGGTAATTGATCACGCCAGGGAGCCCGCTTCACATGAAAAGGGGCCTAGGATAGCGGATCTGTGGGCAGTGCAAATCAGCTTAAGCCTGCGCCGGTTTCGCCTTGGCCCGCATTTTCTCGGCCATGCTGGCCATCTCGTCGTAGATCAGCTGCGGGTTGCGTTGCTTGAGCTGCCAGGCTTCACGGCCCTGCTCATGGGGCAGGATCAGGAACTGACCTTCTGCGACCTGCTGGTAGATATAGCCGGCAATATCGGCGGCGCTGATCGGCGAGCTTTCCAGCAGCTTGCCGACCTGGGCTTTCATCGCCGGCGTCGGGCCACGGAACGAGTCCAGCAGGTTGGTCTGGAAGAACGATGGGCACACCACGTGCACCGCCACTTGCTGTTGGCGCAATTCGATCAACAGGCTTTCCGAGAGGGCCAGGACACCCGCCTTGGCGACGTTGTAATTGCTCATCGCCGGCCCCTGCATCAAGGCCGCCATCGAAGCGATGTTGATGATCCGCCCCTTGCTGCGTTCAAGCATCGGCAGGAACGCCTTGCAGCCCTTGACCACGCCCATCAGGTTGATCGACAACTGCCACTCCCAGTCCTCCAGCGACAGTTCACCAAAGAAGCCGCCAGAGGCCACTCCGGCATTGTTGACGATCACATCGATGCCGCCGAACTTCTCTTCGCAGGCCTGGGCCAGGGCGGTCAGCTGGCTGTAGTCGCGCACGTCGCAACGCTGCACGAAACCTTCGCCGCCAGCCTCGCGCACCAGCGCCAGGGTTTCGCGCAGGCCTGCCTCGTTGACATCAGCCAGGGCCAGGCGCCAGCCCTCGCGCGCCCAGCGCAGGGCGATCTCGCGGCCCAGACCCGAGCCGGCTCCGGTAATCATGATGCGGTTGTGCATGGTGGCACGCCTTGTTCTGCCAGTGGATATGAGCGGCAGAATAGCCGAGCCGACGGCCACCCTGAGCAACGATCAAGGCGCTGAATGGGCAGGCATGCGCACAGGCTTCAGTGGGAGCGGGCTTGCCCCGCGATTGCGTTTTGTCAGTTACATCGCATCGCGGGGCAAGCCCGCTCCCACCAAGTGAAGACAACTGCTCACGGAGCCCGGCCGCACAGCGATGAAATTGAATCTTTGCACCGCTGCATTGGTCGCAACTGTAAGCGGCCAGCATTGAGGCCCTTATCCTCGAACCACTCAAGGATTCAACCATGACCACGATCCTCATCATCATTCTGATCCTGCTGCTGGTCGGTGGCTTACCGGTCTTCCCTCACTCGCGCAGCTGGGGCTATGGCCCGTCCGGCATTATCGGCGTGGTACTGGTGGTCCTGCTGGTGTTGCTCCTGCTAGGGATGATATGAACCCGGCGGATCGGTTGCGATCCGCTCGGCCAGCTGCGTTTCCAGGCGTTGCAGGGCTACCCGCAACGCCTGGACGTCGCGGCGCAGGTGCGAGGCCTCCAGTGGTCTGGATTCGCAGGTAAGTTCCACTTGCTGACAAGCCCTGATCACGCCTTCGGCACGGGCAATCCTCGCCCCACCCTTGATCCGGTGCGCCAGCTGCGCAAGTGCTGGTGGATCATTGACCAGTGCTTCCAGACGCCGCAGGTCTTGCTGGTTGCTGCTGCGCAAATCGGCAAGCAGCGCCTTGAACGCCGCCTGGTCACTGCCGACCAGACGCAGAAGATGGCGCAGATCCAGGAGCTGCATAGCGTCCTGGGGCTTAGTTTCAGGCTGGTACAGCGCCAGCGCCCGCACCAGCTCATCCAGCCCGAGCGGCTTGAACAGGCAGTCGTCCATGCCGACCGCAAGGCAGCGCTGCCGTTCGCTCTCCAGCGCATTTGCGGTCAGGCCGATGAGCCGGCACGCCGGCCTGCGGTTGCGTCGCTCATGCAAGCGGATCGCCCGGGCCAGGGCATGGCCGTTCAGGCGCGGCATGTTGCAGTCACTGATCACCACATCAATGTGTTCCTTGAGCCACAGCCGCAAGGCCTGGGCACCATCTTCGGCGACCCGTGCCTGGTGCCCCAGGTACTCCAGCTGCTGCGCCAGCAACAGGCGATTGGGCGGGTAATCATCGACCACCAGCACCCGCAGGCGCACGCCCGCCGTAGCCACTTGCGCCGCTGGCAGCGCCTGCCCCTGGTGTCCGGCGGGCGGGCGCGCGAGGTCGAACAGGATCTCCACCCGTGTGCCCTGCCCCAGCACACTGTGCAGCGCCATCCGCCCGCCCATCATCTCGCACAGGCTGCGGCTGATACCCAGGCCCAGCCCGGTGCTGCAGCGCGGCGACTGACGCTGGTTACTGGCCTGGCGAAACGGCTGGCCAAGCCCGGCCAGCTCGGCCTCGGCGATGCCGATGCCGGTGTCCTCGACCTGTAGCTCGACGGCCAATCGCTCGCCCACCGCCTGCGCGTGCAGACTGACGCGAACATGGCCCTGGGGGGTGAACTTGATGGCATTGCTCAGCAAGTTGGCCAGCACCTGCTTGAAGCGCACAGGGTCGAGCATCACCTCGGCATCCACCGCGCCGTCGGCCTCCAGACGCAGCGCCAGGCCTTTGCTGCGCGCCTGCTGCTCGAACAGCTGCACCACCCGCGCCACTTGCTCACGCAGACGCACCCGCTGGGGTGCCAGCTGCAACTGCCCGGCCTCGATGCGGGTGATGTCGAGCACATCGCCGATCAACTCCAGCAGGCCACCCGCCGCATCGGCCGCGACCTCGATCGCCAGGCGATCGAGCACGCCCTGCTCGGCCTTGCGCTGAGCCAGTTCAAGCATACCCAGCACGGCATGCAAGGGAGTGCGGATCTCGTGGCTCATGGTGGTGAGAAACTGCGTCTTGGCCTGGTTGGCCGCATCAGCCTCAGCCTTGGTGCGCCGCAACTCGACCTGCAGACGGCGCAGGTAGCGGATCCACAGCGAGGCCAGGAGCAGCAGAACCAGCACCACAGCGAACCCCAGCAGGATCCGCTGGCGGTAGCGCTGCCAGTCGCCATCGGCAACGATCAGCGGATTGCGCCAACGCCGCATCAGCACATCGGTCTCACGCGGCGTGAGGCTGAGCAGGGCCTTGTTGAGGATCGACTGCAGCTCGATCGCTCCACTGTTGCTGGCCAGGGCGAAGTGCGCCGGTGGCAGGGCCAGGCTGGCACTGACCTGCAAACGCCCAGGGTACCAGCGGGCGATCAGCGGGCGGGCGGCGTCGAGGCTCAACACGGTGGCTGCCGCCTCACCGCGGGCCACCGCCTTGAGAGCGGCCACCGGGCCAGCCACGGGCAATTGCTGGATCTGTGGATAGCGCTGGCGCACAAGCTCGGCCAGGGCACTGCCGTTGACCAGCGCCAGCGTGCGGCCCTGCAACTGCTCCAGGCTGGTCGGCGCCTGAACTTCATCGCGGCTGACCAGCACTCTCGAGGCGCTGAGGTAAGCACGGCTGAACACCAGTTGCTGCTCACGCAGCGGACTGTGAGGCAGGCCGGCGATCACCTGCGCCTTGCCTTGGTGCAGTTGCGCGATCATCCGCTCGACACTGCCACCGGTCCGCACCTCGAACTGCAGGCCGGTGCGCCGGGCAATCAATTGCAGGACATCCAGGCTCAAGCCGCGCAACTGGCCCTTGCCATCGCGAAAGCTCAGCGGCAGCAACTGTTCGTCGACCAGCACCGTCACCGTCGGATTGTTGCGCAGCCAGCGTTGCTCGGCGGCACTGAACTGCAGCGGCTCGGGCTTGTGCCCGGTGCCAGCCATCGGGCTCCAGCGCTCGCCGATCCGCGCCTGCTGGCGCTCGCTGAGGCTGGCCAGCGCCGCGTCCACCAGGCGTGGCAGCGGCCCGCCGTCTTCAAGCATGGCAAAGCCTATGCCTTGGCTTGGCAAGGCGGCATCGCCGATCTCCTCGACAGCCGCCAACTGGCTGCGGCCCAGCACGTAGCGACTGCCCAGGGCATTGCCGAGAAAGACATCGGCATGGCCAAGCGACACGGCAGCCAGGGCGCTGAAGCGTGACGGATGCAGTTGCAGGCGGGCCAGCGGGAACTGCTCGCGCAGCTGCTCAGGGGAACGGTAGCCTTCGACCATCGCCAACCTGAATTCGTCCTCGCGCCCAATAAGCGTGCCCCCTTCCTCCTGGGCAATCAGCAACGGACGATCTTCGGCGTAGGCCCGCGACAGGTGCAAACCCGCCTCCAGCGCCTGTTGTGCCGACACCGAGCCGAGCAGGTCGATCGCCCCCGCGCGCAAGGCCGCTACCGCCTCGGCGAAAGAGGCGTAGGCATGCACCTCGACCTGCAGGTGCAATTGATCGGCGATCAGCCCGGCATAGTCGGCCGTCAGCCCCTCGAACACCTGGCCGGTGCCGAGGATGTCGAACGGCGGGTTGTCCCGCTCGATCACCCCCAGGCGCAGTTGCCGCCGCTCCCATAACCAGCGCAGTTCGGCGCCGTCCGGCTCCGGCCGAGGGCTATCGAGCGTAGCCCGTGAGTGCAGGATCGGCGCAGCCTGGCCTGGCGCCGGCACCAGGCCGCACAACAGTGCCAGCAGCAGGACACGCGTCAACACGAGCCGACGCGGCTTATATGAGCAGGTTGCGGCGAGCGAGGTCAGCCAGGTCGATCAACGAACTTACCCTGAGTTTTTCCAGCAGGCGGCTCTTGTAGGTACTGATGGTCTTGTTGCTCAGCAGCATGATTTCGCCGATGGCTTTATTGCTCAGGCCGCGTGCCAGGTGCTGCAGGACCATCAGCTCGCGGTCGCTGAGACGGGCAATGCAATGCGCCTCGCTGGCGCGCAGGTCCTGGTGATGCACCGAACTCAGGGCCACCTCGGGAAAGTAGGTGTAGCCGGACATCACCGCATGCACCGCCTTGCACAGCTCGCCGAGGTCGTCGGTTTTCGACACGTAGCCCACGGCACCGGCCTGCATGCAGCGCAGTGAATAGGCTTCGGCCAGTTGTGAAGTCAGCACCAGGGCCTTGGCCGGACGTGGCATGGCCCTGATCCTGGCGATCACCTCGAGGCCGTCCAGCCCGGGCATGGCGATGTCGAGGATGATCAGGTCCGGGGCCTGCTCACGCGCCAGGCGCAACGCATCGATGCCGTTGGCGGCCTGGCCGACCACCTCCAGTTGCTCCTGGCGCAGCAGCATGCAGACCGTGGAACGGATGAAGGGGTGGTCGTCGACCACCAGGGTTCTATACATGGCTGGCCTCGTGTGGACTAGAGCTCGGCATCGAACACCACCGTGACCTGGCCGGTGTAGGTGCTGCCGGCGTGGGCGAGCATGGCGCGCACGTCGTCCTTGCCGACTTCGAAATGCAGTTGGCCGGGGCGGTTGAGGGTAGTTGTCAGCGCGTCGAACTGCAGCGCCTGTACGCGTCCGGTGGGCAGAGGCAAGCGTTCGACCGGCCTGCCTTGATACTGAATACCTGCGGGCAGGCTCAGGGCGAGCTGTACCGGTACTTGATCGCCATTGTCCGTCCGTAACCCACACAGCATGCCCACGTCGTACTGGCATAATTTGTAGACCTTGAACGGCCCGGTCGACGACAGCTTGAACGGCAGGTCGCGATACAAACGTTGTGGGACTGCGCCCCCCGTCAACCAGTTCTGCCATCCACCACGTGGCTCCAGCACGGCACGGTCCGATCCTGGTGGAAAGTCAAAGAAAAAGGCGTGCTGAACGTCAAGCACGAAATTTATGGTCAGGCTGTTGTCGCTGAGCTGAGTAACGCCATTGCCGAAATCGAAATCGCCGCCGGGGCCGATGGTATAAATTGCACTGCCTCGGTAGATGCCAGGCTTCATTCGATAAGGTGCCGGCATGATCAGGCTATACAACACCCCCATTTCACCAGCACTGACAACGGCGTGATAATCCGGCTGGGCACGGCTGTATCTTGAGTAACAGGCGACGGGAGATCGAGGGTTTTGCACCTCCCATAAAAAAAGCACCCATGGCGGGTTCGCAGTACGTTGGCCACTAGTGCAGCCTCCTGACAACACTGAATTGTACAGCGGGCTCTCCATCCAGTGTGGACCGCTCGTTCTCTGACCCACCGCAGTGAATTCAAAATCCAGGGTATGAGACTCCCCGGTTTGATCGTTAAAGACATCGACCTTACGTCCACCGGGCATCTTGATGTAATACTGGTCCCGTATATCCGCTTCAATCACTTCCTTGACGTAAGTGATAGACAAGTCGATCACTTCACGATTCCTGCAATAGTTCGCCCACCGGTCACAGAAGGCCGCTGGGGGCGTGGTGTTTTCGAATTGTGCTGAAGCCCCCCCTACATACTGCGCTGAAATAGTGACCTCCAGCGCTTCAGCGACAGGCACATTCAACACAAGCATTCCAGCTAACCAATACGTGGACCAGAACTGTTTGAAGCGGTTCATCGAACTCATCCTTCCACCACCATATCCTTGCGCTCGCCGCCCTCATGCAGCTCGAACTGATGCACCTTGCCCACCTGCCCTTCGAACTGCCGGCTGCGCCCCGGCAGCAGATGGTGCTTGGTCGCCGGCTCACAGCCTTGGGCCGGCGCCTGGCACTGGCGGAAATGGTCGAGCACCACGGTGCTGTTGCCTTCGTTGACCACCGTCAGCTGGCCACCCTGGCGGCGCACCGGGGTCTGGAAGCGGCTCTCGGCGGGCCGTACGAACAACAAGGTGCCATAGCCCGCCAGCAGGTTGACCCCGGCCTTGAGGCTGTCGCGGTACTGCTCGGCTTCCTGCTCATTGACGGCAAAGCCATCGCCGGTTTCCGGCAGCACCGGTATAAAGCGCAAGCGAAAGTAGCGCTCGCTGTCACGCGGGCCGCGATACAGCAGGCGCACCGCCTGCATGCCCTGGGCCGGGACGATCAGGCGCGCCGGGCTGGCAATCAGGCCACGCTGTTCCAGGGGCAGGCCGTCGGTGTCGACTTCGCGGGCCACGCCGTTGGCGTCGTAGACCAGCTCGGCGACGCTGACCTTGACGAAGGCCGTGCTGTTACCGCCGTTGCGCACCCGTTTGAGCAGGGTGCTTTTGCCGCCGTCCAGGTAGTCATGCAACGCGCCGACATTGAGCTCCGGCGCCGCATGCAGGGCCAGAGGAGCGGTCAGTAACGCCAGGGCAATCAGGCGAAGGATGTTCATCTTGTCAGTCTCCTTACAGACACAACGAGAGTAGTGACACGGCGCGGTCTGTGGCTATGCCTGCAGTCGCGGGATCTTTCCTAAAACAGAAGAGGATTTTTCCTAAGTTTTTTTGCCGCTGCCGGACTCAGCCTCGACCTTTGGCCAGGTCCCCCTCTGCCCTTGCCAGGCTGTTTGCATTGCAGATCTGCTCCCCGGCCAGCAGCACGTCGTCCTCGCGTTCGAGCCGCTGCGGGTCCAGCGCCAGCAGGCAGACCGGCGCACCTTGCTGGCGGATCTCCAGGGTCGGCGTCGACTCGCTCATCTCCACCGCGAAAAAGCCATCGGCTTCGCTGACCGTGCGGCTGGCGTGGTTGATCACCTGGGCACCGCGCATGGGCCGGCCCTGGCTGTCAAACAGGCGGCCGATCACGGTCACCGTGCGCAACACGCGCAGCTGGCGGTACTCGATGCCGCCGCGGTTGAGGTGATAGTCCACGCTGGAGGGCTGGATCACCGCCGCAGTGGCCTCGCTGCCGTCGAAATCGAACTGCACGTGGCCGGCCTTGTAGGCGCCAACGGGGATGACATTGCGCCCCGGGTGCAAGGTCGCAGAGCTGCCACCGGTGCTGTCGGCGCGCAGCTTGAGGTCGTCCAGATCAGTCTCGACGTCGACGATCAGCCCGGCCTGGTGCGGCAGGTACTGCCCACTCAGCGCCGCCTTGCCAGCCCCCACCGCAAGCAGGCTTTCAAGGTTCACGCCGCCGTTGAACGCGCCGTTGTAGGACGAGCGCTGCACATAGGCATCGCCATGCAGCACCTGGCTCTCGAACTGGGTGTCGCCGCCCAGGCCGACGCCATAGCGGTCGGCACTGGCGCTCATGCCGACGTTGCGCAGCGGCCCGAGGTCGACATCCTGCTGGTAGGCCAGCGAGGCATTGAGGTCGCGCCCGCCGTCACGCGAGGTGCGGCTGCCGAGACTGGCGGAAAGCCGTCGCCCGCTGCCGCCGCCGAGGCTCATGCTCATACTCAGGTTGACCCCACGACTGCGCGCGTCGCCGGTGCCAGAAGTGCCCGGGCGGTCGAACAGCGACAGGCGCCAGTTAGCGTCCGAGCCGAGCAGGCGGCCGTAGTACGACCAGCCCAGGTCGATACCCGTGCCCTCGCTGGCGCCGCTGCTGTGGGACAGGCGCAAGGACGCGCTGTTGCGCGGGTCGAGGCGGTGATTGAGCGACAGCGATGACTGGCTCAGGCGCTGCTGGAATGATGCATCCTGCGCCGTGCGCGAGGGTGCCAGCCAGGAACGGCTGTGGCTGGCCACCAGCGAGCCGTTGTCGTAGCTGTGGATGGCCTGCAGGTCATAGCCGTTGCCATGGCCTTGAGCCTGGAACAGGTTGGCGTAGAGCTTGAAGCGGTCACGCACGTCCCAGTCCAGCGAGGTGCCGTACTGCATCGCTTCATCGATGCGCTGGGCGGACAGGCCGAGAATCGCCCGCGGGTGCACCAGGTAGTTGGCCAGCACGCCAGCGCTGAGGCTGTCGTCATGGTCGCGGTCCCAGTTGCTCAGCAAGCTGCTCTGGCGGCCAAAGAACAGGTTGTAGCGCCAGGGCGCATCAGTACTGCGCCAGTTGCTGGGTTTGTAGATGAAGGCCTGGCTGCGCGAAGTCACCTGGCTGTCCTCGACCAGGCGGATCTCGACTTCATAGATGCCGCCGGGTAGCACCGTGGTATCCAGGGTCTGCAGACCCGGCTGCACCGCCTGGCTGTTGATCAGCACGCCATTGCGGTAGATCTCGGCCACGGCCGGGCGATCGGGGGTGACGTAGATCGGCGTGGCGCTGGGCGCGCCGCTGTCGACCATCAGGCTGTCGCTGCTGCCGAACATCACGCCCAGGGTGGTGTCGGCGCTCGCCCCCATCAAGCGCGGCTGACGGGTCAGGCCCTGGGCGCTGGGGGTGAAGTAGCCGAGACGATAGAAATGTTCTTCGACCAGACGCTCGGTGTACAGCTGGTCGAGGTGGTAACGGGTGTCTTGCTGGCTGTCGCTGCCACGGTCGAGCTGGCCGTCGGCCAGGGTTGTCCAGTTGCCCAGGCTGCCTTGGCCTTGCAGGGCGTAGCGGCCACTGGTGCCGCGTTCGTCGCTGACCAGGTTGAGCTGGTTGCGCAGCAGCAGGCCGTAGCTGCCCTGCTCGGGCAGGCGATGAAAGCGCTCGCCCAGGCCACCGGCCTCGGCGCTGTCGGTCAACAGCGACAGCTGTGAATTGACCAGGCTGTAGTGCACGGCGCGCAGGCCGTCCGGGCAATCCTGCAGGCAATCGCCCAGTGGCCGCCCGGCGAGCAGGCGTTCGCGCCAGCGGCGGCGCAGGCTTTCGGGTTCGAGGCTTTCCTGGGTCTCGGTGAATTCGAGTAACTGCACGCGCTGATCGCGGCTCAGCACGACCATGGCATCGCCCAGGTAGCGACCGTCCAGGTCGACTCGTACCGCCAGCGGCACGTCGAAAAAATGCGCTTCGAAATCCCGCGGCAGCCCCTCGATCCGTCCCAGGGTGCCTGGCACGGGGTTGGCCAGCACGGGCAGCGCGGCCAGGCAGGCAGCCGCCGACAGCCAACGGCGCAACGAAGCGGTGATGGTGTGATTGTTCAACATGAGCGTCGCTTGCATGGGATACCCACCCACCCCCGGCAAGCGCCAGGGGCAAGGGCAGGCAACAACGGATGGGCTAGCTGAGGGCGACGCCTATCAAGGCGCGGTTTCGAAGATCATGCTGACCAGCCCCTGATAGCTACCGGGCTCATAGCCGGTGCCGGGTGCCGCCTGGGCCTCCACCTGGAAGCCGATGGTCGCGCCGGGCGCGGCCTGGGCAGCACTGACGACTTCGGCACTGGTGGTGCTGAGCACGGTATCGCCAACCTTGACGTTCAGGCCGATGTTGTGGGTACCGCTGGCGATGACCGCAGGCGACACCAGGTAGGCGGTGATCGGGCCGACGGTGCTCTTGACCTGCAGTTCCTTGCGGATCGGATCGAGTTTGGCCTGATACGAGTTCCAGGCCATCTCCTGCGGGTCGTTCATCCAGTTGCCGCCTACCGGCTCGACGAAGAAGGCATCGGTCGGCACCTGGGCGGTGACCTGCACCTGTTTCTCGATCGGGTCGATGGCATAGGCCGAAGCTGCGCACAGCACAGTCAGGGGAAGGGCAAGTAACGTACGTTTCACGAATGAATTCTCCTTGAAGGGGTCGATACCTGACCGGTGTTGCCCGGTCAGTGAGGAGAATTATTCGGGGTTGGCTCGCTTCGAAGAGTAAGACCGGTCCGAGCGATCTTCGGAAATTTCCCAGCGACAGCAGAGGGCCATTAGCTGGTGTGATCAACTGGAAAACGATCGCGGGGCAAGCCCGCTCCCACCGGGACCGGTGGGAGCGGGCTTGCCCCGCGATTTGTACTCAGCTATCAGTGCGAGACTGCGCCACTGGCCCCCAGACCGGTCTGCGAGCGAACGAATTGCGGGAAGAACAGCGCACGTTCTTTATCAGCTGCCTGGGACTTGTCAGTGATCGAGAAGAACCAGATCCCTGCGAAGGCAATCAGCATCGAGAACAGCGCCGGGTACTCGTACGGGTAGATGGCTTTTTCGTGACCGAGGATCTGTACCCAGATGGTCGGGCCGAGCACCATCAGCGCTACCGCACTGATCAGGCCCATCCAGCCGCCGATCATGGCGCCACGGGTGGTCAGCTTTTTCCAGTACATCGAAAGCAGCAGTACCGGGAAGTTGCAGCTGGCGGCAATCGAGAACGCCAGGCCGACCATGAAGGCGATGTTCTGGCTTTCGAACAGGATACCCAGACCGATCGCCAGTACCGCCAGGGCAATGGTGGTGATCTTCGAGACGCGGATTTCATCCTTCTCGTTGGCCTTGCCTTTCTTGATCACGCTGGCGTACAGGTCGTGGGACACCGCCGAAGCACCGGCCAGGGTCAGGCCGGCCACTACTGCCAGAATGGTCGCAAAGGCTACCGCCGAGATGAAGCCGAGGAACACACTGCCACCGACGGCGTCGGCCAGGTGCACCGCAGCCATGTTGTTGCCGCCGATCAGGGCGCCAGCGGCGTCCTTGAATTCAGGGTTGGTGCTGACCAGCAGGATTGCGCCGAAGCCGATGATGAAGGTCAGGATGTAGAAGTAGCCGATGAAACCGGTCGCATACAGCACGCTCTTGCGGGCTTCCTTGGCGTCGCTGACGGTGAAGAAGCGCATCAGGATGTGCGGCAGGCCAGCGGTACCGAACATCAGCGCCAGACCCAGGGAGAAGGCCGAGATCGGGTCTTTGACCAGACCGCCCGGGCTCATGATCGCTTCACCTTTAGGGTGAACATCGATGGCCTGGGAGAACAGCGCGTTGAAGTCGAAGTTGACGTGTTTCATCACCATCAGCGCCATGAAGCTGGCACCGGAGAGCAGCAGCACGGCCTTGATGATCTGTACCCAGGTAGTCGCCAGCATGCCGCCGAACAGCACGTACAGGCACATCAGGATACCGACCAGGATCACCGCGACGTGGTAGTCCAGACCGAACAGCAGCTGGATCAGCTTACCGGCGCCGACCATTTGCGCGATCAGGTAGAACGCCACCACCACCAAGGAGCCGGAGGCCGACAGGGTGCGGATTTCTTTTTGCCCGAGACGGTACGAGGCAACGTCGGCAAAGGTGTATTTACCCAGGTTGCGCAGGCGTTCGGCGATCAGGAAGAGAATGATCGGCCAGCCGACCAGGAAGCCGATCGAGTAGATCAGGCCGTCGTAGCCGGAGGTGAACACCAGGGCGGAAATACCCAGGAAGGAAGCTGCCGACATGTAGTCACCGGCAATCGCCAGACCGTTCTGAAAACCGGTGATACGCCCGCCGGCGGCATAGTAGTCGGAGGCGGAGTTGTTACGTTTGGACGCCCAGTAGGTGATGCACAGGGTGGCACCGACGAAGGCGACGAACATGAGGATCGCCGCGACGTTCAACGGTTGTTTGTGCACCTCGCCGGTGAGGGCGTCGGCGGCCCACACGGCAGGTGCGAAGATGCCGAAGGCCAGGGTTGCCAGAAGACGCCGGATCATTGCTGTGCCTCCTTGAGAATCGCTTTGTTCATCTCATCGAACTCACCGTTGGCGCGACGCACGTAGATCGCAGTCAGCACGAACGCCGAAAGGATCAGACCGACACCGAGGGGAATCCCCCAGGTAATCGACGAGTCAGGGCTGAGCCTGGTACCCAATACATGCGGACCATAGGCGATCAACAGGATGAAAGCGGAGTAGAGACCGAGCATGATCGCCGAGAGAATCCAGGCGAAACGTTCGCGTTTTGACACCAGCTCCTTGAACCGCGGGCTGTTTTGTATCGAGAGATAAATGCTGTCGTTCATTGTTTTTGTCCTCGCAGCACAGATTAGGTAGTACGGACTCCACTTTATGCTGCCTTTGGACGCACTCCAGACGACCTTAGTCTTAGATGCAAAACTGTTTTACCGATTCGGTAACAGCCAGAAACGACAAGGGCCGCAGCACCGTTTCTGGTGCTGCGGCCCTGGAAGGTGCCAGATAGAAGCCTTAGGCCATTATTTAGCGGTCCACTCGGCGACGCGTTCAGGGTGTTTGGCTACCCAGTCCTTGGCTGCGGCTTCGGGTTTTGCGCCCTCTTGAATGGCCAACATGACCTCACCGATTTCGTCCTTGGACTGCCACTGGAACTTCTTCAGAAAGTCCGCCACTTCCGGTGCCTTGCTTGCCAGTTCCTTGCTGCCGATGCTGTTGACGGTTTCTGCTGCGCCATACACGCCTTTGGGGTCTTCAAGGAACTTGAGTTTCCACTTGGCGAACATCCAGTGCGGCACCCAGCCGGTGACGGCGATCGATTGTTGCTTGGCATAGGCGCGACCCAGTTCGGCGGTCATCGCCGCGCCGGAACTGGCCTGGAGTTTGTAGCCGCTGAGGTCGTAGTCCTTGATGGCCTGATCGGTCTTGAGCATGACCCCGGAGCCGGCGTCGATGCCGACGATCTTGTGCTTGAAGCTGTCGTCGCTCTTGAGGTCGGCCAGGGAACTGGCCTTGACGTAGTCGGGGACGATCAGGCCGATCTTGGCGTCTTTGAAGTTAGGGCCGTAATCGACGACGTTATCTTTGTTCTTGTTCCAGTAATCGCCATGGGTTACCGGCAACCAGGCCGACATCATCGCGTCGAGCTTGCCGGTCGCCACCCCCTGCCACATGATCCCGGTGGCCACGGCCTGCAGCTTGACGTCGTAGCCGAGCTTCTGCCTGATCACTTCGGCCGCCACGTTGGTGGTCGCCACACTGTCGGACCAACCATCGACGTAGCCGATGCTTACTTCCTTGGCCATCGCCTGCGCAGCGCCGATGGCCATTACCAGGGCGGTGCCCACCCCCAGGAGTCGTCGCATTTTCATCAAAGCTTCCCCTCGTCACGTCACGGAACCTGCATCATCAACCGCTGATGCCCGCTGACCTGCTCTGGCAACGACCTCCAGGCAGCGACAAGCGACATCACATCGCCAGCCCGCTGTGCAGTTACATGAAGCAACATCCAACCGGGGTAACTTTGCCTGCCGAGGCTTTAGCCCGTGCCATTTGCAGGTACTATTGGCGGCTTTGCTCCCTGACGGTCCGATCCATGTCCCCGACTGCCCGCTTTCCGCTGCTGCCCTATCTGTTCGCCTGCCTGCTCGGCCTGTTTGCGCTGGGAGGGCTCTGGTACGGGCTGGGCAAGCCGGTGGTCCTGCCGGATGCGGCCAGTGCCTCGCATAAACTGCAGTGCGCTTCCTACACGCCGTTCGACAAGGACCAGTCGCCGTTCGACCAGCCGTTCCAGCTGCGTCCGGCGCGCATCGACGCCGACCTGGCCCTGCTGGCCCAGCGCTTCGAATGCATCCGTACCTATTCGATGACCGGGCTGGAGATGATCCCGGAGCTTGCACGCAAGCATGGTTTGAAAGTCATGCTCGGCGCCTGGATCAACGCCAACCCGGTGGACACGCAAAAAGAGGTCAAGGCCCTGATCGCCTCGGCCAACGCCAACCCTGACGTGGTCAAAGCGGTAATCGTCGGCAACGAGACGCTGCTGCGCAAAGAGGTCACCGGCCCGCAACTGGCGGCGTTGATCAACCAGGTGAAAAGCCAGGTCAGCGTGCCGGTGACCTACGCCGATGTCTGGGAGTTCTGGCTGCAGCACCCGGAAATCGCCCCGACCGTGGACTTCCTGACCATTCACCTGCTGCCTTACTGGGAAGATGATCCCAAAAGTATCGACGACGCCCTGGTGCATGTTGGCGAGATCCGTCAGGTGTTCGGCAACCGCTTTGCGCCCAAGGACATCGTCATCGGTGAAACCGGCTGGCCCAGCGAAGGCCGTCAGCGCGAAACCGCCCTGCCCAGCCGGGTCAATGAAGCACGCTTCATTCGCGGCTTTGTCGCCATGGCCGAACAGCACGGCTGGCACTACAACCTGATCGAAGCATTCGACCAGCCGTGGAAGCGTGCCAGCGAAGGCGCGGTCGGCGGTTACTGGGGCTTGTACGACGCCGACCGTGAAGACAAAGGCATTCTTGAAGGGCCAGTCAGCAACCTGGCGCTCTGGCCGCAATGGTTGATTGCCTGTGGTCTGCTGTTTGTTGCCACCCTGGTGCTTGCCGGCCGCGTACGCGGTACGCGGTCTGCCTTGCTGTTGCCGCTGCTGGCTGCCTTGGGTGCTGCGAGCCTGGGCTTGTGGGGCGAGTTGGTGCGGATCAACAGCCGCTTTGCCGGTGAGTGGATCTGGGCGGTGCTGCTGGGCGGATTGAACCTGATCGTCCTGGCCCACGGTGCCCTGGCGCTGGCGCAACGTGACGGCTGGCGCGAGCGGGTCTTCGCCTGGCTTGAGGCTCGGGCGGGCTGGTGGTTGCTGGCGGCGGGTTTTGCCGCAGCGGTGAGCATGCTGGCGCTGGTGTTCGATCCGCGTTATCGCAGCTTCCCGAGCGCCGCACTGCTGCTGCCTGCGGTGGTCTACCTGCTGCGTCCGGTACGCGGCCCGCGCGCCGAGATCGGTCTGCTGGCGTTCATCGTCGGCGCCGGTATCGCCCCGCAGCTGTTCCGTGAGGGCCTGAGCAACCAGCAGGCGCTGGTCTGGGCCGGGGTCAGTGTGCTGATGGTGGGGGCGTTGTGGCGTAGCCTGAGGGTTCGCGCGCAGCAGTGATGGCCATCGCGGGGCAAGCCCGCTCCCACTGTGGGATGGTGAGTCTGTGGGAGCGGGCTTGCCCCGCGATTAGGTCCACTCGATATCAGCTAGACCGCCGCACCAGACGCAACCCGGCCAACACCACGGCAAACACCGCGATACTGGCGCTATACAACACCAGCGCCGGAATCGCGAACAGCAGCGCCAGCACGGCCAGACGCCAGCCCGCTCGCGCCGGCAGCAACTGGGCCAGCAATGCCAGGCCCAGCGCGGTCCAGGCAATAACCCTGAAGTGAATCATCAACCCCAGTACCGAACGTGCCTGGCATTGCCACACTTGCGCCTGTTCGGCGCAGACACCCACCCACTGTGCGTCTTCCATCAGGACATAACGCACCCCGTAACTGACCGCCAGCCACAGGGGCAGGAACAGCAACAAGGTGATCAGTGGCAAACGGCGGGACATGGAACGCTCCGGAATCATCGAAATCGGCGCCCAGCATAAAGCTCCGGGCTGTCTATGCAAGGCAAAAGCGCCAGCCTCGACTACTTTGAACAGAAGATAAATGGAACCAATTGTTGCCGCGCTACCGGTGAAAACGGCAACATCAGGAACGATAAATGCCGGAGCGCCAGGCAACTTTGCCAGGGACACGATGGTCCTAGCCTGCGTAACGCACTTTGCTGCAGCTTTTTTGGGGATCCGTCATGCTTCGATCAATACGCCTCACCGCCCTCCTGGGCGGCCTAATCCTGAGTGCGTCCGCTTCGGCGCAAGATATCGATGCCGCCAGTTACGGCTACCCGCTGACCAACCCGTTCGAGGCGACCATCGCCACCACGCCGCCGGACTTGCGCCCGGAGTTGCCCAGCGACGATGACATCACCCAGTCCGACTACAGCCTGAACATGCGCCCGGAGCGCGCTTTCACACTCCCCGACAATTTCTGGGCGGTGAAACAGCTCAAGTACCGCCTGGCCAAGCAGGACCACCCGGCACCGCTGATCTTTCTCATTGCCGGTACCGGTGCGCCCTACTCCAGCAGCATCAACGAATACCTCAAAAAGCTGTTTTACAAAGCCGGTTACCACGTGGTGCAACTGTCCTCGCCGACCAGTTTCGACTTCATCACCTCGGCTTCACGCTTCGCCACCCCCGGCGTCACCAGTGATGACGCCGAAGACTTGTACCGGGTCATGCAGGGCGTGCGTGCGCAACATCCGCGCCTGCCAGTCACCGAGTACTACCTCAGCGGCTATAGCCTCGGCGCCCTGGATGCGGCGTTCGTCAGCCATCTGGACGAAACCCGGCGCAGCTTCAACTTCAAGCGCGTACTGCTGCTCAACCCGCCGGTCAATCTCTACACCTCGATCACCAACCTCGACAAACTGGTGCAAACCGAGGTCAAGGGCGTCAACAGCAGCACCACGTTCTACGAGCTGGTCCTGAACAAGCTGACCCGCTACTTCCAGCAAAAAGGCTACATCGACCTCAACGATGCCCTGCTCTATGACTTCCAGCAGTCGCGCCAGCACCTGAGCAACGAGCAGATGGCCATGGTCATCGGCACTTCGTTCCGTTTCTCGGCCGCCGACATCGCGTTCACTTCCGACCTGATCAACCGCCGCGGGCTGATTATCCCGCCCAAATACCCGATCACCGAAAGCAGCAGCCTCACGCCGTTTTTCAAACGGGCGCTGCAGTGCGACTTCGATTGCTACATCACCGAGCAGGTCATTCCCATGTGGCGCGCCCGTACCGACGGTGGCAGCCTGCTGCAACTGGTTGACCAGGTCAGCCTGTATGCCCTCAAGGATTACCTGCAGCAGAGCCCGAAAGTGGCCGTGATGCACAACGCCGACGATGTGATCCTCGGCCCCGGCGACATCGGCTTTCTGCGCAAAACCTTTGGCGAACGCTTGACCCTTTACCCCCACGGCGGCCATTGCGGCAACCTCAACTACCGCGTCAACAGCGACGCCATGCTGGAGTTTTTCCGTGGTTAAACGCCTACTGATTGCGACTGCACTCCTTGCCAGTGGACTGGCCCAGGCCGAAGAACCCGCTCCGCGTGCCAGTGTTGTCGAAGCCGATGGCTTCACCCAGCCACTCAAAGAACTCAAATTCAACCCGGGACTGAACCAGCGTGAGTTCGAACGTTCGACGCTCGCCGCGCTGAATGTCTATGACCCCCTGGAGTCGATGAACCGGCGGATCTACCACTTCAACTACCGCTTTGACCAATGGGTATTCCTGCCGGTGGTCGATGGCTACCGCTACATCACCCCGGGCTTTGTCCGTAGCGGCGTGAGCAACTTCTTCAGCAACCTGGGCGATGTCCCCAACCTGCTCAATAGCCTGCTACAGCTCAAGGGCCAGCGTTCGATGGAAATCACCGCACGCCTGTTGCTCAACACCACCATTGGCGTCGCCGGCCTGTGGGACCCGGCAAGCAAGATGGGCCTGCCGCACCAGAGCGAAGACTTCGGCCAGACCCTGGGCTTCTATGGCGTGCCGGACGGCCCGTACCTGATGCTGCCGATTCTCGGACCGTCGAACCTGCGCGATACCGGTGGATTGGCAGTGGACTTCGCCGCCGAGAACCAGATCAACTTCCTCAACGTTGCCGAAGTCAGCAGCAATCATCCGGAAGTGGTGGTGCTGCGGGCGGTCGACAAGCGTTACACCACCCGTTTCCGCTACGGTCAGCTGAACTCACCGTTCGAATACGAGAAGGTCCGCTACGTCTACACCGAAGCGCGCAAGCTGCAGATCGCCGAGTAGTTCGATTCAGCCTGTCACCTGGGGCAAGCCGAGGAAGTTGCACAACTCCCGACGCTTGGCCAGGGCATCGCGCCGTCCCAGCTCGATCAGTTCGCTGCAATAACCGGCTTCGAACAGCAGGTAGCTGAGCACCCCGGCACCGCTGGTTTTGGTCGCGCCCGGACCGCGCAGGAACAGGCGCAAAGCCGCGGGCAGCTCACGCCGATGGCGGGCGGCGATTTCATCCAGTGGCTGGCTTGGCGCAACCACCAGCACGTCTACCGGCGCCAGGCCCAGGCGCCGGCGTTCCAGATGCTCGGGCATCAGGTGGCTGAGATGGTTGAGGCGCTGCAGCAACTCGATGTCGTCTTCCAGGCTGTCGATGAAGGTGCTGTTGAGCATATGCCCACCGATCTGTGCCAGGCTCGGCTGCTGGCCACTGAAAATCCGCGGACGCGGCTCGCCCTCGACCGGACGCTGCGGGTTACCGCTGACACCGACCACCAGCACCCGGCTGGCCCCCAGGTGCAGGGCCGGGCTGATCGGTGCCGACTGGCGCACCGCGCCGTCACCGAAGTACTCCTCGCCCAGCTTGACCGGCGCGAACAGCAGCGGAATGGCTGAGCTGGCCAGCAAGTGCTCGACACTCAAACGGGTAGGCAGACCGATGCGCCGGTGGCGCAACCAGGGATCAATGGCGCCGCGGCCTTGATAGAAGGTTACCGCCTGGCCGGACTCGTAGCCGAAAGCGGTCACCGCCACTGCGTGCAGGTGCTGTTGTTCGAGGGCATGGCCGATGCCGCTCATGTCCAGGTTCTGGTTAAGTAGATGACGCAACGGCGAACTGTCGAGCAAGGCCACCGGTACCGGCGATCCAAGACCGAGCAAACTGTGACCGACGAAGCGGCTGGCCTGGCGAATCACCCCCGGCCAGTCGCTGCGCAGTACCTGATGGCTGCGAAAGCCCTGCCAGAAACTGGTCAGGCGCCGGATCGCATCGGCAAAGTGCGTCGCGCCGCTGGCCAGGGTCACGGCGTTGATGGCACCCGCGGAGGTACCGACGATCACCGGAAACGGATTGGCCGCGCCAGGCGGCAGCAGGTCGGCAATCCCGGCCAGCACACCGACCTGGTAGGCGGCGCGGGCGCCACCGCCGGAGAGGATCAATCCTGTGATCGGTGCTGACATACTGCCTTCCTGGGAGATTGTGGTGAATTCATCGCGGGGCAAGCCCGCTCCCACCAGGATTTTTCCTGCCTGTGGGAGCGGGCTTGCCCCGCGATCGCCTCAACGCCGTTTTTTGTAGAGCTTCGGCGCCCCCGGCGGACGCGACTTGAAGCGCCGATGCGCCCACAGATACTGCTCCGGGCACTCGCGCAACGCCACTTCAATCCATTGGTTGATACGCAGGCAATCGGCTTCTTCGGTCTCACCCGGGAAATCCTCCAGCGGCGGATGAATCACCAGCCGATAGCCGCTGCCGTCCGCCAGGCGCTGCTGGGTGAAGGGAATCACCCGCGCCTTGCCCAGCCGGGCAAACTTGGTGGTGGCGGTGACTGTCGCGGCCTGGATGCCGAACAGCGGCACGAACAGGCTCTGCTTGGCGCCGTAGTCCTGATCCGGTGCATACCAGATCGCACGCCCGGCGCGCAGCAGCTTGAGCATGCCGCGCACGTCCTCACGCTCGATGGCCAGCGAGTCAAGGTTGTGCCGCTCGCGGCCGCGGCGCTGAATGTAGTCGAACACCGGGTTGCCGTGCTCACGGTACATGCCGTCGATGGTGTGCTCCTGACCGAGCAGGGCCGCGCCAATTTCCAGGGTAGTGAAGTGCAATGCCATCAGGATGGCCCCCTGGCCATCACGCTGAGCGGCTTGCAGGTGTTCCAGGCCTTCGATGTGCGCCAGGCGCGCCAAACGGGCCTTTGGCCACCACCAGCTCATGGCCATTTCGAAGAAGGCGATGCCGGTGGAGGCGAAGTTTTCCTTGAGCAGACGCTTCCGCTCGACGGACGGTAGCTCCGGGAAGCACAGTTCCAGGTTGCGCCCCGCAATATAGCGGCGCTCACCGGCTACCCGGTACATCAAGGCCCCGAGCACACGGCCGATCACCAGCAATACCCGGTATGGCAGCTGCACGATCAGCCACAACAGCCCCAGGCCCAGCCACAGCGGCCAGAAGCGCGGGTGCAGAAAGTAACGACGAAAACGCGGGCGATCCATTAAAGATTCCGGAAAGACAATGGCCGGGCATTCTACAACGGTTCGGCACGGGTTGCGGCTAACCGGCGTTCTCGTTATAAGTCTGGGCACTTTTTCGTAACAAGCCGCCCTATGCAGACCATGAGCCAAACCCAAACGCCAGACCAAGACCCTGTGTTCCAGCTCAAGGGCAGCATGCTCGCCATCACCGTGCTCGAGCTCGCCCGGAACAACCTCGAAGGCCTCGACCGGCAGTTGGCGGCCAAGGTTGCCCAGGCACCGAATTTTTTCAGCAACACGCCGCTGGTGCTGGCCCTGGACAAGCTGCCGGCGGGTGAAGGTCCGATCGATCTGCCCGGGCTGATGCGCGTCTGCCGCCATCACGGCCTGCGCACCCTGGCCATTCGTGCCAGCCGCATCGAAGACATCGCCGCGGCCATCGCCATCGACCTGCCGGTGCTGCCACCGTCCGGCGCGCGCGAGCGGCCGGTCGAGCCCGAGCCTGAGGTGAAGAAGCCAGAGCCGCCACCGGCCCCGGTTCCGCCGCCGGAACCGGCGATCAAACCGACCAAGATCATCACGACGCCAGTACGCGGTGGCCAGCAGATCTACGCCCAGGGTGGCGATCTGGTCGTGGTGTCGTCGGTCAGTCCGGGCGCGGAACTTCTCGCCGATGGCAACATCCATGTGTACGGTGCAATGCGTGGGCGGGCGCTGGCCGGAATCAAGGGCAATACCCGGGCACGCATTTTCTGCCAGCAACTGACTGCCGAAATGGTCTCGATCGCCGGCCAGTACAAGGTCTCCGAAGACCTGCGCCGTGATCCGTTGTGGGGCACCGGCGTGCAGATCAGCCTGTCTGGTGACGTGTTGAACATCACCCGTCTTTAACGGATACTTGCCGCCATTTTCTGCGCAACTTATTTCGATGTTGCCGTTTTTTGTATTTTTTGGGACTCAACGTCCTTTTTCATTAGGGGTGAAACACCTTGGCCAAGATTCTCGTGGTTACATCCGGCAAGGGTGGTGTGGGTAAGACCACCACCAGCGCCGCTATTGGTACCGGCCTCGCACTGCGCGGTCACAAGACGGTCATCGTCGACTTCGACGTCGGCCTGCGTAACCTCGACCTGATCATGGGCTGTGAACGCCGCGTAGTGTATGACTTCGTCAACGTGGTCAACGGCGAAGCCAACCTGCAGCAGGCGCTGATCAAGGACAAACGCCTTGAGAACCTCTTCGTGCTGGCCGCCAGCCAGACCCGTGACAAGGACGCGCTGACCCAGGAAGGCGTGGAAAAGGTCCTGATGCAGCTCAAGGAAGACTTCGAATACGTGGTCTGCGACTCCCCGGCCGGTATCGAGAAAGGTGCCCACCTGGCGATGTACTTCGCCGACGAGGCCATCGTCGTGACCAACCCGGAAGTCTCCTCGGTACGTGACTCGGACCGCATGCTCGGCCTGCTGGCAAGCAAATCGCGCCGCGCCGAACGCAACGAAGACCCGATCAAAGAACACCTGCTGATCACCCGCTACCATCCAGAGCGCGTGAGCCAGGGCGAAATGCTTGGCGTCGAAGACGTCAAGGAAATCCTCTCGGTCGCCCTGCTGGGCGTGATCCCGGAATCCCAGGCGGTGCTCAAGGCATCGAACCAGGGCGTACCGGTGATTCTCGACGACCAGAGCGATGCCGGTCAGGCCTACAGCGACACCGTCGATCGCCTGTTGGGCAAAAATGTGGAACATCGGTTCCTTGATGTGAAGAAGAAGGGATTCTTCGAGCGCCTGTTTGGAGGCAACTAACCAATGAACCTTTTTGACTTCTTTCGTGCCAGCAAAAAAGTAAGCACCGCCTCGGTCGCGAAAGAGCGTCTACAGATCATCGTGGCGCACGAGCGCGGTCAGCGCAGTACTCCGGACTACCTGCCAGCCCTGCAGAAGGAACTGGTGGAGGTGATCCGCAAGTACGTCAACATCGGCTCCGATGATGTGCAGGTCGCTCTGGAAAACCAGGGCAGCTGCTCGATCCTGGAACTCAACATCACCCTGCCCGATCGTTGATCGGCGCCTACGGGTAACCTGCCACGGCGACGGCCGGGCCCGGGCTTTACAGCCTGGGACCGGCCGTCGCCGTTGGCGTTTGCAGAGAACACGTAATGCCGCTGTCCAATGTTCACGTCCTCTATGAGGATGACGCGATCCTGGTGATCAACAAACCGACTCTGCTGCTGTCTGTGCCCGGGCGCGCCGACGACAACAAGGATTGCCTGATTACCCGCCTGCAGGAAAACGGCTATCCCGACGCCCTGATCGTCCATCGCCTGGACTGGGAAACCTCGGGGATTATCCTGCTGGCCCGCGATGCCGACAGTCACCGCGAGCTGTCCCGACAGTTCCATGACCGTGAAACCGAGAAGGCCTACACCGCCCTGTGCTGGGGCCAGCCGGAACTCGACAGCGGCAGCATTGACCTGCCCCTGCGCTACGATCCGCCGACCAAGCCGCGTCATGTCGTCGACCACGAGCAGGGCAAGCATGCGCTGACCTTCTGGCGCATTCTGGAGCGCTGTGGCGATCACTGCCGGGTGGAGCTGACGCCGATTACCGGGCGCTCGCACCAGTTGCGCGTGCATATGCTGTCGATCGGCCATCCACTGCTGGGTGATCGTTTGTATGCCTACCCTGAAGCCCTCGCCGCCCATGAGCGCCTGTGCCTGCATGCGAGCATGCTCAGCTTTACTCACCCGGTGTCCGGGGAGCGGCTGCGCTTTGAGTGTCCGGCGCCGTTCTGATTCACCGCATCGCGGGGCAAGCCCGCTCCCACCGAGATCAAAAGTAGCCTGTGGGAGCGGACTTGCCCCGCGATAGGCACGCCACAAATCCCCCGCCAAGTACGCTAAACTCGCGCCACTGCTGTCTGGAGTGACCTATGCGCGATGCACTGAACCAAGGCCTGATCGACTTTCTCAAGGCTTCCCCCACGCCGTTCCACGCCACCGCTGCCCTGGCCCAACGCCTGGAAGCCGCCGGTTACCAGCGCCTGGACGAGCGCGACAGCTGGGCCACCGTGGCCGGCGGTCGCTATTACCTGACCCGCAACGACTCCTCGATCATCGCCTTCAAGCTCGGTCGTCATTCACCGCTGCTCGACGGCATCCGCCTGGTCGGTGCGCATACCGACAGCCCGTGCCTGCGGGTCAAGCCGCAACCGGAGCTGCAGCGCCAGGGCTTCTGGCAACTGGGCGTTGAAGTCTACGGCGGCGCCCTGCTCGCCCCGTGGTTCGACCGTGACCTGTCGCTGGCCGGACGGGTGACCTTCCGCCGTGACGGCAAGGTCGAAAGCCAGCTGGTCGACTTCAAGCTGCCGATCGCGGTCATCCCCAACCTGGCGATCCATCTCAACCGCACCGCCAACGAAGGCTGGACGATCAACCCGCAGACCGAACTGCCACCGATCCTGGCCCAGGTCGCCGGTGACGAGCGTGTCGATTTCCGTGCCCTGCTCACCGACCAGCTGGCGCGCGAGCATGGCCTGAACGCCGATGTGGTGCTGGACTACGAACTGAGCTTCTACGATACCCAAAGCGCCGCGCTGATCGGCCTTAACGGTGAGTTCATTGCCGGTGCACGCCTGGACAATCTGCTGTCCTGTTACGCCGGCCTGCAGGCCTTGCTGACTGCCGACAGCGAAGAAACCTGTGTACTGGTGTGCAACGACCACGAAGAAGTCGGCTCCTGCTCGGCCTGCGGCGCCGATGGCCCGATGCTCGAACAGACCCTGCGCCGCCTGATGCCCGAGGGTGACGACTTCGTCCGCGTGATCCAGCGCTCGCTGCTGGTCTCGGCGGACAACGCCCATGGCGTGCACCCCAACTATGCCGACAAGCATGACGGCAACCATGGTCCCAAGCTCAATGCCGGCCCGGTGATCAAGGTCAACAACAACCAGCGCTATGCCACCAACAGCGAGACGGCCGGGTTCTTCCGCCATCTGTGCATGGCCGAGGAAGTGCCGGTGCAAAGCTTCGTGGTGCGCAGCGACATGGGTTGCGGCTCGACCATCGGCCCGATCACCGCCAGCCACCTGGGTGTGCGTACCGTGGACATCGGCCTGCCGACCTTCGCCATGCACTCGATCCGCGAGCTGTGCGGCAGCCACGACCTGGCGCATCTGGTCAAGGTGCTGACAGCGTTCTATCGCAGTCGCGATCTGCCGTAACTGCGCGGCGGCGCCTGCATCGCTGGCAAGGCCAGCTCCCACAGGATCACTTTGTGGGAGCCGGCCTTGCCGGCGATGAGGCCAGGATAAGCAGACAGCCTGACCTCGATCACACCCCCTTCCAGCGTTACCCGCTATCCTTGCAGCATAAATCCGAACCCAAGGACCTTGCCGCATGTCAGCTTTCCAATCCCTGTTCCTCCCGGTCATTGCCGGCCTGCTCTTGTTGACGATTGGCTTCAGCATGCGCGAACGCAACATCGGTGTGTTCATGATGTGGATCGGCACCCTCGGCATGATCGGCATCATGTGCTGGAAGATCCTCGAGAAACTCAACTGACAAATACACTACACTCGGGCGATTGATCGTTTTGAGGTTGATTGTCCGGTGCCCGCTTTTTTCCGCGTTCTAGCTGTATTCCTGGCGTTATTCTTCCTGGCCCCGGCCCACGCTGCCGGCCTGCCGAGCCTGCTTGGCGGTAGTAAAGCCCAGCCCGAGGCCAGCGAGCCGCTGGCCCAGTCCCTGGACGAAGTCATCAAGAACCTGGAAAACGATCAGCAACGCAGCAAGCTGCTGGCCGACCTGAAGAAGCTGCGCGACAGCACCAAGCAGGCGCAACCGGCTGCCGAGCAAGGCGTACTGGGCCTGATCGGCAGCACGTTCGCCGAGCTGGAAAAGCAGTTCAGTGGAGACGCCAGCCCGCTCACGCGCTGGACCCGCGAGCTGGAACTGGCCCAGATCGAATTCAACGCTCGCCTGGTTCCACTCCAGGAATGGCCCCCCATCCTGTTTGGCTTCGCCACCATCATTGCGCTCTGGAGCCTGCTGGCCTATGCCCTGAACTGGGTCAGCCATCGGCTGCGCCTGCGCTTCGGTCTGACGGAAGAGTTGCCACAGCACCCACGCACCTGGGACCTGGTGCGCTTCGCCTTGCGCAAGCTCGGCCCGTGGCTGGTGGCGCTGCTGATTACCGTGTACCTGAGCTTCGCCCTGCCCTCGTCACTGGGCAAGTCGATGGCCATGGTGCTGGCGTATGCCCTGGTGGTGGGTACCTGCTTCTCGGCGATCTGCGTCATCGCTTTTTCGCTGCTTGACGGCCCGCACCGCCATCGCGCTTTGCATATTCTTCGTCACCAGGCCTTTCGGCCGCTGTGGCTGATCGGCAGCTTCGCCGCCTTTGGCGAGGCGATGAATGATCCGCGCATGGCCGGCGCCCTCGGCGATCACCTGGCGCACACGCTGGCAACCCTGGCCAACATTCTGGCGGCACTGTCCACCGCGCTGTTCATCCTGCGTTTTCGCCGCCCCATCGCTCATCTGATCCGCAACCAGCCGCTGTCTCGGCGCCTGACCCGCCGGGCGCTTAGCGATACCATCGAAATCCTCGGGACCTTCTGGTATTTGCCAGCGCTGGTGCTGGTTGGCATCTCACTATTTGCCACGTTCATCTCGGCGGGTGATACCAGCACCGCCCTGCGTCAGTCGTTGATGTGCACGGTGCTGCTGATTCTGTGCATGGTCATCAATGGTCTGGTGCGTCGCCATGGGCTTAAACCGCAACGGGCCAACCGCCGTCAGGCGGTGTATAACGAACGCCTGCGCAACTTTGGCTACACCTTGGTGCACATGGCGATCTGGCTGGTGTTTATCGAGCTGGGCTTGCGGGTCTGGGGCTTTTCCCTGATCGGTTTCACCGAAGGCGAAGGTCATGAGGTTGCGATGCGCCTTCTCGGCCTGGCCGGCACCCTGATCGCTGCCTGGCTGGTGTGGATTCTCGCCGACACTGCCGTGCACCATGCCTTGACCCGCTCGCGCAAAGGGCTGGCCAACACTCGCGCGCAAACCATGATGCCGCTGATCCGCAACGTGCTGTTCGTGGCGATTTTCATCATTGCGGTGATCGTCGCCCTGGCCAACATGGGCATGAACGTCACCCCGTTGCTGGCCGGTGCCGGGGTGATCGGCCTGGCCATCGGCTTTGGTGCCCAGTCACTGGTCGCCGACCTGATTACCGGCCTGTTCATCATCATCGAAGACTCCCTGGCGATTGACGACTATGTCGATGTCGGCGGCCACCTCGGCACGGTCGAAGGCCTGACCATCCGCACCGTGCGCCTGCGCGATATCGACGGCATCGTCCACACCATCCCGTTCAGTGAAATCAAGAGCATCAAGAACTACTCCCGCGAGTTCGGCTACGCGATTTTCCGCGTGGCGATTCCGCACAGCATGAACATCGACCAGGCCATCAGCCTGATTCGCGATGTCGGCCAGAAGATGCGCAACGACCCGTTGATGCGCCGCAACATCTGGTCGCCGCTGGAGCTGCAAGGGGTGGAGAGTTTCGAATCGGGCTCGGCGATCCTGCGCGCACGCTTCAAGACCGCGCCGATCAAGCAATGGGAAGTGTCGCGGGCCTTCAACCTGGCGCTCAAGCGTCAGCTCGATGAGGCCGGGCTGGACCTGGCGACGCCGCGCCTGAGCGTGCAGGTGATCACCAGCGATGCCAGCACACCGTTCGGTGAAACCGCCAACAAGGGCTAACCGGCCTCGGCCTTGATGCGGATCGCATCGTGCCGCCAGTACTCAAGATCACAGTCGATCAGCCGGCCCTGCTGGTCACTGTTGACCCGGGTGATATGTAGGCCCGGACTGCCGGCTGAAACCTTGAGCGCGGTGGCCGCCGCCACCGGCAAGGCGGTCGGCAGGATCTCGAAACGCACCCTGCCGTATTCGATGCCGTAGTGGCGGGCATAGAGTTCGGTCAGCGACTGGCTGAGGTCGTGCTCAAGAATGCCCGGAAAATACTCGGGGTTCAGGTAATGCTCGGCGTACAGCACCGCACGCCCATCAATCCGGCGCAGACGGCAGATCTGGATCACGCTCGATAGCGGCGACAACTGCAAGCGCGCGCATACCGCCGCGGCCGCCGGTAGCAAACGCGCCGACAACAACTGCGTACGCGCCTCGCGCCCCTGTTCGCGGACCATCGCATGAAAGTGGCTGCGCTCGATCAGGTCGTAGGTCAGCCGTTCGGGCGCGACAAACCAGCCACGCCGCTCCTCGCGGTAAATCAGCCCGCGCGCCTCCAGTTGCACCAGCGCCTCGCGCAGGGTGATACGCGTGGTGTCGAACACTTCGCTGAGCTTGCGTTCGGCCGGCAGCTTGCAGCCGGGCGAGAGAAGGCCATGCTCAATCTGCTCCTGCAGGGCATGACAGATAGCTGTTACTGCTCGCGGCGGCAGTGGCTGCATCGAAGGTTACCTATCTGGACTAGTCCAGCACCGGAGGCGCACACAATTGGCGCCTTCAGGGCTATGAGAATAGTGCAAGCCTAGGCAAACCAGATGAATCTCAGATGACAGCCAAGGTGGTCTACGCTTGGTTTTCAGGGGTGCAAGCCCTGACCGGGTGCGGCGCTGGACATCAAATTGTCATGCAACAGGCCTACCTTGGCTCGGGTATTGCTGACCTAGACCAACCGAATCGCAACAACGTCCAACAACACCATTCGCGTTTTGCACGGCACCCACCAAGGAGCTTCGGATGAAACAGCTTTTTCTGGCATCACTGCTAGGCTCGACCATCGCCCTGTGCACGTCGGCCATGGCCGCCGACACCGACCTCAAGGCCCTCGAAGACGCCGCCCGCAAGGAAGGCGCAGTCAACAGTGTGGGCATGCCCGATGCCTGGGCCAACTGGAAAGGCACCTGGGAAGACCTGGCGAAAAAATACGGTCTCAAGCACATGGACACCGACATGAGCTCGGCCCAGGAAGTCGCCAAGTTCGATGCCGAAAAAGACAACGCCAGCGCCGACATCGGTGACGTCGGTGCCGCCTTCGGCCCGATTGCCGTGGCCAAGGGCGTAACCCAGCCGTACAAACCCAGCACCTGGGAGCAGGTGCCAGCATGGGCCAAGGATAAAGACGGGCACTGGGCCCTGGCCTATACCGGCAGTATCGCCTTCATCATCAACAAGCAAGTGGTGAAGGAAGCTGACATGCCCAAAAAATGGGCAGACCTGAAAAATGGCAAGTACAAGGTGGCCATCGGTGACGTCAGCACCGCAGCCCAGGCGGCCAACGGCGTGCTGGCTGCCGCCATCGCCAATGGCGGCAGCGAGAAGAACATCGAGCCGGGTCTGGAGCTGTTCGCTGACCTCGCCAAGCAAAAACGCCTGTCGCTGGCCAACCCGACGATCCAGACCCTGGAAAAGGGTGAAATCGAAGTCGGCGTGGTCTGGGACTTCAACGGCCTGAGCTATCGCCAGCAGATCGACCCGAATCGTTTCGAAGTGTTGATCCCGTCTGACGGTTCGGTGATCTCCGGCTATACCACCATCATCAACAAGTACGCCAAGAACCCCAACGCCGCCAAGCTGACCCGCGAGTACATCTTCAGTGATGCCGGGCAGATCAACCTGGCTGAAGGTCACGCCCGGCCGATCCGCGCCGAGCACCTGACATTGCCGGCCGAGGTTCAGGCCAAACTGCTGCCCAATGAGCAGTACAAAGCCGTGCAGCCAATCAAGGATGCGGCGGCCTGGGAAGCGACCTCGAAGAAGCTGCCGCAGATGTGGCAGGAGCAAGTGATCATCGAGATGGAGTGATCCTGATCGCGGGGCAAGCCCGCTCCCACCGGTGGGAGCGGGCTTGCCCCGCGATACGGCCACCACCTACTGCGGAGAAACCATGAACAACAACGTCATCCTGGTCCTGCTCGATGGTCTCAACCATCAGGTCGCGCACCACGCCATGGGTCACCTGCACGCCTACGTCGAGGCCGACCGCGCCGCCCTGTATCGTCTGGAATGCGAGCTGCCAGCGCTGTCACGTCCCCTGTACGAGTGCATCCTCACCGGCGTAGCGCCCATCGACAGCGGCATCGTGCACAACAACGTCACCCGCCTGTCCAACCAGCGCAGCATCTTCCACTACGCCCGCGAAGCCGGTCTGGGTACTGCGGCGGCGGCCTATCACTGGGTCAGCGAGCTGTACAACCGCTCACCGTTCGACCCGTTGCGCGACCGTCACACCCATGCACCCAAGCTACCGATCCAGCATGGCCTGTTCTACTACGCCGACCATTACCCGGACTCGCACCTGTTCGCCGATGCCGAATACCTGCGCCGCCGTCATGCGCCGAACTTCCTTCTGGTGCATCCGATGAACATCGACGACGCCGGCCACCGCCATGGCCTGGACAGCAGCCAGTACCGCAACAGCGCGCGCAGCGCCGACATACTCCTGGCCGACTACCTGCAAACCTGGCTGCAAGAGGGTTACCAGGTACTGGTCACCGCCGACCACGGCATGAACAACGACCGCTCGCACAACGGCCTGCTGGCCGAGGAACGCGAGGTGCCGCTGTTCGTGTTTGGCGATGCCTTCAGCCTCGACCCTGCCGCCAAACCGCTGCAAACCGAACTGTGCGGAACAATCTGCGAACTGCTGGGTGTGCCCCACGACAAGCCGGTATGCCGGGAGCTGCTCAAGTGAATTCGATCAAACGCAGCAAGTGGCTGGCGTCACTGTTTCTGCTGCCTTTTGCGCTGTTTTTCATCATTTTCCAGATCGCCCCGCTGGCCTGGGTGGCGATCCACAGCCTGCAGGCCGAAAGCGGCTGGGGCCTGGCCAACTTCAGCAAAGTGTTCGAATCGCGGTTCTACCGCCAGGCGATCCAGCACAGCCTGGAGATCAGCTTCTGGTCAAGTGTGTTCGGCATCCTCATCGCCATTCTTGGCAGCTACTCGCTACGCAAGGTCGACTCGCGCCTGCGCGATTTCGTCAACGCCTTCGCCAACATGACCAGCAACTTCGCCGGCGTACCGCTAGCCTTTGCCTTCATCATCCTCCTCGGTTTCAACGGCGCGCTGACCATGCTGCTGAAACAGGCCGGGATCATCGAGGACTTCAACCTCTATTCGAAAACCGGCCTGATCATCCTTTACACCTACTTCCAGATTCCGCTGGGCGTACTGCTGCTCTACCCGGCCTTCGATGCCCTGCGTGAAGACTGGCGCGAATCGGCTGAACTGCTCGGCGCCAACGCCTGGCAGTACTGGCTGCATATCGGCCTGCCGGTGATGACACCGGCACTGTTGGGCACCTTCGTGATTCTGCTGGCCAATGCCCTCGGCGCCTACGCCACGGTCTATGCCCTGACCACCGGCAACTTCAACGTCCTGCCGATTCGTATCGCCGCACTGGTGGCCGGCGATATTTCCCTGGACCCGAACCTGGCCAGCGCCCTGGCAATAATCCTGGTCGGGCTGATGACCCTGGTGACCGTGGTCCATCAATGGCTGTTGAAGAGGAGCTACCATGTCGCGCGCTGAACCGGGCACGAGCCGCCTCTACCATCGCCTGATGGTCTACTTGCTGTTCATCATCCTGTTGCTGCCGCTGGCGGGCACCCTCCTCTACTCCCTGGCCACCAGCTGGTCGGCGAGCCTGTTACCCAGCGGCCTGACCTTCAAGTGGTACCTGGCGCTGTGGAGCGATCCGCGCTTTCTGGCTGCCTTCGGCCAGTCGCTGCTGGTCTGCGTCGGTGCGCTGCTGCTGTCGGTGCTGCTGATCCTGCCGTTGCTGTTCGTGGTCCACTACCACTTCCCGCGGCTCGATGCGCTAATGAACATCCTCATTCTGCTGCCCTTCGCCGTGCCGCCGGTGGTGTCTTCGGTGGGCCTGCTGCAGCTGTACGGTTCCGGGCCGATGGCCATGGTCGGCACGCCGTGGATCCTGATCGGCTGCTATTTCACCGTGGCCTTGCCGTTCATGTACCGGGCGATCACCAACAACCTGCAAGCGATCAACCTGCGCGACCTGATGGACGCCGCCCAACTGCTCGGCGCCAGCACCTTCCAGGCGGCATTCCTGGTGGTACTGCCGAACCTGCGCAAGGGCCTGCTGGTGGCCTTGCTGCTGTCGTTCTCGTTCCTGTTTGGCGAGTTCGTCTTCGCCAACCTGCTGGTCGGCACCCGCTACGAGACCCTGCAGGTGTACCTGAACAACATGCGCAACAGCAGTGGTCACTTCAACAGTGCGCTGGTGATTTCCTATTTCCTCTTCGTGCTGGTGCTGACCTGGGCAGCCAACCGCCTGAACAAGGACAAGTCCTGATATGAGTTTTGTCAGCGTACAGAATCTGCAAAAAAGCTATGGCGCAAGCCCGGTGTTCACCGACATCAACTGCCAGATCCAGCGCGGCGAGTTCGTCACCCTGCTTGGCCCCTCCGGCTGCGGCAAATCCACCCTGCTGCGCTGCATTGCCGGGCTGACGGCGGTCGACAGCGGCAAGATCCTTCTCGACGGCAACGACCTGGTGCCCCTGAGCCCGCAAAAACGCGGGATCGGCATGGTGTTCCAAAGCTACGCCTTGTTTCCCAACATGACCGTGGAGCAGAACGTCGCCTTTGGCCTGCGCATGCAAAAGGTCAATGCCGACGACAGCCGCAGCCGCGTGCGCGAAGTATTGCAACTGGTAGAGCTGCAGGACTTCGCCAGCCGTTATCCGCATCAGCTGTCCGGCGGCCAGTGCCAGCGTGTGGCCCTGGCCCGTTCACTGGTCACCCGCCCGCGCCTGCTGCTGCTCGATGAACCGCTGTCGGCGCTGGATGCGCGGATTCGCAAGCACCTGCGCGAACAGATCCGCCAGATCCAGCGGGAACTGGGGCTGACCACCATCTTCGTCACCCATGACCAGGAAGAGGCGCTGACGATGTCAGACCGGATTTTCCTGATGAACCAGGGCCGCATCGTCCAGAGCGGCGATGCCGAAACCCTCTATACCGCGCCGGTGGACGTATTTGCCGCAGGTTTTATCGGCAACTACAACCTGCTCGACGCCGACAGTGCCAGCCGCCTGCTGCAGCGCCCGGTGAACAGCCGCCTGGCGATCCGCCCGGAAGCCATCGCCCTGAGCCTTAGCGGTGAACTGGAAGGCCAGGTACGCAGCCACAGCCTGCTGGGCAACGTGATCCGCTACCGCGTCGAAGCCCGCGGAGTAGAATTGTTGGTCGATGTACTCAACCGCTCGTCCGCCGACCTGCACCCGGACGGCCAGCGGGTATCCTTGTCGATCGATCCCACCGCCCTCTGCGAAGTCGCCTGAGGGTTGCACAGGAGTATTTCTGAACATGGCACTAGCGATTTTCGATCTGGATGAAACCCTGATCCATGGCGACTGCGCCTCGTTGTGGAGCGAGCAGATGGCCCGCCTTGGCTGGGTCGATGGCGAATCCTTCCTGCGTCGCGACAAGGAACTGATGGACGCCTACGGCCGCGGGCACCTGGCCATGGAGGATTACATGGCCTTCAGTCTGGAGCCGTTGATCGGGCGTACACCGGCTGAAGTCGATCATCTGGTGGGGCCGTGGGTGGAAGATTTCATCGAGCCGATCATCTTCAGCGAGGCAACCCGTACCATCGCCGCCCATCGCAAGGCGGGTGACCGGATCCTGGTGATCTCCGCCTCCGGCACCCATCTGGTCGCGCCGATTGCCGAACGCCTGGGCATTGATGAGATTCTCGGCATCGAGCTGGAGGTGGTGAACGGTGTATACACCGGCAAGACCGTCGGCACCCTGACCTACCGCGAGGGCAAGATCACCCGCTTGCTGGAATGGCTGGATCAGGAAGAAGAGAATCTGGAAGGCGCGAGTTTCTATTCCGACTCACGTAATGACCTGCCGCTGTTGCTGAAGGTGGATTACCCGCATGTGGTCAATCCGGACGCGGTGTTGCGTGAGCAGGCTGAGAAAAATGGCTGGCCGATTCATAGCTGGTCTTGAATAAAAAGCATCGCGGGGCAAGCCCGCTCCCACAGGTGATGATGACCCTGTGGGAGCGGGCTTGCCCCGCGATCAGCCGCTTACACCAGACTGTCGTCGATCACCAGCACCAGCTTGCCCGACACCTGGTTACTGGCAAGCTCGGCAAACGCTGCCTCGGCATCCTTGATCGCAAAGGCCTTGGCCAGCTGCGGCTTGAGCCTGCCCTCAGTGAACAACGGCCACACCTGCTGCCCCAGATCGCTGAGCAGATCAGCCTTGAACTGATCATCGCGGGTACGCAGGGTCGAACCCAGCACCTGAACACGCTTGAGCAACAGCTGAGCCAGGTCCAGCTCGGCCTTGCGCCCGCCCATCAGGCCGATGATCACCCAGCGTCCGTCACGGGCCAGCAGCTTGAGGTTGAGCTCGGCATAGTTGGCGCCGACCGGATCGAGGATCACATCGAACGGGCCGAAATCATTCAGGCCGTTGAGGTCTTCGTCGCGCACTACGCCACCGGTGGCGCCGAGGTTTTCGCAGTAGGCCAGCCGTTCACTGGAGCCAACACTGACCCAGCACGGGCTGCCAAAGGCTTTGCACAGCTGGATCGCCGCCGAGCCCACGCCACTGGCGCCGGCATGCAGCAAAACCTTCTCGCCCGGCTTCAGCCCGGCCAGCTGGAACACGTTAAGCCAGGCCGTCGCGTACACCTCGGGAATTGCCGCAGCCTCCTGCAGGCTCAGGCCTTCCGGCACCGGCAGGACATGACGGGCATCGACCACGACCTCTTCGGCCATACCGCCACCGGAAAGCAGCGCACACACCCGGTCTCCGACCTGCCAGGAGGAGCCAGCGCCCACTTCGCTGATCACCCCGGAGCACTCCAGCCCCAGAAACTCGCTGGCTCCCGGCGGCGGCGGATAGAGCCCGGCTCGCTGCAGCAGATCGGCACGATTGAGGCCGGCAGCAGCCACGCGAATTCGTACTTGACCGATATCGCAAGCTGGACTTGTCGTCGCAACCCACTCCACATGTCCGTCAACGCCTTGCAATGCCTTCACAGTGCCTCCATAGTTGTGTCATGACTGAGCCCGGGTGCTGTAGCCCCGGGCTTTTTGCATTATGCGTCCGGTTTTTATGGAACCGGCGAATTCAAAGACGGCCTAATATGCGTGATCAATTGTCCCTACGTCGAATCAGCATGAAGCATTTTTTGCCAAGCACCACCCTTGCACTGTTGATCGGTCTGGGCAGTCTGCCGTTGGCGGGCAATGCATGGGCCGCCAACAGCTGGGATAAACTCCAGCCCGATCGCGATGAAGTGGTCGCCAGCCTCAACGTGGTCGAGCTGCTCAAGCGCCACCACTACAGCAAGCCGCCGCTCAACGATGCGCGCTCGGTGATCATCTACGACAGCTACATCAAGCTGCTCGATCCGGCCCGCAGCTATTTCCTGGCCAGTGACGTCGCCGAGTTCGACAAGTGGAAGACCCAGTTCGACGATTTCCTCAAAAGCGGCAATCTCGATCCCGGCTTCACCATCTACAAGCGCTATCTGGACCGGGTCAAATCGCGTCTGGACTTCGCCCTGGCCGAGCTGAACAAGGGTGTCGACAACTTCGACTTCACCACCAAAGAGACCCTGCTGGTCGACCGTAAGGACGCGCCCTGGATCAAGACCCAGGCCGAACTCGACGACCTCTGGCGCAAACGTGTCAAAGATGAAGTCCTGCGCCTGAAAATCGCCGGCAAAGAGCCCAAGGCGATCCAGGAGCTGCTGACCAAACGCTACAAGAACCAGCTCACGCGTCTGGACCAGACCCGCGCCGAAGACATCTTCCAGACCTATATCAACACCTTTGCCCAGTCTTACGACCCGCATACCAACTACCTGTCGCCGGACAACGCGGAAAACTTCGATATCAACATGAGCCTGTCGCTCGAAGGTATCGGTGCCGTGCTGCAAAGCGACAACGATCAGGTCAAGATCGTCCGCCTGGTCCCGGCCGGCCCTGCCGCCAAGACCAAGCAAGTGGCCCCGGCCGACAAGATCATCGGCGTCGCCCAGGGCGACAAGGAAATGGTCGACGTGATCGGCTGGCGCCTGGACGAAGTGGTCAAGCTGATCCGCGGGCCGAAAGGTTCGGTGGTGCGCCTGGAAGTGATCCCGGCGAGCAACGCACCGAACGACCAGACCAGCAAGATCGTGCCGATCACCCGCGAGGCGGTGAAGCTTGAAGAGCAGGCGGCGAAAAAATCGGTGCTCAAGCTCAAGCAGGATGGTCGCGACTACAAGCTCGGCATCATCGAGATCCCGGCCTTCTACCTGGACTTCAAGGCCTTCCGTGCCGGCGATCCGGAGTACAAGAGCACCACCCGTGACGTGAAGAAGCTGCTCACCGAACTGCAGAAGGAAAAAGTCGACGGCGTGGTCATTGACCTGCGCAACAACGGCGGCGGTTCCCTGCAGGAAGCCACCGAGCTGACCAGCCTGTTCATCGACAAGGGCCCGACCGTACTGGTGCGTAACGCCGATGGTCGTGTCGACGTGCTCGAAGACGAAAACCCCGGCGCCTTCTACAAAGGCCCGCTGGCCCTGGTGGTCAACCGCCTGTCGGCCTCGGCTTCGGAGATTTTCGCCGGCGCCATGCAGGACTACCACCGCGCGCTGATCCTTGGCGGCCAGACCTTCGGCAAAGGCACCGTACAGACCATCCAGCCGCTCAACCATGGCGAACTGAAGCTGACCCTGGCCAAGTTCTACCGGGTTTCCGGGCAGAGCACCCAGCATCAGGGCGTGCTGCCGGATATCGACTACCCGTCGATCATCGACACCAAGGAAATTGGCGAAAGCGCCCTGCCCGAAGCCATGCCGTGGGACACCATCCGCCCGGCGATCAGGCCTGCGGTTGATCCGTTCAAACCGTACCTGGCTCAGCTCAAGGCCCGCCACGACGCCCGCACCGCCAAGGATCCGGAGTTCGTCTACATTCGCGACCGCCTGGCGCTGACCCAGAAGCTGATGAACGAGAAAACCGTCAGCCTCAACGAAGTCGAACGTCGTGCCCAGCATGCCGATATCGAAAGCAAGCAGCTGGCCCTGGAAAACACCCGACGCAAGGCCAAGGGCGAAGAACCGCTCAAGGAACTGAAGAAGGAAGACGAAGACGCCCTGCCGGCCGAGCCGGACGATACCAAACCGGAAGACGACGCCTACCTGTCGGAGTCCGGGCGGATCCTGCTCGACTACCTGGGCCTGAATTCGGCAGTGGCAAAGAACAACCCGTAAAAAGGTGATGGCAAAATAATGTGACTGTGCCTCCATTGCGTCATTAAACAGTCACGATTCTGTCGTGAAATAAGGGACTGAGCGCCGCTGGCCTCAGTCCCTTTTTTTCAAGGTAGTGCCGCCATGACCGTGACCGAACAGCTCAGCGCGTTGAGCACCATTCTTGCTCAAAACGCCTTGCACAGCCTGTTCCAGCCCATAGTCTGCCTGTCTGAGCGGCGCATCCTCGGTTACGAAGCGTTGAGCCGCGGGCCCTCCAACAGCCCGCTGCACTCGCCGATCAACCTGTTCGCCGTGGCCCGTCAGGCCGGGCGCCTGACCGAACTGGAAGTGGCCTGCCGCGAAAGCGCCTGCCGACGCTTCAGCCAGCAGAACCTTGAAGGCAAGTTGTTTCTCAACGTCTCGCCCGAGTCGTTGCTCGAGCCGCAGTATCAGTCCGGGCGCACCCTGAAGATGCTCCATGACCTCGGCGTACCGCCCAGCCGGGTGGTTATCGAACTGACCGAGCAGACCCCGACCGACGATTTCCAGCTGTTGTTCAATGCCCTGCACCATTACCGCGACATGGGCTTTTCGATTGCCCTGGATGACCTCGGTGCCGGGTATTCGAGCCTGCGCTTGTGGTCGGAACTGCGCCCTGATTACGTCAAGATCGACCGGCATTTCATCGACGGTATTCACCTCGACGCGGTCAAACGTGAATTTGTCGGCTCCATTTTGCAAATCGCCCGGGCCTCACGGGCCCAAGTGATCGCCGAGGGCATCGAGCTTGCCGAAGAACTCAAGGTGCTGACCGAAATGGGCGTCGACCTGGTCCAGGGTTATCTGCTCGGCCGTCCTCAGGAACAACCGTCACGGGACGTCCAGCAGATGCTGGGCAGCCCCAACCGGGATATCCAGGTGCTCAGCGAAGACGGCGGCAACCTCGCCGCCCTGCTCAACGAACAACCTGCGGTGAGCCAGGACACACCGACGGCGCAGGTGCTGGAGTTGTTCCGCCGCCAGGCCAACCTCAACTCCCTGGCGGTGCTCAACGAACGCCGCCAACCCTGCGGTATCGTTCACCGTCACTCACTCTCCGATGCCCTGCTCAAGCCGTTTGCCACCGACCTGTTCGCCCGCAAGCCGATCAGCCGGCTGATGAGTGACGACTTTCTCGCGGTAGAGCTGACGCAGTCATTGCAACAGGTCAGCCGCCTGCTCACCAGCCGTGCCCGCCAGCGCATCGAAGAAGATTTCATCATTATCCACAACGGCCGCTACCTGGGCCTGGGGCGGGTGATCGATGTGCTCAAGCTGATTACCGAACAGAAGATCCAGCAGGCCCGTTACGCCAATCCCCTGACCTTGCTGCCCGGCAACGTGCCGATCCAGCAGTGCCTCACGCGCCTGCTGCAACAGCAGCGTGAGGCGGCGATCTGTTATGTGGATATCGACAGTTTCAAGCCGTTCAACGACATCTACGGCTATGCCCGCGGCGATGAGGTGCTGCTGTGCCTGGCTCAGTGTTTGAACGAGCGGGTCGACCCCAATCATGACTTCGTCGGCCACATCGGCGGCGACGATTTCATGCTGGTGCTGGGTTCGGCTGACTGGGAGCGCAGGTTGCAGTTGCTGCTGGAAGACTTTCAGCGCCAGTGCCGGCGCTTCTATCGGCCTGAGCATGTGCAGGCCGGGTGCTTCATTGCCGCCAACCGTCAGGGGCAACGCCAGGAGTACGCCCTGCTGTCGCTCTCGATCGGCGTGGTGCATCTGCGCCCGCAAGCCTGCGCCGACCTCGATGCCGGGCAACTGGCAGAGCTGGCGTCACAGGCCAAGCATCAGGCCAAAGACCTGAGCGGGTACAGCCTGTACCTGATCGATACGGCGCCGGCGGTTCAGGCTTCTTCTTTTTCCGGGTAGCTGTACTCGAACACCCGCACCACTTCCGAGGCATGCCAGGACGCGGCGGCCATACCGTCCGATGGCCCGGAAAAACGTCCCAGGCGCTCCACACACTCGAAGAAGCCGGTACGCGGCAATCGGCTGGCACCCTGGCTGATGACCAATGAACTGCGCAGCGGCTGTTCAGCACGGGCATCCAGCGCCGCCAGATGTTCCAGGGCAGCGGTCAGGGTCTGCATGGCCGGGCTTGGCAGCTGCAGGCGCTCGAGCAAGGCGCGGTAGGTCAACAGGTGGCGTTGGCGACGGGCCAGGTCAAGCTCGCCAAGCAGACCGTCCCAGTGCTGGCGGCTGATCCGTACGCTGCTCACGACGGCTCGCTCCATCCGGCCACCCCCAGCTCCCAGGCCAGGCTGCGGCGAATCGCGGCATCCGGCTGGCGCTCGCCACTCTCGATCAGGGCCAGGTACACCGGACTGATGCCGACGCTGCGCGCCAGTTGTTCCGCTGCCAGTCCCTTGCCCTCACGCAAACGCGCCAACTCGCTGAAACTCGGCAAGCTGGCGCTTTGTTGAGGGGTGACCTGTGTGTTCTCGACGGCTGCCGATTCAAGCTGACCGGCGGCCTTCAGTAGTGCCTGGTACTGCTCCCAGGGTACAACCGCATACTCGGGTTGACCGTCCCGGCTGATGACCTGAATACCCATTACAACCCCCTTGTAGGATTACGATATGTAATCGGTAGGCATAATCCTTATGCCAATTATATTACCAGCCAGCAAGGGTGTGCAGGGTCCTGATGTAATTAGCCTTTTGGCTGCTCCAGACGCAAGGCTTCGGGCGTATCCGGCAGGCGTTCGACCACCCGCAGTTTTTCCGGTGCCTGGCGATGGCGCCAGGCGCTGAAAGCGGCGAGTTCATCAGACACCGCTTTGAGCACCCAGGCCAGCACGGCGATGTCATCGAGCATGCCGACACCCAGCAACCAGTCCGGGATGGCATCCACAGGGCTGACGAAATACAGCAGGCCGGCCACCACGGTCACCAGCGCCTTGGGGCTGATGGTCCGGTATTCACCACGCCACCAGGCCAGGCAAAGGGCCTGCATCAGCCCTACATCTTCACGCAGCTTGCTCAGCCGTGGCCCTTTACGCGCCACGGCAAAAATCAGCGCCGGTAAACGACCGCGGCTGAGCAAGCGCTCGGCCAACGGCAGAAAACGGGCGAAGGTCCACGGTGCTTTCATACAGCCTCCAGGGCATGACCGAGGGAAAGGTTATCCACATTTATTGTGGATAACCTTGTGAACAGAGCCACTTTTAGCGCTCAGGGTGCCCGCCCGGCAAGGGCCGGGCTTAAATCGGGCGTTTTTTACACACCTGTTTCAATCGCGCAAACGTTTTGCCCATCCTGCACCTTTTCTGCGTCAGGTCCAGCTTTTCAGACCACCCCTGGCCGATGAGGTTCGGGGTGATTGCAGAAACGACAACGCCCCGTCGAGACGGGGCGTTGGCTGTACCGCGAGTGGATTACTCGGCGGCGTCGGCTTCAGGCTTGGCCTGATCCTTGATACCCAGCAGTTCCAGTTCGAAAACCAGGACCGAGTTGGCCGGGATCATCGGGCTCGGGCTCTGGGCACCGTAAGCCAGGTCGGACGGGATGTACAGCTTGTACTTCTCGCCAACGTGCATCAGTTGCAGGCCTTCGACCCAACCCGGGATCACGCCGCTGACCGGCAGGTCGATCGGGCTGCCACGCTCAACCGAGCTGTCGAAGACCTTGCCATCGATCAGCTTGCCTTCGTAGTGAACGGTAACCACGTCAGTCGGCTTTGGCTGAGCGCCGTCGGCCTTCTTGACCACTTCGTACTGCAGACCGGAAGCAGTGGTGACGATACCGGCTTTCTTGCCGTTTTCTTCAAGGAACTTCTTGCCGGCGGCAGCCGACTCTTCGCTCATCTTGGCCAGACGCTCTTCAGCGCGCTTTTGCAGGGCAGCAAAGGCTTCGACCAGTTCTTCGTCCTTGATTTTCTGTTCTTTCTTGCCGACAGCATCTTCGATGCCTTGAGCAACTGCTTTTGAATCAAGGTCGTCCATGCCTTCCTGAGCCAGGCTCTTGCCCATGTTCAGGCCAATACCGTAGGAGGCTTTCTGTGCCGGAGTCTTGAGCTCGACGCTGGTCTGCGAATCGCAACCCGCCAGGACCAGACCAACCAGGGCAACCGCAGCCGCCAACCGATGCTGTTTCATGCTATTTCCTTGTTCATGCGCCAATAGGGCAATCGAGTAAAGCCGCGAGCTTATCAGGCGGCCACGACCAATGGCTACCGGCATGAGAGCAAGAAAAGCCGGATAAGTTCAGCCAAGTAAAAGCTTCTTCATACAAAGCTGCAGCCAGTGGCCAGTATTGACGGGACAACGTACTTGAGCAACTTCGCCACAGTGCTTTTGTAGCTGTTTGTAAGATTGCCGGGATTTCAGGGATAGCTGCCGTCGCGGTACTGCCCCGCCACTTCTCGCAGCACCTCGCACAGCCAGCGCGCTGGCAGGCTCATCGGCAAGGCGGCATTGCTACAGATGCCGACCGAGCCGCCCGGCTCCTGCACACCCAGGTCCAGCTCGCACAATTCGCCGCGCCCCAGGTCGATCCGCACCGCATCGCGCGGTGCCACCCAGACCGCGTCGCTGCTTTGCACGTAGCGGCGGCTCAAGGCTGGCGAAAGGGTCTCCAGGCGCTGCAGCGGTTGCTCGATGGCGCACTGCACGAACAGGCTGTCGGCATGCTTGCGGATGGTCGTACCGGCCAACGGCAGCACCAGCGGATAGCGACCGAGTTGGCTGCGCTCGATAGGCTGGCGGGCGAGCAGTGGATGCCCGGGACGCACCACCAGCGACATCGATTCGCTGTACAGATGCTCGAACAACAGGCCCTGGATCTGCGGGCTTTCGGTCATGCGCCCGATCACCAGATCCAGCTCGCCGACATGCAGTTGCGCCAGCAGATGCGCACTCGGCCCGGTAGCCACGCTGACCACCAGGGCCTCATGACGTTGATGCAGGCGGCACAGCACCTCCGGCATCAGCAGGCTTTCGACCGTGGACAGCACACCGATACGCACCTGCGGCGGCGCATGTTCTTCACCGCGCAGGGTACTTACGCCTTCACGCAAGGCCTGTACGCTGGGCCCGGCATAGCGCATGAAACGCACCCCGGCCGGGGTCAGTTCGACACCCTGCTTGCTGCGTTCGAACAGGCGCGTCTGCAGCAGCTCTTCAAGCTCCTTGAGGGTCTTGGAGATGGCCGGCTGACTGATCGCCATGGCATCGGCGGCCTTGGCGAAACTGCCCTGACGGGCAATTTCGAGAAAGCACAGCAGGTGACGGAATTTGATGCGGGTGTCGAGGTTCATGCCCCGGAGTTTATAGGAGCATCAACCTGGGCGGGAGGCTGTCTAATGCAATGCCCCTCCCCGGTGGGAGCGGGCTTGCCCCGCGATGGCGGTAAATCAGCTACATCGCATCGTGGGGCAAGCCCGCTCCTACAGGCCTATCTCCACCTGCTCCCCCCTGATCCGCACTGGCCATACTTGCAAGGCTTGCTGGGAATCCTCCAGGCAACGCCCATCGCTCAAGCTGAAATGCTGCTTGTACAACGGCGCTGCCACCACCAATTCACCCTTGAGATGCCCCACCAACCCGCGACCGATCACATTGGCGCCGGACCTGGGGTCCTGGTTGTCGACAGCAAACACCGGCGTGTCCTGCTCCGGCAAGTAGAACAACGCCACCTGCCGGCCTTCGAACCACACCACCACGCCCGATTGCGCAACCAGGTCCTGGCGGCTGCAGACCGCTTGCCAGCCTTGCGTTTGCAGGTTTACAGCGACATTGGACAGGCTCATCACAGCACCTCTTCAGTGGTCGGAATCAAATGAAGCTCAGCCGCGGCGATCGGCCGGCGCTGGCCACGCTCGCGAACAAAGTGCACGCCCGGGTCAGGACGCTGGTCGTTGACGAAGGTACGGAAGCGCTTGAGCTTTTGCGGGTCTTTGAGGGCATTGGCCCATTCGCACTCGTAGCGATCGACCACCAATTGCATCTGTGCCTCAAGCTCGGCGCCCAGGCCCAGGCTGTCGTCGATAATCACCTGCTTGAGGTAATCCAGCCCGCCCTCCAGGCTCTCGCGCCAGACCGAGGTGCGCTGCAATTTGTCGGCGGTACGGATGTAGAACATCAGCACCCGATCGATAAGACGGATCAGCCCGGCGTCATCAAGGTCGGTGGCGAACAGCTCGGCATGGCGTGGACGCATGCCGCCGTTGCCGCAGATGTAAAGGTTCCAGCCCTTCTCGGTGGCGATCACGCCGATGTCCTTGCTTTGCGCCTCGGCGCATTCGCGGGTACAGCCGGATACGGCGAACTTGAGCTTGTGCGGCGAACGCAGGCCCTTGTAGCGATCTTCTATGGTCAGGGCCATCTGCACGCTGTCCTGCACGCCATAGCGACACCAGGTGCTGCCGACGCAGGATTTCACCGTACGCGTGGATTTGCCGTAGGCGTGTCCGGTTTCGAAACCGGCTTCGATCAGCTCGCTCCAGATCGCCGGAAGCTCGTGCAGCTGCGCGCCGAACAGGTCGATGCGCTGGCCACCGGTGATTTTGGTATAGAGGTCGTATTTTTTTGCCACCTGGCCGATGACGATGAGCTTTTCCGGGGTGATCTCGCCAGCGGGAATCCTCGGCACCACCGAGTAGGTACCGTTCTTCTGCATGTTGGCCATGAAGGTGTCGTTGGTGTCCTGCAACGGCACCAGCGAAGGGTCCATGATCGGCTGGTTCCAGCACGAGGCGAGGATCGAGCCGACCGTGGGTTTGCAGATATCGCAGCCGACGTGGCCACGGCCATGCCTGGCGAGAATTTCCTCGAAGCTGAGGATGCCTTCGACCCGCACCAGGGCGTAGAGCTCCTGGCGGGTATAGGCAAAGTGCTCGCACAGGCTCTTGTCGACGCTGACACCACGGGCGATCAGTTCGTGCTCGAAAACCTGCTTGAGCAGCGCCGCACAACCGCCGCAACCGGTGCACGCCTTGGTCTGCTGCTTGAGTTCACCGAGTTCGCCACAGCCGTTGTCGATGGCAGTGCAAATCGCGCCTTTACTGACGTTGTGGCAGGAGCAGATGGTGGCGCTGTCCGGCAAAGCGTCGGCACCCAGCGTCGGTGCACCGGCAGTTTGCGGCAGGATCAATGCCGCCGGATCGGCCGGCAGGGCGATGCCGTTCTGCACGTATTGCAGCAAGGTGTCGTAGTAACTGTTGTCGCCCACCAGCACCGCACCGAGTACGCGTTTGCCACTGGCATCGACCACCAGGCGGCGATACGCCGAGCTGGCTTCGTCAATAAAGCGGTAGCTGCGCGCTCCGGGGGTTGCGCCGTGCGCATCGCCGATCGAGCCGACATCCACCCCAAGCAGCTTGAGTTTGGTCGACATGTCGGCGCCGGTAAAACTGGCGGCGCTCTCACCCGCCAGCGCCGCAGCGACATTGCGCGCCATGCTGTAACCCGGTGCGACCAAACCGAACACGCTGCCGTTCCACGAGGCGCACTCGCCGATGGCATAGATGTGTGGATCGCTGCTGCGACAGCTGCTGTCGATCACCACCCCGCCGCGCGCGGCAACCTCCAGACCGCTGCTGCGGCCCAGAGCATCCTGCGGACGAATCCCGGCGGAGAACACGATCAGGTCCGTTTCGAGAAACTCGCCACCCTCGAAGTTCATCCGGTAGCGATAGCCTTCACCGGCCACCACCGACTGGGTCGCCCGCGACAGGTGCACGCCGACCCCGAGCGCTTCGATCTGCGCACGCAAGGCCGCGCCGCCTTCAGCGTCCAGCTGCACCGGCATCAGGCGCGGGGCAAATTCCACTACGTGCGCTTCCAGGCCCAGTGACTTGAGGGCGTTGGCAGCCTCCAGCCCCAGCAAGCCACCACCGACTACCACGCCACGCCGGGCATCGATTGCCGCGGCACGGATGGCATCGAGATCATCGAGCGTGCGGTAAACCAGACGCGAAGCGCCCTCGCAGCCCTCGATTGGCGGCACAAAGGGATAAGAGCCGGTGGCCAGGATCAGTTGGTCATAGGCATAACGCCCCGCCGAAGTCAGCACTTGCCGACGCTCGCGATCAATTTCCAGCACCGCTTCGCCCAGATGCACATTGACCCCGTGCCCGGCATACAGTCCCGCAGTGCCGAGGGCCAGGGTTTCAGCGCAGCTGCCGCTGAAATATTCGGACAGGTGCACGCGGTCGTAGGCACGCTGGCGTTCCTCACCGAACACCCGCAGCTCATAACGGCTCAGGGCGCCGCGTTCGATCAGTTGCTCGACGCAGTGATGCCCGACCATGCCGTTGCCGACGATGATCAGTTTTTCCCGCTGGGCGATGGTCGTTGCTGCATTCATACCCGATCCTCACTCAAGGCCATTCACGGTGGCTGTACTGCCGGGGCGAGCCCCGAAAAACAAAAAAAGGCGCCTGGAGCCGAAGCTCCAGGCGCCTTTGCCTGGTGGTTTTATGTAGTTCCGGGTGCAGATCGCCATTGACCCGCAGGAACGTTGTAACAGTGCAAAAGCAGGGACCGTGCCAACTGCCAAAGCCTTTGAAACCGGGCCTGCTCGCTAGCACAAGCGGCCGTTATCGACCCAGGCTGGTGCAACCCTCCCCCTTATGGGGCACTCAATACACATCGCGCAGATAGCGCTTGCTGCGGCTCAATTCAGCAACGTAGGCGTCGGCCTGTTCGGTGCTCAATGCGCCGTGCTCAGCCACCACTTGCTTGAGCGCGGCATCGACGTCACGGGCCATGCGCCCGGCGTCACCGCAGATATAGAAGTAGCCGCCCTCCTCCAGCCATCGCCAGAGTTCGGCGCCGTGTTCGAGCATGCGCTGTTGCACATAGATTTTTTCCACCTGGTCACGTGAAAATGCCGTGTCCAGGCGGGTCAGATGCCCCTCGCGCTGCCAGGCCAGGAGTTCGTCGCGGTAATAGAAATCGCTGGCTGCCTTTTGCTCGCCGAACAGCAACCAGTTACGCCCCGTGGCGCCTTCGGCCTGACGCTCCTGCAGGAATGCCCGGAACGGCGCGACGCCGGTGCCGGGACCGACCATGATCACCGGCGCAGTACCGTCCTTGGGCAGGCGAAAATGTGCGCTTGGCTGGGTGAAAATGGCCACTTTGCCTTCTGCGGCCCGGTCGGCCAGGTAGGTTGAGCAGACGCCTTTGCGCTGGCCATAACGGACCGTGGAAACGGTCAGATGAACCTGATCGGGGTGGTACTTGGCGCTGGAGCTGATCGAGTACAAGCGTGGCTGCAACGGTTTGAGCAGGCTCAGCCAGGTTTCCAGGTCGAGCGCCGGTTTGAAGGCATGCACCAGGTCAATCAGTTGCTTGCCCCACAACCATTCCCTGAGCGCCGCTTTGTTCTGCGCTTTGAGCAGGTCCTGCAGGTGCGCGTTGCCACTGTGCAGGGCAATGGCTTCCAGCATGGCCGGGGTGATCCGGGCGATTTCCAGGTGCTCGCCCAAGGCAGCGGCCAGCGGCATGTCGGCCTGGCCCTTGAGGCTGACCAACCGCCGGCCATCCAGACCGGTCGCCGCGAGAAGCTCGTCCACCAGCGCCGGACAGTTGCGCGGCCACACGCCGAGGGCATCGCCAGCCTGATAGCTGAAGCCGCTGTCGGCCAGGTCGAAAATGATTTTCCGGGTTTCCTTGTTGGCGCCCGGGCTGTTGAGCAAGCGGTTTTCCAGCACCCTGGCGGGCAGCGGCTGTTGTTTGCTGAAGCCCGTGGCCGCTGGCCTGGACACAGGCAACGCCAGCGTCTGCTGATCCCGCCCGAACTTGGCCAGCAGCGCCTGCAACCACTGCCCTGCCGGTGCGGCAACGTCACCCTCGCAATCGACCCGTTCCAGCAAGCGCTGACCACCGAGCTCGGCCAGGCGCTGGTCGAGCTTGCGGCCGAAACCACAGAACTGCTCATAGCTGGAATCGCCCAGGGCCAGCACGGCATAAGGCAGCCCGGCGCAGCGTTGCGCATGCTCGCCCTGCAAGTCCTGCCAGAACGCCGCGCCGCTGTCCGGTGCGTCGCCGTCGCCAAAGGTGCTGGCGATCAGCAGCAGGCTGGCGGGACTGTCCAGCTGCGCCAGCGCGACATCCTCCATGCAGCTCAACTGCACCGGCAGGCCAACCTCACGCAGCTGTTCGGCACACTGTTCGGCCAGGGCCTGGCCGTTGCCGGTTTGCGAGGCCCAGAGCAACAGGTGCTGGTCCTGCATCGAGGCGAGCGGTTGCTCGACTTGCACTGCGCTGATGCGTTCGCCAGCGACCCGGCTCAGGGCCACCGCGCAATACTTGAAGGCCGGTTGCAGCGACAGCGGATCGACGGCGTCGCTGGTGACTGCGTTGATGGCCAGGTTGTCGCCGTAGACATCATTCCAGTGAAACGGCGCAAAACAGTTGCCAGGCAATACCCGTGTGCTGATGCGCGCGGGCAACACCGCCAGGCCGCGCCGCGAGCGCACTTGCACCTGGTCCTTTTCGGCTATGCCCAGGCGTTCGGCATCTTCGGGATGAATCTCGACAAAAGGGCCGGGATCGAGCTTGTTCAATGCCGCGACTTTGCCGGTCTTGGTCAAGGTGTGCCATTGATGCTGAACCCGCCCGGTGTTGAGCACCAGGGCGAACTCGTCATCCGGCAGCTCGGCGCTCGGCAGGCAGGGCCGGGCAAAGAAGCGGGCTTTGCCACTCGGGGTGGCGAAGGCGATGGCCGGTGCCTGGCCAGCGGCATCACGGTAGAGACTCTGGCTGACCCCGTCATTGCGATAACGCAGCGGGCTGCGGCTGTCCTCGCGCCCCGGCTGATACGGCCATTGTTGTGGCGCCTGGCGCAAACCGGCGTAGCTGACGCCGCGCACATCGTAGCCGGTGGCCGGATTCCAGGCCTGGCGGATCTCGTCGAACACCGCTTCGGCACTGGCGTAGCTGAAGGCCTCGGCATAGCCCATGGCACAGGCGACACGGGCAATGATCTGCCAGTCGGGCAAGCTGTCGCCCGGCGGTTCGACAGCCTTGTTCATCAATGTCAGGTTGCGTTCGGAGTTGACCATCACCCCTTCGCCCTCGGCCCACAGCGCGGCGGGCAGGAGGATATCGGCATAGCGATTGGTCTCGGTGTCGAGAAAGGCATCCTGGGTGATCACCAGCTCCGCCCGCTGCAAGCCGTCGATTACCTGTTGGCGATTGGCGACGCTGGCCACCGGGTTGCTGCAGATGATCCAGCAGGCCTTGATCTGCCCGGCTGCCAGTTGCTCGAACAGGGCTATGCTGCCGTCACTGCTTTCGCTGCGCAGCGTGCCGGCGGGGACCTGCCAGAGCTGCTCGACAAAAGCACGGTCACTCTCGACCTTGGCCGAGCGCTGGCCGGGCAGGCCCGGGCCCATATAGCCCATCTCACGCCCGCCCATGGCATTGGGCTGGCCGGTCAGGGAAAACGGCCCGCTGCCGGGCCGGCAAATCGCTCCGGTGGCCAGGTGCAGGTTGCACAGGGCGTTGGTCTGCCAGGTGCCATGGATGCTCTGGTTCAGGCCCATGGTCCAGCAACTCATCCATTCCGGCGCCTGGCCGATCCATGCGGCGGCCTGGCGGATATCGGCTTCGGCGAGCCCGGTGATGGCGGCGACCCGCTCGGGTGTGTAGTCCTCGAGAAAGTCCGGCAGGACTTCCCAGCCTTCGGTGTAACGCTCGATGAAGTCATCGTCACAGTGACCATTGTGCTTGAGCAGATAGAGCAGACCATTGAGCAGCGCCAGGTCGGTGCCCGGTTTTATCTGCAGGAACAGGTCGGCTTTGTCGGCGGTGGCGCTGCGCCGCGGATCGACGACGATCAGCCGGGCACCGGCCTTGAGCCGGTCGAGCAGGCGTAGAAAGAGGATCGGGTGACAGTCGGCCATATTCGCGCCGATAACGAAGAACACCTCGGCACGATCAAAGTCCTGATAGCTGCCCGGCGGTCCGTCGGCCCCCAGCGACTGCTTGTAGCCGCTGCTGGCGCTGGCCATGCACAGGCGCGAATTGGATTCGATGTGGCGGCTGCGGACGAAGCCTTTGGCCAGTTTGTTGATCAGGTACTGAGCCTCCAGCGACATTTGCCCGGAAACATAGAACGCCAGGGCATCGGGCCCATGCTCGTCAATGACTGCGCGCAAACGCCGGGCCGTTTGTTCAATGGCTACCTCAACAGGCGTCTGCACCGGATCGCGTTGACGCTGATCACGCAGGTAAGCCTGCTGCATGCGCCCGGATTCGCGTAGCGGCTGATGTGCGGTCAGGCCCTTGGTGCATAAGCGGCCAAAATTGCTCGGGTGCTGTTTGTCCCCGCTGACCTTGGTCACCCGGTTGCCCTCAACCGTCATGACGATGCCGCACCCCACACCACAATACGGGCAAACGCTGCGCACAGTGCTGCTGCTCATCTGCCAACCTCCTGCTTGCGCAAACAAAAAGGCGCCCTGTCGCCCCGGCTTGTGAAAACAAGCGGGAGCAACACGGCGCCTTTGTCGTGAACGGGGCAATCTGCGTTGATTGCCGGATATTCAAGCGTTAGCAAGGGTCGCGCCAGAACCGTACAAGCCCGTAACGACAGGCTTGCGCTGCAAACTGTGGCGATATCTCTGCACCGTCTTGGGCGGGTATGCACCAAGGCGGCCCATTTCAGATTTGCCGCTACTTCCATGGCTCTTTACAATTCGCGCCACTTTGGTCGGTACCCGCACATCCTTCCGCCGACCCCCGGAGCTTTTTCATGGAAGAAATAGAGCAGCACTGGCTGTATGCCCTGTCCGCGCCCATGGCCGCCCTCAACGGCGCCAGCTACACCGCCGCCACCTATTACGAACCGGCAGACGATGACGCAACGGACCTGCAGAAATGGTGGGGCATCAGCAATCGCCGGCAGTTGCTGGACATGCTGCACATGGCCGATGACGGTCATGCCACTGAGGTCAGCAATGCCTATTGGCAAGCAGCGCGCTGCCTGCCCAGCGAATGGCACGACGCGCTGGAGCAATTGAACCCGCGTCAACGCATCCAGTACCAGTTCGCCTACCGCACCCTGGCCGACTGTGGCCCGGGTGGCGTCCGGGCCTGGGACCTGGGACGCATGGGCTTCCTGCTGCGCAGCGGTCTGCGCAAAGGCTATGTCAGCGCCGATGAAAGCCTCTGGCTGCAAGGTCGCCTGGCGCTGCGCGCGCGTCATTACTACAACGACTGGAACACCTACCTGGCGGGCTACATCTATGGCAAGGCGCTATGGAATTGCTCCGACTGCAGCGACGATGAACTGGCCCAGGAGCTCGCCCGCCAAGGTGATGAACACTGGAACCGCTGCATTCTCAACAACCTGCGCAAGGGTGCCAGCGAACTGCTCGCCAGCCTGCCGTGGGACCTGCCGTTGAACCTGCCTGAACGCCCTGACACGCTGGAAGAGGATGCCTGGTCATGAGCTGCTGGATACGCCTGGGCATTGAGCCGACCAACGACCCTGACCTGATTCGCGGCGCCTACCGTGCACGCCTGCCGCACCACCACCCGGAAACCGACCCGGAGGGTTTCCAGGCCCTGCGCCAGGCCTATGAGGCCGCCTTGCAACTGGCCCGTGACGAGCAGAGCCCGACATCCGCAGATGAAAGCCCGATGCCTGTCGAGGACGGTCCTGTCGAGCAGACTCAGGCAGCGTTTGCAGCGCTGCTCGAAGACTCGACCCGGCGCTTCGATCCCGCCGCCTGGCAAGCGTTTATCGAGCAGCTTGACCAGTTGTCCCTGGATGACCTGGAGCCGATCAGCTGGAACCTGCTCTACAACCTGATGCAGACCAGCCCGTTATCCCACAACTGCGTGCAGATGCTGGCTGCGCGCCTGGGCTGGGCCAGCCAGCTACTGAAGCTGGAACAACCGGAACAGGTTGAAGCCTTCCTCGAACGCACGGCCGAGCCGGACCCGTTTGACACCGCGCTGATGAAGGACTGGTCGCCGGCTGCGCAGATGGAGACCTTGTGGTTCACCCGTAGCCTTGAGTATCTGTTCCATAACCGGCCACTGTTCGAGTACAAACGCTTCGCCACCACGCACACCTGCATGGCCTTGCCCGCGGACGAGGCCTTTATCCAGCGTTTGCTGGTGCAGTTCAGCCAGGCCGGCATCGCCAGCAAAACCTTCTGCGCGATGGTTGCCGAGCAACAGCGCCAGGCGCCGGACGATCTCGACCTGCTGTATATGCTGGCCTGCCAGAGCAGCGACAGCGGTCAGGAAGAACTCGCTCGCCAGTGCTGGACCCGCCTTTGGCGTGAACACCAGCATCCGCGGGCCGCACGCTGGCTGCTGGAGCTGTGCCGCAAGCACCAACCACAACGCCTGCCCTTGCTGATCCAGGCCTTCGATCGACTGGAGCCAGTCGCCACCTGGCCAGACGATCTTGAAGCGCCAGCGCAGACCTGGGGCAGCCCGTCACAGCGCCCGGAAACCCTGACGCGCTGGTTCGAAGCCGCGCGCAGCGGGCTGCCTGGCATTGCCGGCACCTTTGTCGCCTGGCGGATGGACGGTGATGACGAACAGCCTTTGCTGGCCTGGCTGCTCGAAGAGCAGCAAGACACTCAACTGCAGCGTCTGTACCGCCACGCCTGGGCGCTGCATCGAGGCGACAGCGGCTTGCTGCACCAGCTCATGGCCGAAGCGCCCGGCGATGATCCGCTGGACGCGCTGATTCTAGAAGGTTTCCAGTACCAGGCTACGCAACAGCTGCGCTGGCTGAACGAATCACCGGTTGCCCTGGCCCTGACCGCCTGCATCAACAACCCGTCGGCCCAGGCGCAATTGCCCGAAGCCTTGCGCGAAAGCCACCTGCGGCCAGTGTGCCGCGACTGGATGCGCCGGGTGCGCAGTTACCCGGCCACTGGCCTGATACGCCTGGCCGAGGCGTTCAAGCCGGGCGGAATGTTCCCGGCACCTTATGCGCTTGAGCTCCAGGCGCAACTTGCCGCTGCCGGTACCGAACTGCCTCGCCCACCCGCCGATGAAGGCCTGTGGACCTGGCACCGGCAGAACCTGTTCATGCTGGCCCTGATCGACCAGCCGGAACGTTGGCTGGCGCTGACCTCACCGGCCTTGCTGGCCATGCCCTACCCTGCCGATCACCCGTTTGCCGCGCTGCAACAGGTGCTGCTGCGCCTGCAAGCGGAGCAAGGCAACCTGGACGGGATGCTGGGCTGGCTGGACGACAATGATCCGGTTCAGCAGTTGATGGGCCAGCGCCTGCTCAGCGTGCAACAGGTGCTGGACAGCACCAGGTTGCCCAGCAACCTGCAGCTCTTTGCCTGCCTTGAGCGTGATCCGGGCGCCTTCGAAGACGACATGCTCGGTTTGATGCTGCTCTGCGCCGTGCTGTATCACGACCCAAGCCTGAACGCCGAGCAGCACCGCGAAGTGTTGCAACAGATCGCCAACCTGACCTGCGCGCAGGACTGGTTCGAACCGTTTCGCGACGGGCTGATCAAGGGCGAGCCGGTACGCCCGCCAAGCAAAGTGCTCGAAGAAGATTATTTGCTCAACAGTACGTTGTTCTATACCGCGCTCGACGCCCTGAAGAACCTGGCGCGCTACGGTCGCGCCGGTGTGCCGAGGGTCAAAGTGCTCAAGGAGCTGCAGCGCGCCAAAGACTTCCCGGGCATGGACACCGGGATTCGCGCTGCAATGACGGCGTTGCTGTCCTGGTCCGAACGCTTGTTGCCGGCCAATTCCAGCAACCAGGCAGTGCCAGCCTCGCATATCTGGAAACTGGGTAGCCGCCTGAGTCGCAAGGCCTATGGCGTGCAGGTGGTCGGCAGCATCATCCTCGGGCCGCTGTTGATCCTGATGGCCGGGAGCATGCCGTTACAGATCCTCTTCGCCCTGTTGTTCGTCGGCCTGTTGGGCAGCGCCAGCCTGCGCCGTTTGCACGATATCGGCCGAGGCATCCCGACGCTGATCCTGTTCGCGGCGCTGCTGCCGTTCCTGCCGTTTCTGCCGCTGGTGCTGCTGATCCTGCCGGGTGAACCGCTGCCCAACCGCTACGGTCTGCCACCGGTGAACGCCGCGCAAAACAACCTGCAGGCGGGCCTGCAAGCGGCTTTGCGGCGCTTGAACGGTTAGAACCGCAGCTGCTCCAGCGCCTCGCTGAGGCGCTGGCGCTGACGGCTGATCTGTTCAGGTTGCTGGCTGGCCAAGGCGCTGGAAAAATCGTCCAGCCAGCTGCCGATCCGTTCGCGGTCATCCCCCAGGCTCTGCATCCAGGCCCGCTCCAGACGGGCCAGCAGGGTGCGGTTGGGCAACGCATCGCGTGGGTGGATTTTCAGCCCCGCGAGCCGCGCATGGCTGGCCTGGCGCGCCTGTTGATCAAGCCCGGTGGGGCTGCGGTCGATGCTGTGACTATGCTGCTTGCCAGTGTCGAGCAGGGTCACGTCAACTTCCAGCAGGCCGTTGATGTCATAGCTGAAGCGCACATCCAGGCTCTGGATGCTGCCATTGGGCGTGAGCGGAATATCGAAGGCGTCGATAAAGATATTGTCACGCACCCAGGGCCGCTCCCCCTGGTACACCTCGATCCGGATCATTTTCTGCTCGGCATGGGTACTGCTGAAGCGCTTGACCCTGGACGTCGGGATCACCGTGTTGCGTTCGATGATCGGCGCAAACACACCGCTGACTTCTTCGCTGCGCGCGGCACTGATCCCCAGCGTATACGGACAGACATCCGTGAGGATCAGCTCTTCAATGGCCTCGTCGCGGGCCTTGCATGCCGCCTGGGTGGCGGCCCCGAGCGCGACGATGGTGTCCGGGTCCAGGTGCCGGTATGGCAGGCGACCGAACAGGGTGGCGACCATCTGTTGCACGGCCGGCATACGCGTGGCGCCGCCCACCAGCACCAGGCTGTCGAGGTCCTTGGGGCTCACCCGGGCGTCGCGCAACGCCTGCTCGATCGGTGCCCGGATACGCGCCAGCAGCCCGGTCCAGATCTTCAGCGCGCGGGCTTCGTCCAGTGACCATTGGCGGGTTTCACCGGCAACCTCACAGCTCAGGTGTTGCTCACCCTCACTCAGTTTGCACTTGAGTTGCTCGATGGCATCGGCAAGGCTGGCCAGGGTTTGCGGCGCCACTGCCGACGCTTTGAGTTGCCAGTCCTGCAAACAGGCTTGCAGCAACGCCGCGGTGAAGTCTTCACCGCCGAGGAAGTTGTCACCGGTCGATGCATGCACCTCGATCAGCGGCAGGGCGTACTCCAGCACCGTGACGTCAAAGGTACCGCCGCCGAGATCGAAGATCAGCGTGCGCTCAAACTTCTTTTCATGCAGGCCGTAAGCCATGGCTGCGGCTGTCGGCTCGTTGATCAGGCGTTGCACGCTCAAACCGGCGAGTTCGGCGGCGAAGCTGGTGCGCTTGCGTTGTTCGTCGCTGAAATACGCTGGCACCGAAATAACCGCCTCGCTCACCGGGCAGCCCAGGAAGGCTTCGGCATCGGCTTTCAAGGCACCGAGCACCAACGCCGAGAGTTCCTCCGGGCTGAACGACTGATCACCAAGCTCAAGTTTTTTGTCACTGCCCATGAAGCGCTTGAAGGCGCCGACGGTACGCTCAGGATGAGTCGTCAGCCGGGCACGTGCTGGCGCGCCGACCAGAATGCTGCCGTCGTCATCGAGGCTGACAACCGAAGGGGTGAGGACATCGCCGAGGGCGTTGGGGATTAGTTGCGCCTGGCCCTCGCGCCAGACAGCCACCAGGCTGTTGGTGGTACCCAGGTCGATACCCAGCAAAGGCGCCGGGGAAGTGCGTGCATCCTGCATGATTGATCTCTTGCTCAGTAGGGGCTGGCACGGAGAAAGCAGCGACGTACCAGCGTGCTGGTGAATTCTGGGCGAAATCCAGAAACAAAAAAAGCGACCCTAAGGTCGCTTTCTTTGTTGCTTCCGGGTGTTCAGTGGGCCCTGGAAGCTAAATATGGCGCAGCGGACGGGACTCGAACCCGCGACCCCCGGCGTGACAGGCCGGTATTCTAACCGACTGAACTACCGCTGCGCGATACACTGAGAAGTGGTGGGTGATGACGGGATCGAACCGCCGACCCTCTGCTTGTAAGGCAGATGCTCTCCCGGCTGAGCTAATCACCCTTTCGTCTCGGTGTGGCGCGCATTCTACGGAGCACCGAACACTCTGGCAAGCACTTTTTTAAAAAAATTTTTCAGGCGTTCCAAAGACTTAGCGGACTTGGCCTGAAGCGTCCGCTCGGAGAATAATGCCCTCCTTATGTGTTGAGGAGAGATTCACCCCATGTGGTTCAAAAACCTGCTGACCTATCGCCTGACCCAGGATGTCCCGTTCGATCCCGAAGCACTGGAAACCGCTCTGGCCAGCAAGCCGGCGCGCCCCTGCGCCAGCCAGGAGTTGACCACTTACGGTTTCGTCGCGCCGTTCGGCAAAGGTGAAGATGCACCTTTGGTTCACGTCAGCGGTGACTTCCTGCTGATCGCCGCCCGTAAAGAAGAACGCATCCTGCCCGGCAGCGTGGTGCGTGATGCCGTTAAAGAGAAGATCGACGAGATCGAAGCCGAACAGATGCGCAAGGTCTATAAGAAGGAGCGCGATCAGATCAAGGACGAGATCATCCAGGCGTTCCTGCCGCGCGCCTTTATCCGTCGCTCGATGATCTTCGCTGCCATCGCTCCCAAGCAGGGCCTGATCCTGGTCAACTCGGCCAGCGCCAAACGCGCCGAAGACTTGCTCTCGACCCTGCGGGAAGTGATGGGTTCGTTGCCGGTACGTCCGGTGACCGTGAAGATCGCCCCGAGCGCGACCATGACCGACTGGGTCAAGACCCAGCAAGCTGCGCCTGACTTCTATGTACTGGACGAATGCGAACTGCGTGACACCCATGAAGACGGCGGCATCGTGCGCTGCAAACGCCAGGACCTGACCAGCGACGAGATCCAGCTGCACCTGGGTACCGGCAAGATCGTGACCCAGCTGTCGCTGGCCTGGCAGGACAAACTGTCGTTCGTGCTCGACGACAAGATGGTCATCAAGCGCCTGCGTTTTGAAGAACTGCTGCAGGACCAGGCCGAAGAAGACGGTGGCGACGAAGCCCTGGGCCAACTCGATGCCAGCTTTACCCTGATGATGCTGACCTTCGGCGAGTTCCTGCCGGCGCTATTCGAAGCACTGGGTGGCGAAGAGATTCCGCAAGGGGTCTGAGCCTGATCGCAAGGCAAGCCCGCTCCTGCAAATAACCTGTGGGAGCGGGCTTGCCCCGCGATAAAACCGGCAAACTCGCAAACCGCAAAATCGGCAGCATCAAACCTTTTTCCTCCTCATTGCCATCTCGCTTGATTCATTACAAGCCGGGAGCGATGCCGCGTGCTCGCTGGAAAAGTTTCAGCCTGTATTGCAATACAGCAGCTGATTACTTTGACAGCGTAACAAGACCCGACCCGGCTTAAGCACTCAGCAACAATCAGGAGAAAGACGATGGATGATTCAAAACTTGACACGTCAAAATCATTTACCGCCGACGTGTACCTGGAGGACGGTGGTATACGCCGCCCTGTGCGGATCAACGACGGTGGCTGGCTGCAAATTCTGGATGCCCAGATCAAAGGCCATCCCGTGCTACCAACCACCCTGTGGTTTGGCTGCTATGAGGAAAACGGCGAAGCTATATACATCATCAAGGAATACACCAAAGGCGGCAGCAAGAACGGCAGCACATTAGATATCAGCAACAATGATTATTTAGGCTTCTATTCTAAATCAGCAAGACATTGGCGGGTTACCCGACAGGATGGCGAGGAGCTGATTCCTAGATCTACACCCGAAGCACATATATCGGTCTCTACAAGAGGTGGCAGAAAGTGGACTGCTCAGGGCGAACACTGTGTGGTTTTGAAGGGTGGTGCTGACAGCAAGTTTTTAGTGCGCATCCATAAAGTGGGTGTCTATCATTTTTGATCGCATCACCTCCCTGCGTGACGAAGGCTGATCCAGGACTTGTGACCTCCCAGCTTGCCCCGATAGTTCAACATGGGCACCATATTGCCCACGGTGAGGACGGCCTCACGACGCACTGCGTGAACGTTTCGGGGACGGCCCCATCCACTGCTAGAGATGCTGCATGTCCTGGATCATCCTGTTTTTTGCCGGCCTGTTCGAAGTAGGCTGGGCCGTCGGCCTCAAATACACCGACGGCTTCACCCGCCCGCTGCCCACTGTCCTGACCATCGCCGCCATGGCTATCAGCCTCGGCCTGCTGGGCCTGGCCATGAAAGAGCTGCCGCTGGGCACCGCCTATGCGATCTGGACCGGTGTCGGCGCCGTTGGCACGGTGATCGCCGGTATCATCCTGTTCGGCGAATCCATGGCGCTGGTGCGCCTGGCCAGCGTCGCTTTGATCATCACCGGCCTGATCGGCCTCAAGGTCAGCGCCAGCTGACCTTGCCCTGTGCGGTCAGCGCAGGTTGCCACGCAACTGGCTGACCCGCTCACGCAACAACGCCGGTTGCGCCGCCTCTACCGGGATGGCGGATCCGGCCACCAAGGTTACCCGCGACCACAAACGGCGAAAGAAGCCCTTGGCCGGGTCGCGGCTGAAGAAACTCCCCCACAAACCCTGCAACGCCAGGGGAATCACCGGCACCGGGGTCTGCTCGATGATCCGGCTCAGGCCACCCTTGAACTCATCGATCTCACCGTCGGTGGTCAGCTTGCCCTCGGGGAAGATGCACACCAGCTCGCCATCGGCCAGGTAGGCAGCAATCTGCTTGAATGCCCGCTCATAGGTCTCGGGGTCTTCATTGCGTCCGGCAATGGGAATGGCACCGGCGGTGCGGAAGACAAAGTTGAGCACCGGCAACTGGTAGATCTTGTAGTACATGACAAAGCGAATCGGCCGACGCACCGCTCCGCCAATCAGCAGGGCATCGACGAACGACACATGGTTGCACACCAGCAACGCCGCACCCTCCTCCGGAATCTGCTGCAGGTCGCGGTGCTCGACCCGGTACATGGAGTGGCTGAGCAACCAGATCATGAAGCGCATGGTGAACTCGGGCACGATCCTGAAGATGTAGGCGTTGACGCCGATGTTCAGCAGCGACACCACCAGGAACAACTGCGGGATGGTCAGCTCAACCAGGGTCAACAGCACGATGGTGACAATCGCCGACACCACCATGAACAGCGCGTTGAGAATGTTGTTGGCGGCAATCACCCGCGAACGCTCTTGTTCAGGCGTACGCGACTGGATCAGCGCATACAGCGGCACGATATAAAAGCCGCCAAAAACGCCGAGGCCGACAATCGCCAGCAACACCCACCAGGCTTCGGACATGCCCAGCAACGCCAGCCAGTCGTGTGGCGTCGCCGCTGCCGGCACATCCCCCGAGTGCCACCACCAGAGCAAACCGAACAGGGTCAGACCAAACGAGCCGAACGGCACCAGGCCGATTTCCACCTTGTGGCCGCTGAGGCGCTCACACAGCAGGGAGCCCAGGGCGATGCCCACCGAAAACAAGGTCAGCACCAGTGTGACTACGGTCTCGTCGCCGTGCAGCCAATCCTTGGCATAGGCCGGAATCTGCGTGAGGTAAATGGCGCCGACGAACCAGAACCAGGAGTTGCCGACAATCGAACGCGACACGGCCGGAGTCTGCCCCAGCCCCAGGCGCAAGGTCGCCCAGGACTGGGTGAAGATGTTCCACTCCAGCTTCATCTGCGGCGACGCCGCACTCGCCCGCGGAATCCATTGGCTAGACAGATAACCCAGCGCAGCGACCAGAACCACCGCACAGGCCACCACCGGCGCATAGTGCGTGCTGGACATCATCACCCCGGCGCCAATGGTACCGGCCAGAATGGCCAGGAAGGTGCCCATCTCGACCAGGCCGTTACCGCCGACCAGCTCCTGCTCATGCAGGGCCTGGGGCAGGATCGAGTACTTGACCGGGCCGAACAGCGCCGAATGGGTGCCCATGGCAAACAGTGCCAGCAGCATCAGCGCCAGATGGTTGGTCAGAAAGCCGATGGCGCCGATGGCCATGATGCCAATTTCGGCCAGTTTGATCAGGCGGATCAGCGCATCCTTGGGGTACTTCTCACCGAACTGTCCGGCCAGTGCGGAAAACAGGAAGAACGGCAGAATGAACAGCAAGGCACAGAGGTTGATCCAGATCGAGCGGTCACCGTCGATGGCCAGTTTGTAGAGAATCGCCAGGATCAACGACTGCTTGAACAGGTTGTCGTTGAACGCTCCCAGCGACTGGGTAATGAAGAACGGCAGGAACCGTCGTTTGCCTAGAAGGCTGAACTGCGAGGCTTGACTCATCGTCCGTGTACCTGAGTGGGGCTTTGTCATTGGAGGCACGCAGAGCGGACAAAGCCACAATCACCCAGGTAAATGCAATCTACTTGTGTAACCCGGCAATGCATGGCGAGACGAACAGTTCACCGCGCCAGGCCCCGCGCAGGGTGAGGCTGGCGACCATCATCCACAGACCGGCCAGCGCCACCACCAGCACCAGGCCCATGTGCTGGAAGAAGGCCAAGCCCAGCCAGGCACCGAGCTTGAGGGTGGCCAGGGTGTAGACCCCCAGCGGAAAGGTGAAGCCCCACCAGCCCAGGTTGAACGGCATGCCATGGCGCATGTAACGCAGGGTGATCAGCACTGCGGTGAGCAACCACCACAGCCCCGCCCCCCACAGCACAATCCCGGCAACCAGCCCCAGACCGCGAGCGATTTCACCCAGGTCACCAAAGCCGTTGGCAGCGAAAATCGCCGGGGCGTCGGCGCCCAGCAGCAACATGCCCAACGCACCGGTGCCGATCGGGCCCAGCGCCAGCCAGCTGGAAGCGGCCATGTTGGCGTGGGGCAGTTTATGCAAGGCCATGCGCAGCATAAGGATGGTCAGGATGCTGAACGCCACCGGCAGCGACACCGCCCACAATACATAGCTGGTAATCAGCACCAGAAATTGACTGTGGGCATCCACCAGGTGCGGCGCCAGCTGGCCACCACTGGCGGCGGCGACCTCAGCGGCAACCACCGGCAACAGCCACACCGCCGTCATCTGGTCGATACTGTGCTCCTGGCGGGTGAACATCAGGTAAGGAATGGCCACGCCGCAGAGCAGCGCCAGCCCCACATCGAACCACCACATAGCCTCGACCCAGGGCACGATGCCTTCACCCCAGCGATTGACGCCAAACAGCAAGCAACCGTTGAGGATGGTGGCCAGCCCCATGGGGATGGTGCCGAAGAACATCGATACCGTGGAGTGGGCAAAAATCTGCCGCGCTTCATCGAAGAACATCAGCCAGCGCGCGGCATACAACACGCTGAACAGGATGAACAGGGCAATGGTCAGCCACCACAAGGCTTCTGCCGTTCCATGCAGGCTGTCGATGCCGATCTGCATCAGGGCCAGGGCCAAGACCCCGGTGCCCATGGTCGCGGCGAACCAGTTGGGGGTGAACTGGCGGATGACTTCACGCGGGTGAGCCAGATGGCGCAACGGGCGCAAGGGTGAAGCAGTCTGTTGCAGGCATGGCATGGTCGGAGTCTCCTGTAGTCCGGTGACGTGAGACCATCTTATGCCCGTAACAAATATCCATATAACGGGTATTTTCTCTATCTGTTATCTATTTTGTAGATATGGATCCAGCCCTATCCACCCCTTCCCGCCCAGGCGTATGCTTGGCTGCTGACGGCCCCCAACGCAATAACAACAAGGACGTGCCATGCTCGAAGCCGTAAGACGCTACAACCCGCAAGTGCGCCTGCTGCTGACCACCACTTTTGTCTTGACCCTGGCGCGGGCGATCACCCTGCCCTACCTGGTGGTCTACCTCGCGGAAAACTTCGCCCTGGATGTCAGTGGCATCGGCCTGATGATTGGCGGCGCGCTGATCGTCGCCTCGCTGCTGAGCCTGTACGGCGGCTACCTGATCGATACTCTGCGCAGTTACACGGTGATCATCGTCTCTACCCTGGTGTTCGCCATAGCCTTCGTTACCGCCATCGTCAGCCGTGAACTGAGCCTGTTCTTCACCAGCCTGGTGGTGATCAACCTGGCGCTGGCGGTGGTCGACATTGCCGCCAAGGCCGGGTTTTGCGCCCTGCTGCCGCTGGAAGAACGCTCCGAGGTGTTCTCGATCAAGTACACCTTGAGCAACGTCGCCTACGCCGTCGGACCCTTTGTCGGTGTGGCGCTGATCATGCTCGACAATCACCTGCCCTTTCTGGTTTCAGCGGCGTTGGGGCTGGCCATGTGTCTGTGCTACCGGCGTTGGGGCGAGCGCTCGGCGCGGGCGCAACTGGACGGCAGCCCGCAGGCCGGGTTTCTCAGCGTGGGCGGACAACTGCTCAAGGATCGCCGGTTGGTCTGCTTCACCCTCGGCGGCGCACTCAGTGCCGTGGTCTTCGGTCAGTTCACCGCTTACCTGTCGCAGTACCTGGTAGTGACCACCAATGCCAGCGAGGCTGCGCGGTATATCAGTTACCTGGTAGCCACCAACGCCATCACCGTCATCGCCTTGCAGTATGTGATCGGGCGGCGCATCAACAGCCGCCAGCTGATGCCCTGGCTGCTGGCCGGCATGGCGCTGTTCCTGGCTGGCCTGCTGGGGTTCTCCCTGGCCCAGTCGCTGCTGGTCTGGTGCCTGGCGATGCTGGTGTTCACCCTCGGCGAGATCATCGTCATTCCGGCCGAGTACATGTTCATCGACAGCATCGCCCCCGAGCATCTGCGCGGGGTGTATTACGGCGCGCAGAACCTGTCCAACCTCGGGGCAGCGCTGGGGCCGGTGATCTGCGGCTTTGCCCTCGCCCACCTGGTGCCGGTGGCCACCTTCTATCTATTGATTGGCTCGGTGCTGCTGGCGGCGCTGTTCTATTACCTGGGGGCTCGGCGCTGACCTGCGACGCTCTGCCACTGCTACCATGGTCGGCGCTGACGAAGCGCCAGCGGCGTGCCAGACTGATTGATCGAGGTTCGCCGTTACACTGACGGCTGTTTTTGTTTCGGAGTAGTCATGTCGCTGTCCAGTGGGCTGATCGCCGTGGTCGCCCTGGCCTATATGGCCATCATGTTCGCTATCGCATTCTATGGCGACCGCCGCAAAACGCCGCTGCCACCGCGCCTGCGTGCCTGGGTGTACAGCCTGTCGCTGGCGGTGTACTGCACCAGCTGGACCTTCTTTGGCGCCGTCGGCCAGGCGGCCGAACAGCTCTGGGCGTTCCTGCCGATCTACCTCGGCCCGGTGCTGTTACTGCTGTTCGCACCCTGGGTGCTGCAGAAGATGGTGCTGATCAGCAAGCAGGAAAACATCACCTCGATCGCCGACTTCATCGCCGCCCGCTACGGTAAATCCCAGTCCCTGGCGGTGGTGGTGGCGCTGATCTGCCTGGTCGGCGTCCTGCCTTATATCGCCTTGCAGCTCAAAGGCATCGTACTCGGCGTCAACCTGTTGATCGGCGCCAGTGCCGACGCCACCGGCAGCCGCGTGCAGGACACCGCGCTGGTGGTGTCACTGGTGCTGGCGTTGTTCTCCATCGTCTTCGGTACCCGCAGCCTGGATGTCACCGAACACCACCGCGGCATGGTCCTGGCGATTGCCTTTGAATCGCTGGTCAAACTCCTGGCATTCCTTGCCGTCGGTGCCTTCGTCACCTTCGGCCTGTTCAACGGCTTCGAAGACCTGTTCAGCAAGGCACAACTGGCCCCGCGCCTGGAAGGTTTCTGGAACGAGACCATCAATTGGCCGTCAATGATCGTCCAGACCGGCGTGGCGATGATGGCGATCATCTGCCTGCCACGGCAGTTCCATGTCACCGTGGTCGAGAACATCGAGCCGCAGGATCTGCGCCTGGCCCGCTGGGTATTCCCGACTTACCTGATCCTCGCCGCGCTGTTCGTGGTGCCGATTGCCCTGGCCGGACAAATGTTGCTGCCGGGTGTGATTCCCGACTCTTACGTCATCAGCCTGCCGCTGGCCGAAGCGCATCCGGCACTGGCATTGCTGGCGTTCATCGGCGGCGCCTCGGCCGCCACCGGTATGGTGATCGTCGAAGCAGTGGCGCTGTCGACCATGGTCTCCAACGACATGCTGCTGCCCTGGTTGCTGCGCCGCAACAACGCCGAGCGCCCCTTCGAAGTGTTCCGCCACTGGATGCTCTCGGTACGCCGGGTGACAATCGTCGTCATCCTCCTGCTGGCCTATGTCAGCTATCGGCTGCTGGGCTCTACCGCAAGCCTGGCGACCATCGGCCAGGTTGCCTTTGCCGCGGTGACACAACTGGCACCGGCCATGCTCGGCGCCCTGTACTGGAAACAGGCCAACCGTCGCGGGGTATTCGCAGGTCTTGCGGCGGGGATCTTCCTCTGGTTCTACACCCTGGTCCTGCCTATTGCCGCCCACAGTGTGGGCTGGTCGCTGGAGCTGTTCCCAGGATTGGCCTGGCTGCACGGCAACCCGCTGAACCTGCCGATCACCCCGCTGACCCAGGGCGTTGTGCTGTCGCTGGCGGGCAACTTCACCCTCTTCGCCTGGGTCTCGATCCTTTCGCGCACCCGCGTGTCCGAGCACTGGCAGGCCGGCCGCTTCATCGGCCAGCAAACCAGCGCCCGCCCCAACAGCCGCTCCTTGCTGGCCGTGCAAATCGCCGACTTGCTTGAACTGGCGGCACGCTTTGTCGGTGAAGAACGCGCGCGGCAAAGTTTCATCCGCTTCGCCTACCGCCAGGGCAAGGGCTTCAACCCCAACCAGAACGCCGACGGTGACTGGATCGAGCACACAGAGCGCCTGCTGGCCGGTGTGCTCGGCACCTCCTCGACCCGTGCCGTGGTCAAGGCGGCCATCGAAGGCCGCGACATGCAGCTTGAGGACGTGGTGCGCATCGCCGACGAAGCCTCGGAAGTGCTGCAGTTCAACCGTGCCCTGCTGCAAGGCGCGATCGAGAACATCAGCCAGGGCATCAGCGTGGTCGACCAGAACCTGCTGCTGGTGGCCTGGAACCGCCGCTACCTGGAACTGTTCAACTACCCCGACGGCCTGATCAGCGTCGGCCGGCCGATTGCCGACATCATCCGCTACAACGCCGAACGCGGTCTGTGCGGCCCCGGCGAAGCCCAGGTGCATGTGGCCCGCCGCCTGCACTGGATGCGCCAAGGCCGTGCGCATACCTCCGAGCGACTGTTCCCCAACGGCCGGGTCATCGAACTGATCGGTAACCCGATGCCTGGCGGCGGTTTCGTCATGAGTTTTACCGACATCACCCCGTTCCGCGAAGCCGAACAAGCCCTCAAGGACTCCAACGAAGGCCTTGAACAACGGGTCGCCGAACGTACCCAGGAGCTGTCGCAACTGAACCAGGCGCTGACCGAAGCGAAAAGCCATGCCGAGGCCGCCAACCAGTCCAAGACCCGCTTCCTGGCCGCTGTCAGCCACGACCTGATGCAACCGCTGAACGCTGCCCGACTGTTCTCTGCCGCCCTCTCCCACCAGGGCGACGGACTGTCGGCAGACGCCCAGCAACTGGTCCAGCACATGGACAGCTCACTGCGTTCGGCCGAGGAGCTGATCAGCGACCTGCTCGATATCTCGCGCCTGGAAAACGGCAAGATTACTCCCGACCCGAAACCCTTCGCCCTCAACGAGCTGTTCGACACCCTCGGCGCCGAATTCAAGGTGCTGGCCCAGCAACAGGGCCTGGATTTCCGCCTGCGCGGCAGCCGCCTGCGGGTGCACAGCGACATGAAACTGCTGCGGCGGATCCTGCAGAACTTCCTGACCAACGCCTTCCGTTACGGCAAGAGCCCGATCCTTCTGGGCGTACGCCGCAACAACGGCAAGCTGTGGCTGGAAGTCTGGGACCGCGGCCCGGGCATTGCCGACGACAAGCTGCAAGTGATCTTCGAAGAGTTCAAACGCCTGGACAGCCACCAGACCCGCGCCGAAAAAGGCCTGGGCCTGGGCCTGGCGATCGCCGACGGCCTGTGCCGGGTGCTCGGCCATTCCCTGGAAGTGCGCTCCTGGCCCGGCAAAGGCAGCGTGTTCCGCGTCAGCGTGCCACTGGCCACGACGCCGGCTGTGGCCGTCGTCACCCCGGCCGAGCAAGCCGGGCAGCCACTGGCAGGGATGCAGGTACTGTGCGTCGACAACGAAGACAGCATTCTGGTCGGCATGAACAGCCTGCTCAGCCGCTGGGGTTGCCAGGTCTGGACCGCGCGCAACCGTGAGGAGTGCGATGCCCTGTTGAACAAGGGTATGCGTCCGCACCTGGCATTGGTCGACTACCACCTGGACGATGGCGAAACCGGTACCGAACTGATGGCCTGGCTACGCACGCGCCTGGGCGAACCGGTGCCTGGCGTGGTGATCAGCGCCGATGGGCGCAGCGAGACGGTCGGCCAGGTGCATGCCGCCGGCCTCGACTACCTGGCCAAGCCGGTCAAGCCGGCGGCCTTGCGCGCCCTGCTCAATCGGCATCTGAGCCTGGTCCAGTAAGGGCGCTGGCGGCCAGCGGGTCGCCTTCGCTCATGGCCCGTTCCAGCAAGTCGGCCGGCAGGCTCTTGCTGGCGCGGGCCCCGAGCAACTTGAGCTGTTCGCTACGGCTGATCAGGTTGCCGCGGCCCTCACAGAGTTTGTTGCGCGCGGCGCTGTAAGCTTTATCCACCTGCTGCAGGCGATTGCCCAGCTCGTCCAGGTCCTGGATGAACAACACGAACTTGTCGTACAGCCAGCCCGCACGCTCGGCGATTTCCCGGGCATTCTGGCTCTGGCGTTCTTGCTTCCACAGGCTGTCGATCACCCTCAGGGTCGCCAGCAAGGTGGTTGGGCTGACGATGACGATCAGCCGGTCGAAGGCTTCCTGGAACAGGTTCGGCTCAGCCTGCAGCGCTGCGGAAAACGCCGCCTCGATCGGCACGAAGAGCAGGACGAAATCCAGGCTGTGCAAGCCTTCCAGGCGGTTGTAATCCTTGCCCGACAATCCTTTGACATGGTTGCGCAACGACAGCACGTGCTGCTTGAGCGCCGCCTGGGCGATCTCGCTGTCGTCAGCGGCAACATACTGCTGATAAGCGGTCAGGCTGACCTTGGAGTCGACCACCACCTGCTTGTCACCCGGCAACATGATCAGCACATCCGGCTGAAAGCGCTCGCCGTCAGCACTTTTGAGGCTGACCTGGGTCTGGTATTCGCGGCCCTTTTCCAGCCCCGCGTGCTCCAGCACCCGCTCGAGGATCAGCTCGCCCCAGTTACCCTGGGTCTTCTGGCCCTTGAGCGCCTGGGTCAGGTTGGTGGCCTCATCGCTCAGGCGCAGGTTGAGTTGCTGCAGGCGCTCCAGCTCCTTGGCCAGGGAGAAGCGCTCGCGGGCTTCCTGCTGGTAGCTGTCTTCAACCCGCTTTTCGAACGCTTGGATGCGCTCCTTGAGCGGGTCGAGCAATTGCCCCAGGTGTTGCTGGCTGGTCTGGGCAAAGCGTTGCTCACGCTCGTCAAAAATCTTGGTCGCCATTTCCGCGAACTGGGCGCGCAGCTCATCCCGAGAGCCCTGAAGATCGTCAAGGCGCTGCTGATGGCTTTCCTGCTGTTCACGCAGCTCGGCGCTCAGGGCCGCGCTGTGGGCATCCAGACGGCGTAATTCGGCCTCGCGGGCGCTGCGTTCGATCTGCCAGGCATGGGCAGCGTCACGGGCGTTGTCACGGTCGATCTGCAGCAACTCCAGCTCACGGGCCTGCGCGGCCAGCGTCGCCTGCTTGGCCGCATTGGCCTGGCTCAGGTCACTGATTTCGTCGCGACTGGCGTCGAGCTGGGCGAGCAAGCCTTCCTGGGCCATCTGCGCGCTACCCAGACGCTCCTCGAACAAGGCCGCCTGCGCTTCACGGGCGGCCTGCCGCCGTTGCTGGGCAAATACCCATCCCAGGCTCGGCACTGCGGCCACCATGATACCCAGCACAATGCTGGTCAGATCCAACGCCATTACCACCCGAATACCCCCAGCTGAAATCAACGGCTGAGCTTATCAGCCTTGCCGCTGTACTGCAGTCAAGCGTCTGGCAGCTGTTTGAGCAAACGCCGGGCTTCCTGGGAGCCTTGGGACGCCGCCAGCTCCAGCCAGTAACGCGCTTGCTCGGGTTCGTTGATCTGCGCCTGAGCACACAAGCGGCCGTATTCGAGCTGGGCACGCCGGTCCCCGGCACGCGCGGCCTGACGCAGCAGGTCGTGGCCGATACGCCGATCGCGGGCATTGCCGCAATCACGACAGAGCATCTGCCCCAGACGGCTTTGCGCGACCACCACGCCCTGACGTGCAGGTTGCTTGAGCAAGCGCCCGGCAAAATGCTTGACGTTGGGGTTGTCACCCAGGCGCGGATTGTCGAGCAGCCACAAAGCGACCTTCAAGGTGAAGCGCTGGGGCTCTGGCAAGGGCGGTGGAGCGGAAGAAATGGCGGGGATTCTGGCGCGAAACTTCATAACCAACAGCGAAGGCAACTCGAGAGGCGCGCCACTCTACTCCATTTTTCCGACAATGGCCCGAGCCCTTTCGATACTTTTTTCAAAATATTTCTGTGTTTATTTATTGACGCCGGTTGCGGAATTTTCTTCTGACAGAAGTCCACGCTCTGATTGTCGGACACATCGGAAAAAGCTGGCACGCCCGTCCTAGAGCAAGCGCTCGGGACAATCCACAGAAGCTGTGGATAACTCGGTGGACAACCCCCTCCAGGACCCCGCAAACCCCCATGAAATGGGGCTTTGGCTCAAACTGTCGATTTTTTCACCAGCTAAAATAAGTGTTTTTTTTCATTGACTTAAGCTTACGGTCAAGTCATTGGCGGGCCCATCAGGTGCTGTTGCAGCGCTGTAACATCGATTGCGCCAAGTGTGCACAACCGCCCCAAAGGAAGGCAGTTCGCTGCACGAATTTGGCAAGTTCCCTGCCTCTGCGCCCTTCTGCCAGGTCTTCACAGATGGCAAAAAACGCGAGATACTGGTCGGCTCCTCTGATGAAAAGCCATCAACCCTTGTCAAGACCCGGCCATTGCTGTAGTCTTGCGACCGTTAGTACCAAGCTGAAAGTCAATTCTGGCCAAAGCAGTCCTTACAGCGCCCTGCCCACCTTGGACCAGCGCCTGTTGAAACAAGGACCGGCCCACTTGATGGTTCCCAGGTAAATCACTTCTTACTCTGACCGAACCAACCTGCAGATTGATCAGGATCTTCACCCCGTGGCATAGAACCTCGACCCGGTGTGCTGCCTGCCCTCTGACGTACCTACCAGTCAGCCCCAGCGCCACATGATAAATGCGCCCAAAACTGGCTGCCCTGTTCCAGTCAGGTTCTTCGCCCGGACTAAATCCCGGCGTTACTGGAACGTTTTAAGTGTGCACGGATCGAAACCGTGTCTATTGCAGGAACATCTAATAACTATGACTCACTCTATCCATACTCAGGCTGCGATTCGCACCCTTTCCCAGGCATTTGCCCCATTGAACTGCTTGATCCTGGCGTCGCGCAAAGGCGGCTTCAGCTTCACCCTGGTCAACGAGCACGGCATTGCCCGCCACAGCGAGCGCCTGTACCCCGAGCAGTACAGCCAGTCCGAGCCGCTGCAAGCGGTCATCGAGCGCACCCGTCAGGCCCTGGTTGCCTGACCCCGCTACGCTGCAACAGCTCAAGCCCCGCCCTCTCGCGGGGCTTTTTTATGCGCGCCACCTCAGTAGGAACGGGCTAGCCCAGCGATTGCGGACTGTCAGACACATCGCATCGCGGGGCAAGCCCGCTCCCACAGCAAGCCCCTCTCCGGCATCCAGCCCTAATCACCCCACGGCATATGATTTATAACCAAAAGCTGCAAATGTTTTAAAAACAGACCTTTACACCGCGAATATGACACTACACTTCAACTCAAGCGGCATAGGCCGCTTCCGGCGGGCCTGACCGACTCTCCAGCTGCCAAGCTCCAGCGTCCGCCGGCCAAATTCAAGTTCGAGGGCATTATGGGTATCGCCGCGAGCGAGTTGAGCCAGTTTGTCATCCGCCCGACTCTGATCTACCTGGGCCGTCACAGCCCAAGCGCTGAAGCTCTATTACTAGGCATTGCCGCCAGCCAGTCAGCACTCGGCTCAGCCCTGCATGATCGCCGCGGCCACGGCCTCTACCGTATCGGCGAACTCCGCCACCAAAGCATCTGGGACCAGTTTCTGGCCCGCGACCCGGAACTGGCCAGCCTGGTCCGCGGCCTGGCCAGCCAGCATGCGTTCCTCAGCGGCCCGCACCTGGAACTGACGGTCAACCTGCGTTACGCCACCGCCATCGCCTGGATGCTCATTGAAGAACAAGCCCCTAAACTCCCCGCTGCCGACGATCTACTCGGCCTGGCACGCATCTGGCGCCAGACCTTCCAGCCCCAGGGACGCCTGCGCGATTTCACCTGCGCCTGGCAAACCTGCATCGCGCCTGTGACTCTTGAAGCCTGCTGATAGTCACTGAACTCCACATTCGGAAAACTCCCACCAATCTGGTCGGATTGTCCTACAAAACCGCTCTATCTCCTGCGATACAGCCTATAGCGCTGTGGGCGAAATGTTGGTAGTTTTCGCCCCGGAGATCTCAAGGAGTTCTAATAATGAAAAAAGTAATGCTCAAAACCTCTCTCGGCCTCGCCGTCACTCTCGCCTCGACTCAACTGTTCGCCAGCGGCTTTGCCCTCAACGAACAGAGCATCAGCGGCATGGGCACAGGTTTCGCGGGTCGTTCTTCTTCTGCCGATGATGCCAGCACCGTATTCGGCAACCCTGCCGGTATGTCGCGCCTGAAACGCGAGCAAGTCACCGTGGGTGGCGCAGCCATTTTTGCCAAAACCGACATCAAGGACGGTCGTGGCACCTTTGGCGGCAGCAACGACGGCGACATGGTTCCGACCGTCGGTGTTCCAATGGGCTTCTACGTCAAGCCAATCGATGAACACTGGGCTTTCGGTATCGGTATGTATGTACCGTTCGGCCTGGTCACCGACTATGAAAACGGCTTTGCCGGCCGTTACTTCGGCAGCAAGAGCGAAGTCCAGATCGTCACCCTGCAGCCAACCATCAGCTATGCCTTCAACGACAAGGTTTCGATCGGTTTTGGTCCAACCATCAACCGTATCGACGGTACCCTGGAATCTGCAGCGCTGAACCGCCGCAGTCCAGTTCCAGGCACCAATGACGGCAAAGTGAAGATCTCCGGTGACGACACCGCTATCGGTTACAACATCGGTATCCTGGTGCAGGCAACCGACAGCACGCGCGTCGGCCTGACCTACCACTCGATGGTCGATTACAAACTCGAAGGCGACACCAAGATTTCCGGCTCCGGCTTCGGCCCGTTCAGCGGCAGCAAGTTCGACGCCACGTTGAAAATCAAGACCCCGGAATCGGTCGACTTCTCGGTTACCCACGAGCTGAATGCCGACTGGACGCTGTACGCCGGTAGCACCTGGACCCGTTGGAGCCGCCTGGAAGCCATCACCGTCAACAACGAGGGCGTCCCGGGCGCATTGGCACCAGCCCTTGGCCAGATTAGCGAAGAGCAGAACTGGCATGACACCTGGGCTCACGCCATCGGTGCGGCCTACAAGCTGAACAAGGAATGGACCCTGCGCGCTGGCTTCAGTGTCGACCAGGCGCCAACCAACAACGCAAACCGCTCGCCACGTATTCCGACTGGCGACCGCAAGGTGTTCAGCCTGGGTGCTGGCTGGAGCCCGAACGATGACATGACCATCGATGTGGCCTACTCCTACCTGATGGAAGAAGACGTCAAGATCAATCAGCGCACCTCGCTGAGCGACCCTGCCCACTTCAAAGGCTCCTACAGCGCCAAGTATGAAAACAGCGCTCACGGTCTCGGTGCTTCCCTCACCTACCGTTTCTGATTTCATCCTGCTGTAAAAAAAACCGCCTTCGGGCGGTTTTTCATTCTCGTTCGCCCGCCGGCCAGGCACTGCCCAGACACGCCTGCAGATACTCCATGAACACCCGCACCTTGGGCGTCATGGCAAAACGGTCGGCCACACACAGATAGATATCCATTGGCTCGGTCTGGGCATACGCCTGGCTGGGCTGTGAGTATTCGAACAGCGCCACCAGCTGCCCGCGCTCGATATAGGGACGGGCGACGAATTCGGCAAGACGTGCAATACCGCCATGATTGACGGCCATCTGGGTCAGCACATCGATGTCGTCGCTGATCAACACATCATCAAACTCGGCATCAAAGCGCAGACCATCGCGAACAAACCCCCAACGCAGAAAGCGCCCGTCCACCGGGTAGCGAAACACCAGGCAACGATGCTCTTTGAGCTGCTCCGGCGCACCTGGCCAGCCGGCCTGAGCCAGATAGTCCGGTGAGGCACAGCAAATGAACGGCACCCGGGCAATGCGCCGCGCCAGCAGGCCATCATCCAGCTGCGGCTTGATTCGGATACTGACTTCAACACCTTCCTGGGCATGATTGACACGTCGATCATTCGTAACCAGTTCAATCGAAAGCTGCGGATAGCGGGCACTGAACCCCGGAATCAATGGCGCCAGCACATGACGGCCGAATGCCGAAGACGAGGCGATACACAAACGCCCCTTGGGCTCGCAGTCAGGTGTGGTAACTGCCAGGTGCGCCTGCTCAAGGTCACGCTCTATGTGTTTGACCTTCTCGTAGTAAAGCGTGCCACTGGGCGTCAAGGCCATGCTCCGAGTGGTCCGCGATAACAGCCGGACCTCGAGGTACGCCTCCAGGCGTGCAATGTTCTGGCTGACCGCCGCTGCACTCAAACCCAGGGTTCTGGCGCCACCGGCAATGCTCCCGGCTTCGACAACCTTGATGAAGCTCTTGATCGAGCCGAGCAGATTCATGCGGATCAGTCCGAGATTCGTAAGATTCTCTTTATAAAGACCTAAGCCGAACCCGTCTACCTGGCCCGCTGTTGCGCTTGCTAGGCTGCGCCCTCCACATCACGCAAGGAGTCCGCATGACAACCCGCAACGCCACCCGTAGCCGCCGCAAACTTGGTGCCCGCGCCACCCCTTACGTGTTCGCCTTCTATATGTCGGCGATCATGGCCTTGCTGATGTGCTTCGTGATCACCGCCGCCACCGCCGGCGTCGACGCGCACTACCTGAGCAAGGTGCTCAAGGCCTATCAACTGGCCATGCCGGTCGCGTTTGCCTGCGTCCTGGTGGTACGCCCGATCGTGCTCAAGCTGGTGGCCTGGACCGTTCACCCTGGCCACTGAAACCGCAGGTTACGGCTGCGAAGCGATGGCCTTCTCGATAGCAGCGGTGAACTCGGGATCATCCGGCTTGGTCAGGCTGGAGAAGCTGGCGACTACCTTGCCCTTGCGATCGACCACGTACTTGTAGAAATTCCACTTCGGTGCGCTGCTCTGCTCGGCCAGCTCCTTGAACAACGGTGTCGCATCGCTGCCACGCACCGGCTGCGGCTTGGTCATGGTGAAGGTCACGCCATAATTGGCGTAGCAGACCTTGGCGGTCTTCTCGATGTCGGCGTCTTCCTGCTTGAAGTCGTTGGACGGCACCCCGAGCATTTCCAGGCCTTGCCCGTGATAGGTTTTGTAGACGCTTTCAAGCCCCTCGAACTGCGGGGCGAAGCCACAGTAGCTGGCGGTGTTGACCACTACCAGCGGCTTGCCGGCAAAACGCTCACACAGGTCGACCTGCTCCTTGCCGCGCAATTCCGGCAGGCTACCCTGCTTTTCAAGCAGCGCCGGACAGTCTGCGGCCTGCGCTGACGTCGCAGCCATCAGGGTGAACAGTGGAACCAAAATCCAGCGTGTACGCATCGTCGTCTCTCCTTTGAGCCCGCCTATAGCATGCAGAATACGCTTAGCACACGCCCATGCCCAACTGCATCAACGCCAGACCACCCTCATGCCAGCCCCACCAGATCAGGGCCAGCAGCAGTAACGCGACCAGGGCCAGCAGCCCGCGCAGGGCAAAGCGGTTCATGCCGCTTGCGCCTGCAGTCGCGCTACAGGGCGTTCGCGCACCGGCCAGTTAAGTGCCGCCGCCAACAGGCTGAGCAGGATCGAGATCTGCCAGACCAGATCGTAATTGCCGGTCTGGTCGTACACCACGCCACCCAGCCAGCCACCGAGGAACGCTCCCAGTTGGTGGAACAGGAAGACAATACCGCCGAGCATCGACAGGTTGCGCACACCGAACAGGGTCGCCACCGTGCCATTGGTCAGCGGCACCGTCGACAGCCACAGCAAGCCCATGGCGATACCGAACAGGTAGGCACTGAACTGGGTGACCGGCGCCCACAGGAACAGCACGATGACCACCGCGCGCAACAGATACAGCGCGGTCAGCAGGCGCGGCTTGGACATCCGCCCACCCAGCCAGCCGGCGGTGTAGGTGCCAACGATATTGAACAAGCCCACCAGCGCCAGCACCGTGGTGCCGATGGTTGCCGGCAGGTGCTGGTCGACCAGATAGGCCGGCAGGTGCACGCCGATGAACACCACCTGGAAGCCACAGACAAAAAAGCCTAGCGCCAGCAACCAGAAACCGGAGTGCGAGCAGGCCTCGCGCAGCGCCTGGCCCAGGCTCTGTTCGACACCCTGGCTGGGCAGTGGACGATCCTTCAGCAAGCCCACCAGCGGCACGATGAACGCCACCAGCAGGCCCAGCACCAGCAACGCTGCCGACCAGCCCAGCCAGCCAATCAGGCCGAGCGTACCCGGGAGCATGGCGAACTGGCCGAACGAGCCTGCGGCACTGGCAATACCCATGGCCATGCTGCGCTTTTCAGCCGGCACGGCACGTCCGACCACGCCAAGGATCACCGAGAACGAGGTACCGGAAAGGCCAATACCAATCAGCAGGCCGGCGCTCAAGGACAGGGTCAGCGCCGAATCCGACATCCCCATCAGTACCAGGCCTACTGCATAGAGGATACCGCCGACCATCACCACTTTTGCCGCCCCCAGGCGATCGGCCAGGGCCCCGGCGAAGGGCTGCGCCAGGCCCCAGATCAGGTTCTGCAAGGCAATAGCGAAGGCGAACACTTCACGCCCCCAGCCAAATTCCGCGCTCATCGGCGCCAGGAACAGGCCGAAGCCATGCCGCACGCCCAGCGAGAGCGCCAGGATCAACGCCGCTCCCAGGAGAATCCAACCACTGGTCCGCCATACCGATGTCATTATTGTTTTCTCCACAGCGCCGCAAGGTTATACGGGTATATACCCGCTTTAAATCAAAAAAGGCTCAAGCCAGTATCTCTAACAGACGTACCAGTTCATCACGCTGCCCCTCACCCAGGGTATCGATCAGGCTTGCCTGGGCTTTTTCCCAGGCTGGCTCGGCGGCCTGCAAACGCTCGTGGCCCTGCTCGGTCAGCAGCACCAGGCGATTGCGCAGGTCGCGGCCTTCAGCCAGCGCCACCAGCCCTTCGGCTTCCAGCACCCGCAGGTTTCGCCCGAGGGTACTGCGATCCAGGCCCATGGCTTCGGCCAGGGTCGAAATACTCGGCTGGTCGAGACGACGCAAATGCCGCAACAAGGAAAACTGTGCGACATTGATCCCGAAGCCTTCAAGGGCTTCGTCATAGTGCCGGCTGACCCCACGGGCAGCACGACGCAGGTGGGTGCAGATGCATTCACTGGTCAACATGGATACGTGTATATACCCGCACATTTATCGGCGCAAGCATTTCCTGATCAAGCTACGGCTGCAGGCGTTTTCGGATCGGCTCGAATTCGGCTGTAGCTGCCCAGGGAATGGGCGCCCCGAATGGCCAGGAACTACAGCGCCAAACTGAGCAGAACCGCCAACTCCAGCAATTCCAGTAGCGCACCGGCAGTGTCACCGGTGGTCCCGCCCAACCGCTGAATCATCAGTCGACGGAGCCAGAAAAAAGCTACACCCGCGACAGCCAGAACGTACAACCCTTGCAGCCCCGCCAGACACAAACACAGGACGCAACTGACAAACAGCACCCATGCCCCGCTACGCCGTGGCACATGGTCGGCCAAGGCCTGCCCCAACCCCCCGGCCCGCACATAGGGCGTGGCCAGAAACAGCCCGAGCAAAGCCGCCCGGCCCAGCAACGGCGCCACTATCAACAACAGGCCCTGCCCCCGCTCCACCAGCACCAGCAACGCGCAGAACTTGAGCAGCAGCACCAGCACCAGCGTCACCACGGCAATCGGTCCGCTGCGCGGGTCTTTCATGATTTCCAGGGTGCGTTCGCGGTCACCGAGGCCGCCCAGCCAGGCATCGGCACTGTCGGCCAGGCCATCCAGGTGCAGGCCGCCACTGAGCAGTACCCAGGCACAGAGCAACAAGGCGGTGTGCAGCAGCAACGGACTGCCGTCGAGCAAGGTGTTCAAGCCCCACAGCAGTACGCCAAACAACAGCCCCACCAGCGGATAGAACAGCAGAGAGCGGCCTAGTTGCTCAGGTGTCGGCATCCCCGGCAAACGCACCGGCAGGCTGCTGAGAAACTGCAAGGCAATCCAGAACGCGAGCATCTCAGTGCACTTCCCGCAGACTGCCGTCAGCCAGCACCTCAAGGCGACACAAGGCGCCATGACCGACTTCGACCTGCAGTAACTGTTCACGGGGCAAGCCCCTGGCCCGCGCCAGCAACAGACGCATCACACCACCATGGGTGACCAGCAACAGGTGCTTGCCAGCATGCTCCCGGTGCAATTGGACAATGGCGGCCAGTACCCGTTGCGAGAAGTCGAGCACCGGTTCACCGCCAGGCGGGGTGAAAGCATAGGGATCGGCCCAGAACTGCCCCAGTTGCTGCTCATGGGTGAGCATCAGGTCTGCGGCACTGCGCCCTTCCCACTCACCAAAATGCAGCTCTTGCAACCCGGGCGCCAACTGTACTGGCAGGCTCATTTGTTCACCCAGCGCCTGGGCAAAACGGGCGCAGCGCTGCAAGGGTGAGCTGACCAGAACCTGCCAGGGCCCGGCGGTGTCCACCGCAGCCTGCATCTGTGCCCAGCCCTTGGCGGTCAGGGCATCATCGAGGCTACCGCGCAGGCCACCGCCCAGCTCGGTTTCACCATGGCGCAGCAAGTCGATAATCATGCCGGACGGTCCGCCACCGCAGCTTCGGCGAACGTCGCCATCTGCCCGTGCAGATCGCAGGCCAGGCGCAATACGGGGACGGCCAGCGCCGCACCACTGCCCTCACCCAAACGCAAACCGAGCTCCAGCACCGGCTCTGCATCCAGTTCGGCCAGCACCCGACGGTGCCCGGGCTCGGCGCCGCAGTGACCAAACAGCAGCCAGTCACGACAATCCGGATTGATCCGCACCGCGACCAACGCGGCAACGGTGCAGATAAAGCCATCGATCAGTACGGTAATACCGGCCTGGGCGCAGCCCAGATAGGCCCCGACCAGGGCGGCGATTTCAAAGCCGCCAAAGCAGAACAACTGCTGCAACGGATCATCCGCCAGGTCCTTGTGGAGCACCAAGGCGCGCTCGATTACCTCGGCCTTGTGGCGAACGCCAGCGGCATCCAGGCCGGTACCCGGACCGCTGAGATCGATCGCCGGGCAACCGAGCAAGGCACAAGCCAGGGCACTGGCTGCGGTGGTATTGCCGATGCCCATCTCGCCGCCAATGAACAGCTGGGCGCCGCCGGCCGCCGCACGCAAGGCACTTTCACGACCACCTTGCAGCGCTTGCATGCCCTGCTCCCGGGTCATTGCCGGGGCCTTGGCGAAGTTCTCCGTTCCCGGCCCCACCCGTAGGTGACGTACACCCGGCAGGTTCAAGTGCGGGTCGATGGTGCCCAGGTCCACCACCTCCAGCTGTGCATTGAGCTGACGCGCCAGCACGCTGATCGCCGCGCCACCGCCAACAAAATTCTGCAGCATCTGCCCGGTCACCGCCTGGGGATAGGCGGAAATACCTTCGGCGACCACCCCGTGATCGCCGGCGAAGATCGCGATACTCACCTGGTCCAGGCGTGGCTTGAGCTGCCCCTGCAAACCGGCAAGTTGTACTGCAATCAATTCCAGCCGCCCCAGCGAGCCGGCCGGCTTGGTCAATTGCTGTTGACGCGCCAGGGCCTGGTCGCAGGCAGCCTGGTCAACGGCGCGGCAGGCATCAAGCCACCAGTTGTGACTCATGGTGCAGTTCCTTTCAGGGTAAGGGGTAGACCGGCGACAGTGAGCACCACACGTTGGCAACGCTCGGCAATCGCCTGGTGCAGCCAGCCAGCTTCATCGACATAGCGGCGGGTCAGCTCGCCCAGCGGCACAACGCCAAGGCCGCTCTCGTTGCTGACCAGAATGATTTCACCCGGCAACCCGGCCAGGCAATCAAGCAGCGCCGTGCGCTCGGCCTGCAGACGCTCGGGGTCGTCCAGCATCAACAGGTTGGTCAGCCACAGGGTCAGGCAGTCGACCAACAGGCAGCGCTCGACGCTGGCGTTGGCACGCAGGACATCGGCCAGAGCCAGCGGCTCTTCGATCAGCCCCCAGCTGGAGGGCCGGCGCTCACGGTGCAGTTGCACCCGGGCATTCATTTCACCATCCAGCGGTTCGCTGGTGGCGATGTAGGTGACCGGCAAGCCGCTGCGCTCGGCCAGTTGTTCAGCCAGGCGGCTCTTGCCGGAACGGGCACCCCCGAGGATCAGATTGAGCATGTCAGTTCAGCCCGCACAGTTGACGTAGGCAGGGGGTATCCAGGTGCTGTTCGACCAGGTCGGCGAGGCGCTCGATGTCGCGTTCGCGCAGCGCCTGGTAATCGATCTGTTCGACCTCATGCAGACCAGCCCAGCGCAACAATGCCGCGCACGACTGCGGGCTTTCGAACAGACCGTGCAGGTAGGTCGCGAGAATCTGCCCGTCAGCACTGATGGCGCCATCGCTGCGACCGTCCGCCAGTTGCACCGCAGGCCGCTCCAGAGCCGCGCCCTGGGTCACCCCGGCATGGATCTCATAACCGCTGATCGGCGCTTGCTCCAGTTGCAAGGTACCCGCGACGTTACGCAGTTGCTTGTGCGCTTCCAGCACGGTGACGAAATCGAGCAAGCCCAGGCCATCGCTGCTGCCAGCCGCGCCTTCCAGACCCAGCGGGTCTTCCACCCGCTGACCGAGCATCTGCAGGCCGCCACAGATGCCCAGCACCTTGCCGCCATAACGCAGATGCCGGGTGATGGCCTGATCCCAGCCACGGGCGCGCAATTGCGCCAGATCGCCGCGCACGCTCTTGGAACCCGGCAGGATGATCAGGTCCGCAGGCGGAATCGGATCGCCTGGGCCGATGAACTGCAGGTCGACTTGCGGGTGCAGGCGCAGCGGGTCGAAATCGGTGTGGTTGCTGATCCGCGGCAGCACCGGCACGATCACTTTGAGTGCGCGCGCCGCCTTGTCACCCTGGCGCTGGTCGATACCGTCCTCGGCTTCCAGGTGCAGGTCCATCACATACGGCAGCACGCCCAGTACCGGTTTGCCGGTACGCGCCTCAAGCCAGTCCAGACCCGGCTGCAATAAGGCGATGTCCCCCCGGAAACGGTTGATGACAAAACCTTTGACCCGCGCCTGCTCACTGGGCGACAGCAGCTCCAGGGTGCCGACCAGATGGGCGAACACCCCGCCGCGATTAATGTCGGCAATCAGGATCACCGGGCAGTCCACCGCTTCGGCAAAGCCCATGTTGGCGATATCGCCGGCACGCAGATTGATCTCCGCTGGCGAACCGGCGCCTTCGACCATTACCACCGGGTACTGGGCACTCAAGCGCTGATGAGACTCCAGCACCGCCTGCATGGCGATGACCTTGTAGTCGTGGTACGCCACCGCGTTCATGCTGGTGACCGCACGGCCATGGACGATGACTTGAGCGCCGGTGTCGCTATTGGGCTTGAGCAGCACCGGGTTCATGTCGGTGTGCGGCGCCAGCCCAGCGGCCTGAGCCTGGACTGCCTGAGCCCGGCCGATCTCGCCGCCGTCGGCGGTCACGGCACTGTTGAGCGCCATGTTCTGCGGCTTGAACGGCACCACCGCCACGCCCTGGCGCAACAACCAGCGGCACAGCGCGGTCACCAGTGTGCTCTTGCCGGCATCGGAGGTGGTGCCCTGCACCATCAGGGTACTCATGGCTGTTCCTTGCAGTAATCGTTGAATGCCTGTTGCAGGCGCTGAAAGTCCTGCTCGGTGGCCGGCAAACCAAAGCGCAGGCTGGCAGGCTGGCTGAACAGACGCAGCAAAATGCCCCGTCGGGCCATGAACTCATGCAGCAGCACGGCTTGATCGGTAACCAGGTACTGGAAGAGATCGCAGCCACCTGTCGGGGCAAAGCCTGCGCGGCTTAGCAAGTTTGCCAGGCGCTGGCTGGCTGCCGCGCAGCGAGCGATCTGGCGTTGATGCGCAACGCTGTCGAGCAGGCAGGCCTGGCCGAGAATCCGCGTTGGCCCGCTGACGGTCCAGGGCCCCAGCAGTTCGGCCAGGCGTTGCAACAACACCGGTTCAGCCAGCACAAAGCCCAGACGTACACCGGCCAGACCGAAGAACTTGCCGAACGAGCGCAACACAATCAGCCCCGGACGTTGTGCCTCGGCGCCAATGCTGTGCTGCGGGGTGTTGTCCATAAAAGCTTCATCGACCAGCAACCAGCCACCACGCAAGGCCAGGCGGGCATGCCAGGCGAGCAACTGCTCAGCCGACAGCAGGCAACCGGTGGGATTGTTCGGGTTGACCACCACCAGCACATCCAGGCTGTCGAGCAGTTCATCCACCTGCTCACTCTGCAACTCAAGCACCTGATGCCCGGCACGACGCCAGCCCTCGGCGTGTTCGGCATAACAGGGCGACAACACGCCAACCGTGCCGCGAGCGCGCAGGTGCGGCAAGGCCTGGATCGCGGCCTGAGAGCCGGCCACCGGCAGCACCTGCTGGACCCGGTAGTACTCGGCCGCAGCCTGTTCCAGGCCATCGTCGGTTTCCGGCAGGCGCGCCCAGGCCTGCAGCGGGATTTGCGGAATCGCGTAAGGCCAGGGCGCAATACCGCTGGACAGGTCCAGCCAGTGCTCCCGGGCGATACCGTAGTGCTGCACTGCGCGCTGCAGGCGCCCACCGTGCTCAAGCATAGAATTCAGCTCCCAGACACAACAGCAGCAACCACAACCACACGCCCAGGCAAACCAGGCGCCAGCCACGCTCAATCGACTCGGCATCAGCCACCGGGCCTTCGCCCAGTTGTGCGCGTTCGTGCAGCTCACCGTGATAGACCGCCGGGCCACCCAGCTCCACAGCCAGGGCACCGGCGCCTGCGGCCATCACCGGACCGGCATTGGGGCTGTCCCACAGCGGCGCCTGACGCCGCCAGCACTTCAGTGCCAGACGGGTTTTGCCGAGCAACGCGTAGGTCAGCGCCACCAGCCGTGCAGGAATGTAGTTGAGCACATCATCGATGCGTGCAGCGGCCCAGCCGAAACGCTCGAAACGCTCGTTGCGATAGCCCCACATGGCATCCAGGGTGTTGCTCAGGCGATAGAGCACCACACCCGGTGCGCCCGCCACGACAAACCAGAACAGCGCAGCGAACACTGCATCGCTACCGTTTTCCAGCACCGACTCGGTGGCTGCGCGCGCCACGGCGGTTTCGTCCAGTTCACGGGTTTCGCGGCTGACCAGAAAACCCACACGGCGGCGTGCTTCATCCAGGTCACCGCGGCGCAAAGCGTCGGCCACCGGGGTCACGTGCTCGCCCAGGCTGCGCAGGCCCAGGGCGCAATACAAGGCCAGCACTTCCACCAACCAGCCGATATAGGGCAGCCAGGACAGCAAGGTGGCCAACAGGGTCAGGGGAATCACCGCCAGGAACCAGGCGGTCACGCCATGGCTGCGCCAACCACGGCCAGCGGCGTTGAAACGCTGCTCCAGGCGCCCGGCCAGGCGACCAAAGGCAACCAGCGGATGACGACGCTGGGGCTCACCCAACAACGCATCCAGCGCCACCCCGGCAACGGTCAGCAACGCCACACTCATCAAGACTCTCCCCACTGGTTTTCATACAGCATGTCGCTCAAGGGCCGCGCCGTGGCCCAGCCTTCGAGGACCAGCATCGGCGCGGGATAGAACGCCTGGACCGGGCCCAGGCAAAGAATCGCCAGCGGCTTGGCACCGGCCGGCATCCCCAGCAACTGCGCCAGCGCCAGGGGCTCGAACAGCGATACCCAGCCCATGCCCAGGCCTTCGGCACGCGCTGCCAGCCAGAGGTTCTGGATCGCGCATGACAACGAGGCGAGGTCCATCTCCGGCAAGGTGCGACGGCCGAAAATGTGCTTGTCGCGGTCATCCATCAACGCCGCCACCAGCACTTCGGCGCAATCGCTGATGCCTTCGACCTTGAGCTTCATGAATTCATCGGAGCGCTCACCCAGTGCCTCAGCGGTGCGCACTCGCTCGGCTTCCACCAGGCCCTGGATACGCTGGCGCAGGTCGCGGTCGGTGATGCGGATAAAGCGCCATGGCTGCATCAGGCCGACGCTGGGCGCCTGATGCGCCGCTTCGAGCAGACGCGCAAGCAGCTCTGGCGCTACTTCGCCCTTGATGAAGTGCCGCATGTCACGGCGCTCGCCGATGGCCCGGTAAACCGCAGCGCGCTCGGCGTCTGTGAAAGCCTGGTCGTTCATGGTGCCAACAGCGCCGCCGCCGCGTGCGGGTTGGAGGCAAAGTAGAAATGCACGTAGGACGCCGTCAGCCGGCCACAGCGATAGACCGCTTCGGCGCCACGGCCGCCATTGGGGCTGTGGCCACGGGCAATCGGCTCGAGCGAGGTAGTGGTCAGCGAGTGGTGATAGGTATGGCCGCGCAAGGTGCCTTCCGGCAGCTCCACCGCCTGCAGGGCCAGCGCTGCGAGGCGCTTCTGCATCACCGCTTCGCCTTCCAGCAAACCCAGCAACTCGGCCCGCTCACCCGCAACATCGGTCAAGGCCTCAAGCAGGTAGAGCATGCCGCCACATTCGGCCAGCACAGGCTTGCCTGCCTGATGATGGCTGCGGATCGCGGTGAGCATCGCGGTGTTGGCAGCCAATGCCTGGTGATGCAGTTCCGGATAGCCACCCGGCAGGTAGAGGCTGTCTGCCTGCGGTAGCGTGCGGTCATGCAGTGGCGAAAAGAACTTCAGCTCAGCGCCCATGGCCCGCAGCAGGTCAAGGTTGGCGCCATAAGTGAAGGCAAAGGCCTCATCCCGCGCCACGGCGATGGTCACGCCATCGAACAAGGGCTCGATGACCTCGACAGTCGGCGCCGCGAACGCCACCGCCGGCGGCAGGGACGACTCACAACTGGCGCCGAGGGCTGCGGCTGCGGCGTCCAGGCGAACATCCAGATCATTGAGCTCACTGGCCTGGACCAGGCCCAGATGGCGGCTCGGCAATTCAATCCCGGTTTCCCGCGACAGGCCGCCGTACCAGCGCAGTCCTTCGGTAAGGCTGCCTTCAAGCAACTGGGCGTGACGCAAAGTGCCGACACGGTTGGCCAGCACCCCGGCAAACGGCAGGTCGGGCTGATAGCGCGCCAACCCCAGGGCCAGGGCGCCGAAAGTCTGAGCCATCGCCGTACCGTCGATCACCGCCAGCACCGGCACATTGAAATGGCGGGCAAGGTCGGCGCTCGACGGCGTACCGTCGAACAGGCCCATGACCCCTTCGATCAGGATCAGATCGGCATCGCCCGCCGCTTCCCACAGCAGCCGGCGGCTTTCCTGCTCACCGACCATCCACAGGTCCAACTGGTACACCGGCGCACCGCTGGCCCGCTCGAGAATCATCGGGTCAAGGAAGTCCGGGCCGCACTTGAACACCCGCACCTTACGCCCGAGGTTGCGGTGCAGCCGCGCCAGGGCAGCGGTAACCGTAGTCTTGCCCTGGCCTGAAGCCGGGGCGGCAATCAGCACCGCCGGGCAGTGGCGCGTGTCACTCATAGTTCAACGCCCTTCTGGGCACGGATACCGGCCTGGAAAGCGTGCTTGACCATGCCCATCTCGGTGACGGTGTCGGCCAGTTCGATCATTTCATCCTTGGCACCACGACCGGTGACGATCACGTGCTGCATCGGCGGACGCGCCTGCAGGTCGCTGAGGACCTGTTCGAGGTCAAGGTAGCCATGCTTGAGGGCAATATTCAGCTCGTCGAGCACCACGAAGGTGATCGTCGGATCCTGCAGCAACTGGCGCGAAACGGCCCAGGCCGCTTCGGCTGCGGCGATGTCACGCTGGCGGTCCTGAGTTTCCCAGGTGAAGCCTTCGCCCATCACGTGATAGCGCACCTGTTCGGGGAAACGTCGGAAGAACAGCTCTTCGCCAGTGCTGTTGCGGCCCTTGATGAACTGCACCACGCCGCATTGCATACCATGGCCCATGGCCCGGGCGAGCATGCCGAAGGCCGAGCTGCTCTTGCCCTTGCCGTTACCGCTGAGCACCAGCAGCAGGCCGCATTCGTTAGGGGCGTTGGCAATACGCTCGTCGATTACCGCCTTCTTGCGCTGCATACGGGCCAGGTGGCGTTCGTCACGCTCGGTGGATTCAGTCATCGAAGTCTCCGCAAACCACTGTCAGCCAACCTGCAACGCGCCTGCCAGCACAGGGCTGCACAGCGTTCGCGGCAAAGAGATGGCAACAGATCAATGGATAAGGCAGACGGAAAAACGCGCAGGGCTGCGGCACAGGCCGAAGAAACCGCGCATCACCCTCCGTGATGCCGTTGGCTGTTACAGGCCGGTCTCCGGGCTTGTGAGCGGGGTCATCAACACCCGGGGTCGCGCGCCTTCCCGGGTGCGATCACCCAGTGGCCATGCGCGGCCTTGACTCACCTACCGTTGCGGGGGCAGCGCCGGACTCGCACGCAATTGCGCACCCACCGGCTTCCCTGTTTCACCCTGCCAGACCACAGCCCACAGAGCACCTGAAACAAGTCGCGAAGGTTAGAGGGTTGCACCCGGAGCGTCAATGAAAGGCGCAGCACTGGCCTGGATCAATGGCGCCTTTGTCATCTTGTGCCACCCTGATATCAGTGATATCAAATAGCCACAATTTGGCTGTCTCGATTACAACGATAAAGGAGAGAGCGGCATGCAAGGCCTGATCATCAATAACCCGCGCCTGGAATTCCTGCGTCCGGCCCTGGAACGCTGGGTCGAATGCATCGACCGCTGCAACCAGACCCTGGGCGACGGCGAGGCCCCTTACTGGCACGGCGCCCAAGCGAACCTCGGCGTGCTCTCGGCCGCAGCCTGGCAAGCAGAGCTGATCACCTTGCAACATCACCAGAGCAAGAAGCAGCGTGACGAAGGTGAGCGTGAAGGTTACTGCGACCTGTACATCGCCAATCGCGAAGAAGCCGCCTACCTGCAAGCCAGCCAGCGCTGGCCACGCATCGCCCGCCTGGACCTGAACAACGCGCTGCAAGAGACTGTGCTTGCCGCCCGCCAGGTGGCTGCACCCAGCCAGCTAAAAGTCGCCGCGCTGTTCGCCAGCCCCTGGAAAGCCGGACAGCATGCCAGCCCCGAAGAACTCCAGGACCTGGTCGACGACCTGCAAAAGCACACCGCCTGTGCCATTGCCTGGTACTTCCCCTATGCCTACCGCAAGCTGCACAACGAGGCCGGTCAGTACCATCCGGGGGTTGCGCTGCTGCTCAAGCAGGCATGATCAATCGCGGGGCAAGCCCGCTCCCACAATACCGAGCAAACCTGTGGGAGCGGGCTTGCCCCGCGATCAGCTTGGTAAACTCAACGCTTACGACAAAGCGTCAAGCCATCCCCTATGGGCAACATCGACAGATCCACCCGCGGATCGTCCTTGAGCCTCAGGTTCAACGCCTGTATTGCCCGGGTATCTTCACTGTCGGGCTGCGTCTGCAGCACCCGCCCGCTCCACAGGGTGTTGTCGAACAACACCAGCCCACCTGTACGCAGCAAGCGCAGGGCCTCTTCCAGATACTGCGGGTAGTTGGCCTTGTCGGCATCGATGAACATCAGGTCGTAACGTCCTGACGGCAATGTCGCCAGCGTTTGCAAGGCGGGCGCCAGGCGCATCTCGATACGTTCCGCCACGCCGGCCTCCCGCCAATAGCGCCAGGCAATCGCGTTGTAACTACCTTCAAGATCGCAGCACAACAACTGCCCCTGCTCCATGGCCTGGGCCATGCACAGTGCGCTGTATCCGGTGAAGGTACCGACCTCGATCACCCGCTGCGCGCCGATCAGGCGCACCAGCAGCGCCAGCAACTGCCCTTGTTCCGGCGCCACCTGCCAGCGCGCCTCGGGCAACGCCTGGGTTTCCGTGCGCAAGCGCGCAAGCAACGGTGTCTCGCGAAGAGAAACCGCTTGCAGGTATTGGTAGAGAGCATCGTCGAGGTAGAGCGTTTGTGCCGTCATCGCCTACCTCGCAAGGTCAGGGGTTGCGCGCCAGGTGGGTCGGCGCCAGCACCCGCTTGGCATTGAGATAGGTTTTGTTCCAGTAGCTGTTGGACAGGTAGTCCAGACGCACGGTTCCGCCCGCAGACGGGGCATGCACGAAACGGCCTTCGCCGACGTAGATGCCGGCGTGGCTGACCTGCGAACCGCCATTGGTGGCAAAGAACACCAGGTCCCCGGACTGCAGGGCGCCACGGTCGATGGTCGGCGCGCGCACGCCAATCATTTCACGGGTGGTGCGCGGCAGGGCGATACCGGCGGCATCGCGATAGACGTAACCGATCAAGCCACTGCAATCAAAACCCGAGTCCGGTGTATTGCCGCCCCAGCGATAAGGCGTACCGACCAGGCCCAAGGCACGGAACAGCACATCTTCGGCAACCGGAGAGAAATATACCTGAGGCGCCATGACGGCTGGCTCGACCACCTTGGGCGGGGTCGGGGCATGGCTGGAGCAGGCACCGAGCAGTGCCAGCAGGGAAAGTAGAGCGAAGCGCGCCTTCATCGCCATGGTCAGAACATCCTGTCTGAAGCCGTCCGGCGGTGAGCCGGAAAATAGTTGAGAATTTAGATTAGACGCTTTCTGTAAACACGCACGGCGACGAGCTTTTCAGCTACGTCGCCGTGATACCGCAAGGCCGATGATCAGTTGCGCGAGATGGTGGTCGCGGTCGGTGCCATGGCCAATGCGCGTTTGGCTTCGATAAAGGTCTTGCTCCAATAGCGATCACCGAGTTTGTCGATGCGCACGCCACCGCTGCGGCGGCTGCTGGAGTGGATGAACTGATCGTCGCCCAGGTAGATCCCTGCGTGACTGACACGACCGCGACCATTGGTGCTGAAGAACAGCAGATCACCCGGCTTGAGGTTGTTACGGGCAACCAGCGGGGCTTTTACGTTGATCATTTCGCGGGTGGAGCGCGGCAGGTTGAGGCCGGCTTCTTCGCGGAACAGGTAACCGATGAAACCGCTGCAATCAAAGCCGGTGTTCTCGGAGGTACCACCGAAACGGTAACGGGTACCGATCAGCGACATACCGCGCTCGAGAATGTTGTCAGCCAGGGCTGGCAATTGGTAAGGCTTGCTGCTGGCGAAATCCTGAAGTTCTTCTTCGGTGGCCAGCTCTTCCTCGAACACCGACGAGGTGGAGGACTTGCTCAAAACCTGAGCGGAAATCGGTTGTTGAACCTGCTGCTGCGAAACAGGGCTATGCGCTGCGCAGCCAAAAAGCAGGGTCACAAGTGCGAGGGGCACGAGGGGTGCGAAGCGATTTAGCATGGGCACGACCGTGTCTTGGATTTAAAGAAGTCGAAACTATGCCTTCTATCGCATCGATTTGCAAATTCAATCGAAAAAAATGTGACTTTTACGTGCCGAGGCTCTAGCCCCTGCCTCACCAGCCTAAAGTTTCTTTCAAAAACGGGATGGTGAGCTTGCGTTGAGCCTGCAAAGAAGCCTGATCGAGGCGTTCGAGCAAGTCGAACAAGGCGCTCATGCTGCGCGTGCCGCGGGTGAGGATGAAGTGTCCGACCTCGTCGGAGAGTTGCAGGCCGCGGCGCGAGGCGCGCAGTTGCAAGGCGCGCAGCTTGTCTTCGTCAGACAGCGCACGCATCTGGAAGATCAGCGCCAGGGTCAGGCGCGACTTGAGGTCTGCCAGCTTGATCGGCAGCTCCCGCGGTGAACTGGATGCTGCCAGCAACAAGCGCCGGCCGCTGTCACGCAGGCGGTTGAACAGGTGGAACATGGCCTCTTCCCACTCCGGCTTGCTGGCAATCACATGCAGGTCGTCGAGGCAGACCAGTTCGTACTGTTCGAGGTTATCCAGCAACTCGACTCCACGGTCGAGCAGCTGCGCCAGCGGCAGGTAAACAGCAGGTTCACCCAATTGCTCGAAACGCAGGCAGGCGGCTTGCAGCAGGTGGGTACGCCCGACGCCCTGCTTGCCCCAGAGATAGATCAGGCTTTCGGTCCAGCCGGCGTCGGCTTCGCAGAGTCGCTCGACGTAGCCCAATGCGGCGGCGTTGGCACCCGGGTAGTAGTTGATGAAGGTGGCGTCATCACGCAGACGCACACCCAAGGGCAACTGGATCGGTTTCATGCTGGCTGGGCAGTTCCGAAGAACCACAAGGGGCCTTTTGTGAAAAGTCTGCAAAGTCTATACCCGTGGCGCCGGTCGCACAATCAGTGAGGACCACAAGTAAAATCAAAGGCTTGCATTGACACCCGGGAATCACTGCAAGCCCATTGCCATCAAGCTAGAGATCCGGGTCGATCTCACCGCCATACATATCCGACTCTTTATAGAGATCATGGACGTGACGCAGTAGCACCATGATCACCGCCGCCACCGGCAGGGCCAGCAGAACGCCGGTGAAACCGAACAATTCACCGCCGGCGAGAATGGCGAAAATCACCGCCACCGGATGCAGGCCGATGCGGTCGCCGACCAGCAATGGCGTCAGGACCATGCCTTCCAGTGCCTGGCCGATCATGAATACCGCTGCGATCGCCAGTAACGGATAAGGATCACCGCCAAACTGGAACAACCCGGCAATCATCGCCGCGCCGATACCAATAATGAAGCCCATGTACGGCACGATGGCCGCCAGACCTGCCAGCAGGCCAATCAACAATCCGAGCTCAAGGCCCACAAGCATCAGGCCAGAGGCATAGATAACCCCCAGCGCCACCATCACCATCAACTGGCCACGGACGAACGCCCCCAGCACTTCGTGGCACTCACCGGCCAGCGCCACCACACGCTCCTCGCGCTGACGCGGCAGCAGGCCACGGATCTTGGCCATCATCAGGTCCCAGTCACGCAGCAGGTAGAAGCTCACCACCGGGATCAGCACCAGGTTGGCCAGCCAGCCCAGCAGGGCCAGCCCCGAAGCGGTGGCCTGGGACAGGATGACCCCGACGATGTCGGTGGTCTGACCCATATGACCGCTGATGGCCGCCTTGATCTTGTCGAACTTCCAGAAGCCCTCGGCCAGGCCAAGGCGTGTCTGTAGCCAGGGCAAGGCATCATGCTGCAACCAGTCAAGCATCTGCGGCGCCAGCTCGTAGAGGCGCACCAACTGCTTGGCCAGCATCGGCACCAGCACCAGGAGCAGCAGGGTCAGCAACAGGGTAAACAAGGTGAATACCAGCACCACGCCCCAGGTGCGGGACAAGCCGGCACGTTCCAGGCGATCGACCAGCGGGTCGGCCAGATAGGCCAGCAGGATGCCGACCAGAAACGGCGACAGAATCGGGTGCAGCCAGTACAGCAAAGCGGCGCACAGTAAGGTTACGCCGGGCCATACCCAGCGACGCATATCAATCATGAACGGCTCCAGGCCTGGTCAGGGATTACCAACGAAAACGCAGGCCATTGAACGGTTTTGGCGCAGCGGCCTGGGTCGCAGCCGGATTGGCCGGATCAACAGGCGGTTGTGGTACCGGCGCTTCAGCTGGCAGCTCCTGCAGTTTGGCCAGGCCCAGCTGGGCGCGCAGCTGATCGCTGTTGCCAGTGACCTGATAGGTCAGGGTATCGCCCTCAACCTGCTTCAGGCGCGCACCATAGGGTTCCAGCACCCGGCCGAGATCGGCATAACGTGCCAGGTTCATGCCCTGGACCTGCACCTGCATTTCGCTGCTGGCACCGGGGCGAGTCACAAAGCGCGGCGCCAGGCGGTTGCTGACCGCCAGCATCACGGCGTCGGCCAGCGCGGCCTGGTCGGCAGCTTCAACCTTGCCCTGCTCGCGCTGCTCGCCCAGCCACAGCCGCCAGGTGCCCTGCCACTTGCCGTCGGCTTCACTGGCATGCACCGCCAGCAAGGCGTCGGCGCCATAACGCTCGGAAGCCTCACGCAGCGGCGCAGGGTCCGCACCCTCTAGATTTTTCGCAGTGGCCACCAATTGCTCATTGAGGTCGGCCAGCGGCAGACGCAATGGCAAGCCTCGGTGCTGGGCGGCACGGCGCAGGGGCGCGGCGCTGCTCTGGCCGTCGCCGACCAGACTTGAGCCTTCGGTACTGTCGTTCAACCACCAGCCAAGGATCGAAGGCCGATTGTTGCCCCACAGCGCCAGGCCCGCCTGACGCAAGGTGCGCTCGGTGCTGCCCGGATCGAAGTCCACCAGCACGGTTTCGGGCGGCCCGGCCTCGAAGCCGAACTGACTGATGATCTGTTGCGGGTCTTTGCGCAGCCCCGCCAGGGCCGGGCTCTGCGCCGCCTTGGGGTCGCCGGTCAGGCGCAGCACGAGGGTTTCAAGGGCTTTGCCGGTGGCCTGAGTACGGGCTTCGGCGCCCTGGCCGTCGACCGGCTCGCGAACCTGATAGAGGCCGGAAAGGGTTTCGGCCTGAGCCGACAGCCCCAGCAAGGCAAGACAGCCAACGGCCAGGTAATTACGCAAACGCATGGAGGATTCCTGTCCTGGTAATAAAGAAGCGATGCTTATAAATAAGATGCCGGTATGACCGCAGCACCCGGCAAAACATTCAGCCAGCGCGGTCAATTTCATCTCATCGCCTTTGCTATACCTTATACAGCCTGGGCCCCGGCAACCAGCGAGACACTGTTAAAGGCTATTTTTTTAGCCGATCTGGGCTCTGCCCGTCGGCCTGAGGATGGCCGCTACCGGGCAACCCTGATAAAATCGCGCGCCTTCGCAGACCGGCGACGGTCAGGCAACCGGATTACCCTCCGCCTTGCCTGGCAGGTCACGGTCGATTCCCCTGAATCCCTCCCCCCTAAAGGCCTGGATCATGAGCAAGCAACCCTCCCTGAGCTACAAGGACGCCGGTGTAGACATCGACGCCGGTGAAGCATTGGTCGAACGCATCAAAGGCGTTGCCAAGCGCACGGCGCGCCCGGAAGTCATGGGCGGCCTGGGCGGTTTTGGCGCCCTCTGTGAAATCCCGGCCGGCTACAAACAACCGGTACTGGTCTCCGGCACCGACGGCGTCGGCACCAAGCTGCGCCTGGCACTGAACCTGAACAAGCACGACAGCATCGGCCAGGACCTGGTCGCCATGTGCGTCAACGACCTGGTGGTGTGCGGCGCCGAGCCGCTGTTCTTCCTCGACTACTACGCCACCGGCAAGCTCAACGTTGATGTTGCCGCTACCGTGGTTACCGGCATCGGCGCTGGCTGCGAACTGGCTGGCTGCTCCCTGGTCGGCGGTGAAACCGCTGAAATGCCTGGCATGTACGAAGGCGAAGACTACGACCTGGCCGGCTTCTGCGTTGGCGTGGTGGAAAAAGCCGAGATCATCGACGGCTCCAAGGTTGCCACTGGCGACGCGCTGATCGCCCTGCCGTCTTCCGGCCCGCACTCCAACGGCTACTCGCTGATCCGCAAGATCATCGAAGTGTCCGGTGCCGACATCGAAAACACCCAGCTCGACGGCAAGCCGCTGACCGAACTGCTGATGGCGCCGACCCGTATCTACGTCAAGCCGCTGCTCAAGCTGATCAAAGACACCGGCGCAGTCAAGGCCATGGCCCACATCACCGGTGGCGGTCTACTCGACAACATCCCGCGCGTCCTGCCAAAAGGCGCCCAGGCGGTGGTCGACGTCGCCAGCTGGAATCGCCCGGTAGTCTTCGACTGGCTGCAACAGCAAGGTAACGTTGACGAGCACGAAATGCACCGCGTGCTGAACTGCGGCGTCGGCATGGTCATCTGCGTGGCTCAGGACCAGGTCGAGATCGCTCTGAAGAACCTGCGTGACTCCGGCGAGCAGCCATGGGTCATCGGCCAGATCGGCGTTGCTGCCGAAGGCGCTGCCCAGGTCGAGCTGAAGAACGTCAAGGCGCACTGATGCCAAGCAAGTCTTGTGATGTCGTGGTGCTGCTGTCCGGCACCGGCAGTAATCTGCAAGCCTTGATCGACAGCGTCCGCACCGGCGATAGCCCGGTGCGGATCCGCGCGGTCATCTCCAACCGCGCCGATGCCTATGGCCTGCAGCGCGCCCGTGATGCCGGCATCGACACCGCTGTGCTCGACCATAAAGCCTTCGAGGGCCGCGAGGCGTTCGACGCGGCCTTGGTCGAGCTGATCGATGGTTACCAGCCGCAGCTGGTGGTGCTGGCCGGTTTCATGCGCATCCTCAGTGCCGGCTTCGTCCGTCACTATCAAGGTCGCCTGCTGAACATTCATCCGTCGCTGCTGCCCAAATACAAGGGCCTGCACACCCATCAACGCGCTCTCGAGGCGGGTGACAAGGAGCATGGCTGCAGCGTGCACTTCGTGACCGAGGAACTCGACGGCGGACCGCTGGTCGTACAGGCAGTAATACCGGTAGAGTTGGATGACACGCCAGAACGTCTGGCGCAACGGGTTCACAGCCAGGAACACCAGATTTACCCGCTGGCAGTGCGCTGGTTCGCCGAAGGCCGTTTGCGCCTGGGTGAGCACGGTGCTCTACTGGATGGCCAGCCTCTGGCGGCCAGCGGCCACTTGATTCGACCCTAGGAGATACTATGCGTCGCGCCCTGCTCTTCGCTCTTGCCGTGCTCGCACTGCCGCTTCAGGCAGCGGATCTGAAACCTTTCTCGGCCAGCTACACCGCCGACTGGAAGCAGCTGCCCATGAGCGGCACCGCCGAGCGCAGCCTGGAAAAGAATGCCAACGGTACCTGGAGCCTGAACTTCAAGGCATCGATGATGATCGCCAGCCTGACCGAGCAAAGCACCCTGCGTCTGGACAAGGACACCCTGCTGCCACAGACCTACCACTTCGAACGTGGTGGCCTGGGCAAGGCCAAGAAAGTCGACCTGGACTTTGACTGGAGCAGCAAGCTGATTACCGGCACCGACCGCGGTGACGCGATCAAGCTGCCGCTGAACCGTGGCGTGCTGGACAAGTCCACCTATCAGCTGGCCCTGCAACATGACGTCGCTGCCGGCAAGAAGAGCGTGAGCTACCAGGTGGTTGATGGCGACGAGATCGATACCTATGACTTCCGCGTCCTGGGTACCGAAAAAGTCACCACCAAGACCGGTCAGGTCGATGCCATCAAGGTCGAGCGTGTGCGCGATCCGAGCCAGAGCAAGCGCATCACCGAGCTGTGGTTCGCCAAGGATTGGGATTATCTGCTGGTACAACTGCGTCAGGTCGAGACTGACGGCAAGGAGTACGTGATCGTGCTGCAGGATGGTACGGTCGATGGCAAGGCGGTCAAAGGCAACTGATTGCCTGACTGCTGGTTACACCCGAAACCCCGCCAAGTGCGGGGTTTCATTTTTGCCCGCACAGGGACATGAAAGATGTTTCATGGGCCAAGCATTTACTTAGCCAGCTAACAAACTCTATAAAAGAGACCTGCGACACGGTGCCGCAGTTAACTGAAAGTGGAGTTTGCAGATGACTGTCAAAGTAACTGAGCGCGACGAAAACAAAATGTCTTATGAAAGCCTGGCAGCAGGCCTGCGCATCTGGGATGTGCACCAGCAGGATGAACTGGTTGGCATGTTCCACAACGAACATGAAGCCCACAGCTACCGCATCGAACTGGAATTCCTCGAAAACAGAGAGCAACAGCAATAGCCCTCTGCAGAAAATACAAACCCCGCCGAAGCGGGGTTTGTCGTTTTTACCACATCAGATCGTCAGGGATCACGTAGGCGGCGTACGGATCATCGGCATCCGGCGCTTCAACCTGGGTGTTGAGCAAGACGATGCGCTTGGGATCGCGCTCCTGGATCTTCAGTGCCGCTTCACGCGGGATCACTTCATAGCCGCCACCATGGGCAACGATCGCCAGCGAGCCGCTGCTCAGCTTGCTGCGCATCAGGGCGTTGACCGACAGGCGCTTGACCTTCTTGTCGTCGACGAAGTTGTAGTAGTCCTCAGTGGTCAGCTTGGGCAGGCGCGAGACCTCGATCAGTTGCTTGACCTGGGCAGCACGGGCTTTCTGCTCGACTTTCTCCTGCTGCTGGCGGTTGAGCTCCTGGTCGCGCTTGGCTTTTTCCGCCATGGCTTCCTTGGCCAGCCGCTGCTGGGTATCGTCGACTTCGACCTGGCCTTTGTGTTCCAGGCGTTTTTGTTTCTTCTGTTCTTTACTGACCTGCTTGACCTGTTTCTGGTTGACCAGACCGGCTTTGAGCAATTGGTCGCGAAGGGAAAGGCTCATTGTTCACTCACTTATGTGCTTCAGCTCAGCCGCAGCTGGGCAGGTTCTTTTCCTGACGTTTGGCTTCGCCCCACAGCGCATCCATGTCTTCCAGGGTGCAATCTTCAATCGGACGCCCACTCTCGCGCAATGCCTGCTCGATAAAACGGAAACGTCGTTCAAACTTTTGGTTGGCGCCGCGCAGGGCGTTTTCCGGGTCGACCTTCAGATGCCGGGCCAGGTTGACCGTGGCAAACAGCAGATCACCCACTTCCTCGGCCAGCGCGGCGCTGTCATTGGCGGCCATGGCTTCGAGTACTTCGTCGAGTTCTTCGCGCACCTTGTCCAGCACCGGCAAGGCATCCGGCCAGTCGAAACCGACCTTGGCCGTGCGTTTTTGCAGCTTGGCGGCCCGGGACAGGGCCGGCAAGGCGGCCGGTACGTCATCGAGCAGCGACAGCTGCTCGGGAACGCCCTTCTCGGCCCGTTCCTGGGCCTTGATTTCTTCCCAGCGCTGCTTGACCTGAGCCTCGTCGAGTTTTGGTGTATCCAGCGGCGCGTACAACTCACCGGTGGGGAACACGTGCGGATGGCGGCGGATCAGCTTGCGGGTAATGCTGTCGATCACCCCGGCAAACTCGAAACGGCCTTCTTCACGGGCCAGCTGGCTGTAATAGACCACCTGGAACAACAGGTCGCCCAATTCACCCTGCAAGTGCTCAAAGTCGCTGCGCTCGATGGCGTCGGCCACTTCGTAGGCTTCTTCGAGGGTGTAGGGAATGATCGTTGCGTAGGTCTGCTTGAGGTCCCACGGGCAGCCGTATTGCGGGTCGCGCAGGCGGGCCATGAGGTGGAGCAGGTCATCTAGGGTATACATCTGAGGTCTCTGCTAAGGCCTTATCGCGGGGCAAGCCCGCTCCCACCCTGTGGGAGCGGGCTTGCCCCGCGATGGCGATCTCAAGGGGTACGGTTACGCCGCGTCTCGATAATGTTCGGCAGCTGCGAAATCCGCCCGAGCAGGCGCCCAAGGGCATCCAGGCCAGGAATCTCGATGGTCAGCGACATCAGCGCGGTGTTGTCTTCTTTGTTCGAGCGGGTGTTGACCGCCAGCACGTTGATCCGCTCGTTGAGCAGCACCTGGGAGACGTCACGCAGCAACCCCGGACGGTCGTAGGCACGGATGATGATATCCACCGGGTAGGTCTGTACCGGCACCGGCCCCCAGCTGACCTGGATGATCCGCTCCGGCTCGCGCCCGGCCAGTTGCAGCACCGAGGCACAATCCTGGCGGTGAATGGTCACCCCACGGCCCACGGTGATGTAGCCGACAATCGCATCGCCCGGCAACGGCTGGCAGCAGCCGGCCATTTGCGTAAGCAGGTTGCCGACGCCCTGGATCTGGATATCACCGCGCTTGCCCGGTTTGTAACCGGTGGCTTTACGCGGCACCAGCTCGACATGTTCGCTGCGCTCAGGCTCAACCAGTTGTTGTGCGGCATTGACCAGATGCGCCAGGCGCAAGTCACCTGCCCCGAGGGAGGCGAACATGTCTTCAGCGGCCCTGAGATTGGCTTTTTCAGCCAGCCGCTCGAAGTCCACCTGGGGCAGCCCCAGCCGGTTGAGTTCGCGTTCCAGCAGGGTCTTGCCAGCCGCAACGTTCTGATCGCGTGCCTGCAGCTTGAACCAGTGAACAATCTTGGCCCGCGCCCGCGACGTGGTGACATAACCCAGGTTCGAGTTCAGCCAGTCGCGGCTGGGGTTGCCGTGTTTGCTGGTAATGATCTCGACCTGCTCACCGGTCTGCAGGCTGTAGTTGAGCGGCACGATCCGCCCGTTGATCTTCGCACCGCGGCAGTTGTGGCCGATTTCGGTGTGCACGCGGTAGGCGAAGTCCAGCGGTGTGGCGCCCTTGGGCAGATCGATGGCGTGGCCGTCAGGGGTGAAGACATAGACCCGGTCGGGTTCGATATCGACGCGCAGCTGTTCGGCCAGGCCACCGATATCACCCAGCTCTTCGTGCCATTCCAGCACCTGGCGCAACCAGGAGATTTTCTCCTCGTAATGGTTGGAGCTGGATTTGACGTCGGTGCCCTTGTAGCGCCAGTGCGCGCAGACGCCGAGTTCGGCCTCTTCGTGCATGGCGTGGGTGCGGATCTGCACCTCGAGAACCTTGCCCTCAGGGCCGATCACCGCCGTGTGCAAGGAGCGGTAGCCGTTTTCCTTGGGGTTGGCGATGTAGTCGTCGAATTCTTTCGGGATGTGCCGCCACAAGGTGTGGACGATCCCCAGCGCGGTATAGCAATCGCGCATCTCCGGCACCAGCACGCGTACTGCGCGCACGTCATAGATCTGGCTGAACTCCAGACCCTTGCGCTGCATTTTGCGCCAGATCGAATAGATGTGTTTGGCCCGGCCGCTGATGTCGGCCTTGACCCCGGTGGCCAGCAGTTCGTTCTGCAGCTGGTTCATCACATCGCTGATAAACCGCTCACGGTCCAGGCGCCGCTCATGCAGCAACTTGGCGATCTGCTTGTATTGGTCCGGCTCCAGGTAGCGGAAGGACAGGTCTTCCAGCTCCCATTTGATATGACCGATACCCAGGCGATGCGCCAGCGGGGCGTAGATATCGAAGACCTCGCGGGCAACGCGGTTGCGCTTCTCGTCGTCGGCGCCTTTGACCGCGCGGATTGCGCAGGTGCGCTCGGCCAGCTTGATCAGCGCCACACGCACGTCATCAACCATGGCCACGAGCATTTTGCGCAGGTTCTCGACCTGCGCCTGGGAGCCCAGCACCAGCGACTGGCGAGGGCTGAGACTGGCGCTGATGGCGGCCATGCGCAGCACACCGTCGATCAGCTTGGACACCACCGGGCCAAAGCGCTGGCCGACTTCGGCCAGGGTCACCTTGCCTTCGCGTACGGCACGGTAGATCACCGCAGCGACCAGTGAGTCCTGATCGAGCTTGAGGTCGGCGAGGATTTCGGCGATTTCCAGGCCGGCCTGGAAACTCGAGGTCCCGTCGGCCCAGGAATGCTTGGCCGGGTTGCCCTTTTTCTCGATCTCCTGAGCGAACTCGCAAGCCTCTTTAAGGGCTTCACGGTCCAGCGCCAGGTCGACGCTCACCACATGATCCAGCCATGCTTCGAGATTGATACTGCCGTCGGTGTTGACCGGCTGGTGCACTCTCACCTGTACCATCTTTGATTACCTTTCCCTACAGCGCATTCGCGATGCGCTTGATATCTCTGGTGCTGCCCCTGCCGGACCCAAGGTGCAGCGCCCAACGCGCCAGTCCCGCTAGCCCGCTTCGAATAACGCCATGGCTTCGACATGCGCCGTCTGAGGAAACATGTCGAGAATCCCGGCACATTTTAACCGGTAACCCTGCCTGACCAGCTCTAGCGTGTCACGGGCCAGGGTTGCCGGGTTGCACGATACATACACCAGACGTTTCGCTCCGAGGTCTGCGATTTTTCGCACAACCTCGTAAGCACCGTCCCGCGGTGGGTCCAAGAGTACCGCAGAAAAGCCTCCAGCGGCCCAGCCGGAGGCGGTCAAAGGCTGCGATAAATCGGCCTGAAAAAACTGCGTGTTATGCAAATCGTTGCTTCGTGCATTGGCCGCTGCCCGCTCGACCATTGCCTGTACACCTTCCACTGCCACCACTTCACGCGCCTGCCGGGCCAGCGGCAGGGCGAAATTGCCCAGACCGCAGAACAGATCAAGTACGCGCTCGTCGGCTTGCGGCGCCAGCCAGGCCAGCGCCTGCTCGATCATCGCCGTGTTGACCGCAGCGTTGACCTGGACGAAATCCCCGGGCCGGTATGCCAGCTCCAGGTTCCACGGTGTCAGGGTGAAACCGAGGGTCTGACCGGCATCAAGCGGATAAGGTTCACCCTCGCCTTGCAACCATAGCTGCACACCTGCTTCTTTGCAGAACGCCTGCAAGCGAGCCAGGTCGCCTTCCGCCAATGGCGCGGTATGCCGTAGCAGCAAGGCCAGTGCCGTACCGCTGAACAGCTCGACGTGACCGACCACCTGCGGTTTGCTCAAGCTCTGCAGCAGCATCGGCAGATGACGCATGATCGACTGCAAGGGTTGTACCAGTACCGGACAATCCTCAATGGCGACGATGTCCTGGCTGGCTTCGGCGCGGAAGCCGACTTCGAGTTTTTTCGCTTTGTTGTCCCAGCGCACTGCCACCCGCGCCCGGCGCCGGTAAGCAAACTCCGGCCCGCTCAAAGGCGCGGCCCAACGCTCGGGCGCCACACCGGCGACCCGCTGCAGCTGCTCGGCCAGCAAGCGCTGCTTGAGGGCCAGTTGATCGGCATGGGCCAGGTGCTGCAGGTTGCAGCCACCGCAGCGATCGAAATGCTTGCAAGGCGCCTGGCGACGCTCCGGGCTGGCACTGAACACCCGCTCCAGACGCGCTTCAACCACCTTGCCGTGGGTATTGAGCACGCGCGCCTCGACCTCTTCCTCGGCCAGCGCGCCACTGACAAACCAGGTGCGCCCTTCAAGAAAAGCGATGCCACGGCCATCCCCCGCCAGGCGCTCGATACGCAGGCGCTGTTTTTTGCCGGTGGGGATCTGCGGCGCGCGGCTGCCGCCGGCCGGCTGGAAGCGCAGGCCGCTGTTGCGTTTACTTTTGGACATCAGTTCGCCGCGTCGAAAATGCCGGTCGACAGGTAACGGTCGCCACGGTCACAAATGATTGCCACGATCACGGCGTTTTCCAGTTCACGAGACAGGCGCAACATGGCCGCCACTGCACCACCAGAGGACACACCACAGAAAATGCCCTCTTCGCGGGCCAGTCGGCGGGTGGTCTCTTCGGCTTCGCTCTGGGCCATGTCGACCACGCGATCGACGCGGTCAGCCTGATAGATCTTCGGCAGGTACTCTTCGGGCCAGCGCCGGATACCCGGAATCGCCGAGCCTTCCATCGGCTGCAAACCGACGATCTGCACCGCCGGGTTTTGCTCCTTGAGGTAACGCGAGCACCCCATGATGGTGCCGGTGGTGCCCATGGAGCTGACGAAATGGGTGATGGTGCCCTGGGTCTGGCGCCAGATCTCCGGGCCGGTGCTGACATAGTGGGCTTCGGGATTGTCACCGTTGCCGAACTGATCGAGCACCAGGCCACGGCCATCGGCTTGCAGACGGTCAGCGAGGTCGCGAGCGCCCTCCATGCCCTCTTCCTTGCTGACCAGAATCAGCTCGGCGCCATAGGCGGTCATTGCCGCTTTGCGTTCGGCGCTGGAGTTGTCGGGCATGATCAGGATCATCTTGTAACCCTTGATCGCCGCCGCCATGGCCAAGGCAATCCCGGTGTTGCCCGAGGTCGCTTCGATCAGGGTGTCGCCCGGCTTGATCTGTCCGCGCAATTCGGCACGGGTGATCATCGACAGCGCCGGCCGGTCCTTGACCGAACCTGCCGGGTTGTTGCCTTCAAGCTTGAGCAGGAGGGTGTTGCTGGTTTCACCGGCAATGCGCTGCAGGCGGACCAGAGGCGTGTTGCCGACGCAATCGGCGATGGTTGGGTACTGCAAGGTCATGGCGTAGTTCGCAATCCAGACTGCGGGGGCGACTATCATACCGGCAAACGGGCCTTGCCCATATCACGCAATGTGCGGGTGTTATACCGGCCAGTTATAAACAGTTGCCCTATGGCTGAGCAGCGGGCAGCTGGATGTTCAGCCGCAAGCCCTGCCCGGTGTTCTGCGCCCACAGGCGTCCGCCCTGGCGCACGATGGCATTGCGGGCGATGCTCAGGCCGAGGCCGAAACCACCATCGCCCGGACGTGAGCCGTCCAGCCGGGTAAACGGCGCGAAGATCCGCTCAAGCTCGGCTTCCGCCACGCCGCCGCCCTGATCCTCCAGCCACAACAGCCAGTGATCGCCCTGACGACGGCCGTCCAGGCGAATCACGCCGCTGGCCGGCGAGTGGCGGATGGCGTTGCGCAGAATGTTCTCCAGCGCCTGAGCCACGCTGTTCAGGTTGCCCTGGATCCAGCAGGAGGCGTCCAGCGCGCAATGCAGTTGCGTCGACGGCCAGGTGCTTTCAAAACAGGCATCTTCGGCGAGCATGTCCCAAAGCGCCTGGACCTGGATCGGTTCCTTGCTTGGCGGCGCCCGCTCGGTGTCGAGCCAGGCCAGTTGCAAGGCATCCTCGACCAGACGTTGCATGCAGTCGATTTCGCGCCCCAGGCGTTCACGCAGCTGGCCGGCGTCAGCGTCCCCTTCGCAGGCTACGCGCAGACGGCTCAAAGGCGTGCGCAGCTCGTGCGACAGGTCACGCAACAACTGTTGCTGCAAGACCACCGTACCTTGCAGTCGTTCGGCCATGTCATCGAAAGCACGCCCCAGCTCGCCCAGTTCGTCCTGGCGGCTGGTGGTGCTGCTGGCGACCCGCGCCGACAGCTGATCGGCGCGCCAGGCATTGGCCTGCTCGCGCAACTGGATCAGCGGCATGATCAGCATGCGGTACAGCCCGATGCACAGCAGCAAGGTGAACAGCCCGGGAATCACGCCGTTGGTCATGAACCGCCAGAACAGACGGTAGCGACCGGGCATCAGGCGCTCTGGCAGCTCAATCACCAGCAGCCCCTGCTCCGGGTGCTCGACAAACGGTACGCGCATCCACGGCAAGCCGATCACCCGGCGGCTGACCGGCCAGTCGATGCCGCGCAGGAAGGTGATCTTGCGACTTTGCTCAGGGGTCAGCGGCGTGCTGCTCAGCGACTGCAAGTCGGCCCCCAGCACATTCACCCAGGTGCCTTCCTTGCTGGCCATATCGGCGATCCAGGCATCGACTCCGGCCTGCCCGCCCTGCTTCCAGGCGCGTTCAGCCTCAGCGGCATAACCGGTCAAGGTGATTCGGGCCTGATCGGAGAGGTAGGCGTTCTGGGTTTCCATGTGCCGGCCCCAGCTCCAGCTCAGGCCGATCATCAATAGACAGAAACCGACCAGCAGGATCGCCAGTTTCCAGAACAATGAGTGACGATTGGGCACCTCAGCTGACCTCGGCGGCACTGAGTACATAACCCTTGCCCCACACCGTGCGCAGTTCACGCTCCTGGTAACCGATGGTCTTGAGCTTGCGCCGGATCTGGCTGACATGCATGTCCAGGCTGCGGTCATGGCGGGCATAGCCACGCTGCAGGACCTGCTGGTAAAGGAACGCCTTGCTCAGCACTTCTTCATGGCTGCGGTGCAAGATATCGAGCAGCCGGTACTCGCTCAGGGTCAGCCCTGCCCAGCGCTCGCCACAGCAGACATCACAGGCCTGCTCGTCGAACTGCAGGGCGCCGGCCTGCTGCACAGGCGCTTCCTGACGACGGCGCTCGAGCGCCACACGGCGCAGGATCGCCTCGATACGCACTTTAAGCTCGGCCATGCTGAACGGTTTGGGCAGGTAGTCATCGGCACCACGCTGAAAACCACTGATGCGATCCGCCTCGGCGCCCAGAGCAGACATCATGATCACCGGTGTCGAGCTGCTTTCACGCAGTTTCGCCAGCACATCCAGGCCGTTCAGTCCCGGCAGCAGGATGTCCATCAGGACCACATCGAAACGCGACTCGCGCGCAACCGCCAAGCCATCGCGGCCATTCTTGCACCAGGTGACCTTGAAGCCGCCGCGTTGCAGTTCTTCGTGCAGGTGGGCGCCCAGGACCGGGTCGTCCTCGATGGCAAGTATGGTGGATTCGCTAATAGCTACGGGATTCATTGGCGGGTGCTAGCAATTCTCAGTTACGCGATTATTGAGTAATTGCCTGGCGCAGGCAACCGGCAACTGCTCGTCGGTGCGGCCCCGAGGATTGTGCCTACGTCAAAAGTAGATACAAATGAGTGCATTGCGCGGGAAGGCGCGGTACTTTTCCGACTTGGTCCGTCAGCTAGCACCGACGGCGGCTTACAGCACATGCCAGGCACAGGAGAGTTTCGTGCTGAATCGTTTGGGAATCCGCAGCCGCGTGTTGCTGCTGGCTTTGTTACCTGCCGGCTTGATGGCGTTGGTGCTCGGCAGCTATTTCACCTGGCTGCAGCAGAGCGAACTGCAAACCCAATTGCTGCAACGCGGCAAAATGATTGCCGAGAACCTCGCGCCCCTGGTGGCACCGGCCCTGGTTAGCCAAGACCCGGCCCAGCTGGAGCGTATCGCCGCCCAGGCCCTGGAGCAGGCGGATGTACGCGCGGTGGCGTTTCTCGGCCCGGATCGCAACAATCTGGCGCATGCCGGTCCCAGCATGCTCAACCAGGCACCTACAGGTGGCGGTACCGAGATGCTGCAGCGAACCGGTAGCGACGCCACCCGTTACCTGCTGCCAGTGTTCGGCCACCACCGCGACCTGGCAGGGGAACGCATCGCCAACGAAACCGATCGACTGCTGGGCTGGGTGGAAATCGAACTGTCCCACGACGGCACCCTGTTGCGCGGCTATCGCAGCCTGTTCACCAGCCTGCTGCTGATCTTCTGCGGCCTGGCTGCCACCGCGCTGCTGGCCTTGCGCATGAGTCGCACGATCAACGACCCCATCGGCCAGATAAAGCACGCCGTGACCCAACTCAAGGACGGCAACCTGGAAGAACGCCTGCCGGTCATGGGCAGTTATGAGATGGATGAGCTGGCTGCCGGTATCAACCGCATGGCCGAAACTCTGCACAACGCCCATGAAGAATTGCAACACAGCATCGACCAAGCCACCGAAGACGTGCGCCAGAACCTGGAGACCATCGAGATCCAGAACATCGAGCTGGACATGGCGCGCAAGGAAGCCCTGGAGGCCAGCCGGATCAAGTCCGAGTTCCTCGCCAACATGAGCCATGAAATCCGTACGCCGCTCAATGGCATCCTCGGCTTTACTCATCTGCTGCAAAAAAGCGAGCTGACGCCGCGCCAGCTCGACTACCTCGGCACCATTGAAAAGTCCGCCAGCAGCCTGCTCGGGATCATCAACGAGATCCTCGACTTTTCCAAGATCGAGGCTGGCAAGCTGGTGCTCGACAGCATTCCGTTCAACCTGCGCGACCTGATCCAGGACACCCTGACCATCCTCGCCCCCGCCGCCCATGCCAAGCAGCTGGAGCTGGTCAGCCTGGTCTATCGCGACACACCGCTGTCGCTGGTCGGCGACCCGCTGCGCCTGAAGCAGATCCTTACCAACCTGGTCAGCAATGCCATCAAGTTCACCCGCGAAGGCACCATCGTCACCCGGGCCATGCTCGAAGAAGAACACGGTGACAGCGTACAACTGCGTATTTGCGTGCAGGACACTGGAATCGGCCTGTCGAACCAGGATGTCCGGGCGCTGTTTCAGGCCTTCAGCCAGGCTGACAACTCGTTGTCGCGCCAGCCGGGGGGTACCGGGCTGGGCCTGGTGATCTCCAAGCGCCTGATCGAGCAGATGGGCGGTGAAATCGGGGTCGACAGCACGCCGGGCGAAGGCTCGCAGTTCTGGGTCAGCCTGCGCCTGCCCAAGGCCCGTGACGACGCCGAGGACCTGCCGCTGCAATCTCTGGTGGAGCGCCGGGTGGCGATCGTCGACGCCCATGAGCTGGCGCGTCAGGCCCTGGAGCATCAACTGGAAGATTGCGGCCTGCAGGTTTCCACCTTCCATTCGATCGACCCGCTGCTGCATGCGGTGGCGGCGGCACGCATGGCCGGGGAACCCTTCACCCTGGCCGTCATGGGGGTCAACCTCGATAGTGTCTCGCCAGAGCGCCTGGGCCAGTACATCCAGCAATTGCAACGCCTGGACTGCCAGGCACTGGTGTTATGCCCGACCACCGAGCAGGCGCTGTACCACCCTTACCTGCCCAACGCCCATAGCCAGCTGCAAGCCAAACCAGCCTGCACACGTAAATTGCGCCGGGCCTTGCTGGAGCTGGTTCAACCCCGGCGCAGCGGCAGCGAGGCCAAGGTCAGCAGCGACCAGCCGTTACCCAAAGTACTGTGTGTCGACGACAACCCGGCCAACCTGTTGCTGGTGCAGACGCTGCTCGAAGACATGGGTGCCGACGTATTGGCCGTCGACAGTGGCTATGCCGCCGTCCAGGCCGTGCAGAACGAGCATTTCGACCTGGTGCTGATGGACGTGCAGATGCCGGGCATGGACGGTCGCGAGTGCACCGAGCAGATCCGCCAATGGGAAACCAGCCAGGGCGGCGCACCGCTGCCGATCGTCGCCCTCACCGCCCATGCCATGGCCAATGAAAAGCGCGCCCTGTTGCACAGCGGCATGGACGATTACCTGACCAAACCGATCAGCGAGCGCCAGCTGGCCCAGGTGGTGCTCAAGTGGACCGGCCTGAACCTGAGTGCGCCGCACAACGAACGTGTGCAGGAACGCATTGCCGACAGCAGCGAACTCAAGGTCCTCGACCCGGAAGAAGGCTTGCGCCTGGCGGCGGGCAAACCCGACCTGGCCGCCGACATGCTGGCCATGCTCCTGGCGTCGCTGGAGGCCGACCGCGAGGCGATTCGCGCCGCCCGCGAGGCTGCCGACCGCAACGGCATGATCGAGCGTGTGCATCGCCTCAATGGCGCTTCACGCTATTGTGGCGTACCGCAGTTGCGCGCCGCCTGCCAGCGCAGCGAAACCCTGCTCAAACAGAATGACCCTGAAGCACCGCGAGCCCTGGACGAACTGGACCGGGCCATCACCCGCCTCACCGCCCAGGCGCGCCTGAGCGCCTGACCTGAGGCAAGGTGATGGGCAGCCGCCGCGGTTAGACTTTCCCGCAATCGACTCAGGAAGATCCCATGCGCGTACTGTTTTTCAGCAGCCAGACCTACGATCAGGACAGCTTCAGCAACACCCCGGCGGACCACGGGCTGGAACTGCACTTTCAGCCCGCCCGCCTGAGCGAAGACACCGCCCCTCTGGCCAGCGGCCATGAAGTGGTCTGCGCCTTCATCAACGATGACCTCAGCGCCCCGGTGCTCAAGCGCCTTGCCGCAGGCGGAACGCGCCTGATCGCCCTGCGTTCGGCCGGCTACAACCATGTCGACCTTGCGGCAGCCAAAGACCTGGGCCTGGCCGTGGTGCGGGTACCGGCCTATTCGCCACATGCCGTGGCCGAACACGCGGTCGCACTGATCCTGGCCCTGAACCGCCGCCTGCACCGGGCCTACAACCGCACCCGCGAGGGCAATTTCAGCCTGCACGGGCTGACCGGCTTCGACCTTCACGGCAAAACCGTCGGGGTGGTCGGCACCGGCCAGATCGGCGCCGCCTTCGCCCGCATCATGGCCGGCTTCGGCTGCCAGTTGCTGGCTTACGACCCGTATCCCAATCCCGAGCTGCTGGCCCTCGGTGCCCGCTACCTGGAACTGCCAGAGCTGCTGCGCCAGGCCCAGATCATCAGCCTGCACTGCCCGCTGACCGAACAGACCCGCCACCTGATCAACCCGCAGAGCCTGGCGCAGTTGCAGCCGGGCGCCATGCTGATCAACACCGGCCGCGGTGCCCTGATCGACACTCCGGCGCTGATCGAGGCCCTCAAAGACGGCCAATTGGGCTACCTGGGCCTGGATGTCTATGAAGAAGAAGCCCAGCTGTTCTTCGAGGACCGCTCCGACCTGCCGCTGCAGGATGACGTACTGGCCCGCCTGCTGACCTTCCCCAACGTGATCGTCACCGCCCACCAGGCCTTCCTCACCCGTGAGGCGCTGGCGGCCATTGCCGCGACGACGCTGGACAACATTACCCGCTGGGCGGCAGGCAATCCGCAAAACTTGGTCGAGGGTTGATGCTAGGATACGCGGCAGATTTGGAGGACCCATGGTCGAACACGATTTCCGCTACAACCTGTTTAACCCGCAACACACCCTGATCGAATGCCGCGCCCTGGTGCCAGGCCGCTATCAAGTGACCGGCAACGGCGGCTCGATCCAGAAGCATGATGTCCTGCTGGTGACCCTCAAGGGCAGCAAGGATTTGTCCATGCGCCTGACCGTGGAAACCGTACGCCACCTGATCAACCCGACCGGTCAATGGGTCGCGGTGGCCAGCGGCCCGGTGTTCGGTGAGCTGGCGATCCACACCTGGGAAGTCAATTGCGACAGCTGCCAGGCCAACCTGAGCTTCGAGTTCGCGGTGGATGCCAAGCTGGGCAAGAAAGCCCTGCAGCCAGCCGCTACTGCGCGCATTGCCGAGCTTGGCTGGAGCAGCCGTGGCGACAAGCACCTGTGCCCGAAATGCAAGGAGACGGCTCAGTGAAAAACCTGCTCCTCTGCGCCCTGACCGGCACCGCCCTGCTGGGTTGTGCGGCCGAGCCGATGAAGCTGGAACAAGAACGCAGCTACCTGCTGGAATGGATCGGTGAGCGTCCATTGATGGATTACAGCCACCTGACCCTGACCCTGGCGGAGGACGGCCGGGCCTATGGCAATGCGGGTTGCAACCACTGGTTCGCGCCTTACCAGCTCGACGGTGACAAACTCACCTTCGGCAAAGTCGGCAGCACCCGCAAGTTGTGTGCACCGGCCTTGATGGAGCAGGAAAAGCGTTTTCTCCAGGCCCTTGAGACTGTCCAGCGCTGGGATATCTCGCCGATCGAGCAGGTGCGCTTCTGGCCTGCCGAGGGCAAGCCGCTGCGCTTCTGGCCTGAAGAAGGCTGAACGGCATCGCGGGGCAAGCCCGCTCCCACCGGATTATGAGAACCCGGTGGGAGCGGGCTTGCCCCGCGATAAATCCAGCCCCAATCAAGCGCCTTTAAGCGCCTTGATCTTCGCGTTCAAGCCCTCAAGCGTCTGCTCCCCCATCAACTGCTCACGTACCTTGCCCTTGTCATCGATGATGTAAGTCACCGGCAAGGCTTCGCTGCGCGGCAGTTCATAACGCTCGGCCGGGTCCTCGGCCAGCACGGTGAAACCGATACCCAGCGCCTCAGTGGCCTTTTTCAGCTCCTCGCCCTGCAGGCCGTCGAAGTTCACGCCCAGCACCTTCACCCCTTGCGCCTGCCATTGCTTGGCCGCGGCATTGAGTTCCGGGATTTCGGTCCGGCACGGGCCGCACCATTCGGCCCAGTAGTTGAGCACCAGCCAGTGCCCGTCGATCTGCTCGGCTTTCACGGTCTGGCCGTTCTGGTCCAGGCCATAATCTGCACCGCAACCACCGAGCAACAGGCTCGCGGTGATGGCCAGTGCTGCCGCCAAACGTTTTGTCATGGGTCAATCCTTCTCGAAGATTCAAGCAAAATGCAAAGTCGCTGCGGTTAGAATAGCCGCCACACCCTGCTGGATGCGACCCGAACATGACTGACCTGACCCTCTATCACAATCCGCGCTGCTCCAAATCCCGCGGCGCGCTGGAACTGCTCGAAGCCCGTGGCCTGGCCCCGACCGTGGTGCGCTACCTGGAAACCCCGCCAGATGCCGCTACCCTCAGCGCCCTGCTCGGCAAGCTGGGCATCGGTGCGCGCCAACTGCTGCGCAGCGGTGAAGACGAATACAAGGACCTCAACCTGGCCGACCCGGCCCTGAGCGATGCACAACTGATCGAGGCCATGGTCAAGCACCCGAAGCTGATCGAGCGCCCGATTCTGGTGGCCGGTGACAAAGCCGTGATTGGCCGCCCACCAGAGAAGGTGCTGGAGATTCTGCCGTGAGCGCGCCTTACATCCTGATTCTGTTCTACAGCCGCCACGGCTCGACCAGCGAGATGGCCCGGCAGATTGCCCGCGGTGTCGAGATGGCCGGCCTGGAAGCGCGGATCCGCACAGTCCCGGCGATTTCCACCGAGTGCGAAGCGGTGGCCCCGGATATCCCGGATACCGGTGCGCTGTACGCCACCCTGGACGACCTGCGCCATTGCTCGGGCCTGGCCCTGGGCAGCCCGACCCGCTTCGGCAACATGGCCGCGCCGCTCAAGTACTTCATCGACGGCACCAGCAGCCTGTGGCTCAGCGGTGGCCTGGTCGGCAAGCCGGCTGCCGCCTTCACCTCCACCGCCAGCCTGCACGGCGGCCAGGAGTCGACCCTGCTGTCGATGCTGTTGCCGTTGATGCACCACGGCATGCTGATCATGGGCCTGCCCTACAGCGAGTCGGCGTTGCTGGAAACCCGCGGTGGCGGCACGCCCTATGGCGCCAGCCATCACGCCGGGGCTGACGGCAAGCGCGACCTGGATGCCGACGAAATCGCCCTGTGCCGCGCCTTGGGGCAACGCCTGGCGACTACCGCCAAACTGCTGGAGAACGGCCGTGGCTAAAAAGCCCAAGGTGCTGCCTTCGATCGACTGGCTGACGCCGCGCCTGCGCCTGGCCCGGGCGCTGAGCCTGGCGAGCTTTTTCGGCCTGATCGCGCTGCTGACGATCAACAACCTGCTGTTCGCCGACCTGCATGGCGCACGCACCGGCGTAATCCTTGCGGTCGAACTGGTGCCACTGGCGCTGTTGCTGCCGGGCATGTTGCTGGGCAACGCACGCGCCCATGCCTGGACCTGCTTCGTGGTCAACCTGTACTTCATCAAAGGGGTACTGGCCGCGTTCGACCCGGCACGGGCGCTTTTCGGCTGGCTGGAAGTGGCGATCAGCCTGGCGCTGTTCGTCAGTGCCTTGCTGTATGTGCGCTGGCGTTTTCAGTATGACCGGCGGTTGGCCGGGGAAGGCTGAAACCTATCGCGGGGCAAGCCCGCTCCCACAGGGCTGGTGATGGCTTCTGTGGGAGCGGGCTTGCCCCGCGATGTATCTCAATGATTGACCGTGTGCGCCAACATCACCGACAGCTGGCACAACGGCCGACCACTTTCGGCATGCCACTGGTTGAACGCCGCCTGCACCAGCGCCAGGTCGCGCTGACTGGTCGGCGGCTTGTCGATGATGTCCTGGGCAATCAGCGCCGCACTCATGTCATCGGTAGGGATGAAGGTGTCCTTGCCGACCATGCGCAAGAAGCGCGGCGCCGACAACCCGCCCAACTGGTTGCCATGCTTGGCCAGGTACTTCCACAAGCCAACGATGTCGGTCACCGGCCAATCAGCGATCAGGGCGCCGAAGCTGCCCTGCTCTTTTTCAACATCGAGGATCATCTGCGCATTGCGCGGCACGCTCTTGAGCTTGCCCAGGTGCCGGATGATCCGCGTGTCCTGCATCAGCCGCTCGAGGTGCTCGGCGCCCATCAGCACGACCTTGTGCGGGTCGAAGCCGAAGAACACTTCTTCGAAGGCTGGCCACTTGGCATCCACCAGACTGTGCTTGAGCCCGGCGCGAAACACCCGCAAGGCCAGGGTCGACAGGTAGCGGTCGGCGCTGATCGCGCGCAACTGCTCGGCGGTTTTCGCCTGGGGCAGGTGCGCTTCCAGCGCCGCAGCAGAGCCGAAGCGGTTCAGGCAGTACTCATGCAGCCATTGATAGTCGCGCATGCCGGTCAGATGTTCAGCACGTCGAGAAAACGTGGCGGTGCGGTGTCGTCGATCTTGAGGTTGACGAAGTCGAACAGGTTGCGGTCAGCCAGCTGCGACGGCACCACGTTCTGCAGGCCGCGGAAGATGCTCTCGGTACGGCCCGGGGTTTTGCGCTCCCACTCCACCAGCATGTCCTTGACCACCTGACGCTGCAGGTTTTCCTGCGAGCCACAGAGGTTGCACGGAATGATCGGGAACTCTTTCAGGTCCGAATAGGCCTGGATGTCCTTCTCGCTGCAGTAGGCCAGCGGGCGGATCACCACGTTACGGCCATCATCGGCACGCAACTTCGGCGGCATGGCCTTGAGGGTGCCGTTGAAGAACATGTTGAGGAAGAAGGTCTCGACGATGTCGTCGCGGTGATGCCCCAGGGCCATCTTGGTCGCGCCGATCTCGTCGGCGAAGGTGTACAGGGTGCCGCGACGCAGGCGCGAGCACAGCGAGCAGGTGGTCTTGCCTTCCGGGACCAGCTCCTTGACCACCGAGTAGGTGTCTTTCTCGACGATGTGATACTCGACGCCCAGGCTCTTGAGGTAGGCCGGCAGTACGTGCTCGGGGAAGCCCGGTTGCTTCTGGTCCATGTTCACCGCGACGATCTCGAATTTGATCGGCGCCACTTTCTGCAGGTACAGCAGAACATCGAGCATGGTGTAGCTGTCTTTGCCGCCGGACAGGCAGACCATGACCTTGTCACCGTCTTCGATCATGTTGAAGTCGGTGATGGCTTCGCCGGCGAGACGACGCAGGCGTTTTTGCAGTTTGTTCTGGTTGACCGAAAGGGTGCCCATAGCGCTTGGAATCCGCGAGGTGTGACAAAAGCGGCATATTTTACGCACAAACCGCCGCCAGGCGTAGGCCAATCCGATAAAGACTGCAAGGTGATTAGCCGGCGCGCTGACAGCGCGATTTGCTCTAAAAAGCCGGCTTTAAGCGGCTGACTCCTTCCTATACTGCGACATAAGGCCACAGCAACCGTGACCTCGATCCTCTGGCCCCTATCACTTGGGGTCGCAAGCGCTCCTCTGGGGGGGCGATGGCAACAACGGAAGGAGTGACTGGCATGATCCATCACGTTCTGGGGCTGTTTACCCATCCTGACCAAGAATGGAAAGAGATCCGTGGCGAGGAAGAAAGCATCAGCCACATGTACCTGACCCACACCCTGATACTGGCGGCGATCCCTGCCGTCTCAGCGTTTATCGGCACTACCCAGGTCGGCTGGGTCATCGGCGATCGCGCCCCGGTCATGCTGACCCATGAAAGCGCGCTGTGGATGACCATCATGTCGTACCTAGCCATGCTCGCCGGGGTCGCAGTAATGGGCGCGTTCATTCACTGGATGGCGCGCACCTACGACGCCAACCCGAGCATGGCCCGCTGCATCGCATTTGCCACCTACACCGCAACGCCGCTGTTCGTTGGCGGCCTGGCGGCGCTCTACCCCCACCTGTGGCTGGGGATGATCGTCGGCACGGCAGCCGTGTGCTACACGGTCTATCTGCTCTATGTCGGCCTGCCGACTTTCATGAACATACCTTCCGATGAAGGCTTCCTGTTCTCGAGTTCGGTACTGGCGGTCGGCCTGGTGGTGCTGGTAGCCATCATGGCCTTCACCGTGATCGTTTGGGGACTAGGCGTGGGGCCTGTCTATACCAACTAGAATCATCTATTAGAAAAGCAGCAACATAGGCGCAGTAACCATCAGGCCGCCGCAAAGGCGGCCTGATGCTGTGCGCTGACAGGTGGCTCGGCAGCGCTGCGGTGGTTGCGGCATAATTGTCGGCCAGGAGTGTTCCCCGATATGCCCGAACTGCTCAAATCCCGCGTCGAAACCTGTTATCAGCAAGCTGAAACCTTTTTCAAACGCCCCTTCTCCCGCCCTGAGGTCAGCTTCAAACTGCGCGGGCAAAAGGCCGGTGTCGCCCATCTGCATGAAAACCTGCTGCGTTTCAACCTGCAGCTGTATCGCGAAAACAGCGAAGACTTCCTGCGACAAACCGTAGCCCACGAAGTTGCCCACCTGGTAGCCCACCAATTGTTTGGCGACCGTATCCAGCCGCATGGCGAGGAGTGGCAGCTGATCATGCGCGGGGTTTATGAACTGCCGCCTAACCGTTGCCATAACTATGAAGTCAAACGCCGTACGGTGACGCGGTACATCTATCGTTGCCCTTGTGCCGGCAGCGACTTCCCCTTCTCGGCCCAGCGCCACAGCCTGGTGCGCCAGGGGCGGCGGTATCTGTGTCGGCGCTGCCGAAGCACCCTGGTGTATAGCGGGGAGACGCGGGTGGAGTGACAAACGCATCGCGGGGCAAGCCCGCTCCCACAGTGATGGCTAACATCCTGTGGGAGCGGGCTTGCCCCGCGAAATGCACAAAAAAAAGCCCATCCGAAGATGGGCTTTTTCATTAACGGGCAGGACCTTCAGCCACACCCAGGTCATCCATCGGGCGGGTATCAACCAGCGGCGAACCACCGGAAGCCAGCTCGGACTGCAGCTTGTCTTCGTCCAGCTCGTTGACCCACTTGGCAACCACCACGGTGGCCACGGCATTACCGATCAGGTTGGTCAGGGCACGGGCTTCGGACATGAAGCGGTCGATACCGAGGATCAGCGCCAGGCCGGCAACCGGCAGGTGACCCACAGCGGACAGAGTTGCGGCGAGGACGATGAAGCCCGAACCGGTAACGCCCGCAGCGCCTTTGGAAGCCACCAGCAGCACCAGCAGCAAGGTGATCTGATGGGTGATGTCCATGGTGGTGTCGGTAGCCTGGGCGATGAACACCGCGGCCATGGTCAGGTAGATCGAGGTACCGTCAAGGTTGAACGAGTAGCCGGTAGGAATCACCAGGCCAACCACGGATTTCTTCGCGCCCAGGCGCTCCATCTTGGCCAGCATGCGTGGCAGGGCCGACTCCGAAGACGAAGTACCCAGCACGATCATCAGTTCTTCACGGATGTAGCGGATCAGCTTGAGCACGCTGAAACCGTGAGCGCGGGCGATACCACCGAGCACCACGAGGATGAACAGCACGCAGGTGACATAGAAGCAGGCCATCAGATAGCCCAGCTGTACCAGCGAACCCACGCCGTACTGGCCGATGGTGAAGGCCATGGCACCGAAGGCACCGACCGGCGCCAGCTTCATGATCATGTTGATGATGTTGAACATGACATGGGCGAAACGGTCGATCAGGTCCAGCAGCGGCTTGCCGTAGGCACCCAGGCGATGCAGAGCGAAGCCGAAGATCACCGAGAACATCAGCACTTGCAGGATGTCGCCGTTGGCGAACGCGCCGACCACGGTGTTAGGGATGATGTTGAGCAGGAAGCCAACGGTGGTCTGCTGCGCGCCGGCGGCGGCATAAGCGGCCACGCTGCTGGCGTTCAGGGTGCTGACGTCGATATGCATGCCGGCGCCAGGCTTGACCACGTTGACCACGACCAGGCCGATGATCAGGGCAATGGTCGAGACGATTTCAAAATAGAGCAGCGCGTAGCCACCGGTCTTGCCCACCGACTTCATGCTTTGCATGCCAGCGATGCCGCTGACCACGGTGCAGAAGATGATCGGGGCAATAACCATCTTGATCAGTTTGACGAACCCGTCACCCAAAGGCTTCAGGGCAACGCCGGTCTCAGGGTAGAAGTGGCCCAGCAGGATACCGATGGTGATCGCTACTAACACCTGGATATACAGCGATTTGTACAGTGGCTGACGCGTCGTCATGGCTAATTCCTCAAGGGTATCGGGCTCATCCTTCCCAGGATGCGAGCGGTACCTAAAGCGCGAACCCTCCTGCACTGGAGGGATTTGTTGTGTCGAGCTGCCTGGCAGAACTCTGTCAGGTCAATAGCAAGCCCGATGCCAAAATGCGCTTTATCGGTGCAAGCCCCGTGTTTACTGGGGTTTGTTGCACAGCGAGGCAGCAAAAGTGCCGAGCGGATTGGCGGATTTCCGCCCGACACCTTTTGCAAAAGGATAACGATGGCGGTAATCCGCCCGAAGGGATAGGAACTCAGTCCAGGCTGAAGCGGATACGAAATGCCGCGCCACCCAATGGTGAATCGTCCAGGGTCAGGCTGGCGTCGTAGCTTTCGATGATGTCCTTGACCACCGCCAGGCCGATGCCCTGCCCCGGGTTCTGCCGGTCCAGGCGTTCGCCGCGCTGCAGGATGCGCTCGCGTTGATCCGGGGGTACGCCAGGACCGTCGTCCTCGACACACAGCTCGACCGCTGATGGCCCGCTGCGCAGGCTGATATGCACCTGGCTCAGGCACAGCCGGTAGGCGTTCTCCAGGAGGTTGCCGAGCAGTTCGAGCAAGGCGCCCTGCTCCATGGGCACTACCGCGTGTTCAGGGATATCCAGGCTGATCTTCACCTGTTTGTCGCGGTAGACCTTGGCCAGGGTGCTGCACAGGCTTTCAAGCAACGGCTGCAAGGCTACCTGGTGACGCACCAGACCACTCTTGCGCAGGCTGGCGCGTTGCAGCTGATAGTCGATCTGCTGGCTCATGCGCTCGATCTGGCTTTGTAATATCCGCGCCTGCTCACGATCCTCACGACGCTGGCCCATGCTTTCACTGACCCCTTGCAGCACCGCCAACGGGGTTTTCAGGCTATGGGCCAGGTCGCCCAGTGAGTCGCGGTAGCGTTGACGCTGCTCGCGCTCGCTGCGCAACAGGCGGTTCAGCGAACCGGTCAGGCGCAGCAGTTCACGGGGATGTTCGCCGCTGAGCCCGTCACGCGCGCCGGACTCGACATCATCCAGTTCGTGGCTTAACTGACGCAGCGAGCGCAGCCCCCAGGTCAGACCGGCCCAGAGCAGCACCAGCAAGGCCAGCAACGCCGCGCCAAAGCCCAGGTACAGGCGTTCGCGCAGGCCGTCGAGGGTGTGCTGGTATTCGCGTACCGGCTGCAGGGCAACAATACTGAAGGCCGCCGTCTTGCCGCCGAGCAGCTTGACCTCAACGTCATAGACGAAGAATTCCTCGCCATCGGCCTGGCGAATCCGCGCGAACTCGTTGCCACGCCCGTCATAGCGCGGGGTGTAGTTGATGTTTTCATCGGCCGTCGCCCGCGACCGCCAGACCAGATTGCCCTGGCGATCGTAGATATAGCCGAGCAGACGGCTGTCGGGCAGGTTGTATTTTTCATCAGGCAGCAGCGCCGGCATCTGCAACTGGTTGTGCTCGATGCGCGCGGCAGAAATCAGCGTGGTAACGTCCGAGGCCAGGCGCTTTTCGATCGACTCCTGCAAGGCCAGGCTGAAGGCCTTCTGCAAGGCCGGCAGCAGGCCGAGCATGAACAACACGGCCAGCAGCGCCGCTGCCAGCATCAGCCGCACGCGTAGCGAACGAATCATCGGCAGCGCTCGGTGAACAGATAGCCCAAGCCACGCACGGTATCGATCGGTTTGAAGCCGTTGTTGCCTTCCAGCTTGCGCCGCAGACGACCGACCAGCACCTCGATCACATTCGGATCACGCTCGTCGTCATCGGGGTAGAGCTGCTCCATCAGACGGTCCTTGGCCACTACCTGCTGGTGATGGCGCATCAGGTACTCGAGGATGCGGTATTCATAGGCGGTCAGCGCCAGCGGCTGATCATCGAGGGTTGCCTGCTTACGGTTGAGGTCCAGCAGCAACGGGCCTGCCGCGATGGTCGACTGGACGAAGCCACTGGAACGACGCAACAGGGCATTGAGGCGGGCCTCCAGCTCTTCGAACTGGAACGGTTTGACCACGTAGTCGTCAGCCCCGGCGGCCAGGCCTTCGACCTTGTCCTGCCAGTTGCCGCGCGCGGTGAGGATCAGGATCGGAAAACTCTTGCCCTGGGAGCGCAATTGCCGGATCAGGTCCAGGCCGCTTATGCCGGGCAGGCCCAGGTCGATCACCGCCAGGTCATGGTTGAACTGCTCGGCCTGGTACAAGGCCTCCTCGGCATTGGGTACCGCTTCAACCACATGCCCGCTCTCGGTCAGGCGACTGTGCAAGTGATGACGCAACAGGGCTTCATCCTCAACCACCAGCAGTTTCATAGGTTCCTCCCTACCCGTGCCGAAGCGCGTGGCTCCGGCGAAATACTCAGCCCATGCAGAATAACAGCGAACCGGCCATGCACCTGCAGGCCGGTCCGAACATCTTCATCGCAGGGTCAGAAGGCGTAGTTGGCCGACAGGTAGGTTTGCGCGCTGCTGTCCAGGCGCAGGGTGCCGACTTTCGGACCGCCATGTTCGGCAAGCTCAGTGCTGGCATTGCTGCGCAGGTAACGGTAGCCCAGTTCGACCGAGGCGTTGTCGGTGACCTGTTGCAGCAGGCCGGCTTGCAGGCCGATGGCATAACCGGTGTCGGTGTCGCGGCTGTAACCGGACGACTCCTGGCTGAGCTTGGTCAGACCGGCGCTGGCACCGCCGAACAGCTTGGTGCTGTTGCCCAGCGGGTAGAACAGGTCGTAACTGCCCAGCAGGTTTTCCTGACGCATCTTCAGGCCGCTATGGTCGTTGGAGACGTTGTCATAGGTGAGGTAGTAGCGGCCCTGATCGTTCATCTGGCCGACGCGTACACCCCAGGTTCCGTCCTTGCTGATAATGCCGTCGGTGTTCAGGTGATCGGTGTTGCTGCTCAGCAAGCCGGATTTTTTGATCTTGTCGCTGGTCTGGCCATAGGTGACACCGGCGAAGGTTGTGTCGGCGGCCTGGACGGCAGCACTGGCGCCGAAAAAGGCGACGGCGAGGAACAGGGTGTTGAGCGCTTTCATAAGGTTTACTCCTGGCTGATATGCCGTTCTGGTGTTGGAGCCAGAGTAAGCAAACCCTCCTGAACGACCGCTGAACCCTGCCTGAACCTCGGCTGAACAGCTGTGCTGGCAAGCCCTCGACAGCCACGGCACAATAGCGGCCATGAACCGACTCCCCTCCTGCTGCGCCCCGTTGCTGCACCATTGGCCCCTGCCCCGCCCGGTCGCCGGTGCGGTACTGGTCAGTTGCCCCTTCGACCCGGCGCTGCTGGCCAGCGACGACTTCGCCCGCGCCGGCATCGAGCAGACGCCGAGCCTGCAACGCTCGGTGGCCAAGCGCCAGGCCGAGTACCTGGCGGGCCGGGTGTGCGCGCGGGCGGCCTTGCAGCGCCTGGAGGGTTGCGACTACGTGCCAGGTACCCATGAGGACCGCTCGCCGGTCTGGCCGGCCGGTATCAGTGGTTCGATCACCCACGGCAAAGGCTGGGCGGCCGCGGTGGTGGCACGCAGCAGCGATTGCCAGGGATTGGGGCTGGATCAGGAAAGCCTGCTCAGTGACGAACGCGCCGAACGCCTGGCCCGGGAGATCCTCACCGCAGACGAACTGCAGCGGATGGACGCCAGTCAGACGGGCTTGACCGTCACCCTGACCTTTTCTCTCAAGGAGAGCCTGTTCAAAGCGCTCTACCCGATCGTCCAGCAGCGTTTCTACTTTGAGCACGCCGAAGTGCTGGCGTGGTCGGCCGATGGCCATGCACGCCTGCGCCTGCTGACTGATCTGTCAGCGCAGTGGCACAAAGGAAAGGAAATCGAGGGGCAGTTCAGCCTGCAGGATGACCAGTTGCTGAGCCTGGTCAGCGTCTGAAGCGCTTCAAGCCAGCAACGGACAGTGCTCGCAGTGCCCGACCCAGTCGACCTTGTAACTCAGGCAGCAGGTACGTCGGCGGCGGCTGCCCGCAGCATCCACACCGACGGCGGCAAACAGCGGGCTGTCAGCCGAGGTGAGCAAACGGCCTAAACCGCGGCCATCACCCTCGCTGCGTTGCAGTGCCTGATCCAGGCAGTCCCCGGCATTGCCCAAGAGCACCGCAGGCGCTACTGCGCCCAACGCCGCCAGACGCAACACCATCGGTTGCAGGTGATGCTCCAGCGCCGCTTCAAGCCCTTCACAACACGCCCCCTGTGCTCTCAGGGCGAGCGGTAGGCCACGGCTGTCCAGGCTTACCTCAGTGGCGTCGAAAACGGGCAGCACGCTACCGCCAAGCAACGACTGCCAGAGCACCGCGAAGTAGTACTTGGACCACTGCGACACCAGCACCGCACGCTGCGCCGGCATCAGCTCGGGGCCATACAGGTCTAGCAGCAAGGATTCGAAGCGAGCCGGTTGCAGCAGCTGGTCCAGAGGTAACCAGGCACTCATGCAGCGTCCTGCTGACGCGGCCAGCTCAGGCTGAAGCGCGCGCCACCCAGGCGCTCGCTGTGCCCGACCGACGCCCGGCCTTTGTGCCAATAGATGATCCGACGCACAATCGACAAGCCCAGGCCATGCCCGCCGGAAGCGCGGGTACGGCTGTCATCGAGGCGGGTGAAGGGGGTGAAAATCCGGTCCCAGACACTTTCCGGCACGCCCGGGCCGTCGTCTTCGACATCGATCCGGCAACGCTGCGACCCAAGCTGGTAACTGAGGCTGACCTGCGACTCGGCATGACGCATGGCATTGCTCACCAGGTTCTGTAACGCCCGGTGCAGGTAACGCGGCTCGGCTTCCACCCAGGCCCCCTGCCCTTCCGCTTCCTCTGGCCCCTGGCACGGTCCGCGCACGACCTTGACGTCACTGCGCAGCGGCGCCAGCTCGGCGATTACCTGATCCAGCAGGGCATCCAGGTCGACGCGCTGAAAATGCAAGGCCGGTGCGCCCTGCTCAAGGCGGGCGTAAGTGAGCATCTCGTCAACCAGCTTGTCCAGCTCCTGGATATCGCCGTCCATTCCACTCAAATACTTGTCCCGGGCCTGGTCGTCGCGCGCACTGGCGATCATTTCCAGACCGAAGCGCAGCCGCGCCACCGGTGTACGCAATTCGTGGGAAACCGCGCGCACCAGTTCACGCTGGATGGTCAGCGAGCGCTGCAGGTGTTCAGCCATGCCATTGAAGGCCGCGGCCAGACGTCCGACCGAGTCGGCATCGTCGGCGGCCACGCGGGTTTCCAGGCTGCCTTGGGCAATGCGCGTAGCGGCGGTTTCGAGATCGGACAGACGCCGCTCCAACTGACGTACCAATAAATAGACGATCAGGCCAATCAGGCACAGACCGAGCACGGCAATCAGTGCCAGCAGCTGTGGCGGGTAGGGATTCATCTGGTACAGCGGGCCGATCTCCAGCGCCCAAGGGGTGCCGACCATCCCGGCCACGACGCGGATCGAGTCACCATCCTTGCCCAGGGTCATCACCGTGTCGCCTTCATCGACACGGCGGCGCTGGTCCACGTCCATGTCGGTCTGTTCCAGACGCCGCAGGCTCAGGTCGAAACCAAATCCCTTGCTTTGCTTGATCTCGGCCAGGCGCCGCGGCTGCTCGCCAATTGGGTAGCGCACCAACTCATCGGCCAGCAGGTAAATGGTTGCCCGCGCCAGTTGCTCGCTGATCTGCTCGACCTCACCTGTAAGCAGCAGACTCTCTGTGCCGACCTGGCGCATGACCTTGGCCGCATGCGGGCCGGTCTTCTCTACCAGCACCTGGCCACGCTGCAACTGACTGCGCTGACCACCGTCGATGCCGGCCTGCGTCAGGGTCTGCAGCTTCAGCGGTATGCCCAGCAAGCGCTCCCAGATCAGCAGGGTGCGCTTGCGCTCGACCTCGCCCAACGGCACCAGGTTGTCGGCCATCAGGGTGAACGTGCCGTGGGCCAGGCGCTCGCGGTACTGGCCGGCACGCACCTCGTTGAGCAGGTGCACACTGAGCACCCCGAGCACAGCCACCAGCACCAGCGCGGCGAGCATGCCGCCATAGATCCGCAGGAAAATCGAGTTCATCGCACCTGGCCCATGGCCTCGGCCGCCTCGCGCACGAACAGGTAGCCTTTGCTGCGGATGGTCTTGATCATCCGCGGGTGCTCGGGGTCGTCGCCGATTCGCGGGCGAATCCTGGAAATACGCACATCAATGGAGCGATCCTGGCCGTCATAGCCCACGCCGCGCAACGAGGTGAAGATCTCCTCACGGGACAGGATGCGTCCGGCGTTACTGACCAACAGCCAGAGCAAGTCGAACTCAGCGCTGGTCAGCTCGATGCCTTCATCGCGCAGCCAGGCTTCACGCAGGCTGTTGTCCACCCGTAGTGGGCCGAACTGCAGGCATTGCGCAGGCTCGCTTTCAGCAGCCGGCTCACTGCGCCGCAGCAAGGCATTGATGCGCGCCAGCAGCAGGCGTGGGCGCACCGGTTTGCACACATAGTCATCCGCGCCCATGTCCAGGCCCTGAACCTGGTCCAGGTCATCGCTGCGGGCGGTGAGCATGAGGATCGGGCCGGTAAATTGCTGGCGAACCTTGCGGCAGATACTAAAGCCGTCTTCGCCGGGCAACATCAAATCGAGAACTACCAGGTCCGGTTGCTCGGCAATGATCCGCGCCGCCGCCTTGGCTCCGTCACCTTCGACCTCGACGTCAAAACCGTTGGCCTGCAGGTACTCTCGGGTCAGATCGGCCAAACGCTGGTCATCCTCGACGATCAACACCTGACTGCGCTGCTGCTCCACGGCTCACCTCGACGGCTTGTTGTTATTAAAGAGTGCCCTGGCAACGGCTTCACCAAAAGGCAACATCGGCCCCGGATACTACGTCGGGCACCGACGCCTGCCAACCGTCACCACGAGCGGCAAAAAACCACGGGGCGGATTGCTCGGAAGGCTATCGGATTTGTGGTAGGGTGCGCGCCCGAAAATATCCGCCGGGATAACCGCAGTCAGTGAAAAAAAGGGTGACGGACGGTCATCTGGCGCTAAGACACGGCCTACAAGGCGTTAGCCAAAATCACTCACAAACTACTCACAAGTTATCCACAGACCACCACCTTGCAATACCCCCAAGACCGCATTATCTTGTATCCCTATCGAAACAAAACACTACATCTTGGGTTTTGAACAGATTCCCAAGCACAAGTCGAGCAAGAAACTCAAGCCCTGATTCAGTGCTTTTTTGCTTGAACTTTAGAAACATTCAGCAGCCAAACCGCTCCTGCGGAGGCGTCCGTTGCAAACCCTCGGAGGGTGTTGTTTCGGGTACGGGTGTTGCAAGCCATAGGCACACCGTACAGCAACAGTTTTGAGTCGTGGATTCAGAACCTTTGACTTCGGCCAGGGAGCGGCAAGAAATTGCCCCTTATTTTCCTGATCTGTCCCGAAGTGAGTATGCCCGACCTGTTCGGCATGCCGGAGCGTCGCGTTCCCGCGTGCCATCAGCGTCGGTTGTTGGGCTTTCGGACGGAACGGCGGGTGCCCACAAGGCGCCTAAACAAACATAGAGAACGTGGAGACACCCATGCAAACCGACACAACTCGCGAGAACCCGCAGGCCAAGGCGCCGCAGGCCGCTGATTCGAACCAGGATCTGGCTGCTACCGCCCCAGGCCAACTGCGTGTGATCAAGCGCAATGGCACTGTCGTCGCCTACACCGACGACAAGATCACCGTGGCCATCACCAAGGCGTTCCTCGCAGTTGAAGGCGGCACCGCCGCTGCCTCGTCGCGTATCCATGACACCGTTGCCCGTCTGACCGAACAGGTTACCGCGACCTTCAAGCGTCGCATGCCATCGGGCGGCACCATCCACATCGAAGAAATCCAGGACCAGGTCGAACTGGCCCTGATGCGTGCCGGCGAGCAGAAAGTTGCCCGCGATTACGTGATCTACCGTGACCAGCGCGCCAAAGAGCGTGCTACCCGCGTTCACGCCGAAGACGCCAACGTACAGCCGCACCCGAGCATCCGCATCACCCTGGCCGACGGCAGCCTCGCGCCACTGGACATGAACCGCCTGAACACCATCATCACCGAGGCCTGCGAAGGCCTGGCCGAAGTCGATGGCGACCTGATCCAGCGCGAAACCCTGAAGAACCTCTATGACGGCGTCGCCATCAAAGACGTCAACACCGCCCTGGTGATGACCGCCCGTACCCTGGTCGAGCGCGAGCCGAACTACTCGTTCGTCACCGCCCGCCTGCTGATGGACACCCTGCGTGCCGAAGGCCTGGGCTTCCTCGGCGTGGCCGAAAGCGCCACTCACCACGAGATGGCCGAGCTGTACGCCAAGGCCCTGCCGGCCTACGTTGCCAAAGGCGTCGAGTTCGAACTGCTGAACCCGGCCCTGGCCGACTTCGACCTGGAAAAACTGGGCAAGGCGATCAACCACGAGCGTGACCAGCAGTTCACCTACCTGGGCTTGCAGACCCTGTACGACCGTTACTTCATCCACAAGGATGGCGTGCGCTTCGAGCTGCCTCAGGTGTTCTTCATGCGTGTGGCCATGGGCCTGGCGCTGGAAGAGAAAAACAAAGAAGCCCGTGCGATCGAGTTCTACAACCTGCTGTCGTCCTTCGACTACATGGCTTCGACCCCGACCCTGTTCAACGCCGGTACCCTGCGTCCACAGCTGTCGAGCTGCTACCTGACCACCGTGCCGGACGACCTGTCGGGCATCTACCACGCGATCCACGACAACGCCATGCTGTCGAAATTCGCCGGTGGCCTGGGCAACGACTGGACCCCTGTGCGTGCACTGGGCTCCTACATCAAGGGCACCAACGGTAAATCCCAGGGCGTCGTACCCTTCCTGAAAGTAGTCAACGACACCGCCGTAGCGGTCAACCAGGGCGGCAAGCGCAAGGGCGCTGTGTGTGCCTACCTGGAAACCTGGCACCTGGACATCGAAGAATTCATCGAACTGCGCAAGAACACCGGTGATGACCGTCGTCGTACCCACGACATGAACACCGCCAACTGGATCCCTGACCTGTTCATGAAGCGCGTCTTCGATGACGGCAAGTGGACCCTGTTCTCGCCGAACGAAGTACCTGATCTGCACGACCTGACCGGCAAGGCCTTCGAAGAGCGCTACGAGTACTACGAAGCCCTGACCGAGTACAACAAGATCAAGGTGTTCAAGACCATCCAGGCCAAAGACCTGTGGCGCAAAATGCTCTCGATGCTGTTCGAGACCGGCCACCCGTGGCTGACCTTCAAGGATCCGTGCAACCTGCGTTCGCCGCAGCAGCACGTTGGCGTGGTCCACAGCTCGAACCTGTGCACCGAGATCACCCTGAACACCAACAAGGACGAGATCGCGGTCTGCAACCTGGGCTCGATCAACCTGCCGAACCACATCGTCGACGGCAAGCTGGACACCGCCAAGCTGCAACGCACCGTGAACACCGCCGTGCGCATGCTCGACAACGTGATCGACATCAACTACTACTCGGTGCCGCAAGCGCGTAACTCGAACCTCAAGCACCGTCCGGTCGGCCTGGGCATCATGGGCTTCCAGGACGCACTGTACCTGCAGCACATCCCTTACGGCTCCGACGCTGCCGTCGAGTTCGCCGACAAGTCGATGGAAGCGGTCAGCTACTTCGCCATCCAGGCCTCCTGTGACCTGGCTGACGAGCGCGGCGCCTACGAGACCTTCCAGGGTTCGCTGTGGTCCAAAGGCATCCTGCCGCTGGATTCGCAACAGATCCTGATCGAAGCCCGTGGCCAGAAGTACATCGACGTCGACCTGAACGAAACCCTGGACTGGGCACCGGTACGTGCTCGCGTACAGAAAGGTATTCGTAACTCGAACATCATGGCCATCGCGCCGACCGCGACCATCGCCAACATCACTGGCGTATCGCAGTCGATCGAGCCGACCTACCAGAACCTGTACGTGAAATCGAACCTCTCGGGCGAATTCACCGTGATCAACCCGTACCTGGTTCGCGACCTCAAGGCCCGTGGCCTGTGGGACCCGGTCATGATCAACGACCTGAAGTACTACGACGGTTCGGTACAGCAGATCGAGCGCATCCCGCAGGAACTCAAAGACCTGTACGCTACCGCGTTCGAAGTGGAAACCAAGTGGATCGTCGACGCCGCCAGCCGCCGTCAGAAGTGGATCGACCAGGCCCAGTCGCTGAACCTGTACATCGCCGGCGCTTCGGGCAAGAAGCTCGACGTGACCTACCGCATGGCCTGGTACCGTGGTCTGAAAACCACCTACTACCTCCGTGCCCTGGCCGCGACCAGCACCGAGAAGTCGACCATCAACACCGGCAAGCTCAACGCCGTCTCCAGCGGTGGCGACAGCGCGCCGATCCAGGCAGCCGGCCCAGCGCCAGTGCCGAAGGCTTGCGCCATCGACGAGCCGGATTGCGAAGCTTGCCAATAAGAGGCTGAAGGCTGGCCAGCTCTCCTGTGGGAGCTGGCCTTGCCAGCGATGGGCGGCCCCGCCGCCCTGCCCTTCGCAACAAGACAAATAGGCCCTGGGTCCTTGTGCCCAAGACCTGCCGAGGAGCCCCGCTCCCGGAAGCATTCCAAGTTTTTGCGTGCACAGCAGTACCTAACCGCAAGCATCGCAACCAAGATCCACCGGCCATACTGAACATGGCCCTCAAGCAGGAGACCCACCATGCTGAGCTGGGACGAATTCGATAAAGACGAAGGCGAAGAAGCCGCCAAAGGCGCAACCGCCACTCAAGCTGCTGCCGCAGGCATCGACAAGCTGGACAACGCCGGCGGTGTTGCTGCTCTGGAAGCTCGCGCCGTAACTGCCGATGACTCCGAAGCAGTCAAGCGTGCCAAGGCTGCCCTGGACCAACTCGACATCGCCGAAGGCCTGGCTGAGCTGGAAGGTTCCGCTGCCCGTGTCGCGGTTGACGAAAAGCGCATGATCAACTGCCGCGCCGACCTCAACCAGCTGGTGCCGTTCAAGTACGACTGGGCCTGGCAGAAGTACCTGGACGGTTGCGCCAACCACTGGATGCCGCAAGAGGTCAACATGACCGCGGACATCGCCCTGTGGAAAAACCCGGAAGGCCTGACCGACGACGAGCGTCGCATCGTCATGCGCAACCTGGGCTTCTTCTCCACTGCCGACTCCCTGGTTGCCAACAACCTGGCCCTGGCCGTGTACCGTCTGATCACCAACCCGGAATGCCGCCAGTACATCCTGCGCCAGGCATTCGAAGAGGCGATCCACACCCACGCCTACCAGTACTGCATCGAATCGCTGGGCATGGATGAAGGCGAGATCTTCAACATGTACCACGAGATCCCGTCGGTCGCTAAAAAAGCCGCCTGGGGCCTGAGCTACACCCGCGCGATCTCCGACCCCGAGTTCAACACCGGCACCGTCGAGACCGACAAAGAACTGCTGCGCAACCTGATCGCCTACTACTGCGTTCTGGAAGGCATCTTCTTCTACTGCGGCTTCACCCAGATCCTGTCGATGGGTCGCCGCAACAAGATGACCGGCGTTGCCGAGCAGTTCCAGTACATCCTGCGTGACGAGTCCATGCACCTGAACTTCGGTATCGACGTGATCAACCAGATCAAGATCGAAAACCCGCACCTGTGGGATGCCGAAATGAAGGAAGAAGCCTCGCAGATGATCCTGCAGGGCACCCAGCTGGAAATCGAATACGCACGCGACACCATGCCGCGCGGCGTACTGGGCATGAACGCCGCGATGATGGAGGACTACCTCAAGTTCATCGCCAACCGTCGCCTGTCGCAGATCGGTTTGAAGGAAGAGTACCCAGGGACTACTAACCCGTTCCCATGGATGAGCGAGATCATGGACTTGAAGAAGGAGAAGAACTTCTTTGAGACGCGAGTGATTGAGTATCAGACTGGTGGGGCGTTGAGCTGGGATTGAGTCCCTGCTCGGGTTCCAGGAAGGACTGCTACAGACGGTGTGAAAACACCCAGCCGACAGTCCAAGCAAAACGCCCCGACATGTTCGGGGCGTTTTGCTTTGAGACGAAATCTTCGGGAGCACAGCGTGCGAAATGTCGGCGTTGAGCCCGACCCACAACGAATAGTCGACGTAGCCACTCAGCGCCGCTTGGCACTGCTTGCCATTGAGGTAGCCGGTATCCGCAGTGACCATTAGTTCATGTTGCTGCAGCTGTTCCTTGACCGGGAATCAACTCTCCCAGCGAGAACGGAAACAGGCTGCCCTAGCTATGTGGCTCTCCCTGGATGTAAGCCATAACGAGAAATGCACCGTATCTTTCGATACGGTGCATTTTTTTTGATCGCCGCGCAGATTGAAAGGCTTCCACATAGCCAGAGAACGAAGACATTTCATTTGTCTCATGCGAAAAACAAGAAACTTCCTACAGCATGAAGATTGACTACGCCCTACCAAACTCTCTACCCTCTCTCACACCCAAGCAAATGTACCTAGCGATTAGCTAAATTTATTTTTCAATACAAAACAAACTTGCCACAAAACTTTGTTGATGCCAGACCACACCTTGCCACCTTGGAGGCCGGAGAGCCATATTCTTAAATTAATTCTTTAAGGCTTATATCGACTACTACAAGCACCAATATAATGGAGCAATACATTATGGCAACCGTAGTAAAGCGAGTTATCCCTACCAACCATGAAAAACAACAAATTCGCGGCCTACTGGATGAAATTATAAAAGAGCCCGAAATGACAAATCAGTACAGCTTTATGGAAAAAGCAGTTCTGTACGCCCAAGAGTTACCACGAAGCATTCGCGAAAAATTCTATGACTTCAAACGCAGGGAAGTATTTTCGGCGCTTCTGGTGTCCAGCAACCCAGTCCTTGCCGATGGCGCAGGACCAACTCCATCCAGGCATATTGAGTTAGACGAAGACTACCGCTTGAACGACGCAAAAATCTTGCACGGCCTCTATGGATCGCTGCTTGGCGAGGGAATTGGGTTCACGTCACAGCGCGGCGGTAGTATTTACAACAACATTGTGCCGCTTCAAAGATATAGAGAAATTGCCAACTCTAGCGCTGGGTCTGTTCTCGACTTTGGATTTCACGTAGAAGATGCTTTTCACCCTGCTCGCCCCGAGTACCTGGGTCTCGTGTGCATGCGCAACGATGAACGCGCAGCAACAACGATTTCGAGCATCGATGGCATTCAGCTTAGTGCTGAAGAAAAGAAAGTGCTATTTGAACCAAGATTCAAGGTTTCTCACAACCCGATCCACAGCACATCTGACGTTATAGAAGAAAACTCCCAGACAATTCTATTCGGTCATAGCGACGCGCCATATGTCAAGATTAATGCTGCAACGTTGAATATTGAAGAATATGAAGGCATCGAACGTCAAGCGCTGGAAAAACTGCTGCACCACTTCTCAGAAAATTGCGTAGCGCTCATGCTTGAACCAACGGACTGCGTCTTCATCGATAACTACCGGTGCGTGCATGCGCGAGACTCTTTCAAGGCTAACTACGGCGACAGTGCTCGCTGGCTATCTCGGGTGGTATTCGCATCAAGCCTGAGAAAGTCCCGCGAAATGCGGAGCTCGGTAGCCACTCGCGCCATCAATGCATAAGGCGAATGTCGATGGACACCCACAAAACTCCATTTGCAACCGCCCAAAATTTTTGGCTAGGTGATGAAACTGTATTTGATGGCAATCAACTGTTCAACTCCAAACGTCCAATTGTGGTGTTAGATTCGGGCGTAGGTGGTTTAACGGTAGCACGGCAACTGGAACAGCTGATTCCAGACGCGAGCATCCTATATGTGGCGGATAACGATTGGTTCCCTTACGGTAGTAAGCCTGGGGCTGCGGTCGCTCAGCGGGTCCAGCAGTTGTTAGATCAGCTTTGTGCGCAGGTGAGCCCGCTAGCATTAGTTGTAGCGTGCAATACTGCCTCGATAGCGATAATAGAGCACGGCCTCGACCAGCTTATTCAACACTGTTTCTTGGTCACTCCCCCCATAGAGGATGCTCTTGAAACCTCTGACAACAAGAATATCGTTTTACTTGCGACTCCTGCCACAGTTGAAAGTAAATATATTAGCCAAGAGATAGCCATTGCTAGAATGCGAGCACGAATATGGCCAATCGCGACCCAGTCGTTGGTAACACTATCTGAGAGTAGACTGGCAGGACAGGCAGCGAGTTTCGCTAACTTCGCTAGACTAATAGATAACCATCTAACAAAAAAACAACGATTATCGATCGATACAGTAATTCTTGGCTGCACTCATTTCCCTCATCTGATCGATGATTTGAGAAAAATATTTCCATCTGTTGAAAACTGGATTGACCCTGCAAAAAAAGTCGCTCTACAGATAGCATCTATAGCGAAAACAAAAGTCAGGCCCATCAACCTGCCGTTAAAATCCGTCACGTTCACGAGCAAGCAAGATGCAACCGAATATCAGCAAGTGTTCTGGAAAAATGGCTTCAGCGCAACATAGCCAATCATTTATCAAAAAAATTTGCTCCAAGCAGCCACATACTCGAACAGGACAATAAAAACTCAATTACCGGTGTAACGGAACAGTGTTGGGCTTTCGGAAAAGGAGATCAGGCCGTGAGTATTTTTATTAACCGGTATCGATGGGTGATTTTAGCTGCAGCCACTTTTGCACAAGCGTGCGCCTGCTTCTTTGTTCAGGGCTTTGGGTCTATAGCGTTGAATGTTAAATCCGAAATGAGCCTCACTAACTGGCAGATAGGCACATTGATTTCAGCTGCACAATTGATCCCACTTGCTGGGCTTTTGATTGCTGGCGAGTTGCTGGACAGATACAGTGAGCGGTTTGTTGTAGGTATTGGAACATTAATCGTTGGGGCCTCATTGTGCGGAGCTGCGCTAGCCACTTCCTACACTGAATTGCTGATAGCTCTTATAATATTAGGCTTTGGATACAGCACGGCCCAGCCTGGGGGAAGCAAGTCAGTATCTAATTGGTTCAAAGGTAGCCAGCTAGGTTTTGCAATGGGCATTCGACAAGCTGGATTACCACTTGGCGGCGCCATGGCAACACTACTACTTCCATTTATTGCCAGCCTATACTCGATTCAAGCAGCCTTCCTGGCGGGCGGATTAGTTGGATTATTTGGTGCCGTTATTTTTATAACGCTATATAAAACGCCTAAAGTACGACAAGACAACACAAAAAAACAAATCAACCTAAAGTCAGCGATTGTATCACGGCTATCGATGGCAGCCGACCCGTCCATGAGAAATATCATGATGTCTGGCGCTAGCCTTACCGCCTCTCAGTACGCCATCTCGGTATTTTTAGTTTTGTACCTTCACACTTCACTTGGGCTTGAAAGCTTCATTGCGACAATGATGTTCTTCGTGGTGCTGGGAGCAGGCATAGCTGGAAGAATTATACTCGCAACCTGGAGCGACCGTTGTAAGGCAGGAAGATACTACCCCGTAATGACTTGTCTGGGCGCAGTAACTGCCATCTTGGTACTGCTACCATTTTTGAAAACCCAAAACCTGGCTATCCTGAGTGCATTCATGGCGCTGACTGGGTTCTTTGCATATGGGTGGTACGGCCCTTGGGTAGCCTATATTGCAGAAACCGCTCCCGCTGATCGCAAGGGCTTCGCGCTGGGAATGGCCATGACAGCCAATCAGGTTTCCGTAGTATTGATACCTCCGATTATTGGTCTATCGCGAGACAGCCTCGGTACCTATGCCTATGGCTGGGGAGCGCTAGCAATAGTTTCTGCCATTGTGCTGTTTACTACCGGCAAGAGGAACCAAGCGATGAGGCTGCAAATGCGGTAATCCTATTTCGGTTGCCGTAGGGCGGCCTTTTTTGTGGGCATTTGAATGTATCGGTGCTAACAGGCGCTTGCCTTGTGACTTTCCGCGCTTATGAGATCGAGCGCCGCCCGCGCGATCTCAAAAACACCAGAGCAACCAAGCAGCAACGCAGATCAGGACCGTTCCTACACCAGATAATAGGCTCAGTGCGTGGTAACCAGGTAAGCTTCCATAGCGCTTAAGAACGCTCATACGGCGGAACCCCGTTCCCGTTAGAAACGGCTCTCCCTAATCTGGATAGCCCATCATGACCCACTACTGCTCCACCCTCTTCACCCGCCACAATCGCCCCCTCCACACCCTCTGGCTCGAATCCCAAGCCTGGTTCTGCGCCCGAGAGCTGGGACGCCTGATTGGCCGCTATCTCGACGAAAATATCGTGCGCAAGCTCGATGCAGACCAGCGACGGACCTTGTCATTGCTGCGCTACGGCGAGTATCGCGACACGGTGATGATCAGTGAGTCCGGCGCTTACACCCTGCTGGCTCATCATTACATTCCCGAAAATCGCAACCTGCGACGATGGCTTACCTATGAGGTGATTGCGGTGCTGCGGGACAGCCAGGATCTGGTAGAGCGGGATGTACCGCAGATTGGTCAGCTGGATTGGGGTGGGCATTCGTTGAGTCTGCTTCAGTGGCAACAAGAGCCGTGGATTCGGTTGAGGGATGTGCCGCAGGTGGTTTTTGAGCCTGAATTGTCGGTGGGCAGATACGTTTCGAAAGCCCATTGCTCCTGGAAAACAATGACTGCACGCTGGCTCAGGCTGTGATGCTGGGCGGTAGGAGCGGGCTTGCCCCGCGATCGCGGTGTGCCAGTTACATCGCGCCTGACAGATCTTCCGCCAGGTGGATAATTTTTGGGCTCAGCTTCGACGTTGATTTGAGTCAACGAGGTGCCGCGGACTGTGTTGTAAACAGCGTGCCAACCTTGTGAGGATACAGTTTGATGCTCGAATCCAACTCGACACCCCGGATTATCTGCAACGATCGTGAACTGGCCGACCAACTGCGCCCCCTGTTGGCTCACACAGCACCCGATTGCGAGGTGCTGAGCATGCCGCACGATTGCAGTGCGGCGCCTTTTTGCCGTTGGCACGGTGAGGCACGGTTGGGGCCGGCCTGGCGGGTACAGGCCGCTTTGGTCGAGGCCACCAAGGTTCTGGAACGGACTCGCCACGCCTTCAAATCCCGCGAACTGGGACAACTACGCCAGCACCTAACAGCATTGCTGGACACATTGCCAGACAATCCGAAATGATGTAATTATGCCATCAGTAGGTTCCGCTCAATGCGGGAACCGGCTTTGCCGAGCAGGACAACGGGCCTGAAAGACGAAGCGCCGTGACACCAGTTCTTGACCAGAACCGGTTGTCATGGCGTTTTTTTTTGTCAGCGAAAAGGCATCTGTACAAGCATGGGGGGATGAGAGTGAAGGTGACAAAAGACCTGACGGAATTGCTCAGGCGTATCCGTCTCGACCATGAGGAGATTGCCGAGCGCTTCCGCTTTCTCGACTGGAATGCCGAAGATGCCGAGCGGCTCAGCGCAGCGGCTCAGCACATGGCCCCCGCTCAGCAGGTTTTCGTCGATCGTTTGTATTGTCACCTGGCCAAATTTCCCACGCCGTCTGCGCTACTCCGCACACCAGAGGTCACCGCCAGACTGAAGCACAGCCAGGCCGAGTATTACCAGTGTTTGTGGGGTGGCCCCTACGATGATGCCTACGTCAACGGCCGTCTGCGCATCGGAGTGATCCACCAACAGGTCGGCCTGGAGTTGAAGTGGTATCTGGGCGCCTATCGGCTGTACCTCGACGACATGCTTGCCAGCGTGTTCGGCAACAACCCCAACACCTCACTCTACTCAAGTCTGTTGAAAGCAGTGTTCTTCGACATGACTTTGGCCATCGACACCTACAGCGCGGCCCAGTACAAGGCGCTGGAAGAGAGCGAGGCGCGCTTCGCCCGTGCTCTGCGTGGGGCCAATGACGGCATCTGGGATTGGCACATCGATCAGGACCGCCTGTATGTTTCGGAACGCTGGGCGAGCATGCTCGGCCTCAGCCGCGATAGCATCGGCGAAAGCAGTTCCAGTTGGTTCGGGCGCGTGCATCCGGACGATCTGCCGGACTTTCGCGAGGCCATTAATGCCCACTTACGAGGCCTGACATCGTCGGTACACCATGAGTACCGCATCCGACAAAACAACGGTGGCTATATTTGGGTGCTTGTGCGCGGTGTCGCCGAAACGACGACACCGGGCCATCTACGCATGACGGGCTCACAGTCCGATATCAGTGCGCGCAAAGACGCCGAGCAGCGCCTCAAACATGCCGCCCACCATGACCCGCTGACCGGCCTGGCCAACCGCATGCGCCTTGACGAGCAAATGCAGAAAGCATTGGTGGAAAAGCGCAAGGGAGGTACTCAGGAGGCGCTGCTGTTCGTCGACCTCGATCGCTTCAAGTTGATCAACGACAGCCTCGGCCACAACGTTGGCGATCGTGTACTGGTGGAAGTGGCGCAGCGCTTGAGAAGTTCTCTGCGCCCTGGTGATCAACTATTCCGCTTCGGCGGGGACGAATTCATCGTACTGCTTCATGATCTCACCTGCGGCCGTGACGCCGAGCGAGTATCCCAACGCATTCTCGACACTCTGCATCAACCGCTGCACATGGACGGTCGTACCCTGGTGGTTAGTGCGAGCATTGGTATCGCTCCATTGCACGATAACGGCAAAGCGCTGGATGTCTTGCAGGCCGCCGACCTTGCACTCTACAGCGCCAAGTCTGCCGGCAAGGCGCGATTCGCCCACTACCATGAAGCGTTGCAACACACCGCTCAGCATCATTTGGAACTGGAGTCCGCCCTTGGCCAGGCGCTGCAACACGGTGAATTCGAGTTGCACTATCAACCGATCTATCGTCTTGACCAAGGGGCGCCTCTCGCGTCGGGGGTCGAAGCATTATTACGGTGGCGCCATGGTGGCCGCTTGATCTCTCCGCTGGAGTTCATCCCGGCGCTGGAGGAGTCCGGGGAAATCATTCGCGTCGGCGAATGGGTGTTGCGCCAGGCCTGCCAGCAGACTCGCGCCTGGCAACTGGCCGGTCATGACCGTCTGCGCTGTTCGGTGAACATCTCCAGCATCCAGTTGCAGCAAGTCGACTTCTCCCTCCGGTTAATCGACATCCTGCAAGAAAGCGGCCTGTCACCAGCCAGCCTGATCCTGGAGATTACTGAAAGCCAGCTAATGAATGATGATATGGACACACTGGCTTGTCTGAACGAATTGGCCAGCCTTGGCGTGTTGTTGGCGCTGGACGATTTTGGCACCGGTTACTCCTCCCTTGGATATCTCACACGCTTTCCGCTGCACATCCTCAAGCTGGATAAAAGTTTTATTGGCGGCATCCCTTACGACAACAAACAGAGTGCGATCAGCCAAGCGATCATCGGCCTCGGCCGTAACCTTGGCCTGGAGGTAGTGGCCGAGGGCATCGAGAACCCGGCACAACTCGACTTTGTGCTCAGTGAAGGCTGCCACTACGCCCAGGGATACTGGTTTAGCCGGCCACGACCTGCCGAGCAAATGCCACGGCTACTCAGTGGAGAGGACTGTTTCGAGGGGCATTGAAAGAGGCTGCCGCGAGGCGGCCTTTTTTGTGCCACTCTTCTTTTCTCACGCCTCTGCCAATTGGCATTACACTTAATGCCATCTGTCCAGATTGGAGCGCCGACCATGTCTGCTACCGCGGAAAACACAGACGCCAGGAAATCACCGAAAAAGCCTGGCAAAGCGCCAATTGTCGACCTGCTGCTGCCCGACACAAACACCGACAACCGCATGGAGGTGTTCAAGGCCACCCAGAGCGGTTTTCCGCTCAGCTCTGTCATTCAGTTGGTCGAGTCGGTCGAAACCTTCAAGCGGCACAACGTACTGGCGAAGATCGTCGGCCTGTCGGAGCGCACCCTCGCCCGCCGGATGAAGAACAAGGATGAAGCCCTGAGCCCTGAACAAAGTGCCAGGGCGCTGTACTACGCAGAGGTGCTGGAGAAAGCGCAGGAGGTGTTTGGCACCCGCGCGCTTGCCGAAGAATGGATGACCCGGCCGGCGCTCGGGCTGGACGGCGAGTCGCCCATCGACCTACTGTCCAATCCGGTCGGCTATGAGCTGGTCACCGACTTTTTGAATCGGCTGGATTACGGGGTCTACTGATGGTGACGGACCCTCTGGCCCATGACCTGCATTTCTGGCGTCTCGACCATGCCAGGCACGCGCTTTCGTGGAACAGCGGCATTGGCGCAGAAGCGTGTGGCGGGCGCTGGAATCCCAAGGGGTTTCAGGTGGTCTATGCCAGCCTTGATGCTGCTACGGCGATTCTTGAAGTGGCGGTGCATAAAGGCTTTCAGACTCTCGACTGTGTTGCGCACACGCTGACGGCGGCACGGGTGATGGACCCTTCCAGGGTGTACAAAGTGGAGCGAAAGGATGTGCCCAACCTGAACTGGCTGAGACCGGGAACGCCCAGCCGCAGCCAGCAAGCCTTTGGTGCGAAACTGCTGGAACAGCATCCCTTCGTGCTGATTCCTTCCTGTGTGTCGCCCTATAGCTGGAATCTGTTGATGAACCCACAACTGGCTGCAGGCCTCTACGAAGTTGTTCTGCAGGAGCCGTTCGCACTGGATGGACGGCTGAATCCCCCTCTGCAGTAAGCGAGGCAGGTGATTCGGTTGCAGTTGATCTGCAGCAGCCAAGTTTTTCGGCGTAACCACGATAGTGAGCCATCCTTAAAAAGCTCCGGCCAAGGAGCCCTATCGACGCTATCGGAAAGCCCTGCATGAACGAAAGCCCAGCCACCCCGCCCACTACTCTTGCGCGCCCCACCACTACTCAAAGCAGCTGGCGACGCTGGTTGCCCGGGCTGCAGGTGCTGCGCTCGTACCAAATGGGCGATCTGCCGAAAGACCTGCTCGCAGGCCTGGTGCTGACCACCATGCTGGTACCGGTGGGTATCGCCTATGCCGAAGCCTCGGGCGTGCCAGGTATATACGGGCTGTACGCGAGCATCGTGCCGCTGCTGGTCTACGCCTTGTTCGGGCCCAGCCGGATTCTGGTACTCGGGCCTGACTCGGCGCTGGCGGCAATCATTCTTGCCGTGGTGCTGCCTTTGTCTGGCGGCGACCCCATGCGTGCCATTGCCCTGGCCAGCGCCATGGCCCTGGTGTGCGGGCTGGTGTGTATTGGTGCCGGCTTGCTGCGTCTGGGCTTTATCACCGAGCTTTTGTCCAAACCCATTCGCTACGGTTACATGAACGGTATCGCCTTCACGGTACTGATCAGCCAGACGCCGAAGCTGTTCGATATCTCGGTAGAGAGCAGCGGCCCCCTGCGTGAAGTGCTGAACGTCGGTCAGGCCCTGCTGGCAGGACAAGCTAATTGGGCTGGATTCATCATCGGCGCCGGAACCCTGGCCCTGATCCTGGTGCTCGAGCGCTTCAAGCGCGTGCCAGGCATCCTCATTGGTGTGGTCGCAGCGACCCTGGTGGTGGGCAGTCTTGGCCTCGACGCTAGTCATGGGGTCAAGGTGCTGGGCCCTATGCCGCAAGGGCTTCCCGGCTTCGTGGTGCCCTGGCTGCGGGCCGAAGACCTGATCACGGTGCTGATTGGTGGCTTCGCTGCCGCGCTGGTGTCCTTCGCCGATACCAGCGTGCTGTCGCGCACCTATGCGGCCAAGACCCGTAGCCCTGTCGACCCGAACCAGGAAATGGTCGGTCTGGGGGTCGCCAATCTGGCGACGGGACTATTCCAGGGCTTTCCGGTCAGTAGCAGCTCTTCTCGTACACCGGTCGCCGAGGCGGCCGGCTCGCGCACGCAACTCACCGGCGTGTTCGCTGCGTTAGGGGTAGCATCGTTGCTGCTGTTCGCGCCCAAGTTGTTACAGCACCTGCCCAACAGCGCCCTTGCCGCCGTGGTGATCGCGGCCGCTATTGGCCTGTTCGAGATCAAGGACCTGAAGCGGATCTACCGTATCCAGCGTTGGGAGTGCTGGCTTTCGATTACCTGCTTTGTCGGGGTGGTGGTGCTCGGTGCGGTCCCCGGTATCGGTCTGGCGGTTGTTATCGCCGTGATCGAGTTTCTCTGGGATGGCTGGCGTCCACATTACACGGTGCTCGGTCGCGTAGACGGGGTGCGCGGTTATCACGATATCTCCCGCTATCCCGGCGCTCGCCTGGTACCCGGCCTGGTGCTGTTCCGCTGGGATGCACCGCTGTTCTTCGCCAATGCCGAGCTTTTCCAGAAGTGTGTGCTGGAGGCCATCGCCAGGTCGACGACCGAGGTGCGCCGGGTTGTGGTGGCTGCAGAGCCGGTTACCAGTGTGGACGTGACCTCGGCGGACATGCTGGTGGAGCTGGAACAGACACTGCGTGCGGCAAACATCGAACTGCGCTTTGCCGAAATGAAAGACCCGGTGAAGGACAAGCTTAAGCGTCTGGAAGTGCTGGACCACATAGGCCGTGATATTTTCCAGCCAACGGTTGGCGCTGCCGTGGATGCCTATCTGGAGGAACACGGCGTCGACTGGACACCTTAGCGGCGAGCGAGAATGCAGGTTAGCGCCGCATCCGGTGCCAACCTATGCGAAAATACCCGCGCTTTTGTTCATATGTGTGGAGATGTACAGTTTTGGTAATGCACTACTCAATCAGCAGCGACGCAGTCGCTTGCGGTCGCAATGGCAATAACCTCAGCAGCACTTCTGAAGCCGACAAGGTCGATTGCAAGTCGTGCCAGCGCTCGCTGGACAAGGCTGATGCCGTTCCGGTCAAGAAGGCCACTCCATCGTTGGCAGAACTGCGCAAGCAGCGCCAGGCTAGCCAGCAGGTGAAGGCAGCACCGTTCTGCTTCAAGGCCAACTGGCGTGTACGCCTGGCCGCCCTGCCCGATCGCTGCCGTTTGCCTCGCGGTGTAGCGCCACAGGCTTTCGTGTAAACGTAGGCAAGCCTAAGAGACCACCCTGCGGGGTGGTTTTTTTTGCGCGATGGTTTGTTGTGCCAGGACCGTGGGAGCCGGCCTTGCCGGCGATGGCAGCACTGGGGTGTCAGCTATTGCGCGGTATCGGCATCGCCGGCAAAACCAGCTCCCACAAAGACCGGAAAAGACAAAACCCCTACCTGCATACGCAGATAGGGGTTTCGGAATTTAATCTTGACGATGACCTACTCTCACATGGGGAAACCCCACACTACCATCGGCGATGCATCGTTTCACTGCTGAGTTCGGGATGGGATCAGGTGGTTCCAATGCTCTATGGTCGTCAAGAAATTCTGTTGCCAGAAGGTCTTGTTCAGACACTCCAGCGAATTGGGTATGTGATGATTGTGAGTCGCAAACTTTCGGTTCGTTTCGTCTTCACAACACCGCAATCTGGTCATTTCGACGCAAATTGCTTGGGTGTTATATGGTCAAGCCTCACGGGCAATTAGTATTGGTTAGCTCAACGCCTCACAGCGCTTACACACCCAACCTATCAACGTCGTAGTCTTCGACGGCCCTTCAGGGAGCTCAAGGCTCCAGTGAGATCTCATCTTGAGGCAAGTTTCCCGCTTAGATGCTTTCAGCGGTTATCTCTCCCGAACATAGCTACCCGGCAATGCCACTGGCGTGACAACCGGAACACCAGAGGTTCGTCCACTCCGGTCCTCTCGTACTAGGAGCAGCCCCTCTCAAATCTCAAACGTCCACGGCAGATAGGGACCGAACTGTCTCACGACGTTCTAAACCCAGCTCGCGTACCACTTTAAATGGCGAACAGCCATACCCTTGGGACCGGCTTCAGCCCCAGGATGTGATGAGCCGACATCGAGGTGCCAAACACCGCCGTCGATATGAACTCTTGGGCGGTATCAGCCTGTTATCCCCGGAGTACCTTTTATCCGTTGAGCGATGGCCCTTCCATACAGAACCACCGGATCACTAAGACCTACTTTCGTACCTGCTCGACGTGTCTGTCTCGCAGTCAAGCGCGCTTTTGCCTTTATACTCTACGACCGATTTCCGACCGGTCTGAGCGCACCTTCGTACTCCTCCGTTACTCTTTAGGAGGAGACCGCCCCAGTCAAACTACCCACCATACACTGTCCTCGATCCGGATAACGGACCTGAGTTAGAACCTCAAAGTTGCCAGGGTGGTATTTCAAGGATGGCTCCACGCGAACTGGCGTCCACGCTTCAAAGCCTCCCACCTATCCTACACAAGCAAATTCAAAGTCCAGTGCAAAGCTATAGTAAAGGTTCACGGGGTCTTTCCGTCTAGCCGCGGATACACTGCATCTTCACAGCGATTTCAATTTCACTGAGTCTCGGGTGGAGACAGCGCCGCCATCGTTACGCCATTCGTGCAGGTCGGAACTTACCCGACAAGGAATTTCGCTACCTTAGGACCGTTATAGTTACGGCCGCCGTTTACCGGGGCTTCGATCAAGAGCTTCGCGTTAGCTAACCCCATCAATTAACCTTCCGGCACCGGGCAGGCGTCACACCCTATACGTCCACTTTCGTGTTTGCAGAGTGCTGTGTTTTTAATAAACAGTCGCAGCGGCCTGGTATCTTCGACCGGCATGAGCTTACGGAGCAAGTCCTTCACCCTCACCGGCGCACCTTCTCCCGAAGTTACGGTGCCATTTTGCCTAGTTCCTTCACCCGAGTTCTCTCAAGCGCCTTGGTATTCTCTACCCAACCACCTGTGTCGGTTTGGGGTACGGTTCCTAGTTATCTGAAGCTTAGAAGCTTTTCTTGGAAGCATGGCATCAACCACTTCGTCGCCTAAAGGCAACTCGTCATCAGCTCTCGGCCTTAAGATCCCGGATTTACCTAAGATCTCAGCCTACCACCTTAAACTTGGACAACCAACGCCAAGCTGGCCTAGCCTTCTCCGTCCCTCCATCGCAATAACTAGAAGTACAGGAATATTAACCTGTTTTCCATCGACTACGCTTTTCAGCCTCGCCTTAGGGACCGACTAACCCTGCGTCGATTAACGTTGCGCAGGAAACCTTGGTCTTTCGGCGTGGGAGTTTTTCACTCCCATTGTCGTTACTCATGTCAGCATTCGCACTTCTGATACCTCCAGCAAGCTTCTCAACTCACCTTCACAGGCTTACAGAACGCTCCTCTACCGCGTCACCTAAGTGACACCCGTAGCTTCGGTGCATGGTTTGAGCCCCGTTACATCTTCCGCGCAGGCCGACTCGACTAGTGAGCTATTACGCTTTCTTTAAAGGGTGGCTGCTTCTAAGCCAACCTCCTAGCTGTCTAAGCCTTCCCACATCGTTTCCCACTTAACCATGACTTTGGGACCTTAGCTGACGGTCTGGGTTGTTTCCCTTTTCACGACGGACGTTAGCACCCGCCGTGTGTCTCCCATGCTCGGCACTTGTAGGTATTCGGAGTTTGCATCGGTTTGGTAAGTCGGGATGACCCCCTAGCCGAAACAGTGCTCTACCCCCTACAGTGATACATGAGGCGCTACCTAAATAGCTTTCGAGGAGAACCAGCTATCTCCGAGCTTGATTAGCCTTTCACTCCGATCCACAGGTCATCCGCTAACTTTTCAACGGTAGTCGGTTCGGTCCTCCAGTCAGTGTTACCTAACCTTCAACCTGCCCATGGATAGATCGCCCGGTTTCGGGTCTATACCCAGCGACTAAACGCGCTATTAACACTCGCTTTCGCTACGCCTCCCCTATTCGGTTAAGCTCGCCACTGAATATAAGTCGCTGACCCATTATACAAAAGGTACGCAGTCACCTAACAAAGTAGGCTCCCACTGCTTGTACGCATACGGTTTCAGGATCTATTTCACTCCCCTCTCCGGGGTTCTTTTCGCCTTTCCCTCACGGTACTGGTTCACTATCGGTCAGTCAGTAGTATTTAGCCTTGGAGGATGGTCCCCCCATATTCAGACAAAGTTTCTCGTGCTCCGTCCTACTCGATTTCATGACTAAGAGATTTTCGCGTACAGGGCTATCACCCACTATGGCCGCACTTTCCAGAGCGTTCCGCTAATCTCAAAGCCACTTAAGGGCTAGTCCCCGTTCGCTCGCCACTACTAAGGGAATCTCGGTTGATTTCTTTTCCTCAGGGTACTTAGATGTTTCAGTTCCCCTGGTTCGCCTCTTGCACCTATGTATTCAGTACAAGATACTCAGCTTATGCTGAGTGGGTTCCCCCATTCAGAGATCTCCGGATCAAAGTCTGTTTGCCGACTCCCCGAAGCTTATCGCAGGCTACCACGTCTTTCATCGCCTCTGACTGCCAAGGCATCCACCGTATGCGCTTCTTCACTTGACCATATAACCCCAAGCAATCTGGTTATACTGTGAAGACGACATTCGCCGAAAATTCGCAAAACTCTTAAGAGTCACTCACAAATTTTACCTTAGCCTGAACACACACCAGTGAAAGTGTGGCCCAGTTTATCTTTCTATCACATACCCAAATTTTTAAAGAACGATTCTGAAAAAGTTCAGAAATCAATATTCGATCCGAATATTCATTTCTAAGCTTTGACGCGGTAAGGATGGTGGAGCCAAGCGGGATCGAACCGCTGACCTCCTGCGTGCAAGGCAGGCGCTCTCCCAGCTGAGCTATGGCCCCAACAAGAAACTGGTGGGTCTGGGCAGATTCGAACTGCCGACCTCACCCTTATCAGGGGTGCGCTCTAACCAACTGAGCTACAGACCCAGTTAAGAGCTGTTACCGATATCGTCTTCTTCAATGAATCAAGCAATTCGTGTGGGAGCTTATGAAACAGCTGATGTCGTCGATTAAGGAGGTGATCCAGCCGCAGGTTCCCCTACGGCT
>NZ_JBTRBC010000001.1:3440000-3920000 GCF_054821965.1 Pseudomonas sp. 210_17 TE3656 | reverse complement strand
TGGTCTGTGGTCCTGCTCGGCAACCTGGCTGGCACCATACTGGTGTCTTACGTGATGCTGGACCTGCCGATCTTCGACAGCAAGACCGATCAGGCCTTTCTCGAAATCGGTCGCAAGGTGATGGAGAACGACCTGAGCCAGATGTTTGCCAAAGGCATCATCTCTGGCTGGATGATCGCCACCATGGTCTGGATGATCCCCTCCATGGAGCACGCCAAGATCTGGATCATCTTGATGATCACGTACCTGATGGCACTCGGCGACTTCACTCATATCGTCGTAGGCTCGGTGGAAGTTTCTTACCTCGCCTGGGCCGGAGAGGTCAGCTGGCAGGTGTTCTGGCTGGACTTCGCCGCCCCTACCCTGGTTGGCAACATCATCGGAGGCAGCTTCATCTTCGCCCTGATCAGTCATGCCCAGATACGCAGCGACAGCGGCAAGCCCCCTTCTCCACCCGCGGCACAGAACAAGGAAAAAGCGCGCGAACGCTCACAACAGTAACCGACGCGCTTACAACTCCTTCATCGCCATCACCCGCTCGCCAGCCGAATGCGGTTGGCGTTGCGGCTTGGGCAACCACCAGGCCGGACCGCTATGGGGCTGGTCGAGGCTGACCCGCTCGCCCATCTGCGGGGTACTGAGCGACACCTGAGCGGCATTGGCCAAAGCCAGAATACGATCGAACGGCTCATGCCAGCTGTGAACCGAGAGATCGAAGGTGCCGTTATGCACCGGCAGCAGCCAGCGCCCGCGCAAGTCTTTATGCGCCTGCAGGCTTTGCTCGGGCTGCATGTGCACGTTAGGCCACTCAAGGTTGTAGGCACCGGTTTCGATCAGGGTTACATCGAACGGGCCATATTGCTCGCCAATCTGTTTGAAACCGTCGAAGTAGCCGGTGTCGCCGCTGAAGAACAGCCGCAGGTTTTCCTCCAGGATCACCCAGGACGCCCACAGGGTGCTGTTGCTGTCGAACAGCCCACGTCCGGAAAAATGCTGCGCCGGGGTGGCAACGAAGCGGATGCCCTCGACCTGGGTTTCCTGCCACCAGTTCAGCTGGCGAACTTTGAACGCCGGAACCCCCCACTCGATCAACAGGTCGCCAACGCCCATCGGCGCCAGAAAGTGCTCGGCCCGGTCGGCCAGCTGTCGTATCGCCTGTTCATCGAGGTGATCATAGTGATCGTGAGAAAGGATCACTGCGGTCAGCGGCGGAAGCTCTTCAAGTTTGAGTGGTGGCTGGTGAAAGCGCTGGGGGCCGGCCCATTGCACCGGCGAGGCGCGTTCGGCAAACACTGGGTCGGTGATGAAGAAGCGCTCGTGCAGTTTCAGCAGTACCGTGGAGTGCCCCAGACGCCACAGGCTGCGATCCGGTGCTTCGAGCAATTGCTGACGGCTCAGGGGCTGCACGGCAATCTCCACATCCGGCCGGGTTCCCGGCGGCTTGCCAAGGAACAGGAACTTGAAGCCGATGCGCAGTTTTCTAAACACGCTGTCTTGCGGCAATGCCCGCTGGTTGTGGTATCGCCCATCCTGGCGCTGCGCCGGTTCACCGGCCTCGGGGGGTAGAGGGGCCATGAGTAGAAGCACTCCAAGGATAAGGGCTAATTTCATGTTACCCCAAGGTGGCTGCATCAACCGTGAAATGGCTTGTAAGGCCATTTTTCAATAGCCTGCGATTGTTCAACAATATTCACACGTTTTATGCGATAAACGGCGCCCCGGAATAGACCAGCTACCATGATGGATAATAGAAGCGGCAAGGGACTTTCATTTGTCAGGAGAATATACCTGCCGCGCATTATTGGCCTGGGCATCGGTATGCTCAGTGTCATGGCCGGCATTTCAACCCTGCAGATGCCACCGTGGGTCTGGGGCCTGCTGCTGTTCAATGGCCTGATCTGGCCACACCTGGCGTTTCAACTGGCTCGACACGCGGCCGTCCCCTTTCACGCCGAGTACCGCAACTTGCTGGCCGATTCGTTGATGGGTGGATTCTGGACCGCCGCCATGCAGTTCAACCCACTGCCCAGCGTGACCATCCTGGCAATGATGGCAATGAACAACTTCGCCGCCGGCGGCCAGCGCCTGTTCTTCAAGGGACTCTTAATCCAGGGCCTGGGCGCGGGACTCTCGATTGCCCTGTTCGGCGCCGGCTTGCAGCTGCAGGCCACCCCCCTGCAGGTCTATGCCTGCCTGCCGATGCTGACCCTGTATCCGATGGCGGTCGGCTGGGTCTGCTACCGGCTGGCAATGAAACTCTCCGAGCATAAACGCCGCCTCAGCGCTCTGAGCCGTACCGACAGCCTGACCGGCCTGCTCAATCACGGCTCATGGAAAGACCTGCTGCAGCTCAAGTTCCAGACCTGCCAGCAACAACATTGCCAGGCGGTGATCGCGCTTATCGATATCGATCACTTCAAAGCCATTAACGATACTTACGGACATGTCGTGGGCGACTGCGTACTGAGTCAGCTCAGCAACGAGCTCAAACTCGGCTTGCGCGAGGATGATCTGGCCGGCCGCTATGGCGGCGACGAATTCTGCCTGATCCTGCCCAACACCAACCTGGAGCAAGCCAGCCTGGCCATGGAGCGCCTGCGCGAACGGGTTGGCAGCTACCGCAACCCACAATTGCCGGAACTGCGTATCAGTTTGAGCATCGGCCTTGCCAGCTGCCGCGAGGGGTTGGCTGACGCTCAGGACTGGCTCAACGAAGCCGACAAAGCCCTGTATACGGCGAAGAAAAGCGGACGCAACCAGGTCAATTTCGCCCAACCGGACCTCACAGCGCTGAAGCTGGCCTATCCTGATTGAACGTTCGCCCGGCGGCGCAGCCGCCGGGACGCAACTCACCAAGGATCAGGATGCGTATGGACAGGATCGTCGAGGTTTCGTCTACCAGCCCGCCCCCCACCCTGCAAACGCGTAAACTCATCGCCAGTATCGCCGCACTGTTTGCCCTGGCCTGCCTGATTGCTCTCGGGGCCTTGTTCAACATTGCCACCTCGCTCAACGCCGACGAGCGTGAAAAAAGCAGCTTCTACGCGCACAAAGCACTGGAGCAGCGGCTTGAGGCGGCCCGGCAGTTTCTCTCCAGCTACGCCGTATGGGATGCCGCCTACGAGCACCTCAATGGCGCTGCAGACCTGAAGTGGGCCCATGAAGAAAAGAACGTCGGAGACTCGCTGTACACCGCCAGCGGCTTTGAAGGGGTGTTCGTGGTCGATGACCACAGCACCAAATACGCCTTGTTCAAAGGCCAGCTCAGCAGTGCACCGGCCAGCACTTATATAGATGACGCGCTGGCTCCGATCATTGCCCAGGCCCGGAACGTTGCCGCCGAGCGCCAGCAGATCACCCGGCACATATTGTTCAATGGCTGGCCGGCAGTGCTGGTGGCCGCCGCCATCCGTCCTGACGATGAAGAACTGGGCATTGACCCGCAAACCACCTCGGTGATGATCTTCGTCGACCAGTTGACCCCGGAAAAACTGACCAATCTGAGCGCAGGCGCTGGACTGACAGGGATGCGTATCGAGAAAACCGGGGCCTTGGCGGCCGACGAGTCGAGCTTGCCCCTGGGCACGACCGGCTACCGTCTGGAGTGGCTTACCCCGCGCCCAGGCGATCAATTGCTCTGGGCTGTACTGCCGCCGTTGCTTGGCGCCATGCTGGTGCTCGGGCTGTTGATGGTCTACTTCTTCCGCTACGCCTTGCGTACTTCGCGGGAAATCGACGGTACCCTGCAGCGTCTGCAGGCCAGCAACCTGGCTCTGGAAGCCAGCGAACAGCGTTTCCGCGCGGTAGCCGAGGCTGCCTCGGACTGGATCTGGGAAACCGACCGCCACCATCGTTTGAGCTACCTGTCCCAGCGTTTTGTCGCGGTGACGGGGTTCAGCACCGAGGACTGGCTGGGACAACCGCTCAATCAACTGCTCAGTTGCGAAACCACCCCCTTGACTCTCTGGCTCGACAACCAGGCCGACTCCGACCCAGGGCAAATGGCCAATCTGCGTTGCGGCTATCGCGACCAGAACGGTCAACTGCGTTTTTGCCGGGTGTCGGCGCGCTCGATCATGATCAAAGGCAAGCTCGCCGGTTTTCGCGGCACCGCCAGTGACATCACCGATGAAGTGGCAGCCCACGCCCGTATCCAGCACCTGTCCATGCACGATGCACTGACCGGCCTTGCCAATCGCAACAAGCTGTCACGTTTTCTCGAACAGGCGCTGCTCAAAGGCCAGGACGCCGCCCCCTTGACCTTGTTGCTGCTGGACCTGGACAGCTTCAAGCCGATCAACGATTCCCTCGGCCATGCCGCCGGCGATGCGGTGCTGCTGGAAGTCGCCACCCGCCTGCGCGAATCGACCCGTGACGGTGATCTGGTGGCGCGCCTGGGCGGAGATGAGTTCGTTCTGGTCATGAACGGCATGGACAGCCGCAACGAAATCGACCGTTTTTGCGCGCGCCTGATCGACAATCTGCACCAGCCGATCCACTTCGAGGAGCAGATTCTGCACGTCGGCGCCAGCCTGGGTGTCGCCCAGACCCGCCTGCAGGGCTTTGATGCCGGCGAGCTGATCCGCTGCGCCGATATCGCCCTGTACCAGGCCAAGGCCGATGGCAAAAACACCTGGCGCTACTTTTCGCCGGAGATGAACGAGCAGATCCAGTACCGCCGCCAGCTTGAAAACGACTTGCGCAAAGCGCTGAAGAACAACGAGTTCGTCCTTCACTATCAACCGCGCTATCGCCTGGATACCTTGCAGATCGTTTCGGTCGAAGCCCTGGTGCGCTGGCAGCATCCGGTCGAGGGCCTGCTGGGGCCGGATACTTTCATTCCGTTGGCAGAACAAACCGACCTGATCGTGCCCCTGGGTCGCTGGGTGTTGCGCGAGGCCTGCGAGACCGCACGCAGCTGGCCGCAAGATCTGCTGGTGTCGGTGAATCTGTCGCCCGCGCAGTTCTCTCGTAGCGATGTAGTCAGTGATGTCTACAAGATCCTCGTCGACACCGGCTTTCCCGCCCAGCGCCTGGAACTGGAGATTACCGAGAACGTCATGCTCAACGACATCGAAGGCGCGCTGGGCACCATGACCGCGCTCAAGGAGCTGGGCGTGCGCCTGAACATGGATGACTTCGGCACCGGCTATTCGTCACTGGGCTATCTGCGCACCTACCCCTTCGACAGTATCAAGATCGACAAGCGCTTCATTGCCGGCCTGAGCAGTGACGGCAACGACCGCGCCGTGGTCCAGGCGATCATCAACCTGGGCAAGGCCATGGGCCTGACGGTTACCGCCGAGGGGGTGGAAACCGAGCAGCAACTCAAGGCCCTGCGCAAGGAAAAGTGCCACGAAGTTCAGGGCTTCTACCTGAGCAAACCGATCGACAAGCAGGCTTTCGAACAACTGTTGCGTCAACCTGTGGGAGCGGGCTTGCCCCGCGATGCGATGTAGCTGACAGACCGCAATTGCGGGACCAGCCCGCTCCTGGCGGGATTACGCGCGCAGGCGCCGTTGCGCGGCAATCTCCGGCAGGTCGCGGCGACGCAGGTAAATCCGCAATGGCTCACTGACATTGAGTCGCTCATCAACATTCTGCGCCAGGAGAATTTCGATCAGTGCGCGGCTCAGGGTCATGACTTCGCCCTCGCCGTCCTGCCAGACGAATTCGCTGCTGGGGGTGATGCTGTCATCGGCGACGTCCATGCCGAAGGAGTCTTCGCTGAAGCGCACGATATGCTTGCCCAGCTTGCGGTGATAGCCGACAAAACCCTTGAGCTGGTCGGCGGCGGCACAGATATCCTGTGATGTGATGTGCATGTCAAACCTCACTGAAGCATCCACAAGGACGCAGGACGAAAGGGATTGGCACGCGGGGCGGTTGTGGTCTCTCTCTGCTGGAGCGACTCGAGGTCCAAGGTTAATGGAAAAACCTGGCCGGCGGGTACGGATTTTTTCGGCCGATCCAGGCCGGCTCGCCAGACTTGACCCACACTGATTGTTCAAGTCGCCAGCTGCCGTGAATGATCGATGAACAACGCTATTACCGCCGATATCGCCACGATAGGCCGGATCAACGTGGTGCCGGCCATCTTGCAGGTAATCTGTGAATCCACCGGTTTGCGTTTTGCCGCCGTGGCCCGGGTCAGTGACAACAGCTGGACCGCCTGTGCGGTGCTCGACACCCTGGGCTTTGGCCTCAAAGTGGGCGGCGAGCTGGATCTGACCTCTACCCTGTGCCACGAGATTCGCGGCACTCACCGGACCATAGTGATCGACAAGGCCAGCGAGGACGAGCTGTACTGCAACCATCCCACGCCGCGAATCTACAGATTCGAAAGCTATATTTCGGTACCGGTGTTTCGTACCGATGGTAGCTTTTTCGGCACTATCTGCGCATTTGACCCCCAGCCTGCAGCGCTCAAGGGCAGTGCCATCCAGCCAATGATGGAGTCTTTCGCACGCTTGCTGTCGATCCAGATCGAAAGCGAGGAAAACGCCCAGAAAACCGAGCAGGCCCTGCAAAAGGAACGGGCCATGGCCGAGCTGCGCGAGCAGTTCATTGCCGTGCTCGGCCATGACCTGCGCAACCCGCTGTTTGCCATCACGGCCGGGGCCGAACTCTTGACTAAACGCCTGTCGGATGAAAAAAGCCGGACCATTGCCCAGCACATCCTCACCAGCGGTCGGCGCGCCACACAGCTGGTGCGTGATGTTCTGGACTTTGCCCGTGGGCGCCTGGGCAATGGCATCACCGTCAATATCCAGCCGTGCCCGGACCTGGGCGATGCCCTCAGGCACGTCGCCTCGGAACTGCAACGTGTTCACCCGCAGCGCCAGATCAGCCTGCATATCGGCGACTTGAGCGGCGTCAATTGTGATCGCGAGCGGGTCTCCCAGTTACTCTCCAACCTGATAGCCAATGCCCTGACCCACGGTGCCCAGGACCAACCGGTAGACGTCAGTGCACAGATTCGTGATCGAGCCTTCGTGCTCGGCGTGCATAACGTTGGCGAACCGATTGCCCCGCAGGTTCTGGCGCAGCTGTTCCAGCCGTTTTCTCACCCACTGAACGGCACGGTGCAATCCGGCCTGGGGCTGGGTCTGTACATCGCCAACCAGATCGCCCTGGCCCATGGTGGGCGAATGGAGGTGATCTCGAGCCAGGAAGCCGGGACCCTGTTCAGCTTCCGCCTGCCGCTGGATCCAGACGAGGCTCAAGCAACGCTGCCAGCCAATCCATGAACGCACGCAGGCGCGGCGGCACGTGTTGTTGCCTGGCATAGAGTAACGAAACCGGCATCGGCGGCGGAACGAAATCCGCCAGCAGCGCCACCAGTTCGCCGCGATCCAGATAGCCTTGCAGCCCTGCCGCTGGTGCCTGAATCAGTCCGAGCCCGGCCACACAGGCACTTTCATAGGCCTCGGTACTGTTGACAGTAACGGCTCCGGCCATGGGCTGAACCTGCAAGGCACCGGCTTGCAGGTACTCGAAACCCGGACCACGGCTGCCCAGGTTCTTCACATAGTGGATCAACTGATGGTGATGCAGGTCGGCCAGGCTCTCGGGCACGCCATGACGCTGTAAATAGCGTGGACTGGCGCAGTTGATCTGAGCGAGGAAACCCAGCGGCCGGGCAATCAGGTCCAGGTCACTCAAGGTGCCGATGCGCAGCACACAGTCGAACCCCTCACGCAACAGGTCAACCTGACGATCCGTGCAACTGATCTCCAGCTCGATCCCCGGGTGACAGTCAATGAACTGTGGCAGGTTGGGCAGAATGATACGCCGCGCCATCAAGGTCGGCAGATCGATGCGCAAACGACCGATCAGCGCGGCCTTTTCACTGTGGAACAGGCCTTCGATCTCATCCATGCGCGACAACAGGTCTTTGCTACGCTCGTACAGGTGCAAGCCATCCTGAGTGGCCTGGACCCGCCGCGTAGTGCGGTTCAACAAGCGCGTACCGAGCAGGCTCTCCAGGGCCCTGACCTGCTCGGAGACCGTTGATCGCGGTAGCCCCAGACTTTCCCCGGCGAGGGTGAAACTCGACAGTTCGCTGACCCGGACAAAGGTACGCAGCAACTCCAGCTTGTTCATGGTTGCAGGCTCGATTGTTCGCAAGTACCGACCAGTATTTCCGAAGTCCGTGGATTTATCAGCAGTCAGCCGACCAATAGACTTTCTTCGACTTCTCCCCTCTCACCCCGAGGTACAGAGCATGAATCGGAAAATCGCATTGATCACCGGCGCCAGCCGCGGCCTGGGCAAAAATACCGCACTGCACCTGGCGGCCCAGGGCATCGACATTATCGGCACCTATCACAGCAAGGCACAGGAAGCCCAGGCGCTGGTGCAGTCTCTGGAGCAATCGGGTGTGCGCGCCGCGATGCTGGCGCTGGATGTCAGCGACAGTGGCAGCTTCGAAAGCTTCGCCGAGCAATTGCGCCAGACCCTCAAGTCGGTGTTTGGCCGCGAGCAGCTGGACTTTCTGGTCAACAATGCCGGTATCGGCATCAACGCAGCGTTCAGCGAAACCAGTGAGGCGCAGTTCGACCAGCTGTGCAACATCCAGCTCAAGGGGCCGTTTTTCCTGACTCAGCGGTTGCTACCGTTGATTGCCGACCAGGGCCGGATCGTCAATATTTCCACCGGCCTAACCCGCTTCGCCCTGCCCGGCTATGCAGCTTATGCGGCGATGAAAGGCGCCATGGAAGTACTGACTCGCTATCAGGCCAAGGAACTGGGCGCGCGGGGCATTCGCGTCAACATCCTCGCGCCGGGCGCCATCGAGACCGATTTTGGTGGCGGCGTGGTCCGCGACAACACCGAGGTCAACGACTTTATCGCCAGCAATACCGCCCTGGGCCGGGTGGGCTTGCCGGATGACATCGGCGCGGCAGTCGCACTGCTGCTCGGCGAGGGTGGCGGCTGGATCAATGGTCAGCGACTGGAGGTTTCCGGCGGTATGTTCCTTTAAGCGACCTGCACGCCGCCCAGGGCCTGATGCAGTTGTGCAAGGACAGGCAGTTGCAGAGCCTGAGCAGCAAAACACAGTCCCACCCGGCGGGTCAGTGCCGAACCTTGCCAAGGACGCCACTGCAGCCCGGGATGGCGCTCGACCAACGACTGTGGCAACAACGCTGCCCCCAACCCTGCGGCGACCATCGGCACGGCCTGCTGCAGGGAACCGGCATGCCCGACCTGCTCGCCATTGCCATAGAACGCGAGCAGGCGTTGATGGGAAACGTGCTGCGGGCAGGTGATCCAGCGGTCAGTCGTGCTACTGCCTGTGGCCATGGCAAACACGAAAGGTTCATCCCAGAGCGCCAGGAACAACTCATCCTCACAGCTCAAGGCTTCGACCCCGAGCCGCGCATCGCCGACACAACCGTCGAGCAAGGTCAGTTGCACAGCGGGGACAGCCTGAATGGCCAAGCGGACAAATGCCTCAACCTGACTGGCGGCGATATCCGCTTCTACACCCAGTTGCAACGGCAGGCGGTCCTGCCCCTCGCGGAAACGTCGGCTCAAGGCCTGAGCCTCAGCTACCAGGCGTTGCGCCTGTGGGTATAACTGCCGGGCCTGTTCACTGACCTCGACACCACGCGCCTGACGCAGGAACAGCGTGACACCCAGCTCCTCTTCGAGCTGGCGGATGGTGACCGATAATGTCGGTTGGGCGACGCACAGCCGTTGCGCAGCCGAGGTGATGTTGCGCTCCTCGAACACCGCAAGAAACGCCTTCAGATGGCGAACATCCATAGGTAATTCCGATACCAGCGAGAGAAATAAGCCGTTTTTCAGACGAAACTCAAGCCAATACACTTGAGCCATTGAAATCAATTATGCCTTGGAGTCCATCATGCACAAACCACTGATTATCATCACTGGCGCCAGTTCAGGTATAGGCGAAGCCACTGCACGCTTGCTGTCGAACGCGGGGCATCCATTGCTACTGCTGGCCCGGCGCCTGGAACGAATGCAGGCCCTGGCCCTGCCGAACTGTCTGTGCCGTGCAGTGGATGTCAGTGACCGCGGGGCCTTTGTCGCGGCTGTGCAAGAAGCTGAAAGCCTCTATGGCCCGGCCGATGCGCTGGTCAACAATGCTGGGGTGATGCTGTTGGGGCAGATGCACGAACAGGACCCCGATCAGTGGGAGCAGATGCTCGACGTCAACGTCAAAGGGCTGCTCAATGGCATCCATGCCCTTGTAGGCGGCATGATCGAGCGGCGCCAGGGCACGATCATCAATGTCAGCTCGGTGGCCGGACGCAAGACGTTTCCCAACCATGTGGCCTATGTCGGCACCAAGTTCGCCGTGCATGGTATTTCCGAGAACCTGCGCGAAGAAGTCGCGGCCCACAATGTGCGGGTGGTGACTATCGCTCCGGGCGCGGTGGAAACCGAACTGCTTGGGCATACCACCGATGCCGGGATCAAGGACGGCTACCAGGCCTGGAAAGCAGAAATGGGCGGCCAGGTGCTCAGCGCCGAGGATGTTGCTGGCGCTATCGCCTATGCCTACCAGCAACCGCAGCATGTGTGCATCCGCGAAATCGTTCTGGCCGCTACACGCCAGCAGCCTTGATCAGCGCTGCACCTGGTCTTCACGCACCTGCACGCTGGCGGTCATGCCTGCGCTCAAGGTTACCCCCTCGGGAACCTGGTCCAGTTTGATCCGCACCGGAATGCGCTGGGCCAGGCGCACCCAGTTGAACGTTGGCTCGACTTCGGCAAGCAACTGACTGTCGGGGTTGGCATTGCGGTCGGTGATACCGCGGCTGATGCTTTCGACGTGCCCCTGCATGGGCTCGCCGGCGCTCATCAGCCAGACCTTGACCGGGTCGCCGACACGGATGCGCGGCAGTTTGGTTTCTTCGAAATACGCCTGGACGTAGAAGGTCGAGTCGTCAATCAGCGCCATCACCGGCTGCCCGGTGTTGACGTAGTTGCCCTCGGCCAGGCGCAGGTTGGTGATATGGCCATCGCGCGGTGCCTTGACCTGGCTGCGGGCCAGGTTGATCTCCGCCGCCTTGACGTCGGCCTGAGCCTGGCGCAATTCACCACGGGCCACTGCGGCATTGATCTGCGCGTTCTCGCGCAGTTCGGCGCTGATCGCCTGCGGCCCCAAAGCGGCGCGGCGCGAAGCTTCATGTTCGCGCAGGCGTAACTGCTGCTGGCGGGTTTCGGCCACAGCGCTGGCCTTGTCCAGCGCCGCTTCGAAGCGGTCACGGTCGATCGACATGAGCAATTCGCCAGCCTTGACCTGCTGGTTGTCCTGCACCTTGAGCTCGCGCACCCAACCGGAGACGTCCGGGGCAATGATTACCACGTCGGCGCGGATTTTCGCATCGCGGGTCCACGGGGTGAGCATGTAGTACTGCCAGAGTTTCCAGCCGGCAAACACCGCTACTGCCACCAGGCACAAGGTTACTGCGATACGTAGCAATGCACGCATGGTCACTCTCCTTACAAAGGCCCAAGTCCCAGGGTTACCAGGGTCAATACACAAATGAACAATGCGCAATCGAACAACGCCTCATGCCAGACCCAACGCCCCAACGGGGTCAGGCGCAGCAGTAGGCGCACGGCAGCGGTCAGCACCAGGGCCAACACCACGTAAATCAAAAACGGGCTGAGCAACACACCACCCAGCGCCCACTCACGCAACCCCATGAATTTCCTCCTGTCGACGGCACCATTTGCCCCAACTGCGCTGCAACTGCAACACCGCCCCCACCGCCAGGCGTATCGGATCGCTGGGAGGCTGGCGTTGCAGGACCTCGATGAACGCGGCACTGGCGGCATCCAGGCGCTGGCCTCTTCCCGACGCAGGGCCACGTGCCAGCACCGCTTCCAGTTGCTGCAGATACTCGCGGTCGGCGCCTGCCAGTGGCGCGCGGGCAACAGCCAGGCAGTGGCGCAGGTGCAACAGCTCATCGCCGATGTCCAGGCCATGCACGCCATCATCCCAACGGCCGCGCTCCTGCTCGGTCAATGCCGAGTAATGCCGCGCCAGCTGCAGCAAACGGTCGGCCATACGCCCACCGAACCAGGTATCGGCGCCGCGCAGCTCACGGCGGGTCAATCGCACCAGGTCGTTCTGGGTCGCGGCGCGCAGGCGGCGGCCGTGCCAGGCCGGATTACGCAGCACCAACAGTTTGAACGCCAGCACCGCCGCCCCTACGCCGATCAGCATGGCCTGGGCACTGTTGAGAAAGGTCGCAACCTCAAAGTTCATGGCATTGAGTGGCGCTACCAGGACGATGAAATGCAGGCAGTAGGATGTGGCCGTGGCACCGATACGCGGGTTGGCCATGCCCAGTGCGCCAAAGAACAACGGCACACCCATGGCCATGCACAGCATGGGAAAGCCGCTCCACTGCGGCAGCAGGATCTGCCCGACCACAAACGCCACGGGTATGGCCAGCAGGATCCCGCGCAGAAAGCTCATACCGATCTGCGCGCCGTTCTCACGGCTGGCAAACAGGCTGCAGACCACACAGGTCAGCACCAGGCCGCCAGGAGCCGCGGTCCAGGCGGTGGCCAGCCAGAAACCGGCCATGGCCAGAAAAGCCAGGGCACTGCGCGAACCGAACAACAGTGCCAGCGGCAGATCACGATGTGCGGCCAGGCTGTCGGGGACATCCGCTGGTGCCTTGCCCTCCTCCACCGCGCGTAAAGCCAGGGTCGCGGCCATGGCGTTGTCCAACAGCAAGGTCAGGCGTGCCAGACAATAATGTTCGGCCGAGCTGATGCTGTCATCGTGCGCCGCATCCCAGACCCGTTGACGCAGGCGTGACAGGCCGGCCTGATCGGGTGCGGCCAGGGCATCATGCAACTCATCAAGCCAAGGCTGCAGATGTAGCGCCTGGGCTTCGTCCAGCTGTTGCCACTGCCGCCGCACCGAGCGGGCGATGCGCAGGAGAATCAGCAATTTCTGACTCAATCCGCGGATTGCCCTGGCACGCTCTCGGCCAAGACGCCCTTCGAACCAGGCATGTTCACGCTGGGCGTCGACGGCGACGATGCGCCCGAGAATTTCCAGCAAGCCCTTGCGCGCCTGAGCTTCACCGGTCAGGGTCGCGCTGGCCGCCTGCAAACCACTGAGCCATGCCTGGCGCGCCTGCCCCCCTAGCTGTTGTTCAACGCGCATGGGCCAGAGCAAGGCGCTGGTCACCGTGGCGCAGACAATCCCCAGGCAGATCTCGGTACAGCGCGCCACGGCCTGGTCGAACACCGCCAGCGGATGATTGATCGCCGGCAAGGCGATGATCGCTACGGTGTAACCGGCCAACACGAACGAATAGGCCCAGGCGCTGCGCAGCATGGTCGAGCCAGCGGTGCACAAAGCCAGCCACAGCGCCAAAGCCAACAGGAACAACCAGGGCGTTTGCGCAAACAATCCCATGAACAGCACTGACATGGCCGTGCCGACCAGGGTCCCGAACAGCCGAGCCAGGCCTTTTTGCAAAACCATGCCCGACAAGGGCTGGGCAACGATAAAGGCCGTCATCAGTGCCCAGGCCGGTTGCTCCAGCCCCCAGCGCAGTGCCAGCCACAAGGCCAGGCCACCGCCCAGCAAAGTCTTGATGGCAAATTGCACGGCGAGTTTGTTCGGCGCCAACAGGGCCTGCAAAGTGATGGGCACGGGACGAACCTTGGCTGACTGTGTTGTAACGATAGACAGGATGAGGTGAAAGAATCAGGAACAGATTATTAGCTAGCTAACTAATAAAAGTCCAGTGCAGCGGAAAGGTTTCTTGCGGACAAAAAAAGGGGCGACCGAAGTCGCCCTAAATGCCTTGCGTGCTCGTGTACCGGAAGAATCAGCGCTGTTTGCGCTTGTTCGAGTCCTTCCAGATGAAAATTCCGAATCCGACAAAGAACAGCAGCATCAGGCCGACTGTAATGACTCCAGCGATAACCACATTATCGAAGAACATGTCGGCCTCCATTTGCCTGCACCTGTCTGATGGGCTCAAGGTAACCAATGGATGGCGAAAGGAAATTGACCGAGGTCAATAGCGCCCGGAACCGGGCGCGCAAGGCGGGTGCAGGCTTGACCTGCATCAAGTTTTCAACGCTTCTTGGGTTTGCCCTTGGGCTTTTTCTTGGCCTTGCCCAGCGGCATGGCCTGTTCAAACGCCTGGCGCACTTCGTTCAGGCGTTTTTCATTGAGGTCGTGGACACGCCGGGCGCGTTCGGCACCGAGGTCGATCAGGTTGTCATCTTGGCTCATGGTCTGACTCAGGAAGCGGACTGCGATCCGTTCATAATGAAGGCTGTTGCCTGCGCTGACCAGTGACAGCACTGCACGCTCAGACTTCGATATCCACCAACAGCCCCTGACGCGGCTGTTCACCCATCAGTGGCGCGACGGGCACGGTGTTGTCAGCGTTGACTTCATCTCCCGGCAACGGCTGGTAGAGCTCGTCGTCTCTGGCCGACTGGCGTCGGCCCTGGTGGCGTCGCTGCTCTTCACGCAGCAACAGCGCCGATTTTTCCGGGTCGCGGTGTTTCAGGTCGATCGCCCCTTCACTGGACGTTGGCTGCGCAGGCACCACCGGCTTGATGTCGGGGGTCGGCTTGACCGGGTCCAGTTGCGATGTCACGGGTGCAGCACTAAGCGGAATGATGGGCGGCAGCATGGGCAGATCTCCTGTCGCCACTGTGTCGGCTAGCCAACAGAGGCCTTGAGCCGACAAGCAAGAATATGAGGGGCTGATTACAGCAAGCACTGGCTCGAAGTATAGCTGCAGCGGTTTTTGTCGCTGATATTGCTAGACTCTTTGGTCTGCACAGTCCTATCCGTTAAGATAGTCGGCTTTTCAAAGCGGGAGTCAGGCAGTATGGCGCAGCAGTATCAACCGGGGCAACGCTGGATCAGCGACAGCGAAGCCGAGCTAGGTCTGGGGACCGTTCTGGCACAGGACGGCCGCTTGTTGACCGTGCTCTACCCGGCCACTGGCGACACCCGCCAGTACTCCCTGCGCAATGCGCCCCTGACCCGGGTGCGCTTCTCGCCCGGTGACCAGATCACCCACTTCGAAGGCTGGAAACTGACCGTTCGCGAAGTCGATGATGTCGACGGCCTGCTGGTTTACCACGGCCTCGACGGGCAGAACCAGGCCTGCACCCTGCCGGAAACCCAACTGTCGAACTTCATCCAGTTCCGCTTGGCCAGCGACCGCCTGTTCGCCGGACAGATCGACCCGTTGCCGTGGTTCTCGCTGCGCTACAACACCCTCGAGCACACCAGCCGCCAGTTGCAGTCCTCGCTGTGGGGCCTGGGCGGCACCCGCGCCCAACCTATCGCCCACCAGCTGCATATCGCCCGCGAAGTCGCCGACCGTATTGCCCCACGGGTACTGCTGGCCGATGAAGTGGGCCTGGGCAAGACCATCGAGGCCGGCCTGGTGATCCATCGCCAGTTGCTCTCGGGCCGTGCCAGCCGTGTGCTGATCCTGGTTCCGGAGAACCTGCAGCACCAGTGGCTGGTAGAGATGCGCCGCCGCTTCAACCTGCAGGTAGCGCTGTTCGACGCCGAGCGCTTTATCGAAAGCGACGCCAGCAACCCGTTTGAAGATGCCCAGTTGGCGCTGGTCGCCCTGGAATGGCTGACCGAAGACGAAAAAGCCCAGGACGCACTGTTCGCCGCTGGCTGGGACTTGCTGGTAGTCGACGAAGCCCATCACCTGGTCTGGCATGAAGAGCAGGTCAGCCCTGAGTATGGTCTGGTCGAGCAACTGGCCCAGGTCATTCCTGGTGTCCTGCTGCTGACCGCAACCCCTGAGCAACTGGGCCAGGACAGCCACTTCGCGCGCCTGCGCCTGCTCGATCCGAACCGTTTCCATGACCTGGCGGCCTTCCGTGCCGAAAGCGAGCACTATCGCCCGGTCGCCGAAGCGGTACAGGAGCTGCTGGACGAAGGTCGCCTGTCGGCCAAAGCCCACGCCACCATCGAAGGCTTCCTCGGTGCCGAAGGTGAAGCCCTGCTCGCCGCGGTCAACGACGGCGACACCCAGGCCAGCGCGCGCTTGATTCGCGAGCTGCTCGATCGCCACGGTACCGGCCGCGTACTGTTCCGCAACACCCGTGCCGCCGTTCAGGGTTTTCCGGAACGCAATCTGCACCCTTATCCGCTGCCAAGCCCCGATCAATACATGGAGCTGCCGGTTGGCGAACACGCCGAACTGTACCCCGAGGTGGCGTTCCAGTCTCAGGGCGACACTGACGAAGAAGAACGCTGGTGGCGCTTCGACCCTCGGGTCGACTGGCTGATCGACACCCTGAAGATGCTCAAGCGGGTCAAGGTTCTGGTGATCTGCGCCCACGCCGAAACCGCCATGGACCTGGAAGACGCCCTGCGCGTGCGTTCCGGGATTCCGGCCACGGTGTTCCATGAAGGCATGAGCATCCTCGAACGTGACCGCGCCGCCGCCTACTTCGCTGACGAAGAGTTCGGCGCGCAAGTGCTGATCTGCTCGGAAATCGGCAGTGAAGGCCGCAACTTCCAGTTTGCCCATCACCTGGTGCTGTTCGACCTGCCTGCCCACCCTGACCTGCTCGAGCAGCGCATCGGTCGTCTCGACCGTATCGGCCAGAAGCACACCATCGAACTGCATGTACCGTACCTGCAGAACAGCCCACAAGAGCGCCTGTTCCAATGGTACGACCAGGCACTGAACGCCTTCCTCGCCACCTGCCCGACCGGCAACGCCCTGCAACATCAGTTCGGCCCACGCCTGCTGCCACTGCTCGAAAGCGGTGACGACGGTGAATGGCAGGTTCTGGTCGATGAGGCCCGCGCCGAGCGTCAGCGCCTGGAAGCCGAGCTGCATAGCGGTCGCGACCGCCTGCTGGAGCTCAACTCTGGCGGCGCTGGCGAAGGTCAGGCCCTGGTCGAGGCGATCCTTGAACAAGACGATCAGTTCGCCCTGCCGATCTACATGGAAACCCTGTTCGACGCCTTCGGCATCGACAGCGAAGACCACTCGGAAAACGCCCTGATCCTCAAGCCGAGCGAAAAAATGCTCGACGCCAGCTTCCCGCTGGGCGACGACGAAGGTGTGACCATCACCTACGACCGCAACCAGGCGCTGTCTCGCGAAGACATGCAGTTCATTACCTGGGAGCACCCGATGGTCCAGGGCGGCATGGACCTGGTGCTGTCCGGTTCGATGGGCAACACCGCGGTGGCGCTGATCAAGAACAAGGCACTCAAACCCGGCACCGTGCTGCTCGAACTGCTGTACGTCAGCGAAGTGGTCGCTCCGCGTGCCCTGCAACTGGGCCGTTACCTGCCACCGGCGGCACTGCGCTGCCTGCTCGACACCAACGGCAACGACCTGGCCTCGCGCGTATCGTTCGAAACCCTCAACGACCAGCTCGAGAGCGTGCCGAAGGCCAGCGCCAACAAGTTCATCCAGGCCCAGCGCGATGTGCTGACGCCACGGATCAACAGTGGTGAAGCGAAGATCATGCCGCGCCACGCCGAACGTGTTGCCGAAGCGCAGCGTCGCCTGGCGGCGGAAACCGACGAAGAGCTGGCACGCCTGACCGCCTTGCAAGCGGTCAACCCGAGCGTGCGCGACAGCGAGATCGAAGCGGTGCGCAAGCAACGTGAGCAAGGCCTGGCGATGCTGGATAAAGCTGCGCTGCGCCTGGAAGCGATCCGGGTGTTGGTCGCCGGGTAAATCCAGTCGATCTCATCGCGGGGCAAGCCCGCTCCCACCAGGATTACATCAATCCCGGTGGGAGCAGGCTTGCCCCGCGATGCTTTAGAACCCCCCGCTATTACCCCAATACCCAAATCGTAGAAGTCAAAGTGCCATTAATCCGCATGGGTTAGTGCCCTCTTCCTATACTCCTGCAGAACAGTCTCCAGACAGGCTTTTGGGGGACGAGTGAAAACTCGACAAAGAGGCAGGCTATGGAGTGGCTGGGGCTACAGATGCTCGTCGATCTTCCGGCAAGCGGACAGATCATTCTAGAGTGCCAGTACAACCCTTACCTGGTCGTACTTGCCTTTCTGGTCGCTGGCGCAGGCAGCTTCGCCACCTTGAGCATGGCTGAACGCCTGAATCATGTAGAGCAGCCCGTTGCCCAGCGCCAATGGCGTCTGCTCGGCGCCTGCTGCCTGGCCGGTGGTGTCTGGGCCCTGCATTTCATCAGCATGCTGGCCTTTCAGGCGCCCATTGAGCTCCACTACGACTTCGCCCTGACAGGCTTGTCGTTGATCGTCATGCTGTTCGCCGGCTGGCTGGCGATGAACACCCTGGGCCGCAGTGACCTGCGTGTCCGCCATTTCCTCCAGGCCGCCACCTGCATCGGCCTGGGTATCGCTGCGATGCATTACATCGGCATGTCCGCGATGCGCTCCAACGCCGAACAATTCTATCGTCCGGACATGTTCGCCGCCTCAATTGCAGTTGCCATCATCACCAGCCTGCTGGCCCTGTTGCTGGCTCGCTACTTTCGCTATGGCAGCGGCACCCTTCATCTGTTGCTCAAATACGCGGCCAGCCTGCTGATGGCCGGTGGCATGTTCGCCACCCACTTCACCGGCATGGCGGGCATGACCCTGATCATCCCCAACGACGCAGTGGTGGTCCTGCCGGGTGCCGACAACAACCTGCAACTGGGCCTGACCATCGCCTTCATCACCCTGCTGGTCAGCGCCAGCAGTATCAGTGCCGCCCTCTCCGACCAGAAACTGCAAAGCAAGGAGCACGACCTGCGCCGGGTCAATGTCCTGCTCAGCCAGCTGGATCAGGCGCGGGTGTCGCTGCAGCAGGCCGCTCATTACGACGCCCTGACCAACCTGATCAACCGTCGCGGCTTCAATCAGGTGTTTGCCGAACGCCTGGTCGAACAGACCACCAATGAAGGCATGCTGGCGGTGATGTTCCTCGATATCGACCACTTCAAACGAATCAACGACAGCCTTGGTCACGATGCCGGCGATGAGCTGCTCAAGGTCATTGCCGGCTACATCAAGGCGGCGACCCGTAGCCAGGACGTGGTGGCCCGCTTTGGTGGTGACGAGTTCTGCATCCTGATCGCCTTGAGCAGCCGCGAGGAAGCCCGGCACCTTGCCCAACGCATCATGCAAAAAATGAAAGAGCCGATCGACCTGGCCGGACGGCGCATGGTCATGACCACCAGCATTGGTATCAGCGTCTTCCCCGACGACGGCCGCAGCTGTGATGAGCTGCTCAAGAATGCCGATCTGGCGCTGTATCAGTCCAAAGGCTGCGGACGTAACAGCCTGAATTTCTTCAACAGCAGCCTCAAGACCCGCGCCACGCTGGAGCTGCAACTGGAAGAAGAACTGCGCATCGCCCTGCTCGAAGAGCGGGGCCTGCGTATTCACTACCAGCCGATTTTCGACCTGCACACCGGTCAGGTGGCCAAGCTCGAAGCCCTGGTGCGCTGGCAACATCCGCAGCACGGTTTGCTCAGCCCGGAGCGTTTCATCGGCATCGCCGAAGCCAACGGCCTGATCGCCGACCTTGATCTGTGGGTGCTACGCCATGCTTGTGAAGACCTGGCGCAACTCAATCGTCATGGTTACGGCAGATTGAAGGTCACGGTCAATTGCTCAGCGTTGACCCTCGGCCGTGAAACACTGGTCAGAGAGGTTGAGGACGCCCTGCAGCAGGCCGGGCTTTCAGCCGGTCAGCTGGAACTGGAAGTCACTGAAAACGCGCTGATGGGCAACATTCACAGCACCATCGCACTGCTCAAGGGCATCCGCGCCCTCGGTGTCTCGCTGTCGATCGATGACTTCGGCACCGGTTACTCATCACTGGCCTATCTCAAGCGTCTGCCTCTGGACACCCTGAAGATCGATCGTTCCTTCATTCAGGATGTACCGCACTGCCGGCAGGACATGGAAATTGTCCAGGCAATCATCGTCATGGCCCATACCCTGCACCTGCAGGTGATCACCGAAGGCGTGGAAACCATGGAGCAATACCAGTTCCTCGCCCAGCAGGGTTGCGATTTCGTCCAGGGTTATCTGCTCAGCCGCCCCGTCCCCCTGGGTGAGCTGCGTGCCATCCTCAGTCACCTTAACCAGCGAGACGAATCGTCGCTGGTCAGCTTCAATCCTTACGCCGGTACAGATCGATCAATGTCGCCGGATCTTTTTGCAGATAGCCCTGACTTCCGTGCAGGCGCATCAGCTGCGCGGCCAGGCCACTGAGCGGCGTTGCCGAACCCTGTTCGCGCGAGAATTTCACTGCTGTATCCAGATCCTTGAGCAAGGTACGTACATGCCATTTGACCGGTTCGAAGCAGCTCTGCGCCATTTGCGGTGCGAGAATCTGCAACGGCCTGGAATCGGCAAAACCACCGGCCAGCGCTTCAGCAATAAGACTGGCATCGACGCCGGATTGCTCGGCGAGCGCCACCACCTCGGCAATCACCAAAGCGTTGCAGGCCACGATCATCTGGTTGCAGGCCTTGGTCACCTGCCCTGCCCCGACCGGGCCCATATGGGTAACCCGTTGGCCCAGGGTCAACAGCACCGGGCGCACGCGTTCAAGGTCTGGCGCATCGCCACCGACCATGATCGCCAGACTGCCGGCCTCGGCCCCTGGCGTGCCACCTGACACCGGCGCATCGAGCCAGCTCATGCCACTGAGCGCGGCCAATTCTGCGGCCATCTCTCGGGTCGCGGTCGGCTCCAGGCTGGAGAAATCCACCAATAACTGCCCGGCTTTGGCACCCTTGGCCACACCTTCGGGCCCGAACACCACCTCACGCACCACCGCCGTATCGGCCAGGCACAAGAGCACCAGATCAGCCGCCTGACACAGCTCGGCCGGAGTCTCCACCTGCCGCGCACCCGCCTCGACCAGCGCTGCACACTTGTCCGGCGAACGGTTCCAGACAGTCAACGGATACCCCGCCGCCAACAAGCGCCGACACATCGGCAATCCCATCAGACCGATTCCGGCAAACCCCAGTGAAGGACGTGCAGTGCTCATGTACAGCTCCAGGCAGATTAAAGAAGTTGAAAGATTGGACGATTCAGTTTGCAGGCGTGGAAAGGAAAACTCCTATGGCACTAGGGCAGACCCCTATCGCTCACGCCAAATGCGCACTGATACAGTCGCGAAACTTATCCAGTGATGGCTCTATGATATCCACTAGAACAGCCACCCACCCCCAGGCAAATGGCGCAAAATGACCTCCAAGAATACTACTGCCAACGCGGTTTCCGAGCTGACCTCACCCACTCCCGCGTTCAGCGCTCCAGGGCCCAGAGAATTCTACAGCCCGCGAACGCTTAATCCGCAGCAGTACCTGTATTTCACCGAGCCCGATATCCAGCGCATCCTCGACAACCTCGATGGCCTGCGCGATTTGGTGTTTCCGCCCAGTGTCCACGTCGAAGACGATAGCCAGCTACGCCTGGATCAGCAGTTCCCGTCGGTCTGCCTGATCGGCCTGGGCCGTTGCGGCTCGAACATCGCCCTCGATGTCGCCGAACTTGTATACAACGCCCGCACCTTCTATCTCAACGAATTCAACAACGAAGACCGCGCCGGCAGCGAGCCCACCTACAGCCCCGCACGCTGGATCCGCAACAATCTGCGCCTGGTACAGAACAAGGGCAGCAAGCCGGTGTTCCTGGTTGAGCCGCTGGTAATGCTGGGCGACCTGGACAAAGACATTGCCGGTCGTATCCGCTTCTCGCGCAAGGGTGAAAAAAGCGGCTTCATCCGCGACTACAGCAAGATGAAGATCATGGACCTCTCGGAAGTCCATGCCGGGGGCGCCGGTAACGCGCCGATCCTCGGCCAGTACCTGGCCAAGATCATCCTCAACAAGGAAACCCATCGTTTTTCCAGCGCCGACTGGAAACTGATCCACTCGTATCTGATCGACTCCTGCGGGATCAAGGCCAACCAGTCGCGGTTGTACTTCTACATTTTCAGCGCCGGTGGTGGTACCGGTTCGGGCATGGCCTCGGAGTTTGGCCTGGCCCAGCAGTACTCGTACATGAACAAGACCTTCGACACCAAGCCGGCCGACGAAAACGACGGCAAGAGCGGGCACTCGTTCGTCTTCGAACCGATCTTCACCAGCGGCATCTGCGTACTGCCGAATATTTCCGATCACCGCAGCGAAATGTCCGAGGCCTTGCACATCAACGCCGGTCGTCTGCTGTGCAAGTACCTGTCTGAAGAATGGGACTTCTCCTATAACTTCGACAATGAAGACAGCAGCGAAGCCAGCGTCATGGGCCGTATCCGCCCGTGGAACGCGATGATGCTGATTTCCAACGACATCATGCGTTACGCCGAAGAGAATGATGACGGCAACATCCAGAACATTGATGTCAATGCCATGGAAAAACACGCCAACCAGTACATCTCCCAGCAGATCTTCAACATCCTGACCGCCCAGGCGGTGACCACCGACTACGACCAGAATTACTTCCGTCGCGCCGGCATCGACATCGGCGAAACCATTCGCCTGGATGCCAACGACCTGTTCATGAGCCTGGCCGGCCCCGTGGCCATTGCCTACGCGGAGTCCGTGGTACCGGAACAGCCGTCACCGAACTCGGATAAATTCAAAGTGTTCGAGAAGGACCAGCCGCGTCTGAACATCGACGACCTGTTCTTCCGCTCCATCGACCTGCCGCACTTCAACAAGGTGACCCAGGCGATCGAAGGCATCAGCCTGTTGCCGATCGAGTCCAAGCGCTATCGCGCAGCGCTGGAACAGTACAAGGCCTCTGGTTATGACGCGGCGGCCCTGCACGACCTGCACTTCTTCAAGAACTGTTCGTCGGTGGTATCGATCGTCTCCCTGCCCAAGGACTACAAGCTCTCGTACATGGACCTGAACCGGCTCAAGACCCACCTCAACAGCCTGTTCCCCAACACCACCCTCAAGCGCTATGCCCTGGTGATCGGCGCTTCGGCGAACCTGTCGCTGACCACCCTGATCGCCAAGAGCCCGTGCCTGTCGGACGACTTCCTGACCTTGATCGTGGCCTTCATCAAGCGCTGCTTTGCGCGTAACCCGTACCGCTTCGACGACACCCTGGACAACGCCATCCTGGAGTTCATCACCAGCGATACCTTCGATGAAGAACGCATCGATGATTTGCTCAATGAATTCGAAAACCCGGCGAAAATCCTCGATACCAACTGGTACGCGATCAAGCCGATGTACGAGAAGAAGTACCGCGAGCTGATCAACGACAAGAGCAAGTTCGTCTCGATCAATGACATTCGACTGTCGCGCGAATGCGTGAAGAAGGCAGTGAAATACCTGCGCGAAATCTTCCGTCACCGGATCGGCAAGACCCGGGTGATTTCGCTGAACAGTCATACTGGAAAAGTGGATTACTGATCAGAAGCATCGCGGGGCAAGCCCGCTCCTACAGGTAATCCTGTGGGAGCGGGCTTGCCCCGCGATCTGTTACCGTTAACGTTAAGCACACTCAACTGTTACCAACAGCCACCCTCGCTGAACAGTCCCGCGCACCAAAATCTCCTCGCTGCTTGTTTTCGCGCACCAATCTGGGGCGCGCTCAGGCTTTTTTCTTTTCCTGAATCACAATAAACGGCGAAACCACCACCGCCCAGATCTCTGGATCGCGGCTCTGGAGGTCTAGCGCTTGCTCGGCAGACAACGGGCCAACAGTGCCAGCATTGCGCCATGCAGCGAAGGTTTCGCTGCGGTTCTCGGCCATTGCCTGTGCAACTTCGATCAGGTCCAGGCGCTCGCTGACCCAAATCAGGTCACCTTTGGCCCAAAAACGCTCCAGGGCTTTCCACTCGATTACTGCGGTCTCACCGAGCAGTTTGGCATAGAGGGTGCTTGGTTGATCAGTCATGGGTTCCTGCCAGAAATAATTCGACTACTGTAAGAGGTCGGTATTTTTGCAGAAAAACCCGGTTTCAAATAAGTAATTGATCGAAAAGGACTTGAAAGCAAAGGATTGCCACGGGAATCAGGGCAAGACCAAGCCGCTTTCTTGTAAGTTTCTGTCAATTAAGCGACACGCGCCGAATTTGCCCCAGCGGGCCTGCTTTTCAAGCGACGAAGCAGCGCTCTACACTGTACCGGTACAGTTGCCAGGGCAAAATCGGAGCACTCCGGTCCTCAAGCTCTGGCCGCAGGACTATAAAAATTACAACAGAATGAGTGGAGCACTATGAGTAAGGCTACTAAGCAGATTTCCAAGCTGTTTGCCGCAATGGTTCTGGCCGGGGTTGCCAGCCATTCGTTTGCAGCCGATACCATCCTGATCGGCATCGCCGGCCCGAAAACCGGCCCGGTCACTCAGTACGGCGACATGCAGTTCATCGGTGCAAAGCAAGCGATCAAAGACATCAACGCCAAGGGCGGCGTCGATGGCAAGATGCTTGAAGCCAAGGAATACGATGATGCCTGCGACCCTAAACAGGCCGTAGCCGTAGCCAACAAAGTGGTCAACGATGGCGTCAAGTACGTGATCGGCCACCTGTGCTCCAGCTCCACCCAGCCCGCTTCGGACATTTACGAAGACGAAGGCGTGATCATGATTACCCCGGCAGCCACCAGCCCGGATATCACCACCCGTGGCTACAAACTGATCTTCCGTACCATTGGCTTGGACAGCGCCCAGGGCCCGGCCGCCGGCAACTACATCGCCGACCACGTCAAACCGAAAGTGGTTGCCGTCCTGCACGACAAGCAGCAATACGGTGAAGGTATCGCCACCGCGGTGAAGAAGACCCTGGAAGGCAAAGGCACCAAGGTTGCCGTCTTCGAAGGCCTGAACGCCGGCGACAAAGACTTCTCCTCGATCATCCAGAAGCTCAAGCAAGCCAACGTCGACTTCGTCTACTACGGCGGCTACCACCCAGAGCTGGGCCTGATCCTGCGCCAAGCCCAGGAAAAAGGCCTGAAGGCCAAGTTCATGGGCCCAGAAGGTGTCGGTAACGACTCGATCTCGCAAATCGCCCAGAACGCCTCCGAAGGCCTGCTGGTAACCCTGCCGAAGTCGTTCGATGCCGATCCTGCGAACAAGGCAATCGTTGACGCCATCAAGGCCGATGGCAAGGACCCGAGCGGCCCGTTCGTGTTCCCGGCGTACTCCGCTGTCGAGCTGATCGCTGAAGGCATCAAGTCTGCCAAGTCCGAAGACACCGACAAGGTGGCTGCAGCCATCCACGCCGGCACCTTCAAGACCCCGACTGGCGAGCTGTCGTACGACGACAAGGGCGACCTGAAAGACTTCAAATTCGTGGTCTACGAATGGCATTTCGGCAAACCTAAAACCGAAGTTTCCCCTCAGTAATCCCGTCTGACTACATGACTACAAGCCCACTGTGCGAGCAGTGGGCTTTGTTTTACGAGGTTCATGGGCCTGATTCCCGCGATCCGGGAGCAGGTTCACCTGAAAATCTTAAAACCGTCACCAGCGGTTCGCTGGCAGTTGCCGGTGTCGAAGTGGCTCAAGACCACAAGGCCAGGCCGGGGGCAGCCCCACCAGTGAAATGCGTATCAGGTTTTTAGGAGCGCTGTAATGCCTGAGATCTATCACTTCTTCCAACAGCTGGTTAATGGTCTGACCATTGGCAGCACCTATGCCTTGATAGCCATTGGCTACACAATGGTTTACGGCATCATTGGAATGATCAACTTCGCCCATGGCGAGGTTTACATGATCGGTTCCTACGTGGCCTTCATTGCCCTTGCCGGGCTGGCCATGATGGGTATCGATTCACTGCCGATATTGATGACCGTCGCCTTCGTCGCCACGATCTTCGTAACCAGTGCCTATGGCTACAGTATCGAACGGGTCGCCTACCGCCCCTTGCGTAACAGCAACCGGTTGATCCCGCTGATTTCTGCCATCGGTATGTCGATTTTCCTGCAGAACACCGTATTGCTATCCCAGGACTCCAAGGACAAGTCCATCCCCAACCTGATCCCGGGGAGTATCTCCTTCGGCCCAGGCGGCGCAGAGGAAGTGCTGATCTCTTACATGCAGATCCTGGTTTTCGTCGTCACGCTAGTGGCCATGACCGGTTTGACCCTGTTCATCTCCCGTTCCCGCCTGGGCCGCGCCTGCCGCGCCTGCGCCGAAGACATCAAGATGGCCAACCTGCTGGGTATCAACACCAACAACATCATCGCCCTGACCTTCGTCATCGGTGCCGCCCTGGCGGCTGTGGCGGCGGTACTGCTGAGCATGCAGTACGGCGTGATCAACCCCAACGCCGGATTCCTGGTAGGCCTGAAAGCCTTCACCGCGGCGGTGCTGGGCGGCATCGGCAGTATTCCGGGCGCGATGCTCGGCGGGCTGGTGCTGGGGGTGGCTGAAGCCTTTGGCGCCGACATCTTCGGCGACCAGTACAAGGACGTGGTGGCCTTCGGTCTTTTGGTTCTGGTGCTGTTGTTCCGTCCGACCGGCATCCTCGGCCGTCCGGAGGTTGAAAAAGTATGAACAAAAATCTCAAACAGGCGTTCTTCAGCGCCTTGCTGGTCTGGGCCGTGGCCTTCCCGGTACTGGGCCTGAAGCTCAGCATCGATGGCATCCGCCTGATCGTCCATAGCCAGGGCTCCTTCACCATCACGGTCATTGCCGTGTGCTCGGTGCTGATGTTCCTGCGCGTGCTGTTCGACAAGCAATGGGGTGCGCTCACCCGCCGCCGCTCGGACCGCAAGCTGATCTCGCCGGCCATGAGCAACTTCCTGACCCTGCCCAAGACCCAGCGCTGGGTGATCATGGGCCTGATCGTGGTTGCCCTGGTCTGGCCGTTCTTCGGTTCGCGCGGCGCAGTCGATATCGCCACCCTGATCCTGATCTACGTACTGCTCGGGCTTGGCCTGAACATCGTGGTCGGTCTGGCCGGCCTGCTCGACCTGGGTTATGTCGGCTTCTACGCCGTCGGCGCCTACACCTATGCCCTGCTATCGCACTACTTCGGCCTGAGCTTCTGGATCTGCCTGCCGCTTGCCGGCCTGATGGCGGCGACCTTCGGCTTCCTGCTCGGCTTCCCGGTATTGCGTCTGCGCGGTGACTATCTGGCCATCGTGACCCTGGGTTTCGGCGAGATCATCCGTCTGTTCCTGCGCAACCTCACCGGGCTGACCGGCGGTCCGAACGGCATCAGCAATATCGAGAAACCGACCTTCTTCGGCCTGACCTTCGAACGCAAGGCCGCTGAAGGCCTGCAGACCTTCCATGAGTTCTTCGGTCTGCAGTACAACTCGATCAACAAGGTGATTTTCCTCTACCTGGTCGCCCTGCTGCTGGCCCTGCTGGCGCTGTTCGTGATCAACCGTCTGCTGCGCATGCCGATCGGGCGTGCCTGGGAAGCGCTGCGTGAAGACGAGATCGCCTGCCGTGCCCTGGGCCTGAACCCGACGGTGATCAAGCTGTCGGCCTTCACCCTCGGTGCCTGCTTCGCCGGTTTTGCCGGTAGCTTCTTCGCCGCACGCCAGGGCCTGGTAACGCCGGAGTCGTTCACCTTCATCGAGTCGGCCATCATCCTCGCCATCGTGGTACTGGGCGGTATGGGTTCGCAGTTGGGCGTGATTCTCGCGGCCATTGTGATGATCCTGCTGCCTGAACTGATGCGCGAATTCAGCGAATACCGCATGTTGATGTTCGGTGCGCTGATGGTGTTGATGATGATCTGGCGTCCGCAAGGCCTGCTGCCTATGCAACGTCCTCATATGGAGCTGCGTCGATGAGCCGCGAAATTCTGCAAGTCAGCGGCCTGAGCATGCGCTTCGGCGGCTTGTTGGCGGTCAACGGCGTGGCCCTGACCGTCAAGGAAAAACAGGTCGTGGCGTTGATCGGCCCCAACGGTGCCGGCAAGACCACGGTGTTCAACTGCCTGACCGGCTTCTACAAGCCTAGTGACGGTACTATCTTGCTCGATGGTCAACCGATCCAGGGCCTGGCCGGTCACGAGATCGCCCGCAAGGGCGTGGTGCGGACCTTCCAGAACGTGCGCCTGTTCAAGGAAATGACCGCGCTGGAAAACCTGCTGATCGCCCAGCACCGGCACCTGAATACCAACTTCCTCGCCGGCCTGCTCAAGACCCCGTCCTTCCGCCGCAGTGAACACGAAGCGAAAGAGTACGCACGGTACTGGCTGGAGAAGGTCAACCTGCTCGAGTTCGCCAACCGTCCAGCCGGCACGCTTGCCTACGGCCAGCAACGTCGCCTGGAAATCGCCCGCTGCATGATGACCCGCCCACGGATCATCATGCTCGACGAACCGGCGGCCGGCCTGAACCCGAAAGAGACCGAAGACCTCAAGGCGCTGATCAGCCTGTTGCGCGAAGAGCACAACGTCACGGTGCTGCTGATCGAGCACGACATGAAGCTGGTCATGAGCATCTCCGACCATATCGTCGTGATCAACCAGGGCACTCCCCTGGCCGACGGTACGCCGGAGCAGATCCGCGACAACCCTGATGTGATCAAAGCTTACCTGGGGGAAGCGTAAATGCTGCAGTTCGAAAACGTTTCCACGTTCTACGGCAAGATCCAGGCGCTGCACAGCGTCAACGTCGAGATCCGCCAGGGCGAGATCGTCACCCTGATCGGCGCCAACGGCGCCGGCAAGTCGACCCTGCTGATGACCCTGTGCGGTTCGCCCCAGGCTCACAGCGGCAGCATCAAGTACCTGGGTGAAGAGCTGGTCGGCCAGCCCTCCTCGCACATCATGCGCAAGAGCATTGCCGTGGTTCCTGAAGGTCGCCGGGTATTCGCCCGCCTGACCGTGGAAGAGAACCTGGCCATGGGCGGCTTCTTCACCAACAAGGGCGACTATCAGGAGCAGATGGACAAAGTCCTGCAGCTGTTCCCGCGCCTGAAGGAGCGCTTCTCTCAGCGCGGTGGCACCATGTCCGGTGGCGAGCAGCAAATGCTCGCAATTGGCCGGGCGCTGATGAGCAAGCCCAAGCTACTGTTGCTGGACGAGCCGTCGCTGGGCCTGGCTCCGATCATCATTCAGCAGATCTTCGACATCATCGAGCAACTGCGGCGTGATGGCGTGACGGTGTTCCTGGTCGAGCAGAACGCCAACCAGGCCCTGAAAGTTGCCGACCGTGCCTATGTGCTGGAGAACGGCCGGGTGGTGATGCAGGGCACCGGGGAAGCACTGCTGACCGATCCCAAGGTCCGCGACGCCTACCTGGGCGGTTGACCTTCTGCAGCGCAATCGAAAAAAGGCCTACGGGCCTTTTTTCTTGCCCGCTGTAACGCCTCCCGGGCAGCGGACTCTAGTGCTGCAGGTGAGCCACAGCCAGTGGCACTCGCCCTTCTAACCTACTGGAGTCCCACCATGAACAAAACCATCAGCGCCGCCGCCCTCATCCTCAGCCTTGGTTCGAGCCTGGCCTTCCTGCCGGCCGTGCATGCCGCCCAAGACATGAAAATGGACAAGGAAGCCAGCATGGAAAAGGACATGAAAATGGATAAGCACATGGCCGACGACAAGATGGACATGAGCAAAGACAAGATGGACAAAAACATGATGGGCAAAGACGACAAAATGATGAAAGGTGAAAAGCACGACAACAAGATGTAATCCCTACAGCGTCTGCAACGCCTGGCTGCTGCGCTTGAACCAGCGCAGCAGGTAGTCGGCCAGTACCTGGACTCTTCTGGGCATCCGGCCCTGATACGGATGCACCAGAAACAACGGCACACTGCGGGTCTGATAGTCACGCAGCAACCACTGCAAGCGGCCATCGGCAAGCTCCGCATGCACCATGTAGGAAGGCAGCCTGGCGATGCCGGCACCGAGCAATGCAGCTTTCTTCAGCAGGCTGTAGTGATTGCTGGCAAAACTGCCGGCAACCTGCACCCGCAGCAGTTCATGCTGGTGGTGATACAACCATTCTTCCCGCCCACTGTAGTGGCTGTTGAGCAAACAGCGATGAGCACTCAATTCAGCCGGCAGATGTGGTTCGCCCTGGCGCTGCAGATAGGCAGGGCTGGCGCAGGTCAGTTCCTGCATGGCCAACAGCGGGCGCGCAACCAAGCGTGCATCGTCTTGGACCTCGGTGCGAATCGCCAGATCGAAGCCCTCCGCCAACAGATCCCGGTAGCCATTGTTCAGCTCCAGTTCCACCTGCAGATCCGGATAGTCGACGGCGAACTCCAGCAGCAAACCTTCGAAGAAGGTCTCGCCCAGCGACACCGGTACGGTGATGCGCACCGGGCCAGCCAGTTCGTCCTTGAGCATCGCCAAAGTCTGACGCGCGGCCTCCATTTGCCGCACCAATGCCTGGGCCTGGGGCAGCAACATGGCACCCGCTGCAGTCAAACTCAGACGCCGCGTGGTGCGGTGCAGCAGCTTTACCGAATGACTGGCCTCCAAAGCACTGATGCGCTTGGACAGCTGCCCCTTGCTCCACCCCAGTTGTTGCGCGGCCTGGGTGAAGCTACCGGCATCCATCAACACGGCGAAGGCCGCCAGATCATCCAGGTCGCTCATTGATTGTTTCCAGATGAAAACCAAAGGTTGCCTATTAGCACGCTTATCCGCAAAAAAATCCACTCTAGACTTGAGCCTTGTCCCCAAAAAACTGCGAGGAACGGTTCAATGAAAATCCTGTTGATCGGCGCCAACGGCACCATCGGGTCGGCGGTGGCCAAAGAGCTGGAACAACGTCATGAAGTGCTGCGCATCGGCCGCAGCAGCGGCGACTATCAGGTAGATATCAGCGACAGCGCTTCGATTCGCCGCCTGTTCGAACAAACCGGGCGTTTCGATGCCCTGGTCTGCGCAGCCGGTAATGTCACCTTCGCGCCACTGGACGAGATGACTGCAGAACACTTTGCCCTGGGCCTGAACGACAAGCTCATGGGCCAGGTCAACCTGCTGCTGATCGGTCGCGAGTTCATCAACGACGGTGGCTCGTTCACCTTCACCACCGGCATCACCAGCCACGACCCGATCCGTACCGGTGCCTCGGCCAGCCTGGTCAACGGCGCCATTGATGCCTTCGTCAAAGCGGCAGCAATCGAGTTACCCCGTGGCCTGCGGGTCAACTCAATCAGCCCCAACGTACTGGTCGAAGCCATGCCGGCCTACGCCCCGTATTTCCGCGGATTCAAACCGGTACCGGCGACGGATGTGGCGCTGGCCTATGCCAAGAGCGTCGAGGGCCTGCAAACCGGCCAGACCTATCATGTCGGCTGAGGCCTTGTGATCGGCGTCCAGCCTGCGTAACGTGGCGGCACCTTTCGGTAGAGACCCTGGAGTTTGCTTGATGCGTGCCGCCCCTTCGTTGTTGCTTGTCGCCCTGTTGCCGCTGTTCGCCGGCTGCCAGATGCTGGCGGAAAAACCGCAGGCAGCTTCTACCGCAGGCATGACCCGGATGCAGGGCGAATTGACTGCCAAGGGCGGCCAGCTGTTGTTCAAGCCATGTACAGAAAGTCGCCACTTTGCCGTCTTCGATAGCGGCAACACCGGTGTGTTGCAGGAAGCCGCTGCCCTGGCCGGCGAACCGGGCACGCTGTTCGCGGACATCAGCGGTAACCTTTCCGCAGGCCAGAATGCCGGCAACGACGGACAATTGAATGTCCAGCGCCTGTACCGGGTCGAGAACTCCAGCAGCGCCTGCACTGATCCCAACTTCAAGCGCCTGACCGTGCGTGCACACGGCAACGAGCCGGACTGGGACCTCAAGGCCAGCGGTAAGGGCATGGTCCTGACGCGCCCGGGCGTGCCGGAACTGGCCGTGCCGTTCCTGGAAGAACAATTGCCTGATGGTCGCTTCAGCCTCAGCACCGAAGCCAACGGTCAGCGCGTCGATCTCTGGGTCGCTCCGCAACGCTGCGTCGACAGCATGAGTGGTGCAGTCAGCCACCTGAGCGCCGAGCTGCGAGTGAACGGCCAGACCCTGCGCGGTTGCGCCTACTACGGCGGTTCACGTAACGACTGATCATCGGCGCCCGCGTTAATCCTGCCTGCAAAGGCGGCGAACAGCTTATACTTGGCGGTTTGTGTAAAGCCGCCGGCCGTTCATGGCCGGGATACTGGACCCTGCCATGTTACGAATCACCGAACTGAAGCTGCCGCTGGATCATCCTGATGAAGCCCTGCGCGAGGCCATCGTGCAACGCCTGGGGATCAGCGACGACCAGTTGCTGGACTTCACCTTGTTCAAGCGCAGCTATGATGCGCGCAAGAAGAACAGCGAAATGCTGTTCATCTACACCATCGACCTGAACGTCAGCAACGAAGCCGAGCTGCTGCACAAGTTCGCCGACGATCACAACGTCAATGTCGCGCCGGATGTCAGCTACAAGGTGGTCGGCCAGGCCCCTGCCGACCTGCAAGAGCGCCCCATCGTGGTCGGCTTCGGTCCGTGCGGGATTTTCGCCGGCCTGCTGCTGGCGCAGATGGGCTTCAAGCCGATCATCCTCGAGCGCGGCAAGGAAGTGCGTCAGCGCACCAAGGATACCTGGGGCCTGTGGCGCAAAAGCGTGCTCAACCCCGAGTCGAACGTACAGTTCGGTGAAGGTGGCGCCGGTACCTTCTCCGACGGCAAACTCTACAGCCAGATCAAGGACCCGCAGCACCACGGCCGCAAGGTGTTGCACGAGTTCGTCAAAGCCGGCGCGCCGGAAGAGATCCTCTACGTCAACAAACCGCACATCGGTACCTTCCGCCTGACCGGCATGGTCGAGAACATGCGTCACGAGATCCAGGCGCTGGGCGGCGAAGTACGCTTCGAAGAGAAAGTTACCGATTTGCTGATGGACGATGGCCAGCTCAACGGCGTGGTGTTGCAGAGCGGTGAACAACTGCACTCGCGCCATGTGGTCCTGGCCCTGGGCCACAGCGCCCGTGACACTTTCCGCATGCTGCATGCGCGCGGCGTGTTCATGGAAGCCAAACCGTTCTCCATCGGTTTCCGCATCGAACACCCGCAATCGCTGATTGACCAGGCTCGCCTGGGCAAATACGCCGGGCACCCGAAACTGGGCGCGGCGGATTACAAACTGGTGCACCACGCCAAGAACGGCCGTTCGGTCTACAGCTTCTGCATGTGCCCGGGCGGCACCGTGGTCGCGGCCACCAGCGAGCCGGGCCGGGTAGTCACCAATGGCATGAGCCAGTACTCGCGCAACGAGCGCAATGCCAACTCTGGCATCGTCGTCGGTATCACCCCGGAGCAGGATTATCCAGGTGGTCCGCTGGCAGGCATCGAGTTGCAGGAACAGCTTGAAGCCCATGCCTATGTACTGGGCGGCAGCAATTACCAGGCGCCGGCACAGCTGGTCGGTGACTTTGTCGCCGGCAGGCCATCCACCGCCCTGGGCAGTGTCGAGCCGTCGTACAAGCCCGGCGTCAATCTTGGCGACCTGGCCCCGAGCCTGCCGGACTTCGCCATCGAAGCCATCCGTGAAGCCTTGCCGGCCTTCGATCGGCAGATCAAGGGCTACAACCTGCATGACGCGGTGTTGACCGGTATCGAAACCCGTACCTCATCGCCGCTGCGTATCACCCGTGATGCCAGCATGCAGAGCCTGAACCTCAAGGGCCTGTTCCCGGCGGGTGAAGGTGCAGGTTATGCCGGTGGCATTCTGTCGGCGGGTGTCGACGGGATTCGTATTGCCGAGGCGGTGGCTCGCAGTATGCTGGGCCTGGACGGCTGATAGAGCAATCGCGGGGCAAGCCCGCTCCCACAGGAGTATTCCAAACCTGTGGGAGCGGGCTTGCCCCGCGATGCACTTCAAATCCCCGCGCGCAATACCGTCTCAGGCAAAGCCTCACCCCGTTCCACACAGGCTGTTACCGCATCGATCAATCCCTGCAACTGATACCCCTGCGCTACCAGCCAGTCCTGGTCGTAATAGGTGGTCGCATAACGATCGCCGCCATCACACAGAATCGCCACGATCGATCCCGCCTCCCCCGCCGCTTGCATCTGCCGTGCCGCCATCAGCGCACCGATCAGGTTGGTACCGCTCGAACCGCCCACCCGACGCCCCAGGCGTTCAGCCAGGTAATGCATGGCCGCCAGGGACAGTGCATCAGGCACTTTGATCATGGCATCGATCACCTGAGGCAGAAACGAGGCTTCTACACGTGGCCGGCCAATGCCCTCGATTCGTGATCCACAATCGAGCAACAACGAGCGGTCGCCGCTGGTATAGCTGTCGAAAAACACCGAGCGCTCGGCATCGGCACACAGCACCCGGGTGGCATGCTGGCGATAGCGCACATAGCGCCCGAGGGTCGCGGTAGTGCCGCCAGTGCCCGGGCTCGAAATCAGCCAGGCAGGCTCTGGATGCCGTTCGAAACGCATCTGGGTAAAGATCGATTCGGCAATATTGTTGTTGGCGCGCCAGTCGGTGGCGCGCTCGGCGTAGGTGAACTGGTCCATGAAGTGACCGCCGGTTTCCCGCGCCAGACGTTCGGATTCTGCGTAGAGCTGCGTGGGGTCATTCACTAGATGGCTCTGGCCACCGTAGAACGCGATCTGGGCAATCTTTTCCTGAGAGGTACTGGCGGGCACCACGGCGATGAAGGGCAGGCCGAGCAGGCGCGCGAAGTAGGCTTCGGAGATTGCCGTCGAGCCGCTGGAGGCTTCGATCACCGGCGCCCCTGGACGTAGCCAGCCATTGCACAGGGCATAGAGAAACAGCGACCGCGCCAGGCGATGCTTGAGGCTGCCGGTGGGGTGACTGGATTCGTCCTTGAAGTACAACTCGACCTCGGGAAAACCCGGCAAGGGCAGCGGGATCAGGTGTGTATCGGCACTGCGCTGGAAGTCAGCCTCGATGATGCGGATTGCTTCACGTGCCCACTGGCGGTGATCGTTCATGGTCCAGTCCCGAAAAAGATCGATTTATAAGGGAGCATGTTAAGAAAGTCCCTACATCTCCAACAGATACAGCCAGACAATATATTCCTACCCAACTGCTAGGCTGCCTTGGTCAGGTTAGTCACAGCTTATAACAAAAAAGAATATAGTTTTTGTTTTAATGCATATCCTCACAAGGTAGGGTGTCCCCCTATCGGAATCCTCAGGATGGAGAGCGCCCTTGCTGCGAAGCACCTTCACACGTTTCTTTCAGTTGGAAGCGGCCAGCGGTCTATTGCTGATTGCTGCCGCCGCCCTGGCCCTGATCATCAACAACTCGCCCTTGTCATACCTGTACAACGGCTTGCTGGATGTACCTGTGGTCGCCCAGATCGGCGCACTGAAAATCGCCAAACCCTTGCTGCTGTGGATCAACGACGGCCTGATGGCCCTGTTCTTCCTGCTGATCGGCCTTGAGGTCAAGCGCGAGATAATCGACGGTCACCTGTCCAAGCCTTCGCAGATCGTCCTGCCGGGTGCTGCTGCCATCGGCGGCATGGTGGTACCGGCGCTGATCTACTGGTTCCTGAACAAGGACAACCCGGCCGCCGTTGCCGGCTGGGCCATCCCCATGGCCACCGACATCGCCTTTGCCCTGGGCGTATTGGCGCTGCTGGGCAAACGCGTGCCGGTGTCGCTCAAGTTGTTCCTGATGACCCTGGCAATTATCGATGACCTGGGCGCAATCATTGTCATTGCGCTGTTCTACTCGGGTGAACTGTCGAGCCTGTCGCTGATGCTGGCCGGCGCCTGCTTGCTGGCGCTGATCGCAATGAACCGGCTCGGGGTGGTCAAACTCGGCCCGTACATGGTGATCGGCCTGATCCTCTGGGTCTGTGTACTCAAAAGCGGTGTCCACGCCACCCTCGCCGGGGTCACCCTCGCGCTGTGCATTCCATTGCGTACACGCAACGCCGAACCTTCTCCGCTGCTGACGCTGGAACATGCCCTGCACCCCTGGGTGGCTTACGGCATCCTGCCGCTGTTCGCGTTCGCCAACGCCGGGGTATCGCTGGCCGGGGTAACCCTGGAAAGCTTCACCCATCACGTACCCATGGGTATTGCCGTCGGCTTGCTGCTGGGCAAGACCGTAGGGGTGTTCGGCCTCACCTGGATCGCGGTCAAGCTTGGCATGGCCGCCCTGCCCGGTGGCGCCAACTGGGGCCAGGTGCTGGGCGTGGCGATCCTCTGTGGCATCGGCTTTACCATGAGCCTGTTCGTCGGCTCGCTGGCCTTTGTTCCGGGCAGTAGCGAGTATGCCGGCATGGACCGTATGGGCATCCTCACCGGGTCCATTCTCGCCGCCCTGATCGGCTACGGCATCACCGCATTGGCCAGCCGCAAGGCAACCGCCGCCTGACCCGGTCCAGGCCATAAAAAACCCCGACCGGCACTGCCGAGTCGGGGTTTTCTTTTAGCGCTGAACGATCAGCGACTAACCCGGCTGGTACCGTCTACGGTCATGATCCGGACACGCTCGCCAACGCGGAAAATCTCGTTTTCCTGGACTGCCTGTACATAGGCACGCGTGCTGCCATCGTCTTCACGCACAGTGATCTCCACGCCCTGGGTACGGGTCATGCCTTCTTCAGCGGCAGCACCCACCAAGCCACCCGCCACGGCACCAATGACCGCCGCAACAATGCTGCCTTTGCCACCGCCGACGGAGCTACCCGCTACGCCGCCGACGATAGCACCGGCACCGCTACCGATAGGCGTTTTGGTACCTTCGATTTTCACTGGCCGCAGCGCTTCGATGGTTCCCATGCGCACGGTTTGCACGCGGCGAGCTTCGTCACGCGAGTAGGAATCACCGGTCAGGCTCGAGGCACAACCGGTGAGCAGCAGCGACATGGTGGTGAAGCTGGCAACCAGCAAAACAGATTTACGCATAGGATGACCTCCATAAGACAGGTGTTCATTAGACTCCGCGCATTGACGACTGTCACGATCGATGCGGGGTAAAATTGATTCCATTCAGCTTCCATACAGCCTGTGTCACCGATGCAGCCTGAAAAACCTTTAGCGCAAGGATAGACATGGATTACTTCATCGTCGTCATCACGACTCTGGCAGGCCTGTATTTTCACTGGTGGTTGTATGTGCGCATCCGCCGCTGGATGGACCGCGACCTGGCGCTGTCAATGGCCGGTACGGACGAAGGCAAGAAAGCCTACATGCTTGAATGTCTGGACAATGCCAAGGCACAGAAGATCAAACGCGCCGAGCTGGCGACCTGGCTGGAACGCGAGGCCGCCGCTTACCGGGCCGATTAGGGCGCCAGACGCTCACGCAGCCAGTTGCCTTGTTGCAGGCGGTAGTTGAGACGGTCGTGCAGGCGGCTGGCTCGCCCCTGCCAGAACTCGATACGCTCTGGCAGCAAACGGTAACCACCCCAGTGCTCAGGGCAATGCGGCTGGGTATCGCTGAAACGCTGTTCGGTGGCCTTGACCAACCCTTCCAGCTCGGCGCGATCAGCAATCACCTGGCTTTGCGGTGAGGCCCAAGCACCCAGACGACTACCCAACGGGCGCACCTGGTAATACTCGTCCGACTCTTCGGGCGTGACCTTGACCACCTTGCCTTCGATCCGCACCTGACGCTCCAGGGCCGGCCAGAAGAACGTCATGGCCGCAAACGGATTGGCCTGCAGCTGCTGGCCCTTGGCGCTGTCGTAGTTGGTGAAGAAGGTAAAACCCTGGTCATCCAGGCCCTTGAGCAACAGGATCCGGCAATGCGGACGGCCATCGGCGTCTACCGTTGCCAACGTCATGGCATTGGCTTCCACCGGCGGCTGTTCGGTCTTCACCGCATCGTCGAACCATTGGCGAAACAATGCGAAAGGCTGGTCCGGGGCCTGGGCTTCCGCCAGGCCATCACGGGTGTAATCGCGGCGCATATCGGCCAGGGTCTTGGTCATTACTGCGTTCCTTGACGATCAGTTGGTCTTCGCAGGGCTGGTGTTGGCGGCCACTTTTTTGGCAGCAGGCGCAGGCTTCTTGGCTGCGGGCTTGGCTGCCGGGGCGCTCTTCTTGGCGGTCGTGGCTTTGGCCGGGGCGGCTTTTTTGCTGGTGCTGGCTTTCTTCACCGGAGCCTTGGCGGCAGGCTTCACCGCGGCCTTGACCGGGGCCTTGGCATCCTGCACCGCGACCAGCTCGGCCGGGCTCGGCGTCGGCTGCTTGTACTTGGCCAGCAACGCGACCATGGTGTTTTGCGGGGTCAGCACCAGTTCCACCCGACGGTTCAGGGCACGGCCCTGCAGACTGTCGTTGGCCGCACGCGGCATTTCCGAACCCATGCCACGCAACATCAGGCGATCACGTTCCAGACCACTGAGGCGAAAGATGGCTGCTACCGATTGGGCGCGTTCCTGGCTGAGCTTCTGGTTGCCGGCGGCGGCACCGCTGGTGTCGGCATGGCCGAGCACCAGTACAGCGGTCTGCTTATCGGTTTCAATCGCTTTGGCCACGCGGGTAATGGGGCCGAGGGTGACCGGCAGAAGCATGGCCGGACGATCCGGGTTGTAGGAGCTGTCTACCGGTACGGTGACGACCAGCACGTCTTCACGGCGCTCAAGTTCGAACTTGCTGTCCTTGATTGCTTCACGCAGGCGCGGTTCGTAGCTGTCCAGCCAGGCCTGGGTGGCCTTGTGGTCAATCTTCGGCACGGCCGCAACCTTGGCCTTGTCGCTGTCACCGAACGGCCACCACCAGCGGCTGCTGCTCTCGGACTTGGCATCGGCCTTGGCGACTTTCTCGACAACCACTTCCTTCACTTCCTGGTTGGCAACCTTGTCCGAGCCGAAGGGCCACCAGTCGATGCCACTGTCGGCCGCACCTTTCGGGGAGTGCTGAGCACAGCCGGTCATGGCCAGGCACAGGGCGATAGCTAAGGTTTTATGTGAAGACATCAGTGATACACCATGAAAATGAAAGAAATTCCGCCCATTTGCGCTAATCCTTGGAAGCCAGAATAGACAAAGGGTTCAGGTAACATTGGGGCTAACCGATCAAAGGCAGGTTGCCAGGACACGCACCAGCTTCTGGGCACGCGGGTCCATCAATACATAAGGGCCCAGGGTATTGGTGACAAAACCAAAGGCCACATCGTACTCCGGATCGGCAAAACCAACAGAGCCGCCGGCGCCCGGGTGACCAAAGGCCTTGCTGCCCAGACCAAAGGTGGCGTTGGCCACGGTCGGTTGGTCGAGCATGCAACCTAGTCCGAACCGGGTCTGGGTCAGCAACGTCTTGTCCTGGCCCAGGCTGTGCTCACGGGTCAGTTCGTCGAGCAGCTCCGATTCCAGCAGGCTGCCATCGAGCACACCGGCATAAAAACCGGCGAGGCTGCGGGCATTGCCATGGCCGTTGGCCGCCGGCTGCTGCATCCGCCGCCATTCCGGCTTGTTGGTACTGGTGAGCATGCCGGGCGGGTTGGTAAAGGCGCGAGTGGACAGCGCCTGAGGCTCACGCATGGTCACCTGAAGCAGACGCTGGGCCGCTTCATCGCCCATGTTGCCCTTGCCTCGGGCAATATGCGCGACCCGGTGGAACTGATCGTCAGCCAGGCCGATGTGAAAATCCAGACCCAGCGGGCGGGCGGTGCGGGCTACGATCGACTCGCCAGGGCTGCGACCGTCTGCACGTCGAATCAACTCACCGATCAGCCATCCATAAGTGATGGCCGCATAGCCATGAGCAGTGCCAGGCGTCCACCAGGGCGCCTCGGCAGCCAGCGCCTGGACCATGGTTTGCCAGTCGTAAAAAGCCTCTGCAGGCATCAGCTCGCGAAGTGCGGGCACCCCGGCCCGGTGGCTGAGCAACTGGCGCAAGGTAATCGCCTGCTTGTCAGCCTGGGCAAATTCCGGCCAGTAACGCGCAACCGGAGCATCCAGGGCCAACTTGCCCTCACCCACCAGTTGCAAAGCCGTCACCGCGGTGAACATCTTGGTACAGGAGAACAGGTTGGCGATGGTGTCGCTGTGCCAGGCCTCGGCGCCGTCCTTGTCGGCGGTACCAGACCAGAGGTCAACGACGGTCTCCCCGCCAATCTGGATACACAGCGCTGCGCCACGCTCCTGAGGATCGTCGAACAGCGCCGCAAAGGCCTCGCGCACGGCTTCGAACTTAAGCTCGTAATGACCCTGAATCTGCACCCAGCCGCTCCCCGCGCATACTGCTATCGAAAATGGCGTGCATTGTTTCAGCCTGCGGCGGTTTTGGGAACAGACACTGGACAGAGCGTCGCCCAGCGGGCCCGAGGCAATTTGCCTGCCTCAGGCCGCCACGCCTTTGCTACGGGGCTTTTGAGGTGTTTTCGCTGACGCCTGCCTTGCCGATCTGCTCCTGTGCTTGCAGATTGCTCTTACGCACACTGTCGACAAAACCCTGGAATGGTACGTCGGTGATACCCACCAGCCCGAAGTGACCGTTCTCGCCATCGAGCAAGCGCCCGCTGGCAGGCTGGTCCAGGTACTGGAACCAGTGCACACCGACAATCGACGGTTCGGCCAGGGCGGCCTTGACGAAAGCGGCATAGGCCGGGCCGCGTCCTTCTTCCTTGGCCACTTCCATAGGCCCTGGCCAGAACGGCCCGCGGTCACGTGAGCCGAACTGGAATTCCGACACCAGCACCGGCTTGTCCAGGGCATTGAGCTGGCTGAAGTCGTAGCCGTCCTGCGGTTTGGGCGTATAGAAGTTGAAACTCAGAACATCACAGAACTCGGCACAGGCCGCCACCGCCTCGGGTGTGCTGACCGCATAGCGGCCGCCCAGCAGCAAGTGATTGGGCGCATGCCACTTGAGCGAGTCCGCGATGGTCTTGAAGTAGGTTTCGGCAAAAACCTTCTGGAAGTACTTGAAGTCGGCTTCGATCTCGGGGTGTTCCGCGCTCGGCAGCGGCGGCTCGAAACCTGGGTCTTCCATCAACTCCCACGCTGGCAGATCAATCCCCCAGGCTTTGGACAGCCCGGCCTGGTTACGGTATTTGTCGCGTAACTGCTTGAGGAACGCCCGCTTGGCCGGCACGTCCGTGGTCAGGCGCAAGGTGCCATAAGCCAGGGCGTAACGGGCCTTGGGGTCATCCCCAGGAGCTGCCCAGGCCAGTTCATTGTCGGCGAAATAGCCGATCAGCCAGGGATCGTCACGGTGGTCACGGGCAGCGATGGCCACGGCACGCTCGGTGGCCATGGCAAAGCGCGGGTCGAACGGATCAGGCATACGCCCCCACCAGTCCATACCGGTACTGATGCTGGTGTAATCGCCGACAATCGACAACGGCAAGGTATAAGGCAGACGGTTGGCCTGCCCCAAGGCCGGCTCGCTCCAGTTACCCAGGGTATTGAAGCCCCAGGCCTGCAGACGGTCGAGGGTATGTCCCTGCCAGCGCTTGAGGTCCAGCGCCGGTACTGGGCAGTCCACTGCTGCCGTGGCGGCAGTCGCCGCGACCGGCGTGCAGGGTTTGCCATGGCTGCGCTCAAGGTTGGCGGCATAGAAGTCGAACCAGCGCCCCTGATTGAAGTTTCGCCCGCTAGCCGAGCCGTTGCCGTCGTTGTTGTTACCCTCGCCATAGAACTGCGCCAGTGGCTCACCCGCTTGCGGCAAGGCGGTAAACATCGACTCGCGTCCGGCTACGTAGGTGCGGCCGCCGTCGGCTGCCACGGTGTTGACGCCCAGCGAGTAGAACGGATGGCCTTCAGGGGTGACCAGATACCAGCGTCCATCACGTTTTTCGGTACGGAAGAAGCCCTTGGCATCGAAGCCTGGGCCTGTCGTCACGCCGCCAAACTTGTCGCGCGGCAACTGAGTGCGTTCAGCCAGCCAGCCCTTGAGCTGCTGCTGCTCACGGGTCGCGGCGGCTTTGAGCTGGTCATCGCTGACGATTTTTTCCGGCCAGCGGCCGCGGGTTGATTGGCCATAGCCATCAATCAAACCGGTATACGCAGCCTTTTGCAGCTGGTCGTCATCCTGAATGCCAACGCGTTCAATCAAAAGACTCTGGGCGACATTGGGCTTGTTCATCGACAAGGTCACCGACACCACTTGCTTCAAGTCCAGCGCACCGCTGCTACTGGTCAGCACCCAACGCTGGCCGTCATGCGTCCAGGGCATCGGTGGCCCGGCACGCATGCCCTGGCTCAGCGGCGAGCTGGCCGTCAGTGGCACCCATATCGTCTGTGCCGGCCCGGCGGGCAGGTCGATACGGCTGGTGAGGGTCTTGCCGTCACCACTCAACACCGTGACATCCACGGTCAACGGCCAGTCCATACCACTTTGCAGGCGCAAGGTCAGGGCTGTGGCCGCCGACCAGTCCCAGACACCGGTTTGCGGGCTCAGCCGCAGGCTGGGGCGCTGCACCGGGTTGAACACCACACGCCGCAATACCTCACCCTCGGCCGTCTGCTCTGCGTTGTATTGCGGCAAGCTGGCATCTTCGGTCACCACGTTGACCACGGCGGCCGGGCGCACAAAGCTGAACAGCGTCTGTTGCCCGGCCAGCAGCGGTGTGCTGAACAACAGTGCGAAGACAGCAGGCAAGGTACGGCGAATCATAGGGCTGGAGCTCTCCTTGAGGGCCCTTGCGGGCCTTGAACTGAGACATAGACAACGCCCCGGAGCAATGATCCCCGGGGGTCAGGAAATTTCCCGTCGAAACGGCGGCAAGGCATTGAGAATAGCCTTACCGTAGCGCTGGGTAACCACACGTCGGTCCAGCAGGGTGATGGTGCCGCGGTCCTCTTCGGTACGCAGCAGGCGACCGCAGGCCTGGATCAGGCGCAACGAAGCGTCTGGTACAGCGATTTCCATGAACGGGTTGCCGCCACGCGCTTCGATCCACTCGGCCAGGGCCGCTTCGACCGGATCATCCGGTACCGCGAAAGGGATCTTGGCAATTACCACGTGCTCACAGTAGGCGCCCGGCAAGTCGACACCTTCGGCAAAGCTCGCCAGGCCGAACAGGACGCTGGAGTCACCGCCATCGACACGCGCCTTGTGTTTGTTCAGGGTTTCCTGCTTGGACAGGTTGCCCTGGATGAACACCTGCTTGCGCCAGTCGCGATCCAGGCCATCGAACACGTCCTGCATCTGCTTGCGCGAAGAGAACAGCACCAGCGAACCACGCGAACCCTCAACCAGCTCCGGCAGATCACGAATGATCGCCGCGGTGTGTGCCGCCGCATCCCGAGGGTCGGCACGCAGGTCCGGCACCCGTAGCACACCGGCATCGACATGATGGAAAGGGCTGGGCACGACACTGGTGACCGCATCCTTGGGCAGACCGGCGCGCATGCGGAAACGATCGAACTTGCCCAGTGCGGTCAGGGTTGCCGAAGTCACCAGCGCACCATGGGCAACGTTCCACAGATTGCGCCGCAACATTTCAGCCGCAAGGATCGGGCTGGCGTTGACCTCGATGTCGAACAGCGCCCCGCTCTCGGCCAGGGTCAGCCAGCGGGCCATGGGCGGGCTGTCTTCCGGGTCTTCTGCGGTGAAGGCGGTCCACAGCTCCCAGTTGCCCTGGGCGCGCATCAACAGGCTGCCGAACAAGGGGTACCACTCTTCGGCCTGATGGCTGGCGATACCGATATTGACCTCGGCATCCATACCTTCTTTAAGCAATTCGGTCAGACGGGTGAACAGATCGGTCAGGCGTGAGAAGCCCTTCTTCAGCTCGATCCCCATCTCGCGCATGTGCTCGGGCACCACACCGCCCTCGAAGCGGTGACGCGGCCTCTCGCGGCCCTCCATATCCTCGCCGGGACGGAAATCGGCCACCTGCTCACAGGCGCTGAACATGAACTGTTGCTGGGCCTTGATCTCCCGCGCCAGTTCCGGCACCTGCTCGATCAGCTTGCCCAGGTCGCCCGGCAACGGGTGCTGGGCCAGCAGCTTGGTCAGGTTCTTGGCGGTTTGCTCGAGCCAGTCGGCGGTGGAACGCAGACGGGTGTAGTGGGCGAAATGGCCAATGGCCTTGTCCGGCAGGTGATGACCTTCGTCGAACACATAGATGGTGTCGCGCGGATCAGGCAACACCGCGCCACCGCCCAGGGCCAGGTCGGCCAGAACCATATCGTGGTTGGTGACGATGACGTCGACCTTACCCATGCCCTCACGGGCCTTGTAGAAGGTGCACTGGCCAAAGTTCGGGCAATGGCGGCCGGTGCATTGGCTATGGTCGGTGGTCAGGCGTGCCCAGTCCTGGTCTTCCAGGGCTTGCGGCCAGCTGTCACGGTCGCCGTCCCAGCGGTTGCCGGCAAGCTTCTCGATCATGCTGGTGAACAGCTTCTGGCTGGCTTCGTCGACCTCGATCTTGAAGCCCTCTTCCTCGAACAGCTGCGCAGTGGCCGATTGTGCATGGCCCTCCTGCAGCAACAGGTCGAGCTTGGACAGGCACAGATAGCGACCACGCCCCTTGGCCAGGGCGAAGGTGAAGTTCAGGCCGCTGTTGCGCATCAGGTCGGGCAGGTCCTTGAAGACGATCTGCTCCTGCAGGGCTACCGTCGCGGTGGCGATCACCAGACGCTTGCCGGCGGCCTTGGCAGCGGGAATCGAGGCCAGGCTATAGGCAACCGTCTTGCCAGTACCGGTACCGGCCTCGACCGCCACCACGGCGGGATCGCCGGCGCGCCGACCTTCATCGTCACAGGCGATATCGCCAAGCACCTTGGCCACTTCGGCGATCATCAGACGCTGGCCGTAGCGAGGCTTGAGGCTCTTGGCTTCGAGAAAACGCGAATAGGCGCCCTGAATCGTGGTTTTGAGTTCGTTGCTGATCATGGTGTCGGGGCGCCCGAAGGGCTGGATAAATTTTCAGTGTTTCGATTGGGTCGCTATCATACCCCGCTATTGCCCTTTGCGCCGAATGGAGATCCCGATGAGCGCCTTTACCCTTCCTTATAGCCTGCACGTCCTGGCCGCCCTGGTATGGGTCGGCGGGATGTTCTTCGCCTGGCTGATCCTGCGGCCTGCGGCGGTTGCAGCCCTTCAAGGGCCTGACCGTCTGCGCCTCTGGGTAGAAGTGTTTCAGCGTTTCTTCGTGTGGGTCTGGTTAGCCATCGCGGTCCTGGCGATCAGCGGCATAGGCATGCTGCACCTGCGTTTTGCCGGCTTGGACGCGGCGCCACGCTATGTACAGGTGATGATTGGCGGCGCTATTGCGATGATCGCGCTGTTCATTCGTGTCCAGTCGTTGCTGCTGCCGGAATTGCGCAAAGCGGTGCAGGCGCAAGACTGGCCGACAGGCGCGGTGGTGCTGGGCAAGATTCGTCGCTTGGTGGGGATCAACCTGTTGCTCGGGATTGCCGTGGTGCTAGTGGCAACTACGCGCCTGCTGGTGTAACGCACAACCGGTGGGAGCGGGCTTGACCCGCGATACGATGTGGCTGACAGAGCGCAATCGCGGGGCAAGCCCGCTCCCACCGACAATTACACCTACAAGCGCTGCAGGATCAGCTCGCCGGCATTGCCCGCCAATCCTGGCTGACCGGCAACCCCTGGTTTCCCGGGTGCGCCCGCAGCCGTCCGGTAGACCAGGCAACCCTTGCTCACGCCCCCTGCTCCCGGCTTGCCCGCTGCACCCGCTACACCTGGCGCCCCGCCGTCGAGCTGGACCTTGATCCGTTCTGCGGGAAAGTCCGCCGGCAGCGCCAGTCGTACCCGACCGCCCGCCGCGCCATCATGGCCATCGCCACCGTTGTCACCATTGGCACCACGGCTTGCCTGGCCCCATGTGCATCCGCCAGCTTTGCCGTTGGCCCCGTCAAGCCCGACGTACCCTGGCGCCCCAGCACCTCCGCGGGCATCGATCGCCAGCAACGGCGCTTGCACGGCACGCAACTGCAGATCAAGGTTGCGCCCAGCCAGCGCCGCTCGCTCATAAGTGCCCGGAGCGCCACGCGCGGCGATCTGGCTGCCCTCACCCAGCTGTGCCCGCGCCACTTCAACGCGTAATGTGCTCTCGGCCGGGGCAATGGCAATGCGTGCCTCCTGCCCCAGCTGCAGCTCGTCCACTTTCAGTTCGACCAGACTGGCCGGCAACAGCAGCGTTGCGGCATCGGCCACGTGCAGACGCTGCAGGTGCACGACACTGGATTTATTCGGCAAACGCAGCACCGAGTGCGGCGCGACACTGATCGACTCCGCCAGCACCAGGGGGCTGAACAATGCAGCCAGCAAGACCAACTTACGCATGTTTAGTCTCCTGACGGGGCGCTGGAATCGAAAGGACATGAAAGATACCGACCAGCAGGATCTGCAAGCGGTCAAACCAGCGATGGCTGCGCCCACGCAGGCGGCCATTGAAAAACAGCACTTCCAGCACGTGCAGCCCGAACAATGCAGCGCCGGCCAGAGCGATCAATCGATTGAAGGGGAATTCCTGGGGAATCAGCAGATTCACCAGCACCACCCACCAGAACACTACCGTCAGGGCTTTGCCCAACCCTAGTAAGCCCTTCATACGCGCCCCCTGCTGTTATTTTTTTAGGCGATGCCAGAAGCCCTGGCATCGCCTGCAACAGTAACGGCTGGCACTGCCGCGCACCAGAGGCAGGTTCAATTGAGGTGCAGTTCTACCCTGCGGTTCTGCGCGCGCCCGGCGTCGGTCTCATTGTCGGCAATCGGTTCACTTTCACCGCGGCCCTGGCTGGTCACTTTCGAGGGTGCCAGGCCCTGGCTGATCAGGTACTCGGCGACGCTGCTGGCGCGCCGCTCGGAAAGCGTCTGGTTATAGGCATCCGAACCTTGGCTATCGGTATGACCGATCACCTTGACGCTTGTCACACCGGGCGCATTGAGCTTGCTCATCAACCCCTGCAACTGACTATGGGCGCTGCTGGTCAGTTCGGCGGAATCGTAGGCGAACATCACCGAGCCCTGGTCATTGAGGGTGATGATTTCAGGCTCGGGCGCTGCCTTGTCGGTGACCGGATATTGCGGGAGTGGGCAACCTGTATGGCTGACCGGCGTGTTGGCCGGCGTATCAGGGCAACGATCGCGGCGGTCGAACACACCATCCTCGTCCTCGTCGCCGTCCTGGGCATAGCAGATCAGGCCGCCGGCAATGGCCCCGGCAACACCGCCACCGGCTGCCCAGGCAGAACTTTCGATAGCCCCCAGCCCGCCACCTACCAAACCGCCAAGCAGGCTGCAGACTGGCCAGGTCCTTTGATTGAGTGGGGCGCTGCCATCACTGTGGGTGGCGCAGCCGGAGATCAGGCTTGCAGTCACCAGCACCGGTACTGCGGCCTTGGAGAAAACACTCATGGGAATTGCTCCTGTGTCACCGGCGTCTACCGGTCACACAGGAGTAAAGACTGGCCTGCGGCACTTCTCAAGCCGCAGGCCGGTTGCGCTTCAGCGCTGGATACGAATCTCCACACGGCGGTTCATGGCCCGCCCTTCAGCGGTCGCATTGTCGGCTTCCGGCCGCGACTCGCCTGCACCCTGCACCGAAACAAAGCTGGCTTGCGGCACTCCGCTGCTGACCAGGTAGTCGGTGACCGATTGGGCACGTTGCTCCGAGAGTTTCTGATTATAGGCATCGCGACCGACGCTGTCGGTGTGACCGGTGACACTCAGTCTGGCCGTCGGCGCCTCGTTTTTCAGGCGGGTCGCAATGGTATTCAGGCGTTCCTTGTCAGCTGGCGTCAACCGGGCAGAATCGAACTCGAAGTGAACGTCGCGAATGACGATGACCTCTTCCTTGACCACGACCGCTTCTTCGACCACAGGCGCTGGTGGGCAGCCATTGGCATCGACCTGAACGCCACGCGGGGTACCCGGACACTTGTCACGGCTGTCCGGTACGCCGTCACCATCTTCATCACCATCGCCGTGGGCCCAGCAATAGCCTGCCGCCAGGCCAGCGCCAAGCAATGCACCCCAGCCAGCCCAGCTTGAACTTTCTATGGCGCCCAATCCCGCGCCGCCTACACCCCCGACGGCAGCACATATCGGCCAGTCAGTTTTTTGCAAACCTGCGCAACCAGTTAAGACGCTGGTTAGCAGAACCAGAGGTAATGCTGTGCGTACTATGCTCATTTTGTTGCGTCTCCTTGGGGGAATCGGTTTAAAACCGATGCTATGGGAGTAAAGACCGCACAAACCGACTCCGCCAGCAATAAGCCATGATGCGGCTGTCAGCCTCTATGCCTGACGGCCCGAGATCGTTAGTCTTGACGCATCTGACCGAGGATTCCCGATGATTGACGGATTTTCCCAACGAACCCCGCAGCAAGCCCTGGCGGCGCTGCTTGAACACCATCTACCGCAGCGTTTATTACTGGTCGGCACGCGTTTTCCGGCTTTGGACGTCTTTGTCCAGGCGCACCCGCACGTGAAGATTGCCCAGACTGAACCGGGACCTCTACCTACGGATTTGGCCGCTCAGCGCTTTGATCTAGCCTTGCTGGTCGATTGCCTGGAGCACCTGCCCAAGCGCGATGGCCTGCAGTTGCTCGGCGGCATCCGCAACCTCAATGCCAGCCGCGTGGCAGTGCTGGCCGACCTGAGCGCCTGCGGCTGGCAAGACACCGATTTCTTCGCCCTGGCCCTGCAAGCCAACGAAAAATTTCAGCGCGATGATCAGGTCCTGAGCCTGTTCACCTATGATCTACGTGAATACAAACAGGTCCCGGACTGGCTCAATGCCAAGTTCTGGGCCAATCCGCAAAATTTTGGCAAGTACTGGTGGTGAAACAATGAGTGTCTCGGTTTGTCCCTGCGGCAGCGGTAATCTGCTCGACGCCTGTTGCGGACACTATCACGCCGGGCATCCGGCCCCCGATGCGCAGACGCTGATGCGTTCGCGCTACAGCGCCTATGTGCTGGGGCTGATCGATTACCTGGTGAACACCACCCTGCCTGCACAGCAGGCCGGCCTTGACCGCGCCGCGATTGCCGCCTGGAGCGCGCAAAGCACCTGGCTGGGCCTTGAAGTGGAAAGCGCCGAGGTATTTGGCGGCAAGCCTGAACATGCCTTCGTCACCTTCACCGCCCGCTGGCACGATAATGACGGCGAACATAGCCATCGCGAGCGTTCGGCCTTTGTGCAGAATGGCGGGCACTGGTATTTCATCGACCCGACAGTCGGCCTGAAAGCCGGACGCAACGACGCCTGCCCATGCGCCAGCGGGCAGAAATTCAAGAAGTGCTGCGCCAGTTATCTAGGGAGCTAACGCCAATGACCCGTCTGTTGCTACTCAGCTTTCTGATACTGCAACTGACCGGGTGTGCCAGTTGGCTGGACAGTGACTACCGCGATCCCGAGGTTCGCCTGGTCAAGGTCGAAGCGGTCAAGATGCACCTGCTGGAGCAAGAATTCGTCCTTCATGTACGCGTCGACAACCCCAACGACGGACGCCTGTTCATCCGCTACCTGAGTTACACCGTGCACCTGAACGATCTGTTACTGGTCGAGGGGGAGGAAAGCCTGTGGCGCAGTGTCGGTGGGCATGCCCGGCGGACCTTCAAGATCCCCGTGCGCACCAACCTCTGGAAGCAGGTCAAACCGTTGGCGAAAATGCTCAAAAACACTGACCTTCCCTTGCGCTACCGCCTCGATGGTGAGCTCAACAGCGGATTATTCTTCGCCCGCGAACTGCACTTGTCGCGCAGTGGTGAGATAATTCCCGGCGATCTTTTACCGGAGTAACCCGCAATGACTCAACAACCCCATGTCCATGGCCCTGACTGCAACCACGATCATGATCATCACGACCATGACCACGGCCATGTTCACGGTCCGCACTGCAACCACGGTCACCAGGAGCCGGTGCGCAACGCCCTGAAGGACGTCGGCCGCAACGACCCGTGCCCATGCGGCAGCAACAAGAAGTTCAAAAAGTGCCACGGGGCCTGATAGTGGCCTTTGAACAGCCTGAAAAATAAAGGCTGTGCCCCGCTTGCATGGCGTGGTCGGGCTCACTAACGTAGCGCCTTTTAGACGCCACGCCCTGCAGGAGCCCGACCATGGCCGCGCCAGCCTTCCCCCCTTTCCTCCCCCGGTTCGGCGTAGCCGCAGCGGTGTTCGGCGTGCTTGCCCTGAGCGGCTGCCAGATGGGTGGCTACCGCGACAGCGTGCCACCGACCAGCGGCATACAACCCCTTAAAGGCCTGGCGCAGAACGTCTCGGTACGACGCAATGCCATGGGCATGCCGTTGATCGAAAGCAGCAACTTCCACGACGCCCTGTTCGCACTGGGCTATGTGCATGCCGGTGACCGCATCGGGCAAATGGTCGGCATGCGCTTGTTGGCCCAGGGTCGCCTGGCCGAGATTGCCGGCCCGGATGTACTGGAAGTCGACCGGCTGATGCGTGGCGCCAACCTGAAACAGACCGCCAACCAGCTTTACGCCGATGCCTCGCCACGCCTCAAGCGCTTCTTTGAAGTCTATGCCCGTGGCGTCAACGCCTACCTGTTCCGTTACCGCGACCGGCTCCCGGCGCCGTTGGCGCAAAGCGGCTACCGCCCGGAATACTGGAAGCCTGAAGACTCGGCACTGATCTTCTGCCTGTACAACTTCAGCCAGTCGGTCAACCTGCAGGAAGAGCTCGCCGCGTTGACCCTGGCGCAGAAAGTCGGCAGCGACAAACTGCCGTGGTTGTTGCCCAGCTACCCTGACGAACCCCTGCCGACAGCTGAGGCCGACAAGCTCAAAGGCCTGAGCCTGGGCAACGCGCTGGCCGGGCTGGCACCGCTGAGCGCCGCCAGCGAACAGTTGGCTGCCCTCAACCTGTTGGGCACAGCCGGTTCCAGCAACTGGGCGATTGCCCCGCAACGCAGCCGTAGCGGCAAGAGCCTGCTGGCCAGCGACACCCTCGGGGCCTGGGCAATGACACCGGTGCAGATCCGCGCACCTAAATACCAGGGCGCTGGTGTAACCATTGCCGGCCTGCCACTGCTGCTTTCCGGCTACAACGGCAAACTGGCCTGGAGCGCCAGTGCGGTCATGGCCGATAACCAAGACCTGTACCTGGAACGCCTTAAACGCGAAGGCAGCCGCCTGATGTACCAGGCCGACGGCAAATGGCTGCCAGCCCTGGCGCGCAACGAAACCTTCTTCGTCAAAGGCCAGCGCCCACAGCGCGAAACCCTGTACGACACCCGTCATGGCACGCCTGCTCGGCCAGGCGCAGAACGCCAGCCTGGGCCTGGCCCTGCAACTGCCACAGCTCAGGGGCGACCAGAGCCTGGATGCATTTTTCAACCTGTCACGGGCGCAGAACGTCGAGCGCGCCTTCGACAACACCCGCGAAATCGGTGCCGCAGCGCTGAACTTCGTCTTCGCCGACGCCAGCAACATCGGCTGGCAGGTCAGCGGCCGCTTCCCCAACCGTCGTGAAGGCCAGGGGCTGCTGCCTTCGCCGGGCTGGGACGGGCGCTACGACTGGGACGGCTACGCCGACCCGATGCTCCACCCTTACGACCAGGACCCGCCGCAGGGCTGGCTTGGCAATGCCAACCAGCGCAGCGTGCCCAAAGGTTACGGCATGCAGTTGTCCAATAGCTGGTACTACCCCGAGCGCGCCGAGCGCCTGGGGGAGCTGGCCGCTAACGGCAAGCATGACAGCCGCAGCCTGATCACCATGCAAAACGACCAGACCACCCTGTTCGCCGCCAAACTCAAGCAGATGTTCGAAGCACCCGGCATGGCTCAGCCGCTGAAACAGGCGATCGACGCGTTGCCCGGCGATCAGCGCAGCAAGGCCCGTGAAGCCTATACGCGGCTGATGGCCTTCGATGGCCGCCTGAGTACCACCTCGGCCGACGCCGCCCTGTATGAACTGTTCCTGCAGGAAAGCGCGAAACTGACCTTCCTCGATGAGCTCGGCCCGGAATCTTCGGCGACCTGGCAGGCCTTCGTCGGTAATGCGCGGTTGTCCTACTCGGCACAGGCCGATCATTTGCTCGGCCGTGAAGACAGCCCGTTCTGGAACGACCAGCGCACCGCGCAGCAAGAAGACAAACCAACGATCCTCGCCCGCAGCCTGGCCGCAGCAGTCACTGCCGGTGAAGCGCAACAGGGCAATGACCGTCGCGCCTGGCAATGGGGCAAGCTGCACCAGTACCGCTGGCCGACAGCGACCTTCCATGGCCTGGGTGATGCCGTCAGTCGTGGCCCGCAGGCCAGCGGCGGCGACCACAGCACCCTGAACCTTGCGCCCTATGCCTGGGGCAAGGATTTCAACGCCCAGCTGGCGCCGTCGCTGCGCATGGTGGTGGACTTCGGCCAGATCGAACCGCTGCAACTGCAGAGCAGCAGCGGCCAGTCCGGCAACCCGGCCAGCCCGCACTTTGCCGATGGCCTGGACGCCTGGTTCAAGGGCCGTTACATGAGTTTGCCGCTGCAACCGCAAAACTTCGACCGCGCCTACGGCAGCAAGCGTCTGACCCTGGTGCCGGGCAAGTAATCCTCTCGCACCCCGCAGCCGGTGCAATGCCGGCTGCGCTGATCCATATCAACTGTACCCGCCTGCAAATCCTCTACAACAACACTGGGACGAGCCTCGTTCCCAGTGCTGCCTGATGAATCATAAAAACGATTGCACACCTGCGCCCAAGGGACCACCCAGGCCGGGTGACTAAAGGAATATGCAATGGCTTCCGTACTTTCACGCCTGGCCCTGTGCGCCACGACGTTGCTGCTGATACCCGCCCTTCACGCCAGTGAGCCAGACATGGCAGCGGCTGAAACCACCGACAAGTCACTGCTCGAACGTGGCCGCTACGTTGCACAGCTCGGTGACTGCATCGCTTGCCACACCGCCCCGCAAGGTCCGTTGATGGCCGGTGGGCTGCAACTGAAGACGCCTATGGGCACGATCTACTCAAGCAACATCACCCCGGACTCGGAAACCGGTATCGGGCGTTACAGCTTCGAGCAGTTCGACAAGGCCATGCGCGAAGGGGTGAGCGCCGACGGCACCCATCTGTATCCCGCCATGCCCTACCCGTCCTACGCCAAAATCAGCGAGGAGGACATGCAGGCGCTGTACGCCTACCTGATGCAAGCGGTGGAGCCGATCAGCCAGTCCAACCAGGCCGCCGACATGAGCTGGCCGTTCAACATGCGCTGGGGGCTGGCATTCTGGAACTGGGCGTTTGTCGATAATCAACCGTTCGAACCCGACCCGGACCGCGATCCGCTGATCAATCGCGGCGCCTATCTGGTGCAGGGCCTGGGCCATTGTGGCGCCTGCCATACCCCGCGCGGCATCGCCTTTCAGGAAAAGGCCATGAGTGACACCGGCAGCAGTGGCAAGCACTTCCTCGCCGGGGAAACCGTCGAGCACTGGCGCGCCCTGAGTCTGCGCAATCTGTGGACGGTGCCAGACACCGTACAATTGCTCAAAACCGGACAGAACCGCTTCGCCACGGTCTCCGGAAACATGGCCGACGTGATTCACCACAGCACCCAGCATTTCAGTAATACCGATCTGACCGCCATCGCCAGCTACCTCAAATCCCTGCCGCCGGGCGAAAACGACCTGCCCATGCCCGCCGTGGCACTGACGCCGGCCGCGCCACCGGCCGATCTGTTCAGCAGCCGGGGTGGCCTGGGTTACACCCAGTTCTGCAGCGACTGCCACCGTACCGACGGCGCGGGCGTGCCCGGCATGTTCCCGCCACTGGCCGGCAACCCGAGCATTGCTTCCAGCGACCCGACATCGCTGCTGCACATCACCCTGACTGGCTGGGAGACCGCACAGACCGCCACCCATTCGCGGACCTACACCATGCCCGGTTTCGCGCGTTTATCGGATCAGGAAATCGCCGAAATCCTCAGTTTCGTGCGCAGCCGCTGGGGCAACAACAGTTCAGCGGTCACTCCGGAACAGGTGAAAAAGCTGCGCGCTCAGCTCAACCCGCAAACCACCGACTCGACTGCCTTCGAGACCCCGCGCCTGGCCGACCTGCTCGCCGCCGCCAATGCCGACCAGGTGATCCGCGGCATGCGCCTGCACCTGCAGACCAAGGAACTGCTGCCGGACAACGTCGGCAATGCGCTCAATTGCACAAGCTGTCACCTCAACGCCGGTACCGTGGCCGATGGTTCGCCCTTTGTTGGCGTGTCGGCGTTTTTCCCCGGGTACGCGCCGCGCGCCGGTAAGGTGATTACCCTGGAAGAGCGCATCAACGGCTGCTTCCGCCGCTCCATGAACGGCAAGCCGATTCCGCCACAGTCCGCTGACATGCAGGCCATGGTCGCCTACTTCGAGTGGATGAAAAACAACACCCAGCCCGGCGACAAAGTGGCTGGCCGTGGTGTTGGCAAGATCGATCCAGCGATCAAGCCCGACCTCGATAACGGCCAACAGGTCTACGTCAAACAATGTGCGGTGTGTCACGGCGCCGATGGCCAGGGGCTGGCCCGCGCGGATGGCAGCCTGGTGTTCCCGCCACTGTGGGGCGAGCAGTCCTTCAACATCGGCGCCGGTATGGCGCGCACCTACACGGCTGCCGCATTCGTCAAACGCAACATGCCGATCGGCTTTCATGAGCGTTTTCCCCTGGGCCAGGGTGGCCTGAGCGACCAGGAAGCAGTGGACGTTGCCGCCTGGTTCTCGCAGCAGCCGCGACCGGACTTCCCGGACAAGGTCAAGGACTGGCCCAACGGCGGCAAGCCGATGGATGCGCGCTACTAAAGGCTTGCCTCTGTAGGAGCGGATTCATCCGCGAATGGGTCGCTGCCCCAGACAAGGGACTGCTATGCAGTCCTTCGCGGATGAATCCGCTCCTACACTGCAAGAATATGGTGTGAAAATTGCTGTCATTGTGATGTCAGGCACTGGCCGGTAACGGCCCAGTGCCACCCCACTAGGTTACAAATCCAGGGACACACAATGAAAAAAGCATGGCTGACGTTTTCTGCACTTGCACTGTGTCTGGCTGCGGGCAATGCCCTGGCCAAGGAATACAAGGAGCTGCGCTTCGGCGTCGACCCGTCGTATGCCCCGTTTGAATCCAAGGCTGCCGACGGCAGCCTGGTGGGCTTCGACATTGACCTGGGTAACGCCATCTGCGCCGAGCTCAAAGTCAAATGCAAGTGGGTCGAGAGCGATTTCGACGGCATGATTCCGGGCCTCAAGGCCAACAAATTCGACGGGGTAATCTCGTCCATGACCGTCACCCCGGCGCGGGAAAAAGTCATCGACTTCTCCAATGAACTGTTCTCCGGCCCGACTTCGCTGGTGTACAAAAAAGGTTCCGGACTGAGCGCCGACCCGGCTTCGCTCAAAGGCAAGACGGTCGGCTATGAGCAAGGCACCATCCAGGAGGCCTACGCCAAGGCCGTGCTGGACAAAGCAGGGGTCAAGACCCAGGCCTACCAGAACCAGGACCAGGTCTATGCCGACCTGACCTCCGGCCGTCTGGATGCTTCCATACAGGACATGCTCCAGGCTGAACTGGGCTTTCTCAAGTCGCCTCAGGGCACAGACTATGAAGTCAGCGCACCGGTAGAAAGCGAATTGCTACCGTCGAAGACCGCGGTGGGTATCAAAAAAGGTAACAAAGAGCTCCAGGACCTGATCAACAAAGGTATCAAAGCGTTACACGATGACGGTACCTATGCCGAGATCCAGAAGAAACACTTCGGTGATCTGAACCTCTACAGCGGCAAATAACTGTAGGAGCGGCGGTGCGACGACTCGCCTTGCCCCGCGATGCGATGTAGCTGACAGACCGCAATCGCGGGGCAAGCCCGCTCCCACAGCCATTGGCATAGGTTGCTTACATGTTCGAAGACCTGTTGCAGTTTCTGGGACTCTCGGCCTTCAGCCTGAAGGGCTTCGGCCCTTTGCTGCTGCAGGGCACCTGGATGACCATCAAATTATCCTTCATGTCGCTATTGGTCAGCGTTGGCCTGGGCCTGCTCGGCGCCAGCGCCAAGCTCTCGCCAGTGCGCCCGCTGCGCCTGATCGCCCAGGCCTACACCACGCTGATCCGCGGGGTCCCCGACCTGGTGCTGATGCTGCTGATTTTCTACAGCCTGCAAACCTGGCTGACGACGCTCACCGACTACATGGAATGGGAATACATTGAAATCGACCCGTTCGCGGCGGGCGTGATCACCCTGGGTTTCATCTACGGTGCCTACTTCACCGAGACCTTCCGCGGTGCGATCCTTGCCGTGCCCCGCGGCCAGGTCGAGGCCGCCACCGCCTATGGCCTCAAGCGTATGCAGCGCTTTCGCTTCGTGGTCTTCCCGCAAATGATGCGCTTCGCCCTGCCCGGCATCGGCAACAACTGGATGGTCATGCTCAAGGCCACCGCCCTGGTCTCGATCATCGGCCTGGCTGATCTGGTCAAGGCCGCCCAGGATGCCGGCAAGAGCAGCTACCAGCTGTTCTACTTCCTGATGGTCGCAGCCTTTATTTATCTGCTTATCACCAGCGCCTCGAACATCGTCCTGCGCTGGCTGGAACGCCGCTACAACGTCGGCACCCGGGAGGCCATCCGATGATCGAATTGCTGCAGCAATACTGGCGCGATTTTCTTTATACCGATGGCACGCACATCACCGGCCTGGCCATGACCATGTGGCTGCTGACCGCCGCGCTGGCAATCGGCTTCGTGGTCTCGATACCCTTGTCCATCGCCCGCGTCTCGCCGCGTTTCTGGATCCGCTGGCCGGTGCAGTTCTACACCTACCTGTTCCGTGGCACACCACTGTATATCCAGCTGTTGATCTGCTACACCGGGATCTACAGCCTGGCCGCCGTGCGCGCGCAACCGCTGCTCGACAGCTTCTTTCGTGACGCGATGAACTGCACCATCCTCGCCTTCGCCCTCAACACCTGCGCCTACACCACCGAGATCTTCGCCGGCGCGATCCGCAGCATGAACCATGGCGAGGTGGAAGCAGCCAAGGCTTATGGCCTGCGCGGCTGGAAACTTTATGCTTATATCATCATGCCGTCGGCGCTACGCCGCTCGTTGCCCTACTACAGCAACGAAGTGATCCTGATGCTGCACTCCACCACAGTTGCCTTCACCGCGACCGTGCCGGATGTGCTCAAGGTCGCCCGCGACGCCAACTCGGCCACGTTTCTGACCTTCCAGTCGTTCGGTATCGCCGCACTGATCTACCTGTGCGTGACCTTCGCTCTGGTTGGCCTGTTCCGCCTCGCCGAACGGCGCTGGCTGGCTTTTCTAGGACCGACTCACTAGGACTGATATGCATCACTCGACCCACGATATTCTGGCACCGGTTCCAGGGATCGCCCGCCAGATCCACAGCTTCCATTTCGGCCCGCGGGGCGCCGGAAAGATCTACATCCAGGCCTCGCTACACGCCGACGAACTGCCCGGCATGCTGGTGGCCTGGCACCTCAAGCAACGCCTGGGCGAGCTCGAAGCCCTGGGATTGCTGCGCCGCGAGATCGTACTGGTGCCGATCGCCAACCCGGTCGGCCTGGAACAGGTGCTGATGGATATGCCGCTGGGCCGCTTCGAGCTGCAGAGTGGCGAGAATTTCAATCGCAACTTCGTCGACCTGAGCGACAAGATCGGCGATCAGATCGAAGCGCACCTGAGCCAGGATCAGGACCACAACATTGCCCTGATCCGCGAATGCCTGCGCCGTGCCCTGGATACCCACCCGGTCCACACACCGCTGCAGTCGCAACGCCTGACCCTGCAGCGACTGGCCTGCGATGCCGAGATGGTGCTGGACCTGCATTGTGACTTCGAAGCCGTCGCCCACTTGTACACGACACCTGAGGCCTGGCCGCAAGTCGAGCCTCTGTCGCGCTACCTCGGCGCCCAGGCCAGCCTGCTCGCCACCGATTCGGGCGGGCAGTCCTTCGATGAGTGCTTCACCCTGGTCTGGTGGCAGCTGCAGCAGCGTTTCGGCAAACAGTTCCCGATCCCGCAAGGCAGCTTTTCGGTCACCGTCGAATTGCGCGGCCAAGGCGATGTCAGTCACCCGCTGGCGGAACAGGATTGCGCGGCAATTCTCGATTATCTGACGCAATATGGCGCCATCGAAGGCCAAGCGAGCCCCCTTCCGCCACTGTCGTACCCGGCAACCCCGTTGGCGGGTGTGGAACCGGTGGCCACGCCGTTGGGCGGCTTGCTGGTATTCCACGCCAAGCCGGGCCAGTACCTGGAGACCGACCAGTTGATCGCCGAAGTCATCGACCCGCTCAGCGACCGGGTGACCGCGGTGCGCAACGTCCAGCCCGGGCTCATGTATGCCCGCTCGCTACGGCGCATGGCTACCGCCGGCATGGTCATTGCGCATGTGGCCGGCCGCCAGCCCTACCGCAGCGGTTACCTGTTATCGCCTTGAGCAATAGTCACCTTTGAGAGCCTGCGCATGTACAAACTGACCATCGAAGACCTGCACAAGCGCTACGGCGAACATCATGTGCTCAAGGGTGTCTCGCTGAAGGCGAAGACCGGTGACGTAATCTGCCTGATCGGCGCCAGTGGCTCGGGCAAGAGCACCTTCCTGCGCTGTATCAACTTTCTCGAACAACCCAACGAGGGCAGCATGACCCTCGATGGCAAACCGGTGCACATGAGCCATGACCACCTCGGTCTGCGGGTCAGCGATCCGGACGAGCTGCAGCGCCTGCGCACGCGCCTGGCCATGGTCTTCCAGCACTTCAACCTGTGGAGCCACCTGAGCGTGCTGGACAACATCAGTCTGGCGCCAAGACGGGTTCTGGGCGTCAGCAAGCAGGAAGCCGAAGCCCGCGCCCGGCGATACCTGGATAAGGTCGGCCTGGCCGCCCGCGTGGCCGAGCAGTACCCGGCGTTTCTGTCCGGGGGGCAGCAACAACGCGTGGCGATTGCCCGGGCACTGGCCATGGAGCCGGAGGTCATGCTGTTCGATGAGCCAACCTCGGCGCTGGACCCGGAACTGGTCGGCGAAGTGTTGCGGGTGATCCAGGGCCTGGCCGAAGAAGGCCGGACCATGATCATGGTGACTCACGAGATGGCCTTTGCGCGCAAAGTGGCGACCCAGGTGATGTTCCTGCATCAGGGCCTGGTCGAAGAGCAGGGGCCGCCCGCCGAGGTACTCGGAAATCCGAAAAGCGAACGCCTGCGTCAGTTCTTGAGCGGTAACCTGAAGTAAGCCTCAGGCGACGGGCGCGGGTGGTGGTTCGTCAGGCAAGGTCGGCTCACCCGGTTCCATCGGATGATTTTCATCGGGTGACGGCTGGTCGGGGGTGTCCGGGTCGGGCTGACCGGGTACACCGCCTGCATGAGCGAAATGCGGATGCGGATGGGCCAGCAGTGACCAGGCCATTACTCCGACCTGATTAGGCTGTAACACAGCCAGCTTGGCACTGATGGCCGGATCGAGTTTCATGAGCGGCTCCTCGGCGAAGTCCGCCAGGCCTGTTGCCTGGCGAAACGGTTCATCTCATTAGAGTCTGCCAGCCGCCGGGAATTCCCGCGTTTTTTCGGATCAGGTGCGTGGCAGGGTGACGCCGCGCTGGCCCTGGTATTTACCACCACGGTCCTTGTAGGACACTTCGCACTCTTCATCGGACTCCAGGAAGAGCATCTGCGCCACGCCTTCATTGGCGTAGATTTTCGCCGGCAAGGTGGTGGTGTTGGAGAACTCCAGGGTCACGTGACCTTCCCACTCAGGTTCCAGCGGGGTGACGTTGACGATGATGCCGCAACGGGCGTAGGTGCTTTTGCCCAGACAGATGGTCAGCACGTTACGCGGAATCCGGAAGTACTCCACGGTGCGAGCCAGGGCGAAGGAGTTCGGCGGGATGATGCAAACGTCGCTCTTGACGTCGACAAAGCTGCCGGCATCGAAGTTTTTCGGATCGACGGTCGCCGAATTGATGTTGGTAAACACCTTGAACTCGTCGGCGCAGCGTACGTCGTAGCCGTAGCTGGAGACACCGAAGGAGATCAGCCGGTTGTCGCTCTCACCGCGCACCTGGCGCTCGACGAACGGCTCGATCATGCCGTGTTCCTGCGCCATGCGGCGAATCCACTTGTCCGATTTGATGCTCATGGCGGGTGTCCTGAAGTAACGAGGTGAAGAAATTCTGTGGCGCATCTTACCGGGCCCGGCGCCCGGTTCAAAGTTTCATCCACCGCCAAGCGTCGAATCCCCGTGTACCGGGGCGTTCAGGGAGGCATACAGCACCGTCAGTCATGATTTGCGCGAAAGCTGAACAAGACCATTGGCACGTTCTGGAAAAAGGGTTATGGTGACGCCACTGTGCTGCACGTGTCACTGAGAATATCTACCTGATGCAAGATTTCGATCAACCCATCTTCATGAATTTTCTGCCTCTTTGCACTCAGTCTCGGCCAGGGCGTTTCCTGAGTCGTAGTTAACTTTGTCCAAGGAGACAGACCATGTCCAATCGCCAAACCGGTACCGTTAAGTGGTTCAACGATGAAAAAGGCTTCGGCTTCATCACCCCACAATCCGGTGACGACCTGTTCGTACACTTCAAAGCCATCAAGGCTGACGGCTTCAAGAGCCTGAAAGAAGGCCAAGCGGTCTCTTTCATCGCTACCCGCGGTCAGAAAGGCATGCAGGCTGAAGAAGTAGAAGTTATCTAACTTCCGCTTTACAGCTTGAAAAAAGCCCCGCCCTTAACAGGCGGGGCTTTTTTTTGCCCTTAATTCGGCCCTCATCGCGGGGCAAGCCCGCTCCCACCGATTCAGTGGGAGCGGGCTTGCCCCGCGATGATTCCAGTTTAATCTTCGCTGATGGTGATATTCGGCATCGCAGGCGCCGCTGCCTCCTGCAATACGATCCGCGCCCCCACCTGACGGGCCAGCTCCTGGTAGACCATGGCAATCTGGCTCTCAGGCTCGGCAATCGCGGTCGGCTTGCCACTGTCGGCCTGCTCGCGAATCAGCATCGACAGCGGCAGCGAGGCCAGCAGTTCCACGCCATACTGGCTGGCCAGCTTCTCACCGCCGCCTTCGCCAAACAGATGCTCGGCGTGGCCACAGTTCGAGCAGATATGCACGGCCATGTTCTCGACCACACCCAATACCGGGATATTGACCTTGCGGAACATTTCCACGCCTTTCTTGGCGTCGATCAGGGCCAGGTCTTGCGGCGTAGTGACGATCACCGAACCTGCCACCGGGACTTTCTGCGCCAGGGTCAGCTGGATATCGCCGGTGCCTGGCGGCATGTCGATCACCAGGTAGTCGAGATTGTCCCAGGCAGTCTGGGTCACCAGCTGCAGCAAGGCCCCGGAAACCATCGGCCCGCGCCAGACCATCGGTGTGTTGTCGTCCGTCAGAAAAGCCATGGACATGACTTCGACGCCGTGTGCCTTGAGCGGCACGAACCACTTCTGCTCGCGGACCTGCGGACGGGTGCGCTCCGGGATACCAAACATCACGCCCTGGCTCGGGCCATAGATGTCGGCATCGAGAATACCCACGCGCGCGCCTTCACGGGCCAGGGCCAGAGCCAGGTTGGCGGCGGTCGTGGACTTGCCCACACCGCCTTTGCCCGAGGCCACGGCAATGATGTTCTTGACGTTGGCCAGCCCAGGGATCTGCGCCTGGGACTTGTGCGCGGTGATCACGCAATTAATTTCAACCTGCGCCGAAGCGACACCCTCGATACCTTCAATGGCAGTTTGCAGGACCTGGGCCCAGCCATTCTTGAACAGGCCGGCGGCGTACCCCAGCTGCAACCGGACACTGACCCGCTCGCCCTGGATATCGATGGCCTGGACACAGCCGGCGCTGACCGGGTCCTGGTTCAGGTAAGGATCGGTGTACTGGCGAAGAACGGCTTCGACGGCTGCGCGAGTGACGGCACTCATGGAGACTCCCGTTAAAAAGACTGAGTAAAACAGACCACTATGCTAACCCGCGAAACATCCACAGACGTCCATGGGGTGAAATAAATTTCCCGGCGTTTTATAGTGGCCGATCATCGTTTCATCTCAAGTAGCCGAAAAAAGTAGCCGAGCCCCCATGTCCGAGCCACGTCAGATTCTCGTCACCAGCGCCCTGCCCTATGCCAATGGTTCCATTCACCTTGGCCATATGCTCGAGTACATCCAGACAGACATGTGGGTGCGCTTCCAGAAACATCGCGGCAATCAATGCGTGTATGTCTGCGCGGACGACGCCCACGGTTCGGCCATCATGCTGCGCGCCGAAAAGGAAGGCATCACCCCTGAGCAACTGATTGCCGCCGTCCAGGCCGAGCACAGTGGCGACTTCGCCGACTTCCTGGTGGACTTCGACAACTTCCACTCGACCCACGCCGAAGAAAACCGCGAGCTGTCGAGCCAGATCTACCTCAAGCTGCGTGACGCCGGGCACATTGCCACCCGTTCGATCACCCAGTACTTCGACCCGGACAAGAAAATGTTCCTGGCCGACCGCTTCATCAAGGGCACCTGCCCCAAGTGTGCCGCCGAAGACCAGTACGGCGACAACTGTGAAAAATGCGGCGCCACCTATGCCCCGACCGAGCTGAAGAATCCCAAGTCAGCGATTTCCGGCGCTACCCCGGTGCTCAAGGACTCCCAGCATTTCTTCTTCAAGCTGCCCGACTTCCAGGCCATGCTCCAGCAGTGGACCCGTAGCGGCACCCTGCAGGACGCCGTAGCCAACAAGATCGCCGAGTGGCTGGATGCCGGCCTGCAGGAATGGGACATCTCCCGTGACGCGCCGTATTTCGGTTTCGAAATCCCCGACGAGCCCGGCAAGTACTTCTATGTCTGGCTGGACGCGCCGATCGGCTACATGGCCAGTTTCAAGAACCTCTGCGCCCGTCGTCCCGAGCTGGACTTCGACGCGTTCTGGAACAAGGACTCCAAGGCCGAGCTGTACCACTTCATCGGCAAGGACATCGTCAACTTCCACGCCCTGTTCTGGCCTGCCATGCTCGAAGGCGCGGGCTACCGCAAGCCGACTGGCATCAACGTACACGGTTACCTGACCGTCAACGGCTCGAAGATGTCCAAGTCGCGCGGCACCTTTATCAAGGCCCGTACCTACCTGGATCACCTGGCGCCGGAATACCTGCGCTACTACTACGCCTCCAAGCTCAGCCGCGGCGTCGATGACCTCGACCTGAACCTGGAAGACTTCGTACAGAAGGTCAACTCCGACCTGGTCGGCAAGGTGGTCAACATTGCCAGCCGCTGCGCGGGATTCATTCAAAAGGGCAACGACGGCGTGATGGTTGCCGGCGACGCCGCGCCAGAGCTGACCGAAGCGTTCCTGGCCGCTGCGCCAAGCATCGCCGAGGCCTATGAAGCGCGCGACTTCGCCCGTGCCATGCGTGAAATCATGGCCCTGGCCGACCGCGCCAACGCCTGGATCGCCGACAAGGCACCATGGTCCCTGGCCAAGCAGGAAGGTAAACAGGATGAAGTCCAGGCCATCTGCGCCCAGGGCATCAACCTGTTCCGCCAGCTGGTGATCTTCCTCAAGCCGGTACTGCCTTTGCTGGCTGCCGACGCCGAGGCGTTCCTCAACGTTGCCCCATTGACCTGGGACGATCATCAGACCCGCCTGAGCAATCACCAGCTGAACCCGTTCAAGGCGCTGATGAGCCGCATCGATCCGGTCAAGGTCGAGGCCATGACCGCCGCCAGCAAGGAAGACCTGGCCGCCAGCCAGACTTCCGTGGTTACCGGCAATGGCGAACTGAGCAAGGACCCGCTGTCGGCCGAGATCGACTTCGACACCTTTGCTGCCGTCGACCTGCGCGTGGCCCTGATTCTCAAGGCCGAAGCCGTGGAAGGTGCCGACAAGCTGCTGCGCCTGACCCTCGACATCGGTGACGAGCAGCGCAACGTGTTCTCCGGCATCAAGTCGGCGTACCCGGACCCGGCCAAGCTTGAAGGTCGCCTGACCATGATGATCGCCAACCTCAAGCCGCGCAAAATGCGCTTCGGCATCTCCGAAGGCATGGTCATGGCTGCCGGCCCCGGCGGTGAAGAAATCTACCTGCTCAGCCCTGACAGTGGCGCCAAGCCCGGTCAACGCATCAAGTAAGGCCTCACGCCCCGGACGATTGCGTCCGGGGCGTTCTCATCCTCGCGTCATTGCCGGATAATGGCGAACAGCCCTGGCAATGTGCACCCCCATGAGCGAATTCATCCTGGCCCTGATCAGCGCCGCGCTGGTCAACAACCTGGTCCTGCATCAAGGGCTGGCCATCGACCCGGCCCTGCAACCTTCTGCTGGCCAGGACCGCCGTCGACTGCACGCACTGGGACTTGCAACACTGGCGTTACTGGTGCTGGCCGTCACGCTGGGGCAACTGCTGTATCACTACCTCCTGCAACCCCTGCAGCTTGAGTACCTACGTCTTTTCGTCCTGCTGCCCCTGTGCGTACTGCTGATTGAGCCGCTGCTCGGCCTGTTGTCTCGAGCGTTGCCAAGCCTGCCCTTCGACGGGCTGATGCCGTTACTGCTGGGCAATGTGGCACTGCTAGGCTTGAGCCTGCAGGTCATTGAAGGCGCCTACGGCACACTGCAGACCCTGGCCTGGAGCCTGGGCGGTGGTCTGGGGTTCTGGCTGGCTTTGAGCCTGTTCGCCGACCTGCGTCAACGCAGTGACAACGAGGCGATGCCCGAGAGCTTTCGCGGCCTGCCTGCAGAGTTAATCGGCGCGGGCGTGATGGCCTTGGCGTTTCTCGGCTTCAACGGATTATTTACATCATGAGTCTGATTCAACGCATCGACGCCCTGCTGCCGCAGACCCAATGCGGCAAATGTGGTCACCCTGGCTGCAAGCCCTATGCAGAGGGCCTGGCCAAGGGCGAAGCGATCAATAAATGCCCGCCAGGCGGCAGCGAAACCATCGCCGCCCTGGCCAACCTGCTGCAGGTGCCGCTCATAGCCCTGGACCCTGAGCGCGGTAGCGCGCCGCCCCAGGTTGCCTTTATCCGCGAAGCCGAATGCATTGGCTGCACCAAATGCATCCAGGCCTGCCCGGTGGATGCCATTGTCGGTGCAGCCAAATTGATGCACACCGTGATCAGTGCTGAATGCACAGGCTGCGACCTGTGCGTGGCACCCTGCCCGGTAGATTGCATCGACCTGCTGCCACTGAGCGCAACCAGCAGCATCATCCCGATTGTCGGCGGCATGGCCCAGGACGCCGAGACCCTGGCTGCCCGCAGCGCCAAACGCAATCATGCCCGCCGTCGCTTTGAATTGCGCAACAGCCGCCTGCAGCGCGAAGAAGCGCGCAAGCAAGCCGATCGTGCCGCCCGCAGTCAACGCAGCGCCGTCAGTAACACCCCGGAGCATGCCGTAACCAGCGATGACCCGATCAAATCCGCCATCGAGCGGGTCAAGGCACAGAAAGCCGCCGCGGCCGATGCCGCGCTGAAAAAAGCAAAGATTGCCGCCGCCATGAGCCGGGCACAGCTGAACAAAGCCAGAAGCGCCTTCGGTGCGACACCGAACGCTACTCAGCTGGCGCAGTTGGCTGAACTGGAACAAGAGGCCGAACAGGCCCAGGCGCAACTGCTGGCCTTGCAACCGGCTACCGCCCATGCCGGCCGTTGATAACAGCGAGCGCCTGCGCAGCACCATGCTGCTGGTGCTGCTGGCGTGCCTGCCTGGGGTGCTGACGCTGCTCTGGCAGCATGGCTGGGGAATGGTCTTCAATCTGTTGTTGTGCGCAAGCTCAGCCCTGGCGAGCGAAGGCCTGCTGCTCAAGCTGCAGCAACGCCCGGTCCTGCCTTCACTCAATGATGGCAGCGCCCTGGTCAGCGCCACCCTGCTTGCCGCTGCCTTGCCTGCCTACGCCCCCTGGTGGGTACCGGTTATCGCCACGGTCAGTGCCATCGCCCTTGGCAAGCAACTGTATGGCGGTGTCGGCAAGAACCCGTTCAACCCGGCCATGCTCGGCTATGCCGTGGTCTTGCTGGCCTTCCCGCTGCACATGACCCAGTGGCCCGGTGCGCAACTGCTGGATCTGGGCAGCAGCCTGCAGCATGTGTTTGCTTTCAGTACCGGCGAGCAACCCGATGCCTGGGCCCAGGCTACCGTTCTGGATGGCCTGCGCAACAACCGCAGCCTGACCCTCGACGAGTTGTTCAGCACTCATCCAGGCTTCGGGCATTTCGGCGGCGCAGGCAGCGAAACGGTCAACCTGGCCTTCCTGCTTGGCGGCTTGCTGCTGTTGCAACGCAAGGTCTTCAGCTGGCATGCCCCTGTCGGCTTGCTGGCGAGTCTGTTCGTGATCAGCCTGTTGTTCTGGAATGGATCCGGCTCGGATTCCAATGGTTCACCGTTACTGCATCTGTTCAGCGGCTCGACCATGCTGGCCGCATTCTTTATTGCGACAGAACCGGTTTCCGGCCCCAGGTCACCACAGGCCCGCTTGCTGTTTGGCATAGGGATGGGCTTGTTGATCTACCTGATCCGCACCTGGGGCAGCTACCCCGATGGCACCGCTTTCGCGGTGCTGCTGATGAACCTGTGTGTACCGGCGCTGGAGCGCTGGGCCGAACGTCGTCAAGCGGTGTCATCATGAACCGCTCGTCGATACGCAGCACCATACTGCTGTCGCTCATTGCCTTGTTGAGCCTGGGCAGCAGCATGATCTGGCAGCACTTCAGTGCCCGGGATATCGCTCTGGCCGAGCAAAAGCTCAAGGCACAGACCTGGCTCAGCGTCCTGCCAGAAAAGACCTATGACAACCAGCCATTGCAGACACCCCTGGTGCTAAGCGCCCCCACCCTCGCCCACAGCCGGCTGCTGGCAGGCTATCGTGCCACCCTTGCCGGTCGCCCGAGCGCGGTAGTGCTGCACAGTCAGACTCAGGGTTACGCAGGCCAGATCGAGCTGCTGATCGCCATCGACACGCAAGGCCGCCTGATCGCCAGCAAGGTACTGCGCCAACAGGAAACGCCTGGTCTGGGCGCCAGGCTGGTAGAACCGGGTAACCAGTGGCTACAAAGCTTCATCGGTACCAGCCGGCAAACCACACCCGATGCCGCCTGGGCGCTGAAGCGTGACAGCGGTCAGTTTGATCAACTGGCAGGCGCCACGGTGACTTCGCGTGCGGTGATCCATGCTGTGCATGACGCCCTGCGCTACTTCGACGAACATCGTCAGCACTTACTTGAGGCAGCCAATGATGAGTAGGCAATGGCTGGCCGCCGTGAGCCTGGCCCCGTTGCTGGGTATCACCCAGACGCTGCTTGACGCGTGCGCCATCGCCGGTTTCAGCGTGTTACTGATTACCCTGCATCAATTGGCAATGGGTTCTTTGCACCGCTGGCTCGCGGCCCGCGGCAGAATGCTCGCCAGCGTGCTGCTGGCCGCAGCGCTGACGACCTGCCTGGAGTTGAGTCTGCGCGCCTGGGCCCTGCCCCTGCATCAGGCGCTGAGCCCCTACCCGGCACTGATCGCCGTACAATGCCTGATATTCGAGTACGCTCAAGGCGAAAACCGTCGCTGGCGCGATATCGTCCAGTTGCTAGGCGCATTCGCCGCCCTGTGTATCGCCTTGGGGCTTTGCCGCGAGTTGTTGGCCGGCTGGGCGGGACTGCGCCTGGCTGCCCTGCTGCCCGGGGCGTTTTTTCTGTTGGGCCTGCTGCTGGCCCTGTACAACAGGGTTTGCCTGCGGCGAGCCCCCTCACGTCGTCAAGGAAAGTGTTGACCCCATGAATGCCGCCAAACGCCTGGAGATATTTCGCAGGCTGCACGAAGACAATCCCGAGCCCAAGACAGAACTGGCTTACACCTCCCCCTTCGAGTTGCTGATTTCGGTCATTCTTTCAGCCCAAGCCACCGATGTCAGCGTGAACAAGGCGACCGCCAAGTTGTACCCGGTCGCCAATACCCCCGAAGCCATCTATGCCCTTGGCGTCGACGGACTGTCGCAATACATCAAGACCATCGGCCTGTACAACAGCAAAGCCCGCAACGTGATCGAAACCTGCCGCTTGCTGATCGAACAGCATGGCAGCCAGGTACCAGAAACTCGCGAAGCGCTTGAAGCATTGCCTGGCGTGGGTCGCAAGACCGCCAACGTGGTCCTCAACACCGCTTTCCGGCAACTGGCAATGGCGGTGGACACGCATATTTTCAGGGTCAGCAACCGCACCGGGATTGCTCCGGGCAAGACAGTGCTTGAAGTTGAGAAGGCATTGATGAAGTTCGTGCCCAAGGCTTACCTGCTCGATGCTCACCACTGGCTGATCCTGCACGGGCGCTATGTGTGCCTGGCACGTAAACCGCGTTGTGGAAGTTGCCGGATCGAAGACCTGTGTGAATACAAGCAGAAAACCTCAGACGATTGAGCAGATAGTGAAAACTGCGCCGGGCCGATTGAAAAAATCTTTTGTACCAGCTCGAAAATTCTCGCTATAAGGTGCGCCAATGGCCCTCTTGGCTTGGAGTGACTTATGAGCACCGATAAAGAAGACCTGGTTGTCGATGACGACATCGCCACTGAAGACGCAGAGGAAGATGTTCCGGCTGAAGTGGCAAAGACCAACTTGAGCAAGCGCCGTACCATCGATAACATGCTGGAAGAACGTCGCCTGAAGAAACAACTGGCCGATTACGACTTCGACCTCTGACGCGTCGACTGTGCAAGCCAGGTAGCCCTTGGCTGCGGAGTACCGGCCTCACCAACAAAGCCTCCCGAGTGGAGGCTTTGTTGCTACTGGCGATATCAAACCAGACCGTTGCGCTGGGCCAGTTCGATCAGATCAACCAATGACCGGGCATTGAGCTTGAGTAGCAGCCGGGTCTTGTAGGTACTGACGGTCTTGTTGCTCAGAAACATACCATCGGCAATTTCCTTGTTGGTCCGGCCGCGCGCCAGTTGCTGCAGGACCATCATCTCCCGCCCCGACAGACGCTCGACCATATCGGCTTCACTGGCGCCGCCCAGATTGCTACGCACCGAATGCAGCGCTTGATTGGGGAAATAACTGTAGCCGGACAGCACGGCCTTGATTGCACTGAGCAGCTCTGTGAGGTCCTGCTGCTTGCAGACATAGCCGGCGGCACCTGCCTGCATACAACGCATCGAAAAGTGCCCAGGTGCCTGGGAGGTCAGTACCAGCACCTTGGCCCCCGGACAGGTGGTCGTAAGCCGGGCAATAACTTCAAGACCATCGAGTTTGGGGATGCCGATGTCCAGAATGACGATATCCGGATCATGCTCTCGTGCCAGTTGTAACGCGTCCACGCCATTATCCGTCTCTGCGATGACTTCATAGCCATGCCGCTCCATCAGCATACGTACAGCCAGGCGGATGACCGGGTGATCATCCACGATCAGCACTTTATTCATGGGCAGATCCAATTGTTCGCTGTTCGATTTTTTTTGAGCCCGCACAATAGCCTAGTTACGCGACATATTGTATTGCGACACCCGCGAGCAAAAGCACACAAAGATAAAACCTACACACATAGAGGATTGGTCCTACAAAAAACCTGAACCTGCCCATTCCCACACTTACATCAGTGCCCTTGAACGAAACAGAATTAACCTCTAAAACCAAAAATAGCACCAGCACACCTAAATAACCCAGCCAGCAGCACCTTAATACCTGAAGGAAAAGTCTTATAATCTTGATATATATTTACCGACCTCTATGAGGTTCGATACAAGATGCGAGGCAATAGTTTCCCCGATCAGAAATCCCGCCCAGTGCCAACCCCGCGTGTTATCCAGACTAATAGCCACTCGACTGGGTGAAAGCGAAGTGAGGACACGGCGATGAGCAACGCAGAGCCGAAAAGCCCATTGACCATCATTGCTATATTCGCCGGAATCATCGAAGCCTCGGCGCTGGCTTCGTTGCCTTTTCTAAGTGAAGACAGCCAGACCACCTACACATGGTTTCTTGTAGGCTTTCCGTTTTTTCTGACCGTCTTATTCTTCCTTACACTCAACTTCAACTACAAATCTTTGTATTCACTGCCAATACAGGATTCCACCGACGCCTCCGCCGCTGCTACTTCAGTGCAACCACCCACTACGCTGGAAACAATCAATAGCAACGTACTACAGGCACCCGCTGAATTACCGATAGACAATGAGGCTATCAGCCTCGCAGCGGACAACAGCACTGCCCATGCGCCTGGTAATCCGCTACAGATTGTTCAAGCATCCGTAACCATTACCATAAGCGGAACATGTGCGAGTCAATTGCTCGAACACTTTGCCATGCTGGCATTGGACCAGACCCACCCATTGTGCAACACCTGGACACTAATCAACCTGGAGACAGGCATCCAGACAACACTGGCAACCCAGCCGATCAACAACTAAAAAAAACCCCGGACCAGGCCGGGGTTTTCATTCAAGGCATCGTTCAGAGCAGCGAACGACCCTTGTTTGCAGCAATGCGCATACGCAGGGCGTTGAGCTTGATGAAGCCCGCTGCGTCGGCCTGGTTGTAAGCGCCGCCATCTTCTTCGAAGGTTGCGATGTTGGCGTCGAACAGCGAGTCATCGGACTTACGGCCAGTGACGATCACGTTGCCCTTGTACAGTTTCAGGCGCACGACACCGTTCACATTGACCTGGGAGGCGTCGATCATCTGCTGCAGCATCAGACGCTCCGGGCTCCACCAGTAGCCGGTGTAGATCAGGCTGGCGTACTTGACCATCAGCTCGTCTTTCAGGTGAGCGACTTCACGATCCAGGGTGATCGACTCGATCGCCCGGTGCGCGCGCAGCATGATGGTGCCGCCCGGGGTCTCGTAGCAGCCACGGGACTTCATGCCGACATAGCGGTTTTCGACGATGTCCAGACGACCGATGCCGTTCTCGCCGCCAATGCGGTTGAGGGTGGCCAATACGGTGGCCGGCGACATTTCAACGCCGTCCAGGGCAACGATGTCACCGTTGCGGTAAGTCAGTTCCAGGTAGGTAGGAACGTCCGGCGCAGCCTCTGGCGACTTGGTCCACTTCCACATGTCTTCTTCGTGTTCGGTCCAGGTATCCTCCAGCACGCCACCTTCATAGGAGATGTGCAGCAGGTTGGCGTCCATCGAATAAGGCGATTTTTTCTTGCCGTGACGCTCGATCGGGATACCGTGCTTTTCGGCATAGTCCATGAGTTTTTCACGGGACAGCAGGTCCCATTCACGCCATGGAGCGATAACCTTGACGCCCGGCTTGAGTGCATAGGCACCCAGTTCGAAGCGCACCTGGTCGTTACCCTTGCCGGTAGCACCATGGGAAATGGCGTCGGCGCCGGTTTCATTGGCGATTTCGATCAGACGCTTGGCGATAAGCGGACGAGCGATGGAAGTACCCAGCAGGTACTCGCCTTCGTAAACGGTGTTAGCGCGGAACATCGGGAAAACGAAGTCGCGCACGAACTCTTCGCGCAGGTCATCGATGTAGATTTCTTTCACGCCCATGGCCTGAGCCTTGGCGCGGGCCGGTTCGACCTCTTCGCCCTGCCCCAGGTCGGCAGTGAAAGTCACCACTTCACAGTTGTAGGTATCCTGCAGCCACTTGAGAATCACCGAAGTATCAAGGCCGCCGGAATACGCCAGTACGACCTTTTTTACGTCCGCCATGCCATCACTCCACGGGGTTGTACGGAAAGCCGTCGATTCTACCGGCCTTGCCGCAAAAATTACAGTGGGGCGACAGCTTGTGACGACAAAGCGACAGGAACTGTCGAGAGCGCGACGGACGGTCGCACCTCACGACTTGATCGATGGCTTGCCAGTTTCCGTTTGCGCCGCGGGGGCTGCTGGTGTTTCCGGGGCTTTTTCTGACGCTGTTTCAACCGGGGTTACCCGATCGAGCTGAATATTCACCCGGCGATTGCGCGCGCGGTTGGCGGCCGAGTTGTTGGCGGCCAGCGGGTAGCGCTCACCGTGGAAGCGTACGCTGATCTGATCTTCGGCAATGCCATGCGCCTTGAAGTACTCCATTACCGCCAAGGCCCGGCGTCGGGACAGATCACGATTGGTCAGGCGATTGCCACTGTTGTCGGAGTGACCGTCAAGCTCGATGCGGTTGACCGTAGGATCGGCCTTGAGAAACTCCAGGATCACGTCCAGACGCGCCTTGGCATTGGCGTCCAGTTCAATCCCGCCCCCAGGGAAATCGACCCGTGCCTGGCGCACCTGGTCGTAATTCATTGGCAGCAGCTTGGCGGCGCAGACCTGGTAATCGCTGTAGGCCTTGCTGAATTTTACCGGCAACAGGCGCACTTCCATCGCTCGCCCGGCTTCACCGGCATAGTTGCGAACCACGGTACTGCGGCCGTCGAGCAGACCATTGATCAGACGGCTGGCCTGCCCTTGAGAGCTGGTAAACAGCACGCCGCTACGGGCCATGCGCACCGAGCCCAGGTTGATATCGCCACGGCCTGGCTGCCAGGGCGCTGCGGCAGCCAGCAGGGTTGCAGATCCTGTACCCAGGACATTGCTGCTCGAACGCAATTGAAACGTCGCCTGTTCACCGGCACGGCGCACGAACTCACCACTACCGAAATCGGCAACCGGCTGGACCAGGCGGCATTCGAACTGATCGCCTTCGACCTTCCACTCAATATTCTCCAGACGGGTCTGGAAAGTGAGTGCCGTCGCCGGCAAGCAGGCAAACAGGCTGAGTAGGGCTAGATAACGCTGGCGCACGGGCGGCTCCACAGATTTTCACGGTATACCCGCAGGCTATCGGTCAGGCGTGGCAAAACTTGATAGCGAGTGCTCGGACCCGGCTTTTCCGGTAGCATTCACCTTGAGTTCGACCCGCCTGGAATCCCCAATGTCCGACCGCCTGACCCTCCTGCGTCCCGATGACTGGCACATCCATCTTCGTGATGGCGCCGTCTTGCCCCACACCGTTGGCGACGTTGCGCGCACCTTTGCTCGCGCAATCATCATGCCCAACCTGGTACCGCCAGTGCGCAATGCCGCCGAAGCCGGCGCCTATCGCGAGCGCATCCTGGCCGCACGTCCGGCCGGTAGCCGCTTCGAACCGCTGATGGTGCTGTACCTCACTGACCGTACCCAGCCCGAAGAAGTCCGCGCAGCCAAGGCTACAGGTTTCGTGCATGCCGCCAAGCTGTATCCGGCCGGCGCGACGACCAACTCCGATTCCGGCGTTACCAGCATCGACAACATTTTCCCGGCACTCGAAGCCATGGCCGAAATCGGCATGCCGCTGCTGGTGCACGGTGAAGTGACCCGTAGCGAGATCGACGTGTTCGACCGCGAGAAGCTGTTCATCGACGAGCATCTGCGCCGTGTCGTCGAACGCTTCCCGACCCTGAAAGTGGTCTTCGAGCACATCACCACCAGCGATGCCGTGCAGTTCGTCAACGAGGCTCCGGCCAACGTCGGCGCGACCATCACCGCCCAGCACCTGCTGTATAACCGCAACCACATGCTGGTCGGCGGTATTCGTCCGCACTTCTATTGCCTGCCGATCCTCAAGCGCAACACCCACCAGGTGGCCTTGCTGGACGCAGCCACCAGCGGCAGCAGCAAGTTCTTCCTCGGTACCGACTCGGCGCCCCACGCCCGTCACGCCAAAGAAGCGGCCTGTGGCTGCGCCGGCTGCTACACCGCCTACGCCGCCATCGAGATGTACGCCGAAGCGTTCGAACAGCGCAACGCGCTGGACAAGCTCGAAGGTTTTGCCAGCAAGCACGGCCCGGACTTCTACGGCCTGCCGCGCAACACCGACACCATTACCCTGGTTCGTGAAGACTGGACCGCCCCAAGCAGCTTGCCGTTCGGCGAGCAGACCGTTATCCCGCTGCGCGCCGGTGAACAACTGCGCTGGCGCCTGCTGGAGGAAACTGCGTGAGTGAAGATCTGTACGACGACCAGGATGGTCCAAGCGGTGGCCCACGCCACCCGATGGCTGAACGTTTTCGTGGTTACCTGCCGGTTGTAGTGGATGTCGAGACCGGTGGTTTCAACAGCGCTACCGACGCCCTGCTGGAAATTGCCGCAGTAACCATCGGCATGGATGAAAAAGGCTTCCTGTTCCCGGAGCACACCTACTTCTTCCGCGTCGAACCGTTCGAAGGTGCCAACATCGAACAGGCCGCCCTGGAGTTCACCGGGATCAAGCTCGATCACCCACTGCGCATGGCCGTCAGCGAAGAGTCAGCGCTGACCGATATCTTCCGTGGCGTGCGCAAGGCGCTCAAGGCCAATGGCTGCAAGCGGGCGATCCTGGTGGGCCATAACAGCAGCTTTGACCTTGGCTTCCTCAACGCGGCGGTGGCGCGCCACGATATGAAACGCAACCCGTTTCATCCGTTCTCCAGTTTCGACACCGCGACCCTGGCCGGTCTTGCCTACGGCCAGACCGTGCTGGCCCGTGCCTGCCAGAGTGCCGACATCGATTTCGACGGTCGTGAGGCCCACTCGGCCCGTTACGACACCGAGAAGACTGCCGAGCTGTTCTGCGGCATCGTCAATCGCTGGAAGGAAATGGGTGGCTGGCAGGACTTCAACGACTGACGCCTTGCTGAACCCATAAAAAAACCGGCCATCAAGGCCGGTTTTTTTTTTGTCGCTCGCTATTACAGCTTGCCAGCGTTCTCGCTCAGGTAAGCAGCAACGCCTTCAGGCGAAGCGGTCATGCCCTTGTCGCCTTTTTTCCAGTTGGCAGGGCAGACTTCGCCGTGCTCTTCATGGAATTGCAGGGCGTCGACCAGACGCAGCAGCTCGTCCATGTTGCGGCCCAGTGGCAGGTCGTTGACGATCTGCGAACGGACAACGCCTTTGTCGTCGATCAGGAACGCGCCACGGAAAGCAACGCCGCCTTCGGACTCAACGTCGTAGGCCTTGGCGATTTCGTGCTTCATGTCAGCAGCCATGATGTACTGCACCTGACCGATGCCACCGGCATTGATCGGGGTGTTGCGCCAGGCGTTGTGGGTGAAGTGCGAGTCGATCGACACTGCGATCACTTCAACGTTACGGTCGCGGAACTCAGCCATGCGGTGATCCAGAGCGATCAGCTCGGACGGGCAGACGAAGGTGAAGTCCAGCGGGTAGAAGAACACCAGGCCGTACTTGCCTTTGATGGCCGAAGCCAGGTTGAAGCTGTCGACGATTTCGCCATTGCCCAGTACGGCTGGAACAGTGAAGTCCGGGGCAGTTTTGCCAACGAGTACGCTCATTCGATATCTCCTGATGGTTGAAACAGCTGTGCAGGCTGGCATAAGCCACCTGACAGAGCAAAGGTCGGCCATGATACACCGCCTGACGCTGCTCGCCGAATTTCAGGCTCTGCACCTTCGAAAGCTGCCGCTGGTCGCTCTGGCGCAAAGTTCGGCATATTGTGCTTTGACAAGCATTCTCATTAACATTAAGCTTCTTCGCATTGAGCCTTTACCAGCGATGGTCTGCCCTATGTATGTGTGTCTTTGTGTTGGTGTAACCGACGGACAGATCCGCGATGCGATCTATGAAGGATGCTGCAGCTACAAGGAAGTCAGAAGCGCCACCAACGTGGCGAGCCAGTGTGGCAAATGTGCCTGCCTGGCCAAGCAGGTTGTGCGTGAAACCCTGACCGAACTGCAGGTCAGCCAGGCTATCTTGCCCTACCCTGTGGAATTTACTGCAGCGTAAAAACAGCCCATTCCAAGAACCGGACCCCGTGTCCGGTTTTTTTATGCCTGTAATTCAATAAGTTAGGGGTATAACGCGGAACACAAACATTCTTATTCCGATTAATTTTCATTTATTATTCAATAACTTAGGTTTGACAGTCGAAGTTACGGGGCTCAAACTCTTGCTTATAGACACACTTATAGGGCAGGACCCCATCATGAAAGGCGACGTTAGCGTCATCCAGCATCTCAACAAGATCCTCGGAAACGAGCTGGTCGCAATCAACCAATACTTCCTGCATGCGCGCATGTATGAAGACTGGGGTCTGGATAAGCTCGGCAAGCACGAGTACAAGGAATCCATCGATGAAATGAAGCACGCTGACAAACTGATCAAGCGTATTCTGTTTCTCGAAGGCATTCCCAACGTCCAGGACCTGGGCAAGCTGCTGATTGGTGAACACACCAAAGAAATGCTCGAATGCGACCTGAAAATCGAGCAGAAAGGTCTGGCCGACCTCAAGGCCGCTATCGCCCACTGTGAAACCGTTGGCGACTTCGGCAGCCGCGAGCTGCTTGAAGACATCCTCGAGTCCGAGGAAGAGCATATCGACTGGCTGGAAACCCAGCTGAGCCTGATCGACAAAGTCGGTCTGGAAAACTACCTGCAGTCGCAGATGGGCGAGTAACTTCGCCTGACCCGCTGCAAATGAAAAAGCCCCGCATTGCGGGGCTTTTTTTTGACCAAACCTGTAATCAGGCCTTGGCCGCCTCAGCCTTGGCTGCAGCTTCCTTGATCAGGGTCTGCAGTTCGCCGTTGGCAAACATTTCAGCCATGATGTCGGAACCGCCAACCAGCTCACCGGCAACCCACAGCTGTGGGAAAGTCGGCCAGTTGGCATATTTTGGCAGGTTGGCGCGGATTTCCGGGTTCTGCAGGATATCCACGTAAGCGAATTTCTCGCCACAACCCATCACGGCTTGCGCCGCCTTGGCCGAAAAGCCGCACTGCGGGGCATTCGGCGAGCCTTTCATGTAAAGCAGAATGGTGTTGTTAGCAATCTGCTCTTTGATTGTTTCAATGATATCCATGAAGCACCTCGCGGCTGAACTTTCCGACCTGGTTGTCGGCACGGTGACGCATTGTATCGGAAAGCCGAGCTTGACGCTCGGCCTTGCCGATATCAGGCGGCAACCACCTGCACCGGCACGCCATTGAGCGCTGCATTGCCTGAAACGGCATCCACTTGGCGCTCATCGGTCAGGTCATTGGCACTGGCGCCAGGCTGGCTGCAGGCAATGTCCATACGCACGCCTGCACGGGCATGACCAAAGCCATGAGGCAGGCTGACCACCCCGGGCATCAGATCGCTGCAAGCCTGCACCTCGACCTCAATGCTGCCGACCCGCGAACTGACCCTGACCCGCTGCCCATCCTGCAACTGCCGCCCTGCCAGGTCATCCGGGTGCATCAACAGTTGATGACGCGGTTTACCCTTCACCAGACGGTGATAGTTGTGCATCCAGGAATTGTTACTGCGTACATGTCGGCGACCGATCAACAGCAACTGCCCAGGCTCGGCCGGCTGCTGAGCGGCAAATCGCTGCAAATCGCCAAGAATCTGCGCAGGTGCCGCCTGGATGCGCTGGTTGGCAGTTTTCAGACGGCCAGCGAGGTTCGGTTGCAGCGGCCCCAGATCAATACCGTGAGGGTACTCAGCCAAGGTCTCTATCGATAGTTTGAAGGCCGAACGCTCGCCATAAGGTCCAAGGCGCAAGCCGCTATCGATCATCTGCGCCGGAGGTACAGTGGGCTTCAGAGGTTTGTCGCTGAGTGCGGCGTAGGCCTTGGCCAGGCCCACGAAGATCTCCCAGTCATGCAGCGCGCCTTCCGGTTTGGGCAGTATCGCCCGGTTGAAGCGGCTGATATTGCGCACCGCCAACAGGTTGAAGGTGGTGTCGTAGTGATCGTTCTCCAGCGCCGAGGTGGACGGCAGGATCAGGTCGGCGTAACGCGTGGTTTCGTTGATGTAGAGGTCAATGCTGAGCATGAACTCAAGCCCGCCCAGCGCACGCTCCAGCTGCCGGCCGTTGGGCGTGGACAACACCGGGTTGCCGGCCACGGTCACCAGGGCGCGTACCTGCCCCTCCCCTTCGCACAGCATCTCTTCGGCCAGCGCCACCACCGGCAGCTCACCTCCGTACTCCGGCAAGCCGGAGACCCGGCTCTGCCACGCGTTGAAATGGCCACCTGCGGTGCTCGCGACCAGATCCACCGCCGGCTGCGTGCACAAGGCACCGCCAACCCGGTCAAGGTTGCCGCTGACCAGGTTGATCAGTTGCACCAGCCAGTGGCAAAGCGTGCCGAAAGCCTGGGTCGATACCCCCATCCGGCCGTAGCACACCGCTTTGTCGGCAGCTGCAAAGTCACGCGCCAGTTGCCGGATGACCAGCGCATCGACGCCGCACAGGGGGGCCATCGACTCGGCAGTGAACGGCGCTATGGCCATACGCACTTCGTCCAGGCCATCGACCGGCAATGCCGAAGCACGCTCCAGGCCTTCGGCAAACAAGGTGTTGAGCATGGCGCACAGCAACGCGGCATCTGCTCCAGGCCGGATAAACACATGCTGGTCAGCCATGGCTGCGGTTTCACTGCGCCGCGGATCGACGACTACCAGTTTGCCGCCCCGGGCCTGAATCGCCTTGAGGCGCTTTTCGACATCCGGCACGGTCATGATGCTGCCATTGGACGCCAAGGGGTTGCCGCCGAGGATCAGCATGAAATCGGTATGGTCGATATCCGGAATCGGCAGCAACAGGCCATGGCCATACATCAGGTAGCTGGTCAGGTGGTGCGGTAACTGGTCGACCGAGGTGGCGGAAAATCGATTGCGGGTCTTGAGCAGACCGAGGAAGTAGTTGCTGTGGGTCATCAGCCCGTAGTTGTGCACGCTGGGGTTGCCTTGGTAGACCGCCACGGCGTTCTGCCCATGGGCCTGCTGGACGGCCCAGAGCTTTTGCGCGGCCAGCGCGAAGGCTTCGTCCCAGCCAATTGCCAGCCAGCTGTCGCCTACCCGCTTGTGCGGCGCGCGCAGCCGGTCAGGGTCGTTCTGGATGTCTTGCAGGGCCACGGCTTTGGGGCAGATGTGGCCGCGGCTGAAGCTGTCCTGGGGATCACCCTTGATCGAACTGATGCGTGGCTCTGCACCGGGCTCCTGAGTGGTTTCAATGGTCAAGCCACAGATGGCTTCACACAGGTGACAGGCACGGTGATGCAAGGTCTTGTTCATGGCCACCTCTTCCGGGTGTCTGGTAATCCGCCTGACTATGGGCCTGAGCGTGCATGGCGACCAGCGAGTTTCGCCATGTGAATCTACCGGCATCAGGCGCAGCGATTCACGCGGGTGTTTGCCAAGGCCTCAGCGGGCAGTGTAAAACCCTTGTGTAGCAAACAAAAAAAACGGCCCGCCAATGGGTTACGACACTGCCAGCAATACACACAGTGCACGCCCCACTTGGTATGACGCGACATTTAATTATAGTATTGCGTCTTCCCTTATTTCGTCGCCCCGTGCGGCTTTCGCCGCAGGTCACTTCCGTTGTTTCTGAAAACCGGCATTGTTGATCTGCGGTCTGTTGCAAAAAGGTAGTCAAACATGAGCGCTAGGCACTTTCTCTCCCTGATGGATTTCACACCCGACGAACTGCTCAGTGTGATCCGTCGAGGCATCGAGCTGAAGGACCTGCGTAACCGCGGCGTACTGTTCGAACCCCTGAAAAACCGCGTGCTGGGGATGATCTTCGAGAAATCCTCGACCCGTACCCGGCTGTCGTTCGAAGCCGGCATGATCCAGCTCGGCGGCCAGGCCATCTTCCTGTCCCCGCGCGACACCCAACTGGGCCGTGGCGAGCCGATCGGCGACTGCGCCATCGTCATGTCGCGCATGCTCGATGCGGTGATGATCCGTACCTTTGCCCACAGCACCCTGACCGAGTTCGCCGCCAATTCCCGCGTACCGGTAATCAATGGCCTGTCGGACGACCTGCACCCGTGCCAATTGCTGGCCGATATGCAGACTTTCCTCGAGCATCGCGGCGCAATCCAGGGCAAGACCGTGGCCTGGATCGGCGACGGCAACAATATGTGCAACAGCTATATAGAAGCGGCGATCCAGTTCGACTTCCAGCTGCGCATCGCTTGCCCGGCCGAATACGAGCCCAACCCGGAGTTTCTGGCCAAGGCCGGTGACCGCGTGCAGATCTTCCGTGAACCCAAAGATGCCGTGCAAGGTGCGCACCTGGTGAGCACCGATGTCTGGACTTCCATGGGTCAGGAAGAGGAAACTGCACGGCGTCTGGCCTTGTTCGCGCCTTACCAGGTAACCCGCGAACTGCTCGACCTGGCAGCACCCGATGCCCTGTTCATGCACTGCTTGCCCGCCCACCGTGGCGAGGAAATCAGTCTCGACCTGCTCGACGACCCACGCTCGGTCGCCTGGGATCAGGCTGAAAACCGTCTGCATGCACAGAAGGCGCTTCTCGAATCTCTTGTTGAACCGGCCTATCACCACGCATGAGTCAACCTTTACTGCTTAACCTGCGCAACCTCGCCTGTGGCTATGGCGAGCAGCGCATCGTCCAGAACCTCAACCTGCACCTCAACGCTGGCGACATCGGTTGCCTGCTGGGCTCATCGGGGTGCGGCAAGACCACCACCTTGCGCGCCATCGCCGGCTTCGAGCCGGTGCATGAGGGGGAGATCCAGCTGGCGGGCGAGGTCATCTCCAAGGCCGGCTTCACCCTGGCACCGGAGAAACGCAGGATCGGCATGGTGTTCCAGGACTATGCGCTGTTCCCGCACCTGACGGTCGCCGAGAACATCGCATTCGGCATCGGCAAGCACCCGCAGCAGCAACAGGTCGTGGCCGAAATGCTCGAACTGGTCAAGCTTGGCGGGCTCGGCAAACGCTACCCGCACGAGCTTTCCGGCGGCCAGCAACAGCGCGTGGCCCTGGCCCGCGCACTGGCCCCCGAGCCGCAACTGCTGTTGCTCGACGAGCCTTTCTCCAACCTCGACGTGGAGCTGCGCCGGCGCCTCAGCCATGAGGTCCGCGACATTCTCAAGAGCCGTGGCACCAGTGCCATTCTGGTCACGCACGACCAGGAAGAAGCCTTTGCCGTCAGCGATCACGTCGGCGTGTTCAAGGAAGGTCGCCTGGAGCAGTGGGATACCCCCTACAACCTCTATCACGAACCCCTCACGCCCTTCGTCGCCAGCTTCATTGGCCAGGGCTACTTCATTCGTGGCCAGCTGACCAGCCCGGAGTCGGTGCAAACCGAACTGGGTGAGCTGCATGGCAACCGCGCCTATACCTTCACCCCCGGCTGCGCGGTTGATGTGCTGTTGCGTCCAGACGACATCATTCACGCCCCGCACAGTGCTCTCAAGGCGCTGATCACCGGCAAGAGCTTCCTCGGTGCCTCGACCCTCTATCGCCTGCAACTGCCGACCGGCAGCCAGCTTGAAGCGATTTTTCCTAGCCATATCGATCATCAGGTCGGGGCCGAGGTAGGCATTGAAGTGGCCGCAGATCACCTGGTGCTGTTTGCCGTACCGGGTAGTGTGGCGGCGCAGCTGCCGGTGCCGGAGAACGGTGTTCGGCGCTATAGCTCGGCGGTCTGATATCCGCAATCGCGGGGCAAGCCCGCTCCCACAGCTATGAGGCCTGTGGGAGCGGGCTTGCCCCGCGATGCTTTTTTACAGACTCAACGTACCACTAGCTACCCGCCGGGCATAACCACCAATTTTCACCCGCTCACCCTCCAGCCGACAGAACAGCTCTCCGCCGCGACTGGAACACTGAAAGGCGTGCAGTTCAGTCTTACCCAAGCGCTCAGCCCAATAGGGAATCAGACAGCAATGGGTCGAACCAGTCACCGGATCTTCGGGAATACCGATCCCCGGAGCAAAGTACCGCGACACAAAGTCATACTTCTCGCCCCGCGCCGTGACGATCACGCCCAATCCAGGCAATTGCGCCAGCGCCGCCATGTCCGGTGTGCAGTCGCGTACCGCCTGTTCAGACTCAAGTACCACCAGCAATTCCTTGGTCTGCAGCACCTCCAGCACCGGACAGCCTAAAGCCTCGGCAACCGGTAATGGCCGACTTACCGGTTGCGGATCGATACGGGGAAAGTCCAGCAGCAACCGGCCGTGTTCACGGCTCACGCTCAAGGGCCCGGACTGGCTCTGGAACAGCAGGCGCTCGCTCGGCACCTGGTAAACCTCCAGCAGCACATGGGCACTGGCCAGGGTCGCGTGACCACACAAGGGGACTTCAGTGGTGGGGGTAAACCAGCGAATCTGCCACTGCGCGCCATCCGCCACCACAAAGGCGGTTTCGGCAAGGTTGTGTTCAGCGGCGATCTGCTGCATCAGCTCATCGCTGAGCCACTGGTCGAGGCGGTAGACCATGGCCGGATTGCCGGCAAAGGGACGCTCACTGAAGGCGTCGACCTGGTGAAATTCCAGCTGCATGCGGCGACTCTCTCTGTTCTGGGACACTGAGCATGCCCGTAACCAGGCAGGGGCTAACAGAGACAGAGTCGTCGGATTTTCAGCATACAGTTGTCAGTCGCGGGCGATGGCGGCGAACGTTGCCTGTGTGTGTTCAGCCAGCACCGCCGCCGCCAGCTCCACTTCCAGCCCGCGCCGCCCGGCACTGACAAAAATCGTTTCAAAAGATTGAGCGGACTGATCAATAAAGGTGCGCAGTCGTTTCTTCTGGCCCAGCGGACTGATCCCGCCCAACAGGTAGCCTGTGGAACGCTGGGCCGCTGCCGGATCGGCCATCTCGCATTTCTTCACCCCGGCCGCGTGGGCAAGGCCCTTCAGATCGAGACTACCTATCACCGGGACCACCGCCACCAGCAATTCACCCTTTTCACTGCTAGCCAGCAAAGTCTTGAACACCCGTACCGGCTCAAGATTGAGCTTCTCCGCGGCTTCAAGCCCGTAGGACGCCGCTTTGGGATCATGTTCATAACTGTGAATGTGATGTTCGGCGCGAAGCTTTTTCAGCAGATCCAGGGCGGGGGTCATGCGGGACTCCAAACAGAAAGTGAATAGCATTTCGCCGGTTACTTTAGGACAAAACGACCTCCTCGAACCACTAAGCCTCCCCCCCAACCAGCCAATCAGGCGCCGGAACGATTCAGCATCAGCACGTTGCCAATAGTCAGTTTGTGAACACCAGTTCACTTTCGACCTTTGACATAAGCGTTTCTTGTCTATATTTTTTCGATTCTGAATATAGCAATGCACCGAACAGGTGCGTTTTTTGCCGCCTGCCTGACCGAAATGGGGATTTCTGTCGGGCTTTTGTCGAGCGCTCACTGCGCCTCACAACAACAAAAACCGAGGTAACGAATGACGACAGCTCTGCGACAACCCACCTTATCCAGCCAATGCATGGCCGAATTCCTCGGCACCGCCCTGCTGATTTTTTTCGGTACCGGCTGCGTGGCTGCGCTCAAAGTCGCGGGTGCCAGCTTCGGCCTGTGGGAAATCAGCATCATCTGGGGCGTCGGCGTGAGCATGGCGATCTACCTGACCGCCGGGGTCTCCGGCGCTCACCTCAACCCTGCAGTGAGCATCGCTTTGTGGCTGTTCGCCGGGTTCGAGAAGCACAAATTACCGTTCTACATCGTCGCCCAGATCGCCGGGGCCTTCTGCGGCGCCGCGCTGGTCTATACGCTGTACAGCAACCTGTTCTTCGATTACGAACAAACCCATGCCATGGTTCGTGGCAGCCAGGCCAGCCTTGAGCTGGCTTCAGTGTTCTCCACCTACCCACACCCGGCGCTGTCCACCGGCCAGGCATTTCTGGTCGAGGTGATCATCACTGCCGTATTGATGGCGGTGATCATGGCCCTGACCGACGACAACAATGGTCTGCCCCGCGGTGCCATGGCACCGTTGCTGATCGGCCTGCTGATTGCCGTGATCGGCAGCGCCATGGGGCCGCTGACCGGTTTTGCGATGAACCCGGCCCGTGACCTGGGGCCCAAGCTGATGACATTCCTCGCCGGATGGGGCGAAGTCGCCTTTACTGGCGGTCGTGACATTCCCTATTTCCTGATTCCGATTTTTGCGCCGATCATAGGGGCGAGCCTTGGTGCCGCCCTGTACCGCGGTGTGATCGCCCGCAACCTGCCGGTTGCCGAGAGCGAAAGCACCCAGACCGACGCCAACCCTCAGGGCAAGACCCAGGCATCCTGATGCCGAACGGGCGAGCCAGGCTCGCCCTGCCCTGACAACTACCTTATTAAGTGCAAGGCCAACGACATGACAGACACCCAGAACAAGAACTACATCATTGCCCTTGACCAGGGCACGACCAGTTCGCGGGCTATCATTTTCGACCGCGATGCCAACGTGGTAGGCACCTCGCAGCGTGAATTCGCACAACATTACCCACAAGCGGGCTGGGTCGAACACGACCCCATGGAAATCTTCGCCACCCAGAGCGCGACCATGGTCGAAGCCCTGGCCCAGGCCGGCCTGAGCCATGACCAGGTGGCCGCCATCGGCATCACCAACCAGCGTGAAACCACCGTGGTCTGGGACAAGGAAACCGGCCGCCCGGTGTACAACGCCATCGTCTGGCAATGCCGCCGCAGCACCGAGATCTGCGAACAACTCAAGCGCGATGGCCTGCAGGAGTACATCCGCGAAACCACCGGCCTGGTCACCGACCCGTACTTCTCCGGCACCAAGCTCAAGTGGATCCTCGACAATGTCGAAGGCGCCCGTGAGCGCGCCGAGCGCGGCGACCTGCTGTTCGGTACCGTCGACAGCTGGCTGATCTGGAAATTCTCCGGCGGCAAGGTACATGTCACCGACTACACCAACGCCTCGCGGACCATGCTCTTCAACATCCATACCCTGCAGTGGGATGAGAAGATGCTTGAGGTACTGAACATTCCTCGGCAGATGCTGCCCGAGGTGCGCAGTTCCTCCGAAGTCTACGGCCGCACCAAGAGCGGTATCGCCATCGCCGGTATCGCTGGCGACCAGCAGGCGGCTTTGTTCGGTCAGATGTGCGTGGAACCGGGCCAGGCCAAGAACACCTACGGCACCGGATGCTTCCTGCTGATGAACACCGGCGACAAGGCGGTGAAATCCTCCCACGGCCTGCTCACCACCATCGCCTGCGGTCCTCGTGGCGAAGTGGCTTACGCCCTGGAAGGTGCCGTGTTCAACGGTGGCTCCACCGTACAATGGCTGCGTGACGAACTGAAAATCGTCAATGACGCCCATGACACCGAGTACTTCGCCAGCAAGGTCAAGGACAGCAACGGCGTTTACCTGGTGCCGGCCTTCACCGGTCTCGGCGCACCGTACTGGGACCCTTACGCCCGTGGCGCGCTGTTCGGCCTGACCCGCGGGGTCAAAGTCGATCACATCATCCGCGCCGCGCTGGAATCGATCGCCTACCAGACCCGTGATGTCCTCGATGCCATGCAGCAGGATTGCGGTCAGCGTCTGAGCGAGCTGCGCGTGGACGGTGGCGCGGTGGCCAACAATTTCCTCATGCAGTTCCAGGCCGACATCCTCGGCACCTGTGTCGAGCGCCCGCAAATGCGCGAAACCACCGCCCTCGGCGCCGCCTACCTGGCGGGCCTGGCTTGCGGTTTCTGGAGCAGCCTGGATGAACTGCGCGGCAAAGCGATCATCGAGCGTGAGTTCAGCCCGCAGCTGGATGAAGCGGCCAAAGAAAAGCTGTATGCCGGCTGGTTGAAGGCAGTGGATCGCACGCGGGATTGGGAACCGCACGAGGAGTAAGACTTTCGCGGGGCAAGCCCGCTCCCACAGGGAATCATCAACACCCGGTGGGAGCGGGCTTGCCCCGCGATCGCTTTGGTCGACTGGCCGCCAGCCATTTCCTCCGGCATCATGGCGCAATTTGCCTGGCAGCCCAAAAGGACCGCCCATGAATCTGCCCCCTCGCCAACAACAAATCCTCGAACTGGTCCGCGAACGCGGCTATGTCAGTATCGAAGAAATGGCGCAGTTGTTCGTCGTCACCCCGCAAACCATCCGCCGTGATATCAACCAGCTTGCCGAAGTCAATCTGCTGCGCCGCTACCACGGTGGTGCCGCCTATGATTCCAGTATCGAGAACACCGCCTACGCCATGCGCGCCGATCAGATGCGCGACGAGAAGCAGCGTATCGCCGAAGCCATCGCCGCACAGATTCCCGACCATGCTTCGTTGTTCATCAACATCGGTACCACCACCGAATCCATCGCCCGCGCGCTGCTCAATCACAACCACCTGAAAATCATCACCAACAACCTGCACGTGGCCTCGATCCTCAGCGCCAAGGATGACTTCGAAGTGCTGCTGGCCGGTGGCAACGTACGCCGAGACGGTGGTGTGGTGGGCCAGGCCAGTGTCGACTTCATCAACCAGTTCAAGGTCGATTTCGCCCTGGTCGGTATCAGCGGCATCGACGAAGACGGCAGCCTGCTGGATTTCGACTATCAGGAAGTACGGGTTTCCCAGGCGATCATTGCCAATGCCCGTCAGGTGATCCTCGCCGCCGACTCCAGCAAGTTCGGACGCAACGCCATGGTGCGCCTGGGCTCGATCAGCCTGATCGATTGCCTGGTCACCGACCAGGCGCCGGTGCCCGCCCTCACCCAGTTGCTCAACCAGTACAAGATTCGCCTGGAAGTGGTCTGAGCCCGTAACAGCTGCCACCGCAATGGTGGCAGCGAAAATGTTCGTTATTTTTCATTTAATTATCATCCGATCAGTATTTTCTATGGGAAGCGACTGGCAGGCGGCATTCTGTTGCGCTAGTATTTTCGAAAATGAACATCAATGTTCAAAATCGATGTTAGAAAGTCTTTGAGGAAGCCTCCCGTGCCGCAATCCAGCTTGTCATCGCCTGCCCTTGCCGATATCTATGACCTCGCCGTTATCGGCGGTGGCATCAACGGCGTGGGCATCGCCGCCGATGCGGCGGGACGCGGCCTGTCGGTGTTCCTCTGCGAAAAGGACGACCTCGCCAGCCACACCTCGTCGGCCAGCAGCAAGCTGATCCACGGCGGCCTGCGCTACCTGGAACACTACGAATTCCGCCTGGTGCGCGAAGCCCTGGCCGAGCGTGAAGTCCTGCTGGCCAAGGCCCCGCACATCGTCAAACCGATGCGCTTCGTTCTCCCGCACCGCCCACACCTGCGTCCGGCCTGGATGATCCGTGCCGGCCTGTTCCTTTACGATCACCTGGGCAAGCGCAAGCAACTCGGTGCCTCACGCGGCCTGCGTTTCGGTCCGGGCAACCCGCTCAAACCGGTGATTACCCGCGGTTTCGAATACGCCGATTGCGCCGTGGACGACGCCCGCCTGGTGGTACTCAACGCCATGGCCGCCCGTGAGCACGGGGCAGATATCCGTACCCGTACGCGTTGTGTCAGCGCACAGCGTGTCGATGGCGTATGGAATGTACTGCTGGAACACGCTGACGGTAGCCAGCAGTCGATCAAGGCCCGCGCCCTGGTCAATGCGGCCGGCCCCTGGGTGGCCAAGTTCATCCAGGATGACCTCAAGCTCGACGCGCCATACGGCATTCGCCTGATCCAGGGCAGCCACCTGATCGTGCCGAAACTGTACGACGGCGAGCATGCCTACATCCTGCAGAACGAAGACCAGCGGATCGTGTTCGCCATTCCGTACCTGGAGCGCTTCACCCTGATCGGCACCACTGACCGCGAATACACCGGCGACCCGGCCAAAGTCGCAATCACTGAAGGCGAAACCGACTACCTGCTCAAAGTGGTCAACGAGCACTTCAATCATCAGCTCAGCCGCGCCGATATCCTGCACACCTACGCCGGTGTGCGCCCGCTGTGCAATGACGAATCCGACAACCCGTCGGCGGTGACCCGCGACTACACCCTGGCACTCTCCTCCAGCACCGGCGAAGCGCCGTTGCTGTCGGTGTTCGGCGGCAAGCTGACCACCTACCGCAAGCTGGCCGAATCGGCCATGGCCCAGCTCGCGCCGTTCTTCACCCAGATGCGCGGCAGCTGGACGGCCAGCGCACCACTGCCGGGTGGCGAAGACATGACCACTCCGCAAGCGTTGACCGACGCCATCCTGGCCCGTTGTGGCTGGCTGCCGGCAGAAATCGCCAAGCGCTGGGCCCTCACTTATGGCAGCCGCGTGTGGCGCCTGCTCGAAGGCGTGCAAGGCCCGGCAGACCTGGGCGACGCCATTGGCGGCGGCTTGTTCACCCGCGAGGTGGACTATCTGTGCAGCGAAGAGTGGGCTGTCAGCGCCGATGACATTCTCTGGCGCCGCAGCAAGCTGGGCTTGTTCACTACAGCAGCGGAGCAACAGGCACTGCGGGAATACCTCCAGCGCCTGGAATTGAATCGAGCGCGCGTGCAGGCGGCCTGAAGTCCGCGTGACAGGGCCGGGCCGCTGCGGCGGCCCGGCTTATCCCTAATGGATCGGCCAGCGCACATAGGCTTCCCGGGTCAACTCCAGAAACAGCTCCCGCTCAGCTACGTTGAGTTCATGCATCAAGGCCCTGCTTTGCTCCAGGTAGGCCTGCTCGCTGATTTCCCCAGCCTCGACTTGCACCCAGTAATCCGCTAAAGGCACCTGGTATGCATCAACCAGCGCCGTAAAACGATTGAGGTAAGTGCCGCGCAGGTGTTCCTGCCAAAAATCACGACCGGCCAAGGCCTCTGCCAGGCTATCGTTGGTCTCGGCCAGCAACACGGCCACCCTCGCGTTATTCAGATCTGCAGCCGTCACGCCACTGTAAGCCTCGTAATGCATGCTGCTCGGCTGCCCTGGCAATCCAAGCGTACGAGCCAGTCTGAGCCGATAGGTGAGGTAGACCTCAATGTCGTCGACTTCACCACCACCGCTCAGCCCTCCGCTGGCACGCAGCTCCCGAATCCGTTGGGCGGCAATCGAGTCGACCTGATCAAGGCGGAACAGCGAGCGCCCCACCTGCATCAATGGCACTTCACTCTGCGCCAGGGACAAGCCTGCGGTCTGTTGATGGATAATCACCCGGACCTGCATCTGACTGACGATCAACAGCAATCGGTCTTCGCAGGTACGCCTGCCACCAGCCAGGAGGAACAGCTGTTCACGCACCTCACTGTTCTCGTAACAAGCATCCATGACCTGCCACATGCGCATCCTGTAGTAGAGCGGGTGCCGCTGAAAATCAGAGGATTGCGCAAAGTCGCGAAGAAAACGGAAGAAACCCTCCGACCCTGGCTCCTCTTTCAGGGCAAGCCACCGGGCATCTCGCTGGACGCGCAGCGCGCCGGTAGAGCCGACCAACCAACGCTCCCGCTCGGCTTCCTGCACCAGTTGATGACGGAACGAGAGGTTATGACTAACGCCAGAGTTCGATGCGCTGGATGAAGTCGACGCCTCGCCGAGAAACTGCTCACTGGCTGTATCCAGCGGATTGTCGTGCAAAGACACACGCTCTACCCGCAACCGCAAACCATGGAGTTCCTGATTCAACTGACGCAGCTGGTTGTCGCGCATGTCGGTAAGCCCTCGCCAGGGCAACTGCTGGACCCTTGCCGGAAACTCGCTCAGACCGGTGGCGCGCAGGCTCAAATCCCGCAGGTGCACCAGCGCACTTACATCGGGTGCCACACCCAGTGGATTGTGCCCAAGGTCAAGCTGCTGCAGGTTGGTCAATGCCCGCAGACGCAGATTTGCCGCGTTACTCATGACGATCTGGTTGTTGCTCAGACGCAACCACCTCAATGCACTGAGTTGCTCGATGCCTGCTGGAAGGGTCGAAAGCTGGTTGTCACGTAGATCAAGTGAAACCAGACTTGGAAAACGCGGCAGGAAGTCGGCATCAAGCGCCGAAAGATTCATATTCCGCAGCTTAAGACGGGTCACATGCCCGAAGTCCACATCCTCCGGGAGCGAGGGTAGCCGACCGACACGTTCGCCTTCGATTTCCAGTGAGTAACCGCCATCCTCAAGCGTCTCCCCCTTGCGCCGCCAGCAACGACGCAATTTATCGGATACCCGCTGGCGCCTGAGTAAATCCAGAGCACTGCCGTGCTCTTCGCGCCACTGCCGAAGCACTACGCGCAAACGCGCCAGCTGACTGTGCAACTGATGAGTGTGCTCCCAAAGAGCGACCTCGCGTTGCTCCAGCGCCAACAGATAATGGTGCAACTGGTAATCGTCCAGCGTCGGGAACACCTGGCGGATGGCACGCCTGATCGCCACACGGCTGCCTATACCACGACCACTGAGCGGATAGCCAAGACGTCCGTCGCCAAAACGCAGCGGAGGTCGCACACCTCCTCCGATCGGCGCCTGGCCGATCAGTCGCGAGACCAGTTCGCGATCGCTACTGGCCTGCTTCACCAGTGCATCGCTCAAGCTTTTTTTGCCAAGCAGCGGGCCGCCGAGCGCCACCTTCTGCCCTTCGTCCAGGCTCAGCAACAGGGCTTCTGCCAGGCCGTCTGTCTCCGCGGCCATAGGCAGCAGCCATCCTGATGCGTCATGGATGCCGTAGCCCTTGTCGCCCCTGACAACGCACATGACCTGTTCAGCCGTTTCCGAACCTATTTGCGCCTGCAATGCGCCAGCGGGATGGTCAACACGTACTTCGATCCTCACCGAGTCGGGCCAGGGTGCCAGGTGGTCGATAAGCCCCAACGCCAGCTTTTCCGTGTCGGCATTGGCTGCCTGGGGTTGACGCAAACCAGCACAGGCGCGGTCAAGACGACTGTCGCGTATGTACCAGCGTGCTCTTTCGGCCAGGGCCAACGGAACCCGTCTGGTACTGAGCATCTGCTCGACCTGATGACTATCGATCTGCTCGACGATTTCCGTTGCGCCGCGTATCGACAGGCCCGCAAAATCACGCCGCAGCACGGCGACTGAGGCCTGCTCCAGCATCTGCCGGGATGCCACCAGCGTTTCAAATGCCTCACCCCGCACCTCAGGAAATTGCTGATGCAACCGGTAACGCTCCATAGCGTCCTGCAACCGCGCCGGCGCAGGTGCATTCTCCAGATGCAGACGGCGCAATCGAGCCTCGTCGAAGCCGGTGCTTTCCAGCACGGTCTGGGCCTCATCGTCCGTCATATCAGCCAGGCTTGAGCCCAGCCGTTGCAACAGATGGGTGGCTCCAGCCCATTCCTGTGGCAGTTCCAGCACATGTCGCCAGCCACCAGCACCGTTATGCTCAAGCAAGGGACCCGACACATCGCGGTGCTGTGGATGGCGAATTCGTAGTGTCCCGCTGAGCTCACTGCCCTGTACCTGGTACGTCCCTTCATGCAGGCGTAAATGCTGTTGACCTTTGCGCTGCGTGTGCTGGCCGACTTTCAACCCGATATTCTTGACCTGATAGGTCGCCATCTCACCCGTACTGAGTTTCAAGTGGCCGGCATCGGTGTAAAGCGGCGAAAGGCCGTCGACGAAGGCCACCCGCTCAAGCAGCTTGCCCGCAGCAGAGGCGCCCGCCCCTAGCGCAGCGCCGAGCACCACATTTTCGGCAACACCGAACATATGCGCCAATGCCGCCTGGCGATCCCCCAGCTGCCAATCCTGATAGCCCTCATACACTTCATTGGCGACCTGCAGGACCGCGACTCCGAGCATCACCTCTCCCAACCCCGGGACCAGCAACCCCGCCAGGTTCAATAAGGTCAGGCCAAGATTCTCGTACCCTTCCAGCCTTTTACGCCGCGACTCGGCGTCTTCATCGCCGGTTGGCACAGCCATTATGCGAGCGTCGTCGAGGATCTTTTCTATTCGCAATCGGCGCAGATAGGCAAACAAGGGTTCTTCGATGGCGAAATCACGCCCATCGAGTTCAAGCGGCAATTTGCCGTCGCTGGAATCAAGCAACCCGTTCAACGTGGTGGAAAAGGCAACGCGATCCCGCTCGCTGATGAAGCGGGCGAAAAAAACCGCATAGTCCGGGGCGCGAAGACGTAACCCCAACACCTGGTAGAAGGCCTCCCATGATGCATGCTCCTGCAGCGGTTGCTGCGGATCGTCCGGGATCCACACGATGAGGCTTTGCAGAGAGGCATTACCGATCGGTTTGCGAGTCTCCACAACCACAACGCCGTTGATATGTACGCCCAATACAAACAGCTCGCGATACGTCAACACTGCGGAATCGGCCGGAACAACAGGTTTGGGAGCGATGACCGGCAGCAATTGCAGGTAGCTGCGAGGGCCGATATGCCCTTTTAGCGCAGCCAGCCGCACCGTGACTTCCAACTGCGCACGTTGCGCTTCTTCCAACAGGTCCTCGATGCGTCGTCGGGCCTGACCGGGCACACTACCGGGCAAGTCCGTCGGCACCAGATGCTCACGCAAGACTGCCTGGTATTTACCGCCTACATCCAGTTGCCGGCACAGCCGGGCAAAATCTTCGAACGCAATGGATAACGGCGTTCCTGAAGCGTCGAGCAGCGTCGCTTGAGTGAACGCCCGGGGCCGGGTTTCCTCATCCGTATAATTGTGCAATGCCGCAGCCAGCACCCGCTGCGACGATATACGGGTGTATTTTGGCGCAGGTGTACTGATGACAACCGGAGGCAGGAACACCTCTTGCGTCACCCGCACTCGGCTGGTGCGCACATCGGTGCTCAGCCGATGGCTACTGCGCAGGGCCGCTTCCAGCAGTGGCGCGGCAAAGTCGTCCAGCGCCGGAATAGAGCCAAGCAGCTGGTGCAGTTGTTGCTCACTGGCTTGCTGCTTGCCCAAGGCACGATGAAGGGCATGCAACTGATCGCTCGTGGCGCTGCTCAGCCAGGCAGGCAGGCGCTTGGCGATCAGGGCATCAATGGAATCTGCAGGGATCAGCTTTGAGGTCATGGCGTGTGCTCATTATTGAGAAAGCGCCAGAACACCACGCCGAACCCCACCCGAAGTGGTAATTACGTCAATCCCTGAAGACACCTGTCGAGTAGCCGGGTTCCCGAACGCAAAACATCCGTTCATTCGGATTTCCGTACGCACCTGTCGCAACTGCAAGCGTCAAAAAAGTTTAATCCCCAGTCTTTTCACGGCGTTATGATCAAAGTCAGGGCTTGGCACGACTCATGCTCTACACTCAGTACCCGAATGCGCAACGCTTCATTGCAGTGTTCGCTGAACGAAAGAGCCCGCCAACGGCTCCATAAAAAAAACAACGTCGAGGAAATTTTGATGCGTATCGTTCCCCACCTGTTGGGCGCAGCCATCACGGCCGCTTTGATCAGCATGCCAGTCACCGCCGCAGAGCTGACCGGCACTCTGAAGAAAATCAACGACTCGGGCACCATTACTCTGGGGCACCGCGACGCTTCTATCCCGTTCTCCTACATCGCCGACGCTTCGGGTAAACCCGTCGGTTACTCCCATGACATCCAGCTGGCCATCGTCGAGTCCCTGAAAAAGGACCTGAACAAGCCAGACCTGAACGTCAAATACAACCTGGTCACCTCCCAGACCCGTATTCCGCTGGTACAGAACGGCACCGTTGACGTCGAATGCGGTTCGACCACCAACAACGTCGAGCGCCAGCAGCAAGTGGCCTTCTCGGTCGGTATCTTTGAAGTCGGCACCCGTCTGCTGACCAAAGCACAAGACGGCAAGCCTGAAAACGCCAAGTACAAGGACTTCCCTGACCTGGCCGGCAAGAACGTGGTAACCACCGCCGGTACCACCTCCGAGCGCATCCTCAAGTCGATGAACGCCGACAAGCAGATGAAGATGAACGTCATCTCGGCCAAGGACCACGGCGAATCCTTCCAGATGCTCGAGTCCGGTCGCGCCGTGGCCTTCATGATGGACGACGCGCTGCTCGCCGGCGAAATGGCCAAGGCCAAGGATCCGAAAGGCTGGGCAATCGTCGGCACGCCGCAGTCCTATGAAATCTACGGCTGCATGGTCCGCAAAGATGACCCTGCGTTCAAGGCTGCAGTCGACAAGGCCATCGTTGACCTCTACAAGTCGGGCGAGATCAACAAGATCTACGACAAGTGGTTCAATCAGCCAGTCCCGCCTAAGGGCCTGAACCTGAACTTCCCGATGAGCGACGAGCTCAAGGCGCTGATCGCCAATCCTACCGACAAAGCTGCAGACGAAAAGAAGTCCTGATCCCCAGCTAGTTAGTGTCTAACCTTTCATCCGAGGGTGCCTTGCGCCCTCGGATGCTCGAAGGTGCCCGTGAAAAACTGATCTGAGGGGAGATCCCGATGAATTACAACTGGGACTGGGGCGTATTCTTCAAGTCCACTGGCGTTGGCAGCGAAACCTATCTGGACTGGTACATCACCGGTCTGGGCTGGACCATCGTCATTGCCGTCGCCGCCTGGATCATCGCGTTGCTGCTGGGCTCCGTGCTCGGCGTCATGCGTACTGTCCCGAACCGCGTGGTATCGGGTATCGCCACGTGCTACGTGGAACTGTTTCGTAACGTACCGCTGCTGGTGCAGCTGTTCATCTGGTACTTCCTGGTGCCCGACCTGCTGCCTGAGGGCCTGCAGGAATGGTTCAAACAGGACCTGAATCCAACCACCTCGGCACTGATCAGTGTGGTCATCTGCCTGGGTCTGTTTACCGCTGCGCGTGTCTGCGAACAAGTGCGCACCGGCATCCAGGCGCTGCCGCGCGGCCAGGAAGCCGCCGCTCGCGCCATGGGCTTCAGCCTGCCGCAGATCTACTGGAACGTGCTGCTGCCGCAAGCCTACCGGATCATCATTCCGCCCCTTACCTCGGAATTTTTGAACGTGTTCAAGAACTCCTCGGTGGCCTCGCTGATCGGCCTGATGGAACTGCTGGCGCAAACCAAGCAGACCGCCGAATTTTCGGCCAACCTGTTTGAAGCCTTCACCCTGGCAACGCTGATCTACTTCACCCTGAACATGGGCCTGATGCTGTTGATGCGCATGGTCGAGAAGAAAGTCGCAGTACCCGGCCTGATCTCCGTGGGGGGCAAATAATGGACTTCAGTGGAATCATTCCCGCCCTGCCGGGCCTGTGGAACGGCATGGTCATGACCCTGCAACTGATGGTCATGGGGGTTGTCGGCGGTATCGTGCTGGGCACCATCCTGGCCTTGATGCGGCTGTCGTCGAACAAGTTGCTGGCAAACATCGCCGGTATTTACGTCAACTACTTCCGCTCCATCCCGCTGCTGCTGGTGATCACCTGGTTCTACCTGGCGGTACCGTTCGTGCTGCGCTGGATCACCGGCGAAGATACTCCGATCGGGGCCTTCACCTCCTGCGTCGTGGCCTTCATGATGTTCGAGGCGGCTTACTTCTGCGAAATCGTCCGTGCTGGCGTACAGTCGATCTCCAAGGGCCAGATGGGCGCTGCCCAGGCGCTGGGCATGACCTACGGTCAGACCATGCGCCTGATCATCCTGCCCCAGGCGTTTCGCAAGATGACCCCACTGCTGCTGCAGCAGAGCATCATCCTGTTCCAGGACACCTCGCTGGTGTACACCGTCGGCCTGGTCGACTTCCTCAACTCGGCACGTGCCAGTGGCGACATCATCGGACGCTCCAACGAGTTCCTGGTGTTTGCTGGTGCTGTGTACTTCGTCGTCAGCTTCTCCGCTTCGTGGCTGGTCAAGCGTCTGCAGAAAAGGATAACCGTATGATTTCCATCAAGAACGTCAACAAGTGGTACGGCGACTTCCAGGTTCTGACCGACTGCAACACCGAGGTCAAGAAAGGCGAAGTGGTTGTCGTCTGCGGCCCGTCCGGGTCGGGCAAGTCGACCCTGATCAAGTGCGTCAACGCCCTGGAGCCTTTCCAGAAGGGTGACATCGTCGTCGACGGCACCTCGATCGCCGATCCGAAAACCAACCTGCCCAAGCTGCGCTCGCGGGTCGGCATGGTGTTCCAGCACTTCGAGCTGTTCCCGCACCTGACCATCACCGAGAACCTGACCATTGCACAGCGCAAGGTACTCGGTCGTAGCGAAGCCGAAGCCACCAAGAAGGGCCTGGCCCTGCTCGACCGCGTAGGCCTCAGCGCTCACGCCAAGAAGCACCCGGGGCAGCTCTCCGGCGGCCAGCAGCAGCGTGTGGCCATCGCCCGCGCCCTGTCGATGGACCCGATCGTCATGCTGTTCGACGAACCGACCTCGGCACTCGACCCGGAAATGGTCAACGAAGTACTGGACGTGATGGTCGAACTGGCTCACGAAGGCATGACCATGATGTGCGTAACCCACGAGATGGGTTTTGCCCGCAAGGTCGCCAACCGGGTCATTTTCATGGACCAGGGCAAGATCATCGAGGACTGCCAGAAGGAAGCCTTCTTCGGCGACCCGAGCGCGCGCCATGAGCGCACTCAGCACTTCCTCAGCAAAATCCTGCAACACTGAGGTGATGATCAGCACCCTCTGTCCTGCATGCGCCGGGCAGAGGATGCTGGTCGTACCAAGGCCACTGTGATGAAATGCGATCCCACGCTCTTTCGCCCAGCCAAGCCTGCCCTTGCCGTGAAACCCCGTTTGATCCGCCAACTGCTGATGCCACCCTTGATCATCCTGCTGATGATCGGTCTGGGTGTGGCCGGCTTCATGATCAGCGAGCACAACGGCATCCGCACCTTGAGCGAATCCGGCGAGCGCCAGCTTGAGCTGCACGCGCGTGGCGTCGAGAGCGAAATCAGCAAGTACACCTACCTGCCCAGCCTGCTGGAACTGGAAAACAGTGTCTCCAGCCTGCTGACCGAACCCGATGGCGAACATCGCCAGACGGTCAACGAATACCTTGAAGGCCTGAACCGGCGCAGCCGCAGCCGGGCGATCTTTGTCCTCGATACCACTGGCCGGGTCCAGGCCACCAGCAACTGGCGCGATGTCGACAGTTTCCTCGGTGAAGACCTGTCGTTCCGTGCCTATTTCCAGCACGCCGTACGCGGCCAGCCGGGTCGCTTCTATGGCATCGGCAGCACCACCGGCGAGCCGGGCTACTACCTGGCCCATGGCCTGGAAGAACACGGCAAGATCATTGGCGTGGCGGTGATCAAGGTGCGCCTGGAAAACATGGAAGAACGCTGGCAACGGGCACGCCTGGAAGCCTTCGTCAGCGACGAGAATGGCATCATCATTCTCTCCAGCGATCCGGCGCGGCGACTCAAGTCGGTGCGCCCGCTGACCCCGGAAATCAAGGAACGCCTGGCCCGCAGCCTGCAGTACTACTGGTGGCCGCTCAACGAGCTGCAGCCCTTGTCGCGGGAAAAGCTCGCCGACGGCGTCGAAAAGCTCAGTTTCCCGGCCAATGCCGAACTGGGCGACGGCCGCCGCGAAGTCGCCTACCTGGCCCAGACCCGGCGCCTGAGCGACACGCCTTGGCATTTCACCCTGCTCACGCCCCTGCAGGACCTGCGCCGTGAATCGATCATCCAGGGCGTGCTGGTCGCCGTAGCCTTCGCTCTGCTGACGATTGTGCTGATCGCCTGGAACGAGCGGCGCAAGGTCATCGCCACGCGCCTGGCCGCCCGCGAGGCACTCGAAGAAGCCAACAGTCAGCTGGAGCGCAAGATCACCGAGCGCACCGCCGATTTGCGTGCCAGCAACGATCGTCTCAAGGGTCAGATCCGTGAGCGCCGGCAAGCCGAGCAGACCCTGCGCCATGCCCAGGACGAACTGGTTCAGGCCGGAAAACTTGCGGCCATCGGTCAGATGTCCACCAGCATCGCCCATGAACTGAACCAACCGCTGGCGGCGTTGCGTACGCTGTCGGGTAATACCGTGCGCTTTCTCGAGCGCGGCGCCCTGGAAACCGCCAGCACCAACCTGCGCACCATGAACGACCTGATCGACCGCATGGGCCGGATTACCGCGAGCTTGCGCTCCTTTGCCCGACGCGGTGACGACAGCGGCCAGGCCTCGCTGGCCAAAGCGGTGGATGCCAGCCTGCAAGTACTGAGCAACCGGATCGCCGGCTGCCACCTGAAACTCAACAACCAGTTCGACGACCAGCAACTGGCGATCGATCAGACCCGCCTGGAACAGATCCTGGTCAACCTGATCGGTAACGCCCTCGACGCCATGGCCGCACAACCACTGCCCGAGCTGTGGCTCGAAGGCGAGCGGCAAGGCGACAAGTATCGCCTGCGGGTGCGCGACAATGGCCATGGCATCGATGATGAAGCCCGCAAGCACCTGTTCGAACCGTTCTTCACCACCAAGCCGGGAGAGCATGGCCTGGGCCTGGGCCTGACCCTGTCCGCCAGCCTCGCCGCCGCTGCCAAGGGCAGCCTGAGTGTCGAACACCCTGCCAGTGGCGGCACGGCGTTCGTCCTCGCCCTGCCCCTGGCCAATGCCCCTACAAAATCCGAGTCCCTATGAACCAAGCGCCCCTTACCGTCCTGATCGTCGAAGACGACCCGCATGTGCTGCTCGGCTGCCAGCAGGCCCTGGCGCTGGAAGACATCGCCTGTGAAGGTGTTGGCAGCGCCGAAGAAGCCTTGCAACGCATCGGTGATGATTTCGCCGGGATCGTGGTCAGCGACATTCGCCTGCCCGGCATCGATGGCCTGGAGCTGCTGAGCCGGCTCAAGGCCCGCGACAGCAGCCTGCCGGTGGTGCTGATCACCGGCCACGGCGATATCGACATGGCCGTCGGTGCCATGCGCAACGGCGCCTACGACTTCATGGAAAAGCCGTTCGCCCCTGAGCGCCTGGTCGAGGTGGTACGCCGCGCCCTGGAACAACGCGGGCTGTCGCGAGAGGTGTTCGCCTTGCGCCGCCAACTGGCCGAGCAAAGCACCCTGGAAGGCCGGATCATCGGGCGTTCGCCGGCCATGCAGAACCTGCGTGAATTGATCGCCAACGTCGCCGACACCTCGGCCAACGTCCTGATCGAAGGCGAGACCGGCACCGGCAAAGAGCTGGTCGCCCGCTGCCTGCACGATTTCAGCCGCCGCCAGAGCCAGCCCTTTGTCGCCTTGAACTGCGGCGGGCTGCCTGAGAACCTGTTCGAAAGCGAAATCTTCGGCCACGAAGCCAACGCCTTTACCGGCGCGGGCAAGCGCCGCATCGGCAAGATCGAGCACGCCAATGGCGGCACGCTGTTTCTCGACGAAGTCGAAAGCATGCCGATCAACCTGCAGATCAAACTGCTGCGCGTGTTGCAGGAACGTACCCTCGAGCGCCTCGGCTCGAACCAGAGCATCGCCGTGGACTGCCGGGTGATCGCCGCGACCAAATCCGACCTCGACGCCCTCGGCCAGAGCGGGCAGTTCCGTAGCGACCTGTACTACCGCCTCAACGTGGTCACCCTGGAACTGCCGCCGTTGCGCGAACGGCGTGAAGACATCCTGCAACTGTTCGAACACTTCCTGCAGCTGTCGTCCTTGCGCTTCGACCGCGAAGTCCCGCAACTGGACAGTCAGACCCTGTCACGCCTGATGGCTCACGACTGGCCGGGCAACGTGCGTGAACTGCGCAACGTTGCCGAACGCTACGCCCTGGGCCTGCCAGCCTTCAAGAAGGCCGGCGCCAGCGCCAATCAGGGCCTGGGTTTTGCCGAGGCGGTCGAGGCCTTCGAGCGCAACCTGCTCAGCGATGCCCTGCAACGCACGGGCGGCAACCTCAGCCAGGCCAGCCAGGAGCTGGGCATGGCCAAGACCACCCTGTTCGACAAAGTGAAGAAGTATGGCCTGGGTTGACCGGCCGATAACGCGAGAAAGCCCGTGGACCTGATACTCAAAGCCTGCCTGGGGGCGGCTGTGGTGGTGATCCTTGCCGCCTTGGCGAAAACCCGTAACTACTACATTGCCGGGTTGGTCCCGCTGTTTCCGACCTTCGCCCTGATTGCCCACTACATCGTCGGTAAAGGCCGATCACTGGAGGACCTGAAGACCACCATCCTGTTCGGCATGTGGTCGATCATCCCCTACTTTGTCTACCTGGCGGCCTTGTATGTACTGGTCGACCGCATGCGTCTGGAGCTGTCACTGGCGCTGGCGGCAGTGGCGTGGCTGGTGGCCGCGACTGTGTTGGTCAGTGTGTGGGTGAAGTTGCATTGAACCCGATCGCGGGGCAAGCCCGCTCCCACCGGTGGGAGCGGGCTTGCCCCGCGATCAATACACCGCCAGATGAGTGTCTGCCAGCCGCTGGGTTTTCAGATAAGGCAGCACCGCCGCCAGCAAAGGCACCTTGAACTGCTCCTGAAAACGATGGGCCAGGCCCGGAATCAATTTCAACTGACTACCCTGGATGTGCGCTGCCAGGTGCACGCCATGCATCACCGGCAATAGCGGATCGGCAGTGCCATGCACCACCAGCGTCGGCAGGCGCAGGCTGTTGAGCAGCTCGACCCGGCTCGGCTCGGCGAGAATGGCCATGATCTGGCGCTCGACTCCTTCTGGGTTGAAGGCCCGGTCATAAGATTGCGCGGCCTGTTGCAATAGCGCCTGACGATCGTCCTCGACCTGCGGACTGCCCAGCGCTGCCAGCAGGTCAGCCTGCTGCTCCAGCGCCGCTTCGCGGTTCGGTGCTTCACGCCGTGCCAGCAACTGCACCAACGCCGGGCTAGGTGCCGGCAAGCCCTGGGCGCCGGAACTGGACATGATCAAGGTCAGGCTCTCGACCCGTTCCGGGGCCACTGCCGCCATATGCTGGGCAATCATGCCGCCCATGCTCACCCCGAGGACATGGAAGCGTTCGACGTGCAGGGCATCCATCAGCCCCAGGCCATCATCAGCCATGTCGTTGAGGCTATAGGGTGCGGCCACCGACAGGCCGAGCTTGTAACGCAGCACCTGGTAGGTCAGGTTGGCGCTGGCCGGTGCCTGGCGCCAACGGCTCAGGCCGACGTCGCGGTTGTCGTAGCGGATCACCCGAAAACCTTGTTGGCACAAGGCAACCAGCACTTCATCGGGCCAGTGGATCAACTGACCACCGAGGCCCATGACCAATAACAAAGCTGGATCCGAGTCACGACCGATGCTCTGGTAAGCCAGATTCAGTTGCGCAACCTCGACGTGTTCGGTGGGCACGTTGACGTCGCAACGCGACGCCGCAAAAGTAGGTAAAGCGCTGATCAGCGCCAGAAAAAACAAAAACGCCCGCATGAAAGAAACACCAGAATGAAAATCCCCAGTAGAACGGGAGTCTGATGACTTTCATGCGAGCGCGCTGCCACAAAACCGTGACCGTTTGATGACACTCGCTGAGCGGTAAGAAACATTTTCGCGGGGCAAGCCCGCTCCCACAGGGGCTATGTGACTACAGTGGGAGCGGGCTTGCCCCGCGATTGTTCACGCCAGTTCGCTACGCAATTGTCGAGCGGCGGCCACCATGTTCACCAGTGCCGCTTCCGTCTCCGGCCAGGCGCGGGTCTTAAGGCCGCAGTCTGGGTTGACCCACAGGCGCTCGGCCGGGATCCGCTTGACCGCCTTGCTCATCAACTTGACCATTTCCGCTGTGTCCGGCACTCGCGGAGAGTGGATGTCATACACACCCGGGCCGATATCGTTGGGGTAGTCGAAGGCTTCGAAGGCCTCCAGCAGCTCCATGTCCGAGCGCGAAGTCTCGATGGTGATGACGTCGGCATCCATCGCCGCAATGGCTTCGATCACGTCGTTGAACTCGCTGTAGCACATGTGCGTATGAATCTGGGTTTCATCACGTACGCCACTGGAACACAGGCGGAAGGCCTCCACCGCCCAGTCCAGGTAAGCCTGCCATTGCGCCCGGCGCAGCGGCAGACCTTCGCGGAACGCCGCTTCGTCGATCTGCACAATCTTGATGCCGGCCGCTTCCAGGTCCTGTACTTCATCGCGAATGGCCAGGGCCAGTTGCTCGGCCTGGACCTTGCGCGACACGTCTTCACGGGGGAACGACCACATCAGCATGGTCACAGGGCCGGTCAGCATGCCTTTCATGACCTTGCTGGTCAGGCGCTGGGCATACTCGATCCAGGCCACGGTCATCGGCTGCGGACGGCTCAGGTCACCGTAAATGATTGCCGGTTTGACGCAACGCGAACCGTAGCTCTGCACCCAGCCGAATCGGGTGAAGCTGTAGCCATCCAGTTGTTCGGCAAAGTACTCGACCATGTCGTTGCGCTCAGCCTCGCCGTGCACCAGCACGTCCAGGCCCAGACGCTCCTGCACTTGTACGGCGTGGCGGATCTCGCTGTGCATCGCATCGGTGTAGTCGTTGGCCGATAGCTTGCCTTGCTTATAGGCCTGCCGTGCCAGACGGATCGCCGAGGTCTGCGGGAACGAGCCAATGGTCGTGGTCGGGAAAGCCGGCAACTGCAAGCGCTTACGCTGGGCTTCGATGCGTTGGGCAAAAGCCGACTGGCGCTGGCTATCCGCGGCGGTAACCGCTGCCAGACGCGCCTGCACTTCAGGCTTGTGGATACGCGGCGACTGGCTGCGACTGAGCTGTACAGCGCGGCTGTTGGCCAGCGCATTCTGCACGCCAGGCAGGTGAGGTACCTCCAGGGCTTTGCTCAGCACGGCAATTTCTTCGCACTTCTGCACGGCGAACGCCAGCCAGCTTTTCAGTTCAGCATCGAGCTTGTCTTCCCGCGCCAGGTCCACCGGGCTGTGCAGCAGCGAGCAGGAACCGGCAACCCAGAGATTGGCGCCGAAACGTTGTTTAGCTTGCTGCAACTGTTCCAGCGCCTGGTCCAGATCACAACGCCAGACGTTGCGGCCGTTGACCACACCGAGGGACAGCACTTTGTAAGTGGGTAGACGGTCGAGCACCGTCGGCAACTGCTCCGGTGCACGCACCAGATCAATGTGCAGGCCGTCCACCGGCAGACCGACGGCCAGGCCGAGGTTGTCTTCCAGGCCACTGAAGTAGGTCGCCACCAGCTTCTTCAACGGCGAGTACTGAAGGATGTGGTAGGCGCGCTCGAAAGCGTTCTTCCAGTCTTGTGGCAAATCCAGGCCGAGGATCGGCTCATCGATCTGCACCCACTCCACGCCCTGGCGTGCCAGGCGGCTGAGGATTTCGCCGTAGACCGGCAGCAGGCGTTCCAGCAGGTCGAGTTTGTCGAAGTCGCCGCCTTTGGCCTTGCCCAGCCACAGGTAGGTCAACGGCCCGATCAATACCGGCTTGACCGCGTGGCCGAGGGCCTGTGCTTCGGCGACTTCGTCGAACAGCTGCTCCCAGCTAAGCAAAAAGCGCTGGTCGGCGCTGAACTCCGGCACCAGGTAGTGATAGTTGGTGTCGAACCATTTGGTCAGCTCCTGGGCATATTGCGCCTGGCCGTGCTCGCCACCGCAGCAGTGGGTGGTAGCGCCGCGGGCCATGGCAAACAAGGTGTCGAGGGTCGGCAAGCCATTGCTGCCCAGGGTCTTGGCGAAGCGCTCGGGAATCGCGCCGAAGGCCAGCGAGTGGCTCAGGACCTGGTCGTACCAGGCAAAGTCACCGACCGGCAGCAAATCGATGCCGGCATCCTTTTGCAGTTGCCAGTGACGGGCACGCAGCTCACGTCCCACCGCCTGCAGACCGGCCTGGTCGATATCGCCCTTCCAGTAGGCTTCTTGCGCTTTCTTCAGCTCGCGGTCGGCGCCAATGCGCGGAAAACCAAGGTTGTGGGCCAATGCCATGACAATCGTGCTCCCTGTAAAAGATGGCGCTATTGTCGACAGACAGGGCAACATGAGACAAACTCAATAAATTCGTGTTGATCTCAAAATTTACTCATGGAGCACCTGGTGCTGGAAATTCGCCACCTGAAAACCCTGCACGCCCTGCGCGAAGCCGACAGCCTGGTTGAAGCCGCTGAACGGCTGCACCTGACCCAGTCGGCCCTGTCCCACCAGTTCAAGGAACTGGAAGAGCGCCTGGGGATGCAGCTGTTCATGCGCAAGACCAAGCCGATCCGCTTCACCAGCGCCGGCCTGCGTTTGCTGCAATTGGCCGATGCCACCCTGCCCTTGCTGCGCGGCGCCGAACGCGACATCGCGCGCCTGGCCGGTGGTACCGCCGGACGCCTGCACATGGCCATCGAATGCCACAGCTGCTTCCAGTGGCTGATGCCGACCATCGACCAGTTCCGCGACGCCTGGCCGGAGGTCGAGCTGGACCTGGCCTCAGGCTTCGCCTTTGCCCCGCTGCCGGCCCTGGCCCGCGGTGACCTGGACCTGGTGGTGACCTCCGACCCGCTGGAGCTGGCGGGCCTGACCTATGTACCGCTGTTCACCTACGAAGCCATGCTCGCGGTGGCCAACCAGCACCCGTTGGCCAGCAAGCCCTACATCGTGCCGGACGATATCGCCAGCGAGACGCTGATCACCTACCCGGTGGAACGGGATCGCCTGGATATCTTCACCCGTTTCCTCGAACCCGCCGACGTGGAACCTGCACAGGTACGCACGGCGGAGCTGACGGTGATGATGATGCAGTTGGTGGCCAGCGGCCGCGGGGTCTGCGGCATGCCGCACTGGGCCCTGCATGAGTACAGTTCACGCGGTTATGTGAAGGGCAAACGTCTGGGCGAGAAAGGCCTGTTCGCCACGCTGTATGCGGCAGTGCGCACCGATATGCTCGATGCGCCGTACATGCGCGACTTCCTGCTGACCGCCAAGGACACGTCGTTCTCCACCCTTGACGGTGTCAGCGCAGTGCGTTGAGCCTCAGGCCAGTTTGCGCTGCTCCTGCACCAGGCGCAGCGCAAGACCGGCCAGGACGAAGCCCATCACATAACGCTGCACCATCAGCCACAGCGGGTAGCGTACGAACCAGGCCGACAGCCCGGCGGCGAACAAGGCGATCAGCAGGTTCACCGAAAAGCTCACGGAAATCTGGGTCAGCCCCAGCATCAGGCTCTGGGCCAGCAACGAGCCATGCTCCGGGGAGATGAACTGCGGCAGGATCGACAGGTAGAACATCGCTACCTTGGGATTCAGCACACTGGTCAGAAAGCCCATCATCACCAGCTTGGCCGGGGAGTCCGGGCTCAACTCGCGGGCTTCGAACGGCGAACGCGCTCCGGGTTTGACTGCTTGCCAGGCCATCCACAGCAGGTACGCGGCGCCTGCCCACTTGAGCAGGTCATAGCCCAGCGGCACGGCCATGAACAAGGCAGTCAAGCCCACCGCTGCGGCCGTCATGTGCACCAGAAAACCGGCGACCACGCCCACCAGCGAGGTGATCCCGGCCATGCGGCCCTGGCAGATCGAACGTGAAATCAGATAGATCATGTTGGGCCCCGGGGTCAGGACCATCAACAAAGCGGCACCGGTGAACAGCAACCATTCGTGAGCGGGGATCATTGGCATTCCTTTGCAAATGGAAGATCAGACAGGCTGGCTAGTTAAACGCCGGTACAGGGGCAGAATCAAGTCCCGGGTCAGCGGTGCCAGCTCAAGTGTCAGTTGCTTGCGGGCCGAGACCCAGACCACCTCTTCGATCTCTGCGCCAGGCTCGACGGGCATCGAAGTGTGCACCTGAAACAGCTCGGCCTGGACCTCATAACCCGGCTCGTTGGCGGCCGGGGCGCTGAACTGGCCGAGGTAGTCGGCGTCTTGCGGATCGATCTGCAGACCAAGCTCTTCGAACAACTCACGGGCCAGGGCGCTGACCGGTTGCTCATCGGCCTCGATCTTGCCGCCAGGCTGCATGAAGGCCTGGGTGCCGCGTTTGCGTACCAGCAGGGTGCGGCCTTGCGGATCGAGCAGGAGCGCGGCGGCGATGCGGATGGTTTTGCTCATGGGGGACTCGTCGCTGAGAAAGCGCGCTAGGATCACATGTTGAGAATGGCCAGACAACCCGGTGGGAGCGGGCTTGCCCCGCGATTGCATGTTGTTAGTCAAATCGCATCGCGGGGCAAGCCCGCTCCCACCGCCTGACGAATGTACCTTGCAAGCCGCTGCCGTTAGCCGCATAAACAGCCCATGAACCTACCTGCCCTGAACCACCCGGAACTGGCGGCTTTCCACCCTGCGGTGCGTACCTGGTTCCAGCGTCGCTTCCCGACCGTGACCGCCGCTCAGGCGCAAGCCTGGCCGCTGATCCGCCGCGGTCATTCGCTGCTGGTGGCGGCCCCCACAGGTTCAGGCAAGACCCTCACCGCCTTTCTGGCAATCCTCGATGAACTGTTCGAACAGGGCCTGGCCAGCGGCCAATTGCCCGACCAGACCCAGGTGGTCTACGTCTCGCCCCTCAAGGCACTGTCCAACGATATCCAGATCAACCTGCAGGCACCGCTGGCGGGTATCAATGAAGCATTGGTTGAACAGGGCAGTGAGCCGCTGGCGATACGCACGGCAGTACGCAGCGGCGATACCCCGCAAAAGGAACGCAATGCCATGCGCCGTCAGGCGCCGCATATTCTGGTGACCACGCCCGAATCACTGTATGTGCTGCTCGGCTCCGACTCCGGACGCCAGGGCCTGGCCAGTGTGCACACGGTGATCGTTGACGAGATCCATGCCCTGGCCGGCAACAAACGCGGCAGCCACCTGACCCTCAGCCTTGAACGTTTGCAGGCGCTGTGTGGCCGACCGTTGCGCCGTATTGGCCTGTCGGCCACCCAGCGCCCGGTCAAACGGGTGGCCGAGTTTCTGGTCGGCAAGGGCCGGAACTGCGCGATTGTCGACATCGGCCATGCCCGCACCCGCGACCTGGCCTTGGAAGTGCCGCCCGTGCCACTGGACGCGGTCATGGCAACCGATGTCTGGGGCCTGGTGTATGACCGTCTGGCCGTGCTGGCCCGCGAGCACCGCACCACCCTGATATTCGTCAATACCCGCCGTCTGGCCGAGCGCCTGCCCCGGCACCTGAGCGAACGCCTGGGCGCGCAGGCTGTAGCCGCACATCACGGCAGCCTGGCCAAGGAGCACCGCCTGGATGCCGAGCAGCGCCTCAAGCGTGGCGAGCTACAGGTACTGGTGGCCACAGCTTCGCTGGAACTGGGGATCGATATCGGTGAAGTCGAACTGGTCTGCCAGATCGGCTCGCCCGGCTCCATCGCCGCCTTCCTGCAACGGGTCGGGCGTGCCGGGCATCAGGTCGAGGGCACACCCAAAGGCCGCCTGTTTCCACTGTCTCGGGATGATCTGATCGAATGCGCGGCGCTGCTCGACTGTGTGCGCCGTGGCGAGCTGGATCTGCTGCAGATTCCCCGGGCGCCACTGGATGTCCTGGCCCAGCAGATCGTTGCCGAAGTCAGCTGCCAACCCTGGCAGGAGCAAGCACTGTACGACTGCCTGAGACAGGCCATGCCCTATGCCGAACTGGATCAGGCGCACTATCAGGCCCTGCTGCGCATGCTCGCCGAAGGCTTCAATGGCCGCCAGGGTGTGCGTAGCGCCTACCTGCACCGCGATGCAGTCAATAGCAGCCTGCGCGGGCGCCGCGGTAGTCAGCTGACCGCTCTGACCAGCGGCGGCACCATCCCGGACAACGCCGACTATGCAGTGCTGCTTGAACCCCAGGGGCTGAACATCGGCAGCGTCAATGAAGATTTTGCCGTGGAGAGCATTGCCGGCGACATCTTTCAGCTGGGCAACACCTCTTACCGCATCCTGCGGGTGGAAAGCGGCAAGGTGCGCGTCGAGGATGCCAAAGGCTTGCCACCGAGCATCCCGTTCTGGCTGGGTGAAGCGCCGGGGCGCAGCGATGAACTGTCGTTCGCGGTCGCCCGCCTGCAAGGCGAGATCGACCGACGCCTGAACGAATCTGCCGGTCAATTGCAGGACGCACTCAGCTGGCTGCAGGAAGAGGTCGGCCTTGACCCAGGCAGCGCTGAACAACTGCTCGACTATCTGGCCCGAACCCGCCAGGTACTGGGGGCCCTGCCCTCACAACAAACCCTGATCATGGAACGTTTCTTCGACGCCTCCGGCGGCACCCAGCTGATCATCCACAGCTCCTTTGGCAGCCGCATCAATCGCGCCTGGGGCCTGGCCCTGCGCAAGCGCTTTTGCCGCACCTTCAATTTCGAACTGCAGGCCGCCGCCAGCGAAGATGCCATCGTCCTGTCGCTGTCCACCAGCCACAGCTTTGTGCTGGACGACGTGTGGCGCTATCTGTCGAGCAACAACGCTGAATCGGTACTGATCCAGGCCTTGCTCGATGCGCCGTTGTTCGGCGTGCGCTGGCGCTGGAATGCCGGTGTGGCGCTGGCCTTGCCGCGCTTTGTCGGCGGACGCAAGGTAGCGCCGCAGATCCAGCGGATGAAAAGCGAAGACCTGATTGCCGCGGTGTTCCCCGACCAGATCGCCTGCCTGGAAAACATCGTCGGCGAACGGCAGATCCCGGATCACCCGCTGGTCGAGCAGACCCTCGACGACTGCCTGCACCAAGCCATGGACTGTGAAGGCTGGCTGGCCTTGCTGCGGCGTATTGAACAAGGGCAGATCAGCCTGATCAGCCGTGATCTGCCGGCGCCATCGCCACTTGCCGCGGCGATTCTCAACGCCCGGCCCTACACCTTTCTCGATGATGCACCGCTGGAAGAACGACGTACCCAGGCGGTACAGAGTCGACGCTGGAGCGATGCGCAAAACAGCGATGACCTCGGCGCCCTGGATAGTGAGGCCATTCGCGCAGTGCAAGCCGAAGCCTGGCCATCGCCTGCGCGCGGCGATGAAATGCACGAGACACTGATGAGCCTGGCCTGCATCAGCCAAGATGAAGTGACAGCCAACCCCGGCTGGCTGGCGTGGCTTGAGGAGCTACGGGCAGCAGGTCGGGCCTGCTGCCTGCAACTCGACGCAGACCAGTCCCTGTGGCTGGCCCGCGAGCGTCAGGTGCTCCTGCGCGCAATCTATCCCACTGCACAGATGACACCGGACCTAGCGGCGCTTGCCGGATTCGACCAGCCGATCGAGCGCGAAACCGCGCTGGTGGAGGTGCTGCGCGCGCGTCTGAGCGGTTTCGGTCCGCTGACACTGGAGCAGATCGCCGGGCCTTTGCACTTGTCCACCGGTGATCTCGAACAAGCGCTGGTGCGGCTTGAGGCAGAAGGCTATGTGATGCGCGGCTATTTCTGTCCGGGCCAACAGAGCCTGCAATGGTGCGAGCGCCACCTGCTGGCGCGCATCCATCGCTACACGGTCAAACGCCTGCGGCGCGAGATCGAGCCGGTCAGCCTGCAGGATTTCATGCGTTTTCTGTTCGACTGGCAGCACCTCGCACCGGGCACTCACCTGCAAGGTCCGGCAGCGCTGAGCGAAGTGCTGGGCAAGTTCGAGGGCTATCCGGCAGCGGCCACCGCCTGGGAGAGCGATCTGCTGCCCAGCCGGATCAGCGACTACAGCCCGCGCTGGCTGGACGAGAGCTGCCGCGCTGGCAAGCATGTGTGGGCACGCCTGGCCCCCGGCGCAGCCAGCACCACCCTGCGCAGCACACCGCTGGTGCTGCTGCCACGCGCGCAACTTAACCTGTGGCGTACATTCGGTCCGGCCCTGGACAGCAGCAAACTGAGCCTGCGCGCGCAACGGGTGCACACGGCGCTGAGCGAGCACGGTGCGTTGTTTTTCGATGAACTGCTCAGCGATGCCCACTTGCTCCCCACTGAACTGGAAAACGCCTTGCAGGAGCTGGTGGCCGCAGGCCTGGTCAGCGCCGACAGCTTCGCTGGCCTGCGCGCGCTGATCACCCCGGCGAGCAAGCGGCAGAACCGTAGCCATCGTCGTGGTCGCGGCGCCCTGTTCGGGGGCATGGACGATGCCGGGCGCTGGGCGCTGCTGCGCAAAACCCCGGCAGCCGATAACCGTGATCCCAGCCTGGAACACGTCGCCCGCACACTGTTGCGCCGTTACGGTGTGATCTGCTGGCGGCTGCTGGAGCGCGAGGCCGACTGGCTGCCGAGCTGGCGCGAACTGCTGCGTTGCTACCATCGTCTGGAAGCCCGCGGCGAAATCCGTGGCGGGCGGTTCATCAGCGGCCTGGCAGGCGAACAGTTCGCCCTGCCCGAAGCCGTGGCGCTGTTGCGCGAAGTTCGCAGGCGCCCCGTGAACGGCGAACTGGTCGCCATCAGTGCCAGCGATCCGTTGAACCTGATCGGCACCCTGCTACCGGGCAACAAGGTGCCAGCGCTGAGCGGCAATCGGCTGCTGTTTCGGGATGGCCTGCCGGTCGCCACGCTGATTGCCGGCAACGTGCAGCTACTCCTTGAGGTGGAACTGGCGCAGCAAGGCGAACTGCGCGAGCGCCTGATACGCGAGCCAGGACGCCAGTGCTGAACACGCTTGCGCGAATGATTTTCACTCCAGCAGGCAAGGGGTAAACCTTCATGTTTGCAGGCTGGCGCTAGCGCGGCCAACCGGGCTAAGGTCGAAGTTTGTCCAGGCCCTGAGCCTGACCGTTTCATCGCAAGGAACCCGTATGAGCCTGTCACTACTCAGCCGCTACGCCTTTTTCGCCGCTTGTGTCCTGTTCACCTTGGTGAGCCTGCCTTTCCTGCACCATGAATGGCTCTGGCCGTTCACCCTGACCACCGCCGTGCTCAGCCTGATCGGCGTGTTCGATCTGCTGCAAAGCCGCCACGCGGTGCGGCGCAACTACCCGATCCTGGGCAACATCCGCTACCTGGTCGAAGGCATTCGTCCGGAAATCCGCCAGTATCTGCTCGAAGCCGACAGCGATGCCCTGCCCTTCTCCCGCGCCCAGCGTTCGCTGGTTTACGCCCGGGCCAAGAACGAAGCGTCCGACAAACCCTTCGGCACCTTGATCGATGTCTACCAGTCCGGCTTCGAATTCATCGGCCATTCCATGCGCCCCGCGCCCTTGAGCGACCCGGCGAGTTTTCGGGTGATCGTGGGTGGCCCGCAATGCACCCAGCCTTACTCGGCCTCGGTGTTCAATATTTCGGCAATGAGCTTCGGCTCACTCAGCGCCAATGCCATCCGCGCCCTGAACCAGGGCGCCAAGCTGGGTAATTTCGCCCACGACACCGGCGAAGGCAGCATCAGCCCTTACCACCGCGAGCACGGCGGCGACCTGACCTGGGAGCTGGGCAGTGGTTACTTCGGCTGTCGCACCGCGGACGGCCGCTTCGACCCCGAGCGCTTCGCCGAGCAGGCCCGCAGCCCGCAAGTGCGGATGATCGAGATCAAAATGAGCCAGGGCGCCAAACCCGGCCACGGCGGCATCCTGCCCAAGCACAAGGTAACCCGCGAGATCGCCGAGACCCGTGGGGTGATGATGGGCGAAGACTGCATTTCGCCTTCACGCCACAGCGCCTTTTCCACGCCGATCGAAATGATGCAGTTCATTGCCCAACTGCGCGAGCTGTCCGGCGGTAAGCCGGTAGGTTTCAAGTTCTGCCTGGGCCATCCCTGGGAATTCATGGGGATTGCCAAGGCCATGCTGGAAACCGGAATCCTGCCGGACTTCATCGTCGTCGACGGCAAGGAAGGCGGTACCGGCGCAGCACCAGTGGAGTTCACCGACCATATCGGCGTGCCGCTGCGAGAAGGCCTGCTGTTCGTGCATAACACCCTGGTCGGACTGAATCTGCGCGACAAGATCAAACTGGGGGCCAGCGGCAAGATCGTCAGCGCCTTCGACATCGCCAGCGTGCTGGCCATCGGCGCCGACTGGGCCAACTCGGCACGTGGCTTCATGTTTGCCATCGGCTGCATCCAGTCGCAGAGCTGCCATACCAACAAATGCCCTACCGGCGTCGCCACCCAGGACGCCCTGCGCCAGCGTGCCCTGGTGGTGCCGGACAAGGCCCAGCGGGTGTTCAACTTTCACCACAGCACCCTCAAGGCCCTAGCTGAAATGCTTGCGGCGGCAGGTCTTGATCACCCGTCGCAACTGGAGGCCAAACATCTGGTACGCCGGGTCTCGGCCACCGAGATCAAGCTGTTCTCGCAGATGCATGTGTTCCTCAAGCCGGGCGAACTGCTCAACGGCGAAATCAACGGCGAGTTCTATTCGCGGATGTGGCAAATGGCCCGGGCGGACAGCTTTGAACCCCAGGACCTGGCAGTCGCCTGAGGATCTGCGCGGTATTGAGACATCAAGTAATACGCAACTTTTGCAATTGCTTGCCAATACCGCCACCCTGCCCCCCGCCCGACGTGTGGCACAAGAGAATTCCCACGCCGGCCTGTCACTATTAAATCAACTGTTCAAGAGCCCGCTGCCATGTTTAACGGACGCGACCCGCGCATCGATTTCTTTCGGGGCCTGGCGCTGATCTTCATCTTCTGGGATCACATCCCGCACAACCCTCTGGGCCAGATCACCCTGCGCAACATCGGCTTCAGCGATGCTGCGGAGGTTTTCGTCTTTCTTGCCGGTTACGCGGCGGTACTGGCCTACGGCAAAGTCCTGCAACGCGATGGCTACCTGATTGCCTGTGTGAAGATTCTCAGACGTACCTGGGTGCTGTATGTGGTGCATATCTTCCTGCTGGCGATGCTGATGGGCATCGTCTTCTACGCCAACAGCCATGTGCAAACCCGCGACCTGGTCGAGGAAATGGGCCTGACGCATTTCATCACCAATCCCCAGCAAGCGCTGACCGATGAACTGCTGTTGCGCTTCAAGCCCAACCTGATGGATCCGCTGCCGCTGTACATCGTGCTGTTGGCGGGGCTGGCCATAGCCCTGCCACTGTTGCTGCGCCATACCTGGGCGGTGGTCGGCGTATCGATGGCGGTGTACCTGATGGCGCCGAAACTAGGCTGGAATCTGGCGAATTTTTCCGACGGTGTCTGGTACTTCAATCCGGTCACCTGGCAGTTTCTGTTCGTGCTCGGTGGCGCGGCGGCGATACACGGGCAGCGGCGACGTGCAATGCAAACTCCGCCGCTGCTTCGCCAACCGCTGTTTCTGGCGGCGGCCGTCTATTCGCTGCTGGCGGGGCTGATCACGGTGTCCTGGCGCTGGCCAGAGATTCACGATGCCCTGATGCCGGCAGCAATCAGCGAGCTGCTGTACCCCATCAGCAAGACCGACCTGTCGCCGCCGCGCTTGCTGCACTTCCTGGCGCTGGCCTACGTTACCGCCAAACTGCTGCCTGGCAGCCGCTGGACGCAAAACTGGCTGGCCGGGCAAACCTGTCGCATGGGGCGCTATTCGCTGGAAGTGTTCTGCTTGGGCGTATTGCTCGCGCCCTTGGCGGACATGGTCAATGCCCTTGCGGATGAGCACTGGTCAATGCAGGTGCTGACCGCGCTGGTGGGGGTGGGGTTGATGGCGCTACTGGCGGCTTGGCTTGATCTGAACAAGCGCTTGGGACGGCCGGTGCAAATGACGGCGGCCTGAGGTCTCATCGCGGGGCAAATCGAGTCGTCTCGACTTGCCCCGCGATGTTTCTACATCACGACGCGGAACGCGCCAGCTGCACGTTGTCAGCTTTAGGCGACAGTTTGAACACGTAATACAGCACGGTCAGCATCACCAGGAACGCCGGGCCGATGTACAGCGCCACGCGGGTCTCCTCGAAGTAAGCCATCAGGCCAACCACCAGGATCAGGAACGCCAGCGCCAGGTAGGAGCTCAGCGGCCACAGCCACATGCGGTATTTCAGTGCCGCACGTTCAGTTTCGCTCAGGCCAGCACGGAATTTCAGCTGCGCCAGCAGGATCATCACCCAGGTCCAGATCGCCCCGAAGGTGGCGATGGCGGTTACCCAGACGAAGACTTTCTCCGGCACCAGGTAGTTGGCCAGTACGCCCAGCAGCAACGCGGCGATCGACAGCAGCAAGGCATTACGCGGTACGCCATTGCTCGAAGTACGTGCGAAGGTGGCTGGAGCCTGACCGTTCTGCGCCAGGCTGTAGAGCATGCGCCCGGTACTGAAGATACCGCCGTTGCACGACGACAGCGCCGCAGTGATCACCACGAAGTTGATGATACCGGCGGCAGTCTTGATACCCAGACGCTCGAAGGTCATCACAAACGGGCTGCCCTGGCTGCCGATCTCGTTCCACGGGTAGATCGACAGGATCACGAACAAAGCACCGACATAGAACAGCAGGATGCGCCAGAACACCGAGCCGATGGCTTGGGGAATGGTCTTTTGCGGGTTGCGCGCTTCACCGGCGGTCAGGCCGATCATTTCCACGCCCAGGTAGGCGAACATCACCATCTGCAGCGACATCAATACCCCGGTCACGCCATTGGGCATGAAACCGCCGTTGCTCCACAGGTTGGAAATACCCACTGCCACGCCGTCGTTGCCGAAGCCAAAGGCAATGACGCCGATGCCGCCGAGAACCATGGCAATAATGGTGACGATCTTGATCAGGGCAAACCAGAACTCGAACTCACCGAAGGCCTTGACCGCGATCAGGTTGATCGCCCCCATGCTGCCCAGCGCCGCCAGGGCCCAGATCCAGCGCGGTACGTCGGGGAACCAGATGCCCATGTAAATGGCCACCGCGGTGATCTCTGCGACGCACGTCACCAGCCACAGGAACCAGTAGTTCCAGCCGGTCAGGAAGCCCGCCAGCGGGCCGAGGTAGTCTTGAGCGTAACGGCTGAAGGAGCCTGCGACCGGGTTGTGCACGGCCATTTCACCGAGGGCACGCATGATCACCAGGATCGCCAGGCCACCAATGATGTACGACAGCATGATTGCCGGGCCGGCCATTTCAATGGCCTTGGCCGAGCCCAGAAACAGGCCGACACCGATACAGGCGCCCAGCGCCATCAGGCGAATATGTCGCTCGCCGAGTTCTCGCTTGAGTGGGCCGCCCTGGGCGGTCTCACCATGAGAAGGATGGTTGCCGACTGGCATAGAAATACAACCTCATTTTGTTATTGGATATAGACCCTTCGTGCAGACCTGGTACCGCCGATAGGCTGGATACACTGTCTTGCCGGGCACCACCTTGTGAGCGGTCCCGCCTACCGGCACGCAATAAACCGGCAAAGCGAAAGGGGCGAGCAGTATAGAAAGGCCCCTGCAGGGCATTTCACTATAAAGAGCAGGATATTTGGCGAGAACACTCGGCAAAAACCGCATCCACGGAGGGGCATTCCCCGTGTTTTCTCCAGGGTGACAAACAGGGCGGCTAACATAGCACCAAAACGGGGCATTACAACCTCCACCAAAGGCGCAGGTCGTACCCTTTTTAGGAACAGCCTTACAGGACTTACAAATTTTTCACCAAACCCGCTCACCGACTAAGCTTCAGGCAAGCGAGACGAAAATACGTAGCCGGGCTGAACACTATGGGCGCATTGTGGCAATCGGAACCAACGAGTAAGGAAACTCCCTCTGAATCCCTTGAAGAATCGCCTTTGCCAAAAAGCCCTCGCCAGCGTCACCTGTGGTGGCGGCTGGTCTGGCTGGTGCTGCTGCTCGCCCTGATTGCGCTGGGAATGGCCATCGCCAATGAATTGCACACCTCGCGCCTGCAATCACGCGAGCTCAGCCAACTCGCCTCGACCCTGACCTACTCCCTGCAGCCGGGGCCCAGCGATGCGATCATTTATCCGGGTGACGGGCCCTTCGACAAACGCCTGGGCTACAGCGCCCTGGGGGAGTTCCTGCCACGCTTGCTCAAACGTGATTATGTAATCAGCGAGCAGGTGCACTTTTCCCCATCGTTGATGGACTACACCGAGCACGGTTTTTTCGTGCCCTATAAAGAAAAGATCCAGACCGGGCTGTCGATCACCGACTGCAAGGGCGATGTGCTTTACCAGTACCACTACCCGCAGTACCTGTACCCGGACTTCGACGCCATCCCGCCGGTCATCGTCAACAGCCTGCTATTCATCGAGAACCGCGACCTGCTCGACCCCAACGACCCCAACGCCAACCCGGCCGTGGACTGGCCACGCTTTGCCAAGGCGGCCTACAGCCAGGTCGCCAAGTACCTGGCCCTGCCCGGCCAGTCCGCCGGTGGCAGCACCCTGGCCACCCAACTGGAGAAATACCGCCACTCGCCTGACGGCCTGACCGTCTCCGGCAGCGAGAAAATCCGCCAGATGATTTCCGCCAGCGTGCGCGCCTATCAGGGCGGCCCGCAAACCCTCGAAGCACGCCAGCGTATCGTGCGCGACTACCTCAACAGCGTACCGCTGTCGGCGGTGCCCGGGCATGGTGAAGTGCATGGCATGGCCGAGGGCTTGCGGGTCTGGTACGGCGCCGACTTCGCCCAGGTCAACCAGGCCCTGGCCTCGACCGAGACCGACCCTGCAAGCATGGCTGCACGCGGTCTGGCCCTGCGTCAGGTACTGTCACTGATGATTGCCCAGCGCCGTCCCTCACACTTTCTGTCCAAGGGCCGCAACGAGCTGTCCGAGCTGACCGACAGTCACATCCGGATTCTGGCCGCCGCCAATATCGTCGACCGGCCGCTGGCCGACGCCGCGCTGGCCAGCAAGGCGACCTACCGCGACTGGGTAGCACAACCGACCATCCAGCCGATCGTCACCAACAAGGGCATCAGCGTTGCCCGCAGTCGTCTGTCCCTGGCCCTGGCCCGGCCGCTGTACGACCTGGACCGCCTCGACCTGTCGGCCACCAGCACCTTGCAATCCGACCTGCAAGGCCAGGTCAGCCAGTACCTCAAGGACCTTGCCGATCCAGCCATCGCCGAGAAGCTCGGCCTGTTTGGCGAACGCCTGCTGACCCCGACCAGCACCACCCAGGTGCGCTACAGCTTTACCCTGCTTGAACGCACCGCCAACGGTTCGCGCGTGCGGGTGCAAACGGACAGTACCGACCAGCCGTTCGACATCAACGAAGGCAGCAAGCTGGAGCTAGGTTCCACCGCCAAGCTGCGGGTGCTGACCAGTTACCTGGAAATCATCGCCGAACTGCATGACAAGTACGCCAATACCCCCGCCGCCGATCTGAAGAAGGTCGAGGTCGCCGAACTGGACTTCATCACCCGCTGGGCCCTCGACTACCTGATCCAGAACAAGGACCGCAACATCACCGCGATGCTCGATGCCGCGCTCAATCGCAAGTATTCGGCCAGCCCCGGTGAAGCCTTCTTCACCGGTGGCGGCATGCATGTGTTCAATAACTTCCGCAAAGAAGACAACAACCGGATTCCCACACTCAAAGACGCCCTGCGCGAGTCGATCAACCTGCCGTTTATCCGTTTGATGCGTGACCTGGTGCGCTATAGCACCTACCAGACGCCAGGCAGCAGCATCAGCTTGCTCAAGGACGATGCCGAGCCACGCCGCCAGGAGTATCTGGCGCGCTTTGCCGACAAAGAAGGCACCGACTATCTGCGCAGGTTCTGGAAAAAGTACCAGCGCAAAACCTCGCAACAGCGCCTGGACACCTTTCTCGACAGTCTGCGCATCACCCCGATCCGCCTGGCCGCCGTCCACCGCTACCTGTTCCCCGAAGCAGACCAGGCCACCTTCAACGCCTTTGTTCGTGCCCACGTGAAAAAGGATCTGCAGGACACCAAGCGCAAGCCCACCAAGCAAGACATCCTGACCGATGAGCGACTGGATAACCTGTACTACGCCTACGGTCCCGGCAAATTCGATCTGCCCGACCAAGGCTTTGTCGCCAAGGTTCACCCTCTGGACCTGTGGCTGCTGGGCTACTTGCTCAACAACCCCAATGCCAGCTTCCAGGATGCGACACAGGCCAGCCAATTCGAGCGTCAGGAAGTCTACAGCTGGCTGTTCAAGAGCCGGCACAAAGGCGCGCGTGACAGCCGTATTCGTACCCTGGTGGAAATCGAAGCGTTCCTCGATATCCATCAGCGCTGGAAACGGGTCGGCTATCCCTTCGATCACCTGGTGCCCTCGCTGGCCACTGCCATCGGCAGCTCCGGCGACCGCCCGGCAGCCCTGGCCGAGCTGATCGGCATCATCCAGAACGATGGTATCCGCCTGCCGACCCTGCGCATCGATACCCTGCACTTTGCCGCCGACACCCCGTATGAAACACGCCTGGCAGGTGACCCGGACCTCGGCCAGCGGGTGCTCTCGGTGGAAGTCGCCCGCGCCTTGCGCGGGGCCCTTTCGCAAGTGGTCGATGCCGGTACCGCACGGCGGGTGTCCGGCAGCTTCAAACTCAATGACGGCACGCCGATGGTCATGGGCGGCAAGACCGGCACTGGCGACAACCGGCTCGAAAGCTGGGGAGCCGGTGGCCGCCTGCTTGGCTCAAAAGCGATCAACCGCACGGCAACCTTTGTGTTCTTCCTTGGCGACAACCACTTCGGCACCCTCACCGCGTTCGTCCCCGGGCGTGCCGCCGAGTCCTTCAAGTTCACCTCGGCCCTGCCGGTGCAGGTACTCAAGGGCATGGCCCCGATCCTCACCCCGTACCTGCAACCCGGTAGCCACACCCTGTGCAAGGCCCCACAACAAGTAGCGCGACAGTAGCCCTTTGCAGCAACGCCCAGGCAGCTGACACATGCCAGGGCGTTGCTTTGCCAGCGATACCGTTCATCTCCTGCTCCCTTCTGATGAGAAATATTCTCACTCTCATGCTTGCTTTAAGATATATCTTGAGTAGTATCTAAAGATACATCTAACGCAAACGGAGCCCTCCATGCGTGAACATCACCCCCACCGCGAACATGGCGAACGCCATGACGGATTTGAACGTCGCCACAGCCGTGAGCGCGGCGACCGCGGACCACGGGTCTTTGCCCCTGGCGACCTGAGACTGCTGCTGCTGTCGATGCTGGCCGAGCAGCCCTGCCACGGCTATGACCTGATCCGCCAGATCGAAAGCCTGTTCGGCGGCAACTACAGCCCAAGCCCGGGCGTCATCTATCCGACCCTGACATTCCTGGAAGAAAGCGAGCTGATCGTCGGCGAGGTGCACGGCAGCAAGAAGCTCTACAGCGTCACCGCTGCAGGCCTTGATTCGCTGGCCGAGCAAGCCATCGCCCTGGACGGCGTGCGCATGCGCATCGAAGTCAGTAAACGCTCGCTGTACGGACACGACCGGCCGCCAGAGATCCACGAAGCGGTGCACAACCTGCGCCATGCCCTGCAGATGCACAGTGGCCGCTGGAATCCGGAAGAAATCGATCGGGTGCGCACCCTGCTCAACAACACCGCCAAAGCCATCGTCGCAGGGCCCGCTGCGACAAGCACGGAGAAAACCGAATGAGTGCCAGCGAAAACAACGCGATTCATCGCGTCAATCATGAGATCAAACACCGCCGCCTGGACGTACTGCGGGTCACCGAACTGACCCCGCGCATGCGCCGCATCACCTTGGGCGGAGCGCAACTGCAAGGCTTCACCAGTGTCGGCAGCGACGATCACGTCAAACTGATGTTCGCCTGTTCGGCAGAAGAACAGGCAGCGCTGGACAACCTCGACTTCAGTCGCGACGGCCTGCGCCCGACCATGCGTGAATACACCCCACGGCGTATCGATCTGGTAGCCGGTGAGCTGGATATCGATTTCGTCCTGCACGGCGACGGCCCTGCGTCGACCTGGGCAGCCCAGGCAGAGGTCGGCCAGGTGCTGAACATTGCCGGCCCGCGCAGTTCAATGGTGGTTCCGGACATCTTCGACAGCTATTTGCTGATCGGCGATGAAACCGCGATCCCGGCCATTGCCCGGCGCCTGGAAGAACTGCCGGCCACGCGCAAGGTGTTGGCGGTCATCGAGATCGAAAACGCCGAGGAACAACAGGCCCTGGTGAGCCAGGCCCAATTGCAAGTGATCTGGGTCCAGCGGCACCAGCAGGATCTGCAGGACGTGGTGAAGGATCTGACCCTGCCTGAAGGTCAGCTTTACGCGTGGGTTGCCCTGGAAAAAGCCCTGACCCGCAAGACCAAGCGCCTGTTGATCGACGAAAAAGGCGTCAATGAAAACCTGATCAAGGCCGCCGCCTACTGGCGCCTCGACCCGCACGACGACGAATAACCGGCACTATCAGGGTTGCGTCCTGGCCTTGGCCAGGCGCCCGCCCTGCCAATGATCCAGGCCCAGTATCAACAGGCCGATGGCAATGAAGCCGAACAGGATCGCCAAGGCATTGAGCAGCACCTGCCCATAGCCGAGGCTTGCGACATCGATGAACGGATAGGGATAGACCCCTATCGACTCTCCGCGCAGCAGCGCATAAGCAAAATACCCCGCCGGATACAGCAACCAGGCCAACAGATGCCTGAGGCGCAGGCTGCCTTTCTCCACGCAGCACCACCAATAACTGACGAACAGCAACGGCATGACATCGTGCAGCAGCTCATCGGCCAGCCACTGCCAGCCCTGCGGTTGCCACAGATGGCGCAACAACAGGCTATAGGCCAGACCGACCAGGACAATACTGACGGCAATACCCGAACTGACTGCCGGGCCGAGAAACCAGCGCCGCGCCGCAGACTCGCAGCCGAATGCCGCCTGGCTGAGCACCACGGCGACCAGGGTATTGCTCAGCACGGTGAAATAGCTGAAGAAGTTCACCAGGCCGCCGATCAGGCTGGCCTGCTCCTGCCAGCGCACCCACAGCACCAGGTACAGCTGGATCGCCAGCGCGCTCCAGCCCAGGCAGGCGGCCAGGCCGATCACGACCTCGCGCCGGACCATGAGGTCAGCGGCCGCGCTGCAGCTTCAGGTACAGACGCTCGACTTTCTCCCGGGCCCAGGGGGTGCGGCGCAGGAAAGTCAGGCTCGACTTGATGCTCGGATCACTCTTGAAGCAGCGGATATCTATACGCTCGGCCAGCCCTTGCCATTGGTAGTGCTCTACCAGTGCGGTGAGGATCTGCTCCAGGGTCACGCCATGCAGCGGATTGGGGTTGGCGGTGGTCATGCCTGTGCTCCAGCGAATCAAAGGTGCGCACCTTAGCCCAGGGGTGGGCTGGCTACAAACATTCTAGCGCAGCTGTAGTAGGCGCAGCGGCACGACAAATGGTAATGTTATACTGTATCAATATCATTACCCTGCCAAGGAACCCCGCCGCCCATGCGTCGCTTGCCCCTTCGACTCTCCCCTTTCACTGCTGCCCTTTGGCTCGCATCACCACTGAGCCAGGCCGTGGAGTTGCAGCCCCAGGTCATCACCGCCAACCCGCTGGGCAACAGCGAACTGGCCGCGCCCACCACCGTACTCGAAGGTGACGCGCTGGCCCTGCAACAAAAAGGCAGTCTCGGCCAGACCCTGAACAACCAGCCCGGCGTCGCCTCGACCTGGTTCGGTCCCGGCGCCAGCCGTCCGGTGATCCGTGGCCTGGACGGCGATCGCATTCGCATTCTGCGCAATGGCGTCGGCGCTCTGGACGCCTCATCGTTGTCCTACGATCACGCCGTACCGCTGGACCCGGCCACCGTAGATCGCATCGAGATCGTCCGCGGCCCGGCCGCCCTGCTCTACGGTGGCAACGCCATTGGTGGCGTGGTCAACAGCTTCGACAACCGCATCCCCACCGACCCCGTCGACGGCATTCATGGCGCTGGCGAGTTGCGCTACGGCGGCGCCGACACCACACGCAGCAGCGCCGGCAAGCTGGAAGCCGGCGATGGCCGCTTTGCCTTGCACCTGGACGCCAACAGCCGGCAATTCAACGACCTGCGCATCCCTGGCTACGCCCGCAGTTCCAAGGTCCGCGACGCCGATGAACCGGGCAGCAAGCATCGCCTGGAAAACAGCGACGGCCGCCAGGATGGCGGTGCCGTCGGCGGTTCCTATCATTGGGATCACGGCTACACCGGCCTGTCCTACAGCCGCTACGACTCGAACTATGGCTCGGTGGCCGAACCCGGCGTGCGCCTGGACATGCAACAGGATCACTACGGTTTCGCCTCCGAGCTGCGCGATCTCGATGGCCCCTTCAGCGCACTGAAGTTCGACGTCGGCTACACCGATTACCAGCATCGGGAAATGGAAGGCGGCGAAGTGCACACCACCTTCAAGAACAAGGGTTACGAAGCACGGGTCGAAGCCCGGCATCAGCCCTGGGGGCCGGTGGAAGGCGTGATTGGCGCCCAGGTCAGTCGCAACGAGTTTTCCGCCCTCGGTGAGGAGGCCTTCGTCCCGCAGAGCGATACCAATAGCCTGGCGCTGTTCATGCTCGAACAATGGCAAGCCAGCGAGCGTCTCAACCTGAGCCTGGGTGGTCGCCTGGAACACACCCGGATCGATCCCGACAGCCAGGGCAGCGAGCGATTCGCCCAGGCCGACAGCGCCAGCAGTTTCACCGCCGCCAGCCTGTCATCCGGCGCGGTCTATACGCTGACGCCGATCTGGTCGCTGGCCGCGACCCTGGGCTACACCGAACGCGCACCGACCTTCTACGAGCTGTATGCCAATGGCGCCCACGTCGCCACCGGCACGTTTGAAGTCGGCGATCCGAACCTGAGCAAAGAGAAAGCGATTTCCAGCGACCTGGCCCTGCGCTTCGACAACGGCGTGCACAAAGGCAGCGTCGGGGTGTTCTACAGCCATTTCCGCAACTACATCGGCCTGCTGGCCAGCGGCAATATGCGCGAAGGCCATGACCACGATCATGACCATGGCGATGAAGCCCACGACCATGATCACGATCATGACCACGCCGGTGACGTGCCCGAGTACCTGTACAAAGGTGTGCGGGCGCGCTTCTACGGCTTCGAGGCCCAGGACCGCTGGCAGCTGACGCAAAACCGCTTGGGCAGCTTTGCCCTGGAACTGTCCGGCGACTACACCCGGGCCAAGAACCTGGACAGCGGCGAAGACCTGCCACGCATTGCCCCGCTGCGCCTGAACAGCGGCCTGCTGTGGGAACTGGAGCGCTGGCAGGCCCGGGTTGATGTGCAGCACGCCAGCGCCCAGCATCGCAAACCGGACAATGAAACCAGTACTGATGGCTATACCACCCTGAGCGCCAGCCTTGGCTATCGCTTTGATATCGGTCAGAGCCAGTGGTTGGCCTTTGTGCGCGGAGAGAACCTCACCGACCAGACCGTGCGCTATGCCAGCTCCATCCTGCGTGATATCGCGCCGGCGCCGGGGCGCAGTGTCGAGGTAGGCCTGCGTACATCCTTCTGATAAACGAAAGCTGTCGGTGGGAGCGGGCTTGCCCCGCGATTGCGGTTTGTCAGCCAGATCGCATCGCGGGGCAAGCCCGCTCCCACCAACAGCTGCTCCCACCTTGCTGGACTATTACCAATCCAGCAACGGTCCCTCTTGTTGAATTGACTTTTTTTCTTACAAATTCAGCTATATCCTCTCCGCCGCAAGCTGAACCGCTTCAGTCAATCCCCCAGAAGCCTTATCGCCGACGATCCCCAGGACCCGGCGCACTTGCCGTTTTTTCAACAATCAAAAGATAGCGCTATCTCATGCCTCTGATTCATCGTTTCCGCCTTTCCCCCGCCACCCGGACGCTGTTTTCGGGTCTGGCCATCGCCAGCCTCGCCCCCAGCGCCCAGGCCGCCGCGATGTTCGCCAGCGACTCGCCATGGATGCTCGGCGATTGGGGCGGCACCCGCACGGAGCTGGCTGAACGCGGCTACGACTTCACCCTCGGTTACACCGGCGAAATGGGCGCCAACCTGCACGGCGGCTATGACGACGACCAAACGGCGCGCTACAGCGGCCAGTTCGCCCTCGGCACGCACCTGGACCTGCAGAAGATCCTCGGCTGGCACGACGCCGAGTTCCAGCTCACCGTCACCCAGCGCCACGGCGACAACATCAGCAACGACCGCATCAACGATCCACGGGTCGGCGGCTTCACCTCGGCCCAGGAAGTCTGGGGCCGTGGCCAGACCTGGCGGCTGACCCAGATGTGGATCAAGCAGAAATATTTCGATGGCGCGCTGGATGTGAAATTCGGCCGCTTCGGTCAAGGTGAAGACTTCAACAGCTTCCCCTGCGACTTCCAGAACCTGGCCTTCTGCGGCTCCCAGGTAGGTAACTGGGCCGGTGACATCTGGTACAACTGGCCGGTCAGCCAGTGGGCCCTGCGGGTCAAATACAACCTCACCCCCGAGCTCTACGCGCAGATCGGCGCCTACGAGCAAAACCCTTCGAACCTGGACCGTGGCAACGGCTTCAAGCTCAGCGGCAGCGGCACCCAAGGCGCGGTGATCCCGGTTGAGCTGGTCTGGAGCCCGGCGGTCAATGGCCTGCCAGGGGAATATCGCGCCGGTTACTACTACAGTAATGCCAAGGCAACTGATGTCTACAAGGACAGCAACGGCCAACCGGCAGCACTGAGCGGCCAGGCTTATCGCAGCAGTTCGAGCAAGCACGGCTTCTGGCTCGGTGCCCAGCAACAGTTGACGTCGCAGGCTTCCGACCACTCCCGTGGCCTGAGCGTGTTCGCCAACGCCACGTTGCACGACAAGAAGACCAATGCCATCGACAACTATGTTTCGGCAGGTGTGGTGTACAAGGGGCCCTTCGACGCCCGCGCCAAGGACGACATCGGTTTCGCCCTGGCCCGCGTGCACGTCAACCCCGCCTACCGCAAGAACGCCAAAGCGCTCAATGAGGCCAACGGTGTCAGCGACTACGACGATCCCCTGTTCCGTCCGATCCAGGACACCGAGTACAGCGCCGAGCTGTACTACGGCATTCACCTGGCCGACTGGCTGACTATGCGCCCGAACCTGCAGTACATCCGCCACCCCGGTGGCGTGAGCCAGGTCGACGACGCGCTGATCGGCGGGATCAAGATCCAGAGCAATTTTTAATCGCCCTTTTCACTTAACGGAGAACACACGATGAGCACAGAAGGTGCCCTGAGTAGAACCCGCTGGCTGCCGCGCCTGATTGGCGTGCTGTTGCTGCTGATGGGCCTGGCCCTGCTGGCGGGCGGCATCAAACTGAGCCAGCTCGGCGGCTCGCTGTACTACCTGATCGCCGGGATCGGTTTCGCCCTGTCCGGCATCCTCCTGCTGGCCCTGCGCCGCCACGCTCTGGGCCTGTACGGCCTGGTACTGCTGGGCAGCACCCTGTGGGCACTGTGGGAAGTGGGCCTGGACTGGTGGCAACTGGTGCCGCGCCTGGCCTTGTGGTTCGCCCTGGGTGTGGTCCTGCTGCTGCCATGGGCGCGTCGTCCGCTGCTCGGCAATCCGTCGAAGATCAACCCGGCGCTGCTGTGCCTGGCCGTGGTCCTGTCTGGTGCCACCGCCGTCGCCAGCCAGTTCACCCATCCGGGTGAAATCAAGGGCAAACTGGGCCGCGACAGCTCTGGCCTGAGCAGCACCGCGCCGCAAATGCCCGATGGCGAATGGCAGGCTTATGGCCGCACCGAGTTCGGCGACCGCTATTCGCCGCTGCGCCAGATCACCCCGGACAACGTGCACAAGCTGCAGGAAGCCTGGCGTATCCGTACCGGCGACCTGCCAACCGACAACGACCCGGTGGAGCTGACCAACCAGAACACCCCGCTCAAGGTCAACGGCATGCTCTATGCCTGCACCGCCCACAGCAAAGTGCTGGCCCTGGACCCGGACACCGGTGCCGAAATCTGGCGCTTCGACCCGCAGATCAAAAGCCCGGTTGGCTTCAAGGGCTTCGCCCACATGACCTGCCGCGGTGTTTCGTATTACGACGAAAACAGCTACCTCAGTGTTGACGGCAGCCCGGCGCCGAAGATCTCCGACGCAGGTCAAGTGGTGGCCCGCGCCTGCCCGCGTCGCCTCTACCTGCCCACCGCCGACGCCCGTCTGATCGCCCTGAACGCCGACACCGGTAAAGTCTGCGAAGGTTTCGGTAACCAGGGTGTAATCGACCTGACCACCGGCATCGGCCCGTTCACGGCCGGCGGCTACTACTCCACCTCGCCTGCGGCGATCACCCGTGAACTGGTGATCATCGGCGGCCATGTGACGGACAACGAGTCGACCAACGAGCCGTCCGGGGTGATTCGCGCCTACGACGTTCATGATGGCCGTCTGGTATGGAACTGGGACAGCAACAACCCGGACGACACCGCACCATTGGCAGCGGGCAAGACCTACAGCCGCAACTCGGCGAACATGTGGTCGCTGGCCAGTGTCGACGAAAAACTCGGCATGGTCTTCCTGCCCCTGGGCAACCAGACCCCTGACCAGTGGGGCGCCGACCGCACCCCGGGCGCCGAGAAGTTCAGCGCCGGCATCGTCGCCCTCGACCTGCGCAACGGCAAGGTGCGCTGGAACTACCAGTTCACCCACCACGACCTGTGGGACATGGACGTCGGCAGCCAGCCCACCCTGCTCGACCTGAAGACCGCCGATGGCGTCAAACCTGCACTGATCGCGCCGACCAAACAGGGCAGCCTGTATGTGCTCGACCGTCGTGACGGCACCCCGATCGTGCCGATCCGCGAAATCCCGGCCCCGCAAGGTGCTGTCGAAGGCGACCATACCGCCCCGACTCAAGCCCGCTCCGACCTCAACCTGCTTGGCCCGGACCTCACCGAACAAGCCATGTGGGGCGCCAGCCCGTTCGACCAGATGCTCTGCCGCATCCAGTTCCGCGAGCTGCGCTACGAAGGCCAATACACCCCGCCGTCGCTTCAGGGCAGCCTGGTGTACCCCGGTAACGTTGGTGTCTTCAACTGGGGCAGCGTCTCGGTCGACCCGGTCCGCCAGTTGCTGTTCACCTCGCCGAACTACATGGCCTTCGTCTCGAAGATGGTGCCGCGTGAGCAAGTCGCCGCCGGCAGCAAGCGCGAAAGTGAAACCAGCGGTGTACAGCCGAACACCGGCGCCCCGTACGCGGTGATCATGCACCCGTTCATGTCGCCTCTGGGCGTACCTTGCCAGGCGCCTGCCTGGGGTTACGTGGCCGGTATCGACCTGACCACCAACCAGGTGGTGTGGAAACACAAGAACGGTACCAGCCGCGACAGTTCGCCGATCCCTATCGGTCTGCCGATTGGCGTGCCAAGCATGGGCGGCTCGATCGTCACCGCGGGCGGTCTGGGCTTCCTGAGCGGCACCCTGGACCAGTACCTGCGCGCTTACGACACCAACACCGGCAAGGAACTGTGGAAAGCGCGCCTGCCGGCAGGTGGCCAGGCCACGCCAATGACCTACACCGGTAAGGACGGCAAGCAATACGTCCTGGTGACCGCTGGCGGTCATGGTTCGCTGGGGACCAAAATGGGCGATTACGTAATCGCTTACAAATTGGCTGAGTAAAAATCATCGCGGGGCAAGCCCGCTCCCACAGGCCTCTGTGGGAGCGGGCTTGCCCCGCGATCAGCCCTAACCATTGAAACACCCCCCAACCCGCCCCATGTAAGCACCATAGTCATATACGCAGGTGCCCCATGAGTGACCAGCAGGATCTACCCGAACGCCCCGAGGAACACGCCGAAGTCGAGCATCCTGAAGCCTCCCGACACACCGGCCACAACCTCGCCCTGCCCGACCAACAACTGCCGGAAAGGGTCTATGTGATCCCGATCCACAACCGCCCGTTCTTCCCGGCACAAGTACTGCCGGTTATCGTCAATGAAGAACCCTGGGCCGAAACCCTGGACCTGGTGTCCAAGACCCCGCATCACTCCCTGGCGCTGTTCTTCATGGACACCCCGCCGGAAGATCACCGACATTTCGACACCTCGGCCCTGCCGCTGTACGGCACCCTGGTCAAGGTTCACCATGCCAGCCGCGAGAACGGCAAGCTGCAGTTCGTCGCCCAGGGCCTGACCCGAGTACGCATCCGCAGTTGGCTCAAACACCACCGCCCGCCGTACCTGGTCGAAGTCGAATACCCGCATCAGCCGAGCGAGCCGACCGACGAGGTCAAGGCTTACGGCATGGCCCTGATCAACGCGATCAAGGAGCTGCTGCCGCTCAACCCGCTGTACAGCGAAGAGCTGAAGAACTACCTCAACCGCTTCAGCCCCAACGATCCGTCGCCGCTGACCGACTTCGCCGCGGCGCTGACCTCGGCCACCGGCAACCAGCTGCAGGAAGTACTCGACTGTGTGCCGATGCTCAAGCGCATGGAAAAAGTCCTGCCAATGCTGCGCAAAGAGGTCGAAGTCGCTCACCTGCAGAACGAGATTTCTGCCGAGGTGAACCGGCAGATCGGCGAACATCAGCGTGAGTTCTTCCTCAAGGAGCAGCTCAAGGTCATCCAGCAGGAACTGGGCCTGACCAAAGACGACCGCAGTGCCGATCTGGAGCAGTTCGAACAGCGTCTGCAGGGCAAGACATTGCCTGCCGCCACGAAAAAACGCATCGACGAAGAGATGAGCAAACTGTCGATTCTTGAGACCGGCTCCCCTGAGTACGCCGTTACCCGCAACTACCTGGACTGGGCCACCGCCCTGCCCTGGGGCGTGTATGGCAAGGACAAGCTCGACCTCAAGCACGCGCGCAAGATCCTCGACCAGCACCATGCCGGGCTCGACGACATCAAGGACCGGATCCTCGAATTCCTTGCCATCGGCGCCTGGAAAGGCGAAATCAGCGGTTCCATCGTCCTGCTGGTGGGCCCGCCCGGGGTCGGCAAAACCAGCATCGGCAAGTCCATCGCGCAATCGCTGGGCCGACCGTTCTACCGTTTCAGTGTCGGTGGCATGCGCGACGAGGCCGAGATCAAGGGCCATCGGCGCACCTACATCGGCGCCCAGCCGGGCAAGCTGGTGCAGGCGCTCAAGGACGTCGAGGTGATGAACCCGGTGATCATGCTCGATGAGATCGACAAGATGGGCCAGAGCTACCAGGGCGACCCCGCCTCGGCACTGCTGGAAACCCTTGATCCCGAGCAGAACGTCGATTTTCTCGACCATTACCTGGACCTGCGCCTGGACCTGTCCAAGGTGCTGTTCGTGTGCACCGCCAACACCCTCGACTCGATCCCCGGGCCGTTGCTCGACCGCATGGAAGTGATTCGCCTGTCCGGTTACATCACCGAAGAAAAACTGGCTATCGCCAAGCGTCACCTGTGGCCCAAGCAGCTGGAAAAAGCCGGTGTGGCCAAGTCCAGCCTGAGCATTACCGACAGCGCCCTGCGCATGGTCATCGAGGGCTATGCGCGCGAGGCCGGTGTACGTCAGCTGGAAAAGCAGCTGGGCAAACTGGTGCGCAAGGCGGTGATGCAATTGCTGGAAAACCCCGAAGCGAAGATCAAGATCGGCAGCAAAGATCTCGAAGCCTCTCTGGGCATGCCGGTGTTTCGCAGCGAGCAGGTATTGTCGGGCAAAGGCGTGATCACCGGTCTTGCCTGGACCAGCATGGGCGGTGCGACCCTGCCGATCGAAGCAACGCGCATCCACACCCTCAACCGCGGCTTCAAGCTGACCGGCCAGCTGGGTGATGTAATGAAGGAGTCAGCGGAAATCGCCTACAGCTATATCAGCGCCAACCTGATCAAGTACGGCGGCGAACCCTCGTACTTCAATGAAGCCTTTATCCACCTGCATGTGCCCGAAGGCGCCACGCCCAAGGACGGCCCCAGCGCCGGGGTGACCATGGCCAGCGCCCTGCTGTCCCTGGCCCGCGACCAGGCACCGAAGAAAGGTGTGGCAATGACCGGCGAGCTGACCTTGACCGGGCAAGTCCTGCCGATTGGCGGGGTACGCGAGAAGGTCATTGCGGCACGGCGGCAGAAAATCTTTGAACTGATCCTGCCGGAAGCCAACCGCGGCGACTTCGAAGAGTTGCCCGACTACCTCAAGGAAGGCCTGAGCGTGCATTTCGCCAAACGCTTCAGTGATGTGGCCAAGGTGCTGTTCTGAGGTATTAAAAGCACTACTGAACAAGCCCGCGCCTTGTGGCGCGGGCTTGTTCAGTAATCATCTTCGGTTATGCTGCGCTATCGTCGTCCATTCGGAGCCAACATGACCGTCGCCCGCCTGCTCGCTCCTTTGAGCCTTGCCCTGCTCACCGCCTGCGCCCAGCAACCGCGCCAGAATGTCGAACTGGAAAAACAGGCCGACTGCCCGCTGCAACTGCAAACCGGCCAGAATCTCACCCTGACCCTGCCCAGCAACCCCAGCACCGGCTATCGCTGGCTGCTGCAGAACCCCGCTGCAAGCATCCTGCGCAGCCTGGGCCCAGAGGTCTACAGCCATCCGGAAGATGCCGGGATCGTTGGCAGTGCGGGGCAATCGACCTGGCGCTTCCAGGCCCAGGCCGCAGGTGAGGGGCATTTGCTGCTGGTTTACCAGCAGCCTTGGGCCCCGGAAGTGCGTCCGGTGCAGACGTTCGACTGCACAATCACGGTGAAGTAACAGCGCTGGTCAGCCAGGCCATGCATCTGGCGGCCAGTTTGGCTAAAATGCCCGACTTTTACCGCCCAACGCCTGGATTGCCCCCGTGAGCAAAGAACCCGACCGCCTATTCGCCCAGCCACTTGGCCAGGTGCCCGACTTCGCCTTCAACGAAGACGTGGTGCGGGTGTTCCCGGACATGATCAAGCGCTCGGTACCCGGCTATCCGACTATCGTCGAGAACCTCGGTGTACTGGCTGCCCAGTTCGCCCAACCGAACACCGCCCTGTATGACCTGGGCAGCTCACTGGGGGCGGTAACCCAGGCCCTGCGCCGCCACGTGCGCAGCGACGGTTGCCGGGTGATCGCCATCGACAACTCGGCAGCCATGGTCGAGCGCTGCCGGCAATACCTCAATGCCCAGGACTCGATGTTCCAGGAGCTGCTGCCGGTCGAGGTGATCGAGGGCGATATCCTTACTCTGGAGTTCCAGCCTGCCTCGGTGGTGGCAATGAACTTCACCCTGCAGTTCATCGCCCCCGAGCAGCGCCTGGAGCTGCTCACGCGTATCCGCCAGTCGCTGCTGCCTGGCGGTGCACTGATCCTCTCGGAGAAGCTGCGCTTCAACGACCCGGACGAACACGCCCTGCTCACCGACCTGCATGTCGCCTTCAAACGCGCCAATGGCTACAGCGAACTGGAAATCGCCCAGAAGCGCAGCGCCATCGAGAACGTGATGAAACCCGACAGCCTTGAAGAACACCGCGAACGCCTGCTGGCAGCCGGTTTTTCCAAGGTCGTGCCCTGGTTCCAATGCCTTAACTTTGCCTCGTTGATTGCCTTGCCATGATTGATCTTTCCCCACTGGTCCGCCGCCTGGCGGGCACCCCCCTGGCGCAATGGTCACAAGGCCTGCAAGCGCAACTCGACACCAAGATGGAGAAAGGTCACGGCGACCTGGAACGTTGGCAGAATGCCCTGGACGCGCTGCCGGCGCTGGTGCCGAGCAAAGTCGACCTGGTCAACGGCCTGAACCTCGATTGCGACTGTGACCAGGACACCCGCGATCGCATGCGCCAGGCGCTGATGGGCTTGTCACCCTGGCGCAAGGGCCCGTTCGACCTGTTCGGTGTGCATGTCGATACCGAGTGGCGCTCGGACTGGAAATGGTCACGGGTCGCCCCGCACCTGGATCTCAAGGGCAAGCGCATTCTCGATGTCGGCTGCGGCAACGGTTACTACCAGTGGCGCATGCTCGGTGCCGGTGCCGACAGCGTAATCGGCGTCGATCCCAACTGGCTGTTCTTCTGCCAGTTCCAGGCGGTTCAGCGCTACTTGCCAGAGCTGCCTGCCTGGCACCTGCCCTTCGCCCTGGAAGACCTGCCAGCCAATCTCGAAGGCTTCGACACGGTGTTTTCCATGGGCGTGTTCTACCACCGCCGCTCGCCTATCGAGCATCTGCTGGCGCTCAAGGACTGCTTGGTAAAAGGCGGAGAACTGGTGCTGGAAACGCTGGTGGTCGAGGGCGACGAACATCAGGTGCTGGTGCCCGAAGACCGCTACGCGCAGATGCGCAACGTCTGGTTCCTGCCTTCGGTGCCGGCCCTGGAGCGCTGGCTGCGCCGCGCCGGTTTCAGTGATGTGCGCTGCGTCGATGTCAGTGTCACCAGCATCGAGGAGCAACGCAGCACCGAGTGGATGCGCTACCAGTCGCTCAGCGATTTCCTCGACCCCGCCGACCACAGCCGTACCATCGAAGGGTTGCCCGCCCCACGTCGCGCTGTTCTGGTCGCACGCAAGTAAAAAAAGGCGCCCATATGGGCGCCTAATATTCACCTTTTCCAAAGGAGCGGAGGAGCTTCTAAGGTGAATGGAGCTACTCTTTGACCACCTGCTGCTGAGCGTTGGCGCGCTTCTGCGCGTCGGAGCTGACAACCGCCTGATCCTGCTTGCCGTGGATCTGCTCCTGGCTCAGGCGAAACTTCTCCCAGAACTGTTTCGAACGTTCCGCGCCGCCTTCGGCCAGCGCGGCACCACTGCCAAGGGCCAGAACGCCCATCAATGCATACTTGATCAGGCTCATGTTGCTCACCTCGTGATTGAATTTCAGTACGGTTCAATCATACGAAGGGCAAGCTAACGACAAGGTGAGCAGGACATTACAGTGTTGCAAGAAATGCCCTACAACAGAGTCAACGGGTACTCCACAATCAGGCGTACTTCGTCCAGGTCCGACTCGAACGCCGTGGCCCGGGTGGTGGCCTGACGCATGCGCAGCGACAGGTCTTTGAAGGTGCCCGACTGCACCACATATTTCGCTTCGATATCGCGCTCCCAGCGCTTCTGCCCGGTCAGTGGATTACCCTCGGCATCACGGCGCATGTACACCGCGTTGGCATCGGAATAATCAGCATCGCTGCCACGCCCGTAGCGGGTCATGAAGGTCAGGCCCGGTACGCCATAGCTGGCCATGTCCAAGTCGTAGCGCAGCATCCACGAGCGCTCCTTGGGTGAGTTGAAGTCGCTGTACTGGATCGAGTTGTCCAGATAGATCGAGTCGGCCTGGCGCAAGTAGTCGAAGTCGTTGTCGCCCTGGTTGCGCTGATGGGACAACGCCAGGGTATGGGCGCCATAGCTGAAGCCGATGCGCGCACTCCAGATGTCGTTGTCGAAGCTGCCGAGTAATTGTTGGCCCTGATCCTTGGCCTTGTAGTAATTGAAACCACTGAAAACGCTGAGCTGCTCGGAGATCGGGTACTGATAGTTGACGCCTGCGTAGTACTGGTCCCAGGCATCCTTAAGGCGACTGCTGTAGAGACTCAGGCTGAGGTTGTCCGTGGCCTGATAATCGCCGCCGAAGTAGCCCAGCCAGGGCGAGTCGACCGGACCTGCGTAATAGGTCTCGAAGCCGTCACGGTTGTTGCTTGAAAGAGGTTGGCTCATGGCATGCAGGCGCCCGCCCTGCAAGGTGAAGTTCTCCAGAGTGGTGTTTTCCAGGGTCCAGCCGCTGAAGCTTTCCGGCAGCAAACGGGAGTCACCAAAATGCACCACCGGCGTGGTCGGGAACACGTCGCCCACTTTGATTTCGGTGTCGAACAGGCGCGCCTTGAGGGCGCCGCCCAGCTTGCTGAAGTTGCTCGCGGTGTCACCGTTGCTATCGACCGGCAGCATATCGAACGAGCTGCGCCCGCCACTGCGGCCATCGCCACTGTCGAGCTTGAGCGCGAGCATGGCATAGGCGTCGAGGCCAAAGCCGACGGTGCCCTCGGTGTAGCCCGACTGGAATCGGGCGATAAACGCCTGGGCCCAGGCTTCGGCATAACCGGCCTTGCCGGTGGGTGACTCGCCGCCCTTGCGATAGTCACGATTGAAATAGAAATTGCGACTGAGCAGCGTCAGGCTACTGTCCTCGACAAAGCCCCCAGGCTCAACGGAGGCATGGCCTACTGAGCTACTGGCCAGCGCCAGGACGCCGGTGATACAGGCTGTGGTTTTATTCCCCATCTTCAACTCCTGATTATTCGCCGTAATACGCACAACGGCCGCTGATGCGGCCGCCGTGGGTATCCTGACAAGGGCTGAATAACTCGAAGATGAGCGTGAAATTACAGTTTCGTCACTTCACTGACATCGTCTTCTTCGTCCTTGCGGTGGGCCCGGTAGTACAGCGCCGGCAACACCAGCAGGGTCAACGCGGTGGAGGAAAGAATCCCGCCGATCACCACCGTCGCCAGCGGTCGCTGCACCTCGGCACCAGTGCCGGTGGCCAAGGCCATGGGAATAAAGCCCAGCGAGGCTACCAGCGCGGTCATCAGTACAGGCCGCAGACGGGTCAGCGCACCTTCATCGATGGCCTGGCGCAGCGTCCGCCCTTGCTCGCGCAAGCCACGGATAAAGGCAATCATCACCAGGCCGTTGAGTACCGCCACACCCGACAAGGCGATGAAACCGACCCCGGCCGAAATCGACAGCGGAATATCCCGTAGCCACAGCGCCACTACGCCTCCGGTCAAGGCAAAAGGAATACCGGTGAACACCAGCAGGCCGTCCTTGAGGTTGTTGAACATCATGAACAGCAAGCCGAACACCAGCAGCAAGGCCACCGGCACCACCACCTGCAGACGCTGCGCCGCCGACTGCAACTGCTCGAACTGCCCGCCCCAGCGGGTCCAGTAACCGGCCGGGATGCTGACCTGGCTGTCGATGCGCTCACCGGCCTCCTCGACAAACGAACCGATATCACGCCCGCGCACGTTGGCACTGACCACCACCAGGCGCTTGCCGTCTTCACGGCTGATCTGGTTGGGGCCCTGGACCAGCTGCAGGCTGGCGACATCGGCCAGGGTGATAAATCCGATCTGGCCATTGCCGGCAGCACCTGCCGGCACCGGGATCAACAACTGCGACAAGCCGTCGATGTCGGTGCGCAGGTTGTCAGACAGGCGCACTACCATGTCGAAGCGACGGTCGCCCTGGTACAGGGTACCGGCCTGACGTCCGCCAACCGCCACGGCGATGGTGTCTTGCACATCGCCGACATTGAGTCCGTAGCGCGCCGCCTTGTCGCGATCGACATCAATGGTCAGCACCGGCAATCCCGAGGTCTGCTCGACCTTGACTTCCGACGCCCCCGGCACCGCCTGCAGCGCCGCGGCAATCTGTGCGGCGGTGCGGTTGAGCTGGTCCATGTCGTCGCCGAAGACCTTCACCGCGACATCACTGCGCACGCCGGAAATCAGCTCATTGAAGCGCAACTGGATCGGTTGTGACAGCTCGTAGTTGCTGCCCGGCACGCGGGCACTGGCGCGCTGGATATCGGCGATCAGTTGCTCGCGCGACTTGCCCGGATCCGGCCACTGGTCTTGCGGCTTGAGCATCACATAGCTGTCGGAGATGTTCGGCGGCATCGGGTCGGAGGCGATCTCGGCGGTGCCGGTCCGTGCGAACACCCGCTCGACCTCGGGCACCTGGCTCAACACACTCTGTTCCAGTTGCTGCTGCATGGCCACCGACTGGCTCAGGCTGGTACCGGGCACGCGCAACGCCTGCAGGGCGAAATCACCTTCGCTCAAGCTCGGCACGAACTCACTGCCCATGCGACTGGCCAACACACCGGACAACAGCACCATCACCGCGGCCAGACTGAACGCCAGCGACCGATGGCCCATCACCCACTGCAACAGCGGTGCATAGCCACGCTTGGCGCTACGCATCAACAGGTTCTCGTCTTCCTTGACCTTGCCGGTGACAAACAGGGCAATCGCCGCAGGCACGAAGGTCACCGACAGCAACATGGCACCGAGCAAGGCAATCACCACGGTGAACGCCATGGGGTGGAACATCTTGCCCTCGACGCCGCTCAGGGCAAAGATCGGCAGGTACACCACCATGATGATCAACTGCCCGTAGATCAGCGGCCGACGCGCTTCGCGGGCGGCATTGAAGACTTCATGGAAGCGTTCGGAGCGGGTCAGCAGGCGCCCATGGTGTTGCTGGGCATGGGCCAGGCGGCGGATCGCATTCTCGACGATCACCACCGCGCCATCGACGATGATGCCGAAGTCCAGCGCGCCGAGGCTCATCAGGTTGGCGCTGACCTTGTTGCTGAACATGCCGGTGAAGGTAAACAGCATCGACAGCGGAATGATCATCGCGGTGATCAACGCGGCGCGGATGTTGCCAAGGAACAGGAACAGAATCACGATCACCAGGATCGCGCCTTCGATCAGGTTCTTCTTCACCGTGGCAATGGCTTTGTCGACCAGATTGGTCCGGTCATAGACCGTCACCGCGCTGACCCCGACCGGCAGTGAACGGTTGATTTCCACCAGTTTCTGCGCCACTGCCTGGGACACTGTGCGACTGTTCTCGCCAATCAGCATGAACACCGTGCCGAGCACCACTTCGCGGCCGTTCTCGGTCGCTGCACCGCTGCGCAGCTCTTTTCCGATGCCGACTTCAGCGACATTGCGTACGCGGATGGGGGTACCGTCGATGTTGGCCAGAACGATATTGGCGATATCCTCGATCCCGGCCAGTTGCCCCGGCGCGCGGATCAGCAACTGTTCGCCGCGGCGCTCGATGTAACCGGCACCGACGTTGGCATTGTTGCGCTCCAGGGCGGTGAGCAAATCGGCCAGGGTCAGTTTGTAGGACGCCAGGCGCTTGGGATCGGGGGCAATCTGATATTCCTTGGCAAAGCCGCCGATGGTGTTGATCTCGGCGACCCCGCGCACGTTGCGCAGTTGCGGCTTGATGATCCAGTCCTGGATCTCGCGCAGGTCGGTGGGCGTGTACGGGCTGCCATCCTCCTTGCGTGCGTCCTCGGCGGCTTCCACCGTCCACAGGAAAATCTCGCCCAGGCCGGTGGAGATCGGTCCCATCGCTGCTTCAACACCTTCGGGCAGTTGCCCGCGCGCCTGTTGCAGGCGCTCGTTGACCAGTTGCCGGGCGAAGAACAGGTCGGTGCCTTCCTCGAAGATCACCGTCACCTGGGACAGGCCCGAACGCGACAGCGAGCGGGTTTGCTCAAGGCCCGGCAAGCCGGCCATGGCCGTCTCGATGGCGAAGGTGATGCGTTGTTCGGTTTCCAGCGGCGAGAAGCCCGCCGCCTGGGTGTTGATCTGGACCTGGACGTTGGTAATGTCCGGAACCGCATCGATTGGCAGCTTCTGGTAGCTGGCCACACCGAGCGCGGCCATCAGCAGCACCGCCAGCAGCACCATCAGGCGCTGCTCGATGGCAAATTGAATAAGGCGTTCGAACATGAGAGGTACTCGCGCGGGTCAGTGGGCGTGCTCGGCGCTGGCCTTGCCCAGCTCCGACTTGAGAACGAAGCTGCCCAACGCCGCCACCTGCTGACCGGCTTGCAGGCCCTTGCGGATTTCGACATAGCCATTGGCACTGGCGCCCAGCTCCACCGCCTGGGCGACGAAACCCTCGGCGGTGCGCACAAACACGGTGGGCTTTTCTTCGAGGCTCTGGATCGCCTGATCGGGTACGGCAAGGCTGGCGGCAATAGCCTCGCCCGGCACCTGCACGGCCACGAACAAGCCCGGGCGCCAGGCGCCACGCGGGTTGTCGAGGGTGACACGGACGCTGGCGGTGCGGGTCTGCTCACCGAGCAGGCTGCCGACATGACTGATACGCCCTTCAACCTGCTCGCCCAGCTCGCTGGCGACAATGTTCACTGTCATACCGGCGCGGACCTTGCCCAGGTCCCGCGGTGCCACACCAAAGGTCGCCCACACTCGCGAGAGGTCGGACAACGTGAAGGCAGCACTGGTCTCATTGACCACCTCACCCGGCACCAGATGCTTCTCGACGATCTGCCCGGCAAACGGCGCGCGCAGTTCGTAACGATTGCCGCCGGCCAGCACTGTGGTGCCACTCAGGGCGCTGATTTTCTGCCGGGCGTTGGCCTGGGCAATTTCGGCCTCCTGCAGGGCCTGGCGGGCTTGCAGGTAGTCCTGCTCGGCGGAAATACCTTCCTGCCACAGGTCCTTTTCGCGCTGATAGGTGCTGCGCGCCAGTTCCAGACGCCGCTGACTTGCCGCCAGTTCGCTGCGCTGTTCGGAGATCTGCGGGCTGGCAATCACCGCCAGCAAGTCACCGGCCTTGACCTGCTGCCCGAGTACCACAGCGACCGACTCGACCACCCCGGCCGCTCTCGGCACCATATGTGCGGTGCGGTCTTCATCGAAGCGGATCTCACCCGGCAGCGACAGGCTGCGTTGCAACTGGCGCGGTGCGGCAGCGGCCAGTTCGATCCCGGCCAGCGCGATCTGCTCCTGGCTCAGGGTGATCGCACCCTCTTCTTCCGCGTGTCCCGATTCAGACTCGGCATGCCCGTGCTCGCCTTTCTCTTCCTCATCGTGATCACCTTCAGCATGATCGTGGCTGGACGCTGGCGTTGCCGCCTGCGGCTGCGGACCGGTCTGACGCGTCAGCAGCACGCCCAGCCCCAGGCCCAGCAACAAGGCAGCGATCAGCAGCGTTGTGGACTTCTTGTTCATGCAGTCTCCTTAGCGGTCACCGCTGAACGCGGTGTCAATCAAAGCGGGGAAAAGTCGATCAGGCTCAGCGGCTGGCCAGGCTCAAGTCTCCGAAAATGCGTTCCAGACGCACTCGCGCTTCACTGCGCTGGGCCTGGGCCTGTAGGTACTGCAGGCGGGCGGCAACCAAGGTGCGCTGGGCATCGAGCACATCGAGAAAAGCGAACTTGCCGCGTTCGAAGCCGCGTGTGGCGGCGTCCACCGCCTGTTGCGCCGAAGGCAGGATCGAGCGGTCGAAGTCCTGCACCTCCTGGGCGGCGGTACTCCACTGAGCCAGGGCCTGGATCACTTCACTGCGCAGCCGCAGTTCGGCACCGTTGCGCTGGTCGCGGGCCTGATCGGCGCGGCGGGCGGCGGCGAGGATGTTGCCCTGATTGCGGTCGAACAGCGGTATCGGCAACGACAGACCGACCACGTTGACGCGCTCGCGCTCGGCTTCGTCGTACTGGCTGCCGACACTCACGGTCAGGTCGGGAATCCGTTGCGTGCGCGCAAGTTTCAGGGCGGCATCTGTCTGATCGATCTGCGTGCGCGCCAGACGCATGTCCGGCGTTTGCTCCAGGCGTTCAAGCAGCTGGGTGCGGCTCGGCACGTCGGGCTCCTGCTTGCCACCGCTTTCGACCCGGCTGAATTCGGCCGTGGGCGCTCCGGTCGCGGCCGCCAATTGCTGATAGGCAACGGTCAGCGCCTGTTCGGCACGCCCTAGCTCCAGGCGCACTTCGGACAGCTGCACCTGCGCCCGCGTGGCCTCCACCGGCGTGGCGCTGCCGGCCTTGACCCGCCCCTGCACCACTTGCAAAGCCCTCTCGCTCAAACGCAGTGATTGTTCGGCCAGTTGCAGACCTTGCTGGGCCTGCACCGCCGCCTCGAAGGCGCCGATCACTTCGGCACGCAGGGCGTTGCCCTGGCGTTCAAGCTCCAGTCCCGCCAGTTCCGAATCGCGTCCGGCCACGCCCAGCCGCGCTCCGCGCTTGCCGCCCAGCTCGAACATCTGACTGACGCTGACCGTGGTGGTCTGCGAGCCGTTGCGGGTGTCTTCAACCTCCCAGCTCAACTCGGGGTTGGGCAGTACCCCCGCCTGGCGTCGTTCACCTTCGGCGATATCGATGCCCCAACGTGCGACCGCCAGCTCTGGGTTGTTGGCCTGGGCGGTTCGCAGGGCATTGTCGAGGGTCAGCACAGGGCCTTGGGCCAATGCCACAGAGGGCAAGGCCAGCAATACCAGCGTCAGCAGAATGCGGCCACGGCCTGTGCCGGGCCTGTCCAGGGTGCGAAACATGGCGGACTCCTGCGCCTTTTTTGGAGCCCGCACTGTAGTAATCGGGGTTTATCCCCAAGATGACTCGAAAATTACAAATCTGTAATCCAGCCAATGCCCTGCACAAGATGACTTAGTATCCGCCGCTTGATGCCCTTCAGCCCTTGACCTTCTAGCTACTTCAGGGTTGAGAATCACCGCCTTTCACATCACCGGGTCATTTCATGCGTTTACTGATTATCGAGGACGAGCTTCGCACCGCCGATTACCTGCAGCAGGGTCTGAGCGAGAACGGCTATATCGTCGATTGCGCCCACAGCGGCGCCGACGGCCTGCACCTGGCCCGCCAGCAGGCCTACGACCTGATCATTCTCGACGTCAACCTGCCTGAAATCGATGGCTGGACCGTGCTGCAGCGCCTGCGCGCCGACTCCAGCACGCGGATCATGATGCTCACCGCTCATGGCCGCCTTTCGGACCGGGTCAAAGGCCTCGATCTGGGCGCCGACGACTACATGCTCAAGCCCTTCGAGTTTCCTGAATTGCTGGCGCGTATCCGCAGCCTGTTGCGCCGCAACGACCAGGCCCTGCAACCGAGCACCTTGAAAGTTGCCGACCTGGAGCTGGACCCGGGCCGTCACCGTGCTTACCGTGGCGGCCAGCGTATCGACCTGACGGCCAAGGAGTTCGCCCTACTGCACCTGCTGATGCGCCAGAGCGGCGAGGTGCTGTCGCGCACCCAGATCATTTCGCTGGTGTGGGACATGAACTTCGATTGCGACACCAATGTGGTGGAAGTCTCGATCCGCCGCTTGCGTGCCAAGATCGATGACCCCTTCGACAACAAACTGATCCACACCTTGCGCGGCGTTGGCTACGTGCTTGAGGCGCGCGAATGAAACCGGCGCGGCTTTCCCTGCGCCTGGGCCTGAGCGTCAGCCTGATGGGCGCAGCGCTGGTGCTGCTCATGGCCTGCCTGGCGGTACTTGCCCTGGACCACGAACTGGACAGTCGGGCGCGTAAAAGCCTGACGGCGAAAATGGCGCAGATCGAGCACGGCCTGAGCATCGACCTCAAGTCCGGTGACCTGCAAACGTCGGCGCACCCGCTTCTGGATGTGGTGATGGGCCATGACAACCTGAGCCTGAGCGTGATCGCCCTGACCGGTCGGCATTCGGCCCTGTTGACCCTCGGGCCGGGACTCGAAGCCGAGGCCCTGCTGCAGATTCCCGGCAGCCCCGAGCTGGCCTTTCAACAATGGCGCGACAGCGATGACAATCACCTGCTGACCGCCTCGCGGCTGATGCGTTTGCAGGACGGCACCGATGTTCGCGTGTTGCTCACGGTCAACCTTGCCGACGACCACAGCCTGTTGCAGGCCTACCTGCGCTCGACGCTGCTGGCGCTGCCATTGCTGGTGCTGTTGATCGGTTTTGGCGCCTGGAAGCTGGTACAACGCGGCCTGACGCCACTGCGCAGGTTCAGCCAGATCGCCGGGCAGGTTTCTGCCCAGCAACTGGCCTTGCGCCTGCCACTGGATGACTTGCCCCTGGAGCTGAAGGAACTGGCCCATGCCATGAATGTCATGCTCGACCGGCTCGATGGCGGCGTGCAGCAACTCTCGCAGTTCTCCGACGACCTCGCCCATGAGCTGCGCACGCCGATCGGCAACCTGATGGGCAAGGCCCAGGTGACCCTGAGCCGGGAGCGTCCCGTCGAGCAATACAAGGAAGTGCTGGAAGCCAGCATCGAGGAACTGACCCGGCTCAAGCGGATCATCAATGACATGCTGTTTCTCGCCCAGGTCAGTCAGCCTCACGCCCAGTTGCCGCTCAAACCGGTAAACCTGGCCGATGAAGCCAAGCGCGTCAGTGAGCTGTTCGAGTTCAGCAGCGAACAGAAAGACATCAGCCTGCGCCTGCACGGCTGGGGCTCGATCATGGCTGATCGGTTGATGGTGCAACGGGCGTTGTCGAATCTGCTGAGCAATGCCATTCGCCATAGCCCTGAGGGGCTGCCGATCGATATTGCGGTTGAGCGCTGTGGGGATGAAGTCCGCCTGTCAGTGGAGAACCAGGGGCCGGGCATTGAGCAGGCCCATCTGCCGCATCTGTTCGAACGTTTTTACCGGGCAGGATCGGGACGTTCGCGGCTGGAGGGGGGGACCGGATTGGGGTTGGCGATTGTGAAGTCGATCATGCAAGTGCATGGCGGGCGGGTTGAGGTGAGCAGTGAGGTGAATGGGTTGACTCGGTTCAGTCTGGTTTTCCAGGGTTCGTAGACTGCATCGCGGGGCAAGCCCGCTCCCACCGGTCATCACACTCCTGGTGGGAGCGGGCTTGCCCCGCGATGTTTTTAATGACGGCTAGCCGCCATGATCAACGCCTTCATCTCCGCCACCGCCGACTTGAAGCCAACGAACAATGCATGTGCCACCAGCGCATGACCAATGTTCAGCTCGTTGATGCCCTTGATCGCCGCAACGGCTTCGACGTTGTGATAATGCAGGCCATGACCGGCATTGACGATCAGCCCCTGGGCCAAACCAAAAGCCACGCCGTCGGCAACGCGCTTGAGCTCTTCAGCCACCTCCGTCGGGGTTTCGGCATCGGCATAGCGGCCGGTGTGCAGCTCGATCGCCGGCGCACCCACACGACGCGACGCTTCGATCTGGCGTTCATCGGCATCGATGAACAGCGACACTTCCGAACCCATGCGCGACAGGCGTTCGACGGCGGCCTTGATCCGCGCCTCCTGACCGGCTACGTCCAGGCCACCTTCGGTGGTCAGCTCCTGGCGGGTTTCCGGGACCAGGCAGATGTGCGCCGGGCGAATACGCTCGGCAAACAGCATCATCTCTTCGGTCACACCCATTTCAAAGTTCATGCGCGTCTGCAGCACGTCCTTGAGCACCAGCACGTCGCGCTCCTGGATATGCCGGCGGTCTTCGCGCAGGTGCACAGTGATGCCGTCGGCGCCCGCCTCTTCGGCGTCCAGCGCGGCCTTGACCGGGTCGGGGTAGCGCGTGCCACGCGCCTGGCGCAGGGTCGCCACGTGGTCGATGTTCACGCCGAGGAGCATGCGGTTGCTTTGAGTCACGAAGAGGCTCTCCTGAAGATTGAGCCTGACAGCATACGACGTGCTCAGCGCTTGCGAAACAGTTCCCGACTGACCAGTGGCCGTCCACCCAGGTGCACGGCCAGCGCCTGACGCATCAGGCGCTTGGCCGCACCCAAGGCACCGGGGACATTCCAGTCGGCTTCGGCCATGGCCGCCAGCTCGTCACCACGGAACAAACCGGGCTGCAGCAGGTAGACCCGCTCAAGCCCGGCGTCCACCTGCAGACGGTACAGACCATCGACGACCAGAGGCTCGCCATTGATGTCCTGATCGAGGGCAAAGCCGTAGCCCAGTTCATCCAGCAAGCGCCACTCGAAGGCCCGCAGTAGCGGTTCCAGCGGCCGCCCGGCAGCCAACGCCTGCAGGGTTGCCGCGTAGTGCTCGAACACCACCGGATGCGGATCCTCGGCGGGCAACAGGCGAATCAGCAGTTCATTGAGGTACAGGCCACTGAACAAGGCATCGCCATTGAGCCAGGCGGCCACGCCGACACTGTCCAGGCGGCCGACCGTCTTCAGCTCGCCACGGCCACGAAACTCGACTTCAAGGGGTACGAAAGGTCGGGCCTGGCTGCCGCCCTTGCCACGCGCACGGCGTAACACCGCGCGCAGGCGCCCTTGCGGGGTGAGGAAGTCCACCAGCGCACTGGTTTCACGGTAGGCCCGGCTGTGCAGCACGTAGGCCGGTTGGCCAACTGGCAATTCCATGAGCAGCGCTTCAGAAAAGGTTCGACCCGACAGCGGACGCTGCCGGGCCTGATGCGATCAGAGGTCGCCGTAGCCCAGCGAACGCAGGGCGCGTTCGTCGTCGGACCAGCCGCCTTTGACCTTGACCCAGAGGTTGAGCATGACCTTGGCGTCAAACAGCACTTCCATGTCCTTGCGCGCCTCGGAGCCGATACGCTTGATGCGCTCGCCCTTGTCGCCAATGATGATCTTCTTCTGGCCGTCACGCTCGACCAGGATCAGTGCATGGATGTGCAGGATCTTGCCCTGCTGCTTGAACTCTTCGATTTCCACGGTGATCTGGTATGGCAGCTCTGCACCGAGCTGACGCATGATCTTTTCGCGCACCAGCTCAGCGGCCAGGAAGCGGCTGCTGCGGTCGGTGATCTGGTCTTCCGGGAAGAAGTGATCGTTTTCCGGCAGGTGCTTGGCGATCAGGCCTTCCAGCGCTTCGAGGTTGTGCCCCTGCTGCGCGGAGATCGGCACGATCTCGGCGTTCGGCAGTTGCTCCTGCAGCCACTGCAGGTGCGGGATCAGCTCGGCCTTCTCTTCGATCCGGTCGGTCTTGTTGATCGCCAGGATCACCGGGCCCTGCACGTACTGCACGCGCTCCAGCACCAGCTGGTCTTCGTCGGTCCACTTGGTACGGTCGACCACGAAGATCACCACGTCGACGTCCTTGAGGGCGGCCGAGGCAGTCTTGTTCATGTAGCGGTTGAGCGCCTTTTCGTTGCTCTTGTGCATACCCGGGGTATCGACGTAGATCGCCTGGATATCACCCTCGGTCTTGATCCCCAGCATGTTGTGCCGGGTGGTCTGCGGCTTGCGCGAGGTGATCGCCAGCTTCTGGCCGAGGATGTGGTTGAGCAGGGTCGACTTGCCGACGTTCGGGCGGCCGACAATGGCAACATAGCCGCAGCGGGTAGTATTCGTATCAGTCATTGCCATTCTCCACGCCCAGGGCGATCAGTGCTGCGGCGGCCGCTACTTGCTCGGCGATACGCCGGCTGACGCCCTGCCCTCGGCTTTTTTCAGTCAAAAGGGTCACTTCGCATTCGACGAAAAACGTCCGGCAATGGGGCTCACCTTGAATATCCACCACTTCGTAACGCGGCAGCTCGCAGGCCCGCGACTGCAAAAACTCTTGCAGACGGGTTTTCGGGTCCTTGTTGGTATCGACCAGGGTCAGGCTTTCGAACTCGCCGGTCAGCCAGGCCAGCACGCGTTCGCGGGCGGTCTGCATGTCCGAATCGAGGTAGATTGCACCGATCAGCGCCTCAAGGGCGTCAGCCAGGATCGATTCGCGGCGAAAACCACCGCTTTTCAGCTCACCGGAGCCCAGGCGCAGGTACTCACCGAGGTCGAAACCACGGGCCAGCACGGCCAGGGTCTCGCCCTTGACCAGCCGTGCGCGCAAGCGCGACAGCTGGCCTTCGCGAGCCTGGGGAAAGCGCTCGAACAGTGCTTCGCCAGCGACGAAATTAAGGATCGCATCGCCGAGAAACTCGAGGCGTTCGTTGTTGCGCCCGGCAAAACTGCGGTGCGTCAGGGCCAGCAGCATCAGCTCCTGGTTCTTGAAGGTGTATCCGAGCTGGCGCTCGAGGCGGCTCAAAGAAACGCTCACAGTGTACCCACGCGCAGTTCGTGGTCGATATTCAACGCTTTGTTCAAATCAACATCCTGAAAGACTATTTGGCTCACGCCCATCGGCGTCGGCGGTACAGGTGGATCCGCAGATCCCTCTGAACACAGCCTATGCCAGAAATGCATTCGGCGCTGTCCCAGGACAGCGCCGTTGTGGTGTTACTGGATCAGACCAACCCGCGACAGGTTCGGGAAGTGGCTGAGCTTGGGCTCTGGCCAGCTCATCCAGACCGCGAAGGCCTTGCCGACGATGTTCTGGTCCGGGACCATGCCGTGCAGCGCCTTGGGAATAGCGGGATCATCCCAGTAACGGCTGTCGTTGGAGTTGTCGCGGTTGTCGCCCATCATGAAGTAATGGCCGGCCGGGACTGTCCATTGCTGGTCAGGCGGCATGCGATAACGGCTCATTTCCTTGCGGATCAGGTGTTCGGCCTCGCCCAGTTTTTCCTTGTACAGCTCGGCGCTGCCCAAGGTACCCGGTTCGGTACCCATCAGTTGCTCGGCAATCGGCTTGCCGTTGACGAACAGCTTCTTGTCGCTGGTGTAGGCGATCTGGTCGCCCGGCAAGCCAACTACACGCTTGATGTAGTTGACGTTCGGGTCGCTCGGATAGCGGAACACCATCACGTCGCCGCGCTGCGGATCACCGACTTCGATGACTTTTTTGTCAATCACCGGCAGGCGAATGCCGTAGGAGAACTTGTTCACAAGGATGAAATCGCCCACTTCCAGGGTCGGCTTCATCGATCCCGAAGGGATCTGGAAAGGCTCGACCAGGAACGAACGCAACACCAGGACGATGAACAACACCGGGAAGAACGACTTGCCGTACTCAACCAGCAACGGCTCCTTGTTCAACTGTTCGACCACGGCCATCTCGGGCTGGCTGACGCTGCCCTGATAGTTGGCGATTGCCGAACGCCGGCGTGGCGCCAGGAACAGCAGATCGACCAGGGCCAACAGACCGCAGACGGCAACGGCGATGACTAGCAAAAGCGGGAAATTTAGCGACATAGGACCTAATTATTCCAACCTGAGCACGGCGAGGAAGGCTTCTTGTGGAATTTCCACGTTGCCGACCTGTTTCATGCGTTTCTTACCGGCCTTCTGCTTCTCCAACAGCTTGCGCTTACGGCTTACGTCACCACCGTAGCATTTGGCCAGTACGTTCTTTCTGAGCGCCTTGACAGTGGTTCGCGCCACAATCTGCCCGCCAATGGCGGCCTGGATTGCCACGTCGAACATCTGCCGAGGAATCAGTTCCTTCATCTTCTCAGTCAACGCGCGGCCCTTATAGTGCGCGTTATCGCGGTGCACGATCAGCGCCAGGGCGTCGACCTTGTCACCGTTGATCAGTACATCGAGCTTGACCAGGTTGGCCGACTGGTAGCGATCGAAATGGTAGTCCAGCGAAGCATAGCCGCGGCTGGTGGACTTCAAGCGGTCGAAGAAGTCCAGTACCACTTCGTTCATCGGCAAGTCGTAGCGCACTTGCACCTGCGAACCGAGGAACTGCATGTCACGCTGTACGCCACGCTTCTCGATGCACAGGGTAATGACGTTGCCCAGGTGCTCTTGAGGCACAAGGATGGTCGCGGCGACGATCGGCTCGCGGAAGTCCTCTACCGAGGACACATCCGGCAGCTTCGACGGGTTGTCGACGTAGATGGTCTCGCCGGTCTTGAGCTTGACCTCGAAGATTACACTTGGCGCCGTGGTGATCAGGTCCAGGTCGTATTCGCGCTCCAGGCGCTCCTGGATGATTTCCATGTGCAGCATGCCGAGGAAGCCGCAACGGAAGCCGAAGCCCAGTGCGTCAGAGCTTTCCGGCAGGTACTGCAGCGACGAGTCGTTCAGGGTCAGTTTCTGCAATGCATCACGAAAATCTTCGAAATCATCGGAACTGACGGGGAACAGACCGGCATAAACCTGTGGCTGGATACGTTTGAAACCTGGCAGCACATCGACTTCAGGGGTGCTGCTCAGGGTCAGGGTATCACCCACCGGCGCACCATGAATGTCCTTGATGCTGGCGATGATGAAGCCTACTTCACCGGCTTTGAGGTCAGCAGTCTGGGTGTGTTTCGGGGTGAATACACCGACGCTGTCGACCAGATGTACTTTGCCGGTGGACTTGACCAGGATCTTGTCGCCCTTCTTCACGCGGCCATGACGCACGCGCACCAGAGAGACAACGCCCAGGTAGTTGTCGAACCAGGAGTCGATGATCAGCGCCTGCAGAGGCGCTTCAATGTCACCGGTCGGCGCCGGGATGGTGTGCACCAGGCGCTCGAGCACCTCGTCCACGCCCATGCCGCTCTTGGCGCTGCAGGCCACGGCGTCGGTGGCATCGATGCCGATGATCTTCTCGATCTCGTCCTTGACCTTGTCCGGGTCGGCCTGGGGCAGGTCCATCTTGTTCAGCACCGGCATGACCTCAAGGCCCTGCTCGATGGCGGTGTAGCAGTTGGCGACCGACTGGGCCTCGACGCCCTGGCCGGCGTCAACCACCAGCAACGCACCCTCGCACGCCGCCAGGGAACGGCTGACTTCATAGGTGAAGTCGACGTGGCCGGGGGTGTCAATGAAGTTCAGCTGGTAGGTTTTGCCGTCCTGCGCCTTGTAATGCAGGGTGACGCTGTGGGCCTTGATGGTGATACCGCGCTCACGCTCCAGGTCCATGGAATCGAGTACCTGGGCCTCCATCTCACGCGCAGTCAGGCCACCGCACATCTGGATGAAACGGTCCGCCAGAGTCGACTTGCCATGGTCAATGTGGGCGATGATGGAGAAATTGCGGATATGACTCAAATCACTCACGGGTCAACACTCAAAAAGGCTGCGGGCCGGACGCCCACCGAAAAATAGCCGGGAATTGTACCTGAAGCTGAAAGGTTATGGGAGATTCCATATCGCCTATTCGCGGGGCAAACCCGCTCCCACCGGCTCAATGACACCCCTGTGAGAGCGGGCTTGCTCCGCAAATAGAGACAAAAAAGGGCGACCCAGGCCGCCCTCTTGTGCTCAACCCAGCTTACTCAGCCAGCTTGAAGGTGATGAAGCTGGCGCGCCCCTGACGCAGCACGCGCATCGACACCGAACGGTTCTTCGGCAGTTCCTTGGCAATTTCGGTGAACTGCTTGGCCGAAAGGATCGCCTGGTTGTTCAGGTGGCTGATGACGTCACCCGGACGCAGGCCGATCAGCGCAGCCGGGCCGTCCTGGACTTCCTTGATGACCACACCGCCTTTGAGTTCCAGAGTCTTCTTCTGCTCAGCGCTCAGGTCGGCCACCGAAACACCGAGGCGATTGCTGCTGCGCTCGGCACCGCCGTTGGCATTGGCGACGATTTCAGCATCGTCGTCAGGCAGTGCACCGACGGTGACATCCAGGCTCTGGCGCTTGCCGTTGCGAATGATGTCCAGTTTGGCGGTAGCACCGTCTTTCAGGCTACCGACCAGGTGCGGCAGGTCGGCGGACATGACGATCGGCTGACCATTCATGCTCAGGATCACGTCACCCACCTGCAGGCCACCCTTGGCTGCCGGGCCGTCTTCCAGGACCTGGGCCACCAGGGCACCGGCCGGTTTGTCCAGGCCAAAGGATTCAGCCAGGTCCTTGTTGACCTCCTGAATCACCACACCCAGCCAGCCGCGGCTGACCTTGCCGTCTTTCTTCAGTTGATTGGAGACATCCAGTGCCACATCGATCGGGATCGCGAACGACAGGCCCATGAAGCCGCCAGAGCGGGTGAAGATCTGCGAGTTGATCCCCACGACCTCACCATTCATGTTGAACAGCGGGCCACCGGAGTTACCCGGGTTGATCGCCACGTCGGTCTGGATGAACGGCACATAGGTATCGTTCGGCAGGGTACGCCCCTTGGCGCTGACGATACCTTTGGTTACCGAATGGTCGAACCCGAATGGCGAACCGATAGCCAGCACCCACTCGCCGACCTTGAGCTTTTCAGAGTCGCCCAGCTTGACGGTCGGCAAGTTCTTGCCGTCGACCTTGAGCAGCGCCACGTCGGTGCGCGGGTCGGTGCCGACCAGCTTGGCCTGCAGCTCGCTGCGATCGGACAGACGGACGATGATTTCGTCAGCGTCAGCGACCACATGGTTGTTGGTCAGCACATAACCGTCGCTGGAAATGATGAAGCCCGAACCCAGCGACTGCGCTTCACGCTGGCGGTCGCCACGCGGCGAGCGCGGCTGCTGGGGCATGTTGCGCTCGAAGAACTCGCGAAACATCGGTGGCAGGCCTTCGAGATCAGGCATCTGGCCGGTCGCATAGCGGCGATCCGGCAGCTTCTGCTTGGTACTGATGTTCACCACCGCAGGCGAGGCCTGCTCGACCAGCGTGGTGAAATCCGGCAGGGCTTCGGCCTGGGCAGCGGTGGCCACCTGCCCGAGCATGAGCACGGCGGCGAACAACGATAGGTAGGTTTTCAAGCGTGGTATTGACATACGGCTCCCGTCACATCGAGCGTGGTTAGCAGTAGGGCCCTGCAGAAGCAGGAAAGGCCAGACCCCGAAAGGACTGACCTATAGAAAAATTCTGGGATTTTTGCAAACTGCAAAGCTTGCCAATCATGTCAGTCAAGTCATCCTCGACCGTTCAGCGCTGTGCTTGCTGTTCATTTTTGCGCCTGGGCATCCTGAGACCGCATCGACAAGGCAATCCGCTCAGCGGTGCCAATCGGAATTTCGCCGACCACGGTGACCATCATTTCGCCTTTGGGCGTAGTCAAGCGTCGCGAGACTGCCACAGTAGGCCCCAGTTGCGTGCGGATATCCGCCGCCGAGCCGCTGTCCAAGGCTTCAACGAAAACCGAAAAACGCGCCAGGCCGTCATCGAACATCAACCGACTGACCGTATTCTTGCCCTGCGGGTCTTTGCCAATCGAGCTGTCGACCAGCTCAAAACCTGGCGGCAACCAGTCCGAACGCCAGCCAGTGACGGGCTGTGCAGCACGGGCAGTGACCTGGGTTACCGGCTTGCACTGCTCGCCAGCCTGCAGATCGTCGTCACTCGGCGCATCCCGGGTATCCAGGCGGGTGAACTGGAAGCGTTCGAGCAACCGCCCCTTGTCATCGAGCATCAACGACTTCAGCGGCAGGCCGGTCTCGCGATCCAGGTGCAGTTCAAAGGCATAACGATGCTGGTCACGCGGGGTCAGGGTAACGATAACCGCGGCACGGTCCGCCACCCGGGATTTGCCGGCGACCCCAAGGTCGTACCAGCTCATCAACTTCAGAGGATCAAGCACTCGCGCTGTGGATTCCGGCGTGCCGCTCACACCAGACACCAAGGCCCCGCTTACGCACTGGGTATGCCCGTCGACACGCACGACTTCCTGGGCCGAGCCATCGAGTTGCAGAAGCCGCTCGCTGACCTTGCCGTCCTGGACGCGATGCCAGATATCGTGGGTGGAGAAGCTGCCGTTACGCTCGTAAACGAAAGTACCCTGATAACTCTGCTGCTGCTCGGCCTGAGCCAGCTTCTTGAGCCAGTCGCCCGCCTCCGGTGAAGAGTTGGCAGCATGGGCCGGCAGTGTCAGCCAGCCACCCAGCAACAGCGGAATGAGAGGTAGCGCGCGCATGATCCTCCTTACTTAACGGTTTTCCAGGCTGGCCGCGCGGGCATAAGGCAGAGCGCTCTCGGTACCTTTGAGGGCTGCTTCCTGAGCATGCTGGCGCAGATAGCCGGGCAGACGCTGGTCGTGCCAGCCGGATTGCCCTTGCAGCACGCCATTGGCCATCGGGCCTGGCTGTTCTGCATTCTCACTATAGCCTGCCAGCACGGCCGGGCCCTGAACTTGAGGCACAATCACGCCTTGCTGGACCGGTTGCTGGGCAGCCAGCTGGGCACCACTGATATCGTCCTGGTTGTACAGGCGTACACCGGCCAGCACAGCGACAGTCACCGATGCAGCCACGGCCAGACGACCCAGGCTGCGCCATGGTCCACGGTTGACCTTGACCGGCGCGGCTTCGTCGGCCAGCGCGGCAGATACAGCGGAGGCGATATCCAGTTGTGGCAGCACCAGTTCCTTGTGCATAGCCGCACGGGCAACCTGATAACGCGACCAGGTGGCACGGGTTTCGGCATCATCGACGGCGTTCAACACCCGTCGTAATTCCAGTTCGTCCGCTTCGTTATCCATCACCGCGGACAGCGATTCCTGCAAAGCTTCACGACTCATGGCGGTTCCTCTCTTGGCTGTCGCCGCTGTCTCAGGTTTCCTGCAACAACGGCTGCAGGGCTTTGTCTATGGCCTCCCGAGCGCGGAAGATTCGAGAGCGCACGGTACCCACCGGACACTGCATGACACTCGCAATGTCCTCGTAACTCAGACCATCGAATTCACGTAAAGTTAACGCCGTACGTAAATCTTCTGGCAGTTGCTGAATGGTCCGATGGACGGTGCCTTCGATCTCATCTCGCAACAACGCACGCTCGGGGGACTCCAGATCCTTGAGGCCATGATCGCCGTCGTAAAATTCCGCATCCTCGGAACTCACATCGCTGTCCGGTGGCCGCCGACCGCGGGACACCAGATAGTTCTTTGCCGTGTTGATGGCAATGCGGTACAGCCAGGTGTAGAAAGCACTGTCTCCGCGAAAATTACCAAGCGCGCGGTAAGCCTTGATGAAAGCTTCCTGCGCCACATCCTGGGCCTCATGGGTGTCGTGTACAAAACGCACGATCAACCCGAGAATCTTGTGCTGATACTTCAGCACCAACAGATCGAACGCTCGCCTGTCGCCACGCTGCACGCGCTCGACAAGCTGCTGATCCTCTTCCTGGGTTAGCATGAACACTCCTCAGTGAACGTGAAGGAGCGTTGCGAGAAGCATCGTTCAGGCTTGCAACCATAGACTCGGGCTTTTCGCAAAAGTTCTCCCCTCCAAGCAAGTTTCCTGCGGCCCTTGGTCGGCTCGCACGAAAAACGCAGCGCGGTCACCGCCGGCTGCGTCGATAATCGGGTCTCGAATACGCCGACAGTACCCTTATTATGGGCTATTGCCAGGCGTCGCTGCGGCATTGTGGTGTGCAGGCAACCTTCTATGGATATCCACACAGCATGGAAAGTTCCCACAGCAAGCACCAGGACCCTGCATGTGCCATTGGAAATCAAGGCCTTGGGGCTGCTATAAAGGCAACCGGTCCAGATTCACGATAGTTTCACAATGCCATAAGCGCCTGACTATTGTGCCGATCCCCCCCTTCAGATACTAGTGTCCTGACATGAGCCAACAACTCCAACATGATGTCCTCGTGATCGGCAGCGGCGCCGCCGGTCTGAGCCTGGCGCTGAACCTCCCCGGCCACCTGCGCATTGCCGTGCTCAGCAAGGGAGACCTCGCCAACGGTTCGACCTACTGGGCCCAGGGCGGGGTCGCCGCAGTACTGGATGACACCGACACGGTGCAGTCCCACGTTGAGGACACCCTCAACGCCGGTGGCGGCCTGTGCCATGAAGACGCCGTGCGTTTCACCGTCGAACACAGCCGTGAGTCGATCCAGTGGCTGATCGACCAGGGCGTACCCTTCACCCGCGACGAACACGCCAGTGTCGACGACGGCGGTTTCGAGTTCCATCTGACCCGTGAAGGCGGCCATAGCCATCGACGCATCATCCATGCCGCCGACGCCACTGGCGCAGCGATTTTCACCACGCTGCTCGCCCAGGCCCGCCAACGCCCGAACATCGAGCTGCTGGAACAGCGAGTTGCCGTTGACCTGATCACCGAGCGACGCCTGGGCCTGGAGGGCGACCGCTGTCTGGGCGCCTACGTGCTCAACCGCAATACCGGCGAAGTCGACACCTATGGTGCGCGCTTCACTGTGCTCGCCACTGGCGGCGCCGCCAAGGTCTACCTGTACACCAGCAACCCCGACGGTGCCTGCGGCGACGGTATTGCCATGGCCTGGCGCGCCGGCTGCCGGGTGGCCAACCTTGAGTTCAACCAGTTCCACCCCACCTGCCTGTACCACCCGCAAGCCAAGAGTTTCCTGATTACCGAAGCGCTGCGCGGTGAAGGGGCATTGCTGCGGCTGCCCAACGGCGAGCGCTTCATGCCGCGCTTTGACCCGCGCGAAGAGCTGGCGCCGCGCGATATCGTCGCCCGCGCCATCGACCACGAGATGAAACGCCTGGGCGTGGACTGCGTGTACCTGGACATCAGCCACAAATCCGAAGAATTCATCAAGACCCACTTTCCCACCATGTATGAACGCTGCCTGACGTTCGGCATCGACATCACCCGCCAGCCGATCCCGGTGGTGCCTGCCGCTCACTACACCTGTGGTGGCGTCATGGTCGATGACTGCGGCCACACTGATGTGCCCGGCCTCTACGCGATTGGCGAAACCAGCTTCACCGGCCTGCATGGCGCCAACCGCATGGCCAGCAACTCGCTGCTCGAATGCTTCGTCTATGGCCGCGCCGCCGCCACCGACATCGAAACGCAGCTGGACCAGGTGCAAATGCCGCGCGCCCTGCCCTGCTGGGATGCCAGCCAGGTTACCGATTCGGACGAAGACGTGATCATTGCGCACAACTGGGACGAACTGCGGCGATTCATGTGGGACTACGTGGGCATCGTGCGTACCAGCAAGCGCCTGCAACGCGCCGAACACCGGGTGCGTTTGCTGCTCGACGAGATCGACGAGTTCTACAGCAACTACAAGGTCAGCCGCGACTTGATCGAACTGCGCAACCTGGCCCAGGTGGCCGAGCTGATGATCCGCTGCGCCATGCAGCGCAAGGAAAGCCGGGGCCTGCACTACACCCTGGACTACCCAGGCATGCTTGCCGAAGCCCACGACACTATTCTGCAGCCGCCCACCTACGCCGACTGAACTTCAGGCGCACGCGCAGGCGCCGGTGCTGCACCGGTTCCAGCGCGTCATGGGCGATACACAAACCTTCACTCCAGTAGCGCCCCGGCCTGCGGTAACGCAGCACGATCAGGCCTGGCAAGGCCAGGCTGTCCGGGCGTAGCTGCACCGGCTGCCAGCCCTGGGCATGGCTGAACAGCTGCCAGCCTTCACGATCACGACGCAAACCGCTGACAGCCCGGGGATGGCTGAGCAGAATGCGCCGGGGAATCATCCAGCCCGCATGCAGCAGGCACAGGACCACGCCAGACAGCCGCAACCACCAGGGAAGTTGCAGCAGGCTCAGCGCCAGCAAGGCCAGCAGCAAGCTGAGCAGATAGGCCACCAGCAGGCTTTTCGAGCCCTGCCAGCGGCACTCGAACCGCTCACTTGGGCTGGACACGGTCCAGAATGATGCGAACCATACGCTGCAGCTCCGGGTCTTCGGACTCGCTGCGTTCCATGAACCAGCCGAACATGTCCTGGTCTTCGCAGCTCAGCAGGCGCTTGTACAGCTCGCGATCGGCCTCGCTCAGGGTTGGGTAGACCTCCGCGCTGAACGGGACCAGCAGTACATCGAGCTCAAGCATGCCACGGCGGCTGTGCCAAAAGAGCCGATTGAGTTCAGTTTGTTCGACCATGGAGCCCTCCTAAAATAGGCCGCCAGTATACAGAGCCAGCGCCCGGGGGACACGAGACGTTGGTCCGGACATGTGAGCAAATAATGACAGAGGGGCGCGCTCAACTACCTATTTTGCCAACGGCGCTCTATCATGGGCCCCAGTCTTACTACCCTGCGATATCCCATGGCCGATTCCGCTTTTTTCTGCACCCTATCCCACGAAGGCGTCCTCGCCGTCCGCGGCTCGGACGCCGGCAAGTTCCTGCAAGGCCAACTGACCTGCAACATCAACTACCTGAGCGACAGCACCAGCAGCCTCGGCGCGCGCTGCATGGTCAAGGGCCGTATGCAGTCGAGCTTTCGCATCCTGCCTGAGGGTGATGGTTTTCTCCTGGCCATGACCCGCGAGTTGCTTGAAGCGCAACTGGCCGACCTGAAGAAATACGCGGTGTTCTCCAAGGCCAAGCTGACTGATGAAAGCGATGCCTGGGTCCGCTTTGGCTTGCAAGCAGGTGACGAAGCGCTGCAGGCGCTGGGCCTTGAGGTGCCGGGTCAGATTGACGCTGTAACGCGCCACGACGGGCTGATTGCCGTTGCCGTCTCGCCCGGTCGCATCGAACTGTGGGTGCCCGCCGAACAGGCAGAGCGTGTGCAGGCACAGTTAGCCGGGAAGCTGCCAAAAGCCGGGCTTAACGACTGGCTGCTCGGGCAAATCCGCGCTGGCATCGGTCAGGTCATGGCCCAGACCCGTGAGCTGTTCATCCCGCAGATGATCAACCTGCAGGCCGTAGGCGGCGTCAGCTTCAAGAAAGGCTGCTACACCGGCCAGGAGATCGTCGCCCGCATGCAGTACCTGGGCAAGCTCAAGCGCCGCCAGTACCGCGCGGCCCTGACGAGCGAAACCCTGCCCGAGCCGGGTACCGAGATCTTCTCGCCGACCCATAACTCGTCGGTGGGTGAAGTGGTGCTGGCGGCCCGCAGCGCAACCGGCAGCGAACTGCTGGCAGTACTGACCGCCGATGCCGTGGAAGACAACAACCTGCACCTGGGAAGCCCCGACGGCCCGCGCCTGGAACTGCTGTCGCTGCCTTATGAACTGGACCGCGACCGCGAAATCCAGCGCTGAGCCAGCCCTGCCCCGGCATATCGAACGCCGGGGCCCTTTTGAATTGCTGTAGAGAACCGCGATGAACAAGCTGGCCGAGATGGTCCAGGCCCAGTTACTGGCCGCCATCAAAAATGATGACCTGGTGCTGCCGACCCTGCCGGAGGTCGCCTTGAGCATTCGCGAGGCCGCTGAAGACACCGAGATCAGCGTCAGCGCCCTGAGCAAGGTCATCGGCCGCGACGCCGCCCTGTCGGCACGCCTGATCAAGGTGGTGAACAGCCCGTTGCTGCGTGCCACGGTCGAGGTCACCGACCTGCAGACCGCGATCACCCGCCTTGGCATCAACTACAGCTGCAACCTGGCCGTCGGCCTGGTGATCGAGCAGATCTTCCACGCCCGCTCCGAGGTGGTGGAAAAGAAAATGCGCGAAATCTGGGCAACCAGCCTGGAAGTAGCCGGCATCAGCTACGAACTTTGCTTGCGCTACACCCAGCTCAAGCCTGATCAGGCCGCCCTCGCCGGCCTGGTTCACCAGATTGGCGTGTTGCCGATCCTGATCTATGCAGAGGAGCACAACGAGCTGCTTTCCGATCCGGTGTGCCTGAACTATGTGATCGACCAGATCCATCCGGTACTGGGTGACAAGATCCTCAGCAGCTGGGAATTTCCCGAGCAGTTGGTCAAGCTGCCTGGACAGGTTCTGGATCTGGACCGCGGCAGCGATCGGGTCGATTACGTCGACATCGTCCAGATCGCCAGGGCCCTGAGCCCGGCCATCGGCAAATCGCGGCCCTTGGCGGCGCTGCCCGCCTATCGCCACCTGGGACTGCCGACCGGTACCGAACTGGTGGCCAGCGATCTGCTCTATGCCCGCTCAATGTTCCGTTAATCGACGGTAAAACTGACCCGCACTTTCAGGCCGCCACCCTCTCCGTCGTGAAGACTGATCTGCGCCAGATGGGCGCGGCAGATCTCGCCGACGATCGCCAGGCCCAGGCCGGTGCCTTGCGCACTACGTCGATAGAAACGCTCGAACACCCGTTCACGCTCGTTTTCAGGAATCCCCGGGCCATCGTCTTCGACTTCCAGCACCCCTGGCGCGTAGACCCGCAAGATCACATTGCCGCCTTCGGGGGTATGGGCCAAGGCGTTGTCCACCAGGTTACTGAGCAGCTCGTTGAGCAACGTCGGTTCGCCACGCACATGCACAGGCGCTTCGGCCTCCAGCGCCAGCGCCACTCCGCGGGCATAGGCCAGCGGCGCCATGGCCATGCCCAGTTCACGCGCCAGCTGGCTGAGGTCAAGCAACTGCGCGCCGCCTTCGGCAATGGCCCGCGCACCGTTTTCCACCCGTGCCAGGGAGAGCAGCTGGTTGGCCAGGTGGGTCAGGCGGTCGGTACCCTGGGCCGCTGATTCCAGGGTCTCGCGCCAGACCTGGGGTTCATTCGAGCGCAAGCCCAGTTCGACCCTGGCCTTGAGCGCTGCCAGCGGTGTGCGCAGCTCATGGGCGGCCTCGGCGATGAACTGCGCCTGGCGCTCGAACTGACCGCGCAGGCGTTCGGTGAAATGATTCAAGGCACGCACCAACGGGCTCAATTCACGCTGCACTTCGACCAGCGGTAACGCGCGCAGGTCGTCGGGTTGACGCTCTTCCACCGCACTGCGCAGGCGCTCCAGCGGCCGCAGCGCAGCACTGACCGCAAACCACACCAGCATCAACGCGCCGAGCGCCAGCATCCCCAGACGCAACAGGGTATCGGCCATCAGGCTGCGGGCCATGCGCACCCGCGCCTCTTCGGTTTCGGCCACACGGATCTCGGCCATGCCGTTCATGTTCGGTTCGGTAACGGCCTTGAGCAAGCTCACTACACGCACGTCCTGCCCCAGGTAGCGCGCGTTGTAGAAGCGCGCCAGGGCCGGGTAATCATCGGTGCGCGGCGTACCCGGTGGTGGTGCGGGGAGGTTTTCGTAACCGGAGATCAGACGCTGATGAATGTCATTGACCTGGTAGTAGATACGTCCGGCGCTGTCGTAGGCAAAGGTATCCAGGGCCACATAGGGCACGTCGGCGCTGAGGGTGCCGTCACGCTGGGACAAGCCCGCGGCAATGGTTCGCGCGGAAGCCAGCAGGGTGCGATCGTAAGCGGTGTCGGCCGCTTCGCGACCATTCCAGTAGGCACTCAGTCCGCTGGCCAGCATCAGCACCACCAGCAGCAAGGCCAGGTTCCACAGCAGCCGCCCGCGCAGGCTGACGCTGTCACGCATCGCGATGCTCGAGCAGGTAGCCGAGCCCCCTGAAGGTGACGATGGCCACGGCATGACCATCGAGCTTCTTGCGCAGGCGATGGATATAGATTTCGATGGCATCGGCGCTGGCTTCTTCATCCAGACCGAAGACCTGGGCGGCCAGTTGCTCCTTGCTCATCACCCGCCCCGGACGGGCGATCAGCGCTTCAAGCACGGCCTGTTCGCGGGAGGTCAGGGTCAGCAATTCGTCACCGAGGGTGAAACGCCGGGTATCGAGGTCATATACCAGCGGACCACAGCGCTGTTGCCGCTCGCCGCCAAGCACGCTGCGGCGCAACAGGGCCTTGACCCGCGCCTCAAGCTCGGTCAGTTCGAAGGGCTTGGCCAGGTAGTCATCGGCTCCCAGGTTCAACCCGTGAACCCGGTCCTTGACGTCACTGCGCGCAGTCAGCATCAGCACCGGCACGGTTTTGCCACGGGCGCGCAGGCGCGCCAGTACTTCGAAGCCGTCCATGCGCGGCAGGCCGACATCGAGCACCGCCACGGCATATTCCTCACTGGCCAGGGCCAGGTCGGCGGCCACGCCATCGTGCAGCACATCCACGGTCAGGCCGGTACTTTTCAGGGCCTGGGCCACGCTTTCGGCCAGCTGCAGATGGTCTTCGACGAGCAGCACACGCATCGTTTTCTCCCCGTTCGCGTCGCGGTCAATGGCGCGGAGTGTACAGCCGACAGCGCACCTGTGGAGCCTTCGCAACAATGAAAAACAGTTGAAAGGTTAGCGAAAGGTTCAGCCCCTAGCATCCCCTCACGGCTCACTCTGCTTGCCGTATAACCGAACATTGACGTTCGAATTAATAAGAACAAAAACGGAGTTACTTCACCATGCTGTCCATGCAGCCACAGGCGCACGCGCCTATCCGCCGTTTACCTTCTCGCCAGTCCGCAGTTGCCAGCGCCCTCGCCCTTGCCGGCGTCGCACCGCTGAGCCAGGCCGCCTTCTTCGATGACAGCAAGGCGACCTTCGAAACCCGCAACATGTACTTCAACCGCGACTTTCGCGATGGCACCAGCGCCCAGCAGTCCAAGCGTGACGAGTGGGCTCAGGGTTTCATGCTCAACTTCGAGTCCGGCTATACCGACGGTACCGTAGGCTTTGGCCTCGATGCTTTGGGGATGCTCGGCATCAAGCTCGACTCCAGCCCTGATCGTACCGGCAGCGGCCTGCTGCCTACCCACGATAATGGCCGCGCCGCCGACGAGTATTCCAAGCTCGGCCTGACCGGCAAGGTAAAGATCTCGGCCACCGAACTGAAAGTCGGCACGCTGATGCCGGAACTGCCGACCCTGCAGCCCAACGACGGTCGCATCCTGCCGCAGACCTTTGAAGGCGGCCTGCTGACGTCCGGCGAAATCAAGAACCTGACGTTCACCGGCGGGCGCCTGGAAAAAGCCAAGGATCGCGACAGTACCGACAATCAAGACATCGCCCTCAACAACAAGAACAGCCGTTTTCTCGGCACCGTGGCCGGCAACCATTTCGACATGGCTGGCCTGGACTACAAGTTCACCGACAGGATCACCGGCAGCTACCACTGGGCGCAGCTCGATGATGTCTATCGCCAGCACTTTGTCGGCATGCTCGCCACCCAGCCCTGGGGCCCCGGTACCTTCGGCGCCGACCTGCGCATGGCGTTCAGCGACGACCAGGGCCAGGCCCGTGGCGGCAATATCGACAACACCGCCCTCAACGGCATGCTCAGCTACGCCATCATCGGCCACAAGTTCAGTGCCGGTTACCAGCACCTGTCGGGCGACACCGCCTTTCCTTACGTCGACGGTGCCGACCCGTACCTGGTCAACTTCGTGCAGATCAACGACTTCGCCGGTGCCGACGAGCGCTCCTGGCAGGCCCGCTACGACTATGACTTCGCCAAACTGGGAGTTCCCGGCCTGACCTTCATGACCCGTTACATCAGCGGCGATAATGTCAGCCTGGCCGATGGCGGTGAAGGCAAGGAGTGGGAACGCAATACCGAGTTCAAGTATGTGGTGCAAAGTGGCGCCCTGAAAAACGTCGCCGTGCGCCTGCGCAACGCCACCTTCCGTTCGAACTTCGCCCGCGATGCGGACGAGGTGCGGCTGCTGGTGAGTTACAGCCTTGCATTGTGGTAATCCCCGATAACAATAATGCTCACGGAGATAGACGATGACCTTTTCACTGCGCCGCATTGCCCTTGCCACTGCCTGTCTGATGCTTGCCGGCCAAGCCATGGCTGGCGAACCCAAACGTCCTGAATGCATCGCCCCCGCCTCCCCCGGCGGCGGCTTCGACCTGACCTGCAAACTGGTGCAAAGCGCCCTGGTCAACGAGAAGATCCTTACCAAACCCATGCGCGTGACCTATATGCCTGGCGGCGTCGGCGCGGTTGCCTACAACGCCGTGGTCGCCCAGCGCCCGGCCGATGCCGGGACCCTGGTAGCCTGGTCCAGCGGCTCGCTGCTCAACCTCGCTCAGGGCAAGTTCGGCCGCTTCGACGAGAACGCCGTGCGCTGGCTGGCAGCCGTTGGCACCAGCTATGGTGCCATCGCAGTGAAAAACGACTCGCCCTACAAGACCCTCGACGACCTGGTTGCCGCGCTGAAGAAAGACCCGAGCAAAGTAGTCATCGGCTCCGGCGGTACCGTCGGCAGCCAGGACTGGATGCAGACTGCACTGATCGCCAAGGCCGCCGGCATCGACCCGCGCGACCTGCGCTATGTCGCCCTTGAAGGCGGAGGTGAAATCGCCACGGCACTGCTCGGTGGGCATATCCAGGTAGGCAGTACCGACATCTCCGACTCCATGCCACACATCCAGAGCGGTGACATGCGCCTGCTGGCGGTGTTTGCCGAAAAGCGTCTGGACGAGCCGAAAATGAAGGATATTCCGACCGCCAAGGAACAGGGCTACGACATCGTCTGGCCGGTGGTGCGCGGTTTCTATCTGGGACCGAAGGTAACGGATGAAGAGTACGACTGGTGGAAGACCTCGTTCGACAAGCTGCTGACCTCGGAAGAGTTCGCCAAGCTGCGTGACCAGCGCGAACTGTTCCCCTTTGCCATGACCGGTGCGGAGCTGGACACCTACGTGAAGAAACAGGTGGCTGACTACAAGGCCCTGGCCAAGGAATTCGGGCTGATTCAGTAATCTCCCAACCTTTCTAGAAGCATCGCGGGGCAAGCCCGCTCCTACACAGTTCCCTCTGTGGGAGCGGGCTTGCCCCGCGAAAAGAGGATTCCCCAATGATCCTGCAACGCGTTTTTGCCTTGTTGCTGCTAGCGGTCTGTACCGCTCTGGCAGTAATGGCCTGGCCCTATCAGGCTGCGTTCTCCTACGAGCCTGTCGGCCCTCGTGCCTTCCCATTGCTGATTATCGGCCTGATGGGCTGCGGCCTGTTGTACCTGGCCTTTCGTCCCACCCCGATCGTGCGCAAGGACGATGAGCCTGAACTGGACCGCGAATCCCTGAACAAGATCGGCATCTGTGTGGCCTTGCTTCTGCTCTTTGCCAGCACTTTCGAACCCCTGGGATTTGTACTGAGCAGCATCCTGGTCGGCGTCCCCATGGCACGTCTTTACGACGGGCGCTGGCTGCCCAGCGTCGTCATCATCACGCTGATGAGCATCGCGCTGTATTGGCTGTTTGACCGTGTAATGGATGTTCCACTGCCCCTGGGCCTGCTCGACGTTCTGGAGAACTGACATGGATACGCTTGGTTATCTCGGCCAGGGCTTCGGCGTTGCCCTGAGCCCTTACAACCTGGTCACTGCGCTGTGCGGCAGCCTGATCGGTACTGTCGTTGGCCTGCTGCCGGGCCTGGGCCCGATTAACGGTGTAGCGCTGCTGATTCCGATTGCTTTCGCCCTCGGCCTGCCTCCGGAGTCGGCGCTGATCCTGCTGGCTGCGGTGTACCTGGGTTGCGAGTATGGTGGGCGCATCAGCTCGATCCTGCTTAACATTCCCGGCGAAGCCGCAACGGTGATGACCACCCTCGATGGCTACCCGATGGCCCGCAAAGGTCTTGCCGGTGTCGCCCTTTCGTTGTCGGCGTGGAGCTCGTTCATCGGCGCATTCATCGCCACCTGCGGTATGGTCCTGTTCGCGCCCTTGCTGGCCAAGTGGGCCATTGCCTTTGGCCCGGCGGAGTACTTTGTGCTGATGGTCTTTGCCATTGTCTGCCTGGGCGGCATGGCAGGTGACAAACCACTGAAAACCTTCATCGCGGCACTGATTGGCCTGTTTCTGTCCTGCGTCGGCATCGATGCCAACAGCGGCGTATACCGTTTTACCGGCGACAGCGTGAACCTGGCCGACGGCATTCAGTTCGTGGTACTGGTGCTGGGTCTGTTCTCGATCAGCGAGATTCTGCTGCTTCTGGAAAAAACCCATCATGGCCATCAAGCGGTCAAGGCCACCGGGCGCATGCTCTTCAACCTCAAGGAAGCGGCCTCGGTATTCTGGGTGAACATCCGCTGTGGCGTGCTGGGTTTCATCATGGGGGTGTTACCCGGTGCCGGGGCAACCCTGGCCAGTGCGGTTGCCTACATGACGGAAAAACGCGTGGCGGGTGCCAGCGGTAAATTCGGCCAGGGCGACAAGCGTGGCCTGGCGGCGCCGGAAACCGCCATCGGTGCTGCATGCTGCGGTGCTCTGGTACCGATGCTGACCCTGGGTGTACCCGGGTCGGGTACGACCGCGGTCATGATCGGCGCCTTGACCCTGTACAACATCACCCCCGGCCCCCTGCTGTTCCAACAGCAGCCGGACATTGTCTGGGGCTTGATTGCTTCGCTGTTCATTGCCAACGTCATGCTGCTCATACTGAACGTTCCAATGGTGCGTCTGTTCACCCGCATCCTTGCCGTACCGAACTGGGCACTGGTGCCGGTGATTGCAATCATTACCGCCATCGGTGTGTATGCCGTGCACGCCACGACCTTTGACCTGTTCCTGATGATCGGTATTGGCATCTTCGGTTATATCCTGCGCAAGCTCGATTTCCCGCTGTCGCCGTTGCTGCTCGGCTTTATCCTTGGCGGCCTGATGGAGCAGAACCTGCGCCGCGCCCTGTCAATCTCCAACGGCGGCCTGGATATTCTCTGGTCGAGCCCGATCAGCATGACGGTCTGGACGCTGACTGCGGTGATGCTGGCATTTCCACTGCTGCGCATCTGGCGCAAGCGCAGCCTCCAGCGTCGTGCCCTGGCCGATGTCTGATCGGCCTTCGCAACTGTTCTGGGCCACAGGGCTGGTCGGTCTGGCAGGCGGGTATCTCGCCAGCCAGGTCGGCTGGCCGCTGCCATGGATGGTCGGCTCGCTGCTGGCGATCATCCTGGTGCGCTGCCTGACGCCCTGGCAATTGAGCGAAATTCCCGGCGGGCGTAAATGCGGGCAGTGGATCATCGGCATCGGCATCGGCCTGCACTTCACCCCGGCGGTGGTCGAGCAGGTGGCGAGCAATTTCGGTCTGATCTTCTGCGGTGCGTTGATCACCAGTGTCTCCAGCGTCGTTGGCATCTGGCTGCTGCGCCGTACCGGTGAAGACCGCGCTACGGCGTTTTTTTCCAGCATGCCTGGCGGCTCCGGGGAGATGGTCAATCTCGGTGCCCGCAACGGTGCGGTGCTCAGTCAGGTCGCTGCCGCACAGAGCCTGAGGGTACTGGCGGTGGTGCTGTGCGTACCGGCGCTGTTCAAATACCTGCTGGGCGATGGCGTTGCCATCACCCACAACGGTAGTGTCAGCTGGGGCTGGCTGGCGTTGATCTGCCCATTGGGTATCGTCATGGCCTGCCTGTGGCAGCGCCTGAAGCAGCCCAATCCCTGGCTGTTCGGCCCGCTGCTGGTCGCGGCCGTCGCCAGTGTCGGCTTCGATCTGCAAATTGCCCTGCCCGATGGCGCCAGCCAGATCGGCCAATGGCTGATCGGCAGTGATCTGGGCTGTCACTTCAACCGGGCATTCTTCCGCCGGGCGCCCTCCTTCCTCGGGCGCACCTTGATCGCCACTGCGTTAAGCATGCTGATCGCAGCCGTTGCTGCCTGGACCTTGAGCCATCTGACCCAGCTGGACCTGCGTTCCTTGACCCTGGGCATGATGCCCGGCGGTATCGCGGAAATGAGCCTGACCGCCGAGACCCTGCAGTTATCGGTCCCGCTGGTGACGGCATTGCAGGTGATGCGTTTGCTGTTCGTGCTGTTTCTCGCCGAGCCGTTGTTCCGGCACTGGGTTGGCGAACGCTCGACCACCGGGCCAGACAGCAAAAAAGGAAGCTGAGGCTTCCTTTTTTTTCGCTTACAGCGGCGGCAACGCCCACTCGACTGGCGCCAGGCCGTGTTGTTCGAGGAACTTGTTGGTCCGGCTGAAATGCCCACAGCCGAGGAACCCGCGGTAGGCGGACAACGGCGACGGGTGCACCGACTTGAGCACCAGATGTTTGGTGCCATCGATCAACTTCTGCTTGCTCTGCGCATGGGCGCCCCAGAGCAGGAACACCGTATTGGGCTGATGCTCGCTGACCAGTTCGATGATGCGATCGGTGAAGAACTCCCAGCCCTTCTTGGCGTGCGAGGCGGCATTGGCCCGTTCCACGGTCATGGTGGTATTGAGCAGCAACACGCCTTGATCCGCCCAGTGCTGCAGGCAGCCATGCTGGGGAATCTCGATGTTCAGGTCGCGGTGCAATTCCTTGTAAATGTTGACCAGCGACGGCGGCGTGGGGGTCCCCGGCTGCACCGAAAAACACAGACCATGGGCCTGGCCAGGGCCGTGGTACGGATCCTGGCCGAGAATCACCACTTTCACCTGATCCAGCGGCGTGGAATTGAGCGCGTTGAAAATCAACGGGCCCGGTGGATAAATCTCTTTGCCCGCCGCATATTCCTGGCGCAGAAATTCCCGCAGCTGCTGCATGTAGGGCTGGTCGAACTCGGCGCGCAGCGCTTCTTTCCAGCTCGGTTCAAGTTTGATGCGATCGTCGTCTGTCATGGGGCCATCCGTAAACAATGGCGCGACACTAGGAAAGCTGCCGGTGCTTGTCAATCGATCCGACCGGCGACCGCCATAATCGCCAACAGCGGCCATACTTGTCCGGATCAAAGCAAAGAGGTCCGCCATGGCTGCCGTACAGTGCGAAGAACTCACCGGCGTCGATGGTGCCCGTATCGGCATCGCCACACTGAATGCGCCTCAGACACTCAATGCCTTATCACTGCCTATGATCGAGGTGCTCGACGAGCAACTCAAGATCTGGGCCAATGACCCGGACATCGTCTGCGTATTGCTGCGCGGTACCGGCCCCAAGGCCTTCTGTGCCGGCGGTGAGGTGCGCAGCCTGGCCGAGGCTTGCCGCCATCACCCGGGGGAGGTGCCGCCATTGGCCGCGCACTTCTTCGCCGCGGAATATCGCCTGGATTACCGCCTGCATACCTACCCCAAACCCTTGCTGTGCTGGGGCCATGGGCATGTGCTCGGTGGTGGCATGGGCCTGCTGCAGGGCGCCAGCGTGCGCATCGTCACGCCAAGCAGCCGCCTGGCCATGCCGGAAATCAGTATCGGCCTGTACCCCGATGTCGGCGCCAGCTGGTTCCTCGCGCGCTTGCCAGGCAAGCTCGGCTTGTTTCTCGGCCTTACCGGCGTGCCGATCAACGCCAGGGATGCCCTGGACCTGGGCCTGGCCGACCGTCTGCTCGGGGAAAGCCAGCAAGCGGAACTGCTCGACGACCTGCTGCAGCTGAACTGGCAGGAACAAACCGCCCTGCAACTCAACAGTCTGCTCAAAGCCCAGCAGAACGGGGGGCAGAGTCAACTGCCCGAAGCTCAGTGGCTGCCACGGCGCAAACAGATTGACGCACTGCTCGATGTCGCCGATCCGGTGTGTGCCTGGCGCGCCATCGCACAACTGCGCAATAACCCCGACCTGCTGCTGGCCAAAGCCGCGCAAACCATGCTTGAAGGCTGTCCGCTCACCGCTCACCTGGTCTGGGAGCAGATCCAACGGGCACGGTACCTGTCACTGGCCCAGGTGTTCCAGATGGAATACGCCATCAGCCTCAATTGCTGTCGGCATCCAGAGTTCAGTGAAGGTGTTCGAGCACGTTTGATCGACAAGGACCAGAAACCGCGCTGGCACTGGGCAGACATCGCCCAGGTGCCAACAGCGGTAATCCAGGCGCACTTTCGCAAGGCCTGGGAAGGCCGCCATCCGTTGGCGGACCTGGCCTGAACGGCCTAACGATGCCAGTTGCCGTCGCGCCGGCCATCGCCATTGCGGTCGTGGCGTGAATTGCCCTGGCGATAACGGTCATAGCCACGACCTGGGTAGGGCTTGTAGTAATGATCCGGTGCCGAGCGGTAATAGTGCGGCGTCGCGCGGTTGTAATGAGGCGTCGAGCGGTAATAGTAGTGCGGCGTTGAACGGTAATACTGCGGCGGTGGCGAGTAGTAGCGCGGCTGCGGCACCACATAGTAACCACGGTTATATTGATAACCAGGCTGGTAATAGCCCGGATAGCCATAGCGATCAGCGGTATAGACTTCGGTGCGATGGTAGTAACCGTTACCTCCGTAAGGAACACAGCCGGCGGTCAGCAAACTCAGCACTGCAACAAGCAAAAGTCGGCGATACATGGCGGCCTCCTGGACCGCGAAACTGCCCATCCCAGCGGCGCTGGTCGGCGTCGATCGGCAAGCGCTGACCGACACAGATTAAGACCACATAAAGCCGATCCGGTGCCCTTGCCGCAATAATTTGCAACAAGGGCAATACCCTTGATATTTATCCAGTTATTTTCCGGCCGTAACACTAGAATGAACGGCATTGGCCTATATCAAGGGAATGCCATATTGCCTCGCTCCGCCCTGTTTTCGCAGCGTTCGCTGATCCTGACCTTGCTGTTGTTGCTCGGCTGCGGCTTCCTGGCCACGTCGCTGCTGAGCTATTACGCCTCGCGCAGTTCGATCCGCGAAAGCATCGTCAACACCGAGTTGCCACTGACCTCCGACACGGTCTATTCGGAAATCCAGAAGGACCTGGTGCGACCGATCCTGATCTCCTCGATGATGGCCCACGACACCTTCCTGCGTGACTGGGCACTGGGCGGCGAACGCGACCCGACGCAAATCTCCCGCTACCTGAACGAAGTCATGGGCCAGTACCGTGCCTACACCGCGTTTTTCGTTTCCAGCGCCACCGGCAACTACTACCAGGCGCAAAAAGGCGTAATGAAGCAAATCGACCCGCAGGAGCCGCGTGACGCCTGGTACTACCGGGTGCTGAAACTGGACGCGCCCTATGAAATCAACGTCGACCTGGACATGGCCAACCAGGACAAGCTGACGGTGTTCATCAACTACCGCGTGCTCGACTACAGCGGCAACTTCATCGGTGTCGCCGGCATCGGTCTTACGGTCGAAGCCGTGGTGCGCCTGATCGATGACTACCAGCAGCGCTACCAGCGTCAGGTGTACTTCGTCGACCCGCAAGGCAATGTGGTATTGACCGGCTCAAAAGGCGGTGCCCATGGTGCCCGCACGGGCCAGTCGCTGCGCGAACTGGACGGTTTGCGGGAATTGCTCAGGCAGATGCCACAACCTGTCAGCGGCAGCCATGAATACCTGAGCAGCGACGGTCACAGTCACTTTCTCAACGTGCGTCTTGTGCCAGAGCTGAACTGGTACCTGTTCGTCGACAAACGCGAAGACGGCGCCCTGGATAACATCCGCCAGTCGCTGTACCTGAACCTGGTGATCTGCACCATCATCGGCCTGGTGGTGCTGTCGCTGCTCAACGCCATGGTCAAGCGCCATCAGGACAATATCGAAACCCTGGCCACCCGTGACAGCCTCACCGGCCTGCCCAACCGCCGCGGCTTCGACCTGCTGGCAGCCCAGGCGCTACAAGAATCCCAGCGCGAGCCCAAGCCACTGGTCGCCTTGCTGATCGACCTCGATCACTTCAAGCAGCTCAACGACACCCATGGCCACCTGGCCGGAGACGAAGTCCTGCGTCAGTTCGCCGACGTACTGGAAAACTGCCTGCGCCAGGCGGATATTATCTGTCGCTGGGGTGGTGAGGAGTTCATCGTGCTGCTCAAGGACACCGACGGCGCACATGCCCAGGAGGTAGCGGAAAAGCTCCGCCTGCACACCGAACAACGGGATTTCAGCTTCGCCGACAAAGTGATCCGCTTGACCACCAGCATCGGCTTGAGCAGCCTGCAGCCTGAGGATACCCTGCACAGCCTGATCGCCCGCGCCGATCATGCGCTGTACCGCGCCAAGCAAAGTGGACGCAACCGTGTCTGCGTAGAAATGCCCAGGTCCGACTATGAATGACACCCAACGCTGCCCCGCCTGTGGCGCCAGCAACCGCTGCAGCCTCGCCGACCCACGCACAGCGGCCCAGGCGTGCTGGTGCTACAGCGTCAGCATCGCCGCCGAAGTGCTTGAGGCGTTGCCTGTCGAACAGCGCAACAAGGCTTGCCTGTGCCCCGCCTGCGCCCAGGTGCTGGAACAACTGGAAGCGGCAAAACCCGCCGGCAAGCGTTAAACTGCAGCGCCCTGCACCTGGCCTTGTATGCGTCTCGATCGATTCCTCAGCAACCTGCCCTGCTTCAACCGTCAGCAAGTACGCCTGCTGCTGGCGGAGCGGCGGGTGCGCGTGGACGGTTATTGCGTCAGCGACCCACGCCTGGAAGTGCGTGAATTCAGCCGCATCGAGGTCGATGAACAGTTGCTGCAGGCCGGGCGTGCGGCGCGCTACCTGATGCTGCACAAACCCCAGGGCTGCGTCAGCGCCACCCAGGACCCGGAGCACCGCACCGTGCTCGACCTGATCGATGAGGCGGACAAGCACGAGCTGCACATTGCCGGACGCCTGGACTTCAACACCACCGGCCTGATGCTGCTGACCAACGACGGCCAGTGGTCACGACGCCTGACCCAGCCGCAAACCAAACTGCCGAAGATCTACTACGTCGAAACCGAGCAGGTCATCGAAGCCCATTACATCGAAAAATTTCAGCAGGGCTTCTACTTCGCCTTCGAAGACCTCACCACCCTGCCCGCCGAACTGACCCTGCTCGGCCCGCGCAGCGCGCGCCTGAGCATCGTTGAAGGCCGCTACCATCAGGTCAAGCGCATGTTCGGTCACTTCGACAACAAGGTGCTGCGCCTGCACCGCGAAGCCATGGGCCCGCTGCAACTGGACCCGGGCTTGCGTCCCGGCGAGTACCGCGCGCTCTATCCCGAGGAAATCCTGGCGATCTGAGGTCACGACCGCCGGGCAGAAAAGTTTCGTCAATTTCCCCAAAGGCACTTGCGGGTTACTCCGCTGCCTGCTTGAATCCAATCGTCGGTCTGCATGTGACTCATCAGTCACGCCCGTAGTCCAAGACACCTTTTTGCTGGCTACCCGTGCCTTGAAGCACCGGAGTCCAGCAGATTGCCCACCTAGAACAATACCCGTCGACCGGCGTTAGAGGATCGACAAGGGCCCTCAGCTTCTCTTCAAGGCGTATGCCTACCTGTCATAAAGAACGCGCATCCTTGCATGTGCGAACACCCTTTTTGCGCCAGGAGTCGACGACATGAGGCCAGAAATTGCTGTGCTTGATATACAAGGTCAGTATCGGGTTTACACGGAGTTCTATCGCGCAGACGCCGCTGAGAAGACGATCATCCTGATCAATGGCTCGCTGGCCACGACGGCCTCGTTTGCCCAGACAGTGCGGAGTCTGCATCCACAATTCAACGTGGTGCTCTATGATCAGCCCTATGCCGGCAAGTCCAAGGCGCACAACCGCCACGAACGGCTGCTGACCAAGGAAACCGAAGGGCAGATCCTCCTCGAGCTGATCGACCACTTCGCCGCCGACCATGTGATGTCGTTCTCCTGGGGCGGCGCCTGCACCCTGCTGGCCCTGGCGCACAAGCCGCGGCGCATCGAAAAGGCGGTGGTCAGTTCGTTCTCGCCGGTGATCAACGAGCCGATGCGCGACTACCTCGAACGCGGCTGCCAGTACCTCAGTGCCTGTGACCGCTACCAGGTCGGCAACCTGGTCAATGACACCATCGGCAAACACCTGCCATCGTTGTTCAAGCGCTTCAACTACCGGCATGTCAGCAGCCTGGACAACCACGAATACGCGCAAATGCACTTTCACATCAACCAGGTGCTCGACCACGACCTCGACAACGCCCTGCGCTCGGCCCGGGTGATCGACATTCCGGTGCTGTTCATGAATGGCGAGTGGGACGAATACACCACCATGGATGACGCCCGGCAGTTCAGCCAGCATGTGCGCAACAGCCACTTCAGTGAGATCCGCGCCACCGGCCACTTCCTCGACATGGAGCACAAGGCGGCCAGCAATGCCACGCGTGACGCCTTGCTGGGTTTCCTTAAACCCGCCGTCCGGGAGTCCCGCATCCGTAGTCAGTACGTCCAGGAGCATCATGCACTGGCGATCTGAATACCCTGGTTGGCGGTAGCGCAGCCTCCTGCATCAACGGCCCGAACGGGCAGAAGGAAGATGCACGACCTCGCGCTACCGGCCACCGATCCAGGCTTTTTGCACAGCAAGGCTTCAAATCGCAGAGCACTTCTGGTACAACGTCAGCCCTGCAAGCGGGTGTCGTATAATGGCATTACTCCAGCTTCCCAAGCTGATAACGAGGGTTCGATTCCCTTCACCCGCTCCACTGCTTTCATCGGTCTCAGCGCTTCTGAGATTTCGGCCCAGCACCTCAAGGTGCCGTCTGGCCTTTTGAGTCAACTCCCTCCTCGCCTTACCCCCGCAGTTCGCGCCTCTGCCCATGTGTGTGCAGGTTGAGCGTTGTCGTGTAAATCTTTGCAGCGCGCCACTGACACCAGACAATGCGATACTGCCCAGAGCCTGTACACGCCTTACGTTAGGAGAAGAAATGATCGAATGGATCGCCCTGGCGATTTCCCTATGCTCGTTGCTCACTGTCATTTTCTATATGAAGTGGGGCAACCCCGAGGCGAAGAGTCGCCGGCGCAAGGCACGCCTCAAGCAGGTGCCGGAATTTGACCGAGGGGCGTATGTATTCAAAAAGAAATACCCCCAATACGGATACGGCACAGGTTCCTATGGCCTCCCGACGGTCAAGGATTACGGGGACGGAAAACACCTCGACATCGGCGCCTATTGCTCCATCGCTGAAGGGGTCCTGATTATCATCGGTGGCCATCACCGGACGGACTGGGTGACGACCTACCCTTTCCCCGCCAAACTGGCGCAAGCTGCTCATATTCGCGACTACGGCGGATCGCGTGGGGATGTGATCATCGGCAACGATGTATGGCTCTGTTCACAGTGCACAATCCTCTCTGGCGTTACCGTCGGGACAGGCGCAGTGGTTGCGGCAGACGCGGTGGTCACCCGCGACGTCGCCCCTTACTCCATCGTTGCCGGCAATCCTGCCCGCGTGGTCGGCTGGCGATTCGATGAGCAGACTCGAACGCAGCTACTGGCGTCGCAATGGTGGGCCTGGCCGAAAGAGGAAGTGGTCAAGGTTGTCGATCTGCTTTGCAACGACAACATCGAGCGCTTTCTGGCCTATGCCCGCGAACGCAATGCCAACCCTGCTATTTCCCACTGATCACCCGCGTCCACAACCGGGTGCTCAGGCGCATGCCCGCCGGTGACAGGGTCTTGATCGGAAACAGCGAATCGAGCACCGAAGACGGTGGATAGATCGCCGGGTTGTCACGCAGTTCAGGTGTGATGTACTCCAGCGCGGCGGCATTGCCGTTGGGGTACTTCACCGCGTTGCTGATGTTGGCGATCACCTTCGGCTCAAGCAGGTAATTGAGGTAGGCATAGGCGTTTTCCAGGTGCGGCGCGCCCTTGGGGATCACCACCATGTCGACCGCCACCGTGGAGCCTTCGCGCGGGATGCTGTAGCCGATGTTCACGCCGTTGCCGGCCTGCTGCGCGCTGCTCATGGCCTGCAGTACGTCGCCGCTGAAGCCGATGGCCACGCAGATGTTGCCGTTGGCCAGGTCACTGACGTACTTCGACTGGTGGAAGTAGCTGATGTAGGGACGAATCGTCATCAAGGCGGCTTCGGCCTTTTTCAGCTCTGCCGGGTCCTGACTATGTGGGTCCAGCCCCAGGGTCTTGAGGGTGATGGAAACGATCTGGGTCGGATTGTCGAGAAACGCCACGCCGCACTGGCTGAGCTTCTCGATGTTCTCCGGCTTGAACAGCATGTCCCAGGACTGGGTCACCTCGGTGCTGCCAAAGATCGCCTTGATCTTGTCAACGTTGTAGCCGATGCCGGTTGTCACCCACATGTAGGGAATCGCGTAACGGTTGCCCGGATCGCTGGCTTCGAGGATTTTCATCAGCTTGGGATCGAGGTTGTTCCAGTTCGGCAGCTTGCTGCGATCCAGCTCCTGAATGGCCCCGGCCTTGATCAGGCGCGGCAGGAAGTGGTTGGACGGGCTGGCCAGGTCATAGCCACTGCTGCCGGTCATCAACTTGGCCTCGGTGGTCTCGTTGCTGTCGATCAGGTCGTAGGTGGTCTGGATCTGGGTGCGACGAGTGAACTCGCTCAGGGTGTCGTCAGCGATGTAACCACTCCAGTTGGCAATGTTGACGGTTTCAGCCGCCTGGGCCGTCGCGGTCAGCAACGCCATCGACAACAGGGTCATGCAGGTGCGCTTGATCATGGGGTGCCTCTCTTGTTTTTGTTGCGGCGTGTGCGCCGAAGGTTTCAACGTTCGTTGCGGGCCCGCCAGACTTCCCAGGCCATGCGGGCTTTGGCGCCCATATCGAAGAACGGCCTGGGTGGCAGATAGCCCGGCGTGGCCTGACCGAGGACATCGCTGAGCAAGGAAGAGTCGGCGCCAATCGCCATCTCGACCAGCAAGCGTCCCCACAAGGTGCCGCGGGCAACGCCGGAGCCGTTGCAACCGGCGACCGTATGCAGGCCGTCATCGACCCTGGCGAAGTACGGCTCACCAGATCGGGTGCCGCTCAGGTGGCCGGTCCAGGTGTATTCGAGATCTTGTGCGTTGATGCCGGGGAAGCGCTTTTGCAGCCCCAGCAGGTGCTCGCGTTGGCGCACCGCCAGTCCTCGGGCGTCAATGTCGTGCTGGCGGTACTCGACCGTGTTGCGAATCAACAGGCGACGTCCCGGCAGCAAGCGCAGCGTGCATCCGCCTGGCAAGGTGGAGAGCACACCCCAGCCCTGCTCGTCGAACAGGCTCTGCCAGTAGTCTTGCGTCAACGGGCGGGTGATGCTGGCGCTCAGCTCCAGCGGGAACGTGCCGCTGCGCTTCACCCCGACCCTTGGCAAGAACGCGCCCACACAAATCAATACCTGTTTTGCCTGCACCTCGCCGCCCGCAGTACGGGCTGTCCAGCCCTTGCCCGGCGCACGCTGCAGATCGCTGACCGCAGTGTGTTCGTACACTTCTACTTGCGCTGGCAGACTGTCGGCCAGGCCTTTGACATAGCGCGCGGGTTGCAGCAGCCCGTTACCGCCACCACAGTGAATGGCTCGACTATAAAACGCTGTACCCAACCGTGGTTTGAGGTCGCCCGCGTCGAGGAAGCGAGCCTGGGCGCCAACCGCCTTCAACGTCTCCAGAGTCTGCTCGACAGCGTCGAGGTGCGCTGGCTCGTGCACGGCAAAGTGGTAGCCGTCATTGCTGAGTTCGCAGTCGATACCCAGTTCGGCGATGCGCTGACGGACCTCAAGGCCGGCCGCAACGCCAATCCGCGAAGCAACCTGATAGGCCGAAAATCCCGGGGTGCCGACCAGCTCGCTGGCACCAGGCAACTCATGGCTGACCACAAAGCCCGAGTTGCGCGCAGAAGCACCCTGGGCAACCCGCTGGCGGTCAAGCAAGGCAATGCGCTGGGACGGAAAACGGCTGGCCAGAGTATGCGCTGCCGAAAGGCCGGTGATGCCGCCGCCGATGATCAGCCAGTCGACCTGTTGTCGGCCTTCGAGCCGCGGCCGCACAGCAGATTCGCCAGCCAGGGCGATCCAGCCACAGTGGTTGTTCATTGTCTGTCACTCCTCCACAATCAATGCGCAGGAGTTATTGGCAATAACCCGCTGATGCGCCGTCTACACCTTTAATTTAAGGGCATATGGGCATTGACTCTAACGTTAAAAATTCATCCATCCATTCGGATTCAGCATGGATAAAATGCTTCGCGTGCCCTCTTTGCAGGCATTGCAAACCCTGGTCAAAGTGGCCGATACCAGCAGCTTCACCGAAGCTGCCCGGCAGTTGCACCTGACCCAGAGTGCTATCAGCCGACAGGTTCAGCAGCTCGAAGAGCACTACCAGACCGTGCTGTTCGAGCGCACCAGTCGCAAGGTGGCGCTGACCGCGCAGGGGCGCGAGGTGTACGAGGTCGCCCGGGAGATGCTGAAATCGTTGCGAGCCCTGGAACAGCGCCTGGCACCGGCGCCGCTTGACCGCCCTTTTCGCATTCGCGTTTTCGTGTCGCTGGCGGTGCGCTGGCTGCTGCCCAGGTTGAGCTCGTTCTACACCGTCAATCCCGGTCTCTGTCTGTCGATCGAGACCGTCAGCGGCGAGCTGGTCGACACCGGAGGCGACTGCGATGCCTATGTGCTGTATCTGCCCGACGGGCTGGACGAGCGTCCACTGACGTTGTTGTTCGAGGAGTACCTGATTCCGGTCTGCGCGCCGGCCTTCAGCGATGGCCGGACACCCCCGCGTGCGCTCGACGACCTTGAACAGCATGCCCTGATCCACGGTTCCACCCGCCGGCATGAGTGGACGGTATGGCTGCAGGCACAGCAGGACCCGTCCGAGCGCAGCTTCAAACATATAATGTTCAACCTCGACGACCTGGCCCTGGATGCCGCGAGCCGCGGCCTGGGTGTCGCCATGACGGACCGGATGCTGGCCCACGACGCGCTGATACGCGGCGACCTGATAGTCCCCTTCGGCGAGGCGCTGAAAACCGGCGCGGTCTATGCGTTATGGCTGCGCGACAGCGGCATGACCCACCCTGCCTGCCGCGCCGTCCTCAGTTGGTTCGAAGAGCAGATTGAACAAACCTCGACCTTTTGATCTGGCGCTCTTCCCCGGAGCACGCAATGCGCTTTAATTAACGCTATTGCGTATTCCTCAGCCTTGTTGCGAAACACTCGAAAGGACCCGTTCATGTTGCTCTCTCGCTGGCTTCCGGGCCTGGCCAATCTCTTGCACTATCGCCGTGAATGGTTCCATGCCGACCTGCAGGCCGGGTTGTCGGTGGCGGCGATCCAGATCCCGATCGCCATCGCCTATGCGCAGATCGTCGGCCTGCCGCCACAGTACGGGCTCTACGCCTGCATTTTGCCGATGATGGTCTATGCCCTGGTCGGCAGCTCGCGGCAGTTGATGGTCGGCCCGGATGCGGCGACCTGTGCCATGGTCGCCGGGGCCATTGCGCCGCTGGCGCTGGGTGACCCCACCCGATTGGCGCAGTTATCGGTGATTGTCACCATACTGGTCGGCCTGATGCTGATCGGGGCCGGGCTGGCGCGCGCCGGCTTTATCGCCAGTTTCTTCTCACGCCCGATTCTGATCGGTTACCTCAACGGCATCGGCCTGAGCCTGCTGGCGGGCCAACTGGGCAAGGTGCTGGGCTTTCAGATCGAAGGCAACGGTTTCATCCTCAGCCTGATCAACCTGCTGCAGCGCCTGGAGGAAATCCACTGGGTGACGCTGAGTATCGGACTGGTCGGCCTGGCGTTGCTGATCTGGTTGCCGCGCCGATTCCCCCGGCTACCCGCCGCGCTGGTGACGGTGGTGCTGGCGACACTGGTGGTCGGCGTGTTCGGCCTGGACCGCTTCGGCGTAGCGATTCTCGGCCCGGTGCCAGCCGGCATGCCGGAACTGGCCTGGCCGCAAACCAACCTCGAGGAAATGAAAAGCCTGCTGCGTGACGCCTTGGGTATCGCCACCGTGAGTTTCTGCAGCGCGATGCTGACCGCCCGCAGCTTTGCCGCCCGGCATGGCTATGCGATCAATGCCAACCACGAGTTCCTCGCTCTGGGGGTGACCAACATCGCCGCCGGGGTTTCCCAGGGCTTCGCCGTCAGCGGCGCCGACTCGCGTACGGCGGTCAACGACATGGTCGGTGGCAAGAGCCAGCTGGTGGGCATCATCGCCGCTCTGGTAATCGCGATGATCCTGTTGTTCTTCACCGCCCCCATGGCCTGGATTCCCCAGGCGGCGCTGGGCGCGGTACTGCTGATGGCCGGCTGGGGCCTGATCGACGTGAAATCCCTGGGCAAGATCTACAAGCTCAGCCGTTTCGAATTCTGGCTGTGTGTGCTGACCACCGTTGGCGTGCTCGGCGTCGGGGTGTTGCCGGGCATCATCATCGCCGTGACCCTGGCCATCCTGCGCCTGCTCTACAGCATCTACCAGCCCACCGACGCAGTGCTCGGCTGGGTGCCGGGCATTGAAGGCCAGGTCGATATCGAAGGGCACAAGGACGCGCGTACGGTCAAAGGCCTGGTGGTGTATCGCTTCGACGACGCAATCCTGTTCTTCAATGCCGACTACTTCAAGATGCGTCTGCTGGAAGCAGTGCAACGCGAGCTTGAGCCGCGTGCGGTGTTGTTCGATGCCGAGGCGGTCAGTTCCATCGACGTCAGCGGCATTGCGGCGCTACGGGAAGTGCGTGAAACCCTTGAGGCACGTGGCATCCGCTTCGGCATTGCGCGGGCGCGCGGGCGCTTTCTGCGCATGCTGGTGCGTTCGGGGATCGCCCGGGAAATGGAGAACGGGATGCTGTTCGGCTCGGTACGTTCGGGGATTCGGGCATATCGGTTGTGGCGTAACCGCATGCGCAGGGAGACGGTGGCTGAATGATCCGACTTGCCCCGCGATGAAGCTGGCATTAACGCTGCGGCATCAGCCCCGGCAAGGCATGCATCAGGGCATTGACCGCGAAGCCGATGAACATCACCCCGCAAGCGCGGGTGATCCACAGTTCATAGCGGGTGTAGAGCGTGCGCACATGACGGGCGCCGACAATGGCGATGAGAATCACGTAGGCCAACAGGCCGCCAACAAAACTCAGGGCAATCAGCGCTGGCAGCATCGACCATTCCAGGGTTTCGGCGCGGCTGGAGATCAGCGCGGTAAAAGTCGCCACTGCCACCGGGTAGGCCTTGGGATTGGTCAAGCCAAACACGATGCCGTGCCAGAACGGCTGGCGTACCGGGCCCTGCTCGCCCTGGCCATTACCCGGACGGCTGCGCAGCGCGCGCAAGCCCAGCCAGAACAGGTACAGGCCGCTGAGCAGACCAAGAATGTCGAATACCGAACTGCCGATCTGGCGGGCACCGACAATCGCCACCAGTGCCGTGCTGCACCACAGCACGTCGCCCAGCAGATGACCGCAGAGGAAACCGGCCCCAGCCTTGCGCCCGCGCGACGCGCCAATGCCCAGCACCGCGAGCACGCCCGGCCCCGGGGTGATGCCATAGATAAATCCGGAAGCCAGCACGGCAAACAGCAGCGAGAAAGTCATCGGCGATTGGATCCTGAGCGAGGGCGCAAAGGCCGAAGTCTACGGCAGCCGCTGGCGTCAGGCCAGATGCTCAATAGCCCTGCGCCTCGAGGATCTGCACTTCGTTCAGCGCCGGCGGTTTGGCCAGGTAACGTAGGAGCTGGCCGCTGCGATTGGTGAAAATGCCATCGACACCGGCCGCCATGACCTTGGCGAAGTCCACGTCTTCATCGACGGTGTACACATGCACCAGCAGGCCTTTGTCATGGGTCAGCTGGTTCATCCAGGGTTGCACCAGGTCGGCATAGCTTTGCGCCCCACCCGCTGTCAGCGCTGCCGAAGGTCCGGTGCCGATGGCCCCGGCGTCCTTGGCGTAATCAAGCCAGCGTGCAAACTCGGCCTTGTCCCGGGGTTGCTGGCGGGCATAGAACGCCGCCTTGTCGGTTTCGCCGGATTCAGCAAAGCTCTGCCCGGACGCAGGCTCGATGCTGCCCTTGCCGATCCACAACAGCAGGACCTTGGGCACTTGTGGCATTTCCTTGTGCAGCATCGCCAGGCTGTTGCGATCAAAGCTCTGCAGCACCACCCGACCAGGTGTGTCGAGCCAGCCACGGGCCTGCAGACGCGCCTTCAGGTCGGCCTCGATGCCCGGGAACAAGGTCGGCACCTTGGTTTCTATATACAACCCGGGGCGCTTGTCCGGTTGGCCTTCGGCGATGTCCATGACCTCATCCAGGGTGAGGATCTGCAGGCCCTTGAAGCGCTGCCGCGCCCGTTCGGGATTGGCCTGATTGAACCAGCTGCCGGCATCCAGCGACTTGAGCTCAGCCAGGGTGAAGGCACTGACCGGGCTGTCCTTGCGCTCGGGAAAGCGCTCGGCGACATCGCTGGTGCGCTGCAGGTTGTCGTCGTGTACCGCCACCAGCACGCCGTCTTTGCTGCGTTGCAGGTCCAGTTCGAGATAATCCGTGCCCAGCTCCCGGGCCAGCAGATAAGCCGGGGCGGTGGACTCCGGCGCATCGAACGATGCACCGCGATGGGCGATCACTGCTGGGTGCGGGATGCCCTGGCGGGTCGCCAGATCGCGGCCCTGATCGGCCGCAGCCAGCCCGGCCAGGGGCAGCATCAGCAAACAGGCAAATGTGCGGATTCCTTGCAACGTCATGACGCTTCCTCTTCATCGCTAGCAAAACCAGCATAGTCACCGACACTGATGACAACCCGGTGGCATGTTAAAGTCGCGCCGATCACGCGACCCACCTGGAACAATGAACCCATGCCTCACACCGACCTCGACGCCAGCCTCCACCTCTGGCCTGAACTGATCGCCAAGCACCCGTGCAGCGGCCTGCTGTTGGGCAATGGCGCCAGTCGAGCGTTGTGGCGCCCGTTCACCTATTTTTCGCTGTTCGAAGAAGCCCAGCGGGTGCGTCACAAGCCCTTGAGCCTGACCGACCAGGCGTTGTTCAAATCCCTCGGCAGCGAGCTGTTCGAGCCGGTGCTCAGCGCCCTGAACACAACGGTACGCATCAACGCCGCCCTGGCAATCAGCTCGTCCGCACCGCTGAACCGCTACTACGCGATCAAGGAAGCGTTGATTCATGCCGTGCGCAGCGTGCACATCCCCTGGCGCCTGCTGCCCAAGTCGACCCTGCAACTGATCAACAGCGAACTGCGCAATTACCACAGCGTTTACTCAAGCAACTACGACCTGCTCTGCCACTGGGCCGCCAGTCAGTCCACGGAGGGTTTCCAGTCGTTGTTCGATGAGGAAGGCCTCTTCGATATCCGCCACACGCGCAACCCCGGCACCCGCTTGCTGTACTTGCACGGTGGCCTGCACCTGCTCAAGCAACAGGACGGCAGTACCCGCCAGCGCAGTGCCAGCGACAGCCAGTTGCTTGATGGTTTTGCCGTGAACACGCCCGGCGATGTACCGCTGTTCGTCAACGAAAGCAGCAGCGACGACAAGCTCAAGGCGATCCGCAGTTCCGACTACCTGAGCTGGTGTCTCGGCGAACTGGCGGGGCATCAAGGCGGGCTGTGCCTGTTCGGTCAGCACCTGGACAGCAGCGATCGCCACCTGCTGCAAGCGCTCAAGCGGGCCCGCCCGGCACACCTGGCGATTGCCATCCGGCCGTTGAGCGAGGCCTCGATCATCAGCCAGAAGCAGCATTACGCCCAACGTTTTGCCGACACTGCAGACCTGCCGCTGTACTTCTTCGACGCCAGCAGCCACCCCTTGGGCGCACCCGGCCTGGAAGTCCAGGTACCCGTGCCGGTTCGCAAGCGACGCTGACAGCGCGGCAATTTCTTCATAGCAAATAACAATCATTATCGATAGTATTCGCAACTTTCTTTGCCGGTACGTCCTGGAAAGCTTGCATGCAACGCCCCAAATCCGACCCGCTTGCGCATGACAGCTGCCGCGGGTTTTATGCCGACATCCTGCACTTCCTGCGCAAGCGCATGGACAATGCCAGTGATGCCGCCGACATGACCCAGGACGTATTCACCCAGTGGCTGGGCTATCGCGACCGTTCCCAGGTGGAGCAACCACGGGCGTTTCTGTTCCAGGTCGCACGTAATCTGCTCAGCGATCACTGGCGCCGCCAGCGTGTTCGTCACGCCGTGCTCGACGAACAGACCCAGGCCGATGAAGACGCGAGCATCGACAACGCTGCCGACCCGCTGAACCATGCCCAGCAGCAACAACGCCTGGAGCAGTTGAAAACAGTCCTCGCCGAACTCTCGCCGCGCCGGCGCGAAGCCCTTATGCTGCACCGTTTCGAAGGTTTGACGCAGGCCCAGATCGGTGAGCGCATGGGGATCTCCGTGAGCATGGTGGAAAAACACATTGCCGCCGCCCTGCTGCATTGCAAACAACGCCTGGACAGTGACAACGGCATGGAGCAGCCAGAATGACCACCCCCCGCGAAATCGATAAGTCTTTGGTCGATGCCCAGGCGGCCAGCTGGTTTACCCACAATCGCAACAACCCTGCGCGCGCCTCGCGCAAGGACTTTGCCTTGTGGATGCAGACGCCGGAACACGCCCGCGCCTACAGGCAGTTCGAACAACTCTGGGATGACCTGGCCGCACTCAAAAGCATCAACCGGCCAGTGCCCTTGCCCACGCGCAAAGCCCGCAACTGGAAGCCGGCGCTGGCCATCGCCGCCGCACTGGTCTGCGCCCTGCTGGCGGGCAACCTGGGACTGCCCGCCACTCACTACCTGCACACCGTGGCAGCCAACAACGAGCAGCCGCAAACCCTGCAGTTGCCTGATGGCAGCCGGTTGAACGTCAATGCCCACACCCATCTGCGTCTGGACTTCGACGCCGAACGCCGCCTGATTTACCTGGACAAGGGCCAGCTGTACATCGAGGTTGCCGCCGACAAGGAGCGCCCGTTGTTCGTGGTTGCCGGTAGCGCCCGCGTGCGGGTGGTCGGTACCGCGTTCGACCTGCGCCGCAGCCGCCAGGAGCTGGTGCTGAGCGTCGCTCACGGTCAGGTAGCGCTGGAGACGCCGGGCGAACAGCGGGCCCCGGCGTTGCTCGGCGCCCGCCAGCGCGCCACCTACGATTTCGCCCGTGGCAGCCTCGACAGACTGACCTTGAACGATCAGCAAGTGGCCGACTGGCGTGGCGGTCATGTGGCCTTTCGCGACCGCGAGCTGAGCAGCCTGGTCGATGAAATTTCACTCTATCGCCGTGCGGACATCCTCCTTGCCGATCCGGCCCTGGGCCGCTACAGGGTCTCGGGCAACCTCGATGTCAACGACCCCGATGCCCTGCTCAATGCCTTGCCCGCACTGCTGCCGGTGAAGACCGTGACCCTGGCCGACGGCCGCCTGCGGATCGAGCGCGAGTAAAAATCTGAGAATATTTTTCATTCGCATATGAGGGTTTTCAGCAGCACCGCGTCTTCCTCCCGTCTGCGTATTCATTGCAGGCCTTTTTGGCCTTTGTTGCCGTACTGGGGGATTTCATGTTGCGTGCGTTTCGTCCATTCACACCTTTGTCTGCCCGTCCATCGCTGCTGGCGGCTTGCCTGGCCCTGAGCCTGCAAGTCGAGGCGGCGCCGGTGGCGCTGAACCTGCCAGCGCAATCGCTGGCGGTGTCGCTGAGCCAGCTGGCCCAACAGGCCAAGGTGCAATTGCTGTTCGACGAAACCTTGCTGCGTAGTGTGCAAGCTCCGGCCCTGAACGGTTCTTACGAAGCTCTGGAGGCCATCGACCAACTGCTGCGCAACAGCCGCTTCGCCGTGGTCACGGTTGGTAGCACCTACGTGGTGCGCCTGCGCGAAGATGACCCGACCGCCGACAACGGTATCCAGTTGAGCGCGGTGAGCATCGTTGGCGACGGTCAGCAGGTCGATCCGAGCACCGTCGGCCGCTCGACCCTGACCCAGGAAGACATCGACCGCTACCAGCCCAGCAACATTCCCAGCGTGCTGTCGACCCTGCCCGGGGTGAACATGGGCGGTTCGGTCAAGCCCGGTGGCCAGACCATCAACATCTGGGGCCTGGGCGACGCCGAAGATGTGCCGATGACCGTCGATGGCGCGACCAAAAGCGGCTTCGAGCGTTATCAGCAGGGCACCATCTTCATCGAGCCGGAGCTGATCAAGAACATCGAAGTGGAGAAAGGTCCGCACTCGATCTACACCGGCAACGGCGGCTTCGGCGGCAGCGTCAACATGACCACCAAGGATGCCCCGGACCTGCTGCAGGAAGGCCGCAACAGCGGCGCCATGCTCAAGTACGGTTATGCCAGCAACGACCATCAGCAGGTCTACAGTTCGGCACTGTTTGGCCGCACCGATGATGGCCGCATGGACGCCCTGGTGTACCTGACCAAGCGTGACGGCGACGACATGAAACTGGCCGGTACCCTGCCCGACCCGGACAACGATTACCCGATCAACCCCCAGCGCCTGCCCAACAGCGCCCTGGACCTGGACGGTACGCTGCTCAAGTTCAACCTGCACCTGACCGACGAGCACAGCCTGGGCTTTTCCTGGTCGCGTTCGCAAAGCGAGCGCTGGGCGCCGTTCTCCTCCACCGCTTACCCGACACCACCGACCCAGTCCGATATCAACAAGTGGGGCTACGACAACGCCGTCCGGCGTTACCTGGCCCATCGCACCACCACCGATACCACCTGGTCGACCACCTACAAATACCAGCCGATCAACAACCCGCTGGTGGACCTGCAGGTGAAGTACTCGGTGTCGGATACCGAGCAGACCGACGAACGCGATGCCACCGCGTACTTCCAGCCGGCCACCGGCGGACGCAAGATGGACACCGAATACACCGACCAGATGCTCGATGTGCGCAACACCAGCCTGTTTGCCACCGGACCGCTGGAACATGCCTTCACCACAGGCTTCCAGGTGCGCCGCCACGAGCGCGACACGCAGATGTGGATGCCGGGCAGCAAATACGACACGCCCCTGTACAACTACGGCCACTACCAGCCGAGCTTCATGCCCAGCGGTAGCGTCGACAGCCAGGGTTACTTCATCCAGGATGCCGTCACCCTCGGAGAGGTGACCGTGACCCCTTCCCTGCGCTACGACCACGTCGCCAACAAGGGCAAGGAAAACGATGCACCGTTCTACAACGATCCGAAGCTTGGGCACGACTACAGCGAGAAGACCTACAGCGGCTGGTCGCCACGCCTGTCGATTTTCTGGAAGACCAACGAACAGACGGCGTTCTTCGCCGACTACAGCAAAACCTGGCGCGCCCCGGTGCTCGACGAGCAATACGAAATCCAGGGCCTCGGCAGCCGCACTGCATCCAGCCGCAACCTCGACCCGGAGCGCATCACCGCTTTGCGCGCCGGTAACATCACCACCCTCTCGGATGTATTCACCGACCACGACAATGTGCTGATCCGCACCACCCTGTTTCGCAACGAAATCGAAGACGAAATTTTCAAAGCCACCGGCATCGGCTGCCCTGAGCAACTGGTCAGCGGCCAGAGCATCGCCAAGGCCTGCGGCAAAGGCTTGATGTCCAATTACCGCAATATCAAGAGTGTCACCATCAAGGGCTTCGAGGTCGAAAGCTTCTACGACTCCACCTACCTGTTCGGTGCGGTGTCGTACTCGTGGATCACTGGCCGCCATGAGGGTGCCTACACCAACCCCTGGGGGCCGGACGTCTGGGCCAAGGACATTCCGGCGCCGAAATGGATCACCACGCTCGGGGTGAAAATCCCCAGCTGGGACGCCAAGGTCGGCTGGCAGGCACAGTTCGTGCGCAAGACCGACCGCCTGCCCAGCGACAACTACCGCGAAGGACCGGCCAGTTCACTGGGTGACCGCTACTACGATCACTACGCCAACGAGGACTATCAGATCCACGGCCTGTTCGCCAACTGGAAGCCGCAACAGCCGTACCTCAAAGGCACCGAGGTCAACCTGACCGTCGACAACCTGTTCAACAACGACTACCGCTCCGAACTCAGTGGCGCCTATGCCTATAGCCAGGGCCGCAATGCCAAGGTGAGCATTACCCGCTTCTTCTGAAGCGGCGGCAAACTGTACGGATGAACTTGTGAGCAACTGTAACAAGATCATCCGTGTCGGCTGTGGCTCAATGACTGGACTTATCTGCCACAGGCTTTTGCTATGTCCAGCCGCGAAAACACCGGAATGGCCCTTGGCCTGCTCGGTGTCATCATCTTCAGCCTGACCCTGCCTATGACCCGTATCGTCGTACAGGAGCTGCATCCGTTGCTCAACGGCCTCGGCCGCGCCCTGCTGGCGGCAATCCCGGCGGCGGCATTGCTGCTCTGGCGTCGGGAGAAATGGCCGACCTGGCAACAGATCAAAGGCCTGAGCCTGGTGGCGCTGGGGGTGATCCTTGGCTTTCCGGTGTTTTCCGCCTGGGCCATGCAGACGGTGCCTGCGTCTCACGGTGCCCTGGTCAACGGTCTGCAGCCTTTGTGCGTCGCCTTCTATGCGGCCTGGCTATCGCACGAACGGCCGTCGAAAGCCTTCTGGGCCTGCGCCGCGCTGGGCAGTGCATTGGTGCTGGTGTACGCGATGATCATGGGTGCCGGGCAGATTCAGGCCGGTGACTTGTTGATGCTGGCGGCCATTGCCGTCGGCGGCCTGGGTTATGCCGAAGGTGGACGACTGGCGCGCGAGATGGGCGGCTGGCAGGTGATCTGCTGGGCCCTGGTGCTGGCCAGCCCGCTGTTGATCGGCCCGGTGGTGTACCTGGCCCTGCAACATCAGGGGCCGGTCAGTGCACAGGCCTGGTGGGCTTTTGGCTATGTGTCGCTGTTCTCGCAGTTCATCGGCTTCTTTGCCTGGTATGCCGGGTTGGCCCTGGGTGGCATCGCCCGGGTCAGCCAGATCCAGTTGCTGCAGATTTTCTTCACCATCGCCTTTTCCGCGCTGTTCTTTGGTGAGCAGGTCGAGCCGATTACCTGGGTATTTGCCGCGGGGGTGATCGGTACCGTGGTGTTGGGGCGCAAGACCCGCGTACACCCGGCACCGGTCAGGGCTTGAGCGGTCTGTTTTTGTAGGAGCGGATTTTATCCGCGATGGGGCGCAGCGCGGCCCCAGAAGATGGGACCGCTACGCAGTCCATCGCGGATAAATCCGCTCCTACAATGCGATCAAGCCATCCGCGCGCAACAGGGTTTCCAGGCAATGCTCCTTGACCCCGTAAAACTCCTTCAACTGCTGAATCTTCTCCAGCAGCGCCGTTGAATCCCCCGGCGTCTGGCGTTTCACCGCGAGGATCATCTTGTTCTTGTTGGTGTGCTCCAGCGAGATGAACTCGAACACCTTGGTCTCATAACCACAGGCTTCCAGGTACAAGGCACGCAAGCTGTCGGTGAGCATTTCGGCCTGCTGCCCCAGGTGCAGCCCATACTGCAGCATCGGCTTGAGCAAGCCCGGGCTGTGCAACTGCGGACGAATCTGTTTATGGCAGCACGGCGAGCACATGATGATCGCCGCACCACAGCGGATACCGGTATGAATCGCGTAGTCGGTGGCGATGTCGCAGGCATGCAGGGCGATCATCACCTCGATGGCGCTGGGCACCACGCTGCGTACATCGCCACACTCGAACACCAGCCCCGGATGCTCCAGGCGCTTGGCCGCCGCGTTACACAGCTCAACCATGTCCTGACGCAACTCGACCCCCGTCACCTGCGCCTCGCGCTGCAGGGTGTTGCGCAGGTAATCGTGGATGGCGAAGGTCAGGTAGCCCTTGCCCGAACCGAAGTCGGCCACCCGCAGGGGTTGATCGGCGGCCAGCGGCGCCGAGTTCAAGGCATGGGAAAACACTTCGATGAACTTGTTGATCTGTTTCCACTTGCGCGACATCGCCGGGATCAACGCTTGCTGCTTGTCGGTGACGCCCAGGTCATGCAGGAACGGACGGCTCAGCTCCAGATAACGCTTTTTCTCCCGGTCATGTTCGCCGGCAGGCGCCTGACGCTCCTGCTGCACGGCGCTGCGATGCAGCATCGGCTTGCCTTTCTTGCTGAACTCCAATTGCGCTTCGTCGCTCAGGCTCAGCAGGTGGGCATTGCGGAACGAACCCGGCAGCAACTCGGCGACCAGCGCCAGGGCCTCGTCATTAGGCAGGTTGCGGGTGATGTCGCGGGTCTGGTAGCGGTAGACCAGTGACAGGCAAGCCTGGCCCTTGACGGTCAAGGGTTTGGCGATGATCCGCTGCAAGGCTTCTTCAGTGCCGACATGGCGCGCCAGCACCAGCTTGATCAGGGCATTTTGTTGCAGGCTGGTGGCGAGCAGGCTCAGAAACTGCGCACGCGCATCCGGCGCGGCCTGGGCGGTTGGGGAATCGGACATCGGGAGTGGGTGCCTCGGGTTGCGGAGGGAGCGGCTAGGCGCAATGCCGGGTATTTTACGTGGATGACCGGCCTGCGCACAGCTTTTGTCGATCAGCGTTCCCCGCTCAAGCCAGGACCACCAGTCGGTTGGGCAGCTCGTTGCGCTCATGGGTCAAGGGCACGTGCTGGCTCAGCAGTTCGCCACAGGCCTCGATACAGGTGACAAAACCCTGCAGGGTCTGGCCCTGGCGCACCTGTTCGGTAAAGCGCTGGACAATGCCGTCCCACACCTGGTTATCCAGATGCCGGGAGATCCCTTCATCAACCAGGATTTCAACGTAACGCTCAGCCTCGCTGACGAAAATCAGCACCCCGGTACTACCGGCCGTATGGTGCAGGTTCTGCTCCAGGAACTGCCGCCGGGCCAGGTTCGAGGCGCGCCAGTGGCGCACCGTACGCGGGATCAGGCGGGTAGTCAGGCTGGGTAGACGAAACACCAGGCTCAAGACGATGAAGGTCAGCCACTGGGCGATCAGCAAGCCGTTTACGCTCAACCAGCCACCCAGGTAGTAAACAGCGCCCGGCACCAGCAAGGCCAGCAGGCTGGCCCAGAGCAAGGGGATATAGGCGTAGTCGTCGGCACGGGTCGCCAGTACCGTGACCAGTTCCGCATCGGTGCGCCGCTCGACCCGGGCGATGGCCTCGGCGACTTGGCGCTGTTCAAATTCACTGAGCAATGTCATGCACTGGGTATCTCGTTGATTATTGTTCTACCAGCCACCGGAGGATCCACCACCGCCGAAGCCGCCACCACCGCCGCTGAAACCGCCACCGCCGCCGCCGCCACCAAAACCGCCATAGCCGCCGAAACCACCGCCCAAACCGCCCATGCCGCCACGGCCACCACGGCCGCCACCGATCCCCATGGATTGCGCAGCGAAGACCACGATAATCAGCAATACGAACAGACCCACGGCCCAGGCCGGCGCACCCTCTTCACCGCCGCCTTGAGCCCGCGACGGCTCGGCCAAGGGGTTACCGCCCAATACCTGGAGGATTGCCGCCGTGCCCTGGACGATGCCCTGGCTGAACTCACCGCGGCGAAACGCCGGGCTGATGATGCCATTGATGATCACTGACGCCTGGGCATCGGTCAGCCGCTCTTCCAGGCCATAGCCGACTTCGATGCGCAGCTTGCGCGACTGCGGCGCGACGATCAACAGCGCGCCGTTGTCCTTGCCCTTCTGGCCAATGCCCCAGTGGCGGCCAAGCTGGTAGCCGAAGTCCTCGATGGGCAGCCCTTGCAGATCATTTACCGTGACCACCACGATCTGCTCGCCAGTGGCCTGTTCATGGGCCGTGAGCATGCGCTCGAGCTGATCGCGGCTGCCGGCGTCGAGCAGTCCGGCATTGTCCACCACCCGGCCGGTCAGGGCCGGGAAGCTCGGCTCGGCACGCAGCGGCGTGACGATCAGTAGCGCCAGCAGCAGCGTCCAGTGCAACAGACGCATCAGAATTTCACTTCAGGGGCTTTGTCGGCATCGCTGGCCGTGGCCTCGAAGGTCTCACGCAGCGGCAGGCTGCTGTACATCACGGTGTGCCAGATACGCCCGGGGAAGGTGCGAATTTCGGTGTTATAGCGCTGAACCGCGGCGATGAAATCCTTGCGGGCCACGGCAATGCGGTTTTCCGTGCCTTCAAGCTGGGATTGCAAGGCAAGGAAGTTCTGGTTCGACTTCAAGTCCGGATAACGCTCCGATACCACCATCAGGCGGCTGAGCGCCCCGGTCAGTTGCGATTGCGCTTCCTGGAATTGCTGTAGCTTCTTTGGATCATCCAGGGTGCTGGCATCCACCTGGATCGACGTGGCCTTGGCTCGCGCTTCGATGACCGCGGTCAGGGTTTCCTGTTCCTGCTTGGCATAACCTTTGACCGTTTCCACCAGGTTGGGGATCAGGTCGGCGCGGCGCTGGTACTGGTTCTGCACCTGGGCCCAGGCGGCCTTGACCTGCTCATCGTAGTCGGGAATGTTGTTGATCCCGCAGCCGGCCAGCAGGCTGCCCAACATCAGCAGCAGCCACAGCCTAACGCCCTTGAACTGGATTACCTGCATAGTTGCCCTACTCCTTGATCAGCGTGAACCCGTGTACTTGAGGCATAATCCGTCACCGCCGCTGGATCGCGATGGCCCAATCGGCTAAAAGATGCCCCAGCAAACTACAACAATAGCCGCTTCCCCAACTTCGGCTGGGCAGTATCACCGTGAATACTGCCCCGGGCCTTGAGAACAGAATTAATGAACAAGCTGTGTTTGCTGGGCCTTGTCGTCAGCCTGGCCAGTCAGTCGGCCTTTGCCGATACCCCTGCAGAGCCATTGAAGAACAAACAGGCCTTTATCGCCGACCTCATGGGCCAGATGACCCTGGACGAGAAAATCGGCCAGTTGCGCCTGATCAGCATCGGCCCGGAAATGCCCCGCGAGCAGATCCGCAAGGAAATTGCCGCCGGCCGCATCGGCGGTACCTTCAACTCGATCACCCGTGCCGAAAACCGTCCGATGCAGGACGCGGCAGGTCGCAGCCGCCTGAAGATCCCGATGTTCTTCGCCTACGACGTGATCCACGGCCACCGCACGATTTTCCCGATCAGCCTGGCCCTGGCCTCGAGCTGGGACATGGACGCCATCGCCAAGGTCGGACGGGTATCCGCCCTCGAGGCCTCCGCCGACGGTATCGACATGACCTTCGCGCCAATGGTCGATATCGCCCGCGACCCACGCTGGGGCCGAACCAGTGAAGGCTTTGGTGAAGACACCTACCTGGTCTCGCGGATTTCCAAAGTCATGGTCGAGTCCTTCCAGGGCAAGAGCCCGGCCGAGGCAACCAGCCTGATGGCCAGCGTCAAGCACTTCGCCCTGTACGGCGCGGTGGAAGGCGGCCGCGACTACAACACGGTCGACATGAGCCCGACCAAGATGTTCAACGACTACCTGCCTCCCTACCGCGCTGCCATCGATGCAGGCGCCGGTGGGGTAATGGTTGCGCTGAACTCGATCAACGGCGTGCCGGCCACCTCCAACACCTGGCTGATGCACGATCTGCTGCGCAAGGACTGGGGCTTCAAGGGCGTGACCGTCAGCGACCACGGGGCAATCACCGAACTGGTGCGCCATGGTGTCGCCCGCGATGGCCGCGAAGCGGCGAAGCTGGCGATCAAGGCCGGCATCGACCTGAGCATGAACGACTCGCTGTACGATTCAGAACTGGCCAGCCTGCTCAAGGCCGGCGAAATCAACCAGGCCGACATCGACAACGCCGTGCGTGAAGTGCTTGGCGCCAAGTACGACATGGGCCTGTTCGCCGACCCGTACCGACGCATCGGCAAGGCCAGCGACGACCCGGCCGATACCTACGCCGAAAGCCGCCTGCACCGTGCCGAAGCGCGTGACGTGGCGCGCCGCAGCATGGTGCTGCTGGAAAACCGCGAGCAGACCCTGCCACTGAAAAAGGCCGGCACCATCGCCCTGGTCGGCCCGCTGGCCGACGCACCGATCGACATGATGGGCAGCTGGGCCGCCGCCGGCCGTCCACACCAGTCGGTGACCGTGCGCGAAGGCATGCGCCAGGTGCTCGGTGACCAGGCCAAGGTGATCTATGCCAAAGGCTCCAACGTCACCCACGACAAGGCCATCCTCGATTACCTGAACTTCCTCAACTTCGATGCACCGGAAATCGTCGACGACCCACGTCCGGCTGCGCTGCTGATCGACGAAGCGGTCAAAGCGGCCAAACAGTCCGATGTGATCGTGGCCGTGGTCGGTGAGTCACGTGGCATGTCGCACGAATCGTCGAGCCGCACCACCCTGGAAATCCCGGCCGCCCAGCGCGAGCTGATCAAGGCCCTGAAAGCCACCGGCAAGCCGCTGGTACTGGTGCTGATGAACGGCCGGCCACTGTCGCTGAGCTGGGAACGCGAGCAGGCCGATGCGATCCTGGAAACCTGGTTCACCGGTACCGAAGGCGGCAATGCCATTGCCGATGTGCTGTTCGGTGATTACAACCCCTCGGGCAAACTGCCAATCACCTTCCCGCGCTCGGTCGGGCAGATCCCGATGTACTACAACCACCTGAGCATCGGTCGGCCTTTCACCCCGGGCAAGCCTGGCAACTACACCTCGCAGTACTTCGAGGAGCCCAACGGCCCGCTCTATCCTTTCGGCTACGGCCTGAGCTACAGCGAGTTCAGCCTGTCGCCACTGACCCTGTCGAGCAAGACCCTGAAAAAGGGCCAGACCCTCGAAGCCAGTATCCGCGTGAAAAACACCGGCAAACGCGATGGCGAAACCGTGGTACAGCTGTACGTGCAAGACATTGCCGCGTCCATGAGCCGCCCGATCAAGGAGTTGAAGAACTTCCAGAAGGTCATGCTCAAGGCCGGTGAAGAGCGCACCGTACGCTTCCAGATCAGTGAAGAAGACCTGAAGTTCTACAACACCCAACTGCAATGGGCGGCCGAGCCCGGCGAGTTCAATGTCCAGATCGGGCTTGACTCCCAGGCGGTGCAGCAACAACGTTTCGAACTGCTGTAATCCGTTGCCAAGCGCCAAGGGAAGGCCAGGAGGCCTTCCCCCTCTGCCGGGATCTGCACCATGCCTTACTCGTTTCGTGCCCTGCGACTGGGGCTGATCATTTTCTTCATCCTGGCCGGCACGCTGTTCACTGCTGGCTGGGCGATGCACCACGCCAAACGCCAGTCGATGGTCGAGGATGCCGGCCGGGCCAGCCAGCAACTGGGCTTGTACGCCACCTCGCTGCACACCCTGATCGAACGCTACCGCGCTCTGCCCGCCGTCCTGGCCCTGGACCCGGAGCTGATCAGCGCGCTCAGTGGCCCGGTCACCGAGCAGGTCCAGGACGCCCTGAACCGTAAGCTCGAACGCATCAATGGCGCGGCCAACTCCTCGACCCTGGAACTGCTCGACCGCACCGGCCTGGCCGTGGCCGCCAGCAACTGGCGCCTGCCCAGCACCTATGTCGGTTCCAACTACGGCTTTCGCCCCTACTTCAAGCAGACCCGCAGCCAGGGCAGCGGGCGCTTCTACGCAGTCGGTGTGACCAGCGGCGTGCCGGGCTACTTCCTCTCCAGCGCCGTGCAGGACGAACATGGCCGCTTCCTCGGGGCCATGGTGGTCAAGCTGGAGTTCCCCGAACTGGAGCGTGAATGGCGCCAGGGCAACGACATCCTGCTGGTCAGCGATGCCCGCGGGATCATCTTCATCGCCAACCAGGACGGTTGGCGCTACCGCCAGCTCAAGCCTTTGAGCAGCGCCGACCACGCCGAACTGGCCGCCACCCGCCAGTACGACAAGCAACAGCTGGTGCCGTTGCAGCACCAGGTGCTCAGCCGTTTCGATGACGACAGTCACCTGATGCGCGTGCAGGGCCCTGAAGGCAGCACTGAATACCTGTGGGAAAGCCTGCCGCTGGAAGCCGAGGGCTGGACCCTGCACCTGCTGCGCAAGCCGCAGGTCAGTGACGACGGGCGCAATGCCGCCCTCTCCGCTGCGGCCGTATGGCTGAGCCTGGTCTTTGCCTTGCTGTTCATCAGCCAGCGCCTGCGCCTGGCGCGTTTGCGCCAGCGCAGCCGGGAAGAACTCAAGCGCCTGGTCGAAGAGCGCACCCGCGACCTGCGCACCGCCCAGGAGGGCCTGGTGCAATCGGCCAAGCTGGCGGCCCTGGGGCAGATGTCGGCAGCCCTGGCCCATGAAATCAATCAACCGCTGACCACCCAGCGCATGCAACTGGCAACTTTGCGCCTGTTGCTCGACAACCAGCGTTACGATGAAGCCCGCCAGGCGCTGGAACCGCTGGAACAGATGCTGACGCGCATGGCAGCGCTCACCGGCCACCTGAAAACCTTCGCCCGCAACAGCCCCAGCGGCCTGCGCGAGCGTCTGGACCTGGCCACCGTGGTCGATCAGGCCTTGCAACTGCTCGATACGCGGATTCGCGCCGAACAGGTGAAAGTCTCCCTGTACCTGGCCCGGCCGGCCTGGGTGCGCGGCGATGCGATCCGCCTGGAGCAGGTGCTGATCAACCTGTTGCGCAACGCCCTCGACGCCATGGCCGGGAAAAGCTACAAACGTCTGGAAATCCGTATCGAAATCGAGGCCGAGCAGTGGCGCCTGAGCGTCCTCGACAGCGGCGGCGGTATCGCCGCCGAACACCTGGCCAACGTTTTCGACCCGTTCTTCACCACCAAGCCTGTGGGTGAAGGCCTGGGCCTTGGCCTGGCGATTTCCTATGGCATCATTCATGAAGCCGGCGGGCGCCTTGCGGTCGACAATCAACCTGGCGGCGCGCGCTTCAGCCTTACCCTGCCCTGTGATCTGGAGCCTTGATGTTCAATTCGGTAATGGTCGTCGACGATGAAGCCAGCATCCGCACTGCGGTCGAGCAATGGCTGAGCCTGTCCGGCTTCAGCGTGCAGCTGTTCAGCCGCGCCGAAGACTGCCTGAACCAGCTGCCCGCGCACTTTCCCGGGGTCATCCTCAGTGATGTACGGATGCCCGGCATGGATGGCCTGCAGTTACTCGAACAGCTCCAGGCCCGCGATACCGACCTGCCGGTGATTCTCCTGACCGGTCATGGCGATGTCCCCATGGCGGTCGAAGCCATGCGTAACGGCGCCTATGACTTTCTGGAAAAGCCCTTCAGCCCGGAAAGCCTGCTGGGCAGCCTGCGCCGTGCCCTGGAGAAGCGCCAGCTGGTGCTGGAAAACCACCGCCTGCATGAACAGGCCGACCTCAAGGCGCGCCTGGAGCTGAACCTGCTGGGCATGTCGCAGGGCATGCAGCAATTGCGCAGACAGGTGCTGGACCTCGCCAGCCTGCCGGTCAACGTGCTGATCCGCGGCGAGACCGGCAGTGGTAAGGAACAGGTCGCGCGCTGCCTGCACGACTTCGGCCCGCGCGCCGACAAACCCTTCGTTGCGCTCAACTGCGCGGCGATTCCCGAAACCCTGTTCGAAGCCGAGTTGTTCGGCCATGAAAGCGGCGCCTTCACCGGAGCCCAGGGCAAGCGCATCGGCAAGCTGGAATACGCCAATGGTGGCACGGTGTTCCTTGATGAAATCGAGAGCATGCCGCTGGCCCAGCAAGCCAAGCTGTTGCGCGTGCTGCAGGAGCAGAAACTCGAACGTCTTGGCGCCAACCAGAGCATCAGCGTCGATTTGCGCATCATCGCCGCGACCAAACCTGACCTGCTCGAAGAAGCCCGCGCCGGACGTTTTCGCGAAGACCTGGCATACCGCCTGAACGTCGCCGAACTGCGCCTGGCGCCGTTGCGCGAGCGGCGTGAAGACATCCCCTTGCTGTTCGAACACTTTGCCCGCCTGGCGGCCGAGCGCGTCGGCCGCAGCGCACCTCGGCTCAGCGGCGCGCACCTGGGACGTCTGCTCAGCCACGACTGGCCCGGCAACGTCCGCGAACTGGCCAACGCCGCCGAGCGTCACGCCCTCGGCCTCGGAGAGCCAAGCATTGCCCAGGTCGAGCCCGGACAGTCGCTGGCCGCCCAGCAGGAAGCCTTCGAAGCCCAGTGCCTGCGGGCCGCCCTGAGCCGCCACAAAGGTGAGATCAAAGCGGTCATGGAAGAACTGCAACTGCCCCGGCGCACACTCAACGAGAAGATGCAGCGCCATGGCCTGCTGCGCGAAGACTTCCTCGACGCGGACCGCCCGCAATAAGCGGAATCTTGCCGATCAGCCATCGAAAGATAAGCGGATTTCCGCTCACCAGCTTACCGAAACCCTTCTAATCCGGGCCTTCCGCACCTGGCACAGCTCCTGCTATAGCCCTGTCAGGTTGCGTTTCGACGCGCTCCACAAAAACAACTATGAAGGTCCCTTCGATGGATAACTCCAGCACCCTGCCCGCCGGGGCGGCCATTGCGCCCGCCGCGGAAAAAACCACCCGAAGCCGACTCAAGTCGATTTTCAGCGGTTCGATCGGCAACATGGTCGAATGGTACGACTGGTACGTTTACGCCGCGTTTTCCCTGTACTTCGCCAAAGCCTTCTTCCCGGCCGGCGACACCACCGCCCAACTGCTCAACACTGCCGCGATCTTCGCCGTGGGCTTCCTGATGCGCCCGATCGGTGGCTGGCTGATGGGTATCTATGCCGACCGCAAGGGCCGCAAGGCCGCCCTGATGGCCTCGGTACTGCTGATGTGCGCAGGCTCGCTGGTCATCGCCCTGACCCCGGGCTATGAAACCATCGGTGTTGCCGCTCCCGTCCTGCTGGTGATCGCCCGCCTGATGCAAGGCCTGTCGGTTGGCGGCGAATACGGCACCTCGGCCACCTACCTGAGTGAGATGGCGACCAAGGAGCGTCGTGGCTTCTTCTCCAGCTTCCAGTACGTGACCCTGATCTCCGGCCAGCTCATCGCCCTGGCGGTGCTGATCATCCTTCAGCAGACCCTGACTACCGAGCAGCTGTACTCGTGGGGCTGGCGCGTACCGTTCGTGATCGGTGCCCTGTGCGCGGTCGTGGCCCTGTACCTGCGTCGCGGCATGGAAGAAACCGCCTCCTTCACCAAGAAGGAAAAGTCCAAGGAAAGCCTGATGCGCACCCTGATGCGCCATCCCAAGGAACTGGCAACCGTGGTCGGCCTGACCATGGGCGGCACCCTGGCCTTCTACACCTACACCACCTACATGCAGAAGTACCTGGTGAACACGGTGGGCATGAGCATCAGCGACTCGACCACCATCTCGGCGGCGACCCTGTTCCTGTTCATGTGCCTGCAACCGGTGATCGGCAGCCTGTCCGACAAGATCGGCCGCCGTCCGATCCTGATCGCCTTCGGTGTCCTGGGCACCCTGTGCACGGTGCCGATCCTGACCACCCTGCACACCATCCAGACCTGGTGGGGCGCGTTCTTCCTGATCATGGCGGCGCTGATCATCGTCAGCGGCTACACCTCGATCAACGCCGTGGTCAAAGCCGAACTGTTCCCGACCGAAATCCGCGCCCTGGGTGTCGGCCTGCCCTACGCCCTGACCGTGTCGATCTTCGGCGGTACCGCTGAATACGTGGCACTGTGGTTCAAGAGCATCGGCATGGAAACCGGCTACTACTGGTACGTGACCGCCTGTATTGCCTGCTCGTTGCTGGTGTATGTGTTCATGAAAGACACCCGCAAGCATTCGCGGATCACCACTGACTGAAGATAAGTTCTCAGGCTGTAAAAAAGGGGCATCCGCCAGCGGATTGCCCCTTTTTTGTTTCTTAACGCGCGATTAATCCCGGCCCCGCACACTTCAACCATCGCCAGACCGAGTCGCCTGCATCGCCGGCAAGGCCAGCGCCCACAATTCTGCTGTTCAACTTCAACCCCGTGGGAGCCGGCCTTGCCGGCGATGAGGCCCTTACTGTCGCCATATAAATCGATTTATTCGATTCATATACGCTATTTTTTGCGCTTTTTAATCAATTTAATCGGCGTAGGATTAAACCCATAGAAACAAACAACCCCTCACCACCCCGGAGCAACGACCATGAAAAGCAAACTGATCCTGACCCTGGCCTTCTCGGTACTGGCTGCCAACGCTTTCGCCGAAGACGGCTTCGACCGTACCAACAGCCACAACTTCGGTGCCGTACAAACCCAGTCGGCGACTTATGCAGAAGATGGTTTTGATCGCACTGGCGGCGCCAAATTTGCCGAAGACGGTTTTGATCGCACCGGCGGCGCCAAATTTGCCGAAGACGGTTTTGATCGCACCGGCGGCGCCAAATTCGCCGAAGACGGTTTCGATCGCACTGGCGGCGCCAAATTCGCCGAAGACGGCTTCGATCGCACCCAGGCCCACCGCATCAGCTAATCCCTGATGCGATGCAGTCAGCCCGGCTTCGGCCGGGCTTAATCGTTTTCAGCCAGGCAAAGCCTTGGCACACTAGGCGCTTACTCACAGGGAAGGCCGCAAGGCCAGCGCAGATGTACTACTACGAACCCGCCAAAGGCCACGGCCTGCCTCACGACCCCTTCAACGCCATCGTCGGCCCGCGCCCCATCGGCTGGATTTCATCCCAGGACACCGAGGGCCGCTTGAACCTTGCGCCCTACAGCTTCTTCAATGCCTTCAACTACATTCCGCCGATCATCGGTTTCTCCAGCGTCGGGCGCAAAGACAGCCTGAACAACATCGAGAAAACCGGCGAGTTCGCCTGGAACCTGGCGACCCGGCCACTGGCCGAGGCGATGAACCAGAGCTGCGCAGCGGTCTCGCCAGAAGTCGATGAGTTTGCCTTGAGTGGCCTGACCCCGGTAGCGTCCAAAGTCATCGCCGTGCCGCGAGTGCAGGAAAGCCCGGTGTCATTCGAATGCAAGGTGACCCAGATCATCCAGCTGCAGCGCGCCGATCAAGAACTGGTACCGAGCTGGTTGATCCTCGGGGAAGTGGTGGCGGTGCATATCGCCGAGCATCTGCTCAAGGATGGCATCTACGACACCGCTGCCGCACAGCCGATCCTGCGCGGGGGTGGACCTGCGGATTATTTCGAGCTGGGCAATCTGTTCAAGATGGCCCGCCCGCAGGTCAACGGCTGAGTTACCAGACCAGCTCGGCGTCGTCGTTGACGTCCTGCAGGCGTTCAAGCTCGGCACACGCCGCCTCGTCAGCGGCCATGGCGGTCTTGAACGTCTGCCCGTCGAGCACTTTGTGAAACCGCGGTGCGCCGCCGGCGCCCAAGCCTTTGACGGCGATCGCCGCGCAGTAGCCTTCTTCGCCGCGCACAGCGGCCGATACTGCTTCGAACTGCGAAAACTCTTTACGTGCCATGTGCCTCAAATCCACATCGATTGCCTGAAAGCGCCATTCTAACCCGCAGACGGCTCGCCGAAGGTATGCAGGTCCAGGCTGGCGACCACCTGGGCCTGAACCAGCTCGCCGAACAGGTCCAGGGTAGGTGAAGCAAAGTAGCCGCTCATCGCCTGCTGATCACGCCAGAAACCACTCAGCAGCCACAGATCGGCATCGGCTTGGGACTGCTGCAGGTTGAAGTGCAGGCAGCCCGGCGTCTTCCGCGACGGTTCGAGCAATTGGCGCAAGCGCTCGCCCAGCTCCACTGAGCGACCGCTGCTGGCCCGGATAAAAGCAAGGTGGGTGACCGAGTGTGGCGAGGTCATGAGCATCTCTCCTAGAGCAGCCAGTTGTTATTGCCAGGTTGCACAGGTTAGGCGACGTCTCGCGCGCGCCGTTAGGCCATTCCTGTCACACGCTTGCCTGATCCTGCGCGCGGCAGGATCAGGCAAGCGGACGACAGCATCCGGCTAGCGCCGCTGCTTGCACAAACCTATGCTGCTCAGGTCCCTATCTGGAAGCGCTGCAATGACTACCCTCGACCCCGCCCTGGAACAACAGCGCCAGGAGCTGGCTGATCTGGTGCGCCGTCACGCCCCGCGCAGCATCAGCGTCGAATCGGCCATCGAAGACCTGTACCTGGTGCAATACGAAGAAAGCGTGCGTTCCATGCCAGCGCTGGCGCAGCCGGCGTTGTGCATCCTTGCCCACGGCAGCAAGGAAATCTGCCTGGGCGATGAACGCTACGTGTATGACCCGCTGCACTACATGGTGCTCTCGGTGGCATTGCCGATCAGTGGAGTGCTGCTGGAGGCCAGCCCGGAGAACCCCAGCCTTGGGGTACGGATGAACATCGACCCGGCGCAGATCAACAACCTGATCGCCGAGGCCGGGCCCATGGGCGTGCCGGCGCTGCCTTCGGGGCGCGGGTTGTATGTCGAACGCACCGATCCGTTACTGCTCGATGCCTTGCTGCGCCTGATCCGCCTGCTGGATACACCCAAGGACATCGCCGTACTGGCACCGTTGATTCGGCGTGAGATTCTGTACCGCTTGCTGCGCGGCCCGCAGGGTTATCGTCTGTATGAAATAGCCATGTCCAGCAGCCAGACCCACCGGGTTTGCCAGGCCATTGAATGGCTCAACCAGCACTTCCACCGTCCGCTGCGCATTGAGGATCTGGCTCGGGAAGTGAACCTCAGCAGTTCGACCCTGCACCATCGGTTCAAAGCCGTGACGTCCATGAGTCCGCTGCAGTATCAAAAGCAGCTGCGCCTGCAGGAAGCGCGGCGGCTGATGCTCAATGACGGGCTGGAAGCGGCGGTGGCCGGGTATCGGGTGGGGTATGAAAGCCCATCGCAGTTCAGCCGGGAGTACAGCCGGCTGTATGGCGCGCCGCCGGTGCGGGATCTGGCGCGGTTGCGTAGTGCGCTTTAAAACGCTATCGCGGGGCAAGCCCGCTCCCACACACAAGTTCATCAGTACCCTGTGGGAGCGGGCTTGTCCCGCGATTGGGCCTACACCGCCCTCACCACATGCTTGACCTCTTGAAAGGCACTCAACCCCCAAGGCCCAAGCTCGCGCCCGATACTGCTCTGCTTGTAACCACCCCAGGCCGTCTGCGGGAAGATCACCTGCGGTGCATTGATCCACACCAGCCCGGCTTCAAGGGCGTTGGCCACACGCTCGGCGGCGCTCAGGTCGCTACTGACCACACTGGCCACCAGGCCGAACTCACTGTCATTGGCCAGCGCCACGGCTTGCGCTTCGCTGGCCACCGGCCGCACGCAAAGCACCGGGCCAAAGATCTCCTCACGCCACAGCGCACTGTCCAGCGGTACGTCGGTGAATACCGTGGGGCTGATGAAATACCCGCATGGCAGCTGCGCTGGCCGCGTACCACCACACAACAGTCGCGCGCCAGCCTCCAGGCCCGCAGCGATGTGCTTGCGTACACGCTGGTACTGCGCCTGGTTGACCAGTGCGCCCATTTCATTGTCGCCGGCAAACGGATCGCCGACGCGGATCGCCTCGGCCCGGGTTTTCAACCGCGCGATAAAATCCGGATACAAGGCTTCGGCTACCAGCACCCGGCTGGTAGCCGAACACATCTGCCCAGCATTGAAGAAGCCGCCCATGCAGGCCAGTTCCACAGCCAGTTCCAGGTCTGCCGCTTCCAGTACCAGCAAAGATGATTTGCCGCCCAGCTCCAGGCTCACGCCTTTGACGGTTTCCGCCGCCCGCTGCATGACCTGCACGCCCACCGCATTGCTGCCGGTGAAGGACACCTTGGCGATGCGTGGATCGGCCGCCAGGGCGGCGCCCACCGCAATCCCGGTCCCGCAGACCAGATTGAATACACCCTCCGGCAATCCGGCCTCGGCAATCACGCAGGCCAGCTCCAGCTCCGCCAGCGGCGTCACTTCCGAAGGTTTGAGCACCACACAGCAGCCGGCGGCCAATGCTGGCGCCAGTTTCCACGCGGTGGTGACCATGGGGAAATTCCACGGCACGATCAGCCCGACCACGCCACACGGCTCACGCCGCAGCCGCGCGACGAAATCGTCACTGGGCAGTGCCACCGGGCAGTCCTGCCCGGCATCCAGCTGATCGGCAAGCTCGGCGTAATAGCGGAAGGTGGCGATGACATCGTCCACATCCATTTGTGCTTCGGCGAGCGGCTTGCCGTTGTTGCTGGCCTGCAGGAAGACCAGGCGCTCGCGACGCGCCTCGACCCCTTCGGCAATCGTCCGCAGTACGGATGCACGCTCGGCACCGGTGCTGCTTGACCAGCCCGCGAATGCAGCCCGCGCCGCCTGGGTGGCGCGCTCTACCGCCGCCCCGTCGCCACCGGCCACTTCCGCCAAATGCTGCTCGTTGCTCGGGTTGATCACCGTCAGCGCTTGCGGACCGTGCTGCCAGACACCAGCAATGTAGACACCAGGAAGTTTCATCATGCTGGCACCGCCTGCATCCAGTGAGTCTGATCGATTTCGATCAGGCTCGGCCCCTTGCGATCACACGCCTGGCGCAGCGCCTCACGCAATTGCTCGACATCACCTACAGCCTGGGCTGCACAACCCAGGGCCTTGGCCACGCCGATGAAGTCCGGGGTGTGAATGTCCACGCCCACCGGCTCGATGGCACGGTTGACCATGTACTTCTTGATTTCTTCGTAACCCTGGTTGTTCCACAACAGGACGATCAGCGGCACCTGCGCCTCGGTAGCGCTGGCCAGTTCCGGCAGGGTGAACTGCAGGCCACCGTCACCGATCAGGCAGATCACCGGTGCGCGGTCTTCAATCGCTTCGGCGCTGCCCAACCAGGCGCCCATGGCCGCAGGCAAGGCGTACCCGAGGGTGCCGTAACCGGTGGAGGCGTTGAACCAGCGCCGCGGCTGATCCATGTCCAGGGTCAGGTTGCCGGTGTATACCGGTTGCGTCGAGTCGCCGACCAATACCGCATTCGGCAAGGTCTCGAGCAGGGTCTGGAGCATACGCGTCTGGCTGTGCATCGGCAGATCCCAGTCGGCCAGCAGCCGCTCACGCAAGCGTGCGGCGCGGCTGGCGCCCCATTCGGCAGCACGTACCGGTGCAGGCTGTTCGGCCAGGGCCACCAGCAGGGCTTCGGTCGCCACCGTGGCGTCGGCCACCAGGGCGATCTCTGGCGGATAGTTGCGCACAGTCTGGTCCGGGTCGATGTCGATGCGCAGCAAGCGCCCTGGAATCTCGAAGCCACCTTTGAAGGTTACGTCATAGTCGGTTTCGGCAAGCTCGGTACCGATCGCCAGCACCACGTCGGCTTCGGCGACCAGCTCACGGGTCGCCACCAGCGACTGGGTCGAACCGATCTGCAACGCATGACTGGCAGGCAGCACGCCTTTGGCGTTGATGGTCAGCGCCACCGGGGCCTGCAGGTATTCGGCCAGGCGAGTCAGCACGGCACTGGCATCAATCGCTCCACCACCGGCGAGAATCAGCGGACGCGGGGCGCTGGCCAGCAACGCGGCCATTTGCGCCACGGCTGCCGGGGCAGCGCCAGCACGGGCAATGCGTACAGGGGCACTGGCCAGCAGGTGATCGGCGTCTTCAACCAATACATCCAGCGGAATCTCGATGTGCACCGGACGTGGACGCGCGCCGTCGAATACGGCGAAGGCGCGGGCCAGGACCATCGGCAAGTCATCGGCACTCATCAGGGTATGAGAGAACGCCGCCACCCCGGCCACCAGGCTGCCCTGGGCCGGCAGTTCATGCAGCTTGCCGCGCCCGCCACCGAGCTGATTGCGCGACTGTACACTGGAGATCACCAGCATCGGGATCGAGTCGGCATAGGCCTGGCCCATCGCTGTGGTGATGTTGGTCATCCCCGGGCCGGTGATGATGAAGCAGACGCCCGGCTTGCCACGGGTACGCGCATAGCCATCAGCCATGAAGCCTGCGCCCTGCTCGTGACGTGGGGTGATATGCCGGATAGAGGAACGCGCCAGCCCGCGGTAGAGCTCGACGGTATGCACGCCGGGAATCCCGAAGACATGATCGACGCCGTAGCCTTCAAGGAGTTTGACCAGTACTTCACCGCAAGTTGCCATGTTCGTCTGCCTGTTATTGTGCTGAAAACAGGCTTTATTGGACCGCCGCCCCGCTACCGGCACAATGCAAAAAAGCTCATACTAGCCATGTCCACAGATCATGGCTGACGCCCGATGAAACGCCTGCCGCCGCTGCCCGCCCTGCATACTTTTCTGGTCACCGCCCAGTGCTGCAACTTCACCCGTGCGGCGCAGCTGCTGCACATTACCCAGGGTGCGGTCAGTCGGCAGATTGCCGGCCTCGAGGATCATCTCGGTTATCCGCTGTTCCTGCGCCAGGCCCGTGGTTTGAGCCTGACCCGCGAAGGCCAGGACTGGCTGCCACGGGTGCAGCAGGTGTTCGCCCTGATCGAGGAAGGTGTGCAGCAAGTCGGTGCGCGTAGCGCCACATTGCAACTCAAGGCGCCCACCTGCGTGATGCGCTGGCTGCTGCCGCGGCTGATGGAGTGGCAGGCGTTGCGCCCGGATGTGCCAGTGGAGCTGACCACTACGGTGCAGCACGGGGTGGATTTTCGTCGCGAAGTGTTTGATGCGGCAGTGGTATATGGCGCCGCCCCCAATCATGGTCTGCAGAAACTCAAGCTGTTCGATGAACAGCTGACACCGGTGTGCGCGCCACAATTACTGGCGGGCCCGCTGCCCTTGCAGCAGTTGGCGGATCTGGAGCAACACATGCTGCTGCACCCGACCCGCGACCAGCACGACTGGAACACCTGGCTCAGTGCAGCGGGTGCCAGCCTTCCCCGGCAAGGCAAAGGCCAGCATTTCGAAACCCTGGACATGGCCATGTCGATGGCCTCCCAGGGTACCGGGGTAGCCATCGGCGACTGGTCGCTGATCGGTGATGACCTCAGCTGCGGACGGCTGGTAACACCCTTCCCGCTCAAGGTCAGCACCGGTCAGGCGTATTACCTGGTCTGGCCGCAGGGTTCAGATTCATCGACTTTGCAGGAACTGCTCAACTGGCTGTGGGAGCGGGCTTGCCCCGCGAGGCGATGTGACTGAACAGGCCCAATCGCGGGGCAAGCCCGCTCCCACCGCTCAGTAACCGACGGTAAAACGCTGACGCGAGTGGGCAGGCTTTTCCACTTCATCGAGCATGGCAATGGCGTAGTCGGCAAAGCTGATCCAGCTCTTGCCATCGGCACCGATCAGCAGGTGATCCTTGCCGGTCTTGTAGCTACCGGTGCGTGCCCCTTCAACGAACTCGGCCGAGGGTGACAGGAAGGTCCAGTCCAGCTCCTTTTCCTGACGCAGGGTATCGAGGTAATGCCCGCCGGCAGTGGCCTCGGCCTTGTACGCTTCGGGGAAGTCCGGACTGTCGATTACCTTGTGCCCCGACGGCAGCAGCAGGCTGCCCGCCCCGCCCACCACCAGCAGACGCTTGACCCCGGCTTTCTTCACCGGCTCGATGATGGCCTGCGGCTTGATGCTGGAAAAATGCGCCGCGCTGAGCACCACGTCATGCCCCTTCAGCGCATGCTCCAGAGCAGCAGCATCAGTGACATCCAGTGCCACGCTTGTCACGCCTTCGCGCCCCTGCAGCTTGGCCGGGTTGCGGGCGATAGCGGTAACGCTGTGGCCACGACGCAGTGCTTCTTCCAGCAACTGGCTACCGGCACGCCCGGTTGCCCCGATGATTGCGATCTTGCTCATGAAAAACCTCCAGTCAGGATTGAATGTCACTTACCACTTCATCTCGCCCTTGGCGACCTTGGCACTGAGCTCCAGCGAGCTCTCTTCGCCCAGGTCCGGGTAGCGCTTTTTCATCGCCGCGATCAATTCGGCGGCATTACCGGCCTTGGCGGTTTCCTCGTCGAAGACGCGGATATAGTCAGCAGTAAAGCGCACCGCTGCCAGCGACTCGCCGGGCTGGCCCAGGTAATGACCCGGCACCACGACCTGCGGCTTGAGCAGTTCGATGCGCTTGAGGGTAGTAAGCCAGTCCTTGTGTGATTGCGCCGTCTGGGTGTCGGCCATCCATACATGCAGGTTGTCCGCGACCACCACACCGCCGACCACCGCCTTGATCGAGGGAATCCAGACAAAACTGCGATCCGCCTGCGGGCCATCAAGACCAAGGACTTCCAGGCGCTGGCCTTCGAGGGTCAGCTGATTGCCTTCGAGCACCTGCGGGACCACCAGTTTGCCCGGCTTGTCGGCGCCCATCTGCGGCCCCCAGTACGCCAGCTTGGCGTCCATGGTCTGCTTGATATGAGCAACCGTCGCCGCGGAAGCGAGCACCTTGGCCTGTGGATAGGCGTCGATCAGGGTCTGCAGGCCAAAGTAGTAATCCGGGTCACCATGACTGATATAGATAGTGGTCAGCTTCTTACCGCTGGCACGCAGTTTCGCCAGCACCTGCTCGGCCTGGGCTTTGCCGAACTGGGCATCGACCAGAATGGCGTCGTGCTTGCCGCTGACGATCACCGAACTGACCGGAAACAGGGCTTCGGTACCCGGGTTATAGACATCCAGCTGCAACGGCTGCTCGGCGGCCTGCACCTGCGCCAGGACACCGAGAGTGGCAACGGCCAGCAACAAACCGCGCAAGGAGAAAGAACGACGCATCAAGGCAATTCCTGTGAGGGTGGCAATGAGCAACAGCTTAGTTGCACGAACCAATGCAAAAAATGCGATGCTTGAACATAGTTTGTTTCTAAAAGCGGGCAAATCATGGATCGTCTGACAGCAATGCGGGTCTTCGTCAGTGTGGTCGACCTGGGCAGCCAGTCGGCCGCCGCCGATCACCTGGACCTCTCGCGCCCGGTGGTGTCCCGCTATCTGGCTGAACTGGAAGACTGGGTAGGTGCGCGCTTGATGCAGCGCACCACGCGGCGTCTGAGCCTGACCGCCGCCGGCCAGGAAACCCTGCCACGCTGTCGGCAGATGCTGGAGCTGGCCGGTGACCTGCAGGCGGCCGTCAGTGCCCCAGATGACGCGCCACGGGGCGAGCTGCGGATCAGCGTCAGCACCTCGTTCGGCCAGGCCCAGCTGATGGATGCCATGGCCGACTATGTCAAACGCTACCCGGGAGTGAAGATCGATCTGCAGATGCTCGATCGCACCGTCAACCTGGTGGATGAACGCATCGACCTGGCCATCCGCACCAGCAACGATCTGGACCCCAACCTCATCGCCCGCCGCCTGAGCGTGTGCCGCTCGGTGATCTGCGCCTCCCCCGCTTACCTGCGCGAACACCCGGCACCGTTGCAGGTCCAGGACCTGGCGCGGCACAACTGCCTGACCCACTCCTATTTCGGCCGCAGCCTCTGGCACTTCGAGGTCGAGGGTGAAAGCGTTTCGGTGCCGGTGCAGGGCAATATCAGCGCCAATGAAGCGATGACCCTGCAACGTGCAGCGCTGGCCGGTGCCGGGATCGCCATGCTGCCCACCTACCAGGCGGCCCCTGCGCTGCACAGCGGCGAACTGCTGCGCCTGTTGCCGCAGGCCAAACCTCGCGAACTCAACCTCAATGCTGTCTATACCTCGCGCAAGCACATGCCGGCGACCTTGCGCAGCATGCTCGACTTCCTCGCCGAACGCTTTACTGCCGAGCCGGAATGGGACCGCGACCTGCGCTAGCGCGGGCAACCCGGGCAGAGCTGACCTATGCTTTAAATAGCACTTGTGTGCAGCTAGAAAGAGGTGAGCACCATGGGCCTCAAATCCAGAAAATGCGCCGTTGTCTGTGCCATCGCCGCTGTCGTCGGGCTTTATGCCGCAGCCGCCTACCGGGTCGAACAGATCCGCAATCAACCGTATTCGGCAGCCAGTTGCAGCCTGGCCAGTTGCGTCCCGCACACCGCCACCCTGAGCGCCCTTAAATAAGCTTCAGCCAAGCACCCAATCCCGCTGGCGCGCGGATTGGAGCAGACGCTTAGCAAGCTATCGAGTACACTGGCCAGCACCTGTTTTCGCAGCACATGCCTGCGGAATAACCCTGCCCTTCGAGCTGGCCCGTGACCCAACTCAACACTCCGCAACCGGTTCTGCGCAGCGTACTGATGGCGCTGATGCTGGCGATCTTCCTCGGTGCTCTGGACCAGACCATCGTCGCCGTGTCGATGCCGGCGATTTCCGCCCAATTCAATGATGTTGGCCTGCTGGCCTGGGTGATCTCCGGCTACATGGTGGCAATGACCGTGGCCGTGCCGATCTACGGCAAACTGGGCGACCTGTACGGCAGGCGCCGGATGATCCTCACCGGCACCGCGCTGTTCACCCTGGCCTCGCTTTTCTGCGCCCTGGCACAGAACATGGAACAACTGGTCCTGGCCCGGGTGCTGCAGGGTATCGGCGCGGGCGGCATGGTGTCGGTCAGCCAGGCGATCATCGGTGACTTCGTACCGCCACGCGAACGTGGGCGCTATCAGGGCTACTTCAGCAGCATGTACGCCCTGGCCAGCGTGATCGGCCCGGTGCTCGGCGGCTACCTCACCGAGTACCTGTCGTGGCGCTGGGTGTTCTGGCTGAACCTGCCGCTGGGGCTGACCGCCTGGTGGGTGACCCGGCGCGCCCTGCGAACCCTGGTGGTGCCGCAACGTCAGGCCCAGGTCGACTACATTGGCGCCGCGCTGTTGATTTTCGGTCTGAGCAGCCTGTTGCTGGGCATCACCCTGATCGGCCAGGGCCACGCCTGGTACGCTTCCGAGGTTGCTGCCCTGCTGCTTTGCGCGCTGGCTGGATTGCTGGTTTTCGTTGTCCATGAACGCCGTGTGGCGGAGCCGTTGCTGCCCCTCAAGCTGTTCAACAACCGGATAGCCACGCTGTGCTGGTGCACCCTGTTCTTTACCAGCTTCCAGGCCATCTCCCTGACCATGCTGATGCCACTGCGCTACCAGAGCATTACCGGCGCAGGTGCTGACAGCGCTGCCCTGCACTTGCTGCCGCTGGCCATCGGCCTGCCGATCGGTGCCTACTGCGGTGGCCGCCTGACCAGTTTCACCGGCCGCTATAAACCGCAGATCCTCGGCGGTGCGCTGCTGATGCCGTTTGCCATCGTCGGCATGGCCTTCAGCGCGCCGCAGTCAGTCTGGCTCAGTGGCCTGTTCATGGTGTTGACCGGGATTGCCTCGGGCCTGCAGTTTCCCACTTCGCTGGTCGCCAGCCAGAGCGCGGTCGAGCCGCGCGATATCGGCGTGGCCACCAGCACCAGCAACCTGTTCCGCTCCCTCGGCGGCGCCATGGGCGTCGCCTGTATGTCGGCGCTATTGCTGGCGATGTTGCAGGACGGTGGCCTGAGTCTGGCGGGCGATGCCTTGCTGGGCAGCCTTCAGGCCGGGGAGCCGAGTGCGCAGGCACAGGCCGAATTGCTGAAGACCTTCCGCCATCTGTTGCTTGGCAGTGCTATGGTGTCACTGTTCGGACTGACAGCCGCGCTGGCCTTACCGGATAGGCAACTGCGCGGCCGTATGTAGGACGTTTACGAAGGCTGCGGAAACAATTCATCACAAACCTTCACAAAGTCTCATTTGCGCAAGGCTGGGCTCAAGCGCAGCATATCCAGCCCGGTATCGATCCACAGTTCGGCTTCAGCCAACAGATCGAAGCTCTCCGGTAGCAGCAGCCAGCGGCGGATCAGGCCGTCTATATAGGCATAGATCGCCAGCGCCGCACGCTCGGGATCTACATCGGCGGGCAGTTGCCCGCGCCTGACTGCATTGCCCAACGACAACGCAATATGGGCATGACACTCAAACGTCGAGGTTTGCCGCTGTTGGCGGATCTCGCACATGTCATCGGTGAACTCACACTTGTGATGCAGAATTTCGTTGATTCGCCGGGTTTTCGGGTCAAGCACCATCTGGTGCATCAACTGGACCAGCAGCTTGCGCATGCAGCCGAGCGGATCAAGCTCATCTTCGCTTTCACTGGCGCGGGCCAGGGCATCCAGCGGCTCGTGCAAGCTTTCCAGCATGGCCTCGACCAGCTCGGCCTTGTCGTTGAAGTGCCAATAGATGGCGCCGCGGGTAACCCCCGCCAGCTTGGCGATATCCGCCAGGGTGGTACGCGCAACCCCGCGCTTGTAGAAGGCCTTTTCCGCAGCTTCGAGAATCTGTGCGCGGGTTTCCTGGGCTTCTTCTTTGGTTCGACGGACCATGGCAGTACGACCTCATCAAAACCCGGGTGCACGTTCAGGCACCTGGGGGCTGGGCCGGATCAACCTCTGACAGGTTGTTACCGGATGATTAAATTCAAGGCTTGCGGCGGCTTGGGGCTTCGTCTGCAAACTATTTACAAACAACCATGAATGTAAGTATATTCCTTAGCAAGCTATTTATCCACTCGACAACATTTTTTCTATTCGCACCCTTTCCATTTATTCTTGAGCGTCTTCAGCTCTTGCGACCCGAGGATCTTCATGCAATTCAAGCCAGCTGTTACCGCTCTGGTATCCGCCGTCGCCCTGGCAACACTGCTCAGCGGCTGTAAAAAGGAAGAGGCTGCGCCTGTTGCGCACGTTCCTCAGGTCGGCGTCGTTACCCTGCAAACCCAGGCCTATACCCTGACCTCCGACCTGCCGGGGCGCACCACCGCCTACCGCATCGCCGAGGTCCGCCCACAGGTCAATGGCATCATTCTCAAGCGCCTGTTCAAAGAAGGCACTGAGGTCAAGGAAGGTCAGCAGCTGTACCAGATCGATCCTTCGGTATACGAAGCGACCCTGGCCAGCGCTCAGGCCAACCTGCAGTCGACCCGTTCGCTGTCCGAGCGCTACAAGCAGCTGGTCGCCGAGCAAGCGGTCAGCCGCCAGGAATACGACGACGCGCAAGCCAAACGTTTGCAGGCTGAAGCGGCACTGCGCAGCGCCCAGATCGACCTGCGTTACACCAAGGTCCTTGCCCCGCTGAGCGGCCGTATCGGTCGTTCTTCGGTCACCGAGGGCGCCCTGGTCAACAATGGCCAGGCCGACGCCATGGCGGTGATCCAGCAGCTTGACCCGATCTACGTCGACGTCACCCAGTCTTCGGCCGAGCTGCTCAAGCTGCGCCGCGAACTGGAAAGCGGCCAGCTGCAGAAGGTCGGCGAAAATGCCGCCAAGGTCACCCTGACCCTGGAAGACGGCAGCATCTATCGCCAGGAAGGCCGCCTGGAGTTCTCCGAAGTCTCGGTTGACCCGACTACCGGCTCGGTAACCCTGCGCGCGGTATTCCCGAACCCTGACCACAACCTGCTGCCGGGCATGTTCGTCCATGCGCGCCTGAAAGCCGGGGTCAACGCCCAGGCGATCCTCGCGCCGCAGCAAGGGGTTACCCGCGACCTCAAAGGCCAGCCAACAGCGCTGGTGGTCAACAAGGACAACAAGGTCGAACTGCGCCAGCTCAAGGCCAGCCGTACCGTCGGTAGTGAATGGCTGATCGAAGAAGGCCTGAACGCCGGCGACCGCGTGATCACCGAGGGCCTGCAGTTCGTCCAGCCGGGCATCGAGGTCAAGGTCAGCGAAGCCACCAACGTCAAGCCTGCTCAGCCAACCCAGGCCAATGCAACGACTGCAGGGGCCAAAGGGGAGTAAACCATGTCGAGATTCTTTATCGATCGCCCGATCTTTGCCTGGGTGATCGCCTTGGTGATCATGTTGGTCGGCGCTTTGTCGATCCTCAAATTGCCGATCAACCAGTACCCGAGCATCGCGCCACCGGCCGTTGCGATCTCTGTGACCTACCCGGGCGCCTCGGCGCAAACCGTGCAGGACACCGTGGTCCAGGTTATCGAGCAGCAGCTCAACGGTATCGACAACCTGCGTTATGTCTCGTCGGAAAGTAACTCCGACGGCACCATGACCATCACCGCGACCTTCGAGCAGGGGACCAACTCCGACACCGCCCAGGTCCAGGTGCAGAACAAGCTCAACCTGGCCACCCCGCTGCTGCCGCAAGAAGTGCAGCAACAGGGTATCCGTGTGACCAAGGCGGTGAAAAACTTCCTGTTGGTGATCGGCCTGGTATCGGAAGATGGCAGCATGTCCAAGGATGACTTGGCCAACTACATCGTCTCCAACATGCAGGATCCGATCTCGCGGACCGCCGGTGTCGGTGACTTCCAGGTGTTCGGTGCCCAGTATGCGATGCGTATCTGGCTGGATCCGGCCAAGCTGAACAAGTACCAGTTGACCCCGGTCGATGTGCGCACTGCAGTCGCGGCGCAGAACGTCCAGGTTTCCTCCGGTCAGCTCGGCGGCCTGCCGGCCCTGCCCGGTACCCAGCTCAATGCCACGATCATCGGCAAGACCCGTCTGCAGACCGCCGAGCAATTCGAGAAGATCCTGCTCAAGGTCAACCGTGACGGCTCGCAAGTCCGTCTGAGCGATGTTGCCACCGTCGGCCTTGGCGGCGAGAACTATGCCGTCAGCGCCCAGTTCAACGGCAAACCGGCTTCCGGTCTGGCGGTCAAACTGGCGACCGGGGCCAACGCCCTGGATACCGCCAAGGCGCTGCGCAAGACCATCACCGAGCTTGAGCCATTCTTCCCGGAAGGCATGAAGGCGGTATTCCCGTATGACACCACGCCAGTAGTGACCGAATCGATCAGTGGGGTAATCCACACCCTGATCGAAGCGATCGTGCTGGTGTTCCTGGTGATGTACCTGTTCCTGCAGAACTTCCGCGCCACCATCATCACCACCATGACTGTTCCGGTGGTATTGCTCGGCACCTTCGGCATCCTCGCCGCAGCGGGCTTCAGCATCAACACCCTGACCATGTTCGGTATGGTACTGGCCATCGGTCTATTGGTGGACGATGCCATCGTTGTGGTGGAAAACGTCGAGCGGGTGATGTCCGAAGAGGGCCTGTCGCCCAAGGAAGCCACCAAGAAGTCCATGGGCCAGATCCAGGGCGCGCTGGTCGGTATCGCCATGGTGCTCTCGGCGGTACTGCTGCCAATGGCGTTCTTCGGTGGCTCCACCGGGGTGATCTACAAGCAGTTCTCGATCACCATCGTTTCGGCCATGGCGCTGTCGGTACTGGTTGCCCTGATCTTCACCCCGGCGCTGTGCGCGACCATGCTCAAGCCGGTTGCCAAGGGTGAACATCACGTTGCCAAGCGCGGCTTCTTCGGCTGGTTCAACCGCAACTTCGACCGCAGCGTGCAGAGCTACGAACGTGGCGTGGGCAACATCCTGCGCAACAAGGCGCCGTACCTGCTGGCCTACCTGTTGATCATGGTCGGCATGATCTGGCTGTTCATGCGCATCCCCACCGCCTTCCTTCCTGAGGAAGACCAGGGCGTACTCTTCGCCCAGGTGCAGACCCCGGCCGGCTCCAGTGCCGAACGGACCCAGGTGGTGATCGACGAAATGCGCAGCTACCTGCTGGACAAGGAAGCCGATACCGTTGCCTCGGTGTTCACCGTCAACGGCTTCAACTTCGCCGGTCGCGGCCAGAGCTCGGGTATGGCCTTCATCATGCTCAAGCCATGGGAAGAGCGCTCCGCCGAGAACAACGTGTTCAACCTGGCGGCTCGCGCCCAGCAGCACTTCTTCACCTTCCGTGATGCGATGGTGTTCGCCTTTGCCCCGCCTGCGGTACTGGAACTGGGTAACGCCACCGGTTTCGACGTGTTCCTGCAAGACCGTGCCGGTGTCGGTCACGAGAAGCTGATGGAAGCACGTAACCAGTTCCTCGGTATGGCCGCGCAGAGCAAGATTCTCTCGGCTGTGCGTCCGAACGGTCTGAACGATGAGCCGCAGTACCAGCTGACCGTCGACGACGAGCGCGCCAGTGCCTTGGGCGTGACCATCGCCGAAATCAACAACACCCTGTCGATTGCCCTGGGTGCCAGCTACGTCAACGACTTCATCGACCGCGGTCGGGTCAAAAAGGTGTATATCCAGGGCGAATCCGCTTCGCGCATGAGCCCGGAAGACCTGCAGAAGTGGTACGTGCGCAACGCCGTGGGCGAGATGGTGCCGTTCTCCTCCTTCGCCAAAGGCGAGTGGATCTACGGTGCACCGAAGCTGGCGCGTTACAACGGTGTCGAAGCCATGGAAATTCTCGGTGCGCCAGCCCCTGGCTACAGTACCGGTGAAGCCATGCTCGAAGTCGAGCGCATTGCCGCACAGTTGCCTAAAGGTATTGGCTACTCCTGGACCGGCCTGTCGTACGAGGAGCGCCTCTCGGGCTCCCAGGCGCCTGCGCTGTACGCCCTGTCGCTGCTGATGGTGTTCCTGTGTCTGGCGGCCCTGTATGAAAGCTGGTCGATCCCGATCGCGGTCATGCTCGTGGTGCCGTTGGGGATCATCGGTGCACTGCTGGCCACCAGCCTGCGCGGCCTGTCCAACGACGTGTACTTCCAGGTGGGTCTGTTGACCACCATCGGCCTGGCGGCGAAGAACGCGATCCTGATCGTCGAATTCGCCAAGGAACTGCACGAGCAGGGCCGCAGCCTGGTCGATGCCTCCATCGAGGCTTGCCGCATGCGTCTACGGCCAATCATCATGACCTCGCTGGCGTTCATTCTCGGCGTGGTACCGTTGGCTACTTCCACCGGTGCGGGCTCGGGCAGCCAGCACGCCATCGGTACCGGGGTAATCGGCGGGATGTTGACGGCCACCGTGCTGGCGATCTTCTGGGTACCACTGTTCTTCGTTAGCGTGTCGTCGCTGTTCAGTAGCAAGAAAACTGAAGAAGAAGACGCCACTCCTGAAACTCCACGCTATGAGGGCGGGCAATGAGTAAGTCCCTGTTGTCCCTGGCGGTCACCGCTTTCATTCTTGGCGGCTGCTCGCTGATCCCTGACTACCAGACCCCGGACGCACCGGTGGCCGCGCAGTGGCCGCAAGGCCCTGCCTATTCGCCGACCGAGTCGGCGAATGTGGCCGCCGCCGAGCAAGGCTGGCGTCAGTTTTTCCAGGACCCGGCGCTGCAGCAACTGATCCAGACCGCGCTGGTCAACAACCGCGACCTCAAGGTCGCGGCCTTGAACATCGATGCCTACCGGGCGCAGTACCGCATCCAGCGGGCCGATCTGTTCCCGGCAGTCAGCGCCAATGGCAATGGCAGCCGCCAACGGCTGCCAGGTAACCTGTCGCAGACCGGCGATTCCGAGATCACCAGCCAGTACTCGGCAACCCTCGGGGTGAGCGCCTATGAACTCGACCTGTTCGGTCGCGTGCGCAGCCTCACCGAGCAGCAACTGGAAATCTACCTGTCCAGCGAAGAAGCCCGGCGCTCGACCCAGATCGCCCTGGTGGCGAGTGTGGCCAACGCCTACTTCACCTGGCAGGCCGACCAGGACCTGCTCAAGCTGACCGAAGACACCCTCAAGACCTACGAGCAAAGCTACGCATTGACCTTGCGCAGCAACGAAGTGGGTGTGGCATCGGCTCTGGACCTGAGCCAGGCACGGACCTCGGTAGAAGGTGCCCGGGTCAAGCTGGCCCAGTACCAGCGCCTGGTTGCCCAGGACCAGAACAGCCTGGCGGTACTGCTCGGCACCGGTGTGCCGGACAACCTGCCAGCGGCCAAGGACCTCGACAGCGACTTGCTGGCCGAAGTACCTGCCGGCCTGCCGTCCGACGTGCTGCACCGGCGTCCGGACATCCAGGAAGCCGAACACCTGCTCAAGGCCGCCAACGCCAACATCGGCGCCGCCCGGGCAGCGTTCTTCCCGAGCATCAGCCTGACCGCCAACGCCGGTACGATCAGCCCGGACATGGGTGGACTGTTCAAGGGCGGCTCGGGCACCTGGCTGTTCCAGCCACAGATCAGCCTGCCGATCTTCAACGCCGGTGCCCTGCGTGCCAGCCTCGACTACTCGAAGATCCAGAAGGACATCAACGTCGCCAAGTACGAGAAAACCATCCAGACCGCCTTCCAGGAAGTCTCCGATGGCCTCGCCGCGCGCAAGACCTTCAACGAGCAGTTGCAAGCCCAGCGTGATCTGGTGTCTGCCAACCAGGACTACTACCGTCTGGCCGAGCGTCGCTACCGTATCGGTGTCGACAGCAACCTGACCTTCCTCGACGCCCAGCGTCAGTTGTTCAACAGCCAGCAGTCGTTGATCACTGACCGCCTGTCGCAGCTGGTCAGCGAGGTCAACCTGTACAAGGCCCTCGGTGGCGGCTGGTACGAGCAGACCGGTCAGGCGCAGCAGCAGACGGCGGCCGAGTCGTCGAAAGGCTGAGTCTGATTTGTGCTTCAGAAGCCCACCCTTGCGGTGGGCTTTTTTTTGCACGCACAGCTGTGGGAGCGGGCTTGCCCCGCGATAATTATTTAACCAATCAGTTAACGTTCGATTACCGCCCAATACCGCCTGTAACGAATTGATTCACCCCCTCCCGCCGCCGCACCATCCCTTCGCAGCTTTTCCAAAGCACACCCCAAAGACTGTTGCCCGGCCTGCGACTCAAAAACCTCGCAGCGGATGGCTTCGGCTTGAATAAAAACAAGAGACACATCACATGAGCACACCCGCACCCGCACGACACCTGCTACCCGGCCTGCTGGCCATGACTTGCGCACTCCCGGCCCTGGCGGCCGAAAGCGGCTTTGCCGAAGATGCCAAGGTCAACCTCAACCTGCGCAACTTCTACATCAACCGCAACTTCGTCGACCCGGCCAACCCGCAAGGCAAGGCCGAGGAATGGACCCAGAGTTTCATCCTCGACGCCCGCTCCGGGTTCACTCAAGGCATCGTCGGCTTCGGTGTCGATGTGCTCGGCCTGTATTCGGTCAAGCTCGATGGCGGCAAGGGCACGACCGGTACGCACCTGTTGCCGGTGCATGACGATGGACGCCCGGCCGACGACTTCGGCCGCCTGGGCGTGGCGCTCAAGGCCAAGGTGTCGAACACCGAACTGAAAGTCGGCGAATGGATGCCGGTATTGCCGATCCTGCGTTCGGACGATGGCCGCTCACTGCCGCAGACCTTTCGCGGCGGGCAGATCACCTCCCAGGAAATCGCCGGTCTGACCCTGTATGGCGGCCAGTTCCGCGCCAACAGCCCGCGCAATGACGCGAGCATGGACGACATGTCGATGAACGGCAAAGCGGCCTTCACTTCCGACCGTTTCAACTTTGCCGGTGGCGAATACAGCTTCAACGACAAGCGCACCCTGATCGGCCTGTGGAATGCCGAACTCAAGGACATCTACAACCAGCAGTACATCAACCTGGTCCACAGTCAGCCTTTGGGCGACTGGACCCTCGGCGCCAACCTTGGTTATTTCATCGGCAAGGAAGACGGCGCTGAGCGGGCCGGCGAGCTGGACAACCGCACCGCCTCGGCCCTGCTCTCGGCCAGGTACGGCAGCAGCACGTTCTATGTCGGTTTGCAGAAAGTCAGCGGCGACGATGGCTGGATGCGGGTCAACGGCACCAGCGGCGGCACCCTGGCCAACGACAGCTACAACTCCAGCTTCGACAACGCCAAAGAGCGCTCCTGGCAGCTGCGTCACGACTTCAACTTTGCTGGTGTCGGCATTCCTGGCCTGACCCTGATGAACCGCTACATCAGCGGTGACAACGTCCACACCGCAACCGTCAGCGACGGCAAGGAATGGGCGCGGGAATCGGAACTGGCCTATGTGATCCAGTCGGGCAGCCTGAAGAACCTGTCGTTCAAATGGCGTAACTCGACCATGCGTCGCGACTACAGCACCAATGCCTTTGACGAGAACCGCCTGATCATCAGCTACCCGATCAGTATTCTTTGAAACATCGCGGGGCAAGTCGAATCGTCGCACCGCCGCTCCCACAGGTTCAATGCAATGCCTGTGGGAGCGGGCTTGCCCCGCGATAGGATTCACACCCCACGAACAGTCCGGCTGCGCTGCCCGAGCACACCAACCGGCACATCCCCTTGCAAGGTCACCCGACGCACCACGCGCTCCTGGGTGCCGTAGTCGTCCACCGCATAATGCTGGGTCGCACGGTTATCCCAGATCGCCACATCGCCCGCCTGCCAGCGCCAGCGCACGGTGTTTTCCAGGCGCGTGACATGGCTCTGCAGCAAGTTGAACAGGTGCGTGGAATCAAACAGCGAATAGCCCTTCAAGCGTTTGACGAAGTGTCCGAGGAGCAAGGTCTTCTCACCGCTGACCGGGTGCACACGTACCAGCGGATGCTCGGTTTCGTACACCGTCGAGGTGAAGATGCGGCGGTAGTTTTCCTGCTGCTCGGCCGTGACATTCGGCTTGGCCGCCGCATAGTCGTACTCGTTGCTGTGCACCGCCCAGAGCTGGTCAGCCAGGGCCTGCAGTTCGGCCGAAAGGTCCTGGTAGGCCGTCGCCGTGTTGGCCCAGACCGTGTCGCCACCCGACGCCGGAGCGACCACCGAGCGCAGGATCGAGGCCTTGGGGTAAGCATCGACGAAGGTCACATCGGTGTGCCAGGAGTTGGCCCGGCGCTCGCCGTCCAGCTCCAGCAGGAAGCGCGTGCCCTCACGTACTGGCACCGTGGGGTGGGCAATCGGTTCACCCAGCAAGTGCGCGAAGGCTTCCTGGCCCTGATCGTCAAGGTGATGCTGAGCACGGAAAAAGATCACCTTGTGCTCCACCAGGGCGGCCTGGATGGCCTCGATCACGGCGGGCTCAAGGTCGGCGCTCAGTTGCACCCCGCGAATCTCGGCACCGATGCGTCCGGCCACCGGGTGGATGTCCAGCACGTGGCTGACGGGCGCTACGGCGTGTGCGGCACTGCTCATGGTATGACCCTCATCTGGCTGCTCTAGGAAAATTGCCGATGAATCACTTGCGCTATCTATATGCAAATAAGCTCTAACAGATATTCAAATGCTTCATTGACGGAATAAGAGCTTGCATTTAAAACCTGAGCCTTCGTGACGGCAAATACCTTCGCCGTATTTTTGGAATGCCGGGAAAGCATATGGATCTTCGCCAACTGCGTTACTTCATCGCCCTCACTGAACACCGCAGTTTCGTTCGCGCCGCGGATGCCATGGGCATCACCCAGCCGGCCTTCAGCCGCAGCATCCAGGGCCTGGAACAGGAGTTCGGTTGTGTTCTGGTGGACCGTGGCAACAAGGACCTGCGCCCGACGCCCGAAGGTCAGGTGGTACTGCAGCACGCCTTGCGTCTGGTCCAGGGGGCGGCACAGTTGAGTTGCGAAGTGCTGCAGATGACCAAGCTCGATGCTGGCGAGCTGCACTTCGGCTGCGGGCCGGCAGCGGCTGTGCAATTGGTGCCGCGGGCGCTGGCGCGGTTTCTTCAGGCCCACCCGAAAGTGCAGACCCGCCTTGAGGTGGATAACTGGGAGAAACTCAGCCGCGCACTGAACCGCGAGGAGATCGAGTTTTTCATCGCCGATATCCGCCAGTTCGAGGCGGATCCCAACTATCAGACGCTGCCTTTGAGTCCGCGCCGCGGCCTGTTCTTTTGCCGTCCCGGGCATCCCTTGTTGGCCAAGGACAGCCTGTCGACCAACGACATGTTCGACTATCCGCTGGCCACCACGCTGATTCCGCCGGGGGTGCGCAAGCTGCTGGCCAACCTCAGCGGCAAGACCGATTTCACCCCGCAGCTGCTCACCGAACACTTGCCGACCCTGGTCAGCCTGGTGCAGGGCAGCGATGCCATCGGGATCGGGACCGAAGAAGCCTTTGCCAACGATATCCAGCAGGGCCGTCTGGTGCGCCTGCACTGGCGCAACCTGCCGGCCAATCTCGACAGCCTCAATGCCCGCTGCGGCATTGTCAGCCGCAGCGGTTATCGCCTGTCGCCGGCGGCGCGGGCGATGATCGATACCTTGATCAGCCTCGATCAGCAGCCAGCGCTGCAGGTGCTGGCCGGGTAGCCTGGGGCGCCAGCCACTGGCTGACCTTGAACGGTTTGCGGATCAGCCGCTGTTCGGCGGCCAGGTCGACCGAGGCCTGCAACTGGTCGAGGAACGGCTGGTCGAGGCTGGAACGGAAGGTCTGGCCGAGGACCTCGTCCTGCAGGTCGCGCTCAAGGATCACCGGCGGGTAGCTGGCCAGTCCTGAAACCAGCTGGATGTAAGCCTGCTTGTTGTTCTCGTCACTGAGCCATTGCACCGCTTGCTGCTGGGCTTCCAGCAGGCGCTGGACCAGTTCGGGATGGGCATCGACAAAGGCCCCGGAGCCCACCAGCACGGCCTGGATACTGCCGGCGCCCCCCAGGTCTTTGGTATTCAACGGCAGCTCGGCAAGGCCGCGCTCCTGCAGCGCGGTCAAGCCCGACAGGCCCCAGGTAGCGTCAATCTGCCGGGCGGCCAAGGCGGCGACCGAGGCATTGAAATCGAGGTTGATGACCTTGAAGTCCTTCTCGCTCAGGCCCTGGCTGGCGAGTGCGGCATCAAATGACAACTGGCTGGCGGTACCGCGAAAGATCGCCACACGCTTGCCCTTCAGGTCCTGCAAGGTCTTGATGCCACTGCCCGGCGACACGCCCAGGTAATGCTTGATGCCGCGTCCGGTAGCGGCCAGCAGGCGTGTGTCGACGCCATTGGCCTTGCCGATGATGGCCGCCAGATCGCCCAGATAGGCAAAGTCGACCTGGCCGTTGGCAAAGGCTTCGTTGATCACCGGCCCCGCCCCTTTGAAGTAATTCCACTGGATCGTAATGCCGTCGGCGGCGAAGGCTTTTTCCAGCAATTGCTGATTGCGCAGCACATCCGTAACCCCGCCTCCGGAGTGCTGGGTGCCAGCGCTCAGATCGGGGACGGCAATGCGAATCTCGCGGACCGCAGCGGCCTGGGCCAGCGGCGGTAACCAGCCGACCACAGCGGCCAGGGCGGGAGCGGCAAACAGACTGAAAACACGGTTGATCGACAGGTTCATGGCACGCGACTCCTTGTAGTGATGCGGCCACGCTAACCAGATCATCGATCAACAAATAAATACTAATAAATTACATTTTAATAACTAAAACACATAAATAGGCAACCATGGGGGCTGCGACGGGCTATGCATCAGGCACAAGGAAAATATGCCTCGAATGCATTGGATACAGCTTTAAGGGCCTGCTTTAAATGCTGTCTCTTATCACCTATTCGAATTTATTTTTAGAAAAATATACTCGAATGGAATATAGAAATAGCCAATCCACGGAGGTCCGCCATGGCCCGAGCATCACTCCCCAGCCTGCCCCTGGCCGTACCTGCAAGACGCCTGCACACAGTCGGCACACCGTTGCAGGCACGCCTCCAGGCCTGGTACCTGCCGCTGGCCCTGGCCCTGCTGTGGTGGCTGGCCAGCCGCAACCAGTGGATGAGCGAACAGATACTGCCAGCACCCAGCCTGGTCTGGCAGAGCGCGCAGGAGCTGGCCCACGGTGAGTTGTGGTCGCATCTGGCAATCAGTCTGCAACGCTTGCTGATCGGTTTGTCAGTGGGAGTCAGCAGCGGTGCCCTGCTTGGAGCCTGGCTGGGTTGCAGCCGCCGTGCCGAACGCCTGGTGCTGCCCACCTTCAACGCCCTGGCGCAAATCCCCACACTGGCCTGGGTGCCGTTGTTCATGGTGCTGTTCGGCATTGGCGAGTTGCTCAAGCTGGTGGTGCTGGTCAAGGCGATCATCGTGCCGGTGACCCTGCACACCCTGGTCGGCGTGCGTGACGCACAGCCGCGTCTGCGCGAAGCAGCCGCCGTGCTCAAGCTGCCGCGCCGCTTGCTGATCACCCGGCTGATCCTGCCCGCAGCACTGCCGGCCTTTCTCGCCGGCGTGCGCCTGGCCCTGGCCACCGGCTGGTCATCATTACTGGCGGTCGAGCTGCTCGCCTCCAGTGAGGGTATCGGCTACCTGATGGTCTGGGCCCGGCAGTTGTTCATGCTCGACATCGTCTTCGTCTGCATCGCGGTTATCGGCCTGCTCGGTTTTGCCATGGACCGTGGCCTCGGCTGGCTGGATCGACGGCTGGTGCACTGGCCGCATCCGCCCGGCGCTGAACTGCGGGTGCAACGTCTGCACGGCCGCGAACGCCTGCAGGCCTTGTTGTTGCCGCTGGCGTTGCTGCTGGTCTGGCAGCTGGCAAATCAGTTGCAGTGGGTCGATAACAACATCCTCGTGGCGCCCGTTCAGGTGCTGAGCACCGCCTGGAACGGGGTGCTCAACGGTTCGCTGACGGCGGCCCTGGCGGTCAGTGTCGGTCGCGCCCTGGCGGGTTTGCTGCTGGGTGGTGGCCTGGGCTTTGCGTTGGGGTTGTGGCTGGGTTTGTCCCGGCCTGCCGAGCGCCTGCTTGGGCCGAGCCTGGCCGGTCTGCGGCAGATCGCCATATTCGCCTGGGTGCCATTGCTCACGGCCTGGTTCGGCCTCGGTGAGCTGGCCAAATGGGTATTTGTCGGCCTGGCAGCGTTCTTTCCGCTGTTCATCGCCACCCAGCGCAGCGTCGCCAACCGCTCACCACAGCTGGAAGAAGCCGCGCGGGTGCTGCACCTGAACCTGCGTCAGCGCCTGTTGCGCCTGGTGTTGCCCGGCGCAGCCCCGGGCATCTTTGCCGGTCTGCGCGTGGGCTTGATCTACGCCTGGCTGGGCACCATCGGTGCCGAGTACTTCATGCCCTCCGGCGGCGGTATCGGCAGCCTGATGATCGGCGCCCAGCAACTGCTGCGCATGGACCTGATCATGGCCGGGATGCTCCTGGTCGGCCTCACCGGCGCGTTGTTGGGCGCCCTCGGACAACACATCGAATCGCGCGCCACGCGCTGGAGACGAGCATGAACGCCATTGCCCATCCGTTGGTCAGTTTCAATCAGGTCGGCAAACACTTCGCCGTAGCTGGCGGTGAGCTGGAGGCCATCCGCGACTTCAACCTGCAGATCGCCGATGGCGAGTTCGTCGCCATTGTCGGTGCCAGCGGCTGTGGCAAGTCCACTCTGCTGCGCCTGTTGATCGGCCTCGATAACGACTACCAGGGCCAGATCCTGATCGACGGCCAGCCGCTCACCGGCATCGGTAGCGAGCGCGGCATCGTGTTCCAGGAACACCGCCTGTTCCCCTGGCTGAGCGTGCACGAAAACATCGCCCTGGGCCTGGTCAACAGCACCTTGACTGGCAGCGAACGCGAGCAGCGGATTGCCGAGTACATCGCCCTGGTCGGCCTGCAGGACTTCAGCCAGGCCTACCCGCATCAGCTCTCCGGCGGCATGGCCCAGCGCGTAGCGATTGCCCGCGGCCTGGTGGCCAGCCCGCGGATTCTACTGCTCGACGAACCCTTCGGTGCCCTCGATGCGCTGACCCGCCAGCAGATGCAGGAAGAACTGCTGGCGATCCGCGAACGGGCGCGGATCACCACGCTGCTGGTGACCCACGATGTCGAGGAAGCGCTGTTCCTGGCTGACCGTGTGGTGGTACTGGAGCCACGGCCGGGACGTATCAAGCGCATTAACAGTATCGACCTGGCGCACCCACGCCAGCGCTCCAGCTACGACTTCCACCGTCTGCGCGAAGCGCTGTTGCACGAACTGACCGCCGACGACCGCTACCTGCCAGCCGCGCCGGCACAGATCCACAACCTGCCCTTGTCCTACCTTGCCTATTGAGAACCGACCATGAGCCAACGCCCCAACTTTCTGGTCATCGTTGCCGATGACCTGGGATTCTCCGACCTCGGTGCTTTCGGTGGCGAAATCGCCACGCCGAACCTGGATGCCCTGGCCACTGCCGGCCTGCGCCTGACCGACTTCCACACCGCGCCGACCTGCTCGCCAACCCGCTCGATGCTGCTGACCGGCACCGACCACCACATCGCCGGCATCGGCACCATGGCCGAAGCGCTGACTCCGGAGCTGATCGGCAAGCCCGGCTATGAGGGTTACCTCAACGACCGGGTGGTGGCGCTGCCGGAGCTGCTGCGCGACGCCGGCTACCAGACGCTGATGAGCGGCAAGTGGCACCTGGGCCTGAAAGCCGAACTGGCACCCCACGCCCGTGGTTTCGAACGCTCCTTCGCCCTGCTGCCCGGCGCGGCCAACCACTACGGTTTCGAGCCGACCTATGACGAGCAGACCCCGCGCCTGCTCAAGTCGACCCCGGCGCTGTACATCGAAGACCAGACCTTCGTCGAGCAATTGCCTGAGGGCTTTTACTCCTCCGACGCCTTTGGCGACAAACTCCTGCAATACCTCAAGGAACGTGACCAGAGCCGGCCGTTCTTCGCCTACCTGCCCTTCTCCGCCCCGCACTGGCCGCTGCAGGCACCGGCCGACGTGGTCGCCCGCTACAAGGGCCGCTACGACGCCGGGCCTGAGGTGCTGCGCCAGGAGCGCCTGGAAAAATTGCGCGAGCTTGGCCTGATCAAGGCCGAGACGCGTGCTCACCCGGTGGACAATCACTGGGACAGCCTCAGCGATGAACAGCGTCAGCGTTCGGCGCGGTCGATGGAGGTTTACGCGGCGATGGTCGAGCGCATGGACTGGAACATCGGCCGGGTCCTCGACTACCTGCGCAACCAGGGCCAGCTGGACAACACCCTGGTGCTGTTCATGTCCGACAACGGTGCCGAAGGCGCACTGCTCGAAGCCTTCCCCAAGTTCGGCCCGCACCTGGCCAGCTACCTCGACCAGCATTACGACAACGGCCTGGAAAATATCGGCCGGGCCAACTCCTACGTCTGGTATGGCCCACAGTGGGCGCAGGCCGCCACCGCGCCATCGCGGCTGTACAAAGCCTTTACCAGCGAAGGCGGCATTCGCGTGCCGGCGCTGGTGCACTACCCGGCCCTGGCCCGTCAGGGGCAGATCAGCCATCAGTTCAGCACGGTGATGGACATCACCCCGACCCTGCTCGACCTCGCCGGGGTCCGGCATCCCGGCACGCGCTGGCGCGGACGCGATGTCGCGGCGCTACGTGGCAAGTCGTGGCTGGGTTACCTGTCCGGCGAGACTGAACAGGTGCATGACGACAACACCGTCACGGGCTGGGAACTGTTCGGGCGGCGGGCGATTCGCCAGGGGCAGTGGAAGGCCGTGTACATTCCTGGACCGGTGGGCCCGGCGACCTGGCAACTGTATGACCTGGCCAGCGATCCGGGCGAAATCGATGACCTGGCCCAGACGCAACCGGCCAGGCTCCAGGCGTTGCTGGGTGAATGGCAGAAGTATGTCGAGGAAACCGGGGTAATCCTCAGCGAGTCGCCGTTCCAGCCGGACTAGCCACGGCTTGCAGACGGGCGAGGTCGAGAATCTCGATCTCGCCATAGCCCAGGCGTAGCGCGCCTTCCTGTTGCAGCGACTTGAGAATCTGGTTGGTGGTCTGGCGCGACAGCGACAGCATCAGTGCCAGTTGCTCCTGGGACAGTTGCAACACACGCCGGGTGCCGTCCATCTCGCCATAACCGGCGGCGATCTGCAGCAGCCGGTGAGCGACCCGCGGCGCGGCGGCCAGCAGGCTCTGCTGTTCCAGGGCGACGAATACCCAGCGCAGTTTCTGGCTCATCAGCAAGGCGAAGTCGCGCCAATACTCAGGTTGCTGCGCCAACAATGACAGCAGCGCGGCCTGCGGTATCCACAACAGGCGCACCGCCCCTTCAGCCTGGGCATCATGGGTGCGCGGCTGGCCGTCGAACAGGCTGATTTCACCGAACCAGTGTGGCGCTTCGACCAGCGTCAGCAACGCCTCCTTGCCTTCGCTGCTGACCGCCCCGACGCGCATGCTGCCCGACAGCACCGCGTACAAACCGCAAGGCGCATCGCCGCGCTGGAACAGGTACTGCCCCGGTGCCAGCTCACGAAGGCGTGCCAGGCCCGGCAGGCTATCCTGAAGGGACAGGGGCAGATGCTTGAACCAGTGGCCCTGGAGCAGGGTCTGGCGCCAGGCGGGATCGCTGGTCATAACGCCTCGAAGGTCAACTCTGTCGGCTAGCCGACAGACAGCCGGAATGTCTGCAGGGCAAGCTCACGTCACCCTTCAGGAGGAACAATAATGAAAAACCTCGTCGAACACCTCAGTCAATATGCGGCCTACCACCGTGACCCGCGCAATATCGCCACGCACTTCGTCGGTATTCCGATGATCGTGGTTGCGGTGACGGTGTTGTTATCGCGTCCGGGGCTGGATCTGGCCGGGGTGTGGCTGTCGCCGGCCTTGTTGGTGGCGATGGTGACGGCCTGGTTTTATCTACGCCTGGACCAGCAGTTCGGATTGATCATGGCCCTGTTGCTCGGCCTGTGCCTGTGGGCCGGCCAGGTGCTGGCCGTGCAAAGTACGCTGGTGTGGTTGAGCGCTGGGCTGGGGTTGTTCGTGGTCGGCTGGGTGATCCAGTTTGTCGGGCACCACTATGAAGGGCGCAAGCCGGCCTTTGTCGATGACCTGAGCGGGTTGATCATCGGGCCGTTGTTCGTGGTGGCGGAACTGGGGTTTCTGCTAGGCATGCGGCCGGAGCTGAAGCAGGCTATCGAGGGCAATGTGGGGCCGGTGGCGATTCGTTGATGGGCCTTTTCGCGGGGCAAGCCCGCTCCCACAGGCCGGGTGGAGACTCTGTGGGAGCGGGCTTGCCCCGCGATCTGGCTCAACCTCTGGACTCAACCCCCAACTCATCCCACACCGACTCGGCCAGGTGGAAGGTCGCATTGGCTGCCGGAATGCCGCAGTAGATCGCGCTCTGCATCAGCACTTCCTTGATTTCCTCACGGGTCACGCCATTGTTGGCGGCGGCACGCAGGTGCAACTTCAGCTCTTCGTTGCGGTTCATGCCGATCAGCATGGCGATGGTGATCAGGCTGCGGGTATGCCGTGGCAAGCCCGGACGCGTCCAGATATCACCCCAGGCATGGCGGGTGATCATTTCCTGGAATTCGCTGTTGAAGTCCGTCAGGTTGTTCAGGCTGCGGTCGACGTGGGCGTCGCCAAGCACTGCGCGACGAACCTTCATGCCTTCTTCGTAACGTTGCTTCTCGTCCACAAGTCGCTCCTCAGCGGGCCAGCAGAAAGTCGATCACCCGGCGACTGAACGGCTCGCCGACTTCGACGTTGGACAGGTGCGCAGCATGGAACTCGGCGTATTCGGCGCCCTCCACGTTTTCCTGGATGAACAGGCCGCCTGCAGGTGGGGTCACCGCGTCGTGACTGCCGGAGATGACCAGCAACGGCGCCTTGATCTCACCCAGTTGATCACGGAAATCGGCATCGCGTACCGCACCGCAGTTGGCCGCATAGCCTTGCGGCGAGGTGGCGGCAAGCATGTCGGTGATGCGCTTGGCCTGGCCGGGGTTGGTCGAGGAATACCCCGGAGTGAACCAGCGCTCGATCGACGCATCGCGCAGGCCGACCATCGCGGCTTTGCCATCGCGCAAGACCATTTCGATGCGCGGGTTCCAGGTGTCCGGCGAGCCGATCTTGGCGGCGGTGTTGCAGACGATCAGGCGGTTCAAGCGTTCGCCCGCATTGATCCCCAGCCACTGGCCGATCAGGCCGCCCATGGACAGGCCACAGAAGTGGGCACGCTCGATCTTCAGGGCATCGAGCAACGCCAGCACGTCCTGGCCCAACTGCTCGATGCTGTAAGGCCCCTCGGTTACCAGCGAAGCGCCATGACCACGGGTGTCGTAGCGCAGCACGCGAAAGTGCGCAGCGAAGGCCGGCACCTGGGTGTCCCACATGTGCAGGTCAGTACCCAGGGAGTTGGACAGCACCAACACCGGCGCGCCTTCAGGGCCGTCGAGTTGATAATTGAGTGCGCCATCGGCGAGTTGTACCTGTGCCACTGCAGCCTCCTTCAGGCATTGAAACGGTGATGTTCGGCCAGCGCCCGCTCGACCCAGACACGGGCCTGACCGAGGTAATGGGCCGGGTCGAGCAGACGATCGAGTTCGTCTGCCGAGAGTTCGCCGCTCACCTGCGGATCGTCGCCGAGCACGGCACGCAGATGGCGTTGTTCGGCTACTGCACGCTTGCAGCAGGTTTCCAGCAAATGATGCGCGGTGTCGCGACCCAGGCGCTGGGCCAGGACGATACTGACCGCTTCGGCCAGCACCAGGCCCTGGGTCAGGTCGAGGTTATCGCGCATACGCGCGGCATCGACCTGCAGGCCGTCGGCGATGATCTGCGCCTGGCGCAACGCACCGGAGACCAGACAGCAGATTTCCGGCAGGGTCTCCCACTCGGCGTGCCACAGCCCCAGGCTACGTTCATGCTCCTGCGGCATGGCGGCAAACAGGGTCGACAGCAGCCCCGGTACCCGCGTCGCCGCCCCGATCAGCACCGCAGCACCGACCGGGTTGCGTTTGTGCGGCATCGTCGATGAACCACCTTTGCCCGGTGCTGCGGGTTCGAATACTTCCGCCGCTTCGGTCTGCATCAACAGGCTGATATCACGCCCCATCTTGCCCAGGCTGCCAGCGACCAGAGCGAGCACCGAGGCGAATTCCACCAGGCGGTCGCGCTGGGTGTGCCAGGGTTGCTCCGGCAGTTGCAGGTCGAGCTGCACCGCCAGGGCTTCGGCTACCGGCAGGGCCTGCTCACCGAGCGCCGCCAGGGTCCCGGAGGCACCGCCGAACTGCAGGGTGAGCAAGCGTGGCTTGAGTTCCTGCAGGCGCTGACGGTGGCGGGTCAAAGCGCCCAGCCAGCCAGCGATTTTCATGCCCAGAGTGACCGGCGTTGCATGTTGCAACCAGGTGCGCCCGGCCAACGGCGTATCGGCATGCGCCTCGGCCTGACGCGCCAGTGATTCGGCCAGATGTTGCAGGTCGCTCTCGATCAGGCCCAAGGCTGCACACAGTTGCAGGACCAGGCCGGTGTCCATCGCATCCTGGCTGGTGGCGCCCAGATGCACAAAACGCTCGGCTTCCGGCACGCCACTGGCGATCACCTTGCCCAGCGCCTTGACCAGCGGAATCGCCGAATTACCAGCAATGCCGATGGCTTCGGCCAGCGCGGCAAAGTCGTAACGCTCGGCCTGACAGGCGGCGACAATAGGCGCCACCGCCACCTGCGGAATCACCCCCACGGCCGCTTCGGCGCGCGCCAGGGCCGCTTCGAAATCAAGCATGCCCTGCACCCGGCCACGATCGGAAAACACCTCGCGCATTGCGGGTGCAGTGAAGTAGGCATCGAACAGCTGATTGCCCGGTCGCGGGTTCATTTCCTAGTCCTTCAACAGGTCAATGATCGTGGTGCAGGTACGCCGCCTGTTTAGGCAAGCGCAGGCTGAACAGGAAGGCGATCGCCATCATGGCGGTAACGTACCAGTAAAAGGTGTTCTCCATGCCCATCGACTTCAGCCCCAGGGCCACATATTCGGCCGAACCGCCAAATATCGCGTTGGCCACTGCATAGGCCAGCCCCACACCCAGAGCGCGCACCTGCGGCGGGAACATCTCGGCTTTGACCAGGCCACTGATCGAGGTATAGAAACTGACGATACACAGCGCCAGGGTGATCAGCACGAAAGCCAGGAACGGGCTGGTGACGGTTTTCAGCGCCATCAGGATCGGCACGGTGAACACGGTGCCCAAGGCGCCGAACAGCAGCATCGAATTACGCCGGCCGATACGGTCGGAAAGCATGCCGAAGAACGGCTGCATGCACATGTACAGAAACAGCGCGCCGGTCATGATGAAACTGGCGGTCTTGGCACTCATGCCGGCGGTGTTCACCAGGTACTTCTGCATGTAGGTGGTGAAGGTGTAGAAAATCAGCGAGCCACCCGCGGTGTAACCCAGCACGGTGATGAAGGCTGCAGTGTGGTGGCGGAACAGCCCGGCGACACTGCCGGCCTCTTTGTCGTTACGGGTTTCGGCGCTGCTGGTCTCTTCCAGCGAGCGGCGCAGGAACAGCGAAATCACCGCCGCAACCGCACCCACCACGAACGGAATCCGCCAGCCCCAGGCGCGCAGTTCATCCTCGCTGAGCAGTTGCTGGAGAATCACCACCACCAGCACCGCCAGCAGTTGCCCGCCAATCAGCGTCACGTACTGGAACGAGGCAAAGAAACCGCGCTGACCGCGCAGGGCCACTTCACTCATGTAGGTCGCGGTGGTGCCGTATTCACCGCCCACCGACAGGCCCTGGAACAGCCGCGCCAGCAACAGCAGCGCCGGCGCCCAGGCGCCGATCGAGGCGTAAGTCGGCAGACAGGCGATGACCAGGGAGCCGGCACACATCATCAGCACCGAGATCATCATCGAATTCTTGCGGCCATGCCGATCGGCCACCCGGCCAAACAGCCAACCACCAATCGGGCGCATCAGAAAACCAGCGGCAAACACCCCGGCGGTATTGAGCAACTGCACCGTCGGATCGTCAGAAGGGAAAAACGCCGGGGCAAAGTAAATGGCGCAGAAGGCATAGACATAGAAGTCGAACCATTCCACCAGATTACCCGAGGAGGCACCGACGATGGCGAAGATGCGCTTACTGCGTTCCTCACCGGTGTAATAGGCAGTTGTCATGGCAATTCACTCTAGGAGGGTTACTGGAGTCTAGACACAATCAGTAACACTCTCGTTCCACAAACAATCCCCCCGGCCCCGCAACCCTGCGTGGGAGCCGCGTGTCCGGGGGTATTGGCTTACACCCGCTCGATGGCCAGGGCCAAGCCCTGCCCTACCCCGACACACATGGTCGCCAGGCCCTTGCGACCACCGGATTTCTCCAACTGATGCAAGGCGGTGAGGATCAGCCGCGCACCGCTCATGCCTAGCGGATGGCCCAGCGCGATGGCGCCACCATTGGGGTTGACCTGCGGCGCGTCGTCGGCCAGGCCGAGTTCGCGTAGCACCGCCAAGCCCTGGCTGGCGAAGGCTTCGTTGAGCTCGATGACATCGAAATCACTCACCGCCACACCGAGGCGCTCGGTCAGCTTGCGTACCGCCGGCACCGGACCGATGCCCATGACTCGCGGCGCAACACCGGCGCTGGCCATGCCTAGGACCCGGGCACGTGGCGTCAGGCCGTGTTTTTTCACTGCTTCAGCCGAGGCCAGGATCAATGCCGCGGCACCGTCGTTGACGCCCGAGGCGTTGCCTGCGGTGACGGTCTTGTCCGGGCCATTGACTGGTTTCAGTCGTGCCAGGGCTTCAAGAGTGGTATCGGCCCGTGGGTGTTCGTCGTGCTCGACAACGGTTTCGCCTTTTTTGTGGGCGATGCGCACCGGCACGATCTCTTCAGCGAAGAAACCTGCGGCCTGGGCGGCTGCGGTACGTTGCTGGCTACGCAGGGCGAAGGCGTCCTGATCGGCACGCGAGACCTGGTAATCGTCGGCGACGTTGTCGGCGGTCTGCGGCATGGCATCGACGCCGTACTGGGCTTTCATCAACGGGTTGATGAAGCGCCAGCCGATGGTGGTGTCTTCCAGTTTCATGTTGCGCGAATAGGCGTTGTCGGCCTTGCCCATGACGAACGGCGCACGCGACATCGACTCGACGCCGCCGGCAATCGCCAGCTCCATCTCGCCGCTGGCAATGGCACGAAAGGCGGTGCCGACCGCGTCCATGCCCGAGGCACAGAGGCGGTTCAAGGTCACACCCGGCACGCTGTCCGGCAGGCCTGCCAACAGCAGCGCCATGCGCGCGACGTTGCGGTTGTCTTCGCCGGCCTGGTTGGCGCAGCCGAGGAACACCTCGTCCAGCAGATCCCATTGCACCTGCGGGTTGCGCTCGATCAGCGCCTTGATCGGTACGGCTGCCAGGTCATCGGCACGTACACCGGCCAGGGCGCCGCCGAAGCGGCCGATGGGGGTACGAATCGCATCGCAGATAAATACGTCACGCATCAGGCTTCTCCTGGCGCTTGGCCGTGGGCGGCGGCGGTGCGTGCTTCCAGGTCACGCAGGGCGCTGAGCTCGACTTCGCTTGGCTCGGCGGTGGTCTGCACGCTGTCGGCAAAGCGAATCGCCCAGCCCGTCGCGGCAATGATCTGCTCGCGGGTCACACCCGGATGGATCGAGGTCACGACAAACTCGTGAGTGCCAGCTTCCGGCTCCATGATGCACAGGTCGGTGATGATCCCCACCGGCCCTTCGCCTGGCAGGCCCAGACGTTTGCGCGAATCACCGCCCTCGCCGTGGCCGACCGAGGTGATGAAGTCGAGTTTGTCGACGAAGGCGCGGTTCGACTGCTTGAGGATGATCAGCACCTGCTTGGCCGAACCGGCAATCTCCGGCGCGCCACCGGCACCGGGCAGGCGTACTTTCGGGTTGTGGTAGTCACCCACCACGGTGGTGTTGATGTTGCCGAAACGGTCGACCTGGGCAGCGCCGAGGAAGCCGACGTCGATACGCCCGCCTTGCAGCCAGTAGCGGAAAATCTCGCCGGTCGGCACCACGGTGTCGGCGGTTTCCGCCAGTTCACCGTCACCGATCGACAGCGGCAGCACGCTCGGTTTGGCGCCGATCGGGCCGGATTCGTAGATCAGCACCACGTCGGGCGAGGACGTCAGACGCGCCAGGTTGGCGGCCTTGGAAGGCAGGCCGATGCCGACGAAGCACACTGCACCGTTGCGCAGACGACGGGCTGCGGCGACGGTCATCATTTCATTGGTGGAGTAGCTCATTGTGCAGCCTCCGAAGCGCTGGCCAGTTTTGCCTTGAATTCATTGAAGTCGGCGGTGCCGCGAATGTACTCGTCGATCCAGGCAGTGAAGGCTTCGCGATTGCGGGCAATCGGGTCCCAGGCCTGGTAGAAACGGTTGTCACGCTCGTAGTAGCCATGGGCGTAGGACGGATGCGCACCGCCCGGCACCAGGCACACCGCCGACAGTGCCCAGGTAGGCAGCACGCAGGCGTTCATCGGAGCATTGAGGTCATCGACGATTTCTTCGACGGTGACGATGCAACGCTTGGCCGCCAGGGCCGCTTCTTTCTGCACACCGAGAATGCCCCAGAGCAGCACGTTGCCCTTGCGGTCGGCCTTCTGTGCGTGAATCACGGTGACATCCGGGCGTACCGAAGGCACGGCGGCGAGCACTTCACCGGTGAACGGGCAAGTGACGCTCTTGATCAGCGGGTTGACCTTGGGCAGGTCGGAACCGGCGTAGGCGCGCAGCACCGCAAAAGGCAGGCCCGAGGCGCCGGCAACATAGGCGTTGGCAAGGTCGGCGTGGCTGTGCTCTTCGATCTCCATGGCCTGCGGCCATTGCTTTTCCACGGCATCCCGCAGGCGGTGCAGCGAGCCTACACCGGGGTTACCGCCCCAGGAGAAAATCAGTTTGCGGGCACAACCGGCACCGATCAGCTGATCGTAGATCAGGTCAGGAGTCATACGTACCAGGGTCAGCTCTTTCTTGCCCTGACGAATGATTTCATGCCCGGCGGCAGTCGGAATCAAGTGCGTGAAGCCTTCGAGGGCGACGCTGTCACCGTCGTGGACGAACTGCTTCACGGCATCGTGGAGCGAGAGGATTTCAGCCATTGCAGACTCCTGGATATGCTGAGTCGAGGTCGGTTGCATGGCGCCTTGGGTGGCGCCGGTAGGACTTCAGATTAAGGCGGGGCTGAGGGCGGTACAATCCGATAATCGACTATCTGTTCGATTATCGAACAAATTGTTGTTGTGCTAATGGTGTGAAACGATCGCGGGGCAAGCCCGCTCCCACAGGGTCAGTGGGAGCGGGCTTGCCCCGCGATAGATCACTCAGGTCGCGTCTGCGTGACTGACCATACCTTTGATCACCACCGCCACCGTAGCCAGCCCGGCCGGGATCACCAGCGCCGTCAGCACCTGCTCGAAGTTCCAGCCCAGGCCCAACAGGGTCGCGCCCATCCAGGCACCGAGAATGGCGCCGAAGCGGCCAATACCAAGCATCCACGACACGCCCGTGGCACGGCCCTGAGTCGGATAGAAACGCGCCGCCAGAGAAGGCATGGCCGACTGCGCACCGTTGACGCACATACCGGCAATCAGTACCAGGGTCGCCAGCACGGTGATGTTGCCCAGGCTCTGACCCACCGCATAGGCAAACACCCCGGCAAGCAGATAGAAGGTGCCGATTACCTTGTGCGGGTTGTAGCGGTCCATGGCCCAGCCCACCGCCACTGCGCTGAGTACCCCGCCAAACTGGAACAAGGCACCGATAAAGGCGGCCTGCTCCATGCTCGCGCCACTGTCACGCATCAGCGTTGGCAGCCAGCTGGTCAGCAGGTAGACAATTACCAGGCCCATGAAATAGGTCAGCCACAGCAACAAGGTACCGGCGCTATAGGTACCGGAAAAGATCACCGCAAAGACATTGCGCGCCTTCACCGTTTTTTGCTCCGGCACGCTGAAACTCGAGGCCTGGCCGACAATGGCAGGATCGATCGGCGCCAGAGCCTGGCGCACTTTGTCTGTGCCGCGATTGCGCACCACCAGAAAACGCGCCGACTCCGGCAACCACAACAGCAGCACCACGGCCAGCACCAACGGTAATACGCCACCGATCAACAGCAGGCTGTGCCAGCCGAACGCCGGGATCAGCTTGGCGGAAATGAAACCACCACCGGCCATGCCCAGGTTGAAGCCACAGAACATGCTGGTGACCAGCAACGACTTGAGCCGCTCAGGGGTGTACTCAGAGAGCAGCGTGGTGGCGTTGGGCATACCGGCGCCAAGACCCAGACCGGTCAGAAAACGCAGCACCAGCAACTGATCGACGTTACTGCTGTAGGCCGAAGCCAGGCTGAAGGCGCCAAACACCACCACCGCCCCCACCAGCACCACCTTGCGCCCGAAACGGTCGGCCAAGGGTCCCGAACCCAGAGCGCCGAAGACCATACCGATCAGCGCCGCGCTCATCACCGGGCCGAGGCTGGCGCGGTCGATCCCCCAGTCCTGGGACAGCGCCGGGGCGATAAAGCCCATGGCAGCGGTATCCAGGCCATCAAGAAAGACAATCAGGAAACACAGGATCACTACGCGCCATTGATAGCGCGACAGCGGTTGCGAATTGATAAAGGACTGCACATCAAGGCAGTTCCCGACAGCAGCTTGCGGACTGTTCATTATTTTTATCCAGTTGGAGCGCGCTTATGTGCGGGGCGCGCGTGAGCAACACAATCGATCCAGGCAGATCGATCGGTGCGAAGGACATTAATAACAGGTCGAAAACTGCGCAATTCGATAAACGCAACACTGTGCGTTTATCGAACAGGAACGTGCAGGCTCAGGCAAACAGCTGGGTACTGAGGTCGCGGCTGGCCGCCAGCATGATCGGCAAAAAGCGTTGCTCAAGCTCGGTGCGGCTGACCCGGCCGGCATGGGTACTGACGTTCAGCGCTGCCAGCACCTGGCCGGAGGCATCGTAGACCGGCACGGCAATCGAGCGCAGACCCTGCTCCAGCTCCTGATCGACCACGCACCAACCCTGCTGGCGAACCTGTTGCAGGCATTCGAGCAACGCCACCGGGTCGTGAATGGTGCGACTGGTCTTGGCCTGCAGGTCGGCATGCTCCAGGTATTCATGCAGGGTCGCGTCGTCCAGCGCCGCCAAAAGTATCCGCCCCATGGAAGTGCAATAGGCCGGCAACCGGCCACCTACCGAAAGGTCCACCGAGATCAGCCGCTGCACCGTGGCCGAGCGGGCTATATAAAGGATGTCGTCGCCTTCGAGGGTGGCCATGTTGCAGGCCTCGTGCAACTGATCACTCATGCGGTCCAGGTAGGGCTGGGCTGACACTGCCAATGGTGTGGATGACAGGTAGGCGTGCCCCAGCGTCAGCACCTTGGGCAACAGTGAATAGGTCCGCCCGTCGGTGGTGGCGTAACCCAGCTTGATCAGGGTATGCAGGCAACGACGCACCGCAGCCCGGGGAATTTCCGTGCGGTGGCTGATCTGCGCAATGGTCAGGTGACGCTTGCGCTCCTGGAACGCCTGGACCACCGCCAGGCCGCGGGCCAGCGAGGTCATGAAGTCGGGATCACCGGTGAAGGCCTGGATTCGCCTGGCCGGTGACGCGACGATGGGCGGTGCCAGCGACGCAAACGAACTGCGCACCTGATCGTTCAATCCGGGCCCTTTGGGCGTTGTTTCTTCTGTCATGGCTCACCTCGACAACACGGTCACTGGGGCGATTATCGAACCAACGACCGATAATCGCAATTGACCGCTACCCTCAATTGCTTATACCTTTCGACCGCCACTATGTGGCTTCTTGGAGAGACTGGTCAGGTACCCACCGTAGAAGTCCCAGGCACGGCCTTGCCCACGAAGCGAGGCCGTTTTTTCTCCCTCCTTGCCTGATCAACATCAGCTACCCATTTTGCTGAAGAACTTTCCGTTTCAAGCGGGTGCTTAAGCGAAACGCCAGACGAACTTAACAAACTGGTAACAAAAGCCCATCTTTGTTGTCATTAGAGAAACAACAGAGTGGTACGCTGATGAAACTTGCTTGCTATAATCAAGTTCCGTTGCCGCGACCCAGCAGGCCTTTGCCGGATCCAATCCGCACTTGCCAGAAGTCGTAGGGAACGAGCCTGAAGCAAGTGACACAAGATTGAACACCCTGTTGTTCGTATCGACTTGTCTAATCAGAATTTACTGTTGCTGCGACAGTAATCATGCTCTGGCAGCGTAGCCACGTGCACGTTGTGCGATTGCGCAACCCCACGCGTTAACGCCAGAGTTTATTCAAACCAACAGGTAGCACTGTGACGAAAGACGAACTGCGCGCGGAACTTGAGCGTCAGGAGCAACGTTACAAGGAAGTTTACGGCGGGGAAGTCACCACCTACGCCGCCCAGCCCGACCCGGAGCGTAAGCCCTGGCGCAAACGGGCAAGCATTCTTGATCAGGCATTTGCCCAGGAACTGCAAAAAATCGAGAAAGAACTCAAGAGCGACGAGCCCTAGGCTACGGGCATGGCGCCAGCTTGTGGCGGTCGGATGACCGGTACTTGAGAAAAGTCCGGGGGGCTGATCGTTACAGCTCCTAACGCATGTCGTAACGGTTTCTCACAAATTTCATACAATCGTTTGAATTTTTAATGTGAGCTGCCGATTGTCGTAAACCTTTATATTTTCTCGATTTTTACCGATTTTAGCCGACATTTGTTTAATCATTCCCGACACATGCCACCCCGGGAAAGCACCCCCGCGGCCAGAACCGGTCAGCGGCAGGTGCATCGATTAACAGGGATTTCTGGCATAATCGCGCCCCCTTATGACCGGGTCAGAAAACCTTCATGATCGATTTATTCAGCGGACTTGATGCCTGGGTACTGGTGAGCCTGTTGCTCGCTTTGACCTTCGTACTCGCCTTCGAGTTCATCAATGGCTTTCATGACACCGCTAACGCGGTTGCTACAGTCATTTATACCAAAGCCATGCCCCCGCACCTGGCGGTGTTCTTCTCCGGGGTGTTCAACTTCCTTGGCGTGCTGCTCGGCGGTGTCGGCGTGGCATATGCCATCGTTCACCTGTTGCCGGTGGAGATGCTGATCAATGTGAACACCGGTCATGGATTGGCCATGGTCTTCTCCTTGCTCGCCGCCGCCATTGCCTGGAACCTGGGCACCTGGTACTTCGGTATTCCGGCGTCCAGCTCCCACACCCTGATCGGTTCGATCCTCGGGGTTGGCCTGGCCAACGCCCTGATCAGCGACATTCCACTGGGTGAAGGGGTCAACTGGCAGAAGGCAATCGACATCGGCATGTCCCTGGTGCTCTCGCCGATGGCTGGCTTTGCCGTCGCTGCACTGGTGCTGCTGGGCCTGAAATGGTGGCGCCCGCTGTCGAAGATGCACAAGACGCCGGAACAGCGTCGCAAGCTCGACGACAAGAAGCACCCGCCGTTCTGGAACCGCCTGGTACTGGTAATGTCGGCCATGGGCGTGAGCTTCGTGCACGGTTCCAACGATGGTCAGAAAGGCATCGGCCTGATCATGCTGGTGTTGATCGGTATCGTCCCGGCACAGTTCGTACTCGACCTGAACAGCACCACCTATCAGATCGAGCGTACCCGCGACGCCACCCTGCACCTGAGCCAGTTCTACCAGCGCAACCAGGCTACCCTGGGCGAATTCCTGGCCCTGGGCAAAGCCAAGAACGGCGACCTGCCGGAACAGTTCAGCTGCAACCCGCAGCAGACCGAGCCGACCATCAATGCCTTGCTTGACTCGCTCAAGGGTGTAACCGAGTACCGCTCGCTGACCCCGGAAAAACGCGTTGAAGTACGTCGTTACCTGCTCTGCCTGGACGACACCGCGAAGAAAGTCGGCAAGCTTCCAGGCCTGCAGCCCCGCGAGAAGGCTGACCTGGACAAACTGCGCAAAGACCTGACCGCCACAACCGAGTACGCACCGTTCTGGGTGATCCTCGCGGTTGCCCTGGCATTGGGCCTGGGTACCATGGTTGGCTGGAAGCGTGTGGTCCTGACCATCGGTGAGAAAATCGGCAAGCAGGGCATGACTTATGCCCAGGGCATGTCGGCGCAGATCACCGCAGCCTGCGCCATCGGCATGGCCAACATCTTCAGCCTGCCGGTATCGACCACCCACGTACTGTCGTCGGGTGTGGCCGGTACCATGGTGGCGAACAAGAGCGGCCTGCAAGGCGGCACCGTCAAGACCATCCTGCTGGCCTGGGTCCTGACCCTGCCGGCAACTGTGGGCCTGTCGGCCGGGTTGTTCTGGCTGGCGACCAGGTTCATCGGTTGATCCATGCTGCATTGAAAAAGGCGCCTTCGGGCGCCTTTTTCGTATCCGCCCTCCACTATCGGCGCTTGCTACCGCCGAGCAACGAGCCCATCAAGCCACGCACCAACTGACGCCCGAACTGGTTGGCCGCCTGACGCACCGCCGACTTGATCGCCTGCCCGGCAGCGCTCTGGAGGAATTCGCCGGCCTGGTCAGCAAAGCTTGGCTCGGTAGCTGCGGGCGCCTGTTCGGGCTGCGCTACCCCGCCTTTGCGGGCGTTGAGCATCTCATAGGCCGACTCGCGATCCACCGGCTTGTCGTAGCGCCCGGCCAACGGTGAGGCGGCAATCAGGGCAGCCCGCTCAGCGCCGCTCAACGGCCCGATGCGTGACTGCGGCGGTGCGATCAGCACCCGCTGGACCATGCCCGGCGTACCCTTGTCCTGCAGGGTACCGACCAACGCCTCACCGATGCCAAGCTCGGTCAGTACGCTCAGGGTGTCAATGTCAGGGTTGGGGCGGAAACCGTCGGCCACTGCCTTCAACGACTTCTGCTCTTTGGCCGTGAAGGCACGCAGGCCGTGCTGGATACGCAAGCCCAGTTGCGCCAGGACATCATCCGGCAAATCGCCCGGCGACTGGGTGACGAAATACACCCCGACACCCTTGGAACGAATCAACCGGACAACCTGCTCCAGACGATCCTGCAATGCCTTCGGCGTGCCGTTGAACAGCAGGTGCGCTTCGTCGAAGAACAGTGCCAGCAAGGGCTTGTCGGCATCGCCGCGCTCGGGCAACTGCTCGAACAACTCGGCCAGCAACCACAACAGGAAAGTCGCGTAGACCTTCGGCGCCTCGTGCACCAGACGGCTGGCATCCAGCAGATGGATTCGCCCGCGGCCATCGGCATCCGCACGCAGCAGATCTTCCAGCTGCAACGCCGGCTCGCCGAACAACGCCTCGGCCCCCTGCTGCTCCAGGGTGGCCAGGCGCCGTAGCAGGGCCTGGCTGGAGCCGGTGGTCATCAGCGCACTGTCTTCACCGAGCAATTGCGGGTTGTCTTTGAGGTGCGCCAGCAGCGCCTTGAGGTCCTTGATATCGAGCAGCAACAGGCCTTCGCGATCGGCCACCTTGAACGCGGCGTACAGCGCGGCCTGCTGACTGTCGGTCAGCTCCAGCAGGTTGCCCAGCAACAACGGGCCCATTTCACTGAGGGTGGTGCGCAATGGATGACCGGATTGCCCATGGACATCCCACAGGCTGACTGGATAAGCCTGCGGCCGATGCTCAAGCCAGGGCATCCCGGCGATGCGTTCGGCGACTTTGCCCTGAGGCTTGCCCACCGCGCCGAGGCCACACAGGTCGCCTTTGACGTCGGCGGCGAATACTGCCACTCCGGCATCGCTGAACGCCTCAGCCATGTGCTGCAGGGTTACGGTCTTGCCGGTACCGGTAGCACCGGCGACCAGGCCGTGACGGTTGGCCAGGCGCATGGCCTGGACAACCGCTTGTCCGGCCGGATCGGCACCGAGAATGAACTGCGAAGAGTCAGGCATGTTTTTTCACCCTCTGTTTAAGCTTTGGCTCGAATCGGCCGATATCTCATTAGCGATAGACCACCAGAAAGACAGGAAAAGCCCGACAAGGAAAGGGGACCTGCACTGCTTTCAAACTGTTCTTTGTGCGAACGACCCGGATAACAAAACCTTAGCGGACCGACACGTTATGAACAAAAGCCTCCGATTCAGCCACAAGATCCTTCTGGCCGCTTCTCTGATCGTCATGATCGCCTTCACATTGTTCACTTTGTACAACGATTTCCTGCAGCGCAATGCGATTCGTGAAGATCTGGAACGTTATCTCGCCGAGATGGGCGATACCACATCAACCAATATTAAAAACCTGTTTGATGGACGCATCTTGTTGGTGCAAAACGTCGCACAGAACATTGCCGCGTTTCCCGCCGCTGAAAACATCGGCACCTTGCTCGGGCAACAAGCCCTGGTCTCAAGTTTCCTGACTATTTACCTGGGTGACGTCAACGGTGGTTTTACCATTCGCCCGCAAACCAAGATGCCTGACGGTTATGACCCGCGCGTGCGGCCTTGGTACAAAGACGGGATGGCCGCCAACGGTCCGATCCTGACCGAACCCTATATTGACGTCAGCACCGGCAAAATGGTGATTTCGGTGGTGGTCACCGCCGCACGCAATATCGGCGTGGTCGGCGGCGATCTGGCACTGGACGGCCTGACCGAGATCATCAACTCACTGAACTTCGGCGGCATGGGCTATGCCTTCCTGGTCAACGACCAAGGCAAGATTCTGGTACACCCGGACAAAAACCTGGTGATGAAGTCGCTGTCGGACCTGTACCCACAAAATACCCCGCGCCTGAGCAAAGACCTGAGTGAAGTCCAGGTTGACGGCCAGACCCGCCTGCTGACCTTCGCCCCGGTCAAGGGCCTGCCTTCGGCCAACTGGTACATCGGCCTGTCCGTCGACAAGGACAAAGCCTTCTCGATGCTCAGCAAGTTCCGCACCTCGGCGGTGATCGCCACCCTGGTTGCCGTGGTTATAATCATCGCCCTGTTGGGCCTGTTGATCCGTGTTCTGCTGCAGCCGCTGCACACCATGACCCGGGCCATGGAAGACATCGCCGAAGGCGAAGGTGACCTGACCAAGCGCCTGACTCTGCACAGCCAGGACGAATTCGGCATCCTCGGCACCGCGTTCAACCGTTTCGTCGAACGTATTCATACCTCGATCCGCGAGGTGTCGTCGGCCACCGAGCAGGTCAACGAAGTGGCATTGCGGGTGGTCAGCGCTTCCAACTCGTCGATGGTCAATTCCGACGAGCAGTCCAACCGCACCAACAGCGTTGCAGCGGCCATCAACCAGCTCGGCGCCGCTGCCCAGGAAATCGCCCATAACGCCGCCCAGGCCTCGCAGCAGGCAAGCTCGGCACGCCATCTGGCCGAAGAAGGCCAGCAAGTAGTCGATCGCAGCATCGCCGCGATGAACCGTCTGTCGGATCTGATCTGCACCTCCAGCTCGCACATCGAGACGCTCAACAGCAAGACCGTAAACATCGGCCAGATCCTCGAAGTGATCACCAGCATCTCGCAGCAGACCAACCTGCTGGCGCTCAATGCCGCCATCGAAGCGGCCCGGGCCGGTGAAGCCGGGCGCGGTTTCGCCGTGGTCGCCGATGAGGTGCGTAACCTCGCGCACCGTACCCAGGAGTCGGCACAGCAGGTGCAGAACATGATTGAGGAGCTGCAGGTCGGCGCCCGCGAGTCGGTCGACACCATGGGCCAGAGCCAGCGCCACAGCCAGGACAGCGTCGAGATCGCCAACCAGGCCGGCGAGCGCCTGGGCAGCGTGACCCTGCGCATCGGCGAGATCGACGGCATGAACCAGTCGGTGGCCACCGCTACCGAGGAGCAGACCGCCGTGGTTGACTCGATCAACATGGACATCAACGAAATCAACATGCTCAACCAGGAAGGGGTCGAGAACCTGCAATCGACCCTGCGCGCCTGCGCCGACCTGGAACAACAGGCCAGCCGCCTGAAACACCTGGTCGGCAGCTTCCGTATCTGACCGGCAACGGGCAGCGGTATGCGCCGCTGCCCCTCCCCTCGTAACGCGATCGAACAAACTATCCTTCATAGAGGTCAACCTTAGGGCGCGTCATCCGCTGCTAACGCATACCGGATGACACACTCGCAAGACGATCTCGGAGGGATGCTGATCGTGCACATTGCCGACATCACCATGTTCTACGCCCCCGCCAGTGGCGGAGTGCGTACCTATCTTGATGCCAAACACCGCCGCCTGGGACACACCCCCGGTGTCCGCCACAGTCTGTTGATCCCCGGCGCCAGCCGCCAGCACGCCAACGGCATCTACCAGGTGCCGGCACCGGCCCTGCCGTTCGGCAATGGTTATCGCTTTCCGTTACGCCTGGCCCCCTGGCGCAATGTGCTGGAGGACCTGCAACCGGACCTGATCGAGGTCGGCGACCCTTACCTGACCGCCTGGGCAGCCCTGGAAGCACGCCGCCAGCTCGATGTGCCGGTCATCGGTTTCTATCACTCGGACCTACCGTTGCTGGTCAGCAATCGCATGGGCAACTGGTTCACCCCTAATGTCGAGGCCTATGTCAGCAGGTTGTACGGCAATTTCGACCGGGTCCTGGCGCCAAGCCTGGTGATGGCCAACAAACTGCGCCGTCTGGGTATCGGCAATGTGCATGTTCAGCGTCTTGGCGTCGATCTGAGCACCTTTCATCCACAACATCGTGACCCGGCGTTGCGCCGGCAATTGCACATCGCCGACAACACTCACTTGCTGGTGTTTGCCGGCCGTGGCTCGCGGGAGAAAAACCTGCCGGTGCTGCTCGACTGCATGCAGCGCCTGGGCAGGCATTATCACTTGTTGCTGGTGGGCTCGCACATGCCCGGCAATGTACCGGCCAATGTCACGGTGATTGATCACTTCTGCCCGCCCCACGAGGTCGCGCGCCTGCTGGCCAGCGCCGATGCCCTGGTGCACGCGGGTGATCAGGAAACCTTTGGCCTGGTCGTCCTTGAAGCCATGGCCAGTGCAATCCCGGTCGTTGCCGTCGCCGCAGGTGCTTTCGAGGAAATCCTCGACCAGCGCTTTGGCCGTCTGTGTCCACCCAATGACGGCCCGGCAATGGCCAGGGCGGTGCGCGAAGTGTTCGAAGAAGGTGCAGCACAGCTTGGTTCGCAGGCGCGCCGGCATGTCGAGCAGCGCTACGCCTGGGACAGCGTGGTCAATGGCCTGCTGACCCACTACCAGGCAGTGCTTGGCCATGAGCTGCCGGTACGGGCTCATGCCTGAGCCCGGCGTCACCCCATGCAGCGGGCAGAGTCTGCTGCTGGTATTGCATGACGTAGCCCCGCACACCTGGCCGGACTACCAACCGTTCGTCGAGGCAGTCGATGCCCTGGGCGAGATCCCCATGACCTGGCTGGTGGTACCGGATTTTCACAAGCAGCATCCGCTGGCTTCGGCAACGGGCTTTCGGCACATGCTTGACCAGCGCCTGCGCCGTGGCGACGAATTGGTTCTGCACGGCTATTACCATGTCGATGACAGCCCGCCGCCACACTCGGCGCGGGATTACTTTCTCCGCCGCGTCTACACCTTCGAAGGCGAGTTCTGCAGCCTTGACCGAGCCTGCGCGCTGGAGCGCCTGGAGGCGGGTATGGCATTGTTCCGGCGCTTCGACTGGCCGCTGGCGGGCTTCGTCGCTCCGGCCTGGCTGATGAGCGAAGGCACCCGTCAGGCGTTGAGCACCCTGCCCTTGCAGTACACCAGCGATCCGCGACACTTCTATCGGCTGCCCGACTTTACCCCGGCCGCCGCCCCCAGCCTGGTCTGGAGCGCACGCAGTGCCTGGCGCCGGGGTCTGTCGAAGATCGTTTGCGAGCTGCTGGCTGCCCGTCTGCAACAGGCGCCGGTAATACGCCTGGGCTTGCATCCGGTGGATATGCGCCATGATTTTGCCCGCAACTACTGGATGCAAACCTTGCAACAGCTGCTGCGCCAGGGCCGCACACCCCTGACCAAATCTGCTTGGCTGACCGACAGGCAACGGCGGTGAATCGCCTGCTCTGGCTGCTCCTGACCCTGGTCGTGGCGCTGCTGGTGCCAACCCTGCTCGGTGGCAGTGAGCTGCTGGAGCGCCTGCGCGCCTTCGCTCCCGGCCTGATGCTGGGTCTGCTGGGGATGATCCTGCTGTGCTGGATCATCAATGCCCTGCGTCTGCGTCTGCTGCTGGGCAGTCAGGGCGAACACCTCGGGCGCATGCGCAGCCTCGGCGTGATCATCGCCACCGAATTCGCCATCTGCACCACGCCCGGCGGCAGCGGCGGCCCCTTGGCCTTGATGGCATTGCTGGCACGCCACCGCATCGGACCGGCACGCAGTAGCGCGGTGTTCGCCGCCGACCAGCTCAATGACCTGCTGTTTTTCCTCTGTGCCATGCTCGGCATCGCTGGCTACGCCCTGCTGCACAGCCTCAACCGCAACCTGGAAGGCATGCTGCTGAGCAGCGCCGCGCTAATGTTCGGGATAGTCGCCGGGGTTGTCGCGCTGCTGGTTTATCGGCGCCTGTTGCTCAGGCTCAGTGGTCGACTGCTACGCAGGCTGAGGATCTCCACCTCGCGGCGCCGACGCTGGACACACAAGACACTGCACTTTTTTCGCGCCCTGGGCGAGACCTGGAAACTGCCCAAGCGCACGCTGGCCCTGGTGTTTGCCTTGACCTGCCTACATTGGGGGCTGCGCTACAGCGTGCTGTACCTGGCCCTGCGCGGACTCGGCGTGGATGTGCAGTGGATGCTCAGTTTTCTGGTGCAGATGCTCTCGCTCAGCGCCGGGCAATTCAGCCTGCTGCCCGGTGGCGCCGGTGCCGCCGAGCTGACCTCGGCCGCGCTGCTGACGCCGCTGGTGGGCAGCACCACGGCCGCCGCAGCCATTCTGATCTGGCGGCTGGTGACTTATTACTTTTACCTGATTGCCGGTGGCCCGGTGTTCCTGTGCTTGCTGGGACGACCGCTACTGGAGCGCCTCAATCAGGCGCGGGCACGTCGCTAGAATGCTGCAACTGCTCCCAAAGTTCGGCGGCACCGGGGAAATCGGTACCATCCTCACTGTCCAGCGCGTCCGGGTCGTAACGGCTCAAACAGCCTTCACCGAGGGTTGGCGGGGCTTTGGAGGTTGCCTTGTCGAGGGGATCGGCCATGCTGCAACCTCCTGCCTTGAACGTGGTTAGTTGAACACCACGGTCTTGTTGCCGTGCACCAGCACACGGTCTTCCAGGTGATAGCGCAAGCCACGCGCCAGCACCATCTTTTCGACGTCACGGCCGAATCGCACCATGTCTTCGATACTGTCACTGTGGCTGACCCGCACCACGTCCTGCTCGATGATCGGGCCGGCATCCAGCTCTTCGGTTACATAGTGGCAGGTCGCGCCGATCAGCTTCACACCGCGCAACGAGGCCTGGTGATAAGGCTTGGCACCGACGAACGAAGGCAGGAAGCTGTGGTGAATGTTGATCACCTGCTGGGCATATTCCTGGCACAGCTGCGGTGGCAGGATCTGCATGTAACGCGCCAGTACCACGACATCGGCACCGTGCTCCTTGACCAGGCGCGAAACCTCGGCAAACGCCGGTTGCTTGTCCTGCGGATCGACCGGTACATGGAAGAACGGAATGCCATGCCACTCGACCATGCTGCGCAGATCGTTGTGGTTGGAAATCACGCAGGGAATATCGCAGTCGAGTTCCTTGGCGTGCCAGCGGTGCAGCAGGTCGGCCAGGCAGTGGGACTCACGGCTGGCCATCAGCACGACGCGTTTTTTCTGGTCGGTGTCGGTAATACGCCAGACCATGGAAAATTCTTCAGCAATCGGTGCGAACGCTTCGCGGAAAGCCTCAATGCCAAATGGCAGGGTTTCTGCGCGGATTTCGTGACGCATGAAGAACCAACCGCTCTGCTCATCGGAATGATGGCTCGCTTCGTTGATCCAGCCGTTATGGGACGCCAGGAAATTACTGACTTTGGCGACGATGCCAACGCGGTCGGGGCAAGCAATCACCAGCCGGTAGGTGCGCATGAAAGGGACTCCAGATACTTCGCAAAGGCGCTTATTCTAACGAGTGCCCGGAAAAACTGCAGTAGGCAATGCACACATCCTGTCACCCGGACCTGCAGTACCTGAGAACAGGACAACGCCACGCGACACACGGCGTGGCGCCCAATTAACCTGTTCTGCCAGTCTTAGTTTGTAAAATATTTTTAATAAAATTTAACGGTTCGATTTAACCACGTCCGCATTTATTGCCAAGTTTAATGTTTACTTGGCAGTAAGCTCTGACTATTATTGCCCCACTGTCTACCTGATTCCCCCATTTCCAAGGATCACCCAATGTCCCTGATTAACGAATACCGCGCCACCGAAGAAGCCATCAAAGAACTGCAGGCTCGCCTGGCCAACCTGTCGAATGACGACAAGCTGAAGAAAGAGCTGGAGTTCGAAGGCAAACTGCGCACCCTGATGGGCGAATATCAGAAGTCGCTGCGCGATATCATTGCACTGCTCGACCCTGAAGCAAAATCGAGCAAAACCCCACGTGGTGCTGTTAAAACCACCGGCACCAAGCGCGCGCGCAAGGTCAAGCAATACAAGAACCCGCACAACGGTGAAGTCATCGAAACCAAAGGCGGCAACCACAAAACTCTGAAAGAGTGGAAAGCCAAGTGGGGTGGCGATGTGGTTGAAGGCTGGGCAACCCTGCTGGGTTAATTGCCAGTCACTGCAACGCGTTTGCACTGATGAAAAAAAAACGCCAGCTTGCTGGCGTTTTTTTTTCGACCCGGGTTTAGCGCCGCTTATAGTCCAAACTGCAACTTCAACGCCTGGACATGCGCTTGCCACTGCCCGAGCAATTCCCGCTGGGTGGCGTCGGCCCGGGCCCAACAGTCCTGCAGCGCCTGCTCGAAATCGCCAACGGTATTCGGCGCCCCCATGTGTGGATCGCTAAGACGCTGCTGACAGAACAGCTGCCAGCGCTGCAGCTCCTGCTCATTCAAGGTTTCGATGAAATTACGGGCGCGATAGCGAAACAGCAATTCAGGTAAACGTTCATCGTCAAACATCCAGTGTCCCTGTCCCAATTGCCGGGGCTCGACACTGCGTACTTGCTCGCACAGGCGCCTGTCTCGATCACCGATAAAGCCGTCATACAATTGCTGCTCCGGATCGTCACAAGGGGCAAACTCTTCCTCGCTGTAGAGGGTTTGCAATTTATCCTGCCAACTCGCCTGAGCGGCTATCAGGCTTGATGCCCGCGCTTGCAACAAGGACATATCCAGCCCCAGGCGTTGCTGATCCTGCACACGTAATACATTGAGCGGAGCAACCACCGGGCAACGATTGATATGCACCAACTTCAAGGGAACCGGTAATTGCCCTTCAGGCATGTCTTCGCGCCGCGTGTATAAACGTTGGCGTAACGACTCACCTTCCTCTTGCAGCAAAGGTTGGGGATCCATGCCCAAGTCACAGACAATCAAGGCATTACGGTTACGCGGGTGCCAGGCAAGTGGCAGGACCACGCCCAGATAATTGCGCGCCGCCGAGAAGCGTCCGGAAATATGTACCAAGGGCTGCAGCAAACGGATTTGATCCAGCACTTTGTGTTTATTACGTAATTGAAACAACCAGTCATAAAGCTTCGGTTGTTTCTCTCGAATCAATCGTGCAAGCGCAATAGTGGCCCGCACATCACTGAGTGCCTCATGGGCCTGACCATGATCAATACCATTGGCCGCCGTCAGCAGTTCCAGACGCAAGCTGACACGCCCCTCCTGCTGCGGCCAGACAATGCCATCCGGACGCAGCGCATAAGCAGCGCGCACTACGTCGATCAGGTCCCAGCGACTGTTGCCACCTTGCCACTCGCGGGCGTACGGATCGAAGAAATTGCGATACAGGCTGTAGCGGGTGACTTCATCGTCAAAGCGCAGGCTGTTATAGCCCGCACCACAGGTGCCCGGACGGGCCAGCTCGGCGTGTACACGGGTCATGAATTCGGCTTCGAGCAGGCCCTTGCTGGCCAACTGCGCCGGGGTGATGCCGGTGACCAGGCAAGCCGCCGGGTGCGGCAGGATGTCATCACTGGGTTGGCAGTAGAAATTGATCGGCTCCTCGATCTCGTTGAGCTCGAGATCGGTGCGCACGCCCGCTACCTGCAAGGGCCGGTCATTGCGCGGATTAATACCGGTGGTTTCGTAGTCGTGCCAGAAAATGCTGGTGCTCACGGGGTCGTCCTGAACATAAGATCGACCAGAGTCTAGGGCTACTCGTCCACTACGACCAGCCTCAGACCGAGGCCTCCAGCGGATGGAAGCTGAAATAGTTGCGCAGGGCACGCACCAGTTGCGCGTATTCCGGTGGCGCCTGCAACAGCATGAACCCGGAGTCGTAGTGCCCCGGCGTCTGATCTTCATGGCACCACAGGCAACTGGCGGTCAGGTTGATCAGGTGCATGCCGCCACTGCGACCGACGATTTTCAATTGCAACTCGAAATCCGGGCCGACCAGCATCGGCAGCTGGCTGATCAGCATCAGGCCGTCTTCGGACACATTACCCAGGTAGCCGATCGGCTGATCGGTATGGCGGTTGAAGACCTTGAGGAAGTAAGGGAGCTGATGACGCTCGATGCGGCGCTCGTCAAACATGATCGGAATCGCTGTCGGAGACCCTTGAGCAGGGCCGCGCTAGTGCTGCTGAATTACGTATGCCTCAGCAACAAGATTAGCGCAGCCTGACCCTCGCGTCACAATCAGACCCGAACACTTTAGTATTAACGCCAAGGCGTGGTGGTGGCCGGGCGGGCAATGGCCGTCCCGCCGCTGCGGTAGTGACCCAGTTGTTCCAGGGTCTGCAGGCGGGCACGGGCGCGGTAGGCGTATTCGTTCTGCGGGTAGCGCTCAATCAGGTACTGATAGGTCTGCGCGGCATCGACGTAGAGCTTCTGCCGCTCCAGACACTGACCGCGCAGCATCGACACCTCGGGATGGATGAATGGCCGCGCGCGGCTGGTCCGGTCGACCTGCGACAGCTCGAGCATGACCTTCTCACAATCGCCGCGGTCATAGGCACGGTAGGCATTGTTCAGATGATGGTCCATCGACCAACGGGTGCAGCCGACGACACTGGTCGCCAGGGCTAGAACGATCAAGGCTCGCATGGGGAATCTCCTGTATTGCGCAGCTTATCGGCATTGTCGGGGAAATCTGTAGACAGGGCCTCTCCCCGTTCAAACGCCACCCGCCCAACGGGCTAGGTAGTGCAAAGGAACAATGACTACAGCGAAATTCCAGAGTAGCCTTTCGCTGCGCTTCACTATAGGAGTCTGTGCATGACCATCCGCCGTACCAAAATCGTCGCCACCCTTGGCCCCGCCAGCAACTCGCCGGAAGTTATCGAACAACTGATTCTTGCCGGCCTGGATGTCGCTCGCCTGAACTTCTCCCACGGCACGCCCGATGAGCATAAAGCCCGCGCGCGCCTGATCCGTGAGATCGCGGCAAAGCTGGGTCGCCATGTAGCGCTGCTCGGCGACCTGCAAGGTCCGAAGATTCGTATCGCCAAATTCGCCAACAAGCGCATCGAACTGAAAGTCGGTGACCGCTTCACCTTCTCCACCGCCCACCCGCTGACCGAAGGCACCCAGGACATCGTCGGTATCGACTACCCGGACCTGGTCAAGGATTGCGGCGTCGGTGACGAGCTGCTGCTCGATGACGGCCGCGTGGTAATGCGCGTCGAAACCGCCACCAGCGATTCGCTGCACTGCTCGGTACTGATCGGCGGCCCGCTGTCCGACCACAAGGGCATCAACCGCAAAGGCGGTGGCCTGACCGCCCCGGCCCTGACCGAAAAAGACAAGGCTGACATCAAGCTGGCTGCCGAGATGGACCTGGACTACCTGGCCGTATCGTTCCCGCGTGATGCCAGCGACATGGAATACGCCCGTCGCCTGCGTGATGAAGCCGGCGGCAGCGCCTGGCTGGTGGCCAAGATCGAACGCGCCGAAGCCGTGGCCGACGACGAAACCCTCGACGGCCTGATCGCCGCCAGTGACGCGGTGATGGTTGCCCGTGGTGACCTGGGTGTGGAAATCGGCGATGCCGAGCTGATCGCGATCCAGAAAAAGATCATCCAGCACGCCCGTCGCAACAACAAGGCCGTGATCGTCGCCACCCAGATGATGGAGTCGATGATCCAGAACCCGATGCCGACCCGTGCCGAAGTGTCCGACGTGGCCAACGCCGTGCTCGACAACACCGACGCGGTCATGCTGTCGGCCGAGAGCGCCGCGGGTGCCTACCCGATCGAAGCGGTCCAGGCCATGGCGCGCATCTGCCTGGGTGCGGAAAAGCATCCGACCAGCCAGAAGTCCAGCCACCGTCTGCACACCACCTTCGAGCGCTGCGACGAAAGCATCGCCCTGGCGGCCATGTACACCGCCAACCACTTCCCAGGCGTCAAGGCGATCATCGCCCTCACCGAGAGTGGCTACACCCCGCTGATCATGTCGCGCCTGCGTTCTTCGGTGCCGATCTACGCCTTTTCGCCGCACCGCGCCACCCTGGCCCGCGCCGCGATGTTCCGTGGCGTCTACCCGGTGGCTTTCGATCCGGCAGCCCTGCCGGCGGAAAAAGTCAGCGAGGCGGCAGTCGACGAGTTGCTCAAACGCGAAGTGGTCGAACCAGGCGACTGGGCAATCCTGACCAAAGGCGACAGCTACCACACCATCGGTGGCACCAACGGCATGAAGATCCTGCATGTCGGTGATTCGCAGGTCTGATCCTGACCTGCAATGAAAAAACCGCAGCCTGTGCTGCGGTTTTTTTATGCGTGCCCGGTAAAAATATCGGCAAACAGCTGATTGCGCGGTAATCCGGCCAGAAACAGTCGGCGGGAAAACTGCTCGACGCTGGCCGGTGAACCGCAGGCCAGGGCAATCGTCTGGCGTGATTGCACACGCAGCGCAGCCAGTGCCTGGGGCAATGCCTGCGGGGTCAGCAGCTCGACCTGAAGGTGCGGATGACGCTCGGCAAGCGCGGCCAGTTCGCTGGCCAGATAGTGCTCCTGACTGTCATGGGCCAGGTGCAGCACACGAATCGGGCCCTGGTGCTCCTGACGCAAGGCTTCACGCAGAATGCCCCATAAGGGCGCCAGCCCCGTACCTGCCGCCAGCAACCACAACGGGCGCTCCTGCCAGTCGGCATCATAGTGCAGCGCCCCGCCACGCAACTCGCCCAAACGCAGGGCATCGCCCAATTGCAGCTGGCGTGCCGCATCGCAGAAGGCGCCCGCCTGGCGACAGTCGAGGTGAAACTCGAGAAACCGCTCCTCGTCGGGCAAGCTGGCCAACGAATAAGGGCGTGCCACACCGCTGTTGCTCCACAACACCAGGTGCTGGCCTACCCGGTAACGCAGCCTGCGCTCGGCGTGCAAGCGCAAGCGCAAGCGCAGCACCGTCGGGCTCAGCCAGTCGAGCCCGAGCACAGTTGCCCCGATACCGTCCTGCTGCGGGTCGAACAGGGCAACCTGCAAGTCCTCCTCGACCTGACACTGGCAGGACAATCGCCAGCCCGACTGGCGCTGTTCCTCGCTCAGGGCATCCGGCCGGGCATCCAGCGGTTGCCCGTGCAGACAGCGCACCAGACAGGCATGACAACTGCCGGCGCGGCAGCTGTACGGCACCGAAAAACCCGCGTCATTGAGCACATCAAGCAAATTGCTGCCCGGCGCCACCGTCCACTGCTGCTCACCTACCCGCAATTCAGGCATCAATGGTCTCCCAGGCCTTCAGGCAGTCAGTTTTGCACAAACCACCGCTACGCAAAAACAATGCCTGGCGCTTACCGACCTTCGTCAGACCACTGATACGTGTACCCAAGGCCGATGCACGCTATACTGCCGCGCCTTTTTGCGCCGCCAGCCTGACCGTCGGCGCGCCGTGAAAGGTCGTTTCGACACCTCGGCCTGTCCGCGTCGGAATACCTTATTGAATGTTCCCGTCTTTAAGAGGAGCGCGCTGCATGACCGTGATCAAGCAAGACGACCTGATTCAGAGCGTTGCCGACGCCCTGCAGTTCATTTCGTACTACCACCCCGTTGACTTCATCCAGGCCATGCACGAGGCCTATCTGCGTGAAGAGTCGCCCGCCGCGCGCGACTCCATCGCCCAGATCCTGATCAACTCGCGCATGTGCGCCACTGGCCACCGCCCGATCTGCCAGGACACCGGTATCGTTACCGTGTTCGTGCGCGTCGGTATGGATGTGCGCTGGGATGGCGCGACCATGAGCCTGGACGACATGATCAACGAAGGCGTGCGCCGCGCCTACAACCTGCCGGAAAACGTCCTGCGTGCCTCGATCCTGGCCGACCCGGCAGGCGCTCGTAAAAACACCAAGGACAACACCCCGGCGGTCATCCACTACTCCATCGTCCCGGGTAACACCGTGGAAGTGGACGTGGCAGCCAAAGGCGGCGGTTCCGAGAACAAGTCGAAGATGGCCATGCTCAACCCGTCCGACTCGATCGTTGACTGGGTGCTGAAGACCGTTCCGACCATGGGCGCTGGCTGGTGCCCGCCTGGCATGCTCGGCATCGGCATCGGCGGTACTGCCGAAAAAGCCGCAGTAATGGCCAAGGAAGTGTTGATGGAATCCATCGACATTCACGAGCTCAAAGCCCGTGGCCCGCAGAACCGTATCGAAGAGATCCGTCTGGAGCTGTTCGAGAAGGTCAACCAGCTGGGCATCGGTGCTCAGGGTCTGGGCGGTCTGACCACCGTGCTCGACGTCAAGATCATGGACTACCCGACCCATGCCGCGTCCCTGCCGGTGTGCATGATCCCGAACTGCGCCGCCACCCGTCACGCGCACTTCGTGCTCGACGGTTCCGGCCCGGCCGACCTCGAAGCGCCATCGCTCGACGCCTACCCGGAAATCGTCTGGGAAGCCGGCCCATCGGCCCGCCGTGTCGACCTCGACACCCTGACCCCGGAAGACGTGCAGAGCTGGAAGCCGGGTGAGACCATCCTGCTCAACGGCAAGATGCTCACCGGCCGCGACGCCGCGCACAAGCGCATGGTCGAAATGCTCAACCGTGGCGAAGAGCTGCCGGTCGATCTGAAAGGCCGCTTCATCTACTACGTCGGCCCGGTTGATCCGGTACGCGAAGAAGTGGTTGGCCCTGCCGGCCCGACCACCGCGACGCGGATGGACAAGTTCACCCGTCAGATCCTCGAGCAGACCGGTCTGCTGGGCATGATCGGCAAATCCGAGCGCGGCCCGACCGCAATCGACGCGATCAAGGACAACAAAGCCGTGTACCTGATGGCTGTCGGTGGTGCCGCCTACCTGGTGGCCCAGGCGATCAAGAAGTCCAAGGTCCTGGCCTTTGCCGAACTGGGCATGGAAGCGATCTACGAGTTCGACGTAAAAGACATGCCGGTCACCGTCGCGGTCGACAGCAATGGCGAGTCGGTGCACATCACAGGTCCCGCACTGTGGCAGAGCAAGATCGCTGAAAGTCTGGCGGTGGAAGTGAAGTAAACCTCAGGGTTTGCTGACAAAAAAGCGGCAGGGGGATCACTCCCCCTGCCGCTTTTTTTTTCGCGGGGCAAGCCCGCTCCCACCGAAAGCTGTGGGAGCGGGCTTGCCCCGCGATCAATCGCGCCGGTCCAGCATATTGACCACCAGCCGATCCAGCCAGCCCCACAAACGCTGTTGCAGACGCTTCCACAACGGCCGCGCATGCCAATGGGCCAAGTCGATGCACAGGCTCTGGGCGAAATCGCGCTCGAAACTCGCAGCCACCGCCGCCGTCAGCGGCGGATCGAGCGCTTCAACGTTGGCTTCAAGGTTGAAACGCAGGTTCCAGTGGTCGAAATTGCATGAGCCGATGCTCACCCAGTCGTCGACCAGCACCATCTTCAGGTGCAGGAAGCACGGCTGATATTCGAAAATTTGCACTCCTGCACGCATCAGCCTCGGGTAATAGCGATGCCCGGCATAGCGCACCGAAGGATGATCGGTACGCGGGCCAGTCAGCAGCAGGCGTACATCAACACCGTTGGCAGCAGCCCGGCGCAGGGAGCGGCGGACTTTCCAGGTCGGTAAAAAGTACGGTGTGGCCAGCCAGATCCGCCGTTGCCCGCTGTTCAACGCGCGCACCAGCGATTGCAGGATATCCCGGTGCTGGCGGGCATCGGCATACGCCACCCGGCCCATGCCCTCGCCGCTATCGGGTACATGAGGCAGGCGCGGCAGGCCAAAATGCGTCGGTGGCCGCCAGGCCGTGCGCCGCAGGTTGGCGCGCCACTGGCGATCGAAAAGCATCTGCCAGTCGGCCACCAGCGGCCCTTGCATCTGCACCATCACCTCGTGCCATTCGCTGATTGCTTCGTCAGGCACCCAGAACTGGTCGGTAACGCCGGTACCGCCGACCACCGCCCAGCTCTGGTCGACCACCAGCAATTTGCGGTGGTCACGGTACAGGTTGCGAAATCCCCGGCGCCAGCGCAGACGGTTGTACCAGCGCAGTTCGACGCCAGCGGCGATCAGGCGCTGGCGCAGGTTCAGGGTGAACGCCAGCGAACCGTAGTCATCGAACAGGCAGCGTACCTGCACACCGCGCCCGGCAGCTTGCACCAGCGCCTGGACCATGGCTTCGGCGCAGGCGCCGGCCTCCACCAGATACAGCTCCAGGTCGACCTGCTGTTCGGCCCGCACAATGGCGGAGAGCATGCGCGGAAAAAATTCGGGGCCGTCGATCAATAACTCGAACCGGTTGCCATCTCGCCAGGGAAAGACCGGTCCGGCCATATCAGCGCGCCGTGAAGATCAATACCGCAGACACCGGCACCGACGGGCTGATGGACTTGAGCCCGGCCAGCTTGCGCAAAGTCTCCAGGCCCGGCAGTAGATCAAAGTCTTCGGCCCGCAACATCAATGGCTCCAGGGTCACCACCTGGAAGCGTCGCTCGTCCAGACGCGTGGCCAACAGCAAGGCGCTGTAGCTATGTTCCTTGCCACGCAGCTCAACCGTCACTGGCAAGCGCAATTCGACCTGTGCACCGTTAGCCAGATCATTGATCGGCCGCAGATCGATCTGGGCACGAACCTTGGCCTCCGGATAGCCGGCAAAATCAAACAGCTCCTTGCGCATGCGCTCATCGCGCAGTGGCACGCTGCTGTTGTTCGAATCCATCTCGATCATCAGCTCGGCCGCGCCCTTGCGGTCGACCTTGCCGTGCAGCACCAGAAAACGATGGACTTCGGCGGTATCGCCATTTTTGCTGGAGATGAACGACAGTCGTGACGATTCGCCATCAAGGTGCCAGTTGGCCTGGGCGGAAAAGCTCAGCAGCACGAGCAAGGCCAGGAGAAGACGGGGCAGAGAGAACATGAGAAATCCTGTAACACAGAAGCCGTCAACCTTACCCGGCTGCCTTCACGGCAGCAAGCCGCAGCCCTCACGTGCACCCTGCCAGCGCGCTCGACGCTCAACGCCCAGCCCCACGGCGGTGACCTGGCGGGATTGGGCATTTTCCTCAAGCCGGCTCAGGGGCAGGTATTGGCGTACATAGGCCTGGCAGTAAGGCGCGTCGAAGCCCATGACAAAACGGCAGGAGCAATACTCCTTGGCCGAATAAGCGCTAAGAATGCCGGTAAAGTCCGCCAGGGCCTGACGCTCGTACCAGCTCCAGGCGCCCGCCAGCAACAGCAGCCCCAGCAGCAAACGCTTCATGGTCGTCCCCCGGCCTGCGCCGCAAGTACCCGCTTGAGCAGTTCGTTGTGCTGAAACCGGCCATCGCGATCATCGGCATAGCGCACCACTACCAGCTGTTCATCGGGCAGCACGTACAAGGCCTGGCCCCAATGCCCCAAGGCCGCAAAGGTGTCGGCCGGCACATCAGGCCAGGGCCGCGCTGTGCCGGACAACGGCTGGTTGAGCCACCAATGCCCGCCGGGATTGGCCTCACCAGGTTGCGCGGCAGCCTTGGCAAACAGGCTGCGGTTGAACGCCACCCAGTCCCTGGGCAGCAGTTGCCGAGCCTGCCAGCGACCGTCGCGCAGCATCAGCAAGCCGATGCGCGCCAGGTCCCGGGCGCTCATGTAGAGATAGGAGGAGCCGACCAGTGTACCGCTGGCATCCCGCTCCCAGACCGCCGAAGTGATGCCCAACGGCGTGAACAGCGCATCCCAGGGATACTGCCGGTACCGCTCAGGCCCGACTATCGTTCGCAACGCTGCCGCCAGGACATTGCTGTCGCCACTGGAATAGAGAAAGCGCTGGCCCGGCTCAGCCGCTGCCGGCCGGGCAGCGGTGTATGCGGCCATATCCGCGCGGCCCCGGGTGTAGAGCATGGCCACCACCGAGGAATGCAGCGGCGCGTATTCGTAGTCTTCCTGCCAGTCCAGACCGCTGGCCCAGTGCAGCAGGTCTTGCAGGCGAACCTGGGGATGGGCCTGCATGGGCGGGTAATAGCGCGCGACCGGGTCATTGAGGGCAAAGCGCGCCTCACCATGAGCCACACCCAATAGCGTGGCCAGCACGCTCTTGCTGATGGACCAGGTCAGATGTGGCGTCTGTGCGGTCGTCGGGGCGGCGTAGTGCTCATACACAATACGTCCTGCCTTGATCACCACCAGGGCGTCGGTGCGCACGCCTTCACGGCTGCTGTCGTCACGCGGAGCAAAGGCGTAGGCCTGCACCTGGCGCCAGGCCGAGCTGTTGGCATCAGCTGCCTGCGGCCAGTCTGGATCTGGCCAGGTCTCCTGACCAAGCGCCGGGGCACTGGTGAAAACCAGGCTGACCAACACCCCCAGCAGCACTTTGTTCATCCGGCGTCTCACAAGGCCAACCTCTGCCCAGACTAGCTGCGTTTCATGACAATCCGGCGCTGGCCCAGGCCTTGGCCAGGCGCTTGGCCCTGGCGGCGCTGGCGATCTCCAGCAATCCCTGGTCACGCTGCCACAGCGTCGCCCACTCGCCGGAACTGTTGCTCAATGCCTGGTTGATTTCGTCCTTGAGCGCGTTGAACTGGGCAAACAGGCCGCCGAGCAGCAAATGACACGCCGTGGAGTCGGCACATTGCCGACTGCCTTCGGCGCAGCCTCCGAGCAATCCGATCAGGCGCAACTGCAAGCCCTGGGGCCAGGCGTTGTCCTGACCGACGCCATACAACCAGGCACACAGGGCGCTGAGCACATAAAGGTCTTCAAGGGTGCGGAACGGTTTAACGTAGGCATCCCAGCCGTCGCCGGCCAAACGCTCGCACAGTGCCTGGTCCAGGTGCAGGCGGGCATGAGCGACTTCCGGCATCAGCGGCAAGGCCGGCAATGGCTCCAGCCGCACGCCGGGTTCACCGGGATAGACCACCGCCAGACTCACTTGCGGCGCCTCACCCGCAGGCTCACTGCGCGCCGCCACCAACAACCAGTCGGCATCCAGCCCGGCGGTGACGAAATCCTTGCTGCCGGTCAGGCGCAGGTCATCCAGGCGCACCTGCATGTCGGCCGGGCGCACGCTACGCCGCTCACTGGCGCACAAGGCGCCAATACTGGCCGGAGCGCTTGGCCAGAGCATGCGCAAGGCCGCCTGGTAGCCAACCAGAAACGCCAGCCCCGGGGTCGGCATGGCGCGCCCGCCGAGTACCGCCAGCTCGAACGGGCTGATCGGGCCCAGACACGCCAGCAGGCTGCTGTAGGTCTCGCCCAGATCATCTGAGAGGGGATGCCGCTGTGGGTCGTTGAGTCGTTGCAGCCAGACCATCGCCGTGCTCCTTGAGGGCTGTCATACAAGCATCACCAAAGATTCATGGGGGTGACACCGCGTCTACCTAGGCTGAGCTTGCACAACAAAGTCGACCGGCCGCAACCCCATGGCTGGCTTATGGAGACTCGTAATGACTCGGATCGCTCGCTCTAGCGACAACAGCACTGAACGCCGTCTGCAAGCCGAACGCCTGGTCGGGCCAAGCGCCCTGCAGGAAGCACAGGCCCTTCGTTTCAGCGTCTTCAGCGGTGAATTCAAGGCCAAGCTCAAGGGTGCCGAGCTGGGCCTGGACATGGATGACTACGACATTCACTGCCGTCACATCGGCGTGCGCGACCTCAATAGCGGTCGTCTGGTCGCCACCACACGCCTGCTCGACCACCAGGCTGCCAGCAGCCTGGGGCGTTTCTACAGTGAAGAAGAGTTCAGCCTGCATGGCCTTGGCCATCTGCAGGGGCCGATCCTCGAACTGGGGCGCACCTGTGTCGACCCGGCCTACCGCAATGGCGGCACCATCGCCGTGCTCTGGGCGGAATTGGCCGAAGTGCTCAATGAAGGGCGCTACAGCTACCTGATGGGCTGCGCCAGCATTCCCATGCAGGACGGCGGCGTCCAGGCCCATGCGATCATGCAACGTCTGCGCGAACGCTACCTGTGCACCGAACACCTGCGTGCCGAACCGAAAAAGCCGCTGCCGAGCCTGGCCCTGCCCGGCAACGTCATCGCCGAAATGCCGCCGCTGCTCAAGGCCTATATGCGCCTGGGCGCGAAGATCTGCGGCGAGCCGTGCTGGGATGAAGACTTCCAGGTCGCCGACGTCTTCATCCTGCTCAAGCGCGACGAACTCTGCCCGCGCTACGCCCGCCACTTCAAGGCGGCGGTCTGATGCGGGGCCTGCGCGTCTTCGCACGCGTCCTGCGGGTAGTGCTGGTGGTGCTGTTCGGCTTGGGCATGGCGGCACTGTTCAGCCTTTACGAGCGTCTGCACATTCCAGCCTCGGCCGAGCGCCGTCAGCGCTGGTCGCAACTGTTCATGCGTCAGCTGAGCAACGCCCTGCCCTTCAAGGTCCGGGTGCTTGGCCAGGTGCCGCAACAGCCGATGCTGTGGGTCAGCAACCATGTGTCCTGGACCGACATTCCGCTGCTGGGCATGCTCACCCCCTTGTCGTTCCTGTCCAAGGCCGAAGTGCGCAGCTGGCCGGTGGCCGGCTGGCTGGCACTCAAGGCCGGCACCCTGTTCATCCGCCGTGGCGGCAACGACAGTCAGTTACTGCGTAAACAGATCAGCCAGCACCTGCAACAGGCCGGCGCGTTGTTGATCTTTCCGGAAGGCACCACCACTGATGGCCGCAGCCTGCGCACTTTCCACGGCCGCCTGCTGGCCAGCGCCATCGATACCCAGGTGCCGCTGCAACCGGTGGCCGTGCGTTACCTGCGCGATGGCCAGGTCGATGCAATCGCGCCGTTCATTGGTGACGACGACCTGCTCTCGCACTTGATGCGGCTGTTTGCCAATGAGTGTGCTGAAGTGGAAATCAAGCTGTTGCAGCCGATCCCAAGTGCTGGCGAAGAACGTGCTGCGCTGGCGTTCAAGGCCCTGCAAGCCATTCAGGTGGCCCTGTTTGGCGCCGAGCAGCCGGTTGCTCAGCCACAACGCCGGGCCAAAGCCGCCTAATCCCGAGCCAGGGCCTTGCCGGCGAAGGCCTGCAGCTCGGGATAAAAGCGGCGAAAGTCATCCATCAACGGCGCATACAGCGCATCGACCAGCTCGAGGGCGCCGTCCATCCCTTCTGGGCGTGACAAGCGCCTGGCGATCCCACGGAACACCTGCTCCAGCACCGCAAAATCACGGTACGAAGCCAACCAGTCATCTGCCGCCATAGACGGCGCGATCTGCGCCAGCCGGCCAGGCAGGTCCGGCTGCGCCGCCAGCACCTGATAGACCCGACCGGTGAACTGCTCCAGGGGCTGTTCGGCATAGTCCTGCCAATGGGCCGCCAGGCAATGGTCGAAGAACACATCGAGGATGATCCCGGCATAGCGCCGCCGCTCCCGGGGGAAACGCCCGAGAGACTGCAATACCAGTGGATGGCTGTCGGTGAATACATCGATCTGCCGGTGCAGGCGGATCGCCGCTTCCAGCGGCAGGGGAAAACGCCCGGCCAACGGCCCTTTGACGAAATCCCCATAAAGGCTGCCGAGCAGTTGCTCGGGTTGTTGGCCGCCCAGGTGAAGGTGTGCAAGGTAGTTCATTCGTGCAGTCTAGCACTGGCCCCGCCCATATCGTTATAACCCGATATAGCGATTTACGCTGATCCAAGAACATCTTCATATTTGTATATCGCGAAATACCGATTTATATTTCGCTCCATCGCGATATACCGCTACACAACCATGAGCCCAACCATGCCTCTCGATCTCGACGAAATAATAAAAGCCCTGGCCCACCCAGTACGGCGAGAAATCCTCAACTGGCTGAAAGACCCGGACGTGCAATTCCCTGACCAGCACCACAGCACCGAACACGGTGTCTGCGCGGGGCAGATCGACCAACGCTGCGGCCTGTCGCAGTCCACGGTCTCGGCCCACCTGGCCACCTTGCAACGCGCGGGGCTGATCAGCAGCCAGAAGATCGGACAGTGGCATTTTTTCAAACGCAATGAGGAAACCATCCAGGCCTTCCTCAAGCAGATGAGCCAAGAGCTCTGACAAGGACCTTGCAATGCCCCTTTCACTGATAATTTTGGCGCTCAGCGCCTTCGCCATCGGCACCACCGAGTTCGTCATCATGGGCCTGCTGCCCGATGTCGCGGCGGACCTCGGTGTGTCGATCCCCGGCGCTGGCTGGCTGGTCACCGGCTACGCCCTGGGCGTGGCCATCGGTGCGCCGTTCATGGCCCTGGCCACCTCAAAGCTGCCGCGAAAAGCAGCCCTGATTGCGCTGATGGGCGTGTTCATCGTCGGCAACCTGCTGTGTGCGGTGGCCAGCGACTACAACCTGCTGATGTTCGCCCGGGTGGTCACCGCTCTGTGTCACGGCGCCTTCTTCGGCATCGGCTCGGTGGTTGCCGCCAGCCTGGTGCCGGCCAATCGCCGTGCCTCGGCGGTGGCCCTGATGTTCACCGGCCTGACCCTGGCCAACGTGCTCGGTGTACCGCTGGGCACTGCGCTGGGTCAGGAGTACGGCTGGCGCTCGACCTTCTGGGCAGTGACGGTGATCGGTGTCATCGCCCTGATCGGCCTGATCCGTTTCCTGCCGTTTCGCCATGACGAGGAGAAACTCGACATGCGCGCCGAACTGGCGGCGCTCAAGGGCGCTGGAATCTGGCTGTCGCTGTCGATGACCGTGCTGTTCTCGGCCTCGATGTTTGCCCTGTTCACCTACGTCGCACCGCTGCTCGGCGATGTCACCGGCGTTTCGCCGCGAGGCGTGACCTGGACCCTGCTGTTGATCGGCGTAGGCCTGACCCTGGGCAACATCGTTGGCGGCAAGCTGGCCGACAAGCGCCTGGGCGCCACCCTGGTGGGTGTGTTCGCCAGCATGGCGGTGGTCTCCACCGTACTGAGCTGGACCAGCGCTGCCCTGATCCCCGCCGAGATCACCCTGTTCCTCTGGGCCACGGCCGCCTTCGCCGCGGTACCGGCCCTGCAAGTCAACGTGGTGACCTTCGGCAAGGCCGCTCCGAACTTGGTGTCGACCCTGAACATCGGCGCTTTCAACCTGGGTAACGCCCTCGGCGCCTGGGTCGGCGGTACGGTCATCGCGCAAGGACTGGGCCTGACCCGCGTTCCACTGGCCGCCGCCGCACTGGCCGTGCTGGCCCTGATCGTCACCCTGATTACCTTCAGCCAGCGCGGCAACAACGCCGAACTGGCACCTGCCACTCACTGATCAGCCTTGAGGTTTATATGACGACTATTTTCGATCCGATCACCCTCGGCGACCTCGAACTGCCGAACCGCATCATCATGGCTCCACTGACCCGCTGCCGTGCCGATGAAGGCCGGGTACCCAACGCGTTGATGGCCGAGTACTACGTGCAACGTGCCAGCGCCGGCCTGATCCTCAGCGAGGCCACTTCGGTGACGCCAATGGGCGTCGGTTATCCGGACACCCCAGGTATCTGGTCCGATGGCCAGGTGCGTGGCTGGACCAACGTCACCAAGGCCATCCATGGCGCCGGTGGGCGGATCTTCCTGCAGCTGTGGCATGTCGGGCGCATCTCGCATCCGCTCTACCTCAACGGTGAAACCCCGGTGGCACCGAGCGCGATCCAGCCTAAAGGCCACGTCAGCCTGGTGCGTCCGCTGTCCGACTACCCGACGCCACGGGCCCTGGAAACGGAAGAAATCGCCGATATCGTCGAGGCCTACCGCACCGGTGCCGAGAACGCCAAGGCTGCCGGTTTTGACGGTGTCGAAGTGCATGCCGCGAACGGCTACCTGCTCGATCAGTTCCTGCAGAGCAGCACCAACCAGCGCAGCGACCAGTACGGTGGTTCGCTGGAAAACCGTGCGCGACTGCTGCTGGAAGTGACCGATGCGGTGATCGACGTGTGGGGTGCGCAACGCGTGGGCGTGCATCTGGCGCCACGTGCCGATTCCCATGACATGGGTGACGCCAATCGCGCCGAAACCTTTACTTATGTGGCCCGTGAACTGGGCAAGCGCGGGATTGCCTTTATCTGCTCGCGGGAGAAGGAAGCTGACGACAGCATCGGGCCGTTGATCAAGGAAGCCTTCGGTGGCCCTTACATCGTCAACGAACGCTTCACCAAGGCCAGTGCCAATGCTTCGCTGGCCAGCGGCCGGGCGGACGCGGTGGCCTTCGGTGTACCGTTCATCGCCAACCCGGACCTGCCGGCCCGCCTGGCAGCGGATGCGCCGTTGAACCAGGCACATCCTGAAACCTTCTATAGCAAAGGGCCGGTCGGTTACATCGACTACCCGCGGATGTAGGAATCCTGGGGCTGCTACGCACCCCATCGCCGGCAAGGCCGGCTCCCACAGATTGTGTTGTGGGAGCCGGCCTTGCCGGCGATGGGGCGCTAAGCGGCCCTATTCAAACTCAATCAAGGCCGCGCATTGATCTGCTGTTGCAGATTCTGTACCTGGCTTTGCAAGGTATTGAGACTGCGCGTCATCTGCCGGCGAAACGCATCGAACTCGGCAACCGAGGCACCACTGGCCGTCGGCGTCGCCGGACGATTCTCCTGCTCGCTCTTGAGCACCAGCAGGTCCTGCTCCAGACGCTCGATAGCCGCGCTGGGATTACCCTGCTTCTTCAGTGCCGCAACCTCACCAGTAAGGCTGTTGATCTGGGTGTCGAGCTTGCCGCCGTCCACCTGAGCCGCCTTCAAGGCCGCCAGTTCGCTATTCACCGCTTTCAGTTGGGTCTGCAATTCAGCCTGCAGCTTGGCAGTCGCTGCCTGCTGCTCGGTGGCCTGCGCCAACACTTGCTCCAGACGCTTGCCCAGATCCCCCGCCTGCCCGGCAACACCCTGTTGCTGCTTGCTCTGCTCGACAAGGTTGGCCTGTAGCTGTTTGATCTGCAGTTTCAAGGCTTCGCTGCCGCTGTTGACGCTGGACTCGCTGGCATCGACCTTACCACTGATGGCCTGCAGGCGCCCCGCGGCTTCTTCGCTGATCCGGGCAAAACTCTCCTGGGTCGCTACCAGCTGCTGCTCCATCAACGACACCTGCTGGAAGCTCCACCAGCCAAGCCCGGCCAGGGCAATGAAGGACGCCCCCAACAGCGCCCACAATGGCCCGGTGCTGGCCGCTCGCGGGGCCTTGCGCGCGCCACCGGCAGTCAGGCCTGCGCCTGGCGGCAAGGGGTCAAAGTCATCGTCATCCCGGGTACCGGCACGCAGAGTCGGGACATTGTCGAAATCGTCTTGAGCATCGTTACGCATGAGAGCCTTCAACCGCAGTAATAGCAAATGGGCACTAGTATAAACCGCTTACACCGCGCACTGATCGACCGCAAACCCGCTTGCCGGTTCACTGTTGCAGGTCTTGAGCCTTCCACCAGCCACAGAACTCGTCCAGCGCGGTCCACAGGCTGACCGTGGGCCGGTAGTCCAATAGCTGCCGGGCACGGTTGATGTCCAGGGTGAAATCCTTGCTCATCACCTGCATACCCAGGCGCGACAAGGTCGGCTGTGGGCGCCCAGGCCAAAGCATGCAGGCGCCCTCGTTGAGTGCCGCCAGGCTGTAGGCCAGGCCAAAGGAACGGTAACGGGTGACTTGCGGCAACTGCATCTGGCGCATCACATAGTTGACCACATCCCACAACGGCAGCGGATGCCCGTTACTGATGTTGTAGGCCTGGCCCAGCGCCTGCTCATCGGCGAACAACGCGCTCAGCAGCGCCTCGTTGAGATTCTGCACACTGGTGAAATCGACCTTGTTCAGACCGTTGCCGATAATGGCCAGGCGGCGCTTGCGTTGCATCTGCAACAAACGCGGGAAAATACTGACGTCACCGGCCCCGGTGACAAAGCGCGGGCGCAAGGCCAGAACTTCGAGGCCGAACTCCTGAGCACCGAAGACTTTCTGTTCGGCCAGGTACTTGGTGGCCCCGTAGTGATCATAAAAGCGCCGCGGCACCTGCTCTTCATGGATGTTCTGCTGTGAACGCCCGTTGAAGTAGATCGACGGCGACGACAGGTGCACCAGGCGCCGTACATGCTCTTTAAGGCACGCCTCGACCACATTTTCAGTGACCACCACATTGCCCTGGTAGAAGTCCTGGTAGCGCCCCCAGTTACCCACGGCCCCGGCGCAGTGCACCACGGCATCGACGCCCTGGCACAGGCGTCTGGCCAGTTCCGCGTCGCCAAGGTCGCCGGGGATGAACTGGGCCCCGCGCCGCACCAGGTGCTCGACCCCTTCGGCGCGCCGGCCGTTGACCCGAACCTCAAGGCCCTGCTCCAGGGCAAAGCGCGCAAAGCGCCCGCCAATGAAGCCGCTCGCGCCGGTGACCAGAATTCGCATGTACCACTCCGCCTTACCAATTTTCAGATGCTGCTGACGCTGCCAGACCTTACAACGGCACTAGCCACTGCCGGGCGGTCTGATGCAGGTGTTCGGTCAATTGCCCGAGCAGTTGTCCGCCATTACGCCAATGATGCCAGTACAAAGGCACATCGATGGGTTTATCCGCTGAAATTTCTACCAGACGCCCGCTGGCCAGTTGCTCACGCACCTGCAACTCCGGCACCAGTCCCCAGCCCAGACCGGCCTCGGTCATACGCAAAAAGCCCTCGGAAGAAGGGCACAGGTGATGCAGGAAACCGTCTTCGATACCCAGCGATGCCAGGTAGCGATGCTGGAGAAAATCATCCGGGCCGAACACCAGTGCCGGCGTGCGTGGCAAACGCCTGGCATCAAAGCCTTCGGCAAAGTAACGGGCCATGAACGCCGGGCTGGCCAGGGCACGGTAACGCATGGCCCCCAACAGTATGCTGCGTGCACCGGCGACCGGACGTTCGCTACCACACAGGCACGCCGCCACCTCACCCGCCCGCATACGCTTGAGACCGACCTCCTGATCCTCGACCACCAGGTCCAGCAAAACCTGTTGGTCGGCGCAAAACCTACCGACCGCCCCTGCCCACCAGGTGGCGAGGCTGTCGGCGTTGAGGGCGATGCGCAACCGTTCGGGCATGCCCTCCTCGTCCAGCGCCGGCACCTGGCTTTGCAGATCGCGCTCCAGCAGCCGCACCTGCTGCACATGGTTGAGCAGGCGCCGGCCGACATCCGTCGGGCTGGGCGGATTGGCGCGTATCAGTACCGGTTGCCCGACCCGCGCCTCGAGCAGCTTGATGCGCTGGGAAATCGCCGATTGCGACAACCCCAGCACCTGCGCCGCACGTTCGAAACCGGCCTGTTCGATGACCGCAGCGAGGGCGGCAAGCAGTTTGTAGTCGAACATTATTTTTCCTAATGCCAGATCAGGTTTATTTGTTTTTCTTATACAGATTCACCCCCCAGAATCGCCAGCATCTTTTTTGGTTTTATCCGCCAGCGTCCTGCTGGTGTCTGTGGAGCGTCTCCTATGTGGCAAAGCTACCTGAACGGCCTGCTGGTCGCCTTCGGCCTGATCATGGCGATCGGCACCCAGAACGCATTCGTCCTGGCGCAAAGCCTGCGCCGTGAACATCATTTGCCGGTAGCCGCACTTTGTGTGTTCTGCGATGCCATTCTGGTGGCGGCCGGGGTATTCGGCCTGGCCTCGGTGCTCGCGCAAAATCCGACCTTACTGGCGGTGGCACGCTGGGGCGGCGCGGTGTTCCTGATCTGGTACGGCAGCAAGGCGTTACTGCGCGCCTGTTCGCAACAGAGCCTGCAACAGGGTGAAGGCCAAGGCCTGCGCTCGCGCCGGGCGGTGCTGCTCAGCGCCCTCGCGGTGACCCTGCTCAATCCCCATGTGTATCTGGACACGGTGTTGCTGATCGGCTCGCTGGGTGCCCAGCAGACCGAGCCCGGTGCCTACGTGGCCGGTGCGGCCAGCGCCTCGCTGCTGTGGTTCTTCACCCTCGCCCTCGGCGCCGCCTGGCTTGCGCCCTGGCTGGCACGCCCCGGCACCTGGCGTCTGCTCGACCTGATGGTGGCGGTAATGATGTTCGCCGTGGCGGCGCAGCTGATCTTCACCTGAGCACCGCCGGTCTGGCGCTGGCAAAGGCTCTGGAACCTCTTTCCCGTACACTTGTTGCGTGGTTAAGCACAGGGCCGGGTGCTATGATCCAGCCCTTGCGTCGCAAAGAGTACAAACTCCCCGACGCACACCGGCCGCCCGTGATCGGCCTTGCGCTCACCGCAACAGACCTGATTAGGAGAATCACCATGGCTTTTGAATTGCCGCCGCTGCCTTACCCACACGACGCCCTGCAGCCGCACATTTCCAAGGAAACCTTGGAGTACCACCACGACAAGCACCACAACACCTATGTCGTGAACCTGAACAACCTGGTGCCAGGCACCGAGTTTGAAGGCAAAACCCTGGAAGAGATCGTCAAGTCCTCTTCGGGCGGTATCTTCAACAACGCCGCTCAGGTCTGGAACCACACCTTCTACTGGAACTGCCTGGCGCCAAACGCCGGTGGCCAGCCTACCGGCGCCCTGGCTGATGCCATCAACGCTGCGTTCGGCTCCTTCGACAAGTTCAAGGAAGAGTTCACCAAGACTTCCGTCGGCACCTTCGGTTCCGGCTGGGGCTGGCTGGTGAAAAAGGCTGACGGTTCCCTGGCCCTGGCCAGCACCATCGGCGCCGGCTGCCCGCTGACCAGCGGCGACACCCCGCTGCTGACCTGCGACGTCTGGGAACACGCCTACTACATCGACTACCGCAACCTGCGTCCAAAATACGTCGAGGCGTTCTGGAACCTGGTCAACTGGAAGTTCGTTGCCGAGCAGTTCGAAGGCAAGACCTTCACCGCTTAAGCAAACTGCGGCAGAAAAAACCCGGCTTGTCCGGGTTTTTTTTCGCCTGTCTCACGCGGTCCGGCTCTTGCCCGAAACTGATACCGCGCTAACATCAAACCTTGGGAAGTTTGCTTCCAGGATTAAAGTCGCAAGGCCGGGCAACCGATACAGTGATAGCAGCAATACCATCACCTCGCGGGTGGGGTATGTTCTGTCAACGGCCGATAGTGGATTGCCAAGAATGATGGCAAAATGATGCCATGCGCATGGATTAAGGAAACCCCATTGAAGCTGGAACTCAAGAACAGCTTATCGGTCAAGTTGCTCAGGGTCGTACTGCTCTCGGCACTGGTGGTTGGTGTCGTTCTCAGTTGTGCGCAGATCGTCTTTGATGCCTACAAGACTCGCCAGGCAGTGGCCAATGACGCCCAGCGAATCCTCGACATGTTCCGCGACCCTTCCACCCAGGCGGTCTACAGCCTGGACAAGGAAATGGGCATGCAGGTCATGGAAGGGTTGTTCCAGGACGAATCGGTGCGCATGGCCTCCATCGGCCATCCCAACGAAACCATGCTCGCCGAAAAATCCCGGCCTTTGCAGGAGTCGAGCACGCGCTGGTTGACCGACCTGATCCTCGGCCAGGAGCGCACCTTCAACACACAACTGGTCGGCCGTGGTCCCTACAGCGAATATTACGGCGACCTGAGCATCACCCTCGACACGGCGTCCTACGGCGCAGGTTTTCTGGTCAATTCGGTGATCATCTTTATTTCCGGGGTTCTGCGCGCCCTGGCCATGGGCCTGGTGCTGTACCTGGTCTATCACTGGATGCTGACCAAGCCGCTGTCGAAGATCATTGAACACCTTACCCAGATCAATCCCGACCGCCCCAGCCAGCACCAGTTGCCGTTGATCAAGGGCCACGAGCGCAACGAACTGGGCGTGTGGGTCAATACCGCCAACCAGTTGCTGGCATCGATCGAGCGCAATACACACTTGCGTCACGAAGCCGAAAACAGCCTGCAGCGCATGGCCCAGTACGACTTCCTGACCGGCCTGCCCAATCGCCAGCAACTGCAACAGCAACTGGACAAGATCCTGGTCGATGCCGGTCGCCTGCAGCGCCGGGTCGCGGTGCTGTGCGTCGGCCTTGACGACTTCAAGGGTATCAACGAGCAATTCAGTTACCAGGCCGGCGATCAATTGCTGCTGGCCCTGGCCGATCGCCTGCGCGCTCACAGTGGACGGCTCGGTGCCCTGGCGCGCCTGGGCGGCGATCAGTTCGCCCTGGTCCAGGCCGATATCGAGCAACCGTACGAAGCAGCGGAACTGGCCCAGAGCATTCTCGACGACCTGGAAGCCCCCTTCGCCCTCGACCACCAGGAAATCCGTCTGCGCGCCACCATCGGCATCACCTTGTTCCCGGAAGACGGCGACAGCACCGAAAAGCTGCTGCAAAAAGCCGAGCAGACCATGACCCTGGCCAAGACCCGCTCGCGCAACCGCTACCAGTTCTACATCGCCAGCGTCGACAGCGAAATGCGCCGCCGCCGCGAGCTGGAAAAAGACCTGCGCGAAGCCCTGCCGCGCAATCAGCTGTACCTGGTCTACCAGCCACAGATCAGCTACCGCGACCACCGTGTGGTCGGTGTCGAAGCGTTGCTGCGCTGGCAGCATCCGGAACTGGGCATGGTCCCGCCGGACCAGTTCATCCCCCTGGCCGAACAGAATGGCAACATCATTGCCATCGGCGAATGGGTGCTCGACCAGGCCTGCCGGCAACTGCGCGAATGGCACGACCAGGGTTTCAGCGAATTGCGCATGGCGGTCAACCTGTCGACCGTGCAGCTGCACCACAATGAACTGCCGCGGGTGGTCAACAACCTGCTGCAGATCTACCGTCTGCCGCCGCGCAGCCTGGAGCTGGAGGTGACCGAAACCGGCCTGATGGAAGACATCAGCACCGCCGCCCAGCACCTGCTGAGCCTGCGCCGGTCCGGCGCAATGATCGCCATTGACGACTTCGGTACCGGCTATTCCTCGCTCAGTTACCTGAAATCGCTACCGCTGGACAAGATCAAGATCGACAAGAGCTTTGTCCAGGACCTGCTCGACGACGACGACGATGCAACCATCGTTCGCGCCATCATCCAGCTGGGCAAGAGCCTGGGCATGCAGGTGATCGCCGAAGGCGTGGAAACCGCAGAGCAGGAGGCCTACATCATCGCCCAAGGCTGCCATGAAGGTCAGGGTTACCACTACAGCAAACCGCTACCGGCGCGCGAGCTGACAGTGTTCCTCAAGCAAGCGCAACGCAATCAGGTTTCGATTCTCTAAACCCCTGAAGACATTGAACGAAGCGGCGAAAACACGCATTTGAATATTTACGTGACTGCCTCTTTACACAAAATGCAAATCTTTCGCATTATGTTGCAGCTTTGCGTACCCCGGTACGCCTGTCCAACCTCTCGACGCAGGAATTCACCATGATTCGTATGCCTCTGGCCACCGCCAGTCTGTTGGCCATTGCCATCTCTCTCGCCGGTTGCGGCGACGACAAGGACAAGGCCGCCGCACCGCAAGCCCAGGCCCCGGCTACCAGCGCAGCAGCACCGGCTGCGGCAGGCGCCGTCGACGAGGCCGCTGCCAAGGCGGTGGTCAAGCATTACGCCGACATGGTTCACGCCGTCTACAGCGACTCGCTGAGCACCGCCAAGACCCTGCAGACCGCTATCGACGCGTTCCTCGCCAAACCCAACGACGAAACCCTGAAAGCCGCCAAGGCTGCCTGGGTTGCCTCTCGCGTGCCTTACCTGCAGAGCGAAGTGTTCCGCTTTGGCAATACCATCGTCGACGACTGGGAAGGTCAGGTGAACGCCTGGCCGCTGGACGAAGGCCTGATCGACTACGTCGACGCCAGCTACGAGCACGCCCTGGGCAACCCGGGTGCTGCGGCCAACATCATCGCCAACACCGAGATCCAGGTCGGCGAAGACAAGATCGACGTCAAGCAAATCACCCCGGAAAAACTCGCCAGCCTGAATGAGCTGGGCGGTTCCGAAGCCAACGTCGCCACCGGCTACCACGCCATCGAATTCCTGCTCTGGGGCCAGGACCTCAACGGCACCGGCCCAGGCGCTGGCGCCCGTCCGGCCTCCGACTACCTGGAAGGCAAAGGCGCCACTGGCGGTCACAACGAACGTCGCCGCGCGTATCTCAAGGCCGTGACCCAACTGCTGGTCAAAGACCTGGAAGAAATGGTCGGCAACTGGGCGGCCAAACGTCGCCACCAACTATCGCGCCACGCTTGAAGCCGAGCCTGTGACCGATGGCCTGCGCAAGATGCTGTTCGGCATGGGCAGCCTGTCGCTGGGTGAACTGGCGGGCGAGCGCATGAAGGTTTCCCTGGAAGCCAACTCGCCTGAAGACGAGCACGACTGCTTCAGCGACAACACCCACTACTCGCACTTCTACGACGCCAAGGGCATCCGCAACGTCTACCTCGGCGAGTACACCCGCCCTGACGGTACCAAGCTGACCGGCCCGAGCCTGTCGTCGCTGGTGGCCAAGATCGATCCGGCCACCGACGCAACCCTCAAGGCCGACCTTGAAGCCACTGAAGCGAAGATCCAGGTCATTGTCGACCACGCGCTCAAGGGCGAGCACTACGACCAACTGATCGCTGCCGACAACACCGCCGGCAACCAGATCGTGCGTGACGCCATCGCTTCGCTGGTCAAGCAGACCGGTGCAATCGAACAGGCTGCCGGCAAGCTGGGTATCGCCAACCTCAACCCGGACACCGCCGATCACGAATTCTGATCCGTTGTCCTGAGTGAGAGAACGCCCGGTCATCGTACCGGGCGTTTTCGTTTCCGCTGGTACGTTTCCGTCTGCATAACCCCCTTCTGTTCGATCACCGTGTGCTCAGCACCCACGCAAGAACGAACAGGAGGATCAATGTTCCAGATTCTGGATGTATGGGGTGAAGGGCGGATCGTCGACCACTCAGCCGGCAGCGCGCTCATCACCGGCTTCGTCAACGCCTATAACCTGAACAAAAATGGCCAGAAGATCTCCAACGGCCCGTTCACCGGCGAAGCGATCCCGCACCTGCTAGTGGTCTACGACTACACCGCCCCAACCTTCCCGGTAGACGATCGCTCGGTCCCCCATGTGACCCTGATGGGTGCACCAATCACTCCTGGCGTTGCCCGGGAGATGTGCCGGGTGGTCAGCCTGCCGGGAAAGATCTACCTGTACGACCCCAATGAGACCGACCGGCGCATGTTCGAAGCGATTGCCTTCGATCACGGCTTTCACCTCGAAGGGCGTTTCGACCCTGCCGAGCTCGCGCCGCCCTTCAACGAAATCACACTCCTGGCAGCCTACGTCTACCGCTCCCCAGCCGCGCCACTGCCACGTCCCGAACACCAAACCGCCCAAGGATAAAAACCATGGCCAGTCTCACCTACCTTAGATCCATCGCCAACAACACCCCCTACACCCTCACTCTGATCGACGGCGAAAACCGAAGTCAGAGCCTCGCCATCGGTGCCCAGCAGGCCTGGGCCGGCTCATTGGCCATACCCTGGATTGGCAACTCCGGAGAGAACCACAAAGCCTTGCGACTGATTCTTGGGCCGCGCTCAGCGACCAATATCTGGCTGTTCCAAGACTATTGGCAGCCAGCACACGAGGACGCCATCAAGTACCTCACCGCCTCCAGCATGGAATACGCAAGCGAAGAGGTTCAGGAGGTGCCAGGGGACAATCGTAAAGGAGGCGACAAAAACCTGATCGTCAACCTGGTCAACCGCGACTTCACCTTGTTCATTGCCTGAGGGGCTGTGGAACAGCAACGATTTCATCAAGCAAACGCAAATCCCTCTTATTCCATGATCCTGAGCCTGCTAAGCTTGCACGCCGGTTTTTTGCTCAAGCTCAGGATTCTTGATGTCTTCGTTGCTGCTCCGTCTCAGCCCCTTGCTTCTGGCCATGACCCTGGTCGCCTGTGACGACGCCCCGCGTTTCACCCAGGCGGAACCTGGCGAGGCCTTTGCCGGTGGCAAGACGACGGTCAACAAGCGCGACCAGAACGCCTATTCCATGCCCTCGGCCAACCTCGCGCCGAGCCGTCGCCTGGACTTCAGTGTCGGCAACAGTTTCTTTCGCAATCCTTGGGTGATTGCCCCCGCGACCACCACCGCCCGCGATGGCCTGGGACCGCTGTTCAACGCCAATGCCTGCCAGAACTGCCATATCAAGGATGGCCGTGGCCATCCGCCCGGCCCCAGCGCCAAACATGCCGTGTCGATGATCGTGCGCCTGTCGATTCCTGACCAACCGCACTACGCCAAAGTCATCGAGCAACTGGGCATCGTGCCCGAGCCGGTCTATGGCGGTCAGTTCCAGGACATGGCCGTGCCCGGCGTCACCCCCGAAGGCAAAGTACGTGTCGAGTACACACCGGTGCCGGTGACCTTCAAGGACGGCACCCAGGTCGAGCTGCGCCAGCCAACGCTGCAGATCAGCCAGCTCGGTTACGGTCCGATGCACCCCGATACGCGCTTTTCCGCCCGCGTTGCCCCGCCGATGATCGGCCTGGGCCTGCTTGAAGCCATCCCCGAAGCGGCGATTCTGGCCAATGCCGATCCCGACGACCGCAACGGCGACGGCATCCGTGGCCGGCCCAACCAGGTCTGGGACGATGCCCTGGGCAAGACCGTCCTTGGCCGTTTCGGCTGGAAGGCCGGGCAACCGAACATCAACCAGCAGAACGTGCATGCGTTTTCCGGCGACATGGGCCTGACCAGCAGCCTGCGGCCGCTGGACGACTGCACCCCGGCACAGGTCGACTGTCTGAAAGCCCCCAATGGCAACGGTGCCAATGGCGAGCAGGAAGTCAGCGACAACATTGCCCGCCTGGTGCTGTTCTACGCCCGCAACCTGGCGGTACCGATCCGCCAGGACGTCGACTCGCCCCAGGTGCTGGCCGGCAAGAACCTGTTCCACCAGGCCGGCTGCCAGAGCTGCCATACCCCAAGTTTCACCACGGCCGCCGACGCTGCCGAGCCGGAGCTGGCCAACCAGCTGATCCGCCCGTACAGCGACTTGCTGTTGCACGACATGGGCCCGGGCCTTGCCGACAACCGCAGCGAGTTCGCCGCCAGCGGCCAGGACTGGCGCACGCCACCGCTGTGGGGCATAGGCCTGACCCAGACCGTCAGCGCCCAGGCCGGATTTCTTCACGATGGCCGCGCCCGCAACCTGCTTGAAGCCGTGCTCTGGCACGGTGGCGAAGCCGAAGCGGCCAGGCAGCACGTTTTGACCTTCAATGCCGAGCAACGCGCCGCGTTGCTGGCGTTCCTGAATTCACTTTAAGAGAGAGAAGCCGGGCATGTTCCGTCCTAAACTGTTGTTCACCAGCCTTGCCGCCCTCGCCCTAGGTGCCTGCTCGCCGCAGGACCCGCAGGCAGTGACCTCCGCCGCCATTGCCAAGCAGGTGATCCTGCCGACCTACAGCCGCTGGGTCGAAGCCGACCGCCAGCTGGCCGTCAGCGCCCTGGCCTACTGCGAAGGCAAGGCCGATCTGGCAACCGCCCGTGCCGACTTCCTGCATGCACAAAAAGCCTGGGCCGAACTGCAACCGCTGCTGATCGGCCCGCTGGCTGAAGGCAACCGCGCCTGGCAGGTACAGTTCTGGCCAGACAAGAAAAACCTGGTCGGCCGTCAGGTCGAGCAACTGGTCAGCGCCGACAAGCCGATCGATACCGCCAGCCTGGCCAAATCCAGTGTGGTGGTGCGTGGCCTGTCCGCCTACGAGTACATCCTCTTCGACAGCAAGCCAGACGTCGCCAGCGCCGAGCAGAAAGCCCGCTATTGCCCACTGCTGGTGGCCATCGGCGAGCACCAGAAAGCCCTCGCCGAAGAGATCCTCAAGAGCTGGAACAACACCGACGGCATGCTCGCGCAGCTGACCAAGTTCCCCAACCAGCGCTACGCCGACTCCCACGAGGCGATTGCCGACTTGTTGCGGGCCCAGGTCACTGCCCTCGATACCCTGAAGAAAAAACTCGGCGCCCCAATGGGCCGTCTGAGCAAAGGTATCCCGCAGCCGCTGCAGGCCGAAGCCTGGCGTAGCCATTCCTCGCTGAAAAGCCTGGAAGCCAGCCTGACCGCTGCGCAAACCGTCTGGGTCGGTGTCGACAACCAGGGCCTGCGCGGCCTGCTGGGCAAAGATCAGAAAGCCCTGGCCGACAAGATCGACTCGGCCTACGCCAATGCCCTCAAGCTGCTCAGCGCCAATCAGAAGTCGCTGGGCGAACTGCTCGATGACGAAGCCGGACGCCAGCAGCTCAACGACATCTACGAAAGCCTCAACGCTGTCCACCGCCTGCACGAAGGCGAGCTGGCCAAGGCGCTGGGCATTCAACTGGGCTTCAATGCCAACGACGGTGACTGATCATGTTGCGACGCCAGGCTCTCAAACTCGGTAGTGTCCTGCTTAGCGCCCTGACCCTGGGCGGCTGGACCCTGTTCCGCGGCAAAGACAGCGGCCCCCTGCTGCTTTCGGCGCGCGACGACAGCGATGGTAAACACTACGCCGTCGGCTATCGCCTGGACGGCACCCAGGTGTTCGCCACCGAAGTGGCCCAGCGTTGCCACGACATCATCAACCACCCCGAGCAGCCGCTTGCCCTGTTCGTCGCCCGGCGTCCCGGCACCGAGAGTTACCTGATCGACCTGCGCGATGGTCGTTTGCTGCAGACCATCGCCTCGCAGCCGAACCGGCACTTCTATGGTCACGCGGTGATCCACAAGAGCGGCGAATGGTTGTATGCCACCGAGAACGACACCACCGATCCCGGCCGTGGCGTACTCGGTGTGTACCGCTTCGATGGCGAGCGCCTGGTTCATAGCGGCGAGATTTCCACCCACGGCATCGGCCCGCATCAGGTGTCGTGGATGCCTGATGGCGAAACCCTGGTGGTTGCCAATGGCGGCATTCGCACCGAGGCCGAGAGTCGTGTCGAGATGAACCTCGACGCGATGCAACCAAGCCTGGTGCTGATGCAGCGCGACGGCACCCTGCTGAGCAAAGAGGTGTTGCCGCAGCAGATGAACAGCGTGCGCCACCTGGCGATTGCCAGCGATGGCACCATCGTCGCCGGGCAACAGTTCATGGGCAGCGGTGATGAAACCGCCGAACTGCTGGCGATCAAGCGGCCCGGCCAGGCCTTCCAGGCCTTCCCTGTGCCCGAACAGCAATTGCAGTCGATGGCCAACTACACCGCCAGCGTGGCCATTCATAGTGAATTGCGCCTGGTCGCCCTGACCGCGCCACGGGCCAATCGGCTGTTCATCTGGGATCTGGATAGCGCGCAAGTGCGCCTGGATGCGCCGATGCCGGACTGCGCCGGCGTCGGTGCGGTGGCCGATGGTTTTGTCGTCACCTCCGGCCAGGGTCGTTGCCGTCTCTATGATTGCCGCAACAGCGAATTGATCGGCCAGCCCCTGCAACTGCCCTCCGGGCTGTGGGACAACCACCTGCACCTGGCCTGACGGCCTCACCTGATAAATAGCCGGGAACACAGGCTTCCCTGACCCGGTCAAACGAGTAATATTCGGCTACAGCGCACGTGGGCAGGATCGCCCGCAGTCGTGCCAAACGAACAATAAATCGTATCCAAGGAACTGGACTATGCTGCGCCGCCGCATGCTCATCATGTTAGGTGTTGTTTTGCTGCTCGTGCTGGTTCTGGGGGGCTACAAGGCGTTCTCCATCTATCAGCAGGTCCAGATGTTCTCGGCCCCCAAACCACCGATCAGCGTGGCGGCGGCCGAGTCCAGCGAGCGCGCCTGGCAAAATCGCCTGCCCGCAGTCGGCAGTCTCACAGCCTTGCAGGGCGTCGACCTGCGGCTGGAAACCGACGGTACGGTGAAAACCCTGCAGTTCGAGTCCGGGCAGAAAGTCAGCAAGGGCCAACCCCTGCTGCAACTGGACAGCGATGTCGAGACCGCGTTGCTCGGTACCGCCCTGGCCGACCTCGGCCTTGCCCAGGTGGACTTCAATCGCGGCAGCCAGCTGGTCGGCAGCCAGGCGATTTCCCGTGGTGAGTTCGACCGTCTGAGCGCGCAATACAAGCGCAACAAGGCAGTGGTTGATCAGCTCAAGGCCGCCCTGGCCAAGAAAAGTATCAGCGCGCCCTTCAGCGGCACCATCGGCATCCGCCAGGTGGACGTCGGCGACTACCTGGCCAGCGGCACGGTGATCGCCACCCTGCAGGACCTGAGCAGCCTGTATGTCGACTTCTTTGTCGCCGAACAGGCAGTGCCCAAGCTGAGCATCGGCCAGCAGGTGCTGGTCAGTGTCGCCGCCTATCCGCAACAGACCTTCCCCGGCACCATCAGCGCCATCAACCCCAAAGTCGAAGACAGCACCCGCAACGTACAGGTACGCGCCACCCTGGCCAATCCTGATGGCAAGCTGTTGCCGGGGATGTTCAGCAGCTTGCAGATCCTGCTGCCAAGCCCGCAACCCCAGGTGGTGGTGCCGGAAAGTGCGGTGACCTACACCCTTTACGGCAACTCGGTGTACGTCGCCGTGCCGAAAAAGACCGAAGACGGTCAGGTGCTGAAAAACGCCGAGGGTCAGCCGGAGCTGATCGCCGAGCGCCGTTTTGTCGACACCGGGGAGCGCCGCGATGGCCTGGTGGTAATCAGCAAGGGGCTCAAGGCCGGTGAGCAGGTGGTGACCGCAGGGCAGCTGAAACTGACCCAGGGTGCGTCAATCAGCATCAGCCCGGACAAGACCCTGCAAGCCCCAGAGAACAACCACCAGTCGCGCGCCAACTGATCGAGGATGCGTCATGGCTTTTACCGATCCGTTCATCCGCCGTCCGGTGCTGGCCAGCGTGGTCAGCCTGTTGATCGTGCTGCTGGGCTTTCAGGCCTGGAGCAAACTGCCGATCCGTCAGTACCCACAGATGGAAAACGCCCTGATCACGGTAACCACTGCCTACCCCGGGGCCAACGCCGAAACCATCCAGGGCTACATCACCCAACCCATGCAGCAGAGTCTGGCGAGTGCCGAAGGCATCGACTACATGACCTCGGTGAGCCGGCAGAATTTTTCCGTGATCTCGATCTATGCGCGGATCGGCGCCGACAGCGACCGGCTGTTCACCGAGCTGCTGGCCAAGGCCAACGAGGTCAAGAACAAGCTGCCACAGGACGCCGAAGACCCAGTGCTGAGCAAGGAAGCCGCCGACGCTTCGGCGCTGATGTACATCAGCTTCTACAGCAGTGAATTGAGCAACCCGCAGATCACCGACTACCTGTCGCGGGTGATCCAGCCCAAACTGGCCACCCTGCCCGGCATGGCCGAAGCGGAGATCCTCGGCAACCAGCTGTTTGCCATGCGCCTGTGGATCGACCCGGTGAAGCTCGCAGGCTACGGTCTGAGCGCCAATGAGGTAACCGACGCGGTACGCCGCTACAACTTCCTGTCGGCAGCCGGCGAGGTCAAGGGCGAGTACATCGTCACCAGCATCAACGCCAGCACCGAACTGAAATCCGCCGAGGCCTTCGCCAACATCCCGCTCAAGACCAGCGGCGACAGCCGGGTGCTGCTCGGCGACGTGGCACGGGTCGAGATGGGCGCGGAAAACTACGACACAGTCAGTTCTTTCGATGGCACCCCTTCGGTCTACATCGGTATCAAGGCCACGCCCGGCGCCAACCCGCTGGATGTGATCAAGGAGGTGCGCAAACTGCTGCCCGACCTGCGAAGCCAGTTGCCGCCCAACCTCAAGGCTTCGATCGCCTACGACGCCACCCTGTTTATCCAGGCGTCGATCGATGAGGTGGTCAAGACCCTGGTCGAAGCGGTGTTGATCGTCATTGTCGTGGTCTTCCTGTTCCTCGGTGCCTTGCGCTCAGTACTGATCCCGGTGATCACCATTCCGCTGTCGATGATCGGCGTATTGTTCTTCATGCAACTGATGGGCTACTCGCTCAACCTGCTGACCTTGCTGGCGATGGTCCTGGCCATCGGCCTGGTGGTGGACGATGCCATCGTGGTGGTGGAAAACATCCACCGCCATATCGAAGAAGGCAAGACGCCGTTCGAAGCGGCGCTGGAAGGCGCCAGGGAGATCGCCATGCCGGTGGTGTCGATGACCATCACCCTGGCCGCGGTATATGCCCCCATCGGCTTTCTCGAGGGCCTGACCGGCGCGCTGTTCAAGGAGTTCGCCCTGACCTTGGCCGGGGCGGTGATCATTTCCGGCATCGTCGCCCTGACCCTGTCACCGATGATGTGCGCCCTGCTGCTGCGCCATGACCCGAACCCCAGCGGCCTGGCCCACCGCCTCGACATGCTGTTCGAAGGCCTCAAGGTGCGCTACCAGAGGCTCTTGCATGGCACCCTCAACACCCGGCCGGTGGTGCTGGTGTTCGCGGTGATCGTGCTGTGCCTGATCCCGGTGTTCCTGATGTTCACCAAGAGCGAACTGGCTCCGGATGAAGATCAGGGGGTGATTTTCATGATGGCCACGGCGCCACAGCCGACCAACCTTGACTACCTGAGCGCCTACACCGACGAGTTCGTTGACATCTTCAAGGCGTTTCCCGAGTACTACTCCTCGTTCCAGATCAACGGTTTCAACGGCGTGCAGTCGGGTATCGGCGGTTTCCTGCTCAAACCCTGGGACGAGCGTAAGCGCACCCAGATGGAACTGCTGCCGCTGGTGCAAAGCAAGCTCGAAGGCATCGCCGGCCTGCAGATCTTCGGCTTCAACCTGCCCTCATTGCCGGGCACCGGTGAGGGCCTGCCGTTCCAGTTCGTGATCAACACCGCCAACGATTACGCGTCCCTGCTGGAAGTGGCCGAACGGGTCAAGGAACGCGCCCAGGCCTCAGGCAAGTTTGCCTTCCTCGACATTGACCTGGCCTTCGACAAACCCGAAGTGGTGGTCGATATCGATCGGGCCAAGGCTGCACAGATGGGGGTGTCCATGGATGCCCTCGGTGGCACCCTGGCGACACTGCTCGGCGAAGCGGAAATCAACCGTTTCACTATCGAAGGCCGCAGTTACAAAGTCATTGCCCAGGTCGAACGACCGTATCGCGACAACCCCGACTGGCTGAGCAATTACTACGTGAAAAACCAGCAAGGGCAGATGCTGCCGCTGGCGACCCTGATCACCATCAGTGACCGCGCCAGGCCGCGTCAGCTCAACCAGTTCCAGCAACTGAACGCCGCCATGATCCAGGGTGTGCCGATGGTCAGCATGGGCGAGGCGCTGGAGACCGTACGCACCATTGCCCGCGAGGAAGCGCCACAAGGCTACGCCTTCGACTATGCCGGTGTCGCACGGCAGTTTGTCCAGGAAGGCAGTGCACTATGGGTGACCTTCGGCCTGGCCCTGGCGATCATCTTCCTGGTGCTGGCAGCGCAGTTCGAGAGCTTTCGCGATCCACTGGTGATCCTGGTGACCGTGCCGCTGTCGATCTGCGGGGCGCTGATTCCGCTGTTCCTCGGTATTTCGAGCATGAACATCTACACCCAGGTCGGCCTGGTGACGCTGATTGGCCTGATCAGCAAGCACGGCATTCTTGTTGTCGAATTCGCCAATCAGTTGCGCCTGCAAAAGGGATTGAGCGCCCGCGAGGCGGTGGAGGAAGCCGCAGCGATCCGCCTACGGCCGGTGTTGATGACCACGGCGGCGATGGTGTTCGGCATGGTACCGCTGATTCTGGCCAGCGGCGCCGGGGCGGTGAGTCGCTTTGACATCGGTACGGTGATTGCCACCGGCATGTCGGTGGGCACCCTGTTCACCCTGTTCGTTCTGCCGTGTGTCTATACCCTGCTGGCGCGGGCTGATGTGCCACAGGTGCAAACACAAACGATCTGATCGCAAAAAAACAAAAAGGCCTCGTCACTGACGAGGCCTTTTCCATTCATACCGTTGATGCATCAGCCCGGCGCACGCCCACCCTGACTGAGACCGAACAGCAGCAACAGCAGGTCATGGTCCGGCTTGGCCTCCACCTGCGGTTTGATCAGCCGAGGCAGCGGGCACTGCGCGCCATTGGCGGCATGGCTCAACACCTCTGGCCCGGGTTCCTCCCACGCCGCCACAGCAGCAGTGGCCGCCGCCAGGGCAGCCACGAGAAACAAACCTCGAGCGATTTCTAGTTTCATTGCTCTAAACCTTTGACAGCGCTGCCAAACGCCATCTGATAAAAATAGAGCAGCTTTTGCCACTCTGCGTCATTGAATGACGAATGGCGGCGCAATTGCTTCAGGTCATTGGCTGCAGCGCGTTGGCAACTGATGCGGCGGCGGCACTTTTCCAGGTCCAGCAGCGCTACTTCGGCTCGCGCTTCGTCGCCTTCACCGATCACCTTGATGAACACATGCTTGCCGTACAGGCAGCCATGCTGCCAATGGCCACGGTGCATACGTGCCAGATTCTCGGCCAGGTCCTGCAGCATGCGCTCATGCAGGGCCGGGCTGTAACGCTCGCGCGCACCGTTGGCGTACCAGTTGTCGCAATCCTCGAAGCCGTCCAGGGCCTCGCTGACCAGCAGGGCGCGCCACTGATGGTCGGCATCACGCTCGACCCCGCAATAAACGATGTGCGGCACCCGCACACCCAATTGCTCGAAGCTGTTGAGCGCATCATATTCACGCAACACCGTCGGGCGGCCGAACGGGTGCATCAAACTGCGGTAGATATGGCCAATCTGACGTTTGGAATACAGCACCTGACCATTTTCACCACTCAGCCGCTGTACCCCACTTTCCCCACCCCGGCGCTGGTTGGGAGCCTCGACCCACTCGCCCTGCTGTTGCCAGAAGTGATCGAACCGGTTGTTCCCCGTCGTTGTCCCTGAGTGCTCTACCGCCATGCCCTGCTACCCCTTACGCAATACGTATACTCGCCACATGGCATAGAACGGTAAAAAGTCCAATCGTTCCTGAATGCGGAAACCGGCGGCCTGAAATTCTTCTTCAACCGTAGCAACCGGTAACACAAAGCGGTTTTGGTAACTGCCCTTTCCGGTCTCAGCGTAACGACGCTGTTCCAGCTTTTTCCGGCGCCAGGCTTTGAAGTTGCCGTCGACCCACAATGACAGAATCACACTGTCACGGGTAACTCGTTGAAATTCAGAGAGAATTTCTTTGCGGTGGGCGGCCTCACCAATGTGGTGCATCAGTCGCATACAGAAAATGCTATCGACCGAGTTATCCGGCAAGTCGATAGCGAAGGCTGAGGTTTGCAAGGTCCGTACCCGCTCGACGATATGCGCAGGTTGAGACTTGGTGGCAGTCTCCAGCATGGCCTCGGAGTTGTCCGCACCAATGATCACTCGATTGGGCTTCTCCGCCAGCATCGGCCAGAAGCGACCGGCACCACACGGCAAGTCGAGCACCAGACCAGGCTCACCGGCCAACGCCAGGGCACGGCGGGCCAGTTGTTCATCACGTTGATGAGACAAGCGCCGAGCCAGGCCGTCTTGATGCTTGAGAAAGTACTCCTGGGCATGTTGCTGGTCGTACTTCTCGGAAAACTCGAGTTTGATGGGGCTACGCATGGTGCATCTCCTGACTCCAATCTGCCCACCATAAGCAGGCAATCGTTGGCGTCAGGTCATGCGCATGTGAAAATTTCGTTAGTCGCCCCGTTAAAAGTTACAGAACATTTCACAATTACTCGATCGGACGTCCCGGAGCACGGGTCAAGTCGACACGAAAGCGGCAGCCGTGGGGCACCATCGCGGTCAAGCTGACGGTCCAGTTCTGGTCATCGCAAATCCGTTGTACTAGCGAAAGCCCCAGACCAAGACCTTCCCCGCGCCGCTCATCGCCGCGAACAAACGGCCGGAACATGGCTTCACGCTGCTCCTCGGGAATACCCACGCCACTGTCCTCGACCGTAAAACCTGCAGGCTCCAGGGTCAGGCGGATAAAGCCATAGTCCGTGTAATGCGCGGCATTGCGCAGCAGATTGCCCATTACCGCCTGCAGGAAGGTGGCGTTGTACAACGTCGGCAATCCCCCCTTGGCGTCATAAAGCAACGTCAGACCTTTCTGCTCGATGGTGTCGCGCCAGACACCGACCAGATCATCGGCCACCTCCTTGAGGCTCGCCTGCGAGGCCACCGCGCCTTCATCGCGCTGGGCCCTGGCCAGCATCAGGAAGGTTTTCACCAGTTCCTGCATCTCTTCCGTGGCCCTGGCGATCCGCTCGACCTGCGAACGTGTACGCGGATCGATATTCGGGTTGACCAGCAACAACTCGCAGGAGCTGGCCAGTACCATCAAGGGCGTTCGCAGCTCGTGGCTGACATCGCTGGTGAACAGGCGCTCACGCGTCAAGGCATCGCGCAAACGCCCCAGGGTATCGTCAAAGGCCATGGCCAGCTGACCCACTTCGTCGGCGGCGTAATCCGGTGCCAGTGGCGGCGCCAGCCCCAGCAACTGGTCACGATGGCGCACCTGTTGCGCCAAGCGGATCACCGGCGCCATCACCCGTCGCGCCAGCACCCAGCCGAGGAACACGGCCAGGGCCAGACTGAGCACAAAGCCCACCACGACAATGGCAAACAGCACTCGCTCACGTTCTTCGAAATCACTCTGGTCTTGCAACAGCACATAGCGCCGCCCGTCCACCACTTCGACCATGGCGTGATAGGACAGTTGCTCGCGGAATACTTCGTGAAAACCCGGATTAAGGTGACGCAGGTCCTTGGGCAGTTCGAATTCGTCACGTCCACCGCTGTAGTAGAACAGCTGGTCCGGCCGCGGACGGTGGCTCCAGTCATTGACGCTGTCCATGCGCAGCAGGCGCTGCAGGTCTCCTCCCAGTACAGCCGAGATCAAGCGCTCTTCAACCAGATGCACGGTGGCCACGATGCCAAAGGCGAAGGCGCCGGCCACCAGCGCACTCATCAAGGCAAAGGCGATGATGATCCGCTGGGCAAGGCTTTGCTTAAACTCCATCACGGCCCTCGGCAAGGCGGTAGCCGACACCGTGGACGGTATGTAGCAGGGCCTTTTCGAACGGCTTGTCGATCACCTGGCGCAACTGATGGACGTGGCTGCGCAGGCTGTCACTGTCCGGGCAGTCATCCCCCCAGAGCGCCTCTTCCAGCACTTCACGACGCAGTACATGGGGGCTCTTCTGCATCAGCACCGCCAGCAGTTTCAACCCCACAGGGTTGAGTTTTAGCAGTTTGCCGTCGCGGGTGACTTCCAGGGTATCGAGGTCATACACCAGGTCGCTGACCTGCAAGGTGCGCCGTCCACCACCCTGAGCCCGGCGCAGTACCGCCTCGATACGCGCGGCCAGCTCCGACAGGGCAAATGGCTTGAGCAGGTAGTCGTCGGCGCCCGAACGAAAGCCTTGCAGCCGGTCATCGAGCTGATCGCGGGCGGTGAGCATGATCACCGGGGTGTCTCGTCGGGCGTCTTCACGCAGACGCTTGCACAGGGTGTAGCCATCGATCCCCGGCAGCATGATGTCGAGCACGATCAAGTCATAGTGTTCAGTGGCGGCCAGGTGCAAACCCGACAGTCCGTCCTGGGCACAATCGACCGTGTAGCCTTTAAGGCCCAGGTAGTCGGCCAGATTGGCGAGGATATCGCGGTTGTCTTCAACCAGTAGAATACGCATGGGGTTCTCCCGTCCGGGGCATTTGCCTGCTTGGCAGGCGCAGCTTACGGCCATCGGTCACGCGCGGCTAGGTCGGCGCGACTTTATTGCAGGCTAACGTTTTTTTCACTCAGTCTTCACGGACAGGTTATAGCGGCTACCCGATAATTGCCGGTTGGGACTGTTCCTTCGACCTGCCTGGACCTACCATGCCGCTACCTGCCCCTTCTCGCCCGCTCAACCTGTGGATTGCCCTCGGCATCCCCGCAGCCGCCGCACTGACACTCATCCTGCTGGAACTGACCTCACTGGACATGGACCTGGCCAAACTGGCGTTCGACCCGGTTGCCGGCCAGTTCATCGGTCGGCACAGCTACTTCCTCGAAGACATCCTGCATGATCGCGCCAAACAAGTAGTGATCGCCCTCAGTCTGGGGGCAATTGTCGCCTTCATCAGCAGTTTCTTCTGGCAACGCCTCAAAGGCTGGCGTCGGGAGCTGGGCTATCTGGTCCTGGCCATGGGCCTGTCGACCAGTTTCGTAACCCCGGTCAAAGCGGTTACCGCCGTGCAGTGTCCCTGGAGCCTGAAGGAGTTCGGCGGCAAGGAAACCTACAGCGAACTGCTCAGCCCTCGCCCGGCCACCGACAAACCGGGTCGTTGCTGGCCTGGCGGCCATGCAGCCACCGGCTTCACCCTGTTTGCGTTGTTCTTCGCCCTGCGTGACCGCCGCCCACGCCTGGCCCGCGCCACCCTGCTGTTCGCGTTTGGCCTGGGCACCGTGTTTTCGATAGGACGCATGCTGCAAGGCGCACACTTTTTCTCGCACAACGTGTGGACCGCGGTGTTCTGCTGGTTGATCAGTCTGGGCTGCTATTACTGGGTGCTGTATCGCAAACCTGTGGCGGTGGGAGCGGGTTTGCCCCGCAATGCGCTATTGACTGAAAGCCCGTAATCGCGGGGTAAACTGCACCGCCGCAGCACCGGGGATGCTCCGGACAACAGGCACAAAAAAGCCCCGCATTTAGCGGGGCTTTTTCTTAAGCGGTAAGGCTGGCTTACATCATGCCGCCCATGCCGCCCATACCACCCATGCCGCCCATATCAGGCATGCCACCGGCAGCACCTTCTTGCGGAGCATCAGCAACCATGGCTTCGGTAGTGATCATCAGACCACCGATCGAAGCAGCAGCTTGCAGTGCCGAACGGGTGACCTTGGCTGGGTCCAGGATGCCCATTTCGATCATGTCGCCGTACTCACCGGTAGCAGCGTTGTAACCGAAGTTGCCCGAACCTTGCTTGACCTTGTCGACCACTACGCTTGGCTCGTCGCCGGCGTTGGCAACGATCTGGCGCAGCGGAGCTTCAACAGCGCGACGCAGCAGCTGGATACCAACGTTCTGGTCTTCGTTGTCGCCTTTGAGCTCGGAGATGGCCTGCAGCGAGCGAACCAGCGCAACACCACCGCCAGGCACCACGCCTTCTTCAACGGCTGCACGGGTAGCGTGCAGGGCGTCTTCAACGCGGGCTTTCTTCTCTTTCATTTCGACTTCGGTGCCAGCACCGACCTTGATCACGGCAACACCGCCAGCCAGCTTGGCCAGACGCTCTTGCAGTTTTTCACGGTCGTAGTCCGAGGAAGTCTCGGCAACCTGAGTGCGGATCTGGGCGATACGCGCTTCGATGTCACCTTGTACACCAGCGCCGTCGACGATGATGGTGTTTTCCTTGGACAGGGTCACGCGCTTGGCGTTACCCAGGTGCTCCAGGGTAGCGGACTCCAGGCTCAGGCCGATTTCTTCGGAGATCACGGTACCGCCGGTCAGGACGGCGATGTCCTGCAGCATGGCCTTGCGGCGGTCGCCGAAGCCAGGTGCCTTGACCGCAGCAACCTTGACGATGCCGCGCATGTTGTTGACCACCAGGGTAGCCAGCGCTTCGCCTTCAACGTCTTCAGCGACGATCAGCAGCGGACGGCCGGCCTTGGCAACGGCTTCCAGAACTGGCAGCAGTTCGCGGATGTTGGAGATCTTCTTGTCAACCAGCAGCAGCAGCGGGCCATCCAGCTCGGCAACCATGGTGTCTGGCTTGTTGACGAAGTAAGGCGACAGGTAGCCACGGTCGAACTGCATGCCTTCTACGACCGACAGTTCGTTTTCCAGGCCCGAGCCTTCTTCAACGGTGATCACGCCTTCTTTACCGACTTTTTCCATGGCTTCGGCGATGATGTCACCGATGGAGTTGTCGGAGTTGGCGGAGATGGTGCCTACCTGAGCGATGGCCTTGGAATCGGCGCATGGCTTGGACAGGGACTTCAGCTCTTTGACGATGGCGATGGTGGCTTTGTCGATACCACGCTTGAGGTCCATCGGGTTCATGCCGGCAGCAACGGCTTTCAGGCCTTCGCTGACGATGGCCTGAGCCAGAACGGTGGCGGTGGTGGTGCCGTCACCCGCTTCGTCGTTGGCCTTGGAGGCAACGTCTTTGAGCAGCTGGGCGCCCATGTTTTCGAAGGCGTCTTTGAGTTCGATTTCTTTGGCAACCGACACACCGTCTTTGGTGATGGTCGGAGCGCCGAAGCTCTTGGCCAGAACAACGTTACGGCCTTTCGGGCCCAGGGTGGCTTTTACAGCGTCAGCCAGAACGTTGACACCAACGAGCATTTTCTTACGGGCGGAGTCGCCGAATTTTACGTCTTTAGCAGCCATGATCGTTTAATCCTTGAATACTTTGGAGTAACGGGAAACCAGCAGAATCAGCCTTCGATGACAGCGAGAATTTCGTTCTCAGCCATTACCAGCAGGTCTTCGCCGTCAACTTTCACAGTGTTGCTGCCGGAGTAAGGACCGAACACAACCTTGTCGCCCACTTTCACGGACAGTGCGCGCACTTCGCCGTTGTCCAGGACGCGGCCGGTACCAACAGCCAGGATCTCGCCGCTGTTGGCTTTTTCAGCAGCCGAACCTGGCAGGACGATACCGCCAGCGGTTTTCTTTTCTTCTTCGCTGCGACGGATAACGACGCGGTCATGCAGAGGACGAAGCTTCATTGTCGATCTCTCCTAATTGTGGTTTTCATCGGCCGGTATCGACACCGGCGGGTTGATGCTTGCGGCGTAGCCGCTCGTAGCTCGCAGTGCGAACCACGCATGTAATGTCCGGGGCATTTCCCCGGAAACCTTGCGGTAACCCCTACATGAGGTCGCCAAGATCAATTACAAGGCTTGCTGATGAAATTTTTTAGCGATCCGCCCGCGCTAGGCTGAACGGCCCCATCAGGGACCGTTCAGCCTAGCGCTTGCAGGGTTACAGATTGCGGGGGTCGCGTGGTTCGCGGGGATCGTGATGCTCGTACTCACCCTCGATCACGTTCGGCTGCCGCGGTTGGCCGCCAGGGCTGCCCGGGCGGGTCATGAACGGGTCATCGCCAAACGCCCGCTGACGCATGGCCTGGGCTTCGGCACGCTCACGCATCTTGCGCCCGAGCAGGCGGCGGGTGAACGGCAGCAGGCAGATCAGGCCGATCACGTCACTGATAAAGCCTGGCAACAGCAGCAGGCCGCCACCGAGGGCCAGCATCAGGCCCTGGAACATGTCCTCAGCGGGCAGTTCGCCACGCTGCAGGCTCTCGCGGGCACGCAGGGCGGTGGCCAGACCGGCCACCCGCACCACCAGCACACCCAGGGCGGAGCCCGCTATGATCAGCAGCAGCGCTGGGAAGAAGCCGATCGCGGTGCTGACCTTGAAGAACACATACAGTTCCAGCACCGGAAAAATCAGAAACAGCAATAGAAAAGCACGCATCAATGGTTCCTCTGCGCAAGAAGTCCTTGCAGTACACCTTTAATGGATGCGCTCAATCGCTATTTCAACCCTGAGCGCTTTCACGCACCGGCCATTGATCGGCGCGAGCCAGAAAAACCAGGGCTTCGCGCACTTGTATCGGCGTATTGCAAGGCACTGCGAACGGCAGCCAGTACAGCCCCTGGCCGATGCGCAGGTGCATGCCCTCGCTGTCGATACCGACCATCTGCGCCGCAGTTCCCTGCGGCAAGCCGCCGAGCTGGACATAATGTTCGATGGCGTTGGCATGGTCGCTGTTCATGTGCTCGATCATGCTCAGCTCGGTCTTGCCGGCAAACGGATTGGCCAGGCTCAGGTGGTCGACCCAATGGATCGCGCCAAAGCCCCCAATATAGCGGTGACGTACCGGCTTGAGTACCCAGAAGTCGAAATCATGCGCCTTGTGATAATTGCTCGAATCGGGGAAATAGCGGTAATAGCGCTCGGCAGCGGCTTCGACCTGCGCCGGGTCCTCAAGCTTGTGGGCATGGGCCAGTACGGTCAGGCGACCAACGGCCTGCACATCTTCAGCGTCACGCTCACCGACCAGCAGCGAGCACTTGGGATCTTTTTGCAGGTTGTGGGTGTGCTGGGCGATGCGGCTGATCAGGATCAGCGGGTTGCCGTCGGTATCCAGGCAGTACGGCACCACTGAACCGAAGGGAAAGCCCGGCATCGACTTGGAATGGGTCGACAGGACTCCACGGTATTCCTTGAGCAGCAGCTCCCGGGCCTGTTGTGCGACTTTAGCGCTCACTGTGTGACTCCCGACGCGAGATCGTTTTGAAGGCTGGCCGCAGGTGAAGCGCGGCCATGAAGGTAACCGTCAAAATAATCATTATCGCCAGTGGTTGCCAGCAGACTTACCAGGTCACACCAAAGCCTGCGGTGTAACGGGTCTTGTCCAGGTCGCTGTCGCGGGTGCCACTGATGACATCCTTCTCGGCCTTGAGGTTGAGCGAAGCCCATTCGGTGACCTTGTAGCGCAGGCCGACTTCGGCATCCAGGGCATAGTTGGCCACGCCGTCCAGCGGTTTACCGACTTCACCGTTGGTGAAGAATTCGACCCGCTTGCCGATCAGATAGCGGTTGTAGTCCCACTTCATGGCCAGGGAATAGAAGTTGTCCTTGCCACCATCGGCATATTCATAGTCGGTACGGTTGACCAGTGAGCCCAGGGAGAAGGCGCCCAGCTCATCATCCCAGAACTGGTAACCGGGGCCGGTACCTACAGTGCGCTGGCGGGCCAGGTCTTCGATATGATCGCGCTTATACTCGAGACGCCCTTGCCAGAACCATTTTTCGGTGAGGAAGCGGTCCAGCGCGTATTCGGCGCTCCAGTTGTTGGTGGTGGTGACGTCGTCCTTGCTCTCGCGGTTGTATTCGCCTTCTGCCTGGTGGCGCCAGCGGCCATGGCGGGCGGTGGTCTTGAAGTCGATGTCATAGTCATCGCTGTCGGACTCGGCGCGCTTGTAGTCCATGGCCAGGTCGACATTGCCCTTCCACGACAGGTCTTCGATCACCGGTTTGGGCTTCATGATCTGCTGGATGCTGGCCAGCTCGACAGTCTTGGGAGCCTCGCCATTGGCCAAGGTGACCTTGCCATCTTCGGCAGCACTCAGCGATTTGGCTTTCTCGCCGGTGTAGGCGTCCTGCTTGACCAGCAATTCCTGGTCGCTTTCCAGCGTCTTGACCTCTTTCCAATCCAGCGCGATCGAGCCAGCGTACTGAGTCTTGAGCAACAACTTGCCACCATCAAAAACGGTGATTTTGCCGCTGAGCCGGTCACCATTTTTCATCCACACCGTATCGGCAACGGCAGTAGAACAGGCAAAAACGGCGACAAGGCTCAACAAGACTCTAGAAAACATAAGCAAGGACGGACTCTGGTTTGCAAAAAAGTCGGGCATTATCCAGATACCCGCCCGTAGAGCAAGGACTGACCCACCCCATGCCAATGAGTTCAATTCCTGTTTGTCCGGTAAACGCCCCCGTTTCAGCGCTAACGCCTGCGAGGCTGCGATGAAGCCGACGCCTGGTGATCCGACAGAAAACGCCCAAGCCCGACGAATGGCACTCTATCTGGTGCTTGGCCAAGTGCCAGCGGGCAAGGTCGTCAGCTACGGCCAGCTTGCCGAACTGGCCGGGCTGGGACGCGCAGCGCGCTGGGTCGGACGTACCCTCAGTCAGTTGCCGGCCGACACCCAATTGCCCTGGCACCGGGTCCTGGGCGCCGGTGGACGTTTGAGCCTGGCACTGGGCACGCCCTCAGGCGACGAACAGCGTGCACGCCTGCGCGCAGAAGGTGTCACCCTGCACAATAATCGTGTGGATATGTTGCGCCATGGCTGGCGCCCGATGGAGCACAGCGGTTAGAGTGCGCGCTTTGTTTTCGTAAACTTGAGGCAGATGTTGGCCCATGCCCCGTAAAACCTGGCGCGCTGCGCTCGCTGCCTATGCCAGCCCGTCTACCTTGGTGCTGTTGCTGCTTGGCTTTGCCACCGGCTTGCCCTACATGCTGGTGTTTTCGACCCTGTCGGTGTGGTTGCGTGAGGCCGGGGTGGCCCGCGAAACCATCGGTTATGCCAGCCTGATCGGCCTGGCCTATGCCTTTAAATGGGTCTGGTCGCCACTGCTCGACCAATGGCGCCTGCCGTTGCTCGGCAAGCTCGGTCGACGCCGCTCCTGGCTGGTGCTGTCGCAGGTTCTGGTGGTAGTGGGACTCGTCGGCATGGGCTTTTGCGATCCGCAAAAACACCTGTCCTGGCTGATTGCCCTGGCCGTGCTGGTCGCCTTCGCCTCGGCCACCCAGGATATCGCCGTCGACGCCTACCGCCTGGAAATCGCTGACGATCAGCGCCAGGCCGCACTTGCCGCCAGCTACATGGCCGGTTATCGGGTCGCCGCACTGCTGGCCACCGCCGGCGCGCTGTTCTTTGCCGAAGGCTTCGGCTCTACCGGCTTCAGTTACCTGCATAGCGCCTGGACCGGCACCTACGTGCTGTTCGGCGTGCTGATGCTGCCTGCGGTGATCACCACCCTGATGATGCGCGAGCCGCCGGTCCCGCTGCGCACGCAGTTGTCGGCTGCCCGTTATGGCCTGGTCCATCAGCTGGTCTCGGTGTTCGTGCTGATCATTCTGCTGGTGTCGGTACCGGCGACCTTCACCCAGCTGTACAACACCGATTTCGCCAGCGTGCTGTTCGACGGCACAAGCCTGCTCGACCTGCTGCTCGAAGACCGCGCCTTCCTGCGCGCGATCCTTTACATCATCCTGACGGCTCTGTGCCTGTCGTCCATGGGCCGCCGCGGCCTGGCGCCGGTGCTGACGCCGGTCAACGACTTCATCCTGCGCTACCGTTGGCAGGCCCTGTTGCTGCTTGGGCTGATCGCCACCTACCGGATGTCCGATACGGTCATGGGCGTGATGGCCAACGTGTTCTATATCGACCAGGGATTCACCAAGGATCAGATCGCCAGTGTCAGCAAGATCTTCGGCCTGATCATGACCCTCGTCGGCGCCGGCATGGGCGGTTTGCTGATCGTACGCTTCGGCATTTTGCCGATTCTGTTCATCGGCGGCGCGGCCTCGGCGGCCACCAATATCCTGTTCCTGATGCTGGCGGACATGGGCCCGAACCTGCAGATGCTGGTGGTGACCATTTCCCTCGACAACTTCAGCTCGGGCCTGGCCACCTCGGCATTCGTCGCCTACCTGTCGAGCCTGACCAACCTGAAGTTCTCCGCCACCCAATACGCGCTGCTGAGCTCGATCATGCTGCTCCTGCCGCGCCTGATCGGCGGCTACTCCGGGGTCATGGTGGAGAAGTTCGGCTATCACGACTTCTTCCTGATCACTGCCCTGCTCGGCGTGCCGACCCTGATCCTGATTGCCCTGCACTGGCACCAGGAAGCCGGCAAGGGCAAACAGATACCGGACGACAACCCGATCGCCGAGCAGCAGCGCCCCTGAGCCTTTCTGAGGCGACTGCCGGTGTTATTCCGGCATCGCTTCGGCTTGCTCGGCGCAAGACCCCAGAACGATCCTCAACGGCCATAGCGCCAGGATACCCGCCAGCCCCGCCGCCAAGGCGAAACTCAACAGGCTGGCACCGGCACCGAGCATCGCCAGCAAAGCGCCGCCCAGCCCCAGCAGGGCGATGGTAATCATCCCCAGCATGGCCGAAACCAGCCCCTTGCTCTGCTCGCTGGAGAACAGCGTCATGCGGTACAGCACGGCGTTGGCAATGCCCAGGCCCAGAGCGTAGACCGACAGCCCCGCCACCAGGCTGGGTACGCCGGGCACCAGCCAGGTGGCCAGCATCATGCCCAGCAGTCCCGCCAGGAAAGGCCAGAGCGCTCGCCGCACCAGGCTCTTGAGCGGGTAACGATCGGCTATGCGGTTGATGATCAGATTACCCAGGATCAGGCCACCGAACACCGGCAATTGCCACAGGGCATAGTCCAGGGTACTCAAGCCCTCATCGTGAATCAGCAGCACCGGCGACAGCCCGATCCAGCCGATCAATGGCAGGCCCACCAGGCCGAGTGCCGCACTTCCCGCCACAAACTGGCGGTTGCCGAGCAATTGCACATAGCCGGCCAACAATGATTTGAGGTGGATCGGCTGAAACGCCAGGCGCGAACCATCGCGACGCTCGACGCCCAGCGTCTCCGGCATGAAGCGGTACAACGCCAGCCACGACAGCACTGCGCAAGCGCCGAAGATCACGAACAGCCAGCGCCACGACACCCACTCCAGCAACAAAGTGCCAACCAGCGGCCCGAGCAGTGGCGAAAGCAGTGCGATATTGGCCAGTAGCGCCATCATGCGCACCGCGTCGGCTTCGCTGAAGGCCTCGTTCAATGCCGGGTAGCTGACTGTCACCACAAAGCCCAGGCCGATGCCCTGCAACAGCCGCAACAGGTTGAACAGTTCGATGCCCCGAACCCAGAAAGCCGCCAGGCAGGTCACACAGAAAATCGCACAGCCCACCAGCAACAGCGGCCTGCGGCCATAGCGATCAGCCAGCGGACCGATCAGCCATTGCAGCAGCACACCGCCAAGCAGGTACAAGTTGAGGGCGTGGGGAATGTACGCAGGACTGGCATCGAGATCGGCGACCACTACGGGCATGGCAGGCATCACCACATCGCTGGCGAGGTAGGTCAGCAGCTCGAAAAGCGCCAGGGTCATGGCGAAGCAGAAGGCTCGCAATGGTGTGATGTTGATCAGGGGGGTAAGCATGATAAGGCCGGGCAAACAGAAGTAAGCCAGCCTATATGCCAGAAACACCGGGGCGCAGGTAGCGCGAAGACGTGAACAAGTGTAATGCCGTAGGAGCGGATTCATCCGCGATGGGTCGCAACGCGGCCCCAACAGATGGGCCTGCTGCGCAGGCCATCGCGGCGGTCCGGCGTCCCGGTGAATCCGCTCCTACAAAGGGTTACTGCACCGCCGCTTCCTGCACTACGCGGATCACCCGCTGCGGAAACGGAATATCGATACCCTCTTCCTTCAGACGATCGCGCGCATGCTCGTTGAGCATGAACAGCACATCCCAGTAGTCAGCCGTGTTCACCCAGATCCGCAAAGACAGCGTGATCGAGCTGTCACCCAACAGCGAGACCACGGCCTGTGGCGCCGGGTCCTGGTGAACGCGCGGATCTTTGGCCAGCTCCAGCAACACCTGACGGGCCTTCTGCAGATCGGCCTCGTAATTGACGCCGACATCGAACACCACTTTGCGGGTCGGCTGACGGTTGGTGTTGGTAATGATGCCGTTGGACAGGCTGCCGTTGGGCAGTATCACTGTCTTGTTGTCACCGGTACGCAGCACCGTGTGGAAGATCTGGATGCTGTCCACAGTACCCGCTACACCCTGGGCTTCGATCCAGTCACCCAGGCGGAACGGACGAAACAGCAGGATCAGCACACCACCGGCGAAGTTCGCCAGGCTGCCTTGCAGGGCCAGACCGATGGCCAGGCCGGCAGCACCGATGGCGGCGACAAACGAGGTGGTCTCGATACCGATCATCGAGGCAACACTGACCACCAGCAGAATCTTCAGAATGATGTTCGCCAGGCTGCTGATAAAGCCTTGCAGCGCCAGGTCGGCATTACGCAAGGCAAGCAACTTGCCCAGACGGTAGGTCACTTTGTTGATCACCCACCAGCCAATGGCCAGGGTCAGCAGCGCCAGCAACAGGCGGCTGCCGTATTCCATGATCAAGGGGATCCAGCTTTGCGACGTTTTAACCAGCTGATCGACTTCAGCACTCAAATCCATAATGTTCTCCTGATGCCGAAGCAAAAACTGTAAAGATCACGCCGCAATCGTTTCAGCGGCCATAGAAACCTCGGACGCCAAAACGGCGCCAAGGTTCCCGAAATGCTTCGATCAGTCGCGGAAGTTGTTGAACTGCAGCGGCATGCCGAACTCTTTGCCACGCAGTGCGGCAATGGCTTCCTGCAGGTCGTCACGCTTCTTGCCGGTGACGCGTACCTGCTCGCCCTGGATGGCGGCCTGGACCTTGAGCTTGGCATCTTTGATGTGAGCGACGATCTTCTTCGCCAGCTCCTTGTCGATGCCTTCCTTGAGGGTGGCGTCCTGCTTCATCACTTTGCCCGAAGCGTAGGCGTCCTTCACTTCCAGGCACTGCACGTCGATCTTGCGCTTGACCAGGGCCAGCTTGAGGATCTCGATCATCGCTTCGAGCTGGAATTCGGCTTCGGCAGTCAGGGTGACGGTCAGGTCCTTTTCCTTGAACTCGAAGCTGCCCTTGCCCTTGAGGTCATAGCGACGGTCCAGATCCTTGACCGCGTTTTCCACGGCGTTGGTGACTTCGTGCTTGTCCAGTTCCGATACCACGTCGAACGACGGCATACCTTCTCTCCATAAAATAAACGCACGCTCGCGGCTCTGGTGAAAGAGCGCGATGGAGCGCGCAGGGTTTGACGGTTAAAATACCGGCTCATTATAACGGTTGCGAAACGCTGATGAGCAGCACCTGGCATATTCTCGGCGCCGGCAGTCTGGGCAGCCTCTGGGCTTGCCGTCTGGCCCGTGCGGGCAAAGCGGTCCGGCTGATCCTGCGCGATGCAGAGCGCCTCAAAGCCTATGAAGCGGTGGGCGGCCTGACCCTGATCGAAAAAGACCAGGCCCAACTGCACGCAATTCCGGCGCAAACCGCACATGACACCACGCCCATTCATCGCCTGCTGGTCGCCTGCAAGGCCTATGATGCCGAGCACGCCGTGGCGCAACTGGCGCCACGCCTGGCCCACGGCGCCGAACTGATCCTGCTGCAGAACGGCTTGGGTAGCCAGGACGCGGTCGCCAATCAGGTCCCTCACGCCCGCTGCATCTTCGCCTCCAGCACCGAAGGCGCGTTTCGCCAGGCCGACTGGCAGGTCAATTTCGCCGGACACGGCTTCAACTGGCTGGGTGACCAGGCCAACCCGCTGGCCCCGGAGTGGCTCGATGACCTGAGCGATGCCGGTATCCCCCATGAGTGGACGCCTGACATCCTCACCCGGCTGTGGCGCAAGCTGGCGCTCAACTGCGCAATCAACCCGCTGACCGTGCTGCACGACTGCCGTAACGGCGGCCTCGCGGAGCACCACTGTGAAGTGGCCACGCTCTGCGCCGAACTCACCGAGCTGCTGCAATGCTGCGGCCAGCCCGAAGCTGCCAATGGCTTGAGCGAAGAAGTTGAACGGGTGATCAAGGCCACCGCCGCCAACTACTCTTCCATGTACCAGGATGTTCGTCAGGGCCGACGCACCGAAATCCACTACCTGCTTGGCCACGCCTGCCGCGTCGCCAGCCGCCACAGCCTTGAGCTGCCGCACCTGGAACGACTCTACCGGCGTCTGCTCGAACACCTGAGTGCACGCGGATTGCCCTGCGACTGAACGCAGCGTTACCCTGCCCTTTCACCCACAGACCGGGATCCCGCTTTCACATGACGCTGCGCGAACGCCTGGAAAACCTGCCGGTCGGCCAGAAATTGCTGGCCGCCCTGCTGGTGCTGTTGATCACCATTTTGTTGGTGGCCAACCTGACTTTCATCAGCGCCGCTTACTGGATCTCCCAGGAGAGCATGGCGCCGCAGGCATTGCAGACCATTGGTCGACTGGTGGCCAATCCACAGCTTGCCTCACAGGCAGCCGACTCACCCGAGACCGCCAAGGCCCTGCTCAAAGAGCTCGACAGCTACACCCCGTTGCGGGCGGCCGCGGTGTACGGCGGCGATGGCAAACTGCTCGCGCAGTTGCAGCATGGTGAGCAACTGCCCTTGCCTACCCGTTACCGCCATATCGAGAACTGGCGCCTGACCGAGTTTCGCAGTACCCAGTTGACCAAACTGCCCCGCCCGGGCAGCCCGCCCGGCTACCTGTTGATGGTGGCCAGCAGTGAACTGCCGATGGCCTTCTACACCGGTATTCTCACCGCCAGTCTGGGCATCCTGGTGTTCAGTATCCTGTTATGGATGATCATCGCCCGGCAGATCAAGCGCCTGATTACCCAGCCGATCAACCAGCTCGAACAACTGTCACGCCAGGTTACCCGCGAGGAAAACTACTCCCTGCGCGCCCAACGCGGCAACGACGATGAAATCGGCAGCCTGGCCGAAGCCTTCAATACCATGCTCACGCGCATCGAAGCGCGTGAACAGCAGCTCAAGCGCGCCCGTGACGAGTTTCAGGATGCCTATGACCAGGCTCAGGGCCTGGCCGAGGAAACCCGCCATACCAACCGCAAGCTCGAACTGGAAGTCCAGGTTCGTAGCAAGATCGAGAAGAAGCTCACCGGCTTTCAGAACTACCTCAACAGCATCATCGACTCCATGCCCTCGGCATTGATCGCCCTCGACGAACAACTCTACGTGACCCAGTGGAACCAGGAAGCCAGCGCCCTGTCCGGCACGCCGCTCGACGAAGCACTGAACCAGCCGATCTTCCTCGCCTTTGAGCCGCTCAAGCCGTTCCTGCCGCAGCTCAAGGAGAGTGTCGAGAAACACCGGGTGGCGAAGATCGAGCGGGTGACCTGGACCAAAGACGACGATGCCCGGCATTACGCCCTGACGTTCTATCCATTGATGGGCGGCGGCGGACGCGGCGTGGTTATCCGTATCGACGACATCACCCAGCGCCTGTCCCTGGAAGAAATGATGGTGCAGTCGGAGAAGATGCTCTCGGTAGGCGGCCTGGCCGCTGGTATGGCCCATGAAATCAACAACCCGCTGGGAGCGATCCTGCACAACGTGCAGAACATTCGCCGGCGCCTGTCACCGGACCTGGCGAAGAACCAGGAGCAGGCCAGCGAACTTGGCATCGACCTGCCCATCGTCAACCGCTACCTGGAAAGCCGCGAAGTTCCGCAACTGCTGGACGGCATCCAGCAGGCCGGGGCCCGCGCCGCCAAGATCGTCACCCATATGCTCAGTTTCAGCCGGCGCAGCAACCGCCAGCTGGCCCCCTGCGACTTGCCGGCACTGATCGACCAGGCGGTGGAGATTGCCGGCAACGACTTCGACCTGACCATCGGCTTCGACTTCAAAGGTCAGGCCATCATCCGTCAGTTCGATCCCAACCTGGGACCGGTGCCATGCACCGCGAACGAACTCGAGCAAGTGCTGCTCAACCTGCTGAAAAACGCCGCCCAGGCCATCCACCTGCGTGAAGACGACAGCGAGCCGGGGCGCATCATCCTGCGCACCCGGCTCAATCCGCCTTGGGCAGAGATTCAGGTGGAAGACAACGGTGTCGGTATGCCGGAAGCGGTGCGTAAACGCACCTTCGAGCCGTTCTTCACCACCAAGGAAATCGGCCAGGGCACGGGCCTGGGCCTGTCGGTGTCGTACTTCATCATCACCAACAACCACAAGGGCCAGATGGAGGTGCAATCGGCACCGGGGCAAGGCACCTGCTTTACCTTGCGCCTGCCACTGGCCAACAGCTCGCCGACCGCGGTCGAGCCCCACAAAATGGAGTCATGAACATGGGCTTTCGCTTGTCGAAGATCTACACCCGTACCGGCGACAAAGGCGAAACCGGCCTGGGTGACGGCCGTCGGGTGCCCAAGGATCATCCGCGGATCGAGGCCATAGGTGAGGTCGATAGCCTTAACAGCCAGTTGGGGCTGCTGCTGGCCGGGTTGGCCGAGCACAAGCTGGAAGAAGTGATCGAGGTTCTGGCGCCTTGCCAGCACCGCTTGTTCGATCTCGGTGGCGAGCTGGCGATGCCCAGTTATCAGGCGCTGAACGGCGCCGAAGTGGAGCGTTTGGAAGCGGCTATCGACCGCTGGAACGAGGAGCTGGGGCCGCTGGAAAACTTCATCCTGCCCAGTGGCTCGGCTCTGATTGCTCAAGCCCATGTGTGCCGCAGCCTGGCGCGTAGTGCCGAACGGCGCTGCCAGCAGTTGAACAGTGTCGAGCCGTTGGCTGGAGTTGGCCTGGCGTACATCAACCGTTTGTCTGATCTGCTGTTTGTGGCGGCGCGCTTGATTGGCCGGCGCCAGGGAGTAGCTGAAGTGCTTTGGCAGGCAGCGGCGAAACCGTAAGGGCCATCGCGGGGCAAGCCCGCTCCCACTGCTTGGAACTGTGGGAGCGGGCTTGCCCCGCGATGGGTTCAGACCTCAGGCCAGAATGCGCGAATCCCCGCCACACCCTGAGCGCCATGCTGCCAGGCCTTCTCGCGCTCGGCAGCACCCACACCACCCAGCAGATACACCGGCTTGCTGAAGCCTTCGATCAACTGCTGTGCCTGCTCCCAGCCAAGCGGCTGCGCCTCAGGATGGGTCTGGGTCGCCTGCACCGGCGACAAGGTGACGAAATCCACCCCCATCTGTTCGGCCAGCGCCAGCTCGTCAGCGTTATGGCACGACGCCGCCAACCAGCGCTCCGCCGGAAACGGCCGGCCTTTGCTGGCGTACTTGCGCAATTGTTCCGAGGTCAGGTGCCAGCCCGCAGAGGGGAAATCACCCAGCCACTCCAGCGGCCCCTTGAGCATCAACTGTGCCTTGCCAGCGCACAGGCCTGCAGCGTCCACCGCCACGTCACGGTACTTGGGGTCGTACATGTTCGGGGCGCGCAGTTGCACCAGCTTGATCCCGCCGGCAATGGCCTTCTGGATTCCGCGCAACATCTGCGGGACTTCCAGGCCTTCCGGGGTAATCAGGTATTCACCCGGCAAGCGTGCCGCGGCGACGATCGGCCGATTGGCCTCGGGGAAGTCATACTGCGGCAGTTCACGCGCCGTCACCCAGGCCAGCGGCTGGCCTTCGGCGCCATGCGGCTCACCGGTAAAACCGCTGACTTCCCAGACATCCAGCAACACCTGCTTGTCCGGATAGTCGTGGTGGATCTTGATCAACGGCCGCGCGGCAGTGACGACAATGCCCAGCTCTTCGTTCAACTCGCGGGCCAAGGCGATATCAACCGCCTCGCCATCCTCGACCTTGCCGCCCGGAAACTCCCACAGACCACCTTGATGCTGGGTATCGGCGCGACGGGCAATCAGGATTCGGCCATCCGCACCGCGAATGACCGCTGCGGCTACATGTATGCGTTTCACCCTTCACGCTCCGCCAGGCCAGCTTTTTGCCAGGCCTGAAAGGCCGGCCACTGGTAGATGGTCTCGATATAGGCTGCCGCTTGCGCAGGCACTTCCACCCGGTAGGTACGCAGGCGTACCGCGACAGGGGCGAAGAAAGCATCCGCCAGGCTCGGCGTGCCGAACAGGAACGGACCGGCTTCTTTGGCGGCCAGACGGCATTCGGACCATAGCGCGACGATGCGGTCGATATCGACCTGCACGTCCAGCGGCATGTTCTCCAGCGCTTCATCACGAGACAGGTCGAACGGCATATTGCCGCGCAAGGCGAAGAAACCGCTGTGCATCTGCGCGCAGGCAGAGCGTGCCTGGGCACGGGCGGCAACGTCGGTTGGCCACAGGTTGGCTTGTGGATGACGCTCGGCCAGGTATTCGGCGATGGCCAGGGAGTCGGCGATGATGCCGTGCTCGCACTTGAGCAATGGCACTTTGGCCGTCGGGGAGTGCTCCAGCAGCCGTGCACGGGTGTCGGGCTGGTTGAGCTTGATCAGGGTTTCTTCATAGGTAGCGCCTGCCAGCTCAAGGGCCAGGGCGGCGCGCAGCGACCAGGAGGAGTACAGCTTGTCGCCGATGATCAGGTGGTAACTCATGGTTCGGCTCCATCAGGGGACTATCGCGGGGCAAGCCCGCTCCCACCGGAGAGGCTGCTGTCAAGACAGTTGCTCCCACCTGTGGGAGCGGGCTTGCCCCGCGATAAGGTCAGGTACGGTATTCGGCGTTGATCTTCACGTACTCGTGGGACAGGTCGGTGGTCCAGATGGTTTCGCTGCACTGGCCACGGCCCAGCTCGATACGGATGGTGATTTCCTCTTCGGCCATCACCGCCGCGCCCTGCGCCTCAGTGTAGGTGGCACTGCGGCCGCCTTTACTGGCGATGCAGACATCACCCAGGTAAACGTCGATCAGGCTGACGTCCAGCTCAGGCACGCCGGCACGGCCAACAGCCGCCAGGATGCGGCCCCAGTTCGGGTCGGAAGCGAACAGCGCGGTCTTGATCAATGGCGAGTGAGCCACGGCGTAACCGACGTCCAGGCATTCCTGGTGGTTGCCGCCACCATTGACTTCAACGGTAACGAATTTGGTCGCGCCTTCACCGTCACGAACGATGGCCTGAGCCACTTCCATGCACACCTCGAACACCGCTTTTTTCAGTGCTTCGAACAGTGGACCGCTGGCCTCGGTAACTTCCGCGACATCCGCTTTGCCGGTGGCGATCAGCATGCAGCAATCGTTGGTCGAGGTATCGCCATCGATGGTGATGCGGTTGAACGACTTGTTGGCGCCATCGAGCATCAGGTCCTTGAGGACTGCTGGTGCAACCTTGGCGTCGGTGGCGATGTAACCGAGCATGGTCGCCATGTTCGGCCGGATCATCCCGGCGCCCTTGCTGATACCGGTGACGGTGATGGTCACGCCGTCATGCTGGAACTGACGGCTGGCGCCTTTTGGCAGGGTGTCGGTGGTCATGATGCCGGTAGCGGCGGCAGCCCAGTTGTTTTCCGACAGATCGTCCAGCGCAGCCTGCAGTGCACCTTCGATCTTCTCGACGGGCAGCGGCTCGCCGATGACACCGGTGGAGAATGGCAGTACGGCACTGGCATCGACGCCGGTCAGCTCGGCCAGCCTGGCGCAGGTGCGCTCAGCGGCAGCCAGGCCCGGAGCGCCGGTACCGGCGTTGGCATTGCCGGTGTTGGTCAGCAGGTAGCGCACAGTGCCCTGTACGCGCTGTTTGGCAAGGATCACCGGTGCTGCGCAAAAGGCATTGAGGGTGAACACTCCGGCGACGCTGGAGCCTTCGGCGCAGCGCATGACGACCACGTCCTTGCGCCCCGGGCGCTTGATACCCGCAGAGGCGATGCCGAGTTCAAAACCTGGAACCGGGTGCAACGTTGGCAAAGGACCAAGACCAACAGCCATGTAAGCGCTCCTAGAAAAAATACACCGTGTCGAATAGGCCGGTGCTTGAGATGGAACAACGCCGCGACGGTGGAAACCAGTCGCGGCGCGGTGTTCAGATTTCAGCGGGGTGCATCAACGGTTTGATCAGTCGATCTTGCCGTGGCACTGCTTGAACTTCTTGCCCGAACCGCACCAGCATGGCTCGTTGCGGCCCAGCTTCTGCTCGTTGCGTACCGGCGCGGTGGCGACGGCAACGTCAGCGCCCTCTTCCTGTGCCTGAACGGCTTCCAGACCGGGGGCCTCGGCATGTTGGAACTGCATGCGAGCAGCCAGTTCCTCTGCCTCGCGGCGCAGGCGAGCTTCTTCTTCGGCAGGATCTTCGCGGCGAACCTGTACGTGCGAGAGCACACGGATGGTGTCGCGTTTGATCGAGTCGAGCAGTTCCTGGAACAGGCTGAACGACTCGCGCTTGTACTCCTGCTTCGGGTTTTTCTGGGCGTAGCCACGCAGGTGAATACCGTGACGCAGGTGGTCCATGGTCGACAGGTGGTCTTTCCACAGGTCGTCCAGTACACGCAGCAGAATCTGCTTCTCAAAGGTACGCAGGGCTTCGGCGCTGGCCTGCTCTTCCTTCTCGTTGTAGGCCGCCATCAGCTCGGTCATGAGCTTCTCGCGCAGGGTTTCTTCGTACAGGTGATCGTCTTCGTCGAGCCACTGCTGGATTGGCAGTTTCACGCCGAAATCGCTGGCCAGTGCCGCTTCCAGGCCTGCCACGTCCCACTGCTCAGGCAGCGATTGCGGCGGGATGTGCTGGGCTACGGTGGCGTCGAGCACTTCCTCACGGAAGTCGGCGATGGTGTCGCCAATGTTGTCGGCTGCCAGCAGGCTGTTACGCATGTGGTAGATGACTTTACGCTGTTCGTTGGCCACGTCGTCGAATTCGAGCAGCTGTTTGCGGATGTCGAAGTTGCGACCTTCGACCTTGCGCTGGGCTTTCTCGATGGCGTTGGTGACCATGCGGTGCTCGATGGCCTCGCCGGACTGCATGCCCAGCGCCTTCATGAAGTTCTTCACCCGATCGGAGGCGAAGATGCGCATCAGGCTGTCTTCCAGCGACAGGTAGAAACGGCTGGAACCCGGGTCACCCTGACGACCGGCACGGCCGCGCAGCTGGTTGTCGATACGGCGGGATTCATGGCGCTCGGAGGCGATCACATGCAGGCCACCGGACTCGATCACCTGCTGGTGACGCTTCTGCCAGTCGGCCTTGATCTGGGCGATCTGCTCGGGGGTCGGGTTTTCCATGGAAGCCACTTCGACTTCCCAGTTACCGCCAAGCAGGATATCGGTACCGCGACCAGCCATGTTGGTAGCAATGGTCAGCGCACCCGGACGACCGGCCTGAGCAATGATTTCGGCTTCTTTCTCGTGGTACTTGGCGTTCAGAACCTTGTGATCGATGCCTTCCTTCTGCAGCAGGTTGGACATGTGCTCGGAGGTTTCGATGGTCGCCGTACCCACCAGGACGGGGCGGCCCTGGGTCATGCTTTCCTTGATGTCGGCGATGATCGCCTGGTACTTCTCTTCGGCAGTCAAGTACACCAGGTCGTTGAAGTCCTTACGGGCCAACGGCTTGTTCGGCGGGATCACCATCACGTTGAGCCCGTAGATCGACTGGAACTCGAACGCTTCGGTGTCAGCGGTACCGGTCATGCCGGACAGCTTGTTGTACAGGCGGAAGTAGTTCTGGAAGGTGGTCGATGCCAGGGTCTGGCTTTCGGCCTGGATATTCAGGTTTTCCTTCGCTTCGATGGCCTGGTGCAGGCCTTCGGACAGACGGCGGCCCGGCATGGTACGGCCGGTGTGCTCGTCGATCAGCAGGATCTGACCATCCTGGACGATGTACTCGACGTTGCGATGGAACAGTTTGTGCGCGCGCAGGCCAGCATAGACGTGGGTCAGCAGGCCCAGGTTATGCGCCGAATAGAGGCTCTCGCCCTCGGCCAGCAAGCCGACCTGGGCAAGCATCTCTTCGATGAACTGGTGACCGGCTTCGTTGAGCTCGACCTGGCGGCTCTTCTCGTCGATCTTGAAGTGACCTTCCTGGGTGACTTCGCCTTCGACTTCCTCGATGTGCTGCTTGAGGCGCGGGATCAGCTTGTTGATCTCGATGTACAGCTTGGAGCTGTCTTCGGCCTGGCCGGAGATGATCAGCGGGGTCCGCGCTTCGTCGATCAGGATGGAGTCGACTTCGTCGATCACGGCGAAATTCAGCTCGCGCTGGAATTTCTCGTCCATGCTGAACGCCATGTTGTCGCGCAGGTAGTCGAAACCGAATTCGTTGTTGGTGCCGTAGGTGATGTCGGCAGCATAGGCAGCGCGCTTTTCTTCCGGCGGCTGGAACGGCGTGACGACGCCGACGCTCAGACCGAGGAACTCGTACAGCGGACGCATCCAGTTGGCGTCACGGCGGGCCAGGTAGTCGTTGACCGTGACCACGTGCACGCCCTTGCCGGACAGTGCATTGAGGTACACGCCCAGGGTTGCGACCAAGGTCTTGCCTTCACCGGTGCGCATTTCTGCGATAGTGCCTTCGTGCAAGGCCATGCCGCCGATCAGCTGGACATCGAAGTGGCGCATGCCCATGACCCGCTTGCCGGCCTCACGCGCGACGGCGAAGGCCTCCGGCAGCAGCTGGTCGAGGGTCTCGCCTTTGGCCAGGCGCTCTTTGAACTCTGCGGTCTTGGCACGCAGCTGTTCGTCCGAGAGGGCCACCATCTTCTCTTCGAAGGCATTGACGGACTGCACCGCCTTGAGCAGGCGTTTTACCTCACGCTCGTTCTTGCTTCCAAAAAGTTTTTTTAACAAAGGCGCAAACATATCGACAGGATCTTCCACACATAGGGATGGAGGGCGGCCCCGTGAGTCGCCCGTGCAGCCCTTATGGCCGCATGCGAACGAGCATTCTACCCGGAAACGACGGTGAGGAAAGTGGCGGATGTCCACGATGCTGGCACAGCGCTTAAACGGGGCTTTTTTACAATAAGGGCTTTTTTCACAACTTCAACCCATTGGCAACATGAAGTTTTTCCAAAGACACCCGGACAAGGCGCGCGTCGGGGGATCTGCTAAGATGCCGCTACTGTAACTTCAGGTGTCCCCTCATGGCTTTTCGCCCCTTGCCAGCCCGCGCGCCCGCTGTACTGTTGCGCGAAGCCCGGCCGCTCAAAGCCCTGTTCAGCCAGGCCCAGCGCCTGGCACAACTGCAAAAACTGCTCGACAGCCAGCTGCAGCCAGCTGCACGTGAACATTGCCATATTGCCTCCTGGCGCGAAGGTACCCTGCTGCTGATCGTCACCGATGGCCACTGGGCGACCCGCCTGCGCTACCAGCAAAAGCGCCTGCAACGCCAGCTGCAGACCCTGGAAGCCTTTGCCAGCCTGACCCGGATACTCTTCAAGGTGCAACCCCCCACCACCCAGAGCCGGGCGGCCCCGCATACTGCCGATCTGTCCACGCGTGCCGCCGAGAGCATTCAGGCGACCGCCGACGGCATCAGCGATCCGAAACTGCGTGCGGCGCTGGAGCGCCTGGCCAGCCATGCACGGGACAAGGAAACCCCTGAGAGCTAGATTGTAGGAGCGGATTCATCCGCGATGGGGCGCAACGCGGCCCCAAAAATGGGGCTGCTACGCAGCCCATCGCGGCGGTCCGGCGTCCCGGTAAATCCGCTCCTACACGCATAAAAAAGGCCACCCGAAGGTGGCCTTAATCACTAGAGAGAGTGTTCGAACTTACACTGCCGCAACTGGACGCATGTAAGAGATCGGTGCCGTACTGGCATCTTCGAAAGTCACCACTTCCCAGGCATCTTTTTCCTCGATCAGCTTGCGCAGCAGCTGGTTGTTCAGCGCGTGTCCGGACTTGTAGCCCTTGAACTCGCCGATCAGGCTGTTGCCCAGCAGGTAGAGGTCGCCGATGGCGTCGAGGATCTTGTGCTTGACGAATTCGTCTTCGTAACGAAGGCCGTCTTCATTGAGCACGCCGTCCTTGTCGACCACGATGGCGTTTTCCACGCTGCCGCCGAGCGCGAGGTTGTGCTTGCGCAGGTACTCGATATCGCTCATGAACCCGAAGGTCCGGGCGCGGCTGACTTCCTTCACGAACGAGGTGCTGGAAAAGTCCACGCTGGCACTTTGGGTCCGGTTACGGAACACCGGGTGATCGAAATCGATCTCGAAACTCACCTTGAATCCGTCGAACGGCAGGAAAGTGGCGCGCTTGTCGCCGTCTTCCACTGTCACTTCGCGCAGGATGCGGATGAATTTCTTGGCTGCGTCCTGTTCTTCCAGGCCGGCAGATTGAATCAGGAATACGAAGGGTCCTGCGCTACCGTCCATGATCGGCACTTCGGACGCGGAGAGCTCGACGTAGGCGTTATCGATGCCCAGGCCAGCCATGGCCGAGAGCAAGTGCTCAACCGTGTCTACCTTGGTATCGCCATTGACCAGTGTCGTCGACATGGTGGTCTCGCCGACATTTGCCGCGCGGGCGGGAATTTCCACCACGGGGTCGAGGTCGGCACGGCGAAATACGATGCCGGTATCCACAGGTGCAGGTTTGAGGGTCAGGTAAACCTTTTCCCCGGAGTGCAGGCCGACACCTGTGGCACGGATAATATTCTTCAGGGTGCGTTGTTTAATCATGGCATTGGCCGCTTCAGCGCAAATTGCGAACTGGTATCAACAAAGGCTGAGGATAATACCAGACCCGGCCTTTGCTGAACACCAATCACCCTTATACCCCTGATAAATTTCATCAATCGGCCTGACGACGCAGGAAAGCCGGGATGTCCAGGTAGTCCAGATCGTCTTGCGGATTGAGCTTGGCAGCAGCGGCTGCACCGGCATGCGCCTGATTGCGCATTACGGTCGGACGCTCCAGATCACGGTAGTTCACCGACGACTGTTCGTTGCGCACAGGGGCCGGAGCCGGCGTCTGCTGCTGCATCGAAGCGCTCTGCAGGGTGTTGTCGATGACCTTGACCGGCTTCTCGATCTTCGCGCCCAGGCCCGTGGCAACTACGGTCACGTGCAGCTCGTCACGCATGTCCGGATCGATAACGGTACCGACCTTGACCATGGCGTGATCGGAAGCGAAGGCTTCGATGATGCTACCAACGTCCGAGTACTCACCCAGCGACAGGTCAGGACCTGCGGTGATGTTGACCAGGATGCCGCGAGCGCCCTGCAGGTTGACGTCTTCGAGCAGCGGGTTGCGGATTGCTGCTTCAGTCGCTTCACGCGCACGGTTCGGACCGCTGGCGCAGCCAGTGCCCATCATCGCCATGCCCATTTCGCTCATCACGGTCCGTACGTCGGCAAAGTCGACGTTGATCATGCCTGGACGCTTGATGATGTCGGAAATACCGCGAACGGCACCGGCCAGAACGTCGTCAGCCTTGGCGAAGGCGGACAGCAGGCTGGCGTCTTTACCGAGGATGGTCAGCAGTTTTTCGTTCGGGATGGTGATCAGCGAGTCGACGCTGTCTGCCAGTGCACGGATGCCTTCATCGGCGATCTGCATGCGCTTGCGGCCTTCGAACGGGAACGGACGGGTCACCACCGCAACGGTGAGGATACCCAGCTCCTTGGCCACTTCGGCGATGATCGGCGCAGCACCGGTACCGGTACCGCCGCCCATGCCGGTGGTGATGAACACCATGTTGGTGCCCTGCAGTACTTCGGCGATGCGCTCACGGTCTTCCAGCGCGGCCTGACGGCCGACTTCCGGATTGGCACCGGCACCCAGTCCCTTGGTGACACCAGTACCCAGTTGCAGAATGGTACGCGCGCCGATGTTTTTCAGCGCTTGAGCATCAGTGTTGGCGCAGATGAACTCAACGCCCTCGATGTTGCTCTTGACCATGTGATTGACGGCGTTGCCACCGCCGCCACCGACGCCGATCACTTTGATGACCGGACTTTGCGGGACGTTGTCTACGAGCTCGAACATTTTCCCTCTCCTTACAGTTCTCTAGTTTTTGCGCCTACTACTACTGCTTTGAAACTTTTAAAAGTTGCCTTTGACCCAGCGTGTGAAACGCTCGAACGCCGGTGCTTTGGGTTCATCGCCATAGTTGTTGCTGCTGGTACCGGTGAGGCTGACGCCGTCGGACTGTTTTTGCAGACCGTAGGTCAGCAAGCCCACACCGGTGGAATAAATCGGGTTGCGCACCACGTCGCTCAGGCCCCGAACGCTATGCGGCACGCCCAGGCGTACCGGCATGTGGAAAATCTCTTCGGCCAGCTCTACCGCACCTTCCATCTTCGCGGTGCCGCCGGTCAGGACGATGCCTGCTGGCACCAGGTCCTCGTAGCCGCTGCGGCGCAGCTCGGCCTGGATCAGGGTGAACAGCTCGTCGTAACGCGGCTCGACCACTTCGGCCAGGGCCTGGCGCGACAGCTCGCGCGGCGGACGATCACCGACGCTCGGCACCTTGATGGTTTCGCCGGCACCGGCCAGCTTGGCCAGGGCGCAGGCGTAACGGATCTTGATCTCTTCGGCGTACTGGGTCGGGGTGCGCAGGGCCATGGCGATGTCGTTGGTCACCTGATCGCCGGCAATCGGGATCACCGCGGTGTGACGAATCGCGCCTTCGGTGAAGATGGCGATGTCAGTGGTACCGCCACCGATGTCCACCAGGCACACGCCCAGCTCTTTCTCGTCATCGGTCAGCACCGAGTAGGCCGAAGCCAGTTGCTCGAGGATGATGTCGTCGATTTCCAGGCCACAGCGGCGCACGCACTTCTCGATATTCTGTGCGGCATTGACGGCGCAGGTGACCACGTGGACCTTGGCTTCCAGACGCACACCGGACATGCCCAGCGGCTCGCGCACGCCTTCCTGGTTGTCGATCACGTAATCCTGCGGCAGGGTGTGCAGGACCCGCTGGTCAGCCGGAATGGCAACTGCTTGAGCGGCGTCGAGGACGCGCTCGAGGTCAGCCGCACTGACTTCACGGTCGCGGATCGCGACGATGCCGTGGGAGTTCAGGCTGCGGATGTGATTGCCGGCGACGCCAACGAACGCCGAGTGGATCCGGCAGCCGGCCATCAGCTGGGCTTCTTCCACCGCACGCTGGATCGACTGCACGGTCGATTCGATATTGACCACCACGCCCTTCTTCAACCCGCGCGAAGGATGGGTGCCGATACCGACGATTTCCAGGGTACCGTCGGCCGCGACTTCGCCTACCAGCGCTACTACCTTGGAGGTGCCGATATCGAGCCCGACGATCATTTTGCCGCTATGCGCATTTGCCATGGTCCTGCCTCTCTCTAATTCTTCGCAACGGCGGGTTGGGCCGTCGTCGGTGCAATCGGTTCCCGCCAGCCAACGGCCAGGCCATTGGCATAACGCAGATCGATGCGGGCGATGTTCGTGATCTGTTCTTTGAGTGTCTTGTCGTAAATGGCAATGAAACGGCGCATTTTTTCCACCAGATGGTCGCGCCCCAGCAGCAGTTCAACACCTGGCCCGGCGCTGCCGGCGCCAGTGGTCAGGAACCAGCTGCCGCGCTCGCGCACTTCCAGCCGGGCAATCGAAAAGCCCATTGGCCGCAACATCTGGCTCAGTACCTGATATTGCTGCATCACTTGTTGCTGCGCCCGCTGCGGCCCGAACAGCTGCGGCAGGTGCTCGTAGTTGGCCAGTTCGCGCGGGGTGAAGGCCTGGCCCTGGTTATTGAGCAAGGCCTCTTCGCCCCAACGCGCCACCGGCAACTGTTCTTCCAGGCGGATCACCACTTCGTCCGGCCACACCCGGCGTACTTCGGCATGGGCGATCCAGGGCATCTGCTCAAGCTCGGCGCGCATGCTCGCCAGGTCAACGGTGAAGAAGCTGGCCGCCACATAAGGGGCGATCCGCTGCTGCACCGCTTGCTGGCTGATGTAGCTGAGGTCGCCCTGCACGGCGATCTTGGTGATCGGCCGGTCAGCGTACGGCATCAGCCGTTGCGCACCTTCATAGGCAGCGAAACCTGCGGCGACCAGCAGCACCGGCCAGAGCAGGCGCTTGAAAACGCTGAAATTGGCCTTGGGCAGGCGCGCCGACAGTGGCTCCTTGGCCACCATCCGGCTGGCACCACGCGGCACCGGCTTGTTGCGGCCGGTGGCGGGTTGCTGATGACGTAACATCGCGCCTTGCATGGGCTTAACCTCGCGCCTCGACGCTGGCCGCCAGGATTGCCAGCACCAATTGCTGGAAGTCCAGACCGGCCGCGCGTGCCGCCATAGGGACCAGGCTGTGATCCGTCATGCCTGGTGCGGTGTTGACTTCGAGCAGCCAGAAACGCCCCTGCTCGTCCTGCATGACGTCCAGCCGCCCCCAGCCAGCGATGCCGATGGCGTCGCAGGCACGGGCGGTCAGGTCGATCAGTTCGTTTTCCTTCTCCGCGCTCAAGCCACACGGGATCCGGTACTGGGTATCGGAAGCCAGGTACTTGGCGTCGTAGTCGTAGAAAGTGTGCGGCGTGCCCAGCGCGATCGGTGGCAATACCTGGCCACGCAGGGTCGCGACGGTGAACTCCGGACCGTGAATCCATTGCTCGACCAACACTTGCGAATCGTAGGTAGCGGCGTCCTTCCAGGCGGCGATCAATTCGTCGACACCGTTCACTTTCGCCATACCGATACTGGAGCCTTCATGGGCCGGTTTGACGATCAAAGGGAAGCCCAGTTCCGCACCTGCAGAAATACAGTCGGCTTCGCTGGTCAGCACGGCATGACGCGGGGTCGGAATACCCAGGCTGTGCCAGACCTGTTTGGTCCGCAGCTTGTCCATGGCCAGCGCCGAAGCGAGGATGCCACTGCCGGTGTAAGGGATGCCCAGACACTCCAGCAGGCCCTGCATGCTGCCGTCTTCACCGCCACGGCCGTGAAGGATGATGAAGGCACGGTCGATCTTCTCGCTTTGCAGGCGATCGAGCAGGTCATCGCCCACATCGATGGCGACCACGTCGACACCGGCGCTGGTCAGCGCTTCGATGACTGCTGCCCCGGACTTCAGCGAAACTTCGCGTTCGGCGCTCTTGCCGCCGTAAAGCACGGCGACGCGGCCGAAGTCTTTCGCAGCAATGGTCGAGTGCAATGTGGCGTAAGCGTTATCAGTCATTTCGACTTCCCCTGACTGGCAACAGCACCAGCGAACAACGGACTCTTGAGTAATTGCGGGGCCAGGCCACCGATATCACCGGCACCCTGGCACAGCAGAATGTCGCCGGCGCGCAGCAACGGCTTGACCAGCGGCGCCAGTTCGATGCCGCGCTCGATGTAGATCGGATCAAGCTGGCCGCGCTGACGAATGCTGTGGCACAGCTGACGGCTGTCGGCACCAGGGATCGGCTCTTCGCCGGCCGGGTAGACCTCCATCAGCAGCAGGACGTTGGCGTCAGCCAGGACCTGGACGAAATCGTCGTACAGGTCACGGGTGCGGCTGTAACGGTGCGGCTGGTAGACCATCACCAGACGGCGCTCCGGCCAGCCACCGCGCACGGCCTTGATGACCGCAGCCACTTCGGTCGGGTGGTGACCGTAGTCGTCGACCAGCATGACGCTGCCACCGTCTACCGGCAGTTCGCCGTAGACCTGGAAGCGGCGCCCTACCCCCTGGAACCCCGACAGGCCCTGGACGATGGCTTCGTCGCTGATGCCTTCGTCGGTAGCGATGGCGATGGTTGCCAGGGCATTGAGCACATTGTGATTGCCCGGCATGTTGACCGACACGTCCAGCGGCTCGCGGTCGCGGCGCAGCACGGTGAAGTGGGTCTGCATGCCCGACTGACGAACATTGATCGCACGCACGTCGGCTTCTTCGCTGAAGCCGTAGGTGACCGCCGGGCGCTTGACCTGCGGCAGGATCTCGCGCACCACCGGGTCATCCAGGCACATCACGGCCAGGCCGTAGAACGGCAGGTTGTGCAGGAACTCGACGAAGGTTTTCTTCAGCTTGTTGAAGTCGCCTTCGTAGGTCGCCATGTGGTCGGCGTCGATATTGGTGACCACGGCCACCAGCGGCTGCAGGTGCAGGAAGCTGGCGTCGCTTTCGTCGGCTTCGGCGATCAGGTAGCGGCTGGTGCCGAGCTGGGCATTGGTACCCGCTGCATTCAGACGGCCACCGATGACGAAGGTCGGGTCCAGGCCACCCGCGGCAAACACCGAGGCCAGCAGGCTGGTGGTGGTGGTCTTGCCATGGGTACCGGCGACGGCGATGCCGTGGCGGTAGCGCATCAGTTCGGCGAGCATTTCGGCGCGCGGCACTACCGGAATACGCCGTTCAAGGGCGGTGGCGACTTCCGGGTTGGCCGGGTTGATGGCGCTGGAAACCACCAGCACATCGGCGCTGGCAGCGTTCTCGGCACGGTGACCGATGAAGATCTGCGCCCCGAAGGACTCCAGGCGCTGGGTAACCGCCGAAGTCTTGAGGTCCGAGCCCGATACCTGGTAACCCAGGTTCAGCAGCACTTCGGCGATTCCGCACATGCCCACGCCGCCTATACCGACGAAGTGGATGCGGCGGATACGGCGCATTTCTGGCTGTGGCATGGCTTTCTTGCTTTCAACCATGGGCCACCTCCAGGCAGATATCGACCACGGTGCGGGTGGCCGCAGGTTTAGCCAGGCGCCGGGCAGTGGCGGCCATGGCGGAGAGTTTTTCCGGTTGCATCAGCACCTCGTTCAGGCGTTCAGCGAGTTGCGCTGCGCCAGTTGTCGCTTGTGGCATCAGGAAGGCAGCGCCTTCGCGGGCCAGATAATGGGCGTTGTGGGTCTGGTGATCGTCGATGGCATGGGGCAACGGCACCAGCATCGATGGCAAGCCGGCCGCAGCCAGCTCACTGACGGTCAGCGCGCCTGCGCGGCAGACCACCAGATCGGCCCAGGCGTATGCCTTGGCCATGTCCTTGATAAAGGGCTCTACCTGAGCCTCGACTCCAGCCTCGCGATAGCGCTCGGCGGTAATCTGGTCGTGCTGTTTACCCGCCTGGTGGAATACCTCGGGACGAATGTCCGCAGGCACCTGGGCCAGGGCTTGGGGCAGCAATTTGTTCAACGGTTCGGCGCCCAGGCTTCCGCCCAGCACCAGCAAGCGTGTCCGACGCGCGCCCAGGGGCTCGCGCGGGGTGTCCAGGAACAGCTCACTGCGCACCGGATTGCCGGTGGTGCGCAACTTCTCGGAAGCCGTGAAGGTCCCGGGGAAAGCTTCGCAGACTCGGCCGGCCAACGGCACCAGCAGCCGATTGGCGGTTCCGGCGCGGGCATTCTGCTCGTGGACCACTACAGGTACACCACAGAGCCGGGCGGCAACGCCTCCCGGGCCGGTCACGTAACCACCGAAACCGATCACGCAGACCGGCTTGAGCTGGCGAATGATGCGCCGCGCCTGCAGTACCGCCTTGACCAGGGTAAATGGCGCCTTGAGCAGCGACAGCTTGCCCTTGCCGCGCAGACCGGTGACTTGAATCAGGTGCAGCTGCAGGCCCGCCTGAGGTACCAGTTCGTTCTCGATGCCACGCGGAGTGCCCAACCAGTGCACGGTGTAACCACGCGCCTGGAACTCACGGGCACAGGCCAGTGCCGGGAACACGTGGCCCCCGGTACCGCCTGCCATGATCAGTACATTCTTGCCGTCAGCGGCCATGATTCGGCTCCTCGGCAAAATCGCTTTCATTGAATTCGTGCTCTTCGCTACCCAGATGGGTGCGACTCTCCCACTCGATCCGCAGCAACAGCCCGACACAGGCGCAGCAGATCACCAGCGAGCTACCGCCGTAGCTGAGGAACGGCAAGGTCAGACCCTTGGTTGGCAGCAGACCGACGTTCACGCCGATGTTGATCAGGAACTGGCCAATCCACAGGAACGCCAGGCCAAAGGCCACATAGGCGGCAAAGAACTGCTTGGCTTTCTCGGCCCACAAACCGATGTACAAGGCGCGTACGGTGACAAATACGAACAGCGCCACGGTAAGCAGCGAACCAACTACACCCAACTCTTCGGCCAGCACCGAAAATACGAAGTCGGTGTGCGCTTCAGGCAGGTAAAACTGCTTTTGCACGCTGTTGCCAAGGCCGACACCCAGCCACTCGCCGCGCCCGAAGGCGATCAGTGCCTGGGTCAGCTGGTAGCCGGAGCCGAACTGGTCGGACCAGGGGTCGGTAAAGGTAACAAGCCGCGCCATCCGGTAGGGCTGGGCCTGGACCAGGACGAACACCGCGCCCACCGCCAGCAGCACCATCAGGCTGAAACGAAACAACCCCACCCCACCGAGGAAAAGCATCGCCGCCGCCGCGCCCATCATGACCACGGTGGCACCGAAGTCAGGCTCCATCAGCAATAGGCCGGCCATAGGCAACAGCACGATGAACGGCTTGAAGAAACCCATCCAGCTTTCGCGTACTTCCTTCTGGCGACGCACCAGGTAGCCGGCCAGGTAAATGACCACGAAGACCTTGGCGATTTCCGAAGGCTGGACGTTGAAGAAGCTGAAACCGATCCAGCGCATCGAACCGTTCACTTCGCGGCCGATGCCCGGCACCAGTACCAGCACCAGCAAGCCAAAGGCGCCGACCAGCATGGTGAAGCCCATTTTCTGCCAGGTGGCGATCGGCACCATCATGGTGACAATGCAGGCGAACACACCAATGGCCACGTACACCAGATGACGGAACATGTGATACAGCGGATTGCCCGACTGCGCAGCGGCCACTTCCGAGGACGCCGAGGTGATCATCACCAGGCCAAGGCCGAGCAACGCCAGACAACCGGCGAGCATGGCGAAATCGAGGTCGATGCCGCGACCGCTGATCAGCGGCGACGGATAGGGCTTGATGATGCCGAAGATCATGCCAGCCCTCCTACGGCCTGGGCGAACAGGCGCCCACGCTCTTCAAAGTTCTTGAACATGTCGAGACTGGCGCAGGCCGGCGACAGCAGCACGGCATCGCCAGGCTGGGCCAGTTCGGCACATTGCTGCACAGCTTCTTCAAGGGTTTTCACCCGGACCAGCGGTACGCTGTCACCCAGCGCTTCGGCCAGGCGCTCGGCATCGCGACCCAGCAGCACGACAGCGCGGCAGTGCGCCGCTACCGGCGCACGCAGAGCGCTGAAATCCGCACCTTTGCCATCGCCGCCAGCAACCAGTACCAGCTTGCCGTCGATATCGGCGCCCAGGCCTTCAATGGCGGCTAGAGCGGCACCGACGTTGGTGGCCTTGGAGTCGTCGTACCAGTTCACGCCGTCGCGTTCACGAAGCCACTGGCAACGGTGCGCCAGACCGGCGAAGGTGCGCAGGCTGGACAGCATGGCATCCATCGGCAAGCCGACCGCATGCCCCAGGGCCAATGCCGCCAAGGCGTTGGACTGGTTGTGCGAACCACGGATTTTCAGCTCGCGCACTGGCATCAGGTTCTGGAACTCGAACGCCAGGTACTTTTCGCCATTCTCTTCGCGCAGGCCAAAGGCCTTGAAGTCAGGCGTGTTCAGACCGAAGGTCCACACCGGCTGGTTCTCGGCCAGCAACGGGCGGCTCAGGGCGTCCTGACGGTTGACCACCACTTGCCGCGCGCCACGGAAGATCCGGTGCTTGGCCAGGTGATAGGCCGGCAGGCCGCTGTAGCGGTCCATATGGTCTTCGCTGACATTGAGCACGGTGGCGACTTCAGCATTGAGCTGGTCGGTGGTTTCCAGCTGGAAACTCGACAGCTCCATCACATACAGCTCAACGTCGTCACTGAGCAGATCCAGCGCCGGGGTACCGAGGTTGCCGCCGACAGCCACGCGCTTACCGGCCGCTGCCGCCATTTCGCCGACCAGCGTGGTCACCGTGCTTTTCGCGTTGGAACCGCTGATGGCGATGATCGGCGCCTTGGCATTACGGGCAAACAGCTCGATATCACCGGACAGCTTCACGCCACGAGCAGCGGCCTGCTGCAGCGCCGGTGTGGCCAGGGCCAGGCCAGGGCTGACATACAGTTCGTCGGCGCGGCAGAGAAACTCTACATCCAGCTCGCCACAGCGCACTTCCACCTGCGGGTAATCGCGGCGCAGGGTTTCCAGTTCCGGTGGTTGTTCACGGGTGTCGGCGACCGCAAAGGCAACGCCCCGGCTCGCCAGGAAGCGAACCAGGGACATGCCGCTCTTGCCGAGGCCGACAACGATGCGGAAGTGGTCAGAAGCGATCAGTGACACGCGTTTCTACCTCAGTTTCAGGGTGGCAAGGCCGATCAGCACCAGAATCACGGTGATAATCCAGAAACGGACGATCACCCGCGGCTCGGGCCAACCCTTGAGTTCAAAGTGGTGGTGGATCGGGGCCATGCGGAACACACGCTTGCCGGTCAGCTTGAACGAAGCCACCTGGATCACCACCGACAGGGTCTCCATGACGAACACGCCGCCCATGATGAACAGGACGATTTCCTGACGCACGATGACCGCGATGGTGCCCAGCGCCGCACCCAGTGCCAGGGCACCGACGTCGCCCATGAACACCTGGGCCGGATAGGTGTTGAACCAGAGGAAGCCCAGTCCGGCGCCGATCAGCGCGCCGCAGAATACGATCAGCTCACCGGCGCCCGGCACGTAAGGAATCAGCAGGTATTCGGCGAATTTCACGTTGCCCGACAGGTAGCAGAAGATACCCAGGGCGCCGCCGACCATGACCGTTGGCATGATTGCCAGACCATCGAGGCCGTCGGTCAGGTTCACCGCGTTGCTCGAACCGACGATGACGAAGTAGGTCAGCACCACAAAGCCGATACCCAGCGGAATGGTGACATCCTTGAGCATCGGCACGATCAGCGTGGTCTCGACGCTGCTCGGAGCAGTCATGTACAGGAAGATCGCCGCGCCCAGGCCGAACACCGACTGCCAGAAATACTTCCAGCGGCTTGGCAGGCCACGCGAGTTCTTCTCGATCACCTTGCGGTAGTCATCGACCCAGCCGATGGCGCCGAACAGCAAGGTAACGATCAGCACTACCCAGACATAACGGTTGCTCAGGTCGGCCCACAGCAAGGTGCTGATACCGATAGCCGAAAGAATCAGGGCGCCGCCCATGGTCGGGGTGCCGGATTTGGACAGGTGCGATTGCGGGCCGTCGTTACGAACCGCTTGACCGATCTGGCGAATCTGCAGGGTACGAATCATCCAGGGGCCCAACCACAGGGCCAGCGACAACGCGGTCAGTACACCCAGAATCCCGCGCAGGGACAGGTACTGAAAGACCGCGAAGCCTTTGTAGAACTGTTGCAGATACTCAGCCAGCAGCAGCAGCATTAATGTTTCTCCCCGCTGGAACCGCACAAAGCCGCCACGACGTTTTCCATCGCAGCGCTGCGCGAACCCTTGATCAAAATAGTGGTGTTGGTGGCCTGCTCGCCGCGAACGGCGTCGATCAGGTCAGCTTGATTAGCGAAATGTCGGGCATTGGCGCCAAACGCTGCCACTGCGTGAGCCATGTTCGGCCCCACCGCATACAGCGCCGATACTTTATCTTTGGCGTAGTCGCCTACCTGCCGATGCCCTTCCTCAGCCCACTGGCCCAATTCGCCGATATCCCCGAGCACCAGGACGGTGCGTCCGGAAAAGCCGGCGAGTATATCAACGGCAGCGCACATGGAGGTGGGGTTTGCATTGTAAGTGTCGTCAATCACCCGTACGCCGTTCGGCGCCATCTGTACGACAGTGCGGCCCTTGACCGGTTGCACGGTATTCAAGCCCTGGACGATTCCGTCCAGCGTCAGACCAAAGGCATGTGCGGCAGCAGCGGCGGCCAGCGCGTTGCTGACGTTATGGGTACCGAGCAGATTGAGCTGGACCCGCGCCACACCCAATGGACTGTGCAGGTCGAAAGACGGGCAACCGCGCTCATCCTGAGCGAGATCAGCGGCATGGAAATCTGCGCCAGCGTTGTTCAACGCGAAAGTCAGCACTTGGCGATTACCGGCGCGCTGTTTCCAGATGCCGAAGGCCTTGTCATCAAGGTTCAATACTGCCACGCCATCCTGACCCAAACCTTCGAGGATCTCGCCCTTGGCTTCGACAATCTTCTCCGGGCCGCCGAACTCGCCGACATGCGCAGTGCCGGCATTGTTGATCAACGCCACTTGTGGCTTGGTCAGAGCAACGGTGTAGGCAATCTCGCCAATGCGCGAGGCACCCAGCTCGATGACCGCCGCGGTGTGTTCCGGGGCAATTTCGAGCAGCGTCAGCGGAGCGCCGAGGTCGTTGTTCAGGTTGCCACGCGTGGCCAGGACCGGACCGCGGGTGCGCAGGATGCTGGCGAGCATTTCCTTGACCGTGGTCTTGCCGCTGGAGCCGGTGATGGCGGCGACAGGCTTGTCGAACGCGGCACGGTTCAGCGCACCCAGCTGGCCCAAAGCCTGGCGGCAATCGGCAACCAGCAACTGCGGCAGGCTGGTACCAGGCACTTCTCGTTCGACCAAGGCAGCAACAGCGCCCTTGGCCTGTACTTCATTGAGGTAGTCGTGACCGTCAAAGCGCGGACCGGCCAAGGCGACAAACAGTTGCCCGGCAACGATTGCGCGACTGTCGATGCTGACGCCACTGAAGCTGGCATCAGCTCCCAGCAGACGGCCTTGCAGCGGCGCGGTCAACTGGCTGAGGGTCAATGGTTTAAGCATGAGGGGCCTCCCAGACTGCGAGTGCTTTCTCGGCTTCAACCAGGTCGGAAAAGTCGTGACGCTGACCGTTGATTTCCTGATAGTCCTCGTGGCCTTTGCCAGCCAGGACGATGACATCATCAACACCGGCGCTGGCAATCAACTGGGCAATGGCAGTACCACGCCCGGCGACGAACTCGACCGCATCGGCCTTGGCGAAACCTGGACGGATATCAGCAAAGATCTGCTGCGGGTCTTCGCTACGTGGGTTGTCGTCGGTGACCAGCACACGGTCGGCAAGGCGCTCGGCCACTTCGGCCATCAACGGACGCTTGCCACGATCACGATCGCCACCGCAGCCGAACAGGCACAGGAGCTGTCCTTTGGCGTGCGGGCGCAAGGCCTGCAGCACTTGCTCCAGGGCATCAGGAGTGTGGGCGTAATCGACCACCACCAGCGGTTTGCTGCCACCGCCCAGGCGCTGCATACGGCCGATCGGGCCCTCCAGCGCAGGGGTGACGGCGAGAATTTCATCCAGCGCATAGTCCAGCGCCATCAGGGTACCGACCGCCGCCAGCATGTTGCTCAGGTTGAAGCGGCCAAGCAGGCGGCTGCGCAAGGAATGCTCGCCTTGGGCAGTGACGATCACTGCACGCACACCATCATCGTCAAAATGCGCTTCGCGGCAGTACAGCGAAGCGGCGCTGTCCTTGAGGCTGTAGCTAATCAGTCGCGACTCGCCCTTCTCGGCCGCCAGCCGACGACCGAAGTCATCATCCAGATTGACCACCCGGCAACACAGGTTCGGCCAAGCGAACAGACGTGCCTTGGCGTCTTCGTAGGCCTGCATGCTGCCGTGATAGTCCAGGTGATCGCGCGACAGGTTGGTCATTACCGCGATGTCGAATTCCAGCGCTGCAACCCGGCCCTGATCCAGGGCGTGGGAAGAAACTTCCATGGCGACGGCTTTCGCCCCGCCCTTCTTCAGATCATTCAAGGTCGCCTGCACGGCAATCGGATCCGGCGTGGTCAGGCGACCGCTTTGCAGCTCGCCATAGAAACCCGTGCCCAGAGTGCCGATCAGGCCACAGCGCTGGCCGAGTTTGTCCAGGGCCTGGGCCACCAGCTGAGTGACGCTGGTCTTGCCGTTGGTACCGGTGACACCGACCAGATCCAGTTGACGGCTCGGCTCGCCATAAAAGCGCCCGGCAATATCCGACAGCTGGGCAATCAGGCCCTTGACCGGAATCAGCGGCACTTCGGTAATCGGCAACACGGTCGCGCCTTGCGCCTCATAGGCCACAGCTGCCGCCCCGCGCTTGAGCGCATCGGCAATGTGATCGCGACCATCGACCTGCGCACCGGGCACCGCCAGGAACAGGTCACCCGGACGGACTTTACGGCTGTCCAGAGTCAGCTCGCGGATCAACGGATCGCGGCTGGCCTGGGCGAAAAGCTTACTCAATGGCATTGTCATCAACCGCGCCCTCCTTTGGCGGTCGCAGCATCAACCTGCTGCTGTGGAACCGGCGGCGGAAGGTTATCCGGCGGAATGTTCATCAGGCGCAACGTGCCGGACATGACCTTGCTGAATACCGGCGCCGAAACCAGACCACCGAAGTAGCCGCCTTTGCTCGGCTCGTCGATGACCACCACCACGGCATAACGCGGGTCGCTCATCGGACCGAAACCGGCAAACAGTGAGCGGTAGGAATTCTCGGTGTAACCCTTGGAGCCGATCGTGGCTTTACGCGCCGTACCACTTTTGCCACCGACGTGATAGAACGGCACCTGGGCACGGAACACGCCGCGCGGCGCTTCAATAACCTGCTGGACCATGCCCTGGATGGTCTTGGCGACTTCTACCGGCACCACCTGGGTGGATTCCGGGGTTTTGTCGACCTTGAGGATGCTCAACGGCACCATCTTGCCGTCGTTGGCCAGCGCAGCGTAGGCATGCACCAGCTGCAGCGCGGTCACCGACAGGCCGTAGCCGTAGGACAGGGTCGCGGTTTCCGCCTTGCGCCACTCACGATGGTTCGGCAGGTTACCGACCCGCTCACCTGGGAAGCCCAGGCCGGTGTACTGGCCCAGACCGAGCTGGGACATCACCCGGTAAATGGATTCGCCGCCGATATCGAAGGCGATCTTGCTCATGCCGACGTTACTGGAGTTGATCAGAATGCCGGTCAGGTCGAGGATCGGGCCTTCGCTCTTGGACACGTCACGAATGGTGTAACGCCCCAGCTGCAAGGTGCCTGGATAAACCTCGACCTTGTCGGTCGGCTTCCAGCGCCCGCTCTGCAGCGCAGCACTCATCGACAGCGGCTTGACCGTGGAACCTGGCTCGAACACGTCGATGATCGCGCGGTTACGCATGGCGGCCGGGAACATACTGCGGCGGTTGTTGGGGTTGTAGGTGGGCTGGTTGACCATGGCCAGCACTTCACCGGTTTTCACATCGAGAATCACCAGGCTACCGGCCTTGGCTTCCTGCTCGGCAATCGCGTTGCGCAGCTCACGGGTCGCCAGATATTGCAGGCGCAGGTCGATGGACAACGCCAAGGTCTTTTCCGGCCTTGGCGTTTTTGGTTACCTGGATGTCTTTGATCAGCCGGCCACGCCGGTCCTTGATGACCTGGCGCTTGCCGGGCACGCCGGCCAGCCACTCATCGTAGGCCAGCTCCACCCCTTCGCGACCGTGGTCATCGAGATCGGTAAAGCCGACCATGTGCGCGGCGACATCGCCGGCCGGGTAGAAACGACGAAATTCCTCGATGCCGTAGACACCAGGAACCTTCAGATCAAGTACCACCTGCCCCTGTTCCGGGGTCAGGCCGCGGACCAGATAAATGAATTCTTTGTTGGCCTGTTGTTCCAGACGCTGGGTCAGCTGCTGTGGATTTTGCTTGAGCGCAACGGCCAGGGCCGGCCAGCGTTCCTTGTAAGCCTGCATTTCCTTGGGGTTGGCCCACAGGGTGGTGACCGGGGTACTGACCGCCAGCGGTTCACCGTTGCGGTCGGTAATGAGCCCGCGGTGTGCAGGAATCGGGATATGGCGCAAGCTGCGGGCATCGCCTTGACCTTTAAGGAAGTCACGGTCAACCACCTGCAGGTCGATGATGCGCCATGCAATCGCACCGACCATGACGGCCAGCAAGGCGATGACCACGCGAAACCGCCACGGGTAGAGTGCGCCTTCGAGTTTCATCATGGCGCCACCATCCGTACTTCGTCGGCGGCCGGAATGCGCATCTTCAGTTGTTCGCTGGCCAGGTTCTCGATACGACTGTGCGCGGTCCAGGTGCTTTGCTCAAGGATCAACCGGCCCCACTCGGCCTGGGCCTTGTCACGCTCGCTGAGTTCACCGTAAAGGGTGTTGAGCAACTGACGGTTCCAGTGCGCGCTGTACGACACCGCCACCGAAGAAACGAGCACGGCAATGAACAGCAGAAGCATCAGGAAGCTTCCGCCTGGCAAAGGCTTGGCGAACAAGCGGCTCACCGCAGTTTCTCGGCAACGCGCATAACGGCACTGCGCGAACGTGGGTTGGCCTTGAGCTCGGCTTCGGAGGCGAATTGCGCCTTGCCGATCAGCTTGATCTTCGGCTCGAAATGCTTGTGCTGCACAGGCAGGTTGCGTGGCAGGTTGTCGGCTTCACCCTTGACCAGCTTGCGCATGAACAGTTTGACGATGCGGTCTTCCAGGGAGTGGAAGCTGATCACCACCAGACGGCCGCCGACGTCCAGGGCCTCGAGCGCGGCTTCCAGACCGGCTTCCAGGTCACCCAGTTCGTTATTGACGTGAATGCGCAGCCCCTGGAAGGCACGGGTTGCCGGGTTCTTGCCCTTTTCCCAGGCAGGGTTGGCAACCTTGAGCACTTCAGCCAGGTCGGCAGTGCGTTCAAAAGGCTGGATTTCGCGGCGCGCGACGACAGCATTGGCCATGCGCTTGGCAAAACGCTCTTCGCCATATTCCTTGAACACCCGGGCGATCTCTTCGGCCGGGGCGGTGGCGATAAACTCGGCAGCGCTGATGCCGCGCGACGGGTCCATGCGCATATCCAGCGGACCGTCGTTGAGAAAGCTGAAACCGCGCTCCGGGTCATCGAGCTGTGGCGAAGAAACGCCGAGATCCATCAAAATGCCGCTGACTTTACCGGCCAGCCCACGCTGCGCGACTTCATCACCCAGCTCGGCAAAACTGCGCTGCACAATGACAAAGCGGCCGTCTTCGGCCGCCAGCGCTTGCCCGGTGGCAATCGCTTGAGGATCTTTGTCAAAACCCAGCAACCGTCCTTGCGGCCCGAGCTTGCTGAGTATCAAGCGGCTGTGCCCGCCGCGCCCGAAAGTGCCATCCAGATAGCAGCCATCGGCGCGTACGGCGAGAGCCTCGACGGCTTCGTCAAGCAGTACGGTGATGTGGTTAAAGCCGCTATCTATAGTCACAGGATCAAATCACGCAGTTCATCAGGCATGGCGCCCGGTTGTTGGATAGCTGCAAGGTCGGCTGCCGAAACTGCGTTCCAGGCGTCCTCGTCCCACAGCTGAAATTTGTTCAGTTGCCCCACCAGCATCGCCTTCTTGTCGAGCTTGGCGTATTCGCGCAAACGTGGAGGCACCAGGAAACGACCACTGCCATCAAGCTCCAGATCCACCGCATTGCCGATCAGCAAACGCTGGAGGCGACGGTTCTCTTCACGCAATGACGGCAAGGCGCGTAACTTGGCTTCAATCAGTTCCCACTCATCGAGCGGGTATACACACAAGCAGGGGTCTACTGCATCGATAGTCACGATCAACTGCCCGGAACTACGCGAATCGAGCTCGTCACGGTACCGGCTCGGCATTGCGAGACGGCCCTTTGCGTCGAGGTTGATAGCGTTGGCTCCGCGGAACACGGCTGCGATTCCCCACTTGTTAGCTTTTTTGTGATCAGAAAACCCACTTCATGCCACTTTCTGCCACTTGCGCACACTATAGGAATCCGCCTACCACACCGTCAAGGCACGCTTATAAGGAAATCCCTTACAGATCGGAGATTTAGCGCATGGAAGGAAGATGAAAGGACAAATCGGAGAGGTTTTTGACAAAAAAAATCAAACTCACTCAGGCAAATAGAGCCCGAAGTTAAAGTGATTTATTAAGAGTAAGATTTTTTTGGTATTACCAAGACACATCTGCTATCGATTCAAGCAGGAGGGGGAAGAGGTGGAGAGTCGATCTGTAAGCCGGGTTTTGTCGAGGACAGTCATTCCTCTACGACGGCCATCACTGGACGCCTCTAGCAACCTACCCGGTTCCAACGCGGGCCGCGCCATATGGAACCCTATTTGGTCTTGCTCCGAGTGGGGTTTACCTAGCCACGAACTGTTGCCAGTCGTGCGGTGCGCTCTTACCGCACCTTTTCACCCTTACCGGCACCGAAGTGCTTAGGCGGTTGTTTTCTGTGGCACTTTCCGTAGGCTCGCGCCTCCCAGGCGTTACCTGGCACTCTGCCCTATGGAGCCCGGACTTTCCTCCCCCCTCTTTTGCGGAACAAAAGAAGGCAGCGACTGTCCGATCGACTCTCCGCCGCAAAGGTTAACGGCAGAGACGCTCAAGAACAAGCGATAAAACAAATCGTAGCACCAAGCCACTATTTGTCTTTCTGTTTTTCCAGAGCCGCCTGATACAACACATTCTTGCGCACGCCGGTAATTTCCGCCGCCAGGGCTGCGGCCCGCTTGAGCGGCATCTCTGCCAGCAGCAGGTCGAGCACGCGCATGGCCTCGCTGCTCACGGCCTGCTCATCTTCCGGCGCAGTCCAGCCGGCCACCAGCACCACACATTCACCGCGCTGCTGATTACTGTCAGCCTCGACAAAAGCACGCAGCTCGCCCAGCGGCAACCCTTTGAGGGTTTCAAAGGTCTTGGTCAGTTCGCGCGCAAGCAATGCAGGACGCTCGGCACCAAACACTGCCTCCATATCCTGCAGGCATTCGAGAATCCGGTGCGGCGCCTCGTAGAAGATCAGGGTACGCGGCTCTTCCTTGACCTGACTCAGGCGCGCCTTGCGTCCGACCGCCTTGGCCGGCAGAAAGCCTTCAAAGATGAAGCGGTCAGACGGCAGACCCGCAGCCGACAGGGCTGCAATCAAGGCACAGGCACCGGGCACCGGTACTACTGCGACCCCAGCGGCGCGCGCCTGGCGCACCAGGTGGTAACCAGGGTCCGAGATCAACGGCGTACCGGCATCGGAGATCAGCGCGACGTTATCGCCAGCCAGCAGGCGCGTAAGAAAGCGACTGCCCTCCTCCCGCTCGTTGTGCTCGTGACAGGCCGCCAAGGGGGTATTGATACCGAAGTGTTGCAACAAACGAATGGAATGACGCGTGTCTTCCGCGGCGATCAGGGCCACATCACTGAGTACTTTCAGCGCCCGCGCGCTCATGTCATCCAGGTTGCCGATGGGCGTGGCCACCACGTAAAGCGTGCCAGCAGTGGAATGGGAAGCCCCTGGAACATCAGTCACAGCACACACCTGTCGTGTTGAACAAAGCGCCATTGTAGCCCGACTGACGGCAACAATGCGTAACCTGCGCAGCCTGCAAGGCACGTTCCAGCACCTATATTGAAGGATTAACGCCAGCAACATCGCGCCCCGGCCAGTGCTTGGGTACAATTGCCAGTTAATTTGATCGAGTAACAGGACCCTTACATGATCGCTTGCCTGCGGCTGTTCACAGCCCTTTGCCTCGCCGCCCTGCTGGCAGCCTGCGCCAGCTCGCCTTCGTCGAGCCTCGGCGAACTGCCGCGCACCCCGGACGCCAGCATCGAGCAACTGCTTGAACAGGCCACCACCAGCAAGACACCAGAAGAGGCCGCCCTGCTACGCCTGAGCGCGGCCAACCTGGCTTACCAGCAAAAAGACAACGTGCGCGCCGCACGCATTCTCGAGCAGGTACCGGTCGAGCAACTCAAACCAGCCCAACAGATCTTCGCCAGCACACTGAGCGCGGAACTGGCCATGAGCCGCAACCAGCCCAAAGCCGCGCTGACCGCCCTGAGCCATCCAAGCCTGGCACGTCTGGGTGAACTGCCGGACGAACAGCAGCGCCGCACTCGCAGCGTTCAGGCCAAGGTGCTGGAAGCCAATGGCCAGAGCCTGGCCGCGGCGCAAGCCCGTGTCGACCTGGCGCCGCTGCTCAGCGGCAACGCCGCCAGCGACAACCAGAATGCCATCTGGAACCTGGTTGCAGCGCTGCCCAGCGATCAACTGCAAAGCGCCAGCACTGGCGATAGCACCCTCGCCGGCTGGGCCAGCCTGGCCCTGGCAGTAAAAAGCGCCGGCACCCTGGAACAGCAACAGGCCGCCATCGAGACCTGGCGCAGCCAGCACCCTGAGCACCCGGCCGCCCTGCAATTGCCACTGGCGCTGGTCAAGCTCAAGGAAATGGCCAGCCAGCCACTGACCAAAATCGCCCTGCTGCTGCCACAAGAAGGTCAGCTGGCCGGTGTTGCCCGCGCCTTGCGCGACGGCTTCATGGCTGCGCACTTCCAGGCCCAGCAAGCCGGACAGAAGCCACCTGCGCGTCGAAGTATTCGACAGCTCGCGCATAACCTCACTGGATGATTTCTACCGCCAGGCCCAGGCCGCCGGCGTGCAACTGGTTGTTGGCCCGCTGGAAAAACCACTGGTCAAGCAACTGGCCGCACGCCCGCAACTGCCAATCACCACCCTGGCCCTGAATTACAGCGATGCCGGCCAGAGCGGCCCGGCGCAACTGTTCCAGTTCGGCCTGGCTGCCGAAGACGAAGCCCGCGAAGTCTCGCGCCGCGCCCACGCCGACGGCATGGTTCGCGCCGTAGCCCTGGTCCCTCGCGGCGAATGGGGCGATCGCGTCCTCAAGGCATTCCGCCAGGACTGGGAAGCCAAGGGCGGCACCCTGCTTGCCGCCGAACACGTAGACCAACCGGTAGCACTGGCCCAGCAGATCGCCGATCTGTTCCAACTGCGCCAGAGCGAAGGCCGCGCCAAGAGTCTGCAGAACACCGTCGGCGGCAACGTCTCGGCGCAGCCGTCGCGTCGTCAGGACATCGACTTCATCTTCCTCGCCGCCACTCCGCAGCAAGGCCAGCAGATCAAGCCGACCCTGAACTTCCAGTACGCGGGTGACGTGCCGGTCTATGCCACTTCGCACTTGTACAGCGCCAGCGGTGACGTCAACCAGTACAACGACATGAACGGCATCCGCTTCTGCGAAACCCCGTGGCTGCTCGACACCAACAACGCCCTGCGCCAGCAGGTCGTCAGCCAGTGGCCACAAGCCAACGGCAGCCTCGGCCGCCTGTACGCCATGGGTATCGACGCCTACAGCCTGGCGCCACGCCTGGGCCAGCTCAAGGCTCTGCCGGACAACCGTATCGAAGGCTTCTCCGGCAGCCTGAGCATGAACCCGAACCAGCGCATCGAGCGTCAGCTGCCGTGGGCCGAGTTCTCTGGCGGACAGATCGTACGCCTGCCTGATACCCCACGCTGATGCCCGACAGTTCACGCCAACACGCAGGCCAGGCCGCCGAGCGGCACGCCCTTGAGTACCTTCAAGGGCAAGGCCTGCGCCTGTTGGCGCAGAACTGGAGATGCAAACGTGGCGAGCTTGATCTGGTCATGCTCGACAGCGATACAGTAGTATTCGTCGAAGTTCGCTATCGGTTGCATGCGGACTTTGGCGGCGCGCTCGGCAGTATCGACGGGCGCAAGCAGGACAAACTGGTGCTAGCCGCCGAGTCTTTTCTGCACAAGGAAACACGCTGGGCCAACCATCCCTGCCGTTTCGATGTGATCGCTGTGCAAGGCAGAGGCCACTCGGGCCAAGCGCTGCAATGGCTGAAAAACGCCTTTGGATGCTGAGCCCGCCCTGCCCCTGCACGTTTACCCTTACAACTTTTTTGCTCTTTGCTTCGCGGGCTGCACAGTCATGTGCCGGGACCTTTTCTGTACACTCCCGACACGCCCGGCCAGCCGCCCTACTTAAGGTCTCACTGATGGACATGCAATCCCGAATTCGCCAGCTTTTCCAGGCCAGCATCAACACCAAGCAACAGGCGATGGAAGTCCTTGCACCGCACATCGAGCAAGCCAGTCAGGTCATGGTCAACGCGCTGCTCAACGAGGGCAAGATGCTCGCTTGCGGCAACGGCGGCTCGGCCGGCGATGCCCAGCACTTCTCCTCCGAACTGCTCAACCGCTTCGAGCGTGAACGCCCGAGCCTGCCAGCCATCGCCCTGACCACTGACACCTCGACCATCACCTCGATTGCCAACGACTACAGCTACAACGAAATTTTCTCCAAGCAGATCCGCGCCCTGGGTCAACCCGGTGACGTTCTGCTGGCAATTTCGACCAGCGGTAACTCGGCAAACATAATTCAGGCGATCCAGGCCGCACATGATCGCGAAATGATTGTCGTAGCTCTGACCGGACGCGACGGCGGCGGCATGGCCTCGCTGTTGCTGCCTGAAGACGTCGAGATTCGCGTTCCGGCCAACGTCACCGCACGTATCCAGGAAGTCCACCTGCTGGCGATCCACTGCCTCTGCGATCTGATCGACAGCCAATTGTTCGGGAGTGAAGAATGACCCCTAAACGCATCGGCCTGATGGCCCTGACCCTGTGCCTGAGCCTTAGCGGCTGCAGCTCGGTTCTCACCGCCACCCGCGACAAGCCGATCGAAGATGACCGCGGCACCCGCACCTTCGGCAGCAAGATCGATGACTCGCTGATCGAGACCAAGGTAGCGGTCAACGTTGCCAAGGCAAGTCCTGATCTGGACAAGAACTCGCACATCGTTGTCAGCAGCTTCAACGGTATCGTCCTGCTCGCCGGGCAAACCCCGCGCGCCGACCTCAAGAGCATGGCCGAACAGGCCGCAGGCCAGGTCCAGCGGGTGAAAAAGGTGCATAACGAACTGCAGGTACTGCCGCCCTCCTCGATCCTGGCGCGCAACAACGACGCCTGGCTGACCACCAAGATCAAGGCGCAGATGCTCACCGACAGCAGCATTCCCGGTTCGCGCATCAAGGTGATCACCGAGAACGGCATTGTTTACATGCTCGGCCTGCTGACCCAACAGGAAGCCACCCGCGCCACCAATCTGGTGCAGGGCGTGTCGGGCGTGCAGAAGATCGTCAAGCTGTTCGAGTACATCGACTGATTTAAATCCATCGCGGGGCAAGCCCGCTCCTACAGTGGGAGCGGGCTTGCCCCGCGATAACTCCCAAGGAAATCCCCATGAAAAACGGCCTGCTGTCGACCCTTCTGATCGGCGCCTTCGCCACCCTGGCCGGCTGCTCCAGCCCTAGCCTGATCACCCTCAACGACGGCCGCGAGTTCCAGGCAGTCGATGCTCCTCGCTTTGAACGCAGCTCCGGCTTCTACGAGTTCGAACAGCTGGATGGCAAAGTAACCCGCGTCAACAAGGACCAGGTTCGCACCATCACCGAGCTGTAACGCGAATTACGCATACAAAAAAGGCGATCCACCAGGATCGCCTTTTTTGTTACTTCACCACCTTCAGGCTCGGACGCCCGCTTGGCCGTGGCGGCTGGCCGCCAGTAGGCGGGCCATCGTCATCCGGCTCAACGATGTCGTCGTCTTCCTCTTCTTCGTCGTCAAACACCGGCGGTTCAAGCTCGAAGACCATGCCCTGACCATTTTCCCGGGCATAAATACCGAGAATCGCACCCGCAGGCACGAACAGGGTATGGGCAACGCCACCAAAGCGCCCCTCGAAGCTCACAGCGTCGTTATCCATGTGCAGGTGACGTACGGCACTGGGTGAGATGTTCAGGACGATCTGACCATCACTGGCGAAGCCCTGGGGCACCTGCACCTTTGGGTACTCGGCGTTGACCAGCATGTGCGGGGTGCAGTCGTTATCCACGATCCACTCATAGAGTGCACGTACCAAATAGGGGCGACTGGAGTTCATCGACAGCTCCTTAAAACCTAGCGCATTTCACGTTCAGCAGCGGACAGGCTTGCCTGGAAAGCTTCGCGGGCAAACTGTCGCTCCATGTAATCGAGCAACGGCTTGGCCGGCCGCGGCAGTTCAATACCCAACACTGGCAAGCGCCAGAGTATGGGCAGTAGACAACAATCAACCAGACTTTGCTCCTCACTGAGGAAACACGGCTTGTCGGCAAACAATGGCGACACGCCGGTCAGGCTTTCACGCAATTCTTTACGGGCCTGGACGCGAGCGGCTTCCTTGCTGCGCGGATCGAGGATCAGGTCAACCAGCGCACACCAGTCGCGCTGGATACGATGAATCAACAGCCGGCTGTTGGCCCGGGCCACCGGATAAACCGGCAACAACGGCGGGTGCGGGTAACGTTCGTCGAGGTATTCCATCACCACCGTCGACTCGTACAGCGCCAGGTCACGATCGACCAGGGTCGGCACGCCGCCATAGGGGTTCACTTCGACCAGCTTGGGCGGCAAGCGTCCGGGATCGACATTGATGATCTCGACGCTGACACCCTTCTCGGCGAGAACGATGCGCACCCGATGAGAATAATGGTCAGCGGGGTCGGAGTAGCAGGCTAACCGGTTGGTCACGCCCATAGTGGTCCTCCTCGCAGATGAAATTATAGAAGCTGCAAATGCAAACGCGCCCTGCGGGAACCTCCGTTATCCAGAGGCCCCCCAGGGCGCGTTCAACTACCAGAAACTACTGCGTGATCAGTGCACGTCCTTCCAGTATTCGCGCTTGAGCAGATAAGCGAATATGAAGAAGAAGGCCAGGTACAGCAGCACGTAAGTACCGATGCGCTGACTTTCCAGTTTGACCGGGTTGGCCGAATAGGCCAGGAAGGTCACCAGGTTCTTGACCTTCTCGTCGAACTGCTCTGCGGTCAGGGTACCGGATTTCGGCTCCACGGTCAGCTGGTCACATGCTTCATGGGTCAATGGCGACCCTGTCAGCGGGTCGAATTGCTTCTTGCCGTCGACGACAGTCTGCACCTGTTTGCAGCCAATGACCTGGTTGCCTTGCAGGCCGACCAGCACGTTAGGCATGCCGACGTTCGGGAAAATCTTGTTGTTCACCCCGTACGGACGCGACTTGTCTTCGTAGAAGCTGCGCAGGTAGCTGTACAGCCAGTCGGTGCCACGCACCCGGGCAACCAGGGTCAGGTCAGGCGGCGCGGCGCCAAACCAGGTCTTGGCGTCTTCAGGCTTCATGCCGATCTTCATGTGGTCACCAATCTTGGCACCGGTGAACACCAGCTTCTCGAGCATCAGCTCGTGAGGGATACCCAGGTCGTCAGCCACCCGCTCATAACGCTGGAACTTGGCGCTGTGGCAACCCATGCAATAGTTGGCAAAGGTGCGCGCGCCGTCCTGCATGGCGGCCTTGTCGGTCAGATCGATATCAACCTTGTCCAGCACCACGCCGGTTTCGGCCGCGAAGGTCAACGAGGGCATCACTGCCAGAATCAATACTGCAAATAGCTTTTTCATCAGCCAGTCACCCTTTCCGGAACCGGTTTGGTCTTCTCGAGCCGGGTGTAGAACGGCATCAGAAGGAAGTAGGCGAAATACAGGAAGGTGCATACCTGCGACAGCAGCGTGCGGCCCGGGGTCGGAGCCAGTACGCCGAGCACACCGAGGATCACGAACGAGATGCAGAACACCAGCAGCCAGATCTTGCTCATCCAGCCCTTGTAGCGCATGGACTTGACCGGACTGCGGTCGAGCCACGGCAGGACGAACAGCACGGCAATCGCGGCGCCCATGGCGATAACGCCGAGGAGCTTGTCCGGAACCGCCCGCAGGATCGCGTAGAACGGAGTGAAGTACCAGACCGGGGCAATGTGCTCAGGGGTCTTGAAGGCGTTAGCCTGCTCGAAGTTCGGTTTTTCCAGGAAGTAACCGCCCATTTCCGGGAAGAAGAACACCACTGCACAGAACACGAAGAGGAACACGACGACGCCGACGATATCCTTGACGGTGTAGTAAGGGTGGAAGGCGATGCCATCGAGCGGCACACCGTTCTCGTCCTTGTGCTTCTTGATATCGACGCCATCCGGGTTGTTCGAACCCACTTCGTGCAGCGCCAGGATGTGCAGCACCACCAGACCGAGAATCACGATCGGCAGGGCCACAACGTGCAGGGCGAAGAAGCGGTTCAGGGTGATGCCGGAGATCAGGTAGTCACCACGGATCCATTGGGTCAGGTCATCGCCGATCACCGGAATGGCACCGAACAGCGAGATGATCACCTGGGCACCCCAGTACGACATCTGGCCCCATGGCAGCAGGTAGCCCATGAAGGCTTCGGCCATCAGCGCCAGGTAGATCAGCATGCCGAACACCCAGACCAGCTCACGTGGCTTCTGGTACGAGCCGTACAGCAGACCGCGGAACATGTGCAGGTAGACGACGATGAAGAACGCCGAAGCGCCGGTGGAGTGCAGATAACGCAGGATCCAGCCGTACTCGACGTCACGCATGATGTACTCGACCGAGGCGAATGCCTCTTCGGCCGACGGCGTGAAGCTCATGGTCAGCCAGACGCCAGTGACGATCTGGTTGACCAGCACCAGCAGTGCCAGGGAGCCGAAAAAGTAGAAGAAGTTGAAGTTCTTCGGTGCGTAATACTTGCTGAGATGGTCTTCCCACATCTTGGTCGCTGGGAAGCGGGCGTCAACCCAATCCATGAACTTACTCATCACGCGTTCTCCTGATCGACGCCGACGACAATGATGTCGTCCGACTCATAAGAGTGCGGCGGCACTGGCAGATTGAGCGGCGCCGGCTGGGACTTGTAGACGCGGCCAGCCAGGTCGTAGTGGGAACCGTGGCACGGGCAGAAATAACCGCCGACCCACTTGGGACCCAGGTCGACCGGGGCGACTTCAGGACGGAAGGTTGGCGAGCAGCCCAAGTGGGTGCACAGACCGACCAGCACCAGGATCTCCGGCTTGATCGCACGGTTTTCCGGGTTGACGTAGGTGGGTTGAACCGATGCCTTGGACTCAGGGTCGGAGAGGTCGCCGGTGATCTTCTTGAGGTTACCAAGGATCTCCTCGGTGCGGCGGACGATGAAGACCGGCTGGCCACGCCACTCAGCAATCATCTGCTGACCTGGCTCTACCTTGGCGATATTGACCTTCACCGGTGCACCTGCGGCTTTCGCCTTGGCACTGGGGAACCATGACCCCACAAACGGGACCGCAGCCCCCACCGCTCCTGCAGCACCCACAACAGATGTGGCTGCTACGAGGAAGCGACGCCGGCCTGCATTGACGCCGTCATTGCTCATTCAGTCCTCTCCCATCAGCTTTATGGCCTGTTACAACAGGCATCTACTATGTAATTTCTGACCTGCTAAAAATATTTGCTGAACTGCTAAAAATTTGCCGCATGGTAATGAAAAGACCCTTCTCTGACAAGGTGATTAGCCTTCTGCCACCGCGCAATCCCTTGTACCTCTTGACCTGCGTCTATGCGGCAAGTTGTCACAGTAAAGAACAGCATAGTTATTCAAGACATAAAAAAAGCCCGGTTCCACCAGGAACCGGGCTTTTTTTGAACGCCGAAGCGAAATTAACGCTTGGAGTACTGAGGACGCTTACGTGCTTTACGCAGACCCACTTTCTTACGCTCAACTTCACGAGCGTCGCGGGTAACGAAGCCAGCTTTGCGCAGAGCGCTACGCAGGGTTTCGTCGTAGTCCATCAGTGCACGGGTGATACCGTGACGGATTGCACCGGCCTGGCCGCTGACACCACCACCGATAACGGTGACGTAGATGTCGAACTTCTCGGTGGTCTCGGTCAGTTCCAGCGGCTGGCGTACTACCATGCGCGCGGTTTCACGACCGAAGAACACGTCCAGAGAACGGTTGTTGATGGAGATGTTACCGGTACCTGGACGCAGGAAAACGCGAGCGGTTGCGGTCTTGCGACGGCCAGTGCCGTAATTTTGAGTCGCCGACATAATGAACTATTCCGTTAAATCTTCAGTTCTTGGGGCTGCTGAGCAGTATGAGGGTGAGCAGCGCCCGCATAGACTTTCAGCTTACGGTACATGTCGCGACCCAGCGGGTTTTTCGGCAGCATGCCTTTAACCGCGGTCTCGATCACGCGCTCTGGGGCCTTGGCGATCAACTTCTCGAAGTTGATTTCCTTGATACCGCCCGGGAAGCCGGAGTGGGAGTAGTACATTTTGTCCGAAGCTTTGGCACCAGTCACACGGATCTGCTCGGCGTTGATGACGACGATGTAGTCACCGGTGTCAACGTGAGGAGTGTACTCTGGCTTGTGCTTGCCACGCAGACGGCTAGCGATTTCGGTAGCCAGACGACCCAGGGTCTGACCAGCGGCGTCAACTACGAACCAGTCGCGCTTTACTGTTTCCGGTTTAGCAGTAAAAGTTTTCATTCTTTATAGCCTCAGGGGCCGCCCAGCGAAAATAAGACGGCAGATCTTACTGGATAGTGCGTACCTTGACAAGTCAAGGACACAGCCGCACACGGACGCTATCGGGGGCTCGGGTCAGCGCGTCCAATATTCGGCAGGGTTCTTCTGTGAGCGGGGCATCACTCCCTCACGCAGAGAGGGGCTGAATTATCCAGATTGCGAAAAAAAATTCAACCTGCTTTTATGCTTCTTTTGCCAGGGAGACGCCGATGGACTACCGCCAGCTGGGCCGCACCGACCTCAACGTCAGCACCTTATGCCTGGGCACCATGACCTGGGGCGAGCAGAATGACCAGGCCGAGGCGTTCACCCAGATCGAACGCGCCAAGGCTGCCGGGATCAATTGCATCGATACCGCCGAGATGTATCCGGTGCCGCCGCGCCCGGAAACCTATGCCGCCACCGAGCGCATCATCGGCAACTGGTTCAAGGCCCGCGGTGATCGTGCCGAGTGGATCCTGGCCAGCAAGGTGGCCGGCCCGGGCAATGGCATCAGCCACATTCGCGACGGCCAGCTCAAGCACAACCGCCAGCACATCGTCGCCGCCCTGGACGCCAGCCTCAAGCGCCTGCAGACCGACTGGATCGACCTCTACCAGTTGCACTGGCCCGAACGCAGCACCAACTTCTTCGGCAAGCTGGGTTACCAGCACCTGCCCCAGGATCACTTCACGCCGCTGGAAGAAACCCTGGAAGTGCTCGACGAGCAGGTCAAGGCCGGCAAGATCCGTCATATCGGCCTGTCCAACGAAACGCCCTGGGGCACCATGAAGTTCCTGCAGCTCGCCGAAAGCCGGGGCTGGAGCCGCGCCGTGTCGATCCAGAACCCTTACAACCTGCTCAATCGCAGTTTCGAAGTGGGCCTGGCGGAAATTGCCATTCGCGAGCAGTGCGGCTTGCTGGCCTACTCGCCGCTGGCCTTCGGTATGCTCTCGGGCAAGTACGAGAACGGTGCGCGCCCCGCCAAAGGTCGCCTGACCCTGTTCAGCCGCTTCTCGCGCTACTCCAACCCGCAGACCGTCGCCGCCTGCAGCCGCTACGTGCAGTTGGCCCGCGAGCACGGCCTGGACCCGGCACAGATGGCCCTGGCGTTTGTCACCCGCCAGCCATTCGTGACCAGCAACATCATCGGCGCAACCACTCTGGAGCAACTCGACAGCAACCTCGCCAGCCTCGACCTCAAGCTCTCTGACGAACTGCTGGCAGCTATCGAAGCCATCCACCAGGACCAGCCCAACCCGGCGCCATAAGCCTTGTGGGAGCCAGCCTTGCTGGCGATGCCCGGCATAGCCGGGCCAGGGGCGCTATGCGCCGCATCGCCGGCAATGCCGGCTCCCACAAGAACCGAGGGTAGACACAACGGCCAAAAAATAAGACGATCCAGCCGGTGATTGACCACTCTACCCTATAAGAATAACGAAAATGATGTTTACCCAACCCACCGCGTCCTTGCGGCGCGTCAGTATCCTGGCCATCGATAACGTCTTTGCTTCGACAGTGATGCAGGCCAAAGACTTCTTCCACCTGGCCAGCCTGCGCTATGGCAAGCAACTGGGCCTGGGCTTGCAACCGATGTTCGAGACCCGCCTGGTCAGCCCTGACGGGCAGCCTGTGCGCACGTTCAGCGATGTCCTGCTACCGGTGGACAGTGGCCTGGAACAGGCCGATGTGATCATCCTGCCGGCCTTCTGGGACGATTTCGACGCCCTCTGCCAGCGCTACCCCCAGGTCCTGCCCTGGCTGCGTGAACAGCATGCGCGCGGCGCCGTGCTCTGTGGCGAGGCCAGTGGCGTGTTCTGGCTGGCCGAGTCCGGCTTGCTCGATGGCAAGGAGGCGACCACTTACTGGCGCTTCTTCAACCAGTTCGCCGAACGCTTCCCCAAGGTCAGCCTGAATCAGGACAAGCACCTGACCGACGCCGACAACCTCTACTGCGCCGGCGGCACTACCTCAGCCTGCGACCTGTACATCTATCTGATCGAACGTTTCTGCGGCGCCAACGTCGCCCAGGCGGTCGCCCGCGACATCCTTTACGAGGTGCAGCGCAACTACACCCCGGGGCGCATGGGCTTTGGCGGACAGAAGCTGCACCAGGACCTGATCATCCTGCAGATCCAGCAGTGGCTCGAAGAGCACTTTGCCGACAAGTTCCGCTTCGAAGACGTGGCACGCAACCATGGCATGAGCATCCGCAACTTCATGCGCCGCTTTCAGACGGCGACCGGCGACAAGCCGCTGCACTATCTGCAACGGCTACGGATCGAGACGGCCAAAGGCTTGTTGTCGGGCACGCGCAAGAGCATCAAGACCATCAGTTATGAGGTCGGCTATGACGATGCGAGTTTCTTTGCGCGGCTGTTCAGGCAGCACACGGAGTTGTCGCCGAACCAGTATCGGCAGCAGTTCATGCAGGAGGCTTGAGGGCCTTATCGCGGGGCAAGCCCGCTCCCACCGGAATAGGTAGGAGCGGGCTTGCCCCGCGATCGATCAAGGCTTGTGCGCGCGCGCCAGGAATTCGTGGGACTGCATTTCCAGCAAACGGCTGAGGGTGCGCTGGAACTCGAAGGTCAGACGACCACCGGTGTACAGGTCCTTGAGCTCAACCTCGGCCGAGATGATCAGCTTGACGTTGCGGTCATAGAACTCGTCGACCATGTTGATGAAGCGCCGGGCGATGTCGTCAGTAGCCACACTCATCTGCTCGACGTCGCTGAGCAGCACGGCATGGAAAATCTTGCCCAGTTCGATGTAATCGTTCTGGCTGCGTGGGCCGTCGCACAGTTCACGGAAGTCAAACCAGGCCACGTCGTCACAGGTGCGCAAGGCACGAATCTCGCGGTTCTCGACGACCAGCACATCGTTTTCCACCGCCTGGGTGCACTCCGGCGTCAGCGCGCGGAAGCTCTTGCGTAGACTTTCGTGAGCCGCTTCGTCCAGCGGGAAGTGGAACAGCTCGGCTTGCTCCAGATGACGCAAGCGATAGTCGACGCCGCTGTCGACGTTGACGATCTCGGTGTTCTGCTTGATCAGGGCGATGGCCGGCAGGAAACGCGCACGCTGCAGGCCGTCCTTGTACAGACCATCCGGGACGATGTTGGAGGTGGCCACCAGGGTCACACCGTTCTTGAACAGTTCCTCCATCAGGGTGCCAAGAATCATCGCGTCGGTAATATCGGAAACGAAGAACTCGTCGAAGCAGATCACCCGCGCTTCTTCGGAAAAACGCTTGGCGATGATGGTCAGCGGGTTCTTCTCACCCTTGAGGGTTTTCATTTCTTCGTGCACGCGCTTCATGAAGCGGTGAAAGTGCGTACGCACCTTCTGCTTGAACGGCAGTGCTTCGAAGAACGTATCGACCAGGTAGGTCTTGCCGCGCCCTACCCCACCCCAGAAGTACAAGCCCTTGACCGGTGCCTGCTCCTTCTTGCCGAACAGCTTGCCGAACACACCCGGCTTGCTGTTCTGCGCCGCGATCAGATCGTCGTACAGGCGCTGCAGATGACGCACCGCAGTTTCCTGCGCCGCATCATGGAAGAATTCGGGACGTTTCAGATCTGCTTGATATCGTTCTAGGGGCGTCATAATTCGTTAGCAAGGTAACAAAAACGGGCCGTCACTGTAGCGACGGCCCTGGATAATGGCAATCAGACTTGCGTCAGACCGTTCAGTCCTGCTGTGGTTGCAAGGCAGCGCGCAGGCTCTCGATCGCGGCATCGCGCGCCGCTTCGTCGGCCAGCTGTGGCCCGTCGGCAACGCACTCGCCTTCCAGCCACAGGCTGAAGCCCAGGCCTTCAGGGCGTACGTCCAGCTCGCCGCCTTGCTGCAGTTGCTTGCTTACCGCACCTGCGGTCTTGCCGTCAGCGAAGTTGCGCGACAGCAGCAGTTGCTCACCGTCGGCCGCGAGCAGGCGGAAGCGGAAGCTGCCGTCGTCTTCACGGAAGCTGACAAAGCGTGCGGCCTTGGCGGCCTTCTTTTTGACCTGGGCAGTGCCCTGCTCGATGCTGCGGAACGAGCGCAGGCCAACCGCTTCACGCAGTTGCTCGAGGAACGGAGTGGCCACTTTGCGGGCTTTCTGGGCACCGGCCAGGAGGATGTCTTCCAGGTCTGCCGGGCGGCTGATCAGCTGGTGATAGCGCTCGCGCGGCTCGCTCAGCTGGCCATCGAGCAGCTGGAACAGACGCTGCTTGGCTTCGCCCCAACCCAGCCCCTGCAGCAGCTCGCTGCGGAACTCGTCGGCTTGTGCCGGGGTGGCGAAAGCCTGGAACAGGGTGAACAGGTGCGAATTGTCCGGATCCTTGGCTTCGCCCGGAGCGCGGGAGTCGGTGACGATGCGCGAGATCGCGTCCTTCATGTCCTTGGCGCTGGTGAACAACGGAATGGTGTTGTCATAGCTCTTGGACATCTTGCGGCCATCCAGGCCCGGCAAAGTCGCCACGCTTTCTTCGATCAGCGCTTCGGGCATGGCAAAGAATTCCTTGCCCTGACCGAACAGGTGGTTGAAACGCTGGCCGATATCACGGGCCATTTCCACGTGCTGGATCTGGTCGCGGCCGACCGGCACCTTGTTGGCGTTGAACATCAGGATGTCGGCGGCCATCAATACCGGGTAGCTGTACAGGCCCATGCTGATGCCGGCATCCGGGTCTTCACCGCTCTCGACGTTTTTGTCCACCGAGGCCTTGTAGGCGTGCGCACGGTTGAGCAGGCCCTTGGCCGCCACGCAGGTCAGCAGCCAGGTCAGCTCGGGGATTTCCGGGATGTCGGACTGGCGGTAGAAGGTCACGCGTTCCGGGTCCAGGCCACCGGCCAGCCAGGTCGCGGCGATTTCCAGACGCGAGCGCTGGATGCGCTGCGGGTCATCGCACTTGATCAGGGCGTGGTAGTCGGCGAGGAAGTAGAACGAGTCGACACCTGGCTCACGGCTGGCGAGGATCGCCGGGCGGATGGCACCGGCATAGTTGCCCAGGTGAGGCGTGCCCGTGGTGGTGATACCGGTAAGGATGCGCGTAGTCATGGGTAATCGCTTATCAGGCTTGTATCAATTCGAAAGGCGCGGCAGCACCAGTTCCTTGAGGTCGGTGAGCTTGCCATGGAAAAAGTGTCCGCATTCTGCCACTTTCAGCAGCTCATGGGGGCGTGTGAGTGCGTCGGACCAGTCGTAGACCAGCTGCGGATCGATCACTTCGTCGGTTTCCGGCTGGATCACGCTCAGCGCGCAGGCTTGTGGCAAGGTGTCGTGCCCCTGCAAGCGCATGACCGCTGGCGCAACCATGAACAGGTGCTTGAGCTTGATGCCCTGTGCTTCCAGACGCCCGCCGAGACTGGCCGCAACGAAGCCGCCGAATGAAAAACCCATCAGGGTCAGGGGCAGCTGTGGATGTTTTTCCAGCAGCCAGGTCGCTGCCGCCTGGGCATCGTCCACTTCACCGCTGCCCATGTCATGGCTGCCAGCGCTGGCGCCGACGCCACGGTAGTTGAAACGCAAGGTAATGTAACCGGCATCGCGGGCGGTACGTTGCAGCATCGACACCACCTTGTTGGTCATGGTCCCGCCCTGCACCGGGTTAGGGTGACACAGCAACACCACGCCACGGGCGTCGGCAACATCAAGGTACAAGGCTTCCAGTTGGCCGACCGGGCCATCGATGAATACGGGGGTTTCGCGGATAAGCAAGGATAAACTCCGTGACCTCGGAAAGGGTCGACTCGTCTAGCTGAATGATTCTGTCTGAGATATTTGCGATCGTTCGCGGTATACAGCGCAGGTCCGAGCCGTTAACGTAAAGCAAAGCCGTTTATAGAGGAAGGACTCGTGGAACTCTCGCTCTTAGTTTGGTTGTTGCCGACCCTGGCCCTCGTCGTGGGCGTTGTCGTTGGTTTCCTGGTCGCCCGCCTGCTGCCCAATGCCGCCCCGAGCAGCACTCAGCGCCAGCTGGATGATATCCAGGAACGTTTCGACAGCTACCAGAACGAGGTGGTTACTCACTTCAACAGTACGGCTGCGCTGGTCAAGAAACTGACCCAAAGTTACCAGGAAGTTCAGGACCACCTGGCCGATGGCGCCAACCGCCTGGCCCTGGACGAACTGACCCGCCAGCGCCTGCTGGCCTCCCTGCACTCGGAAGCCGTACAGGCCCCGCGTGATCGCCTGACACCACCAAAGGATACCGAAGTACCGCGTGACTACGCGCCGAAAGCGCCGAACGCACCGGGCATGCTCGATGAGCATTACGGGCTCAAGCGTAACTGACAAAAAGCCCCGCCGATTGGCGGGGCTTTTTTTCGTCCTGCCTGTTTTTCAGCAGTACCAGGGCGCAGTCTCCGAGCCGTGCCCATAGCGTTCCAGTGCCTGGTCCAGCACCTGCCGCTCGATACTGCCCTGGCGCACCAGACTGTGCAGACTGGCCAGCACGATACTGAAGCGATCAACTTCGAAAAACCGCCTTAGCTGCTGCCGTGTGTCGCTGCGGCCAAAGCCATCAGTGCCCAAGGTCACGTAGGGTGCCTGCACATACTCGGCAATCAGCTGCGGCCAGGCACGCACATAATCGCTGGCAGCGATCACCGGCTCACTGCCTTGCAGGCAACGCTGCAGGTGACTGACACCCGCACCGTCCTGCCCCAGGCGACTGGCGCGATCCATATCCCGCGCCTCGCGTGCCAGCTCGCTGAAGCTGGTGACGCTGAACACCTCGCTCGCAATCTGCCAATCGCGGGCCAACAGTTCGCTGGCAGCAATGACCTCACGCAGGATCGCCCCGGAACCCAGCAGGCGCACGCGCCCCTGCGCCGCGGCTACGCGCTGTTCGACATAGCGGTACATGCCGCGCAAAACCTCTTCATGCACCTGCGCTGGCAGCGAAGGTTGTGGATAGTTTTCGTTCATCACCGCCACGTAATGGAACTCGTCGCGTTGTTCGCTGAGCATGCGCCGCGCCGCATACTCGAGAATCACCGCCAGTTCACCGGCAAAGCACGGCTCCCAGGCCCGGCAGTTGGGCACCATCGAGGCCATCACCAGACTCGAACCGTCCTGGTGCTGCAAACCTTCTCCTCCCAGGGTCGTGCGACCGGCAGTAGCTCCCAGCAACAGACCACGGGCACGCTGGTCGGCGGCAGCCCAGATCAGATCACCGACACGCTGGAAACCGAACATCGAGTAGTAGATGTACACCGGCAGCATCGGCTCGCCATGCACCGCATAAGACGTTGCCGCCGCCACCCAGGAGGAAATCGCCCCCGCTTCGGTGATCCCCTCCTCCAGCAACTGACCGTCACGGGCTTCCTTGTAGGACAGCAATGAGCCGGCATCCTCGGGCTCGTAGCACTGCCCCTGGGGTGAATAGATGCCGATCTGGCGGAACAGGCTGGCCATGCCGAAGGTACGCGCCTCATCGGCGACGATCGGCACCACACGTGGCCCCAGCTCGGGGGCTTTGAGCCAGGCACTGAGCATGCGTACTGCCGCCATGGTGGTAGACATTTCCTTGCCGTCGGCCTGCAAGGCAAAACCACCCATGGCTTCCAGCGCGGGCACCGTTATCGGGCGCACGTCACTACGCCGTGCGGGTAATGGTCCGCCGAGCGCGGCGCGGCGCTCACGCAGGTAGCGCAGCTCGGCGCTGTCCTCTGCCGGGCGATAGAACTGCAACTGCTCGACCTGACTGTCGCTGAGCGGCAGGTGAAAGCGATCGCGGAAAGCCAGCAAGGCCTGGACATCGAGCTTCTTCGCTTGATGCGCAGTCATGCGTGACTCACCCGCTGCACTCATCCCGTAGCCTTTCTTGGTTTTGGCCAGGATCACGCTCGGCCGCCCTTTGCAGGCCCTGGCCGCGGCAAAGGCAGCGTACAACTTACGAAAATCGTGGCCGCCACGCTTGAGCGCGTTGATCTCCTCGGAGCTCATGTGCTCGACCAGTTTCTGCAGGGCCGGTTGCTGGTTGAAGAAGTGCTCAAGGTTGTAGGTGCCGTCTTTGGCCCCCAGGTTCTGGAACTGACCATCCGGGGTAGCCGCCAGCTGACGCAGCAGAACGTGCTCGCTGTCCCGCGCAAACAGCGCGTCCCACTCCGAGCCCCAGAGCACCTTGATCACGTTCCAGCCGGCACCACGAAACAGCGCTTCCAGCTCCTGGATGATCTGGCCATTACCACGTACCGGCCCGTCCAGGCGCTGCAGGTTGCAGTTGACTACAAAGGTGAGGTTATCCAGTTGCTCGCGCGCGGCCAGGGTCAGACCGGCGATGGATTCCGGCTCGTCCATCTCGCCATCGCCGAACACACCCCAGACATGCCGGGCGCTGGTGTCGAGCAGCTGACGGTTGTGCAGGTAGCGCATGAACCGGGCCTGGTAGATCGCATTGAGCGGGCCGATGCCCATGGAACCGGTGGGGAACTGCCAGAAGTCGGGCATCAGCCAGGGGTGTGGATAGGAGCACAGACCATTGCCAGCGACTTCCTGGCGGTAGCTGGCCAGTTGCTCCTCACTCAGTCGCCCTTCGAGAAACGCCCGGGCATAGATGCCAGGCGCTGAATGCGGCTGGAAAAACACCAGGTCGGCGCTGCGTTGCTCAGCGCCGGACTCGCCACGAAAGAAGTGCTGGAAACCGACTTCGAAGATTTCCGCTGCCGAGGCGTAACTGGCGATATGCCCGCCCAGGTCGCCATAGGCATGATTGGCCCGCACCACCATGGCCAGCGCGTTCCAGCGCAGGAGACTGGTAATTCGCTCTTCCAGCTCCAGATCCCCCGGATAGGTCCCCTGCTGCTCTACCGACAAGGTATTGCGGTAGGCCGAGAAGGCCTGGACGCCTTGCTCCAGGCCCAGCTCACGGGCATGCGCCTGCAGTTGCTCAAGGAGAAATCGCGCACGCTGCGGACCACAGTGCTGCAGGGTCGAATCCAGCGCGTCGAGCCACTCGGCGGTTTCACCCGGATCGCTGTCGGCTTGCGGATCATCACCCAGGCGACGCGGCACACCTTCACCGGGCACAAGGCTCATCATTGCCACCATTGCATTGGCCTCATCCTTGATGGTTTCAGGCGCAGGCCTTCAGTGCCTGTTCGATATCGGCGAGCAAGTCGTCGATATCTTCAAGACCGACCGACAGCCGCACCAACCCTTCCGAGATGCCGTACCGGGCACGCTCCTCAGGGGTATAGCTGGAATGGGTCATGCTTGCCGGGTGCTGGGCCAGGGATTCGGCATCCCCCAGACTGACGGCGCGACTGAACAGTTGCAGGGCATTCATGAAGCGACGTCCGGCACTGATCCCGCCCTTGAGTTCAAAGGCGATCATGCCGCCGGGCAAGCGCATCTGCTGCAGGGCCAGTTGGTATTGTGGGAACCCAGGCAGACCGGGATAGTTGATCAACTCCACGGCCGGATGCTGCTGCAGGTACTCGGCGATGGTCTGGGCACTGCTGCAATGGCGCTCCATGCGCAGGTTCAGGGTCTTCATACCGCGCATCAGTAAGGCGGCATCCTGGGGCGACATTACCGCACCGGTCATGTCCTTGAGGCCTTCAAGCCGAACCCGGCTCACCAGTGCCTTGCGCCCGACCACCAGGCCGGCAGTGATATCGCCATGGCCGCTCAGGTACTTGGTCGCCGAATGCACCACCAGGTCCGCCCCCAGCTCCAGCGGTCGTTGCAGGTACGGTGTGCAGTAGGTGTTATCGACCACCACGGTGATTGCGTGCTTGTGCGCAAGCGTTGCCACGGCAGCGATATCGGCCATCTGCATGTTCGGGTTGGCCGGTGTTTCGAAGTAGATCACCTTGGTTTGCCCGCTGATCGCCGCTTCAAGCGCCTGCAGGTCAGTCATGTCGACATGACGCACCTTGACCCCGAACTCACCGATGCCGTGGTGCAGAAAGGCAAAGGTGCAGCCGTACAAAGTACGCCCTACCAACACCTCATCACCTGGCCGCAGCAGGGTCCACAAGGTCGCAGTGATTGCACCCATTCCCGAGGCCAGGGCCAACCCGGCCTCACCGCCTTCAAGCGAGGCCATGCGCTCTTCCAGCAGGGCCAGGGTGGGATTGGAAATGCGCGTATAGAAATGGCCGCCCTCTTCCCCGGCAAAGCAGGCTGCGCCGTACTCAACCGTCGGAAACGCAAACGTGGCGGTCTGGTAGACCGGTGGAACCAGAGAACCCTGGTGGGCCAATGGGTCGTAGCCGTGGTGGATGGCACGGGTAGCGAAACCTGAATCCTTGGTAGAGCCGCTCATGACAACAGCCTCTTGTGGTTTGTTATAAGCTTATGCCACTGAGGTGCTGATTTTTTTCCAAATATGACCACTGTTCACTGTGGTTATTAACAAAAAAACAATGAATTCAGGCCACGGAGGGCAAATCATGCCTACCGCCATCGACCGTACCGACCGCGCCCTGCTGGCCGCCCTGCAGGACAACGCGCGACTGACCATTTCCGAACTGGCCGACAACGTCGCCCTGACCACCTCGCCATGCTGGCGGCGGGTCAAACTGCTCGAAGAGAACGGCTACATCACCGGCTACCAGGCCATCCTTTCCCCCAAGGCCCTGGGCTTTGGCGTGACTGCTTTTGTCAGCATCATGATGGACTCGCACTCCAAGGAAATGGCCCGGGCTTTTGAGCAACGCTTGATGGAGATCCCCGAGATCGTTGCCTGTCACAACATCTCCGGGCGCTATGACTTCCTGCTGGAGATTCTGGCGCGGGACCTGGAGTCGTTCGGCGAGTTCGCCCGAGAGGTGCTGCAACGATTGCCGGGGGTGAAGGAGATTTACTCGAGTTTTTCCTTCAAGGCGGTGAAGGAGAAGCGGGTGATTCCGGTTTCGGAGAAGCATATTTGAATAGTATTCCTACTCACATGGAGACCGAAACCCTACCGCCGAACAGTTTTTGGCCTACTGGACAATGGGAAGCGTTGGTATGTTCTCACTACCCGTGAGAGGAGATTATTGGCTCATTCCGACACGAGGTAGTGGCGTCCCATGAAATTCATATTAGTCCTTTGCGCAGTGACGTTATCCGCATGCACCAATGGAAAGTTCACGCTAACGAAGCCACTTTATGAACGACAGTTCAAATGCGACATGGATCCTAATATGCAAATGTGCAACAGAGGGGCCAACTAAAACTTAGAAAAATATGTACGCCTGAATTTTTTCGCGGGGCAAGCCCGCTCCCACCGAAGATCCCGGTGGGAGCGGGCTTGCCCCGCGATGCTGTTTTGCGGACAACAAAAAACCCCACCGAGGTGGGGTTTCTTTTTTATCCGCAACGCTTAGATCGCACCACGCTTGCGCAGCAGCTCCAGCACCTGCTTGACGCCCTCTTCCAGACTGACGTTCTGGGTATCGACCACCAGGTCGGCATCCAGCGGTACGTCATACGGGAAGCTTTCGCCCGGGATGTTGTCGCCAGCGGCAGCGTACAGGCCTTGCGGGTCGCGCTCGCGGCAAGCCATTGGCGAGGCCTGAACGTAAACGGTGATCAGACGCTCCTTGCCGATCAACGCCTTGGCCTGTTCACGGCCTTCAGCGTCCGGAGCAACGAATGCAGCCAGGGTCAGCAGGCCGGCTTCGTTGAACTGACGCGCCACGTGCGCGGCACGACGCCAGTTCTCGGTACGTCCGGCGCGGTCTTGCGGCAGACCTTTGTTCAGGTCATGACGCAGGTTCTGGCCATCGAGCACATAAACCGCACGGCCCATGTCGAACAGCTTGCGCTCCACGGCGTAGGCCAGCGTGCTCTTGCCCGCGCCCGACAGGCCGCTGAACAACACGGTGGCCGGCTGCTGGCCGAAACGCAGGGCACGCTCTGCAGTGTCGACGTGAGCCAGTTTCCCATGCTGACCGATGGTGCCGTGCGGCACGACCGGCGGCGCGATGATCATGCCGGCACCAACAGTGCCGTTGGTCAGGCGGTCGATGACGATAAATGCACCGGTGGTGCGGTTGCTGTCATAGCCGTCGAGGGCGATCGGCGCGTCGAGGCTGACCTTGACCTTGCCGATTTCATTGAGCTGCAAGGCACTCGCGGCGCCCTGCTCGAGGGTGTTGACATCGACCTTGTGGGCGATGCTGGCAATCGAGCCCGGCACGTAGCTGGTGGCGCGCTTGATGTCGTATTTCTTGCCCGGCAGCATTGGCTCTTCGGCCATCCACACGAGCATGGCGTCGAACTGGTCGGTCACCGGCGGGACGTTGTCGGCATGCACCAGCAGGTCGCCACGGGAGATGTCGATCTCGTCTTCCATGGTCAGGGTCACAGCCTGGCCCGGGCCGGCGTTCTCCAGCTCACCTTCGAAGGTGACGATGGACTTGACCCGGCTGCTCTTGCCCGACGGCAGCACGACGATTTCATCGCCCTTGTGCACCACGCCGCTGGCCAGGGTACCGGCAAAGCCACGGAAGTTCAGGTTCGGCCGGTTGACGTACTGCACCGGGAAGCGCAGGTCGGTGAAGTTGCGGTCGGCCGCCACTTCCACGGTTTCAAGGATTTCCATCAGCGCAGGGCCGGTGTACCACGGCGAACGCTCGCTGCGGTTGACCACGTTGTCGCCCTTGAGCGCCGACATCGGCACGAAGTGCAGGCTGCTCGGGGCCATGTTGATGGCTTCGGCAAACTGCAGGTAGTCGGCCTTGATGCTCTCGAACACGTCCTCATCGAAGCCTTTGAGGTCCATCTTGTTCACGGCGACGACGATGTGCTTGATGCCCAACAGGGACGCGATGTAGCTGTGGCGACGGGTCTGGGTCTGCACGCCGTAACGGGCATCGACGAGGATGATCGCCAGGTCGCAGGTGGACGCACCGGTGGCCATGTTGCGGGTGTACTGCTCGTGGCCCGGGGTGTCGGCGATGATGAACTTGCGCTTGGCGGTGGAGAAGTAGCGGTAGGCGACATCGATGGTGATGCCCTGCTCGCGCTCGGCCTGCAGGCCGTCGACCAGCAACGCCAGGTCGATGTCGTCGCCAGTGGTGCCGACTTTCTTCGAATCGCGGGTGATGGCTTCCAGATGGTCTTCGTAGATCATCTTCGAGTCGTGCAGCAGGCGCCCGATCAGGGTGCTCTTGCCGTCATCGACGTTACCGCAGGTCAAAAAGCGCAGCAGTTCTTTACGTTCGTGCTGGGCCAGGTAAGCGAGGATGTCCTCGCTGATCAATTCGGATTGGTGCGACATGGTCTGACCCTAACTTAGAAATAGCCTTGACGTTTCTTGTCTTCCATCGAGCCTGCACCATCGTGGTCGATGACGCGGCCCTGGCGCTCGGAAGTGCGCGTCAGGAGCATTTCCTGAATGATGTCGGTCAGGGTTTCGGCCTCAGACTCGACAGCGCCCGTCAGCGGGTAGCAGCCAAGGGTACGGAAACGTACTTTCTTTTTGACGATGCGAGCCTTTTCTTCATCCGAGAGGTGCTCGAGGATGCGCTCGTCATCGATCATGATCAGGGTGCCGTTCTTCTCGATCACATCGCGCTCGGCAGCGAAGTACAGCGGCACGATCGGGATGCCTTCAAGATAGATGTACTGCCAGATGTCCAGCTCGGTCCAGTTCGACAGCGGGAACACGCGAATCGATTCGCCTTTGTTGACCTTGCCGTTATAGACGTTCCACAGCTCCGGACGCTGGTTCTTCGGGTCCCAGCGGTGCTTGCTGTCACGGAACGAGTAGACACGTTCCTTGGCCCGCGACTTCTCTTCGTCGCGGCGTGCGCCACCGAAGGCGGCATCGAAGCCATGCTTGTCGAGCGCCTGTTTTAGGCCCTCGGTCTTCATGATGTCGGTGTGCTTGGCACTGCCGTGGGTGAACGGGTTGATGCCCTGGGCGACGCCGTCCGGGTTCACGTGAGTGATCAGCTCCAGGCCCATTTCCTCGACCATCTTGTCGCGGAAGCTGTACATCTCCTGGAATTTCCACTGGGTGTCGACATGCATCACCGGGAACGGCAATTTGCCCGGGAAGAAGGCTTTGCGCGCCAGATGCAGCATCACGGCCGAATCCTTGCCGATCGAGTACAGCATCACCGGGTTATCGAACTCGGCGGCCACCTCACGAATGATGTGGATGCTTTCCGCCTCCAACTGTTTCAAATGCGTCAGTTTGTCGACCATGGCTACTCACGGAAATACGATCTTATGGACGGCCAGCGGGCCGTGTTCGAGCGGGCCACTTTATCACAGCACTCGATTCTATTTAGGCGCCCGACTAGATCGAAACAGTATAAGAATATGCCCTGCCGTTTTAGTCTCAGATCGGGTTCGGACAGTCGATGAACAGGTGCTCCAGGGCGAAGCGCCGCGCCAGGTAATCACCCAGCGCCTGCACGCCGTAACGCTCGGTGGCATGGTGGCCGGCGGCGATGAAACTGATGCCGTTCTCGCGGGCGCTGTGGAAGGTCTGCTCAGACGCCTCACCACTGAGGAACAGGTCGACACCTGCGGCAATCGCCTGGTCGATGTAACCCTGGCCACCGCCGGTACACCAGCCGACCCGGCGAATGATCTGCTCACCCTCGATCACCAGTGGCTCGCGGCCCATGACCTCCTGCACCTTGCGGGCAAAGTCGCGCGCCGACATGGGCTCGGCCAGCGAACCGACCAGGCCGACCACCCGCGGGTTGTCCGGGTCCAGCGGACCTTCGACGGTAATGTCGAGCTGACGGGCCAACTGCACGTTGTTGCCGACTTCAGGATGCAGGTCCAGTGGCAGATGGTAGGCGAGCAAGCTCAGGTCATTCTTCAGCAAGGTTTTCAGCCGGCGCTGCTTCATCCCGGTGATGCACGGGTTCTCGCCTTTCCAGAAATAACCGTGGTGCACCAGCACCAGATCGGCTTCGGCCTCGACTGCCGCGTCCAGCAACGCCTGGCTGGCGGTGACGCCGCTGACGATGCGGGTCACCTGCGGACGCCCTTCAACCTGCAGGCCGTTGGGGCAGTAATCCTGGATTTTTGCGCTGCCAAGGTAGCGTTCGGCTTCCTCGACCAGGGTACTCAGGGCAACAGCCATGAAAAGACTCCTCAATTCAGCAGTTCAGCGCGGCGCAAGGCCCCGTATAATGACCGCCATTATGGGCCGTCGCCGGGTTTGGGGAAACCGACGGCGGTTGCCTGGGGGCCTGCACGCTGTATCCACGGCTCGGCTGCGATTTAACAGTTCCTGCACCGCTTCGGTGGCAGTATGATCGCGCGCGCTCGCTCCCACGCAGTTAAGCGGCCCTCTGCCCACTCCCAGGATTCGTTCAATGTTCAAGGCTTTGCGTTACTTTGCCTGGCCGCTGCTGGTCGGCGTGCTGATCGCCCTGCTGATCATCCAGCGCTTTCCACAATGGGTCGGTCTGCCCAGCCAGGACGTCAACCTGCAGCAGGCCCCGCAAACCACGCGGATCATGCAGGGGCCGGTGTCCTACGCCGACGCCGTGAGCATTGCCGCACCGGCGGTGGCCAACCTGTACACCACAAAAGTGGTCAACAAGACCGCGCACCCGCTGTTTGAAGACCCGCAGTTCCGCCGTTTCTTCGGCGACAACCTGCCCAAGCAGCGGCGTTGGGAGTCGAGCCTGGGCTCGGCGGTGATCATGAGCCCGGAAGGCTACCTGCTGACCAACAACCACGTGACCTCCGGTGCCGACCAGATCGTGGTGGCCCTCAAGGACGGCCGCGAAACCCTGGCGCGGGTCATCGGCAGCGACCCGGAAACCGATCTGGCGGTGCTCAAGATCGACCTGAAGAACCTGCCGTCGATCACCATCGGCCGCTCCGACAGCATTCACATCGGCGACGTCGCCCTGGCCATCGGCAACCCCTTCGGCGTCGGCCAGACCGTCACCATGGGTATCATCAGTGCCACCGGCCGCAACCAGCTGGGCCTGAACAACTACGAAGACTTCATCCAGACTGACGCGGCGATCAACCCGGGCAACTCCGGTGGCGCCCTGGTCGACGCCAACGGCAACCTGACCGGCATCAACACGGCGATCTTCTCCAAATCCGGTGGTTCCCAAGGCATCGGCTTCGCTATCCCGACCAAGCTGGCGCTGGAGGTGATGAAGGCGATCATCGAGCACGGTCAGGTGATTCGTGGCTGGCTGGGTATCGAAGTGCAGCCGCTGAGTCAGGAGCTGGCAGAGTCGTTCGGCATGCAGGGGCGTCCGGGGATCGTGGTGGCAGGGATCTTCCGCGACGGTCCGGCGCAAAAGGCCGGCCTGCAACTGGGTGACGTGATTCTCAGCATCAATGGCGAGCCAGCGGGTGACGGTCGTCGCTCGATGAACCAGGTGGCGCGGATCAAGCCCAACGACAAGGTGGCGATCCAGGTGATGCGTAACGGCAAGGAATTGAAGCTGACTGCCGAAATCGGCCTGCGTCCACCGCCGGCACCGGCAGCCAAAGAAGAAAACTGATGGGCTAACAGCATCGCGGGGCAAGCCCGCTCCCACAGGTTTTGTGGTTTACCTGTGGGAGCGGGCTTGCCCCGCGATGGGGTCAGTGCAGAATCTGACTCAGGAACAGCTTTGTCCGCTCATTCTGCGGCCGGTCGAAGAAGTCGTCCGGCGCCGCCTGCTCGACAATCTCCCCCTTGTCCATGAAGATCACCCGGTTCGCCACCGTCCGGGCAAAGCCCATCTCGTGGGTCACGCAGAGCATGGTCATGCCGTCTTCCGCCAGGCTGACCATGGTGTCGAGCACTTCCTTGACCATCTCCGGATCGAGCGCCGAGGTCGGTTCGTCGAACAGCATGATCTTCGGCTTCATGCACAGCGCACGGGCAATCGCCACCCGCTGCTGCTGACCACCGGACAATTGCCCCGGATACTTGTTGGCCTGCTCCGGAATCCGCACCCGCTCCAGGTAGTGCATGGCGATTTCCTCGGCCTTGCGCTTGGGCAGCTTGCGCACCCACATCGGCGCCAGGGTGCAGTTCTGCAGGATGGTCAGGTGCGGGAACAGGTTGAAATGCTGGAACACCATGCCGACTTCACGGCGGATCGCTTCGATCTGCTTGAGGTCGTTGGTCAGTTCCACGCCATCGACCACGATGCGGCCCTGCTGGTGCTCTTCCAGACGGTTGAGGCAGCGGATGGTGGTCGACTTGCCCGAGCCCGACGGCCCGCACAGGACGATACGCTCGCCCTGGCGCACATTCAGGTTGATGTCCTTGAGCACGTGGAACTGGCCGTACCACTTGTTCACGCCCTGCATCTGAATAATGCCTTCAGGGCTCACAGGCTGTTTGATCGCTTCACTCATGGGAACACTCCTAACGCTTGTGGCCTGTATCCAGCTTGCGCTCCAGATGCATGGAGTAGCGGGACATACCGAAACAGAAAATCCAGAAAACCAGGGCGGCGAACACATAGCCCTCGGTCGCCATGCCCAGCCAGGTCGGGTCGGCAGCGGCCTGCTTGACGCTGTTGAGCAGGTCGAACAGGCCGATGATGATCACCAGGCTGGTGTCCTTGAACAGGGCAATGAAGGTATTGACGATGCCGGGAATCACCAGCTTCAGGGCTTGCGGCAGGATCACCAGGCCCATTGCGCGCCAGTAACCCAGGCCCATCGCCGCGGCGGCTTCGTACTGGCCTTTGGGAATGGCCTGCAAACCGCCGCGCACCACTTCGGCGATATACGCCGACTGGAACAGGATGACCCCGATCATCGCCCGCAGCAGCTTGTCGAAGCTCATGCCCTCGGGCAGGAACAGCGGCAGCATCACCGACGACATGAACAGCACGGTGATCAACGGCACGCCGCGCCAGAACTCGATGAAGGTCACGCAGACCACCTTCACCGCCGGCATGTTGGAGCGCCGTCCCAGCGCCAGCAGGATGCCCAGCGGCAAGGCGCCGACGATGCCGACAGTGGCGATTACCAAGGTCAGCATCAGCCCGCCCCATTGGTTGGTCGGTACTGTGCTAAGGCCCAGGTAGCCGCCGTGCAACAAGGTGAAGGCAACAAGCGGGTACAGCACCAAAAAGCTCAGGCCGTAGATCGCTTTGCGCGGGAAGCGCGCAATAAACAGCGGCGCCGCGCCGATCACCGCCAGCCAGACGGTCAGGTCAACGCGCCAACGCAGTTCGGTCGGGTAGTAGCCGTACATGAACTGGCCAAAACGCTGCTGGATGAACACCCAGCAGGCGCCATCCTTGGTGCAGTCGGCGCGTGTGGTGCCAACCCAGTTGGCGTCGAAGATCGACCACTGCAGCAGCGGCGGCACGATCAGCCACACCAGGTACAGGGCAAACAGCGTAAGCAGGGTGTTGAGCCAGCTGGAGAACAGGTTGGCGCGCATCCAGGCCAGCACGCCGACGGTTTTCACCGGCGGCGGCATATCAGGTTTGAAAACATGGGTAGTCATGCGCGTATCCTCACCGCTCGATCAGCGCAATGCGCTTGTTGTACCAGTTCATCAGCAGGGAAATGCTGATGCTGATGGCCAGATAGACGCTCATGGTGATGGCGATCACCTCGATGGCCTGGCCGGTCTGGTTGAGCACGGTGCCGGCGAACAACGAGACCATTTCCGGATAGCCGATACCGGCCGCCAGCGAAGAGTTCTTCGCCAGGTTCAGGTACTGGCTGGTCAGCGGTGGAATGATCACCCGCAACGCCTGGGGAATGATCACCTTGCGCAGGGTCGGGCCTTCGCGCAGCCCCAGGGAGCGGGCTGCTTCGGTCTGGCCGTAGCTGACCGAGCGAATACCCGAACGCACGATTTCGGCGATGAACGCCGCGGTGTAGATGGTCAATGCCAGGGTCAGGGCCAGCAGTTCGGGGATCAGCACCCAGCCGCCGACGAAGTTGAAGCCCTTGAGCTGCGGCATTTCCCAGTGCAGCGGGCTGCCCGCCAGCAACACGCTGAGCGCCGGAATGCCGAAGAACAGGAACAGACCGACCCAGAACTTGTGAAACGGCTCGCCGGTGGCTTCGAAGCGCCGGTTGGCCAGGCGCACCATCACCACAATGGCAACAATGGCCAGCACCAGGCTGACGACGAATGGCCAGAATCCTTCGGCCACAGAAGCACCGGGCATGTTCAGGCCCCGGTTGCTGATAAAGAAGGCGTCGTTGATGTTGATACTGCCCCGCGGTCCCGGCAGGGTCAGAAACACCGCGAAGTACCAGAACAGGATCTGCAACAGCGGTGGGATGTTACGGAAAGTCTCGACATACACGGTGGCCAGCTTGTTGATCATCCAGTTCGGTGACAACCGCGCCACACCGATGATGAACCCCAGCAGGGTTGCCAGAATGATGCCGATAAAAGTCACCAGCAGCGTATTGAGCAAGCCGATGACGAAAACCCGGGCATAACTGTCCTGCTCGGTGTAGGGAATCAGGTGCTGGGCGATGCCGAAACCGGCACTGCGCTCGAGAAAGTCAAAGCCCGAAGTGATCCCGCGATGTTGCAGGTTGGTCTGGGTGTTGTGAAACAGGTACCAGCCCAGAGCCAGCACCGCGACCACGGTGATGATCTGGAACAGCCACGCACGCACACGTGGATCGTTAAGGGATAGCCCCTTAGGTGCGCCGATTTGATTTTGCATGTAATGCCCCGCAAGGAAGGGATGCGAACAGCCTGCGGCGGCATGGGCCGCCGCAGGCCGCAACCGTCAGCGCACTGGTGGCGCGTACTGGATGCCGCCGTTGTTCCACAGGGCGTTCAGGCCGCGGTCGATTTGCAGTGGGGTTTCCTTGCCCAGGTTCTTCTCGAACACTTCACCGTAGTTGCCGACCTGTTTGACGATCTGCACCACCCAGTCCTTCGGCAGTTTCAGGTCCTTGCCGTATTCGCCGTCGGCGCCGAGCATACGGGCCACGTCAGGGTTCTTGGTGGCTTTGGCTTCAGCTTCGACGTTCTTCGAGTTGATGCCCATTTCTTCGGCATTGAGCATGGCGAACAGGGTCCACTTGACGATGCTGAACCACTCTTCATCGCCTTTACGTACCACCGGGCCCAGCGGTTCCTTGGAAATGGTTTCCGGCAGTACTACGTAATCGGCCGGGGCGGCCAGCTTGGAGCGCTGTGCGTAGAGCTGCGACTTGTCCGAGGTCAGCACGTCGCAACGGCCGGATTCCAGCGATTTGGCGCTTTCGTCGGAGGTGTCGAAGGTGATCGGGGTGTACTTCAGGCCATTGGCGCGGAAGTAGTCGGAGACGTTGAGTTCGGTGGTGGTACCGGCCTGGATGCAGATGGTTGCACCGTCCAGTTCCTTGGCGCTGGAAACGCCGAGCTTCTTGTTGACCAGGAAACCGATGCCGTCGTAATAGGTAACACCGGCGAACACCAGGCCCATGCCGGCGTCACGCGAGCTGGTCCAGGTGGTGTTACGCGACAGCACGTCGACTTCGCCGGACTGCAGCGCGGTGAAGCGCTCCTTGGCGTTGAGCTGGCTGAACTTGACCTTCTTGGCATCGCCGAACACCGCTGCGGCCACTGCGCGGCAGACGTCTGCGTCGATACCGACGATGTTGCCCTTGGCATCCGGAACCGAGAAGCCCGGCAAGCCGTCACTGACACCACACTGAACGAAGCCCTTCTTCTGCACGGCGTCCAGGGTCGCACCTGCCTGTGCGATACCACTGATACCGAGCACGGTAGCAGCGGTAACCACTGCCAGGGTGGATTTCAACATCTTCATTCAAACCTCCAGTTTTGCTCTTATTGTGTTGAGCCGGGATTGCACCGCACCCTTATGAGGCGCATCCGACCCGTGTTGGCTTGTTTTTGGGTCAATTGGCGCAATGCGCTGTTCTGTGACAGCCTTGGGGACCGCTAACGGGTGTTACCGTCCAAAACGTGTAACCTCGCATCAGGAGTTTCATAGCAAAGCGCGTACCACACTGAGCGGCTAAAGCGTTTCAGTTAACGTCAATAGGAAAACTTGCAACGTTGCGACAGGTTTTTCCCGGATTTACCCGACGCGCCTTCATTTCATGCACGCAAACAAGAGCGCGCGCACACTTTCGGAGCAGTCATGAGCCACCCGTTGATTCTCGAACCACAAAAAACCGCAGACGCCTGTGTGATCTGGTTGCACGGCCTGGGGGCCGATCGTTACGACTTCATGCCGGTGGCCGAAGCCTTGCAGGAAGTTCTGCTGACCACCCGCTTCGTCATGCCCCAGGCGCCCACCCGTCCGGTGACCATCAACGGTGGCTATGAAATGCCCAGCTGGTACGACATCAAGGCCATGACCCCGGCGCGGGCGATCGATGAAGATCAACTGAAGGCTTCGGCCGAGCAGGTGATCGAGCTGATCAAGGCCGAACAGGCCAAAGGCATCGACCTGGCCCGTATCGTTCTTGCCGGTTTCTCCCAGGGCGGCGCGGTGGTGCTGCACACTGCTTATATAAAGTGGCAAGAAGCCCTGGGCGGTGTGATCGCCCTGTCGACCTATGCGCCGACCTTTGCCCAGGAGCGTGAACTGAGCGCTTGCCAGCAACGCACCCCGGCCCTGTGCCTGCACGGTATCTACGACCCGGTGGTGCTACCGGCCATGGGCCGCAGCGCTTATGAGCACCTCAAGCACTGGGGCATCAACGTTGAGTGGAAGGAATACCCCATGGAGCACGAAGTGCTGCCCGAGGAGATTCGCGATATCGGCGAATGGCTGATCAAGCGCCTGCGCTAAAAAGAACACTTCCCTGTAGTTGTCAGTGCAATCCACTACGCCGCGCCCGATTCTTGCATTACACTGGCCGGCGTACATTCCTTAACCAATTGATGAGATGACCGTGCTCAAAGCACTCAAGAAGATGTTCGGCAAGAGCGAGGTTGAGCAACTCGCCCCCGAAAGCGCTGCCCCCGTGATGCAGCCGCCCGCAGCACCCAAGCCCCCTGCCCCGGCCGCCCCGCTCAAGACCGAAGCCGAGGCTGCCCAACCGGCACGCGCCGAAAAGCCGGCCGAGCCCAAACCGCGCCGTGAGCGCAAGCCAAAACCTGCAGCCTCCACCTGGAAGCTGGAAGATTTCGTGGTCGAGCCGCAAGAAGGCAAGACCCGGTTCCATGATTTCAAGCTCTCGCCCGAGCTGATGCATGCGATCCACGACCTGGGCTTTCCTTATTGCACGCCGATCCAGGCACAAGTGCTGGGTCATACCCTGCGCGGCAAGGATGCCATTGGCCGCGCCCAGACCGGCACCGGCAAGACTGCAGCCTTCCTGATCTCGATCATTTCCCAGCTGCAGCAGACCCCGCCGCCGAAAGAGCGCTACATGGGCGAGCCACGGGCACTGATCATCGCCCCGACCCGTGAACTGGTGGTGCAGATCGCCAAGGACGCCGCGGCGCTGACCAAGTACACCGGCCTGAACGTGATGACTTTCGTTGGCGGCATGGACTTCGACAAGCAGCTCAAGGCCCTCGAAGCGCGCCACTGCGACATTCTCGTGGCTACTCCCGGCCGTCTGCTGGACTTCAACCAACGCGGTGAAGCCCACCTGGACATGGTCGAAGTGCTGGTACTGGACGAAGCCGACCGCATGCTCGACATGGGCTTCATCCCGCAGGTACGGCAGATCATCCGCCAGACTCCGCCGAAGAGCGAACGTCAGACCCTGCTGTTCTCCGCGACCTTCACCGAAGACGTGATGAACCTGGCCAAGCAGTGGACCACCGATCCATCCATCGTCGAGATCGAGCCGGAGAACGTTGCCAGCGAAACCGTCGAACAGCACGTTTATGCCGTTGCCGGCAGCGACAAGTACAAGCTGCTGTACAACCTGGTGACCGAGAACAAGTGGGAACGGGTGATGGTCTTCGCCAACCGCAAGGATGAAGTGCGGCGCATCGAAGAACGCCTGGTACGCGATGGCGTCAACGCTGCCCAGTTGTCGGGTGACGTGCCCCAGCACAAGCGCATCAAGACCCTGGAAAACTTCCGTGAAGGCCGCATTACCGTGCTGGTCGCGACCGACGTCGCCGGTCGCGGTATCCACATCGACGGCATCAGCCATGTGATCAACTTCACCTTGCCGGAAGATCCGGACGATTACGTACACCGTATCGGCCGTACCGGTCGTGCTGGCACCAGCGGTGTGTCGATCAGCTTCGCCGGCGAGGATGACTCCTACCAGTTGCCGGCCATCGAAGAGCTGCTGGGTCGCAAGATCAGCTGCGAGATGCCGCCGACCGAACTGCTCAAGCCAGTGCCGCGCAAGCATCACTGAGTACTGACAGTCGTCTGAAAACGCAGCCCTGGCTGCGTTTTTTTATGCCGCTGATATTGTCCAAATAAACAAAGAGTCCATAATGGACAAAATAGTTTAATTGGAGACTCGTATGTCCACGCCTCTCGTCATCGATCAACAGCTCGCTCGCCAACTGCTGACCCAGGTGGATGTCCCGCAGATCCTGCGCAGCCTGTTCCGTGACCTGGCGGCCGGGCAAGCCGTGCAGCCGCCGCAACAGCTGGTGGAGTTCCCTGCCGGCCAGGGTGACTTCATCAACTACGGCGGGGTACTGGCGCAGGAACGTGTCTACGGTGTGAAAACCTCGCCCTACATCGTTCGCGAGCAAGGTCCGCTGGTCACCGCCTGGACCCTGCTGATGTCCATGGACAGCGGCCAGCCGCTGCTGCTGTGTGATGCTGGCGAACTGACCACCGCGCGTACCGCCGCCACCACCGCTGTCGCGGTCGATGCCCTGGCCGCCGCCAGTGCCCGGCGCCTGACAGTGATCGGCAGCGGCCCGATCGCCCGCGCCCACCTGCACTATGTTCGCGGCCTGCGCGAGTGGCAGGACATTCGCCTGTTCTCGCCCAGCCTGGCCGGGCAAAGCGCCGAACAGCGCCAGGCGCTGCTTGACCTCGATCCACGCCTGACGCTCAGCGACAGCCTCGACCAGGCGCTGGAGGATGCCGATGTGATCATGCTGTGCACCTCCTCGGCCAGCCCGGTTATCGACCCGGGCAGCTTGAGCAAACCGGCCCTGATCACCTCGATCAGCACCAATGCCGTGCGCGCCCATGAAGTACCGCCCGCCAGCCTCGGCGCCATGGATGTGTATTGCGACTACCGGGTAACCACCCCGGGCAGCGCTGGCGAAATGCGTATCGCGGCGGAGCAACATGGTTGGCAACCGGAAGCCATCGTCGGTGATCTGGCGCAGTTGTTGAGCAACCAGGCCCCTGCCCCGACTTACCAGCGCCACGCGTTCTTCCGTTCCATCGGTCTGGGCCTGGAAGACATCGCCCTGGCCAACGCCCTGTACCGCCTGCAGCGCGCCGACTGAGGAGATATCCATGCAACAGGCTGACTACATCATCATTGGCGCCGGTATCGCGGGCGCTTCCACCGGCTACTGGCTGGCCGCTCACGGCCGGGTGTTGCTGCTCGAACGCGAGTCGCAGCCGGGCTATCACTCCACCGGGCGTTCGGCCGCGCTGTATACCGCTGCTTATGGAACGCCGCAGGTGCGTGCCCTGACCCTCGCCAGCCGGGAGTTTTTCGATCATCCGCCGGCAGGCTTTGCCGAGCATCCGCTGCTCAGTCCGCGCGGGGAAATGACCGTCGACCTCACTGGCGATCCTGAAGAACTGCAGCGTCAGTATCAAAGTGCCAAGGCCTGTGTGCCGGAAGTCGAACTGCTCAGCGCCGACCAGGCCTGCGCCCGTCTGCCGGTGCTGCGCCGCGACAAAGTCCATGGCGCCCTGTACGACCCGAGCGCCAGCGACATCGACACCGATGCCCTGCACCAGGGCTACCTGCGCGGTATCCGCCGTCAGCAGGGTGAAGTGCACAGCGATTGCGAGGTCCAGCAACTGAGCCGCGATGACAAGGGGCTCTGGCAGGTGCAGACCAGCCGTGGCACCTTCAGCGCACCGGTGCTGATCAACGCCGCTGGCGCCTGGGCCGACCACATCGCTGTACTGGCCGGTGCGCAAGCGCTTGGCCTGCAGCCCAAACGTCGCGCGGCCTTCATCTTCGCCGGCCCCGAGGGCATCGACAGCCACGCCTGGCCGATGCTGGTCAGTCTCGACGAATCGTTCTACATGAAGCCCGACGCCGGCATGCTGCTCGGCTCGCCCGCCAATGCCGACCCGGTCGAACCCCATGACGTGCAGGCCGAAGAGCTGGACATTGCCATGGGCATCTACCAGATCGAAGAAGCCACCACTCTGAGCATTCGCCGGCCCACCCGCACCTGGGCCGGCCTGCGCAGCTTCGTTACCGACGGTGATCTGGTGGCCGGTTTCGACCCACAGGTGCCCGGCCTGTTCTGGGTAGCGGCACAAGGTGGTTATGGCATCCAGACCTCGCCCGCCATGGGCCAGGCCAGCGCCGCCCTGGTGCGTGGCGAAGACCTGCCCGAGGCCCTCAAGGGCTTTGGCCTGAACGCCGCGATGCTTTCCCCGCGCCGCCTGCAGGGATGACGCGCCGCCGCGATTGCGGCACACTCGCAGCGCCCTTGTGCCAAGGGCGCTGACACCGCCTGGAGCCTGCCTGAATGTCGACCCCTCGCCCCGACCCTGTCCTGGACAACTACCGGGCCATCGCCGATGCCATTGCTACGCTGTTTTTCCCCCACGCCGAGGTGGTGCTGCACGACCTGCGCAACCAGAAAATCGACTACATCGCCAACAACCTGTCGAAACGCGAGATCGGTGATGATGCCGCGCTGGAAGACCTGCTCGAGACCGGCACCGATGAAACCAATATCGGTCCCTACGAGAAGCTCAACTGGGACGGGCAGAAGATCCGCTCGTTGAGCACCGTGTTGCGCAATGAGGCGGGCACACCGCTGGCGGTGCTGTGCATCAACCTGAACATTTCCCTGTTCGAAAATGCCAGGGCCGCGCTGGACCTGTTCCTGTCGCCAAGCAAGCTGATTCCCCAGCCCGATGCGCTGTTTCGCGACGACTGGCAGGAGCGTATCAATACCTTCCTCAACAGCTGGCTACGCCAGCGCCAGTTGAGCCTGAACGTACTGACCCGCGAGCATAAACGCGAGCTGGTCCTGGCCCTGCACGCCGAAGGCGCGTTCAAGGGCAAGAGTGCAGCCAACTACGTGGCCAATGTGCTGGGGATGGGACGGGCGACGGTGTACAAGCACCTGAAGGAACTCAAGGCCTGAAAGCTTCAGGCCCTGAGCGCGGCGATCAATCGCCGTAGATGTCGGTCTTGAAGTACTTCGACTGGATTTTCTGGTACTCGCCGTTGGCGCGGATGTCGTCGATGGCTTTGTTGAGTTTGCTCACCAGCGCCTCGTTACCCTTGCGCACCGCGATCCCGGCACCTTCACCGACGTATTTCGGGTCCTTCAGCTCTGGACCGACGAAGGCATAGTCAGCACCGCGCGGCATCGACAGGAAATCATCCAGAGGGATGGTGTCGGCGAAAATCGCATCGACACGCCCGGATGCCAGGTCCATGTAGATCTCTTCGTTGTTGCTGTAGCGCTTGATGATGATGCCCTTAGGCTCCAGCACTTCGGTGGCGTAGCGATCGGTGGTGGTGGCGCGCTGCACACCCACGGTCTTGCCCTTGAGGCTGGCGTACTGGTCATCGACCGTTGCCCCCTTCTTCATCACCAGCCGCGATGAGGTGAAGTAGTACTTGTGGGTAAAGTCGACCGACTTCTTGCGCTCGTCGGTGATGGTCATCGAAGACAGCGCGGCGTCGATCTTCTTCACTTTCAGCGAAGGAATCAGGCCGTCGAACTCCACCTCGTTCCACACGCATTTGACCTGCATCTGCGCGCACAAGGCATTGCCGATGTCGTAGTCAAAGCCGACGATCTCGCCTTTGTCGTTCTTCGAGGCAAAGGGTGGGTAAGCGGCTTCGATGCCGATGCGCAAGGTGTCTTCGGCGGCGAACAGGCTGCCGGCCATCAGGCTCAGGGCCAGACCACTGATCAGGGTGAAGTTCTTCATGCGGGTCTCTCTCGCTCGTTATTGGAGGTGTGTTGCAAGACAGAGGGAAATGGGCAGGCACGCGACGGCCTGGAATTATTTTGTACTTATAATTCCATACTGGACTTTATTGTATAAAAATTCAACAGACAAAAAGCATGTGGGAGCCGGCAATGCCGGCGAGGGGCCAGTACTACCAACAACAAACGGTAAGCAGGTTCTGCGACCGCTTCGCGCTCGATCGCAGGCTACGCCAGCTCCCACAGAGACTCCACCAAGACCTGCAATGCCGCAGGCTACCAACGCCCCGCCGCGTCTTCATCACTCTGCTTGCCCTCGACCCAACGCGGGCCGTCACCGGTCTGTTCTTTCTTCCAGAACGGTGCACGGGTCTTGAGGTAGTCCATGATGAAATTGCACGCATCAAACGCAGCCTGACGATGAGCACTGGCCACGCCAACGAAGACGATCGGTTCGCCCGGCTCGAGCGCGCCGATACGGTGCAGAACCTCGACCTTGAGCAGCGGCCAGCGCTGTTCGGCCTCAACGACGATCTTGGCCAAGGCCTTTTCGGTCATGCCCGGATAGTGCTCCAGGAACATGCCCGCCACTTCCTGGCCGTCATTGAAGTCACGTACGTAACCAACAAAGCCGACCACCGCGCCAACACCAACATTGGCGGCATGCATGGCGTTGACTTCGACGCCCGGATCAAAGGCTGCGGTCTGGACACGAATGCTCATCTCAGCCTCCGGTCACGGGGGGGAAGAACGCCACTTCGTCGCCGTCTTCCACAGGCTCATCGAGCTTGCAGAGCTCTTCGTTACGCGCGCACATCAGGTTCTGTTCGCCCAGAACTTCATGCTTGCCACCCTTGGCGACCAACGCCTTGCGCACGTCGTTCAGGGTAGCGAACGCGCCTTCGAGCTTCTCGCTATCGACGCCAAGCGCTTCGCGGTAACGAGCGAAATACATCACCTTGATGCTCATTTCACGTCATCCGCCTGGTAATGGCCGCTCTTGCCACCGAGCTTTTCCAGCACCCGCACACCGTCGATGATCATGCCGCGGTCAACCGCTTTGCACATATCGTAGATGGTCAGCGCGGCGACGCTGGCGGCGGTCAGGGCTTCCATTTCCACGCCGGTCTGCCCGGCCAGTTTGCAGCGCGCGACGATATAGACAGTGTCGTTGCCTTCGGCGCTGAGCTCGACCTTGACGCTGGTCAGCATCAGCGGATGGCACAACGGGATCAGGTCGCTGGTCTTCTTCGCCGCCTGGATACCGGCAATGCGGGCCACGGCGAAGACATCACCCTTGGGGTGCTCGCCATCGACAATCATCTGCAGGGTTTGCGGGAGCATGCGTACCCGCGCTTCGGCCACAGCCTCACGCGAGGTCACGGCTTTATCGGTAACGTCGACCATAGTGGCCCGACCTTGGGAATCGAGATGAGTCAGCACAGCCTTCCTCCTGTTCAGGAGTAAAGAGTGTAAACCCAAGGGTGTGGATATCGCAGCGAAAAAAACCGGGCGACAAGGCCGCCCGGTGGTTGCCGGTTACAGGTGCGTTTCGGCGTATTCGGCCAGAATCGAACGCGGTACGCCCTGCAGGGTGATGTGCACGCCGTTGGGGAAGTCTTTGAAACGCTCGGTCAGGTAGGTCAGGCCCGAGCTGGTAGCGGACAGGTAAGGGGTGTCGATCTGCGCCAGGTTACCCAGGCAGATCACCTTCGAACCGGTACCGGCACGGGTGATGATGGTTTTCATCTGGTGCGGGGTAAGGTTCTGGCATTCGTCAATCAGGATCAGGCTCTGCTGGAAGCTGCGGCCACGAATGTAGTTCAGCGATTTGAACTGCAGCGGCACCCGTTCAAGGATGTAGTCGACACTGCCATGGGTGTTTTCATCATCCATGTGCAGCGCTTCGAGGTTGTCGGTGATCGCCCCGAGCCAGGGCTCCATTTTCTCGGCTTCGGTGCCCGGCAAAAAGCCGATCTCCTGGTCCAGCCCCTGTACGCTACGGGTAGCGATGATGCGCCGGTACCGCTTGCTGACCATGGTCTGCTCGATGGCGGCGGCCAGGGCGAGGATGGTTTTACCGGAACCGGCGGCGCCGGTCAGGTTGACCAGGTGAATGTCCGGATCAAGCAGCGCGAACAAGGCCAGGCTCTGATGGATGTCACGCGGTTTCAGGCCCCAGGCTTCCTGGTGCAACAGAGGCTCCTGGTGCAGGTCGAGCAACAGCAGCTCGTCGTCCTTGATGCCCTTGATCCAGCCAACGAAACCCTGCTCGTCAATGATGAACTCGTTGATGTGCACCGCCGGCAGGTTGTCGATCATTTGCACCCGGTGCCAGGTGCGGCCACGCTCCTGGCGGGTCTCGACCTTGCTGACCCGGTCCCAGAACGACCCGGTGACACTGTGATAGCCCTTGGACAACAGGGAAACGTCGTCAACCAGCTGGTCGGTGCTGTAGTCCTCGGCCGCGATCCCACAGGCGCGGGCCTTGAGGCGCATGTTGATGTCTTTGGTCACCAGCACCACATCCATGTCCTTGCGCCGGCTACGCAGCTCAAGCAACTGGTTGATGATGATGTTGTCGTTGAGGGTTTCCGGCAGCAGGCGATTGGGCTCGTTGCGCGGGCTCATCAGGATGGAAAGAAAGCCCTTGGGCCCGCTCTTGCCACGCTGGATCGGCACGCCCTGTTCAACGTCAGCTGGCGTGGCATCGCCCAGGGTCTGGTCGATCAGGCGGATGGCCTGGCGACATTCAGCGGCGATGGTGTGCTTTCCGGTCTTGAGTTTGTCGAGCTCCTCCAGCACCGTCATCGGTATGGCGACGTGGTGCTCCTCGAAATTGAGCAATGCGTTTGGATCGTGGATCAGTACATTGGTATCGAGCACATAAAGGATTGGCTGGTTGGAGGAAGTGGTGCGTCCTTGATCATCCATACTCGGTCACCTTTGTGGAAGCCATACAACGCAATACCTGAACGGTGCTGCGCCGTGAAGTGGCCGCCGGTTCTCCCCTGGTCCGCGTCGTTACGGGTGGGAAGCTGCCCTCACAGAAAATGGTGCCCAATGACGCCACCTGTGATGCAGGGTTCGGCGGTCTGTCTTCTTGATACCGCAAAACCCATGACCGGAAAAAGCATTTTTACGTATTTTTGAAGTTTATTTTTCGTGATGACACTTAGCCCTTGGCGCGGGGTCAAAGCACCGCTACAGTCATAAATCAGGCCCAGTAAATTGCGCGTAACATTTTCTTGCTGGACGCACAGTTCTCATCCTGATTTCAGCTTTTTCCGGCAAAATGCCGGCAATCTTCCCAACCAATACCGCTTTGTGCCGTCTGCTTGAGCAGCCAGGCCACGGCCTCCTGCGCTTTGGGTTGGGCGTCGTGAAACTGGATCAGTCCGTGGCGCCAGAGCAGCATCAGGGTCAGCACCCGTTGCGCCGATTGTTCGCCGCTCAAGGTGCTCTGGTCCTGGGCATCGATATTCCACAACACCACCTGTAACCCCTGGCTGGCGAAGAAGTCCTGGCTGTCGGCCCGGCGCTGGCCATAGGGTGGCCTGAACAGCGGTACATACTGATCGGGCAGGTCCGCCTGCACCCGGGCCTGACTGCGCAGCACCGATTGCTGCCAGTCCTGCCATTGCCCGTGGGAGCGGTACTGCCAGCCTTGAATCCCCACACACTGGCCTTTGTAGAGGGCGCGCAGGTCGGTCAGCGAGGTCTTGTCGCGGCGTATTTTTCAGGCTGTTGCCGAGCACAAAGAAGGTTGCGCCGAGTTTCTGCCGGCGCAGGTACTCGGTCAGGCTGTCGGTGCCACCGCCGAGGGGGCTGGGGCCTGAGTCGAAGGTCAGCATGAACAAGCGGTCATTGAGTTCATCGCCGTTACGCTCAAGGTCCGAATAACGCTCGATTTCGCTGGCGTTCTGCGGAAACAACGCGGCTTTGCGCAACAGCTCGTCGAGGTAGCGCTGATGGAACTCGCGGCTCGGTTCAGCCCAGCCGGCATAGAAGGAATCGCTGGCCACTGCGAACTTCGCCGCTTGCTGGCGCAGCTCGGCCTGCCCGTCGATGGCATAACAGAACGAGGCATCCTGTTCGCAACTTTGCTGGGCCAGGTCATAGTTGCGCCACAATTGCTGCCACAGACGCGCGCGCACCTGGTTGATCGACAGCAGATTGATCTGCTTGAGGCCCAGGCGTGCTGCCAGCGCCGGTTCGTCGAGCGCTTCGCTGGCCGCAAGGGCCTGGGAAAAACCAAGAATCTCGGCCCGCGAGGCGACATCGAACAGCGCCGGGCTGTCGAGTTGCTCTGGCCAGTAGCTGCGGTCGAAGGTTGTCGGCGGCACAGGCGCGGCTTGCACCGCAGCACTCAACAGTCCGGTCAGTAGTAGAAAAGCAATGCGCACGATCGAGCTCCCCGATTTCCTCGCCGCGCACTATAGCGTCAAGCGTCGGGATGGTCTGTGGCTATCAACGTCATAGCTGGAGATCAGCGCCCCCGCCCCGTAGAATCGGCGCCACGATTTCAGGAGCCCGACCGATGCTGACGGTGATTTCCCCCGCCAAGACCCTCGACTACGACACCCCGCCGGTGACCCAGCGCTACACCCAGCCGCAGTACCTGGATGATTCCCAGGAGCTGATCGTGCAGCTGCGCGAGCTGTCGCCGGCGCAGATCAGCGAGCTGATGCACCTCTCCGACAAGCTCGCAGGCCTCAATTCCGCGCGCTTCGGCAGCTGGACCCCGGCCTTCACCCCGGAAAACGCCAAGCAGGCGCTGCTGGCCTTCAAGGGTGACGTGTACACCGGGCTGGACGCCGAAAGCCTGAGCGAAGACGACTTCAGCTACGCCCAGGATCACCTGCGCATGCTCTCGGGGCTGTACGGGCTGCTGCGGCCGCTGGACCTGATGCAACCTTACCGCCTGGAAATGGGCACCAAGCTGGCCAACGCCCGCGGCAAGGACCTGTATGCCTTCTGGGGCACGCGCATCAGCGAATGGCTGAACCAGGCCCTGGCCGAGCAAGGCGACGACCTGCTGCTCAACCTTGCCAGCAACGAGTACTTCAGCGCGGTCAAACGCAATGCGCTCAAGGCCCGGATCATCAACACCGAGTTCCGCGACTTCAAGAACGGCCAGTACAAGATCATCAGCTTCTACGCCAAGAAAGCCCGCGGGATGATGAGCCGCTTCGTGATCCAGGAACGCATCAACGATCCCGAGCAGCTCAAGCAGTTCGATGTGCAGGGTTACTACTACAGTGCCGAGCAGTCGAAGCCGGACAACCTGGTGTTCCTGCGCGATCATCCGGACGAGTGAGTCGAACCGATGTAGGAGCGGATTTACCGGGACGCCGGACCGCCGCGATAGACTGCAGAGCAGTCCCGATTTTTTGGGCCGCGTTGCGGCCCTTCGCGGATAAATCCGCTCCTACAGTTCTTCACTCCACGATCGACATGAGTTTTGCGCAAAAAAACCAGCCTCCCAGTTTTATTTCAAACTGCCATCAAGCCCATTCGTATTTTTTTGACGAAATTCAAAAAATAATTCCCGATACTGGCAATAAAACATCCCTCCCCGAGTTCGCCCTTTATATACAGGGACGAAACTGCCCAGTGCTATCAAATTGAAAGTAATGGCACTTCAATAATTATTTAAAAATCCTTCACGTTCACCGAACTGCCCTCGGAACTTATCCCCTCACCCATCGCTCATAGCACCGGTAACGATTCTCGAGCATCGTGTAAGAGATGACCTACAGCGAACCCAGGAGATCCGCGCCCGACAAAAATCGTCCCAGTGGTTGATTTCAAAGGATTTTATCCGCTTGAAAGAGCAAGCACTGCAGTATCCGGACACGGAACTGCAATAAAGACGGCTGCATGTAAGGGCACGTCCATAATTATTGGCCATTGGCTGCCAACTTTGAGTGCAGATTATTTTGCACTCCACATTTATATGCCTGCGCACGGTGAAGTGACATCTTTTTGCCACAACTCCGTTCGCCCGGACATTGCTGGTTAATCAACCCGGTCTGGCTCCGAAAGTTGAGCCGGCATGATAAACACATGAGGTGATAGCGATGCGTATCAGTATCTTTGGTTTGGGTTATGTGGGTGCAGTCTGTGCTGGCTGCCTGTCCGCACGGGGTCATGAAGTGATTGGCGTGGATGTTTCCAAGACCAAGATCGACCTGATCAACCAGGGCAAATCGCCAATTGTCGAACCCGGGCTTGAAGCACTCTTGCAACAGGGCATCGACACCGGCCGCCTGCGTGGCACCACCGACTTTGCCGCGGCGATCCGCGACAGCGACCTGTCGATGATCTGCGTCGGTACGCCGAGCAAGAAGAACGGCGATCTGGGCCTGGAATACATCGAGTCGGTGTGCCGCGAAATCGGTTTCGTGCTGCGCGAAAAAGCCAGCCGCCACACCATCGTGGTACGCAGCACCGTGCTGCCGGGCACGGTGAAGAACGTGGTGATCCCGATTCTTGAAGACTGCTCCGGGAAAAAAGCCGGCGTCGATTTCGGCGTGGCAGTCAACCCTGAGTTCCTGCGTGAAAGCACCGCGATCAAGGATTACGACCAGCCACCGATGACGGTCATCGGCGAACTGGACAAGGCCAGTGGCGACGTCCTGCAGTCGCTGTATGAAGAGCTCGACGCACCGATCATCCGCAAGGACATCGAAGTAGCCGAGATGATCAAGTACACCTGCAACGTCTGGCACGCCGCGAAAGTGACCTTCGCCAACGAGATCGGCAACATCGCCAAAGCGGTCGGTGTCGATGGCCGCGAAGTGATGGACGTGGTCTGCCAGGACAAGACCCTGAACCTGTCGCAGTACTACATGCGCCCGGGCTTTGCCTTTGGCGGCTCGTGCCTGCCTAAAGACGTGCGCGCCCTGACCTACCGGGCCAACAGCCTGGATGTGAAGGCGCCGCTGCTCAACTCGCTGATGACCAGCAACGAGTCCCAGGTGCAGAACGCCTTCGACATCATCGAAAGCCACGACAAGCGCAAGGTCGCCCTGCTCGGCCTGAGCTTCAAGGCCGGCACCGACGACCTGCGCGAAAGTCCGCTGGTGGAACTGGCCGAGCGCCTGATCGGCAAGGGCTACGAGCTGAACATCTACGACAGCAATGTCGAGTACGCCCGCGTCCACGGGGCGAACAAGGACTATATCGAGTCGAAGATCCCGCACGTTTCCTCCTTGCTCAACGCCGACTTCGACCAGGTCATCAAGCATGCCGACGTGATCGTCCTGGGCAACCGCGACGAGAAGTTCCGCGCCCTCGCCCAACAAGCGCCGGAAGGCAAACAGGTCATCGACCTGGTCGGGTTCATGAACAAGGCCAGCTCGCCAGCCACCCGCACCGAAGGTATCTGCTGGTAACCCGGCAGGCTGCGCAGGGCCTGCGGGCCCTGCGCACCACCCTATTCCCCTCTCTGGATACGGATGCAGAACATGCAAAGGCTCAAGCACGGCCTGCTACAGGTCGCCGGTTGGCTGTTCTACGTGAGCCTGCTCATGTTGATCGCCCTGGCCTTGCCCAACTCCATTTTCGACCCTGACTCGAAGGACTTCATTTTCCTCGTCGGTGCCGTCGGTATCTGGCGCTACTCCATGGGTGCCACGCACTTTGTGCGCGGCATGCTGTTTCTCTATGTGGTCTATCCGCTGCTGCGGCGCAAGGTGCGCAAGCTGGGCAGCGCCGCTGATCCATCGCATGTCTACCTGATGGTCACCAGCTTTCGCATCGACGCGCTGACCACCGCCCAGGTCTACAGCTCGGTGATCCGCGAGGCGATCGACTGCGGCTACCCGACCACGGTGGTCTGCTCGCTGGTGGAAATGTCCGACGAGCTGCTGGTGAAAAGCCTCTGGGAAAAATTCAATCCGCCTGACCGTGTCACCCTGGACTTCGTGCGTATCGCCGGGACCGGTAAACGTGACGGCCTGGCCTATGGTTTTCGTGCCATCTCTCGCCACTTGCCGGACGAGAATGCCGTGGTCGCGGTGATCGACGGCGATACCGTGCTCGGTGAAGGCGTGGTGCGCAAGACCGTGCCGTGGTTCAAGTTGTTCGGCAATGTCGGCGGCCTGACCACCAACGAATTCTGCGAAGTGCGCGGTGGCTACATCATGAGCGAGTGGCACAAACTGCGCTTCGCCCAGCGCCACATCAACATGTGTTCGATGGCCCTGTCCAAGCGCGTGCTGACCATGACCGGGCGTATGTCGGTGTTCCGCGCCGCGGTAGTGACCAACCCCGAATTCATCGCCGACGTCGAGAACGACTCGCTGCAGCACTGGCGTCTTGGCCGCTTCAAATTCCTCACCGGTGACGACAAGTCCAGCTGGTTCAGCCTCATGCGCCTGGGCTACGACACCTTCTACGTGCCAGACGCCGCGATCAACACGGTCGAGCACCCGCCGGAAAAGAGTTTCATCAAGGCCAGCCGCAAGCTGATGTACCGCTGGTACGGCAACAACCTGCGCCAGAACTCGCGGGCCCTGGGCCTGGGGATCCGTCGCCTGGGCCTGTTCACCAGCGTGGTGCTGTTCGACCAGCGCGTGTCGATGTGGACCAGTTTGCTCGGCCTGACCGTTGCGCTGATTGCCAGCCTGAAGTTCGGCCCGGCGTTCCTCCTGGTGTACCTGCTGTGGATCGGCATCACCCGCCTGATCCTGACGTTCATGCTGCTGTGCTCGGGCCACAACATCGGTCCGGCCTACCCGCTGATCCTTTATTACAACCAGATCGTCGGCGCGATCATGAAGATCTACGTGTTCTTCCGCCTCGACAAGCAGTCCTGGACGCGCCAGCCGACTGCCCTCAAACGCGACCTCGCGAGCTTTCAACAATGGTTCAACACCTGGTCCTCCCGGACCATGACCTTCTCGGCGGCCAGCATCTTCATTGCTGTGCTGTTCATGGTCGTGTGAGCCGGAAACCGATTGGATTAAACAGGAACAAATTGCCATGAATACCGCCGTGAACGTCAATGTCGTGCATGAGTCCGAAGCCCAGCGCCAGCACGCCCGGGTGCGCATCCCGGCCAAGCTGCGCTACCTGGGAAGCAGCCGCGAAACCCTGGAAGTGAAGGTCGACGACCTGTCTGCCGGGGGCCTGAGCTTCCATGCCAAGCAGCCGCTGAAAGTCGGCGAGGTGTCACGCGGGCGCTTGCAGTTCACCGTCGACAAGCTCGGTCTGGCCATGGACATCGAGTTCCAGGTGCGCTCCTTCGACCCGTCCAGCGGCCGTACCGGCGTGCAGTTCCAGAACCTTGAGCCGCGCGACATCGCCACCCTGCGCCACATCATCACTTCGCACTTGTCGGGCGAGCTGATCACCGTTGGCGATGTGCTGAGCACCTTGCAACGCGACAACTTCACCAAGGCGCGTAAACAGAAAGACGCCAGCGGTGGCATGAGCGCCTTCGGCCGCCTGCGCGCAGTGACCTTCAGCCTCGGCGTGTTCGTGGTTGGCGTGGCGGCGTTCGGCTTCATCGCCAAGTCGGTGTACGGCCTGTACTTCGTCAGCCACGCCCAGGCCGCTGTGGTCAGCGTGCCAACCACCAACGTCACCATGCCTCGCGACGGTACCGTGCAAGGCCTGGTCGAGAGTGGTGGGCAGATCGTCAAGGGCGCGCCGCTGGCGTCGTTCAGCACCAGCATGCTGGACATGCTCAAGGGCCACCTGGACGACCAGCAGCTTGAACCGAGCAAGGTCGAAGAGCTGTTCGGCAAACAGATGAGCGGCACCCTGACCAGCCCTTGCGATTGCGTAGTCGCCCGCCAACTGGTGGACAACGGCCAGTACGCGAGCAAGGGCCAGGTGATCTTCCAACTGATCCCGCGCACGGTTAATCCGAGCATCGAGGCGCGCTTCAGCTATCGCCAGTTTGACGACGTCCAGCCGGGCACCCGGGTCAACTTCCAGATCGCTGGCGAAGACCAATGGCGTACGGGCCAGATCGTCAGCAGCACCAGCCTGAACAGCGAAGACCTGTCTTCGGACATTCGCGTGCAGATCAAACCCGAAGGCGCACTGCCCAGCGAACTGGCTGGCCGCCCGGTGGCGGTGGACAGCAACCGTGGCCCGTCGCTGGACTGGCTGATCGACAAAGCCATGGCCCGTGGGCTGTAAGAGGATCTGCCCATGAATCTCACCATCCACCCTGTGGGAGCTCTAGGCCTGGCCCTGGCCATCAACCTGGCTGGTTGCGCCGGCCTGCCCGACCAGCGCCTGGCCAACGAAGCGCTCAAGCGTGGCGACACCGCCCTGGCCGAACAGAACTATCGGCAACTGGCCGACCTCGGTTACAGCGAGGCCCAGGTAGGCCTGGCCGATATCCAGGTGGAAACCCGCGACCCGGCCAAGCTCAAGCAAGCCGAAGCGACCTACCGCGCCGCCGCCGATATCTCGCCGCGAGCCCAGGCTCGCCTCGGTCGCCTGCTGGCGGCCAAGCCGGACGCCACCGAAGCCGAACGCCAGGAGGCCGAAACCCTGCTCAAGAAGGCCTTCGCCAATGGTGAGGGCAACACCCTGATCCCGCTGGCGATGCTCTACCTGCAATACCCGCAGAGTTTCCCCGGCACCCATGCGCAACAGCAGATCGATCAGTGGCGCGCCGCTGGTTACCCGGAAGCGGGCCTGGCCCAGATTCTGCTGTACCGCACTCAGAACACCTATGACCAGCACCTGGCCGAGGTCGAGCGAATCTGCAAAGCCGCGCTGACGACCACCGACATCTGCTACGTCGAGCTGGCCACCGTGTACCAGAAGCGCGCTCAGCCCGAGCAACAGGCGGCGTTGATCGAGCAGGTTAAAAGCGCCTACCAGCGCGGCGCGATTCCGGCCACCCGGGTCGACAGCGTTGCCCGCGTACTGGCCGACCGCAGCCTCGGCCAGACCGACGAGAAAACCGCACAGGCCCTGCTCGAACAGGTCGCGCCGGTCAATTCCGGTTCCTGGGTCAGCCTGGCGCAACTGCTCTACGACTTCCCTGAGCTTGGCGACACCGACAAGTTGATGGAATACATCGACAAGGGTCGCGCCGCTGAACAACCACGCGCCGAACTGTTACTCGGTCGCCTGTACTACGAAGGCAAGAGCGTACCGGCCGACGCGCAGAAGGCCGAAAACCATCTGCTCAGCGCCGCCAATGCCGGTGAAGTGAGTGCCCATTACTACCTCGGCCAGCTCTATCGCCGTGGTTACCTGGGCAACGTCGATCCGCAGAAAGCCGTCGACCACCTGCTCCGCGCCGCCCGCGGCGGCCAGCTCAGCGCCGACTATGCCCTGGCCCAATTGTTCAGCGAAGGCCATGGCATCCGTCAGGACCTGGTCAACGCCTGGGTCTTCAGCCAACTGGCACAAGCCAACCCCAGCGACCAATCGCGTGAGCTGGCCGCCCAGCTCGACCAGCAACTCACCCCAGCGCAGAAGGCCCAGGCCGAGCGCCTGTTGCAGCAAGAACGCCAGGCCCGTGGCGCCATTGGCCAGGGCGCAGGTGCCCTGGCTTTGCAGGCTGTGCAACAACCCGTAGAAGGCGAGGACTCCCTATGACACTCAATCCGTGGATGAAAGCCGGCCTCGGCCTTGGCTTCGCCCTGCTCTGGTCGTGCCCGACCCTGGCGGCGATGACCGCTGAAAAGAACTTCGGCCTGGACGTGAAAATCACCGCCCAGTCCGAAGACGACCGCGACCTCGGCACCCGCTCCGGCGGTGACGTCAACGGCATGGGCCTGGACCTGCGCCCCTGGGTCTATGGCGAGCGCGGCAACTGGAGCGCCTTCGCCATGGGCCAGGCGGTAGCCGCTACCGACATCATCGAGACCGACACCCTGCGCCAGTCCGGTGACGAAGCCGAATCTGACAACAGCAGTGCCGACGGCCGCGAAGCCGACAAGAGCTACCTGGCGATGCGTGAATTCTGGGTCGGCTACAGCGGCCTGACCGCCTACCCCGGCGAACAGCTGCGTTTCGGTCGCCAGCGCCTGCGTAACGACGACGGCATGTGGCGCGACACCAACATCGAAGCGCTGAACTGGACCTTCGACACCACCTTGCTGCGCGCCAATCTCGGCGTCGCCGAACGCTTCAGTGAGTACCGCACCGACCTCACCGAGCTGGCCCCGGAAGACAAGGACCGCCTGCACGTCTACGGCGATGTCGCCACCCAGTGGACGCCTGGGCACTGGGTCGGTCTGCGCGCCCACCATACCCACGACGACGGCAACCTGAAAAGCCCCGGCGAAACCGTCGATGCGCTGGACAAGACCCGCACCGGCGACCTCACCTGGCTGGGCCTTGAGGCCAACAGCGACGCCTACAACTGGCGCAACCAGAACCGCGTCAACTACTGGGGCAGCGTGACCTGGCTGACCGGCGATCGCGACAGCCTCAACACCACCACGGTCAACGGCGAACAGGTCGCCAGCGGCAAGCAGAGCGGCGACGTCAACGCCTGGGCCACCGACCTCGGAATCCGCTTGCGCCTTGATCCCAACTGGCAAGTCGGCGCCGCCTATGCGCGTGGCAGCGGCGGTGGCGGCAGCGACGGTTCGGGCAATTACGAGCAGACCGGTCTGGAAAGCAACCGCTCCAACTTCACCGGCACCCGTTCGCGCGTACACCGCTTCGGCGAGGCGTTTCGTGGCGAGCTGGGCAACCTCCAGGCCGCGACCCTGTTCACTTCCTGGCAGCTGCGCGACGACTACGACGCCAGCCTGATCTACCACAAATTCTGGCGCGTCGATGGCGACCAGAACATCGGCAGCAGCGGTATCAACGCGGTGGTCGAGGACAACGGCATCAACCGTCCGCTGATCCAGGGCGAGAAAGACCTCGGCCAGGAAATGGACGTGGTGGTCACCAAGTACTTCAAGCAGGGCCTGTTGCCCGCCTCCTTGAGCCAGTCGGTCGACGAGCCGTCGGCGCTGGTGCGCTTGCGTGCCGGGGTGTTCAAGCCGGGGGATGCCTATGGCAAGGACACCGACTCGTACATGCACCGCGCCTTCGTCGACGTGATCTGGCGCTTCTGATGCCTGGAGTGCACTGATATGAGCCTTCAATCGAACACTCTGCAGCGCTTGCTGGCCGGCAGCCTGCTGCTGGCCAGCAGCATCGCCCTGGCCAACGGTCAGGCGCCGGTTCCGCTGGCCAAAGGGCTGCAACAGGCCAAGACCTATACGGTCAGTAGCGCGCCGATCGAACCGCTGCAGATTCCGCCGCCGACCCTGCCCGACCTGTCCGGCTACAGCGCCGAGGCAGTGCAGAAAAAGATCCAGCGCACACACAAGGGCAAAGTCTCGGTGCGGCGCATGCTGCAGGAAAATGCGCTCAAGGAGTTCATCGGTGGCGACAACAAGATGGCCGAATGGGTGGCGCGTCAGCACGGCATCCCGCAGGCGATCTTCATCGATGACGGCCATGTCGATTTCACCGAGCTGAGCAAGCGCGTGCCCAAGCAGTACCTGAGCGAAACCTCGCCAGGCGTGTACCTGGCGCGCCTGCCGATCGTAGTCGGCGCCAAGGGCGTGCTGGAGATCGACGCCAAGGTCAAGGAACTGCGCCTGTCCCAGGAAGGCGGTTCGTTCATCGTCAACGACGGCAAGCTGTTCGTCACCGATACCAAAGTGACCGGCTGGCGCGAGAAGGACAACGGCCCGGCGACGTTCCGTTCGCCTAACGAGTTCCGCCCATTCCTGCTGTCCTGGGGCGGCACCGAGACTTACATCGTCAACAGCCAGATGGCCAGCTTCGGCTACGCCAAAAGTAAGTCCTACGGGGTGAGCATTTCCCAGTACACGCCGAACATGGCCAAGCAGATGGGCCGCGCCGAACCCACCGGCTGGATCATCGGCTCGCAGTTCAGCGACATGTGGTACGGCTTCTACTGCTACGAAACCAGCGACTTCGTGGTCAAGGACAGCACCTACCGCGACAACATCGTCTACGGCATCGACCCGCACGACCGTTCGCATCGGCTGATCATCGCCGGCAACACCGTGTACGGGACGAAAAAGAAGCACGGCATCATCGTCTCCCGCGAGGTCAATGACAGCTGGATCATCAACAACAAGAGCTATGACAACAAGCTCTCGGGCGTGGTGATCGACCGTAACAGCGTCAACAACCTGATCGCCTACAACGAGATTTACCGCAACCACACCGACGGCATCACCTTGTACGAGAGCGGCGACAACCTGATCTGGGGCAACAAGCTGATCAACAACCGCCGCCACGGCATTCGTGTGCGCAACAGCGTAAACATCCGCCTGTACGAAAACGTCGCCATGGCCAACGGCCTGGTCGGCGTGTACGGGCACATCAAGGACCTCTCCGACACCGACCGCGACATCGCCCTCGACCCGTTCGACACCAAGGTCTCGCTGATCGTCGTCGGTGGCGAACTGGCGGCCAACGGCAGCGGCCCGCTGTCGATCGACTCGCCGTTGAGCGTGGAACTGTACCGGGTCTCGATGCTGGCCCCGAGCAAGGCCAGCGGCATCAGCTTTTCCGGGGTGCTGGGTGAGCGTCAGGACGAGATCCTCGACCTGATGGTGCGCCAGCAGAAAGCCGTATTGATCGACCCGGTCGAGCGCCAGACCGAAATGGCGGATTAAGGAAGCCACGACATGACTCCACATCTGATGAAACTGCTTGGCCTGAGCGCTGCCTTACTGGCGATCAACAACAGCGCGCACGCCGACACCGTACAAGCGCCGATCTTCAGCGCCGAACCCTGCTGCCAGTTGTGCCCCGAAGCGCACGACGCCAGCCGCTACACCACGCGCTATCAGCAGAACTTCACCACCCTGGTGCAGGCCCAGGGTGACTGGCTGTTCCGTACCCGCGAAGATCTGCGCACCGAATTCCAGACCACCCCCGCCGGCTACAAACGCCTGCAACAGCTGCATGACGCCTTCAAGGCACGCGGCATCGAATTGGTGGTGGTCTACCAGCCGACCCGTGGCCTGGTGAACCGCAACATGCTCAAACCGGCCGAGAAAGCCGCGTTCAACTACGAGAAAGCCCTGGGCAACTACCAGGCGATGCTCGCCCGCTTCAGCAAGATGGGCTACAACGTGCCCGACCTGTCGCCGCTGACCAACGAACAACTGGCCGCCGCCGACCAGGGCAAGGACTTCTACTTCCGTGGTGACCAGCACTGGACGCCCTATGGCGCCGAGCGTGCGGCGAAGATCGTTGCCGACACCGTGCACAAGATGCCGGCCTTCGCCGGCATCCCCCAGCGCGAGTTCGAAAGCCACAAGTCCGGACGCATGGGCAAGACCGGCACCCTGCACAACGTTGCCGGACAACTGTGCGGTACCAGTTATGCGGTGCAGTACATGGACCAGTTCGTCACCGAGCCCAAGGGCGAAAGTGGCAGCGACGACCTGTTCGGCGATTCCGCCAATCCAAAAATCACTCTGGTTGGCACCAGCCACAGCGGCAAGAACTACAACTTCTCCGGTTTCCTCGAACAGTACATCGGTGCCGACGTGCTCAACGTCGCCTTCCCTGGCGGCGGTCTGGAAGGCTCGATGATCCAGTACCTGGGCAGCGACGACTTCAAGAACAACCCGCCGAAGATCCTCATCTGGGAATTCTCGCCGCTGTATCGCCTGGACCAGGAAACCATCTGGCGGCAGATGCTCGCGCTGCTCGACAACGGCTGTGAAGGCAAGCCGGCACAGCTGCATGCCAGTGCCACACTCAAGCCGGGCAAGAACGAACTGATGGTCAACGGCAAGGGTGGCGTGATCAAGGACCTGACCAATGGCCGTCACCAGCTGGACTTCAAGTTCGAAGACACCTCGGTCAAGGTGCTGCAGGCCACGCTCTGGTACCTGAACGGCCGTCATGAAGACGTGAAGATCGAAAAGCCGGAAACCTCCGACACCGATGGCCGCTTCGCTTTCCAGCTGCGCGAAGACGAGGACTGGGCCAGCCAGACCCTGCTCGCAGTGGAAGTTCAGGGCCCGGAGAGCGGCACCCAGAAAGTCGAAGCGACGCTCTGCAAACGTACTTGAGGTACCCATGAATAGATCAAACACAATGCCGGTGGGAGCGGGCTTGCCCCGCGATTGCAATGCCGGCCTCTTCGCGGGGCAAGCCCGCTCCTACCGGGTGCTGGCGCTTGCTCTGGTACTGATTGGCCCGGCCGCGCAGGCTGCCGGGCTGGTCCCGCCCCCGGGTTACTACGCCGGGATCGAGAAACTCAAGACCGGCCCCAGCGATTACAAGTGCGAGGCGATCCCCAAGCCTTACACCGCCAAGCTGCAGTTTCGCAGCAAGTACGAAGGTTCGGACAGCGCTCGCGCAACCTTGAACAAAGCCTCAGAAAAAGCCTTCCGCGACTCCACCGCAAGCATCACCACGCTTGAGCGCGGGGTCAGCAAACAGGTCATGCAGTACATGCGCGACGGCCGTCCGCAGCAGCTCGATTGCACCCTGGAATGGTTGAGCAGCTGGGCCCGCGCCGATGCGTTGATGTCGACCGACTACAACCACACCGGCAAGTCCATGCGCAAATGGGCGCTGGGCAGCCTGAGTTCGTCGTGGCTGCACCTGAAGTTCTCCAACTCCCAACCCCTGGCCGCGCATCAGCAGGAAGCCGAACTGATCGAAAAATGGTTCGCGCGCCTGGCCGATCAGGTGGTCAAGGACTGGAGCGATCTGCCCCTGGAAAAGATCAACAACCACTCCTACTGGGCCGCCTGGTCGGTGATGGCCACTGCCGTGGCGACCGATCGCCGCGACCTGTTCAACTGGTCGGTGAAGGAGTATCGGATCGCCGCCAACCAGGTCGACGCCCAGGGCTTCCTGCCCAACGAGCTCAAGCGCAAGCAACGCGCCCTGGCCTACCACAACTACGCCCTGCCACCGCTGGCGATGATCGCCAGCTTTGCCCAGGCCAATGGTGTCGATGTGCGTCCCGAAAACAACGGCGCACTTGAACGCTTGGGTAAACGAGTGCTGTCCGGGGCGAAAGACCCGAGCCCGTTCAAGGCCAAGAGCGGTGAGAAACAAGCCATGGGTGACCTCAAGGTCGACAGCAAATACGCCTGGCTCGAACCCTGGTGCAGCCTTTACCGCTGCGGTGCCGATGCGCTGAAGAAGAAGCACGACATGCAGCCATTCAGGAATTTCCGCCTCGGCGGTGACCTGACCCGGGTCTACGAAAAGCAATAAAGCATTACCTGTAGGAGCGGATTCATCCGCGATGGACTGCGTAGCAGGCCCATCTATTGGGGCCGCGCTGCGACCCATCGCGGATAAGTCCGCTCCTACAGGGTGTAGTCAGTTTGGTTGCCTCCAGTGATTTTTCATGGGGGGTTTGGGGGGCTGCTGCCCCGATTGTGGATAACGACAAGGAGAGATCGGGATGGTGTTTTCGTCCAATGTGTTCCTGTTCCTGTTCCTGCCGATCTTTCTCGGCTTGTACTACTTGAGCGGGCAACGCTATCGCAACGCGCTGTTGCTGCTGGCCAGCTACCTGTTCTACGCCTGGTGGCGGGTGGACTTCCTCGCTCTGTTCGCCGGGGTCACCCTGTGGAACTACTGGATCGGCCTGAAAGTCGGCGCCGCCGGCGTGCGCACCAAACCGGCGCAGCGCTGGCTGCTGCTCGGGGTGGTGGTTGACCTGTGCATCCTCGGTTACTTCAAGTACGCCAACTTCGGCGTCGACAGTATCAACGCGATCATGACCTCCTATGGTCTTGAGCCGTTCATCCTCACCCACGTGCTGCTGCCGATCGGCATCTCGTTCTACATTTTCGAGTCGATCAGCTACATCATCGATGTCTACCGCGGCGACACCCCGGCCACCCGCAACCTGATCGACTTCGCCGCCTTCGTCGCGATCTTCCCGCACCTGATCGCCGGCCCGGTGCTGCGCTTCAAGGACCTGGCCGACCAGTTCAACCACCGCACCCACACCCTCGACAAGTTCTCCGAAGGCTGCACGCGTTTCATGCAGGGCTTCATCAAGAAAGTGTTCATCGCCGACACCCTGGCGGTGGTCGCCGACCATTGCTTCGCCCTGCAGAACCCGACCACCGGCGACGCCTGGCTCGGTGCCCTGGCCTACACCGCGCAGCTGTACTTCGACTTCTCCGGCTACAGCGACATGGCCATCGGCCTGGGCCTGATGATGGGTTTCCGCTTCATGGAAAACTTCAAGCAGCCCTACATCAGCCAGTCGATCACCGAGTTCTGGCGGCGCTGGCACATCAGCCTGTCGACCTGGCTGCGCGACTACCTGTACATCACCCTCGGCGGCAACCGCGGCGGCACCTTTGCCACCTACCGCAACCTGTTCCTGACCATGCTGCTCGGCGGTCTGTGGCACGGCGCCAACTTCACTTACATCATCTGGGGTGCCTGGCACGGCATGTGGCTGGCCATCGAACGTGCGCTGGGCCTGGACACCAACCCGCAACGCTTCAACCCGGTGAAGTGGGCCTTCACCTTCCTGCTGGTGGTGATCGGCTGGGTGATCTTCCGCGCCGAAAACCTCGACGTGGCCGGTCGCATGTACGGCGCCATGTTCAGCTTCGCTGACTGGCAGCTGTCCGAGCTCAACCGCGCCAACCTTACCGGCCTGCAAGTGGCAACCCTGCTGGTGGCCTACGCGACCCTGGCGTTCTTCGGCCTGCGCGACTTCTACCGCAACGCCAAGCCCGCACCCAAGGCCAGCCCGGTGGCCGTGCATGCCGACGGCAGCCTGAGCTTGGACTGGGGCCTGTATGCCACCCGCGCGCTGGTGCTGCTGCTGTTTGTCGCCTCGATCCTGAAACTCTCGGCGCAAAGCTACTCGCCGTTTCTCTACTTCCAGTTCTGAGTGAGCCGACCATGACCCGATCATTACGCAAACTCTATTCCGTGCTGTTCCTTGCCCTGCTCCTGGGCCTGGGTATCTGGTCGCTGGGCGGTTTGGGCAGCTTCCAGCGCAGCGCGCAGATGAGCGTGCTCGACGGCAAGCTGGCCAAAGCCGCCGAGACCCACTATGACGAACAGTTCCCGCTCAAGCGTATCGGCACCAACCTGTGGGCGGCGCTGGACTTCAAACTGTTCAACGAAGGCCGCCCCGGCGTGGTGCTGGGCCGCGAGCAGTGGCTGTTCAGCGACGAGGAATTCAAGCCGGTCGCCAACAGCGATCAGTTCGAACAGGAAAACCTCGCGCTGATCCGCGGCGTACGCGACACCCTGCAACAGCGCGGCGTGCAGTTGGTGCTGGCGATCGTGCCGGCCAAGGCGCGGCTGTACAGCGAGTACCTCGGCGATCAGACCCCGGCCAGCCTGCATGCTGATCTGTACAACGAGTTCCATGCCCAGGCCCGTCAGGCCGGGGTCTTCGCTCCCGATCTGCTGACCCCGCTGCAGCGCGCCAAGGCCCGCGGCCAGGTGTTCCTGCGCACCGACACGCACTGGACGCCACTGGGCGCCGAAGTGGCCGCTCAACACCTGGCCGAAGCCGTCAGCCGTCAGAACCTGCTCAACGGCGCGCCGCAGCAGTTCATCACCGAACAGCGCCAGAGCGCACCCTACAAAGGCGACCTGACCAACTTCCTGCCGCTCGACCCGCTGTTCAGCAACCTGCTGCCAGCGCCGGACACCCTGCAAAAGCGCAGCACCCGCCCAGCTGCAACTGAGGGCGAAAGTGGCGACGTCTTGTTCGCCGACAACGAAATCCCGGTGGCGCTGATCGGCACCAGCTACAGCGCCAACCCTAACTGGAACTTCCTCGGCGCCCTGCAGCAGGCCCTGCGCAGTGACGTGGTCAATTACGCCGAAGACGGCCATGGCCCGCTGCTGCCAATGCTCAAGTACCTGCAGAGCGACGCCTTCAAGGACAGCGCCCCGCAAGTGCTGATCTGGGAGTTTCCAGAACGCTATCTGCCAATGAAAAACGACCTCAGCGACTTCGATCCGCAGTGGATCGCCCAGCTGAAGAAAACCCGTAACGCCAATCATGACCTGGCCCTGTCGTCCAATCGGACGCAACACTGAGAGGTAACGCACATGACCACCAAGCACCGTATTGCCAAAGCCTTTGCCCTGACCGCCGGCATGAGCCTGCTTTCGCTACAGGCCTGGGCCGGCGCCGATGCCGCCCTGTACGGCCCGAGTGCGCCGAAAGGCTCGTCCTTCGTGCGCATCTACAACGCCAGCAACCAGGCGGTCAGCGCCAGCGTCGGCAACACCCAGATCAACGACGTGGCGGCCCAGGCCAGCAGCGATTTCAGCTTCATGCCGCAGGGCGACTACAGCGCCAGGCTCGGTAGCCAGAGCCTGCCGGTCAAGCTCGCCTCCGACCACTACTACACCCTGGTCAACAACGTCTCGGGCGCACCGCAACTGGTCGAGGAACCGCCGTTCAAGAACAAACAGAAATCCCTGGTGCGGGTACAGAACCTCAGCGACCAGGCCCTGACCCTGAAAACCGCCGACGGCAAGACCGAAGTGGTCAAGCCGGTGGCCGCCAAGGCCCGTGGCGAGCGCGAGATCAACCCGGTCAAGGTCAGCCTGGCCCTGTATGAAGGCGACAAGAAAGTCAGCGATCTGAAGCCGGTGGCTCTGGAGCGCGGCGAAGCAGCGGTGCTCTACGTCACCGGATCCGGCAGCAACCTGTCGCCGGTCTGGGTCAAGCGCCCGGTATCGACCCGTTAATCAACTGCCCTTTTCAATCTTCGGAGAACACTCATGATTCCAGTCATCCTGTCCGGCGGTAGCGGTTCGCGTCTGTGGCCGCTGTCGCGCAAACAATTCCCCAAGCAGTTCCTGGCCCTGACCGGTGAACACACCTTGTTCCAGCAAACCCTGTCACGCCTGGTGTTCGAAGGCATGGATACGCCGATGGTGGTGTGCAACAAGGACCACAAGTTCATCGTCAACGAACAACTGAGCAACCTGAAACTGCAAACCCAGGCGATCCTGCTCGAACCTTTCGGCCGCAACACCGCACCGGCTGTGGCGCTGGCGGCGATGAAACTGCTCAATGAAGGCCGTGACGAGCTGATGCTGGTGCTGCCGGCCGATCACGTGCTCGACGACCAGAAAGCCCTGCAACGCGCCCTGGCCCTGGCCACGGTGGCTGCCGAGCGTGGCGAGATGGTGTTGTTCGGTGTGCCGGCGACCAAGCCAGAGACCGGTTACGGCTACATCAGGTCGAGCCAGGATGCACTGCTGCCTGAAGGTGTCAGCCGCGTTGCCCAGTTCGTCGAAAAGCCAGATGAAAAACGCGCCAAGGAGTTCGTCCAGGCTGGTGGTTACTTCTGGAACAGCGGCATGTTTCTGTTCCGTGCCAGCCGCTTCCTGGAGGAGCTGAAAAAGCATGACCCGGACATCTACGACACCTGCCTGCTGACCCTGGAGCGCAGTGAGGAAGATGGCGACGAGCTGAGCATCGATGACGCCACCTTCGCCTGCTGCCCGGACAACTCCATCGACTACGCAGTGATGGAAAAAACCCAGCGCGCCTGCGTGGTGCCGCTCAGTGCCGGCTGGAGCGATGTCGGTTGCTGGTCGTCGCTGTGGGACGTACACGAGAAAGACAGCAACGGCAACGTCACCAAGGGCGACGTGGTAGTCCAGGACAGCCGTAACTGCATGATCCACGGCAACGGCAAGCTGGTGTCGGTGATCGGTCTTGAAAACATCGTCGTGGTCGAGACCAAGGACGCGATGATGATTGCCCACAAGGACAAGGTCCAGGGCGTCAAACAGCTGGTCAACACCCTCAACGAGCAGGGCCGCAGCGAAACCCAGAACCACTGTGAAGTGTACCGGCCATGGGGTTCCTACGACTCGGTGGACATGGGCGGGCGTTTCCAGGTCAAGCACATCACCGTCAAACCGGGCGCCTGCCTGTCGTTGCAGATGCACCACCACCGCGCCGAACACTGGATCGTGGTGTCGGGTACCGCCGAGGTGACCTGCGACGAGAACATCTTCCTGCTCACTGAGAACCAGTCCACCTACATCCCGATCGCCTCGGTGCACCGCCTGCGCAACCCGGGCAAGATCCCGCTGGAGATCATCGAGGTGCAGTCGGGCAGCTACCTGGGTGAAGACGATATCGAGCGTTTTGAAGATATCTATGGGCGCTCGACGCCGATCGAGCGCGGGATTTCGATCAAGACCATCGCGCAGTAAAGCTGCCCCCCCACCTGTAGGAGCGGATTCATCCGCGATGGGTCGCAACGCGGCCCCGAAAATGGGACTGCTACCGCAGTCCATCGCGGATGAATCCGCTCCTACAGTCATCCCACCAGATGTTTTTACGGTTAGGATAAAAGCACCTCCGCATCCAAGGCCTCGTCCATGATCATCGGCGCCCTGCTCATCCTCACTTGGCTGGTCCTGCTGCTGCGCTACCCGGCCAAGGCCCTGCCGATTTCCCTGTCGGCGCTGTTCGGCCTGGGGCTGGTGGCGCTGTGGGTGGTCTGGCAGGACAACCGCGAAGCCAGCCAGCTGGCGCGCCTGCAGTTGCGCCTGAGCTACGCCCCGAACGACTGTCCGGCCGACCGCCCCTTGCGCGTGCAGATGAACAACGGCAACGACGTGCCCCTGCTGGAGCTGCGCTGGCGGGTTGCAGCCTACGCCCCTGGCGACACCGTCAATCTTGCCGAAAACACCTATTCCGCACCGCGCTACCGCGGCCCGGGTGAACTGCAACCCGGCGCCGACTGGCAGGAGTGCCTGCCGATGCCGCCCCTGCGTTCAGGCTACCGGCCACAGAGCCTGGAGTTTCGCGCAGAACACCTGCAGGGCACCTTCTCGCGTTGAGCACCTGGTATTTTTATCAGGTTACCCAGAACTGAAAGCTGTGTTGAATAAGCACTGACTTAACGACGTTGGGGAGCAACGACATGGCGGATACTTCAGCACCTGTCCAGGCCGAGTTTCTGGCCCTGGTCAAGCGTATAAAAAATAAAGCAGCACTGGATCGCCCGGCAGTGATTCTGGTCTATTCCGAAGTCTGTCCGGCCTGCACAATTGCCAAGACGGCACTCACAGCGCTGGCCGACGATGGGTTTCGGGCGCACGTCGATTTCTACCAGGTTCCCGGCGCAACCTTCAAGGCATCACAACTGGACAGCGAGGTTGATCGCGTCCCTTCTTATCTCTTGTATGACCGCCAGAGCAATCGCAGCCTGTTTATCGGGGACGACACCAAGCCGTTGAAAAATTCCCTGGCGGCTTTGCTGCCTGACGTAGTATTTGTGCCGTCTCCCCCTGCTTAAGGACAGCACTTACATGCCCAGCGTTCTGATCACCGGTTGCTCCAGTGGCATCGGCCTGGCCCTGGCCCAGGCTTTCAACACCGCGGGTTATGAGGTCTGGGCCACGGCACGCAAGACCGAGGATGTACAGCGCCTGGCCGAAGCGGGTTTCAATGCCCGGCAACTGGATGTCAACGATCAAGCTGCCCTGGCACAACTGGCCGACGAGCTGGCCCAGCGTGGCCATGGCCTTGACGTGCTGATCAACAATGCCGGCTACGGCGCCATGGGCCCGCTGCTCGATGGCGGCGTCGAGGCCATGCAGCGCCAGTTTGAAACCAATGTGTTTGCGCTGGTCGGTGTTACCCGCGCACTGTTTCCGGCGTTGCGGCGCAGCAAGGGGCTGGTGGTGAACATCGGTAGCGTCTCCGGTGTGCTGGTCACGCCCTTTGCCGGTGCCTACTGCGCCTCCAAGGCTGCCGTGCATGCCCTGAGCGATGCCTTGCGCATGGAGCTTGCACCCTTTGGCGTGCGGGTGATGGAGGTCCAGCCGGGAGCGATTGCCTCGCAGTTCGCCAGCAACGCCGGACGCGAGGCCGAGCAGCTGATTGCCGAGCACTCCCCGTGGTGGCCGCTGCGCGAAGGTATTCGTGCCCGCGCCCGCGCCTCCCAGGACAAGCCGACGCCCGCCAGCGATTTCGCCCAGGGCCTGCTCAAGGCCGCACAACAGCCTCAGCCGCCGGCATTGTTGCGTTTGGGCAATGGCAGCCGCGCCCTGCCGTTGCTGCAAGCCTGGTTGCCGCAGGGCTTGCTGCAACGGGTGCTGAAAAAACGCTTTGGCCTGGACCGCGCACTCTGAGTCGTGCCGGGCTGCGCCGACCTGATATTTTTGTCAGTTTCACCCACCGCGTCAGCGTACTAAATTCAGCATCATTATCTGAATGCTGCGCTGACCCGGCGGTGGTCCATGACCTTTTCAAGCCAATTGCATACCGCCACGCCCACCCTGGGGGTTATCGATCCGCGTGGCTTGCCCATTCGCACCGTTGCCTATTGCCGAAGCGTGATCGCGCAGCCGGCCGAGGCCCGGGTCACCCGCCAGACATTCAGCCTCGCCGGCCATCTGCTTGCCTGCTGGGACTCACGCCTGTGGGCCCAGGCCAGCCGTGCAAACCTGGTCAACGTGCATAGCCTCTCGGGCGTATCGCTGCTGTCCGACAGCGTCGACGCCGGCTGGCAACTACGCCTGTTGGCACAGGCCGGCAATGCAGTGTGCAGCTGGGATGGACGAGGAACATCACGGCGTATTGCTTATGACGCACTGCAACGACCTGTCGCGATTGGCGAAACGTCCGTCGGGGCTGTCGAGCAGATTGTCGAACGCTTCGATTACGCGCAATCCGATGCGCAATGTGCGGCTAACAACCAGTGTGGTCATCTGGTGCGTCACGACGACCCGGCCGGGACCCTGCACCTAACCGCCTTCGCCCTCACAGGTGGAGTCACCAGGCAAACGCGGCACTTCCTGTCGTCGCTCGATTCGCCGGACTGGCCAGCCGCAATCCGGGCGCGCGACGAGCTGCTGGAAAGCGGTGACGGCTTCAGTACACACACCGGTTACAACGCCACGGGACAAGTGCTGAGCCATACTGATGCGCTGGCGAACGTGCAGCAATCCGCGCACACCCTGGACGGCCAGTTGAAAAGTGTCCGGTTGCGGTGTGCCGGCGCATCGCAAGTGAAGACCCTGGTCGCCGCCATCCACTACAACGCCTGGGGGCAAGTCGAAAGCGAGCTTGCCGGCAACGGCGTGGTCAGCGGGGCCCGCTATGCCCCTGAGAATGGGCAACTGCTTGCGCTTGAATCCGGCATTCCAGGCCATCCCGCACCGCAGGCCTTTGCCTACCGCTACGATCCGTCAGGCAACCTGTTGAGCATCGAAGACCGCACACTGTCCTCGCAGTACTTCAAAAACCAGCGTATCGACCCGGTAAACCACTATCGCTATGACAGCCTCTACCAACTGATCGAAGCCAGCGGCTGGGAAGCCAGCGCTGCCGCTTATGGTTCGACAGGGCCGCCAGACCGGGCGCAACGAAGCAATTACCGTCAGCACTATCGATATGATGCCGGCGGCAATCTGCTCGAGCTGCGCCACCTGGGCGCGCAAAATTACACGCGGACATTCCAGGTCGCGCCGCACAGCAATCGAACCCTGCCGGTGGAAAACTCATCCATCGCAGGTAACTTCGACAGCGCCTTCGATGCCAACGGTAACCTCGCTCAGTTGCAACCGGGTCAGTTACTGTCATGGAACCTTCGCAACCAACTCAGCCTGGTCAATCCGGTGTCACGCGAAGCAGCGCCAGACGACAGTGAACGCTACATCTACGACGCTAACGGCAGTCGCCTGCGCAAGGTCCGGCACAATCAAGCCAGCGGTCGCAGCTTGCTGGCTGAGGTCCGTTACCTGCCAGGACTGGAGCTGCGCAGCAACAGTGCTACTGGCGAGCGGCTGCAGGTAATTCTCTGCGCAGCCGGACGTGGCAGCGTGCACATGCTGCACTGGGAACAGGGTTTGCCAGCCGGTATCGACAACAACCAATTGCGCTACAACCTGGCCGATCATCTGGGCTCCGCGACCCTGGAACTGGATGAACAGGGGAATCTGCTGAGCAAGGAAATCTACTACCCCTACGGAGCCACCGCCTGGTGGCAAGACTCCAGCGCGAGCCAGGGCCGCTACAAGGTACGCCGCTACTCGGGCAAGGAGCGCGATGTCTCCGGCCTTTACTACTACGGCCAACGCTATTACGCGCCGTTTTTACAACGCTGGATCAATCCGGATCCCGCGGGTTATGGCGATGGTTTGAACCTTTACTGCATGGTGGCAAACAGTCCGCTCACATTTATCGACGAGCAAGGCACCAACAGGGAAGAAGCCCTGAAACCTGCGGCCGATAAATTTGTGGAAGCCATCGTTGAACAGATCGGTAATAAAAAACTAATGCCCTTCAGCCAGGGAAACTTCGAAGAGCTGGAGTGGAATCAGGAAAACCAGTATTTCACTTCCACCGGCATGACTTACACACGCGGCATGGAAATAGCAAGCCAGGAAACGAGATGGTCTCATGACGCAACAACGGAAATTGCCATATTTCGCGATAATAAAAAAAATTGCGGCTGTTTACCACCACCGCCGGGCTGCATATGGAGATTCAACCTGGCATGGGATTACCTTTGTTTGCCGGGACAATCAAGCAACAGGAAGGCAAAGTTAATTTCAATAATGAGTCAGGGCATTACAAACCGCAAATTACTTCTGAAAAGGCAAATGAATTATTTACCGAACTTGCCCCAATGGCAAAAAACTTAAATTATGCAGCTGCCGAACACTCAAGCAACCCTGATAAAATCAGCAGACTGCATAAAATCTCATCACCGGAGGACTACGTCGACAAAGTCAACGAGTTCATATATTACCCTGGACGCGCCATTGACTTCCTCAAAGAGGAAGCAGATTGGAAAAACATACATAGATCCGAAGCCACAAAGGCCCTTATACACATTAGTGATGGAGGCCCTGGTTTCAGGGTAGATAGCGGAGAGCCTAGTAAGGAGACAGGGTACAGTAATGATCGACAGCGAGCTGCAAAGGATATTGGAAGGACCAAAAATTATTTCGAGCAAAGGGTACGCATCCAACAATTGATTGGTACAACAGTAACTTACACCAGCCCCACTAGTCGTTGGACCAACCTGAAAAATCGAATCAACCGTTTATTCAAACGTCATTGACGCCACCTGCTCAAACGACTGCCAGCCTCCCCCCAGCGCTTTGTACAAACCAACCAGGGCCTGGGAAACCGCCGCCGAACTTTCGACCCACTGCTCCTGGCTGGCCAGCAAGGCGCCTTGCACACTGAGCACGTTGAGGAAGTCCACCGCGCCTTCAACGTACTGTTGCTGTGCGGTCTGCAAGGCAATGCGGTTCTGGCGCACCGCTTCGGCCAGCAGGTCGCGACGCAATTGACTGGCGTTATACAGGCGCAGCACATCATCGATTTCATGCCAGGCGCGCAGCACTACCTGCTGATAGTGCAAGGCGGCCTCCTGCTGCTGGGCCTCACGCAGTTCGAGCACGCCACGCAAGCGGCCACCCTCAAAGATCGGCAAGCTCAGCTGGGGCCCGATGCCGAAGCGCCGCGAATCCCAACCGCCGAAATCAGACAACTGCATCGATTGAAAACCGACATTGCCCGACAAGCGAATGCTCGGGTAGAAATCGGCTTTGGCTACACCAATGCTGGCCGTGGCGGCATGCAGTTGGGCCGAGGCCTGAAGGATGTCCGGACGGCGCTCAGCCAGCTCCGAGGGCACGCCGATGGCAAAGCGCTGTTGCGGTGTCGGCATCGCGCCGGGCACCAGCAGTTCAGCCTGCAAGCTGCGCGGAGGTTCGGCCAGTAACAGGCTCAGGGCGTTGATCAGTTGCGCCTGGCGCTCCTCCAGGGTCGGCAGGCGCGCCTCGATCGAGGCTACCTGAGCACTGGCCTGGGCCACGTCCAGGGCAGTGGCGACACCATCGCGCAAACGCATTTGCGACAAGCGCAGGCTATGGCGCGAGACCTCAAGGTTTTCCCGGGTCACGGCCAGGGTGCTCTGCACCGAGCGCAGTTGAATGTAATTGCCGGCCGTCTCGGCCAGCAATGACAACAGCACGCCACGGCGGTCGTTCTCGGCGACCTCGACCACGGCATCGGCGGCTTCGACCTGACGCCGTACCCGGCCCCACAGATCCAGCTCCCAACTGGCGGTCAAATCGCCCTGCCAGAGATTGAAGGCCGACTTGCCGCCCTTGCCGGATGGATCACTGAGGCCATCAGCACTATTGCGGGCGCGACTGTAGCCGGCGTCGAGATCGACCGCCGGGGATTGTTCGGAAGCGATGCTGGTACGCAACGCGCGGCTTTGCAGCAACCGTGCACTGGCGATCTGCAAGTCGAGGTTTCGCTGGCTGGCGCGCTCGATCAGGGCACTGAGCCTCGCGTCATCAAAGCTCTGCCACCAGCGTTGCTCGATCGGCTCGGCCAGGGCCTGGCTCGGCGCTGGCGTTTCCTGCACCGGCGCCCAGCTCACCGGTGCCTGGCTGGAAGGCTGGTGAAAGTCCGGACCCAGGGTGCAGCCGGCCAGCAGGCCGAGCAGCAAGGGGCATAAAGCGAATGCAGGTTTCATCGGGCGCTGACCTCTTTGCCGGAGGTGAGCCTGGCCTCGGTATCGATCTTCGCCACCACCGACATGCCTACCCGCAGACGCTGCAGCAAGGGCTGGTCGGCATCGAAGACAATCTTCACCGGAATGCGCTGTACCACCTTGGTGAAGTTGCCGGTGGCATTGTCAGGTTTGACCGCCGCGAAGGTGACCCCGGTCGCCGGCGCAATACTCTCGACCCGGCCATGCAGGTACTCATCGGCGAAGGTATCGACGCGGATCTGCACCGGTTGCCCGGGCTGCACATGGGTCAGCTGGGTTTCCTGAAAGTTGCCGATCACATAGGCGTGCTCCAGCGGCACCACCGACAGCAGCCGCGCCCCCGGATTGACGTACGCGCCGACGCGTACTGCACGCTCGCCGACCATGCCGTCGATGGGTGCGACGATACGGGTATAGGACAGATCCAGCTGAGCCCGCTCAAGGCTCGCCTGGGCATGTTTGAGCCCCCCTTCGGCACTGTCGACTTGCGCGCTGAGGATATCCACCTGCTTGCGCGCTGCGGCCAGCGCCGCCTGTGAGTTGGCCAGGCGGGCACTGGCCTGATCGACCCGGCTGCGCGCCTGCTGGGCATTTTGCACGGTACCGGCGCCCTGCTCGGCCAGACGGCTGTGGCGGGTCAGCTCATGGTTGGCGAACGCCAGCTCGGCCTGATCGGCACTCACCGCAGCCTGGGCCTGGGCAATCAGCGATGCCTGGCGCTCGAGCGTTGCCCGGGCATTGTGCTGCTGCGCGGTCGACACCAGCAGTTGCGCCTGCGCCGCCGCCAGGGCCGCCTGATAGTCACGGTCGTCGATCAGCGCCAACACCTGTCCGGCCTTGACCTGCTGGTTGTCTTCGACCAGCACTTGCTTGATAAAGCCCGCCACCTTGGGCGCAATCACTGTGTAATCCGCTGACACATAGGCATCGTTGGTGCTTTGTTCGCCGTTGCTGCCCAGCAGCATCGGGCCAAAGACTCCGGCCAGGCCCGCAAGCACCAAGGCGGCAACGATCAAGGCGGTTTTTCGGTGGGTCGTTATTGTCGTCATGTCGTTCTCTCAGAACCGCAACCTAAGCCACCGCGCGCGGTGGATAGATCCGTGTAGGTACAAAAGGAATCAGCAGGATCAGCGCCGCAGCCAGCACCGCCATGCACAGGTAGAGGTCAGCCGAGGCCAGCACCAGCGCCTGCTCGTGAATACGCTTGGCCAGGCCCGCTACCTGGCCGTCGGCCAGCGGCGAGTTGCCCAGGTTGTCGACCAGGGTGTTGGAATGAAAATGCCGGCGCAGGGTGGTCAGCGCCTCCAGCACCCCGGTGGCAACCACCGAAGCCAGGCCCTTGACGGTGTTGAACCAGGCCGAGGCGAACGGGCCATCCTGCGGGGTCATGCCGCCGGTGGCGAGCATCAGCAACGGCAACACGGCCATGGGTTGAGCGAAGATATGCAGCATCTGCAGCAGGTAGAAGTTGTCGCGAATCCACACACTGGTGAGCTGGCTACCGAGCACGCAGGACAACGCCAGCATGCCCAGGCCGATAGCCAGGACCCAGCGGCAGTCCACTGCGCGGATATTGCACAGCGCCGCGGTCAACGGCAGCGCGAGTAGCTGCGGCAAGGCCACCAGCAGCAACAATGGCGCGGTCTGCGCGGGGCGGTAACCCTGGATCTGGGCGAGGTAACTGGAGGGGATGAGGATCGCCGCCGTCAGCACGATCAGCACACCAAACAAGGTGACCAGCGCGTGCGTCAGGTTGCGGGTCTTGAGCATCTGCAGCTTGAAGAACGGCAACGGCTCGGACCACTCGTTGAGCAGGAACAGCACCAGCAACACCAGGCCGCCACCCAGCAGCCAGCAGATCAACGGCGAGCTGAACCAGCCCATGCGATCGCCCAGGGTCAGGCCGATCACCAGCGCACAGATCGCCGGCAACCCCAGCAACAGGCCACGCCAGTCGAACTGTTTGAAACGTTCCAGGCGCAGCGGGTCCTGAGGCAGGCCCCAGGCCACGCAGGCCATGGCCAGCAATGAAGGCAGGATGATCTGCCAGAACGCCCACTGCCAACCGACATACTCGGTCCACAGGCCTGCCAGCGGTGTGCCCATGTTCGGCCCGAAGGTCGCGGTCAGGGCATAACCGGCAAGGCCATAGACCTTGATCCCCGGTGGCAGAAAGCGCAATGCGACACTCATCAGCATCGGCGGCAAGGCGCCCGACGCCAACCCTTGCAGGGTACGCAGCAGCATCAGGCTGGCGAGGTTCGGGGCATAGGGTTGCAACAGCCCGAGCACGGCGAAGACGCTGATGGCGCAGAGGGTAAAGCGACGCAGGGAAAAGGTCGCGGCCAGCCACGGCGAAAAGGCCATGGCTGAAACCGACGCCGCCGCGTACACGGCAATCAGCCAGGCACCTTCATCGGCACCGATAAACATGCCGCCACGGATGTCGGCCAGCGACGCCTTGGTGACCATCTCGTTGAGGCCGGCGCAGAGTACCGCCAGTAACACGCCAAGCAGCCCGACCACGATGCGCGGGGCAAGCCCGCTCCCACCGGGGCTGGCCACAGGCTTGGGCGCGACAGCTGTGGGCAGCGCAGTCAACGAACTCATTAAAAGACATCTCCGGGGGTGAACAACTACCGGCAGAAGTCTATGAAGCGGCAATGATGACGAAAACTGACATATTGGCAGTTTACTAGTGCAGCAAACGCACTCCGCTAATCAAGCGCTCTCGCTGCAACACGCCTTGAGGGTCTGGCGCAGCCAGCGGTGGGCCGGATCGTTGTCGAAACGCGGGTGCCAGGCTTGCATCACCGTCACCCGCTCCATCGGCAACGGAATGCGGAACGAGCGCAGTGGCAAGCCGAGCTTGGTCACGCTGGAGAGGATGTTGGCCGGCATTGGCAGCAGCAGGTCGGAGTCCGGCAGGGAGAACATCGCCGAGTGAAAACTCGGGGTGATCAGGGCGACGCGGCGCTGCACCTTGTAGTTGGCCAGTTCGATGTCTATCGGCCCATTGGCGCGGCCACGACGCGACACGCTGATCTGCGGGTAAGCGGCAAAGCGCTCGGGGGTGATCGGCGCGTCGAAGATCGGGTGATCCTGGCGGGCCAGGCCGACATAGATGGTGTTGAACAGACTCTGCACCTTGATCTCGGGGCCCAGGTCAATGGTCGAACTGACGAGCAGGTCGGTGCGCCCGTCGCGCAGTACCGCATCGTCATCGCCACCGCTTTCCGGAACGAAGCGCAACACGGTACGCGGCGCCTGTTCGTGCATCATGCGCAGCAACTGCGCGCCATACAGGGCGATGAACAGGTCATTGGTGCGAATGTTGAACGCCCGGTCGAGCGTGGCCAGGTCGACTTCTTCACGGCTGCGGAACACCAGCCCGGCCTGCTCGACCAGCGCCCGCACCTGGTCATGCAAGGCCAGCGCCCGGGGGGTCGGCACCAGGCCGCGACCGGCGCGGACCAGAATCGGATCGCCAATCGCCTCGCGGATCCGCCCCAGGGTCCGGCTCATGGCCGCAGGGCTCAGGTTCATGCGCCGTGCAGCGCCGACCACACTGCCCTCATCGAGCAACGCATCGAGGGCGACCAACAGGTTCATATCCGGAATCTGCATTGCCAGGTATCCATGGGGTAAAAGACATTGATGTTAACAGCTCGGCAAAGAGCACCGGGTTGCGTTGCACACAACTACACAGTGCATGCCGGGCCATGTATCTGCGCCTGGCCTTGGCCAACAATAGTCGGCTCGAAACTGCCCCAGTGGAGCCGTGCATGCTCAGTCCCGTCTTGATCGCCATCGATGGCTCCAGTGCCTCTCACGGTTTGTTGGAGCTTGCGCAACAGTACTGTCAGCCTGGCCGCCATCGCTTGCATGTGCTGCTGGCGGTCGACAGTGCGTTTTCCCTGAGTGATGGCCCCGGAGCGATCAGCCTGTACGAGCAACAGGAGTTTCCGGCCGCCACTGACGAGCAGCGCCATGCCGTTGCTGCCGTGCAACAGGCGCTGCGACGGTTGCGGGCGTTGGGTTTCGAGAGCGAAGGCAAGCTGGCTCAGAACGATCCGGTGACGGCGATTGTCAGCGAAGCCCAGCGGCTTGATTGCACGTTGATCATCATCGGGCACCGGCACCTGAATCGCCTGGGGCGCTTGCTGGATCCGTCGATCAGCAACAAGGTCATCGATCAGGTGAAATGCCCTGTGCTGGTGGATTCGCGGAGCGCCTAAAGCGCTTCGCGGGGCAAGCCCGCTCCTACCGGCTCGGTGGGAGCGGGCTTGCCCCGCGATGGCTTCACCACCACCGTACAGGTCGTGCCCGCCGCCAGCAAAAAGCCCTCCGGCACTTCATCGATATGAATCCGCACCGGCACCCGCTGGGCCAGACGCACCCAGTTGAAGGTCGGGTTGACGTCGGCGATCAGCTCACGGCTTTCCGGGTTGTCGCGGTCGTAGATGCCGCGGGAAATACTCTCCACATGGCCCTTGAGCACTTCACCGCTCATCATCTGCAGGTCAGCCTGGTCGCCGACTTTCACATGCGGCAGCTTGGTCTCCTCGAAGAAGCCATAGACCCAGAACGAATCCTTGTCGACCACTGCCATCTTCGGCTCGCCGGTACGCGCATAGTCACCACGGTGCACGTTTAGGTTGGTCACGTAGCCATCGACAGTGGCGAGGATCCTGGTCCGTTTGAGGTCCAACTCAGCCGCTGCCAGCTGCGCCTGCGCATGCTGATAGTCGGCCAGCGCCGAGTTGGCGATGTTGCTGGCGTCGTCGCGGTTCTCGCGGGAGATCACCAGGTTGTCCATGTCCGCACGCCGGTGGGCGTTGACCTTGCGCATTTCCCAGGTGGCCTTGCGTGACGCGACCAGGGCCTGGGCCTGTTTGACCGCCACTTCATAATGTTCAGGGTCGATCTGCAGCAGCAGGTCGCCCTTCTTCACCAACTGGTTGTCGCGCACCGGCACATCGACCACGTAACCCGGCACATCGGCGGCGACGTTGATAATGTCTGCGCGCACCCGCCCGTCCCGGGTCCAGGGCGTGTTCATGTAATGCACCCAGAGCTGGCGGCCGATCACCACGGCAGCAGCCAGCACGAGCAAGGTGGCGATCAGGCTGAAAAACTTTTTCATCAACAGGGGTCTCAACGGTAGAGAGTCAGGGCCATGGAACCGAACAAACAGATAAACAGGCACAGGCGCAGCAGCGCCGGGTGCCAGAAAAACCGGTAGCCGTCATAGCTTGCGATAAAGCGGTCCAGGCCCCAGGCAAGCCCGGCGGCGAACAGGAACATCAGGGTCATGGTCGGCATGTAGACGCCATGGAAGGCGATTTCACGAGGCATGGGGCAGTCCTTGGGCCGGGGCCAGTGCGGCCAGCGGCGACTGGGGGTCGAGCAGCGAAGTACGGATGAAATGCAGGTAGCTCTGCACGCGGCGCAGGGCCGAGGTATCAAAGTGCCGGGCGAAGGGCTCGTCGGTGGCCTGCACGCGGCTGATGGCGTGGTCCACGGCGACCAGGGCACGCTCGTGGTTGCTCGCGCTCGGCTGCAGGAACAAGCGCGCCAGGGCCCGGCCCATGACCCGGATCGCCTGGCGCCAGGGTTGCGATTCGGCATAGCACGGGTGCACCGGCAGGATCGCCTGCTCTTTGCGCAGCTCGATGATCGCGTGCCCGACCTCCAGCACCAGGAACATCCAGCGCAGCAGATTGCTCTGTACCTGCGGTTTACCGGCGGCCAGACCATAGGCCTGGTGCAGCAGGTCGCGGGTGCGGCTTTCAAAGCCCGATCCCAGGCCACGCAAGCGGCCGCTGATGGCGAACAGCACCTGGCTGCGCAAGTCCTGCTCCAGGCGGCTCCACAACCAGCGGCTGTTCGGCGGCAGGATGATCGCCCCGGCCGCGGCACACACCAGCATGCCGATGACCATAGCGATGTAGTCGTTGATGAAGTTGTAAGGGTTGTAGACCGTCAGGTTATCCGGCACGGAACCGGTGGCAAAGAAGATCAGCAGGCCCAGACCGACACCGGCATACGCCGGCCGCGACGCCAGGAATGCGCCCAGCACGAACACCGGCGCCAGCACCAGGCAGAGCAAAGGGAAGCCGTCGATCCAGGGGAACACGAAGAAGGTTTCAAAGAAGCCGATGAACGCCCCGATCAAGGTCCCGCAGGCCATCTGGAACGACATCCGCTTGGGGTTCGGCGAGGCCGCCGACAAGCCCACGGTGGCGGCGGCGATCAAGGTCATCATCGCCCCGCTCGGCCAGGCCGTGAGGATCCAGAAGCTACCCAGCACCAGCAGAATGAACGAAGCACGCAGCCCTGCCGCCAGCGATACCATCCAGTTGGTCTGCGCCACATACGGCTCGTCCCACTGCTCACGGGCATGGTTGTGCTCGGCCAGCGAGGCGTGGGTCAGGGCGTAGTTGTGCAGGTCGTCGACAAAGCGGTACAGCAGTTCGTAGGCGGTATGAAAATCGAGCAGATCGGCATCGCTCGGCCCGGTTTCGACATAGGCGGCGCGCAGGCTGCGCACCCGCTCCGGCAGGCCTTCCTTGTAGGCCGTCAGTTGCTCGGCCAGACGCGCGGCATCGGCACTGGTCAGCGCCCGCCCGGCATAGGCATCGAGCAGCTCGGTCAAGGCCTTGAGTCCGGGCTCGATCGCCGTGACGATCTGCAATGGCCCGCGCAGGCGCAGGCGCTCAAGCAACTGGTGCAAGGCGTTGAAGCGCGTGGTGATGGCCATGAACTCGCTGTTCATGCGCCCCAGCCGGCCATTGCGTCGGCGCATGTGCGGGTCTTCGAAAGCAGTGACATTGCGCAGGCTTTCCAGGCCAACCGCTTCAGCGACAAAACGTACGTTGCTGCTTTCGAAGCGATCGCGCTGGCTGTCGCCACGCAGGCCTTCGACGACAAAACCGGCGAACACCCCGAAGCGCTGGTACAGGGCATTGCGCATCGCCGCACTGGCCGACTGCGGCAGGATCGCGGCGCTGACCAGGGTCGACACCAGAATCCCCAGGGAGATTTCCAGTACCCGCCAGACTGCCGCCATGAACGCGCCGTCCGGGTGCTCCAGGGCGGGTAGCCCGACCATCGCGGCGGTGTAACCGGCCAGCACGAAACCGTAGGCCTGGAAGGTCCGATAGCGCATGGCACCGGCCGAGCACAGGCCCACCCAGATCGCCAGGCTTGGCAGGAACAGTTCGGTGTTCTGCGGAAACAGGGCGATCAAGGTGACCATCATCGACGAGCCGGCCAGGGTCCCGAGCAAGCGCCAGAAGCTCTTGGCAAACACGTGCCCGCTCTGCGGCTGCATGACGATGAACACGGTGATCATCGCGGTGCGCGGCTGCGGCAACTCCAGGCGCATGGCCAGCCACAGGGTCAGGAACGCGGCGCTGAGGACCTTGAAGATGTAGACCCAGGTCACCCCGTCGGTGCGTGCCCACTCAAAGAAACCACGACGCCATTCAAGACTTGCCAACCAGCGAAACGGCAGGGTCAGTGCGCTCATTCGGCACGGTCCGGCTTGTCGAAGATGGCCAGGGTCGCCGGGGTTTTCGGCGCCTGTTGTTTATCTTCATCCGGTACATCGTTGCCAGCACCGAGGCCGCCACCCAGGGCAGTGACCAGCTCGGCATGCGCGGTCAGGCGGGCGGCCTGGACCTGCTGCTGGATCTGTTGCTGGCGGAACAGCAAGGTCTGGGCGTTGAGGACATTGAGGTAATCGGTCAGGCCGCGCTGGAAGGCGATCATGGCGATGTCGTAGGTCTTCTGCGCCGACGCTACCGACTCGGCCGCAAAATGCTGCTGCTCGTTCATCGACTCGCGGCGAATCAACTGATCGGAAATACCCTTGAGCGCCTCGACCACGGTCTGGTTGTAGCGCGCCACGGCGATGTCATAACCGGCCGAGGCGACACCCAGTTGCGAGCGCAGGCGGCCGCCGTCGAACACCGGCAGGCTGATGGCCGGGCCGACGTTGTAGTTGAACTTGCGCCCGGTCAGAAACTCCAGCGGACCACCGCCGGTGGCCATGAAGCCAAGCCCGCCGACCAGATCGACGTTGGGGAAAAAGCCGGCGTGGGCGACGTCGATACCACGCGCCTGGGCCGCGACCTGCCAGCGGCTGGCAACCACGTCCGGACGCTGGCCGACCAGCTCGGCAGGCAACGCCGACGGCAGTTTCAACGCAGCACCAAGGGCCAGTTGCGGACGCTGCAGTTGCGCGCCCTCGCCCGGGCCCTTACCGGCCAACGCCGCCAGCTGGTTGCGCGCCAGGGCGATTTCTTCATTCAGCGCATCGAGCTGACGATGGGTTTCCGGCAGCGGTGTCTGCGCCTGGCTGACTTCGAAATGGGTGCCGATACCGCCGGCCAGGCGCCGTTCGGCCAGGGCCAGGATCTGCTCCTGTTGTTCGAGTTCGGCCTTGACGATATCGCGCTGGGCGAAATGCAGCGACAGCTGGATGTACACCTTGACGATGTTGTTCTGCAGTTCCAGCTGCGCCTGGCGCAACTGCGCCGCGCTCATGTGGGCCATGTCCACGGCCTGCTCGCTGGCATTGCGCTCGCGACCCCAGAGGTCCAGGGCGTAACTGAAGCCGAGGGCGGCGTTGTTGTCCCAGGTGTTGGCCCCGGACAAGGCCCCCGGGCCGTAAAACTGGTCTTCCGGCCAGTTGTGGCGCTTGAGTGTCGACTCGCCGTTGACCTGCAGTTTCTCGGCAGACTCGACCACCCCAGCCATGGCTTTGGCCTCACGCACTCGCGCAGCGGCCATGGCCATGCTCGGGCTGTCGTTGACTGCCAGGGCTATCCAGCGGTCCAGTTGTGGATCGCCATAGGCGCGCCACCACTGCTGGTCAGGCCAGTGGGCATCACGGGCGGCCTCGCGGATCGCCTCGTCGGTGGTCAGGGTATTGGCTTGCAGCGTCTTGCTTTGCGGGGCAATGCCCCAGGTTCCGATACAGCCGCTCAAGGTCAAGCTAAGGGCACAGACACTGAGCGCATTCAGCGCTCTGATGATGCGACGCGGCACAGCTGCGAATTCCCGACGTAGAAGGTGGATGACGCTTGGAGACGCAATTCTAGGGGGCCGCCGCACTGGCGATAAGCGTGTATTACTGCGAATCTTTGTTACGAAAACAGCGATAATCCGGCTTTAGTCTGAAGACCGCCTCGGTTACTTCATGTCACAATTTGTCGTCTACTTTGAGAGCGACCCATGGACACCCTGCAAAACATGCGTGCTTTTAGTTGCGTGGCCCAAGTCGGCAGCTTTACTGCCGCGGCTGTGCACCTGGATACGACCACCGCCAACGTCTCGCGGGCGGTCTCCAATCTTGAAGCCCATCTGCAAACCCGCCTGCTCAACCGCACCACCCGGCGCATTGCCCTGACCGAGGCCGGCAAGCGTTACTTGATGCGTTGCGAACAGATCCTCACCTATGTCGAGGAAGCCGAAGCCGAGGCCAGCGACGCGCATGCCCGTCCGGCCGGGCAGCTGAAGGTGCATTCGATGACCGGCGTCGGCCAGCATTTCGTCATCGATGCCATCGCCCGCTACCGCGAAACCCACCCGGACGTGACCTTCGACCTGACCATGGCCAACCGCGTGCCGGACCTGCTCGACGAGGGCTACGACGTGTCCATCGTGCTGGCCAGCGAGCTGCCGGATTCGGGCTTCGTGTCCCAGCGCCTGGGCATCACCTACAGCATCGTCTGCGCCTCGCCCGACTACGTGAAACGCCACGGCATCGCGCACAAGCCCAGCGACCTGCTCAACCATTCCTGCCTGCGCATGGTCAGCCCGGTGATCCCGCTGGAAAAATGGCTGTTCGACGGTCCGGAAGGCCAGGAAGTGGTGAACATCACCCAGGCGCCGTTCCAGGTGAACTCGGCGGATGCGATGAAGACCGCGATCCGCAGTGGCATGGGCGTCGGTGTATTGCCGATCTACTCGGCCATCGACGGGCTGCGTGACGGCTCGCTGGTACGGGTGATGCCCGAGTACCGATTGCAGGAACTGAACCTGTACGCGATCTACCCGTCGCGCCAGTACCTGGATGCCAAGATCAAGACTTGGGTCGAGTACCTGCGCAACTCGTTGCCGGAAATCCTCGCCGCCCATGAGGCGGACCTCAAGACCCACGAGCTGCTGATCGCCAACTGAAATCTTGCTGCACACAGGCGGTGGAGAATGATAGCGTGCTACCCATTCTCCACCGCCCGCAGAGATTTCGCCGATGAAAAAGACCGTCCTTGCCTTCAGCCGCATCACCCCGGCGATGGTCGAACGCCTGCAGCAAGACTTCAACGTGATCGTGCCGAACCCCAAGCTCGGCGATATCAGTGCCCAGTTCAATGAAGCCCTGCCCGAGGCCCACGGCCTGATCGGTGTGGGTCGCAAGCTTGGTGAGGCGCAGCTGGCCAACGCCGGTAAATTGGAAGTGGTGTCGAGTGTGTCGGTGGGCTACGACAACTACGACCTGAACTACTTCAATACGCGTGGCATTGCCCTGACCAACACCCCCGACGTACTGACCGAAAGCACTGCCGACCTGGGCTTCGCCCTGCTCATGGGCAGCGCCCGCCGCGTTGCCGAGCTCGATGCCTGGACCAAGGCCGGGCAATGGCAGGCCACCGTCGGCCCGGCACAGTTCGGTAGCGATGTGCACGGCAAGACCCTGGGGATCGTTGGCCTGGGCAACATCGGCGCGGCCATTGCCCGCCGTGGGCGCTTCGGCTTCAACATGTCGGTCATCTATAGCGGCAACTCGCGCAAGACCGCGCTGGAGCAGGAGCTCGGCGCCCAGTTCCGCAGCCTGGATGAATTGCTGGCTGAAGCCGATTTTGTCTGCCTGGTGGTGCCGCTTGGTGCCCAGACCAAACACTTGATCAGCCGCCGTGAACTGCAGCTGATGAAGCCCAGCGCCTTCCTGATCAACGTATCGCGTGGTCCGGTGGTGGATGAGGCGGCGCTGGTGGAGGCCCTGCGCAATGGCACCATTCGCGGTGCCGGGCTGGACGTGTATGAGAAGGAGCCGCTGACTGAATCCCCCCTCTTCCAGCTGCCCAACGCCCTGACCTTGCCGCATGTCGGTTCGGCCACCGCCGAAACCCGTGAAGCCATGGCCAACCGGGCCATCGATAACCTGCGCAGCGCCCTGCTCGGTGAGCGACCGAAGGACCTGGTCAATCCGCAAGTCTGGAAGTAAACCTCGTTGTTGTAGGAGCGGATTCATCCGCGATGGACTGCGCAGCAGGCCCAGCCCCAGGGGCCGCGTTGCGGCCCTTCGCGGATAAATCCGCTCCTACAACAGCAGCACCAACTGTGGCCTTGGGCTTCCTGAACACCAACACATTCCCCAGCATCACCAGCACCAGCCCAGACAGCGCAGGCGCCGTCCACTGATACCCCTCGTAGAACGCCGATACATTCAACGCCACCAGCGGGAACAACACCGTGCAATACGCCGCACGCTCCGGTCCCATGCGCCCGACCAGGGTCAGGTAGGCGGTAAAGCCGATCACCGAGCCCGGAATCACCAGATACAGCAGCGAGCCGATGTAGCGCGTATTCCATTCCATATCGAAAGGAATGCCGCTGACCAGGCAGTACGCCGCAAGCATCCCGGCGCCATAAAGCATGCCCCATGCGTTAGTGGTCATCGGCCGCAGGCCTGCCTTTTGCTGCAAGCTGGAGAGCATATTGCCCGCCGAAAAACACAACGTGCCCAGCAGCGCCAACGCCAGGCCAATCAGGGTTTCACGGCTCGCCGCATGCCCCGACAGTTCCGGCCAGAACAGCAGGCCCAGCCCGCACAAGCCCAGCGCACCGCCACCAAGGACATTGGCGGCGATCCTCTGGCCGAAGAACACCCGGGCATTGAGCGCGTTCCACAAAGTCGCGGTGGAGAACACCACGGCGATCAGACCGCTGGGAATCCATTGGCTGGCCGTGAGGAAACACATGAAATTGACGCAGAACAGACAAAAGCCCTGGGCCAGACAGATGCCATGACCGCGCCGGTTCATCGGTTGCAGGCGACGGCTGAGCAGCAAAATGGCGAACAGGATCAGCCCGGCCAGCGCGAAGCGATAGACGATCGACACTGGAATCGCGACCACGCCCAGTTGCAGTTTCAGGGCGATCCAGGTGGTGCCCCAGATCAATACGGTCAGCAGGTACAACGACAGGTTCATGGCAGCACTCCTCGCATCCAGGCCGTCAGTCTCCGGCCGAACGGGCTGAGTGCGCTTGCAGATTCTTGCGCTTTTGCTGTGCCTGCTGCTGTCAGCCGTTGTGCAGCGGAGTAGGATGACGGCCAGAGGTAGCGCACATGAACGCGTTGGACCAGCTGCAAGTTTTCAAAGCCATGCACGACTCTCCCCATGCCCGTCTGGAGCACAGCGCGCACCTGGGTGACGGCCTGGCAGCAGCCCTGTGGAACAACCGTCACGACGCTCGTGATTACGAAGCGCCCACTCACCACACCTTGTCCTGCTACATCGCCGATGGCACTGGCACCTTTCGCCGTGACCAGCCCAGCCACAAAGGCGCGCCCGACAAACTGTGCATCATGCCTGCCGGTTCGGCGTCGCATTGGGTGGTCAATGGCTCGATCCGCCTGGCGCACCTGTATATCAGCCAGGAACAGTTCGCCCTCGGTTGCATCAGCCTGCTCGACCGCGAACCGCGTGAACTGCAATTGCAGGAAGCAACGTTCCTCGACGACCCCGAGCAAGCGCGCCGCTTTCGCCAATTGATCGCAATGGACTGGGACGAGCCGGGGGAACGTTTGCTGACCAGCACGCTGGCGCATGAAATTCTCGACCACGCCGTCCTCAGCCAGGTCGGCCTGCGTCAGGGCTTGCGCCTCAAAGGTGGCCTGGCTGCGCATCAGCGCCGACAGTTGAGCGACTACATCGACGGGCATCTGGATCAGGCCATAAGCCTGGGTGAACTGGCGGCACTGTGCAATTTATCCGAGTACCACTTCGCGCGGATGTTCCGCGAAAGCTTCGGCCTGCCGCCGCATCAATACCTGCTGGCCCAGCGCCTGGCCACGGCACGTAAACTACTGCGCTTTGGCGAACTGCCTTTGAGCGAAGTCGCGTTGCAGTGCGGTTTTGCCAGCGCCAGCCACTTCAGCAACCGCTTTCGCCAGGCCCTGGGGGCAACGCCCGGTGCCTACCGGGCGGCCTTCAGACGTTAGTTCAGCCCGGCAGTATTGCCAACACCGGCCCAAGCACCAGGCTAAGCCCCAGCAGGCCCAGCAACAGACGCGGTTTATAAGGCAGCAAGAAGACCCACAGAGTCACGCCCGCCATCAGCACCGCAAACAGCTCGACCAGGCCCATGGCCCAGCCGCTGTTATGCACGGCCAGGGACAGCGCCAGCAACTGCAACAACCAGCCACCGATACGCAGGATGCGCAAACGCGCCGCGCTGGGCGCGGTGCCGAGCAGGTCCTTGTAGTGTTTCTCCATGGCCAGGCACAGGCAGGCGAAGCCGGCAAAACCAAACAGGGCAACGGCCAGCATCAGCTCACCTCGCTTTCGATCAGGTTGGCGCTGGCTGCTTTCGCCGCCTTCGGCGCACGCTTGGCGACCACCACCGGCGGACGCCACATCTTGCGCGCCCCCCAGGCGAAGAACAGGCCGCAGCCCAGCGCCGTCAGGTCGAATCCGGCCATGGCCCAGTCACCGGCCGTAATCGAATGAATCAACCCCTGCCCTGTGGTCAATTGATTGAGCAGCGGTAAGCCGGCCCATAGCAGCGCAGCCAGTCCCAGCTGTTCAGCCCAGGCGCGACGCCCCGGCCGCAGCATGGCGTGCATCAGCGACAGCGCCCAGAGCAGGAAGAAACTGTTCACTTCCCACCCGGCGCGACCTTCCAGGCCAATCGGCAGCAAGCGGTTGGCCCAGAAGAAGGCCGCGACGCCGAGCAACAGGCCGCTCATGCTGGCGATGTTCAACACCTCCACCAAACGCAGCTCGAAGGGCTGTGTGCCGCTCTTGGCGTGTTTGAGCTGGCGCTTGCCCAGCCATAGCACCAGGCCGGTGCCGATCACTGCCGTGCCGGCCACACCGAAGAAGAAATACAGCCAGCGCAGCCAGGGGCCGGCGAACATGCCCATGTGCAGGCCGTACATACCGCCGGCAATCACTACCGGGACAGCTTCGGTTCTGCTGTCGTTTTGCAGCGTGCCATTGACGCCATCAAACACCCAGCCACCACCACGCTGATAGGCAATGCGATCACCGCCGTGCCGGGAGAAGCGCACGCGGGCATTCTGATCACCCGGATTCTGTACTTCGATCCAGCCGTGACGACTGCCCGGCGCCTGCTCCTGGAACGCCTGGTAAAGCGTCGGCAGCGGCAATAGCGGCGCAGCAACACCGGCCACCTTGACCTCTTCAGACGCACCGAACAGATCATTGAAATAAGCCCGGGTGTTATCGCCATAGCTGGCAATGATGCTGGCCGGCATCACCATTGACATGAAGATCACCAGGCTGCTGTAGCTGATCATCAAGTGAAACGGCAGCACCAGCACACCGATGGCGTTATGGCCATCCAGCCAGGAGCGCTGGCCCTTGCCCGGGCGGAAGGTGAAGAACTCCTTGAAGATTTTCTTGTGGGTAATGATGCCGGTCACCAGCCCCAGAAGCATGATGAACGCGGCGGAAGTCGACAGCCAGCGGCCCCAGGGATGAGGCATCTCCAGCTGAAAATGGAAGCGGTAGAAGAAATCGCCGCCGCGGGTCTCGCGGGCCTGGACCTCTGCGCCAGTGGCAGGGTCGAGGTTTTTTTCAATGAAACCACGGCGCCCTGCCCCTTCTGCCCGCCAGCCGACACTCAGGCCCGGCTCACGTGCTTCCGGCAGGCGAATGAACCAGCTGCCGGCATTGGGCGCGTGCTCCTGCAGGTAGTTCTGCGCCAGCGTCAGGCTGGCCAGCGGATCATGCGGTCGAACCGGAACCTCGGGCTGGGCCCAGTGATTGATCTCCTCCTTGAAGTAGGACATGGTCCCGGTGAGGAAAATCGCAAACAACAGCCAGCCGAAGATCAGCCCGGTCCAGGTGTGCAGCCAGGCCATGGCCTGGCGAAAGCCCTCTTTCATCAGTTTTTCATCCAGTAGGCCAGTCCATTGATTGCGCCCAGCACCAGGCTCGGCAGCAACACCCCCAGCCAGGCCTGCCAGGCGCTGCGACTGGCAAAGCACCAGAGAAAGGCCACCAGGTAGAACAGAAACGACAGCATCATGCCGCTGACCACCGCTTCAGCCTTGGGCATCGGCGCCAGCAGGGTGATACAAACGCTGGCCAGCGCCGCCAGCAGATAGCCACCGAATACGGCAGCCAGACAACGTGAGGTCACGGCCAGGCGATAACTGAGGGGCAGCCCGGCGGCTTTGCTTTTCATGGCATCCATTCCTGGTGAAGAACCACCAATAGTAATGATTTATATTCTCATAGGCAAAGCCGCTGGCCTTATCCTCAGAACGACAGGTCGACGCCAACGGTGTAGCGCCGGCCATCCAGCACGGTCTGGTAGTTCTCGTAGTCGACTTCCTTGTTGAACACGTTGTAGACACCGGCCAGCAGTTTCACGTTCTTGGTCACCCGGTAGGTGCCGCCGAGGTCGACGAAGGTATAGGACGGCGTGCCATCGGACATGGTGGTGCGGCCCAGGTAGTCAGAGGTCTTGCCGCGATAGTTCAGGCGCGCCCAGGTACCCAGCTGGTCGGTGGTCTGCCAGTCCAGGGTGGCGTTGACCATGTGCCGTGGCATCTGGTTCAGGGCCTTGCCCTTTTGCGGGCCGCTCTTCTGCTCGGAGTCGGTGAAGGTGTAGTTGGTGGCAAGCTTCAGGGCCTGGGTGATTTCCCAGTCCAGGGTCGCTTCAATACCACGCATCTGCGCTTCATCAACGTTCACCCGGTCACTGATGAACTTGTACGAGGTGCCGCCGATCTGGCACTGACCTGAGGCTCCGCCGGTGCTGTCGGTGCAGCGGCGGGTTTCGGTGATCTTGTCTTTGAAGTCGGTGTTGAACACGGTCAGACCGGTGGAGACCCCTTCCAGGCTGTCCCAGATCACGCCGATCTCCTGACTGACGCTCTTCTCCGGCTTGAGGTTGGAGTTACCGACGATGATCGCCGGGTCACCACCGCCACCGGTGATCTGGCCCCAGTCATTCACTGCGGCACGGATGTCCGGCGAACGGTAGCCAGTGGAGACACCACCCTTGACGGTCCAGTGCTCGGTCGGGTGGTACACGCCGTACAAGCGTGGCGACCAATGCGTACCGTAGTTTTCGTCTTCGTCCATGCGAATACCGCCGGTCAAGGCGAAGGACTCGGTCAGGCGCCATTCATCTTCGGCAAACAGTGCCCACGACCAGCGCGTCAGCTGGTTAACATCGGACGCCGCAGCCAACTGGTTACCTTCATCGCTCAGGTCCTCGTATTTGTACGAACCGCCAATGGTGGTGATGTGCGAATCGCTGAAGAACGACACCTGCGAGTTGAGCACGGTGTTTTCCAGCTCCATGCGCCGGCCCGGGTTTTCGATTTTCTCGCGCTGGATGTAGGTGTCAGTGGTGATGGTTTCCCAACGCCCGGAGTGGCTGATCGCGAAGTTGGTGCGCTCATAGTCACTGAAGCTGTCGGAAGATCGCGCCGACTTGCCTTTGTGGGCGTAACGGTCCTGCTCGGACTTGCCTGCCTCGAAGGTGATGTCGTTGTGCTCATCAGGCGTAAACGACAGCTTGGCCGTACCACTGTCGGTGTGTTGTTCGTTGAAGCCGTTGGTAAAGTCGTCTTCGTCACGATTCGACGTTTGCCCATAGAGCTGCAAGCCGACCAGGTTCTCGATCAGCGGCCCGGAGACGAACGCGCTGGTACTGTTGTAGTCGCCCGAATCGGAGCGGTCCTGGAAGGTCGCTTCGCTGCGCACGCCGCCATACCAGTTGGGGGTCACTTTGCGGGTGATGATGTTGATCACCCCGCCCATGGCGTCGGAGCCGTACAGCGACGACATTGGTCCACGGACCACCTCAATGCGCTCAATCGCCTCAAGCGGCGGCATCCAGCCTTGCTCGATCCCGGCACCGTCACTGTTCGGGCGGGTCGCCCGCGAATCCTGGCGCTTGCCGTCGACCAGCATCAGCGTGTACTTGGAGGCCATGCCACGGATGCTGATGTCGCTGGAACTGGCGCCACCGGTCACCACTACACCCGGCACATCCTTCAGGGCATCGGTCACATCACGGTAGGACTTGTTCTCGATCTGCTCGCGGGTAATCACCGAAATCGACGCCGGGGCATCCTTGATTTGCTGGGAGAAACCCGAGGCGGTAACCACCACGTTGTCCAGCTCCATGGGCTTCTGGCCTTCGGCACTGGCCTGGGCGGAGTACAACGAGCAGAGGGTAATGGCGAGGCAGGATCGAGTAAAAAGCGGGGACACGTAGAGCTCTCCCTGAGAAATGTAAAGGTTTGGTAAACCATTCAGGAAGCGAATGCTATTTATTCTCAAATGAGAGTACAGTTTATTTACGTTATTTACATTTCCCGCACCCGGCTTTTGCCGTCAGTCAGAGCCTGATTGCCGAACAGCCCGCTAAAACACTACAATGAGAACAATTCTTATTCTGTTGCGCATTCTGGCGCCGGAGTGTTCACGGTGCCCAGTGCCTCTTCTTCCTCGCTCGAAGGCCTCTACCACGCCCATCACAACTGGTTGACCGGTTGGTTGCGGCGGCGCCTGGGCTGCCCGGACAACGCCGCCGACCTGGCCCAGGACACCTTCATGCGCTTGCTGCAGGCCCGCGAAACACCGGTGCTCAACGAACCGCGGGCGTTCCTCACCACCGTGGCCAAGCGGGTGCTGTGCAACCACTACCGGCGTCAGGACCTGGAGCGCGCCTACTACCAGGCGCTGGCACAATTGCCGGAAGAGCTGGCGCCCTCGGAAGAGCATCGCGCGATCATCTTCGAGACCCTGCTGGAGCTTGACCGCCTGCTCGATGGCCTGGCGCCGTTGGTCAAACGCGCGTTCCTGCTGGCTCAGGTCGACGGCTTGAGCTACGGCGAAATCGCCGCGCAACTGAACATCTCCCTGGCCACGGTCAAGCGCTACCTGAACAAGGCAGCCATGCGCTGTTACTTCGCCCTGTGAACAGCGCCCATCAGGAATTCTCGCCGCAGGTGGCCGAACAGGCCGTGCACTGGCTGATCGAACTGCAAGGCGGCGCCCTCGATCCGCGCCAGCAGCAGGCCATGCAGCAATGGCTGCAAGCCCATGAAGAACATCGCCGGGCCTGGGAGCATATCCAGCGGGTCAACCAGCGTTTGCGCGGGTTGTCTTCGCCACTGGCTCATGCGGCGTTGCAGGCACCGCGTTCGGCCAGCCGCCGGCGGGCACTGAAGACCTTGCTGATTCTCGGCGTCGGCGGCGCTGCCGGCCTGACCCTGCAACCGCACAATCCGCTGCCCAGCCTGCTTGCCGACTACCGCAGCCCGGTGGGCGAGCGCCGCCGTCAGCAACTGGACGATGGCAGCCAGTTGCACCTGAACACCCGCAGCGCCGCCGATGTGCGCTTCGATGCCGAGCAACGTCTGCTGCGCCTGCTCGAAGGGGAAATCCAGCTCACCGTCGCCGAGGATGCCCGGCCTCTGCGTTTGCTCAGCGATTTCGGCCTGCTGCAACTGAGCAGTGGTCGTTACAACCTGCGTCAGTTCGAGCGCTACAGCTTGCTCAGCGTCCACCAAGGCAGCGCCAGCCTGGCCGGCAACAGCCTGGCCGCTGGCCTGCAAGCACGCTTCAATGGCCCGCAGTGGCAGGCCAGCCAGTTGCTCGACAGCAATGCCGGGGCCTGGGTCGAGGGCATGCTGGTGGCCGCGCACATGCGCCTTGGCGACTTTCTCGATGAGCTGGGCCGCTATCGCCGAGGTCAGCTCAATTGCGCCCCCGAAGTCGCCGAGCTGCTGATTTCCGGCAGTTATCCACTGGCTGACAGCGAACGCATCCTCGACCTGCTCGAGGTTGCCTTACCGGTACGGGTTCGGCGCTTTACGCGCTACTGGGTAAGTGTCGAAGCACGGGCCTGAAAAAATTTCAAAACACCTGAGCCGTTTTTTCATCTCGCGTGACAGAGAAGGCAGAACCCTTTGCTTTGACCTTCTCAAGGACCCCTTGCATGCCCCTTCGCCCGAGCCCACTTGCCCAAGCCCTTCGTGCATTCCTGTTCGGCGCTGGCCTGAGCGTTGCCGCCGTCCCAGCCCTGGCTGACGCGCCTGCAGCACGCAGCTACCACATCGCGCCGATGTCGCTGGAAAGCGCCCTGAACCAGTTCGGTCGGGAAAGCGGCGTGCTGATCTCGTTCGGCTCCCAGGTTACCCGCGGTGTGCAGAGCCCGGGCCTGGACGGCCAGTACAGCCCGCAACAGGCGCTCGATATCCTGCTCCAGGGCAGCGGCCTGCAGGCCCGCGCCGAAGGTGAAAACGCCTTCAGCCTGCAACCGGCTGCAACTGCCAACGCGCCGGTAGAGCTGGGCACTTCGACCGTGGTTGGCGACTGGCTGGGGGCAGCTGAACAGGACAATGTCTTCGAGCATCCCGGTGCCCGCGATGTCATCCGTCGCGAAGAATTCGAACGTCAAGGCGCCACTACCGCCCGTGAGGTGCTCAACCGCATTCCCGGGGTCAATGCCCCGGAAAACAACGGCACCGGCAGCCATGACATGGCGCTGAACTTCGGCATCCGCGGTCTCAATCCACGTCTGGCATCGCGCTCCACGGTATTGATGGACGGCATCCCGGTGCCCTTCGCACCCTATGGTCAGCCACAGCTGTCGTTCGCCCCGATCAGCATGGGCAACATGGACGCGGTAGACGTCGTACGCGGCGGCGGTGCGGTGCGCTACGGCCCGCAGAACGTCGGCGGCATCGTCAACTTCGTGACCCGCGCGATTCCTGATGAGCCGACGGTCAAAGCCGGCTTCCAGACCCAGACCAGCCCGTCGTCCAGCCACGACGGCTTCAAGACCAGCGCCAACCTGCTCGCCGGTGGCACCAACGACAACGGCCTGGGCGGCGCCCTGCTCTACTCCGGCACCCGTGGCGGCGACTGGCGCGAGCACAGCGACACGCAGATCGACGACCTGATCCTCAAGGGCAAACTGCAGCTCGACGACGCCAACAGCCTGCACGCCATGGCCCAGTACTACGAAGGTGAAGCGCAGATGCCCGGCGGCCTGAACGTCGCCGATTACGATGCCGATCCGTATCAGTCGACCCGCTTGCAGGACAAGTTCTGGGGCCGCCGGACGATGTTCAACTTCGGTTACGACTACAAGGAAGACGCCCGCCAGTTCAGCGTCAACAGCTTCTTCACCAAGACCCTGCGCAGCGGCTATCTTGACCAGGGCAGCTTCGTCTCGCTGTCGCCTCGTGAATACTGGGTACGCGGGATCGAAACGCGCTTCTCCCAGGGCTTTGCGCTCGGTGAGAGTTGGCATGAGGTCGGCGTCGGCTACCGCTACATCAACGAAGCCGGCCACGAGCTGCGCTACCGCGAACCGATCAGCGCCAACCAACTGCCAACCACCGCCAGCCGCAACGACCGCGACACCCGCGGCAGCACCGAAGCCCATGCGTTGTTCCTCGACGACCGCATCGACATCGGCCAGTGGACCATCACTCCGGGCATCCGCTACGAGATGATCGATTCCGAGCAGAGCAACAAACTCAGCGGCCAGCGCTACCAGGGCGACTACAACACCGCCCTGCCGGCGTTGAACGTGATGTATCACCTGACCGACAGCTGGAACCTGTACGCCAACACCGAAGGTTCCTTCGGCAGCGTGCAGTACAGCCAGATGCCCAACCGCGTCAGCAGCGGCGAAGTCAAACCGGAAAAAGCCCGGACCTGGGAGCTGGGTACGCGCTATGACGATGGCCTGCTGCAGGCCGAGATCGGTGCGTTCCTGATCAACTTCGACAACCAGTACGAAAGCAACCAGACCAACGACTCGGTGATTGCCCGCGGTGAAACCCGCCATCAAGGCATCGAGACCAGCGTCAAGTACGCCCTCGAGGGCCTGAACCCTGCCCTGGCCGGTTTCGACGTGTATGCAACCTACGCCTTTGTTGACGCGAAAATCCGTGAAGACGGGCCGAACAAGGGCAATCGTGTGCCCTTCTCGTCACGCCACAAAGGCACCCTCGGCGTTGCCTACACCGAAGGCCCGTGGCAGCTGAACCTGGACAGCACCTACCAGAGCGACCAGTACGCCGACAACGCCAATACCTCCAGCGAAAGTGCCGATGGCAGCACCGGACGCATCCCTGGCTACATGCTGTTCAGCAGCCGCGCGGCCTATGATTTCGGCCCGCAATTGTCGAACCTGAACGTCGCCGTCGGGGTGAAAAACATCTTCAATCACCAGTACTACACGCGCTCCTATGATGACAACAACAAGGGCAAGTATGTCGGTGAACCTCGTACGGTATACCTGCAGACCTCCGTCGCGTTTTGATCCAGCGCATGCAAAAGCCCGGCCGAAGCCGGGCTTTTTGCAACAAGAAATTTATCTTTCAAAAGGACTTGAAATGTTGCGCCAAGTGCCTGACCTTGTAGTCAAGAGGCGATGGTTTCCACAGGCCGCAAAGGCCCCATCGATTCTCTTGCGAGCTAGCTGAATAAGGGATTGAACTATGCAAATCCAAGTCAATAGCGACAACCATATTCAAGGCAACATTCGACTGGAAGAGTGGGTCCGCAGCACCGTAGAAAGCACGCTCGAACGATTTGATGAAGACCTCACCCGCGTCGAGGTCCACCTGCGCGACGAGAATGGCGACAAGCCAGGTCCGCACGACAAACGCTGCCAGATGGAGGCACGCCCAAAAGGCCATCAACCGATTTCCGTAAGTCACAAATCTGCATCGCTCGACCAGGCTGTCGAGGGTGCCGCGATCAAGCTCAACCACGCCCTGGAGCACTTCTACGGCAAGCTGCGCAGCAAACGTGCGGTGACCCAGCAAAGCGTTGACGGCGCCCAGAACGACGGTTTGCTACAGGAAGAATTTCTGGAGAACGAGCAAGCTCGCAGTATTAGCTGAATGACATAACGCAGACGGTAAAAAGGCGAGCCCGGTGGGCTCGCCTTTTTTATTGCAACAACTGCCTTGAAACCAGACCCGGTGGGAGCGGGCTTGCCCCGCGATTGCAGTGTTGCAGTCACATCGCATCGCGGGGCAAGCCCGCTCCCACAGACCGCCATCCCAACAGATGTTATTTACTTTCTTCGATCTCTTTGCCGCTCGCATCGATAGCCTTGGTCGACGGGTACTGGTAAGACGCATAACGCACCACCAGAATCGCAAACGCCAACAGCAGGATGCCGCCACACACGTACAGCAAGCCGACATCCGGCGCTTTATGGTGCGAGACATCGCCGATCAGCAGACGCGTCAGTGCGGTGATCGCCACATAGAGCAGGAAGCGGATCGGCATGTGGTTGGTCTTGAAGTAGATCCCCACCATCGCGCCCAGCTCGAGGTAGATGAACAGCAGCAGGATGTCATCGACGCTGACACCGCCCTTGCCGAGCATATCGATGAAGGTCGCCACCGCCGCATAGGCAGTAATCGCACCGATGCCGAACAGGGCCAGGTAGTGAAATGCTTCGACGCAGAGGTTGCCCAGCGAGTCCGCCGAGCCATGCAGGCCTTTGCGCAGTTTGTCTGCCCATTTGATGTTCACGATTTCGCTTTCCTTGATACGGCTGGGAGGATGATGCGCCACACGCATGACGCTTTTTCTGCATGCAGTAAAAAGGCCAGGGGCTGTGTTTGAGAAGGCGACCAAACGCCGCAAGGCACAGCCATCGCAGGCTGTGCCTTGTGCTTTCAACCGTAGGTTGGAAAAACCGTGTTATTCCAGCGCCGAAGCCGGGCCGAAGAACTCGTAGCGGCTCTGCTTCTCAGGAACGCCCAGGCCCTTGAGGTGCCCCTTGACCGTGGCCATGAAGCCTTTCGGGCCGAGGAAGTAGGCATCCAGGTCGCGCTCCTGCGGCAGCCATTCGTTGAGCTGGTCGGCCGTCAGCAAGCCAACGGCATCGGCAGGTTCACTGACACCATCGTCTTCGGCATAGCAGTAGAAGCGTTTGACCTGCGGGTAACGCGCTGCCAGACCATCGACCCAGTCACGGAACGCGTGCACCGCACCGTTGCGTGCGCAGTGGATGAAGTGCACCAGACGCCCGCTTTCCAGCGCCGCTTCCAGCATCGGCAGGGTCGGGGTGATGCCGACGCCGCCGCTGATCAGCACCAGCGGCTTGTCGCTGGCGCTCAAGGTGAACTCGCCCGATGGCGGGAACAGCTTGATGGTGTCGCCCACGGCCAGTTGCTCGTGCAGGTAGTTGGAAACCTTGCCACCGGCCTCGCGCTTGACGCTGATGCGGTACTGACCGGCATTGCTCAGGGCCGACAGCGAATAGTTGCGGCGCTGTTCAACGCCGTCGATGAACAGCTGCAGGCCGATGTACTGACCGGGTTCGGCGCTGAGAATCGCACCACCATCGAGCGGAGCGAAGTAGAAGGAAACGATCTCGCTGCTTTCGTCGACGCGCTGCACCAGTTTGAAGTCGCGCGCACCACGCCAGCCACCCGGAGCGGCGGCTTTCTGGGCATAGATGTCGCCTTCGGCACCGATGAGGATATCGGCCAGTTGCTGGTAAGCGGCGCCCCACGCAGCAATCACTTCAGGGGTGGCGATTTCCTTGCCGAGCACTTCTTCAATGGCGCGCAGCAGGCAGCTACCGACGATAGGGTAATGTTCCGGAAGGATCTGCAAGGCCACATGCTTGTTGATGATCTGGCCGACCAGGCCACCGAGCTGTTCGAGCTGGTCGATGTGCCGGGCATACATCAATACACCGTTGGCCAGGGCCCGAGGCTGGTCGCCGCTGGCCTGGTGCGCCTGGTTGAACAGCGGGCGCACTTCCGGGTATTCGCTGAGCATCAGTTTGTAGAAGTGAGTGGTCAGCGCCTCACCGCCGCTTTCCAGCAGGGGAACAGTGGCTTTGACGATTGCACGATCCTGGGCATTGAGCATGGATGACTCCTGAGCCTGTGGCTTCTTGATGAATGCCTTGGCTAATTCAGTTTCCATGCCAACTTTAAAATCCATATAAATCAATGAGTTATATTTTATAGAGTCATAAAGACCAGGAATGCGATATAGTCAATAAGACCAACAGGAGTCTTTATGACCGCAAAATCCCTGCTCACCGCCCTACTGCCGCTGGTCAGCGATCTGGCCCGCGACCTGCCCGAGCGCGAACGCTACCGACGCCTGCTCGAAGCCATGCGCAGCCTGTTGCCCTGCGACGCTGCCGCGCTGCTGCGTCTGGACGGTGACTGGCTGGTGCCGCTGGCGGTCGATGGCTTGAGCACCGACACCCTTGGGCGGCGCTTCAAGGTCAACGAACATCCGCGCTTCGAGGCGATTCTCGGCAACAGCGCACCCACCCGTTTTGCCAGCGACAGCGAGCTGCCCGACCCTTACGACGGCCTGGTCGAAGGCCTGCATCAGCACCTGGAAGTCCACGACTGCATGGGCTGCCCGCTGTACGTCGATGAGCAGCCCTGGGGCCTGATCACCCTCGATGCGCTGGACCCGGAGCAGTTCCAGCAGGTCGAACTCGATGCCCTGCAGGCCTTCGCCAGCCTGGCAGAAGCCACGGTCAACGTCGCCGAACGCATCGAGCGCCTGGCGTTGCGCGCCGAGGATGAACATGAACGCGCCGAAGTGTATCGCCAGGCCAGCGGCCAGCAGCACAAGGAACTGATCGGTCAGAGCAAAGCGCACAAACGCCTGCTGGAGGAAATCCAGCTGGTCGGCAGCAGCGACCTGACCGTGCTGATCACCGGTGAAACCGGGGTCGGCAAAGAGCTGGTGGCCCAGGCCATCCACCAGACTTCAAGCCGTGCCGACAAACCGATGATCAGCCTCAACTGCGCAGCCTTGCCCGACACCCTGGTAGAGAGCGAGCTGTTCGGCCATGTGCGCGGCGCCTTTACCGGTGCCGTCGGTGAACGCCGTGGCAAGTTCGAACTGGCCAACGGCGGTACGCTGTTTCTCGACGAAGTCGGCGAGCTGTCGCTGACGGTACAGGCCAAGCTGCTGCGCGTGCTGCAGAGCGGGCAATTGCAGCGACTGGGTTCAGACCAGGAGCACCGCGTCGACGTACGTCTGATCGCCGCCACCAACCGCGACCTGGCCGATGAAGTGCGCAGCGGACGTTATCGCGCCGATTTCTATCATCGTCTGAGCGTCTACCCGTTGCTGGTACCGCCACTGCGCGAACGCGGGCGCGATGTGCTGCTGCTCAGCGGCTACTTTCTCGAACAGAATCGCTCGCGCATGGGCCTGGGCAGCCTGCGCCTGAGCGCTGAAGCCCAGGCCGCGCTGCTGGCCTACGACTGGCCGGGCAACGTGCGTGAACTGGAGCACCTGATCGGCCGCTCGGCGCTCAAGGCCCTCGGCCAGCACCGCCAGCGCCCGAAGATTCTGACCCTGGATGCTGCCGACCTGGACCTGAGACCTGTCGAACCTGTGGCCAATCACAGCCAGGCACCGCTACCTGTCGAAGTGCCCCTGCCTGGCGGCGACCTGCGCCAGGCCCTCGATGATTACCAGCGCCAGCTGATCCAGGCCTGTCTTGAGCGCCATCAGCACAACTGGGCCAGCAGCGCCCGCGAACTGGGCCTGGACCGCGCCAATCTCGGTCGCCTGGCCAAGCGCCTGGGTCTACGCTGATTTGTGCAAGCGATTAAAGCCACGGACTGGCGGGTCGATAACCCGGCATCTCCCCATTTCAATCTGTCCTGAAGGTGCCTATGGCCTCGCAAAATGCCCGCGCGGACTCGCTGTCGTTGCTGCTGTTCACTCTGCGCAGTGGCAAGCTGATGGCGATCAACCTGCTCAAGGTCAGTGAAATCATTCCCTGCCCGCCGCTGACCAAACTGCCGGAGTCGCACCCCCACGTCAAAGGCGTGGCCACCCTGCGTGGCAACTCGCTGTCGGTGATCGACCTGTCCCGGGCCATTGGCGAACGGCCGCTGGAAGATCCCCAGGGCGGCTGCCTGATCGTCACCGACATCAGCCGTTCCAAGCAGGGCCTGCATGTGCAGGCGGTGAGCAAGATCGTGCATTGCCTGAGCACCGACATCAAACCGCCGCCCTATGGCTCGGGCAGCAAGTCGTTCATCACCGGCGTCACCCGGGTCGACAACACCCTGGTGCAGGTGCTGGACATCGAAAAAGTCATCCATGGCATCGCCCCGCCTGCTCACGAAGTGCTCACCAGCGAGTTGAGCGCGGATGATGCGTCGCTGCTGGCCGCCACCAATATCCTGGTGGTCGATGACAGCCAGGTCGCCCTGCAGCAATCGGTGCACACCCTGCGCAGCCTCGGGATCGAATGCCACACCGCGCGCAGCGCCAAGGATGCGATCAACACCCTGCTGGAGTTGCAAGGCACCGAGCAGGAAATCAACGTGGTGGTCTCGGATATCGAAATGTCCGAAATGGACGGCTACGCCTTCACCCGCACCCTGCGCGACACCCCGGACTTCAAGCACCTCTATGTACTGCTGCATACCTCTCTGGACAGTGCCATGAACAGCGAAAAAGCCAGGCTCGCCGGGGCCAATGCGGTGCTGACCAAGTTCTCCTCACCGGACCTGACCGATTGCCTGATCGTCGCCGCCCGCGCCGTGGCCTTCGCAGAGGGCTGACACACAAGCGCTGAGGGTTGTGCTTGAAAGTGCCTGAACCTCAGGCACAATCGAGTCCATTGTCAATCGAGTCCCCGCTAAACCGTGAACACTGCCCAAACTGGCGATATCCGCTTCGACTGCACCGGCTGCGGCAAGTGCTGCACCGGCCACCACGTCCCCCTGACCCTGAGCGAAGCCCGCCAATGGACGAGCTCCGGCGGCCAGGTCATCGTCCTGGTCGAATCCTTCCTGGCCAACGGCCTGGGCTTGCCCGCCGATCAGCGCGAACATGCCTTGCGCCGTTCCTGGCCGGTGCCGTGCGGTAGCACCGAGGCGCATGTGGCGATCACCTTCGCCGCCTTCAACCCCGAACGCTGCCGCAACCTGGATGCCGATGACCGCTGCACCATCTACGAAATCCGGCCACTGGTGTGCCGTATCTATCCGATGGAAATCAACCCGCACATCCCCTTGCGCCCCGAAGCCAAGGACTGCCCCAGTGAAGCCTGGCAAAGCGGCCCGCCGCTGATCCACGGCCAGCACCTGGTCGACCGGCGCCTGGCCGAGCTGATCGAACGCTCGCGCCAGGCCGACCGCGACGATATCCGTGGCAAAGTCGCCATCTGCCAGGCACTGGGCATTGATACCAGCGCGCTGAAAGGTAACGGCTTCACCGCCTATTTGCCTGACACCCAGGCCCTGGCCCAGGCACTGCAAGAAGTCCGCCCCGAGGGACAGGTCGCCCCCTGGACCCTGCATGTGCTCGACCCGCAGTTGTGTGAACAACTCGAGGCCTGCGGTGCCCGGATCCGCAGCGAAGCGGCCGGGCACTACGGCTTCATCGGTTTTTGATCAGCCTCAATGGCAGCGCCGCCAGAACTCGGCGGCCAAGCGCCGCAAATCCTCGGCAAGTGCAGCCACGTCACTGGCGCTGAGGTGGCTCTGCTGACCGACCTGCACCGTTGACTCGCTGGCCTGGCGAATACTGATGATGTTGCAGTTGATGCTCTCGCTGACCTGGCTCTGCTGTTCCACCGCCGCCGCGATCTGCACACTCATCTCGCTGATCTGTCTGACCCGCAGGCTGATGCCGTCCAGCGCACTGGCCGCGCGCCGGGCCTGATCGACGCTGTGCCCGGCATGCTCGCTGCTCTGCTGCATCACCTGTACCGCATCGCGGGCACCGACCTGCAGGACGCTGATCATGCGCTGAATCTCGTGAGTTGATTGCGCTGTACGCTGCGCCAGGCTGCGCACCTCATCGGCGACCACGGCAAAACCACGGCCCTGATCCCCCGCCCGAGCGGCCTCGATAGCGGCGTTGAGTGCCAGCAGGTTGGTCTGCTCGGCAATCCCGCGAATCACCTCCACCACCCCGGTGATCTCGCTGCTGTGGTTCTGCAGGGTGTGGATAACCTCGGTGGCGGCATCCAGCGAGCTGGCCAGTTCCTGGATCGCGCTACGGTTGAGATCGACCAGCTGGTGCCCGGCACGGGTTTCACCTTCGGCCTGATCGGCGGCCTGGGAGGCTTGCTGGGCATTGCTGGCGACCTGGGCGACGCTGGCGGCCATCTGGTTGATCGCGGTAGCGATCTGATCGGCTTCGCCCTGCTGCTCGAGGCTGTTGCTGTGACTGCTTTGCAGTGATTGCGCCAGCGAACCGCTGTGTCCGGCCAGGCGTCGGGAAGTGTCGCCGATGCGCCCGACCACCGCACCGAGCTGGCCCTTGAGCATACGCAGGGCGAAATCGATCTGGCCAATGCCATCGCGTCGGCCGGTATACAACTGCTGGCTCAACGGGTTATCGGCGATGGTCAGGGCTTCGGCACACAGACGCTGAAACGGCTTGAGCACGGCAAGAATGACCAACGCACTCAAACCACTGGCCAGCAGCACCTCCAGCACGCCTTGCCAGGGCAATACCGGCAGCAACCAGCGCGTGAGCGCCGAGGCCAGCACCACCCCAAGCGTCACCCCTGCCCACAGTTGCCAGCCAAGCCCCAGCACCGGTAAACGCTGCCACCAGGCCTGGCGCCCACTGCGCAGCTGTGCATAACAGCGCTCGGCGGCCTCGATCTGCTCGGCGCTGGGTTTGGTCCGTACCGATTGATACTCCACCGTATGGCCCTGACTGGCGATGGGCGAAACGAAAGCGCTGACCCAGTAGTGATCGCCACTCTTGCAACGGTTCTTTACCAGCCCCATCCACGACTGGCCGCGTTTTAGCGTCTGCCACATCTGCTCGAATGCCTGTGACGGCATATCCGGATGGCGCACGATATGGTGAGCGCTGCCTATCAGTTCTTCACGGCTGAAACCGCTGATCTTGACGAAGTCATCATTGGCGTAGGTGATTACACTGGAGAGATCGGTGGTGGAAAGGATATTGGCGTCACCGGGATAATCCACATTGCGACCGGTCACAGGCATATTGCTCTTCATCGGAGGCACTCGTTGTTATTGGGAGAATCGGCAGGGCGTACGACTCTAGTGACAAATTGGCCCGATTTATTGATCCAGCTCAGGATAATTGGCAATTGGCCATTACCCTCCCCTACAAGCTGTCAGCGCTGTCAGTTAGCCGTCACGCTGCTGACCTGATCGAGCCGCTATAAACTAGGCATGACCCCTCTGCCAGCGGTGCCCGGCAAGCATGCGAATCAACTCCCGTACTCTTGTGATCAGCACCCTCCTCCTCGCCCTGGCAGGTGCTGCCCTGTGGTTGTCCAGCCGTTCGGGCAGTGAAAAGCCGGCCGGGGTTACGGCCATTCCGGTACGGGTGGTCAGCGTCAAGCAGCAGGATGTGCCGCGCTTTGTCAGCGGAATCGGGTCGGTGCTGTCGCTGCACAGCGTGGTCATCCGTCCGCAGGTCGAAGGGGTGCTGACCCGCCTGCTGGTCAAAGAGGGTCAGTGGGTCAAGCAAGGCGATCTGCTGGCGACCATCGACGACCGCGCCATCCGCGCCAGCCTGGAGCAGGCCAAGGCGCAGCTGGGTCAGAGTCAGGCGCAACTGCAGGTCGCCGGTGTCGACCTCAAGCGTTACAAGCTGCTCAGTACCGACAATGGCGTATCACGCCAGACCCTGGACCAGCAGCAAGCGCTGTTCAATCAGTTGCAAGCCACCGTGCTGGGCAATCAGGCCGCGATTGCCGCCGCTCAGGTGCAATTGTCCTACACCCAGATTCTTTCGCCGGTGACCGGCAGGGTCGGTATCCGCAATGTCGATGAAGGCAACTTCCTGCGCGTGGCCGATACCCAGGGACTGTTCAGCGTCACCCAGATCGACCCGATCGGGGTCGAGTTCTCCTTGCCGCAACACATGTTGCCGACCTTGCAGGGGCTGCTCAAAGCGCAACCCCCGGCGGTGGTCCAGGCTTACCTGGAAGGCGATGGCGACAGCAGCGGCACGTTGCTGGCCGAGGGTCATCTGACCCTGATCGACAATCAGGTGGCCGCCAACACCGGGACCATCCGGGTCAAGGCCGAGTTCGCCAACCCCGACGCCCGCCTCTGGCCTGGTCAACTGGTGACCCTGAAGCTGCAGACCGCACTGGAGCAGAACGCCCTGGTGGTGCCTCCCCAGGTGGTGCAGCGCGGCATTGACGGGCACTACGTGTACCGGCTGGCCGGCAACAAAGTCGAAAGCGTGCCGGTCAAAGTGCTGTATCAGGACAGCGCCCTGAACATCATCGCCGGGGTCAGCCGAGACGATAAACTGGTCTCCGACGGCCAGTCCCGGCTCAAGCCCGGGGCCACTGTCGAAGTGGCCGCTGAAACGGCCGCACCTGAAGACGTGGCCGCCGGCCAGGTGCAGCCATGAACGCCCGCGGTTCGCTATCGCGCTGGTGTATCGACCGCCCGATCGCCACGCTGCTGCTGACATTCGCGCTGGTGCTGCTCGGGGCCATCGCCTTTCCCCGCCTGCCGGTCGCGCCCTTGCCCGAGGCCGATTTCCCGACGATCCAGGTCACCGCCCAGTTGCCCGGCGCCAGCCCCGAGACCATGGCCTCGTCGGTGGCCACGCCGTTGGAAGTGCAGTTCAGTGCCATCCCCGGCATGACCCAGATGACCTCCAGCAGCGCCCTGGGTTCGACCAACCTGATCCTGCAGTTCAGCCTGGAAAAAAGCATCGACACCGCCGCCCAGGAAGTCCAGGCCGCGATCAACACCGCCACCGCGCGCCTGCCCCAGGACATGCCCAGCCCGCCGACCTGGCGCAAGGTCAACCCGGCGGACAGCCCGGTGCTGATCCTCACCGTCAGCTCGGCGCAGATGCCGGCCAACGAACTGAGCGACTACGCCGAAACCCTGCTGGCCAGGCAACTGAGCCAGATCGAAGGCGTCGGCCTGATCAACATCACCGGCCAGTTGCGCCCGGCCATCCGTGTTCAGGCCCAACCGGAAAAACTCGCCGCCCTGGGACTGACCCTCGCCGACCTGCGCCAGGCCATCCAGCAAACCAGCTTGAACCTGGCCAAAGGCGCGCTGTATGGCGAAAGCAGCGTCTCGACCCTGGCCACCAACGACCAGCTGTTCCACCCCGAGGAATACGCCCAGCTGATCGTCTCCTACCGCGACGGCGCGCCGGTGCACCTGAAGGATGTCGCCAAGGTCATCAACGGCGCCGAAAATGCCTACGTCAAAGCCTGGTCCGGCGAGCAGCAGGGCCTCAACCTGGTGGTGTTCCGCCAGCCCGGCGCCAACATTGTCGAAACCGTCGACGGCATCATGGAGGCGTTGCCACGGCTTGAGCAGATGCTGCCGGCGTCGGTCGAGGTCTCGGTGCTCAACGACCGTACCCAAACCATTCGTGCCTCTCTGCACGAAGTGGAAATCACCCTGATGATCGCGGTGATTCTGGTGATCGGGGTGATGGCGCTGTTCCTGCGGCAATGGTCGGCGACCTTGATCGTGTCCAGCGTGCTCGGCGTGTCGCTGATCGCCAGCTTTGCCCTGATGTACCTGTTCGGCTTCAGCCTGAACAACCTGACCCTGGTGGCCATCGTCATCGCCGTGGGTTTTGTGGTCGATGACGCGATCGTGGTGGTGGAGAACATCCACCGTCACCTGGAGGCCGGCGACAGCAAGCGCGAGGCGGCGATCAAGGGCGCCGGAGAGATCGGCTTTACCGTGGTCTCGATCAGTTTTTCGCTGGTGGCGGCGTTTATTCCGTTGCTGTTCATGGGCGGTGTGGTTGGCCGTCTGTTCAAGGAATTCGCCCTCACCGCAACCTCGACCATCCTCATATCGGTGGTGGTCTCGCTGACCCTGGCACCGACTTTATGCGCCCTGTTCATGGAGCGCCCCGAACACAAAGACCAACACAAGGTCACTTTCGGCGAACGCCTGCTGGCCTGGTACGAACGCGTGCTGGTCAAGGCCCTGGCGCATCAGCGGCTGATGATGGGGATCTTCGGCGTCACCCTGGCGCTGGCGGTGGTCGGCTATGTTGCCATTCCCAAAGGCTTCTTCCCGGTCCAGGACACCGGCTTCATCCTCGGCACCTCGGAAGGTGCTGCGGATATCTCTTACCCGGACATGATCAAAAAGCACCAGGCACTGGCCAAGGTCATCGAAGCCGACCCGGCAGTGCGGGCGTTCTCCCATGCGGTCGGGGTCACTGGCAGCAACCAGACCATCGCCAACGGCCGCTTCTGGATTGCCCTCAAGGACCGCGGTGATCGCGACGTGTCGGCCAGCGAGTTCATCGATCGCCTGCGCCCGAAACTGGCCAAGGTACCCGGCGTGGTCCTCTACCTGCGCGCCGGCCAGGACATCAACCTCAGCTCCGGCCCCACCCGCAGCCAGTACCAGTACGTGCTCAAAAGCAACGACGGCGCGGCGCTGAACCTGTGGACCCAGCGCCTGACCGAACGCCTGAAGGCCAACCCGGCCTTTCGTGATCTGTCCAACGACCTGCAACTGGGCGCCAGCGTCACCCGCATCGATATCGACCGCCGCGCCGCGGCACGCTTCGGCCTGACCACCACCGACATCGACCAGGCGCTCTATGACGCCTTCGGGCAGCGCCAGATCAGCGAATTCCAGACCGAAACCAACCAGTACAAGGTGATCCTCGAACTCGACGCCCGCCAGCGCGGCAAGGCCGAAAGCCTGAACTACTTCTACCTGCGCTCACCGCTGACCGGCGAGATGGTGCCGCTGTCGGTGCTGGCCAAAGTCGCGCCGCCGAGTACCGGGCCGTTGTCGATCAGCCATGACGGCCTGTTTCCTGCGGCCAACCTGTCGTTCAACCTGGCCTCCGGTGTAGCGTTGGGTGATGCGGTGCAGATCCTCGAACGCACCCAACGCGAGTTGGGCATGCCCGACTCGATCATCGGCAATTTCCAGGGTGCGGCGCAGGCTTTCCAGAGTTCGCTGTCGAGCCAGCCGTGGCTGATCCTCGCCGCGTTGGTGGCGGTGTACATCATCCTCGGCGTGCTTTACGAGAGTTTCGTCCATCCGCTAACCATCATCTCCACTCTGCCCTCCGCCGGGCTTGGCGCGTTGGCGCTGCTGTGGCTGTCGGGCCAGGACTTCAGCATCATGGGCCTGATCGGCATTGTGCTGTTGATCGGGATCGTCAAGAAGAACGGCATCCTGCTCATCGACTTTGCCCTGGATGCCCAGCGCAATCTGGGCCTGAGCCCCGAGCAAGCGATCCACCAGGCCTGCCTGACGCGCTTTCGGCCGATCATGATGACCACCCTCGCTGCCCTGCTCGGTGCCGTGCCGTTGATGTTCGGCATGGGCGCTGGCGCCGAACTGCGCCAGCCGCTGGGGATTGCCGTGGTCGGCGGCTTGCTGGTCAGCCAGGCGCTGACACTGTTCACCACGCCAATCATATACTTGGCCCTGGAACGCTTGTTCCATCGGCGTCAGGCGTCGCAAAGCGCGACGCAGCCCAATGCCAGTTGAGAACCGAACATGCGTGTGCTGATTATCGAAGATGAAGAAAAGACCGCCGACTACCTGCACCGCGGCCTGACCGAACAAGGTTTCACCGTGGACCTGGCCCGCGACGGCATCGACGGCCTGCACCTGGCCCTGGAAGGCGACTACGCGGTGATCGTGCTCGACGTCATGCTCCCCGGCCTGGACGGTTATGGCGTGCTGCGCGCCCTGCGCGCGCGCAAGCAGACGCCGGTGATCATGCTCACCGCCCGCGAGCGGGTCGAAGACCGCATTCATGGCCTGCGCGAGGGCGCCGATGACTACCTCGGCAAGCCGTTCTCCTTCCTCGAACTGGTCGCTCGCCTGCAAGCCCTGACCCGCCGTAGCGGCAGCCACGAACCGGTGCAGATCCAGGTCGCCGATCTGTGGGTCGACCTGATCAGCCGCAAGGCCAGCCGCGCTGGGCAACGCCTGGACCTGACCGCCAAGGAGTTCTCGCTGCTCAGTGTGCTGGCCCGGCGCCAGGGCGAAATCCTCTCCAAGACCGCCATCGCCGAACTGGTCTGGGACATCAACTTCGACAGCGATGCCAACGTCGTCGAAGTGGCGATCAAGCGCCTGCGCGCCAAGCTCGACGGCCCCTTTGAAACCAAGCTGCTGCATACCATTCGAGGCATGGGCTATGTTCTGGAAAACCGTGCCGGCTAACTCCATCGCCCTGCGCCTGAGCGTGCTGTTTACCCTGGTCGCACTGGGTGTGTTCCTGTTGATCGGCAGCGCCTTGTACAGGCAGGTGGACCGCAGCCTGGACCTGCTGCCCGTGGCGGAACTGGAAGCGCGCTTCAGTGTGCTGGAGTCGTCGCTGACCCGCTACGACACCACCGAGCACTGGGCGAAGATCACCAACAAGCTCAACCTGCTCGGCGAAGAAGATCGCCGTATCCGCTTCTGGGTGGTCAGTGGCAACAGCACGTTCGAGTACGGCCATCCCGATGCCGGCATCCGCGCTTTCGCCCAAGGGGCACTGGGTATGCGCGACCTGCGCCTGGCCGATAGCCCCTACCCGTACAAAGTACTGGTCAGTGAATTGCCGGCCATGGGCACGCGCCCGCCGCTGCGTTTTCTGATCGCCATCAACACCGAAACCTTCTGGGAGACGCAACACACCTTGCTGGTGGCGATTATCGGCCTGTCGGTGTTCGGCGTTTTCCTCGCCTCATTGCTCGGTTACTGGGTGGCGCGGGTCGGGCTCAAGCCGCTGGGCACGCTCTCGGCAGAAGCGCAAAAACTTGCGCCGCCTCGCTTGAGCGGTCGCCTGCAGCTATCCGACCTGCCACCGGAAGTGGCGCAGTTCGCCAGCGCCTTCAACTCCACCCTGGAGCGGGTCGACCAGGCCTACACCCGCCTTGAAGCCTTCAACGCCGACGTCGCCCATGAACTGCGCTCACCGCTGACCAACCTGATCGGCCAGACCCAGGTGGCGCTGACCCGGGGGCGCAGTGCCGAGCATTACTTCGAGGTGCTGCAATCGAACCTGGAAGAACTCGAACGCCTGCGCACCATCATCAACGACATGCTGTTCCTCGCCAGCGCCGACCAGGGCAGCAAGGCCACGGCCCTGACCTGCAGCTCGCTGGCCGAAGAAGTGGCGGCGACCCTCGATTACCTCGACTACATCCTCGAGGACGCCCAGGTACGCGTCGAAGTCAGTGGCGACGCCCAGGCGCACATCGAAAAGGCCCAGTTGCGCCGAGCCCTGATCAACCTGCTGAATAACGCCGTGCAACACACCGCCGCCCAGCAGGTTATCCAGGTGCGTATCGAACAGGTCGATGGGCAGATCAGCATCGCGGTGAGCAATCCGGGGCCGGCGATTGCCGAGGAACATCTGCCGATGCTGTTCGAGCGCTTCTACCGGGTCGATGCCGCGCGCACCAGTGGTGCTGGCAACCATGGATTGGGGCTGGCGATCGTCAAGGCGATTGCCCTGATGCATGGTGGCAGCGTGTTCGTGCGCAGCCAGGCGGGGGCCAATACCTTCGGGATTATGTTGCCGGCCTGAAGCCCATCGCGGGGCAAGCCCGCTCCCACAGTGGTGGACCGGTGGGAGCGGGCTTGCCCCGCGACGAACCTCGACTATTACCCTTGACGCAATAGTACTTCTCGAAAAAGTCACTGTTTCTTGCCGGTGTTTCCGACTAATTTAGTCGGACCTACTTAACACTTGCACCGCAAGAAGGCTGTTTCAAAATGTCCAACAGTATGGGTGTTGCCAGCGTATTCGTCCTGTCTTCCCTGTTATTGTCCCCTCTGGCCATGGCCGAGGAATCCCAGGCGTTCATCGCTCGCAATGCCGAGCTGGCTGTCGTCCACGAACAGGCTCGCGAGGCCTTCGCCGCCCAGTCCGAGCAAGCGTCCAAGCCCGCAGAACAGACCGCTTCCCAGGTTTCTTCGAGTGACGCAGCCGAAAGCTGATCAGCACGCCGTTTCTCCCTTCGACTCCTTGGGTAATCGCACAGGTGACTTGAGCGCCTGTGCGGTTGTCTTTCAAAGCCGCTGATGATCAGCGGCTTTTTTTTCGTGTGTCGAAAAGTGCCAGTAAGCTGGCTCGTTTGCTCATAAAAAGATCAACTTTCGCACCACAGAAATTGCCTTACTTTCACCTCAAGGAGTCCACCCCGGTGAACACTGCTTTACGCTTCACCCCCCTGTTCGTTGCACTGGCTGCAACGATCCCCTTCAACGCCCAGGCCAACGAGGAGCAGGCCGAAGGCTTTATCGAAGGGTCCAGCCTCAACGTGCATGCGCGCAACTACTACCTCAACCGCAATCAGCTAAATCGCGGCGAGCATGACAATCGGGAATGGGGACAGGGTTTTCTCGGTAAGTTCGAATCGGGCTACACCCCGGGTACCGTCGGCTTCGGCCTGGATGTACACGGCATGCTCGGCCTGAAACTCGATGGCGGCGCCGGCACCTCCGGTACCAGCATCCTGCCAATCAATACCCAGGGCGACGGCGAACCGGGCAAGGCCCACGACTCGTTCTCGACCGCCGGTGCGGCAGTCAAACTCAAGGCCTTCGACACCGAACTCAAAGCCGGTGACCTGTTTCTGACCAACCCGGTAATCGCCGGTGGTGAGTCGCGCATGCTGCCGCAGACCTTCCGCGGTGTCAGCCTGACCAACAACAGCTTCGCAGGCCTGATGCTCGAAGCCGGCCAGGCCAGCTTCACCAAGCCCTACAACCAGAGCGGCCACCGTCGTATCGATACCTACTACGGCGCCTTGCCGGATGATCGCCAGAGCCGTCACCTGAACTGGGCCGGCATGGCCTGGAGCGGCGTGCCGAACCTGACCTCGAGCCTGTACGCCTCCGAGCTCAAGGACATCTGGAACCAGTACTACTTCGACCTCGACTACACCTACAAGGTCAACGACCTGGTCAGCCTCAACCCGGGCCTGCACTACTACCACACCCAGGACACCGGCCAGGCGCTGCTCGGCAACATCGACAACAACACCTACAGCCTGCACTTCAGCGTGAATGTCGGCTACAACAGCCTCACCGCGGTGTACCAGCGGGTCAATGGCAACACCCCGTTCGACTACATCAACCAGGGCGACAGCATCTACCTGGACAACTCGCAGATCTATTCGGACTTCAATGGCCCCAACGAGCGCTCGTGGAAGCTCAAATATGCCTACGACTTCACCGGCCAGGGCGTTCCCGGCCTGACCTCGATCGTCTCCTATTCGCGCGGTGAACTGGACCTGACCAAGGTAGACCCCAACAGCGTTGGTTATGGCGAATACTGGTACAACCCCGAAGGCGAAAACGCCCGTCACTGGGAGCGCGACATCGACCTGCAGTACGTGTTCCAGCAAGGCAGCCTCAAGGACCTCTCGGTCCTGCTGCGCTGGGCCAGCCACCGTGGCAGCCAGGGCTACCCGCAGACCGGCAGCGATGCCGACGAGTACCGGGTAATCGTCGACTACCCACTGAACATCTTCTGACCCTGCGCGAACAAGAGCTGGCGCTCTAGCCAGCTCTTTCCGTCGGTTCGCTAGCAAAGTTCTTGTTCGACAATCCTGTGGCCCCTAGAATACCGCGCCGTCGCGTAACCACGCCGCGACTCTTCTGACGGTCTTCGGCTACAGCGACCATGACTTTGCCCTCCCGATCCCAGCGATCCGCCCTGTACAAGTCTCATCCGGAGCTGATCCTGAACCTGGGCAGTTGCCTTGCGGTGCTCGCTATCGTGGCCATTGTCAGCTACCTGGTACTGCGCGAACGCATTAACGTCGAGCAGAGCGCCAGCCGTGCGGCGAGCAATATCGTCCAGCTGATCGAAAGTGACATCCAGCGCAATGTCGAACTCTACGACCTGTCCCTGCGCGGCTTGATCTGGGCCGTACAACAGCCTGATCTGAAATCCCTGTCACCGACCCTGCGGCAAAATATCCTGTTCAACCAGGCCTTCGCCATGCCGGTACGCGGCGACATGCTCTGGCTCGATGCGCAGGGCAATGTACTGGCCGACTCCACCAGTGTTCCCCCGCGCCAGGCCAACTTCGCCGACAGCAAAGTGTTCCAGGCCCATCGCCAGAATGCCGACCTGGGCATGGTCATCAGCCCGCCGTTCAAAGCGCGCCTGGGCGACCTGGACTGGTGCATCAGTTTCAGCCGGCGCATTTCCGCTGCCAACGGCGAGTTTGCCGGGGTCGCCGCCGGCGCCCTGCGTCTTTCGTACTTCACCGATCTGTTCAAGCGCCTGGATATCGGCAGTGACAGCAGCATCAACCTGATGAACACCGACGGCGTTTTGCTCGCCCGGCAATCGAACATCGCCGAAGACGCGCTGATCGGCGCCAACTTCGCCGACCGCCCCAACTTCAAACGCCTGATGGCCGACGGCAGCGGTAGCTTCGCCGGCAACTCCGGGCGTACCGGCAAAGCCAGGCTGTACACCTTCGCACGGGTCGCCGACCTGCCGCTGATCGTCGTCGTGGCGCGCTCAAGCGATGAAGTGTTCGAATCCTGGCGGCGCACGGCCTTGCTGGTCAGCTGCGCCACTGGTGTGCTGTGCATCGGTATCCTCTGGCTGACGCTGCTGCTGGGCCGTGAGCTACGCCGTCGGCAATGTGCTGAACAGGATCTGGCCGAGCTTGCCGCCACCGACAGCCTCACCGGCCTTGCCAACCGCCGCCAGCTCGATCAGGTGCTGCGCCGCGAATGGTCACGGGCCCAGCGCAACCACCGCCCGCTGGCGGTATTGATGGTCGATGTCGATCACTTCAAGGCGTTCAACGAACGTCATGGTCACCAGGGCGGCGACGAAGCCTTGCGCAAGGTTGCCGCAGCCATTGCCCGCAGCATTCGCCGCCCAGCCGACTTGGCAGCGCGCTACGGTGGCGAGGAGTTTCTGGTGGTCTTGCCCGAGACCGAGCGCCATGGCGCACAGGTGCTGGCTGAACGCATTCGCCGCAGTGTCGAGGCGCTGCCGCCGTTCGGCGACGACACCCAGCCGGTCACGGTCAGTATCGGCATCGGCTGTTACACGCCAGACGCCGAGCACGATCTGCCAGCTTTGCTGGGCAGTGCCGACGACGCGCTCTACAGCGCCAAGCGCAACGGGCGCAACCGGGTGGAAACCGCGAGTTAGGGTGTGAACAACGCCCCCTGCTCGATTGGCCTTCAAGCCGATTGCCTGTATGGTCAAAGCTTCCCGTTCAGAACCACATTGCATGAATCCCGAGACACTTGAACTGCTGGTCACCCGTGAAATGCCGTTCGGCAAATACCAGGGCCGGCTGATCGCCGATCTGCCGGGTCATTACCTGGCCTGGTTCGCCCGCCAGGGCTTTCCCAAAGGTGAGCTGGGTGGCTTGCTGGCGTTGATGCACGAGATCGACCACAACGGCCTGGGCGAGCTGCTGGTGCCCCTGCGCAAGAAGCACCCGCGCCGCCGCCCCTGATCAAGCCTTGACCGGCTGCACCGCCAGTTCCACCACTTCGCTGCGCTTGAGCACGGCATAGACCAGTGCCGTCAGCAGGCTACCCGCAAGGATCGCCAGCAAGTACAGCAACGCATGGTTGATGGCGTTGGGAATCAGCATGACGAACAGCCCGCCATGCGGCGCCATCAGCTTGCAGCCGAAGTACATCGACAGCGCGCCGGTCAACGCACCACCGGCGATACTCGCCGGAATCACCCGCAGCGGATCCTTGGCCGCAAACGGGATCGCCCCCTCCGAGATGAAGCACAAGCCCAGCACAAAGGCCGCCTTGCCGGCTTCACGCTCGCTTTGGGCAAACTTGCGCCGGGCAATGAAACTGGCGATACCAAGGCCAATCGGCGGCACCATGCCGGCGGCCATGGTGGCGGCCATCGGGGCATAGCTCTGCGACGCCAGCAGGCCCACCGAGAAGGCATAGGCAGCCTTGTTGATCGGGCCACCGAGGTCCACGCACATCATCCCGCCGAGCAGCACACCGAGGAGGATCGCGTTGGTGGTGCCCATGCTATCGAGAAAATGCGTCAGCCCTTCGAGCATCCCGGCCACCGGTTTGCCGACCACATAAATCATCACCAGGCCGGTGAACAGGCTGGCCAGCAACGGAATGATCAGGATCGGTTTGAGCGCCTCCAGGCTGCTGGGCAAACGCACCCAGCGGCTGATCGCCTTGGCGCTGTAACCGGCGAGAAAACCGGCGACGATGCCACCGATAAACCCGGCGCCCAGGGTACTGGCCAGCAAGCCACCGATCATCCCCGGCGCCAGCCCGGGACGGTCGGCAATCGAGTAGGCGATGTAACCGGCGAGCAACGGCACCATCAGTTTGAACGCCGCTTCGCCACCGATCTGCATCAGCGCGGCCGGCAAGGTGCCCGGCTCCTTAAAGGCCTCAATCCCGAACACGAAGGACAAAGCGATCAGCAAACCGCCCGCCACCACCATCGGCAGCATGAACGAGACCCCGGTGAGCAGGTGCTTGTACACCCCGGTTTTCTCGCTGCGGGTCGTACTGCTGTCAGCGCTTTGCGCGGTTGACTCCTCGCGGCCTTCGGCCAGGGCTTTGTTCAACGTAGCCTGAGCCTGTTTCAACGCCACGCCGGTACCGCAGCGATAGATGCGTTTACCGGCAAAACGCTCGGTAGGCACCTCGATATCGGCGGCCAGCAGCACCACATCGGCCTCGGCAATCGCGGCAGGCGTCAGTGGATTGCGCGCACCGACCGAGCCCTGGGTCTCGACAGTGAGTTGATGGCCCAGTTGCTGCGCCGCCTGCTGCAGCGCCTCGGCGGCCATAAAGGTATGTGCGACGCCGGTCGGACAGGCCGTGATGGCGACGATCCTGGCGCTGCGCTCGACAGGGGTCGATGGCGCTTCTGCGACCGGCTGATAAACCTCAGCCTGTTCCGCTGCCTGACAGAGAAAGTGCTGGGTATCGCTCAAGGCCTGGGCCGGCGTGCTCTGGAACAGGCGCTTACCGGCAAAACGCTGCAAGTCCAGCGGACCGCTGCTGACCACCAGCACCCAGTCGGCGGCAGCGATCACCGCCGCCGACAATTGCCCCTGGGGTTGCCGCGGATCATGCACTTCAACACTGGTGCTCCAGCCCAGACGTTGCGCGGCAGCTTCCAGCAGACGCGCACTGAGCACACTGGAAACCTGGCCGTTGGGGCAGGCGGTGACGATGGCAATGTTCATCTGCAACCCTCTTGTTGTTCTTCGCCCAGGCGCACGTCGTGCTGCAGTTGCGCCAGCTGCGCCCGGTCGTTGATGCCAAAACCGATCTGGGTCACCGCCTGGGCGGCGATCGCCGTGGCCAGGCGCAAGGTCTGCGGCGCTGAACCAGCGCCGAGCAGGCCATGGACCATGCCTGCCAGCAACGAGTCACCGGCACCCACCGTGCTGGCCACCTTGACCGTTGGCGGCACGGCCGTGAGCACGCGGCTGTGCTGGAACCAATTGACCCCATGCTCGCCCTGGGACACCACCACATGCTCGACACCTTGCGCGATCAGTTGGCGGGCGGCCAGTTGTTGTTCGGCAAAACTGTGCACGCTGCTACCGAGCAATTCGCCGAGCTCGTCGGTGTTGGGTTTGACCAGCCAGGGCGCGCTTTGCAGTCCCGCGCGCAGGGCTTCGCCGCTGCTATCCAAAGCGACCTTCAGGTCCATGGCCTTGAGCTGATCCAGCAGTTGCCGCAACCATTGCGGGCTGATGCCGCGCGGCAGACTACCGGCCACCACCACCGCATCATGGCCGGGCGCGATATGCGTCAACTTGGCCAGCAGTTGCTCACAGGCTTGCTCGCTAATCTCAGGCCCCGGCCCGTTGATGTCGGTCACGCGGCCATCGGCCTCCACCAGCTTGATATTGCAGCGGGTCTCGCCCGGTACGCGAACAAAGCAGTCGGCGAAGCCACGCCGGGCGATCAGATCCTCAAAAGGCTGCAGATTGCCGGCGCCGAGAAATCCACCGACGGTGACGCTATGGCCAAGGTCCGCCAGCACTTGCGCAACATTCAGGCCCTTGCCCGCCGCATGGCTGTGCTGGGCCTGGCTGCGGTTGACCTGGCCGCTGCGCAGGGCATCGAGGCTGACGGTCAGGTCCAGCGCCGGGTTGAGGGTCAGGGTGAGTATCTTGGCCATTCAATCGTTCTCCACCAGCGCCCGTACGGCGCTGGCACTGCCCTGCAGCAGGGCTTGCTGAGCAAGCTGCCGGGCGTGTTCATAGTTCAGTTCGCGGACCAGGGCCTTGACCTCGGCAATGCTGCGCGCAGCAACGCTCAGCTCATCGACGCCCAGCCCCAGCAGCACGGCGACCGCCTGCGGGTCAGCCGCCAGCTCGCCGCACACCCCTACCCACTTGCCATGGGCATGGGCGGCACGCACGGTCATGTCGATCAATTGCAGCACCGCCGGGTGCAGGCCGTCGGCCTGGGCCGACAGGCTCGGATGGCCACGGTCGATGGCCAGGGTGTATTGGGTCAGGTCGTTGGTGCCGATGCTGAAGAAATCCACTTCGCGGGCCAGCACCGGGGCGAGTAAAGCCGCCGAAGGCACCTCGATCATGATCCCCAGCTGCAGGTCGCTGACGCTGATTTCTTCGCGCAGGCGTTCGACCATCGCCCGTGCCTGTTGCCATTCTTCAAGCTGGCCGACCATGGGGAACATGATCCGCAACGGCCGATCACCCGCCGCACGCAGCAAGGCGCGCAACTGGCTCTCCATCACCTGTGGGCGTTGCAGGGTCAGACGAATGCCGCGCACGCCGAGGAAGGGGTTTTCTTCCTTGGCGATCGGCCAGTAAGGCAGCGGCTTGTCGCCACCCACATCCAGAGTACGCACCACCAGTGGCCGACCGCCGAGACCGTCGAGGACACGACGGTACTCGGCCTCTTGCAGCGCTTCGTCGGGGGCCTGCTGGTGGGCCATGAAAATCAGCTCGGTACGTAGCAGGCCGACGCCTTCGGCGCCATGATCAACCACCGCCTCGATGCCCTTGCTGTCGCCAATGTTGGCGAACACTTCGATGGCATGCCCGTCACGGGTCAGCGCCGGTTCCAGGCGATGGGCGCGGGCCAGTTGCAGGCGTTGCTCGCGGCGATCGCGTTCGGCCAGGGCGCGCTGTAGTTCATCGGCAGGCGGCGCGACGTGCAGGCGACCACGCTGACCATCGAGCAACAGCGCGGTCCCCGAGGCGATCAGTAACACCGCATCGCCCGCGCCGACCACTGCCGGAATACCCAGGGCGCGGGCGACGATGGCACTGTGCGCCGTCGCGCCGCCACGGGCGGTGAGAATCCCGGCGACACGTGCCGGATCCAGCCGCGCCACATCCGACGGGCCGACCTCCTCCATCACCAGCACGTAGGGTTGCTCCGGCGCCGGGATGTCCGCCTCACCACAGAGCTGGGCCAGCACCCGCCGACCAATGTCGCGCAAGTCGGCAGCACGCTCGGCGAGCAAGGCATCGTGCAACGCCTCCTGCTGGCGCGCCGCGCTGTCGATCACCGCCATCCACGCCGCCGGGGCACTTTCGCCCTGGCGCAGACGCTGATCGACTTCGTCACTCAGTTCGGGGTCGGCGAGCATTTCCTGGTGGGTGATGAAAATTTCGCCGATGGCCTTGGCCTGGCTGCGCTGGATCAGCGCGCCGATCTCGGCATTGACCGCCGCCAGCGCCTGCTGCAGGCGCTGGCGCTCGATGGGCAGCGACTCACCGCGCAGCGGATAGTCGAACTCACGCAGCACCTGAATATGCGCCGGGCCGCTGGCAATCCCTGGCGCGGCAGCCACGCCGTGGATCACCGCACCCGGCGATGGCGCCTGAAGCTCAGGCTCCGGGAGTATTTCAGGCGCGGCTTCGGCCGCCACGGCCAGTGCCTCGACTTCCTCTCCCAGCCCCGCTTCAATCGCCGCCAGCAAGGCCGGCAGCGCATCGGCGGCCACGTTAGGTTCAGCGATGATTTCCAGCACCTGACCACGCCGGGCACCGAGGCTGAGCAGCTTGCTCAGGCTCTTGGCCGAAACGGCCGCCTGGCCGCTGTCGACCACACGCACACGAATTTCACCGTCAAACGCCTTGGCCAGTTGCGCCAGCTCCTTGGCCGGCCGCGCATGCAAGCCATGGGCGTTGGCCAGGCCGATGCGCGCACTGGGCCAATCCGCCGGCACTTCACCGCCCAGCACTTCGAGCACCGCGCGGCTATTGGTGGCGCGGCACAGTTCCTGACCGCGGCCTTCGATCAGCAGCGTGCACAAGCGCTCAAGCAAAGCCTGATGGGCTTCGCCAAGGCTAGCGAGGCAGAACACCCCGTGCAGGGGCTGGTCGCGATAACGCAACGGTAGCTGCGGGGTGACAAAGGCCAGCCCGGGCTGACGCACGGCCTGCTGGCTGTGCAGCCACCACAGGCCTTCGCCCAGCGGCAGCGGCTCGACCTGCTGCAGCACCCCGGCAAAACCAGCGCTGACGCACTCGGCGCGGTGCAGCAGGCGCGCCGCGCGCCAGACCAACTCGTCGAAATCTTCAGCCGCCACGCCCAGGCCGATCATCTGCGCATCCAGCGCCAGCTCTTGCGGTGCGCCTTGCAGCAACTTGAGCAGCGCCTCGGCAGAACTGGCCCGACGCAGCGCCTCGGCCAGGTCGGTTTCACCCAGAGCGCGGGTCAGCAGTTGCAGCAAGCGCAGGTGCTCATCGGAGCGTGCGGCGATACCGATGGCCAGGTACACCTTATGGCCATCGCCCCAGTCCACGCCCTCGGGGAACTGCAACAGACGCACGCCGGTGGTAAACACCTGATCGCGGGTTTCCGGGGTGCCATGGGGGATCGCAATACCCTGGCCGAGAAAGGTCGAACCCTGCGCCTCGCGGGCCTGCAGGCCATCCAGGTAGCCGTCGGCAACCAGGCCATCGCTGACCAGGTGCTCGGCCATAAGCTGCAGCGCCGCCGACTTATCCACAGCCGACTGGCCCATGGATATCTGCTCTACAGTGAGCTCGAGCATGACCTTCTCCTTTGCAGCACCAGGCGGGTGCTGAGGTATTGTTGTGAATTTTTCAGCATAGGGCCAGTTGCTATCAGCCCTTGGCAGGCGGTGGTTCGGCAGAGAAATCGCCTGCTGAAACGTTTAATCTGGAATTGTGAGCACGTTACTCGATAATCTTCGATCAATGAAGCCCCATCTTGTCGGACAATTGCGACAATGGTCGTCTGCGCCCTGATTAAAGAATCGGCGACAATTCCCGGTCAGGCTGTGCAAGCAGCCCCGGTATAACAAGGAATTTGCGGTGAAACTCAGCGATATCGCCCGACTGGCCGGTGTGTCCGTAACGACTGCCAGCTACGTCATCAACGGCAAGGCCGAACAGCAACGCATCAGCAGCAGCACGGTGGAGCGTGTGCGTGCGGTGGTCGAAGCCCATGGCTTCACCCCCAACCCGCAGGCTGCCGGCTTGCGTAGCCGTCACACCAAGACCTTGGGGTTCATTCTCCCGGATCTGGAGAACCCCAGCTACGCACGTATTGCCAAACAACTGGAACAAGGCGCCCGGGCCAAGGGTTACCAACTGCTGATCGCCAGCAGCGACGACCAGCCCGAAAGCGAGCGCCAGTTGCAGCAGCTGTTCCGGGCCCGCCGCTGCGATGCGCTGTTTGTCGCCAGCTGCCTGCCGGCCGGTGACGACAGCTATCGCCAGCTGCAAGCCAAGGGCCTGCCGATCATCGCCATCGACCGTAGCCTGGACCCGGCGCATTTCTGCTCGGTGGTCAGCGACGACCGCAACGCCAGCCTGCAACTGACCCGCAGCCTGCTCGCCACCAAGCCCGCGCACATCGCCCTGATCGGTGCGCGGCCAGAGCTCAGCGTCAGCCAGGCGCGGGCCGGTGGTTTCGATGAAGCGCTGCAAGACTTTACCGGCAACGTCAGCCGCTACCAGGGCGAAGCCTTCAGCCGCGAGTGCGGCCAGCGCTTGATGAACGAACTGATCGCCGAGCTGGGCGGTTTGCCGGATGCCCTGGTCACCACCTCCTACGTGCTGCTGCAAGGCGTGTTCGACGTCCTGCAGGCGCGCCCGGCCGATTCGCGCAGCCTGCAACTGGGCACCTTCGGTGATAACCAGCTGCTCGACTTTTTGCCGCTGCCGGTCAATGCCATGGCCCAGCAACACGGCGTGATGGCGGAAATCGCCCTGAAACTGGCCCTGGCTGCAGTTGAAGAAAAGCACTACGAACCTGGCGTACACGCCGTCGGTCGAACCTTCAAACAGCGAATCATCAAGGCCTGACCATGCGCCTGATCGACACCCACACCCATCTGGATTTTCCGGATTTCGATCCTGACCGTACGGCCCTGCTGGCCAACGCCAGGGCCGCGGGTGTCGAGCGCATGGTGGTACTCGGTGTATACCAGGACAACTGGCAGCGGGTGTGGGACCTGGTGCGCAGCGACCCGCACCTGTACGCCGCTTTCGGCCTCCACCCGGTCTATCTCGACCAGCACCGCCCGGAGCACTTGCGTGAACTGGGCGACTGGCTGACCCGCCTGCATGGCGATCGCCAGCTGTGCGCCGTCGGCGAATTCGGCCTCGACTACTACCTGCCGGAACTGGATCGCGAGCGCCAGCAACACTGGTTCGAAGCCCAACTGCAACTGGCCGTCGACTTCAATCTGCCCGCCCTGCTGCATGTGCGCCGCAGTCATGCCGCGGTGATTGCCACGCTCAAGCGTTACAAACTTGCGCGCGGCGGCATCATTCACGCATTCGCGGGCAGCTTTGAAGAAGCCCGCGAATATCACAAGCTCGGGTTCAAACTGGGTTTGGGCGGTGCCGCCACCTGGCCGCAAGCCCTGCGCTTGCACAAGGTGCTGCCGCAGTTGCCGCTGGAAAGCCTGGTGCTGGAAACCGATGCGCCGGATATGGCGCCGGTGATGTATGCCGGGCAGCGCAACAGCCCTGAGCATTTGCCGCAGATTGCTACCGCGCTGGCAGCGGTGATCGGAATTGAGGTGGAGCGGTTGGCTGAGGTGAGTACGCGCAATGCGTGTGAGTTGTTTGGTTGGTAGTGAGGCATGCCCTGCTTCCAGGACATACCTTAGCGTGGCAGCTGCCATTGCCAGTGATACTGCTGCAAGACTTACTGCTGCAATATGAAAGCTGCCATGGCCTGCAGATCATCCTGGCTCAATTGCGCAAACGGCGGCATTGGAACACTCCCCCATCTCCCCGTACCACCCTGCTGAATGCTCAACGTCACCTTGGCCAATGCCTGCGCATCGTTGGCATACTTGGCCGCCACATCGCGGTACGCCGGCCCTACCACCTTGTGATCAAGCGCATGACAAGACAGGCAAGCATTGTTCTGCAACAAGGCCATGGCATCGACCTTTGCCCCCTGCGCTGACGAGGGTTTGCCCGGCGCCGGATACGAGGCCGCCTGCACGTCGGCATCGCTCGCCTGGGCACTGCCGTAGGTTGCCGCCAGGTAAGCACCAATGATGCTCACATCCTGATCGCTGATCGGCGCGCCATACACTTTCTGCATCTTTCCGGCTTCGGCCGTCCATTGCGCCAGGTTCATGCCCGGCGGCTGGAAGCTGATGTAATCGGCAGAATGACAGGTGGAACATTTCTGCTGGGCCAAGGCGTAGCCCGGTAGCGCATTGGCCTTGAACACCGCCGTTTCCGCCGGCAAGGTGATCGACAACGGCGCGGCCTCAAGCATCGCGACCCAACAAACCTGAACCGCGCACAGTAACGTGGTCATGCGTTTCATCTGGCTCATGCAGGCTTCCTCAGGCGACGGTCACGTGGGTGGTTTCGACGACGTGACGGCGATAGCCGCCGGGGTTCCAGTCGGCTCGTAACGGCTGTGTCTCGCCCGCAGCGTTACTGGCGCGCACCATCAGTTGAATGGCGCCTTGGCTGCCAAAGCTGATCGGCAGCGCCCACTCACGGAACGAGAAACGCCCCAGATCCTCACCCAGCGTGGCCTTACGCCAATGCCGCCCCCCGTCAACCGAAACCTCCACCTTGTTGACGCCGGCACCACCGTCGAATGCGATGCCCTTGAGCAACACACGCTTATTAAGCGGCAACACATCGCCATGTTTGACGCTGGTAATGAAGCTGCGCACCGGCAATGTGGAAATCGGCCGGGTTTTTGCCGCCGTGGTACCGGGCGCGATACACAAGCAATCGTTGTCCGGAACCTGGTATCCCTTGGCCATGAAAAAGCCGTCGTAGGTGTGGTCCAGCACCTCGATCTCACTCAGGTGCTTGACCCAGTACGTGCCGAAATAACCCGGCACCACCAGACGGATCGGGTAACCGTTGAGAAATGGCAGGTCGCTGCCATTCATCGCCCAGGCGATCATCGGCTCGCCGTTCATGGCATGACCGATGTCCAGGGCCTTGATGAACTCCGGCGTGCTTGCCAGTACCGGCTTGTCGAGGCCACGGAAAGTCACTTGCCGGGCCGCAGCGTTTACCCCGGCCTTTTCCAAGACCGCCTTGAGCGGTACCCCCAGCCAGCGTGCATTGCCCATCGAGCCATTGCCCAGTTGCGCGCCGAACACCCGCGGCATCGAGAAGCCGCGGCTGTTGCCTGAACACTGATTGACCGCCACCACCTCGACAGGCTCGGCAAGGGCTTTGAGTTCTTTCAGGGACAGTGACAGCGGGGTGTTGACCAAGCCCTTGATCGTCAGCCTGTAGCTGTCCGGGTCGATGCTGGTAGGGAAATTAGCCAGATGGTAGCGGACAAAAAACGCGTCATTGGGCGTGATCGGCCCTTCGTTGAAGACTGCGAATGGCGTTTCAAGGTGCGGCGGGCGGGTGCTCACCAGGGTCAGCGGGCGCTTCTGTGGGTATTGCACCAGCGGCCGTGGGCCGGCCGCGAAGGTCACCTCTTCAGCGTTTTCGTCAGCCTTGGCCAGGTTCGCCAACGGCGAAGCTGCCACCGCCAGGGCAAAGGCATCGCGCAGAACACGTCGACGGCCAAGGTTGTTGCTACCTAAAAAGCTGAACTTCATGCCGCGCTCCCTGTGATGGCGTTCCTGAAAGGCAACTGACAGCGCCCTGCCAGTTTTTCTAGCGCCTTTCAGTATCGTCACCAGCGGATTCGCTGCTTTTCATTGAGCGTCAGCGGCTTGGCAATTGATGACAGACGGGAGGTCAGATCAGAACCAGCCGGTGTCTTCCTCCAGCTCTGCGCGGCACTGCTTGAGCTGCGCACCATAGACCTTCGACTGCTGCTCGACCTTGCGCGCCACCTGCATCAGCCACGGCTTGCTGCGATAGGTCCCACGACTGAAACCACCGCGCCCCTCGTGGTAAGCCAGGTACTGATTGTAGGTATCCCACTTGGAGATCCCCAGCTGTTTTTGCGTGCCGTCGGTGTACCAGCCAATGAACATCATCGCGTCATCGAAGTTGTCCCGCGAGCCGCCATTGCCGGTGCCGTTTTTGTACTCACCCCAGACCGGGTCCTGGGCTTGTGCATAACCATAGGCCGAGCTCACGCGCCCCCAGGGAATTACCCACAACAGGTAATCACGCGGCGGCAGTGCATCGTGAATAAAGCTGCTTTCCTGCTTCATGATCGCCATCGCCACGTGTTGCGGCGTGCCGTACTTTTCCTGCATCTCCAGCGAGTCTTCGTACCAGTCAGGGTATTGGCGGAAGATATTGCAGAGATTGTTCTGATCCCTGGGTGGCGCGGTGGCGCAGCCAGTCAAGATCACACACGTCAGCATCAGTGCCCAAACCAGCCCTTGTTTCATCCATCGCCCCAGCAAAAAAATGAGGGCATTGGTTGCCCTTCGTATAAAACGCAGAACTCTATGATGGCCTGTGCCTTGGCAGGGTCACCTGCATCAGCGCAACGAATCTTCAGAATTTCCCGATTCCCTGTAGTCCGTTTCCGAATCATACTTCTGCCGCTTTCAAGCCATTGCAGTGGTCCCGCGAGGGGCCTAGTCTCGACCGGTCGTTGCCAATTTCAACGACCGGTTTTGACAGGCCGATATCATCGCGGAACATGTGCAAACCTTTATGGCAATTGTACGTGGGGCACCTTCGTGTGCGCCGAGTTCCCCGGTGTTCGGTCTGTCAACCCGCGTACAGTTGCCACCCATTTGTTTGACAGCAGATGTGTGGCAGCTCCGTCCACTGGGAGGCTACCATGCTAAAAATCGTTCCTGATCCACCGCTTCACATTGACCAATCCCTCGAAGACATCCTCGTCCAGATCTCCGAATACCTGGTCTGTGCCATGACCGTGGCGCAGCAAACAGTCCTCCTCCATTCCAGCTCCCCAGGTCAGATCCTGACCTTGTCCACCATGCATGAAATCGACAACGCCCGAAGTTTGGTTGAAGTGGCGTTGAGCAGAGTTCAGTCACAACACTGAGTTATCCACAGGCGAGCGCCAGCGTTGCTGAGGCAAGGCTGGTTGCTTAGGGCATATGCATGCCGGGAGAAAATGGATGAACGAGGATTCGATTAAAGGCAGCAGTAGCGGTTTAAAAACAATTGGCGTCGGGGTGTTCGGAGAAGGCGCGAGTGGCACGGCCGCTGACCGCCTGTTCCGGGTTGAGCCTGGGCACAATGCGGATTTTGTTCTGGAGCAAGCGGCGCTGCTAATGAACTGTGTGAGCAAACTTACACAGCATGTGCTGTTTGAGCAGGATGAAGCGATGATTTGTGCGGCGCATTACCTGAGCGGGATGGCCAAGGCGATGGTGGAGGATTTGGCGCATGGGATGATGGTGGGGGCACGAGCACTGATCGAGAAGCTAAGGAACGACGATAAATCATCTCAGCCACGACTTCAGAAATTTGTAACTTGCGGTATCCAAACCTTCATAAATTGCTACATCCTTGTAGTCCATTTCCCAAACTTTATCCGCCAGCTTTTTTACTATTGATGTGATTCCGATGGAGTTCTAGCCTCATCCCGTGGTTGCCAATTTTAATGACCAAGGAGAGGCTGTATGGCATTTGACGCATTTATAAAAATTGAAGGCATTCCGGGCGAGGCTTTGGATGAGCAATACCGCGACTGGATCGAAATCGCGGGCTACAGCTTTGGTGCTCACCAGAGCGCCTCAGCTACGGCTAGCTCCGCCGGCGGCGCTTCGTCTGGCCGAACCACACTGACCAATTTTACGTTTACCAAACTTCTAGACAAATCCAGCTGCAAGATTCTGGAGGCTAGTTGTGCCGGCGAGCACTTGGCAAAAGTAACATTGGCCCTTAGCCGGGCGGGAGCCGACAAACTTAAATATCTCGAAATAGCTCTAGAGGAAGTCATCATTGCAGACTACATGCAAACCGCCGGCAATGGAGTTCCTTTAGAGGTTGTTCAGCTCAACTACGGCCGCATCAAAACTACTTATATTCAGCAAAAGCGCAGTGATGGTTCGAGCGGCGGCAATATTACCGGCGGCTGGGATCGAATCAATAATAAAAAGCACGCGTGAGGCAAAAATGGCTGAGCCACTAACTTTTATAAACTCGAAGACCCAGTCATTTGAAGCTCTGAAGCGGGGCCTGCATTTGACGGGAGTTTCCGCACGTAAATTTGATGCACTCAACAGTCATATCGCCAGCACAGTGGTAATCGCTGGAGAGCTAGTGATTATTGGCGACACCTCGACACCAGCCAGCACAAGCCAAGAAGCTTACTTGATGGCCAAGGCGAACGAAATCCATCTTAGCCTGCTGTCGAACCAAGTCGATGGTGATGACTTTTTACTAGACAATTTCGACCTTCTCCAAGGCGTACTTGCCAATGGTTCTCTAGGTGCTGGAGTTGTCAGCGATGCCTGGAGCCGGCACATGGCGGGGATCAAAGCGTCATTGGAAGAAATCGAAAAGCTACACCAGCAATACTTACGCACAGGATCCATCACAGCCAGGGACAAGTTTTACACTGAGCGCGCCATACTCTTTGCCAAGCTTGAAGGTCAACTCGACAATGTTGCCTCCTATGGGGCAGGCCTTCAAAAACAAGGCACTGTGAAGCGGATGCTAGGTATCTCTACAAAAAGCTATTTGAACAGTGGTGAGATCTCGGGCTATGCCGAAAAGATCGCAGGTGTCGCAAGGGCTGCAAAATATATTAAGAAAGGGGTTTATATAGGTACAGCTCTGGATATAGCATCCACTGCATTGGAAATCAAAAAAGCCTGTTCGCTCGGGCGTGAGGATCAGTGCACAAGGGCCAAATATATTGAGGGATCGTCTTTGGTTCTTGGCTTGGCGGGGAGCGCTATGGGGGGCTCCGCAGGTGGTTTTGGTGCAACTCTAGGCTGCACTGTCGTCTTGGGATTGGCTTCCGGCGGACCAGGTGCACTGGTTTGCGCCGTGGTAGGGGGTGCTGTCGGGGGATGGGCTGGTGGAGTTATAGGGGGAAACCTAGGAGAATCTACGGGCGAATTTATTTATGGAAAAATTACTCCATGAGCGAGATACCACTTGGCCTGATTGGTCTCCTTATCGGTGTCCCCCTGATACTTACAGAAATATGGTTAATTTACATTATCCATGCCTACACTGAAAAAGCTGAGTCCCACCTGCCTAAAAGCATATTTGTGGGTGACAACATTTCCATGTGGTCCCATGCCGGTTTTATAGGAAAAACCATGCGCAACGGCTACCTTACGTTAGTGTTGGCAATGCCAGAAATTTGTAGCCGAAGGGGCATTTTGGAGATTACTGAAGCAAGACAGTTTCCACAACGACTGAAACTAACCCTGTTCATTTCCTGGGGTCTAGGTTTTATATTTTTTGCAGCCATGATGGTGGTGGGGTCTTATATTCAATACCTGAAGCCATAAAAACAGAGAGGACGAACATCAAACACCAGCTCCTGTTAAGCTGGAGGAGTGGTTGGTGTTGCAGCTGGTGACTGGGGCAGGAGGAAAATGGGGTCGTGAGTAATTCGGCGAGTTTTTTTATGGTGAGGTGTAGTGGTCAACTAATTCCGGACACTGCGTTAAGTTTTTCCTCGGCCACAGCAGGCGCCAGACCGCTGGCCACGCTGCTCATAGGCCATGTCCAAGGCATTGATCACCAGGTCGGCATCGGGCTTCGATGAAAACGCCCAGCCCACCACGCGACAGACAAAAAACTCAATGAAACGATGAGCGGTTGCGGTCGAAAATGAGTGAGGCGGCATAATGGCAACGATGCTGGTTCACCCCAGCCTCTTCCCTCAGCTGTTGCGAGCCTCCTTTGTAATGAACACCGAAAGACGTTACTCAATCATCCTGGAGCGTAGTGCTGAGGTGCTGCTTAACAACGCACTCATGACACAGGTCGAGGCGTTTTGGGACGCCAATGATGCCCGCTACTTCGGCTTACGCATCGAAGACGAGCACAGCGCGCATGCGCGGGTCATGGTTACCGATGAACTCCCCGAGGATGACGGCGAGTGAGTTCAAATCCCGCGCCTACAGGGCTTGTTGCTGTAGGCGCGGAATTTCGACAGGCGCGGATCAGATACGGAAGCTGCCCACCAGGTGTTTCAGGCGAGCGGCTTGCTGCTCCAGGTCGGTGCAGGCGCGCAGGGTGGACTGCAGGTTTTCGACGCCTTCCTGGTTGAGCATGTTGATTTCATTGATGTCCATGTTGATCGAATCAACCACAGCGGTTTGCTCCTCGGTGGCGGTGGCCACCGACTGGTTCATGCCATCAATTTCGCCGATGCGCAGGGTCACGCTGCCCAGACGCTCACCGGCCTGATTGGCAATCTCGACGCTGTCCTGGCTGTGACGCTGGCTTTGGCCCATGGTGTCAACCGACTCGCGGGCGCCGACCTGCAGCTCCTCAATCATGTTCTGCACCTGCTGTGCCGACTCCTGGGTACGGTGCGCGAGGTTACGCACTTCATCGGCGACCACCGCGAAACCGCGCCCGGCCTCACCGGCGCGGGCCGCTTCGATCGCGGCGTTAAGCGCCAGCAGGTTGGTCTGCTGGGAGATGCTGGTGATCACTTCGAGGATCTGACCAATGTTCACGGTCTTGCTATTGAGCGTCTCGATGTGCGAGCTGGACGTGCTGATCAGATCCGACAGACGATTCATTGCGGCAATGCTGCGATCGACCACCTGCTGGCCTTCTTCGGCCAGGTGACGCGCCGAGCTTGCCTGTTGCGACGCCTGCGCGGCGTTATGGGCGATTTCCTGGGCGGCGGCGCCGAGCTGGTTGATGGCCGCCGCAACGCTGTTGGTGCGGTTGGACTGCTCGTCGGAATTGACCATCGACGAGTTGGAAGCGCTCACCACCCGCAATGCCACTTCGTTGACCTGCTCGGTGGCTGAAGACACCTCGCGGATCGAGGTATGAATACGTTCAACGAAACGGTTGAACGCAGTACCCAGAGCACCGAACTCGTCCTGACTGTGGATGGTCAGGCGCTTGGTCAGATCCCCTTCACCTTCGGCGATGTCTTCCATCGCCCGGATCATCGTGTTCAACGGTTGCAGCAGGACACGGATCAGCAGGCCGAGCAGCGTGATAATGATGGCCACCGCGATAAGCGTGGCAATGATTGCCGAGGTGCGGAAATCACTGAGCATCGCGTAGGCCTTGTCCTTGTCCACCGACAGACCGATGTACCAATTGGCCGAGGGCAGGCCCTTGATGGGCGCGAAGGTCAGCAGACGGGCCTGGCCATTGGCCTCGACCTCGGTCAGCTCAGCAGACAGCTTCGGAGTGTTCGCCGGGTACAGATCCGACAGCGACTTCATCACCAGCGCGTTGTCCGGGTGCACCAGAATCTTGCCTTGGTCGTTGACCAGGAAGGCATAACCCATACCCCCGAAGTTCAGCGAGTTGATGATTTCCACCAAGCCATCCAGCGCCAGATCGCCCCCGACCACACCGATGCTGCCGGAGACCTTGCTGAGGATGCCGATGACCATCTTGTTGGTGGTCAGATCGATATAGGGTTCGGTGAGAATCGCGCCGCTAGCGCTCATCCCGTCCTTGTACCAGGGGCGGGTGCGCGGATCATAGCCGTCGGGCATCTTGGCGTCTGGACGAACACTGAAACCGCCATCTACCTTGCCCAGGTAGACAGTGAGAAAACTCGAGATCAGGGCGTTCTGGCCCATCAGCGTCTCAGCGTTGGCTGGGTCCTGGGCAATGTTCTGTGCCAGGTTTTCCACCAGACTGATCCGCCCCTCCAGCAGGTTGCGGATGTTGGTGGACGTCGAGGTACCCATTTCTGCCAGGTAGTTTTCCAGATTAATGCGCGTCGCATTACGCTGGAGGTAGTCGCTGTACAGGGTGAACAGGGTAAAGGCGAGCATCACGATCAATGACGCGACCAAAAGAATTTTGTGACTGAAACGCAGATTTTTGTTCATGGTGTGTTCAGTAGTCTTTTTACCGGGACATTTGATTGATATCGGTTGTGGGGGGGAAATCTTGAGGGCTGGAGGGGGGGGATGGAGTTAGGTGGGGAATGTGGCTGAAGGCAATGTGAGACAGGTGAAAACAACAAAGCCCGCAGTGAGCGGGCTTTGTAGGGTGTTCCGTAGTCTGTCATAGACTGTTAAAAACCGTTCCCCATAGCGCTGTAGTCTCGTCTGGCTATATCCCGTGTGGTGCCGATATAAACTACTTTTTCAACTGAAAACCTAGCTTGTTAACAAGTGAAAGAATTAGTTAATACGGCCGCAGTCTGGAGTCGACCCTGAAACCTGCTCGACTCAAATGACCACGTCCCTAGTGCGATGTTTCGACTTTCAACACCTCTGTGTAAATGGCATCGACCGTTTGACCGGGCTCAAGGTCCATTAAGTGGGCCTGAACTTTTGGGTCTTGGACAATCACGACCTGCTCTTTTCCATCCGGACGCAGCAAGGTCACTTCGTGTTTTGACCTATCGATGTGGGTGATCTTCGAAGTAACTTTGGTCGTGCGATACACCTCACCACCCGGAGCGCTGTCGTCGGCGGCGCGGTTGATCCAGGCATCATTACTGACACCCGGCGCACCTCCAACGTTGGTATCGAGTACGTAATCGATCGATCGAGTTACGCTGATGTCGACCTTGTCGCCGACCTTCAGGTTGCGCAGGGCCTTGGCCTGATCGGTGAGCTGGAGGGGAACCGGGCGTTTATCAAGGCCTTCAATGGTGACCTGGTAGTTCGCCGGATCAACGGCCAATACCTTGGTTTCGAAGTATTCATTCGACGCTTCGCTGTTCAACGCTACTTCGGCCGCATGGGCTGAAAAGCTGACATGGGTGACGAGCGATACGAGGGCAGCGGCCCGGACAACAGAACGAAGTGATTTCATGAGCTTTCCATTGGATAGCTAACCGGGCACGAGCACGCTACCCGTACGCCAAAGCATGGCGGTTTGATCGAACAAAGCCGTGGTGTTGATCAGTTGGACGAGCCGAGACGAGCGTTGCCGCGAGGGCCGGCCAGCGCCCAGATGATCAGACCGAGCACCGGAAGAAATGCAACAAGCGCTACCCAGAGCACTTTCTTCATGGTTTCTGCATTGCTCTTCGCCACATTGAAAATCGCCCAGATATCCAGGAGAAAAATGACGAAGGCGATAAGGTTGTACAAGGAAGAGCCCATGGGCACACTCCAACTGTGGTGAGATTGTCGCTCAGGATAGCAAAGGTTCCGGTATACCTGAGTCACCAGCGTAAAGCGGCGTCTGGGTGAGTGCCATAAGGAAATACCTAAAAGCAGCAATAAAGACCCTAGCGGATAGGTTTTGCGTGAGGTTCCGTCGGCTGAAAGAGGCGATCAGAATAGGGAAAACCTCATCGTTCTGGCGCATGTTAGCGATGCGCTGCAGCGTCTTTTTATTTCTTGATTCTTATAAATCGAAGCCATCCCCATATCCTGACTAGCTCGAGGATGAGCACCTAAGCGCGACTGCTAGCGTTTTGATGGCATCAAGGCTAGGATCGCCACCACCTGCCTCAATGCGAGACATGTAAGTCGTAGCTAAACCGCACCTGTCGGCAAACTCTTCCTGAGTCATACCTGTAGCGCAGCTCACGGGTTCGGGTAGCAAAGCGTTGGCGGAAGGATGCTCCCGGGCATAGAGCCGATCGTACGCACGAGCTTGAAAATTACTGAAGAAAGGAGATCTTGAGAATGATGCCCTTCCGTGCCGCAGCAATTGGGCTGCTGCTACTCGCCAGCAATACGCTAGCCGCTAGTTTCGACTGCAGCCAAGCGCAAAACTTTGCTGAAAAGGAAATCTGTCGTGACGGATATCTCTCCAGTCTCGATAGCAGCTTGGCGAATAGATACAAAAGACTTCTGAGTTCTACTGAGGACAAGGAAGCCCTTATTAATTCCCAGAGAAACTGGATAGCGCTACGCAACCAGTGCACAACTCAAAAATGTTTAGACCAATCGCTCAGCGGAAGAATCAAGGCACTCGACGACTTCAAGCAAGAAGAAGTTAAAAATAGATTAGCACTGGAGCAAAAAACAAGATCAGAAAAATCTAGAGCGGAAGAAGCTGAGCGAGCTCGCGCAATGGAAGAAAGACGAATCGCTCAAGAGCAAGCAAGACAAGAGCAATTAAGGCTCACCACACAAACAGCGCCCACCTATACCCCATCAAGCAACACAAGTACCTATCGGCCTACCACGGAAATCGCTCAACCCACCTCAAAAACACTATCTCAAGAAATTTTCAGCATAGCGTGGAAGTTTGCTTTAATAATTATTATTATTTTCTCCTGTTGGGCTATTGTAAAGCATCATCGTGGCCAGGTGACCATCTATAACGACTACACAGATGCGGCAATAACCAACCTGATACCACTTAGCTTCTTAGTGCTTGGCCTACTCTTGGTATGGTTAGGACTGCCGCACCAGGCATACCAGATCTCGGTTGTAATTGGTTTGTTCTCGGCAATAGCTTTTGCCATGTATTCGTCCTTCAGCACAAACGAAAAACTATCCGACATCTTTATCACATTAATTGCCAAGCTGGCGCTGATTACTGTCTTTTATGTGATCATGGCTCTGTTACTGGCTTCGATGTTTGGTGGTGCGAGGAGAAAGGGAGAGTCCCTAACCCAGGCTGAAGCAAGACAACGGCGGCAAGGTAAAGAGTTCAGGAGAACCTTTGCTCTAACGTCTGCAGGTTATACTTTTCTTACAGCTTGGCTTTGCCGTCGAGGTGAATTTACTTCCATATCGGAATGCCTCGAATTTAGAAAATACAATCCTGCTTAAATACTGTAAAGATCAATCCCACCCCCAACTAGCACAAGGAATCACTCAAGTGCGTAAAACAGTACTACCAACACTCGCACTTTCGTTATTACTCTCCGTCTCTGCGTTTGCCAAGAGCGAATACTCTGCGGCGTATTCCTCCTGCACCAATGAAGCAACGGACACCGCTAGCCTTCGCGACTGCAACGGGGAAGAGATTCAACGACAAAACACCCGACTGAATGAAGCCTACAAATGGGCAATGGGAGCGCTTCCAGAAGAAAAGAGGCAAACCCTGCAAGAATCCCAGGCTATGTGGGCTAAGTTGAAGGACACTGATTGCGGACTCTATTACGGTCTGACAGGTGGAACCATCGACCTTCTCAACGGATCAGGATGCGAACTGGAAATGACTAAAGAGCGCGCAGAGTCTTTGGAATTCATAGCCGACAATGGTGGTGAAATCGGGGGAGAGTAAACTCACGATCGCTTAGCCAAGCATCCAAAGGCTAGTGTAAAGGTCTCTCTAAAGAGTTTTCTAGATTGGCCTTTACTCTATCGACCTACTTGGATCCAAGGCTAATTGGAAGTTCACGGCCTAACGCCACACCTCATCAAGAGGTAATACGTACACCTTCAGGCTTCTACAATGCCTCAGTCGACTGGTCAATGGCATAGACAAACCGACTTGCGGATAAATCGAAATGCAGTGGTCGACCCATAGTAGCCACTCGCAAAGGGCCGCTACCGGCCAGAAGCGGACGGTGGTTATGAATCAGTCGCGATCCCGTTCGCCACTTCAAAACCCCTCAGAGCAATGCATACACCCTGAACAGTTTTCTCACGATAAGATTGGTCCCGCCGAGATATCGCCATCAATGACTCGGTGAAAATCATAAAAATCGTCATCGGCAGTGATGTTCACCAGCTGCTCAATGGACATCGCTTAGATGAATGGTAGTTCCTTAGCCTGCGGAACGTTCGGAAATCAGCTGTACTTAAAGTTCGACATCGAGCTCCTGGAGATCAGATTATGAGAACGCACAGGACGTTTGGTTGGGTAGCCATGGTTTTTCTTCTGGTCGCCAACGGGACATCTTGGGCGGCCACCGAACGAGCCGAGACGCGTCGTGCCGCGCGCGATGTCAGGCAGGAAACGCGCCAGGATGCGCGTGAGACGAAACAGGATTGTCGAGCGGCCGATGTCCAAAGCAATCCCCGTTGTCGACAGGACAAGCGGCAAACGAAGCAGGAAGGACGTCAAAAAGCCCGGGATATCAAGTACTGAACGTGGACGCTCGAACGGCGGAAACTGGCCGAATGTGGACTTTCGCCAACGGCCGCTATGGGTCGATAGCAGCCATTCGCAACCGGCAGCTTTCGACCCCTAGCTGCCGTTCGTGGAGGGCTGCTGACGGTCAGAAGCGGACTGTTAGCAATATCAGTATTGTGATCAGTTCCCGACTTTTACCAGTGCTACCAGCACGTGGACTGGCAGCTCGTTAGTCAAGAGCGATTGCAATCTGGATACCTGCCCCACGTGCACACATACTCCCAGAGCAGCTTTCGCTCTAAGTGCTTAATGTAGGCAGTGGTGTAAGGTTGGCCCATGTCGACAGGACAGGCCGAAACCCAAAGATGCTCAAGTGGCGTGGTTTCGAGAAGTGTCAACCTGAAAGTATTGCCTCCGGAATGTCCGGGGCGTTCGCTGAACGCTGAAGTGTTGAATTGACGCAACCGGTCAGCCAGTGTCTGGCCTGTCGTTTCACCAATGTAGATGATGAAATCGTTGTTTACCCGGTAGTTGTCAGGCTTCTTTTTACTGCGCGCGATGAAGTACACACCCGGCAGATTCTTCCCTTCGAGTTCTGTCCGTTCAGACCAAGGACGCCAATCACAAAACCCTACCTCGCCCATCATGGTTCGGCCCTCCCTGAGAAAAATGTCCTTTTAACATCATCGGTACAGCAAAGGGAGATTGTTCTTTCCGTGCTCATGTCTGCACTTGGTCGTTAGCAGTCGCTTACAGCCTTGATCGACGCCGAGAAAGCCGCACGGTTACCGCCGAAGTGAAGCTGGTTGAATACCGGTAGTTACTCTGCGTCTAGTTGAGCTTCAAGCTCCGGCAGTGCCAGCGAACGTATCCATTTGGCAGCACTCGGGCCTGCCCCCGCCATTCCGAAACGTCTCAAGCACAGAGACAAATCAAGGCAAGCAGAAACAACAAAGCCCGCACTAGGCGGGCTTTGTTGGGTGTTCCGTAGTCTGTCATAGACTTCTATAAACTGCTCTCTGGTGCCGGAGACAGGAATCGAACCTGCGACCTTCGCGTTACGAGTGCGCTGCTCTACCGACTGAGCTACACCGGCGTGGCACCAACGCTACCACTGCCGGATCGCTTACGCAAATCACTGTTTAATAACAGCTAATGCTCACTTCGCCGGGGCACTTTCAGCGGGCTTGCAGCCAGCTGGGGCAAGGTCTTCTTCAAGGGTGCTGGCACACGCCCAGCCGCTGGCCGAGCGAGTCAGAGTGAGGGTTTTGCCCAAGGCAGTAGCCGGGGCATCGACCAGGGTGCAGGCGATGCTGCCCGCGCCGGTGGTAGCTGTGCCGGTGGCGGTGATGGTGCAGTTGCTGGTGGTCGCCTGGCCGCCCAGGGCAGTGACGTCGGCAACGTCTTTACCCTCATTCATCCGCAAATCAAACGGGGTTTTCAGCGCGGAAATTTCGACCAGGGCAGCAGTCGCCTTGGTCCGCACCTGGTGGTTGGTGTACATGGGCAAGGCGATGGTCGCCAGGATGCCGATGATCGCCACGACAATCATCAGTTCGATCAAGGTAATGCCGCGTTGTCCTTTCATGGACGTTCTCCCTCGCAAAATCGGTTCTGGTCAGCAGCGCTCAGTATCGGGCCGCCAACAGGCGCGCCAGTAGGCCCGAATGGACACCTTTTGTCACCCTGCGCCGGTCATTCGCTGATGCCGGCTCGACTACTCTAGTGAGCAGCGGGCACTCCTGCTCGCTGCACTGGCCCTGAAGCTGTTTCCGGGTTTGTGCGGGCCACGCCACAAGGATGTCGCGATGACCGAAAAAACTTATAGCTACAGCTGGCAAGGCACTACGGCACAAGGGGCGCTGGTCAGTGGCCAGAGCAGTGGGCGCAGCCCTGCCCTGCTGCGTGCCGAGTTGCGTAAGCGCGGTATTCGCCCGCTCAGTGTCGAACGGGTACAGGCCAGGTTGTGGCGCAGGCAAGGCTCGCTGGGTAGCCGCGAGTTAAGCCAGTTCAGCCGCCAGCTGTCCAGTTTGATCTGCTCCGGTGTCGCGCTGTTGCAAGCGCTTGAGGTGATTGCCCAAAGCAGCAGCAACCCGGTGCTGATCCGCCTGCTGGGTACGCTGAAAACCGATATCGGCGCGGGCTGCAATCTGGCGGACGCCTTGCGTCGGCATCCGCGGTATTTCGATGCGCTGTACTGCAATCTGATTGCTGCCGGGGAACAGTCCGGCAGCCTGGAAAGCGTGCTTGAGCAGGTCGCCAGTCTGCAGGAACATCGCCAGGCGCTGCGCTCGCGGTTGAAAAAGGCCATGACCTATCCACTGATCGTGCTGCTGACCGGGCTCGGCGTTTCCAGCCTGTTGCTGCTTGAGGTGGTGCCGCAGTTTCAGACGATGTTCAGCGGCTTCGGCGCGCAGCTGCCTGCTTTTACCCAATGGGTGATTGGCTTGTCCGATTGGTTGGGGCAGTACTTTGGCTGGTTGCTGCTGTTCACGATCGGCAGTGTCTGGGGAATGTGTCGGGCTTACCGGCGCCAGCCAGCGTTTCGTCTGTGCTGTCTGGGCCTGGCGCTGAAGCTGCCGGTGGTTGGCGACTTGCTGAGCAACGCCGCCCTCGCCCGTTTCGCCCGCACGCTGTCCACCTCGTTCGCTGCAGGTGTGCCGCTGGTGGAAGCGCTGGGTCCGGTGGCCGGTGCGTGCGGTAATCCGCTGTATGAACAAGCGGTGCTGCGCCTGCGCAAGGACCTCGCCAGCGGCCAGGCGTTGAGCCAGGCGATGGCCAGCAGCGGTTTGTTTCCGCGCTTGATGCAACAGATGTGTGCCATCGGCGAGACAGGCGGTACGCTGGACGATATGCTCGCCAGAGTCGCCAGCCATTACGAAAGTGCCATCGAGCGCTTGCTCGATAATCTGGCCAGCTTGCTCGAACCTCTGATCGTGCTGATTCTCGGGCTGCTGGTGGGCAGCCTGGTGATCGCCATGTACCTGCCAATCTTTCAGCTCGGTAGTGTGATCTGAACATGGACCTGATGGATACGCTGGCCAGCCAGCCGCTGCTTTACCTGAGCTTTGCCCTGCTCCTGGGGCTGGTCGTCGGCAGTTTTCTCAATGTGTTGGTGCACCGCCTGCCGATCATGCTGCAACGCCAGTGGCAGGCTGAAGCGCGGGAGGTCCTGGAGCTGCCCAGCGAGCCTGAGCCCGAGCGTTACGATCTGTTCCTGCCCGCGTCACAGTGTCCGCACTGCGGGCACCGCATTCGCGCCTGGGAAAACATTCCGGTTCTGAGCTACCTGCTACTGCGCGGGCGCTGCAGCAGTTGCCGCAGCGCCATCAGTGCCCGTTATCCGCTGGTAGAGCTGGGCTGCGCGGCATTGACGGTGTTTGTCGCCTGGTATCTGGGGGCAAATACCGCTGCGCTGGCCCTGATGCTGTTCAGTTGGGGACTGCTGGCCATGAGCCTGATCGACATCGAGCACCGGCTGCTGCCCGATGCGTTGGTACTGCCACTGTTGTGGCTGGGGCTGATCGTCAACGCTTTCGAGCTGTTCGTGCCCTTGTCAGATGCTCTGTGGGGCGCAGTCGCAGGTTATTTGAGCCTGTGGTCGGTGTTCTGGCTGTTCAAGATCATCACCGGCAAAGAGGGCATGGGTTACGGCGATTTCAAGCTACTGGCGCTGATCGGTGCCTGGGGTGGCTGGCAGATCCTGCCGCTGACCCTGCTGCTGTCGTCGGTACTTGGTGCGGTGATCGGGCTGATCATGCTGCGTGCCAAAGGCCAGCAAACCAGCACGCCGATCCCCTTTGGTCCCTATCTGGCCATTGCGGGCTGGATCGCACTGCTCTGGGGTGGTCAAATAACCACTTCTTACCTGAACCTTTCTGGAATGTGATGACCACCGCTGCTTTCACTCCCTGGATTCTCGGCCTCACCGGCGGCATCGGCAGTGGCAAAAGTGCTGCGGCCCAGCGCTTTGTCGAACTGGGCGTGCACCTGGTGGATGCCGATCAGGCCGCACGCTGGGTGGTCGAACCTGGGCGTCCGGCACTGGCCCGTATCGTCGAGCGCTTCGGTGCCGGTGTGCTGCAGGAAGATGGCCAGCTGAACCGTGCGGCGTTGCGCGAGCTGATCTTCAGCGACCCCGAGCAACGGCGCTGGCTGGAAGCCCTGCTGCATCCGTTGATCGGTCAGGAAATTTTCAGTTACCTGGCCAAGGCCGAGTCGCCTTATGCGGTGTTCGTGTCGCCGCTGATGGTCGAGTCGGGCCAGTATCAGCGCACCCAGCGCCTGCTGGTGATCGATGCCCCGCAGGAGCTGCAAATCCAGCGCACCCTGCAGCGCGACCAGACCAGCCCGGAACAGGTGCAGGCCATTCTGAAGGCCCAAGCCAGCCGCGAAGAGCGCCTGCGCCATGCCCACGATGTGCTGGTCAATGACCGCGACCTGGCCTGGCTGCATTCGGAGGTCGACCGCCTGCATCACTTTTATCTGACTTTGCGAGGAGGCCAAGCATGAGCCAACCCATGACCGTAGAATGCCCGACCTGTGGCGCCCCTGTTGAATGGAACGCCGCCAGCACGTTCCGGCCGTTCTGTTCCGATCGCTGCAAGCTTATCGACCTGGGGGCGTGGGCTGCTGAAGAGCACAAGATCCCGGTTGCACCGGATGCCGAAGACGAACTGTTTTCCGGTGAACTCGATCCGCGCGCCCACCACTGAGCCTCAACGCCCGGCGTCGTCCTCCTTCCACGGCGCCTGCAGGTAGCGGGTGCGGTTGAAGGTTTCCAGCCACTCCGGGCAAAACACCACCAGGGCGCTGACCACCATGCCGTTGATAAAGGCCTCGGGAAAGATGATCAGCCACAGGTAGCCGATAAAGTCTTCGATCCATTCCGGCATCACGAAGCGCCCGTCCAGCCACAGCAGACCCAGCCCGAGCAACAGGCACAACAGTGCCGCCAGGGCGGCGGCAAAAAATCCCGAACAGAAAATATAAACGAACAGGTTTTTCGGCTGCGCCCGTTCCACCAGGATCGCGCAGACTTCGGTGACCAGCACCGGCAGGCCGATAAACAACAGGCCGTTGACGCCCATGGCGGCCAGGTCCTGACGCCCCAGCAAGATCAACCCGACCTGGGCCAGCAAACCACCGACAATCGCCAGCGGCCAATCCAGTAACAAAGTGACTGCGGTCATACCTATGAAGTGGTACGACACCCCGTTATCGAAGTCGCGGCGCACCAACCACAGCGCGAACAAGGCGAACACCGTGCCGAACAGCAGGTGCTGACGACGACTGTCAGTGAACAACTCGACCCAACGCGTACGCGCCAGCGCCCACACCAACAGCACGACATAGCCGACCCAGCCCAGGGTCAGGCTGTGGTCAGACAGCACTTGAGCATCAATCACGGCAGCAGAGCCCTTCAGACAAGACTTTGCTGGCAGTCTACACCTCAAGCAGTGAACCGCGTCGGTGCTGGCCTTCAGCTATGCTCAAACGCAAGCGACCCTGGCGCTCCTGAAACGGAGTGAGTCATGCCCAAGCCTCTCATTACAGCCCCCTTGGTGATTGCCCTGGCAACGCTGCTGGGCCAGCCGCTGCCCGCGTCGGCGGCGAACTATGAAACCTTGTGCCAGGTAAAAGAGGGCAGCGCCAGCGATACGGCGACCTTCTGGTTCGACACGCGCTCACTCTGCGCCTACTCCGGTATGCAGGTTCAGCAAGGCCGCACTTATCAGGTGAAGATGCAAGTGCCTGATCAGTGGCGCTGGAGTGACAAATATATTCCAGCCAACCCAGGCGGCTACGAATGTCCGCCGAAGTTTCCCGCTTCGTGGGTAACAGCCCTCTCAACGTCTATACGTCGGCACCCGGATCAGCCCTGGTTTCAGACCATGGTGCGTATCGGCACCGCTGGCGACGACATTTACGCGCTGCCCATCAATCCGGAAAAATCATTACCAACAGACTACTGCGATCCTGGACCGACGATCGAGGAGTGGCCCAAAGCGTGGCGCTGCCCTCCTGATGCGGTTGCCGTGGAAGGCGGCCGCATCTTCAACAGCAGTTTTAAAGCCCGCAGCGACGGTCCCTTGTTCTTCTACGTGAACGATGTAGGGGGCGGGTCGGTGTTGGGGGATCTCCTCTACCGCAATAACCAAGGCTGCGCGCGCGTCACAATCACCGAATCACAACAGTAACGCCGGTGCCTTGGCGCTGAACGCGACCATGGAGGATGTGCAATGCGCTGGATGCTGATGGTGTTGGTGCTGATGACAGCCGGCTGTGCCCAGGACCTGAGCGAACTCGGCCCGATCAAACTGTCGGACGAGCACAAGCTGACACAACCAAAACTGGAGTTTTTCGGGGTGGCGGGGTTCCTGCTGCGCTGGCGTGATGAAGCGGTCGTGTTCGACCCCTTTTTCAGCCGCCCTTCTCCGCTCCAACTGCTCTGGCTCACGCCCGACGTCAAAAGAATCAACAACGGCATGCCCAGAACGCCGGAAGCGACCATGCTGTTGGTCGGTCACGCTCACTACGATCACCTGCTCGATGTGGCCTGGGTTTTGAACCATAAAACCCCAAACGCTATCTTCTATGGCTCGCGTACTGCCGGGCATATCTTGCGTGCTGAAGTCAGTGCAGAGCGCGAATTCGAAGATGCCGAGAAGAAAATGGCCTGGCTACCAGGTCCCAAGGGTCCACGCCCGATTGCCCGGGAAGATGGCTGGTTCAAGTCGAAAAAAGGCGCTTTCCGGGCCATGCCGATTCAGAGCAGCCACGCGCCAAACGTTACACACATTGACCTGATGGGTGGCAGTTACCAACAAGACCTGAAAACTTTGCCCAAAAGCTTCCGGAACTGGAAGGAAGGCCAGACCCTAGCCTGGCTGGTGGACCTGCTGGATGAAAACGGCAAAACCGTCTACCGCATTCACTATCAGGACAGTTCTAGCGACGAGCCTTATGGATTTCCTCCCGATCTTGGCGATGACAGAGGTATCGATGTCGTGATCCTGCCGGTGGCGTCGTGGATTCAAGTCAAAAGATATCCACAGGCCCTGATCGAAGCGACTCAACCCAAGCTGGTTGTACTGTGCCATTGGGAGGACTTTTTCGGTGGCGACCCGGATGACCTCAAAGTGCTACGCGGCGAAAAAGACGAACACGCCCTGTACCGGATCGTGCGCACCACATTGCCGCAAGCATCACAGATCGTGATGCCCAAGCCGTTCAGCGAAATCGCCCTGCCGCCGCTGTAACCCAAGCTTGGTTAACGCGTTTATTTCTGAAGACACAATTGGACGCTAAGCTTGTCCCCATGGACGACTCAGACTACTTGCGCCTGCTAACCATTCAGGCCGAACAAGCCAATGCGTTTCTTTCCAATGCCCGTAAATGGGAACGTGAGCGTTGGGTCTGCCAGCGCCTGCTGCAAGGCTTGAACATTCCTTACCGTAGCGAGGACTTTACCCCCGCCGGTCAAGAACCGCCTGACGTACTGTTTCGCGATGCCGCTTTTGAGGTGTTTTTCGTCCTCGATGAAGGCCGTCGGCTCAACGACGAGTGGCGCGAAGAGCTACAACGGCGGCGCAGCGCCTTTTCCCTGAGCCAGCTGGTGCGGCGTGAAGCGCGGCCGCGGCGGATCAGTGCCCAGGAGCTGTTGCAGCGTCTGGCCCCGACCTTGCGCAAAAAATCGCACAACTACCAGGAGCGCGGGCTCGACCTGAGCGAACTGGACATCATCGCCTTCGCCAGCCTCAAGCGCGAAGTGCTCGACCTCAACAGCCATTTCCCGCCGCCCACCGAATACCTGCGCCAGGGCTGGCGTTCGCTGTCGCTGGTCGGGCCGACGTTCGCCCGGGTGCTGTTCGCTCACCCGGATGCGCCAGACTTTCTGCGCGGCAACCTGGGCCGCAGCATTGTTTTCGATGTCGGCATCAGCCTCTGAGCTGGCCCCCTGCCAACGCGTAATGGCATAAATTGCGCGGCGATGATACAAAGCGCAATCATTCGTCATAATGACCGCCGCGTGACTGCGCCATGGGCCTTGCTCAAACAACTACAGTGAACCCTGTAGCTTCCTTTCAGTCACAAGCGTCTACCTGACGAGGCCCTCATGACCAGCCGCCTGAATCCCGAAGACCAACGTCGTGTCGATCAATACCTGCAAGCCCCCCAACATCAAGTCGAGCGCAGGCCTTTCCGGCCGTGGCTGCTCCTTGCCATGGTGGTGCTGGTGACCGTTGGCCTGGGCCTGTTGAGCCGCCTCCTGAGTAACCTGGTGCTATGAGCTGCCTTGCGCTCGCCCAAACCGCCCGCCCTGAGCGGCCGATGACTCACGACCAGAATTCCGTAAACCTTATGAGATATCCCCATGACTCACCGTATTGTGATTGTCGGCGGCGGCGCCGGCGGCCTGGAACTGGCGACCCGCCTGGGTAAAACCCTGGGCAAGAAGGGCAGCGCCAGCATCACCCTGGTCGACGCCAACCTGACGCACATCTGGAAGCCATTGCTGCACGAAGTAGCCGCAGGCTCGCTGAACTCCTCGGAAGACGAACTGAACTACGTGGCCCAGGCCAAGTGGAATCACTTCCAGTTCCAGCTCGGCCGCATGAGTGGCCTGGACCGCGAGAGCAAACAGATCCAGCTGGCCGCGACCCTCGACGAAGAGGGCCGCGAGCTGCTGCCTGCGCGCACCCTGGGCTACGACACCCTGGTAATCGCCGTAGGCAGCAACACCAACGACTTCGGCACCCTTGGCGCGGCGCAGAACTGCCTGTTCCTGGATACCCGCAAGCAGGCCGAGCGTTTCCATCAACAGTTGCTCAACCATTACCTGCGCGCCCATGCTGGTGATCAGGCCAACGAAACCATCAGCGTGGCGATTGTCGGTGCCGGTGCCACGGGTGTGGAGCTGGCTGCCGAACTGCATCACGCGGCACACGAACTGGCGGCCTACGGCCTGGACCGCATCCAGCCGAAGGACATGCACATCACCCTGATCGAAGCGGGCCCGCGGGTACTGCCTGCTTTGCCGGAGCGGATCAGCGTGCCGGTACACCAGACCCTGGAAAAGCTCGGGGTCACGGTGATGACCAATGCCTCGGTCAGTGAAGTGACGGCCACCGAGCTGAAAACCAGCAATGGCGATGTAATCCCGGCCAGTCTCAAAGTCTGGGCAGCGGGTATTCGTGCGCCGGGGTTCCTCAAGGACATTGACGGCCTGGAGACCAACCGGATCAACCAGCTGGTGGTTCGCCCGACCCTGCAGACCACGCTGGACGACGACATTTTCGCCTTCGGCGATTGCGCCGCCTGCCCTCAACCGGGCAGCGACCGCAACGTTCCGCCGCGGGCCCAGGCCGCTCACCAACAGGCCTCGATGCTGGCCAAATCGTTGAAAGCGCGCCTGGAAGGCAAACCGTTGCCGACTTACGCCTACCGCGATTACGGCTCGCTGGTATCGCTGTCGCGCTTCTCGGCGGTGGGTAACCTGATGGGTAACCTGACCGGCAGCGTGATGCTTGAGGGATGGTTGGCGCGGATGTTCTACGTGTCGCTGTACCGCATGCACCAGATGGCGCTGTATGGCACGTTCCGTACGTTGATGCTGATGCTGGGTAGCCGCATTGGTCGTGGCACCGAGCCGCGCCTGAAGCTGCACTGACATCATCGCTGGCAAGGCCAGCTCCCACAGGTTTGTGTGAATGCCAGACATGTGGGAACCGGCTTTGCCGGCGATGGGCTGCACAGATTACTTGAGCACTCGATAAGTACTCTGCACAAAACCATTCTCGAAGGTGGTGCTGCGCACATGCTGCAGCTTCACATCCCCTGCCAATGCCCCGAACAGGGGAATCCCGCTGCCCAGTAACACCGGAATCCGGGTGATGGTCAGTTCATCCACGCGCCCTTCACGCAAGAAGCTCTGCACCACCTGACCACCATCGAGGTACAGGCTCCTGGCGCCTGTGTCGCGCAAATGCGCAAGCAGGTCGGCAATCGGCCCGGGATGCACCTCGACACCCTCCGCCTGGCCCAGGGTGCTGCTCAGCACCACAACGCGCTTGTGCGGATACGGCCATTCGCCAAAGGTCAGTACTTTCTCGTAGGTGTTACGCCCCATGACCAGGGTATCGACCGTCGCCATGTAAGCGGCATAGCCGTGGTCGTCGCTGGAGGTGGTGGCAACCATCAACCAGTCCAGCTCACCGCTCTCGCGGGCGATGAAGCCATCGAGGCTGGTGGCGATGTATACGGAGGCTTTGAGGGTCATGAGGCAGCTCCCTTGCAGAATATTGGCGGATAGTAGCAGGCAATATTCAGGGCTGCAGAAACGAAAAAAGGGCACCCTTTGCAAGGTGCCCTTTTCTCTGAATATGGTCGGGGTAAGGGGATTCGAACTCCTGACATCCTGCTCCCAAAGCAGGCGCGCTACCGGACTGCGCTATACCCCGGTAAAAAAAAGGCACCAATTAAGGCGCCTTTTTTACGGCTGGATGCTAATGGCATTCCAACCTTTTAAGATTTGAACCCAGCGTACCAGATTCAAAAATGGTGGGTCGTGTAGGATTCGAACCTACGACCAATTGGTTAAAAGCCAACTGCTCTACCAACTGAGCTAACGACCCAAAAATGGTCGGGGTAAGGGGATTCGAACTCCTGACATCCTGCTCCCAAAGCAGGCGCGCTACCGGACTGCGCTATACCCCGGTTTGAAATTTGGCTCCGCGACCAGGACTCGAACCTGGGACCCAATGATTAACAGTCATTTGCTCTACCGACTGAGCTATCGCGGAACTATCAATTTCAATTACTGCAATTTCGAAAACTGTATCACTACCGCTTCGAACTCTTCGACCTTGTGCATCGCTGCGTTCATGTCTCTGAGGCGCGCTATTCTACAACCTTCAAAACCCTTGTCAACCCCTAATTTGCATTCAACTTACTGATTTGCAACTTTTTTTCAGATTCCCGATTTTGCTGGAAACCTGCGGGGCGACATACAGCGGGGCGCACTTTACAAGCACTCGAGAAAAAATGCAAAGAAAAAAGGCCTCGAAATTCGAGGCCTTAGCGTAACCGCCCGAAAAATCAGGCGAAGACGATTTCTTCGCCCTCCACCTTGGCGGTAATCCCGGTGCCAGGCAGGAACTTGCCGGACAGGATCAACTGCGCCAACGGGTTCTCGATCCAGCGCTGAATGGCCCGTTTCAATGGCCGTGCGCCGTAGACCGGGTCGTAACCGACGGAGATCAGTTTATCCAGTGCTTCGTCGCTCAGCTCCAGGCTCAGGTCGCGCTCAGCCAGACGGCTGCGCAGGCGGCCCAACTGGATCTGGGTGATGCCAGCGATCTGATCACGGCCCAGCGGCTCGAACACCACCACTTCGTCGATACGGTTGATGAACTCAGGGCGGAAGTGCGAACCCACCGCGTCCATCACCGCTGCCCGTTGCGCCTCGCGATCACCTACCAGCTCCTGGATCTGCGCCGAGCCCAGGTTGGAGGTCATCACGATCACGGTGTTGCGAAAATCCACCGTGCGTCCGTGGCTGTCCGTCAGGCGCCCGTCTTCAAGCACCTGCAGCAACACGTTGAACACATCCGGGTGCGCCTTCTCGACTTCGTCGAGCAGCACCACGGCATAAGGCTTGCGCCGTACCGCTTCGGTCAGGTAACCGCCCTCTTCGTAACCGACGTAGCCAGGTGGAGCACCGATCAGCCGCGCCACGGAATGTTTCTCCATGAACTCGGACATGTCGATACGCACCATCGCCTCTTCGGTGTCGAACAGGAACTCGGCCAGGGCCTTGCACAGCTCGGTTTTACCGACACCGGTCGGGCCGAGGAACAGGAACGAACCACTTGGCCGGTTCGGGTCGGACAAACCGGCACGCGAACGGCGTACGGCGTTGGAGACCGCAACGACTGCTTCCTCCTGACCGATCACACGCTCGTGCAGCAGGCTTTCCATCTTCAACAGTTTTTCCCGCTCGCCTTCAAGCATCTTGGCCACCGGAATACCGGTCCACTTGGAGACGACTTCAGCGATTTCCTCTTCGGTCACCTTGTTACGCAGCAGCTGGTTCTCGGCCTTGCCGTGCTGGTCGACCATCTGCAAGCTGCGCTCCAGGTCCGGGATCACCCCGTACTGCAGCTCGGCCATGCGGCTGAGGTCGCCTTTACGCCGTGCGCTTTCCAGCTCCTGGCGCGACTGTTCGATTTTCTGCTGGATCTGCGCAGAGCCCTGCACTTCGGCTTTTTCCGAAGTCCAGATTTCTTCCAGATCAGCGTACTCACGTTCCAGCCGCGCAATCTCTTCGGTCAGTTTTTCCAGACGTTTGATTGCGGCTTCGTCTTCTTCTTTCTTCAGCGCCTGGGATTCAACCTTCAGTTGAATCAGACGGCGCTCCAGGCGATCGAGCACTTCCGGCTTGGAGTCGATCTCCATACGAATGCGGCTGGCCGCTTCGTCTACCAGGTCGATGGCCTTGTCCGGCAGCTGCCGGTCAGTGATGTAGCGATGGCTGAGCTTGGCCGCGGCAATGATCGCGCCGTCGGTGATCGCCACCTTGTGGTGCACCTCATAACGCTCTTTGAGGCCACGCAGGATGGCGATGGTGTCTTCTTCGCTCGGCTCCTCCACCAGTACTTTCTGGAAGCGCCGCTCGAGGGCCGCGTCTTTCTCGATGTACTGACGGTACTCGTTCAGGGTCGTAGCACCCACGCAGTGCAGCTCACCACGGGCCAGGGCCGGCTTGAGCATGTTACCGGCGTCCATGGAGCCTTCACCTTTACCGGCGCCGACCATGGTGTGCAGTTCGTCGATGAACAGAATGATCTGCCCTTCTTGCTTGGACAGTTCATTGAGCAGGCCTTTGAGGCGCTCTTCGAACTCACCACGGAACTTGGCACCAGCAATCAGCGCGCCCATGTCAAGCGACAGCAGACGTTTGCCTTTGAGGCCGTCCGGCACTTCGCCGTTGATGATGCGCTGGGCCAGGCCTTCGGCGATGGCGGTTTTACCGACGCCAGGTTCGCCGATCAGCACCGGGTTGTTTTTGGTCCGGCGTTGCAGCACCTGGATGGTGCGGCGGATTTCGTCGTCACGGCCGATTACCGGATCGAGCTTGCCGTCTTCGGCGCGCTTGGTCAGGTCGACGGTGTACTTGTCCAGAGCCTGACGCGACTCCTCGGCGTTGGGGTCGTTGACCGCCTCACCGCCACGCAGATTGCTGATGGCGTTTTCCAGGGCTTTCTTGGTCACGCCCTGGCTCAGCAGCAACTTGCCAAGCTTGCTGTTCTCGTCCATGGCGGCGAGCAGCACCAGCTCACTGGAAATGAACTGGTCGCCCTTCTGCTGGGCCAGGCGGTCAGCCTGGTTGAGCAGACGCGCCAGATCCTGCGACATGTTCACGTCGCCGGTGGGGTTCTGGATTTTCGGCAGTTGGTCGAGCTCTTTGCTCAACGACTTGCGCAGGCTGTTGACGTCAAAGCCCACCTGCATCAGCAGCGGCTTGATTGAACCACCTTGCTGATCGATCAGTGCTTGCAACAGGTGCGCAGGCTCGATGGCGGGATGGTCCATACCAACGGCCAGAGATTGGGAATCGGATAACGCCAGCTGTAGCTTGCTGGTCAAACGGTCTATTCGCATAAGTTACCTTCCTTTTATGGGCAGGCCGGAGCGATGGACACACCTGATGAAGATAAACCTGCCTGAGATACCCCATTAGATGAGGGTGATTCTGGAGGATTCAAGCTTAGCGGGGTTGATTCAGGTCAGCGCGGGGCCAGCCAGATCAATGAGGCGAAGCGGCCACCTTGCGGAGTACGCCGATAAGAATAGAAGCGTGGATCGCTGACGGTGCACAAACCGCCGCCATATACCGCATTTACGCCACGAGCGGCCAGACGCAGACGCGCCAGGGTATAGATGTCGGCCATCAATTTATCTGGGCGTACACCGGGCACGAAGGCCTGGGCAGTTTCCGGATGAACGGTCGTGAAGGCGTCGCGCACTTCCAGACCCACTTCAAAGGCTTGCGGGCCAATTGCCGGGCCCAGCCACACCAGCACCTCTTCAGGCGCCAGCGCCAGACGGTCGAGGGTGGCCTCGATGACCCCGTTGGCCAGGCCGCGCCAGCCAGCATGGGCAGCCGCGACACGGGTGCCGGCACGGTCGCAGAACAGCAACGGCAGGCAATCGGCGGTCATCACCGTGCAGGCAATGCCTGGGGTGGCGGTCCAGCTGGCGTCGGCTTCGGCGATTACGCCAGGGTCGGCATCCGCTACCACCACGCCATGCACCTGCTTGAGCCAGGCGGGCTGGATGCCGAACTCGGCGGTCAGGCGCCGACGGTTCTCGGCCACCGCATCAGGCGCATCGCCGACATGGTCACCTAGGTTGAAGCTTTCATAGGGTGGCAAACTGACGCCGCCAGCCCGGGTGGTGACGCACGCGCGAACCCCTACTGGCGCAGGCCAGTCCGGGATCAGCAGGTCGCGCGCCAGCTCACTCATCCGACGAACGCCTCGCGGTCCTGCTTGAGCAGCGACAGCAGCCAGACGAAATCATCCGGCAGCGCCGATTCCCAGCCCATGCGCTCGCCGGTTGCCGGGTGATCCAGCTCCAGGAAGCGCGCGTGCAGGGCCTGACGCGGGAAAGTCTTGAGGGCCTCGACCATGGTGATGCTGGCCGCTGGCGGGATGCGGAAACGACCGCCGTAGACCGGATCGCCGACCAACGGGAAGTTCACGTGGGCCATGTGCACACGAATCTGGTGGGTACGCCCGGTTTCCAGCTTGACCCGTACATGGGTATGGGAACGGAAGCGCTCCAGCACGCGATAGTGACTGACAGCCGGCTTGCCGCCTTCGGTCACCGCCATGCGCTGGCGTTGCCCGCCATGGCGGCCGATCGGGGCGTTGATCTTGCCGCCAGCAGTAACCACACCGATCACGATGCATTCATAGATGCGGCTGACACTGCGGCTTTGCAACTGTGCAACCAGTTGTGTCTGCGCCTGGATGGTCTTGGCCACCACCATCAGACCGGTGGTGTCTTTGTCCAAGCGGTGGACGATGCCGGCACGCGGCACATTGATGATGTCCGGCACGTGGTGCAGCAGTGCGTTGAGCAGGGTGCCGTCGGCGTGGCCCGCAGCCGGGTGGACCACCAGCCCGGCGGGCTTGTTGATCACCAGGATGTGGTCATCTTCGTAGACGATATCCAGCTCGATATCCTGGGCCACCCACTCGCCCTGGGCTTCCTGTTCGGCCTCAAGGGCCAGCAGCGCACCGCCATAGACGATATCGCGCGGACGCAGGACGGCGCCATCGACCGTCAGGCGCCCCTCCTTGATCCAGGTGGAAAGGCGCGAGCGCGAGTGCTCAGCGAACAATTGGGCGGCGACTTGGTCGAGGCGTTGCCCGCCCAATTCGGACGGCACCTCTGCGCTAAGTTGAATGATCTCGGACATGCTCGAATCAGCGGGCGGCACAGCCTTTGGTTTCGACTGCGCGCTTGTGGTTAAATACGACGTCTTTTGCCCCGGGAACTGCATCGGGGTGCTCATCATAACAGGACGGCCACGCCCAAGACAGCGGCCGTCATAGGGACGCAAGCCGCCATGCAAGTGAAACACCTGCTGCTGATCGCCATCCTCGGACTGACCGCTGCTTGTTCTTCGAAGGAAGTCGTCGACGAAAACCTGAGCGAAGCCGAGCTGTACCAGCAGGCGCAGGCCGATCTGGACAACCACAGTTACACCAGCGCCACCAGCAAGCTCAAGGCCCTGGAATCGCGCTATCCGTTCGGCCGCTATGCCGATCAGGCCCAGCTCGAGCTGATCTACGCGAACTACAAGAACGCCGAGCCAGAAGCCGCCAAGTCGGCCGCCGAGCGTTTCATTCGCTTGCACCCCCAGCACCCGAACGTCGACTACGCCTATTACCTCAAGGGCCTGACCTCTTTCGATCAGGACCGTGGCCTGCTGGCGCGCTTCCTGCCGCTGGACATGACCAAGCGTGACCCGGGGGCTGCCCGCGACTCGTACAACGAGTTCGCCCAGCTGACCAGCCGCTTCCCCAACAGCCGTTACTCGCCAGATGCCAAGCAGCGCATGATCTACCTGCGCAACCTGCTGGCGTCCTACGAAATCCACGTCGCCGACTACTACCTGACCCGTCAGGCCTATGTCGCCGCCGCCAACCGTGGCCGCTACGTGGTCGAGAACTTCCAGGAAACCCCATCGGTCGGCGACGGCCTGGCGGTGATGACCGAAGCCTACATGCGTCTGCACCTGGACGAACTGGCCGCCACCAGCCTGGAAACCCTCAAGCTCAACTACCCGGACCACCCGAGCCTGGTCGACGGCCAGTTCCAGCCCAAGCAGGATGAAGCCGACAACCGCTCTTGGCTGTCCAAGGCCACCCTGGGCCTGATCGAGACCGAAGCGCCGCTGCCGCCGGGTGAAACCCGCGCCAACCAGGACGTGATCAAACAGTACGAAGACGCCAAGGAAGCGATTCCGGCCGAACTGCTGCCAGAGAACAGCGACGCCGTCGAAGAAGAGCAACACGAAGCGGAAGGCAACAACGACGACCGCTCCTGGTTCAGCTACATGACCTTTGGCGTGTTCGACTGATCGATCATGCAACAGATAAAGGGAGGCCGAGGCCTCCCTTTTTTCATGCCCGAGCCCTAGACTAAAGGCTCTTCACTGATAAAGCTGGACACCATGGTTCGCCTACTTTTCTGGATCGCCCTGATCGCCGCCGCTTTCTGGCTGTGGCGCAAGTTCAAGGCCAGCAATGCTGTTAAACCCGACAACAGCCTCGAAGACCCGTTGAAAATGGTGCGCTGCGCCCATTGCGGCGTGCACCTGCCCAGCGACCGCGCACTGCATCGGGGAGCACAGTGGTATTGCAGCCAGGCGCATCTGGAGCAAGGGCCCGGCAGTCAGCGCTGAGTCCCTTACCTCCCAACCAACCGCCCTGCTGGCGCATAAGGCCGTGGATCGATGATCGGTTCACGGCCCAGTAGCAGGTCGGCAAACAACTGGCAGGACGCCGGCGCCAGCACCAGGCCGTTGCGGTAATGCCCGCAGTTCAGCCACAAACCCTGCCAGCCCGGCACTTCACCAATGTAAGGTATGCCCTCGGGCGATCCCGGACGCAAACCCGCCCAATGGCCAACCGGCGTGGCGTCGGCCAACGCCGGGAGCAACTCGATGGCTGAAGCCTTGAGGCTTTCCAGCGCTTCGGCGGTCGGGGTCTTGTCGTACCCGGCATGCTCCAGGGTACTGCCCACCAGAATATGGCCGTCCCGCCGCGGGATGGCGTAGCGCCCCTTGGCCAGCACCATGCTCGGCAGGAAGTCTTCGGCGCATTTGAACAGAATCATCTGCCCTTTGACCGGCTCGACCGGCAACTCCAGGCCCAGGAGACGCAACAGATCGCCACTCCAGGCACCGGCAGTCAGCACCACGCGCTCGCCAGCAATCATCCCGTCAGCCGTCTCGACCCCGGTGATACGCCCGCTCTGCTGGCTGAAGCCGGTGATTTCGCAGTGCTCGCGAATGCTCACGTTAGGCATCGCCTGCAGCGCCGCCTTGAGCGATTTGACCAGGCGCGGGTTACGCACGTTGGCCACGCCCGCCATGTAGATAGCACGCTGGAAACCGGCACCGAGCACCGGCACCGCATCATAGGCGGCAGAGATATCCACCGCACTCAATGGCCGCCCTTCCCGCTCGGCCCAGGCCAGGGCCTCGGCTTCGTCGTCCAGGTCCAGCCAGTACAGGCCGGTGGTATGCACCTCGGGGTCCACCCCGGTGCTGGCAAACAAGCGCTCACCCAGCTGTGGATAAAAATCCTGCGACCAGTGCGCCAGCGCTGTCACTGCAGGGCTGTAGCGCCAGGGATAGAGCGGCGAAACAATGCCGCCACCGGCCCAGGACGATTCCTGTCCCAGCTCACCGCGATCACACAGCACCACCTGCTCGACCTCGGCCGCCAGGTTGAACGCCGTCAGCAGGCCGATCACTCCGCCGCCGACTATCACTACTTGCTTGGTCATCTATCGATCCAACGTCTGAAGTAAATCGCGAAAGACTTCAGCCACCCCAGCAACCACTGCCGGCATCCCCGATGCTTTCGGGATTACCGCGCACACCCGTCTGCTCAAGCACATAGTCACCGCACGGATCAGCCATCATCAGGCCACCGGGAAGGCGTCGTGCCAACAGGGTGAAAGACTCCTTGTCGCGTACCGCTTGCAAGCGATAGTGAGCGGTTCCGCTCGCCAATGGCGTCACCAGCGTTTCGCTATCGCTGTACTGTCCCGCACGAGAGTAATGGCGCTCCAGCTGCTGCGCGCTGGTGAACAGCAAGCCGACAATTTCCGTGCGAGCCGCTTTTCTGACCTGATCGCTGTAGCCGGGGTAGGCAATGCTCGCCAGAATGCCGACCACAGCGATGACAATCAACAGTTCGATCAGGCTCAATCCTTTCTGAGGCCTCATGCACCTGCTCCTTAATAGACCTGTCGCCAGAGGATCCGCCGCCAGGGTTGCGACGTTGGCTCGACAGGCTGCGCAATCACGCTCTCCAGCACACTGCGGGCAGTGCCATTGCGCACCACGGCAGTGATTCGATACAGCGTTACCTTAAGTTCTGGCGGCATCTGCCTGGCCTTGGTGCTCTCCCCCAGGGACTGAATGAGATAGAAACCGCGATCGCCTGCTTGCCAAGCCAGACCGGAGCTTGCGCCAACACCTGCATACACGCCGCCCGTGGTAATCAAGCCAGCTTCCGGGGGCGGCAGGCAAAACTCACAGCGTGGGGCTGCCAGCTCCAACGCCCTGGACTCTGCCTGTTGCAGCAGTTGTTGCGCCTGTTCGAATGCCTGCAACGTGCTCGACAGGTTGCGCGCCATGCGCTCTTGCTGGATCGCACTGCCCAGCGCCGATAACCCAAGCAATCCCAGCAGCAACACCAGCGTCAGACTAAGCAGCAGAACCAGGCCACGTTGCCTCATGACCCGTCCAGTGGATTGCCCAGGGCAATGCTCGTTCGATACGTCTGTGGCCTGACGCGTTGCTGTGGGTCGATCAGGGTCAGAGCGAGCTGTACAGCGGAAATACCTGAGAAACCGTCCCTGATCAGTTCAAGCTGCAACTCACCGACCCCGTCTACCAGTGCGCCATCACTTGCCCCGCTACGCAGGCGCAGCTCACTGGCTACCAGTCGGTAATCCTGATGCCGGATGGGCACGGCAAACTGCCCCGTTTCAGGCGCCCGAATACCCGCATACACATTTGCCTGCGTTCGACAGTCGGTGACCAGGGTCCAGTCCGGCCGGCCACTGGTTTGCACAACCTCGGCACTGATCAGGCTCAGACGCTGCAGGCGCCCATCCGCGCCGCGAGCGATTTGCACAGGCTGCGCGAATGCATCTGCAGCCAAGGGGTCGTGGAAGACCATAGCGTCGTGACGCAGACAACCGAACATTCCTGCCATGCGAATACTCTGGGCCAGACGCTGCAGGGCGTGACGCGCATCCTCCTGCATCCGCGCCGCCGCCTCTTGTGCCTGCCAGGACTGGCTTGCGGCAATAAACAGGCGGTTGGCACCGAGCAACACCAGCAATCCCAGGCTCAGGGCCAGCATCGCTTCCAGCAGGCTGAAACCCGCTTGCCTGGTCACTGCCCGGGCTCCTGATTGCGAAACGTCTCGCCAGCACGGGCCTGCTCGAGCACGCCATGGGCCAGATAGGCCGCCTGGGTGCTACGCAATGCGCTTTCGGTGGCCTGCAAGGCCCGCACCTGCAAACCGGCGGCGGCAAACAAGCCCAACCCCAACACAGCCATCGCCACCAGCACTTCAATCAACGTCATGCCTTGTTGCTGCCAGCCATCCATGGCCAACCTCCGCGACTTTTCCACAGCCCTTTGCCAACCCGGCCGACTGGACGCCAGCGACACGAGCTTCGAACCTATAGCGAAGCACTTCCAGGGAGGAATGCACGGTGAAGCAACAGGGCGTAACACTGATTCAAATCTTGTTCGCATCAGCCCTACTCGGGCTGCTTACACAGATGAGCGTACCGGCTTACAACACCATGAGCACCGGACTACAGCGGCAGGTTGCGGCCAAAGACCTGGCCCAGGCGCTGCGCACCGCGCGCAGTGAGGCGCTGCTGCGCAATAGCAACGTGCGCCTGCAAGCTCTGGGGGCAGACTGGAGTAATGGCTGGCAGATGATTGTCGAGCACGACAGCCCGCAACTGCTGCATGAATGGCGCAGCAATGGACGAACGATCATTGTTGGAAACCAGCCGGTGGCCCGGCAGGTAGGTTTCAATGGCCTGGGTGTGCCTCTGCGGGAGGGAGGCGCCTTTCAGGCCGGGACGTTGTATGTTTGCCAACGTCCCGAAGCGCTGAGTCACTATCAGGTGGTGCTGTCGCACACCGGCAGAGTCAGCCTGCGTAGTGCGTTGATCAAGCAGCCGCTGTGCGCGGCTGCCGGGTCAGATCAATGAACGAACGCGCAGTTCCTTGGGCATCGAGAAGGTGATGTTCTCTTCGCGTCCATCCAGCTCTTCGGCGCCGGTGGCGCCCCACGCCCTGAGTTGCTCGATCACACCACGCACCAGTACTTCCGGCGCCGAGGCGCCAGCAGTGATACCGATACGCTCGACACCGTCGAACCAGCTTTTCTGCAGGTCTTCGGCGCCGTCGATCAGGTAAGCCGGCGTTGACATACGTTCGGCCAGCTCACGCAGGCGGTTGGAGTTGGAGCTGTTCGGACTGCCCACTACCAGGACCACATCGCATTCGTCGGCCAGCTGTTTCACCGCATCCTGGCGGTTCTGAGTGGCGTAGCAGATGTCGTCCTTGCGCGGCCCGCCGATGTTCGGGAAACGAGCCCGCAGGGCATCGATCACACGGCTGGTGTCATCCATCGACAGCGTCGTCTGGGTCACAAAGGCCAGTTTGTCCGGATTATTGACCTGCAGCTGGGCTACGTCTTCCTCGTCTTCGACCAGGTAGATTGCGCCGCCGTTACTGGCGTCATACTGACCCATGGTGCCTTCGACTTCCGGATGGCCTTCGTGGCCGATCAGGATGCATTCGCGGCCGTCGCGGCTGTAACGCGCCACCTCGATATGTACCTTGGTGACCAGTGGGCAGGTTGCATCGAACACTTTCAGACCGCGGCCGGCTGCTTCCTGGCGCACAGCCTGGGAGACACCGTGGGCGCTGAAGATGACGATGACGTCATTCGGCACCTGGTCCAGTTCTTCGACAAAGATGGCGCCGCGGGCGCGCAGGTCTTCGACCACGAACTTGTTGTGCACCACTTCGTGACGCACATAGATCGGCGGACCGAAGACTTCCAGGGCGCGGTTGACGATCTCGATCGCCCGATCCACGCCCGCGCAGAAGCCGCGAGGGTTGGCGAGTTTGATTTGCATGCTCGGCTCCGGGCTCAAAGCGCTGTGACTTCGAGGATTTGCACCTCGAAGCTCAGGGTTTTGCCGGCCAGTGGATGGTTGAAATCGATGGTCACCTGGGCGTCATCGAAAGCCTTGACCACACCCGGCAGCTCGGCATTGGCAGCGTCGTTGAAGATCACCAGCAGACCTTCGGAAAGCTCCATGTCGTTGAACTGCGAGCGTGGCATGATCTGCACGTTCTGCGGATTGGGCTGACCGAAGGCGTTTTCCGGCTCGACGGTAACGGTGCGCTTGTCACCGGCCTTGAAGCCGAAAATGGCCGCTTCAAAGCCCGGCAGCAGGTTGCCGTCGCCGACTTTGAACACCGCCGGCGCCTTGTCGAAGGTGCTGTCGACGGTATCGCCGTTTTCCAGGTGCAGCGCGAAGTGCAGTTTCACTTCGGTGTTCTGGCCAATGCGGGTATCAGTCATGGACAGGTTCTCCGGACTTCTTGCTCTTGAACATATCCAGCGCCAGCATCACCGCACCCACGGTAATGGCGCTGTCGGCCAGGTTGAAGGCCGGGAAATACCAGCGGTTCTGCCAGTGGACGAGGATGAAGTCGACCACATGGCCCAGCACTATACGGTCGTACAGGTTGCCCAGCGCGCCGCCAAGCACCAGCGCCAGTGCCACTGCCAGCCAGGTCTCGTTGCGCCCCAGGCGCTTGAGCCAGACCACCAGCACACCGCTGACCACCAGGGCGATCAGGGCAAACAGCCAGCGTTGCCAGCCGGAGCTGTCCGCCAGGAAGCTGAAAGCGGCACCGGTGTTGTAGGCCAGGGTCCAGCTGAAGTAGTCCGGAATGACCACGATCTGCTGGTACAGGCTTAGCGCGCCCTCAAAGTAGAACTTGCTGGCCTGGTCGAGGACCAGGACCAGCAGACTCAGCCAGAGCCAGCCAAGGCGCCCGAAGCGCCCTGCAGCGGGGTTAGGCATAGTGGCGCACCTCACCGTTGCCGCTGATGTTGTCGGCGCAACGGGCGCAAATTTCCGGATGCTCCGGGTTCGCCCCGACGTCAGCGCGGAAGTGCCAGCAACGGCCGCACTTGGCGTGACCGGACTTGACCACTTTCAGTTTAAGGCCAGGCACTTCAGTCTCGACCGCATCGGCTGGCGCCTGGACGAACGGTGCAACGCTGGCGGCCGAGGTGATCAGCACGAAACGCAGCTCGTCGCCCAGCTTGTTCAGGTCGGCGCTCAGGGCGTCGTCGGCGAACAGGGTGACTTCAGCTTGCAGATTGCCACCGATGGCCTTGGCCGAACGCTGGTTCTCCAGTTCCTTGTTGACCGCAGTCTTGGCCGCCATCACGCGGTCCCAGTAAGCGCGACCCAGTTCGAAGCCTTCCGGCAGCTCGGTCAGGCCTTGGTACCAGGTGTTGAGCATCACCGATTCGTTGCGCTCGCCCGGCAGGTACTGCCACAGCTCGTCGGCGGTGAAGGCCAGGATCGGCGCGATCCAGCGCACCAGCGCTTCGCTGATGTGGTACAGCGCAGTCTGGCAGGAACGGCGGGCAACACTGTTGGCGCCAGTGGTGTACTGACGGTCCTTGATGATGTCCAGGTAGAAGCCACCCAGCTCCTGCACGCAGAAGTTGTGGATCTTCGAGTAGACGTTCCAGAAGCGGTATTCACCGTAGTGCTCTTCCAGCTCGCGCTGCAGCAGCAGGGTACGGTCGACCGCCCAACGGTCCAGCGCCAGCATGTCTTCGGCCGGCAGCAGGTCGCGGGCCGGGTCGAAGCCGGACAGGTTGGAGAGCAGGAAGCGCGCGGTGTTGCGGATACGCCGGTAGGCGTCGGCGCTGCGCTGCAGGATCTGCTCGGAAACCGCCATTTCGCCGGAGTAGTCAGTGGCCGAAACCCACAGACGCAGGATGTCGGCACCCAGGGTGTCGTTGACCTTCTGCGGCTCGATGGTGTTACCCAGCGACTTGGACATCTTGCGACCGTTTTCGTCGACGGTGAAACCGTGCGTCAGCAGCTCGCGGTACGGCGCGTGGTTGTCAATGGCGCAGCCGGTCAGCAGCGAGGAATGGAACCAGCCGCGGTGCTGGTCGGAACCTTCCAGGTACAGATCGGCACGCGGGCCGGTTTCGTGGCCGATGCTGTGCGAGCCACGCAGTACGTGCCAGTGGGTGGTTCCGGAGTCGAACCAGACGTCGAGGGTGTCAGCGATCTTGTCGTACTGACCGGCCTCTTCACCGAGCAGTTCGGCCGCGTCCATCTTGAACCAGGCTTCGATACCTTCTTTCTCGACGCGCTTGGCCACTTCTTCCATCAGCTCGACGGTGCGCGGGTGCAACTCGCCGGTCTGTTTGTTGAGGAAGAATGGAATCGGCACACCCCAGTTACGCTGACGCGAGATGCACCAGTCCGGGCGGTTGGCGATCATCGAATGCAGACGTGCCTGACCCCAGGCTGGAACGAACTTGGTTTCTTCGATGGCCTTGACCGCGCGCTTGCGCAGGGTGTCGCCATTGTCAGGCTGCTTGTCCATGCCGACGAACCACTGCGCGGTGGCGCGGTAGATCAGCGGGGTTTTGTGGCGCCAGCAGTGCATGTAGCTGTGGCTGATGGTTTCGGTGTGCATCAGCGCACCGACTTCCGACAGCTTCTCAACGATGGCCGGGTTGGCCTTCCAGATGAACTGGCCGCCGAAGAATTCCAGCGACGGCACATACACACCGTTGCTTTGCACTGGGGTGAGGATGTCGTCGTTGACCATGCCGTAGCGCTTGCAGGTAACGAAGTCGTCTTCACCGTAGGCTGGCGAGGAGTGAACCACACCGGTACCGGCGCCGAGTTCGACGTAGTCGGCCAGATAAACCGGCGACAGGCGGTCGTAGAACGGGTGACGGAAGTTGATCAGTTCCAGCGCCGAACCTGCTGCGGTGGCGACTACCGAACCTTCCAGCGCGTAACGCTTCAGGCACGACTCGACCAGCTCTTCAGCCAGCACCAGCAGTTTGTCGCCGACGTCGACCAGGGCGTACTTGAACTCCGGGTGGACGTTCAGTGCCTGGTTGGCCGGGATGGTCCACGGGGTGGTGGTCCAGATCACGATCGAAGCCGGCTTGGCCAGCGAGGCCAGGCCGAAAGCGGCGGCCAGCTTGACGTCATCGACGATCGGGAAGGCGACGTCGATGGTCTGGGATTTCTTGTCGGCGTATTCGACTTCGGCTTCGGCCAGGGCCGAACCGCAATCGAAACACCAGTTCACAGGCTTCAGGCCCTTGAACACGAAGCCGTGCTTGACCATCTCGGCCAGGGCGCGGATTTCACCGGCCTCGTTGGCAAAGTTCATGGTCTTGTACGGGTTGTCCCATTCGCCCAGTACACCCAGCCGGATGAACTCGGTCTTCTGCCCTTCGATCTGCTCGGCGGCGTAGGCACGGCACAGCTCGCGGGTCTTGTCCGCGGTCAGGTGCTTGCCATGGGTCACTTCGACCTTGTGCTCGATCGGCAGGCCGTGGCAGTCCCAGCCTGGGACGTACGGGGCGTCGAAACCGGACAGGGTCTTGGAGCGGACAATCATGTCCTTGAGAATCTTGTTCAGCGCATGACCGATGTGAATCTTGCCGTTGGCGTAGGGCGGGCCGTCGTGCAGCACGAACTTCGGACGATCCTTGCCAATTTCGCGCAGCTTCTGGTACAGGCCAATGCTGTCCCAGCGCTGCAGAATCTGCGGTTCGCGCTGTGGCAGGCCGGCCTTCATCGGGAAGGCGGTGTCCGGAAGGTTTAGCGTGGCTTTATAGTCGGTCATTTCAGGCTCTTCGTTAGCGGTTGAGCGTGCCAATGGGCACGTGCGGCGGCGATATCCGCATCGATCGCCGACTTCAGCGCCTCCAGGGAGGCGAAACGCTGCTCTTCACGCAGCTTGTGGTGGAATTCCACCGTCAGGCGCCGGCCATAGAGATCGCCGGCGTAATCAAGGAGATGCACTTCCAGGTGGGCACTGCCATCACCGGAAACGGTTGGCCGTACGCCGATGTTGGCGACGCCCGGCCAAGGCTTGCCATCGAGCTCGACGCTGACCAGGTAAACCCCGCTCAGCGGTACGCGACGACGCTTGAGTTGTATGTTGGCAGTCGGTGTGCCCAGTTGGCGTGCCAGTTTTTGCCCGTGCAAGACGCGACCGCTGATGCGGTACGGGCGTCCGAGCAGGCGTTCGGCGAGGGCAAAGTCGGCCGTGGCCAGGGCCTGGCGCACTTGCGTGCTGCTGACCCGCAGGCCATCCAGCTCGACGGTTTGCGCCGCTTCAACGGTGAAACCCTGACTCAGACCGGCTTGCTGGAGAAACTCGAAGTCGCCGACCCGGTCGCAACCAAAGCGAAAGTCATCGCCGACTTCCAGGTGCTTGACCCCCAGGCCGTCGACCAGGATGGTATCGACGAACTCAGCGGCGCTGAGCTTGCTCAAGCGCTGGTTGAACGCCAGACACAGCACCCGGTCCACGCCTTCAGCGGCCAGCAGCGCGACCTTGTCACGCAGGCGGGCCAAGCGGGCCGGCGCGGTGTCCGGGGCGAAGTATTCTCGCGGCTGCGGCTCGAAAATCACCACGCAGCTGGGTACGCCCAGCTCCACCGCTCGCTCACGCAGGCGCGCCAGGATTGCCTGGTGGCCACGGTGAACACCGTCGAAGTTGCCAATAGTGGCGACACAGCCCCGGTGCTGGGGGCGCAGGTTGTGAAGGCCTCGAACCAGCTGCATAACGCGCTTCTTGCTCATAAAGTGGTCGATTATAACCACACCCGGGCGCGGACGACAGGCAGCAGCGTCACCCCGAGGCGTGGAATAGATAAAACCGACGTCTGGCCGTGGTCGCCGCTCAATGCAGTGCCTTGCGGGCAAAGTCACGCGGACGGAAACCAAACACGAACAGACTGCCGAAATAAGTCACTACACCCGCCAGAATCAACACGCCCAGACGCAGGAAACGTTCGAGCATTCCGCCTTCTTCCCAGGCCGGCATGTAATGCATGCCCACCAGCAGCACCGCCGACATCAACAGCACCGCCAGGACCAGCTTGGCGAGGAACTTGCCCCAGCCCGGCTGCGGCTGGAACAGCTGCTGCTGACGCAATTTCCAGTACAACAGACCGGCATTCAGGCAGGCGCCGAGGCTGATCGCCAAGGCCAACCCTGCGTGTTGCAGGTGAGTAATGAACATCAGGTTGAACAGCTGGGTACAAACCAGGGTGAATACTGCGATTTTAACCGGAGTACGGATGTTCTGTTGGGCATAGAAGCCAGGGGCCAGCACCTTGACCAGAATGATCGCCAGCAGGCCGACCGAATAGGCAATCAGGGCACGCTGGGTCATGGCGGCGTCGTGTGCGCTGAATTTGCCGTATTGGAACAGCGCCACGGTCAACGGCTCGGCGAGGATCGCCATGGCCAGGGTGCATGGCAGCACCAGCAGGAAACACAGACGCAAGCCCCAGTCGAGGATCCGCGAATACTCATGACGGTCACGGTTGGCGTAGGTCTTGGCCAGGGTCGGCAACAAGATGGTTCCCAGCGCCACACCGAGTACACCGGAGGGCAGCTCCATCAGGCGGTCGGCGTAGTACATCCAAGACACCGAGCCGGCCACCAGGAACGAAGCGAAGATAGTGTTGATGATCAGCGAAATCTGGCTCACCGACACGCCGAGGATCGCTGGCAGCATCTGCTTGAGTACCCGCCACACTCCCGAGTCACGCAGATTCAGGCGTGGCAGCACCAGCATGCCGATCTTCTTCAGATGTGGCAGCTGGTACAACAGTTGCGCCAGACCGCCGGCCAATACGCCCCAGGCCAGAGCCATGATCGGCGGATCGAAGTACGGGGTCAGAAACACGGTGAAGCCGATCATCGCCACGTTGAGCAGGGTCGGGACGAAGGCCGGCACCGAAAAACGGTTCCAGGTATTGAGAATGGCCCCGGCCAGCGAGGATAGCGAGATCAGCAATATATAAGGGAACGTCACCCGCAACAGGCTGGTGGTCAGCTCAAACTTTTCACCACTGCTGACAAAACCCGGGGCGGTGACCCACACCACCCAGGGGGCGGCCAGTATGCCGAGCGCGGTGACCAGGGCCAGTACCAGGGTCAGCAACCCGCTGACGTAGGCAATGAAGGTGCGTGTCGCTTCGTCGCCCTGCTGGGTCTTGTACTCAGCCAGGATCGGCACGAAAGCCTGGGAAAATGCGCCCTCGGCGAAGATTCGCCGCAGCAGGTTGGGCAGTTTGAAGGCGATGAAGAAGGCGTCGGTAGCCACGCCGGCACCGAATACCCGCGCCAGGATGGTGTCGCGCACAAAGCCCAACACCCGTGAAATCATGGTGATGGAGCTGACGGCGGCCAGGGATTTCAGAAGGTTCATTGAAAGTTTTTTACGCCTAAAGATAAAGGGCTGTGCCGGAACGCGCCTAGTTGTGCGATACTCCGCGCCGCAACGCAAGCAGAGCAAAAGCTCCCGAGTTTACAGGTCGTACCGCAGAAGGGAATCACTCCCTTGTAAGGAACAACCACTCAGCGGATCCATGCAAGTGCCCTTGACAACCGATTAACTCATCGGCATGATTCGCGGCCTATTTTGTTTGCTATTTACCAAGTCTTTCGAGGAGCTCGACGGTGGCCAACTCACCTTCCGCCAAAAAACGTGCAAAACAGGCTGAGAAGCGTCGCAGCCACAACGCCAGCCTGCGTTCCATGGTTCGTACCTACATCAAGAATGTAGTTAAAGCCATCGACGCAAAAGACGCCGAAAAAGCGCAAGCTGCTTACACTCTGGCTGTTCCTGTTATCGACCGTATGGCCGATAAAGGCATCATCCACAAGAACAAGGCTGCTCGCCATAAAGGCCGTCTGAATGGCCACATCAAGGCGCTGAAAGAAACTGCAGCTGCCTAAGCGACACGCTTGTTAAAAAACCGACCTCAGGGTCGGTTTTTTATTGCCTGCGATTCCTGTGTTTTGGACCGATAAAATTGTGGGAGCTGGCCTTGCCAGCGACGAAGGCCACAGCTGATCTTTACGCTGCACCGCCCTCATCGCCGGCAAGGCCGGCTCCCACAAAAGTCATCCGGCTGTTGTTACTTACCGATCTGAATCTTCGGTGCCCACTGCAGCCATTCGTCCTCAGCCTTGTCGAACAAGGCAAAGGTCTGCTGCGGTCGAGCCGGATTACCCATCTTCTCGCCATCTGGCGTTGCAAAGGCAATACCGCCCTCGATCAGGGTTTCCAGCGACTCTGTACGCACCGTAGCGCCTTTGAACAGGCCGAAGTCAAAGCCAAAGCCACTGCTGTTCCAGAATCGGCTACCACCACGCACCAGGGCGGCATAGCGCGGCTCGATAAGGATATGAATCAGCACGCGGTCTGCCGTCTGCCCTAACTCGAAACCGGTTACTTTACCCACCGGAATTTCGCGATACGTTACCGGCACACCTGGCTTGATCGAGCCACGCCGCGGCGCACTGAGCACCAACGCCAGGCCCGCTTCACGCGAGGAGAAATCCGGCGCCTGGGGCAGCGCATTGAAGGTCCGCTGCGGCCCCAGGTTCTTCGAGGCGGGCTGCACCTCCAGGTACTGCCCGGTCACCAAGGTTTCCAGGTTTTCGGTCTTGACGATGCCCAAGGCCGGCTTGACCACCCAGAACTGCGTACCTTCGCGAGCAATACGCTCAGGCACTTCAGTAATACGCGCTTTGAGCAGCACCGCTTGCAGATCGTCGGTCAGATCGACCTGCTCAACCTTGCCAACATCCAGGCCTTTGAAGCGAACCGGGGTGCCGACCTTGAGGCCATCAGCCCGCTCGACCCGAATGGTCACCGTGGTGCCACTGCGATTGGCCGCCTCCTGATCCGCATTCAGGCGGAAACTCGGAATCCGGCGCTTAAGCGGCACATTCGGTATCGGCGTATCGAAAGCGATACCGCCCGCCATCAGGCTCTGCAGCGACTCGCTCTTGATCTGCACGCCCGACAAGCCACCGGTGAGGGTGATGCCGCTGGCATTCCAGAATCGCGTCGAGCCGTTGACCAGGTTGGCGTACTCCTTCTCGATGTGCACACCAATCAGCAGGCGCTTGCTCTTCTTGGAGAACTGGTAGCTTTGTACGGTACCGACCTTCACCTGACGGTAGAGCACCGGGCTGCCAACCTCCAGCGAACCTAGGTTGTCACTGAACAGTACCAGGTGCAGCCCCGGCGCTTTCAGGTCGAGAGGAGGCGCTTTCTCTCGGGCTTCGAACTCGCGCTGCGGAGAGGCACCTTTATCACCCGGGCGGATAGCAATGTAGTTACCCTTGACCAGCGCCTCCAGACCAGTGATCCCGGCCAGGGAGATGGACGGCTTGACCACCCAGAACTGGGTACCGTCGACCAGGTAGTCTTCGGCCAATGGGTCCAGGGTCAGCTCGGCGACGGCACTGGTAAGGTCAGCATCGACTTTAAGGGTTTTCAGCGAGCCGACCTGAATGCCTTTGTACATCACCGGCGTTCGCCCGGCCTGCAGCCCCTCGAAGTCGCTCAGCTTGACCTTGACCTTGATACCCGCCTGGGCAGCATCGAAGTCTTCAAACAAGCGGAACGGCAAGTTCGGATCGGTTGGCGGGCTGTCTTTGCGATGCTCCGGTGTAGCAAAGGCAATACCGCCGGCAACGATACTGGCCAGCGACTCACTGCGCACTTTCACCCCGGACAGGTCGGCATCGATACTGATACCACTGGCGTTCCAGAAGCGCGTGTGCTTGCGCACCAGGTTGGTGTAGGCCGGCTCGATGAAGACTTTGATTTCCACCGTACCCTGGTCTTCGGCCAGACGGTAGCTTTTCACCTTACCGACCTGGATCTGCTTGTAGAACACCGGGCTGTCGCGGTTGAGCGAACCCAATCGATCTGCCTTGAGCGTCAGGTGCAGGCCAGGCTCGCTATCAGACAATGGCGGCGCTTCGTCCAACGCTTTGAAACGTTTGCTTGGCTCTCCCGTACCTGGGCTCACGGCAATGTAATTACCCGATACCAGGGTCTCCAGACCGGTGATACCAGCCAGCGTGACACTCGGCTTGACCAGCCAGAAGCGCGTGCCGCTATTGAGGTGCGGCTCAGCTTCCTTGTTCATTTCAATGGTGGCAATAACGCCGGTGTTGTTGCCTTTGGCATCCAGCACCAGTTCTTTAACCTTGCCCACCGACATGCCCTTGAAGACCACCTCGGTTTTGTTGGCAACAATGCCCTCACCGCTCTCAAAGCGAACCTGAATGTTCACCCCTGATTCGCGGTATGCCTGCCAGCCAAGCCAGCCGCCAATGACCAGGGCGATCAGAGGCAATATCCATATGGCCGACCAGTTCGAAGCTGGGCGGGTTCTAGCCGTAGGCAAATCACTCATGGTCGTCATCCGACTCCGTGTTATCCCAAATCAGTCGGGGATCGAAAGTTACTGCAGCAAGCATCGTCAGAATCACCACACTGGCGAAGGCGACGGCGCCCAGGTTGGCTTCGATACTGGCGATCCTGCCGAAGTTCACCACCGCCACCAAAATGGCGATCACGAAGATGTCGAGCATCGACCAGCGTCCGATAAATTCAATAAAGCGGTACATCAGAATCCGCTGCCGTGCAGACAATGGCTGCCTGCGTTGCACCGAGTAGAGCAGCAGCCCGATACCCACCAACTTGAAGGTGGGCACCAGAATACTGGCAATGAACACCACGGCAGCAATCGGCAACATGCCGAATTTAATCAGGGTGACGACACCGGACATGATGGTGTCCGGCGCCCCCTGCCCCAGCGTGCTGACGGTCATGATCGGCAGCACGTTGGCCGGGATGTAGAGAATTGCCGAGGTGAGCAGCAAGGCCCAGGTTCGCACCAGGCTGTTCGGCCGCCGCGCATGCACAATCGCGCCGCAACGACTGCAGGTTTGCGAGTCACACTCAGGCTCCTGGCGATTCAGTTCATGGCACTCGCCACAAATCAGAATTCCAGCATCAATCGCACGCATGCAGGTCTTCCCCCGATAAAGCACTCCAGATCTGGTGGGGTGACATCACCACCTCCAACCACACCTGCACCAATAGCAAACTGATAAAACAGGCCAGCCCCAGACCGAGACTCAACTCTGCCAGTTCGACCAACTTGACCATCGCGACCAGCACGCCCATGAAATACACCTCGAGCATGCCCCAGTCGCGCAGATGGTGATAAATCCGGTAAAGCAACAGACCGTAACTGCGGCCGATGTTCAGACGAATACTCAGGAGTACCGCCAGCTGGCACAGCAGCTTGAGCAAGGGGATAGCCATGCTGCAGAGAAATACCACCACCGCCACTTCAGGCATGCCGGTATTGTATAGCCCGACCACGCCACTCCAGACCGTGTCGTTGGAGCTCTGGCCCAACAGATGGAGTTGCATGATGGGCAGAAAGTTGGCGGGTATGTAGAGCAGCAAGGCGGCGAGCACCAGTGCCAGACTACGCTGGACGACATTATGGCGGTGCGCATAAAGCTCGTAGCCGCAGCGTGGGCAATGCGCCTTTTCATCCAGCTTGAGCACAGGCTTGCGCATCAGCAGGTCACATTCGTGACACGCCACCAGTTGCTCCAGGGGTAAGTCGGCAAGCTGATGGGAATCGACAGGCTCGGACATAGTGAACTTCTGAGTTTACATAAGAGCGCTATTCTAGCTGATTGGTTATTTCTCTGTGTTTCATGGTTGAAACATAGCAAGGGCGCTACAACCGCCAAAAAAGACAAAACCCCTACCTGCATACGCAGATAGGGGTTTCGGAATTTAATCTTGACGATGACCTACTCTCACATGGGGAAACCCCACACTACCATCGGCGATGCATCGTTTCACTGCTGAGTTCGGGATGGGATCAGGTGGTTCCAATGCTCTATGGTCGTCAAGAAATTCTGTTGCCAGAAGGTCTTGTTAGACACTCCAGCGAATTGGGTATGTGATGATTGTGAGTCGCAAACTTTCGGTTCGTTTCGTCTTCACAACACCGCAATCTGGTCATTTCGACGCAAATTGCTTGGGTGTTATATGGTCAAGCCTCACGGGCAATTAGTATTGGTTAGCTCAACGCCTCACAGCGCTTACACACCCAACCTATCAACGTCGTAGTCTTCGACGGCCCTTCAGGGAGCTCAAGGCTCCAGTGAGATCTCATCTTGAGGCAAGTTTCCCGCTTAGATGCTTTCAGCGGTTATCTCTCCCGAACATAGCTACCCGGCAATGCCACTGGCGTGACAACCGGAACACCAGAGGTTCGTCCACTCCGGTCCTCTCGTACTAGGAGCAGCCCCTCTCAAATCTCAAACGTCCACGGCAGATAGGGACCGAACTGTCTCACGACGTTCTAAACCCAGCTCGCGTACCACTTTAAATGGCGAACAGCCATACCCTTGGGACCGGCTTCAGCCCCAGGATGTGATGAGCCGACATCGAGGTGCCAAACACCGCCGTCGATATGAACTCTTGGGCGGTATCAGCCTGTTATCCCCGGAGTACCTTTTATCCGTTGAGCGATGGCCCTTCCATACAGAACCACCGGATCACTAAGACCTACTTTCGTACCTGCTCGACGTGTCTGTCTCGCAGTCAAGCGCGCTTTTGCCTTTATACTCTACGACCGATTTCCGACCGGTCTGAGCGCACCTTCGTACTCCTCCGTTACTCTTTAGGAGGAGACCGCCCCAGTCAAACTACCCACCATACACTGTCCTCGATCCGGATAACGGACCTGAGTTAGAACCTCAAAGTTGCCAGGGTGGTATTTCAAGGATGGCTCCACGCGAACTGGCGTCCACGCTTCAAAGCCTCCCACCTATCCTACACAAGCAAATTCAAAGTCCAGTGCAAAGCTATAGTAAAGGTTCACGGGGTCTTTCCGTCTAGCCGCGGATACACTGCATCTTCACAGCGATTTCAATTTCACTGAGTCTCGGGTGGAGACAGCGCCGCCATCGTTACGCCATTCGTGCAGGTCGGAACTTACCCGACAAGGAATTTCGCTACCTTAGGACCGTTATAGTTACGGCCGCCGTTTACCGGGGCTTCGATCAAGAGCTTCGCGTTAGCTAACCCCATCAATTAACCTTCCGGCACCGGGCAGGCGTCACACCCTATACGTCCACTTTCGTGTTTGCAGAGTGCTGTGTTTTTAATAAACAGTCGCAGCGGCCTGGTATCTTCGACCGGCATGAGCTTACGGAGCAAGTCCTTCACCCTCACCGGCGCACCTTCTCCCGAAGTTACGGTGCCATTTTGCCTAGTTCCTTCACCCGAGTTCTCTCAAGCGCCTTGGTATTCTCTACCCAACCACCTGTGTCGGTTTGGGGTACGGTTCCTAGTTATCTGAAGCTTAGAAGCTTTTCTTGGAAGCATGGCATCAACCACTTCGTCGCCTAAAGGCAACTCGTCATCAGCTCTCGGCCTTAAGATCCCGGATTTACCTAAGATCTCAGCCTACCACCTTAAACTTGGACAACCAACGCCAAGCTGGCCTAGCCTTCTCCGTCCCTCCATCGCAATAACTAGAAGTACAGGAATATTAACCTGTTTTCCATCGACTACGCTTTTCAGCCTCGCCTTAGGGACCGACTAACCCTGCGTCGATTAACGTTGCGCAGGAAACCTTGGTCTTTCGGCGTGGGAGTTTTTCACTCCCATTGTCGTTACTCATGTCAGCATTCGCACTTCTGATACCTCCAGCAAGCTTCTCAACTCACCTTCACAGGCTTACAGAACGCTCCTCTACCGCGTCACCTAAGTGACACCCGTAGCTTCGGTGCATGGTTTGAGCCCCGTTACATCTTCCGCGCAGGCCGACTCGACTAGTGAGCTATTACGCTTTCTTTAAAGGGTGGCTGCTTCTAAGCCAACCTCCTAGCTGTCTAAGCCTTCCCACATCGTTTCCCACTTAACCATGACTTTGGGACCTTAGCTGACGGTCTGGGTTGTTTCCCTTTTCACGACGGACGTTAGCACCCGCCGTGTGTCTCCCATGC
>NZ_JBTRBC010000001.1:3187500-3435000 GCF_054821965.1 Pseudomonas sp. 210_17 TE3656 | reverse complement strand
CATACAGGGATTCTGGAGTGACGTCCGCTTCGCGGCAATCGGAGGCTTTGGACAGCTTGATGAGCATGATGGCTCCGTAGAACTGGAGGACTGATGCACCAGTAGACTACGGAGCCCGAGCGAAATTACATCACTCGACGTTTTTACGCCGACGCATGCGCAACAGGTATTGCACAGGACCGGAGGCCGCATAGCCGAGGAACACCAGCAGCAGAATGCGTGGTGGATCACTGAAGACTACCGCGAACACCAGTACTACGGCGAGGATCGCTACGAACGGCACGCGCCCTTTGAGATCCAGCTCCTTGAAGCTGTTGTACTTGATATTGCTGACCATCAGCATCCCCGCCGCAGCCACCAGCAACGCCACCAGGAACGAAAGCTTCGAACCCTGGATGCCATAGTCACTGAATGCCCAGACGGTACCAGCTACCACGCCCGCCGCTGCCGGGCTGGCCAGACCGATGAAGTAACGTTTATCGGCCGTGCCGACCTGGGTGTTGAAGCGCGCCAGACGTAATGCAGCACCAGCGACATAGATGAAGGCGACCATCCAGCCGACCTTGCCCATGTCACCCAGGGCCCAGCCGAACGCCAACAACGCAGGCGCCACACCAAAGGCAACCATGTCCGACAGCGAGTCGTACTCGGCACCGAAGGCGCTTTGGGTATTGGTCATACGCGCAACACGACCATCGAGGCCGTCGAGCACCATCGCGACAAAAATGGCAATGGCGGCAAATGCGAAGTACTTGCTCGCTTCACGCGGATCGCCTGCGCTCAGGGCAGCCTGGGCACTCATGGAATTGATGATGGAATAGAAACCGGCGAACAGGTTCGCGGTGGTGAACAGGTTGGGCAGCAGATAGATACCGCGATGCCGAACCTTGCGTCCTTCGGCGTCATGCCCTTCTTCAACATGCTCATCGATCGGTAGCAGGCTTTCGGCGTCAGAGGCCTTGTTCGGCTCTTCGGGACGTTCGCTCATGGACATTACCTTGCAACGGTGTGGAAAGTTTCGACAGAGGTCTGCGACGAGGGTTCGCCGACAGACGATGAAGCTTTATACCAGAAGCTGACCGCCTAAACGAAAAAACGCGGCCGAAGCCGCGTTTTCATCGCATCGAGACAGACTCAGTTCTTGGCCTTGTCGACGATTTTGTTGGCTGCGATCCAAGGCATCATCGAGCGCAGTTGCTCGCCGATGACTTCGATGCCGTGGGCGGCGTTGTTACGACGCTTGGCGGTCATCGATGGGTAGCCGGTAGCACCTTCGCTGATGAACATCTTGGCGTACTCGCCGTCCTGGATGCGCTTCAGAGCGTTACGCATGGCCTGACGGGATTCGGCGTTGATGACTTCAGGGCCGGTCACGTACTCGCCGTATTCGGCGTTGTTGGAGATCGAGTAGTTCATGTTGGCGATACCGCCTTCGTACATGAGGTCAACGATCAGCTTCAGCTCGTGCAGGCACTCGAAGTAGGCCATTTCTGGCGCGTAGCCCGCTTCAACCAGGGTTTCGAAGCCAGCTTTGACCAGCTCGACGGTACCACCGCACAGAACGGCCTGCTCGCCGAACAGGTCGGTTTCGGTCTCGTCCTTGAAGGTGGTTTCGATGATGCCGGTACGGCCGCCACCAACGCCAGCGGCGTAGGACAGTGCAACGTTCTTGGCGTTGCCCGAGGCGTCCTGGTAGATAGCGATCAGGTCAGGAATACCGCCGCCTTTGACGAACTCGGAACGTACGGTGTGACCTGGCGCTTTTGGCGCGATCATGATCACGTCCAGGTCAGCGCGCGGCACAACCTGGTTGTAGTGGATGGCGAAACCGTGGGAGAAGGCCAGGGTGGCGCCTTTCTTGATGTTCGGCTCGACTTCGTTCTTGTACAGCTGGGATTGGAACTCGTCCGGGGTCAGGATCATGACCAGGTCGGCACCGGCAACAGCAGAAGCCACATCGGCGACTTTCAGGCCGTGAGCTTCAGCCTTGGCAACGGTAGCCGAGCCTTTACGCAGACCGACAGTGACATCCACACCGGAGTCTTTCAGGTTGCACGCTTGAGCGTGACCCTGGGAGCCGTAACCGATGATGGCAACTTTTTTGCCCTGGATGATCGAAAGGTCGCAGTCTTTGTCGTAAAAAACTTTCATGAAAATACCCCTGTTATCTCGGCCCGATAGGGCCATCGCTAATTTTTTGAGTTAGATGCTGAGCACTTTGTCGCCACGGGCAATGCCGGTAACGCCGCTGCGCACTGTTTCGAGAATGGACGCGGTACCGATGGCCTGAATGAAGCTGTCAAGCTTGTCGCTGGCGCCAGTCAGCTGCACGGTGTAGACGCTGCTGCTGACATCGACGATCTGCCCACGATAGATATCGGTGGTGCGTTTGATCTCGGCACGCTGTGCGCCCGTGGCCTTGATCTTGACCAGCATCAGTTCACGTTCGATGTGCGCGCTTTCCGAGAGGTCGACCAGCTTGACGACTTCAACCAGCTTGTTCAGGTTTTTGGTGATCTGCTCGATCACCTCATCATGACCGACCGTGGTCAACGTCAGACGCGACAGGGTCGGGTCTTCAGTCGGGGCTACGGTCAGGCTTTCGATGTTGTAGTTACGCTGCGAGAACAGACCAACCACGCGAGACAAGGCACCGGGTTCGTTTTCCAACAGCAGGGAAATAATGTGCCGCATGATTAGGTACGCTCCGTCTTGCTCAGCCACATGTCGCGCATAGAGCCGTCTTTGATCTGCATCGGGTAGACGTGTTCGCTGTTGTCGACCTGGATGTCGATGAACACCAGGCGGTCTTTCATCGCGAACGCTTCTTCGAGCTTGGGCTTGAGGTCCTTCAGGCTGGTGATGCGGATGCCCACGTGACCATAGGCTTCAGCCAGCTTGACGAAGTCAGGCAGCGATTCCATATAGGAGTGCGAGTGACGGCTGTTGTAGGCCATGTCCTGCCACTGGCGGACCATACCCAATACACCGTTGTTCAGGTTGACGATTTTCACCGGCAGGTCGTACTGCAGGCAGGTCGACAGCTCCTGAATGTTCATCTGGATGCTGCCCTCGCCAGTGACGCAGGCAACGTCCTGGTCCGGGAAGTTCAGCTTGACGCCCATGGCCGCCGGGAAACCGAAGCCCATGGTGCCCAGACCACCGGAGTTGATCCAGCGATTGGGTTTGTTGAAGCGGTAGTACTGCGCCGCGAACATCTGGTGCTGACCGACATCGGAAGTGATGAAGGCATCGCCCTTGGTCACTTCGCAGAGGGTCTCGATCACGGTCTGCGGCTTGATGACGTTACCGTCGCCCTTGTCATAAGGGAACATGTCACGATCACCGCGCCACTCTTCGATCTGCTTCCACCAGGCATCCATCGCAGCTTTTTCCGGCTGCTCGCCGATTTCGCGCAGGGTCGCAACCATTTCGGTCAGGACGCTCTCGACCGGACCAACAATCGGCACGTCGGCCTTGATGGTCTTGGAGATCGATGCCGGATCGATATCGATGTGGATAACCTTGGCGTTCGGGCAGAACTTGGCCGGACCGTTGACCACACGGTCGTCAAAGCGCGCACCGACGGCGAAAATCACATCGGCGTGGTGCATGGCCAGGTTGGCGGTGTAGCTGCCGTGCATACCGAGCATGCCGAGGAACTGGCGATCGGTACCCGGATAGCCACCCAGCCCCATCAGGGTATTGGTGACTGGCAGATTGAGCATCTGCGCGATCTCGGTCAGGGCAGCCGAGCCGCCACCGAGGATCACGCCGCCACCGGCGTAAACCACCGGGCGCTTGGCAGCCAGGAGCATTTCAGCTGCTTTGCGGATCTGCCCCGAGTGACCACGGACAGCCGGGCTGTATGAGCGCAGCTTGACCTTTTTCGGGTAGACGTATTCGAACTTTTCCGCCGGGTTGGTCATGTCTTTCGGGATATCGACCACCACCGGACCCGGGCGACCAGACTGCGCCAGGTAGAAGGCTTTTTTCAGTACTTCCGGGATTTCCGATGCATGTTTGATCATGAAGCTGTGCTTCACGATCGGCCGGGAAATACCGATCATGTCGGTTTCCTGGAAGGCATCGGTACCTACCATGGTGCTAGGCACCTGGCCGGAAAGGATAACCATCGGAATGGAGTCCATGTACGCAGTGGCAATACCGGTAATGGCATTGGTTGCGCCCGGACCGGAGGTTACCAGTACCACGCCGGCCTTGCCGGTGGCACGGGCGTAACCGTCCGCCATATGGGTAGCCGCCTGCTCGTGACGAACCAGGATGTGGCTTACTTCCGGTTCTTTGAACAGGGCATCGTAAACATGCAGGAGAGCACCACCAGGGTACCCGTAGATGTGCTTAACGCCTTCGTCACGCAAAAAGCGGACGACCATCTCAGCGCCAGATAAAAGCTCCACGTTGTTCACCTCTAAAACGCCAGAATACCGCCCACGGTGGACGGGTCTTAATAGGTTTACTGCCAAGCAGAGCATGAGCGACGGAATCGCCGACTACGTCAGCACTGACTGAGCAAGTATTGGGAGCGCCCCAAAGTGTTGCGGGGTTTTCCCACCCAGCGCGAGGTAACGCGTTGCGGGGTGTAACAGGTCGGCGCGGGTGTGCGCCTCATGATCTGCTTAGCGGGTCTGCTTCTGGCAGTCCCTCTACAGCGGAATCTGGATTCTTCTTTTTCGGCGCGCGCAAGTCAAGAAAAATTATTGCCAATTTAGCGCAAGGACGAACTACAGCCACCACTAATGCTAGCGACAGCAGCAGAAAAACCAACATTACAAACAAAAAGAGCCACAAACTGTGGCTCCAAGGGTGAAAAGAGGGAAATTCAGGCAGATGGACTGATCAATTGGTCAAACTCTGCTAGCAGCCTGCGTAGCTCGCGGCTTTGCTCCGGGCGATCGGCATAAACCGTTTCAGCCATGACCAGGATCCCGGAGGCGTTTGGCAGCGCCAGGCCCTTCTCGAGAATCTCTTTCATTTTCGGCAGGAAAATCCACTGCAGCCACTGATCGAAGTTCATGCTGTCGACAGCAAAAGGCACCGTGCTGGCCAGTGCCTGGGCACTGGGCGCAGTGTCACTCCACCAACCCTGGGCGTGCAGCTCGTGCTCGATCAGCAACAGGTGATCGGCGATATCCAGAATGCGCGGGTCCATTACAGGTTGACCTGGGCTTTCTGCCGCGCCAGCGCTGCACCTGCCGAGTCGCCCTGCTTCTCGCGTGCCTGGGCAATGATACCCCACAGGCCTGCTTGCAGGTCGGGGCGGCCGTTGGCATAGGTCAGCGCACGGCGGGCAAGCTGTTCCGATTGCGCTGCATCGCCCTGAGCCAGGCGTACCTGGGCCAGACGGTAAAGCACCTGCGGCTCGCGAGGGGCGATACGCTGGGCACGCTCCAGGCTCGACGAGGCACCGTTGTAATCACCGCTGCCCTGCTGTTGCTGGGCAGTGGTCAGCAGCGCCAGCACCGGGCCGTCAAGCTGTTCGTCAGCCGACAGGCCACCACTGACCGCGCCGCTGCGTGGGATGCCGCTAGGTGCGCTCGGAGCGCTGGTGCTCGGCATGGTGTAACTGCCGGCATTGGTCGAACCGCTATCGAATGGCACCGAACTGCTTGGCCCCGGTGTAATCGGACCGGTGCTGATCGGCGCAGCCGCCGTCGAAGCCGGGAATGTCTGGATCGGTGCCGCACCCGCGCCCTGCGGGACCATCACGGTGACACCGGAGTCCTGCGGCACGGCCTGGGCCTGACGAGTACCGGCGTTGACCTGGGCACCACGGCTGGCCGTGACCCGTTCGCTATTGGACACGCGCGTGCTCGAGTCGACCACGGGAATCGAGCCACGCTGAACGTTGGCGCAACCGTTGAGCAAAGCCAGTGCCGTCAAGGCAGGAAACCACCACTTGTTCACTTCACACCCTCTTTGCTTAATTCATCCAGCCCTTGACCCAGTCCATGACGGACTCGGCGGGATCCTGCGTGCCGCCACAGGCGGCGCCGGCAGGCGGCTCACTGCCGCGAATATACGGCATCTGTACTGCGCCCGGGCAACTGCTGTCGGAGCCCTGCCCGGAGTGTGGGTCAATCCAGGCCTGGACCACGTTGTCAGGTAACGGCATGTCCAGCGGCAACGGATCGGCCTTGCGCATGAAACTGGTCCAGACCTGCAGTGCACCGGTGGCACCGGTGAACGGCGTCTTGCCATTATCGTCCCGACCGAGCCAGACCACCGCCAGCAGATCCTGGCTGAAACCTGCGAACCAGCTGTCACGCGAATCGTTACTGGTACCGGTTTTGCCCGCCAGGTTCAACGAACTTGGCAATACACTGTAGACCGAGCGGCCGGTGCCTTCGCGCATCACCCGCTGCATGGCGTTCTGGACCAGATAGATCGCACCCGGATCGAAGCTCTGCTGGATCTGGAACGGATAACGCTTGAGCGGTTCGCCCTCGGCGGTCAGTACACTGCGGATGCCGCGCATTGGCGTATTGAAACCACCGTTGGCCAGGGTCTGGTACATGGTCGCAACCTGCATCGGCGACATCCCGCCGGCACCCAGCAGCATCGACGGGAAGGCCGGCCAATCGACATTCACACCCAGGCGCCCAATGGTTTTGAGCACATTCGGCACGCCCAGTTCCAGGCCGAGCTTGGCCGTCGACAGGTTGTAGGAGTTGGCCAGGCCCTGGTACAGATAAACGGTGCCATGGGAGCGGCGGTCATAGTTCTGCGGCCGCCAAACCTGGCCATCGCCACCTTTGACCGAGAACGGTTCGTCCTGCACCCAACTGGTCAGGGTGTATTGGCTCGGCTTTTCCAGCGCCGTCAGGTAGACCGCCGGCTTGACCAGCGAGCCGATCGGCCGCACGGCGTCAATCGCTCGGTTGAAACCGGCAAATCCTGCCTGACGGCTGCCGATCAACGCCTGTACCTCACCGGTTTCAGGGTTGGTCACCACCATCGCCGCCTCGACCTCGTCAGCACCTTTGCGTCCGGCCAGGCGCTTGAAGGTCTCGGACATGGCCGATTCGGACTTCATCTGCAGGATCGGGTCAAAGCTGGTGAAGATACGCAGGCCTTCTTCGGTCAAGTCTTCGTCACGGTAGTCCTGGCGCAACTGACGTTTGACCAGATCAAGGAAACCGGGGAACGAGCTGTCAGCCAGGCTGCCGCGCTTGGTCACGCCCAGCGGCATTTTCTTCGCCGCGGCAACGGCTTCTGGCGTGGCCACGCCCTGCTCGGCCAACAGGTCCAGTACCAGGTTACGCCGCACGGTGGCGCGGTCCGGGTAACGCCGTGGATTGTAGTAGGACGGTCCCTTGACCATACCCACCAGCAGCGCCACCTGATGCAGCTTCAGTTCCGACAGCGGCTGGCTGAAGAAGAACTGGCTGGCCAGGCCAAAACCGTGCACCGCACGTTGACCATCCTGACCGACGAATACCTCGTTGAGGTAAGCCTCAAGGATCTCGCGCTTGTCGTAGTGCAGTTCCAGCAGCAAGGCCATCATGGCCTCGGTCAGCTTACGACTGAGGCTACGCTCGTTGGTCAGGTAGAAGTTTTTGACCAGTTGCTGGGTCAAGGTACTGCCGCCCTGACGCATGGCCCCCGACGAAGTGTTGACCCAGACCGCACGGGCAATCGACTTCGGCGATACGCCAAAGTGATTGTAGAAGTCGCGGTCCTCCACGGCCACCAGGGTTTCCAGCAGGTACGGCGGCACCTGATCAAGTTTGATCAGGATGCGGTCTTCCAGGTTCTTCGGGTACAGCCCGCCGATCATCAGCGGCTCCAAGCGAACCACATCGAGCTTGGAACCATTGATGCCACTCAAACCCGCCACATAGTCGCCGGAGAAACGCACACGCACCGCTTGCGCCTGCTCCATGCCTTCATAGAACTGGAAGCCACGGGTATTGAGGTCGACGGTATTGCCGCTGACCGCAGCGGCGCCCGGGCCGTTGGCAACGCTTTCACGGCGATAGCCCAGGGCATCGAGTTCGATGAGGAAGTCGTTTTTGCTCAGTTTCTGCCCGACGAACAGCTCCAGCGGCCGGGCATACACCTTGGCCGGGATGGTCCAGCGCTTGCCGGAGAACTTCTCCTGGACCACAGCATCGAGGTAAATGGCAAAGCCGGCCAGCACCACAAGGCCAACCAGGCTGAGCTTGATGGCCCAGCCCAGCCAGGCGCGCGAGCGGCCAGACGGGCGTTTTTTAGCGGTACGGGGGGATCGGGTACGAGTCATGGCGGCGGATTATACGCACTTTATTGATCCTCGACAGGCGCCCTCCGGCGGTTTGCAGCAGCCTCGCTTACCGCCATAATGGCCCACTCGAAATCACCAAGACCCAGAAGGATCGCCCGTGAGCCAAGCCTTGATCACCGCGCTGCAGAACCCCGCCCTGTTCCCTCACCCGGTGAAGGAGTTTCAGCTCATCGAGACCCATATCTCCTGGGTACTGCTGACTGGCGACTATGCCTACAAGATCAAGAAGCCGATGAATTTCGGCTTCCTCGATTTCACCGAACTGTCCGCACGAAAGCACTTCTGCAACGAAGAATTGCGCCTTAACCAGCGCCTGACCGAAGGCCTGTACCTGGACGTCCTGTCGATCACCGGTAGCGCCGAAGCGCCGCAACTGGGTGGCGAAGGCGAAGCGATCGAGTACGCGCTGAAAATGCGCCAGTTCCCGCAGAACCAGATGCTCAGCACCCTGCAAGCCAACGGTGAACTGACCGCCGAACACATCGACCAGATGGCGCGACAGATCGCCGAGTTCCACCTGCAGGCACCCAAGGTCTCGGTGGAGCATCCACTGGGTACCCCGGACAGCGTCATGGCGCCGGTGGAGCAGAACTTCGAGCAGATTCGCCCGTTTCTCAGCGACAAAGCCGACCTGCAGCAACTCGATGCCCTGCAGGCCTGGGCCCAGGACAGCTTCAAGCGCCTTCACGGCCTGCTCGAGGCACGCAAGGCTGAAGGTTTCATTCGTGAGTGCCACGGTGACATCCACCTGGGCAACGCCACCCTGATCGACGGCAAGGTAGTCATCTTCGACTGCATCGAATTCAACGAGCCCTTCCGCCTGACCGACGTCTACGCCGATACCGCGTTCCTGGCCATGGACCTTGAAGACCGTGGCCTGAAGTCGCTGTCACGGCGCTTCATCAGCCAGTACCTGGAACTGACCGGCGACTATGCAGGCCTCGAGCTGCTGAATTTCTACAAGGCTTACCGCGCCCTGGTCCGGGCCAAGGTCGCCCTGTTCAGCATGCCGGCCAATGCCGATGCCGTGCAGCGTGCCACCACCCTGCGCACCTACCGCAACTATGCCAACCTGGCCGAAAGCTACAGCGCCATTCCCTCGCGCTTCCTGGCCATCACCCACGGTGTTTCCGCGGTGGGCAAGAGCCATGTGGCGATGCGCCTGGTCGATGCCCTGGGCGCGATCCGTTTGCGCTCGGATGTAGAGCGCAAGCGTATGTTCGGCGAGCAGCAGGCAGGCGATGCCGGTCAGCTGCAGCAAGGTATCTATAACAACGATGCCAGCCAGGCCACCTATGCCCGCCTGCACAATCTGGCCGAAACCATACTGCGTGCCGGTTTCCCGGTGGTCATTGACGCCACCTACCTCAAGCAGGCTCAGCGTCAGGCGGCGGCCGGCGTTGCCAGCGAGACCGGGGTGCCTTTCCTGATCCTCGACTGCAATGCCCCACAAGCGGTTATCGCCAGCTGGCTGGCACAGCGTCAGGCCGACAAAAATGATCCTTCCGATGCAACGCTGGAAGTGGTCGAAGCCCAACTGGCCAGTCGTGAGCCACTGACTAGCGAAGAACTGCTGCAAAGCAAGCGCGTCGAAACCAACGAGAGCGGCAGCCTCGATCTGCTGGTCAAGCAGATCCGTCAGCGCCTTCCCGGGCTCTGATATGCCTCAGGACGTGAAGCAGTCGACACTTCACGCCTGATCTCCGGCGCCTCCGCAGTGATGGCACTATAGTGTCACCATAAGTGCAAACAAGGAGGCGCCTTCATGAATCAGCCACGGCAACTGGACAGCGCACTGTATGCGCTGGTGCATGACGAACAGATCGCCAGCTTCAACCGCGAAAAACCCAGGGACGTCAGTATCGACTTTCGCGGTGGCGATTTCCGCGGCCTCGACCTGCGGGAGCTGGACACCAGCGGAATCGATTTTACCGATGCCTACTTCCGCGCCGCCGATCTGCGCGGCCTCGACCTGCGCCACAATGGACTCGAAGGCGCAAGCCTGGCCCATGCACAGATCTCCGGTACCTACTTCCCCAGTGAACTGAGCGCCGACGAAATTCTCATGTCGGTCAATTTCGGCACTCGACTGCGCTATCGCACTCGCTGATTTTTCCGCTAAAGCCCCGCCAGCAGTGGCCTGGCGGGCTTCTTTCGGCTACTTGTCGGCAGCCCGATGGCAAAACGCCGCGTATTTCCCAAGTGCCGCTACACTGCTCATTGACCTGCCAGCGATTCCTCCACAAGACCCGTTCAGCCGTCGCAAGGAGGCTTGATGAACGATGAACTCCAGCATCTGAAAAACCTTGGCAAGACTTCCGCGCAGTGGCTGCATGCGGTCGGCATCCACAGTGCTTCGGATCTGCGCCGGCTGGGTGCGGTAAACGCCTACAAGGCGGTGCGCACCCGTGGTTTCCGGGCCTCGAAGGTATTGCTCTACGCGATTGAAGGCGCCTTGCTCGACGTGCACTGGAATGACATTCCGGCCGACCGCAAGGAAGCCCTGAACCAGCAACTCGATGCCAAACCCGTTCAGAAAAATAATTGAGAATATTGAGTAGCGACGGTTGACACCGTAATGAGAATCGTTATGATTATCACAACTGGTCGCGAGACTGGTTGGGTAACCTGAAAGCCCCTGGTTCGGACTCTCAGATTATCTCCTCATCAGGCTAATCACGGTTATTGACCCGGCTCTTTGCCGGGTCTTTTTTTTGCCCGGAGTTGGTATCGTTTGATAGCGTCAAACCAACAGTGACTCCAGGTAACTCCCTGCTATGCATTTTCTCTGCTTATCCGACCAATTAGGCGAAGGCCGCAGTCGTGGCTTCAGCGTTGGCGACACCGCCGTGTTTGCCGTGCGCCGCGCAGGCCGGGTCTACCTGTACCGCAACCGCTGCCCGCACCGCGGCATCCCGCTGAACTGGGAGCCCGATCAGTTTCTCGACAGCAGCGCTAGCCTGATCGCCTGTGGCCGGCATGGCGCCCTGTTTCTGATCGAGTCCGGGGAATGCGTGACCGGCCCCTGCGCCGGGGAGCAACTGACCGCCCTGGACTGCCTTGAAGACAGCCAGGGCATCTGGCTCATGGCGTAAGCAGTACCGGCAAAGCCCTGTCGATGTAGACCTGCTCGCCATCAACGCACGTACCATAGGCCAGAACCTCGACACCATCGGCCACTGCGGTGCGCAACGCTTGCGCGTAGGCCGCATCGATTTCCTCGGCTGGCCGCACAGCTTCGATAGCGCTGAGATTCACGCAGTACAGTTGCACCGCCCGCACACCCTGGCGAGCCAGCGCCGCCAGTTCGCGCAGGTGCTTGGCGCCCCGCTGGGTGACCGCATCGGGGAAAGCCGCAACGGCTGAACCTTCAAAACCCAGGGTCACGCTCTTGACCTCGACATAAGCCGGCCCATCGGCAAACTCCAGGCGAAAGTCCACTCGGCTACGCTCCTCGCCGTAGGCCACTTCGCGCCTGAGCCCGGTAAAACCTGCCAGTTCGCTGATGATTCCGGCGTGCAGGGCTTCCTCGACCAGCGCATTGGCCCGCCCGGTATTCACGCAGGCCAGACGCCCTTGTGGCGTCTCACTGATTTCCCAGGTGCCAGGCAACTTGCGTTTGGGATCATTGGAACGACTGAACCAGACCTGCCCCCCTTCGACCATGCAATTGAGCATCGAGCCGGTATTGGGACAATGAATGGTGATCTGTTCGCCACTGGCCAGTTCAATATCGGCCAGAAAGCGCTTGTAGCGACGCAGCAGTCGCGCAGTTTCCAGGGCTGGAGAAAAACGCATCAGCCTTGCCAGCTCCGCAGACCCCGGGCAATCCGCTCCACCGCTTCCTGCAGGCGTGGCAGGCTCTGGGTGTAGGCAAACCGCACGTGATGCCCGGCCTGGTGGCGACCGAAGTCCAGGCCCGGCGTAAAGGCAACATGCTCGGTTTCGAGGAAATGCTGGCAGAAGGCGAAGGCATCACCGCCAAAGGCGCTGATATCGGCGTATAGATAAAAAGCCCCCTGCGGCTCGACGGCAATCTTGAAGCCCAGTTCACGCAGAGCTGGTAACAGGAAGTCACGACGACGGCCGAATTCGGCACGACGCTCTTCCAGAATCGCCAACGTCTGTGGCTGAAAACAGGCCAGAGCAGCCTGTTGAGCCATGCTCGGGGCGCTGATGTAGAGATTCTGTGCCAGTTTTTCCAGGTCTCTGACCGCTGCCGGTGGCGCCACCAGCCAGCCGAGACGCCAACCGGTCATCCCGAAATATTTGGAAAAGCTGTTCAGGACGAAGGCATGGTCATCGACTTCCAGAACGCTGGCTGCATCCATGCCGTAGGTCAGCCCGTGGTAGATCTCATCGACCACCAGATGCCCATTGTGAGCGCGGGTTGCCGCCGACAGGTTGGCCAACTCGCTACGGTCAAGCACGGTGCCGGTCGGGTTGGCCGGCGACGCCACCAGTGCGCCGACGGTGTCCTGATCCCAATAGCGCTCGACCAGGTCAGCGGTCAGTTGATAGTTGACCTCGGGGCCTACCGGTACCAGCTGCGCGCCACCTTCGACCAAACGCAAAAAGTGCCGGTTGCACGGGTAGCCGGGATCCGCCAGCAGCCAGTGCTTGCCCGGATCCACCAGCAAACTGCTGGCCAGCAGCAAGGCACCGGAGCCACCCGGCGTGATGAGGATTCGTTCGGGGTCGATGCTCAGGCCATAGCGCTGCTGGTAAAAGCCGGCAATCGCCTCACGCAGCGCCGGCACACCTCGCGCCGCGGTGTAGCGGGTATGCCCGGCGGCCAGGGCAGCCTGGCCAGCCTCGACGATCGGCGCGGCGGTGGTGAAGTCCGGCTCGCCGATTTCCAGGTGAATCACATCACGGCCGCTGGCTTGCAGCTCGTTGGCGCGGGCCAGCAGGGCCATGACGTGGAACGGTTCTATGGCGCGGCTGCGCGCACTGTAGGACTGGGCCATCAACCTTCTCTCAAATAGGTCTAGAATGATGATTCTACCCGTGTGCTGAAGCGAACGTGTGGCTAAACCTGCTGTCAACCACGAAGACACCGGGAGTAGCGCGCCCCGATTCGATCTGGTAAGTTCGGCGGCTCGCAGTCGCAGGGCCGGCGGGCGCCGGAGATGGAGCAGCCTGCGCAATGGATTAGAAGAGTGAGAGGCGGTCTATTCATGTCCACCCAAGAAAAGCAACAAAGTCAACTCGTTCGCGGCTTCGAACCCTATAAAGAATCCAAGGGTGAGGAGTACATGGGTGTCCCCATGCGCGCGCACTTCACCAAACTCCTGCACAAATGGAAGCAAGAGTTGATGGAAGGCGTGGACAAGACTGTGGACCACATGAAAGACGAGGCAGCCAACTTCCCTGACCCGGCCGATCGCGCCAGTCAGGAAGAAGAGTTCGCCCTGGAGCTGCGTAATCGCGACCGCGAACGCAAGCTGATCAAGAAAATCGACAAAACCTTGCAGTTGATCGAAGACGAAGAGTACGGCTGGTGCGAAAGCTGCGGCGTGGAAATCGGTATTCGTCGCCTGGAGGCCCGTCCGACTGCAGACCTGTGCTACGACTGCAAGACGCTGGCGGAAATCAAGGAAAAACAGGTCGGCAAAGCTTGATCTGACCAGAACGGGGCGCTCAAGGCGCCCCGCTTCATTTATGGCTGCGACGATTGCCCAGTACCTGCATTGATGAGTATGAACAACCCTCGCTACATCGGGCGTTTCGCCCCCACCCCAAGCGGATTCCTGCACTTCGGTTCGTTGGTCGCTGCGCTCGCCTCCTGGCTTGATGCCCGCGCGGCTGGCGGCCAGTGGCTGCTGCGCATGGAAGATATCGACCCTCCCCGCGAAGCCCCCGGCGCTCAGGCGGCAATCCTGCACACCCTGGAAAGCTACGGCCTGGAGTGGGATGGCGAGGTGGTCTACCAGAGTCAGCGCCATGAGGCCTACGCCGAAATCGTCGAGCGTCTGTTCCGCCAGGGCCTGGCTTATGCCTGCACCTGTTCGCGCAAGCAACTGGAGGGTTACAACGGCATTTACCCCGGTCTGTGCCGCAATGCCGGCCATGCTCAACAGGACGCCGCCATCCGCCTGCGCGTGCCGGAGCTGACCTACCGTTTCGAAGACCGTGTCCAGGGCCCTTTCGAACAACACCTGGGCCGTGAGGTGGGTGATTTCGTCATTCGTCGTCGCGACGGGCTCTATGCCTATCAACTGGCGGTGGTGCTGGACGATGCCTGGCAAGGGGTGACCGACATCGTACGCGGCGCCGATCTGCTGGATAACACCCCGCGCCAGCTTTATCTGCAGGAACTGCTGGGGCTGTCGCAACCGCGTTATCTACATGTGCCGCTGATTACCCAGCCTGATGGGCATAAGCTGGGCAAGAGCTACCGTTCCGCGCCGTTACCCGCCGAGCAAGCCACGCCGCTGCTCCTGCGGGCCCTGCGGGCCCTGGGCCAAACCACCGACACAGCGATGGAACAGGCCCGGCCCGGCGAAGTACTGGCCCATGCCACCCGACACTGGTCGAGCAGTGCGATCCCACGCAGTCGAACCCTGGCCGAGGCGCAACTGGCCTGACCCTTGCCGATAGACAGAAAGCCCAATAAATTCAAATCTTTGGCTAAAACGTGCAAGGACGTTTGCAGCCGTCAGCCCATCCGTTACCATCGCCGCAGCCATTTGCGCCAATAATAAGTCCAAGCAGCAGCGCCCTAACCTTTGAGGCCAGCATGTATATCTATCGTTTGGTCCTGCTTCTGGTCGTGGGGATCTATCTGTTCTCCCCGGCCATCATGGACTGGTGGATCGAGCCTACCGGAGCCTGGTATCGCCCTTACCTGCTCTGGCTGATCCTGATCGTCGTGACCTTTATCCTGCAGAGCCAACGTGATGCCGATGAGCTTTAGCCTGACCCAGATGATCCTGATCAGCGCCGCCTACCTGCTGGTGCTGTTCGGCGTGGCCTGGATCAGCGAACGCGGCATGATCCCGCGTGCAATCATTCGCCACCCCCTGACCTACACCCTGTCGCTGGGTGTCTATGCCAGTGCCTGGGCGTTTTACGGCTCGGTCGGCCTGGCCTACCAGTACGGGTACGGCTTTCTGGCCTGTTACCTGGGGGTTTCCGGGGCTTTCCTGCTGGCGCCGGTGCTGCTTTACCCGATTCTGAAGATCACCCGCACTTATCAGCTGTCGTCACTGGCCGACCTGATTGCCTTCCGCTTTCGCAGCACTTGGGCCGGGGCGTTGACCACGGTGTTCATGCTGATCGGCGTCCTGCCGTTGCTGGCCCTGCAGATCCAGGCGGTGGCCGACTCGATCAGCATCCTCACCGGCGAGCCGGTCAAAGCGCGGGTGGCCATGGCCTTCTGTGCCTTGATTACCTTGTTCACCATCTTTTTCGGCTCCCGGCATATCGCTACCCGAGAAAAACACGAAGGCCTGGTGTTCGCCATTGCCTTTGAGTCGGTGATCAAGCTGCTGGCCCTGGGCGGCATTGGCTTGTACGCGCTGTACGGAGTATTCGGCGGGCCGCATCAGCTGGAAGTGTGGCTGCTGCAGAACCAGACCGCCCTGGCCGCCCTGCACACACCATTGCAGGAAGGCCCATGGCGGACCCTGCTGCTGGTGTTTTTCGCCTCGGCCATCGTCATGCCGCACATGTACCACATGGCCTTCACCGAAAACCTCAACCCGCGCTCGCTGGTCAGCGCCAGTTGGGGCTTGCCACTGTTCCTGCTGCTGATGAGCCTGGCTGTGCCTTTGATCCTCTGGGCGGGCTTGAAGATGGGCGCCAGCACCAGCCCGGAATACTTCACCCTGGGCCTGGGGATCGCCGCCAACAACCAGGCGCTGGCACTACTCGCTTATGTGGGTGGGCTGTCAGCCTCCAGCGGCTTGATCATCGTTACCACCCTCGCCCTCTCGGGCATGGCCCTGAACCACCTGGTGCTGCCGCTGTACCAGCCTCCGGCCGAGGGCAATATCTATCGCTGGCTGAAATGGACCCGCCGCGCGCTGATTGTCGCGATCATCGCCGCCGGTTTCGGCTTCTACCTGACCCTTGGCAGCCAGCAAGACCTGGCCAACCTCGGCATCGTCGCCTTTGTCGCCACCCTGCAGTTCCTGCCGGGCGTACTCTCGGTACTGTACTGGCCGACCGCCAACCGTCGCGGCTTCATTGCCGGTTTGCTGGCCGGGATCCTGGTGTGGATGGTGACCATGTTGCTGCCACTGGTGGGCAACCTGCAGGGTTTCTACATCCCGTTGCTGAACATGATCTATGTGCTCGACGACACCAGTTGGCACATGGCGGCCATTGCCTCGCTGGCGGCGAACGTGTTGCTGTTCACCCTGATTTCGCTGTTCACCAACGCCAGCAGTGAAGAAGTCAGCGCCGCCGAAGCCTGTGCGGTGGATAACGTGCGCCGTCCGCAACGCCGCGAACTGCATGCCGCCTCGCCGCAGGAGTTCGCCACGCAACTGGCCAAGCCGCTGGGGGCAAAGGCCGCACAGAAGGAAGTCGAACAGGCCCTGCGTGATCTCTACCTGCCTTTCGACGAACGCCGTCCCTACGCCTTGCGCCGCCTGCGCGACCGTATCGAAGCCAATCTGTCGGGGCTGATGGGGCCGAGTGTGGCTCAGGACATGGTCGAGACCTTCCTTCCTTACAAGTCGGGTAACGAAAACTACGTCACTGAAGATATCCACTTCATCGAAAGCCGCCTGGAAGACTACCACTCGCGCCTCACCGGCCTTGCTGCCGAGCTCGATGCCCTGCGCCGCTACCATCGCCAGACCCTGCAGGAGCTGCCCATGGGTGTCTGCTCGCTGGCCAAGGATCAGGAGATCCTGATGTGGAACAAGGCCATGGAAGAGCTCACCGGCATTCCCGCCAAGCGTGTGGTCGGCTCACGCCTGACCACCATCAGCGAACCTTGGCGTGGCCTGCTGCTGGGCTTCACCAACATTCCCGATGAACACCTGCACAAGCAGCGCCTGGGCCTGGACGGCCAGACCCGCTGGCTGAACCTGCACAAAGCCGCCATTGACGAACCCCTGGCGCCGGGCAACAGTGGCCTGGTGGTGCTGGTCGAAGACCTCACCGAGACCCAGGCTCTGGAAGACAAGCTGGTGCACTCCGAACGCCTGGCCAGTATCGGTCGCCTGGCGGCCGGGGTAGCCCACGAGATCGGCAACCCGGTCACCGGCATCGCTTGCCTGGCGCAGAACCTGCGCGAAGAACGCGAGGAAGATGGCGAGATCACCGAGTTGAGCAGCCAGATCCTTGAGCAGACCAAGCGCATTTCCCGCATCGTTCAGTCACTGATGAGCTTTGCCCACGCCGGCAGCCATCAGCACAGCGACGAGCCCGTATGCCTGGCCGAAGTGGCGCAGGACGCCATCGGCCTGCTGGCCTTGAACCGGCGCAATTTCGAAGTACAGTTCTTCAACCTGTGCGACCCCGAGCACTGGGTCGATGGCGACCCGCAACGCCTGGCCCAGGTCCTGATCAACTTGCTTTCCAACGCCCGCGACGCCTCACCACCCGGCAGTGCCGTGCGGGTCAAGAGTGAAGCGAGCGAGCATACCGTTGATCTGATCGTCGAGGACGAAGGCAGCGGTATTCCGAAAAACATCATGGATCGTCTGTTCGAACCCTTCTTCACTACCAAGGACCCGGGCGAAGGTACCGGACTGGGGCTTGCTCTGGTCTATTCCATCGTGGAAGAGCATTATGGACAAATCACCATCGACAGCCCGGCCGATACCCAGAGCCAGCGTGGCACTCGGATCCGAGTCACCCTGCCGCGCCATGTCGTAGCGACGTCCGCTGTGAACTGAGACCGTCGAGAGAATTGAATCAATGCCGCATATTCTGATCGTCGAAGACGAAACCATCATCCGCTCGGCACTGCGTCGACTACTGGAACGGAACCAGTATCAGGTCAGCGAAGCCGGATCGGTGCAGGAAGCACAGGAGCGCTTCAGCATTGCCACCTTCGACCTGATTGTCAGTGACCTGCGCCTGCCCGGCGCCCCGGGTACCGAACTGATCAAGCTCGGCCAGGGCACACCGGTGCTGATCATGACCAGCTACGCAAGCCTGCGCTCGGCCGTCGATTCGATGAAGATGGGCGCGGTGGACTACATCGCCAAGCCTTTCGATCATGACGAAATGCTCCAGGCCGTGGCGCGCATCCTGCGTGACCGCCAGAACGCGCCAGCAGCGCCTGCCGAAGCACGCGGTAACGGCAAGACCGCCATCGCCGACAAAGGCAGCAGCAATGCCGCCAATGGCGAGATCGGCATCATCGGCTCCTGCCCGCCGATGCAAGACCTGTACGGCAAGATCCGCAAGGTCGCCCCGACTGACTCGAATGTGCTGATCCAGGGCGAGTCAGGGACCGGTAAAGAGCTGGTTGCCCGCGCCCTGCACAACCTCTCGCGCCGCGCCAAGGCACCGATGATCTCGGTGAACTGTGCGGCCATTCCGGAAACCCTGATCGAGTCGGAACTGTTCGGCCATGAGAAAGGCGCCTTCACCGGTGCCAGCGCCGGTCGCGCCGGCCTGGTCGAAGCTGCCGACGGCGGCACCCTGTTCCTCGACGAGATCGGTGAATTGCCACTGGAAGCCCAGGCTCGCCTGCTGCGGGTGCTTCAGGAAGGCGAAATCCGCCGGGTCGGTTCGGTGCAGTCACAAAAGGTCGATGTGCGCCTGATCGCTGCGACTCACCGCGACCTGAAAAACCTGGCCAAGATCGGCCAGTTCCGCGAAGACCTTTATTACCGCCTGCACGTTATCGCCCTCAAGCTGCCTGCCCTGCGCGAGCGCGGCGCCGACGTCAACGAAATCGCCAATGCCTTCCTCGCCCGCCAAAGCGCACGTGTCGGCCGTAACGACCTGCGCTTTGGCCACGATGCCGAACAGGCCATCCGTCATTACTCCTGGCCGGGTAACGTCCGTGAGCTGGAAAACGCCGTTGAGCGTGCGGTGATTCTCTGCGAGAGCCCGGAAATTTCTGCCGACCTGTTGGGCATCGATATCGAGCTGAGCGACCTGGAAGACGACGAGCCGTTCGCCAGCCTGTCCGGCAATGGCAGTACAGCCAACAATACCAGCCACGAACCAACCGAAGACCTGTCCCTGGAAGATTACTTCCAGCACTTCGTCCTCGAACATCAGGACCACATGACCGAGACCGAGCTGGCACGCAAACTCGGGGTCAGTCGCAAGTGCCTGTGGGAACGTCGCCAGCGCCTGGGCATTCCGCGGCGCAAGAGCGGTGCCACCAGCGATAGCTGATCCCTTTCAGCTGTCAGCGAGGTGCGAAGGGGTAACACAGGCAAATGTGAAAAAACTGTTACCTCGCCACAATCTCGTAACAAAAACCGGGGCTTACGGTAACGAAGCCCCGGTTTTTTTTCGCCTCAACAACACGGTGAAATCGCTCCAAGCCCTTGTTTTACTGGGGTTTGCAAAAGTTGGCACGGCACCTGCTATATGTTTGGTACAAGAACAATAACAAGCACTGCAAAAGACAATAAAAATAAGACGAATCGGCTCACGCACAATAAGAACAAGACGGCGGAGGCGCAGCTAACTGATTCTTTTGGAGAGGAGTTGTATTTGGGGCTTGCCCCACAACCAGGCAGAGAATAATAAAAACTGCACTCAAGCAGGGCCTGAACTGGTTGGATCGCATGATCATTGCAACCTCAGCGACCAAAGCAATCCGTTTGCTCTTGAATCCCGGTTAGGGAGATCGTCCACAAGCTTTGCGTTTTGTGGATAGGGCACTCAACAAAAACAAGAAGCCCGGCAAAAAAACAATAAGAGCACGCAACTACTTTCTTGGGGAGCTTCGGCTCCCCTTGTAGTTTCTCCCCTCCGCATCACCCCCCGCTTTGCTAGCGCCTACACCATCCTCCCAGTAAATGCTAGAATCCCCGCCCATCATGCGGCCATTCTTCGTTTTTGGCCGAACATTCCTTCAAACAGTGCATCCCATGCTGAAGAAGCTGTTCCAGTCGTTCCGTCCTCCCGTACGTGGCCCGCACCACAAGCGCACCACGCCTGAAGTGATCAATAGCGGTCAACACTCGCTGCAACGTGGCCAATTCAGTCGTCATGCGGTGAGTATCGTTGAGCGCCTGCAAAATGCTGGCTACCAGGCCTACCTGGTCGGTGGCTGCGTGCGCGACCAACTCCTGGGTATCACCCCCAAGGACTTCGATGTCGCCACCAGCGCCACCCCCGAACAAGTCCGTGCCGAATTTCGCAATGCGCGCATCATCGGCCGCCGTTTCAAGCTGGTTCACATCCATTTCGGTCGTGAAATCATCGAAGTCGCCACCTTCCGCGCCAACCACCCGGAAAGCGAAGCAGAAGACAGCCACACCTCGTCGCGTAACGAGAGCGGGCGCATCCTGCGTGACAATGTCTACGGCACCCTGGAAGAAGACGCGCAGCGCCGCGACTTCACCATCAACGCCCTGTACTACGATCCGGTCAGCGAGCGCATCCTCGACTACGCCAATGGCGTACACGACATCCGCAATCGTTTGATCCGCCTGATCGGTGACCCGACCCAGCGTTATCAGGAAGACCCGGTGCGGATGCTGCGCGCCGTGCGTTTCGCCGCCAAGCTGAACTTCGGCATCGAGAAGCACACGGTGCAGCCGATTCGCCAACTGGCATCGATGCTGCGCGAGATCCCGTCTGCCCGCCTGTTCGAGGAAACACTCAAGCTGTTCCTCTCCGGGCATGCCGCCGACACCTTCGAAATGCTGGTTGACCTGCAGTTGTTCGATCCGCTGTTCCCGGCCAGTGCCGAAGCCCTGGAAGAACATCCGACCTACACCCATACCCTGATCAGCCAGGCATTGATCAACACCGACCTGCGCATCAAACAGGGCAAACCGGTAACCCCTGCCTTCCTGTTCGCCGCCCTGCTCTGGCCGGCCCTGCCGGGTCGTGCTCTGCGCCTGCAAAGCCGTGGCATGCCGCCGATTCCGGCGATGAACGAAGCCGCCCACGAGCTGATCAGCGAACAGTGCCAGCGCATCGCGATTCCGAAACGCTTCACCCTGCCGATCCGCGAGATCTGGGACATGCAGGAGCGCCTGCCACGCCGCAGCGGCAAGCGTGCCGACCTGCTGCTCGACAACCCGCGCTTCCGTGCCGGTTACGACTTCCTGCTGCTGCGTGAAAGCGCAGGTGAGGAGACCGATGGCCTGGGCCAATGGTGGACCGACTATCAGGACTGCAATGACAGCGAGCGGCGCGACATGATCCGTGACCTGGGCAGCCGCGATGAAGGCGCTTCTGCCGGCCCGCGTAAACGCAAGCGCAGCCCGAGCAAACGCAAGCGTGCCGATGGCGGCGCAGGCGAATAAACATGGAGCGCGTGTACATCGGCCTGGGCAGTAATCTGGATGAACCGCAGGAGCAACTGCGCAGTGCTATCGATGCGTTGCGTGAGCTGCCCGACACATCGCTGGCGGCGACCTCGGCTTTCTACAGCAGCGAATCGCTGTCACCCGGCCAGCCACGCTACACCAATGCCGTAGCCGCCCTGGACACCACGTTGGCGCCGCTGGACCTGCTCGACAGCCTGCAGGCCATCGAAGCCGCCCAGGGCCGTGAACGCAAGGAGCGCTGGGGCCCGCGCACCCTGGACCTGGATATCCTGCTGTACGGCGATCATCTGATCGACATCCCGCGCCTGAAAGTCCCGCATTACCACATGCAGGCGCGACCGTTCGTCCTTTACCCGCTGGCCGAACTGGTCCCGGCCGACTTCCTGCTGGCCGACCAGCGCAGCCTTGCCAAACTGCTGGCAGATTGCCCGTTCGTCGGCCTGGAACGCCTGTAACCGGGCGTTCCCCCATGCGGTAACGCCTGTAACAGTGCATTCGTAACAATGCGGTAACAGGGTAATTGACTTCAGCCCCCTCCCTCACGACTATAGGCGTCCGGTGGCGCCTGCGCGCCGCAAAAAGGCGTATATAGGCCTGGAACAGGTCGCAATTAAAACACCACGATCGATGATGTGCTGTTCCAGAAGATGAATACACGCGTTGTACGCAGTCGTTTTTCACAGCGCCTGAATGAGGATTCCTTTTCATGCCAGATGTAACCCTGACCACCCTGCAGAGCCTCAAGGCCAAGGGTGAGAAAATAGCCATGCTGACCTGCTACGACGCAACCTTCGCCCAGGCTGCCAGCCGTGCCGGCGTGGAAATCCTGCTGGTCGGAGATTCGCTGGGCATGGTCCTGCAAGGTCATGACAGTACCTTGCCGGTGACCAACGCCGAGATGGCTTATCACACCGCCTGCGTCAAACGTGGCAACGAAGGCGCATTGATCCTCGCTGACTTGCCGTTCATGGCCTGTGCCACTATTGAGCAGGCTTTCGCCAACAGCGGCGCCCTGATGCAAGCGGGCGCGCACATGGTCAAAGTCGAGGGCGCCGCCTGGCTCGCGGAAACCATCCGCCTCCTGGCCGAACGTGGCGTTCCGGTTTGCGCGCATATGGGCCTGACCCCGCAGACCGTGAACATCCTCGGCGGCTACAAGGTCCAGGGCCGCCAGGAAAACCAGGCGCGGCAGATGCGGGCCGACGCCATTGCCCTGGAGCAAGCTGGTGCGGCGATGTTGCTGCTCGAATGCGTACCCAGCGAACTTGCCGCGGAAATCACCCAGGCGGTGAGCATCCCGGTGATCGGTATCGGTGCCGGCAGTGCGACCGATGGCCAGGTACTGGTGCTGCACGACATGCTCGGCTTGTCGCTGACCGGACGCGTACCGAAGTTCGTGAAAAACTTCATGGTCGGCCAGAGCGATATCCAGGGTGCGCTCAAGGCTTACGTAACAGCCGTCAAGGACGTCAGCTTCCCAGGCAGCGAACACGGGTTCAGTGCATGAATACAGTCAAGACCGTCCGCGAATTGCGCGCCGCCGTGGCGCGGGCACGCAGTGAAGGCAAGCGCATCGGTTTCGTACCGACCATGGGCAACCTGCACAGCGGCCACGCCGCTCTGGTGACCAAGGCCGCACAGCGCGTCGATTTCGTCGTCGCCAGTATCTTCGTCAACCCGCTGCAGTTCGGCCCCAGCGAAGACCTCGACAAGTACCCGCGAACTCTCGCAGCCGACCAGGAGAAACTGCTCCAGGCCGGATGCCACCTGCTGTTCGCCCCCAGCGTCGAGGAGATGTATCCCGACGGTATGGACGGCCAGACCCGCGTCAACGTTGCACAGCTGTCCGAAGGCCTGTGTGGCGCCAGCCGTCCAGGCCACTTCGAAGGTGTGGCGACAGTGGTCAGCAAGCTGTTCAACATGGTCCAGCCGGACCTGGCCGTGTTCGGTCAGAAAGACTTCCAGCAGTTGGCGGTGATCCGCGCCCTGGTGCGCGATCTGAACATGCCGATCCAGATCATTGGCGAACCGACCGTGCGTGCCGAGGATGGCCTGGCGCTGTCCTCTCGCAACGGTTATCTGAACGAAGAACAACGTGCCATCGCGCCAGCGCTGTATCGACTGCTGAGCCAGATGGCTGCTGCCATCGAACAGGGTGAACGCGACTACCCGGCGTTGATCGCCAACGGTCAGCAACAGCTGCAAAACGCCGGTTTCCGCCCTGACTACCTGGAAATCCGCCAGGCCCTGAGTCTGCGTCCGGCAACCGCCGAAGACCGCGATGTGGTGATCCTGGCCGCCGCCTACCTCGGTGCCACCCGCCTGATCGACAACCTGCACCTGAATCTCGACGACAAGTAACAAGGTCGCCCGCCGAGCCCACTCCCTGTAAGCCGGGCTGATGCCTATAATTGGCATCAGCCTGCAAACGGGACGCTGGTTTCAGTGTCCAAGGCAGTTCACGCAATAAGGAAACCTGCAGCGATGGCTTATTACCGCACCCCCCATGATGTCACCGCTCTGCCCGCCTGGCAGGCGCTCCAGCAACACCGCGAAGCCATGCAGGACTTCAGCATGCGCGAGGCATTCAATGCCGAGCCAAAGCGCTTCGAACAGTTTTCCCTGAGCACCTGCGGACTGTTTCTCGACTATTCGAAGAACCTGATCAACGGCCAAAGCCGTGACCTGCTGGTCAATCTGGCCAATGAAGTCGGCCTGCAAGAGGCAATCAAGGCACTGTTCGCCGGCGAAATTCTCAACGCCTCCGAAGGCCGCCCGGCCCTGCACACCGCGCTGCGCCGGCCAGTAGGCGACAAATTGAGTGTCAACGGCACCAACGTGATGCCTGAGGTGCACAAAGTCCTCAACCAGGTCACCGAGCTGGTTAGCCGTATCCATGACGGGCTGTGGCGCGGCTACAGCGAAAAGCCGATCACCGACGTGGTCAACATTGGTATCGGTGGCTCGTTCCTCGGCCCAGAGCTGGTTTCCGAGGCGCTGCTGCCCTATGCCCAGCGCGGCGTGCGCTGCCATTACCTGGCCAATATCGACGGCAGCGAGTTCCATGAGCTGTCGGCCAAACTGCGCGCTGAAACCACCCTGTTCATCGTTTCCTCGAAATCCTTCAATACCTTGGAAACCCTGAAAAACGCCCAGGCCGCTCGCGCCTGGTACCTGGCCCAGGGCGGCTCGGAAGCCGAGCTGTACAAGCACTTCATCGCCGTGTCGAGCAACAAGGCCGCCGCTGTGGCCTTCGGCATCCGCGAAGAAAACATCTTCCCGATGTGGGACTGGGTCGGCGGTCGTTACTCACTGTGGTCGGCCATTGGTCTGCCGATTGCCCTGGCCATCGGCACCGCCAACTTCAAAGAGCTGCTGTCCGGCGCCTACACCATGGACCAGCATTTCCAGAACGCCCCGTTCGAGCAGAACATGCCGGTGCTGCTGGCTCTGCTGGGCGTCTGGTACGGTAACTTCTGGGGTGCGCAGAGCCACGCGATCCTGCCGTACGATCACTACCTGCGTAACATCACCAAGCACCTGCAACAGCTGGACATGGAATCCAACGGCAAGAGCGTTCGCCAGGATGGCACACCGGTCAACCATGACACCGGTCCGGTGATCTGGGGTGGCGTCGGCTGCAACGGCCAGCATGCCTACCATCAGTTGCTGCACCAGGGCACCCAACTGATCCCGGCCGACTTCATTGTTCCGGTGGTCAGCTTCAATCCGGTTGCCGACCACCATCAATGGCTGTACGCCAACTGCCTGTCGCAGAGCCAGGCGCTGATGCTCGGCAAGACCCGCAGCGAGGCCGAAGCCGAGCTGCGCGACAAGGGCATGAGCGAAGCCGATATCCAGAAGCTGGCACCACACAAGGTGATCCCGGGCAACCGTCCGAGCAACACCCTGGTGGTCGAGCGCATCAGCCCACGCCGTCTCGGCGCGCTGGTGGCGATGTACGAGCACAAGGTGTTCGTGCAGAGCGTAATCTGGGGTATCAACGCCTTCGACCAGTGGGGCGTGGAGCTGGGCAAAGAGCTCGGCAAGGGCGTCTACCAGCGCCTGACCGGTGGTATCGAAGAAGCTGCCGAAGACGCGTCGACCCAGGGCCTGATCAACTTCTTCCGCAGCCGTCACCGCGGTTGATCGCCCGTGTTACCCCTGGCTGAACGAACACAGCCAGGGGTAGCGGCTACACTGTCCTGACAAAAACAATCAGGACAGGACCCCGCCATGTTCGATATCAGCGCCTATCCCCATGCCGATGCCGTCAGCAAAGCGGCGCGCCTGAGCCAGGCCGAGTACCAGCGTCTGTACCGCCAGTCGATTGAAGAGCCTGAGGTGTTCTGGGCAGAACAGGCCAAAGCCCTGGACTGGATCAAGCCCTGGAGCAGCATCCAGCACAGTGACATGAAGACCGGCCAGGCCAGCTGGTTCAAGGATGCCCAACTTAATGTCAGCTACAACTGCATCGACCGCCACCTGGCTACACGGGGCAACCAGCCGGCGATCATCCGTGAAGGCGACAATCCTGCCGACTCCAGCGTCATCACCTACGGTGAACTGCACCAGCATGTCTGCCGCCTGGCCAATGTGCTTAAGCAGCGTGGGGTCAAAAAAGGTGATCGGGTATGCATCTACATGCCCATGGTCCCCGAGGCCGCTTACGCCATGCTCGCCTGCAGCCGCATCGGTGCGATTCATTCAGTGGTGTTCGGCGGTTTCTCACCCGATGCTCTGCGTGACCGTATCCTCGACGCCGATTGCCGCACCGTAATCACTGCCGATGAAGGCATTCGCGGCGCCAAAACCGTACCGCTGAAGAACAACGTCGACAAGGCGCTGCTCAGTTGCCCGGATGTCAGCACGGTGGTGGTGATCAAGCGCACCAGCGGCCAGGTCGCCTGGAGCGAAGGCCGCGACCTCTGGTACCACGAAGAGATCAGACAGGTCGGCGATGACTGCCCGCCCGAACCCATGGACGCTGAAGACCCACTGTTCATCCTCTACACCTCCGGCAGCACCGGCAAACCCAAAGGCGTACTGCACACCACCGCCGGCTACCTGCTGCAGGCCACCCTGACCTTCAAGACCGTATTCGATTACCGTGACGGCGAAGTGTTCTGGTGCACCGCCGATGTCGGCTGGGTAACCGGGCACAGCTATATCGTTTACGGGCCGCTGGCCAATGGTGCTATCACCTTGATGTTCGAAGGCGTGCCCAACTACCCCGACACCTCGCGTTTCTGGCAGGTGGTCGACAAACACAAGGTGAACATTTTCTATACCGCCCCCACCGCCCTGCGCGCCTTGATGCGTGATGGTAATGGGCCGCTGCAGAACACTTCGCGCAAGAGCCTGCGCCTGCTCGGCAGCGTCGGCGAACCGATCAACCCGGAGGCCTGGGAATGGTATTTCAATGCGGTGGGCGAGCAACGCTGCCCGATTGTCGATACCTGGTGGCAGACCGAAACCGGCGGCATCATGATCAGCCCGCTGGTAAGCAGCCGGCGGATAAAACCCGGTTGCGCCACCCAACCAATGTTCGGCGTACAACCCGTACTGCTCGATGACAAGGGCAAGCTCATCGAAGGCCCCGGCAGCGGTATGCTGGCGATCAAGGCCAGTTGGCCCGGGCAGATCCGCAGCGTGTATGGCGACCCGCAACGGATGATCGACACCTACTTCAAGCCACTGCCGGGTTACTACTTCACCGGCGACGGCGCCCGTCGCGATGAAGACGGCGACCTGTGGATAACCGGGCGCATCGATGACGTGATCAACGTTTCCGGGCACCGCATCGGCACCGCCGAAGTCGAAAGTGCGCTGGTATTGCACGACAGCATCGCCGAGGCCGCGGTAGTCGGGTACCCTCACGATCTCAAGGGGCAAGGCATCTATGCCTTTGTCACGCCGATGAACGGGGTGAACCCGGACGACACGCTCAAGCAGGAGCTGCTGGCCCTGGTCAGCAAGGAAATCGGCAACTTCGCCAAGCCGGAACTGATCCAGTGGGCGCCAGCACTGCCCAAGACCCGCTCCGGCAAGATCATGCGCCGCATCCTGCGCAAGATCGCCTGCAACGAGCTGGACAACCTGGGCGACACGTCGACCCTGGCCGACCCCAGTGTCGTTCAGGGCCTGATCGACAAACGTTTGAATACATAACCGGCAGCAGGTCATGGCTGCCTCGCACGCAAGGTAACCATGGAAGCGATTCGCCGCCGTATCGAAACCCAGGTAATGAGCCTGACCGGCTTGTCCCTGGGGCAGCTGGACCTGGAAAACCCCAAGGGCGACCCCGGCCTGTTCGGCCCGGACAGCATCAGCTGGCGTGTACACGGCGACTTCCCGAGCATGCTGGTGGGCGGTATCAGTGCTCTACTCCTGCAACTGCTGCATCCGCTGGCCCTGGCCGGGGTCTGGGATCACTCCAATTTTCGCCAGGACCTGCTCGGACGCCTGCGCCGCACCAGCCAGTTCATCTCCGGCACCACCTTCGGCGCCACCGGCGATGCCAACTGGCTGATCGAAAAAGTCCGCACCATCCATCTACAAGTCGTCGGTAGCGCTGCCGATGGGCGCCCCTATGCAGCCAGCGACCCAGAGCTGTTGACCTGGGTGCATGTGGCCGAGGTCAGCAGCTTTCTTGCCGCCCACCTGCGCTACCGCAATCCAAACCTGCCCCTCGCCGAGCAGGATGCCTACTACGCCGAAATCGCCTTGATCGCCGAACGCCTGGGGGCCCGGGATGTACCACGCTCGCGTCAGCAGGTAACCGACTACCTGCAGGCCATGCGTCCGCAGTTGTACGCCGATGAACGAAGCCGGGAAGTGGTGCAGGTATTGCTCGATGCCCCCGCGCCCAGCCGTCTGGCCAAGCCGGTGGGTAGCCTGATGTTGCGCGCGGGTATCGATTTGCTGCCTGATTGGGCCAGCGCCATGCTGGACCTGCAGCAACATTCCTTGCAACGGCGCCTTATTCGCCTGGGTATCAACAGCACGGCCCCGGTGCTGCGCTGGGCCATGCGTGACGGCTCGGCGCATCGAGCGCGGCGGCGCATGGGTATCCACTGAAGGCGACCGAGCAGTTCGCCATTAGCGATTCCCCGAGCATCTATGCCACCATGACGGTTGATCAAGGCCCCGCAGGGGCCTGTGCTGTTCTGACGCCAAATCGAATAATAGTGAGGACCCGCGCCATGCAAGATGTTGTTATCGTTGCCGCCACCCGAACCGCTGTCGGTAGCTACCAAGGAGCGCTGGCCGCCATTCCCGCCGTTGACCTCGGCGCTGCGGTGATTCGCCAACTGCTGACCCTGACCGGCATCGATGCCGAGCTGGTCGATGAAGTGATCCTCGGCCAGGTGCTGACCGCCGGTGCCGGGCAAAACCCTGCGCGCCAGGCCGCGATCAAGGCTGGCCTGCCCCACGCGGTACCGGCCATGACCCTGAACAAAGTCTGCGGCTCCGGCCTCAAGGCCCTGCACCTGGCAACCCAGGCCATCCGCTGCGGCGACGCCGAAGTGATCATCGCCGGCGGCCAGGAAAACATGAGCCTGGCCAACTACGTCATGCCCGGCGCCCGTACCGGTTTGCGCATGGGCCACAGCACGCTGATCGACAGCATGATCAGTGACGGTCTGTGGGATGCCTTCAACGACTACCACATGGGCATCACCGCCGAGAACCTGGTGGAAAAGTACGGCATCAGCCGTGAAGACCAGGATGCCTTCGCCGCCGCCTCCCAGCAAAAAGCCGCTGCCGCCATCGAAGCCCGACGCTTCGTCGACGAAATCACCCCGATCCTGATTCCTCAGCGCAAGGGCGATCCGGTTGCCTTCGCCACTGACGAACAACCACGTGCCGGCACCACTGCCGAATCGCTGGGCAAACTCAAGCCGGCCTTCAAGAAAGACGGTACTGTCACTGCCGGTAACGCTTCGTCGCTCAACGACGGTGCCGCCGCCGTGATGCTGATGAGTGCAGCCAAGGCCCAGCAACTGGGCCTGCCGATCCTGGCGCGGATCAAGGCTTACGCCAATGCCGGTGTCGACCCTGCGATCATGGGCATCGGCCCGGTCAGCGCCACCCGCCGCTGCCTGGAAAAAGCCGGCTGGGATCTGGCCGACCTCGACCTGATCGAAGCCAACGAAGCCTTTGCCGCCCAGGCCCTGTCGGTAGGCAAGGAGCTGGGTTGGGACGCCAGCAAGGTCAACGTCAACGGCGGCGCCATTGCCCTGGGCCACCCGATCGGTGCTTCGGGTTGCCGGGTGCTGGTGACCCTGCTGCACGAGATGATCAAGCGTGATGTCAGCAAAGGCCTGGCCACCTTGTGCATCGGCGGCGGCCAGGGTGTAGCCCTGGCGATCGAACGCTGATAACAGCGGGAGGGGCTGCAACGGCCCCTCCCCTGGCGTGAACTGATAAACTGCACGTCCGCAAACCAAGGCCACGTGCATGTCCCTCTTGAATCAGGCGCTGCGCGCCGCCCTCGACGCCCGCCAGGGCCTAATCGCCGAATTGCATGCCCAGAACACTGACTGCTACCGCCTGTTCCATGGCAGTCAGGAAGGCGCCAGCGGCCTGACCGTTGACCGCTATGGCCCGCAACTGCTGGTGCAGAGTTTCCATCAGACGCTTGAGAGCAGCGCCTTGCTTGAACTGCACGCCATGGTTGAGGCGCAGCTTGGCCTTGAGCTGCTGCTGGTCTACAACGACCGCTCCCAGGGCAACAGCCGCATCGACCGCCGCGACCCGGTTTACCAGGCCAGCGAAGCGGCCCTGGCCGACCATGTCGGTCATGAGTGGGGGCTGAACTACCGTGTCCGTGGCCGCCATGCCGGTCAAGACCCACTGCTGTTCCTCGACCTGCGCAACGCCCGCGGCTGGGTCAAGCAACACAGTGCCGGCAAGCGTGTGCTGAACCTGTTCGCCTATACCTGCGGTGTCGGTCTCAGCGCTGCAGCAGGCGGCGCCCGTGAGGTGTGCAACCTGGACTTCGCCGAAGGCAACCTGGCGGTGGGCAAGGAGAACGCGGCACTCAACCCGGGGCTGGTACCGATGAGCTTCATCCAGTCCGATTACTTCCCGGCGATCCGCCAGTTCGCCGGTTTGCCGATCAGCCAGCGCCGCGGTCACAAGCTGCCACCGTACCCGCGCCTGGAGCAACGCCAGTTCGATCTGGTGTTCCTCGACCCGCCGGCCTGGGCCAAGAGCGCCTTCGGCACCGTCGATTTGCTGCGCGACTACCAGAGCCTGCTGAAGCCGGCCCTGCTCAGCACCGCCGAAGACGGCGTACTGATCTGCTGTAACAACCTGGCCAAGGTCAGCCTCGACGACTGGCGCGAACAAGTACTGCGCTGCGCCGAGAAAGCCGGGCGCCCGGTACGCGACTGCCAGGTGCTTAAACCGGCCAGCGACTTTCCGTCGCAGGACCAGCAACCACCGCTGAAGACCTTGATTCTTCAACTTTAAAACAAAAAACCGGTAATTTCCGAGCTACCTTCGGAACCGTTTTTACGTGCCATACTCCAAGCACTCCCGTTCCAGACAGACGACGCCGCACATGCCCAAAGGATTGAAACGCGCCCTCGGCGCCATGTTGGCCGCTTTGGCCCTGTACAGCCTGCTTGGCTTTCTGATTCTCCCAGGGGTTGCCCTGCGTATCGCCAACCAGCAATTGGCCAACTACGCCACGGTACCTGCGCACTTGCAGCGTATCGAGCTCAACCCCTTCAGTCTTGAGCTGACCCTCTGGGGCCTGCAGATTGGCGAGCCGGACAAGAAGCAGGTCGGCTTTGAACGCCTGTACGCCAACCTTGAGCTCGACAGCCTGTGGACCGGTGCCCTGCACCTGGCGGGCGTCGAGCTGGAAAAGCCGCATACCGAATTGCTGTTTGCCAAGGATGGAAAACTGAACCTGGCACAACTGTTCAAACTTCCGCCCAGCGAACCGAAACCCGAAACACCGCCCAGCGACCCGTTCCCGCTGCGCATCGACAGCATCAAGCTCGTCGAAGGCTTCCTGCACTTCGAGGACTTGCGGCCCAGCGAACCTATCGAGTTCCTCTACGATTCGATGAACCTGGAACTGAAGAACCTCAGCACCCTGCCTGAAGACAGCTCCGACATGACCCTGGTGGCGATCGGGCCGCACGGTGGCCGCATCGACTGGAGCGGTTCCTTCAGCCTTGTGCCCATCGCTTCCGAAGGTACCTTGAAAGTCACCGACGGCAAGATGAAAGCCTTCTGGCCCTATGTTCGCGATGCCGTGCCGCTGGTACTGGAAGAAGGCGTCATCAGTCTCGACACCCACTACAAACTGAACCTGTCCAAGGAAACCGAGCTGCTGCTCGACAACACCTCGGTGAGTATCGCGCCCTTTGCCATCAAGGCGCCGGATGGTCGCCCACTGGCGCGTCTGGCACGCCTGGATGTCAGTGAAACTTCTGTAGACCTCGCCAAACAACTGGTAACCGTAGGCAAGATCCGCAGCGAGAAACTGGAAACCTGGGCCGCCCTGGAAGCCGATGGCCAACTCGACTGGCAGAAGCTGTTCGCCAGCCAGCCGGCCAAGGCCACGCCGAAAGAGAAAGCCGAACCTGCTGCAGCCGAACCTGAAAGCCAGGCCCAAGCGACCCCTGCCGAGCCAGGCAAGCCCTGGCAGGTGCTGCTCAAGGATGTGCAACTGCGTAACTACCAGGTCCACCTGGCCGATCGTTCGCAAAAGCAGCCGGTGGCACTGGACGTAGGTCCGTTGAACCTCGACCTGCAGAACTTCGACAGCCTCAACCAGTCGCCTTTCACCCTCAAGCTCGATACCGGCGTGGGCAAGCAAGGCAAGTTGCAGGCTGCCGGTGAAGTCAATCTGGCGCCGGTGACCGCCAAGCTCAAGGTCAGCACCCAGGACATCGACTTGCGCATCGCCCAGGCCTACATCACGCCGTACATCCGTCTGGAGCTGCGCAGCGGCATGCTTGGCAGTGACCTCAACGTCAATCTCAGCAACGTTGAGCCGTTGGCCTTCAGCATCGATGGCAAGGCCCAGGTCAACCAACTGCATACGTTGGACACCATCAAGGACCGCGACTTCGTCAAATGGCAACAGCTCAACCTTGATGGTTTGTCTTATCGCCATGGCGATGCCCTGAGCATCGGCAAAGTCAGCCTGAAGCAGCCCTATGCGCGCTTCATGATCAACGAAGACCGTACCACCAGCGTCGATGACCTGCTTATCCCGCAGCCGGCCACCGCGCAAACCAGTGCCCAGGCGAAAGCGAAGGCACCGGCGGGCAGTGAAAAGCCATTGGGTATCCGCATCGGCGCAATCGACATCAACGATGGCTCGGCGAACTTCGCCGACTTCAGCCTGACACCCAACTTCGCCACCGCCATCCAGCAACTCAACGGTCAGATTGGCACCATCGACAACCGCCAGCCAAAACCGGCCAAGATCGATATCAAGGGCAAGGTTGATCGCTATGCGCCAGTGACCATCAAAGGCGCACTGAACCCCTTTGATCCGATGGCCAGCCTGGACATCGCCACCAGCTTCAAACGCGTCGAGCTGACCACCCTGACGCCTTATTCAGGCAAGTTCGCTGGGTTTCGCATCCGCAAGGGCCGGCTGAACATCGACCTGCACTACGTCATCACCCAAGGCAAGCTCAAAGCCGAGAACAAAGTGGTGGTTGAGCAGTTGCAGCTTGGTGAGAAAGTCGAAAGCCCGGATGCGGTGGACCTGCCGATTCGCCTGGCAGTGGCCTTGCTCAAGGACACCGAAGGCAAGATCTCAATCGAATTGCCGGTGACCGGCGACCTGAACGATCCGCAGTTCAGCGTCATGCCGATCGTCTGGCAGACCCTGCGCAACCTGGTACTGCGTGCCGCCCAGGCGCCATTCAAGTTCATCGGTGGCTTGATCAGCGGTGGCGATGCGCAGGACCTGGGCAGCGTCGCCTTCGTCGCCGGTTCCAGCGATCTGGCACCTGATGCCAAGAGCGCCCTCGACAAGCTGGCGGCGGCACTCAAGGAACGCCCAGCCCTGCGCCTGGAGATCGAAGGTACCAGCGCGCAAAGCAGCGATGGACCGTTGATTGCCCAGCAACGTCTGGAGCGTGAGTACCAGAGTACCTACTACAAGATCCTCCAGCGTCGCGGTGAAAAGGTTCCGGCCCAGGCTTCCGACCTGAAGGTCCCGGATGGCGACAAACCGGCGATGCTTGAAGGGATCTACCGCACCCGCATGAAGCAGCAGCCGCCGGCCGAATGGGAGCAGCTGGACCGCGAGCAGCGCACCACTCAGTTGCGCGATGCAGTGCTCAAGTCCTGGGGCGAGAGCGCTCTGCTGCTGCGCCAGCTGGGTCAGGCCCGGGCCAGCAGTATCAAGGACTACCTGGTCGACAAGGGCAAACTGGAAGATGATCGGGTGTACTTCATTGATGCCAGCCTCGGCCAGGCGGAAGCGGATGGGCGGGTAATCACGCCGCTGCATCTGGATGCTGAGTAACCGAACGGTGGGAGCGGGCTAGCCCCGCGACTGCAGACTGCCAGTCACATTGCATCGCGGGGCAAGCCCGCTCCCACCGTTCAAACAAAAGCCCCGGCAACCTGTGCCGGGGCTTTTGTTTACGCAGGTCAGTCGGTTTTCAGGCCATCAGCCGAAACCGCCTTAACGCCATCGATCTTCTTGGTGATCATGACTGCCGTGTCTTTCTGCGACTTGGTCAGCGCAGTATCGGAAGACAGGGAAACCACACCTTTATTGGTTTCTACCTTGATGTCTGTGCCTGGAATACCTTTCTCGGTCATCAGGTCGGATTTGACCTTGGTAGTGATCCAGGTGTCTTTGGTCGCTTCTGTTGCCTTGTCCATTTCACCGGCAGCAACAGTCAGCGGAGCCTGGGCAGGCTGTTGGGCAAATGCCGCGTTAGCCAGGGTCAGAGTCAGGGCGGTGGCAGTAGCGGCAGCAATAGCGAACTTCTTCATACGAGACACTCCTGTTTTTCGAAAAGTCTGCGCCGTAAGTCCTGGCAGCAGGGGTATGACTACCGTTGCAGGGTCTATGCCAGCTTTTCTAATTGATTATTTCCTTATAAATCAGTCGTTTAGAGTTAGACGAAAAAGCCGCGATCGTGCAATTTGCAAGCCTCGGCAGAATCCCGCATGCAAGATGCAAGTCCGCAAGACAATTGCCGCAGGCATAAAAAAAGGACCCCGAAGGGTCCTTTTCTTTACGCTACGTTCTTAGACGCCGGATGCCTTGGCAGCGGCAACGTCCTTGATCGACAGCTTGATACGACCGCGGTTGTCCACGTCCAGTACCAGTACTTCAACTTCCTGACCTTCTTTCAGGATGTCGGTCACTTTCTCAACGCGAGCATCGCTCAGCATGGAGATGTGAACCAGACCGTCCTTGCCTGGCAGGATGTTGACGAAGGCACCGAAGTCAACGATGCGCTCGACCTTACCGACGTAGATCTTGCCGATTTCAGCTTCTGCAGTGATGCTCAGAACGCGCTGACGAGCAGCTTCAGCGGCGTCTTTGGTTTCACCGAAGATCTTGATCGAGCCGTCGTCTTCGATATCGATCGAAGCCTTGGTTTCTTCGCAGATGGCACGAATGGTTGCGCCACCTTTACCGATGACGTCACGGATCTTGTCGGTGTCGATCTTCATGGCGATCATGGTCGGAGCATTTTCCGACAGCTCGCTACGCGACTGACCGATGATCTGGTTCATCTGACCGAGGATGTTCAGGCGCGCTTCCAGGGCCTGGCCCAGGGCGATTTCCATGATCTCTTCGGTGATGCCGTTGATCTTGATGTCCATCTGCAGCGCGGTAACACCTTTGGCGGTACCGGCTACTTTGAAGTCCATGTCGCCCAGGTGGTCTTCGTCACCGAGGATGTCGGTCAGGATGGCGAACTTCTCGCCTTCTTTAACCAGACCCATGGCGATACCGGCCACTGGTGCCTTCATCGGTACACCGGCGTCCATCAGGGCCAGGGAAGCACCGCAAACCGAAGCCATGGAGCTGGAACCGTTGGATTCGGTGATTTCCGATACCACACGGATGGTGTACGGGAACACGTCAGCGGCAGGCAGCATGGCCTGGACCGAACGACGGGCCAGACGGCCGTGACCGATTTCACGACGACCAGCACCGCCCATGCGACCACACTCGCCTACCGAGAACGGCGGGAAGTTGTAGTGCAGCATGAAGGGGTCTTTCTTCTCGCCTTCGAGGGTGTCCAGCAGCTGGGCGTCACGGGCAGTACCCAGGGTCGCAACGACCAGAGCCTGTGTCTCGCCACGGGTGAACAGCGCCGAACCGTGAGTCTTCGGCAGAACGCCGACTTCGATGTTCAGCGGACGAACAGTCTTGGTGTCGCGGCCGTCGATACGTGGCTTGCCGTTAACGATGTTTTCGCGAACGGTGCGGTATTCGATTTCGCCGAAGATTTCTTTGACTTCGCCGGCCGATGGCTGACCTTCTTCACCGGAGAACTTGGCAATCGCCTGATCGCGCAGCTCACCCAGGCGAGCGTAACGGTCGGCCTTGACGGTGATGGTGTAAGCCTGGGAAACCGCTTCGCCCAGTTCAGCGCGAATGGCGCTCAGCAGGGAAGTGTTCTCAGCCTTGGCAGTCCAGTCCCAAGTAGGCTTGGCAGCTTCGGCGGCCAGCTCTTTGACAGCCTGGATAACAGCCTGGAATTCGTCGTGGGCGAACAGTACAGCGCCCAGCATCTGGTCTTCGGTCAGCTCTTTGGCTTCCGATTCAACCATCAGGACGGCGTCGGAAGTACCAGCAACGACCATGTCCAGGCTAGAGGCAGCCAGTTGCTCGTAAGTCGGGTTCAGCAGGTAGCCGGTGCTTTCGTGGAAAGCAACGCGCGCGGCACCGATCGGGCCTTCGAATGGAATGCCGGAGATTGCCAGGGCAGCCGAGGTACCGATCATCGCAGCGATGTCCGGATCGGTCTTTTTGCTGGTGGAAACGACGGTGCAGACAACCTGCACTTCGTTCATGAAGCCTTCTGGGAACAGCGGACGGATCGGACGGTCGATCAGACGCGAGGTCAGGGTTTCTTTCTCGGAAGGACGGCCTTCACGCTTGAAGAAACCACCAGGGATCTTGCCGGCGGCGTAGGTCTTTTCCTGATAGTGAACGGACAGGGGGAAAAAGCCTTTGCCTGGATCGGCCTGTTTGGCACCGACCACGGTCACCAGTACGGTGACATCGTTGTCGACGGTGACCAATACGGCGCCGGACGCTTGACGAGCAATACGGCCCGTCTCGAGGGTAACGGTCGATTGACCGAACTGGAATTTCTTGATTACCGGGTTCACGGTTTCCTACCTTCTTCAGTGGCTCTGGGGGAACTGGTTCTTGCGAATTCTTGGGCAGCACAGGGAATCGGCCCTGTTGGCAGTCCAGATAAAACTAGAGGTTGGAAGCCTGCCCTGCCCTTGCGGAAAACCGCTCAGGCGAGACAGACAGCCAACCTCATAGATACGCGCGGCGTGCTCATCGCTCCCAATGCCAGGCATCGGGAGCGAAGAATGCAACACGCCGTGCACACCACTGGCCAGGCCGCTATTAGCGACGCAGACCCAGGCGACCGATCAGGGCGCTGTAACGAGTGGTGTCTTTGCCCTTCAGGTAGTCCAGCAGCTTACGACGCTGGTTAACCATGCGGATCAGACCACGACGGGAGTGGTGGTCTTTGCCGTTGGCCTTGAAGTGGCCTTGCAGCTTGTTGATGTTGGCGGTCAGCAGTGCAACTTGCACTTCTGGGCTACCGGTGTCACCGGCGGCTTGCTGGTATTCGCCAACGATCTTTGCTTTTTCTTCAACGCTGAGTGCCATCTGGCTTCTCCAAATCAAGGGAAACCGAACAAACGGTTTCCAATAGGCCAGGGACAAATCCCTGTATTCATAAAGTGAGGCGTAACCGTGCCTATTGACAGCCATCCTCTTTGCCACCAGTACCGGACCGGGGCCCGACACTGAAGGTTTCGATCATTCTGACCGAATCAGTCGACGCGGCGCGATGCGCCCGTCTTCGCTCACTTCACCGATACCGATGAAACGACCGTTGTGATCCTGTACCCGGACCATGCCGAACTTCGGCGCGTCGGGGGCTCTGACCGGCTGACCGTGCAGCCAGTAGAAAGCACTGTGCTCGGAAAACTGCAGCAGAGGCCAGTCTTGCAGGCCGCTGTCCGAAGGCATCAGGAAGCGATCAACCGCTTCGTTGCCACCTTCGGCGTGAACCGCTTCGAGCTCTTCGAGGGTCACCGTCTGCGCCAGTTCGAAGGGCCCGGCGTGCGTGCGACGCAGTTCGGCGACATAGGCGCCACAACCGAGCATCTCGCCGATATCTTCGACCAGGGTGCGGATGTAGGTGCCTTTGCTGCAGCCGACCGACAGTCGAACGCGGGTGCCTTCGCACTCGAGCAACTGCAAGCGGTTAATAGTAACAGAACGCGCCTCGCGCTCCACTACTTCACCTGCACGGGCGAGCTTGTACAGCGGCTGTCCGTCGCGCTTGAGGGCCGAGTACATCGGTGGTATCTGACTGATTTCACCACGAAATTGTGGCAGAACGGCTTCAACATCGGCGCGACCAACGGTCACTTCGCGGGTTTTCAGCACTTCACCCTCGGCATCGCCGGTGGTGGTGGTCTGCCCCAGTTGCATGACCGTCTCGTAGCCCTTGTCGGAATCGAGCAGGTACTGGGAAAACTTGGTGGCCTCACCGAAGCACAGCGGCAGTACGCCACTGGCCAGCGGGTCGAGACTGCCGGTGTGACCGGCCTTCTCGGCGTTGAGCAGCCAGCGGACCTTCTGCAGCGCAGCGTTGGAGGTAAACCCCAACGGTTTGTCGAGCAGAATGATGCCACTGACGTTACGACGAATACGTTTGACCTGGGCCACCGCTTACTCCTTGGTGTCCGGGGTATCGGCGGCCTGGTGCTGACTGTCTTCGGCAACAGCACGCTCGATCAGCGCCGACAGGTGGGCGCCACGCGTCACGCTCTCGTCGTAGTGGAAATGCAGCTGCGGCACACTGCGCAGTTTCATTTCCTTGCCCAATTGCATGCGCAGGAAGCCCGCGGCGCTATTGAGCACTTTAAGGCTTTGCTTGATGTCTTCAGCGCTGTCCTGGCCCATCACGGTGATATACACCTTGGCGTGACCGACATCGCGACTGACGTCGACGGCAGTGATGGTCACAAGACCCACGCGTGGATCTTTGACTTCGCGACGAATCAGTTGCGCGAGTTCACGCTGCATCTGATCGCCAATGCGTTGGGTACGGCTATATTCTTTGGCCATTTTTGCTACCTGTAACTAAAGCGGCAAACGCCCGACCAGGCTTGAGCCTGACCGGGCGTTGCGTTCAGAGGCGCTGACGACCGCCTTGCGACGGGCATTTCGCGCTTCCCATGCTCGATGCTTAGAGCGTACGAGCCACTTGGACTTTCTCGAAGACTTCGATCTTGTCGCCGACTTTGACGTCGTTGTAGCTCTTCACGCCGATACCGCATTCCATGCCGGCACGCACTTCGGACGCATCGTCCTTGAAGCGACGCAGCGATTCCAGCTCGCCTTCGAAGATCACCACGTCTTCGCGCAGTACGCGGATCGGACGGTTGCGGTAGACCACACCCTCGGTGACCATACAGCCAGCGATGGCGCCGAACTTCGGCGAACGGAACACATCACGCACTTCGGCGATACCCAGGATGTTCTCGCGAACATCACTGCCGAGCATACCGGTCAGGGCTTTCTTGACGTCTTCAATGATGTCGTAGATTACGTTGTAGTAACGCATATCCAGACCTTCCTGCTCGACGATCTTGCGCGCGCCGGCATCGGCACGCACGTTGAAGCCGAACAGTACTGCATTGGAAGCCAGGGCCAGGTTGGCGTCGCTCTCGGTGATACCACCGACACCGCCACCGATCACACGAACCTGTACTTCGTCGTTGCCCAGGCCGCTCAGGGAGCCCTGCAGCGCCTCGAGAGAACCACGTACATCGGACTTGAGTACGATGTTGAGGGTCTTCTTCTCTTCCTGGCCCATGTTCTCGAAGATGTTTTCGAGTTTGCCGGCATGTGCGCGAGCCAGTTTGACTTCGCGGAACTTGCCTTGACGGAACAGCGCGACTTCACGGGCTTTCTTCTCGTCAGCCACTACCGACAGCTCGTCACCCGCATCCGGGGTACCGTCCAGGCCGAGGATCTCGACCGGGATTGCCGGACCGGCTTCCTTAACAGGCTTGCCGTTTTCGTCGAGCATGGCCCGTACACGGCCATAGTTCGAACCGCACAGGACCATATCGCCCTGACGCAGGGTACCGTCTTGGACCAGCACGGTAGCCACCGGGCCGCGACCCTTGTCCAGGCGCGACTCGACGACAACACCACGACCCGGGGCCGATGGCGTAGCTTTGAGCTCGAGGATCTCTGCTTGCAACAGAACGGCTTCGAGCAGCTCGTCGACACCGGTACCCATCTTCGCGGAAACCTTGACGAACGGCGTGTCACCACCCCATTCCTCGGAAGTAACGCCTTCGACGGACAGCTCGTTACGGATGCGATCCAGATCAGCACCCGGCTTGTCGATCTTGTTCACTGCAACAACCAGTGGGACGCCAGCTGCCTTGGCATGCTGAACGGCTTCACGGGTTTGCGGCATCACACCATCGTCCGCCGCGACCACCAGGATCACGATGTCGGTAGCCTTGGCACCACGGGCTCGCATGGCGGTAAACGCGGCGTGACCAGGGGTATCGAGGAAGGTGACCATACCGCGGTCGGTTTCCACGTGGTAGGCACCGATGTGCTGGGTAATACCACCGGCTTCGCCAGCAGCTACCTTGGCACGACGGATATAGTCGAGCAGCGAGGTCTTACCGTGGTCAACGTGGCCCATTACGGTCACGACCGGTGCACGGGAGAAGGTTTCACCTTCAAACTTCAGCGATTCGGCCAGGGAGTCTTCCAGGGCGGTATCGCTGACCAGGGTGACCTTGTGGCCCAGCTCTTCGGCAACCAGCTGAGCGGTCTCGCGATCAAGCACCTGGTTGATGGTCACCGGAGTGCCCAGCTTGAACATGAACTTGACCACTTCAGCGCCCTTGACGGACATCTGGTTGGCAAGATCGGAAACCGTGATGGTCTCGCCGATCTGCACGTCGCGGATAACCGGACCGGTCGGGCTCTGGAAACCATGGGCATTGCGCTTCTTCGGCTTGCCCTTGCCACGGCCACCACGACGGAAGCCATCGCTTTCTTCGTCGGTGGTACGCGGAGCGGCACGCGGAGTTGGCGCCTTTTCCTTTTCCTTGACCTTGACCGAAACGCGTGGCGCTTCGTTACGGCGCTCGCCACCACGACGATCGTCGTCACGCGACTTGTCGTTGCGACGCACGTCGTCTTTTTTGCGGTCAGCAACCGGCGCCGGAGCGGCGTCAGCAGACACGATCACTGGGGCCGGAGCCGGAGCAACCGGAGCAGCGGCAGCAGGTGCTGCAGCTGGCTGGCGACGGCTTTCTTCCTCGGCACGCTGACGTGCTTCGGTGTCGGTCTTCTCACGGGCAGCGTTTTCGGCTGCACGGCGCTCTTCCAGCTCGCGCTTCTGCTCGGCCTGGATTTCTTCCGGGCTGCGCTGAACGAATACTTTCTTCTTGCGTACTTCTACGCTGATGCTTTTGCTACCGGCAACACGCAGGGTGCTGGTGGTCTTGCGCTGCAAGGTGATCTTGCGCGGCTCTTCCACCTTCGCCTTGTGGCTGCTCTTCAAATGAGCCAGCAGAGCCTGCTTCTCATTGTCGGTCACTACCTGACCGGCGTCGGTGTGCGGCAGACCTGCCTCACGCATCTGCTGCAGCAGGCGCTCTACCGGTGCAGCGACCTCTTGGGCCAATTCTTTCACCGTGACTTGCGTCATGCACTTCTCTCCTCAGGCCGCGCCTAATTACTCGAACCAGTGGGCTCGGGCGGCCATGATCAACTTGCCGGCACGCTCTTGGTCGATGCCGTCGATGTCGAGCAGGTCGTCAATCGACTGCTCGGCCAGGTCTTCGCGGGTAACTACGCCGCGCACCGCCAGTTCCATCGCCAAATCCTTGTCCATACCCTCAAGCGAGAGCAGGTCTTCGGCCGGATGGGCGTCTGCCAGCTTTTCCTCAGTAGCGATGGCTTTGGTCAACAAACGATCCTTGGCGCGAGCACGAAGCTCATTGACGATGTCTTCGTCAAAGCCGTCGATGTTGAGCATTTCTTCCAACGGTACGTAGGCAATCTCTTCCAGGCTGGTGAAGCCTTCATCGACCAGCACCTGTGCCAGCTCTTCGTCGACTTCCAGCTCGTCGATGAAGTTGCGCAGGATGTCACCGGTTTCAGCTTGCTGCTTGGCCTGGATGTCCGATTCGGTCATCACGTTCAGGGTCCAGCCGGTCAACTGGCTGGCAAGACGCACGTTCTGGCCACCACGGCCAATTGCCTGGGCCAGGTTGTCGGCACCCACGGCGATGTCCATGGCGTGGGCATCTTCATCGACGATGATCGCCGCGACTTCAGCCGGCGACATTGCGTTGATGACGAACTGTGCAGGGTTGTCGTCCCACAGGACGATATCCACACGTTCGCCGCCCAGTTCACCGGACACAGCCTGGACACGCGAACCGCGCATGCCGATACAGGCACCTTGCGGGTCAATGCGCTTGTCCTTGGAGCGTACGGCGATTTTGGCGCGCGAACCCGGATCACGGGACGCGGCCATGACTTCGATCAGGCCCTCGGCGATTTCCGGCACTTCGATGCGGAACAGTTCGATCAGCATCTGTGGCGCGGTACGCGACAGGATCAACTGCGGGCCGCGGTTCTCGGTGCGGATTTCCTTGAGCAGGGCACGCAGACGCACACCGACACGGAAAGTCTCGCGAGAGATGATGTCTTCACGGGCCAGCAACGCTTCGGCGTTGTTGCCCAGGTCAACGATGACATTGTCACGGGTGACCTTCTTGACGGTACCGGAGATGATCTCGCCCAGACGCTCGCGGTAGGCATCTACCACCTGAGCGCGCTCGGCTTCACGGACCTTCTGGACGATGACTTGCTTGGCGGTCTGGGCGGCAATACGGCCGAACTCGATCGACTCGATCTTTTCTTCGATCACGTCACCGACTTTGGCTTCAGGATGAGTCTCCTGAATCTTCGCCGGCCACACTTCGATCGCCGGATCGTCCAGATCTTTCTCTTCGACGACAGTCCAGCGACGGAAGGTTTCGTAGCTACCGGTGTGGCGATTGATTTCCACACGCAGATCAACTTCGTCGTCAAAACGTTTTTTGGTTGCAGTGGCCAGAGCCACTTCCAGCGCTTCAAAAATTACGCCGGCCGGTACGCCCTTTTCGTTGGATACCGACTCAACAACCAGCAGTACTTCTTTGCTCATCGTACGCCTCGCCTTTCGCAAGCCATTGGATCCGCGCGGTCCGCGGGATCCGGCACGTCTCAGTCAAAACTGGGAATAATGTTGGCCTTGTCGATCGAATCGATCGGCAACAGGAATTCGTTGTTGTCTACCTGGACAACCACATCCTGCTCCTCCACGCCACGGAGAAGGCCCTGAAAGTTACGACGACCTTCAAAGGGCGTACGCAGCTTGATCTTCACTTGTTCGCCGGCATGCGAAGCAAACTGTTCCAAAGTGAACAGCGGGCGTTCCATGCCAGGAGAGGACACTTCAAGGGTGTACTCAGAACTGATCGGATCTTCGACATCGAGAACACCGCTGACCTGACGACTGACAATCGCGCAGTCATCAACCAGGATTCCATCCTCTTTATCGATATAGATACGCAGTACCGAATGTTTGCCTTGAGAGATGAATTCGATCCCCCAGCATTGATAGCCAAGAGCCTCGACCACCGGGGCCAACAAGGCCTGCAACTGTTCTAGCTTGCTCGACACCTGAACCCCCTCGTGCATGCTATGCAAATAAAAAATGGGCGAAGCGCCCATCCCTGATACGCCGTTGAATACCGGCGTTATGACTGTTCAGCCAAGAAAAAGCCCCTGCAAAAGGGGCTCCGCTGAAACTGGTTGCGGGGGCTGGATTTGAACCAACGACCTTCGGGTTATGAGCCCGACGAGCTACCAGACTGCTCCACCCCGCGACAAAGCTGGGGCGAAAGTATACGACCGAACCCTGTTAGGGTCAATCTAACCTCCACCTACAAGAAAGCCCGCTGTAGCGGGCTGTCTTGTTTCAATTGGTACCGAGAAGGGGACTCGAACCCCTACACCCTATGGGCACAACCACCTCAAGGTTGCGTGTCTACCAATTCCACCACCTCGGCAATACTACTTTGAAACCCGTTACTTCTGCTCTTGAGCGGGAGGAACATCACCAGTGTTAGTGGCTTCGCTCTTCTGCTCCTGGAGCACCGGTACATCATCTGTTGCCGGCTTTTGCTGCTTCACTTCAAGTACCGCTGGATCTGGTAACCCTACCTGAGTCAGCTCATGAGCTTTCTCTTTAGCAAAGTATCCTAACCCAAGAGCAGTTAAGAAGAAAGAGGCAGCTAGTATAGCAGTAAACTTACTCAGAAAGGTAGCAGAACCTTGGCTTCCGAACACAGTATTTGAAGCACCTGCGCCGAAAGATGCACCCGCTTCCGCACCTTTACCCTGTTGCAGCAACACCAGCACTACCAAACCCAGTGCGCCCATCAGATGCAAAACAACGATCACTGTTTCCAGCATTTTTCAGTTTCCTGCGGCGCGACAAATTGCACCGAATTCGTCTGCGTTCAGAGAAGCCCCACCAATCAGGCCCCCATCGATATCCGGCATGCCGAACAGTTCAGCCGCATTGGCCGCCTTCACGCTGCCGCCGTATAGAAGCCGCACATTCTTCGCGACTTCCGGGTTCTTTGCCGCCAGTTGCTCACGAATGGCCTTATGCACATCCTGAGCCTGCTGTGGCGAGGCTGTCAGCCCTGTACCGATGGCCCATACAGGCTCATAAGCAATCACCGCACTGGCGAAGACATCAACACCGAACGCTTCGATGACGCTGTCCAGCTGACGCCCGACAATCTCAAGCGTTTTACCTGCTTCGCGCTCTTCGAGGGTTTCCCCTACACAGAGCACCGGCTTCAAACCGCAAGCCTGTGCCGCAGCGAACTTGCGATTGAGGACTTCGTCGTTCTCGCCAATGATCTGGCGGCGTTCGGAGTGCCCAATCAGTACCAGCTCGCAACCTGCCTCAGCCAGCTGGCTCGGTGCAATTTCACCGGTCAGCGCGCCTTGCTCAGGCTGTACCGCAGAATTCTGAGCGCCAACGGCGATCGACTTACCCTGCAATCCATCAATCACCTGATTGATGTACAACGAGGAAGGAAACACCGCGACCTCAACACCGCTCGGCAAGGCCTGATTACTCAAGCCATTGATCAGCTCAGCGACGCTGGCGCGGGTACCGTGCATCTTCCAGTTACCAGCTACCATAGGGCGACGCATGCTGTACCTCGTCGGTCAAAGTGGGCGCAGATGTTACCCAACCAAATCACTGCTGGCAAGCGTATTTCAAACGCAAACTTCACTTACCAGCTTTGCCAGGGTTTCGGCGTGTGCGCGAACCTGACTTTCGTCATCGCCTTCGACCATTACCCGCACCAATGGCTCTGTTCCGGACTTGCGCAGCAACACGCGACCACGCCCGGCCATTTCTTCGGTTACCCGGGCAGAAGCCTCCTTCACCGCCGGATGCTCCAGGGGGTCGACCTTGCTGGCACCGAAACGCACATTGATCAGCACCTGCGGGCACTTGCGCAGGGCCTGACGAGACTGGGCAAGGGTCTCGTCACGACGTTTGAGGGCCATCAGCACCTGCAGCGCAGCGATAATCGCGTCCCCCGTAGTGGTGTGGTTGAAGCACACCACATGCCCGGAGTTCTCGCCGCCAATGATCCATTCGCGCTCGAGCAACTCAGCCATCACATAGCGGTCACCGACCTTGGCACGCACAAAGGGGATATCGAGGTCCTTGAGCGCCAGCTCCAGGCCCAGATTGCTCATCAGCGTGCCAACCACCCCACCCTGCAGCTTGCCGCGCTCCTGCAGGTCACGGGCGATGATGAACAGCAACTCATCACCATCGACGACCGCACCGGTATGGTCGACCATCAACACCCGGTCGCCATCGCCATCGAAGGCAATACCCAGGTCAGCATGACCAACCAGAACCGCCGCTTGCAGCGATTCGATATGGGTCGAACCACAGTTTTCGTTGATGTTCAGGCCGTCTGGCTGTGCCGAAAGCACCGTGACATCAGCACCCAGCTCGCGAAACACGCTTGGCGCGACCTTGTAGGTAGCGCCGTGAGCGCAATCGACCACCAGTTTGAGGCCGGCGAAATCGGTGCTGGTCGGCACGCTGCTTTTGCAGAATTCGATATAGCGCCCGGCAGCGTCGTTGATTCTCGACACCTTGCCCAGCTTGCTCGACTCGACCACGGTCATTGGCTGATCGAGCAACTCTTCGATCATCAACTCGACTTCGTCAGGCAACTTGGTGCCTTGACCGGAGAAGAACTTGATGCCGTTGTCATCATGTGGATTGTGCGAAGCACTGATAACGATACCGGCCTCGGCATGAAAGGTCCGGGTCAGGTAGGCGATGGCCGGGGTCGGCATCGGCCCGAGCAACATCACGTCAGCGCCAGCGGCGGACAAGCCAGCCTCCAGGGCCGATTCGAACATGTACCCGGAAATGCGGGTATCCTTGCCCACCAACACCCGGCAAGCGCCCATCTTGCGGAAGGCCATGCCCGCGGCCCAGCCGAGCTTGAGCATGAAGTCAGGGGTGATGGGGTATTCGCCGACACGGCCACGGATACCGTCGGTACCAAAATATTTTCTGCTCATAGATGCTCCATCACGCTTATTCGGCGGTTTGAACCGCTGCAATCATCCGCACTACATCGGCGGTTTCGGCGACATCGTGAACACGCAGGATGCTCGCACCCTTGGTCATCGCCAGCGCAGCCAGGGCAAGGCTGCCATAGAGCCGTTCTCCAACCGGACGACCAAGGGCCAGGCCGATCATGCTCTTGCGCGAAACGCCCACCAGCAAGGGACGCCCCAGCCGATAAAGCGCTTCCATGTGCTTGAACAGGCTAAGGTTGTGCTCCAGCGTCTTGGCAAAGCCGAAGCCCGGATCGAGGATGATCCGCCCGGCCTCGATGCCGACGGCCGCGCAAGCTGCCATTCGCTCTTCAAGATAGCTCGCTACCTCGGCAGTGACATCCTGGTAATGCGGATTGTCCTGCATGTCGCCCGGCTCGCCGCGCATATGCATCAGGCACACTGGCAAACCGGTTGCAGCAGCAGCATCCAGAGCACCGTCACGGCTGAGCGAACGCACATCGTTGATCAACCCGGCACCGAGCCTGGCTGACTCGCGGATGACCGCTGGCGTCGAGGTATCAATCGAGATGATCACATCGAGCTCACGATTGATGGCTTCGACGATCGGGGCAACGCGCTCCAGCTCTTCAAGCGCAGACACCGCTCGAGCACCAGGACGAGTGGACTCGCCACCGACATCGACCAGGGTCGCACCGGCAGCCACCATCGCCTCGGCATGACGCAATGCCGCATCACGCTGGGTGAAACGACCGCCATCGGAGAAGGAATCGGGGGTGATATTGAGAATACCCATGACATGGGTACGGGACAAATCAAGAACCCGGTTGCCGCAAGGCAACCGGGTTGGGTACTGCTTTGACGTCATAAAAGCCCTTAGATTTGCGCCGCCGGGCCGCCAATCGGCGATTCCGGGCGATCACTCTGCTGTGCAGGCGTACCCGAGCCATCCTCCCAATCACGCGGCTCGCGCGGAGTACGGCCAGCCATGATGTCGTCGATCTGCTCGGCATCAATGGTCTCGTACTTCATCAGCGCATCTGCCATAGCGTCGAGCTTGTCACGGTTATCCGTAAGGATCTGCTTCGCGGTGGCATAGCACTGATCGATGATGCTGCGCACCTCGGAGTCGATCAGCTTGGCCGTTTCGCCCGAGACGCTGGCATGCTGGGAGCCGGCGCTGCGACCCAGGAAGACTTCACCTTCTTCTTCGGCATACATCAGCGGCCCGAGTTTTTCCGACAGGCCCCATTTGGTGACCATGTTCCGGGCAATTTGGCTGGCACGCATGATGTCGTTGGAGGCACCGGTAGTCACACCGTCGAAACCAAGGGTCATTTCCTCGGCGATACGGCCGCCGTACAGCGAGCAGATCTGGCTGATCAACGCACGCTTGGACAGGCTGTAACGGTCTTCCTCAGGAAGGAACATGGTGACACCCAGGGCGCGACCACGCGGAATGATCGACACCTTGTAGACCGGATCATGCTCAGGCACGACGCGACCAACGATGGCATGACCCGCTTCGTGATAAGCGGTATTGCGCTTCTCTTTCTCGGACATGACCATGGATTTGCGCTCAGCACCCATCATGATCTTGTCTTTGGCCAGCTCGAACTCTTTCATTTCGACGACGCGCTTGCCACCACGGGCAGCGAACAGCGACGCCTCGTTGACCAGGTTGGCAAGGTCGGCACCGGAGAAACCAGGGGTACCACGGGCGATGACCGCTGGATTGACGTTCTCGCCAACCGGCACCTTGCGCATGTGTACTTTGAGGATCTGCTCACGGCCGCGGATATCCGGCAGCCCGACCACAACCTGACGGTCGAAACGGCCAGGACGCAGCAGCGCCGGATCGAGCACGTCGGGACGGTTGGTCGCGGCAATAACAATGATGCCGTCATTCATTTCGAAGCCGTCCATCTCTACCAGCAACTGGTTGAGAGTCTGCTCACGCTCGTCGTGACCGCCACCCATGCCGGCGCCACGATGGCGACCAACGGCGTCGATTTCGTCAATGAAGATGATGCACGGTGCGTGCTTCTTGGCCTGCTCGAACATGTCACGAACACGGCTGGCACCGACACCGACGAACATTTCGACAAAGTCGGAACCGGAGATGGTGAAGAACGGCACCTTGGCTTCGCCGGCAATGGCCTTGGCCAGCAGGGTTTTACCGGTACCCGGTGGGCCGACCATCAGCACGCCACGAGGAATGCGGCCGCCCAGGCGCTGGAACTTGCCTGGATCGCGCAGGAACTCTACCAGCTCGCCAACCTCTTCCTTGGCTTCGTCGCAACCTGCGACATCAGCCAGAGTGGTCTTGACCTGGTCTTCGGACAACAGACGCGCCTTGCTCTTGCCGAAGCTCATCGGCCCACCCTTGCCGCCGGCACCACCTTGCATCTGGCGCATGAAGAACATGAATACGGCAATGATGACCAGGATCGGGAAGCTGGCGACCAGCAGCTGGGTCCAGATGGACTGTTGCTCAGGCTGCTTGCCCTCGACCACGACGTGGTTGTCGACCAGATCACCGATCAGGCCGTTGTCCTGGATGGCCGGACGGATGGTCTTGAAGCTGTCGCCATCGGTACGTTTGCCGGTGATGACATAGCCATCGACCGCTACGCGCTCGACCTTGCCATCCTTGACCTGCTGAATGAAGTCGGAATAGTTGAGGGTCTGTGGCTCATTCGGGCTGGAGAAGTTGTTCATCACTGTCACCAGGACAGCCGCGATGATCAACCACAGGATCAAGTTCTTTGCCATATCGTTCAATTAGCTACCCTCTGAAGCCGGCTGACGGCGCAGCCGTGCCTCGCATGATATTCACCGGCCTAACTTACTACATAACCTACACATCTGCAGGCGCCGTCTGTAACCCTTTGTGAAACCTAGACTACACGATGTTCATCCAGGTCAGGCAGGACGGCCGATTGGAAATAACTATCGGACACCCTGAAAGCCACCAGCCTGAAGCCTTACTCGCCGCGATAACCTCGCGCCAGCATGTACTGCTCACGGGAGCGATCCCGCGAGGAGTCAGGTTTAAGCATTATGATCTTGTCAAACTTTTTACGGGCATCTTTCAGATACACGTCAAATCCTTCGCCCTGGAAAATTTTGATCACAAAATCGCCACCGGGCTTGAGTACCCGGGTTGCCAGGTCAAGTGCCAGCTCGCACAGAAACATGGCCTTGGGCATGTCCACGGCAGGCGTACCACTCATATTGGGGGCCATATCGGAAATCACAAGGTCTACGTGCGAATTACCGACCGCCTCGAGAATCTGCGCCAACACTTCGTCCTGGGTAAAATCTCCGCGAATGAAGGTGACATCCGGAATGCTGTCCATTTCCAGGATGTCAGACGCAATCAGACGACCCTGACCACCGATCAGACGACTGGTCACCTGCGACCAGCCACCGGGTGCCGCACCCAGATCGATCACACTCATACCAGGGCGGATCAAACGGTACTTTTCCTGGATTTCCAGCAATTTATAGCTCGCACGCGAGCGATAACCATCCTTTTGCGCCTTTTTGACGTAAGGATCGTTGAAGTGTTCTTTCAGCCAGCCAAGGCTTGTCTTGGAACGCGCCACTGGGCACCTCGATGATTAGGGTCGTGATTAACTGGGCGGATCCACGGGCCCTCGGGTAAAATGGCCGCCATTTTTACAGAATCAGACACAAGGGTCAGATTATGCCGCTCAATAACGAGCAGAAGAAACAGTACAAATCCATTGGCCACGATCTGAAACCAGTTCTGATTGTGGCAGGCAACGGGCTGACTGAGGGCGTTATCGCCGAACTCGAACGCGCTCTGGCCGATCACGAACTGATCAAGGTCGAGATTCGTTCGGAAGATCGGGAAGAACGTGCTGCCGCAATCGCCGCACTGTGCAAAGCCGGTCGCGCAGAACTGGTACAGACCATCGGCAAAAAGGCGCTGATCTATCGCCGCAACCCGCAGCCGAACAAGCAGCTGTCGAACATCCATCGCTACAAGTGATGTTCGCCGCGGTCAGTGGCGCGCCCTGCGCGCCCTGCCCGGCACCGGCTGCATGACCAGCAGCAAGCCGGTAAGACCCAACACCAGGTAGCAGAACAGCTGCCAGCGCAATTCCTCCGGCATGCCCACGCGCAAGGCGAAATACACCACGCACGCCAGCATTGCCATCGACAACAACTGCCCCCGCATGTCCCGCCACAGACTGGCCAGGCCCTGTGCCTGAATCAGCACCAGTGCCTGCACGCCTGCGCAAAACGCCGCAAACGCCACCAGCAACGATGCCATCAGGCTACCAATATCCTCGATCAACAGCGGCGCCAGGCCAATCTGGCCCAACGCCGGCAGCAAACCGAAATGCAGCATCCACAGGCCACCTACCCAGAACACCTGGGTCAGTTGCCAGATTGCCGGGGCGGCAGCAAAGCCCCGGCGACGGTCAGATGTGTTTGACTTCGACAATCTCGTACTCGACCGTACCACTTGGCGTTTTGATCACCACGGTATCACCCTCTTCCTTGCCAATGATGGCGCGGGCGATCGGAGCACCGACCGAGAGTTTGCCCTGCTTCACGTCCGCTTCGTCCTCACCCACGATCTGGTAAGTCACCTGCTCGCCGGTCTCGGTGTTTTCCAGGTCCACGGTAGTACCGAAAATCACTTTGCCGGTGTGGGCGATGGTGGTGACGTCGATCACCACCGAGTTCTGCAGACGGCCTTCGATATCGCGAATACGCGCCTCGACCATACCCTGCTCTTCACGGGCAGCATGGTACTCGGCGTTTTCCTTGAGATCGCCCAGCTCGCGGGCTTCACCAATGGCCTGACTCAAGCGCGGACGCTCGGTCTTGCTCAGGAAAAGGTGCTCTTCCTCCAGGGCGCGAGCGCCCCGGACGGTCATCGGGTACTTGGTAATGCTCATGCTTTGAGTCCTGCATGCAGATCCTGCAAGCGGCGAACGGTCTTTTCAGGACCAAACTTCAGCGCTTCGCAGATGGCTTCACCGGCCGCAATGGTGGTGGTGCAGTAAATCTTGTGCTGCAACGCATTGCGGCGAATCGAGTAGGAGTCGGCGATCGACTGGCGGCCTTCGGTGGTGTTGATGATCAGCGACACTTCGTCGTTCTTGATCATGTCGACCACGTGCGGACGACCTTCGGTCACCTTGTTCACGCGACGCACTTTCAGGCCAGCCGCTTCGATAACCTTGGCGGTACCGACGGTGGCAACCACTTCGAAGCCCAGGGCGATCAGGTCACGGGCAACACCGGCCACTTGCGGCTTGTCGTCGTCACGCACGCTGATGAACGCAGTACCGCCGGTCGGCAGCACTTCGCTGGCACCCATCTGGGCCTTGGCGAAGGCTTCACCGAAGCTGTCACCGACACCCATGACTTCACCGGTGGATTTCATCTCAGGGCCGAGGATCGGGTCAACACCCGGGAACTTGGCAAACGGGAACACCGCTTCTTTGACACTGTAGAAGTTAGGAATGATTTCCTCGGTGAAACCGATTTCTTTCAGCGATTTACCGGCCATGACGCGCGCGGCGATCATCGCCAGCGATGTGCCGATGCACTTCGAGACGAAAGGCACGGTACGCGAAGCGCGCGGGTTGACTTCGATCACGTAGATCTTGTCGCCCTGCAGCGCCAGCTGGACGTTCATCAGGCCGACAACACCCAGCTCCAGGGCCATTTTCTTGACCTGCTCGCGGACTTCGTCCTGAACATGGGCTGGCAGCGAGTACGGTGGCAGCGAGCAAGCCGAGTCACCGGAGTGAACACCCGCCTGTTCGATGTGCTGCATGATCGCGCCGATCACCACGTCCTTGCCGTCGCAGACCGCATCCACGTCCATCTCGATGGCGCAGTTGAGGAAGTGGTCGAGCAGCACCGGGCTGTCGTTGGAGACTTGTACCGCTTCACGCAGGTAGCGCTTGAGCTCGTCCAGTTCGTAGACGATTTCCATCGCACGGCCGCCCAGTACATAGGACGGACGAACCACCAGCGGGTAACCGATAACGCCGGCAGCACGAATCGCTTCGTCTTCGCTGCGCACGGTGGCGTTAGGCGGCTGCAGCAGATTCAGGCGCTGAACCATGTGCTGGAAGCGCTCACGGTCTTCCGCGCGGTCAATGGCGTCAGGGCTGGTACCGATGATCGGTACGCCGGCTTCTTCCAGGGCGCGCGCCAGTTTCAGCGGAGTCTGGCCGCCGTAGTGGACGATCACGCCTTTTGGCTTCTCGACGCGCACCACTTCCAGCACGTCTTCCAGAGTCAGCGGCTCGAAGTACAGACGGTCGGAGGTGTCGTAGTCGGTGGAGACGGTTTCCGGGTTGCAGTTGACCATGATGGTCTCGTAACCGTCTTCACGCAGGGCCAGTGCTGCGTGCACGCAGCAGTAGTCGAACTCGATACCCTGACCGATACGGTTAGGGCCGCCGCCGAGAATCATGATCTTGTCGCGGGTCGACGGGTTGGCCTCGCACTCTTCCTCGTAGGTCGAGTACAGGTAGGCGGTGTCGGTGGCGAACTCGGCCGCGCAGGTGTCAACGCGCTTATAGACCGGGAACACTTCAAGTTTGTGGCGGTGACGACGCAGGTTCTTGTCGGTGATACCCAGCAGCTTGGCCAGACGCTGGTCGGAGAAGCCCTTGCGCTTCAGACGCAGCATCAGGTCCTTGTCGATCGCCGACAGGGCCAGGGTCTTGACCTTTTCTTCTTCTTTGATCAGGTCTTCCATCTGCACCAGGAACCAGTGGTCGATACCGGTCAGGGCGAAGATTTCGTCGCAGGTCATGCCCGAGCGCATGGCGTCAGCCACGTACCAGATACGCTCGGCACCCGGCACGGTCAGCTCGCGCTTGAGAATGCTGGCAGCGTCAGGGCTGGCCAGATCGACTTTCGGATCGAGGCCGCAAACACCGACTTCCAGACCGCGCAGGGCTTTCTGCAGGGATTCCTGGAAGGTCCGGCCGATGGCCATGACTTCACCCACGGACTTCATCTGGGTGGTCAGGCGGGCGTCGGCTTTCGGGAATTTTTCGAAGGCGAAACGTGGCAGCTTGGTGACGACGTAGTCGATCGACGGCTCGAAGGAAGCCGGGGTACGGCCGCCAGTGATGTCGTTCTGCAGTTCGTCGAGGGTGTAACCAACGGCCAGCTTGGCAGCGATCTTGGCGATCGGGAAACCGGTAGCTTTCGATGCCAGGGCCGAGGAACGCGATACCCGCGGGTTCATCTCGATCACGACCATCCGGCCGGTGTCCGGGCAGATACCGAACTGAACGTTGGAACCGCCGGTTTCAACACCGATTTCACGCAGCACCGCCAGCGAGGCGTTGCGCATGATCTGGTATTCCTTGTCGGTCAGGGTCTGTGCCGGAGCCACGGTGATCGAGTCACCGGTGTGCACGCCCATCGGGTCGAAGTTCTCGATCGAGCAGACGATGATGCAGTTGTCCTTTTTGTCGCGGACCACTTCCATCTCGTACTCTTTCCAGCCGATCAGCGATTCGTCGATCAGCAGCTCTTTGGTCGGCGACAGGTCCAGACCACGGGCGCAGATTTCTTCGAATTCTTCACGGTTGTAAGCAATACCGCCACCGGTGCCGCCCATGGTGAAGGACGGACGGATGATGCACGGGAAGCCGAGCTTCTCGAGCACTGCGTTGGCTTCTTCCATGCTGTGGGCGATGCCGGAGCGCGGGCACTCCAAGCCAATGGCCTTCATCGCCTTGTCGAAGCGCGAACGGTCTTCGGCTTTGTCGATGGTATCGGCGTTGGCACCGATCATTTCCACGCCGAACTTTTCCAGGACGCCTTCGCGCTCCAGGTCCAGGGCGCAGTTCAGGGCAGTCTGGCCACCCATGGTCGGCAGCAGTGCGTCAGGGCGCTCTTTTTCGATGATCTTGGCAACGGTCTGCCACTTGATCGGTTCGATGTAGGTGGCGTCGGCCATGGCCGGGTCGGTCATGATGGTGGCCGGGTTGGAGTTCACCAGGATGACGCGATAACCCTCTTCGCGCAGGGCTTTACAGGCCTGGGCGCCGGAGTAGTCGAATTCGCAGGCCTGGCCGATCACGATCGGGCCAGCGCCGAGAATCAGGATGCTTTTAATGTCTGTACGTTTTGGCATGGGTATCACTCAATTCCGCAGGTCAGTCGGCAAGCCGCTTTGAACATTCTTGGGACAGCACCTGAACGCGGCTTGCACCGGTTCAGGGCCTTCTCTCAGGTGCTCAGCGGCGCTTGGCCATGGCATCGATGAAACGGTCGAACAGAGGCGCGACGTCAGTCGGGCCCGGGCTGGCTTCAGGGTGCCCCTGGAAGCTGAAGGCGCTCTTGTCGGTGCGCTCGATGCCCTGCAGGGTACCGTCGAACAGCGACTTGTGGATGGCGCGGACGTTGCCCGGCAGGGTGGCCTCATCAACCGCGAAACCGTGGTTCTGACTGGTGATCATCACCACGCCGGTATCCAGGTCCTGGACCGGGTGGTTGGCACCGTGGTGACCATGACCCATTTTCACGGTCTTGGCACCGGAGGCCAGGGCCAGCAGCTGGTGACCCAGACAAATACCGAACACCGGGGTTTCGGTTTCGAGGATGTCCTTGATCGCCTGGATCGCGTAGTCGCATGGCTCCGGATCACCAGGGCCGTTGGACAGGAACACGCCATCCGGGTTGAGCGCCAGGACTTCGCTGGCCGGGGTTTGCGCCGGCACCACGGTCAGGCGGCAGCCGCGGGCGACCAGCATGCGCAGGATATTCAGCTTGACGCCGTAGTCGTAGGCAACCACGTGGTACGGCAGCTCGGCGGCATCGATGGTCGCGTGGCTGTCGGTTTTCAGCTCCCAGACGCTGGAACGCCATTCGTAGCTGGACTTGGTGCTGACAACTTTTGCCAGGTCCATGCCCTTGAGGCCAGGAAAACCGCGAGCGGCGGCGATTGCAGCCTCTTCGCTGATGTTGTCGCCGGCCAGGATGCAACCGTTCTGCGCGCCCTTCTCACGCAGGATGCGCGTCAAACGACGCGTGTCGATGCCGGCGATCGCTACCACGTTATTGGCTTTGAGGTAGTCAGGCAGCGACTGCTTGTTGCGCCAGTTGCTCGCGATAAGTGGCAGGTCGCGAATCACCAGACCGGCCGACCAGACGCGGTCGGACTCGGCGTCTTCCGGCGTGGTGCCGGTGTTGCCGATGTGCGGGTAAGTCAGGGTAACGATTTGCTGCGCATAGGAAGGGTCAGTCAGGATTTCCTGATAGCCGGTCATTGCGGTGTTAAACACCACCTCACCAACGGTTTGTCCGTCGGCTCCAATGGCTTCACCGCGAAAAATGCTGCCATCGGCAAGGGCGAGTATGGCTGGCTTAGTCAAGAAGACCTCCCGTAAATCAAGCCTGAAGGGGCGATCGCAGGTTGCAAAAAAGCGGAATGACGTATAGACACGTCACCCCGCTTTCTTAATCGAATTATCTGCGCGCTTTTAGTGGACACACTAAAGCTGTAGCTTACAGAAAAACGCTTTTTTGGTCTACCACTGATGTGCCTGAAAAGCTCAGGAATGCGACAGTGGGAGCGGGCTTGCCCCGCGAGGCGTTGCAACTGGCTAACTGCAATCGCGGGGCAAGCCCGCTCCCACAGGCAACTACCCCTCTCAGCAGAACCGATCAACGCAGATCGAGCACGTCCTGCATGTCGTACAAGCCAGGCTCGCGCCCGTCCAGCCACAGGGCGGCACGTACCGCACCCTTGGCAAAGGTCATGCGGCTGGAAGCCTTGTGAGTGATCTCCAGGCGCTCACCGTCAGCAGCGAACAGTACGGTGTGATCACCGACCACGTCGCCGGCACGCACAGTGGCGAAACCGATGGTCTGGCGATCACGGGCACCGGTCTGGCCTTCACGGCCGTACACCGCCACTTCCTGCAGATCACGCCCCAACGCATTGGCGACGACTTCACCCATGCGCAGCGCGGTACCCGATGGCGCATCGACCTTGTGCCGATGGTGAGCTTCGATGATTTCGATGTCGACATCATCACCGAGCACTCGCGCAGCCATGTCCAGCAGTTTCAGACTGAGGTTGACACCAACACTGAAGTTGGCCGCAAAGACGATCGGGATGTCTTTACCCGCCTCGGCCAGCAGCTGCTTCTCTTCGACACTGAAACCGGTAGTGCCGATGATCATGGCCTTGCCTGCCTTACGGCAAAACGCCAGGTTCTTCAGGGTCACCGACGGGTGAGTGAAATCGATCAGCACGTCGAACTCGTCAGCAACCTTGGCCAGATCGTCGGACAGCAGTACGCCGATCCGACCCAGCGCCGCCAGCTCACCGGCATCAGCCCCGACCAGCGAACTGTCCGGACGATCAATCGCCGCAGTCAGCCCCGCACCCGGAGCCTGCTGTACCGCTTCGATCAGGGTCTTGCCCATGCGCCCTGCCGCGCCCATTACCGCTATACGTCGCATGCCCTATTCCTTCTTACAAGTCGCCGAAGAAGCGCTTTACGCCTTCGAACCAGCCATTGGCTTTCGGCGAATGGGAACTGTCGCCTTCCAGCGAATCGCGCAGCTCTTCAAGCAGCTCACGCTGGCGACGGCTGAGGTTGACCGGCGTTTCGACCGCGACGCGGCACATCAGGTCGCCAGCGCCACCACCACGAACCGGCGCCACACCTTTACCACGCAAACGGAACTGCTTGCCGGTCTGGGTACCTTCCGGAATCTTCAGCTTGACCCGACCATCGAGGGTCGGCACTTCCAGCTCACCACCCAGGGCAGCATCTGTGTAGCTGATCGGCACTTCGCAGTACAGGTGCTTGCCGTCACGCTGGAAGATCGGGTGTTCGCGCACGCTGATCACAACGTACAGGTCACCGGTCGGACCACCATGAGAGCCGGCTTCACCTTCACCGGACAGACGAATGCGATCGCCCGTATCGACACCAGCCGGCACCTTGACCGAAAGGGTCTTGTACTCTTCGACACGACCTTCACCGTGGCAGGAACCGCACGGATCAGTAATGATCTTGCCCTGGCCATGGCAACGCGGGCAGGTCTGCTGGACCGAGAAGAAGCCCTGCTGCATGCGCACCTGACCAATACCACCGCAGGTCGGGCAGGTCGAAGGCGACGAGCCTTTCTTGGCACCGGAGCCATCACACGGCTCGCAGTTGACCAGTGTCGGCACACGGATATTGACCGTAGTGCCACGCACCGCTTCTTCCAGGTTCAGCTCCAGGGTGTAGCGCAGGTCACTGCCACGCTGGGCACCACCGCGCGAGCCACCGCGGCCGCCGCCGAAGAAATCGCTGAACACGTCACCGAAAATATCGGAGAAGTTCGCGCCACCAAAGCCGGCACCGCCACCACCCATGCTCGGATCGACACCGGCATGACCGTACTGATCATAGGCGGCGCGCTTGCTGGCATCGGAGAGCACTTCGTAAGCCTCGTTGGCTTCCTTGAATTTCTCTTCCGAGTCTTTGTCATCAGGGTTACGGTCCGGGTGATGCTTCATCGCCAGGCGGCGATAGGCCTTCTTCAGGTCCGCTTCACTGGAGCCGCGCTCAACTCCCAGAACTTCGTAATAGTCACGCTTTGCCATAAGTCTTTGCACTCTTGAGGACGTTCGGCAAACCTCTGCGCATTCCGCGCTGTGCCGCCAGCAGCTGCCTCAACCCCCTCCAGGAGGCCTGACAGATACTGTAAAAATTCGGGTATTGCAGACACGCCAACGCGGGAGCAAGCCCCCGCGCGGCGACATCCTACCAGCCAACCACTAGAAAGCAGTCAACCGGCCGACAACCTGTAGCAATTACTTGTTGTCTTTAACTTCTTCGAACTCAGCATCAACGACGTCGTCGTGCTTGGCTTCTTCAGCCTGCTGTGCGCCAGCCTGTGGCTGCTCGGCCTGCTGCTCGGCGTACATCTTCTGAGCAACTGGAGCCGAAACTTTCGACAGCTCTTCGACCTTGGCGTCGATGGCAGCCTTGTCGTCGCCTTTGATAGCGGCTTCCAGGGCAACCACGGCAGCTTCGATCGCAGTCTTCTCTTCAGCAGTGACCTTGTCACCGGCGTCAGCGACCATCTTGCGAGTCGAGTGAACCAGTGCATCACCCTGGTTGCGGGCAGCGGCCAGTTCTTCGAACTTGCGGTCTTCTTCCGAGTTCGCTTCGGCGTCGCGGATCATCTGCTGAATTTCTTCATCAGACAGACCGGAGTTGGCCTTGATCACGATCGACTGAGTCTTGCCAGTAGCCTTGTCTTTGGCGCCTACGTGCAGGATGCCGTTGGCGTCGATGTCGAAGGTTACTTCGATCTGTGGCACACCACGTGGTGCTGGTGGAATCTCGGCCAGGTCGAACTTGCCCAGGGACTTGTTCTGCGCAGCCTGCTTACGCTCACCTTGCAGCACGTGAATGGTCACGGCGCTCTGGTTGTCATCGGCAGTCGAGAACACCTGCGACTTTTTGGTCGGGATAGTGGTGTTCTTCTCGATCAGCGCGGTCATCACGCCACCCATGGTTTCGATACCCAGGGTCAGCGGGCTGACGTCCAGCAGCAGTACGTCTTTGACGTCACCAGCCAGTACCGCACCCTGGATAGCAGCACCCATGGCAACAGCTTCGTCAGGGTTGACGTCTTTACGCGCTTCTTTACCGAAGAAATCGGTAACCGCTTTCTGTACCAGCGGCATACGGGTCTGACCGCCAACCAGGATCACGTCGTCGATCTTGCTGACGTCGATACCGGCGTCTTTCATCGCAATGCGGCAAGGCTCGATGGTGCGCTGAACCAGGTCTTCGACCAGCGACTCCAGCTTGGCGCGGGAGATCTTCACGTTCAGGTGCTTAGGACCGGTGGCATCTGCAGTGATGTACGGCAGGTTGACGTCGGTCTGCTGGCTCGAGGACAGCTCGATCTTGGCTTTTTCAGCGGCTTCTTTCAGGCGCTGCATGGCCAGCGGGTCACCTTTGAGGTTCATGCCGCTTTCTTTCTTGAACTCGTCGACGAGGTAGTCGATCAGGCGAATGTCGAAGTCTTCACCACCGAGGAAAGTGTCACCGTTGGTGGCCAATACTTCGAACTGGTGCTCGCCATCGACTTCGGCGATTTCGATTACCGAAACGTCGAAGGTACCACCACCCAGGTCATAAACGATCACGGTGTGGTCGCCTTTGGCCTTGTCCATACCGTATGCCAGCGCAGCTGCGGTTGGTTCGTTGATGATACGTTTTACGTCCAGACCGGCGATGCGACCGGCATCCTTGGTGGCCTGACGCTGGCTGTCGTTGAAGTAGGCCGGAACGGTGATGACCGCCTCGGTCACTGGCTCGCCGAGGTAATCTTCGGCGGTTTTCTTCATCTTTTTCAGGATTTCAGCCGAGATTTGTGGCGGTGCCATTTTCTGGCCGTTCACTTCAACCCAAGCGTCGCTGTTGTCCGCTTTGACAATTTTGTACGGAACCATCTGGATGTCTTTCTGCACGACGTCTTCATCGAAGCGACGGCCGATCAGACGCTTTACCGCGTACAGGGTGTTGTGCGGGTTGGTGACAGCCTGACGCTTGGCCGACTGGCCAACCAGGATCTCGCCATCGTTGGCATAAGCGATGATCGACGGCGTGGTACGCGCGCCTTCAGCGTTCTCGATAACCTTGGCGCTGCCGTTTTCCAGAATGGAGACGCAGGAGTTGGTGGTCCCCAGGTCGATACCGATGATTTTACCCATGTTAACTCTCCCGAAACTTGAATTTGGTTGCCGCAGCAGTGGTGGCTAACTGCGGTAATACTTGAATGCTTGACACCTAGATGGGGGCGCCAGAAACGATTTCAAGCCTGCTCGTCAATCGACGGCGAAACCGCTGCCGGGGCCTTGCTGACCACGACCATGGCCGGGCGCAGCAGGCGACCGTTGAGCTGGTAGCCCTTCTGGAACACCTTGAGCACGCTGTTGGGCTCGACCTCGGCGCTTTCCTGCATGGCCATGGCCTGGTGGTGCTCGGCATTGAAGGGTTCGCCGTGCGGGTCAATCGCCTCGAGGTTGTAGCGCTTGAGGGTGTCGTGGAACATCTTCAGGGTCAGCTCGATACCTTCGCGCATCGGGCGAATGTTCTCGTCCTCGGCGCTGGACAGCTCCAGGCCACGCTCGAGGCTGTCGATGACCGGCAGCAGGTCACCGGCGAATTTTTCCAGGGCGAACTTGTGCGCCTTCTCTACGTCCTGCTCGGCGCGACGGCGCACGTTCTGCAGGTCGGCGGCGGTGCGCAGGGATTGATCCTGGGCCGCCGCCAGCTGCTCTTCGAGCACCTGTACGCGGGCGCTCAGGTCTTGGTCGCCAGTCGCTTCGGCGTTCAGATTCTGTTCATCCAGCTGTTCGTCAGCCATAAAATCTCTCCTCTCGAATAAGGTCTGCGAGCATTACTCGCGCTTCTGCCGCCTATATGGGGTCGCAAAACCCAGGTTCAAGGGCTACGAAACAGCTCACGCGCATTCGCTCATAACCCGTCGCAATCAGAACTGCGCCCTGATAACCAAAATGAACTAAACGGCAGCATTGTCAGAGGATTTGAAAACACTGTATAAATAACCAGACTTAACGCCTGGGAGCCGCCCCAATGCTGGTGCACCTGTCCGTACACAACTACGCCATCGTCGAACACCTGGACCTCGAGCTCGCCCGCGGGATGAGCGTCATTACCGGTGAAACCGGGGCCGGCAAATCGATCATGCTCGACGCCCTGGGCCTGACTCTGGGTGATCGTGCCGACAGTGGCGTGGTGCGTCCAGGCGCTGACAAGGCCGACATCCTCGCCACCTTCGATCTGGCAGACATTCCCGAGGCCCGCACCTGGCTGGCCGAGCGCGACCTGGACAATGATGGTCCGTGCATCCTGCGCCGGGTGATCACCGCCGAAGGCCGCAGCCGCGGCTACATCAACGGCACGCCCTGCCCGCTCGGCGACCTCAAGGCCCTCGGCGAGTTGCTCATAGATATCCACAGCCAGCACGAGCACCAGTCGCTGCTGAAGTCCGATACCCATCGCCGCCTGCTCGACGAGTACGCGGGGGCCACCGACCTGGCCCGCCAGGTACAGCTGGCCGCCCAGCGCTGGCGCCAGACCCGCCAGGAGCTGGAGCGCCTGTCCAACTCCGGCGACGAGCAGCGGGCGCAACATCAATTGCTCAGCTACCAACTCGAAGAACTCGACAACCTCGGCCTGGGCGAGAACGAACTGGAGCAGCTGGAGCAGGAACACAAGAACCTGACCAACGCCGAAGCACTCTTTGGTATCTGCCGTCAGGTGATCGATCACTGCAGTGAAAACGATTCGGGGAATGTGCTCAACGCCCTGACCGCCAGCCTCAATCGCCTGACCGCGGTGCAAAATGCGCCCAAGGCGCTGGGCGAAGCCGCCAACATGATCGCCAGCGCACAGATCCAGGTTGAAGAAGCGGTCGGCGAGCTGAACCGCTTCCTTGATCACTTCGACGCCGACCCCGCGCGCCTGCAGCAACTCGAAGAACGGCTCGACAGCATCTATACCCTCGCTCGCAAGCACCGCGTGCACCCGACGGAACTGGCAAACCTGCAACAGCGGCTGATGGAGGAACTCGAAGGCCTGAATGCCAATGACGAGTCCATTGAGCGTCTTGGCGAAGAACTGGCTGCCTTTGCCCGTCATTACCAGGACAAGGCCGGTGAGTTGAGCGCCTTGCGCATCCAGGCTGCCAACCAGCTGGCCGGCGCGGTCGAGCAGGAAATCCAGCGCCTGGGCATGCCCGGTGGCCGTTTCAGCATCGAACTGCACGCCAATGGCAGCGATGAGCTGTCGCCCCACGGCCTGGAGCAGGTGGAGCTACTGGTCAGTGCCAACCCCGGCCAACCGCTCAAGGGTCTGGCCAAAGTCGCCTCCGGGGGAGAACTGTCACGGATCAGCCTGGCAATCCAGGTAATCACCGCGCAAACCTCGCGCATCCCGACCCTGGTGTTCGACGAAGTCGATGTCGGGATCGGCGGCCCGACGGCAGAGATCGTCGGTCAATTGTTGCGACGCCTGGGCGAGCGTGGCCAGGTTCTGACCGTGACCCACCTGCCACAAGTGGCCGCCCAGGGCCATCACCACCTGTTTGTCCACAAGGTGCGCAACAGTGACGCCACACATACCGCCGTGGCCAACCTGGGCAAGCGCGAACGCGTTGAAGAAGTGGCGCGGATGCTCGGCGGTATCGACCTGACCAAGGAGTCGCTGGCCCACGCCCGCAAAATGGTGGTCACCAGCAAGGCCTGAGGCCCGCACCAGAAAGCACAAAGGCGACCCCTGGGTCGCCTTTGATGCAGCACAGCAAGAAGTGTTACTTACTTTTTCTTGCGCACGTACAGGACCAGATTATGGTCAACCAGTTCGAAACCATGCGCAGCAACGATTTCTTTCTGGCGCTTTTCAATTTCGCTATCGAAGAACTCGATAACTTCGCCAGACTCCATGTTGACCATATGGTCGTGGTGGCCGCCATCGGCCAGCTCGAACACGGCGTGACCGCCATCGAAGTTGTGGCGCACCACCAGGCCGGCAGCTTCGAACTGGGTCAGAACACGGTAGACCGTGGCCAGACCGACATCCTCGCCTGCCTCCATCAGCGCCTTGTAGACATCCTCAGCACTCATGTGACGCTGCTCGGTAGAGTCGAGCATCTGTAGAATTTTTACTCGAGGCAGTGTCACCTTGAGACCGGCTTTGCGCAATTCGCTATTTTCAACCATGGTCAGCTTTCTCGCCGATGCTGCTTCGCAGCTTCTCTGAATACGGGTATGATCGGGGTTTACGTTGTCCAGCCAAGATAGTGGAAGTCGCCCACCGATGCAAAACACCAAGCTCTTGCTAACCAGCCTCACCTTTGTGGGACTGCTCGCACTCGCCGGTTGCTCGTTCCCCGGGGTTTACAAAATCGACATCCAGCAGGGCAATGTCGTCACGCAAGACATGATAGACCAATTACGCCCCGGAATGACCCGTCGGCAAGTACGGTTTATCATGGGCAACCCGCTGATCCAGGATACCTTCCACACCAATCGCTGGGATTACCTGTACAGCTTGCAACCTGGTGGCGGCCAACGCCAACAGGAACGCATGAGCATTTTCTTCAACGAGAACGATCAACTGGTCAGCCTGTCCGGCGACTTCATGCCAGGCGTCAGCCGCGACCAGGAAATCCTCGGCGGCAGCGGCGACACCAGCGTCAGCCCGGCACAGCCAGGCACCACCACTGAGCCAGCTGAGCAGGTCAAAGAGACCCCGGCCAAGCCAGGCTCCCTGGAAGAGAAAATCCAGCGCGAAGTCGATACCATCGAAACGATCCCGGTACCGACCCCAGCCCCGCTGGAAACCTCGCCGCAGTAAGTATTCTGCAGGCAAAGAAAAGCCCGGACATTCCGGGCTTTTTTGTGCCTGTAATTCAGCGCTTGGCTTTCTTGAAGACCCTCGCCACCTTGGCCGCGCGCTGCTTGCGCACCTCCTTCGGGTCGATCAGCAAAGGCCTGTACAGCTCGATGCGATCACCCTCAGCGACCGCCTGCTGGGCTGCCTCGTTGACGACTTTGCCGAAGATGCCGAGCGGGCACGCGTCTACATCCAGACCCGGCACTTGCTCGGCAATACCCGACAACCGCACTGCTTCACGCAGTGTCGTGCCGGGCGCAACGTCCACAGCCAGCAACCATTGCCGCTCGGCCGTGGCGTAAACCACTTCAACCCGCAAGTTGTTTGGCCCGCTGACAGAAGGCATCGACCAGGGTGTTGGCTGCCTGATTGAACAGCGGCCCGAGGGTCGCCCGCACCAGCGGTCCGGCGTAGTCGAAAGACAGGTCCAGACTGATCTTGCAGGCCTTCTCGCCCAATGGTTTGAAGATCCACAGACCGTGCAACTGATTGAACGGTCCCTCCTCCAGGTTCATTTCGATGGATTGCCCGGGCACCAGCACATTACGGGTGACAAACTTCTGGCTCATGCCCCCCTTGGCCACTTCCAGGCTGGCACGCATCAACTCGTCATTGACCTCGAGCACAGTGCTGGACGAGCACCAGGGCAGGAACTCCGGGTAGCGCGCAACATCGTTGACCAGGTCGTACAACGCCTGGGCCGGATAGGGCAGCAGGGCCGAACGTTGAATATGGGTAGTCATCCAGGTGTCACTTCCAAAGCTGAGCGGCAAACACAACCAGAATGCCGAGTGGCGCCACATAGCGCATCAAGAAGAAAGTCAGAGCAAACAGCAGCGGGCTGCGCATTGCCAACTCATCGCGCACCGCCTCACGCCCCATGATCCAACCCGCGAATATCACAAAGCACAAACCACCCAGCGGCAACATGACCCGCGAGGTGAAAAAGTCGATCACGCCAAAGAAGTCCAGCCCGCCGCTCACACCCCACTGGTAGAGCTGAAAACCGCTGCCGTCGTTCACGAAAAAGCGCGCCTGCTGCCAGATATTGAACGAAAACACTGTACCCAGGCCGACCAACCAGCAACTGAAAGCCAGCCAGGTAGTGATCCAGCCACGGCGTACGCCAGTACGCTCCACCAGGTAGGCGACCATGGGCTCAAGCAGGGAAATCGCCGAACTCCAGGCCGCCACTGCCACTAGAACAAAGAATACGACGCCCATCAATTGGCCAAAGGCCACATTACCGAAGGCAAATGGCAAGGCGACAAACATCAGCCCCGGGCCCTCGCTAGGGTTCAGGCCGGCAGCGAAGACAATCGGGAACAGAGCCAGGCCGGCCAGCAGCGAAACAAAGGTATCGAGCAGGGCAACAGCAACGATGGTGCCGCCAATAGAGGCGCCTTTCGGCATGTAGGCCCCATAGATCAACAGCGAGCCAACACCGACACTCAACGAAAAAAAGGCGTGCCCCATGGCCGGCAACAAGCCATCCAGCAAACGCGAGGTGTCGAAGTCGAACATGAAATGCAGGCCCTGCATGAAGTGCCCGGTCGTCAGACTGTACCCCAGCAGGATCACCAGCAGCAGGAACAGCAGCGGCATCATGATCCGCAGGCTTTTCTCCAGCCCCGCCACCACGCCACGGGCAATCACCAGCGCCGACAGCAGCATGAACAGGCTGTGCCACAGCACCAGGCGCCAAGGGTCGCTGATCACGCCATTGAAGTAACCACCGACCTGATCAGCCGTCACCCCCTGAAAATCGCCCCGGCCCATATTGATGATGTAGTCGAACGACCAGCCACCGACCACGCTGTAGAACGACAGGATCAGCAACGCCGTGACCATCCCGGCGAATGCCCACCAGGACCAGCGCGGCGAATGCCCTGCTTCCAGCGCCAGGTCACGCAAGGCGTTGGCCGGGCTTTGCCGGGTGCGGCGGCCGATCAGGGTCTCGGCCAGCATCACCGGAATACCGATCAAGGCAATACAGGCCAGAAACACCAGAACAAAGGCACCGCCACCGTAGACGCCGACCATGTAGGGGAATTTCCAGATACTCCCCAAGCCCACCGCGGCACCGGTCGCCGCCAGTACAAATACCCAGCGACTGGCCCAGCCACCATGGACAGAAACCTTGTCCGTCGACATCAACACGCTCAACTGTGGAAAAAAAGAGCGCGCATTGTCCGGGATTCACCTCACAGGCTCAAGCGCACTGCTACCCCGTAGCCGACAGCGCAACGACTGCCTATAATGCCGCCCCTATGGCTAAACAAACGAAACATCCGACAGGGACCATCGCGCAGAATAAAAAGGCGCGACACGATTACTTCATCGAGCACAAGTTCGAGGCCGGATTGGTCCTGTCCGGTTGGGAAGTAAAAAGTCTGCGTGCCGGCAAGGCGCATCTGACCGACAGTTACGTGGTGCTCAAAGATGGCGAGGCCTGGCTGATGGGTAGCCATATCACGCCGCTGACGGCCGCCAGTACACATGTCATTGCCGACCCGACACGCACCCGCAAACTGTTGCTCAATAAACGTGAGCTGGAGCGGCTGCATGCTGCCGTCCAGCAAAAGGGCTACACCTGCGTAGCCTTGTCGATTTATTGGAGCAAGCATCTGATCAAGTGCGAGATCGCGCTCGGCAAGGGCAAGAAGGAATACGACAAGCGCGATACCCAGCGCGAGCGTGATTCCAATCGCGAATTGCAGCGTGCGGTGCGCAACAAGGGCAAGGAAGACTGATTTCAGTCTGAACCGGCCTTATCGCGGGGCAAGTCGAGTCGTCGTACCGCCGCCCCCACCGGGGTTAAGTGATCCTGGTGGGAGCGGGCTTGCCCCGCGATTGCGTCAACGCCCGCTACGCCGCTCCGCTCGCGCTGTTCGCTGCACTTCCTGGCGCACTTCATCGAGCACTTCCTGCACATACAGAATGTGTCGGCTGGACACCTCGCGAGCATCCTCTGCCCGCCCTTCCACGATCGCCAGGTACAGCTCACGGTGCTGATTGATCAGCATGTCGCGGGTTTCGGCACGCTGCTTGTACATGCCGCCAATGTTGGTCACCACGTTACGCTTGAGCAGATCGAACAGACCACGGATGGTGTGCAGCAACACCGCATTGTGGCTGGCTTCAGCAATCGCCAGATGAAAGCGTGCATCAGCAGCGCCCTCCTCGGCCCGATCCACTTCACCCGAGCGGGCATAACAGTCCTGCAAGGCATCGAACGCCGCCTTGAGCCGCTGACGGTCAGGCTCGGTCGCGCGGATTGCCGCGTAATAGGCGCACGATGCCTCCAGGGTATGCCGGAACTCCAGCAGATCGCGCTGGGCCTCGGGGTTGCTCTCCAATAGCTGTAACAACGGGTCGCTGAAGGTCGAACCCAACGCCTCGGCCACATAGTTGCCGCCGCCCTGGCGACTGACCAGCAGCCCTTTGGCCACCAGTTTCTGGATTGCTTCACGCAATGAAGGTCGCGACACCCCGAACTGCTCAGCCAATGCCCGCTCAGCAGGCAGCCGCTGACCGGCAGTCAGGGTGCCCTCAAGAATCATCCCCTCAAGCCTGTCGACGATATCGTCGGACAAACGGCGTTGGCGGACCTGATCAAAAACCATCACATGCTCTCCACAATCCCGAGTGCGTTCGGGGCTGTCTATTCTGGCCTATCCGCTCCCTGCCGACACCCATCAGATTGCAACTTTCGCTGCCGCTCAGGCCAGCTCGCCGACACCCGTCCGGCGAAAGTTTTCTTGGGACAAATTGACACACCCACAGCGAGGCTTTTAACCTAGCGCCTCGACATTGTAAATTGGTCTTACCAATTATCCAATGCCAGTGCTGACCAACAACAATTAGGGGCCACCCCATATGCAAACCTGGCAACAGCTCTACAGTCCGCTTGGTAGTCTTGGCCTGTCCGCGCTCGCGGCAGTCATCCCGATCGTGTTCTTCTTCCTCGCTCTGGCAGTGTTCCGGCTCAAGGGCCACGTCGCCGGCAGCATCACCCTCGGTTTGTCGATCCTGGTAGCGATCTTCGCCTTCCAGATGCCCGCCGACATGGCGCTTGCCGCCGCCGGATACGGTTTTGCCTATGGCCTGTGGCCAATCGCCTGGATCATCGTCGCTGCAGTGTTCCTCTACAAACTGACCGTCAAGAGCGGCCAGTTCGAAGTGATCCGCAGCTCGGTGCTGTCGATTACCGATGACCAACGCCTGCAGGTGCTGCTGATCGGTTTCTGCTTCGGCGCCTTCCTTGAAGGTGCGGCAGGCTTCGGCGCCCCGGTGGCGATTACCGCCGCGCTGCTGGTCGGCCTGGGCTTCAACCCGCTGTACGCAGCCGGCCTGTGCCTGATCGCCAACACCGCGCCAGTGGCCTTCGGCGCCCTCGGCATCCCGATCATCGTCGCTGGTCAGGTGACCGGTATCGACGCCTTCAAAATCGGCGCCATGACCGGCCGCCAGCTGCCGCTGCTATCGATGTTCGTGCCGTTCTGGCTGGTGTTCATGATGGACGGCCTGCGCGGCGTCAAAGAGACCTGGCCTGCCGCACTGGTAGCTGGCCTGAGCTTCGCCGTGACCCAGTACTTCACTTCGAACTTCATCGGCCCGGAACTGCCGGACATCACCTCGGCCCTGGCCAGCCTGATTTCCCTGACCCTGTTCCTCAAGGTCTGGCAGCCCAAGCGTTCGTTCGCTGGCGCCACCGGCAGCGTCGGCGCAGCAGTGGTCAAAGGCGGCAGTCAGCCTTCGCCATACAGCCTCGGCGAGATCTTCAAAGCCTGGTCGCCATTCCTGATCCTCACCGTGCTGGTCACCATCTGGACCCTCAAGCCGTTCAAGGCAGCCTTTGCCGCCGGCGGTTCGATGTACAGCTGGGTGTTCAACTTCGCCATCCCGCACCTTGATCAACTGGTGATCAAGACCGCCCCGATCGTCGCCACCCCGACTGCGATTCCGGCCGTGTTCAAACTCGACCCGATTTCCGCCACCGGTACGGCGATTTTCTTCTCGGCGCTGATCTCCATGCTGGTCCTGAAGATCAACTTCAAAACTGGTCTTACCACTTTGAAAGAGACCTTCTTCGAACTGCGCTGGCCGATCCTGTCGATCGGTATGGTCCTGGCCTTTGCCTTCGTCACCAACTACTCGGGCATGTCTTCGACCATGGCCCTGGTACTGGCCGGCACTGGCGCGGCATTCCCGTTCTTCTCGCCGTTCCTCGGCTGGCTGGGTGTGTTCCTGACCGGTTCCGACACCTCGTCCAACGCCCTGTTCAGCTCACTGCAGGCCACCACTGCGCACCAGATCGGGGTCAACGACACCCTGCTGGTTGCGGCCAACACCAGCGGCGGCGTAACCGGCAAGATGATTTCGCCTCAGTCGATCGCGGTAGCCTGTGCGGCCACCGGCCTGGTCGGCAAGGAATCCGACCTGTTCCGCTTCACCCTCAAGCACAGCCTGTTCTTCGCCACCATCGTCGGCCTGATCACCCTGATCCAGGCATATTGGCTGACCGGCATGCTGGTTCACTAAAGTGTTAGATGCCGGGCGCGTTGCTGCGCGCCCGGCATCCGCCCTTTTCCACCGACGCAGCGAGACCACATGATCATTTCTGCCTCTACCGACTACCGCGCCGCAGCGCAACGCAAGCTGCCGCCGTTCCTGTTCCATTACGCCGACGGCGGCGCCTACGCCGAGTACACGCTGCGCCACAACGTCGAAGACCTGGCCAGCATTGCACTGCGTCAGCGCGTGCTGAAAAACATGTCCGAGCTGAGCCTTGAGACCCAACTGTTCAACGAAACGCTGAGCATGCCGGTGGCCCTGGCGCCGGTTGGCCTGACAGGCATGTACGCGCGGCGTGGCGAAGTCCAGGCCGCCCGTGCGGCCGCGGCCAAGGGCATCCCCTTCACGATGTCGACGGTGTCGGTCTGCCCGATCGAGGAAGTCGCTCCGGCCATCAATCGCCCGATGTGGTTCCAGCTCTACGTCCTCAAGGATCGCGGTTTCATGCGCAATGCCCTGGAGCGGGCGAAAGCCGCCGGTGTCACCACCCTGGTGTTCACCGTCGACATGCCGGTACCTGGCGCCCGCTATCGTGACGCACACTCGGGCATGAGCGGCCCGAATGCGCCGCTGCGCCGCGTCTGGCAAGCCATGACCCATCCACAGTGGGCGCTGGATGTCGGCCTGCTGGGCAAGCCGCACGATCTGGGCAACATCTCCACCTACCGTGGCAGCCCAACGGGCCTGGCCGACTACATCGGCTGGCTGGGTGCCAACTTCGACCCGTCGATTTCCTGGAAGGACCTGGAGTGGATCCGCGAGTTCTGGGATGGCCCGATGGTGATCAAGGGCATCCTTGATCCGCAGGATGCCAAGGACGCCGTGAAGTTCGGTGCCGACGGTATCGTCGTTTCCAACCACGGCGGCCGCCAGCTCGATGGCGTGCTGTCCAGCGCCCGTGCCCTGCCGGCGATCGCCGATGCGGTAAAAGGCGACCTGAAGATCCTCGCTGACTCCGGCATTCGCAGCGGCCTGGATGTGGTGCGCATGATCGCCCTGGGTGCGGACACCGTGCTGATCGGTCGTGCATTCCTCTATGCGCTGGCCACCGCTGGTGAAGCCGGAGTGAAGAACCTGCTGGACCTGTTCGAGAAAGAAATGCGCGTGGCCATGGTGCTTACCGGCGCCAAGACCATCAGCGAGATCACCCGTGATTCGCTGGTACGCGAACTGGGCGCCTGATTGCCGCGCCCGCACCGATCACCGCCTGATTGACCGGGACACATGGCGCACCAGACGCCGCGGTCCCGCGAGGAGATTGCATGAGTCTGCCCGCCGCGTTCCTCGACACGGTTGAACACCTGATCCCCCGCGAGCGGCGTTTCGACGACCCGCTCTCGACCCTGGCCTTCGGTACCGACGCCAGCTTCTACCGGCTGATTCCCAAGCTAGTGATCCGTGTCGAGAGCGAAGACGAAGTCGCCACCCTGCTCAAGGCGGCCCACGCCCAGCAGGTTGCAGTCACCTTCCGCGCTGCCGGCACCAGCCTGTCCGGTCAGGCGGTGAGCGACTCGGTGCTGCTGGTGCTGGGTGACAACTGGAACGGCCGTGACATTCGCGATGGCGGCAAGCAGATCCGTCTGCAGCCGGGCGTAATCGGCGCCCAGGCCAACGCCTGGCTGACCCCATTCGGACGCAAAATCGGCCCGGACCCGGCCTCGATCAATGCCTGCAAAATCGGCGGCATCGTCGCCAACAACGCCAGCGGCATGTGCTGCGGCACCGCGCAGAACAGCTACCACACCCTCGCCGGCATGCGCCTGCTGCTGGCCGACGGCACCTTGCTCGACAGCGAAATCCCCGAGAGCGTCACGCGTTTGCGTGAAAGCCACGGCGCGCTGCTCGATCAACTCGGTGAACTGGGTCGGCAGACCCGCGCCAACACCGAGCTGGCAGCCAGGATCCGCCACAAATACCGGCTGAAAAACACCACCGGACTGTCGCTCAATGCGCTGGTGGACTACGACGAACCGGTGGATATCCTCACCCACCTGATGGTCGGCTCCGAAGGTACCCTCGGTTTCATCAGCGCGGTGACCTACAACACCGTGCCGGACCATCCGCACAAAGCCAGTGCGCTGATCGTCTTCCCCGATGTCGAGACCTGCTGCAACGCAGTGCCGGTGCTCAAGCAGCAACCGGTGTCCGCTGTCGAGCTGCTCGACCGCCGCAGTCTGCGCTCGGTGGAGAACATGCAAGGCATGCCGGTGTGGGTGAAGAGCCTGTCTGCTGGTGCCTGTGCGCTGCTCATCGAATCCCGCGCTGCCACACAATCGCTGCTGCACGAGCAACTGGCACACATCAGTGCCTCGATCGCCGGCTTCCCGGTGGAAAAGCAGGTTGATTTCAGCGAAGACCCGGTGGTTTACAACCAGCTCTGGCGCATCCGCAAAGACACCTTCCCGGCCGTCGGTGCAGTGCGCGAGACGGGCACCACGGTGATCATCGAAGACGTCACCTTCCCCGTGGAAAAACTGGCCGAAGGCGTCAATCGCCTGATCGCACTCTTCGACAAGCACGGCTATGACGAAGCAATCCTGTTCGGCCATGCCCTGGAAGGCAACCTGCACTTCGTCTTCACCCAGGGCTTCGACTCGCCACAGCAGGTGGCGCGCTATTCAGCCTTCATGGATGACGTCGCCCAGCTGGTTGCCGTGGAATACGGCGGTTCGCTGAAGGCCGAACACGGCACCGGGCGCAACATGGCGCCCTTCGTCGAGCTGGAATGGGGTAGCGACGCCTATCAGTTGATGTGGCAGCTCAAGCGCCTGCTCGACCCGGCCGGCATTCTCAACCCTGATGTAGTGCTGACCGACGATCCGCAACTGCACCTGAAAAACCTCAAGCCGCTGCCGGCCGCCGACGAGATTGTCGACAAATGCATCGAATGCGGCTTCTGCGAACCGGTGTGCCCGTCCAAAGGGCTGACGCTCAGCCCGCGCCAGCGCATCGTCATGTGGCGCGATATCCAGGCGCAGAAACGCGCTGGCAACGATACCCGTCAACTCGAGCGTGACTACCAGTACCAAGGCATCGACACCTGTGCCGCCACCGGGTTGTGCGCCCAGCGCTGCCCGGTGGGTATCAACACCGGCGAACTGGTGAAGAAACTGCGCGGCCAGGTCGCAGCGCATGTGAAAACCGCTGACTGGCTGGCAGAAAACTTCCACACCGCCCTCAGCGGTGCACGCTTTACCCTGCAGGCGGCCAATGGTGCACGCAGGTTGCTCGGCGCCCCGCGCCTGAGCCGCCTTAGCGCCCACCTCAGCAAAGTCAGTCACGGCCGGCTTCCGCAGTGGACGGCGGCCATGCCGCAACCACTGAAGGCCGTTTCGTTCGGCCCGGCGAGCAACGATGCGCGGCCACGAGTGGTGTACCTGGCAGCGTGTGTGTCGCGGGTGATGGGCCCGGCGGCAGCCGACCGTGAACAGACCTCGTTGCTCGACAAGACCCGCGCCCTGCTGGAAAAAGCCGGCTACCAAGTGGTGTTTCCGGAGAACCAGGACAACCTGTGCTGCGGCCAGCCCTTTGCATCCAAGGGCTACGCCGAACAGGCCGAACACAAGCGCCAGGAGCTGATCAACGCACTGCTGCATGCCAGTCGTGGCGGGCTTGATCCGATCTACTGCGACACCAGCCCCTGCACCCTGCGCCTGGTTCAGGACCTGGCCGAAACCCGCCTGGATCTCTACGACCCGGTGCGTTTCATCCGCACCCATCTGATCGACAGACTGGAATTCACCCCCCAGGACGAACCGATTGCTGTGCACGTGACCTGCAGCACCCAGCACCTGGGCGAAAGCCAGGAGCTGATCGACCTTGCGCGGCGCTGCAGTAAACAGGTGGTGATCCCTGAGGGCATCCACTGCTGTGGCTTTGCCGGCGACAAGGGCTTCACCACTCCGGAGCTCAACGCCCATTCGCTGCGCAGTCTCAAGGACGCGGTGCAGTACTGCAGTGAAGGAATCTCCACTAGCCGCACCTGTGAAATCGGCCTGTCGAATCATGGCGGGATCGATTATCACGGACTAGTTTATCTGGTGGACCGCGTGACCCGGCCTCGGAACCTCTGAACTCCGATCGCGGGGCAAGCCCGCTCCTACCGGTAGGAGCGGGCTTGCCCCGCGAAGAGGCCATCTAATCTGAACCCCCGGCAAGCGTCGCAGTCCATCCAGAAAGGCCCGTTTTTCCCAGGGCCATCCCGCCAAGGAGATTCACATGAAGCGTACTGCGATTTCCGGACTGTTCATCACCGCCGCACTGCTTGCCTCCCCTGTGTTCGCGGCTGAAGACCTGTGCACTGCCAACCTGCAGAAAATCAGCGACTCTATGGCCACCGCCGGCGCCACCCCAGAAGGGCTCGACGAAAGCATTGCCAAACACGTCGAAGATGCCAAGAAAGCCCAGGCCGCAGGCAATGACAAAGATTGCATCGCGATCACCAGCAAAGTGATCGAGCGCCTGGAAAAGACCGAAAAAGGCGGCCAGTAGCGAATCAGCAGGGCGACTGGAACCGCAGTCGACGTCGCCCGACCGATGGCGTATACTGATCCCCGAGCGTTGAAAAACGCTTCAGCTAGAGCGCAACAAATGGGGCCGATTAGGATTCGACGCCGGTAGTGAAACTCTAGGTGCATGCCGAGTTGGTAACAGAACTCGTAAATCCACTGTTGCAACTTTCTATAGTTGCCAATGACGAAAACTACGGGGAAGTACGCTTCGCTGCGTAAGCAGCCTAGAGCTTCCTTCTGGTAGCTTCGGCTCCAGCAATCACCAGGGGATGCCTGTAAACCCAAAGTGATTGTCATACAGAACAGGATCGCCGTGCAGTACGTTGTGGACGAAGCGGCTAAAACTTACACAACTCGTCCAAAGCACCCTGCCCGTCGGGCGGCTGCGGATTAACTCAATAGACACGGCTAAGCATGTAGGACCGACAGCGGAGCACTGGCGGACGGGGGTTCAAATCCCCCCGGTTCCACCAAACACGCAAAACAAAAAAGGCATCTGACGCTCTGCGCAGATGCCTTTTTTGTTGCCTTAAATTCCCCTTACCAGCCCCCAGGCAACCAGCCCAGTGCACTGGCAATCGCATAGGCCATGCTGCACAGGTACAGAATCACCACCAGTACCTGGATCAGCGGATGGGCGATCCAGCCGCACTGCCAGGCCGGAACAATGTCACCGTTCTTGCGCGCCGAGCGCAGCATCAGAATCGGCATGATCGAAAGAATCACGCCACTGAACACCCCGGCAAAGTACAGGGCGTTGACGAAGCCGACCATGCCACTGTAAGCCAGGATGAACGGCGGTACGCAGACGATACCAAGCACCAGCAGACGGTTCTTGGGGTTGCTTTCCGAGCCCAGGCTTTTGAACTTGTCGAAGATGTTGGTCAGGAAGCTGCCGCCCAGGCCCCAGTAAGACGTCATCATCGCGCACAAGGCAAAGGTGTTGGCGGTGTAGAACGCCCATTGCCCAAGAGCCTGGCCCCAGGCCAGGGTGGCGACTTCGGTCTGGTTTTCCAGGCCGTTCAGGGCAATCACCGACATCGGCACGATCGCCAGCAAGATGAAGGTGATCACCATCCCGGTGATAACTGCGACTGGCAGGCGCTTGGGTGCATGGCTGAAACCACGGGCCATTTCCGGCACCACGTACTGCGCCGAAAAACAGAACACGGCAATGTTGAACACCGGAATCATGTAGATCCAGCTGCCCTCGAACAGGTTGGCAAAATCGGTGCGCTCGTTGATCAGTGTCGCAATCACCAGCACCAGGGTCATCGAGACCATGCCGATGCTGATGAACTTTTCACCCTTGCCGATCGCCTTCAGTCCCAGGTACAGCACAAATGCCGCAGGCAGGAAGAACAGCAGGCTGCCCAACGCCGGACTGATACCGAAGAACTCGCTGAGGATCTTGCCGCTGCCGCTCATGTAGGCGGTCAGGGCGCCGATGCTGTTGACCGCCACCGAAAGGAAGATCGCCCAGGCACCGAAGGAGCCGACATAGCGTTGCGCCAGGCCGCTCAACTGATGATGGCTGCGGGTACGCAAGGTCGTTTCCGAGACATAGAGCATGGAGATGGTGGTGAAGACACCGGCAACCGCCAGCCACAAAAGCAGCGGCATGTAACCGGCCAGACGGCTGGCATAGGCCATCGACAGCACGCCGGCACCGATGTTGGTGCCGACGATCATCGCCACGGCCTCTACGAAGGTCAGGCGTTTGACTTCAAGGCCCGATGATTCGGAAACGGACGCGTCAGCACCGCCCACGGCGATGTTGGGGTTTGCACTCATGATCACACTCACTGCGTATTTATATTTATTACCGGAAGCACCTGAAACGATGCGTCACAGGCCCATCGCCTGGGCGATGGCTCTGTGCCATGGATTTTTCGAGCGGCGGGCAAAATATCACACATGATGTTCGAAATAACATTCATTCGAAGTGTGAGAGTGTGAACCGAGATTTCAGGAAATTTGTTTAAAAGCAGGTGGTTAGCGATCTTCAACGTTGTAGCGCAGAGGTCAAGCCCGACCAAGGTCGGGCTGCCTCGGAGGCGAGTACGATCAGAATTCCAGGCAGATCTTGCCGAAATGCTGGTTGCTTTCCTGGTAGCGGAACGCATCGACGATCTGTTCCAGAGCGAAGGTTTTGTCGATCACCGGACGCAAACCGTTGGCATCGATTGCCCGCACCATCGCCTGCTGCTGGGCTCGGCTGCCGACCAGTACCCCTTGCAAGCGGATCTGGCGTACCAGTGCCTGCACCAGCGGCAGCTGGCCGGCGACCCCGGTGAGAATTCCGATCAGCGAAATGTGCCCGCCAATCCGCGCGGCGATCATCGATTGCTCAAGGGTCGCCGGGCCGCCCACTTCGATGACGTGATCCACCCCACGATTACCTGTGAGCTGGCGCACCGTTTCGCCCCACGCCGGCGTCTTGCGGTAGTTGATCAGGTAATCGGCGCCCATGGCCTTGAGGCGTTCAAGTTTCTCGTCACTGGACGAGGTGGCAATCACCGTGGCGCCAGCCAGTTTGGCGAATTGCAGGGCGAAGATCGAAACACCGCCAGTGCCCTGCACCAGCACGGTATCGCCCGGCTTGAGTGAATCGTCGGCCATCAGCGCGCGCCAGGCGGTAAGCCCTGCGGTGGTGAGGGTCGCCGCCTCGGCATGGCTGTAGCCTTTGGGGGCATGGGTAAACGATGTAGCACGCGCGGTGACCAGTTCGCGGGCATAGCCATCGATACCGTCTCCTGGCACCGTGGCAAAGCCTTCCACCTGCGCCTGGCCATCGAGCCAGTCGGGGAAGAAGGTGCTGACCACGGCATCGCCCACAGCAAACTCCGTCACGCCGTTACCCACAGCCGTGACCACACCGGCACCGTCAGCCATGGGGATGCGCGACTCGGTCGGCCCCCACATGCCGCTGACCACGGCAAAATCGTGATAGTTGAGCGAGTTGGCGTGCAGACGAACAGTAATCTCGCCAGACTTGGGTGCGGCTGCCTCGCAGGTACCGACTTGAACCTTGTCGTAGCCACCGCCCGCCTGGACATAAATAGCCTTGCTGGTCATGCGAACCTCCTGGTTGGATCGGGTAAATAGCTGATCAGTCTTTGCCTCGACTTGGCAGCGGTCAAGCGCCAGCTCTTGCGAAATATCCAGACAAACAACCATAATGCGAGTAATTATCAATTACTGCGCTAGTTGCCGTTCATGCCCGCTCCCGATCATGCCGCTCTGCACACGCTCTACAGCGAACACCACGGTTGGCTGAAAGGCTGGCTACGCGCCCGCCTGGGCAACGCCAGCGATGCTGCTGACCTGGCCCAGGACACCTTTATCCGGGTACTGACCGCGCGCAATGCCCAGACCATTCGCGAGCCGCGCAGCTATCTGGGTGCCATCGCCAATGCATTGATGATCGACAAATTCCGCCGCAAGGCACTGGAGCAGGCTTATCTTGCCGAGCTGGCAAGCCGCCCGGAACGGATGGCCGATTCACCGGAAAAGCGCTTGCTGATCCTCGAAACTCTGGTGGCTGTCGACACCCTGCTCGACGGATTGGGTGAGCGCACCCGCCGCATCTTCCTCGCGGTGCAACTGGAAGGCCTGAGCTATGTCGCCACTGCTGAGCGCCTGGGGGTTTCGGTCACCACGGTGAAAAAGCACCTGATCCGCGCCATGACCCATTGCCTGCTGCTGACGGACGACTGAATGGCTCAAGCTCTGGATTACCGCACCCTCGAAGCCGCTGCCACCTGGTATGTCCAGCTCAACGCGGCGCAGCCCAGTGACGCCCAGCTGCAAGCCTGGCAGGACTGGCTGGGCAAAAGCCAGGCGCACGCCCTGGCCTGGGCCCGGGTGGAAAAGCTGCAACGCCAATTTGGCAGTCTGCCGGCCGACGTCGCCCTGCCGACCCTGGCTGGCGTCCGCGCGCGCCGTCGTGCAGTGGTAAAGACCCTGGCCATGCTCCTGGCCGTCGGCGCCACCGGCTGGAGCGTGCATGAGAGCACCCCGGCGCTGGCGCTGATGGCCGAACTGCGTACCGCCAAGGGGCAACGGCGCCAGGTCAGGCTCAGCGATGGCAGCCAGCTCGAACTCAATTCCGACAGCGCCGTGGATATTCACTTTGATGGCCAGCAGCGCCAGTTACGCCTGCACCGCGGCGAGATCATGGTGCAGACCGCCAGTGACCCCGCCGCCCGCCCCTTCGAGGTGCAGACCGCCGAGGGCCGCGTACGTGCCCTGGGTACGCGCTTCAGTGTGCGCAGCGACGACGGCCAGAGCCGGGTCAGCGTGTTGCAGCACGCGGTGGAGATCCGTCCTGTGGATAACCCGCTGCTGATGCTGCGCCTGGACGCCGGGCAATCGGTCAGCTTCGACCAGCGGCAGATCGGCAGCGCCCATAGCGCTGCACCCGGCACCGGTGCCTGGACCCAAGGAATGCTGACGGTGATCGAATGGCGCCTGGCCGACTTTGTCAGCGAGCTGCGCCGCTATCGCCCGGGCATGCTGCGCTGCGCCGAAGGCATTGCCGATTTGCGTCTGTCCGGCGCCTTTCGCATCGACGATACCGACACCATTCTGGAAAACCTCAGCGCCTCGTTACCGGTCAAGGTGCGCTACCTGACCCGCTATTGGGTCAGCATCGAAGCGGTCTGAATAATTTCAATAAAAGGGTTGCCGATTTTCATTCTCATTCGGCTACGCAGTTAAAGCAGCAAATTCAGCTGCACCTCTGCCCAGCCAATCGAAGGAAAACCTGCATGACCCGCATTTGCCCCCGGGCACCCCGCCCTCTGGTTCGCGCCGTTCACCTGGCGTTGTTCGGCCTGACCCTGGCGCCACTGCCGATGCTGGCATTGCTGCCGGCGCAGGCCATGGCACAGAGCGCCAGCAAAAATTTCCAGATCGCTCCGGGGGCACTGGGCACCAACCTCAGCCTGTTCGCTACTCGCGCCAACATCACCCTGTCGTTCGATGCCCGTGAAACCCAGGGAAAACAATCAGCTGGGCTGCAGGGCGACTATTCGGTTGAGGAAGGCCTGGCGCGCCTGCTGCAGGGCAGCGGCCTGCAGGCCCAGCGCCAGAGCAACGGCGGCTATGTACTGGTCCCGGCCGGCAACGGTGACGCCCTGGAGCTGGGGGCGACCAGCATCAACGGCCAGCTCCTCGGCGAAACCACGGAAAACACCGGCTCCTACACCACCGCCGCCTCCCGGACCGCAACCAAGCTGCCGTTGTCGATTCGCGAAACGCCGCAATCGATCACTGTGGTCACTCGCCAGTTGATGGATGACCAGGGCGCCCAGAGCATCTCCGATGTGTTGCGCAATACCCCCGGTGTATCGGCGCAGACCTACGACAGCGACCGTACCGAATTCACCAGTCGCGGCCTGGTGATCACCAACTACCAGTACGATGGTGTGAACACCATTTATGACGGTGTTTATGACGAGGGCACTGCCCATGTCGACATGGCCATCTACGACCGAGTCGAAGTACTCAAGGGTGCGACCGGCCTGATGACCGGCTCCGGCGATCCTTCCGCCACCGTTAACCTGATCCGCAAGAAGCCCACCGCGCAGTTCCAGGCATCGCTCACTGGCAGTGCCGGCAGTTGGGACAACTATCGCGGCGAAGGCGATGTTTCCGGACCGCTTAACAGCAGCGGCACCCTGCGCGGCCGTTTTGTCGGCGCACAACAGGACAAGAAGGGTTATCAGGATCACTACCAGCAGAAGAAAGAGGTGTACTACGGCATTCTCGAAGCCGACATCACTCCCGATACCCTGCTGACAGTCGGCATCGACCAGCAGAACACCACCCCGCGCGGTACCTCCTGGACCGGCAACCCGGTGTATTTTACCGACGGCGGCCGTACGGATTTCTCCCGTTCGTTCAACCCGGGCGCCGACTGGAGCCGTCGCGACTTCCAGAACCGCACCTACTTCGCCTCCCTGGAACAGGCACTGGCCAACGACTGGTCACTCAAGTTCAGCGTCAACCAGTTGCAAAGCGATCACGACACCCGCCTGGCGTCGGCCAGTGGCGGCTCGCCGGACCGCGACGGCAACGGCATGTTCTTCTTCTGGGGGCGCTGGGAAGGTCATCGGGTACAGAACTCTGCTGACCTGAACCTCTCCGGACCTTTCACCCTGTTCGGTCGCCAGCATGATCTGGTCGTCGGTTATAACACTGCCCACTCACGCCAGACCGGCAGCACCTGGGACACCAGTGAATTCGCCATGGTGCCGGGCAGCATTTTCGACTGGGACGGCCACATCGGCGTGCCGGACTTCCCGAAAAACGGCAAGTATGAGCAGAAGAAAAGCCAGAACGGCGCCTACATCGCCACCCGCCTGCGCCCCACCGATGAGCTGTCGGTGATCCTCGGTACCCGTGTCAGCACCTTCAAGTACCACGATAACTACGACTACGATGGTCTGAACCCGACTGTCTTCGCCGACAACTCTGCGAGCTACAAACAGCATGGCGTGGTCACGCCCTATGCCGGCGTGGTGTATGACCTGAACGACACCTACTCGGTGTACACCAGCTACACCTCGATCTACCAGCCGCAGAGCAACAAGGACGCCAGCGGCGTCACGCTCGACCCGGTTGAAGGCGACAGCTACGAAGCCGGTCTGAAAGCGGCTTACTTCGACGGCCGGCTCAATGCCAGCCTGGCCTTCTTCCGTATCGAGCAGGACAACGTCGCCGAGTCGATCGGCTCCAACCCGCTCACCAACGAAGGCATCTACAAAGCCACAAGCGGCGCAACCACCAAAGGCCTGGAACTGGAAGTTGCCGGTGAGCTGATGGAAGGCTGGAACCTCTCGGCCGGCTACACCTATGCCCGCTCCCGCGATGCCGACGAACAACACATCTACGGCTTCCCGATGAGCACCAGCAAGCCTGAGCACCTGGTGCGTGTGTTCACCACTTACCGCCTACCAGGCATGCTGGACAAGGTCACCGTCGGTGGTGGAGTGAACTGGCAGAGCGCGTTTTACGGCAAGATCTACAGCGGTGCGGTGAACGACTACACCTACATCAAGCAAGGCGGTTATACCCTGGTCGACCTGATGAGCCGCTACCAATATGACGAGCACCTGAGCTTCACGGTCAACGCCAACAACGTGTTCGACAAACGCTACCTGAGCGGGCTGGGCAACTTCGACACCACCTACTATGGTGAGCCGCGCAATGTGATGCTGACCACGCGTTGGGACTTCTGAGTGTTCATCGCGGGGCAATCCGACTTGCCCCGCGAAAGATTTCAACCTTGCAGCAACGCCTGCAACGCCCGGCAATCCGCCGCATGCCAGTCAGCCAATTCTGGCCATGGATTGTCGGGCAAGTTGACCAGGACGGTCCGGGCCCCCGCCGCACGACCGCAATCGAGGTCAAAACGGTAATCACCGACCATGACCATCTCGGCCGGCGCCACATCCCAGGCCTCGGCCAGCTTCAACAAGCCACCGGGGTGTGGCTTGGGTGGCGCTTCATCACGTCCCAGCACGTACGGCTCGGCAAAGCAGTCGGCCAGGCCGATGGCTTGCAGCGTGACATGCGCCAGTTCCCGCGCGTTGCGGGTGAGGATGCCCAACTGGCAGCCGCGCCCGGCAAGCTCACGCACCAGCTCCACGGCACCGACTGCAGCCTGCGAGCCGATCGCCAGATCACGTTCATGCTCCAGCAACCAGGCATGCTTGGCCGCCGCTTCGGCAGCAGGCAACGCCGCCAGATGGGTAAGGATGTCGTCCGCCGGCGGAATTTCCAGGGCCTCGCGAATGGCCGCGAAGTCATGCACCGCGACGGTCAGGGTGCCGTCCATGTCGAACACCCAGTGACGGATATCCTTGAGGCTCATGCCCAGTCCTTGCGCTGACGGATCAGGCCTTCCTGGCAGGACGAAGCCACCAGTTGCCCCGCCTGGTTGAAGATGTTGCCGCGGGAAAAGCCGCGGGCATTACCCGCCCAGGAGCTGTCCATGGCATACAGCAGCCATTCGTCAGCGCGCAGGTTGCCGTGGAACCACAGCGCATGATCGAGGCTGGCGACCTGCATGTCCTTCTGCCACACCGATTTGCCATGCGGCAGCAACGAGGTGGTCAGCAAGCCGAAGTCCGAAGCATAGGCGAGCATGTATTTATGCAGCGCAGGCACATCTGGCAGGTTACCGTCAGCCCGGAACCAGATGTACTTCACTGGCTCGCCCGGCTTGGGATTGAACGGGTCTTCTGCGGTGACTGGGCGCATTTCGATCGGCTTGGCGCACAGCATCTTGTCGCGGATTGCCTCTGGTAGACGGTCGGCCATGCGTTGGGCCAGCTCCACTTCCGAAGGCAGGTTTTCCGGACCTACCACCGCAGGCATCTGCGTCTGGTGGGCGAAACCCTCTTCGTCATACTGGAACGACGCGCTGCAGGTAAAGATCGGCTGGCCCTTCTGGATCGCCGTCACCCGCCGGGTACTGAAACTGCCGCCATCGCGCACCCGGTCAACCGAGTAGACCACCGGCATCGTCGCATCACCCGGACGCAGGAAATAGCCGTGCAACGAATGCACATGGCGTGCTTCTTCGACCGTCTGGCTGGCGGCCGACAACGACTGCCCCAGCACCTGTCCACCGTACAGCTGGCGAAAACCCAGATCCTGACTGCGTCCGCGGAACAGGTTTTCCTCAATGGCTTCCAGACTCAGCAAGTCGACCAGATCGTCCAACACGTGGCTCATTCAAGATTCTCCAAAGCAATGCGCAACTGCGACAAATGATACAGGGTTTGTCATAGCTCACCTGTATGTTGTGCAATTCAGCCACGCAGGGTCTGTTGCCACTGGGCCCGGTTGATGCGGTACAGCACATGGGCACGCAAGGGATGATCCTCGGGCAGTTTCGGGTGCAGAAAACTGCCGGTCAGGTCCTGTTGCATGCCAATGGCCTGCATGACCTTCTGCGACGGTAAATTGCTTTCAGAAGTGAACGACACCACCTGCTCCAGGCCCAATTGGGCAAAGGCGCAACGCAGGCTGGTCCAGGCCGCTTCGCTGGCGAAACCCAGGCCCCAATGGCGACGGGCCAGGCGCCAGCCGATCTCCACGGCTGGCGCAAAATCGGCGTCGAAGCTGACATTGAGCAAACCGGTCATGCCGATGAAGGCACCGGAATCCTTGCGTTCCAACGCCCACAAACCAAAACCGTACTCATTGAAATGGCCACGGATACGGCCGATCAGTGCGGCGCTTTCAAGGCGCGTCAGCGGGGCGGGAAAATAACGCATGACCTGAGGGTCGGCGCACAGGGCGGCGAACTCGTTGAGGTCGTCATCCTGCCATTGGCGCAGCACCAGTCGTGCGCTTTCCAACTCGAGTATGGGGGTCATCGCCTGCTCCTGAACACATCACCTGCAGTTTACAGCGTAGGCAGACGCAGGAAAGCTGGCGATCAGGGGTCAGGAAAAATCACAGTCTCGACAGCGCCGGCCAGGCCATCACTGTCGAGACATTCAGGGCGGGAGCAATCAGAACGTGAAGCTTGCAGTCAGCTCCGCCGAGCGGCCCGGTGCCACGGTGGCGAACAGGCCAACATGGGACGCATCGTAGATGGTTTCGTCGGTCAGGTTGAGGACGTTGAGTTGCAGGTCCAGGTTCTTGCTGACCTTGTAGCCAACCATCGCGTCGTAGCGCCAGTAGTCATCCACGGTAATGGTGTTGGCGTCGTTCATGTAGCGATCATCCATGTAGTTGGCCCCGCCACCGACTCTCCAGCGCTCGGTAATGTCGTAGGAACTCCACAGGCTGAAACTGTTGGGTGCAATGAACTTGGACTGATTGCCATCGTTGCTGCGGTCACCTCCGGACTTCACCACCTCGGCGTCCAGGTAGGTGTAACCGGCCCAGATGGCCCAGGCGTCGGTGATTCGTCCGGTGGCCTGCAGCTCGAAGCCGGTAACTTTCTGATCGCCATCAAGGGCCACCAGGCCGGTGATCGGATCGGTTACACGGGCGTTGGTTTTTTCCGTGCGGAAAACCGCGGCGGTCAGCGACAGCTGCTCGTTGAGCACATCCCACTTGGTACCCAGCTCCACACTACGGGCTTTTTCCGGGTCCAGGTTGGCCTTGTTGCCGTTCAGGTTACCGGCACCCGCACCATCAGCACCGCCGGACTGGGTGTTTTCCCCCGAGGGGTTGGACGACGTGCCGTAGGACAGGTAGATGCTGCCGTTGGGCATGGGCTTGAAGACTACACCGACCTGGTAGTTCCACAGCTCGCTGGACGACTCGGCACCACCGGCAACGCGGTTTTTCACGTCGTAGTCGTCATAACGCAGGCCCAGGTTCAGGTCCCATTGTTCGTGCAGCCCCAAGGTGTCGAAGGCGTACAGCGATTTGACCTCGGTCTGGTACTTGCTGGTGACCTGGCCAGTACCTGGCAACAGCGTCCAGCCACCGTCATGGGGGTTGGGGTTTTCCAGGTCGGCAGGACGACCGTTATTACCTTTGTGCTTATCCTTGTCGGTGATGGTTTCGCGGCTGAGTTCCAGGCCGGTGGCATAAGTATGTTTGATGTTGCCGGTGTGGAAAGTACCAAACAGGTCGGTCTGGTTGATCAACGTCGTGTTGACCACATTGCGTGGCCGGAAACCGCGCCCGACCAGTCCGCTTTCTTCTTGTCCGACATTGGCAAACACCGGACGGCTCATGACGTAGTTCTGCATGCTACGACCACCACGCAAGGTGTTTCGTACTTTCAGCTCTTCGGAAAAGTCGTGCTCGAGAATCAACGTTGCCAGATCGGCAGAAGTTTTGCGGAAGTCGCGATCGACCAGACCGTAGAAGTTGTCACGATCAACGTCGGCCGGCTTGTTGGTAATCAGCGAAATCGGATGCCCCTGATCAGGAATGTCATCGGTTTCAAGGTGGTAGTAACTGGCGGTGACACGGGTCGGCCCCTGCAGGCCCCAGGTGATGGTCGGGGCGATACCCCAGCGCTTGACCTCGACATCGTCACGACCGGGGGTATCGGCTTCGTGCTTCATCGCATTCAGGCGCAAGGCCAGGTCCTGCTCTGGCAGGTACTGGTTGACGTCAATGGTACTGCGCCACAGCTGGTCAGTACCCATGGTGACGGTGCCGGCGATGGAGTCATCCATCTTTGCCGCCTTGCTCACCAGGTTGATCGTGCCGCCGGTCGAACCCCGACCGCTATAGGAAGAGCCCGGACCTTTGACGATTTCCACCGATTCGACGTTGAACGCCTCATGGGACATGCGCCCCAGGTCACGCACGCCATCAATCTGGATGTCTGTACTGGCTTCGAAGCCACGAATGAACGGGCGATCGCCCAGCGGAGTGCCGCCTTCGCCTGCGCCCAGAGTAATGCCCGGGGTGGTGCGCAGCACGTCAGTCAACGAGGTTGCGCCACGCTCTTTGATCAAGGCTTCATTAATGATGGTGATCGACTTGGGCGTTTCAAGAAGGGGCGCGGTGAACTTTGGCGATGACATTTCATCGACTTTGAATGTTTCGTGTGGCTTCCCGGTGATATCGGTTGCATCCAGCTCCACCGCTGTTGCCGGCTGCGCAACGGTGGTAGCGGAGGTTTCAGCCAGACTGACGGAAGACCAGGAAGCCACTGCCAAGCCAAGTGCAGTGTAAAGATGACCTGATTCTGAACGACGTGTTATTTCAGCCTTGTGTGCCATTAGTATTGCCACCATCAGAAAATGATGCGCAATGCTATTTACGAGTAATTATCAGATGAAGCGAATTTACATTATTTACGCAGAGTAACAATTCGTTTCAAAGATAAAAATTAGTTACATATATTTAGTTACACATGTGAAGTTACAACTTGCACTTCGACAGTGCCATCCACTTCAACTTGCACGCTATGACAAACATCGAAACGCTTTGTTCAATTGCGCCGTTTATCGCCCTCGTCCCATAAAGATTTTTTTCACATCCACTTCACCTGCCCTCCACGGAGTCTCGCCTACAGTGCGGCCACGTTCGTGGTACCTGCCCCAACCGGCTGCCACCCGATCCGATTGCGCGTTATGGAGTTGCAGCATGTTGCCTGGTACCACTCGAAACACCGCCCTTTCAGCGCTCAAGCGCCGACGACTACCCGCCATCAGAACGATGCTCATCGGCCTGTGCGTCATGCTTGCATTGGCCACTCTGACCACATGGGCAGCAACGAGAACTCGAATTGTGGACTTGGGCAGTGACAATCAAATGCACAGCAGCGGTGTTTACAGTGAATGGTCCAAGGGCGCGGTGATCGTACTGATCCGTCATGCAGAGCGCTGTGATCGCTCAAGCAACGCTTGTCTTGGCGACCCGACCGGGATCACTGTGGCCGGCAGCCAGGCCGCCACGGACGTTGGCCATGGTTTGCAGCACTTGGGCCTGGATAGCGCCGAGGTGCTCAGCAGCCCGCAGGTCAGGACCCGCCAGACCGCGCACTTCATCTTCGGTAAAGCCATCAGCAGCGAAGAATGGGTGCAACAGTGTGACCAGGACTTCGCCAAGACCGCCCTGGCGCACAAGGCGCCGAAGCACAACCTGGTGCTGGTGACCCACAGCGGCTGCATTGACCATATGGAGCGTCAGTTGAAGGTGCCCGGCGGTCAGCGCTCCAGCGACTATGCCAGTGCATTGTTCGTCTCGGTCTCCGCCAACGGCAAAGCAAGAATTCTCGGCCAGATGAACGCCAGCGAATGGCAAAAAATTCTTAACAGTACACGGACCTGAGCATGCGGGCCGGCTCAACGCCATGCCAGCATCACTACGCCCAGAGTGACCAGGCTGATACCTGCCCACTGACGCAGATCGAGCTTCTCGCCGAGCAGGGTCACCCCCAGCACGGCGACCAGCACCACGCTGAGTTTATCCACAGGGGCCACCTGAGACGCCTGGCCCAATTGCAGTGCGCGGAAGTAGCAGATCCAGGAAGCCCCGGTGGCCAGCCCGGACAGCACCAGAAACAGATAGCTGCGCGGCGAAATCGAAGCCAGTGACTGGTACTGCCCGGTGGCGTAGAGAATCAGCGCCAGGCTGATCAGGACCACCACGGTACGCAGCAAGGTGGCGAAGTCGGAATTGATACCGCTGATGCCGACTTTGGCAAAGATCGCAGTCAGCGCTGCGAAGATAGCCGAGAGAACAGCCCAGAACGTCCAGGAAGCCAGCATGTATGCGCCTTTTTAATGAGTCGTGCCTCCTACAAAGTAGCGCAACGGCAAGCGCAACTGGCAAGATCGAGCCCTGACTTGCTCAAGAATCTGCCATGCCCCTGCCGCTGATCTACCACGACGACTACAGCCCGGCGTTTCCCGCCGAGCACCGCTTTCCGATGGACAAGTTCCGCCTGCTGCGCGATCACCTGGTCGACAGTGGACTGACCACCGACCAGGACTTGCTGCGCCCGCAGATCTGCCCCAACGATATCCTCGCCCTGGCCCATGACCGCGATTACATCGAACGCTACATGAATGGCGAGTTGTCACGCGAAGACCAGCGCCGCCTCGGCCTGCCCTGGAGCGAGGCCCTGGCCCGACGCACGGTAAGAGCGGTCGGCGGCTCGCTGCTGGCCGCCGAACAGGCGCTGGAACATGGCATCGCCTGCCATCTAGCGGGCGGCACCCACCATGCCCATTACGACCACCCTGCCGGCTTTTGCATCTTCAACGACCTGGCGGTGATCAGCCACTACCTGCTGGAAGCCGGACGGGTGCACAAGGTGCTGATCTTCGACTGCGACGTGCACCAGGGCGATGGCACCGCGCGGATTCTCCACAACACCCCCGACGCCATCACCGTGTCCTTGCACTGCGAGCAGAACTTCCCGGCACGCAAGGCCCAGAGCGACTGGGATATCCCCTTGCCCCGCGGCATGGGCGATCAGGCCTATCTGAAAGTGGTAGAGGACGCCCTCAACTACCTGTTGCCGATGTACCGTCCGGACCTGGTGCTGTATGACGCTGGCGTCGATGTGCACAAGGACGATGCCCTGGGGTATCTGCAACTGACCGATGAAGGCGTCGCAGCCCGTGATGAGCATGTCCTGCGCCAGTGTCTGGGCCGCGACATCCCGGTAGTCGGGGTGATCGGTGGCGGCTACAGCAAGGACCGCCAGGCCCTGGCACGCCGCCATGGCATCCTCCATCACAGCGCCAAGCGGGTACTGGGTTACTCACAATGACTGTGGAACCGCCTGTGGATAACCTGCGTGAAAGCCACTGCAGCCCTTTGTCCGTATGGGTTTGAAGCGGCTGTACATTTTTTGATCAGTGTTTCCGCCTGCCGCGCTGAGGTAGAATGCCGGTTCTTTTTCCCAGCTTGCAGCCGACCATGACCGACACCCGCGCCCCCCACCGCCCACACGTTGTCATTATCGGAGGCGGGCCGGCCGGGTTGATGGCCGCCGAAGTGCTCGGCCAGGCCGGAGTCGCGGTGGATCTGTACGACGCCATGCCTTCGGTGGGACGCAAATTCCTTCTGGCCGGGGTCGGTGGCATGAACATCACCCATTCCGACCCCTACCCGGCGTTCATTTCCCGTTATGCCGAGCGCAGCGCTGAAATCGCCGGATTGCTCGAAGGCTTCGACGCCGACGCCCTGCGCCAGTGGATTCACGATCTGGGCATCGAAACCTTTGTCGGCAGCTCTGGCCGGGTCTTTCCCCGCGACATGAAAGCCGCCCCGCTGCTACGCGCCTGGCTCAAGCGCCTGCGCGATACCGGGGTAGTTATCCACACCCGTCACCGCTGGCTTGGCTGGAATGCCGATGGCAGCTTGCGAGTGGCTTATCCACAGGGCGAACTGGCGCTCAAGCCTGCTGCCACCCTGCTGGCCTTGGGCGGCGGCAGCTGGGCACGCCTGGGCTCTGATGCAGCCTGGTTGCCCTGGCTTGTGGATAAAGACGTACAGGTCGCGCCGTTGCAGGCCGCCAACAGCGGATTCGAGGTGCATGCCTGGAGCGATCTGCTCAAGGACAAATTCGCTGGCGCACCGCTGAAAAACATCGCCCTGAGCCTTGCAGGTCAGGCGCCGCGTCTGGGTGAGTGCATTGTCACTGCGCAAGGGCTGGAGGGCAGCCTGGTGTATGCCTGGTCGGCGCAGATCCGTGAAGCGATCAACCGTGCAGGCAGCACCACGGTGTTGCTCGACCTGATGCCCAATCGCACTTTGGATAACATTCAGAAGGCTTTGGCCAGGCCACGTGGCTCACGTTCGATGGCCAAGCACCTGCACAGCCAGTTGGGCCTGGACGGGGTCAAGGCGGCGTTGCTGCGCGAGCTGACCGATGCGCAGACCTTTGCCGACCCGGCGTTGCTGGCCCAGGCAATCAAGGCCCTGCCGATTGTGCTGGTGCGCCCTCGCCCGCTGGATGAAGCGATCAGCAGCGCCGGTGGGGTTGTGTTTGAGGCGATGGATCAGCGTTTGATGCTCAAGGCGCTGCCGGGGGTGTTTTGTGCCGGCGAGATGCTCGACTGGGAGGCGCCGACCGGGGGGTATCTGTTGACGGCGTGTTTTGCCAGTGGGCGCAAAGCAGGGCTTGGGGTTCTCGACTGGCTGAAAAACTGAGGGAAGGCTGCGCCTTCCATCGCCGGCAAGGCCAGCTCCCACAGAAGCCTGGCCAGGCAAGAGTCCTAATGGACCATGGATGTAGGAGCTGGCCTTGCCAGCGATGGGCCGCAACGCGGCCCCAAGGGCTCAAGGTTTACGCTTACGCGGCCCGGTATTGAACGTCGGCACCTTGCGCACCGGTTTGGCCGCAGGCGCTGCTGCCGGCGTATCGCCACTATCCATCCAACGACCCAATGTACGCTTGCCGCTACTTTCCTTGGGCTTCTTCGGTTTCTTCGGCTTCTTCAGCACCTGCCCGCTGGCATCGGTCATCGGCACCTTGTGATCAGGAATGAAATCCGGTTCTTCATGGCGCGGCAGGGTCTTGCGGGTCAGGGTTTCAATAGCCGATAGCAGCTGCACCTCATCGGCGCACACCAGCGAGATCGCCTCGCCGCTGTTGCCTTTACGACCGGTGCGGCCAATACGGTGGATATAGTCTTCAGCCACGATCGGCAGGTCGAAGTTGACCACCAGCGGCAGGTCGTCAATGTCCAGGCCGCGCGCCGCCACGTCGGTGGCTACGAGGATCTGGATCTCGCGCGCCTTGAAACTGTCCAGGGCACGCTGGCGGGTCGCCTGGGGTTTGTCGCCATGGATGCCATCGGCGTTCACGCCCTGACCACGCAGACGCTCGACCAGTTGATCGACACCGTTGCGCGTCTTGGCGAACACCAGCACCTGCTTCCAGCGCTGCTTGCGCATCAGGTGGCTGAACAGCTCCGGCTTGCGCTTCTTGTCCACCGGGACGATCCACTGCTTGACCGTGCTGGCGGTGACGTTGCGCGGGCTGACTTCGATGCTCAACGGATCATTCAGGGTCTGCGCGGCCAGTTGGCGGATTTCGTCGGAAAAGGTCGCCGAGAACAGCAAGGTCTGCCGCCGTACCGGCAAGGCGGCATACACCGCACGCAGCTCTTCGGCAAAACCCAGGTCGAGCATGCGGTCAGCTTCGTCGAGGACCAACGCCTGAAGCTGATTGAACTTCACCGCGTTCTGACGGAACAGATCGAGCAAGCGCCCAGGTGTTGCCACCAGCAGGTCGATGCCCTTGCGCAGTTTCATCATCTGCGGGTTGATGCTGACGCCACCGTATACCGCGTAAGTGCTCAGCGGCAGGTGTTCGGCGTATTCGCGGATGTTGCTGTGCACCTGTTCGGCCAGCTCGCGGGTCGGAACCAGCACCAGCGCGCGCACCGAGTTGCTGGCAACCTTGGCGCCTTCCAGGGTCAGGCGCTGCAACAGCGGCAGGGCGAAGCCTGCGGTCTTGCCGGTACCGGTCTGGGCTGCGGCCATCAGGTCGCGCCCGGCCAGCACGGCAGGGATGGCCTGGGCCTGGACCGGCGTCGGGGTGTTGTAGTCCAGGCGCTCAAGCGCGCGCAGCAAGGGTTCAATCAGGCCGAGTTTGGCGAATGTCATGGCAGTACCGTCAGGGGAATTCAGCAATGGCGGCAGTTTACCTTGTTCCGCCAGCACCTTCCTGACAAACCGCTGTTACTTGCACAGCTCGCCTTCTACCTGCGCTTGTGGCTTGACCTGCTCGACTGTCGGCTTGCGCCACTGCGGCAGACCGATCAACACCACCGCACCGATGATGACCGCCATGGCCACGCATTCCTCGAAACCGATCTGCTCGCCGGCAAACAGGATGCCGAGCAGCACCGCTACCGCCGGGTTGACGTAGGCGTAGCTGGTGGCCGCCGCCGGGCGCACATGCTTGAGCAGGTACATGTAGGCGCTGAAGGCCAGAATCGAGCCGAAGAACACCAGATAAGCCAGCGCGCCCCAACCCGCGGCTGTGGGCATCTGGGTCATGCGCTCGCCACTCAGGGCGCTGCCCAGCAGCAACGCGGCACCACCCACGAGCATCTCGGCGGCGCTGGCCATCGGCCCCTGAGGCAATGGCAGGCTTTTGCTCCAGACCGAGCCGAACGCCCACGATGCGGCGGCGAACAGGATCAACGCGGCACCCATAGGACTGGCCTGCAGGTTGGAACCCAGGTTAAGCATGGCAATACCGACCAGGCCGAGGACGATCCCGGCCCATTCCAGGCGGGTGTTGCGATGCCCCCAGAACAAGCCGAATACCAGAGTGAACAACGGCACCGTGGCCACCGCCAATGCCGCCACCCCGGAGGCTACGCCAGCGTGTTCGGCCAGCGTCACGCCCCCGTTGCCACAGCTGAGCAACAGCACGCCAATCGCGCCTGCTGCGCGCCATTGCGGCCAGGTCGGCGCCGGCACACCGCGCCAGCGCAGGAAGCCGTACAGCAAAGTCCCGGCAATCACAAAGCGCACGCCCGCCATCAGCAGCGGCGGCCAGGATTCGACACCGATACGAATGACCAGGTAAGTCGAGCCCCACACCAGGTACAAGGCGAGGAAGGCGCCGATCAAAACCAATGGAAAGCGACGAGAGGCAGACATGGGGGGCTCGAATTCTGATTGTCGGGGGATTAGTTTAGAAAGGCACGCGTGCAAACATAAGTTACAAAACCTGTTTAAACAAACCGTACACTTTCGAAAGCACGGTTATTCAGGCAATCAACCTTTGATTCGAAACACGCCCCGAGAAGACCATGGACAAGTACGATCGAATGCTCCTCAGCGCCTTGCTGGAAAACGGCCGCGCCTCGTTTGCAGAGCTCGCCCGCAAGGTTAACTTGTCTGCCCCAGCGGTCGCTGAACGGGTCGCCAAGCTTGAAGCCAGCGGCGTGATCACCGGCTATCAGGCCAAGGTCGATCTGGAAAAGATCGGCTTGCCGATCCAGTGCGTGATTGAACTGCGCCTGGCCAGCCACGGTAATCAGCAGACTTATGAAGAGCTCACGCAGATTCCGCAATTGACCGAATGCCACCGGGTCACCGGTGATCCTTGCGTGATCATGCACGCAGCCGTGGGCTCGATGCATGAGCTGGAGGCGCTGATCAATCGCGTCGCCCAGTTCGGTTTCAGCAAAACCTCGATCATTCTCTCCAGCGCGGTGGAGCGGCGCTTGCCGCTGGGCCACCTCGAGCACAACGGCAAGAAACCCTAGCGGTAGGTCTTCAGCGCCTCGGCGATCTTCGCCGCCGGGACTTTCTGCAAGCTGCAGAACAACTGGTGGGACACCGCGCTGACGCCTTGCTCACGCAGCTGCCCGGCCAGGTGCTGGGCCAGGTTGGCGGCCATTTCCGCATCGGCCATGGCCCGGTGAGCGGTGCCGGTGTCAGGCAAGCCGGCCCAACGGGTCAAGGTGCCGAGCTTGTGGTTCGGTGCCGCCGGCATCAGGCGCCGGGCCAGGAGCATCGAACAGGCGAAGCGCTGGCTACGGCTGCGTCCGATCTGCGCCAGTTCATAGTCCCAGAACTTCTGGTCGAACGAAGCGTTGTGCGCCAGCATCGGCGTGTCACCGACAAACTCGGCGACCTCGTTCATCACCCGTGCAACAGGCGGCGCACTGCGTAGCATGGCCGTGGTGATGCCGGTCAGCCCGGCAACGAAAGCCGGCACCGGCACACCTGCGTTCATCAGGCTCTGGTAGCGTTCGACAATACGCCCCCGTTCGAGCATGACCACCGCCACTTCAGTGGCCCGGCAATTGGCACCGGGCGAAATCCCGGTGGTTTCGAAGTCGATGACAGCAATACGTTCCAAAACAAAACCTCAGTAAAACCTAGTGCCTGAGCAGCAGGCCGCCCTCGATGGGCACATAGCGGCTGGCCGCGCGAATCAGCGAGTTGGCGGTAAGCCCCGGAACGCCATAAGCGACGGCTTCAATACCGTGACGGCTGATGACCCGCTCCAGCAGCAGATCGAAATCACCGTCGCCGGAAGCCAGCACCACTTCATCGACCCGCGCTGCGGCGTCGATCACGTCCAGGGTGATACCCACATCCCAATCGCCCTTGGCCGAGCCATCGCTGCGCTGAATGTAGGGTTTGAGTTTGACGGTGAAACCGAGGTTGCGCAGGATCTGCTGAAACTGCTGCTGTTTGCTGTCGCCGCGGTCGATGGCATAAGCAACCGCCTCGACGATCTGACCGTGCTGGCTGATATCGGCCCACAGCGCCGCGTAATTGAAATGACAGCCATAGGCCTGGCGCACGGTGTAGTAGAGGTTCTGCACATCGGCGAATACCGCGATCTTCTTCACCGTTCTTCCTCATGGCGCCGTGGCGCGGTTACCGGCCGCCGCACACCGGGGCCGTTTCGGCGCCCAGTATGCCAGCCTGGAGGCTGGTGCGGGTATGCGCGCTCAGACGAAGCTGTCGTCGCCGTCGAAGAATCCGCCGTCGTCGCTGCCGTAGTCGCTGTCCATGAAGCCGCCCTGATCGTTGCCGTAGTCGCTGTTGTCGGCGGTCAGACGCTGCTCGTCATTACTTCCCCAGCCGCCGCTGTCGCTGGCGGGTGCGGGCTCTTCCTTGATCACCTCAACCACTTCTTCGGGTTGTGAGTGCTGGTTGAACAGGCTGCTGATGCCCTGCGCCAGCATGACCCCGCCCGCCACACCGGCAGCGGTCTGCAAGGCGCCGCCGAGAAAGCTGCTGGCGCCACCACGGGCAGGCGCCTGAGCGGGCGCTGCGTTGAAACCTTGCGGCGCGGCAGCGCCGGGCTGATTGAACGAGCGCGACGGTTCACGCCAGCCGCCACCAGCCGGAGCACTGACCGGTGCTTGTGACTGCGGCAGAGGATCACGGGTACCGCTACCGAAGATACTCGAAAGAAAGCCCCCGCTGTTGCTCGGCGTAGTAGCTGCCACTTGTGCCTTGGCCTGTTTCAGCTCGGCCTGCAGCTGCTTGTTCTGCTCGTCCAGGCGTTTGAGCGCAGCTTCCTGAACCAGGATCGCCTGTGCCATGTAGTAGGGCGCCGCCGGTTGCTGCTGCAGGTGCTCGGCAATGCGCGCCTGAGCCAGGGCATCACGGGGGACGGCCGGGTCTTCGGCTTGCCTGAGTCGACCGAACAGGCCATCGATCAGGGTTTGTTCTTCACTGTTCATGGGCAACCTCACACAAGAGCCGGGGGAATTCAGGTTCACTGAAAATGGGGTGCCAGGGCTGTGGATTCAACACAAGGCGCGATGAAACTTTCTTCAGGTTGGGGGCGGGCTGGGCTAAAGTTACGCCCTGCTTTTTTCAACTACGATATCGACCGATGAATCCGCTCAGCGTTCTGCGTGACTCCCTGTACTTCTTCCGCCGCCACCTGCTGAGCATCGCCCAGCTCTGTTTGCCGCTGGTGGTGCTCGAAGCACTCTGCACCCAATTGCTCTACCAACAGCTGGGCAAGGACGCGTCACAGGCCTATGGCATGCTTGTCAGTCTGTTGTTCTACCCACTGTACAGTGCCGCGCTGATTCTCTACCTCGATACCCGCAGCAACGGCTACACCCCGCTCAAGCGCAACCTGCTGGCCATGGCCCTGCGCCTGTGGCCGTCGTTCGCCTTGATGGTGATGCTCAGCTCGCTGCTGATCATGGCCGGCGCCGCACTGTTCATCCTTCCGGGGATCTGGGTGATGATCAACCTGGTGTTTGCCGAGTACCTGCTGGTACTGCGCGGCCTGCCGCCGCTGGCCGCCATGCGCGAAAGCTTCCAGATGACCACGGGCAACTTCTGGCGAATCCTCACCTGCATCCTCGGTGTAATGGCCCCTTTGTGGCTGATCGATGGCCTGAGCCAGATGCTGATCCCCGAGCCTTCGCCCCTGGCGCAGCTGGCCCTCGACAGCGCCAATGGCTTCTTGCAGCTGTTCAGTACGGTGGTGATGTTCCGTCTGTACATGCTGGTCAGTGAAGCGGTCGTGGAGCCGCCAGCACCCTGAGCGGTTTCAGCGCCGGATGGCTACTTGCGCGGCTTGGCCCGCGCCGTAGCCTCGGCGATCAATGGGTCGTCCGGCCAGTAGTGTTTCGGGTAGCGGCCCTTGAGATCCTTCTTCACCTCGGCATAGGTACTGCGCCAGAAGTTGGCCAGATCCTGGGTCACCTGCACCGGGCGCCGTGCAGGCGAAAGCAGGTGCAGCAGGACTTGCTGGCGCCCCTGGGCAATGCGCGGAGTTTCAGCCAGGCCGAACAGCTCCTGCAGGCGCACGGCGAGGATCGGCGGCGTTTCGCTGTAGTCCAGGCGGATGTTCGACCCCGAAGGCACGCTCAGGTGCATCGGCGCCCATTCGTCCAGACGCTGCGGCAGCGGCCATGGCAGCAGATTGCGCAGCATCGACGACAGGTCGAGCTGGGCAATATGGCTCAGGCGGGTAACTTTGCCCAGATAGGGTTGCAGCCAGTCCGGCAGGCTTGCCAGCAGAGCCTCGTCGCTTAGATCAGGCCATTCGCTTGCACCGTTGGCGGCCAGATCAAGCTGGCGCAGCAGGGCAACCCGCGCTTGCCACTGACGCAGTTCGGGCGTCCATGACAGCAGTTCCAGGCCCTTGCGTCGTACCAACTCGAGCAACGCCCGCGCGCGGGCATCTGCATCCAGACCGGTCAACGGCTCGCGACTGAGCACCAGCTCGCCGACCTTGCGCTGGCGCTCGGCGCGCAATACGTTTTCACGCTCGTCCCAGTCGAGGATGTCGACGCTACGCACCTGCTCGGCCAGTACCCCGTCAAACAAGGCCGGATCGAACTCAGCAGCCCGATAGATGCGCTCTTCACGCTGCCCCTGGCGGCTGCCAAGATCGGCAATCACCAGCCACGGACACTTCATCAGTGCATCGGGCTCGCCAAACAACGCCGCACGGCCGTTGGCCAGGCGGTACTCGGCGCCACCGGCGCGGCGCTGCTGAGCAACCCGGTCCGGATAAGCCAGCGCCAACAATGCACCCAGCCAGCGGGAATGCTCAGGGTCGTCAACCGCAGAACGCGCTTTGCCACGCAGATAACCACGATACTGCCGGGCCAGTTGCCGGGCACGCTGCACCCCACCCTGCCCGCCTCTGCTCGCGCGGGTATCACCGCTGAGCAAGGCCAGGCGGCTGTGCAGATCGGCGCCAGCGCCGCGCAGAATATCGCGCTCGCCGAGCAGCGCAGCGACGTCACAGGCCATGGCTGCCAGCCCCAGGTCCTGACCACGCAACAACAGATGGGCGATGCGCGGGTGTGCGGGTAACTCGGCCATGGCCTGGCCGTGCTCATTCAAGCTGTCCCGACTGTCAGCCTTGAATGCCCCCAGGCGCTGCAACAGATCCAGGGCCTGTGCATAAGCAGCCGCAGGAGGTTGATCAAGCCAGCGCAATTGATCCGGGGTGACACCCCAGCGCGCCAGCTGCAAGGCCAGCCCGGCGAGGTCGGCCTGAAGAATTTCGGCGCTGCCGTAAGCGGCCAGCTGCTCATGCTGGGCCTCGGACCACAGTCGATAACACACCCCCGGCTCAAGGCGACCGGCACGACCGGCACGCTGGGTGGCACTGGCCCGGGAGATACGCTGGGTATCGAGGCGGGTCATGCCGCTGCCCGGGTCGAAGCGCGGCACACGCGCCAGACCAGCATCGATCACCACGCGCACGCCATCAATGGTCAGGCTGGTCTCGGCAATGTTGGTCGCCAGCACCACCTTGCGTTTACCGGGCGGCGCAGCATCAATGGCCGCGCGCTGGGCATTGAGCTCCAGTTCGCCGTGCAATGGGCACAACAGAATGTCCTGACGCTCACCCAGTGCCTCCTGCAACGATTGGTGCACCCGGCGGATTTCGGCCTGGCCGGGCAGAAACACCAGCAGACTGCCCGACTCGTCGGCAATGGCCTGCAATACGCAATCGACCACCCGTGGCTCGATGTACTCGCCCGGCTGGAACGGCCTGCCCCAGCGTATTTCGACCGGGTACATGCGCCCTTCACTGCTGATCACCGGCGCGTCATCGAGCAGGCTCGACAGGCGCTCGCCTTCCAGGGTTGCCGACATCAGCAGAATCTTCAACGGCGGCTCATCACGCAGCAGCTCACGGCCATTGAGGCTCAGGGCCAGGGCCAGGTCCGCGTCGAGGCTACGTTCGTGGAATTCGTCGAAAATCAGCAACCCGACGCCCTCCAGCGCCGGATCGGCCTGCAGACGGCGGGTGAGGATGCCTTCGGTGACCACTTCAATCCGGGTTTCGGGACCAACTTTGCTGTCCAGCCGAATTCGGTAGCCGACCGTTTGCCCGACCTGCTCACCCAACTCGCTGGCCAGTCGTTCGGCCGCCGCGCGGGCGGCAAGCCGGCGTGGCTCAAGCATGAGAATGCTCTGCCCTGCCAGCCACGGCTCATTGAGCAGTGCCAATGGCACACGGGTGGTCTTGCCGGCGCCGGGCGGCGCTTCCAGTACCGCTTCATGGCGCAAGCTCAAGGCTTCACGCAAGGCTGGCAGTACGGCATCGATCGGTAACGAAATCATGGTGGCCCTCAAACAATTCGCCCAGTATAACGGCGAACCGAGCCTGCTCTATCATGGTCTTAGCTGTAGATACCGGGTCTTTGCCTGTATCTTTGTGGCCCTCATTCCGGAGATTTCCATGCGTATTCCCTCCCGCGTCATCGGCGGCGTCCTGATAGCATCCTTGCTGACCCAACTGACGGCCTGCGGCACCATCTTCTACCCAGACCGGCGCGGCCAGATCGAAGGCAAGATCGACCCTGTGGTGGCGGCAATGGACGCCATTGGCATCCTGTTCTACGTGCTCCCCGGGCTGATCGCTTTTGGCGTCGACTTCGCCACCGGTGCCATCTATATGCCAGGAGGGCGAAACGCGCAGATCGCACCGGAAAAACTCAACCAGGCCATCAGCGCTGATGGCAAGGTCGACAACAGCAAGCTGCAGGCCATCCTCGAAAGCGAGCTGGGCCTGCGCTTGCCGCTCAACGACCCGCGCCTGATCCAGCACAAGGGCAGTGTCGAGCAACTGGCGATGTACGGCCTCAAGCCCGCCGCTTGAGCAACGCACAGGAAGCCCCGGCAGCATGACCTCTTCGGCTGAACATCAACGTCTGCTGCGCCTGGCCACCCGTGCTTCGCTGGCGGTGGCCAGCATCCTGATCCTGACCAAGGCGGTGGCCTGGTGGCTCAGCGGCTCGGTAAGCCTGTTGGCCGGGCTGACTGACTCGGCGCTCGACGGCGTGGCCTCATTGCTCAACCTGCTGGCGGTGCACTACGCCTTGCGCCCGGCCGATGACGACCACCGTTACGGCCACGGCAAGGCCGAAGCCATGGCCGGCATGGCTCAGGCGTTGTTCATCGCGGTGAGTGCCGTGCTGATCGGCGTACAGGCCGTGGAACGCCTGCAAAATCCCCAACCGCTGGGCGACACCGCTATCGGCATCGCGGTGATGCTGCTATCACTGGCGCTGACGGTGGCCTTGTTGACGCTGCAGGCCCGGGTGATACGCATCACCGGCTCCACCGCGGTGCGTGCCGACTCGCTGCATTACCGCTCCGACCTGTTGCTCAATGGCAGCATCCTGGTTGCCCTGGTCCTGGCACGCCTGGGCTGGCCGCAACTGGACGCCTTCTTCGGTCTGGGCATTGCCCTGTACATACTCTGGAGCGCGCTGCAGATCGCCCGGGAAAGTACATCGATCCTGATGGACGAGGAACTACCCGGCGATATCAGCGAACAGATGCTGGCCCTGGCCTGCAGCGTGCCTGGCGTGCACGGTGCGCATGATTTGCGCACGCGTGTTTCCGGTAGTCACTGGTTTGTCCAGGTGCACCTGGAGTTGCCGGGCAACATGCCGTTAACCGATGCCCATGCGCTGTGCGATCAAGCGGCAGCAGCCATTCACGGCAAGTACCCAAAAGCGGAAGTATTGGTACATGCCGATCCAGTGGGCTGAGCCGGCGTATCAGTTAACGCTGTAGCCCCGCCCGCTCAAGCAAGCCCTCAGTGCTTGCCGGTAGCTGTCCGTCACTTGTAACGCCGGAGCATAAGTCGCCTTGGCCGGATCGAAGCCGCTTTGCTGCACCGCCCAGCGGTGGCACTCGTAGCGATCCCGGTCAGCCTGTTCCGGACTTTGCCCGGAAACCGGATTGGCAACGACGTCGTAGTCATTTTCCATTGGCTGAGGCTCTGTGCTGGCCACCGGCGGATTGACCACAACGTACTCGTTGCTGTCTTGCAGGTACTGGTAGTAGGTACCTGCCACAAGGAAATACAGCGAATCGGCGACCCATACTTCGCGAGCGTAATCCGGCAAGTAGCCGACCCGCATACCATAATGAGGCGCTACCACCACATAGCGGGGCCCTTGCGGACGGTACCAGTACCCACCGGAATAAAAGTAATCGCCACCACGGTAAGGCACACGCCAGTACTGGTCAGGAAACTGCTCAACCACCTGACCGGGTCGATAACGCGGCCCGCTGCCCCAGCCGTTGCCATGACCATCAGGCCGTCCCGGCCAGTTATCCTCCTGCGGTCGCTGTTGCGGCCCGCCCGCCTGGTAGTAGCGGTTGCCATTGTTGTGCCGAGGAATGTCCTGGTAGTACCCGGTTCGCGGTGGTTGGGTCTGGCGCACCTCGTCCGGGCGCGACTGCAGCGGCGACGTCCCTTGAGACTGCTCGGCGCCTTGTCCGCCATACCCGTCACCCGATCCACCCTGCCCCTCGGCCAATGCCTGCAGGTTGATAGTGATGCACAACAAACCTGCACCGGCCAGACACCAGCTACGCGACTTCATGTTGTTCCTCTCGGACCGTTGAGATGGGCCTGTGGATAAGACTGGAAAAACCACGACGGGTTTAACCAACAATTTATCAGGCTGTCCGCAACGAGGTATCGGCACCAGGATGAAAAATTACAGGCAATAAAAAAGGGAGACCCTGGGTCTCCCTTTGAGAATTTTGTCCGTGCTCGACGCTTGTGACGTCGGCTCACCTCACGCTGTCTTGTGAACAGTGTGTAGCCCGGGGGCCGAGCACAACCCTGTTGGGTTGCTGGCCGCAGCTGCCCTGATAAGGCCAGCCGCACTGGACTGATGTCCGGGCAGTGATTCTGGGTACAAGCATAGGGCTAGAGCGGCAGCAGAGGATTGCGAAGATTGCTCATTCAAATAGCACTTGCGCAATTTTTACCTAAGGATTGATAATTCGACGCAATCGAAACAGAAAAGGCATCTTCCATGAGCAAGCTTGACCGCTACGACCTGAGCATTCTTGCCGAATTGCAGCGCGATGCGCGCATCTCCAACCAGGAACTGGCCGAACGCATCGGTCTGTCGCCTTCGCCCTGCTCGCGCCGGGTCAAGCAACTGGAAGACGACGGCTACATCGCCCGTCAAGTGGCGCTGCTCGACCGCAAGAAGCTCGGCTTGAGCCTCACGGCCTACGTATTGATCGGCATGGATCGCCATACCCCGGAACGTTTCGAAGCGTTCGAAACCGCTATCCGCAACCTGCCTCAGGTGCTTGAGTGCAGCCTGGTTACCGGAATGGATGCCGACTACCAGCTCAAAGTGGTGGTCCCGGACATGGACCACTATCAGCAACTGCTGCTCGGCCACCTGACCCGTATCGAAGGGGTGACCAGCGTGCGCTCCAGCTTCGTGCTCAACCAGGTGCTGGCCAGCACCGAACTACCGTTGACGCACCTGCGTTAGTCAGACCGGCAAGCGGGGCGTATAATCGCGCGCCTCAACTTGCCGGAGAATATCGATGGATCCTGCGTTGTTCGAAGAGTGGATGATGACTGTCCTGGTCACCATCCTGATTGGTTTCATGGGCTTTATCGTCTGGGACCTGGCGAAGAAGTCCAAAGCCGGCAAGTTCGGCACCTTCATTCTGTTTTTCGTGCTGGGCCTGGGTATCCTTGCTTTCATCATCAAGAGCGTGGTGATCGGCTATATCGAAGGCGTTTAACGCCTGGCCGGAACTTCCCGCCACTGCCCCTGATCCAGACCGTCCAAGGTCCAGTCGCCGATCCGCACGCGCACCAGGCGCAGGGTCGGCAGACCGACGGCGGCGGTCATGCGCCGCACCTGGCGGTTACGTCCTTCCTTGATCACCAGTTCCAGCCAGCTGGTCGGTATGCTTTTGCGAAAGCGTACCGGCGGGTTGCGCGGCCACAACTGCGGCTCTTCAAGCTGCCTGGCCTGGGCAGGCAAGGTAGGCCCGTCGTTGAGCTCGACACCGTCGCGCAAACGCTGCAGCTGCTCTTCTGTCGGCTCACCCTCGACCTGCACCCAATAGGTTTTCGCCAGCTTGTGCTTCGGATCGGCAATCCGCGCCTGCAGCTGGCCGTCATTGGTCAGCAGCAGCAAGCCTTCACTGTCGCGGTCCAGGCGGCCGGCCGGATAGACGCCGGGAATATCGATGAAATCCTTGAGGGTCGCGCGCCCTTCGCCGTCGCTGAACTGGGTCAGTACGTCAAAGGGCTTGTTGAACAGAATCAACCGCGGCTCGGCCGGCGGCGCCTTGGCCTGGCGACGCGGGCCTGCGGGTTTGGCCGCGCCAGGGCGCGGCTTGGAACGTGGGGGTAACGGCATGGGGCCTCAGCGGAACGGCGGCTCGTCGAAACTGCGCAGTTTACGCGAGTGCAGCGAATGCAGCTCGGTGCGCAGCAGGTCGAGTGCGGCGATACCGATTTTCAGGTGCTGGCTGACTGCCCGGTTGTAGAAGGCGTTGGCCGCGCCCGGCAGTTTGATTTCACTGTGCAGTGGCTTGTCCGAAACGCACAGCAACGTGCCGTAAGGTACGCGCAAGCGGTAACCCTGGGCGGCGATAGTGCCGCTTTCCATGTCGACCGCCACCGCCCGTGACAGGTTGATCAGCGGACGCTCCTGAGCCCAGCGCAGCTCCCAGTTGCGGTCGTCGTAAGTCAACACGGTGCCGGTACGCAGACGCTTTTTCAGCTCGTCGCCACGCTCGCCGGTCACTTGCGCCGCCGCTTCCTGCAGCGCCATCTGCACCTCGGCCAGGGCCGGAATCGGAATATGCGGCGGTACCACCCGATCCAGAATGCCGTCCCGGCGCATGTAGGCGTGGGCCAGCACGTAGTCGCCGATGGTCTGCGACTGCCGCAAGCCGCCGCAGTGACCGATCATCAGCCAGCAGTGCGGACGCAGTACCGCCAAATGGTCGGTGATGTTCTTGGCATTGGAAGGGCCGACGCCGATGTTGACCAGGGTAATGCCATCGCCATCGGCGGCGATCAGGTGATACGCCGGCATCTGGTAACGGTGCCAGACCACACTCGCCACCAGCGACTGGGCCTCACCGTTGTCCATGCTCTTTTCGATGATCACGTTACCCGGCAGGACCATGCGCACGAAACGCGGGTCATCGCGCAGCTGCTCCAGGCCGTGGCTGACGAACTGGTCGACATAGCGGTGGTAGTTGGTCAGCAGGATCCACGGCTGCACATGGCGCCAGTCGCTGCCGGTGTAATGCACCAGGCGGCGCAAGGAAAAGTCCACCCGCGCCGCGTCGAACAGCGCCAGCGGCAAAGGATCGACGTTGGCCCAGTCGTACAGGCCATCGGCGATGCCATCGGTGGCGGCCGACAGGTCTGTGCTGGGGAAAACCCGTGCCAGCGCGGCAGCAGTGATACCGCTACCGGCGAGTTCGTCGCCCTGCTCGACCACGTAGGGATAAGGGATGTTCTGCTGGCTGACACCCACTTCGACGGTGACGGTGAAGTCGCGCATCAGTGGCTTGAGCTGTTCCAGCAAATAGCCACGGAAGGCAGCGGGATGGGTCACCGTGACGCTGTAAGTGCCCGGCAACTGAACCTTGGCGTAGGCGCGGGTGGTGGCCGGCACTTCACCATGATACTCGTAGGTCAGGCGCAGTTCCGGGTAGCGGAACAAGGCGCGCTCTTCGGCATTCGGCTCGGTGCGGTCCTTGAGATAGCGCTTGAGCGCCTGGCTCAGGGCCGCGGTGGACTTCTCGTGCAGGGCCGCCAAACGATCGACGGCCTGCTCGGCGGTTTCTACGACAACGAAGGCTTCATCAGTACGGCTCACAATGTACTTCCTGTCTGACATGCATGTAGCCATCTTGCCTACTTATTCAGGCAAAGGCACGCACGTTAGAGCGGCCAGTTTGGCGTCGACCGTGCCACTATTTCGCCAACATCGATGCCCCGCGGCAGCACACCGTAGACCCGGCCGCTGCCGCCCAGGCGGCTGCCGATAAAAGCATCGCTGACGGTGGCATTGCCCGCTTCAAGCAACAGCTTGGCCTGCAAGCCCAGGGCGATGTCTTCGGTGAGCTGACGGGCGCGGTACTGAATGTCGCCAGTGTCGGCAAACGCCGCCTTGAGATTGCCGATGTGCGCCGCCAGACGCGGATCACCGTGACCGTCACCGAGCTCCTCGAACAGCACATCGAGCACACCTGGCTCCTTGGACAGGGCACGCAGCACGTCCAGGCACTGGACATTACCGGAACCTTCCCAGGTCGAGTTGACCGGTGCTTCGCGGTACAGGCGTGGCAGGATGCTGTCTTCGACATACCCGGCGCCGCCCATGCATTCAGCCGCTTCGTTGATCATTGCCGGGGCACGCTTGCAGATCCAGTACTTGCCGACAGCGGTGATCAGCCGGGCAAACCGTGCCTGCTGCGGGTCATCCGGCTGATCGAGGGCATGGCCCATGCGCAGGCTCAGGGCCAGCGCCGCTTCGCTTTCCAGGGCCAGGTCAGCGAGGACGTTCTGCATCAGGGGTTGCTCGGCCAACAGCCGTCCACCGACCTGGCGATGAGCACAGTGGTGGGCGGCCTGGGTCAGGGCCTGGCGCATCAGCGCGCTGGAGCCGACCATACAGTCGAAACGGGTCATGGCGACCATTTCGATGATGGTCGGCACGCCGCGGCCTTCCTCGCCGATCATCCACGCCAGGGCGCCACGGAACTCCACTTCACTGGAGGCGTTGGAGCAGTTGCCGAGCTTGTTCTTCAGGCGCTGGATATAGAACTGGTTGCGACTGTCATCCGGGCGATGGCGCGGTAGCAGGAAGCAGCTCAAACCCTTGTCAGTCTGGGCCAGGGTCAGGAAGGCGTCGCACATCGGCGCCGAACAGAACCACTTGTGCCCGACCAGCTCGTAGGCCTGCCCCGGCCCCGGCGCGCCAACCGGGTAAGCACGGGTGGTGTTGGCACGGACATCGGTGCCGCCCTGCTTCTCGGTCATGGCCATGCCCAGGGTTACCCCGACCTTGTGCCGATCGCCGACGTTACGCGGGTCGTATTCGGTGGCGAGGACCTTGGGCAGCCAGTACTCGGCCAGTTCCGGCTGCAACTTGAGCGCCGGCACTGCGGCAAAGGTCATGGTCAGCGGGCATCCGCTGCCGGCTTCCGCTTGAGTATGCAGATAGGTCATCGAGGCCCGGGCGACGTGGGCACCCTGGCGCGGGTCGGTCCACGGCAGCGACGGCAAGCCGTGCTCGATGGCCGTGCGCATCAGCTCGTGGTAAGCCGGATGAAACTCCACCAGGTCGATACGATGGCCGTAGCGGTCATGGCTGCTGAATTGCGGTTTGTGCTGGTTGGCCAGGAACCCTGCGGCCATCAGCGGCCCGCCCGCCAACGCCCCGTACGCGTCGATCCGGGCCTCAGCCCAGCCTGCCCCATAGTGCCGCGACCATTGCTGCAGCGGCAGGTCGATGCGATACAGATTGGCCCCGTCCAGCGATGGCGGCTGGTTGGTGACTTCATGGGTTTCAGCGTACTGGTGCAGGTTCATCAGGGGGCCTCCTGGATCCGGACGTGACTGAAATTTCAGTGAATCACGCCGCGCCCCCTGCTCAAAGTGACAAATACGCCTAACTAGCCGCGATTTAGCCCGGGCCTGGCCAGCGCCTGCGGCTGGCTCAAGGCGAGGCTCAGTACCAGCTCGAAACGGCTGCCCAGCCCCGGACTGGACTCATGCTGCAAGCGCGCCCCGATCAACTCGGCCAGCTGCCGGCAGATCGCCAGACCGATGCCCAGGCCTCCATACTGGCGACTCATCGAGCCATCAACCTGGAAGAAGCGCTGATACAGACCTGGCTCGGCCAGGCGATCAAAGCCGATGCCGCTGTCGCTGACACTGATGCTCAGGCCAAGCAGACCCGGCCCTTGCAAGCGCCCACGCACCTGCAACACTACCCCACCCTCATGGGTGAACTTGATTCCGTTGTCGAGCAGGTAGCTGATGCACAGGGCCAGCTTATGCCGGTCGCCGACCAGCAACTCGGGCAAATCGGCCGGCGTATCCAGATTCAGGTACAGCCCCTTGCCCAGCGCCGCTGCCGCGTACTTGCTGCGCAGTTCCTGCAACAGGTTGCGCAAGCCGAACGGTGCGTTTTGCGCACTGAGGCGACCGGCTTGCAGCTCGGTGAGGATCAGAATGTCGTCGACCATGCCCATCATGTCCTGGGCCGCGTAACTGGCCGTGCGCTGGTACTGCGCCAACTCGTGCGCCATCGGCACTGTCTGCATCAATTCCAGCGAACCGATCACGCCGTTCATCGGCGTGCGCAGTTCATGGGTCACCGTGGCCAGGAACTCATCCTTCAAGCGGTTGCTATTGGACAGTTGCTGGTTGAGCACTTCCAGGGCCCGGCCCGTGTCGCGCAGGGCCTGGGCCTGCTGGTCACGCATGCTGTTGATACGGTCGGCCAGGGCCAGCGACAGCAGGCACACCTCCAGCGCCGAACCGATCTGGCTGGCATACATGGTCAGGAACACATTGGGCAGGTAGCCCAGTACCATCAAGGTATTGACCAGGCCGCCAAGCAGGAATGCCGTCCAGGCGATGATGAAATAACGTGCCACCCGCAACCCGCGCCGCCAGGCATACACCCCGGCGGCAAAGATCGTCACGGTAAACAGCAACGCCAGGGCCGTAGCCAGACGCAGGGCGATGCCGTAACTGCTGATCAGCGACAGCAGCATGACCACCCCGCCACAGGCCATCAGCACTTTGAGCAGGCCATCGAAGGCGCGGCTGTGCCGGGCCATCTGCAGGAAACTACGGGCGAACTGGCAACCGAACAGTCCCGACGCGCCGATGAACAGCGGCGTGGCGGCATTCGCCCACCAGGGGCTGTCAGGCCAGAAATAAGCCACCGCCGCGCCGTTGACCGATACCTGATAGAGACCGAACGAGGCGATATAGAGGATGTAATAGAGATAACTGGTGTCGCGTACGCTGAGGTAGATGAACAGGTTGTAGACCAGCATCCCCAGCAGCACACCGTAGATCAGGCCCAGCACATAAAGGCGGGTCGGTTGCGCTTCCAGATAGGCTTCGGTGGACCATAAGGTCAACGGCGCCTGGACCGAACCCTGGCTGTGCAGGCGCAAGTAGGCGGTGGTGGTCTGTCCGGGGCTGAAGGGTAATTCGAACAGGTAGTTGTTCTGCTCGATCTGGCGACTGGCATACGGCAGTGCGTCACCGGTGCGCTGAGCCAGGCGGAAAGTGCCACTGCTGTCAGGCAGGTAAAGCTCCAGATGGTCCAGTGGCGGGTAGGCCAGCTCCAGCAGCCAGCTGCGCGGCGCGGCCGAAGGCAGTGCGGTGTAGCGCAGATCGAGGCGGATCCAGAACACCGAGCTCGAGTAACCGGCATTCAACACATCGGCTTGATGCGTACGGAAATGCTCACTGAACGAAGGAGCACTGACCTGCGCGATGCTGGCATTGCCATCGCGGTCTTCGAATACCTGCATCACTCGCCCCAAGGGCAAGCTGCGCGTCGAGTCGTCGAAATCGACCGCCGTGGCCAGTAGCGGCAACCAGCCCAGCACAACAATCAGCAAATAGCGCATACAGCCCCAGCATGGTCTGTCCCGGTCGTGTCGCGGTAGCCTCCTGTCCGTTTGAGGCGACGCGATCCGGCAGTAACCGTTATCGGTTGTTTGAGCACTCTAGCATAGCTTTTCAGCGCTACCAGACGCCACATAAAACTTTGAAGAAAAGGCTCTAGCACGGCACTTTCAGCCACATGTGAATTCATTTCCTGACCACTTGATCAAAAAAGCCTGGCGCAGGGGCAGACCCGACAAAAGCGTTTGGTGGTAAGCTCGCGCACCATGAATACCTACAGCTCCCGCCCCGTTGTCCTCTGTCTCTCCGGCCACGACCCCAGTGGCGGCGCCGGCTTGCAGGCAGATATCGAAGCCCTGATCGCTCAAGGTTGCCACGCCGCTCCCGCCGTGACCGCCCTGACCGTGCAGGATACCGTCAATGTCACTGACTTCCGCGTGCTCGACCGCGAGTGGGTACTGGCCCAGGCCAACGCCGTACTGGCCGACTCCACGGTCGCAGCAGTCAAGCTGGGCATGCTCGGCTCGCTGGACATGGTCGACACCGTAGTCGAACTGCTCAGTGCCCACCCGCATCTGCCGCTGGTCTGCGACCCGGTGCTGCGCGCTGGCGGCGGTGGCCGCCTGGGTAAGGACGAAGTCGGCTACGCCATGCGCGAACGACTGTTGCCCCTGGCCACTATCGCCACCCCGAACCTCCCCGAAGCCCGCATCCTAGCCGAGCTGCCTGAAGGCACCGCGGATGAATGCGCAGAAAAACTGCTGCCCTTCGTCAGACATCTGCTGATCACCGGCGGTCACGGTGACGAACACGAAATCCACAACCGCCTGTACAGCCGCGATGGCCAGCGTCACACCTGGACCTGCCAGCGCCTGCCTGGCAGCTACCACGGCTCGGGCTGCACCCTGGCCAGCGCCCTGGCCGGTCGCCTGGCCCTCGGCGAACAACTGCAAAGTGCCGTACGTTCGGCCCTGGACTACACCTGGCGAACCCTGCGCGATGCCGAACAACTGGGCAAAGGCCAATATGTGCCGCGTCGCCTACCCCTGGATTTCTGTTCCTGAGCCCGAGGCCCCTAGATGAAGCTACGCGGTCTGTATGCCATCACCGACAGCCAACTGCTGGCCGGCAAGTTTCTGCCCTACGTTGAAGCGGCCCTTGAGGGCGGCGTGACCTTGCTGCAATACCGCGACAAAAGCCAGGACCAATCCCGCCGCCTGCGCGAAGCCGAAGCCCTGGCCGAGCTTTGTGCACGCTACAAAACCCAGCTGATCATCAACGACGATGCCGAGCTGGCCGCGCGCCTGGGTGTCGGTGTGCACCTGGGCCAGACCGATGGCCCGCTGACGCCGGCGCGCACCCTGCTCGGCCGCGAAGCGATCATCGGCTCGACCTGCCACGCCCAGCTTGAGCTGGCCGAACAAGCCGCCCGCGAAGGCGCCAGTTATGTCGCCTTCGGCCGCTTCTTCAACTCCGTGACCAAGCCGGGCGCACCTGCTGCCGATACCGCCTTGCTGGACCAGGCCCGGGCCCGGATCAAGTTGCCGATCTGCGTGATCGGCGGCATCACCCTCGACAACGCCGCCCCGCTGGTCGCCCACGGCGCCGACCTGCTGGCGGTGATTCATGGCCTGTTCGGCGCCGACAGCACGCAGGAAGTCACCCGCCGTGCCCGCGCCTTCAATGCCCTGTTCGCATCTGCCTGATTGAGAGAGCCCATCATGTCTCGTTCCGAAACCCTGTTCGCCAACGCCCAGAAACACATCCCCGGAGGCGTCAACTCGCCGGTGCGGGCGTTCAAGAGCGTTGGCGGCACGCCGCTGTTCTTCAAGCATGCCGAAGGCGCCTACGTCACCGATGAAGATGACAAGCGCTACGTTGACTACGTCGGTTCCTGGGGCCCGATGATCCTTGGCCACAGCCACCCGGACGTGCTCGACTCGGTACGCAAGCAGCTGGACCACGGTTTGTCTTACGGCGCGCCGACCGCCATGGAAACCGAGATGGCCGACCTGGTCTGCTCGATCGTGCCGTCGATGGAAATGGTGCGTATGGTCAGCTCCGGCACCGAAGCGACCATGAGCGCCATTCGTCTGGCCCGCGGCTACACCGGCCGGGACAGCATCATCAAGTTCGAAGGCTGCTACCACGGCCACTCCGACAGCCTGCTGGTTAAAGCCGGCTCCGGCCTGCTGACCCAGGGCGTGCCAAGCTCCGCTGGCGTGCCGGCAGCCTTTGCCAAACACACCCTGACCCTGCCCTTCAACGACATCGACGCGGTCGAGAAAATGCTCGCTGAAGTCGGCCAGGAAGTGGCGTGCATCATCGTCGAGCCGGTGGCCGGCAACATGAACTGCGTGCCGCCGGCACCAGGCTTCCTCGAAGGCCTGCGCACGCTGTGCGACAAGCACGGCGTGGTACTGATCTTTGACGAAGTGATGACCGGTTTCCGTGTCGCCCTCGGCGGCGCGCAGGCGCATTACGGTGTGACGCCGGACCTGTCGACCTTCGGCAAGATCGTCGGCGGCGGCATGCCCGTGGGCTGCTTCGGCGGCAAGCGCAAGATCATGGAGCAGATTGCACCGCTGGGCCCGGTCTACCAGGCCGGTACCCTGTCGGGCAATCCGCTGGCCATGGCCGCGGGCCTGACCACCCTGAAACTGATCAGCCGCCCGGGCTTCCACGCCGAGCTCAGCGACTACACCAGCCGTCTGCTCGATGGCCTGCAGCAGCGTGCCGATGCCGCTGGCATTCCGTTCGTCACCACGCAGGCCGGGGGTATGTTCGGCCTGTACTTCAGTGGCGCTGACGATATCGTCACCTTCGATGACGTGATGGCCAGCGATGCCGAACGCTTCAAGCGCTTCTTCCACTTGATGCTTGAAGGCGGCGTGTACCTGGCGCCAAGCGCCTTCGAGGCCGGTTTCACCTCGATCGCCCACGGCGAAGCCGAGCTGAAGATCACCCTGGATGCCGCCGAGCGGGCGTTCGCCAAGCTCAAGAGCTGACACTGTCTGTAGGAGCGGATTCACCGGTACGCCGGACCGCCGCGACGGGGCGCATAGCGTCCCCCCTTCACTGGGAATGGGGACGACTTTGTCGTCCATCGCGGATGAATCCGCTCCTACACAAGCAGAAAATCGAGTAAAGACTTTGTAAGGTAGGCGTTGCTTATCCCATAATGTGCCACCAGACACTTTGGCCGCAGCTTTGCAGAGGTAAGTCGATCCCCATGAACCGCACCGGCCGCGCCCTCGCCCTGGGCTGCCTGTTGCTTCTTCAGCCCCTGCTGGCCTCAGCAGGCGGTAACTCGTTGCTGATTCCGGCAACGGGCCGCTGCACCCTCAATTCCCAGCCCGAAGACCTGCCCCAAGCCTTGGCAACGTGCCAGCAGGCTGCGCAGGGCGGCGATGCACAAGCCCAATACGAGCTCGGTGAGTTCTATTACGAGGGCACCAATACGCCACGCGACCTCAAGCAAGCCCTGAGCTACTTCGAGCAAGCCTCGCTGCAAGGCCACGCTCAAGCTCAGTACCGTCTGGGCACCATGTTTTTCAAAGGTGAAGGTGTCGCAGCCAACAATGTACAGGCGTACATCGTGCTGAAAATGGCGGCAGTCAATGGCGCCGAAGATGCCCTGGACCTGGCCGATGAGGTCTCCGAGCAAATGCCTCGTGAGGATCTTGAAGTGGCGACCCAGGTATTGGGACAGATTTTCCGCAAATACCTGCTGGAGCTGCAGACCGCCGAAGGGCGTACCCCCTTCTCGCCACTGCCCTGAAGCCCGGGCTTATTTTTCCGGCATCGGCATCGGAAACGGCATCACGTTGCTGACGCCACGCGCCTCACTGATTTTTGGCGTTCCCAGGCGCTCGACCTCATCGATACGCACGATCGAGTGCATCGGCACAAAGCTGCGCACCACGCCCTCGAATTGCGCCTTGAGCTTTTCTTCACTCGGATCGACCACCACCTGGGTGCGTTCGCCGAAGACAAATTCCTCTATTTCAAGAAAACCCCACAGATCACTCTGGTAGATCTGCTTGGCATACATCTCGAATACCTGGCCCTGGTTGAGAAAGATCACTTTGTAGATAGGTGCTTCGCGTTTGGTCATTTCGGCGGGGACAGCCACAGGTTGTAAAGAAAGGCCAAACTATAACATAGCCCCCAGACCGACAACGCTAGGATCCACCGCCCCGGGCCCTTATAATGTGCGGTTCTTCGAATTACCTGATGATCTCCCATGGCCAAGAAGCTTTATATCGAAACCCACGGTTGCCAGATGAACGAGTACGACAGCTCGCGCATGGTCGACTTGCTGGGTGAACATCAAGCCCTGGAGGTCACGGCACGGGCCGAAGACGCCGACGTGATCCTGCTCAATACCTGTTCGATCCGCGAGCGCGCCCAGGACCGGGTCTACTCCCAGCTGGGCCGCTGGCGCGAACTGAAGGACCTGAAGCCGGACATGGTCATCGCCGTCGGCGGTTGCGTGGCCAGCCAGGAAGGCGAATCGATCCGCAAGCGTGCGCCGTATGTCGACGTGGTGTTCGGCCCGCAGACCCTGCACCGCCTGCCAGAAATGATCGATGCCGCGCGCACCACGCGCCTGCCGCAGGTCGATGTATCGTTCCCGGAAATCGAAAAGTTCGATCACCTGCCCGAGCCGCGCATCGACGGGCCGACCGCCTATGTCTCGGTCATGGAAGGTTGCAGCAAGTACTGCACCTTCTGCGTGGTGCCCTACACCCGCGGTGAAGAAGTCAGCCGGCCATTCGACGACGTCTTGTCTGAAGTCATTCACCTGGCCGAAAACGGCGTGCGCGAGATCACCCTGCTGGGGCAGAACGTCAACGGCTACCGTGGCCAGACCCACGATGGTCGCCTGGCCGATCTGGCCGAACTGATCAGGGTCGTAGCGGCAGTGGATGGCATCGACCGCATTCGCTACACCACCTCGCACCCGCTGGAATTCTCCGACAGCCTGATCCAGGCCCACGCCGAAGTACCCGAGCTGGTCAAACACCTGCACCTGCCGGTGCAGTCGGGCTCTGACCGGGTGCTGGCAGCGATGAAACGCAACCACACCATCCTCGAATACAAGTCCAAGCTGCGCAAACTCAAGGCCGCCGTGCCAGGCATCTGCATCAGCTCGGACTTCATCGTCGGTTTCCCGGGTGAAACCGAGAAAGACTTCGAGCAGACCATGAAACTGGTCGCCGAGGTCGGTTTCGACTTTTCCTACTCCTTCGTCTACAGCCAGCGTCCGGGCACCCCGGCCTCCGACCTGCCCGACGACACCCCGGAAGAGCTGAAAAAAGAGCGCCTCAAAGCCCTGCAGCATCGCCTCGACACCCAGGGCTTCGAGATCAGCCGACAAATGGTCGGCACCGTGCAGCGCATCCTGGTCACCGACTACTCGCGCCGCGACCCCGGCCAGTTGCAGGGGCGTACCGAGAATAACCGTATCGTCAACTTCCGCTGCGACAATCCGAAGCTGATCGGCCAGTTCGTCGACATCCATATCGACGACGCCCGCCCGCATTCGCTGTTCGGTTCGCTGGCACATTGACCTGTCCCGCCGGGTCGCAATACTGGCCCGGCGACCCTTGATCGTTTCAGCGCTTTCGCCCTGCAGCGGCTAGGGTTATCCTTGAGTCCATCTCCATTGCCGTTGGGCGGCTAAAAAACAACCTTGAACGCACCCATAGAACCTCATCGCTTCATCCTCGAACCCTTCGAGGCCCATCGCTTCGCCAATCTGTGCGGGCAATTCGACGAGCATTTGCGCTTGATCGAACAGCGCCTGGCTATCGAAATCCGCAACCGCGGCAATCAGTTCGAATTGATCGGCGAACCCAAACACACCTCCTCCGCCGAGCAACTGCTGCGCCGTCTCTATCGCGAGACCAAGGCCACCGAGCTGTCGCCGGAAATGGTTCACCTGTTCCTGCAGGAATCTGCGGTCCAGGAGCTGGAAAACCCGGCCGTCAACGAAGTCAGTGTTTCCCTGCGCACGCGCAAGGGCATGATTCGTCCGCGCGGACTGAACCAGCAGCGCTATGTGAAGGAAATCCTCGGCAACGACATCAACTTCGGCATCGGCCCGGCCGGTACCGGCAAGACCTACCTGGCCGTGGCTTGCGCCGTCGATGCGCTGGAACGTGAACAGGTACGCCGCATCCTGCTGGTACGCCCGGCGGTCGAAGCGGGTGAAAAGCTCGGCTTCCTGCCCGGCGACCTGGCCCAGAAGATCGACCCGTACCTGCGCCCGCTGTACGACGCCCTGTATGAAATGCTCGGCTTCGAACATGTGGCCAAGCTGATCGAGCGCCAGGTGATCGAGATCGCCCCGCTGGCCTACATGCGTGGCCGCACCCTGAACAACAGTTTCATCATCCTCGATGAGAGCCAGAACACCACGGTCGAACAGATGAAAATGTTCCTCACCCGTATCGGTTTCGGCTCCACTGCGGTGATCACCGGTGACATCACCCAGGTCGACCTGCCTCGTGGCACCAAATCGGGCCTGGCGCATGTCATCGAAGTGCTCAAGGGCGTGCCGGGCATCAGCTTCACGCACTTCCAGCCCAAAGACGTGGTCCGCCACCCGTTGGTGCAACGCATTGTCGAAGCGTACGAGCGCTTTGAGAGCCATCAACATGACATCAGCGAAGGCAGCAAACGCGATGCTTGAGCTCGATCTGCAGCTGGCAAGCGATGCACCGCACCCAAGTGAAGAACAGTTCCGCCGCTGGTGTGAGCTGGCCCTGCGCCAGCGCACGGCTGATTCGGAAATGACCATTCGCCTGGTGGACGAAGCCGAAGGTCGTGAGCTCAATCACACCTGGCGGCACAAAGACTACGCCACCAACGTCCTATCCTTCCCCGCGGATGTGCCTGACGAACTGCTCGACATCCCGTTGCTCGGCGACCTGGTGATCTGCATCGCCGTGGTCGAGCGCGAGGCCGTCGAACAGGGCAAGGCGCTGGAGGCCCACTGGGCACACCTGGTGATCCACGGCTGCCTGCACCTGCTGGGCTACGACCACATCGACGACGATGAGGCCGAGGAAATGGAAGCACTGGAACGAGAATTGCTGGCTGAACTGGGTCATCCGGACCCATACGCCGACGACGAACACGACGTACCCCACACTGATATCTGCAAGGATCACGAGTAACCGCCATGAGCGAAGATCGATCGAGCAACGGGCAAAAGTCCTGGCTGGGCAAACTGACCCAGGCTTTTGCCCATGAGCCGAAAAACCGCCAGGAGCTGCTTGAGCTGCTGCGCGAAGCCCATCAGAACAAGCTGCTCGACAGCGAAGCGCTGACCATCGTCGAAGGCGCCATTCAGGTCGCCGACCTGCAAGTACGCGACATCATGGTGCCGCGCTCGCAGATGATCAGCATCAAGGCCACACAGTCGCCACGCGAGTTCCTGCCAGCGGTGATCGACGCTGCGCACTCGCGCTACCCGGTGGTCGGCGAAAGCCATGACGACGTCCTTGGCGTCTTGTTGGCCAAAGACTTGCTGCCGTTGATCCTCAAGGAGAACGGCGACAGCTTCAACATCAAGGACCTGCTGCGCCCGGCCACCTTCGTGCCCGAGTCCAAGCGCCTGAACGTGCTGCTGCGCGAGTTCCGCGCCAACCATAACCACATGGCCATCGTCATCGACGAATACGGCGGCGTGGCTGGCCTGGTGACCATCGAAGACGTGCTTGAGCAGATCGTCGGCGATATCGAAGACGAACACGACGTCGAGGAAGACAGCTACATCAAGCCGTTGCCCAGCGGCGACTTCCTGATCAAGGCCCTGACCCCGATCGAGAACTTCAACGAATTCTTCGACAGCCAGTTCTCCGACGACGAGTTCGACACGGTTGGCGGTCTGGTCATGAGCGCCTTCGGCCACCTGCCCAAGCGTAACGAGACCACCGAAATCGGCCCGTACCGCTTCCGCATCCTCAATGCCGATAGCCGCCGGATACACTTGCTGCGACTGACCCCTATCACCCGTTAAGGACAACCATGCGCTGGATCACCCGCCCCGGCTGGCCCGGTAACCTGCTGGCCGTGGCGGCCGGTGCAATCACCACCCTGGCCCTGGCGCCGTTCGACATCTGGCCGCTGGCACTGCTCGCGGCCGGCCTGTTCTACCTCGGTTTACGTGAGCTGAGCCCACGCCAGGCCCTGGGCCGCGGCTGGTGCTTTGGCTTCGGCCTGTACGCCGCCGGTACCAGCTGGATCTACGTCAGCATCAACACCTATGGCGGCGCTACGCCATTACTGGCCACAGGTCTGCTGCTGGCATTCTTTGCTGCCATTGCCTGGTTCTTCGCCCTGCCTGCCTGGATCTGGGCGCGCTGGCTGCGCCGCAACGAGGCGCCCCTGGCCGACGCCCTGTGCTTCGCCGCCCTGTGGGTCGGCCAGGAAGCCTTTCGCGGCTGGTTCCTCACTGGTTTCCCTTGGCTTTATTCCGGCTACAGCCAGCTCGACGGCCCGCTGTCCGGCCTGGCTCCGGTCGGTGGCATGTGGCTGATTTCCTTCTGCCTGGCCTTGTGTGCCGCCCTGCTGTGCAACCTGCCTCGTTTGCGGGCGCGCAAATCCTTCCTGGCCGCAGCCATCGTCCTGTTGCTGGCGCCCTGGGCCGTGGGCCTGGCCCTGAAGAACCACGCCTGGACCGAGCCTGCTGGCAAGCCGCTGTCAGTGGCCGCCCTGCAAGGCAATGTCGAGCAGGAGCTGAAGTGGAACCCCGAACACGTCAACGCCCAGCTGGCCCTGTACCGTGACATGAGCTTCAGCTCCAAACCGGTCGACCTGCTGGTCTGGCCGGAAACCGCTGTGCCGATCCTCAAGGAACAGGCCCAGGGTTATCTGGACATGATGGGCAGCTTCGCCGCCGACCGGCATTCGGCGCTGATCACCGGTGTGCCGGTTCGCGAAGTGGTGCACCAGCAACGTCGTTACTACAACGGCATCACCGTGACCGGTGAAGGCGATGGCACCTACCTCAAGCAGAAACTGGTGCCTTTTGGTGAGTACGTTCCACTGCAGGACATGCTCCGCGGCGTGATTGCCTTCTTCGACCTGCCGATGTCGGACTTTGCCCGCGGGCCCGCCGACCAGGCACTGCTACAGGCCAAGGGCTATCAGATTGCCCCGTACATCTGCTACGAAGTGGTCTACCCGGAGTTTGCTGCAAGCCTGGCGGCCCGTAGCGACATCCTCCTGACCATCAGCAACGACACCTGGTTCGGCACCTCGATCGGCCCCTTGCAGCACTTGCAGATGGCCCAGATGCGCGCACTGGAGGCCGGTCGCTGGATGATTCGCGCCACCAACAATGGCGTCACCGGGCTGATTGATCCATTCGGGCGCATCACCGCCCAGATCCCGCAGTTCGAACGCGGCATCCTCTACGGTGAAGTGGTGCCGATGCAGCAGCTCACGCCATACCTGCAGTGGCGCTCCTGGCCACTGCTGATTGTCTGCACGCTGCTGTTTGGCTGGGCCTTGCTGGCCAGCCGGATCGCCAAGACCGTCTAGTAGAACAGGCGGTAACCGAGCAGGCCGACTGCCTCATTGAGCAGTTGGCCGCTCTGCCACATGGCCTTGCCTTCCGGCAGCCAGCCACCGAATGGTCGGGCATGATCACGGCCGAGAAAGTTGACTGGCGCCGGGATGACGGTAAAGCCCGCCTGTTCGAAGCTCCAGCGCGAACGCTGCATATGCCAGGCCTGGGTCACTACAACCACACGCTTGATGCCCTGAGGCAAGAGGATTTGCGCACTCATCCGGGCATTCTCCCAGGTGGTCCGACTGTGCTCTTCCTTCCAGCGCACACTCACCCCCAGATCACGCTGCAACGCATCGGCCATCAGCTGCGCCTCGCTGGGCGGGGTGCCATAGTGCAAACCGCCGCTGGTCAGCAACGGCAAGCCAGAGGCCTTGGCCAGCTGTGCGGCATAACGCATGCGCTCCATCGCCACACCCGTGGGTTGATCAATGTAATCCCAGGCCGGATCTCCGCGTTCACGCCCTGCCCCCAGCACCACAATGGCATCTGCCTGCGCGGCCAGCTGCGCCCATTGTTCATGGCTCAAGGCCGGCTCGGACTCCAGCAAACGCGCCGAGCGCTCGACGACAATCGGCAGGCTCATCGCCCACAAACCACCCAAGCCAAGGACAAAACACAAGGCGGACAGGCGCGGCCAGGAACGACGCAGCCACCAGGCAGCGATCAACAGCAGGAACAACACGCCGGGCGGCAGGATCATTTGCTTGATCAAGTAACGAATAGGCACAGGTCACCTCCATGGAGGTGCGCAGCCTAAGAGGATCGGCACCTGGCAACAATAGTCAGGAGTCAGATGCCGATCATCTTGAGTTTGCAAAGGGGGGCGCACTCCGTATTGCGCCTGGGAATCCGGTAGCTACTTGAATTGCAGCTTTCTGGATTTTGCCGTGGTAGTGGAGCGTGTCTTGTCCTTGAGCCAGACAACTCTGGCTGTAGGTGCCGGCTCCGCTGATAGCTGTGCGCCAGCGCATCCATGCCTGCCCTCTGGAAGGGAGTCCAGATAGGCTTTGATCACATCGAATTCGGCGCGGCTCAGACCACGCAACTCCAATTCAGCAGGCACTTCATCGCGTAACCGAACGGAAGTTCTGGCGACCTCCAGAGCAAGCCCCAGACGATCGATCAGCCGTTCGTAAAGCTCCGGTTTTGTTGCTTGTAGCTGCGACTCTCCCATCCGTTCACCTCATTGAAGATAAAATATCTCCCCCCAACAGTGAGCTTAGCGTTACTCGAAAAAGCAGCCGGACGCTGCGACCAACGGCCCGCAACGCCTCTGGCGGTGCAATCAGGGTTTCCCTCGGTGGACAGGGGTCATGTATGCTAGGCCGTTCACCATTTTGACACCGGATTGCCGATGCAGCGGTTTTCCCGCTGCCTGGATAAGGTCTCCCATCTCTAAGCGCAAAGTAGCCATGCACGAACTCTATCAGCCCCGCGAAATCGAAGCCGCCGCCCAGTCCTACTGGGACGAGCAAAAGTCTTTTGAAGTCAGTGAACAGCCAGGCAAGGAGTCGTACTACTGCCTATCGATGTTCCCGTACCCAAGCGGCAAGCTACATATGGGCCACGTGCGCAACTACACCATCGGTGACGTGATCGCCCGTTACCAGCGCATGCAAGGCAAGAACGTCCTGCAACCCATGGGTTGGGATGCCTTCGGCATGCCGGCGGAAAACGCCGCGATGAAAAACAACGTCGCACCGGCCAAATGGACCTACGAAAACATCGAATACATGAAGACCCAGCTCAAGAGCCTGGGCCTGGCCTTCGACTGGTCGCGTGAAGTCACCACCTGCAAACCGGATTACTACCGCTGGGAACAGTGGCTGTTCACCCGCCTGTTCGAAAAAGGCGTGATCTACCGCAAAAACGGTACCGTGAACTGGGACCCGGCCGACCAGACCGTACTGGCCAACGAGCAGGTCATCGACGGCCGTGGCTGGCGTTCGGGCGCGCTGATCGAGAAGCGCGAAATCCCGATGTACTACTTCAAGATCACCGACTATGCCGACGAGCTGCTGGAAAGCCTCGACGAGCTGCCGGGCTGGCCTGAACAGGTCAAGACCATGCAGCGCAACTGGATCGGCAAGTCCCGCGGCATGGAAGTGCAGTTCCCCTTCGATCAGGCCAGCATCGGCCACGCCGGGGCACTGAAGGTCTTCACCACCCGTCCGGACACCCTGATGGGCGCCACCTACGTGGCCGTTGCCGCCGAGCACCCGCTGGCCACCCAGGCCGCCCAGGGCAACCCCGAGCTGCAAGCGTTCATCGATGAATGCAAGAGCGGCAGCGTCGCCGAAGCCGACGTCGCCACCCAGGAGAAAAAAGGCCTGGCCACCTCGCTGTTCGTCGAGCACCCGCTGACCGGTGAAAAACTGCCGGTATGGGTCGCCAACTATGTACTGATGCACTACGGCGACGGCGCGGTAATGGCCGTTCCGGCCCACGACGAGCGCGATTTCGAGTTCGCCAAAAAGTACAACCTGCCGTTCAAGGCCGTGGTGCGCACCAGCCTGGGCGACGAAGTCGCCGCCGAGTGGGATGCCGCCTGCGGTGAGTACGGCCAGCTGATCAACTCCGGCGAATTCGACGGCCTGGACTTCCAGGGCGCGTTCGATGCCATCGAAGTGGCCCTGATCAAGAAAGAACTGGGCAAATCGCGTACCCAGTTCCGTCTGCGTGACTGGGGCATCAGCCGCCAGCGCTACTGGGGCTGCCCGATCCCGATCATCCATTGCCCAGCCTGTGGCGATGTGCCGGTACCGGAAGACCAGTTGCCGGTTAAGCTGCCTGAAGACGTGGTACCGGATGGCGCAGGTTCGCCACTGGCACGCATGCCTGAATTCTACGAGTGCACCTGCCCGAAATGCGGCACTGCGGCCAAGCGCGAAACCGACACCATGGACACCTTCGTCGAGTCGTCCTGGTATTTCGCCCGTTACGCCTCGCCAAACTACGAGGGTGGCCTGGTCGACCCGAAAGCGGCCAACCACTGGCTGCCGGTAGACCAGTACATCGGTGGTATCGAACACGCCATCCTGCACCTGCTCTATGCACGCTTCTTCCACAAGCTGATGCGTGACGAAGGCCTGGTCAGCTCCAACGAGCCGTTCAAGAACCTGCTGACCCAGGGCATGGTCGTTGCCGAAACCTACTACCGGGTTGCCAGCAACGGCGGCAAGGACTGGTTCAACCCGGCCGACGTCGAAGTCGAACGTGACGCCAAGGCCAAGATCATCGGCGCCACGCTGAAAACCGACGGTTTGCCGGTCGAGATCGGTGGCACCGAGAAGATGTCCAAGTCCAAGAACAACGGCGTTGACCCGCAGGCAATGATCGAAGCCTACGGTGCCGACACCTGCCGCCTGTTCATGATGTTCGCCTCGCCGCCCGACATGAGCCTGGAGTGGTCCGACTCCGGCGTCGAAGGTGCCAACCGTTTTCTGCGTCGCGTCTGGCGTCTGGCCCAGTCCCATATCGCTCTGGGCTTGCCGGGCAAGCTGGACGTTGCAGCCCTGGACGATGGCCAGAAAGTGGTCCGCCGCGCCATTCACGCAGCAATCAAACAGGCCAGCACCGACGTCGGCCAGTTCCACAAGTTCAACACCGCCATCGCCCAGGTGATGACCCTGATGAACGTGCTGGAAAAAGCCCCGCAAGCCAGCGAACAGGACCGTGCCCTGCTGCACGAAGGCCTGGAAACCGTCGCCTTGCTGCTGGCCCCGATCACGCCGCACATCAGCCACGAACTGTGGCACCGCCTGGGTCACCAGGGTGCGGTGATCGATGCTGGCTGGCCGGCGCTGGATGAAAGCGCCCTGGTGCAGGACAGCATCGTTCTGGTCATCCAGGTTAACGGCAAGCTGCGCGGCCAGATCGAAATGCCGGCCGGCGCCAGCCGCGAAGACGTCGAAGCGGCTGCGCGCAGCAACGAAAACGTGCTGCGTTTCACCGAAGGCCTGAGCATCCGCAAGGTCATCGTGGTACCGGGCAAACTGGTCAACATCGTCGCCAACTGACAGGACTACCGGCCCGCAAGCATGGCGGGCCGGTACACAGAATCGGCCCACAAGGGAGCAACAAGATGATCAAACGCAATCTGCTGGTAATGGGCCTGGCCGTGATGCTCAGTGCCTGCGGTTTCCAGCTGCGTGGTACCGGCACCAGTGAGCTGACCATCACGGAACTGGACCTGAGTGCACGCAACGCCTATGGCGAAACCGTGAACCAGCTGCGTCAGGCCCTGACAAGCAGTGGCGTCAACGTACACGCTGGCGCGCCATACAAGCTGGTCCTGACCAACGAAGCGGAAACCCAGCGCGCCGCTACCTATTCCGGTGGTTCGGGTCGTTCGGCCGAGTATGAGCTGAGTACCGTACTGAGCTACAGCATCGATGGCCACAACAATACCAACCTGCTCAATGACAAGCTGGAAGTGCGCAAGATCTACCTGCACGACGGCAACAACATCACCGGTTCCCAGCAAGAAGCGACCCAGACCCGCCAGGAAATGCGCCGCGAGCTGGTGCAGAACATGCTGGTACGCCTGCAACTGCTGACGCCGAGCCAGCTCGACCAGCTGCAGCAGGACGCTGACGCACGTGCCAAGGCCCAGGCCGACGCCGTGGAAGCCGCCCGTCGCGCCCAGGACGAGACACCTCAGCAGTCGCCCCTGCAACTGCCGATCAACTGAGCCTGAACGGGGCACTTCGGTGCCCCGCCTGCGATCATGAAACTCGCCCCCGCCCAGCTCAACAAACACCTGCAAGGCAGCCTCGCACCGGTCTACGTGATCAGTGGCGATGATCCGTTGCTCTGCCAGGAAGCCGCCGATGCGGTGCGTGCTGCCGCGCGCCAGCAAGGTTTCGATGAACGCCAGGTGTTCAGCGCTGACGCCAACTTCGACTGGGGCACCCTGCTCCAGGCCGGTGCCAGCCTGTCACTGTTCGCCCAACGGCGCCTGCTGGAGCTGCGCCTGCCTTCCGGCAAGCCTGGCGACAAGGGCGCTGCGGCACTGATCGAATACTGCTCACGACCAGCCGAAGACACCCTGCTGCTGATCAGCCTGCCCAAGCTCGACGGCAGTGCGCAGAAGACCAAATGGGGCAAGGCGCTGATCGAAGGCCAGCAGGTCCAGTTCATCCAGATCTGGCCAGTCGACACCCAGCAACTGCCACAGTGGATCAACCAGCGTCTGTCCCAGGCCGGGCTGTCCGCCCAGCGCGATGCGGTAGACCTGATTGCCGCCCGGGTCGAAGGCAACCTGCTCGCCGCAGCCCAGGAAATCGAAAAGCTCAAGCTGCTGGCCGAAGGCAATCAGATCACCGTCGAGACGGTGCAAGCGGCGGTGGCTGACAGCGCCCGCTTTGATGTCTTCGGCCTGGTCGACGCAATTCTCAACGGCGAGGCAGCTCATGCCCTGCGCATGCTCGAAGGTTTGCGCGGTGAAGGGGTCGAACCGCCAGTGATTCTCTGGGCCCTGGCCCGGGAATTACGTGTGCTGGCCGGGCTTGCCCAGCAGTACAGCCAGGGCGTACCGCTGGACAAGGCCTTCAGCCAGGCCCGGCCACCGGTCTGGGACAAGCGCAAGCCACTGATGAGCAAAGCCCTGCAACGCCACTCGGCGCAGCGCTGGAGCCAGTTGTTGCAGGACGCCCAGCGCATTGATGCGCAGATCAAGGGGCAGGCACAGGGTTCGCCCTGGACAAGCCTTGCGCGATTGTCGTTGTTGATGGCTGGGCAACGTTTGCCATTGCCGGCTGAGTGACTGCAATCGCGGGGCAAGCCCGCTCCCACAGGCGTCATCTGTGGGAGCTGGCTTGCCCCGCGATACTTTCACCCCTATATTGCGCCCAGCAACCCAACAGGAGCCCTGCCATGAGCAAAAAACCCAGGCCCAACAAGGCCAAATCCATCATCGCCCAACCTCTGTTCCGCAGCCGCCAGGAACGCGCAGGCAAAGGCAAAGGCAGCTACCGCCGCGAAGCCTTCCAATCGAGAGATTGGGAGGCTTCTTACTTTTTGGCGGCATAAAAGCAAGATTCCGGCAGGCATGGTATGGTCGTCACCTGACCTGAAATACCTGGACCTGTGCATGCCCTTTTGTCTTTCCCATCGCTGGCAACCTCGCCAGCTGATTGCTGCCTCCAGCCTCATCCTGCTCGTCGCCTGCGCGGAAAAACCCACCGCCGCCGATGCCCTGCCGCTGGCTCCTGCCCAGCCCGCCCCGGTCGTGACCGTGCCGAACCCGGTAGTCGACACCAGCACCGAAATCCAGCCGCTGCAAAGCTTTGCCCAATGGCAAGCAGGCTTCCGTCAGCAAGCCTTGCAAGCGGGTATCAACCCCGGCACATTTGACCGCGCCTTCCTCGGTGTCACGCCAGACATGGACGTGATCAAGGCCGACCGCAGCCAGCCAGAGTTCGCGCGCCCCGTCTGGGAGTACCTCGACGGCGCCCTGTCGCCCCTGCGCGTACGCAATGGCAAAGGTCTGCTGGAAAAACACGCAGAGCTCTTGAGCCAGATCGAACAGCGCTACGGCGTCGACCGCAATGTGCTGGTCTCGGTGTGGGGCATGGAAAGCAACTTCGGCCAGTTCCAGGGCAACAAGTCAGTGATCCGCTCCCTGGCAACCCTGGCCTATGAAGGCCGCCGCCCGGCCTTCGCCCAGGCACAACTGATCGCTGCCCTGCAGATCCTGCAGAATGGCGATATCCAGCCCGACGCCATGAAAGGCTCGTGGGCGGGCGCCATGGGCCAGACCCAGTTCATCCCCACCACCTACAACACCCATGCAGTGGACTTCGACGGCGACGGCCGTCGGGATATCTGGAACAGCTCCGCCGATGCCCTGGCCTCCACTGCCCATTACCTGCAAAGCTCCGGCTGGAAACGCGGCGAGCCATGGGGCTTCGAGGTACAACTGGCACCCGGCTTCGATTACTGGCTGGCCGATGGCAGCCAGCGCAAGAGCGTATCCGAATGGATGCAACTGGGCCTGAAACTGCCAGCCGGTGTACGCCTGCCGGCCGGTAGCGAGCAACTCTCCGCTGCCCTGCTGCTGCCTGCGGGATATCGCGGCCCGGCGTTCCTGGTACTGGATAACTTCCGCGCGATCCTCAAGTACAACAACTCGTCTTCTTATGCCCTGGCTGTCAGCCTGCTCGGCCAGCGTTTCGATGGCTCGGGCTACATCGCCGGCCCTTGGCCAAAAGACGATCTACCGTTGAGCCGTAGTGAGCGCGTCGAGCTGCAGACCCTGCTCAGCGCCAGAAACTATGACGCCGGGACTGCCGACGGCATTATCGGCGCCAACACTCGCAAAGCTATCCGCAATGCCCAGCAAGCACTGGGTTGGCCGGCTGATGGCTATCCGACGCATAAACTGCTGGAAAGCCTGCGTCAGCGCTAAACCATGATCGCGGGGCAAGCCCGCTCCCACGCCACCTGTGGGAGCGGGCTTGCCCCGCGATTAGTGTTCAAACAAACAGATCCTGCTCCAGGCGCAAGCACTTGCGCTCAGCGTCCAGGTACACCTGCGCCCCTAGCGGCAAGGTGATATTGGGATCGCAGTGGCCACTGCGCCAACCGGCCAGCACCGGTATCTGCAGCGGTTCGAACATCTCCCGCAACAACGGCGTCAGCGCCTGCAGTGTCAGCCCGGCAAAGTCCCCGACCAGTACACCACGCAACCCTTCGAACTTGCCGGCCAGGCGCAGCTGGGTCAACAGACGGTCGATGCGGTACAGCGGCTCATTGACATCCTCGATGAACAGAATGCCATCCCGGCACTCGAGTTCTGCCGGCGTACACAAGGTTGCACACAGCATCGCCAGATTACCGCCCATCAATCGCCCTGAGGCAGCGCCAGAGACGATCGTACTTAAAGGATGACTCTGTGGATGCTCCAACCTGTCACCACACTTCAAACGCCCGCTGAGCAGTTCGAAAAGTGAGGACACCGAAGGCGCCTGCTTGTGCGCCAGCAACTCGGACTTGAGCATTGCCCCATGAAAGGTCACAAAACCGGCATGCCGGGCGATCGCGCTGTGCAATGCGCTGATATCGCTGTAGCCAACAAACGGCTTGGGGTGTTTGCGCAACAAGCCATAGTCGAGCCCCTCAAGCAGGCGGATACTGCCGTATCCACCGCGCAAGCAGATAATTGCATCCACATCATCCGCGGCGAACGCCGCATGCAGGTCCGCCAGCCGCGTCGCGTCGCTACCCGCCAGATAACCTTGAACCTCGGTTACCCCCGGGTAGATCCGGCATTGATAGCCACGCGCTTCGAACCACTGGATCGCCTTGAGCGTATCGAGTTGGGCCGGTCCAGCCGGTGCGATGATGGCGATACGGCCATTCTCTGGCAGCGCCTTTGGCAGCATTGAACTACCTGACTGCAGGGCTGGCTGCTGATCGATAGGAAGGTTCATCCAGACGACTCCTTGTTTGGACTTGAGCATCAACCCTAGAGCGGTTGACGGTCAAACGGCGGGTGGAAAGAATCCCGCAAACAAAAATGCCGATGCCGCCGGCAAGCGGGCATCGGCATTCAACACAGCCGGGATCAGAGCTTGATCTTGGCCTCATGCGCCTGCTGGTCGGCATGGTACGAAGAACGCACCAGAGGACCGGAAGCGACGTTCTTGAAGCCCATCTTGTAACCTTCTTCGGCGAACCAGGCGAAGGTATCCGGGTGCACGAAACGCTGCACCGGCAAGTGGCTGCGCGATGGCTGCAGGTACTGGCCGAGGGTCAGCATGTCGATGTTGTGCTCGCGCATGCGGTGCATCACTTCGATCACTTCTTCGTCGGTCTCGCCCAGGCCCAGCATCAAACCGGACTTGGTCGGTACGTGCGGCACCAGTTCCTTGAACTTCTGCAGCAGGGTCAGCGACCACTGGTAGTCGGAGCCTGGACGCGCAGCCTTGTACAGGCGTGGCACGGTTTCCAGGTTGTGGTTGAACACGTCCGGCGGGGTCTCCGCGGTGATCGCCAGAGCCACGTCCATCCGTCCACGGTAGTCCGGCACCAGGGTTTCCAGCTGGACACCCGGCGACAACGCGCGAATTTCGCGGATGCAGTCGGCAAAGTGCTGGGCACCGCCATCACGCAGGTCGTCGCGGTCCACCGAAGTAATCACCACGTACTTCAGGCGCAGGTCGGCAATGGCGACAGCCAGGTTCTTCGGCTCGTCGACATCCAGAGGCTTCGGACGACCGTGACCAACGTCGCAGAACGGGCAGCGACGGGTGCAGATGTCACCCATGATCATGAAGGTCGCAGTACCACCGGAGAAGCACTCACCCAGGTTCGGGCAGGACGCCTCTTCGCAGACGCTGTGCAGCTTGTGTTTGCGCAGCAATTGCTTGATACGGTCGACTTCCGGCGAAACCGGGATACGCACGCGGATCCAGTCTGGTTTCTTCGGCAACTCGTCGGTCGGGATGATCTTTACCGGGATACGCGCGACTTTCTCCGCGCCACGCAGTTTGACACCCGCCTCGACCTTGGGCCGTGGCGCTGGTGTCACGCTTTGCACTGGTTCTTGCACAACAGTAGTCATATTCAGAAGATTCCGCCCGTAAGGGTCGTCTGCTCAGCATAGTCGAGGTGCTTGACCAGCTGCCCGCGCAGCCTTGCCCTTACCTCAGAGAGTTCGATCGAGCCTGCCTGGTCGCGCAGCTGGGTCATGGCCAGCCCCGCATACCCGCAGGGGTTAATCCGGCGGAATGGCGCAAGGTCCATATCCACGTTCAAGGCAAGGCCATGGAAAGAACAGCCATTGCGGATCCGCAGGCCGAGGGAGGCGATCTTCGCTCCATCGACGTAAACGCCCGGGGCATCGGCCTTGGCCGCCGCCTCGACGCCATAACTGGCCAGCAACTCGATCAGGCAGCGTTCGATCCGGGAGACCAGATCACGCACGCCAAACCCGAGCCGGCGCACATCAAGCAACAGGTAAGCCACCAACTGGCCAGGACCGTGATAGGTCACCTGGCCGCCCCGGTCGGTCTGCACTACTGGAATATCGCCGGGCACCAACAGGTGCTCGGCCTTGCCCGCCTGGCCCTGGGTGAACACCGCAGGGTGCTCCACCAGCCAGACCTCGTCGCAGGTTTCGGGGCCACGCTGGTCGGTGAACCGCCGCATGGCCTCGAGCACCGGCTCGTAAGGCAATAATCCCAGATCGCGAAAGCCGAGGCTTGCCGGCATCAGAGCACCATTTTCACAATACCGGTAGCGCGCAGGGCGCTGTTGATATTGTGCAGCTGGTCTTCACCGGTAGCGACGATGTGCAGTTGCACGGTGGTGTACTTGCCTTCTTTACTCTGGCGTTCGGCCAGGGTCTTGAGATCGACTTCGGCGTACTTCTTGAGGATCTCGATCACCGTATCCTTGAAATTGACCACGGTGTCACCGATTACCTTGATCGGGTAATCAGCGCAAGGGAATTCGATTTTGTGCGATTTGTCAGCTTCGGTCATGGCAGTAACGGCCTCGTAAGCCGTGGCAACAACAACGCCCCCGCGTGAGTTGGCGGGGGCGTGGCTGGTCACGATATCAGTTGAACAGCCCGTAGAAGAATAGACGAATGCTATCCCACACCCGGCCGAAGAAACCAGCTTCCTCAACAGCGTCCAGCGCGATCAGATCGGCGCTGTGTACAACGTTGTCATCCAGTTTGACTTCCACTTTACCGATCACGTCACCTTTGGCGATTGGCGCGGTCAGTTGCGGGTTCATGGTCATGCTTGCAGCCAGTTTCTTCAATTGGCCTTTAGGCAAAGTCATGCTCAGGTCTTGGGCCAGACCGGCTTTGACCTGGTTGGTAGCACCCTTCCAGACTTGCGCCTGGGCGAGTTCAGTGCCCTTCTGGTAGAAGGTCTGGGTTTCGAAGAAGCGGAAACCGTAGGTCAGCAGCTTCTGGGTTTCGGCAGCACGGGCCTGCTCGCTGTTGGTACCGAAGACCACGGCGATCAGACGCATGCCATCACGCACGGCCGAAGACACCATGCAGTAGCCAGCTTCGTCGGTGTGACCGGTTTTCAGGCCATCGACAGTCTTGTCGCGCCACAGCAGCAGGTTGCGGTTAGGCTGCTTGATGTTGTTCCAGAAGAACTCTTTCTGCGAGTAGATCGCATAGTGAGCAGGGTCTTCGTGGATGATCGCACGCGCCAGTACCGCCATGTCGTGAGCCGACGAGTAGTGCTCGGGGTTCGGCAGACCGGTCGGGTTCATGAAGTGGCTGTTGGTCATGCCCAGGTCAGCGGCAGTCTTGTTCATCATGTCGGCGAAGGCGTCTTCGCTACCGGCGATGTGCTCGGCCAGGGCGACACTGGCGTCGTTGCCCGACTGGATGATGATGCCGTGCAGCAGGTCGCTGACGCTGACCTGGGTGCCGACCTTGATGAACATCCGCGAGCCACCGGTACGCCAGGCGTTTTCGCTGACGGTTACCGGGTCGTTCTCGCCGATTTGCCCGCGACGGATATCCAGGGTCGCGATGTAGGCGGTCATCAGCTTGGTCAGGCTGGCCGGCGGCAAACGCTCGTCACCATTGTTCTCGACCAGGATATTACCGCTGGAAGCTTCCATGAGCACGTAGGACTTGGCTGCCAGTTGCGGCGGCGACGGCATCATCTGCTCTGCCGCAAAGGCGGCAGGGGTGATCATCAGCGGTACAAGCAGGCAAAGGCGTTTGGCAAAGCTGGTTATGTTCATCCGTCTCTCGAAATGGCTATTGGGCTCATGCCCTACATGGGCAAAACGTCTTCAGGCGCTGGGCCTTGCGAGCAAAACCGCCATTGTACATGGCTGTTCCGCCCGCTTGCATGACAAACCGACCAGTCCCCCCGATCAGTCTGCCGTCACAACTTTTGGCTGGCCAAGGTTGGCCAGACGCACACTGTCCTGCATCTGCTGGGCTTCGCCCTGGCTGTTGATCGGCCCCATGCGTACGCGGTGCAGGGTCTGCTGGTTGCGCACGATCGAGCTGATGAAGACCGGCGCGCTGACCATGCCGCTCAGCTTGGAACGCAGCAGTTCGGCGGCATCCGGGTTGGCGAAAGCGCCGACCTGCAAGTAAAGACCATTACTGGCCTGGTTACTGGCGACCTGCACAGGCACGACCGCTGCGGCATGCTGCTGCGGCGGAGGCGTCCACTGCTCAACGGCGCCGGTGCTGGGCGTAAATGCCTGGGTCTGGGCAACCTGCGGCTGATCCAGCACCATCGGCGCCGGCTGGCCACGCTGGGCCCACCATTGTTTCGGATCGATACCCTCGACACGCACGCGCGCGGTACCGGTTTCGGCGTAACCGAGCTTCTTCGCCGCCGCATAGGACAGGTCGATGATGCGGTCCGAATAGAACGGGCCGCGGTCGTTGACGCGCAGGATCACGCTGCGATGGTTGTCCAGGTTGGTGACCTTGACGTAGGCCGGCAGCGGCAGGGTCTTGTGCGCCGCGCTCATGCCATAAAGGTCATAGACCTCGCCGTTGGCGGTGTTCTGACCGTGGAACTTGGTGCCGTACCACGACGCCGTACCCTCGGCGCGGTAGTTGCGCGAGTCCTGGATCGGGAAGTAGGTCTTGCCCAATACGGTGTAGGGGTTGGCCTTGTAGTTGCCGGTGTGCACGGTCGGCGTGGCATCCGGGATCTTCGAGACATCGACGTCCCACCACGGCGCGCCGTCCTTGTGCGCACGGTTGATGTCCAGACCGGGCTTGGCCCGCACTACATTGGTGCTTTGCTGTGTCGACGGTTTGCTGGAAGAGCAACTGGCCAGCATCAGGCCCAGGGCCGCGCAGCCGATCAGTTTGAGGGATGTATCAGAAAACATTACGCGCATTACTTGGCGCCCCGTGCTTGAACCAGCAGGTCCGATAGCTGATGTACCGCCATCGCGTACATCACGCTGCGGTTGTAGCGAGTGATCGCGTAGAAGTTCTGCAGACCCAGCCAGTATTCGGGGCCGTTGTCGCCTTCAAGCCGGAAAGCGGTGACCGGCAGATCATCGCGCAGCGCATCATGACTTGACCAGCCCAGTGCCCGCAACTCCCCGACCGTCTTGACCGCGTCAATCCCGGGGGTCAGGCCCTCATCGATGCGATCGCCGCTGGCCGTGGCCCGGCTGACCACCGGCTCACCGGCAACCCAGCCATGACGCTTGAAGTAGCTGGCAACGCTGCCGATGGCATCGTCCGGGTTGTTCCAGATATTGATGTGGCCGTCACCGTCGAAGTCCACGGCGTAGGCGCGAAAGCTGCTGGGCATGAATTGCGGCAGGCCCATGGCGCCGGCGTAGGAACCTTTGAGGGTCAGCGGATCGACCTGTTCTTCACGCGCCAGCAAGAGGTACTCGCGCAGTTCCTTGCGGAAGAACTCGGCCCGCGGCGGGTAATCGAAGCCCAGGGTCGAAAGCGCATCGATCACCCGGTAGTTGCCGGTATTGCGGCCAAAGAAGGTTTCAACGCCGATAATCGACACGATCACCTGGGCCGGGACGCCATACTCCTGCTCGGCACGGGCCAGGGTCGCCTCGTGCTGACGCCAGAAATCCACGCCACGGGCGACCCGTGCGTCAGTGAGAAACATCGGCCGGTAATCCTTCCAGGGCTTTACCCGTTCGGCCGGCCGGGAAATCGCATCGAGGATCGACTGCTTGCGCTTGACGTCGCGAAACACATCCATCAACTGCTCGTCGGCAAAGCCATAATCGCGGGTCATCTCAGCGACGAACTCCGCTACCTGAGGCGAGCCGTCATAGTCGCCTGCGACCGCTTGCTGACCACCACCGAGCAAGCCGAGCAGGCCCACCCAGGGCGCACAACGAGCTGCCCAGCCACGCATTACTTGCATGTAATTCTTCACCTTATTCAAACCTGCGCAATCCATTTGCGATGCGTATGGATCGACATTAAAACTCCAAACGCTGACAGCAGCGTCACTAACGAAGTTCCGCCATAACTAATGAAGGGCAGCGGCACACCCACCACGGGCAACAAACCGCTGACCATACCGATATTGACGAACACATAAACGAAAAAGGTCATGGTCAGGCTGCCGGCCAGCAGCTTGCCGTAGAGCGTCTGGGCCTGGGCGGTAATCACCAGGCCACGGCCGATCAGCAACAGGTAGATCAGCAGCAGCGCACAGATACCAACCAGACCAAACTCCTCGCCCAGCACGGCAATGATGAAGTCGGTGTGGCTTTCCGGCAGGAAGTCCAGGTGCGACTGGGTGCCGAGCAGCCAGCCTTTGCCAAACACACCACCGGAACCGATGGCCGCCTTGGACTGGATGATGTTCCAGCCGGTACCCAACGGGTCGCTTTCCGGATCGAGGAAGGTCAGTACCCGCTGCTTCTGGTAGTCGTGCATGACGAAAAACCACATGGCCACAGCCACTGGTACTGCGGCGGCGAGCACACTGAGGATCCAGCGCCAGCGCAGCCCACCCATGAACAGCACGAACGCACCCGAAGCGAGGATCAGCAACGCCGTACCGAGGTCCGGCTGACGCACGATGAGGATGAACGGCACGCCAATCATGATCAGGCTGATCATCACATGCTTGAGGTGCGGCGGCAGGGAGCGCTTGGCCAGGTACCAGGCAATGGTGGCCGGCATGATGATTTTCATGAATTCCGAGGGTTGGAAGCGAATCACCCCGGGAATGTTGATCCAGCGTGTGGCGCCCATGGCGTTGTGGCCCATGACATCCACCACCACCAGCAGGATCACCCCGCAGACGTAGGCCAAGGGTACCCAGCGCGCCATGAACCGCGGTTCCAGCTGGGCGATGACGAACATCGACACCAGACCGATGCCGAACGAGCTGGCCTGTTTGAGTAGCAGGTCCCAGTTCTTGCCACTGGCCGAATAGAGGACGAACAGGCTGCCCGCCGCCAGGGTCAGCAGCAGGATCAGCAAGGGGCCGTCGATATGGATACGCTGCAGGAAGCTGGCGCGGCGGCGCATCACGTCTTCACTGGAAAGCATGCGATCGAAATTGTTCTTCACTGGGCCGATTCCTGAGCGACGGTGGCGGGAGCGAACTCGGATTTGAGTCGGCCATTCTCGTCGAGCAACCAGGCGTCCATCACCTGACGCATCACCGGCGCTGCGACGCGGCCACCCGCCTCGCCGTTTTCGATCATGACCGAGACTACGATCTTCGGGTTCTCTGCCGGAGCAAAGCCGACGAACAAGGCGTGGTCACGGTGGCGCTCCTGAACCTTGTTGCGGTCGTACTTCTCGCCCTGCTTGATTGCCACCACCTGGGCGGTACCACTCTTGCCGGCAATGCGGTACTGGGCACCGGCGGCGGCGGCGCGGGCGGTACCACGGGCGTTGTGCATCACCTGCTCCATGCCATGGGTGACCTTGGCCCAGTCGGACTTGTCGCGCAGGACGATGTCTTCCATCGGATTCTCGTCCACCGGCGGCTGGCCTTCGATGGTCTTGGCCAGGTGCGGACGGTTCCACTTGCCCTTGCTGGCGATCAGCGCGATCGCCTGGGCCATCTGCAGCGGCGTGGTCTGCATGTAGCCCTGGCCGATACCGAGAATCAGGGTTTCACCCGGGAACCAGGCCTGGCGGCGGGTAGCGCGCTTCCATTCGCGGGTCGGCATCAAGCCGGCGGACTCCTCGAACATGTCGAGGGAGACTTTCTGTCCGAGGCCGAACTTGTTCATGTAGCTGGACAGGCGGTCGATGCCCATCTTGTGCGCCAGATCGTAGAAGTAGGTGTCGTTGGAACGCATGATCGCCAGGTCGAGGTCGACCCAGCCGTCACCGCTGCGGTTCCAGTTGCGGTACTTGTGGTCATAGTTGGGCAACTGATAGTAGCCCGGGTCGAACACCCGGCTGCTGGCCGTGACCACACCACTGTCGAGGCCGGCGATGGCCACTGCCGGTTTGATGGTCGAACCCGGCGGGTACAAGCCCCGCAGCACCCGGTTGAACAGCGGCCGGTCGATCGAATCGCGCAGGTCGGCATAGGCCTTGAAGCTGATGCCGGTGACGAACGGGTTGGGGTCGAAGCTTGGCTGGCTGACCATCGCCAACACTTCACCGGTGTTCGGATCGAGCGCGACGACGGCCCCACGACGCCCGCCCAGCGCGGCCTCGGCAGCTTCCTGCAACTTGATGTCGAGGCTCAGGACAATGTCCTTGCCTGGGATCGGGTCGGTGCGCTTGAGTACCCGCAGTACCCGGCCCCGGGCGTTGGTCTCGACCTCTTCGTAGCCAACCTGGCCATGCAGCTCAGGCTCGTAGAAGCGCTCGATACCGGTCTTGCCGATATGGTGGGTACCGCTGTAGTTGACCGGATCGAGGGTCTTGAGCTCTTTCTCGTTGATCCGCCCGACATAGCCGACCGAGTGAGCGAAATGCGCACCCTGCGGGTAATGCCGGACCAGCTGGGCAACCACCTCGACACCGGGCAGGCGGAACTGATTGACCGCAATCCGGGCAATCTGCTCCTCGGTCAGCTCGAACAGGATCGGCACCGGCTCGAACGGCCGACGCCCCTGGCGCATGCGCTTTTCGAACAGCGTACGGTCGTCCGGGGTCAGCTCCAGCACTTCGACGATCACATCGAGCACCTGCTGCCAGTCGCCGGAGCGCTCACGGGTCATGCTCAGACTGAAGCTTGGCCGGTTATCGGCGATGATCACGCCATTACGGTCAAAAATCAGCCCGCGGGTCGGCGGAATCGGCTGCACATGCACCCGGTTGTTTTCCGACAGCGTCGAGTGATAGTCGTACTGGATCACCTGCAGGTAATACAGGCGCGCGATCAGCACGCAGATCAGCAGGACGATCGCCACGGCACCGACCACGACGCGACTGCGCACCATACGGGCGTCTTTCTCGTGATCCTTGAGGCGAATCGGCTGCGTCATTGAAAGGCTTACAGGTTCATTTATGGTAAGGATGCCCGGACAACACGGTCCAGGCGCGGTACAGCTGTTCGCCGATCAGTATCCTTACCAATGGGTGCGGCAGGGTCAGCGGCGACAGCGACCAGCGCTGCTCGGCCCGCGCGCAGACTTCCGGCGCCAGCCCTTCCGGGCCACCGACCATAAAGTTCACGGTACGCGAGTCCAGGCGCCAGCGGTCCAGCTCGACCGCCAGTTGCTCGGTGCTCCAGGGCTTGCCATGGACCTCCAGGGTGACAATCCGTTCCCCTGGCTGGACCTTGGCGAGCATGGCCTCACCCTCCTGACGGATCAGGCGGGCGACATCGGCATTCTTGCACCGGGTGTTGAGCGGTATTTCCACCAGCTCAAGCGACAGCTCCGAGGGCAGGCGCTTGGCATATTCATGCCAGCCGTCCTCGACCCACTTGGGCATGCGCGAGCCGACCGCGATCAAACGCAGACGCACGACGCTTCCTTATTCCTGGTCTTTGTTGAGCTTGGCGAAGAACTCGTGGGTGTTTTCCGGGCTGTGGTGCTTGCCATCGGCCGCACGGCTTTGCTCGGCACCTTTCCACAGACGCTCCAGGTCGTAGAACTGGCGGGCAGCGGCGGTCATCATGTGCACGATAACGTCGTCCAGGTCCAGCAGAACCCAGTCGCTGTCGCCCTTGCCTTCTTCACCCAACGGGCGCACGCCCTGGGCTTTGACCATTTCGCGGACCTTGTCCAGCATCGCGCCGATCTGACGGTTCGAGGTACCGGTGGCGATGATCATGTAGTCGGTGATGCTCTGCTTGTCGCGAACGTCGATGACCAGAACGTCCTGGGCCTTGACGTCTTCCAGGGCAGCAACGGCTACCTTGACCAGCTCTTCGCCTTTAATCATTTCTTGCTTGCTCATATAAAACTCATTCAACTCTTAGGTATGAGGCGCTGAAAGCGCGCTCAGTTCGGCGCACGGTAGAGGTTGTGCGCATCGATGTAGGCCAGTACTGCGTCCGGCACCAGAAACCGCACCGACTTGCCGCTGGCCAGCAGCTGTCGGATCTGCGTGGCTGACACCGCAAGCGGCGTCTGCCAGACGAATGCAATTTGTCCCGCAGGCCCTGCCAGGGCCTGCGGATCACTGACTGAGCGTGCGGCCAACAGGTTGCGCAGGGCATCCGGTGGCTCGACGTCGGCATCCGGGCGTTGCAGCACCAGGATGTGACAGTGTTGCAGCAATTCTTCCCAACGGTGCCAACTGGGCAGGCCGCAGAACGCGTCCCAGCCCAGCAGCAGAAACAGCTGATCCGAAGCGGCCAGTTCGGCGCGCATCAGTTCCAGTGTTTCGATGGTATACGACGGCGTGTCGCGCGCCAGTTCTCGTGCATCCACCGACAAAGTCGGCACGCCTTCGACCGCACAACGGACCATTTCCAGGCGGTCCTGGGCCGATACCTGCGGCGTGCCCCGGTGCGGCGGGCGGGCATTGGGCATCAGCCGCAGCTCGTCCAGCGCCAGCACCTCGGCCACCTCGAGCGCGCTGCGCAAGTGGCCGATGTGTACCGGGTCGAATGTCCCGCCGAGCACGCCAATGCGCCGGGCGGGCGGCATCGTCATGACTGCAGCGAGCGGTTTGCGCTCGGCCAAGTCAGAGCGACTCCTGTCCACGCAGCTGACCGTCGCCGATCACCACGTATTTTTCACAGGTCAGGCCTTCCAGGCCGACCGGGCCGCGGGCATGCAGTTTGTCGGTAGAAATACCGATTTCTGCGCCCAGACCATATTCGAAACCATCGGCAAAGCAGGTCGGCGTATTGATCATCACCGAGGACGAATCGACCTCGGCAGTGAACTGCCGGGCCTGCCCCTGATGTTCGGTGACGATGGAATCGGTGTGATGCGAGCCGTAATGATTGATGTGCTCGATAGCCTGGTCCAGACCGTCGACCACGCGGATCGACAGAATCGCCGCCAGGTACTCGGTGCTCCAGTCCGTTTCAGTGGCCGGCACGGCATCGATAATCTGGCGGGTACGCTCACAACCGCGCAGTTCGACGCCTTTTTCCCGAAATTGACGGGCCATTTCCGGCAGGAAGTCCGCCGCGACCGACTGATCGACCAGCAGGGTTTCCATCGCACCGCAAATGCCATAACGGTAGGTTTTGGCGTTGAAGGCAATGCGTCGGGCTTTGTCCAGCTCAGCGTGCTCGGCCACATAAACGTGGCAGATACCGTCCAGATGCTTGATGACCGGCACCCGTGCATCACGGCTGATGCGTTCGATCAGGCCCTTGCCGCCGCGCGGCACGATCACATCGACATACTCGGGCATGCTGATCAACGCGCCGACGGCTTCGCGGTCGGTGGTTTCCACGACCTGCACCACCGCAGCCGGCAGACCGGCTTCGGCCAGGCCACGCTGGATACAGGCGGCAATGGCGCGGTTGGAATGAATGGCTTCGGAGCCACCGCGCAGGATGGTGGCGTTGCCCGACTTCAGGCACAGACTGGCGGCATCGATGGTCACGTTCGGCCGCGACTCGTAGATGATCCCGATCACGCCCAGCGGCACGCGCATTTTGCCGACCTGGATACCCGAAGGCCGATAGCTCATGTCGCGGATCGCCCCGACCGGATCCGGCAGGCTGGCCACCTGGCGCAGGCCGACGATCATGCCGTCGATCCGTGCAGGGGTCAGCGCCAGGCGCTCAAGCATGGCTGGCTCCAGACCATTGGCGCGACCAGCGGCCAGGTCCAGTTCATTGGCGGCAGACAGCTCGGCGCGCGCGGCGTCCAGGGCATTGGCCGCGGCCTGCAGCGCACGGTTCTTCTGCGCGGTACTGGCGCGGGCGATGACGCGGGCAGCTTCACGGGCGGCGCGACCCAGGCGGGTCATGTAGTCAAGAACGGACTCAGTCATGGGCTCAGTGTCTTGGCGAAGGGGAAATCGGCTGATTATAACTGGCACGTCGCCCCACGCCCAGCGGTGACAGGCGGATGGTCGAAAACAGTGTTCAATGTGCTCCTGCAAGCCCCCTGTTCAGCCTAGATTAAGCCAGAAATTGCTATCATCGCCGGCCTGACCACCGCGAATTCGCCCGCATGCCCGACTCAGCCCCCTGCCCGTCCCAGGCCCTGCCCGACAGCTTCTTCGACCGCGACGCCCAGGAACTGGCCAAAGCCCTGCTGGGCAAGGTCATCCGCCACCGTCACGGCCCGTACTGGCTGGCGGCGCGGATCATCGAGACCGAGGCCTATTACCTGAGCGACAAAGGCAGCCACGCGTCGCTCGGCTACACCGAAAAGCGCAAGGCGCTGTTCCTCGATGGTGGGCACATCTACATGTACTACGCGCGCGGCGGCGACTCGCTGAACTTCAGCGCCCATGGCCCGGGCAATGCCGTGCTGATCAAGTCGGCCTATCCGTTCGTCGACGCCATCAGCGACGACAACAGCCTGGCGCAGATGCAACTGAACAACCCCGACGCCAGCGGCCAGGCCCGTCCAGCCGAACGCCTGTGCGCCGGGCAGACGCTGCTGTGCAAGGCTCTGGGCCTGAAAGTGCCACACTGGGACGGCAAGCGCTTCGACCCCGAGCAACTGTTTGTCGAAGACTGCGGTATCAACGTGAAACACATTATTCAGGCCGCCCGCCTGGGCATTCCCCATGGCCGCGACGAACATCTGCCCTACCGATTTGTCGACGCCGACTTTGCCCGCCATTGCACACGGAACCCGCTGCGCCGGGGCCAAGTCGAAGGCCGGGACTACTTTCTACTGACACAAGGAAACTGACACGATGGGCCAATGGCTCGACAGCCTGACCGGTTGGCTAGGCGCCAACCCGCAATGGCTTGGCTTGGCGATTTTTCTGGTGGCCTGCGTGGAGTGCCTGGCCATCGCCGGGATCATCGTGCCGGGGACCGTGTTGCTGTTCGGCGTGGCCGTACTGGCCGGCAGCGGTGCCCTTTCACTCGGCGAAACCCTGTTGCTGGGATTCCTCGGCGGCCTGCTGGGTGACGCCATCTCCTACACTCTGGGGCGCAAGTTCCATCAGAACATCCGGCGCCTGCCGCTGTTACGTCACCATCCGGAATGGATCGGCGGCGCTGAGACCTATTTCCAGCGTTACGGCATCGCCAGCCTGCTGGTCGGCCGTTTCATCGGCCCGCTGCGACCGATGCTGCCGATGGTCGCCGGCATGTTCGACATGCCCCTGCCACGCTTTATCGCCGTCAGCCTGCTGGCCGGTGCCGGTTGGTCGGTTGCGTACCTGCTGCCGGGCTGGGCCACTGGCGCGGCGATGCGTTTGCCGCTCCCCGAAGGCTTCTGGCTGGATGCCGGGCTGATTAGCGCAGGCCTGGCGCTATTGCTCGGGGTCAGCATCAACTGCAGCTTGCGCAGCCTGCGTAGCGGCACCCGGGTAATCGCCCTCCTCAGCCTGGTGGCTTTGACCGCACTGTTTCTCGGCTGGCCGTATCTGCATGAATTCGACCAGGGCTTGATGACCCTGATCCAGGAACATCGCAGCAATGTCATCGATGGCAGCGTGGTACTGATCACGCGCATGGGTGATTTTCGTACCCAGTTCTTTCTCGGTGGTTTGCTGACCGGCCTGTTGTTGCTGGCACGCCAATGGCGTCCGGCGATCTTTGCCGGTGCCACCCTGATCGGTACGGCCCTGGCCAATGGCAGCCTGAAATGGCTGTTCGCCCGCGCCCGCCCGGAAGTACTGACCGATCCCTTGACCACCTACAGCATGCCCAGCGGCCACAGCTCGGCAGCCTTCGCGTTTTTCCTGGTGCTGGCGGTACTGGCCGGACGCGGCCAGCCGGCGCGCATGCGCCTGACCTGGATCCTGCTGGGGTGTTTGCCGGCGCTGGCCATTGCGTTGTCGAGGGTCTACCTGGGCGCGCACTGGCCAACCGATATCCTCGCCGGGGCCATGCTCGCCTGCTGTATCTGTGCCACCAGCCTGACGCTGATCCAGCACCGCGAGCCGATCACCGCCCTGCCACTGAAAGTCTGGTGGTTGATTCTGCCGGCGTGCGTGGCGCTACTGGCGTTCTTCAGCCTGCATTCGCTGCCACACGCACTGATGCGTTATCAGTACTGAGGGTTCAGGCGAACAACTCGCCTTGCAGCCGATCGAGCAATGCCTGGATAGCGTCCAGGCGTTGCCGAGGTGAATCGATGGCCAGCAGGTCGAGCTTGTCCTCTTCGACAAAGGGCAGCAGGTAAGCCAACTGGTTGGCCAGTGCCTGCTGGCCTGTGACCGTCACCGGCATGCCCAGCGCCTCCACCATCGGATGCTCGCCGAGCGCATGCAACAGCGCCAGCAAGTCATGATGGTCATCCGTCAGCGGCAGGTCGTCCCCTTCTGGCAGCCAGGACACATCGGCGACCAGCAACTGGTCCTTCTGCACCTCGAAAGGCCCGACGCGAAAACGCCGGGTGCCCTCGACACGAATGCCGAGCAGGCCGTTGTCCTGCTGCTGAAAATCGCGGATCACAGCCTCACAACCTATCTGCGAAAAGCCCGTCGGTGCCCTGCCGACCTGCTCGCCGTCAAGTATGCAGACAACACCAAAACCGCCGCCCCGCTTCATGCAGCGGCCGATCATGTCCAGGTAGCGCGCCTCGAAAATCTGCAGATCGAGAAAGCAACCTGGAAACAACACGGTATTGAGCGGAAACAGCGGTAAGGTCATTGCAACTCCTCAAGCAACCAGGCTGACCGCCAGCGGCAGGAACACCGCCGTGGCAACGCCCATCAGGCTCATCGCCAGGGCCGCAAAGGCCCCGCATTCATCACTTTCCTGCAGGGCCACCGAAGTGCCCACTGCGTGAGCGGTTACACCCAGTGCCATGCCGCGCGCCTCCGGGCTGTGCACACCACAGCGCGACAGCAAGCCAGGGCCGAAGATTGCGCCAATCACCCCGGTGATCAACACAAACACCGCCGCCAGGGCGGCCACGCCACCGATCTGCTCGGCCACCAGCATGGCGATCGGCGAAGTCACCGACTTGGGTGCCATGGTCATCAGGATCATGTGCTCGGCGCCAAACCACCAGCCCAGCAGCAGACAAGCGCCCGTCGCGACGACCCCTCCGATTACCAGCGTAGTAAAGGTCGGCCAGAACAGCTGGCGAATCCGCCGCAGATTGAGATAAAGCGGCACCGCCAGCGCCACCGTCGCCGGCCCCAGAAGGATACTCATGATCTCGGTACTTTTGCGGTACTCGCTGTAAGTCAGGCCACAGGCGAGGAGTACGCCAATGACGACCAGCATCGACACCAGCACCGGCTGGAGGAAAATCCAGCGGGTCTTTTCGTAGGCAGCCAGCACCAGCTGGTACGCCCCCAGGGTGATGCCGATCCCGAACAATGGATGGTGAATGACCGCGTCCAGTGCGCCGCTCCAGTCCAGGCTCATGGCTGCTCCTCACGCTTGGCCTGACGGGCGATGAGCTTTTGCATCAGCACCCCGACGAAGGCCAGGGTCACCAGCGCCGAAATCACCAGGGCACCGACGATGGCCCAGAAATCCGCGGCGATATCCGTGGCGTAGACCATCACCCCCACCGCTGGCGGCACCAGCAGCAACGGCAGGTAGCGCAACAGGCTATTGGCCGCCTCGCTCAGCGGCGCGCCCACTTCACCACGCACCATGAGGAACACCAGCAGCAGTAACAGGCCGATGATCGGCCCGGGCAAGATGGGCACGAACAAGTGATTGATTGCCGTCCCAAGCAATTGAAACAACACCAGCCAGGTCAAACCACGCAACAGCATAACTATCTCCTTCAGGCCTGGCGGCCATTATAAGCACGCTAACGACTTGCCTATAACCTGATATTCGCCGAAAACATGGCGACTTGACCGCTTTGTGCAGGCGTGCTGATCTTAGTCTTTCGAATCTGCCGAAATCATAAGAAAACCAAAAATCACCTGGAGAGTCACAATGCCCTTTGTACCTGTTGCAGAGCTGTCGCAGTACGTTGGAAAGGAACTGGGACGTTCCGAATGGCTGACCATCGATCAAGAGCGCATCAACCTGTTTGCTGAAGCCACTGGCGACTTCCAGTTCATTCATGTGGACCCGGAGAAGGCGGCAAAAACGCCATTTGGCAGCACCATCGCTCACGGTTTTCTCACCCTGTCGCTGATCCCCAAGTTGATGGAGGACATCCTGGTCCTGCCTGAAGGTCTGAAGATGGTCGTCAACTATGGCCTGGACAGCGTGCGTTTCATCCAGCCGGTCAAGGTCGACAGCAAAGTCCGCCTTAAAGTTGACCTGAGCGAAGCCTTCGAGAAAAAGCCCGGCCAATGGCTGCTCAAATTCACCGCCACCCTGGAAATCGACGGCCAGGAAAAGCCCGCCTATATTGCCGAGCCGCTGACACTCTGCTTTGTCTGAGGCCACCCTGCACTGAAACAGCCTCTGCGGCTGTTTCAGCCTGCACATTGTGCGGCATACTCGGGGCCTTACCCGTCCGGACCCCGTCATGCGCCCACTTGTTCCCCTTGCCCTGACTTTGCTGCTCGCCGCCTGTGGCGATGGCGAACCGCTGTCTCCACCTGATGCCCGCCTGCCCGATGGCGGCCGCTTCCGGGGCCAGGTCGTCGATGGCCTGCTGCAAGGCGAAGGGCGCATCGATTACCCCAACGGCAGCTGGTATGCCGGCAACTTCCAGAATGGCCAGTGGCATGGTCAGGGCGAGTGGCATGGCAGCAATGGTGAGGTCTACCGTGGCCAGTTCCAACAGGGCCTGTTCCATGGCCTGGGCACCCTGAAGACACCGGGCAGCAGCTACACCGGTGGCTTCAAGCTGGGCCGCCGCGATGGCGAAGGCACCCTGAAAGAAACCGGTCTGTTGTACCGCGGCCAGTTCAAGGACGACCAATACAATGGCGCCGGGCATCTGGAACTGGCCGACGGCAGCCAGTACCAGGGCCTGTTTGCCCGCGGCAAACCCAATGGCGAAGGCATCCGCAGCGACGCCAGCGGCAACCAGTTCAGCGGTCGCTTCGTCAACGGTCAGCTCGAAGGCAGCGGCACCTTCAATAGCGCCGAAGGCGACCAGTACATCGGCGCCTTTCGTGACAATCACCTGGAAGGCCGCGGCCGCTACGAAAGTACCGACGGTGATGTCTGGATCGGTCAGTTCAAGGACGGCACGCTCAACGGCAAGGGTGAGCTGATCGGCGCAGACGGCAGTCACTACAAGGGCAACTTTGTCGATTGGCGCTTTTCCGGCAAGGGCCGCCTGCAACTGGCGGACGGCAGCCTCTACGTCGGCGGTTTCGAAAACGACACCTACCAGGGGCCTGGCCGTCTGACCTTGAACGATGGCAACAGCCAGAGTGGTTACTGGGTCAATGGCCAGCGCGTGCGCGACGAACAGGGCCGCCTGTTACCTGATCCACTGGAGCTGGCCTTGCTCAATCAAGGTCGCCTGCTGGAACAGGCCCTGGCCAAGGTGCCGGCCTCGACGCCGGAAATCGAACTGTACAGCCTGGCTCTGGCTGGCGACGGCAAGCAAAGCGTGTTTCTGCGCGAAGCCGACTATGTCAGCAACTTGCTCAAGAGCCGCTTTGGCGCGGTAGGCCAGATCACTCTGGTCAATCACCGCGACCATCTGGATGACCGCGCGCTGGCCACCCGCGAGAACCTTGCCCGCGCGGCGCAAACCCTGGCCGAGCGCAGCGGCCCCGAAGACCTGGTGTTCATCTACCTGACCAGCCATGGCAGCCACGAGCACGAACTGGTGCTGGACCTGCCGCGCATGCAACTGGCCGACCTGCCCGCCGACGCCCTGGCCAGTGCTTTGGCGCCATTAAAGGATCGCCACAAGGTGATCGTCATCTCCGCCTGTTATTCAGGGGGCTACATCGACGCACTCAAGGACAACATGACCCTGATCATGACGGCCTCACGCGCCGACCGCGTATCATTTGGCTGCTCTGAAGAAGCCGACTTCACCTATTTCGGTGACGCGTTGTTTGCCCAGGCCCTGAACCAGACCGACAACCTGAACCTGGCCTTCGAGCTGGCCAGCGCCAGCGTTGCCGGACGCGAAGCGGCAGAAGGATTCGAAGCGTCCGAGCCGCAGATCTGGGCGCCCGCCGAGGTTCTCGCACACTGGCAGCGACTGCGCCAGCAACAGGCACGCAAAGCGTTGCAGAGCAACGCGGACAAGCAGACTGGACATGCAAAAAATGCCAGTACCCACTAAGCTGACTGTATCAAGGGAGAGACATCATGTACTTGACGCCTCAGCATATCCTGCTTGCCGGAGCCACCGGTCTCACCGGTGAACACCTACTCGATCGGCTGCTCAGCGAGCCGACCGTCAGCCGAGTATTGGCCCCTACCCGCCGCCCCTTGGCTAAACACCCGCATCTGGAAAACCCGGTCGGCGATCCGGCGCTGTTCCTGCCGCAGTTGGCCGGTCGCGTCGATATCGCCTTCTGCTGCCTGGGTACCACGATCAAACAGGCTGGCTCCGAGCCGGCCTTCCGCGCTGTCGACCTGGACATGGTCGTGGCCTTTGGCAAGCGCGCCCGGGAGATGGGGGCACGCCATCTGCTGGTGGTCAGTGCCATGGGCGCCGACCGCAGATCGCCGATCTTCTACAACCGGGTCAAAGGTGAGATGGAATACGCGCTGAGGGCCCAGGATTGGCCGCAGCTGACCATTGCCCGACCTTCCCTGCTGCTCGGTGACCGAGAGGAACCACGCCTGGTCGAACAGATTGCCGGCCCTCTGTCGAAGCTGATTCCCGGCAAGTACCGCGGCATCGAAGCCTGTCAGCTGGCCCGGGCGCTGTGGCGTCTGGCGCTGGAAGAACAGGACGGCATTCGTATTGTCGAGTCTGATGAATTGCGCAAGCTCGGGAAATAATTGTAGGAGCGGATTCACCGGGACGCCGGACCGCCGCGAAGGGGCGCAGCGCGGCCCCAAAGATTGGGACTGCTCTGCAGTCCATCGAGGATGAATCCGCTCCTACAATCCGCTCCGGCAGTTACAACCCGCCAGTCGCCTGAAACCCAATCCCCAATGCGGTCAACACCGACAAGGGCAACAACAAGGTATCCAGCAACGCGCTACCCGGCAGATCCAACCCCGGGTAGTGCGGCGCTTCGGCACCGAAACGATCCATGGCGCAGCAACCACCCTGCAGTGCGTACAAATCCAGACGAGTACCGCTATACACCAACGGCGCCCCCGGCTTGGCCGCATCCAGCGTGCGCACGGTGGCACAACCACTAAACAGTAAAACCAGCAGGCCTAAGCCAAGCAGTCGCTTCATTCATCAGCGCCGAAGTGATGCTCGCCCCAACGCGGCAGCATGTCCTGGGGAATATTCAGCACATTGAGAATCCGCGCCACGACAAAGTCGATCAGGTCGTCGATGGTCTGGGGCTGATGGTAGAACCCAGGTGCCGCCGGCAGAATCACTGCGCCCATGTTCGACAACTTGAGCATGTTCTCCAGATGAATACTGGAAAACGGCGCCTCACGCGGCACCAGAATCAGTTGCCGACGCTCTTTAAGAGTGACATCGGCAGCACGCTCGATCAGGTTGTTACAGGCCCCGGTGGCAATGGCCGAGAGCGTACCGGTGGAACACGGCACCACCACCATCGCCGCAGGCGCGCCGGAGCCAGAGGCCACCGGCGACATCCAGTCTTCCTTGCCATACACGCGAATCTGCCCGGCGGCAGCGCCGGTGTACTCGGTCAGGAAGGCCTGCATCGCCTGAGGTTTGGCCGGAAGCACCACATCGGTCTCGGTCGACATCACCAGTTGCGCCGCCTTGGAGATCAGGAAATGCACCTCACGGTCTTCGCGCACCAGACAATCGAGCAGGCGCAGACCATACTGCGCCCCCGAGGCCCCGGTCATCGCCAGGGTGATGCGTTCCGGCCCGTTCATTTCAGCGCCTCGGCCAGTTTGCCGTGCAGCCCGCCAAAGCCGCCGTTGCTCATGATCACCACCTGGGTGCCCGGCGTAGCCTGGCTCTTTACCCGTTCGATGATCGCTTCAAGGCTGTCGGCGACCACCGAAGGCACCTTGCATTCAGCGGCGGTGGCGGCCAGGTCCCAGCCAAGGTTAGGCGGTGCGTACCAGATCACCTGATCGGCGTCGTTGACACTTTCTGGCAAGCCATCACGGTGGGCGCCCAGCTTCATCGAGTTGGAACGTGGCTCGATCACCGCGATCAGCGGTGCATCGCCAATGCGCTTGCGCAGACCATCGAGAGTGGTGGCAATCGCGGTCGGGTGGTGAGCGAAGTCGTCATAGATCGTCACGCCCTGCACTTCAGCGACTTTTTCCATACGCCGTTTGACGCTTTTGAACGCGCTCAGCGCAGCGATACCCATGGCCGGCACCACGCCAACATGACGGGCTGCAGCCAGGGTCGCCAAAGCGTTGGCGACGTTGTGCTGACCGGTCAGCTCCCACTCGACCACGCCCTGGGTTTCACCTTCGAAGCTGACTTCAAAGCGCGAACCGTCAGCGCTGAGCAGTTTGACCTGCCACTGTCCGCCTTCACCGGTGGTCTGCACCGGAGTCCAGCACCCCATCTTGATCACCCGTTCCAGGGCCGGCTCGGTAGTCGGATGAATCACCAGGCCTTCGCTCGGAATCGTCCGCACCAGGTGGTGGAACTGCCGCTCGATGGCAGCCAGGTCCGGGAAGATATCGGCGTGATCGAACTCAAGGTTGTTGAGGATCGCGGTACGCGGACGGTAGTGCACGAACTTCGAGCGTTTGTCGAAGAAGGCACTGTCGTATTCATCGGCCTCGACCACGAAGAACGGCGTACCGCCCAGACGTGCCGACACCGAGAAGTTCTGCGGCACGCCACCGATCAGGAAGCCCGGGCTCATGCCGGCATGTTCCAGAACCCAGGCCAGCATGCTGCTGGTGGTGGTTTTGCCGTGGGTACCGGCAACTGCCAGCACCCAGCGGCCTTGCAGGACGTGGTCAGCCAGCCATTGCGGACCCGATACATAAGGCAGGCCCTTGTTGAGCACGTACTCAACCGCAGGATTACCCCGCGACAGGGCGTTGCCGATCACTACCAGGTCGGGTGCCGGGTCCAGCTGGGCGGCATCATAACCCTGGGTCAGCTCGATGCCCTGGGCCTCAAGCTGAGTGCTCATGGGCGGATAGACATTGGCGTCGGAGCCGGTGACCCGATGCCCGAGCTCTTTGGCCAGCACCGCCAGAGAGCCCATGAAAGTGCCGCAGATACCAAGAATATGAATGTGCATTATCGACCTCGCAAAACGTCGAGGCAGGGTAGCCCAGGGCGCAGGAATTCGCATCCTGTGTTTCGCTCAAAGGCTCCGGGCGATACCGTGTTTGCGAAGTTTTCGATACAAGGTATTGCGGCTGACGCCTAACTGGGCTGCTACATGGGTCATGTGCCAGCGTTGTTGTTCCAGGGCTGCAAGCAAGGCACTGCGCTCGGCATCCTCCAACGGTGGGAGCGGGCTTGACCCGCGAGGCGTTGGTTCAGACAGACCGCTATCGCGGGGCAAGTCGAGTCGTCGCACCGCAGCTCCCACCCGAACGACAGCTGGCAGATCACCGTAAGTAATACAGCCCTCATCACACAGCGCCACCAATGTTCTCAACACATTACGCAACTGCCGTACGTTCCCTGGCCAGGCGAAATCGAGCAAGGCCTGGCGTGCCGAGGGCTCCAGCGTTACTGACTGCTCGCCTGCCTCTTCAGCCAGAATGAAATCAAGCAACTGCGACTTGTCACTGCGCTCACGCAAGGCCGGCAACTCGATCTCCAGACCATTGAGCCGGTAATAAAGGTCTTCACGAAAGCTGCCATCCTCTACCCGCTCCAGCAGGTTGCGGTGGGTGGCACTGATTATGCGCACGTTGACCGCCTGCGGCTCGCCACCGATCGGCACCACCATGCGATCCTCCAGCACCCGCAACAGACGGGTCTGCAGGGCCAGCGGCATGTCACCGATTTCATCCAGCAACAAGGTGCCGCCATCAGCCTGCTGCAACTTGCCGCGCATGCCCTCCTTGCGCGCACCGGTAAAGCTGCCGCCGCGATAACCGAACAGCTCGCTCTCGATCAGGCTTTCCGGAATCGAGGCGCAGTTCAAAGCGACAAACGCCCGGTCGCGGCGCTGGCTGGCCTGATGTACGGCCTTGGCGAAGGCTTCCTTGCCACTGCCGGTTTCACCATTGATCAACAACGGCACATCACGTTCGAATACCCGCACGGCACGACGAAAATCGTTCTGCAGCGCAGGATCCAGCAGGCAGATTGACCCCGCCTTTTCCACCTTGGCGGCAGGGGCTGGCGTTGGCAACGAAGGTTGCACCGGCTGGCGCACCTGCCCCCGCAAACTGGCAAACAGCAAGCGTCCATCGCGGGTACGCAGCGGCCAACTGGCACTGGCATGGGTAGTGGCACGGCTGAACAACTCATCCAGGGCACAGTCGAAGAACATCTCCACCGGCTTGCCCAACGCACCGCCACGAATAGTGCCAAGCAGGTTCAGGGCACTCTGGTTGACCGCGCAGATTCGCCCGTCACCATCGAAGGCCAGCAAACCTTCGCTGAACAAACCGACCGATTCGGCCTGCAGGTGAAAGCGCAGCAGCCACTGGTTCTCGAAGTAGCGCAGGAAATAGCAGCTCTCGATCATCTTCGCCGAGAGATTGACCAGCGCCATGGTGTGAAACTGGCTCTGACGCGACACGTCCGGGCGCGCCGAAGACACATCGAGCACCGCCAGCAGCTCGCCGTGCGGATCGAACACCGGACTGGCCGAACAGGTCAGGCCGGTATGCCTGCCACGAAAGTGTTCGTCTTGATGGATGGTCAGCGCCTGCCGCTCGACCAGGCATGTGCCGATGCCGTTGGTGCCCTCGCGGGCCTCGCTCCAGTCGGCGCCCAGCCACAGCCCGGCACGCTCGAACACCCGTCGTTCGCTGGGCGCGGTAACGCAATTGAGGATCACCCCACGGGCATCGGTCAGCAACACCGCGTGCCCGGCGCCGGACAACTGCTGGTGCAGGCTGTTCATCTCATTGCCGGCAATCTGCAGCACCTGCTGCAGACGCTCGCGGCTCTCCAGCACGCGGCCATGTTCAAGCACGGTCGGCGCCATGCTCTGGGCCGGGTCCAGGTGGTAATCCTCAAGGCAGCGCAACCATGAGCGGGCAATCGAAGGGTCGCTGCCCGGCCCGTGCATCTGTGCCTTGCCCTGAGTCACCGTGAGCACTTGCCGGGCGTGCCGGCTGAGGTGATTGTTCTGCACTTTTTATTGTTCTCCGCAGACGAGATCGGCCCAGCATCCCCCACCCGTCCGCGCATTGCAATGCTGGCTTGACCGTTGGGTCACGGCCTGTGCCATTAGCGGTACAAAGTGTCACCCACGCTGTACCGACGCTGCTACACCACCACCTTCCGCCTTCCGGCAAAACCCTGCAAACCCTTGATTTTACTAGGTCCGACAACACTGGCCCGAGCCTTGCTCTATGCTTTAGATATCCTCCCCAACAAACACAATAGCCAGGAGACACACCATGCGTTACGCACATCCCGGTACCGAAGGCGCCAAGGTTTCCTTCAAGAGCCGCTATGGCAACTACATCGGTGGCGAGTTCGTAGCTCCAGTCAAAGGGCAGTACTTCGAAAACACCTCACCGGTGAACGGCCAACTGATTGCCGAATTCCCGCGTTCCAGCGCCGAAGACATTGAAAAGGCCCTGGACGCCGCCCATGCCGCCGCTGACGCCTGGGGCTCGACCTCGGCGCAGGCGCGCTCGCTGGTTCTGCTGAAAATCGCCGACCGTATCGAACAGAACCTCGAACTGCTGGCCATCACCGAAACCTGGGACAACGGCAAGGCCATCCGCGAAACCCTTAACGCCGACATCCCACTCGCCGCCGACCACTTCCGCTACTTCGCTGGCTGCATACGCGCCCAGGAAGGCGGTGCTGCAGAAATTGACGGCAACACTGTGGCCTATCACCTCCATGAACCACTGGGCGTGGTCGGCCAGATCATCCCGTGGAACTTCCCGATCCTGATGGCTGCGTGGAAACTGGCGCCCGCCCTGGCTGCTGGTAACTGCGTGGTACTCAAGCCGGCCGAACAGACCCCGCTGGGCATCACCGTGCTGCTGGAACTGATCGGCGACCTGCTGCCACCGGGCGTCCTCAACGTGGTGCAAGGCTATGGCCGCGAAGCCGGTGAAGCCCTGGCCACCAGCAAGCGCATCGCCAAGATCGCCTTCACCGGCTCCACCCCGGTGGGTTCGCACATCATGAAATGTGCCGCCGAGAACATCATCCCGTCGACCGTGGAACTGGGCGGCAAGTCGCCGAACATCTTCTTCGAAGACATCATGCAGGCCGAACCTGCCTTCATCGAGAAAGCCGCCGAAGGCCTGGTACTGGCCTTCTTCAACCAGGGTGAAGTGTGCACCTGCCCATCACGGGCGCTGGTGCAAGAGTCGATCTACCCGGCATTCATGCAAGAGGTGATGAAGAAGATCAAACAGATCAAGCGCGGCGACCCGCTGGACACCGACACCATGGTCGGCGCCCAGGCCTCCGAGCAGCAGTTCGACAAAATCCTCTCGTACCTGGAAATCGCCGAGAAAGAAGGCGCCGAGCTGCTCACCGGCGGCAAGGTGGAAAAACTCGAAGGCAGCCTGTCGACCGGTTACTACATCCAGCCGACCCTGCTCAAGGGCACCAACCAGATGCGCGTGTTCCAGGAAGAAATCTTCGGCCCGGTGGTGAGCGTCACCACCTTCAAGGACGAAGCCGAAGCACTGGCCATCGCCAACGACACCGAGTTCGGCCTTGGTGCCGGCGTCTGGACCCGCGACATCAACCGCGCCTACCGCATGGGCCGCGGCATCAAGGCTGGCCGCGTATGGACCAACTGCTACCACCTGTACCCGGCTCACGCCGCGTTCGGTGGCTACAAAAAGTCCGGCGTCGGCCGTGAAACCCACAAGATGATGCTCGACCACTACCAGCAAACCAAAAACCTGCTGGTCAGCTACGACATCAATCCGCTGGGCTTCTTCTAACCCACAAACAGCGCGGCCCCACCCGGGGCCGCTCTGGCTCGCTTCCTGCAAGACCATCACCAGAGACATCGGCACCCGCCGGTCACGATAAAAAAAACAGGTGAACCCTATGCCAAGCGATCACTCCGGCAGTGTGCCGGCAGGCTCTTCTGTCGACTTTGAAAAGGTCGGCACCGACTATTTCCAACAACGTGAACTGAAAAAAGGCGCAGCAGGCTGGGTACTGCTGGTCGGCCTCGGCGTTGCCTATGTGATTTCCGGCGACTACGCCGGCTGGAACTTCGGCCTGGCCCAGGGTGGCTGGGGCGGGATGTTCCTCGCCACGTTGCTGATGGCGACCATGTACCTGTGCATGTGTTTTTCCCTCGCCGAGTTGTCCTCGATGATCCCCACCGCCGGTGGCGGCTACGGCTTTGCCCGCAGCGCGTTCGGCCCCTGGGGCGGATTCCTCACCGGCACGGCGATTCTGATCGAATACGCTATCGCCCCGGCAGCCATTGCCGTGTTCATTGGCGCGTACTGTCAGTCGCTGTTCGGTATTGGCGGCTGGATGATCTACCTGGCCTTCTACATCATCTTTATCGGCATCCACATCTTCGGCGTCGGTGAAGCACTGAAGCTGATGTTCATCATCACCGCTGTGGCGGCGATCGCCCTGGGCGTGTTCCTGGTGGCCATGGTGCCGCACTTTGATGTGAACAACCTGTTCGACATCGCCCAGACCGACGCCGTTGGCGCCAGCAGCTTCCTGCCGTTCGGTTATGTCGGCGTGTGGGCGGCAATTCCTTACGCGATCTGGTTTTTCCTCGCCGTCGAAGGCGTACCGCTGGCCGCTGAAGAAACCAAGAACCCCAAGCGCGACCTGCCTCGCGGCCTGATCGGCGCCATGCTGGTGCTGCTGGCCTTCGCCCTGCTGATCCTCGTGGTCGGCCCTGGCGGTGCCGGTGCCGAAGCGCTGAAAAGTTCGGGCAACCCGCTGGTTGAAGCGCTGGCCAAAGCCTACGGCGGCTCGACCTGGATGGGCAGCTTCGTCAACCTGGTGGGCCTGGCCGGCCTGATCGCCAGCTTCTTCTCGATCATCTACGCCTACTCGCGGCAGATCTTCGCCTTGTCCCGTGCTGGCTACCTGCCGCGCAAGCTTTCGGAAACCAACAAGAGCAAGGCCCCGGTCCTGGCCCTGGTGATCCCCGGGATCATCGGTTTCGGCCTGTCGCTGACCGGCCAGGGTGACCTGCTGATCCTGGTTGCGGTGTTCGGCGCTACGCTGTCTTATGTACTGATGATGGCCGCGCACATCACCCTGCGGATCAAACGCCCTAAAATGGAGCGCCCTTACCGCACCCCGGGCGGAATCTTCACTTCAGGTGTTGCGCTGGTGCTGGCCTGCATCGCCGTGGTCGCCGGCTTCCTGGTTGACCCTCGGGTAGTGGTTGGCGCTGCGATCATCTATGGCGTACTGATTGCCTACTTTGCGTTCTACAGCCGGCACCACCTGGTAGCCGGAACACCGGAAGAGGAATTCGCCGCGATCCAGAAGGCCGAAGAGGCCCTGCACTGATCAACGCTATCTGCGCCGCAGGCCCTGCCTGCGGCGTTCTGGAGAGTCTGTATGGCAAGTTTTGTACACACGGCAGGTCACCAGACCTACCGCTTTGAAAGCCTCAAAGAAGTGATGGCCAAGGCCAGCCCGGCGCGCTCGGGTGATTTTCTCGCTGGCGTTGCGGCCAGCAACGATGGCGAACGGGTTGCCGCACAAATGGCCCTGGCCGATATCCCGCTCAAACACTTCCTCAGCGAAGCACTGATTCCTTACGAAGAAGATGAAGTCACCCGCCTGATCATCGACACCCACGATGCCAGTGCCTTTGCCGCGGTCAGCCACCTGACCGTCGGCGGCCTGCGCGACTGGCTGCTCAGCGATCAGGCCGATGAAGCCAGCCTGCGTGCCCTGGCGCCCGGGCTGACGCCGGAGATGGCCGCCGCCGTGTCGAAGATCATGCGCGTGCAGGACCTGGTGCTGGTGGCACAGAAGATCCGCGTGGTCACCCGCTTTCGCGGCACCATGGGCCTGCGCGGACGCCTGTCGACCCGCCTGCAACCCAACCACCCGACCGACGAACCGGCCGGGATCGCCGCGAGCATCCTCGACGGCCTGCTGTTCGGCAATGGCGACGCCATGATCGGCATCAACCCGGCCACCGACAGCATCGCCTCGATCTGCGCCCTGCTGGAAATGCTCGACGCCATCATCCAGCGCTATGACATCCCTACCCAGGCCTGTGTGCTCACCCACGTGACCACCTCGATCGAAGCGATCAACCGCGGCGTGCCGCTGGACCTGGTGTTTCAATCAATTGCCGGCACCGAAGCAGCCAACGCCAGTTTCGGCATCAACCTCAATGTCCTTAAAGAGGGCTACGACGCTGGCCTGAGCCTCAATCGCGGTACCCTCGGGCAGAACCTGATGTACTTCGAAACCGGTCAGGGCAGCGCCCTGTCGGCCAATGCCCACCATGGCGTCGACCAGCAGACCTGCGAAACCCGCGCCTATGCCGTGGCCCGTCACTTCAAGCCGTTTCTGGTCAACACCGTGGTCGGTTTCATCGGCCCGGAGTACCTGTACAACGGCAAGCAGATCATCCGTGCCGGGCTTGAGGACCACTTCTGCGGCAAGCTGCTCGGCGTGCCCATGGGTTGCGACATTTGCTACACCAATCATGCCGAAGCCGACCAGGACGACATGGACACGCTCCTGACCCTGCTCGGCGTTGCCGGGATCAACTTCATCATGGGCATCCCCGGCTCCGACGACATCATGCTCAACTACCAGACCACCTCGTTTCACGACGCGCTGTATGCACGCCAAACCCTCGGCCTGAAACCGGCGCCAGAGTTCGAAGCCTGGCTGGCGCGCATGGGCATCTTCACCCAGGCCGATGGCCGGGTGCGTTTTGGTGACAACCTGCCCCCGGCTTTCCGCCAGGCCCTGGCCCAACTGGGATAAGCGAGGCGACCATGGACAACACCCCACAGCACGACAACAGCGCCAACCCCTGGCTGGAGCTGCGCCGCCTGACCCCGGCGCGCATTGCCCTCGGCCGCACCGGCACCAGCCTGCCGACCGGTGCCCAGCTGGATTTTCAGTTCGCCCATGCCCAGGCCCGCGACGCCGTGCACCTGGCCTTTGATCACCAGGGGCTGCGCAGCCAGTTGAATGAGCGCCAGCGCGACAGCCTGCTGCTGCACAGCGCCGCCGCCGACCGCGACAGTTACCTGCAACGCCCCGATCTGGGGCGGCGCTTGCACCCGGATTCAGCACAACTGCTGCGCGAACACGCGCAGGCCAACCCTGGCGGCGTCGACCTGGCCATCGTGGTCGCCGACGGCCTCTCGGCCCTGGCGGTGCACCGTCATACCCTGCCGTTTCTGACCCGGTTCGAAGAACAGTCTGCCGCTGAAGGCTGGTCAACCTCGCCGGTAATTCTGGTGGAGCAGGGCCGCGTGGCGGTGGCCGACGAAGTGGGCGAATTGCTCGGGGCGAAGATGACCGTAATCCTGATCGGTGAACGCCCGGGCCTGAGCTCCCCCGACAGCCTCGGCCTGTACTTCACCTACAACCCCAAAGTCGGCCTGACCGATGCTTACCGCAATTGCATATCCAACGTGCGCCTCGAAGGCCTCAGCTACGGCATGGCCGCCCACCGCCTGTTGTACCTGATGCGCGAGGCGTGCCGACGGCAGTTGTCCGGGGTCAACCTCAAGGATGAGGCGCAGGTACATACGCTGGAGGCAGACGCCGGCACGCCAAACAAAGGAAACTTCCTGTTAAGCAAACCCTGAGGTGCAAACATTTCGTAGATTGCGCTTTCTAATTATCTTCAGGCAGCATCTGCCAAGGCGGCCGGCAATTTGCCGCACACTCCCATGGACCCTGAGGCCTGCTTATGCGGATCATCAAAGCCACCCTGGAACACCTGGACCTGCTTGCCCCGCTGTTCGTCAAATACCGCGAGTTCTATGGCCAGTTGCCGTACCCGGACTCTTCCCGCTCGTTTCTGGAGAAACGCCTGGAGCGCGGTGAATCGATCATTTACCTCGCCCTGGCGGACGATGACGACAACAAGCTGATGGGTTTCTGCCAGCTCTACCCGAGCTTCTCGTCGCTATCGCTCAAGCGCGTGTGGATCCTCAACGACATCTATGTCGCCGAAGATTCCCGACGCATGCTGGTCGCCGACCACCTGATGCGCGAAGCCAAGAAAATGGCCAAAGAGACCAACGCCGTGCGCCTGCGGGTCTCCACCAGCAACAACAATGAAGTGGCGATGAAGACCTACGAGTCCATGGGTTTTCGTGAAGACAACGAGTTCAAAAGCTACATCCTGCCGATCAACTCGGACTAACCCGGTGGGAGCGGGCTTGCCCCGCGATGCAATGTGGCTGACACTCCGCAATCGCGGGGCAAGCCCGCTCCCACCGAGATAAGAGCATCAACCTTCCCTTCCTTGGAAATCCGCCGCTACAAACTGCGCAGGCACAATCTTCTCGCCGCCGTATAATGCGCCTCCTCAAAATGTGTGAAACTTTACCCATCACTCGGGTAGCGGTTGAACGCATTCGCACTGCCCGTCATCGCAGGCCCCGACCGGGTTCAAAGAACACAGGTGCTGTACATGGACTTCAACCCGCTGGACCTCATTCTGCATCTCGACGCCTACCTCGATTTGCTGGTCAACAACTATGGTCCGTGGATCTACGCGATCCTGTTCCTGGTAATTTTCTGCGAGACCGGTCTGGTGGTCATGCCGTTCCTGCCGGGTGATTCCCTGTTGTTCATCGCCGGTGCGGTTGCCGCTGGCGGTGGAATGGACCCGGTGCTGCTCGCTGGCCTGCTGATGGCGGCAGCGATCCTCGGCGACAGCACAAACTATGTAGTCGGCCGAACAGCCGGAGAACGGCTGTTCCGCAATCCCAATTCGAAGATCTTCCGTCGCGACTACCTGCAGCAGACCCACGACTTCTACGAACGCCATGGCGGCAAAACCGTCACCCTGGCGCGCTTCCTGCCGATCCTGCGCACCTTTGCACCGTTCGTCGCTGGCATTGCAAAAATGCACTACCCACGTTTCCTTGGTTTCAGCGTCGCCGGTACCGTACTCTGGGTCGGTGGCCTGGTGACCCTCGGCTACTTCTTCGGCAACGTACCGTTCATCAAACAGAACCTGTCGCTGATGATCGTCGCGATCATCCTGCTGTCGCTGGTACCGATGATCATTGGTGTGGTGCGCAGCCGTATGCACCGCACCGCCAAGGTCCAGTAAGCCCTGGCCATGTGGTCACTGAGCGCCTGGCGCCGTCGCCGAACCCTGGCACGTCACCCCATCGACCCGCAACGCTGGCAGCGGGTTCGCGAGCGCCTGCCGATGCTCGATGGCCTCAGCGCCGACGAAGACCACTGGCTGCGCGAAGCCTGCGTACTGTTCCTGCACGACAAACACCTGAGCGCCCTGCCCGGCGTTGAGCTGGACGGCGAGCAACGGCTGTTTCTCGCCGCCCAGGCCCAGTTGCCGCTGCTGCATCTGGGCGATCTGAACTGGTACCAGGGCTTCCACGAAATCGTGCTGTATCCCGACGACTTCCTCAGCCCCCAGCGCCACCGCGACGCCAGTGGCGTGGAACATGAATGGAACGGCGAGCACAGTGGCGAAGCCTGGCAACAAGGCCCGGTGATCCTCGCCTGGCCCGGCGTGCTGGCCAGCGGCGGCTGGGAAGGCTACAACCTGGTCATCCACGAACTGGCGCACAAGCTCGACATGCTCAATGGCGACGCCAACGGCCTGCCGCCGCTGCACAACGACATGCGCGTCGGCGACTGGGCCAAGGCCATGCAAGAAGCCTACGACGACCTCAACCGCCAGCTTGACCGCGACCCGGACGCCGAGACCGCCATCGACCCTTACGCAGCGGAAAACCCGGCAGAATTTTTCGCCGTCACCAGCGAATACTTCTTCAGCGCCCCCGACCTGCTCAACGACGCCTACCCCGCGGTGTACCAGCAACTGCGCGGTTTTTACCGCCAGGATCCGCTGGCACGTCTGCAGCATTTGCAGCACAACCACCCGCATTACCGGCAGGCACAGGACTGACGCTGCCGGACATCAGGGCGAACGTGGCAAGCAGTGCGGAATGTGCCTATAATCGCGACCAATTTTTGGCCAAACATGGGGGCACTGCCCAATGAGCTACAGCAAGATTCCGGCTGGCAAAGACCTGCCGAACGACATCTACGTCGCCATCGAGATTCCAGCCAACCACGCCCCGATCAAGTACGAGATCGACAAGGACAGCGATTGCCTGTTCGTTGACCGTTTCATGGCCACCCCGATGTTCTACCCGGCCAACTACGGTTACATCCCTAACACCCTGGCCGACGACGGTGATCCGCTGGACGTGCTGGTTGTTACCCCGTACCCGGTTGCCCCAGGCTCGGTTATCCGCGCCCGTCCGGTCGGCATCCTGAACATGACCGACGACGGCGGCGGCGACGCCAAAGTCATCGCCGTACCGCACGACAAACTGTCGCAGCTGTACGTCGACGTCAAAGAATACACCGACCTGCCGGCCCTGCTGATCCAGCAGATCGAGCACTTCTTCGCCAACTACAAGGATCTGGAGAAGGGCAAGTGGGTCAAGATCGAAGGCTGGGACGGCGCTGACGCCGCTCGCGCTGCGATCACCAAGTCGGTTGCTGCCTACAAAGGCTAAGTAACCCTCAGCAAAAAGCCCCGCTCATGCGGGGCTTTTTGTTTATCGGTGGGATCAGGTCTTCTTTATCCCCAACCCGGCATCATCAACAATCGCCTTGGCGAATTCGCACAGAAAATAAGCGGCCCACATCATCTCGCCGTCTTCATCCAGCAGCCCCGCCTGAATCAGCTTGTGCACACAACCGAGCACGGTTGAAGCCTGCTCCAGCGCGTAGTCACATGGCACGCCCGGCGCAATACGAAACAGCCCCATGGGCGATTGCTCGCTGCGGATGAAATCCACCACACCTACCGTCTTTCCAGTCTCCTTGCTCATGGCTTGACTCCTTGCAGCTTGCTCAGCGCATGCTCGACCAGCGCCCTGGCCATCTCGGCCGAATGCAGCACATTCACCAGCATGCCCTGGCCGGGTTCATTGGCGTGGGCGCGGCAGAATTCGTCGGTGGTTTCGTGAATGCCACGCAGGAGTTCGCTGGCAAAGGCCAGGGAGTCAGGGGGGATGAGATCGCTGTGGATGGAGAAATAGGGGGTGGTAATGAGGGAATTTGGTGGATCAGGGACAATCTTTTTCATGGCTTAACTCCTAGTTCCATATAGGAGCCACCACCTCTATCCTTCTCACGGGATAAGGGTGGCAGCCGTACGCGGGGTGAGAAACCGAGGGAACATAGGAAAACTCGGCCAGACCGAGGTCTGCCCGCGCACGGCCGCCATAACATGCATGCCGCTATATTCATCAACGGATTCTCACGTCCGATCGCCAAAAAAGACGACCTGAGGAAATTAGCCCTGATGCATTTTTCCAACAACAGCGAAAAGGCGGCAGCGCGCGTAGGATAGTTCCGAACGCCATCCGAGGTGAGTTTTTTCGAAAAGAAACCTCCTACGCCATCCTAGGCAATGCCTGTAAAACCAGGCTTTTTCCCGCCTTAAAAATGAACCTCGCGTTTATAGCCCGGGCTGTGCAAGCCCTCTAGACTCGGGACTCATGAATACCTCCGGTGATCGACTCAAAACCCTGCTGCACGAGTGCAGCCTCTCGCCTTCCGACTTTGCCGCCCAGCGCAGGGTCACGCCGCAGCACGTCAACAACTGGTTCAAACGCGGCGTACCCCTGGCCCGACTCGACGAAATCGCCGAGTTGCTGTGTGTACGCAGCAAATGGCTGCGAACCGGCGAAGGTCCCAAACACCCCAACCCCTTGCCGCGCCTGAACACCGCACTACGCAAACCGGGTACAGAGCCGGCGGAACCGAGCCTGCTCGCCGCCAGCACCACTGATGACATCCGGCTGCCGTTCTATAGCATGCAATCCCGGCAGCTCAGGCCCATCCCCGACCGCCACCTGCGCTTGCCCGTGCGCATCTTCGACACCCTCGGTATCGATCCGGACGTGGCGTTGTGCGTGAGCATGCCTGCGAGCAACATGAGCCCGTTGCTGCCACCCGGCAGCACCCTGGCCATCGACTGTGGCCTGAAACACATCGTCGAAGGCGAGCTCTACGCCTTGCTGCACAACGGCCGCTTGCGCATCCACAGCCTCAGCCAGCGCGCCAACGGCACCTTGCGCCTGCACAGCCACGACAGCGACGAACACCCCACCGAAACCTACAGCCCGGCGCAGCTCAAAAACCAGAAGCTGAGCGTGCTGGGCTGGGTGTTCTGGTGGGGGCATTTGCGCGACAGCCGCCCGGTTTGAGCGGCTGCGGGTGATTTTTTGCTGGGCATCCGGCGCGATAGCCAGTATGCTACGCCGCACATTTCGCCCCGGCTGCTTAGCACGCCAGCGGGCCTGGCGCGGCACACACTGCCTGTCGCCACCTCCCGGCCCCAGCGCCGGAGCAACGATTTTAAGGCGGTTGCGGCTTACCATAAATTAGCCAAGACCGTCCCCTAGAAGCCGGCCACAAGCCGGCTTTTTAATGCCCGCCTCTTTTTAATCCCCGTCGAACACCACCGGCTTCATCGCCGCCGTATTGACCTTCAGGGTAAACACATCCGGCCGCGCATAGTGCCCGCAGACGTCAAAGTCCAGGTTACTGGCCTGCCCCACCGTCAGATCGATCTCGGCATACAAAATCGTCTCCTGATCAAACACCGGCCCGGCCAGCACCTGCCCGGTCGCACTGACAATCATGCTGCCGCCGTGCATGATGTAGTCCCCTTCTGCCGCCTCCAGGCCGAAATCCTCCCGGTAGGACGCCGGGTACTCGCCCAGGGTGATCGCCTGGCAAGCCGAAAGCACCGGCACCCGCCCTTCCAGAGCAATGTGGACCATGGACGCCGCCCAGGTCGGACGATCATCGGCGGTCGGCGCACAGTAGATTTCAGTGCCCTGCGCATACATCGCCTGGCGCAGTGCCGGCATGTAGTTTTCCCAGCAGATGACAGTGCCGAGCTTGCCAAACGGGGTGTCTACCGGGGCGATGCTCGAGCCGTCGCCGAAGCCCCAGATGATGCGCTCCTGGCCGGTCGGCATCAGTTTGCGGTGAAAGCCCGCCACGCCCTTGCCCGGTGCCAGGGTCACGGCGGTGCAATACAGGGTCCGGCCCAGGCGTTCGATAATGCCCATGACCACATGAACGCCGGTTTCATTGACCACTTCTCCGAGCATGGCCAGCTCCGGGCCGTCCAGGCTGACAGCACCTTGCACATAGCGCAGGTACTGCGCCCGGCCAAGGTCACTGCGGCTACCGACAACGGTGCCGAACGCTGCGCCCTTGGGGTAGCCACCGAGAAACGCCTCGGGGAATACCGCAAGTTCACTACCTTGCGCAGCAGCGTCACGGATCAGCCCGGCAGCTTTCTCGGCACTCAGCTGCGGCTCGAAGGGGATGGATGAAGCTTGAACAACAGCAACCTTGATCATGAGTCTTCCCTTGATGAATGGTGAGGATCGGCTTAACCGCGGGTGATGTCCCGGTCTTTGGTTTCCGGCAGCATGAACCACAGCACGATGAAGCAGACCAGCGACACCGCAGCCAGGTAGGCGGCGGGAATGTTCGGGTTGTGGGTGGCCTGGATCAGTGCCACGGCAATGAACGGGCCGGGACCCGCCAGCAGCGCCAGAGCGACGTTGTGGCCAACGGCGGCGCCGGTCGAACGGATCGAAGCCGGGAACACTTCAACCAGCAGCACCACGTCCATCACTGCGGTAATTGCCACCAGCGCCGCCATGATCACCAGCCCCAGCAGGATCGCGGCGAAGCTGCCGGTGTTCATCAACAGGAACACCGGGTACGCCAACAGGGTCAGGCCAGCGGCGGCAGTCAGGACAAAAGGACGGCGGCCAAAGCGATCACTCAGACGACCAACCAGCGGGTTGAACAGGGTGTAGAGCACCAAAGCCAGGCTGCACAGGACCAAGGCGGTCGATTTGCTCAGGCCGACGGTCTGGGTCAGGTGGGTGTTGGCGTAGGTGATGAAGTAGTACAGCGACACACCGAACAGCGCGGAAAAGGCGAACGAGACCACGAAGGCCCGTTGCTTGGCCCCACGCGAAACCTGCTCCAGGCCACCGGTGGCGCGCTTGTGCTGCAGCGCCTCGTAGACCGGGGTGTCACCCAGTTTGCGGCGGATGTACATGGCCACACCGGCCATGATGATCGAGGCTACGAACGGTACGCGCCAGCCCCACGCCATGAGGTCCGCGTCAGAGAGGGTCGCGGTGATGATCGCGGCGATGGCCGTACCACACAGGAATGCCGCACCTGCGGTGCCGGTGATGACGCTGGCCGCGGTTGCCCGGCGGTTGGCGGGAGCACTTTCCACGATGTAGATGCCGGCGCTGGACCACTCACCGCCGACCATCATCCCCTGCAGAAAGCGCAGCGCAACCAGCAGGATCGGCGCAGCGATGCCGATGCTCGCGTAGCCGGGCAACAGACCGATCAGGGTGGTGGCCAGGCCCATGCCGAACACGGTGATGATCAGCACAGCGCGGCGTCCCAGTTTGTCGCCAATCGGTCCCAACACCACGGCGCCCAAGGGCCGTGACAGGAAGCCCACGGCAAACACCGCCAACGACGACAGCAGCGAAACGCCTGGCGCAGTGGACGGAAAGAACAGCTGTCCGATGACCGCGGCGAAGTAGCCGTAAATGGCAAAGTCGAACCATTCCATGAAGTTGCCAATGCCGACGGCAATGGCCCGTTTGCGCAGCTCTGCTGCGTCGTTTGATGAGACGGTGTGCTCACCCTGTTGCGATTGCACTATTGAATCCTGCATCCCCGGCCACCTGATTATTGTTGTGTTTGCGCAGGGTCGAGATTAAGAATGTCGAGGCAAATTAATCAAACGAATACAAGAGATGACCATGATTAGTGTCGCTAATATCAGCAGGGTCGACCTCAACCTGCTCATTGTTTTTCAGTGTCTGATGAACGAGCGCAGCGTGACCCGTGCAGCGGCGCTGCTGCATGTCACGCAAGGCGCGGTGAGTTCTTCGCTCAAGCGCCTGCGCGAACAGTTTCACGACGAGCTGTTCATCCGCACCAGCACCGGCATGGTGCCAACCCGACGGGCGCTGGAGATCGCGCCGAAAGTCACTGAGGCCCTCACCGCCGTGGCCTCCATCGTCGACAAGCGCCCGCAGTTTTCCGCCGAATCATCCACCCGGGTGTTCAATATCGCGCTGTCGGATGACATCGAAAGCTATGTGTCGCCAAGGCTGGTCAACGAAGCAAAAGCGCGCGGGCTTTCGGTCAAATTTGCCTTTCACCAGAGCAACAGTTCGCTGTGGAAAACTTCATTGGCGGACCCGGACATTGATTTGGTCCTGTGTTCGGAACCCAAGGAGCTGACTTCACATTACAGCTCACAGGTGCTGTTTTCTTCGTCCTACTCATGCCTGTACGACGGACCACGGCTGAACCTGAAAAGCCCGCTCACCCGCGATGAATATCTCATGCACGAGCATGTGCGGATTTCCTTCGATGGACGCCGGGGATTCGTTGACGACCTGCTGGAAAGCGAAGGCGTCGCCCGACGCGTTGCGGCGTCATTCACCCATTTCAGTGGCGCCCTGGCGACCTTGGTGCATAGCGATGTGATCGCCACCTTGCCCACTTTTGCGGCCCTGTCCTACGCCCGAATCGCGCGTTTGACTGTCAGCCCTGTACCGATATTCGTCCCGGCCTTTCGCGTGTTCATGGTCTGGGATGTGGAGCACAACGACGATCCGCACAACCGCTGGCTGCGCAGTTTCATCATCGACACCACGCAGGATTTACAGCGCGGCGCAGGTGCGCTCAGCCTTTGACGCACACCACCTGTCGCAAGGTATGTACCACCTCCACCAGCTCCCGCTGCGCCTGCATCACTGCATCGATGTCTTTGTAGGCCATGGGAATCTCATCGATCACGTCTTTGTCTTTGCGGCATTCGACATGCGCGGTGGCGCGTACCTGATCTTCCAGGGTGAACTGCTTTTTCGCCCGGGTACGACTCATGGTCCGTCCGGCGCCGTGGCTGCAGGAGCAGAACGACTCTTCATTGCCCAGGCCACGGACGATGAAACTCTTCGCGCCCATGGAACCGGGGATGATGCCTAGCTGGCCTTTCTGCGCTGATACCGCGCCCTTGCGGGTTACCAGGATGTCCTGGCCGAAGTGGTGTTCGCGCTGTACATAATTGTGGTGGCAGTTGACCGCCTCCAGGTTGGCTTCGAAGGGTTTGCCAAGTACCTGGCGGGCCGCAGCGATCACCGCGTGCATCATCAAGGCACGGTTCTGCCGGGCAAAATCCTGGGCCCATTCGACCGCTTCGACATAGTCGTTGAAGTGGCGGCTACCTTCTTTGAAATAGGCCAGATCCTTGTCCGGCAGGTTGGCGATGTGCTGACGCATGTCGGCCTGGGCCAGTTCGATGAACAGGTTGCCAATCGCGTTGCCGACGCCACGCGAACCACTGTGCAGCATGAACCAGACGCGGTCGCTTTCATCCAGGCAGACTTCGATGAAATGGTTGCCACTGCCCAGAGTGCCCAGGTGCTGGCGGTTATTGGTCTTTTCCAGTTGCGGGTACTTGCCGGTAATGGCCTTGAATCGCCCGGCCAGGTCCTTCCAGGCATGATCGGCCTGGGCCGGGACCTTGTCCCAGGCACCCTGGTCGTGACGGCCGAAAGTCTTTCCATGGGGCACGGCCTGTTCGATGGCGCTGCGCAGCCGGTGCAAGTTGTCAGGCAGGTCCGCGGCAACCAGCGAGGTGCAGGCTGCGATCATGCCGCAGCCGATATCCACGCCGACCGCCGCCGGGATAATTGCGCCCAAGGTCGGGATCACACTGCCGATGGTCGAGCCTTTGCCCAGGTGCACATCCGGCATGACTGCCAGGTGTTTGAAGATGAACGGCATCTTCGCCGTGTTGATCAACTGCTGACGGGCTTCGTCTTCCACCGGCACGCCCTGGGTCCAGAGTTTGATCGGTTTTCCGCCGGCCACTTCAAGCAGGTTCATGTCACACCTCTGGATTGACGCACATGTATTTACAACCAGAAACACAATGCGTTCAGGAAAATTTACAGTACACCAGACAGCGACTAAGGTGTATTTAGAGGACCGAATCGCGACTGGCAGGACGCCAGTCGGCACATGCTGAGCAGGTGCCACCGGGCATCTGGATTGGCCTCTTTTCGAGGGCCGGGGAGACAACTCCATGGGGCGCCGCAAGCCAACCCGGAGTTGTCCCCGCCTCTCCTTTTCCCGCCCTTATTTCAACTTCAGCTGCGTGCGCAGATAGTCGTACAGAGCGGCCGCGCTCTTGCGGTAGCCATCGGCTGTCAGGTGCACCAGATCACCGCGCGCCAGGCCTTGCGCCTGCCAGGCAGCAATCGAACACTGACCGCCCATGTACGCCTGCCAGTCCCAGAACAGTGCATTGGCCTGCCGGGCGGCCTGACGCTGGATACGGATGACCGCAGCCAGCTGCTGCGGCTGACGCGCTGCACAGCTACGCGCCTTGCGCTGCTTGATCGAGTCAGGCGGACCGACAATCAACACTACAGCGCGCGGCAGGTCACGGCGCAGGCGTTCAAGGGTCTGCTTGAGCTGGGTCTGGTACAGATTGAGGTCAAGCGTGTCGTCGAACGCCTCGTTGGTGCCGTAGGCAAGGATCACCAGGTCCGGGCGCAGCGACTTGAGCGTGTCCTGCCAGCCCGGCTGCCATTTGTCCGTTACCTCAAGCCGCGCGCCGTTGATGCCCAACGCCGAGTAGATCACCCCGGCATTCTTCTGCCCCTGAAGGTACCAGCCCCCCAGTACGGTGCCGGGGCGACTGTCGAGGGTCAGATCCAGCGGCAGCTCGAGATTGTTCACCACCGGGCCGAAGCGCCATTGCCCACCCGTGGCTGCCAGCAACCGGCGGTTCTGGCCACGGGAGTCACGCAACAACAGAGAAGTACTTTCCTGCGCCTGGTACAAGGCTGACACCCGATAGCGCTGGGAACCCGGCTCACGTGCCTCGATACGCACACTGGGCTTTGCCGCCAGGGGTACCGACAGATAGCCGCCAAGGGGGAACTGCGCGCTCTGCTGGTTACGTGCCGACACCAGTTCCCACTGGCGCTTGGCAGCCTTGAGGATGACCTGCTCATAACGCGTGCCGGGCACCGGCGTAGCGGCAACCAGGCCGATGCCGCCATCGCCGTACTGCGCTTGCAGCAAGCGGCGCATCTCACCGCTGAACAGGTCGGCGGCGGTGTGCGAATCACCAAACTGGACGACCGTGACCGGCGCGCGGTTGGCATTCTTGAACTTGCCGGCCAGCACCGCCAGGTTGCCATTGCTCTGGTTGAGCGCAGGCTTGGCCGGCGCAGTTACCGGCCTGGCTGTGGTATCGACCGCCGCCACCGGGCTACAGCCCGGTAGCGCACAGATCAGTAGAGCCAGCCCGAGAATGTTGTGCAGTCGACGCATCAGTGTCCCGTTACAGTGAGGCCCGGGAATGCGATCTTCGACAATATCTGTTCGGCGATCAGCTTTTGCCCGGTGATAGTGAAATGAATGCCGTCATCAACCCGGGTCTTGACCCGTTTGCCCTGGCTGTCCTGCAAGGTATAGGAGAATTCGTCATCCTTGTAACCCAGCACCGGATTGACCGAGAGGTAGTGTTGCTGGTGCAGCCCGACCTGCTCCTGATACAGGCCGCTGAGGTAGGCCATGGCACTCGACAGCCGCGGCTTCTGCATGTTCGGCGGGCCGACCCAGATCACCTGTACCTGATGCTCGCGAGCCTGCTCGAGAATCGCATCGATGCGCTGGCGGTAGGCACTCTCCCAGTCCGGCGACTTGAAGCGCAGGAATGGCTTGCCCTTGCCCTGGGGCATATCCCAGGGATCGTTGGGGCCGAGGAAGATCACCATCAGGCGAATGTTCGGCGAGCTGTCCAGGGTCTGCGCCACCGTTCGCGGCCAGTTGAAAAAACCCGGATAGGCCAGACCGGTACTCTGCCGGCTGAGGTTGACGCTCTTGATCTGGTAGCGCTTGCGAAGGGTGTTGGCCAGGTGCGGCGCGACGCCTTGCATCAACGAATCGCCCACCAGAAACACCTCGTCACCCGCCGCCAGGGAGACCACGGTGGCCGACGGCGACGGGCTTGGCGCAACGGCTGCGGCTGGCTTGACCGGTGCCACAACCGTCGCCGGAGCAGCCACCTTGACCGCCAGTGCTTTGCTCGCCACGGCGTGTGGCACAGCATGGGCTGCCTCCAGATTCACCGGAACCACGGGAATGGGCGCAGGCAGCTCGACGGTTTCGACTTTTGCTATCGCTGTGCGGCTCTGCGCCAGGCTGTCGACAAAGCTGTCACGGGCCGCACCCAGGGCCTGGGTCAGATTGCCCCCCAAGCGCCAGGCCGGGCTTTGCCCAAGCACCGGCAGCTCGCAGCTCTGATGGTATTTCTGCTGGCAGTAGAGACTGATCGAATCCTGGTTCAGCCAGAACAGCAGCGCAGTGGCCAGGGCAATCGCGTAGAAGGCTTTCGCCGCATCCAGTTGCACGCGCAGCAGTTGAGCGGAATTAGAAGCTTGCATAGATGAACCCCGGCACGCCCGACTGCGAAGCAAAGATCACCAACGACACGAACACCCCGAGCGGAATCGGATAGAACTGCCAGGGCAAGCGGGTTGTGGCGGTAAACAGCTGCCGTAGCAGCGCAAGCAGCTGCGGATACACCGCGACGTACAGCACACTGGCCAGCAACAGCAGGCCGGTCGCCGAGAACAGTCCGTCGAGGCTCACGCCGCCGATGCCGGCAAGCATATCGATGGCTTCATCGAGGCTCGCGCAGCGGAAAAAGATCCAGGCAAAGGCCACGTAGTGGAAGGTCAGCAGACGCGCCGCCAACCCTGCCCCAGGCCAGCGCATGGGTTGCGGCAGGATGTAGGTCGAAGCTTTGTACAAGGCCAGACCGATACCGTGCAGTGCGCCCCAGATAATGAAGTTGAGGCTCGCGCCATGCCACAAACCGGAAATCAGCATGGCCAGCAGCATGTTCAGGTTGCCACGCCATACACCCCGGCGATTGCCGCCGAGCGGGATGTACACGTAGTCACGGATGAACAGCGACAGGCTGATGTGCCAGCGCCCCCAGAATTCCTTGAGGTTGCGCGCGGCATACGGCGCATCGAAGTTGTCGGGCAGACGGAACCCCAGCAACAGGGCAATGCCGGTCACCAGGTTGGTGTAGCCGCTGAAGTTGAAATAGATCAGGAAGCTGTAGCCATAGACGCTCAGCAGGATCTGTTCCGGCGAGTAACTGCCCGGCGTTTCGAACACCGGATCGACCCATTCGCTGGCCAGCCAGGCGCTGCAGAAGAACAGCTTGACCACCGCCAGCGCGATCAGGCCCAGGGCCCGTTGAGGCTCCAGCACCTGGCGAATGGTCTGCGGACGGATCTGCGGCAACATATGCGCGGCGCGGTTGACCGGACCTGCGATCAGGCTGGGGAAGAATGCCAGGTACAGGGCCAGGTCCATCGGACTCGCTGACGGCATCTCGCGCCGGTTGATCGACACCAGGTAGCTGACCGAATGAAAGGTGTAAAACGACAAGCCGATCGGCAGCAGCACTTCCAGTACCGGCAGCGACACATCAATACCGGCACTGGCCAGCGCGCCCTGCACGCCCGCAACAAAGAACTCCTGATACTTGAACAGGTAGAAGCAGCTCACGACCAGCAGCAACACCAGCAGGTAACTGAAACGCCGCCCCGGATAGCGTTCAGCGAGCCGGCCGAGCAGGTACACCAGGGCGCTGTAGCCGAGCAGAACGTACAGGGAGTTGAGGCTGAAACTGGCCACCAGGGCATAGCTGGCCGCCAGCAGAAGCACGTTCTGAAGGCGAACGCTCCAGCACAAGCTCCAGTAAATGACGAAAAACAGGATGAAACTGAGGCCGAACTCGATCGAAAGGAAGCTCACAACGTAGTCCATTACGTGACGTCAGATAAAGGAAGCTGCACCTGCGCGAACCCGCGAGATAAAGCGGCCGCGATTATGGCAGAGAGCTGCAAGCAGCGACAATGAAAGCCTTGCAGGAAAATCAAGCGCTAGCCGTCGGTCTTTATGCAACAGAATGCGACGAAAGATCCGCCCTATCGATTTGCTCCCCCCGCCCCGCTCTGCTAGTGTCGCGCCGTTTATACCGCCACCGAGACAGCCGCCATGGCCCGAAAAAAAGCCTCCATCGATTTCGAGCAATCCCTCGCCGACCTGCAAGCCCTGGTCGAACGCCTGGAGAACGGTGAGCTGTCGCTGGAAGACTCGCTGACCGCGTTCGAACAAGGCATCAGTCTGACCCGCGACTGCCAGGCCGCGCTGGTCCAGGCCGAGCAGAAGGTCCAGGTGTTGCTGGAGCGCGATGGCGAACTGAAGGCCGAACCTTTCGACGCGGAACAGGCAGAATGATTGCCCACTATCAGGCCAGCTGTCAGGCCCGGGTCGATGCGGCCCTCGAGCAGTTGTTCGTCGCCCCTTCGGTAGAGCTCACCCGCCTCTACGCCGCCATGCGCTACAGCGTGATGAACGGCGGCAAGCGCGTGCGCCCGTTGCTTGCCTATGCCGCCTGCGAAGCCCTCGGTGCGGCTCCCGAGCAAGCCAATGGTGCCGCCTGCGCCGTCGAGCTGATCCATGCCTATTCGCTGGTGCACGACGACCTGCCGGCCATGGACGATGACGACCTGCGCCGTGGTCAGCCGACCACCCACAAGGCCTTTGACGAAGCCTGCGCGATCCTCGCTGGCGACGGCTTGCAGAGCCTGGCATTCAACGCCCTGCTCGATTCGCAGCTGAGCCCGCAGGCTGACAGCATTCGCCTGGCCATGGTCCAGACCCTGGCCCTGGCCGCGGGCCCGGCCGGTATGGTCGGTGGCCAGGCCATCGACCTCGGTTCGGTGGGCCTCAAGCTTGATCAGACCGCGCTTGAATTCATGCACCGGCACAAGACCGGCGCCCTGATCGAAGCTAGCGTGCGCCTCGGCGCCCTGGCCAGTGCGCGTGCCGATCAAGCGCAGCTCAATGCCCTGCAGATCTACGCCCGGGCCATCGGCCTGGCGTTTCAGGTGCAGGACGATATTCTCGACGTCGAGAGCGACACTGAAACCCTGGGCAAACGCCAGGGTGCCGATATCGCCCGCGACAAACCGACCTACCCGGCCCTGCTCGGGCTGCAAGCCGCCAAGGCCTATGCCCTGGAACTGCGCGACCAGGCGCTGGAGGCCCTGCGGCCATTCGACGCAGCGGCTGAGCCGTTGCGCGAGTTGGCACGGTATATCGTTGAGCGCCGTAATTAAACGCTGAGCGCATCGCGGGGCAAGCCCGCTCCCACAGACATCACTGTAGGAGCGGGCTTGCCCCGCGATCAGCCCAAACGGGCAGCCATTACCGCAATAAGGTAAACTGCCGCCACTTCATATCTATAACGATTCGCCTGATGCCCACGACGTTTCAAGAGATCCCCCGCGAACGCCCGGTCACGCCGCTGCTCGACCGTGCCGATACGCCTGCCGGCCTGCGCCGGCTGGCTGAAGCCGACCTGGAGAACCTGGCTGACGAACTGCGCCAGGAGCTGCTCTATACCGTTGGTCAGACCGGCGGGCATTTCGGTGCCGGCCTGGGCGTCATCGAGCTGACGATTGCCCTGCACTACGTTTTCGACACCCCGGACGACCGGCTGGTGTGGGACGTCGGTCACCAGGCCTATCCGCACAAGATCCTCACCGGTCGCCGCCAGCGCATGCACACCCTGCGCCAGAAGGACGGCCTGGCCGCCTTCCCGCGTCGCGCCGAGAGCGAGTACGACACCTTTGGCGTCGGTCACTCCAGCACCTCGATCAGCGCAGCGCTGGGCATGGCCATCGCCGCCCGCCTGCAGAACGATCCGCGCAAGTCCATCGCCGTGATCGGCGACGGCGCGCTGACTGCCGGCATGGCCTTCGAGGCGTTGAACCACGCCCAGGAAGTCGATGCCGACATGCTGGTGATCCTCAACGACAACGACATGTCGATCTCGCGCAATGTCGGCGGCCTGTCCAACTACCTGGCCAAGATTCTCTCCAGCCGCACCTATTCGAGCATGCGCGAAGGCAGCAAAAAGGTTCTCTCGCGCCTGCCTGGTGCCTGGGAAATCGCCCGCCGCACCGAAGAGTACGCCAAGGGCATGCTGGTGCCCGGCACCCTGTTCGAAGAGCTGGGCTGGAACTACATCGGGCCAATCGACGGTCACGACCTGCCGACCCTGATCACCACCCTGCGTAACATGCGCGACCTCAAAGGCCCGCAGTTCCTGCACGTAGTGACAAAAAAGGGCAAAGGCTTCGCCCCGGCGGAAGTCGACCCGATCGGCTACCACGCCATCACCAAGCTTGAGCCCGTCGATGCGCCGGCTGCCGCGCCGAAAAAGGCTGGCGGTCCGAAGTACTCGGCAGTGTTCGGCCAGTGGCTGTGCGACATGGCCGCGGCTGACGAACGCCTGGTCGGCATCACCCCGGCGATGAAAGAAGGCTCTGACCTGGTGGCGTTCAGCGAGCGCTATCCGCAGCGCTACTTCGACGTGGCGATTGCCGAACAGCATGCCGTGACCCTCGCGGCCGGCATGGCCTGCGAAGGCGCCAAGCCGGTGGTGGCGATCTACTCGACGTTCCTGCAGCGCGCCTACGATCAGCTGATCCACGACGTTGCCGTGCAGAACCTCGACGTGCTGTTTGCCATCGACCGTGCCGGCCTGGTCGGCGAAGACGGCCCGACTCACGCCGGTAGCTTCGACCTGTCGTTCCTGCGCTGCATCCCCGGCATGCTGGTGATGACCCCGAGCGACGAGAACGAGCTGCGCAAGATGCTCAGCACCGGTCACCTGTACAACGGTCCGGCTGCGGTGCGCTACCCGCGCGGCAGCGGCCCGAACGCGACCATCGAGAACAACCTCGAGCCGCTGGAAATCGGCAAGGGCGTGGTTCGCCGCCAGGGCAGCAAAGTCGCCTTGCTGGTGTTTGGCGTGCAGCTGACAGAAGCGTTGAAGGTGGCTGAAAATCTTGATGCCACCGTCGTCGACATGCGCTTCGTCAAACCGCTGGATGAAGCACTGGTACGCGAAATGGCGGCCAGCCACGAGCTGCTGGTGACCATCGAAGAGAACGCCATCATGGGTGGCGCGGGTGCTGCGGTCAGCGAGTTCCTCGCCCGCGAAGCTGTGCTCAAGCCGGTACTGCACCTGGGCCTGCCGGACGTCTACGTCGAGCACGCCAAGCCTGCGCAGATGCTCGCCGAGTGCGGGCTGGATGTTGCCGGTATCGAGGCTTCGGTGCGTCAGCGTCTGCAACTGCTCGGCCTTTAGGGCCTCATCGCGGGGCAAGCCCGCTCCCACAGGATTTTGTGGGAGCGGGCTTGCCCCGCGATAGCAATGGAACTGCCATGAAGCTCTATCGCCTTTCCCCGCTCCTGCTCTGCCTGCCCACCGCCCTCCTCGCCGATCCCATCGACCGCGACAGCGCCCTGAAGCTGCCCGACACCCTGATCAGCGCTAACCGCCAGGTCGAGGACCGCACGCAATCCAGTGCCGCCAATACGGTGTTCACCCGCGACGACATCGATCGCCTGCAGCCCTCCAGCGTCACCGACCTGCTGACCCGCGTGCCGGGCGTACAGGTCGCGCCTACCGGCGGACGTGGCAGCGTGCCCGGCATCTACATCCGCGGCAGCAAGACCGCTCAAAGCCTGGTGCTGGTCGACGGCGTGCGCATTGCCAACGCCACCTCCGGTGACAGCGGTCTGCAGTTTTTGAATATCGACCAGATCGAGCGGGTGGAAGTACTGCGCGGTTCACGTTCGGCGGTCTACGGCAGCGACGCTATTGGCGGTGTCATCCAGATCTTCACCCGCCGCAGCGCCCAAGAGGGTCTGCAGCCACGCCTGCGCCTGGCCGCAGGCAGCAATCAGACCTGGCAACGCAGCCTCGGCCTTTCTGGCGGCGACCAGGATACCCGCTTCAATCTCGGTGCCAGCCTCGATGAAAGCGCCGGTATCGACTGGAGCCACACCTCCTACCCAAGCGATGGCGACCATGACGCCTATCGCAACAAGTCGTTCAACCTGAGCCTGAGCCACAACTTCAGTGACGAGATAGAAGCCGGCCTCAACCTCCTCGACAGCCGCGGTCGCAGCGAGTACGACAACCCGTACGGGCGCTTCGACATGGACACCTTCCAGAGTTTCGGCCAAGCCCCCTACACCGACTACACCGTCAGTAGCCTGGGCACCTACCTGGGCGCACAACTCAACGAGCACTGGTATTCGCGTCTCGAAGTCGGCCACAGCGAAAACCGCGACAAGAAGCGCGACAAACTCAGCAGCGACAGCAGCGAGTTCAACACCTATCGCGATTCAGCCAGCTGGCAGAACGACCTGACGCTCGATGAGCAGAACAGCCTGATGATCGGCGCCGACTGGTACCAGGACCGTGTTCACGGCAGCACCGACTTCGACGAGGATAGCCGCTGGAACCGCGCAGCCTTTATCCAGCACCGCTTCAAGGGGGAGTGGTTTTCCACCGAACTGGGCTTGCGTCGCGACCAGAACCAGCAGTTCGGTGGGCAGAATACCTGGAGCGGCAGCCTGACCCTGCCAGTCAACCCGGATAACGACCTGCTGCTGTCCTACAGCGAAGGCTTCCGCGCCCCGACGTTCAACGACCTGTATTACCCGCAGTACAGCAACCCGAACCTCAAGCCTGAGCGTTCGAAAAGCTACGAACTGCAGTGGCGAAGCCAGCTCGGTGCAGACAGTCGTCTGGAAACCTCGATTTACCGTACGGACCTGCGCGATGCGATCATCTTTGGTGAAGGTTCGATCCCGCGCAACGTGGCCTCAGCCCGAATCAACGGCTTTGAAGCGGCCCTGCACCAACAATGGTTCGGCTGGCAGAGCAACCTCGGCCTGGCGCTGATTGACCCTCGCGATCGCGACAGCGGTCATACCCTGGCCCGCCGCGCTCGCCGCACCCTGAGCCTGGACCTTGATCGGCAGTTCGATCAACTGGGGCTGGGCGCCAGCTGGCAGGCGGTGAGCAGCAGTTACGACGATGAGGCCAACAGCAATAGCCTGGGCGGCTATGGCCTTCTCGGCCTACGCAGCAGCTGGACATTGAATCCTGAAATCAAGCTGGACCTGAAGGTCGACAACTTGCTGGACAAGGCTTATTCCCGCGCTCTGTATACCTACGAAGGTAGCCAGTACGGTTACCGCGAAGAAGGCCGCACCTGGCTGCTCGGCATCACCTGGACACCGGCGCTTTAACGTCGAGCACCTGACACAACCGCGCCGTCGCTTCGATCATCTGCCCGCTGGGCCGTTCCAGGCCCTTGTCCGGCACCAGCAGCAAACGCCCATGGCGCACGGCATCGACCTGCGGCCAGGCCTTCCAGGCGTCGAGCTGGGCCTGGTCGCTGGCGAGGATCACCTGGGGATCGCGCAACAGCACCGACTCCAGATTCACCTGTGGCGCAGGCACCTTGAGCTCGGCGAACACATTACGCGCGCCGCACACCGCCAGGGCATCACTGACGATCTGCCCGCCGCCGACGGTGTACAAAGGTTTGTCCCACACCTGGTAGAACACCCTTAGCGGCTGTTGACGATGATACTGCGCACGAAGCTTGTGCAATTGCTCACGCAGCTGCTGCGCACGCGCTCGCCCTTGCTCCGCGCGCCCCATTTGCACACCGATGGCCTCAATCTGTTCGATCAGCTCATCAATGCCATGGGGGTCGGCGGTGTAGGTGGCGATACCCAGACGCGTGAGTTGGTCACGCTGGGCCGCCGGAACGCTGCCCGGCCAGAGCAGCAACAGATCAGGCTTGAGACTGAGCAGCCGCTCCATGTCGATCTGGCCGTAGCGCCCGACCGAAGGCACCTGGGCCAAGGCCGCTGGCCGCTCGCCACCGTCGAGCATGCCCACCAGCAGATCAGTGGCGTGCAGTTCGACAACGATTTCCGACAGCGAGGGGGCCAGGCTGACCACCCGCGAAGCAGCCGCCAGTGGCGTGGCCAGTGCCAGCAACACCAGCAGCAGAACGCCGCGCATCAGCCGAGCTGACGCGGGATACGGTAGAGGTAGAGCAGTACCAGGCTGGAGATCGCCAGGAGGATCTGCGGCACCGCTTCCAGGCCGACGAACACCGACAACGCTGATATCCATGCCGGCAGGCAGGCGAACAGCATGCCCAGGCGCCGTACACGCCCCAGTTCGGTCCAGGCGCCAGGTTCGGCGTCGCTGTCGAGGGCTTTCTGGGTAGCGATCAGTGCCCGTTTGTAGGCACCAAAGCGTGGCAGGCTGAGGAACATCGAGGCCACACCGGCGATGAACACCGGCATGGCCAGGACTGCAATCAATGCCTGCAGGTCACCAAAGGCCCAGGCAAATACCAGCAACGGCGCCAACGCCAGCGCCAGGTATTGCCACCAGGCGAGTTCGAGGCGACGGCGAACCTGGGCGCGGGTCACGCCCGACCGGCCTCGCCCTGGTGCTCGTTGCCCATCATGTGACCGAGCTTGCCAGCCTTGGTGGCCAGGTAGTGTTTGTTATGCGGGTTATGACCGGTGTGCAGCGGCACACGCTCGGCAACCGGGATGCCCATGCCGGTCAGTGCCTTGACCTTGCGCGGGTTGTTGGTCATCAATCGCAGCGACTTGACCCCCAGGTGCTCAAGCATCGGCTGGCACATGCCATAGTCACGCTGGTCGGCGGCAAAGCCCAGGCGCTCGTTGGCCTCGACCGTGTCGGCGCCACCGTCCTGCAGCTCGTAAGCGCGAATTTTGTTCAACAGGCCAATGCCACGGCCTTCCTGGCGCAGGTACAGCAGTACGCCACGGCCTTCGCGGGCGATAGCCTGCAGGGCAGCCTCAAGCTGAGAACCGCAGTCGCAACGCTGGCTGAACAAAGCATCGCCGGTCAGGCATTCGGAATGCAGGCGTCCGAGCACCGGTTGCCCATCGGCGATATCACCCAGGCTGAGCACAACGTGCTCGCGGCCCGTGGCTTCATCGAGAAAACCATGCATGGTGAAAATCGCAAACGGGGTAGGCAGCTTGGAAGCGGCAACAAAGACGACGGGCACTTTGTGCTCCTGATTTGAAAGCTTGAAGAATAAAGTGAGCCGATTGTACCAGCATGTGCACGGGCTGCTCAGGTCGAATCTTTGCTCAAACCCATCGATAGATACGATTTGGCCTACTCCAGGCGCGCCTTCTCATCGAACGGATAGGGCTGAGACCAATGGCTGAAGATTTCACGCAACTCGCCACTGGCGACCAGTTTGTCCATTCGCTGGTCAAACAGTTCCTTGAGCGCCCGGGCCTCATCAGTTTTGCCAAAGGCCAGATACAGCGGCAGTTCGGCAATGTGCGTGCTGCGAAACCTGCGCCGCTCACCTGCTGCAGCCTGGCTTAGAACGTAGTCAACTTCAGTCTGCGCATCGATGTAGAAATCCACACGCCCGCGTTCGAGCATTGGCAAGATCCCTTCGCGACGCTGCACTTCCCGGTACTCGCCGACATTGGGCAGGTAGTCCTGATAGTCATAGCCGCGCACCCAGGAAAGCTTGAACTGCCCCAGGTTCTCCGGGGTCGGCACAGGCTTGCTGGTAAGGCTCAGGGCGTAGATATGGTCGGTGTCGAAATTCCACCGCGGGTAGAGGTTGTCGGTGCTTTCTTCGTGATAGGAGCCGACCCAGGCATCGGCTTCTCCGCGCTTGACCAGGCCAATTGCCCGGCTGTACGGCACGCTGAGCACCTCTACCTTGACACCGGCCGGCTCGAACACCTTGCGCAGGATATCCCAGGCAATACCCGTACCGTCAGCGTTGGTGTAATCCTCCCAGCGCTCACTGGCCAGCCTTACTTGCTTGGGAACTTCGATTGTCTCGCTGGCGTGAACACCGTTGGCGACCAGCGCCAGAATCAACAGGACTACTCGCCATCCACGCATTGCACCACTCCCTTAAGTGACACTCCATACAAGCACCTGCATACCCAACCAAGCGAAGACGCCCGCCAGCACATCGTCAAGCATGATACCGACACCGCCGTGCACATGGCGGTCAACCCAGCGAATCGGCCAGGGTTTAAGGATGTCGAAAAAGCGGAACATCAAAAAGCCCGCCAACAGCCACTGCCAGCCTTCGGGGACCAACCACAGGGTGATCCACATGCCGACCATCTCGTCCCAGACAATGCCTTCATGGTCATGAACACGCAAGTCATCGGCAACCTTGCCGCACAGCCAGAAGCCGAACAGCATGGTCAGGCCGAGCATCAGCCAATAGCCCCAGTCGGGCAACATCTGCCACAACGGGATAAACGGCAAAGCTACCAGCGAGCCCCAGGTTCCCGGCGCCTTGGGCAAGGTCCCGGAGCCGAAGCCGAATGCGAGAAAGTGCCACGGATTGCGCCAGACCGACGGCGGAACGTTCTCCGCAGGCACCTGATTGGGGTGATCGGTCACGGTTGCTCCCTAAAATGTTGATAGCCCCGGGTTGTCGGGGTGATGTCCTGTCCCTGGCCGTCCACCAGGCTGACGCCAGCGCCAGTGCCCGCACGCCCCACCACATGGATCGGCCAACCCGCAGCCAGCAGAGGTGCCAGCTCGGTTTCAGGCAAGGTGAACGCCAGTACATAGTCGTCGCCGCCGGCCAGTGCGGCCTGTTGAGCGCCTGCATGACCGAAGAACGCTTGCAGTGCAGCAGACAACGGCAGCCGATCCAGCTCGACCTGCAGCGACACCTGCGAAGCCTTGGCGATATGCCCGCAGTCGGCCAACAAGCCATCGGAGATATCCAGCGCCGCAGTCGCCTTGCCGCGCAGCGCCTGCCCCAGGGCAAATTGCGGCTGCGGCGACCAGTAATGGGCGAGCAACGGATCGGCTACAGCGGGATCGGCCTGACGCTGGCCGAGGACCAAAGGCAAGGCGCCGGCGGCATTGCCCAGCTCGCCGCCGACACACAGCAGGTCGCCGGCGCGCGCGCCACTGCGAGTCAAGGCCTGGCCTGCCGGCACACGACCGAATACGGTCATGGTCAGGCTCAACGGGCCACGGGTGGTGTCGCCACCGATCAGGCTCAGCCTGCAAGCCTGAGCCATCTGGTTCAGTCCGCGGGCATAGGCCTGCAGCCAGTCGGCACGCACTTCTGGCAGGGTCAGGGCAAGGGTAAAACCGATGGGTGTAGCACCCATGGCAGCCAGATCACTGGCGGCAACAGCCAGCGAACGCTGACCGAGCAGAAAAGGGTCGCAGACAGCCGGGAAATGCACCCCGGCCACCAGCGTGTCGGTGGAGATCGCCAGTTGCTCGCCAGGCGGCAGGCTGAGCAAGGCACAATCATCGCCAATGCCCAGCGCAACCGCTTCGCCGCCTTGCGCACAGGGCGCAGCGGCGAAGTAATGGCGAATCAGCTCGAACTCACCCATTGGCAATCAGCGCCGCAATCAGCGCTTGAACGCCTTTACTTCGGCTTCACGCAGCCGCGGAGCCAGCTTGTCGAGCACACCGTTGACGAACTTGTGGCCGTCAGTGGCACCGAACACCTTGGCCAGCTCGACGCCTTCGTTGATGACGACGCGGTACGGTACATCAGCGCGCATCATGAACTCCCAGGTGGACAGGCGCAGTACCGCCAGTTCAACTGGATCGAGCTCTTCAAGGGCCAGGTCCAGGCACGGCTTCAGTGCTTCGTCGATCTCGACTTTCTTCGCCGGAACCCCGTGGAGGATTTCGCGGAAGTAGGCACCGTCGACATCGGTGAAATCGTTATCGACCCGGAACTGCGCTTCGATCTCGTTCAGCGATTGCCGGGCCATGTGCCATTGATACAGTGCCTGAGTCGCGAGCTGACGGGCTTCGCGACGCTTGGCGCTCTTCGATGGCTTGCCAGCATCCGCAGGTTTTGGATCGCGCGGGTTGAAACGATCGCTTTCGTCGCTAATCACTTGGCCTCCAACTGCGCCAGCAGGCTGACCATTTCCAGAGCGGACAGGGCCGCTTCGGCACCCTTGTTGCCGGCTTTGGTGCCGGAACGCTCAATGGCCTGTTCGATCGAATCGACAGTCAGGACACCGAAGGCAACCGGTACGCCGAACTCCATGGACACCTGGGCCAGGCCCTTGGTGCACTCGCCCGCTACGTATTCGAAGTGCGGGGTACCGCCACGAATCACTGCGCCCAGGGCGATGATTGCAGCGTATTCGCTTTGTTGGGCGACTTTCTGTGCTACTAGCGGGATTTCGAAAGCACCCGGGGCACGGATAATGGTGATGTCGCTTTCGCTCACGCCATGGCGAACCAGGGCATCAACAGCACCGCTTACCAGGCTTTCGACGACGAAGCTGTTAAAGCGGCCAACCACCAAAGCATAGCGACCTTTGGGGGCAATGAAGGTACCTTCGATGGTCTTCAGGGTCATTGCGAGTTCTCATCTTAAAGAGCCAGGCCGCAAATGGCGGCCTGTGAGGGTTTGGGACACGAATGGCAGCGCGACAAACCGCCTGCTTTATTCGGAGGGCACGTATTCTACAACTTCCAGATCGAATCCGGATATCGCATTGAACTTCATTGGCGAACTCATCAGGCGCATTTTGCGAACGCCCAGGTCGCGCAGGATCTGCGAACCGGCACCGACGGTGCTGTAAGTGGTCGGGGTTTTCGCCGGCGCGGCATCGGCGCTTTCGCGGATATGCGCCAACAGCACGTCGCCTTCCAGCGGGTGACCGAGCAGCAGCACGACACCGCTGCCAGCCTCGGCAACCGCGCTCATGGCGGCACGCAGGCTCCAGCGGCCCGGTTGCTTGACCATCAGCAGGTCACGCAGCGGGTCCATGTTGTGCACGCGCACCAGGGTCGGTTCTTCCGCGCAGATGTTGCCCAGGGTCAGGGCCATGTGCACGTCACCTTCGACCGAATCGCGGTAGGTCACCAGGTTGAAACTGCCCAGTTCGCTGTCCAGCGGCTGCTCGGAAATCCGCTGAATGGTACGTTCGTGGATCATCCGGTAGTGGATCAGGTCGGCGATGGTGCCGATCTTGATGCCATGCTCGGCAGCAAAGGTTTCCAGCTCTGGACGACGCGACATGGTGCCGTCGTCGTTCATCACTTCGCAGATCACCCCGCTTGGCTCGAACCCGGCCATGCGCGCCAGGTCGCAGGCAGCTTCGGTGTGGCCGGCGCGGGCCAGGGTGCCGCCAGGCTGGGCCATCAGCGGGAAGATGTGACCGGGGCTGACGATGTCTTCGGCCTTGGCATCACGGGCGGCGGCCGCTTGCACGGTGCGCGCACGGTCAGCGGCGGAGATACCGGTGGTCACCCCTTCGGCGGCTTCGATCGAAACGGTGAACTTGGTACCGAAACCCGAACCGTTACGCGGCGCCATCAGTGGCAGCTTGAGCGTCTCGCAGCGCTCGCGCGACATCGGCATGCAGATCAGGCCACGGGCGTGCTTGGCCATGAAGTTGATGTGTTCGGCCTTGCAGCACTCGGCGGCCATGATCAGGTCGCCTTCGTTCTCGCGGTCTTCGTCATCCATGAGGATGACCATTTTGCCCTGGCGGATGTCTTCAACCAGTTCTTCGATGCTGTTGAGCGCCACGCGGCACCCCCTTTCAAATCAGGATTTCAGGTAGCCGTTGGCGGCCAGGAAACTTTCGGTAATGCCGCTGCCGGTGTTCGGCTCGGCGGCTTTGTCACCCAGCAGCAAACGCTCCAGGTAACGGGCCAGCAGGTCGACCTCAAGGTTGACCCGACGACCTGGACGGTAGTCGGCCATGATGGTTTCGGCCAGGGTATGCGGGACGATGGTCAGCTCGAACTCGGCGCCATCGACGACGTTCACGGTCAGACTGGTGCCATCGACGGTGATCGAGCCTTTGTGGGCAATGTACTTGGCCAGCTCCTTGGGTGCACGAATGCGGAACTGGATGGCGCGGGCGTTATCGCTGCGCGAAACCACTTCGCCTACACCGTCGACGTGGCCGCTGACCAGATGGCCGCCCAGGCGGGTGGTCGGGGTCAGGGCTTTTTCCAGGTTGACCCGGCTGCCGCTTTTCAGCTCGTTGAAGGCGGTGCAGTCGAGGGTTTCACGGCTGACGTCAGCCCAGAAGCCATCGCCAGGCAGCTCGACCGCAGTCAGGCACACACCATTGACAGCGATGCTGTCGCCGAGTTTGACGTCGCCCAGGTCGAGCTTGCCGGTTTCGACATAGACCCGCACGTCGCCACCTTTGGGCGTCAGCGAGCGGATGCTGCCGATGGATTCGATGATGCCAGTAAACATGAGTCCTCCTCGAGAACAGGGCTGCGCGTGGCTAGCCTGGAATTATACGCCGGACGCCGGCACAGGGATGGCAGTGACTCGCCAGTCATCGCCTACCGCGCGCATTTCAGTGATTTTCAGCTGCACCGCTTCATTCATGTGGTTCAGCGGCCAGTCCAGCAACGGACGGGCACTGGAACCGAGGAACTTGCCGGCAACAAAGATCTGGTATTCATCGATCAGGCCAAGCTGGGCAAAGGCCCCGACCAGGCCGGCACCGGCCTCGAGCAGCACTTCACTGGTGCCACGCTGCGCCAGTTCGCGCATCAGCGCAGGCAGGTCGACCCGGCCGCCCTCGCCCGGCAGGCTCAGCAGCTCATGGCCGGCTTCGGCGTAACGCGGGTCGTCGCTGGCGGCAGTGACCACCAGCGCCGGGCCGGCCTGGAAGAACGGCGCATCCAGCGGCAGGCGCAAGCGGCCATCGACCAGCACCCGCTGGGGCGGACGCGCCAGGGCCAGGGCTGTGGTTTGCGGATCGAGGCCCAGCTCGTCAGCGCGCACCGTCATCCGCGCCTTGTCGGCCAGTACGCTTTCGGCACTGGTCAACACCACGCTGGAGCGTGCTCGCAGACGCTGTACTGCTGAGCGCGCGGCGGGCCCGGTGATCCACTGGCTTTCACCGTTGGCCATGGCCGTGCGGCCATCCAGGCTCATTGCCAGTTTGGCCCGCACGAAGGGCAGACCGCATTCCATGCGCTTGAGAAAGCCCGGGTTGAGCGCGCGCGCCTCGGCTTCGAGAACGCCACTGGCGACTTCGATGCCGACTTCGGCCAGACGCTTGAGGCCTTGACCTGCGACTTGCGGGTTAGGGTCCTGCATGGCGGCGACCACCCGCGCCACGCCAGCCTTGACCAGCGCCTCGGCACACGGCGGCGTGCGCCCGTGGTGGCTGCACGGTTCAAGGGTGACGTAGGCACAGGCGCCACGGGCCAGCTCGTCGGCCTGACGCAGCGCATGCACTTCGGCGTGCGGCTCACCGGCACGCACATGCCAGCCTTCGCCGACGATCTGGCCGTCGCGAACAATCACACAACCGACGCGCGGATTCGGGTGGGTCGAATACAAGCCCTTGCGGGCCAGTTCCAGGGCCCGGGCCATGTAATGGGCGTCGAGTACCGCGCGTTCGTTGGACATGCTCATTCTTTAGCCGGCTCACGGGCCAGGCGGTCGATTTCTTCGCGAAACTCGTTGAGGTCCTGGAAGCGCCGGTAGACCGAGGCGAAGCGGATGTAGGCGACTTCATCGAGCTTCTGCAGCTCGTTCATCACCAGCTCACCGACCACCAGCGATTTGACCTCGCGTTCGCCGGTTGCCCGCAGCTTGTGCTTGATGTGCGCCAGCGCCGCTTCCAGGCGCTCGACGCTGACCGGGCGTTTTTCTAGGGCGCGCTGCATTCCGGCGCGCAGTTTTTCTTCGTCGAAGGGTTGGCGGCTGCCGTCCTGTTTGATCAGGCGCGGCAAAACCAGCTCGGCGGTTTCGAAGGTGGTGAACCGCTCACCGCAGGCGACGCATTCGCGCCGGCGGCGCACTTGCTCGCCCTCGGCAACCAGTCGAGAGTCGATGACCTTGGTGTCGTTGGCACCGCAGAAGGGACAGTGCATGGTGGCAGGCAACAAAAAAAGGGAGGGCCATGGTAGCGCATCCCACTGGCAAGACAAGCCAAAGGGGTTACCATCCACTCAGGAAATATGCCGCGAAGGAATTCCCCATGCCATTTCGAGCGCTCGTTGTGCTCAGTCTTGCCGCCTTGCTGGCAGCCTGCAGCAGCGATCAACCCCAGACTGCACCGGCCCCAAAAGCACCGGTTGCCAGTAAAACCGCGAAAAACCTCGGCCCTTTGCCGGCCTATCAACGTGAATTGAGCGGAACCTTGCTCAATATTCCGGCCGGTGCCGAAGTCGAACTGGCCTTGCTGGTCATCGATGACCGCGGCCGCCCGCAAGACCTGCTGGCCAGCAGCACGCTCAGCAGCAATGGCCTGGACCTGCCGTACCAACTGCGCTTCAACCCCGAAGCCTTCCCGGCCGGCGCGCGGGTCGAATTGCGCGGCCGCGCGAGCAAATCCGGGCAACTGATCCTGCACCTGCCGCCTGTGCGGATTTTCCAGGCGCAGACCCAGGCCACCGGCCCGCTACGTTTCGAACGAGCGCCATAATGGCACCCGCACCTTTACAACAGGCCTTGGGCGAACTGCTCGGCGATGCCCGCCTGGTGGTCAGCGACCTGCCTGAGTGCGCGCTCAAGCTGTGGCTGATCGATGCCGAGAACATGGACCGCGAATTCAGTTCGGAAGAAACCCGGCGCATCCTCCACGAGCCGCCGTACTGGAGCTTCTGCTGGGCCAGTGGCCTGGCCATGGCCCGCTACCTGGACCAGCACCGGCACTGGGTAGAAGGCAAGCGCGTGCTGGATTTTGGCGCCGGCTCCGGGATCGCCGGGATCGCAGCCGCCCGTGCAGGCGCTCTTGAGGTCGTGGCCTGTGATCTCGACCCGCTGGCCCTGCAAGCCTGCCGGGCCAACGCCGAGCTCAATGGCGTGGAGCTGAGCTATTCCGAGGACTTCTTCCAGGAAGCCGACCGTTTCGACCTGATCCTGGTGGCCGACGTGCTCTATGACCGGGCCAACCTGCCACTGCTCGATGAGTTCCTCAGCCGCGGCCAGCAAGCCCTGGTGGCCGACTCGCGGGTACGCGACTTCAGTCATCCGCTGTACCAGCCTTTGGGCGTGCTGGAGGCCCTGACCCTGCCGGACCTGGCCGAGCCCCACGAATTCCGCCGGGTCAGCCTGTACCACGCCAGCCGCCAGCCTTTATAGTGATGTCATTCACGGATTTTCGAGAGTCGCGATGAGCCAAGACACACCCTATGTTTTCGATACCAGCGCTGCCGATTTCGATCAGCTGGTAATCGCCAACTCCCACCACAAACCGGTGCTGGTGGATTTCTGGGCCGAGTGGTGCGCCCCCTGCAAGGCGCTGATGCCGCTGCTTGCGCAAATCACCGAAAGTTATCAAGGCGAGCTGTTGCTGGCCAAGGTCAACTGCGATATCGAACAGGACATCGTTGCCCGCTTCGGCATTCGCAGCCTGCCAACCGTGGTGCTGTTCAAAGACGGTCAGCCGGTCGACGGTTTTGCCGGTGCCCAGCCTGAGTCGGCGATCCGTGCGCTGCTCGAGCCGCATGTGCAAATGCCGCCGCCGGCTGCTGCCGATCCGCTGGAGCTGGCTCAGGGACTGTTTGCCGAAGGGCGCTTCAGCGAAGCCGAATCCACGCTGAAAGCGCTGCTGAGCGAAGACAACAGCAATGCCGCTGCCTTGATTCTGTACGCCCGTTGCCTGGCTGAACGCGGTGAACTGGGTGAAGCCCAGACCGTGCTGGATGCGGTCAAGAGCGATGAGCACAAGGCTGCCCTGGCCGGCGCCAAGGCTCAGCTGACGTTCCTGCGTCAGGCCGCGAGCCTGCCGGAAGTTGCCGACCTCAAGGCGCGTCTGGCGAAGAACAGCGAGGATGATGAAGCGGCCTATCAGCTGTGCATCCAGCAGCTTTCCCGCCAGCAGTACGAAGCGGCGCTGGACGGCATGCTCAAGCTGTTCATGCGTAATCGCGGTTATGAAGGCGGCTTGCCGCACAAGACCTTGCTGCAGGTGTTCGATCTGCTGGGCAATGATCATCCGTTGGTGGGGACTTACCGGCGCAAGCTGTTTGCTGCCTTGTATTAAGCATCCGGCCCCATCGCCGGCAAGGCCGGCTCCCACAATGGAACATGGTGATCTCCGAACCCTGTGGGAGCAGGCCTTGCCAGCGATGAAGCCAGCACAGACTCACCCCACCCAGTGATAAACCGGCGCATCCGCCCCGCTTTCGACCTTCACCTCGGCACTATGGCGCAAGCGCACCAGCAGGCGCTTGCCCGCTGCAGTACTCCCCGCCAGCCCTTCCAGATGTTCAAGCAACTCGGGCCCATTGAGCTGCCCGGCGTTGCGCAATACCTCACGTGCCGCCTGCCAGAGTGCGTCATCCGGCCGGGCATTGGCCACCGATGCCACTGCAGCAGCCGTCGCGACCGGCGCCACAGCCGCCAATTGTCCGCCCAGATGCGCCCATTCCGCCGGGTCCAGCTCCAGGGTCAAATCCACCGGCCAATCGCCGATATGTCCACGAATTCGCACGGTCGTTTCCTCTACTCAGTGACGGGCTCCATGCTCCCACGCCGACGATCCGTCGCCAAGCGCACTGGCACCTGCAGAATAAGTTGTTATAACATAACCAAACATATCCTGTGCCCTCGTGGAGTCCTGCCCATGCGTCGCCTGTTCCTTGCCCTGCCGTTCGCCTTGCTGCCCCTGGCCGTTGCTCATGCCCATGAGGACCACGAGCACGATCATGACCACGCTCATGGCAGCCTCGCCGCCCATGAGCACGGCGTCGCTCGCCTCAATGTGGTTCTCGATGGCAAAGCTCTGGAGCTGGAACTGGACAGCCCGGCGATGAACCTGGTTGGTTTCGAGCATGCGCCCAGCAGCGCTGCCGATAAAGCCAAGGTCGCCACCGTGCGCGCCCAGCTGGAAAAGCCGCTGGCCTTGTTCGCCTTGAGCAAGGCGGCCAACTGCAGCGAAAACGATCAGGAACTGGAAAGCCCGCTGTTCGGCGACAAGCCAGCGGCGGATGATGACGGCCACGCCCATGACCACAGCGACATCCATGCGCACTACCGACTCAATTGCGAGAAGCCCGAGCAACTCACCAACCTCGACCTGAGCCCGCTGTTCAAAGCCTTCCCCGCCACCCAGAAAATTCAGCTACAACTGATCGGGCCAAACGGTCAGCAGGGCGTCGAAGCGACCCCGGCGAAAACCACGATCACCTTCTGATAGCCCTTTTGCAGCGAAACGCCCCGGGGTAACCCGGGCGTTCATTTATGAGCCAGGCACTGATTGAACTGACCGACCTGGGCTTTGCCTGGCCGGGCCAAGCCCCCCTGCTGGAGATTCCCGCCTTGCGCCTGGAAGCCGGCGAATCGTTGTTTCTCAAAGGCCCCAGCGGCAGCGGCAAAACCACCCTGCTCGGCCTGCTCGGCGGTGTGCAGGTACCCGACCGCGGCAGCATCCGCCTGCTTGGCCAGGACTTGAGCAAGTTGAAACAGGGCGCCCGTGATCGCTTCCGCGTTGATCACACCGGCTACATTTTCCAGCAGTTCAACCTGCTGCCGTTTCTTTCCGTACGGGAAAACGTCGAACTGCCCTGCCGCTTCTCGCGCAGCCGCGCGCAACGCGCCGCCGAACGCCACGGCAGTATCGACCAGGCAGCCGCCAGTCTGCTCGCCCACCTTGGCCTGAAAGATCCGGACTTGCTCGCCCGCCGCGCCGACAGCCTGTCGATCGGCCAGCAGCAGCGGGTCGCTGCCGCCCGCGCGCTGATCGGCCAGCCGGAACTGGTGATCGCCGATGAGCCGACCTCAGCCCTCGACGCCGACACCCGCGAAGCGTTCATTCGTCTGCTGTTCGCCGAATGCCGTGACGCCGGCTCCAGCCTGCTGTTCGTCAGCCACGACCAGAGCCTGGCCACGTTGTTCGACCGCCAGTTGTCACTCGCCGAGCTCAACCGCGCAGCCCTGCCAGCCAACGCTCAGGAGGCCTGATGTACCTGCTCCGTCTAGCCCTGGCGAGCCTCGCCAACCGTCGTTTCACCGCCTTTCTGACCGCCTTTGCCATCGCCCTGTCGGTGTGCTTGCTACTGGCCGTTGAGCGGGTACGCACCGAAGCCCGCGCCAGCTTCGCCAGCACCATCAGCGGCACCGACCTGATCGTCGGCGCCCGTTCCGGTTCGGTAAACCTGCTGCTGTATTCGGTGTTCCGCATCGGCAATGCCACCAACAACATCCGCTGGGACAGCTACGAACACTACGCCAGTGACAAGCGGGTGAAATGGGCGATTCCGATTTCACTCGGTGACTCGCATCGCGGCTACCGGGTTATGGGCACTACCGGCAGTTACTTCGAGCATTATCAGTACGGCCGCAAGCAAAACTTGCAATTGGCCGAGGGCCGCGCGTTCGCCACCGACCCGTTCGAAGTGGTGCTGGGCGCCGAAGTCGCCCAGGCCCTGCATTACAAGCTCGGTGACAAGCTGGTACTGGCCCACGGTGTGGCCGCCATCAGCCTGGTCAAGCATGACGACAAACCCTTCACCGTGGTCGGCGTGCTGCAGCGCACCGGCACCCCGGTGGACCGCACCCTGCACATCAGCCTCGGCGGCATGGAAGCGATTCACATCGACTGGCACAACGGCGTACCGGCCCGTGGTGCCGGACGGATCAGCGCCGAGCAGGCGCGTGACATGGACCTCAAGCCCGCCGCAATCACCGCGTTCATGCTAGGCCTGAACAACAAAATCGCCACCTTCAGCCTGCAGCGCGAGATCAACGAGTACCGCAATGAGCCGCTGCTGGCGATCCTGCCAGGGGTCGCCCTGCAAGAACTCTGGAGCCTGATGGGCACTGCCGAGCAGGCGTTGTTCGTGGTCTCTCTGTTCGTCGTGCTGACCGGGTTGATCGGCATGCTCACCGCCATCCTCACCAGCCTCAACGAGCGGCGCCGGGAGATGGCCATTTTGCGTTCGGTCGGCGCCCGTCCGTGGCATATTGCCGGGCTGTTGGTACTTGAGGCGCTGGCCCTGGCAGTGGTCGGCATCGCTGCCGGTCTGGGCTTGCTGTACCTGGGGATTGCCCTGGCCCAGGGTTATGTACAGGCCAACTACGGACTGTTCCTGCCGCTGGCCTGGCCGAGCGCCCATGAGTGGAGCCTGCTGGCGATCATTCTCGGGGCCGCACTGCTCATGGGTAGCGTGCCGGCCTGGCGTGCCTATCGGCAGTCTCTGGCCGACGGTCTGTCCATTCACTTGTGAGAGCTTTGATGCCACGCATTCTGCTGTCGATACTGCTGCTGGTGAGCACGCCCTTATGGGCGGACGAGCCCCGCACCCTGGAATGGCCGCAACTGATTCCCGCCGGTGCGCCAATCGTCCAGCCGCAACTGGCGCCGCTGCATGACCTGTCGCAATTGAGCGATGCCCTGGCCGCCGAATCGGCTCCGGCCGCCCACCAGCAGGTGCCAAACGCCCCGGTGGTCAAGGCCCTCGATGGCCAGCAGGTGAAGTTGCCGGGCTACATCGTGCCGCTGGAAGTCAGTGAAGAAGGTCGCACCACCGAGTTTCTCCTGGTGCCCTACTACGGCGCCTGCATCCACGTGCCGCCGCCACCTTCGAACCAGATCGTGCATATCGTCAGTGAGATGGGTGTGCGCGTCGAGGACCTCTATCAGCCCTACTGGATCGAAGGCCGGATGCAGGTGAAAAGCACCAGCAGTGAACTGGCCGACGCCGGTTACCAGATGGAAGCCGAGAAAATCTACGCTTATGAACTAGAATGATTGGCCCCACACAATGGCTTTGACGCTTTCATTGAGCTGGGTCAAATCGCGAAAATAATGGCTCTTTACCATTGGACGTACCAATTCTAAACGTCCTCTGGGAGCTTCCATGAACAAGTCCTTGCTCAGCGCCTCGCTTTTCGCCTTGGCGCTCGCAGCCCCTGTTGCCCACGCCCACCAGGCTGGCGACATCATCGTGCGTGCCGGCGCAATCACTGTTAATCCCAACGAGGACAGCAGTGACATCAAGCTCGACGGCACCAAGGTGTCCGGTACCAAGGCGACTCTGGATAGCGATACCCAACTGGGCCTGACCTTCGCCTACATGCTGACCGACCACATCGGCCTGGAACTGCTGGCCGCCACGCCGTTCCACCACACTGTCGGCGTCAAAGGTCTGGGCCCTGGCCTGGATGGCAAGCTGGGCGACATCAAGCAACTGCCACCGACCCTGTCGCTGCAGTACTACCCGATGGAACCAAGCTCGAAGTTCCAGCCATATGCCGGTATCGGTCTGAACTACACCATGTTCTTTGACGAAGACCTGGACAGCAACCGCAAAGCCCAGGGTTTCAGCAACCTGAAAGTCAAAGACTCGTTCGGTCTGGCCGGTCAGTTGGGCATGGACTACATGATCACCGACCACTTCCTGGTCAACGCCGCGGTCTGGTACATCGACATCGACACCAAGGCCACCATGGACGGCCCGACCGCTCTGGGCGTCGGCAAGACCAAGGTCGACGTAGATGTCGATCCATGGGTCTACATGGTCGGTGTTGGTTACAAGTTCTAAGGCTGCGGGGCCTGGGAAAGAAAAAAGCGGCGATTAAATCGCCGCTTTTTTTTATTCTTTGCCGAGCAATCGGGCCAGGCCAACGGCCAACGGCGTGGGCTGCGGGAACTCGAATCGCGCCAGCAGCCGCTGGTTGTTCGCCCGTGAGTGGCGAATATCGCCAGAGCGCGCAGGCCCGTGACTGATCGCCGGCAATTCGCCCAGCACTGATTTGAGCGCGTCCAGCAACTGATTCAGGGAAGTCGCCTGGTTCAGGCCGATGTTGATTGCCCCCTCTTCAACTTCCCGCAACTCCAGCGCCTGTACCATCACCGCGACCAGATCGGCGATGTAGAGAAAATCACGGGTCTGCTCGCCATCACCGAACAGCGTGATGGGGGTACCGTTCAAGGCGCGCTCGCAGAAAATGCTGATCACCCCGGAATACGGCGAAGACGGATCCTGGCGTGGCCCGAAGATGTTGAAGAAGCGGAACACCACCGGCTCCAGACCATGCTGGCGACGATAGAAGTCCAGGTATTGCTCACTGGCCAGCTTGTCCACGGCATAGGGCGTGAGGGGCGCCTTGGGAGCACCTTCCTCGATCGCCAGGCCTTCGCCGTTGTTGCCATAGACGGCCGCGCTGGAGGCAAACAGCACCCGCTTGATGCCATTGAGGCGCATGGCTTCGCAGACATTCAAGGTGCCGATGAAGTTGCTCTGATGAGTTTTCACCGGGTCGTCCACCGAGGCCTGCACCGAGGCAACGGCGGCCAGATGCACAACCGCCTGGCAGCCTGCAGACGCGCGCTTGACCAGCTCAGCGTCAGCGACATCGCCTTCGATCAGCTCAAGCCTGGGGTTGGCCATTTGCAGGTTGGCGGGTTTGCCGGTGGACAAGTCATCGAGAACCCGTACCGCGTAGCCTTTTGCCAGCAGCGCATCGCTCAGGTGAGAACCGATGAAGCCGGCGCCACCAGTGATCAGAATTGGGGCATCAGCCATGACGATAGAATCGATCCAGTAAGGGTGGCAAACCCGAGCGCCAGGCGCGGGGCTTGATACCGAAAGTGTGCAAAATTTTCTTGCAGGCCAGCACTGCATGTTGCGGTTCTTCGCTGGCATCCGGACGTGCGGCATGGGCCTGCGCGGTCGGTGCGGTAACAGCCAGTGGGTGCAGCTGCGCCGCTTCGGTGAGGATAGCCTGACCGAGCGCCAGCGGCGTGGTGGCTTCGTTACCGGCGTAGTGGTACGTCCCCCACAGCGGCGCGGCGCAATCGAGCTGCTTGAGCACCGAGAGAATCACCCGTGCAGCATCGTCCACCGGCGTTGGATTGCCCCGCCGATCATCGGCCAGGAGCAATTCCTGAGGCTGTTCGGCGCGGGTCAGAAAACGCCCGAGCACGCCATCGATGCTCTCGTCGAGCAACCAGCCAAAACGCAGCAGTACGTGCTGCGGGCAGGTCGCCCGTACGCTCTGCTCGATCCGCCACAGTGCCTGACCACGCAGGCCCAGGGGCACCGGCTCATCTTTCTCGCTGTAGGCGGTGGCGCGCGAGCCATCGAACACCCGGTAGCTCGAAGGCTGGACCAGAATGATGTTGTGGTGCTGGCACAGTTCAGCCAGGCGCTCCACCGAGCGCTCCTGCTGAGCCAGGCGCTTTTCGCTGACGGACTCGGCCTGGAACCAGTCGAAGTAATAGGCCAGGTTCACCAACGCGTCGGGGCGGGTGTCGTCCAGCAACTGGGTCAGGCTGGCCGGGTCCCAGCCGTGCTCTGGCGGACGCGGTGCCAGAAAGCCGATATCTTCCTCGGCCCCGAGACGAATCAGCGCTTGCCCAAGGGCATTTCCACCACCCAACAGCATCAGGCGCATTCGCATAGAGTCAGCAGGTCCGGTCAGATTGATTGAGGAAAGGGCACATTTTGCGTTTTCCGGCAGGGGAAGTCCAACGCTGGCCTAGCTAACGCCTTATCTACGCAATTCGGCAAACGGCCTATAATGCGCCCGACACGAGCATCCTCGGCTTCTCAAGGCGACGTCCATGGAACTTGAAGCGGCTTCAGCACAACGTTCAACCTGGCAATACGATGAGCCCAGCCCCGGCGCTGAACGGTTCATCAGCGAAACCTTCGACAGCTATCAGCAACAGGCCCGGCTACTGATCCCCGACGAGGAGCGCGCGGCGCCGCTGTTCGTTGTCGGTGGCGCACGCTCGGACTTTACCCGCCTCAACCCCCTGCTCTACCGGCTACAGGCATTGGGTATCGGCTCACTGACCGCCAACCTGTCCGGGCACAGTCAGGCCAGCGAGCCGGGTGCGCTTGCGCCTTCGCTGCGCACCAACCGCGATGAAGCACTGCGCTTTCACCGGCATATCGCTGCACGTTGCCAGACCGTGATCGGTCATAGCCTGGGGGCGTCCATCGCCTTGAAGCTGGCGGCACAGCAACCGGCTGTGGATAAGTTGATCCTGATCTGTCCCGCCGTCTACCCCGACAACGCCCATGACGCCCCCTTCGGCCCGGCCTTTACTGCGGCAATCAGCAAGCCCTATGGTTTTCTGGACTGCGACAGCTTTGAGTTCCTGCGCCAGTTCCACGGCCGGGTGTTGCTGGTGATGGGTGAGTTCGACGGGCTCAACTCCCAGACGCATGGCCAGGGTGCCGGTACATCGGCCGGCACCTTGTGGCTGGCGGGCGCGCAGCGTTACAGCCCGATCCCGGAAGAAGTCACCCGCTCGCTGCTCAAATCCGTGCCGCCTCCAAACCTTCAGTGTCTGCTGCTCTCAAACTGCGATCACGGCGTTGCGGCACATTTGCGTAGCGCACCATTGGTAGCAGATCAGGTGGCGCAGACCGTCGCGGAGTTCATCTTCGACGCCAGTTGATCACTCGATCTCGAACAAGCCGTTGCTGATCGGCCCGACACTCAGGCGCTCGCGCACATCGTCATCGATACGCGGATCGTCCGGGCGATACAGCTTCACCTGGCGGTAGGCGCTGATGCGGTTGATCTCGGTCCCCAGATACTCCCAGACCACCCGGGTGCAGGCGGGGGTACGCCGGTCGCCACTGGACACCCCGGTTTTCAGGCCGTTCAAACGGGTGATGCGGCTCTTGAAGCTGGGAATCAGGATGGTCTGGCTCATCTCGTTCACCGTCAGCGACTCGTAGTCGATGAGAAACAGGCGATCCTGCAACTGGAACGCCGCGCCCAGGTAGCGACAGCGTACCCAGTCTTCGGCCTGCACATCGGTACTGCTGGAACGCTCCTGGCGTTCCTGGCGCTCGAACAGAAAGGTGCCACGCTCCTCGCGCAGGTGCACCAGCGACAGCAGGATCGAGCCCGGCACCGACATGCAGTTGGAGTATTCGAAGTAGTAACCGCAGTACCGCGACAGGTTGCCGCTCTGCTCACGCAATGGCCGCAGCAGTTCGCTCAGCGGATCTTCTTGCGGGACGCTGACGCTGGCCGGGTTGCGCGCCCCGATCAAGCGGGCGAACTGCTCAGGCGGCAAACCCAGCTCGTAATCCTCGACACCGAAGAAATCGCCGATGCGCTTGAGGTTGAACGGCGTCGGCTGACTTTGCCCGCTCAGGTACTTGTTGAACTGTGCCCGGTTGATCGACAGCTGCCGGCAAACCTCTGAAATAGAGCGGTAGTGACTGCAGGCGAGTTTGAGGTTGGTACCAAGATTTTCGCTCATGCGAGTCGTTCCAGGTGATGCGACAGGCGCTAGTTTAGCATCAAGTCGCATCAACTCAGAGCAACCCGCGAAATTGTAACCATATTTATCTTGGCCAACCATGCGCCCCCATGGATACGGCGCATCGACGTCTGTCCGGTTGTCTTTCATGCAAAGAATAAGAATCGAGGTCACTCCATGCTCGAAGCACTCAACGATTTCCTTTCGGGGAAACTCCTCATCGTGCTGATCGTCGGACTCGGCGGTTATTTCACCATCCGTTCCCGTTTCGTCCAGTTCCGCCATTTCGCCCACATGTTCAGCGTCTTCAAGGAATCCTTGCACGGCCAGGCTGGCCAGTTGAGCTCGTTCCAGGCCCTGATGCTGAGCCTGGCCGGCCGCGTCGGCGCCGGTAACATTGCCGGTGTCGGTATCGCTGTAACCCTCGGCGGCCCAGGCGCGGTGTTCTGGATGTGGGTCACTGCCCTGGTGGGTATGTCCAGCAGCTTTTTCGAATGCACCCTGGCCCAGGTCTACAAGCGTAGCGACGGCGACGGCTTGTACCGTGGCGGTCCGGCCTATTACATCCAGCACGGTCTGAAGCTCAAGACCATGGCCGTGGTGTTCTCCCTCCTGCTGCTGGTGACCTACGGCTTTGCCTTCAATGGCCTGCAGTCCTACACCGTGACCCATTCGCTGCAGAACGCCTTCGGTTTCGCTCCCGAGCGCACCGGCATCGCTCTGGCCGTGCTGCTGGCGATCGTTTTCCTCGGCGGCATCAAGCGCATCGCCGCAGTCTCCGACCTGCTGGTACCGGTCAAGACCCTGGCCTACATCGGCGTAACCCTGTACGTGATCGGCAGCCAGATCGAACACGTCCCGGCCATGCTGGAAACCATCTTCAAGAGCGCTTTCGGTCTCGATCCGGCGTTCGGCGGCCTGCTCGGCAGCGCCATTGTCATGGGCGTGAAGCGTGGCGTGTTCGCCAACGAAGCGGGCCTGGGCAGTGCACCGAACGTAGCGGCCGTGGCTGCGGTGAAACACCCGGGCGCGCAAGGCGTGGTCCAGGCGTTCAGCGTGTTCCTCGACACCTTCGTGATCTGCACCTGCACCGCGTTGCTGATCCTGCTGTCCGGCTTCTACACCCCGGGTTTCGAAGGTGATGGCATCGTGCTGACCCAGAATTCCCTGGCCGCTGTAGTCGGTGACTGGGGCCGTCTGTTCGTCAGCGTGGCGCTGTCGCTGTTCGTCTTCACCTGCATCCTCTACAACTACTACCTGGGCGAAACCAGCCTGCAGTTCCTGACCCGCAACCGCCTGGTACTGCTGGGCTACCGCGCGCTGGTGCTGGCCCTGATCGTCTGGGGTTCGGTGCAGAACCTGTCCACCGTGTTCGCTTTCGCCGACATCACCATGACCTGCCTGGCCTTCGTCAACCTGATTGCCCTGGCCCTGCTGTTCAAGATCGGCCTGCGGGTAATGCGCGACTACGACGAGCAACGCAAAGCCGGTATCAAGCAACCAGTGTTTGATGCGCGCAAGTTCAGCGACCTGGATCTGGATCTGCAGGCCTGGCCGGTCAATCCGCAGACTGAGCCCAAGCCTGCAACCGGCGCCGCTGTCGCGCAGCCGCAGAACTGACATGCGCGCCGTCAACAACCTGCTGGTGCTCTACACCGGAGGCACCATCGGCATGCTCGAAACACCGCAAGGCCTGGCGCCAGGCGGTGGTTTCGAGGCGCGCATGCGCGACTACCTGGCGGCTCACCCCGATTCGCCAGGCATCCGCTGGACCTTGCGTGAACTGTCGCCGCTGCTCGACAGCGCCAACATGCAGCAGGCCAACTGGCTGGCGATGTGCGATGCGATTGTCGAAGCCGTGAAGAAGGATGGCCACGACGGCATCCTCGTACTGCACGGCACCGACACCCTGGCCTACAGCGCAGCGGCCCTGTCATTCCTGCTGCTCGGGCTGGAAGTCCCGGTGGTACTGACCGGTTCGATGTTGCCGGCGGGCGCCGCGGACAGCGACGCCTGGAGCAATCTGTGCGGGGCCTTGAGCCTGTTCGAGACGGGTGTCGAGAACGGCGTGCACCTGTATTTCGCAGGCCAGTTGTTGCATGGCGCGCGCACCAGCAAGCTGCGCAGCGAAGCCTTCGATGCCTTTGCCGCACTCCCGCGGCATCGCGAGAGTCAACGGGCCGAACAGGTGCCGGCGGTACTCACCTACTGCCAGCCCCGGGTTGCGGTGAACCTGGCTGTATTACCGGTTTTTCCGGGGCTGCAGGCAGCTCATGTGCGGGCGTTGATCGACAGTGGCGTCAAGGGCCTGGTGCTGGAATGTTACGGCAGCGGCACCGGTCCTTCCGATGATCAGGCCTTGCTCCAGGTCTTGAGTGATGCGCGCCAGCGCGGGGTACTGATGGTCGCTATCAGCCAATGCCCGCAAGGCAGTGTGAAGTTCGATACCTACGCGGCGGGCAGCCGGCTACGCGATGCAGGCCTGGTCTCAGCCGGCGGCATGACCCGCGAAGCTGCGCTGGGCAAACTGTTCGCGCTGCTGGGTGCCGGACTGGATGTGGCGACCGCACAGCACTGGTTCGCCCTCGACCTTTGCGGGGAACGGGCGCAGTAGAAAATGGCGGAAGGCAGCGGGAGTCGAACCTGCCCGGGAACGGCTGCCGTCCCCAACCGGGTTTGAAGCCCGGCCGCGCCACCGGGCGCGATTGCCTTCCTTGAACTCAATGCCCCGGCGATTGTGCCAGGGCGTTGTCGGCCCGTACCTGACGCCGGTCACCAATGCGCCGGGTCAGGCCGATACGATCAAAATACTCCAGCACCTGAATGCTGCGTTTGCGGCCGATATCCAGCACATCACGAAAGGCCGCCACCTGCACCACCGGGTCATCACTGGCCAGCTGCAAGAGCATAGCTGCCATTTGTCGGATTGTGGCTTCAGGATAGAACAGATCGCGCACCACCTGGTGCACCTGGCCCAGACGCGCCAACTTGCGCAGAAGCAGTCGAACCTGCGCTTCCTCTTGCGCCAGCGACCTGGCCAGATCACGCACCCAGGGCGGATCGAACCGGCCTTGTTCAAGCAGCGGCCGCAACTGCAGCCATAGCGTTTCATCCTCTTCGTTCAGGCGTACTTGATGTTCGGGCAAATGCAGCCAGGGGCCGTTGCCAACGATTGCACCACTGGCGAGCAATTCATCCAGCAGGCTGATGAAGGCCGGACGCTCCAGCGGCAAGGCGGCAAAGCGGCGTAAGCGATCCCGGTCGGGGCCGAGCTGATCGGGCTCCTGCTCATGAAAGTGCGCCAGCTGCTCTAGCACGGTTTGTTTCAGCGCCTGCCAGCGCGCCGCGGTGAACAGCAACGGGCCCTGACGCGTAGCGATGACCTGGACATCTGCCGGCAGTTTCCAGCTGCTGCGCAGACGGTTGAACTGACGCTCCAGGCGTTGTGGATCAAGACCGACCTCATCGTTGGCGAGCAGCGCCGGCAAGGCCTGCTCCAGGCTGTCGACGCTGGCCAGCGCCTGCAACTGCGCCAGACGTGCCTCGCTGCGCCGTTGGCGCGCCGGGGCAAAAGGATCGAGCACCCGACCACCGCCAAGGGTGCGTTGCGCGCTATGGTCGCGCAGCACCAGGCGGTCGCCGTGCACCGCCTGCAGCGGTGCGTTTAGCTGCAACTGGGCAAACATGCGGCCGCCCGGCAGTAGATGTTCACCCTGCAACAAGGCCACCCGCGCACTGACATCCTGGGTGCCCAGGTGCACATGCACCGGACTGAAATGGGCAAAGCTGCGCACTTCACTGGCGAGTAACTGCAGTTCGATATCCACCCGTTGGGTCGGCCCGTGCAGCCACTCGGCGAGCAGCCAGTCGCCGCGGTGAATCTGCGCAAGTTCCAGGCGCTCGGCGCTGATGTTCAACGCCACCCGCTGCCCCGCCCATGCCTCGGGCACCGCCTGGTTCTGGGCATGCAGCCCGCGTACCCGCACCGCCTTTCCAGCCTTGCCCAGGAGCAGAGTGTCACCCAACTGCACCTGGCCATCGAGCGCGGTCCCGGTGACCACAATACCGGCACCGGCCACCGCGAAAGCGCGATCGATGGCCAGACGAAAGCCGCCGCGGCGGCTGCGCGCGCGGATCTCGCCCTGGGCATTGATCAAAGCCTGGCGCAGGGCATCGACCCCCTCGCCGGTGATGCTGGACAGCGGAAATTGCCTAGCGCCAGCATAGGGCCCGGCCTCCAGCAAGCTACTGACTTGCGCCTGGACTTCGCGGACCCGACGCGGCTCGACGCGATCGCACTTGCTGATAACCACCAGCAACCGGGGGATACCCAGCAATTGAACAATCGCCAGGTGTTCGCGGGTCTGCGGCATCACCCCGTCATCCGCGGCCACCACCAGCACCACCAGATCGACACCCTGGGCACCGGCCAGCATGTTGTGGATAAACCGCTCGTGGCCAGGTACGTCGATGAAACCGGTCAACGGTGCCCCCGCCTCCAGGCTGGCATAGCGATAGCCCAGGTCGATGGTCATGCCCCGTTCGCGCTCTTCCCGGCGCTGATCCCCTGCCTGGCCGGTCAGCGCTTCAAGCAAGGAGGTCTTGCCATGGTCGATGTGCCCTGCCGTGCCGACGATCACCTGATCGTCTCCAGCAACTGCAATTGCGCGAGTTGCGCCAGCCAACCGGCCTCGTCATCCAGTTGCCGCAAGTCCAGCCACAGGGCGTCATCATCGATGCGCCCAAGCACCGGCACCGGCAGCTTGCGCAGTGCTTCCTCAAGGCTGCGCAGGCTGCGACCGCGCAGGCGCCTGGACAGCTGCGGACGCAGGCACAGGGCGGCACTGGGTAAACGGGCCACCGGCTGGCTGCCGCTGCCGATCATGCTCTGCGCCGGCACTGCGGCGACGTCCCAGTCAGCGCCCAGTACCCGGCCGAGCTGCGGCGCCAGGCGTTCGGCCTGGGCCGTAATGTCAGACTGGGGACGGGTCAACAGACGCAGGCTGGGCAGCCGTTCAGCCAGCAGGTCGGGGTTACGGTACAAGCCCAATACCGCTTCCAGCGCCGCGAGGGTCAACTTGTCGACCCTGAGCGCACGCTTAAGCGGGTTCTTCTTGATCTTGGCGATCAGTTCCTTGCGCCCGACGATGATCCCGGCCTGCGGGCCGCCGAGCAGCTTGTCGCCACTGAAGGTGACGATGTCCGCGCCATCATCCAGCGCCTGGCGCACCGTCGGTTCGGCGGGCAGCCCCCAGCGCGTGAGGTCAAGCAAGCTGCCGCTGCCCAGGTCTTCAAGCAATGGCAAGTCATGCTGGTGAGCCAGTTGCGCCAGCTCCCGGGTGGCAACCTGGGCAGTGAAACCCTGGATGCTGTAATTGCTGCAATGCACCCGCATCAATAGGCCGCTGCGTGGGCCGATGGCCGCTTCATAGTCGCGGGCATGGGTACGGTTGGTGGTACCGACTTCATGCAGTTTGACCCCGGCGCGGGCCATGATGTCCGGAATGCGAAAGGCGCCGCCAATCTCGATCAGTTCGCCACGGGAGATGATGCCTTCCTTGCGCGCGCCCAGGCTGTTGAGTGCCAGCAATACCGCCGCCGCATTGTTGTTGACCACCGTGACCGCCTCGGCACCGGTCAGCTCACGGATCAGCCCTTCAATCAGGTCATCGCGGTCACCGCGCTTGCCGGTGGCCAGGTCATATTCAAGGTTCAGCGGATAGCGCGCGGCCATTTGCACCGCGTCGATGGCTTCCTCGGGCAGCAGCGCCCGGCCAAGGTTGGTGTGCAGGACCGTACCGGTAAGGTTGAACACCCGCCGTACCTGGCTGCGGTGCTGGGCTGCAAGCCGTTCGCCGGCGCGTCCGGCAAGCACTGCCGGAGCCAGTTCTGCGCCGTCTAGCTGGCCGAGTCTGGCCGGATCGCGCAGGTCGTCGAGCAGCTGGCGCGAAGTAGCCAGTACGGCGTCGCGCCCATAGCGCTCAATCAGCGGCTGGCAGGCGGGGTGGCGCAACAGGGTGTCGATGGAGGGCAGGCGTATCGGGAGTTTGGCGAGGTTGGAGGGCATTAACGAGATTACCTTCAACAGGGTGGACCAGTTCGCGGGGCAAGCTCGCCCCTACAGGTGAAGGGGCTCTGTGGGAGCGGGCTTGCCCCGCGATGGCAGCAACACAAAACCTGAGTGTAGACGCTGAGATCACTCCCCTCCCGGCGCCAGCATCAGATTCGGCGCCAGCCGCTGATAGCCCTCCTGATCCAGGCGCAGATCCAGCGCCAGGCTTGCCAGATCAGCAGACAGCGCCTCGGCATCAGCGTCGCACTCCAGATAGATCTGCTTCAGATAACTCTTGCACCCCGGACAACATTCGGCACGCAGCGGCGCCTTGCCGGCGGCATGGCGATCATCCTCGAGGTTGAAATAAGTCAGCCCCTTGCTCTGCTCGCAGTAGATGCACTTGACCCGCACCACATGCCACTCACACGCGCACAGCGAGCACACCAGATAGCGCAGGCCGTTGTACTTGCCGCGATGGCGGATCACCCCGGCCATCGGCGGCGAGCCGCAGGCCGGGCACTGACACAGGCTGTCGCCAGCCTTGAGTTCGGTGTTCGGCAGGCTCAGCAGCCAATGACTCCAGGCCGCCTGCAGCGCTGCACCGAGAAACGGCACCAATGCCGCTGGCACGGCGCTGAACTGCCCGGTCAGCAAGGCGATGCCCCAGAGCTTGCGTTGCTCGGCACTGGACGCGCTCAAGGCGCTTACGGCAGCCAGCAACTCAGCGCTGACAGGCGTCGGGTAGCGTTGCAACAAGGCGTCAAGATAAGCCAGCCATTGCCCTTCACGCACCAGACTGTCGGCAGCCAGCGGCGGCAAACCGTGCTCGACACACAAACGCTGACGCTCAGTCTCGGCAGGCGCCGCCACCGGCGGTTGATCGAGCAGGTTCTGCTGGATTCGGCACAGGTCGGCAATCAGCCGCAGGTAGTCACCCAGGGCATTGCCCTCGGCGAGGGTGTCCAGACGCGCCGCACGCAACGTAAAAAGATTCGCTGGCGGCAGATAGAGAAGCGGCGGCGAGCTGGCCGCCGCTTCGATCTGCCCAGGTTCAAGAATGGTGCTCAAGTGGTCATCCTTTTTTTCTGATCTGCGAGTCTGGTGGGTCCTCGCGGGTCACTTCCCGATACCATAGTTCATGGTGCTTTTTCGCCCAGGCGCGACTGACCCAACCATGCAGCATCGCGCTGACCGAGCCCTTGATCCAGACCCCGGCGTAGATGTGCACAATGATGCTCAGCACCAGCACGAAAGCGGCCAGCGCGTGCAGCAACGTCGCCAGGCGGATCGAGCCGATACCGAAGTACTGGCTGAACCAGGCGCGCCAGATCACCACGCCACTTAGCAACAGGACCAGCATGCACAGCAGCAGGGTCCAGAACAGCAGCTTCTGCCCGGGGTTGTACTTGCCGATAGGTGGCACGCCCTCCTCTTCGTTGCGCATCACCCGGTCGATACGCCTGAGCCACAGACGATCATTGGCGATAAAGAAATTCGCCCGCCAGAAGCGCAGTACCAGGAAGAGAAAGAATACGAACATCAGCACACCGATGAACGGGTGCAAGATGCGCGTCCACGGCCCGCCACCGAACAGATGGCTGAGCCAGAACAGCGCCGGGTGAAACAGCGCCAGCCCCGACAATGCAGCCATGATGAACAGGATCGCTACCAGCCAGTGGTTGCTGCGCTCGTTGGCGTTGTAGCGCAGGATGGGTTTGTCTTTCATGGCCGCTCCTCCCCTTGCCCACCCGGTTTGTGCGGGTCAAACACATGCACAGCAGGGTCGACCACATGCACGCTGGTATCCGGCGCACTCGGGTGCTCGTCCTCCTCGACCCGGTTCGGGCCAATGCGCACATAGTGGAAGAACCCGGCCAGCACCGCCGCGCCCATGGCCAGCAGCGCCAGCGGTTTGCTCACCCCTTTCCACAGCCCAACCAGCGGGCTGATCACCGGCTGGTCCGGCAGGCCCGCGTACAGCTTCGGTTGATCGGCGTGGTGCAGCACGTACATCACATGAGTACCGCCGACACCATCCGGGTCATACAAGCCGGCGTTGTCGAAGCCCCGCGACTTGAGGTCGACAATGCGCTCGGCGGCGTGCTCCTTCATGTCCTCCTTGCTGCCGAACACGATTGCCCCGGTCGGGCAGGTCTTCACACAGGCGGGCTCCAGCCCTACCGCGACGCGGTCGGAACACAAGGTGCACTTGTAGGCCTTGTGATCCTTCTGCGAAATCCGCGGAATGTTGAACGGGCAACCAGTGATGCAGTAACCGCAACCGATGCAGTGGTCCTGGTTGAAGTCGACGATGCCGTTGGCGTGCTGGATGATCGCGCCTGGGCTCGGGCAGGCCTTCAGGCAACCGGGCTCGGCGCAGTGCATGCAGCCGTCCTTGCGGATCAACCACTCCAGGTTACCGTCGGCATTTTCATGCTCGGTGAAGCGCATCAGGGTCCAGGTCTCGGCCCCCAGGTCATGCGGGTTATCGTAAGTGCCGTAGCTGTGCCCCACCTCGTCACGCAACTCGTTCCATTCCGAACACGCGACCTGGCAGGCCTTGCAACCGATGCACTTGGTGGTGTCGATCAGCTTGGCCACCTCCTCCTGCTGGCGGATCGACGGCGGCGCCGTGGTGGTGGCCGAACGGGCGATGATGTCTTGGCTAGCCATCAGATTTTCTCCACGTTGACCAGGAACGACTTGGATTCCGGCGTTTGCGTATTGCCGTCACCGAGGAACGGCACCAGGGTGTTGGTCAGGTAGCCATGCCGGGTCACCCCGGTAAAGCCCCAGTGCAACGGAATACCGATCTGGTGCACGGTCTGGTTGTTGACCTGCAACGGACGAATCCGCTTGGTCACCACCGCTACCGCCTCGATATGCCCACGCTTGCTGCTGACGCGCACCCGGTCGCCGGCGGCGATGCCCTTCTCCTTGGCCAGTACCTCGCCGATTTCGACAAACTGCTCCGGCTGGGTCACGGCGTTGATCGGGCAATGCTTGGTCCAGAAGTGGAAGTGCTCGGTCAACCGGTAGGTGGTAGCGGCGTAGGGGAAGTCCTTGGCTTGCCCCAGGGTGTCCCATACCGAATCGAACACCCTGCCTGCCGGGTTGCTGGTGGCCTTCTTGTTGTTCGGGTGCAACGGGTTGACCCCAATGGGCGTTTCGAACGGCTCGTAGTGCTCCGGGAACGGCCCTTCGGCCATCTTGTCCAGAGCAAAGAAACGCGCCACGCCCTCTGGGTTCATGATGAACGGGTTCATCCCCGCTTCCGGCGCCACGTCGGCCTTGAAGTCCGGTACGTCGGTACCGCCCCAGGCTTTACCGTTCCACCACACCAGCCGTTTGTTCGGCGACCAGGGTTTGCCCTGCACATCAGCCGATGCCCGGTTGTAGAGAATCCGCCGGTTCGCCGGCCACGCCCAGGCCCAACCGAGGTTCTGCTTCATGCCGAACGGATCGGAGTTATCGCGCCGGGCCATCTGGTTGCCCTGCTCGGTCCAGCTGCCACAGAAAATCCAGCAGCCGGAAGCCGTACTGCCATCGTCCTTGAGCTGGGCGAAGGCGGCCAGTTGCTGCCCGGCCTTGATGGTCGCGCCGCTGGCATCGGTGACATCGGATACCGCGTAACCGCTGAACTCCTTGGCGATTTCTTCCGGGGTCGGCTCGTGCGCTACCTTGTACGGCCAGTTGAGCTTGAGGATCGACTCGGCCCAGGCCCCACCCTCGCGCTGGTAACGCTCGCGCAGGCGCAGGAACAGAGCGCTCATGATCCACACGTCGGTTCGGGCCTGACCCGGCCCTTCCGCGCCCTTCCAGTGCCATTGCAGCCAGCGGCTGCTGTTGACCAGCGAGCCGTCTTCCTCGGCAAAGCAGGTAGTGGGCAGGCGAATGACTTCAGTCTGCACGTTCGCTGTATCGACATCGTTGTACGGCCCGGCGTTGCGCCAGAACTCCGAGGTCTCGGTCGCCAGCGGGTCCATCACCACCAGCCACTTGAGCTTGCTCAACGCGGCGGTGACACGGTTCTTGTCAGGCAAGGCGGCAATCGGGTTGAAGCCCTGGCAGAAGTAACCGTTGACCTGCTCCTTGGCCATCATGTCGAACATCTTCAACACGTCGTAGCCCGGGATATCCAGCTTCGGCAGGTAATCAAAGCCCCAATGGTTCTCGGCGGTGGCGTTGGCGCCATACCAGGCCTTCATCAGGCTGACATGGAACTTGCCGTAGTTCTGCCAGTAGGACAGCTGCCCCGGACGCAGCGGCTTCGGCGCGCGTTTGGCGATGTAGGTGTCGTAGTCCTGCTCGGCATCCGACGGCAGGGTCAGGTAGCCCGGCAGCAGGTTGGACAACAGCCCCAGGTCGGTCAGCCCCTGGATATTGGAGTGGCCGCGCAGGGCGTTGACCCCGCCACCGGGCATGCCGACGTTGCCCAGCAGCAACTGGACCATGGCCGCACTGCGGATGATCTGCGAGCCGATCGAGTGCTGGGTCCAGCCCAGGGCATAGAGGATCGTCATGGTCTTGCCCGGTTGCGAGCAGGTGGCGATCTCTTCCCAGACCTTGCGCATGCTGTCCACCGGCATGCCACAGATCTGGCTGGCCAGCTCCGGCGTGTAGCGGCTGTAGTGCTGCTTCATCAGCTGGTAGACGCAACGCGGATCCTGCAGGGTCGGATCGACCTTGGCAAAGCCGTCTTCACCGAGCTCGTAACCCCAGCCGGACTTGTCGGTGTAGCTGCGTTTGTCGGCATCGTAGCCACTGAACAGACCATCTTCAAAGCCATAACCGGCTTTGACGATGAACGCCACGTCGGTGTAGTTGCGTACGTATTCGTGCTGAATCTTGTCTTCGGTCAGCAGGTAATTGATCAGCCCGCCCATGAAGGCGATATCCGTGCCGGTGCGGATCGGCGCGTAATAGTCGGCCACCGAAGCGGTTCGGGTAAAACGCGGGTCGACCACGATCAGCCGGGCCTGGTTGTGCGCCTTGGCCTCGGTCACCCATTTGAAGCCACAGGGATGGGCTTCTGCAGCGTTGCCCCCCATCACCAGGATCAGATTCGCGTTGGCGATATCGGTCCAGTGATTGGTCATGGCTCCACGGCCGTACGTCGGGGCAAGACTTGCCACCGTCGGGCCATGTCAGACACGTGCCTGGTTATCGAACCCCAGCATGCCAAGACTGCGAACGACCTTGTGGGTCATGTAGCCGGCTTCGTTGGAGGAAGCCGAAGCGGCCAGAAAGCCGACGCTCAACCAGCGATTGACCGTCTGGCCCTGGGCGTTTTTCTCGATGAAGTTGGCGTCGCGATCGGTCTTCATCAGATCGGCGATGCGATCCAGCGCCTCATCCCAGGACACCTGCGTCCATTCCTTGCTGCCCGGCTTGCGTACCTGTGGATACTGCAGGCGGTTGGGGCTGTGGATAAAGTCGAGCAGACCGGCGCCTTTCGGGCACAGCGTGCCGCGGTTCACCGGATGGTCGGCATCGCCTTCGATATGGATGATGTTCTGCGCAACGTTCTTGGCCGCATCACCCTGGCTGTACATGATCAAGCCACAGCCAACCGAGCAATAAGGACAGGTGTTGCGGGTTTCTTTGGTATGCGCCAGCTTGAAGTGACGCACCTGCTCGGCGAAGGCCGGTGTCGGGGCCATGCCCAACGCAGCCAGGCTCGAACCTCCAAGGCCGATAGCGGCGACCTTGAAGAACTGCCGACGGTTGAGATCCATCGTGCACTCCTGATCAGGTGGTGGACGCGCGGGACGTTGCCGGCGTCTCTTGAACGATCACGGTGGCGACTTTTACTGCAGGCGCCAGTTGATACTGTAGTCAAGATTTCAGGAAGCGCGATGAAGGTGGACTAGCGGCACATTGCCACGCCCTGGTCAGGCATAAAGCAAAACGCCCAGTGCGAGGCACCGGGCGTTTTGTGGATGTAGCGGTCAGCGCCATGAATCAGAACGGAATATCATCATCAAAGCTGTCGAAATCCGGAGCCGGCTGTGGAGCAGCCTGTTGCGGCGCTGGGCGCTGCTGCGGTGCCGACTGCTGTGGACGCGGAGCCTGTTGGCGTGGCGCCTGGTTGTAGTTGTTGCCGCCCTGCTGCTGAGAACCGTCCTGGTTCTGCGGACGACCGCCGAGCAGCTGCATGGTGCCCTGCATGTCGACGATGATTTCAGTGGTGTAACGCTTGATGCCGTCTTTTTCCCACTCGCGGGTCTGCAGTTTGCCTTCGATGTAGACCTGCGAACCTTTGCGCAGGTACTCGCCGGCGATCTCGGCAACCTTGCCGAACATCGAAACGCGGTGCCACTCGGTGCGCTCGACCTTCTGGCCGGTTTGCTTGTCGGTCCACTGCTCGCTGGTAGCCAGGCTCAGGTTGGTCACGGCGTTACCGTTGGGCAGGTAGCGGACTTCGGGATCCTGACCGCAAGTACCGACCAGAATGACTTTGTTAACCCCACGGGCCATAACGTTCTCCTAGGCTTCGCACGCTGCGGAGGCCGGGTTTACCAGGCGCTCTAGGGTCGTGCGATCCAAAATTTGTGTATCAAGTTTGATATAGATGGCGGACTCATCGGCCACCACCACTGCGTCGGTCACACCCGGTACGGCCAACAGCCGTTCGGTCAGTCCCGCTTCGCGGACCGCCTCGGCCGACAACGGCATGCGCAGGCTGGTCACGTACGGCGGCTCACGCATGCTCAGGGCAACGATCCACCACACTGCACATAAGGCTGCACAGCCCAGGAACACCGTACTCAGGCCACCGTGCTGGAACAACCAGCCACCGAGAATTCCTCCCAGCGCGGCGCCAAGGAACTGGCTGGTGGAGTACACCCCCATGGCCGTGCCCTTGCCGCCGGCGGGCGACACCTTGCTCACCAGCGAAGGCAAGGATGCCTCCAGCAGGTTGAAGGCAGTAAAGAATATCACGGTGCCTATCACCAGTTCGTGCAAGTTGTCTGCCGACAGCCAGAAATACAGCTCGGTCAGCACCAAAACACTGACCGCACCCAGCAGGACACGTTTCATCTTGCGCTTTTTTTCGCCGTAGATGATGAACGGGATCATTGCAAAAAATGAGACCAGCAAAGCCGTCAGGTACACCCACCAATGCTCTTCCTTGGGCAGGCCGCCGCGCTCGACCAAGGCCAGGGGCAAGGCGACGAAGCTGGCCATCAGGATCGCATGCAGGACGAAGATGCCGACATCCAGGCGCAGCAGGTCGGGATGACGCAAGGTCGGCCCCAGGGCTTGCTTGGCGACGCCAGACTCGCGGTGTTGCAAGGCGCCGTGGGACGCCGGCACGACAAAGGCGATCAGGGCGATGCCGACCACCGCCATGGCGGCCGTGGCCAGGAACAGCCCGGACAAGCCGAAGGCACGGGTCAGCAAGGGGCCAACCACCATGGCCACGGCAAACGACAAACCGATGCTCATGCCGATCATGGCCATGGCTTTGGTTCGGTGTTGCTCGCGGGTAAGGTCCGAAAGCAGCGCCATCACTGCCGCCGAAATCGCCCCGGCACCTTGCAGGATACGTCCGGCAATCACCCCCCAGATCGAATCAGCCTGGGCCGCCAGCACGCTGCCCAGGGCAAAGATCACCAGGCCCAGGTAGATCACCGGACGACGACCGATGCGATCGGAAATGACCCCGAACGGAATCTGCAGGAATGCCTGGGTCAGGCCATAGGCACCAATGGCCAGGCCAATCAGCGCCGGCGTGGCGCCAGCCAGGTCCATGCCATAGGTCGCCAGCACCGGCAGGACCATGAACATGCCCAGCATACGGAAGGCGAACACCAGGGCCAGGCCGCCTGCGGCGCGGGTTTCGCTGCCACTCATGCGTTCGCTGTGGGGATCGTGCATGGATAAACCTCGTGTGAACCGGCGGCGATTCTACCAGTCCGATCGCGTAACGGCATATACGTGACGCTTTGCCGCGTACTGGCAGGGAGCCGTATACTCAACCGTTTATGCCCGCCAAGCGAGGCCGCAGTGGACAAGATCCTGATTCGTGGGGCACGGACCCACAACCTGAAGAACATCGACCTGACCCTGCCCCGGGACAAGCTGATCGTTATCACCGGCCTGTCCGGTTCCGGCAAGTCGTCGCTGGCCTTCGATACCCTGTACGCCGAAGGCCAGCGCCGCTATGTCGAGTCGCTGTCGGCGTATGCCCGGCAGTTCCTGTCGATGATGGAAAAGCCTGACGTCGACACCATCGAAGGACTGTCGCCAGCGATTTCCATCGAGCAGAAGTCAACCTCGCACAACCCGCGCTCGACTGTCGGCACCATCACCGAGATCTATGACTACCTGCGCCTGCTCTACGCCCGCGTCGGTACCCCGCGCTGCCCGGACCACGACATTCCGCTGGAGGCGCAGACCGTCAGCCAGATGGTCGATCTGGTGCTGGCCCAGCCCGAAGGCAGCAAGCTGATGCTGCTGGCCCCGGTGATTCGCGAACGCAAGGGCGAACACCTGGCCGTCTTCGATGAACTGCGCGCCCAGGGTTTCGTCCGTGCGCGGGTCAACGGCAAGCTGTTCGAGCTTGATGAACTGCCCAAGCTGGATAAACAGAAAAAGCACACCATCGAAGTGGTGGTCGACCGTTTCAAGGTCCGCGAGGACCTCCAGCAGCGCTTGGCCGAATCCTTCGAAACCGCGCTGAAGCTGGCTGACGGTATTGCCCTGGTCGGCTCGATGGATGACGACCCGTTCGAGGAGATGATCTTCTCGGCGCGCTTCGCCTGCCCGATCTGCGGCCATGCCATCAGCGAGCTGGAACCCAAGCTGTTCTCCTTCAACAACCCGGCAGGCGCCTGCCCGACCTGTGACGGGCTGGGGGTCAAACAGTTCTTCGATACCAAACGCCTGGTCAATAGCGAACTGACCCTGGCTGAAGGTGCGATTCGCGGCTGGGACCGGCGCAACGTTTATTACTTCCAGATGCTCGGCTCACTGGCCGCGCACTATGACTTCAGTCTCGAAGTGCCCTTCGGCGAGCTGCCGGTCGAACAGCAGAAAATCATCCTGCATGGCAGCGGCAAGCAGAACGTCGACTTCAAGTACCTCAACGACCGCGGCGATATCGTCAAGCGTTCGCACCCGTTCGAAGGCATCGTGCCGAACCTGGAGCGGCGCTACCGCGAGACCGAGTCGGCGACCGTGCGCGAAGAGCTGGCCAAGTTCCTCAGCACCCAGCCCTGCCCGGATTGCCGTGGCACGCGCTTGCGCCGTGAGGCGCGGCACGTCTGGGTCGGTGAAAAGACTCTGCCGGCGGTGACCAACCTGCCAATCGGTGATGCCAGTACCTACTTCGGCGGGCTGAAACTGACAGGGCGTCGCGGTGAAATTGCCGACAAGATTCTCAAGGAAATCTGTGAGCGCCTGCAGTTCCTGGTCAATGTCGGCCTCGACTACCTGACCCTCGACCGTAGCGCCGATACCCTGTCCGGCGGTGAGGCCCAGCGTATCCGCCTGGCCAGCCAGATCGGCGCCGGCCTGGTCGGGGTCATGTACATCCTCGACGAGCCGTCCATCGGCCTGCATCAACGCGACAATGACCGTCTGCTGGCTACCCTCAACCACCTGCGCGATATCGGTAACACGGTGATCGTCGTCGAACACGACGAAGATGCCATTCGCCTGGCCGACTACGTCGTGGATATCGGCCCGGGTGCCGGTGTGCATGGCGGTCAGATCGTTGCCGAAGGCACACCGGCCGATGTTATGGCCCATCCTGATTCGCTGACCGGCAAATATCTGTCCGGGCGGGTGAAAATTGCCGTACCGGCCAAGCGCACGCCACGCAACAAGAAGCTCTCGCTCAAGCTCAAGGGTGCGCGTGGTAACAACTTGCAGAATGTCGACTTGGAGATCCCGATCGGCCTGCTGACCTGCGTGACCGGTGTTTCCGGCTCGGGCAAGTCGACCCTGATCAACAACACGCTGTTCCCCCTCAGTGCCACGGCCCTGAATGGCGCCAGTACCCTCGAGGCGGCGCCGCATGACAGCTGTGACGGCCTGCAACACCTGGACAAGGTCGTGGATATCGACCAGAGCCCGATCGGCCGTACGCCACGCTCGAACCCGGCGACCTACACTGGCCTGTTCACCCCGATCCGTGAGCTGTTCTCCGGCGTGCCGGAATCCCGTTCCCGTGGCTACGGTCCGGGACGCTTCTCTTTCAACGTCAAAGGCGGACGCTGCGAGGCCTGCCAGGGCGACGGTCTGATCAAGGTCGAGATGCACTTCCTGCCTGACATCTACGTGCCCTGCGACGTGTGCAAGAGCAAGCGTTACAACCGCGAAACCCTGGAGATCAAGTACAAGGGCAAGAACATCCACGAGGTCCTGGAAATGACCATCGAGGAAGCCCGCGTGTTCTTCGACGCGGTGCCGGCGCTGGCGCGCAAACTACAGACACTGATGGATGTCGGCCTGTCGTACATCAAACTGGGGCAGTCGGCGACCACTCTCTCCGGTGGTGAAGCACAGCGGGTCAAGTTGTCGCGCGAGCTGTCCAAGCGCGATACCGGCAAGACCCTGTACATCCTCGACGAGCCGACAACAGGTCTGCATTTCGCAGATATCCAGCAGTTGCTCGATGTACTGCACCGCCTGCGCGACCACGGCAACACCGTGGTGGTGATCGAGCACAACCTGGATGTGATCAAGACTGCCGACTGGATTGTCGACCTGGGCCCCGAGGGTGGCTCCAAGGGTGGGCAGATCATTGGCTGCGGCACACCGGAAGAAGTCGCCGAGATGAAGCAGTCGTATACAGGCTACTACCTCAAACCGCTGTTGGAGCGCGATCGCGCGTGACGTGGGAGCGGGCTTGCCCCGCGATAACGGTGTGTCTATCACATCGCGGGGCAAGCCCGCTCCCACCGATCGAAACAAAAAAGCCCCGCACTGGCGGGGCTTCTTTTTGTTCCGGGAAAATTACATCTGCGACTGCAGGTAGTTCTCCAGGCCGATGGACTTGATCAGACCTTGCTGCTTTTCCAGCCAGTAGGTGTGATCTTCTTCAGTGTCGGCCAGTTGCAGGCGCAGGATGTCACGGCTGATGTAGTCCTTGTGCAGTTCGCACAGCTCGATGCCTTTGCACAGTGCGGCGCGCACCTTGTACTCCAGGCGCAGGTCGGCAGCGATCATTTCCGGCACGGTTGCGCCAACGTCCAGGTCATCCGGGCGCATGCGTGGAGTACCTTCGAGCATGAGGATACGACGCATCAGGGCATCAGCGTGCTGGGTCTCTTCTTCCATCTCGTGGTTGATACGCTCGTAGAGCTTGCTCAAGCCCCAGTCTTCGTACATCCGCGAATGGATGAAATATTGGTCACGTGCCGCCAGTTCGCCCGTCAGCAACGTGTTGAGATAATCGATTACGTCCGGGTGACCTTGCATCGCCCTGCCTCTCCCTGTGTGAAAGTTATAGTTTGAACCAGGATGCCCGGAAGGTCACTTGGAATCGGGCATAAATGTGCAAAAAAGCAGGTAAACGGTAGTGATATTCATTGAAAAACCGCCCAAATGAGGGCGGTTCTTCTTATCACTTCGACTTAGGCGAGATTTATGCCCAAAGCCTTGGCAATCCCTTCTCCATAGGCCGGATCGGCCTTGAAGAAGTGCTGCAACTGACGCTGAACGACATCTTCGGAAACCCCGGCCATGGCCCCGGCAATGTTGTTGATCAACAGGGCCTTCTGCTCGGCGTTCATCAAGCGGAACAGTGCACCGGCGTGGCTGTAGTAATCGGTGTCTTCGCGATGATCGTAACGATCAGCCACACCATTGAGCTCCAGTGCAGGCTCGGCAAACTGCGGCGCCTGCTTCGGCGCATTGCCGTAACTGTTCGGTTCGTAGTTCGGTGTCGCACCACCATTGCTGCCAAACGCCATGCTGCCGTCACGCTGGTAGGTGTTCACCGGGCTGCGTGGGGCGTTTACCGGCAATTGCTGATGGTTGGTACCAACGCGATAGCGGTGGGCGTCTGCATAGGCGAATACGCGGCCCTGGAGCATACGGTCGGGCGACAAACCGACACCTGGAACCATATTGCTCGGCCCGAATGCAGCCTGCTCGACTTCGGCGAAGTAGTTGAGCGGGTTGCGGTTCAGTTCCAGCTCGCCGACTTCGATCAACGGGTAATCCTTCTGCGACCAGGTCTTGGTCACGTCAAAGGGGTTCTCGTCGCGGCTGGCCGCCTCTTCTTCGCTCATCACCTGGATGCACACCGCCCATTTCGGGAAGTCGCCGCGCTCGATGGCTTCGAACAGGTCACGCTGAGCGTAATCAGGATCAGTACCAGCCAGACGGGCCGCCTCGGCGGGCGCCAGGTTCTTGATGCCCTGCTTGGTCTTGAAGTGCCACTTGACCCAGGTGCGCTGGCCCTGAGCGTTGATCAAGCTGTAAGTGTGGCTGCCAAACCCGTGCATGTGACGGTAACCGTCTGGAATGCCGCGGTCGGAAAACAGAATGGTGACCTGGTGCAGCGCTTCAGGCGAATGCGACCAGAAGTCCCACATCGCCTGCGCACTTTTCAGGTTGCTTTGCGGCAGACGTTTCTGGGTGTGGATAAAGTCGGGGAATTTCAGCGGATCACGAATGAAGAACACCGGGGTGTTGTTGCCGACGATGTCCCAGTTACCTTCCTCGGTATAGAACTTCAGGGCGAAACCACGCGGATCACGCTCGGTATCCGCCGAACCACGCTCACCACCCACGGTAGAGAAGCGCAGGAAGGTTTCGGTCTGCTTGCCGACAGTGCTGAACAGCTTGGCGTAACTGTATCGGGTGATATCCCGGGTTACCGTGAAGGTGCCATAGGCCCCCGAGCCCTTGGCGTGTACACGACGCTCAGGGATGTTCTCGCGGTTGAAGTGGGCGAGTTTTTCAAGCAGGTGGAAGTCATCCAGCAACAACGGCCCCCGCGGCCCTGCGGAGCGTGAGTTCTGGTTATCGGCAACCGGTGCACCGCTGGCGGTGGTCAGTGTCTTGGTCTGGCTCATGCGCTATCTCCCTATCGGTCCTTACGGTCTCAAACTGCCGGCTAATCGGCCTGGAATGAGTATCGACCAGAACTATGACAGCAACAAATTCATTACCTGACTTGGATCAATAGATTGTTTCAATACATGCAGACACAAAAAACCGGGCACTAGGCCCGGTTTCTTGTTTCAGACTGACGTCTTATTCAGCAGCTTCTACCGAGCCACCGACAGGACGATCAACCAGCTCGACGTACGCCATTGGTGCGTTATCGCCAGCGCGGAAGCCGCACTTGAGGATACGCAGGTAGCCGCCCTGACGGGTGGCATAGCGCTTGCCCAGATCGTTGAACAGCTTGCCGACGATTTCTTTCGAACGGGTACGATCGAAAGCCAGACGACGGTTAGCTACGCTGTCTTCCTTGGCCAGGGTGATCAGCGGCTCGGCAACGCGGCGCAGTTCCTTGGCTTTTGGCAGGGTAGTTTTGATCAGCTCGTGCTCGAACAGCGACACCGCCATGTTCTGGAACATAGCCTTGCGGTGAGAGCTGGTACGGCTCAGGTGACGTCCACTTTTACGATGACGCATGATTCATTCCTTACCAAACACTACGTTCGGTGATTACGACGATCAGGCAGTCGCCTTGTCGTCTTTCTTAAGACTTGCAGGCGGCCAGTTGTCGAGGCGCATGCCGAGGGACAGACCACGGGAGGCCAGAACGTCCTTGATTTCAGTCAGGGACTTCTTGCCCAGGTTCGGAGTCTTCAACAGTTCTACTTCGGTGCGCTGAATCAGATCGCCGATGTAGTAAATGTTCTCCGCCTTAAGGCAGTTGGCCGAACGCACGGTCAATTCCAGATCGTCAACCGGACGAAGCAGGATCGGATCGATCTCGTCTTCCTGTTCGACTACCACAGGTTCGCTGTCACCTTTGAGGTCGACGAACGCAGCCAACTGCTGTTGCAGGATGGTTGCAGCACGACGGATAGCCTCTTCAGGATCCAGGGTACCGTTGGTTTCCAGATCAATAACCAGCTTGTCCAGGTTGGTACGCTGCTCGACACGGGCGTTTTCCACCACGTATGCGATACGGCGAACCGGGCTGAACGAAGAGTCAAGCTGCAAGCGACCAATGCTGCGGCTTTCGTCTTCATCGCTCTGACGCGAATCGGCCGGCTCATAACCACGACCACGAGCTACGGTGAGCTTCATGTTCAGGGCGCCGTTAGACGCCAGGTTAGCGATTACGTGATCGGGGTTAACGATCTCGACATCATGATCCAGCTGAATATCGGCAGCGGTAACCACCCCCGAACCCTTTTTCGACAAGGTCAGCGTAACTTCGTCACGACCGTGCAGTTTGATAGCCAGGCCTTTCAGGTTCAACAGGATTTCAATGACGTCTTCCTGTACACCTTCGATTGCCGAGTACTCGTGGAGTACACCGTCAATCTCGGCCTCGACTACTGCACAGCCAGGCATAGAGGACAACAGGATGCGGCGCAGCGCGTTGCCCAGGGTATGGCCAAAGCCACGCTCGAGAGGCTCGAGCGTGATTTTAGCGCGGGTTGGACTGACGACCTGCACATCGATGTGGCGGGGCGTCAGGAACTCATTTACCGAAATCTGCATGGATGCACCTATTTTCTAGCCCTTACTTGGAGTAGAGCTCGACAATCAGGCTTTCGTTGATGTCGGCGGACAGGTCGCTGCGAGCAGGAACGTTCTTGAAAACGCCCGACTTCTTGGCAGCATCCACATCTACCCACTCAACGCGGCCACGCTGGGCGCACAGTTCAAGGGCTTGAACAATGCGCAGCTGGTTCATCGACTTCTCGCGAACCGCGACCACGTCACCCGGACGAACTTGGTAGGACGGAATGTTTACAGTCTTGCCGTTGATGCTGATCGCTTTGTGCGAAACCAGCTGACGGGATTCGGCACGAGTAGCGCCAAAGCCCATACGATAAACGACGTTATCCAGACGGCATTCGAGCAGCTGCAGCAGGTTCTCGCCGGTAGCACCCTTCTTGGAGGCTGCTTCCTTGTAGTAACCGCTGAACTGACGCTCGAGAACGCCATAGATGCGACGTACTTTTTGTTTCTCGCGCAGCTGGGTGCCGTAGTCGGACTGACGGCCACGGCGCTGGCCGTGGATACCTGGGGCTGCTTCGATGTTGCACTTCGATTCCAGAGCGCGAACGCCGCTCTTCAGGAACAGATCGGTGCCTTCACGACGAGACAGTTTGCATTTTGGACCAATGTAACGTGCCATTTATCTGTCTCCTGATTACACGCGGCGCTTCTTCGGCGGACGGCACCCGTTATGCGGGATTGGCGTCACGTCGGTGATGCTGGCGATCTTATAGCCACAACCGTTCAAAGCACGAACAGCGGACTCACGACCTGGACCTGGACCCTTGACGTTGACGTCGAGGTTCTTCAGACCATATTCCAGCGCAGCTTGACCAGCACGCTCAGCAGCTACTTGAGCAGCGAACGGGGTGGACTTGCGAGAACCGCGGAAACCCGAACCGCCGGAGGTAGCCCAGGACAGAGCGTTACCTTGACGATCGGTGATGGTCACGATGGTGTTGTTAAAAGACGCATGGATGTGGGCGATGCCATCAACCACTGTCTTTTTGACTTTTTTACGAGGACGAGCAGCAGGTTTTGCCATTTCTAAATTCCTGTCGATTCGCTGGTGCGATTACTTGCGGATCGGCTTACGCGGGCCCTTACGGGTACGCGCGTTGGTCTTGGTACGCTGACCGCGTACTGGCAGACCCCGACGATGACGCAGGCCGCGGTAGCAACCCAGGTCCATCAACCGCTTGATTTTCATGTTGATGTCACGGCGCAGATCACCTTCGGTGATGTACTTCGCAACTTCAGTACGCAGCGATTCAACCTGCTCGTCGCTCAGATCCTTGATCTTTGCGGCTGGGTTGACCCCAGTCTCTACACAGATTTTCTGTGCAGTAGTGCGACCAACACCATAGATGTAGGTCAGCGAGATAACAGTGTGCTTGTTATCTGGAATGTTGACGCCTGCAATACGGGCCATTCAGTGGGACTCCAATTGACAGCTACCTACGCCCCGGAAGCCAAGAAATAGGGCGCGAGATAATATCGCTGTAGAAACAAATAATCAACCCAGCAGCGCACTAGCTGCTGGGTTTGTAGCGCAAATCACACTCAGCCTTGGCGCTGCTTGTGACGTGGTTCCGCACTGCAAATTACTCGAACAACACCTTCGCGGCGAATAATCTTGCAGTTACGGCACAGCTTTTTCACCGATGCACGAACTTTCATCACCAACTCCTCGAACCTTAAGGGTCTATCAGCGCAGCAAACCGCTGCCACCGTAGCCTTTCAGGTTGGCTTTCTTCATCAGGGATTCGTACTGGTGCGAAACGAGGTGCGATTGTACTTGGGACATGAAGTCCATCACAACCACTACCACAATCAGCAACGAGGTCCCGCCAAGGTAGAACGGAACGTTTGCAGCAACCACCAGGAACTGGGGAAGCAGACAGACGGCCGTCATATAAAGAGCACCGAACATGGTCAAGCGGGTCAGAACGCCATCAATGTAGCGCGCCGACTGCTCACCTGGACGGATGCCCGGAATAAAGGCACCGGACTTCTTCAGGTTCTCCGCTACGTCTTTCGGATTGAACATCAACGCCGTATAGAAGAAGCAGAAGAAAATAATCCCTGCACTAAACAGCAGAATATTCAACGGCTGACCAGGAGCGATCGACTGCGAGATGTCCTGCAACCAGCCCATACCTTCGGACTGACCGAACCAGGCACCCAGCGAAGCCGGGAACAGCAAGATGCTGCTCGCGAAAATGGCAGGAATAACGCCCGCCATGTTCACTTTCAGCGGCAAGTGGCTGGTCTGCGCAGCGAAGACCTTGCGGCCCTGCTGACGCTTGGCGTAGTGAACGGCGATACGACGCTGACCACGCTCAATGAACACCACAAAACCGATAATCGCTACTGCCAGCAAACCGATAGCGACCAGAGCGAAAATGTTGATATCGCCTGTACGTGCAGACTCGAAAGACTGCCCGATTGCTCTCGGAAGACCGGCGACGATACCTGCGAAGATCAACATCGAGATACCGTTGCCTACACCGCGCTCTGTGATCTGCTCACCCAGCCACATCATGAACATCGCGCCAGCCACAAACGTGGAGACCGCGACGAAATGGAAGCCAAAGTCAGCAGAAAACGCCACGCCCTGACCGGCCAGACCAATGGACATGCCAATGGCCTGGACCAGCGCCAGGATTACGGTGCCGTAGCGGGTGTACTGGCTGATCTTGCGACGGCCAGCTTCACCTTCCTTCTTCAACTGCTCCAGCTGCGGGCTCACGGCGGTCATCAGCTGCATGATGATCGATGCCGAAATGTACGGCATGATCCCCAGTGCAAAGATGCTCATCCGCTCCAGCGCGCCGCCGGAAAACATGTTGAACAAGCTAAGAATGGTCCCCTCATTCTGTCGAAACAGTTCCGCCAGCCGGTCCGGGTTGATACCTGGAACTGGGATGTGTGCGCCTATCCGATAGACGATGATCGCCAGGAACAGAAAACGCAGACGAGCCCAAAGTTCAGACATCCCGCCTTTGCCGAGCGAAGAGAGAGCACCTTGCTTAGCCATTTATTCCTCGAACTTGCCGCCAGCTGCTTCGATAGCCGCACGCGCACCTTTGGTGGCTGCGATACCCTTGATGGTGACCGCGCGAGTAACTTCGCCCGACAGCATGATTTTCACACGCTGTACGTTCTGGTTAATCACGTTGGCATCCTTCAAGGATTGCACGGTGACAACGTCGCCTTCCACTTTGGCCAGCTCGGACAGACGCACTTCGGCGCGGTCCATGGCTTTCAGGGAAACGAAGCCGAATTTCGGCAGACGACGGTGCAGCGGCTGTTGACCGCCTTCAAAGCCTGGAGCGATGGTGCCACCGGAGCGGGAGGTTTGACCTTTGTGACCACGGCCACCAGTCTTACCCAAACCACTACCGATACCACGACCCGGACGATGCTTCTCGCGACGGGAACCCGGCGCTGGACTCAGATCATTGAGTTTCATCGATTAACCCTCGACGCGCAGCATGTAGTAAGCCTTGTTGATCATCCCGCGGTTCTCGGGAGTATCCAGGACTTCTACAGTGTGACCGATGCGGCGCAGACCCAGACCCTTAACACACAGTTTGTGGTTAGGGATACGGCCGGCGGTGCTTTTGATCAGCGTTACTTTAACGGTAGCCATGATCAACGGATCTCCTCAACGCTCTTGCCGCGCTTGGCAGCAATGGATTCAGGAGATTGCATAGCCTTCAGACCCTTGAAAGTGGCGTGAACCACGTTTACAGGGTTGGTCGAGCCATAGCACTTGGCCAGGACGTTCTGAACGCCAGCAACTTCCAGGACGGCACGCATTGCGCCACCGGCGATGATACCGGTACCTTCGGAGGCAGGCTGCATGTACACCTTCGACGCGCCATGGGCGGACTTGGTGGCGTACTGCAGAGTGGTGCCGTTCAGGTCAACCTGAATCATGTTGCGACGAGCAGCTTCCATAGCTTTCTGGATCGCAGCAGGTACTTCGCGCGATTTGCCACGGCCGAAACCAACACGACCTTTACCATCACCAACCACGGTCAACGCGGTGAAAGTGAAGATACGGCCGCCTTTTACGGTTTTGGCAACGCGGTTAACTTGAACCAGCTTCTCGATGTAGCCTTCGTCGCGCTTTTGATCGTTATTTGCCATAACTTAGAACTCCAGCCCGCCTTCACGAGCAGCATCAGCCAGCGCCTTGACGCGGCCGTGGTACTTGAAGCCGGAACGGTCAAAGGCAACTTGAGATACACCGGCGGCTTTCGCGCGCTCAGCTACCAGCTTGCCAACCTTAGTGGCCGCGTCGATGTTGCCGGTGGCGCCATCACGCAGTTCTTTGTCCAAAGTCGAGGCGCTGGCCAGGACTTTGCTGCCGTCGGCCGAAAGGACCTGGGCATAGATGTGCTGCGAGGAGCGGAACACGCAGAGACGCACGACTTCGAGTTCGTGCATTTTCAGGCGTGCTTTGCGAGCGCGACGCAGTCGAGTAACTTTTTTGTCGGTCATTTGCTAGGCCCTACTTCTTCTTGGCTTCTTTACGACGGACGACTTCGTCCGCGTAACGCACACCCTTGCCTTTGTACGGCTCTGGTGGACGGAAGTCGCGGATTTCAGCGGCCACCTGACCTACCAGCTGCTTGTCGATACCCTTGATCAGGATATCGGTCTGGCTTGGGGTCTCAGCGGTAATACCCGCTGGCAGTTCGTAATCCACTGGATGCGAGAAGCCAAGCGCCAGGTTCAGCACGGTGCCTTTGGCTTGTGCTTTGTAACCAACACCGACCAGCTGGAGCTTACGCTCGAAGCCTTGGCTTACGCCTTGGACCATGTTGTTAACCAGGGCACGGGTGGTACCGGCCATTGCGCGAGTTTGTTGATCGCCATTGCGAGCAGCGAAACGCAGCTCACCAGCTTCTTCAACGACTTCTACGGACGAGTGAACGTTCAGTTCGAGAGTGCCCTTGGCACCCTTCACCGAAAGCTGTTGGCCGACGAATTTGACTTCGACACCGGCTGGCAGCTTAACGGGGTTCTTAGCGACGCGAGACATGCTTATCCCCCCTTAGAACACTGTGCAGAGTACTTCGCCGCCGACACCGGCAGCGCGCGCAGCACGATCAGTCATCACACCTTTGTTGGTGGAGACAATAGACACGCCCAGACCGCCACGTACTTTCGGCAGTTCTTCGACGGACTTGTACTGACGCAGGCCTGGACGACTTACGCGCTTGACTTCCTCGATGACCGGACGGCCTTCGAAGTATTTCAGCTCGATGGAAAGCGATGGTTTTACTTCGCTGCTGACCTGATAGCCAGCGATGTAACCTTCGTCTTTCAGAACTTTGGCTACCGCAACCTTCAGAGTCGACGAAGGCATGCTTACGACGGACTTTTCAGCCATCTGGGCATTACGGATGCGAGTTAGCATGTCCGCTAACGGGTCCTGCATACTCATGGGCTAGACGCTCCTGATACAAGAAAAATTAGCCTCTCGGCTACTACAGTCACCTGAGTTCGCCAGGTCAAAAAACCCGGGCTCAGGAGAGCCGGTCATTCTAGACAGATCCCAGAAACGAAACAAGCCCCAGAAGGGGCTTGTTTCGTTGCAAAGTCACCGGTGGTCGGAAGATTGCTCCCCCGCCACCTGGACGCTGCCGGTACGTCTTACCAGCTGGCTTTAACCAGACCTGGAACGTCACCGCGCATTGCTGCTTCACGCAGCTTGTTACGGCCGAGGCCGAACTTGCGGTAAACGCCGTGTGGACGACCGGTGATGCGGCAACGGTTACGCATGCGCGAAGCGCTGGCGTCACGTGGTTGCTTCTGCAGAGCTACGACAGCGGCAAAACGCTCTTCTGGAGTTGCTTCCAGATTTACGATGATCGCTTTCAGCTCGGCACGCTTCTTGGCGTACTTGGCAACAGTGAGCTGACGCTTCAGCTCACGGTTTTTCATGCTCTTCTTGGCCATTTTCCTACTCCAATCAGTTGCGGAACGGGAATTTGAAAGCACGCAGCAGAGCGCGGCCTTCGTCATCGTTCTTGGCAGTGGTGGTCAGGGTAATGTCCAGACCGCGCAGAGCATCGATCTTGTCGTAGTCGATTTCCGGGAAGATGATCTGCTCTTTCACGCCCATGCTGTAGTTGCCACGACCATCGAAGGACTTGGCATTCAGGCCGCGGAAGTCGCGAACCCGAGGCAGGGAGATCGCCAGCAGGCGGTCCAGGAACTCGTACATACGATCGCGGCGCAGAGTAACTTTAACGCCGATCGGCCAGCCCTCACGGACTTTGAAGCCCGCGATGGATTTCCGAGCGAAAGTCACAACGGCTTTCTGACCGGTGATCTTCTCCAGGTCAGCAACAGCGTGTTCGATGACTTTTTTGTCGCCGACAGCTTCGCCCAGACCCATGTTCAGGGTGATCTTGGTAACGCGCGGAACTTCCATCACGTTCGCCAGCTTAAGTTCTTCCTTAAGCTTCGGAGCAATTTCCTTCCGGTAAATCTCTTTCAGTCGTGCCATGGTCTTCTACCTAGCAGTGTTCAAGCATCAACCGCTTTTTGGGTCGACTTGAAGACACGAATTTTCTTGCCGTCTTCTACTTTGAAACCAACGCGGTCAGCCTTGTTGGTTTCGCCGTTGAAAATGGCGACGTTGGAAGCGTGCAGTGGCGCTTCTTTCTCGACGATACCGCCTTGTACGCCCGACATCGGGTTAGGCTTGGTATGACGCTTCACCAGGTTGATCCCACCAACGACCAGACGGTCGTCAGCGAGAACCTTGAGCACCTTACCGCGCTTACCTTTGTCTTTGCCGGCGATCACGATGATCTCGTCGTCACGACGAATCTTTTGCATGTCGGATCTCCTTACAGCACTTCTGGGGCGAGCGAGACGATCTTCATGAACTTCTCAGTACGAAGTTCACGGGTCACTGGCCCAAAGATACGGGTGCCGATCGGCTCTTGCTTGTTGTTCAACAGAACAGCAGCATTGCCATCAAAGCGGATGATGGAGCCGTCAGCACGACGGACACCGTGGCGAGTGCGGACTACAACAGCAGTCATCACTTGGCCTTTCTTCACTTTACCGCGCGGAATTGCTTCCTTGACGGTTACCTTGATGATGTCACCGATGCCGGCGTAACGGCGGTGCGAACCGCCGAGAACCTTGATGCACATGACGCGACGAGCGCCGCTGTTATCGGCCACATCGAGCATGGATTGAGTCTGAATCATAAAATTTCTCCGACCCTTAGCCCTTAGACTTCAACAGCGCGTTCGAGAACTTCAACCAGTGCCCAAGCTTTGGTCTTGGCCAGCGGACGAGTCTCACGGATGGAGACCTTGTCGCCGATATGGCACTGGTTGGTTTCGTCGTGCGCGTGCAGCTTAGTCGAACGCTTAACGTATTTACCGTAGATCGGGTGCTTTACGCGACGCTCGATCAGTACGGTGATGGTTTTGTCCATCTTGTCGCTGACGACACGGCCAGTCAGCGTACGGACGGTTTTTTCAGCTTCAGCCATGATCACTTACCTGCCTGCTGGTTGAGCACAGTTTTCACGCGAGCGATGTCACGCTTAACTTGCGAGAGCAGGTGCGACTGCCCCAACTGGCCAGTTGCTTTCTGCATGCGCAGATTGAACTGGTCGCGCAGCAAGCCGAGCAGTTGCTCGTTCAGCTGCTGTGCTGATTTTTCACGAAGTTCATTCGCTTTCATCACATCACCGTCCGCTTAACAAAGGAGGTGGCGAGAGGCAACTTTGCAGCTGCCAAGGCGAAAGCCTCACGCGCCAGCTCTTCAGAAACACCCTCGATCTCGTACAGGACTTTGCCTGGCTGGATCTGGGCAACCCAGTATTCCACGGAACCTTTACCTTTACCCATCCGCACTTCGAGAGGCTTCTTGGAGATCGGCTTGTCCGGGAACACACGGATCCAGATTTTACCGCCACGTTTTACGTGACGGGTCAGAGCACGACGTGCCGACTCAATCTGGCGGGCGGTGAGACGACCGCGAGCAACAGCTTTCAGAGCAAACTCGCCGAAGCTGACTTTGCTACCGCGCAGGGCCAGACCACGGTTGTGGCCAGTCATCTGCTTGCGGAATTTTGTACGCTTTGGTTGCAACATTTGGCGTACCCCTTACTTAGCAGCTTTTTTACGAGGCGCTGGTGCTTGTGGTTTCAGTTCTTCTTGGCGACCACCAATAACTTCGCCTTTGAAAATCCAAACCTTCACACCGATCACACCGTAAGTGGTGTGAGCTTCGTAAGTGGCATAGTCGATATCAGCACGCAGGGTGTGCAGCGGCACACGACCTTCGCGATACCATTCAGTACGTGCGATTTCAGCACCACCGAGACGACCGCTCACCTGGATCTTGATGCCTTTGGCACCAATGCGCATGGCGTTCTGTACGGCGCGCTTCATGGCGCGACGGAACATCACACGACGCTCCAGCTGCTGAGCTACGCTCTGAGCAACCAGCATACCGTCGAGTTCCGGCTTGCGGATCTCTTCGATATTGATGTGCACAGGCACACCCATTTGCTTGGTCAGGTCCTGACGCAGTTTTTCAACATCCTCACCTTTCTTCCCGATAACGATACCTGGACGAGCGGTGTGGATGGTGATGCGTGCAGTTTGAGCCGGACGATGGATATCGATACGGCTAACGGACGCGCTTTTTAGTTTGTCTTGGAGGTACTCACGCACATTCAGATCTGCGAGCAAATAGTCCGCATAAGTCCGACCGTCTGCGTACCAGACGGAGGTGTGCTCCTTGACGATTCCCAGGCGAATGCCAGTGGGATGTACTTTCTGACCCATCTGATCGACTCCGTTACTTGTCCGCAACCTTGACAGTGATATGGCAAGACCGCTTGACGATGCGATCAGCGCGGCCTTTGGCACGCGGCATGATGCGCTTCAGCGAACGCCCTTCGTTGACGAAAACGGTGGAGACCTTCAGGTCATCAACGTCTGCGCCTTCGTTATGCTCGGCGTTGGCTACGGCCGACTCGAGGACTTTCTTCATGATTTCAGCGGCTTTTTTGCTGCTGAAAGCCAACAGGTTGAGCGCTTCGCCCACCTTCTTCCCGCGGATCTGGTCGGCGACCAAGCGGGCTTTCTGGGCGGAGATTCGAGCGCCCGACAACTTAGCGGCTACTTCCATTTCCTTACCCCTTAACGCTTGGCTTTCTTGTCAGCCACGTGCCCACGATAAGTGCGGGTACCGGCAAACTCGCCCAGTTTATGGCCGACCATGTCTTCGTTCACGAGAACTGGGACGTGTTGGCGACCGTTGTGTACCGCGATGGTCAGACCGACCATTTGTGGCAGGATCATCGAACGACGCGACCAGGTCTTAACTGGTTTGCGATCGTTCTTTTCCGCCGCCACTTCGATCTTCTTCAGTAGGTGAAGATCGATAAAAGGACCTTTTTTCAGAGAACGTGGCACTGTCGTATCCCTCTATTTACTTGCGACGACGGACGATCATGTTGTCGGTACGCTTATTACCACGAGTCTTCGCGCCCTTAGTCGGGAAGCCCCATGGCGATACCGGATGACGACCACCGGAGGTACGACCTTCACCACCACCATGTGGGTGGTCAACCGGGTTCATGGCAACACCACGAACGGTTGGGCGAACGCCACGCCAGCGTTTGGCACCGGCTTTACCCAGCGAACGCAGGCTGTGCTCGGAGTTCGAGACTTCACCCAGGGTCGCACGGCATTCAGCCAGGACTTTACGCATTTCACCAGAGCGCAGACGCAGGGTCACATAGACACCTTCGCGAGCGATCAGCTGAGCCGAAGCACCAGCGGAACGAGCGATCTGTGCACCTTTGCCCGGCTTCAGTTCGATGCCGTGAATGGTGCTACCCACTGGGATGTTGCGCAGTTGCAGGGAGTTGCCTGGCTTGATTGGAGCCAGAGCACCTGCGATCAGCTGGTCGCCAGCACTCACGCCTTTAGGGGCGATGATGTAGCGGCGCTCGCCGTCTGCGTAGCAGAGCAGTGCGATGTGAGCAGTACGGTTTGGATCGTATTCGATACGCTCGACAGTGGCGACGATGCCATCTTTGTCGTTGCGACGGAAATCGACCATACGGTAATGCTGCTTATGACCACCACCTACGTGACGAGTAGTGATGCGGCCATTGTTGTTACGACCACCAGACTTCGATTTTTTCTCGAGCAGCGGTGCGTGAGGAGCGCCTTTGTGCAGCTCCTTGTTGACCACCTTGACCACGAAACGGCGGCCAGGGGAAGTCGGTTTGCATTTAACGATTGCCATGATGCACCCCTTCCTTACTCAGCACTGCTGCTGAAATCGAGATCTTGGCCTGGCTGAAGGGAGACGATCGCCTTCTTCCAGTCATTACGCTTGCCCAGACCACGTGCGGTACGCTTGGTTTTACCCAGAACGTTGACGGTCGACACGTTTTCGACTTTTACGCCGAACAGGCCTTCGACAGCTTTCTTGATTTCCAGCTTGGTTGCATCAGTAGCAACCTTGAATACGAACTGGCCTTTTTTCTCAGCCAGAACGGTAGCCTTCTCGGAAACGTGCGGGCCAAGGAGGACTTTAAATACGCGTTCCTGGTTCATCCCAGCAGCTCCTCGAATTTCTTCACGGCCGACACAGTGATCAACACTTTGTCGTATGCGATCAGACTGACCGGATCGGAACCCTGTACGTCACGTACGTCGACGTGCGGCAGGTTACGAGCAGCCAGGTACAGATTCTGATCAACAGCGTCAGAAACGATCAGTACGTCGCTCAGACCCATGCCGTTCAGTTTGTTCAGCAGGTCTTTGGTTTTCGGTGCTTCAACAGCGAAGTCCTGAACCACGACCAGACGGTCGGTACGCACCAGCTCAGCGAGGATGGAACGCATTGCTGCGCGGTACATCTTCTTGTTGAGCTTCTGCGAGTGATCCTGAGGACGAGCTGCGAAAGTGGTACCGCCGCCACGCCAGATTGGGCTACGGATAGTACCGGCACGAGCGCGACCAGTACCTTTCTGACGCCATGGGCGCTTGCCGCCACCAGCAACGTCGGAACGGGTTTTCTGCTGCTTGGTGCCCTGACGGCCGCCGGCCATGTAGGCCACGACTGCTTGGTGAACCAGCGTCTCGTTGAATTCGCCACCGAAAGTCAGTTCGGAAACTTCGATCGCTTGAGCGTCATTTACATTTAGTTGCATGTCAGCTTCCCCTTAACCGCGAGCCTTGGCAGCCGGACGCACAACCAGATCACCGCCAGTAGCGCCAGGAACGGCACCCTTGACCAGCAACAGATTGCGTTCAGCGTCGACGCGCACTACTTCCAGGGACTGAACGGTCACGCGCTCGGCGCCCATATGACCGGACATTTTCTTGCCCTTGAATACACGACCAGGAGTCTGGCACTGGCCGATAGAGCCCGGGACGCGGTGGGAAACGGAGTTACCGTGGGTGTTATCTTGACCGCGGAAATTCCAACGCTTGATGGTACCGGCAAAGCCTTTACCTTTCGACTGACCGGTAACATCTACCATTTGGCCAGCAGCGAAGATTTCTGCATTGATCAAGTCGCCAGCCTGGTAGTCGCCTTCTTCAAGACGGAACTCCCAGACACCGCGACCAGCGGCAACGTTCGCTTTAGCGAAGTGACCTGCTTGAGCAGCAGTCACACGCGAAGCACGACGCTCACCCACAGTGACTTGCACTGCACGGTAGCCATCAGTTTCTTCGGTTTTGAACTGGGTGACGCGATTCGGCTCGATCTCAATGACCGTGACCGGAATGGAGACACCTTCTTCGGTGAAAATACGGGTCATACCGCATTTACGACCGACTACACCAATAGTCATGTTGTAAACCTCATGAGTGTACGGGGCTTTCACCCGCTATGGCCGCCCATTTCAGAGCGTTACACGACTAAGACCGTGTCTTAGCCGAGGCTGATCTGCACTTCCACGCCGGCCGCAAGATCAAGCTTCATAAGAGCATCAACGGTTTTATCCGTTGGCTGGACGATGTCCAGAACGCGCTTATGAGTACGGATCTCGTACTGGTCACGCGCGTCTTTGTTGACGTGCGGGGAGACCAGAACGGTGAACCGCTCTTTACGGGTAGGCAGTGGAATTGGACCACGCACTTGAGCACCAGTACGTTTCGCGGTTTCCACGATTTCCTGGGTGGATTGGTCGATCAGGCGATGGTCGAAAGCCTTCAACCTGATACGGATTTGCTGATTTTGCATTGGATTTCAGACTCCAGGCTGCTATTCCCACCGGGCGCACTACGCCCGTTAAAAGGAGGCGTGATTCTATAGACGCCCCTATTGGGTGTCAACCCAATAAAAAAAGCCCCCGCTGAGCGGGGGCTTTTTCAACCTATCGAGAATTACTCGATGATTTTGGCTACGACGCCAGCGCCGACGGTACGACCGCCTTCACGGATAGCGAAACGCAGACCATCTTCCATTGCGATGGTTTTGATCAGAGTGACAGTCATCTGGATGTTGTCACCTGGCATTACCATTTCAACGCCTTCTGGCAGCTCGCAGTTACCGGTCACGTCAGTAGTACGGAAGTAGAACTGTGGACGGTAGCCTTTGAAGAACGGAGTATGACGGCCGCCTTCTTCTTTGCTCAGAACGTAAACTTCTGCGGTGAACTTGGTGTGCGGCTTAACCGAACCTGGCTTGACCAGAACCTGACCACGCTCAACGTCGTCACGCTTGGTGCCACGCAGCAGAACGCCGCAGTTCTCGCCAGCACGACCTTCGTCCAGCAGCTTGCGGAACATCTCAACACCGGTGCAGGTGGTGGTGGTGGTGTCACGCAGACCAACGATTTCCAGGGCGTCTTGAACGCGGACGATACCACGCTCGATACGACCGGTAACAACGGTACCACGACCCGAGATCGAGAATACGTCTTCGATTGGCATCAGGAACGGCTTGTCGATAGCACGCTCAGGCTCTGGGATGTAGCTGTCCAGAGTCTCAACCAGCTTCTTGACAGCGGTGGTGCCCATTTCGTTGTCGTCTTTGCCTTCCAGCGCCATACGAGCCGAACCGATGATGATCGGGGTGTCGTCGCCTGGGAAGTCATAGGTGGACAGCAGGTCGCGAACTTCCATCTCGACCAGTTCCAGCAGCTCAGCGTCGTCTACCAGGTCAGCCTTGTTCAGGAAGACCACGATGTACGGAACGCCAACCTGACGGGACAGCAGGATGTGCTCACGGGTTTGTGGCATCGGACCATCGGCGGCCGAGCAAACCAGGATCGCGCCGTCCATCTGGGCAGCACCGGTGATCATGTTCTTCACGTAGTCAGCGTGACCTGGGCAGTCAACGTGAGCGTAGTGACGAATGTTCGAGTTGTACTCGACGTGCGCGGTGTTGATGGTGATACCGCGAGCTTTCTCTTCTGGAGCCGAGTCGATCTTGTCGAACTCAACAACGGCCGAACCGAAAACTTCGGAGCAGACGCGGGTCAGAGCAGCAGTCAGAGTGGTTTTACCGTGGTCAACGTGACCGATGGTGCCAACGTTGACGTGCGGAAGGGAACGATCAAATTTTTCTTTAGCCACGACAGTGAACCTCTTGCCTAAAGGGCTGGATTAGCCTTGTTTTTTAACGAGTGCTTCGACGATATTCGACGGAGCTTCGGCGTATTTGGAGAATTCCATGGAGTAGCTCGCGCGACCCTGAGACATGGAACGAACGTCGGTCGCATAACCGAACATCTCTCCGAGCGGAACTTCAGCACGGACAACCTTGCCGGACACCGAATCTTCCATACCCTGGATCAGACCACGACGACGGTTCAGGTCACCCATCACGTCACCCATGTAGTCCTCAGGGGTCACAACTTCTACCTTCATGATCGGCTCAAGCACCTTACCGCCGCCTTTGGCTGCGAGTTGCTTGGTCGCCATGGAAGCGGCTACCTTGAACGCCATCTCGTTGGAGTCGACGTCGTGGTAGGAACCATCAAACACGGTTGCCTTCAGGCCGATCAGCGGATAGCCGGCAACGATGCCGTTCTTCATCTGCTCTTCGATACCCTTCTGGATCGCCGGGATGTATTCCTTAGGAACCACACCACCTACAACTTCGTTGGTGAATTCCAGGCCTTCGGTGATGTTGCCCTGGGCATCCACTGATGGCTGCGAGAAGCGAATCCAGCAGTGACCGAACTGACCACGACCACCGGACTGACGAACGAACTTACCTTCGATCTCGACGTTGTCCTTGGTGATCTGCTCGCGGTACGAAACCTGCGGCTTACCGATGTTGGCTTCAACGTTGAATTCGCGCTTCATGCGGTCAACGAGGATGTCCAGGTGAAGCTCGCCCATACCCGAGATGATGGTCTGGCCGGTTTCTTCATCAGTCTTGACGCGGAACGACGGGTCTTCCTGAGCCAGCTTGCCCAGTGCGATACCCATCTTTTCCTGGTCCTGCTTGGTCTTCGGCTCAACAGCTACCGAGATCACAGGCTCAGGGAAGTCCATACGCTCGAGGATGATCGGCTTGTCGGCGTTGCACAGGGTGTCACCGGTGGTGACGTCCTTCATGCCGATCAGAGCAGCGATGTCGCCTGCCAGAACTTCTTTGATTTCTTCACGCTGGTTGGCGTGCATCTGCACCATACGACCAACGCGTTCTTTCTTGCCCTTGACCGAGTTGATCACGGAGTCGCCAGACTGCAGCATACCCGAGTAAACGCGGACGAAGGTCAGAGTACCAACGAACGGGTCGGTGGCAATCTTGAACGCCAGAGCCGAGAACGGCTCGTTGTCGTCTGCATGACGCTCGTCGTAGTCTTCTGCAACCAGCTCGTCCTTCGGCTTCTCGATCAGATCAGGGTGGATACCCTTGATCGCCGGGATTTCGGTAGGAGCAGGCAGGAAGTCGATAACAGCGTCGAGAACCAGAGGAACGCCCTTGTTCTTGAAGGAAGAACCGCAGACAGCCGGAACGATCTCGCTGGCCAGGGTGCGCGCACGCAGACCGGCTTTGATTTCTTCGACCGACAGCTCACCTTCTTCAAGGTACTTGTTCATCAGCTCTTCATTGGCTTCGGCAGCGGCTTCGACCATGTTGGCGCGCCACTCTTCAGCCAGCTCCAGCATATCGGCAGGAATTTCTTCCTCGCGATAGGTGGTGCCTTTGTCGTCGTCGTTCCAGTAGATAGCCTTCATTTTGATCAGGTCTACCTGACCCTGGAAGTTATCTTCCGAACCGATGGCCAGCTGAACAGGAACCGGGGTGTGACCCAGACGGTTCTTGATCTGACCTACGACGCGCAGGAAGTCAGCGCCTGCACGGTCCATCTTGTTCACGTAAACAACACGTGGAACACCGTACTTGTTGGCTTGACGCCATACGGTTTCGGACTGTGGCTCAACGCCGGAAGTACCGCAGAACACAACGACCGCGCCGTCGAGTACGCGCAGCGAACGTTCTACTTCAATGGTGAAGTCAACGTGGCCGGGGGTATCGATGACGTTTACGCGGTATTTGCCGTACTGGCCACGGGAACCTTCCCAGAAGGTGGTAACAGCAGCGGGAGGTAATGGTAATACCCCGCTCCTGCTCCTGCACCATCCAGTCGGTGGTCGCGGCGCCATCATGCACCTCGCCCATTTTGTGGCTCAGACCTGTGTAGAACAGGATCCGCTCGGTAGTGGTAGTCTTGCCCGCGTCAACGTGCGCGCAAATACCAATGTTACGGTAGCGGTTGATTGGTGTAGTACGAGCCATAGAGCCCTCGCAAAAATAGTGATGCCTGAATTAGAAGCGGTAGTGCGAGAACGCTTTGTTGGCTTCGGCCATACGGTGTACGTCTTCACGCTTCTTGACTGCAGCACCTTTGCCTTCAGCGGCATCCAGCAGCTCGCCAGCCAGGCGCAGAGCCATGGACTTCTCGCCACGCTTACGGGCGTAGTCTACCAACCAGCGCATTGCCAGGGCGTTACGACGGGATGGACGAACTTCAACAGGAACCTGGTAAGTGGCACCGCCAACACGGCGCGACTTAACTTCGACCAGCGGAGCGATGGCGTCGAGAGCTTTCTCGAAGATTTCCAGGGGATCGCTGTTCTTGCGTTCTTTAACCTTGTCCAGTGCACCGTAAACGATACGCTCGGCAACGGCTTTTTTGCCGCTTTCCATTACGTGGTTCATGAACTTGGCGAGGATCTGGCTTCCGTATTTTGGATCGTCCAGAATCTCACGCTTGGCTGCTACACGACGTCTTGGCATTGATAAGCCCTCAAACGGTCTTCAGGTTAGCCCGGGACAGTGAACCCAAAGGGTGCGTGCCCGACCTTACTCTTATCGACTCAATAAAATTGATAACTGCAAACTGCAACAAACGACCGATTACTTCGGACGCTTGGTACCGTACTTCGAACGACCTTGGTTACGACCTTTAACACCGGAGGTATCCAGGGAGCCGCGAACGGTGTGGTAACGAACACCTGGCAAGTCTTTTACACGACCGCCACGGATCAGTACGACGCTGTGCTCTTGCAGGTTGTGGCCTTCACCGCCGATGTACGAGGAAACCTCGAAACCGTTGGTCAGACGCACACGGCATACTTTACGCAGTGCCGAGTTAGGTTTTTTCGGCGTAGTGGTGTACACACGGGTGCACACGCCACGACGTTGCGGGCAGTTCTGCAGCGCAGGAACGTCGGATTTCTCGACGATACGCTTACGCGGCTGACGTACCAGCTGGTTGATAGTTGCCATCTACTAGCTCCACTGTTGTCTTGCGACGCTATTGTCTTGCAAGAAAAGCAAAAATTGGCAGGACGGAGTCCCACCAAATTTAGGGGTACAAGAGTCTAAAGAGGATCTTGCCCCCAGTCAAGACAAGGCCCCAGCCTCCCTCCTCCAGTCATCGGCAACATTTTATGTCGTCAATGACCGGATCGGGTCAGCCGGGGCCCTGCCCTACTTTCAGTTACCGCTGGAGTTCAGCGCTTCAGTCAGTGCGGCTTCCACCTCACTGGCACTTACGCGCAGCGGCTTGTCGGCGTCACGGCGACGCTTGCGCTCGCTGTGGTAGGCCAGACCGGTACCGGCCGGGATCAGACGACCCACGACCACGTTTTCTTTCAGGCCGCGCAGGTAATCGCGCTTGCCGGTTACCGCCGCTTCGGTCAGTACGCGGGTGGTTTCCTGGAAGGAAGCCGCCGAGATGAACGATTCGGTGGACAGCGAGGCCTTGGTGATACCCAGCAGAACACGAGTGAACTTGGAGACGAACTTGTCTTCCGCGTTCAGACGCTCGTTTTCTACCAGTACGTGAGTCAGTTCCATCTGGTCGCCCTTGATGAAGCTGGAATCGCCCGACTCGGCAATCTCGACCTTGCGCAGCATCTGACGCAGGATGGTTTCGATGTGCTTGTCGTTGATCTTCACGCCTTGCAGACGGTAAACGTCCTGAATCTCGTTGACGATGTACTTGGCCAGCGCGCTTACACCCAGCAGACGCAGGATGTCGTGCGGATCGCTTGGACCGTCGGAGATAACTTCGCCGCGGTTCACTTGTTCGCCTTCGAAGACGTTCAGGTGGCGCCACTTCGGAATCAGCTCTTCGTACGGATCGCTACCGTCGTTCGGGGTGATAACCAGACGGCGTTTGCCTTTGGTCTCTTTACCGAACGCGATGGTGCCGCTGACTTCAGCCAGAATCGAGGCTTCTTTCGGACGACGGGCTTCGAACAAGTCGGCAACCCGTGGCAGACCACCGGTGATGTCACGGGTTTTCGACGTTTCTTGCGGGATACGCGCGATAACGTCACCAACACCGATTTGCGCACCGTCGGCCACGCCGACCAGGGCGTTAGCCGGCAGGAAGTACTGAGCCGGTACATCGGTACCTGGCAGCAGCAGATCCTTGCCATTAGCGTCGACCATCTTGATTGCAGGACGGATTTCCTTACCTGCAGCCGGACGGTCTTTAACGTCCAGAACTTCAATGTTGGTCAAACCAGTCAATTCGTCAGTCTGACGCTTGATGGTGATGCCTTCTTCCATGCCCACGAAGGTCACGGTACCTTTCATTTCGGTAACGATCGGGTGGGTGTGCGGGTCCCACTTGGCGACGATTGCGCCAGCGTCGACCTTGTCGCCTTCCTTGACGGAAATCACAGCACCGTACGGCAGTTTGTAACGCTCACGCTCACGACCGAATTCGTCGGCAATCGCCAACTCACCGGAACGCGATACGGCAACCAGGTTACCGTCGGCACGCTCAACCTGCTTCAGGTTGTGCAGACGTACCATACCGCCGTTCTTCACCTGGACGCTGTCGGCAGCCGAGGTCCGGCTTGCAGCACCACCGATGTGGAACGTACGCATGGTCAGCTGGGTACCCGGCTCACCGATCGACTGGGCAGCGATAACGCCGACAGCTTCACCGATGTTCACCTGGTGACCGCGAGCCAGGTCACGACCGTAGCACTTGGCGCAGATACCGTAGCGGGTTTCGCAGCTGATCGGCGAACGCACGATCACTTCGTCGATGCTGTTCAGCTCGATGAATTCAACCCACTTCTCGTCGACCAGGGTGCCGGCCGGAACGATAACGTCGTCGGTGCCCGGTTTGAACACGTCACGAGCAATAACACGGCCCAGTACACGCTCACCCAGCGGCTCTACAACGTCGCCGCCTTCAATGTGCGGCGTCATCAGCAGGCCTTGCTCGGTGCCGCAGTCGATCTCGGTAACGACCAGATCCTGGGCAACGTCAACCAGACGACGGGTCAGGTAACCGGAGTTCGCGGTTTTCAACGCGGTATCCGCAAGACCTTTACGAGCACCGTGAGTCGAGATGAAGTACTGGAGTACGCTCAGACCTTCACGGAAGTTCGCGGTGATCGGCGTCTCGATGATCGAGCCGTCCGGCTTGGCCATCAGACCACGCATACCGGCCAGCTGACGAATCTGAGCTGCCGAACCCCGGGCACCGGAGTCAGCCATCATGTACATCGAGTTGAAGGACTCTTGCTCGACTTCGTTGCCTTCGCGGTCGATGACCTTCTCTTTCGAGAGGTTGGTCATCATCGCCTTGGAAACTTCGTCGTTCGCCTTGGACCACAAGTCGATGACTTTGTTGTACTTCTCGCCCTGGGTTACCAGACCGGAGGCGTACTGGCTCTCGATCTCTTTCACTTCGTCGGTGGCAGCACCGATGATGCGGGCTTTTTCATCCGGGATAACGAAGTCGTTAACACCGATGGAAACGCCGGAGATGGTCGAGTAGGCAAAACCGGTGTACATCAGCTGGTCAGCGAAGATCACGGTCTCTTTCAGACCAACCACGCGGTAGCACTGGTTGATCAGCTTGGAGATCGCCTTTTTCTTCATTGGCTGGTTGACCACGTCGTACGACAGACCTGGTGGAACAACCTGGAACAGCAGAGCACGGCCGACAGTGGTGTCGACGATACGGGTGTTCTTGACGCTGCCGCCATCACGATCGTTGACGGTTTCGTTGATACGAACCTTGATCTTGGCGTGCAGGGCAGCTTCGCCGGCGCGGAATACGCGGTCGACTTCCTGCAGGTCAGCAAATACGCGACCTTCGCCCTTGGCGTTGATGGCTTCACGGGTCATGTAGTACAGACCCAGTACAACGTCCTGCGACGGAACGATGATTGGCTCACCGTTGGCTGGCGACAGAATGTTGTTGGTCGACATCATCAGCGCACGCGCTTCGAGCTGGGCTTCCAGCGTCAGCGGTACGTGAACGGCCATCTGGTCACCGTCGAAGTCGGCGTTGTACGCAGCACAGACCAACGGGTGCAGCTGGATAGCTTTACCTTCGATCAGTACCGGTTCAAATGCCTGGATGCCCAGACGGTGAAGGGTCGGTGCACGGTTGAGCAGTACGGGGTGTTCGCGAATCACTTCGGCGAGAACGTCCCACACCTCTGGCAGCTCGCGCTCGACCATCTTCTTGGCAGCCTTGATGGTGGTCGCCAGACCACGCATTTCCAGCTTGCCGAAAATGAACGGCTTGAACAGCTCGAGAGCCATCTTCTTCGGCAGACCGCACTGGTGCAGACGCAGGGTCGGACCTACGGTAATTACCGAACGGCCGGAGTAGTCAACACGCTTACCGAGCAAGTTCTGACGGAAACGACCTTGCTTACCCTTGATCATGTCGGCCAGGGATTTCAGAGGACGCTTGTTCGAGCCGGTGATGGCACGACCACGACGGCCGTTATCCAGCAAGGCGTCGACCGCTTCCTGCAGCATGCGCTTTTCGTTGCGCACGATGATGTCCGGCGCGGACAGGTCGAGCAGGCGCTTCAGACGGTTGTTACGGTTGATCACCCGACGATACAGATCGTTCAGGTCGGAAGTCGCAAAGCGACCGCCGTCCAGCGGAACCAATGGACGCAGATCTGGCGGCAGAACCGGCAGAACGGTCAGGACCATCCACTCAGGCAGGTTGCCCGAACCCTGGAAGGCTTCCATCAGTTTCAGACGCTTGGACAGCTTCTTGATCTTGGTTTCCGAGTTGGTCTGCGGAATCTCTTCGCGCAGGCGGCCAATCTCGTGCTCCAGGTCGATAGCGTGCAGCAGCTCGCGGACAGCCTCGGCACCCATGCGGGCGTCGAAGTCATCGCCGAACTCTTCCAGCGCTTCGAAGTACTGCTCGTCGTTGAGCAGCTGGCCTTTTTCCAGAGTGGTCATGCCCGGGTCGATAACGACATAGCTCTCGAAGTAGAGAACGCGCTCGATATCACGCAGGGTCATGTCCATCAGCAAGCCGATACGGGACGGCAGCGATTTCAGGAACCAGATGTGGGCAACTGGAGAGGCCAGTTCGATGTGCGCCATGCGCTCACGACGAACCTTGGCCAGGGCGACTTCAACGCCGCACTTCTCACAGATCACGCCACGGTGTTTCAGGCGCTTGTACTTACCGCACAGGCACTCGTAGTCCTTGACTGGGCCAAAGATCTTGGCGCAGAACAGGCCGTCACGCTCAGGCTTGAACGTACGGTAGTTGATGGTTTCCGGCTTTTTAACTTCACCGAACGACCACGAACGGATCATCTCAGGCGAGGCCAATCCGATGCGGATGGCGTCGAACTCTTCGACTTGACCCTGGTTTTTCAGCAAATTCAGTAGGTCTTTCAAGGCCTTTCCTCCTGGCGGAGCAGGGAGCGGGCTTTTCAGCCACGCTCCCGATTCGCGTCACGTGTTATTCGGTTTCCAGATCGATATCGATACCGAGCGAACGGATCTCTTTGATCAACACGTTGAAGGACTCGGGCATGCCCGGCTCCATACGGTGATCGCCGTCCACGATGTTTTTGTACATCTTGGTCCGACCGTTCACGTCGTCCGACTTCACTGTGAGCATTTCTTGCAGGGTGTATGCCGCGCCGTATGCTTCCAGCGCCCACACTTCCATCTCCCCGAAACGCTGACCACCGAACTGCGCCTTACCACCCAGCGGCTGCTGGGTAACCAGGCTGTAAGAACCAGTGGAACGCGCGTGCATCTTGTCGTCCACCAAGTGGTTCAGCTTGAGCATGTACATGTAACCAACGGTCACTGGACGCTCGAACTTGTTACCGGTACGGCCGTCGAACAGCTGCATCTGACCGCTTTCTGGCATGTCTGCCAGTTTCAGCATGGCCTTGATCTCGCTTTCCTTGGCGCCGTCGAAGACTGGAGTGGCCATTGGCACACCGCCTTTGAGGTTCTTCGCCAGATCCAGGATTTCCTGGTCGGAGAAGTCTTCCAGGCTTTCCTGACGACCACCGATCTCGTTGTAGATCTCGGTGAGGAACTTGCGCAGTTCAATGACCTTGCGCTGCTCTTCGAGCATGCGGTTGATCTTCTCGCCCAGACCTTTGGCCGCCAGGCCGAGGTGGGTTTCGAGGATCTGACCAACGTTCATACGCGATGGTACACCCAGTGGGTTGAGTACCACGTCAACCGGAGTACCGTTGGCGTCGTGCGGCATGTCTTCGACCGGCATGATCACCGAGACCACACCCTTGTTACCGTGACGACCGGCCATCTTGTCGCCCGGCTGGATGCGGCGACGGATTGCCAGGTAGACCTTGACGATCTTCAGTACGCCCGGTGCCAGGTCATCGCCCTGCTGCAGCTTGCGCTTCTTGTCTTCGAACTTGTCGTCCAGCAGACGGCGACGATCAACGATGTAGGCCTGAGCCTTCTCGAGTTGCTCGTTCAGCGCGTCTTCGGCCATACGCAGTTTGAACCACTGGCCGTGCTCCAGACCGTCCAGCACTTCGTTGGTGATCACAGTGCCTTTCTTCAGGCCTGCACCACCATCGACGACCTGGCCGTTCAGGGCAGAACGCAGACGCTCGAAGGTTGCGCCTTCAACGATACGGAACTCTTCGTTCAGGTCCTTGCGGATCTCGTCGAGCTGCATCTTCTCGATGGACAGCGCACGGCTGTCACGCTCAACGCCGTCACGGGTGAAGACCTGTACGTCGATGACAGTACCTTTGGTGCCGGTAGGCACGCGCAGGGAAGTGTCTTTAACGTCGCTGGCCTTCTCACCGAAGATCGCGCGCAGCAGCTTCTCTTCTGGCGTCAGCTGGGTTTCGCCTTTTGGCGTGACCTTGCCGACCAGAATGTCACCAGCGCCGACTTCAGCACCAACGTAAACGATACCGGCTTCGTCCAGCTTGTTCAGCGCAGCTTCACCGACGTTCGGAATGTCCGCGGTGATCTCTTCTGGGCCAAGCTTGGTGTCACGGGCCACACAGGTCAATTCCTGGATGTGGATCGTGGTGAAGCGGTCTTCCTGAACCACACGCTCGGACAGGCAGATGGAGTCTTCGAAGTTGAAGCCGTTCCACGCCATGAACGCGATACGCATGTTCTGACCCAGTGCCAGTTCACCCATATCGGTGGACGGGCCGTCGGCCATGATGTCGCTACGCTGAACCACATCACCTTTGCTCACCAGCGGACGCTGGTTGATGCAGGTGTTCTGGTTCGAACGGGTGTACTTGGTCAGGTTGTAGATGTCGACACCGGCTTCACCGGTTTCAACTTCGTCATCGGCAACGCGAACAACGATACGGCTGGCATCGACGGAATCGATCACGCCGCCACGGCGAGCCACGACGCAAACGCCGGAGTCACGGGCAACGTTACGCTCCATGCCGGTACCGACCAGCGGCTTGTCGGCACGCAGGGTTGGTACAGCCTGACGCTGCATGTTCGAACCCATCAACGCACGGTTGGCGTCGTCGTGCTCGAGGAACGGAATCAGCGACGCTGCAACCGAAACTACCTGCTTCGGCGAAACGTCCATCAGGGTGACGTCTTCCGGCGCCTTGACGGTGAATTCGTTCAGGTGGCGAACGGCTACCAGCTCGTCGATCAGTTGCTTCTTCTCGTTCATCGCGGCCGAAGCCTGGGCGATGACGTGATCAGCTTCTTCGATCGCCGACAGGAACACGATGTCGTCGGTGACAACACCCTCTTTAACCACACGGTACGGGCTTTCCAGGAAGCCGTACTGGTTGGTGCGGGCATAAGCCGCCAGGGAGTTGATCAGACCGATGTTCGGACCTTCAGGGGTCTCGATCGGGCACACACGGCCGTAGTGGGTCGGGTGTACGTCACGGACTTCGAAGCCTGCACGCTCACGGGTCAGACCACCAGGGCCGAGTGCGGAGACACGACGCTTGTGGGTGATCTCGGAGAGCGGGTTGTTCTGGTCCATGAACTGCGAGAGCTGGCTGGAGCCGAAGAACTCTTTCACCGCTGCCGCAACCGGCTTGGCGTTGATCAGGTCCTGAGGCATCAGGCCTTCGCTTTCTGCCATCGACAGACGCTCTTTGACCGCACGCTCAACACGTACCAGGCCAACGCGGAACTGGTTCTCGGCCATCTCGCCGACGCAACGAACGCGACGGTTACCGAGGTGGTCGATGTCGTCGACGATGCCTTTGCCGTTACGGATATCGACCAGGGTCTTGAGGACCTCGACGATGTCTTCCTTGCTCAGCACGCCCGAACCTTCGATCTCGGTGCGACCGATACGACGGTTGAACTTCATGCGACCAACGGCCGACAGGTCGTAACGCTCGGCGCTGAAGAACAGGTTGTTGAACAGGGTCTCAGCGGCATCCTTGGTTGGCGGCTCGCCAGGACGCATCATCCGGTAGATTTCGACCAGCGCTTCCAGCTGATTGCTGGTGGAGTCGATCTTCAGGGTATCGGAGATGAACGGACCGCAATCGATGTCGTTGGTGTACAGCGTCTCGATGCGGACAACCTGAGCCTTGGCGATCTTGATCAGCAGCTCGGTGTTCAGCTCGGTGTTGCACTCGGCCAGGATTTCGCCGGTAGCCGGGTGCACGATGGCCTTGGCGGTGGTGCGGCCCAGGACGTATTCCATAGGAACGTCGAGCTGCTTGACGCCGGCTTTTTCCAGCTGGTTGATATGACGAGCGGTAATACGACGACCTTGCTCGACAATCACCTTGCCGGCTTCGTCATGGATATCCATGACCGCAATCTCACCGCGCAGACGCTGAGGCACCAGCTCCAGGCTCAGGCTCTCGCCCGACACGTGGAATACGTTGGTGGTGTAGAAAGCGTTGAGCACTTCTTCAGTGCTGTAGCCCAGCGCGCGCAGCAGTACCGAGGCAGGCAGCTTGCGACGACGGTCGATACGGACGAATACACAGTCTTTCGGATCGAATTCGAAGTCCAGCCACGAACCGCGGTAAGGAATGATCCGCGCCGAGTACAGCAGTTTGCCAGAGCTGTGCGTTTTGCCGCGGTCGTGATCGAAGAACACGCCCGGCGAACGGTGCAGCTGGGAAACGATAACACGCTCGGTACCGTTGATTACGAAGGTACCGTTTTCAGTCATCAGGGGGATTTCACCCATGTAGACTTCTTGCTCTTTGATGTCCTTGATCGCTTTGTTCGACGATTCTTTGTCGAAAATGATCAGGCGGACTTTTACCCGCAGCGGTACCGCGTAGGTCACGCCGCGCAGTACGCATTCTTTGACATCAAAAGCCGGTTCGCCCAGACGATAGCCAACGTACTCCAGGGCAGCATTGCCGGAGTAGCTGATGATCGGGAAAACCGATTTGAAGGCCGCATGCAGGCCCACGTCGCGGAACTGATCTTTGGTCGCTCCCGCTTGCAAGAATTCACGATACGAATCCAGCTGGATGGCCAGGAGGTAAGGCACATCCATGACGTCCGGCAACTTGCTAAAGTCCTTGCGGATACGTTTTTTCTCAGTGTATGAGTAAGCCATCAGCGTTCCCCAGCTTGGTCACCTGCTTGTTTGGCTTCTCCCGACGGGAGCAGCCAGAAAATCGTGCAAACCCCATGGTTTGCGCCACCATCGTTGGTGGTTACAGCTCGTTATCGGCGCCGACCTGGTCAGCTGCCAATAACGGAAAAAGGCCGGTGGCAAGAGCCACCAGCCATCAGCCTTTCGCTTATCGCTCGGGCTGGAGACGCACAGTCGAAATTACTTCAGTTCGACGGTAGCGCCTGCTGCTTCCAGGTCAGCTTTAGCTTTGTCAGCGGCTTCTTTCGAAACGCCTTCAGCAACAACCTGAGGAGCGGTATCAACCTTTTCCTTGGCTTCTTTCAGGCCCAGGCCGGTCAGTTCACGAACAGCCTTGATCACGTTTACTTTCTTGTCGCCAGCGGCAACCAGAACAACGTTGAACTCGGTTTGCTCTTCAACAACGGCAGCGGCAGCAGCTGGGCCAGCAGCGGCAACAGCAGCGGTAACGCCGAAGGTTTCTTCCATTGCTTTGATCAGCTCAACAACTTCCAGAACGGTTTTCTGGCCGATTGCTTCGATGATTTGCTCGTTAGTCAGAGACATGACTTAAATCCTGTATTGGGGTGACAGCCTACGCAGCCATCAAATTAAACGTATGATTTCGAAAGTGCTTTCTGCGCCTTAGGCTGCAGCAGCTTCTTTCTGGTCGCGAACGGCTGCCAAAGTACGAGCCAGCTTGCTGGTAGCGCCTTGGATCACGCTCATCAGCTTCGCAATGGCCTCGTCGCGGGTCGGCAGGGAAGCCAACACGTCGATCTGGTTTGCGGCAAGGAACTTGCCGTCGAACGCAGCTGCCTTGATCTCGAACTTGCTCTGACCCTTGGCGAATTCTGCGAACAGACGGGCAGCAGCGCCCGGGTGCTCGTTGGAGAACGCGATCAGGGTAGGGCCGGTGAAGGCGTCGTTGAGGACACTGAATTCAGTGTCAGCAACAGCGCGCTTGAGCAGGGTGTTACGTACAACACGTACGTAAACGCCAGCTTCACGAGCCTCTTTACGGAGTCCGGTCATTGCGCCTACAGTCACGCCACGGGCATCAGCCACGACAGCAGACAGAGCGACTTTGGCAGCCTCGTTGACTTCAGCGACGATGGCCTTCTTGTCTTCGAGTTTAATTGCCACGGGTAAAACTCCTGCTTGTTACCGTTTCATCTGGCCGAAGCCGGATGTCGTTTTGGTGTCTGATTCGTTAAGGAACCAGGGGCACCATCTGCGTAGGCTTTTGGTTTAAGACTTGCGTCGCCTACGGTCTTGGATAGCCCCCGCCAGGCAGGGACCCCAATTTTTTCAAGCGGACGCGATTACTCGCGCCGGCTTTTGTCTTACGCGTTCAGCGAGCCTTGGTCGATGACCAGACCTGGGCCCATAGTGGTGCTCAGGGTAACGCGCTTAACGTAGATACCTTTCGAAGAAGCTGGCTTGATACGCTTCAGATCAGCGATCAGGGCTTCAACGTTTTCCTTCAGCTTGCCAGCTTCAAAGCCGACTTTGCCAACGGAGGTGTGGATGATGCCGTTTTTGTCGGTGCGATAACGAACCTGACCAGCCTTGGCGTTTTTAACCGCGGTGGCTACGTCTGGAGTTACGGTACCGACTTTCGGGTTAGGCATCAGGCCGCGAGGACCCAGAACCTGACCCAACTGACCTACAACACGCATTGCGTCCGGGGAAGCGATAACGACGTCATAGTTCAGGTCGCCGCCTTTCATTTCGGCAGCCAGATCGTCCATACCTACACGGTCAGCGCCGGCAGCCAGAGCGGCCTCAGCAGCTGGACCCTGGGTGAAGACGGCAACACGTACAGTCTTGCCAGTGCCGTGTGGCAGCACGGTAGCGCTACGAACGACCTGGTCGGATTTACGTGGGTCAACGCCGAGGTTGACAGCAACGTCGAAGGATTCGCTGAACTTCACGGTGGACAGTTCGGCCAGCAGCACTGCTGCTTCTTCGAAGTTGTAGGTTTTGCCAGCTTCGATTTTCGAAGCAATGGCCTTTTGGCGCTTGGTCAGCTTAGCCATTACACACCCTCCACGTTGAGGCCCATGCTGCGAGCGGAACCGGCGATGGTACGCACGGCCGCATCCATGTCAGCAGCGGTCAGATCAGCATTTTTGGTTTTTGCGATCTCTTCCAGCTGAGCACGGGTCACAGTACCGACTTTAACGGTGTTCGGACGTGCAGAACCGCTGGTCAGGCCAGCTGCTTTCTTCAGCAGAACCGAAGCAGGGGTGCTTTTGGTTTCGAAGGTGAAGCTGCGGTCACTGTAAACAGTGATGATCACAGGAGTCGGCAGGCCGGCTTCTTGACCCTGAGTACGGGCGTTGAAGGCCTTGCAGAATTCCATGATGTTCACACCGTGTTGACCCAGTGCAGGACCAACGGGTGGGCTTGGGTTGGCCTGGCCGGCCTTTACTTGCAGCTTGATGTAAGCCTGAATCTTCTTAGCCATGAGCTACTCCAATATCGGGTACGAACGCCAGATGGCTCCCCGGATTACTTGCGTTTTATCCCAGTGACGACAAAACCCCGCAGCACATAGGGCTGCGGGGTATGGGATGCTTTGTTCGGCTAGACCTTTTCGACCTGGCTGAACTCGAGCTCTACCGGGGTAGAGCGACCGAAAATAAGCACGGCCACTTGGATCCGGCTCTTCTCGTAGTTAACTTCTTCAACGGTACCGTTGAAATCAGCAAACGGACCATCGATAACGCGAACCACTTCACCCGGCTCGAACAGCGTTTTCGGCTTGGGCTTATCGCTGCCATCGGCAACGCGACGCAAAATGGCTTCAGCCTCTTTATCAGTGATTGGTGCAGGCTTGTCTGCAGTACCACCGATGAAGCCCATGACACGAGGGGTATCCTTGACCAAGTGCCAGGTACCTTCGTTCATGTCCATTTGCACCAGGACATAACCAGGGAAGAACTTACGTTCGCTCTTGCGCTTCTGGCCATTGCGCATCTCAACCACTTCTTCAGTGGGGACCAGAATTTCGCCGAAGCCGTCTTCCATGCCAGCCAGCTTTACGCGCTCGATCAGCGAGCGCATTACATGCTTCTCGTAACCCGAGTAAGCATGCACAACATACCAACGCTTAGCCACGGGACACCCTTAGCCAACAATCAAGGAAATCAACCAACCGAGCAGGGAGTCGAGACCCCACAGCAGCAACGCCATAACCAGAACAACCGCCACTACGATGAGCGTGGTTTGCATGGTCTCTTGACGGGTTGGCCATACGACTTTACGAATCTCGGTGCGAGCTTCCTTCACAAGCGTAAAGAACGACTTGCCCTTGGCGGTCTGCAGGGCGATAAAGCCAGCAACAGCAGCCAGAACGAGCAGTGCGAGTACGCGATACAGAATCGGCGAAGCGGAGTAATAAAGATTACCTACAACACCAACGACCACCAAAGCGACAACAGCCAGCCACTTGAGCAGATCAAAACGAGAGTCTTGGGCTTCAGCCTTGGGAGTCATCTAGGAAGATCCTGTGAAAAGAAAGCCAGACACACGAGGTGAATCTGGCAGGTCAGGAGGGAATCGAACCCCCAACCTACGGTTTTGGAGACCGTCGCTCTGCCAATTGAGCTACTGACCTAAAAGCTTATCAGGCCGGCCATTATGCCGACCTGATCGAGAGAAATCAACTACTTATTCGATAATCTTTGCTACGACGCCAGCGCCGACGGTACGACCGCCTTCACGGATAGCGAAACGCAGACCATCTTCCATTGCGATGGTTTTGATCAGAGTGACAGTCATCTGGATGTTGTCACCTGGCATTACCATTTCAACACCTTCTGGCAGCTCGCAGTTACCGGTCACGTCAGTAGTACGGAAGTAGAACTGTGGACGGTAGCCTTTGAAGAACGGAGTATGACGGCCGCCCTCCTCTTTGCTCAGAACGTAAACTTCTGCGGTGAACTTGGTGTGCGGCTTAACCGAACCTGGCTTGACCAGAACCTGACCACGCTCAACGTCGTCACGCTTGGTGCCACGCAGCAGAACGCCGCAGTTCTCGCCAGCACGACCTTCGTCCAGCAGCTTGCGGAACATCTCAACACCGGTGCAGGTGGTGGTGGTGGTGTCACGCAGACCAACGATTTCCAGGGCATCTTGAACGCGGACGATACCACGCTCGATACGACCGGTAACAACGGTACCACGACCCGAGATCGAGAATACGTCTTCGATTGGCATCAGGAACGGCTTGTCGATAGCACGCTCAGGCTCTGGGATGTAGCTATCCAGAGTCTCAACCAGCTTCTTGACAGCGGTGGTGCCCATTTCGTTGTCGTCTTTGCCTTCCAGCGCCATACGAGCCGAACCGATGATGATCGGGGTGTCGTCGCCTGGGAAGTCATAGGTGGACAGCAGGTCGCGAACCTCCATCTCGACCAGTTCCAGCAGCTCAGCGTCGTCTACCAGGTCAGCCTTGTTCAGGAAGACCACGATGTACGGAACGCCAACCTGACGGGACAGCAGGATGTGCTCACGGGTTTGCGGCATCGGACCATCGGCGGCCGAGCAAACCAGGATCGCGCCGTCCATCTGGGCAGCACCGGTGATCATGTTCTTCACGTAGTCAGCGTGACCTGGGCAGTCAACGTGAGCGTAGTGACGAATGTTCGAGTTGTACTCGACATGAGCAGTGTTAATGGTAATACCGCGAGCTTTCTCTTCTGGAGCGCTGTCGATCTTGTCGAATTCGACGACGGCCGAACCGAAAACTTCGGAGCAAACGCGAGTCAGCGCTGCGGTCAGCGTGGTCTTGCCATGGTCAACGTGACCAATGGTGCCGACGTTCACGTGCGGCAGACTACGATCGAACTTTTCCTTAGCCATCGAGACAATCCTCAGCAAGAAGAAATAAGCAAGTTAATACGACCATTAAAACAAAGGCAGATATTTTCATATCTGCCTTGTTATATGGAGCTCTTGAGCGGATTTGAACCGCTGACCTCACCCTTACCAAGGGTGTGCTCTACCAACTGAGCTACAAGAGCGTAACACTATGCAACAACCGCAAAACTTGGAGCGGGTAGCGGGAATCGAACCCGCATCATCAGCTTGGAAGGCTGAGGTTCTACCACTAAACTATACCCGCGGAGCTTGCAGCTCTCGCTAAAATGGTGGAGGGGGAAGGATTCGAACCTTCGAAGTCGTAGACGTCAGATTTACAGTCTGATCCCTTTGGCCGCTCGGGAACCCCTCCTGAGCTGGGCGGCATTTTCAACTCTTGCCGTCCTGCTGTCAAGCTTTTTCTCATTAAAATCTTGAGGTTAGCTAATTTGACAGCTGCTTCTCAGTGTTGCCACTTAGTGGTCATCCCTGTGAAGCGGGCGCCATTCTATCAAGCTATTCGCCAGTTGCAATACCCCTGCACAACATTATTTTATGTTTTAAGTCGTTGAAATCATGGGAAAGTGTTCCGAGCAGGGTTTGGTCCAGCAAACGCTGGCTCTGGGGCGCTATCTGCAGCCACAGGCCGGTCGCATCTCCGAGGCGACCAACCACCGGAATCGCAGCCACATCCAAGCTAAGCAGGCGTTGGCGCAAGGCATCGAGCTGTTCCTGAGTGTTCAGGCCACCGACATAAAGGCATTCCTGACCACGCTCGGTAGCTTGCTTACCCGGATGAGACTCGCTCAACAGACGAATATCCTGCTGATTACCCTTGTACAGCGATAGCGGTGCGACCTCCTTGACCTTCAAGGGCGCTTCCTGCTGATGCCAGACGTAATAGACGCCATTAAGCACCACCAGCAACAGAAACAACCAACGCATAGTCACCTCAATCCAGAGGACAGGCCATGGCCAGGCCTACAAATACCAGGTCCGGCACCACTCGCGCATTCGGCGCAGCCTCTTGCACCAGGGGCGCATCCCCTCCGGTCAGCAATACGGTGAAATTTTCACCCCACAAGGCTTGTGCATGATCGAGCTGGGAACGAACGAAACCTTGGAGCATGTGCACACAGCCGCGCTCAACCGCCTCTACTGTTGAGCGCCCGGGCGCCATACTCGACAAAGCGCGCTCGGCCGACGCATCGTCATAACGGATACGACGGGTATGGGTGCGCAACTGGCTGCGCATCAACGGCATGCCAGGACAGATGAAGCCGCCCAGGTGCTCGCCATCCGCAGCAACGAAGTCCGCCTTGGCCGCAGTACCAAAATCCATGACCAGGCACGCGCCCTTGGCCAACCGATAAGCCCCCAGCACTGCAAGCCAGCGGTCCAGACCTAAACGCTCGAAGTCTTCATAACCATTGCGCACACCTCCCACTTCCTGAGCGGGCTGCGCCACCAGTACGTCAAACCCGAAGCGTTGGGCCAATAACGCCGATAGCGCTGTAGTTTCTTCTTCACTGCGCACGCTGACCAGACGGCCACGCTGAGGTGGCAGGGGCAACGCCGCGACTGCTGCCAGCAATGCCTGATCGGAGTCGACCACACCACCAGCAACGATAGATGCATCGGCGCTACGGATTACGCGCCATTTGATAAAGCTATTACCGCAATCGAGCTCAAGAATCATCACGCAGCCTCAAACTGAGCTCACCACCACTGAAGCTCTTCTCTACGCCATCGACCTCAAGGCGCAATGCGCCCTGGCCGTCGATACCCAATACCACACCGTCGATCTTGTTGACTCCGGCAATCAAGGACACCGCCCTCCCCTGCCAAAGGTGCGCCTGCTCCCACTCATGCTGGAATGCGGCGAAACCGGCCTGCCGATGCCGCTCAAGGTCGAGCTGCAGATTGTGGTTGAGCCTGGCGACCAACAGATTGCGATCGATGGCCGCGCCCGTCTCGCGACGCACAGAGGTCCATTGCTGATCGACCTCAGTCGTAGCCTGCATGTTCACATTGATGCCAATACCCAATACCACGTGGCAGACATCAGCGGGATCGCCAACCAACTCCAGCAGGATACCGGCAATCTTTTGATTATTGACCAGAACGTCGTTCGGCCACTTCAAGCCTGCATCAGCCACACCGAAAGACTGCAGCGTACGCATGACCGCAAGCCCCACCACCAGGCTCAAACCCTCAAGCTGACGCATGCCGCCTTCAATACGCAGCACCAGGCTGTAATAGAGGTTCTCGGCAAAGGGACTGACCCACTGACGCCCACGCCGCCCGCGTCCTGCTGTCTGACGCTCGGCCAGCACCAGAAAGGGGGCAGCCTGACCTTCGGTGATAGCGCGTAAAGCCTGGGCATTGGTGGAATCAATAGAGTCGAATATCAGCGCAGGCCAGTACTCACCCTGCGAGCGCTCAGCAATAGCCGATTCCTCTAGCAGGAACAGCGGTGCGGCCAACTGATAGCCGCGGCCACGCACTTTATGAATGGGCAGATTCAACTCGGCCTCGAGGTGCTGTAACTGTTTCCAGACAGCACTACGACTTACGCCAAGGGCGACCCCCAGGTCCTGCCCGGAATGGAACCGGCCATCCTTGAGGAGCTTCAACAACTTCAGCATGCCAATCTCGACTCGTAATGAGGCTGGCATGATAGCTATGCAGGTAGGGATTGCATAGAAAACTGATGGGTTTCAGGCGCCTGAAGAGGCATCTAGCACGGGAGTGGGCCGGAAAAGACAAAACCCCTACCTGCATACGCAGATAGGGGTTTCGGAATTTAATCTTGACGATGACCTACTCTCACATGGGGAAACCCCACACTACCATCGGCGATGCATCGTTTCACTGCTGAGTTCGGGATGGGATCAGGTGGTTCCAATGCTCTATGGTCGTCAAGAAATTCTGTTGCCAGAAGGTCTTGTTAGACACTCCAGCGAATTGGGTATGTGATGATTGTGAGTCGCAAACTTTCGGTTCGTTTCGTCTTCACAACACCGCAATCTGGCCTTTCGACGCAAATTGCTTGGGTGTTATATGGTCAAGCCTCACGGGCAATTAGTATTGGTTAGCTCAACGCCTCACAGCGCTTACACACCCAACCTATCAACGTCGTAGTCTTCGACGGCCCTTCAGGGAGCTCAAGGCTCCAGTGAGATCTCATCTTGAGGCAAGTTTCCCGCTTAGATGCTTTCAGCGGTTATCTCTCCCGAACATAGCTACCCGGCAATGCCACTGGCGTGACAACCGGAACACCAGAGGTTCGTCCACTCCGGTCCTCTCGTACTAGGAGCAGCCCCTCTCAAATCTCAAACGTCCACGGCAGATAGGGACCGAACTGTCTCACGACGTTCTAAACCCAGCTCGCGTACCACTTTAAATGGCGAACAGCCATACCCTTGGGACCGGCTTCAGCCCCAGGATGTGATGAGCCGACATCGAGGTGCCAAACACCGCCGTCGATATGAACTCTTGGGCGGTATCAGCCTGTTATCCCCGGAGTACCTTTTATCCGTTGAGCGATGGCCCTTCCATACAGAACCACCGGATCACTAAGACCTACTTTCGTACCTGCTCGACGTGTCTGTCTCGCAGTCAAGCGCGCTTTTGCCTTTATACTCTACGACCGATTTCCGACCGGTCTGAGCGCACCTTCGTACTCCTCCGTTACTCTTTAGGAGGAGACCGCCCCAGTCAAACTACCCACCATACACTGTCCTCGATCCGGATAACGGACCTGAGTTAGAACCTCAAAGTTGCCAGGGTGGTATTTCAAGGATGGCTCCACGCGAACTGGCGTCCACGCTTCAAAGCCTCCCACCTATCCTACACAAGCAAATTCAAAGTCCAGTGCAAAGCTATAGTAAAGGTTCACGGGGTCTTTCCGTCTAGCCGCGGATACACTGCATCTTCACAGCGATTTCAATTTCACTGAGTCTCGGGTGGAGACAGCGCCGCCATCGTTACGCCATTCGTGCAGGTCGGAACTTACCCGACAAGGAATTTCGCTACCTTAGGACCGTTATAGTTACGGCCGCCGTTTACCGGGGCTTCGATCAAGAGCTTCGCGTTAGCTAACCCCATCAATTAACCTTCCGGCACCGGGCAGGCGTCACACCCTATACGTCCACTTTCGTGTTTGCAGAGTGCTGTGTTTTTAATAAACAGTCGCAGCGGCCTGGTATCTTCGACCGGCATGAGCTTACGGAGCAAGTCCTTCACCCTCACCGGCGCACCTTCTCCCGAAGTTACGGTGCCATTTTGCCTAGTTCCTTCACCCGAGTTCTCTCAAGCGCCTTGGTATTCTCTACCCAACCACCTGTGTCGGTTTGGGGTACGGTTCCTAGTTATCTGAAGCTTAGAAGCTTTTCTTGGAAGCATGGCATCAACCACTTCGTCGCCTAAAGGCAACTCGTCATCAGCTCTCGGCCTTAAGATCCCGGATTTACCTAAGATCTCAGCCTACCACCTTAAACTTGGACAACCAACGCCAAGCTGGCCTAGCCTTCTCCGTCCCTCCATCGCAATAACTAGAAGTACAGGAATATTAACCTGTTTTCCATCGACTACGCTTTTCAGCCTCGCCTTAGGGACCGACTAACCCTGCGTCGATTAACGTTGCGCAGGAAACCTTGGTCTTTCGGCGTGGGAGTTTTTCACTCCCATTGTCGTTACTCATGTCAGCATTCGCACTTCTGATACCTCCAGCAAGCTTCTCAACTCACCTTCACAGGCTTACAGAACGCTCCTCTACCGCGTCACCTAAGTGACACCCGTAGCTTCGGTGCATGGTTTGAGCCCCGTTACATCTTCCGCGCAGGCCGACTCGACTAGTGAGCTATTACGCTT
>NZ_JBTRBC010000001.1:2787500-3182500 GCF_054821965.1 Pseudomonas sp. 210_17 TE3656 | reverse complement strand
TCATTCATCTTTTCCAATTCATCTATTTCAAAGTCAATTCATCTATGACCAACGAACCGCCTAAAGCGCCCCCGCTTTATCCGAAGAGCCATCTGTTGGCCGCCAGCGGCATCGCCGCCTTGCTCAGTCTGGCCTTGCTGGTGTTTCCCTCCAGCGAGGTAGAAGCCAAGAAAACCACCTTGAACCTCGAGCTGGAGAGCCCTGCCGAGCAGCTCAAGCAAGAACCGGACGCACCACTGGCACAGAACGCAGAGGCGTCCACCGCCTCACCGTTTGCCCAGATCGACAACAGCCCTGCACCCACCGAGGAGACCGCCAAGGTCGAGCCGGCTGCTGCGCCAGCGCCAGCACCAGCCGCTCCAGCCAAGGACCCTAGCCATCGCGAAGTGACCGTGAGCCGTGGCGACACCCTGTCGACCCTGTTCGCCAAGGTCGGCCTGCCGGCCAGCGCTGTGCAAGAAGTACTGAGCAGTAACAAACAGGCGAAGCAGTTCAGCCAGCTTAAAAACGGCCAAGTACTGCAGATCGAACTGGACAAGGACGGCCAGTTGGCCAGCCTGCACAGCAAGGTCAGCAACCTGGAAACCATTCGCCTGACCAAAGGCGCAAACGGTTACGCCTTCAATCGCGAAGTCAGCAAACCGGTTATGCGCTCGGCTTATGCCCACGGCGTAATCAAGAGCTCGCTGTCGGCATCCGGTCAGCGCGCCGGCCTGCCTCACAGCATGACCATGGACCTGGCACGAATCTTCGGCTACGACATCGACTTCGCCCAGGATATCCGCCAGGGCGACGAGTTTGACGTGATCTACGAGCAGAAGGTCATGGACGGAAAGGTGGTTGGCAACGGCAACATCATTTCTGCCCGCTTCACCAACCGCGGCAAGACCTTCACCGCCGTTCGCTACACCAACAAGCAGGGCAATACCAACTACTACACCGCTGACGGCAACAGCATGCGCAAGGCCTTCATCCGTACCCCGGTTGATTTCGCCCGCATCAGCTCGCGCTTCTCGGCCGGTCGCAAGCACCCGATCCTCAACAAGATCCGCGCCCACAAGGGTGTTGATTACGCCGCACCACGTGGCACCCCGATCAAGGCTGCCGGTGACGGCAAGGTATTGCTTGCCGGACGTCGCGGCGGATACGGCAACACCGTAATCATCCAGCATGGTAATCGCTACCAGACCCTCTACGGCCATATGCAGGGCTTCGCCAAGGGCGTGAAAACCGGCGGCACCGTCAAGCAGGGCCAGGTCATCGGCTATATCGGCACCACCGGTCTGTCCACCGGACCGCACCTGCACTATGAGTTCCAGGTCAACGGCGTCCACGTCGATCCGCTGGGGCAAAAGCTGCCAATGGCCGATCCGATCGCCAAGGCCGAGCGTCAACGCTTCCTGCAGCAGAGCCAACCACTGGTGGCTCGCATGAACCAGGAAAAAGCCACCATGCTCGCCTCCAACAAGCGCTAAGCAATGGCTCTTTATCTGGGGGTGATGTCCGGAACCAGCCTCGACGGCCTGGACATCGCCTTGATCGCACAGGAGCAGAGCACCCGCCTGCTCGCTACCCACTACATCCCCATGCCCACCAGCCTGCGCCAGGACCTGCTGGACCTGTGCGCCAGCGGCGCGGATGAAATCGCTCGCGCCGCGCTGGCAGAAGCACAGTGGGTAACGCTCGCAGCTCAGGGTATCGAACACCTGCTGGCCGCCCAGAACCTCAAGCCGGCAGATATTCGCGCCATTGGCAGCCATGGCCAGACCATCCGCCATGAGCCGGCACGCGGCTTCACCGTACAGATTGGCAATCCTGCCTTGCTCGCCGAGCTCAGCGGTATCTGCGTAGTGGGTGATTTTCGGCGCCGTGATGTGGCCGCAGGTGGCCAGGGTGCACCGCTGGTTCCGGCCTTTCATGAGGCACTATTCGAGCATCAGGGACAGCGCCTGGCCGTGCTCAACGTTGGCGGTTTCAGCAACCTCAGCCTGATCGAACAGGACAAGCCAGTCAGTGGTTTCGACTGCGGCCCGGGCAACGTGCTGCTTGATGCCTGGATTCATGAGAAGCAGGGCCGCAGCTACGATGGCGATGGCACCTGGGCAGCCAGTGGCCAGGTGCATGCTGGGCTGCTTGCCAGCCTGCTCAGCGACCCGTTCTTCGCCGGTACCGGCCCGAAGAGTACAGGGCGCGAAGTATTCAACCTGCCCTGGCTCATGCACCACCTGGCCACACAGCCGGCGATTGCCGCTGCCGACGTCCAGGCCACGCTGCTTGAGCTCACAGCCCACAGCATTGTCAGCTCCCTGCAGACAGCCCAGGAAGACACCCAGGCATTGCTGGTCTGTGGGGGTGGCGCCCACAATGGCACACTGATGAACCGTCTGGCCGCCCTGCTCCCTCGCGCCCGTGTCAGTAGCACTGCAGCCCACGGCATTGACCCGGACTGGGTCGAAGCCATGGCCTTTGCCTGGCTCGCCCACTGCTGCCTGCAAGGCATTCCGGGCAATCGTCCAAGCGTCACTGGCGCCCGCGGCCTGCGGGTGCTTGGCGCGATTTACCCCGCCTGAACCGCACACAGCAAAACGCCGCGCATTAGCGCGGCGTTTGCGGTGCAAGCAACCCAGCGATCAAATCGAGAACGACGAACCGCAACCACAGGTGGTGCTGGCGTTCGGGTTCTTGATGACAAAACGCGAGCCTTCCAGGCCTTCCTGGTAATCCACTTCGGCTCCTGCCAGGTACTGGAAGCTCATCGGATCGACCACCAGGGCCACCCCTTCACGCTCGACGATGGTGTCGTCTTCAGCGACATCTTCATCAAAAGTAAAACCATATTGAAAACCCGAGCAACCGCCCCCGGTCACGAACACTCGCAACTTCAGGCGATCATTGCCTTCTTCATCGACCAGGGTCTTCACCTTGTGCGCTGCACCCTCAGTGAACTGCAATGCCACAGGGGTGAAGGATTCGACGCTCATGCTGACTATCTCCCGGCGCTATGCCGCCATAATGCGTGATGACGCGCATTATCCGCTTCTCCGAGAAAATCGGTCAAGAATTGTGCGGCTTTCGTCTGGGTGCCGAGCAGAAACAACAAGGCCCGCACAAGGCGGGCCCGCTATCAGCAACACTACTTATGGCAGCAAGCCAGCATGCGACAGCCCCATGCGCTCATCCAGCCCGAAGAGGATGTTGAGGTTCTGTACGGCCTGGCCCGACGCACCTTTGACCAGGTTGTCGATGACGGACAGCACGACAACCAGATCACCACCCTGCGGCCGGTGCACGGCAATACGGCAGACGTTGGCACCGCGCACGCTGCGGGTTTCCGGGTGGCTGCCGGCGGGCATCACATCGACGAACGGTTCATCGGCATAACGCTTTTCGAACAGCGCCTGCAGGTCGACCGAGGTGTCGGCAACCGTTGCGTACAGGGTGGAATGAATGCCACGGATCATCGGCGTCAGGTGCGGAACGAAGGTCAGGCCGACATCGCTCCCTGCCGCCCGGCGCAGGCCCTGGGTAATCTCTGGCAGGTGGCGGTGACCTTTGACCGCGTAGGCTTTCATGCTTTCACCGGCCTCACAGAACAGCGAACCCACCGCCGCGCCACGACCAGCACCACTCACGCCCGATTTGCAGTCGGCGATCAAGCGCGAGGCGTCAGCGATACCGGCTTCCAGCAATGGCAGGAAACCCAGTTGTGTAGCGGTAGGGTAGCAACCCGGTACGGCAATCAAGCGCGCCTGGCGAATCTGCTCGCGGTTGACTTCTGGCAGGCCATAGACCGCATCTTTGAGCAGTTCCGGTGCGCCATGGGGCTGGCCATACCATTTGGCCCACTCATCGGCATCCTGCAGACGGAAGTCAGCAGACAGGTCGATGACCTTGGTGCCTGCCGCCAACAGTTCGCCCGCCAGGGCATGGGCAACACCGTGAGGGGTGGCGAAGAACACCACATCACAGGCCGCCAGGGTTTTCACGTCCGGCACGCTGAACGCCAGGCCGTCGTAATGGCCACGCAGGTTCGGGTACATATCGGCAACCGCCAGGCCGGCTTCGGAACGCGAAGTGATTACCGCCACCTCAGCCTGTGGATGCTGTGCCAACAGACGCAGCAACTCGACCCCGGTGTAACCCGTGCCGCCAACGATACCGACCTTGACCATAACGCGTGCCCCTTATCAACGAACCTACAGGAAAGCCCACGATAATAGGGGGCCTGAAACACGCCCACAACTGTTGAGATGGCCCGCCAGGCGCCTAGCCTCTACTATCTGACGACCGTGAACCCTGAAGGAACTCAACTCCATGCTTTTTCTCTGGATCAAAGCGCTGCATATCGTCAGCGTGGTCTGCTGGTTTGCCGGGCTGTTCTACCTGCCCCGCCTGTTTGTCTATCACGCGCAAAGCCAGGACAGCACCAGCCAGGAACGCTTCGTGACCATGGAGCGTAAGCTGTATCGCGGCATCATGCTGCCGTCGATGATCGCCACGCTGGTCTTCGGTATCTGGTTGATGAGCCTGACCCCGGGCTTTCTCAGCCAGGGCTGGATGCACGCCAAGCTCACGCTGGTGATCCTGCTGATCGGTTATCACCACATGTGCGGCGCCCAGCTCAAGCGCTTCGCCCGCGGCGAAAACACCCGAAGCCACGTGTTCTACCGCTGGTTCAATGAAGTACCGGTGCTGATCCTGCTGGCCGTGGTAATTCTGGTGGTGGTCAAACCGTTCTAACCTAAACCCTTACTCAGCCTCGGGATACCTGCCATGTCATTGCCTGCCCTGCTCGAACAAAGCTTGCGTCTGCCGGTGGTTGCGGCACCCATGTTTCTGATCTCCAACCCGCAACTGGTGCTGGCCTGTTGCGCCAACGGGATCGTCGGCAGTTTCCCGGCGCTGAACCAGCGTGACAGTAGCGGCTTCAAGGCCTGGCTCGAGGAAATCGAGGCAGGTCTGGCCGCCCTGGACAAACCTGCGCCTTACGCGGTCAACCTGATCGTGCACCAGAGTAATCCGCGCCTGCAGGCAGACCTGGCACTGTGCGTCGAACACAAGGTACCGATTGTCATCACCAGTCTCGGTGCCGTGAAGGAACTGGTCGATGCCGTGCACAGCTATGGCGGCCTGGTGTTTCATGACGTGACGACCCGGCGCCACGCCGAGAAAGCGGCTGAAGCCGGGGTCGATGGACTGATTGCTGTCGCCGCCGGTGCCGGTGGCCACGCCGGTACCTGGAGCCCGTTCGCGCTGATTGCCGAGATCCGCCAGTTCTTCGACAAGACGTTACTGCTGGCCGGCTGCATCAACCGCGGCCATGAAATTCTCGCCGCGCAGCTACTCGACGCAGACCTGGCGTACCTGGGCACCCGCTTTATCGCCACTCACGAAAGCCAGGCCCCAGGCCCCTACAAAGAAATGATGCTAGCGGCCAAGGCAGCCGATATCATCCACACCGCTGCGGTTTCCGGGGTGCCTGCCAGCTTCATGCGCCAGAGCCTGGAAAACGCCGGTTTCGACATGGCCGCCCTGCGCAGTCACACCGAAACCAAACTCAAACCCATTAGTGATGAGGCCAAGGCCTGGAAGACCGTATGGTCGGCAGGGCAAGGCGTCGGCGCCATCGACAAACTGTGCGCTGTCGAACAACTGATCGCCAGCCTGGATGCCGAGTACCGCCAGGCACAGGCCTCGGCCACAGCCCTGAGCCGTCACTGGCCGGGCTGAGCCACGATGCACCACGGCAAAGGAAGCCCGCATGAACAACAGCTTGATCGCCACCACCTCAACCAAACCGCAGTTCATGAGCACCAAGGGGCGGATCGGCCGGGTTCGCCTGCTGGCCTGGAGCTTCGCGCTGGCGGTGGCAACGATCAGTGGCCTGGTCGTCCTGGCCTGGGTGGCCAGCGCGGTGTCGTCAGATCTGGTCGGTTTTCTGGTGATTGCCGGTTTGCTCATCGCCCGCATCCTCAGCATGTTGCTGATTGTCCAGCGCCTGCACGACCTGAACTGGAGCGGCTGGTTTTGCTGGCTGGCATTGATGCCTTGGGTGGGGGACTTCTTTATCCTGGTACTGGTGCTGCTGCCGGGCAATCAAGCGAGCAACCGCTTCGGCCCGGTGCCAGCGCCCGACAGTTCGGTAGAACGGGGCCTGGCTTGCCTGTGGCCAGTACTGATCCTGGGTTTTATCGGCATCGCTGCCACCAAGGGCGGATTCTAGCGCCTGCCAGCAGCACGCCCGACGCCGTACCTGTAAACTGGGCGCTTTGGCCTCCCTTCCAGACTGGAGAACTGCATGACCCGTTACGCCATGATCACCGGTGCCTCCAGCGGCCTGGGCCTGGCACTGGCCGAAGCACTGGCACGCCGGGGACGCAATCTGATTCTGGTAGCCCGCCAGCGTGACCCACTGGAAAGCATCGCCATCGAGCTGACCCAGCGTTTTGGCGTCGAAGTGCTGTTTCGCGCCTGTGATCTGGGCGAACCACTGCGACTGTCCGGTTTCCTGCTGGAACTCGAAGAAAGCGAGCGCCACATCGACCTGCTGGTCAACTGCGCCGGCATTCGCTCCTACGGGCCGTTCCTGGCCCAGGAATGGGGCGACGAGCAGGACCTGATCGAAGTGAACATTCTCGCCCTGACCCGACTTTGCCATGCCCTGGGCAATGCCATGGCCGTCCAGGGTGGCGGACAGATCCTCAATGTCGCGTCCCTCGCAGCCTTTGCTCCAGGGCCATGGATGAGCAGCTATGCGGCGAGCAAGGCGTATGTGTTGCACTTCTCCGAAGGTTTGCGTGAAGAACTCAAGCGCACCGGCATCAAGGTATCGGTGCTGTGTCCAGGCCCGGTCCGCTCGCCGTTGCGACGCATCCCGCGCCTGGAAACGGGCCAGCGCTGCCTGAGCCCCGAGGAAGTCGCCCTGTACACCGTCCGCGCCCTGGACAAGAACCGTGCGCTGATCATTCCCGGTCGGCGCAACCGCTGGCTGGCATTCAGCCCACGCCTGCTGTCGCGCTGGATGACCCGCAAGCTGGCGGGCGCCATCAATCAAGCCTATTGCCCACGCTGAACGCGCGGGGCTGGGCGTCGATACCCAGCCTGAGTACACTCAGGCCCGATCCCTCACATGGAGCAACCGTAGTGGAAACTCTGTTCACCAAGATCATCAACCGGGAAATCCCGGCCAAGATCATCTACGAGGACGACCAGGTTCTGGCCTTCCACGATATCGCCCCACAGGCGCCGGTGCATTTTCTGGTCATCCCGAAAAAGCCTATCCGCACACTCAATGATCTGACCGAAGACGACAAGGGCCTGGCTGGACACATCCTGTTCACTGCCCAGCGGCTGGCCAAGGAACTGGGCTGTGAAGACGGTTTCCGCGTAGTCATGAACTGCAATGAACTGGGCGGCCAGACGGTCTACCACATTCATATGCACGTACTGGGGCAGCGTCAGATGCACTGGCCGCCGGGCTGATCCAGGGCAAGCCCGATCATCTCGATTGCGGTAAACTGTCGGGCACATTCTTGCGGAGGTGCCCGATGGCTACCGAACGTCACTATTCGCCGCTCGACCGCTTGTTGCTGCAGGCCGATACCGCCATGCGCACCTTGCTGCCCTTCAGCGGCCAACCATCCCGCCCGTCACCGGCCATCATCCAGCCGGATGTCACCCTGGACGATACCCAGACCCGCCACGTGGCCGGCCTCATGCGTATCAACCATACCGGTGAAGTCTGCGCGCAGGCGCTGTATCAGGGTCAGGCCCTGACCGCCAAGCTGCCACAAGTGCGCAAGGCCATGGAGCACGCGGCCGAAGAAGAGATTGATCACCTGGCCTGGTGCGAACAGCGTATCCGTCAGCTCGGTAGCCATCCGAGCGTACTCAACCCACTGTTCTACGGTATGTCGTTTGGCATCGGCGCACTGGCCGGACTGGTCAGCGACAAGGTCAGCCTGGGTTTTGTTGCCGCCACCGAGCATCAGGTGTGCAAGCACCTGGACGAGCACCTGGAGCAGATTCCGAGCGAAGATGAAAAATCCCGGGCTATCCTTGAACAAATGCGCGTCGACGAAGAACAGCACGCCGAATCAGCCCTGGAGGCTGGCGGCTTCCGCTTCCCTGCCCCCGTGCGTTTTGGCATGAGCCTGATGGCCAAGGTCATGACCAAAAGCACCTACCGTATCTAGGACATGCCATGGCAGAACGCTTCGATGCCAAGGACCTGGCCCGCGCGGTGAGCGCAGGCGTTCTGAACCCCGGCCAGGACCAGGCCCTGCTTGAGTTTCTCAAGCAGCAACCGAGCACGCAGGCTAGCTTCCAGCTGGCTCATGTGGCGTTCTACCTCGGCGCACTGCTGATCATGGCCGCCATGGGCTGACTGCTCAACGAGGCCTGGATGCGTATCGGCGACAGTGCTTTGCTGCTGATCGCCGTGGCCTACATTGCCGTTTTGACCCTGGGCGGGTTGTTCATGCAACGCCGCGGGCAGATCATCCCCGCCGGTGTGCTCGGCGCAGTTGCAGTCAGTATTGTGCCTCTGGCGGTGTTCGCAGTGGAGCGGCTCACCGGTTTCTGGCCGCTTGACGACACCCAGACCGGCTACCACAACTACTACACCTATGTGCAAGGTGGCTGGTTGCTGATGGAGGCGGCAACGGTTGTCGCCGGCTTGCTGATGCTGCGGGTGATCCCCTTCCCTTTTATCGTCATGCCGATCGCCTTGGCCCTGTGGTTCATGTCCATGGACCTGAGCGAATGGTTCTACGGTCATACCTTCAACTGGGAACAGCGCCTTGCCGTGTCGTTGTGGTTCGGCCTGGTAGTGCTGGCTATATTCCTGGTAATCGATGGCCGCACCCGCCAGGACTTTGCCTTCTGGGGATACCTTGCCGGTCTTCTGGCCTTCTGGCTGGGATTGAGCCTGATGGAAAGCGACAGCCAGCTGGGCAAAGCCTTTTACTGCCTGATCAACCTCGGCCTGATGGGCTTGGCGGTATTGCTTCGCAGACCGATGTTCATGGTCTTTGGCGCCATGGGCGTGGCAGCATACCTGGGCTACCTGTCGTACGAAGTCTTTGAAGATTCTCTGCTGTTTCCGCTAATACTGAGCCTGATCGGCCTGGGCGTTATTGCGCTGGGGCTGCTTTATCAGAAGCATCGTGAAGATCTGAGTCGCCGCTTGCGCGCGCAACTGCCCAAGGGCCTGGAGCAACTGCTGCCTGGGCTGCGCCGTTGACTAATCGATCGCGGGGCAAGCCCGCTCCTACTGTAGGAGCGGGCTTGCCCCGCGATGACATAAATCAGCCGAGTTCGACGATCTCGTAGCTATGGGTAATTTCAACACCGGCACGACCCAGCATGATCGACGCCGAGCAATATTTTTCTGCCGACAGCTCTACGGCGCGCTTCACTTGAGCGTCCTTGAGCCCGCGGCCTTTGACCACGAAATTCAGGTGGATCTTGGTAAACACCTTGGGATCTTCGCTGGCGCGTTCGGCTTCAAGGAAGGCTTCGCAGCTTTCCACCGCCTGACGGGATTTTTTCAGGATGCTGACCACATCGAAGTTGCTGCAGCCACCCAGGCCCAGCAAGAGCATTTCCATCGGCCGTACACCCAGGTTACGCCCGCCGGCCTCGGGTGGGCCGTCCATGACCACGACATGGCCACTGCCCGATTCGCCGAGAAACATGGCTTCACCTGCCCACTGGATACGCGCCTTCATCATCCGGACTCCCTTGCTTTAAAAAGGCTGCCAGCTTAGACCCAGAAGCGTCGGCGGAAAAGCTCAAGCGTGCGAGTATATCTGCCGATATAACAACAAGTGTCTGATAAGCTGACGCCAAATCACTGGCGCGCGTCGTCAGACTACCTATAAAAGTGTACAAGCGTTGCCTCTTACCGGGATTCAGCCATGGTTGCCTCAGCCCTTCCAGCCAAGATCAAGAACATCGACAAGCTACTCGCCCATTGCCAGCGGCGGCGCTTTGCGGCCAAGAGCAATATCATCTGCGCCGGTGATAAAGCCGATAGCCTGTCATTTATCGTCAAAGGCTCAGTGACGATCCTGATCGAGGATGACGATGGCCATGAGATGATCATTGCCTACCTCAACAGCGGCGATTTCTTTGGCGAACTGGGCCTGTTCGAACCTGTCGGCCAGGAACAGCAGCGCAGCGCCTGGGTACGGGCAAAGAGCGAATGTGAAGTAGCGGAAATCAGCTATGAGAAATTCCGCGAACTGGCTCGTCAGGACCCCGACATTCTCTATGCCTTGGGCAGCCAGATCGCCCAGCGCCTGCGCAACACCACGCGCAAAGTCGGTGACCTGGCGTTTTTCGATGTCACCGGACGCGTTGCCCGCTGTTTGCTGGAACTGTGCAAACAACCCGATGCGATGACCCACCCCGACGGCATGCAGATCAAGATCACCCGTCAGGAGATCGGCCGTATCGTCGGTTGTTCACGGGAGATGGTCGGCCGCGTCCTCAAGGATCTTGAGGAACGCAGCCTGGTACACGTCAAGGGCAAAACCATGGTGGTCTTCGGCACCCGCTAGTCGCGGGCGATGCCCTCGATCACTTCAGCGTAAGCCTGGCCGAGGCGCTCGAGCAAAGGCGCCTCGGGCACCACCTCGCGCAGGGCGATATGGCTGTCGGCCAGGCAGCGCTGCTCCAGTTCGCAGCATTCGTTGAAGCGGTTGACCGCAGCCACCATCGACTCGCGCTCGTTATCCAACAGCAATGCGCCGTGCACCAGCACCACTGGACGCTTGCCGCCCAGCCCCTGGCGCCAGCGCTGGGCCGTACCTACCAGTTTGCGGCCATTGAGATTGACGTTGTAACGCCCGTCGCAGAACGCCCCTTCGATTTCGCCTACCGAGGCCAGCCCGCCCCATTCACGCAATACATCGCACAAAGGCAGGCACAGACGTTCGTAGGCATTTTCGATTCGGCCGTGGTCGCCTTCACTGCGAGGGGCCACATAGATCAGCGCGATATTGATCACCGCGGGCGATTGCGGCACCGGCTCGCCACCTGTTTCGCGCAACAACACCGGCCATCCGGCAACCGCCAGTTCGGAGCAGGCCGCCTCGAAGCCTTCAAGACGACTCATGCGCCGCGGCATGACCAAGGCATGATCGGTCGGGCGCCAGAACAACAGGCCATAGTCCTTTTCGCCCTTGCACACTGCTGCCAGTAGATCCTGCTCGGCATGCAGCCCAGCCTCGACAGTCACATCCACTAATTGATCAGTCATCGCAATAACCTTGTAGATACAAAAAAGCCGGCAATGCCGGCTTCAGAGTCGAATCAGTCCAGACCTTGCACCGGATGCTGCACAACGCGCTCAGGGAAGAACAAACGTTGCAGTTCCAGGCCCGGATGCTCGGCACGCATGAAAGCTTCACCAACCAGGAACGAGTAGACCTCGTTGATTTCCATCAGCTCGACATCCGCGCGATTGAGAATACCGCTCTCGGTAATCGCCAGACGGTCGCGAGGAATCCGCGGCAACAGGTCGAGGGTGGTTTCCAGGCTGACCTCGAAGGTATGCAGGTTGCGGTTGTTGACGCCGACCAGCGGGGTGTCGAGGGTTTTCAGCGCGCGCTCCAGCTCATCGCCGTCGTGTACCTCAACCAGCACATCGAGACCGACGCTTTTCGCGGTGGCAGCCAGCTCGGCCATCTTCACATCGTCCAGCGCCGAGACGATCAACAGCACACAGTCAGCGCCCAGGGCACGGGCTTCGACGATCTGGTACGGATCGATCATGAAGTCCTTGCGGATCACCGGCAGCTTGCACGCCGCACGGGCTTGCTGCAGGTAGACATCGGCCCCCTGGAAATAGTCGACGTCCGTGAGTACCGACAAACAGGTCGCACCACCTTTTTCGTAGCTGACGGCGATTTCGGCCGGCACGAAATTTTCGCGGATCACGCCCTTGCTCGGCGAAGCCTTCTTGATCTCGGCGATGACTGCAGGCTGTTTACGCTTGGCCTGTTCGATCAGCGCCTTGGCAAAACCGCGTGGTGCATCGGCGGCGGCAGCCAGGCGCTCAAGCTCGGCGAGGCTGACCCGGGCGCTGCGCTCGGCAACTTCCTGAACCTTGCGCGCGAGAATGTTTTCCAGAACCGTCGGTACACTCATCCTTCATTCTCCAGCTTGAATACGGCGGTGAAAGCGCCCAGCTCTTCGAGTTTTTCCCGGGCAAGGCCGGTGTGCAGTGCGTCGTGGGCAAGCTCGACACCTTGCTTGAGGCTCATTGCGTGGTCAGCGGCATACAGCGCGGCACCGGCATTGAGTACGATCATCTCCGCAGCCTTCTGGCCATTCTCGGTCTTACGCCTTCCTAAGGCATCGCGGATCAATTCCAGGGACTTTTCCGGGCTCTCGACAGCCAGGCCATGCAGGCTCTGGCTCTTCATGCCGAGGTCTTCGGGCTCGACCCAGTACTCGGTGATCTGGTCATTCTTGAGCTCGGCAACGAAAGTCGGTGCAGCCAGGCTGAATTCGTCCAGACCATCCTTGGAGTGCACCACCAGCACATGCTTGCTGCCCAGCCGCTGCAGCACTTCGGCCAACGGTCGGCACAGAGCCTGGGTGAACACACCGACCACCTGGTGCTTCACACCGGCCGGATTCGTAAGCGGGCCAAGCATGTTGAACAAGGTGCGCAGGCCCAGGTCACGACGTGGGCCTGCGGCATATTTCATCGCCTTGTGGTGAGTCTGGGCAAACATGAAGCCGATGCCGACGCTGTCGATGCAACGGGCAACCTGCACGGGCGTCAGGTTCAGATAGATGCCGGCAGCTTCGAGCAGGTCGGCGCTGCCGCTTTTGCCCGAAACGGCACGGTTACCATGCTTGGCCACAGTGCAACCGGCAGCGGCTACAACGAAAGCCGAAGCGGTGGAGACGTTGAAGATGTTTGCGCCATCTCCACCGGTGCCGACCACATCGACCACTTGATCCAGGGTATTGAGTTCGACCTTGTCGGCCAGCTCGCGCATCACCGAGACCGCGCCGACGATTTCGTCGATGCTTTCGCTCTTCATGCGCATGCCCATCATGAAGGCACCGATCTGCGCTTCACTGCACTGGCCGGTCATGATCTCGCGCATCACATCGCGCATTTCTTCAGTGCTCAGGTCCAGGTGGCCGACGATGCGGCTGAGCGCGCTCTTGATATCCATAATCGATCCTTAGCGGCGGCCGCCGGTCTGTTTGAGGAAGTTGGCGAACAGCTCGTGGCCCTGCTCGGTGAGGATCGACTCGGGGTGGAACTGCACCCCTTCTATATTCAGGGTCTTGTGCCGCAGGCCCATGATCTCGTCCACCGAACCGTCTTCAAGGGCAGTCCAGGCTGTTACTTCCAGGCACTCGGGCAGGGTTTCACGCTTGACCACCAGCGAGTGGTAGCGGGTCACGGTCAGCGGGTTGTTCAGGCCGTTAAATACGCCCAGGTCCTTGTGGATAACCGGGCTGGTCTTGCCATGCATGACCTGGCGGGCCCGCACAACATCGCCGCCAAAGGCCTGGCCAATGGACTGGTGGCCCAGGCAGACGCCGAGAATCGGCAGCTTGCCGGCAAAGTGCAGAATCGCCTCGATGGAAACACCGGCCTCGGTCGGAGTGCACGGACCGGGGGAAACCACGATGCGTTCGGGGTTCAGGGCTTCGATCTGGGCGATGGTCAGTTCGTCGTTGCGAATGACTTTGACCTCTGCACCCAGCTCGCCGAGGTACTGCACGACGTTGTAGGTGAAGGAGTCGTAATTGTCGATCATCAGTAACATCTGGGTTCAACCTCTTGCATCTACTGACTTTAATGACATGCCTTGCGCGCGAGTGACATACGCGGCCCGCTCTGTGTGCGACGGTAATTTCCGAATGCAGTGACAGTGACAGCGGTGTGAAAAAGGCAAAGCGATACTGGGCCGGAAAAACCGGCAGGAGATAAAGTCAGGCGCGCCAACGCCAACGGGCGTGGGCCTTGATAACGCGCATCAAGAGTTTGCTGACGATCAACACGGGGTAGGTCTCGTTCATACGTTCCCGCACAGTAGCTTACCGCAGCGGCGCACGCAATATGGCTGGAAGCATGGGGAAACGAATGGCTGGGTAAACAATACCCCCTGATTTGCTAAGGTCGCTCGGGCGGATTCTATAAAAACAATGAAAAGGGACCTCTTCGATGCAAAAACCTCCATTTTTCCGCTCATTACTCGGCACGTTACTGCTGGCCAGCAGCCAGGCATTTGCCGCGCCGTCACCCTATTCGACACTGGTCGTTTTTGGTGACAGCCTCAGTGATGCCGGGCAATTCCCGGACCCCAGCGACCCAAGCGGCAGCGGTCTGCGCTTCACCAACCGCGATGCAAATGGCCAGTACGCTGCGGTATCGCCCATGCTGCTAGGGGCACAACTGGGTATCGCGCCGAGCGAACTGGGTGCCTCCACCTCCCCGGTGAATGCCGCCCTGGGTCGCCCCGATGGCAACAACTGGGCGGTGGGCGGCTACCGCACCGACCAGATCTACGAGTCCATCACCGGTAGCTCACTGACCGTCATCCCCCCGGGCAACCCCGGGGCCGGCACCGTTTTGCGTGAGCGCCCCGGTTATCTTGCCGGGGGCCTGCGAGCCGACCCGAACGCGCTCTACTATCTGACCGGTGGCGGTAACGACTTCCTTCAAGGGCTGGTCACCTCCCCGGCTGGCGCCGTAGCCGCAGCCGACCGCCTGGCCGCCAGCGCCCACGCGCTGCAACAGGGGGGAGCACGCTACATCATGGTCTGGCTGTTGCCCGACCTGGGCCTGACGCCAGCATTCAGCGGTACTGCACAGCAGGGGCCACTGTCGCAGTTGAGCAGTGTCTTCAATCAGGAACTGGTGCGGCAACTGGGGCAGATCGATGCGCAGATTATTGCGCTGAACGTGCCCCTGCTGCTTCAGGAAAGCGTCAACGCGCCACAACAGTTCGGCCTTGCCGTCGGCCAGAACCTGGTCGGCACCTGTTACAGCGGCAATGGTTGCCTGGAAAACCCGCTGTACGGAATCAACAGCGCCACGCCTGATCCAGACAAGCTGCTGTTCAACGACTCAGTCCACCCCACCAGCGCCGGACAGAAGCTGATTGCCGACTACGGTTACTCACTGCTTGCCGCCCCCTGGGAACTGACGCTACTGCCGGAAATGGCTCACGCCAGCCTGCGTGCGCATCAGGACGAACTGCGCAACCAATGGCAGAGCGACTGGCAAGGCGTCGGCCAGTGGCAAGCCATCGTTGCCGCCAGCGGACAGAAGCTGGATATCGATGGCCAGCGCAGTTCGGCCAGCGCCGATGGCCATGGTTACAACCTGACCCTGGGTGGCAGTTACCGCCTCGACGAAGCCTGGCGCATCGGTCTGGCCGTCGGTATCGATCAGCAGAAGCTCGAAGCCGGTGCCCACGACTCCGAGTACAAGCTCGACAGTTATCTGGCCAGCGCATTCGCCCAGTTCCAGCGCAACCAGTGGTGGGCCGATGCCGCATTGAGCGTGGGGCACCTGGACTATGGTGACCTGAAGCGTACATTCGCCCTGGGGATCAACGAGCGCAGCGAAAAAGGTGATACCGACGGCGAAGTCTGGGCCTTTGCCGCGCGCCTGGGCTATGACCTGGCTCAGGCAGACAGCGACTGGCACCTGTCACCCTTTATCAGTGCCGACTATGCCCGCGTGAAAGTCGATGGTTACTCGGAGAAAGGCGCCCGTGCTACGGCATTGAGTTTTGATGATCAGGAACGTGAATCACGCCGACTGGGCCTCGGCCTGCTGGGCAAATACCGGATTGCACCGGCCACCCAGCTGTTTACCGAAATCGCCCATGAGCATGAGTTCGAGGATGATCAACAGGACCTGAGCCTGCACCTGAACAGCCTGCCGGGCAACGACTTCACCCTCACCGGCTACACCCCGCAGAGCAATATGAATCGCGCCAGCCTGGGTGTGGTTCATCAGTTGGCACCGCAACTGGCACTGCGCGCCGGATACAACTGGCGCAAGAGTGACGAACTGACCCAGCAAGGGATCAACCTGGCCCTGAGTCTGGACTTCTGACGGCATAAAAAAACGGCGCTCATCTGGAGCGCCGTTTTTTCAACTTCAGCTGCGCGGCGTTTGTTCCGCCAGCGCTACCGCGCGGAACATCGCCCGGCGTTTGTTGATGGTCTCTTCCCACTCCAGCGCAGGCACCGAGTCGGCAACGATACCGCCACCAGCCTGGACATGCAGCTCGCCATCCTTGATGACCGCTGTGCGGATCGCGATGGCGGTGTCCATGTTGCCGTTCCAGGCAAAGTAGCCGACCGCGCCACCGTAGACACCGCGCTTGACCGGCTCAAGCTCATCGATGATTTCCATCGCGCGGATCTTCGGTGCCCCGGACAAGGTCCCGGCGGGCAGAATGGCGCGCAACGCATCCATCGCGCTGAGGCCTTCTTTCAGTTCACCGGTGACATTGGAAACGATGTGCATGACGTTGGAGTAACGCTCGATCACCATCTTCTCGGTGACCTTGACCGTTCCGGTTGCCGACACCCGGCCGGCGTCGTTGCGGCCCAGGTCGATAAGCATCAGGTGCTCGGCGATTTCCTTGTCGTCCGACAGCAGATCCTCTTCCAGCGCACGATCAGCCTCTTCGGTGGCGCCACGTGGACGCGTACCGGCAATCGGGCGTACGGTGACCAGATTGTCTTCGACCCGAACCAGCACTTCCGGCGAGCTGCCCACTACGTGGAAGTCACCGAAGTTGAAGAAATACATGTACGGCGTCGGGTTGAAGCAACGCAGCGCCCGGTACAGGTCGATAGGCGCTGCCTTGAAGTCGATCGACATACGCTGCGACGGCACTACCTGCATGCAGTCGCCGGCCAGGATGTATTCCTTGATGGTATCGACCGCACGCTCGTAGTCACTCTGGGTGAAACTGGAACGGAAGGTCGGCTCGGCAGCTTGCGGGCCACCCAGCTCCAGGCCGCGACGCGGGGTAATTGGCTGGCGCAGTAGTTCAAGCAGGCTTTCCAGACGTGCCAGGCCATTTTCGTAGGCCTGTTCCTGGGCCGGATCGACCAGCACGATGGCGTGCATCTTGCCCGCCAGATTGTCGAACACCACCACGGCGTCGGACACCATCAGCAGGATATCCGGCACGCCCAGCGGATCAGGGTTCGGGCATTTGCCCAGACGCTTCTCGACATAGCGCACGCAGTCATAACCGAAGTAGCCCACCAGGCCACCATTGAAGCGCGGCAGGCCGGCAATGGTCGGGACGTTGTAGCGCTCTTTGAAGGACTCGACGAAAGCCAGCGGGTCTTCCACGTCGTGACGTTCGATTTCGACATCGTCATGGGTGATGCGTACCTGATGGTCATGCACGCGCAGCACGGTGCGGCACGGCAGACCAATGATCGAGTAACGCCCCCATTTCTCACCGCCCTGCACAGATTCAAGCAGGTAGGAGTTGGGTTGATCGGCCAGTTTCAGGTAGATCGACAACGGCGTGTCGAAGTCGGCCAGCGTCTCGCAGGCCAGGGGAATACGGTTATAGCCGGCAGCGGCCAGGCGCAGGAATTCTTCGCGGGTCATGATAGCCTCGTGGCAAACAGCAAATGGGTCAAACAGGCAAACGGGCCGGCAACGGCCGGCAGCGAACAGTCAGGCGCGCCAACGCCAACGGGCCAGGGCCTTGATGACTTTCATCCAGAGTTTGCCGGTAACCGCCACGATGGAATCTCGATCTTTGGGGGAATGAACGTCAGCCAACGTTATCCCAGTGGCCGCATCTAAGCAACCGGGCAACAGCGCACGCAGGTCATCGATGACCAGGCACGGCTCTTCTTCGCTGATCGGCCGTCCGTGATTGTAGCCATAGCTCAAGCCCACGCACTTGACCCCGGCTGCTTTGGCCGCCAGCACGTCGCTGCGCGAATCGCCAACGAACAAGGCGGCTTCAGCCGAGACGTTGGCCATTTTCATGACGAACAGCAATGCTGCCGGATCAGGCTTCTTCTGCGGCAGCGTGTCGCCACCGATGATCCAGCGAAAATAACGACCGATTTTCATCTGGTCGAGCAACGGCGCGACAAAGCGCTCCGGCTTGTTGGTGATCAGGGCCATTTCCACGCCCTGTTTGTGCAACCACTTGAGCGTGTCGCGCACGCCGGGGTACACCACGGTCAGCTGGTGGTTGTCGGCATAGGCCTGCAGGAACAACTCCAGGCCTTTTTCTGCCTCGTCTTCATCGACGTTGGCATGATCCAGACCACCGGCCAGAGCCCGGCGCACCAGCACCGGGGCACCATTACCGACCCAGTGGCGCACCGCCTCCAGGCCGGCGGGCTTGCGCCCCATTTCGAGCAGCATGTTATCCACCGCCGCTGCCAGGTCCGGTACCGAATCGATCAGGGTACCGTCCAGATCAAACATCACCAGTTTGGGCAGTGCGCCGGGGAACAGCTGCTCGAAGCCACTCATGGGCGCGCCAGGGCCAGTTCGGCATGCATCTTGGCAATGACCTCCTGGTAGTTCGGGGTATTGAAGATCGCCGAACCGGCGACGAAGGTATCGGCACCGGCGGCAGCGATCTCACGAATGTTGTTCACATTCACCCCACCGTCGATTTCCAGACGGATATCGCGGCCGCTGGCATCGATCAGCGCACGGGCTTCGCGCAGCTTGTCGAGCGTGCCGGGAATGAATTTCTGACCGCCAAAACCTGGGTTGACGCTCATCAACAGGATCATGTCGACCTTGTCCATCACGTACTTGAGGGTGTCGAGCGGGGTTGCCGGGTTGAACACCAGACCGGCCTTGCAACCACCGTCACGAATCAACTGTAGTGAACGATCAATGTGCAGGGTGGCTTCCGGATGGAAGGTAATGTAGCTGGCGCCCGCTTCGATGAAATCGCCGATGATGCGGTCGACCGGGCTGACCATCAGGTGCACGTCGATCGGCGCGGTGATGCCGTACTTGCGCAGTGCGGTACAGACCATAGGGCCGATGGTCAGGTTCGGTACGTAGTGGTTGTCCATTACGTCGAAGTGAACGATGTCGGCACCAGCGGCCAGCACATTGTCGACCTCCTCGCCCAAGCGAGCGAAGTCGGCAGAAAGAATCGAGGGGGCAATAGCGTAGGGCTGCATGGCGCACCTGTAGGGCAGAATCACAGTGGCGCGCATTGTACCTCAGGCGAATGGCCATGGGCTGACCGGTATCAAAGCGGTCGACGAGTAGGAGCGGATTCATCCGCGATGGGCTGTGCAGCAGGCCCATCTATAGGGCCGCTGCGCGCCCCATCGCGGATAAATCCGCTCCTACAGCAATCCCCGTCAGGCTGGCTGTTGGGTCCGCAGTTTCTCGCTACGGCCGCGCAACCATTCCAGGGTCAGCAACAGCAGCACCGAGAATGCGATCAGCAAAGTCGCCGCCGCAGCGATGGTCGGGCTGAGGTTCTCGCGGATTCCGCTGAACATCTGCCGTGGCAGGGTCGCCTGCTCGGGGCCGGCGAGGAACAGAGTCACCACCACTTCGTCGAACGAGGTGGCAAAGGCAAACAGGGCGCCGGAAATCACCCCGGGGGCAATCAGTGGCAAGGTCACCCGGCGGAAGGCTGTCAGCGGCGAGGCGCCAAGGCTGGCTGCCGCCCGCACCAGGTTGTGGTTGAAGCCCTGCAGGGTCGCCGACACGGTAATGATGACGAACGGTACACCCAGCACCGCATGCACCAGAATCAGCGAAATGAAGCTGTTACCCATGCCCAGCGGCGCGAAGAACAGGTAGCTGGCGACACCGATGATCACCACCGGCACCACCATCGGCGAAATCACCAGGGCCATGATCAGCGGCTTGCCGGGGAAGTCACCGCGGGTCAGGCCAATCGACGCCAGGGTGCCGAACACCATGGCCAGCGCAGTCGCCGCCGGAGCGACGATGATGCTGTTCTTCAACGCCCGCATCCACTCGGCCGAGGCAAAGAAGTCGTGATACCACTGCAACGAAAAGCCTTGCAGCGGATAGACCAGGAAGCTGCCGGAGTTGAACGACAACGGAATGATCACCAGTACCGGCAACACCAGGAACAACAGGATCAGCCCGCAGAGGATGCGCAAACTGTAGAACCAGACCCGCTCAACGGGCGACATGTAAGGGCTCAGCATGACAACGCTCCTCAGCTCAGACGCAGGCGGCTGGCGCCGACCAGCCAGCTATAGATCAGGTACAGAATTACGGTAGCGAGCAGCAGCAGACCGCCCAATGCAGTAGCCATACCCCAGTTGATGCTGGTGTTGGTATAGAACGCCACGAAGTAGCTGACCATCTGATCGTTCGGGCTGCCGAGCAGCGCCGGGGTGATGTAGTAGCCGATGGCCAGGATGAACACCAGCAGACAGCCCGCGCCTACACCTGCGTAGGTCTGCGGGAAGTACACCCGCCAGAAACTGGTGAACGGATGGCAGCCCAGGGAGATCGCCGCACGCATGTAGGTGGGTGAGATGCCCTTCATCACGCTGTAGATCGGCAGGATCATGAACGGCAGCAGAATGTGGACCATGGAGATGTACACACCGGTTCGGTTGAATACCAGCTCCAGCGGTTTGTCGATGATGCCCAGGGCCATCAGTGCGCTGTTGATCAAACCACCCGATTGCAACAGCACAATCCAGGCGGCAACCCGCACCAGGATCGAGGTCCAGAACGGCAGCAGTACCAGAATCATCAACAGGTTGCTCTGCCGGGTTGGCAGGTTGGCCAGCAAATAGGCCAGCGGATAAGCCAGCACCAGGCAGATGGCGGTGATGACAAAGCCCATCCACAGGGTACGGGTGAAGATGTCCAGGTAAATGGCCTGGTCCGGGGTAGCCTTGGCCAGCTCGCCGAGATCATCGATGCGGTGATCCAGAGCCGCCAACAGGTAGAACGGGGTGACGCTACTGGTGTTACGGCGAATGGCCTGCCAGTAGGCCGGATCGCCCCAGCGCTCGTCCAGTTCTTGCAGTGCTTCTTTATAAGAAGCCGGCTCGGTCTTGAACGGCAAGGCTCGGGCGGTTTTCGCCAGCAGGCTGCGATAGCCGGCCAGCTCCATGTTCAGACGTTTGGAGGTGTCGCCCAGGGTCTGATTTTTGCGCGCCTGGCCAAGGTCTTCGCTCAGTGCCTTGTACACCGATTCGTCCGGCAGGCCCTTACCGTCCCACTGCGTGACCGCCGCAACGGTCTGCGGCAAACCTGTGACAACTTCCGGGTTACCGACGCTCTTGTAGAGCAGCGCGGCAATCGGCACCAGGAAAACCAGCAGCAGGAACAGCGCCAGCGGCGCGATCAGGGCTTGCGCCTTCCAGCGGTTGACCCGCTCGGCACGCGCCAGACGCTGCTTAAGGGTGGAACCGGCGCCTTCATTGAGGGGCACTGCGATGGCCATAGCGAACTCCGAAATCTTGAGAACAGGAAGCGTCGGCGACGTGCCGACGCTCCATCAGCCGACCTTACTTGGCAGCCCAGGCGTTAAAGCGTTGCTCCAGTTGCTCGCTGTTGTCGGCCCAGAAGGCGACGTCGATCTGCACCTGGTTGGCAATGTTTTCCGGGGTGGTCGGCATGTCTTTCTTGATCTCGTCGGAGAGCAGGCTCACCGCTTTGGAGTTGGCAGGGCCATAAGCGATGTTTTCCGAGTAGATCTTCTGTTGCTCAGGCTTGACCGAATAGGCGATGAACTTCTTGGCTTCTTCGGCATTTTTCGCGCCCTTCGGGATGGCCCAGGCGTCGAAGTCGTAGATGCCGCCGTTCCATACCACTTTCAGGTTGCTTTCTTTCTGAACTGCAGCGATCCGGCCGTTGTAGGCCGAGCTCATGACCACGTCACCCGAGGCCAGGTACTGTGGCGGCTGAGCGCCAGCTTCCCACCACTGGATGCTTGGCTTGAGTTCGTCGAGTTTCTTGAAGGCACGATCCTGGCCTTCTTTGGTGCCGAGTACCTTGTAGACATCTTTAGGCGCGACACCGTCGGCCATCAGGGCGAATTCCAGGGTGTACTTGGCGCCCTTGCGCAGACCGCGCTTGCCCGGGAACTGCTTGGTGTCCCAGAAATCGGCCCAGCTGGTCGGCGCGGTTTTCAGTTTGTCGGCGTTGTAGGCCATCACCGTGGACCAGACGAAGAAACCTACGCCGCAAGGCTGGATAGCACCTGGGACATAGTCGGCCTCGTCACCGAACAGCGCAGGGTCGAGCTCTTCGAACATGCCTTCGTCACAACCACGGGCCAGTTCCGGCGACTCGACCTCGACCAGGTTCCAGGACACGCTCTTGGTGTCGACCATGGCTTTGACCTTGGCCATTTCACCGTTGTACTCGCCCGCAACGATCTTGCCATTGCCAGCCTTTTCCCATGGTTCGTAGAACGCTTTGGTCTGGGCTGCCTTGTTGGCACCACCGAAAGAGATCACGGTCAGGTCAGCCGCCGCCATGGCCTGGCCCGCCGCAAACAGCCCCAGCGTCAGTGCGGTCAACTTCAAGTGCTTTAGCATTATTATTCTCTCCACAGTACAGGGTTGGTGAAGCAAACCTTCAATTGGCTTCCAGGATCGGATCGAGCGCGCGGGCGTGCTCCACTTCCCAGCCAAGCGGTACCACGTCGCCCACGGCCAGGGCCGGGTCGAGTTCGGCAATCGGCTGCTTCACGAAGAAATCGGCCTTGCCGCACACCTCCAGGCGGACCCGTACGTGGTCGCCCAGGTAGATGAATTCGGCCACCCGCCCGGAGAAGCGGTTGACGCAGCTCTCGCTGTGGCCATTGAGGCGTACGCGCTCGGGGCGGATCGACAGGGTCACCGGTTCGCCGCTCTGGCCGACATTGACCGCCAATGCCTCGACCTTCTCACCGCGGGCCAGCTGCACCAGGCAACGCTCGCCGTCCTGACTGATCAGGCGGCCATTGATGCGGTTGTTTTCACCGATGAAGTTGGCGACGAAGGTGTTCTTCGGCTCTTCATAGAGCGTGCGCGGGTCGGCGATCTGCTGGATTTCGCCTTGGTGGAACACGGCCACGCGATCAGACATGGTCAGCGCTTCACCCTGGTCGTGGGTCACATACACCACGGTGACACCCAGACGCTGGTGCAGGTGTTTGATTTCCATCTGCATGTGTTCACGCAGTTGCTTGTCGAGCGCGCCGAGCGGTTCGTCCATCAGCACCAGCTGCGGCTCGAACACCAGTGCCCGCGCCAGGGCCACCCGCTGCTGCTGGCCGCCGGACAACTGGCCGGGATAGCGCTTGGCGAACGCATCGAGCTGGACCATGTTCAGCACGCGCTTGACCCGCTCGCTGATGTCGGTCTTGCTCAGGTTGCGCACACTCAAAGGGAAGGCGAGGTTCTCAGCCACGGTCATGTGCGGGAACAGTGCGTAGTTCTGGAACACCATGCCGATGTCGCGTTTGTGCGGCGGCACGTTGTTGATCGAACGCCCGGCCAGCTGGATTTCACCGGCGGTCGGGGTCTCGAAGCCTGCCAGCATCATCAGGCTGGTGGTCTTGCCGGAGCCGGAAGGGCCGAGCAAGGTCAGGAATTCGCCTTTGCGAATATCCAGATTGAGGTCTTTGACGATCAACGTTTCGCCGTCATAGCTCTTCTGCACACCGCGAAAGCTCACCAGCACTTCGCCGGCTGCAGCGCTCGAATTCACCTCACTCATACCCGTACCTTCTTATTGGATGACTGCCGTGCTGACAGCCTAGTGAAGGGGCGAGGCGGCGCAAATCGGGGGTGGAGAGAGATTGGTATCAGCAGGATGGAAGGCTTGGGGTAGGGATTGCCCTACAAGGATGGCGTTTTTGGATATGTCATCGCGGGGCAAGCCCGCTCCCACAGCCCCGCGATGTCGCAATCAGAACACTCAGAGCAACTTGTGCTCCATGGCGTACTTCACCAACTCCGCCAGCGAGTTCACATTGAGCTTCTGCATCAGGCGCGCCTTGTGGGTGCTGATGGTCTTGTTGCTCAGTGCCAGCTGCTGGGCAATGTCGTTGACGTTGGCGCCCTGGGCCAAGCGCTCGAACACCGAAAACTCGCGCTCCGACAGCAGCGAATGCAGGGGCCGGGCGTCAGTCAGGCCGACCTCGAAGACCATCCTGTCAGCCAGATCCGGGTCAATGTACCGACCACCGCCGGCCACCCGCCGAATGGCCGTCAGCAACAAGGCCGGATCGCTGTCCTTGGTCGCATACCCCGCAGCACCGACCTTCAGCGCCCGCGCGGCCATCTGCGCCTCATCATGCATCGACAGCACCAGGATCGCTGGCGGGTTGCTCAAGGCGCGGATCCGCGGAATCGCCTCAAGGCCATTGACCCCGGGCATGGAGATATCCAGCAACACCACTTCGCAGTCGGTATGGCGCAAAGTCTCCAGCAATTGCTCGCCATTACCGGCCTCCCCTGCCACCTGCATATCCTTGGCCAGGCCAATCAACTGCTTGATGCCTTCACGAACGATGGTGTGGTCTTCGGCAACCAGAACTCGAATCACAATACCGCTCCTATTTCAGGGGAATCGCCACGCTCAGGCTGGTGCCCTCGCCCGGTTCGCTCTCCAGGGTCATTTGTCCGCCCAGCATCAGTACCCGTTCCCGCATCCCGACCAGACCGAAAGATGTCGGGCGGTTTTCATCCAGCGCAAAGCCGATACCATCGTCGATAACCGTCAAACGCAGGGTGCGACCGTCCAGGCTCAAGCTGATCTGCACAGTATGCGCCTGGGCGTGACGCATGACATTGGTCAGCGCCTCCTGCAGGATGCGGAACAGGCCAATGGCCTTGGCATCGCTCAACGGCGGCAGGTTTTCCGGGACCTGGACCAGACAAGGAATCTGCGTGCGCGCCTCGAAACGCCGGGCCTGCCACTCGATCGCCGAGGCGATGCCAGCATCCAGAATCGGCGGTCGCAACGCGGTGGCGACATCTCGAACCAACTGGAACAGCTGGGCAATCAGGCGTTTCATGCTGGCCAGGCGCTCGTTGAGGCCGGGATCGAGGTCGGCGTAGGCCAGCTCGCACATCGATGTTTCCAGCTTGAGCACCGTCAGCATCTGCCCCAGCTCGTCATGCACTTCCCGGGCGATACGGGCTTTCTCTTCTTCACGGACACTTTCCAGGTGCGCCGACAGATCGCGCAATTGTTCCTGGGAGCGGGCCAGCTCCAGCTCGGCCCGCTTGCTCTGGGTAATGTCCCAGACCACGCCGTCCCAGACCACGCGGCCATCGCCCAGGCTACGGGTACTGGCCTTGATATCAGCCCAGCGCTGCTCACCCTCGCGGGTCAGGATGCGCCCTTGCCAGGACCAGTCGCGGTCGGTGGCCAGGGCCAGGTCCTGAACCTTGTGGTAATCGGCCCGGTCATCCGGGTGAACCAGGTTGCGCAGGCCCATGTCCGGGTGCTGCAAGGCCGCCGGGGTATAACCGACCAGAGCCTCGCTGCCTTCACTGATGTAGGGGAATTCCAGCTCGCCTTCAGCCGGGTTGCGCTCCAGCCGGAACACCAGACCCGGAACGTTGCCGGCAATCCCCTTGAGCCTGGCCTCGCTTTCGCGCAAGGCAGCCAGGGCCCGGCGCCGTTCGGTCACGTCGGTGAGAAACACCACCAGGTACTCGGCATCGCGAAAGCGCAAAAAGCTCAGCGACACATCCACCGGCAGCAGGCTGCCATCGGCGCGCAGGCACTGGGTTTCGAAATGCAGGGCAACATCGTTGCTGGCCCGCGCGCCTTTCCACAGTTCAAGCCAGCGGTCCATATGCAGGCCGGGCTCGAAATCGATCAGTGGCCGGTCGACCACCGCACCCTCGGCATAGCCGAGCATGTTTTCGGCGGCGCGGTTGGCATAACGCACATGGCTATCCCAGTTGACCCAGAGAATGCCCACCGTGCTCTGGTCGATGGAGAACTGACTCAAGCGCAAGGCCTCTTCCCGAGCCTGACGCTGGTTGATGGTCTCCCGCGCAGCCAGCAGGTGGTACTCCAACTGACGCAACTGGCGCCGCTGCCACACCACGATGGCAATGCAGCTGAACAACAGCGCAGCAAGCAGTAGTCCCAGGTTCTGCCAGAAACCCGGCGATTCGCTCAAGCGCGGGTACTTGGGTTCCAGCCAGCGCTGGTGCAACTGTTCCAGGTCCTTGGCCGGAATGGCCTGCAGACCACGTTCAAGAATCTCTGCCAGCTGCGGCCAGTCGCGTCGCGAGGCAACCCGCAACAATTGCGGCAAGCCAATATCGCCGACCACCGCCAGGTCGCTGAACTCGCTTTCGCGCGACAGCCGGCTCAACTGCGCTTCATCCACCACGGCGTAGCGGGCTTGCTCGCTGAGTACCAGCTGCAGCGCCTGACGCTCCTCGGGAACGCCTTGCAAATTGAGGTTCGAGTAGGTGGCGCGCAGGTAGTCGGCCACCGCGCTGGGCATGCGTACCGCGACCCGTTCATTGTCGCCGAGCTTTTCAAGATCCACCGCCACCGCCCCACTGCGCGGCCCAACGATCAACTGCGGCACACGCATGTACGGATCGCTGAACAGCCACAAGCGCAGACCGGCCGGTGTCTGGGTCAGGCCAGGCGCCAGATCGACCTCACCAGCCACCAGCGCCCGCTCCAGCGCGGCCTGATCCGGGAAGTTACGCCAGGTCAGGTCCAGCCCCAGCGAACGACCCAGCCAGTTCATCAGTTCGACATTGACCCCATACAGTTGCTGCAGGCGACGGTCGAACTGGGCAAATGGCGCCTGCAACACCAGCCCGACCCGCAGGCTGCGGTGCTGCTCGAGCCATTGCTGTTGCGCAGGGTCGAGAACTACAGCGGTCGACGTGCTTGCAGGGGCCGCCCAAGCGATCAAGGACCAGCACAAACAGCCGATAACCAACAGGCAGCGCAGTGACTTCATCTAAACGCTCATCAAAGAATGGATGGCCGCCGAGCATGGCCGTCCCGGACAAATACTATTAGGCTGCCGGTATTATTCTGGCCTGGACCACTCCATGTTCGCACTTTTTCGCACGACGCTTCCGGCGTTTTGCCTTGTATTGATACTACCTTGTAGCGCACAAGCGGCTGCAGATGAAACACCGCAAGCTGCTGAAAACACTCCACCGGCAAGCGTCCAGCGCCAACCGCTGGCTGAACGCAGCCAGGAAGATGCCCAGGCGCTGGAGCGGCAGGTCCCCCAGGCCGAGCAACAAATGCTGCAAGCCGGCAGCGACAACTTCCTCGCGCTGTGGAAACCGGCCAACACCAGCGAACCCGAGGGCGCACTGATCATCCTCGCCGGCGCTGGCGAAACCGCCGACTGGCCTAAGACCGTCGGCCCGTTGCGCCGCAAGTTTCCGGACGCCGGCTGGCATAGTTTGAGTCTGAGCCTGCCGGACCTGCTGGCCGACAGCCCGCAAGCACGTGTCGAAACTGCACCGACTCCAAGCCAGGCGGTGGCCCAAGGTGAGAGCGCACCGGCCAAGGACACGCCTGATGACGCCAATGCCAGCGTCGAAAAAGCTACGACCGCCGAGAGTGAGGCCAACGAAAGTGCAGCCCAACCCGAGGCCCCAGGCATCAATGACAAAGCCGATGCCGAGCGCATCTTTGCCCGTCTCGATGCCGCTGTGGCTTACGCCCAGCAGCACAACGCACGGAGCATCGTCCTGCTGGGCAATGGCAGTAGCGCCTACTGGGCTGCCCGCTATCTCAGTGAGCGGCAACCGGCACAGGTGCAGAAACTGGTAATGGTCACAGCGCAGACGCCCGCTCAAGCCGAACAGAGCCTGGACGCCCTGGCGCCTTCGCTGAAAGTCCCCACTGCGGACTTCTTCTACACCAACCAGCCCCAGGCGCGACGCGCTGCCGAGCAGCGTCTGCAGGCCAGCAAACGGCTCAAGGACAACAATTATCGTCAGGTAGGATTGACCGCCATGCCCGGCAACAGCGCGGCAGAACAGGAACAACTGTTCCGCCGCGTGCGTGGTTGGCTCAGCCCGGAAATGGCCGACTAGAAACCGCGGCGCTGGCGGATGATCGCGTAGGCCTGGTGCAGCTCGCGGGTACGCTCGGTGGCTTCACGTACCTGCGATGGGCTGGCGCCACTGCCGACCAGCTTGTCCGGGTGGTGGCGGCTGACCAGACGCCGATACGCCTGCTTGATCTGGCCCGGCTCAGCGTGCGCCTCGACGCCGAGCATGCGCAAAGCGTCCTGATAACCAAGATTGGCGCTGGATAAGCCCGCCCGCTGGGGCTCATATTCCAGCGCCAGTGCCTGGACTTTGGGCGCCGACCACCCCAGCTGCTGCCCCCAGTCGAGCAACAGCTCGCGTTCGCGTCGACCTGCCCGGCCATCGGCCCAGGCCATGCGCAAGCAAGCGCGCAACATGCCCTCGGCGGCATGAGGTTGCTGCCGCAAACGACGCAGGTAGACACCCAAGCGGTCCTTGCCACTCTTGCCGCGGTTGAACGCGGCAATCGCCCGGCGACGCGCAGGCTCGCTCATCTCCAGGCGCTGCATTTCCTGACGCGCCTGCTGAATATGCCCGTCGACCACCCGCCCGTCACTCTTGGCCAGACGCCCTAGCAGCACGAACAGCACCTCATCGTCACGCAATACCGGACGCCCACCCAGACGCTCACGGACATGCGCCCAACTGTGCAACTGCAAGCGGCGATCCATCGCCTGCCCCAGCAACGCCCCCAGCAATGCCCCAGGAATGCTGGCAATGGCGAAGCCGGCCCCGGCACCAATCACTGTGCTCGGCCACAACATGTCAACGGCGTCCTTTGATCAGTAGTTCGACTTCCGCCAGACGCTCCTGCGTACCAACATCCACCCAGTGACCACTGAAATGCTCGCCACTGACCTGACCTGCTGCCATTGCCTGGCGCAACAGGGGTGCCAACTTGAAGGCACCGGCCGTACAGTCTTTGAACAAGGCCGGATCGATGACGGCGATGCCGCTGTAGGTCAGGGTGTCTGCCCCGTCCTGGCCGTCACTGACCAAACTCTGCTGCAGGCAGAAATCGCCCTTGCCGTGATGGCCCGGGTTATCGACCAGCACCAGATGGGCAAGGCCTGCAGGCTTTTGCGGCAAACGGCTGAAGTCGTAATCGGTCCATACATCACCATTGACCAGCACAAAGGGCTCATTACCGAGCAAGGGCAGAGCCTTGAAGATCCCGCCCCCGGTCTCCAGCGGCTCGCCCTCCGGCGAGTAGCTGATGTTCAGGCCCCAACCGGCACCGTTACCCAGATGAGCTTCGATCTGTGCGCCGAGCCAGGCGTGGTTGATCACCACCTCCTTGAAACCTGCTGCCACCAGGGCGCGCAGGTGGTACTCGATCAGCGGCACACCCGCCACCGGCAACAGAGGCTTGGGCGTGTGCAGGGTCAACGGACGCATCCGCTCGCCCTTGCCCGCCGCGAGAATCATTGCCTTCATGGACGCGCTCCAGCCTCAGCCTGCAGACTTTCGATCAACTCATCCAGCTCGGCCAGTTCAGGACGGCGGGCAATCACTTCATCTATATAGGCAAAGAAGCGTGGTACGTCGCTCAGGTAGCGCGGCTTGCCATCACGGTGGCAGATCCGCGCGAAAATACCGATGACCTTGAGGTGCCGCTGCACGCCCATCAGGTCGCTGGCGCGGTAGAAGTCCTGGAAATCAGCCTGCACTGGAATGCCCTTGGCCTGCGCCCGGTCCCAGTAGCCCTTCAACCAGCCTTCGACCCGCGCTTGCGGCCAGCTCAGGAACGCATCTTTGAACAGGCAGGTGACGTCATAGGTGACCGGCCCGTAAACGGCATCCTGGAAATCCAGTACGCCAGGGTTCGGAACGCTCTGCATCAGGTTGCGTGGCATATAGTCGCGGTGCACCAGTACCTTGGGCTGGGCCAGAGCGCTGTCGATCAGCAGCGTGCTGATGCGCTGCCAGGCGGCCAGTTGCCGGTCAGTGAAGCCCAGACCCAGCTCGCGCCCCACGTACCACTCGGGAAACAGCTCCAGCTCGCGGCGCAACAGGGCCACGTCGTAGCTCGGCAACGGCGCGTCCATCGGCAATTGCTGGAACGCCAGCAGCGCATCGATAGCGTCATTGAACAAGCCATCGGCATTGTCGGCATTGATCACATCGAGATAAGTCTGGGTACCCAGATCGCTGAGCAGCAGGAACCCGCGCTCCAGATCCTGCGCATGAATTACCGGGACATTGACCTTGGCAGAAGCCAGCAAGTGAGCGATATCAACAAAAGGACGGCAGTTTTCCTGCGGTGGCGGTGCGTCCATGACAATAAAACTGTGGCCTTCGGCCTGCCAGCGGAAGTAGCGGCGAAAGCTCGCATCGCTGCTCGCAGCGGTCAGGCTGGCCGCTGGAACCGCACCCCAGCCCTGTTTATCGAACAGATCGGTCAGTTGTGCATCGAGCCAGACAGTGAGGTGTTGCAGGCGTACATCGTGATCAGGCATTACAAGGGTCTCCGACGGCCCTAGCCGTCAAGCGGGTCATGCTTTATTATCCAGCATCTTTTTCAGACCATCGAGAGGCGTGCGGCCCCACACGCGGGCAGATGGCACGCAGGAAGCCCGGACTAATAAGATGGCATTGAAATCCCCCGCGTTTCGTAAAAAATTCCCGTTGCTGGTCACCGGCGGTCTGCTGGCGCTGCAACCTCTGGCCACCTCGTATGTGGTCGCCGCAGAGCAATTCGACTGCCAAGTGTCCGCTGCCGGAGGCTGGGACTGCAAGCCCAAAGCCAACGCTGCCGCGCTGCCGCCTCGTCCGGTGCATCCGGGTGCAGCTGTCAGCTCGACGGGCGAAGCCACCGCTGAGACCGGCGAAGCCGTCGAAGAGGCCGGCAAGGGCCCGATGCTCGTTACCGAGAGCAAAGGCCGTGTGCTGAAATCCCGCAGCGCCGACTACAGCCACCTGGACTGGGTTCCGCGTGATCAGCTGACCCCTGCCCAGCTCGCCGAAACCGGGCCGTACTGTGCCGGCGCCTATATCGAGCCGACCCGTCCGGGCATGGATGACACCACGCCAAAGGATGAAGCCCCGACCTTCATCGGCGCCAAGGTTTCCCGTTACCAGCAAGAGCAGCAGATCGCCACCCTCGCCGGTGATGTGGTCATGCGCCAGGGCAGCATGCAGGTTGAAGCCGACGAGGCCAACCTGTACCAGGCCGAGAATCGTGGCGAACTCGCCGGCAACGTCAAGATCCGTGACAACGGTTCGCTGGTGGTTGGCGACCATGCCGACATTCAGCTCGACACCGGTGAAGCCAAGGTCGACAACGCCGAATACGTGATGCACAAGTCGCGTATCCGCGGTAGCGCGCTGTACGCCAAGCGCGCCGAGAACGCCATCATCCGCCTCAAGGATGGTACCTACACCACCTGTGAGCCGAACAGTAACGCCTGGCAGCTCAAGGGCAACAACATCACCCTGAACCCGGCCACCGGTTTCGGTACCGCGACCAACGTCACCCTGCGGGTCAAGGATATTCCGGTGTTCTACACACCCTATATCTACTTCCCGATCGACGATCGCCGCCAGTCCGGTTTCCTGCCGCCATCGTTCAGTACCAGCAGTGACACCGGCTTCATGCTGGTCACGCCGTACTACTTCAACCTGGCGCCAAACTACGACGCCACCTTGTATCCACGCTACATGGCCAAGCGCGGCATGTTGATGGAAGGCGAGTTCCGCTACCTGACCAAATCCAGTGAAGGTCAGTTCGGTGGTGCTTACCTGAATGACAAGGATGATGATCGCAAGGAACAGACCGACTACCAGGATCAACGCTGGATGGTCAACTGGCAGCACAAGGGCGGCCTTGACGAGCGTCTGCTGACTGAAGTCGACTACACCGACATCAGCGATCCGTTCTACTTCCAGGATCTGGAATCGGATCAGATTGGTGTAGAAAGCACTGACTTCCTCAATCAGCAAGGTGCGTTGACCTGGCGCGGCGACACCTACACTGCACGTTTGAATGTGCAGTCCTATGAGCTGGCGACCATTTCGCAGATCACCCCTTACGACAAGCTGCCGCAAATCACCATCAACGGGATGCTGCCTTACCATCCGGGTGGTTTTGACCTCAGTTATGAAACTGAAGCAGTTCGATTCGATCGTGATCTGAAAAGCGGAACCGTGTTCGACGAAGACGGCAACATTGATACAAGTGTGCGCGCCGATGGTGGTCGTATCGACCAGAACGTTTTTGGCCTCGCGCGTGCCAACGGTACCCGCCTGTATGCTGCGCCAAAAATCAGTCTGCCTCTGACAGCGACCTACGGCTACCTGACACCATCGCTCAAGTATACCTCTACGCATTACGATCTTGATCTGGACAGCCAGGGCAAACTGCAGGCTGCTACAGCACCGGAAGAGTTCGGCAAATTCGGCAGTTCGCAAAACCGTAACGTACCAATCTTCAGCGTCGACAGCGGCTTGTACTTTGATCGCAACACCCAGTGGTTCGGCAAGAACTATCGCCAGACACTGGAGCCGCGCCTGTACTACCTGTACGTCCCGAATGAAGACCAACAGGACATTCCGGTCTTCGACACCAGCGAATCGACGTTCAACTACGCCTCGCTGTTCCGCGACAACCGCTTCACCGGCAACGACCGTATCGGTGACGAAAACAAGCTGTCGCTGGGCGTGACCAACCGCTGGATCGAAGAGAACGGCTTCGAACGCCAACGCTTGAGCGTTGGCCAGGCGCTGTACTTCAAGGACCGCAAGGTTCAATTGCCTGGTATCAAGTTCGAAGACCGCAAGGACGCACAGTCGGATGTTTCTCCCTATGCGCTGGAGTATGCCTACCGCTTCAACCGCGACTGGCGCTTCAACTCCGACTTCAACTGGGACCCGGACAGCCGCAGCACCCGCTCGGGCAGCGCGATGTTCCACTACCAGCCTGAAGACGACGTCAACAAGGTGGTCAACCTCGGTTACCGCTACCGTAACGACATGGTCACCTACAACAGCACCACCGGTCGCTGGCAAGTGGGCGGCGGCGACTACGGCGTTCCAGGCGACCCGAACTACGTCAAGGACTACTACAAGATCCAGCAACATGACTTCTCGGTCATGTGGCCGATCGTTCCGCAGTGGACCGCGATCGCCCGCTGGCAGCACGACTACAACCGCAACCGTACCCTGGAAGCATTCGGCGGTTTCGAGTACGACAACTGCTGCTGGAAGCTGCGTCTGATCAACCGTTACTGGATTGACTACGACGATTTCAGCCAGGCAACTCCGCAAAACGAAAAAGGTGACCACGGCGTCTTCCTGCAGGTTGTGCTGAAAGGCCTCGGCGGCGTAGTGGGCAATAAGGTCGAGTCTTTCCTCGACAAAGGCATTCAAGGTTATCGTGAACGTGAAGACCAAGCTTACTGATTGTCTGCGCCCGCTGCTGCTGGGCGCTGTATTGCTGAGCAGCACGGCGCATGCCGCCGTGCAAAACCTGGACAGCGTTGTGGCCATCGTCGACAACGACGTGGTGATGAAGAGCCAACTGGACAGCCGCGTGCGTGAAGTCCAGCAGACCATCGCCAAGCGTGGCGGCTCCGTGCCACCCGCTAGCGTGCTCGATCAACAGGTGCTTGAACGCCTGATCGTCGAAAACCTGCAACTGCAGATCGGCGACCGCTCCGGCATCCGCATCACCGACGAAGAGCTGAACCAGGCCATCGGCACCATCGCCCAGCGCAATGGCATGAACCTGGAGCAGTTCCGCGCGGCCCTGGCCCGCGACGGTCTGTCCTATGAAGATGCTCGCGAGCAGGTACGTCGCGAGATGATCATCAGCCGCGTGCGTCAGCGTCGTGTCGCCGAACGCATTCAGGTGTCGGAGCAGGAAGTGAAGAACTTCCTCGCCTCGGACATGGGCAAGATGCAGCTGTCGGAAGAATTCCGCCTGGCCAACATCCTGATCCCGACCCCGGAACGCGCTGATTCGGCCGCCATCCAGGCCGCAGCCAAGCAAGCGGAGCAGGTTTACCTGCAGCTCAAGCAAGGTGCCGACTTCGCTCAACTGGCGATCGCCCGTTCGGCAAGCGAAAGCGCGCTGGAAGGTGGTGAGATGGGCTGGCGTAAAGCGGCTCAGCTGCCACCACCTTTCGACCGTATGCTCAGCGCCATGTCGGTGGGCGATGTCACCGAGCCTGTCCGTACACCAGGCGGCTTCATCATCCTCAAGCTGCAGGAAAAGCGTGGCGGCCAGACCATGGTGCGTGACGAAGTGCACGTTCGCCATATCCTGATCAAGCCTAGCGAGATCCGTAGCGAAGCGGCTACCAAAGCACTGGCAGAGAAACTCTACGAGCGCATCCAGAGCGGCGAAGATTTCGCCCAGCTGGCGAAGAGCTACTCCGAAGACCCCGGTTCGGCTCTCAACGGCGGCGACCTTAACTGGATCGACCCGAATGCCCTGGTGCCCGAGTTCCGTGAAGAAATGGCCAACGCCCAGCAGGGTCAGGTCACCAAACCGTTCAAAACCCAGTACGGCTGGCACGTCCTCGAAGTCATCGGCCGTCGCGCCACTGACAGCACCGAGCAAGCCCGTGAGCAACAAGCGATGAACGTACTGCGTAACCGCAAGTACGACGAAGAGCTGCAAACCTGGCTGCGTCAGATCCGTGACGAAGCCTACGTTGAAATCAAGCTTCCTGGCGCCGATCAGGCCTCCCAGTGAAACTTCAGCGCTTCGCCCTCACACCCGGCGAGCCGGCCGGCATAGGTCCCGACCTGTGCCTGCTGCTCGCCGCGCAAGCCCAGCCTCATCCCCTGATTGCCATCACCAGCTGTGACCTGCTCACCGAGCGGGCCACGCAGCTGGGTGTGGCTGTCAATCTGCTTCCGGTCAGCCTCGACGCGCTTCCCGACCAGCCTGCTCCAGCCGGCAGCCTGTATGTCTGGGACACGCTGCTGCAGAACCCGGTGGTGGCTGGCCAGCTGGACAAAGCCAATGCTGCTTTCGTCCTGGAAACCCTGACCCGCGCAGGCCAAGGCTGCCTTGACGGGCATTTTGCCGGGATGATCACCGCGCCTGTGCACAAGGGTGTGATCAACGAGAGCGGTATCGCCTTTTCCGGCCACACCGAATTTCTCGCCGATCTCACCGGCACCGCGCAAGTGGTGATGATGTTGGCCACTCGCGGCTTGCGTGTGGCCCTGGTGACCACTCACCTGCCCCTGCGCGATGTAGCCGACGCCATCACCCCGGAACGCCTGGAACGCGTCACGCGGATCCTGCACGCCGACCTGCAACAGAAGTTCGGCATTGCCAATCCGCGCATCCTGGTCTGCGGCCTGAACCCGCACGCCGGTGAAGGTGGCCACCTTGGCCATGAAGAAATCGACACCATCGAACCCACATTGGCGCGCCTGCGCAGCGAAGGCATGGACCTGCGCGGCCCGTTGCCTGCCGATACCCTGTTTACCCCCAAATATCTGGAGCACTGCGACGCAGTGCTGGCGATGTACCACGACCAGGGCTTGCCCGTACTCAAGTACAAGGGCTTTGGCGCCGCCGTCAACGTGACTCTGGGCCTGCCGATCATCCGCACGTCGGTCGATCACGGCACCGCCCTGGATCTGGCCGGCAGCGGCAAGATTGACACCGGCAGCCTGCAAGTCGCCCTGGAAACCGCCTACCAGATGGCCGAGACCCGACTATGAGTGAGCAATACCAACACCGGGCGCGCAAGCGCTTCGGCCAGAACTTCCTGCACGATGCCGGGGTCATTGACCGCATCCTGCGCTCGATCCACGCCAAGGCGGGCGATCGCATGCTGGAAATCGGCCCGGGCCAGGGCGCCCTGACCGAAGGCCTGCTGGGCAGCGGCGCACAGCTTGACGTGGTCGAGCTGGACAAGGACCTGGTGCCGATCCTCAACCAGCAATTCGCTGGCCGCGACAACTTCCGCCTGCACCAGGGCGACGCCCTGAAGTTCGACTTCACCAGCCTGGGCGCCGCGCCAAACAGCCTGCGCGTGGTCGGCAACCTGCCGTACAACATCTCCACGCCACTGATCTTCCACCTGCTGGCCAATGCCGAGCTGATCCGCGACATGCACTTCATGCTGCAGAAGGAAGTGGTCGAGCGCCTGGCTGCAGGTCCCGGTGGTGGCGACTGGGGCCGCCTGTCGATCATGGTTCAGTACCACTGCCGGGTCGAACATCTGTTCAACGTCGGCCCCGGGGCATTCAATCCGCCACCGAAGGTCGACTCGGCCATCGTACGCCTGGTTCCGCACGAAACCCTGCCGTTCCCGGCCAAGGATCATCGCCTGCTTGAGCGCATCGTCCGCGAAGCCTTCAACCAACGCCGCAAGACCCTGCGCAATACCCTCAAGGCCCTGCTCAGCAGCGAAGCCATCGAAGCCGCTGGCGTCGACGGCAGCCTGCGCCCGGAGCAGCTGGACCTGGCCGCCTTCGTCCGCCTGGCGGACAAGCTGGCCGAGCAACAAGGCAGCCACTAAGCTGCTGCAACGGTCAGTCATGCCCGCATGACTGGCCGGCAACCCCGCCAATAGCCTAGACTGAACGCAATTGCCGTATCCGCGTCTGTTTCCAAGGCCCCTTGCATGTCTGATCCCCGCTACCAGATCGACGTCAGCGTCGTGACCCGCTTTCTCAAAGAACAATCCGACCCCGAAAACGAGCGTTTCGCCTTCGCCTACACCATTACCGTGCAGAACAATGGGTCGCTGCCAGCCAAACTGATGTCGCGTCACTGGCTGATCACCAATGGCGATGGTCAGGTCGAAGAGGTAAAGGGCGCCGGCGTGATCGGTCAGCAACCGCTGATCGAACCCGGCAAGAGCCATACCTACAGCAGTGGCGCAGTGATCAGCACCCAGGTCGGCACCATGCAGGGCAGCTACCAGATGTTCGCCGAAGACGGTAAGCGCTTCGAGGCCATTATCGCCCCGTTCCGCCTGGCCGTTCCCGGAGCCCTGCACTAATGGCGGTGTACGCAGTAGGTGACTTGCAAGGGTGCCTGCAACCGCTCAAGTGCCTGCTTGAGCGGGTCAACTTCAACCCCGCCGTCGACCGTCTTTGGCTGGTGGGTGACCTGGTCAACCGTGGCCCGGAGTCGTTGGAAACCCTGCGCTTCCTGTACTCCATCCGCGACTCACTGGTGTGTGTGCTGGGCAACCACGACCTTCACCTGCTGGCGGCCTGGCACAACATCGAGCGCCTGAAAAAGAGTGACACCCTGCTCGAGATTCTCCAGGCGCCGGACGCTGACGAACTGCTTGACTGGTTGCGACGGCAAAAGCTGCTGCACTACGACGAGCAGCGTGGCGTAGCCCTGGTCCATGCTGGCATTCCACCGCAGTGGACCCTGGGCAAGGCGCTGGAGCTGGCGAGCGAGGTCGAGGAAGTGCTGCGCGACGACAACCGCCTCAAGCCCTACCTGGACGGCATGTACGGCAATGAGCCGAACAAGTGGAGCAAGGATCTCAGTGGCGTGACCCGCCTGCGGGTGATCACCAACTACTTCACCCGCATGCGCTTTTGCACCAGTGAAGGCAAGCTCGACCTCAAGGGCAAAGAAGGTGTCGAGACTGCCCCGCCCGGCTACAAGCCCTGGTTCGCCCACAAAGGGCGGCGCTCGCGTCATGTGAAAATCATCTTTGGCCACTGGGCGGCACTTGAAGGCCGCTGCAAGGAGCCAGGAGTGATTGCCCTGGACACCGGCTGCGTCTGGGGCGGTGCAATGACCCTGTACAACGTCGATAACGGCCAGTTGCATCGCTGCGATTGCACCGACGAAGGCACACCGCGCCCTCTACCCGCGCCAGCACAACCCGCTAGAATAAGCGACCAGTCCTGAAGGAAACCGTACCCATGAGCGAATTCAAACGCATCCCTCCCGAGCAGGCTCAGGCGCTGCGCGAGCAAGGTGCGGTCGTGGTCGATATTCGCGACCCGCAAACCTATGCCCTCGGCCACATCACCGGTTCCAGGCATCTGGACAACCATTCGGTGGCAGATTTCATCCGCGGCGCCGACCTCGACGCCCCCACGGTGGTGGTCTGCTATCACGGCAACTCCAGCCAGAGCGCTGCTGCCTATCTGGTCAGCCAGGGCTTTTCCGACGTCTACAGCCTCGACGGTGGCTTTGAGCTGTGGCGTGGCACATACCCGGCAGAAACCGCTCAAGGCACTGCCGAATAATTTTTTTCACCTGCCGTAGCCCGCGTCCTGTGCGGGCTCGCGCCTGACCAGACGAACGGTCATGGCGAACTTCATGCGCAACCACCCTTGACCTCCCGGATTACGAACTATCCTTAAGCCCAGGCCATCCAAAAAGGGGAGAGCCGGTACACCGGCGTGCGGGTCATCGGTAGCGAGTTCTAGGTGTTCTGGGGGGTATACAGCAATCGGCACTCGTCGATTGCATGCCAGCATCAGCTGACTGATCCGGCGTCGGCTCCACGTATCGAGCGAGGTGACGTCATGAGTATTTTTAGCCACTTCCAACAACGTTTCGAGTCCACCCGTCAGGAAGAGTTTTCGCTGCAAGAGTACCTTGAGCTCTGCAAAAGCGATCGCAGTGCTTACGCGTCGGCGGCTGAACGCCTGTTGATGGCCATTGGCGAGCCGGAACTGGTCGACACCTCGAACAACTCAAGGCTGTCGCGAATCTTCTCCAACAAGGTGATCCGCCGTTATCCGTCCTTTGAGGACTTCCATGGCATGGAGGAGTGCATCGATCAGATCGTCTCCTACTTCCGCCATGCCGCTCAGGGCCTGGAAGAGAAGAAACAGATCCTCTACCTGCTCGGCCCCGTGGGTGGCGGCAAGTCCTCCCTGGCCGAAAAGCTGAAGCAACTGATGGAGAAGGTGCCCTTCTATGCCATCAAGGGCTCGCCGGTCTTCGAATCGCCTCTGGGGCTGTTCAACGCCACGGAAGACGGCGCGATCCTCGAAGAAGACTTCGGTATTCCGCGGCGTTACCTGAATACCATCATGTCGCCCTGGGCGACCAAGCGACTGGCCGAGTTCGGGGGCGACATCAGCCAGTTCAAGGTGGTCAAACTGTACCCGTCGATCCTCAACCAGATCGCCATCGCCAAAACCGAACCGGGTGACGAGAACAACCAGGATATTTCCGCCCTGGTCGGTAAGGTCGATATCCGCAAACTCGAGGAATACCCACAGAACGACGCCGACGCCTACAGCTATTCGGGCGCACTGTGCCGGGCCAACCAGGGCCTGATGGAATTCGTCGAAATGTTCAAGGCGCCCATCAAGGTTCTGCACCCGCTGCTGACTGCCACCCAGGAAGGTAACTACAACAGCACCGAAGGCCTGGGGTCTATCCCCTACTCCGGGATTCTGCTGGCCCACTCCAACGAATCGGAATGGCACAGCTTCCGCAACAACAAGAACAACGAAGCGTTCATCGACCGGATCTACATCGTCAAGGTGCCTTACTGCCTGCGGGTCAGCGACGAGATCAAGATCTACGACAAACTGCTGTTCAACAGCTCGCTGGCCAAGGCCCATTGCGCACCTGATACCCTGAAGATGCTCGCCCAGTTCACCGTGCTGTCGCGACTCAAAGAGCCGGAAAACTCGAACATCTATTCGAAGATGCGTGTCTACGACGGCGAAAATCTCAAAGACACCGACCCCAAAGCCAAATCGATCCAGGAATACCGCGACGCTGCCGGGGTGGACGAAGGCATGAACGGTCTGTCGACCCGCTTTGCCTTCAAGATCCTGTCGAAGGTGTTCAACTTCGATCCTCACGAGATCGCCGCCAACCCGGTGCATCTGCTCTACGTGCTGGAACAGCAGATCGAGCAGGAACAATTCCCGGCCGAAGTGCGCGAGCGCTACCTGCGCTACCTGAAAGAGTACCTGGCACCGCGCTACATCGAGTTCATCGGCAAGGAAATCCAGACTGCTTACCTGGAGTCCTACAGCGAGTACGGTCAGAACATCTTCGACCGCTACGTGCTGTACGCCGACTTCTGGATCCAGGACCAGGAGTACCGCGACCCGGAAACCGGCGAAATCCTCAACCGCATCGCCCTCAACGAAGAGCTGGAAAAAATCGAGAAACCGGCGGGCATCAGCAATCCGAAGGATTTCCGCAACGAGATCGTCAACTTCGTGTTGCGCGCCCGGGCCAACAACAACGGCAAGAACCCGACCTGGCTCAGCTACGAAAAACTGCGGGTAGTGATCGAGAAGAAAATGTTCTCCAACACCGAAGACCTGCTGCCGGTCATCAGCTTCAACGCCAAGGCGAGCAAAGAGGATCAACAGAAACACAACGACTTCGTCACTCGAATGGTGGAACGCGGCTACACAGACAAGCAAGTTCGGCTGCTCTCGGAATGGTACCTGCGGGTCAGAAAATCGCAGTGACCGAGCTGTAAGTGGCAAGCCGCAAGCTCTGCGCCAGGCTCTTGTCAGCCGCCTGGCCCGGCTTGCGGCTTGAAGCTTGAGTCTTCAGCTCCCCGGAGGGGCCTATGAGCTATGTGATCGACCGACGCCTGAACGGCAAGAACAAGAGCACGGTCAACCGCCAGCGTTTCCTGCGGCGTTACCGTGACCACATCAAGAAAGCCGTCGAGGAGGCCGTAAGTCGCCGCTCCATTACCGACATGGAGCATGGTGAGCAGATCAGCATTCCCGGTCGTGATATCGACGAGCCGGTGCTTCACCACGGCCGCGGCGGCAAGCAGACCGTGGTCCACCCAGGCAACAAGGAATTCACCGCCGGCGAACACATCGCCCGGCCACAGGGTGGCGGTGGCGGCGGTGGGCGAGGCAAGGCCGGCAATTCCGGCGAGGGCATGGACGAATTCGTCTTCCAGATTACCCAGGAGGAATTTCTCGAATTCATGTTCGAGGACCTGGAGCTGCCCAACCTGGTCAAACGCCATCTGGCCGGCACTGACACCTTCAAGACCGTGCGAGCCGGTATCAGCAACGAAGGCAACCCGTCGCGCATCAACATCATCCGCACGCTGCGTTCGGCTCACGCCAGACGCATCGCCTTGTCTGGCAGCAGCCGCGCCAAGCTGCGTGTAGCGCAAGAGGAACTGGCGCGACTTAAACGGGAAGAACCAGACAATTTCGGCGATATTCAGGAAATAGAAGCCGAAATTGAGCGTTTGAGCGCACGTATAAACCGCGTACCTTTCCTCGACACTTTCGACCTCAAGTACAACTTGCTGATCAAGCAACCCAACCCCAGCTCGAAAGCGGTGATGTTCTGCCTGATGGACGTTTCCGGGTCCATGACCCAGGCCACCAAGGACATCGCCAAGCGCTTTTTCATCCTTCTGTACCTGTTTCTCAAGCGCAACTACGACAAGATCGAAGTGGTGTTCATCCGCCACCACACCAGTGCCCGCGAAGTCGACGAAGAGGAGTTCTTCTACTCCCGGGAAACCGGCGGCACCATCGTCTCCAGCGCCCTGAAACTGATGCAGGAAATCATGGCCGAACGCTACCCGGCCAACGAATGGAACATCTACGCCGCCCAAGCCTCTGACGGCGACAACTGGAACGATGATTCACCGATCTGCCGCGAAATCCTCACCAAGCAGATCATGCCGTTCGTCCAGTACTACACTTACGTTGAGATCACCCCTCGCGAACATCAGGCATTGTGGTTCGAATATGAACGCATCGGCGAAGCCTTTGCCGATACGTTCGCCCAGCAGCAGCTGGTGTCGGCCGGCGATATCTATCCGGTCTTCCGTGAACTCTTCCAGCGCAGGTTAGTGACATGACCGCTAGAGAGCAGAAGCGCCAACCCATTTCCACCGGGTCCGAATGGACATTCGAACTGATCCAGGCCTATGACCGGGAAATCAGCCGCCTGGCCGAGCGCTATGCCCTGGACACTTACCCCAACCAGATCGAAGTGATCACCGCCGAGCAGATGATGGATGCCTACGCGTCCGTCGGCATGCCTCTGGGCTATCACCATTGGTCCTACGGCAAACACTTCCTCAGCACCGAGAAATCCTACAGCCGGGGCCAGATGGGCCTGGCCTACGAGATCGTGATCAACTCCGACCCGTGCATTGCCTACCTGATGGAAGAAAACACCATCTGCATGCAGGCCCTGGTGGTTGCTCACGCCTGTTACGGGCACAACAGTTTCTTCAAGGGCAATTACCTGTTCCGTACCTGGACCGATGCCAGCTCGATCATTGACTACCTGGTGTTCGCCAAGCAGTACATCACCCAGTGCGAGGAACGCCACGGCATCGATGCGGTGGAAGACCTGCTCGACTCCTGCCACGCCCTGATGAACTACGGTGTCGACCGCTACAAGCGCCCCTACCCGATTTCCGCCGAGGAGGAACGGCGGCGGCAGAAGGAACGCGAAGAACACCTGCAAAAGCAGATCAACGACCTGTGGCGGACCATCCCCAAAGGCGCCGACAAGAACAGCGACCGTGACAACGCGCGCTTTCCGGCCGAGCCCCAGGAGAACATTCTCTACTTCATCGAGAAACACGCACCGCTGCTCGAGCCCTGGCAACGCGAGATCGTGCGCATCGTGCGCAAGATCGCCCAGTACTTCTACCCGCAACGCCAGACCCAGGTAATGAACGAGGGTTGGGCGACCTTCTGGCACTACACCCTGATGAACGACCTGTACGACGAAGGCCTGGTTACCGAGGGCTTCATGATGGAGTTCCTGCAGTCGCACACCAGCGTGGTGTTCCAGCCAGGCTTCGACAGCCCCTACTACAGCGGCATCAACCCCTACGCCCTGGGTTTTGCCATGTACCGGGACATCCGGCGCATGTGTGAACACCCCACCGAAGAGGACCGCCGCTGGTTCCCGGAAATCGCCGGCAGCGACTGGCTGTCGACCATCAAGTTCGCCATGAGCAGCTTCAAGGACGAGAGCTTCATCCTGCAGTACCTGTCACCCACGGTGATCCGCGACCTCAAGCTGTTCAGCATCCTCGATGACGACCAGCGCGATGACCTGCTGGTACCGGCCATCCATGACGAAAGCGGCTACCGGATCATCCGTGAAACCCTGGCCGCTCAATACAACCTGGGCAACCGCGAACCCAACGTGCAGATCTGGAGCATCGACCGTCGTGGCGACCGCTCCCTGACCCTGCGCCACCAGCAACACGATCGCAAGCCGCTAGGCGACTCGACCGAGGAGGTGCTCAAGCACCTGCACCGCCTCTGGGGCTTCGATATCCACCTGGAAACCCTGCAGGGTGACCAGATCATGAAAACCCACCACGTGCCGCCCAAGGGCGAGCATGGCGAGGCCGAGTACGGGCGCCTGGACCTGGCGGTCGTGCACCTCTAGCCAGCCCTCCGTTGCTGCCAGACAGGGTATCCTGTGGCATCAACGGAGGATTTTCATGCAGATCTACAAAGTCGGCGGTGCCGTACGCGACCGCCTGCTCGGCCGGCCGGTCAGTGATATCGACTGGGTTGTGGTCGGCGCTAGCGCAGAGCAAATGCAGGCGCTCGGCTATCGGCCCGTGGGTGCCGACTTTCCGGTGTTCATCCACCCCAAAAGCGGCGAGGAATACGCCCTGGCGCGCACCGAGCGCAAGAGTGGCCGCGGTTACGGTGGCTTCACCTTTCACGCCAGCCCCGAGGTAACCCTCGAGGAAGACCTGATCCGACGCGACCTGACCATCAATGCCATGGCCGAAGATGAGCAGGGTAACGTCAGCGATCCTTATGGCGGCAGAAAAGATCTCGAAGCCCGCATTTTACGCCATGTTTCCCCGGCATTCGCCGAAGATCCATTGCGGGTCCTGCGCGTCGCCCGCTTTGCCGCGCGCTACGCCGCAATGGGCTTCAAGGTTGCACCGCAAACCATTGAGCTGATGCGCCAGCTTAGCGAATCCGGTGAACTCCAGGCACTCACCGCCGAGCGCAGCTGGAAAGAAATTGCCCGGGCACTGATGGAGGATCAGCCTCAGGTGTTCATTCAGGTGCTGCGCGATTGTGGCGCTCTCAAGGAGCTGATGCCTGAACTCGAAGCCCTGTTCGGCGTACCGCAACCTGCGGCCCACCACCCGGAAATCGACAGTGGCATCCACACCCTCTCGGTCCTCGAACAAGCCGCACAGCATCAGCAACCCCTGAGTGTGCGCTGGGCTTGCCTGCTCCACGATCTGGGCAAAGGGCTTACCCCGGAGGAGGAATGGCCGCGGCACATCGCTCACGAGCAACGCGGGCTCAAGCTGATCAAGGCCGTCAACCAGCGCTTCAAGGTGCCACGCGAGTGCCAGGAGTTGGCGGCACTGGTCGGTGAGTACCACACGCACTGCCACCGCGCTCTGGAGCTCAGGGCCTCGACCTTGCTTGAACTGCTGCAAAGCTTCGATGTTTATCGTCGGCCGCAGCGTTTTGAGGAGTTCATCGCAGCGTGCGAAATGGACGCCCGGGGACGCAAGGGGCTGGAGCAGCGGCAGTACCCGCAAGCCGATTACCTGCGCGGTGCGGCGGCGGCAGCGCGGGCAGTACAGGTGCAGCCACTGGTGCAGCAAGGGCTGACCGGGCAAGCGCTGGGAGAGGCGCTCAAGGGCGAGCGCTTGAAAGCCTTGAAGGCCTACAAGAACAACTTCGGCGCCTGAAAGCATCGCGGGGCAAGCCCGCTCCCACAGAACCGGTGGGAGCGGGCTTGCCCCGCGACAGGGACCAGAAAAAGCTCAGAGACAGGTCAACTGCTGCCCGTGCCACTCAAAGGGTACAGGCGCTAGCACCTGGTCGATTTGCGCCTCTTCCCACAACCGGCCCATGGTTTTGCCTGCTCCCGGATGCAGCAACTCAGGGGCAATCAACGAAAGCGGCCACAATACAAAGGCATTCTTGAGAATCTCGGCGCGGGGCAGCACCAGGCCGTCAAAACTGCCATGCAGATCGTTGTACATCAGCACATCGATATCCAGCGGCAGGCCTTTGCGCTCTGGCGCATAGCGGCCATTGTCAGCCTCGATGAACTTGAGTCGACGATCCAGTTCCATCAGCGGCATATCGGTCAACCCGGTCACCACCAGATTGAAGAACGGGCCGCTTTTGATGCCCACCGCCTGGCTCTCGAACACTGCCGAACACTGCATGTCTTGCAGAAAAACAGCCAGCGCATCCAGCCCCGCCGTCAAATGCCGTTCACGCTCGACATTGCTGCCAAGGCCAAGGTAAACCCGGTTCAGAGACATCCGCGCTCGATCTCCACGCCCACTCCGGTGGCGGCCGACACGGCGCCGGGCTTGGTCAGTTTGAGCTGCAGCCAGGGAATCTGGAACTCGCTCATCAGCACTGCAGCCAGGCGCTCGGCGAAGGTTTCGACCAACTGGAACTCGGATTGTTCGGCAAACGCCTGGATACGCGCAGTCACACTGGCGTAGTCCAGGGCCAGGGTCAGGTCGTCGCCCGCCGCTGCCGGCCGGTTGTCCCAGGCAAAACGCAGGTCCAGGCGCAGGCACTGGCGAATGCCACGCTCCCAGTCATAGGCACCGATGACGGTATCGACTTCCAGGCCTTCGATGAACACTCTGTCCAAGCACTTCTCTCCACTGCACGACAAGGGCGACTGGCGCCGTTAGAATCAAGGCGTCCTCGCCCGGAATAGTTAGCATGTTTTGGTTACTGGCGCTGCTCGCCTACCTGCTTGGCTCGCTGTCCTTTGCCATACTCCTCAGCCGCCTCAATGGCAGCCCGGACCCGCGCATGAGCGGTTCTGGCAACGCCGGGGCAACCAACATGCTGCGTCTGGCCGGCCGCAAGCTGGCGGTCCTGACCCTGCTTGGCGACCTGTGCAAGGGCTTGTTGCCCGTGCTGGTCGCCAATCTTGCCGGCCTTGACCTGCAACAACAGGCCTGGATCGGCGTGTGTGCGGTCATCGGCCACCTGTTTCCGGTGTACTTCTGCTTTCGCGGCGGCAAAGGTGTCGCCACCGCCGCCGGCCTGTTACTGGGGCTCTACCCGCCAGCAGCACTGCTGGCCATCTGCGCCTGGCTGCTGACCTTCTACCTGACCCGCACCAGCTCCCTCGCGGCACTGATCGCCACACCTCTGACCCTGCCACTGCTGGCCTGGCGCGAGCCGGAAGCGCTATTGCCAATCAGCGTGCTGACCGTGCTGATCGTCTGGCGTCACCGCGGCAATCTACGCGACCTTTTTGCCGGCCGCGAACGGCATTTCTGAATCGGACGCATGAACGCCGCTCATCACAGCGGCGCCAGCTGTTCCATCGGCCAACGTGCCTGCACACTGATTGCCAGGCTTTCCTGCTGCCCTGCAGCCAAGCGCTGGCAACCGGCATAGGCGATCATGGCGCCATTATCGGTGCAGAACTGTGGGCGGGCGTAGTACACATTGCCCTTGATGCCCGCGAGCATGTCTTCCAGCGAGGTCCGCAGGGCCTTGTTGGCACTGACACCACCGGCGATCACCAGGCGCTTGAGGCCGGTCTGCTTCAGGGCACGCTTGCACTTGATGGTCAGAGTCTCCACCACTGCCTGCTGGAAGGCCAGCGACACGTCGCAACGGGTTTGCTCGCCGTCGTCTCCAGCACTCTGGCACTGCTGCCAGGTGTTCAGGGCAAAGGTCTTGAGGCCGCTGAAGCTGAAATCCAGGCCAGGTCGATCGGTCATCGGCCGCGGGAAAACGAAACGCCCTGGAACGCCCTGAGTCGCAAGACGGGCGATTTCCGGGCCACCTGGATAATTCAGTCCCATCAGCTTGGCGGTCTTGTCGAACGCTTCGCCCGCTGCGTCATCAAGGGTTTCACCCAGCAATTGGTAACGGCCAATGCCGTCCACGCGCACCAGCTGGGTATGTCCACCGGACACCAGCAAGGCGACAAACGGGAACTCAGGCGGCTGCTCTTCGAGCATCGGCGCGAGCAGATGACCTTCCATGTGATGCACGCCCAACGCCGGAATACCCCAGGCAAACGCCAGGGCCTGGGCGCAGGACGCCCCCACCAGCAGCGCACCGACCAGCCCGGGGCCGGCGGTATAGGCAATGGCATCAATTTCGGTAGCGACACAGTCGGCCTCGTCCAGCACCTGGCGGATCAACGGCAGCATGCGCTTGACGTGATCGCGTGAGGCGAGCTCCGGCACCACGCCGCCATAGGCACGGTGCAGGTCGATCTGACTGAACAATGCATCGGCCAAAAGACCGCGTTCACTGTCGTATAATGCGACGCCGGTTTCGTCGCAGGATGTTTCCAATCCCAGTACTAGCATGGGTCTGCGCCTTGTGGAGGCTGAATTCGAAGGCGCGCATGATAGTCCCCACTCCCGGTGCCGACCAGCGGTTTTCGATCAGAGGCTTTGCATTCCGGCTGGCTAAGGGTTAACATCCGCAACCCTTAAAAACCGACGTTCTCCAGTGCACAGTTTTGCCACGAGTTCGTTGACCCCCGGTAATGAATGAAGGTAGCTCTGGATGCCAGCCGTCAAAGTTAAAGAGAATGAACCCTTCGACGTAGCTCTGCGTCGTTTCAAGCGCTCCTGCGAAAAAGCCGGTGTTCTGGCTGAAGTTCGTAGCCGCGAATTTTACGAGAAGCCGACTTCTGAGCGTAAGCGCAAAGCAGCAGCCGCTGTTAAACGTCACGCCAAGAAAGTTCAGCGCGAACAGCGCCGCGCCGTTCGTCTGTACTAATACAGACGTCCGTCGCAAGCTTCTGCCTCGCCCGGCCCAAAGCCGGGCTGCCGGCAGTAGTTGTTTGATCCTCAGGCCTTCGTGCCCGAGGCGTCCCATTGCCCTGCAGTGTGGACAACCTGCCTGAAACGTCAGAACTGGCCTCAACGCCAGCTGTGCACGTCATTACTGACGAGCCCTCACCGGCTACAGACGAGCACGTCTTTCCGAATTTTGTGTTACGCCATTCGACATCGCTCGAACGCGCAGCCGTTCCCGCAGCATTAGCGATTACACTTGCTTATCGCCTGATGATGAGAGTGCCATGGCCGGGCTGATTCCCCAAAGCTTCATCGACGACCTCCTCAACCGTACCGACATCGTCGATGTGGTGAGTTCGCGCGTGCAGCTGAAAAAGGCCGGCAAGAACCTCACCGCCTGCTGCCCGTTCCACAAGGAAAAAACCCCGTCCTTCAGCGTCAGCCCCGACAAGCAGTTCTATTACTGCTTCGGCTGCGGCGCGGGCGGCAACGCCCTTGGCTTCATCATGGACCACGACAACCTGGATTTTCCCCAGGCCGTCGAGGAGCTGGCCAAGGCTGCCGGCATGGAAATCCCTCGCGAGGAAGGTGGACGCGGGCAAAAGCCCCGGCAACCCACCGACTCGCCGCTGTACCCCCTGCTGGAAGCGGCTGCCGAATTTTATCGCCAGGCCCTGAAAAGCCACCCGACCCGTCGCTCGGCCGTGGAATACCTCAAGGGCCGTGGCCTGTCGGGAGAAATCGCTCGCGACTTCGGCCTCGGCTATGCCCCGCCCGGCTGGGACAACCTGTTCAAACACTTGAGCAGCGATACCCTGCAACAAAAGGCCATGATCGATGCCGGCCTGCTGATCGAGAACGCCGAGTCCGGTAAGCGCTACGATCGCTTCCGTGACCGGGTCATGTTTCCGATCCGCGACAGCCGCGGCCGGGTCATCGCCTTTGGCGGCCGGGTGCTCGGCGACGACAAGCCCAAGTACCTGAACTCCCCGGAAACCCCGGTGTTCCACAAAGGCCAGGAACTGTACGGGCTCTACGAGGCGCGCAAGTTCAACCGCAACCTCGATGAAATCATCGTTGTCGAAGGTTACATGGACGTCATTGCCCTGGCCCAGCAAGGCCTGCGCAATGCGGTGGCGACCCTGGGTACCGCCACCAGCGAAGAGCACCTCAAGCGCCTGTTCCGCGTGGTTCCCAGCGTATTGTTCTGCTTCGACGGCGACCAGGCTGGCCGCAATGCCGCCTGGCGCGCCCTGGAGGCCACCCTTTCGAGCCTGCAGGACGGCCGCAAAGCGCGCTTCCTGTTCCTGCCCGAAGGCGAGGACCCGGACACCCTGGTTCGCGCCGAAGGCACTGACGCGTTCCGCGCCCGCATCAACCAGCATGCCCAGCCTCTGGCCGACTACTTTTTCCAGCAGTTGACCGAAGAAGCTGACCCGCGCTCGCTTGAGGGCAAGGCGCATATGGCCACCCTGGCAGCACCGTTGATCGAAAAAGTGCCCGGTGCCAACCTTCGCGCGCTGATGCGCAATCGTCTCAAGGAAATCACCGGGCTCGACAACCAGCAGGTCGAGCAACTGAGCCATAGCGCCCCTGCCGAAGCGCCACCCAGCTACGATCCGGGCATCGATTACGACGCCATTCCCGACTACACCCCGGACTACGGCGACTTCCACCAACCCGAGTACGCACCACCGCAACAGCAGTGGACGCCGAACAAGGGCGGCAAGAAGAAATGGGAAGGCAAACCGTGGGACAAGAAGGGCAAGCCCTGGGAACGCAACGGTCAACGCCAGGATGCGCCGCCACGGGTGCCGACTTCGGTGGAACCCCCGACCTTGAGCGCTTTGCGCACCCTGCTGCACCATCCGCAGCTGGCCAAAAAAGTCGAAGATGCCGGCCATTTCGCGGCCGAAGAACACGTCTACGCCCAGCTGCTGGTGGCGCTGCTGGAAGCGTTGCAAAAGAATCCTGAGCTACGCTCACTACAGCTGATTGCACGCTGGCACGGCACTGAACAAGGTCGATTGCTGCGGGCATTGGCAGAAAAGGAATGGCTGATCGATGCCGACAACCTTGAACAACAGTTTTTCGACACTATAACTAGCTTGTCCGCTCGCCAACGCGAGCGAAGCCTGGAACATTTGCTCAGGAAAGCACGTCAAAGTGAACTGAGCGCAGAGGAAAAAAATCAGCTGCGCGACCTGTTAAGCCGGAATGTTCCCGCACAAACCCCGACCTCAACTGGCGCGTGAGGTCCTAGCTCGGGTATAATCCTCGGCTTGTTTTTTGCCCGCCAAGACCTTCAGTGGATAGGGTGTTATGTCCGGAAAAGCGCAACAGCAGTCTCGCATCAAAGAGTTGATCACCCGCGGTCGTGAGCAGGGCTACCTGACTTACGCGGAGGTCAACGACCACCTGCCAGAGGATATTTCAGATCCGGAGCAGGTGGAAGACATCATCCGCATGATCAACGACATGGGGATCAACGTATTCGAGAGTGCTCCGGATGCGGATGCCCTTTTGTTGGCCGAAGCCGATACCGACGAAGCCGCAGCTGAAGAAGCCGCCGCAGCGTTGGCGGCTGTGGAAACCGATATCGGTCGCACGACTGACCCAGTGCGCATGTACATGCGTGAAATGGGTACCGTCGAGCTGCTGACCCGCGAAGGCGAGATCGAAATCGCCAAGCGTATCGAAGAAGGTATTCGCGAAGTCATGGGCGCTATCGCTCACTTCCCGGGTACTGTCGAATACATTCTCAGCGAATACGACCGGGTAACCGCCGAAGGCGGCCGCCTGTCGGATGTTCTCAGTGGCTACATCGACCCGGACGACGGCATCGCCCCGCCGGCCGAAGTACCGCCGCCTGTCGATCCGAAAGCACCGGCCAAGGCCGAGGCTGACGACGAAGAAGACGAAGAGAAAGAAAGCAGTGACGATGAGGAAGAGGCCGAAAGCGGTCCCGATCCAGTCGTTGCCCAACAGCGCTTTGGTGCCGTCCAGGAACAACTGAACGCCACCCTCAAAGTGCTGAAAAAGAACGGCCGCCAGCACAAGGACAGCCTCAAGGCGATGCTTGAACTGGCAGAACTGTTCATGCCGATCAAGCTGGTGCCAAAGCAGTTCGAAGTACTGGTCGAACGCGTTCGTGGGGCCCTGGATCGTCTGCGTCAGCAAGAACGCGCCATCATGCAACTGTGTGTCCGTGACGCACGCATGCCACGCGCCGACTTCCTGCGCCTGTTCCCGAGCAACGAAGTCGACCAGACCTGGGCCAGCGATCTTTCCAAGCGCAGCACCAAGTGGGCTGCTGCACTGGGCGAGAAAAGCGACGCCATCGTCGCTTGCCAGCAAAAGTTGATCGACCTGCAGGACGAAACCGGCCTGACCATCGCCGAGATCAAGGACATCAACCGTCGCATGTCGATCGGTGAAGCCAAGGCTCGCCGGGCGAAGAAAGAGATGGTTGAGGCCAACCTGCGTCTGGTTATCTCGATCGCCAAGAAGTACACCAACCGCGGCCTGCAGTTCCTCGACCTGATTCAGGAAGGCAACATCGGCCTGATGAAGGCGGTGGACAAGTTCGAATACCGTCGTGGTTACAAGTTCTCGACCTATGCCACCTGGTGGATTCGCCAGGCGATCACCCGTTCGATCGCCGACCAGGCCCGCACCATCCGTATTCCGGTGCACATGATCGAGACGATCAACAAGCTCAACCGTATTTCCCGGCAGATGCTGCAGGAAATGGGTCGCGAACCGACCCCGGAAGAGCTGGGTGAGCGCATGGAAATGCCTGAGGACAAAATCCGCAAGGTATTGAAGATCGCCAAAGAGCCGATCTCCATGGAAACCCCGATCGGCGATGACGAAGATTCGCACCTGGGTGACTTCATCGAAGACTCGACCATGCAGTCGCCAATCGATGTCGCCACGGTCGAAAGCCTCAAGGAAGCGACCCGTGATGTGCTCTCCGGTCTGACCGCACGCGAGGCCAAAGTGCTGCGCATGCGTTTCGGTATCGACATGAACACCGATCACACCCTCGAAGAGGTCGGCAAACAGTTCGACGTGACCCGTGAACGGATCCGTCAGATTGAAGCCAAGGCGCTGCGCAAGCTGCGCCACCCGACGCGAAGCGAGCATTTGCGCTCCTTCCTCGACGAGTGATGACAAACCCCGGCCCAGGCCGGGGTTTTTCTTTTCTGCGATCACACACTTTAAGTCTTTCGCCACTACCCTGGCGCAGAAATGCCCGTCTACACTCGAAGCAGTTCATCTGTGTGACGAGGCCGTTATGCCCAAAATGCCGGCCCTCCTGTTGCTGTTCCAGATGCTCTGGAGCGCAACGGCCGGCGCCTTGACCCTGACCGACGAAGAACAAGCCTGGCTCAGCGCCCACCCGCAGCTGCGCCTGGGCGTCGACGCATCCTGGCCACCGTTTGAATACCGTGACCAGGACGGTCGCTACCAGGGATTGGCTGCCGATTACATTGCCCTTATCCAGGAGCGACTGGGCGTAGTGTTCAAACCGGTCGAGCCGTCCAGCTGGTCTGCCGTGCTTGAACAGGCACGGCAGAACCAGCTGGAGTTACTCCCTGGAGTCATGTCGACACCGGAGCGCCAGGGTTTCCTGGCCTTCACCCGCCCCTACCTGGATTTCCCGATCGTCATTCTGGCCCATGAGGGCGGAGCGCAACCGCGCACCCTGAAGGATCTCTACGGGCTGAAGATTGCCGTGGTGGAGAACTATGCGCCGCATGAATTGCTGCGCACCCATCACCCTGACCTGAACCTGGTGGCCCTGCCCAACGTCAGCTCGGCCCTGCAGGCACTGGCCACCGATGAAGTCGACGCTGTGGTCGGCGACCTCGCATCGAGCATCTGGAGCCTGCGCCAGCTCAAACTCGACGGTCTGTATGTCAGCGGTGAAACCAACTACCGCTACCAGCTGGCCATGGCGGTACCGCGGGAGCAAAAGATCCTGGTCGGCATTCTCGACAAAGTCATGGCCGACATGAGCACCAGCGAAATCGGCAAGATCCAGGAGCGCTGGGTCGGCAATGTCCTCGATCACCGGAAACTCTGGTACGACCTGTTGATCTATGGACTGCCCGGCATATTGCTGTTGGTGGCAATACTGGCGGCAATGATGCGGGTCAACCGGCGGCTGAGTTCGGAAATTTCCCGCCGCATCGCTCTGGAACAGGAACTGCGCAGCAGCGAATACCACTACCGCGGCCTGGTCGAAAGCCTCTCGGCAATAGCCTGGGAAGCCGATGCCAACGACTTCACCTACAGCTACGTCTCGCCGCACGCCGAAGACCTGCTCGGCTACCCGCTGGGTCATTGGCTGCGCCCGGGCTTCTGGCGCAGCATCATTCACCCCGATGACGCCCTTTGGGCCCAGGCCTACTGCGACAGCGAGACCGCTGCCGGGCGCGACCACAGCCTCGATTATCGGGTGATTTGCGCCGATGGCCGCAGCCTGTGGGTGCGCGATATCGTCAGCCTGATCGAGCACGGGCACAAGCCGGTGATGCGCGGCCTGATGATCGATATCAGCGAAACCAAGAATGCCGAGGATGCCCTGCGCCTGTCGGAGCAGAAATTCGCCTCGGTATTCCAGCAGTGCCCGGACATCCTGCTGATCGCCCGCCTCAGCGACGGCTGTTTGCTGGAGGTCAACGAGGCCTTCGAAGAGCAGATCGGCCTGAGCTCGGCAGAGGTCATTGGCCGCACCGCTACAGAGTTGAGCATCTGGGGAGTCGACGGGATCGGCCCAGGATTACTCCTGCGCCTGCAGTCAGGCAGCATTCGCAACCTGGAAACGCTGTTCCGGCGCAGCAACGGCCAGTTGTTCACCGGTTTGATCTCGGCGGAGACCTTTGAGCTCGACAACACGCCAGCCCTGGTCGTGGCCGTGCGCGATATCAGCCAGCTCAAGGAAACCCAGGAGCAACTGCAAACCTCCGAAGAGAAGTTCGCCAAGGCCTTCCACGCCTCGCCTGACGGTCTGCTGTTGTCACGCCAGAGTGATGGCTTGCTGCTTGAGGTCAACGAAGGTTTCTGCCGCCTGACCGGCTTCGACAGCCATACCTCGCTGGATCACACCTCGCTGGACCTGGGCATCTGGGTGGACCTTAACGAACGTCGGCGCCTGCTGGAGATGCTGAAAAAAGACGGCTTCGTCCGTGATTTCAGCTGCCATATCCGCCGCAGCGACGGCCAGATACGCCTGTGCGAGCTGTCTGCCCGGCCATTGCCGATAGCCGGTGTCGACTGCATGCTGACCATCGCCCGCGACATCACCGAACGCCACCTGATGCAGGAAAAGCTGCAACTGGCCGCCACCGTATTTGAAAATACCGCCGAAGGTGTGTTGATCACTGACACCGAACAGCGCATCAGCGCCGTCAACCGGGCGTTCAGCGAAATCACCGGTTACAGCGAATTCGAAGCTTTGGGGCAAACACCGCGCTTGCTCGCCTCGGGCCAGCACGACAGCGCTTTTTATGCCGCCATGTGGCACCAGTTGACCGCCGAAGGGCACTGGCAAGGCGAAATCCATAACCGGCGCAAAAATGGCGAGCTGTATCCCAGCTGGCTGACCATCAGTGCCGTGCGCAACAGCGAACGGGCCATCACCCACTTTGTCGCGGTGTTCGCCGATATTTCCAGCCTCAAACATGCCCAGGCGAAACTCGACTACCAGGCTCACCATGATCCACTCACTGGCTTGCCCAACCGCACGCTGTTCGAAAACCGCCTGCAAGCGGCCCTCACCTGTGCCCAGAGCTCCAAACGTCAGGGGGCCGTGCTGTTTCTCGACCTCGACCGTTTCAAGCACATCAACGACAGCCTTGGCCATCCGGTCGGCGACCTGCTGCTCAAAGGCATCGCCCAACGCCTGAAAGAACAGGTGCGCGATATCGATACAGTGGCGCGTTTGGGCGGTGATGAGTTCATCATCCTGTTGCCCGGCCTGCATCAGCCCAGCGACGCCAGTCATATCGCCAACAAACTGCTGGCCTGCTTCAGCGCGCCGTTCCAGGCCGGCGAACACGAGTTCTTCACCAGCGCGAGCATTGGCACCAGCCTGTACCCGCAGGACGGCACCGACGTCGCCTCATTGATCCGCAATGCCGACGCGGCGATGTACCGTTCCAAGGCCAAAGGCCGCAACCGGGTCGAATGCTACACCCGCGACCTCACGGCCCAGGCCAGCGAGCGCATTGCCCTGGAGCACGAGTTGCGCCGGGCCATAGAACGCAACGAGCTGAGCCTGAGCTACCAGCCCAAATTCAGCCTGAAAACCCAGAGTCTGGTGGGCGCCGAAGCCCTGATTCGCTGGACCCACCCACTGTTTGGCGACGTGCCTCCAGAACATTTCATCGGCCTGGCCGAAGAGAACGGCATGATTCTGCAACTGGGCGACTGGGTGCTGGAACAGGCCTGTCGGCAAATGCAGATCTGGAAGAAACGCTACCAGGCCTTCGGTCCGCTGTCGGTCAACCTGGCCGGCGCCCAACTGCGTCAAACCAGTTTGATCAAACGCATAGAACAGCTGCTCAAGACTCACCAGCTCAAAGCCGGTGACCTGCAACTGGAAATTACCGAGAACTTCATCATGAGCCAGGCCGAAGAAGCCCTGGCCATTCTGCACCAGCTCAAGCACCTGGGAGTGCAGCTGGCGATCGACGACTTTGGCACCGGCTACTCGTCACTGAGCTACCTCAAGCGCCTGCCGCTGGACATCCTCAAGATCGACCAATCGTTCATTCGTGGCCTGCCGGATGATCCCCACGATGCCGCCATCGCCCGAGCGATCATTGCCCTGGGGCGCAGCATGCAATTGACCATCATTGCCGAAGGTGTCGAGAACCAGGCCCAACAGCAATTTCTCGCCGCTGAAGGCTGCGAGCAGATCCAGGGCTACATCGTCAGCCTGCCGTTACCTGCGGAGGAATTCGCCGCGTCATTCCTTCGTATAGCAGTTTCGGATCTTTCGGATGGCACTGCCTGGAAACCCTCGTTATAATTCGCGACCACTGGGGCCTATAGCTCAGTTGGTTAGAGCAGAGGACTCATAATCCTTTGGTCCACGGTTCAAGTCCGTGTGGGCCCACCAAAACAGAAAGCCGCGCATTGCGCGGCTTTCGTCGTTTCAGGGAATCATCAACTCAGCAGACCAGGGGTTTCGACTCCAGGCCCGCTACAGTTATTCACTTCTGATTGATCGTCGTTACGTGCCGGGTAAAGCAAGTGCTGTTATCAGGCACATCCTTGTTGATAAAGGCCATTGCCCCGATGGTTACATTGTCGCCTATACGTAGGTTGTCACCGATTATGCAAACATTGGCCCCGACTACTACGTTGTCGCCGATGTGGATCAAACCTTTCTGGCCAGCGGTTTTCACACCGATAGTGGTGTTCTGGCGAATGGACAGGTTTTTGCCTATCCGTGCCGCATCCGCAATCACTATCCCTACACGGTGAGAGAAGCTCAGGCCAGGACCGATTTCCGCCGCCAGCATGATATCGATGCCGTGGGTGCGAACTAAACTTGCGTGGATTCGACGGGCAATCTTGGGGTAATTGAGCACCCCTTTCCGGCGTCGATGAAGATGCTGCGCCAGCCTGAACCAGAACAGATAATGCTCTTGTTCTTTTAGACGAATGCGCCGAAATATCCGCTTGAACTTCAATTTCTTTTCTTCACCGCCCATCACTTCGATGCGCCAGAATCTCTTCAGATTCTCCCAATCCATGTATTCCACTTGCGATCTTCTCCCGGATGAATCCGAATCCATCCGCCTGGACAGTTTCTCTATAGATGGTGCAATTGTATCGAATTCGAGATAGCGCCGACACATTCGGCGGGACGGACGGAAATCGCTGCAGGAGAAGCTAGCCAGCCGGAGCAACCGGGTAAGACAGTCTGTGTTCACGTTAGACAGTGAGCCGATTACTCGGCACAATCAGCTCAAGCAATGAGCCGAATAAGCGCTCTAATCGGCTCACACATGAGCAAGCCCAATGAATCTTCCCGTCTGGATCTGGCAGCATCCCAACTGGCCATACTTCAACTGGCAAGCCGAACCGCTTATACCGTTGCTGCGCGCCTGCACCCAGGCTCAGGGGCGTTTGCTCGGCATGCTCGGTGCTGTCGGCAGTGACACTGAAGCACAAAGCAGCCTGGATGCCCTGCTTCAGAACATCGTCACCTCATCCGCCATTGAGGGCGAGCAACTGAATGTTGGCTCGGTGCGTTCTTCCTTGGCCCGGCGCTTGGGGTTGAGCGAGGAAGACCGCACCACTGCACGCTCTGAAGGCCTGGCGCAATTGCTGCTCGATGCCACCCGCGTACATCAGCACCCGCTGGATCTAAAGCGCCTGTATAGCTGGCACTGCTGGCTGTTCCCCGACGACGAAAACCTGTCAGCGCGTCCACTGCACATCGGCACACTACGCGGCGAAGAGCCTATGCAGGTTGTCTCCGGCCGACTCGACCGCCCCACCGTGCACTTCGAAGCTCCACCACGCGCCGGATTGGAACAGCAGCTGAGCGACTTCCTCGACTGGTTCGAAAGCAGTCGCAGCGATACCCGTCTCGACCCATTGCTGCGCGCTGGGATTGCCCATTTCTGGTTTGTGACCCTACACCCCTTCGATGACGGCAACGGCCGCCTGACTCGCGCCCTCACCGACTTGGCGCTGGCCCAAGGCGAACAGCAGAGCATTCGTTTTTATGCCATGTCAGCGAGCATCCTCGACGACCGCGCCGGCTATTACCACGTCCTCGAAGCCAGCCAGAAAGGGACGCTGGATATCACCGCCTGGCTGCAGTGGTTCCTCGCAACACTACTCAAAAGCCTGGAGCAAGCCCTTACCCGCATTGGGCGCGTGCTGAACAAAGCGCGCTTCTGGCAAGTGCACCGCAATCACGTCTTATTGGCTGAACAGATAAAGGTGCTCAATCGCTTGCTCGATGGCGGCGAACGCGGTTTTGAGAACGGTATCAGCGCAGCCCAATACCAGGCCGTCGCAAAAGTTTCCAAAGCCACCGCAACCCGTCATCTGGGTGACCTTCTTGAGAAAGGTTGCATAACCCGCCTACCGGGTGGCGGACGCAGCACCCGTTATCAGGTTAACCACGCAGGCGATTAGCAATCAGATCAGGAAAACTTATAAAATAAGAGGTCTTCACCCAGCCATCCCCCAATCATCGATGCAAGTTAAGGATTTCTAAAATGGACGCTTCCACAGCACAGTTGATTTCTGACGTGCCATTCAGCGTCAGCCATTTCGATGATTGCCGCAATGCAGGGTCAGGCTCGGTTTTCGTGATCGCCTCGGGCAGTTCGGCAAAGGACTTTCCTTTTCAGGAATTCTCCGACATCCCGATGATCACGATGAACGGCGCGATCTCCATGTTCCTCGATACGCCGATCAAGCCATTTTTTTATGTCTGCACGGACAAGGACTTTTCCAACCAGCAACCCGAGCTGTTTGCCGAAGCCATGCGCCGCAGTGAACGGGTTGCGCTCTGGGAGGACCACTACAAGTCCGCCGGTGTTGCCGCCAGCGGCGAGCTGTATTTTCTGCGCAAAGCCCGCAAGGCGAAGTTTTCCGACCTGCTGCGAAAAGACCCTGAGCTCATCCGCAATCGCCCCTTCCCGGGCAGTCGCCGGAAACCCCTGGGGTTCAGCAAGAACCTGCACCGCGGCTTCTTTGATGCTCGCACGGTGGCTTACGTAGCGCTGCAGATTGCCTACCATGCGGGTTTCAACAAGGTCTTCATGGTTGGAGTGGACTTGAACCAGAATGCTGGCAGGTTCTACGAAAACCGACATTCCAAGCTGTCACCTTGCGGCCTGGACCAACACTTCGATTCGCGCATCCTGCCGTCCTTCGAGCTGCTGGCCGAGTCGGTGGTCGACAAGGATTTCGCCGTCTACAACCTGTCGCCCACCTCCCGACTGCCGCGCACAGTGATTCCTTACAAAACCCTCGATGAAGTGCAGGCACTGGTACGCACCTGAGCAAGCGCGGCTTGCTCGCCAGCGTGCGGTATGGATAGGCTAATACATTCAGTTCATGCGCCGTGCTACGCGGCGCACACCCGAGAGTCTCCATGTCCGACAGCCGTCCCGTTGCCCTCGACGAAATCGACCGCCAACTGATTTCGCTACTGCAGATCAATGCCCGCGAAAGCGTCGCCATGCTGGCCCGGCAACTGGGCATCGCACGCACCACGGTGACCTCGCGCCTGGCGCGGCTGGAAAAGACCAAGGTCATCAGCGGCTATGGCGTACGCCTGGGTCAGCGCCTGATCGACGGCGGCTTGCAGGCCTATGTCGGGATTAAAGTGCAACCACGCTCGGGCAAGGACGTGGTGCGCCGCCTGAGTGCCATGGGACAAGTCCAGCAGTTGTGCGCGGTCAGTGGCGAGTTCGACTACGTGGCCTGGCTGCGCAGTGATTCGCCGGAGCAGCTGGACCAGTTGCTCGACCAGATCGGCAGTGTCGATGGTGTGGAAAAGACCACTACCTCGATCATCCTCAGCAGCAAGGTTGATCGCGGGTAAGCAGGCCCGACGATATGACGAAATAACCATGCAAACTGACAAGCAACATCACAGATAGACGACACTCTGCATCTTAATTACGTAACTCCCACCCTCTAAACTGACCGCCAGCGTTTTCCTATACTCAAGCTCCGCATCCTGCGCAGCCCTGGCAAGGTCATCTATGAACAAGAACAATCGCCACCCCGCCGACGGCAAGAAACCTGTCACCATCTTCGGCCCGGATTTTCCGTTCGCCTTTGACGACTGGATCGAGCACCCCGCAGGCCTGGGCAGTATCCCGGCCGAGCGCCATGGTGAAGAAGTGGCGATTGTCGGTGCCGGTATCGCCGGCCTGGTGGCGGCCTACGAGCTGATGAAGCTGGGCCTCAAACCGGTGGTCTACGAAGCGTCGAAGATGGGTGGCCGCCTGCGCTCGCAGACCTTCGAAGGTACCGACGGGATCATCGCCGAGCTTGGCGGTATGCGTTTCCCGGTATCGTCCACAGCGTTCTATCACTATGTGGACAAGCTGGGCCTTGAGACCAAGCCCTTTCCCAACCCGCTGACGCCGGCCTCAGGCAGTACGGTCATCGACCTGGAAGGTCAGACCCACTACGCCGAAAAACTTTCCGACCTGCCGAAACTGTTCCAGGAGGTTGCCGATGCCTGGGCCGACGCGCTGGAAGATGGTGCCCGTTTCGGCGACATCCAGCAGGCGATCCGCGACCGTGATGTTCCACGCCTCAAGGAGCTTTGGAACACCCTCGTGCCGCTGTGGGACGACCGCACCTTCTACGACTTCGTCGCTACTTCCAAGGCCTTCGCCAAGCTCAGCTTCCTGCACCGGGAAGTGTTCGGCCAGGTCGGCTTCGGCACCGGCGGCTGGGACTCGGACTTCCCCAACTCGATGCTGGAAATCTTCCGCGTGGTGATGACCAACTGCGACGATCACCAACACCTGGTGGTCGGCGGCGTTGAGCAGGTGCCGCTGGGCATCTGGCGCCATGTTCCCGAGCGTTGCGCGCACTGGCCGCAAGGCACCAGCCTCAGCTCGCTGCACCGTGGCGCGCCGCGTCCGGGGGTCAAGAGCATCGCCCGCGATGCCGACGGACGCCTGGCGGTGACCGACACCTGGGGCGACACCCGCCACTACGCCGCCGTGCTCACCACCTGCCAGAGCTGGCTGCTGACCACCCAGATCGAATGTGAAGAGTCGCTGTTCTCGCAGAAGATGTGGATGGCTCTGGACCGCACCCGCTACATGCAGTCGTCGAAAACCTTTGTCATGGTCGACCGGCCATTCTGGAAAGACAAAGACCCGGAGACCGGCCGCGACCTGATGAGCATGACCCTGACCGACCGCCTGACCCGTGGCACTTACCTGTTCGACAACGGTGACGACAAGCCGGGGGTCATCTGCCTGTCCTACTCGTGGATGAGCGACGCCCTGAAGATGCTCCCGCACCCGGTGGAAAAGCGCGTGAAACTGGCCCTCGACGCGCTGAAGAAGATCTACCCGAAAGTCGATATCGCTGGCCACATCATTGGCGACCCGATCACCGTGTCCTGGGAAGCCGACCCGCATTTCCTCGGAGCGTTCAAGGGCGCCTTGCCTGGCCATTACCGTTACAACCAGCGCATGTACGCGCACTTCATGCAGCAGGACATGCCCGCCGAACAGCGCGGTATCTTCATTGCCGGTGACGACGTGTCGTGGACCCCGGCCTGGGTCGAGGGCGCGGTGCAAACCTCGCTCAATGCGGTGTGGGGTATCATGAATCACTTCGGTGGGCATACCCATCCGGATAACCCAGGCCCGGGCGATGTATTCAACGAGATCGGACCGATCGCCCTCGCCGACTGACGGGAGTAACGCCATGCGCATTGCGCTGTATCAAGGTGCTCCGCAGCCACTGGACGTACCCGGCAATCTCGAGCGCCTGCACCAGCAGGCGCAACTGGCCGCAGCCCGGGGTGCAGAGTTGCTGGTGTGTCCGGAGATGTTCCTGACCGGCTACAACATCGGCAGTGAAGCCGTGGCGCGCCTGGCCGAGGCCGAAGACGGGCCTTCGGCCATGGCCGTGGTGGAGATCGCCCAGAGCAATCGTATCGCCATTGCCTACGGCTATCCGGAGCTATCAGAGGATGGCCGGATCTACAACGCCGTGCAGTTGATCGACGCCCATGGCAGCAGCCTGTGCAACTACCGCAAGACCCACCTGTTCGGCGGTCTGGACCGGGCGATGTTCAGCCCGGGCCCCGATCATTTCCCGGTGGTGGAATTGAACGGATGGCGGCTGGGCTTGCTGATCTGCTACGACATCGAGTTTCCGGAAAATGCCCGACGCCTGGCCCTGGCCGGTGCCGAGCTGATTCTGGTGCCGACGGCGAACATGGTGCCTTACGACTTCATTGCCCAAGTCACCGTGCGCGCCCGCGCCTACGAAAACCAGTGCTACCTGGTCTACGCCAACTACTGCGGCAGCGAAGACGAGATCCACTACTGCGGACAAAGCAGCATTGTCGGCCCGGACGGCAGCATCCTGGCCATGGCAGGCCGCGAAAGCACCCTGCTGCAGGCAGACCTGGAACTGCAACGGGTCCACGAAGGACGCGCCAGCACGCCCTACCTGCACGACCTGCGCCCTGAGCTGTATGGCGATCCGCGCGATCGCGGATAATCCGCTAGCATGACGGTTCGCGCTGCAACGGAACCGTCATGCCCAGCACTGTGCAACACCTCATCCTCGACAATGGCCTGCAGGTCATCCTGCGGCATACCCCGCAGCTGAAGCGCTGCGCCGCTGCCGTGCGGGTCATGGCCGGCAGTCATGACGCACCGCGCGCCTATGCAGGGCTCGCACACTTTATCGAGCACCTGTTGTTTCTCGGCACTGAGCGCTTCCCCCTGGGCGACGGCCTGATGCGCTATATGCAGCGTCATGGCGGCCAGGTCAACGCCAGTACCCGCGAGCGCACCACCGACTACTTTTTCGAAGTCCCGCAAGCGGCGTTTGCCGGCGGCCTCGAGCGTTTGTGCGACATGCTCGCCCGCCCGGTTTTCGATCAACAACGCCAGTTGCGCGAACGTGAAGTGATCCATGCCGAATTCATCGCCTGGTCGCGCAATCCCCAGGCCCAGGCGCAGTTTGCCCTGCTACAGAGGGTTTCCGGCCAGCATCCCCTGAGTGGTTTCCAGGCCGGCAACCGCTACAGCCTGCCCGTGCACAGCCGCGACTTTCAGACTGCGTTGCAGGCTTATCACCAGCGTTACTACCAGGCAGGACAGATGATCCTGAGCCTGAGCGGCCCGCAAAGCCTTGAGCAACTGGAAGCGCTGGCCCGTGGCGCTGCCAGCCACCTGGCCAGCGGTGTTCGGATCGGGCAGGCGCAACCACCCACGCTTGTCGACGAAAGGCTTGAGCCGCAACTGAGCGCTCAGCAACTGGACCTGTTGTATGCCGTGGAGCAACAACCGACGGGCATGGAACAGGCCATCGAGTTTCTCAGCACCTGGCTGACTGATGCCCGGGCAGGTGGGCTGCTGGCGGCACTTCGCCATCGAGGGTTGCAAGCGCTTGAGTGTTCGCCGTTGTACGGCTTTGCCGGTCAGGCACTGCTGCACATCCGCCTGAAACTCAACGACGCAGCCATAGGTGAGCAGGCACAGGCGCTTGTACAGAGCTGGTTGAGGTTCTTCCGCGAGGTGGACCGCTCGGTGCTGTACCAGGAATACGCAAGCTTGCAACAGTGCCACGCCCTGGCGGCGACAGCCTTGGACCTGGCCTGTCGTGACAGTGCTGCCCGGCCTTATGAAGCGCTGAGCGAGCAAGCCCGGCACGCCTTGGACAGCTTGCTCGACAGCCTGCTGCAAGGCGATTCACCGACATGCACTGAGAGCTGGCATTTACCTGCCCCGGAACCCTTGCTCAACGTGCATTACGCCGATCACCCAGCCGTCCCGGCTCCCACAGGGCTGTATTTGAGTCCGCTACTACCGCCTGAACGCCGGCATGGGGTCGTCTATCTACGCTGGCAGCTGACTGCGGCCACACGCGCCCCGCTCTGGCAGGTCCTGGACCGGGCTTTGCAGCCCCTGCGAGAACGTGCGGCAAGGGCTGGGGTGACACTGCAGTTCGAAGCCTGTGGCCCGTTCTGGCAGATACGCTGCGCCGGTGTACCTGAAACGGTGGTCGCCGTAACCCAAGAGGCGCTGGAGGCACTCCAACGTCCCGGTGCGGCCAGCTGGACTGCAAAGCCTGCGAGTGAAGCCGACGCCATGCCGATTCGCGTCCTGCTCCGCCAGCTCCCCGAACAGCTCATTGGTGCAGACGAAGCACCTTTGCCCGTTTGTACCCTCGAGCAAAGCGACCTGCAGGCTGTGTGGCAACACGCCCGATGGCAGGCCATGGCCACAGGATTCGGCGAAAGACCGCAACATGCCCTCAACCGCGTGCTGCAGAGTGTTCCCGGGCATCCTGGCGCGCATCACCCGATCGTTGTGGAGCCTGTTCGCCGCTGGCAATGCCTGCCACCGCTGGCCAGCGAGCAGGCCTTGCTGCTGTTCTGCCCCGTGGCGATCACTGAAGAAGCCCGTACCCGTTTGCTGGCACAGCACATTCAAGGGCCGTTCTATCAACGCCTGCGTGTCGAACTGCAACTGGGTTACGCCGTATTCAGCGCCTTCCGTCAGATTCAGGGCGTCAGCGGCCTGCTGTTCGGCGTGCAGTCGCCGAGTGCCAGCCATGCGCAGACCCTTGCCCATATCGATGATTTCCTCACGTCCCTGCCGACTACACTTACTGCTAGCCCCGACGTGCGCCAGGCCCTTGCCGAACAAATGAACGAAGCCGCAATGAGTAACGCCGACGTCGCCGAATGGGCCTGGCAGGCACAGCTGGCGGGCCGCAGCCAGACGACGCTGGACGATCTCCAGATAGAGATTCTCGCCATTGATGACGCACAGCTGCGGCAGAGCGCCGAGGATATTTTGCACGCCAAACGAGGCTGGCTGATCCTGGCCAATGGCCCCGCAGCCGAAGACGGCAACTGGGTTACCGGGTGATTCTTACCGAATATGTAACGGCATTTATCGTAGATTTAACCATTCAGTACGTAGTTTTTAGTAAGATAGCGCAATCTCGGCGAGTGGAACCGCTCGTCATCCGAGCGGACTAAACCAGTAACCGCCCAACCCAGACCATTCCGGAAGGAGTCATTCCATGTGGACCAAACCTGCTTACACTGATCTGCGTATCGGCTTTGAAGTGACCATGTACTTCGCAAGCCGCTGAGTTCGCTTGCGTTACAACGCCTCGGTCAGCCGGGGCGTTTTTATTTCAAGACGCGGCAGGAGTGGCCATGTACATCCAGATTCTAGGTTCCGCCGCCGGTGGCGGATTCCCGCAGTGGAACTGCAACTGCGAGAACTGCAAAGGCTTTCGCGACGGTACCTTGCGCGCAGCAGCGCGTACCCAGTCGTCGATTGCCCTGTCTGACGACGGTGTGCACTGGGTGCTGTGCAACGCCTCACCGGATATCAGCGCACAACTGCAAGCGTTCGCGCCCATGCAGCCAGCACGCGCCCTGCGCGACACCGGGATCAGTGCGATTGTCCTGCTCGACAGCCAGATCGATCACACCACCGGCCTGCTGAGTCTGCGTGAAGGCTGCCCGCATCAGGTCTGGTGCACCGACATGGTCCACCAGGACCTGAGCACCGGCTTCCCGCTGTTCACCATGCTCAGCCACTGGAACGGCGGCCTGCAGTGGAACCGCATTGAACTGGAAGGCAGCTTTGTCATCGACGCCTGCCCGAACCTGCGCTTCACCCCCTTCCCGTTGCGCAGCGCCGCCCCGCCCTACTCGCCACACCGCTTCGACCCGCACCCGGGCGATAACCTCGGGCTGATGGTCGAAGACCTGCGCACTGGCGGCAAACTGTTCTATGCCCCGGGCCTGGGCCAGGTCGATGCCAAGCTGCTGCAGATGATGCATGAAGCCGACTGCCTGCTGGTCGACGGCACCTTGTGGGAGGATGATGAAATGCAACGCCGTGGTGTCGGCACGCGCACCGGCCGGGAAATGGGTCACCTGGCGCAGAATGGCCCCGGTGGCATGCTTGAAGTGCTGGAAGGCTTCCCTGAGCAACGCAAGGTGCTTATCCACATCAACAACACCAACCCGATTCTCGATGAAGACTCGGCCGAACGCGCCGAACTCAATCGCCGTGGCGTCGAAGTCGCCTTCGACGGCATGAGCATCAGCCTCTAGCAGGAGCCGACATGAGCGACGCCAAAGCGCTGTCCCCCGCCGAATTCGAACAGGCCCTGCGCGCCAAGGGTGCCTACTACCACATCCATCACCCCTACCATGTGGCGATGTATGAAGGCCGCGCCAGCCGCGAGCAGATCCAGGGCTGGGTTGCCAACCGCTTCTACTATCAGGTCAACATCCCGCTCAAAGACGCCGCGATCCTCGCCAACTGCCCGGACCGCGAAATCCGCCGCGAGTGGATTCAGCGCCTGCTCGACCATGACGGCGCACCGGGTGAAGACGGCGGTATCGAAGCCTGGCTGCGCCTGGGTCAGGCGGTCGGCCTCGACCCCGACCAGCTTCGCTCTCAGGAGCTGGTGCTGCCGGGTGTACGCTTTGCCGTCGACGCCTACGTCAACTTCGCCCGCCGTGCCAGCTGGCAGGAAGCGGCCAGCAGTTCGTTGACCGAACTGTTCGCCCCGCAGATCCACCAGTCGCGCCTGGACAGCTGGCCGCAGCATTACCCGTGGATCGACCCGGCCGGCTACGAATACTTCCGCACCCGCCTGGGCCAGGCCCGCCGCGATGTCGAGCACGGGCTGGCGATCACCCTGCAGCACTACACTACAGTAGAGGGCCAGCAGCGCATGCTGGAGATCCTGCAGTTCAAGCTGGATATCCTCTGGAGCATGCTCGATGCCATGAGCATGGCTTATGAACTGAACCGTCCGCCTTATCACAGTGTCACCAGCGAAAGGGTCTGGCACAAAGGAATCGCCTTATGAGTTTTGATCGCGCGCAAACCCCGAAATGGCGTCCGGGTTATCGTTTCCAGTACGAGCCAGCGCAGAAGGGCCACGTGCTGCTCTACCCCGAGGGCATGATCAAGCTCAACGAAAGCGCGGCCCTTATCGGTGGACTGATCGATGGCCAGCGTGATGTCGCCGCGATCATTGCCGAGCTGGACCAGCAGTTCCCCGGTGTCGCCGAGCTCGCTGACGACATCGAGCAATTCATGGAGGTCGCCCGTGCCGAACACTGGATCGTCCTTGAGTGAAGTACCGGCAAAACCCGAGGTCGGCCTGCCGCTGTGGCTGCTCGCCGAGCTGACCTACCGCTGCCCGCTGCAATGCCCGTACTGCTCCAACCCGCTGGACTTTGCCGCCCAGGGCCAGGAGCTGAGCACCGAACAGTGGTTCAAGGTGATGGCCGAGGCGCGGGAAATGGGCGCGGCGCAGCTAGGCTTTTCCGGCGGTGAGCCGCTGGTGCGCCAGGACCTCGCCGAGTTGATCGGCGAAGGCCGGCGCCTGGGGTACTACACCAACCTGATCACCTCCGGCATCGGCCTGACCGAAGCAAAAATCGCCGCCTTCAAAGCGGCCGGCCTTGACCACATCCAGATCAGCTTTCAAGCCAGCGACGAGCAGGTCAACAACCTGCTGGCGGGCTCGAAAAAAGCCTTCGCGCAAAAGCTCGAAATGGCCCGGGCGGTCAAAGCCCACGGCTATCCGATGGTGCTGAACTTCGTCACCCATCGGCACAACATCGACAAGATCGACCGCATCATCGAGCTGTGCATCGCCCTGGAAGCCGACTTCGTTGAACTGGCCACCTGTCAGTTCTATGGCTGGGCCCAGCTGAACCGTGTCGGCCTGTTGCCAACCCGTGCACAGCTGGAACGCGCCGAACGCATCACCAATGAGTACCGGGAGCGGCTCAAGGCTGCCGGTAACCCGTGCAAACTGATTTTCGTCACGCCCGACTACTACGAAGAGCGTCCCAAAGGCTGCATGAACGGCTGGGGTAGTGTGTTCCTCACGGTGACCCCGGACGGCACCGCGTTGCCATGCCATGGCGCCCGCCAGTTACCGGTGCAGTTCCCCAACGTGCGCGAGCACAGCATGCAGCACATCTGGTACGACTCATTCGGCTTCAACCGCTTTCGCGGTTATGACTGGATGCCCGAGCCGTGCCGCTCCTGCGACGAGAAGGAAAAGGACTTCGGCGGCTGCCGCTGCCAGGCCTTCATGCTCACTGGCGACGCCAGCAACGCCGACCCGGTGTGCGCCAAATCAGCGGACCACGGCATCATCCTCAAGGCCCGCGAAGAAGCCGAGAGTGCCCAGTTGAACATCGAACAGTTGACCTTCCGTAATGAGCGAAATTCCCGTGTCATTGCCCGCGGCTGAGCGTTTCAGTGCCGAACAGGCGGTGGCCGCCGGCACCGACTTCGCTGAGTTGCGGGTGGGTCCGCAGGGCTTGTTCTGGAACGAGTTTCGCCCACGCGACGGTGCCTGCCGGATCTGGCACTGGCGTCATGGCCAGGCCCATTGCCTGACCCCGGACGGCTTCAGCGTACGCAGCCGGGTCTACGAGTACGGCGGTGGCAGCTTCTGCCTGAGTGATGACGGCCTGGTGTTCGTCAACGAATCTGACCAGCAGATCTATACCCAGGAACTACAGGCTGGTGTGCCCCAAGCGTTAACACAGGGCGAACGCCGATACGGCGATCTGCGCTGGGCCGCAGGCCAGGTCCTGGCCGTGGAGGAAACCCATGCCGCAGATCAGGTCGAACACCGCCTGGTGGCCATCGCTGCGCAGCAGCGAGAGGTACTCGCCGAAGGTGCGGATTTCTATGCCGCGCCAACCCTGAGTGCCGATGGCTCACGCCTGGCATGGATCGAGTGGAGCCGCCCCGAACAGCCCTGGACCGCTACCCGCCTGCTGTGTCGCGAGCGTATGAATGACGGGCGCTGGGGTGAACCCCGCTGTATAGCCGGCGACCAGGGCCCGGCGCAATCGCTGCAGCAACCACGTTTCGATGGCCGTGGCCGCCTGTACTGCCTTTCTGACCGCAACGGTTTCTGGCAACCCTGGGGGGAAACGGCCGAGGGCTGGAGTGCGCTGCCTGCGGCAAACGCCGATCACGCTGCAGCCCCTTGGCAACTGGGTGCCTGTACCTGGCTGCCGCTGGGCGAACATCACTACCTGGCCACCTGGCTTGAGGACGGTTTCAGTCGTCTCGCTCTGTGTCATGCCGATGGCTCGCAGCAACCGGTGCAAACCGCCTACAGCCGTTTACGCTGCCTGGACCTGGATCAGGATCATCTCTACGCCATCGCTGCGTCGCCCACCAGTCCACCGGCAGTCATTGCCATCGACCGTAAAGATCATCGCGTGCAGGTCCTGGCCGGTGGCGCGGCGCCCCTGCCTGCCGAACGCATCAGTCGCCCGCAATCATTGTGCTACCCCAGCGGCGATGGCATTGCCCACGGTTTCTTCTACCCGGCCATGAACGGCGCCAAACGGCCGCCCTTGATCGTCTTCATCCATGGCGGCCCGACTTCGGCGTGCTACCCGGCGCTCGACCCGCGTATCCAGTACTGGACCCAGCGCGGCTTCGCCGTGGCTGACCTCAACTACCGCGGCAGCAGCGGCTACGGCCGGGTGTATCGCCAGGCCCTGCACCTGCGCTGGGGTGAAATCGATGTCGAGGATGCCTGCGCGGTGGTCGAGCATCTAGCCGATCGCAAGCTGATCGACCCGACCCAGGCCTTTATCCGCGGCGGCAGTGCCGGCGGCTATACCACCCTCTGCGCCCTGGCCTTTCATGATGTCTTCCGCGCGGGCGCCAGTCTTTATGGCGTCAGCGATCCTCAGGCGCTGGCCCGGGCCACGCACAAGTTCGAAGGTGACTACCTGGACTGGCTGATCGGTGACCCGCAAAAAGATGCCGAGCGCTACCGGCAGCGGACGCCGTTGCTGCATGCCGGGAACATCAAGGTTCCGGTGATTTTCTTCCAGGGTGAGCTGGATGCCGTGGTGGTGCCTGAACAGACCCGCTCGATGCTGGCGGCACTCAAGGCCAACGGCATCCGTGCCGAAGGGCATTTCTACCCGTCGGAACGTCATGGGTTTCGCACAGCGGCCAATCTGGCTCATGCGCTGGAAGAAGAATGGCGTTTTTATCGCCGGGTGCTGGAAGGTCTTTAGATCGCTATCGCGGGGCAAGCCCGCTCCCACAGCGACGGTATACCCCTGTGGGAGCGGGCTTGCCCCGCGATGACTCAGCGCTTGGCGATGATGTACACCGCATGCACGATGCCCGGAATGTAGCCCAGCAAGGTCAGCAGAATATTGAGCCAGAAGGCGCCGCCGAAGCCAACCTGCAGGAACACGCCAAGCGGCGGCAGGAGTATGGCGATGATGATGCGGATAAAGTCCATGGCGCAGCTTCCTTCAGTGATGTACTAGAACTGACTGTAGCGCCGTGCCAGGGTTCAACCGGTAAACCACAGATAAAAAAACGCCCCAGGCCAAAAACTACAGGCCCGGGGCGATGCGCAGGAACGCGAGACGGTTCGGTTAATTCGTAAATTCGTGGGCAATCAGGCCGTGGCTTCTCGCCGCTGGTGCTGTTGCGCCGAGTGCACTCGGGCAAAGGCCCGGGCCAGGCGCAGGAGCATTTCGTCGATGTTGCCCTTGCTTACCGTCAAGGCAGGCGACAAGCGCAGCACATCCGGCTGTGGCGCATTGAGCAACAGGCCCTCATGGAGCGCAGCCTTGACCAGCTCGGCGGCATTGTCTTCGCTCAGTTGCAATGCCCAGAGCAGGCCCTGGCCACGGACTTCGCTCTGGCCGTAACGACCTGCCAGACGACTCAAGCCATCACGCAGGTGCCTCCCAGACTCCTGAACGTGCTCAAAGAAGCCTGGCTCCAGCACGGTTTCCAGCACCGCCAGGCCCGCGGCGCTCATCAGCGCATTGCCGTGGTGACTGCCTTCAAGCTCACCGGCTTCGGCGCAGCAGGCACTACCCCGGGCCAGCAATGCGGCCAGCGGAACGCCTCCGCCCAGACCCTTGCCCAGGGTGATGATGTCAGCGCGTACGTCGTAGGTCTGCTCGGCAAGCAGGGCACCGCAGCGGCCGACACCCGTCTGCACTTCATCAAGAATCAGCAGGATGCCCAGCTCGCGACACAGACGCTCAACGCCCTTGAGGTAAGTAGCCGTCGCCGGAATCACTCCGGCTTCACCTTGGATAGGTTCGAGCATGATCGCCACGGTGCGCGAATCGACAGCAGCGTGCAGCGCCTCCAGGTCGTTGAACGGCACCTTGCTGAAGCCTGGCAAACCTGGCTCGCAACGATTGCACGGCGACGGATCGGACGCCGACAACGCACCCAGGCTACGCCCATGGCAACTCTGGCTGGCGGTGATGATGTGATAGGCGCCGTTGCGATGCAGCTGGCCCCACTTGCGCGCCAGTTTGATCGCTCCTTCGCAGGCCTCGGCACCACTGTTGAGCAGGTAAGCCTGGTCGCTGCCGGTGCTCTGGCAGAGAAGGTTGACCAATTTCAGCAAACCACGGTTATGAAAACCGGCGCCCGGATTGATCAGCGCCTGGGCCTGGCTGCCCAATGCCTTGACCAGCACGCTGGGGCTATGGCCGAGACTGTTGACCGCGCAGCCCTGTGTAAAGTCGAGATAGGCGTGGCCTTCGCTGTCCCACAACCACGAGCCCTGACCGCGAACGAACACTTGCGGCGCACGCTCAGTGGCTGGCATCAGGCAATCGCGAGGCAGTGCCTCAGCGGCCACGGCGGCAACCGGCACAGGCTTGCGCTCGGCCACGACCGGCGTCGGGCGGCGAAAACTGAACAGATTCATGTTTTCAACCCTTTTGCCAATCCTATGTAAACAACATCAAGATACACAGTGTTCATCGCGCCTTGTGGCCCTGCAAGCCTTGTGAATACGGGATAGACTAGGCGTATTGCCGGCTAACAGCCATTTGGTTTTTCGAGCATTTTTGATAAGTATTACTTATGGATTTTCGCCAACTGCGTTATTTCGTCGCGGTCTATGAAGAAGGCCATGTGGGCCGGGCCGCCGAGCGCCTGTCGTTGTCGCAACCGGCGCTGTCGCAACAGATCCGCCAGCTCGAACACAGCCTGGATGTCAGCCTGTTCGAGCGGGGCAACAAACGCCTGCTGCCGACCCTCGCCGCACACACTTTGTACAACCATGCGCTGCCTCTGCTCGACGGTTTGCAACGTGCCCGTGAGGCCTTGCGCAACTTCAAGGGCCAATCCCTGCGGACCCTGGCCATTGGCGTCCTGCAAACCGTACGCCCGAGCCTGGTGCCACAACTGCTCGACCGGGTACGCAAGGCCCAGCCGCATCTGGTAGTGCAGATCTACGAGTTGTCGGGCCTGGAAATCGAACGACGCCTGCTCAATGGCAGCCTGGACATCGGCATCAGCTACCTGCCGCCACGTCAGCCTGGTCTGCATGGCCTGCTGCTGTACGAAGATGAACTGCAACTTGTAATCCCCAACACTCACCCGCTGCGGGAATTCAAGAAAGTCTCGCTCAAGCAAGCCGCGGAACTGCCCATGCTGCTGCTCGGTGAAGAGTTCCAGGTGCGGCAGATCTGGCAAACGCAACTGGCCAACCTCGGCCGGCGGCCACAGGTGCAGGCAGAAATGAACAACATGGGCGGGATTCTCGACAGCCTCGGCCACACCTCGCTGGCCACCGTGCTGCCGGGGCGGGCCAAGGAAGTGGTCGAGGACGATCAGGAACTGCTGTGGAAGCCGCTGAGCGAACCACGGGTGCCGCTGAAGATTGGTCTGGTGTTTCGCGATGCGCAGCGCCAGCAAGCGTCGGTCGAGCTGCTGCGCACACTGCTGGAAGAGGAGGCCGATCCAAGGCAGATCGGGGTATCGCCGCTGGATGTGCTGGGCTGATACTTTTCTTTGGGCAAAAGAAAACCCCGCCGAAGCGGGGCTTTGCAGACTGTTTCCCTGACATCCATTTCGCCCCGCCACCCTGGCAGGAATCCTACGTGTCCGTGTTATGTACTTTGCGCTTCCTGCGCGACGTCCATGTGAGAAGATTAACTGTGGATCCAATCTTCCGATAGAGGCGAAAAGTCACCACGTCGTGTAAGAGATTGCTTACACGACGCGCCAATCTCAAAACTGTGCCGCATCCAGCAGGTACAGCGACTCGCTACCGGCTTTCACCGAAGCGCTGAGCGAGTGGATACGCGGCAGCAGACGGGCGAAGTAGAAGCGCGCGGTGCCGAGTTTACTGGCGTAGAAATCCTCTTCACCCTGTTTGGCCAGTGCGGTACGTGCCATCAGTGCCCACATGTAGGCATAGGCGGTGTAACCGAACACCTGCAGGTACTCCACCGACGCTGCGCCGATTTCGTTCGGGTTGTTCTTGGCCCGGTCCAGCACCCAGGCGGTCAGGTCGTCGAGGTTGTCCAAAGCGGCGTTCAGCGGTTTGACGAACTCGCCCAACTCAGTGCCGGCAGTGGCGGTGAAATGGCGAATCTCGTCGGCGAACAGCTTGTACAGCGCACCGCCGCTGCCCACGACCTTGCGGCCCATCAGGTCCAGCGCCTGGATGCCGTTGGTGCCTTCGTAGATCTGGGTGATGCGCACATCACGCACCAGTTGCTCCTGGCCCCACTCGCGAATGTAGCCATGGCCGCCGAACACTTGCTGGCCATGCACCGCAGACTCCAGGCCGAGGTCGGTGAGGAAAGCCTTGGATACCGGGGTCAGCAGGGCGACGAGGTCTTCGGCGCGTTTACGGGTGGTTGCGTCTTCGCTGAACTTGGCGGTGTCCAGCTGCATGGCGACGTAGGTAGAGAAGGCACGACCGCCTTCGTTCAACGCCTTCATGGTCAACAGCATGCGCCGTACGTCGGGGTGCACGATGATCGGGTCAGCGACCTTGTCCTTGGCTTGCGGGCCGGTAGGTGAACGGCTCTGCAGACGGTCACGGGCGTACTCGATGGCGTTCTGGTAAGAACGTTCCGCCGACGCCAGGCCCTGGATACCCACGCCCAGACGCTCGTAGTTCATCATGGTGAACATCGCCGCCAGGCCCTTGTTCGGCTCGCCGACCAGGTAACCCACGGCTTCATCGAAGTTCATCACGCAGGTGGCCGAAGCCTGGATACCCATCTTGTGTTCGATCGAACCGCAGTTGGCCGGGTTGCGTGCACCCAGGCTGCCATCGGCGTTGACCATGAACTTGGGCACCAGGAACAGCGAAATGCCCTTCGGCCCGGCGGGAGCATCCGGCAGCTTGGCCAGCACCAGGTGAATGATGTTCTCGGTCAGGTCGTGCTCACCACCGGTGATGAAAATCTTGGTACCGCTGACTTTGTAGCTGCCGTCGGCCTGCGGCTCGGCCTTGGTGCGAATAATGCCCAGGTCGGTTCCCGCGTGCGGCTCGGTCAGGCACATGGAGCCTGCCCAGATACCGGCGTACATGTTCGGCAGGTACTTTTCCTTGAGCTCGTCGCTGGCGTGGGCGTTGATCGACAGACAGGCGCCAGCGGTCAGCATCGGATACAGACCGAACGCCAGGCTCGACGAGTTGACCATTTCCTCGACCTGAGCCGAGATCACCTTGGGCATGCCCATGCCGCCGTAGGCCGGATCACCACCCACACCGACCCAACCACCTTCGGCATAGGTCTTGTAGGCATCGATGAAACCGGCCGGCGTGCGCACAGCACCGTTGTCCCAATGGCAGCCTTCTTCGTCACCGCTACGGCTCAGCGGCGCGATGCTTTTGCCTGTGACCTTGCCGGCCTCCTCCAGCACCGCCAGGGCGATCTCTTCATCGACAGCTTCGGCCAGGCCCGGCAATTGCGCCCAGAGCTTGGCAACTTCGAAGACTTCATTGAGGACGAAGCGCATATCGCGCAGCGGCGCTTTATAGTCAGCCATGGCAACCTCTCACACTTGAGTCGGGGACGGTCCCACAGGACCGCTTCACTGTTATGCAAGCAGTGTAACCGAACAACTTTTGCGAGACATAGGGTCATCTGATGACTACATGGTCACTCACGGTCACGCCGTACGCACTGCACCCCGCTTGGCCTGATGACCGTAGGCCATGACACAGTTACGCCCCGCGCCCTTGGCGCTGTAGAGCGCCTGATCCGCCGACTTGAGCACTTCGTCGGGAGAGCGGTGATCGATCAGGCGTTCGCTGGCGCCGATACTGATGGTCACAGAAACACTGGTCGCTGCAGACGCCCCGCGGCGCTGGCGCCCCTGCTGGTCGTCCTGGGGGCGGTTGTCCTGGTTGCGCAACTGGATGTTGTAGTTGGCGATCACCTCGCGCACCGCTTCCAGATGCGGCATGCACTCCTCGATGCTCTTACCGGCAAACACCAGGGCGAATTCCTCACCACCGTAGCGATAGGCGCGGCCGCCACCGGTCACCTTGGACAGCTTGCTGGCCACCAGACGCAGCACCTGGTCACCGACATCGTGACCATGGGTGTCGTTGAATTTCTTGAAGTGATCGACGTCGGTCATCGCCAGCACATAGTTGCGCCCCAGGCGCTGCATGCGCTCGTTGAGGGCCCGGCGGCCGGGCAGGCCGGTGAGTTCATCACGAAACGCCATCTGATAGGCCTCGTGGGAAACCGCCGCAGCGATCATCAGCATCACCTGACTGCACATGATGTTCAGGGTGAAGGGCAGGATGAAGGTCTTGGGCAACATCCAGAAAATTCCGATCAGGCCAATCACCTGCGCGGCATGCAAAGGCCTGGGCTCACGCAGGTACTGCACCACCAGCAGGACGAAGGCAATGATGAACACCGGATACGCCAGCTGGATCAGACTCATCCACTGGCCATGCAGCGACGGCCAGCGAATTTCCGCCAGCCAGCCCAGCAATGCCTGCGGGAAGCTTTGCTCCAGCCCCAGGGCGACACTGCCGACCGCCAGCAATACGGCGAAACGCGCGACCATGTCCTGGAACAGATGTGTGCGCTCCTGCCAGGCGCCGTAAAGGGCAAACATTAGCGGCAACAGTAGGCAGACTAAATGGAACACCACCGCAGCATCCTCACGGACCCGGCCATTGTCGCGATAGAAATCGGTCTGGGTGTCGAGCAGGAAATAGGCGATGTACACCGTGACCATCAGAAACAGTTCGCGCTGACGGCGATACACGGCGCAGTAGGCGCCGCCCAGCAACAGCACCAAGGTAGGCAAGACATTGAACAGCGATGTGAAGAAGACGTTGAGGTCTCTCACATAGGCGGCGGCGAGCCCTGACACCAGCAAACAGACTGACGGCAGGAAGTGGCTCGGACGTACAGCGGATAAACGAAACAAGGGTAATCTCCGACCCGGCAGATCAATAATGGCATTGTGCCTTTAAGGTATCGGCAGTGCACATGAATTGATGAATGCGCTTGGTCGGAAACAGCGATGGGAGGGGGACACCGCTCCCAGCAGGACACCACAAACAAAAAAGCCTGCCGGTAAGGGCAGGCTTTTTAGCTACAGCAGATAACTCAGTACGAGAGACCGAAGTGCTCTTCGTTCATGTCCATCAGGTTGTTGGCGCCCGACAGCATGGTTGCAACGTGCGTGCGGGTACGCGGCAGGATGCGCTGGAAGTAGAAACGCGCGGTCTGCAGCTTGGCAGTGTAGAAGGCTTCTTCGCTGGTACCGGCAGCCAGTTTCTCGGCAGCCAGGCGCGCCATGTCAGCCCAGAAGTAGGCCAGGCAGGCGTAACCGGAGTACATCAGGTAGTCCACCGAGGCAGCACCGACTTCTTCGCGGTCTTTCATCGCCGCCATACCGACCTTCATGGTCAGCTCGCCCCACTCTTTGTTCAGCTGGGCCAGCGGTGCGACGAACTCGCTGATCGCTTCGTTGCCTTCGTTGCCCTGGCAGAACTTGTGCACGATCTTGGTGAAGCCTTTGAGCGCTTCGCCCTGGGTCATCAGCACTTTACGGCCGAGCAGGTCCAGCGCCTGGATGCCGGTGGTGCCTTCGTACAGCATGGAAATACGGCTGTCGCGAACGTTCTGCTCCATGCCCCACTCGGCGATGAAGCCGTGGCCGCCATAGATCTGTACGCCGTGGTTGGCCGCTTCGAAGCCGACTTCGGTCATGAATGCCTTGGCGATCGGGGTCATGAAAGCCAGCAGTGCGTCGGCTTTCTTCTTCTCTTCTTCGTCCTGGCTGTACTTGACGATGTCGACCTGCTTGGCGGTGAAGTACACCATCGCGCGGTTGCCTTCGGCGAAGGCTTTCATGGTCAGCAGCATGCGACGTACATCAGGGTGAACGATGATCGGGTCAGCGGCTTTGTCCGGCGCTTTCGGGCCAGTCAGCGAGCGCATTTGCAGACGGTCGCGAGCGTACTTCAGGCCACCCTGGAACGCCACTTCGGCGTGGGCCAGGCCTTGCAGCGCGGTACCCAGGCGAGCGGTGTTCATGAAGGTGAACATGCAGTTCAGGCCTTTGTTGGCCGGGCCGATCAGGTAGCCGGTAGCGGCGTCGAAGTTCATCACGCAGGTGGCGTTGCCGTGGATGCCCATCTTGTGTTCGATGGAACCACAGGACACGGCGTTGCGCTCACCGACAGTGCCTTCGGCGGTCGGCAGGAACTTCGGCACGATGAACAGCGAGATACCTTTGGTACCCGCCGGTGCATCGGGCAGGCGAGCCAGCACGATGTGGACGATGTTACCGGCCATGTCGTGTTCACCGGCCGAGATGAAGATCTTGGTGCCGGTCACTTTGTAGGAACCATCGGCCTGAGGTTCGGCCTTGGTGCGCAGCATGCCCAGGTCGGTACCGCAGTGAGGTTCGGTCAGGCACATGGTGCCGGTCCACTCGCCGGATACCAGCTTGGTCAGGTAGGTCTCTTGCTGCTCGGCGGTACCGTGCTCGGAGATGGTGTTCATCGCGCCATGCGACAGGCCAGGGTACATGCCCCACGACCAGTTCGACTCACCGACCATTTCGCTGATCGCCAGACCCAGCGACTCGGGCAGACCCTGACCGCCGTGCTCGACGTCATGGGCCAGGCTCGGCCAGCCGCCTTCGACGAACTGGTTGTAGGCTTCCTTGAAACCGGTCGGGGTCTTCACGCCCGACTCGCTCCAGGTGCAGCCTTCCAGGTCACCGACACGGTTCAGCGGGGCCAGCACCTGTTCACAAAACTTGGCGCCTTCCTCGAGGATGGCATCAACCATGTCTGGAGTGGCGTCCTGGCAAGCCGGCAGGCTCTGATAATGCGCTTCGTAACCCAGCAGCTCGTCACGAACGAAGCGAATATCACGCAAGGGGGCTTTGTAATCAGGCATAGCGATGAACCTCTGCTGATGAATCCTGGATAGAGAGACCACGACCGATCCGTTGTTGTTGGCATTCGGTCAAACAGTTGTTTGAAACATACGTTTACGCCGAAAACTTGTCAAGCATCAACCCGAGGGCAGTTCGGTCATGCAAGACTGCGTGGTTTGGCGGGTAAAAAACCCCACGCACGCGCAGCCGAGCGCCTGCCGGCAAGGCCAAGGCGCTGATACTCAAAGAATAGTTGAAGACCCGCAGCGAGCGCGGCGGGAGGGTCAGGCGTAGGTGTCGATCAGCGTGCCGAGCATTTCGTCCGATGCTTTGGCCACTTTGACACCGAGTTCGACCTGATGCTTGCCCAGGGCCATTTCCACACTGCTGGTGGCCAGGTCCATCTGCTGGCTGCGATCGACCGCACGCAGGCGCTCGGCCTGATAGTCACTGGACTGGCTGGTGGCGGCGCGCTCGACGGTGGTGTTGGCGATCTGGCTGGCGGCCTGATCGACGCGGTTCTGCCCGGCCTGGATCGCACCGAGCCCGGCGTAGAATGCTGAGTTGCCTGAGATTTCCATGTCGAAACTCCATGACGCTGAAGGCGAACAGCCCCTATTGAAGCAGACCTGCTGGCAAAAGGCCCGTTGAAATCGCTAATGGCATGTTGCCATACGATAGACGCAGGCTAGTCCAGCAGGTCCAGCTGCAGGTGGTCCGCCACTGCTTCAGCGCTTACCTGCTTGAGCTTGGGTACCCGCCCCAGGCACGGCGCTGGCAATCGTTCGGCCAGACTCGCCAGGTTTTCTTCAAGGCGCGAGGTGCGCGGATCGACGATGTTCGCAACCCAGCCGGCCAGTTGCAGTCCATCGCGGGCAATGGCTTCGGCGCTGAGCAAGGCATGATTGATACAGCCAAGGCGCACGCCGACCACCAGAATCACCGGCAGCTTCAGGGCAATAGCCAGGTCAGACAGGTTGGCTTGATCGGACAGCGGTACGCGCCAGCCACCAGCACCTTCGATCAGGGTGAAATCTGCGCCCTGGGCCAGCACTGCGCGCATAGGCTCCAGCAAAGCCTGCACGCTCAAAATGACTCCGGCTTCGCGGGCCGCCAGATGCGGGGCAATGGCGGGCTCGAAAGCGAAGGGATTGATCTGCTCGTAAGGCAACTTGATCGAACTCTGGGCAATCAGCGCCAGGGCATCGTCATTGCGCAAGCCTTTGGCGCTGGCAGTGCAACCGGAGGCTACCGGTTTGGCCCCCAGCGTGCTCAGGCCCGCCAGCTGCGCCGCATGCAACAACCCGGCAGCCACGGTGGTCTTGCCGACATCGGTGTCGGTTCCGGCGATGAAATAGGCTGGGCTCATTTCACTTCCCTTCTATCAGCGGCTTTTGCAGTACACCGTAGACCACCTGATAAGTGGCTGGCAGTCCTTGCGCTTGACGAAATTGCTCATAGGCCTGCAACAACCCCTGCATCCGCGCCCGTCCTGTCAGCCCGGCAGGGCGGCCCGGGTTGAGGTTGTGCGCGCCGAGCGCCTTGAGTTCGTGGGTCAGGCTGCGCACATCGGGGTAATACAGCACATGCGGGCGAGCCTCCAGTCCCACTACCTGCAGCTCACTCCCGGCACACAGGCGCTGGTAGTCCTGCAGAGGGCGGAAGCGATTGACATGCACCAGGCCATCGACCGCCTGCCAGCTCTCGCGCAGCTCATGCAATGTGCCGGCACAAAGGCTGGCAAAGGCCAGCACACCGCCCGGTTGCAGGACCCGTCGAGCTTCACTGAGCACGGCGTGAAAATCCCCACACCATTGCACCGCCAGGCTGGTAAAGATCAGCTCGACGCTGGCGTCCTGCATTGGCAAACGCTCGGCATCGCCAGCCACATGGTAGTGCGCCCCGCCTTGCTCGCGTGCATGCTGGAGCATGCCTTCGGCGATATCCACGGCAACACCTGCGGCCTGCGGGAAGCGCTTGTGCAAGGCGCGGCTGAAATAGCCGGTGCCGCTGCCCAGGTCCATCCAGCGTTGCGGCTCTATGCTGGTGGGCAGTTGTTCAAGCAAGGCGCTACCCACCGCGCGCTGCAGTTCGGCAACGCTGTCGTAACTGGCGGCAGCGCGCGAGAACGAGGCCGCGACCTGACGCTTGTCAGGCAAGGCGCCGGGCAGGCCCGGCTGGGAAAGATCAGTCATCGCCACTCTCATGTACAAAGGCCTTTATCGCAGCCGCCAACTCATGAGGTGTTTCCATCACAAAACCATGAGCACTGTCTTCCAGCAGCCCGACTTCCACGTCGGGCAATTCTTCGAGCAACACCCCGGCGACTTCGGCCGGCACCAGCCCGTCACGACCGGCAAACAGGTGCAACTGCGGGCCGCCATAAGCCTGCAGCGCTGCCCGGGTATCGAGCTGGCCGAGCACTTCGAGGCCGGCCACCAGTTGCTCAGGGGCAGGTTCAGGCATCGCCGCACCGAGCAAGCGGGCCAGGCTGCGCGGTTCTTCAGCGCCCTGGCTGCACAGCGAAATGAAGCGTTTGAGCGTGACCTGGGTGTGATAGCGGCAGCCTTCGAGGAAGGTCTGGAACGTGTCTGCAGGCATAGCGTGCGGCCAGTCCGGGCGGCTGACGAAACTGAGGTTGCTGCCCAGGGTGATCAATCCGCAGCAGTCATCGCCGCGCCGCGCTGCCAGTTCGGCGGCGAGCATGCCGCCCAGCGACCAGCCGCCGAGCCAGGCATTGCGTGGCAATTGCCGGTCGAGCTTGTCGAGCCAGTCCTGCGGATCATTCGACACCAGACTGGGCAAATCCTCGATTTCGACCTGCAAGCCGGGGTCGATGGCGCGCAACGCCGCCACCAATGGCTGCAATGCGGAACGTCCCAGGCCCCAGCCCGGCAGAAGCACCAGTCGGTTACGCATCAGCAGGCTCCAGCAGCGGATAACAGTCAGACAATGCATCCAACAATAGCTGCACCTGAGCCGCACTGTGCGCCGCACTCAAGGTTACCCGCAGGCGCGCGCTGCCAGCGGGTACCGTCGGTGGACGGATCGCGGTGACCAGCAAGCCGCGTTCGCGCAGCATCTGCGAAAGGCGCAAGGCCCGCGCACTGTCGCCGATCAGGATCGGCTGAATCGGGGTGAAGCTGTCCATCAACTGCAGGCCGATTTGCTCGGCGCCGCTACGAAACTGCTGGATCAGCGCCGCCAGATGCTCACGGCGCCAGTGCTCGCTGCGCAGCAGTTGCAGGCTGCGCAAAGTGGCACACGCCAAAGCCGGTGGCTGGCTGGTGGTATAGATGTAGGGGCGGGCGAACTGGATCAGGCACTCGATCAGCTCCTCGCTGCCGGCAACAAAGGCACCGGCAGTACCGCACGCCTTGCCCAGCGTGCCGATGAGCACCGGCACCTGCTCGGTGCTCAAGCCGAAATGCTCGACAATCCCGCCGCCGTTGCGCCCCAGCGTGCCGAAGCCATGGGCATCATCGACCATCAGCCAGGCGTCGCGGGCCTTTGCTGTGGCAGCCAGGGCCGGCAGATCGGCAATGTCGCCATCCATGCTAAACACCCCGTCAGTGACCACCAGGGTATTGCCTACCGCCTTGTCCAGACGGCTGGCCAGGCTGCCCGCGTCGTTGTGCAGGTAACGATTGAAGCGCGCGCCGCTGAGCAGCCCGGCATCAAGCAGCGAGGCATGATTGAGGCGGTCTTGCAGCACCGTATCGCCCTGCCCCACCAGCGCCGTCAAGGCACCGAGATTGGCCATGTAGCCTGTGGTAAACAGCAACGCGCGCGGCCGGCCGGTGAGTTCGGCCAGCGCCTCTTCCACTTCATGGTGCGGGGTGCTGTGGCCGATCACCAGGTGCGAAGCGCCTCCGCCGACACCCCAGCGTTCAGCACCGGCGCGCCAGGCGGCGATCACTTCAGGATGATTGGCCAGGCCCAGGTAGTCGTTGCTGCAAAAAGCCAGCAATGGCTGACCATCGACCACCACTTGCGGTCCTTGCGGGCTCTGCAGTAATGGCCGCTGACGGTACAGGTCGGCAGCGCGGCGTTGTTCCAGCCGCGCACGAAGATCAAAAGCCATGGGCGCCTCAGGCCGAGGCGGCGTTGTAAAACAGCTCGCTGCTCTTCTGTTCGATCAGCGCCTGTTCGATGGCCGCCTGATGGACTTCGTCGGCATGCTCTTCACGGGCTTCAGGCTGGATGCCGAGGCGGGCGAACAGTTGCATGTCCTTGTCGGCCTGCGGGTTGGCGGTGGTCAGCAGTTTCTCGCCGTAGAAAATCGAGTTGGCGCCGGCAAAGAACGCCAGAGCCTGCATCTGCTCGTTCATCGCCTCGCGTCCGGCCGACAGCCGCACATGGGATTTCGGCATCAGGATCCGGGCCACGGCGAGCATGCGGATAAAGTCGAACGGATCGACCTCTTCGGCGTTTTCCAGCGGTGTGCCAGCGACTTTCACCAGCATGTTGATCGGTACCGACTCCGGGTGCTCCGGCAGGTTGGCCAGCTGGATCAGCAGGCCGGCGCGGTCGTCCAGCGACTCGCCCATGCCGAGGATCCCGCCCGAACAGATCTTCATCCCGGCGTCACGCACATAGGACAGGGTCTGCAGGCGCTCACTGTAGGTACGGGTGGTGATGATGCTGCCGTAGAACTCCGGCGAGGTGTCGAGGTTGTGGTTGTAGTAATCGAGCCCGGCTTCGGCCAGCGCCTGGGTCTGCTCCTGATCGAGCTTGCCCAGGGTCATGCAGGTTTCCAGGCCCATGGCCTTGACCCCTTTGACCATCTGCAGCACGTAGGGCATGTCTTTGGCCGACGGGTGCTTCCAGGCCGCGCCCATGCAGAACCGGGTAGAACCGATGGCCTTGGCGCGAGCGGCCTCTTCGAGGACCTTCTGCACTTCCATCAGCTTCTGTTTTTCCAGCCCGGTGTTGTAGTGACCGGACTGTGGACAATATTTGCAATCTTCCGGGCAGGCGCCGGTCTTGATCGACAGCAGGGTCGAGACCTGAACGCGGTTGGCGTCGAAGTGCGCACGGTGCACGGTCTGCGCCTGGAACAGCAAGTCATTGAACGGTTGCTGGAACAGCGCCTTGACCTCGGCCAGGGTCCAGTCGTGACGTGTTGTTGCAGTTGTGCTGGCGCTCATCGGCGGTTCCTTGTTTAGGCTTGTTCTGGCGCCGGAACAGGATTGCCCGCCAGCGCATCACGGATAGCTCGCATAGTTAAGGAAGCTCGATGCACTGTCAACCACAACTCAAAAGCATGGTTTACAAGTGGTTAAATAATAACCATGGCTGTCTGCTGTGCAATGAAACCGCCGACCAACCCTACCCGCTTTGCGTCGCCTGCGAAGCCGACCTGCCCTGGCTGGAAGATGGCTGCCAGGTGTGCGCCTTGCCGCTGCCGATGCACGGTTTGACCTGCGGCCAGTGCAGCCGCCGCGCCCCGGCTTTCTACCGGGTTGAGGCGCCCTGGCACTACGGCTTTCCGCTGGATGCGCTGATCAGTCGGTTCAAGTACCACAGCCAGTGGCCGCTCGGGCACCTGTTGGCGCAGTTGCTGGGCCGCTGGCTGACACACCGTTTCAGCGACGGCCTGCCGCGTCCGGCGCTGCTCCTGCCGGTACCCCTGAGCCGTCGCCGCTTGCGCCAGCGCGGCTACAACCAGGCCGCCATGCTGGCCCGCTGGCTGGCCGTGCACACCGGTATCGCCTGCGACGAACGGTTACTCAAACGCCTGGTCGACACACCGGCGCAGCAGGGCCTCAACGCGCGGCAGCGCAAACGCAATCTACGCCAGGCTTTTGCTGTGGAAAACGTCGACCGGCTGGAAGGTCGGCACCTGGCCCTGATCGACGATGTGCTGACCACCGGCGCCACCGCCCAGGCCCTGGCCAGCCTGCTGCTCAAGGCCGGCGCCCGCCGCGTCGATGTCTATTGTCTGGCACGCACCGCCAAGCCCGGCAGCGCTTGACTTGCCGTCAGGCTGCGGGCACTTTCGTGGCTGATATTTCCTACATACTCGTGCCCGCACATGTCCTTGCCAGCCCTGCTCACCCAACACATTGTTCGCCGCCCACAGCGGATCGCCTTGCTGCAGCACATTGCCGAACAAGGCTCGATCACCCGTGCGGCCAAGAGCGCCGGCATGAGTTACAAAGCGGCGTGGGATGCCATCGACGAACTCAATAACCTGGCGGCCAGCCCGCTGGTGGAACGCAGTGTCGGTGGCCGCGGCGGTGGTGGCGCCAAACTGTCGCAAGAAGGCCAACGGGTACTGCGCCTGTATCAGCGCCTGCAAGCGTTGCAGGCACAGATTCTGGAAGCCGCCGAAGACGCCAGCGACCTCGACCTGCTCGGTCGCCTGATGCTGCGCACCAGCGCGCGCAATCAGTTGCACGGCCGGGTCAGTGCCATTGAGGCACAAGGACATTACGACCGTATCAGCCTGGCCCTGGCCGGCGACCTAAGCATCGACGCACTGATTACCCGCGATAGCACCCAGCGCCTGGAGCTGACCCCGGGCACTACCGTGGTGGCCTTGATCAAGGCGGGCTGGCTGACCCTGCTCAGCCCTCAAGAGCGCCCACTGGCGGGCTACAACTGCCTGCAGGCCAAGGTCGAGGAACTGCTCGACGAGCCTCAGGGGCCGACTGAGGTGCGCCTGACATTGAGCAACGGGCAAACCCTGTGCACCTTCGCTGAACCTGCCTGGCTCAACGCCCATGCAGTGGCCGCAGGCAGCAACCTACGCGTTCAGTTTCAACCGTCCTACGTCCTTATCGGAACGCCTTTGTAAAACCGACACAAAACCGTCATAAGCGCTGACTAAGGTGACTGCCAAACCCGCAGGAAGCCTGTCATGAACCTATTAGAAGAACACCAGTCCACCGACCTCGAACAGCTGGTCAGCCTGAGTCGCCGTCGTTTCATCGGAGCGGGCGCCCTGTGCGGCGCCGCCCTGTTTCTGAGTGGCAATCTGCTCAGCCGCAGCGTCATGGCCGCCAGCGTCAGCGCCGCCAACAGCAGCCTGCTCGGCTTTGCCAGCATCCCCAGTGCCACCGCCGACAGCATCAGCCTGCCCCCTGGTTACAAGGCCTCGGTACTGATCAGCTGGGGCCAGCCGCTGCATGCCGACGCCCCGGCCTTCGATGCATCCGGCCAGGGCACAGCCAAGGCCCAGGAACTGCAGTTCGGTGACAACAATGACGGCATGAGCCTGTTCCCCTTCCCCGATGATGACAATCGGGCGTTGATGGCCATCAACAACGAATACACCAACTACCGCTATCTGTTCGCTCACGGCGGGCAACCGGCCTCCGCCGAAGACGTGCACAAGGCACAGGCTGCCGAAGGCGTCTCGGTGATTGAGGTCAAACGCAGCAATGGCCAATGGCAGTTCGTCCAGGGCTCACCCTACAACCGGCGCATCCACGGCAACTCACCGATCCGTGTCAGCGGCCCGGCAGCGGGCGATACCTGGATGAAGACCGCGGCCGACAACAGCGGTCGCAAGGTGCTCGGTACGTTCCAGAACTGCGCCAACGGCAAGACGCCGTGGGGCACTTACCTGACCTGCGAAGAGAACTTCACCGACTGCTTCGGCAGCAGCGATCCGGCCCACATGTTTGATGCCGGGCAGAAACGCTACGGAGCCACGATCGACAGCAAGGAAATCGGCTGGCACCCGCACGACCCGCGCTTCGACCTGGCGAAGAACCCCAATGAACTGAACCGTCATGGCTGGGTAGTGGAAATCGATCCGTTCGACCCGGACTCAACCCCGGTCAAGCGCACGGCGCTGGGCCGCTTCAAGCACGAAAACGCAGCCCTTGGCGAAACCCGCGATGGCCGGGCGGTGGTCTACATGGGCGACGATGAGCGCGGTGAGTTCATCTACAAATTCATCAGCCGCGACCGCATCGACCACAAGAACCCCAGCGCCAACCGCAGCCTGCTCGACCACGGCACCCTGTATGTCGCGCGGTTCGACGATGGCGACCAGAACGCCGACCATCCGCGAGGCAAAGGCCAGTGGCTGGAGCTGAGCCATGGCAAGAACGGCCTGATTGCCGCCAACGGTTTTGCCAGCCAGGCCCAGGTCCTGATCCATGCGCGCCTGGCTGCCAGCCAGCTCATGGCCACGCGCATGGACCGCCCGGAATGGATTGTGGTCAGCCCCAAGGACGGTCAGGTCTATTGCACCCTGACCAACAACGTCAAACGCGGGGAAGAAGGCCAGCCGGCAGGCGGCCCCAACCCACGGGAGAAAAATCTCTACGGGCAGATCCTGCGCTGGCGCGAAACTGATAATGACCACGGCGCCATGAACTTCGACTGGGACCTGTTCGTGGTCGCCGGCAACCCTTCGGTACACGCTGATGATGCCAAGGGCGGTTCAAGCAACATTACCCCGCAGAACATGTTCAACAGCCCGGACGGGCTGGGCTTCGATCCGGATGGCCGACTGTGGATCCTCACCGATGGTGACTACAGCAATAGCGGTGATTTTGCCGGCATGGGCAATAACCAGATGCTCTGTGCCGATCCGGTCAGCGGCGAGATCCGGCGCTTCATGGTCGGGCCGGTGGCCTGCGAAGTGACGGGCATTGCTTTCTCGCCGGACCAGCGCACTCTGTTCGTCGGCATTCAGCATCCGGGTGAAACCGGCGGCTCGACCTTTCCCGAGCACTTGCCCAATGGCAAGCCGCGCTCGTCGGTAATGGCGATCAGCCGGGAGGATGGCGGGATCGTCGGGACCTGAGATCAGCAGGGGCTGCTACGCAGCCATCGCCGGCAAGGCCGGCTCCCACAGGACTGCATGCACAACCGACCTCGTGGGAGCCGGCCTTGCCGGCGATGGGTCGCGCCAGCGGCCCCGCTGTGGGGTACCATGCCCACATGATGCGGCCACCTGCCGCACAGCAGGAGCTGACATGTCGCACCCCTTCGAAACCCTTACCCCCGACCTGGTCCTCGACGCCGTGGAGAGCATCGGCTTTCTCAGCGATGCCCGCGTTCTGGCACTCAACAGCTACGAGAACCGCGTCTACCAGGTAGGTATCGAAGAGTCTGAACCACTGATCGCCAAGTTCTACCGCCCGGACCGCTGGACCGATGCGGCGATTCTCGAGGAACACAGCTTCACCGCCGAACTGGCCGAGTGCGAAGTCCCCGTTGTAGCGCCACTTATCCACAACGGCAAAACCCTGTTCGAACACAGCGGTTTTCGCTTCACCCTGTTCCCCCGCCGTGGCGGCCGCGCCCCGGAACCCGGCAATCTCGACCAGCTCTATCGCCTGGGCCAGTTGCTCGGACGCCTGCATGCAGTCGGCGCTACCCGCCCGTTCGAGCACCGTGAAGCGCTGGCCGTGGATAACTTTGGCCACGCCTCATTGGCCACGCTGCTTGAAGGCAATTTCGTGCCGAAAAGCCTGCTGCCGGCCTTCGAGTCAGTCGCCCGCGACCTGCTCAAACGGGTCGAAGCCATCTATGCCAGCACCCCGCACAAAACCATCCGTCTGCACGGCGACTGCCACCCAGGCAACATGATGTGCCGCGACGAAGTCTTCCACATTGTCGACCTTGATGACTGCCGCATGGGCCCCGCCGTCCAGGACCTGTGGATGATGCTTGCCGGCGACCGTCATGAACGCCTGGGCCAGCTGGCCGAACTGATGGATGGCTACAACGAGTTCCACGATTTCGACCCGCGCGAGCTGGCCCTGATCGAACCGCTGCGCGCCCTGCGCCTGCTGCACTACAGCGCCTGGCTGGCACGGCGCTGGGACGATCCGGCGTTTCCGCGCAGCTTCCCCTGGTTCGGCCAGGAGCGTTACTGGGGCGACCAGATTCTCGCCCTGCGCGAGCAGATGGCGGCATTGGATGAAGAACCGCTGAAATTGTTCTGACACACGCCCAAGTCTGTCTACAATAGCGGTGCTTTTAGATAGCTGCCTAAGCAAGGAATTTGCATGCACGCCGCCAACCCGCGCCGCGGGTACATCCTGGGCTTGACCGCCTACATCATCTGGGGCTTGTTCCCGCTCTACTTCAAAGCGCTGCAAAGCGTGCCAGCGGTGGAAATCATCGTCCACCGCGTGCTCTGGTCGGCACTGTTCGGCTCGCTGCTGTTGCTGGTCTGGAAGCATCCGGGCTGGTGGCGCGAACTGCGCGATAACCCCAAGCGTCTGGCGATCCTGGCCCTCAGTGGCTCATTGATTGCCGGTAACTGGCTGACCTACGTCTGGTCGGTGAACAACGGACGCATGCTGGAAGCCAGCCTGGGCTACTACATCAACCCGCTGGTCAACGTGCTGCTGGGCATGTTGCTGCTGGGTGAGCGCCTGCGCCGCCTGCAGTGGGTTGCCGTAGGCCTGGCGGCACTCGGTGTGGCCCAGCAAGTCTGGCAAGTCGGCAGCCTGCCCTGGGTTTCACTGGTGCTGGCGCTGAGCTTCGGCTTCTACGGTTTGATTCGCAAACAGGCACCGGTCGCGGCCTTGCCGGGCTTGGTGGTGGAAACCTGGATGCTGATACCGCTGGCCATCGGCTGGCTGCTGCTCAACCCCATGGCCCATAGCGCTCAAGCGAGCTTCTACACCAGCAGCGAAGCGCTCTGGCTGATCGCCGCCGGCCCGGTGACCCTGGTGCCGCTGGTATGTTTCAACGCTGCCGCTCGACACCTGCCTTACACCACATTGGGCTTCCTGCAGTACCTGGCGCCGACGCTGGTGCTGCTGCAGGCGGTGCTGCTGTTTGGCGAGCACCTGTCGAGCAGCACACTGGTGGCTTTCATGTTCATCTGGGCCGGTCTTGCCCTCTACAGCGTCGATGCCTGGCTGAGCTTGCGCCGGCGCAGCTGATCAAAAAACGTACAATTATCTACAGGCCACGTGATTCGTGGCCTGCAGCAACCTCTCCCAAGGTTATCCACACCCTCATCCCCGTGCTTTGTGCACAAGCCACTGATTATTGGTGGTTTTTTGCTCAATTCCTGCAAAGCCGCGGCCCGCCTGGGCTAGCGCAGGCTTCCCCCAGCTTATCCACAGGCCGGTCCCCGGCAAACCGGGATAACTATTCTTCCGGCCGCAGCTTGAGTTCCACCATCAGGTCATCCGCCAGCGCCTCAAGCTTGGCCTGAAGCACATCCAGAGAAAGGGTCAAAGGCATCGCCAGCAACGCATCGGCGTGAAACAGCGGCTCGCTGCTCATCGGGGCCGGACGCACGTCGGTGCTGAGGCGTTCGACATTGACCCCCTGTTCGGCCAGCAAGCGAGTGATGTCACGGACAATACCCGGGCGATCATTGCCGACCAGCTCCATGGCAATCGGCTTCCAGGTGCAGGACGGATCGATGCCGCTTTTGGCAATCAGCACGCGAATTTCATGTTTGCCCAAGGCTTCCAGGGCCCGGACCAGCTCTTCGTAGGACTCGGCCGGCACCGCTACCTTAAGGATCCCGGCAAACTGCCCGGCCATCCGCGACATGCGGCTCTCCAACCAGTTACCGTTATGCTCGGCAATGCATTCAGCGATACGTTCGACCTGGCCGGCTTTGTCGGGGGCGATCACTGTCAGTACGAGATGATCCACGCGGTAACCCTCTGCTTTTAACGGTTCGGCCCCTGAAATCAAAGGCTGCGGAGAAAGTATAGGCAAGGCGCGGCAACCTGCCGCAGCAGCCGCTGAAGACAAATCGTGTACTGTTTCAAGATTTATCTGGAACAATCTGCCACTTTTTTGAGAACATACTGATTCCCAGCGTGACCCTCTGCGACAAAATGGTCGCAGAACGACGTATTTAGTCTGATTTTCACAACCGCAGCGCATCATGTAGTATGCCGCAGCGCGGACTACAAAACGTCGAATCGATGTCTGCCAAGGCGCCTGTGAAAATACGCAACCGCTCGCCAGCCTGTCTGGCAGGCAGCACCCAGCCGCCCATCGGGCATGTTCTGGTGCCGTGTTTAGAGAAGCGCGCAAGGCCTAAATAGAAGAGCAATAGCTGAGCAGAGTGAGGCAAGCAATGACTGAACACGTTCAAGTCGGTGGCCTTCAGGTCGCCAAAGTCCTGTTCGACTTCGTGAACAACGAAGCCATTCCCGGAACTGGCGTCAACGCCGAGCAGTTCTGGGTGGGGGCAGAAAAGATCATCAACGACCTCGCTCCAAAGAACAAAGCACTGCTGGCCAAACGTGACGCACTGCAGGCACAGATCGATGCCTGGCACCAGGCGCGTAAAGGCCAGGCTCACGATGCCGTGGCTTACAAAGCCTTCCTCCAGGACATCGGTTATCTGCTGCCAGAAGCTGCAGACTTCCAGGCCTCGACCCAGAACGTCGACGACGAAATTGCCCGCATGGCCGGCCCGCAACTGGTTGTACCAGTGATGAATGCGCGCTTCGCCCTGAACGCCTCCAACGCCCGCTGGGGCTCGCTGTACGATGCCCTGTACGGCACCGACGCGATCAGCGAAGCCGGTGGCGCGGAAAAAGGCAAAGGCTACAACAAGGTTCGCGGCGACAAGGTGATTGCCTTCGCCCGCGCCTTCCTCGACGAGTCCGCGCCGCTGGCTGCCGGCTCGCATGTAGACTCCACGGCCTATCGCATCGAAGGCGGCAAGCTCGTGGTTGCCCTCAAAGGTGGCAGCAACAGCGGCCTGCGCGATGACGCCCAGCTGATTGGCTACCACGGCGACGCCTCGGCGCCGACCGCGATTCTGCTCAAGCACAACGGCCTGCATTTCGAAATCCAGATCGATGCCAGCACGCCGGTCGGCCAGACCGACGCTGCCGGGGTCAAGGACGTGCTGATGGAAGCCGCCCTGACCACCATCATGGACTGCGAAGATTCGGTTGCTGCAGTCGATGCCGATGACAAGGTAGTGATCTACCGCAACTGGCTCGGCCTGATGAAGGGCGACCTCGCGGAAAGCGTCAGCAAAGGCGGCCAGACCTTCACCCGGACCATGAACCCGGATCGTGAATACGCTGCCCCGAACGGTGGCTCGGTGACCCTGCACGGTCGCTCGCTGCTGTTCGTGCGTAACGTCGGTCACCTGATGACCATCGACGCCATCCTCGACAAGGACGGCAACGAAGTACCCGAGGGCATCCTCGACGGTCTGGTCACCAACCTTGCCGCCATTCACAACATCAACGGCAACACCAGCCGCAAGAACAGCCGCACCGGCTCCGTGTACATCGTCAAACCGAAGATGCACGGCCCGGAAGAAGCAGCGTTCACCAACGAGCTGTTCGGCCGCATCGAAGACGTGCTGGGCATGAAGCGTAATACGCTGAAGGTCGGCATCATGGACGAGGAGCGCCGTACCACGGTCAACCTCAAAGCCTGTATCGAAGCGGCCAAGGAACGTGTGGTGTTCATCAACACCGGCTTCCTCGACCGTACCGGCGACGAAATCCACACCTCCATGGAAGCCGGCGCTGTAGTGCGCAAGGGCGCCATGAAGACCCAGAAGTGGATCGGTGCCTACGAGAACTCCAACGTCGATATCGGCCTGGCCACCGGTCTGCAAGGCCGTGCCCAGATCGGTAAAGGCATGTGGGCCATGCCGGACCTGATGGCCGACATGCTCGAGCAGAAGATCGCTCACCCGCTGGCCGGTGCCAACACCGCCTGGGTACCGTCGCCGACCGCCGCCGCGCTGCACGCGCTGCACTATCACAAGGTCGACGTATTCGCCCGCCAGGCGGAACTGGCCAAGCGTGCACCGGCATCGGTGGATGACATCCTGACCATCCCGCTGGCGCCTGACACCAACTGGTCGGACGAAGAGATCCGCAACGAGCTGGACAACAACGCCCAGGGCATCCTCGGCTACGTTGTACGCTGGATCGACCAGGGCGTAGGTTGTTCGAAAGTACCGGACATCAACGATGTCGGTCTGATGGAAGACCGCGCCACCCTGCGTATTTCCGCACAGTTGCTGGCCAACTGGCTGCGCCACGGTATCGTCACCGAGGCTCAGGTGCTGGAAAGCCTCAAGCGCATGGCGCCGGTGGTCGACAAGCAGAACGCCAACGACCCGCTGTACCGCCCACTGGCACCGGATTTCGACACCAACATCGCCTTCCAGGCGGCGGTCGAACTGGTGGTAGAAGGCACCAAGCAGCCGAATGGCTACACCGAGCCGGTGCTGCATCGCCGTCGTCGTGAGTTCAAGGCCAAGAACGGTCTGTAAATAGCCCGTCGCGGGTCAAGCCCGCTCCCACAGGTTTTGTGGGAGCGGGCTTGACCCGCGATCAGCTTCAAGCGATTCCCAACTCCCTGCGCACCAACCCCATCAACTTGTTCGGATCGATCGGCTTGAGCAAAAAGTCGACGACACTCAAATGCATCGCCGCTATGGCGTCTGGCACGTCGGCATCACCGGACACGATGATGATCGGCAACGCCGCTTTGTCTGATTCGCGAATCTGCCGGATCAGCTCCAGGCCATCGAACGGCCCCATACGCAGATCGGTAATCAACAAACCGATATCCTGCTTGCCTTCCAGGCGCTCCAGGGCCTGTTCGGCATTTTCCGCCATCACGCACTTGATACCCTTGGTTTTCAGGTAACTGGCCAACGCTTCGCGAGCCAGCTTGTTGTCATCGACGATCAATACTTTCTGTGGCACAGCCCGCGGCGCCGTAACCGTTGCCAGTGCTTCACGTTCGGCATCACTCAGTATGTCTTCTTGGTCGGGCATGGCTGTCTCATCATCAATGACTCGCAAAATGTCCCTCGAATCAAGTTCAGACCGCTTTTGATCACCTTGCAACCCGCCTCTCGTCGACAATTTGACACCCGTCGCGTTTCTCACCCTGCCCGTCGCCCCATTTAGACTTACGTCCAATGGGCACTGGGCACCCTGCAGCCGACCATGAGGGTCGAAAACAACAAGGTCGATATCTACAAGGTCGACACAAAGACGCGGTAATGCTCATGAGCAAAATGGACGCCTTCTCCCAGGCCGGAAAAACTGCAGTACTGCAGAACATCCAGGGGACCCTGCAGTTCCTGCAACGCTTTCCCCCCTTCAATCAGATGGAGAACGCCCACCTGGCGTTTCTCGTCGAGCAGTGTCAGCTGCGTTTCTATGCGGCCAATGACAGCATCATCAAGCCCGGCGACGGGCCGGTCGAGCACTTCTACATCGTCAAACAGGGCCGGGTGATCGGCGAACGCCAGCACGTCACCCGCCCCGGCACCGAAACCACGTTCGAGATCACCAGCGGCGAGTGCTTTCCCCTGGCCGCCCTGCTCGGCGAGCGCGCGACCCGCACTGAACATCTGGCCGGTGAAGACACCTTCTGCCTGCAGTTGAACAAGGCGGCATTCATTCGTCTGTTCGCCCTCTCGGACGTGTTTCGCGACTTTGCCCTGCGCGGCGTCAGCAGCCTGCTCGACCAGGTCAATCAGCAGGTCCAGCGTCGCGCGGTAGAAACCCTCGGCACCCAATACTCACTCAATACCCGCCTGGGCGAGCTGGCCATGCGTCACCCGGTGGTCTGCGAACGCCACACGCCGCTGCGTGAGGCCGTGGCGCTGATGCACGAGCAACAGGTCGGCAGCATCGTGATCGTCGATGAGCAGCGCTTTCCGCTGGGGATCTTCACCCTGCGCGACCTGCGCCAGGTGGTGGCCGACGCCAGCGCCGACTTTGCCCAGCCGATCGCCGGCCATATGACTCACAATCCGTTCTACCTGAGCCCCCAGGCCAGCGCTTTCGACGCCGCCATTGCCATGACCGAACGGCACATCGCCCACGTCTGCCTGGTCGAGGACCAGCGCTTGTGCGGCGTGGTCTCCGAGCGCGACCTGTTCTCCCTGCAACGTGTCGACCTAGTCCACCTGGCGCGGACCATCCGCCATGCCACACGGATCGAAAGCCTGGTGTCGCTGCGCGGCGAGATCGGCCAGTTGGTCGAACGCATGCTCGCCCATGGTGCGTCTTCAACACAGATTACCCAGATCATTACCCTGCTCAACGATCACACTGTCTGCCGGGTGATCGAGCTGGCGATCGAAGAAAAAGGCGATCCGGGCGTGCCTTTCAGCTGGCTGTGCTTTGGCAGTGAGGGCCGGCGCGAACAGACCCTGCACACCGACCAGGACAACGGCATTCTGTTCGAAGCCCGCGATGCCGCCCACGCCGCCGAGATCCGTGGCCGTCTGCTGGCGCTGGCGCAACACATCAACCAGGGCCTGGCGCAATGCGGCTTTACCCTGTGCAAGGGCAACATCATGGCCGGCAACCCCGAGCTGTGCCTGTCCCGTGCCGAATGGGCGCGACGCTTCGCCGCCTTTATCCGTGAAGCCACCCCGGAAAACCTGCTGGCTTCGAGCATCTATTTCGATCTGCGGGTGGTCTGGGGTGACGAAAGCGCCTGCGAACAACTGCGCCAGAGCATTCTTGAACAGGTCGCCGATAACCGCCTGTTCCAGCGCATGATGGCCGACAATGCCTTGCGCCAGCGACCACCGGTCGGGCGCTTCCGGGAGTTCGTGTTGACCCGTCAGGGCAATGACAAGGCCGCCACGCTGGATCTCAAGGTCCAGGGCCTGACGCCGTTCGTCGACGGCGCGCGACTGCTGGCCCTGGCCAATGGCATCAGCGCCAACAACACCCTGGAGCGCCTGCGCGAGCTGGTTACCCGGGAGGTCATCGACCCGCTCGACGGCGCCGCCTATGAAGAGGCCTACCACTTCATCCAGCAAACCCGCATGCAGCAACACCAGTTACAGAGCCGCCAGCATCTGCCGTACTCCAACCGCGTCGATCCGGACAGCCTCAACCACCTCGACAGGCGCATCCTGCGCGAGTCCCTGCGCCAGGCCCAACGCCTGCAGAGCAGCCTGGCCCTGAGGTATCAACTGTGAGCCTGTTCACCTGGCTGCGGCCCCGACAGATCAACGAACACATGCGCCAACGGGCAGCACAGCTGGCACCTGCCGCCACACTCAGCGAAGACTCGTTGCGCAGCCAGCGCTGGGTAGTACTGGACCTGGAAACCAGCGGCCTGAATACCCAGCGCGACCAGGTCCTGTCGATTGGCGCAGTGGTCATCGAAGACGGCGCCATCGACTTCAGCCAGCAGTTCGAGCGCACCCTGTATCAGCGCGATCACAAGCTGACCTCCAGCGTCCTGATCCATGGCCTGGGGCCCAGCGCCATCGCTGCCGGCTGCGATCCGGCCGAGGCGTTGCTCGACCTGATGACCTTCATTGGCAACAGCCCGGTGCTGGCCTTTCATGCGCCCTTCGACCAGCGCATGCTCAGCCGCGCCCTGAAAGACCACCTGGGCTATCGCCTGCAGCACCCGTTCTTCGACGTGGCCGAACTGGCGCCGCTGCTGAACCCGCAGATAACCCTGCGCGAAGCCGGGCTGGACGACTGGACGGCCTGTTTCGGCCTTGAGGCAATCGAACGGCACAACGCCAGCGCCGATGCCATGGTCACGGCCGAACTGGCCCTGATCCTCTTCAGCCAGGCCCGGCGCCAGCACCTGGACAGCCCGGTACAGCTGGACCAGCACCTGCAGCGCTGGCGGCGGCGAAAGCAACAAAGTCACGGCTTCTAGCGCCATCCGATGAGCGTCAATTGCGTTCCACAAGAAGATTCTGCAACAATCGCGAATAATTCTCGTTAGTTAACGCATCTTTTTCGGGGAACGCCTTGTCGTCCGTACAAAGCCCACACAGTGAGCTGGTCGGTACGCTCTACCGCGACCATCGCAGTTGGCTACTCGGTTGGCTACGGCGTAATATCGCCTGCGCCGAGCGTGCCGAAGACCTCAGCCAGGACACCTTCGTGCGCCTGCTGGGTCGTGACCAGTTGCCGCCACCGCGTGAACCCCGAGCCTTTCTCCTGGCCATCGCCAGGGGCCTGTTGTTCGATCATTTTCGCCGCGCGGCACTCGAGCAGGCCTATCTGGCCGAGCTGATGCTGATCCCCGAAGCCGAACAACCGTCCCCGGAAGAACAACACCTGATTCTCGAAGACCTCAAGGCCATTGATCGCCTGCTGGGCAAGTTGTCGAGCAAAGCCCGCGCGGCGTTTCTCTACAACCGTCTGGACGGCCTGAACCATGCGCAGATTGCCGAACGCCTGGGTGTTTCCGTGTCCCGTGTGCGCCAGTACCTGGCCCAGGGCATGCGCCAGTGCTACATCGCCCTGTACGGCGAACCGACATGAACGGCAAGCCGGTCAGCGCCCGCGTGCTTGATGCCGCCATCGCCTGGCAGCTGTGCCTGGATTCAGGCAGCGGCACTGCCGACGAACGTGCCGAATTCGCCCGCTGGCATGCCGCCAATGAAGAGCACGCCCGCGCCTGGATGCAACTGGGCATGCTCGACCAACGCTTCAGTGCCGCAGCCGGGCCTGCGCGCCAGGCTTTGCTGCAGTCGCGCGCCAACCTGCGTCAGCGTGTACGCAAGATTGGCAGTGGCGCCGCCAGCCTGGTGCTGGTGGTTGGCTTGCTGAGCTGGGTCAGCGCCTATCAGTCAGTCGGTTACTGGCTCGCCGATCAGCGCACCGGCACCGGCGAGCAACGCAGCCTGCGCCTGACCGACGGCACCCTGATCAGCCTCAACACCCATTCGGCGGTGGACATCCGCTTCGATGAAAAGGAACGCCTGATTGTCCTGCATGAGGGCGAAGTTTCCATCGAGACCGGACACAAGGATGATCGTCCCTTCATCGTCGCTACCGAAGACGGGCGCATGCGTGCACTGGGCACACGCTTCCTGGTCAAAGTGGAAGATCAGGGTACCCGCCTGAGCGTGTTGCAGTCGGCCGTGGCGGCCAGGCCGCAGGACAGCGGCGACGAACAGATTCTGCATGAAGGCCAGCAGGTGCTGATGAGTCATGACCGGCTCGGGCAGATTGCCGGCCTCAACGTCGGTGCCGACGCCTGGACCCGCGGCATGCTGGTGGTCGACAACGTGCCTCTGAGCGAGTTGATCGACGAGCTTGGCCGTTACCGCAGCGGCTACCTGGGGGTTGCGCCGGAGGTGGCCAACCTGCGCATCACCGGTAGCTTCCCGCTGAACGACACCAACCTGGCGCTGACCTCATTGCTGCCGACCTTGCCGGTACAGATCGAGCAGCACACCCCGTGGTGGGTGACGGTGGTGGCTAAACCTAATTCGCCTTAAGGGCCTCATCGCCGGCAAAGCCAGCTCCCACAGGGTTTATTACCCCTAATCCTCTGTGGGAGCCGGCATTGCCGGCGATGGGCTGCGGCAGCAGCCCCGCCTGAAAACTAAATCAAAATAATTTTCACTAACCCCTATCACTTTTTCTCTCTCACTCGGCAAGGAAGCTAGTTAGCACGTATTCGTCGAGGAGTTGCTGCATGTCCCGCGTTTTCCAAACCTTCCTGCGCCCCAGCTTGCTGGCCATCGCCATTGCCCTGTCCGCCCCCGTGGTGAGCAGCTCGCTGGTGGCCGCCGAGCAATCCGGCCTGCACAGTTACAACCTGCCTGCCGCACCGCTGTCGAGCACCCTGAACCAGATCGCCAGCCAGGCCGGCATCGCCCTGACCCTGGACCCGAGCCTGGCCAGCGGTCGCACCTCGGCACCGGTCAGCGGCGAGTACAGCGGCGTGGGCGCCTTGCAGGCGGCATTGCGGGGCACCGGTCTGCAACTGCAGCAAAGCAGCGCGGGCACCTACAGCCTGGTCGCGACGCCCGAAGGTAGCCTGGCGCTGCCGGAAACCAGCATCAACGCCACCGGCGATTATGAAAGCGCCTGGGGCCCGGCCACCGGTTTCACCGCTACCCGCAGCGCTGCAGGTACCAAGACCGACACCCCGATCGTCGAAATACCGCGCTCGATGACGGTCATCACCCGTGAGCAACTGGACGATCGCCAGGTCCTCAACCTCAACGACGCCCTGCGCTACACCGCAGGCGTGCAGAGCAGCGGCTACGCCTCCGACCCCCGCGCCGACTGGCTGCGAGTCCGCGGCTTCGACCCAACCCAGTTCCTTGATGGTTTGCCGCTGCCAAAAGGCTCGTTCGCCAACCCCAAGGTCGAGCCATGGAACCTTGAGCGTATCGCTGTACTGCGTGGTCCGGCTTCGTCCGTCTACGGCCAGACCCCGCCAGGCGGCATGCTCGACATGGTCAGCCGTCGCCCGCAGGCCGAAAGCGCCCACGAGGTCGAAGCGCAGACTGGCAGCAACAACCACCGCCAGATCAACTTCGACAGCACCGGCAGGATCGACGACGAGGGCCAGTTCCTCTACCGCGTCAGCGGCGTGGTGCGCGACAGTGGCTCGCCAACCGATCATGTTCCGGACAAGCGCTACAACCTTGCACCCAGCCTGACCTGGAACATGAATGAAGACACCAGCCTGACCTTCATCACCCAGTTCACCCGCGACGATACCGGCATCTCCGGGCAGTTCCTGCCGATACAGGGCACCAAGCTGGACTCGCCGGCCGGCGATATCTCCCACCACAAGAACCTCGGCGATCCAGACTGGGAATTCTACGACCGCACCTATTACGCGCTCGGTTACGCCTTCGAGCATCGCATGAACGATGTCTGGCAGTTCCGCCAGAACCTGCGCTACACCAAGAGCGATCTGTCGTTCCAGGGCATCAACGTTGCGACCATGAACAACGGCTTCGTCGAGGCAGACGGCACGGTTCCGCGGGAAACCGGCATCGTCAACGAAGACATCAGCCAGTTCGCCGTGGATAACAACTTCCAGGCCGACTTCCAGACCGGAGCCTTGAGCCACACCCTGTTGATCGGCCTCGACCACCAGCGCTCGAACACCAACTACCAATGGGACTACGGCCTGAGCTACAGCGTGCCGCCAGGCAACGTGATCAAGCCGCCGTATGGCCAGGACTTCTCCAACGTCGATTACTTCACCATGTACGACTACAACCAGAAGACCCGCCAGACCGGCCTCTACGTCCAGGACCAGATTGCCCTGGACAACTGGCGCCTGACTTTGGGTGGTCGTGAAGACTGGGTACACACCGGCACCACCTTCCACAACCTCGGCGACGCCACCAGCACCGAACGCGACACGGCCTTCACCGGCAACGTCGGCCTGAGCTATGTCTTCGACAATGGTGTGACCCCGTACATTTCCTATACCGAGTCGTTCCAGCCGACCACCGGCGCAGCGGTCTCGGCCACTCAGTCGTTCAAGCCGACCGAAGGGCGCCAATATGAAGTGGGCGTGAAGTATCAGCCGGTGGGCAGCAAGAACCTGTACACCGCGGCGGTCTACGACCTGCGCCAGGAGAATGTCAAAGTTACCGAAGGCAACCTGACCCGCCAGGTGGGCGAACTGCAGGTCCGCGGCCTTGAACTGGAGGCGACGACCCAGGTAACCGACAATCTCAAGCTGATCGGTTCCTACAGCTACACCGACACCGAAATCCTCAAGGGCGCGGCCAGCGAGCAAGGCAATCGCATGGCTCTGATCCCGCGTAACCAGGCGACCCTGTGGGCTGACTACACCTGGTACAACGGCCCGCTTGACGGCTTTGGCATCGGCGGTGGCGTGCGCTACGTCGGCGACAACTATGGCAACACCGCCAACACCGATCTGGCCCACGTTGGCTCCTACACCGTCTACGATGCCTCGGTCCATTACGACCTGGGCCGCAAGATCAACACCCTCAAAGGCATGACCGTAGCGGTCGAAGCCAAGAACCTGTTCGACAAGGACTACCTGGCCAACTGCGATGGCTACTGGTGCTACTACGGTGACGAGCGCAACGTGGTTGCCAGCGTGAATTACAAGTTCTAAGGGCGTTAATGAAAAGCCAGACCATACGCCGCTGGTCCTTTGTCCACACCTGGACCAGCCTGATCTGCACCCTGTTCCTGCTGATGCTGGCAGTGACCGGCCTGCCGCTGATCTTTCACCACGAGATCGACCACTTGCTGGGCGATGCTCCGCAACTGCAGGAGATGCCCGCCGACACGCCGAAACTGGACCTGCAGCAACTGGTCCTCAAAGCCCAGGCGCATCGCCCGGGCGAAGTCATGCAGTACTTCGGCTGGGATGAGGACGACAGTAATGGCGTGATCGCGATCATGGCGGCCACCGCCGGTACCGAACCGAACTCGTCGCATACCTTCATGCTCGATGCCCGCACCGGCGAAGCGGTGGAAATGCCGTCGGCCAATGGCGGTTTCATGATGACCATGCTGCGCCTGCATGTAGACATGTTTGCCGGCCTGCCCGGCAAGCTGCTGCTGGCGTTCATGGGCGTGCTGTTCGTCGTCGCGATCATCTCCGGCACGGTGCTCTATGCGCCGTTCATGCGCCGCCTGAAGTTCGCCACGGTGCGCCATGAAAAGTCATCGCGCTTGCGCTGGCTCGACCTGCACAACCTGATCGGTATCGTCACCCTGACCTGGGCCCTGGTGGTGGGCGTGACCGGGGTGATCAGTGCCCTGTCGGACCTGGTCATCGCGGCGTGGCGCAACGACAGTCTGAGCGCGATGGTGGCGCCTTACCGTGATGCACCGCCCTTGACGCAACTGGCACCGGTCAGCCGGGTACTGGACATCGCCGCCGACGCCGCGCCGGGGATGGTCCCGGACTTTATCGCGTTCCCGGGCACACGCTTTTCCAGCGAACATCATTACGCGGTGTTCATGAAGGGCGGTACGCACCTGACCGCACACCTGCTGACGCCGGTACTGATCGATGCATCGACCCTGGCGGTGACCGCCGTTGGCGATCGCCCCTGGTACATGGACGCGATGGGACTGTCGCAGCCGCTGCACTTTGGTGACTACGGTGGCCGGCCGATGCAGATCCTCTGGGCGCTGCTCGATGTACTGACCATCATCGTGCTGGGCAGCGGACTGTACCTGTGGTGGGGCAAGCAACGGCGTCCGCGGGTGCAGGAGGTGGCAGCATGAGCCACCGATCGCAATCAACCCGCAGGGTCTTTGCCTGGCCGCTGGTCATTGGCCTGTCGGGTGCCGCCGGGCTGTTCGCCGCGCTGCTTGGTGATGGCTGGTGGGATGCTCTGGCCTGGGTTGGCCTGGGCATTCCCGCGGTGTTGGGTCTGCGTGGGTTCTGGCGACCCCGCACCTCAGTGTCATAACAGTGTACCGACTGCGCCTGACTACGCGCTCCTAGCATGGCCAGCTCCTTTTCTGCAGGAGCTGGACCATGACCCCCCTTGAACGCATCGAAGCCGTCGATCAGCAGATCGCCGAGCTGCTCAAAGACCTTCCATCCCCTGAGCACCCCCCGAATGACCACCAAGGTGCGCGCCAGCGTCTTCATGGCGCATTGGCGAGTTTCTGGTCGAGCGCAAATCCTCAAGGTGTCACGCGCAAACAGCAACTGATCACCCTGCGCCGCGATCAGATGCTCGCTGAAATCGACCTGCGCATGGCCGACCAGACCCTGAGCGCCGACCAGGCCTGGCAGATGCGAACCTGCCTGGAGCTTCCTCAGTCCTGGCAACGCCGGCATCTGCCACAGCAGCAGCGCCCACAGGTCTATCGGCCGCTGCTGGAGAGCAGCCAACCGAACTGGCGCAGCTACCTGCATGGCACCCTGGTGATCATTGCAGGCACCCCGGAAGGCACCCTGCTCAACCCGGGAGAGACCAGTGGCTGGGCGTTGCTATGCAGCTTGTCCCATGGCATCGAAGCCTATGCCACGCTTGCCGAGCTACACGCCGAACTGTGCGAGCGCCTGGACGATCCACAGCAAAGCAGACCCCTGCTCCATCTCTTCAGCAACCAGGAGGATGCCGAACGCGCGCGTCATGCCGAACGGCTGCGCTATGACTGGTACGCCTATGATCTGCTCGAAGAACAGATCGAGCGTCTGCTCGACACCCAGCGACAACGCCTGAGCAACGCCTGGCTGCAAGAACAACAGGGCAACCTCCTGGCCCGGCTCGACAAGGCAATGAGCCTGAAGGAAGACTGTGGCGCTCAGGCTGCACTGCAAACCCGCTATTCCTTGCTGCTGGAGAAACACTTGCCCGCATGGCTGCGCAAGACCAGCGCCCAGGGGTTGAGTCACATCATGCAGACCCTGCAAGAACTGGTGCTGGCCACGGAAGAAGCGGCCGCACCCGGCATCCTCACCCTCACCCGGTTTCAACAGCAACACAGCTTGCTGGCATGGACCCGCGAGCGCCTGCAGACACGCATTCGACACGATCTGGGCGTAACGCTTGCGCCTGAACAGATCAGGGTCAGCATCACCCGCGGGCGCCAGACCGGGCCGCATCTGAATCCGCTGAACCCATCGAGTCATGTCACCTGGCAAGGCGTAGTCCGCGTCGGCGACGAACTCGTGGAGATGATCACCCAAACCTTCCCGTTAGACCTATTGGCCTTGAACAATCTGCCCTGGTTCGATTTTGACTACTGGCTGACGGCGAGGATTTCTCATGCGCAAGGAGCGGAGCTTCCCGACGATCTCTCGCCCGCCTATGTGAAGACGCTTATCCGCGATCTGAACGTCGGCGCAAGCTATGCCGAATTTCTCTATACCCAATTGATCGATTCACGCGCCGGGCGTTGGCGCACGCAGGCGCACGCCCGGATCAACCGTGCCCGGATGCGCGCCGAAGCGGCCAAAGCCCGCTATGCCGGACACTTCGCCGAAGATCGGCTGGAACGCGGATACCGTTGGGTGACTGCCGTACTCGACGCCCCTGACAATGGCAACCGCCGCCAAGTGGAGGGCCACTCGATTCAGGTTCGGCAATTGCTGATCAAGGGACACACCCTGCAAGGCGTACTGTTGATCAATGCTCAGGAGCAGAGCATTCCCTCCTTTGTCCTGTACACCCCTGACGCACCGGACAGGCGATCCTGGCGCGAATACAGCAGCGTCCGTGAGCTGCTACGTGCCGTACGTGCCAGCCCGCCGCTACGCCAGTACATTACCCAACGTCTGCCGCAACTCGATCCGGCCATTACCGAGCGACTGCTGACCAAAGGTCGACTGGGCCCTTACTTCACCCAGCCAGCCATCTCCGGTGATCTGTTCTTCGCTTACTACATGGCTGAAGTACGCGGCCTGCTCGCGGCGGTCAACACCAGCAGTCGAACGACCACCGAGGTCAACGTGCAGTCGGTCATCGATGCAGCCTGGCTGATCGTCGATCTGATCAGTCTGGTACTCCCCAATCGCGCCATGCTGGCACTGTCCACAGGCCGCCTGGCGCTTGAGGTCTGGGATGGCTTCGAAGCCTATAGGCAAGAGGACCGGGAAGGCGTTCTCAGGCACCTCTACAACGCCCTTAGTCACGCCAATGACGCGGCCACCAGCTACGTTGGTACAGGCTTCATGCGCCGGGCCATCCGCGGCATACCCAAACGACCACCGTTGCCGGTGCCAAGCCGCTTCCAGGTCAGCCCCGAAACCAGCACGCTGCGCTACCGTATCGATGGCATCTATGGCGAAGGTGTGTACGAAAAAGCTTCTGCGTTTGAAGGGCTCTCCCAGTACTACGTGAAGGATAACCAGGGGCACTATTACAAGGTCAGCTTCGATGGCCAGCGTTGGCATGTGCTCGATCCCGAAGAACCGGACGCCTACCTTCAACTCCCGCTCAAACGTCGCGAGAACGGTGACTGGGTTATCGACTCACCGGTGATCTGGAACGAAGGACTGCCGGACCTGAAACGCTTGCTGGATGCCTGTCGCCTGGCAGACCCGCTTGATGGCCAAGCTGTCGACAGCAGCCACGGAGTGTATGAAGACGACGGCCAGCTGTACCTGCAGGCCGGCCCCAGGCAGCTGCCTCTGCGTCGGCACCTGCTGGACAAGCACTTTCACCTGATTATTCCCGACGCCCAGCGCGCCACGGTTGTTGCCTGGGCGGTACTGCGCTGGCACCAGGGCAGTTGGCGCATCAGGGTCCGCCAGACCGGCCGCAGCAGCGACTGGCTGGCGTTGCCTGCGGGCTACTCGGAGATACGTGGCAGCAACTGATCCAGGCGTTGATGCAGGGCACTGCCACTCGGCCAGTTACGCAACAGCCGCGCCCGGTCACGGGCGAAGGCCGGGGCGAAACTGAGCTGGGTGGCGTGCTGACACATGGCGTCCAGGTCGATCAGCGACCACTGGCCGTCCTGCCAGAACAGGTTGTGGCCCTTCATGTCGCCATGGCTGATGCGCTCATGGATCAGCTGCTTCAACAGCGCCTGCAACGCCTGCAGCTGCACCTCAGGCACCTCGCCACTGTCGACGTAAGGCGCGAAGCATTCGATCAGGTCCGGCCCGTCGGCATACTCGGTCACCAGGTAGGCGCGACTGCGCAGGCCAATGACCCGCTGCTCCAGCACCGCCAGCGGCCGTGGCGTGGCGATGCCGAGAAACTCCAGGCGATGCCCTTCGATCCACGAGTGCCAGGCCCGGCTCGGGCGCCAGAAGCGCTTGAACCAGTGCGCGGTGTTCTTGATGTTGTAGCGTTTGAGGACCAATGGCCGGCCATTCACATCAATGCGCGCGACACTGGCGGCACCACCGGTCTTGTACAGGTGACCCTGGTCGATCAGCGCATCGGCCTGCTCCAGCACCGGCAGCATGGCCGTCAGTTCGCTGCGGCGGATCGAACGCAACCCGGAGAGACTGCGCTCGACGCTGAACAACGTGCACTCGCGCCCGGCCTTCTCCAGGTAATCCTTCAGACGCCAGTTGCGCACCTTGTCGATCTGCTTCTGCAGGGCTTCCAGAGGCAGCGCGTGCTCGGCGTTGGCCAGCAGGTAATGCACCAGCAGTTCTTCGATGAACGGCTCCAGCCGCTTGGGCAGTTGCGCGAAGAGGACGCCAAGGTTCTGCAACACTTGCGGACGAGACAGGGGTTTGCCCAGGGTCTCAGCCTTGATCCCGGCACCATCGATCAGGTACAGCTGGCCGCCATGGCGCAACAGGTTGTCCAGGTGCAGGTCTTCCTGCCACAAGCCCTTGGCATGCATCTGCCCGACTGCCGCCAGCGCTTCAGCGAGCACCAGCTGCTGCTCATCGGCCAGCGGCGGCAAGGCTTCGACCGCTGCCCAGGCATCGGCCAGGCTCTGCGCGTCTTCGAGGAATTCGAACAGTAACCAGCCACCCTCACCTTCGCGCAAGCCATCGGCAAGCAGCAGCGGTGTGGTCAGGCCTTGTGCGGCCAGCAAGCGTGCACCTTCAAGCTCACGCTGGAAATGCCGGGAAGCACTGCTGCCCACCAGCAACTTTGCCAGCACCGGCTTGCCACGCCAGACGCCGGCGCCGACATAACGCTGCCCGGGCAACACCCGCAGCAGGCTGAGCAGTTGCAGCTCGGCATTGCCAGCGGCGTCGGCCAGGCTGATGTTCAGGGGCAGGTCCGGGTGTCGCCCGGCATCCTTGAGTTCGGACAAACGCATCAACGTGCCTCTTTCGCACGGCGGCGGCGCGTCAGGCGCTGCAGCCAGGTATCGACCAGCATGCTGTCGGCAGGCTGCTCCAGGTAGGATGACAGCATCACCCGCACTTCAGCTTCGCTCCAGACCGGGGCACGGCGCAACAGCGGTTCAAGGTCCTTGAGCCGGTCACGCATGCCCAGCAACAGCGGCCGGGTTTTCTCCAGGTCGATCAGTTGCGCCAGCCAGCCATCGCTGCGCTCGCGCAGGAAGATGTGCTTGGGATAGAAGCAGCCATGCACCTGGCCGGCGGCGTGCAGGGTACGCGCCAGCAGGCCACAGGCACGCAGGATGTCCTGGCGCTGGCCGATCTCCAGCATCGGCCATTGCCCGAGCAAGCCGTCCAGATCGTCCCAGTCGTCGAGGGCACGGGTCATCAGGATCGCCCGGCGTTCGCCGTCGACTGTGCGCTCACCGTAGTAGACCGCCTGCAGCGCGGGAATCCCCAGCTTCTGATAGCGGCTGATATTGCGAAACTCACGGGCGAAGGTCGGCTCGCCGAAGGGCCGGTGCAAGGTACGGGTCAGGTAATCGCTCTGGCGCTTGAGGTAATAGCCTTTACCCTCCAGCTCCAGGCGAAAGACGCTGCTCCAGCCGCCGCGACCGGTATTGGGCTCATCCACCGCGTCGAGTTGCAGTGCCCAGAGCTGGTCGAAACCGTTCAGGCCATGGCGCTCAAGCAGTGCCGTCTCGGCACTGGCGAGAAAGTCATTCATTCGCGTCCCTCGAAAAACGTCACGACATGCCGGATCCGACGCTTGTCCGCCGCATTCAGGCGCTCGCGTCCACGATACTGCAGGTAAAAGCGCAAACGCTGGGTGGCCGACAGGTGATACTTGGCCACTTTGTCCAGGCATGCCAGGTCTTTGGTGATCCGGTAGCGCAGCATGAAGCCCCACCAGAAGTCGCCGGTCGGGCAATCGATCAAGAATAGCCGGGCCTGGTCATCGACCAGCAGGTTGCGCCACTTCAGGTCGTTATGGGTGAAGTGGTGGTCATGCATGATCCGCGTATGCCGGGCCAGTTGACGGCTGACGTGGTCTACCCAGCCGCGGTCGGCCAGACGTTGATCCTTGCGCTCGGCCAGCGCCGACAGGTCTTCGGTGCGCGGCAGCTCACGGGTGATCATCGCCCCGCGGCCAAAGGCCAGACCGTTGCGCTCCAGGCCCCAGGCCACGACTTCGGCGGTGGGAATGTCCCACTTGGCGAACTGCTTGAGGTTCTGCCACTCGGCCTTGATCCGCGGACGCCCCAGGTAGCGGCGCAAGCCTTTGCCGGCACCGATGTAACGTTTGACGTAATAGTTGACGCCGTCACGCTGAACGCGGATCACCTCACTCAACGGATCGTGCGTCAGGCGCTCGCCCTGCAAGGCGAAGACCGCCTCGATACTGCCAAAATCCGCCGCCAGTGCCTGGCAATCAGGCGCCAGTGTCCATCCCGCCATCAGAGCGCATCCCCGTATCGTTGTTTACGCTCGTAGAGCTTCTGGGCCTTGCCTTCCAGCCAGCGCAGCAGCGCGGCCTCTTCAGCAAGGATCTGACGCAGTGGTTGCTGGAAATAACCACGCAGGAAGCGCAGCTTGTCGCGCGTGGTCAGGCCGATGTCCAGCGCCGAGAAATACAGCGCAGCCAGGTCCTTGTTACGCCAGCGTCGGGAGATGGTGGTCCGGGTCTGAGCACGGTGCAGGTCGATCACCGACAGCCTGAAATCATCAGCCGTCACTTCACGATCGGTGTGCAGCAGGAAATGGCAGATGTAGCAGTCACGGTGATTGACCCCGGCGCGGTGCATCATCCCGGTCATGCGCGCCACTTCGGCAATCAGCGCATGCTTGAGACGCGGCAGCGGCGGCTGCTTGACCCAGTCGATACTGAAGTCTTCCAGGCTGATGGTCGGTGCCAGCTCTTCGGTGACGATGAACGAATGCTGCCCGGCCGGATTGCTGCCACGTTCGCCGTAAGCGACGGCGGTCATGGTCGGCACCCCGACTTCATGCAGGCGCTGGATTGCCCGCCATTCCTGGCCGGCGCCGAGCACCGGCAGCTTGGCAGTAAACAGGTTCTTGAAGATCTCGCCCCAGCCAATGCCGCGGTGGATCTTGACGAAGTAGCCACGCCCTTCGACTTCAGTACGCAGGGTGCGACGGCCTTCCAGCTCGCGGTATACCTGACCCTGCAGGCCCTCCACGGCATCAAAGGCATCGCGCCCGGCCCACAGGCGTTTGAACGGCTCGGCCAGTATCAGTTTCATTTACGCTCCGGGGCCAGGATCACATCGGCGGCATGCTCGGGCATGCTGTAGAGATCAGCGCTGTCGGCGAAGGCCAGCCCGTTGCGCGCCCAGCTGGCGCGGGCCGCATCGTCTTCGAGCATGCGTTGCAGGTACTGGTTGAGCTGCTCCTGTTCGAACGGCTCGTCAAGCACCAGGCCACTGTCGGCCTCGGCAATGTAATGGGCATAGCCACAGACCTTTGACACCAGCACCGGCAAGCCGGCAACCAGCGCTTCGAGCAACACCGTGCCGGTGTTTTCGTTATAGGCCGGGTGAATCAACAGGTCGGCACCGAGCAGGAAACGCGGGATATCACTGCGGCCTTTGAGGAACTGCACCTGATCGGTCAAGCCAAGGGCCGCGCTTTGCAGCTGGAACACCTTGGGATCATCCTGACCGATGACCATCAGCCGCGTGCGTTTGCGCAGTGCCGACGGCAAGGCCGCCAGGGCCTTGAGGCTGCGGTCGACGCCCTTGGTCTTGAACCCGGAGCCGATCTGCACCATCAGCAACTGGTCGTCCTTGAGGTCGAACTCGCGACGAAATTCGGCGCGGATCTCGGCGGCGTTGGCCGGTGCCCGGCGGTCTTGGGAAATACCCGGTGGCAGCAGATGGAAACGCTCCAGCGGGGTACCGTAATGCTTGATGAACAGCGGTTGCTGGACTTCCGAGATCATCAGGACCTCGGTCTTGGCGTCCTTGGCAAACACCGCGCGCTCATACTCGGCAAAGTGCCGGTAGCGGCCCCAGCGCCGGTACAGCGAGTTACGCAGGTTCTGCGCCTTGTCTTCGAAACAGCCATCAGCGGCGTAGTAGACATCCAGCCCCGGCATCTTGTTGAAGCCGATCAGGCGGTCGACCGGACGCTTGGCCAGGTCGGCTTCCATCCAGGCACTGAGTTTTTCATTGCGCCGATGGTTGAACAGCGCCTTGACCGGCGCCACCAGCACTTCGAAGCCTTCCGGCACATCGCCTTCCCAGATCAGCGTGTAGACGCGGATCTGATGGCCACGCCGCTGGCACTCCAGCGCAATACGCATGAAGTCGCGCTGCAGGCCACCGAAGGGGAAATATTTGTACAGCACAAAAGCCAGTTGCATTAACGAACATCCTCAGCCAGCAGCAACGCGCGCAATTGGCTCGCCACACGCTCGGGATTCAGGCGAGTGAAGCACAGCGGCCACTCGCGTTTGAGATCGAACCGGCGCTGGTCTTCAGCGCTCGGTTTATAGGTACATTTCTTCTGCAGGCAGGGTGCGCAGGCAAGATCGCTGGCCAGGTGGACCTGAGACTTGCCGTAGGCACCGGTCAGCCCCGGGTTGGTTGGGCCGAACAACGACAGGGTCGGCACATCCAGCGCCGCCGCCAGATGACCGAGACCGGTATCCACCGCCACACAGGCTTTGGCAGCCGCCAATACGCGAGCCACACCGACCAGGTTCAATTTGGGCAGTACCTGGCAGTTATTCAAGCCCTTGGCGATGCGCTCGGCGCGCGCCTGCTCGGCCGGGTTGCCCCACGGCAGACGCACCTCCAGACCCTGCTGGCCGAGGCGCTCGGCCAGCTGACGCCAGTAGGCCTCGGGCCAGTGCTTGGTCGCCCAGGTCGTACCGTGCAGAAACACCACGAACGGCGCGGCCGCTGGCAACTGCAGGCGGTTGAGGTCCAGACCGTAGTCGCCCAGACCGGCCGGCAGGTCGTAGCCCAGGGCCAGGGCGAACAGCTGACGCACCCGTTCCACCGCATGTTGTCCACGCTGCACCGAAAAACGTCGGTCATAGAAGCGGCTGGCCAAGCCTTCGCGCGCCGAATAGCGATCGAGCCCGGCCACCGGAGTCTTGACGTAGCGGGTCAGCCACGCGGATTTGACCAGGCCCTGGGCATCAATCACCAGGTCATACTTGGTCTCGCGCAAACGCTGCTTGAACTGGCGCCATTCGCCATTCTTGAAGGTCTGCCAGAGGTTCTTGCGCCAGCGGCGAATCGCCACCGGAATCACCTTGTCCACCGCCGGGTGCCAGCTGGGGATCTCGGCAAAGCCTTCCTCGACCACCCAATCGAAGCGAATACCGGGAATCGCCCGGGCCGCGTCGGTGAGTGCCGGCAGTGCGTGAATCACGTCGCCCAGGGAAGAGGTCTTGATCAGCAATACCCGCACTTAGTCGACCTCGGCCAGAACATCGATCAGGCCCGGACCATTGAGGCGCTGCAACGCAGCCACCACTGCCTCGGGCTCGAGCTGACGCAAGCAGTTGTAATGGCCGAAACGGCAGGTACGGTCGAAGCAGGGGCTGCATTCCAGGCCCAGGCGCACCACTTCGACCTGATCGGCCAGCGGCGGAGTGAAGCCCGGCGAGGTCGAGCCGTAAACAGCCACCAGCGGCCGGTTGAGGGCAGCGGCGACATGCATCAGCCCGGAATCGTTGGACACCACGGCATCGCTGCACGACAGCAGGTCGATGGCTTCGGCCAGCGAAGTTTCGCCACTGAGGTTGCTGGCTTCCTCACGCAGGCCAGGAATCAGCCGGTCGCGAATCGACTCGCCCACGACGTGATCGTTCTTCGAGCCGAACAGCCAGACCTGCCAGCCCTCACGGATCTTGGTCTCGGCCACCTTGGCGTAATGCTCCGACGGCCAGCGCTTGGCTTCGCCGAACTCGGCGCCCGGGCACAAAGCCAGCACCGGACGGTCCAGGCTCAGGCCGAACTTGGCCAGGGCGGCATCGCGGCTGGCGGCCTCGATCTGCAGGCTCGGGCGCGGGTACGGCTTGGGCAACTCGGTACCCGCCGGGTAGGCCAGGGCCATGAAGCGCTCGATCATCAGCGGATAACGCGCCTTGTCCAGCTTGCGCACATCGTTGAGCAGGCCGAAACGTAGCTCGCCGCGCCAGCCGGTACGCTTGGGGATACCGGCAAAGAACGGCACCAACGCCGACTTCAGCGAGTTGGGCAGCAGGATCGCCTGGTCGTACTGACCGGCCAGGGACTTGCCGATACGCCGCCGGGTCGCCAGTTCCAGGGCGCCGTGGCCGAGCGGAAAGCTCAAGGCCTGGCGCACTTCAGGCATGCGTTCGAGGATCGGCCGGCTCCACTCGGGGGCCAGCACGTCGATCACACACGCCGGATGTTGCTGCTTCAGGCAATGGAACAAGGTTTGCGCCATTACCATGTCGCCCACCCAGCTGGGGCCAATGATCAAAATTCTCATGCTTTATCCAGAAACGATCAGGGAGGCTGCAGCCTGTCCGCGAACAGCCTGGCCTCCCCTCTTTATATTCAGGCTATATGTGGACCAGTGTACGCCACTCGGGCTGTAGTGTGGTCGTGGCAGGCTTCCTGCCGCCTGATTCGCCTGGTTCAACCGCTCATGCCAGCCCCAGCTCAGCCCAGATACGCCGTACTTCCCGGCGCTCCTGGACAAACTGCGAGGCATCGATCACCCCGGCCTGCTTCTGCAGGGCCTGGCGGTGCGCCGCCGAGCGGAACGCTTTGTACACCTCACGCAACAGTATGGCGTCGCTGGCGGGCATCAGTCCGGCCTGCTCGAGCTCTTCGAGGATGCGGATGTTGTCGGTCCAGCGCAGCAGTTCCGGATGGTCGTGAGACCAGGCCAAAGCGGCGTATTGCACCATAAATTCGATATCGACGATACCACCGGCATCCTGCTTGATATCGAAGGGCACGCCGGCCTCGAACGCGTTGGCACCGGTACCGGCGGCGCTGACCTTGGTCCCCAGGTTGTCGCGCATCTTGGCGCGCATGTCGCTGACTTCGGCCTGCAGCTTGGGCAGGTCGCGGGCCTGGCCCAGAATCTGCGCGCGCACCGTCTCGAACGCGCTGCCCAGCTGCGCACAACCTGCCAGCACCCGCGCCCGCACCAGCGCCTGGTGTTCCCAGGTCCAGGCCTCGTTCTGCTGATAGCGCTCGAAGGCGCCCAGCGAACTGACCAGCAGGCCGGAAGCGCCGGAAGGACGCAGGCGCATGTCCACGTCGTAGAGCTGCCCGGAGTTGGTCTGGGTGGCCAGCAGGTGGATGATTCGCTGACCCAGGCGAGTAAAGAACTGGGCACTGTCGATCGGTTTGGCGCCATCGGTTTCAGCCTGGGGGTCGCCATCATGGATGAACACCAGGTCAAGGTCCGAACCATGGCCAAGCTCGATACCACCGACCTTGCCATAGCCAACAATGATGAAACCGGGGTCACACAGGCTGCCGTCGCTGCGTTTGGGCTGCCCATGGCGCGCCACGGTCTGGCGCCAGGCCAGGGCCAGCACCTGGTTGAGGATGGCTTCAGCCAGCCAGGTCAGGTAATCGCTGACCTTCATCAGCGGCAGATTGCCGGCGATTTCCGACGCCGCTACCCGCAGGCTATGGGCCAGTTTGAAGTGCCGCAGCGCTTCCATCTGCTGTTCAAGGTCGTCCTCGGGAATCCGCGTCAACCGTTCGCGCAATTCAGCCGCCAGCTCCGGGGCCTTGGGCGGGCTGAACAAACGGCCTTCGTTAAGCAGCTCGTCGAGCAACAGCGGGAAACGGGTGATCTGTTCGGCAATCCACGGGCTGGCGGCGCACAGGGTCAGCAAGCGCCGCAGCGCCCCCGGGTTCTCGGTCAACAACACCAGATACGCCGAGCGCCGGGCCACCGCCTCTACCAGTGGCAGCACGCGCTCCAGCACCAGGTCCGGGTCGGCGTGCTCCACCGCCTGGGCCAGCAAACGCGGAATGAAGGCGTCCAGACGCTCGCGCCCCAAGCGCTGCATGGCGCGCAGCTGCGGACTGGCGCGCAACCCGGCGAGCTGCTTGAGTGCCTTGCCCGGATCGGCAAAGCCGGCGTCTTGCAACTGACGGCAAGCGGCTTCTTCATTCTGAGCTTCTTCCCACAGCGGCAGCCATTCGCCACCGACAATCACTTCGCCCTCTTCGTTTTCGTCCTCATCCGGATCGGCGATGACCTGACGGAAGTGCCAGTCGATCCGTCCGCGCCAGTGCGTCAGCTGGTCACGGAAGCTCGCCCAGTTGCTGAAACCGAGCATAAAGGCAATACGCACACGGTCCAGTTCATCATCCGGCAACATCTGGGTCTGACGGTCGGCAATCGCCTGGATCGCGTGCTCGGTGTAACGCAGGAACTCATAGCCCTCACGCAGTTCGGCAACCACTGCAGGCGGCAGGTACCCCTGGCCCTCAAGCGTCGCAAGGACTTTCAGCAAAGGCCGCTGTTGCAGGCTCAGGTCGCGGCCGCCATGGATAAGCTGAAACGCCTGGGCGATGAACTCGACCTCGCGAATGCCACCAGCTCCCAGCTTGATGTTGTCAGCCATACCCTTGCGCCGCACTTCCTGCTGGATCAGCTGCTTCATGGTGCGCAGCGCTTCGATCGCGGAAAAGTCCAGGTAACGCCGGTAAACGAAAGGTCGCAGTACATCCAGCAATTGCGCGCCGGCCACCTGGTCACCGGCCACTACCCGCGCCTTGATCATCGCGTAGCGTTCCCAGTCGCGGCCCTGGTCCTGGTAGTACTGCTCAAGTGCATTAAAGCTGAGAGCCAGCGCACCGGACGAGCCGTAAGGACGCAGGCGCATGTCGACACGGAACACGAAGCCGTCGACGGTGATCGGGTCCAGGGCCTTGATCAGGCGCTGGCCCAGGCGGGTGAAGAACTCCTGGTTGTCCAGCGAGCGCTTGACCCCTTCGGTCTCGCCACCTTCAGGGAAGGCAAAGATCAGGTCGATGTCCGACGACAGGTTCAGCTCCACCGCGCCAAGCTTGCCCATGCCCAGCACCACCATATGTTGCGGCAGGCCACTGCGATGCCCGATCGGGGTACCGAATTGCTGGCAATGGCGTGGGTACAACCATTGGTAGGCCTGATCGATGCAGGCGTCGGCCAGGTCCGACAGGTCACGGCAGGTCTGCACCAGGTCAGCCTGGCGGTTCAGGTCACGCCAGATGATCCGCACCTGCTGGCGGCTGCGCTGGCGCCGCAGGTTGCGCGCCAGCTCGTCTTCGCTCGTGGCAGCCTGGGTGGCAGCGGCAATCTGCGCGCACAGCTCGCCCGGCGTGAAGCTGCGATCAAGTTCGCCGCTGGCGACCAGATCGAGGAGCATGGCCGGATCACGCAGTGCTTGTTCGAAGACAAAGTCGCTGGCCGCGGTAACCCGGGCGAACTGCGCCCAACGCTGGGCCGTCCAGCTCTCGAGCGATAAAGAAGGCCTCTGGGCAACCGCGTCACGCAACGATTGCTCGCTGCGGCTGACAAACGGCGCAAGGGTGGCGGGCACATCGGCCAGCAATGGCAGGCTCATGGTCTATCCTTGATCGGCGAGAAAAGATTGGCAGCGAGCGGACCAGGGAAGCCTGACCACGGTTGGACTGTCATACAAAAGTTAGAAATAGCTGAAAAATCTGATTCTCTGGCAGAAACCATCGCAGCAAACCTTTTCTTAACTTGTTTTTAACTACCGGTATCGATTTTTCTCACAACCTGAACAGAGGCCATGAGCCATTTTTCTGTAGTTTTACTACTGCTTCTTCACTTCAAAAGCATGAAATGGTGATTCATTTGTAGTAAAACTACACAACGCCGGTACACTCTCCGGTAATCCAAGAATTTCATGTCGTCTGCCCAAAAGGCCAGTCGCAAACTCAGGCAACCGATTCTGGAAGCCTTTCCGCCCTGGAGCAAGCCATGCAAGACCTCGATCCCGTCGAAACCCAGGAATGGCTGGACGCCCTGGAGTCGGTTCTCGACAAAGAAGGCGAAGACCGCGCTCACTATCTGATGACCCGTATGGGCGAGCTGGCCACCCGTAGTGGCTCCCAGCTGCCATATGCCATCACCACGCCATACCGCAACACCATCCCTGTCACCCACGAAGCACGCATGCCTGGCGACCTGTTCATGGAACGCCGCATTCGCTCGTTGGTGCGTTGGAACGCGCTGGCCATGGTGATGCGCACCAACCTGAAAGACTCGGACCTGGGCGGCCACATTTCGAGCTTCGCCTCCAGTGCCACCCTGTATGACATCGGCTTCAACTACTTCTTCCAGGCCCCGACCGACGAGCACGGCGGCGACCTGATCTACTTCCAGGGCCACACCTCGCCAGGCGTCTATGCCCGCGCGTTCATGGAAGGCCGCATCACCGAAGAGCAGATGAACAACTTCCGTCAGGAAGTCGACGGCAAGGGCCTGTCGTCCTACCCGCACCCTTGGCTGATGCCTGACTTCTGGCAGTTCCCGACCGTTTCGATGGGTCTGGGCCCGATCCAGGCCATCTACCAGGCACGCTTCATGAAGTACCTGGAGCACCGTGGTTACATCCAGCCAGGCAAGCAGAAAGTCTGGTGTTTCCTGGGCGATGGCGAGTGCGACGAGCCGGAATCGCTGGGTGCAATCTCGCTGGCTGGCCGCGAGAAGCTCGACAACCTGATCTTCGTCATCAACTGCAACCTGCAGCGCCTCGATGGCCCGGTTCGCGGCAACGGCAAGATCATCCAGGAACTCGAAGGCGTATTCCGCGGTGCACAGTGGAACGTGACCAAAGTCATCTGGGGCCGTTTCTGGGACCCGCTGCTGGCCAAGGACGTCGACGGTATCCTGCAACGTCGCATGGACGAAGTCATCGACGGCGAGTACCAGAACTACAAAGCCAAAGACGGCGCGTTCGTGCGCGAGCACTTCTTCAACACGCCTGAGCTCAAGGCGATGGTTGCCGACCTGTCTGACGACGAGATCTGGAAGCTCAACCGTGGCGGCCACGACCCGTACAAGGTCTACGCGGCGTACCACGAAGCGGTCAACCACAAAGAGCAACCGACCGTCATCCTGGCCAAGACCATCAAGGGTTATGGCACCGGTGCCGGCGAAGCGAAAAACACCGCGCACAACACCAAGAAAGTCGACGTCGACAGCCTGAAGCTGTTCCGTGACCGCTTCGACATCCCGGTCAAGGACGAAGATCTGGAGAACCTGCCGTTCTTCAAGCCAGAGCCCGACAGCGCCGAAGCCCGCTACCTGAGCGAGCGCCGCACTGCCCTGGGCGGTTTCGTGCCGCAGCGCCGCGCGCAGAGCTTCAACATCCCGACTCCGCCACTGGAAACCCTCAAGGCAATCCTCGACGGCTCGGGCGACCGCGAAATCTCCACCACCATGGCCTTCGTGCGGATCCTCGCGCAGCTGGTCAAGGACAAGGAAATCGGCCAGCGCATCGTGCCGATCATCCCGGACGAAGCCCGTACCTTCGGCATGGAAGGCATGTTCCGCCAGCTGGGCATCTACTCGTCCGTCGGCCAGCTCTACGAGCCAGTCGATAAAGACCAGGTGATGTTCTACCGCGAAGACAAGAAAGGTCAGATCCTCGAAGAAGGCATCAACGAAGCGGGCGCCATGTCCTCCTTCATCGCTGCCGGTACTTCGTACTCGAACCACAACCAGCCGATGCTGCCGTTCTACATCTTCTACTCGATGTTCGGCTTCCAGCGTATCGGTGACCTGGCCTGGGCCGCTGGCGACAGCCGTACCCGTGGCTTCCTGATCGGCGGTACCGCCGGCCGTACCACCCTCAACGGTGAAGGCCTGCAGCACGAAGACGGTCACAGCCACATGCTGGCCGCGACCATCCCGAACTGCCGCACCTATGATCCGACCTACGGCTACGAGCTGGCGGTGATCATTCAGGACGGCATGAAGAAGATGACCGAAGAGCAACAGGACGTCTTCTACTACATCACCGTGATGAACGAAGCCTACACCCAGCCAGCGATCCCTGCCGGCGCCGAGGAAGGCATCATCAAGGGCATGTACCTGCTCGAGGAAGACACCCGCGAAGCGGCGCACCACGTTCAGCTGATGGGCTCCGGCACCATCCTGCGTGAAGTGCGTGAAGCGGCGAAGATCCTGCGTGAAGAGTTCAACGTCGGTGCCGACGTCTGGAGCGTCACCAGCTTCAACGAACTGCGTCGCGACGGCCTGGCCGTAGAGCGCAGCAACCGTCTCAAGCCTGGTCAGAAGCCACAGATCACCTACATCGAAGAGTGCCTGGCTGGCCGTAAGGGCCCGGTCATCGCCTCTACCGACTACATGAAGCTGTTCGCCGAACAGATTCGCCAGTGGGTACCGAGCAAAGAGTTCAAAGTCCTGGGTACCGACGGTTTCGGTCGCAGCGACAGCCGCAAGAAGCTGCGTCACTTCTTCGAAGTCGACCGTCACTTCGTCGTGCTGGCTGCACTGGAAGCCTTGGCTGACCGTGGCGAGATCGAACCCAAGGTTGTGGCCGACGCCATCGCCAAGTTCGGTATCGACCCGGACAAACGCAACCCACTGGACTGCTGAGGAGTATTTTTAAGTGAGCGAACTCATTCGCGTACCTGACATCGGCAGCGGTGAAGGTGAAATCATTGAGCTGTTCGTCAAAGTCGGCGACCGTATCGAGGCTGACCAGAGCCTGCTGACCCTGGAGTCCGACAAGGCCTCCATGGAGATCCCGGCCCCCAAGGCCGGTGTGATCAAGTCGCTGAAGGTCAAACTCGGCGACCGCCTGAAAGAAGGTGACGAGCTGATGGAACTGGAAGTCGAGGGCGCCGCTGCGGCGCCTGAGGCTCCGGCTGCTGCACCGGCTGCCGCGGCTCCTGCTGCCGCTCCGGTTGCAGAGGCTGCTCCTGCTCCGGCAGCTGCCCCGGCGGCTGCCACGGTTCAGGACATCCACGTTCCGGACATCGGCTCCTCGGGCAAAGCCAAGATCATCGAAGTACTGGTCAAGGTCGGCGATACCGTCGAAGCCGACCAGTCGCTGATCACCCTGGAATCGGACAAAGCCTCGATGGAGATTCCGTCTCCAGCCGCTGGCGTGGTCGAAGCCGTGATTGCCAAGCTGGACGACGAAGTCGGTACCGGCGACCTGATCCTCAAGCTGAAAGTTGCCGGTGCTGCACCGGCTGCCGCTCCAGCACCTGCCGCTGCCGCTCCGGCGCCAGCTGCTCCTGCTGCTGCAGCCGCACCTGCACCTGCGCCGGCTGCCCCAGCCGCCGCACCGGTTGCCGCCCCTGCCGCAGCCAACGGTGCCAAGGTTCACGCCGGCCCTGCCGTGCGTCAGCTGGCCCGTGAGTTCGGCGTCGAGCTGAGCGCGGTAGCGGCCACCGGCCCGCACGGTCGTATCCTCAAGGAAGACGTGCAGGTTTACGTCAAGGCCATGATGCAGAAGGCCAAGGAAGCCCCGGCCGCCGGTGCAACCGGTGGTGCAGGCATCCCGCCGATTCCGGAAGTCGACTTCAGCCGCTTCGGTGAAATCGAAGAAGTGCCGATGACTCGCCTGATGCAGATGGGTGCTACCAACCTGCATCGCAGCTGGCTGAACGTGCCTCACGTGACCCAGTTCGACTCGGCCGACATCACTGAGCTGGAAGCCTTCCGCGTTGCGCAGAAAGCCGTTGCAGAGAAGGCCGGCGTCAAGCTGACCGTCCTGCCGCTGCTGCTCAAGGCCTGCGCCCACCTGCTCAAGGAACTGCCGGACTTCAACAGCTCGCTGGCGCCTAGCGGCAAAGCGATCATCCGCAAGAAGTACGTCAACGTCGGTTTCGCCGTAGACACCCCGGATGGCCTGCTGGTCCCGGTGATCAAGAACGTCGACCAGAAGAGCCTGCTGCAACTGGCTGGCGAAGCGGCGGCCCTGGCTGAAAAAGCCCGGACCAAAAAGCTCTCGGCAGACGACATGCAGGGCGCCTGCTTCACCATCTCCAGCCTCGGTCACATTGGCGGCACCGGCTTCACGCCGATCGTCAACGCGCCGGAAGTGGCGATCCTCGGTGTTTCCAAGGCCACCATCCAGCCAGTCTGGGACGGCAAAGCCTTCCAGCCGAAGCTGATGCTGCCGCTGTCGCTGTCCTACGATCACCGCGTGATCAACGGTGCAGCTGCCGCGCGCTTCACCAAGCGCCTGGGCGACCTGCTGACCGACATCCGCACCATGCTGCTGTAATGCTGTTTCCTGTCTCCCTCTGCCGAGGGAGACAGGCTCCCTTTTCGAGCTGCCACGCTCGTACCTCAACCCCGCCACTTTGGCGGGGCTTTTTTTGTCTGCGATTCCCGGTGGGAGCGGGCTTGCCCCGCGATGCGATGTGACTGACAAACCGCAATCGCGGGGCAAGCCCGCTCCCACCGGGTTTAAGATTCACGCTTGGGTGCCGACACAGTAGATGCAGGCTTGTCAGCCTCAAGCGCATGATGCAACCTTGCCCAAACGCGTAGCAGCAGATTGCGCTATCTTCGCGAACAGCCTTCTTGAAGCGAGCCCTCAATGAAAAGCCAACCCGATGCCGCCAGCCGTATGGTGGCCGAGGTCGTGACGCAATTGCCCGTGCCTTCGCGGCTCGGCATGCTGCGTTTCGAACGGCTGAATGAAGCCAGTTGGGCCCTGCTGTACCTCGACCCCGCCTGCGAACGCCAGTTCGGCCTGGCCGCGGTCGAGCTCTGCGCCCTGGTCGGCTCGCCCTACGCCAGCCTGATGGAGCCCGAGGCTCGCTACAAACTGCATGACGCCATCCAACTGCAGCTGGGCCAGCGCCCGCACTACCTGGTGCGCTACACCCTGCACACCGCTCAAGGACCGCTGCACCTGCTGGAACTCGGTGAGGCCTACAAGCAGCACAACCGCCAGTTGCTGCGCGGCTACCTGATGGTCATCGACACCCAGCCCGGTGACGGCCCGGACCTCAGCGCCGCCGACCTGGAAACCCGCAACAACCGCCTGCAGATCGCCCTGCAGCTCAACCAGCAGGCACAGCAGGAACAACTTGAGCATCTGGAGCGAGTGCGCGCCCAGCAGGAGCTGATCCTGCACCTCGCCCGTCATCGCTACAGCGCCAGCAACTCGCTGCTCGAAGCCGCCGAGCTGATCACCCGCAGCGCTTGTGAGATCTACAAGATCGAATGTGCGAGCATCTGGTACCTGGAAGGGCAGCGCCTGGAGCCTATCTCCGCATACTACCGCGAGAGCCAGGAATACCACCTGCCCGATCCCATCGACGCCAGCTGCTTTCCCGACTACCTCGACGCCCTGCACACCAGCCGCGCCATTGACGCCCACAACGCCAGTCACGATCCGCGCACCCGGGAAATGGCTGAAAGCCTGCGCCCGCGCGATATCAACGCCATGCTCGATGCCAGTATCCGCATCGATGGCCAGGTGGTCGGCGTGCTCTGCCTGGAACACACTGGCTCGGCGCGGGCCTGGCAGTCGGATGAAATTGCCTTTGCCGGCGAGCTCGCCGATCAGTTCGCCCAGGTCATCAACAACCACAACCGGCGTACCGCCACCAACGCCTTGCATCTGTTCCAGCGTGCTGTCGAGCAGAGTGCCAACGCCTTTTTGCTGGTCAACCGCGATGGTGTGGTCGAGTACGTCAACCCGAGTTTCACCGCCATCACCCAGTACAGTACTGAGGAGGTCCATGGCCATCGCCTCTCCGAGCTACCGGCCCTGGAAAACCTCAGTGAGCTGTTGTTCGACGCCCCTTCGAGCCTGGCCATGGGCAACAGCTGGCAGGGCGAATTCAAGAGTCGGCGCAAGAACCTCGAGCCCTACTGGGGGCAGCTGTCGATCTCCAAGGTCTACGGTGACAACCGCGAACTGACCCACTACATCGGCATCTACGAAGACATCACCCAGAGCAAGCTGGCGCAGCAGCGCATCGAACGCCTGGCCTACACCGACAACCTGACCAGCCTGGGCAACCGGCCGGCGTTCATCCGCAACCTTGACGAACGCTTCGCCCGCGACAGCGACAGCCCGATCTGCCTGCTGCTGGTGGACATCGACAACTTCAAGCGGATCAACGACAGCCTCGGCCACCAGACCGGCGACAAGCTGCTGATCAGCCTGGCCCGGCGCCTGCGCAACAGCCTCAGCGCCGGCGGCAGCCTGGCGCGCTTTGCCAGTAACGAGTTCGCCGTCCTGCTCGAAGACACCGACCTCAAAGACGGCAAGCAGATTGCCCAGCAACTGCTCAGGACCCTCGACAAACCGCTGTTCGTCGACAACCAGCTGATCAACGTCACCGGCTCCGTGGGCCTGGCCTGTGCCCCGCTGCATGGCCGCGACCCGCAGACCCTGATGAAAAACGCAGGCCTGGCCCTGCACAAGGCCAAAGCCAACGGCAAACACCAGGCCCAGGTGTTCACCGAAGCCCTGAATGCCGAAGCCAGCTACAAGCTGTTCGTCGAAAATAACCTGCGCCGCGCCCTGACCCAGAACGAGCTGGATGTGTTCTACCAGCCCAAGCTGTGCTTGCGCAGCGGCCGTCTGCTGGGCCTGGAAGCCCTGCTGCGCTGGAACCATCCGGACAAGGGCATGATCCGCCCGGATCAGTTCATCAGCGTTGCCGAGGAAACCGGGCTGATCATCCCGATCGGCAAGTGGATCGCCCGCCAGGCCTGCCGCATGAGCCAGCAGTTGCGCACTGAAGGGCTGGGCGACCTGCAGGTGGCGATCAACCTGTCACCCAAGCAGTTTTCCGATCCCGAGCTGGTTGCCTCGATCGCCAACATCCTCAAGGAAGAAGCCCTGCCGCCCCATCTGCTGGAGCTGGAACTGACTGAAGGCCTGCTGCTCGAAGCCACCGAAGACACCCATCGCCAGCTCGACCAGCTCAAGCAGCTGGGGCTGACCTTGGCCATGGACGATTTCGGCACCGGCTATTCCTCGCTCAGTTACCTGAAAAAGTTTCCGATCGATATCATCAAGATCGACCGCAGCTTCATTCATGAAATCCCCGACAACCAGGACGACATGGAAATCACCTCGGCGGTGATCGCCATGGCCCACAACCTCAAGCTCCAGGTGGTCGCCGAAGGCATCGAAACCGCCGAACAGCTGGCGTTCTTGCGTCGTCACCGCTGCGACGTCGGCCAGGGCTATCTGTTCGACCGCCCGATTCCGGGGGCCGATCTGGTCAACAAACTCAAGCGTTATCCGCGTGGCCCAAGCGCCTGACAGCGGCGTAACACTCGGGCACACTACGACTCTATCCCTTATCGTCCTACTTTGAAGAGGAATGGGTTCATGGTCCTGCGCTCGGAAATCCTGGTGAACAAAAACGTCCTGCCTACTGCGGAACAGGCCCTGCCTGGCCGCGAAACCCCGATGACCCTGCCCGAGAAGCACTTTGTCTTCAAAGACACCCCACTGCTCGGGCCGTTCTTCGAGAACGTCGACTTTGCGATCTTTGGCCTGGGTTGCTTCTGGGGTGCCGAACGGCGCTTCTGGCAACGTGAAGGCGTGGTCAGCACCGTGGTTGGCTATGCCGGCGGCTTTACCCCCAACCCGACCTACGAAGAAGTCTGCTCGGGCCTGACCGGCCACACCGAAGTGGTGCTGGTGGTATTCGACAAGGACAAGGTCAGCTACCAGGAACTGCTGGCGATGTTCTGGGAACTGCACAACCCGACCCAGGGCATGCGCCAGGGCAACGACATCGGCACCCAGTACCGCTCGGTAATCTACTGCACCAGCCCCGAACAACTGGAACAGGCTCAGGCCAGCAAACAGGCCTACCAGGCTGAACTGACCAAAGCCGGCTTCGGCGAGATAACCACCGAGATCGACCAGGCGCCGACCGTCTACTTCGCCGAGGCCTATCACCAGCAGTACCTGGCGAAAAACCCTGACGGCTACTGCGGTATCGGTGGCACCGGTGTCTGCCTGCCGCCCAGCCTGCAAGGCAACTGAGGGTTCGACATGTCCGCACCGAGCATGATCCTGTACTACTCGCCGGCTTCGCCCTTCGTACGCAAGGTCATGGTGGTGCTGCACGAGACCGGGCAGACCGGGCGCGTGGCACTGCAGAGCGTCAACCTGACGCCGGTCAGCCCGGTTGCCGAACTCAACCAGGGCAACCCGGCCGGGAAAATCCCGGCCTTGCGCCTGGCTGACGGCAACGTGCTGCACGACAGCCGGGTGATCTGCGAATACCTCGACCTGCAGCATGTTGGCAACCCGCTGATCCCCAGGGAAGGCTGGTCGCGCTGGCATCGCCTGACCCTCGCCTCGCTGGCCGATGCGGTCATGGACGCCGCGGTGCTGACCCGTTACGAAACCTTCCTGCGCCCGCAAGATAAACGCTGGGACAGCTGGATCGAAGCCCAACAGGACAAGATCCGCCGCGGCCTGGCCAGCTTTGAGCAGGAGCATATTGCCGAGCTGAGCGCGGCGTTCGACATCGCCGCCATCGGTGTGGCCTGTGCCCTGGGCTACCTTGATCTGCGCATGCCGGGCCTCGGCTGGCGTGAACAGCAGCCGAAGCTCGCGGCCTGGTATGCCGAGGTCAGTCAGCGGGCGTCGATGCAGGCGACGGATCCTTCGCTAACCTGATTCAACCCCTGTGGGAGCTGGCCTTGCCAGCGATGCAGACGCCGCGCACTAGCTGACACCGCAGCGATTTCATCGCCGGCAAGGCCGGCTCCCACACTGACCTCTGCCGTCCACACATTGGCAATACCCCGTGCCAACACCATTCCCAGATGCCGCTCCTCGCGCAAGCCGCTCATTGCAGTTTCCCCTGACCAACGCTGTACCAGTCCAGTCGCCGGGTCAGGACCATGAACACACCCAACAGCCCGAACAGCAGCAGCGAACCCATCAACAAGGCATAGTCCTCGGCGCTGAGCAGCCCGTAGAGCATGCCGTAGAGCACCGCCAGCCCGAGGGCAAAGCCCATGGCGCGCAACAGGCTGTGCAGCACATGAGACAGATAGAAACCGATCAGCAGTACACAGGCTCCGGCAGACAGCAGATAGGCAAGGCCAAAACCCAGATGCTCGGACAGCGACAGCAACAGCAGGTAGAACAACGCCAGGGCCGCACCCACCAGAGCATATTGAATCGGGTGCACGCTGAGGTTCTTGAGAATCTCGAAGAGGAAGAAGCCAGCAAAGGTCAGGGCGATGAACAACAACGCATACTTGATCGCCCGCTCGCTCTTGAGGTACTGATCCACCGGGTCGACAAAGCTGACCCCGAAGGCGCGGTCGCGGAAATCCGCGCAACTGGCGTTGACCGCACATTGGCTCAGGGCGTCTTCCAGGTTGGTAGAAAAGAACGACGTCTGCCAGCGCGCCGAGAAGCCACCCGCGTCCACCTTGCGGCTGCTGGGCAGGTAGTTGCCGACAAAGCTTGGGTGCGGCCAGTTAGCCGCCATGCTGACACTGGTGCTGCGGCCAACCGGCAGCACATACAGCTGACCAGTGCCCTGCAAGCTGAGATCGAAGGCATAGTCGAACAGGGTTTCTGCCTTGCCGTCGAGGCGGTCCAGGGGCACGTGCACACCACCACCCAGCCAGCTCAGGCCGGTGCCGGCCTGGAAGTCCAGGCGCTGGTCATTGAACTGTAATTGCAGGCCCTTTTCGATACCGCGGATATCACTGATGCCGACCGCAAGAAAGGCTGGCTCGAAGCGATAATCCTCAAGGTCCTGGTTAATGCCCCAATTCGCCGGCACTTTGAACTGGCCACTGATGTGGTTATCCGCATGAAACAGCCGCGCCTGGTAAATCCCTCGCGAACGCAGTTCGGTGTCGATGCCCGACTTCAGTTCGAAGGTTTCTGGCAGAAAATACAGGTGACCACTGACTTGCTTGGTTTCCACGAAGGTTTTGCCCTCTTCGGTCTTCCAGCTTCGTTCGGTCTTGCGATACGGCACCACCAGTACCGGGCCGCTGATCTGCTGGCTGAAACTCGCGCTCTGGGCGATGTCCTGTACGACGTTGTCACGCAATTGCTGACGCTCGCCAATCAGGCCGCCGATCATGAACAGCGGGATCAGCAACAGCACAATCAGCAAGGCGATGGTGCCAAGTTTCAGACTCAAGGTTCGACTCATGGGGCAACACTCCAGTTTCGATGGGCAGAGTCTGCGCAATCAAAATGGAGTGTTTGGGGAGATGTGTGGAGCTTGCGTGCAAAGTGTGTGAAGTTTCAGTCCAGGCGTTTGGCGGGCAGCCACAAGCGCACGCGTACACCGTCTTCGACGTTGGCAACTTCCAGCGACCCGCCATGCAGCTGCATCACTTCCTCGACAAAGTTCAGCCCCAGCCCGGTACTCTTGCGCCCGCTAAGCGGCCGCGGCAACGAATAGAAGCGCTCGCTCACCCGCCCCAGGGCATAGTCGGGAATCGCCTCGCCCTGGTTGAACAGGCTCAGGGCCACACGTGTAGCCTGCCTCTCCAGTTCGAACACCAGCTTGCCGCCGGGCGGGGTGAAGTCCAGGGCGTTGTCCAGCAGGTTGGCGATGGCCTGGCGCATGAGGAACGGCTCACACAGCAGGCGAGTACTCGCCGGTACACGTTGGCGCACCTGCAGACCGTTGCTTTCGATCCGCGCACTCTGGGCCAGCAACAGCTCATCGACCAGGGCTGCCAACGACACGTGCTGCTGTTCTTCAAGGGTTTGCAGCTGTTCGACCTGCGCCAGGTTGAGCAGGCGCTCGATCAACTGCTGCATGCGCGCACTTTCGCTCTCGATGTTGTCGGCAAAGCGCTGACGCTGTGCCTCCGGCATCGGCTCCTGGAGCAGCTCCGATGCGCCGCGAATGGCCGCCAGCGGGCTCTTCAGCTCATGGGTCAGAGTGTGAACGTAGCGCTCGACATAGTCCTTGCCTTCCAGCTGGGTGCGCATACGCTCCACCGCCGCCGCCAGTTGCCCCAGCTCACCGCCGCGATAGTGCGGCAGCGCGGTGCGCTCTCCTTCGCTGACAGCCTGGGCGTAATGGGTCAGGCGTCGTAGCGAACGGGCCAGCCACCAGGACAGCGCGGCACCGACCAGCAAGCCCAGGCCGATCAGGCCCAGTCCCAGGTACAGCAAACGCTGCTCGGAGCGATCGATATACGGCTGCAATGACTTGTTCGGCTTGGCCACGGTGACCACGCCGATAATCTTGCCTTCATCAAGAATCGGCGCGGCGACGTGCATCACTGACGACTCGGGATCCTCCGCGTCGCTGCGGGTCGAACGTGCGCCATACTCACCGCGCAGGGTCAGGTAGACGTCGTTCCAGCGGGAATAGTCCTGGCCCACCGCCGCACCACTGGAGTCGAGCAGGACAATGCCCTTGGCATCGGTGACATAGATGCGATGGTTGACCTGATTCTTCGACAGCCCCCAGATATCGGCATTCGGCTGGCGCTGGCCATAGGCCCGCAACACCTGCGGCAAACGGCTCTGGCCGAGGGTGCCGGCCTTGACGTCGTCGTGAAGGATTTCGGCGAGCAGGTTGGCGGTGTCCACCAGGGTTTCCTCGGTGGACTGGCGCACACCGGGACGGATCTCTTCTCGCACGGTGCTGAGAATGAAGTAGCCGGTCAGCCCGACAAACAGGAAGTAGACCAGGAAGATGCGGATGCCCAGGCGCATCAGCTGTGGCTCGGGCTGTAGCTGTAACCCAGGCCACGGTGAGTCTGGATCGGCTCGGCATCGGCGGCCACCTGGCGCAGCTTGGCACGCAGGCTCTTGATATGACTGTCGATGCTGCGTTCATAGCCTGCGTCGGCGGGCACGCCGACGGCATCGAGCAGTTGCTCGCGGCTGAACACCCGCTCGGGTTGCTCCAGCAGGCTCTGCAACAACCGGAATTCGTGGCGGGTCAGGCTCAGGGCTTGGCCGCGATAGCTGATCTGCATGCGCAGGGTATCGACCTGGAACAGCAGCGGTGCGCTCACCGGCTCCGCACGCGGTGCCATGCGCTTGAGGATTGCCCGTACCCGTGCCGCGACTTCGCGCGGGCTGAAGGGCTTGACCACATAGTCGTCGGCGCCGATTTCCAGGCCCACCACGCGGTCGATTTCACCGTCGCGGGCACTGAGGAACATCACCGGCACGTCGCTGAAACGCCGGAGCTGGCGGCAGGTTTCGAAGCCGCTGATATCCGGCAGACCGATATCGAGGATGATCAGATCGGCTGGCCGCTGACGCTGCTGATCGAGCGCAGCACTGCCCAGAGTCACCCACTCTGTGCTGTGGCCATCACCCTGCAAGGCAAAAATCAGGGTGTCGGCAATGGCCGCTTCGTCTTCGACAATGAGTATGTGGGGCATGGCGTCCGGGCCTGGCACTGGAGTGTTGCATCTTGTAGGAGATTCTCAGGGGTCTGGCAAGGCCCATAGGATGTTTTCCCCTCCGGTGGGAGCGGGCTTGCCCCGCGATGCGATGCGACTGAGAAACCGCAATCGCGGGGCAAGCCCGCTCCCACCAGGTATCAGCACTCAGGCTTGCCCGCCGTGAAGCGTCGCGCCGGGTTCACCGCCGCCTTGAACTCACGCAAGGCCTTGGCACCGATCAGCAGTGGATAGTTGAAGCTGCTGCGGTCGGTCAGGTTGACTTCAACGGTACGCTTGACGTCGCCCAGGCACAGCTCAAGGTCCACCACCGGTCGCTTGCTGATCTCCGCTCCCTCGCCGTCTTCATCTTCATCGGCGCGGTTCTTGATCTTGCTGATGCGCGCCAGCTTGTGTTCGTAAACCTTGCCGCTGGAGTCCTTGGTCGCCAGGCGGAAACGTACCCACTCTTCGCCATCACGGGTAAAAAGCTCGATGTCTTTGGCCGACAACGACGCGGTCAGCGCCCCGGTGTCCATTTTCGCCTTGAGGGTTTCACCGCCAAACTCCGGCAGCGTGATGTATTCGTAGCGGCCATACAGGGTCGGCTCGGCAGCCATCACCGGAAGGGCCAGCAGCGACAGCAGTGCAAGTACAGATTTCACAGGGATCCGCTTCCTTGAGATAAGACAGTGTTTAGACTGCGAAGGCAGGATAGGTTCGCGTTAATAGCTTATTCAACACAATGTGAAACATTTGTCCCAGTCGAGCAGACCTGAGCATTTGGCGTATGCCGACAGGCTGCTTATCATTGCCGGCCGCTTACTTGAATATAAGAGCTTTCTTATGCGCCGCTTACTGACGGGCATTCTTGTGACCTTGCTGTTGCTGCTCAACACCCTGGTCCTGATCGGCCCGCTGCTGGTCTTTGCCCTGCTCAAACTGGTCCTGCCCGGCCGTTACCGTGACTACGCCTCATGGACGGTGATGTGGATCGCCGAAACCTGGTCTGAAATCGACAAACTGATTTTCCGTCTGTGCATCCCCACGGTGTGGGACGTGCGCGGTGCCGATGACCTGCGCCTGGACACATCCTACCTGGCCATCAGCAACCACCAGAGCTGGGTCGATATCCCGGCGCTGATCCAGGTGCTCAACCGGCGTATCCCCTTCTTCAAGTTCTTCCTGAAAAAAGAACTGATCTGGGTGCCACTGCTGGGCCTGGCCTGGTGGGCGCTGGATTACCCGTTCATGAAGCGCTACAGCAAAGCGTTTCTCGACAAACATCCGGAGCTCAAAGGCCAGGACCTGGAAATCACCAAGGCCGCCTGCGAGTTGTTCAAGCGCCAGCCGGTGACCGTGGTCAATTACCTTGAAGGCACGCGCTTCACCGAAGCCAAGCGTGTGGCCCAGCAGTCACCCTACAAGCACCTGCTCAAACCCAAGGCCGGTGGTGTCGCCTTTGTGCTGGCGGCGCTGGGCGAACAGCTCGATGCCCTGCTTGACGTCACCATCGTCTACCCCGGTGACAAGGCGCCGGGCTTCTGGGACCTGCTCAGTGGCGCTGTGCCGAAGGTGATCATCGACATCCAGGTGCACGAACTGGACCCGGCGCTGTGGGAGGGCGACTACGAAAACGATCCGCTGTTGCGCCAGACCGTGCAGGACTGGGTCAACCAGCTGTGGCGCGACAAAGATCAGCGGATTGAAGCATTGCGGGCGGAGCTGGCCCCTGCGATAGCCGATTAAAATCTGCGTTAATAATCAAGATAAGGGAATCTTCTTTGCTATTGGCGGATTAACTGGATAAAAATCGATCAACTAACAACTACAAAAAAGCCAGGATCGATCAATGGCCAACCAATCCAGCAATGCTGCCCAGGCAGATTCCGCTCAACTGCGCCGCGTCCTCGGGCTTCCCGCCCTGGTGTTCTTCGGGCTGGTGTATATGGTCCCGCTGACCATTTTCACCACTTACGGCATCGTCACCGAACTCACCGGGGGACGCACCGCCGGCGCCTACCTGGTCACCCTGCTGGCCATGCTCTTCACGGCCACGTCCTACAGCTTCATGGTCCGGCGCTTTCCGGTTGCCGGCTCGGCCTACTCCTACACCAACCTGGCATTCGGGCCGAGCATCGGCTTTCTCGCCGGCTGGTCGCTGCTGCTCGACTACCTGTTCCTGCCGATGATCAATTACCTGCTCATTGGCCTGTTCCTGAACATCGCCTTCCCGAGCATCCCGGTCTGGACCATCATCCTCGCGTCGATCGCCCTGGTTACCGTGCTCAACGTCGTCGGCATCAACTCGGTGGCCAAGGCCAGCAACCTGATTGTCGGCGCGCAGATCATTTTCATCGGCGTATTCGTCGCGCTGTCGCTGAAAACCCTGGGCGGCGGGCAACCGGTCGATGTGCTCTCACCTTTTCTCGGCGATGGCACCCAGCCGGGCTTCAGTCATCTGATGGCGGGAGCGGCGGTGCTGTGCCTGTCGTTCCTCGGCTTCGATGCCGTGTCGACCCTGGCCGAGGAAACCAAAGACCCGGAACGTAACGTGCCACGGGCGATCATCCTCACCACCCTCGGCGCTGGCCTGCTGTTCACCCTGCTGGCCTATATCAGCCAGCTGGTGCTGCCAGGCAGCCATTTCGCCAATACCGACGCGGCCGCCAACGAGGTCATGTTCAAGGCTGGCGGCCAGTTCCTGGCCAACTTCTTCACCGCTGCATTCGTCGCCGGCAGCCTCGGTTCGGCCCTGGCTTCGCAAGCGGCGGTATCGCGGATTCTCTACACCATGGGCCGTGACAAGGTCTTGCCACAACGCTGGTTCGCCACCCTCTCACCACGCTTCGGCACACCGGTCACCGCTACCCTGGTGGTCTCGGCGTTTTCGCTGCTGGCGCTGGTGATCGACCTCGCCACCCTGGCATCGCTGATCAGCTTTGGCGCACTGGTGGCGTTCTCGGCGGTGAACCTGGCGGTGATCCGCACCCACCTGATCAGCGACACCTGCCAGCGCAACCTGGCCGGGTTGCTGCGTTATGGCCTGATCCCGCTGGTGGGCATGAGCCTGACCCTGTGGCTGTGGACCAGCCTGTCGGCGATGACCCTGACCATCGGCCTGAGCTGGTTCGGCCTGGGCCTGGGCTACCTGATGGTGCTGACGGGCGGATTCCGCCGCCCGGTGCGCACGGTGAATTTCTCCGAAGCAGCCTAAGCGCCGTTAAACCGAGGGCACTGTAGCCGGCGCGCCCCACAAGCCGCCGAGGCTCTGCAACAGCGAACCGGTAACGCCCTGCTGACCGAGGTACTGCAAGATCAGCGGGGCAAACTGGCCGATCATGCCGATGTCCATACCCAGGGCACTGAAGGCGTTGTTCAGGTCATTGGTGTCTTTGACGTTGCCGCCCAGGGCATTGCTCAGGGCCGACGAATTGCCACTGTTACCGAGCAGCTCACCCAGCCCGCTCAAGCCGCCCAAGGCGTTTTCGCCAGAGAGCAGATCAAGGCCCGGTACGGCTTTGCTCAGTTGTTCGTAGTCCGTGCTGCTGAGTTGATTACGGGCCAGGCCGAGCAAGGCGCCGGTGCCACCGATGGCTTGTTCCGGGGTGATTTTCAGCTCGCTACCGAGGGTGTTGAGCAGATTCGCCGAGGCGGCTGGCGCCTGCACTGCAGCGCCGTCCTTGTTGCCTTGCATGGCGGAAACGGCGTTGGCCGCATCGCTGAGGTTGAAGGCAAACACCGGGCTGGCAGCCAGGGTCATCAGGGTGACCAGTGCGAAACGTTTCATGAAGGGACCTCGTCAGCCGTAAAGGCGGGGGGAAACGAGGGTTGGACTGTGGAGGTGGGGGAATGTTCCGTGGGCAGTGATGGCCTCTTCGCGGGGCAAGCCCGCTCCCACCGGTGGGAGCGGGCTTGCCCCGCGATGTTGTCAAAGCGGACTCAACTCCCGATTCTCCAGAGCATCAAGCAAAGCCTCCACCAGCCCCTTGGCCATCTCCACCGAATGCAGGGTGGACCAGAGAAAGCCCTTGGCCGACTCATCGATACCATCGAAAGATTGATTCGCCGTGTCCTAGGCGCAACGCAGATACAGCGAGATATGCACCAGCGCGTCATGCGGAGCGATGCCAGCATTGACGGAGAAGAGTTGCGGGTGACCGGCAGGGCAATCGCCGAAGGGTTTGTCGAGGGTGGGGGACAAAGAATCAGGTGGATCGGGAACGATCTTTTTCATGCAGCCTCCGCGTGTAATTTGGCTGCACCATTTTGTTTCCACACGAAATGGTGGCAGCTGTACGCGAGGTGGAAAACCGGGACACACGGTAAACCCGGCAGGCTCGAAAGCCTCCCGCGCACAGCCGCCATAACAAGGGCGACTAACGTGTGATTACCGGGTTTCCACACCCGATCGCTGAACTGACAGCGACCGACGGAGCCTAGAAGGACTGGTTTCCGAGGGCAATCAGACGGGGATCGACAGACGCGGTAGGGTATTTCCTAGGACCGGAATTGACCAGCCTGGAAACATCCAGAAGTAACTGCAACGGCCGGTGGGAGCGGGCTTGCCCCGCGATGCGATGTGACTGACAAACCGCTATCGCGGGGCAAGCCCGCTCCCACCGGGGGGTTGCTTCCAATTGCCATTGGCAACATTGAGATCCAGTTTGGTCGGGTGCCTCCACCGCTCGACAACTACCTTGAAAATTCATCTTTCAAGGAGCCACGACATGGACAGTCCCGCCTCCCACCGCCTGCGCCGCGGCCGCTTCTCCGAGCCCGGCCGCTATTACCTGCTGACCAGCATTACTCGCAATCGAGAACCGATATTCGAGAGTTTCCAGGCCGCCCGCTGTATTCCGGCACAGTTCCAGCAGGCACAAATTGATGGCGCCGCACGTACTCTGGCCTGGGTGATAATGCCGGATCATGTGCACTGGCTGATTGAACTGCAGCATGGCTCACTGGCCTGCCTGATGCGCCGGTTCAAATCCCGCAGCCGTTGTGCGCTGTACAAGCAAGGCACGCTGCAGGGCAAGCTGTGGCAGCCTGGATATCATGATCATGCGTTGCGGCGGGAAGAAAAGGTGCGGGTGGTGGCGCGCTATGTGGTGGCCAATCCGCTGAGGGCTGGGCTGGTAACCAAGCTTGGGGATTATCCGCATTGGGATGCGGTCTGGCTTTAACAGCATCGCGGGGCAAGCCCGCTCCCACCGGGTTCTCAAAATCCGGTGGGAGCGGGCTTGCCCCGCGATGTCCTTACGCCGCGCTAAACAGCTTGTGCGGATCGATAACGAATTTCTTCGGCACCCCGGCATCAAACTCGCCATACCCTTCAGGCGCCTGATCCAGGCTGATCACCTGCACGCCCACCACTTCGGCAATGTTGATGCGGTCCCACATGATCGCCTGCATCAGCTGACGGTTGTACTTCATCACTGGAGTTTGCCCGGTGTGGAAGCTGTGCGACTTGGCCCAACCCAGACCGAAGCGGATGCTCAGGCTACCGATCTTCGCTGCGGCATCCACCGCACCCGGATCTTCAGTGACATACAGGCCGGGAATGCCGATCTTGCCGGCAACGCGGACCACGCCCATCAGCGAGTTGAGTACGGTAGCCGGTGCTTCGTGCTTGGCACCGGCATGGCCATGACCACGGGCTTCGAAGCCTACGGCATCCACCGCACAGTCTACTTCCGGCTCGCCCAGCAGGTTGGCGATCTGTTCGTGCAGCGGGGTGTCCTGGGACAGGTCGGCAATTTCAAAGCCCTGGGCCTTGGCGTGCGCCAGACGCACCGGGTTGACGTCACCGACGATTACCACTGCGGCCCCTAGCAAACGTGCCGAAGCCGCCGCAGCCAGGCCCACAGGGCCGGCACCGGCGATGTACACCGAACTGCCCGGGCCAACCCCGGCCGTTACCGCACCGTGATAGCCGGTCGGAAGAATGTCGGAGAGGCAGGTCAGGTCGCGGATTTTCTCCATGGCCTTGTCGCGGTTGGGCAGTTTCAGCAGGTTGAAATCGGCGTAAGGCACCAGCACGTATTCGGCCTGACCACCGGTCCAGTCGCCCATGTCGACATAGCCGTAGGCACCACCGGCACGGGCCGGGTTGACCGTCAGGCAGACGCCGGTGTGTTGTTCCTTGCAGGAGCGGCAGCGGCCACAGGCGACGTTGAACGGCACCGAGACCAGATCGCCGATCTGCAGGTTTTCCACGTCGCGGCCTTTTTCGATCACCTCGCCGGTGATTTCATGGCCCAGCACCAGGCCGACCTGGGCCGTGGTACGGCCACGGACCATGTGCTGGTCGGAGCCACAGATGTTGGTGGAGACCACCCTGAGGATCACCCCGTGCTCGATCTTCTTGCCACGCGGATCCTGCATTTTCGGGTAGTCAATCTTCTGCACCTCGACCTTGCCGGCGCCGAGATACACCACACCACGATTACCAGACATGCTTTTACCTCGCTAAAGTTTGTTGTTATGTAGCGGTGCAAAGTGCGCTGCCCGGGGGCGGCGCTGTGTTACTGGAATCTGTTTTGATCTTGAGGGCCTTGCCGGCGATGGCGTCAGTCAGAGCACTACCGTCCTGTTGGCGTTCAAGAACACCCGCCGCTCAATGTGATAGCCCACCGCCCGTGCCAACGTCAGGCACTCAATGTCGCGGCCTTTGGCGATCAGGTCTTCCGGATAATGGCTGTGGTCGACCGACTCCACGCCCTGGGCAATGATCGGCCCTTCGTCGAGGTCGTTGTTGATGTAGTGGGCCGTGGCCCCCACCAGCTTCACGCCTTTGTTGTAGGCCTGGTGATAAGGCTTGGCGCCCTTGAAGCCCGGCAGCAGCGAGTGATGAATGTTGATCGCCCAACCGTCGAGCTTGCGGCACAGTTCCGGCGACAGCACCTGCATGTAGCGGGCAAGGATCACCAGTTCGGCACCGGATTCCTCGATCACCTGCAGCACCTTGCGCTCCTGCGCCGGTTTGTCGTGTGGTTCAAGGGCGAAGTGGTAGTAGGGAATGCGGTGCCACTGGGCCAGAGGCTCCAGATCCGGGTGATTGGAAATCACCGCCACAACGTCCATGCTCAATTGCCCGATGCGCTGGCGATAGAGCAGGTCGTTGAGGCAGTGATCGGCTTTGGACACCATGATCACCACTTTCGGCCGGTGCTTTGGCGCGGTCAGCTCGAACAGCATGCCAAAGGCCTCGCCCCGCTCAGCAAGGCCTGCGCGAAAACTGGCTTCGTCGAAGTCATCCGGCTGACGGAATTCCACGCGAATGAAGAAGCGCCCGGACAGCCGGTCATCGAACGAATGGTGTTCGGTGACGTAGCAGTGCTGCTCATACAAATAGCGCGTCACCACATCCACCGTACCGAGCAGGCTCGGACAGTCAGCGGTGAGAATCCAGGTGTCCGGTGCTCGGCTCATGACGACTCTCCCTAGGCCTCGATGCTCAAACCGTATTCGGCTGCCGCGTCCTGCAGCCACAGCCACCAGTAATCGGAGAAGCTGCGACGGATCAGCAGTTCCCAGGTTTCCTCGCCGGTACGGCGGATCACCAATTGCGACTTGGCAAACACCGTGCCCACTGCCTTGCCGACCGGGAAGTTGTTTGGATGAACATCATAGCTGGTGGATTTCATCAGCACTTCGCGCACATTCGGGCCGCTCAGTTCCAGCAGGGTTTGCCCGCCGCTGACGTTGACCAGCTGGATATGCTGACCGTCGAGGGCATCGCGCAGCTTCTGCTCGACCGCGAACTCCTGGCCGCCTGGGACGATCAGCAGCCACTCATCCGGGCCCAGCCATTGCAGCGACATCTCGCCGTTGGCGACCACGGTCAGCGCCACTGGCAGTTCCAGGCCCAAGGCCTTGAACACACCGCCGGAAAACGCGGGGTCGCGGCCATCGCCACGCAGGGTCAGATGACCGAGAAACTTGTGTTCCCGCAGGGTCACCCCGGCGTTCTTGCGGCCTTTGCCGACCAGGCTGGGCAGGTCGGCGTGATGCAGTGGCGACTCGGCTTTGACGTCGTTGCCGGGGCGTTGCTGATAGACGTTGATCGTGCTCATTACTCACCTGCCTTGAATTCTATGGACCCTGCCTGCGGGAGGGACTTCTGTGGGAGCGGGCTTGCCCCGCGATGACGTCGGTACAGTCAACATCGCATCGCGGGGCAAGCCCGCTCCCACACACAATCCCCTTCCCACAGTGTTAGATGTTCTGCCGCTCACCCTTCGGATCGAAGAACACCGAAGAACAGATCTCCGCTTCAATCACGCTGCCATCGGCCTGCGGCGAGTAGACCCGCTCGCCGATCCGCTTGAGCCCACCTTTCACTACACCCATGGCAAAGGAATAGCCCAGGGAGTTGCTGGCATAGCTGGAGGTGACGTGACCGACCATGTCCATCGGGATCGCTTGTTTCGGGTCGAACACCAGTTGCGCGCCTTCCGGCAGCCACTGGGTCGGGTCGACCGGCTTGAGCCCGACCAGCTGCTTGCGGTTTTCGCGCACGCAGTCTTCGCGGTTCATCCCGCGCCAGCCAATCCACGAGAACGGCTTGGTACGGCCGACACACCAGCCCATGTTGAGGTCGTCCGGGGTCATCGAGCCGTCGGTGTCCTGGCCGACGATGATGAAGCCCTTCTCGGCCCGCAGTACGTGCATGGTCTCGGTGCCGTAAGGGGTGAGGTTGTACTGTTTGCCGGCCTCGGCGATTTTCTCCAGCACGCCCATGGCGTAGTTGGCCTGGATGTTGATCTCATACGACAGCTCACCGGTGAACGAGATGCGGAATACCCGCGCTGGCACACCCGCGACCAGGCCTTCCTTCCAGCTCATGAACGGGAACGCGTCCTTGTCCAGGTCGATATCGGTCACTTCGCTGAGCAGCTTGCGGCTGTTCGGGCCCGACAGGGTCAGGGTCGCCCAGTGGTCGGTCACCGAGGTGAAGTACACCTTCAGGTCTGGCCATTCGGTCTGTTGATAAATTTCCAACCACTGCAGCACACGCGCCGCGCCGCCGGTCGTGGTGGTCATGATGAAGTGGTTTTCGCCGACGCAGGCCGTCACGCCGTCGTCGAAGACCATGCCGTCTTCCTTGCACATCAGGCCATAACGGGCCTTGCCCACATCGAGCTTGGTCCAGGCATTGGTGTAGATGCGGTTGAGGAACTCACGGGCGTCCGGGCCCTGGATATCGATCTTGCCCAGGGTCGAAGCATCGAGCAGGCCGACGCTGTCACGCACAGCCTTGCACTCACGGGCCACGGCGGCATGAAGGTCTTCGCCGTTGCGCGGGAAGTACCACGGCCGTTTCCACTGGCCGACGTCTTCAAACTCGGCGCCGTTTTTCAGGTGCCAGGCATGCAGCGCGGTAAAACGCACCGGCTCGAACAGGTGCCCACAGTGCCGGCCAGCCACGGCGCCGAAGGTGATCGGCGTGTAGTTGGGGCGGAACATGGTGGTGCCCATTTCCGGAATGCTGATGCCCATCGAGCGCGCCGCGATGGCCAGGCCATTGATGTTGCCCAGCTTGCCCTGGTCGGTACCGAAGCCCAGGGCGGTGTAGCGTTTGACGTGCTCGACCGACTCGAAACCTTCGCGAGTAGCCAGTTCGATGGCAGCGGCGGTGACGTCGTTCTGCTGGTCGACGAACTGCTTCGGCGCCCGTGCGGTGTTTTTGTCATGGGGCACCTGGAACAGTGCCACGGTGGCTTCTTCCTGACGTGCCAGGACTTTCGGCAGGGTGCCCTGCACGGCCTTGAAACCGGCTTCGGTTGCCGCGCGCACGCCGCCTTCGAAACCATCTGCCAGGGTGTCGGCCAGGGCGAACACTCCGTTGATGCCACCGACACACACACGCTTCTGCGGTGCGTCGCCCGGCACGAAGCCGAGGATGTCTTCACGCCAGACCGGCTTGCCGCCCAAGTGCGAAGCCAGGTGCACGACCGGGCTGTAGCCGCCGGAAGTGGCAACCAGATCGCAGTCCAGCCATTCGCCGGGACTGGCGACTTTGTGTGCCTTGACGTCAATCGCGGCGACACGGGCTGCGGTCACATGCTTGCTGCCACGCGACTCGATCACTGCGCTGGAGGTGAGGATGCGCATGCCCTTGGCCCGCGCTTCTTCCACCAGCGAACCGCGCGGGTTGTGCCGGGCATCGGCGATGGCGACCACTTTCAGGCCGGCGTCATGCCAGTCCAGCGCCACACGGTAGGCATGGTCGTTGTTGGTCGACAGCACCAGGTTGCGGCCCGGCGCCACGCCATAACGACGCACGTAGGTGGAAACCGCGCCGGCCAGCATGTTGCCCGGCACATCGTTGTTGCCGTACACCAGCGGACGCTCATGGGCGCCAGTGGCCAGCACCACGCGCTTGGCACGTACCCGGTGCATGCGCTGACGCACGGTGCCGATCGGCGCGCGATCACCCAGGTGGTCGGTCAGGCGCTCGTGGATGGTAAGAAAGTTGTGGTCGTGATAACCGTTGACCGTGGCCCGTGGCAACAGGGTCACTTCACGCATGCCCTTGAGCTCGGCGATCACCGCCGCGACCCATTCGGCAGCCGGTTTGCCATCCAGGCTTTCACGGCTGTCGAGCAGGCTGCCACCGAACTCTTCCTGTTCATCGGCAAGGATCACCCGCGCACCGCTGCGCCCGGCGGCCAATGCCGCGGCAAGGCCGGCAGGCCCTGCGCCGACCACCAGCACGTCGCAGTGCTGGTTCATGTAGTCGTAGCTGTCCGGATCGTTTTCCAGCGGCGCACGCCCAAGGCCAGCCGCCTTGCGGATGTACTTCTCGTAGGTCATCCAGAACGACTGCGGGTACATGAACGTCTTGTAGTAGAAGCCCGGCGGCATCAGCTTGCCGCCGACCTTGCCGAGAATTCCCATGACGTCGGTGTTGACGCTCGGCCAGCCGTTGGTGCTGGTGGCCACCAGGCCGGCATACAGGGCCTGCTGGGTGGCGCGCACGTTGGGCACCTGGGTGGCTTCGGTGGCACCGATCTGCAGGATCGCGTTCGGCTCTTCGGAACCTGCGGCAATGATCCCGCGGGGGCGCGAGTACTTGAAGCTGCGCCCGACGATGTCCACACCGTTGGCCAGCAACGCTGCGGCCAGGGTGTCACCGGCGTAACCCTGGTAGGTCTGGCCGTTGAAGGTGAAGTTCAAGACTTTGCTGCGATCGATACGACCGCCGTTGGACAGGCGATAGACCTGGCTCATACCTTTTCTCCCTGACCACTGACTGCCAACTGCGGGCTGGTGTTTTTGCCGGTCACTTGCGGCTTGGCGCCGATCGGATAGGTTTCCAGAATTTCGTAGGTCACCGTGTCACGGGTAGCGTTGAAGTACTGGCGGCAACCGGCGGCGTGAATCCACAGCTCGTGGTGCAGGCCACGCGGGTTGTCACGGAAGAACATATAGGTGCCCCACTCCTCGTCGGAGCAGGCGTTGGGGTCCAGCGGCCGCGGAATGTGCGCCTGGCCTGCAGCGTGGAACTCCTCTTCGGAGCGCAGCTCGCCGCAGTGGGGACAGAAGATATGCAACATAGGGATTTCTCCTGTTAGTGGGCGACAGCGGCGGCGCCGTGTTCGTCGATCAGTGCACCGTTGTAGAAACGGTCGATGGAAAAAGGTTTGGCCAGCGGGTGCATTTCGCCCTTGGCCAGACTGGCGGCAAAAACGTTGCCCGAGCCCGGGGTGGCCTTGAAGCCGCCGGTGCCCCAGCCACAGTTGAAGAACATGTTCTTCACCGGGGTTTTGGAGATGATCGGGCAAGCGTCCGGCGTGGTGTCGACGATGCCGCCCCACTGGCGGTTCATCCGCACCCGCGAAAGAATCGGGAACATTTCGACGATCGCCTGCAGGGTGTGTTCGATCACCGGGTACGAACCGCGCTGACCGTAGCCAACCCAGCCGTCGATACCGGCGCCGATGACCAGGTCGCCCTTGTCCGACTGGCTGATGTAGCCGTGCACGGCGTTGGACATGATCACACTGTCGATGATCGGTTTGAGCGGTTCGGACACCAGCGCCTGCAGCGGATGCGATTCGATCGGCAGGCGGAAGCCGGCGAGCCTGGCCATGTGCCCGGAGTTACCGGCGGTGACCACACCGACGCGCTTGGCACCGATAAAGCCCTTGTTGGTCTCGACGCCGATGACCACACCGTTTTCCTTGCGAAAGCCGATCACTTCGGTCTGCTGGATCAGGTCCACGCCCAGGGCATCGGCGGCACGTGCGTAGCCCCAGGCCACCGCATCGTGACGGGCCACGCCACCACGCCGTTGCACGGTGGCGCCGAGGATCGGATAGCGGGTGTTTTTCGAGCAGTCCAGGTAAGGAATTTCTTCGGCGACCTGCTGGGTATTGAGCAGCTCGCCGTCCACGCCGTTGAGGCGGTTGGCGTTGACCCGGCGCTCGGAGTCGCGAATGTCCTGCAGGGTGTGGCAGAGGTTGTAGACCCCGCGCTGGGAGAACATCACGTTGTAGTTGATGTCCTGCGACAGTCCTTCCCAGAGTTTCATGGCGTGCTCATAGAGATGCGCCGATTCGTCCCACAGGTAGTTGGAGCGCACGATGGTGGTGTTGCGCGCGGTGTTACCACCGCCCAGCCAACCCTTCTCGACCACGGCAACGTTGGTGATGCCGTGCTCTTTGGCCAGGTAGTAGGCCGTAGCCAGGCCGTGCCCGCCACCGCCGACGATGACCACGTCGTAGACCTTTTTCGGGGTCGGCGTGCGCCACATGCGCTGCCAGTTTTCGTGGTGGCTGAGCGAGTGCTTGAGAAGGCCGAAGCCCGAGTAACGTTGCATAGTCTTCACTCCTGAACCGCTCAGCGATAAACCGGGAAATCTGCACAGAGTGCCGACACGTTCTTCGCAACATCGGCCTCGACATCGGCATCGCCGAGGTTGTCGAGGATGTCGCAGATCCAGCCGGCCAGTTCCACGCACTGGGCAACCTTGAAGCCGCGGCTGGTAACCGCCGGGGTGCCGATGCGCAGGCCGGAGGTGACGAACGGCGACTGCGGATCGTTGGGCACGGCGTTCTTGTTGACGGTGATGTGAGCGCGGCCCAGGGCAGCATCGGCATCTTTACCGGTAAGACCCTGGCGAATCAGGCTGACCAGGAACAGGTGGTTGTCGGTACCACCGGAGACCACATCGAAGCCGCGCTCGATAAACACCTTGGCCATGGCCTGGGCGTTGTCGATCACCTGCTGTTGATAAGTCTTGAAGCCCGGCTCCAGCGCCTCCTTGAAGCACACTGCCTTGGCGGCGATCACATGCATCAGCGGGCCGCCCTGGGCACCGGGGAATACCGCGGCGTTGAGCTTCTTCTCGATCTCTTCGTTGCTGCGCGCCAGGATCAGGCCGCCACGTGGGCCGCGCAGGGTCTTGTGGGTGGTGGTGGTGACCACATCGGCGTAAGGCAGCGGGTTCGGATACAGGCCAGCAGCCACCAGACCGGCAACGTGGGCCATGTCGACGAACAGGTAGGCGCCGACCTTGTCGGCGATCTGACGGAAACGTGGGAAATCGAGGGTTTTCGAGTAGGCCGAAAAACCGGCGACGATCATCTTCGGCTTGTGTTCCACGGCCAGGCGCTCGACTTCGTTGTAGTCGATCAGCCCGGTGCTGGTGTTGATGCCGTACTGCACGGCGTTGTACAGCTTGCCCGAGGACGACACCTTGGCACCGTGGGTCAGGTGACCGCCATGGGCCAGGCTCATGCCGAGAATGGTATCGCCGGCCTGCAGCAGAGCCAGGTACACGGCACTGTTGGCGGAAGATCCGGAGTGCGGCTGGACGTTGGCGTAGTCGGCGCCGAACAGCTGCTTGGCGCGATCGATAGCCAGTTGCTCGACTTTATCCACATGCTCGCAACCGCCGTAGTAGCGCTTGCCTGGATAACCTTCGGCGTATTTGTTGGTCAGGCCGCTGCCCTGGGCCTGCATGACGCGCTTGCTGGTGTAGTTTTCCGAGGCGATCAGTTCGATGTGATCTTCCTGGCGTTGCTCTTCGGCATTGATCGCCGCCAGCAGTGCATCGTCGTAACCCTGGATCTGGTCTTGCTTGCTGAACATCGCGTCTCTCCCGGCAGCGGCATCGGTTCTTGTCGGGCAATTGCCCTTTTGCAGCGATCCTATGCCCGACGCAGACAGCCCAGATGCCTACGCACGCCTTGCAATGGTGCGTTTACGACATTGCCTTTTGCCCTTCGCGGATAAATCCGCTCCTACAGGCTGTAGGAGCGGATTTACCGGGCGCCGGACCGCCGCGAAGCGCCTGTATAGGCAACCGATTCAGCAATGGTTTAGAGTGCGGTTCTGCGTCGTTCACAGGACAGTGTCATGACAGATCAAAGCCAGCAATTCGCCAGCGACAACTACTCAGGTATCTGCCCGGAAGCCTGGGCCGCGATGGAAAAAGCCAACCAGGGTCATGACCGCTCCTACGGTGATGACCAGTGGACCGCGCGCGCCTCGGAGTACTTTCGCAAACTGTTCGAAACCGACTGCGAAGTGTTCTTCGCCTTCAACGGCACCGCCGCCAACTCGCTGGCGCTGTCGTCGCTGTGCCAGAGCTATCACAGCGTGATCTGCTCGGAGACCGCCCACGTCGAGACCGACGAATGTGGCGCCCCGGAATTCTTCTCCAACGGCTCAAAACTGCTCACCGCCCGTACGGTGGCCGGCAAGCTGACCCCTGAATCGATCCGCGAAATTGCCCTTAAGCGCCAGGACATCCACTATCCCAAGCCACGCGTGGTGACCATTACCCAGGCCACCGAAGTCGGCAGTGTGTATCGCCCGGAAGAGCTCAAGGCCATCAGCGCCACCTGCAAGGAGCTGGGCCTGAACCTGCACATGGACGGCGCCCGCTTCAGTAACGCCTGTGCCTACCTCGGCTGCACGCCGGCCGAGCTGACCTGGAAGGCCGGCGTCGATGTGCTGTGCTTTGGCGGTACCAAGAACGGCATGGCGGTGGGTGAGGCGATCCTGTTCTTCAACCGCAAGCTGGCCGAAGACTTCGACTACCGTTGCAAACAGGCCGGCCAGCTGGCCTCGAAGATGCGCTTTCTGTCTGCGCCATGGGTCGGTTTGCTGGAGACCGGTGCCTGGCTCAAGTACGGCGCCCATGCCAACCGCTGCGCACAACTGCTCAGCGAACTGGTGAGTGACGTGCCGGGCGTAGAGCTGATGTTCCCGGTGGAAGCCAACGGGGTATTCCTGCAGATGTCGGAACCGGCGCTGGAAGCCTTGCGCAACAAGGGCTGGCGCTTCTACACCTTCATTGGCAGCGGTGGCGCGCGGTTCATGTGCTCGTGGGACACCGACGAGGCGCGGGTGCGTGAACTGGCGGCGGACATCCGTGAGGCCATGGGCGCCTGACGGCGCCATCGCCGGCAAGGCCGGCTCCCACAGGGACTGCATACACCGGCCCTTGTGGGAGCCGGCCTTGCCGGCGATGAATTTCACACAGGCCTAAAGCCTGAACCCACCCATCTGCCGCGCCAGATCATCGGCCAACCCGCGCAACGCCTGACACTCCTCACGACACTCCTGCACTTCGGATGCCGTCTCCCGGGCCAGATCGGAAATCCCCTGAACGGTACGATTGATCTCTTCGGTCACCGCCGACTGTTCTTCCGTCGCCGTGGCCACCTGATGGTTCATGTCACTGATATGTTCAACCTGATCGGTAATGGTGCTCAGTGAGGCGCCGGTCTGCTGGCTGGATTGCACACCGGTGCCGGTTGCCGCCTGCCCGGCCTGCATCGATGTCACAGCGCTGCCGGCGCCGTGCTTCAGGCGCAGGATCATCTGCTGCACTTCATCGGTGGACACCTGGGTGCGCCGGGCCAGGGTGCGCACTTCGTCGGCGACCACGGCAAAGCCGCGGCCCATCTCTCCGGCTCGCGCCGCTTCGATGGCGGCGTTGAGCGCCAGCAGGTTGGTCTGTTCGGAGATGCTGCGGATGACCGCCAGCACCTCGTCGATTGACGCCACTTCACTGGCTAGCTCACCCACCGCATGGGCCGCCTGGCCTATTTCACCCGACATGCCCTCGATGTGGGCAATCGAACGGCGCACCACTTCACGGGCGGCAAGCGCCTCAGTACGCGCGGTTTCCGACGCGTGTGCGGCATTGCCGGCGTTCTGCGCGATGTCCTGTACGGTCAGGCCCATTTCATGCACTGCCGTGGCAACCATTTCGGTCATTTCCTGCTGACGCCCCGAGCGGTCTGCGGTGTTCTCCACTACCTGGGTCACCAGTTCGACCGAACGGTGCAAGCGTTCACTGGTGTGCAAGACCTCGCCGATGAGGTCGCGCTGGCTGTCGAGAAAGCGGTTGAACCCGCGAGCCAGGTCGCCCAGTTCATCCGCACGCGTCGCATCCAGACGCTGGGTCAGGTCACCGCCACCGTTGCCAATCGCCATGAGCGCCCCGGTGACCCGGCGGATCGGCCGGACTATGCCACGGGCCAGCAACACCACCAGCAGCAGCGACACCAGCGCCACGCCAGCACCAATCAGGCTGGTCAACCACACCGTCTCGCGCACCGGGGCATAGATTTGCGCTTCCGGTACTTCAGCGACCAGGGTCCAGTTCAGGTCGCGCAGCGGCAGGCTCAGGGCCAGGTAGCCCTCGCCATCACGCTCGAAGCGGCTGCTGTGCAAGCCTTCGGTTCGGTTCAAAACAGCCTGAGCGGCCGACTCACCGATCTGCTCGGCAAGCTTGGTTTTGCCGCTCAATTGCTGCTCCGGATGAACCTGGATCAGGCCATCGCCGCGCACCAGAAACACCCGGCCGCGCTCACCGAAACTGAAGTTGTGGATCAATTCCGACAGTTCGGTCATGCGCAGACCGAGCCCGGCAATGCCAACCAGTTTGCCGGCCTTTTCCACCCGATAGTCGATGAACAGTGCCAGTTCACCGGTACTGCCATCGGTGTCGATGTTGAGCAGGCGCGGATTGCCGCTGTCGATGAAACCAAAGAACCATTTGTCGGCCGGGTTGCTGCGGCTCAACGTACGATCAAGGCCTTTCTCGTTGTAGTAATGGTTGGTTTCAGTGGCTGCGAACAACGCCGTGAAGGCCTGGTTTTTCTGCCGCAGCGCTTCGAGGTACTCGATAAATTGCGGCGCCTGGGCACTGTCTTCGCCCGCCGCCAGCCAGTCGCGCAGCAACGTGTTGTTGGCAATATCGGCGGCGGCGGTGAGCGGACGGCTCAACATCCGCTCGATGTCGTTACGAATCGCCTCAATGCTGGCCGGCAACGCCGTGTCGACCAGGTAACGCTCGGTCAGGCGATTGACCGCCACCGAGTAGATTCCGGCCACGATAAGAATGCTCACCAACAGGGCTGCGCCCATGCTTGCAATCAATTGCCACTGAATACTGCGCCGCCAGAACTGCATGAACCTTCCCCTGAGTAAATAAGCCTTGTGCTGCAATAGCCAGGCCAATTGTATACAGACGAAAATACAATTATTCCATTGACCCACGACAATGCCGCCCACTGCCGAAAGGGCAGTGAGCAAGCAAAAGAAGTGGAACGGTGTAGCGGGAGCCGATCAGCTGTTGCCGATGGTCCGGGCAATGACATCGACCGTGGCGCTGACTTGCTCTTGGTAACGGTCGAGGGCCTGCTGGTGCTGCTGTTGCAGTTCGATCTGCTGCGAGCACAGGTTCAGGGCTGCCAGAACCAGCAGCTTGTCACCAATCAGGGTCGGGTATTTACGCTTGGTCTCGGCCAGCGACGCGTTGAGCATCTGCACGGCCTGCGCCAGGGCCTGTTCCTGGCCTTCGGGGGCCTTGATCGAATAATCGCTGCCGAGGATCGACACGACATTGATCGGCTGTGCTGAAGTTCTCATGCGTTAACGGTACCAACGCTGGCGCGCTCGACCAGGGCCTGGATGCGCGCGGCGGTGGCGCCCTGTTTTTCTTCCTGTTCCATCAGCGCCAGCTGCAGGCTTTCGTTTTCATCTTTGGCCTGGGCCAGTTCAGCAGCGATCTGCTCGTTGCGTTCGGTCAGTTCCTGATTCTTCTGTACCAGGTCGCTGACGAGTTGTTCCAATTGACTGAGGGAAGTTTCCAACATGATTGCCTTCTCGGGATTTTCAGGGGGCGCACACGATAAAGAAAAGTCCGCGTGGTCGCCAGGGATATCGGGTTAGACGCTTCGGCCTGGTGCAGATTGACCCACCGATCACCGTCCGGTTCCCGCTGCAGATGCCCGCCTGTCAGGAAAACCGATCACTAATTCACAGTTTCACCTTCCGCCGCTCAAGTCTGCCAAAGGTTGTCCGATAGGGAAGGCAATCCTGAATCCGGCGCCGGTATGGCGCGCCTTTTCCCCCTCCGGAAGACCACCATGTCCCTACGTAATATGAATATCGCCCCGCGCGCGCTGCTGGGGTTCGCCTTGATCGGCGCGCTGATGCTGGGCCTGGGTCTGTTCGCTCTGAACCAGATGAGCAAGATTCGCCAGGCCGGCGAATTCATCGAGCGCTCCACGGTACCGAGCATCACCAACCTCGATCAGCTCACCCAGCTGACTCTGCGCCTGCGCACCTTGTCCTATCGCCTGCTGCTCAACCGCGAAGCCGACACCCTGCAAAACACCCTCAAGCTGATCGGCCAGCGCAACCAGCAGATCGATGAAGCGCGCCGGGTTTATGAACCGCTGATCAGCAGTCCGCAGGAGCGTTCCGCCTACAACCAGTATGTGCAGCTGCTCAGCGACTACCGCCAGCTGGAAAGCCGCATGCACCAGGCTTCGCAGAGCAACGATCTGGAAACCCTGCGCACCTTGATCAACCGCGACATGCTCAACAGTTCCGAGCAGATCAACAGCGTCATGGATCAACTGGTCAGCATCAACACCGAGCAGACCCGCTCCATCAACCAGACCGCTGCCGATCAGTATTCCAACGCCATCAGCCTGGTCATCAGCCTGCTGTTGGCCGCCACGGTGCTGACCCTGATCTGTGCCCTGCTGCTGACCCGCAGCATCGTCAAACCGATCGACGAGGCCCTGCAGGCGGCCGAGCGCATCGCCGAAGGCGACCTCACCCGTACCATCGAGACCGAGGGCCACGACGAAGCCGCACGGCTGCTGCGGGCCATGGCCAAGATGCAGAACAAACTGCGCGACACCCTGCAACTGATTGCCGGCTCCGCCACGCAGCTGGCCTCGGCTGCCGAAGAATTGAACAGCGTCACCGACGAAAGCGCCCGTGGCCTGCAACAGCAGAACAACGAAATCGAGCAGGCCGCCACCGCCGTCACCGAAATGACCAGCGCGGTTGAAGAAGTGGCGCGCAATGCCGTGAGCACCTCCGAAGCGTCGAAGGAAGCCACCCGTTCGGCAGGTGACGGTCGTGATCTGGTGCTGGAAACCGTCAGCGCCATCGAGCGCATGAGCGTCGATGTGCAGGGTACCGCCGATCTGATCGGCAACCTGGCGGAAGAATCGCGGGATATCGGCAAGGTCCTGGATGTGATTCGCGGCCTGGCCGACCAGACCAACCTGCTGGCACTCAACGCCGCCATCGAGGCCGCGCGTGCCGGTGAGGCCGGTCGTGGCTTTGCCGTGGTCGCCGATGAAGTCCGCGCCCTGGCCCACCGCACCCAGCAGTCGACCAGTGAAATCGAGCGGATGATCGGCAGTATCCAGGGCGGTACCGAGCAGGCGGTCAATTCCATGCGCAACAGCACCGAACGTGCCGAGTCGACACTGAACATCGCCCGCGGTGCAGGCCTGGCGCTGGACACCATCACCGGCGCGGTCGCCGAGATCAACGAGCGCAACCTGGTGATCGCCAGCGCTGCCGAAGAGCAGGCTCAGGTGGCCCGCGAAGTGGACCGCAACCTGGTCAACATCAACGACCTGTCGGTGCAATCGGCCACCGGTGCCCACCAGACCACTGCGGCCAGTGCCGAGCTGTCGCGCCTGGCGGTTGACCTGAACGGGCTGGTGGCGCGCTTCAGCGTCTGATCATCGCGGGGCAAGCCCGCTCCCACAGGGGGCAGGCTCCCCCTGTGGGAGCGGGCTTGCCCCGCGAAAAATTCCCGGATCAGTATTCAATACGCACGTCGCCCTTGGGCACGCTGCAGCACGACAGGATATAGCCTTCGGCGACGTCATCATCGGTGATGCCGCCGTTGTGCTCCATCTCCACCTCGCCGCCCAGCTTGAGCACCTTGCAGGTGCCGCAGATGCCCATGCCGCAGGCCTTGGGAATCATCAGGCCAAGCTTGGCCGCCGCGGCATGCACCGTCTCACCCGGCGCCACACGAATACTCTTGCCGGCGGCGGTGAACTCCACCTGATGCAGGTCGGCATTGTCCACTTCCGGGGCGTCGGCCGCTTGCTCGGCGAGCTCGACGGCATCGGCCTTGACCTCGGCCGGGGTCGCGCCGAACGACTCCTCATGGTATCGGTTCATGTCATAGCCGCTGCCCTCAAGCAGACGCTTGACCGCATGCATGTACGGGGTCGGGCCGCAGCAGAAGATTTCCCGTTCCATGTAGTCCGGAGCAATCAGCTCCATCAACTTCTGGTTCAGGTAGCCGCGATAGCCCGCCCAGGGCTCGCCCAGGCCGTGCTTCTCACAAATGATGTGCAGGCTGAAGTTGTCGATCCGCGACGCCATGTGCTCCAGCTCGCGGTGATAGATGATGTCTTTCGGCGAGCGCGCGCTGTGCACAAACACCATGTCGACATTGCCGTTGGTGTCGTAGAACCAGCGGGCCATGGACATCACCGGGGTGATGCCGACGCCGCCACTGAGGTACAGCACCTTGGGGCTGGGGAAGTCAATGGCGTTGAACAGCCCGACCGGCCCATGCACCGCCAGCTCCTGGCCTTCGTGCAGGGTGTCGTGCAGCCAGTTGGAGACCTTGCCGCCCGGCACCCGTTTGATCGTCACCGAGAAGCTGTAAGGCACCGAAGGCGAGCTGGAGATGGTGTACGAGCGCATGATCGGCTCGCCGTCGATCTCCAGCTCCAGGGTGACGAACTGCCCGGGCTTGAAGAAGAACATGATCGGCTGGTCGGCCATGAAACAGAAGGTGCGCACATCCCAGGTTTCCTGGATCACCTTGACGCAACGGACGATGTGGCGGCCGTTGGCCCAGGTCTGGGTGCTGACCGGATTGAGGAAATTGGACATGCTCGTCTCCACGGCCGACTGCGGCCTGATGCTTGCGATTCTGCTCAAGCTGCACGGCAGACACATTCCTATCCGCGACATCGGCGTGCTTATCGCGACCAGCCCCCTGCGACAAGGGCTGGCGCGTCGGAAACGGATCTGATCATGTCGCCCATGGATATGGATCGCCGCAGCTTCAATCGCACACTCCATCGCAAATGATCCTGCTGTAATTCAGCCTTGCGTCGCCATAACAATGATTAGCCACTTTCACCGGCCACAAGCACCGGCCATGAGGACCTGAACGATGGACGTCACCGCAACTTTGAGTCTGGGCGATCCACTGGAACCTGCGCGCAAGGCGACTGCCGAGATGCTGCAGAGCCGCGAGCGCACCTTCTCGCTGCCACAGCCGTTCTATAGCGACGAACGCCTGTTCCAGATCGATATGGAAGAAATTTTCCAGAAGGAATGGCTGATCGCCGGGATGACCTGTGAAATCCCGGCCAAGGGCAACTTCCTCACCCTGCAGATCGGCAAGAACCCGATCCTCGTGGTGCGCGGTGCTGAAGGCCAGGTGCATGCCTTCCATAACGTCTGTCGTCACCGTGGTTCGCGGCTGTGCACCAGCGACAAGGGCAAGGTGGCGAAACTGGTCTGCCATTACCACCAGTGGACCTACGAGCTCGATGGCCGCCTGCTGTTCGCCGGCACCGAGATGGGCGCCGACTTCGACATGAAGCAGTACGGGCTCAAACCGGTCAACGTCAAGACCGCTGGCGGCTACATCTTCATCAGCCTGGCCGAGAATCCACCGGCGATCGACGACTTTCTTTCCACCCTGGCTCACTACATGGAGCCCTACGACATGGAAAACACCAAGGTGGCGGTGCAAACCACTTTGATGGAAAAGGCCAACTGGAAGCTGGTGCTGGAAAACAACCGCGAGTGCTACCACTGCAGCGGTTCGCACCCGGAGCTGCTGAAAACCCTGCTGGAATGGGACGACGTCACCGACCCGCGCGCCGACCAGGCCTTCAAAGATCACGTCGCCGCCTCGGCTGCGGCCTGGGACGCCGAGAAGATTCCGTATGCCCACGCCAGCTTCGGCCTGCGCAACCGCATCGTGCGCATGCCGCTGCTCAAGGGCACGGTGTCGATGACCCTGGACGGCAAGCAGGGCTGCCAGAAGCTGATGGGCCGGATCAAGAACCCGGACCTCGGTTCGATGCGCATCCTGCACCTGCCGCACTCGTGGAACCACTGCATGGGCGATCACATGATCGTCTTCACCGTGTGGCCGATCAGTGCCCAGGAAACCATGGTCACCACCAAGTGGCTGGTGCACAAGGATGCGGTCGAGGGTGTGGATTACGACCCGCAGCGCATGCGCCAGGTGTGGGATGCCACCAATGACCAGGACCGGCGCCTGGCCGAGGAGAACCAGCGCGGGATCAACTCCACGGCGTATCAGCCTGGGCCGTATTCCAAGACCTATGAGTTCGGGGTGGTGAACTTCGTTGACTGGTACAGCGAGCGTATGTTGAACAACCTGGGGGCGGCGCCTGCGCCTTATCTCAAGGGTGTGGCTGTGCAGTAAAGTCTGATCGCGGGGCAAGCCCGCTCCCACCGGGATGGTGAAAACCGGTGGGAGCGGGCTTGCCCCGCGATGCTCTGCTCAAACTTTAACCACCTCCCGCAATCCCCCGGCCCCACTGGGCCCCTGCACACAGCAAACACTTTATCCACAGGGCAGCCCACAGCTAATGTGGGCAAGTCATTGTTTTTCCCTGCAAAAAATATTGATCAATATTTGATCAAATCTCTACAAGCCTTTAAAAACAAGGCTCACAGCAGAAGGCGAACACCTTATCCACAGAGACGCCAACAGACTTTGTGTGCAAAAGTCCCAAGCGTGGAAAACCGTTGTGGATAACGCCTCAAATGGCCCAGATGCACGGCATTGGCTAAGGCAAACAGGCGAATTGGGTGTTTTTTGATCAACCTCGTGAAACCCTTGCCACACGGGGCTCTCCGCCATGGGCAAACATATTATCCACAGACCCGCCAACAGCGATTGTGGGCAATATCAACCAAGGCGGTGAGAGAAAAGCCCGAAAAATCCGTCACTTAGCCTGATCATTTTTTGACCATAACGCCGAAAGGCACGCCATGCGTGCCTTCCAGCGATACACAAACACTTTATCCACAGATCGGCCAACAGACTTTGTGAGCAACTGCTCAGCGCAGCACACCCTCTTCCACCAGCAGTTTGAGGATGGCTTCGGCACCGGCTTGCGGGCTGACATCCTTGAGCACTTGTCCACCGCCACCGCTGGCCTTGGCCGTGGCCGCTTTCATGCGATCGGCACCGCTCTTGGCCTTGATCACTTTCAAGCGTTTGGGACGCGGTTTGGCCGGCTGCAGTTCGGCGCTTGTGAATAACTCGTCTTCGACAATCTGTACCTGGCGGGCAGCCAACACACCGCGTCGTGCCGGGCCAAAAGCGCTTTGGCGCGGCTTGGGTGCGGCGTTATCCACCGTTGCCAGCAGCGGCAAGCGCACCTTGAGCCGGCGCCGCTGGCCGCGTGGCAGCGCCTGCAGCACCTGGGCCACGCCATTGTGGATAGATTCCACCTCGGCCAGGCCCACCACCAGCGGCCAGCCCAGACGCTCGGCCAGCAGGAACGGCAGCATGCCAGAGCCTTCACCGGTTTCCGCCTGGCTCCCGGTCAGCACCAGCTGGGCACCGGCATCGCGCAGGTAATCGCCGAGTACCCCGAGGGCATCGGCGCCCGACGGTTGCTCTAGTACATCCAGTTGCTCCAGGCCCATGCCCAGATAGGCGCGCAACGCCGGCTCCTGAGGATCGCCAGCATGCAGCACCTGCAAGTTATCCCCAGCCAGTTGCAGGCCCAGCTCCACTGCCCGTGCGTCCTGCTCGGCACGCCGGGTGCGGCCGGAGCTGGGGTGAGCACCGATCGAAACCAGACTGATGACCTTGGTGTTCATAGTTGTCCCCTGCCCTTATGCCGCGTCGCGCTTGGCGTCGTTGCGATAGTTTTCCACAGCCTCGATCAGCGCCTGGAGGATCGCCGCACTGTCGCCGATGACCGACAGATCGGCACGTTTGATCATGTCGCAGCCAGGGTCCATGTTGATCGCCACCACCTTGTCACAGGCGCCAATGCCCTGCAGGTGCTGGATCGCCCCGGAGATACCCACAGCCACATAGACCCGTGCGGTCACCCAGGTGCCGGTGGCCCCCACTTGCCGATTGCGCGGCATGAAGCCGTCATCCACCGCCACCCGCGACGCGCCCTCGGTTGCGCCGAGGGCCACGGTGGCGCGGTGGAACAGCTCCCAGTCCTTGACCCCGTTGCCGCCGGACACAATGAACTCGGCTTCGGCCATGGCAATCGCGGCCGGGTCGACAGCCACCGGGCCGAGGTCTTCGATACGTGGCAGGCTGCGCGCCGCGCTTGTGGATAACTGCTCAGGCAAGGCTTCGTGACGCGTTTCACTGACCGGCTCGGCGCATTCGGCTGCGGCCAGGATCAAGCGTGGCAGCCCGCGAATCAGGTCCTGCTGACCAGCACCGGCGCGGCCACTGCATTGCCCGTCCTTGACCTGCCAGACCCGCGTAGCCGGGCGTTCATTGATCGCCGCGGCAAAACGCCGGCCCAGCTCACCGCCACCGGTGCGGCTGTCGGGCAGCAGCCAATGGCGCGGGTTGAACTGGTTATCCACAGCGCGCAGGCCCTGCACCAGTTGCTCCGGTGCATAACCGTCGAATTCATCCCCCTCGATGACCAGCAAGCGATCAACACCGGCTGTGGAAAAGTTGTTTTCCTTGTGCTCGCCAAACACCACGGCCAATACCGCGCCGTCACTCCCGGCCAGGCTATGGGCCAGGCCGAGCAGGTCGCGGTCGTGGCTGCCCAGGCGGCCACCGACCATGTCCGGGACCACGGCGATGTAGAACGCCGGTTGCAGTACTTGATGCAACGGCAACTCCACCACCGCCGCCGCACTGCGCTTGTTGCTGGTGCCCTGCTGGGCGCCACTGCGGTCGATGCGTTTGATACCGTTGGGGCCGATAAAGCCGACGCCATGGGGGGTCTTGCGGATGACCCCGTTGGGGCCCATCCAGCTGTGCTGCTGACCCTGTTGCATGGCCGCGTGCAGCGGGTGCAGGCGGTTGCGGGCAATCCACTCGGCGCGCGGATCACGGCGAATAATGTCGCTCATCAGTGCACCTCCGCAGGTTCACGCTTTGCTGGGGCAGGTTTACTCGCCGGGGCCTGTTCTTCGAGCAGGGCATCGGCAACCAGCTCAGCCAGGTCCTTGATCAATGGCCGCGGTTCGACCACACCTTCGAGCATTGCCGTGCACTGCGGACAACCCACGGCCACCAGCTCGGCGGCGGTCTCGCGGATATCGTCCATGCGCATGTCGGGAATCCGCTGCTTGCCGGGAATATCGGTGATCGGCGCACCGCCGCCGCCGCCACAGCAACGCGAGCGGAAGCCCGAACGCTGCATCTCCTTCACTTCGATGCCCAGGGCCCGCAGTACTTCACGCGGTGCCTCGTACTCACCATTGTAACGGCCCAGGTAGCACGGGTCGTGATAGGTGACGCTGCCGCCCTTGTGCTGCCCAAGATTCAGCGCACCCGCGCCGATCAGCTCGGCAATGTAGGTGCTGTGGTGTTGCACCCGATACTCGCCGCCGAAGGCGCCATATTCGTTCTTGAGCACATGGAAGCTGTGCGGATCGCAGGTAACGATGCGCTTGAAGCTGTACTTGGCCATGGTCTGGATATTGCGTTTGGCCAATTGCTGGAAGGTCGCTTCATCGCCCAGGCGCCGGGCCACATCACCACTGTCGCGCTCTTCAAGACCAAGCACGGCAAAGTCCACCTGAGCCGCTTTCAGCACTTTGACGAAGGCGCGCAGGGTGCGCTGGTTGCGCATGTCGAAGGCGCCGTCACCGACCCAGAACAGCACGTCTGTGGTTTTGGTATCGCTGAGCAGGCTCAGGTTGAGGTCCGCGGCCCAGTTCATCCGCCCGCCCGGGGCAAAGCCGCCCGGGTTGTCGGTGGCGATCAGGTTATCCAGTACCTCGGCGCCCTTGTTTGGCGTGGCGCCCTTTTCCAGGGTCAGGTGACGACGCATGTCGACGATGGCATCGACGTGCTCGATCATCATCGGGCACTCCTCCACGCAGGCGCGGCAGGTGGTGCACGACCACAGGGTTTCAGCATCGACCAGACCATTGACGATTGGCTGGTGCGGGTTGCCGCCGTGCTCGCCGATTGGCTTGCCGGGGTACGGGCTACCGGCGAACTTGGCATCGGTGCCGCCGGCCAGGCCGACGACCATGTCCTGAATGAGTTTTTTCGGGTTCAGCGGCTGTCCGGCAGCAAAGGCCGGGCACGCGGCTTCGCACTTGCCGCATTGCACGCAGGCATCGAAGCCGAGTAACTGGTTCCAGGTGAAGTCCTTGGGTTTCTCGACGCCCAGCAATGCCTGCGGATCTTCCAGGTCCAGCGGTTTGAGCCCGGTGGAACGGCCACCACCGAAGCGTTCGGCACGGCGGTGCCAGGCCAGGTGCAGGGCCCCGGCAAAGGCGTGCTTCATCGGCCCGCCCCAGGTCATGCCGAAGAACAGCTCGGACACACCCCAGAGCACGCCAAGGCCGAGCAAGGCCACCAGCAGCCAACCGCCAAAGCCTTCGGGAAGGATGCCGGCCACCGGCAAGGTGGCAATGAAGAAGCTGCCGGCGAACACCAGCAGGCTTTTCGGCAGGCGCATCCACGGCCCTTTCGACAGGCGCGAAGGCGGGTTGAGCCGGCGTTTGTAAACGAACAGCGCACCGCCAAACATCAGCACCGTGGCCAGCAGCAAGGCATAACCAAGGATCTTGTTGTGCAGGCCAAAGCCGTGCACCAAGATCGCCAGCACCGCAGCCAGCACAAAGCCACCGGCGGTGGCGACGTGGGTGTTGGCCATGTATTTGTCACGGGCGACCACGTGGTGCAGGTCGACCATATAGCGCCGCGGCATGGCCAGCAGGCCGCCGAACAGATCGACCTTGGACGGCCGGCCTTGGCGCCACATCCGCACGCGTCGCAGCGCGCCGAGGACGGCGAGGCCCAGGGCGGCGAACAGGAGGATGGGGATCAGGGTGTTCAACATGGGAAGCTCCCACAGCAATCGTGCTTTGGAAATGACACTGTGGGAGCGGGCTTGCCCCGCGATAGCGGTATGTCAGATACAGCGCTATCGCGGGGCAAGCCCGCTCCCACAGAGGTCGATCAGAAGTCCTTGCACAGGCGCAAGGCGTCGTAGATCGCCGCATGGGTGTTGCGCTGGGCCACGCAGTCACCGATGCGATAAAGCAAATAGCCTTCGCCCGCTTGACTGAGGATCGGCTGCGGCTGGATCGCGAACAGCGCCTCGACATCGATCTGGCCCTTGTTGCGCGAACCCTCCTTGAGCCCGTAATAGAGGGCTTCATCAGGCCGCACGCCGTTCTCGATCACCACTTGGTCGACCACCCGCTCCTCTTTGGCGCCGGTGTATTCGTTCTCCAACACCGCCACCAGCTTGTCGCCCTCGCGGTAGACCTTTTCCAGCGCCAGGTCGCCGGTCATGATCACTTCCTTGGGGTACATGCTGCGGTAGTAGGTCGGGAACGACGTACCACCGATGGCCACGCCCGGCTTGATGTCGTCGGTGACGATCTCGACCTGGCTGCCTTTGTCGGCGAGGTAATCGGCCACCGACATCCCGGTGAACTCGCAAATGGTGTCGTAGACCAGCACGTTCTTGCCCGGCGCCACCTTGCCGTCGAGCACATCCCAGCTGCTGACCACCAGGCCTTCGGCAGCGCCCCAGTGTTCGTTCTGCTCGAGGAACGGATGACCGCCCACCGCCAGCACGATCACATCCGGACGCAGGTCCTTGATGGTGTCGATATCCGCGGCGGTGCCCAGACGCAGGTCGACCTTCAGGCGCGCCAGCTCAAGTTGATACCAGCGGGTAATACCGGCGATCTGATCGCGTTGCGGGGCCTTGGCGGCGATGCTTATCTGCCCGCCAATGGCGTCCTTTTTCTCGAACAGAGTGACGTCGTGACCACGCTCGGCCGATACCCGCGCCGCTTCCATCCCGGCAGGGCCGGCGCCAACCACCACTACCTTGCGTTTGGACCCGGTGGTTTTTTCGATGATGTGCGGCACCCCCATGTACTCACGAGAAGTCGCGGCGTTCTGGATGCACAACACATCCAGGCCCTGGTACTGACGATCGATGCAATAGTTGGCACCGACGCACTGTTTGATCTGATCGACCTGGCCCATTTTGATCTTGGCGATCAGGTGCGGGTCGGCGATGTGCGCACGGGTCATGCCGACCATGTCGACATAACCGCCTTCAAGGATGCGCGTGGCCTGGTTCGGGTCCTTGATGTTCTGCGCGTGCAGCACCGGAACCTTGACCACTTCCTTGATCCCGGCCGCCAGGTGCAGGAACGGCTCCGGTGGATAACTCATGTTGGGGATAACGTTGGCCAGGGTGTTGTGGGTATCGCAGCCCGAACCGATCACCCCGAAGAAGTCGAGCATGCCGGTGGCGTCGTAGTACTTGGCGATTTCCTTCATGTCCTCGTGGCTGAGGCCATCGGGGTGGAATTCGTCACCGCAGATGCGCATGCCGACGCAGAAATCCGGACCGACCTCCGCACGCACGGCCTTGAGCACTTCCAGGCCGAACTTCATGCGGCCCTCGAAGCTGCCGCCCCATTCGTCGGTACGTTTGTTGACCCGCGGGCTCCAGAACTGGTCGATCATGTGCTGGTGCACCGCCGACAGCTCGACGCCATCCAAGCCGCCTTCTTTGGCACGGCGCGCGGCTTGCGCGTAGTTGCCGATCACCCGCCAGATTTCCTCCGGCTCAATGGTCTTGCAGGTCGCGCGGTGTACCGGTTCACGGATGCCCGAGGGCGACATCAGGGTTGGCCAGTTGAAACCGTCCCAGCGCGAGCGGCGGCCCATGTGGGTAATCTGGATCATGATCTTGGCGCCGTGCTTGTGCATGGCGTCGGCCAGGTTCTGGAAGTGCGGGATGATCCGGTCGGTCGACAGGTTCACCGAGGCCCACCATTCCTGCGGGCTGTCGATGGCCACCACCGAGGAGCCGCCACAGATCGCCAGGCCCAGGCCACCCTTGGCCTTCTCTTCGTAGTATTTGATGTAGCGCGCGGTAGTCATGCCGCCGTCGGTGGCGTAGACCTCGGCGTGCGCAGTACTCAGGACCCGGTTGCGGATAGTCAGTTTGCCGATCTGGATCGGCTGGAACATTGCTTCGAAAGCCATGGCGGGATCCTCGACTTACAGCGGCTTGACGATGAACAGGCCGTCGTCGTGGCCTTCTTCCGAACCGCCGTAGACCTGCTCGGCGACCGTACGGATGGAACTGCCGCGAGCGGCAAGGATCTGGTCCATGGCCCCGGCGAACCAGCCGGTGAACATGTAGTCGACCTTGCGCCCGACCTTGCCGTACACATAGACGAATGCCGAGTGCTCAAGCTTGACGCTGGCAGTGCCTTTTTCCAGGTCGATGTCCTGGATCTTGAACAGGCCCCAGCCGCGTTGCGACAGGCGTTTCATGTAGTGCTCGAACACCGCCACACCTTCCAGGCCGTGACATTCAGCCTCTTTCTCGCACCAGTGCCAGGCGGACTTGTAGCCGGCTTTGTAAAGGATTTCGGCATAGGCTTCAGCGCCCAGCACTTCCTCGATACCCATGTGGTTGTTAACGAAGAAATGCCGCGGCACGTACAGCATCGGCAGGGCATCGCTGGTCCAGACACCGGTCTCGCTGTCGACTTCGATAGGCAATTGCGGGGCGATCTTGGCCATGGAAACTGAACTCCAGAAAATTTGGTTGGCTGCCCCTGCGCCGGTGGCAGGGGTCGGAAGACGGTTACTGGCGGCTTATTCGCCCCAAACGTCTTTGAGGACGTTGACCCAGTTTTCACCCATGATCTTGCGCACCACGCGCTCGCTGTGCCCGCGCTTGAGCAAGGTTTCAGTGAGGTTGGGGAACTCGCCCACGGTGCGGATGCCCAGCGGGTTGATGATCTTGCCGAAGTTGGTCAGGCGCCGGGCGTAGCCCTTGTCGTGGGTCAGGTACTCGAAGAAGTCCTGGCCATGGCCCTGGGTGAAGTCGGTGCCGATACCGATGGCGTCTTCGCCAACGATGTTCATGGTGTATTCAATGGCTTCGGCGTAGTCGTCGATGGTCGAGTCGATGCCTTTGGCCAGGAACGGGGCGAACATGGTCACGCCGACAAAGCCGCCATGGTCGGCGATGAATTTCAGCTCTTCATCGGACTTGTTGCGCGGGTGCTCCTTGAGCCCGGAGGGCAGGCAGTGCGAGTAGCACACCGGCTTTTTCGATTCGAGGATGACTTCTTCGGAAGTCTTGGAACCGACATGGGACAGGTCGCACATGACCCCGGCACGGTTCATTTCCGCGACGATCTCACGACCGAAGCCCGACAGGCCGCCGTCGCGCTCGTAGCAACCGGTACCGACCAGGTTCTGGGTGTTGTAGCACATCTGCACGATACCGACGCCAAGCTGCTTGAACACCTCGACATAGCCGATCTGGTCTTCATAGGCATGGGCGTTCTGGAAGCCGAAGAGGATGCCGGTCTTGCCCAGCTCCTTGGCCTTGCGGATGTCGGCGGTGGTGCGCACCGGCATTACCAGGTCGGCGTTCTCGCGAATCAGTTTCTGGCTGGCGGCAATGTTGTTGACCGTGGCCTGGAAGCCTTCCCAGACCGACACTGTGCAGTTGGCTGCGGTCAGGCCGCCCTTGCGCATGTCTTCGAACAGCTCGCGGTTCCATTTGGCAATGATCAGCCCGTCGATAACGATGCTGTCGGCGTGTAATTCGGCTGGGCTCATCAGGCTGTCCCCTTTATTGGCATTACCTGCGCCGAATCGTCTGCCGGCGCTTTGGGGCCAGCATATGCCTGCTCGACAGGTGAACCAGATGCAAAAACGACAGGGGGTTTACCGAAAGCGTCAAAGGCTTCACTAGCAGACGCTTTCAAACGCTTCCCTTGGAGGAACTCACTCCTGCTCGATTGGCTGTCAGCTGCCTGCCATCGTTGACCCTCCGACAACGAACGGATAGCCCAAGGAATTACCATGTACCAATCAGAAGTAAATCAATACTTTTCCGAAATCATCCTGCGACCGCAGAGCCGCACGCGCTCCGCGATCAGCTCGTTCGCCTCGTTGCCTGGCGACATCATCGAACCCGGCAAGGAAAACGGTGCAGTCATCGGTGAGGCGGTCATAGGCATGACCGACCGCCTGTCCCCACAAAATGCAACTGACGTCATGAACTGTGTTTCATTGGCCCAACAGATTGCGGATAAACGATTCCAGAAAGAGACCAATTTGCGCGGCTGGACCGACGAATACTACAAAGCACTGAAGATGATGGGCTGGAACACGATCAACTATGCCCGGCAACAGTATTCGCCTTCCGCCACCTCGTTTTCCATGGAAAAAGTCGCACTGGACATCATTCGCGCAGCCGCCGGCGGTGCCCAGGAGTTCGTCACAATCGCAGAAAAAGCACTGATCGCCACAGACGAAAATGGCAAAGCTCTTAGTCTTCTGGAAAACAACAGCGCTTCCGAAAGTTATGCAACTTTCCAGACGCTGCCCTGCACCGAAACGGGTGGCGGCACGCCTTCGATGATCTTGATGAGCATCGATTTCAAGAAAGCCGTAAAGACCAGAAAAGTGCTGTTCTGGACGTTTCAAAAAACCCAGGTAGATATCTATCGCGCGGCGGCGAAGTTTGAGCTGAACGTGGCTCATTACGCCAAGCAACGCAATCGGCTTGAAGAAATCCTGGGTAAAGGCGCAGAGGATTACTTCGCCGACATCGAGCTCTGAAGAGGACCAGCGCCGGCCGCGTCGCGGCCGACGCATTGATCGTTGAGGATAAAACAGAATGCACAGTTCCTACGACATTTACATCAATGGGGCGCAACTCGTACTGATCGACACACGCCTTCCAACGGGCGAGAAGCAGGACATCCTGCAGTCAAGCCTGTTGGCTCAGTTGACCTCAAACAAAGCCCCACACGCCACGGTGGGTGAATGGCGACACCAATACGGCATCGGACTTTCACGTATGCACTGGCTGCGCACTGCGACGGCCACTGAGAGCCTCCCCTTGCCAAACAAGACGTTTACACTGCTCGAATTGCTGCGCAACACCCTGGCAGTGCCGCCATTCAAGAAGGAGGTGCTTACCGCCTTCGACCAGCTCACCAATTCGCTGAACGAAAGCGCCAGGTTGGCACTGCAGGCTGCCGTCGGCAAAACCACCGATGCTGCACAGCGAAAAGGCGTGTGGATTGAGCTCCTCGTGGTGCGAAGTGCCACCAACCTGTTTGCCCGCAATCTGACACTTGAGAACATCGAATGTCCGTCAGGTGAGGACTGGTTGAACCACAAGCTGAACAGCCCTGGAATGGCTGAAAACTATCTTGTCCAGACCAACGGATTCCAGCTCAAAGCCGATTACGCCAAAATCAGAACAAAGGTGCAGAACGTGCTGGAGCATAGGCCGGAAAAAATGACAGTTCCAGTGCTTGCTGCCCCGGACGAACCTGACAACCTGCTGGTGCCGGACAGGGACTGACACAAGCCGGCGTGGCGCCCGTGAGGCTTCATGACAAATGTCGAGTAACGCTGTTCAAGGTTATGGCGCTGAGCGAGAATCGGCACCCATGTTCCCTGGAGAGGATGACTGCATGAGAACGATGGTATGGCTGGTCCTGGCGGCCCTGGCCTTTGGTGCCCACGCCAGTGAAGAAGACAGTACGCCGTGCGACAACGTCGAGACCGACCAGCAGAACTACGACTGCGCGCTGTTCAGCCGCACCACCGCCGAACGTGAGCTCGAGGCCGCGTTTAGCGACCTGCTGGATCGCATCAAGGAACAGTATGCCGGGCAGGACGCGAAGATCAGTGAGGTCAGCAAGCGTTTGAACGCCGCCGAAACCTTGTGGAAACAACTGCGCGATGCCGATTGCAAGGTGGAAACCTTCGACGAAAAACCGGGCAAGACCTTCGACGCGGCCCTGAATACCTGCCTGGCCCAACGTAGCGACGATCGCTCCGAATACCTGCAGTCCCTGGGTCTGCAAAACTCCGATTGAGAACAGCATGAAAATCTGCGGAATTGAAATCAAAGGCAGCGAAGCGCTGCTCGCCGTCGCCACGCTGGACGGCGCAAGCCCGGTGCATGTTGCCCTGGCGACGAAAAAGATCGGTCTGGAAGACGATGAGCAGGCGGACAACGTCAAAGCCTTCGCCAGCCAGGCCCGACAGTTCATCGCTGAACACGGCATCAGCCACCTGGCAATCAAGAAGCGCAGCAAGAAAGGTGATTTCGCCGGCGGCCCGACCACCTTCAAGATCGAAGGCGTGCTGCAGTTGCTGGACAATTGTGAAGTGGAGCTGGTTTCACCACAGACCGTCAGCGCTCAGGCCAAGAAGCACAACATCGAGCTGCCCGCTTCGTTGAACAAATACCAGCACGAAGCCTTCAAGAGCGCTTGCGCGGTGTTGCTCAAGCGCCGCTGAGGTTTACGGTTCGAGCCTTGCGATCCTCCCGGGGACAACGCTCGAAACGCCCCCGGTAGCAGCGGGTGAAGTACGACGCTGATTCGAAACCGCAGGCAATACTCACCTCCAGCACGCTCATGTCGGTCTGGCGCAACAGTTGCCGCGCCTTGTCCAGCCGCAAGCGCAGGTAGAAGCCGCTGAGGGTGTCGTGCAGGTACAGGCGGAACAGGCGCTCCAGCTGACGCCGGGTAACCTGCACCGACTCGGCCAGCACCAGGGTGTTGAGCGGTTGCTCGGTGTTGCGCTCCATCTCGCCGATCACCTGCACCAGCTTCTTGTTGCTGATGCCGTAGCGTGAGGCGATCTGCATGCGCTGGTCATTCATGGGCACCTTCCTCACCTACACCCTGGCCGGTGGCGATGCCGGCATGCGCCACTTCATGGCGCAGTTCGGCCCGGCGCTACAACTGCCGTGGACCTACCTGCCAGCGCCGGAGCTGACTGACGGCTTGATCGACGCTGTAGTCGAAGGCACCAGCGAACAGTTGGGCGAACGCAGCATCAGCGCGCTGGAACGCTATCGTGATGATTGCCTGCTGGCCGTACTGGAGGCAGTAAAAACCACCAAGGCCAAGCATGGCATGGCCTTCAGCGACTGAACGGAGCCCTCGGATGCCGACACTGATCACCTATCAAACCCCGGTCCAGGCGGACTGGGTCGATTACAACGGGCATCTGCGCGATGCCTTCTATCTACTGATCTTCAGTTACGCCACCGATGCCTTCATGGACCGTATCGGCCTCGATAGCGACAACCGCAGCGCCAGTGGCAACTCGCTGTTTACCCTGGAATGCCACCTGAACTACCTGCATGAGGTAAAACTGGGTGCCCAGGTATGGGTGCAGACGCAGGTGATCGGTTTTGATCGCAAGCGCTTGCACCTGTATCACAGCCTGCACCGTGAAGGTTTTGCCGAGGCGTTGGCAGCCAGCGAGCAGATGTTGCTGCATGTAGACCTGGCCGGGCCACGCTCTGCGCCGTTTGCGCCAGAGGTCGCCGCGCGTTTGCAGGGGATTGTTGATGAGCAGGTTGACCTGCCAGCAGCTGAGTTTGTTGGACGAGTGATTGGGTTGTCAGGTTGATTTACCCGAAAACGACCTGTTCTTAGGTAAAGCAGCCATTACGTCATTCTGTCCTTGCCGCCCTGCACCTGTGCCCACAGAATCGACTGACGATCACACCTGCAAACAAGGACAACAACCATGATGCATGCGGATTTGATTGATCAAGACGACCTGCTGGGCCAGTTGCGCGCCCTGGGTTTCGAGATGCCGGCCGACGCCAGCGCCGAACAGGCCTGCGAATATGCAGTGCGGGGTTTGAGTGAACCGCGGGCCAAAGCCCTGAAGGGCATGGTTGAGCAGATGTACACCGGCAATGCGACCATCCTGCCCGCTGTGCGTCAGGCAATCGAAAAGCAGCTTTTGCCGGCGTTGGCGCAGTTCAAGAATCGCTGAAAGGGTGGGAGCGGGCTTGCCCCGCGATTGCGATCTGTCAGTCACATCGCATCGCGGGGCAAGCCCGCTCCCACCGAAGCCTCGCTTAGAGCCTTACACTGGCAAACGTCGATTCATTACGCGCCTGGCTCAACGCCGACATCGGCCCGGCCAGCGGCGACAGCACCAAGGCCTGCGGAATCGGCATCATCGCCACCTGTTGCGCGGTATTGGAACCCACGCGCTCATCACGCGGCGGAATGCCAAAATACTCGCGGTAGCACTTGGAGAAGTGCGGCGTGGAAACAAAGCCGCACACCGACGCCACTTCGATGATCGACATCGGCGTCTGCTTGAGCAGTTGCCGGGCGCGAATCAGGCGCAGCTTCAGGTAGTAGCGCGACGGCGAGCAGTGCAGGTATTTCTGGAACAGGCGCTCAAGCTGGCGACGCGACACCGCGACATACACGGCCAGTTCATCCAGGTCGATCGGCTCTTCCAGGTTGGCTTCCATCAGCGCGACGATTTCCTGCAGCTTCGGCTGGTTGGTGCCGAGCATGTGCTTGAGTGGCACACGCTGGTGATCCTGCTCGTTGCGAATGCGCTCGTAGACGAACATCTCGGAGATCGCTGCCGACAGCTCGCGGCCATGATCACGGCTGATCAGGTGCAGCATCATGTCCAGCGGCGCGGTACCACCGGAGCTGGTGAAGCGGTTACGGTCGAGGGTGAACAACCGGGTACTCATGCTCACCCGCGGGAAAGCTTCCTGCATCGCCGCCAGGCATTCCCAGTGCACGCTGCAATCAAAACCGTCGAGCAAACCGGCGCACGCCAGTGCCCAGCTGCCGGTGCACACTGCACCCAGACGCCGCGACTGGCGGGCCTGGCTCTGCAGCCAGGTCACGTGCTCACGGGTCACGGTGCGCTGAATGCCAATACCGCCGCAGACAATCACGGTGTCCATGGCCGGCGCCTTGTGCATGGCCGCATCCGGGGTGATCTGCAAGCCGTCGCTGGCCCACACCTGACCACCATCCACACTCAAGGTACTCCAGCGGTACAGCTCGCGGCCGGATAGCTGGTTGGCCATGCGCAGCGGTTCGACTGCTGAAGCCAGGGAGATGAGAGTGAAGTTGTCCAGCAGCAGGAAGCCGATGGATTGAGGTGCGCGGTTCTGGGTTGGGGTCCCGGAGTTGTACGACGTCATCGCGGTATCTCCTCACACAATGCAGGGTGCGCCTCAGGCAGGCACGGGCTTTTTTTGTCACGGCCCCGATTCGAATGCAGGGGCTTTGCCAATCACAACGCAATTGCCATGCCTGAAATTGAATGGGCATTCAATAAAACCCAAAAACGACGTCGCGCAGCGTCTAAATCGCCTTTGTTCCGGGCGCCGGTTTTAAACGGGAAAGACCGTGCTAGCGCCGCTGCGTAGGAAACATGAGCAATTCGGTAGCACTTGTGGGAAGGATGCCCAGAAACGACATCGACGATGTGTCACCCCAAGCGCAAATGACCGGGGTGACAGGCGTTTATCGAAGCGCTAGCGAGTGCTGCGCCAAAAGGTGGCATGCATGAGCATTAACGGCGCAGGCCGGGTCAACATTCGATGGCGTTGACCGCCAAGCCACCACGCGAGGTTTCCTTGTATTTGTCATGCATGTCGGCGCCGGTGTCGCGCATGGTGCGGATCACCCGGTCGAGCGAGATGAAGTGCTCACCATCGCCACGCAGCGCCATCTGCGCGGCATTGATTGCCTTCACCGCGGCAATGGCATTGCGTTCGATGCACGGCACCTGAACCAGCCCGCCGACCGGATCACAGGTCAGCCCGAGGTTATGCTCAAGACCGATTTCTGCGGCATTCTCAAGCTGCGCCGGCGTCGCCCCGAGCACTTCGGCAAGCCCCGCCGCCGCCATCGCACAAGCCGAACCGACCTCGCCCTGACAGCCCACTTCGGCACCGGAGATCGACGCGTTTTTCTTGCACAAAATGCCCACCGCCGCCGCCGCCAGGAAGAAGTCGACCACGCAGGCTTCGCTGACTTCATCGCTGAAGCGCATGTAGTAATGCAGCACCGCCGGAATGATCCCGGCCGCGCCATTGGTCGGCGCCGTGACCATGCGCCCACCGGCCGCGTTTTCCTCATTCACCGCCAGCGCGTAAAGGTTGACCCACTCCATGGCGCTCAAGGTCGAGCCGATCACATTGGGCTTGTTCAACTCCTGCAGGCTGCGATGCAGCTTGGCTGCGCGGCGTTTGACGTTGAGCCCACCGGGTAGAATCCCTTCGTATTTCAGACCGTTTTCGACACAGGCCTGCATGGCATGCCAGAGCTTGAGCAAACCGGCGCGAATCTCCGCTTCGCTACGCCAGACCTTCTCGTTTTCCAGCATCAGTTGCGACACGCGCAGGTCGTTTTTCTTGCACAGCTCCAGCAGTTCCACAGCGCTGTTGAAATCGTAGGGGAGCACGGTGTTATCGGCGTCCAGCACACCACTGGCGGCCTGCGCCGCATCCACCACGAAGCCGCCGCCGACCGAGTAATAGGTATCGCGATGCAGCTCGCCCGCCGAGTCTTCAGCGATCAGGGTCATGGCGTTGGGGTGATAAGGCAGGTTCTCGTCGAGCAACAGCATGTCGCGCGCCCAGACAAAACCGACCTGCAGCCGGCCATCGAGCAGCAAGGTGCCGGTTTCACGCAGTGCCGCGATGCGGGGGCCGATTTGCGACGGGTCGATAGCGTCCGGCCACTCGCCCATCAGGCCCATGATGACCGCATTGTCGCTGCCGTGACCGATCCCCGTGGCCGACAACGAGCCGTACAGGCGCACCTCGATGCGGCGCACCTGCTCGAGCTCACCACGTTCACGCAGGCCCTGGACGAACAGCGCCGCGGCCCGCATGGGCCCGACGGTATGAGAGCTGGATGGGCCGACGCCAATCTTGAACAGGTCGAACACACTGATGGCCATGCCACCTACCTCCTGATTGAGCAGCCACCCCCAAGCCAGGCCAAGGGCGTTGCAACTGCTACGCTAAATAGGCGGCAATCCGCCGAATTCGCGCATCATCAGGCTTTTGAGCGGACTTCTGACGTCTACAACCGACGCGTTCTTGCCCAGCAACGCCGCCAGCTGTCACGACCGTTTCTGCGCCGTTTTTTTGCGGTGCAGAAGCAGCAAAACTGCGTTTACGGGGTGGGATAAATCTGTAAACGACCTCATCGACACTGGATACGACCCTGTCTGTACTGGATACGACGCACCCTGTAGGCGTTTGATTTTCGCTGTTAGATGATCGGTATCGACTCGATTGCACGGCACCTGTCCCGCTATCGCCCGATAGTCAGGCCCGACCGAATGCAAACCATAAAGCACGGCGGTCCCGTGGGACATCCGAGAAAAAACATCAGGAGTCCATCGCATGAAAGGTTCACCCTCGCTATTGCTGACCGCGCTACTGAGTGTGCCGCTGTTGGCCCAGGCCGCCGAGCCTGAGCAGTGTCATACCGTCAACTTCTCCGATGTCGGCTGGACCGATATCACCGTGACCACCGCGGTGACCAGTGTGGTGCTGCAATCGCTGGGCTACAAAACCAAGACCACCATGATTTCGGTGCCAGTGACCTACAAGTCGCTGGCCGACGGCAAGAATATGGATGTGTTCCTCGGCAACTGGATGCCGACCATGGAAAACGACATCAAGCAGTACCGTGATGCCGGTACGGTGGAAACCGTGCGGGCCAACCTGGAGAACGCCAAGTACACCCTGGCCGTACCGCAGGCGCTGTATGACAAGGGCCTGAAAAACTTCGCCGACATTGCCAAGTTCAAGAAGGAACTGGACGGCAAGATCTACGGCATCGAGCCGGGCAACGACGGCAACCGCACCATCCAGAGCATGATCGACAAGAACGCCTTCGGCCTCAAGGACGCCGGTTTCAAGGTGGTCGAGTCCAGCGAAGCAGGCATGCTTTCGCAGGTTGAACGTGCCCAGCGCCGCGACACTGCGGTGGTGTTCCTGGGCTGGGAACCGCACCCGATGAACACCCGTTTCAAGATGAAATACCTCGACGGCGGCGATGATTTCTTCGGTCCCGAATACGGTAAAGCCACCGTGCTCACCAATACCCGCAAGGGTTATGCGCAGGAATGCAGCAACGTCGGCCAGCTGCTGAAAAACCTGTCCTTCACCCTGGACATGGAAAGCACGCTGATGGGCAACGTCCTGGACGACAAGATGAAACCCGACGCAGCCGCCAAGGCCTGGCTGAAAAACAACCCTCAGGTACTCGATACCTGGCTGGCAGGGGTTACCACCGTTGACGGCAAACCGGGCCTGGAGGCGGCCAAGGCCAAACTGACGCAGTAAGCACTGCCTGCGGCGGGCTGGCCCCGCCGCAGGCTGTCTTCAATTTTTTGCAGGTGGACGCTCGCTATCATGCTGATCGATGAAAAACTCCCTCTGGGCCAGTACATCGCAGGCTTCGTTGAATGGTTGACGCAACACGGCGCCAACTACTTCGATGCTTTCGCTGCGGCACTGGAATACATGATCCACGGTGTAACCGGGGCACTGACCTGGTTCAATCCCTTCGTCCTGATCGGCCTGATTGCAGTGATCGCGCACCTGATCCAGCGCAAATGGGCGCTGACCACCTTCTGCGTACTGTCATTTCTGCTGATCCTCAACCTCGGTTACTGGCAAGAGACCATGGAGACCCTCGCCCAGGTGCTGTTCGCCACCCTGGTCTGCGTGGCCATCGGCGTACCGCTGGGCATCCTCGCCGCACACAAACCGATGTTCTACACCGCCATGCGCCCGGTCCTCGACCTGATGCAGACGGTCCCTACCTTCGTGTACCTGATCCCGACCCTGACCCTGTTCGGTCTGGGCGTGGTTCCCGGGCTGATCTCGACGGTGGTGTTTGCCATCGCCGCGCCGATCCGCCTGACCTACCTGGGTATCTGTGATGTGCCCCAGGAACTGCTCGATGCCGGCAAGGCCTTCGGTTGCTCACGCCGCCAACTGCTGTCACGCATCGAACTGCCGCATGCCATGCCGAGCATCGCCGCCGGCGTCACCCAATGCATCATGCTGTCGCTGTCGATGGTGGTGATTGCCGCGCTAGTGGGCGCCGATGGTCTGGGCAAACCTGTAGTCAACGCACTGAACACCGCCGATATAGCCCTGGGCTTCGAAGCGGGTCTGGCGATCGTCCTGCTGGCGATCATGCTCGACCGCATCTGCAAACAACCCGACGCACCGGTAAGGAGTGAAGCATGAGCATTATTCGCTTCGAAGATGTAGACGTTATCTTCTCCAGCCGACCGCGTGAGGCCCTCAGCCTGCTAGACCAAGGCCTTTCGCGGGAGCAGATCCTGAAAAAAACCGGGTTGGTAGTCGGCGTGGAAAAGGCCAACCTGGATATCAACAAAGGCGAAATCTGCGTGCTGATGGGCCTGTCCGGTTCGGGCAAGTCGAGCCTGCTGCGCTGCATCAACGGCCTCAATACCGTCAGCCGCGGCAAGTTGTTCGTCGAGCACGAAGGCTCGCATATCGACATCGCCCACTGCACCCCGGCGGAGCTGAAAATGATGCGCACCAAGCGCATCGCCATGGTGTTCCAGAAGTTCGCCCTGATGCCCTGGCTGACGGTGCGCGAGAACATCAGCTTCGGCCTGGAAATGCAGGGGCGTCCGGAGAAAGAGCGGCGCAAGCTGGTCGACGAGAAACTCGAACTGGTCGGCCTGACGCAATGGCGCAACAAGAAGCCCGATGAACTCTCAGGCGGCATGCAGCAACGCGTCGGCCTGGCCCGCGCGCTGGCCATGGACGCCGACATCCTGCTGATGGACGAACCTTTCTCGGCCCTCGACCCGCTGATCCGTCAGGGCCTGCAGGACGAGCTACTGGAGCTGCAACGCAAGCTGAGCAAGACCATCGTGTTCGTCAGCCACGACCTGGACGAAGCGCTGAAGCTGGGCAGCCGGATCGCCATCATGAAAGACGGCAAGATCATCCAGTACAGCAAGCCCGAGGAGATCGTCCTCAACCCGGCCGATGAATATGTACGCACCTTCGTCGCCCACACCAACCCGCTCAACGTGCTGTGTGGCCGCAGCCTGATGCGCACCCTGGACAAGTGCAAACGCATCAATGGTTCGGTGTGCATCGACCCGGGTGGCGACTCGTGGCTGGATCTGGCCGAAGGCAACACCATCAAGGGTGCACGTCAGGGCGCTACGGGTATGGACCTGCAGAACTGGGCACCAGGGGAAGCGGTGGAAGGACTAGCCCGCAAGCCAACGTTGGTCAGTGCCAGCATCGGTATGCGTGAGGCCCTGCAGATCCGTTACCAGACCGGTAACAAGCTGGTGCTGCAGGAAGGGAATACGGTGGTGGGAATTCTCGGTGACAGCGAGTTGTATCACGCGCTGTTGGGCAAGAATCTGGGGTGAATGCTATCGCGGGGCAAGCCCGCTCCCACCGGGATCACCTAAATCCCGGTGGGAGCGGGCTTGCCCCGCGATAGAGGACTGTCAGCGGACGACGATGCCTTGCTTGGCCATGAACGCCTTGGCTTCCGGCACCGTGTACTCACCGAAGTGGAAGATGCTTGCCGCCAGCACTGCGCTGGCATGACCTTCCAGAATCCCGTCAGCCAGGTGCTGAAGGTTGCCCACACCACCCGAAGCAATCACCGGAATACCCAGGGCATCGCTGATGGCCCGGGTCACGCCCAGGTCAAAGCCGTTCTTCATGCCGTCCTGATCCATGCTGGTCAGCAGGATCTCACCGGCACCCAGGCCTTCCATCTTCTTCGCCCACTCCACCGCATCCAGGCCAGTCGGCTTGCGACCGCCGTGGGTGAAGATTTCCCAGCGCGGGGTTTCGCCCGGGCCGGAAACCTTCTTGGCGTCGATCGCAACCACGATGCACTGCGAACCAAAGTGCGCGGCAGCCTCGCCAACGAACTCCGGGTTGAACACCGCGGCAGTGTTGATCGAGACCTTGTCGGCACCGGCATTGAGCAGGTTACGGATGTCCTGCACGGTACGCACGCCACCGCCCACGGTCAGCGGGATGAACACCTGGCTGGCCATGCGCTCGACGGTATGCAGGGTGGTATCGCGGCCATCGACGCTGGCAGTGATGTCGAGGAAGGTAATTTCGTCAGCGCCCTGTTCATCGTAGCGCCGGGCGATTTCCACCGGGTCACCGGCATCGCGGATGTTCTCGAACTTGACGCCCTTGACCACCCGGCCGTTGTCCACGTCCAGGCAAGGGATGATGCGCTTGGCCAGTGCCATGTCGGAGTCCTCAGCCTTTATAGCTGTCGCAGAAGGCTTGTGCCTCGGCGACATCCAGGGTGCCTTCGTAGATCGCGCGGCCGGTGATCGCGCCGATGATGCCTGGCGCCTTGGCGTCGAGCAGGGCCTTGATGTCACCGAGGTTGTGGATACCGCCGGAGGCGATGACCGGGATCTTGGTGGCCGCGGCCAGGGCGGCGGTGAAAGGCACGTTGCAGCCTTGCATCATGCCGTCTTTGGCGATGTCGGTGTAGACGATGGCCGAGACGCCGTCAGCTTCGAAACGCTTGGCCAGGTCGATGACCTGCACCGAGCTGACTTCAGCCCAGCCGTCGGTGGCGACGAAGCCGTCTTTGGCGTCCAGGCCGACAATGACTTTGCCCGGAAACGCGCGGCAGGCTTCGGCGACGAACTCTGGCTCTTTGACCGCCTTGGTGCCGATGATCACGTAGCTGACGCCGGCTTTGACGTAATGCTCGATGGTTTCCAGCGAACGGATACCGCCGCCGATCTGGATCGGCAGGTTCGGGTAGCGCTTGGCAATGGCGGTAACCACTTCGCCGTTGACCGGCTGGCCTTCGAAGGCGCCGTTGAGGTCAACCAGATGCAGACGGCGGCAGCCGCCTTCGACCCACTTGGCGGCCATGCTCACCGGGTCGTCGGAGAAAACCGTGGAATCTTCCATGCGGCCTTGGCGCAGGCGTACGCAAGCACCGTCCTTGAGATCGATAGCGGGGATAATCAGCATCTGCAAAACCTGTCTATTCGGTAAACAGTGATGCTCGGGAAGTCAGTTCTTCTCGAGCGCCCACAGGTCGCTTTCGATGCTTTCGAACCGTTCCTTGAGGTGGTTCTGCACATCGAAAATCGCCCTGTTGTAGTAGTGCGGGGCAATCTCTTTGGTAAACAGATCCAGCACCTCGGCGACCTCGAACGACCCCAGCTGCAACTCGAAACGGTCTTCGAGGAAGCGCTTGAGAACATCCAGCGCCTCGCGTTCCTGTTCCGGGGCGAGGGTGAGGATCGGTGCCTTGGTCCTGGACTTGCTCATTACCAGCGGCCGTCCCAGGCGGCGAAGTTCTGCAGCAACTGCAGGCCATGGGTATGGCTCTTCTCCGGATGGAACTGCACGGCAAAACGCGATCCTTCGGCCAGTGCGGCGGCGAAATCGACGCCATAGTGACCGCGCCCCACCACCTGCACGGCCTTGGCCGCAGTGATGTAGTAGCTGTGGACGAAATAGAAGCGCGCCAGGTCAGGAATGTTGTGCCACAGCGGGTGGTCGATGGACTGGGTGACTTCGTTCCAGCCCATGTGCGGCACCTTCAGGTGCTCGCCCTCTTCGTGCAGGTCTTTACCGAAGAACTTCACCTGGCCCGGGAACAGGCCGATGCAGTCGACACCGTCGTTCTCTTCGCTGTGATCGAGCAACGCCTGCATGCCGACGCAAATGCCGAGGAACGGACGGTCCTGGCTGACTTCACGCACCAGGCTGTCGAAGCCCAGGCGGCGAATCTCGGCCATGCAGTCGCGAATCGCGCCGACCCCCGGAAACACCACGCGGTCAGCCTCGCGGATTACCGTAGCGTCGCTGGTGATCAGCACCTTGCCGGCGCCGACGTGCTCCAGGGCCTTGGCCACCGAGTGCAGGTTGCCCATGCCATAGTCGATAACGGCAACTGTCTGCATTACAGGCAACCCTTGGTCGATGGCATCTGCCCGGCCATGCGCTCGTCCAGCTCGATCGCCATGCGCAGCGCGCGGCCGAACGCCTTGAACACCGTTTCGATCTGGTGGTGGGTGTTGTGCCCACGCAGGTTGTCGATGTGCAGGGTGACGTTGGCGTGGTTGACGAAGCCCTGGAAGAATTCCTGGAACAGGTCGACATCGAAGCCGCCTACCGAGGCGCGGGTGTAGGGCACATGCATCTGCAGGCCGGGACGGCCGGAGAAGTCGATGACCACACGCGACAGGGCTTCGTCCAGCGGCACATAGGCATGGCCGTAGCGGCGGATGCCCTTCTTGTCGCCGATGGCCTGGTTGAAAGCCTGGCCGAGGGTGATACCGACATCTTCGACGGTATGGTGATCGTCGATATGCAGGTCGCCCTTGCACTCGATGTCGAGATCGATCAGCCCATGTCGGGCGATCTGGTCGAGCATGTGTTCAAGGAAAGGCACACCGATATCAAATCGGGCCTTGCCGCTGCCATCCAGGTTGATCGAGGCCTTGATCTGGGTTTCCAGAGTATTGCGCTCGACGGAAGCCTTACGTTCGACCATCACCAGCTCCGCAAAATCATTGGGCGAAAAAGGCGATCATTATAGGCCTAGAAGCGCGTGGCATGAAACGAAGATGACATGTGGCAGGGGATTTACCTGCCACATGACGATTTTCTGCAATTTCCAGTGGGAACAGAGGGGTTAGTTGAACAGCACTGCGGTTTTTTGCAGTGTCACCCAGATCCCCCAGGCCAGTGGAATCCCCACCACCAGCCAGGCAGCGACTACCAGCGGCAGACTGCCCGGCGCTGCGTGCCACTCCAGCACCCGGGCATTACCGTTGTTCTGGTCATGCCCCAGCGCCTGTTCCGCCGCCAGCTGCGCATCGGTCATGAAGTACTTGTCGGCCACCGGGCGCACCAGCGCGTTGCAGACAAACCCCAGCACCAGCAGGCCAGCCAGGATGTACAGGGTGATGTCGTAGACCGCCGCACGCTCCACGCCCAGCGCCAGCTGGTACTCACGCAAGTAGGTAATCAGCACCGGCCCCAGCACGCCGGCAGCAGCCCAGGCAGTCAACAGACGACCATGAATGGCGCCGACCATCTGCGTGCCGAACAGGTCGGCCAGATACGCCGGCACTGTGGCGAAGCCGCCGCCGTACATCGACAGGATGATGCAGAACGCCGCCACGAACAGGGCGATATTGCCCAGGTGGCCCATGTTCGGCACCAGCGCATACAGCGCGACACCGAGAGCGAAGAAGGCGAAATAGGTGTTCTTGCGCCCGATATAGTCGGAGAACGACGCCCAGAAAAACCGCCCACCGATGTTGAACAGGCTCAAAAGGCCAGTAAAACCGGCAGCGATTGCGGCAATCTGCGCCAGTTGCGTGCTGCTGAGTTCGCTGAAGCTCAAGTCGTTACCGAGCAATTTGCCGGCAAAAACTTCCTGCAACAGTGGTGAGGCCATGCCCAGAATGCCGATACCTGCCGACACGTTCAGGCACAACACCAACCAGATCAATGCAAACTGCGGCGTTTTCCACGCCACACTGACATGTACGTGACGGTGGGTAATCATCGCGTTGCTGGCTTTCTTCAGCGGTGCGGTCCAGCCCTCGGGCTTCCAGCCGGTCGGTGGCACTCGATAGGCCAAGGCACCGCCGATCATGAACACGAAGTAGATTACCGCCATCACCACGAAGCTCTGCCAGACGCCTACGCCTTCAGGGCTGGCAAAGTGGTTCATCAGCGCTGCCGCCAGTGGCGCGCCGACCATGGCACCACCGCCAAAGCCCATGATCGCCATACCGGTGGCCATGCCGCGCTTGTCCGGGAACCACTTGATCAGGGTCGAAACCGGCGAGATATAGCCCAAGCCCAGGCCGATACCGCCGATGACACCCGAGCCCAGCCACATCAGCCAGAGCTGGTGGGTATAGATACCGAACGCCGAGATCAGCAGGCCACCACACCAGCACAATGCCGAAACCACTCCGGCCTTGCGCGGCCCGGCGTGCTCCAGCCAGCCACCCCAAACGGCGGCAGAACAGCCGAGGAACACGAAGAACAGGGTATAGATCCAGCTGAGCATCGAGATCTGCCAGTCGCATTCGGTGCTGAACAGGCGGGCGAAGAAGCTCATGTCCGGCGCGCAGGCGAGCGGCGCGGTAATACCGATCGCTTGCGACAACGGCAACCAGAACACCGAAAAACCGTAGGCCATGCCGATGCACAGGTGGATGGCCAGCGCCGCCGGTGGTACCAGCCAGCGGTTGAAACCAGGCGCGGCGATGATCCGCTCCTTGGACAGAAAACCAGGGCTGCTGGTTAACGTGCCTGCCGTGATACTGCTGTTCATTTATTGTGTTCCCCGCGTAGAGATGGTCAGCTCACGGCTCACGACCTTGGCACATAGGCAACTGATCGTTTTTTGGCACAGCTGCCCTATAAAACGCGACAAATCGCCGCACAAGGGCCTGTGAGCGGCGCAAGAGTAGCATTAGCCTCTGCCTTTGAAAGCAAACTGATATCGTCTTTTGTTCGGCAGCTGATTGCTCTGCGCAAGGAACTGTCATACCCATCGCTGTCGAAATCCTGAGCAAATCAAGCCAGCGCTTGTAGGAGAAATCCTCAGTAAACCTTGAGCATCTCCAGCGACGACAAGCGCAGCGCTATACTCTGCGGCTAAATTTTAGAATCGAACTACAAGGACTCGCCCATGAAAGCGTTCGGCAAAATCCTGGGGCTGGTGCTTCTCGGGTTGTTGCTGATCATTGTGGCTCTGGGATTTGCCCTGACCCACCTCTTCGATCCCAACGACTACAAAGACGAGATTCGCCAGCTTGCACGCGACAAAGCCCACGTCGAGCTGACGCTCAATGGCGACATCGGCTGGAGCCTGTTCCCCTGGCTGGGGCTGGAGCTGCATGAAGCCAGCATCGCCACTTTGAACAACCCGAAAGTGCCGTTTGCCGACCTGCAGATGCTCGGTCTGTCAGTGCGCGTCCTGCCGTTGTTGCGCCGCGAAGTGCAGATGAGCGACGTACGCGTCGAAGGTCTGAACCTCAGCCTGAGCCGTGACGAGAATGGCCACGGCAACTGGGAAGACATCGGCAAGCCATTGCCGGTCGCTGCAGCAGCCTCCGCCGAGGGTGCCGCACCCGCACCTGCTGGCGAAGCCAAGGCCGAGACCAAGAGCGACAGCAACGAGCGTCCGGTCAAGCTGGATATCGACAGCCTGACCGTGAACAACGCCCGGGTTCAGTACAGCGATGCACGCAGCGGTCAGACCTTTGGCGCCGAAAGCATCCAGCTGAGCACCGGCGCGGTCCACGAAGGGGTGAACATCCCGCTGAAAATGACCGCCTTTGTCAGCGTCGGGCAACCGGTACTCAAAGCACGCACGGAACTCAACGGCGAGCTGCGTTTCGACCGCCGCCTCAAGCGCTACCAGTTCGAAGACATGAAGCTCAGCGGCGAAGCCTCGGGCGAGCCTCTGCAGGGCAAAACCCTGACCTTCGCTGCCCAGGGCCAATTGCTGGTCGACCTGGCGGCGAACGTCGCCGAATGGAACGGCCTGAAACTCTCGGCCAACCAGTTGCGCGCCCTCGGCGAGCTGAACCTGCGTGACCTGGACAAAACCCCGCAACTGACGGGTGGCCTGTCGATCGCCCAGATCAACCTGCGTACCTTCCTCGACAGCGTCGGCGTGACGCTGCCCGCCACAGCTGACGCCAGCGCGCTGAACAAGTTCGAACTGGTCAGCCGCCTGCAAGGCAGCCCCACCAGCCTGGCCCTGGAAGACCTGGCGGTAAAACTCGACGACAGCACCTTCAGTGGCCGCCTGGCGGTCGAAGACTTCGCCAAACAAGCCCTGCGCATCCAGCTCAAAGCCGACAAGTTCGACGCCGACCGCTACATGCCGGCCAAGAGTGAAGCGGCGGCCAGTGCCACTGCAGCGCGCCAGGCCGAGGTCAAGAGCAAGGAACAAAGCGCCCTGGCCAGCGCCGGCAACACGCCGCTGCCCGACGCCCCGACCCAGGTTGCCTGGAGCAACGACAAACTGCTGCCGGTCGATCGCCTGCGCCAGCTCGATCTGCAGGCTGACCTGACGTTCGGCCTGCTGACCCTGGAGAAACTGCCGATCGAAAACGCCCACCTGAAAGCCCAGGGCCAGGGCGGCCTGATCACCCTGGAAGCCCTGCGCGGCGGCCTGTATGACGGCGACTTCGAAAGCAAGGGCACCCTGGATGTTCGTCCGGCGGTGCCGCAGATCGGCCTCACCACCAAGGTCAACCGGGTGCCGGTCGAGCACTTCATCAAGAGCCAGACCGAAACCCCGCCGGTCAAGGGCCTGCTGACCCTGAGCAGCGACCTGACCGCCACCGGCAACAGTCAGAAGGCGCTAGTCGACACCCTCAATGGCAACGCCAGCTTTGTCATCAACGACGGCATCCTGGTCAACGCCAACCTTGAACAACAGCTGTGCCAGGCCATCGCCACCCTCAACCGCAAAGCCCTGAGCGGCGAACCCCGCGGCAAGGACACGCCCTTCCAGGAGCTCAAAGGCAGCCTGGTGCTGCGTAATGGCGTGGCCAGCAACCCAGACCTCAAGGCGCGTATTCCCGGTCTGACGGTCAATGGTCAGGGCGACCTCGACCTGCGTGTATTGGGTATGGACTACCGGGTGGGCGTGATCGTCGAGGGCGACAAACGCGACATGCCGGACCCTGCCTGCCAGGTCGGCGAGCGCTATGTCGGCCTCGAACTGCCGCTGCGCTGCCGCGGCCCGCTTGAGCTGGGCGCCAAAGCCTGCCGCCTGGACAAAGATGCGCTGGGCAAAGTCGCCGCCAAGCTGGCGGGCGACAAAGTCAGCGAAAAACTCAGCGACAAGATCGACGAGAAACTCGGTGACAAGGTCAGCCCGGAACTCAAAGATGCGCTCAAGGGGTTGTTCAAGCGATGAGTCCTGAGCAGTTTTCCAGCGCCGTGCTGGAGTGGTACGACCGTAACGGCCGTCATGACCTGCCCTGGCAACAGGGCATCACGCCTTATCGGGTGTGGGTTTCGGAAATCATGCTGCAGCAGACCCAGGTCAGCACCGTACTCAATTACTTCGACCGTTTCATGGCCGCGCTACCGACCGTGCAGGCCCTGGCCGAAGCCCCTGAAGACGAAGTGCTGCACCTGTGGACAGGCCTGGGTTACTACACCCGCGCGCGCAACCTGCAGAAGACCGCGAAGATCGTCGTCGAGCAGTACGCCGGCGAATTCCCCCGCGATGTCGAAAAGCTGACCGAGCTGCCTGGCATCGGCCTGTCCACCGCCGGCGCTATTGCCAGCATCAGCATGGGCCTGCGCGCGCCGATCCTCGACGGCAACGTCAAGCGCGTACTGGCCCGCTACACCGCCCAGGAAGGCTATCCGGGCGAGCCGAAAGTGGCCAAAGCCCTGTGGGCCAATGCCGAACGCTATACCCCACACACCCGGGTCAATAACTACACCCAGGCGATGATGGACCTCGGCGCCACCCTGTGCACCCGCAGCAAACCCAGTTGCCTGCTGTGCCCGCTCAAGCTCGGTTGCGAAGCGCACATGCTCGGCCAGGAGATTCGCTACCCGATACCCAAACCGCGCAAGGAGCTGCCACAGCGGCGCACGCTGATGCCGCTGCTGGCCAACCGCGAAGGTGCCATCCTGCTTTACCGGCGCCCTTCCACGGGGCTCTGGGGCGGTTTGTGGAGCCTGCCGGAGCTGGACAACCTGGAGCAGCTCGACGACCTGGCCGACCAGCACGGGCTGAGCCTCAGCGCCAGCCAGGCGCTGGACAGCCTGACGCACACCTTCAGCCATTTCCAGCTGGCCATCGAACCATGGCTGGTCCGGGTCGATGACACCCGGGCCCACGTGGCCGAGGCCGACTGGCTCTGGTATAACCTCGCCACCCCGCCGCGCCTGGGCCTTGCCGCCCCGGTGAAAAAACTGCTGAAACGCGCGGCCGACGTTTTGATTGCAGGAGAGTCGCGATGACCCGCACCGTAATGTGCCGCAAGTACAAAGAACAACTGCCAGGTCTGGAGCGCCCACCGTACCCGGGCGCCAAGGGCCAGGACATCTACGAGCACATCTCGCAGAAGGCCTGGGCCGACTGGCAGAAGGAACAGACCATGCTGATCAACGAGAAGCGCCTGAACATGATGAACGCCGAGGACCGCAAATTCCTCCAGGGCGAGATGGACAAGTTCTTCTCCGGCCAGGAATTCGAAAAGGCCGAAGGCTACGTTCCACCAGCCGAATAACCCCGGAAAATCGTAAGCGACGGAATTAATTTAAAAAATTTTCAAAAAGTCGTTGACGCAAACCTGAAAAAGCCTTTTAATGCGCCCCGTTGCCCAGATAGCTCAGTCGGTAGAGCAGGGGATTGAAAATCCCCGTGTCGGCGGTTCGATTCCGTCTCTGGGCACCACTAATACCGAAACCCCTGAATCGCGAGATTCAGGGGTTTTTTGTTTGCGCCATAAAAAAGCGGGGCGTTGACCACCGTCAGTGCGCGCTTGCCACACTGCCGTATGCTGCCTGAAGGACATTCGAAAAAACCAACAGGCCCCCAATGAGCGAAGAATCCACTGCCCTGCCTCTGCCCTCACCGACTTCAGACACATCGGCCAGTACCAGCCAGACCCCGCCACGCGCGCCCGGCACCAGCCGCCCACGGCGACCACGCACCACCCGCAAGCCCGGCACTGCCACCGCCGACGGTGAAATCAGCGCCATCAGCCAGCAACCGGCCGCACTGAAGGTAGCCTCCGCCCCGCGCGGTTCCAACGAAGACAGCACTACTGCAAAGCTGCCCGCCAGCTACCCCTACCGCAACCGCATGCGCCGCGCGGAGTACGAAAAGGCCAAGCACGAGCTGCAGATCGAACTGCTCAAGGTGCAAAGCTGGGCCAAGGAAACCGGCCAGCGCATTGTCGTGCTGTTCGAAGGCCGTGACGCGGCAGGCAAAGGCGGCACCATCAAACGCTTCATGGAGCACCTGAACCCGCGCGGCGCGCGCATCGTCGCCCTGGAGAAGCCCTCCGAGCAGGAAAAGGGCCAGTGGTACTTCCAGCGCTACATCCAGCACCTGCCGACTGCCGGTGAAATGGTTTTCTTCGACCGCTCCTGGTACAACCGCGCCGGCGTCGAACGGGTAATGGATTTCTGCTCGCCGCTGCAGTACCTGGAGTTCATGCGCCAGGCACCTGACCTGGAGCGCATGCTCTGCAACAGCGGCATCCTGCTGTTCAAATACTGGTTCTCGGTCAACCGCGAAGAACAGCTGCGCCGCTTCATCTCGCGCCGCGACGATCCGCTCAAGCACTGGAAACTGTCGCCCATCGACATCAAGTCGCTGGACAAGTGGGATGAGTACACCGCCGCCAAAGAGGCGATGTTCTTCCATACCGACACTGCCGACGCGCCCTGGACGGTGATCAAGTCCGACGACAAGAAGCGCGCACGGATCAACTGCATCCGCCACTTCCTGCATTCGCTCGACTATCCGGGCAAGGACCTGAGCGTGGCCCACCAGCCCGATCCGCTGCTGGTTGAGCGCGCGGCACGGGTGCTTGTCGAGGAAGACCGTGGCGAGTTGGCACAGCCCGCCTGAGCGAAGGCCGTCGGCGGCACTTGGGTTTCTTTGCCAACTAGGCTTCAATACGCAAAATTTTACGACTCAGGATTCACCGATGGCCTCCAACAGCAAACAGCAGAAACGCGCCAAGCGCGCCGCCACCAAGGCTCGCGAGAATCGCATGGTGCGCAGTGGCCAGGCGGTCAAGAGCTCCGGCGAAAGCTCCAGCGCCAGCGTCGAGCAGGTCTTCGACAAGGCCATGAACTCGGGCAGCTACACCGCCCTGTTCGAAAAGATGAAGCAAGCCCAGGAAGGCGGCCTGGTGGCCTTGATTTCGGTGTTCCTGGTCGATCCCCTGCTGGCCCTGGTTCTCAAAGGCCACAAGGAGGAGCACGCCACCGACTACATCGTCATGGTCTTCAGCGCCTACCGCAAATGGCTGGACGGGGCTGACGAAGCCACCACCATGGCCTGGCTGGAAAGCGACGAGTTCCAGGAAGCCTACATCTCGGCCTCGGAAGCGGTGGCCAAGCAGCAACAGAAGATGTTTGGCTGACCCAGGCCAGCAGCAATAAAAAAGGCCGCGATCTGTGAGGATCGCGGCCTTTTCATTTCAACAGCCCTGAATCAGTTGTTCAGCACCGCACGCCCAGCCGCCTCGGCCTTGCGCTTGCGCGCCACCAGCAGGCCGGCCGCAACCACGGCAATCGACAGCAAGCCGGTCGCGATGATTTCGATACGGTGATCCGGACGCACCAGCATCACGGTGAGAATGGCGACGATGAAGAAGATGGTCGCCCAGGTCAGGCCCGGGAACAGCCACATCTTGAACGCGATCTTCTCGCCACGCGCCATGCGCTGACGGCGCATGCGCAACTGCGAGATGGCAATCACCAGATACACCAGCAAGGCAATGGCGCCGGAGCTTGCCAGCAGGAACTCGAACACCGCGGCAGGTGCCACGTAGTTGGCAGCCACAGTCAGGAACGCCGCTGCGGTCGACAGCACCACCGCAACATACGGGGTACCGCTGGAGGTGGTGCGCTGGGCCACGGCCGGTGCATCACCACGCTTGCTCAGGGAGAAGAGCATGCGCGAGGAGGTGTACAGCGCCGAGTTCAGGCAGCTGGTTACCGCGATCAACACAACGATGTCGACGATCAGCTTGGCGTTAGGGATGCCCATCAGGTTCAGCACGGTCTGGTAGGAACCGACTTCTGCCAGCTCACTGCTGTTCCATGGCACCAGCGCCACCACCAGGAAGATCGACACGAGGTAGAACAGGAAGATCCGCCAGATCACCGAATTGGTTGCCTTGGAGATCTGCTTGCCCGGATCCTTGGATTCGGCTGCCGCGATCGTAACAATTTCGGTACCCATGAACGAGAACATGGTGGTCAGCATGGCTGCCAGCACTGCGCCCAGACCGTTAGGCATGAAGCCCTGGGTGTCGAACAGGTGGCTGACGCCGCTGACCTGGCTGTTAGGCAGGAAACCGAACACGGCCGCCGTGCCAAGAATAATGAAGCCGATGATGGCGATAACCTTGAGCAGGGCAAACCAGAACTCGAACTCGCCGTAGTTCTTCACGCTGAACAGGTTGGTCGCGGTCAGCAGCAGGGTAATGACCAGACTAAAGACCCAGATGCCGACATCAGGGAACCAGGCATGCAGGATGGCCGCTGCGGCGTTGGCTTCCAGCGGAATCACCAGTACCCAGAACCACCAGTACAGCCAGCCAATGGTAAAACCGGCCCAGTGGCCGATGGCCTTGTCGGCATAAGTAGAGAAGGACCCGGTATCCGGCGAGGCGACCGCCATCTCCCCGAGCATGCGCATCACCAGCACCACCAGGGTACCGGCGGCGGCATAGGCCAGCAGAACGGCCGGACCGGCGGCGGCGATGGCGTGGCCAGAGCCTACGAACAGGCCGGCACCGATAACACCAGCAATGGACAGCATGGTGACATGCCGTTGTTTGAGCCCCTGAGCGAGGTCATTGGAATTGTGCGTACCGCTCATAAAACTACCTTTGCAAGAATTGCGTTCTGATCCTGCGACCTGAGGCGCGCCTTGGATAAAAAGATTGCTACATCCTGTTGCCGATCCATAAGGCAATATCCGCGCCAGCACGATGACCGTTCGTTCGAAATATCTCACACCCCCGTCAAACAAGGCTTACAGGCCTTTCTGCCAGAAGCTGACCGAAAGACCCTCAAAAACCCTCGGAAAACCACGATTACTGAAATACCCACTTACAAATGCCCCAGGTGCACCAAAATCATCCAGCGGTAACACCTCACGCACATCGAAGAAACAAAAAGGCGCAACCCTCAGGTACAACCAAAGCCGCCATTCACGGCCCGAAGCTGTACCCAAGGTCAGAAACGACTTCCCAGCACTGGCCAAAAATGGCACCATCGCGCCTTTTTTCATCAAGGCTCCGGCCCTGGAAACGAGGGCAAGTGGTCATCCGCGCGACAGTCCGCTGCAGCGATGCGACACTCGCCCACCTGGCAACTGCTTGCCCCTCCCGACCTTGTTGGCTGTCATTCGGCCGCTATGCTAGCTTGGCGCTCGCCAAGAAGGCCGCCAACAGCAGGAGCGCACCAGAACACATGAGGACCGCACATGGCTGAGGCCACGCCCGCGCTGGAAATCCGCAACCTGCACAAACGCTACGGCGATCAGGAGATCCTCAAAGGCATCTCGCTGACCGCACGCGATGGCGACGTGATCTCGATCCTGGGATCCTCCGGCTCCGGCAAGTCCACTCTGCTGCGCTGCATCAACCTGCTGGAGAACCCGCATCAGGGCCAGATCCTGGTGGCAGGTGAAGAACTCCGGCTCAAGGCCGCGAAGAACGGCGAACTGGTGGCTGCCGACAACAAGCAGATCAATCGCCTGCGCAGCGAGATCGGCTTTGTGTTTCAGAATTTCAACCTGTGGCCGCACATGAGCATCCTCGACAACATCATCGAGGCGCCACGCCGCGTGCTTGGCCAGAGCAAGGTCGAAGCCATCGAGCATGCCGAGGCACTGCTCAACAAGGTGGGGATCCACAACAAGCGTCACAGCTACCCGGCCGAATTGTCCGGTGGCCAGCAGCAGCGCGCAGCCATTGCCCGTACCCTGGCAATGAAACCCAAGGTCATCCTGTTCGACGAGCCGACCTCGGCCCTGGATCCGGAAATGGTCCAGGAAGTGCTCAACGTTATCCGCGCTCTCGCCGAAGAAGGCCGTACCATGCTACTGGTTACGCACGAAATGGGCTTCGCCCGTCAGGTGTCCAGTGAAGTCGTCTTCCTGCACCAAGGGCTGGTCGAAGAGCAGGGAACGCCGCAGCAGGTTTTTGAAAACCCGAACTCGGCGCGTTGTAAACAATTCATGTCCAGCAACCGCTAACGGAGCAACACGCATGCAGACCTATAAGAAATTCCTCCTGGCCGCTGCCGCCACGCTGGTGTTCTCGGCCAATGCAATGGCTGCCGAGAAACTGAAGATGGGCATCGAGGCGGCTTACCCGCCGTTCAACAACAAGGATGCCAGCGGCCAGGTCGTCGGCTTCGACAAAGACATCGGTGACGCCCTGTGCGCCAAGATGAAAGTCGAGTGCGAAGTGGTCACCTCCGACTGGGACGGCATCATCCCGGCCCTGAACGCCAAGAAGTTCGACTTCATCGTCTCGTCGCTGTCGATTACCGACGAGCGCAAGCAGGCCGTGGACTTCACCAACCCGTACTACTCGAACAAGCAGCAGTTCATCGCCCCGAAAAACGTCGACTTCAAGACTGACGATGCGTCGCTCGCCGGCAAGACCCTTGGTACCCAGCGCGCCACCCAGGCCGCTATCTGGCTCGACGATCACGGCGGCATGGACGGCAAGTTCAAAGTCAGCCTTTACGACACCCAGGAAAACGCCTACCTGGACCTGACCTCGGGCCGCGTCGACGCCCTGCTGGCTGACAAGTACGCCAACTACGACTGGCTCAAGTCCGAAGCCGGCAAAAACTACGAGTTCAAAGGCGAGCCGGTGAACGAAAGCGACAAGGTCGGTATCGCTGTGCGCAAAGGCGACAATGACCTGCGCAACAAGCTGAACGCCGCACTGAAGGAAATCGTTGCCGACGGCACCTACGAGAAGATCAACAACAAGTACTTCCCGTTCAGCATCTATTGATTCGCCCCGACCGGCATCGCCCTGAGGGCGATGCCGGTCCCTTGAACAAACCTGCCCATGAATATTGATCTCTACGGATTCGGTCCGGCCCTGGTGGCCGGGACGCTGATGACCGTCAAACTCGCGTTGTCGGCCCTATGCCTGGGCCTGGTACTGGGGCTGCTTGGCGCCCTGGCCAAGACTTCGCCGTACAAACCCCTGCGATGGCTGGGTGGCTTCTACTCCACGCTGGTTCGCGGCGTGCCCGAACTGCTCTGGGTGTTGTTGATTTACTTTGGCACCGTCAGCCTGATGAACCGGCTCGGCGAAGCCCTGAATATTCCCGGCCTTGAGCTCAACGCCTTTGCTGCGGGCGTCATCGCTCTGGGCCTGTGCTTCGGCGCGTATGCCACGGAGGTCTTCCGTGGCGCGATCCTGGCCATCCCCAAGGGCCACCGTGAAGCAGGCCTGGCCCTGGGCCTTTCCAAAGGGCGGATTTTCTCCAAACTTATCCTGCCGCAAATGTGGCGCATCGCCCTCCCAGGCCTGGGTAATCTGTTCATGATTCTGATGAAGGACACCGCGCTGGTATCGGTGATCGGCCTGGAAGAGATCATGCGTCACTCGCAGATTGCCGTGACGGTGAGCAAGCAGCCCTTCACCTTCTATATGGTCGCCGCGGTTATCTACCTGGGCCTGACCATCCTTGCCATGACCGGCATGCACTTCATGGAAAAACGTGCCGCACGCGGCTTCGTGAGGCCTAACCAATGAACTGGGAAGTCATCATCAAGTGGCTGCCACGCCTGGCCCAAGGCGCCACACTGACCCTCGAACTGGTAGCCATCGCCGTGATTGCCGGCCTGATCCTGGCCATTCCGCTGGGTATCGCCCGCTCTTCCCGACACTGGTACGTGCGCGCCCTGCCCTTCGGCTACATCTTCTTCTTCCGTGGCACGCCGTTACTGGTTCAGCTGTTTCTGGTGTACTACGGCCTGGCGCAGTTCGATGCCGTGCGCAACAGCGCCTTGTGGCCCTACTTGCGCGATCCGTTCTGGTGCACCGTGCTGACCATGACCCTGCACACCGCCGCCTACATCGCCGAGATCCTGCGTGGCGCGCTGCAGGCCATACCACGCGGTGAAATCGAAGCGGCGCGGGCACTGGGCATGTCCAGGGCCAAAGCAATGTTCTACATCATGCTGCCGCGCGCAGCGCGGATCGGCCTGCCGGCCTACAGCAACGAAGTGATCCTCATGCTCAAGGCCAGCGCCCTGGCGAGTACCGTGACACTGCTGGAGTTGACCGGTATGGCGCGGACGATCATCGCCCGCACCTATTTGCCGGTGGAGATCTTCTTCGCCGCAGGTCTGTTCTATCTGTTGATCTCGTTCCTCCTGGTGCAAGCGTTCAAGCAACTCGAACGCTGGCTGCGCGTCGACGCCTGCCAGGGTCGCTGAACCTGTATAACGGGGCTGATCACAGCCCCGTTTTCGTATCTGCCCATGACCACTGCCCGCCCGCTCGAAGATAACCAGTTGCTCAGCCGCTTCCAGGCCCTGGACGGCTTCCTGCGCGAGCACCAGTCGCTTTGGCGACCACGCCCCTTCACCCAGCTGCACCTGCCCTGGGAGACCGAGCACCCGGCCCTGGCCAGCTGGTTGCGGCAACGTTCGCTGAACGAGGCGGAAGCAGCACACAATCACCCCGAACAATTGCAGGCCCCCGCGCCTTTTCCACAGTTGGCCAGCCTGGCCGCTCAGCTGTCAGAGGTCGGTGAGTTATCCACAGTCGCTCTGCCCTCGGCAGGCCATCGTTTGAATGTCGACGTGCCTGGGCGCAAGTGGCAGCAGATCGAAGCGTTTGCCAGCCATCTGGGTTTTACCCGCCAACCGCAACACTGGCTCGACTGGTGCTCGGGCAAAGGCCACCTCGGGCGACGACTGCTGCAGGCCGACAGGCAACATCTGACCTGCCTGGAATACGACGCGGCACTGGTCGAAGCAGGCCAGCAGCTCAGTCAGCATCACGGCCTGCCCAGCCAGCACCTGTTGCAGGACGTGCTGGCCGACGATGCCGATCGCCACCTGAGTAGTGCACATACCGCGGTGGCCCTGCATGCCTGCGGTGATCTGCATGTCCGCTTGATGCAACTGGCCAGCCGTCAGGGCTGCCGCCAGCTGGCCATCGCACCTTGCTGCTACAACCGCATTCAGGCAGCGCAGTACCAGCCGATGTCCACTGCTGCCATTGCTTCAGGCCTGCAGCTGTCCATTGATGATCTGGGGTTGCCCCTGAGTGAAACCGTTACCGCTGGCGCGCGGGTACGACGCCAGCGCGACGAGTCGATGGCCAGGCGCCTGGGATTCGATCTGCTGCAACGCCAGCTGCGCGGCAACGATGAGTATTTGCCGACTCCGTCATTGCCGGTCAGCTGGCTGCACAAGCCCTTTGCCGACTACTGCCGGGATCTGGCTGCCCGCAAAGACCTGCAGATTGACCATGCCCCCGACTGGGAGGCATTGCAGGCCAAGGGCTGGCAGCGCCTGGCCGAGGTACGCAACCTGGAGCTGCTGCGCAATCTGTTCCGGCGCCCGCTGGAGATGTGGTTGGTGCTGGACCGCGGCTTGTACTTGCAGGAGCAAGGCTACCGGGTGCAGCTGGGAGTGTTTTGCGAGCAACCGCTGACACCGCGCAATCTGATGCTTCTGGCCGAACGCCAGTAGCCGCTGCCAACTGTGTGCAGCCTGTGGATAAGTCTGTGGGCAACCTTTTGAAAAAACCCTGAAAATCCTTGGATCCAAGCGCTTTCGGTGATTGGTGGTTTTTTATCCAGCGGCTTATCGCCAGCAAAAACAGCCATTTGCGCAAAGACCAATGGCCTGCGTCGCTCCGACGCATGTACTGCCTGGCTGGCACGTGCGTTGTGCATAAGCGCTTTAGCGATTTGCTCTAAGCAGGCAAATCAGGCCAGTTTCAGCAGGCTCATACCGGCCAGCAACAGCACCAGGCCCAACCAGCCACGCCCGGCCAGACGCTGGCCAAACAGTGCCCAACCCATCGCCACAGTGGCGAGAATGCCGAAGCCGCCCCAGATGGCATAAGCCAGCGACAGTTCAATATCGCGAACAGCCTGGGCCAGCGCGGTAAACGCTGCCAGCACACAGAGAATCGACAGAATCCCCAGGCCACGCTTGCGGAAGCCGTCGGAGTATTTGAGCAGCAGGTTGGCGATAACTTCCAGCACGATAGCCAGGCCCAACCAGGCAAAAGGAATCCAGTTCATGCTTAGCATGGCAGGGCCCCCATGTTGCGCTCGGCAGGTGCCGGGCGGGTACCGGCCTTGATCAGCAGGATACCGGCGATCATCACACCCAGGCCTGCAGCCTTGAGCAGGCCAAGGCTTTCACCCAGCCAGGTAACGCTGATCAGAGTGATCAGCACGATACCGATGCCTTCCCACAGCGCGTAAGCCACGCCGACCGGTACACGTTTTACTGCCAGGGCCAGGAAGAAGTACGACAGACCGATCATCGCGTACATCAAGCCATGGCCAAGCACCGGGTGCTCAGTGGCGGCGAATTTCATCGATGCGGTGCCTATCACCTCAGCGGTGATAGCGATAAACAGATAGATCCAGGAACGCATGATGCCCTCCCACGGGCGACACAAACCCGGCGCACAAACGGCGACGGCTACAGACAAAAAGAAAGAAAAGGCTATTTGTCGGGGGAGGCGCTAGAGACCGCCGGTCCAGTGATTTTCACGGGAAGCCAGACGAGAGGTGGGGAGCAGAAACGCTTTAGTGTTCAACATAATGAACAACAAATTAGCTCAAAGCATCGTTAAAGTCAAATCGATAGAAAATGACTAATTAAATTTCGCGTCTTTGAGCACGTATTCAGGTGAAAGCCCTTAAAGGCTGCAGAAAGGTTCGTAAATTATATTACCCATCGCGGGGCAAGCCCGCTCCCACAGGGGGCCAATTACCCTGTGGGAGCGGGCTTGCCCCGCGATGAGTCAAAACGCCGCACACCAACAAATACAACAATTAATTATTGTATTACGATAATTTCTAGAAAATAATGCCCACCGCTCAACACCGAACGGAGGCAATTCATGAACAGTAAAACAGTGGCCTATGCGCGCTCGCGCCTTCGAGTGATCGGCGCATTCGCCGCCCTCCTCACCTGGACAACCGCCATCGCCGAATTTGGCGGCAACTTGCTGCTCTGGGTATTCGACAAGGCCCAGGTACAAAGCGCCTACCTGCAAAGCTATGGCGATCAGATGCCACTGCTGCTGGCACCCGACCATCAACCCTCGACCCTGGCCCTGAGCCTGGTACTGGCCCTTGAGCTGATCCCCAGCAGCCTCTCGGTGCTGGCGCTGTTCTTCACCGGGCTGTTCTTCATGCGTCTGTCCAAAGGGCAAACCTGGACCGCGTCGAACATCAAGTTGCTGTGGTGGGTAGGCCTGCTGTGCATCTGCACACCAATGCTCTGGCCGCTGATCGGCACCCTCCAGGGCCTGGCCTTTGCCATCGACCTGCCGGCCGGGGAAAGAAGCTTCAGCGTATCGATCGGTGTATCATCCGTGGCGGTTTACGAGATCATGAAAGGGATATTGCTCTGTGCCTTTTCACTCCTCATGCGTGACGCCAAAACCATCAGCGATGAACACAACTGTTATGTCTAGCTTCCCTCTATGCCGATAATCATCCGCCTCGACGTGGTCATGGCCAAAAACAAGATCCGATCCAAGGATCTGGCCGAAATTATCGGGATTACGGAAGCGAACCTGTCGCTGCTGAAAAACGGCAAGATCAAGGGTTTCAAAATTGAAACCCTGGAAAAACTCTGTCGAGCGTTGAACTGCCAGCCAGGTGACCTGCTGGAGTTCAGCGAGGAATGACCAAGGAACGGCTGACTCATGCGAAATTCATTCAAGTGTTGCGCTGCACTGCTTCTGGTTGCGAGCCTGCTTGGCGGCTGCGGCCCCATCTACATCCATAAGTACACGCCACCAGCCAAGCTGACGGACGTCAACTGCCTCAACACCTGCACCAGGGAAGTTAAAAGTTGTACCTACTTGAGACTACAGCAGCACAAGCACGACAAGGTCATATATGACAGCGAAGTGCAGAGCTACGAGCGCTGTCAGGTCGGCAGGAGCGACAAGGAAGTCTATAAAGACTGCAGAAGCCCGCAATACCCGCAAAACAGCGAGAAATATACTTGTGAGATCGACTACGACCGTTGCTACCAGGCCTGCGGCGGCACCATCGAGCGTGTCCCCCTCTTTTAGAGAATGGAATCCGCTGTAAACATCCTGTCTGCCCTCCCACGGGCGGCACCAACCGAATACGCTGGTCCAATGAGATCCGTTCCAATGACCAAGGACGTGGTAACTCGTGAGCAATTCACTCAAGTGGCGCGTTGCGCTGCTCCTGGCTGTCGCCCTGCTCGGCGGCTGCGGCCCCGGCTACACCTATAGATACTCGCCCCCGCCCAGCGCGATGGGCATGAACTGCATCAACAGCTGCGCCAGCGAACGCAACCACTGCAAACAGATGGCCCGCCTGCAAGAGAACAGCGAGCAGGCCCTGTACCAGGCCAACCTCAGAAGCTACCAATACTGCCAGGCCGGCAAGAGCAAAAAAGACGCACGTAACAGCTGCTACTACCCCAGCTACCCGTACAGCAGTGGCTCAAGCTTTAGCTGTGGCAATGACTACGACAGCTGCTACCAGGCCTGCGGCGGCACTATCCAGCGCATTCTCAACAAAGACTGAAACCTTCGGAAAACGGAATTCACCGTGAACACACTCAGCTCACTTGCCTTGCTCACCTTCATCCTGACCCTGGCCGGTTGCAGCAGCTCAAGCTACACGCCGGACGCTGGCTGGGACATGCCAAAGATGCAGGTCCTGGGCGACAACGGCCTGCCGGCCCAGCCCTACATGCACTGCAACAAGCGCGGCTGCCACGATCACAAGCCGATGTTGTTCGACCCGAGCAAAGCCGAACCCGACGCCACGACATTGCACCGCGGCTGGTAAGAAAATGCCTCGTGATGTCTGTTGAAAACAGGTATTGCGAGGAATCTTGCAGAAGTAGTTTACAGACGCAAACTGATCGCTATAATGACGCCCCTGTGCCGGTATAGCTCAGATGGTAGAGCAACTGACTTGTAATCAGTAGGTCCCGGGTTCGATTCCTGGTGCCGGCACCATACGCAGTAAAAAAGAGGCTCACCGAAAGGTGGGCCTTTTTTGTTTGTAGCTTTTCCTGCTCAGACCTGATCAGGAACTCTGCAGAACCTTCAACGCAGCCTCTGCCAAAAAACCTGATCGGCTCTTCTGCTCAGGATGGCTTTTCACATAAGCATCGATACGGCTGAGCAAATAAGCCGGTAACGTGATGTTCAGCTTTTCAGCCTTGCCCAGATACTTGGTGATATCGATATCAATCACCGCCCAAGTGCATCCTGCAAACGCTGGATTGGTCGCGTGGGTGGTCACCTTGCTGGCTTTGGGAATCATCTGCCCGTCCTGGGCAAGCATCTCAAGGTGACCTTCGATGGCTTCGCGCGCCATTGCCATGGCATCGTCAAGATCATCCCCCGCAGAGAAGCAGCCCGGAATGTCTGGAACCTCAACTCCCCAAGCGTGCTGCTCATCACCGGGAAGAATCGCAATAGGAAAAAGCATCTTGAGATCCTCTTCAGCTCTACACATCAGAGCTGGGCTTGTTTCAGTATGCTGCTCGCCGTCCTGGCCAGGAGATCCTTCTTCGGGTGAGGGATCGTCACCAGGCCAGGCTTTACCGGATGCTTGAAATGGTGATGGCTGCCTCTGATTCTCACCAGATACCAGCCGTCAGCTTCAATTTGAGCAATGAGTTGTCGGCTATTCATAGTCGTCCCTGACCAGCCGATTGGTAGTTATTATAACCACCAGCCGACATTCATCAACACTGTACCCACCGACACCCAGACGAGCTAATTCGCTAGAGCCAGTGACAGCGCAATATGACAAAGGCCGTGACGCCCTCTCGCTGCGAAGTGCTGCAGCATTTTGCGATGTGGAGGTCCTACATCGGCGGCGGACTTTCGAGCCCCAGCAACCAGTCACAGTAACGCGCCACACCCTGCCCAACCGTCAGCGTCGGCGCCTGGTAGCCCACAGCGCGCAAACGCTCAAGATCGGCGCAGGTATAGCACTGGTACTTGCCACGCAGATGCTCGGGAAATTCGCTGTACTCCAGAATGCCTTCAAGCAAGGCCATCTCCAGTGACAACGGCGGCTGATCCTGCTGTTCACGCAGACGGTTGATCACCGCCAGGGCAACGTCGTTGAACGGCTGGGCACGACCGCTGCCGACATTGAAAATGCCGCTGAGCTGCGGGCGTTCAAGGAAGAACAGATTGACCTTGACCACATCCTCCACCGAGACGAAATCACGCAGGTGCCCACCACTTGGGTAATCACCGTAGCTGCCGAACAGGCTGACCTTGCCATGGGCCTGGTACTGGTTGAAGCAGTGCAAGGCCACCGATGCCATCGCGCCTTTGTGCTGTTCATGCGGGCCGTAGACGTTGAAGTAACGCAGGCCGACGATCTGGCTACGCGCGGCTGGCAATTGCCTGCGCACACGCTGGTCGAAGAGAAACTTGGAGTAGCCGTAAACGTTCAGTGGCCGCTCACTTTCGCGCTGTTCGCGAAAGTCCCGCCCGGCGCCATACACCGCCGCCGACGAGGCATACAGCAACGGCACTTGCAGCCCTTGGGCAGCTTCGAGCAGGTCGCGGCTGAAGCGGTAGTTGTTGTCCATCATGAAGCGCCCGTCGCCTTCGACGGTGCTGGAGCAGGCGCCCTGGTGCAGCACGGCGCGGACTCTGCCGAACTGGCCGCGGGCAAAGCGCTCAAGGAAGTCGTCCTTGTCGAGGTAGTCAGCAATTTCGCTGTCGGCCAGGTTGCGAAACTTGTCGCCGTCAGTCAGATCGTCAACAGCGATGATCTCGGTTTCGCCGCGCTGGTTGAGGGCCTGTACCAGATTGCTACCGATAAACCCGGCGGCGCCGGTCACGATAATCGTCATGCCATTTCCCCTTCAAGGGTGGAGAGCCGACAGTCTAGGCAAGGGCTTTGTACAAAAATTAACCAGGATCAATAAAAATGTGGATAGCCGTGACGCTCGTCAGGCCGCGATTTTGCCGTGACTGTAGACTCTGCCTTATCATCCCCCACCCGCTTCTGTGCACATGGATGTCTGATGAAAGCCTTTACGCGCCTGCTGCCCGCCCTGATCGTCGCTTGTCTGACCAGCCCTGCTGCCTTTGCCGCCAGTTTCGACTGCAGTAAAGCCCGAACGCTGGTGGAAACTGCCATCTGCACCACACCCTCACTGTCGGCCAAGGATGATCTGCTCAATGAGCACTATCGTCCGCTGCAACACCTGAAGATTTTCCGTGAGCTGGAAAGGCAATGGCTGCGTGAGGTACGCAATCGCTGCGCGGCGGTCCCGTGCATTGAGGAGGCTTACGATCAACAGATTTCACGGCTCACACCGGTGCCGGCCAACCCTCAAGCCGAGACACCTGCGCTAAAGCCTGCACAGGACCAGCAACCCTACCTGCAGATCGAGGATGCAGCCTGGCAACGCTTTGCCTTGGCCACCTTCCCGCAGGTCAAGGGCGTCGACTATGCCCAGGTGGTTGACGTGGCAACCCTGGACGGTGTGCTCAACGTGGTGATTTTTGTTGGCGAGCACCTGGACCAGACTATCCGCAGCCCTGGCAATAGCTATGAGCGCCGCTACTTCGGCTCGTTGTATGAGTACTCCGACGCCCGCCCAGGCCTTCATCCGATTGTCCGTGACATTCGTTTCAGTGGCTGGAACAAGATCGGCGCCAATGATCAGGGCGAGCGCTTTGCCGGCATCATCGACGGGGTGTTCTACTACCGTCATCGCGTGAAGGGCGAAGCCGAGCAAAGCATGGCCTATACCTTGGGTTCCAAGGCCGAGCCACAACCTTCAACGCAGCTGTTTTCCGCTGAATCCGGGAGCAAACGCTTTTCCAAGGCGCGGATCGCCAATGACCTGAACGTCGAAAACTACCACCTGCGGCTGTACTACCCCTACGAGTACGACTCGAACGCTTACGACCAGGTGATGGACAAGAATGATAAGGGCTGGAGCCTGGTTAATCCGGTGTGGAACGAAACCCGGCCGGTGCTGTACTTCGACAACAGCGGCGACTTTGCCTGTGTCTGGCGTGTTGATCTACAGAACAAGACACTTGAAAAGATCGTCCCCGAGCATGAAGCGATTTCGGCTGTTCCGGTGGATGTTCTGGGCCACGAAGCCGTGGTGTACCTCGAAGGCGACAAGCTGATGTTCGCTATCGCCCCCGGGCAGTAATGGCTCAGCCTGGCACCGACAGTGCCAGCGCGCGTCGGCGTCCGTACAGACGGCCGACGCTGATCGCCCAGTTGAGTAGAGCCACAACCAGCAAGCTGACCATCATCGCCTCGGTACCCTTGCTGACAATCAAGTGGCCCGCCAGCCAGGGAAAGCCGAACACCCCGAGAAAGTACGCCAGGCTGAACAACAGCAAGGCCTGTGGGGTGTGCCCGGGCGGTGCCTGGTTCGCAGCGAGGCCGTTGATCACTGAATAATTCAGGCCATAACCGACGCCCAGCAAAGCCGCTGCCAGCAAGTAACCCAGGTTGCCCTCTACGCCCCAGCCCAAGGCCAGTACCGCCAGGACGATAAAGCCCGACAGCAGGCACGACGCCCGATAGGCATCGCGTTTGACCACCCAGCCGGCGATCAGCAACCGGCAACTGATCGCCGCGCTCATGAAGCCAACGAAGAACAACGAGTAGTCCAGGCCACGCCCCGCTGCATAGGAAGTCTGGAAGCTGCCCAGGCCACCGAAGATCGCACCGCCCAGGCCGACCATGAGAATCGGCCAGCGCGCCTTTGAACCCAGTACCTCGTTACAGGCGCGGCGACTGATGCTGACCGGGCTCGAAGCCGGACGTGGCAGTCGCGCCAGATGGTTGAAAATCAGCAAGCCGCACAGCGCGGCCAGGGCTGCGGTGTAGAACGCAGTCTGTACCGGCAGATCGAAAACGCTGGCCAGCTTGCCGACCAGCGGCCCGGAACCGATCCCGCTCATCATGCTGCCCGAGAGCAGGGCAAAGCTGTGCGTGCGCCGCTGGGCATCGACCCGCTCACTGACCAGGATTGGCCCCAGGGTGTAAAACGCTCCCCAACCAAGGCCGAGGATCAGGCCACACACCATCAACCCGCTGCCTGTGCCAGGCACCAGGGCAAAACCCAGGCACGCCGTCACCAAGCACAGTGCACAGAGCGCGATGGCCCGCGCCGAACCCAGGCGATCGGCCAGGTGACCACTGCCCAGCACGGCGACTACCGTACTGAGCATGGCCAGCGAAATGATCTGCCCGGCGTCCTGTTCGTTACCGCCACGACTGCTGACCAACAGCGACAGCAAAAACGTCGAACCGTAGGACAACGACAGCAGATAGCTGGCCAGGCACAGCAGGCCAAAGCCCTGTGCCGTGGGTGCTGCGCGGGTAGCGGGCATGGTGTGGCTTCACTTGGCAAATACTGGAAATGCCTTTTAGCACGGGTGCTGCAAGCGGCAGTTATGCAAGTGCCGGAGTCAGGTTCAGTAGGCAGCGAACTAACCCGCCGAGGCCAGCCTTGCAAGCACGCCGGGGATAAAAGTCTTTTACTGATTTCACGGGTTTTCCGCCCGGGCGCTTGCCCTATCCTTGGCAGGATCTCTCATATCAGTGGAAGATTCATGAAAGCTTCGCTTCCCAGCCGCTACGCCTGTCTGGCCGGCTGCCTGCTCTTCACCTGCATCAGCCTGCCCTTTCTTGCGAGTCATGCCTGGCTCTGGCCCTTCACCCTGATCTGCGCCCTGCTCAGCCTGGTTGGCCTGAACGACCTGCGCCAAAGCCACCATGCGGTACGGCGCAACTATCCGATTCTGGGCAACATCCGTTACCTGATCGAAACCATCCGCCCGGAAATTCGCCAGTACCTGCTTGAGGGCGATGACGACAAGCTGCCGTTCTCGCGCGCCCAGCGCTCGCTGGTCTACGCCCGGGCCAAGAATGAAAGCGCCGAGAAAGCCTTCGGTACGCTCAACGATGTGTACCGACCCGGCTTCGAGTTCATCAGCCATTCGATGCTGCCAGCGGAAACCCCGGATCCCGCCTCGTTCCGTATCGCAATCGGTGGTCCGCAGTGTCGCCAACCCTATTCCGCCTCGATCTTCAATATCTCGGCCATGAGCTTCGGCGCCCTCAGCGCCAACGCCATTGCCGCGCTCAATCAAGGGGCCAAGCGCGGCCGCTTCGCCCATGACACCGGGGAAGGCAGTATCAGCCCGTATCACCGTGAGCACGGCGGTGACCTGATCTGGGAAATCGGCAGCGGCTATTTTGGTTGCCGCACCGCCGCTGGCCGTTTCGACCCCGAACGTTTTGCCGAGCAGGCCCGCGACCCGCAGGTGAAAATGATCGAAATCAAGCTGAGTCAGGGTGCCAAGCCTGGACATGGCGGGATACTGCCCGGGCATAAGGTCAGCAGCGAGATCGCCGCTACCCGCGGGGTGGAGGTCGGCGAGGACTGCATCTCACCGGCAGCGCACAGTGCCTTTCGCACGCCGGTCGAGCTGTTGCAGTTCATTGCGCAATTGCGCGAGTTGTCTGGCGGTAAACCGGTGGGCTTCAAGTTCTGCCTGGGCCACCCCTGGGAATTCATGGGCATCGCCAAGGCCATGCTGGTGACCGGCATTGTTCCGGACTTCATCGTCGTCGACGGCAAGGAGGGCGGTACCGGCGCCGCACCGCGTGAGTTCAGCGACAACATCGGCGTACCGATGCGCGAAGGGCTGATGTTCGTACACAACACGCTGGTGGGGCTGAACCTGCGCGACAAGGTGCGCATTGGTGCGGGCGGCAAGATTGTCAGTGCCTTCGATATCGCCAGCGTACTGGCCATCGGTGCGGACTGGGTCAATTCGGCGCGTGGTTTCATGTTCGCCATTGGCTGCATCCAGTCGCAGAGCTGTCACACCAACAAATGTCCCACAGGGGTGGCGACCCAGGACCCGCTGCGACAACGCGCACTGGTGGTGCCGGACAAGGCCGAGCGCGTCTACAGTTTTCACCGCAACACCCTGCATGCCCTGGCCGAGATGCTCGCCGCCGCAGGTCTTGAGCATCCGTCACAGCTCAAGCCTAAACACCTGGTCCGGCGCATCAGCGCCAGCGAAATCCGCCTGTTTTCCCAGCTGCATGTGTTCCTCAAGCCCGGTGAGTTGCTCAGCGGCTCGATCGACAGTGAATTCTATGCACGGATGTGGCGGATGGCTCGTAGCGACAGTTTCGAGCCAGAGACGGGTGAGGCGCCGGCAATCAAGCCGGTGCTACGCCACAAAGAAACAACCCCGGCCTAGGCCGGGGTTGCTGGAGACGCAAACAGCAATCAGAGGATGCTGATCGGGTACTCGATGAACACGCGGACTTCGTTACCGTCGTCGTTGAGTTCGGCCTGACGCATGCTGGTGTCGGTACGCAGGAACGAGCTACGCAGTTTGACGGACAGGTCCTTGGCCGGGCCTTCCTGAACTACGTATTTGAACTGGTTGAAGATCTCGCGCTCTTCACCTTCGCCGAAGCCACGGGTGTTGATGTGGTCACCACGCACGTAGGCCACTTTGTAGGTCAGGCCCGGTACGCCGAAGGCGCCGAAGTCCAGACCATAGGCCAGCTGCCAGGAACGCTCGTCTTCGTTGTTGAAGTCAGACCAGTAGGAGTTGGCCAGGTAGATGGTCGAACCACCATCACCCACGCCACCGGCGTTCTGGTAGAAGCCGTAGTTGTAGCCGGTGTTACCGGTGCTGCGCTGGTGCGCGATGGTCACCGAGTGCGCGCCGAAACCGTAAGTTGCCGCCAGGCTCCAGATGGTGTTGTCACGACGGTCGTCAGTGGCGAACTCGCGATCCAGTTTGGTCTTGTAGCCGTTGAAGTCCAGGGTCAGGGACTGGTCAGACGCGAGCGGGTGAACGTAGTTGACGCCCAGGTACTGCTTCTTCAGCACGTCTTCGACGTCGGAGCCGTACAGGGAGGCCGACAGGTTCTCGGTGAACTTGTAGCTACCGCCAAATACGTTGATCGACTTCAGGCCACCGCTGTCACGGCCTTCAGCACTTTTACGCGCTTCCTGGGTGAAACGGCCGGCGTTCAGTTCCAGGCCCTGGATTTCCTTGGAGGTGATCAGGGTACCGGTGTAGCTCTCTGGCAGCAGGCGGCCGTCGTCGTATTGCAGTACCGGCAGTTCCGGCATCTGGTCGCCGTACTTCAGTACAGTGTTGGAGACGCGGAATTTGACCGCGGCGCCACCACGGGCCAGGTTGTGCGGGGAATTTTGCGGGTTGCTTGGCGAGTCGCCATCTGCTGGTTTGAAGAAGTCGATACCGGCGCCGCCGTTGTGACCCTTACCACCGTCCAGACGCACAGCGTACAGACCGAAAGCATCCACACCGACACCGACGGTGCCCTGGGTGAAGCCGGAGGAGAATTTACCGATGAAGGCCTGACCCCATTCGCGCTGATCCTGGGTGTCGTGCTTCTTGTCGCGGTTGATGAAAGCGTTGCGCAGCAAAAGGCTGGCGCTGCTGTCTTCGATGAAGCCCTTTGAAGAGGCCTGGTCATTGGCCGAAGCCTGAGTCGCCGCCATAAGCCCCAGCGCGATCAGGCTGATCCTGGTTTTCAACATTTTATTTTCCTTATTACGTAGTCAAATACGCTCTGTGGCCTACGCCAAAAACCACGCCCCCTGCGTGGGTTGACGCTCGCGGGTCAAAAAATAAAAGCCCGCCTGCGAGTGATCGCAGCGGGCCTTTTATTCTGGACTCTTGGCCTATGGGCCTACAGGCGTTGACCGAATCCTATCCGTGTGCGGATCAGCATGTCAAAAATTCGTGAACTTGGATTGATAATTGAGTCAAATCGCCGCAGACAGGCACCACCGCAACAATTTGAAATACAAAACAGTAAGAGCAAATGAGAAACGATTAACACAAGTAAATAGCAAGCATTATCATCCGCGCAAAATTTCACTCCCCTTTTCGTCTGCTACCCAACCCCCTTCGGATGTCCTTGATGCCTGCCCCTTGCCGCCTGTCACCCTTGACCCTGGGTGTGTCCCTGTTTCTGAGTTCCGGATTGGCGCTGGCCGCCACAACCACCCTGCCTGAAGTTTCGGTGACCGCCGAAAGCGATCGTGATCGCGATGATCCACGGGTCAAGGAAGTCAGTACCGCTACCCGTACCTCCACCCCGGCCCGCTACGTTCCCCAGGCTATCGACTCGGTGAAAACCAGCAACGTCCTGGACTACGGCACCAGCGATCTGGGCAAGGCGCTAAGCGGCATCCCCAACGTCAGCAACGGTGCCGACACCCGCTTCGACAGCGTGCGCATCCGCGGCTTCGATGCCAGCAACGATTTCTACCTGGATGGTATCCGCGACGATAGCCAGTACGTGCGCGACCTGCATAACATCGAGCGCATCGAAGTGCTCAAGGGCCCGGCTGCGGTGCTTTACGGACGCGGCAGCCAAGGCGGGATCGTCAACCGCGTGAGCAAGATGCCGGAAGCCGGCCGGCGCTCGACCATCGAAGCGCAAGGCGGCAGCGAAGACCTGCGCAGCCTGTACGCCGACCTCAGTGCCGATCCGTCGGAAAACATCAGCCTGCGCCTGAACATGGGTAACCAGGACAACAACAGCTTCCGCGACGGTATCGACGGCAGCCGCCAGCTGTTCGCCCCGTCCATGAGCTGGCAGCTGACCCCGGACCTCAACTGGTTGGTGCAATACGAATACAGCCGCTACAACCGTACCCCTGATCGTGGCATCCCCAGTGTCAATGGCCGCCCGGCCGATGTCGGTCGCGACACCACCTACGGCGACACTCAGCGCGATTTCATCGACGACAAGGCGCAATCGCTGCGCTCGCGCCTGAACTACCAGCTCAATGAAAACTGGCAGGTGCGCCACACCCTGGGCCTGTTCAAGCTCAATAGCGACTTCGACAATACCTACCAGACCGGCTACAACGCCAAGACCAATCAGGTCACCCGGCAACGCTGGCAGCAAGACCTCAACACTCGCAACCTGTTCAACAACCTCGAGCTGGAAGGCGACTTCGACACCTTCGGCCTGCAGCACACCTTGCTGACCGGCATTGAGTTCGGCAACCAGCGCCGCGATCCAATGCTCTACAACGCCGCCACCAAGGGGCCCGGTGCCAGCCCGGTGCCAAGCGTGGACCTGGACAACCCCAACCGCCATCTGCAGCACAACGGCACAATGGCGCTATCGAGCAACAACCACACCGTGGTCGATAGCCGTGGCCTGTACATCCAGGATCAATTACGCCTGAACGATCAGTGGCAGGTGCTGGCCGGTGTGCGCTTCGACCAGTTCGAAGTGGAGACCACCAACAAGATCAAGGGCATTTCCGAGAAGCAGGACAGCAACAGCACCAGCCCACGCCTGGGTGTGGTCTATTCACCGTGGAAAGAGCACTCCTTCTATGCCTCCTGGAGCAAGACCTTCTCGCCGGTAGGCGGTGGCTTGATCGGTATCACCCCGGGTGCGGCCGGCAACAGCAACGAAACCAGCCCGGAAGAGACTCGCCAGAAGGAGATCGGGGTCAAGAGCGACTGGCTCGACGAGCGCCTGAGCACCACCCTGGCGATCTACGAACTTGAGCTCTACAACCGTCGCACCAGCGATCCGAACAACCCGAGCATCACCCTGCTTACCGGCATGCAACGCTCGCGCGGCGTGGAGCTGACGGCTACCGGCAACATCGTCGGCAATTGGTATGTGCGCGGTGGTATCGGTATTCAGGATGCAACCATTGTCGAGGACAACAATGGTTTTGAAGGCAACCGTGTCAGTGACGTCGCCAAACGCAACGGCAGTCTGTTCGTCACCTGGAAGCCGGAAATGGGCTGGTACGGTGAAACCGGCCTGACCCTGGTCGGCGAACGCTACGCCGACAACCAGAACACCGCCGTACTGCCAGGCTACGGCCGCTGGGACGCCCTGGCGGGCTTCCGCAGTAAGGACTGGGACCTGCGCGCGGCGCTGAACAACATCGCCGACAAGACCTACTACAGCTCGGCCACCAGCGCCGCGCAGATCCAGTTCGGTGATCCACGCAGTCTGGTGGTTACCGGTACCTATAGTTTCTGATTTTTCCCGACCGGGAAGGGCGGCAAACATTCGGTTTGCCGCTCTTGCTCTCTATACCCAAGCGCAAGCAACGCCATAGCAGGCGGTTGCGCCTTCAGACTTCATCAGGATTATCCAGGTAAGGTGCATGGGTCTGAACGATTTTGAGGCGCAGGTGGAGCGGTTCACCGCCATCAGCGGCAATGTAGCTACAGCGCTTTGACTGCCAGCTTTTCGAACTTCGATATTTAAAGAGATCTTCCCGCAGGCAAAGCGGTTCGCCTGTGTCCAGTGAGACCAGCCTGGTGATTACCTCATCCCCTTCTCCGATCACTACCCCATGCCTGCCTTCTTCACCAACGACAGGCTCGAAGCGGAACCTGGATCGGCTTTGCGCTTTCGTGCTGAAAGCACCAAAGTAGCCGGCGCCATAACCGATGTAGCTACCGAAAAAATGTTCGCTTCTCGTGTAAATCACATAACCGGCGTCGGTCGACCGGAAATACCATTGCAATGGCTGTACAGGTCTGTCTTCACTTATATGGCCGAGAAAATGGGGAGCAAAAGAGGGAGTAAAGGCCCACGTGTCCCTGGTAAATGGATCTACAAGACTTTCCGCATGCAACTGCCGGAAATGTCCAAGCGTCCCGATCTCCGACGAGACGGTAGCTATGAAAGATTTTTCTCGATGAGTGGCCATAGAACTACTTCCTTGTGTCAATGAAGGCAGAATCGCCTGCCGCTTCATTCTGCAAGAACGCGCCTGACCGACAGCTGTACTTAACTAGCACCCGAAAAAAAGCCCGATTCAGAAATCGGGCTTGTTCTTGGCAGATACCACTCAGCCGTGCCAGACACCCAGCAGCGCTTCAAGCTCTGCGTCGGTGATCAGCCCCGTCGGGTAACGGGCCAGCAACGAGCGGCGCTGATCGGACTTCCTGCCGCGGATTGCTCCATTGTCTTTCAACCACTGGGCTACCCGCTGAAGGGCCTCGTGATTCACTGCTGATGAGGGCGAAGCCGGCTCACTTACTGCATTCATTTCGACACATACTCCCTGGGCCGTGAGCGGCAAACTACTCAAACTTTGTGACAGAACGACGCTGCCCTATCCGCTTGAAATACAATGCAAAACAAATACAAGAGATGTGCCAGCGCGCCTCGCCGATCGTCGCCCGCCCATAAAAAAACCCGTCCGAAGACGGGTTTTTTTATGGCTTGGATTCAGCCCTTGAACGGTGCCGGTTGCTGCTGGGTCAGGCAGTGGATGTTGCCGCCCCCCAAAAGCATCTCGCGGCCCGGGATCATGACCACTTCATGCTCCGGGAACACCCGCGCCAGAATCGCTCTAGCCTCGGCATCTGCCGGGTCGTCGAAGCTCGGCGCAATGATGCCGCCGTTGACGATCAGGAAGTTGACGTAGGACCCGGCCAGGCGAACCGACGGGTTACGCTCCTGGCTACCGGCCACCGGATCGACACCCGCACACTCGTCTTCAGTGGCGAACAGCGGTCCCGGGATCGGCATTTTGTGCACAGTAAACGTGCGTCCTTTGGCATCACGGCTGTTCTGCAGCACTTCGAGTGCGGCATGGCAACGCGCGTAGTTGGGGTCTTGCGGATCATCTGTCCAGGCCAGTAACACTTCACCCGGGCGCACGTAACAACAGAAGTTGTCGACGTGACCATCGGTCTCGTCGTTGTACAGGCCATCGGGCAGCCAGATGATGGTGTCCACCGCCAGGTGATCACGCAGCACCGCTTCGATCTGCTCACGATTGAGGTGCGGGTTGCGGTTGTGGTTGAGCAGGCATTCTTCGGTGGTGATCAGGGTGCCTTCACCATCGACGTGAATCGAGCCGCCCTCAAGCACGAAGCCTTCGGTGTGGTAGCGCTGGCAGCGTTCCATCTCGAGGACTTTACTGGCCACTTGCTCGTCACGGTTCCAGGGCGAGTACAGCCCGCCTTCGAAGCCGCCCCAGGCATTGAAGCCCCAGTCAACGCCGCGCACTTCGCCGCTGTTGTTGATGACAAAAGTCGGCCCGGTGTCACGCACCCAGGCGTCGTCGTTGCTGATTTCCACTACACGGATGTTCGGCCCGTCCAGACGGGCACGGGCATTGTCGTACTGGGCGGCAGAAACGGCCACGGTCACCGGCTCGAAACGGGCGATGGCCTGGGCCAGCGTCACGTGTGCGGCCTGTACCGGTTTGCCGCCCAGGCGCCAGTTGTCCGGACGCTCGGGCCAGACCATCCATACCTGGGTTTGCGGCGCCCATTCGGCTGGCATGTAGAAGCCGTCGGCGCGTGGGGTGCTGGTCAGGGTCTTCATGAGTAAACCTTTGCAGTGTCCGACGCAGGCATCGAGGCCTGCGTCGAGGTCATTGAATGATCAGGATTCCAGCGCGCCATCGAGGGTCTTGACCGGGCCGTACAGGTTTGGACGGCGGTCACGGAACGTGCCCCAGGCGCTGCGGATGTGCTCCAGTTTGTCGAGGTCGAAAGTATGCACCAGCACGCCCTCTTCGGTCTCGTTGAGCTCCTGCACTTTCTCACCAAACTGGTTGGCGATGAACGACGAGCCGTAGAAGGTGATGTCGTAGCCGTCCTGTTCTTCGGTGCCGATACGGTTGCTGGCGATCAGCGGCATCAGGTTGGCACCGGCGTGGCCCTGCTGCACACGCTGCCAGTGGTCACGCGAGGAAATGGTCTTGTCATGCGGCTCGCTGCCGATGGCGGTCGGGTAGAACAGCACTTCGGCGCCGAGCAACGCCATGCTGCGCGCGCACTCTGGGAACCACTGGTCCCAGCAGATGCCGACGCCGATCTTGGCGTAGCGGGTCTGCCAGACCTTGAAGCCGGTGTCGCCCGGGTTGAAGTAATACTTTTCGTGGTAGCCAGGACCATCCGGGATGTGGGTCTTGCGGTATACACCGAGGTTGCTGCCGTCGGCATCGATGATCGCGATGCTGTTGAAACGCGCGCGCCCGGCCAGTTCAAAGAAACTGATCGGCAGCACAACCTGCAGCTCTTTGGCCAATGCCTGGAAATGCTCGATAGCGGCGTTGGTTTCAACCGGGGTAGCCAGCTGCAGGTAGTCCGGGTTCGGCTTCTGGCAGAAGTACGGGGTTTCGAACAGTTCCTGGATCAGGATGATCTGCGCGCCCTTGGCCGCGGCTTCGCGGACCAGCTTTTCGGCGGTGGCCAGGTTGTCCTGACGATCCCAGGAGCACGCCATCTGGGTGGCGGCGACGGTAACGGTGCGGCTCATGAAAACCTCCTCGAAGGATGACTGGGCCGGCTGACCGTGCAGACGACCGATGACAGATTGCTGGGTGATGGTCGACTTTATATCCGATAAATATCGACTTTAAAAGCCGACAACCAAAATATTCAGGCGCAAAAAAGCCGGTTAAGTCGATAACAATCGACTTAACCGGCTGTCAGCCCACGGGCTAGAGCTCTTCTGACAGGACCCTGTCGATACTGTCGACGAAGAAGTCCACGCTTTCACGGGTCGTGCACATCGGCGGCTTGATCTTGAGGATGTTCAGGTAGTCGCCGGTAGGCTGCATGAAGATCCCCAGGTCGCGCAGGCGGTTGCACAGGGTGGTGGTTTCTGCGCTGGCCGGCTCCAGGGTGCTGTGGTCGCGTATCAGCTCCAGGCCCAGGTAGAAGCCCGAGCCATGCACTGCACCGGCAAGCGGATGTTTATCGACCAATGCCTGCAGGCGCGCCTTGAAATACCTGCCAACGTCGCGGGCGTTGTCCCACAAGCCCTCTTCCTTCATGACATCGAGTACGGCGATGCCGATCCGGCAACTGACCGGGCTGCCGCCAGCAGAGGAGAAGAAGTAACCCTCGGCCTCCAGCGCTTCGGCCATCTCCCGACGGGTGATCACCGCCCCCAAGGGCTGGCCGTTGCCCATGCCCTTGGCCATGGTGATGATGTCCGGCACCACACCTTGCTGCTCGAAGCCCCAGAAATACTCGCCCAGCCGCCCGTAGCCGACCTGTACTTCGTCGGCGATGCATACACCACCCGCGGCCCGGACTTTGGCATACGCCTGCTGCAGGTAACCCGTTGGCAGGGAGATGCCGCCGGCGTTGCCGTACACCGGCTCACAGATGAATCCGGCCAATTGACGCTGCTCGGCAGCCAAAGCCTGCAGCTTGGCATCGACATCGCGCAAATACTCGGCGCTGCTGTCTTCGCCGCGATAGGCGCCGCGGTAAGTGTTCGGTGCAATGACCGGATGCACCCAGTCAGGCCGGGTGCTCAGGGCTTGAGGGTTGTCGGCAATCGAGGTGGAAATCGCATCGGTGGCCACCGACCAGCCATGATAGGCCTCCAGTACGCTGAGCATGTCGCGGCCACCGCTGTAGGCCCACGCCAGGCGGATTGCCAGGTCGTTGGCCTCAGTACCGCTGTTGACCAGGAACACCCGGTCCATGGAGTCAGGCGCCAGCTCCAGCAACCGCTCGGAAAACTCGGCGATGGCCGCGTAATGGAAGCGTGAGTTGGTGTTGACCAGCGACCACTGCCGTGCCGATTCGCTGGCCATGCGTGGATGACCGTGGCCGAGTACCGCGACATTGTTGAGCATGTCCAGGTACGAGCGCCCCTGCATGTCGATCAGGTAGTTGCGCCAGCCGCGTTCGATGTGCGGCGGCTGCTCGTAATAGTGCTTCTGCGAGCGGGCAAAGCTGGCGTCGCGGCGCTCCAGCAATTGTTGCGCATCGACCAGCGGCTCGGCCTCACAGGTGAACCCCAGCAATGCTTGCGGCGACGGACACAGTGCCTGCCAGGCGGCAGCTCGCGACGGCACAACGAAAGACGGCGGATACAGATCCGCGACCCGGCACAGCTGGATCCGCAAGACTCCGTCGGTCTGCCCCAGGCGCTGCCCTGGGTTCAATTGCGTCCCCGAGTCAGGCGCATCCTCCAGTCCGCGCAACCACAAGCTGCACTGCTCGCCTTTGAGGCAGCCCTGCCCCTCTGCCGTTTGCACCCAGACCCCCGCCCAAGGCGCTTGCACCTCGGTAGTCGCCGCCACCTGCAGCTCGACGTGCAACGCAAAAGTACGCGGCTCTTGCGGGTTGTCGATATGGGTGTGCGACAGACGATACTGACCGTAGAGCGAACAGGCTGCACCTTGTGTTCCGGCCTGTTCGCGCAACAGCTGCTGGTCGATACCGGGCTGTTCCCAGTTGCCGGCCTGGAAGTGACTGCTCAATACACCCAGGTCCACGGGGGTAACGGTGCTGGCCTGCAAGCCAGGTAGCAGCAGGCTGGCCTGCAGCGGCAATGCGGGCAGATCGAAACCGGCAACCTGCACAATCGCCGCTTCCATCAGTTCGAACGGTACGCTGGTGGCGACGTCAAAGATTTCCCATTCGTGACTGAGGTTGTCACGAATGTAGCCGTTGCCCGGATCGACGCTCAACTGCTGCTCACTGCTGAGCACCAGCACCGCAGCGCGTGCGACGATCAGCGGCCAAAGGGCTTTGAGCTCGGCTTCGGTCAGTGGATTGAGCGCATGGTAGGCCTGGACGGCAGGCAGGATGCGCAGCGGATCGCCCTCGGCATGATGGAGCAAGGCCGCGCAGGTTACCGACAGGTCGGCGATTCGCCAGGTGTGCAGCAGATCACCGAAATCGATGACCCCTTGCAACTGCCATTGCCGCTGCTCGTCACGTTGCCAGACAGCGTTGTCATCGGTGATGTCCAGATGCACGGCCTGCATCGGCAATTGTTCGATCAATGGTTGCAAGCACTGCTCGGCCTTGGCGGTGGCGGCTAGCAACTGCGCCTTGCGCGGCCCGTCGGAGAGTACTGGCGACAGATGAGCGATAAGGGCCGGGGCATGGCGTGGGTCCCATTGCAGCGTGCGCTCAAGTCCTGGATGGGTGAATCCGGCCAGCGCCTGGTCGATGCGCGCGCACAGCCTGCCCAACTCAGCGACCAATTGCGGGGCCATGTACTTCAGGCGGGTCAACGACTGCCCTTCGATGTAGTCGAGCAGGCGTACACGCAGGGGCTGGCCGTCCAGGTCCAGCGCCAGCAGTTGCTCTCCCGAACCTGCAGCTATCACGGCGGGCACCGGTAAACCACGTTCGAGCAAGTAGCTCAGAGCGGCATGCTGGGCTTCCAGTTCAGCAACGGTATAATCGCCGTGACAGATTTTCAGCACATAGCGCCCCTGGGCGCTATCGACACGAAAGTTCAGGTCTTGCTGACTACCTAAAGGCTGCAAAGAACCACTGAGCCCATAGTGCTCCTGCAATACCCGTAGCGCCTGCTGCTCGCTGACGTCGGGACAAGGCTGGCTGGAGCGGTGGAGCAGGGTACTGAGCGGCATGGTGAGACCTCATTTTTTTGTTGCTTATATCGCCACCGCTTCTGCCGATAAGCAAGTACGGCGAGGAAAAAGCGATGAACAACGAGGTGTACCGCAGTACCCTGCCGTGGCGGCGTAACTGCCTTGCACCGGTTTGCCCGCAAGCTAGGCTTGAGCAGATCATCATAAGATTCATCAAAGGTCACTGGATATGCGCATACTCATAACCGGCGGAGCCGGTTTTATTGGCTCGGCGCTGGTGCGTCACCTGATCAACAATACCGAGCACGAGGTCCTCAACCTCGACAAGCTGACCTATGCCGGCAATCTGGAATCGCTCACCAGCATCGCGACCAATACCCGCTATGAATTCGTCCGCGCCGATATTGCTGATCAGGCAACCGTCAGCGCGGTGCTTGAGCGATTCAAGCCCCATGCAATCATGCATCTGGCGGCAGAGTCGCACGTCGACCGCTCGATCGATGGGCCGTCAGACTTCATTCAAACCAACATCGTCGGCACCTACAGCCTGCTGGAAGCGACCCGCGCCTACTGGCTGACACTGCCAGCGCAGGAGCGTGCAGCGTTCCGTTTCCATCACATTTCCACCGACGAAGTGTATGGCGACCTGCATGGCGTCGATGACCTGTTCACCGAAACCACGCCATATGCGCCAAGCTCGCCCTATTCTGCGAGCAAGGCGGCATCCGACCATCTGGTCCGCGCCTGGCAGCGCACCTATGGCCTGCCGGTACTGATCACCAACTGCTCGAACAATTACGGGCCGTTCCATTTCCCGGAAAAACTGATTCCGCTGGTGATTCTCAATGCGCTGGCCGGCAAGCCCCTGCCTGTTTATGGCAACGGCCTGCAGGTACGCGACTGGTTGTTCGTCGAAGATCATGCCCGTGCCTTGTTCAAGGTGGTTACCGAGGGCAAGGTCGGTGAGACCTATAACATCGGTGGGCACAACGAACAGAAGAACATCGATGTGGTCCGGGGCATCTGCGCCTTGCTCGAAGAGCTCGCGCCACAGCGTCCGGCAGACGTTGCCAACTATGCCGACCTGATTACTTACGTTCAGGATCGCCCTGGCCACGACCAGCGTTACGCCATCGACGCCAGCAAGATCGAGCGCGAATTGGGCTGGGTCCCGGAAGAGACATTCGAAACCGGCCTGCGCAAGACTGTGCAGTGGTACCTGGACAACCTGGAATGGTGCCAGCGGGTTCAAGATGGTAGTTATCAAGGCCAACGCCTGGGCGCCAGCGACTTCAAGGATCTTATTGCATGACCAAAGGTATCGTTCTGGCCGGAGGCTCCGGCACCCGCCTGCACCCCATCACCCTGGGTGTTTCCAAGCAACTGCTGCCGATCTACGACAAGCCGATGATCTACTACCCGATCTCGGTGCTGATGCTCGCCGGTATTCGGGAAATCCTGCTGATTTCCACCCCGTACGACCTGCCCCAATACAAACAGCTGCTGGGCGACGGCAGCCAGTTCGGTATCGAACTGAGCTACGCCGAACAGCCTTCTCCGGATGGGCTGGCCCAGGCTTTCTTGATCGGTGAAGAATTCATTGGCGACGATTCGGTCTGCCTGATCCTGGGCGACAACATCTTCCACGGCCAGGGCTTCAGCGAACAACTGTTGCGTGCCATCAAGCAGCCGTCTGGTGCCACGGTGTTCGGCTATCTGGTCAAGGATCCGGAACGCTTCGGTGTTGTCGACTTCGACCAACACGGCCGCGCGCTGTCGATCGAAGAGAAGCCCGCCAGGCCCAAGTCACCCTATGCGGTGACCGGTCTGTACTTCTACGACAACGATGTGGTGGAAATAGCCAAGAACGTCAAACCGTCGCCCCGCGGCGAGCTGGAAATCACTGACGTCAACAACGCCTACCTGCAACGCGGCGATCTGCGTGTGGAGCGTTTCGGTCGCGGCTTTGCCTGGCTCGATACCGGTACCCACGACAGCCTGCTGGAAGCCTCGCAGTACGTGCAGACCATCGAACATCGGCAGGGCTTGAAGGTTGCCTGCCTTGAAGAGATCGCATACCAGCAAGGCTGGATCGATCGCTCGCATTTGCTGGAACGTGCCAAGGCATTCGGCAAGACCGGCTACGGACAATACCTCTATGCCTTGGCTGAAGAACATTAATGAACGTAATTACTACTGATCTGCCGGGTGTACTGATCCTCGAGCCGAAAGTATTCGGCGATGACCGCGGTTTCTTCTACGAGAGTTTCAACGCCGAGGCGTTCAAAGAAAAAACCGGCGTTTGCACAACCTTTGTCCAGGACAACCACTCCAAGTCGCAGAAAGGCGTACTTCGTGGGCTGCACTATCAACTGGAAAATACCCAGGGCAAGCTGGTTCGCGTGACCCACGGTGAAGTGCTGGATGTCGCTGTCGATGTCCGCCGCAGTTCCCCGCACTTCGGGCAGTGGGTCGGGGTAAGGCTGTCTGCCGACAATCGCCGCCAGCTTTGGATACCGGAAGGTTTCGCTCACGGTTTCGTCGTGTTGAGCGACAGCGCCGAATTTCTCTACAAAACCACCGACTACTACAACCCGGCCGCTGAACGTTGCATTCGTTGGGATGATCCAGACCTGGCCATCGACTGGCAACTGACTGAAGCACCGCAGTTGTCCGCCAAGGACCAAGCCGGTAAATCGCTGAAAGAGCTGGACCTGCTCCCATGACTGCACGCCGACTGAATATCCTGATCAGCGGCCATCACGGCCAGGTATCCCGGGAGCTGCAACAGCACCTGGGCGCCCTTGGCCAGTTGCACGTCCTGGGTCGTAACCAGCTCGACCTGGCCCACCCCGACGGCATCCGCGAGCGGGTGCAGGCGCTCAAGCCTGACCTGATCATCAATGCTGCCGCTCATACGGCAGTGGATCAAGCCGAGAGCGAGCCGGAATTGGCGTTTGCAATCAATGCCAAGGCACCAGGCATCTTCGCCGAAGAAGCCGCGAAGCTGGGAATCCCGCTGATTCACTATTCCACTGACTACGTGTTCGACGGCAGCAAGGACGGCCCTTACACCGAAGACGATGTGCCCAATCCGCTGGGCGTCTACGGGCGCAGCAAGCTGGCCGGTGAACAGGCCATTGCCGTGGTCGGTGGCGAGCACCTGATCCTGCGGACCAGTTGGGTGTATTCGCGCCATGGGCGTAACTTCCTGCTGACCATGCAGCGCCTGCTGCAGGAAAAGCCTGAACTACGCATCGTCGCTGACCAGATCGGCGCGCCGACCTGGGCCGGTACCATCGCGCTGAGCACCCGGGCTCTGATCGAACGCTGGCAGGCAGGCCAGGCTGGCGCGTGGGGCACCTACCACCTGACCGCTCAGGGTGAAACCTCCTGGTTTGGCTTTGCCCAGGCCATCGGCGAGCAACTCAAGGCCCAGGGGCTGCCGTGCGCCGAGCTGCTCCCGATCTCTTCAAGCGAGTACCCTACCCCGGCCCGTCGCCCGCTCAACTCGCGCCTCGATTGCAGCCGCCTGCAACGCGAGTGGCAGGTCAGCCAACCGCATTGGCAGCAAGCGCTGATCGACTGCCTGAAGTAGCGCATAATGCGCCAGATCATTCTGGCGCAGTTACCATGACCAAGATTCCACCTCTTCCCCGCCGCCCTCGATGGCGCAGTCTGGCGTTGCTGGCGGTATGCCTGGCGCCCTTGCTCTGGCCCTTGCAGCACCTGGCCAAACACTATTACCAAGGTGAACTGGCCGGCCAGAACCGCCAGACCCTGGACCTGTACGTCGCCAACCTGCTGGGCACCCTGCACCGCTATGAAACGCTGCCGCAGATCCTTGGCGACCTGCCCGCCCTGCGCGCAGTGCTGGCCGATCCACTGCGCCTGGAAACCCTGACCAACGCCAACCGTCTGCTCAAGGACATCGCCACCCAGACCGGCGCCGAAGTCATGTACCTGATGGACGCCCGGGGCAATACCCTGGCGGCATCCAACTGGGACAAGCACGACAGCTTCGTCGGTCGCAACTTCGCCTTCCGCCCGTACTACACCGAAGCGATTGCCGGACGCCTGGGGCGCTTCTTCGGTCAGGGCACGACCTCGGCCAAGCGCGGCTATTTCTTCGCCGCTGCCGTGCGCGATGGAGAGCAGATCATCGGCGCGCTGGTGGTCAAGGTCGATCTGGACCACACCGAAACCCTGTGGGGCAAAACGCCTGAGCAGTTGCTGCTGACCGACCATAACGGCGTGGTGATCCTCACTTCACGTCCGGACTGGCGCTTTCGTGCCACCCGGCCGCTGAGCGATGCCGAACGCGAAGCGATTGCCGCCATCCAACCCTATCCGACCCAGGCCCCGCAGCCACTGAACCTTGACCAGGCGGCCTGGTTGATCCAGACCCAGGCGATTGAGGAAACCGGCTGGCAGGTCAGCATCCTTGCCCCGCGAACCCTGATCGACCGCTCGGTGAACACCGTGGTCGCCATCGGCGCCGCCGCTCTGCTGGTACTGATGCTGTTGCTGGGCCTGATGATGCAACGCCGACGCCATTATATGGACCGTATCGACTTCGAGGCGCATGCCCGCCAGGAGCTGGAGAAGCGCGTGATTGAGCGCACCGCCGACCTCGAAGGGCTCAACAGCCGCCTGAAAGACGAGGTACTGGAGCGCGAGCAAGCCCAGCAGGAACTGGTGCGCGCCCAGGACGAGCTGGTCCAGGCCGGCAAACTGTCGGTGCTGGGAACCATGTCGGCAAGCATCAGCCACGAGCTCAACCAGCCCTTGGCGGCGATCCGCAGCTATGCCGAAAATGCCGAGATCCTGCTCGATCACCAGCGTACCGACGACGCCCGCAGCAACCTCAAACTGATCAGCGAACTGACCGGACGCATGGCTTCGATCATTGCCCACCTGCGCGCCTTCGCCCGCCGTGACAGGCATGCGCCGGAAAGCGTAGCGCTGCAGCCGGCGCTGGATGACGCCCTGGCCCTGCTGGCCAAGCGCCGCCGTGCCATGGCGGTGGAGCTGGTGCGCGACCTGCCGGACGCTACGCTGTGGGTCCAGGCCGGCGAAACCCGCCTGCGCCAGGTGCTGGGCAACCTGCTGGCCAACGCCCTCGATGCCCTGACCGAAAAAGCCAACCCGCGTAAACTCATACTCAGTGCCGAACAGCGCGACGGCAACGTCTACCTGTACATTCGCGACAACGGCCCGGGTTTTACCAGCGAAGCGCTGGCCCGTGCCCGCGAGCCGTTTTTCACCACCAAGACGCGTACCCAGGGGCTTGGCCTGGGCCTGGCGATCTGCGATACCTTGATGCGCGCGCTGGGCGGCGAGTTGCTGCTCGGCAACCACCCGGAAGGTGGCGCCTTGCTTACCCTGCAGCTGCGCGTCGCCAAGCCCGGCGCCAACCTGCAAACTTCGGAGGACCCATCGGCATGACGACCGAGCCGCTCATCGACAGCCGCGTACAGGTGATTCTGGTCGACGACGACCCGCACCTGCGCCAGGCCCTGAGCCAGACCCTGGATCTTGCCGGTCTCAACGTCCTGTCGCTGAGCGATGCGCAGAACCTGGCCGCACGCATTGAACAGGACTGGCCCGGCGTGCTGGTCAGCGATATCCGCATGCCTGGCATTGATGGTCTGCAGCTGTTGCAACAGGTGCACGCCCAGGACCCGGAACTGCCGGTGCTGCTGATTACCGGGCACGGTGATGTGCCGCTGGCGGTCCAGGCCATGCGTGCCGGCGCCTATGATTTTCTCGAAAAACCCTTCGCCAGCGACGCCCTGCTCGACAGCGTGCGCCGCGCCCTGGCCCTGCGCCGCCTGGTGCTGGACAACCGCAGCCTGCGCCTGGCCCTGAGCGACCGCCAGCAACTGAGTACCCGCCTGGTCGGTCACTCCACCCCCATGCTGCGCCTGCGCGAGCAGATCGGCGCTCTCGCCGGGACCCGCGCCGATGTGCTGATCCTCGGCGAGACCGGTGCCGGCAAGGAAGTGGTCGCCCGCGCCCTGCATGACCTGTCGAGCCGTCGCGACGGCCCGTTCGTGGCGATCAACGCCGGCGCCCTGGCCGAATCGGTGGTCGAAAGCGAACTGTTCGGCCACGAGCCGGGGGCATTCACCGGGGCGCAGAAACGCCGGATCGGCAAATTCGAGTTTGCCAATGGCGGCACGCTGTTCCTCGACGAAATCGAGAGCATGAGCCTGGACGTACAGGTCAAGCTGCTGCGTCTGCTGCAGGAGCGCGTGGTTGAACGTCTGGGCGGTAACCAGCAGATCCCGCTGGACATCCGCATCATCGCCGCCACCAAGGAAGACCTGCGTCAGGCCGCCGACCAGGGGCGTTTCCGCGCCGACCTGTACTACCGCCTGAACGTCGCACCGCTGCGCATTCCGCCGCTGCGTGAACGCGGCGATGACATTCTGGTGTTGTTCCAGCATTTCGCCGATGCCGCGAGCGAACGCCACGGTCTGCCAGCGAACAGCTTGCAGCCGGCACAGCGCGCGCTGTTGCTGCGTCACAACTGGCCAGGCAACGTACGTGAACTGCAGAATGCCGCCGAACGCTTCGCCCTCGGGCTGGAGCTGGCGCTGGACGGTGAGGCGCCTGCGCCGGCCCACGAACAACCGGTCACTGCCACCAGCGGCAACCTCAGCGACCAGGTCGAGCAATTCGAACGCTCGCTGATCGCCGCCGAACTGGCCCAGCCGCACAGCTCCATGCGCAGCCTTGCCGAAGCACTGGGTATTCCACGCAAGACCCTGCACGACAAACTGCGCAAACATGGCCTGAGCTTCGCCGACAGCAATACCAGCCCTGACGAAATGGAGGATAACCGCCCATGACCACGGACAGCCGCTACCTGGAATCTGTGCTGCACGGCGACATTCCGCTGACCCGCGAAATGGGCTTGCAGGTGCTCGACTGGCAGCACCAGCAACTGCGCCTGCAGTTGCCGCTGGCCGCCAATGTCAACCACAAGAGCACCATGTTCGGCGGCAGTCTGTACTGCGCTGCCGTGCTGGTCGGATGGGGCTGGTTGCACCTGCGCTTGCGTGAGGCGGGCATCGACGATGGTCATATCGTCATTCAGGAAGGACAGATCAGCTATCCGCTGCCGGTCACCGGCGCGGCCATCGCCGTGTGCGCAGCGCCGGAGGAGAAAGTCTGGGAACGCTTCGTTGCCACTTACCAGCGTCGCGGCCGGGCGCGCCTTAACCTGCACACCCGGGTCAGCAATGCGGGTAGCGATGAGGCCGCCGTGCTGTTCAGCGGCCAGTACGTGCTACATCGTTGAAGCCAGTTGCAGTAGCTTGCCGCGCCACGGTGCGGCGGCTGGCAAGGCGAGGAAGAAGGGGTTGAGCAGCGACTCGCGCGGCGGGTAGGCAAAGGCCTGGCCATCGAGGTCGAGTACTTCCCCACCAGCCCCCTCCAGCACACCTTGCGCGGCTGCAGTGTCCCACTGGGACGTCGGCGCCAGGCGCGGATAGCAATCGGCAGCCCCTTCAGCCAACAGACAGAACTTCAGCGAGCTGCCGATATTGGCAAGCTCAAGCTCACCGACCGCTGTACTCAAACCGGCCAGCAGGGCTTCCTGCGTTGGGCTGGTATGTCGACGGCTGGCGACCACGGTAAAGCGCTCCCCCGCAGGTGGGCTGGTGCGCACCTTAATGGCTTCAGCCACGCCCTCAGCTTTTTCAAGCCAGGCCCCCATGCCCTGGCCACCGTAGTAGCAACGGCCATTGGTAGGAATCGCCACCACGCCAAACACTACGCGGCCCTGCTCGATCAGGGCGATATTGACGGTGAACTCTTCCGTACCGGCGATGAACTCCTTGGTGCCGTCGAGCGGGTCGACCAGCCACCAGCGCTGCCACTGCTGACGCTCACTCAAGGGGATATTGCAGTCCTCCTCAGACAGCACCGGAATCGCCGGGGCCAACGTCTGCAGACCCTTGGCAATCACTTCATGGGCGGCCAGGTCAGCAGCAGTGACTGGCGAATCATCGGCTTTCGCCGTTACCGCGACGTCGGCGCGCCAGAACGGCAGGATGGCCTTGCCCGCCTCGCGTGCCAAGCCGACCACCTGTTGCATCAGTTGCTGGTCGTTCATGCGCTGAACACCCCACGTTGCGTCAGCAGGTCGCGCACCAGGTACAACGCTGCCAGTGCGCGACCTTCGGAAAACTGCGGGTGCTGGGCCAGCGCTGAAAGTTCACGCAGGTTGATCTTGTCGACGCGCATCGGCTCCGGTTCATCGCCCTCCAGGCGCTCTTCGTACAGGTCAGTGGCCAGTACCACCTGGATCTTCTGGCTCATGTAGCCCGGCGACAACGACAGTTCGGTCAGGTGCTCGAGCTGACGCGCACCAAAGCCCGCTTCTTCCTTGAGTTCACGGTCCGCCGCCGCCAACACATCCTCGCCTGGCTCGATCAGGCCCTTGGGCAAGGACAGCTCGTACTCGTCGGTACCGCCGCAATACTCCTCCACCAGCACCGCGTGCTCGGCATCGAGCATCGCCACAATCATCACCGCACCATAACCGTTGCCGCGCCCCACCAGACGCTCATACGTGCGCTCGTTACCATTGGCAAAACGCAATTGCACAGCTTCGACCCGAAACAGACGGCTGCTGGCGACAATTTCGCGGGAGAGGACGGTGGGTTTCTGGCGCATGGGGCGGCTCCTGGGCGTGAACGGGTTACTATACCGTGGCTTGCCCGGCCACCGCTGCCCTGACTGTCCGAGAATTTCATATGCCCGTTTTAGCCTGGTCCACCATCGACACCGTCCTGCTGGACATGGACGGCACCCTGCTGGACCTGCACTTCGACAACCACTTCTGGCTCGAGCACCTGCCCCAGCGCTATGCCGACCTGCACGGTATCAGCCGGGCGATGGCCGAGCTGGAAATGCAGCCCCTGTTCGAGCAGCACGCCGGCTCGCTGAACTGGTACTGCCTGGATTTCTGGAGCCGCGAGCTGAATATTTCAGTGCGCGACCTGAAGCTGGAAACCGCCCACCTGATCGCCTTGCGCCCGGACGCTGACACTTTTCTCCAGGCCATCAAGCAGGCCGGCAAGCGGGTGATCCTGATCACCAACGCCCACCGCGACTCGCTGTCGCTGAAACTGGAACGGGTGGAACTTGCGCCCTACTTCGAACGCCTGATCAGTTCTCATGACTACGGTTACCCCAAGGAAAACCCGCAGTTCTGGGAAGCCTTGCAGGCCGATATCAATTTCACGCCGGAGCGCAGCCTGTTTATCGACGACACCTTGTCGATCCTGCGCAGCGCCCGTGATTTTGGCGTGGCGCACCTGCTTGCGGTGCGCCAGCCAGATAGCCGCAAAGGGCCGCGGGATACCGAGGAGTTCGCCGCAGTCGAAGACTACCGGGCGCTACTCGAAGGCTTGTGATTACTCGGGAATGCGCAGCGACTGGCCCGGATAGATCTTGTCCGGATGCTTGAGCATCGGTTTGTTGGCTTCGAAGATCTTGTTGTACAGATTGGCGTTGCCATACACCGCCAGCGAAATCGCGCTGAGGGTATCGCCCTTCTTCACCACCACAAAGCGCGCAGCGGCGACGACCGGTCCGGTCACGGTGATCTGGTCATCCACGCTAGCCACGCCGGCAATGTTGCCCAGCGCCAGAAGAATCTTCTCCTTTTCTTCCTGGCTGGCCACTTCTCCGGTGACGGTCACCTTGTCGCCATCGACCGTGGCCTGGATGTTCGGGTTGCCGAGGCCAACCGCTTCCACATGCTTCTGCAATTGCTCGCTGGCATTGGCATTACCTGGGGTCAGCAGGTCGATGATTTTCTCACCGGCCTCTTTGATGAAACTGAAAATGCTCATACCGCTCTCCTTGGTGATGAATCTCGGAGCCTGGAGTCTAGGACAGGTTAGAATGCTCCGCCTGCTTTGCGCCACGGAGCGACGATGGACATCAAACAACTCAAATTCCTCATCGCCCTGGATGAAACCCGCCACTTCGGCCAAGCCGCCGCCCGCTGTCATGTAACCCAACCGACCTTGTCCATGCGCCTGCGCAACCTGGAGCAAGAGCTGGACCTGGCCCTGGTCAACCGTGGCCAGCGCTTCGAAGGCTTCACCGCCCAGGGCGAGCGGGTGCTGGCCTGGGCGCGTACAGTGATTGCGGCTTACGATGGCCTGCATGCTGAAGCCGCCGCCTGTCGCGGCCACCTGGTCGGTAACCTGCGCCTGGGCGTAGTGCCGCTGTCGAGCTTCGATCCGTTGCCCTTGCTGCAACGCCTGCACCAACACCACCCGGACCTGAACTTCGAACTCAGCGCGCTGAGCTCCGAGCAGATTCTTGAGCAGTTGACCAGTAACCGTCTGGATCTGGGGGTGTCCTACCTCGAACGCCTGGACCACGAGCGTTTTCTGTCCCTGCCCCTGGGTGAAACCCGCATGGGCCTGTTGTATGACCCAGATCATTTTCGCTTCGACGAGCAGCCCTTAAGCTGGCAGGCATTGACCGAACTGCCGCTGGGCCTGCTGACCGCCGGCATGCACTTTCGCCAGTCGATCGATCACAACTTTCACAGCCGGGGGCTGGAGCCGCGGTTGCTGCTACAGACCGATGCCGTCCATCAGCTGGTCCAGGCGGTCGGCGGCGGTTTGTGTTGCGCGATCATGCCACTGGCAGCGGGCCTGGAAGTCCTCACCGAACGGCTGCGCCTGCAACCGATCGAACAGGCCAGCACCCTCGCGCCACTGGGCCTGATCATGCGGCGCACGGCGCCACGCTCGGCCCTGGCCGAAGCCTGCCTGGCTGAATTCCAAGCCTTGCAAAGCGGTGCCTGATCGACGCCATCTATCAAGGCATCAGCATTAGCGATTAGACGATACCCGAGCGCAAGCCTAGGCTTAAACCAGACCAGCCGCCGGTATCTCTAATGAGCACAACACCTCCGGCCTGCGCGGCGTCCGCCCCCCTGACTGCGCCCGCGGCCAGCAACCGCTATGACTACAGCCACCTGACCGATGACAGCCAGGCCAGCACGCCGCTGGCCGAAGAAGTCGCCCTGGGCATTGCCTACAACGGCATCAACCAGGCGGTAATGCTGGTGAGCCCGACCGACCTTGAAGACTTTATCGTCGGCTTCAGCCTCGGCAGCGGCATCATCACTTCGCCTGACGACATCTATGACCTCAAGCTCACCGGCCGGGGCTCGGCGATCAGCGCAGAAGTGGAAATCGCCAGCCGCGCCTTCTGGAACCTGAAAAACCAGCGGCGCCAGCTGGCCGGCACCAGTGGCTGCGGTCTGTGCGGGGTCGAAGCCCTGGAACAAGCGCTGCCGGAACTGAAGGTGTTGCCTGGCGCCCCGCTGCCGCCCGCGCACTGGCTCGACGGTCTGCGCCAGCGCATCGATGCTTTCCAGCCGCTGGGCCAGCACTGCGGTGCGGTACACGCGGCATTGTTCATGAACAACCAGGGCGAACTGCTGCTGGGCCGCGAAGACATTGGCCGGCACAACGCCCTCGACAAGCTGATCGGCGCCCTGTTGCGCCAGCACATCAGCCTCGACGGTGGCCTGGCGATCGTCACCAGCCGCTGCAGCCTGGAGTTGATCCAGAAAGTCCTGCGCGCCGGCATCCAGACCCTGGTCAGCCTGTCGTCGCCCACCGGCCTGGCCCTGCAATGGGCGCGCCGCCACAACCTCAACCTGATCCATCTGCCCAAACACAGTGCGCCACGGGTGTTCAGCCCCGTGCTGGAGAACTGACCGTGAGCCTGCACCACCAAGCCGACCAGAAGCCTGTCCCGCGTTACAAGCCCTACCACGGTGCCGCCGGCGGCTGGGGCGCGCTGCGCAGTGTGGCCCAGGCCTGGCTCGGCAGCGATAACGCGCTGAAGAACATCCGCGCCCTGCTCAAGACCAACCAGAATGGTGGCTTCGATTGCCCCGGCTGCGCCTGGGGTGACTCGCCGGAAAACGGCATGGTCAAATTCTGCGAGAACGGCGCCAAGGCGGTGAACTGGGAAGCCACCAAGCGCCGTGTCGATGCGGCGTTCTTCGCCCGCCACAGCGTCACCTCGCTGCTGGCCCAGAGTGATTACTGGCTCGAATACCAGGGGCGGCTGACCGAGCCGATGGTCTATGAGCCGACTACCGATCGCTACCGCCCGATCGACTGGGATGGCGCTTTCGCCCTGATCGCCAGCCACCTGCAAAACCTCGCCAGCCCCAACCAGGCCGAGTTCTACACCTCGGGCCGGGCCAGTAACGAGGCGGCTTATCTGTACCAGCTGTTCGTGCGCGCCTACGGCACCAACAACTTCCCGGACTGCTCGAACATGTGCCACGAGGCCAGCGGCGTGGCTCTGGGCCAGAGTGTCGGGGTCGGCAAAGGCACGGTGACGTTTGATGATTTCGAGCACGCCGATGCGATTTTCGTCTGGGGCCAGAACCCCGGCACCAACCACCCGCGCATGCTCGAACCGCTGCGTGAAGCGGTCAAGCGTGGCGCTCAGGTGGTCTGCATCAATCCCCTCAAGGAACGCGGCCTGGAGCGTTTCCAGCACCCGCAGCATCCGCTGGAAATGCTTACCAACGGCGACCGTCCGACCAACACCGCGTACTTCCGTCCGGCGCTGGGCGGCGACATGGCGGTGTTGCGCGGCATGGCCAAGTTCCTCCTGCAGTGGGAACGCGAAGCGCAGGCCAGCAACGCACCGGCGATCTTCGATCATGACTTCCTCAATCAACACACCCAAGGTGTGTCCGACTATCTGCAAGCGGTGGATAACACCTCATGGGCGCAGATCGAGGCCCAGTCCGGTCTGAGCCTGGCCGATATCGAACAAGCCGCGCGGATGTACTGCAAAGCCAGGAAAGTCATCATGTGCTGGGCCATGGGTATCACCCAGCACCGCCACTCGGTGGCGACCATCCAGGAAATCGCCAACCTGATGCTGCTGCGTGGCAACCTCGGCGTTCCCGGTGCAGGCCTGTGCCCGGTGCGAGGCCACAGCAACGTCCAGGGCGACCGGACCATGGGCATCAACGAACGCCCGCCGGTGGCCCTGCTCGATGCCCTGGAGCGCCGTTTCAGCTTCAAGGTGCCGCGCCATAACGGCCATAACACCGTGGAAGCGATCCGCGCCATGCTCGCCGGTCAAGCCAAGGTGTTCATCGGCCTTGGCGGCAACTTTGCCCAGGCAACGCCCGACACCGAACGTACCGCCCAGGCCTTGCGCAACTGCGAGCTGACCGTGCAGATCAGCACCAAGCTCAACCGCAGCCACCTGATTCACGGTAAACAGGCACTGATCCTGCCCTGCCTGGGCCGCACCGACATTGACCTGCAAAGCGAAGGCCCGCAGGCGGTCACGGTGGAAGACTCGTTCAGCATGGTGCATGCCTCCAACGGCCAGCTGCAGCCACTGTCACGGCAAATGCGTTCGGAGCCTGCGGTTATCGCCGGCATTGCCGCCGCCACGCTCGGTGCCAAACCGGTGGACTGGAACTGGTTGGTGGCCGACTACGGACGTATCCGCGACCTGATTGGCGACACCATCCCCGGCTTCGACAACTTCAACCAGCGCCTGGAGCACCCTGGCGGGTTCTATCTGGGCAACAGCGCCGGGCAGCGGCAGTGGAAGACCGCCAGCGGCCGGGCCAACTTCAAAGCCAACGGACTGCCGGACGACTTGCTGCACGAGTGCATACGCGCGACCGGCCAGGTACCGGACCTGATCATGCAATCGATGCGCTCCCACGATCAGTACAACACCACCATCTATGGGCTCGACGACCGCTACCGGGGGGTCAAGGGCCAGCGCAACGTCCTCTTCGCCAACGAGGCCGACATCATCCGCCTGGGCTTTCACCCAGGGCAAAAGGCCGATATCGTGTCGCTCTGGAGCGATGGCCGTGAACGTCGGGTCAAGGGCTTCACTCTGCTGGCTTTCGACATTCCGGCAGGTCAGGCGGCGGCGTACTATCCGGAAGTCAATCCGCTGGTGCCGCTGGAAAGCGTCGGTGACGGCAGCCACACCCCGACCTCGAAGTTCGTTGCGATCAAACTGCAGGCCGCCAGCGACAACGCGCGCATCCTCTGACAGCATTCTCGGTTCGAGAACGAAAAAAAAAGGCCCTGGCAGCGATGCCGGGGCCTTGTTTCAAGTAAGCTCAGACAGCGTAAAATCAAGAAAGTTTCATAGTTAAAACAGCAACTTAGCGAATTGTGCACAAGTCGTGTTACTCGTCGGATTTCCGTTGCCAGCCCCCTTCGCCAGCCTCAGGATCGCCTCGTCATCCCTATGAGGCTTTCTTGATGAAGTACTCCTCGATTCTGTTGTTGTCTCTCGGCCTGCTCAGTGGCGTTGCCTCGGCAGGTGGCACCACCGAAGCCGGTATTGGCGGCGCATTGGGTGGGGTACTGGGCTCAGTGGTCGGCAACTCGATTGGCGGCAGCACTGGCTCGACAATCGGCGCGGGCCTTGGCGGCGCGGCAGGCAGTGCGGTCGGTGCGAACAAGCACAGCCGTGGTGAAGCGGCCATCGGTGGCGCCTTGGGCGCAGCGGGCGGTAACGCAATCGGCCGTAGCGTGGGCGGCACTACTGGTGGCTACATGGGTGCTGCCGCAGGCGGTGGTGCCGGCGGTGCGCTGGGTAACTACATGGGCAAAGAAGCGGACGAGGACGATTATCGCCATAGCCGACGTGGTTATGACGACCGTCGTTACTACCACGACCGTGGCCACCACTATGGCCATCGCAAGCACAAGAAGCACTGGCGCCACCGCTAAGCGTGCCTGGGCTTAAGCCAATCTCTTAGTCCCTGCCCTCACCGGCAGGGACTAAGAGCGCTCCATCCGCGTTACCGCTCAAGCCGTTCAGGCAAATCCCCCGCTGACTCAGCAAAGCCCTACAGCGCCCTATTATCCCTACCTTGTTTATGGCCTTAGGGGTCACCCCGATTCTGCCGGTAGTAGCCAGTAGCTATCATCGATCATTCCCCAATCAGCCAATGGACGCAGGGAATGCGCATCGATTCTGCAACGCCGACCCGACTGCCCATTGCCCGCAGAGGCTGATATGCCGGCCGGCAAACGCTTACCCGCGCTCAACGAAGTACAGTTCCTTGAGCTGCAATCTCTGGTCGAAAACGCATCGGGCGTGATTCTGCCAGCTGACCGCCGTGCGGTCATTGCAGCCCGCCTGGCCAGACGCCTGCGACACTATCAGCTAGCGACTTTCGCCGATTACCTGCACCTGCTCACGCTGCCCGAACAGCATGCCGAGCGTCAGCGCGTGGTCGAATTGCTGGTCGCCAAAGAGACCTATTTCTTCCGTGAGCACCGGCATTTCGAGTTCCTTGCCCACTGGCTGGCTGAGCACCCCGGTCCTACGCGCCTCTGGAGCGCCGCCTGCGCGTCTGGCGAAGAAGCCTACAGCTTGGCCATGGTCGCCAGCGAACACGCCGTCAACGACAACTGGCGCATCCTCGCCAGCGACATGAGCCCAGGCATGCTCGGACTTGCCCGTGAAGGCATCTACGACATCGCCCAGGCACGTTACTTTCCCCGGGGCTGGTTGCAGCGCTACTGCCAGTGTGGCGTTGGCGAAATGGCCGGGCGTCTGCAAGTACAGCTTGCCCTGCGTGAGCGCGTCAGCTTGCAGCAAATCAATCTGATCCAGGCATTGCCTGATGATCTCGGCGTATTCGATGCGATATTGCTGCGTAATCTGCTGAGCTGTTTCAGTCAGGATGACAAGCAACGGGTGGTCCAGCGCCTGCTGGCCAGGCTGCGCCCAGGTGGGCTGCTGTTGATCGGCCACAGCGAAAGCATTCACGGGCTTGATCTGCCATTACGGCCGATACTGCCCTCGGTGTTCGAGCGCCTATGTTGACCTGCGCTGCCGACACCGACGGCAGACCTTCGATACTGATCACGCGCCGTCGCGGCAGCGCTCATACGGACCGAGCAAACCTGCCGCCTCCCAACATTTGCGAAACAGGCTCGAACCCATGCTTTGCCGAATCCTACTTGCCGACGACTCGCCGCTCTTTCGAGCCGGCCTGCGCGCGTTGCTCGAACAAAAAAAACAATACGCCGTAATCGGTGACGCAGGCGACGGCATGACCGCTGTCGCCCTGGCAGAAAGGCTCAAGCCTGATGTCATTGTTCTCGCCATGACTGCCGACACCCTGGACAGTGAACAGATCCTGCGCGAGTTGTATTTGCGCGCACCGACCTGCCACGTGCTGATGCTCTCGTCACGTTCGGAACTGGACTTCGTCATGCGTTGCCTGCAACTCGGCGCCCATGGCTTTCTGCTCAAAAGTGCCACCGTGCAAGAGCTGGAGCAGGCGTTGCAGGCCTTGAAGAATGGCGGCCAGTACCTGTCCTCGGCAGTTCTGCCAATGGTCATCGGCCAGGCCGTCAAACACAGCCGCAAGCGCACGCCCGCAAACAACGCCATGCAGCTGACGACCCGTCAGCTGGAAATCCTGCGGCTCATCGCCCGTGGCGAAAGCACCCGCTCGATTGCCGACGGCCTGGGCCTGAGCGTAAAAACCATCGAGGCGCACCGTTCACAGATCATGCACCGCCTGCAGATTCATGATGTGCCGGGCCTGGTGTTGTTTGCGGTCCGTGAAGGCATCATTTGCCTGAACGACTGAGCGCGCGGCTCAGCCTTGCAAGCTCAGCAGCGCCGCCTGCAACTCGGCCGGCAACGGCACAGGCCGTCCCGAGGCGCGCTCGACGAACACCTGGACCACCTTGCCCGCTGCGCAAGGTTGCGCCTCGCCAACCCGGAACAAACCCAACTGGTACTCCACCGAACTGCCGGCCAGGCGCGCTACCCGCAGACCGACTTCAAGGGTGTCGGGAAATGCCGGCAAGGCGAAAAAGTCCGCCGCCGAGCTGACCACAAAACCGACCACCGCCCCTTCCTGCGGGTCCAGACCGCCCTGCTGCTGGAGGAATGCCTGGATAGTGGTGTCGAAGTAGCTGTACACCGTGGCACCGGCGATATGGCCGTTAAGGTCGCTGTCTTGCCAGCGCGTGAGGATCGGTTGCAGGTGGGGATAGTCGTGGCGTTGAGGGGTATCGGACATGGCGGGCCTGTACATGTAGAAGGTCGAATGCAAGCTTCCCATAATTCCAGCTTGCGGCGGAACCTGTGGGAGCTGGCCTTGCCAGCGATGAGGCCAGCACTGACAACACGTCCACGTCCACATTCAGGCGAGTGCGTTGCACTCGATCGCTGGCAAGGCCAGCTCCCACAAGTCCAGAGTCACCCGCACCAACGAAAAAGCCGCCCCTGGGGGCGGCTTTTTCGTTTCACACTGGCTTCAGCTTACAGCTGTGGGCCAGCGGCCTTGATGGCGTCGGACACTTCAAATTTCTTGAAGTTGTCGATGAACAGGTTGGCCAGGGCCTTGGCTGCTTCATCGTAGGCGGCTTGGTCAGCCCAGGTGTTGCGTGGGTTGAGCAGGACGGTATCGACGCCAGGAACGGTTTTTGGCACGTCCAGGTTGATGATGTCCAGGTGCTCGGTCTCGGCACCGACCAGCGCGCCGCTCTGGATCGCTGCGATCACCGCACGGGTGGTCGGGATGTTGAAGCGCTTGCCGACGCCGTAGCCACCACCGGTCCAGCCAGTGTTGACCAGGTAGACCTTGGAGCCGAAGCCCTTGATACGCTTGATCAGCAGTTCAGCGTACTCGCCAGCCGGACGCGGGAAGAACGGCGCGCCGAAGCAGGTGGAGAAGGTCGACTTGATGCCGCTGCCCGAACCCATTTCAGTGGAACCGACCAGCGCGGTGTAACCGGACAGGAAGTGGTAGGCCGCCTGTTCGTTGTTCAGGATCGAAACCGGTGGCAGTACGCCAGTCAGGTCGCAAGTCAGGAAGATAACGGCGTTTGGCTCGCCACCCAGGTTCGCTTCGGAACGCTTGGCAACGTGCTCCAGCGGGTAGGCGGCACGGCTGTTCTGGGTCAGGCTGACATCGGCGTAGTCGGCGTGTTTGGCGTCGTCGATCACGACGTTTTCCAGCACCGCACCGTGCTTGATGGCTTTCCAGATGACCGGCTCGTTCTTCTCGGACAGGTCGATGCACTTGGCGTAGCAGCCGCCTTCGATGTTGAAGACAACGCCTTCGCCCCAACCGTGCTCGTCGTCACCGATCAGGTAACGGCTTTCGTCAGCCGACAGGGTGGTCTTGCCGGTACCCGACAGACCGAAGAACAGGGTGACGTCACCCTCTTCGCCGATGTTGGCAGCGCAGTGCATTGGCAGCACGTCAGCAGCCGGCAGCAGGAAGTTCTGCACCGAGAACATGGCTTTCTTCATTTCACCGGCATAACGCATGCCAGCGATCAGCACCTTCTTCTGGGCGAAGTTGAGGATCACGCAGCCATCGGAGTTGGTACCGTCACGCTCTGGTACGCACTCGAAGTTGGCAACGTTGAGAACTTGCCACTCATCACGGCCAGCAGGGTTGTACTGCTGCGGGTTGATGAACAGGCAACGACCGAACAGGTTCTGCCAGGCAGTCTGGGTGGTCATCTTCACCGGCAGGTAGTGCTCGGCGGCAGCGCCTACGTGAACGTAGGAAACGAAATGCTCTTGTGCGTTGTTGAACGCCTCAACGCGGTCCCACAGGGCATCGAACTTGTCGGCCGGGAACTTGCGGTTGATCGGGCCCCAGGCGATGGCATCCTGAGTGGACGGCTCTTCGACGATGAAACGGTCAACCGGCGAACGACCAGTGCGATGACCAGTTTTCACAACCAGCGCGCCAGTATCGGCCAGCTCGCCTTCACCGCGGTTCAGCGCTTCTTTTACCAGCTCATCGACGCTCAGGTCGGTGTACACGGTGTTGTTGGCTTGCGTCATGAGATTCCCCATCCGGCCTGCGGCCGAGTGCTCCAAACGTTTTGTAGTAGAGCTTTGAAAACTACTACAGCGAAAAAAGTGGCCGGATTATGCCAGAAACGCCCAAAAAAAGTAGGGCCCTCCTGTCAGAACGGCGAGTTTCCGGCGTTAGACAGGAGATTTACCTGTAGTGAAACGTTTTAGTGCCGAGTATCTGACGGCGTGTCTACACCGCCACCGGCGAACAATTGCTCGATATCGGCTGCATCGAATTGGTAGCGCTGGTTACAGAACTGGCAGTCGACTTCGATGTTGCCGCCATGCTCTTCGACCAGCGCCAGCGCATCATGTTTACCGAGGCTGACCAGGGCATTACCGGAGCGCTCGCGCGAGCAGCTGCAGCGGAAATGCAGGGGCTGGATATCGAACAGGCGCACGGCGTCTTCGTGATACAGGCGATGCAGTACGGTCTCGTTGTCCAGACCGAGCAGTTCCTCGGCTTTCACCGTGTTGGCCAGAGCCTTCACGTGGTTCCAGCTTTCCTCACGCTCCTCGATGTCCTTCTGGCGATCGGCGGGCAGCTGCTGCACCAGCAGGCCACGGGCACGGATGCCATCGGCGGTGAGGGAAATGCAGGTGTTGATCTGCTGGGACATGACGAAATAGTTGGTAAAACATTCCGACAGGTCCTTGCCGTCCAGCTCAACGGTGCCCTGGTAGCGCTGACCGTTGACCGGAATGATGGTCAGGACCAGATGACCGCCTGGCATCAGGTCGGCAAGGGTCGCATCATCCTTGATCTGCTCGGCCACATAGCGTGCCAGGCCGCGAATCTCGTGCTCGCTGGTGCATTCGATGGCCAGCAGCGGCACCGGCCCGCTCGACTGTGCCTGAAGGATCAGCAGGCCATCGAACTTCAGCGTGCCGACCAGCAACGCGGCAGCCGCCATCAGCTCGCCGAGCAGTTGCGCAACAGGCTGCGGGTAAGGATGTTTGGCCAGCACTTCGGCGTAGCTGCGCTCCAGCCCGACCATTTCACCGCGGACATCGCGGTCGTCGAAGATGAAGCGTTGGGTGTAATCGGTATCCGGCAATTCAGACATGGGTTCGGGTTTTCGCGTAAATGAGTTAATGGCACCTAGTTTATCAGTGCGCCCCGCGCCCGTTAACCGGCGCTGTCGTGAAGCTGGTGGAGCTGACGCCGTTGTTTCTTGGTTGGCCGACCATCGGTCGTCACGCCCAGTGCGCCAGCCTTGCGCATGGCGGCCGCCTTCTCGCGCCGCTCGATACTTTCGGCGGTTTCTTCATACAGCGCCTGGGCCTCAGGCGCGCCACGACGCACCACTGATAGCGCCTTGACCACCACCGTGCGCTCATCAAAGCCGGTGCGCAAGACGAATTCGTCGCCCACCCGTGGCTCTTTGCCTGGCTTGCATCGCTCACCCCGGCAGTGCACCTTGCCACTCTCGATGGCCGCCTTGGCCAGCGCCCGGGTCTTGTAGAAGCGCGCTGCCCATAGCCATTTGTCCAAGCGGACCTTATCGTCCTCTTCCGGCTTTTGTGCCATGACATTTCCCCGCTTAATTTCGTAAACGGAACTGTACTACCGTATCTGGCGGATGCAAAAAAACCGCGGCGTGCTTACAGTTCACCGACCTGTCGCGCACGCCGGTTCCGGCCTTGCGACTTTTCATGCTGGTTGAGCAATTTGAAGACATTTGACCATTTGACTGTAATTGGCCTGCGCGAGTGGGTAGCCTTGCCCGACCTCGGCGTGGCTGGCCTGCGCGCCAAGATCGACACCGGCGCCAGCACCTCGAGCCTGCATGCCACCGAGGTCGAGCCTTTCGAGCGCAACGGCGAGCCCTGGGTGCGCTTCAATGCGCACCTGGGCTCGGTCGTGCAGCTACGTCACCGGCGCTGCGAAGCGCCGCTGGTGACGATGAAAACCATCAAGAGCTCCAATGGCCAGGCGCAAATCCGCTACGTGATCCGCACACCGCTGGCACTGGGTGACCGGGTCTGGCAAGTGGAATTCACCCTGGCGTGCCGCAAGGCCATGCGCTATCGCCTGTTGCTCGGTTCCAAAGCCCTGATCCATGGCCAGTTGGTGGTCAATCCGGGCCTCAAGTACGTTCAGGACAAGCCGGCATTTCCGGCCACTATTTCTCCTTCCACAGGTGTTGCATGAAGATCGCCGTGCTGTCGCGAAACCCGCGTCTGTATTCCACTCGTCGTCTGGTTGAAGCCGGTACTGCACGAGGCCATGAAATGGTTGTGATCGATACCCTGCGCGCCTACATGAACATCGCCAGCCACAAGCCGCAGATCCACTACCGCGGCAAGCCCCTGGAAGGCTTTGATGCGGTGATTCCGCGCATCGGGGCCTCGGTGACTTTCTATGGCTGCGCGGTGCTGCGTCAGTTCGAAATGATGGGTGTGTTCCCGTTGAACGAGTCGGTGGCCATCGCCCGCTCGCGTGACAAACTGCGCTCCCTGCAACTGTTGTCACGCCGTGGCATCGGCCTGCCGGTCACCGGTTTTGCCCACTCCCCCGACGATATCCCCGACCTGATCCAGATGGTCAACGGCGCACCGCTGGTGATCAAGGTACTCGAAGGCACCCAGGGCATCGGCGTGGTCCTGTGTGAAACCACCAAGGCTGCCGAGTCGGTGATCGAGGCGTTCATGGGCCTGAAGCAGAACATCATGGTGCAGGAGTACATCAAGGAGGCCGGCGGCGCCGATATCCGCTGCTTCGTGGTCGGTGACAAGGTCATTGCCTCGATGAAGCGCCAGGCCAAACCCGGCGAGTTCCGCTCCAACCTGCACCGCGGCGGCAGCGCCAGCCTGATCAAGATCACCCCGGAAGAGCGCATGACCGCCATCCGTGCGGCCAAGGTCATGGGGTTGAGCGTCGCCGGGGTGGATATCCTGCGCTCCAATCACGGCCCGCTGGTGATGGAGGTGAACTCGTCACCTGGGCTTGAGGGCATCGAGGTCACCACCGCCAAGGACGTTGCCGGGATGATCATCGAGCATCTGGAGAAGAACGGCGGGCCAAACCTGACCCGCACCAAAGGTAAGGGCTAAACCGCGTCGCGCGGCAGCAACAGCCCCAGCGGCAGGCGTACCCGGGCTTCCAGGCCGCCGCCGGAGCGGTTGCGCAGCTCGACATTGCCGCCATGCTGGGCGGCGATTCGCTTGACGATCGCCAGCCCCAGCCCCGTGCCCTTGCCGCTGCGGGCACGGTCACCACGAATGAACGGGTTGAAGATCCCTTCCAGCTCGTTCGGATCGATGCCCGCCCCCCGGTCCAGCACACTGAGCACCACGTAAGGCGCACTGCTGTCACCCGAGACGTAGGCCGCCACCTCAACCCCTTTACCGGCGTGATACAGGGCGTTGCCAATCAGGTTGTTGAGCATGCGCTTGAGCGAAACACGGCGCAGCGGGAAAGGCGGAATCGGCTCGAGGCACAAGCGCACCCGCTCTTCAGGCTGGTTGAACGGCGCAACCACCTCGCGCACCAGATCGCTCAGGTCGACCTCTTCCACCGGTTCGTCACGCCCGTCACGGATGAAGGCGAGGAACTGGTCGAGGATGGCGTCCATGTCTTCGATGTCCCGCACCATGTCGTCAGTCAGGTCGCTTTCGTTGGCCAGCAACGACAAGGACAGTCGCAAGCGGGTCAAGGGCGTACGCAGGTCGTGGGACACACCCGCCAGCATCAACTCCCGCTCGCGTCCGGCCTGTTCGACATCTTCGGCCATCTGATTGAAGGCCCGGTAAACCTCGGTCATCTCGCTCGGCGTATCGCTGACCGGCAAGCGCACACTGCGCCCCTGCCCCAGTTGCCGGGCGGCAAACACCAGGCGTTTGAGCGGCTGGTTGAGCTGACGGACAAAGATCCAGGCTGACGCCGTGGACAACAGACCAATGGCCAGGAACCAGCCCAGTACGCTCCAGATTTTCTGGCCGCGCAGCGGATGTGGATACAGTGGCACTTTCAACCAGCCATCACCCAGGCTCGGCGCCCTTACCCACAGCGCTGGTGGCGCGTGGATGCGCAGGCGTACCTCGGTGTCGGCGCCAAGCTCGGCCTGCATCTGGCGCTGGTAGATTTCACTGTACGGCCAGTGCTGTTCACCTTCCGGCACACCGGAGCCGACCACCCGGATCAATCCTGCCGCTTCAGCAATCTTGTCGCGGTCGGACTCATCGGCGGCCCAGTAGGCACGCAGGGTCAGGGCCACCCCGTGGCTGTACTGACGATCGACCAGCACGTCTTCGTTCATCAGCAGGTAAACCAGGGTCAGGGCCTTGGAAAACAGCACGACGATCAGCACCAGCCAGAGGGTGCGGGCGAAGAAGCTTTGCGGGAACCACAGGGGCGTTTTCATTAACAACGGCTACACACTTTGCAGGAACGAGCATGGCTCGCAGGCTTTGCGGATCTCGGCACACGCAAAAACAGGGCAACCCGAAGGTCCGCCCTGCTTGCAGTGACTGGCTCCTACACTCGAAACATCACTTGCTGGCATTGCCATCCGGTACAAATACGTAGCCAACGCCCCAGACAGTCTGGATATAGCGCGGCTTCGACGGATCGGGTTCGATCATGCGACGCAGGCGGGAAATCTGCACGTCGATGGAACGCTCCAGGGCATCCCATTCACGGCCACGGGCCAGGTTCATCAGTTTGTCGCGGGTCAGCGGCTCGCGAGCATGCATGACCAGCGCCTTGAGCACGGCGAACTCACCCGTGGTGAGCATGTGCACTTCTTCGCCACGCTTGAGTTCACGGGTCGCCAGCGACAACTCATAGTCGCCGAAGGTGACGGTTTCATCTTCGCTGCCCGGTGCGCCCGGTACCGCGGGAGCCTGACGACGCAGCACGGCCTTGACCCGCGCCATCAACTCGTCGGGATTGAACGGTTTGGCCAGATAATCGTCGGCCCCCAGTTCCAGGCCCTTGATCCGGCTCAGTTCGTCGCCCTTGGCGGTGAGCATGATGATCGGGATCTGGTTGTTGGCGGCGCGCAGGCGACGGCAGGCGGTCAGACCATCCTCGCCAGGCAGCATCAAGTCCAGGACGACCAGGTTGAAAACCTCACGGGCCAGCAGGCGGTCCATCTGTTCGGTATTGGGTACTGCACGGGCGCGATAGCCCTTACTGGTGAAGAAACGTTCCAGCAGGCTGCTCAAGCCCGGGTCGTCATCGACGATGAGAATTTTTTCGCCTTCAGCGGTTTGTGCAGTGCTGCTCATGAATAACTCCTCTAATCTCGGCACGCATTATGGCTTAGCCGCCATTGGCCGTGCCGTGTGCATTGTTAGCAGATTTTTCCCGGTGCGCCAGTTCTGCCTGGTCGAGAGCTGGCGCGCTGCTATCACCGCAAGTCCGGCGCGCTGGGTATAATGCGCCGCTTTCAGCCAGCGCCGCATTGCTCCGGGTGCCCCATGGCGCCCGCCCGCGGCCTTTGTTTTCACAATTTGTCAGGTGGTTTTATGGACAGCATCAACAGCCGCATCGCCGAGGAACTCGGTGTCCGCCCACAACAGGTCGAAGCGGCCGTGGCCCTGCTGGATGAAGGCTCGACGGTGCCTTTTATCGCCCGTTACCGTAAAGAAGTGACCGGCAGCCTGGATGACACCCAACTGCGCCATCTGGAAGAACGCCTGCGCTACCTGCGCGAACTGGACGACCGCCGCGCCAGCATCCTGGCCAGCATTGAAGAGCAAGGCAAGCTGACCCCTGAGCTGGCCCGCGAGATCAAGCTGGCCGACACCAAGACCCGCCTCGAAGACCTCTACCTGCCTTACAAGCAAAAGCGCCGCACCAAGGGCCAGATCGCCCTGGAAGCCGGCCTCGGCGAGCTGGCCGATGGTCTGCTGAACGACCCGCAACTGAGCCCTGAAGCCGAAGCGGCACGTTTTGTCGACGCCGAAAAAGGCGTGGCCGACGTCAAGGCCGCGCTCGAAGGCGCCAAGTACATCCTCATGGAGCGCTTTGCCGAAGACGCCAGCCTGCTCGACAAGCTGCGCAGCTTCCTCAAGCAGGAAGCCGTGCTCAGCGCCCGCCTGGTGGCCGGCAAGGAAGAGGAAGGGGCCAAGTTCCGCGACTATTTCGAACACGATGAACTGCTCAAGAGCGTGCCGTCGCACCGCGCCCTGGCAATTTTCCGCGGCCGCAACGAGGGCGTCCTGGCCGCTTCGCTGAAGGTCGGCGAAGAGCTGCCGGGCACCCTGCACCCCTGCGAAATGATGATTGCCGAGCGTTTCGGCCTGCAGAACCACAACCGTCCTGCGGACAAGTGGCTCGGCGAAGTGGTGCGCTGGACCTGGAAGGTCAAACTCTACAGCCACCTGGAAACCGACCTGTTCGGCGAGTTGCGCGACAATGCCGAAGGCGAGGCGATCAACGTCTTCGCTCACAACCTGCACGACCTGCTGCTGGCCGCCCCGGCCGGCCCGCGCGCGACCCTGGGCCTTGACCCGGGCCTGCGTACCGGTTGCAAGGTGGCAGTGGTCGATGCCACCGGCAAGCTGCTCGATACCGCCACGGTCTACCCGCACGTGCCGAAAAACCAGTGGGACCAGACCATCGCCGTACTCGCCGCCCTGTGCGCCAAGCACTCGGTAGAGCTGATTGCCATCGGCAACGGTACCGCCAGTCGCGAAACCGACAAGCTGGCCGCCGAACTGATCAAAAAATATCCAGCACTGAAAATGACCAAGATCATGGTCTCCGAAGCCGGCGCTTCGGTGTACTCGGCCTCGGAACTGGCAGCGCGCGAATTCCCGGACCTCGACGTGTCGATCCGTGGTGCCGTGTCGATTGCCCGCCGTCTGCAGGACCCGCTGGCGGAACTGGTGAAGATCGATCCGAAATCCATCGGTGTCGGCCAGTACCAGCATGACGTTTCGCAGCTCAAGCTGGCGCGCGGCCTCGACGCCGTGGTCGAGGACTGCGTGAACGCCGTCGGCGTCGACGTCAACACCGCCTCGGTGGCGCTGCTGGCGCGGATTTCCGGCCTCAACAGCACCCTGGCACAGAACATCGTCAGCCACCGCGACGCCAACGGTGCGTTCAAGACCCGTGCGGCGTTGAAGAAAGTCAGCCGCCTGGGCGAAAAAACTTTCGAACAGGCCGCCGGCTTCCTGCGCGTAATGAATGGCGACAACCCGCTGGATGCCTCGGCGGTGCACCCTGAGGCCTACCCGCTGGTGCAACGCATCGCTGCCGAAACCGACCGCGACATCCGTTCGCTGATCGGCGACAGCGGTTTCCTCAAGCGCCTGGACCCGAAGAAATTCACCGACGAAACCTTCGGCCTGCCCACCGTCACCGACATTCTCCAGGAACTGGACAAACCCGGCCGCGACCCGCGCCCCGAGTTCAAGACCGCTGAGTTCCAGGAAGGTGTCGAAGACCTCAAGGACCTGCAACTGGGGATGATCCTCGAAGGCGTGGTGACCAACGTGACCAACTTCGGTGCCTTCGTCGATATCGGCGTGCACCAGGACGGCCTGGTGCACATCTCGGCGCTGTCGGAGAAGTTCATCAAGGACCCGCGTGAAGCGGTCAAGGCTGGCGACGTGGTCAAGGTCAAGGTCATGGAAGTCGACATCCCGCGCAAACGCGTCGGCCTGTCGATGCGCATGAGCGACACCCCGGGCGAGAAGATCGACGGCGCCCGCGGTAGCCGTCCAGGTTCGGCACCACGCCAACAGGGCGCTCCAGCCCGCGCCAAAGAAACTCCGGCCCCGACCAACAACGCCATGGCGTCGCTGTTTGCCAACGCCAAACAGTTGAAGAAGAAGTGATGGAGACCCCGCAAGAGGTCGTCCTCAGCGCCTTCAGCCAGCTGCTTGGCTGCCGCCTGCAGCGTCTGGACGCGGGGGTTGCAGAAATGACCCTCGCCCTGGAGCCGCATTTGCGCAACCGCGGCGCCAAGCTGCACGGCGGGGCGATCTTCAGCCTGGTCGATACCGCCATGGGCCTGGCCTGCTCCAGTTCCCATGGTTTCGACCAGCAGAGCGTGACCCTGGAATGCAAGATCAACTACCTGCGCGCGGTCAGCGAAGGTGAGGTGCGTTGTATCGCCCGGGTGCTGCATGCCGGGCGGCGCACCCTGGTGGTCGACGCTGAAGTACTTCAGGACGACAAGCTGGTGGCAAAAGCGCAGGGAACGTTCGTCGTCCTCTAGCCGCAAACAGCCAAATTGCGATACTTTCGGCAGAGCGCAGGCACTGCCGAAAGCCGGCCAAAACCAGGCGACAACGCCAGTTCCTCTGTCCACCCTTGTAGACCGTCATTTCCACCCCCATATTGGGGCGACTGACGCGTGAAGGAATCCATCTTGAGCGAACTTCTCAACCGCCGCCTGAGCCTGCTCGGCCAAGGCGACAATCTCTCCCTGCTCAAGCAGTGCCTGCACGGCATCGAGCGCGAATGCTTGCGTGTGACCGAGGACGGTCGCCTGGCACAAACCCCGCACCCCGAGGCTCTCGGCGCGGCGTTGACCCACGAGCAGATCACCACGGACTACTCGGAGTCGCTGCTGGAGTTCATCACCCCAGCCCTGGCCGACCCGGCGCAGACCCTCGAAAGCCTGGAGAACATCCACCGCTTCGCCTACTCCAAACTGGGTAGCGAATACCTGTGGAGTCCGTCGATGCCCTGCCCGCTACCGGCCGAGGAAGACATTCCGATTGCCTGGTACGGCGATTCCAACATCGGTCAGCTCAAGTACGTCTATCGCAAGGGCCTGGCCCTGCGTTACGGCCGCACCATGCAGTGCATTGCCGGGATTCACTACAATTTCTCGCTGCCAGAAAAACTCTGGCCGCTGCTGCGCAGCGCTGAAGGCAGCAACCTCGATGACCGCGCGTATCAGTCGGCGGCCTACATCGCCCTGATCCGTAACTTCCGCCGTTACAGCTGGTTGCTGATGTACCTGTTCGGCGCCTCGCCGGCGCTGGATGCCGGTTTCCTGCGCGGCCGCCCGCATCAGCTCGAACAGTTCGACGCCGATACGCTCTACCTGCCGTACGCCACCAGCCTGCGCATGAGCGACCTGGGTTACCAGAGCAACGCCCAGGCCGGTCTGACACCTTGCTACAACGATCTGAACAGCTACACCGACAGCCTGCGCAAGGCCGTCGCCACCCCGTATGCGCCGTATGTCGAAATCGGCACGCACAAGGATGGCGAATGGGTACAGCTCAATACCAATATCCTGCAGATCGAAAACGAGTACTACTCCAACATCCGCCCCAAACGCGTGACCTACAGTGGTGAGCGGCCGATCCAGGCCCTGATGGCCCGCGGTATCCAGTACGTCGAAGTGCGGTGCCTGGACATCAACCCGTTCCTGCCGACCGGCATCGATTTGCCAGAATCGCGCTTCCTCGACGCCTTCCTGTTGTTCTGCGCTCTGGAAGACAGCCCGCTGCTGGGTTACCTGGAATGCGGCAACTGCACTGGCAACTTCCTCAGTGTGGTCAAGGAAGGTCGCCGCCCGGGCCTGGTGCTGCAACGCCACGGCAAGCCGGTGGAACTCAAGGAATGGGCCAATGAACTGCTTGAGCGGATTGCGCCATTGGCCGCGCTGCTCGACCGCAGCCTGGACAGCGATGAACACGCCAAGGCGCTAGAACTGCAGAAGGCCAAGGTCAGCGACCCGTCCCTGACGCCGTCGGCCCAGGTCCTGGCGAGCATGACTGAACACAAGGAAAGCTTCAGCCGCTTTGCCTTGCGCCAGAGCCAGGCACATGCCGAGTTCTTCCGCGCCCAAGCCCTGTCGGCGGACGAGCAGCAGCGCTTCGAAACAGCGGCGCGCGAATCCCTGGAGGCCCAGGCCAGGCTTGAGCGTGAAGAGGACAAGGCCGACTTCGACCTGTTCGTCAGCGCTTACCAGGCCAGCATCCTGGCGATCAGCAACTGACATGAGCCGGACTGTCTCCACGCGTAAACCCCGCGCCGCCAGTCAGGCGCGGATCGACTCGATCCTCGAAGCGGCGCGCACCCTGCTGGCCAGTGAAGGCGTGGCCAGCCTGTCGATCTACAGTGTCGCCGAGCGGGCACAAATCCCGCCGTCCTCGGTGTATCACTTTTTCGCCAGTGTCCCGGCTTTGCTCGAGGCCCTGACCACTGATGTGCATGGCGCCTTCCGGGCCTGCCTGGCCGAGCCGATTGAAGCCAACACGCTGAACACCTGGCACGACCTCTCGCGCCTGGTCGAACAGCGCATGCTGAGCATCTACAACCAGGATGCCGCAGCCCGTCAGTTGATTCTTGCCCAGCACGGTCTGAGCGAAGTAACCCAGGCCGACCGCCAGCACGACATTGAGCTGGGCGACCTGATGCACAAACTCTTCGCCCAGCACTTTCAGTTACCGGTGCTGCCGGAAGACGTCGATGTGTTTGCCCTGGCCATGGAGCTGGGGGATCGGGTGTATGCCCGCTCGGTGCAGTTGCACGGGCAGATTACGCCGCGTATGGCCGAGGAAGGCATGCGCGTGTTTGATGCGTATCTGGGGTTGTATCTGCCGCCGTATTTACCGAAACGCTGACGGCGCTATCGCGGGGCAAGCCCGCTCCCACAACCGGTGGGAGCGGGCTTGCCCCGCGATGCCTCAGAGCTTGGCGATAGACACTTCAGTCGACTTCACAAAGGCAATCACTTCACTGCCGATGGTCAGTTCCAGCTCGCGCACCGAACGGGTGGTGATCACCGAAGTGACGATACCCGACGCCGTCTGCACGTCGATTTCCGAGAGCACCGGGCCTTCGAGGATTTCCTTTACGGTGCCTTTGAACTGGTTACGTACGTTGATCGCTTTGATGGTCATCTGCTTGCTTCCTTCAGGTCAATGAGCCCAACGCAGCTGCGTTGGCAAAGGTGCTACGGGTTCCGGCTCAGGCGGTGCACCCGGCACCGAGAGCACGCGGTTGAGAACTTCGGTTTCCAGCGCCGCCAGGCGATGTGAGCCACGCACACGAGGGCGCGGCAGGTCGACGATCAGGTCCAGGCCCACTTCACCGTCTTCGATGAGGATTACCCGGTCTGCGACGGCAACCGCTTCGCTGACATCGTGGGTCACCAGCAAGACGGTAAAGCCGTGCTGGCGCCAGAGCCGTTCGATCAATTGCTGCATCTCGATACGGGTCAGGGCATCCAGCGCGCCCAACGGTTCATCGAGCAACAACAGACGCGGCTGGTGGATCAAGGCACGGGCCAGGGCCACGCGCTGCTTTTGCCCGCCCGACAGCGCCGCCGGCCACTCGTTGGCACGTTCGGCCAGGCCGACTGCCTCCAGGGCTTGCAACGCCTGTGCTCGCCAGTTGCCGGACAAGCCCAGGCCGACGTTGTCGATCACCTTTTTCCACGGCAACAGCCGCGCTTCCTGGAACATCAGCCGGGTGTCTTCGCGTGCCTCGCTCAATGGCGCCGAACCTGCCAGCAGCTCGCCGCCAGTGGGCTGGTCGAGCCCCGCGAGCAAACGCAACAGGGTGCTTTTACCGCAACCGCTACGCCCGACGATGGCGACGAACTGTCCGGCAGGAATATGCAGGTCGATGTCACGCAGTACCTGGCGCTGGCCAAAGGTTTTCTGCAGGTTGTGCGCCGCCAGCGGTATGCCGCGCAATAGCCGTGCGGGTGGTTCTTTGAGGATGGTCATGCGCCCTCTCCCCGGGTCGGTTGATAGGCCGGGTGCCAGCGCAGCCAGACCCGTTCAAGGCCCCGCGCCGCCAGGTCGGCAAGCTTGCCAAGCACGGCATAAAGAACAATCGCCAGCACCACCACATCGGTCTGCAGGAACTCACGGGCATTCATCGCCAGGTAGCCGATGCCGGCGTTGGCCGAAATGGTTTCGGCAACGATCAGGGTCAGCCACATGAAGCCCAGGGCGAAGCGCACACCGACCAGAATCGAAGGCAAGGCACCGGGCAGAATCACCTGGCGAAACAGCTCGAAGCCGGACAAGCCATAACTGCGCGCCATTTCCACCAGCGCCGGATCGACGTTGCGGATGCCGTGGTAGGTATTGAGATAAATCGGGAACAAAGTGCCCAGGGCCACCAGGAAAATCTTCGCCGACTCATCGATGCCGAACCACAGAATCACCAGCGGGATCAGCGCCAGGTGTGGGACGTTGCGGATCATCTGCACCGAGCTGTCGAGCAGGCGTTCACCCCATTTCGACAGACCGGTGATAAAGCCCAGGGCCAGGCCGATCGCACCACCGATCAGAAAGCCCAGCGCGGCGCGCCAGCCACTGATTGCCAGATGGGCCCAGATTTCGCCGCTGCGCACCAGTTCGACACCGGCGCTGAACACCGCGCTCGGTGCCGGCAGGATGCGCGTCGACAACCAGCCGACGCTGACTGCCAATTGCCAGACCGCCAACAGCAACAGCGGCAGCGCCCAGGGCGCTAGGCGCTGCGGCCAGGGAGTGGATGCACGACTCATGGCCAGGTCCTCAGCGCTGTGCTGCGGATTTGGGCAGGATGTCGTTGGCGACCATCTCGCCGAAGGGGCTCACGTAACCACCGCTTTTCGGCAGTTCCGGGCGCTCCACATCCAGGTGCGGGAACAGCAGTTCCGCCACCCGGTAGGATTCTTCCAGGTGTGGATAACCGGAGAAGATGAAGGTATCGATGCCCAGTGCGGCATATTCCTTGACCCGCTGCGCCACGGTCGGTCCATCACCCACCAGCGCCGTGCCGGCACCGCCACGCACCAGACCGACCCCGGCCCAGAGGTTGGGGCTGACTTCCAGGTTGTCACGGTTGCCGCCGTGCAGTGCGGCCATGCGCTGCTGGCCCACCGAATCAAAGCGCGCCAGCGACGCCTGGGCGCGGGCAATGGTGTCGTCGTCCAGATGGGAAATCAGGCGTTCGGCGGCCTGCCAGGCTTCGGCATTGGTTTCGCGCACAATCACATGCAGACGAATACCGAAGCGCACGCTGCGGCCTTGCTTGGCAGCCTTGGCGCGAACTTGCTCGATCTTCTCGGCAACCGCTTCCGGTGGCTCACCCCAGGTCAGGTACAGCTCGACCTGCTCGGCGGCAAGATCCTGTGCTGCCTCCGAAGAGCCACCAAAGTACAGCGGCGGACGTGGCTGCTGGATCGGTGGATAGAGCAGCTTGGCGCCTTTGACCTGGATGTGTTGACCGTCGTAATCGACGGTTTCACCTTCCAGTACCCGGCGCCAGATGCGGGTGAACTCCACCGACGCCTGGTAGCGCTCTTCATGACTGAGGAACAGGCCGTCACCGGAAAGCTCTTCCGGATCACCACCGGTGACCAGATTGAACAACGCCCGGCCGCCGGAGAGCCGGTCCAGGGTTGCGGCCTGGCGTGCCGCCACAGTCGGCGAGATGATGCCCGGGCGCAGCGCGACCAGAAATTTCAGCCGCTGAGTCACCGGTATCAGCGATGCCGCGACCAGCCAGGAATCCTCGCAGGAACGCCCGGTCGGAATCAGCACGCCGCCAAAGCCCAGGCGGTCGACAGCCTGGGCAATCTGCTGCAAGTAACCGTGATCGACAGCGCGCGCACCTTCGGCGGTGCCCAGATAGTGGCCGTCGCCATGGGTGGGAAGAAACCAGAAAACATTGAGGCTCATTGGAGTTGTCTCCTAAGGGGAACGCAAGCCGGGACCGCGTCCCGGCACGGGCGAATCGTCAAGGCGCGGTAGCGACCTTGGCCGGGGGAGTCCAGATCACATCCTTGATGCTCAATGGTTTGGGAATCAGCTTGAGCGTGTGGAAGGTGTCGGCGATTTTCTGCTGGGCGCTGACCACGTCCGGGGTCAGGAAGTGAGCACCGTAACCCTGGCGTTTGACCGAGGTCAGGGTGATGTCGGCCGGTAGCCCCAGCAACGGTGCGACCTGGTCGGTGACCTCCTGCGGGTTGGCCTTGGACCACTCGCCTACGGCGCGCACTTCCTCGACCAGGGTGTTGATCACTTCCGGGTGCTTCTGCGCGTAGGGTTTGGTCGCCAGGTAGAACTGGTGGTTGTCGACGATGCCTTTGCCGTCACGCAGGGTACGGGCCTGCAACTGCTGTTCGGCAGCGGCCTGATAGGGATCCCAGATCACCCAGGCATCGACACTGCCACGCTCAAAGGCGGCGCGGGCATCGGCCGGGGGCAGGAACACCGGCTGGATGTCGGTGTATTTGAGGCCGGAATCTTCCAGGGCGCGCACCAGCAGGTAGTGCACGTTGGAGCCTTTGTTCAGCGCAACTTTCTTGCCCTTGAGTTCCTTGACCGACTGGATCGACGAGCCCTTGGGCACCAGGATCGCTTCGCTGTGCGGCGCAGGCGGCTCATAGGCCACGTACAGCAGATCAGCACCGGCTGCCTGGGCGAATACCGGCGGGGTTTCACCGGTTACACCGAAATCGATGGAGCCGACGTTCAGGCCTTCAAGCAACTGCGGGCCGCCGGGAAATTCCGTCCATTGCACCTGTATGCCCTGAGCGGCCAGGCGCTTCTCCAGCGAGCCCTTGGCCTTGAGCAGCACCAGGGTGCCGTATTTCTGATAACCGATACGCAGGCTTTCAGCCTGGGCTTGAGTAATAGCGCCGAAGGACACAGCCGCAGCAAACAGAGCGACCAGACCACGACGCAAAATGACAGTGCGCATAGCGCTCTCCTTTTGCTGTTGGGTTCAGGCTGCACCTGCTTGCCCGTTGGCGGGCGAGTAAGGTGGGAATTGCAGAAAATCGGGTGGTGCGGCTCAGATGCTCCAGCGAGCACTGAGCAGACGCTCATTCAGTACACCGGGGGCGACCGGTTTCGGTCGGCGTGCCAGGGCACTGTGAAACAGTTCAAGCGACTCGTTCAGACGTTGTTCCAGAACCGGCGCCAGTTGCGCGGCGGCATTGCCTTCGCCATAAGTGATCTGGCTGTCATCCGCGAAGATCCCTTGCAAAATTTCCTGGGCCTTCAGTGCGGACAACACCGGTTTGAGTGCGTAATCCACCGCCAGCATGTGGGCGATGCTGCCGCCGGTGGCGATGGGCAATACCACCTTGTGGCTCAGCGCGCGCTCAGGCAGCAGGTCGAGCAGGGTTTTCAAGGCCCCGGCAAACGACGCCTTGTAGACCGGCGTCGCCACCACCAGGCCGTCGGCCTGCTCTACCAGTTGCAGAAAATGCTGCACACGGGGGCTGTCGAAACGCGCATGCAGCAGGTCTTCGGCCGGAAAGTCGCGCACCTGGAAAGTCACCACTTCGACGCCCTGGCCTTGCAACCACTGGCGGCTGCGCTCAAGCAGCACACCGGAGCGTGAACGCAGACTGGGACTACCACCGAGAGAAACAACCAGCATTGGAGCGCATCCTTGATCGTGTTCTAAAAGGCCGCGAGTTCGGGTTCTCGCTGGAATGCACTGACCTTAACAGCTAAACACATATACCAATAAATCATATTTTTTCATTTGTTTATTCATTATTGGACTATTAAAACACAACAGAGTCCCACAGCAGCAAATGCTATTGCGTCGTGCCTCCCAGCAGCGCCGCAACAAAATGGTTATGGAAAACGCCTGTTGGATCGCAGGTTCCGCGGTAGGCGTCGAAGGCCATGGTTCTAGCGCTGCGACGCGTCGCAAGATCCTTTATGAAAGCTGGGTTGAAAGGTGGCGAAAACGTTCCGGCCGGTTGAGTCGGGTCGTAGAAGCCGAACATCTTACCGGTGTGCGGCATACCTCCCAGGGCAACCCAGGCACGCTCGATGTCTGCAAAGAAATGGAGCAACCGGTCGGGGTAGTCAGACGCTGCTACGGCCGGCACGTACCCAATAAGATCCAGATTGACGAAGGTCGCGTTGGCAGTTTGTGTGTACGTCCCAGCCAATGCGCTGTCGCCGCCGCAGACGAACCGGAACTCCATCGGCGCAACCAGAAGGAAGTCGGTGGACCCTTTGATCCGGGCCATCACTGCGTTAAGGCCCTGCCAGACCTTGCTGAGCCCTGCGTCGTCGAGAGCCGGAAGTTCGACAAAATAGGACATGAAGATCACTCGGGAGGCCTTGGTCAGCCACAAGTCAGAGTAGATCGCCGCCGCCTGATCGAAGAGCGTTTCGACCGTGAGGAATCCCGCATCAATGACTGCGCTTGCCGCCGTTGTGCTTCCGGCATACTGAGCCGCGATGAGCGGAGGCTCGATGATAGGCTCCATCGGAATCAAGTACGGCGCGCCGAAGACATTCTCTTGCGCCAGGGCGCAGGCAGGCGGAACACTTGGCCTCAAGTTTGGGGTCTGCGTCGACGGAGACGAAACTACGTCCCACCACAAGAGGAGAAAGGTGTTGTTGTACGGGTTGAAGAAAGACTCAACGCGGTCATGACTCGCAAGCCGCGTCTTGAATTGCGCAATGAACGTTTGCTCATCGTCACACGTAATGTTCGTATCCTTGCCCGCCCTCAACGTCGTGGCCCACGGTCGTGGCATTACATCCACGGTGACCGAGGTGACAACCCCCAGCGCACCGAGAGAGACGCGCGCGAACTGCAAGGGCGACCAACCATCCACTGCCGGCGTCTGTGCATCGATGGTCTTCACCTGGCCATCCGGCCCCATGATGCTGAACGCCGAGACCGTTTCCGCGAAGATCGGTGCGGTGATTGTCGCACCATGCACATCGACCGCCGTCATCCCGCCAAGGCTGAAGAAGCCGCCGGCGGTAACAGTCTTGAGCATCATGTCATTGCTGGTCAGGAACGCATCCAGCTCGTCCTCACGGACGCCGGTATTCACCGTGACCTTATCGCCCGAAGGATGCAACACGATGGATTGATTACCACCGGAGCCCAGGTCCTTATAGCAGGAGAGATCGATGAGCCAGCGGGTGGGACTCGGGGCGACACGATTGTCTTCGGCGACTAACGGCGGCTGTGCATGACGCTGACCGGAAACGCGTACTGTCGCACCAGCCTTTACGGCCTGGCGTACGATGTCTTGAAGTTCAGCCAGGTGCGTAGGTGAGAAGTAGTATTCACCATCAATCGTCATCGTATAAATAATGTTCTGGGCCCAGTTTCTCCACGGCAGAGGTTGGACCGTGAAGTCCAGGGTCGTGCCGGTGACTTCGTAAGCGGCCAGTCTGCCGTTATTCGCCGACTGCACCAAAGGTGCGCCGCGGTTACTTGTTCCCAAAACAGCGGAAACGTAAGGCGCCACGCCAATTGCATCCGCCGGAACGCCGAGAGTTGAAAGTGGAGGACTCACTTTGTACAGACCATTTTCGAAGTTACTACTATTCCATTCGGAAGTATGCCAACGACCCGTCGAATCAAACCACTGAATCGAAAAGTTCATGACAAATATGCCACTATTAAGACAACCAATTCGCTCGACCTGTTTCATGGTGGTGTCCAGGTAGGTTGTTGTAACTTAAGTTAACCAGTCGTAGAAGGAGATACACTGGCGCCAACCCGCTCACGATGGTTCGTGGGAACGTCGACGCCAGGTATCACCCTAGAGAAGTTGCTATCTACTCAATCAAATTGATTGCAAAACCAATGTAAGTAGTGCCGACGGCATCATAGGTTGCGATCTGACCGTTTGGCGCGAAAGCGAGAAACGGCGTCCCCTGACCAGAAGTCCCGAGCACCGCGTGCCCGTAGACTGTCACCGCCAGCGCGTCGGCCGGGACACCAATCGAATCAAGGTCGGGAGTGGTCCGGGAAAAGCCCACGGAGTAGTTGCCGCTATTCCATTCGGAGGTAGACCATTTACCGTCGCTACCAAGCCACTGGACTGAAAAACTGAATACGTATCCGCCTTTATTGTTGACTGTGATCTTCTGAACCTGTCTCATAGTAACCTCCTGTTACAACATAAGTGTAAAATGAAAAACATGCAGGATTCCGCCGTTTAGCAGCGGCGTGCTTACGTCTTGCCCAGCATGTATTCAGCAGAGGCTGTTGTGACAGCGCGGGTCAGGCAGGCAGCCTCATTCCATACAGGCCCCGAACTACTATTGGGCGACACCGCTGTCGTCTAACACGCCAGTCAATGTCGCCTAATATTCTGTTTGTTTCCGTGACGTTATGATTGCTTGATACCCGCCAAAACACACGCGACGGGTGTTCGGATATAAATCGAATGAAGGGAAAAAGCCTCCGTGGCTGCGGGGTGATTCCTTTCGCTCGTTGCAATTAACTTAGTAGCGCAGCGGATTATCTGCCAGTAACAAGAAAAACCATTTCGCTATAATCGCAATTTCCAATGGACTTTTATTAATAACCACTACTTAGTGGGTGAGGCCGTATAACGGGCGATGACTTCACGTGTGCCCAGTGAATCCACGTTCTTGTTTCCATGCGCCCCCAGGATCCCGTGAAAACCCCCAAAAAAAAGGGCCGTCGAAACGGCCCAAAATCCCTGCTATGGCTAAAGATCAGCGATTGGGTTGCGGGGTCAGGCGCAGATACGGCTTGACCGCCCGGTAACCCTTCGGAAAGCGTTGCTTGATTTCGTCTTCATCCTTGAGCGACGGCACGATCACCACCTCGTCACCGTCCTGCCAGTTGGCCGGCGTGGCAACCTTGTGGTTGTCGGTCAGCTGCAACGAGTCGATCACCCGCAGAATCTCGTGGAAATTACGCCCGGTACTGGCCGGGTAGGTAATGGTCAGGCGGATCTTCTTGTTCGGGTCGATAACGAACAGGGAGCGAACCGTCAGGGTGTCGCTGGCGTTGGGATGAATCAGGTCGTAGAGATCGGAAACCTTGCGATCGGCATCGGCCAGGATCGGGAAGTTGACGATGGTGTTCTGGGTTTCGTTGATGTCTTCGATCCAGCGGTGATGGGAGTCCACCGGGTCCACCGACAGGGCAATGGCCTTGACCCCGCGTTCGGCGAACTGTTCCTTGAGCTTGGCGGTGAAGCCCAGCTCGGTGGTGCACACCGGGGTGAAGTCGGCCGGGTGCGAGAACAGCACGCCCCAACTGTTGCCCAGCCATTCATGAAAGCGAATCTTGCCTTCGCTGGATTCCTGTTCGAAGTCGGGGGCGATGTCGCCGAGTCTGAGGCTCATGGTGCGGCTCCTTGGCTGGGTTCGTTATGGGGTTACTGTGCCTGCACTGGGATAAAAACAAAAAGAATAAATATCGATTTATTTATAACTTTTAAACCTATAAATCAGCAGGCATAAAAAAGCCTCGCATCGAGCGAGGCTTCTTGTTTCAACCGGACTTACATGAAGCTGTAAGTGTAGTTGAAGATCAGACGGGTCTGATCCTGGTCAGCACTGGCTTCGTTACCAGCACCGCGGTACACGCCGTGACGCAGGCTGGCGCCCAGGCCTTTGAGGGTGCCTTCCTGAATGACGTAGTCGATGCGCGCATCGCGTTCCCATTCGTGATAGCTGCTGCCGTTCTTGGCGCTCTTGATGTCATCGCCGCGCAGGTAGGAAACCGAGGTCTTCAGACCCGGTACGCCCAGGCGTGCGAAGTCATAGGAGTATTGACCGAAAGTGGTGTTCTCACCGGCTTTGGCGAACTGGTTGATCATGCTGTCGGTGAACAGGTAGAAGCTGGCGCCAGCGTTACCTTCGGTGCTTGTGTTGCTAGTGCCGTCTTTAGTCACACCGCCTTGGTTCGCCCAGACAAAACCACCGTCATCACCGATCTGCTGGTGACCCAGCAGGAAGGCATGGCCGCCAAGGGTATAGGTGAACATGGCGCTCCAGGTCTTGTTGTCGACCTCGCCCTTGTTCTTGGCAAAACCCTTGTTGTTGTCGAAGGCATAACCGGTCTGACCGTTCTTGCCATCGCTGCTGCTGTCGAAGTAGCGCAGGTCAGTCTTGAACGACTGGTCTTCGGCGATCGGGTAGACGTGAACCAGGCCCAGGAAGTGCTGCTTGTAGAAGTCTTCCAGGTTCGAGTAGTAGTACTGCAAGGTCAGGTCTTTGGTGACCTTCCAGTCGCCACCGGCGAACTGGAACTTGTTGCTGTCCTGAGTTGCGCCGGAGACGGACAGACCAGTACGGTTGCTCGACGCACGACCCATGGCGTGGGTCAGTTGACCGGCATTGAGGGTCAGGTTGTCGATTTCTTTCGACTGAATGGTACCGCCTTCAAACGTTTGCGGCAGCAGACGACCGTCGTTGGACACCAGGATTGGCAGGTTCGGCGCCAGAGCGCTACCGAAGTGCGCTTCAGTCTTGGAGAAGCGTGCCTTGGCGTTGGCACCAAAACGGCCCCACTGGCTCTCAGCCGACTTATCGGTGTCGCTTGGGAAGAAACTGCTGTTATCCGGGTGGTGGCCTTTACCGCCATCCAGGTGAATACCCCACAGCGCTTGGGCATCGACACCGAAACCGACGGTACCTTCAGTGAAACCCGAGATGTAGTCGAGCTTGAAGCCCTGACCGGACTCGCGGTTGTCAGAGCCACCGTCACGGTTGTCGTTGTTGAAATACATGGTCCGCGAACTGAGCGACAGCTTGCTGTCCTCAACGAAACCGGCGGCATTCGCTTGCTGGGCCAGAACCCCTACGGCCACGGCGAGTGCCAAGGTCGACTTGTACATGTTTTGCTCCTCTCGTCTCTAATTCTTGTGTGTCGCTTACGGCAGGATCTATTGCCCTGCTCGACGTCGATTGGCGATTAGCACCAAAGCGTGACCGTCAAGTCAATCGTAACTGTTCGTTTCACGACTTTGGTCTAATGCGCCAGCCCTTGGGGTCAAGGATAATGACAATCCTATAATTCCAAAAAGACTTATTTCGTAATTTTTCAGATTATTACGGAATATGCACCGAAATTTTCTCCGCTGTCGTTATCGACACACAAGCTAATACCTAAAGGTTATTAGCAAATAATTTTTTAGACCGCCTGAACTGACGTGTTCGCTGCATCCACCCATCATTTCGTTTTCAGCTGCTGATGACCTTGACCTCCGTCATCGCGAGGCAGCCTGAAAGCTTAAAGCGATTGGCTCCTAAGCTAATGCTAAAAAGTTATTTATTTTAAGTTTCTTAGATCATCTAGTCTTCCGACCATTATCTCCCCACTGCTCGCCTGACTAGGAGTTCACCATGACCCTGCATGCTCCGTTGCGCCTGTTTGCCGCCCTGACCCTGGCTGGCGCCAGCTGGTTCGCTCAGGCGGCTGACCTGACCGTTGCCTACCAGACCACCGTCGATCCGGCGAAAGTCGCTCAGGTCAACGGCGACTATGAAAAAGCCAGCAAGGCCAGCATCGACTGGCGCAAGTTCGACAGTGGCGCCGATGTGATCACCGCAGTGGCCTCGGGCGACGTGCAGATCGGCTACCTCGGTTCCAGCCCCCTGGCCGCCGCCGCGACCCGCAAACTGCCGGTGGAGACTTTTCTGATCGCCACCCAGATCGGCGCCGCTGAAGCCCTGGTGGCCCGCGAAGGTGCCGGGATCAATTCGCCGCAGGACCTGATCGGCAAGAAGATCGCCGTGCCTTTCGTTTCAACCGGTCATTACAGCCTGCTGGCCGCGCTTAAACAGTGGAACATCGACCCGGCCAAGGTGCAGATCCTCAACCTGGCGCCACCAGCGATCATCGCCGCCTGGAAACGCGGTGACATCGACGCCACCTACGTCTGGGACCCGGCCCTGGGTGTGGCCAAGGAAAACGGCAAGGTGCTGATCACCTCCGGCGAACTGGCCGAGAAAGGCGCACCGACCTTCGATGCCTGGATCGTGCGCAAGGACTTTGCCGCCAAGCACCCGGAAATCGTCAAGGCCTTCGCCAAAGTCACCCTGGATGCCTACGCCGACTACCGCAAAGACCCACAAGCCTGGCTGGCCAACCAGAGCAACGTCGACAAACTGGTCAAGCTCTCCGGCGCCAAAGCCACAGACATTCCAGCCCTGCTGCAAGGCAACGTGTTCCCGCTGGCGGCCGACCAGATTGCCGCACTCGGTGCGCCGACTACCCAGGCCATCACCGACACCGCCACCTTCCTCAAGGAACAGGGCAAGGTCGAAGCGGTACTGCCGGACTACGCGCCGTACGTCAGCGCCAAGTTCATCGCCAACTGATCGGAGCTAGTCATGGCATTGCTTGAACTGGAGCGCATCAGCGCACAGTACCCCGGGGCAGCCGAACCGGTGCTGGCCGATATCAACCTGAGCCTGGGCCCACAGCAGTTGCTGGTGGCCCTCGGCCCGTCGGGCAGCGGCAAGACCTCGCTGCTCAACCTGATCGCCGGGTTCGTAACGCCCAGCGCCGGGCGCATCACGCTTGACGGTGTGCCGGTGCAAGACCCGAGTGCCGAGCGCGGCGTGGTGTTCCAGGACGATGCCCTGCTGCCCTGGCAGGATGTGCTGGCCAACGTCGCCTTCGGCCTGGAACTGGCGGGCGTGCCGCGCCCCGAGCGTGAACGCAAGGCCCGGGAAATGCTCGCCCTGGTTGACCTGGCCGACTTCGGCACGCGGCGCATCTGGCAATTGTCTGGTGGCCAGAAACAACGTGTGGGCCTGGCCCGCGCCTTGGCCGCCGATCCGCGGGTGCTGCTGATGGACGAGCCGTTCGGTGCCCTCGATGCCTTTACCCGTGAACAGATGCAGGAGTTACTCCTGCAGGTCTGGCAACGCACGGCCAAACCGGTGTTCCTGATCACCCACGACATTGAAGAAGCGGTGTTCCTTGCCACCGACCTGATCCTGCTGGCGCCCAATCCCGGGCAGATCGTCGAGCGCCTGCAGCTGAATTTCGGTCAGCGTTATGCCGCTGGTGAATCGGCCCGTGCGATCAAGTCCGACCCGCGCTTTATCGAAACCCGCGAGCACGTGCTGAGCCGGGTGTTTTCGCAACGCAGCGCCGCCGTGCGGCAGGAGTTCGCATGAGCAGCCTGGAAGTGCCGGTCGCGGCCAAACGCAGCAGCCCGTCAACCCCGGCGGTGAAGATCCGCCGCAGCCTGAGCACCCGCTGGATCAGCGGCCTGACCCTGGCCACCCTGCTCCTGCTGTGGTGGGCGGTGACCACCGCCGAGTGGATCGAACCGTTGTTTCTGCCATCCCCTGACGCCGTGCTGGCCAAAGCCTGGTTGCTGCTGACCCAAGGCTATATGGAGTCGACCCTGTGGCAACACCTGGGCGCGAGCCTGGGACGTATCGGCCTGGCGCTGGGCGCAGCGATTGCTACGGCGATTCCGATCGGCATCGCTATCGGCCATAACCGAATTGCCCGCGGCATTCTCGATCCGCTGATCGAGTTCTACCGCCCTATTCCACCCCTGGCCTACCTGCCACTGATCGTAATCTGGTGCGGCATCGGCGAGTTGTCGAAGGTGCTGCTGATCTACCTGGCGATCTTCGCCCCGATTGCCATTGCCACCGCCACCGGCGTGCGCACGGTCGATCCGACCAAACTGCGGGCGGCGCAATCGCTGGGTGCCACGCGGGCCCAGCTGATCCGCCACGTCATCCTGCCCAGTGCCCTGCCCGACATCCTCACCGGTATACGTATCGGCCTCGGTGTGGGCTGGTCGACCCTGGTCGCTGCCGAGCTGATCGCCGCCACCAGCGGCCTGGGTTTCATGGTCCAGTCGGCGGCGCAGTTCCTGGTCACCGACGTGGTGGTGCTGGGCATCCTGGTGATCGCACTGATTGCCTTCGCCCTGGAAATGGGGCTGCGCGCCCTGCAGCGCAAACTGGTGCCCTGGCACGGCCAGAGTCATTGAAGACGAATCGAGAATAGCCATGAGCCTGACCATTACTCCACTGAGCACTGCACTCGGCGCACAGATCAGCGGTATCGACCTCAGCCGCGCGATCAACGACGAACAACGCGACACCATCGAGCAGGCCCTGCTCAAGCATCAGGTGCTGTTCTTCCGTGACCAGCCGATCAACCCACAGCAACAGGCTGACTTTGCCGCGCGCTTTGGCGACCTGCATATTCACCCGATCTACCCCAACGTGCCGGAAACCCCGCAGGTGCTGGTGCTCGACACCGCTGTGACAGACGTGCGTGACAACGCCATCTGGCACACCGACGTGACCTTCCTGCCGACCCCGGCATTGGGTGCGGTCCTCAGCGCCAAGCAACTGCCGACCTATGGCGGCGATACCTTGTGGGCCAGCGGTATCGCGGCCTTCGAAGCTCTGTCAGCACCGCTCAAGCAATTGCTCGACGGACTGACCGCAACCCATGACTTCACCAAGTCGTTCCCGCTGGAGCGCTTCGGCACCACGCCTGAGGATCTGCAACGCTGGGAAACGACGCGACGCAACAACCCGCCACTGTCACACCCGGTGATCCGCACGCATCCGGTCAGCGGCCGCAAGTCGCTTTTCGTCAATGACGGTTTCACCACGAGGATAAATGAGCTGAGCGAGGCGGAAAGCGAGGCGATTCTGAAATTGCTGTTCGCCCACGCCACGCGGCCGGAGTTCACCATCCGCTGGCGCTGGCAGGAGAATGACGTGGCCTTCTGGGACAACCGCGTGACCCAGCATTACGCGGTAGATGACTACCGCCCGCAGCGACGGGTGATGCATCGGGCGACGATTCTCGGGGATGCGCCGTTCTGACTTTCACCGCAGGACTGTAGGAGCGGATTCATCCGCGATGGCCTGCGTAGCAGGCCTGTCTTTTAGGGCCGCTGCGCGACCCATCGCGGATGAATCCGCTCCTACGCAAAGCACCCGCGGTGCTCTTAACGCACCAGATGCAAAAACTGCATATGCCGCTCGTACTGATCGAGGATGTCGTTGATGATCTGCTCTTTGCTGTAACCCACCAGGTCATAGTCCTGGCTGCCTTCGCTCAGATGCACCTCGGCCCGGTAGTAACGGCGGTTCTTCAACTCCTGGGTACCCAACCCGCCCAAAGCGAATGACGGTGTGAAATAGCCACGCATCTGTACCTGATAGATGAACGGCTGCTCCTCGCCATGACCAATCTTCAGACTGACGTTGTCATGGCTCGGGTCTTCCTGGGTTATGACGTTCAGGCCCTTCTCGACGAACACCTCGGTCACCTCGGCAATCGCCGGGCGCACCACGTCATCCATGAACCGGTAGACCTCGTCGCGCGACGGGAAATGCACCGCCTGGCTCAGGCGCTGACGCCAGCCACCACGGCCACGCCGTGAGTTGGCGAACGGCGCCAGCGAATGCATCTGCGCGATCTGCCGTTGCGACTCCAGGTAAAACGCCTTGTGCAGGCCCCACATCATCGCCAGGAGAATCACCGAGAACGGCAACGAAGTAAGCACCACCGCCGATTTCAATGAGTCGATGCTGCCGGCGAACAACAGGCCGATGGTCACCAGGGCAGTCATCGCCCCCCAGAACACCCGCAACCAGTTCGGTCCGTCTTCATCAGCGTTGCCGCCGCGGGCGGACAAGGTCGACAGCACCACGGTGCCGGAGTCGGCCGAGGTGACGAAAAACACAAAGCTGATGAACACCGTGACGGCAATGACCGCCTTGCTCCATGGATAGGTTTCCAGCAGCAGGTAGAGAGTCATCGAAGGGTTGTCGATGGCCGACTGGCCTAGCGCGGTCATGCCGTGATCGAGCACCTGGGTCATTGCGCTGTTGCCGAAGATCGACATCCACGCCAGGGTGAAACCCAGCGGAATCAGCAGCACACCGAAGACGAACTCACGGATGGTGCGGCCACGCGAAATCCGCGCGATGAACAGCCCGACAAAGGGCGCCCAGGCAATCCACCAGGCCCAGTAGAACACGGTCCAGCCACCCAGCCAGTCTCTGGCTTCGTTATAGGCATAGACGTCGAAGCTCTTCCTCGGCAGTGCGCCAAGGTAGTCGCCCAGGTTCTGGATCAGGGTATTGAACAGATGCTGGGTAGGCCCGGCGAACAGGACGAACAGCAGCAGCGCACAGGCGAGGAACATGTTGATATCGGACATTACCCGCACGCCCTTCTCGACCCCGGCCACGGCAACTGCAACCGCCGCGCCCATCATCAGGGTGATCAGCGCCACCTGCACCCATTGGGTATGCGGAATGCCGAACAGGTAATCCAGGCCCGAGTTAAGGTGCAACACGCCAAAGCCCATGTCCGCACCCAGGCCGAACACCGTGGCGATGATGCCAAAGCCGTCCACCGCATAGCCGATCGGCCCGTTGATGCGTTTGCCGATCAGCGGGTACAGCGCGGAACGCAGGGCCAGCGGCAGGTTGTGGCGATAGGCGAAATAGGCCAGGGCCATACCGACGAAGGCGAACACGCCCCAACCATGCAGGCCCCAATGCAGGAACAGCAACTGCATCGCCTGACGCCCGGCCTCGACCGTTCCGGCTTCACCCTGGGGCGGCTGGAGCATGTGGGTAAGGGGTTCGGAAACGCAGAAGAAGAACAGGGTAATGCTGATACCGGCGGCGAACAGCATGCCGGCCCACGACAGGTAACTGAACTCGGGTTCGTCGTGGTCGGCACCGAGCTTGATCTTGCCGTAGCCGGACAAGGCGGTGACCACCACGAAGACCAGGTACAGCGTCATCGCCAGCATGTAGTACCAGCCGACCGTATTGGCCGCCCAGTTCTGTGCCGCCAGCAACCATTCACCGGCCGCTTGCGGATTGCTGATGACCACCAGTCCGAAAATGAGGATAAAGCTCGCCGCGAAATAGAAAACCGGCGGATTCATGCGGATCTTGCCGCTGGCTGAAGAACTCGGTGCACCCATTAAACGTGCACCTCGATATGAAGGGAAAGGCTTGGATTGAACGGGTTCAGCAAAGGGTTTCCTCCTGTTGAACGCCGGCAGCGGACCACCGTTTTAACTTGAACAAGCGTTCAAGTTAAACATGGATGGGGTCCGCAATGCGACCCAATGCCGCAATCCAAGCCCTGCTGCGGTTACTTCTGGGTCCCGTCATCGTGCTGCAGATTGGCCTGGGTCAGGTTGCTGCCCGGCGCCACACTGCGGGTCAACCAGACGTTGCCGCCGATGGTCGAACCCTTGCCGATGGTGATACGCCCCAGAATAGTTGCACCGGCATAAATCACCACGTCGTCCTCGACGATCGGGTGGCGCGGATGGCCTTTTTGCAGTTGCCCGTCCTCATCCGCCGGGAAGCGTTTGGCCCCCAGGGTCACGGCCTGATAGATGCGTACCCGCTCGCCGATGATCGCCGTTTCGCCGATCACCACTCCGGTGCCATGGTCGATGAAGAAGCTTTTGCCGATCTGCGCACCCGGGTGGATGTCGATACCGGTGGCCGAATGCGCCAGCTCCGAACTGATCCGCGCCAGCAAAGGCAGGCCGGAACGGTAAAGGTGATGGGCCAGACGGTGATGGATCACCGCCAGGATTCCCGGGTAGCACAGCAACACTTCATCGACGCTGCGTGCCGCCGGGTCGCCATGGAAGGCCGCCAGCACGTCAGTGTCGAGCACACTGCGCAGGCCCGGCAACGCGGCTGCGAAATCCTGGATCAAACGCAGCGCGGTGGCATCGACGTCGGCAGTGTTGCACTTGCCGTGACGGGCGACATAGCGCAGCTCCAGACGCGCCTGGGCAAGCAAGGCAGTCAGGGCCGAATCGAGGGTATGCCCGACGTAGAAATCTTCGCTTTCCTCGCGCAGGTCCACCGGCCCCAGGCGCATGGGAAACAATGCCCCGCACAATTGCTCAAGGATGTGGCGCATGGCTTCGCGCGAAGGCAGCTCGCGCCCCCCTTGCTCACCACTGCTGCGACCATTGCTGCTGCGCCATTTGTCACGGGCGCTACGCAAGCCGGCAACAATGCCCTGCAGTTGCCAATGCCCTGTCTGCGCGTTTTCGCTCACGGTTACGTCTCCTGCCGCGGCGGCGATAATGGAATGAGAAGGCCGCCAGATAGACGCTCACTTTACGGCAAATGCCGGGGGGAGAAAAAATAACCCTTTATTCCAAAACGCAATATAGCCGGCATAAGGCCGGGAGTTGCCCGCTGGCCCGGCGCTGCCTATAGTCGGATTTTCCCTTGCAGATGTATTGCCATGATCGACCGACAGCTCTCCCGCTTCAATCGTCTGGACCTGCTTGGCGCGCCGACCGCGCTGGAAAAGCTGCACCGCCTCTCGGCCTGGGCTGGCCGCGACATCTACGTCAAACGTGACGACTGCACCCCGCTGGCCCTGGGCGGCAACAAGCTGCGCAAACTCGAATACCTGGCTGCCGATGCCCTGAGCAAGGGCGCCGATACCCTGGTCACCGCCGGGGCGATCCAGTCCAACCATGTGCGCCAGACCGCGGCACTCGCTGCGCAACTGGGCCTGGGTTGTGTCGCGCTGCTGGAAAACCCGATCGGCACCGAATCACCGAACTACCGAAGCAATGGCAACCGCCTGCTGCTGGACCTGTTCGATGCCAAGGTCGAGCTTGTGGATAACCTCGACAACGCCGACGAGCAACTGCAATCTCTGGCTGTACGTCTGCACGCCAGCGGGCGCAGACCGTACATCGTGCCGATCGGCGGCTCCAACGCGCTCGGCGCACTGGGCTATGTGCGTGCAGGACTCGAACTTGCCGAACAGATCAAGCACTGCGGCCAGACCTTTGCCGGCGTTGTACTCGCTTCCGGCAGCGCCGGCACCCATAGCGGCCTGGCCATCGCCCTGGCCGAGAAATTGCCAAAGCTGCCGGTGATCGGCGTTACCGTGTCGCGCAACGACGAGGCGCAACGGCCGAAAGTTGAGGGGCTGGCCGAGCGTACCGCCGAACTGCTGGGCATCCGCCTGCCGAAGACATTCAAGATCGAACTCTGGGACGAATACTTCGCCCCGCGCTATGGCGAACCGAACGCCGGCACCCTCGCCGCCATTCGCCTGCTGGCGAGCCAGGAAGGTTTATTGCTCGACCCGGTGTACACCGGCAAGGCCATGGCCGGCCTGCTCGACGGCATTGCGCGCCAGCGATTCGACGACGGTCCGCTGATTTTCCTGCATACCGGTGGGGCACCGGCATTATTCGCCTACCCTGAGGTCTGGAATAGCTAAATGACATATACAAAAATAATATAAGAAAATGAATTTATATTATTTTTAAGCCTATTAGCGTCACCCTATAGTCGCCAACCACTACACAACAACATTGGGGCTTCGTCATGACAGTAATCGCTAAACAGATTCTCAACGCAGGCGTCGCCCTGCTGCTGGGCGCCAGTCTGCTCGGTCAGGCGGTTGCCGGCGAGCAACTGAAAACCATCAAGGACAAGGGTGTCATCAACATCGGTCTGGAAGGCACCTACCCGCCGTTCAGCTTCGTCGATGAGAGCGGCAAACTGTCGGGTTTTGAAGTGGAGCTGTCAGAGGCCCTGGCCAAGGAGCTGGGGGTCAAGGCGAAGATCCAGCCAACCAAGTGGGACGGCATCCTGGCTGCCCTGGAGTCCAAACGTCTGGACGCCGTGGTGAACCAGGTGACCATCTCCGAGGAGCGCAAGAAGAAGTACGACTTCTCCGAGCCTTACACCGTTTCCGGTATTCAGGCGCTGGTGCTGACGAAAAAGGCCGCCGAGCTGAACATCAAATCCGCTGCCGACCTGGGCGGCAAGAAGGTCGGGGTAGGCCTGGGCACCAACTACGAGCAGTGGGTCAAAGCCAATGTACCGACCGCTGACGTGCGCACCTACGAAGACGATCCGACCAAGTTCCAGGAACTGCGTGTCGGCCGTATCGACGCCATCCTGATCGACCGCCTGGCCGCTCTGGAATACGCCAAGAAAGCCAAGGACACTACCGCTGCCGGTGACGCATTCTCGCGTCAGGAAGCCGGTATCGCCCTGCGCAAGGGCGAGCCTGAACTGCTCGACGCCATCAACAAGGCACTGGACAAGCTGCGCGCCGACGGCACCCTGGCCAAGCTCTCTGAGAAGTACTTCGGCGCCGATGTGACTAAATGATCGAAGACAGCCTGCAGCTTGCGCTGGACAGCGCGCCCTTTCTGCTCAAGGGCGCGTACTTCACCGTCATTCTCAGCCTCGGCGGGATGTTCTTCGGCTTGTTGCTGGGCTTTGGCCTGGCCCTGATGCGCCTGTCACGCATCAAGCTGGTGAGTTGGATCGCACGGGTCTATGTGTCGTTCTTTCGCGGCACCCCGCTGCTGGTGCAGCTGTTCGTGATCTACTACGGCCTGCCCCAGGTAGGCCTGGAACTGGACCCGCTACCGGCGGCGCTGATCGGCTTCTCGCTGAACATGGCCGCCTATGCCTGTGAAATCCTGCGCGCCGCGATCGGCTCCATCGACCGTGGTCAGTGGGAGGCCGCCGCCAGTATCGGCATGACCCGTGGCCAGGCCATGCGCCGGGCCATCCTGCCGCAGGCGGCGCGCACCGCGCTGCCGCCGTTGGGCAACAGTTTCATTTCGCTGGTCAAGGACACCGCCCTGGCCGCGACCATCCAGGTGCCGGAGCTGTTCCGCCAGGCGCAGCTGATCACCGCGCGCACCTTCGAAGTCTTCACCATGTACCTTGCCGCCGCACTGATCTACTGGGTGCTGGCCAGCGTTCTCGCGCACCTGCAGAACCGCCTGGAAGCGCGGGTCAACCGGCACGACCAGGAGTAACGCGGCATGATCGTGGTAGAGCGACTGAGCAAACAGTTCAATGGCCAGACGGTTCTGAACGACATCAGCCTGAAGGTCGAGGCCGGCGAAGTCATCGCCATCATCGGCCCCAGCGGCTCCGGCAAGACCACCTTCCTGCGTTGCCTGAACCTGCTGGAAACACCCAGCAGCGGCCGTATCCAGGTCGGTGACGTGACCATCGATGCCAACCTGCCCCTGACCAAACAGCAAGGCCTGATCCGCAAGTTGCGCCAGCAGGTCGGTTTCGTGTTCCAGAACTTCAACCTGTTTCCCCATCGCACGGCGCTGGAGAACGTTATCGAAGGGCCATTGGTGGTCAAGAAGACCCCGCGTGAGCAAGCCGTGACCCTGGGCATGAAGCTGTTGGCCAAGGTCGGCCTCGCGGGCAAAGAGGCGTCGTATCCGCGCAAACTGTCCGGCGGCCAGCAGCAACGGGTGGCGATTGCCCGGGCGCTGGCGATGGAACCTGAAGTGATCCTGTTCGACGAACCGACCTCGGCGCTGGACCCGGAGCTGGTCGGCGAAGTGCTGGCGACCATCCGCGGCCTGGCCGAAGAGAAACGCACGATGATCATCGTCACCCATGAAATGAGCTTTGCCCGTGATGTCGCCAACCGGGTGATCTTTTTCGACAAGGGCGTGATTGTCGAACAGGGTGAAGCCAGGGCGCTGTTCGCCCACCCCCGGGAAGAGCGAACCCGGCAGTTCCTCGGCAAGTTCCTCGGCGTCCAGAACACCGGGTACTGAGTTCCCCACCAGACCCCATCCCCAACCGCGCCCGCAGGTTTTCCCTGTGGGCGTAGTCCTGTTCCGAAGTTTTCCGTCTGCGGCCAAATGGCAGTGTGCGGGCTTGATCCTGCGCGTCTGCTGGCCAATAACCGCCAATCCAGCAGATGCTTATGCCAAGGATGCGCGCCATGCCCAATGTCAGCCAAGGACCCGAACTTTTCCCACCGATTCTCCCCGGCATCAATGCCGCCGGCATTGGCTGCCACAGCGCCGCGCGATTACGGGCGCGCGTGCCGATCCAGCCACCCATGGAAGCCGGCGATCTGCTGACCTTGTTCTGGGGCCAGCGCTTTGTCGCCGCCCACAGCCTGCAAGCCCATGAGCCGGATGGCTGCATCGACCTGCGCATACCCGCCAGCTTGCTGCACAACGGTAGCCACCGCCTGCATTATCGCCTGCTCAAACCCGGTCACCACCCGCTGCGCTCACCTGAACTGCAGGTCCTGGTAAAACTCGACTGCCCTGGAGGCAACAGCACCCACGAGCACTTGCAGCCATTGCAGCTGGCGGGCCGGTTGCGTCGCGAGGGCCTGTTTCTGCACAGCCTGAACAACGACCTGCCCTGCACCCTGGCGCCCTACCGGAACATGGCCGAAGGTGACCGGATCACCTTGCGCTGGGGCGACCTGTGCGTGGATTTGCCTGGCGTGAGCAAGTGCCTGGTCGGCCAGCCGCTGCCGGCCAGGATCCCTCTGACATTGATCGAGGAAAACGGTCCCGACCCACACCTGGAACTGAGTTACTGCATTCTCGACCGGGTCGGCAACCGCTCGCAGTGGGCGCCTGCCGTGCACCTGCGAGTGTTTGCCGGGCGAGCGTCGAGTACTTCTATCCATATTCCAATAAGTTAGTTTATTTAATTTTTATACAGCATTAGGGTATATAAACCGGACCACCGGACCAGCGCATTTCAGTCGGCGCAGCCCGCGCCGACCTTTCCAATACGTGAGGTAAGGTTATGGTCAGGAACACAATCACCCCAGTGCGTAACGCCAGGGCATTGAGTGCAGCCAGGGAGCGGCACTGATGTCCAGTCTGGCAGATACCAACGTCCACAGTGATCTCGACAGCGCCCCGCTGCTGTTGCCGGCCAAGGTCCTGCGCAGTGACGCCGAGGCCCTGCAGGCTGCCCGTGAACTGGCCGAAGTTGCCCGCAGCCAGGCTGCCCGGCGCGACCAGCAACGCAAGCTGCCCTGGGCAGAAATCGAACAATTCACCCGCAGCGGCCTGGGCAGCATTTCCATTCCCCGCGCCTACGGCGGTACCCAGGTGTCGTTTGTCACCATCGCCGAAGTGTTTCGCATCATCAGCGCCGCCGACCCGGCGCTGGGGCAAATCCCGCAGAACCAGTTCGGCATCCTGCAGTTGCTCAAAGGCACGGCCAGTGAGCGGCAGAAGGACCTGCTGTTCAAATCGGTGCTCGACGGCTGGCGGATTGGCAATGCCGGTCCAGAACGCGGCAGCAAGCACACCCTGGAACTCAAGGCACGGATCACCCGCGAGGGCGACCACTATGTGCTCAGCGGCCAGAAGTTCTATTCCACCGGTGCCCTGTTTGCCCATTGGGTAGCGGTCAAAGCGCTGAACGATGAAGGCCGTCAGGTCATGGCCTTTGTCCACCGCGGCACGCCAGGGCTGCGCATCGTCGATGACTGGTCCGGCTTCGGTCAGCGCACCACCGCCAGCGGCACCGTGCTGCTGGACCGGGTTCAGGTCGACGCCGAGCTGGTGATCGACAACTGGCGCCAGAACGAGGTGCCGAATATCCAGGGCGCCGCTTCGCAATTGATCCAGGCGGCCATCGATGCCGGCATCGCTGAAGCCGCGGTCGCCGACGCCATCGCCTTTGTCCGGGAAAAATCACGGCCATGGATCGATGCCAAGGTCGAGCGCGCCAGTGATGACCTCTACGTGATCGCCGATATCGGCCGCCTGCAACTTGAGCTGCATGCGGCCCAGGCCTTGTTGAGCAAGGCCGCGCGCACCCTCGATGAAGTCAACGCCGCGCCTGTCGACGCCGCCTCGGCAGCCCGGGCCTCGATTGCCGTGGCCGAAGCCAAGGTACTGACCACCGAGATCGCCCTGCAAGCCAGCGAGAAGCTCTTCGAGCTGGCCGGCAGCCGCGCCACCCTCGCCGAGTTCAACCTCGACCGGCACTGGCGCAATGCCCGCGTCCACACCCTCCACGACCCGGTGCGCTGGAAATACCACGCCGTCGGCGCCTATCACCTCAACGGTACCTTGCCTGCCCGGCATTCCTGGATCTGACCAGACCACTGGAGCCTATTTATGAGCCTTCTGCCGCAACCGCACGAAAACGTCGCGGTCATCCACACTGACGCCCAGGCTTTGCAGATTGCCGAAGAACTGGCCGGCGAACTGCGCCGCGACAGCATCCTGCGCGACCGCGAACGTCGCCTGCCACACCCGGAACTGGCGCTGTTTTCGCGCTCCGGCCTGTGGGCCATCAGCGTCCCCAAAGCCTTTGGCGGCGCCGGTGTTTCAAACGTTACCCTGGCCAAAGTCATCGCGCGCATCGCCCAGGCCGATGCCTCCCTGGGCCAGATTCCGCAAAACCATTTCTATGCCCTGGAAGTGCTGCGGGTAAACGGCAGCCCGCAGCAACAGCAGCGCCTGTACGCCGAAGTACTGGCCGGCAAACGCTTCGGTAACGCCCTGGCGGAACTTGGGACCAAAACCGCCCACGACCGCACCACAGCCCTGAGCCGGGACGGTGACGGCTACCGCATCAACGGGCGCAAGTTCTACGCCACCGGCGCGCTCTATGCCCAGCGCATTCCCACTTCGGTGGTCGACGAGCAGGGCGTGCAGCAGCTGGTGTTTGTCCCCGCCGACAGCGCCGGGCTGCAAGTGATCGACGACTGGAGCGGCTTCGGTCAGCGCACCACCGGTAGCGGCTCGGTGCAATTCGACAATGTTCGGATTGCTGCCGAGGATGTGGTGCCGTTCCAGAGTGCCTTCGAACGTCCGACCACGGTCGGCCCATTGGCGCAGATCCTTCATGCCGCGATCGACACCGGTATCGCCCGCGCCGCCTACGAAGATGCCCTGCAGTTCGTGCGCACCCGCAGCCGGCCATGGATCGATTCCGGCATCGACAAGGCCAGCGACGACCCACTGACGCTGAAATCCTTCGGTCATCTGGCGATTCGTTTGCACGCCGCCGAGGCCCTGCTTGAACGCGCCGGCGAGTACCTCGACCAGGCCCAGGCCGAGCCCAACGCCAGCACCGTGGCCGCTGCCTCCATCGCCGTGGCCGAAGCCCGGGCGATCAGCACCGAAATTTCCCTGGCCGCCGGCAGCACCCTGTTCGAACTGGCCGGCAGCCAGGCCACCCTCGCCGAACATGGCCTCGATCGTCACTGGCGCAACGCCCGCGTGCATACCCTGCACGACCCGGTGCGCTGGAAGTACCACGCCATCGGCAACTACTACCTCAACGATGAGAACCCACCGCTGCGGGGGACCATCTGATGGCCAAGAAGAAAATCCTCCTCAATGCCTTCAACATGAACTGCATTGGCCACATCAACCACGGTCTGTGGACTCACCCACGGGATACGTCCACCCAGTACAAGACGCTGGAGTACTGGACTGAACTGGCCAGGTTGCTTGAGCGCGGGCTGTTCGACGGGCTGTTCATCGCTGACATCGTCGGGGTCTACGACGTTTACCAGAACAACGTCGACGTGCCGCTCAAGGAGTCGATCCAGCTGCCGGTCAACGACCCGTTGCTGCTGGTGTCGGCCATGGCCGCGGTGACCCGGCATCTGGGCTTCGGCCTGACCGCCAACCTGACCTACGAGCCGCCCTATCTGTTCGCCCGCAAGCTCTCGACCCTCGATCACCTGAGCCGTGGCCGGGTGGGCTGGAACATCGTCACCGGCTATCTGGACAGTGCCGCCCGGGCCATGGGCCTTGAGCAGCAAGCCGAACACGACCGCCGCTACGACCAGGCCGATGAATACATGCAGGTGCTGTACAAACTGCTGGAAGGCAGCTGGGAAGACGGTGCAGTAACCAACGACCGCCAGCAGCGGGTCTACGCGCGCCCGGACAAAGTCCACAAGGTGCAGCACCAGGGCGAGTTCTACCGGGTCGAAGGCTATCACCTGTGCGAACCCTCGCCGCAACGAACGCCGGTGCTGTTCCAGGCCGGCAGCTCCGAGCGCGGCCTGGGCTTTGCCGGCAACCATGCCGAGTGCGTTTTCATCAGCGGCCAGACCAAGGCCGGTACCCGCGCCCAGGTCGACAAGGTTCGCGCGGCTGCCGTGGCCGCTGGCCGTGATCCCGAGGCGATCAAGGTGTTCATGGGCCTGACCGTGATCGTCGCGCGAACCGAGGAGCAAGCCTGGGCCAAGCACGCCGAGTACCTGCGTTACGCCAGCGCCGAAGCAGGGGTTGCGCACTTCGCCAGCTCCACGGGTATCGACTTCTCGGCCTACGCACTGGACGAACCGATCCAGTACGTCAAAAGCAACGCCATCCAGTCGGCAACCAAGACCTTGCAGAACAACGACTGGACCCGGCGCAAGCTGCTCGACCAGCACGCCCTCGGCGGGCGCTACATCACCCTGGTCGGCTCACCCACCCAGGTCGCCGACGAACTGGAAAGCTGGATCGCCGAAACCGGCCTGGACGGCTTCAACCTGACCCGCACCGTGACCCCGGAAAGCTATGTCGACTTCATCGACCTGGTGATCCCCGAACTGCAACGTCGCGGCTCGTACAAGACCGCCTACGAACACGGCACCCTGCGCGAAAAGCTTTTCGCCAGTGACCAGCCCCTGCTGCCCGCCGAGCATCCCGGCGCCAGCTATCGCCACACCACCCCGAGCGGAGCGCTACAGCATGCTTAAGACCTTCCTTGCCCGCCCCGTCGCGGCGCTGGCCCTGACCCTCGGTCTGTTTTCCACCACCCAGGCCGCCGATGCTTTAAAGGTCGGCACCACCGCAGCCTTCGCCATCCCGCTGGAAGCGGCCGTCAGCGAAGCGAAGAAGCAGGGGCTGGACGTCGAACTGATCGAGTTCAGCGACTGGATCGCGCCAAACGTCAGCCTGGCCAGCGGCGACATCGATGTGAATTACTTCCAGCACATCCCGTTCCTGGAAAACGCCAAGGCGGCGGCCGGATTTGATCTGGTGCCCTATGCATCGGGGATCATCAACAACGTCGGCCTGTACTCGAAAAAATACAAAAGCTTTGACGCGTTGCCACAAGGCGCCAGCGTGGCCATCGCCAATGACCCGATCAACAGCGGCCGCGGCCTGCAGCTGCTGGCCAAGGCCGGGCTGATCACCCTCAAACCCGGCGTGGGCTACAAGGCCAGCGAAGAAGACATCATCGCCAACCCCAAGCAGCTGAAGATCCTCCAGGTCGAAGCCGTGCAACTGGTGCGGGCCTACGACGATGCCGACCTGGTCCAGGGTTATCCGGCCTACATCCGCCTGGCCAATACCTTCGATGCCACCTCGGCCCTGCTGTTCGACGGCCTCGATCACAAGGAATACGTGATCCAGTTCGTCATCCGTCCGCAGAACAAGGACGATCCGCGCCTGGCCAAGTTCATCGACATCTACCAGCACTCGCCAGCGGTGCGTGCCGCGCTCGACAAAGCCCATGGCAAGCTTTACCAACCGGGCTGGGAGAGCTGAGATGAGCGCCGCCACCGCCCTCCTGGCGCCAGAGGAGTCCTCCTTTGCGCCGCTGCAGCAGGCCCGGCAACGGGCCCTGCACCCTGAGCTGGGCAACGCCCATGTGCGCTTCATCGGCCTGGGCAAAACCTATCCGGGGCAAACCGCCCCGGCGCTGGAAGGTATCGACCTGAACATCCAGCGCGGCGAGATCTTCGGCATCATCGGCCGCAGCGGTGCGGGCAAATCGTCGCTGATCCGTACCATCAATCGTCTTGAGCAGCCTAGCGCCGGTCGTGTGCTGATCGATCAGGTCGATATCGGCGAGTTCGATGAAGACCGCCTGGTGCGCCTGCGTCGGCGCATCGGCATGATCTTCCAGCACTTCAACCTGATGTCAGCCAAGACCGTGTGGCAGAACGTCGAACTGCCCCTCAAGGTCGCCGGCGTACCCAAGGCGCAACGCCAGCGCAAGGTTGCCGAGTTGCTGGAACTGGTCGGCCTTGAACAGAAGCAGCATGCCTATCCCGCGCAATTGTCGGGCGGGCAGAAGCAGCGCGTCGGCATCGCCCGGGCGCTGGTGCACGACCCGGACATTCTTCTCTGCGATGAAGCGACCTCGGCCCTCGACCCGGAAACTACCGCGTCGATTCTTGAGCTGCTGCGCGACATCAACCAGCGCCTGGGTCTGACCATCATCCTGATCACCCACGAAATGGCAGTGATCCGCGATATCTGCCAGCGGGTGGTGGTACTGGAACGCGGACGTATCGTCGAGCAAGGCGCGGTCTGGCAGGTCTTCGGCAATCCCCGCCACGACGTCAGCAAGACCTTGCTCGCGCCCTTGCAAGCCGCCGTGCCGGCCACTTTGCAGGCCCGCCTGCAACCGCAACCGGGCAGTGCCGAAGCGGCGCTGGTGCTGAACCTCAAAGTCAGTGGCACTGAACGCCAGGCACCGGAGTTATCCACATTGTTCGCCAGCCTCGGTGGCCGGATCAGCTTGCTGCAAGGCGGGATCGAGCCGATCCAGGGGCGGCCGCTGGGGCAATTGCTGGTGTCGGTGGCGAACTCGCCGCACAGCCATGAACAGGTCATCGAACGTGCCCGGCAATGGGCCACGCAGGTAGAGGTACTGGGTTATGTGGACTGATCGCTTGCTCCAGGGCGTACTGGATACCTTGCTGATGGTCGGGGTGTCGTCGCTGATCGCCCTACTGGCCGGGATTCCGTTGGCGGTGATCCTGGTCACCAGTGGCAAGGGCGGGATTTACCAGGCGCCGACCCTGAACCGACTGCTCGGGGCCTTCGTCAACCTGTTCCGCTCGATCCCGTTTCTGATCCTGATGGTCGCGCTGATCCCCTTTACCCGCCTGATTGTCGGTACGACCTATGGGGTCTGGGCGGCGGTGGTGCCACTGACCATTGCCGCCACACCGTTCTTTGCGCGGATCGCCGAAGTCAGCCTGCGCGAAGTCGACCATGGCCTGATCGAAGCCGCCCAGGCCATGGGCTGCCGCCGTTGGCATATCGTCTGGCACGTACTGCTGCCCGAGGCCTTGCCGGGCATCGTCGGCGGTTTCACCATCACCCTGGTGACCATGATCAACTCCTCGGCCATGGCCGGTGCCATCGGTGCTGGCGGCCTGGGCGATATCGCCTACCGCTACGGCTACCAGCGTTTCGACAGCCAGATCATGCTCACCGTGATTGTCATGCTGGTGGTGCTGGTGGCCTTGATTCAGCTGGGCGGTGACCGGCTGGCCAAGGGCCTGAACAAGCGCTGATTCCACAGGGCATCATTGAATCTGCTCAGGGGTAACAATCACCCAGTTCTTGTCCGCCGTCACCGGCAGCCCCTCTTTGGCCTGGGCTGCAGCGTTCTGGGCGATCATGCCGTTGAGCTGGTCCATGTACTTGGCTTTGCGATTTATCCACAGGTGAATACCGCCCTTGCCGACATCGACACTGTGGAACTGCATGTAGCCGTCACTGGTGGGTGTATCGCCACCGACCAGTACCGGCTTCTTCCATTGATCGATGTAGGTCAGGATCGCCGCCTGCTTGCCCGCCATCCAGGTTGCCGGGGTCCATAGATAAGGGGTGAGCTCCAGGCCCAGGTTGGCCTGCGGGTCATAGCTGCCTGCGCTGATCTGTTTGCGCGCGGTGGTCAGCGCGCCATTTTCGCGATCCTTGAGCAGCAGGCTGACGCCGATGACATTCTGCGGTTTGACGTTGTAGCCGTATTTGGGGTCGGAGGCGACCATGCGCACCAGCTCTTCGGAGGCGGCGGTCATCACATACACCTCGATGCCGTTGGCCATCAGCTTGTTGAACAGCTCGGTCTGGCCGGTGAAGATTTTCGGTGGCTGTACCTCGATGGTCTTGACCTGATCGCCCTCGTAGTAGGTGCTGGGGATCGGTTTGCCAGAGGCCATCAGCTCATCGACATAGCCCTTGAGCTGCTTGAGGGTGAAGCCGGAAAACACCTGGGCGACCCAGGGATAGCAGACCATGTCGTCGATTTCACAGAGCCGGTAGTAGTAGCTGAACAGGCTCTCCTTATGTTCGGCAGTATCTTTGAACGGCATCAGCTTCAACGATGGATCAAGCTTTTCACGGCTGAGCAGGCCCTTGTTTTCCATGAACGGCAACAGCGACTCTTCGAGGTCGAAGCGATAGCTGGTGTTGTCCATGTCGAACACCGCGTAGTTACCCTGGTTGGCATTGGCCGCGATCATCGTGTCCAGCTGCCTGGCCGCGTCAGCAGGCCAATGCTTGAGTTCACTGGCCCAGGTTTGACCGGTCAGCAGCAGTGCCAGACCGGCAGCGAGTACTTTCGGAGCAGACGTCATGTGCATTTCTCCAGAAAAGAGGCTCGCCCACGCTAGCCAAAGCAAAGGGCTGAGGACGACCTGACAACGACGCCAACACACTCCTCAGCGGCGTTGCACATGCCATTTGCGACATGCCTATATTCCAAAAACGACTATGCAAATTACCTTTTGATATAAATTCGTTCGTTTTCATGCTGTTAGCATTTCTGTTCGCAATCGCACACAGAGGCGATGCCCCCGCCTTTTCTCTGGAGCTTCAATGAATCTGCCGCTGTCACTCAACCTGCTGGCGTTCCTGGCGTTGCTGCTAGGCCTGGCTCAAACCCGTCATGGCAACTGGAGCCTGGCCAAGAAAGTCCTGGTCGGCCTGGTCCTCGGTGTGTTGTTCGGCGCTGCCCTGCACGCCATCTATGGCGCCGGTAACCCGATCCTCAAGGCCACCATCAGCTGGCTTGATCTGGTCGGTAACGGCTATGTGCAGTTGCTGCAGATGATCGTCATGCCGCTGATCTTCGCCTCGATCCTCAGCGCCGTGGCTCGCCTGCACAACGCCTCGTCGCTCGGCAAGATCAGCTTTCTGACCATCGGCACCCTGCTGTTCACTACGGCCATTGCCGCGCTGATCGGTATCGTCCTGACCAACCTGTTCGGCCTGACCGCCGAAGGCCTGGTTGCCGGCACCGCTGAAACCGCGCGGATGCAGGCGATCCAGAGCGACTACGTGGGCAAGGTCGCCGAGCTGAATATCCCGCAACTGCTGCTGTCGTTCATCCCCAGCAACCCGGTAGGCGACCTGGCCCGGGCCAAGCCGACGTCGATCATCAGCGTGGTGATCTTTGCCGTGTTCCTCGGCATGGCTGCCCTGCAGCTGCTCAAGGATGATGCGGAAAAGGGCAACCGCGCCCTGGCCGCCATCGACACCCTGCAAGCCTGGGTAATGCGCCTGGTGCGCCTGGTGATGAAGCTCACCCCGTATGGCGTGCTGGCGCTGATGACCAAGGTGGTCGCCAGCTCGAACCTGGACGACATCCTCAAGCTCGGCAGCTTTGTCGTGGTGTCTTACATCGGCCTCGGCCTGATGTTCGTGGTGCATGGCGTGTTGCTGGCGATCAGCGGCGTCAACCCGCTGCGCTTCTTCCGCAAGGTCTGGCCGGTACTGACCTTTGCCTTCACCAGCCGCTCCAGCGCCGCCAGCATCCCGCTGAGCATCGAGGCACAAACCCTGCGCCTGGGCATTCCGCAGTCGATTGCCAGCTTCGCCGCTTCGTTCGGCGCGACCATCGGCCAGAACGGTTGTGCCGGTCTGTATCCGGCAATGTTGGCGGTGATGGTGGCTCCGGCCGTCGGCATCAACCCGCTGGATCCGCTGTGGATTGCCACGCTGGTGGCCATCGTGACCCTGAGTTCGGCCGGGGTGGCCGGGGTGGGTGGCGGTGCGACTTTCGCCGCGCTGATCGTGTTGCCGGCCATGGGCTTGCCGGTCGAGCTGGTGGCGTTGCTGATCTCGGTTGAACCGCTGATCGACATGGGCCGTACGGCACTGAATGTGAATGGTTCGATGACGGCGGGGGCGATTACCAGCCAGATGCTCAAGCAGACTGACAAGTCAGTGCTGGAGACTCAGGAGCATGCGCAGCTGACGCATTCCTGAGGAAATCGCGGGACAAGCCCGCTCCCACAGAGATCATCAACCTCCTGTGGGAGCGGGCTTGCCCCGCGATGCTTTCAAACCTTTTCCCAAACCTCGAAGTGATACGCCGGCTTGTCTCCCTCCGCCGGATTCTCCTGGCTCGACGCCAACGTCCACTGCGCCGCATCAAACTCAGGGAACCACGCGTCCCCTTCAGGGCTCAATTCGACCCGCGTCAGATACAGCCGATCCGCCAGACCACGCTCAATCGCCTGGGTATACAGCTGCGCGCCGCCAATCAGCATCAGCTCATCGACGCCCTGCGCCAGCGCCCACTGCTCGGCGCGCAGCATGGCCTCGTCGAGCGAAGCGAACACTTCGGCGCCTTCGAGTTGCAGTCCAGGCTGGCGGCTGACCACCAGGTTCAAACGCCCGGGCAATGGCCGGCCCAGCGAATCCCAGGTCTTGCGCCCCATGATGATCGGCTTGCCCAGGGTGGTGGCCTTGAAATACTTGAAATCCCCCGGCAGGTGCCAGGGCATGCTGTTGTCGATGCCGATTACGCGGTTCTCGGCGAGCGCCGCGATCAGGCTGAGGGGGAGTGATGTTTTCATGTCGGCGAGGATAGCAAAGCCCGATCTTCGATGCCTGGGTTATGCTTTGGGCTGACTTGATCAATGGAAGACTGTGTGACTGCACTGACTGACCTGGACAAACGCTGGCTCACTGAGGCCATACGCCTGCGCGAGGAACATGCAGGCCCCCTGGAGGATCAGGAAGCCAATCGCCGCGCCCGCCAGCTGGGTGGCGATCTGCCGACGCGCATCGAACAGCGCGCCCTGTGGCTGGCCGAACGCGACGGCATGCGCAGCGCCCTGCAGCACTGGAAACAAGGTGCGCGCCTGGCCCTGGCGCTGTTGCTGGTGCTGGCAATTTTCAGCGGCGCCGGTCTAGCCCTGGCCGCTCTGGGCGACAGCCAGCGTCCGGTGAATGTGTTCTGGGCGCTGGGCAGCCTGCTGGGCTTGAACCTGTTGTTGCTGGCCGGCTGGGCCGTGGGCTTTATCTTCGCCGGTGAGCAAGGCGCGACCTTGGGCAGGCTGTGGTTATGGCTCAGCGAAAAATTCGCCCGTGATGCCCAGGCTGCACATTTAGCCCCCGCCCTGCTGGTGTTGCTGCAACGCCAGAAGCTCAATCGCTGGCTGCTCGGGCTGCTGGTTCACAGCCTATGGCTGGTCGCCTTGGGCACAGCGCTGATGATGATGCTGATTCTGCTCGCCACCCGGCGTTACGGTTTCGTCTGGGAGACCACCATTCTCGGCGCCGACACCTTCGTCGGACTGACCCAGGCCCTCGGCGCCCTACCTGCCTTGCTCGGCTTCAATGTGCCAGACATCGACATGATCCGCGCCAGTGGCGACAGCCAACCCGCCCTTGAACTGGCCCGCCAGGCCTGGGCCAGCTGGCTGCTCGGGGTGTTGCTGGTATTCGGCATCCTTCCACGTTTGCTGCTCGCCGCCTTGTGCCTGTGGCGCTGGCGCAGCGGCCGCAAGCGCCTGGGCCTGGACCTCAATCTCCCCGGCTACAGCCAGTTGCGCGAAGCGCTGATGCCCAGCAGCGAACGCCTTGGTGTCAACGATGCCGCGCCGGATGCCTTGCCGCAGATTGTCCGTGGCGTGGGTGATGAACACAGTGACGGCGCCTTGCTGGTCGGCCTGGAGCTGGACGACCAGCGCCCCTGGCCGCCCGCCTTGCCCGCCACAGTCAGCAACGCCGGCGTGCTCGACAGCCGCGAGTCGCGCAACAAATTGCTGGAACAACTCAGCCGTTTCCCGCCGGCGCGCCTGGCCATCGCCTGCGACCCACGTCGCTCGCCAGACCGTGGCAGCCTGGCGCTGCTCGCCGAACTTGCGCGCAACGCTGGCGCCACCCGCATCTGGCTGCTACAGGCCCTGCCCGGCCAGGCTCTGGATGCTGATCGCTTGGGCGATTGGCATCAGGCCCTCGATCAGCTTGGGCTGGAGCACGCCGACAGCGCCCCGCTGAACTGGCTGGAGCATGGTCATGACTAAGCCGCTGAAACTGGCCGTGGTCGGCCACACCAACGTCGGCAAGACTTCGCTGCTGCGCACCCTGACCCGTGATGTCGGTTTTGGTGAAGTCTCGCATCGGCCCAGCACCACCCGCCATGTCGAAGGTGCGCGGCTGTCGGTGGATGGCGAACCGCTGCTGGAGCTCTATGACACTCCCGGCCTGGAAGATGCCATTGCCCTGCTCGACTACCTCGAACGCCTGGAGCGGCCGGGCGAACGCCTCGACGGTCCGGCGCGCCTGGAGCGTTTTCTCCAGGGCAGCGAAGCGCGCCAGCGTTTCGAGCAGGAAGCCAAAGTGTTGCGCCAACTGCTGGCCAGCGATGCCGGCCTGTATGTGATCGATGCCCGCGAACCGGTGCTGGCCAAATACCGGGATGAACTGGAAGTGCTCGCCAGCTGCGGCAAGCCGTTACTGCCGGTGCTCAACTTTGTCGCCAGCAGCGACCACCGCGAGCCTGACTGGCGTGAAGCGCTGGCCCGGCTTGGTCTTCATGCGCTGGTGCGTTTCGACAGCGTCGCGCCGCCGGAAGATGGTGAACGGCGCCTCTACGAAAGCCTGGCGCTGATGCTGGAAAAGTCGCGCCCGGCCCTGCAACGCCTGATCGACGATCAACAGGCCCAGCGTCTGGCCCGCCAGCTCAGTGGCAAACGCCTGATTGCCGAATTGCTGCTCGATTGCGCCGCCTGCCGTCGTAGCGTGGTGGCTGAACCAGGTGCCGAAGCAATCGCTATCGAAGCCTTGCGCAAGGAGGTTCGCCAGCGTGAACAACGTTGCGTCGAGGCCTTGCTCAAGCTGTATGCGTTTCGCAAGGATGACGCCAGTGCCAGCGAATTGCCGCTGCTGGACGGGCGTTGGGGTGATGACCTGTTCAATCCCGAGACCCTTAAATTGCTGGGCGTACGCCTTGGTAGCGGGGTGGCCGCCGGCGCGGCGGCGGGTGCCGGTGTCGACCTGCTGGTCGGCGGTTTGACCCTGGGCGCTGCGGCGCTGGCCGGGGCCATTGCCGGTGGCGCGTTGCAGACCGCGCGCAGCTACGGTTCACGCCTGCTGGGCAAGCTCAAGGGACAGCGGGAATTAACGGTAGATGACAGCGTGTTGCGCCTGTTGGCCCTGCGTCAGCATCAGCTGATCCAGGCCCTGGACAGCCGCGGGCATGCGGCGATGGAGCGGATCAAGTTGAGCGCGCCGCAGGAACAAAGCTGGCGCGAGGGCAAACTGCCGGACGCCTTGAGCAAAGCCCGGGCGCATCCGCAGTGGTCGTCGCTCAATCCCGGCGCGCGGCTCAATCAGGCCGAGCGCCAGGAGCAGATCGACTTGTTAGTGCAGGAGCTTTAGCGCCTTGGCCTTGAGCACATCCAGATCAATCACCGGCACATGCATCTCCTTGGCCAGCTCATCCCATTCGCGCATGCGCAGGCTCACCGTGCACAACGGATCGCGCTCGAAAGCGTCGGCCTCAGCCTCGCTCATCACCCCGCCCTGATACTCCAGGGTGCGCCGGCTGGCTTCGCTCAATCGCTGGTAATAGCCCGGTTTACGCAAAGTCAGGTAACGCTTGGCCTCGACGTGGTATTGCACCAGCTTGGCCAGTCGCTCGCTGAAACCGCAGCGCAGCAGATAGTTGGCGCCAACCTGTTCATGGCTGACCACACCGTAGCCACCCATGTCGCCTTCGGCACCACCACAGATGTGGCCGATGTCATGGAAGAACGCCGCCAGTACCACTTCATCATCAAAACCTTCATCCAGCGCCAGCTGCGCCGCCTGGGACATGTGCTCCAGCTGCGACACCGGCTCGCCGATATAGTCTTCATCACCATGCTGCTGGTACAGGGCAAATATTTCGCTGACAACCTGTTCGGCCGTTCTCATCGTTATCCCCTCAAGCGCTTTCGTTGAACAGTCGAGCGATATGCCGCTCGGCCAGGGCCGGTCCGACGCTCATGCCGACGCCGCTGTGCATCAGCGCAGCGCTGATACCCGGCGCCACCTGCAACAGCGAAAACGGTCCGCGACCGCCAGAACCATAGACTCCCTGCCAGCGTTCGACCACCTCGATCCGACCGCCGAGGGTGTGCTCGGCCAGTTCGATCATCCAGTTGTCGACCTGTTCGGCATTGAACGGCGCGGCATCGCTGCCATAGGCGTGCGAGTCGCCGATGATCAGCTCGCCATGGGGCGTGGGGCTGATCAGCAAGTGAATGCCATGCTCCATCAGGTGCGGACTGTCGCTAAGCAATTGCGTCTTGAGGGCCTGGGCCTGCGGCAGGTCGGCGAAGGCGCCGTAATGCACGCAGCTCAGACCGGTCAGCAGGGCATGCTGCAAATTCAGGTTGAAACGCGGACGGGCACGCAGCATCTGCAAGCGGCAGACTTGCGGCTGCAGCTTGGCGATGGGTTCGGCGAGCAGGGTCTGGTAGTCATGCCCGGAACAGACCACGATCTGCGCGGCGCTGAAGTCGCCTGCGGTGGTCGAGACTTTGCCTGGTTCGATATCGCGAACCAGGGTGGAGAAATGAAACTGCACGTCCAGTTCCTGCTGCAGGAAGCGGATCAGCATGGGGATGGCTTCACGGGAGTACAGCTGCTGGTCGTCCAGCCCGCGCAACGCCGCGCGATGGTGACGGAACTGGCCGCCATACAGATCGTTGAGAACCGCACTGGACAACAGCTCGACCTTGTAACCGTGCTCTACGGCCCGCTCGTCACAGAAGGCTTCCAGCAGTTCCTGTTCAAGGGCAGTACGGGCGAACAATAGCGAACCATTGCTCTTCAATTCGAAGCCGGCCTGACGCGACCAGTGCGCCCAGATTCCGCGGCTGGCCTTGGCCAGCTCCAGCATTTCACCCGGTGGCTGGCCGGTGACCAGCGCCTGGCCGAAGTTGCGTACCGAGGCACCCAACGGGGTAGCGGTGCGTTCGAAAACACGGACCTTGAGGCCGCGCCGGGCAGCGGCGTAGGCATGGGACAAGCCGAGGATGCCGGCGCCGACGATTAATAGATCGGTCATTGGGATCTCCTTAAGGATCGCGGGGCAAGCCCGCTCCCACCGGGACTGTGTTATCTCCTGTGGGAGCGGGCTTGCCCCGCGATGCGGTATTACTGCTGCGCCACCTTCTCCGACTTGCCGTCATAGCGCTTGCGCCATTCAGCGAGGATGCTGTCGCGATTCTTCGAGGCCCAGGCAAAGTCGTTCTTGATCAGGCGCTGCTCGTAGTCAGCCGGCAGCTCGGTCTGCGGCTTGGCGATACCCGGCTGAGCGAGCACGGCAAAGTTTTCCTTGTACAGTTCCATCGCTGCCGGGCTTGCCGAGAAGTCGGCCAGGCGCTTGGCGGCGTCTTCATGCTTGCTGCCCTTGAGCACGGCGGTGGCTTCGATTTCCCAGCCCAGGCCTTCTTTCGGCAGGACGATGTCCAGCGGCGCGCCCTGACGCTTGAGCTGCACGGCCGGGTATTCGAATGAGATACCGATCGGGAACTCACCGGCCGCCGCCAGCTTGCACGGTTTGGAACCGGAGTGGACGTACTGGCCGATGTTCTGGTGCAGGCCGTCCATGTACGCCCAGCCCTGCTTCTCGCCAAAGGTCTGCAACCAGGCGCTGACATCGAGGAAGCCGGTGCCGGACGACGCCGGGTTCGGCATGACGATCTTGCCCTTGTACTCAGGCTTGGTCAGGTCCTGCCAGCTTACCGGTTTGGTCAGGCCCTGCTTCTCGGCTTCGATGGTGTTGAAGCAGATGGTCGCCGCCCAGACGTCCATACCGACCCAGGCTGGCGGGTTGGCGGCATCGCGGTAGTTGCCGCCGATCTTGTCGAGATCCTTCGGGGCGTAGCTTTGCAGCATGCCCTGCTGGTCGAGGATCGCCAGGCTGGAAGCGGCCAGGCCCCACACCGCATCAGCCTGCGGGCGGTCTTTTTCGGCCAGCAGCTTGGCGGTGATGATGCCGGTGGAATCGCGTACCCACTTGATCTCGATATCCGGGTTGGCCTTTTCGAAGGCCTGCTTGTAGCTCTTGAGTTGTTCGGCTTCAAGCGCGGTATAAACCGTCAGCTGGGTGTCAGCGGCAGTGGCCTGCAGACTGAACGCAGTGAGGACGGCAGCGGCAAGAGCAAGTGGCTTGAACATGATGCGGTTCCTTTGAACGGTACGAGGGATGGGTAAGGCAATCATTGGCCCGGCGCGCGCTGGCGCCAGGCTTGAGAACGTTGCAGCAGGCCACGCGAGGCCCAGGCCAGGAGCAGCGAAACGCTGGCGCTGGTGAGCAGGATCAGGGTCGACATCGCCGCCGCGCCGCCGACGTTGCCGGCGTCGTCCATGTTCAACACGGCGACGGCGGCGAGGATGGTGTCCGGGCTGTAGAGGAAGATCGCCGCCGACACCGTGGTCATCGCCGACACGAACAGGTAGCGGATGATGTCCAGCAGTGCCGGCAGGCAGATCGGTACGGTGACCCGCAGAAAGTGCCGGTACAGCGGCGCCTTGAGCGACAGCGCAGCGGCTTCGAACTCACCGTCGAGCTGGCGCAGGGCGGTGGTCGCGGTCATGTTTGCGGTGGTCAAATAGTGAGCAATGGTGCACACCACCAGCAGCGCCATGCTGCCGTAGAACACATGCAGCGGGTTGCTGGTCAGGTTGAAGAAGAACACGTAGCCCAGGCCCAGAACCAAACCGGGTACCGCCATCGGCACGAAGCTGAGCAAGCGCAGCAGCAGATTGAGTGAACGCTGGCCCTTGGTTTTTTCCATCAGGTAGGCGCCGGTGAAAATCACCGCGCTGCCGATCAATGCGGTTCCCAGCGCCATGGTCAGGCTGTTGGTGTAAGCCAGCCAGCCACCACCCGCGGTTTCATCGAACTGATAGTGCTTGAGCGACAAGGTCATGTTGTACGGCCAGAAGGTCACCAGCGACGAGTACACCGCCATGCCCACTACCAGCAGCAACACCGCGCAGACCGCCAGCACCACAGCCAGAAACCAGGCATCACGACGGCGCGACGGCTGCGGGATGAACACCTGGGCACGGCCACTCATGGCATCGCCCTGACGGCGGCGCAGCCAGGCATCGACAGTGAAACTGAGCAGCGCCGGTACCAGCAGCACCATGCCGATCAAGGCGCCACGACCAAACTGCTGCTGACCGACCACCGCCTTATAGGCTTCCAGCGCCAGCACCTGATAGTCGCCACCAACCACTACCGGTACACCGAAATCGGTGATGGTCAGGGTGAACACCAGGCAGAACGCGGCGAACACCGCCTGACGGGTCGCCGGCCAGGTGATGCTGTGGAAGGCGCGCCAGGGACCGGCGCCCATGCTCGACGCGGCATCGAACAAGCGCGCGTCGGCCAGCGACAGCGCCGACAGCAGGATCATCAGGGCATGCGGAAAGGTGTAGATGGCCTCGCCGAGGACAATGCCCCAGAAGCCATAGATATTGTCGCTGAGCAGCCCGCGCAGCAGCCCTTGGTTGCCGAACAAATAAACCAGGGCAATGGCCGGCAGCATCGACGGCGCCAGCAATGGCAGCAGCGAAATGCCGCGCCAGATGCGCTTGCCGGGGATCAGCGTGCGTTGCAAAGCGTAGGCGAACAGGTAGGCCAGCGGCACGACAATCGCGGCGACGCTGAGCGAAACTTTGAGGCTGTTACCCAACAGCCAGTGAAAGTTGGCACTGGCAAACAGTTCACGTGCGGCGACCAGACCACCACCCTGCCCGGCATCACTGCTGAAGCCGCGCCAGAAGATCGCCAGCAGCGGCATCAACACCGCAACCGTCAGCAGGAGCAGCAGCAACCATTTACCGCCGACCACGAACAGTCGATCACCCAGTGAAGCGCCGGAGCGCTGTGCTGCCTTCGCCTGCGCGATCGGCATGGCCATTGGCGCGGCCATCTCAGGCAAACACCTGCAGGCTGCGCGGCGGCAGGGCGACCCAGATGTCCTGGGAACCCAGGCGCGGCATCGACTCGGGCGCGACTTCGGCCAACAGCGCATGGCCCGGCAGTTCGTTGAACTCGAAGCTCATGCGGCAGCGGTTACCGAGGAAGGTAATCTCGCGCACCCGCGCCGGAAACAGGTTCTCTTCATGCACGGGCGGATTGACGCTGATCGCTTCAGGACGGCAGAACAAACGACCGCTGCGCGCCTGGCCGGCACCATCGGCCAGGCGCATGTTCAGGCCGCCGACCTGGGCGTGGCTGTCGGTGTGGCGCTGGAACGGCAACCAGTTGCCCTGGCCGACGAACTCGGCCACAAACGGTGTGGCGGGTTTGTCGTAAATTTCCTGGGGCGTGGCGTATTGCTCGACTTGGCCGTTGTTCATCACCGCGATACGGTCGGCCATGAGCATGGCTTCGTCCTGGTTGTGGGTCACCATCAAGGTGGTGATGCCCAACTGGCGTTGCAGCTGGCGCAGCTCGGTACACAGGTGCTCGCGGACGCGGGCGTCGAGGGCCGACATCGGCTCGTCAAGCAGCAGCAACGAAGGTGCCGGAGCCAGGGCACGCGCCAGGGCTACCCGTTGCTGTTGGCCACCGGAAAGCTGGCCGGGGTACTTTTTCTCGCTGCCGGTCAAACCGACCAGCTCAAGCATCTGCGCCACCCGCTGGCGCACTTCGTCACGACCGCTGCCGGCCAGGCCATAGGCAATGTTGGCCTCGACCGTCAGGTTCGGAAACAGCGCATAGGACTGAAACAGGATGCCGTAATCACGGGCCTGGGGCGGCAACTCGGAGATGTCGCGGTCGCCGATGTACAGGGTGCCACGGTCCTGGCGTTCGAGGCCGGCAATACAGCGCAGCAGCGTGGTCTTGCCACAGCCGGACGGGCCGAGCAGACACACCAGTTCACCGGCGGCGATGTCGAGGGAGACATCCTGCAGGGCGGTAAAGGCGCCGAAGCGCTTGTGGATACCGCGCACTTTCATCTGTGCGCCTGAGTTTGCGACCGGAGTGTTCATGGCAGGACCTCATCGAACGAATGAGGGCCATGCTAGGGAGGTAATGCGAAGGTTCTGTGGCTGGGAAGCAAAAGATGGTGATAGTGGTATAGGCAGATTTGGGTGTAGTTCGTTTAAAAGCATCGCGGGGCAAGCCCGCTCCCACCGAGGTTAGTGGTCTCGGTGGGAGCGGGCTTGCCCCGCGATGCTTCAAATCTCCACTGCCGACACTTCCTGCGCCAACCCCAAAAAAGCCGCAGGCAAACGCGCCTGCCTGCGTTCCTTCAGGCAATACAGGTACTCATGCATCACCGGTGCATTCTCCAGGCTCAACACCCGCAGCTCAGGGTTATGCGGCACTTCATGACGGGCAATGATACTGATGCCGATGTTGCGCAACACCGCTTCACGGATCGACTCGCGGCTGCCGATCTCCAGCATCGAACCGACCTTGACCCCGGCCTCTTCCAGCATCTGCTCGGTCAGTTTGCGTGTCGTCGAGCCTTGCTCACGAACCAGCAGGCAGTGCCCGGCCAGTGCCGACAGCGGCAACGATTCACGGCTGGCCAACGGATGATTGCGATGCACCGCCACCACCAATGGATCAGTGCCCAACACCCGCCGCACCAGACGCGCATCTTCCAGCAGCTGTGAAGAAGCAGCCAGGTCCACGCGGTAGTCCTCCAGCAACTCCAGCACCTGCTGGGAGTTACCGATTTCCACCGAAACCTCTACCTGAGGCAAACGCTCGCGAAAGATCTTCACCAGATCGAGGATGTAGTACGGCGCGGTGGCAGCAATGCGCAAACTGCCCTGGCCCTGACCACTGTTGCGCAGGAAGAACTCGATATCGGCTTCCTGCTGCAGCAGGGTCTTGACCATCGGCAGCAACCGCGCGCCGTCGTCGCTGAGGGTCAGGCGCCGACCGCCACGGTAGAACAGCTCCACCGCATACTGACTTTCCAGGTTGCGGATCTGCGTGGTCACGGTCGGTTGGCTGAGCCCGAGTTTCTTCGCCGCCAGGGTAATGCTGCCCAGGCGGGCAACCATGTAGAAGGCTTTCAACTCGGAACTCAACATACATCCTCTATTTTCGCAGCAGGCGCAGGCCGTTGAAGACCACCAGCAAACTCACGCCCATGTCGGCGAACACCGCCATCCACATGGTTGCCATGCCGGCGAAGGTGATCGCCAGAAAGACCGCCTTGATCCCCAGCGCCAGCACGATGTTCTGGGTCAGGATCGCCGCGGTCTGACGCGAGAGCCTGACGAAGGCCGGAATTTTGCGCAAGTCATCATCCATCAGCGCCACGTCGGCGGTCTCGATCGCCGTGTCGGTACCGGCTGCAGCCATGGCAAAGCCGATCTCCGAGCGCGCCAGTGCTGGAGCGTCGTTGATGCCGTCGCCGACCATGCCGACCCGGTGCCCTTGGGCGTATAGATCTTCAATAGTCTTGAGCTTGTCGGCCGGCAACAGGTTGCCATGAGCCTGGTCGATACCCACTTGAGCGGCAATGGCCTGCGCAGTGTGAGGATTGTCGCCGGTGAGCATGACAGTCTTGATACCCAGTTCATGCAGTTCGGCAATCGCCTCGCGGCTGCTGTCCTTGACGGTGTCAGCCACCGCGAACAGGGCCAGCGGGCCAGACTTGTCGAGCAGCAGCACCACGGTCTTGCCCTGACGCTCCAGGGCATCGAGCTGTGCTTCGAGCTGTGGCGAGCAAAGACCCAGCTCTTCGACCAGACGATGGTTGCCCAGGTGGTACAACTCACCGGCCACTTCGCCGCGCACGCCACGCCCTGCCAGGGCTTCGAACGCCGAGACGTCACTCAGGGCCAGTTGCTGCTCGTTGGCATATACCGCAATGGCACGCGACACCGGGTGGTCGGATCGGTCAGCCAGGCTGGCAGCCAGCGTCTGGGCGCGGCCTTCGAACAGCGGATCAAGTACGACATGATCGGTCTGTACCGGCTTGCCGTGGGTGATGGTGCCGGTCTTGTCCAGCGCCAGGAAATCTAGCTTGCGCCCACCTTCCAGGTACACCCCGCCCTTGACCAGAATGCCTTTGCGCGCAGCTGCGGCCAGGCCGCTGACGATGGTCACCGGAGTGGAGATCACCAGAGCGCATGGACACGCCACTACCAGCAACACCAGGGCGCGGTAGATCCAGTCGAACCAGGCACCGGCCATGAACAGCGGTGGTATCACCGCGACCGCAAGGGCAAAGGCAAACACCGCCGGGGTGTAGATCCGCGAGAACTGATCGACGAATCGCTGGGTTGGCGCGCGGGCACCCTGGGCTTCTTCCACAGCCTTGATGATCCGCGCCAGCGTCGATTGCCCGGCAGCTGCCGTCACCCGATACTCCAAGGCACCGGCCTGGTTAATGGTGCCAGCGAAAACCTTGTCGCCAGGCCCTTTTTCCACCGGCAGGCTCTCACCGGTAATCGGCGCCTGGTCGATGCTCGACTGGCCACTGACCACCTCGCCATCCAGGCCGATACGCTCACCGGGGCGCACCCGCACCAGCGCTCCCAGCGCTACCTGTTTGACCTCGACTTCACGCCATTGGCCATCGCTCTGCTGCACCGTGGCCATGTCCGGGCTCAGTTGCATCAGCCCGCCAATCGCATTGCGCGCACGGTCCAGCGAGCGCGCCTCGATCAACTCGGCGACGGTAAACAGGAACATGACCATGGCCGCTTCCGGCCACTGACCGATCAGCACGGCGCCGGTGACGGCGATGCTCATCAGCGCGTTGATGTTCAGGTTGCGGTTCTTCAGGGCGATCCAGCCCTTTTTATAGGTACCCAGGCCACAGCTGAGGATCGACACCAACGCCACCAGCGCGACCACCCAGGAAGGCGCCAACTCGGCGAAGTGAATGCCTTCGGCGGCAATGGCCGCAACCCCGGACAGCGCCAGCGGCCACCAGTGCTTTTTCCCCGGAGCCGGAGGCGCGGCAGGTTCTTCGCTGCTCTCGGTCAGTGGTTCGGCCTGCATGCCCAGCGAAGCGACCGCCTGCTCGATGGTCAGGGTGTCGGCATGGGTGTGCCGCACCCCGAGGATGCGATTGATCAGGTTGAATTCCAACTGCTCAACGCCTGCCAGCTTGCCCAATTTGTTCTGGATCAGGGTCTGCTCGGTCGGGCAGTCCATGGCCTCGATACGAAAGCGGCTCAGGCGCGCATCGCCACTGGCCGCTTCACTCAACTGCACCAGAGAGGGTGCGGCATCGTGGGAACAGCAGCTGTGGGCATGCTTGGCATGGTCATGGCTGGCGTGATCGTGGGTGTCTTTACCCGGGGTATGGCTGACAGGCTGGTTCATGGGTTCATCCTTAAATGTCCTGTTGCCAAGTGAACACCCTGTAGCCACTATAGGGTCAAGCAACCTGCCGAGGTATTTTCAGATGAAGATCGGAGAACTGGCCAAAGCCACCGACTGCGCAGTGGAAACAATCCGTTACTACGAGCGGGAGAGCCTGCTGCCGGAGCCTGCGCGCAGCGAGGGTAATTACCGGCTGTACACCCAGGCCCACGTCGAGCGCCTGACCTTCATCCGCAATTGCCGCACCCTCGACATGACCCTGGAAGAAATCCGCAGCCTGTTGCGCCTGCGCGACAGCCCGGACGACCAGTGTGAAAGCGTCAACGCCCTGATCGACGAGCATATCCAGCACGTCAATGCGCGAATCGAAGGGTTGCAGGCGTTGCAGGCGCAATTGCTGGAGCTGCGCCAGCATTGTCATCCCAAAGAGGTGCAGTGCTCGATCCTCCAGCATCTTGAAGTCAACGGCGCCGTGACGGCCCCCGAGGCCGAGCATTCACATGTAGGCAGAAGCCACGGCCACTGACGAAAAACCACCCGGTGGGAGCGGGCTTGCCCCGCGATAGCGGTCTGTCATTCACATCTCATCGCGGGGCAAGCCCGCTCCCACCGACCAGTCCGCTGCTTTCAGACCACTCCTACGAATGCTGTCGCGCTTTCTCATTGTTGAGAAGATTCATGAGGACTAGTTTCCTCAGGACGTCGCGCTGATGTACGCCGACACGGAGCATTTACCATCACCAAGGAGTGGCAATATGGCGTTTGACGCATTCATAAAAATCGACGGTATTCCTGGCGAAGCGCTGGACGAAACATACCGGGACTGGATTGAAATCACCGGCTATAGCTTTGGGGCCCACCAAAGCACCTCCGCAACCGCCAGCTCGGCGGGCGGCGCATCCTCTGGCCGCACGACCATGACCGCATTCACGTTCACCAAGGCAATGGATAAATCCAGCTGCAAGCTGCTGGAAGCCAGTTGCGCAGGCGAGCACTTGAAAGAAGTGACCCTGGCGCTTTGCCGTGCGGGCACTGACAAACTCAAATACTTCGAGATTGTTCTTGAGCAAGTCATCATCGCTGACTACATGCAAAACGCTGGTGCAGGTGTCCCTCAGGAAGTAGTGCAGCTGGATTTCGGTCGCATCAAAACCACCTACACCCAGCAAAAGCGTAGCGATGGTGCCGGCGGCGGCAATGTCGCAGGCGGCTGGGATCGAATTGGCAACAAACGGTATTCGTGAGGCGAACATGGCTGAGCCTCAGGTTTTCATAAATACCAGAACCCAGACTTTCGAATCCTTGAGAGCCGGGCTTAACCTTTCCGGTATCGCGAATCGCAAATTCATTGCCCTCAACAGTCACATCGCCAACAGCGTTGTGCTGGCGGGGGAGCTCGTCATCCTCGGCGATCTGTCCACGCCATCAAGCACCAGCCAAGAGGCCTACATGATGGCCAAGGCGCTTGAAGTTCATATTGCCCTGCTGTCGAGTAACACTGACGCTGACGACTTCTTGCTGGACAACTTTGACCTGCTCCAGAACATGCTCGCCCATGGCGCCCTCGGCGCAGGGGTGGTAAGTGACGCCTGGAGCAAACACCTGGAAGCCATTCGCAAATCCTTGCTCGACATCGAAAAGCTCCATAACGAGTATTTACGCACGGGCTCGCCAGCGGCTCGGGACAAGTTCTATGTCGAGCGTGCCGTGTTATTCGGCAAGCTGGGGTCTCAGCTCGACAACGTGGCGGCATACGGTGCCGGATTGCAGCAACAAGGGTCCATCAAACGAATGTTGGGCATTTCCACGAAGAGCTTCCTGCACAAGGGCGAAATCGACGGCTACGCCGGCAAGATCAGCGGTGTGGCCAAAGCTGCGAAGATTGTGAAAAAAGGTACCTACATAGGTACTGCGCTGGAGGTCGCAGCCACCGCGCTTAGTATCCAAAAAGCCTGTTCATTGGGCCGGGAAGAGCAGTGCAGGAAGGCGAAGTATGTGGAGGGGGCCTCATTAGCCGGTGGATTGATGTTGGGTGCCGCGGCAGGTTATGTAGGAGGCGGTACCGCCGCCCTTGGCTGCGTCGTCGTTTTAGGCATCGCCACTGGCGGTCCAGGAGCCCTAGTGTGCGGTGTCGTAGGCGGAGCGGTGGGAGGCTGGGCAGGCGGTAGAGTCGGACAGTATCGTGGTGAGCAGTTTGGTGAGTATTTATATGGGGAATATGCTCAATGAATCAGATACCTATAGGCCTAATTGCAGGATTCATTCTAGTTCCGACATTTTTTATATGCATCTGGGTAGGCTACGTGGCACATGCTTACACAGAAAAAGCGGAAGCCTTTTTAAGCAATAGCAGTATTGTCGTGGGCACCAAATCAATATACTCACAAGCAGGCTTGTTGGGGAAAGTTATGCGCAGCTGCATACTTACCATGGCTCTTATGATCAAAAACCTATGCATCAAAAAAGGGATATTGGAGCTTAGTGAAGTAAAAAATTTCCCAAAAAAACTGATGCGACTGCTATTCGTATCATGGGGTTTGGTCTTCTTGGTGTGTGCCGCCTTGATGGCACTTAGCATCTACTCTAATTTCATCGAATGATGCTTGTACTGTGGTAGCCGTCGCGATGATCGGAAAAATCGGCGATGACATCGGTAGCGGCAGAGGCGAGCAGCTTGGTGAGTATGTATATGGGAAATATAATCAGTGACTCAGGTACCTATAGGCCTAATTGCAAGCTTCGTCTTAGTACCATCATTTTTTATATTAATTTGGTTAGCCTACGTGGCACATGCCTACACAGAAAAGGCGGAAGCTTTTTTAAGCAACAGTAGTATTGTCGTGGGTACTAGATCAATATATTCGCAAGCAGGTTTGCCGGGGAAAGCTATACGTATTGGCGGCCTTACCATGGCCTTGATATTCAAAAACACATACATAAAGAAAGGACTATTAGATCCAGATGAGGAAAAACAATTTCCGGATAATCTGAAGCGGCTGCTGGTTATATCGTGGAGCTTGCATATGTTGGTATGTGCTGCCTGGATGGCATTTGGCATTTACTCTTATTTTATAGAATCTTTTACTCTTATTTCATAAAGTGATGATAGCTTGCTCAAATAGGACCAACCTTATCGCGGGTCAACCCCCCGATAAGGTTAGCGGCTGTCTGCAAAAGTGAACTTGCCGACAATTGCAGTCAATCAAACCGCCATCGGCGCCGTCATCGGGGCATGGTGCTCGTAACCTTCCAGGCTGAAGTCACTCGGCTCGACCTTCTCCAGCCACTCCGGCTCATACACACCAGTCTTGGCATACTCAGGCACGCGATCATTGATCACCAGCTTCGGTGCCGCCAGCGGCTCGCGCTTGAGCTGTTCGTTGAGCATGTCGAGGTGGTTCTCGTACACATGCGCATCACCGATGAAGTAGGTGAACCAGCGCGGCGTGTAGCCGGTCAGGCGACCGACCAGCGACAGCAATGCCGCGCCTTCGGTGAGGTTGAACGGTGTGCCCAGGCCCAGGTCGTTGGAGCGGATGTAGAGGGTCAGGGAGATTTCCTTGGTCTCGACATTCGGGTGGAACTGGTACAGCAGGTGGCACGGCGGCAGGGCCATTTCGTCGAGCTGGGCGCAGTTCCAGCCGTGGAACAGGATGCGGCGGCTGCCCGGGTCTTTGTGGATGGTGTCGATGCACTGGCGAATCTGGTCGATGGCCTTGTACAGCACCACAAAGGCTTCGCCGTCTTCTTCAGCTTCGGCAATCTTCTGGAAGCCCTGGCTCTGCGCCAGTTCGATCGCGGCCGGGTTGCTCAGCGGGATACGCTTGTAGGCCGGCCACTGGCGCCATTGCACGCCGTAGATCTCGCCGAGGTCGTCATGCCCCTGGCGGAACGGGTTGGCCAGCCACTGGGCGTTTTCGTTGGCGTTCTGGTCCCAGACCTTGCAGCCCAGTTCACGGAACTCGCCAGCATTCTTCACGCCACGCAGGAAGCCGACCATTTCGCCGATGGCCGACTTGAACGCCAGCTTGCGGGTGGTGATGGCCGGAAAGCCTTTCTGCAGGTCGAAGCGCAGCATGGCGCCAGGCAGGCTGATGGTGCGGATACCGGTACGGTTACCCTGCAGGGTGCCGTTTTCGATGACGTCGCGGACCAGATCTAGATACTGTTTCATGGCTTACCTGTAGCAAAGACGGCAGGGGATCGCCCTGCCGTGGAAAATCAAACGGCGGCCTTGGCCGTGGGTTTGCGGTTGTAGGCCCACCAGATCAGGAAGATGCCACCGACAATCATCGGCACGCAAAGCAACTGACCCATGGTCAACCAGCCGAAGGCGATGTAGCCAAGCTGGGCATCGGGTACCCGCACGAACTCTACGATGAAACGGAAAATACCGTAGAACAGCGCGAACATGCCGGAAACGGCCATGGTCGGGCGCGGCTTGCGCGAGTACAGCCAAAGGATCAGGAATAATGCCACACCTTCCAGGGCGAACTGGTACAGCTGCGACGGGTGACGCGGCAATTGCGCTGGATCGCTGAACGGCGGGAAGACCATGGCCCACGGCACGTCAGTGGCCTTGCCCCACAGCTCGGCGTTGATGAAGTTGCCGATCCGCCCGGCGCCCAGGCCAATCGGTACCAGCGGCGCGACGAAGTCCATCAGCTCGAAGAACGATTTGTTGTTGCGCTTGCCGAACCACAAGGCCGCGAGCATTACGCCGATAAAACCGCCGTGGAACGACATGCCGCCCTTCCACACTTCGAAGATCAGCGCCGGGTTGGCCAGGTAGGCATGCAGGTCATAGAACAGCACATAGCCCAACCGTCCGCCGACGATCACGCCCATCGACAGCCAGAACACCAGGTCCGAGAGTTTTTCGCGGCTCCAGGTCGGGTCGAAGCGGTTCAGCCGCCGCGAGGCCAGCAGCCAGGCGCCGCCGATGCCGATCAGGTACATCAGGCCGTACCAGTGAATTTTCAGCGGTCCCAGGGCAATGGCCACGGGATCTATCTGCGGGTAAGGCAGCATGGTAACTCCTCTCGTTAAAGCAAAAAGCTTAAGCCCACGCAGAACAGCAGCGCGGCGAACAGCCGCTTGAGCAGGCGTGGCGACAGTTTATGCGCCAGACGCGCGCCGAAGCGGGCAAAAAACATGCTGGTCAGGGCAATCCCCAGCAGCGCGGGCAGGTACACAAAGCCCAGGCTATGCGCCGGCAGGTGCGGGTCGTGCCAGCCAAGCCAGATGAAACTCAGGGCGCTGGCCACCGCAATCGGAAACCCGCAGGCCGAGGACGTTGCCACGGCCTGCTGCATCGGCAGGCTGCGCCAGGTCAGGAACGGCACGGTCAACGAGCCGCCGCCGATACCGAAGATCGCCGAGGCCCAGCCGATCACACTGCCGGCGGCGGTCAAGCCGGGCTTGCCGGGAATGCTGCGGCTGGCCTTGGGTTTGAGGTCCAGGGCCATTTGCGCGGCAATCACCAGGGCAAACACACCGATGATCTTCTGCAGCATCGGCCCCTGGATCGCCGAGGCAGTCTTGGCACCGATACCGGCACCGACCAGTATCCCCAGGGTCATCCAGACAAAGATCGGCCACTGCACTGCACCCTTGCGATGGTGCTCGCGAATGGCATTGATCGAGGTGAAGACAATGGTCGCCAGCGACGTGCCCACCGCCAGGTGGGTGAGCACCGAGGCATCAAAGCCCTGCAAGGTGAAACTGAACACCAGCACCGGCACGATGATGATGCCACCGCCAACGCCGAACAGCCCGGCCAGCACGCCTGCGCAGGCGCCCAGCAGCAAATAGAGCACGAATTCCATTGTCGCCCCCGTCAATTCAGTCCGGCATGGTAACGGAAGGGAGGCCTGCGGCTCTAGTGAAGACACATCAAGTCGATGGATCAGGTCGGGCGCTATAGGTAGAGTGGGCAAAAACACAGAGGTCCACCTATGTGTCTGATCGTTTTCGCCTGGCGGCCCGGGCATGCCCAGCCGCTGATCGTCGCGGCCAACCGCGATGAGTTCTATGCCCGTCCCAGCCGCATGCTGGGCGCCTGGGACGATGCACCTGGCGTCTATGCCGGGCGCGACCTGGAAGCAGGCGGTACCTGGCTGGGCGTAGGCCCGGCGGGGCGTTTTGCTGCGCTGACCAATATTCGTGATCCGCAGCAAGCCTTGGGTGCACGCTCCCGGGGTGAGCTGGTGGCGGCCTTCCTGCGTGGCGAGCTGGGCGTCGAAGCCTATCTGGACCAGGTCGCCAGCCGCAGCCAGCAGTATTCGGGGTTCAACCTGCTGGTAGGCGATAACGGCGCGCTGGGCTACCTGAGCGCCCGTGACGCGCAGGTACGGCTGCTTGGCGAAGGTGTTTATGGCCTGTCCAACGCCGGGCTGGATTCGCCCTGGCCGAAGCTGGTCAAGGCCCGTGCCGGGCTGACGCAACATCTGGCTGACCCGCAGCCCGAAGCCTTGCTGACGTTGCTTGGGGATAACCTGCAAGCGGCGGACGGCGAGCTGCCGGAAACCGGCGTAGGGCTCAGCACCGAGCGCTTACTGTCGAGTGTGTTTATCGCCAGCCAGAACTATGGAACGCGGGCAAGTACGGTGTTGATTGTCGAGGCGGATGGTCGGCGGCGATTGGTGGAGCGCAGTTTCGGGCCGTTTGGCGGGCATCTGGGGGAAGTGGATTTGCAGGTTTGACGCTATCGCGGGGCAAGCCCGCTCCCACCGATCCTGTGGGAGCGGGCTTGCCCCGCGATAAGGTTTACAGATTCTTCGCCGACCCCGGATTGATCATCCGCGCCAGCCCCAGGTTCTTCAGGGCCAGTTGCAGCGAACTGTGGATAACTTGCGGGTTGTCGATGCCCATGGCCTGGGCCAACAGCTCCTGGGATTTGCTCAGGCTGACCTGACGCAGCATCCACTTCACCTTCGGCAAGTTGGTGGCGTTCATCGACAGGCTGTCGAAACCCATGGCCATCAGCAGCACCGCTGCCGCCGGATCACCGGCCATCTCGCCGCAGATACTCACTGGCTTGCCTTCGGCATGGGCGTCGCGCACCACGTTCTGCAGGGCTTGCAGTACGGCCGGATGCAGGTAGTCGTAGAGGTCGGCAACCCGCGGGTTGTTGCGGTCGACCGCCAACAGGTACTGGGTCAGGTCGTTGGAACCGACCGACAGGAAGTCCACCTGGCGCGCCAGCTCACGGGTCTGGTAGACCGCGGCCGGGATCTCGATCATCACGCCCACCGGCGGCATCGGCACATCGGTGCCTTCGTCACGCACTTCGCCCCAGGCCCGGTGGATCAGGTGCAGGGCTTCTTCCAGCTCGTGGATACCGGAAATCATCGGCAGCAGAATGCGCAGGTTGTTCAGGCCTTCGCTGGCCTTGAGCATGGCGCGGGTCTGCACCAGGAAGATTTCCGGGTGGTCGAGGGTCACGCGGATACCGCGCCAGCCAAGGAAGGGGTTGTCTTCCTTGATCGGGAAATACGACAGCGCCTTGTCACCACCGATGTCCAGGCTGCGCATGGTGACCGGCAAAGGGTGGAAGGCCGCCAGTTGCTCGCGATAAATCGCCAGCTGCTCCTTTTCGCTGGGGAAGCGCTGGTTAATCATGAACGGCACTTCGGTGCGGTACAGGCCGACCCCTTCGGCACCACGCTGCTGGGCGCGGGCGACATCGGCGAGCAGGCCGGTGTTGACCCACAGCGGCATGCGGTGGCCATCGAGGGTGATACACGGCAATTCGCGCAAGGCATCCAGGCCCTGAGCCAGCTGGCGCTCTTCTTCGACCACTTCGGCATACTGCTTGCGCAGCACGTCGCTAGGGTTGGTGTAGACATCGCCCTTGTAGCCATCGACGATCATGTCGATGCCGTCGACCTTCGAATACGGCAGGTCAACCAGGCCCATCACAGTCGGAATACCCATGGCCCGGGCCAGGATCGCGACGTGGGAGTTACCTGAGCCAAGTACTGAAACCAGGCCGACCAGCTTGCCTTCCGGCACTTCGCCGAGCATCGCCGGGGTCAGTTCTTCGCTGATCAGAATGGTGTTATCGGGATAGACCAGTGTCTGCTGCCGTGCTTCCTGCAGGTAGGCCAGCAGACGCCGGCCCAGATCCTTCACATCGGAAGCCCTCTCCCGCAGGTAGGCATCGTCCATCAGCTCGAAGCGGTTGACGTGCTCGCCCACCACCTGGCGCAAGGCGCCCTGGGCCCACTGCCCGGTCTTGATCACCTGCACCACTTCGCCGCCCAGGGCCGCGTCTTCGAGCATCATCAGGTAGACGTCGAACAACGCGCGCTCTTCCGGGCGCAGCTGGGTGGCGAGTTTAGCGGACAGGCTGCGCATGTCGGCGCGTACGCCTTCCAGCGCATTGTTGAAGAGTTTGAGTTCGGCGTCGATGTCATCCACCGACTTGTCCGGCACCACATCGAGATCGGCCGGTGGCAGCATGACCACTGCCTTGCCTACCGCAGCGCCGGGCGAACCGGGCACGCCAACGAACTTGGCCTCCTGAATGCCTTTGCCCTGACGGCCCAGGCCACGGATCGAGCCAGTGGCCTCAGCATGAGCAATTACGCCGGCCAGCTGAGCGCTCATGGTCACCAGGAAGGCTTCTTCACCTTCATCGAACTGGCGCCGCTCTTTTTGCTGGATAACCAGAACCCCGACCACCCGCCGGTGGTGAATGATCGGCGCACCGAGGAACGAGGCGAAGCGTTCTTCACCGGTTTCGGCGAAGTAACGGTAGCGCGGGTGGTCGGCGGCGTTTTCCAGGTTAAGCGGTTCTTCCCGGGTGCCGACCAGACCGACCAGGCCCTCGTTAGGGGCCATGCTGACCTTGCCAATCGAACGCTTGTTCAAGCCTTCGGAGGCCATCAGCACGAAGCGGTTGGTCTCCGGGTCGAGCAGGTAGACCGAGCATACCTGGCTGCCCATGGCCTCTTTGACGCGCAACACAATGATCCCCAACGCCGTCTTGAGATCCTTGGCGGAGTTAACTTCCTGGACGATCTTGCGCAGCGTATTGAGCATGGCTCGGGGTCGAACTCCGTCGTCAGTCGCGCGCCAGCAGGCGCGGGGCAAGCTCTTTGAGAGCGCGGCGGTAAACCTCGCGCTTGAATGTCACCACCTGGCCCAGCGGATACCAATAACTGACCCAGCGCCAGCCATCGAACTCCGGTTTCCCGGTCAGATCCATCCGCACCCGCTGCTCGTTGGAGACCAGGCGCAGGAGAAACCATTTCTGTTTCTGGCCGATACACAGCGGTTGGCTGTGGGTCCTAACCAGACGTTGGGGTAAACGATAACGCAACCAGCCGCGGGTGCAGGCAAGAATTTCAACATCATCGCGCTCTAGCCCCACTTCTTCGTTCAGCTCGCGGTACAGGGCATCTTCCGGCGTCTCTTCAGGGTTGATACCGCCCTGGGGGAACTGCCAGGCATCCTGGTTGATCCGCCGAGCCCATAGCACCTGCCCAAGATCATTCGTCAGAATGATCCCGACATTGGGGCGAAAACCATCGGGGTCGATCACGGCAGCAACCTCGCAAACGCATGTAACCGCATTGTTCCACAAAGGTCACAAGGCCAGCAACGCGCCTGTTTACCTTATGTGCACCGATGTGAAAAGTCCGTATTCTGTGGGACTTTTCAGATGTTATGCGAGTGACTTAAATGCGCCTGGCTTTATTCGATCTGGACAATACCCTCCTCGGCGGCGACAGCGACCACGCGTGGGGCGACTACCTGTGCGAGCGCGGCATTCTCGACCCGGTGGCCTACAAGAACCGTAACGACGAGTTCTACCAGGACTACCTGGCCGGCAAGCTGGACCTCAATGCCTACCTGGAATTCACCCTGGAGATCCTGGCCAACACCGAAATGGCCCAGCTCGACGAATGGCATGCCGATTTCATGCGCGATTGCGTCGAACCGATCATCCTGCCCAAGTCCCTGGCCCTGCTGAAAAAGCACCGCGATGCCGGCGACAAGTTGGTGATCATCACCGCCACCAACCGCTTCATTACCGGGCCGATTGCCAAGCGTCTGGAAGTCGAGACGCTGCTGGCCACCGAATGCGAGATGGTTGACGGTCGCTACACCGGTCGCAGTACCGGTGTGCACTGCTTCCGTGAAGGCAAGGTGACGCGTCTGAATCAATGGCTGGAAGAAAACGGCTTCAACCTGGAAGGCAGCTATTTCTACAGCGATTCGATGAATGATCTGCCGCTGCTGGAGCAGGTGGCCAATCCGGTCGCCGTCGATCCGGACCCGAAGCTGCGCGCCGAAGCTGAAAAGCGCGGTTGGCCGGTGATCAGCCTGCGCGATTGATCGCCGCTATGGGAGCGACTGCTCGGTGGGAGCGGGCTTGCCCCGCGATGCGATGTGACTGAACAACCGCAATCGCGGGGCAAGCCCGCTCCCACCGAAGCCCGTATGATCAGACCGGTTTGGCGCCCATCAGGCCGGCGATAGCGATGAAACACACACCACTGAACAGCGCCAGCGCCAGGGTGAACTTCGGATTGCCCGCAGTCGGTGCCGTACGCAGGCGATTGACCCGCGCCAGCAGCCAGAACCAGCTGAACGCGCCGAAGGTGTAGATCACACTGGAGCCCAGCACCCAGGTCTGGCCCAGTGGCCAGCCGATCAGGTGCACCAGCCACCAACCGGTGAACGGCATGCTGACCAGGCAGATACCCATCAACAGCCAGACAAACACCAGCGGCCGCTGCATCAGTCGGCTCGCTACTGCCGTGTCGCCCTTACGGCGCGCCAGCCAGGTCCAGATCGCCAGGCCAAGGGCACTGCCGAGCAACAGCACGGTGGCCGAGATGTGCAGGACCTTGAGAGTAGTCAGGTATTCCATGTCATTGCTTCCTTGTGAGCTGTCCTGAGCTTAGCTGCTCAGCCCAGGAACAGCCGGTACGCGGGGTTATCGGTTTCATCCCAGTACGGATAGCCGATCTTGGCCAGGGCGGCAGGCACCAGATGGCGCTCATCATCCGGAACTTGCAGCCCCGCCACCACGCGACCATCGGCCGCGCCATGGTTGCGGTAATGGAACATCGAGATGTTCCAGCGCCCGCCGAGCTTGTTGAGGAAGTTGAACAACGCTCCCGGACGCTCCGGGAACTCGAAACGCAGCACCAGTTCGTCACTGACCCGCGCGGCATGGCCGCCTACCATGTGACGGATATGCAGTTTGGCCAGCTCGTTGTCGGTCAGGTCGAGTACCGGGAAGCCTTGCTCGGTCAGGCTCTGGATCAGCGCGCTGCGCGGGTCGGTGTCCGGGTGGGTCTGCACGCCGACGAAGATGTGCGCCTCACCATCGGCATGGTAGCGGTAGTTGAATTCGGTGATCTGGCGCTTGCCAATCGCCTCGCAGAACGCCTTGAAACTGCCGGGTTGCTCAGGAATGGTCACGGCAATGATGGCTTCGCGGCCTTCACCCAGCTCGGCACGCTCGGCAACATGGCGCAGGCGGTCGAAGTTGACGTTGGCACCCGAGTCGATAGCCACCAGGGTCTGGCCGTGGACACCATTGAGTTCGACGTACTTCTTGATGCCTGCCACGCCCAGTGCGCCGGCAGGTTCGGTGATCGAGCGGGTATCGTCGTAGATATCCTTGATCGCAGCGCAGATTTCATCCGTACTGACGGTCACCACTTCATCTACATAGGTCTTGCAGATGTCAAAGGTGTGCTGGCCGATCTGCGCTACGGCCACGCCATCGGCGAACAGCCCGACCTGCGGCAAGACCACGCGCTCACCCGCAGCCATGGCGGCTTGCAGGCAGTTGGAGTCATCCGGCTCGACGCCGATCACCTTGATCTCCGGGCGCAGGTACTTCACGTAAGCCGCGATACCGGCGATCAAACCGCCGCCGCCGACGGGAACGAAGATCGCGTCCAGCTGACCCGGGTGCTGGCGCAGGATCTCCATGGCCACCGTGCCCTGACCGGCAATGGTGTGCGGATCGTCATAGGGGTGGATATAAACGAAGCCCTTTTCGTCGACCAGTTTCAGCGAGTAGGCCAGTGCTTCCGGGAACGAGTCGCCATGCAGCACGACCTTGCCACCGCGCGAGCGCACGCCTTCGACCTTGATCTCCGGGGTGGTCTTGGGCATGACGATGGTCGCCTTGATCCCCAGCTCCCGCGCCGCCAGCGCCACGCCCTGGGCATGGTTGCCGGCCGAAGCGGTAACCACGCCACGGGCCAGTTCCTCAGGGGTCAGCTGCGCCAGCTTGTTATAGGCACCGCGAATCTTGAAAGAGAACACCGGCTGCAAGTCTTCGCGCTTGAGCAGGATGTTGTTGCCCAGGCGCTTGCTCAGCTGGCCGGCGGTCTGCAACGGGGTTTCGACGGCAACGTCGTAAACGCGCGAGGTGAGGATCTTCTTGACGTACTGTTCGAGCATCGGGAAAGCATCACTGAGCGGTTGGGCGGGGCTGGAAGTCTACCCCAGCGCCTTGTCGGGCGACCACAGCAAGTCCGTGGTTTTAGCCGCTATACTACGCGTCTTCACGATACTCCTCCCCGCTTCGGAGCCCGCATGACCCAGGACCAACTCAAACAGGCTGTCGCCCAGGCCGCTGTCGATTTCATTCTGCCCAAGCTCGACGACAAGAGCATCGTCGGCGTCGGCACCGGCTCGACCGCCAACTGCTTCATCGACGCCCTGGCCCAGCACAAGGCTGCCTTCGATGGCGCCGTGGCCAGCTCTGAAGCAACTGCCGCACGCCTGAAGGGTCACGGCATTCCGGTGTATGAACTGAACACCGTCAGCGACCTGGAGTTCTATGTCGACGGCGCCGACGAGAGCGACGAGCACCTGAACCTGATCAAAGGCGGCGGCGCAGCCCTGACCCGCGAAAAGATCGTTGCCGCTGTGGCCAAGACTTTCATCTGCATCGCCGACGCCAGCAAGCTGGTGCCGGTGCTGGGCGCCTTCCCGCTGCCGGTCGAAGTGATCCCGATGGCCCGCAGCCATGTGGCGCGCCAGCTGGTCAAGCTGGGCGGCGACCCGGTCTATCGTGAAGGCGTGGTCACCGACAACGGCAACATCATCCTCGATGTGCATAACCTGCAGATCACCAACCCGGTGGAACTGGAAAGCCAGATCAACGCCATTGTCGGCGTGGTCACCAACGGCTTGTTCGCGGCACGCCCGGCGGATCTGCTGTTGCTGGGGACTTCTGAAGGGGTCAAGACCCTCAAGGTCTAAAAGCATCGCGGGGCAAGCCCGCTCCCACTGTGGGAGCGGGCTTGCCCCGCGATGAAGCTTACTCAGTCGGTTTCTTGAACACGTAAAACAGGTTCGGCTCGCTGACCAGGTAAATGGTCCCGGCATCGTCCATAGCGATGCCTTCAGCCTGCGGTACGCTCTGCTTCAGGCCCTGAAAACCCTTGCGCAGTGACAGACTGCTCAAGGGTTTACCCTTCACATCCAGCTCCAGCACCAGCTGCGACTCATCCGACAGCGCCAGCAGATGGCCGCTGCGCTCATCGAACTGCAAGCTCGACAGATCGCGCACAAACAGCCGTGAATCACGTTTCTGGTCCTGCACCACATGCACCGCATAAGGCTGCTCGGGGTTTTCGTGGGGGAAGCCATGCACCTCGTAAATCAGCATCGGGTCGCGCTCCTTGGCCACGAACAGGCGCTTGCCCACCGAGTCGTAAGCCAGACCCTCAAAGCCCTTGTTGCCGTTCAGACCGATCCCCAAGGTCAGTTGCTCGGCATCCTTGGCATCAAGCAATAGCGTGTTGTCGTTGAGCTGCACACGAATCAGGCGCTGCTCACGCTCATCGGTGATCACATAACTGCCGGGGCCGACGTATTCGACCGCCTCGGGATCGCCGAAACCGGTGAGTGGTATCCGCCGCAGTACGCGCCCGTCCAGCGACAGCTCAATCAACTCCGAACGCTGATTGGTCACGGTGAACAGGCTATTGCGGTCCGGATCGAAGGTGAGTGCGGAGATATCGTCATTCAGCCCTTCGAGGGGCTGTGCCTCGATCGCCACGCGATACTGGTCCAGACCGATGCTCAGTTCGGAGGGCTGCCACCAGGTCTTGAAATTGAACCAGCCGCGTTCGAACAAGCGGTAATGCTGCCCCGCCGCTGCAAGCACAAGCACAGCCAGCAGGCTGACAACCAGGAAAATCAGAGGCAGGCGGATGTAGCGACGCATTCAGGAGAACCCTATAGATGACAGCCTGAATCTAACCACACTCAACTGAAGCCAAGCTTAAATCCTGATCAGGGCTTTTTAAAACGGTAGAACAGGTCTGGTTCACTGACGATGTACAGGGTGCCCTGCTCATCCATGGCCACACCTTCAGCGCGCGGAATGCGCTTGTTCAGACCGTTGAAGCCGCCCAGCAGGGTCATGAAGCTGACCTGCTCGCCACTCTCATTCAGCTCCAGCAACATGTTGGAATCGGCAGACAGCACCAGCATATGCCCGGTACGTGGGTCGATGCCCAGGGCCGAGAGATTGCGCAGGTCCAGTTCTTCGTTTGGCAACGGCTGCTTGTCACCGGCCAGAGGGCTATGGCCATCGCTGTTCCAGGTGAACAAGGCCGGCGGACGCTCTTCGCCAAGGACAATACGTTGCTGGCGAGGGTCCCAGGCTATCGCCTCGAACGCCTTGTTCTGGTTCTCCGACGGGCCGAGATCGTACTGCGGGAAATCAGCGATATTCAGGGAACGGGTATCGGCAGTCAGGGTGACAATGGTCAGCGAGTGATCACGTTCATCGACAATCGCCAGCCGTCCACCTTCAAGTACCGCCACACCTTCAGGGTTGCTCCAGCCTTCCAGCGGCATCTTGCGCAGCACATCACCTTCAAGGTTCAGCTCGACCAGGAAGGGGTTCTTGCCCATGACGGCGAACAGGGTTTTGCTGACCGGGTTGTAGGTCAGGTCGGAGGCTTCGTCATCTTCCATGCCCGGCAATACTTTGGCATCGATATCGACCTGGTAGTCCGGCAACCAGATGCTGGCTTGCTGCTCCGCCGGGGTCTCAAAACGCTCCTTCAGCCACAATAGCCCGCGATCATCCCAATGCATGGCAATCGCCACGCCATAACCGATGATCGCTGTCGCCGCCAACCAGGTCGACCAACGCAAGGCGAGCCCACGCTTTCGCGCAGACGGCACGGATTTACCGGATGAAACGGGAGTGGCCATGGGATCGCTGCTCTTTTTTGCCAGTTAATAACACATTACCGGCACGTTCGCAGAGCCAGATCCGCAAACATTATCCGGATTGTTTGTGAAAAAAATGACAAAAGCCGACAGCGCGCAGGGCAGCCAGCGTGACTGGCTGCCCTGGCGGGTTACAACACTGTGCTTTCGAAGCGGCTGACGCCAGGCAGCTCCAGCACCAGCTCATCGCCCGGATTGAGCGGGCCGACACCCACTGGCGTGCCGGTCAGAATCACATCACCGGCCTGCAGGCCGAACTGCGAAGCCATGTGCTGAATCATCGGCACGATCGGGTTGAGCATCAGCGCGCTGTTGCCGTCCTGGCGCACTTGGCCGTTGATGGTCAGGCGAATACCGATATCGGCCAGGTCTTCGAAGGTGCTACCGGCGACAAAGGGTGCCAGCACACAGGCGCCGTCGAAACACTTGGCACGCTCCCACGGCAGGCCTTTGTCCTTGAGCTGCGCCTGCAGGTCGCGCAGGGTCAGGTCCAGGGCCGGCGCGAAGCCGGAAATGGCGTCGAGCACCTCTTCTTCGCTTGGCGAGGTAGACAACGACTTGCCCAGCAATACGGCAATTTCTGCCTCGTAGTGCACCGAACCGCGCTCGGCCGGGATCTTGAAGCCACTATTGACCGGCACCACGCAACTGCCCGGCTTGATAAACAGCAGCGGTTCGGTCGGGATCGGGTTGTCCAGTTCTTTAGCGTGCTCGGCATAGTTGCGCCCGATGCACACCACCTTGCCCAGGGGAAAGTGAATACGCGTGCCGTCTACATACTGGTGCTGATAGCTCATTACCGACTCCTGGCGCTATTGGAAGCTCTTATGCCTTTGACTTACTCGACAGCGAAGATTTTGCCCGGGTTCATGATCCCGTTCGGATCGAACACCGCCTTCACCGCTTTCATGTATTGAATTTCCACGGGCGAGCGGCTGTAGGTGAGGTAATCACGCTTGGTCATGCCCACGCCGTGCTCGGCCGAAATCGAGCCGTTGTACTTCTGCACGATCTCGAACACCCACTTGTTCACCGTAGCGCACTTGGCAAAGAACTCGTCCTTGCTCAGGTCATCGGGCTTGAGGATGTTCAGGTGCAGGTTGCCGTCGCCGATGTGGCCATACCAGACCACTTCGAAGTCCGGATAGTTTTCTGCGACGATCGCGTCAATATCCTTGAGGAAAGCCGGTACTTTCGACACGGTGACCGATATGTCGTTCTTGTATGGAGTCCAGTGCGAGATGGTTTCGGAGATGTACTCGCGCAACTTCCACAGGTTCTGCAGCTGTTGCTCGCTCTGGCTCATTACGCCATCGAGCACCCAACCCTGCTCCACGCAGTGTTCGAAGGTAGCCAGGGCGGCGTTGGCCACCTCTTCAGTGCTGGCTTCGAACTCCAGCAGGGCATAGAACGGGCACGGGGTTTCGAACGGTGCGGGAACATCGCCACGGCCCATGATCTTGGCCAGGGCCTTGTCAGAAAAGAACTCGAAGGCTGTAAGGTCGAGCTTGTCGCGGAAGGCGTGCAACACCGGCATGATCGAGTCGAAATCCGGCGTGCCGAGGACCATCGCGGTGAGGTTGTTCGGCGCACGATCCAGGCGCATGGTCGCCTCGACCACAAAACCCAGGGTGCCTTCGGCGCCGATAAACAGCTGACGCAGGTCGTAGCCCGTGGCGTTCTTGATCAGGTCCTTGTTCAGCTCCAGCAGGTCGCCGGTGCCGGTGACCACCTTCAGGCCGGCCACCCAGTTGCGGGTCATGCCATAGCGAATCACCTTGATTCCGCCGGCATTGGTGCCGATATTGCCGCCAATCTGGCTTGAACCGGCAGAAGCGAAGTCGACCGGATAGTACAGGCCCTGGTCTTCGGCAAAGTTCTGCAGTTGCTCAGTGACCACGCCCGGCTGGCAGACCACGCTACGGTCGAATTCATCGAAGGCAAGGATCTGGTTCATGTAGTCGAAGGACACGACCACTTCGCCATTGGCCGCCACCGCTGCCGCCGAAAGGCCGGTACGCCCGCCCGAAGGCACCAGGGCAACCTTGTGCCCGTTGGCCCAGCGCACGATCGCCTGGACCTGCTCGGTGCTCTTGGGAAACACGATGGCCAGCGGTGCTGGGGCAAAGTGTTTGGTCCAATCCTTGCCGTAAGTCTCGAGGGAATCCGCATCGGTCAGCACCTTGCCGGGCTCAACCAGGGTCATCAGCTCATCAAGCAACGCAGAATTGGTCATCGACAGAACTCTCGAACTATTCATAGTCACCCTGAGCACTCTTCACGTGCCAGGGATGGGCGTATCGGGGGGGACTCATGCTAGCATACGCCCCCCGCTGATCGAGCTTTAAGCCGATGCTGCGAGAGCTTCACTTCCCTGCCATTTTTCTCCGGGACACAGGTTTACGCAGATGAGCAAGACTTCTCTCGATAAGAGCAAGATCAAGTTCCTTCTTCTCGAAGGCGTCCACCAATCCGCCGTGGACGTCCTCAAGGCCGCCGGGTATAGCAACATCGAGTACCTCACCGGTTCTCTGCCCGACGCTGAGCTGAAAGAAAAGATCGCCGATGCCCACTTCATCGGTATCCGCTCGCGCACTCAACTGACCGAAGAGGTTTTCGACTGCGCCAAGAAACTGGTCGCTGTCGGCTGTTTCTGCATCGGTACCAACCAGGTCGACCTGGACGCGGCCCGCGAGCGCGGTATTGCCGTGTTCAACGCGCCGTACTCCAACACCCGTTCGGTCGCCGAGCTGGTGCTGGCCGAAGCGATCCTGCTGCTGCGCGGCATCCCGGAGAAAAACGCTTCCTGTCACCGTGGTGGCTGGATCAAGAGCGCGGCCAACTCCTTCGAAATCCGGGGCAAAAAGCTGGGTATCGTCGGTTACGGTTCGATCGGCACCCAACTGTCGGTCCTGGCCGAAAGCCTTGGCATGCAGGTGTTCTTCTTCGACCCGCTGACCAAACTGCCACTGGGCAACGCTACCCAGGTCGCCAGCCTGAATGAGCTGCTGGGCCTGGCTGACATCGTCTCGCTGCACGTGCCTGAGCTGCCATCCACCCAGTGGATGATCGGCGAGAAAGAAATCCGCGCGATGAAGAAAGGCTCGATCCTGATCAACGCCGCCCGCGGTACCGTGGTCGAGCTGGATCATCTGGCTGCAGCGATCAAGGACAAACACCTGATCGGCGCTGCCATCGACGTGTTCCCGGTCGAGCCGCGCTCCAACGACGAGCAGTTCGAAAGCCCGCTGCGTGGCCTGGACAACGTGATCCTGACCCCGCACATCGGTGGTTCCACCGCCGAAGCCCAGGCCAACATCGGTCTGGAAGTGGCCGAGAAACTGGTCAAGTACAGCGACAACGGTACTTCCGTTTCGTCGGTCAACTTCCCTGAAGTGGCCCTGCCGGCGCACCCGGGCAAGCACCGTCTGCTGCACATCCACGAAAACATCCCGGGCGTACTCAGCGAGATCAACAAAGTCTTCGCTGAAAACGCGATCAACATCTCCGGTCAGTTCCTGCAGACCAACGAGAAAGTCGGTTACGTAGTAATCGACGTTGACGCCGAGTACTCGGATCTGGCGCAAGAAAAACTGCAACACGTCAAGGGCACTATCCGTTCCCGCGTACTGTTCTAAGTTCTTCTGGCGACAAAAAAAGGGAGGCCCTGGTGGCCTCCCTTTTTCATGCTGCGCCGATCACTTCACTTCTACGGTGATCTTCTTCGACTCAACACTTGGCTTGAACGGCACGTGGAACTTGTCGCCCAGCACCAGTTGCAAGGTGTGCTTGCCTGGGGTCAGGGTCAGTTCGACCTCGGTCTGCGCCTTGCCGAAGTGCAGTACTTGCGGACCGGCTGGCAGCGGCGCCTTATTTTCCGGCAGCAGGCTGGTAGGCAGAACCTGATCTGCGGCCGGCTCCTTGTCGACATCTACCAGCAGGTGGTGGTGGCCGGTGTGCGGGGTCTGGTCACCCGCTGGCTTGAGCTCCATGCCCTCGATACCGAATTTGACGGTGAAGGTCTTGTCGACCGTCGCGCCATCGGCCGGGGAAACGATGAAGACCTTGGCGTCTTTCGGCGGCTCCTGGCTCTTCAGGCCTTCGGCGGCTGCAGCAAACGCCGAAACTCCCATCAACAGGCCAACGACGGCTGCACGCGAAACTAGGCTTTTCATTCACTTCTCCTGTGATTTGCTTCTTTAACCTTGCCTGTTAAACGAAAGGCAATGGTTGGTAACCATAGATCAATTGGATCAGAACATACTCGGAAATTTGCACAGAAAATATTTCTCCGGGCGTCTAACATCCCCCTTTCGATGTTGTCCTAGTTGCGCTCGACCGTGGCATTATCAGAAAGCCGCGGCGATCTTCTTCACTGCCAATGACTTCAAGGGACTTAAATGCGCCTGACCATAGGGATACTACTTGCCGCCCTGCTTAGCCCATGGGCACATGCCGAACTGATCGACGACATGAATGACCGTGGCGAATTGCGCATTGCCGTCGAAGCCAACATGTCGCCGTTCAACTTCAAGGATGACGGCAAGCTGGCGGGGTTCGAAATCGAACTCGGCCGGTTGCTGGCCGACGAGCTGGAAGTACGCGCCGAGTTCGTGGTGACGACGCGCGACGATTTGCTGCCGGGTGTCGAGAGTGGCAAATACGACATTGCCCTGAACCAGGTCGCTGCCACCCCCGAACTCAAGGAACGCCTGGATTTCAGCGAACCCTATAGCTATTCCAGCGCCCAGTTGATCGTGCGCAAGGACGAGAAACGCTCGCTGGCCAACCTCGGTGCACTCAAGGGCCACAGCCTCGGCGTGGTTCAGGGCAGTCAGTTCGCCGAGCAGGCGCGGAGCGTCGAAGGCGTCGATCTGCGCAGCTATCCAGACGCCAGCCAACCGATCAAGGACGTGGCCAACGAGCAGATCGATGCCGCCATCAGCGACCGTCTGCTGGTGCCTTACGCCATTCGTGACAGCCAACAGACGGTGACCGAAGGCGCGACCGTCGGCCCGATCCTGAGCCTGGCGATTCCGTTCCAGAAGGGTAACCCGGCGTTCCACAGCGCGGTGGATAAAGCCCTGCAGCGCATCAAGGCCGATGGCCGGCTCGAAGCCCTGTCGCAGAAATGGTTCGGGATGGATGCCAGCAAGCCGCCGAAGTAAGCAAAAGCGTCGCTGGGCAGTGGGAGCGGGCTTGCCCCGCGATGCATTTAAAGCTGTCTCAAGGCCTGCTCTGCCGCCTCAAGCTCCAGCTCACTGAACACCTGGACCCCCTCTCGACGCAGCAAAGCGGTAGTCACCCCTTCGCCGGTGACTTTGGTACCGCTGAAGGTACCGTCATAGGTCAGCAGGTTGCCGCACGAAGGGCTACCCGACTTGAGCACCGCGATACGGATGCCATGCCGCCGCACCAACTCCAGCGCCAACTGCGCACCGGCGAGAAACTGCGCACTGACATCCTCGCCAGCAACCGTAATCACCTGCGCATCGCCATCCAGCACGGCACTGCCCTGGCCGCCAGGGATTTCCGCCGCTGGCCGAGGCGTCGGCAAGCCGCCCGCCACTTCCGGGCACAGCGCTACGATCCGGCCTTCGCTTTGCCAGCGCTGCAACAGATCCGGGTGCCCGCTGGCGCGCCCGTCATAGCGCACCGGCTGACCGAGCAGGCAGGCACTGACCAGAACCCTGTGCATCTCAGAACGGCTCGTTGCCACGACGACGGAACCAGCCGGTCAGTGACAGGCGATCGCGCTGAGCCGGCAACACCTCATGGGGTATTTCGCCGGAAAGAAACACCACCAGACAACCGCCAATCGGTTGCACGTCGTGCTCGACGTCGCCCTTGAGGGTCATGCGCAACTGGCCACCGTGTTCGGGCTGCCAGCCTTCGTTAAGGTAAATCACCGCCGAGACCATACGCCGGTCGTCATCGCGAAAGCGGTCGAGGTGCTTGAGATAGAAAGCACCCGGTGGATACAGGGCGAAATGGCACTCGAAGTCCTCAAGGCCAAGGAACAAGCCGCGGTTAAGGGCTATGCGCAAGCTGTCCATCAGCTCGAGGTAGTGGTCGCAAGGCTCGGCCTGGCCGGGCTCCAACCACTGGATACGATCGCCGCGAATACCCTCGCGGACCTCCTGGGCAACGCCGCGACCCACGCCTGCTGGCTCCAGCTCGCCCTCGGCGGCGCGTTTGCGGCACTCGGCCGCCAGCGCCAGAGTCAAAGGCTCTGGAAGAAAGGTATTTTGCTGCGACCAGCCACGGGTGGCCAGGTCGTCGACGATGCGCAACAGCAGGGGGTCATCAGGGGATATGTGCATGTCGCGCATAGTATCCATCTGCCGCGAAATCCGACAGCGCCACTTGGCCGAGAGTATGCAATGGCTTCTCGACAAAGCCCGGCAAGGCCAAGACAATAGCGCCCTGCCGACAGGAGTCCTGAATGCGCCGTTTGTTTTTTTTGCTGATGATGATCTGCACCACGCCTGTCTGGGCAGACAGCCTCGACCAACTCTACAAGGTCGCCGGCTGGCCTGAGCAGCGCGCCCACTTTACCGATGCCCTCGATGCCGCCCAGCAGCGCTATCGCAATAGCCTGCCGCCCGCGGTTTATCAGGCGTTGGTCAATAACAGTAACCAGCGCTTCCAGGCCCAGGCTGTGGACAAGCGCGCCCAGGCGCAATTGCGTGCCAACCTGAGCAATCCCGGCCCTGCGCTGACATTCTTCCAGTCGCCGCTGGGCCGCAAGATTGTCGCCGCGGAACTGCTGGCCACCCGTCGCGACCAGCTGGCCAAGAATGCCAAGGGCTTGCCCAAAATCCAGGCCAGCGACAACCGCCTGCTGATCATCGGCCACCTGGCCCAGGCCCTGCCCGCCCGTGAAGCCGGTGCAGAAGTCAGCCTGGCGATTGCCGGGGTCGCGGCCGACAGCCTCAGCCAGATGATCCCCGGCCTGCTCGGCGGCGCTCAGGCCCAGAGCCTGCTCGACGGTCAGCGCCAGCGGCTGATGCAGCAGATCGGCAGTGAACTGAACAACACCCTGCTCTACGTGTATCGCGACTTGTCCGATGCAGAGCTGGATGAGTTCGCTACCTTTGCCGAATCGGCAGAGGGTCAGACGTACTACAAGGCTGCACTGGCCGCGATCCGCGCCGGCCTGGCCGTCGGGCAGAACACTTCGGACCTGAAGTGATCAGCCCAGACGCTGGTCGATGAAGTCAAAATAGCGCTGACGGATCGCCGGCAGCTCGTTGGCCAGGTGATGGCGCGCCTCGGGAATCAACAGGATGTCGGGCGCGGCGAATTTCTCCTGCAGCACTTTGAGGTTGTGCGGCCAGTCCACGGTCATGTCGGACTGGCCCTGAATAATCAGCGGCCGCCGCGCACTGACCGGCGCCGCCTCGATGCGCTTGACCCACTCCACCAACGCCCCGACCCAGGCTGTCGGCAAGCACCGCGGTTGCAGCGGATCGGCTTGCAGGAACGGCAGGAAAGTCGGGTCGTTGCTGTTTTCACTGAAGCGCCGCTCGATACCTTTCACGAACGGGCGCAGCAGGTGATAGCTGAATTTCGACCAGCGCCACGAACGTGGCCGCACCAGCGGCGCCAGCAGGATCACCCGACCCTGGGCCGGGCTCTGCGCGCCACCGTGCAGCAGATGATCAATGACAATCGCCCCGCCGGTACTTTGCCCACATAGATGCCAGGGCTGCGGTAACTCAAGGGCGCGGCCCTGCTCGAACAGCGCCTGCAGCACCTGCTGGTAGGCAGCGAAATCGTCGATGCTGGCCCGCTCGCCGCTGGACAGACCGTGCCCCGGCAAGTCACAGGCGATCACCGCGTAATCCTGATCCAGCGCCCAGTCGATCACATGTCGGTACAAGCCCATGTGGTCGTAGAAGCCATGCAGCAACACCAGGGTCGCCACTGGCGCCGCTGGCAACCAGACCTGCCCGACCAGCTCGAAACCCGCCGCCTCGAAACGTCCCAGCCAGCGTTGCGCGGCGACCTTGCGCGCTGGGAAATCCAGCCCGTAGTAACGCTGATAGGCCTGGGCCTGGGTCGACAACGGCTGACGCGCCGTCATCGGCGCCAGGCTGGCGCGTAACGAGTCGGGCTGAAATGACGCAGGCATAGAGGATTTCCACACAGCAAAAGCCGGATTTTGACCTGTGATATTCAGCTGTTGCCAGCAGCATGGCAAGCTAGGCGACTTTTCTCGGAAATCGCCTTCATGCTTGCGTCATCCACCCGCACCCTGCTTGGCCTGCTGATCGCCGCTTTTTGCGCCGCCGGTTTGTGGTGGGCCTACGACAGTTTCCAGAGCCGCTATCTACGCCCGTTCGATAACCAGACCGCATTGTTCTCCGGCGACCGGCTGCAGCTGCCAGCCGAAATCGCCGGGCCCGGGCCGATCCGCCTGGTGCACTTCTGGGACCCGGCCTGCCCGTGCAACGTTGGCAACCAGCAACACCTGGCGGAACTGATCGAGCATTTCGCTCCACAGGGGGTGGCGTTCTATGTAGTACAGAAGCCCGGCAGCCGTGGACAGTTGCCAAGTACGCTCAGCGCCCTCAAGCCACTGGCTGAACTGCCCGGTGCCGAACACCTGCCTGCCAGCCCTGGTGTAGCGATCTGGGATCGTCAGGGCAAGCTGGCCTACTTCGGTCCTTACAGCGAGGGGGCGACCTGTAACTCGAGCAACAGTTTTATCGAACCGATATTGCTGGCGCTGAGCCAAGGGCGTGCGGTCAGTGCCACGCATACTATGGCAGTGGGGTGCTATTGCCCCTGGAGCCCTTAACGCAAGCGTGCCGGATTACCCACCACCGTCGCCCTGGCCGGCACATCGCGGGTCACCACGCTCCCGGCACCGATTACCGCGTTATCGCCCACGGTAACCCCGGGCAGGATGATCGCCCCGCCGCCAATCCAGACGTTGTTGCCGATCTTCACCGGCCGGCCACTTTCCAGGCCACTGCGACGTACCTTCGGGTCCAGTGGGTGGTCGGCGGCGTAGATCTGCACCGCCGGGCCGATCTGGCAATCGTCACCGATGCTGACCGGGCAGACATCGAGGATCACGCAGTTGAAGTTCATGAACACGTTGCTGCCCAGGCTGATGTTGTAGCCATAGTCGCAATAGAACGGTGGGCGAATCACTGCGCCGTCCCCCACCACTTTGAAGTGTTCTACCAGCAGTCCATGCCGCTGTTCGTTGAGCAGTTCGGCGCTGTTATTGTAGCGCTGCATCCAGTGCTTGTTGGCGATCTGCTCGGCCTGCAGCTCCGGGCAGCTGGCGTGGTAGAGCTGGCCGCTGAGCATCTTCTGCTTTTCACTGAGCGTCATCTTCCCTCCTTTGGGACTATCCTCTGTCCGAATTTACCTCGATGATCGGACCACAATATCCGCTAAAAAGCACAAGGAGTCCTGATGAAGCGCAGCCTGACCTTTCTCGCTGTGGTCATTGCCGCGGCAGCCGGCGGCGGTTACTGGTATGTGCAGGGCAAGCTGCCGCAGCGTGAAGGCGAAGTCGCCTTGGCCAGCCTGCAAGCCCCGGTCAGCGTGCGTTATGACGCCCGTGGCGTACCGCACCTGCAGGCCAGCAACGAGATCGACCTGTACCGCGCACTGGGCTATGTGCATGCCCAGGACCGGCTGTTCCAGATGGAGATCATCCGCCGCCTGGCCCGCGGCGAACTGGCAGAAGTGCTCGGCAGCAAGCTGCTGCCCACCGATAGCCTGTTCCGCAGCCTGCGTATTCGCGAACAGGCCGAGCGCTACATCGAACGCCAGGACAAACAATCGCCTGCCTGGCTCGCACTGCAGGCCTACCTCGATGGCCTCAATGCCTGGCAGGACAGCCATCCCAAACCCATGGAATTCGATGTGCTGGGCATCACGCCACGGCCGTTCACTGCCCAGGACACCCTGAGCATTGCCGGCTACATGGCCTACAGCTTTGCCGCCGCCTTTCGCACGGAACCGGCATTGACCTATGTGCGCGACCAGCTCGGCAGCGAATACCTGAACATCTTCGACCTCGACTGGAACCCTGAAGGTGCGCTGCACAGCCGCCCGCCGCTGGCAGCTGCCGACTGGAAAAGCCTGGAGCAGCTGGCACTGATCAGCCAGCAAGCCCTGAGCGAGGCTGGCATTCCACAGTACGAAGGCAGCAACGCCTGGGCGCTGTCCGGCAGCCGCACCCGCAGTGGCAAACCGCTGTTGGCCGGCGATCCGCATATCAGCTTTGCCGTGCCCGCCGTGTGGTACGAAGCCGAACTGTCGGCGCCCGGTTTCAACCTCTATGGCTATCACCAGGCGCTCAACCCCTTCGCTTCGCTGGGGCATAACCGCGAGTTCGGCTGGAGCCTGACCATGTTCCAGAACGACGATGTCGATCTGATCGCCGAGCAGGTCAATCCGGCCAACCCTGACCAGGTGCGTATCAACGGCCAGTGGCAAGCGTTGACCATCACCCAGGACACTATTGCGGTGAAGGGTGAGGAGCCTGTCACCATCACCCTGAAGCGCTCGCCACACGGCCCGATCGTCAACCAGGTGATCGGCGCCAATGCCGGGCCGACACCGATTGCCATGTGGTGGGCGTTTCTGGAAACCGACAACCCGGTGCTCGAAGGCTTCTACCAGGTCAACCGCGCCGACACCCTGGACAAGATGCGCAGCGCCGCCGCGAAGATCCAGGCGCCTGGCCTCAACCTGGTGTGGGCCAACGCCCGCGGCGACATTGGCTGGTGGGCGGCGGCGCAGCTACCGATTCGCCCGGACGGGGTAAACCCGTCGTTCATCCTCGACGGCAGCACGGCCCAGGCCGACAAACTCGGTTTCTACCCGTTCAGCGCCAACCCGCAGGCGGAAAACCCGGCCAGCGGCTACATCGTCTCGGCCAACTATCAGCCGCCCGCCGCCATGCCGATTCCCGGGTACTACAACCTCGCCGACCGTGGCCAGCAGCTCGATCGCCAGCTGGCCGATGCAACGATCAAATGGGATACGCAAAACAGTCAGGCGCTACAGCTCGACACAGCCAGCGGCTATGGCCCACGCACCCTGGCACCGTTGTTGGGAGTCTTGCGAGAAGTGGCTGCGGGCGATCAGGAGAAGGAGCTGGTCGAACAGTTGGCCAGCTGGAATGGCGACTATCCGCTGGACTCGGTCAGCGCCACGCTGTTCAACCAGTTGCTCTACGACCTGGCGTACGCCGCCATGCATGACGAACTGGGCGATGCCTGGTTCCAGATGCTGATCAGCACCCGCGTCATCGATGCCGCCTTGCCGCGCCTGGCCGCCGACGCCGAGTCGCCCTGGTGGGGGCTGCATGGCAGCAGCGAGCATGGTAGCCGCAGCGACGCGGTGAAACGCGCCTGGCAGGCCAGCCTGACCCATCTGCGCGAGACACTGGGCAGCGACCCGACCGCCTGGCAATGGGGCAAGGCGCATACCTTGACCCACAATCATCCGCTCGGGCTGCAGAAGCCGCTGAACCTGCTGTTCAACGTCGGCGCTTTTGCCGCACCAGGTACGCATGAAGTGCCGAACAACCTGTCGGCGAAGATCGGCCCGGCGCCCTGGCCGGTCACCTATGGCCCTTCGACCCGGCGCCTGATCGACTTCGCCGATGCCGGGCAGGCCCTGACCATCAACCCGGTGGGGCAAAGTGGCGTGCTGTTCGACCGGCACTATGCCGATCAAGCCAAGGACTATATCGAGGGGCAGTACCACAAGGCGCAGATGGGGGTGATTGCGGCGCAGAGTACGTTGAGGTTGGTGCCTGCAAACTAGTTAAACTCGTAGGAGCGGATTCACCGGGACGCCGGACCGCCGCGATGGACTGCATGGCAGTCCCTGCTTTGGGCGCGCGCTGCGCTCCTTCGCGGATAAATCCGCTCCTACAGGTGGCTGCGATGATCAGCCCTGCCACTTACCACCTTCGACAATCACGCTCTCAGGCTTGGTGTCGTCGCTCAGCTCTTTGCGCACATACTGGTCATACAGCTTGAGCAGGTACTTCTGCTCACCCAGGCGCGCCAGTTCAGCGTTGACCCAGTCACGCAGCTCGATATTGCCCTTCTTCACAGCCGGTGCAATCGGCGCTTCTTCGCCCAGCTTCTCGGCCAACACGCGGTATCCCGGATTCTGCTTCGACCAGCTGAACAGGATCAGGTTGTCCTGGGCATAGGCATCACCACGACCATTGGCCAGTGCTTGCAGCGACTCGGAGTTCTTCTCGAACTTGAGCAGCTTCCAGTCCGGGTGATTCTTGGTCAGCCAGATATCGGCGGTGGTACCGGTGGTGACGATGGTGGTCTTGTCGGCCAGGTCATCGAGTTTTTTCACACTGCTGCCTTCAGGCACCAGGGCCTGGACCGCGACGCGCAGGTTGGGGTTGGTGAACTCCACCGCTTCCTTGCGTTCCGGCGTCACGGTCATGTTGGCGAGGATCAGATCGACCTTGTCGCTTTGCAGGAACGGGATGCGGCTGGCCGGCTCAACCGCAACGAACTCGACCTTGTTCTCGTCGCCGAGCAGCGACTTGGCGAACTGGCGGCCGATGTCGGTATCGAAGCCGACATAGCGGCCGCTCTCGTCGACAAAGCCGAACGGCGGCTTGTCGGTGAACACGCCGACAATCAGCTTGTCGCGGGCCTTGATGGTTTCCAGGTAGCTGGTGGCTGGCGCCGCACCTGCGCCAGCAGGCTTGGCGGGTTCTTCCGCCTTGTTGCAGCCGGCCAGCAGGGCCAGGCTGAACAGGGACAACAGCAGTTTCGAGGTTTTGGCAGTTTTCATGACAGTTCCTTTGCGGGCATTTTGGGCAGGCTTTCTACGAAGGAGAATTTCTCCAGGAACTGCTGCGCGCGTGCGGTCTGCGGGTTCGTAAAGAAGCTCTCGGGGTCGCGCTGTTCAAGGATCCTGCCGGCCTCCATGAACACGATGCGGTCGGCCACCGCGCGGGCGAAGGCCATTTCATGGGTCACGATGAGCAAGGTCATGCCGTCACGGGCCAGGCCCTGGATCACCTCCAGCACTTCCTTGACCATCTCCGGGTCGAGGGCTGCGGTGACCTCGTCGAACAGCATCACCTCAGGGTTCATGCACAATGAGCGAACGATTGCGATGCGCTGCTGCTGGCCACCGGAAAGCTGGCGCGGATAAGCGTCGCGCTTGTCCAGCAAGCCCACCCGCGCCAGCAGCGCTTCGGCCTGGGCCAGGGCTTCACGGCGTTCGCGCTTCTGCACCTTGAGCGGCCCCAGCAGCAGGTTGTCGAGCACGCTCATGTGGCCAAACAGGTGATAACTCTGGAACACCATGCCCACCCGCTGGCGTACCCGGCGCCAGTCGGTGCGCGGCTCGAGCAGTTCTTCACCGGCCAGGCGCAAGTGGCCGCTGTGGGCGCTTTCCAGGCCGTTCAGGCAGCGCAGCAAGGTGCTTTTGCCGCAACCGCTGGGGCCGAGGATCACCACCACTTCACCGCTGCGCACTTGCAGGTCGATGTTGTTCAGCACCTGTTGCTCGCCGAAGAATTTGTTGAAGCCCTTGAACTCGATCAATGCACTCATGCGTGTGTCCAGCGGCGCTCAAGGGCGCGCGAAGCAGCCGAGAGCGGGTAGCAGATAAAAAAGAAAAACAGGAACAGCGCGCCGTAGATCAGCACCGACTCGTAGGTGCGCTCGATGATCTGCTGGCCGACCTTGATGACATCGACCACCCCGATCAGCACCGCCAGCGAGCTGGTCTTGATGATCCGCGTGTAGATGTTGATGGTCGGCGGGGTCATGCGCTTGAGTGCTTGCGGCAGCAGTACATAGCCATACAGCTGCCAGGCAGACAGGCCAATCGACAGGCCGGCCTCACGCTGGCCGCGGGGCAAAGAACGCAAGGCGCCGCGTACCACTTCGCCCACTTCACTGGCGCCCCACAGCGACAACACCAGCACCGCGCACCAGAAGCTGGGGATGCTCAGGGCAAAGAAAATCGGCAGGCCAAAGAACAGCAGGTACAACCAGACCAGCACCGGAATCGCCCGGAACAGCTCCAGGTACACCCGCAGCAGCAGATTCAGGCTGCGCAGGTTCAGGCTCGCCAGCACACCGTAGAGCACGCCGCCGAAAGTACTGAAGACAATCCCCAGCGCCGAGATCGCCAGTGTCTGCGCGGCACCCTTGCCCAGTTGCGGCAAGGACACCAGCAACAACTCAAGACCCGAACTGGCCATGTTGCAGCCTCCGTTCCAGGCGGCTGAGCAGCAGCGACAATGGCAGGAACAGCAACACACAGATCAGCGTCAGCACCGCGAGCATCTCGTAAGTCTTGTAGTACAGCGCGATGTAGCTCTTGGTGGTGTAGAGGATTTCCGGCACCGCCACCGCCGAGACCACCGTGGTTTCCTTGAGCAGGAAAACGAAGTTGGCAAACAGCGACGGCAAGCTGAGGATGCCGGCCTGAGGCAGAATCACATAACGCAGCAGCTGGCCGTCGGACAGGCCGATCGAGCGGCCCGATTCCAGCTGTGCCTGTGGCACCGCCTCGACGCCGGCGCGCAGTACCTCGGTCAGGTACGCACCACCAAGAAAGGTCATGGTGATGATCGCGGCAGCGAAGCCGGAGATTTTCAGGCCCAGGCTCGGCAAAGCGAAATAGACGAAGAACAGCTGGATCAGCAGCGGCGTGTTGCGCGCCAGTTCCACGTACAGCTGCACCAGGCGCTGCAGGTAGGGCGTGCGGTAGACCAGGATTGCTGCGTTGATCAGCGCCACCAGCAGTGAGGTGGCAATGGCGATCAGGCCGACCTGCAGGGTAACGCCGACGGCTTTGAGAAACGCCGGTAGCGTGCTGAGGATAAAAGCGACATCGAAACTCATGAGAGGATCTCGGACCGGCCCGAGGGTAAACGGGCCGCTCTACACAGGGGTTGTCAGTGCGGGTGAGCACAATGACTAAGACTCTAAAGGTATAAAAACAAATATTTAAATACCTTTATTGCATATTGATATCACCCAAACAGCTAACCGCAAATGCCTGTGCATAAAGCAACTGTGGGAGCGGGCTTGCCCCGCGATCGCGTTGTGTCAGGGCACATTGCAATCGCGGGGCAAGGCCCGCTCCCACAGGAGGTGTATCAGTTGCTGCTTAGAACGCCGGCAGTACCGCGCCGCTGTATTTCTTCTCGATGAAGGTTTTCACCTCCGGGCTGGTCAAGGCTTTGGCCAGTTTCTGGATCGCGTCGCTGTCCTTGTTGTCTGGACGGGCGACCAGGAAGTTCACGTACGGCGAATCGGAACCTTCGATTACCAGGGCGTCTTTGGCCGGGTTCAGACCGGCTTCCAGTGCATAGTTGGTGTTGATCATGTCCAGGTCAACCTGGTCCAGGACACGTGGCAGCATGGCCGACTCAAGCTCGCGGAACTTCAGCTTCTTCGGGTTCTCGGCAATGTCTTTCGGCGTTGCCAGGGCGTTCTTCGGATCCTTCAGGGTGATCAGGCCAGCCTTCTGCAACAGCAGCAGGGCACGACCGCTGTTGCTGCCTTCGTTAGGGATGGCAACGGTAGCGCCGTCTTTCAGCTCGCTCAGGCTTTTAACCTTCTTCGAGTAGCCACCGAAAGGCTCGACGTGGACGCCGATGACCGTTTCCAGGTGAGTGCCTTTACCCTCGTTGAAGTTCTTCAGGTACGGCAGGGTCTGGAAGTAGTTGGCATCCAGACGCTTCTGGTCGACCTGCACGTTAGGCTGCACATAGTCGGTGAACACCTTGATCTCAAGGTCTACACCTTCTTTGGCCAGGGTCGGCTTGATCAGCTCAAGGATTTCAGCGTGGGGCACCGGGGTGGCGGCAACCACCAGTTTCTCGCCGGCGTGGGCGAAACCTGCAACCGACAGAGCGGCCGCCAGAGCAGTGAACAACAGAGCCTTTTTCATGCGCAGTCCTTATTCGAATACAGGGCCATCGGTCGACGGCAAATCAGGTTGCCAGCCATTTGCTAGCTGGCTTGGAACGGACAATACCGAGATTTTTTATACCGGAACAATATCTTTTATTTCGCTGCTTATTCCATTTTAACCACGAAGCTGCGCCGGATTACCCGGCGCCTTGCGCCAGACGCAACAAAGCCTGTTCCAGCAGGCCCTGCAGGGCACTGCGCTCATCGGCAAGCGCCCGCTGGCACAGCTGATCAAGCTGACTGGCCAGGGCTTGCAGCGGCGTTGGCAGGTTCAAGTGCCGGGGCAGAATCTCTTCGCCACTGCTGACCAACAACGCAAAGTGAATGACGTTCTCCAGTTCTCGGGTGTTGCCCGGCCAGCTATGAAACTCCAGCACACGCTGGGCGGCCTCACTGATCAACGGCACCGGCAGGTTCAGCCGCGGGCTGTAGATACCGACGAAATACTCGGCCAGCGGCAGGATATCGCCGACCCGCTCGCGCAAGGCTGGCAGCTCCAGATGCCCTTCGCGTAGATAGTGGTAAAGCCGCTCATGGAACTTGCCGGCGCTGACCGCCTCGCCCAGGTCGATACTCGACGCTGCGACCAGACGCACATCGACTGGGTTGGGTTGCTGGGCGCCAACCCGGGTGACTTCACGGTTTTCCAGGGCAGCGAGCAACTTCGCCTGAATCGCCAGCGGCAAGTCAGCGATTTCGTCCAGGTACAGGGTGCCGCCATTGGCCGAGCCGAACCAGCCGGCCCGGCTGCTCGCAGCACCACTGTGAGCACCGGCGCTGTAGCCGAACAGCTCGGCATCGGCGTAGGTCGGGCTGATCGCCGCGCAGTTGACCGAAACGAACAGGCCGGCGCGATCACTGGCGCGATGAATCTGCCGGGCCAGCAGCTCCTTGCCGGTACCGGTCTCGCCGCGGATTAGCACTGGTAGCGCCAACGGCGCCAGCAATTCCAGCTCCTCACGCAATTGCCGCGAGCGCGGGTCGACGAACACCAGCGCCTTGGCGCGGATGCTCAGCGGGCTCTTGTCCAGCTCAGGGAAGGTCAGCAGCGGCTGACCGAAGGTGTCGTGATTACTCATGGCAAACTCCCGCCCGAAGCACCTGGGGCCGGGCGTTGGATCAGGATAAGGTCAGCGCCTGGGGTTCAGGCGCGGCGAAGGGCGTGTTGTTCCAGACGGTTCTGCAGGCGGTACAGGTAGGCGAAGCCCTGCTCCCAGCGGCGATGCCCGGACTTGACGTTGATATGCCCGGCCCCGGCCAGAAAACCCACCTCGGCGCCCCAGGCTCGCGCCAGTTGCATGGCGCGTGGAGCACTGATTGCCGGATCGTTGTCAGAGCTGACCACCTGGCTCGGGAACGGCAACAACTGCTGGGCAATCGGCGCGAAGTTGCGCAAGGCTGGCGAGCAGGTCGGGCGCTCGACATCGGCCGGTGCTACCAGCAAAGCGCCGCGCACACGACGCAGCAGGCTGGCACTGGCTTGTGCAGCCCAATGGGCAACGGTGATGCAGCCCAGGCTGTGGGCAATCAGGATCACCGGCGAATCGTCGGCGGCCACTGCCTGTTCCAGAGCCGCCACCCAGTCGTGGCGCTGCGGCGTCACCCAGTCGAGCTGTTCGACCCGCGCACTGTTGGGCAGCACTTGCTGCCAATGACTCTGCCAATGATCTTCTGGCGAACCTTGCCAGCCCGGCACAATCAGGTAACGGATCGACGTGTTGCGCATGGGGACGCCTCCTGCTGGGTTTGCGTGCTTGAGGCCAAGTATAGGGAGGTGGTTATATTCGTAAAGGAATAAGAAGCTATTTATTAATAACCAAAATCACAGTCCGCCCAGCCACAGAAATAAAAAAAGGGACCACCCCCTGCCCAGGAATGGCCCCCGAAGACTTGCCTGAGGGTGTTGCTCAGCGGGCGGTGATCACCGACAGCTTGGTAATCCCCGCACGTTCTATCGAGGCCATGGCGCGCGCCACTTCCCCATAATTCACGCCATCGTCGGCCTGCAGCTGCACACGCAGTTCCGGATCCTTGGCCTTGGCGCTCTGCAGGCTGTTTTCCAGCAGGTCGGGCTGGATTTCATCCTTGTTGATGAACAGTTTGCCGCCACCATCGATGCTCACCACCAACGGGTCTTTCTGCTCCACCGGCGCCACGGCTTCGGTCTTCGGCAGGTTGATCGGGATGGCGTTGGTCAGCAGCGGTGCGGTGACGATGAACACCACCAGCAACACCAGCATCACATCGACCAGCGGGGTCACGTTGATCTCGCTGAGTACTTCGTCACTGTCCTGGGTCGAGAAGGCCATATCAGGAAGCCTCCTTCACTTTTTGCGCGGTACTGCTGGCCGGCTTGTAGGCCGCCGGGTGCACCAGCACGCGGAAGGCACTCTTCTGCGCCAGGCTGTAGAAGTCGTGAGCGAAGTCATCGAGGTCGGCAGCGGTCAGCTTCAGGCGCCGCAGGAAGTAGTTGTAAACCAGCACCGCCGGCACCGCGACGGCGATCCCCACACCGGTGGCGACCAGCGCCGCACCGATAGGACCGGCAACGGTTTCAAGACTGGCGGAACCCGCCGCGCTGATGCCCTTGAGGGCTTCCATGATGCCCCAGACCGTACCGAACAGACCGATGAAAGGCGAGGTACTGCCGATACTGGCAACCACCGCCAGGCCGGTTTCCAGCGAGCGCCGCTCACGCACGATCTGCTGGCGCAAGGCGCGCTCCAGGCGGTCCTGATGGTTGATGGCCTGGCTCAGGTCGCTGGCCTGACCAGGCTCGCCGACGGCAATGGCGGCGTAACCGGCCTGGGCCACCCGGGCGGCAGCGCCTGGTTGGGTTTCGCTCAGTTCTGCAGCAGCATCCAGGCTGGAGGCCGCCCAGAACTGCTTGTGAAAGCGTTTGTCCTGGTTTTTCAAGCGCACAAACTGCACACCTTTGATCAGGGCCAAACCCCAGGTGATGACAGAGAAGCCCACCAGCAGCCAGATCACCGCGCTTTCGATGGATTCGAGGGGGGATGCCAATAACGTCATGATCAATACTCTCTCTGTTAGCGCGAATTAGTGGATCTTGAATTCGATCGGCACGCTGACCCAGCCGTCCACGGCCACCTCACCCTGCTTGGCCGGAACGAAGCTCCAGCGCTTGACCGCGGCCAGGGCGGCGTCGTCGAGCTGCTGGCGGCCACTGCTTTTTTGCAGCTGAATCTCACCGGGTTTGCCGCTGGCCAGGACATGCACGCGCAACATCACCGTGCCTTCCCAGCCGCGCCGGTGGGCCAGCGCCGGGTACTCCGGGGCCGGATTCTTCAGGTACCCGGCGCTGGCCGAGGCCGGTGTCACCGGAGCAGGCGCAGGCGGCGTCGGTGCGGCAACCGGTTGCGGTGGCGCGGGAGGCTGTTCGACCGCCTTGGGCTGCGGCTTGGCCACGGGTTTTGCCACAGGCTTGGGTTTGGGTAGCGGCTTGGGTGCAGGTTTTGCCGCCAGCTCATCGACCACCGGTGGCGGTGGCGCGACCACGGCAGGTGGTGGCGCAGGCGGTGGTGGCTCGACTACGGGCGGCGCTGGCTGCGAAAACTCGATGGTCATTGGTGGAATTTCCGGCGGCACCACCGGCAGCACCGGCGTTGGCGTCTGGCTGAGCCAGTAGGCAACGCCACCGTGCAGAACCAGGGCGAAAACCCCCAAGAGGATTTTTTCCCGGCGCCCCAAGGCGCTTTTCGGCGTGCGCTGAAGACGTTGGTGCGCCAAGGGGACACGGTGCGGTCGGCCGAGATCGACCAGCTCGCCGCTCGGCGTCTGGCGCCAAAGCACATCAAGCGCGGTGGCAGCGGTCTGGACATTACCCATTGATCAACTCCTGGGGTCGCTATGTGTTTCACCGAAGGCAGCTCATTTGCCTTCGCTGTGTGGATCATCACTGTTGCCGGCTTATTTCTTAAAGTAATTTTTAAAGTTATATATAGAACTTAAATGAATAACAAAGACCGACCTCTCGCTCTACCCCGCACCATTCAAGGGCTTGGGCCAATCGCCGGATTGCCGATGCCTGCCGCGCATGAAAAGTATTCAGGGCAGGCATCGAAAAACCGTTCTCAGAAGTCGTAACGACCGGTCAGGCCCAGGGTTTTCGGTGTGCCCACCAGGCCTTCATAACCACCGTTGGCAGCGCTCCAGAGGGTGGTGTAGTAGGTCTTGTCGAAGGCGTTTTTCAGCCACAGCGAGACGTCCCACTGGCCCTGACCGAGATCGCCGCGCAAGCCGGTGGACAGGTTGACCACGGCGTAGCTGGGGATCTGTGCGAAGTCGGAGTCCTCAACCGTGCCCACTGCCTTGGAGCGGAAGGCATAGCTGGCGGTGACATAGGGCTGCAGGCCGTTGTCCAGATCCCACTGGTACTGGCCGTTGGCATTACCGATCCATTTCGAGGCGCCGACCACCTGATGGCCGGTGAGATCGCAGGAAGCGGGCGCCCCTGGCTGCAGGGCGACTTCCGGGGCGCACGGGGCGTCTTTGTAGGACAGGTAACGCACATCGTTGTAGGAGCCGTTGAGGTTCAAGGTCAGGCCGCGGATCGGCACCAGGGTGCTCTCCACTTCAACCCCGCGCGAGCGCACGGAACCTGCGTTGGTCAGGTACTGCACACGGTTGGCTTCGTCGTAGGCGTTGGTCTGGTAGCCATGCACTTCGGTCCAGAACAGGTTGGCGTTGAGCTGCAGACGGCGATCCCAGAGGGTGCTCTTCAGACCCAGCTCGGCGTTGTTGGCGCGCTCGGTACCGATCAGCAGCGAGTCGGCACCGGCCACCGGCGCGGTCGCCACCGTCAGGTTGACGCCGCCGGACTTCTCGCCATGGGACAAGGTGGCATAGCCGAGCAGATCATCGGTAAAGCGATAGCTCAGGTTGAGCAGGCCCGAGGGGCTGAAGGTGTACTGGTTCAGATCACCCGAGTCGTAAGCCCCCACCCGGCCCTGACGTACAGCGGCCGCAGCGCCGCTGACAGCAGCACCGCCGACGGGGGCTGCGCGATCGACCCAGGCGCTTTTCTCTTCATAGGTGCCACGGATACCGGCGGTGAAGTCCAGGCGCTCGGTCAGGTGCCAGGTGCCTTGGCCGAACAGGGCAAAGCTGTCGGTCTCGATATGGCCCTTGCCGAGCGTAGTGACATTGGCCAGGGCACCAGCCGGGGTGCCATTCCAGATGTCCGCCTGGGGACCGTAATAGACGAAGGATTTGTTATCCAGATCGGAACCGAAGTAATAGGCGCCCAGTACGTAGTCAAAGAAGCCACCGGTGGGTGACGCCAGACGAAATTCCTGCGAGTACTGCTTGTCGCGCACCGAAACCCCGGAGTTGAACGCCGCAGGCACGTTCAGGCCCTCGTCGTTGCGCGGGGTGAAGTCCCACCAGCGGTAGGAACTGACAGATGTGAGGGTGAAATCGTTGTCCAGGGTCCAGTTGGCCTCAAGCGAGGTCCCGCCCTGGAACACCGTGACCTGTTGATCACTGTCCAGGTTGACCTTGCGCGTGCTGCCATCGATCAGCGTGGCACCTGCCGCTTTGGCCCGGGCTTCGTAGCGATTGACGCCATTGATGGTCGGCCCGGTGCTGTACAGCAAACGCGTGCCGGCACTGGAATCCTCTTCGTTGTAGTCGCCGATCCAGCGCAGGTTGAACTGCTCGCTGGGCTTGTACAGCAGCTGACCACGAAAGCCCTGGCGCGAACCGCCATTGAGGGTATGGCCGTCGAACTCGTTCTTGATGTCGCCGTCGCTACGGGTGCGGTAGGCCGAAATGCGCCCGGCCAGGGTCTCGCTCAAGGGCCCGGACAGGGTGCCCTTGGTCTGGAAGTAGCCATCCTCGCCCACCGAAGTTTCGATGCTGCGCTCGGGGGTAAAGCTCGGCGCCCGGGTGCTGATGTTGATCACCCCGGCGGTGGTGTTCTTGCCGAACAGGGTGCCTTGCGGACCGCGCAGCACTTCCAGTTGCTCGATGTCCATCAGGTCGAACACCGCCATGCCCGGACGGCCGAGGTAGACGTTGTCCAGGTACAGGCCAACGCTGCCTTCCAGGCCATCACTGGCCGGGTTGTTGCCCAGACCGCGAATCGACACGCTGGACTGGCGCGCATGCATGTAGGCAACGTTAACGCTCGGCACCAGTTGCTGCAGGTCTTGTATGCGGTACACGCGCTGGGTTTCCAGCGCCTGGCCATCGATCACACTCATCGGTGTCGGCACGTCCTGGGCACTCTCCTCGCGACGGCGGGCAGTCACGGTGACAGTCTTGAGCTGGCTGTCGCTGGCTTTCACCGCAGTCTGTTGCGGTTCGGCGGCCTGGGCTGGCAACCAGTGCGCACTGCCGGCCAGCAGCAGGGCCAGGGGCAGACGCTGGAGTCGCCGTGAAGAGAGAGGTGCAAGGCGATGGGTCGGGCTCATGGGCGGCTCCTGGCCAGGAATGCATATTCCTATTGGCTATTTATTTATTAGTTGAAATAGATTTATCGAATAAGAGATGACCTTTATAAGGAGTGCAACGGAGGTAGGGCAAATGCCTTTGGCCGATACTTTTTATGAGAAAAATGCATATGCCGCGCAGGCGCGAACGAGCCGCCACAGTGCTGGTTGTGGTGCTTGGCTTGCAGGACGGGAGGGGAAACGATCGCGGGGCAAGCCCGCTCCCACAGGGTTGGTGAAAACCTGTGGGAGCGGGCTTGCCCCGCGATTAGGAATGACTCAGATATTGGCGACTTTCTGCCAGACCTTGGGTTTGAAGAACAAAGTCTCGCCACGCGCCAACCCGGTCAGGCTGTCATGGTCCTTGACCACTTCAGCCTCGATCAGCTCGCTCTGCCCTTCAACCTTCAGGGTCACCCGGGTGGTCGCGCCCAGCGGACGGATATCACGCACTTCGGCCGCATGGTGCCCCTCGACTTCATGCCGCGACAACGACACTTCATGAGGCCGGAACAGCACGTGGTGGCCTTCGCTCAGGTGCAGGCGGTTGGAGTCACCGAGGAAGTGGTAAACGAAATCACTGGCCGGGTTCTCGTACACCTCGCCCGGCGAACCGATCTGCTCGATCACGCCTTTGTTCATCACCACAATACGGTCGGCAACTTCCATCGCCTCTTCCTGGTCGTGGGTCACGAACACCGAAGTCAGGTTGATATCTTCGTGCAGGCGCGCCAGCCAGCGGCGCAGCTCTTTACGCACCTTGGCATCGAGGGCGCCGAACGGCTCGTCGAGCAGCAGCACCTTGGGCTCAACGGCCAGGGCGCGCGCCAGGGCGATACGCTGGCGCTGACCACCGGAAAGCTGCTCGGGATAACGGTCGCTGAGCCAGTCGAGCTGAACCATGTTCAACAGCTCATGGACCTTCTCGGCAATCTTGCTCTCGCTCGGCCGCTCGGCCTTGGGCTTCATGCGCAGACCGAAAGCGACGTTGTCAAACACGCTCATGTGACGGAACAGGGCGTAGTGCTGGAACACGAAACCGACGTTGCGATCACGCACATCGTGACCGGAAACATCCTCACCGTGGAAAACGATATTGCCCTGGTCTGGGGTTTCCAGCCCGGCGATGATCCGCAGCAGGGTAGTTTTACCGCAGCCGGACGGGCCGAGCAGCGCCACCAGCTCACCGCTGTGGATATCCAGGTTGATGCTGTCCAGAGCCTGGAAAGCGTTGAAGCGCTTGCTGACGTTACGAACTTCGATCGACATGAATTATTCCTCCGCTGCGCTATGGCGCAGACGGTTAATACGGTTCTCGCTCCACTGCTTGAGCAGCAGGATGAAGAGCGCCAGGATCAGCAACAGGCTGGCGACGCTGAAGGCCGCAACGTGGTTGTATTCGTTGTAGAGGATCTCGACGTGCAGCGGCAAGGTGTTGGTCACCCCGCGAATGTGCCCGGAAACCACCGACACCGCACCGAACTCACCCATCGCCCGCGCGGTACACAGCACCACACCGTAGATCAGGCCCCATTTGATGTTGGGCAGGGTCACGTGCCAGAACATCTGCCAGCCGTTGGCGCCCAGCAAACGCGCAGCCTCTTCCTCTTGAGTGCCCTGCTCCTGCATCAGCGGGATCAGTTCACGGGCGACGAAGGGCACGGTGACGAAGATGGTCGCCAGAACAATGCCCGGCAAGGCGAAGACGATCTGGATGTCGTGGTCCTGCAGCCACGGCCCGAACAGGCCCTGGGCGCCGAACATCAGCACATAGACCAGACCTGCGATCACCGGCGATACCGAGAATGGCAGGTCGATCAGCGTCACCAGGATGCTCTTGCCACGGAAGTTGTACTTGCTCACGCACCAGGCGGCGCTGACACCGAACACCAGGTTCAGTGGCACCGAGATAGCCACGGCGATCAGGGTCAACTTCAGGGCCGACAAGGCGTCAGCCTCGAAGATCGCTTCGAAGAATGTTCCCAGGCCCATTTTCAGGCCCTGGGACACCACGATAACCAGCGGCAGCAGCAGGAACAGGGCGAAGATCAACCAGCCGAGACTGATCAGGATTCGCCGCGAGGTTGAGCTGCCACGGCGGGCGGCGTTGGCCGAAGCGGCCGCGCCAAGGGTAGATGCAGACATGGACGTGGCCTCCTTCAAGGGGTTTCGATGCGCCGCTGCAGCAGGTTGATCAGCAGCAACAGGATGAAGGAAACCACCAGCATCAGCACGCCGATGGCAGTAGCGCCGGTGTAGTCATACTGATCGAGTTTGACCATGATCAGCAGCGGCAGGATCTCGGTTTTCATCGGCATGTTGCCGGCGATGAAAATCACCGAGCCGTACTCACCGACACCGCGGGCAAAGGCCAGGGCAAAACCGGTCAGCCAGGCGGGCAGCAGCGCCGGCACCAGTACATAGCGGAACACCTGCAAGGGCTTGGCACCCAGACAGGCCGCGGCTTCTTCGACTTCCCGAGGGATGTCGGCCAGTACCGGCTGCACCGTACGCACCACGAACGGCAAGGTCACGAAGGTCAGCGCCAGGGTAATGCCCAACGGGGTGTAGGCAATCTTGAAACCCAGGTCAGTCGCGAACTGGCCGACCAGGCCCGCAGGCGCATACAGCGCCGTCAGGGCGATGCCGGCCACGGCGGTCGGCAGGGCGAACGGCAGGTCGATCATCGCCTCGATGATCTTGCGCCCCGGGAAGGTGTAGCGCACCAGCACCCAGGCCAGCAACGTACCGATGATGCCGTTGATGATGGCGGCGCAGAGGGCAGTACCGAAGCTCAGCTTGAGTGCGGCGAGGACGCGCGGTGCACTGATGATGGCCCAGAACTGCTCCCAGGTGAGCTGGGCGGCATGCACGAACATGGCCCCCAGCGGTATGAGCACAATCAGACTGAGGTACACCAAGGTGTAGCCCAGCGTCAGCCCGAAGCCGGGTATGACGGGGGAGATACGACGTGACATAAAGGTCCCTGGTTGAACGCACGAAGCCCGGAACGAATCCCGGGCCCATGCTGGCTACTGAACGGCGATTATCCTGACGGCCATGGATCACTGGGCCGTGTAGATCTGGTCGAACACACCACCATCATTGAAAAACTTGGGTTGGGCAGTTTTCCAGCCACCGAAGTCTTTGTCGATAGTTACCAGATCCAGTTTCGGGAACTGCTTGGCGTATTCGGCGGCAACTTTTGCGTCACGCGGACGGTAGAAGTTCTCTGCAGCGATTTTCTGCCCGGCCGGGCTGTACAGGTGTTCCAGATAGGCCTTGGCAATCGCTTCGTTGCCCTTCTTCTCGGCATTCTTGTCGACCACGGCCACCGGCGGCTCGGCGAGGATCGACAGCGACGGCACGACGATTTCGAACTTGTCGTTGCCACCGTCTTCCTTGAGGGCCAGGAACGCTTCGTTTTCCCAGGCCAGCAACACGTCACCCTGACCGTTGTTGACGAATGTGATGGTCGAGCCACGGGCGCCGGTATCGAGTACCGGTACGTGCTTGAACAACTCCTTCACGTATTCCTGGGCCTTGGCTTCGCTGCCACCGGCTTTCAGTCCGTAGGCCCAGGCGGCGAGGAAGTTCCAGCGCGCACCGCCGGAGGTTTTCGGGTTCGGGGTGATGACCGAGACGTCTTTCTTGATCAGATCGCCCCAGTCCTTGATGCCTTTGGGGTTGCCCTTGCGCACCAGGAAGACGATGGTCGAGGTGTACGGAGTGCTGGCTTCCGGCAGACGGGTCTGCCAGGTGTCCGGCAGGGACTTGCCAAGCTTGGCCACCTCGTCGATGTCGCCGGCCAGGGCCAGGGTCACCACGTCGGCGCGCAAGCCGTCGATCACCGCCCGGGCCTGCTTGCCCGAACCACCATGGGACTGCTGGATCTTCACTTTGTCGTCCGGATGAGCCTGCTGCCAGTGCTTGATGAACTCGGCGTTGTACTGCTGGTACAGCTCCCGGGTCGGATCGTAGGACACGTTCAGCAACTCGTAGTCCTTGGCGATGGCGGAACCGGCAAACACGGCGCTGGCGAGTGCAGCCAGGGCATAACGGCGGATGGACATGGTGAAGCTCCCGATTGGCTATTTTTTTCTAATTAGGGTTATCAGCTGGGCTTGTTGCCGGGGTTCTGCAGGCGGAACTTTTCCTTGCGTTCGATCTGCACGACCTGGGCGTTGTGTACGGTGATTTCCACCGCACCAAAGCGCAGATCGCGCAGAGCGCTCTGGATTTCGCGCAGAATGGTGGCTTCGTCCTGACCGTCAACGCTACGCAGAGATGCGCTCATGCTCGTGCTCCTGTGAATAAGGGATGCCGTGCAGTTGCGTGAAAGGGAGCGACTGCGCCTGGCTTGAGGGCAATCTTAGGGGGCGTTGAATATTCTTAAAAATACTATTTAAGAATTTTTATATAACCAGAATCACAAAGCATCGCCGGCAAGGCCGGCTCCCACAGGTGGATATTGTGGGAGCCGGCCTTGCCGGCGATGAGGCCCTCAGACCCAGCGCAATTGCTGCGCCGGAACCGGCCGTCCAAACCAGTACCCCTGCCCCAGCTGGCACTCATGTTCGAGCAGAAACTGCGCTTGCTCGGCCTGCTCGATACCTTCGGCAAGGACCTGCATACCCATGCTTTTGCCCAGGGCAATGATCACCCGGACGATCGCCGCATCGTCTTCATCCCACGGCAAACCAGCGACAAAGCCCTGATCGATCTTGAGCTTTTGCACCGGCAACCGCTTGAGCCGCAACAGCGAAGAGTACCCCGTGCCAAAGTCATCGATGGCCAGGCGCAGCCCCAGTTCACGTAAACGGTGCAACTGTTCCAGAGCGACTTCGGGGTCATCCATCACCGCACTTTCGGTCACTTCCAGCTCCAGCATCGCCGGGGCCAGGCCGGTTTCATGCAGCACCTTGGCCACCTGTTGATAAAGGTCGCGATGACCAAACAGGCGACTGGAAATGTTCACCGCCACGAACTGCAGCGGCCGCCCGCTGGCCTGCCATTGCACCATCTGTGCACAGGCGTGGCGCAAGACCCAGGTATCGATATCGGCAATCAGGCCGGTGCGTTCGGCAATCGGGATGAACTCACCGGGCGCCACCAGCCCGCGCTGTGGGTGCTGCCAGCGCACCAGCGCCTCGACGCCAATCATCGCCCCGCTGTTGAGCTCATGCACCGGCTGGTAATAGACCCGCAACTCTTCCTGCTCCAGCGCCCGGCGCAGCTCTCCAGCGGTTTCGACCCGCTGCTGGGCATGGGCCGTCAGCTCTTCGGTGTACAGCGCGTAACCGGCACGCCCACAAGCCTTGGCCTTGAACAGTGCCGAGTCGGCATTGCGCAACAGCTGCTCGGCGCTCAGGGCATCGCTGGGGAACAGGCTGATACCAATGCTGGCGCTGACGAACAGGCGCTGCTCATCGAACTCAAAGGGTTGCTTCATCGCATCAATGATATTTTGCGCCAGTGCTGCGGCCTGGCCGACTTGCGGGCATTGCTCGGTGAGCACGGCAAACTCGTCGCCACCCAGGCGAGCCAGGGTCACGCCGCTACCGAGCAGCGCCTTGAGACGCTCGCCCACCACTTTGAGCAGTTGATCACCGACATTGTGCCCAAGGCCGTCGTTGATGCTCTGGAAATGGTCCAGGTCCAGCAACAGCAGGGCACAACCGCGCTTGTTGGCCTGGGCCGCGGCCAGCGCCTGTTCGGCGCGGTCGTTGAACAGCAGGCGGTTAGGCAAGTCGGTGAGTGGATCATGGTGGGCCAGGTAGGCCAGCTCGCGCTCGCTGTGCTTGATCGCGCTGATATCGCTGAACACCGCCACATAGTGGCTGAGCTCGCCGCTGTCATCGCGGATCGAGCAGATGGTCTGCCACTGCGGGTACACCTCGCCACTCTTGCGCCGGTTCCAGATCTCGCCGCTCCACTCGCCCTTTTCGGCCAGGGTCGCGTAGATCTCCTGATAGAACACCGGCCCATGCCGCCCGGACTTGAACTTGCTCGGCCGCTGACCGATGACCTCGTCCTTTTCGTACCCGGTGATCTGCATGAACGCACGGTTCACATGCACGATCACCCCGTCTCGATCGGTCACCAGCACGCCTTCAAGGGTGCTGTCGAACACCGCCGCGGCCATGCGCAGACGCTCGCGGTCTTCGCGGCGCAGGCGTGCGCCGACACCGATGAAATTCAACAGGCGGGCTCGGGAAGTGAAGATCAGCAAGGCGCTGCATAGCACCCAGACATAGGCACTGAGCAATTGCCAGCGGGCCAGTTGCTGAGGATTATCGAAAAGACTGCTCAATAATTGGTCAGACAGTGCCAGCCAGAGCACAGACAACACCAGATAGAGCGCAGCCATGCGCATGGCGTCTCGAATGGAAGCAGACATAAGGTCCTGACAAGCCCACAAAAAATAATGGGGGATTATAGGGTAGAAACATCCCGTGACCTCCTATCTAAAAGGCCGACTGGTTTTATTTGCCGGTGCAGGGATAATGCTTCCCGCTGTTCCTTATGTTCTAGAGGGCCCTTTCGCCTATGTGGTACCAAGGTTTGCTCAACTTGTCGGCCTGGCAACTGCTGGCAGTTACCCTGGTCATGACCCATGTGACCATCGTCAGTGTCACGGTCTACCTGCACCGCTATTCAGCCCACCGCTCGCTGGAACTGAACGCCGGGCTCAAGCACTTTTTCCGTTTCTGGCTGTGGCTGACCACGGCGCAGAACACCCGCGAGTGGACAGCCATCCACCGCAAGCACCACGCCAAATGCGAGACCGTCGACGATCCGCACAGCCCGGTAATCCTGGGATTGTCCACCGTCCTGCGCAAAGGTGCCGAGCTGTACCGCGAAGAGGCACAAAACCCGGAAACCCTGCGGATCTACGGCAAGAACTGCCCGGAAGACTGGATCGAGCGCAACCTCTACTCGCGCTACAAGCTGGGTGGCATCGCCCTGATGGCGGTCATCGATCTGCTGCTGTTCGGCACCATCGGCATCACCATCTGGGCGGTGCAGATGATGTGGATACCGTTCTGGGCCGCCGGGGTCATCAATGGCCTTGGCCATGCCGTCGGTTATCGCAACTTCGAATGCCGCGACGCCGCCACCAACCTGGTGCCGTGGGGCATCATCGTCGGCGGCGAAGAGCTGCACAACAACCACCACACCTACCCCAACTCGGCCAAGCTGTCGGTCAAGCGCTGGGAGTTCGACATGGGTTGGGCGTGGATCAAGCTGTTCTGCTTCCTGCGTCTGGCCAAGGTGCAGCGCGTCGCGCCGATTGCCCATCGGGTCGAAGGCAAGGGCCAGCTGGACATGGACACCGCCATGGCGATCCTCAACAACCGCTTCCAGATCATGGCCCAGTACCGCAAGCTGGTGATCGCGCCGCTGGTCAAACAGGAACTGGCGCGGGTCGATGACTCGGTGCGACATCAGTTCCGCCGCGCCAAGCGACTGTTGTCGCGGGAAACCAGCCTGCTGGAAGACCGTCACCACCTGCGCATCCAGACCATGCTCGAACACAGCCAGGCGCTCAAGACCATCTACGAAAAACGCCTGGCCCTGCAACAAATCTGGCTACGCACCAGCGCCAACGGCCACGACATGCTGGCGGCGATGAAAGACTGGGTACACGAGGCCGAGGCCAGCGGTATTCAATCGCTGCGCGACTTCGCGGCGCAGCTGAAAACCTACTCCCTGCGTCCTGCAGCGAGCTGACGCCGTTGATCGGCGCGCCCTTCGCGGGGCGCGCCATCCGGAACTTCACCGCCTATTCTCACTCTGACAGGCATAACGCCCGCGTGGCGGGCCGGGTCGTGGCCGCCCGCCTCTGTGTGAGAAGTTCCGCGCAAATGGTCAACAAGAAACCGACGTCCCAACCCCACAATGAACCCCCGGAACTGGCCCAGGCCCTCCTGGCGCTGATGCACGCCCAAGGCGAAGTGGCGCGCCTGAGCGAGCGCGAACAGCTGTTCAGCTCGTTGCTCGATAGCGTCAATGCCGTGCTCTGGGCGTTCGACTGGGAATCCCGTCAGGTGCTGTATGTCAGCCCCGCCTACGAGCGAATCTTCGGCCGCCCGGCCCACTTGCTGCTGGCCGACTTCAATGAATGGCGCGACAGCATCTACCCTGACGACCTCGACTACGCCGAGCGCAGCCTGGCCGAAGTGCTGGTCAAAGGCGCCGTGGAAGACCGCGAGTACCGCATCATCGATGCCGACGGCAACGTCCGCTGGCTCAGCGACAAGTGCTTTATCAACCAGCAGACCGACAGCGAACATCGGCTGATCGTGGTCGGCATGGCCGAAGACATCACCGAAAAGAAACGCGTCGAAGGCGAGCTGCAGCTGCTGGCAACCACGGATGTCCTGACCCAGAGCAGCAACCGCCGGCACTTCTTCGACTGCGCTCAGGAAGCGTTCGAAGCGGCACGGCGGGATCACACGCCGCTGGCCTTCCTGCTGCTCGATATCGATGACTTCAAGCAGATCAACGACACCTATGGTCATCAAGAAGGCGACTATGTGCTGCAGCGCATCGCCGACACCGGCAAGGCCGTGTTACGCCGTGGCGATCTGTTCGGGCGCATCGGTGGTGAGGAGTTTGCCGCGGTGTTCCCTGGCTGTACGCCACAGGTCGCCGAGCAGATCGCCGAGCGCTTGCAGCGGGAAATCCAGTGTCTGGAATTCAGTCATGATCAACAGGTGTTCGGCGTGACCGTGAGTCAGGGGCTGACCGGCATCAGTGAAGTGGATTCATCGCTGGACAGCCTGTTTGCCCGGGCGGATGCGGCGATGTACCAGGCCAAGCGCCAGGGCAAGAATCAGATTGTGATTGGCTGAAGGCCTCATCGCGGGGCAAGCCCGCTCCCACAGCGGTGTCCGGTGGGAGCGGGCTTGCCCCGCGATACCAACTCAAACCTTACGCAGCCTGCTCAACTCCGCCATCCCCACTTTAAGCAACCGCGCCGTCTTGCTCTCGGCCAACGCCTCCAGCCCCTGATCCGCCGGCAACCGCGCCAGCTGCCCAGCCAGGTTCATCACCAGCGCTTCACGCGAATACACTCCGCCGCCCAGCTGGTAGATCGCCGCGATCAGTTCGCGCAGCTCCAGCGGCAAGCGCCAGCGAGTGCGTAACGCCGAACCGAAGGCCGCGCCAAATTCATTGAGCGACAACTCAATGTCATCCTCATCCAGCTCGCCCCCGGATAAGCGCCACTCCTGCAGGCAACGCAGCAACGCCAGGTCACCCAGACAATGCAGCAGACCGGCGCAGTAACAGCGCTCCTGATCCAGCTCGAGCATCCGCGCCAGCACCCGGGCGTACTCGGCCGCGTGCAGCGACAGCTCCCAGAAGTGCTGGGCCCGCTGCGACAACAACGGGTCACTGAGCTTGGCGCTGCGCTTGAGCGTCAGCCCCAGGATCAGGTTCATGCTCTGCGTGGTCCCGAGCTTGTTCAGCGCCTGCAGCAATGTCTGCACGGCGCCGTCGCGGTGCAAGGCAGCACTGTTGGCGGCAGCGATCAGCACGGCCGTCACCTGCGGATCGTTGCGGATCTCTTCTTCCAGCGTTTTGAGGTTGAGCCCCTGCGGGTTCAGGCTGCGCTTGATGGCCTGCTGCACATCGGCCAGCAACGGACCGCCATCGGCCGTGGCCCGGCGCCCTTCGAGAAAACGCGTCAGGGTCATACCCGGTTGCAGCGCCGGCACCGGACAGGCAATTTGTTCACCGACCTTGAGCAGCAGCTCCTCCAGGCGATGACGCAAGGCGTCCATGTTCAGGGGCTTGCTCAGGTAAGCCGTAGGTGCGAACGGCAAGGCTTCGCGCACGCTGGCGCTGTCGCTGCGATTACTCATGAGAATGAACGGCAGCGCCGGTTGACGCTGCTTGGCGCGCACATTGCGCAGCAGATCCAGACCGTCACCGCCAGGCAGTTCACGCGCAGCAATGATCAGGTCAGGCTGGCACGACAGCGCCGCCAGCGCCTGGGAGCCATCGGCACAGACCTGCACCCGTGCATCGCAACGCACGCTGAGCAGCATCTGGCTGAGCATCTCCCGTACCCAAGGGTCGCCTTCGGCAATCAACACACAAGGTGCTGTAGGTGGGTTGGCAGTGCTCATACGCGGCTCTCCGATAATTCACGACGCGCAATCCTGCGCACCTTCCAAGATCTCTCCTTGCTGGCAACCTTAGCCGTCTTGCGTTCCTGTAGTCGAAAAAAAACCCGCCGAAGCGGGCTTTTCTTCTACTGCGTCACAGTTTACGCGAGTTCTGCGAAGCACTCTTCGATGATTGCCAGACCTTTGTCCAGTTGCTCATCAGGCGAGGTCAGCGGAACCAGGATACGCAGGACGTTGCCGTAGGTGCCGCACGACAGCAGGATCAGACCCTTGTCACGCGCCTTGGCTACAACCGAAGCAACGGCAGCAGCGTTAGGGGTGTGGGAACCGGCCTTGTCGAACACTTCAACAGCGATCATCGAGCCCAGGGCACGCACGTCACCGATGATCGGGTGCTTGTCCTGGATCTTGCGCAGGCCAGCAACCAGACGCTCGCCAACAGCCTGGCTACGCTCCAGCAGTTTCTCTTCTTCGAACACTTCCATCACGGCCAGGGCCGCGGCGCAAGCGATCGGGCTACCGGCGTAGGTGCCGCCCAGGCCGCCCGGGGCGATAGCGTCCATGTATTCAGCCTTGCCGCAGACACCGGCCAGCGGGAAGCCACCGGCGATGGATTTGGCGAAGGTGGTCAGGTCTGGGGCAACGCCCATCTGCTCCATGGCGAAGAAGGTGCCGGTACGGCCAGCGCCGGTCTGCACTTCGTCAGCGATCAGCAGGATGCCGTGCTGGTCGCACAGGGCGCGCAGACGCTTCATGAATTCTTTAGGCGCAACGTAGAAACCGCCTTCGCCCTGAACTGGCTCGAGGATGATCGCGGCGATGTCGCGTGGCTCGGCGTCGTTCTTGAAGATGCGCTCGATCGAAGCGATCGAGTCATCGATGCTCACGCCGTGCAGTTCGTTCGGGTACAGCGCGCGGAAGATGCCGCCTGGCATCAGGCCCATGCCGGCCGAGTAAGGCACGACTTTACCGGTCAGGCCCAGGGTCATCATGGTACGGCCGTGGTAAGCGCCGGTGAAGGCGATTACGCCAGCACGGCCAGTAGCGGCACGGGCGATCTTGATGGCGTTCTCAACGGCTTCGGAACCGGTGGTGACCAGCAGGGTTTTCTTGGCGAAGTCGCCAGGAACGCGAGCGTTGATCTTCTCGCAGACTTCTACGTACGGTTCGTACGCCAGCACCTGGAAGCAGGTGTGGGTCAGTTTGTGCAGTTGGGCTTCAACGGCAGCGATGATCTTCGGGTGCACGTGACCAGTGTTCAGTACCGCGATACCGCCGGCGAAGTCGATGAACTCACGGCCTTCAACGTCGGTAACGGTAGCGTTCTTGGCCGAGTCGGCGAAGATCGGGTGGATCTGGCCAACACCGCGTGGAACGGCGGCGACACGGCGTTGCATCAAAGATTCGTTGGTCTTGTTGCTCATAATGTCCTCAATTCGCCACACACAAGGTGGCGCGATTCAAGTCAGAGTGGCCGGTATTCAACTGCTGGCAGCATGCGTTGATCGACTGCTGCAGGGGCCCAGGCCACTGGGTGTACGGTGTAAAAAGGCCAGCGAGACGTCGCTCTCGCGCCTCGCTGGCAGAGGTAAAGCCTTACGCTGCGATCAGATGCTGATGCACAGGTATTTGATTTCCAGGTAGTCCTCAATGCCGTACTTGGAACCTTCGCGGCCCAGGCCCGAGGCCTTGATACCGCCGAACGGCGAGACTTCGTTGGAGATCAGACCGGTGTTGATACCGACCATGCCGTACTCCAGCGCTTCGGCAACACGGAACACACGGCTCATATCACGGGCATAGAAGTACGAGGCCAGACCAAACTCGGTATCGTTGGACATGGCAATGACTTCAGCCTCGTCCTTGAAACGGAACAGTGGCGCCAGCGGGCCGAAGGTTTCTTCCTTGGCCACTGCAGCGTTGTTCGGCACGTTGACCAGAACGGTCGGCTCGAAGAAGTTGCCTTCGATCAGCTTGCCGCCGGTCAGTACCTGAGCGCCTTTGCCGACCGCGTCAGCAATGTGCTCCTGAACCTTGGCGACCGCTTTGCCATCGATCAGCGGACCGGTGGTGGTGCCGTCTTCCAGGCCGTTACCGATTTTCAGCTTGGCCACAGCGGCCTTGAGCTTCTCGGCGAAGGCATCGTAGACGCCGTCCTGAACGTAGATACGGTTGGCGCAGACGCAGGTCTGGCCGTTGTTGCGGTACTTGGAGATGATCGCGCCTTCGACGGCCTTATCCAGGTCAGCGTCGTCGAATACGATGAACGGTGCGTTACCGCCCAGCTCCAGGGAAACTTTCTTGATGTCCTTGGCGCATTCGGCCATCAGCTGGCGACCGATTTCGGTCGAGCCGGTGAACGACAGCTTGCGCACGATCGGGTTGCCGGTCAGCTCGCTGCCGATGTCGCCGGCGCTGCCGGTCACCACGCTCAGCACGCCAGCCGGGATACCGGCGCGGGTGGCCAGCTCAACCAGGGCCAGAGCCGAGTACGGGGTTTGCGAAGCAGGCTTGAGGACCATGGTGCAGCCAGCGGCCAGGGCCGGGCCGGCTTTACGGGTGATCATCGCCGCCGGGAAGTTCCACGGGGTGATCGCTGCGGTTACACCGATTGGCTGCTTGATCACGATCAGGCGCTTGTCTGGCTGGTGGCCAGGAATGGTGTCACCGTAAACGCGCTTGGCTTCTTCAGCGAACCACTCAATAAAGGAAGCGGCGTAGGCGATCTCGCCTTTGGCTTCAGCCAGTGGCTTGCCTTGCTCGGTGGTCATCAGGCGGGCCAGGTCGTCCTGGTGCTCGATCATCAATTCGAACCAACGACGCAGCTTGCCAGCACGCTCTTTGGCGGTCAGTGCACGCCAGGCCGGCAGCGCCTTGTCGGCGGCCTCGATGGCGCGACGGGTTTCGGCCGCGCCCATCTTCGGCACAGTGCCGATGATCTCGCCGGTGGCCGGGTTGTTGACCTTGATGGTCTGACCATTGTCCGCGTCCAACCACACGCCATCGATGAAGGCTTGCTGGCGGAACAACTGGGCGTCTTTAAGCTGCATGTCGGCTTCCTTAACGGCACCGTACAGACACGGCGCGAATTATTGATTGTAGAAAAAGGATAGCGTTTGAAATCTCAAACGAATCCTAGGAGCAACGAGGAAAAAGGACAATAGGGTGTTCGAAAAAAAGAACAAAAAGCGCTATACGGCGACCTTTTTCAGATCAACGTCACCTCTAGCCCCCTGCGTGTGCAAAATCGAACACAGCAAATTGTGGCGATGGACGCCGCCAGTCTAGATGGGTATCATGGCGCCCGCGTTGCACTCGTAGCTCAGCTGGATAGAGTACTGCCCTCCGAAGGCAGGGGTCGTGGGTTCGAATCCCGCCGAGTGCGCCATATAGATGAAAAGGCCCAGGTGCAAACCTGGGCCTTTTTTTATGCCTTGTGGGAGCGGCGCTGCGACGACTCGACTTGCCCCGCGATTACGGGCTGACAGCCTCATCGCTTCGCGGGGCAAGCCCGCTCCCACAGGCAGTTGCCCTACCTATAGCAATTTGCCATCCATTTGAATTGACGGCCCCTGCGCTTGCCGTTAGTGTTTCTCAAAATTTCGGGCGTCTCTCTATAGAGGCGCTCGATGCTTATGGGAAGAGCTAAAAGGTAGGACAAGGATGCGCGGAGTACTGCTACGCAGCGGCAAAAGTGAACAATTCACTGCGCTGGGGGAGACGGGTCAACCGGTCTACCGGGCTGCTCTACAGCTTCGCGAAGCCATTCGGCGCAAGAACCCCGACCACCCTGGGCTGGTCGAGCACCTTGCCATTCCGCAAACCGATGAACTCGGCAGCAAAATCGATTGGTACAGCGACCGTCTGGGTGATGTGATTCCCTGGAGCAGCGCTACCGAAGAAGAGCGTGCGCCCGCACGCGCGCAGCTTGAAGTGCTGCAGAGCAGAATCAACGACCTGAGTAACGAGCTGCTGGGGCTGGATGCCAATGGCCAGCCACTACCCGGCAGCAAGCCCGGCGCTCAAGGTGATCGCACGGTGTTCGGCAAGCTGCTGACCTGTGTGGTGCCCTTCCCCGATGAAAACTATGTGTACCTGGTCGACGGCAAACCCGTACTGACCTTCTGGGGCTTTATTCATGCCGGTGCCGAGCGTAGCCGTCAGCCGCTGCATTGCCTCTACCCCAGCATCCCGAAAGTTGCCGAACCCGTTGCACCGGCACCCGTAGCGCCAGTAACACCAGTAGCACCGCCTCCACAGCCGGCGCCGGTTGTCACCGAAGTCGCCAAACGCCCCTGGTGGCGGCGCTGGTTGTGGCTGCTGGCCTTGCTGCTGTTACTCGCCTTGCTGCTATTCGGGCTGCGCAGTTGCTGGCCTGGCATGGGCCTGGGTGGTTTACCGCTCGGCGATTTCAACAAGCCGGACGTTCACCTGGACCCGAGCTTGCCAACTACCACTCTGCCCACGGGCAACGGCCTGCCTGAAATGGGCCAGACAGTCAGTACAAACACCAGCACTGACGCGACGCTGCCAACCGGGGGCAGCGTGCCCGCTCCGCCGGACTCAGCCAAGCCTGGCACACCTGAAGCACTGAAAACCGAGGCAGCTCAGACGCCTGAAGCGAACAACGGCGAGGCTGCTCAAGGGCAACCGCCTGCCGATCAGGTGCCAACGCTGCCTGAAGGCCAGGGTAACCAGCAGCCCCCTGCACCACCTGAATTGCCGCAAGAGCCGCCAGCACAGCCGTCACAACTGACCATTCCGCCCAATGTCGGCAATGGTGCAGCCGACTTCCTCAACGGCAACTACAACGGTGCCGGCATCCAGGAAGTGGGCACTGCCAAACCGCTGAGCCTGAAGTACGACTTCCAGAACGGCAAAGGCCAGGCCACGGTCAGCCGCTCCGACGGGGTGAGCTGCAAGGGCCCGGTGGCCGCTGCGATGAATGGTGGCACGCTGTCGATTACCAGCGATGGTCAAGCGGCCTGTGCCGACGGTAGCAGCTACGAACTCCCCCAAGTGAATTGCAAACCAGGCGCCAAAAGCATCGCCGACTGCACCGGTAACTATGGTGCGGACGATTTCCCGATGCTGATGAAACAAGCCGGCCAATAACACGAGAAGCGCAGAAGATGTTGCCTGAAATCACTCAGTTCGAAGAAACGGTCACACTGGTCAGCGATAGCGGTATCCAGTTCATGGACTTCGCCCTGCGCCTGGGCCCTGATGAACAGGCCGGCAAGTTCGTTCAGCTCAACAACGGTATGGTCCCGACCCGCTTGCTGTGGTCCAAGGAGTACAAGGACTTCTACGAACCCGAGCCAGACAAAATGGTTCAGGTCGAGTTCGACTCCACGGAAGACAACCACTTCCGCCTGGGCATGGAAGAAAGCCTGAAGCTGTTCGATGGCGCCTGGCTGCCAATTCCCTTCCTGCGCTTCATGCCGCCCCACCGCTACGACGAGGGCCCGAACAACTGGTCGCGGATGCGCCTGATCAAGCTGCCTGAAGCCGATATCGACGGTAATACCCATCGTCTGACCATCGCCTTCGACTGCCGCATCATGAAAACCGTCGACGGCGCCGCCTACCTGGCACCAAGCGAAGAAGATGTGCGTTCGGGTGTCGCGTTCAAGCTGGCCTGCAGCGCTCGCGAGTACGGCTGGTTCCTGACCAATGGCTGGATCCGCGAGTGGCTGACCGAACTGTACAGCGAGGCCCGCGCGGAATGGACGCGTGAGCGCCTGGAGCGGGACCTGCAAGGCAATCGTCACATCGCTCACTACCTCAACCTGTTGAGCCTGCTACGCCGCCCTGTGCCGGCCGAGCAAAGCAGCGAAAAGCCCAAGGTCGAAATCCCGGAAATCAAAGTGGTGGCCAACGATGCACAGGGCGTCGTACTGCCGATCAAGGTCGACCTGGTACTGGATGTCGGTAACTCGCGTACCTGCGGCATTTTGATTGAGGACCACGGCCAGGCTGGCGCGGGCATGCTCAACAACTATGTGCTTGAGCTGCGCGATCTGAGCGAGCCACACCAGATCTACAACCAGGCGTTTGAAAGCCGGGTCGAGTTCAGCAAGGCCGCTTTCGGCAACGATCAGTGGTCGAGCCAGAGCGGCCGTCACGATGCATTCCAGTGGCCCACCCTGGCTCGCGTTGGTGGTGAAGCCGGTCGCCTGGCCAGTCGCCGTCGCGGCACCGAAGGTTCCACCGGGCTGTCCAGCCCGAAGCGCTACTTGTGGGACGAAAAAGCCTACGGCCACGGCTGGCGCTTCAACACCTCCAACAAGAAAGTCAGCGATGAGCCGGAAGCGATTGCCGCGCCCTTCTCGTCGTTGATCAATGACCTCGGGCAAGCGTTGTATCTGCCGCCAAAGAACGACATGTCCGCGTTCTCTTCACTGTATTCGCGCAGCAACCTGATGACCTTCATGCTGGCTGAGGTCGTCACTCAGGCGCTGTCGCAGATCAACAGCCCGGCGCAACGTTCGCGCCAGGGTCGCGCCCGAACCCCACGCCTGCTCAACAGCATCACCCTGACTGTGCCACCAGGCATGCCTCAGGCAGAGCGCAGCATTCTTAGCAATCGTATGTTCGAAGCCGTCGGCCTGGTGTGGAAAAGCCTCGGCTGGCATGAAGGCGACAGCAACCCCTTCAAAGACAAGAGCGTCAAACCACGCACGCCGCTGCCGAGCATCCGCGTGGACTGGGACGAAGCCAGTTGTGGCCAGTTGGTGTACCTGTACAACGAGATCAGCGAGAACTTCGCCGGCCATCCGGAAGAGTTCTTTGCCACCCTGGCGCGCCCGGACAAGACCGAAGCGGAACAGATCACCCTGGCCACCATTGATATCGGTGGCGGCACCACCGACCTGGTGATCACCGACTATCGCCTGGATCGCGGCAACAACGGCGGCAATGGCGCCAACGTGCATATCGTGCCGGAGCAACGCTTTCGCGATGGTTTCAAAGTTGCCGGCGACGACATTCTGCTGGATGTGATCCGCGAATTTATCCTGCCTTCGTTCAAGCGCGCCCTGCAGGATGCCGGTGTGTATGCCCCGGATGCCTTGATGTCACGCCTGTGCGGCAACGGTGAAGCCAGCGCCCAGGAACGCGTTCTGCGTCAGCAGCTCAACCTTCAGGTGTTCGTACCGCTCGGCCTGGCGGTGCTCAAGGCCTATGAGCAATATGACCCCGAAGCGCCGCTGCCGGTGGTCGAGCAGAGCTGGCGAACGCTGCTCGGTGATGCATCGGTCAACGACAGCGTGCTGGAGTTCGTTAATGCGGCGGTTCGCCGTGACGTGGGTCGCGACGGCACACTGGATCTGCTGAGCACCCCCCTGGCCCTGGACCTCGAACAGGTGCACCTCGCCTTTATCGGCGGGCAGATCAACATCACCAAGGTGCTCAGCGAACTGTGCGAAGTCATCTCGCACTACGCCTGTGATGCCTTACTGCTGACCGGTCGGCCGTCGCGCCTGCCAGGCATTCAGGCGTTTATCCGTCAACGCCTGCCGTTGCCGCCAGGACGCATCCTGCCGTTGCAAAACTACCGCACCGGCGGCTGGTACCCGTTCCACAAGAATGGCCTGATCGATGACCCGAAAAGTACGGCGTCGGTGGGTGCAATGATCTGCCTGTTGTGCGCCAAGCACAGTGTGCCGAACTTCTACTTCCGCACCACGATGCTCAAACCGTACTCGACCATCAAGCACTTCGGTCAGATCGATAACGCCGGCACCATCAAGCATGGCGACGTGCTGTATCACAACCTGACCTCCGACAAAGGCCGCATCGAGCTGCCTATCGTCGGTGAGGGCGAAGAGCGTGGCACGCCGTGGCTGGAAATGCGTGGTGACATGCACCTGGGCTACCGCCAGCTGGCTGCTGAGCGCTGGTCGGCCTCGCCGCTCTACACCCTGCGCTTCACCGATCAGGGTAAACGTAACTTCTCCCAGTCCATCGGCAAGGGCGGCGAAGCGCCGGTGCTGCGTATTCGCCTGGCCGTCGATGAGCCCTCTGACCTTCTGCTCGAGCAGGGCCTGATCAGCGACAAGCTGATTATTTCTGATCTGAAATCGAACATTCAGGATGCCGACTTCGACTTCGAACGGGATCTTGAGCTCTCACTCAACACCATGCCGACCGGCAACCTGAGTGACAGTGACTATTGGCTCGACAGCGGGAACGTCAAAGGAAAATGAGCAATCTAACGCCAAAGCAGCAACAACTGATGGGCGCTTGGAGCGCCGTCCATAAAGGTGCCGACGAAGCGCTGACGTGGATCGAACAGGTACGTGGCAACGCCGCCAGTGTCGAGGCCGAGGCCGATGGTCTGAACCTGCGCCTGCACCGCGCACGCAACCGCGCCAGGGACCTTCAGCGCGCTGCGGCCACACCGATGGTGATTGGCTTCTTCGGCCTGTCCCAGGCCGGTAAGTCGTACCTGATTTCCGCCCTCGCGGCCGATACCAGTGGCCGCCTGGAAACCGATTTCGGTGGCAAGACCCTCGACTTCATCGAACACGTTAACCCCACGGGCCTGGGCAAAGAAGCCACTGGCCTGGTCACCCGTTTCAGCCGCTGGGCGCAGCCAAGCCCCGACGCCAACTTTCCGGTGGAGCTGAAGCTGTTCAGCGAAATCGAAGTGGCGAAGATTCTTTCCAACGCCTGGTTTGAAGACTTCGACCAGGAAAAGCTCGACTATTCGTTCACCGACGAACGCATCCAGTCCGTGCTCGCAGCATTCGAAGGGCGCGAAGTAGAAAACCTGCAGCCAGGCGTCAGCGCCGATGATGTGGTCGCCCTGTGGGACTACCTCAAAGGCAACTACGAGAAGTCGGTGCGCAAACTGGCCGAGGTGTACTGGCCGCGGGTGATGAAACTGGCCCCGCGCTTGAACTACCGCCAGCGCGCCAAGCTGTTCTCGATCCTCTGGGGCGAGCAGGATGGCCTGACCGAAGTCTATGAGCAGTTGGTCGGCGGCCTGCAGAAAATGGGCTACCCGGACACCGTGTTCGCCCCGTTGAGCGTTCTGGTCAAAGACGAAAACGGCACCTACACCCAAGCCAACAGCATCATGAACGTCGACATCCTTGGACGTCTGGGCACCGGTCGTGATCTTGCGGTCAATGTATTGCCGGTACGCGATGGCAAAGCACAGGCCAGCACTGGCCTGACCATCGCTCAACTGGCAGCCCTGACCGCTGAAATGACGTTCCGCTTGAGCAATACGCCGAAGGATCCGGTGGTGGAAGAGGTCGATCTGCTCGACTTCCCCGGCTACCGCACCCGCCAGAAATTGCTGCGCATCGAGGATGCCGCGGATCCGAACGCGGTTGAAGAAATCAACCCGGTCTCGACCCTGATCCTGCGTGGCAAAGTCGCTTACCTGTTCGAGCGCTACACCGACTCGCAGCAGATGAACGCGCTGGTACTGTGCACCAGTTCGTTCAAACAGAGTGAAGTGGTCAGTGTAGGGCCGGTGCTCACGCGCTGGATTCACAAGACCCAAGGCGCCACCCCACAGGAGCGCGGCCAGCGCACTCCAGGCCTGATCTGGGCGCTGACCATGCTTGATGGTTTCATCAGCAACACCCTCGGCCTGAGCGAAGGGCAACTGCCCGAAGGCTGCGAGAACATGATGAAGCTGACCATGATCGAGCGCTTCGGTGCCATGGAGTGGATGAAGAACTGGTCGAATGAGCCGTTCAACAACACGTACCTGGTGCGCAAGCCACGCCTGGACACCGCGTTCATCGAACGTGATGGCGGCAGCGGCGAAGAAAACGAATTCACCGAACGTCATGTACAGCGCTTGAACCAGCTCAAGCAATGCTTTGCCGTCAGCCCTTCGGTCCAGCGCCATGTGAAGGAGCCTCAGGACGCCTGGCAAGCCATGCTGGAGCTCAACGACGGCGGTATCACCCGTTTCAGCGGCAGCTTCAAGGGCGTGGCCAACATCGACTTCAAGCTGACCCGGATCGAAGAGCAGTTGCATCAGTGCCGTGCCGACCTGCTGGAACACGGCCTGCATGTCTGGCGCGAAGAAGACTTCGAACAGCTACTGAACAAAAAGCGCCAGAAAACCCAATACCTGCTCGATAACCTGGGCGCCGACCCGGATGTCATCGCCAATCTGATCCATGAGCTGCAATTGCCGGTGGAGCAACTGCGCGACCTGTACCTCAGCGGCGTGTACCACATCGATGGCCTGGACGCCGAAGCAGAGGCCGAGCCTGAGCAGAATGTCCGGGCGCCAGCCAACCAAGCCCCGGCCCTCAACTTCGGCAACCTGTTCGCCAGCCCCCAGGCCGAACCTGTCGCCGCCGTGAAAAAGCCGCTGGCGCAGCGCTTGACCCCGGAGCAGCGCTTTGCCCGCGCAGCGCTCAAAGCCTGGATCAAGCATATGCGTGACCTGGGTACACGCACCCTGCTGCTCAATAGCCTGCGCCTGAACAAAGACGTGGTCGACGCACTCACCGAAGAGCTGATCAGCGCCGTACGCAACAAGGCCTTCATGGCAGAACTGGACGAAGCGGTAACCCGTCGTGTGCAGGGCGGTCTGCATCGCGATCAGACAGTGCAACGCCAGGTGCTGTCGGTGCAGTTGCTGATGCGTGACTTCCTCTCCTGGTTCGGCCTGCTGGCCAAGCCTGAGGCCGAACGCCCCAATAGCCTGTTGGGCGAGCGGGCGCCGGTGTTCAGCTTCTATCGCTCGGTGCCGTCAGGCGAACTGCCGCTGCTGCCAGAGCAGCCTTCGCACCAGGAACAGCGCTACCAGGTGGATTGGTTATCGGGCCTGGCCTGGCTCACCCAGGAAAACGCCAAAAGCGGCGCAGACCCCGAAATTACTACCGAGCAGCGTCGCCAGTTGGCGGTCCTGCTGAACACATTCGAAGCGAGTTGATTGCATGGGTATCAGAGTTGATGTGCTGCCGTTGATCGAAAACACCCCTGGCCAGGGGTGGTTGCGGATCAGTGGCTGGACGGGTGCCAGCGAGGGGCTGGAATATTCGGTGCAAAGCAGCCAGACCCGCGACTTTCTGCACCCGGGCAAGCAGTGGACCAACGTTGCCCACGGTTTCCAGCTGATCGGCCTGGCGCCGGCAGAGGGGGCAGACGCGTTGCAGGTGGTGGTCGGCCCGGAGCTGATCGACCCGCTGCTGGCCGCCAGCGGCACCGCCAACTTCCGCATCACGCTGAACAACCCGGCCCTGGGCCAGAGCGAAGCGACCATGGTGCGTCTGGACAAGCACCTGCTTGCTTCGATCGCCTCCACCGGTGCGAAAAAGCCTGAGCCCGTGCCAGCGCCCGCAGCTGTTCCGCCGCCACCGCAGATTCCTGAGCCCGTGGTGGTCGCTGAGGCACCAGCACCGGTGGTTGAAGCACCGGTGATTGCTGAACCCGCTCCTGAGCCGATTCCCGAGCCAGCTGTAACACCGCCACCTGCAGCGCCTGCGAAGAAGAATCGCTGGCTGCTGCCGTTGCTGCTGTTGCTCGTGCTGCTAGCGATTGCTGCCGGTGCCTGGTGGTTTATGCAACAGCCCAAGCCTGCAGTTGCAGAGCAGCCCCCTACAACGACAAGCACAACAACCACGCCGCCTACAGCCGAAGCCCAACCCTGCACGCTGGAAAGCATGCAGAGCCAGCCTGAACTGGCGTTCGTCCAGGGCTGCATCCAGAAGGCACCGGGCAGTGCTGCCCTGCTGGAAGTGATCAACCTGGCCAAGGCCAATAACCAGTGCGCGGTCGCTCAGCGTTTGTACGCCAACCGTGCGCAAAGCGGCGACATCCAGATCGCTACCGCCTACGCCCACGAGTACGACCCCAAGTACCACCAGCCAAGCGAGTGCTTCAAAGCCCCTGACACCGCTACCGCCGCGTACTGGTACGAGACCATTCTTGGCTTCGACGCCAACAACGCCGACGCCAAACAGCGTTTCGAGGAGCTCAAGCCATGAGTCTGCAGCTGCGCGGCCTGGCCGCTGCCTTGTTGGCGATCAGCCTGAGCCCGACCCTGCAAGCGGCCGACCAGCCGCTACTGCAAGCCGGCAAAAAGACCCTGTTCCAGCGCGTACTGACCACCCCGACCTGCAAATTGGGTAACGCTGCAGGCGATGCTGCCGGTACCGCCCAACCTGCCTTCAGCCGCTTTTACGTGTATGAGCGCAGCAGCGCCGGTAGCCAGGAATGGCTGCGCGTCGGCCCCGACACCCAAGGCAAGAGCATCGGCTGGTTGCCGGCCGATTGCACCGTCGAATGGAAAATGCAGCTGACCCTGGCCTTCACCAACCCGGCCAACCGCGACCGGCTGATGTTCTTCAAGGACCGCAGCCAGCTGGAGGGCATCCTCGACGCGCCGGACCCGGTCAGCCAGGTCGCTCCGCTGCGGGCCAAGCTCAAGCAAGGCAGCGATGCACCCGGCGTACTGGCCCAGGAGCCGGAGTATTTCGTCGATCTGCAGAAAAACTTCTACCTTCTGCCGGTACTGAGCGGCGAAGAGGTGATGACTGAAGAGGGTTTCCGTACCCGCATTCTCAACGTCGCCTCGGTGAGCAAGGCCGACGCCGCCAGCGCCAGCGCTCCGGCTGCCAACGCTACTGCCGCAACCAAGACACAGATGAAAGCCTTCAGTGCCGCGGTAGTATTCGTAATCGACTCGACCATCTCCATGGACCCGTACATCGATCGTACCCGCGAGGCGATCAAGCGGGTGTACGCACAGATCGAGAAGGAGAACCTGGGCAAGCAGGTCAAGTTCGGCCTGGTCGCCTTCCGCTCCAGCACCAAGGCCGTACCCGGGCTTGAGTACGTCAGCAAGATGTACGCCGACCCCAACACCGTCAAGGACGGCGCCGACTTCATGGCCAAGGTCGCTGACCTCAAGCAGGCCAAGGTCTCCAGCAGCACCTTCGATGAAGATGCCTATGCTGGCGTCATGCACGCGGTAGACAAGGTCGACTGGAGCCAGTTCGGCGCCCGCTATGTGGTGCTGATCACCGACGCCGGCGCCATCGACGGCACCGACAAGCTGTCGGGCACAGGACTTGGTGCAGAGCAGGTCAAGATCGAGGCCAGCAACCCTGGCGTCGCGCTCTACACCCTGCACCTGAAAACCCCGAGCGGCATGAAAAACCACAGCAGCGCCGAAGCCCAGTACCGGACCCTGTCGAACTACCCGGGCACCAACACTTCGCTCTACTACCCGGTCAATGCCGGCGACGTAGAAGCCTTCGGCCGCAAGGTCGATGGCCTGGCTGCCGCCATCACCCAGCAGGTGAAATCGGCGTACCTGGGTGAAGACGCCATCGGTAGCGCGACCAATGCCAAGGCCGACCCGGCCGAGCAGAAGATGCTCGAAGACGCCGCGTTGATTGGCCATGCCATGCAACTGGCTTACCTCGGCAAGACCACCGGTACCCAGGCGCCACCTGTGTTCCAGGCCTGGATCAGCGACCGTGACCTGATCAAGCAGAACCTGCCGACCACCGATGTGCGGGTGCTGCTGACCAAGGCCCAGCTCAGCGACCTCAGCGACGTGCTCAAGCAGATTGTCGATGCCGCCAACGAAGGCATGATTTCGCCAAGCGAGATGTTCACCCGCCTGCGTTCGGTTGCCGCCACCATGGGTGCCGACCCGAACCAGCTCAAGCAGGGCTCGACCACCCGTGTCGCCGACCTTGGCGTGCTCGGTGAGTACCTGGAAGACCTGCCTTACCAGAGTGAAGTGCTCAATCTGGATGAAGAAACCTGGAAAGGCCTGGATGGCCTGGCTCAGGAAAAATTCATCCGCAACCTGAGCACCAAGCTGCGCCACTACCAGCGCTACAACGCTGATGTGGACCGCTGGGTAGCGCTGGCGCCGGGTAGCGACAGTCGCGACAACGTCTACCCCGTTCCGCTTGAAATGATGCCCTGATCCCGATGCTGGATATCAAAGGACTGCTGGTGGTGCGCGGACAAGGCCCGCAAGCTCACCGGGTGCGGCTCGACACACTGCAGCTGCGTCAGGGAGAGATCTGCGCGATCACCGGTGAAAGCGGTTGCGGCAAAAGCACGCTGCTGGAAGCCATCGGCCTGCTGTTGGCGCCACAGTCGCTGGGCCGCTATCACCTTGGACCAGAAGCTCTGGACGTAGCGCAGTTGCTGGCCGAGGACCGTCAACCGGACCTGGCGGCAGTGCGCTCGCGGCAGTTGGGTTTCGTCCTGCAGAACGGCGGCCTGCTGCCGTTTCTCAATGTGCGCGACAACATCCACTTGCCGCGGCGGATGCTTGGGCTCTCTGCTCGCAGTCACGCCGTAGACCAGGCGATCGATGCCTTGCGCCTTGGCCCCCTGCTCGACAAGTTGCCCCAGGCCCTGTCCATTGGCGAGCGTCAGCGCGTCGCCTGCGTCCGGGCAATCGCCCACGAGCCGCGCCTGTTGCTGGCCGACGAACCCACCGCTGCCCTCGACCCGAACAATGCCCGGCGCCTGTTCGAGCTGTTGCTCAACCTGGTCAGCGAACTGGGCCTCAGCGCCCTGGTGGTGTCGCACGACTGGGCGCTGATCGAGAGTTTCGGCCTGCCGCGCCTGGGTGCGGTCAATGGCGAAGGAGAGACGCGCTTTGAACCCCTGGCATAAGCGTCTCGGCTTGCTGATGCAACTGTCGCTGGCCGACCTCTGGCACGACCGCAAGGTAACCCTGTGCATGGCCGCCTCGCTGGTGGCGGTGATCGCCCCGCTGCTGCTGTTGTTCGGCCTCAAACATGGCGTGGTCAGTCAATTGCAGGAAGAACTGCTCAGCGACCCCCGCAATCTTGAGATCAAGATGCTCAGCAGTGGCCACTATGACCGCGAATGGATTGAACAGCTGCGCCAACAGCCACAGGTAGCTTTCGCCATCGGCCAGACCCGCTCGCTCAATACCCAGGCTGACCTGCTGGGTGAGCGCGGACGGTTCGCCGATAACGTCGAAGTCATTCCCACCCAGGCCGACGATCCCTTGCTCAAGTCCCCTCTGAGCGCACTCCAGGGCGATCAGGTGATTCTCAGTGCCCGCGCTGCCGAGCGCCTGAGCGCCAAGGCCGGTGATAGCGTGCGCCTGCGCGTCGCCCGGCGCATGGACGGCGTCAATGAGCGCGGTGAACGTACCCTGCAGGTGCAGGCAGTACTGGAGCCCGCGCGCTTCGCCCGCCCCGCTGCGTTTGTCAGCCCGGAACTGCTGCTGGAGCTCGAGTATTACCGCGATGGCTATCAGGTCGCGAGCCTCGGTGGCGTCACCGGCAAAGGCCTGGACGGGGTGAAGGTCGGCTATGCCCGCGCCCGGCTCTATGCCCGCGATATCGATAGCGTCGAGCCGCTGGAACGCTGGCTCAACGCACAACGCATCGAGACCAGCAGCCGCTTGGCCGAAATCGACAGCGTCAAGGCGATCAACCATGTGCTGGGGCTGATCTTCGGGGTGATTGCCGGCGCCGCACTGATCGGCTGCATCGCCTCGCTGGTGGGCGCCTTCCTGGCCAACATCGATCGTAAACGGCGCAATCTTGCCGTGCTGCGTCTGCTCGGTTTCGGCAGCGCGGCAGTGGCCGGCTATGTAGTGCTGCAAGCGTTGCTGTTGAGCATCGTCGGTTACCTCGGCGGGCTGGGCAGCTACTTCGTCGGCAGCCTGCTGTTCGATCACCTGCTGGGCAGCAGTCAGGCCACCGGCACGTTCATCTGTCACATCACTGTCTGGCATGGCCTGGTGGCCTTGTTCCTAGCCTTCCTGGTCGCTGCCCTGGTCGCCTTGATCGGTGCCCTGCGGGCGATAAGGATTCAACCTGCGGAGAGTTTGCGTGAGCTTTAAAGCCTGCTGCCGTCTTCTGTTTGTACCTCTGAGTTTCGGCTACCTGCTTAACGCTTCAGCCGCGGCCTGGGAAGAAAAGCATTACAACCCGATGCCCGACGCCGATGATGTCGTGCTGCCGATGCCCTGCGACGGCTCGATGGTGTTTCGCAAAGTACTGATCCCGCTGGCCGGCCCCCTGGATGACTACCCGATCAACATCGGTCAGGACAGCGCCGAGTGGGGCTATGTGGAACAGACCCGGCCAGCTTTCATTTCCGGCAGTTTTACCAGCGCCAAGGGCGACAAGTCTCGTTACTACCTGATGGCCAAGTACGAGATGACCCAGCTTCAGTACCAGGCCCTGACCGATGACAACTGCCCGACGCCGTCCAACAAGCTGCGCCTGCCGGTGGTATCGATCAGCTGGCTGGATGCGCTGCAGGCCGCCGACAAGTACAACCGCTGGCTGCGTGCCAACGCCGCCGCCAAGCTGCCGAGCGAAGACGGCGCCCAGGGCTTCCTGCGCCTGCCCACCGAAACCGAGTGGGAGTTTGCCGCCCGTGGCGGCCTGCAGGTAAGCACCGCCGAATTCCGTGACGGTCGTTACCCGATGCCCGAAGGTTTGAATAGCTACGAATGGTACGCCGGCGCGCAATCGGCCAACGGCAAGTTGCAGCTCAGCGGCCTGCTCAAGCCAAACCCGCTGGGCCTGCACGACATGCTCGGCAACGCCAGCGAGATGATGTTCGAACCCTTCCGCCTGAACAAACTCGACCGCCAGCACGGTCAGGCCGGTGGCTATGTCGTGCGTGGCGGCAACTACCTGACGGCCGAGGGCCAGTTGCGCACCGCGTTGCGTCAGGAAGAGTCCTATTACAACGCCCAGGGCCCGGTGACCAAGAAAACCAATGGCCTGCGCCTGGCACTGGTCTCTCCGACCCTGACCTCACGCGAGCGTGTCAGCAGCATCGAGAAAAGCTGGAGCAAGCTGGGCAGCGACCAGCCGTCGGCCGACCCGAAAGACAAAGGCACCGTCAAAGCCCTTGAAGACCTGGCTTCCAGTGTCGAAGACCAAGGCCTCAAGGACCAGCTCAAGACCGTGGAAAACCAGCTGCGCGCGAGCAACCAGCAACAGCAGGAAGCCCGCGACCAGGCAATCCGCGCCAGTCTCAACCTCGGTGCCTTCCTCTGCACCAAGATGCTTGATGACGGCCAGTACCTGGACTTTTTGCAGAAAAACTACGCCGCCAACTGCAAGGCCGGCGAGGAAGACCCTACCTGCGGCATGCGCAAAACCAAGCTGGACGAACAAAACGATCGCCTGCACAAGCTCAGCCGTTACTACGCCAGCTCGCTGGTCGACTCGGGCTCGCTCTATGGCCAATCGCTGCTCGAAGCCCAGATTCCAGTGCTCGAAGGCGTGCTGACGGCCAACAAGAATCTTTCGGAACTGACGCCTTACCTGCGTACCCACTGGAGCAACCAGGCGGCGTTCCTCAAGACCCAGAAAATCGACATCAACGCCTGGCTCAAGAGCTGCAAGGCCGTTACTCATAATTAACCGCGACCAAGGAAAGCAAACGTGAACACGAACAAGCCAGGTATGACTCGGATGTGGATGGGCCTGATGATGGCGTTCAGCCTGGTGCTGAGCGGTTGTGCCAGCACAGGAAGCTCGTTGCTGGGTGACAACACCCCCGGCACCGCCGACCCGCGTCTGACAACGGGTAACGACGCCAAATTCTTCAGCACTTCGGGCTATCAGGCCTGCGCCGTTGCTGCCGCCGGTGGCGTGCTGGCCTGCACCCTGTCCAATTCCAGCAACAAGGCAGTCTGCGCAGTCGCCGCAGGTCTGGCCGCCTGTGGCGTGGCCATGGGTGCCAACTACTACCTGGATGACCGTCGTGCCAAATACGCCGACACTACCCAGCGCCTCAACGTGATGAGCGCGGATGTGCAGAAAGAAACGGCCAAAGTGGCCGAACGCACCAGCACCCTGCAACGCGTGATCAACGATGACAAACAGCAGATCGCTGCTATCGAGCGCGATATCAAGGCCAAGACCGTCGACAAGGCCAAGGCCCAGGAGAACATCGCCAGCATCGACAAGAACCTCACCTTGATGCGCAAAGATGTGAAGAACATGCAGACGCGTATCACCGAGTTCCAGAACGTTGCCAAACTCGAGCGTGAAAGCGGCTCCAACCAGGCCGAAGTGCAGAAGGTCGAGGCTGAAATCGCCAAGATGAACAACAAGGTCGCATCGCTGCAGCAAGAGGTCGACGGCCTCTACAGCCAGCGTTCGGCTATCACCCTGGGCTGAGGACACGTCATGTTCGTACGAATCGGTCTTTGTGCACTGGTGCTGACCACCCTGGCCGGCTGCGCGACCACCGCGTCGCAATGCAGCCCTTCCAATAGCGATGCCAGCCTGATCAGCAAGCTCAACTGCGATTACGGCGGCGGCTATGCCGAGCAAGTGCGCAACAGTGAACAGGAACTGGTTGCGGCTCGCGAGCAGAATCGCCAGTTCAACCAGGTCTATGACCAGCTCAGCGCGCTGCAGGCCTCGACCCGTCAGGACCTGGCCACCCAGCAACGCCAGCAGGCCAGCCTGGAGAAGTCGCTCAATGGTTTGTTGAGCACCCTCAAGGCTCGGCACGGCAACAAAAGCGATGTGCAGCAGCAGATCGCCGGGCTGGAAAAACAGCTCAAGGCAGGCCAGAACGCGCCGGCGAAAAATGCCAACGCAGCCCAGGTTGAAGCCCGCAAGCAAGAACTCAAAACCCTCCAGCAGCAGGTCAGCCGCCTGCAATTGAGCCTGGGTTACGAGTAAGCCCCTCGGCAGCTTCGGCTGCCGATCTTTTTCAGGATTCCATCATGCAGCGGGTTACCCGTGATACCGGGCCGGACCATTCGGGCCTGGCCGATCTCGTACAGACAGTCGCGATCATCACCAAGCACTTTCCGCCCAGCGTTGCCCAACTCTACGCCATCCCTCGCACAGGCAAGGACGGCGCTCGGGAGTGGTGGTCTGAACTGGAGGGACAGCCACGTCGGTATCACGAGCTCAATGCCGAGCAGCAAGCAAGTTTGTCGAGCCTCTACGAGCAACGCCAGGACGCTATCCGTCAGTTGGCCACAGCGCTGGAACAGCGCGGACAGACCGGCGAGGCCGCGGCTTTGCGTCGCCTGATCGGCCCGGCAGATCTGGATAACCTCTACAGCGTTAATGGCTACCCGTTGCTGGTGCGTTGGGATGAGCCTGCGCCGGTGCCAGCACCGCCAGCACCGCCGCCACCGCCGCCTGTCGCCCCCCCTGTGGCCAGGAAGCGCCGCTGGTGGATCTGGCTGCCCTGGTTCCTGCTGCCATTGCTGGCACTGCTGGCACTGCTGGCGGCGTTGTGGTTCGGCTGGCCGTATCTGCAACGTTGGTTTGAGAGCGAGCCCGCAAAGCCGTTCGCGTGCCTCAAGGACCCCAAGGTGCAACCACCTGAACTGTCCGTGGTGCTCGATACCTCAGGCTCTATGCGACTCAGCGTCGATGCCACGCTGGAGGATGAAAAATGGTTCTTCGAGAACCAGGACAACCCTGCCCCTGACCTGGAGCGCTGGGCTCGAATCACCCGTGGCCCGCTACGCATGGACGTGGCCAAGCAATCGCTGACGCAAATGGTCAATGAACTGCACCCGGCCATCGACATGCGCATGGTGACCTTCGACGGTTGCCGCACCCCAGTGGACCACGGCGTGTTCAACCTGGCCCAACGCCCGGCATTGATTCAGGGTATTCAGGGCCTGGTCGCCGACGATGGCACCGCGCTCAGCGCCAGCCTGGAGGCCGCCGCACGCAACATGAACGGGCGTGACCGTGATGGCGTGATAGTGATGTTCGTCGACGGTGCCGACGGCTGCGGCCAGAACGTGTGCGAGGTGGCACAACGCATCGCCCGCGATCAGCCACGACTGAAGGTCAACCTGATCAACATCAGCAACAACAGCCTGGCCGACTGCATCGCCACCAGCACCGGTGGTCAGGTCTACTCGGCGAACGATGCCGCGCAGCTGGCGGTGGCGCTTGAAGCGGCCAGCCAGGACGTTTCCAGCAAAGCCAACTGCGACTAGAGAGCCGAACGTATGCAACGAGTATTGCGCGATACCCAGGCCAATCCGGAAGCAGCCTCGGTGCTGGAGCAGACTGTAGGGCTGATTCGTCAGCACTTTCCGCCCAGCATCGCCCACCTGTACGCTATCCCGCGTCAGGGCCGTGACGGTGTGCTGGAGTGGTGGTCGGCGCTTGAAGGTCAGCCGCACCTCTATGCCAGCCTTGATCACGAGCAACAGGCGCAGTTGCTCAAGCGTTATGACGAGCGTCAGGCCGCGGTGCAACAACTGGCCCAGGAGCTTGACCGCCGAGGTCAGGCGGGGGCGGCCCAAGCGTTGAGCAAATTGATCAACGCTGCGGACCTGAACAACCTGTACAGCATCAACGGCGAACCCTTGGTAGTACGCTGGGGCCAGCCCCAACCGGTGCTGGCGCCGCCAGTAGCACCAGCCTCCCCCGCTGCCGCACCCCAGCCTGCTCCCGCGCCACCCCCACCACGTCCACCGCAACCGGCGCCGCGCCGTCGGCCCCTGGTCCTCTGGCCCTGGCTGTTGGGTCTGCTACTGCTCGCTGCGTTGTATTGGCTCTACCTGTACTGGCCTTCGGTGCGCCAATACTGGCAAACGACAACGTCGCCAACTGTCTGTGCACCAGGTGGCGCCTTCCAGCCCTCCGAGTTTGCCGTGGTGCTCGACACCTCCGGCTCCATGGATGAGCGGATCCGCATCAAGCGCGAAGACGAACAGTGGTACATCAGTTTGTTGCGCAAGGTGCCGTTGCTGGAAGAGTTATTGCCCTACGACAGCAAGCAGCGAATATCACGTATGGATGTCGCCAAGAGCTCACTGAGCACGGTGATCCAGAACCTGGACAAGGGCATCGATATGCGCCTGGTCACCTTCGATGGTTGCCGCGCGCCCCGGGATCATGGCGTATTCGACCCAACGCGGCGCAGCGACCTGATCACCCGAATCAACCAGTTGCAGCCGCAGGGCGGGACAGCGCTGGGCATCAGCCTGGAAGCTGCGGCCAGTCAAATGAACGGCCGGGATCGCGACGGCGTGATCATCATGTTCGTCGACGGCAGCGACAGTTGCGGGCAAAGCGTGTGTGCAGTCTCGCGGCGGATTGCCGAGCAACAACCGCGGCTGCGTATCAACATCGTCAACATCAGCGCCAGCACCGGTTCCAACTGTGCAGCAGAAAATACCGGAGGCCGGGTCTACACCGCCAACGATGGCGCAGCGGTAGCTTCAGCATTGCAAGAGGCTAGCCTGGAGGTTTCAAGCGCAGCAGGTTGTAATTGAGCATCGCGAAGTTGCCGGCTGGTGGCGACCGGCAGCCTCAACGTGTCGCCACTGTTTCGCCACCAATGGAATAATGGGTAAACTAACCAGCTAATTTCTGCTGCACACGCATACCAGGAACGATCAAAAAAGGGTTTGTCATGGCAATGGTGTTATGCCGCGGTTGCGCCAAGCAGATACATGAAACGGCACCTTCCTGCCCCCAATGCGGTGCACGCCAGCATCCTCCGAGCTACCTTCGGCCTGCCAATCCGTCCTCCCCCTGGATGGGCATCGTTTCCCTGATGTTCGGGATTTTCTGCATACTTTCCCTGTTTGGTGACACCCAATGGGACAGTTACAATTTGCTCGGAATAAGCCTGTTTGCAATAGCCAGCCTGGTCCTGGGCAGCATCAGCATCTTGCAGCGAAAGCCTGGAAGCAGCATGGGCATTGCCGGCGTTGTCATATCGGGCATTTCGCTCTTTATGCTTATAGGTATTTCAGTTAGTTAATGTGAGGGATAACAAGTGAATATGGTTTTTTGCCGGGGCTGCGCCAAGAAAATCCATCAGAGCGCCGTGACCTGCCCGCAGTGTGGGGCGCCTCAAGGCATTGCGGCAGCTGCTGCAGTTTCGACAACTGCACCAGATGCCACGGGTAACTGGTATATCGCCGTACTGAAAAAGTACGCCGTATTCGCCGGCCGTGCGCGCCGCAAAGAATACTGGATGTTCTGCCTGATCAACTTCCTGATTTCCTTTGGCATTGGCTTCGTTGAAGGCCTGACAGGCATCAATGATTCGATCTCAACGCTGTACTTCCTCGCAATATTGGTCCCAGCCATCGCTGCCGCAGTTCGTCGTATGCACGATACCGACCGCAGCGGCTGGTGGTTGCTGCTGCCATTCGCCAACATCGTGTTCCTGTGCCAGGACAGCACGCCAGGCCCTAACCGCTTCGGCCCGAACCCGAAGGGTATCGCTTGATCACGCATTGATCAGGTTTTAACAAAGCGGCCATCCTTGGCCGCTTTTTCGTTTGCGGGCCTGCCAATGACGTTTTTCAATCGCATCGATGCCGCTTTCTCCCTTGCTCTGCGGCCATCTGTACACGATTCTGTAGGTATCTGCCGTCATCCACTTCCAGCATCGCAGAGGCCTCTATGAAAACCGTGGCACAGCTCCTGAAAACCAAAGCCGAGAAGCATCACCAGGTGCACACCATCGCGCCGGATCAGATGGTGCTCGATGCACTGAAGTTGATGGCCGAGAAGAACGTCGGCGCCTTGCCGGTGGTCGAGGGCGGCCAGGTGGTGGGGATCGTCAGTGAGCGCGACTACGCGCGCAAGATGGTGCTCAAGGGCCGCTCGTCAGTAGGCACCCCGGTCAGCGCAATCATGAGCGCGCCGGTGATCACGGTGGACCCGCAGCAGAACATCGATTACTGCATGAACATGATGACCAACAGCCACCTGCGGCACCTGCCGGTGGTGGAGAACGGTGAGTTGCTGGGCTTGCTGTCGATCGGTGACCTGGTCAAGGAGGCCATCGCCGAGCAGGCCAACATGATTGCGCAGCTGGAACAGTACATTCGCGGCGATTGACTCGCCGCGACACCCCTCAGCGATATTCGGTCTCCAGCTCATCAAGCTGGTGATCGAAGCTGCGCAGGCGCGCCGACCAGGTGTACACCAGCACTTCCAGGTCGCGGTTGAGCACCGCGCCTCCGCGCCCGCTGCTTTGCTGCGAATCGCACAGGTCCAGTTGATAGCGCTCGCGGGCCATGGCGGTGGCGACAGTGGAGAGTTCACGGGCGTTGTCCAGCCAGTGGCGGCGCAGGTCGTGGGTTTCCTTGTCGAGCTCGCGGCACTGGCGTTTCAGGGCTTCGAGGCTTTGCTCCAGTGGCGTGCCTTCAAGCTCGCCCATGACTTCCTGGAAGGTTCGCCCCGGTTGCCAGTAGCTGCCCCAGAAGTAGCGGTCGAACACGGTTTCGACCCGACGCAAGGCAACCTTGGTGTTCCAGATCGCCACCAGCGTGCGCCCCTGGGCCAGCTGACGCTTGCTGACCCGCAACTGCTGCCAGGCAATCCAGGCCAGGGCTGTCAGCGCCAATGCCCCGATCACGCCACCGGCGGCGTAGAGAAACACCAGGGCCTGGTTCAGTTGATAGCTTTCTTTGACACCATAGAAATAACCGGCGGTCAGCAGGCCCAAGGCGGTCACGGCACACCAGAAACCGACGGCATAGGGATCTTTCATTGCGCTATCCCCCTGTTGTTTTTTCCTGAGCATAGCAACGCCAAACGCCGGTATCAGTGCCGCTCAGCGTTTATTTCGCAAGGCCTCATTGAGCTGGTCGAACATCACCGCCCAGTCGGCATCTTCCTCGATACTGTCCTTGAGAAACGTCCTTTGTGCCTCCGTCCAGAAGGGTGCATCGACCAGTTTTATCTCGTTCTTGAGCGGCGAATGGCTGGTGATGAACTGGTCTATGCCGACGGGATCGTCGGGCAGTCCCAGCTGTTTGAACAATTCCGAAAACTTGTGATTGGGTGCTTCCATGGGTCACTCCTTAGGGCCAGACCGGTCGTCCACGACGCCAGCCTGGCAGTGGGTTGATCATCAGCAAACCTCACGCACTTCGGCGTTCGGCACCAGTTTCAGGTACTGCGTCATGTTCATGTGGATCAGGTGGTCGTGATCGCCGGCCTCGACATAGATATCCCCCTGGCGAGTCAGCGTCGGGTCCACCAGCATCTTGATCGAATACGCATCACCCAGCGCCGGGATGGCGCCACGCTCGCAATCACCGAACAGATGAGGCAGGTTGCTTTCAATCGTCATGTGCCACTGGCCGGTGGCCTGTACCTTGCTCATGTCCAGGTGACGGTTGGCGGGTAGTACAGCCATCAGGTAGTTGCCATGGCGGTCGTCGAGCATGACCGACTTGGCCACTCTTTCAGCGGGTACCCCGGCCATGCGCGCCGACTCAAGGCTGGTGGATGAGTGCGCGTGAGGAACGATGTCATAGTCGCAGCCGGCCTTGTCCAGGCACTGCTGCAGGGTTTTTGCCATACGCATGATGCACCTCCGGATACAGCTCCCCCACTTCTGAAGTTTAGGCCGTGCTGCCGTGGGCAGCGGACTAAACTTATTGGACACGCACAAACCGGGTGAACTCAGGTGATCGCTCGCTGGTGTCGGCACCTGCTCTTGCTGCTCTTGCTCGGCGCGCTGCCCGGCGGTCAGGCAGCGCCCGGCGATTCGGTGTTGGTGCTCAGTATTAACGACGCCATCGGACCGGCCAGTGCCGATTATCTGATTCGTGGTCTGCACCAGGCCGAAACCGACCAGGCGCAGCTGGTGGTGATCCGCCTCGACACCCCGGGCGGGCTGGACAGCTCGATGCGCGAGATCATCAAGGCGATCCTGGCCAGCCCCGTGCCAGTGGCCAGTTTCGTCGCCCCCAGTGGTGCCCGGGCGGCCAGCGCTGGCACCTATATCCTTTACGCCAGCCACGTCGCAGCCATGGCCCCGGGCACCAACCTCGGCGCCGCTACCCCGGTGCAGATCGGCGGCCTGCCCGGCACGCCGAAAGACCCTGGAGCACCACCGGCAGCGCCAACGGGCGACAAGCAACCGGCACCGAGCGAACAGGACACCTTGACCCGTAAACAGGTCAACGACGCCGCCGCCTATATCCGTAGCCTGGCGCAGATGCGCGGGCGCAATGCCGACTGGGCCGAGCAGGCCGTGCGTGAAGCGGTCAGCCTGCCTGCCAGCGAAGCCCTGCGTCTGAAGGTGATCGACCAGATTGCCAACGATCTGCCCGACTTGTTACGCCAGCTCGACGGTAAGTCCCTCGAAGTCGCCGGGAAAACCGTGCAATTGCAGACTGCCGCCGCGCCGCTGATCGAGCGCCAGCCAGACTGGCGCACGCGCTTGCTGGCGGTGATCACCAACCCCAGCGTCGCGCTGATCCTGATCATGATTGGCGTCTACGGCCTGATGTTCGAGTTCATGAGCCCAGGCTCCGGGGTCGGCGGCGTGATCGGCGGTATCTGTCTGTTGCTGGCCCTGTATGCCCTACAGCTGCTACCGGTGAGTTACGCCGGGGCGGCGCTGATTCTGCTCGGCGTGGCCTTCATGATTGCCGAGGCGTTCATGCCCAGCTTTGGTGTGGTCGGTTTTGGCGGCATCGTCGCCTTTGTGGTGGGCGCGGTGATCCTGATGGACACCGATGTGCCCGGCTTCGGCATTCCGCTGCCGCTGATCCTGTTCCTCGCGCTGTTCTCGGCACTGCTGCTCGGTGGCGTGCTGGGCATGGCCATGAAAGCACGCAAACGCGCGCTGGTCAGTGGCGATGCCGGGCTGGTCGGCAGCCTGGCCACGGTGATGGCGGTCAATGACAGCGATCCGTACATCGGCTCGGTGCAGGTGCAGGGTGAACAGTGGCAGGCCTACAGCCAGACGCCGCTGCAAGTGGGGCAACACGTCCGGGTGATCTCACGCAAGGGCGTACTTCTGGACGTCAGCGCCGCAGCAGACGCTGTGGCGCAAGGAGACTGAAGATGTTTTTCGAACTGGGCATTGGTGCGTTGCTGGCATTTGCTGCCGTGCTGTTACTGTCGGCGTTTCGCATTCTGCGTGAGTACGAACGGGGCGTGGTGTTCCAGCTCGGGCGTTTCTGGCGGGTCAAGGGGCCGGGGTTGGTGCTGCTGATTCCCGGGGTCCAGCAAATGGTCCGGGTCGACCTGCGTACCGTGGTCCTCGATGTGCCGCCGCAGGATGTGATCACCCGTGACAACGTCTCGGTCAAGGTCAATGCCGTGCTGTACTTTCGCGTGCTCGACCCGCAGAAGGCGATCATCCAGGTCGAAGACTTTCTCATGGCCACCAGCCAGCTGGCGCAGACCACCTTGCGCGCGGTGCTCGGCAAGCATGAGCTGGATGAGTTGCTGGCTGAGCGTGAGCGCCTGAACCTGGATATCCGCCAGGTACTGGACGCGCAAACCGACGCCTGGGGCATCAAGGTGGCCAACGTCGAGATCAAGCATGTCGACCTCAATGAATCGATGATCCGCGCCATTGCCCGCCAGGCCGAAGCCGAGCGCGAGCGGCGGGCCAAGGTGATCCATGCCGAAGGAGAACTGCAGGCCTCGGAGAAACTGATGCAGGCGGCAGAAATGCTCGGGCGCCAGTCGGGGGCCATGCAGCTGCGGTATATGCAGACCCTGGGCACGATCGCCGGGGACAAGTCGTCGACGATCGTCTTTCCGTTGCCGATCGAGATGCTCAAGGGGTTTGTGGATAAGTGATAGTGCCTTTGGGGGGACTCGGTGGGAGCGGGCTTGCCCCGCGATTGCGGTGTATCTGTCAGATCGCATCGCGGGGCAAGCCCGCTCCCACAGGCAGTGACCTACCAGCCACCACCCAAGGCGAGGAATAGCCCGATCTGCCCCATCGCCACCTGAGTATTGGCCATGGCCAGTTGCGCACGCATATCGGTATAGGTCCGCGTCGCCTGCAGATCAGCCAGGAACGACTCGCGCCCAGCCTGGTAGAAACGGTGGGTATGATCTGCCGCCTGCTGCGCCGAGCGCTCGGCGTCTGCCAGGGCGTCACGCCGCTCCAGCAATGCACTGTATTGCGCCAGGCTGGTCTGGGTTTCGCGGATGGCGTTGAGCACCACCCCGTCGAAATGCGCCAGCGCCGCCTGGGTCGAGGCCTCGGCCTCGCGGATGCGTGCACGCGAACCATTGGTTGGCACGGTCCAGGTCAACGCCGGGCCGAAGCCCCAACGGTTCGTCGCCGGTTCGCCGAGGTTTTCCAGGATACCGATGGTGCCGACCTGGGCACCGATGCTGATGTCCGGATAGAGCTGACCGGTAGCTACGCCGATGGTCGCCGTGGCCGCCGCCAGGCTGCGCTCAGCCTGACGGATGTCCGGACGCCGCTTGAGCAGCGCGGCGCCATCGCCCACCGGCAACACCTGGGCGATGTGCGGCAACTCGGCGCAATCAGCGGTGCCGGCTGGCAACTGCGCAACCGGTTTGGCCAGCAGCATCGACAGGGTATACAAGCCCGCCTCGCGTGCGGCCTGGTAGCGCGGCAGCTCGGCACGCAGCGACTTGAACTGGGTCTGCGAACGGGTCACCTGGGTTTCGTCGCCACGCCCGGCGTCGCGCAGACGCTGGACCAGATTCACGCTCTGCTCCTGCAGATCCAACGACTCACGCGCGATGTGGTACTCCTCGTTGGCCGCGCAGACCTGGGTGTAGGCGCGCACCACGTCGGCCACCAGGGTAATGCGTGCGGTATCGGCAGCGGCCTGGGTCGCGTCGGCATTGGCCTGGGCAGCCTCGACGCCACGCTTGAGGGTGCCCCAGAGGTCGAACTGGTAGGACGCGCTGATGATGGCTTCGCCGATGTTCGCCACCGGTACCTTCTCCGGCAGCAGGAAGGCTTCACCGGACTCCTGCAAGCGCTGCGCGCCCAGTTTTACCCCGCCGTTGAATCCGACCTGGGCTTGAGCTTCTTCGACCTGAGCACGCGCACGGGCGATATTGGCCGCCGCGACGCGCAATTCAGTGTTGGCCGCCAGGGCCTGGCTGACCAGCGTGTTCAGACGCTGATCGTGATACAGATGCCACCAGTTCTGCGGCACCGGCGCAGACACCACGCTGTGGGCATCCTGGCGCAACTCACCCTGCAGGTCGGCGCGCTGCATCGCCGCCTCCTTGGGCAGTGAGTAATCCGGCCCGACCATCTGGCAGGCCGACAGCAGCAGACTCACACCAAGCAGCGACAGGCGTTTCATTGGCCGTTACCGTCAATGATCGACACGGTCGCGGTACGCCCGGCAATCATGCGAAAGTCCGCCGGCACTTCATCGAAGGCGATCCGCACCGGAATCCGCTGGGCCAGACGCACCCAGCTGAAGGCCGGGTTGACGTTGGGCAGCAGGTTGGCACCGCTGGTGCGGTCTCGGTCTTCGATACCCGCCGCAAAGCTTTGCACATGCCCACGCAGGCGGGCGTTGTCGCCCATCACGCGGATATCCACAGCCTGACCGATGTGGATACCACCGAGCTTGGTTTCTTCGAAATAGCCATCGACGTGGTAGGACGCGCTGTCGACCACCGCCAGCACCGGCTTGCCGGCGCTGACAAACTCGTGGGCACGCGGTGCGCGGTCGTTGAGGTAGCCATCCACCGGGCTGCGCACCACCGAGCGGTCGAGGTTGAGTTGAGCAGCGTCCACCGCGACCTGGGCTTCGGCCAGCGCCGATTGCGCGCGGGCCTCGCGGGACTGGCTCTCTTCCAGTTGCTCTTGCGCCACCAGGTTGCCCAGGCCACGGTTACGCCGTGCCTCACGCTGAGCCTGGGCCAGGGTTTCCTTGCGCTCGGCCAGGGTCGCCTGGGCGTGGCGCAGCGCCAGCTTGAATCGGTCCTGGTCGATAGTGAACAGCACGTCGCCACGCTTGATCACCTGGTTGTCGCGGACCTCGACCTGCTGGATCAACCCGGACACGTCCGGGGCGATCTGGATCACGTCGGCACGGATATGCCCGTCCCGCGTCCAGGGGGCGAACATGTAATACATGACCATCTGCCAGACCAGTACGGTCGCCAGCGTCACTACCAGCAGGGTCAGGACCACGCGGCCCAGGGTCAATAAGGGTTTTTTCATGGCAGCATCAGGTTTCGGCAAAAGTGGTCGACCGTGCCGAGCAGCACGGCGTAAAGCGCAACGTTGAACAACGCCCGGTGCCAGACCAGGCGGTAGAAATGCACACGGGTAAGCACGGCGTGCACCCCGAGAAACATCAGGTAGGTGAGGACCATCATCACCAGCAGCGTGGGCAGGAACACCCCGCTGATATCCAGTTCACCGATCACAGGGGCGCTCCATCGATGCCGTAAGGCAGTTGCGGCTGGTCGCCAGAGGGTTCCAGCACCACCTCGACACCTGGCAGCAGCGCCAGGCGCAAGCCGCTCAAGGCATGCAGCAGGTGCACGCGGGCGTCGGCGCTATCCGCCAGGTCATTGAGGTTCAGGGCACGGCGCGCACGCTCCATGCTCTGCAGCAGCACTTCGGGGGCATGCAGGCGACGACGGGCGTCGAGGCAGGCCTGGAAGTGTTCACCGACCTCCTCCACCACTCGCTCCAGGCGCTGGCGTGGCAGCGCGCCGACCCGTGGCATATAGGCCAGCAAATCGAGCAGGTTCAGGCCCACGCGCAGATCGCGCAAGGCGCTGCCGGTGTCCTGGCCGGTCTGGGTCAGGCGCGGCAGGTGCTGCATCAGGCGGTCGAGCATCTGCACGCCGAGGCGCCGATGTTCGGCCAGGGTCGCAGGCCGGGTCATGCCGACGATGTCATGCCAGCTGAAACGCGTCAGGCGCTTGGCCGCCAGCTCGACGCCGAACGGCCGCATCACCAGGGTCCAGATGAAGGCGAACAACAGCCCCACCGGCCCGGCCAGGTTGGAGTTGATGAAGGTCAGGAAGTTAGCGTCGTAGGCGCCCTGGATACTGATGAACGAGGCGGTGTTGACGATGGTCAGCAAGGTGCCCAGGTAGAACTGCGGCTGTACCGTCAGGGTACCGACGCAGATGAAGGGCACGGCAAAGGCCAGCACCAGCATCGGGAAGTCGTGCAGGTTGGGCAGCACCAGAAACAGATAGAGGCTGGCGAACACCACCGACACCGCCGTCCAGAAAAAGAAGCGGTAAATCTGCGGCGCCGGGTCGTCCATCGCGGCAAAGAAGCTGCAGGCCACGGCGGCCAGAATCACCGCGCTACCGCCGTCGTTCCAGCCCGAGAGGATCCACAGGGTGGTGGCGGCGATGATGGCGGTCACGGTGGAGAATACCGAGTAGAGCATCAGGCCACGGTCGAAGAACGGCGTCAGCCGGCCCAGGCGCCAATGCCGGTACACCGCGCGCCAGGGCGACAGGTCTTCATTGCGGATGGCGTGTTGCAGGCTGCAGCAGTCCTGCCACAGATCGACCCACTCGGCCAGGCGGTAGAGCGCGTTGGACAGCAGCAGCGCGGCGCGCTCGTCGAGGGCGGCGGCGCTGGGCTGCATCGCTTCGAGCTGTGCCCGCAGGGTTGACCAGCGGCTCGGCGCGGCGTCGCTGGCAGTACTCTTCAACCATTCACGAGCCTGCTCCAGCAACGGTTGCAGCTGAGAGGCCTGGGCCGGCGCGCGCGCTTCGAGGGCCACCAGGGCATCGTCCAGCGCATCGACCACGGGCAACAGGTGGATCATCCGGCCGCGCAGTTCGCGGGCATTTTTCACCGTCTGCGAGCGTGCGCCTTCATGGGACAGTTGGCCAATCATCAACTCCAGGGAGTTGAAGGTGGCAACCATCGAAGCGCGCGAGGTACCCACGGTTTCGGCCGATGCGCTGCGGGCCAGAAAAGTATCGCTGTAGCGAATGGCCTCGTTGAACCAGTTGCCGGTGGCGCCCACCAGCACCGGCGTCAGGCGCCGCGGCCAGAAGATCGCCCCGACCACCGCGGCACAGACGATACCCAGGCAGATTTCCTGGGCCCGCGACGAGGCGATGTCGAACACCCTCAGCGGATCGTCGACCACCGGCAAGGCGATCATCGGCAAGGTGTAGCCCGCCAGCATCAGGGCATAGCTGTTGGCAGTGCGCAGGTGCAGAGAAAGAAACAGCAAGGTGCCGGTCCACAGGGCAATGGCCACGGTCAGCAGCACCGGCGTCTGCACCAGCAGCGGCACCATGAACACCGCGCCAGCCGCGCCCAGCAGGGTACCCATGGCACGGTACAGCGCCTTGGAACTGGTGGGGCCGACAAACGGGCTGGAGACGATGTACACCGTGGCCATGGCCCAGTAAGGCCGTGGCAGTTGCATGAGCAAGGCGATGTACAGGGCGATCATCGATGCTGCGAAGGTACGCACGCCGTAAAACCAGTCGCGCGCGGGCGGCAGGGTGCTGAAAAAGTCCTTCACGAAGACACTCCCGGGGTGCGCTGCGCGGCCTGTTCGAAGGCCCGCAGCACACGCAGGGTGGCCAGCAGATCGGCTTCATCGATGCCCTGCAGCACCTCCCGGCGCAAACGCACCAGCTCGCCCTCGATGGTTTCCGCCAGTACCCGGCCACTGTGGGTCAGGCTCAAGGCTTTGGCCCGGCGGTCCACCGGGTCTTCACTGCGGCAGACAAACCCGGCGTTGCACAACTGGTCGAGCAGGCGTACCAGCGAGGGGCTTTCAAGGCCGGCGGCCTGGGCCACCGCCACCTGGTGCACGCCGTCGCCCAGGCGCACGATCATCAGCAACGGCATGGCACAGGCTTCGGAAATACCGTAGCCGGCCAAGGTCGCCTGGCAGATCCGCCGCCAGTGCCGACCGGCCACCACCATACCGCTGCTGATGTTCAGGTGCAGTGCATCGAGAGTCATGAAGGGAGGGTCATCGCTATATTCATAGTTTGCTAACTATCAATATTCTTCGATCATCGCCCCCGCCGTCAAGCGTGGCTGACGAGCGCCACGCTCAGGGTTGCAGTTGATCTTCGAGCTTCATGGTCAGGGCCAGCGAACTGCCCATGGCGATGGCCTGGTCACGCCAGAACAGGTAGCGCAAGGCGTTCTGCGACACACTGAAGTGCACCGCCAGCTCTTCGGCGGCTTGCATCACCCCGGCCACGGCCGCCAGTTCCAGCCAGTACACGCCGGCCTTCTGGTCGGCTGCCACGGTCTGCCCGTGCAGCAGCCGGTAGCCGACTTCAAAACGACAGCGCGCCTCGCCGCGCTGGGCGCCGCGCAAGAACCAGTGGTAGGCCATGTGCAGGTCGACCTTCCACTCCTGCACTTCGTTGTCGCAGATTTCTTCCTCGTAGAGATCGCCCAAGGCCGCGGCCGCCTGTTCCAGACCGCGCTCGAAGGCTTGCTGGTAATACTCAGCCGCACTGGCATAGGCGACCTCTACACCCTTGCCGAAATAATACTGCTGGCCCAGGTTGAACCAGGCCGGCGCACTGCCCTGCAACGCCGCCATGCGTAGCAGGTGCCCGGCCAGCATCGGGTCGGCGCGCCAGTACTTGCCATTGAGCCAGATCCAGCCCAGGTCGTTGAGTGCCGCGACACTGCCATCCAGAGCCTGGGCCCGCAGATCGCTGTACAGCGCCTGCAGGTCGCTGGCCTCCTCGAGACGGCTGATCAGGATGAAGCTTTCACCCAAAGCTGCCCGCTGGCTGGGTATACCCACACCGGCGTACAACCGCTCCAGTTGGCTGGAACGGCCAGACACCGCAATGATGCGCTCGGGAAGCAGACGCTCGAGCAGTGGGTAAATGTTGCTGGCAGCTGACATGTTCATCCTCATTGAACAACCCGCCGAAACGAAGGCAGGAGTAATGAGGCGTGATTCTGCGCAAAGCCACGACAAAACCTGTCGCGAACGATTCGGTTGAGGCAAATCAACTACTTCATCCTTGATTCGATAGATAAATGGCCAATTGCCATATCTTTCCACTAGGAACATGCTACAACCGCAAGCCTAGACAAGGACGCCACACTTTGCCCTCCGCCACGACCCGCGCCACACTCAGCCGTCAATGGGAGTTATTGCGCCAACTGCCCAGCCGTTCACCCGGTACCACCAGCGCCGAGCTGGTAGCACGCCTGAAAGACGCCGGCTTTACCATCAGCAAGCGCACCATTGAACGCGACTTGAACGAGCTGTCGCTGATTTTTCCGTTGGAGCGCAACGACAAGAGCATTCCCTACGGCTGGCACTGGGCGGCCAATGCCGGTTTTCACCAGTTGCGCGTGCTCAACAACGCCAGCGAAGGCCTGCGCGACTTTGATCTGCAGGCCTATTTGCGCAGCGATGCCCTGCAGTTTGGTGATACCGACAAGATCGAGTTGCAGGCCTGGATCAGCGACAACCTGGCGCGCCTGGTGCGTGCAACCCCGCTGTCAGCGGATATGCACCTGACCCAGCTGGAGCACGGCCACTGCCTGCGTGCGACGGTGAGCAACGGCTGGCAACTGCGCTGGTGGTTACTCAGCCAGGGCGACGGCCTGATCGTCGAACAGCCCCTGGCCCTGCGCCAGCAGATCGCCGAAACCCTGAGCAACGCTGCGGCGCAGTACCAGAGCGCCTGAGCCGGTCAGCGCTGCATACCCCAGCGGCGCACGGTAATGCGCTCCAGGTTGTTGAACACCAGGCTTTCCACCAGCAGGCCGATCAGGATCACCACGGCCAGCCCGGCGAAGACTTTGTCGGTGTACAGCTCATTGCGGTTCTGAAAGATGTACCAGCCCAGTCCGCCTTTGCCACTGGTGGCGCCGAACACCAGTTCCGCGGCAATCAGGGTGCGCCAGGCGAAGGCCCAGCCGATCTTGAGACCCGAGAGAATCGACGGCAGCGCCGCCGGGATCAGGATGTGCAGCACCAGTCGCAAGCCGCGCAGACCATAGTTGCGCCCGGCCATGCGCAGGGTTTCCGACACACCGAGAAACCCGGCATAGGTGTTCAGGGCCAGGGCCCAGAGCACCGAATGCACCAGGACGAAAATCAGGCTGTTGTCGCCCAGACCGAACCAGAGCAAGGCCAGCGGCAGCAGGGCAATGGCCGGCAACGGGTTGAACATCGAAGTCAGGGTGCTGAGCAGATCACGGCCGAACTGGGTCGAGACGGCCAGGGTGGTCAGGCCGAACGCGAGGACAATACCCAGCAGATATCCCTTGAGCAGCACCACCAGGGAAACGCCGACCTTGGCCGGCAATTCGCCCGTGATCAGGCCGTCGTACAGGGCCGCCGCAGTCTGCAGGAAGCTGGGTAGCAGCAGGTCGTTAGCCTGGTAGCGAGCGATAGCTTCCCAGGCCACCGCCAGCAGCACCAGGATCAGCCCCTTGCGCAGCCAGGCCTGTTGCCACAAGCGCTGGCCCAGAGGTAGCTCACGTTCGATCGGCACACTGAGCAGCGGCTCGAGGACGACTTCGTATTCCTGACGCGGCGTAACAGATGTGGTCATGGCAATTCTCCCGGTCAGTAGGCAATACGGATGTCGGTAAAATCCAGTGCCGGGTCGTGCTCGGCATGCGCGTCATCGTTGAACAGCAAGCGATGGATGCGTCGCGCCGAGGCCTGGAAATCACTGGCGCCTAGGCTCTGCAGGTCGTATTGGTGACTGTGGATTTCGGCGCGTACCCGCCCGGGATGAGGCGACAGCAAAAGGATGCGATTGCCCACCACCAATGCTTCTTCAATCGAGTGGGTGACGAACAGCAAGGTGAAACGCACCTCTTCCCAAAGCAGCAGCAACTCTTCCTGCATCTTGCGCCGGGTCAGGGCGTCGAGGGCGGCGAAAGGTTCGTCCATCAACAGGATTTTCGGCTGCATGGCCAATGCGCGAGCTATCGCCACTCGGGCTTTCATGCCGCCTGACAGGGTATGCGGATAGGCATCGGCAAAACCGCCCAAGCCGACTTTATCCAGGTAATGCAAGGCACGCGCTTCGGCCTCCTTGCGCTTGAGCGTGGCGGACGCCAGCAACGGGAACATCACGTTCTGTTTGACAGTTTTCCACGGTGGGAGTTGGTCAAACTCCTGGAACACCACGATCCGGTCCGGGCCCGGGCCATGCACCGCCTGGCCCTGCAGGCGGATCTGCCCTTCCTGCGGCTCGATAAAACCGGCGACCGCCTTGAGCAGCGTCGACTTGCCGCAACCGGAGGGGCCGAGCAGGACAAAGCGATCAGCCTTGTCCACTTCGAAACTGACCTGGTGCGTGGCCCGCACCACGCGTTGCGCGGTGCGGTACTCCAGGCTGACGTTATCCACCTGCAGCAGCGGCGGCGTGGCGACGCTGCTCAACTTGCTGACCGTGTGGCCTTGCAATGGGGTGTTCATGCGCTTCAGCTCCCTTGCAGCGGTGTCTCGTCCTGGAAGAAGTAGTCTTTCCAGGAGTCGGGTTTGTGCTTGATCGCGCCCACGCGGTAGAGGAACTCGGCCAGCGGGTAGGTGTTTTTCGGCGTGACGCTGAACTCGTACTGCGGGTTGTCGATGATCTTGAGCAGCGCTTCGCGGTCGATCTTGGCCTTGGTCACGCGGATGTAGGTATCGGCCGCGGCCGCCTTGTCGTTCTGGGCGAAATCCGCGGCCTCGGCCAGGGCATCGACAAAGGCCTTGTAGGTTTTCGGGTTGTCCTTGCGGAATTTCTCGGTGGCGAACAACACGGTTGGCGAGTTCGGCCCGAGCAGGTCGTAGGTGTTGAGCACGACGTGCACGTCCTTGTTGGCCAGCACCTGGTCCTGGAACGGCGGGTTGGAGAAGTGCGCATTGAGCTCGGTACCACCGGCCAGCAAGGCGGCGGTAGCGTCAGGGTGCGGAACGGCCAGGGTGTACTTGTCGAGGCGGTTGTACTCCTTGTCCCCCCACTGTTTGGCCGCAGCGTACTGGAGGAAACGCGACTGTACCGAGACCCCCACGGCCGGCAAGGCGATACGGTCCTTCTCGCTGAAGTCGGCGATGGTCTTTACATTGGGGTTGTTGCTGACCAGGTAGTACGGGAAGTTACCCAGCGACGCTACGGCCTTGACGTTCTGCCGCCCCTGGGTGCGGTCCCAGATGGTCAACAGCGGGCCGACTCCGGCTCCGGCGATATCGATCGAGCCGGACAGCAAGGCATCGTTGATCGCGGCGCCGCCGGACAGTTGTGTCCAGTCGACCTTGATGTCGATGCCCTGCTCATTGCCGTGTTTCTCGATCAGGTTCTGATCGCGCACCACGTTGAGCAGCAGATAAACGATGCCGAATTGTTCGGCGATACGGATTTCACCTTCGGCCTGGGCGGTTGCCGGGGCTACCAGGCTGCCGGCGAGCAGGCTGACACCCAGACCGATACTGGCCGCCAGGCGGCTGATTGACTTGCGCATGCTGTACTCCTCGATACGTGTCAGAACGGGGCATCGCCCTGGATGGTGGTGCGGTACAGCTTGCGGCGCAGGTGCGCAGGGCAGCCGGCGGCCAGGTGGATCAGCGAGCGGTTGTCCCAGAACACCAGGTCACGTGGCTGCCACTGGTGGCGGTAGATGTTCTGTTCCAGCACGCTGTGGGCATGGAGTTCGGCGAGGATCTGCCGGCTTTCGTCTTCGGGCAGGCCAACGATGCGGGTGGTAAAGCCTTCACTGACGAACAGGGCCTTGCGGCCGTTCTCCGGGTGCGTGCGCACCACCGGGTGAATCACTTCCTGCACCTGGGCCAGTTGCTCGGCCGTCAGCGTCGGGCGCCAGTTGCCTTCGAATTTTGTTTCGCTGTAGCGCGCGGTGTAGGAGTGCGCCGCGCTACGGTCTTGCACGGCAGTGCGCAGGGCTTCAGGCAAGCCGTCCCAGGCCTTGTGCATGTCGGCGAACAGGGTGTCGCCGCCTTCGTTCGGCAGCTCCTGGGCATGCAGCATCGAGCCCAGGCTCGGCAGCTCCTTGTACGACAGGTCTGAGTGCCAGAACTTGCCGGCATCGCCCAGGCCAATGTTCTGGCCGTTCTCGACAATGTTGGAGACGATGAGGATTTCCGGGTGGCCGGCCAGCAGGAACTGCTTGAGCACATGGATCTGCAGCACACCGAAGCGGCGGCTGAAGGCAATCTGTTGTTCGGGGGTGATGTGCTGGTCGCGAAACACCAGCACATGGTGGTCTAGGTGCGCGCGGTGAATCCGGGCGAAGTCTTCGGTGGTGACTGCACGGGACAGGTCCAGGCCGATGATTTCGGCACCGACGGCACCGGAGAAAGGACGAATTTCGAAGCGTTGTTGTTGTGCGCTGTCGACAGGTGACAAGACGCTGGAGGCCGCTGACATGATTCACTCCCACGCAGAGCGCGCCCAAAGGTGCGCGCATCGATCAGAAACTCACGGGGTTCCGTGTTGGTTCGGTCGTGCGGCGCGCCGATTGGTCGGCAGGTACGCAGGGAAGTGACTATAAAGTCATAAGAGAGATAATTTAAATATCTTTATTGAATAAGCATATGGTGGGCTTCAGGGCTTGCCCCGCGATGCTGTTAACGCTCGCGCAGCGCCTCAGCCCGGGCACGAATGATCGGCTTGAGCAGGTAGCTCAGCACGCTCTTCTTGCCAGTGATGATATCCACCGAGGCGACCATGCCCGGAATGATCAACAACGGGTTTTCATCCGTGCCCAGGTGACTGCGATCGGTACGCAGCTTGATCACGTAGAAGGTGTTGTTGTCTTCATCGGTAATGGTGTCGGCGCCGATCTGTTCCAGCTTGGCTTTCAGGCCGCCATAGATGGTGAAGTCATAGGCAGTGAACTTGACCATGGCTTCCTGGCCGGGATGCAGGAAAGCGATGTCTTGCGGGCGGATACGCGCTTCAACCAGCAGGGTGTCATCCAGCGGTACGATTTCGACCAGGTCGCTGCCCGGCTGAATCACACCGCCGACAGTGTTGACCAGCAGCTGCTTGACGATACCGCGCACCGGTGAGGTGACCAGGGTCCGGTTGACCCGGTCATCCAGGGCCTTGCCAGTGGCTTGCGCCTTGCTCAGGTCGGTGCGCGCCTCGTTGAGCTGAGTGAGGGCATCGCTGCGAAACTTGCCACGGGTCTCATCGATCTTGCGCTCGACTTCCTTGATCGCCGACTCGGCCCGCGGGATGGCCAGCGAGGTGGCATCGAGCTGACCGCGGTTTTCCACTTCGGCACGCTTGAGGCGCAGCACTTCAACCTGCGAGATTGCGCCCTGGGCCACCAGCGGCTCGGACATGCTGATCTCCTGACGCAGCAACTGCAGGCTATTGCGGTATTGGGCCTGCTTGGAGCTGAACTCGCGCAGTTCCTGCTGGCGCTGCACCAGTTGCTCCTGCAAGCCGCCGATTTCGCTCTGCAATTGCTGACGACGGCTCTGGTACAAGGCGTCTTCGTTGGCCGCCTGGCTTGGCGCAGCCTTGCGAATCTCTTCGTCGATCTTCAGCGGACGGTCTTCGACCTCGGCACTCAGGCGCTCTACACGCAAGGCCATGGCCAGGCGATCCGCTTCGGTCTCGCCGACGTTGGATACAAAACGGGTATCGTCCAGACGCAGCAAAGGGTCGCCCGCTTCGACGATCTGGCCTTCTTTGGCAAAGATCTGCGCAACGATGCCGCCTTCCAGGTTCTGGATTTTCTGCAGCTTGGACGACGGAATCGCCTTGCCCTCACCCCGGGTGACTTCGTCGATGATCGCGAAGTTGGCCCATATTCCAAGGAACAGGAAGAACGCGATTACGCCCCAGATGGTCATGCGCACGATACGCGGCGCATCCTCGATGAGGGCCTTGTTGACCTCGGGCAGCGGCTGGCCGCTGAGCGACTCGGAGCCTTTGAAGTACTTGCGCAGGCTGTCCTTGACCTGACCCATATCGATCTTATGCAACACTGATCTGCCCCTTCTTCAGCGCATCCATGACGGCGGCTTTCGGGCCATCCGCAACAATCTGTCCGCGATCGACGACGATCAAGCGATCGACCAGAGACAACAACGATGCCCGGTGGGTGACCAGGACCACGGTCTTGCTTTCAATGACGGCTTGCAGGCGCTGCTTGAGACGCTCTTCGCCGGTGTTGTCCATGGAGCTGGTAGGCTCGTCGAGCAGCAGGATCTGTGGGTTGAGCAACAGCGCCCGGCCCAGGGCAACGTTCTGGCGCTGACCGCCCGATAGGTTCTGGCCACGCTCGCCGACCTGCAGTTCATAGCCCTGCGGATGCAAGCGGGCGAATTCATGGACACCTGACAGTTCTGCGGCCTGCAGGACCATTTCGTCCTCGACGTAACGCGCACCACTGACCAGGTTGTCACGCAGGGTGCCGGCCATCAGCTGGATATCCTGGGGCACATAGCCGATGTTGTGGCGCAGTTCACTGACGTCGATCTGGCGGATGTCCACGCCGTCGACCAGCAGCGAACCGCCGTCGGCTTCGTACAGGCCGACGATCAGCTTGGCCAGCGAGCTCTTGCCCGAGCCGCTTCGGCCGATGATGCCGATTTTCTCACCCGGCCGGATGCTCAGGCTGACGCCTTTGAGCGCCAGGTTCTGCTGGTTCGGGTAGGTGAAATCAATGTTGCGGAACTCGATTGCACCCTGCAGCACCTGGCGGCTCAGCGGGCGCTCTTCGAAGTTGCGCTCTTGTGGCAGCTCCATCATCTGGTCGGTCGAAACCATGGTGACCTTGGCCTGCTGGTAGCGGGTCAACAAGCCGGACAGTTGCGCCAGCGGGCCGAGGGCACGGCCACTGAGCATGTAGCAGGCAATCAGGCCACCCATGCTGAGGTTGCCGGCAATGATCTGGTAAACACCGGCACAGATCAGCGCCACCCCGGCCAGTTGCTGGATCAGCAAGGTGATGTTCATCGCCAGACCCGACAGCACCTTGACCCGCAGCTCCAGACGGCTGAGGGTGCCGATGGTCTGCTCCCACATGTACTGGCGTTCGCTTTCGGCGTTGTTGACCTTGACCGCATCAAGACCGGCCAGGGTTTCGATCAGGCTCGACTGGCGCTCGGACGCCAGGGCCATGGTCCGCTCCAGCGTCGCCACCAAGGGCTTCTGCAGGGCGTAGCCAATGCCCAGGGCGAGCGGGAAGGCAATGATCGGAATCCACACCAGATGGCCGCCGATGATGGCGATCACCAGCAGGATCAGCAGGGTAAACGGCAGGTCGATCAGGCTGGTCAGGGTCAGCGAGGCGAGGAAATCGCGCAGCCCCTGGAATTCGTGAATGTTCTGGGCAAAGCTGCCGACCCGCGCCGGACGGTATTTCATCGCCATGCCGACGATGCGCTCGAACAGCGTGGCGGAGATGATCAGGTCGGTCTTTTTCCCGGCAAGGTCAAGGCACAAGCTGCGCAGGCCTTTGAGGATCAGGTCGAAGATATAGGCGCCGCAGATACCGACAGCCAGCACCCACAGGGTCGCGGTCGCCTGGTTGGGCACCACGCGGTCGTAGACGTTCATGACGAACAGCGGCGCGGCCAGGGCGATCAGGTTGATCACCAGGCTGGCGGCGATGGCATCGATGTACAGCCAGCGGCTGCGCTTGAGCGTGTCGCGGAACCAGGAGCGGGCGCGGGGAATCAGGTTGCCGTGATTGACGTCGAACTTGTGCTGCGGTTGGGCGAAGAACACCCGCCCGCTGTAGTCACTCTGCAACGCCTCGCGGCTGACATGCACCTCGCCGCCGTCGCTCTCGCTGAGCAACAGCCGCGCGGTGTCGTCATTCTCCCAACCGAGCAACACCGTGCTGCGACCATCCTTGAGCAGCAGCATCGCCGGCATGGCGATGCCCGGTATCTGCTCCAGCTTGCGTTGCAACAGACGCCCCTGCAGACCGGCACGGGCCGCCGCACGCGGCAGCAGCTCCGGGCTCAGGCGCTGGGCCGGCAATGGCAGACCGGTGGTCAGCATTGCCCGGCTGGCGGGCTTCTGGTGCAACACACAGAGGGACAGCAGGCTGTCCAGCAACGGATCATCGTGCTGACTGCGTGGATCATGGCTGAGTTGGACTCGACTGACTTCTGATTCCACGCGGTTTCTCTTGATGATTACGGTTGGAGATTAAGGTGAACCTCAGTTCATGCCTGGCAGGCTGACCTTCGGTTTCATATCGTTTTGCACAACGGAGGCCATTGGCGCGACAACGCCCTGGCTCTTGAGCAGTTGGCCAATGGTCGCCTTGATTCGATATTGAGTAAACACTTGGCTGTTCTTCACCTCGGCCAGGCGACGCTGAGCGGTGAAGAGCTCGTTCTCACTATCGAGCAAGTCGAGCAACGTCCGTTCGCCCAGGCTGAATTGCTTCTGGTAGGCGCTGCGCACGTTGTTGCTGTAGTCGACGTATTGCTGGGCAATAGGCAATTGCGCGTTGGCGTTATCCATAGCATTCCATGCCAGGCCTAGTTCTTCATTGAGCTGGCGCAAGGCATTGTTACGAATGTCCAGCGCCTGGTTGGTCTGGTACGACTTGGATTCCAGATCGGCCTTGTTGCTCCCACCGTTATACAGGTTGAAGCTCATACGCAGCATAGCCTGCCATTCGTTGTTGTGGCCGTTCATGCCATCGATATCGTTATCGGCCGTCCGTCCGAGTTCTGCATCGAAACGTGGATAGAACGTAGACTTTGCCGCCTCGTATTGTTTTTCCGCCGCCGCGATATCGGACTCCGCCGAACGCAGGATCGGGCTGCTTTCGACCATTTGTTGCCGGGCTTCGTCGAGGTTGGCTGGCAGCAGGTCGATAAACGGCGCAGGGGCGCTCAGCTCGTCCGGCATCTGGCCAACCACGCTCAGGTAGTTGGTCTTGGCGTCTGCCAGGTTGGTCTGCTCGGTAATCAGGTTGTTACGGGCCTGAGCCAGACGCGCTTCGGCCTGGTCGAGGTCAGCCAGACGCCCCACGCCGCGGGCTGTGCGCAGCTTGATCTGGTCGTAGATGCGTTCGTGGCTGCGCAGGTTGTCTTCAGCCAGGCGCACCATTTCGCGACGGGTGAGGACGTCCAGGTAAACCTGGGCGACGGTCAGCGCGGTGCGCTCGGAGGCACCGAGCAAGGAGTAAGCGCGCGAGTTAACGGTGGCTTGTTGACGCCCTACTTCGCTGGAGGTGGCAAAACCGTCAAAAACCATTTGCCGCAGACGCAGGCTGGATTCACCGCGGTTGAGGGTTTCCCAGCGGTTGCCCGTGCTCGGACTGTCGGTCCCTTCGCGGCCGTAACCTGCCAGCACATCGACCTTCGGCAGATAGCCGCCCTTGGCAGCACGCAGTTGGTAGTCGGCCGCGATACGGCTGTTAACCCCGGCCTGGATTTCCGGATGCACCTCAAGGGCTTTTTGCATGGCTTCAGGCAGGCTTTGTGCTTGAGCGAAACTGGCAGCAAGGGCGAAAGGAAGAGCAGTGAACAATGACGCGCGCATGAGACGTTTTTCCTAGGGACCTCTTGTCCCAGATCACAGCAAAAGGACGTTGCTGCATTCGAAAATGGCAACCAGCTTGACGTTCTGTCGGAAACTTCCGAAGGGGTACTCGAGCGTACGTAGGAAGGGTGGCAGCCGCTTAAATATCAATGTGACATTACGGTGTTGATTGTTTAGGATGGCGGCAGGAAGGTCAATAGTTTGGCATAAAGTTAATAGCCAAAAAATATAGACAAATATTTGACGGATTTTGCGTCAAAATAACATTTGATACATACCCATCGGAATGCGGCAAATCAGCGCCGACTGGGCATGGAAGCCAACTGATACGGGTATTCGGAGAGTCCAATGAGCAGCGTTGTTGCCATCGTCAAAAGCATTGTTGGTCAAGTCATCGCCGTATCCCCGGAAGGGGCTCGGCGCGTCCTCATCGAAGGTGACCGCCTGCTTGCTGGCGAGCAGGTGCTGACCGGCCTGGCAGGCGCTGTAACCCTGGAGTTGGCCGACGGCCGCACGCTGGATCTGGGCCGCGATACGCAATGGAGCGCTGACGCGCCAGACAGCAGCACCGACCTTTCGGCTGCTACCGCGCAGGCCGCGCCTTCGGTCGAAGAATTGCAACAAGCTATTGCTGCTGGTGCCGACCCGACCACCGAACTGGAAGCCACTGCGGCCGGCCCTTCGGCTGCAGGCTCTGGTGGTGCTGCCGGTGGTGGCCACAGTTTCGTCATGCTGGATGCCACGGCAGGCTCGGTTGATCCGACCATCGGTTTCCCGACTGCCCCTATCGGTTTTGCCACAGATGACAACCGTCTGGACCTGGGCGGCCTTGACGATGCCAACAACGCGAACACCACCACGCCTACGCGCGAATCCGGCCTGACCCTGACCGCCACGCCGTCGATCACCGAGGCCGGTGGTGTGATCATCTACACCGCTACGTTGGGCCAGCCGCCGCTGACTGACCTGACCGTTACCTTGTCCAACGGCCAGGTCATCGTCATCAGCGCCGGGCAGACCACCGGCAGCGTCAGCGTGACCATTGCACCAAACGACACCGTGTACGTGGATGGCAGCGAGATTTCTGCGACCATTACCGGCACCAGCGGTGGCGCCGGCCTGATCATCACCCCGGACACCACCCCGGCGGTTACCCAGATCACCGACACCGTCGACACCACCACGGTCACCCTGAGCGCGAACCCGAGTATCACCGAAGGTGGCGTGATCACTTACACCGCCACCCTGACCAATCCAGCCCAGACGCCGGTGACCGTCACCCTGTCCAACGGCACCACCATCACCATCGGCGCCGGGCAGACTAGCGGCACCGTCGACGTGCAGACGCCACCGAACGACGTCTACAACAACGGTAGCAGCGTCAGCACTACCATCACCGGGGCCACGGGCGGCAACTTCGAAAACCTGGTGTCGGACCCGAACCCGGCCGTTACTACCATCACCGACTCGCTCGACAATACCGGCCTGAGCCTGACGGCCACCGGCACCGTCGCCGAGGGCGGCCAGATCATCTACACCGCGACCCTGACCAACCCGGCCGGCACCCCGGTAACGGTGACCCTGAGCAACGGCGCGGTGATCACCATTGCCGCTGGCCAGACCGAAGGCAGCGTCAGCGTGGCGGCACCTGGCGACGACGTGTACATCGATGCCGGCAGTGTTGGCGTGACCATCGACAAGGCCGATGGCGGCAACTTTGAAAACCTGGTGGTCAGCGAAGTGCCGGCGGTAACCGAGGTGACCGACACCATCAACACCTCGACCGTCACCCTGACCGCGACCCCGAGCGTCGCTGAAGGCGGCGTGGTGACCTACACCGCTTCGGTGACCGCACCGGTTACCGGTTCGGCGCTGATCATCAACCTGGCCAATGGTCAGCAGATCACTATTCCCGTTGGCCAAAGCAGCGGTTCGGTCGAGTTCGTTGCACCCGACAACGTCCACACCACCAACCCGGACCTGACCAACAGCATCACCAGCACTACCGGTGGTAACTACGAGAAGCTGGAAACCACCGGCAACCCGGTGACCACCGTGACCGATGGCCCGGATACCGAGGCTTCTACCGGTCTGTCTCTGAGCGCTACTGGCAACGTCGAGGAAGGCGGCCAGATCACCTACACCGCGACGCTGACCAACCCAGCCGGTACGGCGATGACTGTGACCCTGAGCAACGGCGCAGTCATCGAGATCAAGGCTGGCGAGACCAGCGGCACCGTCACCGTCGATGCGCCTACCGACGACGTCTACCTTGATGCCGACACGGTCGAAGCGACCATCGAAAGCACCGATGGCGGTGACTTCGAGAACCTGGTGGTAGATACCACTCCAGCCGTTACCGATGTCGCTGACACCTACGACACCTCGACAGTCAAACTCACCGCCGACGTCACCACCATCGGCGAAGGCGGCGTGATCACCTACACCGCCACCGTCAGTTCCCCGGTTACCGGCACCCCGCTGGTGATCACCCTGGCCAACGGCCAGAGCATCACCATCCCGGTCAATGCCACCTCCGGCACCGTGCAGTACACCGCGCCGGATAACGTGCACACCAGCAACCTGGACCTGACCAACAGCATCACCGGCACCAGCGGCGGCAACTTCGAGAAGCTGGAAACCTCGGGTGAAACCACCATCACCGTGACCGATAGCCCGGATACTCAGAACGAGACGGGTCTGTCCCTGAGCGCTACTGGCAACGTCGAGGAAGGTGGCCAGATCACCTACACCGCCACCCTGACCCACAAGGCCGGCACCGACATGACCATCACCCTGGATAACGGGGCGGTCATCGAGATCAAGGCCGGCGAAACCCAGGGCAGTGTGCTCTTCGATGCACCGACGGACGACGTCTACCTCGACGCTGGCAAGGTCGAAGCAACGATCGAGAGCACCGATGGCGGTGACTTCGAGAACCTGGTGGTAGATACCACTCCAGCCGTTACCGATGTCGCTGACACCTACGACACCTCGACAGTCAAACTCACCGCCGACGTCACCACCATCGGTGAAGGCGGCGTGATCACCTACACCGCTACCGTCAGTTCCCCGGTTACCGGCACCCCACTGGTGATCACCCTGGCCAACGGTCAGAGCATCACCATCCCGGTCAATGCCACCTCCGGCACCGTGCAGTACACCGCGCCGGACAACGTGCACACCAGTAACGCCGACCTGACCAACAGCATCACCGGCACCAGCGGTGGCAACTTCGAGAAGCTGGAAACCTCGGGTGAAACCACGATCACCGTGACTGATAGCCCGGACACTCAGAACGAGACCGGTCTGTCCCTGAGCGCTACTGGCAACGTCGAGGAAGGTGGCCAGATCACCTACACTGCGACCCTGACCCACAAGGCCGGCACCGACATGACCATCACCCTGGATAACGGGGCGGTCATCGAGATCAAGGCCGGCGAAACCCAGGGCAGTGTGCTCTTCGATGCACCGACGGACGACGTCTACCTCGACGCCGGCAAGGTCGAAGCCACCATCGAGAGCACCGATGGCGGTGATTTCGAGAACCTGGTGGTAGATACCACTCCAGCCGTTACCGATGTCGCTGACACCTACGACACCTCGACAGTCAAACTCACCGCCGACGTCACCACCATCGGCGAAGGCGGCGTGATTACCTACACCGCCACCGTCAGCGCCCCGGTTACCGGTACCCCGCTGGTGATCACCCTGGCCAACGGCCAGAGCATCACCATCCCGGTCAATGCCACCTCCGGCACCGTGCAGTACACCGCACCGGATAACGTGCACACCAGCAACCTGGACCTGAGCAACAGCATCACCGGCACCAGCGGCGGCAACTTCGAGAAGCTGGAAACCTCGGGTGAAACCACCATCACCGTGACCGATAGCCCGGATACTCAGAACGAGACGGGTCTGTCCCTGAGCGCTACTGGCAACGTCGAGGAAGGTGGCCAGATCACCTACACCGCCACCCTGACCCACAAGGCCGGCACCGACATGACCATCACCCTGGATAACGGGGCGGTCATCGAGATCAAGGCCGGCGAAACCCAGGGCAGTGTGCTCTTCGATGCACCGACGGACGACGTCTACCTCGACGCCGGCAAGGTCGAAGCCACCATCGAGAGCACCGATGGCGGTGATTTCGAGAACCTGGTGGTAGATACCACTCCAGCCGTTACCGATGTCGCTGACACCTACGACACCTCGACAGTCAAACTCACCGCCGACGTCACCACCATCGGCGAAGGCGGCGTGATTACCTACACCGCCACCGTCAGCGCCCCGGTTACCGGTACCCCGCTGGTGATCACCCTGGCCAACGGCCAGAGCATCACCATCCCGGTCAATGCCACCTCCGGCACCGTGCAGTACACCGCACCGGACAACGTGCACACCAGTAACGCCGACCTGACCAACAGCATCACCGGCACCAGCGGCGGCAACTTCGAGAAGCTGGAAACCTCGGGTGAAACCACCATCACCGTGACCGATAGCCCGGACACTCAGAACGAGACCGGTCTGTCCCTGAGCGCTACTGGCAACGTCGAGGAAGGTGGCCAGATCACCTACACCGCCACCCTGACCCACAAGGCCGGCACCGACATGACCATCACCCTGGATAACGGGGCGGTCATCGAGATCAAGGCCGGCGAAACCCAGGGCAGTGTGCTCTTCGATGCACCGACGGACGACGTCTACCTCGACGCTGGCAAGGTCGAAGCAACGATCGAGAGCACCGATGGCGGTGACTTCGAGAACCTGGTGGTAGATACCACTCCAGCCGTTACCGATGTCGCTGACACCTACGACACCTCGACAGTCAAGCTGACTGCCGACGTGACCACCATCGGCGAAGGCGGTGTGATTACCTACACCGCCACCGTCAGCTCTCCGGTTACCGGTACCCCGCTGGTGATCACCCTGGCCAACGGTCAGAGCATCACCATTCCGGTCAATGCCACCTCCGGTACCGTGCAATACACCGCTCCGGACAACGTCCACACCAGCAACTTGGACCTGAGCAACAGCATCACCGGCACCAGCGGTGGCAACTTCGAGAAGCTGGAAACCTCGGGTGAAACCACCATCACCGTGACCGATAGCCCGGACACTCAGAACGAGACGGGTCTGTCCCTGACCGCGTCCAAGTCGGTCCAGGAAGGCGGCCAGATCACCTACACCGCCACCCTGACCAACAAGGCTGGCACCGACATGACCATCACCCTGGACAACGGGGCGGTCATCGAGATCAAGGCAGGCGAAACCCAGGGCAGCGTGCTCTTCGATGCACCGACGGACGACGTCTACCTCGACGCTGGCAAGGTCGAAGCAACGATCGAGAGCACCGATGGCGGTGACTTCGAGAACCTGGTGGTAGATACCACTCCAGCCGTTACCGATGTCGCTGACACCTACGACACCTCGACAGTCAAGCTGACTGCCGACGTGACCACCATCGGCGAAGGCGGTGTGATTACCTACACCGCCACCGTCAGCTCTCCGGTTACCGGTACCCCGCTGGTGATCACCCTGGCCAACGGTCAGAGCATCACCATTCCGGTCAATGCCACCTCCGGTACCGTGCAATACACCGCTCCGGACAACGTCCACACCAGCAACTTGGACCTGAGCAACAGCATCACCGGCACCAGCGGTGGCAACTTCGAGAAGCTGGAAACCTCGGGTGAAACCACCATCACCGTGACCGATAGCCCGGACACTCAGAACGAGACGGGTCTGTCCCTGACCGCGTCCAAGTCGGTCCAGGAAGGCGGCCAGATCACCTACACCGCCACCCTGACCAACAAGGCTGGCACCGACATGACCATCACCCTGGACAACGGGGCGGTCATCGAGATCAAGGCAGGCGAAACCCAGGGCAGCGTGCTCTTCGATGCACCGACGGACGACGTCTACCTTGATGCCGACACGGTCGAAGCGACCATCGAAAGCACCGATGGCGGTGATTTCGAGAACCTGGTGGTGGACACCACTCCAGCTGTGACCGACGTCGCTGACACCTACGACACCTCGACGGTCAAACTGACCGCCGACGTGACCACCATCGGTGAAGGCGGCGTGATTACCTACACCGCCACCGTCAGTTCCCCGGTTACCGGCACCCCGCTGGTGATCACCCTGGCCAACGGCCAAAGCATCACCATCCCGGTCAATGCCACCTCCGGCACCGTGCAATACACCGCACCGGATAACGTGCACACCAGCAACCTGGACCTGACCAACAGCATCACCGGCACCAGCGGCGGCAACTTCGAGAAGCTCGAAACCTCGGGTGAAACCACCATCACCGTGACCGATAGCCCGGACACTCAGAACGAGACGGGTCTGTCCCTGAGCGCTACTGGCAACGTCGAGGAAGGTGGCCAGATCACTTACACCGCCACCTTGACCAACAAGGCTGGCACCGACATGACCATCACCCTGGACAACGGGGCGGTCATCGAAATCAAGGCCGGCGAAACCCAGGGCAGTGTGCTCTTCGATGCACCGACGGACGACGTCTACCTCGACGCTGGCAAGGTCGAAGCAACGATCGAGAGCACCGATGGCGGTGACTTCGAGAACCTGGTGGTAGATACCACTCCAGCCGTTACCGATGTCGCTGACACCTACGACACCTCGACAGTCAAGCTGACTGCCGACGTGACCACCATCGGCGAAGGCGGTGTGATTACCTACACCGCCACCGTCAGCTCTCCGGTTACCGGTACCCCGCTGGTGATCACCCTGGCCAACGGTCAGAGCATCACCATTCCGGTCAATGCCACCTCCGGTACCGTGCAATACACCGCTCCGGACAACGTCCACACCAGCAACTTGGACCTGAGCAACAGCATCACCGGCACCAGCGGTGGCAACTTCGAGAAGCTGGAAACCTCGGGTGAAACCACCATCACCGTGACCGATAGCCCGGACACTCAGAACGAGACGGGTCTGTCCCTGACCGCGTCCAAGTCGGTCCAGGAAGGCGGCCAGATCACCTACACCGCCACCCTGACCCACAAGGCCGGCACCGACATGACCATCACCCTGGATAACGGGGCGGTCATCGAGATCAAGGCCGGCGAAACCCAGGGCAGTGTGCTCTTCGATGCACCGACGGACGACGTCTACCTCGACGCTGGCAAGGTCGAAGCAACGATCGAGAGCACCGATGGCGGTGACTTCGAGAACCTGGTGGTAGATACCACTCCAGCCGTTACCGATGTCGCTGACACCTACGACACCTCGACAGTCAAGCTGACTGCCGACGTGACCACCATCGGCGAAGGCGGTGTGATTACCTACACCGCCACCGTCAGCTCTCCGGTTACCGGTACCCCGCTGGTGATCACCCTGGCCAACGGTCAGAGCATCACCATTCCGGTCAATGCCACCTCCGGTACCGTGCAATACACCGCTCCGGACAACGTCCACACCAGCAACTTGGACCTGAGCAACAGCATCACCGGCACCAGCGGTGGCAACTTCGAGAAGCTGGAAACCTCGGGTGAAACCACCATCACCGTGACCGATAGCCCGGACACTCAGAACGAGACGGGTCTGTCCCTGACCGCGTCCAAGTCGGTCCAGGAAGGCGGCCAGATCACCTACACCGCCACCCTGACCAACAAGGCTGGCACCGACATGACCATCACCCTGGACAACGGGGCGGTCATCGAGATCAAGGCAGGCGAAACCCAGGGCAGCGTGCTCTTCGATGCACCGACGGACGACGTCTACCTCGACGCCGGCAAGGTCGAAGCCACCATCGAGAGCACCGATGGCGGTGATTTCGAGAACCTGGTGGTAGATACCACTCCAGCCGTTACCGATGTCGCTGACACCTACGACACCTCGACAGTCAAACTCACCGCCGACGTCACCACCATCGGCGAAGGCGGCGTGATTACCTACACCGCCACCGTCAGCGCCCCGGTTACCGGTACCCCGCTGGTGATCACCCTGGCCAACGGCCAGAGCATCACCATCCCGGTCAATGCCACCTCCGGCACCGTGCAGTACACCGCACCGGACAACGTGCACACCAGTAACGCCGACCTGACCAACAGCATCACCGGCACCAGCGGCGGCAACTTCGAGAAGCTGGAAACCTCGGGTGAAACCACCATCACCGTGACCGATAGCCCGGACACTCAGAACGAGACCGGTCTGTCCCTGAGCGCTACTGGCAACGTCGAGGAAGGTGGCCAGATCACCTACACCGCCACCCTGACCCACAAGGCCGGCACCGACATGACCATCACCCTGGATAACGGGGCGGTCATCGAGATCAAGGCCGGCGAAACCCAGGGCAGTGTGCTCTTCGATGCACCGACGGACGACGTCTACCTCGACGCTGGCAAGGTCGAAGCAACGATCGAGAGCACCGATGGCGGTGACTTCGAGAACCTGGTGGTAGATACCACTCCAGCCGTTACCGATGTCGCTGACACCTACGACACCTCGACAGTCAAGCTGACTGCCGACGTGACCACCATCGGCGAAGGCGGTGTGATTACCTACACCGCCACCGTCAGCTCTCCGGTTACCGGTACCCCGCTGGTGATCACCCTGGCCAACGGTCAGAGCATCACCATTCCGGTCAATGCCACCTCCGGTACCGTGCAATACACCGCTCCGGACAACGTCCACACCAGCAACTTGGACCTGAGCAACAGCATCACCGGCACCAGCGGTGGCAACTTCGAGAAGCTGGAAACCTCGGGTGAAACCACCATCACCGTGACCGATAGCCCGGACACTCAGAACGAGACGGGTCTGTCCCTGACCGCGTCCAAGTCGGTCCAGGAAGGCGGCCAGATCACCTACACCGCCACCCTGACCAACAAGGCTGGCACCGACATGACCATCACCCTGGACAACGGGGCGGTCATCGAGATCAAGGCAGGCGAAACCCAGGGCAGCGTGCTCTTCGATGCACCGACGGACGACGTCTACCTCGACGCTGGCAAGGTCGAAGCAACGATCGAGAGCACCGATGGCGGTGACTTCGAGAACCTGGTGGTAGATACCACTCCAGCCGTTACCGATGTCGCTGACACCTACGACACCTCGACGGTCAAGCTGACTGCCGACGTGACCACCATCGGTGAAGGCGGTGTGATCACCTACACCGCCACCGTCAGCGCCCCGGTTACCGGCACCCCGCTGGTGATCACTCTGGCCAACGGTCAGAGCATCACCATCCCGGTCAATGCCACCTCCGGTACCGTGCAGTACACCGCACCGGATAACGTGCACACCAGCAACCTGGACCTGAGCAACAGCATCACCGGCACCAGTGGCGGCAACTTCGAGAAGCTGGAAACCTCGGGTGAAACCACCATCACCGTGACCGATAGCCCGGATACTCAGAACGAAACCGGTCTCAAGCTGACCGCAACCACGTCGGTCGACGAAGGCGGCAAGATCACCTACACCGCCACCTTGACCAACAAGGCCGGCACCGACATGACCGTCTCTCTGGACAATGGCAAGTCCATTACCATCAAGGCGGGCGAGACCACCGGTACCGTCACCATTGATGCGCCGGGCGATGACGTCTACCTCGATGAGGGGAATGTGGGTGCGAAGATCACTGGCACCAACGGCGGAGACTTCGAGAGCCTGGTAGTCGACGGTTCCACTGCGGTCACCAAGGTGACCGATACCATCGACACCACCACCCTGAAACTGACGGCAACCCCGTCGGTCGATGAAGGTGGCAAGATCACCTACACCGCCACCCTGAGCAACCCGGCAGGCACCCCGGTTACCGTGACCTTGAGCAACGGCAAGACCATCATCATCGCCGCTGACAAGACCTCCGGCAGCATCACCATTGATGCGCCAAGCGACGATGTGTACATCGATGCAGGCGACGTCAGTGCAACCATCACCGGTGCCAATGGTGGCAATTTCGAGAAACTGGAGATCAGCGACAAGCCCGCTGTCACCCACGTGGCCGATACCACCAACACCACTACGGTCGGCATCACCGGCACTACCTCGGTTGCCGAAGGTGAGTCCGCCAACTACACCCTGACGCTGTCCAGCAAGGCTGAAACTGACGTCACCATCACGCTGCGCTACACCGGTACCGCCAAAGATGGCTCGGACTTCACCGGCGTGGCCACCGTGACGATTCCGAAAGGCAGCAATACCGGCACCTTCAGTGTGCCGATCCTGCGTGACGGCATCGCCGAAGGCGCTGAGTCCTTCAACGTGCAGATCAGTTCGGCTACCGGTGGCAATTTCGAAAACCTGGTGGTTGGCGACAATGGCAGTGTGACCACCACCATCGTCAGCAACGAAGCGCCAGTCGCCGCCGGTGGCGCCGTGACCGGCACCGAAGATACTGACCTGGTGCTGACCTGGGCCAACTTCGGCATCACCGATGCCGACACCCCGGCCGCCAACCTGGGCCTGACCATCACCAAACTACCTGCCGATGGCGTGCTGCAGTACAAGGATGGCGATGTCTGGAAAACCCTGACCAAGGCCGATGTCGATGCCGGCAAGGTCTTCAGCAAGGCCGACATCGATGGCGGCAAGCTGAAGTTCGTACCGGATCACAACGAGTCGGGTATCAACGCCAACGGCGGCAACGGTGTGGGTGACCAGAAGGCTGACTACGCACAGATCCAGTTCAAACCAACCGACGGTCAGGGCATGGGCAACGAATCGACCCTCAAGGTCGATATCACCCCGGTCGCCGACGCACCAAACCTGATCATCGGCAGCAACAACGTCAACTCGATCGGCCTGGTCAAGGAAACCTGGAACAGCCTGAAAGGTCTGGGTACCAACGGTAACGGCATCACCGGTGATGCGTTGAAGACTGTCTTCGATAACGCCGGCAACCCGAATAGCAGCTCGACGGTGACCAACGCCCAGTCCAATGGCAGTGTGACCGGCGGTTCGGGCTCGAAGACCTCCGGCCTGATCTTCCTGGAAGCCGGCAAGACCTACAGCTTCAGCGGTGTCGGTGACGACAGCCTGCTGATCACTATCGGCGGCAAGAATGTGGCGTCGGCCACCTGGGGTGCCGGTGGCGGTATCAGCGGCTCATTCACGCCGAGCATCAGCGGTTACTACACCCTGGACATCTACCACGCCAACCAGAGCGGCCCTGGCAGCTATGACGTCAACCTGTCGGTCAATGGCGGCACGCCGGTCGACCTGAGCAATAGCAATATCCCGATGTACCCGAACGTCAACGAGCTGAGCAATGCTGGCGTTACCGTCGGCGATCTGCACGGCAGCAACGGCGAAGGCTACTACCAGGGCTACAAGCTCAACGAAGGCGCCGAGAACGGCACCGTCAAGCTGGTGGGTATTTCCACCGGCCTGACCGATACCGACGGATCGGAAAAGCTCAGCATCAAGCTGGGTGGTATTCCGGAAGGTTCGATCCTCAGCGATGGCGCTGGTCACACGGTTACCGTCGGCAAGACAGAGGTGGATGTCACCGGCTGGAACCTGAACGGCCTGAGCATCAAGCCACCGGCCTACTACCATGGCCAGTTCGACGTCACCGTCACCTCGACCGCAACCGAAAAGGCCAATAACGACACCGCCTCCACCCCGGGCACGATCACGGTTACCGTTTACCCGGATACCTACCTCCCCGGCAACCTGACGGCGGAGAACGACAGCAAGACCCTGGGCACCGAGAACGACATCGTGGTTGCCGACGTCAACGGCCTGCATGTAGTACCAGGGCAGGACTACAACCTGGCGTTCATTGTCGATACCTCGGGCAGTATGGAGAAGTCGGGCGTCGACGCGGCGAGAAAGTCCCTGGAGTCGGTGTTCAAGACCCTGGCCAATAGCGTCAATGGCGCACAGTCCGGTACGGTGAACATCCTGCTGGTGGACTTCTCCGAGAAGGTCAACACCACCGTCTCGATCGATCTTGCCGACAAGGACGCCCTGAAGACGCTGCAAAAAGCGCTCGACAACCTCAAGGCCGGCGGCAGTACCAACTACGAAGATGCATTCAAGACCACGGCCAACTGGTTCCAGAATCTCAAGGATGCCGGCAGCACCGGTAGCAACCAGACGTTCTTCATCACCGATGGCGAACCGAACGTGTATCAGCGGGGTGAGAAAACCAACCCGACATTCGCGTACTCCAACTACACGATGGATGATGCACTCCGGGACCTCAAGTACAAACCGGGCGACGTAATCAGAGATTACAAGGTGGGTGATGACAACCGGATCAGCATCGACAAATCCGGGTACCTCACCGCCGAGTATCGCTCTGGCAAATACTGGTACACCGATTACAACGCCTCTGGAAAACTCAATGCGCAAGGCGATGGCACCTTTGAGCTGTCCTATGCGGAGTCGGGCTCCTATTGGGCCGGCGTCAACGCCAAAGAGGCGTTCCTGCTACTGGCCAATCTCTCGAGCGTTGAAGCGATCGGTCTGAATAACGGCGTCAACGCCAACGCCCTGAGGCCATACGACACCGACGGCAAACCGCAGACCAACATCGACCCGAGCAAGCTGGCCGAGGCCATTCTCGGCCATACCGAGGCCACCAAACCGGGTAACGATGCGCTCGCGGGTGGCGATGGCAACGACATTCTGTTCGGTGACCTGGTCAGCTTCGACGGCATCGCCGGTAACGGCGTTGAAGCCATGCAGGCATATGTGGCCGGCAAGCTGGGTATGGACCTGGGCAAAGTCGATGGGCGGGTGCTGCACCAGTACATCTCCGAGCACGTCAGCGAGTTCGATGTGTCACGCGCCAATGATGGTGCCGACACCCTGCTGGGCGGCGACGGCAATGACATCCTCTTCGGCCAGGGTGGCGACGACTACCTCGATGGCGGCAAGGGCAATGACATCCTGCTCGGTGGTTCCGGCAAGGACACCCTGATCGGTGGTGCGGGTAACGACATCCTGGTTGGCGGGGCCGGCATCGACACCCTGCTTGGCGATGAGGGCAACGACATCCTGCTTGGCGATGAGGGCAATGACATCCTCATCGGCGGCAAAGGCGATGACGTGCTTACCGGTGGCAGCGGTGCCGACACCTTCGTGTGGAAAGCTGGCGACACCGGCAAGGACATCATCAAGGACTTCAAGCCTGCCGAAGGTGACCGTCTGGACCTGAGCGACCTGCTCCAGGGCGAGAAGGCCAGCACCATCGACAACTTCCTGAAGATCACTACGGTCAATGGCGAGTCGACCTTGCAGGTCAGCTCCGAAGGCAAGCTCAACTCCGCCGGTGGCCTGGCCAACGCCGATGTGACGATCAAGCTGGAAGGCGTCAACTGGGCCAACACCACGATCAACTCGCTGGTGTCCGGTGCCGACCCGACCATCAAGATCGACCACTCCAACAGTTGATCCATAGCCTGCGCCAGCCGCTGTCCGGCTGGCGCAACGCTGCGGACTTTCCCTGTACCGTGTCACAGCGCATACTCGCTGGCCGGGCTTCACGCCCGGCCAGCTTGGCCTATGCTGCTGACTGCGGATACGGACTGACACTTCAGAGGGATACCCCATGTTCTACGTGCAACGCGATGCACAGGGCCAGCTAGTCCGGGTAGAGGCCGCACCCTACGCCGAGTACACGGAGATGCTGCCGGCCGATCATGCCGAGGTTCAGGACTGGTTTGCCGACGACGTGGTCGAGAACAGCCTCAAGCAACTCAAGCAAAGCGACCTGGACATGATCCGGGTGCTTGAAGACCTGATTGAAGTACTGACCACCAAAGGCGTGATCAGCATCACTGACCTGCCACCCGGTGCTCAGGCCAAGTTGCTCAGCCGCTCAAATGCCCGCCAGGTGCTGGGCGGGCTGACCAACCTGATCGATGACAGCGAAGAGAACGGCGGCCTGATCTGAATAGTGCAGGCCCGCTGCGGGCCTGCAGCCGCTTGCCTCAACGCCAGGGTGCAGGTTCGCCCACCAGACGTCCTTGAACGCCCTGGATGCCCATCTCGCGCAATACTTTCAGCTCACCTTCGGTTTCGACCCGCTCGGCAATCAGCGGCAGGTCGATGCTGTGTGCTGCGCGCTGGATCGCTTCGATGAACAGGCGCTTGTGGCGCTCCTGGTCGATAGCACGAATGTAGCTGCCGTCGATCTTCAGGTACGCCAGCCCCAGGTGAGCCAGGTTGCCGATCATGCTGAAGCGTCCGCCAAAGCGTTGCAGGCTCAGGCTGAAACCAAGCGCACGCAAGCGCCGGGTTAGTTGTTCCAGCACGGCCTGGTCGGGCAGCTGCTCTTCGCCGAGTTCCAGCGTCAGGCGCGGCCCCAGTGCCGGATGCTGGCCGAGCAGCTCATAAACCCGCTGCAATGCACCCGGATCGGCCAGGGTGGCTGCCGACAGGTTCAAGGCCAATGATTCGGTGTGGTTCTGCATGTGCTTGAGCACCTGCTCAAGCATCAGCACATCAAGCCGCGCCGACCAGCCGAAGCGCTCCAGCCAGGGCAGGAAACGTCCGGCGGCAATCGCCTGCCCCTGAGCATCCAGCACCCGCGAAATGACCTTGTAGTGCAGCACCTTCTCCGGCGCATCGCTGGCCACCACCGGCTGGAAGAACAGCTGAAAGCGCCCTTGCTGCAGCGCCTCATCGAGCAGTTGGTGCCAGGCATGGTGCGTATCGCCCGCCTGCGGCGCAGTACCTTGCTCCAGGCAGACCCAGCCCGGCTCCACCTGGTTCTCGGCCCGGGCCAGGGCCTCGTCTGCGAGTTTCAGCAGGGCCTGAGGCGCATCCCCCGGACTGTAGGGCGCCATGCCGATGCAGGCCACCGGCGTGACGTCGGTGGCGCCGGTGTCGGCCAGGCTCTGCAGGGTCACTTCCAGGGCCTGGGCCAGCTGCACCGCTTCTTCGTGCACCAGGCCGGGCGCCAGCACGGCGAACTCACCACCACGGCTGCGGGTGATCAGGTTGTTGGTTTCCGGATAGTTGGCGCAGGTGCGCTGCAACTGCTGGCCGACGGCCTGAAGCAATTGATCGGTGCGTTGACCACCGAGGCGCTGGTTGAGCCCGGCCAGGTCCTTGACCCGCAGCAACAGCAGGTAACCCGGTCGGGCCTCTTCGATGTTGCTGACCTGGGCGTTGAGTTGCATCTCGAAATAGCGCCGGTTGGCCAGGCCCGTCAGGCTGTCCTGATAAGACTCGACCCGTAGTTTTTCACTGCGCTCGGCCTGTTCCTTGAACAGCGCCTTGAGCTTCTCGACCATCTGGTTCATGGCCTGGACCACCCGCCGCAGTTCAGGGGTGCTCGGCAGATCGGGCAGGCTGAGGAACTCACGGCGGGCAATGGCGTGAGACTGCGCCACCATGTAGTCCAGCGGCTTGAGCTGGCGACGCAGCAGCAGGGCACCGAGCACTGCGCTCAAGGCACCACACAACAGCAACCAGCCCAGACTGCCCAGGGCGCTCTGCCACAGCTTGGCCAGGGCGAACATCGGATGGCTGACCACCTCAACCCGCGCCGCCTGCTGCCAGCCACGGCTGACAATCGCATCGCCACCGGCGGCTTCAAGGCCGATCAGGCGAATGAACCACGCCGGTACACCGTTGGCATCAGCCTCGGCATGACGCTCCACCAGCACGGCACTGGAGCCCAGGTCGATGACCTTGATGCTCGAGTAGTAACCGCTGTCGAAAATCGAACTGACCATCAGCTCGACCATCGCCGGATCATCGATGTTCGGTGTCAGCGACAGCGCCAGCGCTGTGGCCGCATCCTGGGCGTGTGAACGCAGCTGGTTGACATACTGGCTACGCGAGCTTTCCAGGCTGACCATGAAGCTGCCGCTGAACGCGACTACCAGGAACAGGCAGATGGCAAGCAGCAATTGTTTGAACAGTGACATCTGTGCTCCTTTAGTAAACCGGTTCGGCCGGGAAACCTTCGGCCTGCATCTTTTTCAATAGATCCTGCCAACGCGACAAGCGTTTGGTGTCGCCGACTTTCTTATTGCCCGCAGCACCGGTCAGCCACAGGCCTTCACCGTTGAAGGAATAGACCGGCAACAAGTCGGCACGCTCATTGGCGGGCTTGATCGCGTCCATCAGGCTGTCGAGCACCAGTGGCATGGCATTGGGGCTCGAGTAGTAGGTCAGGACCATGTGCGCGCGGTTCTGGCGCAGCGCCTTGACGTAGGTGATGCGCAGTTTTTCCGCCGGGACCCCCATGCGTCGCAGGCTGAAGTACTTGGCGATAGCATAGTCCTCGCAATCGCCCTGGCCCTTGATCAAGGCCTGTATCGGCGTTGCCCAGTAATCGACCTCACGCCACAGATCGATGTCTTCGACGTAGCGCAACTGGTGATTGAAGAACAGGTTGACCCGTTTGAGCTGCTCGGCATCGCTGCCCTGCTTTTCTGTCGCCAGCATGTTCTGCCAGGCATCTATACGGCCTTGTCCCGCGCCTAGCGGCCCGTACAGCGACTGGGCACGCCGGCTGATCTGGGAAAAATCCCAATCGGCCTGCAGGCTGCCCAACAGCAGGCAGCCGAACACCACGGCAAGGCCCAGCCGACGCATGGTCAAGTGAACAGCCCAACGTATCGCCAATGCGAAAACCTGCGCAGACCTGTGGAAAAGTATCGATGGTGCGGCCTTGCCCATTAAAAAACAATGGCACCTTGCAATCACCGCAATATCAACCAGCCTGTCTATTGGCAGCCCCCCGGCCCCAGTACGTCGGCTCGACTTCCCTTGGAGAAAAACTTCATTCACGATAGCAACTACTGCCGCAGTAGCGCGGTTTGACAAGGACTCCTGCGCTTACTAGGGTGATTGGATCCAATGATCAAAGCCATTCGACATTAAGGACAACGTAAAGCGTGACCGAAAAATCCAGACCTTTGAGCGAAATACTGGGCAGCGAGCAAGTGCCGCCGCACCTGGCTCGTAGTGTGATTGAAGAGCGGTTGCGCAGCGCCATTCTCGATGGTCGCCTGCCACCCGGCCGGGCCCTGCGCCAGCAGGAGCTGGCGACGTTGTTCGGGGTCAGCCGCATGCCGGTGCGTGAAGCGCTGCGCCAGCTTGAAGCGCAATCGCTGCTGCAGGTAGTGGCGCACAAGGGCGCTGTGGTCGCGCCGCTGATCGGTGAAGACGCCGTAGACACCTATGCGTTGCGAGTACTGCTGGAATCCGAAGCGCTGCGTCAGTCGATTCCTCTGCTCGATGCTGACGATATCGCCCTCGCCCGCAGCTACATCAGTCAACTGGAAAACGAAACCCGGCACGCTGAAATCGGGCGCCTGAACCGCCTGTTCCACATGAGCCTATACAGCAAGGCCTCGAACAAGAAGCTGCTGCACTTGATTGAAGTCGAGCTCAACGAAGAAGAACGCTTCCTGCGCTTTCACCTGTCCTCGATGGGCCTGGGTAAACTGACCCAGGACGACCACAACGGCTTGGTCGATGCAGCCAACGACAAGTCGGTCGATGATGCCATCAGGGTGCTTGAGCGCCACCTGAACACCGCAGCGAAAACCATCAAAGCCTACCTGAACAGTCGATCGGTAGAGTGATTCCGGGCCTCTGAGCTACGGACGGGCAGCCATCATCCAGGTGTGATGGCTGCCCAGACCTTCTGCCTTCCCCCCTGCCCCTTCAGCCAGACATGGCAGCGTCCGCGTTTTCGGCACACTCTAGTTCGCGCAACGACCGCTGATCGCCTTCCAGGCGGGCCAGGCCGTTTGCTCGTCCAGAACATGCAGAAGGAGCCAGTCGCCGGGCTAGGACCGATACCGATCAGCTGCCCACCGAACCAATACCCCAATAGCCCTGCCCCCAGTAGTGCTCCGAGTGAGGCATTCACTCATGCAGTTTTAATTCTGATCCTTAATTATCGGAAGGAGCACTTACATCCCAATAAAACCTTTACGGAGAGTTTTATGCAACACACTTATATTTAAAAAACATACAGCGCAAATATATTCAAGAAATTTATTGCGCCAAACTCGAAAGTTGTTCTAAGTTTTAAATCGCCAGCCACAAGCGAGCTGCAACCTGCTTGTGCACCCTGTAAACGCCTGCCGTCATGGGCCCTGGCAAAACACCCGAAGCATTTTTATCGACTTTGCAATCGAGATACTTGCTCGCCTGGAAATAGATAAAGCGCTGTAACAAATAAACAGCCAGCCAATCACCAAGTGCTGATGAGGGAACATTATGACCACGTTTGAATCGACACTGGCGCATTACAAAGAACAACTTTCCAACCATCCGATATTTGCCGAAATCCATTCACTACCGGTACTTCAACGGTTCATGGAAACCCATGTATTTGCCGTCTGGGACTTCATGTCACTGACCAAGCGTCTGCAACAGGAACTGACCTGCGTTGATCTGCCCTGGCTCCCCCCGCAAGACCCGAAAGCCGCGCGGCTGATCAATGAGATCGTGCTGGGCGAAGAGTCTGACGAGCGCCTCGAACAGGGTCATTACAGCCACTTCGAGCTGTATCTGGACGCCATGCGCGAAGTAGGCGCCAGCACCCAGGCCATCGAACGCTTCGTCAGCCTGCAACGTGAAGGCATCGACTACACCAGCGCATTGCAACAGGCCGGCGCCAGCGATGCAGCCCGGCAGTTTGTCTGCCACACCCTCGACATCGCCCTCAATGCTCCGGCGCACAGCGTGGCCGCAGCGTTCCTGCATGGGCGGGAAAGCGTCATCCCGGGGATGTTCCAGCGCATCCTTGATGACTGGGGCATTACTGGCGAACAGGCACCGACTTTTCGCTACTACCTGCAACGGCATATCGAAGTGGATGCCGAAGACCACGGCCCGGCCGCCGAGCAATTGCTCGCCCGTCTGGTCCAGCACGATCCACAACGTGAGCAGCAGGTTTACCAAGCGGCCATTGCTGCGGTGCAAAACCGTATTGCCCTGTGGGATCGCTTGCTTCTGTCGATGCGCACTCTCCAGGTCGAGGTGAGTGTATGAACGCCTCTGACTATCAGTCCTTCGCCGAGACCTGGGAGAACCGGGCGACCATCCGCACCCGGCCCAGACGCATGGTCGAGGATGATCAGCGGCTGATCTACCCGCTCAGCCGCCAGCCGCTGGTGCTGACGGCGGGTTTTCTGCGTGAATGCCCGCAGTTGCGCGACCTGGTCCTGGTGCAGAGCCTCTACAAGTTCATCAACGATGTGGTGATTTTCGAAACCGAAATCGTTGATCGCACCGCCCGCCGAATCGCCAAGGACCGCTTCGCCATCCGCTTTCCCTTCGCCTGTCGCTATGACGCGATGACAGTGGTTGTCGACGAGGACTACCACGCCTTGGTGGCGATGGATTTCATGCAACAGACCATCGCCCTGACCGGCATCGAACCGATCAGCCTGCCCGATGAAATCGAACTCAGCCGCGCCATTCCGACGGCATTGGCGCTGGCGCCAGCCCATCTACGCGACGCTCTGGAGCTGATCTGTGTCGGCATTGCCGAGAACACCCTGACCGACGACGTGGCCGCCTTCGCCCGCGATGACACGGTCAAGCCCTCGATCAAAGGACTGATGGCCGATCACCTGCTCGATGAAGGACGTCACTCGATGTTCTGGGCGCGCTTGGCGCGGATCTACTGGCAAAGCGCCGCAGAGCAAGATCACCGGTGCATCGCTGAAATCCTTCCGGTGTTTCTCGAGCAGTACCTGACCAACGAGATCCAGAAAGCCTTCGACTTCACCCTGATCGATCAGCTGCCCGTAGCCCCTTCGGTACGCCAGGCGCTGCGTGAGGAAGTGCTCGCCATGGCCTACCCGATCAATCACCAGCATCCGCTGCTGGGCAACATCCTGCGCTTTTTGCGCAGCAGCTCGATGCTCGATTCACCTTACGTGCAGCGCGCTCTAGCGCACTACCTGCCCGAGCCAAGGAGGGATTCATGAGACGTCTCGAAATTCTGTTGATCGGCGCCAGCCCGGCGCTGGCCCGTGTCTGCCAAGCGTTAGAACAACAGGGCCATGGTGTCTTCCAGGCCAGCAACGTCCAGGCATTGGCACAGCACACAAAGCAGCCTGGACTGGTCATCGAAGATGGCAGCCTGACGCTCGATTCAGCCGCCTGGCGCAACCTGCACGCGTGCGCGCTACTGAGTCTGCGTCTGGGGGTCAGCCAACTGCCCGGTCATGACCTGCCGCGGCTCGATCTGTTGTGCTGGACTGGCAGTGCCACCACCCAGCGCTTGATCGAGCGTCAGACACTGACAGTCGACTCGTCGGGCAACGGCCAGCAATTACGTGTGCAAGCAATGGACGCCCTACAGGCGTTGGTCGCCCTGCACGTCAGCCGGTTCGCCCGCAACCCTGAGCATCTGCGCGAAGCCCCGACCATCAACTCAGGGCCGTATGACCACGAGCAAAGCCTGGGCTGGCTAGAGCAGCTGGCGTTGTTTCACCGTTTCAACCAGACCACGGACCTGGCGCTGTTGGAGCAGGCCGAAGTTTCGCTGATCGAACAACTGGAGCGCAGCCTCTGTAGCCACGCGCACAAGCCAGCACTGAGCCTGGATGGCCAGCGCATCGACTATCGACAACTGCACACACAAGCCGCCGCCATCCAGCAACAACTGCTGCGTATGCTGCCTGCCGTTACCGACTCGCGCCACAGCAGCGTGATTGGTGTCTGCCTGGGCAAGTCGTCAGCGCTCTACGCCAGCCTGCTCGCCGTACTCGGTTGTGCCGCGGTGTACCTGCCGCTGGACCCAAGCCAACCGGCGCAACGTCTGAGGCACATTCTGCGCGACGCCAGGGCCAGTGCGCTGCTGCATGATGGCCAGCTCGATGCTGATGACCCCTGTCTGCCGACGCTGAACGTGCATCAGTTGCCTATCGATCTGCAAAGCCTCCCACCGCCGCTGATGCGCCAGCGCCCGGCCATGGATGCCCCCTGCGCGGCGATCTACACTTCGGGCACCTCCGGCCAGCCCAAGGGCGTACTGCTTAGCCAGCGCAACCTCAGCCACTTCCAGGCCTGGTATGCCGCGCATGTGCAGCTCAACCAGCACAGCCGGGTGCTGCAATTCTCGACCATAGGCTTCGATGCTTCGCTGCTGGATATTCTGCCGACGTTGATTTGCGGCGCCGAACTGGTGGTGCCCAGCGAAGACCAGCGACGTGACCCGCTGCAGCTGCTGACGCTGATCCGCCAGCAAGAGATCAGCCATGCCTTCCTGCCGCCCGCGCTGTTGAGCATCCTGCCACTCGATCAGCCTTTGGGCCTGAGTCACTTGATCACCGGTGGCGATGTCTGTGAACCAGCGGTGATCGCTCAACTGGCCGGACAGTGTCAGTTGCACAACATCTACGGGCCAACCGAAACCACGGTGCTGGCAACCACCCGGGTATTCCAGGCAGGCGATAACCCCCGCAACCTGGGGCGTCCCATCGCCAACACCCAAGTGTTGATCCTGGACCAGGACCTGCAGCCTGTCCTCGAGCAACAGCCCGGTGAGCTGTACATCGATGGCCCCGGCGTCGGCCTGGGCTATCTCAACAACCCTGCCTTGAGCGACGAGCGCTTTCTGCAACTGAGATTGGCCGACGGCACCAGCCGGCGTCTGTACCGCACCGGTGATATCGGCAAATGGACCGCTGATGGCATCGAACTGTGTGGCCGTCGCGACAATCAGGTGAAGATCCGCGGCTTTCGCGTCGAGCCCGAAGAGATCGAGCATTGTCTGCGCAACAGTGGATTGTTCCGCCAGCTGGCAGTGGTCATCGATGATCAACGGCGAATCCTGGTCTTCGCCGCCCAACCCCAGAGCACGCCGGATGATGTCGCCTTACGCGAATATGCCGAGCTTCATCTGCCCGACTACATGCGTCCGGCTTTCTACCAACTGCTGGCGCAGATGCCCTACACCGCCAACGGCAAAGTCGATCGCCAGGCGCTGCTGAAGCGGCCTCGGGGGCTACCACAGACCGAACAACGCCTGTCCCCGAGTAACCCCACCGAAACACGTCTGCGGGCCTTGTGGAGCGAGCTGCTGGGCTTGTCCGAAGCGGAAATCGCTACCGACGACAGTTTTTTCAATCTGGGTGGCCATTCCATCCTGCTGTCGCGCTTGCTGCTGGAGGTGCGAGAACAGTTCGGCTGCGGTATCCCGATCAACCGCTTTATCGAGATGCCGACCTTGCAACGCCTCGCGCAGCTGGTCAGCCCGCAAACACCGATCAGCAGCGCTCTCGATCCCCGGGCCGAACGCGATGCCCGTCGTGAGCTGTCACTGGTCGTTCAACCATTGGCGCGACTGGGCGATGTGCACAAGGTGATCGTCACCGGCGCCAATAGCTTTCTCGGTGTTCACCTGGTCGAGGCCTTACTGCAATGGGGTGCCAGCGAAGTGGCTTGCCTGGTCCGGCGCAATGAGCAGCAATCGGCCCATGAGCGCTTCCTTCAGGCCCTGGAAGAAAACCGGCTAAGTTCACTGGACCTGAGTCGGGTGAAGGTATTCGACGCTGACTTGCGCCTGCCGCAGCTGGGCCTGAGCGATAGCGATTACGGCTACCTCGACAGCCAGTATGGTGCCCTGTTGCACAACGCGGCGCAGGTCAACCATGTGCTCGACTACCAGACCCTGGCCGCCGACAACATCGAACCGCTGTTCGAATGCCTGCGCCTGTGCGAAGGCCGGCGCAAGAAGATCTTCAACTTTATCTCGACCTTGTCGGCCTGCAGCGCCATCGACAGCAACGGCCAGGTACTGGAACAAGAACCGGCACAAACGCCGCCCATCTATCTGCGCAACGGTTACAACCTGAGCAAATGGGTCGGCGAACGCATTCTCCAGCGCGCTCGCGCCGAGGGCGTGTGGGTCAACTTGTATCGCCCCGGGAACATCAGTTTCAACAGCCGTACCGGCGTCTGCCAACCCCAGCGCAATCGCCTGATGTTGATGCTCAAAGGTTCGTTGCAACTGGGCCAGGTCCCGGCGCTGGAGCTGAACTTCGACCTGATGCCGGTAGATTTCCTCGCTCGTTTCATCGCCTTCCACAGCAGCCGCTACCAGGCCGACCACGCCGTGTTCAACCTGCACAACCCCGAGCCGCTCAGCTGGTGCGACTACGTTCAGGCCTTTCGCGAGCACAGCTACCCCTTCGAGCTGGTCAGCGTGGCGCAGTGGCAACGCCAGTTGCGGCGAGTCGATCGGGACAATGCCCTGTTCGACGTACTGGGCTTTTACCTCGACGGCTTCGGCGAGGACATCGGCGATATCTCCAACATCCAGCACCGCAACGCCCGCGCCGGCGTCGAGCGCATGGGCGCCCGCTACCCGGCCAAGTCGCCAGAACTACTGCAGCGCGGCTGCCAGTACCTGCGCGATATCCGCTTCATCTGACCCCTTCAACCCACGCAGGAGATCCACAGCATGCAAGTACTTCAACCCGATACCTTGATCCACAATCCGCACGGCTGCCAGGTAATTGCCAGCGTCGAGATCGCCGCGGACGCCGCCAGCGTCTGGAACATCGTCGGCAACTTTGCCGGCTTCCCGGTGTTCATCCCGGCGCTTGCCCACATCGACATGACCGGCAACGGCGTACGCTCGGTGCGCAAAAAGCTGTTCAAGGACGGCAATGTGGTCATCGAGCAGCTCAATGCCCGCGACGAGCAGGCCATGTACATGACCTGGAGCCTGATCTACACCAGCCTGAACATCGGCAACCTGTGGGCGGCCATGCAGGTCGAGGCGGTGGATGAGCGCCGTGCCCGCGCTACCTGGACCATCCAGGCCGAACCTTACACAGGTGGTAGCGACGCCCTGCCGGGGTTTCAGGCGTTCCTTCAGGGCTTTGCCGATGACGCGCTGAACAATGTGCGCAACCTGCTGAGCTGAAGCTGTAGGCCAGAAAAGACAAAACCCCTGTCTGCAATGCAGACAGGGGTTCTGGAATTGAATCTTGACGATGACCTACTCTCACATGGGGAAACCCCACACTACCATCGGCGATGCATCGTTTCACTGCTGAGTTCGGGATGGGATCAGGTGGTTCCAATGCTCTATGGTCGTCAAGAAATTCTGTGTGCCGGTCCGTCTGTTGCGACGTGCCAGCGAATTCTTGATGCTTCTACTCTAAAGACAAAACCCCTACCTGCATACGCAGATAGGGGTTTCGGAATTTAATCTTGACGATGACCTACTCTCACATGGGGAAACCCCACACTACCATCGGCGATGCATCGTTTCACTGCTGAGTTCGGGATGGGATCAGGTGGTTCCAATGCTCTATGGTCGTCAAGAAATTCTGTTGCCAGAAGGTCTTGTTCAGACACTCCAGCGAATTGGGTATGTGATGATTGTGAGTCGCAAACTTTCGGTTCGTTTCGTCTTCACAACACCGCAATCTGGCCTTTCGACGCAAATTGCTTGGGTGTTATATGGTCAAGCCTCACGGGCAATTAGTATTGGTTAGCTCAACGCCTCACAGCGCTTACACACCCAACCTATCAACGTCGTAGTCTTCGACGGCCCTTCAGGGAGCTCAAGGCTCCAGTGAGATCTCATCTTGAGGCAAGTTTCCCGCTTAGATGCTTTCAGCGGTTATCTCTCCCGAACATAGCTACCCGGCAATGCCACTGGCGTGACAACCGGAACACCAGAGGTTCGTCCACTCCGGTCCTCTCGTACTAGGAGCAGCCCCTCTCAAATCTCAAACGTCCACGGCAGATAGGGACCGAACTGTCTCACGACGTTCTAAACCCAGCTCGCGTACCACTTTAAATGGCGAACAGCCATACCCTTGGGACCGGCTTCAGCCCCAGGATGTGATGAGCCGACATCGAGGTGCCAAACACCGCCGTCGATATGAACTCTTGGGCGGTATCAGCCTGTTATCCCCGGAGTACCTTTTATCCGTTGAGCGATGGCCCTTCCATACAGAACCACCGGATCACTAAGACCTACTTTCGTACCTGCTCGACGTGTCTGTCTCGCAGTCAAGCGCGCTTTTGCCTTTATACTCTACGACCGATTTCCGACCGGTCTGAGCGCACCTTCGTACTCCTCCGTTACTCTTTAGGAGGAGACCGCCCCAGTCAAACTACCCACCATACACTGTCCTCGATCCGGATAACGGACCTGAGTTAGAACCTCAAAGTTGCCAGGGTGGTATTTCAAGGATGGCTCCACGCGAACTGGCGTCCACGCTTCAAAGCCTCCCACCTATCCTACACAAGCAAATTCAAAGTCCAGTGCAAAGCTATAGTAAAGGTTCACGGGGTCTTTCCGTCTAGCCGCGGATACACTGCATCTTCACAGCGATTTCAATTTCACTGAGTCTCGGGTGGAGACAGCGCCGCCATCGTTACGCCATTCGTGCAGGTCGGAACTTACCCGACAAGGAATTTCGCTACCTTAGGACCGTTATAGTTACGGCCGCCGTTTACCGGGGCTTCGATCAAGAGCTTCGCGTTAGCTAACCCCATCAATTAACCTTCCGGCACCGGGCAGGCGTCACACCCTATACGTCCACTTTCGTGTTTGCAGAGTGCTGTGTTTTTAATAAACAGTCGCAGCGGCCTGGTATCTTCGACCGGCATGAGCTTACGGAGCAAGTCCTTCACCCTCACCGGCGCACCTTCTCCCGAAGTTACGGTGCCATTTTGCCTAGTTCCTTCACCCGAGTTCTCTCAAGCGCCTTGGTATTCTCTACCCAACCACCTGTGTCGGTTTGGGGTACGGTTCCTAGTTATCTGAAGCTTAGAAGCTTTTCTTGGAAGCATGGCATCAACCACTTCGTCGCCTAAAGGCAACTCGTCATCAGCTCTCGGCCTTAAGATCCCGGATTTACCTAAGATCTCAGCCTACCACCTTAAACTTGGACAACCAACGCCAAGCTGGCCTAGCCTTCTCCGTCCCTCCATCGCAATAACTAGAAGTACAGGAATATTAACCTGTTTTCCATCGACTACGCTTTTCAGCCTCGCCTTAGGGACCGACTAACCCTGCGTCGATTAACGTTGCGCAGGAAACCTTGGTCTTTCGGCGTGGGAGTTTTTCACTCCCATTGTCGTTACTCATGTCAGCATTCGCACTTCTGATACCTCCAGCAAGCTTCTCAACTCACCTTCACAGGCTTACAGAACGCTCCTCTACCGCGTCACCTAAGTGACACCCGTAGCTTCGGTGCATGGTTTGAGCCCCGTTACATCTTCCGCGCAGGCCGACTCGACTAGTGAGCTATTACGCTTTCTTTAAAGGGTGGCTGCTTCTAAGCCAACCTCCTAGCTGTCTAAGCCTTCCCACATCGTTTCCCACTTAACCATGACTTTGGGACCTTAGCTGACGGTCTGGGTTGTTTCCCTTTTCACGACGGACGTTAGCACCCGCCGTGTGTCTCCCATGCTCGGCACTTGTAGGTATTCGGAGTTTGCATCGGTTTGGTAAGTCGGGATGACCCCCTAGCCGAAACAGTGCTCTACCCCCTACAGTGATACATGAGGCGCTACCTAAATAGCTTTCGAGGAGAACCAGCTATCTCCGAGCTTGATTAGCCTTTCACTCCGATCCACAGGTCATCCGCTAACTTTTCAACGGTAGTCGGTTCGGTCCTCCAGTCAGTGTTACCTAACCTTCAACCTGCCCATGGATAGATCGCCCGGTTTCGGGTCTATACCCAGCGACTAAACGCGCTATTAACACTCGCTTTCGCTACGCCTCCCCTATTCGGTTAAGCTCGCCACTGAATATAAGTCGCTGACCCATTATACAAAAGGTACGCAGTCACCTAACAAGTAGGCTCCCACTGCTTGTACGCATACGGTTTCAGGATCTATTTCACTCCCCTCTCCGGGGTTCTTTTCGCCTTTCCCTCACGGTACTGGTTCACTATCGGTCAGTCAGTAGTATTTAGCCTTGGAGGATGGTCCCCCCATATTCAGACAAAGTTTCTCGTGCTCCGTCCTACTCGATTTCATGACTAAGAGATTTTCGCGTACAGGGCTATCACCCACTATGGCCGCACTTTCCAGAGCGTTCCGCTAATCTCAAAGCCACTTAAGGGCTAGTCCCCGTTCGCTCGCCACTACTAAGGGAATCTCGGTTGATTTCTTTTCCTCAGGGTACTTAGATGTTTCAGTTCCCCTGGTTCGCCTCT
>NZ_JBTRBC010000001.1:1937500-2785000 GCF_054821965.1 Pseudomonas sp. 210_17 TE3656 | reverse complement strand
GAATTCTACAGCGTTTCAACTCGCTGTCAACCACCTTTTTCACCGCTGCCGATCTTTCGATCGAAGCCCTTCCGGCATTACCTGGAACATCTAACTCATTGAATCTCAAGGAGTTTTCCGTTCCGACTGCGCCGGAAGTGGGGCGAATTATAGAGAGATCCACGGGCACGTCAAGGACTTATTTCAAACTTATGACAATAAGCCCTTAACGCGCCTTAGCTATATAGAAGGGAAGGCAACTAGACCACCTTGGCTGCCTGCAGTCGCTCGATCTCCGCTGCATCCAGGCCAAGCACTTCGCCAAGTATCTGCTGGGTATGCTCCCCCAGCAGCGGTGGCGCATTGCGGTACTCCACCGGCGTCTCGGAAAGGCGTATAGGGCTTGCCACCTGCGGCACCTTGCCAGCCAGCGGATGCGGAATTTCGATAGCCAGGCCGCGCGCCTTGACCTGCGGGTCGGCAAACATCTGCGCCAGGTCATTGATAGGCCCGCAAGGCACACCTGCCGTCTCCAGCTGCGCCACCCATTCAGCGGTAGTCTTGAACACCGTGGCCTGGCGGATCAGCGGAATCAGCTCGGCACGGTTGGCGACCCGCTGCTTATTAGTAGCAAAGCGCGGATCATCCGCCCACTGCGGCTGCCCGGCCACTTCGGCGAATTTGCGGAACTGTCCGTCGTTACCCACGGTAAGGATGAAATCACCGTCGGCAGTGGGGAAGTCCTGGTAAGGCACGATATTGGGATGCGCATTGCCCAGACGCCGGGGCGGTGTGCCGGTAGTCAGGTAGTTCATCGCCTGGTTGGCCAGACAGGCCACCTGGACATCGAGCAACGCCATATCGATATGCTGGCCACCGCCATCATGATCACGATGGGCGAGGGCGGCCAGAATCGCCACGGTGGAATACAGGCCGGTAAGAATGTCGGTCAGCGCCACCCCCACCTTGACCGGCCCGGCACCTTCATCACCCTCGGGACGCCCGGTCAGGCTCATCAGCCCACCCAGCCCCTGGATCATGAAGTCGTAGCCCGCACGCTTGGCATAGGGCCCGGTCTGGCCGAAGCCGGTAATCGAGCAATAGATAAGCCGTGGATTGAGTGCCTTCAGGCTTTCATAGTCCAGGCCGTAAGCCGCCAGGCCTCCGACCTTGAAGTTCTCGATGACCACATCGGACTTCGCCGCCAGCTCACGCACCAGGCGCTGGCCTTCGGGTTGAGTGAAATCGATGGTTACCGAACGCTTGTTGCGGTTGGCCGATAGATAGTAGGCCGCCTCACTGGTGTTCTCACCATAGGCGTCCTTGAGGAAGGGCGGCCCCCAGGCACGCGTGTCATCGCCGGTTCCCGGGCGCTCGACCTTGATCACTTCGGCCCCGAGGTCGGCGAGGATCTGCCCGGACCATGGCCCGGCCAGCACTCGCGACAAATCCAGCACCCGCAGATGAGATAGCGCGCCCATGGGCTGGCTCCTTATTAGTAGAAGGCCTGGATGCCGGTTTGTGCGCGACCGAGGATCAGCGCGTGCACGTCGTGGGTACCTTCATAGGTATTGACCACTTCCAGGTTGACCAGGTGACGGGCCACACCGAATTCGTCGGAGATGCCGTTGCCGCCGAGCATGTCGCGGGCCATACGGGCAATATCCAGGGCCTTGCCGCAGGAGTTGCGCTTCATGATCGAAGTGATCTCTACCGCTGCAGTACCTTCATCCTTCATCCGCCCCAGACGCAGGCAGCCTTGCAGGGCCAGGGTAATCTCGGTCTGCATGTCGGCCAGCTTCTTCTGGATCAGCTGGTTGGCTGCCAGTGGGCGGCCGAACTGCTTGCGATCCAGGGTGTACTGGCGAGCGGTATGCCAGCAGGCCTCAGCGGCGCCAAGCGCACCCCAGGAGATGCCATAGCGGGCTGAGTTCAGGCAGGTGAACGGACCTTTCAGGCCACGTACATCCGGGAAGATGTTCTCTTCCGGCACAAAAACGTTATCCATGACGATTTCGCCGGTGATCGAAGCGCGCAGGCCGACCTTGCCGTGAATGGCCGGAGCACTGAGACCCTGCCAGCCTTTCTCCAGCACGAAACCGCGGATGTCGCCGGCATCGTCCTTGGCCCAGACCACGAAGACATCGGCGATCGGGCTGTTGGTGATCCACATCTTGTTGCCGGTCAGGCGATAGCCGCCGTCAACTTTCTTCGCCCGGGTGATCATCGAGCCCGGATCGGAACCATGATCAGGCTCGGTCAGACCGAAGCAACCGATCCATTCGCCGCTGGCAAGCTTGGGCAGATACTTCTGCTTGGTTGCTTCAGAGCCGAACTCGTTGATCGGCACCATGACCAGTGAAGACTGCACACTCATCATCGAGCGGTAGCCCGAGTCGATGCGCTCCACTTCACGGGCGATCAGGCCGTAGCAAACGTAGTTCAAGCCGCTGCCACCGTATTGCTCAGGGATGGTCGCGCCGAGCAGGCCGACTTCGCCCATTTCGCGGAAGATCGCAGGATCGGTATGCTCATGACGGAACGCTTCCAGCACGCGCGGGGCCAGCTTGTCCTGGGCGAACTGATACGCGCTGTCACGCACCATGCGCTCTTCTTCAGTGAGCTGCTGGTCGAGCAACAGTGGGTCGATCCAGTTGAAGCTTGCTTTACCGGCCATGAGCGAATCCTCGAAAAATGGGACCAGAGTTGTTGTGCATTGATCCTAGGCCTGATCAGCCGACGAGACAAACGAGGAATGCGCATAGTCTTGTGATAATTTCTCACTTCGTAACGAGCAAAAAGCCCATCCTTACGCACCATTAGTGAGATTGACGTACATGCGACGGAAGATCCCCAGCACCGCAGCCCTGGTCTGCTTCGAAGCAGCTGCCCGCCACGAGAGCTTCACCAAGGCCTCGCACGAGCTGTCCCTCACTCAGGGTGCCGTATGTCGGCAAATTGCCGGGCTTGAAGACTTTCTCAATGTCGAACTGTTTCGCCGTTCGCGTCGCGGGGTAAAGCTCACCGAAGCCGGGCTCTCCTACAGCCGCCGGGTGGCCACGCAGCTGGATGCGGTGGAACGCGATACCTTGTCGGTGATGGGCCAGCAGGGCGCCAACGTCATTGAGCTCGCCGTGGTTCCGACCTTTGGCACCCAATGGCTGCTGCCCAGGCTCAAGGACTTCCAGCAACGTCATCCGGAAGTCACGGTCAACCTGACCAACCGCACCCGACCTTTCCTGTTTGCTGACACCCCTTTCGATGCCGCCATCTATTTCGGTGATGCCGATTGGTCCGGTACGCACTCCCATCGGTTGATGGGCGAGAACCCGGTGCCGGTCTGCAGCCCGGGCTTGCTGGGCGGAGCAGGGCAGCTGGATGGCGAACAGATCGCCCAGCTGCCTCTGCTTCAGCAAACCACGCGCCCCTACGCCTGGCGCCAATGGTTCAACAGCCTGGAGATGAACGTTGCGCGCGACATGACTGGCCCGCGCTATGAGCTATTCTCGATGTTGGCACAGGCCGCCATGCACGAGATGGGTGTGGCGCTGATTCCACCGTTCCTTATCCAGCGTGAACTGGCAGAAGGGCGCCTGGTTGTGGCCAACCGACACGGGTTGTCGAGCATCAAGGCGTATTACCTGATGATCCCGGAACGTAAGGTCGAGTCCGCCTCGCTGCGTGCTTTTCGTGATTGGCTGGTAGTTGAAGCCGAGCGCTACGCCGCGGCACACAAGGACGACAGCCATAACCTGACCTCGTAGTCAGTAAAAATGGAGCCCTACAGATGTACGTAAATGTCGCAATTTGCACAACTGTTTTGCCACCCCCTCCAGCACCTCTTAACCCTGCTGTTTATGCGGCCTTCACAGCATAAATCACGTTTTGATCAGCGCTTTCAGAGAATTCGGCGGAATTTTTTCAAAATTTACCGTAATCTCCCTGAAGCCCATAGTTTGCGGGCTCCAGGCCTGTTCTTGCGACATTCGGTCACAGGGTGACTTGTAGTTTGATTAGCGTCACCCTTCAAAACTGGTTGAAGCAATTCAGGAATCACCTGCAAAATGCCGCGCCCCGCCGGAATTCGGCGGGATCGTGCTGATCGGCCGCCCCAGAAGCACCATCCGCAGTGCACTGGTTTACCTACAAAAGATCACGCAGGAGATTTGACGTGCACATTGGTGTTCCACTCGAAACGCAGACGGGCGAAACACGGGTTGCTGCAACCCCGGAAACCATCAAGAAACTGATTGGTCAGGGGCATCAGGTTACCGTCCAGAGCGGCGCCGGCATCAACGCCAGCGTTCCGGACAGTGCCTATGAAGCAGCAGGCGCCACCATTGGCAGCGCTGCCGATGCGTTTGGTGCACAGCTTGTTCTGAAAGTTGTGGCTCCCGACGATAGCGAACTGGCCCAGATCAAGAGCGGCACCGTACTGGTGGGCATGCTCAATCCGTTCAACAACGACATCATCGCCAAGATGGCTGAATGCGGCATTACCGCCTTCGCCCTCGAAGCGGCGCCGCGCACCTCCCGGGCGCAGAGCCTCGATGTACTGTCTTCGCAGGCCAACATTGCCGGTTATAAAGCGGTGTTGCTGGCGGCGCATCACTATCCGCGCTTCATGCCGATGCTGATGACCGCAGCCGGGACCGTGAAAGCCGCTCGCGTGCTGGTTCTCGGTGCCGGCGTGGCCGGGCTGCAGGCCATCGCCACGGCCAAGCGCCTGGGTGCGGTGATCGAAGCCTCGGACGTGCGTCCGGCGGTGAAAGAGCAGATCGAATCGCTGGGTGCCAAGTTCATCGACGTCCCCTACGAAACCGATGAAGAACGCGAATGCGCCGAAGGTGTCGGCGGCTATGCCCGACCAATGCCCGCCAGCTGGATGCAGCGTCAGGCCCTGGCCGTGCACGAGCGCGCCAAGCAAGCCGATATCGTCATCACCACCGCCCTGATTCCTGGGCGCAAGGCACCGACGCTGCTCAGCGCCGAGACCGTCGCGCAAATGAAGCCGGGCTCGGTAGTCATTGACCTGGCCGCAGCCCAGGGCGGCAACTGCCCGCTGACCGTCGCCGACCAGGTGGTGATCGAGAATGGCGTGACCATCGTCGGCCCGACCAACCTGCCAGCGCAGGTGGGGGCGGATGCTTCGGCACTGTATGCACGCAACCTGCTCGACTTCATGAAGCTGCTGTTCGACAAGGACAGTCAGCTTGTGATCAACCTCGAAGACGATATCGTCGCCGCGTGCCTGATGTGCCGCGACGGCCAGATCATCCGCAAGAACGGATAAGGAGCCAGACAATGGAAGACATGCTGATCTCTCACGGCGTCTATAACCTGATCATTTTCGTGCTGGCGATCTATGTCGGTTACCACGTGGTGTGGAACGTCACCCCGGCACTGCATACCCCTCTGATGGCGGTTACCAACGCCATTTCCGCCATCGTCATCGTCGGCGCCATGCTGGCTGCCGCGCTGACCGTAACGCCGCTGGGCAAAACCATGGGCACCCTCGCGGTGGCCCTGGCAGCGGTCAACGTATTCGGTGGTTTCCTCGTCACCCGGCGCATGCTGGAGATGTTCAAGAAGAAAGCCGTAAAGGCTGAGGGGAAGCAGTAAACATGAGCATGAACCTGGTAACACTTCTCTACCTCGTCGCCTCGATTTGCTTCATCCAGGCGCTCAAGGGCCTGTCGCACCCGACCACCTCGCGGCGCGGCAACCTGTTCGGCATGCTTGGCATGGCGCTGGCGATCGTCACCACCGTCGGCCTGATCTACAAGCTGGGTGCGGAGCTGGCCACTGACGGTATCGGTTATGTGATTGTCGGCCTGCTGGTCGGCGGCACCGCCGGTTCGATCATGGCCAAGCGCGTTGAAATGACCAAGATGCCCGAGCTGGTGGCCTTCATGCACAGCATGATCGGTCTGGCCGCGGTATTCATTGCCATCGCCGCAGTGGTCGAGCCGCAATCGCTGGGTATCGTTTCCAGCATCAGCGACCCGATCCCGACCGGTAACCGCCTGGAGCTGTTCCTCGGTGCCGCCATTGGTGCGATCACCTTCTCCGGTTCGGTGATTGCCTTCGGCAAGCTCTCTGGCAAGTACAAGTTCCGCCTGTTCCAGGGCGCACCGGTACAGTTCACCGGCCAGCACAAGCTGAACCTGATTCTGGGCCTGGCTACCATCGGCCTGGGTCTGGTCTTCACCTTTACCGGCAACTTGAGCGCCTTCGCCCTGATGCTGATCCTGGCGTTCGTCATGGGCGTGCTGATCATCATCCCGATCGGCGGCGCCGACATGCCGGTCGTAGTGTCGATGCTCAACAGCTACTCGGGCTGGGCGGCGGCCGGTATTGGCTTCTCGCTGAACAACTCGATGCTGATCATTGCCGGTTCGCTGGTGGGTTCGTCGGGTGCCATCCTCTCGTACATCATGTGCAAGGCGATGAACCGCTCGTTCTTCAACGTGATCCTCGGCGGTTTCGGCGGTGCTACAGACGCCGGCGGTCCAGCCGGTGCGCAGGAAGCCCGCCCGGTGAAATCCGGTTCGGCCGATGACGCCACTTTCCTGCTGAGCAACGCCGACACCGTGATCATCGTTCCAGGCTATGGCCTGGCGGTGGCCCGTGCCCAACACGCGCTGAAGGAACTGACCGAGAAGCTGACCCACAACGGCGTCACCGTGAAGTATGCGATTCACCCGGTGGCAGGGCGCATGCCTGGGCACATGAACGTACTGCTGGCCGAAGCCGAAGTGCCGTACGACCAGGTGTTCGAGATGGAAGACATCAACTCCGAGTTCGGCCAGGCCGACGTGGTGCTGGTGCTCGGCGCCAACGACGTGGTCAACCCGGCAGCGAAGAACGATCCGAAATCGCCAATCGCCGGTATGCCGATCCTTGAAGCGTTCAAGGCCAAGACCATCATCGTCAACAAGCGCTCCATGGCCAGTGGCTATGCGGGGCTTGATAACGAACTGTTCTATCTGGACAAAACCATGATGGTTTTCGGCGACGCCAAGAAGGTCATCGAGGACATGGTCAAAGCCGTCGACTAAGTCGTTGTCAGGCTGTGACAATTAGCCCCAGCGCGGTACCGGCTGGGGCTTTTTAATGCCCGGCCCGCCGACAGAAGGCTCTATTTCCTGGCTTCGCATTCGACCTTGGTCGCGGGACGGCGGGCTGCTAAATCACTAGACTGCGCATCTAGCTTTAGTAGCCTGAGATAACAATCCATGTACCGTGATCGTATCCGCTTGTCCTCCCTGCACAGCAAGGTAATGAGTGCGGCTGATGCCGCTGGCCTGATCGAGGACGGCATGACCGTCGGCATGAGCGGCTTCACCCGCGCCGGCGAAGCCAAGGCGGTGCCGCATGCACTGGCCGAACGTGCCAAGCAATCTCCGCTGCAAATCAGCCTGATGACCGGTGCCAGCCTGGGCAACGACCTGGACAAAGAACTGACCGAAGCCGGCGTTCTGGCCCGTCGCATGCCATTCCAGGTCGACAGCACGCTGCGCAAGGCCATCAACGATGGCAAAGTCATGTTCATCGACCAGCACCTGTCGGAAACCGTGGAACAGCTGCGCAACCAGCAACTGAAGCTGCCGGACATCGCGGTCATCGAAGCGGTTGCCATCACCGAGCAGGGCCATATCGTACCGACCACTTCGGTGGGGAACTCGGCCAGCTTCGCGATCTTCGCCAAACAGGTGATCGTCGAGATCAACATGGCCCACAACGCCAACCTGGAAGGTCTGCACGACATTTATATCCCGACCTACCGGCCAACCCGCACGCCGATCCCCCTGGTCAAAGTCGATGACCGCATCGGCAGCACCGCGATCCCGATCGACCCGGCCAAGATTGTCGGCATCGTCATCACCGAGCAACCGGACTCACCGTCCACCGTGTTGCCGCCCGATGATGAAACCCAGGGCATCGCCAACCACCTGATCAACTTCCTCAAGCAGGAAGTAGACGCAGGGCGCATGACCAACAAGCTCGGCCCGCTGCAGGCGCCGGTATCGGCAGCATCGCCAACGCGGTGATGTGCGGCCTGATCGATTCGCCGTTCGAAGACCTGACCATGTACTCCGAAGTACTGCAGGACTCGACCTTCGACCTGATCGACGCCGGCAAACTGAGCTTTGCCTCGGGCAGCTCCATCACTCTGTCGAGCCGTCGCAACGCCGACGTGTTCGGAAACCTGGAGCGCTACAAGGACAAACTGGTCCTGCGCCCGCAGGAAATCTCCAACCACCCTGAAGTGGTGCGACGCCTGGGCATCATCGGCATTAACACCGCCCTTGAGTTCGACCTGTATGGCAACGTCAACTCCACGCACGTCTGCGGCACGCGGATGATGAACGGCATTGGTGGCTCGGGCGACTTCGCCCGCAACGCTCACCTGGCAATCTTCGTCACCAAGTCGATTGCCAAAGGCGGTGCGATCTCCAGCGTGGTGCCAATGGTCAGCCATGTGGACCATACCGAGCATGACGTCGATATCCTCGTCACCGAGCAAGGCCTGGCCGACCTGCGTGGCCTGGCGCCGCGTGAACGTGCACGGGTGATCATCGACAACTGCGTGCACCCTGACTACCGCGAGGCGCTGAACGACTACTTCACCCGCGCCTGCGAGAAGGGCGGCCATACCCCGCATATCCTGCGCGAAGCCCTGGCCTGGCACGAAAACCTGGAAGAAACCGGGCGCATGCTCGCCAGCTAAGCCACACAGTTTTCAGCCGGTGGTGCGCAATGCTCACCGGCTGAACAGTTGGCAACCTTGATCCAGCATAAACTGTTCTACTGTACCGGTGTTTTCACCCCGATTTTCCCTCTCCGCACTCTCCCCTCAAGCAATAACGCACCACTTAAGTGCAGACCAGTACAGTTGCGCATATTCGGAGTGCAACAGTGCCCTAAAACAGTTAACTGGCCCATCACAATGTAGGTGAACTGTATCTACTGTTATGGACGACAGAGGAGGATCATTGGCATCAGTTAAATCACTACCTAATGCCGCCACAAGCGGAAGGATGACATCATGGAACGTACCCTCAGTTCCGATCTGGTTTTCGAACGCTCCAACGAACAATCCAAGGCCGCGCTGCCACTGCGCCTGCTGGCCAACCTGATGCTGTGGCAACGTCGCATCGCCAGCCGCCACCAACTGGCCCGTCTGGATTCGCGCCTGCTGGCCGACGCCGGGATCAGCGAAGCACAACGCTACGAAGAGCTGAGCAAGCCGTTCTGGCGTTAATGCAGGGCTCGCCGGCCAAGGCCGGCACCTCGAATTCCGAAAACCCGTCGCAGGTCACTGCAGACGGGTTTTTTCGTTCTGAAGCCGCAAGATAGAGCGGCTGCGAACGCAACAGGTACAGTTTGCGAAGAGTTATTTTTTATAGGTACAGTTGATAAATCTTGCTGAAACCTTGTCCAATTCGCAGACGCTGATCGCGTGATACCCTTAGGACACCCAGTCTGGTAAAAAGTAGCGCAACCGGCTGAGCGTGCGTCTGACACAAAGAACCCGCTTCAACCAGGAGATCGACCATGTTCCGTACTCGCTTGTTTGGCGCCGCGCTGGTACTGGCTCTGGCTTCCACTGCCAACGCCACCAGCTTCGTCGTAACCACTGACACTATCGTTCGCGGCGTCGCGGCGTCCACCGATGCCACCTCCGATGTATCCTCATCGTTCCGTGACGACAAGATCGTGCGCGCCGCCCGTGACGACGCCGCCAGCTTCGTTGCCAGCCACGGCGAGATCCGCGGCGTGAAGCTCGAAAGTGCCTTCGCCCACATCCGTCAGCAGGCGCCAAGCCTGCAGGCCAGCGACGCACAACTGGCCCAGGCCATCCTGGCGCTCTGAGTTCGCCTGTTTCCGGCTTCAGCATGTAACAACATGCAAAGAAGCCGGACGCCCTGCGCTGGTCCTTGCCAGCGCATTGGGATAGCCTTTGCCGTCTGATTCGCCAGCCTAACGAGACCCATGCGTTATCTGTCATTACTGTTGCTTGCGTTGTGCTGGACCGGTGCTGCCCAGGCCCTGGACCTCACCACCAACAATCTTGTCGTCAGCGGTTACGTCACCAGCAAGGTGACCTCGGCGCCCTTCGATCGCAAACTGCTGCTCAATGCCCAGGATGATGCCGCCGCGTTTGTCGCCAGCGACGGCCAGATACACGGTGTCCGACTGCAGGCCGCCCTGAGCCGGTTGCGCGAGACCCACCCCGAACTTGCTGTCGCCGACCTTGAACTGGCGCAGGCAATTCTCGTCCAATGATTACCCCCGTTCTTCCGGAGATGCTCCATGCGTAACCCGCTGATTGCCGCCACCCTTGGCCTTCTGTTGCTGGCCGATGTTGCCCAGGCACAAACCCTGGTGGCCACCAGCAACATCATCGTGCGCGCGTTCGGCCGCTCGCTCGACTTCACTTCCGATACCACCACCTCGATCCGCGACTCCAAAGTCGTCCGTGAGGCCCGTGACGATGCCGCCAGTTACGTCGCCAGCAGCGGTGAAATCCGTGGTGCGCAACTGGAAGCCGCCTTCGATACCTTGCGCCAGCGTGTTCCTGAAGCACGTCAGGCCAGCGATCAAGCCCTGGCTGAAGCCATTCTCGCCCTGTGAACACCCTGCGCGCCTGGTTGCTGGGTGGCCTGCTGACGCTACTCGGCAGCCCAGCCCTGGCCGAGCTGCAGTTGCAACTGCAGACGGAGGGGCTTGAGCCTGCTCAGCAGCGTGCCAGCCAGGCACTGCTGGATGAAGCCATGCAGGCGCTGCCGCCGAGCTTCAAGGCGCGACTGGATCGGCGTGTCCGGGTCAGCTGGAGCACGAAGATGCCTGAAGATGCCTACGGCCAGGCATCGCTGGTATCAACGCTCGAACTCAATCGCCGGCTGCTGCCCGACCTCACCGATGGCAGCGCAGCCAGCCAAAAAACCGGTCGCCCCCACGGCACAGTGCGCCAGGAGCTGTTGGCCACCGTGCTGCATGAGCTGACGCATATCTACGATCGCGCCCGCCTCTGGCAGGGCAGCGAACGACGCCTGATCAACCAGTGCGCCCGGCACTTGAGCAGTCAGGGCAAGGTTGGCCTGCCTGAACAGTGCCGCGGGCAAACCGAACGGCGCTTCACCCTCAGCGATGATCCGCGCCTGCTCGACCTGGCCGGCTGGCCGCAGTATGTCGGCAGGCGAGGGGAGCGCGAACAACATAACCGTCAGGTGGCTCGCAGCCCCGACAGTTATGAGCTGAGCAGCCCGAAGGAGTTCATCGCGGTCAACATGGAGTATTTCCTCCTTGACCCGAGCTTCGCCTGCCGGCGGCCAGCACTGCAGAACTATCTGAAAGAGCACTTCGACTGGGCGCCGGAACATCCGGCCTGCCCGCAAGCGCTGCCGTTTCTCAACGCCGGTAATGATTTTGCCAAGGCGCCACTGGGCGAAATCGACCCGGAGCGGGTGTACGCCGTGGACTACCTGTTGGCCGAAGCCAACCAGAACTGGGTTAGCCGCTGGGGCCACAGCATGCTGCGCCTGGTCATCTGCGCGCCCGGACGCCCGCGCGGCCCTGACTGTCGGCTCGACCTCGACCAGCACCTGGTGCTGTCGTACCGCGCCTTCGTCAATGACGTGCAGCTATCGAGCTGGGACGGCCTGACCGGGGCTTACCCTTCACGCCTGTTCGTCCTGCCCCTGGCCCAGGTCATCGACGAGTACACCAAGACCGAACTGCGCAGCCTTGCCTCGATCCCCCTCAAGTTTGACCGCAATGAGCTGGAAAGCCTGGTGCGCCAGGCGGCCGAGATGCACTGGAGCTACGACGGCAACTACTACTTCCTGTCCAACAACTGTGCGGTGGAAACCCTCAAGCTGTTGCGCAGCGGCACCGCCAACCCGCGCCTGGCCGATCTGGACAGCATCGTGCCCAATGGCTTGCTGGAAGTGTTGCAAGGACGCGGGCTGGCCGATGTCAGCGTGCTCGATGATCCCCGCGAGGCGCTGCGCCTGGGTTACCGCTTCGATTCCTACCGTGACCGCTACCAGGCCATGTTCCTGGTGCTTAAACAGCAGTTGCCAATCCCCCAGGACAGTGTCGAAGCCTGGCTTGATCAATCTGCCAAGCAACGCCAGCAATGGTTCACACAGGCTGATCTGCGCACCAGTGCAGCGCTGCTCCTGCTTGAGCAGGCGAGCTTGCGCAAGCAACTGCTGCTGGCCCAGGACGAGGTTAAACAGCGCTACCTGACGGGTCGGGCAGCGAACGATGCCAGCGTGGCCAAGGCCAATGGCACGCTGCAGCAGATTCTCGCCAACAGCGGTTTTCTCAGCCGACCGGCAGAGCTGCTGGGCAGCAGCGGCTATGGCTTGCCACAGGCAGGGGAACGCAAGCTGTTGATCAGCGAGTCCAGCCAGCGACAAAAGCAGCTGCAAACCCTCAGTGCCGATCTGGACAAGGAAGTACGTGCGCTACTGGGCCCGGACAGGGCAGCTGAAATTGCCGCGGTCGAAGCCAACATCAAACAGGTTGGCGAACATTTGCGCGCCCTGCACAAGGCCGCCGGTGGTCTGCAGCTACCTTGAGCACCACATCTAGAGGGTTTCTTCAGGCTCGCCCGGCAGATGCTCATCCAGATGCAGCCAGGGCAGGCGGCTACTGGTCCAGATATGCCGTTGCGGCCGGGCCAGTTCAGGCTGATCCAGGGTGGTGATGGTGATGTCGATGGTTTCCGGGCTCAGGTCGGTGGTCAGCGCCACATGCGCCCCGCATCGGCTGCAGAAGTAGCGTACGCAGCTGGGTGAAGAATCGTAGCGTTGCGGCGTACCGCTCAACCACTGGAAATCTGCGCAGGGCAGGGTCGCCCAGGTCACCAGCAGCCCGCCACTGACCCGCCGGCAGACCGAGCAATGACAGTGCGCAACGTCCGTCAACGGCCCTCGAACCCGGTAGCGCAAGGCGCCGCAATGGCAGCCGCCTTCGTATGTATCGCCCATCACTTGTCCCTCCCGCACCTGTGACCTGACGCCAACAATGCACCTCTCGTCGCCATTGGGCCAGCGAAAGCTGGCTGAAAGCTTGCCGGCTTAGGATGACCGCCACTACCGGCACAGACCGGTCAGCCAGGGCACCTGACTTCCTGTACAGCGCCCGGCCCAATTAACAACAACAATGGTGATTCTGATGTTTGCTTACAACCGCCTCCCCGCTGCACACCCTCCGCTATTCCATGCGCCGCGCCTCGCGCGCTGATCCGCCCGACTCGTTCCTTTTTCGACGCGATACGCCTGGAGTACTCCTATGCTGACCTTCCTCGGCTTTGCCATGGTCATCACCTTCATGTACCTGATCATGAGCAAGCGCCTGTCGGCCTTGATCGCCCTGATCCTGGTGCCGATCATTTTCGCCCTGTTCGGTGGCTTCTCGGGCGATATCGGACCGATGATGCTGCAAGGCATCACCAAGCTGGCCCCGACCGGGGTGATGCTGATGTTCGCCATCCTGTATTTCGGTCTGATGATCGATTCCGGTCTGTTCGATCCGGCCGTGCGCAAGATTCTCAAGATGGTCAAAGGTGACCCGCTGAAAGTCTCGGTGGGCACCGCTGTGCTGGCTCTGGTCGTGTCGATGGACGGCGACGGCGCCACCACCTACATGATCTGCGTGGCGGCCATGCTGCCGCTGTACAGCCGCCTGGGCATGAGCCCACGGATCATGGCCGGCCTGATCATTCTCGCTGGCGGAGTGATGAACATGACCCCTTGGGGCGGCCCGACCGCACGTGCGGCCAGCGCCCTGCATGTCGACCCTTCGGACATCTTCGTGCCGATGATCCCGGCCATGCTCGCAGGTGTAGTGGCGATTCTTGCGATTGCCTACATGTACGGTAAGCGCGAACGCGCCCGCCTGGGCGAGTTGCACCTGCCAGGTGACGAAATCGACCACAGCGAAATCAGCGTTTCGCAGTTCCCCGATGCTCGTCGTCCGAAAATGATCTGGTTCAACGGTGCTCTGACCAGCGCGCTGATGGTTGCCCTAGTCGCTGGCCTGCTGCCGCTGCCGGTGCTTTTCATGGTTGCCTTCAGTATTGCCATGATCGTCAACTATCCTTGCCTGCAAATGCAGAAAGACCGCGTTGCCGCGCATTCCGGCAGTGTACTGGCGGTGGTCGGGCTGATCTTCGCCGCCGGTATCTTCACCGGCATTCTGTCGGGCACCGGCATGGTCGAAGCCATGTCCAAGAGCCTGCTGGCAGTGATTCCTGAAGCACTGGGCCCCTACCTGGCAGTGATAACCGCGATCGTGAGCATGCCGTTCACCTTCTTCATGTCCAACGACGCCTTCTACTACGGGGTGCTGCCGGTACTCTCCGAAGCCGCCAGCCACTACGGCATCTCGCCAGTGGAAATGGCCCGCGCGTCGATCGTCGGCCAACCCGTGCATCTGCTCAGCCCGCTGGTACCCTCTACCTATCTGTTGGTGGCCCTGGCTGGCATCGACTTCGGCGATCATCAGCGCTTCACCTTGAAGTGGGCAGTGCTGGTCTGCCTGTGCATAATGCTCGCCGCGCTGCTCATGGGAATTTTCCCACTGTTCAGCAGCCTATAAGACAACAGCTTCATACAACCGCAGCACGCCCCTTGCCCGGGCGTTCTGCATTTATCGCACGAAGGAATACACATGGAATGGCTGACCAGCCCAGAAATCTGGGTTGCCTTTTTTACCCTGACGGCTCTTGAGATCGTTCTCGGCATCGACAACATCATCATGATCTCGATCCTGGTCAGCCGCATGCCCAAGCACATGCAGCAACGCACCCGGATTTTCGGCCTGGCCCTGGCCATGGTCACCCGCATTCTGCTGCTGCTGTCGATCACCTGGGTGATGCGCCTGACGGCCGACCTGTTCGTGGTGTTCGACCAGGGTATCTCCGGTCGCGACCTGATCCTGTTCTTCGGTGGCCTGTTCCTGCTGTGGAAAAGCTCGCAAGAGATCTACCACGGTCTGGAAGGCGAGGATGAAACCCACGACGAGCCTGCCGGTAAAGGCGGCAAGTTCCTCTACACCATCATCCAGATTGCCATCATCGACATCGTGTTCTCGCTGGACTCGGTGATCACCGCAGTCGGCATGGTCTCCCATGTTCCGGTGATGATCGCGGCGATCGTGGTCGCCGTACTGGTGATGATGCTCTGCGCCGGTGCCATCAGTAACTTCATCGACAAGCATCCTTCGCTGAAGATGCTCGCCCTGTCGTTCCTGATCGTCGTCGGTACCGTGCTGATCGCCGAAGCCTTCGAGGTGCATGTGCCGAAGGGCTACGTCTACTTCGCCATGGCCTTCTCTCTGGCAGTCGAGGCCATCAACATCAAGATGCGCACCGCCATGGCCCGGAAAAGAAACCAGGAACAAGGCGAACCGGTGAAACTTCGCAAGGATATTCCGGGTCAGTAAACCTGGAGCATCTGTTGAAAGGGCCCTGCGGGGCCCTTTTTTCATTTGATTTCATGACGGTTTTGTTTCAAAGCTCGCGCTGGCTATGCGATGCTGGCGCCAAGCCCTTGGGCCGACTACAGCTTAAGTGAGCACTGGGAAAAACCGCCTGCGATCAGGCCAGGCTCACGGCACCATCCATTTGTCCCACTGGGGCACGATCAACAGGGGGCCTGTTCAATGCTGACCCTGCTCAATCTGCTTTCCGCCGTGGCGCTGCTGATCTGGGGCACGCACATTGTGCGTACTGGCATCCTGCGGGTGTATGGCTCCAACTTGCGGCGCGTGCTGAGTCAGAACATGTCCAGGCGCCCGCTGGCGTTCCTTGCCGGGATCCTGGTGACCGCCATGGTCCAGAGCAGTAACGCGACGGCGATGCTGGTGACCTCCTTTGTCGGTCAGGGGCTGATGTCCTTGACCCCGGCGCTGGCGATCATGCTCGGCGCCGATGTCGGTACGGCGCTGATGGCGCGGGTGCTGACTTTTGACCTGTCGTGGCTGTCGCCGCTGCTGATCTTCCTCGGGGTGATCTTTTTTCTCTCGCGCAAACAGACCCGGGCCGGACAGTTGGGCCGCGTCGGTATTGGCCTGGGCCTGATCATTCTTGCCCTGCAACTGATCGTCGAAGCCGCTGCACCGATTACCCAGGCCCAGGGGGTGAAAGTGCTGTTCGCCTCGCTGACTGGCGATATCCTCCTCGACGCCCTGGTCGGTGCGTTGTTTGCGCTGATTTCCTACTCAAGCCTGGCCGCAGTACTGCTCACCGCGACCCTGGCCGGCGCCGAGCTGATCAGCCTGCCGGTGGCCATCGGCCTGGTCATTGGCGCCAACATCGGTAGCGGCTTGCTGGCCTTCCTCAGCACCAGCATGCAGAACGCCGCCGGGCGCCAGGTGGCCCTGGGCAGCCTGCTGTACAAGCTGATCGGCTTGATCCTGATCATCCCGGTGCTCGACCCGCTGGTACGCTGGATGGACAGCCTGACGTTCAGTGCCCAGGAACTGGTGATCGGATTTCACCTGCTCTACAACACCCTGCGCTGCCTGATCATGCTGCCGACGGTCAAACCCATGGCCCGCATCTGCAGCTGGCTGCTACCGGAGCGGGCCGAGGCCAATGGCCGGGCCCGGCCGCGTCACCTGGACCCGGCGGCGCTGAGCACCCCGAGCCTGGCCCTGGCCAACGCTGTGCGTGAGACTTTGCGTGTGGGCGACCTGATCGACAACATGCTCGACGCCATGCACGGCGTTCTGCTGGGCACCCACACAGCGATGACGCAGCAGGTACGCAGCCTGGGCGAAGACGTCGAAGCGCTGAACAACGCGATCAAACTGTATCTGGCGCAAATGCCCCGCGAAGACCTCAGCACTCAGGACAGCAAGCGCTGGGCGGAAATCATCGAATTGGTGATCAACCTCAAGCTGGCCAGCGACCTGATCGAACGCATGCTGCGCAAGGTGCAGCAGCAGAAGACCTCCCAGCGCCGGGAGTTCTCTGATGTCGGCCTGGAGGAGTTGACCGGCCTGCACAGCCAGTTACTCGCCAACCTGCGCCTGGGGCTGTCGGTCTTTCTCAGTGCCGACCCGGAAAGTGCCCGCCAGTTGCTGCGGGAAAAACGCCGCTTTCGCGCTCAGGAACGGCGCCTGGCCCATGCGCATGTCAGCCGCCTGCAACGTAAAGTGGTGCAAAGTATCGAAACCAGCGCCTTGCACCTGGAACTGATTGCCGATATGAAACGACTGAACTCCTTGTTCTGCAGCAGTGCCTATGTAGTATTGGGTGGTTCCGATACCGGCGGTTTGCTGCTCGACAGTGTCCCGGACGATGCCCATTCACCTTGACCGCTACCGTAGAACCCCCGCAAGGAAGCTCGCCATGCGTTGCCTGATGTTCCTGTGCCTGCTGCTGGGGGCCATGCCCGGCTTTGCCCTCGACCGCTCACAGGTCGAAGGCTACCTGCTGCCCAATGGTTTGCAGGTGCTGCTCAAGTCGGGCTATGAGCGCAATCATGTGTCGATTCGGCTGGTGGTCGGGGTTGGCTTCGATGATTTTCCCTGTGAACAGCAAGAGCTGCCGCACTTGCTCGAGCACGTGCTGTTCAGTGGCCTCGACGGCAGCGGCGAAGGCGGCCTGGAAGCGCGCATGCAGGTTCTCGGCGGTGAATGGAACGCCTACACCAGCAGTGCCGACACCACCTTTGTCATCGAAGCTCCGGCCCGTAACCAGCGCAAGGTGCTCGACCTGCTGCTGGCGGTGATCAAAGACACCGAGATCGACGAAAAGGCGCTGGCGCTGTCGAAGAAGATCGTCGAACGCGAAGATGGCGGTCACTATTCCCACCTGCAGCGCTGGCTGGACCGCCAGGACCTCGGCCACCGCGCCAGCGACCAGCTGGCAGTGGAGCTGGGGCTCAAGTGCGCCGAGCGCTCGGCGGTGGCCGACATGACCGTGGAACAGGTCAAGGATGTGCGCCAGCACTGGTACGCCGCCAACAACATGAGCCTGATTGTGGTCGGCGGCCTCGATCGTCTGCTACCAGCCTACCTGGAACGCAGCTATGGCGAACTGCAGCCAGCCGAACCCGGCAAACGCCGCACACTGGAAGGCGTTACCCACAAAGCCGAAGCCCGTCGTGAACTGATCCGCGGCTGGCTCGGCGACAGTGCCCGCCTGCACTGGTTGTTCCTCGAACCGGTGCTGGACAACGATCACAGCCAGACCTACGACCTGCTGCAACGCTATCTGGACTGGGCACTGTATGAACAGTTGCGGCTCAAGCACGGGCTGTCGTACGGACCTTTCAGCCAACGGGAAAGCTTCGGCGATACCGGCGTGATGAGCCTCAATGCCGACCTCGACCGCGCCGACATCAAGGAAGCCGAGCAGGCCTTGAGCGACATGCTTGAGCAGTTGCGCAAGCACGGCCTGGACCCGGCCACCTTCGAGCGGGTCAAACAGGCGGCAATCGATCGCGAAGCCTGGACCACCCAGGGCAACGCGGCACTGGCGGACTACTACTGGGGCGCGCTGAACGATTACCTTGACGGACGCTTTGCCGACCCGGTGCGCGCCATGCGCCGGGTCAGCCTGAGTGATGCCAATCAGGCACTGCGGCAGCTGCTGGCCAGGCCCGGGTTTGTGCGAATCGAGCAGCCGTTGATCAGTTATGACCAGTTGTATGGGTTGGTGGCACTGGGTTTGGGAGGGCTTCTGGCCGGTGGTTTGATCTGGAGCCGACGCAGGCACAAGCAGGCCCCGGCGAAATAGCAAGACAAGGCAGCTGGCCAGTACAAAGCACGGTATCCTGTAGCGGTTTTAACCTCACCCTGCGAACACCTTCATGCCTCATTATCTCCAGCGGCTGATCGAACTGATCAAGCGCTACCCCGGCGTCATCGCCCTCGGCGGTTTTATCTCCGGGATCGCCAGCTTCATCCTGGTCGACCGCCAGGAAGGCCTGGCCAGCTGGATTGCCATCGTGATGCTGATCAGCTGGATCTGGCTGATGCTGGAAAACACCTTCACCCAGTTGTTCACCAAGGTGTTCAAGCGCGAGATCCCGCAGCCACTGCTGCGCTATGCCACGCAGATGATTCACCAGGAAAGCCTGTTCTTCGTCCTGCCGTTCTTTTTCGTCACTACCACCTGGAACAGCGGCCAACTGGTATTTACCGGCCTGCTTGGCGCCGCCGGGCTGATATCGATCATTGATCCCCTGTACTACAAATGGCTGGCCCCGCGGCGCTGGCTGTTCCTCGCGCTGCATACCCTGACCCTGTTCGCGGCGTTGCTCACCGCGCTACCGATCATTTTGCACCTGACCACCTCACAAAGCTTCAAGCTGGCCCTGGTGACTGCCATGCTGCTGTCGTTCCCAAGCCTGGCCAGCAGCTTCCCCATTCAGCACTGGCGGCGCGGGGTCATGCTGGTAGTGCTGACCCTGGCCGTTGGCGCCAGCGGCTGGATGCTGCGTTCCTGGGTTCCACCGGCCACGTTGTGGATGACTGACGTGGCCGTCAGCACCCAGTTGGAGAACCGCACGCCAGGCAAGAGCCTGAGTGAGGTCAAGGCCAGCGAGATCCGCGCCGGGCTCTACGCCTTTACCGCTATCAATGCCCCGCGCGGGCTGAACGAGCGGATTTATCACGTCTGGCAGTTCAACGGCAAAGAAGTCGATCGCATTGCCCTGGACATCCACGGTGGCCGCAAGGAAGGCTATCGGGCCTGGACGCATAAGCAGAACTTCCCCGCCAACCCGGTGGGCCGCTGGCAGGTGAGGGTGCTGACCGAAGATGGCCAGGTCATCGGAGTGCTGCGCTTCCGGGTGGTTGACGATGGTCAAGCGCCGAAGGCCGAGTAACGCTATGCTCTGAGGCTGCGAAACTGTCGGTCGACTGCATGGAGCCTATGACTACACAAGCCAGCGCAACCCTCGACACCACGAGCAACCCGGCGTGCCTGCGGATTGTCGGTGACTGGACCCTGGCCAACTACGCCAACCTCAAGCGCAGCAGCGAGCGCCTGGCCGGCCAGTATGACCAGCGCACCGAGATCGATCTCGAACAGCTGGGCCAGCTGGATACCGCTGGCGCTTCACTGCTGGCTGAACTGCTCGGTGCCGAGCGATTATCGCGCCTGACCGAGACCGCCCAGCTGCCCGAAGCCAGCCGGGCACTGCTGCAGACGGTCTACTGCTCGGTGCAAGACTTCTGCATCCCGGAAAAGCAGCCCGAGAAATCGGTACTGATCCAGCTGCTCAGCCGCATTGGCTGCGCGGTCGACACCCTTTGGCAAGACACCCTGCAGATCCTCGGTTTTGTCGGCCTGATCCTGCAAACCCTGGTGCTGCGCCTGTTCCAGCCACGGCGCTGGCGGGTCACTGCAGTCGTCGCGCACATCGAACAGACCGGCCTGGATGCCGCGCCCATCGTTGCCCTGCTGACCTTTCTGGTCGGCGCAGTGGTGGCCTTCCTCGGCGCCACGGTGCTCGCCGGGTTTGGCGCCAGTATCTTCACCGTTGACCTGGTTGCATTCTCCTTCCTGCGTGAATTCGGTGTATTACTGACCGCCATCCTCATGGCCGGTCGTACCGCCAGTGCCTTCACTGCGCAGATCGGCTCGATGAAAGCCAATGAAGAGATCGACGCCATCCGTACCCTCGGTCTGGACCCGGTAGAGCTGCTGGTGGTGCCTCGGGTGCTGGCACTGCTGATTGCACTGCCGCTGCTGACCTTCCTCGCGATGATCTGCGGCATCATCGGTGGCGGAGTGGTCTGCGCGTTGTCGCTGGATATCTCGCCCGCCATGTTCCTGTCCTTGTTGCAAAGCGACATCGGTGTGCAGCACTTCCTCGTCGGCCTGGCCAAGGCGCCGTTCTTTGCCTTCCTGATCGCGGCCATTGGCTGTCTGGAAGGCTTCAAAGTCAGCGGCAGCGCCGAGTCGGTGGGGGCCCACACCACCTCTAGCGTGGTGCAGTCGATTTTCGTGGTGATCGTCCTCGATGCGGTGGCTGCGTTGTTCTTCATGGAGATGGGCTGGTGAGCCAGACAACCCCCGAGCGCCGCGAGGCGGTGATCGAAGCGCGTGGCATCTGCAACCGCTTCGGTACCCAGAGCGTGCACGAACAACTGGACCTGGACCTGTACCGCGGCGAAATTCTCGCCGTGGTCGGTGGTTCGGGCAGTGGCAAGTCGGTACTGCTGCGTAGCATCGTCGGCCTGCGGCGGCCGAACGAAGGTCAGGTCAAGGTATTCGGCCAGAACCTCAGCGGTGTAAACGACGAGCAGCGCTCGAAGGTCGAACGACGCTTTGGCGTGCTGTTCCAGAAGGGCGCGCTGTTCTCTTCGCTGACGGTAACCGAGAACGTCGCCTTGCCGCTGATCGAACATGCCGGCCTGTCCCGCGCCGACGCCGAGCACCTGGCCGGGGTCAAGCTGGCCCTGGCCGGCTTGCCGATTTCCGCCGCCGACAAATACCCCTCATCACTGTCCGGCGGCATGATCAAACGCGCCGCGCTGGCCCGCGCCCTGGCCCTGGACCCGGACATTCTGTTTCTCGATGAACCCACCGCGGGCCTCGACCCGATCGGTGCGGCAGCCTTCGACCAGTTGATTCTGACCCTGCGCGACGCCTTGGGCCTGAGCGTGTTCCTGATCACCCACGACCTCGACACCCTCTACACCATCACCGACCGGGTGGCGGTGCTGTCGCAGAAGAAAGTCCTGGTGGCAGGCCCGATTGCCCAGGTCGAAGACACCGACGACGCCTGGATTCACGAATACTTTCATGGCCCGCGTGGCCGTGCGGCGTATCAGGCCGCCACAGCGGCAAAGGAGCTCTGAGATGGAAACCCGTGCACATCATGTGCTGATCGGCCTGGTCACGGTCATTGTGGTCACCGGTGCCATGCTGTTCGGCCTGTGGCTGACCAAGTCCAGTGTCGACAGCACCTTCAAGGACTACGAGGTAGTGTTCAACGAAGCGGTCTCTGGTTTGTCCCGGGGCAGCTCGGTGCAGTACAGCGGTATCAAGGTAGGTGACGTCACCAGCCTGCGCCTGGATCCCAAGGACCCGCGCCGGGTCCTGGCCCAGGTGCGCCTGAGCGCCGATACCCCGGTCAAGGAAGACACCCGTGCGAAACTGACCCTGACCGGTATCACCGGCACCTCCTTCATCCAGCTCAGTGGCGGTACGCCGCAAAGCCCGGAGCTCAAGGGCAAAGACGGCAAACTACCAGTGATTGTTGCCTCGCCTTCGCCGATTGCCCGGCTGCTCGATGACGGCAGCGACCTGCTGACCAACATCAACATGCTGGTGCATAACGCCAACCAGCTGTTCTCCGAAGACAACGCCAAGAGCCTGAGCAACACCCTCAATCACCTGGAGCAGACCTCGGCAGCCTTCAGCGAGCAACGCGGGGATATCCGCACTGCGATCCAGCAACTGGCCCAGGTCGGTAACCAGGCCAGCTCCATGCTCGAGCAAACCAGCGAACTGATGCGCAATGCCAATGGCCTGCTCAACAACCAGGGCAAGCAAGCCTTCGGCAGCGCCGAACAGGCCATGCAGTCGCTGGCGCAGAGCACAGCCACCATCAACAGCCTGCTCAACGACAACCGCGAAGCCCTCGACGGTGGCGCCCAGGGCCTGAACCAGCTGGCTCCGGCCATCCGTGAGCTGCGCGAGACCCTCAACTCGCTGAAAGCGATTTCCCAGCGCCTGGAAGCCAACCCCAGCGGCTACCTGCTCGGCCGAGATACCAACAAGGAGTTCACGCCATGAGTCGTACCTGCCGCTACCTGGCCCTGGCTGTGGCGCTGAGCCTGGGCAGTGCCTGCTCGATCCTGCCGCAGGCCGAACCTGCTGATGTCTATCGCCTGCCTTCAGCGCAAACCAGCCAGGCCACATCTGGGAGCGCTGCAGCCAGCTGGTCGCTGCGACTGAACAAGCCGTTGGCCAGTGATGCCCTGAACAACCCGAAAATTGCCGTGGTCCCTCAAGGCAACCTGATCAGTAACTACAAAGGCGCACGCTGGAGCGATCCGGCCCCCTTGCTGCTGCGCAACCGCATGCTCGATGCCTTCCAGCGCGATGGCCGCGTACCCCGGCTCAGTGCCGATGACAGCAACCTGCAGGCTGACTATGAACTGGCTGGCGAGCTACAGGCGTTCCAGAGCGAGTACAGCGCCGACGGCCTGGCCGTGGTGATCCGCTATGACGCCCGCCTGGTGCAAGGGCGCAGCCAGCGCATCCTCGCCAGCCGCCGCTTTGAAGTGCGTCAGCCGCTGAGCGACAAGCAAGTGCCGGCAGTGGTCAACGGTTTCGGCAGCGCCAGTGACCAACTGATGGCGCAACTGGTGGCCTGGACGCTGGCCCAGGCCAACCAGGCTCAGGCAAAGAACCAGTAGCAGACGCAAATGGCCGCGACCACTCCGGCCAGCTCGGCGAGCAGTGCGCAGCCCACCGCATGGCGGGCTCGCTGGATACCGACGGCACCAAAGTACACCGCCAGCACGTAGAAGGTGGTTTCGGTGCTGCCCTGGATGGTCGCTGCCACCAGCGCCGGAAAGCTGTCGACGCCATGGGTCTGCATGGTTTCGATCAGCATCGCCCGTGCCGCGCTGCCCGAGAACGGCTTGACCAGTGCGGTAGGCAATCCCTCGACGAAGCGCGTATCCATCCCCAGCCATTCCACCACATGGCGGATACCGTCCAGACTCAGCTCCAGAGCGCCTGAGGCGCGCAGCACGCCGACGGCGCAGAGCATGGCGACCAGATAGGGCAGCAGGCTCTTGGCGACGTCAAAACCCTCCTTGGCGCCCTCTACGAAGGTTTCATAGACCTTCACCCGCTTGAACGCACCAATCACCAGGAACAGGATGATCAGGCCGAACAGCGTCAGGTTGCCCAGGATCGACGACAAGCCGGCCAGAGCGGTGGCCGACAGGGTGCCCAGAAACGCCATGAAGCCGCCCAACAGCAGGGCGCCCGGCACCAGATAAGCCAGGACCACCGGATCCCACAGACGCAAGCGTTGCATCACCGCCACCGACAGCAGGCCGACCAGAGTCGAGGCACTGGTGGCCAGCAGGATCGGCAGGAATACCAGGGTCGGGTCCGGTGCGCCTTGCTGAGCGCGGTACATGAAGATGGTCACCGGCAGCAGGGTCAGCGACGAAGCGTTAAGTACAAGGAACAGGATCTGCGCGTTGCTGGCGGTGGTCGAGCTGGGGTTGAGCTCCTGCAGCGAGCGCATGGCCTTGAGGCCAATGGGTGTGGCGGCGTTATCCAGGCCCAGGCCATTGGCGGCGAAGTTCAGGGTGATCAGGCCCAGGGCCGGGTGGCCGGGCGGTACTTCCGGCATCAGGCGGGCAAACAGCGGGCCGAGTACTTTGGCCAGCCAGTCGACGACGCCGGCCTTTTCAGCAATCTTCAGAAAGCCCAGCCACAGGGTCAGGGTGCCGAACAGCAAGACCATCACCTCGACCGACAACTTGGCCATGGCGAAGATGCTCTCGACCATCGCGGCAAAAATGCCGGCATTGCCGCCTACCAGCCATTGCGCCAGCGCGGAGATGGCCGCGACCAGGAAAAAGCCAAGCCAAAGGCCGTTGAGCATCCGTTGTTCCCCCACAAAGTTGCGACGAATGATAGCGGGCCGGGCCAGGCATTGCACCGCCACTATGTGTGTAACTGAAACGAAAAAGCCCCGACCAGGTCGGGGCTCTTCGTTCAGGCAAACTGCACCTTAGTGGTTGGCAGTCTTGCCAGCAGGTGCAGCTTCTTTGCTGCGCCAGTGTGGCAGCGAGTTCCAGTAGCGCTGGCCTTTGGCATCGTCGTACATGCCTTCCCAGCGAGCGATTACCAGCACTGCCAGGGCGTTGCCGATAACGTTCAGGGCGGTACGGGCCATGTCCATGATGCGGTCGACACCGGCGATGAAGGCCAGACCTTCCAGCGGGATACCAACGCTGCCCAGGGTGGCCAGCAGTACCACGAAGGACACGCCCGGAACACCGGCAATACCCTTGGAGGTCACCATCAGGGTCAGTACCAGCAGCAATTGCTGGCTGATCGACAGGTCGATACCGTACAGCTGGGCGATGAAGATTGCCGCGATGCTCTGGTACAGGGTCGAACCGTCAAGGTTGAACGAGTAACCGGTCGGTACCACGAAGCTGCAGATGGCTTTCGGCGCACCGTAGGCTTCCATTTTCTCGATCACGCGCGGCAGCACGGTTTCGGAGCTGGCAGTGGAGTAAGCCAGGACCAGCTCGTCCTTGAAGATACGCATCAGCTTCAGGATCGAGAAACCAAACAGGCGTGCGATCAAGCCCAGCACCATGAAGCCGAAGAAGGCGATGGCGAAGTAAACCAGCAGGACCAGCTTGGCCAGCGGCAGCAGCGAAGCGAAGCCGAAGTTGGCAACGGTCACGGCGATCAGCGCGAACACACCGATTGGCGCGTAGTTCATGATCATGTGAGTGACCTTGAACATGGCTTCGGAAACGCCCTGGAAGGTTTTCACCAACGGATCGCGAATCTCTGCCTGCAGGCTCGACAGGCCCAGGCCGAACAGCACCGAGAAGAAGATGATCGGCAGCATCTCGCCACGCATCAGCGCTGCGAAGATGTTCGACGGAATCAGGTTGAGGATGGTCTCGATGAACGCGTGTTCATGCTGAACCTCAGCCGCAGTGGCCTGATACTTGGAAATATCGACGGTACCCAGGGTACTCATGTCGATACCGGCACCCGGATGGAACAGGTTGGCCAGGACCAGACCGACCACGATCGCGATGGTGGTGACCACCTCGAAGTAAATGATGGTCTTGAGGCCAATACTGCCGAGTTTTTTCGCATCGCCAACCCCGGCGATACCCACGATCAGCGACGAAATCACGATCGGGATGACGATCATCTTGATCAGGCGAATGAAGATATCACCAGCAGGTTGCAGGACGTTGCTGATCCACCATGCCTTTTCTGCACTGAAATGGTTCAGTAAAGCGCCGATTGCAATCCCCAGTACCAGACCGATGAGGATCTGCCAGGCGAGGCTTAGCTTTGCCTTCTTCATGTCGTTACCTTTTCTTCAAGTGGAACCGATCACCAGGCTGATAACCGCAATCCAGAGCTGTTGTCAGCGATCCGTATCGTTTTTGGCTATCCGCCGGTGAAACCGTAAAAGGTCACCGCAAGCGAGCGTAGGAACGCTCAGGCCAGCGAAAAAAGGCGCAACTATTCCGACGTGGGGGGGCTCCGTCTAATGCCGTAAACGACTACCCCATGCCGAATCGGCATGAGGTTTATCGGCCAAAACGTACGTCACAATGGGTTGCCCGACTACCGTTCGGAATTCCGACGATGGCCAAAGCGCCACATTCCGGCAGATTTGGACGTATCCAGCTGAATGCATAAAGTCATTGTTCGACAATCCGAATGCGTGAAATCGCCTCGGTTCGAACACCTGGGCAGGCTGAAAAAATATCGATGTACGGTCGCGCAAAAATATGCGTCGACGCCTCTGGTAGGAAAGTCGGAAAAGAACGGTAGGAAGCGAACGATTACCAAAGCGATGCGGAAGTCAGATCAAGCGTTTCCCTCCGAGAGGACCCACCCGACCTGGAACTTCCGCCACCGCTTCACCCGACCCGGCCCTCATCGGAGGCACTCCTTGTACCCCTAGGCCCCTCCGATCCTGAAACAATCAGAGCAGCCCGGCCCCTTGGTCATGTGCCGGCCTTCCTCAGGCGGGCACAACATAGAAGCCTGGAACGGAAAAAGGTTCAGCTTCTATATATATGTACGTGAATGCCCAGTCGCATTCAGTACCTGTTATGACTCAGCCTCTACCACGGCCGAAAAAGAAAGAAGCCACGAACAGCACCAGGAAGACGATGAAAAGGATCTTCGCGATTCCGGTAGCGGCGCCGGCGATACCACCGAAGCCCAGTACGGCGGCGACAATGGCGATAATCAGGAAGGTGATAGCCCAACTCAACATGGTGATTCTCCTTACTGTTGTTGAAAGAATTCCTCTGGTGACGTTCAGAACACCCAACGATCACGCGGCGCGCGGGCATCAGCCGGGATGCTGCTGACTGCCGCAGGCTGCGATTGCATCAACGCTGTCTGGGCAGGCACGGGAGTCCTGATCATCAGGGCGGCCTGGGCAGCTACTGCGCGAGCATCCTGTACAAGCTGCCAGCTGTGGTGGAGCTGGCCGGCAATGAGGGTCAGCAGCAGCGCCAGACTGAAGAACAGGCCCTGGCGCACCTGAAGTGGAGAAATCTGCGCCAGGGTGGCGATTTGGCGGATCATGCCGAGCTCCTCCTGCTGCATTGATTGTTGTCTGCAGTAGTCATTGCAGCGTGCATGCCAGCCACGCATTTAAAAAATATTCAATAAAATCAACTAGATATAAAGAATCGCAGATTTCATCGGAGCGCATCCTGCACGATACCCAGCGTGGGGTCGTGCGATTTGCATGATGAGCTACCCTGCAGTGAACGGAACAAATCGGAAAAAACATGCAACTTGCCCGATTTCTCCGGCACTAATAGAGAACATTCTTAAAAGGAGCGCAGGAAATGGAGTCAACCCAGGAACATCAAGGCCGTATCCTGTTGGTCGACGACGAATCCGCCATCCTGCGTACCTTTCGTTACTGCCTGGAAGATCAAGGCTATACCGTGGCCACGGCCAACAGTGCGGCCCAGGCCGATACCTTGCTGCAGCGTCAGGTCTTCGACCTGTGCTTTCTCGACCTGCGTCTGGGTGAAGACAATGGCCTCGATGTACTGGCGCAGATGCGTATTCAGGCACCCTGGATGCGGATCGTCATCATCACCGCCCACTCGGCGGTCGATACCGCAGTCGACGCCATCCAGGCGGGTGCGGCCGACTACCTGGTAAAACCCTGTAGCCCTGACCAACTGCGCCTGGCTGCGGCCAAACAGCTGGAAGTGCGCCAGCTGTCGGCACGCCTGGAGGCACTGGAAGGCGAAGTCAACAAACCCAAGGACGGCCTGGACTCGCACAGCCCGGCGATGATGGCGGTGCTGGAGACCGCGCGCCAGGTCGCCACCACCGATGCCAACATCCTCATTCTTGGTGAGTCCGGAACCGGCAAGGGCGAGCTGGCCAGAGCGATTCACGGCTGGAGCAAACGCGCCCGTAAAGCCTGCGTCACCATCAACTGCCCTTCACTCACCACCGAGCTGATGGAAAGCGAACTGTTCGGGCATAGCCGCGGGGCGTTTACCGGGGCCAGTGAAAGCACCCTGGGGCGGGTCAATCAGGCCGATGGCGGTACCCTGTTCCTCGACGAAATCGGTGATTTCCCACTGACACTGCAGCCCAAGCTGCTGCGCTTTATCCAGGACAAGGAATACGAGCGGGTCGGTGACCCGGTCACCCGCCGCGCCGATGTACGTATCCTGGCTGCGACCAACCTCAACCTTGAAGACATGGTGCGCGACGGACGCTTTCGCGAAGACCTGCTGTATCGTCTGAATGTCATCACCTTGCACCTGCCGCCGTTGCGTGAGCGCAGCGAAGACATCCTGCACCTTGCCGATCGTTTCCTGGCACGCTTCGTCAAAGAGTACTCAAGGCCCGCTCGCGGTTTCAGCGACGAAGCGCAGGCGGCGCTGCTCAACTACCGCTGGCCAGGGAACATTCGCGAACTGCGTAATGTAGTCGAGCGCGCCAGCATCATCTGCCCGCAGGAGCGGGTCGACATCGGCCACCTGGGCATGGCCGAACAGACCATCAGCAATGCCCCGCGCATCGGCGCGGCAATGAGCCTGGACGAACTGGAACGCGCCCATATCGAAGCGGTGCTGGCCACCAGTGAAACCCTGGACCAGGCAGCCAAGACCCTGGGAATCGATGCCTCGACCCTGTATCGCAAGCGTAAGCAGTACAACCTATGAAATGGACGATGAAGCTGCGTACGCGGCTTTTTCTCAGCATTTCGGCGCTCATTACCGTGGCTTTGTTGGGCTTGCTGCTAGGCCTGGTCAGCGTCCTGCAGATGGCCAGGTCGCAGCAGGCCCTGATCCACGAAAACACCGCGACCCTCGATCTGGGCCTGAAACTGCGGCAGAACCTCGGAGAACAGCTGACGCTGATGCTCAACGAGCCAGCAGACCTGAAGACGCTTGAGGGGCTGCAGGCTCAATTCCAGCACTTGCTGGACGAAGGCTTCAACCAGCAAAGTGATGACAATGCCGGTAAAGACTTCGCCGACACCAACCGCCATTATCAGCACTACCTCCAGGCTTTTCGCGACACGCCTGTTCCGGCACGTGGCCTGGGCACCGAGCAACCTCTGGGTCAAGCTTTCGGCGTGCTGCGCAATGACCTCCTCGACGCCCACAAGCGCGCCCTTGAGCACATCAACCAGAGCGAGCAGCTGACCTATAATCGCGCGTTGTTGATCTCCGGCCTGCTCGGCCTGGTGGGCCTGAGCGTGCTGATCCTGGGCTTTGTCACCGCCCATGGCATCGCCCGACGCTTTGGCCAGCCGATCGAAGCCCTGGCCAAAGCAGCCGATCAGATAGGTCAGGGCGATTTCGAGGTCACCTTGCCGGTCTCCCAGGCCCTGGAGATGAACCAGCTGACCCGGCGTTTTGGTTTGATGGCTGAAGCGCTGCGCAAACATCAGGCAACCAACGTCGATGAACTGCTCGCCGGCCAACAACGTCTGCAAGCGGTACTCGACAGCATTGATGATGGCCTGCTGATCATCGACCGCCAAGGCCATCTGGAGCACATCAATCCAGTCGCCCAGCGGCAACTGAGCTGGAACGAAAGCCGCCTGGGCCGTGGGCTTGGTGAGGCGCTGCAGCGCCCGGAGCTGGATGAACAACTGCGCCTGGTGCTGCGTGGCTCCCCCCTGGATCGGGTGCCGGAGGACCTGAGCCTGGAGGTAGAGGAAGAACTTCGTTTACTGGCTTACAGCCTGACTCCGGTCTGCCACCCCGACGGGCAGATTCTCGGCGCGGTCATGGTGCTGCACGACGTCACCGAACAACGTGCCTTCGAGCGCGTGCGCAGCGAGTTTGTCTTGCGCGCCTCGCATGAGCTGCGCACCCCGGTCACGGGCATGCACATGGCTTTCGGACTGCTGCGCGAGCGCCTGAAGTTTGCGCCACAGACGCGTGAGGCCGACCTGCTCGATACCGTCGGTGAGGAAATGCAGCGTCTGACCCAATTGATCAACGACCTGCTGAACTTCTCCCGCTACCAGAGCGGCCAGCAGAAGCTCGAACTGATGCCCTGCGCCGTCAACGATCTACTGACGCGTGCCTGCGAACGCTTTGCCGGCCCTGCGGGTGATAAACAGATTGAGCTGCAGATGGAGCTGGCATCGCCGCTGCCGCACATTCAGGCGGATGCAGCGCAACTTGATCGGGTCATGGATAACCTGCTGGACAATGCTGTGCGCCACACCCCTGTGGCCGGCAGCATTCGCCTGCACGCTCGATGGCATGCCGAGCGGGTCATCATCAGCGTTGAAGACAGCGGCGAAGGCATTGCTTACAGCCAGCAGGGACGGATCTTCGAACCGTTCGTCCAGGTCGGACGCAAAAAAGGCGGGGCTGGACTGGGGCTCGCGTTGTGCAAGGAAATCGTCCAGTTGCATGGAGGACGCATGGGCGTTTATTCACGCCCCGGACAAGGCACTCAGTTCTACATGGCCTTGCCGGTCTGAAGCCTCGCAGCATCAAGCTTCATCATCGATCCGCCGCGGAACAATCCGTCGCCCACGGGTAATCAGCTCAACGAACTGGCGGGCACTGAGCGGATGCGCAAACAGCCATCCCTGACCGTAATTCACCCCTTCGCTGTTGAGCAGCATGGCCTGGTCTTCATACTCGATTCCCTCGGCAATCACCCGCAACTGCAGGGCATGCGCCATACGGATGATATGCGGCGCCACACCGCTGCTGGCTGCATCGTGACCCAAGGCGTCGATAAACGCCTTGTCGATTTTCAGACAGTCCACCGGTAGGGTCTGCAAGTACGCCAGGCTGCAGTAACCGGTACCGAAGTCATCGATCAGTACCTGGTGACCCACCGCGCGCAAGGCCTGCAGGTTGTCGCGGGCGACTACCACGTCGATCAGCCCGCGCTCGGTGACCTCGAACGCAATCTGGCTGGCAGAGACATGGTGCAACGCCAGCAAGCGCGCCGCCACCCGACCAATCCGCGGCACCATGACATCGCAGGCAGCCAGGTTGACCGATACATAAAGTTGTCGGTTGGCCCGCAACAACTGCCCCAGCTGTTCGAGCACGCGCTGCAGGACGAAGTCGGTTATCTGCCGGATCTGGCCGGTGTTTTCCGCCAACGGGATAAACAGATCAGGACTGGTCAGGGTGCCGTCCGGCCGGCGCCAGCGCACCAGCGCTTCGGCCCCGACACAACGGCGGCTGTTGAGTTCGAAGATGGGCTGGTATAACACCTGCAACTCGCCGCGGCGCAGCGCCCCCTGCAGTTCGGAACTCATCGAGCGACGTTGACGCACCAGTTGCAACACCAGCCAACCCAGGGACCAGGCCAGCACCAGACTGCCGGGAAACAACAACCAAAGCACGCCATTCATCTTCAATGGCAAACTGGCACGCGGGGCAATCAAAACCAGCTGATAGTCCGGCGATTTGGTCGGCATGCGGTAGATCAAGCGGTCGGGCAGCTCCAGCAGGGCATCTTTGGATGTCGGTGGCCAATCGGCCGAGGGCGGCCAGGCCTGAGGCGGGCCAAGTACCGGCACTGCACGCGTACCGTTATCCAGCACCACCAGCAAACTGCCTTCCGGCGGCAAGTCGACCACATCCGTCAAATGCCCACGTGAGGTCGCGACCACGAACTTGCCGCGCCCAAGCATCAACGCGGCGAGATTGTCATCCGGTTCGGTAGTGGTATTGAGCCAATAGCTGTACGTCGGTCCCTGAATGTCCGGGGGCCGCAAAGGTTTGATGGTACGTGTGCCAATGCGGTTGGAGCAGGCAACGTTGCCATCAACATAGGCGGCTTCATAGACGAAGCGGTAGCGAAAGCCTATCTGTTGCAGGACACCCAGCATCGCCGCATCACAGCCGCGAAGAGGTTGCGCCTGAAGTTCGTCGACACCTTCGCGCAACTGCCCGAAAATCTGTTCCAGACGCTCAAGGAAACGCTCGCCCTTGGCGTTCATCTGCTCACTTTCGCTTTGCTGCATCTGGTGCATGGCTACGCCGATGCTGGCGACCAGCAACAGTACTGCGCTGGCCGAAGCCGCAAGTGTGGCCAGTAACCAGGGACGGTAGAGCAAGTGGCGCAGCACGGAGAGGGCAGCTGACATTAAAAGCATCCAGTTGAATACCAAGAGGTATAGCAACTGCCGGACAAGTCAGCCTGCCCGTTTGGCGGCGCCGTTGCTCAGCGGCTGTTGAGTACCTGCAACATCGCTGCCGTTTGAGCATCCGCCACACCGTCAAATCGCTGGGGACGGAAGCGCATCTGGAATGCCGCGAGCACATGCTTGGTGCTGACGTCGTAGACGCCAGTCTGTTCGATGGCATAACCAAAGCGCGCCAATTGCTGCTGATACCAGCTGATACTTGGTGGATTGACGCTGAACCGCGCCTGCTGCTGAGCCACCGCGCGCGCATCCGGCCAGACACCCAGACCGGCATCGGCCAGGCGCTTCCAGGGGAACAGCGGCCCCGGATCCAGTTTGCGCGCCGGTGCGATGTCACTGTGGCCAATGATGTAGCGGGGCTGAATATTGTTGCGTTTGACGATGTCCTTGAGCAACGCGATCAGCGCTTCGATCTGCGCTTCGGTGTACGGCTGCCACACCCGTCCTGTCGGAGTATCGATAAAACCGGGGTTGACGATCTCGATGCCAATGGAGCTGGAGTTGAGCCAGGTCCGGCCATCCCATTGGCTGTCACCGGCATGCCAGGCACGACGGCTTTCGTCGACCAGTTGATAGACGGTCGCTGGTGAGTCACCGATCAGGTAATGGCTACTGACCTCACCATGGGTCAACAAGTCGAGCGAACGCTGCAGTGGCGCGTTGGTGTAGTGCAGCACGACAAACTGAATACGGCCGTCCTGGTTGACGGAGGTATGGCTGCGGTCGATCCGCAAGCCGCTACTGCAACCTGCCAGGGTCAACAGCAGGAGCGCGGTAATGATGGCTTTCATGGGGACTGGCACATGTGATGATCTGCAATGCAATAGCATAACGTATCCACGCAGCCGCCACTTACCCCTGTTCGATCCGATTTCTGCCCAGATGTTTCGCCCGGTACAGCGCTTCATCGGCGCGCTTGAGGACTACCTCGCTGCGCTCGCCACTGCGAAACGCACTGATGCCGATCGACAAGGTAATGGTCACTCGCTCGCCCTTGAAGTGGAACGGGCAGGCCTCAATGGCCGCCCGCAGCCTTTCCGCCAGCTGGTAACCGATTGGCATGGCAGTCTGCGGGATCAGCAGGACGAACTCTTCACCGCCGAAGCGGGCGATGAAATCCCGGCTGCGCAGGTGTTTGCGCAACACGTTGGCAACAATCTTCAGGACCTTGTCGCCGGCCAGGTGACCGTAGCTGTCGTTAATGCGCTTGAAGTGATCGAGATCGAGGATCGCCATCAGCAGATGACCACCGCTTTCCTGCCATTCCAGCACTTCCTGATCCACCCGTTCTGACCAGGCGGCCCGGTTGGGCAAACCGGTGAGCGGGTCGATCAGGGCTTTCTGGCGCTGTTCTTCCAGGTGCTCGCGGTAACCCATGGCTTCCTGCTCCATGTTCGCAACCCGTTCAGCCAGGCCTTGCAAGCGGTTGGCCATGTCCTGTTCGCGCTGGTCACGCTGCTGCTGATGCTCGTCCATGGTGCCGAGCAAGCCTTCGAGGCGGTTTTCCAGGATGTGTTTGAGGCTGTCCAGATCGGCAGCGCCCTGCACACTGCTTTGCAGGCCATCGACCTGTTCACGCAGCTGGCTGTCCAGGTCACGCGCCGCGGAGGTGTTGTCGGCATGGCCTTCGCTGGCTTCATGCAAATGGCTCTGGAACGACTCCAGGCGCTCGTTGAGTTGTTGCAGATAAGCTTCAAACTCATGCTGGCCACTGTCGTTGATCGCCAGCATCAGCACGGCCAGGTCATCGAGCACCGGCAACAACTCGTACCAGTTCAGGCCATGCTCCAGACGTTCGCGCATTGATTGCGCCTGAGCCTTGTGACGTTCGGGCAGGGTCAGGTCATCAAGCAGGCCGAGCAGGGTTTCCTCGATATGCGTGGCGACCGAGCTGTAGGTCGGCTCGGTGCCGTCGGGCAGGGCGTAGTGAGGGTCCTCATCGAACGCTTGGGCGACTTCAGGCTGATCTTCCTCAGGCTCGTCCGGGCCGGGCTCGGGCAACGCTGGCAGTTCGGGCTCGTTCGCTGCCGGGGGAAGCTCGAGCGGTGCTGGCACTTCGGCTTCAAACGCTGGAACCGTTGGCAAGTCGGCAGCCGGGCCAGGCTCGACTTCCGCTGCCTCGCTGGCTTCGTCTTCGGCTTCGACCGGCGTTGGCGCCAACGATTCGGTGACAACCTCCAGCGGTCGCAACTCGTCGATATCGACAACGGCCTCGGCCTGTGGCTCAACGTCTTGATGAGCATGCACTACTGGCGCCGGCGGCTCGATGGTCTCTGGCGCAAACGCCACAGCGCCCGCCAGGGCTGGTTGCAGCGCCTGCGCTTCAGCCTCGCGACCACCGAACAGGCGCTGCAGCAACCCAGGGCGTTGTGCCTCTTCAGGGCGCTCAAGCGCGGACAGGGCCTGGCCTTGCAAGCCACTCAACTCACCGAGCAGCAGCGGCACCTCGCGGGATTGACTGGCGCGGGCCTCGACCTGTTTGGCGAACTTCTTCAGCGGCCGGCTGACGTCACTGGGCAACGGCAAGGTCTGCAACTGGGTAACCAATGAGGTGAGGGCGGTGCTGACCTGCGCGATACGGGTCTCACGGCGTTGCTCGGAATCGAGCACGGCTTTTTCCAGGCGCGGGATCAGCCCGGCGAGGGCGGCGTCCATGTTGTCGGTGCGGATGACCTCACGCATCTCCTTCATGCACTGATCCACCGCCCGGTCGCTGCCTTCGGCGGCCAGGGTGCTGCGCACCAGACCACGGCGCAACAGGTCGAGGCGGGCTTCCCAACGGCGCTCGAGCTTCTCTTGCTGTTCGATACTCTTGAGGTACTTTTCTTTCCAGCGCTGGGCTTCGTCGGTCATGCCTGGGTCCGCAGAGGGGTGATGGCAATTAGCTCAAAGCGGGCAGCGTATCCACAGCGAGGGCATCAGGCAAACGAATCTCAACCGCGACCGGAAGATGATCGGAAATAGGCTGGGCCAGCACCTCGACCCGTTCCAGGGTCAGGCTCGGGCTGAGCAGGATGTGATCAAGGCAGCGCTGCGGGCGCCAACTGGGGAAGGTGGCCTGCACCTGGGGTGCGACCAGGCCCAGATCGCGCAGAGGAGAGCGCTCAAGCAGGTCGTTGGCGTGGGTGTTCATGTCGCCCATCAAAACCTGATGGCGGTAACCCCCAATCAACTCGCGGATGTAGGCCAGCTGCAGGGCACGGGTCTTGGAGCCCAGCGCCAGGTGCATCATGACCACCACCAACGCGTCTTCGCCCTCGCCGAAGCGCACCAGGATCGCTCCACGTCCGGCCGGGCCGGGCAGGGGGTGATCTTCAAGCAGTTGCGGCTTGAGGCGGCTGAGCACGCCATTGCTGTGCTGGGCAAAACGACCGAGGTTACGGTTGAGCTGCTGATACCAGTAAGGGAAGGCGCCCAGCTGGGCCAGGTGTTCGACCTGATTGACGTAGCCGGAGCGCAGGCTGCCACCATCGGCTTCCTGCAGGGCCACCAGGTCGAAGTCGCCGAGCAGCTCTCCGATCTTTTGCAGGTTGCCGGCACGCCCGGTGTGCGGCAGCAGGTGCTGCCAGCTCTTGGTCAGGTAGTGCCGGTAACGTTCGGTGCTGATGCCCACCTGGATATTGAAACTGAGCAGGCGCAGTCGCCCATCCTCTGGCAGGCCGTTAGCCTGCAGGTGATGTTCGTTGACCCGCGGATCGTGCAGGCCAACGCTTCGCTCAGCTCTCCAGCGGCGCATGGTAGTCGCCGCTTACTTGGCGGCGCGCTCCTTGGCAATCAGCTGGTCAGCGACGTTCAGGACGCCTTCCGAACCACCGGCGGTGCCGAGGTCGAAGCGGTATTTGCCGTTGACGACCATGCTTGGAACGCCGGTGATTTCATACTTCTTGGCCAGCTCTTTGGCCTTCTGTACCTGGCCTTTGATGGCGAAGGAGTTGAAGGTGGCGAGGAACTTGTCCTTGTCGACGCCTTGGGTAGCCAGGAACTCGGCCATCTCGTCAGGCGAGGTCAGCTTTTTGCGCTGAACCTGAATGGCTTCGAACACTGCCGCGTGAACCTTGTGCTCGACACCCATGGCTTCGAGGGTCAGGAACATCTGGCCATGGGCGTCCCATGGGCCGCCGAACATGGCGGGAATGCGCTTGAAGTTGACGTCGGCCGGCAGCTTCTCGGCCCAAGGATTAACCACTGGCTCGAAGCTGTAGCAGTGTGGGCAGCCGTACCAGAACAGCTCGACCACTTCGATCTTGCCTGGCACCGACACCGGTACCGCGTTGCTCAGCTGGACATACTCCTTGCCCTCCACAATAGGATCGGCAGCCTGGGCAGTCATGCCGAATACACTGGCGGCGACCAGCGTGGCGCTGAGAATCAAATTACGCATGCTTCACTCCTGAGCAATCTATTTGGTCGCCTCGACGCGACCTGCCATAAGACAGGTCGAAGCGGGCCCGAGTTCGTTAGTGTAACGGCAGCGGGCACAAAAAAGGGCGGCCGAAGCCACCCTTTTCATCTTTACGCCGCAGTATTAACCCAGCGTTAAAGCGCGGATCAGTGCAGACCCTGGATGTAGCTGGACAGCGCTTCGATATCCTTGTTGCTCAGCTTGGCCGCGATGGTGCGCATGGTGGTGGCATCGCCATCGTTGGTGCGGTTGCCTTCGCGGAAGTCGGTCAACTGCTTGGTCACGTACTGCGAATGCTGGCCACCCAGGTGCGGGAAGCCGGCCAGGGCCAGACCTGCGCCGTTCGGCGAGTGGCAACCGGTACAGGCCGGCAGGCCTTTCTCGATGTCACCACCGTTGAACAGGGCACGTCCGCGTTCGACCAGCTTCGGATCAGCAGCACCGACGCTGCCTTTCTGGCTGGCGAAATAGGCGGCGATGTCGGCCATGTCCTGATCGTTGAAGGCTGCGAGCATGCCGGTCATTTCCAGCACGGTACGCTTGCCCGACTTGATGTCGTGCAATTGTTTTTCCAGGTACTTCTCACCCTGGCCTGCAAGTTTCGGGAAGTTCGGCGCCAGGCTGTTGCCGTCCGGATTGTGACACGCGCCACATACAGCAGTTTTGGCCTGACCAGCAGCGGCATCCCCTTTGATAGGCTCTGCGGCATTGGCTGCACCAGTGACGCCCAAGGTCAACAGCAGACTCACGAGTAGTTTGTTCATCAGCTAATCCAACTACGGCTAAGGGTGAAAGAGTTATGTATCGGGACTCCGGCTCATCCACTGGATGATCGCCTGGTAGTCCTCGGCACTGCAGTCCATGCACAATCCACGCGGCGGCATAGCCTTGAAACCCTGTGTGACATGCTTCACCAGCGTCTCCATCCCCTGCGCCAGCCGCGGCTCCCATGCTGCCCGGTCACCTGGTTGCGGTGCCTGCGGTAGCTGTCCGGCATGGCAAGCGGCACATGCTCGCTTGTACACTGCCTGGGGATCCTGTGTAGCCTGAGCGCTGAACAACGGTATCAAGACACCTGCAGCAAGCAGCCATTTCGTCATACGAACGACCTTTCAGGGTTGGGGGTTGCACTGCGTTCTACTGCGCAAGCTTGAATCAACCGCCCCCGTGCACATCCTCCTACGCCGGGATAATGCGCACACAAAAACTGGGGCATTATATACTCCCGTTACTGAAACGGAAACGACACCGCTTGCCGAGACCCCCTCGCGCAACGCCCAACCGGATAAACCATGCAAGTCAAAAACCCCATCCTCGGTCTCTGCCAACAGGCCAAATTCGCCCTCAGCGCTGCCAAGGTCGACCAGTGCCCGGACGACCAGGGCTATGAAGTGGCCTTTGCCGGCCGCTCCAACGCCGGCAAGTCCAGCGCCCTGAATACCCTGACCCACGCCAGCCTGGCCCGCACCTCGAAAACCCCGGGGCGCACCCAGCTGCTGAATTTCTTCAGTCTGGACGATGAACGGCGTTTGGTCGACTTGCCAGGCTACGGTTATGCAAAAGTGCCGATTCCGCTCAAGCAGCACTGGCAGAAGCACCTGGAGGCCTACCTGGGCAGCCGCGAGTGCCTCAAGGGCCTGATCCTGATGATGGACGTGCGCCATCCGATGACCGACTTCGACAAGATGATGCTCGACTGGTCCCAGGCGGCCGGCATGCCGATGCACATCCTGCTGACCAAGGCCGACAAGCTGACCTTCGGCGCGGCCAAGAACACCCTGCTCAAAGTGCAGGCGGAAATCCGCAAAGGTTGGGGCGATACGGTGACCATCCAGCTGTTCTCGGCGCCCAAGCGCCAGGGCCTGGAAGAAGCCTACGGGGTGTTGGCAAACTGGATGGAACTGGCGGACAAGCCCGCAGAATAAGGGCTGCCCGGCAAACGCCGGGCAAAAAAAACCCCGGACTTCGTATGGGGAGGGGGAAGTTCGGGGTTCAAGTTCCGGACCGCTAGGGCGGGGTCCAGATATCTGCCAACACTTAACACAACATAGGAGCATCGAAGGGCTTCACCAGCCATTCAGTTACTCTGAGTCGTGGTTCACCGGTTTAGTTCCAAAGGTTTGAAAACTATTTGCGATAGGGCAGATATTTTTTACTACCAAGCCTCTGGGCCGGCCAAAAGCCGCGACGATATGCCGCAGCTTTTCCCCGCATTTAACTGCATTTTTAATGCGCTTCGTCCCAGTTTGCCCCCACACCGACCTCAACCAGCAGCGGTACATCGAGTGCTGCAGCATTGCTCATGTGTGGACGAATTTGTTCACGCACCTGCTCAACCAGGTCCTCGCGTACCTCCAGCACGAGTTCGTCGTGCACCTGCAGGATCACCCGGGCGTCCAGTCCCGAGTCGGTCAGCCAGTTATCCACAGCCACCATGGCGCGCTTGATGATGTCTGCCGCCGTGCCCTGCATCGGCGCGTTGATCGCTGTGCGTTCCGCGCCTTTGCGCAAGGCCGGGTTCTTCGCGTTGATTTCCGGCAGGTACAGGCGACGACCGAACAGGGTTTCGACGAAACCTTGTTCGGCGGCCTGTGCCCGGGTGCGCTCCATGTACGCCAGTACGCCAGGGTAACGGGCGAAATAGCGATCGATGTAGGCCTGCGACTGCTTACGGTCGACACCGATCTGCTTGGCCAGACCAAAGGCGCTCATGCCGTAGATCAGGCCGAAGTTGATCGCTTTGGCGCTGCGCCGCTGGTCGGTGGTGACATCGGCCAGGTCGACGCCAAACACCTCGGCAGCGGTTGCCCGGTGTACGTCCAGGTCGTTGCGGAAGGCGTGCAGCAGCCCCTCGTCTTTGGCCAGGTGCGCCATGATCCGCAGTTCGATCTGCGAATAGTCGGCCGCCAACAGCTTGTAGCCGGGCGCGGCAATGAAGGCCTGACGGATTCGCCGGCCTTCGGCGGTACGAATCGGGATGTTCTGCAGGTTCGGGTCACTGGACGACAAACGGCCGGTGGCTGCCACCGCCTGTTGGTAGGAAGTGTGGATACGCCCGGTGCGCGGGTTGATCTGCTCCGGCAAGCGGTCGGTGTAGGTGCTTTTGAGCTTGCTCAGGGAGCGGTACTGCATCAGCACCTTGGGCAGCGGGAAGTCCATCTCGGCCAGCTCCGCCAGCACTGCTTCGGCCGTCGAAGCCTGGCCTTTGGCGGTCTTGTTGAGTACCGGCATGCCCAGCTTTTCGTAGAGGATCACGCCCAGCTGCTTGGGCGAGCCGAGGTTGAACTCCTCACCGGCAATGTCGAAGGCCTCACGCTCCAGCTGCACCAGCTTTTCGCCCAGCTCGACACTCTGGATGCCGAGCAGGTTGGCATCGACCAGCGCACCCTGGCGCTCGATCTTCGCCAGTACCGGCACCAGCGGCATCTCGATATCGTTCAGCACTGGCAACACGCTTGGGGTCTTGGCCAGCTTCTGTTGCAGCGCCTGGTGCAGGCGCAGGGTCACATCGGCGTCTTCCGCGGCGTAGGGGCCGGCCTGTTCAAGGCTGATCTGGTCGAAGGTCAGCTGTTTGGCGCCTTTGCCAGCAATGTCGGTGAAACCGATGGTGGTGTGGTTCAGGTACTTGAGCGCCAGGCTGTCCATGTCGTGACGGGTAGCCGTCGAGTCGAGCACATAGGACTCAAGCATGGTGTCGTAAGCCACGCCCTGCATCAGGATGCCGTTGGCGATATCACCGCCGATGGCGCAGTTGGCGAGGATGTTCATGTCGTACTTGGCGTTCTGCCCGACCTTGAGCTTTTTCGGATCTTCGAGCAGCGGTTTGAGCGCCAGCAGCACTGTGTCGCGGTCCAACTGCTCAGGTACGCCCATGTAGGTGTGGGTCAACGGCACATAAGCGGCCTCATGGGCCTGCACTGCGAACGACAGGCCAACCAGCTGCGCTTGTTGCGCATCCAGGCCAGTGGTCTCGGTATCGAAGGCGAACAGTGGCGCTTTACGCAGCTTTTCCAGCCAGACGTCGAAGCGGGCCTGATCGAGGATGGTTTCATATTTCGCTTCGACAGTTTCCTCAGGCGTCTCGACAACGATTTCCTGACCGGCGCGCTTGGCGTCGCGCTGCACTTCGTCGATCCAGCTCTTGAACTCCATCTCTGTATACAGCTCAAGCAGCGCATCACGATCCGGTTCGCCGCAGACCAGCTCATCCACCTCAACCTCCAGCGGCACATCGATCTTGATGGTCGCCAGTTCATAGGAGAGGAAGGCCGCATCGCGGTGCTCCGCAAGCTTGGCAGGCAGAGTCTTGGCGCCGCGAATGGCCAGGCCCGGAACCTTGTCGAGGTTCTCGTACAGCTCGCGCAGGCCACCACCGATACCGGTGAGCAGGCCGACGGCGGTTTTTTCACCCACGCCAGGCACACCCGGGATGTTGTCGACCTTGTCACCCATCAGGGCGAGGAAATCGATGATGTGCTCAGGACCGACGCCGAATTTCTCGTGTACGCCAGGCACATCGAGGACAGTACCGGTCATGGTGTTGACCAGCGTAATGTGGCCATCGACCAACTGCGCCATGTCTTTGTCGCCAGTGGAGATGATCACCGGACGACCGGCTGCGGCACTGCTGCGGGCCAGGGTACCGATCACATCGTCGGCTTCAACACCCTCGACGCACAGCAGTGGATAACCCAAGGCGCGGACGCTGGCGTGCAACGGCTCAACCTGCACCCGCAGATCGTCCGGCATGCTTGGGCGGTTGGCCTTGTACTCGGCGAACATTTCGTCGCGAAAGGTCCCGCCCTTGGCGTCGAACACCACCGCGAACAGACTGTCCGGGTATTGCCTGCGCAGGCTCTTGAGCATGTTCAGCACGCCTTTGACCGCACCGGTCGGCATGCCCTTGGAAGTGGTCAGCGGCGGCAACGCGTGAAAGGCGCGGTAGAGGTATGAGGAACCGTCCACCAGGACGAGGGGAGCTTGGCTCATGAGCAGAATCAACCTTTTCGACGGGCCCGGCGCTAGAATGTCCGGAACATTGACGACAAAGGGACAAGGTTATCATGCGTAGACTAAATCGCCTGTTGCTGCTCAGCCTGCTGGCAGTCACTCCGGTCGTCACTCTGGCAGCGGAAGACGCGCCATCGGCTGATCCGGAAGTAACCATTCGCACGGAAGGCGACAAAACCATTCAGGAGTACCGTCAGAATGGCTTCCTGTATGCAATCAAGGTCACCCCGAAAGGGGGTAAGCCTTATTTCCTGGTACGCGCTGATGGTTCGGAGGGCAATTTCATTCGCTCCGACTATCCGGACATGCTGATCCCCTCGTGGAAAATCTTCGAGTGGTAAGGCGTACCCTTTACATCAACCTGGCACTTCCCTGCTGAAGTGCCCGTATGGGCAATTTTTGATCATGTCAGTCTTCACCCCCCTGACCCGGCCTGAGCTGGAAACCTTTCTGGCGCCTTACGGCCTGGGCCGCCTGCGGGACTTCCAGGGCATTGCCGCCGGCACCGAGAACAGCAACTTCTTTGTCAGTCTGGAACAGGGAGAGTACGTGCTGACGCTGGTCGAACGCGGGCCGATCCAGGACCTGCCGTTCTTCATCGAGTTGCTTGATGTACTGCACGACGCTGACCTGCCGGTGCCTTACGCCTTGCGTGGCAATGACGGCGTGGCGCTGCGCGAGCTGGCCGGCAAACCGGCGCTGCTGCAACCGCGCCTGCCCGGCAAGCACATCAAGGACGTCAACAACCAGCACTGTGTGCAGATCGGCGAGCTACTCGGCCACCTGCACCTGGCCACCCGTGACAAGGTCCTTGAGCGCAAGACCGACCGCGGCCTGGACTGGATGCTGGAGACCGGCGCCGAGCTGATGCCGCGCCTGAACGCCGAGCAACGCCAGCTGCTACAGGCTTGCCTGGACGAGATCGCTGAGCACCACGCGCAGATCATGGCCCTGCCGCGGGCCAACCTGCACGCTGACCTGTTCCGCGACAACGTGCTGTTCGAAGGCACCCACCTTACCGGTCTGATCGACTTCTACAACGCCTGCTCGGGGCCGATGCTGTATGACCTGGCGATCACCCTCAATGACTGGTGCTGTGACGATGCCGGACAGATCAATGGAGCGCGTGCGCGGGCATTGTTGGGCGCTTATGCAGCGCTGCGTCCTTTCACCTCGGCTGAGGCGCAGCTGTGGCCGGTAATGTTGCGCATTGCTTGCGTGCGTTTCTGGCTGTCGCGCTTGATCGCTGCCGAGTCGTTTGCCGGAATGGACGTGCTGATTCACGATCCGGCCGATTTTGAAGTGCGCCTGGCAGCGCGCCAGCAGGTGGAAATCGCCTTGCCGTTTGCTTTGTAAGCTATCGCGGGGCAAGCCCGCTCCCACGGTGGGAGCGGGCTTGCCCCGCGAAAAAGGCGCTACAGCTTTTCCAGACACCCCGCCAGATCATTCCCCAGCGTCTCCAGCAACTGCTCATAGCCCTGAGCACTGGCCGGCGCTGTCCCGCCCAGCGCATCCAGTTCAGCCAGGGTCACCGGCAAACCTGCGGTCAGCGTCTCGGCCAGGCGCGGGCGCAGTGGTGGCTCACTGAACACACAGGTCTTGCCCACTTCCTGCAAGCGTTTGCGCATCGCCGCCACATGCTGAGCGCCCGGTTGCACTTCGGCCGCCACGCTGAACACCCCGGTGTGCTTGATGCCATAAGTCGACTCGAAGTAATCGAACGCCTCATGGAACACGAAGAACGGTTTGCCGCTGATACCGGCCAGGCGCTTTTTCAAACGCGCATCCAGGGCATCCAGGCGTTCGCCAAAGGCCTTCAGGTTGCTCTGGTACCGTGCGGCATTGGCCGCATCGGCAGCGCTGAGGTCTGCGGCCATCTTCGCCGCAATCACCCGGGCATTGGCTGACGATAGCCACAAGTGGGCATCGAGACTGCCAGGGCGGTGATCGTGGTCGTGCTCGTCACCCTCTTCATCATGCGAGTGGCTATCCTCGCCAAAATGGCGCAAGTGCAAGCCGGGCAGGTCCTGCACCGCCACACTGGGTTTACTGCGGCTCTTGAGCACCCGTGGCAGGAAGCCTTCCATGTCCGGGCCGATCCAGTACAGCAGTTCGACGTCACCCACCCGCCGTACGTCGGAGGGACGCAGTGCGTAGTGATGCGGGGAGGCGCCTGGCGGCAGCAGCACTTCAGGGCTGCCAACGCCGTCCTGAACTGCCGCGGCGATCTGCTGCAGGGGCTTGATACTGGTCAGGACACGGACCTCGGCCTGTGCCTGGGCCATCACCAGAGTGGTGATAAAAGCGACAAAAAGGGCAAAAAATCGGGACACGATGACCACTCAAAGGGGCAGGAACAGGTAACATAATAACGTCTCTAATCAGAACCGTCGCCGCTCATGCCTATAACCCCGTTGGCCAATCGTCCCCACGACCATTCCCATTGCGTCCACAGCGCCCTGGCCGAGGCCGATGTGCTGTGCGCACGCAAAGGCCTGCGCCTGACCGCCCTGCGCCGGCGCGTGCTGGAGCTGGTGTGGCAGAGCCATAAACCGCTGGGTGCCTACGATATTCTGGCGGTATTGAGCGAGCAGGACGGTCGTCGCGCGGCGCCACCAACCGTCTACCGGGCCCTGGATTTCCTCCTGGAAAACAGCCTGGTGCACCGTATCGCCTCGCTCAACGCCTTCATCGGCTGCAGTCACCCCGAGCATGCCCACCAAGGGCAGTTCCTGATCTGCCGGGAGTGCCATGTGGCGATCGAGCTGGAGCAGACCAGCATCAGCAACGCCATCGTCGCCAGCGCCAAGGACGTCGGCTTCAGCGTCGAAGCGCAAACCGTCGAAGTGGTCGGCTTGTGCGGCAACTGCCGGAGCGCCTGATGAGCAATGCGCTGATTCGCCTCGAACAGGTCGGCGTGGCTTTCTCCGGACAGGCCGTGCTCGACAGCATCGACCTGGCCGTCGAACCCGGGCAGATCGTCACCCTGATCGGCCCCAACGGTGCCGGCAAAACCACCCTGGTGCGCGCCGTGCTTGGCTTGCTCAAGCCCCACACCGGCAAGGTCTGGCGCAAGCCGCGCCTGCGCATCGGCTACATGCCGCAAAAGCTGCACGTGGATGCCACCTTGCCGCTGTCGGTCCTGCGCTTTCTGCGCCTGGTACCAGGTGTCGACCGTGCCGCCGCCCTCAGCGCGTTGCAGGAAGTCGGTGCCGAACAGGTGATCGACAGCCCGATCCAGGGTATTTCCGGTGGTGAAATGCAGCGTGTGCTGCTGGCCCGGGCGCTGCTGCGCGAGCCTGAACTGCTGGTGCTGGATGAGCCGGTTCAAGGCGTCGATGTCGCCGGCCAGGCCGAGCTGTACAGCCTGATCACGCGTTTGCGCGACCGCCATGGCTGCGGCGTACTGATGGTCTCCCACGACCTGCATCTGGTGATGAGCACCACCGACCAGGTGGTTTGCCTGAACCGCCACGTCTGCTGCTCCGGCCACCCGGAACAGGTCAGCGGCGATCCAGCCTTCGTCGAATTGTTCGGCAGCAATGCGCCAAGCCTGGCGATCTACCATCACCATCACGACCACGCCCACGACCTGCATGGCTCGGTGGTTGCCCCGGCCCAAGGCGGCCACGTACACGGAGAACACTGCAAGCATGGCTGATTTTCTGCTTTACGCCCTGCTCGCAGGTTTGGCCCTGGCGCTGGTGGCAGGCCCCTTGGGATCATTCGTGGTCTGGCGGCGCATGGCCTATTTCGGCGACACCCTTTCACATGCCGCACTGCTCGGCGTAGCCCTGGGCTTCGTGCTGGATATCAGCCCGGCGCTGGCGGTAACGGTCGGCTGTCTGTTGCTGGCGATCCTGCTGGTCACGCTGCAGCAACGCCAGGCGCTGGCCTCCGACACCTTGCTGGGCATTCTCGCCCCGAGCACCCTGTCGCTCGGCCTGGTGGTACTGAGCTTTATGCACGATGTGCGCATCGACCTGATGGCTTACCTGTTCGGTGATCTGCTGGCGATCAGCCCCGGCGATCTGGCCTGGATCCTCGGCGGCAGTGCGGCGGTGTTGCTGTTGCTGGTGGTGCTCTGGCGCCCGTTGCTGGCGGTGACCGTGCATGAAGAGCTGGCGATGGTCGAAGGCCTGCCGGTGGCGGCGCTGCGTCTAGCCTTGATGCTGTTGATCGCGGTGGTGATTGCCGTGGCGATGAAGATCGTCGGGGTGCTGCTGATTACCTCGCTGCTGATCATCCCGGCCGCTGCGGCGCAACGTCACGCCCGTTCGCCCGAGCAGATGGCCCTGGGCGCCAGCCTGCTGGGGGTTACCGCAGTGTGCGGGGGCCTGGCATTGTCGTGGTTCAAAGACACCCCGGCCGGCCCGTCGATCGTGGTCTGTGCCGCGGTGCTATTCTTGCTGAGCCTGGCCTGGCCCCGGCGCTGAACCGCAGGGTGCAGCCAGGGCGGTTGCACCCTGCGACAGTTAAATCACGCAGGGCCTTGAAGATTTATTTTCGAGTCTACGGACTGGGTGTAGACTTGCTCGCTTTTTGCGCAAATAGAGAGTCGCAGGAATGAAGCCGTTCGCCTCCCGTTATCTGCTCCTTGCCGCGTTTTCGCTGATCCTGGCTGCGTGCTCCAGCACCCCGACCGATAACGCCACCACGCCTGCCCAGGCCGATGCCTGGCAGCAGCTGGAGCAAAGTATCGCCAGCAGTGAGCTGGCCACCGCCGAAGATCAGCTGGCCGCCCTGCAGGCCCAGTACCCCAATGACAGCCGGGTCGAGCAGCACCAACGGCAATTGGCCGAAGCCTACCTGCAACGCAGCCAGATCGTCCTGCAAAAGGGCGACGTCAATGCCGCCGCCACCGCCCTGAGCCGTGCCCGCGCGCTGATGCCCAAGGCTCCGGCCCTGACCGGCGGCGTCAATGGCGCCATCGCCCAGGCCCGCAAGGCTGAACTGGAAAAAGCCGAAGCGGCCCTCAAAGCAGCGGAAGCACGTCCCAAGGCCAAGCTTATCGACCCGAGCGCACCGAGCACCGTCGTGGCATTGAAAACCACCAATATTCGCGAAATGCGCCGGCAACTGGATGACATCGCCACTGATGTAGTGAACTACCAGTGCGATGTGGTGTTCCAGGTGCCACGCAAGGATGACGCCCCGTGGCTCAAGACCCTGCTGGGCAAGCGCGTGCATAAGCTCGACAGCGAGTTCGCCCTGCAGCAGTCCCATGAAATCCATCGCAACCAGCCTGCCCAGGCGGTTCTGATTCCGCGTCGTCCTTGAGCAGCCGGGTGGCGCCCCCACCCGCTGCCACGCCCGATACAGGGCGGGCCCGGCGAGCGTTCATTCGGTTTGACCACTGATCGCGTTATTCCCGTAGCATTGGTCAATTGCGAAATAAATGCTAAGAACCTCTATACGAACAGGCTAAAATGCGCCCCCCGGCTAACCGCTGACCCATATTCCATGCGCCCCACAAGGTTCGCTACGTGATCGAGTTTCAAAATGTGCATAAAACCTACCGCGTCGCCGGTAGGGACATCCCCGCGCTGCACCCGACCAACCTGAGTGTCGAAGACGGCCAGGTGTTCGGTCTGATCGGCCACTCCGGTGCCGGTAAAAGTACCCTGCTGCGCCTGATAAACCGTCTGGAAGCCCCAAGCGGCGGCAAGATCATCGTTGACGGTGAAGATGTCACCGCGTTCGACGCCAACGACCTGCGGCGCTTCCGCCAGCAGGTCGGGATGATCTTCCAGCATTTCAACCTGCTGGCGTCCAAGACCGTGGCCGATAACGTCGCGCTGCCACTGACCCTGGCCGGCGAGCTGTCGCGCAAGGAAATCGACGCCCGTGTCAGTGAACTGCTGGCCCGTGTCGGCCTGTCCGAGCACGCGAAAAAATATCCGGCGCAATTGTCCGGTGGCCAGAAGCAACGCGTCGGCATTGCCCGCGCCTTGGCGACCAAGCCGAAAATCCTGCTCTGCGACGAAGCCACCAGCGCGCTCGATCCGCAGACCACGGCTTCGGTCCTGCAATTGCTGGCAGAGATCAACCGTGAACTGAAACTGACTATCGTGCTGATCACCCATGAAATGGACGTGATCCGCCGGGTCTGTGACCGGGTTGCGGTCATGGATGCCGGGCAGATCGTCGAGCATGGTCCGGTGGCTGATGTATTCCTGCACCCGCAGCACCCGACCACCAAGCGCTTCGTCCAGGAAGACGAGCAGATCGACGAGAACGAACAGCGCGACGACTTCGCCCATGTACCGGGGCGCATCGTGCGCCTGACCTTCCAGGGCGATTCCACCTACGCGCCGCTGCTGGGCACTGTGGCCCGCGAAACCGGCGTGGACTACAGCATCCTCGCTGGCCGCATCGACCGTATCAAAGACACCCCGTATGGGCAGCTGACCCTGGCCGTCACTGGCGGCGACATGGAAGCGGCGTTCGCCCGCTTCACGGCGGCTGATGTTCATATGGAGGTACTGCGTTAATGGACGCCTTGAGTTTCTTTGCCAACGTCGACTGGGCCGAAATCTGGCTGGCGACCATCGACACCATGATCATGCTGTTCGGCTCGCTGTTCTTCACCGTGCTGCTCGGCCTGCCATTGGGCGTGCTGCTGTTCCTCTGCGGCCCGCGCCAGTTGTTCGAGCAGAAGGGCGTGTATGCGCTGCTGTCGCTGGTGGTCAACGTGCTGCGTTCGCTGCCGTTCATCATCCTGCTGATCGTGATGATTCCGTTCACCGTGCTGATCACCGGCACCTCGCTGGGCGTCGCCGGGGCTATCCCGCCGCTGGTGGTGGGAGCTACGCCGTTCTTCGCGCGTCTGGTGGAAACTGCCTTGCGTGAGGTTGATCGCGGCATTATCGAGGCGACCCAGTCGATGGGTGCCACTACTCGCCAGATCATCACCAATGCCTTGCTGCCTGAGGCCCGTCCGGGCATCTTCGCAGCCATCACCGTCACCGCCATTACCCTGGTGTCCTACACCGCGATGGCGGGTGTGGTTGGCGCGGGCGGCCTGGGTGACCTGGCCATCCGCTTCGGCTACCAACGCTTCCAGACCGATGTGATGGTAGTCACCGTGGTCCTGCTGCTGATACTGGTTCAAGTACTGCAGAGCGTGGGCGACAAACTGGTTGTGCATTTTTCCCGTAAGTAACCCCATGGGTCGGCGACGCCGACGCACCGGGGGCCGGACCGGCCCTCACAAGGAGTGATTTGATGAAAAAGCTGCTTGCTGTTGTCGCCGCCGTTGCGGCCTTCTCCGCCCAGGCCGATACCCTGACGGTTGCTGCTACCCCGGTGCCGCACGCCGAGATCCTCGAGTTCGTCAAACCGGCCCTGGCCAAAGAAGGCGTGGACCTGAAGGTGAAGGTGTTCACCGACTACATCCAGCCGAACGTACAGGTTGCCGAGAAGCGCCTGGACGCCAACTTCTTCCAGCACCAGCCGTACCTGGATGAGTTCAACAAGGCCAAGGGCACCAAGCTGGTCAGCGTTGCCGGTGTGCACCTGGAGCCGCTGGGCGCCTACTCGAGCAAGTACAAGAAGCTCGATGAGCTGCCATCGACCGCCACCGTGGTGATCCCCAACGACGCCACCAACGGCGGTCGTGCCTTGCTGCTGCTGGACAAGGCCGGCGTGATCAAGCTCAAGGACAACACCAACATCCTCTCGACCGTCAAAGACATCGCCGAGAACAGCAAGAACCTGAAATTCCGTGAACTGGAAGCAGCGACCATCCCGCGCGTGCTGACCCAGGTCGACCTGGCGCTGATCAACACCAACTACGCGCTGGAAGCCAAGCTGAACCCTGAGTCTGATGCACTGGTCATCGAAGGCGCTGACTCGCCTTACGTGAACATCCTGGTTACCCGTGAAGACAACAAGGATGCCGAGGCGGTGAAGAAGCTGGTTGCAGCCCTGCACACCCCGGAAGTGAAGAAGTTCATCGAAGAGAAGTACAAGGGCGCGGTCAAGCCGGCGTTCTGATTCACCATCTTATCGCGGGGCAAGCCCGCTCCCACAGGTCAGGTGATCTCTGTGGGAGCGGGCTTGCCCCGCGATGCATTTCAGTCCCGCTTAACCAACCCAGGCAGTTGAGCCACCAGCTTCTGGTTGTTGAACGGCGCACGAATAAACCCACGTTGCTTGCCATCCGGCCCCAGCAGCGCCAGGTTGCCACTGTGATCCACCGTATAGTTCGGCTTGCTGGTATCGGCCGGAATGAACGGAATGCTCACCGCATTGGCCAGCTTCTGCAGGTTGTCCAGTGAGCCGGTCACGCCGCGGAAGTCCTTGTCGAAATAGCCCAGATACTGTTTGAGCTGGGTCGGTGTGTCCCGATTCGGGTCGACGCTGACCAACACCACCTGCAGCCGCTCCACGGCCTCTTTCGGCAGCTCGCTTTTTACCTGACGCAATTGCGCCAGCGTAGTCGGGCAGATGTCCGGGCAGAAGGTGTAACCGAAGAACAACAACGACCATTTGCCCTTGAGTTCATCCATCCGCACCGGCTGGCCGTTCTCGTCGGTCATTTCCAGCGCAGGCACCGTGCGGCTCTGCGGCAGCAGGATGATGCCGGCATCGATCAGTTCGGTCGGGTTGCCCTCACTGCGGCCATTGAGCACCTTGTTGACAGTAAGCCCGAGGATCACGGCGACCAGGGCAACGAGGATGAAGACGGTTTTCTGGGTTCGAGTCATAGGTTCAACAGTAGGTAATGATCAACAAGCAGGGCAATGAATAACAGCAACAGGTACCAGACAGAGTACTTGAAGGTCTTGATCGCCGCGTGCGGCCGACTGCCACGGTACAACACCCAGGCCCATTGCAGGAAGCGCGCGCCCAGCACCAGGGCACAGACCAGGTAGAGCGGCCCGCTCATGTGAATGACGTAGGGCAGCAGGCTGACAGCGAGCAACACCAGGGTATAAAGCAGGATGTGCACCTTGGTGTAGTGCTCGCCGTGGGTCACCGGCAACATCGGAATATCCGCCTTGGCGTACTCTTCCTTGCGGTGAATGGCCAGGGCCCAGAAGTGTGGCGGGGTCCAGGCAAAAATGATCAGCACCAGCAGCAGCGGCTCGGCGCTGATATGCCCACTGACCGCCACCCAGCCCAGCAATGGCGGCGCCGCGCCGGCCAGGCCGCCAATCACGATGTTCTGCGGCGTGGCGCGCTTGAGAAAGCCGGTGTAGATCACCGCATAACCGAGCAGCGAGGCCAGGGTCAGCCAGGCGGTGAGGGCGTTGGTAAAGACCAGCAGCAAGGCCATGCCCAGCAGCGCCAGCAACAAGGCAAAGGTCAAAGCCGCGCCAGGCGCTACCCGGCCTTCGGCCAAGGGACGCTTGTGGGTGCGGGCCATCAACGCATCGATGCGCCGGTCCACCACGTGGTTGACCACCGCGGCGCCACCGGCACAACAAGCGATACCGAGGTTGCCGAACAGCAGGACGGTCCAGGGCACACCCGCGCGAGTGGCGAGAAACATACCGACCAGGGACGTGACCAGCATCAGCACCACGACCTTGGGCTTGGTCAGCTCCAGGTAGTCGCGCCAGCCCGCCTGAAGCCTGCGTCCGCTTAAAAGCGTCGCCATGAGTTATCTCCCAGATAATGAACGACACCGCCACTGCCCAGCGGTGTCAGGCGCCAGCCCTGGCTGACCCGACGTGCCTTCGCCCTGGCCACCAGGCGAATGCGGTAATTGACCAGCACCATGCACAGCAACAGCATCGCGCCCCCGGCGTTATGGGCCACGGCCACCGGCAATGGCAGGTGGAACAGCACGTTGCTGATGCCCAGGCCGATCTGTACCGCCAGTGCCAGAAGCACCAGGCGGGCGAGTTTGCTGAGTCCATGACGATGCAGCTTCCAGCTCAGCAGCAACAGCACACCGGTCACCAGCAATGCGCCCATGCGGTGGCTTAGATGAATCGCGGTACGCGCATCACTGTCCAGCTGTCCGCCCAGGTAATTGGGACCGATGTGCTGGGTAAGGTGAAAGCCGTTGGCAAAATCCGCCTGTGGCCACCACTGACCATGGCAGGTGGGGAGATCGACACACGCCACTGCCGCGTAGTTGGCGCTGACCCAGCCGCCCAGGGCGATCTGGCCGATCACCACCAGCAACGCCAGGGCCGCCACCCGGCGCACACTCAGCGGTAGCTTGGGCAGCGGAGCGAACGCCCGCGACAGACGCAAGCTGAGCAGGAACAACAGGCTCAAGGTGGCAAAGCCGCCTAATAAATGTGCCGTGACCACCTGCGGCCACAGCTTGAGGGTCACCGTCCACATCCCGAAGGCCGCCTGGGCGAACACCACACCGAGCAGCAGCAAGGGCAGACGAAAAGGCTGGCCGTCACGGCCATGGCGACGCCAGGCCTGGAAGGCGAGCAGGGTGATCACCAAGGCCAGGGTTCCGGCGAAGTAGCGATGGACCATCTCGTTGCGGCCCTTGTGTTCCTCTACTGGCGTATCGGGGAAGTGCCGCTCGGCATGGGCCAGCTGCGCTTCGGTCTTGGGCACGCTGATGAAGCCGTAGCAACCCGGCCAGTCCGGACAGCCAAGGCCGGCATGGGTGAGGCGGGTGTAGGCACCGAGCAGGACAACCACCAGCGCCAGCAAGGTGGCAAACACAGCAAGGCGAAATCCAGGTCTGGCCATGGTGATGTCCTAGCCGATGTTGGACAGCTTCAGCAGATGGCGCAGGTCATTGAGCAAGTCCTTGCCCTTGACCCTGGCGTCGTAGCGCAGCACCAGGTTGCCATGAGGGTCGACAATCCATAGCTGTGCATCCTGCTTGCCCTGGCTCACCTCAGCGTACTTGCTCAGGTCCAGCGGGTAGCGCTGCAGCTGTGGGTATTCGCGATCGAGTCGGGCCTGGTAGTCAACGCCCAGCGCTTGCGCTGTGGCCAGGGCATGACTGGCGCGGCTGGCATCGCGTCCCAGGCCGATCTGGATCTGCCGCGCCAGGTACACCAGTTGCTGGCAGTCCAGCCCGCAATCCTTGGGGGTGCTGACCAGCAACTGCCAGCGCTGCTCATCGGCACTGACGCCGAGGTCGGCACGGCTCTGGCCGTTGCCGAGCATTTCACCGTGATAGCTGCGGCTGTCCGGGACCCAGAACTGCAGCTTGTACATGGCGGTGGCCAGCAGCATCGGGCCGAGGACCACCAGCAGTATCAGGATCAGTTGCAGGCGCCCGCGAGCGCGCCCGGTCGGCGCCTTGCCTTCAGACATGTTGAGTGGACTCGTGACGGCTCCCATGCTGTTTCTCCTTGTTGTTATGCCAGCCGAAGTAGAGGTAGAGCAGCACCAACGCCAGTGCCAGGGCGAACCACTGCATGGCGTAGCCCAGGTGTTTTTCCGGGCCCATGGCGACTACCGGCCAGTCCAGCCGGTAGCTGGCCGGGCCCGGTTCCATGCGCAACTCATGGGCGAAGCCTTCACGGGCCAGCTGCGGCCAGAGATGACCGGCATCAATGGCGGTCAGCAGCCGTGGCCAGTTGCCGCCTTGCGGGTCGGCATGCAGTTGAAAGGGCGCGCCGGGTGCGACATAGACCCAGGCGTCCATGCTCAAGGCCCGCTCGGGGGTGGCGAACTGCACCGGGTTACGCCGGTCCGGCCAGGGTAACCAGCCGCGGTTGACCAACAGCCAGAGCCCACTGGCCTGGTCGAGGAAGGGTTGCAGCAGTTCGACGCCGACCTGGCCATCGCGCATGCGGTTGTCCAGCAACAGGCTGTGCTCGGCATCGAACTGACCGAACAGGTGCACCCGGCGATAAGCCGGGTCCTTCAATTGAGGCAGCTGTGCGGCGCCCAAGGCTTCACCGGCCTGGCGCTCGGCATAGTTGGCGAGTAACTCGCGTTTTTCCTGGGCCCGCGCCAACTGCCAGCAGCCCAGCGCAACCAGCCCGGGCAACAGCATCAGCACCACCAGGGTCGGCACCCAACCTGGGCGAAATGGCTTCACCCGGTCACCTCATGGTCGGTCGCTATACTTAAGATCATCAATGCATCCCCCCGGAGTTTCGCCATGCTGAAAGCCGCGATTGTCCTGATGCTGCTGGCCACCATCGCCAGCCTGTTCAGTGGCCTGTTCTTTCTGGTCAAGGACGACGGACATTCCACGCGTCTGCTCAAGGCCCTGACCGTACGGGTCACATTGGCTGCGCTGACCCTGGCGCTGATCACCTGGGGCTTCTATAGCGGCCAGTTGGTGTCCCACGCGCCGTTCTGAATCCGGCTACAGCACATACACGAAGATAAATAGCCCGACCCAGACCACATCGACGAAGTGCCAGTACCAGCTGGCCGCCTCGAAGCCGAAGTGTTTTTCAGGGTTGAAGTGCCCACGCATGATCCGCACCAGCATCACGATCAGGATCAGGGTGCCCATGGTCACGTGGGCGCCGTGAAAACCCGTAAGCATGAAGAAGGTCGCGCCATAGACGCCCGAGCCCAGGGTCAGCCCCAGCTCGGTGTAGGCCTCGTGATACTCGTAGGCCTGCAGCACCAGGAAGCCGATGCCAAGCGCGATGGTCAGCCCCAGCCAGAACTTCAGTGCGCCGCGGTGATCCTTGCGCAGCGCGTGGTGGGCAATCGTTACCGTGACACTGGAGCTGACCAGCAAAATGGTATTGATCAGCGGCAAGTGCCACGGATCAATGATTTCTTTGGGTGGCGGAAACAGCTTGGGATCAGGTGTGTTGAGCAGCGGCCAGGCAAACTCGAAATTCGGCCAGAGCATGTGCGCCACGCCTTTGGCACCTTCACCGCCCAACCAGGGACCGGCCAGGTTGCGCACATAAAACAGCGCACCAAAGAAGGCGATGAAGAACATCACCTCGGAAAAGATGAACCAGGACATGCCCCAGCGGAACGAGCGGTCCAGTTGCGGGCTGTAAAGCCCGGCGCGACTCTCCTTGATCACCGCGCCAAACCAGCCGAAGAACATATAGGCCAGGAACAGTGCGCCCAGGAAGAAGATCCATGGCCCATGGGATTCTGGGCGCCCGGCCTTGAGGTCGTTGAACCAGGTACCCAGGCCGAACACCGTGATAAACATGCCGATCGTGGCAATGATCGGCCACTTGCTTTGCGCCGGTACGTAATAGTGCTCATGCGAAGCCATTGAGTGTTCTCCTTATCGGGCGCCCTGTGTGGCCTGGCCCGCCAGGTGTGCAACCGGCGGGTGGCGAGCGGTGATATCGAACAGCGTGTAAGCCAGCGTCAGGTGTTTCACGTCCTTGGGCAGGTCGCGGTCGACGATGAAGCGCACCGGCATTTCGATGCGCTCTCCCGGTTGCAGCACCTGTTGGGTAAAGCAGAAGCATTCGGTCTTGTGAAAGTACGCCGCCGCTTCCGCCGGGGTGATGCTCGGGATCGCCTGGGCGCTCATCGGCTTGTCGGTCGGATTACGGGCGATGAACACCATCTGGTTGACCGCACCGGGATTGACGTCGATTTGATCGGCAGTGGAATAGAACTCCCAGACCATGTCGCTGGCATTGGTCGACATGAACTGCACCTTTACGCTGCGGTTCATATCGCTGACCTGGCTGCCTGCATACTGCCCGCCGGTCTTGCCGTTGATGCCGAACGCCTTGCACATCACGTCGTAGATCGGTACCAGGGCAAAGCCGAACGCGAACATCACCACGGTCAGCAGCATCAGCCGCAACACCAGGCGTTTGAGCGAGGTCCCTTCACTCATGGTTCATCCTCCGGCGTTTGCCGTTCATTTCACTTCCGGTGGGGTCTGGAAGGTGTGGTAGGGCGCCGGTGACGGCACCGACCACTCCAGCCCCTCGGCACCATCCCAGGGTTTGGCCGGTGCCGGAGCACCGCCGCGAATGCACTTGATGACAATGAACAGGAAGAAGATCTGCGTGGCGCCAAAGGTAAAGGCACCGATCGAAGAGACCATGTTGAAGTCGGCGAACTGCAGGTTGTAGTCCGGAATCCTGCGCGGCATGCCGGCCAGGCCGACGAAGTGCATGGGGAAGAAGGCCATGTTCATGCCGACGAACGACAGCCAGAAATGCAGCTTGCCCAGGGTTTCGTCGTACATGTGCCCGGTCCATTTCGGCAGCCAGTAATAGGCCGAGGCGAAAATCCCGAAGATCGCCCCAGGCACCAGTACGTAATGGAAGTGGGCAACCACGAAGTAGGTATCGTGGTACTGGAAGTCCGCCGGGGCGATGGCCAGCATCAACCCGGAGAAACCGCCGATGGTGAACAGGATGACGAAGGCGATGGCGAACAGCATCGGCGTCTCGAAGGTCAGCGAACCTTCCCACATGGTGCTGACCCAGTTGAACACCTTCACCCCGGTCGGCACCGCAATCAGCATAGTGGCGTACATAAAGAACAACTCGCCGACCACCGGAATGCCGACCACGAACATGTGGTGCGCCCAGACAATAAAGGACAGGAAGGCAATCGCGCCGGTGGCATAGACCATCGAGGTGTAGCCGAACAGCGGTTTGCGCGAGAACGCCGGGATGATCGAGCTGACCGCGCCGAACGCCGGCAGGATCATGATGTACACCTCGGGATGACCGAAGAACCAGAACACATGCTGGAACAACACCGGGTCACCGCCACCGGCAGCACTGAAGAAGCTGGTGCCGAGGTGGATGTCCATCAGCATCATGGTCACCACACCGGCCAGCACCGGCATCACCGCAATCAGCAGGAAGGCGGTGATCAGCCAGGTCCAGACGAACAGCGGCATCTTCATCAGGGTCATGCCCGGGGCACGCAGGTTGAGGATGGTGGCGATGACGTTGATCGCGCCCATGATCGAGCTGATACCCATCAGGTGGATGGCGAAGATGAAGAAGGTCACGCTTTCCGGAGCGTAGGTGGTCGATAGCGGCGCATAGAAGGTCCAGCCGAAGTTCGGCCCACCGCCCGGCATGAACAGGGTCGAAACCAGCAGCAGGAAGGCCGCTGGCAGCAGCCAGAAGCTGAAGTTGTTCATCCGTGGCAGGGCCATGTCCGGCGCGCCGATCATCAGCGGAATCATCCAGTTGGCCAGGCCGACGAAGGCCGGCATCACCGCGCCGAAGACCATCACCAAACCATGCATGGTGGTCATCTGGTTGAAGAACTCCGGCTGGACGATCTGCAGGCCGGGCTGGAACAGCTCGGCGCGGATCACCATGGCGAACGAGCCACCGAGCAGGAACATCATGAAACTGAACCACAGGTACATGGTGCCGATGTCTTTGTGGTTGGTGGTCAGCACCCAGCGCATCAGGCCCTTGGCCGGTCCGTGGGCGTGCTCATGACCATGGCTGTGGTCGTCGATCACTGCGCTCATGTCCTGTCTCCTGCAGTCCGGTGGCTGGTGCGGGAATACCTGTCAGGCCGGTTCATTTGCTTTCTGCCTGCTTGATCGCCAGCACATCTTTTGGCGTGACCATGTCGCCTTTGTTGTTGCCCCAGGCGTTACGCTCGTAGGTCACCACGGCGGCGATATCCACTTCCGACAGCTGCTTGCCGAACGCGGCCATGGCGGTGCCGGGCTTGCCGTGGAAGACGATGCTCAGGTGATCTTCCTTGGGACCGGTGGCGATCTTCGAACCCTTGAGTGCCGGGAACATCGGCGGCAGGCCCTGGCCCTCGGCCTGGTGACAGGCCACGCAGGTGGTGTGGTAAACCTTGTCGCCGCGCTCGACCAACTCTTGCAGGGTCCAGTCCTTGCTGGTCAGCTCCTTGAGCTTGGCCGCCTCGGCCTTGCGCTCGGCAAGCCAGGTGTCGTAATCGGCCTTGGACTTGACCTCGACCACCACCGGCATGAAGCCGTGGTCCTTGCCGCACAGTTCAGTACACTGGCCGCGGTAGATGCCGGGCTTCTCGACCCGGGTCCAGGCCTCGTTGACGAAGCCGGGAATGGCATCACGCTTGACCGCAAAGGCCGGCACCCACCAGGAGTGAATGACGTCGGCGGCAGTGACCAGAAAGCGCACTTTGGCCCCCACCGGCAACACCAGTGGCTGATCGACTTCGAGCAGGTAATGCTCGTCTTTGGGGGCTTTGTTGTGGATCTGCTCGGCGGGGGTGGCCAGGTTGCTGAAGAACTCGACGTCCTGGCCCAGGTATTTGTAATGCCACTTCCATTGGTAGCCAGTGACCTGGATATCCACATCCGACTCGCTGGCATCATAGATCTCGATCAGGGTCTTGGTCGCCGGAATGGCCATCGCCACCAGAATCAGGAACGGCACCACCGTCCACATGATCTCGACCCAGGTGTGCTCGTGGAAATGCGCAGGCTGCTGGCCGGTGGAACGACGGTGGATGATCATCGACCAGAACATTGCGCCAAAGACCACCAGGCCAATGATCACGCAGATCCAGAAAATGATCATGTGCAGGTCGAACACTGCGTTGCTGACTTCAGTCGCCCCTGGCGCCATGTTCACGGTCCAGGCGGCGTTGGCCTGACCGAATACCGACCACAACAGGAGGCCCATCCAGACGTGTGGATGTCGCATCATTGCGGGTTCCCCTTATCGTTCTTGTTATCCCGGAGGCGTGGACCTACGGCTAAGGGTACGGCGGCCAAGACTGCGAACTTCGACGACCGAGCCCCTGCGAACTGCAGTCGGGCCTCATCAGCGAATCACTTTCAAACCGGAGTATAGACAGCGACCTTGACCACGCAATGCGATAACGGAATTCAAACCGGTGCAGTTGAACGTTTGCGCGTCAGGCCGCGGTTTATCTGGGGTGAAAGCACAATGATGGCATTTCGATATAATCACTGACTATAAGCGGTCCCGGTTTATGCCAAATACGTCTTAGCGGTTTGCAGAACCGAGCTACCTTATGTCTTCCGTTTGTCACGCCTTTACCCTGGAGTTGTCATGAACATCGCCGCTTTGCGCGAGCAGATCACCCGTGCCCATCAACATGAGACCGAAACCGGCCAACTGAAAGAACAACTGATCAAACAACTGCCGCACCTGCATCCTTCGATCCAGCTACCGGAAAGCGACGCCCATGGCGCCTTGGCGCGCTTCGTCAGCGCCTACATTGAACAGGTTCCGGAAATGCTCGAGGCCGCCAATGCAGTGGCCCGCGAAGCCGGTATCGAATCGCAGATCAAGCCGGTGCTGAAAATCGCTGAACAGTATTTCCTGCAACCGCCAGCCATCACCAATACCCATCTGGGCCTGGGATGCCTGCTGGACGAAGCCTACCTGGCACATCGCCTGGTGGAAGAAGTCAACGACCTGTACATCAAGCACTTCCAGCAACCGCTGATCCCGCTGGACACCACCGTGGCCAACCTGATCGCCCACCAACTGATCGGCGAAGCATTCGCCAACCAGCTGGATGAAGTGGTGCACCACTCTGTGGATGAAATGCTCAATGAAGAGAGCTTTGCCCTGGAGTCGGTCGAGCAATACCGCGACAAACTCAGCAGCCCGGACACAGGCGCTGCGTGGAAGCGCTGGCCGTGCCTGTCGCGGCAACTGGGTGTGGGTCTGGAGCTGGATCAGTCGGCTTGAGGTTCAAGGCAGCCGATGACCAGGCCGCACCAGACAGGTGCGGCCGTCAATCAGCGTGTTGCGAAGGTCTCAGGGACGCTTAGTAGCGTCCTCTCGGGGTTGCGCAGGGGATCGGCTGGCCTGCGGCCAGAGGCAGGAAACTGTCACTGGCAGCGTCGTAGGCTTCGATCTGGCTGGTTTCGATGTCATAGATCCAGCCATGGATGTAGAGCTGGCCGGCCGCCAGGCGCGAGGCTACCGAAGGGTGAGTGCGCAGGTGGTGCAACTGGGCAATGACGTTTTCCTTGGTCAGTACCTGCATGCTTTCATGCTCGCTGCCGCAGGAGCAGTTGTCCTCGACCACTGTACGGGCGACTTCGGCATGGCGCAGCCAGGCCTTGACCGTCGGCATCTTCTCAAGGCTCTGTGGATTGAGTACCGCGCGCATGGCACCGCAATCGGAGTGACCGCAAATGATGATGTGGTGTACGCCAAGGGCCAGGACTGCATATTCGATCGCAGTGGACACGCCACCGTTCATCTGCCCGTAGGGTGGTACGACGTTGCCCACGTTACGGGTAACGAACAGGTCGCCGGGGGAGCTCTGGGTAATCAACTCGGGCACGATGCGCGAGTCGGCACAGGTGATGAACATCGCACGAGGCGTCTGTGCGGTGGCGAGCTTCTTGAACAGCTCCTGCTGTTCAGGGAAGACGTCGTGGTGAAACCGCAGAAAGCCGTCGACGATATGCTTCAGGGCGGCATCGGCGCTCTCGGCGGGTACTTCCGGAACGGGCTTGGATGGGTCCTTGACGGGCATGCTTCATCCTCTTTGACGTTTTAGGTTAAGTCCATTTTACCGGGTTGATGATTCAAACAGCGCATGACATTTGGATGTATGACGCGCACCAACAATCACATCCGTTGTTGGCTGAATTCCTACGCTACTCGGCGAAACCAAACCAAAACCGAATTGCTAGCCTCTAGGACGGGCATTACAGCGATTCAAAGCGTTGTCTGGGCAATATCAAAAAAACATCAATGGCCAACCCTCAGTATTGAAATCAGAGCAGTGACATCTGCCTGCCAGGCGGACAAAAGGCCATGCAATCAAGAGAGTAGCCTTCGCGCTGGTTCAACCCGAGTCGACGAATCGCGTTGCGAAAGCGCTGCGCCAGCAACTCGGCAAATACCCCTTCGCCGCGCATGCGCGCACCAAAGCGACTGTCGTACAACTCGCCGCCACGACTCTGACGTATCAGGCTCAGGACATGGTTGGCCCGTTGCGGGTAATGATCCTGCAACCACTGCTCAAACAATGGTGCGACCTCCAGCGGCAGCCGCAACATCATGTAGGCAGCACTGAGCGCACCATTGGCCTTGGCGGCTTCCAGCAGATGCTCGAGCTCACTGTCGTTGATCATCGGGATCATCGGCGAACACAACACCCCCACTGGAACGCCTGCCTCGCTGAGTACGCGAATTGCCCGCAACCGAGCCTTGGGCGCTGCGGCGCGCGGCTCCAGGGTGCGTTTGAGCTCGTCATCGAGTGTGGTGAGGCTGATCATCACGGCCACCAGACGCTGCTGCGCCAGCTCGGCGAGCAGGTCCAGGTCACGCAGGACCAGCGAGCCTTTGGTGACGATGGTGACCGGGTGACGATAGCGCAGCAGTACTTCGAGCAGGCGTCGGGTCAGCTTCTGCTCGCGCTCGATGGGCTGGTAAGGATCGGTGTTGGAACCCAGGTTGATCGGCGCGCAGACATAGCCTGGCTTGCTCAGTTGCTGCTCCAGCACCTCGGCGGCGTTGGTCTTGGCGATCAGCCTGGTTTCGAAGTCCAGCCCGGGGGACAGGTCCCAATAGGCATGACTGGGACGCGCATAACAGTAAATGCAGCCGTGCTCACAACCACGATAGGGATTGATCGAGCGGTCGAAGGGCAGGTCGGGAGAATTGTTGCGGGTGATGATGGTCTTGGCGGTTTCGTTTCGTACCTCGGTACCTTGGGTCAGCGGTACTTCCTGGTACCAGCCGTCATCCTCGACCACCAAACGATGAGGGGCGAAGCGGTTGTCGGGGTTGCTGGTGGTGCCACGCCCCCGTAGCGGTCCTTGAGGAGTGAACATCAGTAGAAACCCCGAATACTGTTTTTATGTACAGTACTCGGAGTGAATTCAAGTTTCCAGTACCGCTGAGCTGTCAGTCGGCGCTGACGATTGATTGCGCACGGTCAATGAACGCCTGGATGGATGCCGACATTGATCGCGACGCCCCCGGCGCCAGCAGTTCACGCCGCATGGCCTGCCCCAGGCGCGAGTCGAAAACGTCCTGGTCCTTGAACCAGGCAAACACATCAGTGGCGTGCTCTTCAGCCCACAGGTAGCAGTAAAAGCCCGCTTCATACCCTGTAACCATGTAGTCAAAGCCGTTGGCAAAACGATCATTGCTTGCCAGCGGCAACACCTGAGTGCGGGCATAGACATCCGCAACCACTTGCTCGATGCTGCGATCATTGCCGTAACTACGATGCAGCTCAAAATCGAGCAGCGCCTTCTTCAGACCGTCGACCTTGTCCAGACCCCGCTGCGTGTTTCTTGCTTCCAGCCAGCGCTGCACTTCAGCCAGAGCAGCGCGCTCGCCGCCGGTTCGGTGCGTGGATACAGATTGCAGGCTCTGAGCTGACCAGCACCATTGTTCCAGGAGCTTGCCGGCGAACTCCGAGAAGTCATGGCCCAACTCATTAATGCTGTTCAAGCGCCTGTGGGCATTGGTCATCAGTACCTGATGCAGGCAGTGATGAAATTCATGGAACAGTTTGCACAGGTCCTTGTGTCCTAACTGCAGCCCCCTTGGCTCGTAGTAACCGAACAAGGCTGCGACAGGTCGCGTCAAGGTGCCATCGGCATCAACATGTCGATGGCGAATGGCAAGTGACCACGGCCAGGCCGGCTTGCCTGGACGGATAAAAGCGTCGAGGTAGATATGACCCAAGACATCGCCAGCTTCGACAACTTGCAGCACCTGTACTTTGGCGTCCCAGACTTCGGCGTCAACTTTCTTAATTGATATGCCATACAACTGCTCGACCAAGCCAACCAGCCCGCTTAGGGCCGTTTCGAACGAAAAGTATTCGCGCAAGGCTTGGTCCGGGTCGCTCCCCTCATGCTGACGCATCTTCTGCGCATAAAACTCATAGTCCCAAGGCTGCAGATCATCGCAGCCCTGTTCCCTGGCAAAGGAACGCAGCTGAGCGGCCTCACGCTCAAGTCGCGGCCGTTCACGCGCTATCAGCGTGTTCAAGAACGTTTCGACTTCAGCTGTCGATTGCGCAGCCTTGGTTTGCAGACTCAATTCGACAAAATTCTCGAAGCCCAAAAGCTGCGCCTTTTCGTGGCGTAACCGTAGCAATGCCTGCAACACCGGACCATTGTCGTGCTGGGATTGCCCGACAGCCTGATCGGAAGCACGCGTCACATAAGCCAGATATATCTCTTTGCGCAGGTCGCGGCTTTCGGCATATCGCAGGACGGTTTCGAAGACCGGCTCATCAAGTGTCAACAACCAGCCACTGAGCGCGCGGGTTTGCGCTTTGTGTTGCATGTCCGCCAGGTCCGCAGCGGGTATGCCTGCCAATGCTTCGACGTCGGTTATGTGCTTGCTCAAGTGATCTTTCGCGGCGCGAAGCTTCTCCTGAAACTCCCATTCAAGGCCGGCAATAGCTGTTTCCTGAGTAGTAAATTGCTGGCGACCAGAGCGATCAATATTCGCCCCCTCGAGACGAAAATCTCGAAGGATGCGCGTGAGTACTGCCACCTGTTCATCGCTGAGGTCAGCAGGATCTAGTCGTTGATATGCGCTGAACAGCGCCTGATTCTGATGCTTGTCTGTGCGATAGGCTCTGCGCTCAGCATCGCACTCACCGACCGCAAAACCCCACTCATCGCTGGTAAATGCCAATGGCACCAAGGGGAAAAAAGTGTCTTCCAGGCGTTTATCGAGCGCCTCAACGGCCAGCACCAGACCGTTCCAGCTTGGGTTGTCGGCCTCACGCTCGATAATTAGCGTCAACGCGCTGCGGTTGTCTTCGACAATTTGCTGTATTGCGGGCTGAAGGTCCTCTACTTGTACGCTTGCGTAGGGGAACAGGTCGAAAGGCTGTAGCAGGGGGTTGGAACGGGTCATGACTCACTCCTTGAATGGATGGCAGGACCCGCAACCTACCGCCAGGGAGTGTACAAACTCGTCTATTTAACTACCGCAGATCGGCGCCCCGATGTGATATCGGGGCGCCGCGACAGCCTTAGTCGGCCGGCTTTTTCAGCTTGGGATTAGGGAAGAACTGCACCGTTTGCACCTTGGCCTCGGCCGGTTTGACCTCGACCTTGTTGACCCGGGTACCCAGCTCTTTGGGCACCGACAATCCCTGTTCATTGAGGGTGTCGGAGAACCCGCACGCCACGCACTCACGATGCGGAACGCTGTCTTCGCTCCACATCATCAGCTTGTCCGGCTCGCTGCACGCCGGGCAGACCGCCCCGGCGATGAAGCGTTTCTTGGTTATCACAGGCCCATCACTCATGCCGCTGCTTCCTCACTCAAGCCACTGTGGCGCAAGAGTGCATCGATTGAAGGCTCACGGCCACGGAAGTCGACGAACAGCAGCATTGGCTCCTGGGAACCGCCACGGGCCAGGATCGCTTCACGGAACGCGCGGCCGGTTTCAGCGTTGAGCACGCCTTCTTCCTCGAAGCGCGAGAAGGCATCGGCCGAGAGCACTTCAGCCCACTTGTAGCTGTAGTAACCCGCGGCATAACCGCCGGCGAAGATATGCGCAAAGCTGTTGGGGAAGCGGTTGTACGCCGGTGGACGCATGACCGAAACCTCGTCGCGAACGCCTTCGAGCACCTGCAGTACGCTGCGGCCGTCGCCATGGCTGGCATGCAGTTCGAAGTCGAACAGCGAGAACTCCAGTTGGCGGACCATCATCAGCCCGGACTGGAAGTTCTTCGCCGCCAGCATCTTCTCCAGCAGGTCCTGGGGCAGGGCTGCGCCGGTTTCGTAATGACCGGAGATCAACGCCAGGCCTTCCGGCTCCCAGCACCAGTTTTCCATGAACTGGCTTGGCAGCTCGACCGCATCCCAGGCCACGCCGTTGATCCCGGAGACCCCGGCATGATCGATGCGGGTCAACAGGTGATGCAGGCCATGACCGAACTCGTGGAACAGGGTGGTGACTTCGTCGTGAGTCAGCAGCGCCGGCTTGCCGGGTGCTGCCGGGGTAAAGTTGCACACCAGGTTGGCCACCGGGCTCTGCAGCACGCCGGCTTCGGTACGGCGACGATCACGGGCACCGTCCATCCAGGCACCGCCGCGCTTGTTGGCGCGGGCGTAAAGGTCGAAGAAGAAACGCCCGACGTGTTGGCCGTGTTCCTTGATCTCGAACAGGCGCACGTCTGGATGCCAGGTATCGAAACCCTTGAGCTCGGCGATCTCGATGCCGTACAGGCGCTGGACGATGGCGAACAGGCCGGAAAGCACCTTGTCGATAGGGAAGTAGGCGCGCAATGTTTCCTGAGAAACGCTGTAGCGTTGCTCACGGAGTTTTTCGCCGTAGAAACCGCTGTCCCAGCTCTGCAGGTCCGGGCAACCCTGCTCGGCGGCATAGGCCTTGAGCTGGGCCAGGTCCTGGGCGGCGAACGGTTTGCTGCGCTTGGCCAGGTCACGCAGGAAGCTCAGCACCTGATCGCTGGACTCGGCCATTTTGGTGGCCAGGCTCAACTCGGCAAAGTTGGCATAACCGAGCAGCTCGGCCAGTTCCTGACGCAGGTCGAGGATCTCGTGCATTACCGGGCCGTTGTCGAACTGACCGGCATTCGGGCCCTGGTCGGAGGCTCGGGTGCAGTAGGCAGCGTAGATCTCTTCGCGCAGGGCGCGGTCTTCGGCGTAGGTCATCACCGCGTAGTAGCTGGGGAATTCCAGGCTGATCAGCCAGCCGTCGAGGCCCTTGGCCTGGGCGGCGGCAGCCATCTGTGCCTTGGCCGAATCGGTCAGCCCGGCCAGCGCCGCTTCGTCGGTAACGTGCTTGGTCCAGGCCTGGGTGGCGTCGAGCAATTGGTTGGAGAAACGGCTGCCCAGCTCGCTGAGCTTGCTCTGCACTTGCGCGTAACGCTGCTGCTGATCGGCCGGCAGGTCGATACCCGACAGGCGGAAGTCACGCAGGGCGTGTTCGAGAATAGTCTTTTGCGCGACATCGAAGCCCGCCGCTTCAGGGCTGGCGATCAGCGCTTCGTAAGCCTGGAACAGCTCACGGTTCTGGCCAAGTTCGGTGGCATACGCGCTCAATGCCGGCAGGCAGGCCTCGTAGGCTTCACGCAACTCGGCGCTGTTGCACACCGCGTTGAGGTGGCTGACCGGGCTCCAGGCAGCGCCCAGGCGGTCGTTGAGTTCGTCCATGGCCAGCACCAGGCCGGCCCAGCTTGGCTGCTGGACCTGGCTTTTGAGGATTTCGGCAATGGCGGTACGGTTGTCGGCCAGGATCTGTTCAATCGCCGGCTGCACATGCTCGGCACGGATCGCCGAGAAGGGCGGCAAGTCATAAGACTGCAGTAACGGGTTGTTCGCACTCACGGTTAAACACCTTGGCAGAAGAAACATGGGACCATCTTAATTACAATCGACGCCGACCGCAGCCCTATCAATACCAAAGAGAACCCCTATCATGGCCACCCGCAGCTTCCAGAACCATTCACCCCGCTTGGGCGAGCGCGCATTCGTCGACCGCAGCGCCGTGGTCCTGGGGGATGTCGAGATTGGCGCCGACAGCTCGGTATGGCCATTGACGGTGATCCGCGGCGATATGCACCGCATCCGCATCGGTGCGCGCACCAGCGTGCAGGATGGCAGCGTGCTGCACATTACCCACGCCGGGCCGTTCAACCCGGACGGTTTCCCGCTGTTGATCGGCGATGAAGTAACCATTGGTCACAAAGTCATGCTGCACGGCTGCACCCTGGGCAACCGGATCCTGGTCGGCATGGGCAGTACCATCATGGACGGCGCGGTGGTCGAAGACGAGGTGATCATCGGTGCAGGTAGCCTGGTTCCACCTGGCAAGCGCCTGGAAAGTGGCTTTCTGTATGTCGGCAGCCCGGTGAAACAGGCCCGTGCCCTGACCGAAAAAGAACGCGCGTTCTTTCCGTACAGCGCCAGCAACTACGTGAAACTCAAAGACCAGCACCTTGCCGAAGGCTACCACTTGCCTGAGTGAACGTGCCTACAGCCCTTATCGAGACAGTCATGCACCAGCAAAACATCCTCTTCGACCTCGACGGTACCCTGACCGACCCGCGCCTGGGCATTACCCGCTCGATCCAGTACGCCCTGGCCAAACTCGGCATCGATGAGCCGGACCTGGCACGCCTGGAGCACTTCATCGGCCCGCCCTTGCTGCAGGCGTTCATGCAGTTTTATGGCTTCGACGAAGCCAAGGCCTGGGACGCGGTGAACTTCTACCGTGAGCGCTTCAAGATCACCGGGTTGTACGAGAACCAGGTGTTCGATGGCGTCCAGCCATTGCTTGAAGCCTTGAACGGGCAGGGCAGGACGCTGTACATCGCCACCTCCAAACCCTGGGAGTTCGCCCGCGAGATCGCCCGGCATTTCCAGTTCGATCATCACTTCAAGGTGATCTACGGCAGCGAGCTCGACGGCACCCGTACCAACAAGGTCGAACTCATCGCCCATCTACTGGCGGAAGAAGCGCTGGACCCGGCCCAGACGCTGATGATCGGCGACCGCAAACATGACCTGATCGGGGCCCGCAGCAATGGCCTTGAGGCGGTGGCGGTGGGTTATGGGTTTGGCAGCCATGAGGAGCTGACGGCAGAGCAGCCGGCTTATCACTTTGCGACCTTGAGTGAGTTGCATCAGGCTTTTCTGCGGGCTTGAGGGCCTTATCGCGGGGCAAGCCCGCTCCTACCGACGCTGTGGGAGCGGGCTTGCCCCGCGATGCTTTTCAAGGCCTGATGCCGCTGTTCAAGCGGCAGCCTGCCCAAGGTTTCGACCCGCTCATAAAACACCTCCCAATCCCCACCCACCTGGGTAAACAATCCCGCAAATGCCGGCACCCACTGGTCATACAAACCAAATGGCAGCAGCTTGGCATTGTTCATCGGTGCATTGATCCAGGCGTCATAACGCCCTTTGCCTCCCCACTGACTATCGCGCAGCGTCCGGTAATCACGGCGCAAGCGTTCGAATTCGGCCTGTTTGCCCGCGCGCTTGCCTGACTCGCTCAGCGGTGCTGCATACAGTGTCTTGAGCCGCTCCCGGCTGGCCAGCACCAACGCCACGAACTGGTCACGCTGCTGACTATCGTCCTGGGTCTGCGCCGGTAGGCCACGAGCAGCACGCCACTGGCGAGCGCCTTGCTGCTCGACGAAGGTGGCAAAGGACTCATTGAACGCGGTGTCGTCCTGCACATACAGACGCTGATGCGCCAGTTCATGGAAGATAACGCTGGCCAATCGCTCGTCACCCCACCCAAGCATGGAGCTGAGGATCGGGTCATCGAACCAGCCCAGGGTCGAGTAGGCTTCCACCCCCCCGACATAGACATCCAGCCCCTGCTGTTTCTGCAACGCCGCGGCCCCGCGGGCAGCACCCTGGCTGTAGTAACCGCGATAGGCGACGCAACCGGCAATCGGGAAGCAATGGGTCTGAGGTTCGAGCGAAAACTCCGGGGTGGCGAACACATTCCACACCACGAACGGGCGGCCAATGTCGGCATACACCCGATAGCTGCGGTTATCCGGCAGCTTCAGTTGTGCGCTGGCAAAAGCCCGTGCCTGTTCGGCCTGAAGCAGATGCTGGCGCAGTTTTGCCGGGGTGGCTGGGTCCGCAACCAGCTCGGCCACCGGTTGACGGGCCTGCAACAGCTGCAACTGTCCACTGGCCAGTTGCCCGTAGTAACTGATGCTGGAACAACCGTTGAGCAGCCCGAACGCCAACAAGGGAACCAAGTAGCGAAAAAAATGGTCGAGTGCCCCATGACTTGAGCGCAATAAAAGAAATAGTCGAAGCATCCGCGTCCCGTTATCCGCTCAAGAGCTCATCAGCTTCAAGACTATCCTGCCCGGCTGGAGTTTTGCCATGCGTACACTGCTTGTCATCAGTGCTCTTCTGCTTCTGTCCGGCTGTGCCGGGTTGTTGATGCCTCATCGCGATCCCAACCAGGCCTGGATCGACCTTGCCCCCGGCCCGGACGATACCCTCCATGCCGTGGAGGTGGACGACCAGGCCTGGGCCGACAAACGCTATTTCGAAGTGTCGCCGGGCAGCCACGAGCTGACCGTGCGCTACCTGTTTCCGGTAACGCCGAGCAATATCGGCCCGGTCAGTGAACCGCTGTGGCGCGATTGCCAGCTGAATGTAAAATTCAAGGATTTCAGTGCCGGGCAACGCTATCAGCTCGAAGCCGGCAGCATCGGCTTTCGGCCATGGGCCAAGCTGTATGACGAGCAGCGCAATCTGGTCAGTAAAGGGTTACCGGCGGGCTGCCAGCGCACCTGATAGCGCGAATGGCGCTATGCTTGTGCTTTAGTAGGTTGCAAGCGGGAGTTTGCCATGCGCCAGCCAATGATGCTGATTGCCCTCAGTACCCTGGGGGCTTGCGCCAACCCCTTGCCGCCTGTTGATAGCAAACAGGCCTGGGTCGACCTCTACACCATGACGCCCGGCAAGTTGCTGATGGCCGACCGCCTGGATGGTGAGCGCCTCAACGACGGGCGCTTCTTCCAGGTCACACCGGGCAAGCACGAGTTGACCGTACGCTTCGATTTCGAGGTGTATTCCGGGGGCTTCTCGATGAATCCGGTAGAGCGCACCTGTTACCTGAAAGTGCGCTACGACCACTTTGAAGCCGGCCAGCGCTATCGTCTCGAAGCGCGGGCGCCAGCCATGCAACCCAGCGCCTATCTCTACGACGCGCAGCGCAAGGTCGTCGCCGAAGAAGCCAACGACAAATTCTGCATTCCCTGACGCCTAGCGATCATTCTTCTGGTAGATGATCTTCTTGGTGCCACCCTCACAGCTGCCAACGACCATATTCTGGTCGTGAACATCCTCGTTCTTGACGATTTCCAGGGTATAGGAGCTCACGTTATTGGCCTGGATCTTCGCTTCGATCTCGGCCTTGAGCTCTTCGCAATTCTTTGGCGCAGCCAGCGCAGAAGTCGCCAGCAGCGAAGCCAGCACAGCGATTGCAACACGGATCATGGGACAGCTCCTTGTGACGGCAGCGAGTGTGCCGACACCTATTTGACCACAAGCGGGTTCCCCGGTTCTTCCTCTTGCCCTTTCGCCAGCAAGTTCAGGTCGATTGCATCCCAGGCATTGAATCCTCAGGAAGTGCCCATACAGAGTTAAAAAGGCCATCGCGCAATGCCGGCCAACTGACTGCCGAGGAGGCTTAACTGCCCATGAAGCGACTTGCAGACATCAAATTTTCCACCCTCGACCTGGTCCCGGTGCGTGCTGACGGCAGCCCGGCGCAGTCCCTGCGCAACTCGCTGGACCTGGCGCAGCACGTGGAAAAATTCGGCTACAACCGCTTCTGGGTCGCCGAGCACCACAACATGGACGGCATCGCCAGCTCGGCCACCGCTGTGCTGCTCAGTTACCTGGCCGGTGGCACTTCGACCATCCGCGTCGGTGCCGGTGGCGTCATGCTGCCCAACCATGCACCGCTGGTGATTGCCGAACAGTTTGGCACCCTGGAAAGCCTCTATCCCGGTCGTATTGACCTGGGCCTGGGGCGTGCGCCGGGTTCTGACCAGATGACCGCTCGTGCCCTGCGTCGTGAACGCTCCGGCAGCGCTGACGATTTTCCTGACGATGTTGAAGAACTGGTGCGCTACCTGGGGCCACGGACTGCGGATCAGAAAGTCATCGCCGTGCCCGGCTACGGCACCAACGTGCCGATCTGGCTGCTCGGTTCCAGCCTGTTCAGTGCCCAACTGGCCGGCATGCGCGGCCTGCCCTATGCCTTTGCCTCGCACTTCGCCCCACGCTACATGCACGAAGCTATCCGTATCTACCGTAACCATTTCCAGCCTTCGGCAGTGCTCGACAAACCGTATGTGATGCTAGGAGTGCCACTGGTTGCGGCCGACACCGATGAGCAGGCCAATTACCTGGCGACCTCGGTTTATCAGCGAATTCTTGCCCTGATGCGCGGCCAGAGCCTGGTACAGCGGCCTCCGGTGGAAAGCATGGACGGCCAGTGGCTGCCCCATGAACGCGAGGCGGTGGGCGATTTCCTGGGACTGGCGATGGTTGGCGGACCACAAAAGATCCGCGCCAAACTTGATGTCTTGCTGGAGCAAACCCAGGCAGATGAGCTGATCTTCACCTGCGACCTGTATGAGCATGCGGACCGGATTCGATCCTATGAGTTGCTGGCGCAGGTGATGCGCGGAAATTGAAGGATTTATCGCGGGGCAAGCCCGCTCCCACTGTTCAACCTGTGAGAGCGGGCTTGCCCCGCGATTGGTATCAGCCACGCTTGTAAACGATTTCCTTGGTGCCGCCTTCGCAGGTCCCGACGACCTTGCCGCCAGCGGCTGCACCCTTGTCAACGATCTCCAACGAGTAGCCGCTGACGCCCTTGGCATCAAGTTTGGCTGCTATTTCGCCCTTCAATTCTTCGCACGGTTTGCCCGCGGCGAGGGCAGTGCCCGCCAGCGCCATCAAACCCAGTGCCACTACCAACTTCTTCATCGATCGCTTTCCTTGTTCAGATCAAAGTGGAGGAGGGCGCCGGAACCCGTCCGGGCGCCTCAGGACTGTGTAACTCAATTGACCCGCACAAGCCAGTGTCATGCCTTCAGCTGTTGACGATACGGAATCCCACCTTGAGCGATACCTGAAAGTGCGCCGCCTTGTTGTCCTTGATGTGCCCGCGGGTGTCGACCACTTCGAACCACTCAAGGTGCTTGATGCTTTTGCCCGCTTCGGCCAGGGCATTGTTGATCGCCTCTTCGATGCTGTTGGGTGACGAGCCGACGAGTTCGATTTTCTTGTAAGTGTGGTGATCCGACATGAGCAGTCTCCGTTTCGAAGGTGAACTTTGAGCCTAGCAGCGCCCGCCTGATTTACCTGCAAGAGGTCAATACCCGGGAATTCGGACGGCACTTTCTCGCCACGGCGAAGTCGGAACCAGAACAGCTCACTCACACCTCGAAGGAGAGCCACCATGGCCAACCATTCGCTGCGTAAAGCGTCGCTGCAAAGTATGGAAGCGGAGATCGAAAGCCTGCTCAAGTCGCTGGAAAGCCTCAAGGACGACGCCTCGGATGAGTCGCGCAAGACCCTCAAGACGCTCAAGGGCAACGCCGAGAATGCATTGCGTCATTCGCGCAGCCTGCTCAGCGATGCCTATGAAGAGGTGAAAACCAAGACCCGCCAGACCGGCCTGGCCACCCGCGACTACGCCCAGGAACACCCCTGGACCACCGCTGGCGTAGCCATTGGTGCCCTTGGCCTACTCGCCGCCTACCTGATGTGCAGGCGCGATAACTAATCGCTCTGGCGCGCCAGCTCCGCGCGTAACCATCCGGCCAGTTGCTCGGCGCGCCCATCCGCGGCGCGTCGCGGCACCCACAACGCCAAGGCGGCCTGCGTCTGGCAAAAGCCCCAGGGTGCAGCCAGACGCCCGGCACGCAAGTCATCGGCCACCAACGGCTGCGGCGCGATTGCCACACCCAGGCCGGCGACAGCCGCTTCCAGCAAGTAATACAGATGCTCGAAATCCTGGCCGTAGCGCAGCGCCTCAGGGTTGATACCCTGTTGCTGCGCCCAGCTTGGCCAGGCCTGTGGACGTGAGGTGGTCTGCAGCAGGGTCTCTTCCAGCAAAGCCTCAGCTGGCGCTTGCTGCAGACGGGCGAAGCCTGTGAAGTGCGGGCTGAGCACCGGACCGATGCACTCCTGGGCCAGCACATGCACCTGCATATCGGCCGGCCAGGGCGGCTCGGCGAACACCAGCAGGGCATCAAGGCCGGGACGACGCGGGTCGAGGTCGCCTTCACCAGCGGACAAATGCAGACGCAATTCCGGCAAGTCCGCCTTCAGACGGCCCAATCGTGGAATGAACCAGCGTGCCAGCAAACTGCCGGAGCAACCGAGCACAAACGGCGCGTCGGCACTGCTCTGGCTCAACTCGGCACACACACTGCGCAAGCGCTCGAAGGCATCGGAGCTGGCATCGCGCAACCGCAAGCCGGCATCTGTGAGTTTAATGCCACGCCCGTCCTTGACGAACAGGCTGACCCCCAGATGCTCTTCAAGCACCTTCAATTGCCGGCTGACGGCGCCATGGGTAACGTGCAGTTGCTCGGCAGCCTGGCTGACGCTGTTGAGCCGGGCAGTGGCTTCGAAAGCCCGAAGGGCATTGAGGGGAGGCAGGTCCTGGCGCATAACGTGTGAGTTTTCCTGACATGTTCAAGCAATCTTATCGGTTTTCAGCCGCGCCTGTCGTGGTTACAGTAAAGCCATTCCCAGTCTTCACTACGCCCTGGAGCGACCCATGACCCAGACCAACTTCCGCGCCGGCCCCGATGCCAATGGCCTGTTTGGCGCATTCGGCGGCCGCTACGTGGCTGAAACCCTGATGCCGCTGGTGCTCGACCTTGCCCGCGAGTACGAAGCTGCCAAAGCCGATCCTGAGTTCCTTGAGCAACTGGCCTACTTCCAGCGCGACTACATCGGCCGTCCCAATCCGCTGTACTTCGCCGAACGCCTGACCGAACACTGTGGCGGTGCAAAGATCTTCTTCAAACGTGAAGAGCTCAACCACACCGGCGCGCACAAGGTGAACAACTGCATCGGCCAGGTGCTGCTGGCCAAGCGCATGGGCAAAAAGCGCCTGATCGCCGAAACCGGCGCCGGCATGCACGGCGTCGCCACCGCCACCGTGGCCGCACGCTTCGGCCTGCCTTGCGTGATCTACATGGGCGCTACCGACATCGAGCGCCAGCAGGCCAACGTGTTCCGCATGAAGCTGCTCGGTGCCGAGATCGTCCCGGTGACCTCCGGTACCGGCACGCTCAAGGACGCCATGAACGAGGCCCTGCGCGACTGGGTCACCAACGTCGAAGACACCTTCTATCTGATCGGCACCGTTGCCGGTCCACACCCGTATCCGGCGATGGTTCGCGACTTCCAGTCGATCATCGGCAAGGAAACCCGCGCCCAGTTGCAAGAGAAAGAAGGCCGCCTGCCCGACAGCCTGATCGCCTGCGTTGGCGGCGGGTCCAATGCCATGGGCCTGTTCCATGACTTCCTCGACGACACCAGTGTGCAGATCATCGGCGTCGAAGCCGGTGGCCACGGCGTCGACACCGACAAGCACGCCGCCAGCCTCACCGGTGGTGTTCCGGGCGTTCTGCATGGCAACCGCACCTACCTGCTGCAGGATGCCGACGGCCAGATCACCGATGCCCACTCGATTTCCGCCGGCCTGGACTACCCAGGTATCGGCCCTGAACACGCCTACCTGCATGAAGTGAAACGCGTCGAATACGTCAGCATCAACGACGAAGAAGCCTTGGCTGCGTTCCACACCACCTGCCGCCTGGAAGGCATCATTCCGGCCCTGGAGACCTCCCACGCGCTGGCCGAAGCGATCAAACGCGCCCCGACCCTGCCCAAGGATCACCTGATGGTGGTGTGCCTGTCCGGGCGTGGCGACAAAGACATGCAAACCGTGATGAGCCATATGGCTGCCCAGGAGAAACAGGCATGAGCCGGATCGAACAACGCTTCGCCGAACTGAAGGCCGAAGGCCGTTCCGCACTGGTCACCTTCATTACCGCCGGCGACCCTGGCTACGATGCCTCGCTGGCGATCCTCAAAGGCCTGCCGGCTGCTGGCGCCGACGTCATCGAGCTGGGCATGCCGTTCACCGATCCGATGGCCGACGGCGTGTCCATCCAGTTGGCGACCTTGCGTGCCCTGGAGGCTGGCCAGACCCTGGCGAAAACCTTGCAGATGGTTCGCGAGTTCCGCGTCGACAACCAGACCACGCCGATCGTGCTGATGGGCTACTACAACCCGATCCACCGCTTTGGCGCCGAAGCCTTTGTCGCCCAGGCCAAGGAAGTGGGGGTCGACGGTCTGATCATCGTCGACCTGCCGCCTGAGCATGACGCTGAGCTGGCTACCCCGGCCCAGGCATCCGGTATCGATTTCATCCGCCTGACCACCCCGACCACCGACGACGTGCGCCTGCCGCGCGTGCTGGAACGCAGCTCCGGCTTCGTCTACTACGTCTCGGTAGCGGGTGTCACCGGTGCGGGTTCGGCCACTACCGAACAGGTCAGCAGCGCCATCGAACGTCTGCGCCGGCATACCGACCTGCCGATCAGCGTCGGTTTCGGTATCCGTACCCCAGAGCAGGCGGCAGCCATCGCCAAACTGGCCGATGGTGTGGTGGTCGGCTCGGCGCTGGTCGACAAGATTGCCCAAGCCAAGTCAGCTGATCAGGCCGTGGGTGATGTGCTGGAGCTGTGTTCGGCGCTGGCCCAGGGTGTGCGGGGCGCGCGCAAGGCTTGATTCTGGAGCGGTGGGAGCGGGCTTGCCCCGCGATTGCGGTTTGTCAGTCAGACCACATCGCGGGGCAAGCCCGCTCCCACCGACAGTTGCTCCCACCAGCTATTCAAAGATCGACAGATCAAGCGGCCGCACCGCTCCCATCCAGATTCCATGATCGCGATGATCCGCCAGATCATCTCCGGTCAGCGGATGCAGGAATACCACCAGCCCATGGCGATACAGCGCCAGCCAGGGCAACACCACCCCGACCACTTCCGGTCCGAACGCCAGTTGGCAGCTCCAGTCTGGATGCGGCCCGACCGGTTTCTGATGCATTCGCCCCATGCTCACCCCAAACAGCTTGGCAGCCTCTTCACATAGCTGCCGTGCTTGTTCCATGGTGCTGGCGTCATAATAGACATGGGCGTGATACCCCTTGATCCTTTGCACGAAAACTCCTGAATCACAAGAACCCCCAAGGTATCCCGGGGTCAAATGATCACCCGCCTGAAAAGGGAGTGACCTGGTGAAAAATGCCGAAACCCCAGTGTTCAAACTGATCCTGGTCGGTGGTTTGAGCAGCCTGGGCAGCGCCCTGATGGCCGAATTACTCAAGCGCCAGCATGAAGTGATCGCCGTGGTTGACGACTTGAACACCCTGGCGCCACGCCCGGGGCTGCACTTCAAGATAGGCGGGCTGAACAGCGTTGATCAAGCGGAGCAAAGCGTAGCCGGTGGCTCGGCGGTGGTCTGCCTGCTGGCGGCGCTGGCTCCCGACGATTTCGTCGCACAGCTGCATATGAGCCAGGCACTGGTTGCCGGCATGTCTCGCACAACTATACGCCGCCTGTTACTGGTCGGCGATTTCAGCGTGCTCGACCATAGCGAAGGTCACAGCGAGCAACAACGGGCCTGTGCCGATCAAATCGTCGACCTGTTGCAACGCAGCCCGCTGCACTGGACCTTGATCAACACTCCGCAGCAAGTCGCCGGGCTGGGCATCGAGCATTTCCACCAGACCCACGGCACCCTGGAGCCGGGCCTTCGCGAACCGTTGCAACAGCTGGCCAGGGTAGCTGCCGCCATGGTCGATGCCCTGGAGTTGAAACTGCACTACGGTGAGCATGTGAACTTCGTGTTCTAACGCACCTGCTCTTTACGGCTTGCACCCAGGCGCCGGACATCGCACCCTGAACAGCTTCCATTCGTGATAGAGCATGTCCATGGCCTGGCCAGATCGCCAACGTCTGCTGCCGTTTCTCAGCTGGCTGCCCCGGCAAACCCGCGCCAGTGTGCGGCGCGATCTGCTGGTTGGGCTGAGCGGGGCGATCCTTGCATTGCCGCAATCAATCGCCTACGCATTAATCGCCGGCCTGCCTGCCGAATATGGCTTGTATGCAGCGATTGTCCCGGTGCTGATTGCCTGCCTCTGGGGTTCGTCCTGGCACCTGATCTGCGGGCCGACGGCGGCGATTTCCATTGTGCTCTATGCCAGCGTCAGCCCCCTGGCTGTCAGCGGCAGTGACGACTACATCACCCTGATCCTGTTGCTTACGTTCCTGGCCGGAGTGTTTCAGTGGTTGCTGGGAATGCTGCGTTTCGGCGCACTGGTCAATTTTGTCTCTCATTCGGTGGTGCTGGGCTTTACCCTCGGCGCCGCAGTGGTTATCGCCCTGGGACAACTGCCAAGCCTGTTGGGGCTGGATCTGCCCAGCCAGGCCACCGCACTGAAGACCCTGGAAAGCCTGCTGGAACACGCAGGAGAAGTAGACTGGCCTTCGCTGGTGCTGGGTCTGGGTACGTTGCTGCTGGGCGTTGCGCTGAAGCTGCTGCGCCCGCGCTGGCCCGGCCTGTTGATAACCCTGACAATTGCCAGTCTGCTGGTCTGGTTGCTGCCTGGAGTATTCGCCCATGTGCAACTGGTACCGGGATTCGCCGGCCAGTTGCCGCCCCTGAGCCCATTGCCGCTGCTCGACTTCGAACTGATCCTGCGCTTACTGCCCAGCGCCGTGGCGGTGGGCATGCTGGGACTGGTCACCAGCCTGTCGATAGCCCGGTCGCTATCGTCGCGTTCAGAGCAGTTGATCGACGCCAACCAGGAAATCCGCGCTCAAGGCCTGTCGAACATGGTCGGCAGCCTGTGCTCCGGTTACCTGTCGTCAGGTTCCTTCACCCGCTCCGGGCTGAGCTATGACGCCGGTGCCCGCTCACCCTTGGCCGGGGTGTTCTCGGCGCTCTGGGTCGCGCTGTTCGCCGTGGCCGGCGCCAGCTTGATTGCACATATCCCGATCCCGGCGATGGCCGCCAGCATCCTGTTGATCTGCTGGGGCCTGATCGATCATCGGGCGATGCGCGCGCTGTTTCGGGTCAGCCGTTCGGAGTTTCTGGTCATGGCCCTGACCGCAGCCGCGACCTTGCTGCTGGAGTTGCAGACCGCGATCTACGCCGGGGTGCTGGCCTCGCTGTTTTTCTATCTCAAACGCACCTCACGACCGCGGGTTCAGCACTCGCGTGAAGGCGACACGGATGTGCTGCGTGTGGGCGGCTCGATTTTCTTCGGTGCCAGCCACTACCTGCAGGTGCGTTTGCAACGCTGCCAGGGACCGGATGTGGTAATCGATGCCCGGCAGATCAACTTCATCGACTACTCCGGTGTCGACATGCTCCATCGCGAAGCCCGCCGCCTGCGTCGGGCAGGCGGTAGCCTGACGCTGCATAGGGCGCGTCCACAGGTGATCGAAGAGTTACACAAGCTGGAAGGGGCAGCATTCTGCCCGATCCGCTTCGAGGGTTAACCGCGAGCCAGCTGGCGGCGCAGTTCGTCCAGTACCGGAGCGGTATCCGGACGCACGCCACGCCAGATGAAGAACGCTTCAGCAGCCTGCTCGGCGAGCATGCCCAAGCCGTCCAGCACCTTCGCCGCCTTGTGTTCGCTGGCCCAGCGGCAGAAGGGCGTCGGCTCTTTGCCGTACATCATGTCGTAGCACACGGTTTTACCCGGCTCGATCAAGCTGGCGGAGATCGGCGGCAATTCACCGGCAAGGCTGGCGGAGGTGGCGTTGATGATCAGGTCCACCGGCTCTTGCAGCCAGCTGAAACCACTGGCAGCCACCGGGCCCAGGTCGGCGAATTCGCGCGCCAGCTGTTCGGCTTTTTCCACGGTGCGGTTGGCAATCACCAGCGAAGCCGGGTTATGCGCCAGCAACGGTTCCAGCACGCCGCGCACAGCACCACCGGCGCCGAGCAGGAGAATGCGCTTGCCTGCCAGTTGCACACCGGCATTCACCGTCAGGTCACGTACCAGCCCGGCGCCGTCGGTATTGTCGCCCTGCAGTGTGCCGTCGGCCAGCTTGCTCAGGGTATTCACCGCACCAGCGCGCTGAGCCCGGGGCGTCAGGCTATCGACCAGGCGATAGGCTTCTTCCTTGAAAGGCACAGTGACGTTGGCACCCAGCCCCTGCTTGAAGAAGCCCTGGGCACACATGGTGAAATCGTCCAGCGGCGCCAGCAAGGTGCTGTACTCCAGTTGCTGGCCGGTCTGGTCGGCGAACAAGCGGTGGATCAGCGGCGACTTGCTGTGGCCGATCGGGTTGCCGAATACAACGTACTGGTCCATTCACGCGGTTCCTGGGTCAAGGTCGGGCAGGGCCGGAAAAGTTATCCACAACGGCTCAGTGGCTAGCCTTGGTTTCGCCAAGCCAGTCACGGTCCTGGAGGAAATACTCGGTCAGGCGCGCTTCTTCGCTGCCTGGTGCAGCTTTCCAATCGTACCCCCAACGCACTTGCGGTGGCAGCGACATCAGGATCGATTCGGTACGTCCGCCCGATTGCAGACCGAACAGGGTGCCACGGTCGTAGACCAGGTTGAACTCGACATAGCGGCCGCGACGGTATTCCTGGAACTCCCGCTGCTCGGCCGTGTAGGCCATGGCCTTGCGGCGCTGGACAATCGGCAGGTAGGCCTCGATGTAGGCATCGCCGATGGCGCGCATGAACGCGAAGCAGGTGTCGAAGTCCCAATCGTTCAGGTCATCGAAGAACAGGCCGCCAATACCGCGCGGCTCGCCGCGATGCTTGAGGTGGAAATAACGGTCGCACCAGGCCTTGTAACGCGGGTAGACGTCGGCACCAAACGGCGCACAGGCACGTTCGGCCACCTGATGCCAGTGCAGGCAGTCTTCTTCGTTGCCGTAGTAGGGGGTCAGGTCGAAACCGCCGCCGAACCACCAGACCGCTTCTTCGCCTTCCTTCTCGGCGATGAAGAAACGCACATTGGCGTGCGAGGTCGGTACATGCGGGTTATGCGGGTGGATAACCAGCGATACCCCCAGGGCCTCGAAACCACGCCCGGCCAGCTCCGGCCGATGGGCGCTGGCCGAAGGCGGCAGGCCGCTACCGAAGACGTGGGAGAAGTTCACGCCGCCCTTTTCGATGACCTTGCCTTCACCGATCACCCGGGTCCGTCCACCACCGCCGGCTTCACGCGTCCAGGCGTCTTCGACAAAGCGGGCGCCGCCGTCTTCGGTTTCGAGGGCGGCACAAATACGGTCTTGCAAGTCGAGCAGGTAGGCTTTCACGGCCTCGGTGCGGCTAGTCATCAGATCACCTGGAAGCGGGCATGAGCAAATTCGGCGCGTAGCATACCACCGGCGGCTGGCTGGCCGCAGTTGACGGCGATCAAGCAAAGGCGTCCGATAGGGGTTTTCCGAACCCGACAGGAGAGTGCAGATGGCCAAGCGTATCCAGTTCAGCCAGCATGGGGGCCCGGAGGTCCTGCAACTGGTCGATTTCGAACCTGCCGCACCCGGTCCGCAGCAGGTCCGTGTACGCAACCAGGCCATCGGCCTGAACTTTATCGACACGTACTTTCGCAGCGGCCTGTATGCGCCGCCTGCACTGCCTTCGGGGCTGGGCACGGAAGGTGCCGGGATAGTCGAGGCGGTCGGTGCTCAGGTCACCCGGCTCAAGATCGGCGACCGTGTCGCCTATGCCGGGGGCCCGCTGGGTGCCTACAGCGAAGTGCATGTGTTGCCCGAAGCCAATCTGGTCAAACTGCCTGACGCCATCAGCTTCGAACAGGCCGCAGCGGTCATGCTCAAGGGGCTGACCGTGCAATACCTGCTCAAACAGACCTACGCCGTGCAACCGGGCGACACCATTCTGTTCCACGCCGCTGCCGGTGGTGTTGGCTCACTGGCCTGCCAATGGGCCAAGGCCCTGGGTGCCAAATTGATCGGTACCGTGAGTTCGGCGGAAAAAGCCGAGCGCGCCAAAGCGCTGGGGGCCTGGGCGACCATCGACTACAGCCGTGAGGATGTGGCCCAACGCGTGCTGGAACTGACTGACGGCAAAAAGTGCCCGGTGGTCTACGACGGCGTTGGTCAGGACACCTGGCTGACTTCTCTGGATTGCCTGGCGCCGCGCGGTCTGATGGTCAGCTTCGGCAACGCCTCGGGCGCGGTCAGCGGAGTGAATCTGGGCATCCTGGCGCAAAAGGGTTCGCTGTATGTCACCCGGCCGACCCTGGCCAGCTACGCCAACAATGCCGAAAACACCCAGGCGATGGCCGATGACCTGTTCGCGATGATCGCTAGTGGCAAGCTGACGGTGGATATCCAGCAGCGTTATCCGCTGAGCGAGGCGGCCAAGGCGCAGACCGAATTGTCAGCGCGGCGCACGGTTGGGTCGACAGTGTTGTTGCCTTGATTTTTCGCGGGGCAAGCCCGCTCCCACACTGTGGGAGCGGGCTTGCCCCGCGATAAGGCTTACCCCGCCCGAACCACTTCCCCGGTCACCAGGTCACGGATCACACTCGGGTTACGCCGGCCACCCAGTGCACCACCCAGGACCAGATCCAGTTGCCCGCGGAAGTACTGCTCGACGCGCAAGCGTGATTTCGCCGCCGGACGCCCCTGAGGGTTGGCCGAGGTCGAAACCAGCGGCCCGACCAGTGAGCACAGCTCACGTACCACTGGATGGTCGCTGACCCGCAGGGCTACGGTGTCATGAACCCCGGTAATCCACTCCGGCAACATGTTCTGGTGCGGCACCAGCCAGGTGTTCGGACCAGGCCAGGTGCTGCCCATACGGTCGAGCCAGATTTCAGGGAAATCCTCAAACAGGAAGTCGAACTGGCGGATATTGTCGGCAATCAGGATCAACCCCTTGTCGACCGAGCGCGACTTGATCGCCAGCAGGCGATCCACCGCTTCCTCGTTCCAGGGATCACAGCCCAGGCCCCAGACGGCCTCGGTTGGGTAGGCAATCACCGCACCGGCCCGAATTTCACGCGCGGCTTGTTGCACACGCCAACTGCTCACCATTGAACTCACTCCGCATAAAGGCTAACCAGCAGTGTACTTAGGCAGGCCGGGCAAACCAACGTCCAGCTTCATTACAAACCCGTCCAGCCACTTCAAGCTCGGTCAATGCCGCCAGTACCCTGGGCAGCGGCCAACCGCTGCTATTGGCAAGCGCTTCGCTGGTTTGTGGCGCCGCCAGCAGCAAATCTTCAAGCACATGCCGGCTGCCGGCAGCTTCGCCACCCTGCACCGGCGGCAGACGCTGCCATCCCTGCAGAGTCTCGACAATCTGCTCGACGTTTTCCACCAGCAAGGCACCATCGCGAATCAACTGGTGGCAGCCTTTGGACCCCGGATGATGAATCGAACCCGGAATGGCATAGACCTCTCGCCCTTGCTCAGCCGCCAGCCGTGCGGTGATCAGCGAGCCACTGGCCAGGCTCGCCTCGACCACCAGCACTCCCAACGACAGGCCACTGATGATGCGATTGCGCCGGGGAAAGTTACCCGCCACCGGCCCTGCATCGAGAGGAAACTCGGAAACCACGGCACTGCCTTGCTCGATCATCGCCGCAGCCAGCGCCCGATGCCGTTGTGGATAAAATTTCTGCAACCCGGTACCCAGCACCCCGATCGTCTGCCCGCCGACATCCAGGGCAGCCTGATGAGCGGCACCGTCGACCCCCAGGGCCAAGCCGCTGGTAATGACAAATCCACCCCGCGCCAGGTGTCGGGAAAAGGCCCCGGCGGTGTCCAGCGCCGGACGCGATGCGCGGCGACTGCCGATAATCGCCAGCTGCGGTTTCTCCAGCAACGCCGGGTTACCGGCCACGAACAGCAGGGGTGGAGCGCTATCCACTTCAGCCAGTAAAGCGGGGTAGGCGGGGTCGTCCCACATCAGTAAATGCTGGTCGCGCCGCTCTAGCCAGGCTAATGCAGCCGCTGCGCCTTCGCGTACTTCATGGCTGCGGCGGGCCTCGGCGCTCACCCCGGGGAGGCCCAGCGAGCCCCAGGCACTGGCCGGGGCACTGAGCGCAGCCGATGCACTGCCGAACGCCTGCAGGAGCGAGTGAAATCGTTGCGGACCGAGCCCGGGCAAACGATGCAGGCGCAAACGCGCCTCGAGTTCGGCGGGGGAGCACGCCCGGTAAGCTGGATCTGGCATAACGATCATCCTTGATCGAACGAGTTGAATGGACCCTGCACAAGCTGTGGATAACTCTGTTGATAATACTTTGACAACCGGTTGAAAAATGTCCCTTGGTGGCATGCCTGGGGGCTGCCTGAAACCTTAGCTGACCTTTGCCAGGTGCCGAATGCGCCGAATCCCTTTATTATGTGTACTCATGTTTGTAATTCATCGCACAGTGCAGCTCATACGCTTATGGCCATTCTGAACATCCTCGAATTCCCGGACCCGCGTCTTCGCACCATCGCCAAACCGGTGACCGAAGTCGATGACGGCGTTCGCCAGTTGATCGATGACATGTTTGAAACCATGTACGAAGCCCCGGGCATCGGCCTGGCGGCAACCCAGATCAACGTGCACAAGCGCATCGTGGTCATGGACCTGAGCGAAGATCGCAGCGAGCCGCGGGTGTTCATCAACCCTGAGCTCGAGATGCTGACCGACGAAATGGACCAGTACCAGGAAGGCTGCCTGTCGGTACCCGGCTTCTACGAGAACGTCGACCGCCCGGTGCGGGTCAAGGTCAAGGCGCTGGATCGCGATGGCAAGCCCTACGAGCTGATTGCCGAAGGCCTGCTGGCAGTGTGCATCCAGCACGAATGCGATCACCTCAACGGCAAGTTGTTCGTCGATTACCTGTCGACGCTCAAACGTGACCGGATCAAGAAGAAGCTGGAAAAGCAGCATCGCCAGCAAGCTTGATCTCCTCTTTCCAAAGGCTTGCTCCGGCAAGCCTTTTTCTTTTTAAGCGAGAACTCCATGCGCATTGTCTTTGCAGGCACCCCTGAGTTTGCCGCCGAACACCTCAAGGCCTTGATCGACAGCCCTTATGAAGTGGTGGCCGTCTACACCCAACCGGACCGCCCGGCCGGGCGCGGGCAAAAGCTGATGCCCAGCGCGGTCAAGCAACTGGCTGTGGATAACGGTATCCAGGTCCTGCAACCGCCGACCCTGCGCAATGCTGAAGCTCAAGCTGAACTGGCGGCCCTCAAGCCGGACCTGATGGTGGTGGTCGCCTACGGCCTGATCCTGCCGCAAGCAGTGCTGGATATTCCGCGCCTGGGCTGCATCAACAGCCACGCCTCGCTGCTGCCACGCTGGCGCGGTGCGGCGCCGATCCAGCGCGCGGTCGAAGCCGGCGACAATGAAAGCGGTGTGACCGTAATGCGCATGGAGGCCGGTCTGGATACCGGCCCGATGCTGCTCAAGGTCAGCACCCCGATCAGCGCCACTGATACCGGCGGCACGCTGCACGACCGCCTGGCCGAAATGGGCCCGCCAGCCGTGCTTGAAGCCGTGGCCGGTCTGGCCGCTGGCACGCTGCAAGGTGAAGTCCAGGACGACAGCCTGGCCACCTATGCCCACAAGCTGAACAAAGACGAAGCGCGCCTGGACTGGAGCCGTCCAGCGGTTGAGCTGGAGCGTCTGATTCGCGCCTTCAATCCCTGGCCGATCTGTCACAGCACCCTCAACGGTGAAGCAGTGAAAGTACTCGCTGCCAGCTTATCCACAGGCAGCGGTGCGCCAGGTGAAATCCTCGGCGCCAGCAAAGACGGCCTGGTCGTCGCCTGCGGTGAACAGGCCCTGTGCCTGACCCGCCTGCAATTGCCGGGTGGCAAAGCGCTGAACTTCAGCGATCTGTTCAACAGTCGTCGCGAGAAATTCGCCAGCGGCACGGTGCTCGGTCAATGAATCCACGTCTGGCAGCCGCCCGCGCCCTGGCGGCAGTACTCAGCGGCAAGGCCTCACTGAACAGTTCGCTGCCCGCGCAACTGGACAAGGTCGAAGTACGTGACCGTGGCCTGACCCAGGACCTGGCCTTTGGCACCGCACGCTGGCAGCCACGGCTCTCGGCGCTAGCCGAGCGTCTGCTGCAAAAGCCGTTCAAGAAGGCCGACGCCGATGTCGAAGCCTTGCTGCTGGTCGGCCTGTATCAACTGCTTTACACCCGTGTCCCGGCTCACGCTGCGATCGGTGAAACCGTAGGCTGTGCCGACAAGCTGAAAAAGCCCTGGGCCAAGGCCCTGCTCAATGCCGTGCTGCGCCGCGCGCAACGCGAGAGCAGTGAGATCTTCGCCGAGCTGGAACGTGATCCGGTGGTACGCACTGCCCACCCGCGCTGGTTGCAGAAATCGCTCAAAGCGTTCTGGCCGGAGCAGTGGGACGCCATCTGCGCCGCCAACAATGCCCATCCGCCGATGATCCTGCGGGTCAACCGCCGTCATCACAGCCGCGAAGCCTATCTGGAGCTGTTGCGCGAAGCGGGACTGGAAGCCACTGCCTGCCAGTACAGCGTCGATGGCATCCTCCTCGCCCAAGCCTGCGATGTGCGCGGTCTGCCGGGGTTCGATCAGGGCTGGATCAGCGTTCAGGACGAAGCCGCGCAGCTGGCTGCCGACCTGCTTGATCTGGCGCCCGGCCAGCGTGTCCTCGACGCCTGCTGCGCGCCCGGCGGCAAGACCTGCCACCTGCTCGAAGCCGAAGCGAAACTGGAGTCCGTGGTCGCGATCGACCTCGAAGCCAAGCGCCTGACCCGGGTCCGGGAAAACCTCGACCGTCTGGGTCTGGATGCCCAGTTGATTGCCTGTGATGCCCGCGACACAGCCAGTTGGTGGGACGGTAAGGGTTTCCAGCGCATCCTGCTCGATGCACCTTGCTCGGCCACCGGTGTGATTCGCCGTCATCCCGATATCAAGATGACCCGTCAGGCCGACGATATCCCGGCCCTCGCCGCTCTGCAGGGTGAACTGCTCGATGCCCTGTGGCCAACCCTGGAAGTCGGCGGCATCCTGCTGTATGCCACCTGTTCGACCCTGCCGACGGAAAACACCGAAGTGATCGAGGCCTTCCTCGCCCGCACGCCGGGTGCCCGCGAGCTGGACCTGGCGACCCAGGCCGGCCTGCGCCAGCCGCATGGCCGCCAGTTGCTGGCCCAGGAAGGCGGACACGACGGCTTCTACTATGCCAAGCTGATCAAAATCGCCGCCGCGCGCGGATAACAAGAGAAGGGAAGAGCGGATGAAGATCATCATCCTGGGCGCAGGGCAGGTCGGCGGTACGCTGGCCGAGCACCTGGCCAGCGAAGCCAACGACATTACCGTGGTCGATACCGATGGCGAGCGCCTGCGCGACCTCGGCGACCGCCTGGACATCCGTACCGTCCAGGGCCGCGCCTCGTTCCCGACCGTTCTGCGCCAGGCCGGTGCCGACGACGCCGACATGCTGGTGGCGGTGACCAACAGCGACGAAACCAACATGGTCGCCTGCCAGGTCGCCTACACCCTGTTCCACACCCCGACGAAAATCGCCCGGGTGCGTGAATCGGCCTACCTGACCCGCGCCGGCCTGTTCGACAACGACGCCATCCCCGTCGACGTGCTGATCAGCCCCGAGCAGGTGGTAACCCACTACATCAAGCGCCTGATCGAGCATCCCGGTGCCCTGCAGGTCATCGACTTCGCCGAAGGCAAGGCCCAGCTGGTGGCGGTCAAAGCCTACTACGGCGGTCCGCTGGTCGGCCAGCAACTGCGCCAGATCCGTGAGCACATGCCCAACGTCGACACCCGCGTGGCGGCGATCTTCCGCCGTGACCGGCCGATCCTGCCCCAGGGCGATACGGTGATCGAGGCCGACGACGAGGTGTTCTTCATCGCTGCCAAAGCCCACATCCGTGCGGTGATGGGGGAACTGCGGCGTATCGATGAGACCAACAAGCGTGTAGTCATCGCCGGTGGCGGGCAGATTGGCGAGCGCCTGGCCGAGGCGATCGAAAGCCGCTACCAGGTGAAGATCATCGAGATGAACCCGGCGCGCTGCCGCTACCTCTCCGATACCCTGGACAGCACCGTGGTGTTGCAAGGCAGCGCCTCGGACCGCGACCTGATGCTCGAAGAGAACATCGCCGAAGCCGACATCTTCCTGGCCCTGACCAACGATGACGAGGCCAACATCATGTCCTCGCTGCTGGCCAAGCGCCTGGGCGCGCGCAAGGTGATGACCATCATCAACAACCCGGCCTACGTCGACCTGGTCCAGGGCGGCGATATCGACATCGCCATCAGCCCGCAGCTGGCCACCATCGGTACCTTGCTCGCCCACGTGCGCCGCGGCGACATCGTCAGCGTGCACTCACTGCGCCGTGGTGCGGCAGAGGCGATCGAAGCCATCGCCCATGGCGACTCGAAATCCAGCAAGGTGATCGGCAAAGCCATCGAAGACATCGCCCTGCCGCCGGGGACCACCATCGGCGCGATCATTCGCGATGAAGAAGTGCTGATCGCCCACGACGACACGGTGATCGAGGCCGGCGACCACGTGATCCTCTTCGTTGTGGATAAAAAGTACATCCGTGACGTCGAGAAGCTGTTCCATGTCGGATTGAGCTTCTTCTAAAGGGAGAGCCGGGATGCGCGAGTCACTGGAAAAGATGCTGGCCAAGGGTGTGGATAACGCCCTGCTGCGCTTCGGCCTGGGCAAGGCCTGGCTGGATGAAGGCAACGGCGCCGAAGCGGCTGTTCATCTGCAACGCTGCGTCGAGTTCGATCCGAAGTATTCGGCGGCGTGGAAGCTGTTGGGCAAGGCCCATCAGCTGCAGGGTGACAAAGCCGCGGCACGCCTGGCCTGGGAACAAGGGCTGGAAGCGGCCAAGGCCCACGGTGACAAGCAGGCCGAGAAAGAGATGACGGTGTTTCTCAAGAAACTGGATAAAGCCCTGTAGGAGCTGGTTTACCTGCGATCGGCGGCGAAGCCGTCGTAAATCCTGAGTCCCGGTTGCACCTGACAAACCGAGGACTCAGGTTTTGCGGCCGCTACGCGCCCGATCGCAGGCAAGCCAGCTCCTACAAGAGCCATCAATACCAGCGCGCCTCACCCGGCGGACGCTTCTTGAAGCGCTTCATGCTCCACATGTACTGACTCGGATACGCCCGCACATAGCGCTCGACCACCTGGCTCATGGCCGCCGCCGAGGTTTCGGTGTCTTCGCTGTACATCGCCTCGGGCGCCGCTTCCAGAATCACCTTGAAGCCGGAACCGTCGGGCAGGCGCAAGGCATGCAGGAACACCCCGACTGCCTTGCCGCCAGCGAGCATGTTCGGCACGAATTTGCTGGTCAGCGCCTTGGTGGCGAAGAACGGCACGAAGATTCCCGCCGATTCGGCCGGCTCCGGGTCTGCCGGAATACCGACCTGACCGCCTCTACGCACTTCCTTGATGATGCTCAGGATGCCTTCCTTGGTGGAAGCCGCCACGCGGTTACCCAACTGCACACGCTGTTCGCGCAACAGGTCGTCGACCGCCTTGAGCTTGGGCGGGCGGTAGAAAATGATCGGTTTGCACTGGTTGCAATAGAAGTGGTTGAGCACTTCCCAGTTGCCCAGGTGGCTGGTGATGCCGACCACGCCCTTGCCCGAGGCCAGAGCGGCCTGCAACACTTCCAGGCCTTCGACTTCACGCACCAGGTCCAGTGAACGCTGGGCCGGCCAGATCCAGGCACAGGCGCTTTCGGTGAAGGACTTGCCGATGTCCATCAGGGTCTGGCCGACCAGTTGCTCACGGGCAACCGGGTCCATCTCCGGAAAACACTTGGCCAGGTTGATGCGCACCACTTCGCGCGAGCTGTTCGGCACCTTCCACATGAGCCAGCCGATGGCCGCGCCGACCCGCTGTACCGCGCCCCAAGGGAGCTTGGCAAACAATCGCAACGCCCCGACCATCAAGGCGCCCTTGAATTTATCCACAGGCTGGTTCCTCTTTCTGCAAGCCGGCCATTGTACCCCTCAGCGCAGCAGAGCGGCGTAGCGATCACAATCGGTGGTGTGGTCCATGACCATGCCGGTGGCCTGCATGAAGGCATAGCAGATGGTCGGGCCGACAAAAGTGAAGCCGGCTTTCTGCAGAGCTTTGCTCATCGCCTTGGCTTCATCGGTCACGGCCGGAACGTCACTGCGCTGGCTGAAATGATTGATCTTCGGCGCACCGCCGACAAACGACCACAGCCACTCCGCAGGGTTCTCCAAAGCCAGCCAGGCCTTGGCGTTGCGCCGCGCGGCATTGAGCTTGAGGCGGTTGCGGATGATCCCGGGATCGAGCATGCGTTCCTCGATTTCTTCATCGCTCATCTGCGCCAGGCGCTGCGGATCGAAGCCGAACAACACCTCACGATAACGTTCGCGCTTTTTCAGCACAGTGATCCACGACAGCCCCGCCTGGAAGCCTTCGAGCAACAACATTTCGAACAATTGCCCCGGCTCACGCTGCGGCGTGCCCCATTCCTGATCGTGGTACGCCTGGTAAAGCGGATCGTCGGTACACCAAAAGCAACGTGGCATAAGGCTCCAAGGGTAGAGGCGTGGGCGAATCGGGTTATACTCCCGCTCTTTATATTCGCAGCCCTAGAAACAGGTGAATTTCGTGAGCCAGCCTACGCCAGCCGTGCGTACCTTCCAAGACTTGATCCTCGCCCTGCAGAACTACTGGGCCGAGCAAGGTTGTGTGGTGCTTCAGCCCTACGATATGGAAGTAGGCGCCGGCACTTTCCATACCGCGACGTTCCTGCGCGCCGTCGGCCCGGAAATCTGGAACGCCGCCTACGTACAGCCGAGCCGTCGCCCGGCTGACGGTCGCTATGGCGAAAACCCCAACCGCCTGCAGCACTACTACCAGTTCCAGGTGGTGCTCAAGCCAAACCCGGCGAACTTCCAGGAACTGTACCTGGGCTCGCTGAAGGCCATCGGCCTTGACCCGCTGGTGCACGACATCCGTTTCGTCGAAGACAACTGGGAGTCGCCGACCCTCGGTGCCTGGGGTCTGGGTTGGGAAATCTGGCTCAACGGCATGGAAGTCACCCAGTTCACCTACTTCCAGCAAGTGGGCGGTATCGAGTGCATGCCGGTCACCGGTGAAATCACCTATGGCCTGGAGCGTCTGGCCATGTACCTGCAGGGCGTCGACTCGGTCTACGACCTGGTCTGGACCGACGGTCCGTTCGGCAAGGTGACCTACGGCGACGTGTTCCACCAGAACGAAGTGGAACAGTCGACCTACAACTTCGAACACGCCAACGTCGAGAAGCTGTTCGAACTGTTCGACTTCTACGAAAGCGAAGCCAATCGCCTGATCGAGCTGGAGCTGCCGCTGCCGACCTATGAAATGGTCCTCAAGGCATCCCACACCTTCAACCTGCTCGACGCCCGCCGCGCCATCTCGGTGACCGCACGTCAGCAGTACATCCTGCGCGTACGCACCCTGGCCCGGGCCGTGGCGCAAAGCTATCTGCAAGCCCGCGCCAAGCTGGGCTTCCCGATGGCGTCCCCTGAATTGCGTGATGAAGCATTGGCCAAGCTGGAGGCTGCACAATGAGTGCTCAAGATTTCCTGGTTGAACTGGGCACCGAAGAACTGCCGCCAAAGGCCCTGAGCGCCCTGGCTGACGCCTTTCTCGCCGGTATCGAGAAAGGCCTGCAGGCCGCTGGCCTGAACTACACCGGCAAGCAGGTCTACGCTGCGCCACGCCGTCTGGCCGTGCTGATCCGTCAACTGGACACCCAGCAGCCGGACCGCAGCATCAACGTCGACGGCCCGCCCCGTCAGGCCGCCTTCGACGCTGAAGGCAACCCGACCCAGGCTGCCCTCGGCTTTGCCAAGAAGTGCGGTGTAGAGCTGGCGGAAATCGATCAGAGCGGCGCCAAGCTGCGCTTCTCCCAGCACATCCCGGGCAAGGCCACCGCCAGCCTGCTGCCAACCATCGTCGAAGACTCGCTGAACGACCTGCCGATCCCGAAACGCATGCGTTGGGGTGCGCGCAAAGAAGAGTTCGTGCGTCCGACCCAATGGCTGGTGATGCTGCTGGGCGACGACGTCGTCGACTGCACCATCCTCGCCCAGAAGGCCGGTCGTGATTCCCGTGGTCACCGCTTCCACCACCCGGAAGACGTGCGCATCAGCGCCCCGGCGAACTACCTGGAAGATCTGCGCAAAGCCTACGTGCTGGCCGATTTCGCCGAGCGTCGCGAGCTGATCAGCAAGCGTACCGCCGAACTCGCCATGCAGCAGGAAGGCACCGCCATCGTGCCGCCGGCGCTGCTCGATGAAGTGACCGCGCTGGTCGAGTGGCCAGTGCCGCTGGTCTGCTCGTTCGAGGAGCGTTTCCTCGAAGTGCCGCAAGAAGCCCTGATCACCACCATGCAGGACAACCAGAAATACTTCTGCCTGCTGGACGTCGACGGCAAGCTGCTGCCGCGCTTCATCACCGTCGCCAACGTTGAAAGCCGCGATCCGAAGCAGATCATCGAAGGTAACGAGAAGGTCGTGCGTCCACGCCTGACCGACGCCGAGTTCTTCTTCAAGCAAGACAAGAAACAGCCGCTGGAAAGCTTCAACGAGCGCCTCAAGAACGTGGTGTTCCAGGCACAACTGGGCAGCGTCTTCGACAAGGCCGAGCGCGTTGCCAAGCTGGCCGCATTCATTGCCCAGCGCATTGGCGGCGACGCCCAGCGCGCAGCCCGTGCCGGCCTGCTGTCCAAGTGCGACCTGGCTACCGAGATGGTCGGTGAATTCCCTGAGATGCAGGGTGTTGCCGGCTACTACTACGCCCTCAACGATGGCGAACCCGAAGACGTCGCCCTGGCCCTGAACGAGCAGTACATGCCGCGCGGTGCCGGTGCCGAACTGCCGTCGACCCTGACCGGTGCGGCCGTGGCCATCGCCGACAAGCTCGACACCCTGGTCGGTATCTTCGGTATCGGCATGCTGCCAACCGGCAGCAAAGATCCCTATGCCCTGCGTCGTGCAGCGCTGGGCGTGCTGCGGATCCTGATCGAGAAACAGCTGGACCTGGACCTGAACGAAGCGGTGAACTTCGCTGTCAGCCAGTTCGGCAGCAAGGTCAAAGCCGCCGGCCTGGCTGAGCAGGTGCTGGAGTTCGTCTTCGACCGTCTGCGTGCCCGTTACGAAGACGAAGGCATCGACGTTGCCACTTACCTGTCGGTACGTGCCCTCAAGCCTGGTTCGGCCCTGGACTTCGACCAGCGCGTACAGGCCGTACAGGCCTTCCGTCAGCTGCCTGAAGCCGCTGCCCTGGCCGCGGTGAACAAGCGTGTGTCGAACCTGCTGAGCAAGGCCGAAGGCGCGGTTGCGACCACGGTCGAGCCGAAGTACTTCGACAATGCCAACGAGTTCTCCCTGTACTCGGCGATCCAGCAAGCCGACCAGGCTGTGCAACCGATGGCCGCTGCACGTCAGTACAGCGAGTCGCTGGCACGTCTGGCTGCCCTGCGTGAACCGGTCGACGCCTTCTTCGAGGCGGTGATGGTCAACGCCGACGACGCCAATGTGCGGGCCAACCGCTATGCCTTGCTCAGCCGCCTGCGCGGTCTGTTCCTGGGCGTGGCCGACATTTCGCTGCTGGGGTAAGTCTTGAAGCTGCTGATTCTCGATCGGGACGGAGTGATCAACCAGGACTCCGACGCCTATATCAAGTCGCTGGACGAGTGGATACCCATCCCCGGTTCGATCGAAGCGATCGCGCAATTGAGCAAGGCCGGCTGGACGGTGGCGGTCGCCACCAACCAGTCCGGTATTGCTCGCGGCTACTTCGACCTGGCAACCCTCGAGGCCATGCATGAGCGCCTGCGCATGCTGGTGGCCGAGCAGGGTGGCGAGGTTGGCCTGATCGTCTATTGCCCTCACGGCCCGGATGAAGGCTGCGACTGCCGCAAGCCCAAGCCGGGCATGCTGCGAACCATTGCCGCGCATTACCAGGCAGATCTGGCCGGGTTGTGGTTTGTCGGTGATAGTAAGGGTGACCTGGAAGCCGCATTGACCGTCGATGCTCAACCGATTCTGGTAAAAACCGGAAAAGGCGAGAAAACCCTGAGCAAGGGAATTCCCGAAGGCACGTTGATTTTCGATGATCTGGCAGCCATCGCCAGAGAACTTATCCACAAATAGGGCGTCTGCGAACCAGGCGCACTTTTACTAGGCGGGCAAGCCCGCAACGGTACATGCCGCTATGTCGATCCTGCAGGCGATCAGAATTTTTCTTTTTTACCTGCTGCTGGGTACCAGCTCTTTGCTGTGGTGCACCCTGAGCTTTTTTATTGCGCCGTTTCTGCCATTCAGCGCCCGTTATCGCTTCATCAATGTCTACTGGTGCCGTTTCGCGCTGGTGCTGGTGCGGGTGTTCCTGAACATCAAGGTCAAGGTCAGCGGGGCTGAAAACATCCCCAAGCAGCCCTGTGTGATCCTCTCCAATCACCAGAGCACCTGGGAGACGTTCTTCCTCTCGGCGTATTTTTCGCCGTTGAGCCAGGTACTCAAACGTGAACTGCTGTACGTGCCGTTCTTCGGCTGGGCCATGGCCATGCTGCGGCCGATCGCGATTGACCGCGACAACCCGAAAGCTGCGCTCAAGCAAGTTGCCAGCGAAGGCGACAAGCTGCTCAAGGACGGCGTCTGGGTGCTGATCTTCCCGGAAGGCACCCGTGTGCCGTTCGGCCAGATCGGCAAGTTTTCCCGCGGTGGTACCGCCCTGGCCGTGAATGCCGGCCTGCCGGTCCTGCCAATCGCCCACAACGCTGGCAAGTTCTGGCCCAAGCAGGGTTGGAACAAGCGGGCTGGCACCATTGAAGTGGTGATCGGTGCACCGATGTACGCTGAAGGCACTGGCCCACGCGCGATTGCCGAGCTCAACGACCGGGCAGCGGCCTGGAACGAACAGACTCAACGCGACCTGGGTTCGTTGCCGGCACAAGCCCCGAACGCCGCGCAAGGCGTTGCCTGACGATCTGTGGATAACTTGTGTACAGTATTTGGATCTTTCATTTAAAAATTCGCTAAGTGATTAATTTACTTACTTATTTCTCTGTATGACTGTTTTCCTGAAATCGTGCATAAGTTTTTCAGCGGCATAAAAAAACCGGCGCTTACGCCGGTTTTTTTGTACCCGTGAAAATCAGACCTTGTCGATATCCACATCGCGGGTTTCTTTCAGGCAGAACAGCCCGACCACCAGGCTGACCCCAGTGATCAACACCGGGTACCACAGCCCATAGAAGATGTCGCCGGTGTACACCACCAGGGCGAACGACACCGTCGGCAGGAAGCCACCAAACCAGCCGTTACCAATGTGATACGGCAGCGACATCGAGGTGTAGCGGATCCGGGTCGGGAACAGCTCGACCATCACCGCCGCCAGCGGGCCATAGGTCATGGTCGCAATCAGGATCATGGCGACGATCAGCACCACCACCATGGTTTCGTTGACACTGGCAGGATCAGCCTTGGCCGGGTAACCGGCTTTTTCGATCGCAGCCCGCAGCGCCACTTCATCGAAGCCGTTGATGCGCTGGTCACCGACGGTCACCACCACTTCGCTACCGGCAGCGGCGGATTCAGAGCTGTAGGGCAGGCCCTGCTTGACCAGGAAGGTCTTGGCCTTGTCGCATGGACTGTCAAAACGCGCCTTGCCGACCGGGTCGAACTGGAAGGTGCAGCTTTGTGGATCGGCCATGACCACAATCGGCGATTGACGGCTGGCAGCATCAATCTGCGGGTTGGCGTAATGGCTCAGGGCTTTGAACAGCGGGAAGTAGAGCAGGGTAGCCAGCAACAGGCCGAGCATCAGGATCGGCTTGCGTCCGATGCGGTCCGACAGCCAGCCAAAGAACACGAAGAACGGCGCGCCGATCACCACACTGATAATCAGCAGGGTATTGGCCTGGGCCGGGTCCATCTTGAGCATCTGGGTGAGGAAGAACAGCACATAGAACTGCGCGGTGTAGAAAGTCACCGCCTGCCCTGCGTTGATGCTGAACAGGGCAGTGAGCACAATCTTGAGGTTGGCCCAGGAACCGAACGACTCACGAATCGGCGCTTTACTGGTTTTGCCCTGAGCCTTCATTTTCACGAAGGCTGGCGATTCGTGCATGCTCATACGAATCCAGGTGGAAATCGCCAGCAGTACGATCGACAGCAGGAACGGCAAGCGCCAGCCCCAGACTTCGAACTGGTCACCACTGATGTAGCGGCTGCCCAGTACCACCAGCAGCGACAGCAGCAAACCGAGGGTCGCTGTGGACTGGATAAAGCCGGTGTGGAAGCCACGCTTGCCCGGTGGCGCATGCTCAGCCACATAGGTTGCAGCGCCGCCATACTCACCCCCCAGCGCCAGGCCCTGAAGCATGCGCAGGATCACCAGAATGATCGGTGCGGCGATGCCAATACTGGCGTAGGTCGGTAGCAGGCCGACCGCAAAGGTCGACAGGCCCATCAGCACGATGGTCACCAAGAAGGTGTACTTGCGGCCGATCATGTCCCCCAGGCGACCGAACACCAGTGCCCCAAACGGCCTTACCAGGAAGCCCGCGGCAAACGCCATCAAGGCGAAGATAAAGGCAGTGGTGTCGTTCACCCCGGCAAAGAACTGCTTGCTGATGACGGCGGCCAGTGCCCCATAGAGAAAAAAGTCATACCACTCGAACACTGTCCCGAGGGATGACGCGAAAATGATCTTGCGCTCTTCACGGCGACTGTTGCTGACCGTCGCCGCACCCTGCTCCTGAATGTAATCCGACATCGTTGCTGTCCTCGGCCTCAAGGCCCCAGTGATTATTCTTGTTGTTCCACTGTCGACGCCGGCAGACCGCGTCCGGTGTCGTTGTTGCTACGCACCCAGGTCAGGGCGTCGGTATTGCGTTTTCTTCATCGATCCGAGCTGTGGATAACATTCCCCGGGTAATCAGTTGCGCCGCCTTTTCGGCAATCATCAAGGTGGGTGAGCAGGTATTGCCGGAGACAATCTGCGGCATGATCGAGGCATCGGCGATACGCAGCCCCGGCACGCCGTGCACGCGCAATTGATCATCGACCACGTCCAGCGGGCCGTTGCCCATCCGGCAGGTACCGACCGGATGGAAAATGGTGGTACCGATCTGGCCGGCCGCTTCGTGCAGCTGTTCTTCACTTTGCAGATCCGGCCCGGGCAGGTATTCGCGTGGGCTGAACGCCGCCAGGGCAGGGGCCTGGACGATCTTGCGGGTGATGCGAATGGCCTGGGCGGCAACGCGCAAGTCTTCCGGGTCGCTCAGGTAGTTGGGATCGATCAGCGGTGAATCGTCCGGGTTGGCCGAGCGGATATCGATGCGCCCACGGCTCGCCGGGCGCAAATTGCACACCGATGCGGTAAACGCCGGAAAGCGGTGCAGCGGCTCGCCGAAGCGCTCCAGCGATAGCGGCTGCACATGGTATTGCAGGTTGGCCGTGGCCTGTTCCGGCCCGGAGCGGACAAACGCCCCCAGCTGGCTCGGCGCCATGGCCAGCGGACCACTGCGGTCATACAGATAGCGCAGGCCCATGCCCAGCTTGCCCAAGGCACTGTTGGCGACCTGATTGAGGGTACGTGCACCGCTGACCTGATAGATCAGCCGCAGTTGCAGGTGGTCCTGCAGGTTGCCGCCAACTCCCGGCAATTCGTGCCGGACAGTTATCCCCAGGCTTTCCAGCAGTCCACGCGGGCCGATGCCGGAGCGTTGCAGAATACCGGGAGAGCCCACCGAACCTGCACAGAGGATGATCTCGCGGCGGGCGCTGAAGTTTTGCCATTCCCCTTGCCAGCGCGCTCTTACCGCCGAGGCACGACCGGCGTCGAGGATCACCTGATCGACCAGCACATCGGTCAGTACGGTCAGGTTGGGGCGGTTGCGAACCGGGCGAAGAAAGGCCTTGGCCGAGTTCCAGCGAATCCCGGAACGCTGGTTGACCTGAAAGTATCCACAGCCCTGGTTATCACCACCGTTGAAATCGGCGACGCTTTCAATTCCGCTCTGGGCCGCCGCTGCGCGGAACGCATCGAGGATCGGCCAAGAGTAACGTTGCTGTTCGACCCGCCACTCGCCTTCATCGCCGTGTGTATCACTGGCACCGCCGAAATGGTTTTCGCTGGCCTTGAACAGCGGCAACACGTCTTTCCAGGCCCAGCCGGCGTTGCCTTGCTCGGCCCAGCGGTCGTAGTCACCGGCCTGGCCACGCATATAGATCATGCCGTTGATCGAGGAACAGCCACCGAGCACCTTGCCCCGTGGATAACCCAGGGCACGCCCGTTAAGGCCAGGCTGGGCTTCGGTCTTGAAACACCAGTCGGTACGCGGATTACCGATGCAATAAAGGTAACCCACCGGAATATGAATCCACGGATAGTTGTCTTTACCGCCCGCTTCGAGCAGCAATACCCGACAGCTTGGGTCGGCAGACAAACGATTGGCCAGCAGGCATCCGGCAGGACCGGCACCGACGACCACGTAATCGTAGACAGGATCGGCTGATGGCATGGGCAACCTCGCGCCTGATTATTATTCTTGTCCTGGTCCATGTTATTGATTAATTTCGAGATGAAAACGTTAGATTTCACTCAAGTGCTGTGCGTTTTAACACAACGTCCGTGAACACCTGATTCACAAGGAAAAGCATGTTCGACTGGAATGATCTGCGATTTTTTCTCGAGTTGCAGCGTAGCGGCCGCCTGCTGACAGCCGCCAAGCGCCTCAATACCACCCACAGCACCGTGGCCCGGCATATCGATAATATCGAGCAGAGTCTGGGCACCGCTTTGTTCGTCCAGCACGCTCAAGGCTACGAACTGACACCTTCCGGCCAGGCCCTGCTCAAGCACGCCGAAGCCATGGAAAACGTCGCCCTGCTGGCCCAGGAAGAAATCACTCAGGCCATCACCCCGCTAGGCAAGATTCGTCTGGGTGTCACCGAAGGCATCGGCATCATGTTCTTCACCCCGCGCATGGGCAGCCTGTTCGAACGCTATCCGGGGCTGGAGGTGGAACTGGTTGCAGTGCCGCGCTTCGTCAGCATCCTCAACCGCGAGGCGGAAATCAGCATCCACCTGGAACGACCGAATGCCGACCTGTTGATCACCCGCAAACTCACCGATTACCGCCTGGCGTTGTATGCCAGCCCCGAGTACCTGGCCCAGGCGCCAGCGCTGCATCACCGCGAAGACCTGGCCAGGCACAGCTGGATCGGCTATGTCGACGACCTGTTGTTCAGCCAGGAACTGCTATTCCTCAACAGCTTCTGCCGCGCCCCGAATGTAGTGTTTCGCAGCACCAGCGTGATCGCCCAGCAGCAGGCTGCGCGTGCCGGCTTGGGGATTGCCGTGCTGCCCAACTACATGGCCCGACATGACCCGGCGCTGGTCCGGGTACTGCCCGGCGAAACCATCCAGCGCAGCTACTGGATCTGCACCCGCCGCGAACTGCACAAGTCCGTACGCTTGCGGGTGGTCTGGGATTTTCTCCTGGCGCTGTGCGCGCAAGAGCAGGACGCCTTGCTGGCAGAGTAGGGCTCAAGCGCCCAGGGTTTTCACCGCCAACAGTACTGCCGCACAGATCCCGACAGTGGCGAACAGTTGCTGCAGGCGCGGACCAGCCAGGCGACCGGCAAACTGCCGGGCCACCAGCAGCCCCAACACGGCACCGCCGGCAAACGGCGCACCCACGCTCCAGTGCATCACCCCACCGACGCTGGCGCTGATCACGCTCCCGGTGGACACCAGGGCAATCACTGCCAGCGAGGTGGCGACGATGCTTTTCATGTCCAGATTGGTGTAACGACTCAGTGCCGGGATGATCACAAAGCCGCCGCCGACACCAAGCAATCCCGAGAGTAGCCCGGACAACGTACCGGTAAACGCCAACGCACGGGCACAGGGCAGGGTCCAGCGCAGGCGTCCCTGCAGCGGGTTGAGCACACACGGCATGACCATACGCTTGCCCAGTGGCGGCTCACCGCGCAGCTCGCGGCGCGCCTTGAGCAGCATGCGCACACAGGCATACACCAGCACTACCGCGAAGGCCAGGGCCAGCGGTGCGTTGGGCAGTTGATGCGCCAGCATCAGTCCGAACGGGGCAGCAACGATACCGATCAGCGCTACAAAAGCCGCAGCCCGGTAGCGCACCACCCCTTGGCGCAACCCCAGGACGGCACCGACCGCCGCGGCCATGCCGACAGCCAGCAGTCCGACCGGCGCCGCCTCGACCATCGACAGGCCAAGGCCGAAGACCAGCAAGGGCACGGCCAGAATGCCGCCGCCAGCCCCGGTCAGCGCCAGCACCGCACCAATGATCGCTCCCAGTCCTGCAGCGAGAAATGGCTGTTCGATCACTGCTGAACCTCAGCAACAACTGTCTGCGGTTTGGCCAGCCACTCGCGGCCCTTGAGCATGCAACGCCAGTACAGCGGCGGCAGGATCTGCGCCTTGAGCAGCCAGGCCAGCCGGGTAGGGCGGCGACCATCGAGCAGCCAGCGCGGGAAGCTCGGCGCCAGCTTGCCGCCATAGGTGAACTCGGCCAGTACGATCTTGCCGCGCTCGACGGTCAGCGGGCAGGAGCCGTAACCATCGTAGTGCGCCAACTTCGGCAGACGCCCCAAGGCGACCAGCACGTTATTGGCCACCACCGGCGCTTGCTTGCGCGCGGCTGCAGCGGTCTTGGCATTGGTCGTGTTGATCCCGTCACCCAGGGCGTGGATGTTGGCGAAGTGACGATGACGCAAGGTCGCCGGATCGACATCAATCCAGCCAGCAGCATCGGCCAAGGGACTATTGCGGATGAAATCGGCAGGCACTTGTGGCGGCACCACATGCAGCATGTCGAACGGCTGAACCCGGGTTTCGCTACTGCCATCGGGCAAGGTTCGAACAAAAGTGGCCTGCCTGGCCGGGCCATCGACTGCGACCAGACGATGGGAGTACTGCAGATCCACCGCGTACTTGTCGATGTACTCCATCAGCGCAGGAACATAATCCGCCACCCCGAACAGCACCGCGCCAGCATTGAAGAACTGCGCCTGGATGTTACCCAGACGCCCCGCACGCAACCAGTGATCGCACGACAGGTACAAGGCTTTCTGTGGTGCGCCTGCGCATTTGATCGGCATTGGCGGCTGGCTGAACAGCGCACGGCCTTCGCGCAGGTTCTGCACCAGCTGCCAGGTGTAGGGCGCCAGGTCATAGCGATAGTTGGAAGTCACACCATTACGGCCAAGGGTTTCGCTCAGGCCATCGATGGCCTCCCAGTCAAGCTTCAGACCCGGGCACACCACCAACTGTTCGTAGCTCAGCAAGCGTCCATCATCCAGGGTCAGCGCTTGCGCCTGAGGGTCGAAGCTTTCGACGCTGGCCTTGATCCAGCGAACCCCGGAAGGGATGGTCGACGCCATGCTTCGCGCGGTACTGGGGGCATTGAAGATTCCGGCACCGACCATCGTCCAGCCGGGCTGATAGTAGTGGGTGTCGGCCGGGTCGATGAGGGCGATATCCAGCGACGGATCGCGGCACATCAAGCTTGAAGCCACGGCGATACCGGCAGCCCCCGCGCCGACAATCAGGACCTTGTGATGATCGCCTTTCGACGATGTGGTGTGAGCAGGCATGGCAAGGTGTTCCTTTAATAATAATTCTAGGTACAGCTCAGAGCACGTTGAGCGGGATCTTCAGATAGCGCACACCGTTGTCTTCAGGTTCGGGGAGCTGGCCGCTGCGCATGTTGATCTGCACCGAAGGCAGAATCAGCACCGGCATGTCGAGGGTGGCGTCGCGGGCTTCGCGCATGGCAACAAAACTGTCTTCGCTGATGCCTTCGCGGACATGGATATTGCTGGCGCGCTGTTCGGCCACCGTGGTCATGTAGCGCAGCTCGCGGCCACCCGGCAGGTAGTCATGGCACATGAACAATCGGGTATCGGCGGGGAGGGCGAGAATGCGCTGGATCGAACGGTACAAGGTGCGGGCGCTGGCACCGGGAAAATCACAACGGGCCGTGCCGTAGTCAGGCATGAACAGGGTGTCGCCGACAAAGGCGATGCTCTGGCCATCGACTTCCACCACATAGGTCATGCACGCCGGCGTATGCCCTGGGGTGTGCAGGGCACGCGCCTGCAGGTTGCCAATGGTAAACGGCTGCTCATCATCGAACAGCACATCGAACTGGCTGCCGTCACGGGCGAAGCCACTGTCGGCATTGAACAGCGTGCCGAAAACTTTCTGCACCTGGGTGATCTGGCTACCGATGGCAATCTGGCCACCCAGGGCCTGCTTGAGATACGCCGCGGCAGACAGGTGGTCGGCGTGCACATGGGTTTCCAGAATCCATTGAACCTTACCGCCCAGTTCATTGACCCGGGCAATCAGCTTGTCTGCCGAGGCGCTATCGGTTCGACCGGACTTGGGGTCGTAGTCCAGTACGCTGTCGATCAACGCGCAATCACCGCTGCCACGATCCATCAGTAGATAGCTGATGGTCGAAGTTACGCTGTCGAACAACGCTTCCACATACAAGTTGCCGCCGATGATCATTACCGCTCTCCAGATAATTCCGTGTGCCAGGGCATTGAGCCTTGCGCGCATGGGTCAGGCTGTCATCAAGATGCGTGCCATCGTTGCACTGGCCGTTTTCTGCGCTCAAGCACCGATTTCATTGGCTGTCAGGGATTCGCCCTGACGCGGACTGCCGTTTTGGCTGTCAGGCATTGGCAGTCTCTGGCAGTTTTTGGCAGTGCCTCTCGCCTTCAGTTAAGCTGCTCGCCTGCTTCTCCTGGTGCCTTATGTCTTATTCTTCGCCAATTATTCCCGATCCTGCCGTGCAGGCGCTGGTGTCGTATCTCGAACACGATGCTCAACCGGCCATCGTGCTGGATACCGACTACAACATCCTCGCCGCCAACGCTGCCTATCGGCGCCAGTTCGGCGTGGAAGGCCAGCCGCCGATCGGCGGTAAATGTCATCGGGTTTCCCATCACTACGCGGTGCCATGCGATCAGGCCGGAGAGCTGTGCCCGATGCGCAAAGCCTGGGACAGCCGTGCGCCTGAACGAGTATTGCATGTTCATCACACGCCACGCGGGCCTGAACACGTTGACGTTGAGTTGCGCCCGATCCTGGATCAGCAGGGTGAAGTGGTGGCCTTTGTCGAGCGCCTGACCAGCATCGCCGTGGCGTCAGCCCAGCCACAGCAACAAGGCCTGGTAGGACGCTCAGTAGCGTTCACAGACTCGTTGTCCAGTTTGCAGCGAGCAGCGCCTGCTCAGATTCCGGTGTTGCTGCAGGGTGAGTCAGGTACCGGCAAAGAACTCTTCGCCCGCGCGCTACACCTTGGCAGCCCGCGCGCCAACGGCCCGCTAGTCGTGGTCGATTGCACCGGCCTCACTGAGTCGTTGTTCGAAAGCGAGCTGTTCGGTTACGAGAAGGGCGCTTTCACCGGTGCACTGCAACGCAAGATCGGCCTTGCCGAAGCGGCCCATGGCGGCACCTTGTTTCTTGATGAGATCGGCGAAGTACCGCTGGCCATGCAGGTGAAACTGTTGCGCCTGATCGAGTCCGGCAGCTTTCGTCCGGTCGGTAGCCTGCGCACCGTCCACTCCGACTTCCGGCTGGTCTCGGCCACCCACAAGCCGCTCAAGGAAATGGTGGCGGCCGGCAGCTTTCGTGAAGACCTCTATTACCGCATCAGCGGCTTCCCCATTCGCTTACCCGCGCTACGTGAGCGGGTTGATGATCTGCCATTGCTGATCGACAGCCTGCTGCAACGAATGGCTGGCAAGACGGCACCTCAGGTCGATGGCGAAGTATTCAAGCTGTTGGGCCTGCACAGTTTTCCCGGAAACATCCGCGAGCTGCGTAACATCCTCGAGCGGGCACGACTGTTTGCTGATGACGGCGTAATCCGTGCCGAGCACTTGCCGGCAGATCTGCGCAGCGGGATGGACAATCCGCAAGCGTCAGTGCGGCGGCGCAGCAAAGAAAACCTTGGGCAACTGGCCCAGGCCCTGGAGAGCTTTGACGGCTCGCGCAGCGAGTTGGCCCGGCATCTGGGCTTGAGTGAGCGGACCCTCTACCGCCGCTTACGTGAACTTGGGCTTTGATCCCGCAGGACATGAACCGAAGATGAACACACGGTTTCATTTGATCGTGGTCATCCGGCAGGGCATTTTTTCTTCTACGCTGATACTGCTCGGCCGCAGCGGAGGGCTTTGCGTACGTCGATCGTCGAGTCGGTAAACCGTTGGGTGTCAGGGCGCCTGACGTTCCGCTCTGTCTTTTCTCCCACAGGAGCATCGTCATGTCTGCCTGCCTTCACCGGGCGATCCTGCTCACCATCGCCATGCTCGCGCTCTCAGGTTGTTCCGATGAGGATGCGCAACCCAAGGCAACGGCCACCGCGCCCGCAACGACCGCACCGGCTGCACCAGCCGCACCAGCCGCACCAGCCGCACCAGCCGCTCCGACGACGCCAAGCGAGGCGGTGTTCAGCACCGAACAGCTTGATCAAATGCTGGCGCCGTTGGCGCTGTATCCGGACGCTTTGCTGGCTCAGGTGCTGATGGCCACCACCTATCCAGGCAATGTCGCCGACGCGGTTGCCTGGTCCAAGGCGCATCCGAACGTCAGCGGTGATGCCGCCGTCAAACAGGTCGCCGACCAACCCTGGGACCCGAGCGTGCAATCGTTGGTGGCTTTTCCACAGGTGCTGGCCACCCTTGGCCAGGACCCGGTCTGGGTACAGCGAGTCGGTGATGCCTTCCTCGCCCAGCCCGACGCGGTCATGAACTCGGTGCAGCGTCTGCGCGCCAAGGCCAAGGCCACTGGGCACCTGGAGTCCAACGAGCAACAGACGGTTATCGTGCAACCGTCAAGCACTCCCGCAAGCGGCACGACCACGGTGGTACAAGGTGCCGCGCCGGCACAAACCATCGTTATCCAGCCGACCAACCCGCAGGTTGTATACGTCCCAAGCTACAACCCCTCAGTGGTGTACGGCAGTTGGCCCTATCCATCCTCCCCACCGGCGTATTACCCGCCATCACCGGGGTATGCCATCGGAACGGCATTGGCCACCGGCCTGGCTTTCGGTGCTGGCGTAGCGATCGTCAATTCGCTGTGGGGGGATTGCGACTGGGATGATCATGACGTCGATATCAACGTCAATCGCTACAACAACATCAACAACGTCAACCGCAGACTCGATGCCAACCAGAACAACTGGCGCCATAACCCTGTGTATCGCGACGGCGTTCCGTACCGCGACCAAGCCAGCCGAGCCCAGTTCGACCGGCGCCTACCCGGCAGTGCACAGCGCACAGCCTACCGCGGTGACACTCCGGCCCGTATCGAAGACCGCGCGCGAGCCCGTGAAAGCCTCGCACAGCGTGGCATCGAAGCACCGGCAACCAGTAACCTTGAAGCCCGCCAACGTGTGCAGAGTGCCGACCGCGAGCGCGCCCAACAAAGCCTGGAACAACGTGGCATCAACCAGTCCGGCAGCGCACGCGAGCGCGCCCAGGTTGCCGACCGCCAACTGAAGAATGACGGTCAGGCCCGCCAGCGTGCACAAGCGACCGTGCAGAAACGCCAGCAACAGCAGCCGGTGCGCAACCAACAAGTACGCCAGCAAGTCCGCCAGCAACATGCTAGTGCCCAGGCGCCCCGCAACAATGCGTTGGCTGGTGTGCGCAATCCTTCGCAGACACGCGTCGCGAGCAATCGTGGCCAGGTCAGCCAACGGAGCGCCAGCCGACCCTCCGCAGCGTCTGCGGGCCATCAGGTACAACGACCCGTACGGATGCAATCCGGCGGTGGCGGCCGTCGCCGTTGAGAGGAGAGTCAGTCATGAATGCTGCAAGTCGAATTGCGCTGGTTCTGCTCCTGCTCTGGACGTCCAGCAGTTACGCTCAAAAACATTTCCCAAACGCGGAGGCCGCTGGCGAAGCACTGGTGCAGGCGCTTGGTAGCGAAAAGGCTGATAGCCAACTGTTGGCGAAATTGCTCGGCAACGACTGGAAGAGTTACATCCCGACCAAGAACGTCGACCGTAAAGATGTCGACGCCTTTCTCGCCCTCTACAAGGAAAAACATCAGGTTCAGTCCGACAGCCCGAAGCGTGCGCATCTGGTCGTCGGCGACACGCCCTGGGTATTCCCGATTCCCATCCGACACAATGCTGGCGGTTGGGCCTTCGACACCAAAGCCGGCGCCGAGGAAATCCGCCTGCGCCGCATAGGGCGCAACGAACTGGCGACCATTCAAGCAGCGCGTGCCTATCACGACGCGCAGATGGATTACGCCGAGGTTGATCGCAATAACGATGGGGTCCTCGAATACGCGCAGAAGTTCATCAGTAGCGACGGGCAGTTCGACGGCCTGTACTGGCCGGAAGAGGAAGGCGTCGAAGAAAGTCCACTCGGGCCGCTGTTCGGTGATGCCGCGAAGGGTGACGACTGGCACGGCTATCACTACCGTATCCTCACTGCCCAGGGCCCTTCGGCGCCAGGTGGCGCCTATGACTACAAGATCGGCGATCGCATGACACGCGGTTTTGCCGTGATCGCCTGGCCGACGGACTACGGGGACACTGGCGTGATGAGCTTCATGATCAGCCACGACGGCGAATTGTTCCAAAAAGATCTCGGCCGAGACAGCGCCAAGTTAGCTGCTGCGATTACGCGTTTCGACCCCGACAGCAGTTGGACTGAAGTAAAGGACGAGGAGGACGCGCGCTGAACCGAGTGGAAATCAACGCAAAAAAAAACCCGCGTGAGCGGGCTTTTTTTTTGCAGCTTTTCGGCGAACCTACACCTGATGTCGATGGGCACATTAAGTGTCATGGCTACCCTAGGTGGGATCAGGGTTCCACGTGGAACATGGGCACAGTAAATGTCGCACTTGAGCCATAATAAATGTCGTATTGCGGTTATTTGACCCTATTAAATGTCGTTTCCAAAACCAGCATACTCATCGTGATGGAGACACTTGCTAGCTACGTCTGAAATCCGAATGGACCGTGCTGCTAGAGCAAGTCCATAGTGGCTAGGGAATCGGCCATTCGATACCCCATCGCTTTGTACCCTGCCTGGCGCTTATCCCACATCCTCAGCAACGCGACATTTCCCCCGTCAACGAAGTCGATCACTCGGACATCGCCTTTGTCGGCATGCGCTCGATGCAATCGGCCTGCGTATTGCTGAAGTATGCCTCTCCAAGAAATCGGCATTGCCAGCACCAATGTGTCCAGTGCTGGATGATCGAAGCCTTCACCTACTAGCTTTCCAGTTGCTACAAGCACACGTGGAGCATCCGCTGGAAGCGAGTCAAGCTTGTGCATGCGGGCGATTCGCTGTTTTTTGGGCACACGCCCATGAAGTGTAAATAGGTTATGCACGCGCCCCTGCAATTCAGCCTCAAGAGCACCAACATGCTCAGTACGCTCAGTCAGCACCAATATCTTCCTACCTTGGTTATAGGCTAGCTCAACCTCGGAAACAATTTTGGCTGTGCGCTCGACATCGTCTGCCAGGTGTCGGAACACGTCCTGAATTCCTGAGCCATCGGGGACGACAATAGGCTTGGAAAGTAATCGGGGCACCACAGACAAATCATGAGGGGCACTTGCTGGTCGAGTAGCAGAGTGCCGAATCGGTCCGCATTGCATAAAGATGATAGGTTGCTGCCCATCACGGCGTATCGGAGTTGCTGTAAGTCCCACCACATACTTTGCGGCAGCACTCCTCAGTAACGACTCGAACGAGACCGCTGACACATGATGGCACTCATCAACTATGATCTGGCCGTAGTTTTTTACCTGATCGCTGACCTCACCTTTTCTCGATAAGGACTGCATCACAGCGATGTCGATGACACCTGTGGGTTTTGCCTTCCCACCGCCAATGGTTCCTACGATGCCATTGCCGACGCCTAGAAATGCCTGCAAACGCTCCTGCCATTGCCGTAGCAGCTCAGTCCTGTGCACAAGCACTAACGTGTTAACACTGCGCTTCGCGATCAGTGCGGCGGCAGTCACGGTTTTACCAAAAGCGGTCGGCGCACACAGGATGCCGACGTCATGACCAAGCATCTCGCTTACTGCAATTTCCTGATCAGTACGTAACGTACCGAGAAAACCGACCTCGATGGGCTCACCTGCAAAACGTTCATCTTGAAATTCAAGAGCTATCCCATTCCCCTTTAGCAGCTCCAGCGCGGCATCCAAGCATCCTCGCGGTAACGCGATATGTTTAGGAAAGTTTTGCGCACAGCCAATAATCCGAGGTTTGTTCCAGACCGACATTCGCATTGCCTGGGCCTTATAGAACTCAGGGTTTTGAAATGCCGCGAGTCGGACAAGCTGGTTTGCCAAGGGCAGTGGTAATTCCGATTTTTCGAAGTAAATCAGATTGGCCAACGTGATACGGAGAGACGCAGGCAATGGGCAAGTCAATTTACGTGATCTCAAATCACGATTTTTCCAAGGTTCTGCATCCATCTCGTCTTCGACATATGCGACGCCTACGGGATCACGGTCACCCATCGCCCGGATGATAGCCGGCTCAATATCCCCAGGGCTCATCCGCTGAATGGAGGCCAGAAAAGTCCATTGATCGGAGTGAGGTTCCAGTGAGTCATCTACAAAAACGCTGTTATTTTTGGCCCTTGCACGCTTTTGCAAAGGCAGTGCAATAAGGTTCCCAAAACCACCTCTGGGCATATAGTCCTGGTTTGGAAACAGCCGATCATAGGAGCTGAGTGCCAATTGACGAGTACGCTCACAGGCATGGCTGATGATTGCAGCACCTAGGCGGCGCGCATCGTAGGCAGAAACATTACGGTCGAAAAAAATCCACGCATGAGCACCATTGCCTGAGCGCGAAATCTCCAACGCCACTGGGACGTTCAGCTCATGACACGACTGAACAAAAGCTCGGGCATCATCACGCCATTCAGCCTCATCGAGGTCGACGGCAAGAAAGTAACAGGTGTCATCTGGGAGCAAAGGATAGATGCCAACCACCACCTCGCCTGCCAAGTGGCGAAAAATCACCTCATCGGTCAGCGGCAGCAATTGTCGATTGCCGCAATCGCCACATTTGACTCTCGGCTTCTCACAAACCCCAGGCCGCCATTCGTTAGCACAAGCAGGTGCGTATCCTGACTTACCTGCCTTGCTTTCCCAACGGATGGGATACACGTCGCCTCTACCACGAAACAGGTCTCTGAATAGAGCAACCTTGCTGTCAGTGTTGAGTTGCTGCGAGCGCTCAATTTGAACAACTTGGATCTTGACCGGCTCGACAGGCGGGTGCCAATCAATCCCGTGAGCGTCAAGCAAGGCAATTAACCTAGCGTTCTCAGCTTGTAGTTTCGCCAGCAGATTGGCGTCTGACACAGCATTCCACCTCTACTATTGAGACCCGCGCGTAACACAGTGCTGCTGATCTCAGCTTAACGGAGCACACACAAAGACTATCAAAAGACCGAGGCTCGGTTCAGACATCGTCGTCCCTATGACCAACTGGGCGTCGGGCTCCAGCGAAGGCCCCTAATTCGTTGGTAGAAGATGGACTGTTGATGGCATGCTCGGAGAGCTTGGACGAGCGGGCCTTCATTAAAGTCCATTACACAATCCCTTCAGTCCGGCTCAGGTTCGGTCACCACGGACAAGCAGCAGTCAATTGCATCCACTGCCCGCATAAGATCAATCCTCAGTGATGGAAGCGTTGCGCGCATTACAACGCTGTTACGCTCAGCCATCGCTAGAAAGCTAGCCAAGGCGGCGTCGGAGTGTTGAACCAGACGCGCCAAATGCTCTCCACGAGGGCCGCAGGTCCCTTTCAACCAGTTTTTGGCAGTCCGTTCGTTTGCGTTCGTCCATCTCATTAGCGTCTTCACTGCTTGGTGCGTCGAACCCAACTCACCCTGCAATGCTACCGCCAGCCCCAACGCATACTCTTGCCTGTTCGGAAAAGTTTTACCCTTTTTAGGAAACATTTTTCCCCCGTTGATCCTCTATGGTTGGATGACACACCGCTTGCTTGAGTAGCCAGCAGAATGGGTACGCCCCAACGGCGCACGTCCAAGTGTGGATGCACGCAGGGGCTATTGCGTATGCGCAGACGTAAAAGTGCTCATTTAGAAAACTCACGCCAAGACCCAGGTTTGGCAGCGGCTTATGTCCGGATGTCCACAGAACATCAGCAGTACTCAACTGAAAACCAGCTAGACACAATCAAGCTCTACGCTGCGGCGCACTCCCTCGAAATCGTCAAAATTTATACGGACGCCGGTAAAAGTGGTCTTCGCTTGGAAGGGCGCGATGCTTTGATTCAGCTGTTCACCGACGTTGAGGGCGACCAAGTGGGTTTCTCCACCATTCTCGTGTACGACGTCAGCCGCTGGGGCCGATTTCAAGATCCTGATTTGGCCGCCAGCTTCGAGGTACGGTGCCGACAGGCAGGTGTTTCCGTTCACTATTGCGCAGAGCAATTTGCTAATGATGGCTCTCCACTTTCGAACGTCGTCAAGAATCTGAAACGAATGATGGCCGGTGAATACAGCCGCGAATTATCGGTGAAAGTCTTTGCAGGGCAGGCACGTCTGATCCAAATGGGCTTCAGACAAGGGGGCATGGCAGGCTATGGGCTTAGACGGCAACTCGTGGATGCATCCGGCGCCCCAAAAGCTGAACTGCTCTTAGGTCAACACAAGAGTATCCAGACCGACCGTATCAAGCTGATCCCAGGGCCACCGGAGGAGGTCGCGACGGTCCAATGGATCTATGAACGATTTGTTGAGGCGGGCTATACCGAAAACGAGATTGCCGGGCAGTTAAATAATCGAGGGCTCCAAAGCGACTTGGCCAGGCCATGGACCAAGGGGGCAGTCCATCAGGTGCTGACCAATGAAAAATACATCGGAAATAATGTCTGGAACCGCTCATCTTTCAAGCTCAAAGATGAGCACGTGCGTAACCCTCCGGACCAATGGATTCGGGCAGACAGTGCATTTCCGGCCTTAGTTGACCCAGTACTGTTCGCCGCAGCCAGGGAGATCATCCAATCACGCAGCTATCGCATGCCCGATGCCGAGATGCTGGAGAGACTTAAAAAGCTCTATGAGAAAGCGGGTTGTCTGTCTGGCCTGATCATCAATGAGTCTGACGATTGCCCCTCTAGCACTGCGTATCAATATCGATTTGGCAGCCTTCTGCGTACTTACTCGCTCATTGGCTACACCCCTTCTAGGGACTACAACTACGTTGCCGCCAACCATCAACTTCGACTGATGCATCCCCTAATGCTGGCTCGAACGGTGGAGCACATACAGCAAGTCGGTGGACGAGTCGCCATCGACCCCATAAGCGACCTACTTCAGGTCAACGAAGAGCTGCTGATATCTCTCGTCCTTTGCCGCTGCCAGCGGAGTGGCTCGGGAACAAGTCGTTGGAAAATTCGTTTCGATCTAGGTCTCTCGCCGGATATCACTGTCGCCGTCCGTATGGAGCCAGGGGAAGAGATCGCCCGCGATTACTACATCCTACCGACCATCGACATTCAACAGCCCAAGATTCGGCTGAGCGAGTCGAACGCGTCGGATTTGGAAATCTATCGCTACGACAGCCTCGAAGCACTTGCCCAGCTGGCTCGTCGCACTGTCGTCGGGAGAGCCGCATGAATATGCCACAACACCCTCGAAGCCCGCACCACGTGGGAGAAGCGACGACCATCCAAATGATTAGCCTGGATCGCATCCGCATCCTCAACCCCAGGGCACGTAACAAGCAGGCATTCGCCAAGTTGGTTGAGAACATCTCAAACCTGGGTTTAAAACGTCCTATTACGGTCACCCCCTGCAATGACCAAGAAAACACTGGATATTTCGAACTGGTCTGCGGACAAGGACGCTACGAGGCCTTTTGTGCACTGGGCGAACGAGAAATTCCGTGTGTAGTCGTCAGTGCCAGTGAGGCCGACCGGTTTCTCATCAGTCTGGTGGAAAATATTGCCCGCCGTAAGCATTCAAACAAGGATTTGCTCTACGCCATTCAAAACCTCTCTGAGCGTGGCTACACAACCAAACAGATCAGCGTCAAAACAGGCCTGGATCCCACTTACATCAACGCAATCCTCCTGCTATTGCGTCAAGGAGAGGAACGGCTTATCGCTGCGGTCGAAAAGGGATGGCTGCCCATCAGCGTCGCAACTGAGGTGGCTAGATCGACTGATGCTGTAGCCCAAGTCGCCATGATGAACGCATACGAAACAGGTGTCTTGAAAGGAGAGCAACTTCTTAAGGTCAGACGCTTGATCGATAGACGCCGGGCCTTGGGAAAACATTATGGGCATCGACAGTTAGCCGCCGACCAGCTGACGACGCCTCAAAAGTTACTGAGCACCTACCAATCCGAAGTCAGACGCCAGCGAGTCATGATTAAAAAGGCAGACATCAATGAGCAACGACTGTTAATCATGATAACCGCCATGCGTCAGCTACTGGCCGACGACTATTTCTGTACGTTGCTTCGCAGCGAAAAGATCCAAGACATGCCTAAGTCATTGGCCGACCGTGTCCAAGGGGAAGGTTGATAATGGGCCAGATCAAACAAGCCTTTGAGCAGCAGATCATCCCGATTCCACTCGACCGAATTCTCCCTACTCGTTCTTTGGGCAAGGACATAGAGCAAAGCAAAAAATACATAACAATCCTCACTTCCATTCGGGAACTGGGGATCATTGAGCCACTCGCTGTCCACCGGCAACAAACTAATGTGGCAGGTGCTGCGGCATTCGTATTGCTCGATGGCCATCTTCGCTTACACGCGCTTAAAGCATTAGGTGCCAGTGAGGCGCTCTGCCTGCTGTCGACTGATGATGAAGGGTTCACCTTCAATCGGCAGATCAACCGCCTAACTCCGGTGCAAGAACACCAGATGATTCTCACTGCCATCCAGCAGGGTATTTCCCCGGCCCTTATTGCGAACGTTTTGGGTATCAATGTCGAGCGCATCCATCAGAGGCAACACTTACTCGATGGCATCGCACCCGAAGTGGTGGAGATGCTCAAAGTCAAAATGGTTAGCCAAGACGTATTCCGCACGTTGCGAAAAATGAAGCCCATGCGTCAGATTGAAACCGTGGAGCTGATGGTCTCAGCCAACTGCTTCACCCAGACCTATGCGTGCATGGTGCTCGCCGCTACACGCCCGGAAATGCTAATCGAAAAGAAATCCAAGCTCTCCACCGAGGTCAGTGTCGAAGAAATCTCGCGGATGGAACGCGAAATGGAGAAGCTTTATCACGATTACAAAGTCGTTGAAGACACGCTTGGAGAGACGATGCTGATTTTAGTCGTTGCAAAAGGGTATCTCGCTCGCCTACTACGCAATGAAGCCATTTCGGGCTATTTAAATCGCTGCCACGGCGAACTCCTGGAGGAGCTGACAGCGATCATGGAGGCGATCAGCTCAGACGCAAGGAAGCCTGAACGGGAGTGACCGATTCTTCCGCCAGCAGCCACACACGATCAAACAATTGCCTCTTGATCTGAACCACCTTGCGGATGAAACGCTCTGCGATTTAACAAGTTCGATTATGCGCAGCGCGGTTCGAATCCACCGGCCCGGCCCCTAGCCACGCACCCGGGAAGCGGTCCGGCTCCCTCAGCTCCTGTGAGAGGGCCCAAGTCGGCATCGCACGTCACAGGCTAACCACCCATAGGTGTAAACCAAAGTGTTGGCAAACAGACATTGACAGTTCCCAACGGCTTACGTACCGTTAAGACTATATCAACAGTTTGCCAAACAGGGTATTACCATGGTCGACACCATCAAAGCCGCACTGAACCAACTCACCACCGAGGGTGATCTGATCCACGGCACCGCCGCTTTGGTCGAGAGCATCAAAGCCCACACCCACCTATCCTATAAAAAAATTGGTGAAGCGGCCGATGTGACCGAACAGGGCGTGCGCCGCTGGCGCGAAAACAACTCGGGCCAAGCCTCGCGGGTCCAAGCCCTGGTGAACTTTGCCCAGACTCTCATCACTGCACCGGCAGGGGCTGCCGTGCGGCCCGCTGGCAACGCCGCCGATGCCTTGCGTGCGGTCACTCCGCTGGCAGTCCAGACCTGCGTCAAAGATGGACTGGAAGCGCTATTGGGCATCGGCCTCAACACCTGCACTATCGTAAAGCTTGAGACAAACAACGGTAAAGTCATCATCGAGCTGGCTTTGGAATAAGCCCAGTCGTTACCGGCACGCTGTCCCGCCCACGCTATCGAGCGGTTGAGTAGTGCGGCACCAACCCAAAACCTCAAAGGAATGCACCATGGCTCGCACCTTGCTGGATGTCCAACTCGCCCGCCTGCTGTACCCGCTGCTGATCGAACTCGCCACCGCTCGCCAAACTTTGACCTACAAGCAGCTGATCGAGCGCGCCCAGGTGCGCTACCCGGATGATCAACGGGTGGCCAACCTGATCCCGGTGCGCATGGGGCGCATCCTGTGGGTGATCTACGACTTTGTGGCAGAGCGCGACCTGCCGCGTTTGACCTTGATCATCGTCAGCGCCGGGGATCAGTACCCTGGCAGTGCCATGTGGCAGCACGATTGCCTCGCCGAACAACAACGCTGCTTTGCTTTCGATTGGTCCGAGGTGGACCGCGCGTTTGATCTGTACGGACAATCCAGCGAAAAGGCCGTCACCCCCGTTAAACGCGTGTCTCGTGAACAGGCCAAGCAGTTGATGTCGACACACTACGCCCAGCATGCCAATGCTTACCCGAAAGAGATTCGCGTCTTGCGGGAGGCCATTATCGAAAACATCATGAACGGCATGACAGCGGAGGACGCTTTTCTAGTGGAAGGGCAATTGCTGACGCAACTAGCGCCAGCGTGAGTGATGCTGTTTCAGCATTTCTTTGGCCACCCTGCACACGACACTCCGTCCTCAATAGCCAACGCACGACAAATGCACGTTCGAGGCCTGGGCGACTCGGCTTTGCCGCTCAGCGCTCTAGGCCAGGACGCCGTATTCTAAACGTCCTATCAACTCCAAGACGGCGTCGGACTCGACAGAGGTCATCAACAAGGTGATAGGACGGCGTCCTCCTAAGCCGTATTGCGGCTCGGTCATCCAGCGCAACGCCTGGTGTACGTTACCTTCGTACAGTTTCAAGACTGCCACCACGACCCTGGCCGTGCGATAGAGACGGTCACTTTCTTCCGGGCTGAAATGGCCTGCCAACCGTCGACGCCTCAGCGTGCTGGAGGACATCCGTAAATGCCGTGCGAGTTGCAGCGGCGTCATGTTCAAAAGTTGAGACAAGGGCCCCATCATCGTAAAGGGAAATCCGGCCTGAACCAGCATCAACAGTTCGGCCCCACTTTCCGGTACTCCGAGCGTTGCCCAAACGCCACCGCTTGCCTGAGGTTTCGCTTGGTCACAGCGCTGATGGCTCATCACCTTTTCCCCTCCGCATTGTTGTTGCTCCAACGGGGTCGGTGCCCGTCAGCGCCTCACCGCTAGGTGCGCTGCCGTCCGACCCTCGCAATGGATCAGTGGAGGTAATAACGTGAACCCGCCTTGGCCGCGCTACTGAACAACGCGAGTAGATGCTCCAGGGATTGTCGCCCGCCATGAGAATGAAAGCTCACCACCAAAAAGCACTCGTGATCACAGGTTTCGATCAGGTACCGGCGTGTGTAGTCAAAGACCTGAGTGATCGACTCGGAAAGGATCAAGGTTCCATCGGGGTAGACACGGCTCTTATACACCCGCCCGACCACGCAATAGTTGCTGATGTAGGCGTCCAGCACGTAACCCGTAATGTACGCTCTGGGGTAGTTCTCCAGCAGGGCGGTGAGCAGCAGGCTTTTTTTATGCGGCGTCAACTTACTCAACCCTTTCATGCTGCCCCCAAATCTAACGATCTACCCACTACGGCGCGGTAAGCGATACCCTCAAGGTTACCTCACACCGTCAATCAGCATGCGCGGCGATGCTGACGTGAGAACACCTTGAACCTTCAATCCCTCGGCCCTCAATGACGGTGGCGAGCGGTCGGATGAAACCCTTTCTGCAAAATCTCGATGAACACGTCCAAAGATCGACGGCCACCCGCTCGGGCAAAGCTGACAATCACATAACGGCTGCCGCTCTCCGTTTCACAAATCCAATGACGCCGGCATTCTTCGAGGCGGAAAATATCGGAGGTGCGGATGGTATGCCCATCTTGAAACCAGCCATCGGCTCTCGCTCTGGCATGACCGTATACCTGCCCTACACAGCAACACGCCACAATCCGCGCATTGATGATGTAACCCGTGACCGGCCCCTCGAATTCAGTACGCGTAGCGCGTGCCAACTGGCGTAATGCATAACGACTGGCGCTGAACATTGCTTGCCTCCTGAACTACCGGTTTAAGCCAAGCCTCAGCTATCGGAGGCAGGGTGGTTTTGTGCAACCCGTTCCACATTACGCAAACCATCGCATTACGCTGACGCGGTACAAGCACTGGGTTGTGCGCGTTTGCTGGACTGCGCAGCACTTACCAGGTCGTCAATGCGAAGCAACATGCCACGGCAAGTTCCCTGGCCCGTTCTGGGGGCCAGCGCAGGCTTAACCCCTGCGGGCTTCAATCGATTCAACAGCCAGATCGACCGAGTGCTTGTTCGGCGGGCAAGATCGGCGAGCACCGCGAACTCCGACATGAACTTCAACAGATCAGCCAGGGGAATCCCCCAATGCTGTTTGCCGTTGACTGACTCTTTGCGAGCGGTCAGAAGACCTGTCTCAATCCATTCCTTAATGGATTCATGCTTCCAACCTTGCATCCGTGCGAGCTGGGTGATGCTCAACACCATTTCTGGCTGTTCATCGTCAAAACATGCTTTGAGTTCGTCCATGTCGAAGCGAAGTCCAGAGATGCCCGGTACTCCGGCGATGACCGCAACGGGGAGGATTTCTTGGTGCAGTATTTTTTGCAGGACCAGGCAAATAGCCCTGTCCGGAATACCTCGTCTGATCGAAATATCTTGGAGTCCAGTCCACGTCGACTTATCCACATCTCTATGCTGAATACCCTGATGAAGGCGAGCCACCAGCGCCTCGACATCCGCCGCAAGAAATTCTGCGGAAACCAGTGGCGGACGTTGAGACTTGGTTTTTCTATCCAACGCTCCAGATTGCATGAGCCGTTCAAAAACCAGCTTGCTGACACCCAGCCGACGACGGACTTCCGTGGTGGTCAAAAACCGAAGGCGATCTTGGCGGACTTTCTGCACGACATCGCGGTGAATCGACACGAATCGATTCTTGCCTTTAACGGTCACTTTGCCCTTGATCTCTCCTGTGGTGACGGCAGATCGAACCAGCTCCGAGCCTATACCGATCAGGCGTCCAGCTTCTTCCGAAGACAGCCAGCACTTGTCCTGTAGGTGTTGCGGATCAATGGTGCTGATTCTCAGGTTGAGGTGTCCGTCAAAGTTCTGGGACAGGTGCTGGACCAACGCTTCCCGTAGGCAGTCATACGCGGGATCGGTATAGCGCTGATGCAGTTCGCGGTACCAACCGCCCAGGCGCTTGGCCAGACCGGGGCCTTCAGTACTGGCCAGTCGAGCGCCCAGGGCCTCGTCGAAGCGCGTCGGCCATGACCACAGGAGGCCAAAGCCGGTTTGCACCGATACGATCAATGCACCGACCGACGCTTTGCCACGCGAGGATTTGTTCTCGCGGGAGTCCTCGGACTTGACCGTAAAATGCTTGCCGAGCAGATAGAGGAGGTCGACTACATTGGCGGGCGGTGAGCCCGTGCGCCATGCCGCTGGTAGTGAGTGCCGGGCCGGGTGCTCAATACCCAGCAAAAACGCTGACAGCGCCAGCGACTCCTCGCTGGCCGTGACGGTTGAGCCCAGAGCGTAGGCCTGACCACACGCACAGCGATCAAGCGGACTGTCAGCATTGATGCCTTGGCCACAGGCCACGCAACTGGCCACAAGTTGGATGTTGTGACGTGGGCAAGCGGTCACCAGTACATGGTTCCACCCGAGGCGTTGATAAGCCTTGTCCGCCATACACTGCGGACAGACTTTGTCGCCATTGCGACACTGGTATTTCGGTCGGAGCATCACGTTGCTGCTGTCTGGAGCCAGTTGGCGAATAGCCAAATCCACGGCATCGACGTCCAACTCCGCTGCGAGTCGGGCAAGCTCAGTCTCACTGTAGGTCAACCGGAACTTCATCCCGAAGCTGGCCAAGAGCGACTTAACCCCTGGGGCCCAGTTATGCTCACTTACACGCCTCAGGAAGCCATGCAGGGACTCGTCAGAATGCGGTTGAAGACGAACGATCAAACTCATGGCTTTACTCCTTGAAGTACACCTTTAGGCATGGCCATGTGAGACTCGATCAGCATCTTGGCGAAGCCCTGTCCCAGAAGACTTTCTACAGGCGGATTGCCTTCAAAGGGGTTGAACTCAAGAAACCGGGTATTCACCGCTTCGGCATAGGCGCGAACCAGCGTCTTCAGAGTGATGCTGTGATCTTTGGCCAAGTGCTCCGCAGCGTGAAACAACTTCACCAACATGCCAATTCGACCGAGACAGGCCGCATAAACACGTTTGGCATAGTCCAGGTCCCTCGCATCGGGCACGCTCCAGCCTGCGTCAATAAAGGCTTCGCTCAAGGACAACAAAGCACCACGAAACGCCAGTTGCTCATTGTTATCGTTCCAGTTGTAGGGCCGAAATTCGAACACGGCTTCAGCGCGGTCGCGCAGCTGTTCATTGCGGATCAGGACCTCGTTTGCCAAGGGCAATCCGGTGAGTACCAAGGTCAGGTTCATTTCTTCGCCCAGCACCTTCAACCAGTCCGCCGCTTCCCGGGCGGCGGTGCGAGAACCACGCTCGGCAAAATGCTGCATTTCGTCGAAGATCAGGACTCTCGTCTGGGTGATCTTGATCAACTCGCAGGCCATCCGGGTCAGCTCCTCCGAGCTGGAACGGCTGTAGCGGGGGGAACCCAGGCCTTCCAGCAAGGCGATAGGCAATGAGCGACGGGTCGGATTAACCGGCGTCACCACCCGCACGATCGGCATCTGCCGAATCCCGCCGACAACCTTTGGTGGATGGTCTGCCATCACCGTTTTGACCAATTCACTTTTACCCACCCGAGTCGGGCCGAAGATCGGCAGAATCAACGATTCGCCGGCCAGGCCGCGCTTGACCGTGGACTCCAAACGGTCCAATGCCTGACTGAATGTGGCGTGCTCGATCAACTCGTACTTCACCAGCGCATTCATTCGGCGTCTCCTTGGCCTGATTTCTTACGGCGCGGCGCAGCCGTGAGCGTGGCCACCGATGACGGTGTTTCAGTGATCGCCTCAACAACTGGCCGGGGTGGTTCTTGACGCTGCGTCTCAAGCCGCTTTTCTTCGCGCTCCAGACTTCGGGCAGCGAGATTCTGATCCTTCATGCCCCCCCCAGCTGCCCGTTCACGAATTCCCCGAAGCATTTGCATGTGCACGATCTGATAGTTCTCGCCCGACAATTCGGCATCGGACTTCCTAAGCACACGGCGGATCCTTCGGGCCTCCTCAAAGCTAATCAGAGGCATGGCCGTTAGGCGGTTGTGGGCTTCGATCAATACGCCAGCATCACTGGGGTCGACCACAAAAACCGAGCGGCAGTCGAGCGGATTGAATCGCACCTTGACCTTGGTTTTTTGCCCCCTGCGTTGGTACAGCTTGCTCAATTCATGGCTGTTGTACGTCATGGTTTGGTAACAGACACCCTCTCGGCTCAGCGTCAGTTCATCCACGTTGTAGCGCAAGCAAGCATTCCTAAACTCTTCAGGATCCGGTGGTGGTATCAGGACGTAGCGTTGTTTCAACAACTCCATGGCCCGTGCCGGCGAGCAGCCTGGTTCAAAGCGGTACTCCAGACGTTGAGAAGGCGTCTGCATATACACGTCTGCGACCCACTTGATGATCAAGGCCTCCAACTCTTGGACGGTATACAAGCGCTCCTTCATCGCACGACCAATCGGATCACGCTCGAATTTCGACTGGGACTTGGTGGAGCCTGGCAGCGTATTGATCAGGCCGGCTTTCAGCGTGCCGAAGAACCGCTCAATGAAGGGCTTGGCTTGGGGCTTGCCAGCCATGGGGTAGTCGATGGTGGTGTTCAAGTAGCGCAGTGCGCTCAATACCAGACCGCCGTGATGCTCTTGCGCATTGTCGAGCACCATCGTCTCGATCGCCGCCGGCGCCAACCACGGGTGATTCAGGTCGTAGCGCTCGCTGAACGCCTCGCCTTTAGGTGAAAAGCAAAACTCCAACGCCGACAGCACAAAGTCCTGCGAGGGTTTCCCGATGCAACATTTCACCATGACTACCCCACCGGAGGCCGCGTCGATACCCACATAACAGTTAGCCTTGCCAATCAACTGGCCATGCGCATCGCAGCAAAAAACGTCCAAGGGCGTAGCATCGACTTCCACCCGTTCGTAGGGGCGTTCCACCAACAACTTGCGGATGGCCGCTCGCATCTCCTGATCATGTGTGGCTTTCGAGACACGGCCAGAGGCAATAAGCGTCTGCTCCAACTCACGGATACGACGAGAAACACTGCGGCGCGAAATCCCACGAAATCGGGTATTGCGTTGGGCTGCGCGCGTCCGACATTGATCATTCACCAATTTGGTGATCTGGGTGACATTGAACTTGTCGGTGTGAAAATACGACCGCATGATTTCATCGACCACGGTTTCTTCGAAATCCAGATCATCCGGGGTCTGCATCCGACGTTTGTTACCACGGGCGCTGAAACGGGGTGCCAGTTGGTCCGTTGAACCAGCAAGAGCGGATGATTTGCGCCAGCGCTGAATCGTCCGCATGGAGGGTAGGGCCAGGTTGTGCTCGACACAGTGGGCTTGAAGACGCTCAATCGTCGCCGTCCAGGAACAGCCATCACGACGCGCCTCTTCAATGTATTCGAGCAGCTCTAGTCGTTGGTCGAGCCCACCACGCTCCGTCTGCGTCAGGTTGCGCACCGGCATGGGCTGGACAGCGGATACTGTTGGACCGTAGCTGCGGCGATACTGACCCTGTGCGAACCGCTGCTGAAAATCGTCGATTCTCAACACGAACTCTTCGCCTAGCGACCCTTGCAAAACGATCTGGGAAATTTCGGGGCGAATGGACACCACCCGGCGCACTTGGTCGCGCTCCAAGATGATGCTATCGACCGCCAGCGCGCGACTCATGGGCGCACCTGCAAAAACTGAAAGTGCGACAGATCGCCATAGGCCGCGTGAACTTCGCTGGTGGGCGAGAAGAGCGATTTGGAAAAGTCGGCGCTCAATAGTCCAGCCAGCAGCCCCGCAAGCACGCCGACGCGGCCAGACGTCAAGCGCAGGGCAAGCTCCTCGACCGACCAGCAGGTTGCGGAGTTGAGCAGGGCGCTGATCTCTGTCTCCGCTGTGGAACGAAGTGGCTCAAGATAGCCTGCTCGGAGCAAGTGCAGGCTGGACAGCGCCTGCATGACCGTAGGCGAAACGGCGGTGTCCAACACGAGCATGAAGCCAATACCGTACGAATTCAGGCATTTCTCGATCGCCTCACGCTTAGCCTCGAATGCCGCACTAAACCGAGAATGCTTGGCTTCAATGGCCAATACGCTGCCATCATCCAGCCGACAGAGGAAGTCAGGGGTGTAGAAGCGCGGTTTCACGCCTGGGCGTTTGAGGTAATCCTGGCGGGAAGGCAGTACGGAGTTGCTCTGCAATTCGAGCGTGAAGGGTTGCGCGGCAAGCTCGCTTACACGCGGATCAATGTCCAGCATCAATCCCACATCGCGCTCAAGGCCGCTCTCAACGCGCAATTCGCCGCCTTTGCCTTTCAGCGACTTGAGCACGAGTGCACGTCGACCGCGATGAACTCTGCGAGCAACATCTCTGGCGAAAGTGGGGCTATCGATGTCTCGGATCATGCGGGTGCTCCTACGATGCACGGGAAAGTGTTATTCGCCGTAGGAGAAAGTCAAATGACTTAATATCTAAGTAACTATAAAAATCGAATACTGTAATAGAAACAAAAACAATCAAACTGAAATTATCAGCGGATTTCAACTGATTATAAAAAGTCTTAAATTTCAGAGATATATAATAAATAAAGAACCCAGAGAAAATTTCCGACTAGTGGCTATGTGTTACGAGGAAAAAAACTCAGTAATCACCCTTGGGTTATCGATCAACCGGGATTAATGGCGAGCCATCCAAGCTGGCACAGACACCCTCATGCAACTGGTACGCGACAAACGATCATACCTCGATGACCGGAAGCATAACCACGCACAAAAAAGTAGTCAATACTTTTTTGACTGCTCAGCCGGTTTCGACTAGCCTTGTGTGTCTATTCTCTCTACACCTGTGTGACGCTGATGACCCGGGACGAGCAAATTTTCAACGCATTGGTCGGCGTCGTTATGGCCTTTCCTGCGGCCGACGCGACCATACTGGCTCTGCAAATCACGGCATGGGCGCGTTTGTCGCGGCTCGGTAAATTGCCGGCTGATCTCGGCTTGTTCAGTCAACTTGAGCTGTCCCCGAACGCGCAGGTAGACAATTTCAGACGTGTGCAGCCGTTGATCTCCCCGCAACTGGGTCACACGCTTGCGACGTCCGAACCAACGCTCTCACAGCACCTGCCGCTGCTGATCCAACAGGCCATATGGCTGGAGGAGCAAGGGCAGCTGCGCGATTGGAATGCGGATGATGTGCTGTATTGGTCGTCCGATAAGAACTTGGCATACAGCGCTTACGACCCCAGTCTTGCCACTTTCCTGGTTTCACTCGCGACCTCTGACTCACCGACCCAGGTCTACCTACCGTGGGAAAATTCCGGCCAACTGGCGGCGCGCTGTAGCCGCAAAAATATTGATTGCTGGGCGGAATCCTCCGCGCCCGTGGCGGCAGAACTGGTCCTGGCGCAATTGAGTGGTGCTCGTGCTGATGTTCACCGGAACGATCCGGTGTTAATGCCCACCTTGACCGAGCAGGGCCAACTCAAACGTTTTCCAGTCAGCCTGAGCATCCTTGAACACGGACGGCGCTATGCCCTCAAGGATGTGGAACATGATCTTCACGAGCGTTTTCCGGAAAAGACGCAGTCGAGCATCGTACTGAACCTGCGGCATCTCCTTGCGCAGACCCGTGGCAAAATCATTGCGGTCGTTCCCAACAGTGCGCTGTTCAATGCTGGCGCTGAACGGTTGCTTCGAGCTGATTTGCTTCAGAAGCGCATGATCCACTCGGTCATTGCTTTGCCGGGCGGGTTGTTTGCCGGATCTGCTGCTGCCGCTTCAGTGCTAATTCTCGATACCGTGACACCGTCAGACACCATTCGATTCGTGAACGTGACGGATGAGTTCATGGCCAGCACGCCTAAAAAACGCACTGAGCTGATCAGATTGCCGCAACTGCTACGAAAGGTGAGAGATCGCGACAACAATGCCATGGCAGTGAAAATGGCCGTCAACGACATTCCACGGGACGAATGCAACCTGGAAGTGAGTCGCTATGTACTCGACGACCAGACGCACAAACTGGACGTCCTGCTGGCCACACAACCCACGACCAAATTGCTCGATCACTTCGATATCGTTCGCGCCCGCCAGTACGCAACGACGGCACATGGGGTGCCAGTAAAAGAAATCCAAGCAGCAGACCTGCCCGACTACGGCCATGTGCAGGGCGCTAGCAAAGACTCATTGTTCGATCTCAGTACACCGAAAGCATTGAGCTATTTTGTCGAGCGGGACGACGTATTGATCTGCATGAAGGGGGCAGTGGGGAAGGTCGGCCTCGTGAAGTCGGCACCCGGCAGCGGGGCCGGAGGCTGGGTCGCCGGTCAGTCGCTGGCCATTTTGCGCGCGCGCGCCCCGGGAAAGTACGATCCTGGCGCGCTGATGGTGTACTTACGCTCGCCCATGGGCCAAGCCCAACTCAGCCGATTGGTCGTGGGTAGCAGCACGCCCACCCTTCAGGGTTCAGCACTCAAAGCAATGGAAATACCGGCGCTGAACATTGTGCAACAGGGCATGGCCAGTGAAGCGCTGGCGGAAGAAGCGGCAGTGCAATGGGAGATTGACCGGTTGCGTCAGAAGCAATCACGGATTGCTGCGGCGCTTTGGAAGCTCTGAATGCAGGTCGGTGTCAATAGCTACGAAGCAGCGGGCAGCGTGAGCTGCCGTAGACCGTGTCCGGGATAACTTGACCGGAACAGAACCAATCCTGAGCAGAGCGGCCAACTGCGCGGCTCTCGCCATGTAAGAAAAAACCACGCGATAGCGCCGGCACCATGTGTGTGAAACACCTCTGACATTCACCACTACCCACGATCCTATCCGATGGGCAAACTACCCAGCTAAACCAAAGTTGCCATCATTGTGCCCGCATGTCGCGAAGCTAAGGATTAGCACCAATGCTGTATGAGCTGACCGTACCTGCTCTGTCTGACAGTCGTCGCGTACCTATCGAGCGTCCCGACGCCTTGGGCATTAGCGAAAAGCATATTGAGGAGTTCCTGGCCTCGCATCTCGTGGAGTTGATCCCGGAAGAGCAACTGATGCTGCTGGCCCAGGAGCGACAGTTCCAGGAGGAGGCCGATATCTTGGCGCTCGACCGCAGGGGAAACCTGTTCATTTTCGAGTTGAAACGCTGGCAATCGAGTGCTGAGAACTTACTTCAGGTCATGCGTTATGGGCAGAAATTCGGTCGCTACACCTATGCCCAACTGGAGGCGATGGTCCAGAGCCAGCAACGTTTGCAAGGTACCTTGAGTGCGAGTCACCAAGAGTACTTTGGACTTGAGGCGCCCCTGAAAGAACAAGAGTTCAATCAAGATCAGCGTTTCGTTGTCGTGACCAATGGCGTGGACCGTGACACGCTGGAGGCCATTCAATATTGGTCGAAAAAAGGCGTCCACATCGACAGCCTTACCTACAAGCTGTATCGCGTGGAAGGCAAGCCGTTCATTCAATTCGACACCTACAATCCCGAGTTGGATCTTTTGATGGAGACCAATCCTGGAATTTTCATCGTCAACACCAACCGCACGTACATGGTCGATGCCTGGCGCGACATGCTCGGCGATGGCAAGAAAGGTAAGGCGGCAGCTTACTATGACCGTAAGAATGCGGTGCGTCGCATCGGCAAAGGGTCGACAGTGTTCCTATATCACACGAGCGTTGGGGTGATCGCCAAAGGCAAGGCAACGGGAAGTGTGCAGATCACTGATTACTGCGGGGATGCGGACGAGCAGTTCTTTGTCCCGCTCCAATTTGAGTGGGCGTTACCTGATCCGGAGCACTGGTCGGCGCGCGCACCCAAAGCCTACGAGATCAATGCCTCAACTGGAGCCAGCAACCGCTTCCGGCAAACAGTGTTCAATGCCTCGGAAGAGATGCGGGATGCGATCCAGAAAGTGTGGATGGCACGAAAAGGCTGAACCCTCGTTCGATAGGCTTTTGTCAAAGCAAGGCCTGCCAGGGGACAATGACTTGAGATGAACTGGTCGAGTGGCACCCACCGAACAATTAGGAGCCAGCGACAGGCTTGTAGTTATTCAACATAAGGAAGAAGTACGCATGGATGTCACCATGATTCAGCATCCCGTTGGGCAAGGCGGGATGTTCAGCGGTCAGCTTCAGTCGGGAAATGCGACATTGCGCTGGGTTTATGACTGTGGCTCTAACCAACAGGATCGTCTCAAGGAGGAGATTCTCACTGTCGCGGCTCAAGGCCCGATTGACCTACTGTTTCTCTCCCACTTGGACAGTGACCATGTCAATGGCGTAGACCGCCTGCTTGCGGCAACGACGGTAGGTGAGGTGGTACTTCCCTATCTAAATGCAGCCGACTACGCGGTCGCCATAATCCGTGACCTAGCGACAGGGGCCCTATCCGGAACCTTTCTGGAGTTTGTGGTCGATCCGGCGAAATGGCTGATTGGCCGTGGTGTTGGTACGGTCAGTTTTGTGCGAACGGTAGATCGCAGCCAATCGTTGAGCGAATGGCGTTTACCAGAACCTGGCCGAGAGGAGCCCCGACCGGGGGAAACCGGTAGCATCAACACGAAATGGCCTCCGTCAGCAGTTAAGCGGCGATCCGTGAAGAACGGTATCGCGCAGGATATTGCAGCAGGGGCTGCGATCAGCATTGACGTGAATGGTTCGCAGCTCGACTGGCTGTTGGCCCCCTATGCGCACAAACCTTCTAGGTCCCGAATGCAGGCTTTCATCGAGGCGCTCAAAGCTAAGTTCGGAGGGCGCCTGACCCGGTCAGCGATTGTGCGCCATGCGCGTGATGAAAAAGGTCGTGCCCTGCTGAAAGAGTGCTACAGAACGTTGTGGGTCGGTACCAACAGTATCTCAATGTCGCTCTATGCGGGTCCCCAACAACGGCCGATGATCACCCGACTTCAGCTCCCGTTCAGCCTCCTCACAAGACCCCATACAAGATCACCACTAGAGATTGGTTGGCTCGCTACTGGCGATGCTGAGCTTGCATATCAAGGAAGACTGTTGGCTTTATTGAATCACTTTGTTGCGTTGCGTGACCGGGTGGGAGTACTTGTATTGCCGCACCACGGCTCTAAGCGAAATTTCTCACAGAGACTCATACGGGGCTTTCCCAACCTACATGCATGCGTCGCTGCTGCTGGGCCTAATTCCTATGAGCATCCGCACCCGTCGGTATACGAGCAAGTGATATCCACGTTGGGGGAACATGCGTGGCACCACGTTAGTGAGCAACCCGATAGCGGATTTGGATTGCGTGCGTCGCTGTGAGCCGTTTCGCAACCCTAGTTTTTCGCCGCACCCATTAGTGCTGTGGCTAGGACGAGATTGTTCCGGCTATCTGGAATTGGCGCGCTTCGCGTAATTGGACGTTAGGTTAAATCCGCCCCCACGTTGACGTCGGGCTCGGTCGACCACCGCTGCCACTGCGGAGACCGTATCTCGGTCATGCGCTATACCAGAAGGGTGGGGCATGGTTTGACGGAATAGCGGAGAACCAGCGCATGCGCAAAGCCATCGAGCAGGACACCTTGGCGGCGCTGGTCGAGACCGGGGCGGCGCGGGAGTTTCGCGTGCTGCGCGACGGCGAGGCCTGGCACCTGGAACTGCGCCTCGGCGTGAAATGGCTGCCGGTGCACTCAAGGCGTGAACCGGTGAGGTATTTGCGCTCACTGACGGCGGTGGGCGCTTCTGTGAAGGGCTCGGAATTAAGAGCCTGACCGTCGAGCTGTAGTCACTCGACTGAAAGTGCAGATTCCGGCTGTGCTGCGGCGTAGCGATCCAGAAGTGCAACCTGGCTACGGGCCTTGAGTGTATGCAGCCGTTGCTTCAACCGTTCACCATCGGGGTGTTTACAGGCAATTAATCGGCCAATACGCCCCATCACTCGACGAGCCTGTGGTTCTAGCTGAGCCCAGGTCGCGCCATGCTCCGCCTGATCCTCCAACTGTTTTACGGCTGCCCGTATCGCCTTGCGTTCGGCCTTGGGTATGCCAGGAGCCTGGTTAAAGATGGTTAGTCCCGTCACGGTCAAAGGCACGAATTCATCGATGACCTTCACCTTCAAGGTTTGCCCGCGCCTGCGAACATGCAGCTTGGAGCGTTTCTGATAGCAACCTTTCTCTGCCAGCATCCGAGTCACCGCTGAGACCAGCTTTGTTAGCGTTGCTGAATTCAGCGGTGTCGGGGACGAGATCGTGATGTCATCGGCAAATCGCGAGTAATTCAGCCCCCGCACTTCCAGTCTGGCCACCAGCATGGGTTCGACATCCCAGAACACTAGGTTGGCTAAATAGCCACTGCTACTGGCCCCCTGTGGCACAACACCATTACGGGTGGTCAGTAGGGCTAGTAGATTCGAAACCTCTTCGGAAAAACCAAAGAGCCTCTCAAATATCTGCTGTACATGCTGCACCTTGATCGAAGGAAAAAAGTCCTTGATGTCTTGTAACAGCACACATTTAGCGTTGCCATGGACTTTGGCATTGGAATAAATACTTCGGCGGTTCACAGGGTCTTTGATCCCGCCATGGAGATATTCCGGGAAGCGAACACGCGCTAGTAAACGGTCTACGATTTTCCGTTGGATGCTTTTCAGCGGCTGGTAAGCATCGTAGGTGTCACGGGGGGTGCCGTCTTTCTTCGCTTGCAGTACATAGCGATACAGATTGGAGCTGCGCTTGGCCAAGCTTTCGAGGAGATCGGCGGGCTCGCCAAGGGTCAACGACAGCGCCTTCAGGCTGTAGATCGGTTTGAAGGGATAAAGCGGAGCATCCATTTCCTGTCCCCGAAATGACGTGAGGCCGATCACTGGATCGGCCTCACTAGAATTCGAATGATGTGGTTTGTTGCGTCATAGGAACGGCCCTACATTACTGTGAAGCCAATCCCAGATACTCCCAGCGTTATTCCAAATCCAGACAGCAACTCGACCTAGGAAGAATTTCGCGAGCCAATTGGCTGCTATCTTCGACCTTGCGATCCATTGCCGCTGGCTCCGTTCCTTCGGCGCCGATTGTACGGTGACGCGGGCATCTTCAATATTGTGCGTTAACAGGTTGGCCTTACGGCCAGCCGTCTTCTTTAAAAAACTCATGGTTAATTTCCTGTCGACCGGGCACATGCCCCGCCGCCAAGCATTCCGGGCCGAAAGGAACCTTGAAGATGCCGCTACAAACCACAGTTCTGCTTATCAAGTCCTTGATAAGCCGTCCGCCGCATTTCTGTCGATTATCCGATGGAACCTCGCAGACGGCCTCGTGACGTTTGCCACGAAACCCTCAGCGCTGAGACCATCGGGATGACGACAGGTGTGTGGCGAAGGTAGCTCTGGAGAACACCAAAGCTGGTCAGTTTCCTGACCACCAACTGCAAGCCCGATTGATAACCATGTTTAAAGAGCACCTGGGCGGTAACACCCAGCGCTAATAGTTTTACCTGAGTTACGGGGAAGGATTCAACTGGGAAATGTCACCGGCTATTTTGGCAAGCCGGTGACATGCTCTCGATCAGATATCGAGGGGGGGGAGGGACTTCACGATTTTCATGGTTTCCAAGCTCACTGTGACCACGCGCTGGAACAGCTCCAGTGGGTACTTGGGGTTGCCCACGGTTTCGGTGGCCCAGTCGTTGGCGTCGTTGACGATGCCGCTGGCTTTGTCGGTGCGCACAGCTTGACGTTCCATCACCCAGTCCAGCGCGGCCTTGCCGTTGACCACGTAGTCCCACGCCGCCTCAGGGATACCCTTGAGGGTGATGCGGTGGTTGTAGACGACGGTGGTCTTGTCGCCCTTCTTGGCGAACTTCATCTTTTCCACGAGGTAGTCGGCGTCGGTGAGCCTGCCCTTGGCCTCGATAGTCAGCGGATATGGCTCAACGGCTTCGTAATTCAAGTGAAGTTCAGCCAAGGCGCGGCCCGCCTTACTGAAGGCCCAGAAATCGATAGCTGTCTTCACTGGCGGAATGCGTGGTAGTTCCTTGCTCAAGTTATCGGCGTAGCGCTCACAGTAGTCCGGCGAATGCAGGAGGCCATAGATATAGTAGAACAGGTCTTCCTTGCTGATGGCCTCGCTCGTATATGCACTCTGGAAATGTGCCAACCCAACATCGGTGATGGCATTGCGGCGGTGCAGTCCGCTGCCGACTTCTGCGCTGAACAGGTCTCCATTTGCTGGTGTTACTTCGTCATAAAGGTATAACGGGAAGCACTGATATCCCCCCATTCCTGGAGCCAAGTTCAAGTCCGGTAGGTTATCGGTTATGAGCGCGGAGAACCCCTTGTCGCCCCCCAAGCCTGGAACACAGATCCCCACATTTCCTTGTGTAAAGCGGGGGAAAATTCGAGGCATCTGATTTACGTAGGCGTTGAGCATGCGATCAAAGTATGCATATTGCTTCGTGAACGGCCTGTAGAGGCTGATAGTCACCCCGTTAGGATTGAGGGTGGCTAGCTTGCCAGCGGCACAGTCCGAGCGTAAGCCACGCGTCCAGCTAATCTTTGTGCTATCGGTGCTCACAAAATCTTTTACCAGTTGTTCACGAGCCTTTCTGTCTAATCCAGGCGTGGCGCTCTGCAACCGAATGACCTCTGAGTTATAAAACTCAATCATGTTTCCGACGTTTTTCTTCAAAACAGATTTGGAACAGTTGTAGATCCACGCATCTCGGCCCGTTTCAAGTCCCCTTGAATAGCTCTCAAACAATGTTTCAGCGCTTTTGTCGCTTTTATCCCCCAGCGCCATGAACTGGCCGAAACTGTTATCACGCTGTTTGAGCCAGTCACCGTGCTCATCCGGGATGAGCTGCTGCCACTGCTCAATTCCTGCCACGCTTATGTAGCTGGCGATCTTTTCCAACTTTTCCTCGCGGGTGAGGTAGTCGCCAATGTCGTAGAAATGAATCTGCCCGTGAGCTTTCGCAGCTGGATTCTTGACCAGCAGGGAGATGGCTATAGGTGCACGACTACCGCTGCCGAAGATCTTGCCACCTTCCTTGCGTGATGTTTCGCCACTGGTGCGCTGATTACCGCGCAGATGAAACACATAGAGGCTAGAAAACTCATCTACCAGGCACTTGCGCAAACCGTCTGCGGTATTGGACTCGACAAACCCTGCATTGGTGACAAAACCAATCACGCCGGCGTCTCCAATACGGTCACTGGCCCATCGAATAGCACGTATATAGCTGTCGTACAGCTTGTTTAGATTCGTGGCATCCGTACGTGCAGCATAAGTATCACGGATACGAGCATCCAGCGCTCGATACTGTACGTTGGCGTTGTTGTCGTTGGCATTACTCTGGCCAGCTGAGTATGGTGGATTTCCCACAATCACCCGAATATCTAGTTCCTTCTGCCGTTTGCGTCGAGCACTGTTGTCCTCTAGAAGAACATCTACCAAATCATCCTTCTCGTACATCTGAAAGGTGTCCGTTAGGCAGATGCCTTCGAACGGTGTGTATTCGTCAATTACTTCACCGTGGTAAGCAGCCTCGATATTGATGGCGGCGATGTAATAGGCCAGCAGTACCAGCTCGTTGGCATGGATCTCATGCTTAAATTTGTGCGGCAGTTCTTCCGGCTTGATCAGGCCCGACTGGATCAACCGGGTAACAAAGGTACCGGTGCCAGTAAAGGGATCGATGATATGGACGCCCTTGCTGCCGAGAGTCTGGCCGAACTCCTGTTGCAGAAGGTGGTTGACACTATGGAGGATGAAGTCCACTACCTGAACCGGGGTGTAAACGATACCCAGCTTGTCACGCAGCTTAGGAAAAGCATTGGCAAAGAACTTTTCGTACAGCTCGACGATGATCTTCTGTTTGCCTTGGGCGTTATCGATGCCGGCAGCACGCTGACGAACACTGGCGTAGAACCTCTCCAAGGTATCGGCTTCTTTATCTAGCCGGTGTTCGTGGAGCGCATCCAGCACGCCTTGCATGGCCTTTGAAATAGGGTTTTGACTCGCAAAACTGTATTCGTCGAACAGCGCATCGAATACTGGTTTGGTCACCAGATGCTGGGCGAGCATTTCGACGATCTCGCCATCGCTGATGCTGTCGTTGAGGTCATCACGCAGCTCGGCGGAAAAGGCGTTGAAGGCGGCCTTTTCCTGGGTGTTGGCCGAGTTATCCAGAATGCCCTGGATACGGTCGATGTGGGTACGGGCGATCTTGGCGATATCATTGGCCCAATCTTCCCAGTGGTGGCGGTTGCCGCACTTCTCGACGATCTTGGCGTAGATGGCCTTCTCGATTTCACCAACTTCGTAAGTCAGCTCGGCTTGCTGGGTCATCTGGCCTTCGACATCATATTTCGAGCGTTTCTCACCAATGCCGTACTGGCCTTTGCCGGCCTTGTCGTTACTGGTGCCGCTGGATTTTTTTGACTTTTTCTCGGCCTTGTCGGTGATGGCGATAACTTCCATCTTGCGCGGGTCTGAGCCGATCAGGTCGAGCTTGTTGACCATGGCATCGAAGCTGTCGTCATGCGAGCGCAGCGCCTGAAGTACCTGCCAGACCACCTTGTAGGTCTGGTTGTCGTTGAGGGCGTCGTGAGGCTCCATGCCTGCGGGGATGACCACCGGCAGCACCACATAGCCGCGCTTCTTGCCCGGCGCGTTGCGCATTACCCGGCCAACGGATTGCACCACGTCCACCTGGGAATTACGCGGTGTCAGGAAGAGCACGGCGTCCAGCGCAGGCACGTCCACGCCCTCAGATAGGCAGCGCACGTTGCTGAGGATGCGGCAGGTGTTGGCCGGGGGTTCTTCCTTGAGCCAGTTGAGCTTGCCTTCTTTCTGGCTGGCATTCATACCACCATCAACGTGCTCGGCCTCGCAGATCAGGCGGGAGGCTTCGTAGATTTCTTCGGACTCCTGATAAGCCTCAACCACCGACTGGAACATGCTGGCGATGTTGATGGAGCTAACTTTGTGCTTGGTTCCCTTGTAGTTCGGTGAGATGACCTGGCAGAAGGCAACCGCGCGCTTCATGGGCTCATCGTCACCCACCAACTGCTCGGCCAGCCCCTGTTTGGCCAGTGCCTTCCAGCAGCCGACGATCTTGGCGGCATCGTCCACCTTGAGCTGGTTGTTTTCGTCCTTCAGCAAGTCCTGGAGACGGCGACTGATAGCGCTCTCTTCGACGGTGAGTACCAGCACCTTGTAGTCGGTGAGCAGGCCACGCTGGACGGCCTCGGAGAAGTTGATGACGAACAGCTCTTTGCCGTACAGCGCTTCGTCATCCATCGAGCAGAGGGTGACTTCACCGGACTCGGCCTTGACCTTGGCGCTGTCGCCGTAGATACGCGGTGTGGCGGTCATGTACAGGCGTTTGGCGGTACGAATGTAATCGCCGTCGTGAACGCGCACGAAGGTACTTTCGTCATCGTCGTCAAAGGTGGCGCCAGTGGTGCGATGGGCCTCGTCACAGATGATCAGATCAAATGCTGCCAGGCCGTGTTCGTGCTGGGCGCGGCTAATAACGTCGATGGAGTGGTAGGTGGAGAACACCACACTCATGTGTTCGGCATCGTGGCGCTTGAGCATTTCCGCCGCAAGGCGATCTGCCTTGGTAGTGGCCGGGTAGCGCAGTTCGTGAGCGAAGACCTGCGGGGTATCCTCATCGGCCTTGCGCTTCTTGCCTACGTCGCTGTCGGAGCACACGGCGAAGCTGTGGAGTAGGGTTTCACTTTCCTGCGTCCATTCGGTGAGAGTCTGCGAGAGTAGTGAGAGGCTGGGCACTAGGAACAACACACGCTTGCCCTTGCCGGCCTGCTGTTCGGCAATTTTCAGGCTCGTGAAGGTCTTACCAGTGCCGCAGGCCATGATCAGCTTGCCGCGCTCGGCCTCTTTTAAGCCTGCCGCAACGGCATTCAGCGCAGTTATCTGGTGATCCCGAAGCTGCTTACGAGCCTTGAAAGCAACAGCCATGTTGGGCTGGTATTTGGCCCAATCGATTTGGCTGTCTTCCAGAGCTTGCAGGTCGATCTTGTTGATCGAAAGCTGCTGACCCTGCAAGGCATCTTCGGCGTGTTCGCTCCAGTTGTTGGTGGTGGCTACGATGATACGATGTGAGAACGGCGCCTTGCCCGAGGCGGTGAAGAAGCTATCGATGTCCTTCTTCTGGACGCGGTAGTCCTCGGCGTACAGCTTGCACTGTATGGCATGGAACTCGCCGGTGCCCTGGGTGCGTGCCACCAGGTCGATGCCGGTATCACGACCGTCCAGCCCCTGTTCTTTGGCCCAATCAGCGTACATCCACACCTTGTCGTACAGGTCACGGTAGGTGGCTTCGTTGCGCAGGTAAGCACAGATCAGCTCTTCAAAGTAGGTGCCTTTTTCACGCTCAGAAGCTGAAGCAGCGCGATAGACGTCGAGCAGGGAGGAAAGGGCGGACATAAGGAATTCCTTTTAATTACTGCTAGCGCATATCTCTAGCGCTAAATTTTTCCAGTCTATCAATAGGCGTCTTTATGAGCAGCCAAAAGAACCCCCTGATACAAGACATGCTGGGGTTTTCTCTGGTCACTAACTTTGGCCAAACCACTTAACTTTGGCCGAAAGGGCAAATAACTTTGCCCACCTACAGCAGCCAAGCAGCCAAGCAGCCAAGCAGCCAAGCAGCCAAGCAGCCAAGCAGCCAAGCAGCCAAGCAGCCAAGCAAGGATGCGGTTTGTTTCGATGAAGCCGCAACCATGTTCCATCACATCATCCATAAAACCCAAACTAGGGCTTGGAGCATGGTGTTAATCGCTTTGACTAGGCTACGCCACAAAGAAAAACCCCGACACCAAGGCCGGGGTTTTCCCTAGAAAGCGACAGTAACTCGCCCACTTGTGACACTTAATGTGCCCATCGACACCTGATCAGAAGTCCAGGTTAGACACCGCCAGGGCGTTGCTTTCGATGAACTCACGACGTGGCTCAACTGCATCGCCCATCAGGGTGTTGAAGATCTGATCGGCTGCGATCGCGTCTTCGATGGTCACCTTGAGCATGCGGCGCACGGTTGGGTCCATGGTGGTTTCCCACAGCTGGTCAGGGTTCATCTCACCCAGACCTTTATAGCGCTGGATGGTGTGACGCTTGGTGCTTTCGGTCATCAGCCAGTCGAGCGCTTCCTTGAACTCGGTAATCGCCTTCTTGCGCTCGCCACGTTGCACATAGGCGCCTTCGCCGAGCAGGGTGCTCAGCTGTGCGCCCAGGGCGGTGACGGTGCGGTAGTCGTTACTGCCGAAGAAGTCACGGTTGAAGGTGACATAGCTGGCCAGGCCATGGGAGGTGATTTCCACTTCCGGCAGCCAGACATTACGCTCTTTGTCTTCACGCAGACTGGCCTTGTACAGCAGGCCCGACTTCTCGCTGATACGCAGACGCTCTTCGAATTTACCCAACCATTCCTGCATGGCAGCGTGGTCACCCAGCTGATCCAGGGAGACGGCCGGTAGGTAGACGAAGTGCTCGGTCAGTTCCTGTGGGTACAGGCGCGACAGACGCTTGAGAGTCTTCATCACCGTACGGAATTCGTTGACCAGGCGCTCCAGCTCAACGCCGGAAACCGGTGGTGCCGATTCGTCCAGGTGCAGGCTGGCGTCTTCCAGAGCCGACTGGGTCATGTACTCTTCCATGGCCTCGTCGTCTTTGATGTACTGCTCCTGCTTACCTTTCTTGACCTTGTACAGCGGCGGCTGGGCGATATAGATGTAGCCACGCTCGACCAGCTCCGGCAACTGACGGAAGAAGAACGTCAGCAGCAGGGTACGGATGTGCGAACCGTCAACGTCAGCATCGGTCATGATGATGATGTTGTGATAACGCAGTTTGTCGATGTTGTACTCTTCGCGGCCGATACCACAGCCCAGTGCGGTAATCAGCGTGCCGACTTCCTGGGACGAGATCATCTTGTCGAAACGTGCTTTCTCGACGTTGAGGATCTTACCCTTGAGCGGCAGGATGGCCTGGGTCTTACGGTTACGACCTTGCTTGGCCGAACCACCTGCGGAGTCACCCTCCACCAGGTACAGTTCGGAAAGGGCAGGGTCCTTCTCCTGGCAGTCCGCCAGTTTGCCTGGCAGGCCAGCGATATCCAGCGCGCCTTTACGGCGAGTCATTTCCCGCGCCTTGCGCGCTGCTTCACGAGCACGCGCGGCGTCGATCATCTTTCCGACAACCGCCTTGGCTTCGTTCGGGTTCTCCAGCAGGAAGTCGGAGAAGTATTTGCCCATCTCCTGTTCCACGGCAGTTTTCACTTCCGAAGAAACCAGCTTGTCCTTGGTCTGCGAGCTGAACTTAGGATCTGGCACCTTCACCGAGATGATCGCGGTCAGACCTTCACGGGCGTCGTCGCCGGTGGTCGAAACCTTGTTCTTCTTGGCCAGGCCTTCCTGCTCGATGTAGTTGTTCAGGTTACGGGTCAACGCCGAGCGGAAGCCGACCAGGTGAGTACCACCGTCGCGCTGCGGAATATTGTTGGTGAAGCACAACAGGTTCTCGTTGAAGCTGTCGTTCCACTGCAGAGCGATTTCCACGCCCACGCCGTCTTCACGCTGAACGCTGAAATGGAACACCTGGTTGACCGGGGTCTTGTTGGTGTTCAGGTACTCAACGAAGGCACGCAGACCGCCTTCGTACTTGAAGTGCTCTTCCTTGCCCGAACGCTCATCCTTCAGGAGGATGCCGACGCCAGAGTTGAGGAACGACAGTTCGCGAATCCGCTTGGCCAGAATGTCCCAGCTGAAGTGGATGTTCTTGAAGGTTTCGGCCGAGGGCTTGAAGTGGATAATGGTACCAGTGGTTTCACTCTCACCGACGATGGCCATCGGAGCTTGAGGAACCCCGTGAACATAGGTCTGTTCCCAAATCTTGCCGCTACGGCGAACAGTCAGGATCAGCTCTTCGGAGAGGGCGTTAACCACAGACACACCTACACCGTGCAGACCACCGGATACTTTGTAGGAGTTGTCATCGAACTTACCGCCAGCGTGCAGGACGGTCATGATGACCTCAGCGGCGGATACGCCTTCCTCTTTGTGCACGTCGACTGGAATGCCGCGACCGTTGTCGCGAACACTGATGGATTCGTCCGGATGAATAGTTACGGTGATGTCATCACAGTGGCCGGCGAGTGCTTCGTCGATCGAGTTATCGAGAACCTCGAACACCATGTGGTGCAGGCCGCTACCATCATCGGTGTCGCCAATGTACATACCGGGACGCTTGCGCACGGCATCTAGCCCTTTCAGCACCTTAATGCTGGAGGAGTCGTACGTTTGATTTTCGCTCATGCCTTCACTCCCGATGGTCGTGGGTCTGGGTGATACGGCCCTGTTCCACGTGGAACAAAGCAACTGGCGTTTCCGTCTGCCAGCCTTCCCTCAATAATTCGTGATCTACACAGGTGATAAACACCTGGCAGCGTAAGTCTTCCAACAAGCGGCAAAGTGCGCGACGGTGCTGCTCATCCAACTCGGATGGCAAGTCATCCACTAGATAAATACATTGGCCGCGCCGAGCCTGGCTGACCAAATGTCCCTGGGCGATACGCAACGCGCAGACCACAAGTTTCTGCTGGCCCCGAGACAAAATGTCGGCGGCGTTGTGAGCGCCGAGTCTCAAGCGCAAATCAGCGCGTTGTGGTCCGGCCTGGGTGTGGCCCATGTGCTGATCTCGTTGCAAGGAAGAGGCGAGCACTTCACTGAGTTCTCGATCCTTGTCCCAGCCACGGTAATAACTCAGGGTCAGCCCTTCGAGCTCGACCAAATCGCTCAGGGTTTGCTCAAAGACGGGCTTCAAGGCCTTGATGTAATTTCGGCGGTATTCATCTATTTCAGCACTGGCCAGGCACAGTTCCCGGTCCCAGGCCGCTTGCGAAACAGCGTCAAGTGTACCATGCCGCAACCATGAGTTCCGCTGCCGCAAAGCCTTCTGCAGGCGTTGCCATGTGGCCATGAAGCGTGGTTCCACGTGGAACACACCCCAGTCAAGGAACTGCCGGCGAATTTTCGGTGCGCCTTCGAGCAAACGAAAGCTATCCGGATTGATCAGTTGCAACGGCAGAATCTCTGCCAGCTGCGCTGCGCTGCGGGCGTTCTGCCCGTCGATGCGAATAGTGAACTCGCCTTGCCGGTCCCGCGAAATACCCAGGTTGCTCGAACCACCTTCGCTCAATTCAACCTGGCCAAAAACCGTACAAGCCAATTGCTCATACTGAATGACTGGCGTCAGACGAGTGCTGCGAAAGGAACGGGCCAGGCCGAGCAGATGAACGGCTTCCAACACGCTGGTTTTGCCGCTGCCGTTGGCGCCGTACAGGATATTGATGCGGGGGGAGGGGGAGAATGTCACCGGGTGCAGGTTACGCACCGCGGTGACAGAAACGCGACTGAGGGACATCTAGAAGTTACAGACGCATCGGCATGACAACGTAAGCGGAGTCGTCGTTGTCAGCTTCCTGCAGCAGCGCACTGCTGTTGGAGTCCGACAGAATCAGGCGAACTTGCTCAGTGGTCATGACGCCCAGCACATCCAGCAGGTAGCTGACGTTGAAGCCGATTTCCAGCGCGCTACCGTTGTAGTCGACGCTGATCTCTTCTTCCGCTTCTTCCTGCTCAGGGTTGTTGGCCTGGATCTTCAACTGACCGCTGGCCAGCTGCAGACGGATGCCACGGTACTTCTCGTTCGACAGAATCGCGGTACGGCTGAATGCTTCACGCAGCGCCTGGCGATCACCCAGCACCAGCTTGTCACCGCCCTTGGGCAGTACACGCTCGTAGTCGGGGAACTTGCCATCTACCAGCTTCGAGGTGAAGGTGAACTCACCTGTTGTAGCGCGGATGTGATGCTGACCCAGGACGATGCTGACCATGCCATCCGGCTCGGTGAGCAAGCGCGCCAGCTCAAGGATACCTTTGCGCGGCACGATGACCTGGTGACGGTCAGCCTGGCCGATGTCGGCACTCATCGAGCACATGGCCAGACGGTGACCGTCGGTGGCCACCGCACGCAGGGTGTTGGTGGACACTTCCAGCAGCATGCCGTTGAGGTAGTAACGTACGTCCTGCTGGGCCATGGCGAAGCTGGTGCGCTCGATCAGGCGGCGCAGACGGCTTTGCTCGAGGTTGCAGGTCAGCGAACCCGGGCCTTCTTCAACAGTCGGGAAGTCATTGGCTGGCAGGGTCGACAGGGTGAAACGGCTGCGCCCGGCCTTGACCACGATCTTCTGCTCATCGAGCTTGATGTCGATCAGCGCGTCGTTCGGCAAGCTTTTGCAGATATCCATGAGCTTGCGTGCAGGTACGGTGATTTCGCCTGGCTCGGCAGGCTCTTCCAGTTGAACACGGCCAACCAGTTCCACTTCCAGGTCTGTACCGGTCAGTGAAAGCTGCTGACCCTGAACAACCAGCAGTACGTTGGACAGTACCGGCAAGGTCTGGCGGCGCTCGACGACGCCTGCGACCAGTTGCAGGGGTTTCAACAGGGCTTCGCGTTGAATGGTGAAGTGCATGGTCTAGTCCCTTGCCTTAATAAGCTGCGCTGACGCCAATCACGTCGTCAGGGTCCGCAGCAGGTTCTTGTAGTCCTCGCGGATATCCGCGTCGGATTCCTTGAGTTCGTTGATCTTGCGGCACGCGTGCAACACCGTGGTGTGGTCGCGGCCGCCGAAGACGTCACCGATTTCCGGCAAGCTGTGGTTGGTCAGTTCCTTGGACAGGGCCATGGCCACCTGACGCGGGCGGGCCACCGAACGGGAACGGCGTTTGGACAGCAGATCGGAGATCTTGATCTTGTAGTACTCGGCCACGGTGCGCTGGATGTTATCCACACTCACCAGTTTGTCCTGCAGCGCGAGGAGATCCTTGAGCGATTCACGAATCAGCTCAATGGTGATGTCGCGTCCCATGAAGTGCGAATGAGCGATGACGCGCTTCAGAGCACCTTCAAGTTCACGGACATTGGAGCGAATACGCTGGGCAATAAAGAAAGCAGCGTCATGCGGCAAGTCTACCTTGGCCTGGTCTGCCTTCTTCATCAGGATCGCGACACGGGTTTCCAGTTCCGGCGGCTCGACCGCGACAGTCAGGCCCCAGCCGAAGCGCGATTTCAGACGCTCTTCCAGCCCTTCAATCTCTTTCGGATAACGGTCACTGGTCAGGATTACCTGCTGACCGCCTTCGAGCAAGGCGTTGAAGGTGTGGAAAAACTCTTCCTGGGAACGCTCTTTACGGGCGAAGAACTGAATGTCATCGATGAGCAACGCATCCACCGAACGGTAGAAGCGCTTGAACTCGTTAATGGCATTGAGCTGCAGTGCCTTGACCATGTCCGCGACGAAACGCTCGGAATGCAGGTAGACCACCTTGGCATTCGGATTCTTCTTGAGCAGGTGGTTACCCACAGCATGCATCAAGTGCGTTTTACCCAGACCTACGCCGCCATAAAGGAACAGCGGGTTGTAGCCATGCTTGGGATTGTCGGCGACCTGCCAGGCGGCTGCGCGAGCCAACTGGTTGGACTTACCTTCGACGAAGTTCTCGAAGGTAAAGGTACGGTTCAGGTAGCTGGTGTGCTTGAGCGCACCTTCGACCTGCACGGTACGTTGCTCGGTACGACCGCTTGGCGCCGGCGCATTAGCGGATTCGCCCATGGAATCGAAGCTGTCACGCGAAGGCGCTTGCTCGACTTCAGCCGCAGCCGGAGCAGCAACAGGTGCGGCAACGGGTTCGTTGACCACGGCAGCCTGCGCCTGGGATGCGGCAACAGCGGCAGCCAGTGGTGCGTTAGGGGCGGCACGAGGCGCCGAACTGCGTCTGCTGCCTATTAATAAGGAAAGGGCAGGCGCAATGCCGTTGCCATGCTCACCCAACAGCTCGAGCAGACGGCTCAGGTATTTTTCATTGACCCAATCGAGAACGAAACGGTTGGGCGCGTAGACGCGCAACTCGTCGCCTTCGGCTTCGACCTGTAGCGGACGGATCCAGGTGTTGAATTGCTGGGCAGGCAGTTCATCGCGCAGAAGCTCCACGCACTGCTGCCAAAGTTCCACTGACACGGATATCCCCTGAGTTGAAAGCCGGTGAGGCAAAAACAAGCCCCCATTGTACCGAGCAGCAGCGCAGTTATCCACATGCAGGTGCGTTGAGGATGGCGATAAATCAGCAGCTTAGTGACCAAAATGACCTTTCAGTGCTGTGAATAAGCTCTGTGGATAACCGCACCTGAGGTCTTTGCACAACTGGGGGTTGAAATCGGTGGATAACCGCCCTGTGGATAACCATCGATTTGATCCACAGCTTTTCCGAGCCTTCGACACAGCCAGAGCACCTCTTCTCGACAAGGTTTCAGTTCTCTGTACACGACGTAAATAAAGGGCTGTAGAGCTTTATCCACAGATATTGGCTGCCTAAGCTTTATAAGTTTTACAGAAAAGCTTTAAATAATTCCTCTCTCTTTTTTTATGTTTAAGCGTGTGATGGTTCTCCTCCAGGACGCCCCCACCTGAAACGACTGATTTTCCGTCCATAAGGAAAAGCTGGTTGGAAATTGACCTATGGCTGCGCTTTCTCTAGAATCGCCGGTCTCTTAAAACGGGGGCCATTCCGGCCCGTTGTCGACGAACCAGGTAACACGCCATGAAACGTACTTTCCAACCAAGCACCATCAAGCGCGCTCGCACTCACGGTTTCCGTGCCCGTATGGCCACCAAGAACGGTCGTGCCGTTCTGTCGCGTCGCCGTGCCAAAGGCCGTAAGCGCCTGGCAGTTTGATTTTTCGGCACAGGTGGTGAGTCAGGACTTCAGTCGGGAAAAGCGTCTGCTTATCCCCCGACAATTCAAAGCGGTCTTCGACTCCCCAACCGGCAAGGTCCCAGGGAAAAACCTGCTGCTCCTTGCCCGCGAGAACGGTCTGGATCACCCCCGCCTGGGGCTTGTGATCGGGAAAAAGAGCGTCAAGCTCTCCGTTCAACGCAATCGCCTGAAACGCCTGATGCGCGATTCGTTTCGCCTGAACCAGCACTTGCTTGCAGGTTGGGATATCGTGATCGTCGCGCGCAAAGGGTTGGGCGAGATTGAAAACCCAGAATTGCACCAACATTTTGGCAAGCTCTGGAAGCGCCTCGCACGCAGTCGGCCCGCTCCAGTGGTGAACACCGACTCTGTGGGGGTAGACAGTACAAATGATGCGTAAACTGGCACTCGTTCCGATCCAGTTTTACCGTTACGCCATTAGTCCTCTGATGGCCAATCACTGTCGTTTCTACCCCAGTTGCTCCTGTTACGCGTTAGAAGCCATCGAAAACCATGGTCTTTTACGTGGCGGGTGGCTAACCGTTCGTCGCCTGGGGCGTTGTCACCCGTGGAATGCCGGCGGTTTTGACCCGGTTCCGCCAGCTCCCTCTTCCCGTTCTTCTTCGATAGCCGAGTAATCATGGATATTAAACGCACGATCCTGATCGTCGCCCTGGCAATCGTGTCCTACGTCATGGTCCTTAACTGGAACCAGGACTACGGCCAAGCTGCCTTGCCGACTCAGAATACTGCTGCCAGCAACGCTGCCCCGGCCTTGCCGGACACCGCGCAGGCCGGCAACACTGGCGCCAGCGCCGATGTGCCAAGCGCCAACGCTGAATCCAGCCCAGCCGAACTGGCTCCGGTTGCCGTCAGCAAAGACCTGATTCGGGTCAAAACTGACGTCCTCGACCTGGCTATCGATCCAAACGGTGGTGACATCGCCCAGCTGATGCTGCCCAAGTATCCGCGCCGTCAGGATCATCCGGACATTCCGTTCCAGTTGTTCGACAACGGTAGCGAGCGTACTTACCTGGCCCAAAGCGGCCTGACCGGTACCAATGGTCCGGATGCACGTCCAAGCGGTCGTCCGCTGTACGCCGCCGATCAGAAAAGTTATCAACTGGCTGATGGTCAAAACCAGCTGGTCGTCGACCTGAAGTTCAGCGATAACGGCGTCAACTACATCAAGCGCTTCAGCTTCAAGCGCGGTGAGTACGACCTGACCGTTACCTACCTGATCGACAACCAGAGCGCCCAGCCTTGGAGCGGTAACCTGTTTGCGCAACTCAAGCGCGACGCAAGCTCGGATCCATCCTCGAGCACTGCGACCGGTACTGCGACTTACCTGGGTGCAGCCCTGTGGACAAGTTCGGAACCCTACAAAAAGGTGTCGATGAAAGACATCGACAAGGGAAATCTGAAAGAAAATGTTACCGGCGGTTGGGTAGCCTGGCTGCAGCACTACTTCGTGACCGCCTGGATTCCAAACAAGTCTGAGAACAACATTGTCCAGACTCGTAAGGATAGCCAAGGCAACTACATCATCGGTTTCACCGGCCCGGCGCTGAACGTAGGCGCTGGCGCCAAAGGCGAAACCAGCACCATGCTGTACGCCGGTCCGAAGATCCAGGACAAGCTCAAAGAGTTGTCCCCAGGTCTGGAACTGACTGTCGACTACGGCATTCTGTGGTTCATCGCTCAGCCGATCTTCTGGTTGCTGCAACATATCCACAGCCTGCTCGGCAACTGGGGCTGGTCGATCATCGTCCTGACCATGCTGATCAAGCTGCTGTTCTTCCCGCTGTCTGCCGCCAGCTACAAGTCGATGGCGCGCATGCGTGCCGTGGCGCCAAAACTGGCTGCGCTGAAAGAACAACATGGCGATGACCGGCAGAAAATGTCGCAAGCCATGATGGAGCTGTACAAGAAAGAGAAGATCAACCCGCTGGGCGGCTGCCTGCCGATTCTGGTGCAGATGCCGGTCTTCCTCTCGCTGTACTGGGTGTTGCTGGAAAGCGTCGAGATGCGTCAGGCGCCGTGGATGTTCTGGATCACCGACCTTTCGATCAAGGATCCGTTCTTCATTCTGCCGATCATCATGGGCGCAACCATGTTCATCCAGCAGCAGCTGAACCCGACGCCGCCAGATCCGATGCAGGCCAAAGTGATGAAGCTGATGCCGATCATCTTCACCTTCTTCTTCCTGTGGTTCCCGGCTGGTCTGGTGCTGTACTGGGTTGTGAACAACTGCCTGTCGATCGCACAGCAGTGGTACATCACCCGCAGCATCGAAAAGGCTACCAAGAAAGCCGCTGCATAACGGGTTAGCCAGCTAACCTGTGGATAAACGCCCCCTCGTGGGGCGTTTTGCTATCTGTCGTTTTTTGTCGTGAGGCCTTCGAGCATGAACACTGTGCGTGAAACCATTGCCGCCATCGCTACCGCCCAGGGACGTGGGGGCGTGGGGATCGTGCGGCTGTCCGGGCCCCTGGCGCAGCAAGCCGGGCTGGCGATCTGTGCAAAGGCACTGACGCCGCGGCATGCCCATTACGGCCCGTTTCGTGCTGACGATGGCCTGGTCATCGATGAAGGCATTGCGCTGTTTTTTCCCGGCCCGAACTCGTTCACCGGCGAAGACGTGCTGGAACTCCAGGGCCACGGCGGTCCGGTAGTATTGGATATGCTCCTGCAGCGCTGTGTACAACTGGGTTGCCGACTGGCCCGCCCAGGTGAATTCAGCGAACGCGCATTCCTCAATGACAAGCTTGACCTGGCCCAGGCCGAAGCGATTGCCGACCTCATCGAGGCCAGTTCTGCACAGGCGGCGCGCAATGCGTTGCGTTCGCTGCAGGGTGAATTTTCCCGTCGTGTGGATAAACTCACCGAAAAACTGATCAGCCTGCGGATCTATGTCGAAGCGGCTATCGACTTTCCCGAAGAGGAAATCGACTTCCTCGCCGATGGTCACGTGTTGAGCATGCTCGATGACGTGCGAACGAATTTATCCACAGTACAGCGTGAGGCCGGGCAGGGGGCCTTGTTGCGTGATGGCATGACCGTAGTGATCGCCGGTCGGCCGAATGCCGGCAAGTCGAGCCTGCTTAACGTTCTGGCCGGACGTGAGGCGGCCATTGTCACCGACATTGCCGGCACTACCCGGGACATCCTGCGCGAACATATCCACATCGACGGCATGCCCCTGCACGTTGTCGATACTGCCGGACTGCGCGATACCGACGATCATGTGGAAAAGATCGGCGTGGAGCGTGCGCTCAAAGCCATCAACGAAGCCGATCGGGTGTTGTTGGTCGTTGATTCCACCGCGCCGGAAGCCAGTGATCCCTTTGCCCTGTGGCCGGAATTCCTCGATCTGCGACCGGATCCTGCGAAAGTCACGCTGATTCGTAACAAGGCTGATCTGAGTGGTGAGACGGTCGCCATGGAACAAAGCGCTGATGGCCACGTCACCATCACCCTCAGTGCCAAGGATGCCGACATGGGGCTTGAGCTGCTGCGCGAGCACCTGAAGGCCTGTATGGGTTATGAACAGACTGCTGAAAGCAGCTTCAGCGCCCGCAGGCGCCATCTGGAGGCACTGCGCCAGGCCAGTGCACACCTGGAACACGGCCGTGCCCAGCTGACCCTTGCAGGTGCCGGTGAACTGCTGGCAGAGGATCTGCGCCAGGCTCAGCAAGCCTTGGGCGAAATCACCGGTGCATTCAGTTCCGACGACCTCCTGGGCCGAATCTTCTCCAGCTTCTGCATCGGTAAGTAAGCGTCCTTATCCACAGCCGGGCCCGCAACGGGCCTGGTTGTTGTGCTCCTTTCTTCGATTTTCCCTTCCTTTCAGGACTGCCAATGCGCGAGTCCTGCCTTCCCGCCTGCGCGGCTATCCACAAATCTGTGAAATAAGCCCTGTGGAAAACCCCGCCTCAGCTCCGTTGATAACTGCCCTTCAAGGCTGGAGATAAATCCGCTTGTGGGTAAGTAGGCATTTCATCCACAGGCTTAAAGCGCTTATCCAGAACGCTCATGGCCGGTAGACCACAGGGTTTTGAATCTCTGTACATAAGGTAAATAAAGGCCTGTAGAACCTTATCCACAGAAAGGGTGCTGTATAGAAATAAACATAAAAACAAAGCTTTAATAAATTTCTCTCTCTTTATTTCTATTGCTCGCCACTCATCCACAGTCTGGTTAAATTTTGTGCAAAAGGTTCCTTTAGAGGGGGGTAAGTCCCTATACTTGTGCGTTATCCCTATCTATTCCCGAAACAGGCACGAGGTGCGTGGTGGATTTCCCTTCCCGTTTTGAAGTGATCGTCATCGGCGGCGGCCATGCCGGTACCGAGGCTGCGCTTGCGTCTGCACGCATGGGCGTAAAAACCCTGCTGCTGACCCATAACGTGGAAACCCTCGGTCATATGAGTTGCAACCCGGCCATCGGTGGCATCGGCAAGAGCCACCTGGTCAAGGAAATTGACGCGCTCGGCGGCGCCATGGCGCTGGCTACTGACAAGAGCGGTATCCAATTCCGTGTTTTGAACAACCGCAAAGGCCCGGCCGTGCGCGCTACTCGCGCCCAGGCCGACCGCGCTATCTACAAAGCGGTAGTGCGCGAGATTCTTGAAAACCAGCCCAACCTGTGGATATTTCAGCAGTCCTGCGATGACCTGATCGTCGAACAGGACCAGGTACGTGGCGTAGTGACACAAATGGGTCTGCGGTTCCTCGCCGACTCCGTGGTATTGACCACCGGGACCTTCCTCGGTGGACTTATCCACATTGGTCTGCAGAACTACTCCGGCGGTCGTGCCGGAGATCCGCCGGCTATCGCCCTGGCCCATCGCATGCGTGAATTGCCGCTGCGTGTCGGTCGCCTGAAAACCGGCACCCCGCCACGTATCGACGGGCGCTCTGTGGATTTCTCGGTAATGACCGAGCAGCCTGGCGATACGCCGATTCCGGTGATGTCGTTCATGGGCGACAAAGCCATGCATCCGCGGCAAGTGAGCTGCTGGATTACCCACACCAATGCCCGTACCCACGAGATCATTGCTTCGAACCTCGACCGTTCGCCGATGTACTCCGGGGTCATCGAAGGCATCGGTCCGCGCTATTGCCCGTCGATCGAAGACAAGATCCATCGCTTTGCCGACAAGGAAAGCCACCAGGTGTTCATTGAGCCGGAAGGCCTGAACACTCACGAGCTGTACCCGAACGGGATATCCACATCCTTGCCGTTCGACGTGCAACTGGAGATCGTCCGCTCGATCCGCGGCATGGAAAACGCGCACATCGTGCGTCCGGGCTACGCCATCGAGTACGACTACTTCGACCCGCGTGACCTCAAGTACAGCCTGGAAACCAAAGTCATCGGCGGCCTGTTCTTCGCCGGGCAGATCAACGGCACCACCGGCTACGAAGAAGCCGGCGCCCAAGGCCTGCTCGCCGGTACCAACGCCGCACTGCGCGCGCAGGGCCGTGAAAGCTGGTGCCCGCGCCGCGACGAAGCGTATATCGGGGTGCTGGTTGATGACCTGATTACCCTGGGTACCCAGGAGCCGTACCGCATGTTCACGTCGCGCGCCGAATACCGGCTGATCCTGCGCGAAGACAACGCCGATCTGCGCCTGACCGAAAAAGGCCGCGAGCTGGGTCTGGTCGATGACCAGCGCTGGGCTGCTTTCAGCGCCAAGCGCGAAAGCATCGCGCTGGAAGAGCAACGGCTGAAATCCACCTGGGTTCGTCCGGACACCGCGCAAGGTCAGGCCATTGCCGAGAAATTCGGCACGCCTTTGAGCCACGAGTACAACCTGCTCAACCTGCTGACCCGTCCGGAAATCGACTACGCTGGCCTGATGGAAGTGACCGGCGGCAGCGAGATCGATCCGCAAGTGGCCGAACAGGTCGAGATCAAGACCAAATACGCCGGTTACATCGACCGGCAACAGGAAGAAATCGCCCGGCTGCGTGCCAGCGAAGATACCCGCCTGCCCGACGATATCGACTACAGCGGTATTTCCGGTCTGTCCAAGGAGATTCAGAGCAAGCTCGGTCAGACCCGGCCTGAAACCCTGGGCCAGGCGTCGCGGATCCCCGGTGTGACCCCGGCGGCGATTTCCCTGTTGCTGATTCATCTGAAAAAACGCGGCGCTGGCCGCGAGTTGGAGCAAAGCGCTTGAGTTCTCAGGTCACCCCTCAACACGCCGAAGAGTTGTCCACAGGTGCCCGCCAGCTCGGTGTCGAGCTGAGCGAGGCGCAGCATGCGCAATTGCTGGCCTACTTGGCCTTGCTGATCAAGTGGAACAAGGCCTACAACCTGACCGCCGTGCGTAATCCGGACGAAATGGTTTCCCGCCATCTGCTCGACAGCTTGAGCGTCATGCCGTTTATCCACAGCGAGCGCTGGCTCGACGTTGGCAGCGGCGGCGGCATGCCCGGTATTCCCCTGGCGATCCTGCATCCGGACAAGCAAGTCACGGTGCTCGACAGCAATGGCAAGAAAACCCGCTTCCTGACCCAGGTAAAACTTGAACTGAAGCTGGATAACCTTACAGTTATCCACAAGCGGGTCGAAGAGTTCCAGCCAACGCAGCCGTTCAGCGGAATTGTTTCCCGAGCTTTCAGCAGCATGGAGAACTTCACCAACTGGACGCGCCACCTTGGCGACGAACAGACGCAGTGGCTGGCAATGAAAGGGCTGCATCCTGCCGATGAGCTGGTAGCATTGCCGGCAGATTTCAGAGTGGATAGCGAGCAGGCCTTGACCGTTCCGGGTTGCCAAGGCCAGCGCCATCTGCTGATACTGCGCCGCACGGCATGATTGGGAACACAAGCAAGAATGGCTAAGGTATTCGCTATCGCGAACCAGAAAGGTGGTGTGGGCAAGACCACCACCTGTATCAACCTCGCAGCATCGCTGGTCGCTACCAAGCGCCGGGTGCTGCTGATCGATCTCGATCCACAGGGCAACGCCACCATGGGTAGCGGTGTGGATAAACACGTCCTGGAACATTCGGTCTACGACCTGCTGATCGGAGAATGCGATCTGGCCCAGGCCATGCACTTCTCCGAGCACGGTGGTTATCAACTGCTGCCGGCCAACCGCGACCTGACTGCCGCGGAAGTGGTACTGCTGGAAATGCAGATGAAGGAGAGCCGCCTGCGCACCGCGCTGGCGCCGATCCGCGAGAACTACGACTACATCCTGATCGACTGCCCGCCGTCGTTGTCGATGCTGACCCTCAACGCCCTGGTCGCCGCCGATGGCGTGATCATTCCGATGCAATGTGAATACTTTGCCCTGGAAGGCCTGAGCGACCTTGTGGATAACATCAAGCGCATTGGCGAACGTCTGAACCCGCAGCTGAAGGTCGAAGGCCTGTTGCGGACCATGTACGACCCGCGCCTGAGCCTGATCAACGATGTCTCTGCGCAGCTCAAGGAACACTTCGGCGATCAGCTCTACGACACGGTGATCCCGCGTAACATCCGCCTGGCCGAGGCGCCGAGTTTCGGCATGCCGGCCCTGGCGTATGACAAGCAATCGCGCGGCGCGCTGGCTTACCTGGCCCTGGCTGGGGAACTGGTACGCCGTCAGCGCCGTCCATCACGCACTGCACAAACAACTTAAGGAATCCGTATGGCCGTTAAGAAACGGGGTCTCGGACGTGGGTTGGATGCACTGCTCAGTGGTCCTACCGTCAGCGCGCTCGAAGAGCAGGCTGTGAAGGTCGACCAGAAAGAACTGCAACATCTGCCGCTCGACCTGATCGAGCGCGGCAAGTACCAGCCACGTCGGGACATGGACCCGCAAGCGCTGGAAGAACTGGCTCAGTCGATCAAGAGCCAGGGCGTGATGCAGCCGATCGTGGTACGCCCGATTGCTGACAACCGCTTCGAAATCATCGCCGGCGAACGCCGCTGGCGTGCCAGTCAGCAGGCCGGCATGGAAACCATTCCGGCCATGGTCCGCGATGTGCCCGACGAAGCGGCCATCGCCATGGCCCTGATCGAGAACATTCAGCGCGAAGACCTCAACCCGGTGGAAGAGGCCATTGCCCTGCAGCGTTTGCAGGTGGAGTTCCAGCTGACCCAGCAGCAGGTTGCCGATGCTGTGGGTAAGTCGCGGGTTACCGTGGCCAACCTGCTGCGCCTGATCTCGCTGCCGGAAGTGATCAAGACCATGCTCTCGCACGGCGATCTGGAAATGGGTCATGCCCGGGCATTGCTTGGTTTACCGGAAGAACAGCAGGTGGACGGGGCGCGTCACGTTGTCGCACGTGGCCTGACCGTACGGCAGACCGAAGCACTGGTGCGCCAGTGGCTCAATGGCAAGCCGGAACCGGTCGAACCGGCCAAGCCAGACCCGGACATCACCCGGCTTGAACAACGTCTGGCAGAGCGTTTGGGCTCGGCAGTACAGATACGTCACGGCAACAAGGGTAAAGGCCAGTTAGTTATCCGTTACAACTCGTTAGATGAGTTGCAAGGTGTGCTAGCTCACATCCGCTGAAACAATTGCTTTTGTAGCGCGTAGTCGGAAATCACTACCCGGCAGTTGAATAGGGGTTAAACCGCCCCTATACTCTGCGCGCATTTTGTCGGCACAAATTATGCCAAGTCATAGCTGACTGGTTGGTCGACTTTCGAGGAGCAGTTGTGATGGAAACACGCACGCCAAACCGCTTGCCTTTCCATCGCTGGGCGGTTTTTCCGGTACTGTTGGCTCAATGTGTCGTGTTTCTGCTGGCAACTTTGGCGTTGTGGCAGTGGCACGGGGCGGTCAGTGGATATTCAGCACTCTGCGGAGGACTGATTGCCTGGCTGCCAAATGTGTATTTCGCCTGGAAGGCTTTTCGTTACACGGGGGCCAGGGCAGCGCAGGCTATCGTCAAGTCGTTTTACGCTGGCGAAGCAGGCAAATTGATTTTGACGGCAGTGCTGTTCGCACTGACGTTTGCAGGAGTGAAGCCATTGGCGCCGTTAGCAGTCTTCGGTGTCTTTCTGCTGACCCAGTTGGTCAGCTGGTTCGCGCCCCTGCTGATGAATATAAGACTTTCGAGACCTTAGGGCGTTTGAGGCAACCATGGCAGCAGAAACCGCTTCGGGCTATATCCAGCACCACTTGCAGAACCTGACCTTCGGTCAACTACCAGACGGCGGTTGGGGCTTTGCCCATTCCGCAGCAGAAGCCAAAGCAATGGGCTTCTGGGCTTTCCACCTGGATACCCTGGGTTGGTCGGTCGCACTGGGTCTGCTTTTCGTATTCCTGTTCCGCATGGCAGCCAAGAAGGCGACTTCCGGCCAGCCTGGCGGCCTGCAGAACTTCGTTGAAGTGATGGTTGAGTTCGTCGACGGCAGCGTCAAGGACAGCTTCCACGGTCGCAGCCCGGTGATCGCCCCACTGGCGCTGACCATTTTCGTCTGGGTCTTCCTGATGAACGCCATCGACCTGATCCCGGTCGACTGGATTCCTCAGTTGGCCATGCTGATCTCCGGTGATCCGCACATTCCGTTCCGCGCGGTCTCGACCACCGACCCGAACGCGACCCTGGCCATGGCCTTCAGCGTGTTCGCTCTGATCATTTTCTACAGCATCAAGGTCAAGGGCATCGGCGGTTTCCTCGGCGAACTGACCCTGCACCCGTTCGGCAGCAAGAACATCTTCGTTCAGATCCTGCTGATTCCGGTCAACTTCCTGCTTGAATTCGTCACCCTGATCGCCAAGCCGATCTCGCTGGCACTGCGTCTGTTCGGCAACATGTATGCCGGCGAGCTGGTGTTCATCCTGATCGCAGTAATGTTCGGCAGCGGCCTGCTGTGGCTGAGCGGCCTGGGTGTGGTGCTGCAATGGGCGTGGGCTGTGTTCCACATCCTGATCATCACCCTGCAAGCGTTCATCTTCATGATGCTTACCATCGTCTACCTGTCGATGGCTCACGAAGATAACCATTAAGACCGCCTGGCGTGTCTGATGACCCTTCTGCGAGTACCGGGGAGGGTCGAAAAAGTCCGCAAGGGCAGCTGTACCAATCGATTTTGTTTTACCGCTTCAAACTAAAAAACCTAACCAATACGACGTAAAAGTCGGGAGGAAAGATGGAAACTGTAGTTGGTCTTACCGCTATCGCTGTTGCTCTGCTGATCGGCCTGGGTGCCCTGGGTACCGCCATTGGTTTCGGCCTGCTGGGCGGCAAGTTCCTGGAAGGCGCTGCTCGCCAGCCAGAGATGGTTCCGATGCTGCAAGTTAAAATGTTCATCGTTGCCGGTCTGCTCGACGCCGTAACCATGATCGGTGTTGGTATCGCACTGTTCTTCACCTTCGCTAATCCCTTCGTTGGTCAACTCGCCGGCTAATCACTCGAATTCTCGAGTGGTTTGGTGTGATGGACAAAGAACGAGCGAGGTGTTGGCGTGAACATTAATGCAACCCTGATTGGTCAGTCCGTTGCGTTCTTCATTTTTGTGCTGTTCTGCATGAAGTTCGTGTGGCCTCCGGTCATCGCGGCATTGCAAGAACGTCAGAAGAAGATCGCGGATGGACTGGACGCTGCCAACCGAGCAGCTCGCGACCTGGAGTTGGCCCAAGATAAAGCGGGTCAGCAACTGCGCGAAGCGAAGGCTCAGGCAGCCGAAATCATTGAGCAAGCCAAGAAGCGCGGTGCTCAGATCGTCGAGGAAGCCCGTGATCAGGCCCGCGTCGAAGCTGACCGTGTGAAGGCTCAGGCTCAGGCCGAGATCGAACAGGAAATTAACGGCGTCAAAGACGCGCTGCGCGCCCAAGTGGGTAGCCTGGCCGTTAACGGTGCTGAAAAAATCCTTGGCGCCACAATCGATCAAAACGCGCATGCGGAGCTGGTTAACAAACTGGCCGCTGAAATTTAAGCGAGGGCGATCATGGCAGAACTGACCACGTTGGCCCGACCTTACGCTAAGGCTGCCTTTGAGCATGCCCAGGCCCATCAGCAACTGGCCAATTGGTCAGCCATGCTCGGCCTGGCTGCTGCGGTGTCGCAAGACGACACCATGCAGCGCCTGCTCAAGGCCCCGCGACTGACGAGCGCAGAAAAGGCCGCCACTTTTGTTGAAGTGTGCGGTGACAAGTTTGATGCACAGGCAAAGAGTTTCATCCAAGTTGCCGCGGAAAACGAACGTCTCCTGCTTTTGCCGGAGATTTCGGCGTTGTTCGAGCTGTACAAGGCCGAACAAGAGAAATCCGTGGACGTGGAAGTCACCAGTGCTTTTGCGTTGAACCAAGAACAGCAAGACAAACTCGCCAAGGTTCTCAGTGCACGGCTCGACCGGGAAGTGCGCCTGCAAGTGTCGGAGGATGCCAGCCTGATCGGTGGCGTCGTAATCCGCGCCGGCGACCTGGTTATCGATGGCTCAGTCCGCGGCAAAATCGCGAAACTGGCCGAAGCATTGAAATCTTGAGTTTGAAGGGGCAGCAGAGCAATGCAGCAACTCAATCCTTCCGAAATTAGTGAAATCATCAAGGGCCGCATCGAGAATCTCGATGTAGCCTCTCAAGCTCGCAACGAAGGTACTGTCGTCAGCGTTTCTGACGGCATCGTGCGGATTTACGGTCTGGCCGACGTCATGTACGGCGAAATGATCGAATTTCCAGGCGGCGTCTACGGTATGGCCCTCAACCTGGAGCAAGACTCCGTTGGTGCGGTAGTACTGGGCGCTTACGACACCCTCGCCGAAGGCATGAGCGCCAAGTGCACTGGCCGCATCCTCGAAGTTCCTGTTGGTAAGGAACTGCTGGGTCGCGTTGTCGACGCACTGGGCAACCCAATTGACGGCAAAGGCCCACTGGGCAACACCGAGACCGACGCGGTCGAGAAAGTTGCTCCGGGCGTGATCTGGCGTAAGTCGGTAGACCAGCCTGTACAGACTGGCTACAAATCCGTCGACGCCATGATCCCTGTCGGCCGTGGCCAGCGTGAGCTGATCATTGGTGACCGTCAGATCGGTAAGACCGCCATGGCGATCGACGCCATCATCAACCAGAAAGACTCCGGTATTTTCTGTGTTTATGTTGCTGTCGGCCAGAAGCGTTCCACCGTTGCCAACATCGTTCGCAAGCTGGAAGAAAACGGCGCCCTGGCCAACACCATCGTGGTGGTTGCCAGTGCTTCGGAATCCGCCGCACTGCAATTCCTGGCGCCATACGCCGGTTGCACCATGGGCGAGTTCTTCCGTGACCGCGGTGAAGACGCGCTGATCGTATACGATGACCTGTCCAAGCAGGCCGTTGCCTACCGTCAGATCTCCCTGCTGCTGCGCCGTCCACCAGGACGTGAAGCGTACCCAGGCGACGTGTTCTATCTCCACTCCCGTCTGCTGGAGCGTGCATCGCGCGTTTCCGAAGAGTACGTCGAGAAGTTCACCAACGGTGCTGTAACTGGCAAGACCGGTTCCCTGACCGCACTGCCGATCATCGAAACCCAGGCTGGCGACGTTTCCGCGTTCGTTCCGACCAACGTGATTTCCATCACCGACGGTCAGATCTTCCTGGAATCGGCCATGTTCAACTCGGGCATCCGCCCTGCAGTTAACGCCGGTGTTTCGGTATCCCGTGTGGGTGGTGCCGCTCAGACCAAGATCATCAAGAAGCTCTCCGGTGGTATCCGTACCGCTCTGGCTCAGTACCGTGAACTGGCGGCATTCGCCCAGTTCGCTTCTGACCTGGACGAAGCCACCCGTAAGCAACTCGAGCACGGTCAACGTGTTACCGAGCTGATGAAGCAGAAGCAATACGCTCCAATGTCCATCGCGGACATGGCGCTGTCGCTGTATGCCGCTGAGCGTGGGTTCCTGACCGACGTTGAAATCGCCAAAGTCGGCAGCTTTGAACAAGCGCTGATTTCCTACTTCAACCGTGATCACGCCGAACTGATGGCGAAGATCAACGTGAAGGGTGACTTCAACGACGAAATCGACGCTGGCATCAAAGCCGGTATCGAGAAGTTCAAGGCCACCCAAACCTGGTAAGCCGCAGCGGGGGCTTTGCAGCCCCCGCTTGCTAACCTGATAGGTGTTACATGGCAGGCGCAAAAGAGATTCGCAGTAAGATTGCGAGCATCAAAAGCACGCAAAAAATTACCAGCGCCATGGAAAAAGTGGCGGTCAGCAAAATGCGCAAGGCTCAAATGCGCATGGCTGCTAGCCGTCCTTATGCGGAGCGTATCCGCCAGGTTATTGGTCATCTGGCCAACGCCAACCCGGAATACCGCCACCCGTTCATGATCGACCGCCCTGTAAAGCGCGCCGGTTATGTTGTGGTGAGCAGTGACCGTGGTCTGTGTGGTGGCTTGAACACCAACCTGTTCAAGGCCCTGGTCAAGGACATGGCGGCCAACCGCGAGCAAGGGATCGAGATCGATCTCTGCGTAGTTGGTAGCAAGGGTGCGGCGTTTTTCCGCAGCTTCGGCGGCAACGTCGTTGCAGCAATCAGCCACCTGGGCGAAGAGCCGTCGATCAATGATCTGATCGGCAGCGTCAAGGTTATGCTGGATGCTTACCTGGACGGTCGTATCGATCGTCTGTCCGTGGTATCGAACAAGTTCATCAATACCATGACTCAAACTCCAACGGTCGAGCAGTTGATTCCGTTGGTGGCAACCCCGGATCAAGAACTCAAGCACCACTGGGACTACCTCTACGAACCTGACGCCAAAGAGCTGCTGGACGGCCTGATGGTGCGTTACGTGGAGTCGCAGGTCTACCAGGCGGTGGTCGAGAACAACGCAGCTGAACAAGCTGCCCGGATGATCGCGATGAAGAACGCCACCGACAACGCCGGTGATTTGATCAGCGAATTGCAGCTGATCTACAACAAGGCGCGTCAGGCTGCGATCACCCAAGAGATCTCGGAAATCGTCGGCGGCGCTGCCGCGGTTTAACGGTTCAAATATTCAGAGGATCCAGCTATGAGTAGCGGACGTATCGTTCAAATCATCGGCGCCGTCATCGACGTGGAATTTCCACGTGACAGCGTACCGAGTGTCTATAACGCGCTGAAAGTAGTTGGCGCGGAAACCACCCTGGAAGTTCAGCAGCAGCTGGGCGACGGCGTGGTTCGTACCATTGCGATGGGTTCCACCGAAGGCCTGAAACGTGGCCTGGACGTAAACGACACTGGCGCAGCGATCTCGGTACCGGTCGGTAAAGCGACCCTGGGCCGTATCATGGACGTCCTGGGTAACCCAATCGACGAAGCCGGTCCAATCGGTGAAGAAGAGCGTTGGGGCATCCACCGTGATGCACCGTCGTTCGCTGACCAGGCAGGCGGCAACGACCTGCTGGAAACCGGCATCAAGGTTATCGACCTGGTTTGCCCGTTCGCCAAGGGTGGTAAGGTTGGTCTGTTCGGTGGTGCCGGTGTAGGCAAAACCGTAAACATGATGGAACTGATCCGTAACATCGCCATCGAGCACAGCGGTTATTCCGTGTTCGCCGGTGTGGGTGAGCGTACTCGTGAGGGTAACGACTTCTACCACGAGATGAAGGATTCCAACGTACTGGACAAGGTTGCTCTGGTATACGGCCAAATGAACGAGCCACCAGGAAACCGTCTGCGCGTAGCGCTGACCGGCCTGACCATGGCTGAGAAGTTCCGTGACGAAGGTAACGACGTTCTGCTGTTCGTCGACAACATCTATCGTTACACCCTGGCCGGTACCGAAGTATCCGCACTGCTGGGCCGTATGCCTTCGGCAGTAGGTTACCAGCCGACCCTGGCTGAAGAGATGGGCGTTCTGCAAGAGCGTATCACTTCGACCAAGGAAGGTTCGATCACCTCGATCCAGGCCGTATACGTACCTGCGGACGACCTGACCGACCCGTCGCCAGCGACCACCTTCGCCCACTTGGACGCCACCGTCGTACTGTCCCGTGACATCGCCTCCCTGGGTATCTACCCAGCGGTCGATCCACTGGACTCGACTTCGCGCCAGCTGGACCCGAACGTCATCGGCAACGAGCACTACGACACCGCTCGCGGCGTCCAGTACGTGCTGCAGCGCTACAAAGAGCTGAAGGACATCATTGCGATCCTGGGTATGGACGAACTGTCCGAATCCGACAAGCAGCTGGTATCCCGTGCTCGTAAGATCCAGCGCTTCCTGTCCCAGCCGTTCTTCGTGGCAGAAGTCTTCACTGGTTCTCCAGGCAAATACGTTTCCCTGAAAGACACCATTGCTGGCTTCAGCGGCATCCTCAAAGGTGACTACGACCACTTGCCAGAACAAGCGTTCTACATGGTCGGCAGCATCGAAGAAGCGGTCGAGAAAGCCAAGAAACTGTAATCCCGGCGCCCCGCAAGGGGCGCTAATCAGGTTGAGGCAAGCAGATGGCTATGACAGTCCATTGCGATATCGTCAGCGCGGAAGGAGAAATTTTCTCCGGCCTGGTCGAGATGGTGGTTGCGCACGGTAACCTGGGTGATCTTGGTATCGCTCCAGGCCACGCGCCGCTGATCACTAATCTGAAGCCAGGTCCGATCACGCTGACCAAGCAGGGTGGCGCCCAAGAGGTGTTCTACATCTCTGGTGGTTTCCTCGAGGTCCAGCCGAACATGGTCAAGGTGCTTGCCGATACCGTGCAACGTGCTGCCGACCTGGACGAAGCTCAGGCTCAGGAAGCCCTCAAGGCTGCTGAGAACGCCCTGCATGTAAAAAGCGCGGATTTCGACTACGGTGCCGCCGCTGCACGTCTGGCCGAGGCCGCAGCCCAGCTGCGTACCGTCCAGCAAATGCGCAAAGGCAAGTAATCGGCCCAGGTCGATCACTGCTGCTGCGATTGAGTTAAAGGGTAGCCTCGGCTACCCTTTTTCTTTTTCTGCGTTTTATATTCTGGTCATCTCGCTGACCCTCCAGGATTGGTAACCCGTCAATGTCTCTCGATATCGTTATCCTCGCCGCAGGCCAAGGTACCCGGATGCGCTCTGCGCTGCCCAAGGTACTGCACCCGGTCGCCGGCGACTCCATGCTTGGCCATGTTATCCACAGCGCCCGTCAGCTGCAGCCGCAGGGCATTCATGTGGTGATCGGGCACGGTGCCGAGCTGGTGCGTGAGCGTCTGGCGGCTGATGATCTGAATTTTGTTCTGCAAGACAAACAGCTGGGTACCGGCCATGCGGTAGCGCAAGCCTTGCCGGCCCTTACGGCTGATACGGTGCTGATTCTCTACGGCGATGTGCCGTTGATCGAAGTCGATACCCTCAAGCGCTTGCTGACCAAGGTCACCCCTGAGCAGCTGGGCCTGTTGACGGTCAATCTTGTTGACCCAACGGGTTACGGGCGCATTGTCCGTGATGCCCAGGGCCAGGTGGCAGCGATCGTTGAGCACAAGGATGCCAGCGACGCACAAAAAGCCATCAAGGAAGGCAACACCGGCATTCTGGCGGTACCGGGTGCACGCCTGGCCGAGTGGCTGGGGCGTCTGTCGAACAACAACGCCCAGGGTGAGTACTACCTGACCGACGTGATTGCCATGGCCGTTGCCGATGGCCTGGTGGTCGCCACCGAGCAGCCGTTGGACCCAATGGAAGTGCAGGGCGCCAATGACCGTCGCCAGCTGGCCGAGCTGGAGCGTCACTATCAGTTGCGTGAAGCGCGTCGTTTGATGGCTCAAGGGGTAACCCTGCGCGACCCGGCGCGTTTTGACGTGCGTGGCGAAGTGACCGTTGGTCGCGACGTACTCATCGACATCAACGTCATTCTCGAAGGCCGTGTAGTCATTGAAGACGACGTGGTGATCGGCCCGAACTGCGTGATCAAGAACAGCACCCTGCGCAAGGGTGTCGTGGTCAAGGCCAACAGCCACCTCGAAGGCGCGATCATGGGTGAAGGCAGCGATGCCGGTCCGTTTGCCCGCCTGCGTCCAGGCAGCGTGCTGGAAGCCCGCGCGCATGTGGGTAACTTTGTCGAACTGAAAAACGCCCACCTCGGTGAAGGCGCCAAGGCCGGTCACCTGACCTACCTGGGCGATGCCGAGGTCGGTGCGCGTACCAACATCGGTGCCGGTACCATTACCTGCAATTACGATGGCGCGAACAAGTTCAAGACCATCCTCGGTGAGGACGTGTTCATTGGCTCCAACAACTCCCTGGTTGCGCCTGTGGATATCCTCGACGGTGCCACCACCGCTGCCGGTTCGACCATCACTCAGAATGTCGAGGCTGCCCAGCTAGCTGTTGGCCGTGCGCGCCAGCGCAACATCGATGGCTGGAAGCGGCCGGAGAAGATCAAGAAAAGCTGAAGTTATACACAGCGATGGATAAGAGCCGACTGGATTGTGCATAAGTCGGCTCTTTTTCGTTTGTGGATAAAAAATCGGACGTATGAAGTTATTCACAGGCGATTTTTTCATCTCTCTGCTTGACGCTTTTTGTCCTTTAGGTTTTGATTGGCATCACTAACTTTCGAAACGAAACTTAAAGACACCATGTCGAAACGTAACACTCCACAGCGCCGCCACAACATCCTCGCCTTGCTCAACGAGCAGGGGGAGGTGAGCGTTGATGCGCTAGCCAAACGTTTCGAAACCTCGGAAGTCACCATCCGCAAGGATCTTGCTGCACTGGAAGCCAACGGCTTGTTGCTGCGTCGCTACGGTGGTGCGGTGACCATGCCGCAGGAGCTGATCACAGATCAGGGCCAGCCGGTTTCGCTGTATAAGCAGGCGATTGCCCGGGCGGCGGTCGGACGTATCCGTGAACATGCACGCATCATCATCGACAGTGGCAGTACCACCGCAGCGATGATCCCCGAGCTGGGCCACCAGCCGGGCCTGGTGGTGATGACCAACTCGCTGAATGTCGCCCGTGCCCTGAGCGAGCTGGAACACGAGCCTGTGCTGTTGATGACCGGCGGCACCTGGGACCCGCATTCCGAGTCTTTCCAGGGGCAGGTCGCCGAGCAGGTACTACGCTCTTACGATTTCGACCAGCTGTTCATTGGCGCCGATGGCATCGACCTGGTGCGCGGAACCACCACTTTCAATGAGCTGCTCGGCCTGAGCCGGGTGATGGCCGAAGTGGCCCGGGAAGTGATCGTGATGGTCGAGTCCGACAAGGTCGGGCGCAAGATTCCCAACCTCGAGCTGCCCTGGAGCAGCGTCAACACCCTGATTACCGATGAGCGCTTGCCCGTTGAGGCGCGCGAACAAATTGAAGCCCGCGGCGTCCATGTGATTTGTGCCGCACTCTCCAAGGAGCATATCTAATGTGTGGAATCGTTGGCGCCGTCGCCGAACGTAATATCACCACCATCCTCATCGAAGGCCTCAAGCGTCTGGAGTACCGCGGTTATGACAGCGCAGGTCTGGCGGTCTTCACCCAGCAGGGGACTCTGGAGCGTCGTCGTCGCATCGGCAAGGTCAGCGAACTGGAAGCCGCTGTAGCGGCCGATCCGCTGGCAGGCCAGCTCGGTATTGCCCACACCCGCTGGGCAACTCACGGCGCGCCGACCGAGCATAATGCACACCCGCATTTCTCCGGCCAGGAACTGGCGGTGGTGCACAACGGTATCATCGAGAATCACGAAGAACTGCGTGAAAAGCTCAAGGGCCTGGGCTACGTATTCAGCTCTGAGACCGACACCGAAGTCATCGTCCACCTGCTGCACCACACCCTGAAAACCGTCCCGGACCTGGCCGACGCCCTGAAGGCTGCAGTCAAGCAACTGCACGGTGCCTATGGCCTGGCCGTGATCAGCACGCGTCAGCCGGACCGCCTGCTGGCTGCGCGCAGCGGCAGTCCGCTGGTTATCGGTCTGGGCCACGGGGAGAACTTCCTGGCTTCCGACCAGTTGGCCCTGCGCCAGGTGACTGACCGCTTCATGTACCTGGAAGAAGGCGACATCGCCGAGATCCGCCGCGACCAGGTAACCATCTGGGATCTGGCCGGTCACCCGGTACAGCGCGAAACCGTGCAATACCACGAAGGCGCCGAAGCCGCCGACAAGGGTACCTACCGTCACTTCATGCTCAAGGAAATCCACGAGCAACCAACCGTAGTACAGCGCACCCTGGAAGGGCGTCTGGGCAAGGACCACGTCATGGTTCAGGCCTTTGGCCCGCAAGCCGCCGAGCTGTTCGCCAAAGTCCGCAATGTGCAGATCGTCGCCTGTGGTACCAGCTATCACGCTGGCATGGTTGCACGTTACTGGCTCGAAGAACTGGCCGGGATTCCGTGCCAGGTAGAAGTGGCTAGCGAGTTCCGCTACCGCAAGGTGGTGGTGCAACCCGACACCCTGTTCGTTTCGATTTCCCAGTCTGGCGAAACCGCCGACACCCTGGCTGCCTTGCGCAATGCTAAAGAACTCGGTTTCCTCGGCAGCCTGGCGATCTGTAACGTTGGTATCAGCTCACTGGTGCGCGAGTCTGACTTGACCCTGCTGACCCAGGCCGGCCCGGAAATCGGCGTCGCTTCGACCAAAGCATTCACCACCCAGCTGGTCTCGCTGATGCTGCTGACCCTGTCCCTGGGTCAGGTGCGTGGCACGCTGCAAGCCGGTGTCGAAGCTGAACTGGTCGAAGAGCTGCGCCGCCTGCCGACGCGTCTGGGTGAAGCGCTGGCCATGGACACCATCGTCGAAAAAACCGCCGAATTGTTCGCCGACAAGCACCACACCCTGTTCCTCGGTCGTGGCGCGCAGTTCCCGGTGGCGATGGAAGGAGCGCTCAAGCTCAAGGAAATTTCTTACATCCACGCCGAAGCCTACCCGGCCGGTGAGCTCAAGCACGGCCCGCTGGCTCTGGTCGACAGCGACATGCCGGTGGTCACCGTGGCGCCAAACAACGAACTGCTGGAGAAGCTCAAGTCCAACCTGCAGGAAGTACGCGCGCGTGGCGGTGAACTGATTGTCTTTGCCGACGAACACGCCGGTATGAGCAACGGCGAAGGCACCCATGTGATTGCTGTGCCGCACATCATTGATGCTCTGGCGCCGATTCTCTACACCATTCCCCTGCAACTGCTGTCGTACTACGTGGCGGTGCTCAAAGGCACTGACGTCGACCAGCCACGTAACCTGGCGAAATCGGTAACTGTAGAGTAACGATTGGCGCTGTTCACAACAGTTGGTCTTAGACAATAAAAACTGTCGCTAGACAATAAAAACTGTCGCAGCGGGGGGGGGGGCCGAGCTGGCTCCTCCTCTGCTGCTATCCAGATATCCTGAAACGCTCGTTGCTCAGGCTGACGAGCCCATCTACTGGCCATTTATGCTTTTGCGTATCCAAAGCGATGAATCCTTGCTTTCATTCGTTGCGCGGAACATCTATGTGAATAGATATGGTCCCGAAGTAAAAGATCTGGGTCGTCTCTCTAATATTGCCATTAGCTCTCGTGAGGTGAAGTTGATAGCTTCAGCTATGGGGTGGCCAGGCTGCTTTGGATTTAATAGGCTTCTTCACGAACACACGTTTTATCCGAGATTTTCACTTTTTAAAAACATTCAAGATAATTCATACTCCCATAGGGAATATATCTCGAATGGTCATCGATACGACTATAATCGGGAACCCGCTTCCTTCTGTCCAAAGTGTGTGAGTGAAGACTTGGCAACGCTTGGTTTCTCATACTGGCGTAGACTGCCTCGCTCAGATATCAAAGTTTGCGCAAAACATAACGTTTTTTTGGTCAGCAAATGTCCTGTATGCGTTAAGCCCTTTGCTCACAAGGGCCACAGCCTCGACGTGATGTGGCGGGGCTGCGCAGGCCGGCACATTGGCGAGAGCTTGGCTATAACGAATGACGATCCTGCAGAGCTTAGGAAGAGCAAGTTCTTTGATGATGCTTTTAAATGTGACGTTGTTATCTCGGTGGAAGCAGTTCTGTTGGCGTTAAGTGGAAAGCTATCGTCTTTAAGTTCTTGTGGTGACGAAAGCAGAGAATTAGAGCTGAATGATTTGAGATGTCGTGTGGATTTTTCGATTAGAGTTATCGAGAAAAATAGCACTGAAAATAACGGTCATATGCTGTGCAGCTATTCGGATCTGGTTTGGGAGTGTGCTTTATTACTCTACGATAAATTCGAAAATTTTATGGAGGATGTAAAGCGGTTTAAGTATGAACCCAGGATTGCATCCGCGCTATGGTCTACCTACCGGGCGGGAGGTTCCGAATCAGCTCAATACATCGAAGAAAATTACAGTTATGGCGTTGGTCACTGGTCATGCCCATACCCATCTCCGATTTCTCAGTTGAGGGAGAGCAATGACGGGTTTGATCGCCCGAAGCGCTACCGGTGTTGCAATTTCACGCAGCCAAAGCGAAAGGGAAAGCAGCTTTCTCCAAAAATTGTCGATTTTCCACCGCCAAGGATTCCGGTGCTGGCCAATGGAGAGCCTGTGGCCCCATCGGTGAAGGGGAATCCCTGAGCGTCATTGGTACACACCGTAGTCGAGACGTACTAAGTCGTCCCTGACATGACCGTAGCCCAGATGATCTGCTAGCAGGCTGCAAGGCGAGCGATGATCAAGGCCAACTGAAGGCTTTATAAGCCACCTTTCCGCAAGATCACGATTTCCAAGCGCTTGCTCAGCACATTTCAAAATCTGCTCGCGCCTCCCCATGAAGCAGCGGTGGCCTCTACTCCAGCATTTACTAGAAAACGGGACACAAAGCTCGAGAATTTGAAGGTCAGTCATTGGTGCAGCTCCCGCAGTTGAGTCCCAGAAAGAAGTGTGAAACATCTCGACCGGGAGGGAACTCAGATCGTTGGGTTGGTATCGCAATCTGGCTTCAACGCGATCTTTCTATCGAGCACCTAATGGCTAAGCCGCTCAACGACACCAAGCCCGAGCTCCGCGAGCACCACAGGAGGGAGAACTACTATTAGCTTCCCCGCAACTACCTTTAGGGTCTTCGCATTCAACAATCGTGCTCTCTAACTGGCTCATGGAGGTTTGCCTCGCTCGCGAGCGCTGTCGCCAATGGTAATCGTACTCCTCACTGGCACGATTGGCTGCAAAGGGCCAGGAGCGATCATCCGCGCCGAGAAGCACTTTGTGATTGTAAAAGTATCTCGCGAAGCGGCCGCCGTGCGAGCCATGCTTAGAGATCTCAGAGATCTAGCGCTGCGACATTAGCGCAGACTCAATTTCCTCAGCAGTAGCTCGCGCAGTGCGCGTGACGCCGATCAGCGTTGCCGATGCCGACCCCGTCCATTCTCCATAGCCCACAAGCCATAATCTCGGCTCGAGCAACGAATGCGTACTTTGAACGTCCACCCGGCCGTCTTTATTCAAGACACCTAGCTTGGCCAAATGGGCAAGGGCTGGTTTGAAGCCAGTGCACCAGATCACCGCATCCACCTGAGTTTCGGTACCGTCGGTCCAGATTACGCCGGTTTCGGTGAAGCATTCGAACGGACGCTTCGCCCATAACACGCCTCGCTCACGAGCTTCGAGCACCGGGGGTACCATGACGATGTCGCCCAGTCCGCCGACAGGCTGCTCAATGACACGGCCTTCCTGCTGAGCTTTCCAGCGCTCGGTAGCCCGCTCAAATAGCACTCGACCATCAACTTCATCTGGCAGGAAAAGCGGTTCCGCTGGCGTGACCCAAGTAGCCTCTGCCACTTTGGATACCTCAGCTAGTATTTGCGCGCCGGAATTACCCCCGCCAACCACCAATACCCGTTTTCCGGCGAACGGCTGCGAATTCACGTAGTGCGCTGAGTGAAGCTGTGAGCCGGCATATAGCTCTGCGCCCGGGTATTCAGGAACGTAAGGATTACTCCAGGTTCCTGTTGCACTTACGACGGTCCGGGCATCCCAGTATCGATCGCCGGCGTGAACGCGCAACCCACCTTCGATACGCTCGACAGAGGTGACTCGCACGGGACGCTCAATTGGGAATTTGTAGCGAGCCTCGTATTGGGCCAAATAGTTGATGACGTGGTCGCGAGAGGGATATTCGTTCTCAGAGGGGGGCATCATCCACCCTGGAATTGAGCTCCAGGCGGCCGGCGAAAATAGCCGCAATGAGTCCCAGCCATGGGACCAGGCTCCGCCGGGTCTTTCCCCTGCATCGAGGATCAAAAATGAAAGCTGAGTGCGGCGTAGGAAATAAGCCGTTGCCAGCGCGGCTTGTCCACCGCCGATTATGATCACATCGAGCATTTTTGCATCCATGTTCATCTCTCCTTCAGATACCAGGTGTGGTGTGCTTGGGTAGCGCAATGGAAATCAGGGCAGCCAGTAGCACAAAGCCGCTTGATATCCACAAGCAGGCTTGCAGTCCGTGAGCCTGGTAAACCCAGCCGGAAAGTAGCGTGCCGACCAGCCGTCCCAGAGCGTTGGACATGTAGTAGAAGCCGACGTCCAGTGATACCCCATCCTCCTTGGCATAACTGACGATCAGGTAGCTGTGCAGCGATGAATTCACGGCGAACAGCACGCCGAACAGCATCAGCCCACCAAGTAGCACCACCTGAGCTGACCAACCTGCGCTCAGCCCTAGAGCAATTAATGCTGGCAGCCCGGCCAGCGCGATGGCCCAGATGAAGGCCGCCCGGCCGTCCGGCACATGACCACGCTTCTTGCCGGTGATGTTGGGGGCAAACGACTGCACGATGCCGTACCCGATGATCCAGGCGGCAAGAAAGCCGCCGACCAACCAGAAGTCCCAGCCAAATACGGTGCTCAGGTAGACCGGCAGCGCGACGACAAACCAGACATCGCGAGCACCGAAGAGAAACAGTCGTGCGGCCGAGAGGATGTTGATCGCCCGGCTCTTGGACAGCATGTCGCGAAATTTCGGTTTGGCCTTGGCCTTGCCCAGGTCTTTTTTCAGCAGCATCAAGCTGCCTATCCAGATCAATGCCAGCACCGCCGCCATGGCCAGCACCGCCATGGAGAAGCCGAGCAGTGCGAGCAGCGCACCGCCGAGGAAGAAGCCCACGCCTTTGAGCGCATTCTTCGATCCCGTGAGGATGGCCACCCACTTGTAGAGGGTGCCTTGCTGGCTATCCGGAACCAGGAGCTTGATGGAGCTCTTGGCACTCATCTTGTTGAGGTCCTTGGCGATGCCGGACAAGGCTTGGGCTGCCATCACCCAAGGCACCGTCAGCCAGGCCGCTGGCACCGTGAGCATCAGCAAGGCCAGGACCTGCATGCCCAGGCCGATGTTCATGGTGCGATTGAGACCCAGGCGGGCGCCGAGGTAGCCGCCCACCAGGTTGGTGATCACGCCGAAAATTTCGTAGAACAGGAACAGCGCGGCGATCTGCAGCGGCGTGTAGCCAAGTGTATGGAAGTGCAAAACCACCAACATGCGCAACGCGCCGTCGGTGAGGGTGAAGGCCCAGTAATTGCCGGTAACCAGCAGGTACTGACGCACTTCCGTAGACAGGGCTGACAACGCCTTCATGATCGTCGTTTACTCCGCCGTACCGACCAGTCGGGCCAGCTCCGCTGCACGATTGGCGTAGCCCCACTCGTTGTCGTACCAGGCGTAGATCTTCACCTGGGTGCCGTTGACCACCAGGGTCGACAGCGCATCGATGATCGAAGACCGCGGATCGGTGCGGTAGTCGATGGACACCAGCGGGCGTTCTTCGTAGCCCAGGATGTCCTTCAGCGGGCCTTCGGCAGCCGCCTTCAGCAGCGAGTTGACCTCTTCAGCCGTGGTTTCACGGGCCACTTCGAACACGCAGTCGGTCAGCGAGGCGTTGGCCAGCGGTACGCGCACGGCGTGACCATTCAGCTTGCCGCGCAGCTCGGGGAAGATCTCGGCGATCGCTGTAGCCGAACCGGTGGTGGTCGGGATCAGGCTCATGCCCGAGGCACGGGCGCGGCGCAGGTCCTTGTGCGGTGTATCAAGGATGCTCTGGGTATTGGTCAGGTCGTGGATGGTGGTGATCGAGCCGTGGCGGATGCCCAAGTTCTCGTGAATCACTTTGACCACCGGAGCCAGGCAGTTGGTGGTGCAGGACGCGGCGGTGACAATGCGGTGCTGGGCCGGGTCGAACAGGTGCTGGTTTACGCCCATCACCACGTTCAGCGCGCCTTTCTCCTTCACCGGGGCACAGACCACCACGCGTTTGACGCCCTGATCCAGGTAGGCCTGGAGTACGGCTACCGACTTCATCTTGCCGCTGGCTTCGATGACTAGGTCGCAGCCCGACCAGTCGGTGTCGGCGATGGTCTTGTTCGCTGTAACCTTGATGCGTTTGCCATCGATCACCACCGAGTCGCCTTCTGCACCTGCTTCGCGGTGCCAGCGTCCGTGGATCGAGTCGAAGTTGATCAGGTGGGCGTGGGTCTCAGCGTCCCCGGCCGGGTCATTGATCTGTACGAACTCGAATTCCGGCCAGTCCCAGGATGCGCGCAGCGCCAAGCGACCGATACGTCCAAACCCGTTGATGCCTACTTTGATTGCCATGTTCTTGTTCTCGAGTTGCGGTTTGTGAGCGGTCAGAGGGTATTGGTGAACTGATTGATGTAGCTGACGTGTGCAGGGTTTTGAATCGCTCGCGGGCGCAGGGCCTGAACCTGAGCGACGGCCTCGTGCACAGGGATGCCGCACTCGATCATCAGGCGGGCTGCGAACAGACCGGTACGGCCCGAGCCACCCTTGCAGTGAATAGCGATCGATTTGCCAGCCATTACCAGCTCTTTCAGGCGCTCCCGATGGGTTTCCCAGGCGACAGCAAAGGGCTCACCGGGAGCCTGATCATCCTCCACCGGCAGGTGGAACCATTCGAGGCCCAACAGCTGGCATTCCTCAGGTAGTAGATCGACTTCGTTCTGCAGCAACTCTTCATCCGGCATCAGGGTTACCAGTGCGCTCGCGCCGGCATCGCGCAGTGTCGCCAGAGCCTGGGAGACGGACGTGTCCTTGGTACCAGGGCACGGGGTGAAGATCAGCTGGCCGATCAACTGTGGAGTAGTCAGCACGGAATACGGGTGCAGTTGCATGCTCAAAAGCCTCAGATGGAGCGTTGATTGACGCGCTTCGATAGTTCTTCAGCCGACTCTTTGCGTTCGGAGTAGCGATCGACCATATAGTCGGCGCGATCACGTAGAAGCAGGGTGAATTTCACCAGTTCCTCCATTACGTCGACGACACGGTCGTAGTACGCAGAAGGCTTCATGCGGCCCGTCTCGTCGAACTCCAGATAGGTCTTCGGCACTGACGACTGGTTAGGGATGGTGAACATGCGCATCCAGCGGCCAAGCACGCGCAGTTGGTTGACCACGTTGAACGACTGCGAGCCACCGCAGACTTGCATCACCGCGAGGGTTTTGCCCTGCGTCGGCCGCACTGCACCCATGCTCAGCGGAATCCAGTCGATCTGCGACTTGAACACGCCGGTCATCGCACCGTGGCGTTCTGGTGAACACCAGACCATGCCTTCCGACCAGAGCACCAGGTCGCGCAGCTCTTTGACCATGGGGTGGTCGTCGGGTACGTCATCCGGCAGCGGCAGGCCCGACGGATTGAAGATCCGCGTCTCGGCACCGAAGTGCTCCAGCAGGCGGGCTGCTTCCTCGGTCAGGAGGCGGCTGAAAGAGCGTTCTCGGGTCGATCCATACAGCAGCAGGATGCGCGGTTTGTGAGTGGACTGCTGCTCGATAGCCAGCTTTTCGGAAGACGGCAGATCGATCAGATCACTGTCGATGTTGGGGATATGGTGTTCGGTCATGATTTCACTCCTGGGACAAGGCACCAGATGGCTGATCGAACCAGCGACGCTTGAGCCACAAGGCAACGCCGACCAGGGAGATCAGTACCGGTACTTCCACCAAAGGCCCTATGACGGTGGCAAACGCTACCGGCGAGGCAAGGCCGAAAGTGGCAATGGCCACGGCAATGGCCAGTTCGAAGTTGTTACTGGCAGCGGTAAATGCCAGCGCGGTGGTGCGTGGGTAGTCGGCCTCCAGCAGCTTGCCCATCCAGAAGCTGATGAAGAACATCACCACGAAGTAGATGGTCAGTGGGATGGCGATGCGCAGCACATCCAGAGGCAGTTGCAGCACCATGTCGCCTTTCAGGCTGAACATAGCGACGATGGTCAGCAGCAACGCTACGAGCGTCAGCGGGCTGATCTTCGGAATGAAGCGCTCCTCGTACCATGCGGAGCCCTTACGGCTGATCAGGATCTTGCGGGTCAGGAAGCCAGCCAGGAATGGGATACCCAGATAGATCAGTACCGATTGGGCAATTTCGATGAAGCTGGTTTCGATGATGCTACCTTCCAGGCCAAACAGCGGCGGCAGAAGGCCCAGGAAGATCCAGGCATACACGCTGAAGAACAGAATTTGGAAGATGCTGTTGAAGGCGACCAAGCCCGCAACGTACTGGTTGTTGCCGCCCGCGATCTGGTTCCACACCAGCACCATGGCGATGCAGCGTGCCAAGCCGATGAGGATCAGGCCGGTCATGTACTCGGGCTTGTCGGAGAGGAAAACGACAGCCAGCCCGAACATCAGCACCGGGCCAATCACCCAATTCTGAATCAGCGACAAGGCGAGGATGCGCTTGTCTTTGAAGACCTGTGGCAGCTCCTCGTATTTCACCTTCGCCAATGGCGGGTACATCATGACGATCAGGCCAATGGCAATGGGGATGTTTGTCGAGCCAACCGACAGGCTGTTCAGCCATGCAGGCAGTCCCTGGAAGAGACTGCCGAGGCCAATGCCAAGGCCCATGGCCAAAAAGATCCAGACCGTTAAGTAGCGATCGAGGAATGAAAGGCGGCTCTTGCTCATGGTGAATCTCCCTTAACGTCAGAGCGTTCCGATGCGTGCCAGCTCGGCCTTGAGCTGGGCGGCATCCAGTTGTTCAAAAGGCAATGCGAGGAATGCCGTAATGCGGCGCTTGATGTGTTCAAGCGTGGCGTCGAAAGCCTCATCCAGTTCGGCGGCGCTACCTTGCAAGTCGGATGGATCAGAAAGCCCCCAGTGGGCCTTCACTGCCGGCCCGAAGAACACGGGGCATGCTTCGCCAGCGGCTTTGTCGCAGACGGTGATGACAAAGTCCGGGGCGAGCTCGGCGTGTGCATCACTGGATTTGCTGTTGAGACCATCGGTGGAAATACCGGCGCGCTGCAGCGTGGCGATGGACAACGGATGCACCTCGCCCTTGGGCTGGCTGCCGGCGCTGAAGGCGTTCATACCGGCCGGGGCCAGGTGGTTGAACACGGCTTCAGACAGGATGCTGCGGCAGCTATTGGCGGTGCAGAGGAACAGTACTTTCATCGGCTTTTCTCGGCAGTGATCAGCAGCAGGAGGCCACGCGCTGTGGGCGGTCACCCATGGTGTCCAGTCGTTTGGAGCTGGTGCTCAGCCATTCGCGGTTGGCCTCCAGCGTCGTTGCCAGGACCTCGCGTACCCAAGCGGGTAGCTCGGGATGTAGCCGGTAGTAAACCCATTGACCCTGCCGGCGGTCTTCCAACAGGTCACACGTACGCAATTGCGCCAGGTGGCGGGAAACCTTGGGCTGGCTTTCTTCCAGCGCACAGGTCAGTTCACAGACGCAGAGCTCTTCCTCGCGAGCGATCAGCAACATCATCCGAATGCGGGTCTCGTCGGCAAGGCATTTGAAAACCTTGGTAGGGGTCAGCGAGTCAGTCATAACGGTTCTCAGTGTTTAGTTTTCACGAGGAGCGAGCAGCGTTAGCGGTGCAAACAAACAAGACGCGGATCTTGCCAGTCATCACTAGATACTCAGCGCGTATATGGTTTTCCGAATATACGCTTTTCCGAATGTATCGCAAGCTTGTGATGATGGGTGGCTTTACATGTGCGTCTTCATGCACATATATTGCTCTCATGACCACTACCGATAATCTTCGCGCCCAAGCTATCGATGCTGCCATCGAGTCGCTGGATGAAGCCTTCTTCAAAGCTCTCTGCGAACCCTCTAGGGTCGCGGTGTTTAAGCGCGTGCTTCAGTTAGGGAGGGCGGATGTCGGCGAAATCGCCAAAGCCTTGCCGCAGGAGCGCTCTGTGATTTCAAGGCACTTACAGGTGCTGCACGACGCTCACATCGTGAAAGCTACCAAAGTGGGCAGACAGGTTTTCTATGAAGTGAATGGCGGGGCGATCGTTGAACGTTTGGAGATACTCCTCCAACGAACCAAGGGTCTTGTTTCGCTGTGCTGCCCGTAGTTTGGCTTTTTTTCTCTTGATATATGCATGAGTGTGCACATATGAATGAATCGAGTCGTACTTTGGATGTAATTGTCGTTGGGGGAGGCCAAGCAGGTTTGGCGCTTGGTTGGCACTTGCAGCAACACGGCTTGGATTTTCTCATCATCGATGAGCAGACACTCCCAGGCGGAAACTGGCGTAACTATTACGAAAGCTTGCAGTTGTTCTCGCCGGCGGAATACTCAGCGCTGCCAGGACTGCCGTTTCCTGGCGACCCCAAGAGCTATCCGCTACGGGACGAGGTGGTGGGGTACCTGGAGGCCTACGCTGGCGAGTTTCGACTGCCTTTTCAGGGCGGAACCCGAGTGATGGGCGTAGCGCAGAAGGAAAAGGTATTTGAGGTTCGCTGCGACACTGGAGCGACCTTCTGCGCACGTTCTGTGGTCGTAGCATCGGGAGGATTTAGCCGTCCGTTCACGCCCAGTATTCTAGGGCTGGAGAGCTTTTCGGGGACTTGTCTGCACAGCTCGGCTTATCGAACGCCAGAGCCCTTTGCTGGCCAGCGCGTTGTAGTGGTTGGAGCTGCGAACTCAGCTGTTCAGATCGCCTATGAGCTTGCAGGCGTCGCTGAGGTAGTGCTGGCTACCCGCGAGAAAATCCGTTTCTTCCCGCAGCGAATCCTCGGGCTCGATTTTCATACCTGGCTGAAATTCACCAAGCTAGAGCAAACACGATGGTTGAGTGACCAGAGCACGCCCGTACTCGACACCGGTAAGTACCGGAAGGCTCTCAACTCCGGTCGATTCCGGCGCAGGCCAATGTTCCAGGAAGTGCTATCCGATGCTGTTGTCTGGCCGGACAGAAGCACGACCCAGGTCGATGCGCTGATCTTTGCGACGGGCTTCCAAACAAACCTGGAGTTTCTGTCACAGCTCCCAGTCGCTGACGAGCAAGGACGTGTGCTGCAGAGAAACGGCGCGGCAAATCAGGTGCCTGGCTTGTACTTCGTAGGTCTACCTAAGCAAAGAAATTTCGCCTCGGCGACACTACGGGGGGTAGGGGCCGATGCGGCTTACCTGATGCCCAGACTCCTTGAACACCTGAATGGATGGCGTTTACCTCACCCGTCAGCTTCGCCCCGCCAGGTTTGAATTTGGGCAGGGCGAAGGAGCAGGTGCAGAGGTCTTACCTAGGTGAGGCTTACCGGAGTGCAGCAGCTCGCCTTCTGGGCTGAAGGCGCTGTCAGAGGTTCCGTTGATCCACAGCAACTGGCCTGAGTAGCGGGTTCGGGCGCGCAGCAGCTGGAAGTTTGATCTTGCTCCTCGAACTGAAGGCTGCAGACACCGGTTTCAGGTAGTTCGAGCTCAACACGCCGTGCAGCATCCCAGTCGCCCGCAAGCCCAGCCACGATTGAGCGGACTTGCTCATACCCGGTAATCATCAAGAAAGTCGGAGCACGACCGTAGCTCTTCATGCCCACGATAAAGATGCCTTCGTCAGGATGGGATAGCTCATCGATGCCATGGGGGCGAACGGTACCGCAGCTGTGCTCGTTCGGGTCGATCAACGGAGCCAACTGAGCAGGGCTTTGGGTGGCGGGGTCAATTGCCAGTCGTAGTTCGCCTAGAAGCTGCAGATTTGGTCGGAAGCCAGTGGCCACGATGATTTCATCCACCTCTGGCAGAGGTTGGCCATTGCTATGCACGACGAGACCCTGTTCGGTGGTGTCGACCTGGCTGATGGAAATATCCTGGTACAGCGAGATCTTTCCTTGTTCGAGCAGTGCACGAATTCGCAGACCCAGGCTGCCACGTTCGGCCAATTTGTCATTGGCACCACCCCCTAGAATTTTGTCTAGTGAGTGTCCGCGGATCGCCCACGAAACCTGAGTACCGGGCAGTTGGACCAGATCCTGAAGAGCGTTGAATGCCGAGTGTCCGCCGCCGACAACCAGTACTCGGCGCCCGAGGTAACGATTGCGTGCCTTGCCACTCACATCTGGAAGGCCATAGGCAATGCGCGCTTTAGCACTCAGCTCTCCCAATGCCGGAATGCCAGAGGCGCCCATCCAGTTGGGGGTCTCGTACGTGCCCGAGGCATCGATGACTGCGCGAGCCTGGATGTCTTGCTCGCCCTTCGGCCCCTGAACACGCACCAGGAACGGGGCAACTGCGCGGCCTTTGGTTTTCTGTACGTCGGCGCCGACTTTCGTGACAGCAGTGACACGGGTGTTCAAATGAAGTCGTTCCTTGATAACCGGCAGTGCAGCTAGCGGAAGCAGGTAGTAATCCAGTAGTTCACGTCCTGTGGGGTACGTGTCGGATTTAGGAGCTTGCCAGCCCGTTGCCGCCAGTAACTTTGCGGCCTCCTTATCCACGTTGTACTCCCAGGGTGAGAACATACTGACGTGGCCCCATTGGCTGATGCTTTCTCCAGCCTGGCTGCCTGCTTCAAAAATGATTGGGTTCATGCCTCGAGCCAGTGCGTGCGCAGCAGCCGCCAGCCCCACGGGGCCGGCGCCGATGATTACGATGGGAAGGTTAGATTGGCTCATGCTCGTTCTCCTGTGTCAGGTTGGTTGGAGGGGAAGACTCGTTCAACGATGGCGCAATCCAGCCAGCGGCCTTCAAGGCGGGCGTGCTTTTCGTAAACGCCGACCTTTCGGAAACCACAGGATTGGCAGAGCGCGAGGCTCGCTTCGTTGAACGTGAAAATGCGGGAGAGGACTTTCCAGAATCCACGTGCCTCTGCCTCGCTCAGTAATGCGTTTAGTAATGCTTTACCGATGCCGCGCCTCCGGGCATCACGCCGCAGATAGATCGAGAAGTCGGCGATCCCGTCATAGCAGGACCGCGCTCGATAGCTGCTCAGGTTTGCCCAGGCCACCACAGCACCGTCGAGCTCCGCGACCAGTACAGGATGGCGAGACATATCGGTAACCCAGGGCAGCACATCCTTGGCAGTACGCGGTTGGGTCTCAAAGGTGGAACTGCGGTCTTCGATCCCCTGGTTGTAAATGTCGGCGATGGCCTGAACATCACCGAGTTGAGCGAGGCGGATATGCATCTAGCTTCCTTTTCGGTTGGTAGTAACAACAATATGGGTAAAAAAGGGGTTTCCCCCTTCATTTTTCTTTCGGTTGGACTGGGCAGCAGTCGTTAGCCAAGCCACAACGGATCTCTGCGGCGCGGGTCAATTGACGCAGAAGCGTCAGTGCGCCCTGGCGTACCTCTGGTGCCATGCCGCTGATCATGGCCTTTTCTTCAGCGATCAGATCAGCGCGAATACGCTCATACAGGTCGGCGCCGGCTTCAGTGGCCTGAACGCGCACGGCCCGACGATCTTCCGGATCTTCCACGCGTGAGACGTAGCCCTTTCGCTCCAACGTATCGACAACCCGGCTGGCAGTGCTTTTGTCCAGGAACATCTCTTCAGCCAGGGCCTGAAGGCGCAGTGCTCCCTGCTTAACCAGCGTTTCAATGGCGTAGCACTGGGTGACGGAAACGTCGTAGCAGCAGATGCGATCGCGATCCCTGAACTGGTAGACGCGCACCAATTGGTTCAGGGCTTCATAGATGGCTTCTGCGTCCTGGCTTAGGGCGTCGTTAAGCGTGTTAGGCATGTCATTTCCAATTGGTTGTTACCTGCAACAATATGGGCGTCATCAGCGTTAGTCAACTCCCCCGGCCATCGGATTGACCGATGTGCAGCGGGTCGACTACATTTGGTTGGCACTAACAACCATCGGACGGACTGCCGTGACTCGACATGAATCGCATCTGCCAAACAGCGTAGCCCGCTTCCGATTGGTGTTCGCTCTGGGCATCACTCAGATCTTGGCGTGGGGATCGACGTTCTACCTGCCGGCAGTCCTGGCTGGCCCGATTGCACGGGATATGGGCTGGTCTTTGTCTTCCGTCGTGGGTGGTCTGTCCTGGGGAATGTTGGTTGCCGGGATCTGCTCACCGCTTGCCGGCCGATTGATTGATCGGCGCGGAGGGCGAGCCGTACTTGTCTTCAGCTCAATGATGCTGATCGTCGGCCTCTTGATCATGTCCGCGGCACATAACTTGTGGCTCTATTATCTGGCCTGGTCGTTACTCGGAGTGGCCATGGCCACCGGCTTGTATGACTCAGCATTTGCCACGTTGGGGACGCTGCTGGGAGAGCATGCGCGTGGAGCGATCACGGGACTAACCTTAATCGGAGGGTTTGCCAGCACCGTGGGTTGGCCAGCAATGGCAGCGCTGGAATCCTGGCTCGGTTGGAGAGAAACCTGTCTGGTGCTGGTCGCGGTACATGCACTGATCGGTCTCCCAATCTATTGGCTGGCGGTACCAAAACCGCTCCATTTCGTTAAAAACACAGTTCCTGAAGCACAGGCTCCACTCACATTGAATCATGCTAGCCGTCGGTTATTCTGGCTCCTAGCTGGACTACTGACGGTTGTCGCCTTCGTCATGGCTAGCCTATCTGTCCATCTGCTGTCCTCGCTCAAGCAACTGGGGCTTCCAACCGTCACGGTACTGGCGGTCGGGATGGTCATTGGACCCGCCCAGGTAGTCGCCAGGGTGTTGGAGTTTTCTATTGCGCGGCACCTTCATCCGACCTGGTCTGCTCGGGTAGGAGTGATTGTGAGCTTGATCGGCATCTGCTTGTTCATCCCTGGCGTGCCCTGGCTGGCATTCGTCGCTGCAGCGCTTTATGGCGCGGGTAACGGAATCCTCACCATCGCCAGAGGGACCCTTCCTCTGGTGCTCTTCGGTGCTGAGGGATATGGCGCTCGGATGGGGGCCCTAGCGCGACCGATGCTCATAGCGCAGGCGGCTGGGCCATTTGCTGCGGCACTGGTACTTAGTGGCCAAGGGGCAACAGTGATGCTTGTGCTGATGGCCATGATGATAGCTGTCGCATTGTTCGGCAGTCTTAGGCTACCCACACAACCGTGATATTGAACATCCTCATTTGTCCATAAACTTGCGGGAACAAAAGTTTTTGTAAACTCACAGTAATACTTCAAGCGGGTATGAATAACTATTACATGACTTGTTGAATATATATTAGTTCGGTGTTTTAGCATTAATTATTGCAAGGAACGATCGCCTTAACTATGTGGCAGAACCACAAGGCGACTAGGCTTCGTGCTTCTTAGGATTTGGGATAGCAGATTTCTTGTTTTTGGGTAGCGAGTCCGATTTTCAAGCGATCGGGAAAGTGCAGGGACTAATTTGAAAATCTCACTTTTTTTCAGGTCTAATCCTCGGTCAGTTCCATAGATACGTATTAACGTTTTACTGACCAATGCCGATAGTTCGCAGTCTCGCTTTATCCAGTCAACACTTGAGTGATTACCGCATCGACCGTTCGGTAATTTATGTGTATTAGTGAGTAGCCACTGGCGATCATTTCTATATAGCCATTCGTAGGTGCTCGGGATTTTTGAACGGATTTTCTTTGGGCTGGCGCCTGGATGCCCTGCAACAACATTCTGCCATTCAGTCCGACTCTTAAATCTTGTTTCCTCTTGATGCATTTCAACTCGTAACTTTACTACCATCGGATCTGAGCGAAGCAGTCTGTTGACAGTGCTAATAGAAATCCCAAACCGCGAACAGATTTTATCTTTTGAATCTCCGTCGCGTAAGCACTGTAAGATAGTAGCTCGAAGCTGAGGCTTGAGTTTTTTGGGTTTTAATCGAACCTCTGGTATGACAGCCTTACCAATATTTAACGTAACTAAACGAATATTGCTTTTGTTTTTGATCTCGGGTGCTTGCGGATGTGGACGATTAAGACGCTCATAGACCTCAATGAACGAGCCAAGCCCGCCGAAAAGCCAAGTAATTAGGGTCAAATGTTTGAGCGGATGGCAATGGCCACGCGGGTTGCGCGTCAGTTGACCTATGAACCCTATTGCACACCGCTCTGAGGTAGGCAGAGAGTTGAACGGAGGGTACGGCTGAAGGCTGCTTGTGTACTCAGCGAACGAGGCGGCGAGCCTTGCCTGGTTGGGTCGAGAGGTGCCCAGTTGGTCCAACGACTTCTTGTAGACAGCCCTCACAGTCACCGGATCAAAACGCTTGGAATTTCCGTAAGTTGCAAGATCTACTACCGCTGCTCCCAATTGCTGAAGTGCCTTTGCTGTTCCTGCGGTAGGTACTGGTGTCGTCACCTCCGCAAGATGAGCTTCGTTCGGCAAGGCCCACTTATAGCGCCCTGACCATTGCCGATTTAGAGTGCATTCACTCAGTGGAAAACCATGAATCGGACACAAAACTACACCGGGATACTGATGCGTTAAATGCCAGTAAGCGACTCCATGATTGGCGCGATCAGTTGCTATACAGGCGGTACACGCTTTCAGTGGATGGTCGCCGCCAAATCGACCTGTTAAAAGGCCAAGGCGGTACTTGATAGATCCTATGTGCGCGCTGCGCATAGCCTGCACGGCCGCTGCGATATGATCTTCCGCCTGGAAGGGGAAAAACATAGGAAGTATTGTGTGCTCGTAGATGATGGCCTCTGGATCACCCCAGAGAGATAGTGCTTGCCGATTCAGAAAGCTGAGGTTGCAGGGGAAGTCATGAGTAATTGATATTTGATTGCCACCAAACAGCCAAGACAATGTCCCTGAAGGATTGTCGCGCACAGAAAAATAATGTTGACGGCAACATAGACTATAAAATGTTTCGTCTTCAAACCAGCGTAGGATAGGCTGCGCTGGTTGAGCGTCTGAGTGGTTCATAATCATAGCCACTAAAGTAGCGGAAGATCAGAATAGCGAATGCTACAGGCAGCAGGTAATGCTTAGTTGCTATAACTATGAAGTTGTTAATTACCTTGTGTTAAGTACTAAATAAACGATAAAAGGAAGTTTTAATCGTGAGTTGATCTTTCATTTTCCTTTTGGGGCAGCGGCTTGTACCGCGAGACGTGAGTGTCTGGGCTTCGCGCCTCTGGAGGCGCGAGGGTTCAACTTTTTTTGTTGTCAGCTGGCAAATTCCAGCGGTAACATGTTTCGGTTAACCGAAGCGGCAGTTATCTACACAATATGGCTGTGGACTTGACCGCATAGAATGAATCGTGGGCCGTCGACAGGTGCTGAGAAGCCCGACGAGTGTCACTTTGATAGAGGAATTCCGATGACGTCTAGCTAATCGAAAATGCTGGAGTCAGATAGACAAAGGCCCAAGTGCGACCTTGGGCCCCTGTGGATAAGTCAGATTAGAGGCCTGACCATTCCATTGTCTATCCCATGCATGTGAGACGTCAAGTCTCGCACGACTTCGTTCATCCACAAGAAACCGCGCGTTATCCACAACGTCGCGTTAGAGCACCTGCCCGCAGGATAAGGGGTTGGCTAACCGGCCTGGCTGTTATCCCCAGCCTGGTCGGTGCGGATGTACCCCGATGACATTGGAATGCTTGGATGAAACCGCAGGAAAGATTTGCCCTGATCTTGAGTCGTCAGAGCCGGTTCGAATGGGGCGGCGATTACATTCCGTCCACGTTGGCCGTTCCACGTGAGGCACCTAAAGGCTCTCGGATTAGCAGGCTCAACAGCCGTAAGCTTGGACGCACATTGCATGCTCTCTCAACCCCTGAGCGAGTGTTCACGCAACTTGCGCTTTGTCATCCAGACCTTATTGATATTCACGAACAAAAGATGCTTTGGCCAACGAAGGCAGTGCATCCACTTCGCGGTCACCCACTGACAAGGGGCGCTTTTCCACCTCCTATCCGCGGAACGCTAGAGATAGCGAGAGAGATCGGATTTAAGCATTACGAGATTGTGGTCGAAGGGTCTGCTGGCAATCGTCAAAAAGTGCCATTCCCCTACCAGGGCGATTTGCTGCTGTATATGAAAAGCCATGACGGGATCCCCTACGCAGTTAACTGGACTGTCAAAGACCGTGAGCAAGCATTTCGTGAGAGGAGAAGCACGCAGCCAAAGACACCGGTCCAACAGAAGAAGGATCGAGAACATGCCGAGCTGAGAACCGAGCTGGAAAGAGCGTACTACGGTAGCGCCGGCATCAGAACGGTGCAGGTCTCTCTGGATATGGTTGAGCCTGTGGTCGTAGCGAACTTGGATCTACTGTTCGTCATGCATGATCTGACGCTGGATCTCAACGGAGCATTGCTGGACGATTTCAGCTCTGCTGTTCGAGAGTCGGTTGCGGCAGGAGATCCGGTGGCGTATGTGGCGATTGAATATGGCGCGCGCTGGGGCTTCCGTGATCAGTTCATCGCGAAGATCTACCAGGATATCTGGGATCGAAAGCTGCTCATCGACTTCACCAAGCCGATTCTCATCGACCATCCGTTCAGTGTTGGCGGAGGAGATTTGTTATCTCTTCACGGCTCGCTTTTCGAGGAGTCGGATCAATGATGGCCGGCGCGCGAATTATCGCGCCAGAAGGGTTCCTCAATCTGTCGAAGGACCTCACCTATCACTTCCTTAACAGCGACGGTAATCGGAACCGGGTCAGACTTGTTCTGTTTCGTGACGATGACAAGGAATTGAGTGCGCAACTGATCACGCTCAGCATGATTGAGTTTGAGGATGCGCTGGAAAATGGGTGGTTAATGGAAGACGGATCGGGCGACACATTTCCGCCATGGCTCGAACCCATACGGGGCGTTGCGGTTAGCCACCTGGAGGGAGGTAGATACTCGACCAAAGAGAGCTATGACCAGAAGGTGAACCGTCGTTTCATCGCCATATCGGACCTTGTGTCACGGATGGAGGTGCTTCTTGCCAGTGACAACCCAGACGCACTTATCAATGCGCATGCTAAGGCTCTCAGGCCGCAGCAGAATGCCGCACGGCTGAGGTTATGGTTTTATACCTACATCACCTTTGGTCATAACAAATGGGCTTTGCTGCCACCGCTTCACCGCATCGGGAATTGGAGTCGGGAAGACCCAAAACGTAAAACCAAGCTAGGCCGTCCATCCCGGAAGGGGAAAAGATCAGGCTATCCCTGCGATGCGACGATGAAGGCAATGATTCTTTCGGGTTTTTTGCGATACAAATCGACAAGAAAGACTCAGAACCAGATTTACAGTGACATTGTTACCCGTGAGTTTGGGTGTGTCGCAGCGAACAAAAGTGAACGCTTGATGGAGTATCAGCATCCAGAGGGTAAGCCATTCCCATCATTCAGACAGTTTAAATACTGGATAGGGAAGCTTGTCAGCCCCAAGGAACTAAGGCGGGCATTGAAAGGGCAGCACAAAACACGGGCTATTTCGGGTTCGGAAGGAACATTTGCTGAGAAAATTATTAATGTAAATCAGAAAGTTGAGTTTGATGGGTACTACATATCAGAGAAGCTGTCCGGCCTCACTGAAGGAAGTGCAGTGGATAGCTTTTGTGTGGTTCGCGCAGTCTGTGATTTATCGGGAGCCGTATTAGGTATTGGATTCTCGGAAGGTAAAGAGAACATGGATGCCTATAAAATGGCCTTGTTCTGCATGGCAACTGATAAAGTCAAATACTGCGAACTGTTCGGTGTTGAAATCAAGCCTGGGGAGTGGCCTAGCCAAGGTCTGACAGGTGGAGTCGTATTCGATCGAGGCCCAGGGGCCGGCTACCAGAGTGATCCCAATATTAACTGGCTCAAGACCTTTGAGCTGACTCCAGTCTATTCAGGGCAGTCCAAGGCAACCGTGGAGTCTTCTCACCCGAGAGACAAAAAATCCCTCGACCAACCGACGCACTTCCATAGCAAGTTGAATTTCGTTGAGATGTGCAAGCGCGAAATTATACGGGCCATATCGGACAACCATACCTCGGATGCAGGCCGGCGAATGGACGAAGAGATGCTGCTGGCTGGAATCAAACCGACTCCGCATGAGATTTACAACTATTGGACTGCGCGTGGTCGTGACTCATCGAGAGGAGTGCAATTCGAAACCGCGGTCAGTACCTTCCTGACCCGTCGCCCAGCGACCATACGGAGGGATGCGGTCTATTTCTATGGGCGAAAATACAGATCCTCAGAACTGGCGGGGACGGGGGTTTTCGACAGGGTCGCTAGAAATGGTGTGATCGAAACTACCGCCTTTGTACTAACTATGTGTGTCAGACATATATGGATTGAGGTTAACGGCGTTTTGTTTGAGCTTGATTTCGTCCGGGCTGCGAGCCTGCCTACTGGAGCCGCTGATATTTCACTGCGTGATCTCCAGGAGTTTGATCAGATGCGACGTGATGGAGCCGCAGCCCTTCGGGAGGAGCGGCCCGCACTTCAGCAGCATTTCAAGGATCGATTCAAGCGAAGTACCGGAGAAGATTGGGACAGTGGCGAGAGCAAGCTTGGAAAGCCATCAAAAGGCGGGGCGGCGCAGCGCGACCTAGCGGATTACAATCGCTTTAGAGGAAACGCTAAGTGAACGAGTTAATTCAGACGCGGTTCAACGGGGTCATAGACGTTGATAAAATTCGTGAGTGTGTAACCGTTAGGCCGGAATCAGTTGGGCTCTTGAGCACTGTTCACCCCTCCATCGCTGCAGAAGCCCTGGCTGAGGTTTTGAAGCAGATTTACTTACCGAATGAATTCTCATTGAATTTCATCAGTGAAATGGTACGTAGAGCATCCATACATAGCCAAAAGCTGTTTAGAAGCGAAATTGATTACCTCTCAAAGGTCTATGACCCTCCAGAAGTGGAAGTATCGCCGATATGCCTGACTGGATTAGCTGGCATAGGAAAGAGTCAGACGATTGCGGCATTGAGAAAAGTATTACCACCGCCAATGGATTTTTCCTGTGACCACTACCATGGCACGGTCAAGCTCATTTCACATTGGTATGCGAGTGCACGAGGTAAGGCAGGCGGAAAGCAGCTGCTTTCAGACTTTGTATTCGGGAGCGGCGAGTCCGGTAGAGGCGGAAATGTGGCAAAGCTGCTTGTGGAATGCCGGAGACGGGCCAACCGAGATGGGGTATCTCTGGTTGTGCTTGAAGAAACTCAGCACATCAACACCGGTTTGGGCGCATCTAAAGTTACGGACATTCTGTTGACGATGGCAGCCATCGGTCCACCCATGGTCTATGTGTCCAACTACAGCCTCGTCCATAAGCTGCTTCGTCGCAACAGTGAGGATAAGCAGCGTTTGCTCTCCGAACCTCGGATCATGTTGCCAGATGACCCTGAGAGTTCGGACTGGAGAGGTTACGTCGATGAGTGCATCAGGGTGAGCGATGGTCAAATCCATGTGGGCGTTGATGACCTTGCGGCAGAGCTTTACCGATCTACTTTTGGTATCAAGCGGCTTGCTGTCCAGCTTCTCAAGCTCGCCTATATTGAATGCCGCAGCGCCGGCAGGGAAAGTGTTGAGCTTGCTGATATCAGCCGGGCGTATCGCTCCAGTGCATATTCCAGCAGCTCCAAGGAAGTCGAAGCGCTGCATCTGCAGGCACTGCACAATCGCACGACTGGTACTCATCTGGACCTTAAGTGCCCATTCGAGCTTCCAGCTGAGATGAGGTCGAATGTGGTGAAGTTTGCTAGTGCGGAGCGGGAAAATCGGGTGATCGCGAAGGCTTTTGATTCGGCTCTCACCGAAAGTGAGAGGTCCGCAATGAAGCACATCGATCTATCTTCAGATGTACGTTCACTACCCAGTAAAACAACCCGCCGCCCACCGGTACCGCCGGCGACAGACGAAGATCTGGCTAGAGCGTTCCATGACTTCATGGATTCAGTACCAACACCGCCAACGCCCAAGAAGCCCAAATGATAGGACGCAGCTCCACATCCTAGCAGTGGAGCCCTTCCTAGCGAGAGTCGCCGAAGAAGCCCTAACCGGAAGCACCGTACCGCCAATCGTCCTGAGTTGCCCGCCCCGTGGCTGCCTGGGCGGACCCTATAAACGCCCAAAAACAGGGCCGATGCCAACAGTTGCTTCAGGTACTTCCCTGCTTAACCTCTTGTCAGATCGCCGACCATCCGGCAATAGTGCTCGTTTGAATGCGGAGTGGTACATTGTCGGCAAGTTAAGCGGCAAAAAATAATTCTTTGGTCTATCCTAAGCCACGAATAACAAGGGCTTAGACAAGGTACATAACCGGCAAATGGCATTCACACCGTACATTCCCCAAGACAAGGCCCCCGAGGAGCTTCAGGACCAAGTCGTCCAGATCATGCGGCTCGATGCGGCCCTCCATGCGAAGATCCCGGCCCCGCTGCGCGTGCCGATGATGAATCTGCTGCGGGTGGTGAACTCGTACTACAGCAACAAGATTGAAGGTAACTCCACGGTACCGGCTGACATTCTGCGCGCGCAGGACGAGCCCCAGGAGGTCAAAGGCGCGAAGGATATGCAGGAGATCAAGCGCCACATTGAAGCCCAGCGTAGGCTCACTGACGACCCGATTCACAAGGTCGATGTGTGCACTAAAGCTACCATCTCGCGCCTGCACCGCGAGTTCTACGTCGGCGTGCCCGAGGACATGCTGGATATCCAACTGAACGAGCAAGGCGAGACCGTGCGCATGATCCCCGGCGAATTCCGGGAGTTCGGCGTTCGCGTCGGCCAGCACATCCCGCCGACCGTCGAGCAGATGCACACGCACCTCAACGACTTTGAGCGCGTGTACCGTCTCGACTGGATCCACGGCCTGTCGCGATTCTTCGCCGCTGCAGCCGCGCACCACCGGCTGATGTGGATTCACCCGTTCATGGACGGCAACGGTCGTACCGGTCGCCTGTTCACCGACCAGTATCTTAAGGCCGCCGGCTTTGGTGGCTACGGCCTGTGGTCTATGAGCCGTGGATTCGCTCGAAACGTCGCCACCTACTACGAGATGCTTAGCGCCGCCGACCATCCCCGCAAGGGCGAGTTAGACGGCCGTGGCGAGCTATCGGATAGCGGCCTGCTGCGCTGGACCAGGTATTTCGTGGAGACGGCCCACGACCAAGTGCAGTACTTCAACTCGCTGCTCGATCCGGAAATGCTCAGCGAGCGAATCGACGTGTATTTCGAGATGCGAAGCCGTCGCGCGCTGTCTGACAGCAAAGGTGAACCGCTACCTGAGCTCCGGCTAGAGGCCCGGGATGTTTACAAGACGTTGCTTTATCAGGGCGACCAGCAGCGCGCTGATATCCAGGCTCGATTGGGCGTCGGCGAGCGCACCACCCGCAGCCTGCTGAGCCAGATGGCCAAAGAGGGCTTGATCAATCTGGATGGTCGCAAGCCAGTATCGTTAAGCCTTTCCCGGCACTCGATCGAGTTCCTATTCCCCTACCTCTGGTAAGTCTGCCGCCCTTGGCGTCATTCGCGAGGGGCAGCGGCTACGTCAGGCAGGCCTGCATCACTTCAACTCTGCTTGCCGATGTCTCCTTCACTAGGCTTGTCATGGCTGAGGTGTTGGAGTAGCAGTTTCAGCTTGTCCAGAAGTTCATCGAAGGTGACGACTTCCACATCCTTGCACGCGTGTCGGAAGATATTGAAGCAGCGCCGCGGTTCGGGGTCAGTCGGCGTGGTGCCGCAGATGACTATGCATTTGATCGTATCTGGTTGGGAACCTTGCAAACTGCTCTGGTGAAGCAGCCAATTGCTGCGCAAAGCGGTTTGCTGGTAGAGAACCTGTGTAACCGCGCCGCTGAGCTCCGAATGCGGTCCGAATACTTTGTCGTTGCGATAGGCAGTTGATTGCATAAGGGGGCTGGACGGTTTTTTGATCTCAACGATCGCCAGTGGCTGCCCTAGCTCTCGAAAAAGAAAGTCCCCGATTTGAGCACCGGCCCCATGGATACCGGAGACTTGAGCATGGAACTGAGTGTGAAGTAGCTGTACCGGTCGGGCGAACAGCAATGACAAGATGAAAATGTTATCTTCGAAAAAACGCTGCCAATGAGCTTCGGTGAGCTGCTGCTGGAGCTTCTTTTCAAAGAACTCGATCATGTTAGCGAGCGTCACGCGCTCAATTTCAGAGTGCAGAGCGAGTAGCTCATGTGGTGCATCCTTGGCAATCTGTCTGGCATTCTGCCTAACGGTTCTCACCGATGCCTGTCGTTGCTGTCTCTCCATGGCTGGAGAGGGCTTGGTGCTGAGCATACGGTACTCGACCATTTCACCGGTGCTAGTCACTTGGACAAAGGCAGGGAATTGCGAGGGTGCTAGCTTTGCCAGCAGTGCATTGCGAACATGCCACTGCTTGGCTACGCGGATGCGTTCCTTCAGCCTGCGATTGGCCTTATCGAACGTGCGCCTCAAGTCATCCAGCTGCCGCTCTGGAATGCGCGCGCAATTGTGGTCAATCTTTAATTGATCGTCGTGGGTCACTACCAAAGTATCTAGGTTAGGCACACGCATCAGGCCAGCACAAATGGGTTCCAGCTCTTTGATCAAGCCAAGACCAAAGTTACTGCTGTTCCATATCCGCGACGTTAAGTACATGTCTATCAACGTTAGCGCTTCATCCGAAGACTCAGGTAGAGCTTGTTCATACTCCATTTCATAAACAATGGATTTGATTCGGCCGTGTCGACGCGAGAGATAGCGTTGAGCATGCGGATTGGTGAATACGGGGTAGGTAACGATACGGTCTGCGAAAATGCGGGCTAGTCGGTGCCAGCGATTCTCAGGGTACGGGTACCAAGCGTCCGGGTCTTCTAGATTGAAGAAGGTTTCCATGTAGAGGTCTCTACTTGGCTCTTCGTTTGACAGGCTTGGAAGAAGGTGGAAACTGGGATTGAAAACTGATTCTGCGTCGTACATAACGCCCACTTCTCCTCGGCGCGCGACAGCAGCTTGAGGCTGCCTTGAGGGTACGAAGTATAGTGCCTTCAGTTGGACGAGATAGATGAGTTACCGCTCGAACGTCAATGCGCCATTGGAGCGCGGGTCCAAGACCGACCTGTCGTCGGTGGAGACACCGCCACGACTGGACTCACAACAGCCAGATTGCTAAGTAATAACCCCAGAGTGGCGGTTAATGCCATTCGCTTGATGGGTATGATTCGTTTTGGCAAATGACTCTCTAAATGAGTAAGTGGATGTCAAAGCAACGGACTGCGGTGTCTGCCCTGGGGCGTGAGGATAGTCGCTTTTTTCATTGCTCTAGTCACTGCCACTCGCATGGCCAAGCGAGCCTGCCGCTCTCGATCCGCGGAAGCGCCAGTCTGTACGAATCTCCCCTTCATGAGCCCCTCGTATAGAATGACTTCGGTGAATTCCTTGCCCTTTGACTTGTGCATCGTCATTAGATGTATTCCCTTCCAGTCTTTCGTCGCCGCCTGGAAATGGTCCTGGAGAAGCGCATCACGCACAAGGCCCTCTGCGCCTGGATAGCCTTCTGCTGATCGCCAGACCTCGTTCAATCGGCTTCGAAGTAAAGAGCCTTTTCCCAACAACCGTACATACCGGCCATCGCTCCCAATTTGGATGAACACCTTGTCCGCGCTCGAATCCAGCAACTGCCGCACAGCAATCCAATCAACCTGCGGATCCCCCGTGAGCTGCAGTTCAAGGCGCTGGGCTGCTAAGGCTTCGGCTGCAGCCAAAACCCGCTTGTGTGGAGCTCGACGCAGTGGTTGCCCTCTCTGCATCTCCTCCAAGGCTTCAACCAGCTCCAGATGAGGCTTGGTGGGCGGCTTCTCTCCTTTTCTCCCTCGCAGGTGCGCACACAGATTTCTGATGAGTCTCTCGGTGACTTCAGAAGCAGTGGAACCGCCCTCCAGCAACGCAGCAATTGCGGTTGCGGAGAGCGCCGCCGCTTCTTGATCGAACGCAACATCATGCTTGATAGATGGAAGCCCATCTGCTGTGCTCGAGAGGTAGGCCGAGACCTCCACCATAAAACTCTTACTGGGTACCAAAATGGTGAGCGACCAGTCGTTTCCCCTCTGTTTCAGCCGAGTGAGGGCTGCTAACACCGCATATTTGAAATCCAGGTGGAGCTGCCCTCTGCGCGGTATATAAGGTTTCACTGTCACATCGGCGTAGCGTTTACCCCGGTTTTCTCCCCTGAGGACATCGTTGCCAAACTGCACGATGTCGGTACCACTGCTTCGGTGGTTCTGCATGCCAAAAGTGAACGAGGCGGGTTGATACGCTTGTTCGAACTCCTGAATCCTAAGCGCGTTGGCGCCGCGGAACTCATAGATCCGCTGCTCCGGGTCCGCCAGGGCCATCACCTGACTGTGATGCGTCAAAGCACGAATGAAACGCCATTCGTCTTCATTGGTGTCCTGGAACTCATCCAGAATGATCAGGGGGTAGCTGCCGCCATAGATTCGCCGCAGAGCCTGGCTGCTTTCCAACAGCAGGGCAGCGTTGCTTGCGAAAAGGTCGAAGTGCAAGAGTCCTTCTTCTTCGAGCAGCCTGAGCTTTTCCTGGGCAATCTGATTCTCGCCAAGGGTGGATAGGCGCGCTGCCGCTTCAGGCGGAGGAAGCAGGGATAGCGGCCTTCCTGTCCGGAGTAAGTAGCCATGGCTGCGCAACAGGTTCCACGTAAAGCCATGGTAGGTGTTGACCTCCAGCCGCCCTCGCTCAAGCTTGGGGAGCAATTTCCCGGCCTGCTCTGCAACCCTTGCAACAGTTGCCCTGGCGAAACTGAGAAAAAGCACTTGCTGGTGCTCTTTCAGCACCTTCCCGCCAATTAACTCCTCCGCTTTGAGCAGTGCCACGGTGGTTTTTCCAGAGCCGGGACCACCCATGACGATCAGGTGTCTGGGCGACTGAATCACTTCCATTCGAGCATCATCAAGTACCAACATCGACAGCACTCCGATCAGGCCATATTAGGTAGATCGTTTTCTTCAAGAACCTCGGGCTCCTTAGGAACAATCGTGGCCGTGATGTTCTCAAGTGTGTCCACGATAAATTGGGGCAACTGATGTCGATTGGCTGCGGTACAAAGTAGGTTGGCAGCGGCGCCGTCCCCCTTCCAGCGCTTCAGCAGGATCGAGAGGATGGCAACGACTTCCTCTTTCGGGGCCTCAGGTCCGGGCGCTCTTTCCCTGAGATCCGTAGGCCATAAACCGCTTTCAATCAGGGATGCAACATAGCGGCGCAGGACTTGTTCATCTGTGCCCTTCAGCACAATGTTCTCAAAGCCAGTTTCCGGTGCCTGATAGGGGTAATCGACCGAGGCCTTGATCGCCTCAAATTGAAGAGGCGCCTGCAGATCGAAAACGGCATAGACCGTTTTCCCCAGCGCCCGGTAATAAGCGCCCATCGCCGCGATAACGGAATCAGTTGCTGCATCGATTATAGGGATGCCCAGCGCCTCAAGTGGCATGAAGGTTTCAGGATCCTCCTCATGGAGCTTACGGGCTACCGCTGGCCAGGCATCGTATTCCGTTCGGCCTTCGGCGATCAGTACTCGTCGCGCCAGGAGAGCTTCACAGACGCGAAGCCGCATGTCCTGTCGGTACATTTTTGCCTTCACGCCTGGCGGAAGGCCTGCGGGTTTGGCGTTGAGCTGCCCTTCAACGCGACTGACTACGATGACCTGCGCGGGATCGAATTCTTCGAGCACGTAGGGCGAATGCGAGGTAAAAATCGCCTGTGCAGACTTGCTGCGCACCCCGTTGATGATTCGCTTCTGTATATGCGGAGGAATCGCGATTTCTGGTTCCTCCATCGCAAAGATGACGTTCTGCTTGAGTTCGGCGATCAATGACAAGAGGGATAACACCATCATGTTGATGGTACCGGTGCCCTGGTTCTGGAATGGCGCCGCATGAGCCGCTCCGTCGCTTCGACGAGCACCGGTGGCCATGAAGACAGTCAGAGCTTTGCGTAATGACTCCCGGGTAAGCTGCGTGACCCGCATGTGAGGATCAGTGCTACCTTCGCTCGGCATGTAGCTACGGATTGAAGCTTGCACTTTTGTGAGTATGTTATTGATTCCACCCTCGGGATCCGCCGCCACCTCAAGGTCGCGCAGCTCGACTAGGAGGTCTTCCCAGATCTTAAAATTCTTTTCTTCCTGCAACCGCAGGATGATATCCAAGAGTGATCCCCGCTCCAGGCTCAAGGCACGGCTACCCGTCCTGACAGTCCGAAGGTAGAGGAACCCACAGACACGCTTGTCCGAGGTTTTGAAAAAGTCATACGAGCCATCTTGCTTCATCGGCGACGAGAAGTACGTGGCCCCTGTGAAATCATCTTCGTCTGCGTCGTAGCTTCCTGTGAACACGACGCGAAGGCATGACTGCACGTGCTGGGCATCAGTGCCCTGGGCCGGTGGCCCCGCGAGCAATTCATCGGTGCCGTTTACCCACCACTCCAAATGATCCCTGAACCGCATTTCCTGGTCAGTGTTGAGATCGGTGATGACGACTTCGATGGTAATACTGACCGATTCTCCTTGCGGGTCGACATACTCGCCGGCATAGAAATCGTGTTCATTAATCACCGGTCGGCGTGAAAGTCGCTCTGGCCCCAGGGCTAGGTCGATCGCTTCGAGTAACGTCGACTTACCGATGTTGTTGTCGCCAACGATGACTGCGTGCTTCGGCAAAATGACCTCCGCGCGCTTGATGCCTCGAAAGTTTTCTACGTACAACCGTGCGACCCGCATAACCCTACTCCCTGTCTGAAGCCATAGCAGACGTCCGCCATTAAAGTAGACGATAACGTACGAAGGCGCCTGACGAGACGGGACATTGTCGACAACCAATGTCCAAGGGAGGTGAGTTTATGCGCCGGTGTCTTCCAAGGACGACAAGAGCCCTGCAGTTCTCCTGGCGAACCACGCCGGCCTTGGAGCGCACGACAAGGCGCTACAACTCAGTCGTCGTAGTGGAAGCGGCATTGTAGGATGGTCAAGATCCCGCCCTCGTAGAGGTACACCAGACGGTGCTCGCGGGTAATGCGGCGGGACCAGAAACCAGACAGATCGCCTTTCAATGGTTCTGGCTTACCGATGCCCTTAAAGGGTGTGCGCAGACACGCTTGAATCAGCGCGTTGACGCTGCTCAGTATGTTGAGATCGGAAGCTTGCCAATGGCAATAATCCTCCCAACTGTTGTCGGTGAATTGGACGCTTACGGTGCTGCGGGCTTCATTCTTGTTCCGCTGATTGTGCTTCGTGCTCATCGATTGTCAATTCCTTGGTAACGGCTTGGCCGGACCGGAGCTGGGCAATGGAAGAGCGGAGGCGTGAGGCGTTTTTCGACGATCCCAGTAGATACATGGTCTCGTGCATGCCGTTGTAATCCTCAAGGGAGAGCATCACTACTGGCTCGCCACGCTGGCGCGTGATAATGGCAGGCTCGTGGTCCCGACAAACATCATCCATTGTCTGCTTTAGGTCGGCGCGAGCCTGGCTAAAAGTCAGTACGTGCATTTCTCAAAATCCTTTCCAGGCACAGCCCGGATCAGGTTGAACCCATAACGCAGCTAACTCGCTGCCGGGTAGTCACGCTCGCATTTACGTCCGCACACGCGGCCCGTGTCATTTGAGCGAATTTTCCATCATCTGAGCTATGACATCCCACGTGGTGGGGGCCAAGGCTCAGAGAATCACCCCAGCCGTCGCCGGGGGGAGTGAGAGCAGACATTGTACTCAACTTTGTACATATTAGTAAATGCTATGCCGAGCGTAGCGGCCGGCGGGACCATTGCTCAGGTCCAGCCACATCGTTGTCCACGCCCCATTAATTTACACCGGGTGCCCAAGCGCTCAGTTACCGTTGATAAATGGTGCAGATCTGCGACAGTTTTTATTGGCTAGAACTTCTCACCAAGGCGCCATTCGGAGGGGTTGCGACAGCTTTTCAGCTTTGTCTTTTTGGATAGATACCCCCGGGTTTAGGGAGCAGCCTGCGACAGTTTTTATTGTCTAAATCCAAGTGTGGTTTTAGACAATAAAAACTGTCGCAGGCTATTCAAACCTGTCGCGAAAGACCTCGGTCACGGCGTACGCAACCGGGCTGAAGATGGGGTGCTAACTCATTATCCCACCTACACCTGGTGACGCAGATCCAGCTGATCAGCGGCTGGGCATGCTCAGGCCGGTGTTGCCTGGCCGGTCTTTGTGACAACCTTTATTCTTTAGAATCGTCGGTTGTTTTTGAGATAGCTGGTTTTGTGACAACCTTTATTAAATGGAAACCACCTTAGCGGTCTGGCCCCGGCCGTGTGCCGGCTTCCGAGTGGCTTTCTGCCCGGCCAAATGCGCGCTAATAAAGATTGTCACAAGCGAAACCGAGGTTTTTTTTGCAAAGAATAAAGGTTGTCACAAGCGAACGAGGCAGGGTTTACGAAGAATAAAGGTTGTCACAACGGCATCGCTGAAGTCGGCAAATTCGGCCACCTGACGTGGCCGGCAAATCGCTCAGCTCTGCGACAGTTTTTATTGGCTAGATCTTCGCTTCCAGTGGGCATTTTGAGTGGTTGCGACAGTTTTGCGACTTTGTCTTTTTGCGCTGCAGCCCGCATGAAGCTGGGCCTGGCTGCGACAGTTTTTATTGGCTAAATGCAGTGGTTTTAGACAATAAAAACTGTCGCAGGCTATTCAAACCTGTCGCGAAAGACCTCGGTCACGGCGTACGCAACCGGGCTGAAGATGGGGTGCTAACTCATTATCCCACCTACACCTGGTGACGCAGATCCAGCTGATCAGCGGCTGGGCATGCTCAGGCCGGTGTTGCCTGGCCGGTCTTTGTGACAACCTTTATTCTTTAGAATCGTCGGTTGTTTTTGAGATAGCTGGTTTTGTGACAACCTTTATTAAATGGAAACCACCTTAGCGGTCTGGCCCCGGCCGTGTGCCGGCTTCCGAGTGGCTTTCTGCCCGGCCAAATGCGCGCTAATAAAGATTGTCACAAGCGAAACCGAGGTTTTTTTTGCAAAGAATAAAGGTTGTCACAAGCGAACGAGGCAGGGTTTACGAAGAATAAAGGTTGTCACAACGGCATCGCTGAAGTCGGCAAATTCGGCCACCTGACGTGGCCGGCAAATCGCTCAGCTCTGCGACAGTTTTTATTGGCTAGATCTTCGCTTCCAGTGGGCATTTTGAGTGGTTGCGACAGTTTTGCGACTTTGTCTTTTTGCGCTGCAGCCCGCATGAAGCTGGGCCTGGCTGCGACAGTTTTTATTGGCTAAATGCAGTAGTGTGGTTTTAGACAATAAAAACTGTCGCAGGCTATTCAAACCTGTCGCGAAAGACCTCGGTCACGGCGTACGCAACCGGGCTGAAGATGGGGTGCTAACTCATTATCCCACCTACACCTGGTGACGCAGATCCAGCTGATCAGCGGCTGGGCATGCTCAGGCCGGTGTTGCCTGGCCGGTCTTTGTGACAACCTTTATTCTTTAGAATCGTCGGTTGTTTTTGAGATAGCTGGTTTTGTGACAACCTTTATTAAATGGAAACCACCTTAGCGGTCTGGCCCCGGCCGTGTGCCGGCTTCCGAGTGGCTTTCTGCCCGGCCAAATGCGCGCTAATAAAGATTGTCACAAGCGAAACCGAGGTTTTTTTTGCAAAGAATAAAGGTTGTCACAAGCGAACGAGGCAGGGTTTACGAAGAATAAAGGTTGTCACAACGGCATCGCTGAAGTCGGCAAATTCGGCCACCTGACGTGGCCGGCAAATCGCTCAGCTCTGCGACAGTTTTTATTGGCTAGATCTTCGCTTCCAGTGGGCATTTTGAGTGGTTGCGACAGTTTTGCGACTTTGTCTTTTTGCGCTGCAGCCCGCATGAAGCTGGGCCTGGCTGCGACAGTTTTTATTGGCTAAATGCACAGTGGTTTCCGACAATAAAAGCGGTACCGCGACAATAAAAGCTGTCATGCGCGACTGCGGCCTCCTGTAAGGGCCGCGGTCGCGTGGGTCGGCGCGACACAGTTACGTTATCCAAGCAGTCTCAGCATGCTCTCCATACCGCGTTTGCAAATTCAGCCTGAAGAGTCAATTCGCTCGTTTTTGGAACGTACTCTGTTCCTCTGCTGGGACTCACATGCTGTCGACGAAATTCGGAAATTTCAAAATAAGGTTCGATTCTTCAAATCTGATCTGAAAGAAATTTCAGTCTTTCTGGGCTGGGGTGGGAGCTATGGTTTCGATCGGCTGATTTCCCTTCATACTTCCCTCGCTGTGAATTACGTTGTTAAACATTCACAGGATATTTCCTACTCGCGGAAGCTCTATCCGTTTAAGGGTGAGCCGTACGCCGAAAAAAATGTAAGTTACTGTCCTGAGTGCGCTAAGGAAGACCTAGCAAGGCTTGGATTCTCATATTGGCGTCGGGCATATACCCTATTTGGAAACGACACTGTTTGCCACAAGCATAATAAGTTGTTGCTTACGCACTGCCCGTATTGCGGCCTTTCATTGGGCGACCCGAAGCATCGTTTAGATGTAATGTGGGGAGGCTGTGATGGTTATTACTTGTGGGACGTTGAACCTTCCATGAATAGTGACGGCGCAGAGTTCCAACGAGCACGCTTCAACCATGCATTTTGCACATCAGTTCGCCACATCTCGGCCGTGCCTGCAGTGAGTGCTGTGCGGCGCAAGGTACAGGCGACGATGCCGGAAGGGGTCACCACGTGGCACGACATCTACTGGTTGGGAAAAGATCTCGAATTAGCGGCCATTCGCATGCAGGATCAAGCCGTCGACAATGATGCTGCGCACTTAGATAGCTCTCTTGAGCTCATAATAAAAGCAATTTTCTCGCATTATGGCGACATTGATGAATTCATGCGGGACATCGGCGAGCACGGCGTTTCTAGGTTAGTTCAGAATGGATGGGGTACCTACTTAGCAATGGGCGATGAATCTGCTTGGTACGTCACGGAGGACTATACAATGGGTATAGCCGTTCTTTCCTGTCCCTATCCCTGTGATAAGTCGATGCGTCTCTCTAGTCATTCGGCATTCCGTGATTTAGATTCTCTTTATCACTATAGCTGTTGTATGCAGAACGACAGTCCATCGAGACGTTTAATCAAACGGTCACACCTTGTCTTACCTTCAGTTCCCAGACTGGATATCAAAACCAGACAAAACATGGGTCACCTGGACGGAGTTGCTGTTTAATAGTTCGCATTCAGCTCCCGCCAGGGAGCGGAACATAAATGCGCCAGCGGCAGGAAGGGAGGATGGTCTATTTTTATTACGCCGCGAAACATGGCGGTCGACCCTGACACCGCTAGGTAAGGACTACCGATTTCACAAACGCTCGTGTGCGTGGGTAGCGGCCGTACTTTTCAAGGGCTCCGGCCAGCGTAGGACAGGCGAGAAAAAGCGCTCGACGGCTGACCTCGCCATCTCTGCCAACTCTTCCCAGTTCGATGAAGGTGCGACTGACCTGGATGAGCAGGTCCTCGTCACGTTTCGTCCAGTCCACCCGCGAATGGTTACCCAGCCGTCCTGAGGGCAGCTCTCGTGTTCGTGAAAGCAGCCACTCACGGTCATTCCGGTAGAGCCAAGCGTAGATGTCTGGGGCAAGGGCTCGGATGTCGTGTGGAGTACGGCTATGTTGGGTGGCAGCTGCGGCGATCCATGTACTGGATTTCAACAACCAGTGTCACGTGAAGCAGACCGGTTCCCTGCAGGAACAGGACATGCGGCAAGAGGTTTGCCAGGTGATGGAGGGAGGCTTGGAGGCGTTTGAGCGCCGCTACCAGCGCTTGGGAGGGGAGAACTGATCAGGTTCTTGAGCTCCCTCATTGGGTGAGGAAGGCCAGGAAAAACTAACCCCCTGGTGCGCAGTACAGATCCTGAGATCTGCCCGAGGCGTGGGGGCTATTCTTGCTGCGGAGGATAACACGACGTAGCCGATGTCAGCAGTCAGTTCTGACAAGGGGTCATACGCCCGGTAGCTGTGTAAAGCTGTCTGAACTGTGCAATCTACATTTCGTTTCGGACGGTATTGTTCCTAGCGAAGCAGGGGATACATTGAGCAGAATCGTTGCGGCGGAGTGGTTGCTGGTTGAAGATCCGCCGCATTGAGAGACATGCTAGAACTAGGCTACCAACTGCAACCGAGGAGCGAGTTTCAGGTAGTCTTGGGGCATAGTTGAAAGGATTGTGCCGACCTTCTCCAGAGGCAGTCGCTCGGCGAGCAGCGCTTCAAGCTTGCCCAGCCGCTCTTGGACAGCCCGGGCACGATCCCATTGAATACTAAATCGCTTGGCTGCGACTTTTTGTTCCACGAGCACCAGGTGTCGGCTGAGATCGTAGGTATAACGCATGGTCACCTTGCTCGACGAGCCGTCATCATCTGCCTCTTGGAAGGTCAGCTCGAACACCAGGCCCTGAGATGTTTTCCGCGCCGAGGACTCGACGTAATCCTTCTCGAAGAGATTGTCGATCAGCTCACTAGGCTGAACGCCACGGGTTACGTGGAGAGTCGAGAGCTCATCAACCAGCATTTTGATGGATTCAAGACTCATTTCAGCATTCTCCTCAGTTCGTCGATGATCACTTCCACGTCCTCAATTGACCTGGTCAGCAAGCCATTGTCGCGGTCAGCAACCCTACCGAATTTCTTCGCCAGCTTGGTGTTGATAAAGCTCACCAGTATACCGTCGTTAGGTGTGTTGGATTTCACCATCGGCAGGTGATTTTTGAATATCGGATAAAGGGTAGAAGCTTTTTCTGGTATCTGCAGGTCACTGAGCAAGGTCGCGACTTCGTCTTGAGCCTTTTTCGTCAGGATCTCGCGCAGCTGTTTGCGAGCGATCTCAGGCCGCTTCTCCACAAGGTTTGGGTCAATGATCTGAGCCGCTTTTTTCGTCTCGGCGTTGAGGAACACGTTCTTGAGCTGCGCCAGAACATCCGCGTCGTAGCCTTCGAGACCAGTAAGCGCTTGGACTTTCTGGGTCGCGATGGATTCAACCTCGGCCCTTTTCTCAGAAAAAATCTTGTTGAAGTCTAGGTCTACCAGGTAGGAGTCCCGGTCACTCACAAACGCTTCGGAGGTGGAAACACCACCCAGCTCCTGCTCTTTGCGGGTGTAGTCCTCATCTGTGATGGTGTAGTCGCGGGTCCGTTGGTGTTTTGCCCGATCAACCTCCGTCTGGAAGGCCGTCCACATCGCATCCAGACCGGTCTCCTTGTGATAGATCACCACGGCGTTGTTATCGATTTCAAAGGCCGTGATTTCCTCTTCCGGAATTGCCCGCAGGACCCTCCCGACGATCTGAGCAAAAGCGTTCTCGCTTCGATAAGGCCGGAATAGCGCGAGAACCGTGAGATACCGATGGTCGTAGCCTTCCATCAGCATATTCACGGAGATAACGACGTCGCATTGGTGGTTGTCGATCACCCGAAATGCTGCAGCGATATCCGCCTGGTCCATGTAGCTGTGCACGACAGCCACAGTCAGATTCTTGGATTGATACCAGGTGCGCAGGTCTTCGGCGTGGGTGATGCTGCAGCCAACCGCGAGAATCTTGTGCGGCACCGCTGGTGAGGTTTTCCGAAGCTCATCCAGCTTTTGAATACTCAGGTCGATAACGTCCATCGAGCATTCTGGAGATAGGGCGACGCTGCGTTCGACCCACTCCCGGTCCTTGTATTCGAGGACTTGTTCCTTGGATAGGCGGGCCCCCGGCTGCTCAGCGATTGTGAAGTAGAGCTCGTGAGCGTTGACGGTCTCCTTCCTCAGCCATTTCACATATCGATCACGCATCACCTCTGACAGCGGCGTCTTGTGGATCAGCTTGCCTGGCACCTCCTGGTTGTCGCCGCGGAATGGGGTGCCCGTCACAAAAATCTTCTTTGCGTTGGCGAAATGGGCCAAAGTCTTCTGCCAGCTGCCCGCCGGCGCGTGGTGCCCTTCATCGATGATAATCAGGTCGAAGAAGTCAGGGGCCACCCGCTTTGTGAGTGGTTGTCCGCGCTCGTTGTACACCTGCTGAATGTTCGAGTAGACGAAGTGGGCCTGCTCCAGGCTGGATTGATGTGTGTCCGAAGTGAACTCACAGGTGACCGGTAGATCTTCGGCACTGAAGATCACATCGAAATTGATCCAGAAATTGTCTTCCAGCAGGTCTTGAGTTTTTCGGATGCTCTGTTTCGTGACCAAGCCTGGTGTGATGATCAACACGCGACCCTTCGCCAGGCCGAACGGCACAATGGAAATCAGTCCACTTTTGCCCGTCCCTGTTGGCAGAACGATCAAAGCGTCTTCGTTGGAGTTTTCGAAATGCTCCTGCGCCTTGATGTAGGCCTCGATCTGCGGGCTACGCAGCTTTTTATTGCCAAGGATGTTGGCTGCCGTATCGGTGAAGTAATTCATAGACAGTCGTGGTTCCTATAGGCGGCGCACGCCAAGGTGCCCGCTCGCAGCGCGAGTGCACGGCGACGGGTAGACAGAGTTGGATTTGTTGGAGGTGCAGCAGACGTGGGCATTGAAATATCCATATTTCGGGCCAGGCATCATCAAGCGTTTGTGATGGCTGAGCGTGTGTGCTTGGACTGATTGTAGCCCAGTGATATCACGCTTTTGGGCCTGATTTTATTGAGAATTCGCTATGAGCGGTCAGACCAATGAACATTTGTACCTTTCGTGGACAGGGTGAAATGTGTGGCATGACAATAGCTCGGACATGCCTGTACGTGGCATGACCTACCTCAGGCTCAGCGAAAGGATCTTCTCGCATGCTCTACCTTACCGATGGACAACCTGCTTTCTGTCCCAAATGTGGCAAGCCTATCGATCCACAACTGCGCGGCTGGGAGGCAAAAGACCGTTTCTATAATGGCAATCATCCGTTTCTTTGTGGCTGCGGTGCCCGCTACCTCATCGGTGAGGCTTGCGTGAACAAAGCCTTCGATTCGGCTGACACGGTCGCTGGAGACGCTGGTATTGATCGGCAGGCGAGAGCCAACCTGATGAGCGAGCTCTATGTGATATTGGGAGCCCTTGACGCTCCGGCCGCAGTACTTGACCAGGTGCTTGCCGCAGTTGAAGGCGACGAACTGCCGTACTCCACTTTACTGCCATTTGAGAATGACTGAATGAACACGATCCACTGGTTTTGCGTTTCCAACCCAGATGGAAAGCGTTTCCCCGAGTGGCGACGGTCCTTCGGGGTGGGTGACGGCGGGGTTGTGTTTGTCCCGGCAGCGATGGCGGGTGATGAGACTGAGATGAACGTCATGCTCTGCGCATCCGGTGACGGTCAGAGCACTGCTGTGCACTTGGATCACCATTTCGTGCCGAGTGGCTGGCTAAAGCGCGAATTTCCCAAACACTTTGAGTTGATCGAGATGATTGAGGCCCGAGCACAAACAGCTTTGGGTGATCTAGACCAGCAATAGTCAGCGGTTTTTCTGAGTGAGGCTTATGGCCTTCCGTCTCGCCTCTCACGGAGCAAAATAAACCGCTAAAAGGCTATGAAAATCATGGTGTTAGTCTGATTTACGGAGTTTATTGTCTGGGCGCTATGCGAAAAGTCTAGATAGTGCGAATTTGGACAGGTTGGCAAAAATGTCAGGGTCAGCTGAAGCCGGCATTACGTAAAGGCCTGAAAATACCGGCTTTTTTGTCGAAAACCAACAGATGGTTTTAGAGAACTAAAACTGTCGCAGGAGTCGGTGAGGTCTGTCCTCCCGCCTCCTGCGCCGCCCCAACTCTCCTGTACACATTACCCAACGGGCCGCTGGATACTGTTGCGAATCCAGGGGCGATTCACCCTGGACGTACAAGTTCAAAAATTACGCACTGAAAACTTCAAAGCTGCCAGGGTTTTGTACCGGCGGGGGCTGCGCGCTTGAGTGTCGTAGCTAGCAGATCGAACTCTTGCCCGCGCGGATGTGTTCGACGCCATACCAGCCCGATGCGCCGATGTTCATCACCACGCAACGGCTTTACGGTCAATCGTGTGCTATCGGCATTGATGGCCGCCAAGGCTGGCAGCAAAGTACACCCACGGCCGGCGGCGACCAGATGTTGCAGGGTTTCCAGGCTGGTGGCCCGGCAGTCCGCCGAGTCGCCTGCCTGAACCTCACTCATGCCGCATGCTTGCAGCGCCTGCCCGCGCAGGCAATGACCATCGGTGAGCAGCAACAATTTCAGATCGCTCAATGCTTCGACCGCCACATCGGTGTCGGCGCCAAGCTCATGTCCCAACGGTAGTGCCGCCCAAAAAGGCTCATCGAACAGCACACGCTCATCATAGGCTTCAGGATCGAGCAGCCGCGGCCCACCCTGCACTGCCGCCTCGCATCGCAGACACTCCGCTGACCGCGACATTGTCTGATAGAGCGGCCGGGGGAGTGCCAGCAATGCGCAGTCGATGGACTGATCGTTGAGCCGCTCGCACAAGTCAGCGGTAAAGCTCTCCTGTATCACTAACTGCAACTTGGGATGGGTGGCTTCTACTGCTTCCAATAGATGCGGCAAGTAATAGGGCGCCAAGGTCGGGATGATGCCCAGGGTCAGAATGCCCTCCAGCGGGTCACGGCGCGCACGGGTCAGGGCAAGAATGGTGTCAGCTTCGGCAAGCATATGCCGCGCACGCTCGACGATCTGCTCTCCACTGGGCGTGAGGGTGAATTGCTTGGCGTGACGGTCCACCAACACCTGGCCGAGGTAGTTCTCCAGCTTGCGCAATTGAGTGGACAACGTGGATTGGGTGACATGGCAGGCGTCGGCGGCACGGCCGAAGTGACGGTGCTCCGCCAGCGCAACGAGATAGCGGAGTTCGCGTAAGGTCATCAACATATCCTTGGAAAAGCGCGCACTGGGCTTCAATTTGAGCTGCAAGGCTGGCAAACAGGGTCAAGACAGTAAAATTAAAAAAACGCATGACCTGCATTGAAATAAGTTTTAAGTAGCAGACACCGCCTGGCCAGATGCCGCTTGGCAACTTGCCATTCTCCGCGCTCACCTCAGATTCTATTCCTGCCTAAAGACTCAAACGCTTGGCTATTTTTGCAGCGTCACCTTAAGTGTGTTTCTCGAATTGGCATCAGTCAGGTTATCAATCGGCCCCGTTTAGAACCTCAATTGTTCGCTTTACGGCGCGCTATTAAAGTTTGTACTGAGTATGCACCCAGGTTATTCCCGGCGTAATTGTGTACTTCTCTACCTGACTCGATACCCGTTTCCTAACCAGGTTATTGATTGGCTTGGTTTACACACTTACAAGGATTAAGCCCCTATGCGCATGAAACAACTGCCCTTGGCGATTGCCCTGATAGTTGGCTTTTCACCCATTGTTCACGCCGATAACACCGGCGCCGCCTCTTTGGCTGGCAAGCACGAACAGATGACTAACAAGGACTGGTGGCCCAATCGCCTGGATCTTTCCTTGTTGCGACAACACAACCCGGCCTCCAGCCCTGCCGATGCCAATTTCAACTATGCCAAGGCGTTCAACAGCCTTGACTTGAATGCGGTGAAAAAGGACATCGAAGCAACCTTGACCAAGTCGCAAGACTGGTGGCCAGCGGACTATGGCAACTATGGTCCGTTCTTTATCCGTATGGCCTGGCATAGCGCCGGTACCTACCGCACGATGGACGGCCGTGGTGGTTCCGACGGTGGTCAACAGCGTTTCGATCCGCTCAACAACTGGCCTGATAACGTCAGCCTCGATAAAGCACGGCGCTTGTTGTGGCCTGTGAAAGAAAAATACGGCGCAAGTATTTCCTGGGGCGACCTGATGGTGCTGGCGGGCACTGTGGCGATGGAATCGATGGGGATGAAAACCTACGGCTTCGGTGGCGGTCGTGAAGATGACTGGGAGCCTGATCTGGTCTATTGGGGCCCTGAAAGCACCTGGCTCGGTGATGAGCGTTACCATGGCGAGCGTGAACTGAAAAAGCCGTTGGCTGCCGTGCAAATGGGGCTTATCTACGTGAACCCGGAGGGTCCGAATGGCAAGCCAGATCCGCTGGCTGCCGCCAAGGACATTCGCGACACGTTTGCGCGTATGGGCATGAACGACGAAGAAACCGTTGCACTGATCGCCGGTGGTCACACCTTCGGCAAGGCGCACGGTGCGCACAAGCCTGAAGGCTGCCTGGGCGCAGATCCTGCCAGCGCACCTACCGAGCAACAAGGCCTGGGCTGGAAAAATACCTGCGGTAAAGGAAACGCGGAAGACACCATCACCAGTGGCCTGGAAGGTGCGTGGACTTCAAGTCCTGCGCATTTCACCAATCAGTACCTGGCCAACCTCTTCGGCTGGACATGGGTCCAGACCAAGAGTCCGGCAGGTGCAATCCAGTGGATTCCGTCCGATCCAGCTGCTGCGGTCATGGTTCCCGACGCACACGTCAAAGACAAACGCCATGCGCCAATCATGTTCACCACTGACCTTGCGCTGCGTTTCGACCCCGCTTACGAGAAAGTTGCGCGTCGCTTCCTGGACAACCCCAAGGAATTCGAACTTGCCTTCGCCAAGGCCTGGTTCAAGCTGACTCACCGTGACCTCGGCCCGCGTACTCACTACCTGGGGGCCGATGTACCCAAGGAAGACCTGATCTGGCAAGACCCGATCCCGGCGCTGGACCATAAGCTGATCGACACCAGGGACGTCGAAGCGCTCAAGGCCAAGGTCCTCGCTTCGGGCCTCAATACCGGCGAGTTGGTGCGTACTGCCTGGGCCTCGGCTGCTTCGTTCCGAGGTTCCGACATGCGCGGTGGCGCCAACGGTGCACGTGTGCGTCTCGCCCCGCAGAAAGACTGGAACGCCAATAACCCGGCCGAGCTGAGCAAAGTGCTCGCCAAGCTGGAAGCGATCCAGAAGGACTTCAACAGCAACCTCAAAGGCGGCAAGAAAGTCTCGCTTGCTGACGTGATTGTGATCTCGGGTTCTGCAGCGGTTGAGTCAGCCGCGAAGAAGGGGGGGTACAACGTTCAAGTCCCGGTCACTCTGGGTCGAATGGACACCACCCAGGACAAGACTGATGTCAATTCCTTCGCGGTACTGGAACCCAAGGCTGATGGTTTCCGTAACTACTACAGCGCTGACGCTCGCCTCTCACCGGCCGAAATGCTGGTCGACAAGGCCAGCTTGTTGACCCTCACTGCACCGGAAATGACGGTGCTTGTCGGTGGCATGCGTGCGCTGGGGGCGAATACAGACGGTAGTAAGAATGGCGTGCTCACTGCTCATCCGGGCACATTGTCCAACGACTTCTTCGTCAACCTGATGGACATGTCGACTGTCTGGTCGAAGTCCTCTACCGATGGCTTGTATGAAGGTCGCGACCGCAAGACTGGCGAGGTCAAGTGGTCAGCCACGCCAGTCGACCTGGTATTTGGTTCCAACTCGGAGCTGCGTGCGGTCTCTGAGTTCTATGCCGCAAGCGATGCCAAGGAAAAGTTCGTCAAGGACTTCGCCAAAGCATGGACCAAGGTCATGAACCTCGACCGTTTCGATCTCTGATCGAGCGGGTCAGCTACCCATAGAGCAGCGTCCTTGCTGGCTGCGACAGATTCAATTCTCTAAATCCAGACCCCCGTTCATCGGGGGTTCTGTGTTTTTGCCGGTTAATCGCTCAAGTCGGCCGAAAGCTGGCCTGGATCAATAGTTGCTGCAACTGCTTCGCATAGTGTGCCAAGTCCCCATTTCCCTTTTCACGGATGAAAGGCGCTATGCAAACACTGGATCGAAAACTCGACATCCAGCCCCTGTCGCGGGCTGACATGACCATCCACCTCAACGGCCAGCCGGTCGAAGTCGCCGCCGGCGAGACGGTGCTCACTGTCCTCAATGCTGTGGGCCTGCGCCAGGTGGCGCGCAACGATCACGCACAGCTGACCGGTGCTTTTTGCGGCATGGGCGTATGCCATTGCTGCCTGGTTGCAATCAATGGCCGGCCCAAGCGCCGTGCCTGCCAGACCGTGGTCCAGCCCGGTATGCAGGTGGAAACCCTGAGCAACCGCTTTGCCGGGCAGGAGGCGCCATGAGTCTGCGTCCAGTGATTGTCGGTGGTGGTTCGGCAGGTATGGCGGCAGCCATTGAGTTGGCGCATCACGGTGTACCCAGTGTGTTGTTCGATGAGGCGTCGCGGCCGGGTGGGGTGGTGTATCGCGGACCGCTGCGCGCAGGCGTTGACCTGGGTTATCTGGGGGCGCGCTACAGCAAGGCCCTGAACACGCTGCACAAGGAATTCGCCGCCTGTGCCGGGTACATCGACCTGCGCCTCAACAGCCGCGTGGTAGGCGGTGACGAACAGTGTTTGATGGTGCTCGATGGCGAAGAGCGTCTGCATCAGATTGACTACTCGCACCTGGTGCTGTCGGCCGGTTGCCATGAACGCAACGTGCCGTTTCCTGGCTGGACGCTGCCCGGTGTGCTGTTGCTCGGTGGCTTGCAGTTGCAGATCAAGAGCGGTGTGGTCAAACCGCTGGGCAGCACGGTGATTGCCGGCACTGGTCCCTTGCTACCGCTGGTGGCCTGCCAGCTGCACGCAGCCGGGGCGAAAGTGGCCGGTGTCTATGAAGCCTGCGCTTTCGGCAAGATCGCCAAGGAAAGCCTGGCGCTGCTGAACAAGCCGCAGCTGTTTCTCGATGGCTTGAGCATGCTCGGTTACATGAAGCTCAACGGCATTCCGATGTATTACGGTTGGGGCGTGGTCGAGGCCAGGGGTGAGGGCGAACTCGCAGAAGTCGTCGTGGCGCCTTACGACAACAACTGGCAGCCGGACCACAGCCGTGCCCAGCGCGAACCCGCGCAAACCCTGGCGGTGGGCTACGGCTTCATACCGCGTACCCAACTCAGCCAGCAGTTGGGGTTGGAGCACGGTTTTAGTGACGATGGCTACCTGCGCGCCAAGAGCAATGTCTGGCAGCAGAGCAGCCAGCAGCACATTCATCTGGCCGGCGACATGGGCGGTATCCGTGGTGGGGAAGCGGCAATGCTGACCGGGCGGATTGCAGCGGTGTCGATCCTGCTGCAGCGCGAAGTGCTCAATGCCGAGCAGGCCATCGAACTGCGCGAGCAGTACCTGGGTCAGTTGGCAGCAATCAAGCGCTTTCGCGCCGGAGTAGAGCGCTATACCCAGCGTGGTACCCGGCAGATCGAATTACCGCAGGCCGATACGGTGATCTGCCGCTGTGAGCATGTGACCCGTGCGGATATCGACCTGGCCCTGGAGCAGGGCGTGGAAGACATGGCCGGGCTGAAGATGCGTACGCGGGTGAGCATGGGCGACTGTCAGGGACGTATGTGCGTGGGCTACTGCAGCGACCGTCTGCGCGAAGCGACAGGTCGTGTTGACGTCGGTTGGCTGCGCCCGCGTTTTCCGGTCGACCCGATACCGTTCTCTGCATTCCAGCAACCTGGCACGGAAGCCTGAACCATGAACAGAACCTACGACGTAGTCATTGCCGGCGGTGGCGTCATTGGCGCCTCCTGCGCTTATCAGCTGTCCAAACGCAAGAACCTGAAGATCGCCCTGATTGATGCCAAACGCCCCGGTAATGCCACCCGCGCTTCGGCCGGTGGCCTGTGGGCGATTGGCGAGTCGGTCGGCCTGGGCTGCGGGGTGATTTTCTTTCGCATGATGTCGGCCCAGCACAAGCGCCAGGCGCAAGGGGCGGCGGTGGTGGTGGATGCCAGCACGCCGCATATCCTGCCGCAGTCGTTCTTCGACTTTGCCCTGCAGTCCAACGCACTTTATCCACAGCTGCACCGTGAATTGATCGAGCGTCACGGCATGGACTTCAAGTTCGAGCGCACAGGTCTGAAATACGTGATCTACGACGATGAAGACCAGCTGTACGCCGAGCATATCGTCGCGCAGATCCCGCACTTGGCCGAGCAGGTGCGCTGGCTCGACCGCGAGGCCCTGCGTCAAGCGGAACCGGCGGTCAGCCATCAGGCGCGTGGTGCCCTGGAGTTTCTTTGCGATCACCAGGTCAGTCCGTTCCGCCTGGCCGACGCCTATATGGAAGCGGCGCGACAGAATGGTGTCGATTTGTTCCACAACACCAACGTCACCGGTGTATTGCATCAGGGCTCACGGGTCAGCGGAGTGCAGACCGCCGAGGAAGGTACCTTCCATTGCCAGACCCTGATCAATGCCGCAGGTGCCTGGGCGGCTGACCTCAGCGAACAGGCCACCGGCCTGCGGATTCCGGTGAGCCCGGTGAAGGGTCAGATCATTCTCACCGAACGCATGCCCAAGCTGCTGAACGGTTGCCTGACCACCAGCGATTGCTACATGGCGCAGAAGGACAACGGCGAAATCCTGATCGGCAGCACCACTGAAGACAAAGGTTTCGACGTCAGCAATACCTTCCCGGAAATCAACGGCCTGGTGCAGGGCGCGATTCGTTGTATTCCGGAGCTGGCGCAGATCAACCTCAAGCGTACCTGGGCCGGTTTGCGCCCAGGGTCGCCGGATGAACTGCCGATCCTCGGGCCAGTGCCGGAAGTCTCCGGTTACTTGAATGCCTGTGGACACTTTCGCACCGGCATCCTGACGTCGGCGATCACCGGGGTGATGATCGACAAGGTTCTGCATGAGGAACCTTCGCCTGTGGATATCACCCCGTTCCTCGCCGAGCGCTTTCATTCCGGGGCTGTGGATAAAACTCAGGCCAGCTTGGCCTGAGCGATGCGTGACCGGCCCTAGTGGCCGGTCATGCGTTCAATCAGACTCAGGCAATGCCGGACCTGTGGCGAGTTATCCCCAACCCGGCGACTGAGAATGATCGGTGAAACCGCCGCTGCCTCGCTCAGCGGTGCATAAACGATATCGTCGCGGTGCTGGCGCTGCACCGAGGCGGGCACCAGAGTTATCCCCAGGCCGGCAGCCACCAGCCCGAGGGCGGTCTGCAGTTCGTTGGTCCACTGAATCACCTGCACGCTCAGGCCCTGACTGGAGAACAACGCCATGATGTGGTCGGCGTAGCTCGGGCGCGGGGTGGCGGGGTAAAGCACGAAGGGTTCAAAGGCCAAGCGCACCAGGTCGATGGGCTGGCCGATCAACGGATGGCCGCAGGGCAGGGCGACTACCAGCGGGTCTTCGCGCAGTACCTGCTGGTCAATGGCCGGGTCTTTGATGTGGATGCGGCCGAAGCCGATATCGATGCGTCCGGCTTTCAAAGCTTCGACCTGCTGCAGGGTGATCATTTCCTGCAGGCCAAGCTCCAGCTCCTGATTGCTGCGCAGTTGGCGAATCAACTCGGGTAACAGATCGTAAAGAGTCGAAGGCGCGAAGCCGATGCGCAGCCATTGGCGCTCGCTGTTGGCGATACGCCGGGTGCCTTCGGAAATTTGCTCGAGCTGGTCGAGCAACATTGCACTCTGTTCATAAAAGTAGCGCCCGGCCTCGGTCAGGCGCAGAGGACGGCTACGCTCAAGCAGATCGACTCCGAGGGTTTCCTCCAGCTGGCGGATTTGCCGGCTCAAAGGCGGCTGGGCAATGTGCAGCTGCTCGGCGGCACGGGTGAAGTTCAGGGTCTGAGCGAGCACCCGGAAGTAACGTAGATGGCGCAGTTCCATGATACCTCCAGGGTATTGTTGCCTACCCAACAGATATTGGACTGCCTGCGGGTGCTGACGCAAGCTGGTGCCCTGTGGATAACCAGACCCTGTGGATATCGTCCAGCAAGAACAAGAAGAGGGCAGCCCATGAGCAGCCACCTGTTGAGCGAGCGCAGCTGTGTGTTTCAGCGCGCCGACCCTTATGCCGTGTCCGAATACGTTAACCAGCATGTCGGTGGCCATAGCTTGCGCCTGCCCAGAACCGGCGACCTGAAGGCGAGCATCAACCACCGCAAGTTCGCCAGCCTCGACCTGTGCCGCTTGAGCTACGGCGGCAAGGCGCGGATTACCTCGCCCGCCCTGGGTTCGCTGTATCACCTGCAGATTCTGCTCAAGGGCCATTGCCAGTCCAGTTTTCGTGGCAATGAACATCACTACGTACCCGGTGAGCTGCTGTTGATCAACCCGGACGATCCGGTCGACCTGACCTATTCGGCCGACTGCGAGAAGTTCATCCTCAAGTTGCCGGTCAGCCTGCTCGAGCAAGCTTGCCTGGAACAGCGCTGGCAGTTGCCCGAGGGTGGCATTCGCTTCAACAGCGCGCGCCATGTCACCGGTGAGCTGGAAGGTTTTATCGGCTTGCTCGGGTTGATCTGCGAAGAGGCGGAGTCCACCGACTCGTTGCTGCAGGTCCAGGAGCATTACGGGCGCATCGTTGCCAGCAAGTTGCTCAGTTTGCTCGGCAACAACGTTCAGCGTGCCGAGCCGGTGCAGCAGACTCACTCGTTCGAGCAATTGGCAGCCTACATCGACGCCCACCTGGAGCAGGACATCAGTGTCGGCCAGTTGATGACTGTCGCGCGGGTCAGCGAGCGCACCTTGTACTCACTGTTCGAGCGCCATGCCGGTTTGTCGCCAAAGGGCTATGTGCGCCAGCGCAAGCTTGAGCGCATTCATGCCGCCCTGCAGGACCCGGCAAGCGCGGTGCGCAACGTTACCGAGATCGCCCTGGACTACGGCTTCCTGCACCTTGGGCGCTTTGCCGAAAGCTATCGCCAGCGTTTTGGCGAATTGCCCTCGGCCACCTTCAAACGGCACCGCTGACTCCTGGTCAGCCGTTGCGCAAACTGGATAGCGATTCGCAGGAAACGGCTATTGGCCCTTTTGTACTGCTCCTAACCTGAGATCGCGAACACTGCACGGCAGGTTCGCCTTCGGGTTTCGATAACAACAACAAAAGAGACACGCCACATGCGAGCTATCGATATCAATGGCCTGATCGATCAGGCGAAGTTCAATACCTTCCACTGGCGTGTGCTGTTCTGGTGCGCGCTGATCATCATCTTCGACGGATACGACCTGGTCATTTACGGCGTGGTGTTGCCGGCCTTGATGCAGGAATGGGGCATGACCCCGTTGCAGGCCGGGGCCCTGGGCAGCTATGCGCTGTTCGGCATGATGTTCGGCGCCCTGGTGTTCGGGCCGTTGTCGGACCGCATCGGCCGCAAGAAGGCGATCATGATCTGCGTGATCCTCTTCAGTGGCTTCACCGTGCTCAACGGCTTTGCCCGCAACCCGACGGAATTCGGTATCTGCCGCTTCCTGGCGGGCCTGGGAATCGGTGGGGTAATGCCCAACGTCGTGGCGCTGATGAACGAATACGCTCCCAAGCGGATGCGCAGCACCCTGGTGGCGATCATGTTCAGCGGTTACTCGGTGGGCGGCATGCTCTCGGCCGGCCTGGGCATCGTGTTGTTGCCGGCGTTCGGTTGGCAGTCGGTGTTCTACGTCGCAGTCATCCCCTTGCTGCTGTTGCCATTGATTCTGCGTTTCCTGCCAGAGTCCCTGGGTTTTCTGGTGCGTCAGGGACGCACCGAACAGGCTAGCCAATTGCTGCAACGGGTCGAACCCAGCTACCAGCCACAGGCCGGCGACCGTCTGGAAGTGGTCACTGGTGTCCAGGCCGGTGGGTCGGTTCCGCAGCTGTTTCGTGAAGGCCGGGCGCTGAGTACGTTGATGCTCTGGGTCGCGTTCTTCTGCTGCCTGTTGATGGTCTACGCCCTCAACTCGTGGCTGCCAAAACTGATGAACAACGCCGGTTACGGCCTGGGATCGAGCCTGGCTTTCCTGCTGGTGCTCAACTTCGGGGCGATTTTCGGGGCTGTCGGTGGTGGCTGGATTGGCGATCGTTTCAAGCTCGATCGCGTGCTGGTGGTGTTCTTTGCGCTGGCGGCGTTGTCGATCAGCCTGCTGGGCTTCAAGAGCCCGACACCGGTGCTGTACCTGCTGATCGCAATTGCCGGGGCGACCACTATCGGTACGCAGATTCTGGCGTATGCCTGTGTTGCCCAGTTCTATCCGATGGGCATCCGTTCCACCGGCCTTGGCTGGGCCTCGGGAATCGGTCGTAGCGGAGCAATCGTCGGACCGATCCTCGGCGGCCTGTTGCTGGGGATCCAGTTGCCGCTGGCGCTGAACTTCATGGCCTTTGCGGTGCCGGGTGCGGTGGCGGCGGTGGCGATGATGGTGTTTGCCAGCCGCAGCTCGGCGCAGGCCGGGTCAAGGCTGCCGTCGGCGGCTTAGCCTCATCGCGGGGCAAGCCCGCTCCCACAGGATTGTGTTGAACCGGTGGGAGCGGGCTTGCCCCGCGATACAAACGCCACACCTCTCAAGTTCAAAAACAACAATAAAAAGAGCACGTCATCATGAACAACCTCCGTCCAATCGGGTTGCTGTCTTTGTTCGCCCTGAGTTTCACCACCCAGGCCGCCGAACCTGACTTTTTCAAGGACGCCACGGCCACCCTGCAAGCGCGCAACTATTACTTCAGCCGTGATTTTTCCGGCATCGTTGGCGCCAATAAGCAGTCCAAGGCTGAGGAGTGGGGGCAGGGTTTTATCCTCAACTTCAAATCAGGCTACACCCCGGGACCAATTGGCGTTGGCGTCGATGCCATCGGCCTGCTCGGTCTCAAGCTCGACAGCAGCCCGGACCGCACCGGCACCGGCCTGCTGCCGGTTCAGGATGACGGCCGCGCGGCTGATGAATACAGCCGCGCCGGGGCGACCTTGAAACTGCGTTATTCAAAGACCGAACTGAAAGTCGGTGAACTGCAAACCAACTTGCCGATCCTTCAGTACAACGACTCGCGTTTGCTGCCGCCGACCTATCAGGGCGCCAGCATCAGCTCGGCGGAAATCAGCGGCCTGACCCTGCAGGCGGGGCACCTGAGCTCTACCAGCCTGCGCAACGAGGCAGGCGATGAAAAACTGATCGCCATGCTCGGCCACCTGCCGCAGCGCCAGGCCGACAGCGATGCCTTCAACTTTGCCGGTGGTGACTACAGCTTCAACGCCAACCGCAGCACTTTCAGCCTCTGGTATGGCCGTCTGGAGGATATCTACCAGCAGGGCTTTGTCGGCTTCAAACACAGCCAGCCGGTGGGTGATTGGGTGCTCGGCGCCAACCTTGGCTACTTCAGCGCCAAAGAGCAGGGCGAAAGCCGCATTGGCGATATCGACAACCAGGCGTTCTATTCGCTGCTGTCGGCCAAGCGCGGCGGGCATACGTTCAGCGTCGGCTACCAGGGTATTTATGGTGAAGATGCCTTTCCCCGTGTATTTCCGAATATTTCGCCGCTGGGCAACGAAGTACCGACCTATGAGTTCTCTTTTGCCGACGAGCGCTCCTGGCAGGTGCGTTATGACTACGACTTCGTGGCCATGGGGGTTCCGGGGCTGACGGCAACGGTGCGCTACCTGAAGGGTAACAACGTCGATACCGGGCAAGGCTTCGAGGGCAAGGAACATGAACGCGATCTGGACATTGGTTATGCGGTGCAGAGCGGGGTGCTGAAGGGGTTGGGGGTGCGGCTGCGCAATGCCATGGCGCGGTCCAACTACCGTTCGGATATTGATGAGAACCGGGTGATCCTGACGTATACCTGGACGTTATTGTGAGTTCTTCGCGGGGCAAGCCCGCTCCCACCGTGGGAGCGGGCTTGCCCCGCGATGCTTTTGGAAACACACCGTCCATCCACGGATTGGTCGAAAACCCGTGCTATCGCTTAGACTCGCAGGATAACTACAACGAGTGTCCTGGTATGGAGAGTCCCCTGCTCAGTGAGCGCAGCCGGGTTTTCGATCGTGCCGATCCTTATGCCGTGTCGACCTACGTCAATCAGCATGTGGGGGTGCATAACATCCGCCTGCCGCGTTACGGGCATCCAGAGGCGTGCCTCGATCATCGCAAGTTCGCCAGCCTTGATCTGTGCCGGATCAGCTACGGTGGCGAAGTGCGGGTGATGTCGCCAGCCCTGGAAAACGTCTTTCACCTGCAGATCCTGCTGCGTGGCCATTGCCTGTGGCGGCGCGGTCGTGCCGAGCGTTTGCTCGGGCCCGGCGAGTTGTTGTTGATCAACCCGGACGAGCCGGTCGACCTTGCCTATTCGGCCGACTGCGAAAAATTCATTCTCAAGCTGCCCAACCGCTTGCTGGAAAGTGTCTGCGATGAACAACGCTGGCAGCGTCCCGGCGAAGGCGTGCGCTTCCTCCAGAGCCATTATCAGCTGCTGGCGCTGGAAGGTTTCTCCGGCTTGCTGGCCATGGTCTGTCATGAAGCCGAAGCCAGCGAGCCGCTGTTGCGGGTGCAGGAGCACTACAGTCAGATCGTCGCCAGCAAGATGCTGACCTTGATGCCGACCAACGTCAGTCGCGAGGCACTGACCAGCCAGGCGGTGACCTTCGACCGGATTGCCGGCTACATCGAGGGCAACCTCAAGCTGGATATCTGCAGTGAACAACTGGCGCGCCAGGCCAGCATGAGTCTGCGTTCGTTGTATGCGCTGTTCGAGCGCAACGCCGGCACCACGCCGAAAATCTACATCCGCCAGAAGAAGCTCGAACGCATCCACGCCAGCCTTGCCGACCCCAACTGCCCGGTGCGCAGCATCACCGAACTGGCCATGGATTATGGCTTCGTGCATCTGGGCCGCTTCTCGGAAAACTACAAGTCGCTGTTCGGCGAACTCCCCTCCGATACCCTCAAGCGTCGTTCCTGACACTTTGCAGAAAACGGATAAAGGTCTGCACAAAGCGGATATTTGCCGTGCCCCTCGCTCCCTAACCTGACATGGCCTGACCACAATAACAACGGAGGCCCCGGCCATGTCCCTGGGATTCGATTACCTTAATTCCCTGCTTGAAGAAGATCAGGAGAAGGGCGTCTTTCGCTGCAAGCGCGAGATGTTCACCGACCCCCGTCTGTTCGATCTTGAGATGAAACACATCTTCGAGGGCAACTGGCTGTACCTTGCCCACGAAAGCCAGATTCCTGAAAAGAACGACTTCCTCACCACCACCATGGGGCGCCAGCCGATTTTCATCGCGCGCAACAAGGACGGGGTGCTCAATGCTTTCCTCAATGCCTGCAGCCACCGCGGTGCGATGCTCTGCCGGCACAAGAGCGGTAACCGCTCGTCTTACACCTGCCCGTTCCACGGCTGGACCTTCAACAACTCCGGCAAGCTGCTCAAGGTCAAGGATCCGGTCGATGCCGGCTACCCGGCGAGCTTCAACTGTGAAGGCTCCCATGACCTGACCAAGGTTGCCCGTTTCGAGTCCTATCGCGGTTTCCTGTTTGGCAGCCTGAACCCGGACGTGGTCCCGCTGGTCGAGCATCTGGGCGAGTCGGCGAAGATCATCGACATGATCGTCGATCAGTCGCCAGAAGGCCTGGAAGTGCTGCGCGGTTCGTCCTCCTACATCTACGAAGGCAACTGGAAACTGACCGCCGAGAACGGTGCCGACGGCTACCACGTCAGTGCCGTGCACTGGAACTACGCCGCTACCCAGAACCAGCGCAAGCAGCGCGAGGCGGGCAGCGAAGTGAAAACCATGAGCGCTGGCGGCTGGGCCAAGAGCGGTGGTGGTTTCTACTCCTTCGACAAAGGTCACCTGCTGCTCTGGACCCGTTGGGCCAACCCTGAGGACCGTCCACTGTTCGAGCGCCGTGACGAGCTGGCCGCCGACTTCGGCCAGGCCCGCGCTAACTGGATGATCGAGAACTCGCGCAACCTGTGCCTGTACCCGAACGTGTACCTGATGGACCAGTTCAGCTCGCAGATCCGTATTGCCCGGCCGATCGCCGTGGACAAGACCGAGATCACCATCTACTGCATCGCGCCCAAGGGCGAGAGCGCCGAGGCCCGGTCCCAGCGCATCCGTCAGTACGAGGACTTCTTCAACGTCAGTGGCATGGCCACTCCGGACGACCTCGAAGAATTCCGTTCGTGCCAGATGGGTTACCAGGGCGGGCGTGGCTGGAACGACATGTCCCGCGGGGCAACCCACTGGGTCGACGGTGCCGATGCCGCTGCCCAGGAAATCGACCTGCATCCGCAAATGAGCGGTGTGCGTACCGAAGACGAAGGCCTGTTCGTGCTGCAACACAAGTACTGGCAGGAAACCATGCTCAAGGCCCTCGCCGACGAGCAACAGCTGATCCCGGTAGAGGCCGTGCAATGAGCATTTCCTTCGAGCAAGTGCGCGACTTCCTCTACGAAGAAGCGCGTTATCTGGACGACAGCCAGTGGGACAACTGGCTGGAGTGCTACGCCGCCGACGCGACCTTCTGGATGCCGGCCTGGGACGACAACGACCAGCTCACCGAAGATCCGCAACGGGAAATCTCGCTGATCTGGTACGGCAACCGTGGCGGTCTGGAAGACCGGGTGTTCCGGATCAAGACCGAACGCTCCAGTGCGACCATGCCCGACACCCGGACCTCGCACAACATCAGCAACATCGAACTGCTGGAACAGAACGATGGCGTCTGCAAGGTGCGCTTCAACTGGCACACCCTGAGCTTTCGCTACAAGACAGTGGACAGTCACTTCGGCACCAGTTTCTACACCCTTGATGTGCGCGGCGAACGGCCGCTGATCAAGGCCAAGAAGGTAGTGCTCAAGAACGACTACGTGCGTCAGGTCATCGACGTTTACCACATCTGAATCCAGCTTTTCTGCGAGGTGTGCCATGCACAAGATCGCCTTGAATTTCGAAGACGGGGTTACCCGTTTCATTGACGCCACTGCTGACGAAACCGTGGCCGACGCCGCCTACCGTCAGGGCATCAACATCCCGCTGGACTGCCGTGATGGCGCCTGCGGTACCTGCAAGTGCTTTGCCGAGGCCGGTCGTTACGACCTGGGCCAGGAATACATCGAAGACGCCTTGAGCGAGGAAGAAGCCGCCCAGGGTTATGTACTGACCTGCCAGATGCGCGCTGAAAGCGACTGCGTGGTACGCATTCCAGCCTCATCGCAAGTGTGCAAGACCGAGCAGTCCAGCTACCAGGCCAGCATCAGCGCGGTGCGCCAGCTGTCCGATAGCACCATTGCCCTGTCGATCAAGGGCGATGCCCTGAGCCGCCTGGCCTTCCTGCCCGGGCAGTACGTCAACCTCGGCGTGCCTGGCAGCGAGCAGACCCGTGCTTACTCCTTCAGCTCGCTGCAAAAGGACGGCGAGGTCAGCTTCCTGATCCGCAACGTGCCGGGCGGCCTGATGAGCAGCTTCCTCACAGGTCTGGCCAAGGCTGGCGACAACATGACCCTGGCTGGCCCGTTGGGCAGCTTCTACCTGCGTGAAATCCGCCGGCCATTGCTGTTGCTGGCGGGCGGTACCGGGCTGGCGCCGTTCACCGCGATGCTGGAAAAGATCGCCGAGGAGGGCAGCGAGCATCCGCTGCACCTGATCTACGGCGTGACCAACGACTTCGACCTGGTTGAGCTTGACCGCCTGCAAGCGCTGGCTGCGCGCATCCCCAACTTCAGTTACAGCGCCTGCGTGGCCAACCCCGAGAGTCAGCACCCGCTCAAAGGTTACGTCACCCAGCACATCGAGCCGCGCCACCTCAACGAAGGCGATGTCGATGTCTACCTGTGCGGCCCGCCGCCGATGGTCGAAGCGGTCAGCCAGTACATCCGCGAACAGGGCATCACTCCGGCGAACTTCTACTACGAAAAATTCGCCGCTGCCGCTGCCTGAAGCCGTTTTTATGGGGCCGGGCGCATCGTGCGGGTACGGTCGGTCCCTTTTTTATTCGAGGTTGTCATGAACAACAGATTCGACAACAAGGTCGCGCTGATTACCGGCGCGGCGCAGGGCATCGGCCGCCGGCTGTGCGAGCGCCTGCTCGAAGAGGGCGCGACCCTGGTGGCGGTGGACCGCTCAGAACTGGTCCACGAGCTGCAAGGCGAAGGCGTACTGACTCTGACCGCGGACCTGGAGCAGTACGGTGATTGCAACCGGGTGATGGCGGCAGCAGTGGAACGTTTCGGTCGCCTCGATGTGCTGGTCAACAACGTTGGCGGCACCATCTGGGCCAAGCCTTTCGAGCACTACGAAGCGGCGCAGATCGAAGCCGAAGTGCGTCGCTCGTTGTTCCCCACCCTGTGGTGCTGCCACGCGGCGCTGCCCTACATGCTTGAGCAGGGCAGCGGCGCCATCGTCAACGTTTCCTCGATCGCCACGCGCAGTGTCAACCGCGTGCCCTATGGCGCCGCCAAAGGCGGCGTGAATGCACTGACCGCCTGCCTGGCCTTCGAAACCGCCGGCCGTGGTGTACGGGTCAATGCCACGGCACCCGGTGGCACCGAAGCACCACCACGCCGGGTGCCACGCAACAGCGCCGAACAGAGCAGCGACGAGAAAGTCTGGTACCAGCAGATCGTTGACCAGACCCTCGACAGCAGCCTGATGAAACGCTACGGCAACCTCGATGAGCAGGTTGGCGCGATTCTCTTTCTGGCCTCCGACGAGGCTTCCTACATCACCGGCACGGTGTTGCCGGTTGGCGGCGGCGACCTCGGCTGAGCGCCCCTGGAGATCTCGATGAGTCATCCTTTGATTGAACGCATCTCGACGCTGATCGTCGACCTGCCCACCATTCGCCCGCACAAGCTGGCGATGCACACCATGCAAAAGCAGACCCTGGTGATCATCCGCCTGCAGTGCTCGGATGGCATCGAGGGCCTCGGTGAGTCCACCACCATCGGTGGTCTGGCCTACGGTAACGAAAGCCCGGAAAGCATCAAGCAGAACATCGACAGCTACTTCGCGCCGCTGCTGATCGGCCAGGATGCCAGCAATATCAATGCGGCGATGCAGCGTCTGGACAAGGTCATCAAGGGCAACACCTTCGCCCGCTCCGGAATCGAAAGCGCCTTGCTCGATGCCCAGGGCAAGCGCCAGGGCCTGGCCGTCAGCGAACTGCTTGGCGGGCGTGTACGCGACAGTCTGGAAGTGGCCTGGACCCTGGCCAGTGGCGACACCGCGCGCGACATCGCCGAGGCCGAGCAGATGCTCGACTTGCGCCGTCACCGTATCTTCAAGCTGAAGATTGGTTCCAACGAAGTCAGCCACGACCTCAACCATGTGATCGCGATCAAACGCGCACTGGGCGACCGCGCCAGCGTGCGGGTCGACGTCAATCAGTACTGGGACGAGTCCCAGGCGATTCGCGCCTGCCAGGTGCTGGGCGACAACGGTATCGATCTGGTCGAACAGCCGATCTCGCGCATCAACCGCGCCGGTCAAGTGCGGCTGAACCAGCGCAGCCCGGCACCGATCATGGCCGATGAATCGATCGAAAGCGTCGAGGACGCTTTCAGCCTGGCTGCCGACGGTGCCGCCAGTATCTTCGCCCTGAAGATCGCCAAGAACGGCGGCCCGCGTGCCGTGTTGCGCACTGCGCAGATTGCCGAAGCCGCCGGTATCGCCCTGTACGGTGGAACCATGCTCGAAGGTTCGATCGGCACCCTGGCCGCCGCCCATGCCTTTGTCACCCTGAACAAACTGACCTGGCACACCGAACTGTTCGGCCCGCTGCTGCTGACCGAAGAGATCGTCAACGAAGCGCCGGTGTATCGCGACTTCGCCCTGCACGTACCACGCACCCCGGGCCTGGGCCTGACCCTGGACGAAGAGCGCCTGGCGTTCTTCAGCCGCAAGTAAGGAGAGATGCCATGTTGTTCCACGTGAAAATGACCGTGAACCTGCCCCTGGACATGGACCCGGCCAAAGCCGCAACGCTCAAGGCCGACGAAAAGGAACTGGCCCAGCGGCTGCAACGCGACGGCAGCTGGCGCCACCTGTGGCGCATTGCCGGGCACTACGCCAACTACAGCGTGTTCGACCTGCCCAGCGTCGAGGCGCTGCACGACACCCTGATGCAGCTGCCGCTGTTCCCCTACATGGACATCGAGATCGATGGCCTGTGCCGCCACCCGTCATCGATCCACAGCGACGACCGTTGAACGCGTAACGCCGATAACAACAATTCGAGGTACATATCATGACCGTGAAGATTGCTCACACTGCCGATGTCCAGAAATTCTTCGAAGAAGTCAGTGGCCTGAACAACGACCTGGGTAGCCCGCGCATGAAGCTGGTGACCAACCGGATCGTCAACGACGTGGCCCGCATCATCGAAGACCTGCAAGTCACCCCCGATGAATTCTGGAAGGCGGTGGATTACCTCAACCGCCTGGGTTCGCGCCAGGAAGCCGGCCTGCTGGTGGCCGGGCTGGGCGTCGAACACTACCTGGACCTGCAACTGGATGCCCAGGATGCCGAAGCCGGCATCAGCGGCGGTACTCCGCGCACCATCGAAGGGCCGCTGTATGTAGCCGGCGCACCGATGGCCGAAGGCGAAGTACGGATGGACGACGGCCTGGATCCGGGCACGGTGATGTTCCTCCAGGGTCGTGTCCTGGACGAGCAGGGCCAGCCGGTGGCTGGCGCCGTGGTGGACCTGTGGCATGCCAACACCCAGGGCACCTATTCGTACTTCGACAGCACCCAGTCGGACTACAACCTGCGCCGGCGTATCGTCACCGATGCCGAAGGCCGCTACCGCGCGCGCAGTATCGTGCCGTCGGGTTATGGCTGCCCTGCGGACGGGCCGACCCAGGAGCTGCTCGACCAGTTGGGTCGTCACGGCAATCGTCCGGCGCATATCCACTTCTTCATTTCCGCACCGGGGTATCGTCACCTGACCACCCAGATCAACCTGGCCGGTGATCAGTACCTGTGGGACGACTTTGCCTATGCCACCCGTGACGGCCTGATCGGCGAGCTGCGCTTTGTCGAGGATGCGGCCGCCGCCGATGCTCGCGGTGTAGAAGGGCGTTTCGCCGAAATGGACTTCAGCTTCCAGTTGCTCAGTGCACCCAAGCCTGCGAGTGAAGCACGCAGCAAGCGGCCGCGGGCGTTGCAAGACGTCTGAGGACCGGGTTGAATCCATCGCGGGGCAAGCCCGCTCCCACAGGTAACAAGACTGTGGGAGTGGGCTTGCCCCGCGATGCTTTTCAGAAGCCACTCACTGGACAATCCAATGAAAACAATACTCCAGGACTTCTCCCTCTCTGCCTTGGTCGCCGGCTTCATCGCCACCCTGATTTCCTACGCAGGCCCCTTGGTGATCATCTTCCAGGCCGCCCACAGCGCACAGCTGTCGGCGGCTGAACTGTCTTCGTGGGTCTGGGCCATTTCCATCGGCAGCGGTGTGCTCGGCGTGGTGCTCAGCCTGCGCTTCAAGGTGCCGTTGGTGATTGCCTGGTCGGCACCGGGCTCGGCCCTGCTGGTGGCGCTGTTGCCGGACATCGCTTTTGCCGAGGCGGTCGGTGCCTACATTGTCGCCAACCTGGTGATCCTGCTCGTCGGCCTGTCGGGCGCCTTTGACCGCATTGTCGGCAAGCTGCCGCCAGCCATCTCCGCGGCGATGCTGGCGGGTATCCTGTTCAGCTTCGGTACCGGCTTGTTCACTTCATTGAAATCGCAACCGCTGCTGGTGCTGGCGATGTTCGTCAGTTACCTGGTGTTCAAGCGCATCGCTCCACGCTACGCAGTGTTGGCGGTGCTGGTGTGCGGGGTAAGCATTGCCGTGTTCAGCGGCGAAATGAACAGCTCGGCGCTGGTGGTGGGCCTGGCCACGCCGGTGTGGACCACGCCGGCATTCAGTTGGAATGCTGTGTTGAGCATCAGCCTGCCGCTGGTGATGGTGGCGTTGACCGGGCAGTTCGTGCCAGGCATCGCCGTGTTGCGTAACGATGGCTATCAAACCCCGGCCAGCCCGATCATCGCCAGTAACGCGCTGACCAGTCTGATGCTGGCGCCGTTCGGTTGCCACGGCCTGAATCTGGCAGCGATCACGGCGGCCATCTGCACTGGCCGCGAAGCACATGACGATTCGCGCAAACGCTATTGGGCGGGTGTCTGTGGTGGCGTGTTGTATTTGCTGCTGGGGGTGTTCGGGGCGACGCTGGTGTCACTGTTCACAGCCTTTCCGGCAGCCTTGATCGCAGCGTTGGCCGGGCTGGCCTTGTTTGGTGCGATTGGTGGAGCGCTGGCCGGGGCGATGAGTGTGCCGAGTGACCGCGAGGCAGCGTTGATCACCTTCCTGGTGACGGCTTCGGGGATGTCATTCCTCGGTTTGTCGGCGGCTTTCTGGGGGCTGATCTTCGGCTTGTTCGCGCACCTGCTGCTGCACCTGCGGCGACCAGCGCCACAGGTGAGCAGGGCAGGGGTGCAGGCTGACTGAAGTCAGATCTGCATGGCCATGCCTTCGACGTTCATCGCCGCCTGGCGCAAGGCTTCGGAACGGGTCGGGTGCGGGTGGCAGGTCAGGGCGATGTCTTCGGCCGAAGCCGAGAACTCCATAGCCACGCAGAACTCGCCGATCATCTCACTGACGCTCGGGCCGACCAGGTGCACGCCGAGCACCTCGTCGGTGTTGGCGTCGGCCAGGACCTTGGCGAAGCCTTCGGTCTCGTGGTTGATCTTGGCCCGGCTGTTGGCGGTGAAGGGAAACTTGCCGACCTTGTAGGCACGTCCTTCGGCCTTGAGCTGCTCTTCGGTCTTGCCGACGCTGGCCAGTTCCGGACGGGTGTAGATCACCCCGGGGATGAGGTTGTAGTTGACCTCATGGGCCTTGCCGGCGATCCGCTCGATGCAGGCCACCGCTTCGTCTTCGGCCTTGTGCGCGAGCATCGGGCCGGAGGTGACGTCACCGATAACCCAGATTCCCGGCACTGCGGAGCGGTGGTGCTCATTGGCGAGCATGCCGCGCTTGTCGGTTTCCAGGCCGACATTTTCCAGGCCCAGACCTTTGGTATACGGACGACGGCCGATAGCCACCAGCACGTAGTCCGCTTGCAGGCTTTCACTGGCACCACCTGCGGCAGGCTCCAGGCTCAGGCTGACACCCTCCGCCGAGGCGGTGGCCTGAGTGACCTTGCTGCCCAGCTTGAAACTGATGCCTTGCTTGGCCAGCGCGCGTTGCAGAGTTTTGGCGGTCTCTTCGTCGGTGCCCGGACAGATGCGGTCAAGGTATTCGATCACGGTGACCTGACTCCCCAGGCGCCGCCATACCGAACCCAGCTCCAGGCCGATCACGCCAGCACCGATCACCACCAGGTGCTTGGGCACGCTGGGCAGCGACAGGGCGCCAGTTGAGTCGATGATGCGTTGGTTGTCGATGGTCACACCCGGTAGCGGGGTTGGCTCGGAGCCGGTGGCGATGACGATGTCCTTGGCCTGCAGCTCAGTGATGCTGCCGTCCTCGGCACTGACATTGACCCGGCCCGGGCCTGCGATCTGGCCCCAGCCCTTGATCCAGTCGACCTTGTTCTTGCGGAACAGGAACTCGATGCCCTTGGTCAGGCCGGTCACGCTTTCGTCTTTCTGCTTCATCATCTGGGCGAGGTTCAAGGTCGGTTTGACCTCGATACCCAGGTTGGCGAACTCGCTGCCCACCGCCGCTTCATACAGCTCCGAGGCATGCAGCAGTGCCTTGGACGGCATGCAACCGACATTCAGGCAGGTGCCGCCCAGGGTCGAGCGGCCTTCCACACAGGCCACGCTCATGCCCAGCTGACCGGCGCGGATTGCGGCGTTGTAACCGCCCGGGCCGCCGCCGATGATCACCACATCATAGGTTTTCATTGTTGTACTCCAGGATGAAGAATCGACAATGGCGCCAAGATTAGTCTGCCAGGCAAGTGATTGTATACAATCAATCGTGCGCTTCGATTTCCCAAAAAGGGTCTGGAATGGGGGCGACAGCTTCAGACTATGGTCGCGATAGGCTGAAACTTCCGACAGATGAACTACCCTTTGGCGGTGACGTCCGATGAAAAAGGGAGGCTCATTTCATGCTTGCGCAACTTCCGCCCGTTCTGCAAAGCCTGCGATTACCCCTGCGCCTGAAGCTGTGGGATGGCCATGAGTTCGATCTGGGGCCTAAACCGCAGGTCACCATCCTGGTCAAGGATCCGCAGTTGATCACCCAACTGGCCCATCCAAGCCTGGAAGAACTCGGCGCCGCCTTTGTCGAAGGCAAGCTGGAACTGGAGGGCACCATCGGTGAGGTGATCCGGGTTTGCGATGAGCTCAGCGAAGCCTTGCTCAAGCATGAAGTCGATGACCAGCCAGTACGCAGCGAGCATGACAAGGAAACTGACGCGGCGGCGATTTCCTATCACTACGACCTGTCCAACGATTTCTACCAGCTGTGGCTGGACCGCGACATGGCCTATTCCTGCGCGTACTTCAAAACCGAGCAGGACACTCTGGAGCAGGCCCAGCAGAACAAGTTCGAGCACCTGTGCCGCAAGCTGCGCTTGCAGAAGGGGGACTACCTGCTCGATGTCGGGTGTGGTTGGGGTGGGTTGTCGCGCTTTGCCGCCCGGGAGTTTGGCGCCAAGGTGTTAGGCATCACCCTGAGCAAAGAGCAGCTCAAGCTCGGTCGCCAACGGGTCAAGGACGAAGGTCTGCAAAACCAGGTGAAGCTGCAGATTCTCGACTACCGCGACATTCCTCAGGATGGCCGCTTCGACAAGGTGGTCAGTGTCGGCATGTTCGAGCATGTCGGCCATGCCAACCTGGCGCTGTACTCTGAGCGTCTGTTCGGTGCCGTGCGCGAAGGTGGTCTGGTGATGAACCACGGCATCACCGCCAAACATATTGATGGGCGCCCGGTAGGGCGGGGCGCGGGTAGTTTCATTGGGCGCTATGTGTTCCCTCACGGCGAGCTGCCGCACTTGTCGATGATCGCTGCCAGCATCAGCCATGCCGGTCTTGAGATTGTTGATGTCGAGAGCCTGCGCCTGCACTACGCGCGCACGCTCAAGCACTGGAGCGACCGCCTGGAAAACCAGTTACAAGCAGCCTCGACGCTGGTGCCGGAAAAGGCCCTGCGGATCTGGCGCCTGTACCTGGCTGGCTGTTCTTACGCCTTCGCCAAGGGCTGGATCAACCTGCACCAGATCCTCGCGGTCAAACCTTATGCCGACGGCCATCATGACCTGCCGCTGACCCGCGAGGACCTCTATCGCTGAGGTGATTAGAGAATCGGTGAAATCAGCCGGGCGATACGCATGCCCAATAGTTGTAGGCGGTGGGTGTCCTGGCTGTCCTCGGCACTGATCTCCCTGGCCTGGTCGAAGTCATGGATGAGCATGGCTTCGACCTGATCGGCGAAGGCGCGATCGACCGTCAGCAGCATCACTTCAAAGTTCAGGCGGAACGAACGGTTGTCGAGGTTGGCGCTGCCGATGGCGCTGATCTCGTTGTCGATCAGCACCACCTTCTGGTGCAGGAAGCCCGGACCATAGCGGAACATCCTTACCCCGGCGCGCACCGCTTCGAAGGCATAGAGGCTGGATGCCGCATAGACGATGCGATGGTCCGCACGCGACGGCAAAAGGATACGTACATCCACTCCGCGAAATACGGCCAGGCGTAGTGCGGCAGCCACCGCTTCATCAGGAATGAAGTAGGGGCTGGTGATCCACAGCCGCTCCCTTGCCGAATGGATGGCTTCGACGAAGAACAGCGAGCAGGTTTCCTGAGGGTCGGCCGGACCACTGGCCAGTACCTGACAGAGCACGCCATCTTCGGGGTAGGTGTCCGGCAGGATCAGCGGTGGCAGTTTGCGTGCGGCCCAGAACCAGTCCTCGGCAAAAGATTCCTGCAGGCAGGCCAGCACCGGGCCGCTGACTTGCACATGGGTATCGCGCCAGGGTGAGAGCCTGGGCTTTTCGCCCAGGTACTCGTCGCCGACGTTGTGCCCGCCGAGAAAACCCTGCACGCCATCGACCACGACGATCTTGCGGTGGTTGCGGAAGTTGACCTGGAAGCGGTTGAACCAACCACGGCGCGTGGCGAAGGCGCGGATGTTCACACCACCGTCGCGCAGTTTTTGACTGTAGCTGGCGGGCAGGGCGTGGCTGCCGACCCGGTCGTACAGCACATAGATGTTTACCCCTTCGGCGGCTTTCTTCAGCAGCAGGGCTTGCAAGGCACGCCCCAGCTTGTCGTCATGGATGATGAAGAACTGCACCAGCACCGTGTCACGTGCTTGCTCGATGGCGGCAAAGATCGCGTCGAAAGTTGCCTTGCCGTCGATCAGCAGGCGCACCTGGTTGTTCGCCAGACACGGCATCCGCCCCAACCTGGGCATGGCCCGAAGTGCGCCATAGGATTCGGAGTTGCGTGCTGCCAGCGCTTCATCGACCCATGGTCGCCAGTTGAGGTCGGCCATGGCCACATGCATTTCGCGGTTGGCCTGGCGTCGCGCCTGGATGTAGGCGTCGAAGGTACGACTGCCAAATACCAGGTAAGGGATCAAAGTGAAGTAGGGGATAAACAGCAGCGACAAGGCCCAGGCAATTGCACCCTGGGCAGTGCGCACGGTGAGTACCGCATGCATGGCGGCGATGGCACCAAGCAAGTGCAGGGCACCGATCAGGTAACCGAAGAAGTAGGGGCTGTGGTAATCCATATGCATCCTGCTGTCCAATGGCACTGCGTCTAACAGAGCATGTTCCGCACGGTACTTGCAACCGAAAGGGCAAATTGACGTCTAAGCTGTGTTCCAGCTTGGGGCTGGAGTTTCGAGGAGTCATTACATGAAAAGTCGTCTGCCAATGCTGGCATTGGTCCTGGGTGTATCGAGCCCGTTGGTGCATGCGCAGATGTTGCAACCGGGGTTGTGGGAGCTGACCACCAGCAACATGCAGGTCGATGGCAAGGCGCTGCCGGACATGGGCTTCATGCTCGGCCAGCTGAAGAACCTGCCGCCCGAGCAGCGGGCGATGATTGAAGGCGGCCTGGCCAAGCAGGGGATCAGTGTCGCCGGTCAGGGCGTGCGCTCGTGCCTGACGCCTGAGCAGGTCAAGACCAACGATATCCCGCTGCAAGACCCGAAGTCCGGTTGTGCCCAGAAGATTACCGAGCGCACGGGCAATGTCTGGAAGTTCACTTTCAGCTGCCCGAAAGCGCAGGGTAATGGGGTAGCCACATTCCAGAGTGATAAAGAGTTCACCACCACGGTGAACGGCACCTTCAATGCTTCGGGTGTCCAGCAACAAGGCAGCATGAACACGCGTGCCGTTTGGTTGGGCGACGATTGCGGTAGCGTCAAGCCGCGAACCTAAAGCACCTTGAACTGCGTTACCAGTGCCACTGGCTGTGAGCAACCGCATCGTGGGCATGCAGACTCTCTGCATGTTCCACGCGCAGGCTGAAGCCGCTCAACCAGGTCAGGTGTTGCAGGGCCAGGTGCAGACGGCGAGCGGCGTCTTCACAGAACATCAGGTTCTGACCGTTGGCCAAGGCAAAGGCTTGTTCGTCTGCGCGCTTCACCGCAGTCTGCACGGCGGTGCCGAGTGCCGTCTCCGCCTGATCGATCAGTGCCTTGATCGGCAGCTCGCTGACCCCTTGCTTCAAACGTATCTGCAATTGCGCCACACTACGTTGGCTGTGAGGTGTTGCCACCACACCCTGGGCGCTGCCCAACCAGTCGAGTACAGCCTCATGGCTGAGGCTACGGTTGCCGAAATCGGTGAGGAATTGCTGTTGAATCAGTTGCCTGGCCAGGGCAGCAGAGCAAGGGCAGGTGGAGGAGTAATCCAGCTGTACTTTTAGTTCCACGTGGAACACTTCGTCTTTTAGCTGTGCAGAAAGGCTGACTGGATAGGCTTTCCACCCCGCCAACGGGCTGATCAATGCCGGACGTTTGAGCATGAGTTCGAAGCGCAAATTCAAGTAGGCGCCTGCGGATATTCCTGCGTGGCTTTCCAGAAAAGTATCCAGCACCTGGTGAATGAGCTGAGGTGTTAAAGGCTGCTGTTCGAACACCTCCAGTGCCAGATACAAGCGTGACATGTGGATACCGCGTGAGCTGCCATCGTCCAGGCTGACGCCCGCGTCGGCACTTGCACGCAAGGTGCTGCCATCAAACAACACCGGCAAAGCAATGTTGCACATGCCAACCCAGTCCAGGGGCAAGGAGGTGTGAATGGCTTGCGCGGCAATATCAGGAAGCGTCAGGGCAGTCATGGGCAGCTCGTATTCTGTTTGGCGAGAGTGATTACTGGCAGCCGCTCAGGCGATTGCAGCGCAGGTTGAAGCGCTGACCGCTGGAGCTGGACACCCGATTGAAAGTGGTCCAGCCGACTTTGCGGCTGTAACCCACCCAGGTTTCACCGTCACTGGCCAGGCCGGTGTAGAACGTCAGTTGCCCGTAGCGGCTATTGGTTTGTGTCCATAGCCGCCGTCCTTGTACTTCATAACCGCGCAGATACGTCGTGCTGCCCTCGCTGCGCACGCTGTAGTAATTGCCTTGCGCATCACCACACGCCAGCAAGGTGGCGCTACGGGTGCACAGCGCCAAGCCTTTGCTCAGTGGAACAGCCACGGCTGCAACAGGCAGGCACAGCAGCAACAGGGCAGTGGCAGACAGGCACAACAGTTTCATTTTTGGCGTCCTTCGAGGGGCCTTCGGTCGAGTTCAGGCGAAGCAGCTTGGCGAGATTGTATTGTTATAATATAACATTGCGCAATGCATCGTTCGAATGCGCCTGCCCCGATGAGGATCTGACCATGCCCAACCGCCTTCCCGTCACCGTGCTTTCCGGCTTTCTGGGTGCCGGCAAAAGCACCCTGCTCAACCATGTCCTGCGCAACCGCGAGAACCTGCGGGTGGCAGTGATCGTCAACGACATGAGTGAAATCAACATCGATGCCAGCGAGGTGCAACGCAATGTCAGCCTCAACCGCGCTGAAGAAAAACTGGTGGAGATGAGCAACGGCTGCATCTGCTGCACCCTGCGTGAGGACTTGCTTGAAGAGGTTGGCCGGCTGGCGCGCGAGGGCCGCTTTGACTACCTGCTGATCGAGTCCACCGGCATCTCCGAACCGCTACCGGTTGCCGAGACATTTACCTTCCGTGATGAGCAAGGCCGCAGCCTGGCGGATCAGGCGCGGCTGGACACCATGGTCACGGTGGTCGACGGGTTGAATTTCCTGCGCGATTACCAGGCGGCTGAAAGCCTGGCCAGTCATGGCGAAACCCTTGGCGAGGACGACCAGCGCTCGATCAGCGACCTGCTGATCGAACAAGTGGAGTTTGCCGATGTGATCCTGCTCAGCAAGATCGACCTGATCAGCAGCCATGAGCGCGAAGAACTCTGCGCCATCCTGCGCAGCCTCAATGCCCATGCGCGGATCGTACCGATGCTCATGGGCCAGGTGCCTTTGGCGTCGATCCTCAATACCGGCCTGTTCGATTTCGAGCGTGCCGCTCAGGCCCCGGGATGGCTGCAGGAACTGCGCGGTGAGCATGTGCCGGAAACCGAGGAGTACGGTATTGCCGCCAGCACTTGGCAAGCCCGTCGACCGCTGCATCCGCAACGCTTCTTCGACTTTATCCACAGCGCGTGGAGTAATGGCCGCTTGCTGCGCTCGAAAGGGTTCTTCTGGTTGGCCAGCAAGCATCAGGAGGCCGGCAGCTGGTCGCAGGCCGGGGGCATGATGCGTTACGGTTTTGCCGGACGCTGGTGGCGCTTTGTGCCGCGTCAGCACTGGCCGCAAGATGAACAGAGTACGGCAGCAATCCTCAACAACTGGACGGCCGAATGTGGTGATTGCCGTCAGGAGCTGGTGTTCATCGGTCAGAACATTGACTTCACCCAGCTGAAGGCCGAGCTGGACGCCTGCCTGCTGAGCGACGCGGAAATGGCTGAAGGCGCCGAAAGCTGGTGCCAACTGGCGGATCCTTTCGGCCCCTGGCATGACGAAGAGGCGGCTTGACGCAATGGACTGATTTCAAGGCATAGTGATGAAAATCCAGGACCGCTAACGTCATATGCTGCAGAACATCCCTACCCACGTTATTGCCGGACCTTTAGGGGCCGGCAAAACCAGCCTTATCCGTCAGCTGATGGCCCAGCGACCGGTAAACGAGCGCTGGGCCATTCTGATCAATGAGTTCGGTCAGATCGGCCTGGATGCGGCGTTGCTGAGCACCGATGATCAGGGTATCGCTATGGGCGAGGTGGCGGGTGGTTGTCTGTGTTGCGTCAACGGTGCGCCTTTTCAGGTCGGCCTGGGGCGTTTACTGCGCAAAGCCAAACCGCACCGGTTGTTTATCGAACCTTCGGGGTTGGGGCATCCACTGCAATTGCTGGAGCAACTTCGGCAGTCGCCATGGCGTGGGGTATTGGCTGTACAACCAGCGGTCATGGTGCTGGATGCCGAGCAACTTGCAGCGGGCAGCGCTTTACCTGAGGCGCAGCAGGACGCGTTGGCCGGCGCAGGCCTGCTGGTGCTGAATAAATCCCAAGGGCTGGATGATGAAAAGCGCTTGTGGATAACTTCACAGCTGCCCCGTCAGTCGCTGTACTGGACCGAGCAGGGGCGATTGCCGTTATCGGAGTTGCCCACCCAGGTGTTTGCACCGGGTGAAACCGCGTCTGTGGATAAGCTGGTTTTGCCCAATGCAGCCGGACCTACGGCGGCCCTGTGGATAAATCCACAGGAGCCGATTTGCAGCATTCAGGATGCTACGGAGGGCTGGAGTATCGGTTGGCGCTGGCATCCGCAGCAGAAGTTTGAACGCTCGCGTCTCGAACAGTTGTTGCGTGACTTCGACTGGCGCCGGGCCAAACTGGTTATCCACAGCCCGCAAGGTTGGCAGTCGATCAACGCGGTAGGCGGGCAGGGCGATCTGCACTGGCAACCCAGCGAATGGCGTCGAGACTCGCGCATCGAGCTGATTTTCACCAGCGCACAGGATCAAAAGCTGCTGCAGCAAGCCATGCAGGCTTGCCGGCTCTAGTTACGCCAGCGGTTATGGTCCTGGCGCCACTGATTCATTTCGATGACGTTGTCAGCATGCTGTGCCGGTTTGATTTCGAACGGGTAGGGCGCCAGTTCGATCTGCATGCTATGGGCACCAAACTGGGTGACAGTGCCCGGGTGGCGCTGCTCACCGGTGACGGTGAACTCGAAGTTGTACACACGGGCCAGGCGCTTGCGACCCTGGGCGTCGCGGACAAAACCGATGCGTTTGAGCGCCACGTTGCCATCGAGCAGTTCCAGATCGAGTTTTGCACAGTGCTGCTTGACCCGTTCCAGGGCCTTTTCACGCAATCCGTGGTTGTGCCACAGCCAGGCGCCAGCTGTAGCCAGCAGCATCAGCACGGAGAGATTACCCAGGGTCAGCATTTACATTTACTCCAACGAAGTACGCTCAGCTTAACTGCCTCCCCGCTCTGTCGTACAGGTGGCATTTGACGCCATACTGCGCGTCTTGTCTTTCAATTCACTGCTTCGGAAGTCTTGCATGAAACGTACGCCGCATCTGCTCGCCATCCAGTCCCATGTAGTTTTCGGCCATGCCGGTAATGGCGCGGCAGTGTTCCCGATGCAGCGGGTCGGTGTGAATGTCTGGGCACTCAATACCGTGCAGTTCTCCAATCACACTCAGTATGGCCAGTGGACGGGAGAAGTGCTTGCGCCTGCTCAAATTCCCGCACTGGTCGAGGGCATTGCCGCGATCGGCGAGTTGGGCAATTGCGATGCGGTGTTGTCCGGCTATATGGGCAGCGCCGAGCAGGGACGCGCGATCCTCAGTGGCGTAGCGCGGATCAAGGCGGCCAACCCCAAGGCCTTGTACCTGTGTGACCCGGTCATGGGCCATCCGGAAAAGGGCTGCATCGTACCGGCCGAAGTCAGCCGCTTTCTGCTTGAAGAAGCGTTGGCGGCTGCTGATGTGCTGTGCCCGAACCAGCTGGAACTGGACAGTTTCTGTGATCGCCGGCCGCAGTCCCTGGAAGATTGCGTGACCATGGCTCGCAGCCTGCTGGAACGTGGGCCGAAAGCGGTACTGGTCAAGCACCTGGCTTATCCCGGACGCGGGGCGGAAGATTTCGAGATGCTGTTGGTCACCGCCGAAGGCAGCTGGCACCTACGCCGGCCGCTGCTGGCCTTCCCGCGTCAACCCGTGGGCGTGGGCGACCTGACGTCAGGGCTGTTCCTGGCGCGCCTGCTGCTGGGCGATAGCTGCCTGGCAGCGTTCGAATTCACCGCCGCCGCGGTGCATGAAGTGCTGCTTGAAACCCAGGCCTGCGCCAGCTACGAACTCGAGCTGGTGCGGGCCCAGGACCGCATCGTGCATCCACGGGTGCGCTTCGAGGCTCGGCGCCTGAGCTGTTAAAGCGTGTCGCTCTTGAGCTCCTGGTAGCGTTTTTCCAGCTCCTGGCGAATCTGCCGGCGCTGCTTGCCTTGCAGGAAGCGGCGCTTTTCTTCGCTGCTTTCCGGCTGGCGCGGCGGTACCGCTACAGGCTTGCGGTCGTCATCGACGGCGACCATGGTGAAAAAACAGCTGTTGCTGTGGCGTACCGAACGCTCGCGAATGTTTTCGGTGACCACCTTGATGCCGACTTCCATCGAGGTGTTACCGGTGTAGTTGACCGAGGCAAGAAAGGTCACCAGCTCGCCGACATGTACCGGCTCGCGAAAGACCACCTGGTCTACCGACAGGGTCACCACATAACGCCCGGCATAGCGGCTGGCGCAGGCATAAGCGACTTCATCGAGGTATTTCAGCAGTGTGCCGCCATGAACGTTGCCAGAAAAGTTGGCCATGTCCGGGGTCATCAGGACGGTCATCGACAGCTGGGCGTTTCCAGGTTCCATAGTGTGCTCACGGTTAGGTTGCGCTGAGGCGGGGTGGCGACTGGTATTCACGCTTCTTTCCCCTATTACGATTCCCATCTAAAGACGGGACGCTGACAGCGGCCTTGCCGTCACGCTGTTTGTGCCATTTGCGGCGTTGATTTGGTCGATCTGTTTCCACTTATTGCACCGGCTTTGCGCGACAGGCGGCAGTGTTAACCTGAGGAGGCCCATGCAAGGTGGGTTTTCTACATTAAAAACACTATGTACCCGCAACTCAATCAGTCTATTCCTGGGATGAGTAGCGGTTTGCCCTTCGTCTCAAGGTAAGGAGTACCACGCCGTGCATGCCATAAGCTTTATCCAGGACTTGGCAGTGATCATGCTGGTTGCGGGTGTGGTCACCATCCTCTTTCACCGTTTCAAACAGCCGGTGGTGCTGGGTTACATCGTCGCCGGCTTTATCATCGGCCCGCATACCCCACCGTTTGGCCTGATCCACGACGAAGACACGATCAAGACCCTCGCCGAGCTCGGGGTAATCTTCCTGATGTTCTGCCTGGGCCTGGAGTTCAGCCTGCGCAAGTTGTTCAAGGTCGGCGCCACGGCGTTTATCGCGGCGTTCCTGGAAATCGTGCTGATGATCTGGATCGGCTTCGAGATCGGTCGCTGGTTCGGTTGGAGCACCATGGATTCGCTATTTCTGGGAGCGATTCTGGCGATTTCCTCGACCACCATCATCGTCAAGGCGCTCAACGACCTGAAAATGAAGAACGAGCGCTTTGCCCAACTGATCTTCGGCGTGCTGATCGTCGAGGATATTCTCGGTATCGGCATTATCGCCTTGCTCTCGGGGATCGCCGTCAGTGGCTCGGTCAGTTCCGGCGAAGTGTTTTCCACCGTCGGCAAGCTGTCGCTGTTCATGATCGTGGCGCTGGTCATCGGCATTCTGCTGGTGCCGCGGCTGCTGGCCTACGTCGCACGTTTCGAAAGCAACGAGATGCTGCTGATCACCGTGCTGGGCCTGTGTTTCGGCTTCTGTCTGCTGGTGGTCAAACTCGAGTACAGCATGGTGCTGGGGGCTTTCCTGATCGGTGCAATCATGGCCGAATCGCGACAGTTGCTGAAAATCGAGCGGCTGATTGAACCGGTTCGCGACCTGTTCAGTGCGATTTTCTTTGTCGCCATCGGCATGATGATCGACCCGCTGGTGCTGGTCGAATATGCCTGGCCGATCGTGGTCATCACCGTGGCCGTGGTGCTGGGCAAGATGCTGTCCTGTGGCATGGGGGCATTTATCGCTGGCAATGACGGACGCACCTCGCTACGGGTAGGGATGGGGCTGTCTCAAATTGGCGAGTTCTCCTTCATCATCGCGGCGCTGGGCATGACCCTGCAGGTCACCAGCGACTTCCTTTATCCGGTCGCGGTAGCCGTATCGGCCATCACCACGCTGCTCACGCCTTATCTGATCCGTGGCGCCGATCCTTTGTCGCTGAAGCTTGCCAAGGTCGTCCCGCGCCGCCTGGCACGGGTGTTGTCGCTGTACGGCGAGTGGCTGCGCAGTATCCAGCCTCACGGCGAGGGCGCGTTACTGGCTTCGATGATCCGGCGCATCCTGCTGCAGGTGGGGGTGAACCTGGCACTGGTGGTAGCGATCTTTTTCAGTGGCGGCTATTTCGCTGCGCGCATCGGCGAACACCTGGGGGAATGGATCAGCGACGTAGGCCAGCAGAAGGCACTGATCTGGGGTGCAGCATTGCTGCTGTCGCTACCGTTCCTGATTGCCGCCTATCGCAAGCTCAAGGCACTGTCGATGCTGTTGGCCGAGATGGGCGTCAAGCCGGAAATGGCCGGGCGCCATACCCAACGGGTGCGCCGGGTGATTGCCGAGGTCATTCCGCTGTTGTCGCTGCTGGTGATCTTTCTGCTGTTGTCGGCACTTTCGGCGAGCATTCTGCCGACCAGCGAATTGCTGGTGCTGATTGTGGTGGTGGCGGCGGGTGTGGCGGCGTTGCTCTGGCGCTGGCTCATCCGCGTGCACACACGCATGCAGATCGCGTTGCTGGAGACGCTGGACAATCATCAGGAGAATCACCCCTAGGGTGACGGGGAAAGACGCTTCCTGCACGAGACGATTCGAATGTCCGAGGGGATGGAGCGGTAGCAAATCGCCACGCACAGGAAGGCATGGCGATTCTACGAACATTAATGGCTAAGGGCCATTAATTTATGAGGATATTTCTCATTCAGCTTTCCAGCCAGACATCCCGTGCCCAGTGCCAGACCGACTCCCAGCTTTCTTCGGTGACAATCTCTTCTTCGCCAGACCACAGCACGACAGTGCCGTCTTCTTCGACGCAGTAGTAATCGTCGCCATCCTGGCAGATCGGAATCAGGTCTCGCGGTACACCCGCATCCCAGGCGTTGGCCGCCACCTCCGGCAGGTAGGTGTGCGACTGCGGATCGGTGACAGTGACGGGCTCCAGGCTACCGTAGACCACGTCGCTGACCGTCAGCAGAAACTCCTTGAAGACGAATGGAATATTGATGAACAACTCTTCTTCGATTTCGACCAGCTGGTCTTCGTCCGGCAACTCAAGCGGCACCGGTACCGGTTCATTGGCTTCTCGGAGCTGTTCGATGACTTCTTCCACGGTTCTATCCTCTAACCTTTACGACACGCTGCGCGTTATACCCTAGTAGCCCGCTGCGCTAAAAGCAAAACCCCGGGACAAGCCCGGGGTTTTTTTGTGCAATGCCTCAAGATCAGCCGTTCTGGCGGATCCCGGCGACCAGCCAAGGCTGGTTTTCGCCCTGGGCGCGTTCCATGTTCCAGCTTTCGCTGAACACTTCACCCTGGTCGAAGCGCGAGGTTTTCGACACACCGCTGAAAGTCAGGGTGGCGATGGTCTTGTCGGCGCGATCATCGACACCTTCAAGCTGCACATCCAGGTTGTCGATGTAGGTGGACTGGAAGCCATCACCCAGCTCAGCACGTTCCTGCTTGAGGAACTGCAGCATTTGCGGGGTAACGAATTCGGCGATCTTGTCCATTTCGTTGGCGTCCCAGTGCTGCTGCAGCGTCTGGAAGTGATTACGGGCAGCGGCCAGGAAGCTTTGCTCGTTGAACCAGGCCGGTGCGTTGATGACCGGACGGGCGGCAGCGGCTGGCGCGGCGGAACCACCGAAGATCGACGGCTGAGCCGTTGGCTGATGGGCTTCACGCTGGAATGGCGCGTGACCGGCGGCGGCCATTTGTGGCTGCTGCTTGCGGCGACGGGCGGCGATGAAGCGAAACACCAGGAAGGCGATCAGCGCCATGATCAGGATGTCGAAGATCTGCATGCCATCGAAGCCATCGCCCATGAACATCGAGGCCAGCAGGCCACCGGCGGCGATACCGGCCAGAGGGCCGAGCCATTTCGATGCGCCGCTGGCGGCTGCAGGTGCGCGACCTGGCGCGGTTGGCGAGGCACCCGGGGTGGTCGGGGCAGCCTGGCGGGTCTGGTGCATTGGCGCGGCGCCTGAGCTTTTGCCGCCGCCCATGCGTTTGGCGTTGGCGTCGAGGCTCATCGTCAGGCCGATGCACAACGCCAGGGCGATGCTAAGAAAACGTTGCATAGAAGGGTATTCCCGTTTTGTGGATTGCACGCGCGTCATGGTGCACAGGTTGTAGGACACATGACCAGCGCCAAGATGTTTCCATCTTTTGCCTGCAGTCAGGGCCGCTGTTCTGTGGGAGCGGGCTTGCCCCGCGATTGCAATATCGCGGGGCAAGCCCGCTCCCACCATTCCTACCTACAGCGCTTCGAGCTTGGCGTAGCCGAGCATCAGCCACTTGCTGCCTTCGGCGAAGTTGACCTGCACCCGGGCCTGGGCGCCGGAGCCTTCGAAGTTGAGGATCACGCCCTCGCCGAATACGGCGTGTTGCACACGCTGGCCAAGATTGAAGGCAGTTTGCGGAATGTTCGCGTTGGCGAACAGGCTGCTGGTGTTCTGCTTTTGACCTGAGCCGAAAGGGCGGCTGACGCTGTTGGACAAGCGCACTTCCTGGATCAGCCCCGCCGGTATCTCGCGTACGAAACGGGAAACCTTGTTGTAGGTTTCACTGCCATAAAGACGCCGGGTTTCAGCGTAGGTCATCACCAGCTGCTGCATCGCCCGGGTGATGCCGACGTAGGCCAGCCGGCGTTCTTCCGCCAGACGGCCAGGCTCTTCCAGGCTCATCTTGTGCGGGAACAGGCCTTCTTCCATGCCGACCAGAAACACATGCGGGAATTCCAGGCCTTTGGCGCTGTGCAGGGTCATCAGCTGGATGCTGTCTTCGTGTTCGTCGGCCTGGGCATCGCCAGCTTCCAGCGAAGCATGACCGAGGAACGCGGCCAGGGGCGAGAGTTCGGCATCTTCTTCGCTGGTTTCGAAGTTGCGCGCGGCGCTGACCAGTTCCTCAAGGTTTTCTACCCGTGCCTGACCCTTTTCACCTTTTTCTTCCTGGTGATAGATGATCAGCCCGGACTGCTCGATGACTGTCTGGGTCATCAGGTGCAGCGGCATCTCCATGACCTTGGCGGCAAGGTTTTCGATCAGCTCGATGAACGCGGCCAGGGCACTGGCCGCGCGGCCCTTGAGCGCCTTGTTGGCGATCAGCAGGTTCATCGATTCCCACATCGACACCTCGCTGTGCCGGGCGTGGTCGCGAATCGCTTCGACGGTTTTTTCGCCGATGCCCCGTGGCGGTACGTTGATCACCCGCTCAAGTGCCGCGTCGTTACCGCGACCTTCTAGCAGGCGCAGGTAAGCCATGGCGTTCTTGATCTCGGCGCGTTCGAAGAAGCGCTGACCACCGTAGATGCGGTAGGGGATGCGTTCACGCAACAAGGCTTCTTCAAGCACCCGCGACTGGGCGTTGGAGCGATACAGGATGGCAATGTCGCTACGGGCCAGGCCGGTCTTGAGCACGCTCTCGATGGTTTCGACCACGTAGCGCGCTTCATCGTGTTCGTTGAAGGCTGCGTACAGGCTCAAGGGCTCGCCATCGCCGCCGTCGGTCCACAGTTCCTTGCCCAGGCGATCGCTGTTGTTGGCGATCAGGGCGTTGGCGGCCTTGAGGATGCCGGCTGTGGAGCGGTAGTTCTGCTCCAGACGGATCATCTCGGCGTCGGGGAAGTCGGCGCTGTACTGGTGGATGTTCTCGATCTTGGCGCCGCGCCAGCCATAAATGGACTGGTCGTCGTCGCCAACCACCATCAGGCTGTCGCCACCTTTGCACAGCAGACGCAACCAGGCGTACTGCACGGCGTTGGTATCCTGGAATTCGTCCACCAGCACATGACGGAAGCGCCGCTGGTAATGTTCGAGCAGGCCCGGATGGTCGCGCCACAGGTCCAGGGCGCGCAGCAACAGCTCGGAGAAGTCGATGACCCCGGCGCGCTGGCAAGCGGACTCGTAGGCTTCATAGATGCTGCGCATGGTGCCCAGGTACAGGTCGCCACTGGCCTGGATGTGTTGCGGGCGCAAGCCTTCGTCTTTCTGCCCGTTGATGAACCATTGGGCCTGGCGCGCTGGCCAGCGCTGCTCATCGAGGCCCAGCTCGCGGATCACGCGCTTGACCAGGCGTTGCTGGTCATCGCTGTCGAGAATCTGGAAGTTCTGGTTCAGCCCGGCTTCCTGCCAGTGCGCCCGCAACAGGCGATGGGCCAGGCCGTGGAAGGTGCCTACCCACATACCGGCCGGGTTGATACCCATCAATTGCTCGATACGCTGGCGCATCTCGGCAGCGGCCTTGTTGGTGAAGGTCACCGACAGGATCGAGTGCGGCGAGGCCTGCTCGACCTGGATCAACCAGGCGATGCGGTGCACCAGCACACGGGTCTTGCCGGAGCCGGCACCGGCCAGGACCAACTGACGACCAACGGGGGCCGCTACGGCCTGGCGTTGGGCGTCGTTGAGGGAGTTCAACAGGAGAGAGAGATCATCGCGCATCCGACCATTTTAGGGGCGCGGGCAACCCTTGGGCAAATATACAGTAGAAAAACTTCGTCCTCTCGACTGGCCGGTCATCGCGCTCCAGCCCAAGGCCTGCGCGCTTGAGCGCTTTTCGTCGGAAAACCGCAGAGCAGAATAATGATCCAGAGCAGTTTGGCGCAGGCGTTTGCTTGTGTATGCTCCGTGCACGTTTAGGGCTAACCATTACAAGAACACTGCCTATGACATCTGGTTCCGGCTCCGTCGGCGTGCCTCTGGGGACACGCGGGAGTATTCGTAAACAATTCGCTACGCAACTGGCCGTAGAGCGCACCCGCCTGCTCTATCAAGGCTCGTTGCTGCCCACCCTGTTCATGCTGCTCAACGGTCTGGTCTGTGCCTGGTTGCTCTGGAGCCCGGCGCGCTACCTGCAGGTCAGCGTCTGGGTGGTCTGGTTGATGGCGCTGGTGGCCCTGCGGGTTATCCAGGTGGCCGCGTTTGATTCGGCCATGCCCGATCGCCAGGCTCAGCCGACCTGGTGGCGCATGTTTTTGCTGGGCTCGGCGTTCAGTGGCCTGACCCTGGCCAGCGCCGCGATTGCCCTGGTCCCTGTGGATAACTTTGTGCAGCAGGCCTGGGTGTTTGGCCTGCTGGGGGCGGCGACGCTGTCCGCCAGTATCGCCTATGCCGTCAGCCTGCCGGCTTTCCTCAGCTTCACCTTGCCCTGTCTGCTGCCACCGATCGCCTTCTTGTTCTGGAGTGGTGACGAACAGCATCGAGGCTGGGGCTGGCTTGGCCTGATTTTGTTGGGGGCCTTGCTGGTGGTGGCCTGGCAGGTCAATCGACTGATCGAAGGTGGGCTACTCAAACGTTTTCAGAACCAGGCCTTGATTGAACACCTGCAGACCGCCCAGCGCCACAGCGAGCGGCTCAATCAGGCGCTGGCCGGCGAAGTTGAGCAGCGGCGCCTGGTCGAGGAGCAATTGCGTGAGGCTCAGGTCGGCCTGGAATCCCGAGTCGATCAAGCCAACCATGCGCTAAGCAAAAGCGAACAGCGCCTGGCCCTGGCTCTGGAGGCCAGTGAGTTGGGGTTGTGGGACTGGAACCTGGAGACCGATGAGGTCCACCATACCCAGCTACGCGAATTGTTCGGCCTGGAACCGGCCCAGGTACGTAGCGTGCGCAATGACCTCAAGCCACGCCTGCATCCAGACGATTTGCCGCTGTTGCGCCGTACACTGGTCGAGCACCTCAAAGGGCGCAGCGAGGATTACCGGGTCGAGTATCGGGTGCGCCACAGTCAGGGGCATTGGTGCTGGATCGAAGACCGCGGCCGGGCAGTCGAGCACGGCGCCAATGGCAAGGTCGTGCGCATGCTTGGCACGCGCCGCGATGTTTCTGCGCAGAAGGCTCAGGAGGAACAGCAACGTCTGGCAGCCACGGTATTCGAGGCGGCCAGCGAAGGCATTGCCATTCTTGACCCGAATTTCGTACTGCTGACGGTCAATCAGGCGTACTGCGAAGTCACCGGCTACTCCCGTGAAGAACTGCTCTCACGCAATGCCCTGGAGCTGCCCAGCAGCCGTGATGCGCGACGGCACAGCCTGGCCATTGAACAGGCTCTGGATCAGCAGGGGCGCTGGCAGGGGGAGTTGGTTGAAGCACGCAAGAATGGCGATTTGTATCCGCAATGGCTGCAGCTGAACGGGGTACGTGATGCCCGTGGCACTATCAGCAATATTGTCGGCTTCTATACTGACCTGTCGGCCCGCCGTGAGTCGGAGGAGCGCCTGCGCTACCTGGCGCATTACGACGAGCTGACCGGGTTGGCCAACCGCGCGCTGTTCCGCTTGCGCCTGCACGATGCCGGGCAGCGGGTAAGGCTTAACGGCCGCAGCCTGGCATTGCTGCACATCGACCTGGACCGCTTCAAGTTGCTCAATGAAAGCCTCGGGCATGAGCTGGCTGACCAACTGCTGAAAAAGATGGCCCAGCGCATCGCCAACGCCGTGCCGGAGGCCGATACCGTGGCGCGTTTGTCCGGTGATGAGTTTGCCGTACTGTTCGATGGCTACAACAACCTGTCCAGCCTGGTACGGGTGACCACGCGCCTGCTGGACAAACTGCGGGTGCCGCAGCGTCTGGATGGACATGAAGTGGTGATCAGTGCTTCGGTAGGCATCAGCTTGTTGTCCGATGCCACCTTTGATCTTGGCGCGCTGGTCAGCCAGGCCGACATGGCCAAGCAGCATGCCAAGCATCTGGGCGGCGACAGCTTTCAGTTCTACACCGAGAACCTGCGTGCCAGCACCCTCGAGCGCCTGCAACTGGAGAACCACTTGCGCAAGGCCATCGAGGAGCGGCAGTTGCTGGTCTACTACCAGCCCAAGCTGTGCCTGCGTCAGGGGCGCTTGCTGGCGGCCGAAGCGTTGGTGCGCTGGCAGCATCCGCAATGGGGCATGGTCCCTCCCAGTGAGTTCATCGGCCTGGCCGAAGAGACCGGGCTGATCTCACCCATTGGTGAATTCGTCCTGCGCCAGGCCTGCTGGCAGGCTTGCGAATGGCAGCGCCAGGGGCTGGCGCCGATCCGCGTTTCGGTGAATCTGTCGGTGTATCAATTGCGTCAGGGCAAGCTGGTCAGCCTGGTGCGCCAGGTCCTGGAGGAGAGCGGCCTGGCCCCGCACCTGCTGGAGCTGGAGCTGACCGAGAGCCAGTTACTCGACAGCGTCGAGCACATCATCACCACCTTTCAGCAGCTGCATGAACTCGGGGTCAAGCTGGCGATCGACGATTTCGGCACGGGCTATTCATCACTCAGCTACCTCAAGCGCTTCCCGGTGGACTACGTCAAGATCGACCAGGCTTTTATTCGTGGCCTGCACGAAGGCAGCGAAGACGCGGCGATCACCCGGGCGATCATTGCCATGGCCAAGAGCCTGGATCTGAAAGTGGTTGCCGAGGGCGTGGAAACCCCGGAGCAGTTGGCGTTGCTGCGCGAGCAGGGGTGTGACGAAGTGCAGGGTTACCTGATCAGCAAGCCGGTGGATGCCAGTGCATTCGGTGCGCTGCTGGGGCGTAGCATGACTCGCCTTATCAGCTAGCAGGCCGTGCCAGAGCACAGGCCTGCTGCTGGACACGTCAGTTGGTGGTGATGATCTCGTCGACGGTGGTCAGAAGCTCACCCTCATGCAGCACCCTCACGCAAGGGATGTAGCTGTGATCGCCAGACATCTCGAAGCAGACTTCTTTGTCGGTCTGTACCTGGGTAAAGATGCCTTCTTCCTGTACCAGCTCCAGCTTCAGGTTCAACGCAAAGGATCGGTCCTGAAGATCGGGCTTTACCAATACGGGGGTGATGCCAGGGTGGGCGACCGTGACGGTGCCGCGCACGCGGAAACTTCCCCCGCCGATGCCTGGCATCAGGTCGTTTTGAATGGTCCAGTCCTTGGTTGCGATGGTCATGCCTTGATTCCTCGATGATGGGTTGCAACTCATGTTGCAAGTCCATCTTCCGGTTATCGAGGTGCTCAATGGAGCAGGAAGGTTTTCAGTCGTGCCAGGCGCTGCCCTGGCGTGCCAGCAGGCTATGGGCTTGCTCCGGGCCGTTGGAACCGGCCGGGTAGGGCCTGGGCGCCTGGAAGTGCTCCTGCCAGCCGTTGAGGATCGGATCGATCCAGGCCCAGGCCGCTTCGACCTCGTCACGGCGCATGAACAGCGTCGAGTCGCCTTCGAGTACATCCAGCAGCAGGCGCTCATAGGCGTCCCAGCGCCGGGTCTGGCCGAATACCTGAGCAAGGTTCAGGTTCAGCTCGACGGGCTCCAGGCGCATACCCTTGCCGGGCGTCTTGGTCATCATCTGCAGGCTGATGCGCTCGTCTGGCTGTAGCTGGATCAGCAACTGGTTGGCCTGATCGCCCTCGAACAGGCGATGGGGTACGGGTTTGAACTGGATGACGATCTGCGACGAGCGTTTGGCCAGGCGCTTACCGGTGCGTAGATAGAAGGGCACACCCGCCCAGCGCCAATTGTCGATATGCGCTTCAACGGCGACGAAGGTCTCTGTATCGCTGTCGTTGTCGACATCTTTCTCGAAATAGTAGGCAGGGACTTCCTGGCCGCCGATCTTGCCGGCGCTGTACTGACCGCGCACGGTTTTGTCCTGCACGTCCTGGCCGCCGATAGGTTTGAGGGCCTTGAGGATTTTCACCTTTTCATCGCGCACCGCTTCCGCCTCGAATTGCGCGGGCGGCTCCATCGCCACCAGACAGAGCAGTTGCAGCAGGTGGTTCTGCAGCATGTCGCGGGTCGCCCCAGCGCGATCGTAGTAGGCGCCGCGGTTCTCTACGCCGAGGCTTTCACAGACGCTGATCTGCACATGATCGATCTGGTTGTTGCGCCACACCGGTTCCAGCAGGGCATTGGCAAAGCGCAAGGCCATGAGGTTCTGCACGGTTTCCTTGCCCAGGTAGTGGTCGATGCGAAACACCTGCGACTCGTCGAACACCGCGCCGATGGCCTGGTTGATCGCGGTAGCCGACTCCAGTGAATGGCCGATGGGCTTTTCCAGGACAATGCGTGCTTCGCTTTCGGCCAGGCCGGCAACTTTCAGGTGGTTGGCGATCGGCACGAACAGATTCGGTGCGGTCGCCAGATAGTAGACGCGGGTCAGCCCGCCCGGTTCGCCGAGAAAGCGGGCCAGGCGACCGAAGTCGGCACTTTGCGCGGCATCCATGGCGAAGTAGTCCAGGCGTGCGCAGAAACGCGCCCAGACATCCTCATCGAAGTCGTTGCGGGCAATCTGCGCCCGGCAGCGACGCTCGGCGAGCTTGAGATACTCACTGCGTGGCAGGTTGCGCCGGGCCAGCGCAATGATGCGCACGGCGATGTGCAGGCGGCCCTCGCGATACAGGTGATAGAGCGCCGGAAGCAGTTTGTGCAGGGCCAGATCACCGGTGCCGCCGAACACCATAATGTCGCAAGGGATAGTCAATACCACCACTCTCCAGGTTCGTTTAGCTGGGCGGGTCGCCGGTCATGTAGTATAACTACAAGAAAGCTACAACCCGGTCAGTCGATCATAACCGAGTCCTGCCCTTGAATCTGTTGCAACACATCGCCCAGTCGCGCCATCTGTTACGCAAATCGGAACTCAAAGTTGCCGATCACGTGCTGCTGGATCCCGCAGCCGTCATGCACAGCTCCATGGCCGATCTTGCCCACAGCGTTGGTATCAGCGAGCCGACCATCGTGCGCTTTTGCCGAGCCATCGGTTGTTCCGGGTTCCAGGACCTCAAGCTCAAGCTGGCCCAGAGCCTGGCGGCCGGCGCCAGCTTTGGCCAGTTCGCCATTCATGAAGACGACTCGGTCGCCGATTACAGCCTGAAGATTTTCGACACCACCCTGCATACCCTGATGGAAGTGCGCGAGCACCTCGACCCTCAGGCCCTGCAGCGTGCGGTTTCGGCCATGGCCCAGGCCCAGCGCGTCGAGTTCTATGGCTTTGGCGCGTCCGGCGCAGTGGCGGCTGACGCCCAGCACAAGTTCTTCCGTCTGCTGCTTACGGCGGCGGCGTATTCCGACCCGCATATGCAGGCAATGTCGGCGGTGACCCTGAAGCCGGGTGATGTGGCCATCTGCATTTCCCAGTCAGGGCGTTCCAAGGACCTGCTGATCACCGCCAACCTGGTGCGTGAAAGCGGTGCCACACTGATTACCCTGTGCCCGAGCCAGACCCCATTGGCTGAGCTGTCGACCGTGAACCTGGCGATCGACGTGCATGAAGACACGGAAATCTACACCCCGCTGACCTCGCGTATTGCCCACCTGGTGGTGATCGATGTGCTCGCCATGGGCGTGGCCATGGCGCGTGGTCCGAGCCTGGTCAATCACCTCAAGAGCGTCAAACGCAGCTTGCGCAGCCTGCGTCTGTCGCCCAAGTCGATCAAGGCGATGGACGACTGAGCCGGGTTGCTGTTTCATCGATTTGTCATTGGCACGCCGCCAAATCGTAACGCCGCGTAGTCAGGCTGAAACTCCCGCACTCGATCAGGGAGATATGCAATGGCTCGTGAACTCGATGGCTCGTATCAACCCAACGCCAAGTCCCGCAAGCAGCAGGAGAAAGATCAGCGCCGCATGGAGTACCGCCGCGCGATCGAAAGCTACTCCGAACAACGCCGCCTGCTCCAGGAAATCGCCGATTACCCCGAGTTGCAAGCCATCAGCGTATGGCAGGTATCGGCGGCAAACTCCCCGAAAAACGCTCAACAAGCCCGCTGATTTGCGTTCGTTCGCTGCGGATGAATGCAAGAAAGGCCAAGGCCACCGGCGATTGCCGTTTGGCCTTGGCCTGCACCACGCACCAGCTGCGGTACAGCGGCAGTTCTTCGACCGGTAGCTCGCGCAGCATCCCGGTAGCCAGTTCCAGGTTCAGCGCATGCCGGGTCAGCAAGGCAATGCCCAGGCCGGCAATCACACATTCGCGCTGGGCATCGGCCGAGGCGACCTCAAGGGTCTGGGTGAAGTGCACGCGCTTGTCCTTGAAGTACTCTTCACAGGCCTTGCGGGTGCCCGAACCTTGTTCGCGAACCAGCAGGGTATGCGGCTCAAGATCTTGCAAGCGCAGCTTTTCCAGCTTGCACAAGGGATGATCCGGCGGTGCCACGGCGACAATCGGATTGTTGAGAAACGGCAGGAATTCCAGGCCCATGTCCTGGGGCACCATGGACATGATGATCAGGTCGTCACGGTTGTCCGAGAGGCGACGGATGGCCTGGGCCCGGTTGACCACGGTGAGGGTAAGATTGACTTCAGGGTGCAGGCGCTTGAAGGCGGCAAACAGATGCGGGACGAAGTATTTGGCACTGGATTCCACTGCCAGCTTCAGCTGCCCTTGCAACGAACCCTGCATGTCGGAGAGCTGCATGTCGAGGCTTTCCAGGCGGCCGAAGATGTCCCGGCTGGCGCGCTGCAGGGCTTCGGCAGCCTCGGTCAGGTAGAGTTTTTTGCCGACGTACTCGAACAGCGGCTGACCCACCAGTTCTTCGAGCTGGCGGATCTGTAGACTAACGGCGGGTTGCGTGAGGTTCATCTCCTCGGCCGCGCGGCTGTAGGAACGCAAATCACAGACCTCATTGAAGATCTGCAACTGACGCAATGTCATACGCATCAATGACTTACGCATTTTTTCCACATCCCGGCAAAACCTTGTAACAGCACTATAAGCTTTTGCTAATGCACGCCCTAATAAATATTGATTTTTGTTTATCAAGAGACAGCGCTAGGGTAAAGATGCGACTGGCCAGCGACGATTGGTCACGCGCCGACCGGCGGTGCCGGCTCGTTTGTTCTAGCGGCCTTGGGAATACTCCAGTGATAAAAAAAATCCTGATCGCCAACAGGGGTGAAATCGCAGTTCGGATCGTGCGTGCCTGCGCCGAGATGGGCATTCGCTCCGTGGCGATCTACTCCGACGCCGACCGCCATGCCTTGCACGTCAAGCGTGCAGACGAGGCCCACAGCATTGGTGCCGAGCCCCTGGCCGGCTACCTGAACCCGCGCAAGCTGGTGAACCTGGCCGTGGAAACCGGTTGTGATGCCCTGCATCCCGGTTATGGTTTTCTGTCTGAGAACGCTGAGCTTGCGGACATCTGTGCTGAACGCGGGATCAAGTTCATTGGTCCGGCAGCCGAAGTCATTCGCCGCATGGGTGACAAGACCGAAGCCCGTCGCAGCATGATCAAAGCCGGTGTGCCGGTAACTCCGGGCACCGAAGGCAACGTTGCCGACATTCACGAGGCGCTTGAGGAAGGTGACCGCATCGGTTACCCGGTGATGCTCAAGGCCACCTCCGGCGGTGGCGGCCGCGGTATTCGTCGCTGCAACAGCCGCGAGGAGCTGGAACAGGCATTCCCACGGGTGATTTCCGAAGCGACCAAGGCATTTGGCTCGGCGGAAGTGTTCCTGGAAAAATGCATCGTCAATCCGAAACACATCGAGGCACAGATCCTCGGTGACAGCTTCGGCAACGTTGTGCACCTGTTCGAGCGCGATTGCTCGATCCAGCGCCGCAACCAGAAGCTCATCGAAATCGCCCCAAGCCCGCAACTGACCCCTGAACAGCGCGCCTATATCGGCGACCTGTCGGTGCGGGCAGCCAAAGCGGTGGGCTACGAGAACGCCGGTACCGTGGAGTTCCTGCTCGCCGATGGCGAGGTGTACTTCATGGAGATGAACACCCGGGTGCAGGTGGAACACACCATCACCGAAGAAATCACCGGTATCGATATCGTTCGCGAGCAGATCCGCATTGCTTCGGGCCTGCCGCTGTCGGTGAAGCAGGAAGACATCCAGCACCGCGGCTTTGCCCTGCAGTTCCGGATCAATGCTGAAGATCCGAAGAACAACTTCCTGCCCAGCTTCGGCAAGATCACCCGTTACTACGCACCCGGCGGTCCCGGCGTACGGACCGACACGGCGATCTACACCGGCTACACCATTCCACCGTTCTACGACTCCATGTGCCTGAAACTGGTGGTCTGGGCGCTGACCTGGGAAGAAGCCATGGACCGCGGCCTGCGGGCTCTGGACGACATGCGCGTGCAAGGGGTGAAGACCACTGCCGCCTACTACCAGGAAATCCTGCGCAATCCGGAATTCCGCAGCGGTCAGTTCAATACCAGCTTCGTTGAAAGCCATCCGGAACTGACCAACTACTCGATCAAGCGCAAACCCGAAGAGCTGGCCCTGGCCATCGCTGCCGCCATTGCCGCCCACGCAGGCCTGTGAGGAATCCCATAATGTCCAAGAAAATCTTTGTAACCGACACAATCCTGCGTGACGCCCACCAGTCCCTGCTGGCCACCCGCATGCGTACCGAAGACATGCTGCCGATCTGCGACAAGCTCGACAAGGTCGGCTACTGGTCGCTGGAAGTCTGGGGCGGCGCGACCTTCGACGCCTGTGTGCGCTTCCTCAAGGAAGACCCGTGGGAGCGTTTGCGCAAACTGCGTGCAGCGCTGCCTAACACCCGCCTGCAGATGCTCCTGCGCGGTCAGAACCTGCTCGGCTACCGCCACTACAGCGACGATGTGGTCAAAGCCTTCGTGGCCAAGGCTGCCGTCAACGGTATCGACGTGTTCCGCATCTTCGATGCCATGAACGACGTGCGTAACCTGCGTGTGGCCATCGAAGCGGTCAAGGCTGCCGGCAAGCACGCCCAGGGCACCATTGCCTACACCACCAGCCCGGTGCACACCATCGACGCTTTCGTGGCCCAGGCCAAACAGATGGAAGCCATGGGTTGCGACTCGGTGGCGATCAAGGACATGGCCGGCCTGCTGACCCCATTCGCCACCGGCGAGCTGGTCAAGGCGCTGAAGGCCGAGCAATCGCTGCCGGTGTTCGTGCACTCCCACGACACCGCCGGCCTGGCTGCCATGTGCCAACTCAAGGCCATCGAGAACGGCGCTGATCACATCGACACTGCGATCTCCAGCTTTGCCTGGGGTACCAGCCATCCGGGTACCGAGTCGATGGTTGCAGCGCTCAAGGGCAGCGAGTTCGACACTGGCCTGGACCTGGAGCTGCTGCAGGAAATCGGCCTGTACTTCTATGCCGTGCGCAAGAAGTACCACCAGTTCGAAAGCGAGTTCACTTCCGTGGATACCCGCGTGCAAGTGAACCAGGTACCGGGCGGGATGATTTCCAACCTGGCCAACCAGCTCAAGGAGCAGGGCGCGCTCAACCGCATGAGCGAAGTGCTGGCTGAGATCCCGCGCGTGCGTGAAGACCTCGGCTTCCCGCCGCTGGTGACCCCGACCTCGCAGATTGTTGGCACCCAGGCGTTCTTCAACGTGCTGGCCGGCGAGCGCTACAAGACCATCACCAACGAAGTGAAGCTGTACCTGCAAGGCGGTTACGGCAAGGCACCGGGTGTGGTCGACGAGAACCTGCGTCGTCAGGCCATCGGTAGCGAAGAAGTCATCGACGTGCGCCCGGCCGACCTGCTCAAGCCGGAAATGACCAAGCTGCGTGCCGATATCGGCAACCTGGCCAAGTCCGAAGAAGACGTGCTGACCTACGCCATGTTCCCGGACATCGGGCGCAAGTTCCTCGAAGAGCGCGAAGCCGGCACCCTGACCCCTGAAGTGCTGCTGCCAATTCCGGAAGCTGGCAAGGTGGCTTCGGCTGGCGGCGAAGGCGTGCCGACCGAGTTCGTCATCGACGTCCACGGTGAAACCTACCGCGTCGACATTACCGGTGTCGGCGTTAAGGCCGAAGGCAAGCGTCACTTCTACCTGTCCATCGACGGCATGCCGGAAGAAGTGGTGTTCGAACCGCTCAACGAATTCGTCGGCGGTGGTAGCAGCAAGCGCAAGCAGGCCAGCGCACCGGGCCACGTCAGCACCACCATGCCGGGCAACATCGTCGATGTGCTGGTCAAGGAAGGCGACATGGTCAAGGCCGGCCAGCCGGTGCTGATTACCGAAGCCATGAAGATGGAAACCGAAGTCCAGGCGGACATCGCCGGCAAGGTCACCGCCATTCATGTAGCCAAGGGCGACCGGGTCAACCCGGGCGAAATCCTGATCGAGATCGAGGGCTGATTTTCAGGCCTTCATCTACAAGCGGTTAACCTCTGGGGAGCAAATGCTCCCCTTTTTTTGCGCTCTGTAGGAGCGGATTCATCCGCGAAGGACTGCATAGCAGTCCCGGGTTTGGGGCCGCGCTGCGCCCCTTCGCGGATAAATCCGCTCCTACCGGCACGCTTCGAGGGTTTGCACCTGGCCGCCAGGCATTTGGTTATCGCTGCTCAGCCAGCGCTCAAACCCCGCCGCAATCGCCGGCCACTCATCATCGGTAATCGAGAACCAGGCGGTATCGCGATTCCTGTCCTTGATCACCATATGCTTGCGAAACACCCCTTCGAAGTGGAAGCCGAAGCGTTCGGCTGCACGTTTGGAGCGGGCGTTGTCGTTGTTGCACTTCCACTCCAGGCGGCGGTTGCCCAGCTCGAACGCCAGCTTGCCCAGCAGGTAGACCGCCTCGGTGCCTTTGGGCGTGCGCTGCATGGCGGCGCCAAAGGCAATATGGCCGATCTCGATACGGCCCTGGTCGGGCACGATCGACATCAGGCTGAGGATGCCCTGGGTCTGGCCGCTGGCGCTGTCGATGACGCTATAGAACAACGGATCGCTGCTGGCCGCGTTGCTGTCGAGCCAGTGGTCGAAGTCTTCACGCTCGGTGAACGGCCCGTAGGCCAGATAATCCCAGAGTTTCGGGTCGGCGTCGGGGCCCTGGAACACCTGCCAGAGGTCTTCGCGGTCACGACGCGGATCGAGCTTTTCCAGGCGAATGAAGCGCCCGACCAGGGTTTTCGGTTGCGGGCGTTTTGCCGGGTGCCAGTTCAACGATGCATTCATGTAAAGGCTCCAGGGCTTACAGCGGTTTGCGAAACTGGATGAAACCAGGCCGCTCGGCGACCTGCTCGTACAGGCTGATGGCGGTGGCATTGGTTTCATGGGTCAACCAGTGAACCTTGGCGCAGCCTGCTGCCTTCGCCGTAGCGTAGACGTATTCGATCAACTGGCGGCCGACACCCAGGCCACGTTGCTCACTCTGGACATAGAGATCCTGCAGGTAGCAAGAGTTCTCGATGCTCCAGTTCGAACGATGATAGATCCAGTGGACCATGCCCACCGCTTTACCGTCGACCCAGGCCAGCGCGGCATTGGTCGGCTCATTCGGGTCGAGCATGCGCTGCCAGGCCACGGCGGTCACCTCGTCGCCAATTCGGGTCTCGTAGAAGCGTTGGTAGGCCTGCCACAGGGGCAGCCAGGCGCTGTGGTCATCGGCAGTAACCGGGCGGATCGTAACGATAGGCATGAGAGAGTCCTTCAAGAGTGGCGCATCACTGCGGCCAGTTGGTTGTCCAGGGGATCGCTGCTGTTGGCCAGGCTCGTACGCACACCTTCGATATCGATGGCCGAACGGTTCTGGCTGAGTTTGCGGGTGCCTTGCAGGCGCTCGATGGGCAGGGCAAAGCCGACAATCGCCTTGAGCATTCCAGCCATGTAGTCGGCGGGTGCTTCATCCACCGACCACGGCCTGGCTTGAGACTGCTCATGGTGGTCGCTCAGGCGCCGGACGATGTCCAGCAGATGCTCGGCATCGTGGTAAACCTCGGCTTTACCCCAGGCGTGTACGGCCAGGTAGTTCCAGGTCGGTACGGTGCGCGGATCCTCGGCCTTGCTCGGATAGTAGCCGGCACTGACATAAGCGTCGGGCCCAGAAAACACCACCAGGGCTTCGGCGCCGTTTTCCAGCGCTTGCCATTGTCGGTTGGCGCGGGCGAAGTGGCCGTAGAGGGTGCCGTTGCTGCCTTGGCTGCGATCCAGCAGCAGGGGCAGGTGGCTGGCCTGCAGACCTTGTTCACCCTGGGTAACCAGCACGGCCAGGCGGGTCTGTTCGATCTGCCGGTGCAGCTGGCTGAGGTCGGTTTCCTTGTAGCTCGAAGGTGTGAACATGAGGATTGTCCTTGGCGAATGGTTCAATCCTAGGCAGGCTATTGGTCTATGGTAAGAGCCATTTCCAGCTAATTTGATAGGTCCATTGTCATGAGCGTGCGTCCTTTCGCGTTGCCGTTCGACCCTACGGGTATTGTCCTTGACCGGCGCCAGGGGTTGAGTCGTCAGCTTTACCAGGCGCTGCGCCTGCGCGTGCTGGATGGCCGTTTGAGCAGCGGCACGCGCTTGCCGGCCACCCGCGACATGGCCGCGGCACTGGCACTGTCGCGCAACAGCGTGGTGCGTGCCTACGACCAGCTGTATGCCGAAGGCTTTATCGAGAGCCGGGTTGGCGACGGCACCTATGTGAGTCAGCTGCCAAAACTATCCACAAAAGTATCCACAGGGTTATCCCTGGGTTTTTCCACAGGGTTATCCACAAAAACGCCGGAAGATACTGAGATTATATCCAGTAATGTTATCCACAATGGCCCCTTGGAGCGGCTGGAAAAGCACCATTTGCCCGCGCCGAAAAGCGGTCCGCCAAGGGCGTTTCGTGTCGGATTACCGGCGCTCGATCTGTTTCCGTTCGACGTCTGGGCCAAGCTGCAGGCGGGATTCTGGCGCAATCCGGATCCTGCCGCTTTGGGCTACGGCGATCCGGCGGGGGAGACCGAGCTGCGTGAGCTGATTGCCACCTATTTGCGTCGTTCACGCGGGCTTTCCTGCACGGCTGAGCAAATTGTGATCACCAGTGGTGCGCAGCAGGCGATAAGCCTTTGTGCACAGTTGCTGCTGGAGTCGGGTGACGTGGTGGCTGTGGAAAACCCCGGCTATCGTGCCGCCGGTAATGCCTTCGCCCTGACCGGTGCGCAAGTGCGTGGCATTGCTGTCGATAACGAAGGACTGGACTGCGCTGCACTCTATGACGTGGCGCATTGCCGCCTGAGTTATGTGACCCCCTCGCACCAGTATCCCACCGGGGTCACCATGAGCCTGGCCCGGCGCCTGGAACTGCTGGACTGGGCGCAGCGCAAGGACGCCTGGATCATCGAGGACGATTACGACGGCGAGTACCGCTACAGCGGGGCGCCGTTGGCCCCGCTGGCGGCGCTGGATCGTAGCGGGCGGGTGTTGTATGTCGGCACGTTCGGCAAGATAGCCTTTCCCGCGTTGCGTCTGGGTTATCTGGTGCTGCCGCAACAGCTGGTGCAAGCCTTCTCCCGGTGCCGGGCGCTGGCGGTCAGGCATTCGGAGGTCGGCACGCAGGCGGTGATGGCGCAGTTCATGGCCCAGGGGCATTTTCAGCGGCACATTCGCCGGGTGCGGCGCGCTGCGCTGAGCCGGCGCAATGCATTGCAAGCAGGCTGGCCTGTGGATATCTCCGGCCTCGGGCTGATGCCCGAGGTGGCGGCGGGATTACACGTGAAGATTGATGTCGAAAGCCATGCCCGCGAGCAACAGCTGATCGCTCAGGCCGAAGCCGTCGGCGTCGAACTCAATGCCCTGAGCGATTACTGGTTGCCTGATTCGCTTACCTCTGTGGATAACCGCGCAGGGCTGGTGCTGGGCTTCGCCGCGGTGGACGAAGCGAAGATTGCCGACGCCCTGGCACGCTTGCGGCGTGCCTGGCGTGGTTGACGATTATCGAACCGCTTCGAAACCTTCAAGTACGTTCACGGCATTGATGCCGATCTCTTCGACCGCATAACCGCCTTCCATGACGAACAGGGTCGGTTTGCCGAGGCGGGCAATACGCTCGCCCATCTTCAGATAATCAGGGCAGTCCAGTTTGAACTGGGAGATCGGGTCGTCCTTGAAGGTATCGACGCCGAGCGACACCACCACCACGTCCGGTGCATAGGCGGCGATACGCTCGCAGGCCTGATCCAGGGCGTTGCTCCAGGTTGCCCAGTCACTGCCTGCGGGCAGCGGGTAGTTGACGTTGTAGCCCAGGCCTTCGCCTTCGCCCTGTTCGTCGGCATAGCCGAGGAAGAACGGGAACTCGGCTTGTGGATCGCCATGAATCGAGGCGAAGAACACGTCGCTGCGCTGGTAGAAAATTTCCTGGGTGCCGTTGCCATGATGGTAATCCACATCAAGGATCGCGACTTTACGCTGGCCCTGGTCGAGGAATGCCTGGGCTGCAATAGCGGCATTGTTCAGGTAGCAGTAGCCGCCCATGACATCGCTGGCGGCGTGGTGTCCCGGTGGACGGCACAGGGCAAAGGCACTGCGGGCACCGGCTTGCACGGCGGCCTGGGCGGTGAGTGCGACCTGCGCTGCGCTGTAGGCAGCCTGCCAGGTCCCGGCGGTGATAGGCGCGCCGGCGTCGAAGCTGTAATAGCCCAGTTCTCCATGCAGGCCTTTGGGTTTGATGCTGCGCAAGGTGCGCGCAGGCCAGGTGAAGGGCAGCAGGTCACTATCGTGGCCGAGGCTGGCCCAGCGCTGCCAGGCGCCCTCGAAGAAGTTCAGGTAATCGGCGCTGTGCACGCGCAACAGCGGTGCCCGGCCAAAATCTGCAGGGCCTTGTACCGGGCCCAGTTCACGGGTCTTGACCCGTTCCAGCACATGGTCGGCACGTGAAGGCATTTCGAAGCAGGGCATCAGCTGTCCGTCGATCAACTCGCAGCGGCCGTGATGAAGGTGATGGTCATCGGAATAGATTGTCAGCATTTGTTGTTCTCCGGGGTCACTGGCATGGGTCCATTGTTGATGGATCGGCCCCGGTGCAGAACGGCGGAAACGGCCAAAAGGGGATCGATATGGCCAGCCTGGCTGTCCGGATATCGCCCCCACGCGGCGAGCTGAGCGCCTGTCAGGCGCGGAAATGGCTTGGCGCTACGCCGCTCCAGCGTAGAAATGCATGGCGGAAACTGGCGGTTTCGCTGAAGCCCAGCGCTTCGGCAATTTGATAGATCGGCAGCTGGTCTTCGGCCAGCAGCTGTTTGGCTCGCTCGAATCGTAGCTCGTCGAGCAACTGCTGGTAGCTGCTGCCCAGCTCCTGTAGATGCCGACGCAGGGTGCGTGATGAGCAGTTCATCTGTTTTGCCAGGCCTTCCAGTCCGGGCGCGGCATCCAGCTGATCGAGCAGCAACTGCCGGATGCGCCCGAGCCACGCCTGGCGACCGGTGAACTCCAGGTTCTGCCGGCGGCAGCGTTCGCTCATGGCCCGGTGAGTGATCTGGTCGGCCAATGGCAAGGGCATATCCAGCCAGCGGCGCTCGAAGGCAAAGGCGTTGTCGCTGGCCTCGAAGTGCAGCGGGCAGTTGAAGGTTTCAGCGTACAGCGCCTGGTAATCGGGAGCGGCGTGGACAAAGCGCGACGCCAGCAGCGGCAGCGATTGCCCGAGCAGGTCATCACAGATGACTTTCAACGAGGTCAGACAGAACTCGGCGTTGAACGCTGCCAGGTGAGGGTCTTCGCGATAATTGCTGGCGCTGAACCAGATACGTTCGCCGTCGTCGATCAGGCGCAGCTGGAAAAGTGTTCCCAGCAGCGCCGGATATTGCATGGCCAGGCGCAAAGCGTCACCTAAGGTGGCACTGGAGAGCAGGGCGTAACCGAGCATGCCGTAGCAGGAAACATGCATGCGCCGACCCAGTTCCAGGCCCACTTCACGGCGCCGCGCCACGGCGTTGGCGCACACCAGCAACTCCTGGCGGGTGGTGATGCGCGAATCGGCGCGGCCCAGGTCGGCCGGGCTGATGCCGCTACCGTTGAGCAGCGCCGCAGCGTCTACATCGTCATCCTTGAAGGCCTGTAGCACCAGCGATACGGCGTTGAGGGTGGTGAGGTGTGAGTGGAGCATGTCTGGCTTCCTGCTGAAGGGCTACCGGCAAGCGAGCAATATGCGTGCCTTGCCGGGGTCAGCGCAGTTCGCCACACAGGTCGAGCTCGATCAGGCGGCGTACGTCTGCCATCGGCAAGCCGGCGCCGAGCAGCAGTTGCAACTTGCCGAACGCTGCTTCGCGGGTCATCCCGCCCCCCGACAACACCCCGGCCTGACGCAGGCGGCTGCCGGCTTCGTACACATCCAGCTCGACTCCGCCTTCATGACACTGGGTGATTGCCAGCACCACGACCCCACTCGCTTGCGCTTGCGCCAGGGTATCGAGAAAGTCGGTGTTGTCAGCCGGTCCGGTACCGCTGCCGAAGCATTCCAGGATCAGGCCCTGCGCACCGCTGTCGAGCGCCGCGTGCAACAGCGCGGCGCCGAAGCCTGGTACCAGCGGCAGGACGGCGACCGTGGCGGTTTGTTTTGCCTGCCGATAGTCGAGTTCAGTTGGCAAAGGCTGCACTGTGGCCGCACCACCGAAGCGCTTGAGCGTGACGAACGGGTGCCGGCCAAAGCTGCGCACCTTGGCGGTGCGGTTGGGTTCGAGCAGTTCACCATGAAAATACAGCTGCACACCTGCAGCGACCCCTTGGGCCAGAGCCAGCAGGGCGCCGACCAGGTTTTCCCAGGCGTCGCTGTCGGCAACCCCGGCCGGCAGCATGGAGCCGGTGAACAGCACAGGTGCTTGCAGGCCGAGGAGCTGGAAGCTCATGGCGGCGGCGCTGTAGGCGAGGGTATCGGTACCGTGCAGGATCAGTACGGCATCGCAGCCTTGCGCATCGACAGCCTCGATCACCGCCGCGCGCAGGCGCTGCCAGTACTCGGGCGTCATGTTGGCGCTGTCGATCAGTGGCTGCATTTCGCGGAACTGCCAGTGCGGGATATCGGCACGTCCGGCCAGTTGCTCACGCATCCGCTGTTCGAAACCCGAGGCCGGGGCCAGGCCGTTGGCGCTGGCCTGCATGCCGATGGTGCCACCGGTATACAGCACCATGATGTTGCGGGCGGGATGAGCGGTTGCCATGGGCTGTCTCCGTGATCGGCTTATAGTTAGCTGCTCACAGTACGTCATGCTGTCAACGATATGCCACAGGCATAAAAAAAGGGCCCGGGGAGTGATCCCTGGGCCCTCAAAAGGTGAGAGGTGTCTAGTCCCTCGACCTGGTGAGCGGTGTTACAGCATCGGTTACGCCTTCAGCGGCACCAGACGCGGAGCAATCATGTTTTCCGGACGCAGGATGTCGTTGAGCATCTCTTCGTCCAGCAGGCCTTCCTCGCGGACCAGTTCCAGCACACCACGGCCGCTTTCCAGGGCGATGGCAGCGATACGGGTGGCGTTTTCGTAGCCGATGTACGGGTTCAGGGCGGTGACCAGGCCGATCGAGTGTTCGACCAGTTCACGGCAGCGCTGTTCGTTGGCGGTGATGCCGACGATGCAGTGCTCGCGCAGCATGTCCATGGCGCGTTGCAGCAGGCGGATCGAATCGAAGATCTTGTAGGCGATCAGCGGTTCCATCACGTTCAGTTGCAGCTGGCCGCCTTCGGCAGCGACGGTCAGGGCCAGGTCGTTGCCCATGATGGCGAAGGCCACCTGGTTAACGGCTTCCGGGATTACCGGGTTGACCTTGCCTGGCATGATCGAGCTGCCTGGCTGACGCGCTGGCAGGTTGATCTCGTTGATGCCGGTACGCGGGCCGCTGGACAGCAGGCGCAGGTCGTTGCAGATCTTCGACAGCTTGACCGCGGTACGCTTGAGCATGCCCGAGAACAGGACGAAGGCGCCCATGTCCGAGGTGGCTTCGATCAGGTCGGCAGCTGGTACCAGCGGCTGGCCGCTGATGGTCGCCAGGCGCTGGACGGCCAGCATCTGGTAGCCCGGGTCGGCGTTGATGCCGGTACCGATGGCGGTACCGCCCAGGTTGATTTCGGTCAGCAGCTCTGGCGCCAGGGAACGCAGACGGTTGAGGTCTTCGGTCATGGTGGTGGCGAAGGCGCGGAATTCCTGGCCCAGGGTCATCGGCACGGCGTCCTGCAGCTGGGTGCGGCCCATCTTCAGTACGTGGTCGAATTCCTTGCCCTTGGCGGCGAAGGCCTGAATCAGGCTGTCGAGGCTGGCCAGCAGCGCATCGTGACCGAGCAGCAGACCCAGACGGATCGCGGTCGGGTAGGCGTCGTTGGTCGACTGCGCCATGTTCACGTCGTTGTTCGGGTGCAGGTACTTGTACTCGCCCTTCTGGTGGCCCATGGCCTCCAGCGCGATGTTGGCGATTACTTCGTTGGCGTTCATGTTGGTAGAAGTACCAGCACCGCCTTGAATCATGTCGACCACGAACTGCTCGTGGTAGTCACCGCGGATCAGACGGGCGCAAGCCTCGCTGATGGCGGTGTGCTTGGCATCGCTCAGGTGACCCAGCTCACGGTTGGCGTCAGCAGCAGCCTGCTTGACCATCGCCAGGGCGACAACCAGTTTAGGGTAGTGCGACAGCGGAACACCGGAGAGGTGGAAGTTGTTGGCAGCGCGCAGGGTCTGGATGCCGTAGTAGGCATCAGCTGGGACTTCAAGGGTGCCAAGCAGGTCTTTTTCGACGCGGAACGATGCAGCAGCGGACATGATAAATATCATCTCGTGTTAGGCCCGGCACATGCCGGAATGGCGCCAATCCTAGGCCTGCGCCGATTTTGCGGCCAATGCTGTTGCACGCTAACCTATGCACAAACGGCATAATGGTTGATGTGACGCCAACCGACATTCGAGCGTGTGCCATTTTGGTGCATGCCTGGAGAGACAGATGAACCTCGAAAGCAAATGGCTGGAAGACTTCAGTGCCCTGGCGGCGACCCGCAGCTTTTCCCAGGCGGCCGAGCGCCGCTTTGTGACCCAGCCGGCCTTCAGCCGCCGTATTCGCAGCCTTGAGGCCGCGTTGGGGTTGACCCTGGTCAACCGCTCGCGCACGCCGATTGAACTGACTGCGGCCGGCCAATTGTTCCTGGTGACGGCGCGTACCGTGGTCGATCAGTTGGGCGAAGTGCTGCGCCATCTGCATCATCTGGAAGGCGGGCAGGGCGAGGTGATTCAGGTGTCGGCCGCTCACTCCCTGGCGCTGGGGTTCTTCCCGCGCTGGATCGCCCAGTTGCGCAACGATGGTCTGAACATCGCCACGCGTCTGGTGGCTACCAACGTTGGCGATGCGGTGCACGCCCTGCGTGAAGGCGGTTGCGACTTGATGCTGGCGTTCTATGATCCCGATGCCGCGTTGCAGATGGACGCGGAAATCTTCCCGTCGCTGCATATGGGCAACACCGAGATGCTCCCGGTGTGCGCCGCCGACGCTGAAGGCAAGCCGTTGTTCGATCTCGAAGGTGAAGGCAGTGTGCCGTTGCTGGCCTATAGCGCCGGGGCGTTTCTCGGCCGCTCGGTCAATCTGCTGCTGCGTCAGCGCAATCTGCGTTTTACCACGGTGTACGAGACAGCCATGGCCGACAGCCTCAAGAGCATGGCGCTGGAAGGCCTGGGCATTGCCTGGGTGCCGCGGCTGTCGGCGCGCGCCGAGCTTGAGCGGGGTGAGCTGGTGATCTGTGGCGGCAGCCAGTGGCACGTGCCGCTGGAAATCCGTCTGTATCGCTGCGCGCTGGTGCGCAAAGCCAACGTGCGCTTGCTCTGGCGCAAGCTGGAGGGCGGGCCGGCAACGGCTTGACTCAAAAGTCAGCCAAAGCCCCGAAAAATAAGGCCGACAGTTGGTCGTCAGGGTGCATCAAAAGCGCGGCTTTGCGGTATACTGCGCGGCCTTCGGTCGGTTTCCCCCGACCCTAATTCGTATAACAAGCCACGCCGGTTGTCCCGCGTGGCTTGTTGTTTTTTGACGCGCCTGCGGGCGCCCAAGAGAAGAGGCTCGACGATGAGTGCACTGGTTGGCGTGATCATGGGCTCCAAGTCCGATTGGTCCACCCTTAGCCACACCGCCGATATGCTGGAAAAACTCGGCATTCCCTACGAGGTAAAGGTGGTTTCCGCCCACCGCACCCCGGACTTGCTGTTCCAGTATGCCGAAGAGGCTGAAGGCCGTGGCATTGAGGTGATCATCGCCGGAGCCGGTGGCGCTGCCCACTTGCCAGGCATGTGTGCGGCCAAGACCCACCTGCCTGTTCTGGGCGTACCGGTGCAGTCGTCGATGCTCTCCGGTGTCGATTCGCTGCTGTCGATCGTACAGATGCCAGCCGGTATTCCGGTTGCCACCCTGGCCATCGGCAAGGCCGGTGCGATCAACGCCGCGCTGCTCTCGGCGAGCATCCTCGGGGCCAAGCACCCGCAGTTCCACACGGTGCTGAAGCAGTTCCGCGCTGAGCAGACAGACAACGTTCTGGACAATCCAGATCCGCGCCAGGCCTGAGGTCAAAAGCATGAAAATCGGTGTAATCGGTGGCGGCCAGCTGGGTCGCATGTTGGCCCTGGCAGGAACGCCGCTGGGCATGAACTTCGCCTTCCTCGACCCGGCTCCGGACGCTTGCGCCGCGCCACTGGGCGAGCACCTGCGTGCCGATTACGGCGACCAGGATCACCTGCGCCAGTTGGCCGACGAAGTCGATCTGGTCACCTTCGAGTTCGAAAGCGTGCCGGCGGAAACCGTAGCTTTCCTGTCGCAGTTCGTTCCGGTCTACCCGAGTGCCGAATCGCTGCGCATCGCCCGCGATCGCTGGTTCGAAAAGAGCATGTTCAAAGACCTGGGCATTCCAACCCCGTCGTTTGCCGACATCCAGTCGCAAGCCGACCTGGATGCTGCGGTGGCCAGCATCGGCCTGCCGGCCGTGCTCAAGACCCGTACCCTGGGTTATGACGGAAAAGGCCAGAAAGTGCTGCGAACTGCCGAGGATGTTGTAGGCACCTTCGCCGAACTCGGCAGCGTGCCATGCCTGCTGGAAGGCTTCGTGCCGTTCACCGGTGAAGTCTCGTTGATCGCCGTGCGTGCCCGTGATGGCGAAACCCGTTTCTACCCGTTGGTGCACAACACCCACGAGAACGGCATCCTGCGCCTGTCGGTTGCGAGTGAAGACCACATGCTGCAGAACCTGGCCGAGGACTACGCCGGTCGCGTGCTCAAGCAGCTCGACTATGTCGGCGTGCTGGCTTTCGAGTTCTTCGAAGTCGACGGCGGCCTGAAGGCCAACGAGATCGCCCCACGGGTGCACAACTCCGGGCACTGGACCATCGAAGGCGCCGAGTGCAGCCAGTTCGAAAACCACCTGCGCGCCGTGGCCGGCCTGCCGCTGGGTTCGACTGCCAAGGTCGGCGAAAGCGCCATGCTCAACTTCATCGGCGAAGTGCCGGCGGTCGACAAGGTGGTTGCGATCGACGAATGCCACCTGCATCACTACGGCAAGGCCTTCAAGGTCGGGCGCAAGGTTGGTCATGCCACCCTGCGTTGTGACGACATGGCGACCCTGGAACAGAAGATCCAGCAGGTCGAAGCCCTGATCCAGGGCTGAAGGGAACCTTCCTTCTTCGCGGTCCCTCTGATGGCGGGATGCCAAAGCGCTGACTAGGCTTTGGCATGCGCCATTTCACTCAGAGGGATTGCCATGGGTATCATCGGAACCATCTTCATCGGCCTGATCGTCGGTCTGCTGGCACGCTTCATCAAGCCCGGCGACGACAGCATGGGCTGGATCATGACCATTCTCCTCGGCATTGCCGGTTCGCTCGCAGCGACCTACGGCGGCCAGGCGCTGGGCATCTACCGGGCCGGCGAGGGCGCAGGTTTTCTCGGTGCGCTGGTGGGCGCGGTCGTCCTTCTGGTGATCTACGGTATGGTCAAAAAGAACTGATGGCAGGCTAGAATGCTCGGCAATTTCCGTTGCCGAGCATTCTCATGCGCCGTGTATTACTGCTTTCACTGTTGCTCATCAGCAGCCTGGCCCGTGCCGAACTGGCGGAAACCGACTGGCTGGAGCTGATGCCCAAGTCGGACCAGAAAGCCCTTGAGCTGATGCCCGAGATCGACCACAACACCCCGGAAGCCATGGGCACCTTCACCGACAAGGGTGGCATGAAGCAGGCCAAGGGCTTGCCGGCGGTGATGTATTCGAACAAGACCGTCGCTGCCATGAACGGCAAGCAGATCCGTTTGGGTGGTTATCCGGTGCCGCTGGAAACCGATGCCAAGGGCAACAGCACGCTGTTCTTTCTCGTGCCTTATCCGGGTGCCTGCATCCACGTACCGCCACCGCCACCCAATCAGTTGGTGCTGGTGCGTTATCCCAAAGGTTTGAAGCTCGACGATATCTATACGCCGTTGTGGGTCAACGGCACGTTGAAGATCGAGAAAGTCAGCAATGATCTGGCCGACGCCGCCTATGCCATGGATGCGTCCAAGGTGCGGGTAGTGGAAGACGCCGATTTGTAAACGCTACTCCTGTGGGAGCTGGCCTTGCCGGCGATGAGGCCAGTTCAGTCGGCGACCGCTTCGCGCTCGATCGCCGGCAAGGCCAGCCCCCACTGGGTCTAGAGTCGCTCGCTAGCAATGCTGACACTCAGCGAATGCGTTGCCCCAGGTGCCAGCGTCACCACATCGTCCCAGACGTTCGCAGTCTCGATACACAGCATGCGCTGCCAGCCATCATCGGCCATGTCCGGCAGTTCGGCCGCGCGCGCGATCCACGGGTTCCAGATCACCGCCGAGCGTGAACCGCTGCTGTTCAGGCAAATGCGCCGGTTCCAGTTCGGGTCGACAATGCTCAACTGCTCAGGCGTCTGCAGGTAGATGCGATCAGTCTCACCGGCAAAACCAAGATCGCCTTGTTGCGTGCGTTGTTCCCAGTCAGCCAGGGTTTCGATGTAGCTCAGGCCATCAACGCCTTCTACCACCACCTCACGCACATCGCTGACTGCAAAGTAGCTGTGCAGTGCCTGGCTGATGGTGACCGGGACGTTGTCGAGGTTGTAGCTGGAGAGCGTGATAGTCAGCTGTTCGCCCATGACGATGCTCAGCTTGAGCTCGACATTATGCGGCCAGCCGGGGAGGTCGCCCTGGGTTTCGGGCAAGGTGAATTCAGCCCGGACACTGTCGCCGCTGCCTTCGATGCCCAGCAGTTGCCAGTCGCGACCGCGCACCAGGCCATGGGCCAGTGGGTCTTCACCGTGATACATGGCCTGCACAGCCGCAGGATTTCGCTCGAGCTTGCCAAACCAGGGCCAGCACACCGGAACCCCGGCGCGCACGGATTTACCCTGCTTGAAGGTGGCCTGCTCGCTGAGCAGCAGCAACGGCGGCTCGCCGATCCGCTGATAGCTCAGGACCTGCGCGCCCTGCTGGGCTACCAGCAGTTCGGCAGTGTCGCTGGTGATGCGCCAGCAATTGAGTACGCCGTGCTGTTCGGATTCGACCTTGGGTGTGGACATGCGCTTGATCTCGTTGGTTTGCCGTACGGTTCTCGACCGGTTGCCTACCTTCGAGTTTACCGCGCAGGCGTGTCAGCGACGAGGAGGAACCGAACGGGTGCGGCCGCTGCCATCAATGGCAACGAACACGAACACAGCCTCGGTGACCTTGCGCCATTCGCTGGACAGCGGATCGTCGCTCCACACCTCGACCATCATCTGGATCGAGCTGCGGCCGATTTCCAGGGTCTGGGTATAAAAGGACAACTGCGCACCAACGGCCACAGGGACCAGGAAGGCCATACGGTCGATCGCCACGGTTGCCACCCGGCCACCGGCGACACGACTGGCCATGGCGGTGCCGGCCAGGTCCATCTGAGCGACTAGCCAGCCGCCGAAAATGTCGCCGAAACCGTTGGTCTCACGCGGTAATGCAGTGATCTGCAAGGCCAGGTCGCCTTGCGGGATAGGATCTTCTTGTTCGAGTTCAATCATGCCGGGGGTGCCTCTGACCCGTGACGCTTCGTTGGTTGGCGCTATGACAGACGCCTCGAAAAACGATTCAGCACAACTATTCTACGCTGCTTTCGCTTTGCCAGGCGGCGAAGGGAAACTCTGCGAAACCGACTAAGCATATCTAGCGGCGTTTTCGCACAACATCCTTCACAAGACGCAACCTTTTCCTACAGGCGGCCAGTATATAGAGCGAAAAGCGCAGCGACGACCATGCAGTCATGAATAGTTGTATTGAATATGTACTGCTATGTGCTTTTTCCGGCAATTTGCTATGGTTTGGGGCTTCCCAGGCCGTAACCCGCGTCACAGGCGGCCTGCAGTATCAATAAAGCTATACCAATAAGAGATACCTATGACCTCCGTGCCCGGCAGTATCGCGCAGCCTTCGCGGCCGCTCACCCGCAGTGACTACAAAACTCTGTCGCTTTCCGCCCTGGGCGGTGCGCTGGAATTCTACGATTTCATCATTTTCGTGTTCTTCGCCACCGTGGTCGGCAAGCTGTTCTTTCCTGCCGACATGCCGGAATGGCTACGCTTGATGCAAACGTTTGGTATTTTTGCCGCTGGCTATCTGGCGCGGCCGCTGGGCGGGATTGTCATGGCCCACTTTGGCGACCTGCTGGGACGCAAGAAGATGTTCACCCTGAGCATCTTCATGATGGCCGTGCCGACCCTGATCATGGGCCTGCTGCCGACCTATGCACAGATCGGCATGTGGGCACCGATCCTGCTGTTGCTGATGCGGGTGATCCAGGGCGCGGCGATTGGCGGAGAGGTGCCGGGCGCCTGGGTGTTTGTGTCCGAGCATGTACCGGCACGCAACACCGGCTACGCCTGTGGCACCCTGACGGCCGGGCTGACCTCCGGGATCCTGCTCGGCTCGCTGGTGGCAACCTTGATCAACAGCATCTACAGCCCGCAGGAAGTTGCCGACTACGCCTGGCGTATTCCTTTCCTGCTGGGTGGGGTGTTCGGCTTCTTTGCTGTGTACTTGCGCCGCTGGCTGCACGAAACCCCCGTATTTGCCGAGATGCAGGCGCGCAAGGCACTGGCTGAAGAAGTCCCCCTGCGTGCGGTGTTGCGTGATCACCGTGGCGCCATCGTCATCTCGATGTTGCTGACCTGGCTGCTGTCGGCCGGCATCGTGGTGGTGATCCTGATGACTCCGGCCCTGCTGCAGAGCCTGTACCAGGTCAGCCCGACCGACTCGCTGAAGGCTAACAGCCTGGCCATCGTCCTGCTCAGCTTCGGCTGCATCGGCACTGGCGCGCTGGCAGATCGCCTGGGCGCCGGCCGAGTGTTCATTGTCGGCAGCCTGCTGTTGCTGGCGTCGTCCTGGACCTTCTACCACAGCCTGCCAACCCACCCTGAATGGATGTTCCCGCTGTATGCCCTGACGGGGCTGTGCGTGGGTATTGTCGGCGCGGTGCCGTATGTCATGGTCAAGGCGTTCCCGCCGGTGGTGCGCTTCAGTGGTCTGTCTTTTTCCTACAACCTGGCTTACGCAATCTTCGGTGGTCTGACGCCGATGGTGGTCACCGCGCTGCTCAAGTTCAGCCCGATGGCACCGGCCTACTACGTCGCTGGCATCTGCACCATTGGTCTGCTGGTGGGTATCTATCTGCTGGCGAAAAAACGTTGAAACCGCTCTAAGCCAACCCTCGCAACATTTTGAAAAGGCCATCCCCGGATTTCGGTGATGGCCTTTCATCTAATTGTCACATTCGGTTCATAGAGTAGTCATGCGGCCTGCAGATACTTGGGCCCGATCCATCTCAACCCAAATTCTGCTAGGAGCAAGGCATGAAACTGAAGCGTTTGATGGCGGCCCTGACTTTCGTCGCCGCTGGCGTTGCCACCGCCAATGCGGTTGCCGCTGTTGACCCTGCTATTCCGACCTACACCAAGACCACCGGTGTGTCGGGCAACCTCTCCAGCGTCGGTTCCGATACCCTGGCGAACCTGATGACCCTGTGGGCTGAGGCCTACAAGAAGGAATACCCGAACGTAAACATCCAGATTCAGGCTGCCGGCTCCTCCACCGCGCCACCGGCGCTGACCGAAGGCACCGCCAACCTCGGCCCGATGAGCCGCAAGATGAAGGACGTCGAGCTGCAGGCGTTCGAACAGAAGTACGGCTACAAGCCAACCGCCATCCCGGTTGCCGTCGACGCCCTGGCCGTATTCGTGCACAAGGACAACCCGATCAAAGGCCTGACCATGGCCCAGGTCGATGCGATCTTCTCCTCGACCCGTCTGTGCGGTGCCAAAGCCGACGTGAAAACCTGGGGTGATCTGGGTGTGACCGGCGACCTGGCCAACAAGCCGGTTCAGCTGTTCGGTCGCAACTCGGTATCCGGCACCTACGGCTACTTCAAGGAAGAAGCCCTGTGCAAAGGCGACTTCAAGCCTAACGTCAACGAACAACCTGGCTCGGCTTCGGTCGTGCAGTCGATCAGCAGCTCGCTGAACGGTATCGGTTACTCGGGTATCGGCTACAAGACTGCCAGCGTGAAGACCGTGGCCCTGGCCAAGAAAGAAGGCGGCGCATTCGTTGAAGACAACGAAGCCAACGCCCTGAACGGCACCTACCCGCTGTCGCGTTTCCTCTACGTCTACGTCAACAAGGCGCCGAACAAGCCTCTGGCCCCGCTGGAAGCCGAGTTCGTCAAACTGGTTCTGTCGCAAGCAGGCCAGCAGGTTGTCGTGAAGGACGGTTACATCCCGCTGCCTGCCAAAGTGGCTGAAAAAGCCCTGGCAGACCTGGGTCTGAACCACAACGGCAACGTTGCAAAGAAGTAACTGAAGGTTCGGCGGAGCCCGGTCAATGACCCGGTTTCGCCACAAATTGCGAGTCCGCTGCCAGGACCACTGAGCGGCGGGCTTTTTTGCGTCACTGCATTGTCATGTTTTTGTCATACGGGACCGCTAGGGTGTGCGCATGAATGATCTGGCCAACTCCACAATGACCCAAAATTCTCCCCCCGTGCGGATTGACTTCAATACGCCCGAACTGCAACGCAAGCGCCGCATGCGTGCGCTCAAGGATCGCCTGACCCGCTGGTATGTACTGGTGGGCGGGCTTGCCGTGCTGGCAGCGATCACCTTGATCTTCTTCTACCTGGCCTATGTGGTCGTGCCGCTGTTCCAGGGTGCCACGCTGACCAGCAAGAAAGCGCTGGAGCCGACCTGGCTGAGCCAGGATGCCGGCAAACCGCTGATGATTGCCCTGGAAGAGCAGAACCTGGTGGGGATGCGGGTTTCCGACAAGGGTCAAGCGCTGTTCTTCGACACCAAGAGCGGTGCCGAGCTCAAACGCGTTGACCTGCCAGTACCGGCAGGTACCCAGGTGACCTCTATTGGCGCCGATCAGCCGGGTAACCCGCTGGTGGTGCTGGGCTTGTCCAATGGTCAGGCGTTGGCATTCAGCCACAGCTACAAGATCACCTACCCGGACAACAAGAAAACCATCACCCCGGCCATCGACTTCCCTTATGGCCAGGAGCCGTTCGTGCTCGATGAGCAGGGCCGCGCGCTGGAGCACGTCAGCCTCAATGTGAATGGCGAAACCCTGGTGGTTGCCGGTTCCACTGGCGCGCACCTGCAGGTGGTATCGCTGAGCCGCGAAGAAAACATGATGACCGGTGAGGTCACCAGCGAGCAGAACCGCATTGACCTGCCGCAGATGACTGAACCGGTCAAAGCGATCTTCATCGATCCGCGTCAGCAGTGGCTGTATGTGATTAACGGCCGGGCTCAGGCGGATGTCTTCAGCCTGCGTGAAAAGAGCCTCAATGGCCGTTACAAACTGCTCGAAGACGGTAATGCCGAAGTCACCGCCAGCACCCAGCTGGTCGGCGGTATCTCGCTGATCATCGGCGACTCCAAAGGCGGCCTGGCCCAGTGGTTCATGGCCCGGGATCCGGACGGCGAGCAGCGCTTCAAGCGCATTCGCGAGTTCCAGATGGGCACAGCGCCGATCGTGCAGATCGATGCCGAAGAGCGCCGTAAGGGCTTCGTTGCCCTGGATGCTGCCGGCAAGCTTGGCGTGTTCCACAGTACTGCGCACCGTACCCTGCTGGTCGAGCCGGTAGCCGAAGGCGCAGGCATTCTGGCACTGTCGCCGCGGGCCAACCGCATCATCGTCGAACAGGGCGGCAAGTTGCTGCCGCTGACGCTGAAGAACCCGCACCCGGAAGTGTCCTGGAGCGCGTTGTGGAGCAAGGTCTGGTACGAGAACTATGACGAGCCGAAGTACGTCTGGCAGTCCACCGCCTCGAACACCGACTTCGAACCCAAGCTGAGCCTCTCGCCGCTGACCTTCGGTACCCTGAAAGCTGCGTTCTACGCGATGATCCTGGCGGCTCCGCTGGCCATTGCCGCAGCCATCTACACCGCTTACTTCATGGCTCCGGGCATGCGCCGCAAGGTCAAGCCGGTGATCGAGCTGATGGAGGCGATGCCGACAGTAATTCTCGGTTTCTTCGCCGGCCTGTTCCTGGCGCCGTACCTGGAAGGCCACCTGCCGGGTGTATTCAGCCTGTTCCTGCTGATGCCGATCGGCATCCTGGTTGCTGGCTTCGCCTGGAGCCGTCTGCCTGAGTCGATCCGCCTGCGGGTCCCGGATGGCTGGGAGTCGGCGATTCTGATCCCGGTCATCCTGCTGACCGGCTGGTTCGCCCTGTACATGAGCCCGCTCCTGGAGACCTGGTTCTTCGGTGGTGACATGCGCCTGTGGATCACCAATGACCTGGGTATCACCTACGACCAGCGTAACGCCCTGGTAGTCGGTATCGCCATGGGCTTCGCGGTGATTCCGAACATCTATTCGATTGCTGAAGATGCCGTGTTCAGCGTGCCGCGCAGCCTGACCCTGGGCTCCCTGGCACTCGGTGCAACGCCATGGCAGACCCTGACCCGCGTGGTCATCCTGACCGCCAGCCCGGGTATTTTCTCGGCGCTGATGATCGGTATGGGCCGTGCGGTGGGTGAAACCATGATCGTACTGATGGCCACCGGCAACACCCCGGTCATGGAAATGAACCTGTTCGAAGGTATGCGCACCCTGGCCGCCAACGTTGCGGTGGAGATGCCGGAATCGGAAGTCGGTGGCAGCCATTACCGCGTGCTGTTCCTCGCCGCGCTGGTGCTGTTGATGTTCACCTTCGTGATGAACACCTTGGCCGAGCTGATTCGCCAGCGTCTGCGCAAGAAATACTCGTCGCTTTGATAGAAAGGTAGAGATCCGTGAAAAAGGATTCCCTCAAAAGCTGGTTCAAGAGCGGCGCCCCCGGCGTCTGGATCAGCGGTGGCGCCGTCGCCATCGCGGTGATCATGACCATCGGTCTGCTCTCTGTGATCGCTGTGCGCGGCCTCGGCCACTTCTGGCCAGCCGATCTGGTCCAGGCTACCTACAAGGTGCCTGGCCAGGCCGACCACGTCGTTATCGGCGAAGTGGTGCAGAAGGAAGAAGTGCCGCTGGCACGTCTGAAAGGGGCCGGCCTGCCGGTCCCGGAGAACGGCCCGGAGTTCATGACCCGTGAGCTGATCAAGGTCGGCAACCGCGACCTCAACGGCAGCGACTTCACCTGGGTGGTCGGCGATTGGCTGACCGACCTGCAGACGCCGGTCGAGCTGATTGCCCTGGAACGTCGAGAGTGGGGTAACTTCTACGGCTACCTGGTCAGCGTCAAGGAAAACGGCAAGGTCGTCGCCGAAGGCCAGGCGGCCTGGTCCGAGCTGCAAGCGCGCCTCAAGCGTGCCGACAAGCTGGCTGGCGAGCTGCAGAAGCTTGAGAAGAAGGACATCGGTGCCATCAACTATGGCCTTGAGCGTCTGCGTCTGCACGCTCGCAAGCTGGAACTCGACGGCAAACTGGATGCCGCCGCCCAGGCTGACATGGACGCCGAACGTGCCGAGCTGAACAACCGCTACAAGGCCATCGAAGAGCGTCTGAGCAACCTGCATCAGGATTTTGGTCGCGACAGCCTGGTTGCAAAGGATGGCAACGGTCGTGAAGTCGAGATCAACCTGAGCAAGGTGGTTCACGCTTACCAGCCGAACGGCATGGGCTTCTTCACCAAGATGGGCGTGTATTTCGCCAAGGTCTGGGAGTTTCTTAGCGACGACCCGCGTGAAGCCAACACCGAAGGCGGGATCTTTCCTGCAATCTTCGGTACCGTGATGATGACCCTGATCATGGCCGTGATCGTCACCCCGTTCGGCGTGCTGGCGGCGGTGTACCTGCGTGAATATGCGCGCCAGGGGCCGGTGACCCGCCTGATCCGTATCGCCGTGAACAACCTCGCCGGTGTTCCGGCCATCGTTTACGGTGTGTTCGGTCTGGGCTTTTTCGTCTATGTACTGGGTGGCTCGCTCGACCGCTTGTTCTTCCCTGAAGCACTGCCAGCGCCAACCCTGGGTACGCCGGGTCTGCTCTGGGCCTCGCTGACCCTGGCACTGCTGGCGGTACCGGTGGTGATCGTGGCCACTGAAGAAGGCCTGGCGCGTATCCCGCGTACGGTTCGCGAAGGTTCGCTGGCGCTCGGTGCAACCAAGGCCGAGACCCTGTGGAAGATCGTCCTGCCGATGGCCAGCCCGGCGATGATGACCGGCATGATCCTCGCCGTGGCCCGTGCCGCGGGTGAAGTGGCACCGCTGATGCTGGTGGGTGTGGTGAAGCTGGCGCCATCGCTGCCGGTGGACGGCAACTACCCGTACCTGCACCTGGACCAGAAGATCATGCACCTGGGCTTCCATATTTATGACGTCGGCTTCCAGAGCCCGAACGTCGAGGCCGCGCGGCCGCTGGTTTACGCCACCGCGTTGCTGCTGGTGCTGGTGATCGCCACGCTCAACCTGTCGGCCGTATGGATTCGTAACCACCTGCGCGAGAAGTACAAGGCGCTGGACAGCTGATCGAAGCACCCTTTTTGCAAGTGCCGCCCGTGTGTTGTGCCGGGCGGTTCGATGAAACGAAATTGATAGCGTATGGAGTCTGACCATGCAGCAAGAATCCCACGCCCACGGCATCGATATGTCGGCCCTGGGTCGTACCAAGCAGAGCCTGCAACTGGCTGATGAAACCGTGGCCATCGAAGTGCCTGGCCTGAGCCTGTACTACGGCGAGAAACAAGCTCTGTTCGACGTCAGCATGAACATCCCGAAACAGCGCGTGACCGCCTTCATCGGCCCGTCCGGCTGCGGTAAATCGACCTTGCTGCGCACCTTCAACCGCATGAACGACCTGGTTGACGGTTGCCGCGTCGAGGGTGCGATCAACCTGTACGGCAACAACATCTACCGCAAGGGCGAGGACGTGGCCGAACTGCGTCGCCGAGTCGGCATGGTGTTCCAGAAGCCCAACCCGTTCCCCAAGACCATCTACGAAAACGTGGTCTACGGCCTGCGCATCCAGGGCATCAACAAGAAGCGCGTGCTCGATGAGGCCGTGGAATGGGCACTCAAGGGCGCGGCCCTGTGGGAGGAGGTCAAGGACCGCCTGCACGAGTCGGCCCTGGGCCTGTCCGGTGGTCAACAGCAGCGTCTGGTGATTGCCCGCACCATCGCCGTGGAACCAGAAGTTCTGCTGCTCGACGAACCATGCTCGGCCCTGGACCCGATCTCGACGCTGAAGGTCGAAGAGCTGATCTACGAACTGAAGTCCAAGTACACCATCGTCATCGTTACCCACAACATGCAGCAGGCGGCGCGGGTGTCCGATTACACCGCCTTCATGTACATGGGCAAGCTGATCGAGTTCGGTGACACTGACACGCTGTTCACCAATCCGGCGAAGAAGCAGACCGAAGACTACATCACCGGTCGGTATGGCTAGGATTCAACGACTGAACGCCGCCTGACAGCACTTACCGGACGCTCCAAGGATTTCTCATGATCAACAAAGACAGCCTTACCCACCACATCTCCCAGCAGTTCAACGCCGAACTCGAGGAGGTCCGCAGTCACCTCCTGGCGATGGGCGGTCTGGTCGAGAAACAGGTCAATGACGCGGTCACCGCGCTGATCGAGGCCGACTCGGGCCTGGCCCAGCAAGTGCGCGAAGTCGACGAGCAGATCAACCAGATGGAGCGCAACATCGACGAGGAATGCGTGCGCATTCTCGCCCGTCGTCAGCCGGCCGCTTCCGATCTGCGTCTGATCATCAGCATTTCCAAGTCGGTGATCGACCTGGAGCGCATCGGTGACGAATCGACCAAGATCGCCCGCCGCGCCATTCAGTTGTGCGAAGAAGGTGAGTCGCCGCGTGGCTACGTCGAAGTCCGGCACATCGGCGACCAGGTGCGCAACATGGTCCGCGATGCGCTGGATGCCTTTGCCCGTTTCGACGCCGACCTGGCGCTGTCGGTCGCCCAGTACGACAAGACCATCGACCGCGAGTACAAGACCGCGCTGCGCGAGCTGGTCACCTACATGATGGAAGATCCGCGTTCGATCTCGCGGGTACTCAGCGTGATCTGGGCCTTGCGTTCACTGGAGCGGATCGGCGACCACGCGCGCAACATCTCCGAGCTGGTGATCTACCTGGTGCGCGGTACCGACGTGCGTCACCTGGGCCTCAAGCGCATGAAAGAAGAGGTCGAAGGTGGCAGCGAAAAGGCTAATGTTCCGGCTGAAACTGACGATAAGTAAGACTGCCCCGAGAACGAACGCCCGGCCCTGGCCGGGCGTTTTCGTTTGCGGTCGAGCACCTCAAGGCAGCCGCGAACGAAACCACGAGTCCCGGCGTGAGCCAATGTTTGGCAAATGGCCATTAGTCAGCGTTATGCTAGTCGGGATTCAATAGGAGTGGCGATGAGTAAAGTCAGTGTGTTGGTTGTGGATGATGCGCCGTTCATTCGCGACCTGGTGAAGAAGTGTCTGCGCAACTATTTCCCGGGAATTGTCATCGAAGACGCGGTCAACGGTCGCAAGGCCCAGACATTGCTGGCGCGTGAAGCTTTCGACCTGGTCCTGTGCGACTGGGAAATGCCGGAAATGTCCGGGTTGGAGTTGCTGACCTGGTGCCGTCAGCAGGAGTCGATGAAGACGTTGCCGTTCATCATGGTGACCAGCCGCGGCGACAAGGAAAACGTGGTCCAGGCGATCCAGGCCGGTGTTTCTGATTTCGTCGGCAAGCCGTTCACCAATGAGCAATTGCTGACCAAGGTGAAGAAGGCCCTGACCAAGGTTGGCAAGCTCGATACCTTGCTGGCCAGCGCCCCGACGCGTGCCAATTCGGCTTTTGCCAATGACTCGCTGAGCGCCCTCACCGGTGGCCGTGCCGAAACGGTAAAACCGACAGCACCAGCTGCTCCGGTGGCGGCGGCCAAGCCCCTGATCAATGCGCCCAAGCCCACTGCTGCCGCTGCCGCACCTGCGGGGCGTGGTCAGGGGCAGCTGCGTCTGCCAAACGGTGTGCAGCCGTGCGTGATCAAGGCCCTGAGCCTCAAGGAGGCGCTGCTGGTGGTCCGCCGTGGCGAGACCCTGCCACAGGTGCTCGAAGGCGCTGTGCTCGATCTGGAGCAGGGTGAAAACGCCGAAGTCGCCCGCCTCAATGGTTACCTGCATGCGGTGGCGGCGCTGGAACCGAAGCCGGACAGCGACTGGTTGCAGCTGACCTTCAAGTTCGTCGATCAGGATGCGCAGAAGCTGGACTACCTGTCGCGGTTGATTGCCCGTGGTACGGCGCAGAAGCATTTCGTACCGGGGGCCTGACCTCAGGATTGGTAGGAGCGGATTTATCCGCGAAGAGCTGCGCTGAGGCCCTTCGCGGATAAATCCGCTCCTACACCGCTCGTCTTCTGAAACACCTCCACCATCCCTCCGGCAAAATCCCCTGCTAGTCTTCGACAGACTTCAACTGTCAAAAAGCCACTAACCATGCAGGCACATTCGCTGCTGTTCTGCGCCTTGCTCGTGGCTTGCAGCCCGACCCTGGCCTCGACCTTCTACAAAAGCACCGATGCCAACGGTGTAGTCTCGTATTCCGACCGGCCACTGCCTGGCGCAAAGGCCTTTGTTTTCCGCGACCAAATGGTCGAGCAGCTGGAAGGTCAGGTGAAACTGCACGCCATCAAGTTCGCCAGCGGCGTGAGCTTCAGCGCCCGCAACGACACCCACGCGCCGGTGGAGGTGGAGCTGCGCCTGGAGCGTCTGGGTAACGCCAAGGGCGCAGGTACGCGGCTTGTCCGGCGTGTGGTGCCTGCGCGTGCGGCAGTGCTGCTGACTGTGGTCAACGCACTGCAAGCGGACCTGCCGGTGAGTTATCAGGAGAAGTTCACCTATGCCCTGGGCAACCCGGCACAGCGCCAGCAGGCCTTTAAATATCCGCTGCCATGGCGCGGCGGGCCTTTTCGCGTGACCCAGGGGGCCAACGGCAGTTACAGCCATTTCGGCCCCAAAAGCCGCTACGCCATGGACATCGCCATGCCTGAAGGTACGCCGATCATTGCTTCACGGGCGGGCACCGTGATCAAGACCGAGAACAACCAGAGCGGGCGCGGAACGCACCCGGCCGGCAATTTCGTGCGGATTCTGCATGACGACGGCACCATGGGTGTCTATCTGCACCTGATGCGTGGTTCTGTAGTGGTTGGCGAAGGACAGCGGGTGGTGTACGGGACCGCGCTGGCAAAATCCGGCAACACCGGCAACAGCACTGGCCCGCACCTGCATTTTGTCGTGCAGCGCAACGTCGGGCTGGCGCTGGAGTCGATTCCTTACCAGTTCAACCAGCCTGTCGGCGGGTTACCGAACTTTACCGCCGGCAATCCTTGATCGCGGGGCAAGCCCGCTCCCACAGGTCATTCCAGCCTGTGGGAGCGGGCTTGCCCCGCGATGCGGTGTTGCAGCTCAATCGAGCTTGAGCACCTTGGCCAGAACAATCTTCGGGCCTTTCATCTTCTTGATGATGATGCGCAGGCCTTCGACTTCCAGCTGCTCCTCTTCTTCCGGTACCCGCTTGAGGGTCTCGTAGACCAGACCGGCGAGGGTTTCCGCCTCGATATGGTCCAGGTCCACGCCGAGCAGGCGCTCGACCTTGAACAGCGGCGTGTCGCCACGTACCAGCAGCTTGCCTGGCTGGTAGGCAAGGATGCCGCGCTCGGCCTTGCGGTGTTCGTCCTGGATGTCACCGACCAGCACTTCCAGCACGTCTTCCATGGTCAGGTAGCCAATGACCTTGCCATCGGCTTCCTCGACCAGGGCGAAGTGCGCGCCGCCTTTGCGGAACTCTTCGAGCAGGTGGGCCAGAGGCATGTGGCGGGACACGCGCTCCAGCGGCCGGGTCAATTCGGCAAGGTTGAAGGATTCGGGGATGTGCTCCAGATCGGCCAGTTCCAGCAGCAGATCCTTGATATGCAGCAGGCCGATGAACTCACCACGCTTGGCATCGAACACCGGGTAACGGCTGAATTTGTGCCGGCGGAACATCGCCAGGATTTCCTTGAGCGGCGCATGGGCGTCAAGGCAGACCATGTCTTCACGGGAGTTGGCCCAGTCGACCACCTCCAGTTCACCCATTTCCACTGCCGACGCCAGTACGCGCATGCCCTGGTCGCTGGGGTCCTGGCCACGGCTGGAGTGCAGGATCAGTTTCAGTTCGTCGCGGCTGTAATGGTGCTCATGATGCGGGCCGGGTTCACCCTGGCCGGCGATACGCAAAATGGCGTTGGCACTGGCGTTGAGCAGGTAGATGGCCGGGTACATCAGCCAGTAGAACAGGTACAGCGGTACCGCAGTCCACAGCGACAGCAGTTCGGGTTTGCGGATCGCCCAGGACTTGGGCGCCAGCTCACCCACCACGATGTGCAGGTAGGAAATCACGAAGAAGGCGCTGAAGAACGACACCGCTTTGATCACCTCCGGCGACTCTACGCCGACAGCGGCCAGCAGCGGTTCGAGCAGATGCGCAAAGGCCGGTTCACCGACCCAGCCCAGGCCCAGCGAGGCGAGGGTGATGCCCAGCTGGCAGGCCGAAAGGTAGGCGTCCAGCTGGTTGTGCACGGTGCGCAGGATTTGCCCGCGCCAGCCATGCTGCACGGCAATCGACTCGACCTTGGTCGAGCGCAATTTGACCATGGCGAACTCGGCGGCAACGAAAAAGCCGTTGAGCAGCACCAGCAGCAGAGCAAAAAGAATCATGCCGAAATCGGCGAAAAGTGAGGCGAAGCTGATACCAGGGGAAGGGTCCATGATGGGGTTTTACGGGGTCCGTCATCTGAAAAAAGAGAGAAATGCCGTGCCAGCATTCGCTGGCACAAGTCCGCCAATGTAGCGGGTGAGGGCGCGGTTGCCTAGGGGCGAGGCCTCAGGAAGCCAGGCGCTGGGCAATCTGCACGGGGGCGAAATGGCAGGTAAAGGTGCTGCCGTGGCCGGGTACGCTGCTGATCTCCAGGCGTGCGCGGTGACGCAAGAGTACGTGCTTGACGATCGCCAGGCCAAGGCCGGTGCCACCGGTATTGGAGGCGCGGCTGGAGTCGACCCGGTAGAAACGCTCGGTCAGGCGTGGCAGGTGCTTGGCGTCAATGCCGATACCTGAGTCCTGAACGCTGAGGTGCGCGCCCTGTTCGTCGGCCCACCAGCGAATGCGGATCTGTCCTTCGTCCTGGGTGTATTTGACCGCGTTGAAAATAAGATTGGAGAACGCGCTGCGCAGCTCGGCCTCACTGCCCTTGAGGAAGATACCGGGTGTGGTTTCCAGGCTGATGCGCTGGTTACGCTGGCCTGACAGCGCCTGGGCATCGCTCTTGATCGATTGCAGCAAGGCTTCAACCGCCACCGGCTGGTTGTCCGAGGGGTAATCGGTGGCTTCCAGCTTGGCCAGCAACAGCAGGTCATTGAGCAGGGTCTGCATGCGTCCGCCTTGTTGCTGCATCTGCTGCAAGGCGCGGACCCAACGCGGATTCACGTCCTCGACGTTGTCGAGCAGGGTTTCCAGGTAGCCGGCGATCACCGTCAGCGGCGTGCGCAGTTCATGCGAGACGTTGGCAACGAAATCCTTGCGCATCTGTTCGAGCTGGTGGATACGGGTGACGTCGCGTACCAGCATCAGGTGCTCGTTGTTGCCATAGCGGGTGATATGCAGCTGTACGCGCAGGCGGTCGTTGATCGGCGAAGGGATCTCCAGCGGTTCGAGGTAGTTCTCCTGTTCGAAGTACTCCTTGAAGCGCGGGTGGCGCACCAGGTTGGTGACTGGCTGGCCGCTGTCCTGTGGGGTTTTCAGGCCCAGCAGGGTTTCGGCGGCGCGGTTCCACCACTCCAGGTTGCCGTCGCTGTCGAGCATGATCACCGCGTCCTTGAGCGCGGCGGTGGACTCCTGCACGCGGTCGATCACCGCCTGCAGACGGCCACGCACGCGCTGGTCGCGGCGTTGCAGGTGATAGATGCTGTCGAACACCTCGCCCCACAGGCCATAGCCATCAGGCGGTGCTTCGTCGGGTTTGTGCAGGCGCAACCACTCATGCAGGCGCAGCAATTGCTTGAGGGTCCAGCCCAGGTAGAGCGCCAGGCCCAGGGCCAGGCTCCAGCCATAATAGCCGCTGATCAGGCCGACCAGCAGGCAGGCGCTGATCAATAGCAGCATGTGGCGAATCAGGGTGCCATGCCAGTTCTGGTTCAATTAACGACGCGTCCTTTCCAATACCTTGGGCCTGATATAGCGGTTCAGCTCTTGGTGGAGAAGCGATAACCGGTGCCGCGTACGGTTTGTACCAGATTCTCGTAGGCATCACCCAGTGCCTTGCGCAGGCGGCGGATGTGCACGTCGACGGTGCGTTCTTCGACATAGACGTTGCCGCCCCAGACCTGATCGAGCAATTGGCCGCGGGTGTAGGCGCGCTCCTGATGGGTCATGAAGAACTGCAGCAGACGGTATTCGGTCGGGCCCATTTCAGCTGGCTTGCCATCAATGGTCACGCGGTGGCTGATCGGATCGAGCAGCAGGCCACCGACTTCAATGGGCGCTTCGCCATCGCTTGGGCCAGCGCGGCGCAGCACGGCCTTGAGCCGGGCGACCAGCTCACGGGGCGAGAAGGGTTTGGTGATGTAGTCGTCGGCACCGACTTCAAGACCCTGGATCTTGTTGTCTTCCTCACCCTTGGCGGTGAGCATGATGATCGGGATATCGCCGGTCAGCTCGTCGCGCTTCAGGCGTCGGGCCAGTTCGATGCCCGAAGTGCCCGGAAGCATCCAGTCGAGCAGGATCAGGTCCGGCTTGCGGTCGACGATCATCGCGTGGGCCTGCTGCGAGTTTTCTGCTTCCAGGCAGTCATAGCCGGCCATTTCCAATGCAACGGCGATCATCTCGCGGATTGGCGCTTCGTCGTCAACGATCAGAATGTTTCTGCCAACCATGTTCAAACCTCTTCCCGTTCAGGTGTCTTGGCCCGCATTAGATAACGGAATTATTGCAGTCGTGTGACAAGTCGTGGGCGTTTCAGCAACATTCGGTTACTGGGCTAGGCTTAAATTCCCTCTCCCGAGAAACACGGTGGATCCAATGACACGACATACGCTGAACTGGATGGCGCTTTTCACTGCGGTGGCACTGGCGTTGCCAGGAATGGCGTCGGCGCATCATGCCATGATGAAAGACGGTGTGATGGTCGACCATGCTGGCATGACGCTCTACACCTTTGACAAGGATTCGGGCGGTAAGTCCATGTGCAACGATGAGTGCGCCAAGAACTGGCCGCCGCTGATGGTCAAAGACGGCGACATGGCCGAGGAGGGCTGGACACAGATCAAGCGTGACGATGGCTCGATGCAATGGGCCTACAAAGGCAAGCCGGTGTACACCTTCATCAAGGACAAGAAAGCCGGTGACATGACCGGTGACGGCATGAAGGATGTCTGGCATGTGATCAAGTAGTCGTGCCGCAATCGCGGGGCAGGCCCGCTCCCACTGCTCTGTGGGAGCGGGCCTGCCCCGCGACGAATCAGAAGCTGTAATCCAGCACGATCCCGACAAATACCAGCAGCCCGGCCCAGTGGTTATGCAGGAAGGCCTTGAAACACGATTCGCGGTCCAGCTTGCGGGTGGTCCAGAATTCCCAGACGAAGCACACCAGGGCGGCCGCCAGCCCAAGGTGGAACCAGCCTCCCAGTTCAAAGCGGTTACCGGCCATCAGCAAACAGCCTAGCGACAGCACTTGCAGGGTCAGGATAATCATCCGGTCGGCTTCACCGAACAGGATCGCGGTAGATTTGACCCCGATCTTCAGATCATCGTCGCGATCGACCATGGCGTAGTAGGTGTCATAGCCCACCGTCCATAGCAGGTTGGCGATGTACAGCAGCCAGGCGATGGCCGGAAGCTCGCCGTTGGCTGCGGTAAAGGCCATGGGAATGCCCCAGGAGTAAGCCGCCCCGAGCACCACTTGCGGGTAGTAGGTGTAGCGCTTCATGAAGGGATAGCAGGCCGCCAACGCCACCGCGCCGAACGATAACCATACCGTCTGGGCATTGGTGCACAGCACTAGCAGGAAGCTCACGCCGACCAGCACGGCAAACAGCACCAGTGCTTCGCGGGCATTGATCCGGCCGGCTGCCAACGGGCGGTCGGCGGTGCGTTTGACGTGGCCATCGACCTTGCGGTCGGCGAAGTCGTTGATCGCGCAACCGGCCGCACGCATCAGCACCACGCCGAGGGTGAAAATCAGCACGTTGGCCAGAGTCGGGGTGCCCTTGGCGGCAATCCACACCGCTGACAGCGTCGGCCACAACAGCAGGTAAATACCGATCGGCCGGTCCATGCGGCTCAACTGAATGAAGTCCCAGGCGCGCGGATGCAGACGATTGAGCGACTTGAGCAGCTGCAGGTACATCAGCGGATCTCCCCGGAAATCTCGGCGGCCTGCCACAGTGACGGCAGGAAGACTTCGGCAACCAGCACGCTCAGTGTGGCCCGATCAAAGCGCGAGCGACGCCCCCAGAGCTTGTCGCTGGCGTCGATCGCCGGCAGCCAGGCCTTGGGGTAATGACAGACCTCAATGGCGCGGCGCGTAAAGGCCTGGTCGCAGAACAACAGTTCGCCCAGCGAGCGGCTGCCCAGCGCTTCCATGTCCAACCCGCCACTTTCGAGGGCACTGCGCGAGGCGACACTGCGGGCGAACACCCAGGCCTGGCCGTGGCCGCGCAAGTACACTTCGCGGACCCAGCCTTCGCTACCAGGCGCCAGATCCAGCGCCTGGCACTCGTCATCACGCAGGGGCTGCCAACCCTCGTAAAGGGGTGTAACAGAAAAGTGATCGGCGGATAATCGAGTCAGGCGACGGGTCAGTGATCCTTGATCGAACAACCAGTCAAGCAGCGCAGGCGTTGCGCTGTCTGCTACCTGAGAGTACTGCAACCATTCTGCAGCGGGCGCTTGCGATGTTTCGTACGGCACGATGGTATGGGTTAACAGGCTAAAGAGACCGCGAGCTTAGCATGATTGCCCGATCCGGCTTGCATGCTGGCACCTGGCTCCAGTACAAAGCCCCTCCTTGAGAAGGTCGCCACTGTAATGTTGCCGAGAGCGACCACTCCAATGCCTGGGTTTGTTGAGGAAGTAAGTGATGAAAAAGTGGCAGTGTATTGTTTGTGGCCTGATCTACGACGAGGCCGAGGGTTGGCCGGATGATGGCATCGCCCCGGGTACCCGTTGGGAAGATGTCCCGGCAGACTGGCTGTGCCCGGACTGCGGTGTGGGCAAGATGGATTTCGAAATGATCGCCATCGGCTGATCACAATTTAATCAGGAAGCAAGGAAACAGGGCATGACGGCACCGGTGGTAATTGTGGGTACTGGCTTGGCGGGTTACAACCTGGCCCGCGAATTTCGCAAGCTCGACGGCGAGACGCCGTTGCTGTTGATTACCGCCGACGACGGCCGTTCCTATTCCAAGCCAATGTTGTCCACCGGCTTTGCCAAGAACAAGGATGCCGACGGCCTGAGCATGGCCGAGCCGGGGGCCATGGCTGAACAGCTCAAGGCCGAAGTGCGTACCCATACCCGTATCAGCGGCATCGATCCGGGCCACAAGCGCCTGTGGATCGGCGAAGAGCAGGTGGCCTACCGTGACCTGATCCTGGCCTGGGGCGCGCAAACCGTGCAGGTGCCGGTCGAAGGCGATGCCGGTGAGGCGATCTTCCCGATCAACGATCTGGAGGATTACGCCCGCTTCCGTGCAGCGGCGGCGGGCAAGCAGCGGGTGTTGATCCTCGGGGCCGGCCTGATCGGCTGTGAATTCGCCAACGACATGAGCCTGGGCGGCTTCCAGGTCGAGCTGGTGGCGCCGTGCGAGCAGGTCATGCCGACCTTGCTGCACCCGGCAGCCGCCGCCGCCGTGCAGACTGGCCTGGAGGCGCTTGGCGTGCGCTTTCATCTCGGGCCGGTGCTGACGCGTCTGCAACGGGTTGCCGAAGGGCTGGAGGCGCACCTCTCGGACGGTACGGTGATCGCGTGTGACCTGGTGGTTTCGGCGGTTGGCCTGCGTCCACGCATCGACCTGGCCTCTGCGGCTGGCTTGCAGGTGAACCGTGGCGTGGTGGTCGACCGGCACCTGCGTACTTCGCATGCCAATATCTACGCCTTGGGCGATTGCGCCGAAGTCGATGGCCTCAATCTGCTCTATGTCATGCCGTTGATGAGCTGCGCGCGCGCGCTGGCACAAACCCTGGCTGGCAACCCGACAGCAGTTGCCTACGGCCCTATGCCGGTTACGGTGAAGACACCGGCTTGTCCGCTGGTGGTCTCGCCGCCACCCCATGGCCGCGAAGGTACATGGCAGGTCGAAGGTCAGGGCCTTGACCTCAAGGTGCTCTGTCATGACGTCAATGGCAACCTGCTGGGTTACGCCCTGACGGGCTCGGCGGTGATGGAGAAACTGGCTCTAAATCGGCAGCTTCCGGCGCTCATGGCGTAAATAGCTGGCGTTCTGTCGGATTTCCCCTGTTATTGCCGCAACAATGGCCGCCCAGAGACTGGCGCGGCCCCTGACGGCATGCCATCCTCACTCCCGTCTGCCGCAGTTTAGAGCCTGCGGTGCCTTGGGCGCTGTTCTTGAAGAGCAGCACGGCATAACAACAAAAAACCGTCTAAGAGGCTTCACTATGCGCAAACCAGAACTCGCCGCAGCTATTGCTGAAAAGGCCGACCTCACCAAAGAGCAAGCCAATCGCGTGCTCAACGCCGTGCTCGAAGAAATCACTGGCGCCCTGCACCGCAAGGACAGCGTGACGCTGGTCGGATTCGGTACATTCCTGCAGCGTCATCGTGGCGCTCGCACTGGCAAGAACCCGCAAACCGGTGAGCCAGTCAAAATCAAAGCCAGCAACACGGTTGCCTTCAAACCAGGTAAATCCCTGAAGGACAGCGTCAATCCGTGATGCCTCGCACAGATTGATTGCGTTGAAAAACGGGCACCCGACACGGTGCCCGTTTTTTATTGCCCCGCCCGGAGCTTGTGACTAGCATACGGCGCCCCTGTCGCGATGGCAGCGGGACACGTCCAGGGAGGGGCGCAGGATGCACTGCAAAGGTATGTCATTGACCGCCGTGGCGGTCGCTCGCGATTCAGGTGCCGCATGATCCGGCGCCGTCTTCTGCTCAATTTCGCCTTGCATGCATTGGCCTGCGTGCTCTTCGTGCTGCTCAACGATTACGCCGTGAGCTACTACAAACAGCATTTCGGTGGCTTCACTGCCCGGGGCGTGGCAGCCGGCATGGTTGCCTGGGGGGCCTGGTACCTGCTGATGATATTCAGTGTGCCGATTGCGTTGTTCCTGCGCCTCAGGGTTCGTCTGCTGCTGACCCTGGTGCAAGCCTTGCTCATTCTCTATTGGCTGTTGCCGGAGCACCCGGTGCGCGCCCTGTTCTATAGCAGCCTCAATGGTGGCCTGACACTGCTGGCGGTGCTTTTGAGTGAAGGGATGGGGCGTCGCTTGAAGCCGGCCGCCAGCCCGCAGGTGCATGCATGAGGCGCCTGCTGGCATTGATCTGTGGTCTGGGTGTTGCGCAGGCCTTGGCCGACACTCGCACCTTCACGTTGACGCCGGACTTCAGTGGCACCTCGCAAGTGCAGTTGACGCTGCAGGACAATCGTTGGCAGGCGCAGCTGACGGGAGGCGATGGGCGGTCTCAGTCGCTGGCCGATGTCTGCCAGCCCGAGCTGGGCCAGGTGCAGCTGCGTGACGTCTTCACCGTGCGCGGCGACAAGGATTACCTCGTGGTGCAATGCGCAGCGGTGGTCGCTCATCCGGGTTTTGAGTACTACGCGCTCAACGGCCTGGTATTTCAGGCTGGCGTGTACTTCTGGGACAACGGCGCACTGCTCCGTGACGCCCGCGCCTCGCTGGCGTTGTCCGGTTACGAAGGGAACATCACGGAAAACTGGCGCCAGCATCACTGGTACCACACGCCGTCGCTGGCCAGGCAGAAGTTGCTGGAGCAGGTGCGAGGGCATGAGCGGGATTCGTTGAAACTGGCGCGGGAAATCGTCCTCGCGCGGCTTGCAATCGAGGACCGCGATGCGGTGTATACCTACCTCGATATCGAGCTGCCACGGCTGCTGCGAGAGGAGCCGCTGAACGCGCAGACCGCGGCACTGTACAACGACCTCGGCTACGCCCTGCAGCAGGGCGAGTGGCACAGCGCGGCCTATGAGCTGTTTGCCAAAGTCGAAGGGGTCGTGCCGCAGCGGGTCGTACTCAAGCTCAACATCGCCGACAGCCTCTGGGCGTTGTACAAGCGCAAACAGGCTGCCGAGTACTACCGCAGCTATGTCCAGGCCATGAACAGCGCCGGTAAGCCGGGGATCATCCCGGAGCGGGCACGGTCGCGCAGCCAGGAGCCACAATCGTGATCAGGGTTTTATTGTGTCTGCTGCTATTGAGCGTGCTGGTCCCTCCAGCCATGGCCGAGACTTCATGCGTGGCTGAGTTCGACAGCTTCCTGCACGAGTTTGCCAACGATCCTCAGGTGCAACGCCAAGCCAGCAGCGGACGAGTCCTCTACAGCCAGTTGCAGGGGCTGCAGGATAACGTCTATCCATTGGTCCGGGCGATGCAGGGCGCGCAGCTTGCATTGCCATTGATCGCACCCTTGACGGCGGGTCTCAAGGGCCTGGAGGTGCAGCACTTGAGTGATGGCCATGTTCGGGTGCTGGACAAACGCGGCGGTCTCGATCGGCTCAGGGGCTATCAGTTCGAACGCAAGGCGTGCTGGGCGTTGGTCTCCGTCGATGACTGGTCGGTGGATGAGTCACGCCTGCTGCTGACAGGGCTACCAAAGATGAACCCGGCCGAGGAGGTCTGCTACCGCAAAGCCAACATCTTCCTGGCCCTGGGCGGGGTGGAGAAGTATCCACCTACTGCAGAGTTTTTCGACGTAGGCATGCAGTTTCTGCTGTGCGCTGCAGCTTCGGGCAACCCGGACGCCAGCCTGGCCGCTGCGAGCCTGGGTTATTCCGGAATGGCGCCTGCTTTGAGCGCCGCGGTGACCGAGAAGCTGTTCCTCGCCGCTGCGCAGAGCTTGCCTGCGGGTGCGGCTGCCTTGTACGGGTTCTATTGCTCAGGGACTGACCAGAGCTACGATGGCCCGTGCATGGATCCTGAGCGTGCCCGTTCATGGCTGATCAGGTCGATCGACATGGGCAACTGGGAGTCGCTGACAACCTTGGCGTCAGATTGGGAGAGTGGCCGCTTGGGCGGCGCCATCGACCTGTCGCGTGCGCTGGCCTGCTATGAGCTGGCGCGAGAAAAAGGGGTTGTGGAGTACGTGGACAGCGTAAAACGCTTGCAACAAGCCGGTGCGCAGCCCGGGGGACGTTGCTACTAAGCCGCGAATTACCCGGTTACAGAGCAAATTGCCATGATCTTCGCGAAATGTGCGGCAAAGTATGGTGTTTTTATAGCGAGACTATAAACTGCTTCGCCAGTCACTTTTTAGCCGAGGCGTGCACATGAAGTTTCGCTTTCTCCTTTGGGCCATGGGGTTGTTGATGGCCAAGGCCAGTCGCAAGAACCCGGCGTTCCAGCAGCAACTGGCCGACAAGGATCTGGTATTTCAGCTCCAGACCCTCGACGGCAAGGCGGCGCGCCATTTCATCGTCAAGGACATGCGTATCAGCAGCCAGTCCGGCACGCACCCGCAGCCGGCCTTCGCCATTGCCTTCAAGGATGCGGCCTTCGGTTTCGCCACCTTGCAAGCGAAGAACAAGCAATTGGCATTCATGCAGGGGATTCAGGACAAGAGCATCCAGATCAAGGGCAATCCGGCGCTGGTGATCTGGTTCCAGGGCCTGATGAAGTACCTGAAACCCAAGAAGAAGGCCTGACCCGCAGGGGCAGGCCACTCTGCTCAGTGCTGGTTGAATTGCGAGGCCAGCTCGCGTAGCAGGGCTTCTGCTTCCAGCACTTTACTCACCACATCTTCTGCTTTTTCGCGGGAGATGTTCAGGCGCTCAAGCAGTTCGTCCGGGATGGACTCTTCCGGGCCCGAGCCGATACCGCGGGCACGCAGCAGGCGAATAGCCAGGCACACCAGGTTCGGGAACGCCGCGTAGTCTCCGTCGTACTGTGGGTCGTGCTGGAAGCGCAGCGCGGTGGCCAGCTCCTCGGGCATGTCCCAGAAACGCATCAGCCAGGCGCCGATCTGCTCACGGCTGATGCCCAGCAAGTGCTGTTCGACATAGCTGTGGCACAAGTGCGGATTGACCTCCAGGTGGCGGCAGATCAGCGAGAAGTGCGGCGGGAAGACATGCGCCAGCAACAGGTAGCCGAAGTTGTGCAGCAAGCCGGCGAGGTAGGTCAGGCCGGCTTCCGGGCGCTCGGCACGAGGCATGGCGCGAGTCAGGCCTTCGATCACCGCTGCGGTGTAGATCGACTGCTGCCAGTACGGTGTGGTGGCCTGTGGATGGTCCTTGGGCAGGCTCAGGGTTTTGCCCAGTGCCAGGCCCAGTGCCAGGTTGATCACCAGGTCGAAGCCCAGCACGCGGACGATGGCGTCCTCCACTGAACGAATCTTGCCGGGGGAGGCGTAGTAGGGCGAGGCCGCCCAACTGACCACCTGGGCCGCCAGGGCCGGGTCGGTCTCGACCACGCCGGTGATATCGTCGATGGTGGCGTTGGGGTCGACGCGCAGCTTGATGATCTTTTGCGCGGTTTCCGCCAGTGGCGGAATCTCGATGGTATTTTCCAGACGCTGCTGGATTCGCCGGGCGGTGAAGGCCTGGACCGCCTGGGTGATTTCTTCGCGGTCGTCGGTCGGGCGGTCGAGGTTCGGCCGGATGCTGCTCAGCGGCTCGCCAAAATTGCCGGCGCTGGCCTTGCTCAGCATCTTCTTGAAGTCGTCGCGTTCGATTTCCAGCAGCAGGCCTGCCTCACCGGAGTGAATCAGCAGCTTTTCAGGCTTGAGCAGGCTCTCATCATAAAGGCAAGGCGAGCTGGTCAGTGCCGGAAGGCCGGGGAGGATTTTCAGGCCATGCTTGTCGAGCATGGTTTTCAGGCGATCCAGGGGCACGGCGGCCAGCTTGCGACCGGTCAGCTCGGTCAGGCGGTTGAGGTCGAGCAATTGGTTCTGCGCGAACAGCACCATCAACGCGCCGACTTCGTCATCGAGCAACACCGCCTGGATCTTGCGCTCGGGCAACAACTGCGGACGATCCAGCACTTCACGATAGGCAATGCCGAGCTTTTCCAGCAGCAACCGGATAACAGACGGAGCGTGGGGGGTTGCGGTATCCAGGGCAACTTCAGTCATGGTCTGTATCCAGAAATTTTACGATCGCAAGAGTATAACCAGCTTGGACCTTCAGCTGGATCCATTCTGGGACGGGTGTCACACCTGTCCATATTGCTGGCCATGACGCAGCCAGCGTTCCAGCAGCGGGCTGACATGCTCGGGCCAGCGCGCCAGTAGGGCCTGAGCGGCATCACGCACGGCGGGGAGCAGGTCGGCATCGCGCATCAGGTCGGCGACCTTGAACTGCAACAGGCCGGTCTGGCGGGTGCCAAGCATTTCACCGGGGCCGCGCAGCTCCAGGTCTTTCTCGGCAATGATGAAGCCATCATTGGTTTCACGCATGATCCCCAGTCGTTCGCGACCGATCTGCGACAGCGGCGGGTGGTAGAGCAGTACACAATGGCTCACCGCACTGCCCCGGCCGACCCGCCCGCGCAACTGGTGCAGCTGCGCCAGGCCCAGGCGTTCAGGGTTCTCGATGATCATCAGACTGGCGTTGGGGACATCGACGCCGACCTCGATCACCGTGGTCGCCACCAGTAGCTGCAGGTGGCCTTGCTTGAACTCGGCCATGACGGCGGCCTTTTCGGCAGGCTTCATGCGCCCGTGGATCAAGCCGACACGTAGCTCACCCAAGGCGCTGCCCAGCTCCTCGAAGGTGGTTTCGGCGGCCTGGCAGGTCAGCTCTTCGGATTCTTCGATCAGCGTACAGACCCAGTAGGCCTGGCGGCCTTCGGCGCAGGCGGCGCGGACCCGCTCGACCACTTCGAAGCGGCGGCTGTCGGCGACCAATACAGTGTTGACGGGTGTACGCCCGGGCGGCAGCTCGTCGAGGATCGAGGTGTCGAGGTCGGCGTAGGCACTCATCGCCAAGGTCCGTGGGATAGGCGTTGCGGTCATGATCAACTGATGCGGGCAGAGCTGGCCGCCCACGCCTTTCTGGCGTAGCGCCAGGCGCTGCTGTACGCCGAAACGGTGCTGCTCGTCGATGATCGCCAGGGCCAGGTTCTTGAACTTCACCTCGTCCTGGAACAGGGCATGGGTGCCGACCACCATCGGTGCACCAGCAGCGATCTGTTCCAGGGCGCTGACGCGAGCTTTGCCTTTGAGCTTGCCGGCCAACCAGGCCACTTCGATGCCCAGCGGCTCCAGCCAGCGTTTGAAGGTCACGAAGTGCTGTTCGGCGAGAATCTCGGTAGGAGCCATCAGCGCGACCTGATAGCCAGCTTCCAGAGCCTGCAGGGCGGCAAGGGCGGCAACCACGGTCTTGCCGGCGCCGACGTCGCCCTGGACCAGACGCAGCATTGGCTCGGGCTGGCTGAGGTCGTAGGCAATTTCGTTGCCGACCCGTTGTTGGGCGCCAGTCGGGGCGAAGCCGAGGTTGGCCAGGTACTGCTGGGGCAAGCGTGTTGCCTTGGGCAATACCGGTGCCCGTTGCGCCCGCAGGCTTTCGCGCAGGCGCTGCTGGGACAGCTGGTGGGTCAGCAGCTCTTCAAAGGCCAGACGGTGCTGAGCCCAGTGCTGGCCTTCGGCAAGTTCGTCGACGTCGGCATCGGCCGGCGGGTGATGCAGGTAGCGGATGGCATCGTCCAGCGGCGCGAGCTGGTAGTCCCGGGCCAGCTCCACTGGCAGCCAGTCCGGCAGGCTGCGCGGGCCTAGCATCGCCAGGCTTTGCTGGCACAGCTGGCGCAAGCGCTGTTGGGTCAGGCCTTCGGTGGTCGGGTAGATTGGCGTCAGGGTCTGTTCCACTGGCGCCGGTTCGTCGCCAGTCAGGGCGCGGTATTCCGGGTGGTAGATCTCCAGCCCCGAGGCGCCGGGACGGGCTTCGCCGTAGCAACGCAGGTGGGTGCCGCGCTTGAGGCCTTCCTTCTGCGCATTGCTGAAGTGGTAGAAACGCAGGCTCAGCACACCAGTGCCGTCACCCAGGCGCACCAACAGGCTGCGACGCTTGCCCATGACCACATCGGTGCCGCTGACCACCCCTTCGATCACCGCATCCTGGCCAGGGCGCAGGGCGCCGATCGGGACCACACGAGTGCGGTCCTGATAGCGCAGGGGCAGGTGGAAAAGCACATCCTGAAGGTTCTCCAGGCCGACCTTGGCGAGTTTCTCGGCCATGGCCTCGCCAACGCCCTTCAATGCAGTTACCGATACCTGGGACAACTCCGGCATGGCGACTTCCTACGCGCTCGCAGGTGGCTTGGCCACCGAGCACAGGCGGATGGAGTCGGCGAGGATCTCGATTGCCTTGGGCCGCGGGAAGCTCGCGCGCCAGGCGATCGCCACCGTGCGAAACGGTGCCGGCGGGCTCAACGGACGCACTTCGATAACCCCGGGAGCGTAGTGATGGCTGTGTACCGCCGACAACGGCAGGATCGACACGCCAAGACCCGACGCGACCATGTGGCGAATGGTTTCCAGCGAGCTGGACTCGACCGTGGTGTGCTTGGTGCCGTCGCTGCCCTTGGTCAGGGTCGGGCAGGCTTCGAGTACCTGGTCGCGGAAGCAATGGCCCTCGCCGAGTAGCAGCAGGCTCTTGTCGTTGAGCAGGCTGGCGTCGATGGTTTGCTTCTTGGTCCAGGGGTGCTCGCTGGGCATCAGCACATAGAAAGGTTCATCGTACAGGGGCAGGGTCAGGACATCGGCCTCGTTGAACGGCAGGGCGATGATCACCGCGTCCAGCTCACCGTTGCGCAGCTTGTCGCGCAGGATGTGGGTGAAGTTTTCTTCGATGTACAACGGCATCTGCGGGGCAACCCGATGCAGCTGTGGAATCAGGTGCGGGAACAGGTAAGGGCCAACCGTGTAGATCGCCCCGACTTTCAGCGGTGCGGTCAGCTGGTTCTTGCCGGCCTGGGCCAGTTCGCGGATGCCTTGGGCCTGCTCGAGGACTTTCTGCGCCTGGGCGACAATGCCTTCGCCAACCGGGGTCAGGCGTACAGCGCTTTTGCTGCGCTCGAAGATCAGTACACCCAGCTCGTCCTCAAGCTTTTTCACGCCGACCGACAGAGTCGGCTGGCTGACATGGCAACGCTCGGCGGCATGGCCGAAGTGCTGTTCCTGGGCGAGGGTGACGATGTAGCGCAATTCTGTGAGGGTCATAACGTGCGTCCATGAAGTTGCGGCCCCAGCATAGCGGCTGCAATCGATAGACGCACGTTATCAGAGTTGCTTGTTTGTGACAGAAACAAAGCGTCAGCGCTTGTCCAGCGAGTAGACGAATGGCGCGATCACTTCGATGCTGCCGTTATTCAGCAATTCCTTGGGTGGTGGTGGCACCGGCTGGGCGCGACGGATCATCTCCAGAGTCGCCCGATCCAGTGCCGCACTGCCCGAGCCACCGGCCAGGGTGTACGACAGAATCTTGCCCTCGCCATCGACTACAAAACGCAACCGGTTGATGCCTTCCATGCGCATGCGCCGGGCGTTTTCCGGGTAGCGCTTGTACTTGGCCAGGTGGCGCAACAGATCGCTCTGCCAGGTTGGCAGGGCATTGCTGTTGGTGGCGATGCTCGGTGCCGGCGCTGCGGATTTCTGCGCAGGCGCGTTGCTCGGCGGCGTATCGACCACTTGCTCGTCGGTAGGCTTGTCTTGCGGCGGCTCAGGCTTTTTCTCAGGCTTGGGCGGCTGCGGTTTAGCCTTCGGCTTGACCTGCTTGGCGATGGCGATTTTCGGTTTCGGTGCCTCGGCCAGTTTCGGCAGCGGCAGTTCTTCAACCGGCGCTGGCGGCTGTGGCGGGGTCACTACCTTGGGCGGCGGTGGAGGCGCCGGTACGGGCATCGGGGCCATCTCGATCATCATTGCCGCAGGCGGCAACTCGATCGCTTGGGGTACCGACCAATTGAGCGTCAGCAGCACGGCGACAGCATGGATACCCAACACAATCGCCAGACTGGTGCCGTAACGCGCGAACTTATGCCGCGTCTTGATCATTTCTTGGCTGCCGTCTCAAGCCCGACCAGACCGACTTTCAGGTAACCGGCCGCGCGCAGCGAATTCATGACTTCCATCAGATCGCCGTAATCCACGCCTTTGTCGGCCTGGAAGAAGATCGTGGTGTCCTTGTCGCCCTTGGTCTTGGCGTCGAGTACCGCGCCGAGCTGGTCGCGCTGGACCTGCTCTTCGCCGACATAGACGTTCTGGTCAGCCTTGACGCTGAGGAAGATCGGCTTCTCCGGCCTCGGTGCCGGTTTGGCAGTCGAGGCGGGCAGGTCAACCTTGATGTCGACGGTTGCCAGGGGCGCTGCCACCATGAAGATGATCAGCAGGACCAACATCACGTCGATGAACGGCGTGACGTTGATTTCGTGGTTCTCGGCGAGGTCGTCGCCACCTTCGTTAAGATGCAGGCCCATGGATTACCCCACTTTCACCATGTGAGGTGCAGTGGCGCGTTCACCTGGCTGGTGGTCCAGGTCGCGGCTGACCAGCAGCAGGACTTCTGCCGAGGCGTCGGCAACCTGAGCCTTGTAACCGGCGATGGAGCGGGCGAAGACGTTGTAGATGACGACCGCCGGGATTGCGGCAACCAGACCCAGTGCGGTGGCCAGCAGGGCCTCGGCGATACCGGGAGCAACCACAGCCAGGTTGGTGGTCTGGGTTTTGGCGATGCCGATGAAGCTGTTCATGATGCCCCACACGGTACCGAACAGACCGACGAACGGTGCAGTGGAGCCGATGGTGGCCAATACGCCGGTGCCGCTGCTCATGTTGCGGCCGCTGGCGGCTACCAGGCGCTCAAGGCGGAAGCTGACGCGTTCCTTGATGCCTTCTTTCTCGCGGGCGTTGGCCGACAGGCGCATTTCATCCAGGGCATCGTGAACCAGCAGGTGGGCCAGGGTGCCTTCCTTGTTGGCGCCATCGCTGGCTTCCTTGAGGGTGGTGGATTTCTTCAGCAGGGCGATTTCACCGCGCAGACGGCGCTTGGCACCCATCAGCTCGAAGCCCTTGGCGATCCAGATGGTCCAGGTGATGATCGAAGCGATGGCCAGGCCGATCATGACGATCTTGACCACGATGTCGGCGTTTTTGTACATGCCCCATGGGGACAGGTCGTGGGCCATGCCCAGGCTGGTGTCTTCAACCAGCGCTTCGACTTCTTCGGCTTCGGTAACAGCCTGGCCATCAACCGGCGCTGCGGCAGCGGCGGCCGGCGCAGCAGCTGGCTCGGTGCCTGGCGCGGCAGGCGCTGCAGCCGGGGCTACGGCAGCGGCGGGGGCGGCAGCGGCTGTGGTCGGCTCATCGGCCAGTGCAGCCGGGGCCACTGCCAGGCTGAACATCAGCGCGGCAATGGCGCGCCATACGCGCGGCGTGGTTGGCGAAGCGGAAGGTTGGATACGTGTCATGCTGGCCGGACCTGATGAAGAAGAAAGAGGTGGTTGTCCTTCTAGGCCTCGAGACAGGCCGAGAACAAAAATTCGGCGGCCATTATTGCAAGTAATTCTTGTTAGCAGAAGCAATAAAGTTACTTTTTTTCCATCATCGCTAGCCGCCTATCGATTTATTTGGATAGGCTGGGCCTTTGATTTGCGGAGTTTCGGGATGTCTGCGTGTTCTGTTCTGATCGTCGGTTGTGGGGATGTCGGTAGCCGTCTGGCCAAGCAAATGCTGGCGTGCAACTGGCAGGTGAGCGGCCTGCGTCGCAGCGTCGAGCAGTTGCCGGCCGGGATCACGGGCGTGGCTGCGGACCTGTTCGACGCGCAGTGTCCGGCCACCTGGCCATCAGCGGCGCCGGACTATCTGGTCTACTGCGCAGCGGCCAGTCAGCATGACGAGGCCGGTTATCGAGCCGCGTATGTCGATGGCTTGAAGCATGTCCTGAGCTGGTTGGCTGAGCGTGGACAGGCGCCGAAGCGCTTGCTGTTCGTTTCCAGCAGCGGCGTCTATGCCCAGCAGGGCGGTGAATGGATCGACGAGACATCGGTGGCCGAGCCGCAGAACTACAGCGGTACGGTGATGCTGGAGGCGGAAAAGCTGGCGCTGGCCAGCGGCATACCGGCTTCCATCGTGCGTCTGACCGGTATCTATGGCCCGGGACGGGAATGGCTGCTCAGCCAGGTGCGCCAGGGTTACCGGGTCACAGAAGAGCCGCCGCTGTATGCCAACCGCATCCATGCCGAGGATGCCGCCGGCTTGCTGGCTTTTCTGCTCAAGGCCGACGCTGGGGGGCAGGCGCTGGAGGATTGCTACATCGGCGTGGATGATGCCCCGGCACCGCTGGCCGAAGTGGTGGCCTGGCTGCGCCAGTACATGGGCGTCACCGAGTGGTCGGAACAGGATCGGGTACGTCGTACCGGCAGCAAGCGTTGCAGCAACGCCCGTGCCCGGGCACTGGGCTGGGCGCCGCAGTACCCAAGCTACAAGGAAGGCTATGCAGCCATCCTTGAAGGGCGCGCTTAGTTCACCAGCGGGTCAGTCGCGCTCGAGCAACCACTGGCGAGCGCCAGGTTGCAGTTGCGGCTTTTCGTCAGGCTGCGCGCTGTTGAGGGCGCGCAGAATTTCCAGCTGATCGCCATTGCGCTTGAAGATCCACGGCGCGCCTTTTTGGTTGCGCTCCAGCCAGAGGCTGTCGTTGTTGCCGCTCATGTCGGCACAGTCGCCGGCCAGGCACAGCGCGTAGCGGTCCAGGTTGGGTAAACCCTCGACGCTGCCGTTGTCGCGAAAATGCACCAGGGCGCCCTGGCCCGGGCCTTCGACGATCTTCCACTCGCCACCGAGGTAGGCGTTGTACAGGGCCTGTTCAAACGTGGTGCCGGTGCGAGCGCCCATAGGGGCAGGCGTACGGGCTTTCTCGAAGCTCTGTTGCGGTGCCCAGTCGCTGGTGTTCTGCACCAGCTCGTCACCGTCCAGGACCAGGGTTGCGACCTGGTTGCCGGAGAATTCCACCTGGTATTGCTTGTCGCCAGCCTTGAGCTGGCCTTCGGCAATTTCAAAGCCGTTGTCGAAGCTGGCCTGCGCAGCGGCGACATTGACCTTCCATTCGAAGTTCGGGCCGTTGTCGTGCAGGGCCTGGCGCAGGCTGACGCCTTTGGCGGCAGTATCGATGGCTTTCTGGTTGATCCAGATGCCGTTGTAGTCTTCAGGTTTGTGGCTGGCGCATCCGCTCAGCAGTGCGGCAGCCAGGGTCAGGGCAAGCGCGTGGCGCATGGCGGGATCCTTCCGGGGCAGAGCGAGGGCGAGCCGGGCGGCTCGCCGCGCGGGGTATTACTCGAGGACCAGAATCGCGTCCATTTCAACTTGCGAGCCACGTGGCAGGGCGGCAACACCGATGGCGGCGCGCGCTGGGTACGGCTGTTCGAAGTACTTGCCCATGATCTCGTTGACCTTGGCGAAGTGGCTCAGGTCGGTCAGGAAGATGTTCAGCTTGACGATGTCCTTGAACGAACCGCCGGCAGCCTCAGCAACCGCCTTGAGGTTTTCGAAGACCTGAACGGTCTGGGCTTCGAAGCCTTCGACCAGTTCCATGGTTTTCGGGTCCAGTGGGATCTGGCCGGACATGTACACCGTGTTACCGGCTTTGATCGCCTGGGAGTAGGTACCGATGGCGGCGGGGGCCTTGTCACTGGTGATGACGGTCTTGGTCATGATGACTCCTTGCTGTTATTGGGCTACGTGCGCATGCGGGTGATGCGGATCACCCCGGTCAGGGCACGCAGTTTCTTGATCACGCGGGCCAGGTGCACGCGGTCGTGCACGCTGACCACCAGTTGGACCACGCTGATGCGACCATCGCGCTCATCCATGCTGATTTTTTCGATGTTGCCGTCGGCGGCGTTGACGCTGCTGGCCAGCAGTGCGATCAGGCCGCGTTGGTGCTCCAGCTCGACGCGCAGTTCGACGTTGAACTCACCGGTGACATCCTTGGCCCAGGACAGCTGCACGCACTTTTCCGGGTTGTGGCGGATTTCACTGATGTTTCGGCAATTTTCCAGGTGCACGACCATGCCTTTGCCGGCCGACAGGTGGCCGACGATCGGGTCGCCCGGGATCGGTGTGCAGCACTTCGCATAGCTGAGCACCAGGCCTTCGGTACCGCGGATCGCCAATGGACCTTCGGGGGTCGGCAGCTGCTCGCCTTCGCTGGACAGCAAGCGGCGTGCGACCACATAGGCCATGCGGTTGCCCAGGCCGATGTCTTCGAGCATGTCCTCGAGCTGCTCCAGGCGGTACTCGCTGAGCATGGCCTGGACGCGCTCCTGGGGAATCTTGTCCAGGGCGCTGTCGAAACCATTGAGCACTTTGTTCAGCAGGCGTTCGCCGAGGCTGATGGACTCGGAACGGCGCTGCAGCTTGAGGGCGTGGCGGATGTGCGTGCGGGCTTTGCCGGTGACGACGAAGTTCAGCCAGGCTGGGTTCGGTCGCGCGCCCGGAGCGCTGACGATCTCGACCGTCGAGCCGCTCTGCAGCGGTTCGGACAGTGGCGCCAGGCGCCGGTTGATCCGGCAGGCGATGCAACTGTTGCCGACGTCGGTGTGCACCGCGTAAGCGAAATCGACCGCCGTGGAGCCTTTGGGCAGCTCCATGATGCGGCCTTTGGGCGTGAACACGTAGACCTCGTCCGGGAACAGGTCGATCTTCACGCTTTCAATGAATTCCAGGGAGTTGCCTGCGCGTTGCTGCATCTCCAGTACGCCTTTGACCCACTGGCGGGCGCGGGCGTGGGTGCCTTTGGGCTGTTCGTCGTCGCTGGACTTGTACAGCCAGTGGGCGGCAATGCCGTTGTTGGCCATCTCTTCCATTTCGCGGGTGCGAATCTGGATCTCGATAGGTACCCCGTGCATGCCGAACAGCGTGGTATGCAGCGACTGGTAGCCGTTGGCCTTGGGAATTGCGATGTAGTCCTTGAAGCGTCCGGGCAGCGGCTTGTACAGGTTGTGCACGGCGCCGAGCACGCGGTAGCAGGTGTCTACCTTGTCGACGATGATGCGAAACGCATAGACATCCATGATCTCGTTGAAGGCGCGGCGCTTGCCGCGCATCTTCTTGTAGATGCCGTACAGGTGCTTCTGGCGGCCGCTGACTTCGCCTTCGATGCCGTCGACGGCCAGGCAGTGGGCCAGCGACTCTTCGATCTTGTTGACGATTTCCTTGCGGTTGCCGCGGGCGCGCTTGACTGCCTGGTAGATGCGCGCGGAGCGCATCGGGTGCATGGCCTTGAAACCCAGGTCTTCGAATTCCACGCGCACACTGTGCATCCCCAGACGGTTGGCGATGGGGGCGTAGATTTCCAGGGTTTCTTTGGCGATGCGCCGGCGTTTTTCGCCTGACAGCACTTCAAGCGTGCGCATGTTGTGCAGGCGGTCGGCCAGTTTGACCAGGATCACGCGGATATCCCGGGCCATGGCCATGGCCATTTTCTGGAAGTTTTCCGCCTGGGCTTCGGCTTTGGTCTCGAAGTTCATCTGGGTCAGTTTGCTGACCCCATCGACCAGTTCGGCCACGGTCTCGCCAAATTGCGAGCTGAGGGCTTCCTTGGCGATGCCGGTGTCTTCGATCACGTCATGGAGCATGGCCGCCATCAGGCTCTGATGGTCCATGTGCATGTCGGCGAGGATGCTTGCCACCGCCAGCGGATGTGTGACGTAGGCTTCACCGCTACGACGGCGTTGGCCATCGTGGGCTTGTTCGGCGTAGAAGTACGCTCGGCGCACCAGGTTGACCTGGTCAGCGCCGAGGTAGGTCGACAGACGATCGGCGAGGGCGTCTATGCTCGGCACAGGATTACCTCCTGTCGAGGAAAGGGGACCTGCGCCGTACTACGTCGACCAGGCATAGGCTTAGACCGCCTCGTTGGCCTCTTCCTCGCTACCAAATGCAAAGGCAGGCTCGACTTCGACAATGGATTCGGCAGCGATGAATTCAGGGGTGCAGATGCCTTCAGCGATTTCACGCAGGGCAACGACGGTAGGTTTGTCGTTTTCCCATGCCACTTTCGGCTCTTTGCCGCCGGTGGCCAGCTGACGGGCACGCTTGGTAGAGAGCATGACCAGCTCAAAACGGTTATCCACGTGTTCTAGGCAGTCTTCAACGGTTACGCGGGCCATGGTCTTCCTCAAGTAGCAAATGCGGTGTTCAGCCCGAATGGGCGAGCGGACTCGATAGTTTAAAAAATCACCAGCCTTTAGGGAAGCTTTGATTTTGTTTCGGGTCCTTGATAGCGCTGACGATAACCACTTCAGGGGCTCTGGCACAACTGTTTGTCGTGTTGTCGGATTTAAAGCATCGCGGGGCAAGCCCGCTCCCACAGGCCCCACGATGACGATTTTACTGGCGCCCCAAGGCATCGCGCAGCCGCGGCGTCAGTTCATCGAACAAGGTCTGCACCGAGCGCAAAGCCCGGCAATCCGGGCGGGTCAGCAGCCATACCTCGGTGTCGCAACCGGGCAGGGCCTCGCTCAACGGCTCGACGCCCGGCAGGGTGTGGGCCATGTAGTCGGGTAGCGCCGCCACGCCCAGTCCGGCAGTCACCAGTTGGGCAATGGCCGAGATGCTACTGCAGCGATAACGGGGCGTCACACTGGGTAGATGCTCACTGCGCCAGACCACCGTGGGATGGTCCTGCATGGCATCGTCCGGTGCAATCCAGGGCAGGCTGGCCGGGGCTTCTTTGAGCTTTTCGCGATACTCCTCGCGGCCACAGACCACATAAGAAGCCGAGCCCAGGCAGCGGCCGACCAGGTGCTCCGGTGGCGCGTTGGTCAGGCGCAGGGCCAGGTCGGCATCGCGGCGGCTCAGGTTGGCGAAGGTGTTGGAGGTCGCCAGTTCAAGCGACAGGGCCGGATAGGCCGGCATGAACTCGGCCAGGGCCGGCAGCAGCAGGCTGTGCAGCACGGCGTCGGTACATGTCAGACGAACGGTACCGCTGACCACCTGCTCACCGTGCTCCAGCGCCACCCGCGCGGCATCCAGGGCCTGTTCGGCGCGCTCGGCCTGCTCGGCCAGGGCCTGGGCGGTACCGGTGGGGATGTAGCCTTTGCGGCTCTTTACGAACAACGCGGTACCGAGGGCAGCTTCCATGCGCCGGATCGAGCGGAACACCGTCGAAACATCCACCCGCAGCAGCTCTGCGGCCTTTGCCAGTGAGCGTCCGCGTACCAGGGCGAGTACCAGTGAGAGGTCGGCGTGACTGATCTGATATTGCATGGGTGCACTCTTTGCTTGCCTAAATGCCAATGTCTGTTGCGCTAGGGCCATTCTATAGTGCGGCAGCAGTCGTGAATCAACTCGCGACGTTGTCAGCATGTGGAACGAAAGTCCTATATGACAACGTTCTGCAGTTCCCCACGATGGGACTACTTAAAAGAACAAATGAAACCATCGCCGCTCCCGTTAGCGCCGCAGTACCTCCTCCACAGTCGTTCGATAAAAAATCAAAGGATGCCTAGCCATGACGTCGGTCTCCCCGCGCGCCATCCCTCTCGACGAGATGGGTGAATTTCTCCAGGCCCACCCTGAGGTGCAGTTTGTCGATCTGTTGATTGCCGACATGAACGGCGTGGTACGTGGCAAGCGCATCGAGCGTGCGAGCCTGGTCAAAGTCTACGAAAAAGGCATAAACCTGCCGGCCTCGCTGTTCGCCCTGGATATCAACGGTTCGACCGTGGAAAGCACCGGCCTGGGCCTGGATATCGGCGACGCCGACCGTATCTGTTTCCCGATCCCTGGCACCCTGAGCTACGAACCCTGGCAGAAGCGCCCTACTGCGCAGTTGCTGATGACCATGCACGAGCTGGACGGCGCGCCGTTCTTTGCCGACCCGCGTGAGGTTTTGCGTGGCGTCGTGGAGAAATTCGACGCATTGGGCCTGGATATCTGTGCGGCGTTCGAGCTGGAGTTCTACCTGATCGACCAGGACAACCTCAACGGCCGTCCACAACCGCCGCGCTCGCCGATCTCCGGCAAGCGTCCGCAATCGACCCAGGTGTACCTGATCGACGATCTCGACGAGTACGTCGACTGCCTGCAGGACATGCTCGAAGCAGCGAAAGAACAGGGCATTCCTGCCGATGCCATCGTCAAGGAAAGCGCGCCTGCGCAGTTCGAGGTCAACCTGCATCACGTCGCCGACGCGATCAAGGCCTGCGACTATGCGGTACTGCTCAAGCGCCTGATCAAGAACATCGCCTACGACCATGAGATGGATTCCACCTTCATGGCCAAGCCTTACCCGGGCCAGGCGGGCAACGGTCTGCATGTGCATATCTCGTTGCTGGACAAGAAAACCGGCAAGAACATCTTCACCAGCGATGACCCCGAGCAGAGCGAGACCCTGCGCCACGCCATCGGTGGCGTCCTGGAAACCATGCCGGCGTCGATGGCCTTCCTCTGCCCGAACATCAACTCCTACCGCCGTTTCGGTGCCCAGTTCTATGTGCCCAATGCGCCAAGCTGGGGCCTGGACAACCGCACCGTGGCGGTCCGTGTACCGACCGGCAGCAGCGATGCGGTGCGCATCGAACACCGCGTAGCCGGTGCCGATGCCAACCCGTACCTGATGATGGCAGCGATTCTGGCCGGTATTCACCACGGCCTGACCAACCAGATCGAGCCGGGCGCGCCGATTGAAGGCAACTCCTACGAGCAACTGGAGCAGAGCCTGCCGAACAACCTGCGCGATGCGTTGCGTGAACTCGATGACAGCGAAGTGCTGAACAAGTACATCAGCCCGGATTACATCGACATTTTCGTCGCCTGCAAGGAAAGCGAAATGGCCGAATTCGAGGTGTCGATTTCCGACCTCGAATACAACTGGTACCTGCATACCGTGTGATGCCCGGAGAAAACAACAATGACAATTGCACCACGTGAACACTGGGAACAGCTGTTCCAGACCCTGAAGATCGAAGGCCGTGCCTTTATCGACGGGCAGTACTGCGCCAGTGTTGCTGGTGACATTTTCGATTGTTCCAGCCCGGTCGATGGCCGCCAGCTGGCGCAGGTCGCCAGCTGCGACAGCGCCGACGCCGAGCGCGCCGTGGCCGCCGCCCGCCGCAGTTTCGACAGTGGCGTCTGGGCCCAGCAGGCGCCGGCACAGCGCAAACGGGTGCTGATTGCCTTCGCCGATCTGCTGCTGGCCAACGCCGAGGAACTGGCGCTGCTGGAAACCCTGGACATGGGCAAGCCGATTGCCGATTCCCTGAGCATTGATATTCCGGCTGCGGCCAATGCCATTCGCTGGCATGCCGAAGCCATCGACAAGATTTATGACGAAGTTGCTGCAACCGCGTCCGACCAGCTGGGTCTGGTCACCCGCGAGCCGGTCGGCGTGGTTGCGGCCATTGTTCCGTGGAACTTTCCACTGATGATGGCCTGTTGGAAGCTCGGCCCGGCCCTGGCCACCGGTAACTCGGTGATCCTCAAGCCGTCCGAAAAATCACCGCTGACGGCGATCCGTATCGCCCAGTTGGCACTCGACGCCGGTATTCCGGCCGGTGTACTGAACGTACTGCCTGGGTACGGTCACACGGTCGGCAAGGCCCTGGCCCTGCACATGGATGTCGACACCTTGGTGTTCACCGGCTCCACGCGCATTGCCAAGCAGCTGATGGTCTATGCCGGTGAGTCGAACATGAAGCGGGTCTGGCTGGAAGCCGGCGGCAAGAGCCCGAACATCGTCTTTGCCGACGCCCCTGACCTGCAAGCGGCTGCCGATGCGGCCGCGGCGGCCATCGCCTTCAACCAGGGCGAAGTGTGCATTGCCGGCTCGCGCCTGCTGGTCGAGCGCAGCATCAAGGAGCGCTTCTTGCCGATGGTGGTCGAGGCGCTCAAGACCTGGAAGCCGGGGCACGCCCTGGATCCCGAAACCCGCGTCGGCGCGCTGGTGGACAGCACCCAGCTGGATACCGTGCTCGGCTACATCGAAGCCGGCAAAGCCGATGGCGCTACGTTGCTGACTGGCGGCGAGCGTGTGCTGGAAGACACCTGTGGCGTGTACCTGCAACCGGCGATCTTCGATGGCGTGACCAACGCCATGCGCATTGCCCGCGAGGAAATCTTCGGGCCGGTGCTGTCGGTGATCACCTTCGACAGCGCCGAAGAGGCCGTTGCTATCGCCAACGATTCACCGTTCGGCCTGGCCGCGGCGGTCTGGACCAACGACATTTCCCGCGCCCACAAGACTGCCCGTGCCCTGCGTGCTGGCAGCGTCTGGGTCAACCAGTACGACGGCGGCGACATGACCGCGCCGTTTGGCGGCTTCAAGCAGTCGGGTAATGGCCGCGACAAGTCGCTGCACGCTTTTGACAAATACACCGAACTCAAGGCGACCTGGATCAAGCTGTAAGGGAGGGTGAACCCATGCAAACTACCAATGACCTGCCGCCTTTGATTGGCATTTCTGCCTGTCGTCAGCAGTTGGGCAATAATTCGTCGCACACCGTTGGTGACAAGTATGTCGAAGCGGCAGGTTTCGCCGGGATCCCGCTGATCCTGCCGGCGCGTGCCGAGCCGGTTGACCCGCAACGCGTGCTAGAGCGCCTCGATGGCATTCTTTTTACCGGTTCACCTTCAAATGTCGAGCCGCATCATTACAATGGCGCCCCCAGCGTGGAAGGTACGAAGCACGATGTGTTTCGCGACCGGCTGACCCTGCCGTTACTGCAGGCCGCCATTGCCACCGGTGTGCCGGTGTTCTGCATCTGCCGTGGATTCCAGGAATTGAACGTTGCCTTGGGCGGCACCCTGCACCAGCGGGTGCAGGAGCTGCCAGGTTTCCTTGATCACCGCGAGCCGCAGGATGCGCCACTGGAAGAGCAATACAGCCCACGTCATAGCGTTACCGTACAGCTCGGCGGGCTGTTCGAACGGCTGGGGCTGGAACAGAGCTTCATGGTCAATTCGCTTCACAGCCAAGGCATCGATCGCCTGGCTGACAGCCTGCGGGCCGAGGCCCTGGCGCCGGACGGATTGATCGAAGCGGTGTCCATGGAGGACGCCCCGGGCTTTGTGGTCGGTGTGCAATGGCACCCGGAGTACCGCTTGGCCGAAAACCCGGTTTCGTTGCGTCTGTTTCAGGCGTTTCGTGAGGCATGCCTGGCCCGTGCAAGGGGCGAGCGTCACCGGGAGAAGACCCTATGAGGTCATCCGGATAATCCGGAATTCACGCAACAGCAACAGGTTTCATTGAGTGCAAGCGGACGCGCTGCGGGGCGTCCTGAAAAACAATAGTAAAAGCGGCGGCAACTACTCATGAGCGAATACGAAGCAGGCCTGTCCCCGGGTATGGGACAGGCTCGCACCCAGGAAAAAGGTGCATCGAAAGCATCCAAAGGGCTGGCCTCGGGCCGGCTTGGACTGCTGGCGAGCATTGTCCTGGGTATCTCCACCATTGCACCGGTCTACACCCTCACTGGCGCCCTCGGCCCAACCGTGCGTGAAGTCGGTGCTCACCTGCCGGCGGTGTTCATCGTCGGTTTCCTGCCAATGTTGCTGGTTGCGCTGGGCTATCGCGAGCTGAACTCGGCCGAACCTGACAGCGGCACATCCTTTACCTGGTCGGCGCGGGCGTTCGGCCCGATGATCGGCTGGATCGGTGGTTGGGGGTTGGTTACGGCCACCACCATTGTGCTGTCCAACCTTGCGGGGGTGGCGGTCGACTTCTTTTATCTGTTCCTCGGGCAGATAACCGGCAGCCACGAGGTGGCGGCGCTGGCCGATAACCTGTTGATCAATGTCGTCACCTGTTGCGTGTTCATCGCCATGGCGGTGTGGATTTGCTGTCGCGGAATCGCCACCACCATGACCGTACAGTACGCTCTGGTGGCGTTGCAGTTGGTGGTGCTGGTGGGCTTTGCCATGGCTGCTTTTGGCGAGTCTGCGCCGATGCCGCCGCTGGAGTTCGATTTCGACTGGTTCAACCCCTTTGGTGTCGAGTCGTTCTCGGCGTTTGCCGCCGGTTTGTCACTGTCGATCTTCATCTTCTGGGGCTGGGACGTGTGCCTGAGCATCAGTGAAGAGTCAGTGGGCAGCGGTGACACCCCTGGCCGTGCAGCGACCCTGACGGTGCTGCTGATTCTCGGTCTGTACCTGGTCACGGCGATTGCCACACTGCAATTTGCCGGTATCGGTGATGTTGGTCTTGGCCTGAACAACCCGCGCATCCAGGAAAACGTCTTTGCCCACCTGGCAGGTCCGGTCATGGGCCCGCTGGCGATCCTGATGTCGATCGCGGTGTTGGCCAGTACCGCTGCTTCGCTGCAGTCGACCTTTGTTGCACCGGCGCGCACCTTGCTGGCCATGGGTTACTACGGTGCGGTGCCTGAGCGCTTCGCCAACATCTGCCCACGCTCGAAAACCCCGCGTTACGCGACGATCTGTGCCGGTGTGGCGGCAGGTGTGTTCTACGTCACCATGCGTACCCTGAGCGAGAACGTACTGGCCGACACCATCACTGCCCTGGGCATGATGATCTGCTTCTACTACTCGCTGACCGCTTATGCCTGTGTCTGGTACTTCCGCCACAGCCTGTTCGACAGCGTGCGCCACTTCCTGATGCGTGGCCTGTGCCCGCTGCTCGGTGGCGGTATTCTCTCGGTGATCTTCCTGCAGACTGCCTACGACAGTGCTTCGCCCTCGTTCGGCAGCGGCTCGCATGTAGGTGGTTTGGGCTTGGTGTTCGTGATTGCAGTGATCATCACACTGCTGGGGCTGGGGCTGATGATGCTGTCACGCCTGCGGGCGCCGGCGTTCTTCCTGGGCATGACCCTGCAACGTCACGCCACTGTCTCCAGCCGCCGCTAAGCGGCTGGAGTGACCGGTTGCTCAGGCAAGCAATTGCTTGAGCAACTGGCCATGACGCTGCTGCTGGTTAGCCTGCAGCAAGCGGTTGGCGCGGAACACCGCCTTGAGGTCTTCCAGCGCAGTGGCGAAGTCATCGTTGATGATGACGAAGTCATACTCGTCGTAATGACTCATCTCGCTTACCGCTTCACGCATCCGCCCCTCGATGATCTCATCGCTGTCCTGGCCACGGTTGGTCAGGCGCTGGCGCAGGGCTTCCTGGGTCGGCGGCAGGATGAAGATCGAACGCGCCTCAGGCATCAGCTTGCGCACCTGCTGGGCACCTTGCCAGTCGATTTCCAGGATCAGGTCGTGGCCCTGGTCGAGGGTCTGCTGCAGCGCGCTGCGCGACGTCCCGTAGAAGTTACCGAACACTTCGGCCTGTTCGAGGAAGTCGCCTTGCTCGATCATCAGCTTGAACTCGGCGTGCTCGACGAAGTGGTAGTTCACGCCGTGCACTTCGCCCGGGCGCATGGCCCGGGTGGTGTGCGAGACCGACACCTGGATGCTGTTGTCGGCGTCGATCAGGGCCTTGACCAGGCTGGTCTTGCCGGCGCCGGACGGGGCGGAAACGATATAAAGGGTGCCGCTGCTGTGATTCATGGTCGGGGTGGCCTTACTCAATGTTCTGTACTTGTTCACGCATCTGCTCGATCAGTACCTTGAGGTTGACCGCGGACTGGGTGCTGCGTGGGTCGAAGGCTTTGGAGCCCAGGGTGTTGGCTTCGCGATTGAGCTCCTGCATCAGGAAGTCCAGGCGCCGGCCAGCGGCGCCGCCGGACTTGAGCACCCGGCGTACTTCGTTGATGTGGGTGCTCAGGCGGTCGAGCTCTTCAGCGACGTCGCTCTTTTGCGCCAGCAGGACCATTTCCTGCTCCAGGCGCTGCGGGTCGAGTTCGGCCTGCATGTCGGTGAAACGGTCGAGAATCTTCTGCCGCTGGGCTGCCAGCATCTGCGGCACCAGGGCGCGCAGGGTGGTGACTTCGCTGGCCATGCCGTCGAGGCGCTCGTGGATCAGGCGGGCCAGTTCGGTACCCTCGCGGTTGCGGCCGTTCTTGAGCTCCTTGAGAGCCTCTTCGAACAGCTCCATCGCTTCGTTGTTCAGCGCTTGCGGGTCGCTGGCATCAGCGACCAGCACGCCAGGCCAGGCCAGCACCTCCAGCGGGTTCAGCGGTGCCGGCTGCTTGATCAGGCTGGCCACGGTCTCGGCGGCGGCGACCAGTTGCGCAGCGCGCTCGCGGTCGACCTGCAGGGGCTTGCCGGCGTTCTCTTCATTGAAGCGCAAGGTGCATTCGACCTTGCCTCGCGACAGCCCCTGGCGCAGTGCTTCACGCACTGCACCTTCGAGGTCGCGCAGCGCTTCAGGCAAACGCAGGTGCGGTTCCAGGTAGCGATGGTTGACCGAGCGTAGTTCCCAGATCAGGGTGCCCTGGCTACCGGCGCGCTCGACACGAGCAAAAGCGGTCATGCTGTGCACCATGGGAAGTACCTCGCAAAAAAGGGTCAAGGAAAAGCCAACCGGCTGCAAAGGCGCAGGATTGTAGCGCAGTGCGGCGCTGGCTCCCAATGCACTGATGTTACAAACAGTCAGGCAACTCCCGGAAAAAACCGACCAACGCCTCTGGGCCCACTGTTTTCGGGGCTGCGACAATAGACGTGTCCTCCGGGCCCGGTGCGCTCTATAATGCTGGGCAGATTCAAACCCAGTACAGGTATCCCAAATGAAACGTCCAAGTGGTCGCGCTGCCGATCAGCTCCGCTCGATCCGCATCACCCGCAACTACACCAAACACGCCGAGGGATCAGTACTGGTCGAGTTCGGTGACACCAAAGTCGTCTGTACCGTCAGCGTCGAGAATGGTGTGCCGCGCTTCCTCAAAGGTCAGGGCCAAGGCTGGCTGACCGCCGAGTACGGCATGCTGCCGCGCTCCACCGGCGAGCGTAACCAGCGTGAAGCCGCCCGTGGCAAGCAGGGTGGCCGTACCCTCGAAATCCAGCGCCTGATCGGCCGTTCGCTGCGCGCTGCGCTGGACATGAGCAAGCTCGGCGACATCACCCTGTACGTCGACTGCGACGTGATCCAGGCTGATGGCGGCACCCGCACTGCCTCGATCACCGGTGCCATGGTTGCCCTGGTCGATGCCCTGCGCGTGGTCAAGAAGCGTGGCGGCCTGAAAGGCGGCGACCCGCTCAAGCACATGATCGCTGCCGTTTCGGTTGGTATGTACCAGGGCGAAGCCGTACTCGACCTGGACTACCTGGAAGACTCCGCTGCCGAGACTGACCTGAACGTGGTCATGACCAGCCAGGGTGGCTTCATCGAAGTCCAGGGCACTGCCGAAGGCGCGCCGTTCCAGCCGGAAGAGCTCAACGCCATGCTGGCGCTGGCGCAGAAAGGCATGGTCGATCTGTTCGAACTGCAGCTAGCCTCGCTGGCTGACTGATTTCGACACGGCAAGGAGCAGAACATGACTGAGCAACCGTTACAGTTGCCCACCCCCAATGCCGAGATTCGTCAGTGGGCGATGTTCTGTCACCTGGCCGCGCTGTTGGGGCTGGTGGTGCCGTTTGGCAACCTGCTGGGTCCACTGGTGATGTGGATCTGGAAGAAGGACCTGGACCCGTTCATAGACGCCCAGGGCAAGGAAGCGCTGAATTTTCAGCTCACCGTGTTTCTGGCCTCGATCATCTGCTTTGCGCTGATGTTTGTGCTGGTGGGGATCGTGTTGTTCGGCATGTTGATGGTTGCCGTGCTGGTTCTCACGATCGTTGCCGGGGTCAAGGCCAACGATGGTCAGCCCTATCGCTATCCGTTGACCTGGCGGCCGATCAAATAATGATCAGCTGACAGCAGGCACAAAAAAACCGACGTGATGTCGGTTTTTTTGTGCCTGAACGAATCAGATCGTCAGCGTCCAGTCGTAGTCCACGATCAGTGGCGCGTGCTGGGAGAAGCGCGGTTGACGCGGCAGGCGCGCGCTACGCACGAAGCGGCGCAGGCCCGGGGTCAGCAGCTGGTAGTCGAAACGCCAGCCCAGGTTGAGCATCTCGGCCTGTTCGTTGTCTGGCCACCAGCTGTACTGGTCGCCTTCACGGCTGACTTCGCGCAGGGCGTCGACATAACCCATGTCACCGACGACGGTGTCCATCCAGGCCCGTTCCGGCGCCAGGAAGCCCGGCGACTGCTGGCCATCGCGCCAGTTCTTGACGTCGAGCTTCTGCTGCGCCACGTACAACGAGCCGCAATAGATGTATTCGCGACGTTTGCGTCGCTGCTTGTCCAGGTACTTGGCGAAGTCGTCCATCAACTTGAACTTCTGGTTCAAGTCTTCGTCGCCGTTCATTCCCGAAGGCAGCAGCAGCGTTGCGATGCTTACCTTGTCGAAATCGGCCTGCAGGTAACGTCCGTAGCGGTCGGCTGTCTCGAAGCCCAGGCCGCTGATGACTGCCTTGGGCTGCAACCGCGAATAAAGCGCCACGCCGCCTTGGGCGGGAACTTCTGCGTCGCAGGCATAAAGGAAGTAGCCATCAAGCTGGAAAGCTGGGTCGTCGAGTTCAAAGGCCGAGGCGCGGGTATCCTGAAGGCAGATGACGTCAGCATTCTGGGCTTGTAGCCAGCTGAGCAAACCACGCTCAACGGCAGCCTGAATGCCATTAACGTTCACACTGATGATCCGCATAAATGGCCCCAAAAATCTCGTGCGTGTATGATACCCGAGCTGTACTCATTTAGCTAAATCCGTGGTATCCGGGACTCTTCATGCAGCCGTATCAGCGCGACTTCATTCGTTTTGCCATCGACCGCGGGGTTCTGCGCTTCGGTGAATTCACCCTCAAATCCGGGCGCACCAGCCCGTATTTCTTCAATGCCGGCCTGTTCAACAGTGGTTCGGCCCTGGCTCAGCTCGGGCGTTTCTATGCAGCGGCGATTGTCGACAGCAAGATTCCGTTCGATGTGCTGTTCGGCCCGGCCTATAAGGGTATCCCCCTGGCGGCAGCCACTGCCGTAGCGCTGGCCGAGCATCATGACCTCGACCTGCCATGGTGCTTCAACCGTAAAGAAGCCAAGGCACACGGCGAAGGTGGCAGCCTGGTCGGCGCACCGCTGACCGGCGACGTGCTGATCATCGACGACGTGATCACCGCTGGCACTGCGATCCGCGAAGTCATGCAGATCATCCAGGGCCAGCAGGCCAAGGCCGCTGGTGTTCTGATCGCGTTGAACCGCCAGGAACGCGGTAACGGTGAGCTGTCGGCGATCCAGGAAGTGGAGCGCGACTTCGGTATTCCGGTGGTCAGCATCGTTTCGCTGACCCAGGTGCTGGAGTTCCTCGCCGACGACCCGGCGCTCAAACAGCATCTGCCGGCTGTTGAGGCCTACCGTGCGCAGTACGGGATCTGAATGAAAACGGGCCGCTCAAGCGGCCCGTTTTTTTCATCAGTCGGTACCGTACTTCGGTGAGCGAGGGCCGTAGAGGATCCCGCCGTTCTGATAGGGCGTCAGCAGGCGTGCCCCGGTCATGCCGGCAATCGGATAACTGGCATCATCCAAGGTGCTGTTGATGATCTGCTTGACCGCAGCAGTGATCAGCATGCCGACCAGGCCGCCAGCGTTGTTGTTGCCTTCTTCGCTGGACGCGGTGGCCGTACCGGTCCATAGGGTGGTGCCGCTCTTCAGGTCCACCAGCTTGGCGCTGGCGGTGACGATTGAAGCGCTGCTGATCACCATGTAGCGGGTGCCGTAGTCGCTAACCGTTACATATAGCGCGGCATCCGCACCGAAAATCTCATTGAGTTTCTTCGTCGGCAGTTGGTGGATGTCGGCCGGAGTGCTCAGGCCGTTCTGGCGGAAAGTCTCGTCGACCAGCGCTACCGGCAACACATAGTAACCCGCTTCGGCCAGCGGGTAGGTCACCTGCGACAGCATGCTATAGCTGGCTTTCACGTCCGGTGACTCGTTCAGCGGTGGCAGAATCAGGATCGAGCGCGGGTGAGCTTGCTTGAACGCCGAGTAGTCGATGGTCTTGCGTTCGGCGCAGCCGGCGAACAGCGACAGAATGCATGCGCCGACAACCAGTTTGAGAACACGATTGATCACTGTTTGGCTCCTTGCCGTGCGTTCTTCATCAAGAAGTCCATATACGCGGTCGACTCTGGGAACAGAACCTTCTCGGTCTGGAACTGCTGAATCATCTGATCATCTTTGCCCAGGCTCGAGTAGAGCAGGCCAAGCTGGGCGTGGTAGCCCGGTGGTACGGCTCCATTCTTGGCGCGGATCTTCTGCAGATCGCGCTCCAGGGCTTCGACTTGGGCTTCCTTCGACTCCCCTTTGAAGTATTGGTATACCTGAGGTTGATAGCTCTCCCACTGGTACAGGGGCTTCTGGGTGGTGCAGCCGGTCAGCAGGATGCTGCCCAGCAGGATGCCGGCGCCCGTGCGCCAGGAAAAAATTGCGCTTCTCATTCTATGTTCGTCCTTGTGAACGGAGGCTGCTTACTGGTTGGCAGGTTTCCAGGCACCGCTTTCCACTGCGCCGACCAGTTTGTTGACTGCTTCGCGCATGGCCAGGTCGAGGACCTTGCCGTTGAGGGTGGAGTCGTAGCTGGCGGTACCGCCGAAGCCGATGACTTCACGGTTGGACAGGGCAAATTCACCGGCACCCTGACTCGAATAGACCACTTCGGAGGTGCTGATGTTGACGATGTTCAATGCCACCTTGGCGTAGGCGACCTGGGTTTTACCGCGGCCGAGAATGCCGAACAACTGACGGTCACCGACTTCCTTGCGGCCGAACTCGGTCACGTCGCCGGTGACCACGAAGTCGGCACCCTTGAGGCGCTGCGCCTGACCCTTGATGGCTGCTTCCTGCTGGATCTCACCCATATTGTCGCGGTCCAGCACGTTGAACCGGTTGGTCTGCTGCAGGTGAGTGATCAGGATGGTCTTGGCCTGACCACCAAGACGGTCGACGCCGTCGGAGAAAATGCCGCGCATATAGCTGGAGCGGTTGTCGAACTTGCCTACGGCAATGGGGGTGCGCAGTCCGCTGTAGGGGCGGTTGACGCTTTCAACCTGCTGTACAGCGACGGCTCTGGAGGTTTCGGTTGCACAGCCTGCTATCGACCCAAGTACGACGGCAGCTGCCAGCACGAGTCCATGTGACGCATATTTCACGCTACTTCTCCCAGGTAAATACAAATGGTTTGCATCTGATTGCATTGTGCCATCAGTGTCGGCTGGCCGGCAATTTACTTGAGAAGTAGGAGAGATCTGGATTCTAGGTGGGATATCGCGGGGCAAGCCAACGTGTCGCCCCGCGATTGAAAGCCTTAGCGAGGCTTGTGGTTGGTGATCAGGGTACCGACACCACTGTCGGTAAAGATCTCCAGCAGTACCGCATTCGGCACCCGGCCATCGATGATGTGCGAGCTGTTGACGCCGCCTTGCACTGCTTCCAGGGCGCAGCGGATCTTCGGCAGCATGCCGCCGTAGATGGTGCCGTCAGCGATCAGCTCGTTGACCTGCTCGGTGGTCAGGCCGGTGAGCACGGTGCCTTGCTTGTCCATCAGGCCGGCGATGTTGGTCAGCAGCATCAGCTTTTCAGCTTTCAGTGCTTCGGCCACCTTGCCTGCGACCAGGTCGGCGTTGATGTTGTACGACTCGCCGTTGGCACCGACGCCGATCGGCGCGATGACCGGGATGAAGTCACCTTTGACCAGCATGTTCAGCAGGTCGGTGTTGACGCTGGTAACTTCGCCGACATGACCGATATCGATGATTTCCGGGGTGGTCATCTCTGGCGTCTGACGGGTAACGGTCAGTTTTTTCGCACGGATCAGCTGGGCGTCTTTACCGGTCAGGCCGATGGCGCTGCCGCCATGGCTGTTGATCAGGTTGACGATGTCCTTGTTCACCTGGCCGCCGAGGACCATCTCGACCACGTCCATGGTCTGGGCGTCGGTGACGCGCATGCCATCGATGAAGTGGCTTTCGATCGACAGGCGCTTGAGCAGATCACCGATCTGCGGGCCGCCGCCATGCACGACCACCGGGTTGATGCCGACCGCTTTCATCAGCACCACATCGCGGGCAAAACCGGTTTTGAGCTCTTCGCTCTCCATCGCGTTGCCGCCGTATTTGATCACCAGGGTCTTGCCGACAAAACGGCGGATGTAAGGCAGCGCTTCGGACAAAACCTGGGCGACATGGGTGGCGGCATCGCGATCGAGGGTCATGCAGGGCTCCAGTTGGAACAGATAGTCAGTCAGAACTTGGGTTGCAGATCAGGAGCAACGCGCTTCAACTGGGCGCGGAAGACTTCCTGGATACGCTGCAGTTCGGCGTCATTGTCGGCCTCGAAGCGCAGTACCAGCACCGGTGTGGTGTTGGAGGCGCGAACCAGACCCCAGCCGTGGGGATAGTCGACCCGCACACCGTCAATGGTGGTCAGGTTGGCGTCTTGGCCCCAGTCGGCTTCGCGTTGCAGTGCATCAATGATGCTGAATTTACCCTCGTCGGTCACATCAATATTGATTTCCGGTGTGGAAATATCATTCGGGAACGCGGCGAACAGCTGTTCAGCATCGGTTTTGGCCTTGCTGAGGATCTCCAGCAGGCGCGCGGCACTGTAGATGCCGTCGTCGAAACCGTACCAGCGTTCCTTGATGAAAATGTGTCCGCTCATCTCGCCGGCCAGCAAGGCGCCGGTTTGCTTCATCTTCTTCTTGATCAACGAATGACCGGTCTTCCACATTAGCGCGCGGCCACCGTATTGCTCGATCAGCGGGGTCAGGCGGCGGGTGCATTTGACGTCGAAGATGATCTCGGCGCCCGGGTTGCGCTCAAGCACGTCCTGGGCAAACAGCATCAGCAGGCGATCGGGGTAGACGATGCTGCCGGTGTTGGTCACCACGCCGACACGGTCGCCATCGCCATCGAAGGCCAGGCCGAGGTCGGCACCGGTTTCCTTGACCTTGGCAATCAGGTCGACCAGGTTCTCGGGTTTGCCCGGATCCGGGTGATGGTTAGGGAAGTTGCCGTCGACTTCGCAGAACAACGGGATCATTTCGCAGCCCAGGGCTTCGATCAGTTGCGGGGCAATTACGCCGGCCGCACCGTTGCCGCAATCGACGACGACTTTGAGTTTTTTCGCCAGCTTGATGTCGCCAGTGATCTGCTGGAAATAGCGATCGAGGATTTCGACTTTCTCGACGCTGCCTTCGCCGCGGCTCAGGTCGTTGCTCTTCAGGCGGGTCAACAGGGCCTGGATCTGTTCGTTGGCCAAGGTGTCGCCGGCAATGACGATCTTGAAACCGTTGTAGTTCGGCGGGTTGTGGCTGCCGGTGAGCATCACTCCGGACTTGCCGGCCAGGACGTTGGCGGCGTAGTACAGGGCAGGGGTCGGCACCAGGCCGACATCGCTGACGTTGCAGCCGGCCTCGACCAGGCCTTTGATCAATTGCTCGACCAGCATCGGGCCGGACAGGCGGCCGTCACGGCCGACCGCGATGTTCGGTTCGCCCTGGGCCAGGGTTTGTGCACCGATGGCGCGGCCGATCCAGTAGGCGGTCTCTGCAGTCAGGGTGTCACCGACCACGCCACGGATGTCATAGGCGCGGAAGATGCTTTCCGGGAGTGCGGGTACCAGGTGTGCCATGTCGTTCATCTCTGGGGAGCTCCAATATCGAGGGCGTGCAGGGCAGGCTCAAACTGAACGCTTTGACGGTCATTTCGCCAGAGAGTTCGCCATCCTTGGCGCACCGTGGGCAGCGAGTGGATCAGTTGCTGCCGGAATGGCCAAAGCCGCCAGCGCCACGCTGGCTTTCGTCGAAGGCTTCGACGATGTCGAAATGAGCCTGCACCACAGGTACCAGGACCAGTTGTGCAATGCGCTCGCCGATGGTGATGGTGAACGGGGTCTGGCCGCGGTTCCAGCAGGAAACCATCAGCTCGCCCTGGTAGTCGGAGTCGATCAGGCCGACCAGGTTACCCAGCACGATGCCGTGCTTGTGGCCCAGGCCCGAGCGCGGCAGGATCAGCGCGGCAAGGCCCGGGTCGCCGATGTAGACCGACAGACCGGTAGGGATCAGTACAGTCTGACCCGGCTCCAGCACGGTGTCTTCTTTGAGCATGGCGCGCAGGTCGAGACCGGCGGAGCCTGGAGTAGCGTACTGCGGCAGCGGGAATTCGCCGCCGATGCGTGGATCGAGAATCTTGGCTTGTAGAGCGTGCATGCAGAATTAAACCTGGTTGAGACGTTCGGCGATGAAAGCAACCAGCTGACGGGCGATCTTGCCCTTGCTGGTCTGTGCGAAGAGTGTTTCGTGAAGCTGGCGATCGATCACGCTGCAGGCGTTTTCCTCGCTGTTGAAGCCGATGCTGGGGTTGGCCACATCGTTGGCGACAATCAGGTCGAGGTTCTTGTCTTTGAGCTTGCGCGCAGCGTAGTCGAGCAGGTGTTCGGTCTCGGCGGCGAAGCCGACGCTGAACGGGCGATCGGGGCGGGTGGCGATGCTGGCGAGAATGTCCGGGTTGCGGACCATCTGCAGCAGCAGGCCGTCACCTGTCGTAGGGTCTTTCTTGAGTTTCTGTGGTGCGACCACCTCTGGACGGTAGTCTGCGACTGCGGCCGAGGCGATGAAAATGTCGCAGGGCATCGCCGCTTCGCAGGCAGCCAGCATGTCGCGGGCGCTGACCACGTCGATACGGGTAACCCGGTCGGGCGTTGGCAGGTGCACCGGGCCACTGATCAGGGTCACCTTGGCGCCGGCTTCCACAGCTGCCTCAGCCAGGGCAAAGCCCATTTTTCCGGAGCTGTGGTTGGTGATGTAGCGCACCGGATCGATGTTTTCCTGGGTCGGTCCGGCAGTGATCACGATGTGTTTGCCGGTCAGCGATTCGCGCTTGAAGCTTTCGGCGGCGCACCAGGCCAGGTCGGTGGCCTCGAGCATGCGGCCGAGGCCAACATCGCCACAGGCCTGACTGCCGGAGGCCGGGCCGAACACCTTGATGTCGCGGCTTTGCAGCAGTTCGAGGTTGGCCTGGGTGGCCGGATCGCGCCACATGGCCTGGTTCATCGCCGGGGCGACGGCCACGGTGGCGTCGGTGGCCAGCACCAGGGTGGTCAGCAGGTCGTCGGCGACGCCCTGGGCCATACGCGCCAGCAGGTCGGCGGTGGCCGGGGCAATCAGTACCAGATCGGCCCACTTGGCCAGTTCGATATGGCCCATCGCCGCTTCGGCAGCAGGGTCCAATAGATCCATGTGCACCGGGTGACCGGACAGTGCTTGCAGGGTGAGCGGGGTGATGAACTCCGCGCCGCCGCGGGTCATGACGACACGCACCTGCGCACCGTGTTCCAGGAGTCGGCGGACCAGTTCGGCACTCTTGTAGGCGGCGATGCCGCCGCCGACGCCGAGAACGATGCGCTTACGATACAGCCGCTGCATAGGCTTGCCTTTTGCTCAATGATTACACGCGGCGACGACGCCTCCCCAGGCCGAATCGTCGCGTAAAAAAGAGCGGGTAATGTAGCACAGGGCTGAAACACAGGAGCAGTAACCGATGGACAGGGAGGCAGGATGAGTATCAGAGATTGGCCTGTGGCGGAGCGGCCGCGGGAAAAGTTGTTGGAGCAAGGCGCATTCAGTCTTTCGGATGCCGAGTTGCTGGCGATTTTTCTGCGCACGGGTGTGAGAGGTTATAGCGCTGTTGATCTTGCCCGACATCTACTTGGGCAGTTCGGTGGATTGCGCGGATTGCTGGAAGCGGACGGCAAGCGATTCAACCAGGAGTTTGGTCTCGGCCCTGCAAAGTTCGCCCAGTTGCAAGCGGTCATGGAGATGTCGCGACGCCATCTGGCGGATCGGCTGCGTCGCGGTTCCGCTCTGCAGAGCCCGCAGGCGGTCAAAGATTACCTCAAGGCTCAGCTACGGCATGAGCCTCATGAAGTGTTCGCATGTCTGTTTCTCGACAATAAACACCGCTTACTCGGTTTTGAGGTGTTATTTCGCGGCACTATCGACAGCACCAGCGTGTACCCCAGGCAAGTGCTCAAGCGCGGGCTGGCTCACAATGCCGCTGCGTTGATCCTCTGCCACAACCATCCGTCAGGTATCGCAGAGCCTAGCCAAGCCGATGTGCACCTTACACATCGGCTCAAGAAGGCACTGGAACTGGTCGACATTCGCGTGCTCGACCACTTCATCGTCGGCGATGGTGAACCGCTGTCGATGGTCGAGCATGGCTGGTTCAACGCGTCGAACTGACCTTGGCGAAGTCCTGGCGGCCGAACGGACTGACCTGGTAACCCTGCACGTCCTTGCGTAGAAGCGCCGCCGCGGTAGGGTGCGCCAGCGGCAGCCACAGCGCCTGCTGCTGGATCTGCGTCTGGGCCTGTTGGTAAAGACGGCTACGCACGCTCTGGTCGGTGGTGGTCTTGCCAGCACTGATCAGCTGGTCAAGGCGCTGGTCGCAATAGCGGGCAAAGTTGGTCCCGGACTTCACCGCCGCGCAGGCGAACTGCGGGCTGAGGAAGTTATCCGGATCGCCGTTGTCACCGGCCCAACCCATGAACAGCAGGTCATGCTCGCCAGCCTTGGCGCGGCGGATCAGCTCGCCCCATTCGATCACCCGGATCTCGGCCTTGATGCCGATCTTGGCCAGGTCTGCCTGGAGCAACTGCGCGCCGAGGCTCGGGTTGGGGTTGAGCAGGCTGCCCTGCGGACGGGTCCAGATGGTGGTGCTGAAGCCGTCTTTAAGGCCAGCCTTGCCTAGCAGCGCGCGGGCTTTGTCCAGGTCGGTGGGGTAGCCCGGCAGGTCCTTGGCGTAGCTCCAGGTATTGGGCGGGTAGGGGCCATTGGCGGCGACCGCAGTGTCTTCGAACACCGCTTTGAGGTAGCTGGCCTTGTCGAACGCCAGGTTGATGGCCTGGCGCACCTCGGGCTTGTCCAGCGGTGCGTGCTGGCTATTGATAGCGACGAAAGCCGTCATGAAGGCTTCGGTCTTTTCTACCTTCAGTGTCGGATCTTCGCTGGCGGCGGCGATATCCAGCGGTTTGGGCGACAAGGCGATCTGGCACTCGTTGCGCTTGAGCTTCTGCAGGCGCACGTTGGCGTCCGGGGTAATGGCGAAGATCAGCGGATCGACTGCGGGCTTGCCGGCAAAGTAGTCCGGGTTGGCCCGGTAGCGGATCACCGCATCCTTCTGGAAGCGGTTGAACACGAACGGGCCGGTGCCGATCGGTTGGCTGTTGAGCTTTTCCGGCGTACCGGCCTTGAGCAACTGGTCGGCATATTCGGCGGAATAGATCGAGGCGAAGCCCATGCTCAGGGTGGCCAGGAAGGTCGCGTCCGCGTGGTCAAGGGTGAAGCGCACGGTCAGCGGGTCGACAGCGTCGATCTGCTTGATCAGGCTCGGTAACTGCAGCGATTGGGCGTGCGGGTAGCCGCTCTGAGCGATCTTGTGCCAGGAGTGCGCGGGGTAGAGCATGCGCTGGAAGCTGAACAGGACGTCGTCGGCGTCCAGGGTGCGGCTGGGCTTGAAGTAGCCGGTGCTGTGAAACTTCACCTCTGGGCGCAGCTTGAACTCGTAGATCAGGCCATCGGGCGAAACCGTCCAGCTCTCGGCCAGGCTTGGCACCACCTGGCCTTTTGCGGCATCGAACTCGACCAGGCGGTTCATCAGCACATCGGCCGAGGCATTGGTGGTGGTCAGCGAGTTGTACTGAACCACATCGAAGCCTTCAGGGCTGGCTTCGGTACACACACTCAACGCGGCCGCCTGGGCGAGTGCGGGGCCGAGCAGGGTGGCGAACAACAGGGGTAGAGCGGCAGCACGCATGAGGAATCCTTGGCTGATCGATGGCCCATCTGCCAGTGCAGTCTGGAAAAGTCTTACCCTAGTGTGCCAAGCCGGAAATGACCATAGCCTTTTTTGCCAATCGTGCGACGAGTGGTCGACACCTTGCCGGGCCAGTCGTTATGCTGCTCCGGCGTGTCGCCCAGCAAGGCAAAACACATCTTCTGTTGTTGTGCTTTGGTCTTTCTGGTATAAAGCAGCGCTCTTTTCTAGGGGCTCGGCTTGTCGCATCTGTTGATTGAGTCGATAAGACCCTGAAGAAACACGGCGCCTGGCGCCAAAGACTGAGAGATTAAGCGGCCAACCCATGCCGGGTTGGGCATGTGGTTTTAGAGGGCTGAGGCATGTCGAGAGTCTGTCAAGTTACCGGTAAGGGTCCGGTAACCGGGAATAACATTTCCCACGCAAACAACAAAACCCGTCGTCGTTTCCTGCCGAACCTGCAGCATCATCGCTTCTGGGTCGAGTCCGAGAAGCGTTTCGTGCGTCTGCGCGTATCTGCCAAAGGCATGCGCATCATCGACAAGCGCGGCATCGATGCCGTTCTGGTCGACATTCGCCGTAACGGCGCTAAGGTCTAAGGGAGAGAATCATGCGTGAATTGATCCGTCTGGTGTCGACCGCTAATACCGGCCACTTCTACACCACCGACAAGAACAAGCGCACCACTCCGGACAAAATCGAAATCAAAAAATTCGATCCGGTTGTTCGCAAGCACGTGATCTACAAGGAAGCCAAGATCAAGTAATTGATCCGGCTGACGAAAAAAGGGCCCGTATCTCTGGATACGGGCCCTTTTTTTATGGGCTGTGGGGCACACCACTGTGGGAGCGGGCCTTGCCCCGCGATCTGCCGCAAAGCGGCAGCAAAACCGGTGAATGCGGTGTATCAGCAGCATTGTGGTCTCGAGTTTTACGACCGCTTCGCGGTCGATCGCAGGCTCCCACAGTGGTTTCCCACACGCCTGCGATGCCGTTATTTCTGTTCGAACATCACGTAGATCTTGCGGCACGGCTCCAGCACTTCCCAGGTGCCCTTGAAGCCTGCCGGGATCACAAAGCGATCACCGGCGCGCAGGGTTTTCGCGCCGCCGTCTGCATCGCGCAGCACCGAAACGCCCTGAACGATCTCGCAGTACTCGTGTTCAGTGTAATTGACGGTCCATTGGCCTACGGCGCCTTCCCAGACCCCGGCTGCAAACTGGCCGCAGGGGCTGGAGTAGTGGTTGTAGACCGCTTGCTCAGGATCGCCCTTGAGGATTTTTTCGGCTGCCGGGCGATAACGTTCGGCCTCGGTGAGCACCTGGGCGAAGTCGATGATCTGGTCTATGCGCATGGCTATGTCTCTTGTTTGTTTAATAAAATGAACATCAGTAGGCGTTTGGTGCGATTATGTCAAATATATTGATAATTGGGTCGCCAGTGGTTTAGGGTGGCAGGTGCCTGTGCGCGTAGCTCGCCCAAGCCAGAATTTTTGACAGTGCCCGTGAGCCCTCGTGCGGCACTGCACCTTAACAAGAGGAGGAGTTTCGTATGACCACCCTGACTCGTGCGGATTGGGAACAGCGTGCCCAACAACTGAAAATCGAAGGCCGCGCTTTCATCAATGGTGAATACACCGCCGCCGTTTCCGGCGCGACGTTCGAATGCCTCAGCCCGGTCGACGGCCGCCTGCTGGCGCAGGTCGCCAGCTGTGATGAAGCCGATGCCCAGCGTGCCGTAGAAAACGCCCGCGCTACTTTCGCGTCCGGCGTCTGGTCGCGTCTGGCCCCGGCCAAGCGCAAAGCCACCATGATCCGTTTCGCTGCCCTGCTCAACGCGAACGTCGAAGAGCTGGCGCTGCTGGAAACCCTGGACATGGGTAAGCCAATCAACGATTCGCTGACCATCGACGTACCGGGTGCCGCCCAGGCCCTGAGCTGGAACGGTGAAGCGATCGACAAGATCTACGACGAAGTCGCGGCTACCCCGCACGATCAGCTGGGTCTGGTGACCCGCGAGCCTGTGGGTGTGGTTGCCGCCATCGTGCCGTGGAACTTCCCGCTGCTGATGGCTTGCTGGAAACTCGGCCCGGCGCTGGCCACCGGTAACTCGGTAGTGCTCAAACCTTCGGAAAAATCGCCGTTGACCGCCATCCGTATTGCCCAGCTGGCAATCGAAGCCGGTATTCCGGCTGGCGTGCTCAACGTGCTGCCAGGCTACGGCCACACCGTCGGCAAGGCCCTGGCCCTGCACATGGACGTCGACACCCTGGTGTTCACCGGTTCGACCAAGATCGCCAAGCAATTGATGATCTACGCCGGTGAGTCGAACATGAAGCGCGTCTGGCTGGAAGCCGGTGGCAAGAGCCCGAACATCGTCTTCGCCGACGCCCCGGACCTCAACGCCGCTGCCGAAGCTGCCGCCAGCGCCATCGCCTTCAACCAGGGCGAAGTCTGCACCGCCGGTTCCCGTCTGCTGGTCGAGCGTTCGATCAAGGACAAGTTCCTGCCGCTGGTACTCGAGGCCCTCAAGGCCTGGAAACCGGGCAACCCGCTGGACCCTGCCACCACCGTCGGCGCGCTGGTCGATAGCCAGCAGATGAACACCGTGCTGTCGTACATCGAAGCCGGTCACAGTGACGGCGCCAAACTGCTGGTCGGTGGTAAGCGTATCCTCGAAGAAACCGGTGGCACCTACGTCGAGCCGACCATTTTCGACGGCGTCAGCAACGCCATGCGCATTGCCAAGGAAGAAATCTTCGGCCCAGTACTGTCGGTCATTACCTTCGACAGCGTTGAAGAAGCGATCAACATCGCCAACGACACCCCGTACGGCCTGGCTGCCGGTGTGTGGACTGCGGATATCTCCAAGGCTCACCTGACCGCCAAGGCACTGCGTGCCGGTAGCGTCTGGGTCAACCAGTACGACGGCGGCGACATGACCGCACCGTTCGGTGGCTTCAAGCAGTCGGGCAACGGCCGTGACAAGTCCTTGCACGCACTGGACAAGTACACCGAGCTGAAGGCGACCTGGATCAAGCTGTAACCGCAACCGCGCGATCCCGTTCACAGCCGGACCTTGCTCGCAGCAGGTCCGGCTGTGTTGTTTCTGCAGAACCACGACAGCCTGGGAGGCTGCAATGCGTTGGGGAACCTATTTCGCCGTGCTGACGGCGGTGCTCAGTGTCGGCCTGGCGCTGGGCGTGAGCATGCCGCTGGTGTCCTTGCGTCTGGAAAGCTGGGGCTACGGCAGCTTTGCCATTGGCGTGATGGCGGCGATGCCGGCGATTGGCGTATTGCTCGGTGCCAGCCTGTCCAGCCGGCTCGCTGCGCGCTTTGGCACGCCGGGGTTGATGCGTCTGTGCCTGTGGGCTGGAGCATTGTCGATCGGCCTGCTGGCGCTGTTGCCCAGCTACCCGTTGTGGCTGGTGCTGCGCCTGCTGATCGGCATGATCCTGACCATTGTGTTCATCCTCGGCGAAAGCTGGATCAACCAGTTGGTGATCGAGCAGTGGCGCGGGCGCTTGGTGGCCTTGTACGGCAGTAGTTATGCCTTGAGCCAGCTGGCCGGGCCGTTGCTGCTGGGGGTAATGGGTTCGGAAGACGACCTCGGTTTCTGGATCGGTGCCGGCTTGCTGCTGTTGGCACCGCTGGTGCTGTTGGGACGTGACGGCGCGCCGAGCGCAGAGGCGTGCAGCGTGACCTTGCTGGACCTGATCGGTTTCTGCCGGCGTTTGCCGGTCATTGCCTGGGCAATTGCCCTGTTCGCTGCGTTCGAGGCGATGATCCTGACCCTGTTGCCGGTGTATTGCCTGCAGCAGGGCTTCAGCACCGAGATTGCTCTGTTCATGGTCAGCACGGTAGTGGTCGGTGATGCGCTGCTGCAGCTGCCGATTGGCGCGCTGGCCGATCGCATGTCGCGGCGCACGCTGTTCAGCGGTTGCGCGTTGATGCTGCTGTTGTCGAGCCTGGCGATCCCGCTGATGTTGCAAACCTGGGCGATCTGGCCGTTGTGGGTGTTGTTCGGCGCCAGTGCCGGTGGTTTGTTCACTTTGTCACTGGTGCTGATTGGCGAGCGTTACCGCGATGATGCGCTGGTACGGGCCAATGCTCATGTCGCGCAGCTTTGGGGGATTGGTTGCCTGATCGGGCCACTGGTTGCCGGTGCCGGCAGCCAGTGGGTCAGTGGTCATGCCTTGCCGCTGCTGATGGCTGCCGGTGCTGCCGGCCTGGTGCTGCTCGCGCGGCGCCCGAATGCCTTCGAGCCGGCGCCGGTCTAGAGCATCCGCTCCAGGCCTACAGCCTTGCTGATCCAGGCGTTGAAGCGGCGCCACAGGCCTCCGGGCTCAGTGGTCAGGGTGTGCAGCTGGTGATTGTCTTCGGTCACCCAGACCAGTTCGCCGTTGACCAGCTGCGGCTGGTAACTCAGCGCTGCGGCCATGCCCTGGACCGCCAGGTCGCGGGTGTACTCGGCGAGTTCGGGGCTGTCGACCAGCACGCCGACCTCGGTGTTCCACAGCACCGAGCGGGGGTCGAAGTTGAACGAGCCGATGAAGGTCTTGCGCCGGTCGAAGATGATCGCCTTGCTGTGCAGGCTTGAGTCGGAGCTGCCGTAGATGTGCAGGGCGCGCTTGGAGCCGGGGTCGCCCGGTTGCCGACGCAGTTCATACAGATGCACGCCATGTTCCAGCAATGCCCTGCGATAAGGCGCGTAACCACCATGTACCGCCGGCACATCGGTGGCCTCCAGGGAGTTGGTCAGCAGCTTGACCGAGACGCCGGCATCGGCGCGGCTGGTCAGGTACAGCAGGCCGGGCTCGCCAGGCACGAAGTAGGCCGAGATCAGGATCAGTTCGTGCTGGACGCCGTTCATGTCAGGTGCCAGCTGGTGGGTCATCAGTAGTTGCGGGTCCGGCTCATCGCGGGCCAGGACCTTGCTCGGTGCATCCCACAGCGCCTGGTTGTGGGCCCAGATCAGTTCATTGCGCCAGACGCCCAGGCGCGGGTTGGTTTTGTACGACATCAGGCGGTCATACAGCGCTTTACGCTCGACTTCGGCTTCGGCCAGCGACGCTTCCAGGCGCTGGCGGCTGGCGCGCAGGTCATTGGCGTCAGGCTGGGTCATGAGGAAGTCGCCAATCGGCCGGCTCAGGGCACTGTTCCAGTACTGATCGAAGCTGTGCCCGAGTTGTTCGGCAACCGGCCCCACCCCTAACAGGTCGATATCGGTGAAGTTCAGGTTAGGCTCGGCGTCGAAGTACTCATCGCCAATATTCCGGCCGCCGACGATGGCCATGCTGTTGTCCACCAGCCACAGCTTGTTGTGCATGCGCCGGTGTTGCAGGTTGAGATTGAACAGGCGGCCCACCGCCCGGGTCACACCGGTGCTGCGCCCCAGGTGCAGCGGGTTGAAGACGCGGATGTGGATGTTCGGGTGCGCGGCGAGGGTGGCCATCTTGTCGTCGATGCCGTCGCTGGTGGTGTCATCGAGCAGGATACGAACCCGCACACCGCGGTCGGCGGCCTGCAGCAGCTCGTGGACCAGGGCGCGGGTGCTGAGACCGTCGTGGACGATGTAGTACTGCAGGTCGATGCTCGACTGGGCGTTGCGAATCAGCTCGGCCCGCGCGCGAAACGCTTCATTGCTGTTGGGCAGTAGGCGAAAACCCGAGCGTCCTTCGTAGGCGGAGGCCTGACGCTGCACTGAGCGCCCGAAGGCCGAGTCACTGGCTGGCAGCGCCTGACTGACATCGCGGGCCTGGCTGACACTGGCGCATCCGCTCAGGCCGAGCATCAGCGACAGCAGCAAGGGCAGCGCACGCGGGCTTATCAAGGCAATGAATCCTTCACGACAGGGACTTATGGATATCGACCGCGAACGGCGGCGGAAAGTTACCCGTCGCTTGCGGCTTCGGCCAGTAGACGAATGGCGGTCTCGCCAACCTTGCGCACTGCCGCTTCGATTTCGGCGGTAGGGCGGGCGGCGAAATTCATTCGCAGGCAGTTACGGTACTTGCCCGAGGCGGAAAAAATACTGCCCACGGCAATCTGTACGCCTTGCCCCAGTAAAGCCCGGTTCAGGCGCAGGGTGTCGAAACTTTCCGGCAATTCTATCCACAGCATGAAACCACCCTGCGGCCGGCTGGCACGGGTGCCGGGGGGAAAGTAGCGAGTGACCCAGTCGCTCATCTGGTCGCGGCTGCGCTGATACTGACTGCGCATGCGCCGCAGATGCGGCTGGTAGTGCCCGGCTTCAATGAAGTCGGCGATGGCCAGTTGCGGTTGCGTTGCGGTGCAGCCGGTGCTGATGTACTTCATGTGCAGCACCCGCTCCAGGTAGCGCCCGGGGGCGACCCAGCCGATGCGCAGGCCCGGTGCCAGGGTCTTGGAAAACGAACTGCAGAGTAGTACCCGGCCGTCTTCGTCGAACGATTTGATCGTGCGCGGGCGTGGGTAGGTGTAGGCCAGGTCGCCGTATACGTCGTCTTCAAGGATTGCCACGTCAAAGCGCTGGGCGAGGGTCAGCAAGGCATTCTTGCGTGCCTCGGGCATGATGTAACCCAGCGGATTGTTGCAGCTCGGGGTGATCTGGATGAGCTTGATCGGCCATTGTTCCAGGGCCAGCTCCAGGGCTTCGAGGCTAATGCCGGTGAGCGGGTCGGTGGGGATTTCCAGGGCTTTCATGCCCAGGCCCTTGAGGGTCTGCATGGCGCCGTGAAAGCTCGGCGAGTCCACCGCGACGATATCGCCGGGCTGGCACACCGCGCGGATGCTGGTCGACAGCGCTTCGTGGCAACCGGTGGTGACCACCAGGTCGGCCGGGCCGAGGCTGCAGCCGGAGTCGAGCATCAGCCGGGCGATCTGTTCGCGCAGGGCCAGGGTGCCGGAAATGGTGTCGTAGTACAGGCCGGGCATGTCCTGGCGGCGGCTGAGCTGGGCCAGGCTGCGTAGCAGGGGTTTGAGCGTCGGGCTGTCGACATCGGGCATGCCGCGGCCCAGTTGCACCACATCCTTGCTCGGCACGCTGCGGATCAGCTCGATGACCTGTTCCCACTGGGAAATTTCCACCGGCCGTTGCGCCGGCCGGCTTACCGCGGGCAGGGCTGGCAGGCTACGGTCTGTGGGTACGAAGTAGCCGGACTTGGGGCGTGGCGCGGCCAGGCCATTGTCTTCCAGCAGGCGATAGGCCTGCTGCACGGTGCTCAGGCTGACGCCATGTTCCACACTCAGGGCGCGTACCGACGGCAAGCGGTCGCCAGGGCGGTACAGGCCTTGTTCGATGCGGGCGCTGAGCAGCTCGGCAAGGTTGACATAGAGGGTCACGGCATACTCCCGCAGAAGGCTTCAGCTAATCACCAATACAGATGGCAAAAAAATACAGCATTCAGTAGGAAAACTGCCAATTCTGTATGGAAATAATAACTAGGTTTTGAATCTGTAATGCTTTTGCTCAGGCGCGCAAGCTTTTCCTACGGTTATCCAAACCCGGAGGAGTCAAGCAATGAGCGGTATGAGCGATGTGCGCCTGAAATTACACGCGGAAGAACTGAGCCGTGAACAGCGTCTGCAGCTGTTTGATGTACCGGCCGGGCTCGGGCGCTGGGGGCTGATGGCGCACCGTTGGCACAGCCGCCGCGCCTTGCTGGAACTGACGCCCGAGCAACTGCGTGATGTTGGCCTGACGCCGGAACAGGCGCGCGAGGAAGGGCTAAAACCCTTCTGGCGTGGCTGAGCGCAATACCCTCGGTGGGAGCGGGCTTGCCCCGCGATGCGATGTGACTGACAGCTTGCAATCGCGGGGCAAGCCTGCTCCAACCGTTCTCTACCTCAAACCAGCTCTTTGAGCCGATGCCAGAGCATGCCCAAGGCGAGCAACGGTGAACGCAGATGTTTGCCGCCCGGGAAGGTGATGTGCGGCACCTTGGCGAACAGGTCGAAGCGCCCGCTGTGCTGGCCGCTGATGGCCTCACCGAGCAACTTGCCGGCCAGGTGAGTGGCGTTGAGGCCGTGGCCGGAGTAGGCCTGGGCAAAGTACACATTTGGCTGATCCGGCAGGCGGCCGATCTGCGGCAGGCGATTGGCGCCGATGCCGATCATGCCGCCCCACTGGTAGTCGATGCGTACGTCGGCCAGTTGCGGGAATACTTTGAGCATCTTCGGCCGCATGTACGCGGCGATATCCTGCGGATCGCGTCCGGAATAATGGCAGGCACCGCCGAACAGCAGGCGCCGGTCGGCGGAAAGGCGGTAGTAGTCCAGGGCCACGCGCTGATCGCAGACCGCCATGTTCTGTGGCAGCAGGTCGTGCGCCTGCGCTTCGCTCAAGGGTTCGGTGGCGATGATGTAGCTACCGGCGGGCAGTACCTTGCCGCCCAGTTCGGCATTCAGGTCATTGAGGTAGGCGTTGCAGCCCAGCACCAGCGTGCTGGCTTGCACCGAACCTTGTGCGGTATGCACCCGTACCTGCGAGCCATAGTCGATGCGGGTAACCGCCGATTGCTCGAACAGGCGAACCCCCAGCTTGTTGGCTACCGCCGCTTCGCCCAAGGCCAGGTTCAGCGGGTGCAAATGTCCCGAGCCCATGTCGATCAGGCCGCCAACATAGCGGTCCGAGCCAACCACCGTGTGCATCTGATCAGGTGGCACCAGACGCAGCTCATGGCGGTAGCCCAGGCTGCGCAATTCCTCGGCGTCTTCGGCGAAGCCCTGCAGGTCTTTCGGTTTGTTGGCCAGGTCGCAATAGCCCCAGGTCAGGTCGCAGCTGATGGCGTGACGCTCGATGCGCTGGCGGACGATATCCACCGCTTCCAGGCCCATCAGTTTCAGCTCACGCACGCCATCGCTGCCCAGCACTGGACTGAACTGATCAAGGCCGTGGCCGACGCCACGAATCAGTTGCCCGCCATTACGCCCACTGGCGCCCCAGCCGATCTTGCGGGCCTCAAGGAGGATCACGTTGAGGCCGCGCTCGGCCAGCTCGATCGCGGTGTTCAACCCGGAAAAACCGCCACCAACCACACAGACGTCGCAGCTCAATTCGCCCTGCAGCGGCGGATACTCCGGCTGTGGCAGGCTGCTGGCGGCGTAGTAGGAAGCGACGTGAGAAGCGGGCGATTGAACAGGGGCGCTCATGGATGAGTCCTGGTTTTAAGTGTTTGGAAAAATTGACGCAGGATAAGCTGCACTTTCGGCACCGGGCAACCATGGGGCAAAATAGCGCCTTTCCCGTTCTTCGCCGCAGGCCGCCATGAGTTGCAACAGCCACAAGATCCGTTTCCTGCGCGACCAGATCCCGTCGTTCGAGTGCGTCCCCGGTTGCCATGACTGCTGTGGGCCGGTTACTACGTCTTCGCAAGAAATGGCCCGGCTGCCACGCAAAAGCGCCGCCGAGCAGGAGGCCGCCCTGGCCGAGCTCAACTGTGTGCACCTGGGGCCCAACGGCTGCACGGTGTACGAAGAGCGGCCACTGATCTGCCGGCTGTTCGGTACCACTGAGCGCCTGCCATGCCCCAATGGTCGCGGCCCGGCCGAAATGATCGATCCCCAGGCCGAAAAGCTGGTGCACCAGTACATCGCCAGCACCCGCCAGGTGCTGGTCTGAACCTCAGTCCGGAATCGGCAGGCTGAGGCTCTCTTTGACCTCTTCCATGACAATGTAACTCTTCGATTCGCGCACGTGCGGCAACTTCAGCAGGATGTCGCCGAGCAGCTTGCGGTAAGAGGCCATCTCCGAGATCCGCGCCTTGACCAGGTAATCGAAGTCGCCCGAAACCAGGTGGCATTCCAGTACGTGAGGCAGTTTCAGCACCGCGCGGCGGAACTCTTCGAAAGTGTCGCCCGACTTGTAGTCCAGGCTGATTTCGACGAATACCAGCAGGCTCCCCTTGAGGTGCTGCGGGTTGAGCCGGGCGTTGTAGCCCATGATGATCCCTTCGCGCTCCAGGCGCCGGACCCGTTCGGTGCAGGGTGTTGTCGACAGGCCGACTTTTTCGCCCAGTTCAGTAAACGAGATCCGTCCATCTGCCTGCAGGATCCGCAGGATATTGCGGTCAATCTTATCCAGTTCACGTTTGCTTTGGTGCTGGGTTCTCATAGTGGATGCCCCTCCGTGAAAGCGTACATTGCCGAGAATTCTCGCCAAATATAGGCTTTTATATAGTGAAATGCACTGGTCATACCTTCCTATACTGCGCGCATCTATGCCATTAACAACAAATGTCAGCGGTACGCTGCGTCGAGGGTAATCAACATGCGAGTTCTGGTACTTGGTAGCGGTGTGATCGGAACCGCCAGTGCCTACTATCTGGCACGGCAGGGTTTTGAAGTCGTCGTGGTCGACCGCCAACCGGCCGTCGCCATGGAAACCAGCTTTGCCAACGCCGGCCAGGTCTCGCCAGGCTACGCCTCGCCCTGGGCTGCGCCGGGCGTACCGCTCAAGGCCATCAAATGGCTGCTCGAGCGCCATGCGCCTCTGGCGATCAAAGCCACCGCTGACATCGACCAATACCTGTGGATGGCGCAGATGCTGCGCAACTGCACCGCCAACCGCTATGCCGTGAACAAAGAGCGCATGGTCCGTCTGTCCGAGTACAGCCGCGACTGCCTCGACGAGCTGCGCGCCGAAACCGGCATCGCCTACGAAGGCCGCACCCTGGGTACTACCCAGCTGTTCCGCACCCAGGCGCAACTGGACAACGCCGCCAAGGACATCGCCGTCCTCGAGCAGTCCGGTGTGCCGTATGAGGTCCTCGACCGCGCAGGCATCGCCCGCGTCGAGCCGGCCCTGGCCAACGTCACCGACATTCTCGCCGGCGCCCTGCGCCTGCCTAACGACCAGACCGGCGACTGCCAGCTGTTCACCACCCGCCTGGCGGAAATGGCGATCAAGCTCGGTGTCGAATTCCGCTTCGGTCAGGACATTCAGCGCCTGGACTACGCCGGTGACCGTATCAACGGCGTGTGGATCGACGGCAAGCTGGAAACCGCCGACCGCTACGTGCTGGCGCTGGGCAGCTACTCGCCGCAATTGCTCAAGCCGCTGGGCATCAAGGCCCCGGTCTATCCGCTCAAGGGCTACTCGCTGACCGTGCCGATCACCGACCCGGCCATGGCCCCGACCTCGACCATTCTCGACGAGACCTACAAGGTTGCGATCACCCGTTTCGACAATCGCATCCGCGTTGGCGGCATGGCTGAAATCGCCGGTTTTGACCTGTCGCTGAACCCGCGTCGACGCGAAACCCTGGAGATGATCGTCAACGATCTTTATCCTCGTGGCGGCGACCTCAGCCAGGCCAGTTTCTGGACCGGCCTGCGTCCGACCACTCCGGACGGCACGCCGATCGTCGGTGCCACGCCGTTCCGCAACCTGTTCCTCAACACCGGTCACGGTACACTGGGCTGGACCATGGCCTGCGGTTCCGGTCGCTTGCTGGCCGACCTGATCGCGCGCAAAAAGCCGCAGATCAGTGCCGAAGGTCTCGATATCTCTCGTTACGGAAAACATCAGGAGCCTGCAAAACATGGCAATCCAGCGCCAGCTCACCAATGAGCGCATGAGTCAGATCGTTACCCACAGCGGCACCGTCTACCTGGCGGGCCAGGTGGGCGACGACATGAATGCCGGGATTGAGCAGCAGACCCGTGAAACCCTGGCCAACATCGAGCGTCTGCTGGATCTGGCGGGCACCGACAAGAGCCGTTTGCTCTCGGTGACCATCTATCTGAAGGACATCGATGCGCATTTTCAGGGCATGAACAGTGTCTGGGACAGCTGGCTGCCGAAAGGCGTGGCACCAGCCCGCGCCACCGTTGAAGCCAAGCTGTGCGAGCCGGAAATCCTCGTAGAGCTGTCGGTGGTCGCCGCACTGCCGTAACCGCAATCCCTCACCCGGTGCCGCTGGCGGCCCATCAGCTGCAATTGAGCACCGGGCTTTTTACTTCTAACCAGACTGCCCAGAAGGCTGCCGTCATGCGTCCTGCCCGTGCCCTTATCGATCTACAAGCCCTGCGTCACAACTATCAACTTGCCCGCGAACTGACCGGTGCCAAAGCCCTGGCCGTGATCAAGGCCGATGCCTATGGTCATGGCGCCGTGCGTTGCGCCCTGGCGCTTGAGCAGCAAGCCGATGGTTTTGCCGTGGCTTGCATCGAAGAGGCACTGGAGTTGCGCGCGGCCGGAATCAAGGCACCGGTGTTGCTGCTCGAAGGCTTTTTCGAAGCCAGCGAACTGCCGCTGATCGTCCAGCATGATCTGTGGTGCGTGGTGCACTCGTTGTGGCAGCTCGAAGCCATCGAGCAGGCGCAGTTGAGCAAACCGATCACCGTGTGGCTCAAGCTCGACTCGGGCATGCACCGGGTTGGCCTGCACGCCAAGGACTATCAGGCGGCATACCAGCGTCTGCTGGCCAGCGGCAAGGTCGCGCGCATCGTGCTGATGAGCCACTTCGCCCGTGCCGACGAACTCGACAGCGCAGCCAGCAACGAGCAACTCGCGGTATTCCAGAGCGCCCGCCAGGGCCTGAGCGCCGAGGTCAGCCTGCGCAACTCGCCGGCGGTGCTCGGTTGGCCGAACATGCCCAGCGACTGGGTGCGTCCGGGTCTGATGCTGTACGGCGCCACGCCGTTCGAAGTACCACAGGCAGAGGCAGCCCGGCTGCAGCCGGTGATGACCGTGCAATCGCGGGTCATCAGCGTGCGTGAGCTGCCGGCCGGCGAGCCGGTGGGCTATGGCGCCAAGTTCATCAGTCCGCGGCCGACCCGGGTCGGTGTAGTGGCCATGGGTTATGCCGATGGCTATCCACGTCAGGCACCCAACGGCACCCCGGTGCTGGTGGCCGGCAAGCGCACCCAGCTGATCGGCCGGGTGTCGATGGACATGCTCTGCATCGACCTCACCGACGTGCCGGAAGCCGGCCTGGGCAGCCCGGTCGAACTGTGGGGCAAAAACGTGCTGGCCAGCGAAGTGGCCATGCATGCCGGCAACATCCCCTACCAGATTTTCTGCAACCTCAAACGCGTGCCGCTGGACTATATCGGCGATTGAGACGCGAAAGCGGACAGGCTGCGGGTCGAAGTGTTGTAAATACTGAACGCTGTTGCGATGATAACGTTCAATTTCGACCCCACTCGTTCGTTTAGGAGGGCTCCAGCATTGGACGTCGGTGAACGACTGCAAGCCATTCGCAAGCTCAAGGGCCTGTCCCAGCGTGAACTCGCCAAACGTGCGGGTGTCACCAACAGCACGATCTCGATGATCGAGAAGAACAGCGTCAGCCCTTCAATCAGCTCGTTGCGTAAAGTGCTGGGCGGTATTCCTATGTCCATGGTCGAGTTCTTCTCTGAAGAACTGCAGCCGGAAAACCCCACGCAGATCGTCTACAAAGCCCACGAGCTGATCGATATTTCCGACGGTGCGGTGACCATGAAGCTGGTCGGCAAGGCGCACCCGAGCCGGGCGATCGCGTTTCTCAACGAGGTCTATCCGCCGGGTGCCGATACCGGTGAAGAGATGCTTACCCATGACGGTGAAGAAACCGGCATTCTTCTCGAAGGTCGTCTGGAACTGGTGGTCGGCCTGGAAACTTTTATCCTCGAAGCGGGCGACAGCTACTATTTTGAAAGTACCAAGCCGCACCGTTTCCGTAATCCGTACGATGAGCCGGCCCGGCTGATCAGTGCGGCGACCCCGGCCAACTTCTAAGGCGTACAGCGCGGCGGATTGTCGCGGCTAAGACCCTTTGGACACTAGGGTTGTTTCGGTATGGCAGGGTTCCCGTTATACTTGCGCCGCCTGCGAATCCGTGGCCGCGGGCGTGACTAGCCACCATGAGGGTGTACGTGTGAATCTAATCAAGAAAATGCTGGCCGTACCAGCTGCCGTATTGGCCCTTTGGGCAGTCAGCGCACAAGCTGCGACCAACGACGACATCGCCAAGCGACTGGAACCGGTCGGCCAGGTGTGTGTACAAGGGCAGGAATGCAAGGGAATGGAAGTGGTTGCCTCCGCAGGTGGTGGCGGTGCCAAGACCCCGGATGAAATTATCGCCAAGCACTGCAATGCTTGCCACAGCACCGGACTGCTCGGCGCGCCGAAGATCGGCGACACGGCTGCCTGGAAAGAGCGTGCCGACCACCAGGGTGGTCTGGACGGTATCCTGGCCAAGGCCATCACCGGCCTGAATGCCATGCCGCCTAAAGGCACCTGTGCAGATTGCTCGGATGACGACCTGATGGGCGCCATCAAGAAGATGTCCGGCCTGTAAGCCTGCGCTTCGCCAACAAAGCCCGCCGTGTGCGGGCTTTGTCGTTTTTAGCGCTGGCCTGCGGAGCAATCTCGGGCCATGCTCGGTCGAACCTGCAAGGATGACCGGGAGGCGCAGATGGCGCAAAGCTGCTCGATCGAAAAGGCCGTAGACGAAGTGCTGGCGCGTTTGCCAGCGCATATCCACATGGGCTTGCCGCTGGGCCTGGGCAAACCCAACGCTTTCGTCAACGCACTGTACGCGCGCATCCGCCAGTTGCCCGAACGGCGCCTGACGATCTATACCGCGCTCAGCCTGGGACGCCCCGATCTGGGTGACGGCCTGCAACGACGCTTTCTCGAACCCTTCATCGAGCGCGTGTTCGCCGACTATGAAGAACTCGAGTACCTGAGCGACCTGCGCAAGGACCGGCTACCGGCCAACATTCGCGTCGAGCAGTTCTTCATGCAGCCCGGCAGTCTGCTGCACAGTGCCACGGCCCAGCAGGATTACGTCAGCAGCAACTACAGCCACGCCGCGCGGGACATCAACGCCAAAGGCCTGAACCTGGTGGCCCAGCTGGTGGCTGAAGATCCGCAACACCCGGATCGGTTGAGCCTGAGTTGCAACCCGGACATCACCCTCGATCTGTTGCCGATGATCGAGCGTCGCCGGGCTGCCGGGGAGACCATCCTCCTGCTCGGCCAGGTGCATGCCGAATTGCCGTATATGCCGGGCGCCTCTGAGTTGCCTCGGCAGGGTTTCGATCTGCTGATTGATGCGGTCGAGCACCGACGCCTGTTCTCGACGCCGAACATGCCGGTCACCACCCAGGATCACTTCATTGGTTTACACGCCAGCACCCTGGTGCGCGATGGCGGCACTTTGCAGATCGGCATTGGCGCCATGGGCGATGCGCTGACCGCTGCGCTCCTGGCCCGGCAGACTGAAAGCGAAGCCTACCAGGCACTACTCGCGGATATGGATCTTCAGCCATGGCAGCAGATGATCGACCGTGAAGGCGGCACCCAGCCCTTTGTCCACGGTCTGTATGGCTGCAGCGAAATGTTCGTCAACGGCCTGTTGGCGCTGCTTGAGGCCGGCATAATCCGGCGCCCGGTCGATGGTGGTGTGCTGGTGCATGGTGGCTTCTTCCTCGGCCCCCAGGCGTTTTACCAGCGCTTGCGCGATATGCCTCTGGAAACCCGCAAATGCATTGAGATGCGCGCAATCAGCTACATCAACGAACTGTACGGCCAGGAGTCGCTTAAGCGCTCGCAGCGCATCGATGCGCGCTTCATCAACACTGTGTTCACCATGACCCTGATGGGCGCTGGGGTTGCTGATCAACTGGAAGATGGGCGGGTGCTCAGCGGTGTCGGCGGGCAATATAACTTTGTTGCCCAGGGGCATGCCCTGGAGGGCGCGCGCTCGATTCTGCTGCTGCGCAGCTGGCGCGAAGCGGGTGGCGAGGTCAGCTCAAACCTGGTCTGGAGTTATGGCCATTGCACCATTCCCCGGCACCTGCGTGATGTGGTCGTCACCGAATACGGCATCGCCGATTTGCGTGGGCAAACCGACGCCGAAACCATTCAACGATTACTGGCGATCTGTGATTCGCGTTTTCAGCCCGGGCTGATCGAGCAAGCGCAGAAAGCTGGAAAACTGCCATCCGGATTCCAGCTGGAGGCGCGTTTTACCAACAACACGCCGCAACGGCTGCAGCAGTTGCGCAACGCCCATGCACGGTTGTTTCCCGAGTATCCGCTGGGCAGTGATTTCACCGATGAAGAGCGCGATTTGCTGCGGGCGTTGAACTGGCTCAAGAGCAAGTTCAAGTTGAGCGAAGTGCTGGAACTGGGCAGGGCAGCGCTGGACGCACCGGCGCCCGAGGCTTATCCACAACAGCTGGCGCGCATGGGGCTGGCGCAGCCGCAGGGGCTGAAAGAGGAGCTGTATCAGCGGTTGTTGTTGGCGGGGTTGCAGGCTACAACAGTCGCTTGAGGGCCAATCGCCGGCAAGGCCGGCTCCCACAATAGTCCAGGATCAACCCAGTTCCCTGTGGGAGCCGGCCTTGCCGGCGATGAGGCCAGGGCGGCTTACTCGATGAAAGTAACCACGCCATCCTTCAGCGACTTGACCCGAGCCAGCGATTCAACGCGGTAGCCCTGGCTGTCCAGCTCGGCACGGCCGCCCTGGAACGACTTCTCGATGACGATGCCCAGGCCGGCAACGGTGGCGCCCGCTTGCTTGATGATCGAGATCAGCGCCTGGGAGGCTTTGCCATTGGCCAGGAAGTCGTCGATCACCAGCACGCGGTCGCTGCTGTTGAGGTGGCGCGGGGAAATCGCCACGGTGTTTTCGGTCTGCTTGGTGAAGGAGTACACCGAGGCGGTCAGCAGGTTCTCGGTCAGGGTCAGCGACTGGTGCTTGCGCGCGAAAATCACCGGGACACCCAGCTTCAGGCCGGTCATCACTGCCGGGGCGATACCCGAGGCTTCGATGGTGACGATCTTGGTGACGCCGGAGTCGGCGTACAGCCGGGCGAACTCGTCGCCAATCAGTTGCATCAGCGCAGGGTCGATCTGATGGTTGAGAAACGCATCGACTTTGAGAACCTGATCGGAAAGCACGATGCCTTCTTCGCGAATCTTCTGGTGCAGTGCTTCCACTGTGGTATTTCCTCGATGTAGCAAGAGTGGCTACGGCAGTGCGCCGCAGCAAAGGTTGATTATCTAACGTTTCAGCATGGCGCGGATATCGGCCAGTGCATTATTGCCGCGCGCCGCCTTCACTTCGGTGGGCGCATCGTCCAGGCCTTCCCAGGCCAGGTCATCGTCGGGCAGCTCGTCAAGGAAGCGGCTCGGCGCACAATCGATGATCTCGCCGTACTGCTTGCGCTTGGCCGCAAAGGTGAAGGCCAGGGTCTGGCGCGCGCGGGTAATGCCCACGTAGGCCAGACGCCGTTCTTCTTCGATGGTGTCGGCTTCGATGCTGGAACGGTGCGGAAGAATCTCTTCCTCCATGCCCATGATGAACACGTAGGGGAACTCCAGGCCCTTGGAGGCATGCAGGGTCATCATCTGCACGCCCTCGGCACCGTCTTCTTCCTCCTGCTGACGTTCGAGCATGTCACGCAGGACCAGCTTGCCGATGGCTTCCTCGATGGTCATCTCACCGTCTTCGTCCTTCTCCAGGGTGTTTTTCAACGCCTCGATCAGGAACCAGACGTTACCCATGCGAAAGTCCGCGGCCTTGTCGCTGGAGCTGTTGGTGCGAATCCAGTTTTCGTAGTCGATGTCGGTGACCATGCCACGCAGGGCGGCAATCGGATCTTCCAGGGCAACCTGCTCGCGGACCTTGTCCATCCAGCGCTTGAAGCGCTGCAGACGGTCGGTGAAGCGGCTGTCCAGATGCTCGCCCAGGCCCAGTTCCTCGCTGGCGGCGTACATCGAGATCTTGCGTTCGGTGGCGTAGTTGCCGAGCTTTTCCAGGGTGGTCGAGCCGATTTCCCGGCGCGGTACGTTGATCACCCGCAGGTAAGCGTTATCGTCGTCCGGGTTTACCAACAAGCGGAAGTAGGCCATCAGGTCTTTTACTTCCTGGCGTCCGAAGAAGCTGTTGCCACCGGACAGACGGTACGGCACCTGATGGTGCTGCAGCTTCAGTTCGATCAGCTTGGCCTGGTAGTTGCCGCGGTAGAGGATGGCGAAATCGCTGTAAGGGCGGTCGGTGCGCAGGTGCAGGCTGAGGATTTCCATGGCCACCCGTTCGGCCTCGGACTCCTCGTTCTTGCAGCGGATCACACGGATCTCGTCACCGTGGCCCATCTCGCTCCACAGCTGCTTCTCGAACGCATGCGGGTTGTTCGAGATCAGCACGTTGGCGCAGCGCAGGATGCGGCTGGTGGAGCGGTAGTTCTGCTCGAGCATCACCACCTTCAGCGACGGGTAATCCTCTTTGAGCAACATCAGGTTTTCCGGGCGCGCGCCACGCCAGGCGTAGATCGACTGGTCGTCGTCACCGACCACGGTGAACTGGTTGCGCGTGCCGATCAGCATTTTCACCAACAAATACTGGCTGGCGTTGGTGTCCTGGTATTCGTCCACCAGCAGGTAGCGCACCTTGTTCTGCCATTTTTCCAGGATGTCGGCGTGTTCCTCGAACAGCTTCACCGGCAGCAGGATCAGGTCGTCGAAGTCCACCGCGTTGAACGCCTTGAGCGTGCGCTGGTAGTGGGCGTAGACGATGGCAGCGGTCTGTTCCTTGGGATTGCGCGACTTTTCCAGGGCCTCGGGCGGCAGGATCAGGTCGTTTTTCCAGGCGCCGATCATGTTCTTGATCTCGTCGACACCGTCGTCGCCCGAGTATTCCTTCTGCATGATGTCGGTCATCAGCGCTTTGACGTCGGTCTCGTCGAAGATCGAGAAACCCGGCTTGTAGCCCAGTCGCTGATGTTCCTTGCGGATGATGTTCAGGCCCAGGTTGTGGAAGGTCGACACGGTCAGGCCGCGCCCCTCGCCTTTGCGCAACAGGGTGCCGACCCGCTCTTTCATCTCCCGTGCGGCCTTGTTGGTGAAGGTCATGGCCACGATGTACTGCGCACGGATGCCGCAATTCTGGATCAGGTGCGCGATTTTGCGGGTGATCACGCTGGTCTTGCCGGAACCGGCACCGGCGAGCACCAAAAGAGGGCCGCCGACGTAGTTCACGGCTTCTTGTTGCCGGGGATTGAGTCGGGACATGACGAAAACCGGGGTCGCTAGAAAAATAGCCGCGCATTTTAGCAGGGGTGGAGAGATTCTGCCGCGACCGTCTGACAGTGTGACGTACCACGCGATCTAAATTTGCCGCTTTTGTTACTTTCCCGCAGGATGCGTGGCGAAACCTGCGGGATGTCGGCAATGGAATGGCTCGATGTTAAGTGAAAATCATTTTCACTAATGGTTTAGGATGAGCCTCTCGCTGCCCATTGTCATTTGACTGTGTCCACGTCCTAAGGAGCCAGCTTGTCTACGCCTGTCGAACCCTTGCGTTTGCTCTTGCTGGCTGACGAGCCCGAATGGGCCGCCGCCTTGCGTGATTGCCTGACGCCGTTGGCGGGCAGTGCGGTGCTGTTGACCGCACCGAACTGGGACGCAGTCGACAGCCTGTTTGCCAATGATCGCAATGCCCTGGTGCTGGCCACCCCGCAACTGCAGCCGGCGCCTGGCCGCTGCATCTTGCCGATGGTGTTGCTGCTTGAGCATGAACCGCAGGTGCCACCGCCGGGTGTCAGCGACTGGCTGGTACTTGACCAGCTCGGCCCCGATACCTTGCGCCGCAGCCTGCGCCATGTGCGCGAGCGCGGTGTGCTGGAGGCCACCCTGCTGCGCCTGGCCGAACAGGATCCGCTGACCGGTATCGCCAACCGCCAGGGCTTTCAGACCCTGCTGGCCGCACGCCTGGCCGACAACGACGGGCGTGGGGTGGCCCTCGGTCACCTGGACCTGGACAACTTTCGCCGGGCCAACGATGCGCTTGGCCATCAGGCCGGCGACCGGCTGATCCTGCAAGTGGTCGGGCGCCTGAAAAGCCAGCTTGAGGCCGGCGACCAGGTGGCCCGCCTGGGCAGTGACGAATTCGCGCTGCTGATCGACACGCGCCGCGAGCCACAACGCGCCGAATGGATGGCTGAACGTATTACCGAGGCCCTGGCCGAACCCTATTGGGTCGATGGCGAGAGCTTGTTGATCGGCTGCAGCCTGGGTGTCGCGCATGCCCGTGCCCAAGGTGGTGCGGACCCGCTGATGTGGCATGCGCATATTGCCATGCAACAGGCCAAGGGCACTCAGGGCTGCACCTTCCATGTCTTCAACGAACGCATCAACCGCAATGCGCGCAGCCTCGCCGATCTGGAAAGCGAGTTACGCCGCGCTTTGCGTCGCGACGAGCTGGAGTTGCACTACCAGCCACGCTTGGACATGGCCGACGGACGTATTGTCGGCCTGGAGGCGCTGGTGCGCTGGCGTCACGCCGAGCGCGGTTTGCTGCCGCCCAGCGAATTCGTGCCGCTGGCCGAGCAGAGCGGGCTGATCGTGCCGTTGGGTTACTGGGTGATTTCCCGCGCCTTGCGCGACATGCAGGCGCTGCGTGAACAGGGCCTGGAGCCTCTGCACATGGCGGTGAACCTGTCGTTCCGCCAGTTTCAGGACAGTCAGCTGCTGGCCACCTTGAGCCGCTTGATCATCGAGCATGGCGTCGATGCCCGCTGGCTGGAGTTCGAACTTACCGAAACCGCGGTGATGCGCCGCAACGATCTGGTCGAGAAGACCATGGACGCCCTGGGTCGCCTGGGGGTGCGGTTTTCTCTCGATGACTTCGGTACCGGCTTTTCCTCCTTCGTCCACCTCAACAGCCTGCCGATCACCTTGCTCAAGGTCGATCGCAGCTTTGTCGGGGGGATGGAAAAGCGTGAAGAGAACCGCAAGCTGGTCCACGCCATGATCAACCTGGCGCACAACCTCAACCTGGAGGTGGTGGCTGAAGGGGTGGAAACCCCGGAGCAGATGGACCTGCTGCGCAGCTTCAACTGTGATCAGGTACAGGGTTTCCTGATCAGTCGGCCGTTGCCGATTGATGAGTTGATAGTGTTTTTGCTGAGCGGGTCGGCGCAGCGGTCGGTGGCTTTGTAGAAAGTCATCGCGGGGCAAGCCCGCTCCCACAGAGATAAGCTGCCCTGTGGGAGCGGGCTTGCCCCGCGAAAAGTCCTTCAAATCACCGAAATAGTGGCCTTGTTCACACCACCTGAGTTACCCAGCAAGCGCTTCATCCGCCACTCGAACGCCAGCGTCAGGGTCACCGCCGCACACGCCAGGCCCAGTGCCAGACCCCACCAGACGCCAACCGCGCCCATGCCCAAGGTGAAGGCCAGCAGCCAGGCCGCCGGGGCGCCGATCACCCAGTAGCAGAACAGCCCGACCAGGAAAGTGGTCTTGGCATCCTTGAGCCCGCGAATCGAGCCCATGGCGATGGTCTGCACGCCGTCAAACAGCTCGAACCACGCCGCGACCATCAACAGGCTCACAGCCAGCTGGATGATGTCGGCAAAGGCCGGATCATCGTGGTCGAGGAACAGCCCTACCAGCGGGTCCGGCAGCAGCCAGAACAGGATGGCAAACATCAGCATCATCGCCGCGCCAAAACCGATCCCGACGCGGCCGGCGTGCCGTGCGCCAAGCAGGTTACCGGCACCGTAATACAGCCCCACACGCATGGTCACGGCGTACGACAGGCCCGCCGGAATCATGAACGCCGTGGAGACGATCTGCAGGGCGATCTGGTGCGCCGCAAGCTCGGTGCTACCGAGCACACCCATGCACAGCGCGGCGAAGGCGAACAGGCCGACTTCGACGGTGTAGGTGCCGCCGATCGGCAGACCCAGGCGCCACAGTTCGCGCAAGGCTGGCCAGGACGGACGGCTCAGGCCCTTGGCAATCGGGTAGGGCGCATAAGCCGGGTGCCAGCGGATATACAGGGCCATGGCCACGGCCATGCAGTTGGCCACGATGGCGGTGACCAGACCGATACCCACCAGTCCCAGTTTCGGCAGGCCGAACATGCCCTCGATCAGCGCATAGTTGAGCAGAAAGTTGGCCACGGTGCCGACCAGGCTGATGACCATCACCGGTGTTGAGCGGCCGATGGCGCTGGTAAAGCCGCGCAGGGCCATGAAGCTCAGGTAGCCGGGCAGGGCGAAGGGCAGCAACAGCAGGAACTGGGCGGCCGCTTCGACGTTGTCAGGGCTTTGGCCGAGCAGCAACAGCACCGGCTCCAGGTTCCACAGCGCCAGCGCCGCCACCAGGGCCATGGCCCAGGCCAGCCACAACCCGGCCTGGGTCAGGCGGGTGGCACCGACGGTGTCACCGGCACCCTTGCGAATCGCCACCAGGGTACCGACGGCGGCGATAACACCCAGACAGAAAATCGACACGAACGAATAGCTCGCCGCGCCCAGACCACCGCCAGCCAGGGCCTGCGGGCTGATGCGGGCCATCATCAGGGTGTCGGTCAGCACCATCAGCATGTGCGCCAGTTGCGAGGCGATCAAAGGACCGGCCAGGCGCAACAGGGCCTTGAGTTCATGAGTGGGTGCGGCCTGCATTGAATCGTCCTTTTCTAGCATTGCTGTGGGAAAGCGGGAAATTCTCATCCTTTATACGGTTATTCGCAAAAGGATAAAAACGATCAGTGGCATGATTAAAACTCATGCAAGTATGATCCTGTGGATTACCCAGGGCTTATGCGGAGGATTCGTCCATGCCCCGTCGTTTACCGCCGTTGTATGCCTTGCGGGCCTTTGAGGCGGCTGCCCGGCACAGCTCCTTCACCCGCGCCGGGGATGAGTTATCGATCACCCAAAGCGCAGTCAGCCGCCATATCCGCACGCTGGAAGAGCATTTCGCCTGCCGTTTGTTCGTGCGCAATGGCCGCAGCCTGCAACTGAGCGAAGCGGCGCGGCTGTTGCTGCCGGGCGTGCGTGAAGGCTTCGCCGCACTGGAGCGCGCCTGTAATACGCTGCGCAGCGAGGACGACATCCTGCGCATGAAAGCGCCCTCGACGCTGACCATGCGCTGGTTGCTGGCGCGCCTCAGTCGCTTTCGTCATCTACAGCCGGGCAATGAGGTGCAACTGACCAGCGCCTGGATGGATGTCGATCATGTCGATTTCAACCATGAGCCCTTTGATTGTGCGGTATTGCTTGGCGATGGGCACTTTCCGCCGGACTGGGAAGTGGTGCGGCTGTTTTCCGAGCTGCTGATTCCGGTGGGGGCCCCCGAGCTGCTGACTGAAGGGCCTTGGGACGCCAGGCGCCTGGCCGCTATCGAGCTGCTGCACCCGACACCTGACAAGCGTGACTGGCGCAGTTGGCTGGCGCGCATGGGGTTGACGGACAAGGTCTCGCTCAAGGGCGGTCAGGTGTTCGATACCCTGGAGCTTGGGATGATCGCTGCCGCGCGGGGTTACGGGGTGTCCATGGGCGATTTGCTGATGGTGGCCGAGGATGTGGCCCAGGGGCGTTTGAGCCTGCCCTGGCCGACAGCGGTGGCCAGTGGCCTGGACTATTACCTGGTGTGGCCGAAAACCCGCCCGGGGGGTGAACGGTTGCGTCGCTTGAGTGATTTTCTGCAGGGTGAGGCCGATGCGATGGACCTGCCGAAGGTGCAGGTCCTCAGGTAGCTATCGCGGGGCAAGCCCGCTCCCACCGGGATCATTGCAACCTCGGTGGGAGCGGGCTTGCCCCGCGAAGAGGCCCTTACAGCCCCGGCAAATCCAGCGCCTTGGCACAGGCCTGCAACGACCGCTGCTGACTCTGCGCATACAGCGCCAGCTCATCCTGCACCGGCTTGCCCAGCGCCTGTTCAAAGGCATCGCGGTTGGCATTGCTGCCGTACTCGCTCTGCGCCTCATCCCCCAGGTTGGACTGGAAGATCCCCGCAGCACTGACCGGCAAAAAGTCCTCATACACCAGCGCTTCGAAGTGCACATGGCCGGCATCGATCAGGCCGTCCAGTGAAGTCGGGCGCTCCGCGCCGCCCCGTGCAGCCAGGCCGCGCTCGGTGGGGAAATAACGGAAGTACGCCAGGCCCTGCTCACGCATCTGCGCGAGGTCATCCGGGAACGCCTGGAAGCTGTCTTTGAGCAACTGCATGTAGCGCTCGGCGTTGGCTTCTGCCGGTACACCGCCCAATGCATCGCGGGCAGCATCGAGCAGTTGGTCATACAGTTGGCGCCCTTTGGGAGTCAGCGCCGCACCACGCTGCTCGATCTCGCCAAAGCGTGCGGTGTGACTGCCACCCGCAGCACCTTGCTGATCACTGAACGCGACCTTTTCCTGCAGCGCCTTGAAGCTGGTCTGACGCAGCAGGATCGGGCAGCGCCGTGGTGGCGGGCCTTCGATTACCGCCTTGGGTGGAATGCCTTTGGCCGGCATGCCCAGCTGGATCGCATCGATGTCCAGGGTGCGCGGCGTCAGATGGTTGATGTGCGGGCCTTTGAAGGCCACCACATCGGCGATCAGACGGTGCTGATCATGCAGCTGTTGGTACTGCTCGGCAGTCACCGTGGCAGCGTGGTGCCAACGAAAGGTGTGCAGGGCTTCGTCAACAAAAGTGCGGGCATCATCGGTATTCAGGCCGCCATCACGCTCGAACTGCTGGATCAGCTCCAGAGCGCGCGGGGTGAAGATCTGCCGCTTGGCGAGGATCTGTCGGGATAGCTCACGCAAGGCCGGGTTGTCGATCAGCTCCAGGCGCAACAGCGAAGTGAAAACCCGGAACGGGCTGATATGCAGCGATTGTTCGTGAACGGCGCGAAAAGCTGTGGAATGCACCGGTACGCCGGCCGAGCTGAGGTCGTAATAACCCACCGGTTGCATGCCCATCACCGCAAACAGGCGGGCGATGGTCGCCAGCTCTTCGGCAGTACCGACACGGATGGCGCCATGACGCTCCTGGTCCAGACGTTCGATTTCGCCGGTCCAGCGCAGGGCCTGGGCCACCTCTGGCTGCTCGGCCATGACCTGCTGGTTGATTTCGCTCACCAGCGACAGCAAGGTGCCGTACAGCGGCACTTCCTGTTTGTACATGAGCGACATGGCGGCGGAGAACTGCGCGCGAATGCTGTCCGGGCTGACGAAATCTTGAGCGGGCATCGAAAGCTTCCTGGTGAGGTGGGCACCCCTACATGAAAGCGAGGAATGCAGTACTCCCGCAAGCGAAAAAAAGTCGATCTGTCATTCCGTGGATTCTTGATCTTCCGACGCCAGCTCGGCAGCGATCCAGTCGACCAGCGCTCGTACCTTGGGCACTTCTGCCGCATGCTCGGCAAACGCCAGAAAATGCGCGCCATTGCTGCGCATGCTGTGTTGCCAGGGCACGATCAGTTTGCCTTCGGCCAGCTCCTGAGCCACCAGGTAACGCGGCACCAGGGCCACGCCGCAACCGGACTGCGCGGCACTGAGGCTCATATAGAAGGTGTCGAAGCGCGGCCCGTGGTAGCTGTGGGCCGAATGCAGGCCTTGTTCAAGGAACCACTCATGCCAGGCTTCCGGGCGCGAAGTGCTTTGCAGCAATACCAGCTCGGCCAGTTCGCTGGCGTCTTTCAAGGTGCGGCCCTGCAACAATTCCGCTGCGCAGACCGGCACCACTTCTTCCCCGAACAGTTCTATACAGGTCGCACCGGGCCAGGTGCCCTGACCGTAGAAAAACACCACGTCGGCCTTGCCCTGCAGCAAGGCGAAAGGCTCCATCTCATTGCGGATATCCAGGTGGATGTTGGGGTGGCGTTTACCGAAGCCTTTAAGGTGCGGAATCAACCAGCGCACGCCAAAGCTCGGTTGAGTGGCTACCTTCAATACTTCGGTCTGCTCGCCATAAGAGAGGATGTAGCGGCTGGACATGTCGACCTGGGTGAGGATCTTGTTGACCTCAGCCAGGTAAAGCGCACCGGCGGGTGTCAGCTGCAGGCGGCGGCGGATGCGCAGGAACAGGTGATGGCGGAGCATCTCCTCAAGCTGCGCGACCTGTTTGCTCACCGCGCTCTGGGTCAGGTGCAGTTCTTCGGCGGCGCGGGTGAAGCTCAGGTGCCGGGCAGCAGCCTCGAAACACTGCAGGGCGGCCATCGATGGCACCAGACGTTTGGACATAGCGGCCTCAGAAGCGGGTAGATCATTACCTGGCGGAATGATATGCAGAATAAAGGTCGTTTGTTGCGCCAGAGTGATCGGATTAATACTGATCCCGATCACTAATTCAACCACTCATCGCATGCAGGAGAAGAAAATGGTTGATGGACTGCTTGACCGCCTCGGTGTCCCGGCCAGTGCCTACACCCACGGCAACCATCCCGTTCACACCCCTATCGATGGCAGCGCGATTGCCTCGGTGCACCTGGAAAGCAAAGCCCAGGTCGTGGCCAAGATCGACAAGGCCGAGCAGGCCTTCCAGGTCTGGCGCAACGTGCCGGCGCCGCGTCGCGGTGAGTTGATTCGCCTGTTTGGCGAAGTCCTGCGGGAAAACAAGGCGGCGCTGGGCGAACTGGTTTCCGTCGAAGCCGGCAAGATCACCCAGGAAGGCCTGGGTGAAGTGCAGGAAATGATCGACATCTGCGACTTCGCCGTTGGCCTGTCGCGTCAGCTGTACGGCCTGACCATCGCCTCCGAACGTCCTGGTCACCACATGCGTGAAACCTGGCACCCGCTGGGTGTGGTCGGGGTCATCAGCGCCTTCAACTTCCCGGTTGCGGTCTGGGCCTGGAACACTTCGCTGGCACTGGTCTGCGGCAACGCTGTGGTCTGGAAACCCTCGGAGAAGACTCCGCTCACCGCGCTGGCCTGCCAGGCGCTGTTCGAGAAAGCCCTGAAAGCCTTTGGTGATGCGCCAGAAGGCCTGAGCCAGCTGATCATCGGCGATCGTGAAGCCGGTGAAGCGCTGGTCGATGACCCGCGCGTGCCGCTGGTCAGTGCCACCGGCAGCACCCGCATGGGTCGTGAAGTCGGTCCGCGGGTTGCCGCACGCTTTGGTCGCAGCATTCTCGAACTGGGTGGCAACAATGCCATGATCCTGGCGCCGAGCGCCGATCTGGACCTGGCCGTGCGCGGCATCCTGTTCAGCGCCGTCGGTACTGCCGGCCAGCGTTGCACCACCCTGCGCCGCCTGATCGTCCATCGTTCGATCAAGGACGAAGTGGTGGCGCGGGTCAAAGCCGCTTACGCCAAAGTGCGTATCGGCGATCCACGCAAAGACAACCTGGTCGGTCCGCTGATCGACAAACAGTCCTTCAGCGCCATGCAGGACGCCCTGGCCCGTGCCCGCGACGAAGGCGGCCAGGTGTTCGGTGGCGAGCGCCAGTTGCAGGAGCAATATCCGAACGCTTACTACGTGTCGCCAGCCATTGCCGAGATGCCGGCGCAAAGCGCCGTAGTGCGTCACGAGACCTTCGCGCCGATCCTTTACGTGCTGGCCTATGACGACTTCGACGAGGCCCTGCGCTTGAACAACGAAGTGCCACAAGGTCTGTCCTCGTGCATCTTCACCACCGACCTGCGTGAAGCTGAGCGCTTCCAGAGTGCGGCGGGCAGCGACTGTGGTATCGCCAACGTCAACATCGGTACCAGCGGTGCGGAAATTGGCGGTGCCTTTGGTGGCGAGAAAGAAACCGGTGGCGGCCGTGAGTCGGGCTCCGATTCGTGGAAAGCCTATATGCGTCGGCAGACCAACACGGTGAACTATTCGCGTGAGCTGCCATTGGCTCAGGGGATTGTGTTCGACTGAACACGGTAATCGCGGGGCAAGCCCGCTCCCACAGGGGGATCATCCGAACCTGTGGGAGCGGGCTTGCCCCGCGATCGCTTCACCACCGAACAAGAACAATCAAGGAAGCCGGCCATGTCAGAGCTGCGCCAACAATGTCTGTGGGAACACGTAACCAGGCTCGCGACGCCGGTCGATAAACTGGCCAGCGAACTCAAGGCCGACGTCTGCATCATTGGCGGCGGCATCACCGGGCTCAGCGCCGCGCTGCACCTGCTGGAGGCGGGCAAGTCGGTCGTTGTGCTGGAGGCCTGGAAAATCGGCCACGGTGGCTCCGGGCGCAACGTCGGTCTGGTCAACGCCGGTACCTGGATTCGTCCCGACGATGTCGAAGCCACCCTTGGCCATGAGCAAGGCAGCCGCCTGAACAAGGTGCTGGGTGAAGCGCCTGCTGAAGTCTTCGCCACCATCAAACGCCTGGGCATCGATTGCCAGGCACACAACAGCGGCACCCTGCACATGGCGCATAACGCCAGCGGCGTTGCCGACCTCGAAGCGCGTCATCAGCAGTGGAGCCGTCGCGGTGCCGACGTCGAGCTGCTCACCGGTGCACGCTGCGAGGAGTACTGCGGTACCGACAAGATTTCCGCCGCGCTGCTCGATCGCCGCGCCGGCACCATCAACCCCATGGCTTACACCCAAGGCCTGGCTGCGGCTGTCACCCGTCTGGGCGGGCAGATATTTCAGCAGTCGGCAGTCGAGGGGCTGGAGCGCGAAGGTCGTGGCTGGCGGGTTAAGACCGGCCAGGGCTCGGTCAGTGCCGACAAGGTGGTGATCTCGACCGGCGCCTACACCGAAGGCGACTGGACGACCCTGCAGAAGCACTTCTTCCGTGGTTACTACTACCAGGTCGCCTCTGTGCCGCTGCAAGGCGAAGCCGCCGATAACGTGCTCAAGCACGGCCAGGGTTCCTGGGATACCCGCACGGTGCTGAGCAGCATTCGTCGCGACGATGAAGGCCGCCTGCTGCTCGGTAGCCTGGGACGGGTCGACAACAAGCCGAGCTGGTTCATCCGCAGCTGGGCCGACCGTATCCAGAATCACTACTTCCCGCAGTTGGGCAAGGTCGAGTGGCAAATGCACTGGACCGGCTGCATCGACTTCACCCCTGACCACCTGATGCGCCTGTTCGAACCGGCCCCGGGCCTGGTTGCGGTGACTGGCTACAATGGCCGAGGCAACACCACCGGCACGGTGATCGGTAAAGCCTTCGCCCGGTTCCTGCTGCAGGACAACCCGGATGCCTTGCCGATTCCGTTCTCGCCGATGAAACCGGTATCGGCCCCGGCGCTGCGCACCGGCTTCTACGAAACCGGGTTCTCGCTGTATCACGCCGGGCAGTGCTTGCGCGTGGTGCTGTAACCGCTACTTGTGCAGCCAGCTGAGAAAGCCGCCTTTCTTGATGGCTGCCGGTTTCTGCTCCAGTAGCGACTGGCGGGTTTGCTGGCGAATGCGTTGCAGCTTGATCAACGCCGTCTTGACCTCACCGCGTTGCTCCAGGCAACTGCGCACTTCAGCCTTGTCGATACGGTAGAGGATGCAGCTGGTCAGGGTGCGGAATTCGGCGGTGGAATCGTCCGTCTCCAGCAAGCCTTCCAGGCCCAGCACCTCACCTGGCCCCATGCGTCCGGCCTCGATCAGCTTGTCGCCATCGCGGATGCCCGCAGACACCACACCTGTGCCGATCACCAACAGGTAATCCGAGCTATCGCCAACCCCGAGGATCACCTGATCGGCCAGGTATTCCACCGCAGTCATACGCTGGCTGAGGCTGTCTTTTTCCTCGCTGCTCAGTGAGCGGAAGATTCGCACATCCTCAAGCAATGCACGTTGCCGATTCCAGGTTTGCGGAGTCAGGGAGTCGCTGTTCCAGACCACACCCGCCGCTTCCAGGTGGCGGTGGGCAAGGTCGAACATATGGTTGCGCACTTCAACTTTCTGGTTCATGGAACTGACGAAACCACTCGCTTCGTATTCCACCGACTCCAGGGTCGAGTTCTTGATCGTCGCTTTGGGCGGCGGTGTGGCGAGTAGCGTGCGCGTGCCCTGCAGGGTTTTTTCCAGGGCATCAAGCACTCGCCGCGGGCGCACCTTGGCAGGCACCACGACGCTGATGGAGACACCATGTATGTCGTTGGGCTGGCTGAAATTGAGCAGCTTGGCTTTGGCCGCGACCGAGTTGGGGATCACCGCCATGCTGCCGTTGCCGGTGAGCAGGCGAGTGGCGCGCCAGTCGATGTCGATTACTTTGCCTTCGGTGCCGTCGATGCTGATCGAGTCGCCGACCTGATAGGGGCGGGTGGTGTTGAGAACGATGCCGGAGAACACATCGCTGAGTGTGCTCTGCAGTGCCAGGCCGATAACAATTGCCATCACCCCGGACGTCGCCAGCAGGCCTTTGACTGGCAGCTGAAGTACATACGCGGCGGCGGCAACAACCGCGACCAGGAAGATCACGGCACCCAGTACATCCTGCAACAGTCGCCCGGTATGGCCGCTGCGTGAGCCCAGAATGACCCCGATCACCACCGTAACGGTGCGCGCCGCGAACAGCCACCAACCGATCCCCAGCACTGTCGCGAGCAAATTGCGCGGTACATCCTCGACCCAAGGCGCGGCTTGCAGGGGGCTGACCCCGGCGCTGATCAGCACCCAGGTGAACAGCAGGAACACCCCCAGCCGCAGACCGATGCGCACGGGGCGCCGGCTGACCGGGATCACCTGCCAGAGCAGGAGATCAAGTGCGATCAAAGTGATGCCGATCAGCAGGGGGTAACTCTGGGCAAAAGCGAACATACCTGTCTCACGACGCGGGGATGTTGCTAGTAAAGAGCAGGTTGGCGGCAATTACTACTGGCGCGTGGGCTCAGAACATCACGTAGGCGCTGGCGCTGGTCTGGTCCAGATCGATATTGCCAACCTTCAGCACTTCCTGTTCCAGGCGCACGCCGATGTTACGGAACACGTCCACTTCGACACCGAGGCCGTAGGTCATGTCCAGGTCGCTGCTGTCGCCGGCGATATCGTTGTCAGCGTCCCAGGCATGCACGCCGGCGCTGGCGAACAGGCGCACGCGCTTACCGACCGGGATACCGAAGTGGGCAGCGGCCTGTAGCGAGTGGCCTTCGAAGTCGCCGTCCTTGCCGCTGAAGTTGCCCAGGTCTACCCAGGCGCCTTCCACTGCCAGATACGGATTCAGCCGGTAGCCCACGAAGGCCTTGTAGGCGTTGTCGTCGTCACTGAGCTGGTGCTCGTCGGTTTCCACCTTGGTCAGGCCGCCGCCCAGATAGAGGCCACGGTCATCTGCCACGGCGTTTACAGAGCTAAGTACAAGGAGGGCGGCTGCAAGCTGTTTTGCGAAGTTCATCGTTCGTCCAATGGAGTTTGGTTAATGGGAGAAAGGGCTGATCAAGCCGGTTTCTTGGGCAGGAACTCTCTGTCCAGGCGTTCACGGATCATCTGCGCGGCGGAATCCATGGCCGGGTAGATGTCCTCGATCACAGGTGCCTTGTCCTGACCGATGTTCCGGCCACTGGCCCGGTCTACGGCGCGGGCCAGGGTTTCACCGCTCAGGCTGTCGCTGACTTCGCTCTGGAAGAACAGATAAAGGGTTTCATCGCGTACACCGGTGGCGTGCAGGGAAAGGCCGACCAGCATGCCGATGGGAATGTATTCGGTGACATTAGGATCACGCGGTTTGCGTTCAATATCGGCAACCGATACTTGTAGTGACAGCGCGCCCTTGGTGGGTTTGTCGACCAGGCGATAACCGGCAGTGGTGAGTTGTTTTACCAACTGGGTTCGGAAGTGTTGGCGCAGTTTGTCTGCATCGCCATTAAACTTGGCAAGGCGCGGATCAGTACTGTCGAAAGAAATACTTTTCGGCAGGTTGAGGAAAATTGCTTTGTCATGGCCTTTCGACAAAGGCGCATCAGATTTCTTCCACGCAACAGTACCGTCATCGTGTTCGATAACGTGTAGAGGTGCGTTGGTTTTTTGTTGTTCCGGGGTGATCGCGGTGTCGATGCTTGGCGCCATCGAACAACCAAACAGGCTCATCGAGAGCAATAGCAGCGAAAGGGTTTTGAAGTGCATGGGAATTCCTGTTGACGTCACGTTGAGGTGACAGAGCTATCCCCACTCTAGGGTCGCGAGTGAGGAAAACAGGAATCAAAAATTGTTATTTATGGCCTTCGCGCCGGTTCACACGCCGTGCGCCGCGGCCTGGGGTCAGTTGTTCATGCAGCGCATCCGGTCAAGCTCAAGGAAGTAGTAGCACAGCGCGTCGCTGTCGGTAGGGATGATGACCAGGCTGAGGATGGAGCCGAGCCTGAAGTACTGGCGGGCAAACAACAGATCGGAATGGCGGCTGACGTCGAACAGTTCGGTCTGGCTACTGGCCTGGATATCTTCAACCTTTATCTTTACTCGCCAGCGCGAGGTATCAACGAGCGAGGCGCCAACGGCAACATGCCGCTCTTTATCGCCGAGGCGCTCAAGTACACTAATCACTGCGCTGGGTTCACTGATGGTCAGCGCTTCCTTGGACTCCATTATTTCATTTTCTATGAAGTTTCGGCCCTCGGTACGATAAGGCTGACTATTAATGTAGGGGCGCGGCAGTGCAATCAATTGCATTATCAGGCCTGCCAGAAAAATAGCGGCGATAACTAGCCAGTGGCGCCAAGCTACTCGATTGTTTTTCATTATTCGCCCGCGCATTTTTTCAACATATTGATGAGTTGCTCATTCTGGAGCTGAAATTCAAAGTTGTAAGTGTGCCCTGTTGTGCGGATACAGGACATATTCATTCGCGATCCTTTACGGCTGATAAAGACCTGGCCTTTGATATTTTCTGTGGGCAAGTTTAAATTGGATATGTCGGTTTTGAGCGTGTTTACTTCTTGCTCGTTCTTGCCGACTGCTGAAATTGATAGTTCACCTTGTTTGATAACTGCAACATGCAATTCACGGGTCGGCTCATACCAGGCAACCAGGCGCCAAATGGACAAGACAGCAAATACCGTCGCCGCCAGGTAGCCGAGAATCACCGCCGTGCCAATGCCTTGCCTGCTGTCAGGCGAGGTGGCGGGCGCAATCGTATTGGCCTGTTGAGGCTCCTCTGCAGGCGCCTCAACAGCCTCGGAATGGTCGACCATATGGTCGCTGTTGAAGCGATAGCCGCGCCGTGGCACGGTGATCACTATTTCGTGATCCTTGCCGTCGCCGAGGACGTTTCTGAGCATGAAAATGGATTGGTTGAGGCTGCCTGCCGAGACGACACGGTCGTCCCAGGCGAACTCCAGAATCGCTTCGCGCGAACAGATCGCGCCGGGTTCCATCAGCAGAAGTTCGAGAATTCGCGACTCTGCGCGCGCCAGTGTTAATTCCTCTGGCGCACCTTGGTTTTTGCTGATAATAATCTTGCAGTGCTCGGAATTAAACTCCACAAGGTCGCTGTTTTTTAGTCGAAAATTGTAGATCATCAAGCACTACGCGCGTTGTGGAATTCCTTACTATTATAATGGTCGTTATCAGCGAAGCAAGTCGATGAAGGGCGCTTGCTATTGTGTGAGTGCATTAATAAAATACCGGGGACTGTATATTTCAAGGTTGAAATAATTGCTCATGCTGTAGTTGTCGGTCGGTACTGCAATGCTTCGGCAAGATGGGGGCGGTCAATGTCCCGGGCTTGCTCAAGATCAGCCAGGGTACGGGCCACCTTCAACAGGCGATGTGCCGCGCGCAGGGACAGGCTGAGACGTTCACAGGCGCTTTCCAGCCAGTGCTGGTCGGCGGTGATAACGTGCAGTGCTGGCGCAGGCCCGGCAGGTCGAGAAAGGCATTGGCGCATCCCTGACGCTGTTGCTGAAGCTCCCGGGCGCGAGCGACGTGCGCCGCGATGCTGGCGCTGCTTTCGCCATTGCCGGCAACCGGGGACAGGGCCGTGGCCTCGCGGGCAACGGTCAGGTGCAGGTCGATGCGGTCGAGCAAGGGGCCGGAGAGCTTGTTGCGGTAGCGCTGGATCTGATCGCTGCCACAACGGCAGCGTCCGCTGGGGTCGCCGAGATATCCACAGGGGCAGGGGTTCATCGCTGCGACCAGCTGGAAGCGTGCCGGAAAGCGGATCTTGTCCTTGGCCCGGGCGATGACGATTTCACCGGACTCCAATGGTTCGCGCAGTACTTCCAGTACCCGCCGTTCAAATTCCGGCAATTCATCGAGAAACAACACACCGTGATGGGCGAGGGTGATCTCGCCGGGCTGCGGGCGGCTGCCGCCACCTACCAACGCAGCCCCGGACGCCGAGTGATGAGGATGCCTGAACGGTCGCTGCGGCCAGCTGCTGAGCGGTACATGGCTGGCTACCGATTGAATCGCCGCCACCTCCAGGGCCTCGCGTTCGTCCAGCGGCGGCAAGAGGCCGGGCAGACGGCTGGCGAGCAGGGTTTTGCCGGTGCCCGGCGGGCCGCTGAACAGCAGATTGTGCGCCCCGGCGGCGGCGACCAGCAGCGCGCGCTTGGCCGCTTGCTGGCCCTGGACTTCATTCAGATCGGGATACGGACGGACCTGCAACAGCAAACCATTGGCGGCGTAGGGATTGAGTGGTGTCTGCCCGTTGAGGTGGGCTACCAGCTCCAGCAGATGCCCGACCGCAAATACCACCAGACCTGACGCCAGGCAGGCTTCCTCGGCGTTCTCTTGAGGGACTACCAGGGCCCGGCCGGCTGCTCTGGCTGCCAGGGCTGCCGGTAGCACACCTTGTACCGGGCGTATGGCGCCGGATAGCGCCAGTTCTCCCAGGCATTCCAGTTCGCCCAGAGCCGTGACCGGGAACTGGCCATTGGCGGCAAGAATCCCCAAGGCAATCGCCAGATCGAAGCGGCCGCCGTCTTTGGGCAAGTCTGCCGGGGCGAGGTTGAGGGTGATGCGCCGGGCGGGGAACTCCAGGCCGGAATTGAGGATCGCGCTGCGCACGCGGTCTTTGCTCTCCTTGACGGTCGCTTCAGGCAAACCGACCAGGGTTAGCGCCGGCAGGCCGTTGGCCAGATGGGCTTCGACACTGACCGCCGGGGCCGATACACCGACCTGGGCGCGGCTGTGGACAAGGGCGAGGGACATGAACACTCCATGATCGATACGGGGCCGCGTCCTGCGGCTTTGCAAGGATAGTGGGGTGGGGAGGGTGAGGGCGGGGAAGAGTGAGTCTGGTTTTTACAGGCTTGGCCTGAAGAATCCGATACCAGAGGACTGGCACCGGATTCTCGTTTTGTCAGCGCAACTGAGGTTCAGGCAAAACTGATGTTCGCGCGCTGCTGCCCGCTGATCACTTTCGCGGCAGAAATCAGCTGGTACGGAATTTCCACGAACGGGATGTCGGAGTTGGTCAGCGCCATATCGACGAGCTGCACCATGACCGAGTTCTTGCGCACCAGGATGACATCGGACCAATCGGTGTTGGTCATGGCGAGCGGAATGAAGTCGCTGCGCTTGAGGAAGCTGCTCAATGCTTCGAGCACGCCAAGGTTCTGCTTGGTGCCGTTCAGACTGTGGCAGCAGTCGTTGAGCAGGATGAAACCGTCGTCGGCTACCAGGTCCTGGTAGTACATCAAGTCACGCAGGATGTATTCGTACTGGTGGTTGGCATCGATGTAGACCAGGTCGAACTTGTCGATGCCGGTTTTCGGCTTGATCTGTTCAATGGCGCTGATGGTGTCGGCGCGGATCGTGGTGACATTATCCTTGTCGACAAACCTGCTCAGGCATTCATGGTAGAGGCGATCCCAGGTCGCTGGATCGTACATCGAGCCGCCGTAGTAGTAAGCATAGGTGTCGATCGGCTCAACCCAGGCCGGCAACGGATCGAACGGGCTGTACTGGTCGTTTGCCACTGGGCTCCAGCTGTCGATCAGCACCATCTTTTCCGGCGTTAGCGCGTTGTACAGCTTGAGCGCGTTTTCTCCCCGCAGAACGCCGAGTTCGGCGATCACCGGCTGCTTGTCGCACGCCTGAAAGACGGCGTTAAGAACGTGATAGAAAATCTCTCGGTGGGTGATGCAGACTTTCATGGGGTACCTGCTTTCTTGAAGGGAGAGGCCGCAGCGCTCGAGTCCTCGGTTATCGGCAGCGAGGGGACTTTCCTTAAGGTGCAGGGGGGCTGATCAGGTTGTAGCTGTTTTCTGTCAGACCATTCTGAATCATACTCCCGGCGCCGCTGCTCTGTTGCGCCTGCCCAGGTGCATGCCTACCCTGTGACAGTCGTTGCCAATTCAACGACCGGATTTAGCAGTCCAGGGCATAAGCAGAGCTCCATTTCCCTGATACAGGTTTTCCCCCGCCTGTATTTCTGGTCAATGGCGGCTGTGCGTGGGGCACCTTCGGGTGCGCCGGTTCCTATGCCCGGTCTGCTAACCCGCGTACAGCTGCCACCCTATTCGTTTAGCAGCGAACGGTGGTTGCTCCATCTGCATGGGAGTCACCCGATGAAAAAGCCCGTTCCTGATCCACCCGATTTGCCCTTTGTGCGCACCATCGAAAGGCCTGTTGCCAGTTGTCCCGAGCATCCGCCGTTGTTCAATGTGTGTTCGGGTGTCAGCGCCGAGGACGCGCTGGTGCATGCTTCGCTCTATCTCAAGTGCGCCAGCGTCAGCATTGAAGAGGTGGTGCGATACACCGCGGAGCCTGGGAAAAGCTATGTCTGGTCGACCCAGCATTCAGTGGAATTTGCGCGGGCGTTGATTGATGCGTTGATCGACGGGATCGAGTTGCAACGCCTGCCGGACTTGTAGGAGCGGATTCATCCGCGATGGACGGTAACGCCGTCCCATCAACACAGCAGGGGCGCTGACGCACCCCATCGCGGATAAATCCGCTCCTACAGTAACCGAGTGAAAACAGGTGGTCGTTTTATTCGGCGGCGGGGGGATTCAGACGTGCTTCCATTTCGGCGACCTTGGCCTCCAGCGCTTCAAGACGGGCGCGGGTGCGGGCCAGGACTACCATCTGGCTGTCGAATTCTTCCCGGCTGACCAGTTCCAGTTTGCTGAAGCCGCTTTGCAGCAGGGCTTTGAACTGGCTTTCGAGTTCGGCGCGAGGTTGCGAGGTGTCGCCGCTGAACAGGCGCGAGGCTTGGTCGCTCAGGGCATCGAGAAAGGCTTTGGGCGCGAGCATGTTCGGCTATCCGCTGTATCCAAGTGGGGCGCCAGTGTAGCACGCAGTATTAGCGGCCTTGAGCTGCACGCTTTTTGCGCATCGCGGTCAATCGTCACGCACCGTAATTGTGCAGCGAAACGCTGATGGCGACTGGCCAATCAACAGCGGCCAACGCAAGTGTCTGTAATTGGACGATTTAGCGGATCTGGCAAGGTTTCTGCTAAGACCTTTGTGACCCATGCACTGATGCAGTCACCGTGACGAAACGGGGTGCAGGCGGAGCATCAAGCGGTTTCGGTCGACGACGCGTTACAAAGCCAGGCGCTGCGCTTAGACTTGAGTCGGGTTTGTTTTCCTGGGGCAAGTCCACCAATTCGGGAGAGAGTTTCATGAAGCTAGTCACTGCCATCATCAAGCCGTTCAAGTTGGACGACGTGCGCGAGTCGCTGTCTGAAATCGGCGTGCAGGGTATTACTGTCACTGAAGTCAAAGGCTTCGGTCGGCAGAAGGGCCACACCGAGCTGTATCGCGGTGCTGAGTATGTGGTTGATTTCCTGCCCAAGGTGAAGATCGACGTCGCCATCGACGACAAAGATCTGGACCGGGTCATCGAAGCGATCACCAAGGCGGCCAACACCGGCAAGATCGGTGACGGGAAAATTTTCGTGGTTAATCTGGAACAGGCGATTCGCATCCGTACCGGCGAAACCGATACCGACGCGATCTAAAAAAAGCCTCACCAAACCCCAACGCCCCAGGAGAAAACAACATGACTCTGCGTCGATTCGCAGGGCTAGGAGCCCTTTTGCCTCTCGTAATGCCCGGCCTGGCCCTGGCAGAGGAGGCAGCCCCCGTGCTCAACTCCGGCGACACCGCCTGGATGTTGACCGCCACAGCCTTGGTGCTGTTCATGACCATCCCGGGCCTGGCCCTGTTCTACGGCGGTATGGTGCGTTCCAAGAACGTGCTCTCGGTGATGATGCAGTGCTTTGCGATCACTGGCCTGATCAGCGTTCTGTGGGTGGTTTACGGTTATAGCCTGGCGTTCGATACCACCGGTATGGAGCAGGGTGTAGTCAACTTCAATTCCTTCGTCGGCGGCCTGTCCAAAGCCTTCCTGGCTGGCGTGACGCCTGCGAGCCTGACCTCTTCGGCGGCGTTGTTCCCCGAGGCGGTGTTCATTACCTTCCAGATGACCTTCGCGATCATCACCCCGGCGCTGATCGTCGGTGCCTTTGCCGAGCGTATGAAGTTCTCGGCGATGCTGATCTTCATGGCCATCTGGTTCACCCTGGTCTACGCACCGATTGCCCACATGGTCTGGAGCGGCAACGGTGGCCTGATGTGGGACTGGGGCGTGCTGGACTTTGCGGGCGGCACCGTGGTGCACATCAACGCCGGTATCGCCGGTCTGGTCGCCTGCCTGGTGCTGGGCAAGCGCAAGGGCTTCCCGACCACGCCGATGGCCCCGCACAACCTCGGTTACACCCTGATGGGCGCGGCCATGCTGTGGATCGGCTGGTTCGGTTTCAACGCCGGCTCCGCCGCGGCCGCCAACGGCACTGCGGGCATGGCCATGCTGGTGACCCAGATCGCCACCGCCGCTGCGGCGCTGGGCTGGATGTTCGCCGAATGGCTGACCCACGGTAAACCAAGTGCTCTGGGCATTGCCTCGGGTGTGGTTGCCGGCCTGGTCGCCATCACCCCGGCTGCCGGTACGGTCGGCCCGATGGGCGCCCTGGCAATCGGCTTGGTAGCCGGTGTGATCTGCTACTTCTGCGCCACCAGCCTCAAGCGCAAGCTCGGCTACGACGACTCGCTGGACGCCTTCGGTGTGCACGGTATCGGCGGTATCGTCGGCGCGATCCTCACTGGCGTGTTCGCAGCCCCGGCACTGGGTGGCTTCGGCACCGTCGAAGACATCGGCGCGCAAGTCTGGATTCAGGCCAAAGGCGTCGGCTTTACCGTGATCTACACCGCGATCGTCACCTACGTGATTCTCAAAGTGCTGGATCTGGTCATGGGCCTGCGGGTTAACGAAGAAGAAGAGTCGGTCGGTCTCGACCTGGCGCAACACAACGAGCGCGGCTACAACCTGTAACTGTCTCGAAAAATCTTGCCCGGCTTGCCGGGCATTTTTTTTGCCTGCAGTTTGTCGCTTTCAGGCAACGCAAACGGTTTCTTTCGGCGCTTTTGCCGCCACTTTTTCGGCTGGCTGCAGATAGGCAGAAAACTTACAGACCAGAGTGATAGTTAGGCACTTTGCTTTTTCTCTGAGCACGCTAGAATGCGCGCCGAAGGGAGCTGACAAGCTGTCCGCAAACTTCGCTACCCTTTGCTAGGCTTGCCAATGAGCAGGCTGATCACGCCAGGGTAGGCCGACGGTTCACTATCGGCAGCTCTTTAATTTTGTCAGGCCCTGCCAAGAGCGGGACCTGCACGGTGTTCGCCAGGCTCTTTGGCGCACACCCGAGGTGGCGGCAAACCCGCGACCCTTTGAATTTTTCCGGCGGCTGTCGATTTACGGCGCTGCTGGACTATAACTAATGTGCTTTTCGCAAGTCATGAGGTAGAACATGAGCGACGACGATCTGGAAAATGACGACCTCGAAGTAGGCGACGAAGACGAAGGTGATGAAGGCCTCGAAGCGGCAGCCGATGATGTGGCTGACGACAGCGGCGACGACAGCCCGGTACCTGTTGCCAAGGGCAAGTCCAAGTCGGCAGCTGTCTCGGTAGACGAGATGCCGAGCATGGAAGCCAAGCAGAAGGAGCGTGATGCCCTGGCCAAAGCTATGGAAGAGTTCCTCTCCCGTGGCGGCAAGGTGCAGGAAGTGGAGGCCAATGTGGTCGCCGATCCGCCCAAGAAGCCGGACAACAAGTACGGTAGCCGCCCTATCTGAGTGGTTCCGTCAGCAAGAAAGCCCGCCGTCGCTGCGGGCTTTTTTGTGCCTGTTTGTAGGAGCGGATAAATCCGCTCCTACAAGGCAGTTGTTCCCACCGGGGGGGATCAGCGCCAGCTGTTGAGCAGCTCGGGCAGCTGCGAAAGGCGCTGGATTTCGGCGTCGGGCTGGTTGTCAGCCTCCCAGGTCTTGCCCTGTGGGTTGAACCAGATGGCCCGCAGGCCCGCGCGCTGGGCGCCGGCAATGTCGTCGCCGGGATGGTCGCCGATATGCACCGCCGCATGGGCTTCGACCTGGCCCTGGCGCAGCGCTTCAAGGAAGGGCTGGGGGTCGGGCTTGCCAATCCCCAGATCCTCGGCGCACAGGGCGAACTTGAAGTAGTCGGCCAGACCCAGGCGACGCACATCGGCATTGCCGTTGGTGACCACGCCGAGGGTGTAGCTGTGGCGCAGGATCTCCAGCACCGGCTGGACCTCGGGAAAGATATCGATCTGGTGACGCGCGTGGAGGAACACCTCGAAGCCTTCGTTGGCAAGCTCGCGGGCTTTGTTCTCGCTGTAGCCGACGTCCTCGAGGGCGCGGAACAGCACCTTGCGGCGCAAGGCGCTGATGCGGTGCTTGAGCCCGGGCTCCGCCTGCACCAGGCGCTCACGGATGGCGTACAGGTGCTCCACGGGTACTGCGCCAAGGTCCGGCGCATTGGCGGCCAGCCAGTCGCGCAAGATGGCTTCGGCGCTAACGATCACGGGGGCGGTGTCCCACAGGGTGTCGTCGAGGTCAAAGGTGATCAGCTTGATGCTCATGAATCGCTGCCCTTACTGCGTTTAGCCCGAGGATGGGCGCTGTCATAGACGGCGGCCAGGTGCTGGAAATCAAGGTGAGTGTAGATCTGCGTGGTGGCGATGTCGGCATGGCCGAGCATCTCTTGCACGGCGCGCAGGTCCTGGGACGATTCGAGCAGGTGGCTGGCAAAAGAGTGCCGCAACATGTGCGGGTGCAGGTTCTGCCCCAGCTCACGTTCGCCGGCAGCCTGTACGCGCAGCTGGATAGCGCGTGGGCCGAGGCGACGGCCCTGGCGACTGACGAATACGGCGTTGTCTTGTGGTGCGCTGATACCGCGCAACGCGAGCCATTGTTCGAGGGCTTCGCGCGCCTTGCGGCCGACCGGCAATACCCGCGTCTTGCTGCCCTTGCCGTGCACCTGGACCAGGCCTGCGGGCAGGTCGAGCTGGTCGGTATTGAGGCTGGTCAGCTCCGACAGGCGCAAGCCGGAGGAATAAAACAGCTCAAGCATGGCCTGGTCACGACGGGCGAGAAAGTCGTCTTCCACCGCGCCTTCGAGCAACTGCAAGGCACGATCGGTATCGAGGGTTTTCGGCAGGCGCCGCTCACCCTTGGGCGCCGACAGGCCGTTGGCCGGATCATGGCTGCACAGGCCTTCGCGGTTGAGATAGCGGTAGAAACCGCGCACTGCCGAAAGCAGCCGGGCCAGGCTACGGGACGACTGGCCGTGGTGATGCTGGCGGGCGATAAACTGGCGCAGGTGCTGGATCTGCAGGGCATTCCAGCTGTCGATACCGGATTTGGCACAGAAGGCCAGGACGCTGTCGAGGTCGCGGCGGTAGGCCAGCTGGGTGTGCCCGGACACCTGGCGCTCATTGCGCAGGTGCGCGCAGAAGGCCTGTAGCTGGCGTTCCATCAGCGCACCGGGCGCAGGGTCTGGGTAAAGCGCGGCACTACGCGGCCGAGCACTTCAGCGATGTAGCTGAGGAACAGGGTGCCGACCGTGCTTTTGTAGTGTTGCGGGTCACGGCTGGCGATGGCCAGTACGCCGTGCAGGCCCTGGTGGTTCAGGGTGGCGACGGCGGTCGAGCCGACTTCCTTGCGCTGGTCTTCGCCAAACAGGAAGTCCAGCTCATGGTCGCGCAGATTGCCGCTGACCGTCTTGCCGCTGCACAACAGGCCACCGATGGCTTGCTGGGCGTCGGCGCTATTGACCCAGCGCCCGACTGGCGCGGCGGTTTCACCGAACAGGATCAGGCTGACGAAGGGCACCTTGAACTCCTGGCGCAGGCTGTCTTCGACGGCCATGACCACGGCTTCCAGGCTGTCGGCATCGAGCAGGTCGAGAATCAGCCGGCGGGTCTTGTCGAACAGCCGGTCGTTGTCTCGGGCCACGTCCATCAACTGCGAGAGACGGTGGCGCATCTCGATGTTGCGGTCGCGCAGCAGCTTGAGCTGACGCTCCACCAGCGAAACGCTGTCGCCGCGCTGATGGGGAATGTGCAGCTCGCTGAGCAACTCGTCGTGTTCGGCGAAGAACGTCGGGTTGTCACGTAGAAAGGCAACCACGGCCTCAGCCCCGAAGGCGGGCGTCGAGCCCTCGGCGCTAAGGTCGGTGGGCTGTTCGGCAGGAGCCTGGGGCTGATCGGTCATGGTTGGCACTCACTCATAGACGAACCTGTCCTTCAAAGACGCGTACGGCAGGGCCGGTCATCAACACCGGCTGGCCAGGGCCGGCCCACTCGATGGACAGGCGTCCACCAGGAAGGTCGATCAGCAGCGGCGAGTCCATCCAGCCCTGGCTGATCGCGGCCACGGCAGCGGCGCAGGCACCGGTACCGCAGGCCTGGGTTTCCCCGGCGCCGCGTTCCCAGACACGCAATTGCGCGCGATGGCGGTCAATGACCTGGATGAAGCCGACGTTGACCCGCTGCGGGAAGCGCGGATGGTGCTCGATCTGTGGACCCAGTTCGTGCACCGGGGCGCTGTTGATGTCGTTGACGCGCAGCACGGCGTGGGGGTTGCCCATCGACACGGCGGCCAGTTCGACCTGCTTTCCGGCCACCTCCAGCGGGTAGCTCAGGGCCTGGGCCGGGGCGTCGAACGGAATCTCGGCCGGCACCAGGCGTGGCGGGCCCATGTCGACGCAGATCTGCCCGTCGTTGCGCACGTCCAGCTCGATGATGCCGCCCTTGGTTTCAACGCGGATGCGTTTTTTCGCGGTCAGGCGCTTGTCCAGCACGAAGCGGGCGAAGCAGCGCGCACCGTTGCCGCACTGCTCGACCTCGGAGCCGTCGGAGTTGAAGATCCGATAGCGGAAATCCACCTCCGGATTGCTCGGCGCTTCGACGATCAGCAACTGGTCGAAACCGATGCCGGTGTGGCGATCGCCCCATTGCTTGGCGTGCTTGGGCAAGATGTGCGCATGCTGGCTGACCAGGTCGAGGACCATGAAGTCGTTGCCCAGCCCATGCATTTTGGTAAAACGCAGCAGCATGGGCTTACTCCGGCAGCAGGCTTTCGCCGGCGAACAACTCGGCTACGGTTTCCCGGCGGCGTACTTCGAACGCCTGGTCGCCATCGACCAGGACCTCGGCGCAGCGACCACGGGTGTTGTAGTTCGAGCTCATGACAAAACCATAGGCGCCCGCCGAATGCACCGCCAGCAGATCGCCTTCGGCCAGGTTCAGCGTACGCTCCTTGGCCAGGAAATCGCCGGTTTCGCAGATCGGTCCGACCACGTCGTAGGTACGCCCTTCACCCGCGCGCGGCTGCACCGCGGTGACGTTCATCCAGGCCTGGTAAAGGGCCGGGCGAATCAGGTCGTTCATGGCCGCATCGACGATGGCGAAGTCTTTGTGCTCGGTGTGCTTGAGGTATTCGACGCGGGTCAGCAGGACGCCGGCGTTGGCCACGATGTAGCGGCCCGGTTCGAACACCAGGGCCAGGTCGCGCTCGCCGAGGCGTTCGCGGATGGCTTTGATGTAGTCACCGGCCAGCGGCGGCTCTTCGTCACGGTAACGCACGCCAACACCGCCACCCAGATCCAGGTGACGCAGGTGGATACCGCAGTCGCCAAGACGGTCGATCAACGCCAGCAGGCGGTCGAGGGCGTCGAGGAAGGGTTCCAGCGTGGTCAGTTGCGAGCCGATGTGGCAGTCGACACCGACCACTTCCAGGTTAGGCAACTGGGCGGCGCGAATGTACACCTCTTCGGCATCGGCGATGGCGATACCGAACTTGTTTTCTTTCAGACCCGTGGAGATGTACGGGTGGGTGCCGGCATCGACGTCCGGGTTGACCCGCAGCGAAATCGGCGCGCGCAGGCCCATCTCGGCGGCAACCACTTGCAGGCGCTCCAGCTCGTCGGTGGACTCGACGTTGAAGCAGTGCACGCCGACTTCCAGGGCGCGACGCATGTCTTCACGAGTCTTGCCGACACCGGAGAAAACCACGCGATCGGCGCGGCCACCGGCGGCCAGGACACGCTCCAGCTCACCGCCGGAAACGATGTCGAAACCTGCACCCAGACGGGCCAGCAGGTTCAGCACACCGAGGTTGGAGTTGGCTTTGACGGCAAAGCACACCAGGTGCGAAACACCCTGCAAAGCGTCGGCATAGCTACGGTACTGGGCCTCGATGTGGGCGCGCGAGTAGACGTAGGTTGGTGTGCCGAAACGTTCGGCGATGGCCGACAGGGCCACGCCTTCCGCGAACAGTTGACCGTCGCGGTAGTTGAAAGCGTCCATGGGTTACCCTTACTGGTGCTTGTGCGATTGCGACTTTTGACCGTCTTTGCTCTCGTCTGGCAGGTACAGCGGGCCCTTCTGGCCGCAGGCGGAAACAAGGCAGGCAACCGCGACGAGCGCCGCGAGGGTGGAGATCAGGCGCTTCATGGCGTAATCCTTTGTAATAAGCAGTATTGCGCCCGAGTATACCGAGCACCTGCCGCCTTGCCTATGCGGGCGGCCCGCCGTCGGGCGGGGGCTGCCGGGGTGAGGTGGCGGGCGTTATCCTTTGCATTCGGCGCGCCGCGCTCGTATCTTGCCCGGCTTGCGTGTGTGCAGACATTTTTGAGGTTCTTGCAATGAGTTTGACCGAAGCGCGTTTTCACGACCTGGTCGACGCGACCCAACAGGCCCTGGAAGACCTGTTCGACGAAGCTGATCTGGATCTGGACATGGAGAACTCGGCAGGGATCCTGACCATCAAGTTCGAAGACGGCGCCCAGCTGATCTTCAGCCGCCAGGAGCCGCTGCGTCAGCTGTGGCTGGCCGACAAGTCCGGTGGTTTCCACTTCGACTATGACGAGCAGAGCGGCAAGTGGACCTGCGAAAAAACCGAAGAGTTGCTGGGCGAGATGCTTGAGCGCATCGTCTGGGAGCGGGTCGGCGAAAAGCTCGACTTCGAAGAGATCTGAGATGAGCAACGCGCCAAAGCCGGCCAAGCCGCTCTACAGCAATGTCAGCCCGGCGGTGCCGTCGCCTTGCATCAGCACCTGCCGGCTGGATGAGCACAAGGTCTGCATTGGCTGCTTTCGCCATGTCGAAGATATTCGTCAGTGGCGATCTGCCGATGACCAGCGTCGCCGGCAGATCTGCGAGGAAGCCCGGGCGCGTCGGCAACTGGCAGGATCGGCCTAAACCCTGCGGGTATTGTGTATTTACTTGGCTGTGGTAGTGTCGAGCTTGTTTCGGCTGTGCCGAATTCCTGCAAACCCCGCCCTTGGGCGGGGTTTTGCTTTATATCGTTCAAAAAAAGGAGTCTGACTGGATCATGAGCACCAAGCCTTCCATTATCGTCACCCGATTGGACGTTCAGCGTCTCGAGCGTCTGATCGACAGCCTCGATGAGAAGATGCAGGACTCTCCGGGTGTGCTCGCCTTGCAGGACGAGCTGGACCGCGCCGAGCAGGTCGGTCACGAGGAAGTTCCGGCCGGTGTCGTGACCATGAACTCCCGGGTTCATTGCCGCGAAGAAGCCAGCGGCAAGGACTACCACCTGACTCTGGTCTACCCGAAGGATGCCAATGCCGACGAGGGCAAAATCTCCATCCTCGCGCCAGTTGGCAGCGCGCTGCTGGGCCTGTCGGTAGGCGCCAAAATCGATTGGTCACTCCCGGGCGGCAAGACCCTGAAGCTTGAGCTGCTGGCGGTCGAGTATCAGCCAGAAGCCGCGGGCGACTTCGACCTCTGAGCCTTATGCCTGCGCCAGGGCTTCGTTGAGCGCCCGCTCCAGCTCGCCTTTGTAGCGCAGGTAGAGAATGCTCGAACCCAGACCGTCGGCGAGCAAGCCGGATAGGTCCAGGTCGGTGATGTAGCAACGGTAGCGCTCGGTCTCGCGGCGCTGTCCGATGATTTCGCGGGCGACCACGGCATACAGCTGGTCGCCATGCTCAAGCTCGGAAAACTCCCGCTGATTGCAGTACAAGGTGACCTGCACGTCATCGCTGGCGCCTGCCTGCAGAATCGCCTGCACTTCGTAGTACGGCGTGTCGATGGCGGAGATCGCAACCTGTCGCGCTTCCACCTGACGGACCTTGCCAGTGCCTGATGGCAACAACTGGTAATAAAGAATATCCAGAGAGCCCTGGGCCTGCAGGCTGTCCAGCGGCAGGCGGGCTTCGCGGCGAAACACGATCGACTGCAGGAAGCGCTGCAGCGGTAGCAACAGGCTGTTTTCATCATGAAACGGTAGGCGTTGTTGCCATAGCGCGTTGTGCTCATCCAGTACATAGACATCCGCCCAGGCATCCTGCACCCGGTAGAACAGCTGGATGCACTGCGGCTGGCCCAAGGGCAGGATCTGGGCCAGGTCCAGCTCCTGCAGGGCGTTGGCGTCCAGGTGCAGCGGGCTGTAGTCGCTGCGTTCTTCGCTGAGGTAACGCAACACGGCGTCCTGATCGTCAAGCGTGACCAGGTTCACCGCCCCGGCCTGCAACTCCAGTACATGAGTGTGTTGCTGAACCTGCAGCAGATAGCGATGGTTGAGGTTCTGCGCCAGCAGCGTCTGGGCGCTGGTGAATACTTCCTCTACCCGCTGGGCTATAGCCTGGGCGCGGTTATGGCAGAAGCAACGTACGCGCAATCTGGGCAGGTGGGTGGCGCCGAGATTGCCGAGGTAATCTCGCAGGCAGCGTAGCAAGGCATGTTCGCCGTCGTAGCGGTGTACCTGGACCTCGTTCCAGCTGTTGAGGGTGACCTGGTCCAGGGTCAGCACCAGGTTTTCGCGTACCCCGGCATAGCTCAGTGAGTCGGTGCGCTCGGTGGTCATCAGGATGTTCAGGTCGCGATGGTGACGCAGCGGATCGACGCCGACGTTGACCAGCAAGAGAATTTCATCAGCCTCGCTTGGCTGCAGCAGGCGTTGTTCGCTGACCACCGGCAAGGGCAGGGCGACGCTCTGTTGCAGGCTGCCGAGCAGGTTGAACAGCTCGTACTCGCTCAGGTCGCTGCTACCCGGGTGCAAGGCCAGGCGCGTGCTGCTGTCGATCACGCCGTTGCGATGGGCCCAGGTCAGCAGCTCAAGCAATTCGCGGCAGCGTTTGATCGGGGCGAAATGCTCCCACTCGTGTACGCCTAGATTGCCGTTGTACAGGCCCCAGTGGAGTTGCCCGGGCTCTTTGCGGTTGGGCGACTGGACCAGGGTCAGGGTGCCTTCGGCGAGGTCCGGGGCGATCCCCGGGTTGATGAATTCAACTTTGCCGGCGCGGCGCTCGAAGGCCGCATACAGGCGTCGGCCAAGGACGCTGAGGTCGCGTTGGTCGATGCGGCTGGTGGCGTTCTGGCTACGGGCGAACTGGCACAGGAAGCGGTAGCTGTAGTTGAGCTCGGCCACCAGCTCGCGGCGCTCGACCTCGACCTGGCGCACCTTCCACTGGCTGCGGCTGTCGAGCAGGGACAGCTGGCGTTCGTCCCAGCCCCATTCCTGGCTCAGCCGCTGCAGCAGGTCGCGTTGCCAGCTGGCGCTGCGTTGGCGGGCCAGGCCGCTGAGCTTCTTGTTTACTTTCAGGTACAGGCTGCGGCGCACCAGTTCCAGGCGCTGGCGTTCGCCGCGCCCTAGCAGGTACTGCTCGATGCGCCGGTAAACCATCATGTACGGGTCGAGCTCGTCGAGGTCGAGGCGATTGGCGAACACTGCCTGTTTGAACTGCAGGCTCAGGCACTGCACCTGCGGGTGTTCGCTGGCATAGACCTCGGTCAGCAGCAGCTTGAGCACCGACTTGTACGGCGACTCGATGCCCTTGAACAGTTGCCAGAGCCCGGCGCCGACGAATTCGCCGGGCGGGATATGCGCCAGATGGCCGAGGTCGAGGTGCTCCTCGGCGCGCACGAAGCGCTTGGACAGCAGGGTTTCGATGTAGCGGTGATAGCGCGGTTCTTCGTAGACCGGCACCAGCCACCACAAAGGTGTACGTCCGGCGAGCCAGATGGCGGTGCGGTAGAACTCGTCGAGCAGCAGGTAGTGCTGGGTGGTGCCGCAGTCGTCGGAGCTCAGTTGGCCGTCGCGTTCGCCTTTGGCGAAGCTCTCCGGCTCGATCAGGAACAGGTGGGCTTCGGCACCCTGACTGGCGGCCCAGCTTTCCAGGAGCTGGCACTTTTTGCGTAGCTCCTCCCGTTCGCTGTCATTGAGGTCGGCGGCGTGGCAGACCCAGACGTCCATGTCGCTCTGCTCGGCCTGGGCCAGGGTGCCCAGGCTGCCCATCAGGAACAGGCCGTGGATCGGCTGGGGCGGGTTGCCGCGGCGCGCCTTGTAGGCGAACGAGCGGGTCAGGCGCTGGGCTTCGGCCAACAGCTGGGCATCGGGTTCGAAATTGGCGACCCCCGCCGGTGTAGCGCCGGACACATAGCCGGGCAACAGCGGATGATTGACGTGGAAGAACAGCGGCAGCAGGGTCATGACCTGCTGTTGGCGGCTCGACAGTCCGTCCATGGCCCGCTCCAGGCGCCCCCGATTGAGCGTCAGGAAGCGTTGGCGCAGCTGGCTGAGCACCTTGCGGTCAATGCCCTGATCAAGGTCGGGGCGGATTTCGTGGGGGTGGTTCATCGCGGGCTACAACCGGCCGTCTGGGGGAAGCTGTGGCGAGTTTAAGTGTTAATTTAATTTTGACGCCATTTTATTAGCGCTCAATGCATCGCGGGGCAAGCCCGCTCCCACAGGTGGTGATTAACCCTGTAGGAGCGGGCTTGCCCCGCGATGATCATTGTTCTCAGGCAGGCTGGGCGACGTTCAGGATGGTCAGCAGCTGCTGCGCGTGCTCGGCAGCATCATGCCCCAGACTGGTCAGATAACCGCCATCAGGCTGGTCGGTCAGTTGCTTGTCGTACAGGCGTTGAGCTGCAGCGATGAGTTCTTTGGAGGCAGTGTTATGGACCTTGATGCCTTCCTGGCTGCTATCCAGGTTGAACAGGGCAAGGACTTCCAGCTCGGCAATCAGTTCGGGGGTAAACGACATAGAGACTCCGACTTCCAGACAAGGAGGGCAGCACCGTCGCCGGTGCCTGGTTTTGCAGTGTAGTCAGGGAAATCCTGCTTTGCTTCAGTCCTTTTCCGGCGGCAGCTCGGGCAGGGCGCGCAAAGCGGTTTCATACCATTCGGTGTTGAACGCACGGTCTTCTTCGAGCATCGCGTCGATCTCGTGGGCCAGCACATGGGCCATGAGGTTGAGGATGTCTTCGCGCTCGTAACCCACCAGGGTCAGCTTGTTGAACGTGGCTTTGGCCGCTGGCGGGTTGTCGCTTTCAATCTGGTTTTCGATCGCTTCGATCAGGGTCGACTCGGCGAACTCTTCTTCGTCGCTGTCGATGTCGGTTGGCTCGCTCATGGGCGATCTCCTCTGAAGGGGCACCCAGTTTGCCATGAGCCAAGCGTCAATGCCCGGCTATCGACAATCTCCATGATGCTGGTCAGTACCCGGTCATGGGTCTATAACAATCCGGCCAACCCCTTTACGGCCTGGAGGCTGTTTTCATGCTTAAGCTTTATGGATTTGCCGTCAGCAACTACTACAACATGGTCAAGCTGGCGCTGCTGGAAAAGGGTGTACCGTTTGAAGAAGTGCCGTTTTTCGGCGGCCAGAGCCCCGAAGCACTGCAGAAAAGCCCGCGCGGCAAGGTGCCGACGCTGGAGACCGAGCACGGTTTTCTCAGTGAAACCAACCTGATCCTCGATTACATCGAGCGGACCCAGGCGGGTAAGGCGCTGTTGCCTGAAGGGGTTTTCGCTCAGGCCAAGGTGCACGAACTGGCCAAGGAGATCGAGCTGTACATCGAGTTGCCTGCCCGCGCCTGCTACCCCGAAGCCTTCTTCGGCGCCCAGGTCGACCCGGCCATCAAGGACAAGGCCAAAGCCGAGCTGCTGGCAGGTATTGCCACCCTCAAGCGCAACGGCAAATTCAGCCCGTATGTCGCTGGCGACAGCCTGACCATCGCCGACGTGATGTTCTGCTTCAGCGTCGATCTGGCTTATGCGGTGGGCAAAAAGATCTTCGGTATCGATGTGCTGGAAGACTTCCCGCAAGCACGCGAGCTGCTTGAACGTTTCAAGAACAATCCGAATGTGCAGAAAATCGCGGCTGACAAGGAGGCGCAGATGCCGGCGTTCCTTGAAATGGTGCGCGGCGGCAAGCGCTGACAGCGGATGCAGCAGGCTCGCGGCAGGACGCCGGCGAGCCTGTGCGCAGGGCTTAGCGGCTGGCCAGCAACGCCTTGCCGCGGGCTGCGGCGGCGCGTACTTGCGCCGGGGCGGTACCGCCGATGTGGTCCCGGGCGTTGACCGAACCTTCGAGGGTCAGCACGGCGAACACGTCCTGTTCGATCTGGTCGCTGAACTGGCGCAGTTCCTCCAGGCTCATCTCGGCCAGGTCCTTGCCGGTATCGACACCGTACTTGACCGCGTGGCCGACGATTTCGTGGCAATCACGGAACGGCAGGCCACGGCGTACCAGGTAGTCGGCCAGGTCGGTCGCGGTGGAGAAGCCACGCAGGGCGGCTTCACGCATGATCGCGTGGCGCGGCTTGATCGCCGGGATCATGTCGGCAAAGGCACGCAGCGAATCGCGCAGGGTGTCGGCGGCGTCGAACAGCGGCTCTTTGTCTTCCTGGTTGTCCTTGTTGTAGGCCAGCGGCTGGCCTTTCATCAGGGTCAGCAGGCCGGTCAGGGCGCCGAACACACGGCCGGTCTTGCCGCGAACCAGCTCCGGAACGTCCGGGTTCTTTTTCTGCGGCATGATCGAGCTGCCGGTGCAGAAGCGGTCAGGCAGGTCGATGAACTGGAACTGGGCGCTGGTCCACAGCACCAGCTCTTCGGAGAAGCGCGACAGGTGCATCATCGCCACGCTGGCCGCGGCGCAGAATTCAATCGCGAAGTCGCGGTCGGAGACGCCGTCCAGCGAGTTGCCGCCTACGGCTTCGAAGCCCAGCAGCTGGCAGGTCAGTTCGCGATCGATCGGGTAGGTGGTGCCCGCCAGCGCGGCGCTGCCCAGGGGCATGCGGTTGGTGCGCTTGCGGCAGTCGACCAGACGCTCGTAGTCGCGGCTGAGCATCTCGAACCAGGCCAGCAGGTGGTGGCCGAAGGTCACTGGCTGGGCGGTCTGCAGGTGGGTGAAGCCGGGCATGATGGTTTCGGCTTCGCGCTCGGCCTGCTCCAGCAGGCCCTGCTGCAGGCGGGTGATCTCGGCCAGGATCAGATCGATTTCGTCACGCAGCCACAGGCGGATGTCGGTGGCGACCTGGTCGTTGCGGCTGCGGCCGGTGTGGAGCTTTTTACCGGTGATGCCGATGCGGTCGGTCAGGCGTGCTTCGATGTTCATGTGCACGTCTTCAAGGTCGACGCGCCAGTCGAAGTTGCCGGCCTCGATTTCAGCCTGGATGGTTTTCAGGCCATCGATGATGGTGTCGCGCTCGGCGTCTGTGAGCACGCCGACCTTCGCCAGCATGGTGGCGTGGGCGATCGAACCCATGATGTCGTGGCGGTACAGGCGCTGGTCAAAATTGACGGAGGCGGTGAAGCGGGCGACGAAGGCGTCGACGGGCTCACTGAAGCGGCCGCCCCAGGACTGATTGGTCTTGTCGGTGCTCATGGATTCACTCGTTGAAGGCGTGAACGGAAAAGTGGCGTCGATGATAACAGGGTTGAGGCGCGTGCCGCAGGACGGCGGTCGGGGCAAATGCGTGATTATGTCGCGGCAAAGGCAGGCGACAGGGCGTTCGCAACAGGATATTTATCGAATGAACGGCAGCGTTCCGGCAACCGTCTACAGTTGGACAGAGGCTCGGCATGTTTCATGCTGAGCCAGTGAATCTTTAGCCATCGTGCGAGTCTGAGCGTGGATCGCCGTGACGGTCGTCACCTCACCCGTCTACGCTACCCTTGTGCGAGACTCACGCAGGAATCCAGCGCAATATGAATGTCCTGATCGTTGATGACGAACCCCAAGCCCGGGAACGCCTGAGCCGACTGCTTGGCGAACTGGGGGGCTATACAGTGCTGGAGCCCAGCGCCACCAATGGCGAAGAGGCTCTGGCCCTTATTGACAGCCTCAAACCCGAGGTGGTCCTGCTCGACATCCGCATGCCGGGTCTGGACGGTCTCCAGGTCGCTGCCCGCTTGTGTGAGCGCGAAGCTCCGCCTGCCGTGGTGTTCTGTGCGGCGGATGGCGAATTCACCGTAGAATCCTTCAAGGAGAGCACGCTTGGTTATGTGCTCAAGCCGGTGACCGCCGATGCCTTGCGTGAGGCGTTGCGCAAGGCCGAGCGCCCCAGCCGGGTGCAACTGGCGGCGCTGACGCGTCCGGCAGCCGAGAGCGGCAGTGGCCCGCGCAGCCATATCAGCGCGCGGACCCGCAAAGGCATCGAGCTGATTCCTCTGGACCAGGTGATTTACTTTATCGCCGATCACAAGTACGTGACCTTGCGCCATGAGTCCGGCGAAGTGCTCCTGGATGAGCCACTCAAGGCACTGGAAGACGAGTTTGGTGATCGTTTTGTGCGTATTCACCGCAATGCCCTGGTGGCCCGCAACCGCATCGAGCGTTTGCAGCGCACGCCGCTGGGGCATTTTCAGCTGTTTCTCAAAGGCCTCAATGGCGATGCGCTGATTGTCAGCCGCCGGCATGTGGCGGGCGTGCGCAAGATGATGCAGCACCTCTAGGCCGGGATTGGAGAATATTCCTACCAGGGATGGTTAATTTCTCCTGTGACATAGATCTGCAAGCGGGTCTGAATGAACTGTTATCATCCGTTACATCTATCTTTGTACGGATCGATCCATGTCCACTCGCGAAATCCGCATTGCCACGCGTAAAAGTGCCCTTGCCCTGTGGCAGGCCGAATACGTCAAAGCCCGTCTGGAGCAGGCCCACCCTGGTCTGCTGGTAACCTTGGTGCCTATGGTCAGTCGCGGCGACAAGCTGCTCGACTCGCCGTTGTCGAAGATCGGTGGCAAGGGCCTGTTCGTCAAAGAACTGGAAACCGCGTTGCTGGAAAACCAGGCCGACATCGCCGTGCACTCGATGAAAGACGTGCCGATGGACTTCCCCGAGGGGCTGGGCCTGTATTGCATCTGTGAGCGCGAAGACCCGCGTGACGCCTTTGTTTCCAATACCTTCAAGAGCCTCGATGAGCTGCCTGCCGGCAGTATCGTCGGCACCTCCAGCCTGCGTCGTCAGGCCCAGCTGCTGAGCCGTCGCCCAGACCTCGAGATCCGTTTTCTGCGCGGCAACGTCAACACCCGTCTGGCCAAGCTCGACGCCGGCGAGTACGACGCGATTATCCTCGCTGCCGCCGGCCTGATTCGTCTCGGCTTTGAAGATCGCATCACCTCCGGCATCAGTGTCGATGACAGCCTGCCTGCCGGTGGCCAGGGCGCGGTGGGTATCGAATGCCGTAGCGCCGACCGCGAAATCCATGCATTGCTGGCGCCTTTGCACCATCAGGACACGGCTGACCGCGTGACTGCCGAGCGAGCGCTGAACAAGCACCTCAATGGCGGCTGCCAGGTGCCGATCGCCTGTTACGCCGTGCTGGAGGGCGACCAGCTGTGGCTGCGCGGCCTGGTCGGCGAACCGAGCGGTGGCAAGCTGCTGACCGCTCAGGCCCGTGCGCCGCGTGGCGATGCTGAGGCCCTGGGCGTTCAGGTTGCCGAAGACCTGCTCAAGCAAGGCGCCGAAGACATCCTCAAAGCCGTGTATGGCGAGGCCGGTCACCCGTGAACGGCTGGCGCCTGCTCCTGACCCGGCCGGCGGAAGAATGCACCGCGCTGGCACAGGTGCTGGCTGAGCAAGGGGTTGCCAGCAGCAGTCTACCGCTGCTGGAGATTGAGGCGGTGAGCCTGGATGAGTCCCAGCTCGGCCTGCTGCGCGCGTTTGATCGCTACGCTGCGATTATCGTGGTCAGCAAGCCGGCTGCACGCCTGGGGCTGGCAGAACTGTCCCGCTATTGGCCGCGGTTGCCTCAGTCAGCCTGGTTTACCGTGGGGGCTGCGTCTGCGCAGATTCTTCAGGACCAGGGCTGCCAGGTCAGCTTCCCACCGGCTGGCGATGACAGCGAAGCACTCCTGCAGCTGCCCGCGTTGCACCAGGCGATTGCCGGCCCGGCACCGCGGGTGCTGATCATGCGTGGCGAAGGCGGGCGCGAATTGCTCGCCGAGCGTCTCACCGAGCAAGGTGCTAGTGTCGATTATCTGCAACTCTACCGCCGCTACCTGCCGGCCTACCCGGACGGCGCGTTATCCGCGCGAGTTGCCGAGGAACGCCTGAACGGCCTGGTGGTCAGCAGTGGGCAGGGTTTTGAACACTTGCGGCAACTGGCCGGGGAAAAGTGGCCGCAGTTGGCGCAGCTGCCGCTGTTCGTGCCCAGCCCGCGTGTTGCCGCGCAAGCCCGGGAAGCCGGGGCACAGAATGTAGTGGACTGTCGCGGTGCCAGCGCCGCGGCGTTGTTGGCAGTCGTGCAGCAAATGCCTGCACCTGCCCTCTGAAGCGCTAAGCTGATTGGCGACGAGCCCAATGCAAAGGATGGATACGTGAGCGAAACTGTCTTGCCCAACGATGACTTGCAATCGACGCCTGACGCGTCTGAACCCTCCACCACCCCGCCGGCCAAACGTTCGGGCAACGGCCTGGCAATCCTGGCCTTGCTGCTCGGTGCTGCGGGCGTTGCCGTTGGCGGTTGGGGGGTATGGCAGGTGCGCCAGCTCCAGGGCGCCGAACAAGGCCAGGGCCAGTACCTGCAAGCCTTGAGCGAAAAGACCCAGGCGCTGCAATTGCGTGAGCAGCAGATGTCGGCGCAACTGGCGGGTTTGCCTGCGGCAACCGAACTTGAAGACCGCCGTCGCCTGGTGGCGCAGCTGCAGGGCGATCAGCAGCGCCTGAGCCAGCGCCTGGAAAGTATTCTGGGTGCCAGCCGCAAAGACTGGCGCCTGGCCGAAGCCGAGCACTTGCTGCGTCTGGCCAGTCTGCGCTTGTCGGCCCTGCAGGACATCGTCAGTGCCCGCGCCCTGGTCCAGGGTGCCGATGACATTCTGCGCGAGCAGAGCGACCCGGGTGCCTTCGCCGCCCGTGAGCAGCTGGCGAAAAGCCTGGCCACCCTCAGCAGCGTCCAGCAACCGGACCGTACCGGCTTGTTCCTGAAGCTGGCGGCCCAGCGTGAACTGGTACAGCAACTCAGTGCGGTGTCGCCTGAATTCAACAGCGATGCCAATGCCCTGGGCGCCTTGACCGCCGATGGCGATGGCGCCAGTCGCTGGTCGCAGTGGTGGGCGGAGCTGTCCAAGTACTTCCAGATTGATTTCAACGCTGACGAAAATGTTCGTCCATTACTTGCCGGGCAGTCGCTCAATCAACTGCGTCTGGCGCTCAGCCTGACCATCGAACAGGCCCAGTGGGCTGCGCTCAATGGCGAAGCCAAGGTGTATACCCAGGCCCTGGACGATGCGCGCAGCGTTCTGCTGGCCAACTTCAATCCGGACAACCCGCAAAGCAAGGCAATGCTCGACAGCCTCAATGCCCTGGCCGAAGAGCCGGTATCGGTGGTGGTCCCGGATCTGGCCGACAGCCTCAGTGCGGTTCAAGCCTACCTCGAGCGCCGGCACTTGCCGGCCGAGGAGGGCAAACCATGAAGCGCGTCTACCTGTTGGCGGTGGTGGCCATTGCGGCCGCTGCCGCACTCGGGATCGCGATCGCCAAGCACAGCGGTTATGTGCTGATTTCCTACGGCAGCTTTCGCTATCAATCCGGGCTCTGGGCGGCACTGGCCGTGTTGGCCGGCATCATTCTCGCCGTGCTGCTGGTGCGCTATCTGGTCGGCCTGGTGCTGACCTCCAGCGGTGTGGTCAATCCCTGGTCGCGCCGCAACCGCAGTCGTCGTACCCGTCTGGCCATCGAGCAGGGCCAGCTGGACCTTGCCGAGGGTCGCTGGGCCAGCGCTCAGCGCCACCTGCAACGCGCCGCCGAAGCGGAGCGTCAACCGCTGCTGTACTACCTGGGCGCTGCACGCGCCGCGAACGAACTGGGGCGTACCGAGGACCGTGACAACCTGCTCGAACGCGCCCTGGAGCGCCAGCCGCAAGCGGAGCTGGCGATTGCCTTGAGCCACGCTCAGCTGCAGATGGATCACGGTGAGAGCGATGCGGCTCTGGTCACCCTGCAGGCCATGCAAGAGCGTCATCCGCATAACGCCCAGGTGCTGCGCTTGTTGCAGCGGCTGTACCGTGAGCGCGGTGACTGGTCGGCGCTGATCCGGTTGTTGCCTGAGTTACGCAAGGACAAGGTCCTGCCCGCCGCTGAACTGGCGGAGCTGGAGCGACGCGCCTGGGGCGAGAACCTCAGCCTGGCCGCCAGCCGTGAAGGTGAGGAGCAAAGTGCCCGTCAGTCTCTGGAACGGGCCTGGCAGCAGCTGACTACCGCCCAGCGTCAGGAGCCGCAACTGGTGTTGGCCTATGCCGAGCAGTTGCGTCAGTTGGGGGCGGAGAGCGAGGCGGAAGAGGTGCTGCGCACAGCACTCAAGCGCCAGTATGAGAGCCACCTGGCGCGGCTCTACGGCCTGGTGCGCGGCACTGATCTGGCGCGCCAGCTGCAGACCGCCGAAGGCTGGTTGAAGCAGCACGGCGATGACCCTGGCCTGTTGCTCACCCTGGGGCGGTTGAGCCTGCAGAACCGCTTGTGGGGCAAGGCGCGTGACTACCTGGAAAGCAGCTTGCGCCTGCAACGCAATCCCGAGGCCTGTGCCGAACTGGCACGCCTGCTGGCCGGGCTGGGTGATACCGAGCGCAGCAACCAGCTGTTCCAGGAGGGGCTGGGCCTGCTGGACGAACGCCTGCTGGCGCTGCCCTTGCCAGAAGCTGTTCGAGCTTGAGCTACCCTTGGGCTTGCGCTAAACCGCAAGCCCAAGCCTTCGACGAAAACGCCTACAAATCCCTACGCCCTCGTCCGACAATAGCTGAATATATTTCTAGCTTGTTTCGCGACCATTCCCTTTGTAGTCAACGACTTATCCTATTTGTCGCGCCTTGAAACAAGATGCGGCAATCCTCTACCGTTGAAGTCTGCCCATCTCGATTGCGGAACTACCATGCCGTTGGCTCGCTTGCGTTCAATGTTCCTTCCGGCCTTGCTGGCCTCGGTACTGATGCTGGCTGCTGCGTTCTATCTTGAATGGGGCATGGCGCTGGAACCGTGTCCGCTGTGCTACAGCCAGCGGCTGTTTCTGGGGGGCTTTGCACTGGTCTGCCTGTGTGCGGTGGTGCACGCTCCCGGGCGCCTTGGGGCGCGCCTTTATGCGGCGCTGGCGCTGTTCTTCGCCACGGGTGGAGCGCTGCTCGCAGCCAGGCATGTGTGGTTGCAAGGCACGCCGCTGGCGAACATGGGGTGCCAGCCATCGATGAGCTATTTCTTCGAAAGCCTGCCCCTGAGCCAGTCGCTCAAAATCATGGTGCTCGGCAGCCCTGAATGCACGCCCATCAACTGGAGTTTTCTCGACTTGACGGTCCCCGAGTGGAGCTTGCTGTCGTTTGTACTGTTGGCCGCACTGCTGCTTTTGCGCCTGTGTGCGCACAAGCGTTCGCTCATCAGCCACCCGGCAAAAAACTGAAGCAATCGATTGCAGATGCAAACGACCGGCGGCAGCTTCAGAAAGTATTAAACACTTGTATGAACTTTGTCGTCTGCGTACCTTGAAGCCAAGGGCGCACGGGAATAATCTCCCTGCACGCATACCGAAAACACAGCTGCTCGATGCCGTCTGCTGATTTCACCATTGCTGCGCACACTTGCGAGCGGGGGCAGGCGCATTACCCAGAAGGGAAGAGATCGCCATGCTAGATAGTTGTCAGAATGCTCAGGAACGCTGGGGTGGGGTTCACAAGCTCATTGACCGCTGGTTGGATGAGCGTGCAGAGCTGGTAACGGCCTTTCGTGAGTTGCGCGATGCCAGGCCGGCATTCGCCGACAAGGACAAGAGCCGGGACTTCTGTGCGGTGCTGATCGATTATGTGTCAGCCTGGCATTTCGAAGTGAGCGAGCAACTGGTCAGCGAAGCCAAGGCTTTTGGCGATACGCGAGGCCTGGAGCTGGCGAAGCAGATCAGCCCCCGAATCGATGCGACCACCGAAATTGCCTCGGCTTTCAACGATCATTGCGACAAGGGTGACTGCAACGACCCTGAGCGCTTTGCGAAGAAATTGACCGAACTCGGCAGCCTGCTGCATGAGCGCTTCGAACTCGAAGACTGCCTGATCGAAGTACTGCACAACGCGCACAGCGAAGAGGGCGCGGTACAGGCCTGATGGGTGTGCCGACTTCAGTCGGCGACCCCAAGCAGCTCGATCTCGAACACCAGTGGCGTATAGGGCGCAATAAGGTCGCCCGCGCCTTCGGCGCCATATGCCTGGGCTGAAGGAATCACCAGACGCCACTTGGACCCTGTCGCCATCTCCGGCAATGCTACTTGCCACCCTTCGATCACACTGTCCAGATTGAACCATTGCGCTTGCTGGTTCTGATCGAAGACAGTGCCGTCTGGCAACTTGCCGACATAGCGAACCTGGACTTTGCCCTTTGCGCCGGGTTTGGCACCGCTGCCTTTGACCAGTTCTGTCACCAGAATGCCTGCGGCTAATTCGCGCACGCCTGCGCGGGCCCGCTCATTGGCCATGAAGCGTTTTTCTGCGCCCAGTAACTGTTCACTTTGCGCATGTAGCGCTGCTTCGTTGGCGCGGGTTTCATGTTCGCCGAGTACTACCGCCATGCGCTCTTTGCTCAGGGCCAGCGGCTTGTTCTGATAGGCCTGGCGTAACCCCTCAAGCAAGGCTTCCAGTTGCAGGTCGGGAACTTCTGTACGCAGCCGTTCCCCAAGGCTTGCGCCCAGGCTGTAGGCCAGGTCGTGATCATTTGTCGTGGTTTCGGCGGGCGCTGCCAAGAGCGCTGCCGGCAATAGAAAAACAGCTAACACTAGATAGCGCGACACTGGCGTACTCCTGCTTCAGCGGAAGTAAAGTATGCCAGCCTTGCTCTGCGACTTCGTGCAAATATCAGCAACACGTTGCGAAGCATCTACACTTGTTCCCAGCTGCAGCGATAAGAACTTTGCCCAGGCATGCAACGCGGCGCCTTCGATACTGTCAACATGCCCTAGCGGCGGTAGCAGCAGAAGCATAGTATGAGCCGCACTCTCGTCAGCCAGGAGGTAAACCATGTCGGCCAATAAGAAGCCAGTAAGTACGCCGTTGCACCTGCTCCAGCAACTCTCGGGCAGCCTGCTCGATCATTTGGAAAATGCCTGCTCGCAAGCGCTGGCTGATGCTGAAAAACTGCTCGCCAAGTTGGAAAAACAACGCGGCAAGGCACAAGAAAAACTGCACAAATCTCGTCTCAAATTGCAAGACGCAGCCAAGTCCGGAAAAGCCAAGGCACAGGCCAAAGCCAAGTCGGCAGCGGCTGAACTGGAAGAGCTGCTCGACTCGCTGAAAGAGCGCCAGTCGCAGACTCGCACCTACATTCTGCAGCTCAAGCGCGATGCCCAGGAAAGCCTGAAACTGGCCCAGGGTGTTGGCAAGGTCAAGGAAGCGGCTGCCAAGGCGCTGACTCAGCGCGAGGCAAAACCTGCTGCTGCCGCGGCCAAGCCGGCCGCCAAGGCACCGGTAAAAGCTGCGAGCAAGCCTGCCGCCAAACCTGCGGTCAAAGCCGCTGCCAAGCCAGCAGCAAAAGCACCTGCACGCACCGCTGCTGCCAAACCAGCCGCCAAGCCTGCTGCAGTAAAAGCACCCGCTAAACCTGCGGCCAAAACTGCCGCAGCTAAACCTGCTGCGGCGAAAGCGCCTGCCAAACCTGCAGCGGCAAAACCGGCAGCCAGGCCTGCAACCAGAGCGGCGGCAAAACCTGCGACCAGAACCGCTGCTGCAAAACCTGCCGCCAAGCCAGCGGCTAAACCTGCAGCTGCCAAACCCGCAGTGAAAGCAGCGGCCAAACCAGCAGCCAAGCCTGTTGCGGCGAAAGCACCTGCCAGGCCTGCGGCCAAACCGGCAGCGGCGAAAGCACCCGCCAAGCCAGCAGCGGCCAAGCCTGTTGCCGCGAAAACAGCGGCCAAACCTGCGGCCCGTCCTGCTGCAAAAGCACCTGCCAAACCGGCCGCACAGCCTGTTGCCGCCAAGCCTGCCAGCGCACCTGCGCCAGCAGCTTCCGCACCCGCTCCTGCGGTCAGTGCACCGGCGAGCAGCGCACCGACTGCACCTGCATCCTCGGTAACGCCAACTCAGACGCCATCGTCGGCATCCTGAGTCGACTGCATCACGGCGCGCAGCGTATGCAGCGCGTCGTGATGCACACCACCGTCCAATGACGTCAGGCATTGCAGCCAATCGATGTCAGCTTCGGGTGTTGCTGCCCAGCCCTCACAGGCCTCCTGCAAGCGCTCCAGCACAATGCGCTCTGCCTTCAGTTCCAGTCCCTTCACGTGCTCGCGCAAATTCGCCAGCTGCGGATCCTGCATGGCCGCATTGCGCCATTGCTGACGCAAACTGCGTAGCGGTTTGACCACGTTGTTCTGCCAGGTCTCGGCCACTTCCCGTAATGCTTGCAGACGTTGCTCGTTCGGCATCACGCCACGCGTGTCGAGCCAGGCCGCGCACAGCAGCAGGCAGACGTCGCCGCCTTGATCCTGCCATTGCAGGCAGGCTGCCTCGACACCTGGGCGGGCGTAAAGATTCAGGGCAAAATTCCACAGGTCGGTGTGCATGGTCCCACTCGCGCCAGTTGCCGACGAAGCTGGTAGACTCCGCGGCCATTATGATCAGACTATCGAACCTCACTTTACAGCGTGGTCCCCAGCGCCTGCTAGAAGGCGCTGAGTTGACCCTGCACGCCGGTCACAAAGCCGGCCTGATCGGTGCCAATGGCGCCGGTAAATCCAGCCTGTTCGCCTTGTTGCGCGGTGAGCTGACGCCCGACTCCGGCGACTGTCAGCTGCCGGCCGACTGGCGTATTGCGCACATGCGCCAGGAGGTCGATACCCTCGACCGCCTGGCAGTCGACTATGTGCTCGATGGCGACATCCGCCTGCGCAAGGTCCAGGCCGATCTGGCTGCCGCCGAAGCCGCCCATGACGGTACGGCGCTGGCGCGTCTGCATATCGAGCTCGACAGCGCCGACGGCTACACCGCCGATGCCCGTGCACGCAAACTGCTGGCCGGTCTGGGGTTCACCAACGAGCAGATGGACCGCCGCGTCGGCGACTTCTCCGGTGGCTGGCGGATGCGCCTGAACCTGGCCCAGGCGCTGATGTGCCCCTCCGACCTGCTGTTGCTCGACGAACCGACCAACCACCTCGATCTCGATGCGATCCTCTGGCTGGAAGATTGGCTCAAGGGCTACCCGGGCACGCTGTTGCTGATTTCCCACGACCGCGATTTTCTCGATGCAGTCGTTGATCACGTGGCCCACGTCGAGCAGTGCAAGCTGACGCTCTACCGTGGTGGCTACACCGCGTTCGAGCGTACCCGTGCCGAGCGTCTGGCCCAGCAGCAACAGGCCTACGAGAAGCAGCAGGCGCAGCGCGCGCACATGGAAAAGTACATCGCCCGGTTCAAGGCCCAGGCCACCAAGGCACGTCAGGCGCAGAGCCGGATCAAGGCCCTGGAACGCATGGAAGAGCTTTCGGCCGCGCATGTGGACTCGCCGTTTGACTTCGTCTTCCGTGAATCGGAAAAGATTTCCAGCCCTTTGCTCGACCTGTCCGAAGGTCGCTTGGGTTACGGCGACAAGACCATCCTTGAGAAGGTCAAGCTGCAGCTCACTCCTGGTGCACGTATCGGCTTGCTCGGCCCCAACGGCGCGGGCAAGTCGACCCTGATCAAAAACCTGGCCGGCGAGCTGGAGCCATTGAGCGGCCGTCTGGTGCGCGGTGAGAACCTGTCGGTGGGCTACTTCGCCCAGCATCAGCTCGACTCGCTGGACAACAAGGCCAGCCCGTTGCTGCACCTGCAGCGTCTGGCTCCGACCGAGCGCGAGCAAACGCTGCGTGACTTCCTTGGTGGCTTTGACTTCCGCGGCGCCCGTATCGACGAGCCGGTGCTGAATTTCTCCGGTGGCGAAAAGGCCCGCCTGGCGCTGGCACTGATCGCCTGGGAGCGGCCGAACCTGCTGCTGCTCGACGAACCAACCAACCACCTCGACCTGGAAATGCGCCTGGCACTGACCATGGCACTGCAGGAGTTCAGCGGTGCGGTGCTGGTGGTTTCCCACGATCGCCATCTGCTCAAAAGCACCACCGACGACTTCCTGTTGGTGGCCGATGGCAAGGTTGAAACCTTCGACGGCGACCTCGACGACTACAGCCGCTGGCTGGTCGAGTATCGCCAGCGCAACGCACCGGTCAGTACCGCGCCAGTCAATGCCGACAAGACTGACAAGAAAGCCCAGCGTCAGGCTGCGGCAGCGCTGCGTCAGCAGTTGGCCCCGCACAAGCGCGAAGCCGACAAGCTGGAGCGTGAACTGGGCACCCTGCATGAGCAACTGGCAAAGATCGATGCCAGCCTCGGTGACAGTGCTATCTACGAAGCTGCACGCAAGGATGAGTTGCGCGACTTGCTGGCCCAGCAGGCCAAGCTCAAAGTTCGCGAGGCAGAACTGGAAGAAGCCTGGATGGCCGCCCTTGAGCAGCTGGAGACCATGCAGGCGGAGCTGGAGGCGTTGTCTTGATCACGTCGTTGCAGTTGCCCGTGCCGCCGGAGTGGATCGCACCGTTCTGGCTGGGCTTGCAGATTCTCCTGATCCTCTGCGCTGCATTTGTCCTGCAGCGCCTGGTCGGGCGCTGCCTGAAGCGTCTGGGCGAACGTTATCCCTTGCCCCCGGAGCTGATGATGCCGGTGCGCGGTGGTCTGCGCTGGTTGATCATGGGCAGTGCGCTGGTGTTCGTACTCGAGCGCCTGGGCGTTTCCGCCACGGTGCTGTGGACGGCCTTGTCCGGCTTTGTCGCCGTCGCGGCGGTGGCGTTCTTCGCAATGTGGAGTGTGTTGTCGAACCTGCTGTGTGCGGTGCTGATCTTCACCGTCGGGCCGTTTCGCATCGGCGACGTGGTGGAGCTGGTCGAGACCATCGACAAACCCGGAGTGAAAGGGCGGGTGGTGGCCATCAACCTGCTGTTCACGACCCTGATCGAAATGCCGGAGGCCGGTGGCGCGACAGTCCAGGTGCCCAACAGCCAGTTTTTCCAGAAGTCGGTCAGGCGCTGGCGCGGTGCTGAGATTGTGCCGCTGGTGGGTGAAGACAAAATCGTCGGCAAATGATCGGCCGCTGAAAAAAACCGTGGTTATTTTTTCGCCAGCGCACTAGTTTAGAGCTTTGTAACAAGCTATGGCCGAGGTGCGTGATGTCGTTGGAAACGTGGTTGGCATTTTTTGCCGCATGCTGGGTGATCAGTCTCTCGCCGGGCGCCGGGGCGATTGCCTCGATGTCCTGTGGTCTGCAGTACGGCTTCTGGCGCGGCTACTGGAACGCCCTGGGCCTACAGCTGGGCCTGGTGCTGCAGATTGCGATCATTGCCGCCGGCGTTGGCGCCATCCTCGCCGCCTCGGCTACCGCGTTCCAGGTGATCAAATGGTTCGGCGTTGCCTACCTGGTCTACCTGGCCGTCAAACAATGGCGCGCCTTGCCGGCCGACATCAGCGACGAGTCTGCCGTGCGGCCGATCGGCAAGCCGCTGAGCCTGGTGTTCCGCGGCTTTCTGGTCAATGTCAGCAACCCCAAAGCGCTGATCTTCATGCTGGCGGTACTGCCGCAGTTCATCAATCCGCATGCGCCGTTGCTGCCCCAGTACCTGATCATCACGGCGACCATGGTGACTGTGGATCTGCTGGTCATGGCCGGATATACCGGCCTGGCGGCACGGGTACTGCGTTTGCTGCGCACGCCCAAGCAGCAGCGGCGGATGAACCGCACCTTTGCCGGGTTGTTCCTCGGGGCTGCGACCTTGCTGGCGACGATTCGCCGGGCGCCAGTCTGATTCGGGATGCTTGCACAGAGAGAAGGCGACCTCAGGGTCGCCTTTTTTGTGCCCGAGATGAAATTGTCACTAAATTTTACTGAGATTGCCGCGCAAACCTTGAGCGATCGCCATTGGAAGTGAACAATGCAATACCTCGCATTGTTATTTGAGATTGGCTCATGATTCCCCGTTCCCGCTTGCTCGCCTGGTTGCTTTGGCCGCTGCTGGCACTGAGCAGTACCGCACTGTTGGCCGACCCTGTCGAAAACGCCGCCAAGGCCTTGCACCTGCTCGACTACATCGGTGCCGACTACCCGGCGACGGTCGAGGCGGGCAAAGTGGTGGACGACGGCGAATACCGCGAGCAGCTGGAATTCACTGACGTGCTGCAAGGCCTGATCAGTGGCTTGCCGGCCCGTGCCGAGCGGCAAGCGCTGGAGCAGGGCGTGGTCAGCCTGCGCCAGGCAATCAATCAGCGCCAGGACGGCGCCAGCGTCGCGCGTCAGGCCCGTCAGCTCGGCGCACAGCTGGCGGTTGCCTATGAAGTCAGCCAGGCTCCTGTCATCACCCCGGACCCCTCTCGCGGGGCGCCGCTGTATGCCCAGCACTGCTCGGTCTGCCATGGCGACAGCGGTGCCGGTGACGGTCCGGCGGGGGTCGGCCTGGAACCACCGCCGGCCAACCTGCGCAGCAGCGAGCGCCTGACCCGGCTGAGCCTGTATGACCTCTACAACACCTTGGGGCAAGGCATCGAAGGCACCGACATGCCGTCCTTTGCCGATCAGCTCGACGAGCGTCAGCGCTGGGACCTGGCCACCTACATCGCCAGCTTCACCGCAGATCCGGCCAAGGCCAAAGGCGAAACGACCTACAACCTCGCTGATCTGGCGCGCCAGACGCCGCTGGAGGTTGAAGCATCGCAAGGGCTGGAAGCGGCGGCAGTGTTCCGCGCCCAGCGCGCCCAACCTCCGCAGGTACAACGTGGCCCGGCGCAGCTGCTGGACTACACCGCCAACACCCTGGACAAGAGCCTGGCGGCCTACCAGAACGGTGACCATGAACAGGCTTACGACCTGTCGGTGGCGGCCTACCTGGAAGGCTTCGAGCTGATCGAAAGCTCCCTCGACAACGTCGATGCCAATGTGCGCAAGGACACTGAAAAGTCGCTCATGGCCTACCGCCAGTCGCTCCAGGACGGTCTGCCGCTTGAGCAGGTCAGCCAGCGTCTGCAGGCTGCCAAGGCGAAACTCAAGGAAGCCGCCGGCTTGCTCGGTGGTGATGGCCTGAGCTGGTCGCTGAGCTACATTTCCGGCCTGCTGATCCTGCTGCGCGAAGGCTTGGAAGCCATTCTGGTGCTGGCGGCAATTCTCGCTTTCCTGCGCAACACCGGCCAGCAGTCGGCGGTACGTAGCGTCAACATCGGTTGGTGCCTGGCGTTGCTGGCCGGATTCGGCACCTGGGCATTGGCGGCCTATGTCATCGATGTCGGTGGCGCTCAGCGCGAACTGCTGGAAGGCTGCACGGCGTTGTTCGCCAGTGTCATGGTGCTCTGGCTGGGCGTGTGGATGCATGATCGCCGGCACGCGGCGGCCTGGCAGAACTACATCAAGAGCAGCCTGGTCAGCGGTGGCGGACGATTCGGCTTTGCCTTGCTGGCGTTCTTCTCGGTTTACCGCGAGCTGTTCGAAGTGATTCTGTTCTACGAAACGCTGTGGTTGCAGGCCGGGCCTGCCGGGCATCAGGCAGTACTGGCCGGTGGCGCCACGGCGCTGGTGCTGCTGGTAGGGCTGGCCTGGGTGATCCTGCGCGGTTCGGCGAAGCTGCCGCTGGCGCTGTTCTTCAGCATCAACGCTGCATTGTTGTGTGCGTTGTCGGTGGTGTTTGCCGGTCACGGGGTCAAGGCATTGCAGGAAGCCGGGGTGTTCGGTACCCGTCCGGTGGCCTTCTTTGACTTCGACTGGCTGGGCATCCACGCCGATGCCTACTCGCTGGCGGCGCAAGTGGTGGCCTTGCTGGCCATTGCGATTCTGTACGGACGCAGCCGTCTGGCCGAGAAGCGCCGGGTGTCAGCGAGCTGATTTGAAGCCGAGCGGGCGAGCAGGGATACTGTTCGCCCGTATTTGTTGGAATCTGTTGTCATGCGTATCTGGATCGATGCCGACGCCTGCCCCAAGGCGGCCAAGGATCAGGTCGTCAAATTTGCCCTGAAGCGTCAGCTGGAAGTGGTGCTGGTGGCCGGGCAAAGCCAGATCAAACCGGCGTTCACCTGCGTCAGGTTGATCGTCGTACCCAGCGGGCCGGATGCTGCCGACGATTACCTGGTCGAGCATGCCGTGCCGGGTGAGCTGGTGATCTGCAGCGATGTGCCGTTGGCCGACAGGCTGGTCAAGAAAGGCGTGGCCTGCCTCGATCCGCGTGGGCGAGAGTTCGACGAGCGCAACATGGGCGAACGTCTGGCGGTGCGTAACCTGTTCACCGACCTGCGCGAGCAGGGGCAGGTCGGTGGCGGACAGGCGCCTTATGGCGATCGTGAGAAGCAGGCCTTCGCCAATTCCCTGGACCGCATCCTCACGCGGCTGGCGCGTGATTTCCCGGGCTGATCGAGCCATTGTGGGAGCTGGCTTTGCCGGCGATGAGGCCAGTGTGGACCCCATCGCCGGCAAAGCCAGCTCCCACAGAAGGAGTCTTCACTGTTCCTGGTGGCAGGCTCAGTCTTTTTCGTGCGTCAGTTCCAGCACGCGGTCTACCAGCTTGTAGATGCCGCCAGCAGCTTCGCTGATCGACTGCGCGAGCATGTAGGCCGGGGTGCTGACCAGCTTGCGCTGGGTATCTTCGACGATGTCATGCACATCGCACTCTTCGTGGGTGCCGCCCATCTTGACGATGGCCGCACTGGTGTCGGCATCGTTGCCGATGGTGCAGACCACGCCAGGGCCATAGATTTTCGCCGCCAGCGCAGGGGAGATGCAGATCAGGCCGACCGGTTTGCCGGCCTCGGCAAAGGCTTCTGCCAGGGCGAGAACATCCGGGTGGACGCTGCAGCCTGAGCCTTCAACGGCAAAATTCGAGAGGTTCTTGGCCGCACCGAAACCGCCGGGCACGATCAGGGCATCGAATTCCTTGGCATCGGCCTCACGCAGATCCTTGATATTGCCGCGGGCGATGCGCGCCGATTCCACCAGAACGTTGCGCGATTCGGGCATTTCCTCGCCAGTCAGGTGGTTGAGCACATGCATCTGCGCAATGTTCGGCGCAAAGCACTGAACCTCGGCGCCGCGCTGGTCGAGGCGCAGCAAGGTGATCACGCTCTCGTGGATTTCGGCGCCGTCAAAGACACCACAGCCGGAAAGGATCACTGCAACTTTTTTTTTGGTCATGCTCACTACTCCCGAGTCGAGGCGTTAGATCGCCTCTAAATTGGCAGATGTCCAATCACCGCGTCCATCTTCTCAAAATCCTTTGTAGTTGGATTCTGCAAATGGCGCAGTGTTCATTGTTCAGGGTGAGGACGACAACGGGGATTGCCTGGCTCAGGGCCGGTCGCTGTCCTGGTCCGCGGCACGCTGTTCGGCCTGCATGGCCGCAGCCTCCTTGCGCGCGACACGCGCCGCCTTGAAGCGCCGGCGCAACCACAGCAAGCCGCCGAAGGCCAGCAGGCCACCGAGCACCCATAGCTCGTACTTCTTCACGTTGCCCAGCAGGCCTTCGAGAATGGCGCCGAAGTGATAGGCGGCAGCGCCCAGGGCCAGGGCCCAGACCGCCGCACCGATGCCGTTGAGCAGCAGGTAGCGGCGTGGCGGGTAGCCGGACAGACCAATGGCCACCGGCATGACCGTACGCAAGCCATAGACGAAGCGGAAACTCAGGACCCAGATATCCGGGTGGCGGCGGATGTGCTCCAGCGCCCGGTCGCCCATCAGTTGCCAGCGCGGTTTGCGCGCCAGCAATTTGCGCCCGTGCTTGCGCCCCATGAAGTACCACAGCTGGTCACCGGCATAGCTGCCGAAGAAGGCCACCAGGCACACCATGTTGATATCCATGTATCCGCGGAACGCAAGGAAGCCTGCGAGAACCAGGATGGTCTCACCTTCGAAAAACGTGCCGAGAAAAAGGGCAAAGTAACCAAAATCCTGCAGGAATTGTTGGAGCATTTTCTGGGTGCTGGCGAAATGAACGCGAAGCCTAACCCTTCGTGGCCGTTGGGGAAAGTATCCAAATGTGTCTCGACGTTAACATTTCCTACAAGGACAATGACTGCGTCCTCAAGTCGCAGGGTTGTCCCAGGCTGTCATTCAAGCGTCATAATGGCCGCTTATAACTGTCGCGCTCGCCCGCCTGCGCGGGCTCAGGAGTCTGCCGTGAGCTTTACCCCCGCTAACCGTTTGTTTCCTGCCACCCGTCTGCGTCGCAACCGTCGTGACGATTTCTCCCGTCGACTGGTGCGCGAAAACGTGCTGACCGTCGATGACCTGATCTACCCGGTGTTTGTCCTCGATGGCGAAAACCGCCGTGAGGAAGTTGCCTCGATGCCGGGTGTCGAGCGTCTGAGCATCGACCTGTTGCTGGAAGCGGCGCAAGAGTGGGTGAAGCTGGGGATTCCAGCCCTGGCCCTGTTCCCGGTGACGCCAACCGAGAAAAAATCCCTCGACGGTGCCGAAGCCTGGAACCCGGACGGTATCGCCCAGCGCGCCACCCGCGCCCTGCGTGAGCGCTTCCCGGAGCTGGGCGTGATCACCGACGTCGCCCTGGACCCGTTCACCACCCATGGTCAGGACGGCATTCTCGACGAAGAAGGCTACGTACAGAACGACATCACCGTCGATGCCCTGGTGCGTCAGGCCTTGTCCCATGCCGAAGCCGGAGCCCAGGTGGTAGCCCCTTCGGACATGATGGACGGCCGCATCCAGGCCATTCGTGAAGCTCTGGAGCTGGCGGGTCACGTCAACGTGCGTATCATGGCTTACTCGGCCAAGTACGCCAGCGCTTATTACGGCCCGTTCCGCGATGCGGTCGGCTCGGCCCTGAACCTGGGCAAGGCCAACAAGGCCTCCTACCAGATGGACCCGGCCAACAGCCACGAAGCCCTGCATGAAGTGGCTGCGGACCTGGCCGAAGGCGCCGACATGGTCATGGTCAAGCCGGGTATGCCGTATCTGGATATCCTTTTTCGGGTCAAGGATGAATTCAAGGTCCCGACCTTTGTCTATCAAGTCAGTGGCGAGTACGCCATGCACATGGCCGCGATCCAGAACGGCTGGCTCAGTGAAGGAGTGATCCTGGAATCCCTCACGGCCTTCAAACGGGCAGGAGCTGATGGCATCCTGACCTATTTCGCTGTTCGCGCTGCTCAATTGATGAGAGGGCAGTAACGCCCTTCAGGAACGCCAGATGAATAACGAAGTACTCAGTGATATCGAGATGAAGCAAGCCCAGCCGGTACCGGAGCAGATGCTCGAAACGCCGCCGGAGCCTGCTGCGCTGCCTGAGCCTGTGGTCGAGGTCGAGGCGCCTGCGCCTGTCCCGGCGCCAGTTGCCCCGGCCATCGCGGTTCCCGGTCTGGATGACAGCAGTCTGTACATTCACCGCGAGTTGTCCCAGCTGCAGTTCAATATCCGCGTGCTGGAACAGGCGCTGGATGAGAGCTACCCGCTGCTGGAGCGGCTGAAGTTCCTGCTGATCTTTTCCAGCAACCTGGATGAGTTCTTCGAAATTCGTGTGGCGGGCCTGAAGAAACAGATCACCTTTGCCCGTGAACAGGCCGGCGCTGACGGCCTGCAGCCGCACCAGGCGCTGGCGCGGATCAGTGAAGTGGTACACAGCGAGGTCCATCGTCAGTACGCGATCCTCAACGATGTGCTGCTGCCGGAGCTGGAAAAGCACCAGATCCGCTTTATCCGCCGCCGTCACTGGAATACCAAGCTCAAGACCTGGGTGCGGCGCTTCTTCCGCGACGAGATCGCCCCGATCATCACCCCGATCGGCCTCGATCCGACGCACCCGTTCCCGTTGCTGGTGAACAAGAGCCTTAACTTCATCGTCGAGCTGGAAGGTGTCGATGCGTTCGGCCGTGATTCCGGTCTGGCGATCATTCCGGCGCCACGCCTGTTGCCACGGGTGATCAAGGTGCCGGAGGAGGTGGGCGGTCCGGGAGATAACTACGTCTTCCTGTCCTCGATGATCCATGCCCACGCCGATGACCTGTTCCAGGGCATGAAGGTCAAGGGTTGCTACCAGTTCCGCCTGACCCGTAACGCCGACCTGGCGCTGGACTCAGAAGACGTCGAAGACCTGGCCCGGGCCCTGCGTGGCGAGCTGTTCTCGCGCCGTTATGGCGATGCCGTGCGCCTGGAAGTGGCGGACACCTGCCCGAAACACCTCTCGGACTACCTGCTCAAGCAGTTCAGCCTGAGTGAAAGCGAGCTGTACCAGGTCAACGGTCCGGTCAACCTGACCCGGCTGTTCAGCATCACCGGCCTGGACAGTCACCCGGAATTGCAATACACGCCGTTCACACCAGCGATTCCCAAGCTGTTGCAGAACGCCGAGAACATTTTCAGCGTGGTCGGCAAGCAGGACATCCTGCTCATGCACCCCTTCGAGTCGTTCACGCCAGTGGTCGATCTGCTGCGCCAGGCCGCCAAGGACCCGCATGTCCTGGCCGTGCGCCAGACCCTGTACCGCAGCGGCGCCAACTCGGAGATCGTCGACGCGCTGGTCGATGCCGCGCGTAACGGCAAGGAGGTCACCGCGGTGATCGAATTGCGCGCGCGCTTCGACGAAGAGTCCAACCTGCAGCTGGCCAGCCGTCTGCAGGCCGCCGGTGCGGTAGTGATCTACGGTGTGGTCGGCTTCAAGACCCACGCCAAGATGATGCTGATCCTGCGTCGTGAAGCCGGCGAGATCGTTCGCTACGCGCACCTGGGTACCGGTAACTACCACGCCGGCAACGCGCGTCTGTACACCGACTACAGCCTGCTGACCTCGGACGACGCCTTGTGTGAAGACGTCGGCAAGCTGTTCAGTCAGTTGATCGGCATGGGCAAGACCCTGCGCATGAAGAAGCTGCTGCACGCGCCGTTCACCCTGAAGAAGGGCATGCTCGACATGATCGCGCGGGAAACCCAGTTTGCCCTGGAGGGCAAGCCTGCGCACATCATCGCCAAGTTCAACTCGCTGACCGATCCGAAGATCATCCGCGCCTTGTACAAGGCCAGTCAGTCAGGGGTGCGTATCGATCTGGTAGTGCGCGGCATGTGCTGCCTGCGTCCGGGGATTGCCGGGGTGTCGCACAACATTCAGGTGCGTTCGATCATCGGCCGCTTCCTCGAGCACACGCGGGTGTTCTACTTCCTCAACGGCGGCGAGGAGCAGATGTTCCTGTCCAGTGCCGACTGGATGGAGCGCAACCTCGACAAGCGGGTCGAGACCTGCTTCCCGGTCGAGGGCAAGAAGCTGATCCTGCGGGTCAAGAAGGAGCTGGAAGGGTACCTGACCGACAACACCCACGCCTGGATCCTGCAGCCGGACGGCCGCTATGTGCGCAGCACGCCTACCGGCAATCAGAACCCGCGCAGTGCCCAGGCGGCTCTGCTCGAGCGCCTGAGCAACCCGGTCCTCAGCGTACGCTGAGGACGAAGCCGACCCGGGTCAGCCACTCAGCCTCCAGGCCGAAGTCGGCCTGGGTCAGCTGATTCTCTTCCAGCCAGCCGGCCGGGAATTCGACATCCAGGCTATCGCCCTTGGCATGCAGGGTCACCGTCGGCATCTGCTGGGTGCCGCGGATGTGATGGAACAGAATCGCAAAGCGCAGCAGCACGCACAGGCGAATCAGCTTGACGCCTTCGTCGCCGAATTCGGCGAACTTGTCCTTGGGAATGTTGCGGCGATGGCCGCGCACCAGCAGGGCGAGCATCTGCTGGTCTTCGCGGGAGAAGCCGGCCAGGTCGGAGTGCTCGATCAGGTAGGCGCCGTGCTTGTGGTAGTGGTAGTGGGCGATATCCAGGCCCACTTCATGCACTTTGGCCGCCCAGCCGAGCAGCTCACGCCAGATACCGTCTTCCAGGTCCCAGGCCTTGGCCACCTGGTCGAAGGCATGCAGGGCTTTGCGCTCGACCCGGGCCGCCTGGCCCTGATCGACGTGATAACGCTCCATCAGCGAGGTCAGGGTACGCTCACGCACGTCTTCATGGTGATGACGGCCGAGCAGGTCGTAGAGCACGCCTTCGCGCAGGGCGCCATCGCAGTGGTCCATGCGCTGCAGTTCCAGCGCATCGAAAATCGCTTCCATGATCGCCAGGCCGGCCGGGAAGATCGCCCGGCGGTCCGGTTTGACGCCATCGAAGTCGATCTTGTCGGTTTCGCCCAGTTTGAACAGCTTGCGCTTGAGCCAGGCCAGGCCCTCGGCATTGACCTCGCCGCTGCCCATGCCGCCAGACTTGAGGGCCAGGCCGATGGCGCGGATGGTCCCGGAGGAGCCGATGGCTTCGTCCCAGGTCAGGCGGTGCAGGGCGTTTTCGATGCTCATCAGCTCCAGGCGCGCCGCGGTATAGGCCTGGGCGTAGCGTGCCGGGGTGATTTTGCCGTCACGGAAGTAGCGTTGGGTGTAGCTGACGCAGCCCATTTGCAGGCTTTCGCGCAGCAGCGGCTCGAATCGCTGGCCGATGATGAACTCGGTACTGCCGCCGCCGATGTCGGCGACCAGGCGTTTACCGGGGGTGTCGGCCAGGGTGTGTGAAACGCCGAGGTAGATCAGACGGGCTTCTTCACGGCCGGAAATCACTTCGACCGGATGTCCGAGGATTTCTTCGGCGCGGCGGATGAACTCGCCGCGGTTGCGCGCCTCGCGCAGGGCGTTGGTGCCGACGATACGCACGGCGCCGTCCGGCATGCCGCTGATCAGCTGGGCGAAGCGCTTGAGGCAGTCCAGACCGCGCTGCATCGACTCTTCGTTGAGCTGGCGCTCTTCGTTGATACCGGCGGCCAGCTGAACCTTCTCCCCGAGCCGCTCAAGAATACGGATCTCGGTATGGTGGGCCTTGGCCACTACCATATGGAAACTGTTGGAGCCCAAGTCAATGGCAGCGATCAAGGACAGATTCTTGGCTGTGGTTTGCGGCATGGTCATGGTTTCTCGGTCGATAACCCGGCAATCCTGCCACGATCCAGGGCTGACGCCAACGCGCAGCTTATCAAGGCTTGATGTGGGGCAGGTTGATGGAGGAAATATGACTTTCCTGTGACCGCACCGATATGCGCGGTCATGCACAACTATAGTTACACTCAATCGTCCGTGACTTCCTGTAAGTCGCCGGTGCGGCTATGATGGGCCACGTTTTTTTGCTTACGACCTTGGAGACTTCCATGAGCAGCGATCTTATCAAACACGTCACTGACGCCACCTTCGAAGCCGACGTCCTGAAGGCTGAAGGCCCGGTGCTGGTCGACTACTGGGCTGAATGGTGCGGCCCTTGCAAAATGATCGCTCCGGTTCTGGACGACATCGCCGCTACCTACCAGGGCAAACTGACCGTCGCCAAGCTGAACATCGACGACAACCAGGAAACCCCGGCCAAGCACGGCGTGCGTGGCATCCCGACGCTGATGCTGTTCAAGAACGGCAACGTCGAGGCCACCAAGGTCGGCGCACTGTCCAAGTCTCAGCTTCAGGCGTTCCTTGACGCCAATATCTGAGTGAAAAAAGCCCCGCATTCGCCGGGGCTTTTCTTTGTCTGGTGACTAGACGCCAGAAAAAGCAGGTGTTACATTCGGCCTCGCACTGTTTCTCCGGTGCCCTCTGCACGCCGTCGCCGACGCATCCCTAATTCGAATCAGTACGCGATCCTGTCGCCTTCTCTGCGGCGCGGCTTCATTAAGCCAGAAGCTTAATTTCCCCTTCTTACATGATTACGTCACTCCCCTTATGAACCTGACTGAACTCAAGCAAAAGCCGATTACCGATCTGCTCGAAATGGCCGAACAGATGGGCATAGAAAATATGGCCCGTTCGCGCAAGCAAGATGTGATTTTCTCTCTGTTGAAAAAGCATGCGAAAAGCGGCGAGGAAATCTCCGGTGACGGCGTGCTGGAGATTCTCCAGGACGGCTTCGGCTTCTTGCGCTCGGCGGATGCCTCCTATCTGGCAGGCCCGGACGACATCTACGTCTCGCCAAGCCAGATCCGTCGCTTCAACCTGCGCACCGGCGACACCATCGTCGGCAAGATCCGCCCGCCAAAAGAAGGCGAGCGTTACTTCGCCCTGCTGAAAGTCGACACCATCAACTTCGACCGGCCGGAAAACGCGAAGAACAAGATTCTGTTCGAAAACCTGACGCCGCTGTTCCCTAACAAGCGCCTGAAGATGGAAGCCGGTAACGGTTCCACCGAAGACCTCACCGGCCGGGTTATCGACCTCTGTGCCCCGATCGGTAAAGGTCAGCGTGGTTTGATCGTTGCTCCGCCAAAAGCGGGCAAGACCATCATGCTGCAGAACATCGCGGCCAACATTACCCGTAACAATCCCGAGTGCCACCTGATCGTCCTGCTGATCGACGAGCGCCCGGAAGAAGTTACCGAAATGCAGCGCACCGTGCGCGGCGAAGTGGTTGCCTCGACCTTCGACGAACCACCAACCCGCCACGTGCAGGTTGCTGAAATGGTCATCGAGAAGGCCAAGCGCCTGGTTGAACACAAGAAAGACGTGGTCATCCTGCTCGACTCGATCACCCGTCTGGCACGTGCCTACAACACCGTGATCCCGAGCTCCGGCAAGGTCCTGACCGGTGGTGTCGATGCTCACGCCCTGGAGAAGCCAAAGCGTTTCTTCGGTGCTGCGCGTAACATCGAAGAAGGCGGCTCGCTGACCATCATCGCCACCGCACTGGTTGAAACCGGTTCGAAGATGGACGAAGTGATCTACGAAGAGTTCAAGGGCACCGGCAACATGGAGCTGCCGCTGGACCGCAAGATCGCCGAGAAGCGTGTATTCCCGGCCATCAACATCAACCGTTCGGGTACCCGTCGTGAAGAGCTGCTGACCGCCGACGACGAACTGCAGCGCATGTGGATCCTGCGCAAGCTGCTGCACCCGATGGATGAAGTAGCGGCCATCGAGTTCCTGATCGACAAGCTCAAGCAGACCAAGACCAACGACGAGTTCTTCTTGTCGATGAAACGCAAGTAAACGAGTGCGTTGCGCAAAAGCCGGGGCAACCCGGCTTTTTGCTATCTGTACTTTGGCTATTCTGGCCGGCCGGGTTAGGCGATACACTTTGCACCCCGACCGGTACGGCGAATACGAGGCTTTTGCATGCAGTATCGCGATTTGCGCGACTTTATCCGTGGCCTGGAACAGCGCGGCGAACTCAAGCGCATCCAGGTTCCGATCTCTCCAGTCCTGGAAATGACCGAAGTCTGCGACCGCACTCTGCGCGCCAAAGGCCCGGCGCTATTGTTCGAAAAGCCCACGGGCTTCGACATTCCGGTACTCGGCAACCTGTTTGGCACTCCGGAGCGGGTAGCCATGGGCATGGGCGCCGAGTCGGTCAGCGAGCTGCGCGAAATCGGCAAGCTGCTGGCCTTCCTCAAGGAACCTGAGCCGCCCAAGGGCCTCAAGGATGCCTGGTCGAAGCTGCCGATCTTCAAAAAGGTCGTGTCGATGGCGCCGAAAGTGGTCAAGGATGCCGCCTGCCACGAAGTGGTCATCGAAGGTGACGATGTCGACCTCGGCATGCTGCCGGTGCAGCACTGCTGGCCGGGCGATGTCGCGCCGCTGATTACCTGGGGTCTGACCGTGACCCGCGGGCCGAACAAAGAGCGCCAGAACCTGGGGATCTATCGCCAGCAGGTGATTGGCCGCAACAAGGTGATCATGCGCTGGCTCAGCCATCGCGGCGGCGCCCTGGATTACCGCGAGTGGTGCGAGAAGCACCCGGGCCAGCCGTTCCCGGTCTCCGTGGCCCTCGGCGCGGATCCGGCGACCATCCTTGGCGCGGTGACCCCGGTACCCGACACCTTGTCCGAATACGCCTTCGCCGGCCTGTTGCGCGGCAACCGCACCGAGCTGGTCAAGTGCCGTGGCAATGACCTGCAGGTGCCGGCTACCGCCGAGATCATCCTCGAGGGTGTGATTCATCCGGGCGAGATGGCGCCGGAAGGTCCGTACGGCGATCACACCGGCTACTACAACGAAGTCGACAGCTTCCCGGTGTTCACCGTCGAGCGCATCACGCACCGCAAGAATCCGATCTATCACAGCACCTACACGGGCCGTCCGCCTGATGAGCCGGCGATCCTCGGTGTGGCGCTCAACGAAGTCTTTGTGCCGATCCTGCAAAAGCAGTTCCCGGAAATCACCGACTTCTACCTGCCGCCTGAAGGCTGCTCCTACCGCATGGCGGTGGTGACCATGAAGAAGCAGTATCCAGGGCACGCCAAGCGCGTCATGCTCGGGGTCTGGTCGTTTTTGCGACAGTTCATGTACACCAAGTTCGTTATTGTCACCGATGACGACATCAATGCCCGGGACTGGAATGATGTGATCTGGGCGATTACCACGCGCATGGACCCCAAGCGCGATACGGTGATGATCGACAACACCCCGATCGACTACCTGGACTTCGCTTCGCCGATTTCCGGCCTGGGTTCGAAGATGGGCCTGGATGCGACGAACAAGTGGCCGGGAGAAACCAGCCGTGAATGGGGACGGGTCATCGTCAAGGATGAAGCGGTCACCCGGCGGATCGATGAGCTGTGGAACCAGTTGGGAATAGACTAAATGCAGGTAACCTTGCAGCCGTCCGGGGCGGTGTTGGCGCTCAACCCCGGAGAACGGATTCTGGATGGGGCGCGGCGTCTTGGCTACGACTGCCCGCAGAGCTGCCGCAATGGCAACTGCCATGTCTGCGCTGCGTTGCTGGTGGAAGGCCGCGTGCGTCAGGACGGGCAGGAGCGTGACCATGGCGAGCTGTTCACCTGCATCGCCGAACCGCTGGAGGACTGCGTCTTGTTATGGGATGGCGTGCTCGCGTTAGGCGAGTTGCCGGTAAGGACACTGGCCTGTCAGTTGAGTGAGTGCGTTGAGGTCGGTGGCGACGTCTGGCGGGTGCGCCTGCGGGCGCCAGCGGGCAAACCGCCGCGTTACCACGCCGGGCAGTACCTGATGATCGAGCGCGAAGCGGGCGACAAGGCCGCCTTCTCCCTGGCCTCGGCCCCCCATAGCGGACGCGAGCTTGAGCTGCATGTGCTGGCCCGCGAGAACAGTGCGGTGGCATTGATTGCGCAGTTGCAGCGCAACAGTATGGCGCGGCTCGAGATGCCGTTTGGCGATGCTCACCTGGCTGAGCTGCCCGATGGTCCGCTGGTACTGATCGCCGCAGGCACCGGCATGGCGCAAATGCACAGCCTGATCGAGCATTGCCGGGCCCAGGGCTTCAAGCATCCGGTTCATCTGTACTGGGGTGTGCGCCTGCCAGAGGACTTCTACCAGATCGAGCATTGGGCCGAATGGGAACAGTTGCCGAACCTGTTCCTGCACAAGGTGGTGAGCGATCTGTGTGGCTGGGAAGGGCGTTGTGGCCTGCTGCACGAAGCCATTTGTGAAGACATGCAGGATCTGGCCGGTATCCATGTTTACGCCAGCGGCTCGCCGAACATGGTCTATGCCACCCTCGATGCGCTGGTCGAAGCGGGTATGGATGCTCATCAGATGCGTGCTGATGTATTCGCTTATGCCCCTCGCGGTTGAATGACCAAACAAGGCACGCTGCAATAGCGTGCCGGTTTAATAACCACCGTTGTTTGTAGCGGGCATAAGGCAATTATTATTGCCGGCAGCGTAAATAACTTTCGCTACACTTGGAATAACACCCGGCGGGTTGCTCAAGGCCTTGCTGCAGGGCACTTCCGGGGCGAGGTGAGGCTTGTGTTCAATACACAATCTGCCGTACGGTAAGTACGTGGATAACGTATTCGTTTACAGTGACTCACTTCAGTAGTTCACGGGGAATTCTGGCGGCAGCTATGTCGGCGATTGAAACTGCATCTTTGCCTGTGGCTTATCCTCCGTTGCTCGACTTCGGACAACAACTGTCCCATGAGCAACTTAAACTTTCGGTTCAGCACACCATGTCCCGCCATCAGGGTGGTCCGGTCTGGCTGTTTGCCTACGGTTCGCTGATCTGGCGCCCGGAATGCAACGCCGCCGAGCGTCGGCGCGCCAGGGTGCATGGTTACCATCGCGGGCTATACCTGTGGTCGCACGAGCACCGGGGGACTCCCGAGTGCCCGGGGCTGGTCTTCGGCCTTGACCGTGGCGGCTCCTGCAGCGGCTTTGCCTACCGCCTGCCAGACGAATGCCTGGAAGACTCTCTGCTGGCCCTGTGGCAGCGCGAGATGCCTTACCCGGCTTACCGGCCGCACTGGCTGACCTGCCGCCTGGACGATGGCAGCAAGGTCCAGGCCCTGGGTTTTGTGCTGGAGCGGCACTTGCCGTGCTACGCCGGTAACCTGCCTGACGATCTGCTCAGTCAGATTTTCGCCAACGCCAAGGGGCGTTATGGCAGTACCCGTGACTACGTCGAGCAGACCCTCAACGCCTTGCGTATTCATGCCATGCCGGACCGTAACCTGGAGGCACGGTTCCGACGTTGTCACCTGCCGCTGTAACAATAATGAGAATTGTTATTTTGTCCGCAGGGCTCTGGCACGCTACTATCGCGCCCTGATATTCATTGGACAGGCAGGATCAAGGATGAAGTGGTTGGCAGCATTGCTGTTAATGGGGGCAACTGGACTCGCCCATGCCGATATCAAAGTGGAGTTTGTCGAGAAAACCATTCCGACCTATCCGGCCGAGCTGCGCAAGGCGGCTATCACCGGCTCCGTCAAAATCGGCTTTGAGGTTCGGGCCGACGGCTCGGTTGCGGATGTGAAGGTGATTCAGAGCAGTGAGCCGGCATTCGCCGAGGCCGCACTTGAGGCGGCCAGGCAATGGCGCTTCAAGCCCTGGACGGTGACCAAGGAAAATCCCGCGAAGCTCGATGTGCGTACAGACCTGCATTTTCGTCTTAACGACAAAAAGGAATGGTGGGATATCTACGAGCGGGCCGGGTTGATCCTGATGACCTGCAAGAAGTTCAACGAAGAAGTGGCGCAGTTCCGCAAAGATGACTCGGCCAGACCACTCGACGACATGAACACCACACTGTTGTCGATCCGCATGATTTCGCGCTTTGAAGAAGACGGCGTCACCAGCTACAAGCAATCGATGGCCACCTCCAAGTCCTTCAAGAAGGCGCTGCCTGGGATAATCAAAAAGTGCCAGACCTACCCGGGCATCGACTTCGTCGATGTCTGGCCTGCATATTTGCGTGAGCGCCTGGTCCCGCAGAGCTGATGCGCTGTGGGCAGGATTGGCTCAGCGCAGGGTCACCACCAGCTTGCCCAGCGCTTTACGCTGACCGAGCAGGTCGATGGCAGCTCCAGCCTCGGCCAGCGGGAAGGTTTGCGACACCAGTGGCTTGAGCTTGCCCTCGGCGTACCAGGCAAACAGTTGCTTGAAGTTCGCCGCGTTGTCAGCTGGTTGACGCTGGGCGAAGGCGCCCCAGAATACGCCAAGCACTGCCGCCCCCTTGAGCAGCGCCAGGTTTACCGGTAGCTGCGGGATGCGCCCGCTGGCAAAGCCTACCACCAGCAGCCGGCCGTTCCAGGCAATGCCGCGCACGGCCTGGTCGAACAGGTCGCCGCCGACCGGGTCGTAGATCACATCGACACCGTTGCCGGCGGTCAGGCGTTTGATCTCGTCCTTGAGGCTGTGCTCGCTGTAGTTGATCAGTTCATCGGCACCGGCGGCCTTGGCCACGGCGAGCTTCTCGGCGCTGCTGGCCGCGGCGATGACCCGTGCGCCCATGGCCTTGCCGATTTCCACCGCCGCCAGCCCGACACCGCCCGAGGCGCCGAGCACCAACAGGGTCTCGCCGGCCTTGAGCTGACCGCGTTGCTGCAGGGCATGCATCGAGGTGCCGTAGGTCATGCCAAAGGCGGCGGCGTGGGTGAAGTCCATGTGCTCAGGGATCGGCAGCACGTTATAGCCTGGCACTGCCACCTGCTCGGCAAAGCTGCCCCAGCCGGTCAGAGCCATGACCCGGTCGCCGACCTTGAGATCAGTGACTTTCTCGCCCACCGCGCTGATGACCCCCGCCGCCTCGCCTCCGGGAGAGAAGGGCAGGGGCGGCTGGAACTGGTACTTGCCCTCGATGATCAGGGTGTCGGGAAAGTTGACCCCGGCCGCATGTACATCCAGGAGGATTTCGTTCTTCTTCGGTACGGGGCTTGCGACCTCTTCCAGGACCAGACCCTGAGCCGGGCCCAGGGTTTTGCACAACACTGCTTTCATCGGGACTATTCCTTTGCGCGTAGTGGCCGATAAGTGTAGGTGGGGCACGTTGAGGGTCAACGAGCATGCCCTGTCCTGATAGACCGATATAAGCCGCAATTGGGCTGCCGGTAGGAGCGGGCTTGCCCCGCGATTGCAGTGTGTCAGTAACATTGCATCGCGGGGCAAGCCCGCTCCCACTGGTATGCTGGCGCCAACTGTTTGAGGAGCGAATTCGTGAAAGCGTGGATCTTGATGGTAATGGCGCTGATGCTGCCGATGGCGGCCATGGCCGAAGAAGCCAAGGAAGGGGAACCGAAGGTCTCGTACATCTCCCTGAGCCCACCCTTCGTGGGCAATTACGCCCTGGATGGCGGTCCTAAGCTGCGTGTGTACAAAGCCGACGTCGCCCTGCGGGTCAACAGTGACGCTGCTGCGACGGCGGTGAAGCATCATGAGCCATTGATCCGCAATCAGCTGGTGGCGCTGTTCACGCAGCAGAACCTGGAAAGCATGAGCAATGTCGAGGCCAAGGAAAAGCTGCGTCAGGAAGCCCTGAAGCAGGTCCAGCAGGTGCTGGAGAATGAAGAAGGCAAGCCGCTGGTTGATGACCTGCTGTTCAACAACCTGATCGTGCAGTAACCCGCCCGGCCCTCAGGACGTCAGGCTGCGGCGAAAACGTCCCAGGGCAACGGCGAAAAACGCCAGGCCGATGGCAGCCAGGGCCAGTAGGTCGGGCCAGACCACCGCCAGCCCGGCGTCACGGAACAGGATCGCGGCGCTGAGGCTGACGAAGTGGGTCGAGGGCGAAAGCTGCATGACCCACTGCAGCCACTGCGGCATGCTGTCCAGCGGCGTACTGCCACCGGACAGCAAGAGCATGGGGATGATCACCGGGATCGCCAGCAAGCCGAATTGCGGGGTCGAGCGGGCCAGGGTGGCGAGGAAGATCCCCAGCGCGGTACTGGCAAACAGATACAGCGCGGTCACCGCCAGGAACAAGCCCAGCGACCCGGCCAACGGCACGCCCAGTGCCCCTTTGACCACCACTTCCAGCGACACCCAGGTGCACAGCACCACCACCAGGGCGTTGCTGCCGATCTTCGCCAGCATGATTTCCAGCGCCGTCAGGGGCAGCACCAGCAGGTGATCGAGGGTGCCGTGTTCGCGTTCGCGCAGCAGTGCGGTGCCAGTCAGGACAATTGCCAGAATGGTGATGTTGTTGACGATCTGGATCACAGCCAGAAACCAGCCACCTTCCAGGTTCGGATTGAACAGCGCCCTGGGGCTGATCAGCGCCGGGCTGCTGGTTGCCGCCGAGCCCTGGTTGGCGTAGTCCAGCAGTTCGCGTTCGAAGATCCGCCCGATGTAGCCGGCGCCCATGAACGCCTGGCTCATGGCCGTGGCATCGACATTGACCTGCAGCTCCGGCGAGCGCCCGGCGAGCAGGTCTGTCTGGAAATTGACCGGTACGTTGATGACGAAGGTGTACAGGCCACTGTCCATGGCCTGGTCGAGCTGGTCGTAGGCCAGCGGCACGGCGCTCTGGAATTCGGGTGGTTGCAGGGCCTCGGCCAGCTTGCGCGACAGCAGGCTGTGGTCTTCGTCGATCACCGCCACGCTGGCGTTGTGCACGCCGATGATCGATCCGGCTGCCGGCATGTAGATCGCCACGCTGAAGGCATACAGCAGGAACAGCAGCAGTACGCTGTCGTGGCGCAGGCTGGTCAGCTCTTTGAGGCCCAGGCGCAGGGTGTGTGCCAAGCGATGCATCAGACCTCCTGCTTCTTCAGCATGGCCAGGCTCAGGCCGGTGAAACCGAGGAAGAAGCCCAGCAACGCCAGGCACTGTGGCCACAGCTCGCGCAGGCTCAGGGCCTTGGTGAACGTGCCGACGGCGATGTCGAGAAAGTAGCCGGCCGGGAACAGTTGACCCATCAACGCCGCCGAGCCGTCGAGCGAGGAGCGCGGCACGATCAGCCCGGAGAACTGGATGGTCGGCAGGCTGGTGATGATCATGGTGCCGAGAATCGCGGCAATCTGGGTGCGGGTGAAGGCCGAGATCAGCAGGCCCAGGCTGGTGGTTGCCAGCAGGTACAGCAGACCGCCACAGGCCAGGGCGAGGGCGCTGCCCTTGAACGGCACATTGAACAGCCAGCGGTTCATTGCCACTAGCAGCGCCAGGTTGATCAGGCTGATTGCCAGGTACGGCGCCTGTTTGCCGAGGAGGAATTCCAGGCGGGTCAGCGGCGTGGCGTAGAAGTTGGTGATCGAGCCCAGCTCTTTCTCGCGGACAATCCCCAGCGCCGTGAGCATGGCCGGAATGAAAGCCAGGATCAGCGCCATCACCCCGGGGCCGATGGCATTCACGCTGACCACATCCTGGTTGTAGCGAAAGCGGGTTTCCAGGCGCACCGGCGATTGTCCGGGCTGCGCCTTGCTGCTCAGCGCCGCCAGTTGTTCAAGGTTGGCCTGATGCACCGCTTCGACGTAGTTGCGGCTGGTCTCGGCGCGAAACGGCATGCCACCGTCGAGCCAGGCGGCCACCACCGGTTGGCGCCCGGCGTGCAGGTCGCGACCGAATCCGGGTGGGATCTCCAGAGCCAGTTTTATTTCCGAACGCTGCAGGCGTTGGTGCAACTGTTTCGAGTCGCGAATCGGTGCTTGCTCGGCGAAGTAGCGCGAGCCGCGGAAGGCTTCGAGGTAGGCGCGGCTTTGCGGGCTCTGGTCCTGGTCATAGACGGCGAAGGCCAGGTTCTCCACGTCCAGCGAGATGCCGTAGCCGAAAATCACCATCATGAACACGGCGCCGAGCAGGGCGAATGCCAGGCGTACCTTGTCGCGCAGCAGTTCTTTGCCTTCGCGTGTGGCCACGGCAAACAGGCGGCGGATGCTGAAACCTTGCGACATGACCATTGGCGTTGTCGAGGCGGGCGCATCCAGCTGGGCGGTGGCCGCAGGCGTTTCGCTCGGCTCCTGGGCCTGCTCCAGGCAAGTGACGAAAGCGTCTTCGAGGGTCTCACCGGCGAACTGTTGTCGCAGCGCCGCCGGCGTGTCGCAGGCCAGTACCTTGCCGGCGTGCATCAGGGAAATGCGGTCGCAGCGCAGCGCTTCGTTCATGAAGTGGGTGGACAGGAAGATGGTCACGCCCTGATCCCGCGACAGTTCGATCAGCAAGCGCCAGAAGTCATCGCGGGCGGCCGGGTCGACCCCTGAAGTGGGTTCGTCGAGGATCAGTACCTCGGGGCGATGCAGCACCGCAACCGCCAATGACAGGCGCTGGCGCAGGCCCAGGGGCAGGGCGCCGGATTGCTGGTCGGCGATGGCGTCGAGGTCGAAACGCTCGATCAGCTCGGCGATGCGCGGCGCGCTTTCGGCTTTGGGCAGGTCGAAAAGCCGCGCGTGCAGGTCGAGGTTCTGCCGCACGCTAAGCTCGCCATACAGCGAGAAGCTCTGAGACATGAAGCCGACCCGCTTGCGCGTGGCCAGGTCCTTGGCGTCCACCGGGCGGCCCAGCAGCATGGCGCTGCCTTCACTGGCCGGCATCAGGCCGGTGAGCACCTTCATGGTGGTGGTCTTGCCGCAGCCGTTGGAGCCGAGAAAACCGAAAATCTCACCACGGCCAATGGCGAAGCTGACCTTGTTCACCGCAGTGAAGTCACCGAAGCGCAGAGTCAGCTCATGGGCTTCGATGGCAATCGTCGTGTCGCCGTCAGCGCGCGGTGGAATCTGCAGCGGCTGTGCGTTGTGTGCGCTGTCGCCTTGATAGTGGGTGAAGGCATCATCCAGCTTGCCGCTGGCGGTGACACTGGCCAGCTCGTGGCTGAGCCCCGCGGCAATCAATCTGCCGCGATCGAGCATCAGGCAATGTTCGAACTGTTCGGCCTCTTCCATGTAGGCGGTGGCCACCAGCAGGGTCAGTTGCGGCCGCTCCTGGCGCACCTGTTCGACCAGCTCCCAGAAGCGCCTGCGCGACAGCGGATCGACGCCGGTGGTCGGTTCGTCGAGGATCAACAGGTCCGGTTCGTGGATCAACGCGCAACATAAACCGAGCTTTTGCTTCATGCCGCCGGACAGCTTGCCCGCCGGCCGTTCGGCAAAGCGGGCGAGGTCGGTGGCCAGCAGCAGGTTGTGCATGCGCTGCTCGCACTCGGCGGCGCTGAGGCCGAACAGAGTGGCAAAGAAGCGGATGTTTTCGCTGATCGACAGTTCCGGGTAGAGGTTGTTGCCCAGGCCCTGCGGCATGAAAGCGATGCGCGGGTACAGGCTGTTGCGGTGACGGCGCTTGCGGATCGAGCCACCGAGTACCGACAGCTCACCGCTTTGCAGCTTCTTCACCCCGGCAATCAGCCCGAGCAGGCTGGACTTGCCGGCACCGTCCGGGCCGATCAGGCCGCAGCGGGTGCCGGCCGGCAGGTTGAAGGTGATGTCCTGCAGGGCATCCAGCTTGCCGTAGCGGTGGCGGATGCCCTCGGCCTGCAGCGCCAGTGCGTTCATTGCAGGTTGGCCGGCCAGTCCACTTCAGCGGTGCGCACATAGCCCGCACCGGGCATGCCGGGTTTGGCCTGCGGCACGGCACTGGGCTCGGTCAGGCGCAGCTTGACCCGGAACACCAGCTTCTGGCGTTCGTCGCGGGTTTCCACCTGCTTCGGGGTGAACTGGGCCTTGGCGGCGACAAAGGCAATTTTCGCCGGCAGGGCCTTTTCCGGCAGGGCGTCGAGCACCACGCGGGCTTGATCGCCGACGGTCAGCCGGCCGGTGGTCGAAGCAGGCAGGTAAAGATTCATGTACTGATCGTTAGGATCGATCAGCATCAACACTCGGCCGCCAGCACCGAGGACTTCACCCGGCTCGGCCAGGCGTAACTGGATGACGCCGTCGATGGGCGCACGCAGGCTGCTGTCGTCGATCTCGCTGGTGAGTTGTGCAACCTGGGCCTGGGCGGCGCCGATCGCGGCCTTGATCGCGGCCAATTGAGCACGCGCTGCGACCACTGCGGAACAGGCGGTGTCGTAGCGCGCCTGCTGTTGGTCGAGCAACTGCTGGCTGGCGTATTTGCGCTGGAAAATTTCCCGTACCCGCTTGAGCTCCTGGCTGGCCAGCAGCTGCTCGCTCTGGCGCAATTGCACATTGGCCTGGGCCGCCGCGTAGTTTTCCTGGGCCCGCAGCACTTCGGCTTCAGCCTGATTGCGTTGGGCCTCGAGGGTGCGGGTGTCGATACGCGCCAGCAGCTGGCCCTGGCGAACCTTGTCGCCTTCGTCGACCAGCACTTCGGCCAGGCGCCCGGGAATCTTGCTGGCAATCTGCACTTCAGTGGCTTCAAGCCGGCCGTTACCCATGCTCAGACCATCGGGCAGACGATCGTGCAGGGATTTCCAGTAACCCAGGCCACCTGCGGCCACAAGCAGGGCGATCAAGGCGCCGGCGAAAAATTTCGGGGTATGTTGGCTCATCAGTCTGCATCCTGCTGCATTCACGCCAGAGTGTGACGCGGCACCGATCCTGGTGCGTTGATGTTGGTCAAATAGATAGCATCCTACCCGGTTTAACGCAGAGCGAGTACCGCGGCCCATTGTTCAGGGGTCACCGGCATGACCGACAGGCGGCTGCCTTTTTGCACCAGGGGCAATTCGGCGAGGGCGGTCTGCTGTTTGAGGTAGCCCAGGCCCAGCACCTTGCTGAAGGTTTCGACGTGGGCAACGTCGACAGCGCTCCAGGGGTTCTTCTCGGCATTGGCCTTGGCGTCGAAGTAATGGCTTTGCGGATCCAGGGCGGTCGGGTCGGGGTAGGCGGCGGCGCTGATCCGGGCGATGCCGGCGATGCCCGGCTCAGGGCAACTTGAGTGGTAGAAGAAAAACTCATCGCCCACCGCCATGCTGCGCAGGAAATTGCGTGCCTGATAGTTGCGAACACCGTCCCAGCGCGCTTGCTGCAAGCGTGCCAGATCCTTGATCGAAAGTTCGTCGGGTTCGGATTTCATCAGCCAATAGGCCATGGGGCTGCTCCTGGTAAAAATTTGAAATAACCTGTTGCATGAAACCGACAGTCGGTTGGCGTCAAGGTTTGCGTGTCGTCTCAGGTTGTCGGAGAATGCGCCACTTTCAAGCTTGACGCTGCCGCAACCATTAAAAAACGTTGCTGACAACGTGATCAGTTTGCCTGAGGGGGGCAATCAATGAATCGCAAACCGGACTTGCTCTGGATTCTGGTGTTTCTGTTCGGTTTGGGTGTGGTCACTACCGGTTATGCGCAAAGCCTTTGGGAGCGCAAACTCGACGCTCCGTACGAAATGCCGGTCAATCCGCAACAGCGTTAATCGCCTGCTGGCGCCTTTTCAGACGGGCGCCAGGTACCAGCCACGGTCCGAGACCGTTCCTTGCAGTGGTACATCCCAACTGGCCTGGGCCAGTCGCTCGACTTTTTGGCACTCATGGGCCAAGCCTAACAACAAGGGCTTTTTCCATACCTTGCGCCGTGCCTGATAGGCCAGGCTTCGATCATAGAAGCCACCGCCCATGCCCAGCCGGCCACCGACTTCATCAAACCCCACCAGTGGCAGCAGGATCAGGTCCAGCGCCCAGATTGGCCGTTGCCGTGCCAGATTGATGTGCGGCTCGGCGATGCGAAAACGGTTGGGCCGCAGTTTTTCGCCGTGCTCGATACGCTGAAAGACCATTTTGCTTCTCGGCCAGGCGTGCAGCACCGGAAGATAGGTGCGCTTGCCGCGCCGCTGGGCTTCGCGCAGCAGCAGACGCGGATCGATCTCGCAATCATTGGGCAGGTACAGGGCGATGTGGCGGGCGCGGCGGAACAGCGGATGCTGGGCCAGTTGCCGGTACAGTCCAAGCGCAGCCTGACGTTGCTCGGCCGGGCTCAAGGCGCGGCGGGCATCACGTAACAGGCGGCGAAGTTGGGGGCGGGTGAGCGGCGCGGTGTCGGTCATGGCACGGGCGTTCCCAGAGAGGGCTGCCTGGCGCAGGGCGGCAGCTCGATTTGCCCGCGCAGTAACGCGAGCAAAGGTAATTCAGGCTCCCCGACGAACCGCTGTCGGTGTAGCCCTTGAACCCGAAAGTTCAAGGTGGAGATTGCAGGAGGCGTTAAGGCTTTCCGTCAAGCGGACATGCACACCGGCCCCACGTGCAACCCCCGTGGTTGTGCGTATCGGCTCAGGGACATGACCGACTGGCAAGCACTCCAGGGAGTGGCGCCAGTATACCGATACTCAGCCCTTATTTGAATCTTGATCGTCGGCCAGTGCCTGATCGACCCGTTCGAGCAGGTCACGCACCTGTTCACGGCTGGCGCCGCCTGCTGGCGCTTCAGGGCGTTCCTGGTTGTGCAGCAGGTCGTGGGTGATGTTCAGCGCGGCCATCACGGCGATCCGGTCGGCACCGATGACTTTGCCGCTGCTGCGGATTTCGCGCATCTTGCCGTCCAGGTAGCGTGCGGCGCTGACCAGGTTGCTGCGCTCTTCGGGCGGACAGATGATCGAATATTCTTTGTCGAGGATCTGAACGGTGACGCTATTGCTTGAACTCATGAGTCTTGCTCCAGGGCCTTGAGTCGCAAAATCATCGATTCGACCTTACGCCGGGCGATTTCGTTTTTTTCGATGAGGTGGGCGCGCTCCTCGCGCCAGGACTTTTCCTGAGCTAATAGGAGTGCGTTTTGCCGTTTTAGTTGCTCGACTCGCTCAATCAGCAGTTCGAATCGGCCCATCAGCGCTTGCAGATCGTTCTCTTGCATTGGTTGCCACTCGATTCGCTCTGGGGGTGGTTGCCCGGTTTATGCCCCGGCCTGCCCCGAGTTGGCCACGTCGATGGTCTTGGCGCGCCTGCCGGTGCTAGGATACAAGGTCTTCATTCTAGTCATTGCGCCGTCTGGCGCCTAGTTGCCCATGCCCAATACCAATTCGCCGTACACCGCTTTCGCCACCTTGCTCAGCAGCAACGGGCATCCTGTTTCCCCTGCCGAACTGCACGGGCTGTTGCTTGGCCGCAGCTGCGCCGGTGCCGGCTTCGATGCCGAGGCCTGGTTGGCCGACGCCGCCCACCTGCTGGAAAACGATCCGGCAGACAACGTTCGTAACGCTTTGATCGGCCTGCAGGAGATGGTCAAAGGCGAACTCACCGGCGACGATATCACTGTTGTCTTGCTGCTGCCGGGCGATGACGCCACGCTGACCGACCGGGCTGCGGCCCTGGGTGAGTGGTGCAAAGGCTTCCTCTATGGCTTTGGCTTGAACTCGGGTGGCTTGACCCTGAGCGTCGAGGCCAAGGAAATCTTGCAGGACCTGGACGCGATCTCCCAGGTCCAGGACGCCCTGGAAGAATCCGAAGACGGCGAAAGCGACTACATGGAAGTGATGGAATACCTGCGCGTCGCGCCGCTGCTGCTGTACACGGAGCTGGCCAAGCCGGTCGAGCCTGCCGCCAAACCTTCGCTGCACTGATTGCTGAGGGACTCCACTGCCCATGAGCCATATCCCCAAGTCGGAATACGCCCGTCGACGCAAGGCGCTGATGGCGCAGATGGAGCCCAACAGTATTGCCATCCTGCCCGCCGCCGCAGTTGCCATCCGCAACCGCGACGTCGAGCATGTGTACCGCCAGGACAGCGATTTCCAGTACCTCAGCGGCTTCCCCGAGCCTGAAGCGGTCATCGCCCTGATTCCCGGCCGTGAGCATGGCGAGTACGTGCTGTTCTGCCGTGAACGCAACCCCGAGCGCGAACTGTGGGATGGCCTGCGCGCCGGCCAGGAAGGCGCGATCCGCGACTTTGGCGCCGATGACGCCTTCCCCATCACCGATATCGACGACATCCTGCCCGGCCTGATCGAAGGCCGCGACCGGGTTTACTCGGCCATGGGCAGCAACCCGGAATTCGACCGTCACCTGATGGAGTGGATCAACGTGATCCGCTCCAAGGCGCGTCTTGGCGCCCAGCCGCCGAACGAGTTCGTTGCCCTGGATCATCTGCTGCATGACATGCGCCTGTATAAATCGGCGGCAGAAGTGAAGGTGATGCGCGAGGCCGCGGCGATTTCCGCGCGGGCTCACGTGCGGGCCATGCAGGCCTGTCGTGCGGGCTTGCGCGAGTACAGCCTGGAAGCCGAGCTGGATTACGAGTTCCGCAAAGGCGGGGCGAAGATGCCGGCTTACGGCTCGATCGTCGCGGCCGGACGCAACAGCTGCATCCTGCACTACCAGGAGAACGATGCGCTGCTCAAGGACGGTGATCTGGTGTTGATCGACGCCGGTTGCGAGATCGACTGCTACGCCAGCGACATCACCCGTACCTTCCCGGTCAGCGGGCAGTTCTCGCCGGAGCAGAAGGCGATCTACGAGCTGGTGCTCAAGGCCCAGGAAGCGGCGTTTGCCGCCATCGCGCCGGGCAAGCACTGGAACCACGCCCATGAGGCGACGGTTCAGGTGATCACTGAAGGGCTGGTGGCGCTGGGGCTGCTCAAGGGCAAGGTCCAGGAACTGATCGAAAGCGAAGCCTACCGGGCCTTTTACATGCACCGCGCCGGACACTGGCTGGGCATGGATGTGCACGATGTCGGCGAGTACAAGGTCGGTGGCCAGTGGCGCGTACTTGAGCCCGGCATGGCGCTGACGGTGGAACCTGGCATCTATATCGGTGCCGACAACCAGAGTGTCGCGAAAAAGTGGCGCGGCATTGGTGTACGTATCGAGGATGACGTAGTGGTAACTAAGCAGGGCTGTGAAATCCTGACCTCAGGTGTGCCGAAGACGGTCGCTGAAATCGAAGCCTTGATGGCTGCTGCGCGCAGTGCCGCGGCATGAACCGGGTGAACCTGGCAATCATTGGCGGTGGCCTGGTCGGCGCCAGTCTGGCGCTTGCTTTGCAAGCGGGCGCCAAGGCGCGCGGCTGGAAGATCCTGCTGATCGAACCCTTCGCACCGGGCGACAGTTATCAGCCGAGCTATGACGCACGCTCCTCGGCGTTGTCCTTCGGCACCCGGCAGATTTATGAGCGCCTGGGCCTGTGGCAGCAGATCAGCCGCCGGGCCGAGCCGATTCGCCAGATCCAGGTTTCCGACCGTGGCCGCTTTGGTGCCACGCGCCTGGATGCGCTGGAGGAAGGGGTTCCCGCTCTGGGTTATGTAGTGGAAAACGCCTGGTTGGGGCAGTGCCTGTGGAAAGGCCTGGATGCCGAGGTGGTGAGCTGGCGTTGCCCGGCTGAAGTGACCGCCATGCAGGCGCTGGAAGACGGTTATCGCCTGTCGCTCAATGACGATACCCAGGTTGAGTGCGACCTGGCGGTGCTCGCTGACGGCGGCCGCTCCGGCCTGCGCGAGCAACTGGGCATCCATGTCAGCCAGCGCCCGTACAACCAGAGCGCGCTGATTGCCAACATCACCCCGAGCGAAGCTCACTGTGGTCAGGCGTTCGAGCGCTTCACCGACGAAGGCCCGATGGCCTTGCTGCCCTTGCCGGAAAACCGCTGTGCGCTGGTCTGGACCCGCGCCGGGATGGATGCCAAACGCCTGGCCGAGCTGGATGAACGCAGCTTCCTGAGCGAGTTGCAGGAAGTGTTCGGCTACCGTCTGGGCCTGTTGCGCCAGGTCGGCGCACGGCACCTGTACCCCTTGTCGTTGATCGAAGCCCAGGAGCAGGTACGTCCGCACCTGGTGGTGCTGGGCAATGCCGCCCACAGCCTGCACCCGATTGCCGGGCAGGGCTTCAACCTGTCGCTGCGCGATGTGCAGTCGCTGGCCGAAGGCCTGCTGGCAGGCCCTGCCGTGCCGGGCGACTTTGCCACGCTGCAGGCCTACCGCGAGCGTCAGCGCCTGGACCAGGACCTGACCGTGGGCTTCTCCGACCGGGTCACCCGCCTGTTCGGCAGTGCGCAACCGCTGGTTGCCACCGGACGTAACCTGGGGCTGCTCGGGCTCGACCTGTTGCCGCCGGCCAAACGTTGGTTTGCCCGCCAGGCCATGGGCCTGGGAACCCGCCCGGACCCACGGAGCTGAGCATGGACGATCCGCGCAAACTGGCACGGCGTGCGCGCAGGCTGCGCTGGCGGCTGAACTTTTATCCGCCCTATATCGGTGCCGGCATTCACGTGCAAAGCATCAGTCCGGACTTGCGCCAGATAAAGGTGCGCCTGGGCCTGGGCTGGTTCAATCGCAACTACGTCGGCACCCAGTTCGGCGGCAGCCTGTATTCGATGGTCGATCCGTTCTACATGCTGATGCTGATGGAACTGCTCGGCCGCGATTACATTGTCTGGGACAAGGCCGCCAGTATCGATTTCATCACTCCGGGCAAAGGCCCGGTGTTCGCTGAACTGCGCATCGACGATCAGCTGCTGGCGGATATCCGCGAGCACACGGCGGGCGGCAAGAAATACCTGCCACGACTTCAGGTCGATATCCGTGACGCTGCCGGCGAGCTGGTGGCGCAGGTCGACAAAACCCTTTACGTGCGGCTCAAGCCGCAAGCGAGACAGGCTTAAGGCATGGAAATGCGCGCAGATCTGTTGATTGTCGGTGCCGGTATGGTCGGCAGCGCCCTGGCCCTGGCATTGCAGCACAGTGGCCTGGAGATTCTCCTGCTCGACGGCAGTCCGCTGTCGATCAAACCCTTCGACGAGCAGGCCGCCTTCGAACCGCGTGTCAGTGCCCTGTCGATGGCCAGCCAGCGCATCCTCGAACGCCTGGGTGCCTGGCAGGGGATTGAGCAGCGGCGTGCCAGTCCCTATTCGGACATGCGTGTCTGGGACGGCAGCGGCACCGGTCAGATCCATTTCTCGGCGGCCAGCGTGCATGCCGAGGTACTGGGGCATATCGTCGAGAATCGGGTGATACAGGATGGCCTGCTGGAACGCCTGCATGACAGTGAAGTCGGTCTGCTGGCCAACGCGCGCCTGGAACAGATGCGTCGTTCCGGTGACGAGTGGCTGCTGACCCTTGCCGATGGCCGTACGTTGCGTGCGCCGCTGGTCATCGCCGCTGACGGCGCGAACTCGGCGGTGCGGCGCCTGACCGGCTGCGAGACCCGCGAGTGGGACTACCTGCACCACGCCATTGTCACCAGCGTGCGCTGCGCCGAGCCGCATCAGGCGACCGCCTGGCAACGCTTCACCGACGACGGGCCGCTGGCCTTCCTGCCGCTGATCCGCGATGGCCAGCAGGATTGGTGCTCGATTGTCTGGTCGACCACCCCGGAACAGGCCGAGCGCTTGATGAAGCTCGACGATGCTGATTTCTGCGCGCAACTTGAACGCGCCTTCGAAGGGCGTCTCGGCGCTGTATTGCAGGCCGATCCACGGCTTTGCGTGCCGCTGCGCCAGCGTCATGCCAAACGCTATGTGGCCGAAGGCCTGGCTTTGATCGGTGACGCTGCGCATACCATTCACCCGTTGGCCGGGCAGGGGGTCAACCTGGGCTTTCTCGATGCCGCGGTATTGGCCGAAGAACTGCTGCATGCCTATGAACGGGGTGAGCGTCTGGCGGATGAGCGCGTATTGAGCCGCTTCGAGCGTCGTCGCATGCCGCACAACCTGGCGCTGATGGCGGCCATGGAAGGCTTCGAGCGCCTGTTCCAGGCCGATCCGTTGCCGTTGCGCTGGTTGCGCAATAGTGGCCTGAAATGGGTTGAGCAACTGCCTGAAGCCAAGGCGCTGTTCGTTCGTCAGGCCTTGGGGCTCAGTGGTGATTTGCCAGAACTGGCGAAGGCCTGAAGCCGGTTCTTCGGTTGCCGTAACATCTGGTAACTCCTCCCCGGTGAGTTCGGTTGAGAAGGCAAATGGGATTAACTACCATTTGCGCCTCTATTTGAACTCCGAGGACTGCACCATGTTGCCACGCAAGCACGTATTGGCCGCCCTGGCTCTGACCCTGTTGGGCGGTACCGCCCAGGCGGCGGACGAGGTGGTGGTGTATTCCTCGCGCATCGACGAGCTGATCAAGCCGGTGTTCGACGCCTACACCGCCAAGACCGGGGTCAAGGTCAAGTTCATCACCGACAAGGAAGCGCCGCTGATGCAGCGGATCAAGGCCGAGGGGCAGAACGCCACCGCCGACCTGCTGCTCACTGTCGATGCCGGTAACCTCTGGCAGGCCGAGCAGATGGGCATCTTGCAGCCGATCAAATCGGAAGTCATCGATGCCAACATTCCCAAGCAGTACCGCGCCTCGTCCCACGACTGGACCGGCCTGAGCCTGCGCGCGCGGACCATCGCCTACTCCACCGAGCGGGTCAAACCCGAAGAGCTGAGCACCTACGAAGCCCTGGCCGACAAGAACTGGGAAGGGCGCCTGTGCCTGCGTACGGCGAAGAAGGTCTACAACCAGTCGCTGACCGCTACCCTGATCGAAACCCACGGCGAGAAGAAAACCGAGGAGATCATCAAGGGCTGGGTCAACAACCTGTCCACCGATGTGTTCTCCGATGACACCGCCCTGCTGCAAGCCATCAACGCCGGGCAGTGCGACGTCGGTATCGTCAACACCTACTACTACGGTCGCCTGCACAAGGAAAACCCGAACCTGGCGGTCAAGCTGTTCTGGCCGAACCAGGCTGACCGTGGCGTGCACGTCAACCTGTCGGGCATCGGCCTGACCAAGTACGCGCCGCATCCTGAAGCCGCGACAAAACTGGTCGAGTGGATGACCGGTGAAGAAGCGCAGAAGATTTTCGCCGGCGTGAACCAGGAATTCCCGGCCAACCCGAAAGTCGCACCGTCGGAAGAAGTGGCGGCCTGGGGTACGTTCAAGGCTGACACCATCCCGGTTGAAATCGCAGGCAAGCGTCAGGCTGAGGCAATTCGCCTGATGGATCGGGCTGGCTGGAACTAAGCGCAAGGCTTTATCCTACCGCTGCCTTATCGCGGGGCAAGCCCGCTCCCACAGGTTCTGTGGGAGCGGGCTTGCCCCGCGATGCCATTGAACATCTAGAGACGTTTCCTTTTGGCTCACCCCGCCCAACGCCGCTGGTATCCCCTGGTTTTCGCCATTGCCGCCCTGGTGCTGCTGCCGCTGAGCGTGCTGCTGTTGTCCTGGCAATCGGTCGACATGCAGATCTGGTCGCACCTGCTCGATACCCAGATGAGCCGCCTGTTGGGCAACACCCTGACCCTGATTGTCGGCGTCGGCATCGGCGTCACTTTGCTCGGCGTGAGCCTGGCCTGGCTCACCAGCCTGTGCGAATTCCCCGGACGGCGCTGGCTGGACTGGGCGTTGATGCTGCCGTTCGCCATTCCGGCCTATGTGCTGGCATTCGTCTTCGTCGGCCTGCTGGACTTTGCCGGGCCGGTGCAAACCCTGCTGCGCGAGTGGTTCGGGCCGATGCGCCTGCCGCGGGTACGCTCCACCGGTGGGGTGATCATCGTTCTGGTGCTGGTGTTCTACCCCTACGTTTACCTGCTTGCACGCACCGCCTTCCTGGCTCAGGGTAAAGGCCTGATGGAAGCGGCGCGGGTGCTTGGGCATTCGCCGTTGCAAGCGTTCTGGCGGGTGGCGTTGCCGATGGCCCGTCCGGCTATCGGCGCCGGTGTCGCCCTGGCCTTGATGGAAACCCTGGCCGATTTCGGCGCGGTGTCGGTGTTCAACTTCGACACCTTCACTACGGCGATCTACAAGACCTGGTATGGCTTCTTCAGCCTGTCGAGTGCCGCGCAGCTGGCCAGTTTGCTGCTGCTGGCGGTGATGCTGGTGCTCTACGGCGAGCGCCGTGCCCGTGGCGCCGTGCGCGGCAGCAATGAGCGTCCGCGCGGCAAGGCGCTGTACCACCTGCGCGGGATCAAGGCGCTGGCGGCCAGTGGCTGGTGCCTGCTGGTGTTTGCCTGTGCCTTCGTCATCCCGCTGCTGCAATTGCTGGTGTGGTTCTGGCAACGCGGACGTTTCGACCTGGATGAGCGTTACACCAGCCTGATCCTGCACACTCTCTATCTGGGGGCCATGGCCGCGCTGATCACCGTCTGTGTTGCCCTGGTGCTGGCGTTCGCCCGCCGGCAATCGTCCGCGCCGGGCATTCGCGCCGGGGTCGGGCTGGCCAACCTGGGGTATGCCTTGCCTGGCTCGGTGCTGGCGGTGTCGATCATGCTGGCGTTCAGTTACCTGGACAACCAGGTGGTGGTGCCGCTGTCCAACTGGCTCGGCGGTGCCGGCAGGCCACTGTTGCTGGGTAGCCTGTATGCCCTGCTGCTGGCCTACCTGGTGCGTTTCATTGCCGTGGCGTACGGACCGCTGGAGAACAGCCTGGGACGGATTCGCCCCTCGCTGCCGGAAGCTTCGCGCAGTCTTGGCGTCAGTGGCCCGAGATTGTTTTTCAAGGTGTATCTGCCGCTGTTGGTGCCGGGCGCCTTGAGTGCGGCCTTGCTGGTGTTTGTCGATGTCCTCAAGGAAATGCCGGCGACCTTGCTGATGCGTCCGTTCGGTTGGGACACCCTGGCTGTGCGCGTGTTTGAAATGACCAGCGAAGGCGAGTGGGCACGGGCCTCGTTGCCGGCCCTGACGCTGATCCTGGTCGGTCTGTTGCCGGTCATCGGCCTGATTCGACGTTCAGCCCGACACGTCGGTCAAACGCGCTGAGGATGTCAGCCATCAAGCTTGCAGCTACAATGCGCGGCATTCGCTGCGGCCGGTCCTACAGACCGGGTAGCTGAAATGCTGCCAACAGCCGTAGCTTCGCCACGCCCGGAAGGAGAAACCCATGGGACTGCGCACGCCTCTGTATGACCTGCACCTGGCGCTAGGCGCCAAGATGGTCGATTTTGGCGGTTGGGACATGCCCTTGCATTATGGCTCGCAGGTCGAGGAGCACCATCAGGTGCGCCGTGACTGCGGGGTGTTTGATGTTTCCCATATGACCGTGATCGATGTCCATGGCGCGCAGGCCACTGTCTGGCTGCAGCGCCTGTTGGCCAATGATGTTGCTCGTCTGACTGAAACCGGCAAGGCCCTGTACAGCACCATGCTCGACGAGCAGGGCAAGGTCATCGACGACATGATCGCCTACCGCTGCGAAGACGGTTACCGCCTGGTGGTCAACGCTTCGACCCGCGACAAGGACCTGGCCTGGCTGAATGCCTGCAAGGGCAGTTTCCAGGTCGAAATCATCGAGCGTCCGGAGCTTGCGATCCTCGCCATCCAGGGCCCTGAAGCCCGCGCCAAGGTCGCCGAACTGCTATCGGCGCCGCGCGCAGCGCTGATCCGCGAGCTCAAGCCGTTCGAAGGCCGCGCCGAGGGTGACTGGTTTATCGCCCGCACCGGGTATACCGGCGAAGACGGCCTGGAGATCATCTTTCCGGCTGTACAGGCCCCGGCATTCTTCAACGATCTGGTCGGTGCAGGTATTGCCCCGAGCGGTCTCGGCGCGCGTGACACCCTGCGCCTTGAAGCCGGCATGAACCTGTATGGCCAGGATATCGACGAAGACCACACACCGCTGACCTCCAACCTGGGCTGGAGCGTGGCCTGGGAGCCGGCCGGGCGTGACTTCATCGGCCGCAGCGGTCTGCTGGCGGAAATCGAGCACGGCGTCGAGCAGAAACTGGTCGGCCTGGTGCTGGAAGAGCGCGGTGTTCTGCGCGCCCACCAGGTGGTTCGCGTCGCCGGGATTGGCGAAGGAGAGATCACCAGTGGTAGTTTCTCTCCTACGCTGAGCAAGTCGATTGCGCTGGCGCGGGTGCCGATGGCAACCGCCGATCGTGCCGAGGTGGAGATTCGCGGCAAGTGGTACCCGGTGCGGGTGGTCAAGCCGACCTTCGTGCGCCATGGCAAGATTCTGATCTGAACCTATTCTGGCGGGCCTACCGCTGACCCTATCGAGGACAACAAGATGAGCAATATCCCCGCCGACCTGCGTTTTGCCGAAAGCCACGAGTGGGCCAAACTGGAAGCTGACGGCACGGTGACCGTCGGTATTAGCGACCACGCTCAGGAAGCCCTGGGTGACGTGGTGTTCGTTGAACTGGCGGAAGTCGGCAAGGTCTTCGCTGCAGGCGAAGCTGCCGGCGTCGTCGAGTCGGTCAAGGCCGCTTCGGACATCTACGCACCGGTCAGCGGTGAAGTGATCGCGGTCAACGAAGCGCTGGCCGACAGCCCTGAGTCGCTGAACAGCGATCCGTACGGCAGCTGGATCTTCAAGCTCAAGCCAAGCGACAAGGCCGAGCTGGACAAACTGCTCGACGCCGCCGGTTACCAAGCCGCCATCGGCGAATAGTTTTCACACAAAGCGGCAATCTCTTCCTAGACTCAATATGCCTCGACTGGTCGAGGCTTGGTCTAGGAAGAGAGAGCCGCTATGTCCCAGTCGCCGTCCCTGAGCCAACTGCACGACCCCAATCCGTTCCTGCGTCGCCACCTGGGCCCTGATGCCCCGGAGCAGCAGGAGATGCTCCAGGCCCTTAGCCTGGGCACCCGCCGCGAGCTGATCGAGCAGACCGTGCCGCCGGGCATTCGGCTGAACCGGCCGCTGGACCTGCCCCCCGCCCTGGATGAACAGGCTGCCCTGAACAAGCTCAGGGGTTATGCCGAGCAGAACCAGGTGTGGACCAGCCTGATCGGCATGGGCTATCACGCTACCGTCACGCCGAACGTCATCCTGCGCAACGTCCTGGAAAACCCGGGTTGGTACACCGCCTACACGCCTTATCAGCCGGAAATTGCCCAGGGCCGCCTGGAAGCCTTGCTGAATTTCCAGCAGATGATCATCGACCTCACCGGTCTGGACCTGGCTAACGCCTCCTTGCTCGACGAAGCCACTGCGGCCGCTGAAGCCATGGCCCTGGCCAAACGCATGGCCAAGTCGAAAAGCAACGTGTTCTTTGCCGATCAGCACTGCCATCCACAGACCCTCTCGGTGCTGAAGACCCGCGCCGAAGGTTTCGGCTTCGAACTGGTCGTCGATGCTGTGGATAACCTCGGTAGTTACCAGGTATTCGGGGCTTTGCTGCAGTACCCCGACACCCACGGCGAGATCCGCGACCTGCGGCCGTTGATCGCACAACTGCATAACCAGCACGCCTTGGCCTGCGTAGCCGCCGACTTGCTCAGCCTGTTGATGTTGACCCCACCGGGTGAGCAGGGCGCCGACGTTGTATTGGGCACGACCCAGCGCTTTGGCGTGCCGATGGGCTATGGCGGTCCGCATGCGGCCTACTTTGCCTGTCGTGACGCGTTCAAGCGGGCCATGCCCGGGCGCATCATCGGTGTGTCCAAAGATGCCCGCGGCAACGTCGCGTTGCGCATGGCCCTGCAGACCCGCGAGCAGCATATCCGCCGCGAGAAGGCCAACTCCAACATCTGCACGGCGCAGGTGCTGCTGGCCAACATCGCTGCTTTCTACGCGGTGTACCACGGTCCGGAAGGCCTGCAGCGCATCGCCCAGCGCGTGCATGCGCTGACTTTTGTGCTTGCTGCGGGACTGGAGAGCAAGGGCATCAAGCGCCTCAACGAGCACTTCTTCGACACCCTGACCCTGGAGGTCGGCGGCAGTCAGACGGCAATCATCGAAAGCGCCGAGGCGGCGCAGATCAACCTGCGTATCCTCGGTCGCGGTCAGTTGGGCGTGAGTCTCGACGAGACCTGTGACGAATCCACGGTACTGCGTCTGTTCGATATCTTCCTCGGCGTCGACCACGGCCTGGATATCGCCACCCTCGATGCCCTGGCCTTGCCGGAAGGTATTCCGGCGGCCCTGATGCGGCACTCGACCTTCCTCACGCATCCGGTGTTCAACCTGCACCACAGCGAAACCGAGATGTTGCGTTACCTCAAGCAGCTGGAGAACAAGGACCTGGCGCTGAACCAGTCGATGATCCCGCTGGGCTCCTGCACCATGAAACTCAATGCCAGCAGCGAGATGATCCCGATCACCTGGCCAGGCTTCGCCCTGTTGCATCCGTTTGCCCCGGCGGCGCAGGTGCAGGGTTACAAGGCGATGATCGATGAGCTGGAAGCCTGGCTGTGTGCGATCACCGGCTTTGACGCCATCTGCATGCAGCCCAACTCCGGCGCCCAGGGCGAGTACGCCGGGCTGATGGCCATTGCCAAGTACCACCGCAGTCGCCATCAGCCTCAGCGCGACATCTGCCTGATTCCTTCGTCAGCCCACGGCACCAACCCGGCGTCGGCGCAGATGGCGGGGATGCAGGTGGTAATCGTCGAGTGTGACGAAGCCGGTAACGTCGATCTGGCCGACCTCAAGGCCAAGGCGCAGGCGGCAGGAGAGCGCCTGTCGTGCCTGATGGCGACCTATCCGTCGACCCATGGCGTCTACGAGGAAGGTATCAGCGAAATTTGCGAAGTTATCCACAGCCAGGGTGGTCAGGTGTATATGGACGGCGCCAACCTCAACGCCCAGGTCGGCCTGACCCGACCGGCCGATATCGGCGCCGATGTCTCGCACATGAACCTGCACAAGACCTTCTGCATTCCCCACGGCGGTGGCGGCCCGGGCATGGGCCCGATTGGCGTGCGCGCGCATCTGGCGCCGTTCGTTGCCAGCCACCCGGTGATACCCATCCCCGGGCCGGACCCGCAGAACACGGCGGTGAGTGCCGCGCCCTGGGGCAGCGCGAGCATTCTGCCGATCAGCTGGATGTACATCGCCATGATGGGCCCGCAACTGGCCGATGCCAGCGAGGTGGCGATCCTCTCGGCCAACTACCTGGCCGAACGGCTGGGTGGCGCATTCCCGGTGCTGTACCGGGGGCGCAACGGGCGGGTGGCGCATGAATGCATCCTCGACCTGCGGCCGTTGAAAGCCATGACCGGGATTAGTGAGGAGGATGTGGCCAAGCGTCTGATGGATTACGGTTTTCATGCCCCGACCATGTCGTTCCCGGTGCCGGGCACCCTGATGGTCGAGCCGACCGAGAGTGAGCCGAAGGCCGAACTGGATCGCTTTATCGAGGCGATGTTGAGCATTCGTGCGGAAATCCGGGAGGTGCAGGACGGCAACTGGCCGGCAGAAGACAACCCGCTCAAGCATGCGCCGCATACCTTGGCGGATGTACTTGGGGTATGGGAGCGGCCTTACAGCATTGCCCAGGGCATTGCGCCCAGTGAGCATGTACGCCTGCACAAGTACTGGCCGGCGGTTAATCGGGTGGACAACGTGTTTGGTGACCGGAATCTGTTCTGTGCCTGTGTGCCGGTGGAGGATTACCGGACCTGATCGCGGGGCAAGCCTGCTCCCACAGGCAAGGCCGGTGGGAGCGGGCTTGCCCCGCGATGAATTACTGCGCTACCGCATTCTTGGCCAGGATCGCCTGCGCCAGGTCCATATCGCTAACCTCAAGCCCAGGATTGTCGGCCCGGACTTTCTGCATGGCCGACTCCAGGTACGGACCACGAATTGCGCCTTCGCTGGCAACGAAGCTGCCCGCATCATCCTGCGCTGCAACCACCAGTTTGTGATCCTTGGAAGTCAGGTAGGAAGACGCAGTGGTCGCGCCGGAGGAAATGACATTGCGCCAGAACGTATCGGCCATGGCTGAACCGACTGGCAGGGAGAGCAGGGCAAGGGTCGCGACTGCAAATTTGAGACGCATCTACGGGTGACTCCAACTGAGGTTAACTGGCAGCTTGGATCGGTTCCCCCGCATCTAGTTCCCTGGGGCGACACGCAGTACTTCCGCCGCCGTGGTCAGGCCATTCACTACCTTCTGCGCGCCGCGCTGTTGCAGGCTTGTCAGGCCTTCGTCGCGGGCTTGCCGACGCAGGATTGCCAGGTCGGTATCGCTACGGATCTGGCTGATCAGCTTTTCGCTCAGGCACAGCAGTTCATGGATGCCGGTGCGCCCGTGATAGCCCGTCTGCCGGCACTCATTGCAACCTCTGGCCTGGTAGCCGGCTTCATCTGCGGGCGCCGGCGCTTTACAGGCCCGGCACAGCGTACGTACCAGGCGCTGGGCCATGACCCCGATCAGTCCGGCCTTGATCAAGTGCGGCGCAACACCTAGCTCAAGCAGGCGGTTGATGGCGCTGCAGGCGTCGTTGGTGTGCAGGGTGGATAGCACCAGGTGGCCGGTCAACGCGGCCTGGAAGGCCACCTGGGCAGTCTCCAGGTCGCGGATCTCGCCGATCATGATGATGTCCGGGTCCTGGCGCAGCAGGGCGCGGGCACCTTCGGCAAAGCCCAGGTCTATGGCCGGATGGACCTGCAGCTGGTTGAACCCGGGTTCGACCATTTCGATCGGGTCTTCGACGGTGCACAGGTTGACCTGAGGTGTGGCCAGGTACTTGAGGGTCGCGTACAGGGTGCTGGTCTTGCCCGACCCGGTCGGACCTGTGACCAGGATCAGGCCGTGGCGTTGCCCGATCAGCGCTTGCCAGCGCAGCAGGTCGTCGTCCTCCAGCCCTAACTGGCGCAAGTCCTGCTGCAGCAGGGCGGGGTCGAAGATGCGCAACACCAGCTTTTCGCCGAAGGTGGTGGGCAGCGTCGACAGGCGCAGCTCGACTTCGTTGCCAGCCGCCAGGCGGGTCTTGATCCGTCCATCCTGGGGGCGGCGCTTTTCGGCGACGTTCATGCGCCCGAGGGTTTTCAGGCGGCTGATGATCGCCAGGGTGACCTCGGCGGGGAACTGATAGACCGGGTGCAGCAAGCCGTCGATGCGAAAGCGCAAATGGCCCTGGTCGCGTCGTGGCTCCAGATGAATGTCGCTGGCGCGTTGATCGAAGGCGTACTGCAGTAGCCAGTCGACGATGGTGACGATATGGGCATCATCTCCCTCATATTGCTGGCCGTTTGTACCCAGTTCGAGCAATTGTTCAAGATTGGCCGGTGCAGGCGCGGGGACTGGCTGGCGGCTGGCGCCGTTGACCGAGCGGGCGAGGTGGAAGAACGCCTGGCTGAACTGGCGGATCTGCACGGGGCTGGCCAGCACGCGTTTGATCGGGCGCCGCAGCACCTGGGCCAGATCGGCTTCCCAGGACCTGACATAGGGCTCGGCACTGGCCACGGTAACGCTAAGGTTATCCACAGCAATCGCCAGAATGCCGTGACGCCGGGCAAAGGCCGCGGACATCAGACCGGTGGTTGCGTTGAGGTCGAGCTGCAGCGGGTCGATGTACAGATAGGGCAATCCGGCCTGCTTGGCCAGCCACTGGCACAGGGTTTCCAGATCCAGGCGCTGGCCGGGTTGGCGTGGGTCAGGCAGAGCCTGGCGGGCGATGTGTTCGAGCGGGTGGACGTCGCTGGCCAGGTGCTGCTTTCGCAGTAGCTGAGCGGCGTCCGGATTGATGAGCCGAGCGTCGAGCAGGTCGGTCAGGAGGCCGTCCAGGCTCAGCCTGCGATCCTCGTCGCTGACAGTCATGTGGCGTCCTTGCCTTGCTGCCTGAAGGGGTGGCAATCACAAGCGTAGTTGACTCTGGGCAATAGCAAGGACGATCTGCGTTTCCAGGCATTTCCACACTCAGCCCGGACGCTGGGCAGCCCTCAGGCTAACGTCGTCGACGCAGATCAGGTTGCGCATTTTTTGTGCAATGAGTTCGGCCCGGTGCCAGCTCAAACCGGCAATCTCGATCTCGATTTCCAGCAGATCGTCCTCTTGTTTCATCAGCACTTTATGCGGCGTGAGGAGCTGCAGGGCGAACAGATTCAAAACACGACACAGGCTGTCCGGCTCGGCTTCGACCTGCAGCTGATAGTGCACGCAGCTGTGTAGGTTGCCGACGGCCCAGACGTCGTCACGCAGTGGGGTTAGCGGGCTGTCGAAGCGTTCAAGTGCGCTCATGGGATTCTCCGGTTCAATGCGAGAAATTTTCACATGCGCAAGCCGGTATTTTTTCTCTATGATCGGTGAATATGGCGAATTGAAGACTTGTTCAATTCGTACAAGCGCACAATTGGAGAGAAATTATGCAAAGCGAGCTGGACGCCTACGATCGCCGCATTCTGGCCTTGCTACAGGAGGACGCTTCGCTGTCCAGCGCGCAGATTGCCGAGCGCGTCGGTCTTTCCCAGTCGCCCTGCTGGCGACGGATTCAGCGCTTGAAAGAGGAGGGGGTGATTCGCGGCCAGGTGACCTTGCTCGATCGCAAGAAGATTGGCCTCAACACGCAGATTTTCGCCGAGGTCAAACTCAACGCCCACGGACGCTCCAACTTCACCGAGTTCACCGAGGCGATTCGCGGTTTCCCGGAAGTGCTGGAATGCTATGTGCTGATGGGCGCAGTGGATTTTCTGCTGCGCATTGTCACCCCGGACATCGAAGCCTACGAACGGTTTTTCTTCGAGAAGCTGTCGATGGTACCGGGGATCCAGGAGGTCAACTCGATCGTGGCCTTGTCCGAAATCAAGTCCACGACCAGTCTACCGGTGCTGCGTTGAGGCTTACTTGCGCAGCAGGTGCTTCCAGCCGCGGCTCTGGAACACGGCCATGGCCTGATCGGCACGGGCTTGCAGAACTTCGGTGCGAACGTCGGCTTCCACTTCGTCGCTGATCGACTGGTTGGCCAGCTCGTGCAGCTTGTTCAGTTCACCGAACAGGCGGTCCAGGTCCGGGCTCTCCAGCACCTGACGGGCATGGTGCAGCCAGGCCAGCAGGCGCTCGATACGCGGCAGCTGTTCGGCCAGGTCTTCCGGCTGACGATGGTACAGCGGCAGGTTCAGGGCCTTGGCCTCGTCGGCCAGCAGCACGTTGAGCCAGTTGGCCAGTTGCGCGGCACCCTGACGGTCGCCGCGCTTGTTGCGCTCGACGGTCCAGCCACGGGCCAGCAGCCAGCGCGAGGTTTCCAGGGAGAACTGACCCCAGCGGGTGTCCAGCAGTTCTTCGGCGAACTGCTCAGGGGCCGCACGGCGCACGTCTTCGTCGTCGTTGCCGGCCAGTACCAGCGGGCGCCAGTCTTCCAGCAGGGCATCGAGGCTGCTGCGCAGGGCGGCGGTGGTGGTGCGCGGTGCGGCCTGGCCCAGGCTGCTGGCCAGGGCGCGCAGTTCGGCCAGGGCCTGCACCCAGTCCTGCAGCAGGCGCCAGTGGCCATTGAAACGATACTGTTCGGCCAGGCGCTGGCTGGCGCCGAGCAGTTGCCAGGCGAGGGCGGCGAAGGCGTCGTCGAGGGACATTTCGGCGCTCAGTTCGGCAGCCGGCAGGCTCAGCGCGTAGCTGGTCGGGTCGAGCAGGCGATATCCGCGTTCAGCCTTGCTGATGTCGCACGGGAACAGCGGCAGGGCGGCGGACAGCTCGGCAGCCAATTCCAGCAGCGCTTCTGGCTCGCCTTCACGCAGCTCCAGTTCAAGCTCGCAGATTTCTTCTTTCTGCTTGCCCGCAACCACGGTACCCAGGTCCAAAGCGGCTTCGATAACCACCTTGGCTTTACCACGGCCCCAGGCTATTTCCGCGTATTCACGGGTGAAATCGGTGGTGAACAGCGCTTTGATAGACTTTTTGTCGACCTCGGCGAGTTCTGCCGGCCAGCATTCGTCGTCGAGCTTCTTCAGGTCCAGCTTGGCCTTGGGCAGTTGCCACTCGTGTTCATTGCGCTGCGACAGACCGGCGACGCTCTGGCCGCGGGTCTTGAGGGTCTGGATGACCACGTCGCCGTCGCGGCGCAGGCGCAGCGCTACCTTGGCGGCGGCCAGGTCACGCTCAGGGGTGTCGAAGTACTGATTCAGCAGCTCACGCTGCTGCCAGCCAGACTTGTTACGCTTCTTCAGCAATGGGTGTTCGCGCAGGGCGGCGAGGGTCTCGCGGCTGACCCGCAGTTTGATTTCGGTTTCTTTGTGCATTGCTGAGTAATCCAGGCTCGGATGACAGGGAGCGTCTTGGCCGTGCAGTGTACAGGACTCGGCCGCTGACGGTTTATTCCAGGTGCCCGAAGGCCCTATGATGGGATTCGCCTCAAGGAGAAAGCGCATGCCACTGCCATCGCTCAAAGACCAGTTTGCCGCACTGATTGCCGCGCCTTCGGTCAGTTGCACCCAACCTGCGCTGGACCAGTCCAACCGCGCGGTGATCGACCTGCTGGCCGGTTGGCTGGGCGACCTGGGCTTTGCCTGCGACATCCAGCAGGTGACGCCGGGCAAGTTCAACCTGCTCGCCAGTTACGGCAGTGGCCCGGGCGGGCTGGTGCTGGCCGGGCATAGCGATACTGTGCCCTATGATCCCGGGCTGTGGCAGACCGATCCGCTGAAGCTGACCGAAGTCGACGGTCGCTGGGTCGGTCTTGGCAGTTGCGACATGAAAGGCTTCTTCGCCTTGATCATCGAGGCGGTGCAGCCATTGCTGGCCCATGATTTCAAGCAGCCGCTACTGATTCTCGCCACCTGCGACGAAGAAAGCTCCATGTCCGGCGCCCGTGCCCTGGCCGAAGCCGGCCGCCCGCTGGGCCGCGCGGCGGTGATTGGCGAGCCGACCGGGCTGAAGCCGATCCGCCTGCACAAGGGGGTGATGATGGAGCGCATCGACATCCTTGGCCGCAGCGGCCATTCGTCGGATCCGAGCCTGGGCCGTAGTGCGCTGGAGGCGATGCATCAGGTGATGGCTGAACTGATGGGCTTGCGCCGGCAATGGCAGAAAGAATTCAACAACGCCCAGTTCAGTGTGCCGCATCCGACCCTGAACTTCGGCTGCATCCATGGCGGTGACAACCCCAACCGGATCTGCGGCCAGTGCGCCCTGGAGTTCGATCTGCGGCCGTTGCCGGGCATGGACCCAGAGGCGCTGCGTGCGGCCATCCGGCAGAAACTGGCGCCGTTGGCCGAGCAGCACCAGGTGAAAATCGACTATGCCCCGTTGTTCCCCGAAGTGCCGCCGTTCGAGCAGGCCGCCGATGCGGAACTGGTGCGCCTGGCCGAACGTCTTACCGGACATCGCGCCGAAGCGGTAGCCTTTGGCACCGAAGCGCCTTATCTTCAGCGCCTGGGCTGCGAAACCTTGGTACTGGGCCCGGGCGATATCGCGTGCGCCCATCAGCCGGGCGAATACCTTGAAATGTCACGCTTGCAGCCTACCGTGCGTCTATTGCGTGAGTTGATCGAACATTATTGCCTGAGCCCGGTAATTGCCCGCTGAGTTCAGCCGTTTTCCCAAAGGAGATTGCGCGTGACGCCAAGCCTGTTCCGACGATAACCCTTCGAGCGCTGTGTGCTTTCCCGTTCTTGTCCCTTTTTCTACAGGCTCTGTGGTTATGCCCGATTACGTCAACTGGCTGCGTCATGCTTCGCCTTACATCAACGCCCACCGGGAATGCACCTTCGTGGTCATGCTGCCCGGTGACGGGGTCGAACACCCCAACTTCGGCAATATCGTCCACGACCTGGTGCTGCTGCACAGCCTCGGGGTGCGCCTGGTGCTGGTGCATGGTTCGCGCCCGCAGATCGAAACCCGCCTGGCCAGTCGCGGCCTGACCCCGCACTACCATCGCGGCATGCGCATCACCGATGCGGCCACCCTGGAGTGCGTGATCGATGCAGTGGGGCACCTGCGGATTGCTATCGAAGCGCGCCTGTCGATGGACATGGCCGCGTCGCCGATGCAGGGTTCGCGCTTGCGCGTGGCCTCCGGCAACCTGGTGACCGCGCGTCCTATCGGCGTGCTTGAAGGCGTGGATTATCACCACACAGGCGAAGTGCGTCGGGTCGACCGCAAAGGCATCAACCGCCTGCTCGATGAGCGTTCGATTGTCTTGCTGTCGCCGCTGGGTTACTCACCGACCGGTGAAATCTTCAACCTGGCCTGCGAAGACGTCGCGACCCGTGCCGCCATCGAGCTTGAGGCCGACAAGCTGCTGCTGTTCGGTGCCGAGCGCGGTCTGATCGACGAGCAAGGGCGGCTGGTGCGGGAACTGCGTCCGCAACAGGTGCCTGCGCATCTGCAGCGTCTTGGCAGTGATTATCAGGGCGAGTTGCTCGATGCCGCCGCCGAGGCCTGCCGTGGCGGCGTGGCGCGCAGCCATATCGTCAGCTATGCCGAAGACGGCGCCTTGCTGACCGAATTGTTCACCCGTGACGGTGGCGGAACCCTGGTGGCCCAGGAGCAGTTCGAGAAGGTCCGTGAGGCGGCGATCGAGGATGTCGGTGGCTTGCTGGATCTGATCAGCCCGCTGGAAGAGCAGGGCATTCTGGTGCGGCGTTCGCGTGAGGTGCTGGAGCGCGAGATCGAGCAGTTCAGCGTGGTCGAGCGCGAAGGCATGATCATCGCCTGTGCGGCGTTGTATCCGATTGCCGATTCCGAGGCCGGGGAGTTGGCGTGTCTGGCGGTCAATCCCGAGTATCGCCATGGCGGTCGCGGTGATGAGCTGCTTGAGCGCATCGAAACGCGGGCGCGGGAAATGGGGCTCAATACCCTGTTTGTGCTGACGACGCGGACTGCGCACTGGTTCAGAGAGCGGGGCTTTGTGCCCAGTGAGGTCGAGCGGCTGCCGGCGGCGCGGGCTTCACTGTACAACTATCAGCGTAATTCGAAGATTTTCGAGAAGGCTTTGTAGCTTTTGGGGCTGCTTTGCAGCCCATCGCCGGCAAAGCCAGCTCCCACAGGGTTCTGTGTAGACCGTCCCTTGTGGGAGCTGGCCTTGCCGGCGATGGGGCCCGCAATGGCCATACAAAAATGCCGTCGATCACAGGATCGACGGCATTTTTTTATACGGTATGCAGATACCAGTTGTACTCAAGATCGGAGATGGAGTGTTCGAACTCCTCCAGCTCGCTCTCTTTACAGGCCACGAAGATATCGATGTATTTCGGATCGATGTACTTGGCCAGGATCTCGCTGTCGTCCAGCTCGCGCAGGGCATCACGCAGGTTGTTCGGCAGGCTTTGCTCGTTCTGCTCGTAGGAGTTGCCTTCGGTTGGCTCGCCCGGTTCGACCTTGTTGGTCAAGCCATGGTGAACACCGGCCAGGACAGCAGCCATCAACAGGTACGGGTTGGCGTCGGCACCGGCGACACGGTGTTCGATGCGTACTGCATCGGGTGAACCGGTCGGCACGCGCAGGGCCACGGTACGGTTGTCCAGGCCCCAGCTTGGCGAGTTCGGCACGTAGAACTGGGCACCGAAACGGCGGTACGAGTTGACGTTCGGGCAGAGGAACGCCATCGACGCCGGTAGGGTCTCGAGCACACCGCCGATCGCGTGACGCAGTGCGGCGTTCTGCTCGGGATCCTCGCTGGTGAAGATGTTCTTGCCATCTTTGTCCAGCACCGAGATATGGACGTGCAGACCATTACCCGCCTGACCCGGATAGGGCTTGGCCATGAAGGTGGTATCCATCTCATGGTCGTAGGCGATGTTCTTGATCAGGCGCTTGAGCAGTACCGCGTAGTCGCAGGCCTTCATCGGGTCGGCAACGTGGTGCAGGTTGACTTCGAACTGCGCCGGGGCGCTTTCCTTGACGATCGCGTCGGCAGGGATGCCCTGCTCTTTGGCGCCTTCGAGGATGTCCTGCAGGCAATCGACGTACTCGTCGAGGTCATCGATCAGGTAAACCTGGGTCGACATCGGACGTTTGCCGGAAATCGGCGAGCGTGGCGGCTGTGGACGGCCGTTCACGTTTTCCTGGTCGATCAGGTAGAACTCCAGCTCGAACGCGGCGCAGATGGTCAGGCCCATCTCGTCGAACTTGCTCACTACCTGGCGCAGGACTTCCCGCGGGTCGGCAAAGAACGGCTCGCCTTCAAGTTCGTGCATGGTCATCAGCAGTTGCGCGGTAGGGCGCTTCTGCCAAGGCTCGTTGGACAGGGTGTCGGGGATTGGATAGCAGATGCGGTCGGCATCGCCGATGTCCAGGCCCAGGCCGGTGCTTTCGACCGTGGAGCCGTTGATATCCAATGCGAAGAGGGAGGCCGGCAGGTTGATGCCTTTCTCGTAAACCTTGTGGAGGCTGGTGCGCTCGATGCGCTTGCCACGCACCACACCATTCATATCTGCAATCAGAAGGTCAACGTAGAGAACCTCAGGATGTTCCTTAAGGAACGCGTTCGCTTCGTTAAGCTGAACGGCACGCGGGGGTACCGACATGATGCAACACCTTTGTTGTTAAAAATATCAATCAATGGGGGCTTGCAGCTCCAGTCAATCGGAAAGCCCTACTGAAGTCAAGCCAAGCCCATGATGCCCTAAAACGGCCCTTGAGCGGCATTTTTGCTGCAATAGAGGGCGCGGACAATCGCTGCTTTCGTACGATATGAGCGATCTTGAGCGGGCCGTGTTCTATTTTTTACGGGGGTGTTGTGTAAAAAAATGAACAAGGCTAAGCTCGGTGGCAACCCATAACATCAATAATACCGGGGGTTACATGTCACGCCTGCCGACAACCGGCATCACCCTCTGCCGCGCGCAGATCGGTTTGCACGCATTTTACGCGAGCGGCTATCGCTACGCGTCAGCACGCAGTACCCCGGCTGAAATAATTGACGGCACGGGCGGCCTGCCTGTTGTCGATGCCTCTTCGAATATCCTCTGCCTTCACTATAGCGGCCCTCGTCGCGGTGTGCCCCTGCGCGGCTTTTGCTTTACCCGGGCGCGGCATCCAGAATGTCTGGGACGGCCCACTCCGGGTGTCCTGACGACTGTCCAGACATTTACCTCCTGAGGTATTTATGAGTAGCAACCTCGACCAGCTCACCGATTGGTTGAAAGAACACAAGATCACCGAAGTCGAGTGCTTGATCAGCGACCTCACCGGTATCACCCGTGGCAAGATTTCTCCAACCAACAAGTTCATTGCCGAAAAAGGCATGCGCCTGCCCGAGAGTGTCCTGCTGCAGACCGTTACCGGCGACTACGTCGATGACGACATCTATTACGAACTGCTGGACCCGGCCGACATCGACATGATCTGCCGGCCCGACGAGAACGCGGTGTTTCTCGTGCCTTGGGCCATCGAGCCGACGGCTCAGGTGATCCACGATACTTATGACAAGCAGGGCAACCCGGTTGAGCTGTCGCCGCGCAACGTGCTCAAGAAGGTACTGAAACTCTATGCCGACAAGGGCTGGCAGCCGATCGTGGCGCCAGAGATGGAGTTCTACCTGACCAAACGCTGCGAAGACCCGGATTTCCCGCTGCAGCCGCCGATCGGCCGCTCCGGCCGTCCGGAAACCGGCCGTCAGTCGTTCTCCATCGAAGCGGCCAACGAATTCGATCCGCTGTTCGAGGACGTCTACGACTGGTGCGAGCTGCAGAACCTGGACCTGGACACGCTGATCCACGAAGACGGCACCGCGCAGATGGAAATCAACTTCCGTCACGGTAACGCCCTGGCCCTGGCCGACCAGATCCTGGTGTTCAAGCGGACCATGCGTGAAGCGGCGCTCAAGCACAACGTCGCCGCCACCTTCATGGCCAAGCCGATGACCGGTGAGCCGGGCAGCGCCATGCACCTGCACCAGAGCATCATCGACGTGCATACCGGCAAGAACATCTTCTCTGATGCCGATGGACAAATGAGTGAGCTGTTCCTCAATCATGTCGGCGGTCTGCAGAAGTTCATCCCGGTGGTGCTGCCGCTGTTTGCCCCAAACGTCAACTCGTTCCGCCGCTTCCTGCCCGATACCTCGGCGCCGGTGAACGTCGAATGGGGCGAAGAGAACCGTACCGTCGGTCTGCGTGTACCGGATGCCGGACCACAGAACCGCCGGGTCGAGAACCGTCTGCCAGGCGCCGACGCCAACCCGTACCTGGCGATCGCCGCCAGTCTGCTGTGTGGCTATATCGGCATGGTCGAAGGCATCAAGCCAAGCGCGCCGGTAAAGGGCCGTGGTTACGAGCGGCGCAACCTGCGCCTGCCGCTGACCATCGAGGACGCTCTGGAGCGCATGGAGAACTGCCAGGCGCTGGAACCGTACCTGGGCAAGAAATTCATTGCCGGTTACGTCGCCACCAAGCGCGCCGAACATGAAAACTTCAAACGCGTAATCAGCTCCTGGGAACGTGAGTTCCTGCTGTTTGCGGTCTGATCAACCCGGAGCCGCAGGACCGCGGCCGTCAGAAAACGGAGAAGCACATGAGCGTCAACAACCCGCAAACCCGTGAGTGGCAAACCCTTAGCAGTGAGCATCACCTGGCGCCTTTCAGTGACTATAAACAGCTGAAAGAGAAGGGCCCGCGGATCATCACCAAAGCTGAAGGCGTGCACTTGTGGGACAGCGAGGGCAACAAGATCCTCGACGGTATGGCTGGTCTGTGGTGTGTGGCGGTCGGCTACGGTCGTGAAGAGCTGGTGGAAAAGGCTGCCGCGCAGATGCGTGAACTGCCGTACTACAACCTGTTCTTCCAGACTGCGCACCCACCGGCACTGGAACTGGCCAAGGCGGTGACTGACGTCGCGCCAGAAGGCATGACCCATGTGTTCTTCACCGGTTCCGGCTCCGAAGGCAACGACACCAACCTGCGTATGGTCCGCCACTACTGGGCGGTCAAGGGCAAGCCGCAGAAGCAGGTGATCATCGGCCGCATCAACGGCTATCACGGCTCTACCGTGGCCGGCGCCGCGCTGGGTGGCATGAGCGGCATGCATGCACAGAGCGGCACGCTGCCGGGCATCGTGCACATTCCGCAGCCGTACTGGTTCGGCGAAGGCGGTGACATGACCCCGGACGAGTTCGGCATCTGGGCTGCCGAACAGCTGGAAAAGAAAATCCTCGAAGTCGGCGAAGACAATGTCGCCGCCTTTATCGCCGAGCCGATCCAGGGCGCTGGCGGCGTGATCATTCCGCCAGACACCTACTGGCCGAAGATCAAGGAGATCCTCGCCAAGTACGAGATTCTGTTCATTGCCGACGAGGTGATCTGCGGTTTCGGGCGTACCGGTGAGTGGTTCGGCTCCGATTACTACGGCCTCAAGCCCGACCTGATGACCATCGCCAAAGGCCTGACCTCCGGTTACATCCCCATGGGCGGTGTGATCGTGCGTGACGAAGTGGCCAAGGTGGTCAGCGAAGGCGGTGACTTCAACCACGGCTTCACCTACTCCGGTCACCCGGTGGCCGCTGCTGTGGGCCTGGAAAATCTGCGAATCCTGCGCGACGAGAAAATTATCGAGCGGGTCAAAGAGGAAACGGCACCGTATTTGCAGAAACGTCTGCGTGAGCTCAACGATCACCCGTTGGTGGGTGAAGTGCGTGGTCTGGGCATGCTCGGTGCCATCGAGCTGGTCAAGGACAAGGCAACCCGCGCCCGTTATGAAGGTCAGGGCGCAGGCATGATCTGCCGCCAGCACTGCTTCGACAATGGCCTGATCATGCGTGCCGTGGGCGACACCATGATCATTGCCCCACCGCTGGTGATCAGCCGTGAAGAGATCGACGAGCTGGTTGAAAAGGCACGCAAATGCCTGGACTTGACGCTTGAGGCGCTGAAATAGCCAAGTGCTAGGCTAGCGTAATGGCATCATCGTGTTTCGAGGCGCGCTTTCCTTGAAAGAGCGCCTTGGAACTTGCCAGACTAGCGACTGTTTCAGTCGCCCGAAGCTTGCGCCGTAAAGAGCCGGCCACTGAACAGATGGCTAAATAAAAAATTCTGGAGCATTACGCATGAAGAAATTGGGCAAGACGTTGTTGGCTATGTCCCTTATGGGCGCCATGGCCAGTGCTGTTCAGGCGGATGACAAAGTGCTGCACGTCTATAACTGGTCCGATTACATCGCACCGGACACCGTCGCCAACTTCGAGAAGCAGACCGGCATCAAGGTCGTCTACGACGTCTTCGACAGTAACGAAACCCTCGAAGCCAAGTTGCTGGCGGGCAAGTCCGGTTACGACATCGTCGTACCGTCGAACAACTTCCTGGCCAAACAGATCAAGGCGGGTGTCTATCAGGAGCTGGATCGTTCCAAGCTTGCGAACTGGAAGAACCTCGACGAAGACCTGCTCAAGGCCGTTGGCGATGCCAGCGACCCGGGTAACAAATATGCGTTCCCCTACATGTGGGGCTCCATCGGTATCGGTTACAACCCAGAGAAGGTCAAGGCTGCGCTGGGCGTCGACAAGATCGATTCCTGGGACGTGGTGTTCAAGCCCGAGAACATCGAAAAGCTCAAGAGCTGCGGCGTAAGCTTCCTCGATGCTCCGACCGAGATGATCCCGGCAGCCCTGCATTACCTGGGCAAGCCGACCAACAGCACGGACAAAGCTGACCTGAAGGCAGCCGAAGACCTGTTCATGAAGATCCGTCCGTCGATCGGCTACTTCCACTCCTCCAAGTACATCTCGGACCTGGCCAACGGCAACATTTGCGTCGCCGTGGGTTACTCGGGTGACCTGGAGCAGTCCAAGGCCCGTGCTCACGAAGCCGGTGACAAGGTCAAGCTGGACTACGTGATTCCGAAAGAAGGCGCCGGTACCTTCTACGACATGGTTGCCATCCCTAAAGATGCCGTCAACGTCGACGCCGCCTACAAGTTCATGGACTTCCTGATGCAGCCGGAAGTCATGGCCGGTATCACCAACGCCGTACGTTTCCCGAACGGCAACAAGGCGGCCACCCCTCTGGTGGACAAGGATATCTCGGGCGATCCGAGCATCTATCCTCCGGCTGATGTGAAGAAGCAGCTGTACGCAATTTCTGACCCAGGTGCGAAAGCTCAACGCGAGATCACTCGTAGCTGGACCAAGATCAAATCGGGCAAATAAGCCTGATTGACCCTGGGCGTGGTGCAAATCACGCCCAGGATCGCAAAAAGTGGCAAATTGTTTTTGCGACATGCGTGTATCGAAGGTAAGTTGCGCGCCGGTTTGCTTGTCCGGCAGGGATTTCTGCCGTATGACTCGGGCACTTTTGTAGAGGACCTCCCACTTGTCTATTTCTGTATTTCGCAAGGCCATGTTGGCTGGAGCGGGTCTGACGCTGGCGATCAGCGTCCAAGCGGCGCCCACGGTGCACATTTACAACTGGTCGGACTACATCGGCCAGACGACACTCGCGGATTTTGAAAAAGCCACCGGGATCAAACCGGTGCAGGATGTCTTTGACTCCAATGAAACCCTGGAAGGCAAACTGCTGGCCGGTCGTACCGGTTATGACGTAGTAGTGCCGTCCAACCATTTCCTCGGCAAGCAGATCAAGGCGGGCGCCTTCCAGAAGCTCGACAAGTCGCTGCTGCCGAACTATTCGAACCTCGACCCGGCGCTGATGAAGCGCCTGGAGAAGAACGATCCGGGTAACCAGTACGCCGTCCCCTACCTGTGGGGCACCAATGGCATCGGCTACAACGTCGAGAAGGTCAAGGCGGCGCTGGGCACCGACAAGATCGATTCCTGGGCCATGCTGTTCGAGCCGGAAAACATCAAGAAGCTCTCCAAGTGCGGCGTCGCCTTCCTCGACTCGGCCGACGAGATGCTCCCGGCAGTGCTGAACTACATGGGGCGCGACCCCAACAGCACCAACCCCAAGGACTACGCCGACGCCGAGAAGAAGCTGCTGGCGGTGCGTCCTTATGTGACTTATTTCCACTCGTCCAAGTACATCTCGGATCTGGCCAATGGTGATATCTGCGTAGCCGCAGGATTCTCCGGTGATGTGTTCCAGGCCAAGACCCGTGCCGAAGAAGCCGGCAAGGGTGTGGACGTGGCTTATGTGATTCCAAAGGAAGGCGGCAACCTCTGGTTCGACATGCTGGCAATCCCCAAGGATTCGACCAATGTCAAAGAGGCCCATGCTTTCATCAACTATTTGCTGCAGCCTGAGGTCATTGCCCAGGTCAGCGATTACGTCGGTTATGCCAACCCGAACCTCAAGGCTGGCGATCTGATGGATCAGAGCGTGCGAACCGACGCAGCGGTTTATCCACCGCAAGAAGTGCTGGACAAGTTGTACGTCAACTCGGAGCTACCTCCCAAGGTGCAACGTTTGATGACCCGTAGCTGGACCAAGATCAAGTCGGGCAAGTAAAAATCCAGAGTCCGTCACGGCAGGGGCGGACGCAAAAAATCTTGTTGGGAGTTTCACAAATGGCTGTTGCCTCCGGTGCCTATAAGAAAGCCCTCGAGGGCGACCAGCAACCTAAACAGGTGCTGGTCAAAATCGACCGGGTCACGAAAAAGTTCGACGAAACCATCGCCGTGGACGATGTGTCCCTGGAAATCAAGAAGGGTGAGATCTTCGCCCTGCTCGGTGGCTCCGGTTCGGGCAAGTCCACCTTGCTGCGCATGCTGGCCGGTTTCGAGCGGCCGACCGAGGGGCGCATCTTCCTCGATGGCGTAGACATCACCGACATGCCGCCCTACGAGCGGCCGATCAACATGATGTTCCAGTCCTATGCGCTGTTCCCGCACATGACCGTGGCGCAGAACATCGCCTTCGGCCTGCAGCAAGACCGCATGCCCAAGGCCGAGATCGACGCACGTGTCGGCGAGATGCTCAAGCTGGTGCACATGACCCAGTACGCCAAGCGCAAGCCGCACCAGCTTTCCGGTGGTCAGCGTCAGCGTGTGGCGCTGGCCCGCTCCCTGGCCAAGCGTCCGAAACTGCTGCTGCTCGATGAACCGATGGGCGCGCTGGACAAGAAACTGCGTTCGCAGATGCAGCTTGAGCTGGTTGAGATCATCGAGCGGGTCGGTGTGACCTGCGTCATGGTGACCCACGACCAGGAAGAGGCCATGACCATGGCCCAGCGCATCGCCATCATGCACCTGGGCTGGATCGCCCAGATCGGCAGCCCGATCGACATCTACGAGACCCCGACCAGCCGCCTGGTCTGTGAGTTCATCGGCAACGTCAACCTGTTCGAGGGTGAAGTGGTCGAAGATGCCGAAGGCCACGCAGTCATTGCCAGCTCGGAACTCGAGCGCAAGATCTACGTCGGCCACGGTGTTACCACCTCGGTGGAAGACAAGCGCATCACCTATGCACTGCGTCCGGAAAAACTGCTGGTCACCACCCAGCAGCCGACCTGTGAACACAACTGGTCGCGCGGCAAGGTCCACGACATCGCCTACCTCGGTGGCCACTCGGTGTTCTACGTCGAGCTGCCTGGCGGCAAGATTGTCCAGTCGTTCGTTGCCAACGCCGAACGCCAGGGCACCCGACCGACCTGGGATGACCAGGTTTACGTCTGGTGGGAAGACGACAGCGGCGTGGTACTGCGGTCATGAACATGCGCAAGCTCAAGCGAGCCTTCAACCGAATAAAGCCTGAAGGGCGCCATGTGGTGATCGGCGTGCCGTTCATCTGGCTGTTCCTGTTCTTCATGCTGCCGTTCTTCATCGTCCTGAAGATCAGCTTCGCTGAAGCGGACGTGGCGATCCCGCCGTACACCGAAATCTACAGCTACGTCGAAGACAAAGTGCAGTTGGTGCTGAACATGGCCAACTACGGCCTGTTGACCGAGGATGAGCTGTACATCTCGGCGTACCTGGGCTCGTTGAAGATGGCCTTCTTCAGCACACTGCTGTGCCTGCTGATCGGCTATCCGATGGCCTATGCCATCGCCAACGCACGCAAGGAGACCCAGACGGTCCTGTTGCTGCTGATCATGATGCCGACCTGGACGGCGATCCTGATCCGCGTGTATGCCTGGATGGGCATTCTCAGCAACAACGGCCTGCTCAACAGTTTCCTGATGTGGCTGGGCCTGATCGATCAACCGCTGCAGATCCTCAATACCAACCTGGCGGTCTACATCGGTGTGGTCTATTCGTACCTGCCGTTCATGATCCTGCCGCTCTACGCCAACCTGGTCAAACACGACCAGAGCCTGCTTGAGGCCGCGTCGGACCTGGGGTCGAGCACCTTCAACAGCTTCTGGAAGATCACCGTGCCGTTGTCGAAGAACGGCATCATCGCCGGCTGCATGCTGGTGTTCATTCCGGTGGTCGGTGAGTTCGTTATCCCGGAACTGCTCGGCGGTCCGGAAACCTTGATGATCGGTAAAGTGCTCTGGCAAGAGTTCTTCAACAACCGTGACTGGCCGGTGGCTTCCGCCCTGGCGGTGGTGATGCTGGCGATCCTGATCGTGCCGATTCTGCTCTTCAACCGTAGTCAGGCCAAAGAGATGGAGGGCAGGGCATGAAGCGTTTCAGTTTCTCCAAGCTGATGTTGATTGTGGGCTTGCTGTTCATCTACCTGCCCATGCTGATCCTGGTGATCTACTCGTTCAACGCCTCCAAGCTGGTGACGGTCTGGGGCGGCTGGTCGGTCAAGTGGTACGTCGGCTTGCTCGACAACAGCCAGCTGATGGGCTCGGTGATGCGCTCGCTGGAGATCGCCTGCTACACCGCGATCGCAGCGGTGGCGCTGGGTACCCTGGCGGCCTTCGTGCTGACCCGGGTGACGCGCTTCAAGGGCCGTACCCTGTTCGGTGGCCTGGTCACCGCACCGCTGGTAATGCCTGAGGTGATTACCGGTCTGTCGCTGTTGCTGCTGTTCGTGGCCATGGCACAGATGATCGGCTGGCCGCAGGAACGCGGTATCGTGACCATCTGGATCGCGCATACCACCTTCTGTGCCGCCTATGTGGCGGTGGTGGTGTCGGCACGTCTGCGCGAGCTGGACCTGTCGATCGAGGAAGCGGCGATGGACCTGGGTGCCAAGCCGTGGAAGGTGTTCTTCCTGATCACCATCCCGATGATCGCGCCCTCGCTGGCGGCGGGCGGCATGATGTCCTTCGCGCTGTCGCTGGACGACCTGGTACTGGCCAGCTTCGTGTCGGGTCCGGGTTCGACCACCTTGCCGATGGAAGTCTTCTCGGCTGTGCGTCTGGGCGTGAAACCGGAAATCAACGCCGTCGCCAGCCTGATCCTGCTGTCGGTATCGTTGGTGACCTTCATGGTCTGGTACGTCAGCCGTCGCGGCGAAGAGCGTCGTCGTCGGGCGATCCAGCAGGCCATCGAAGAAAGCGCTGCCGACTCCTGGAAGCAGCCGGACGTGGGTCGCACCGCGACGCCTGTTTCGGCCTGACCTGAAAACATCGCGGGGCAAGCCCGCTCCCACAGAGGCAGCACCAAACCTCTGTGGGAGCGGGCTTGCCCCGCGATTGCATCCCCTATCGCGAGGCAAGCTCGCTCCAACCGGCCAACTGATCGAACTCAAAGGAATTGCATTAGTTACAGCGGCCGCCCATTCCCTGATCTACGCTAACACTCGCATCTCTGTATCGATCTGACACATGCAAGGAGCCTGCATGACGGTGTTGCGTACTGTATTGGTCGTCAGCCTGGGCTCGGCGCTCGTGTTAACGGGCTGTGGCGAGAAGAGCACTTCCGAAATCGAGTTGCCCAGAGTGGGCGTACAACGTGTTCAACCCAGCGATTTTGCTGCTTCGGTGACCCTCACTGGTGATGTCCAGGCGCGGGTGCAGGCGGATCAGTCGTTTCGCGTGGGCGGCAAGATCATCTCCCGCAGCGTCGATGTCGGCGACCATGTGAAGGCCAATCAGGTCCTGGCCCGGCTCGACCCCAAAGACCTGCAGGCCACTGTCGATTCGGCCAAGGCCGAAGTGTTCGCCGAACAGGCGCGGGTAACCCAGAGCGCCGCCGCGTTTGTCCGTCAGCAAAAACTGTTGCCCAAGAGTTATACCAGCCAGAGTGAGTACGACTCCGCCCAGGCGGCCCTGCGCAGTAGCCAGAGCGCGTTAAAGGCCGCCCAGGCGCAACTGGCCAATGCCCGCGATCAACTGAGCTACACCGCCCTGGTGGCCGATGCGGCCGGGATCATCACTGATCGCCAGGCTGAAGTCGGCCAGGTGGTACAGGCCACGGCACCGATCTTCACCCTGGCCCACGATGGCGACCGTGATGCGGTATTCAATGTCTATGAATCCTTGCTGGTCGCGTCGCCGAGCAGCGATACGATCATGGTCAGTCTGGTGGACGACCCGAAAGTCCAGGCACCGGGCCATGTACGTGAGATCACCCCAACTGTTTCGACGCAGAGCGGCACGGTGCAGGTCAAGGTTGCGTTGCGCGATGTGCCGCCTGGTATGGAGCTGGGTTCGGCAGTCACCGCCACCGGCCATGCCCAGGGCAAGCCCAGTATCGAACTGCCCTGGTCGGCGTTGACCAAGGCCCTGCACGATCCGGCCGTGTGGCTGGTGGGTGAGGACAACAAGGTCAGACTGCAGCAGGTCAAAGTCGGTCGCTATCTCACCGGCAAGGTGGTGATAAGCGAAGGTCTCAAGGGTGGAGAGACCGTGGTGGTGACAGGTGGGCAGTTGCTCAACCCGGGCATGCAGGTGGAGATCGCGCCGCTCAAGGACAGTGGGGTGGCAGAATGAAAGCAATCGCACTGAGCCTGTGCAGCATTCTCTTTCTTGCCGGTTGCGAAAAGGATTCCGCGGATTCCGAGCCGATCCGTCCGGTGCTGTCGGTGATCGTTCAGCCGCAGGTGCAAGCCAGTCTCGGGAGGTTCGCCGGCACTATCCAGGCGCGTTACGAGAGCACCCTGGGCTTTCGCGTGGCTGGTCGTATTGCGCGGCGCTGGGTCGATGTCGGTAGCGAGGTGAAACCGGGCGATACACTGGCCAGCCTTGATCCGGCCGATCAGCGCAACCAGTTGCGCGCTGCCGAGGGCGACTTGGCCAAGGTCCAGGCGCAGTGGATCAACGCCCAGGCCGAAGCACGTCGCCAGCAACAGTTGTTCGATAGCGGCGTGGGCGCCCAGGCGCAACTGGACATCGCCCAGACCAATCTGAAAACCACCGGCGCTTCCCTGGAGCAGGCACGGGCCGCGGTCGTCCAGGCGCGTGATCAGCTTGGCTACAGCGAACTCAAGACCGATCACGCTGCCGTGGTCACCAACTGGCAGGCAGAAGCGGGGCAGACCGTCAGTGCCGGCCAGCCGGTGGTCACCCTGGCCCGTCCGGATATCAAGGAGGCGGTCATCGACCTGCCGACTTATCTGGCCGAACAGTTGTCCACGGACCTGAAATTTGTCGTGGCTTCGCAACTCGATTCAACGATCAACACCACCGCGACCTTGCGCGTGCTTGAGCCGCAGGCCGATGCCGCCACGCGAACCCGCCGCGCGCGGCTGACCCTGGCCAGCACCCCCGAGGCGTTCTATCTGGGAACGGCGATCAGCGTCACCCTGACCTCGGCGGTGTCGCCGCGCAGCGAACTACCCGCTACGGCGTTGCTGGAAAGTGAGGGCCAGACCCGGGTATGGGTGGTCGATCCGCAACAGAACACCGTTGCCACCCGCGAGGTGAAACTGCTTGAACGCACGCCCTATAGCGTGGTGCTGAGCGCCGGCGTACAGGCCGGGGAGCGCGTGGTAACAGCCGGTGTGAACAGCCTGAAACCAGGCCAGAAAGTCAAAGTCGATGAGGAAGACCCACGATGAAAGGAAGCTTCAACCTGTCGGAGTGGGCGCTGAAGCACCAATCCTTTGTCTGGTACCTGATGTTCGTCGGCTTGCTGATGGGCGTTTTCTCCTACATGAACCTGGGGCGTGAGGAAGACCCTTCATTCACCATCAAGACCATGGTCATCCAGACGCGCTGGCCGGGAGCAACCCAGGACGAGATGCTCAACCAGGTCACCGACCGCATCGAGAAAAAACTCGAGGAGCTCGATTCGCTCGACTATGTGAAGAGCTACACCCGGCCGGGTGAGTCGACGGTCTATGTCAACCTGCTGGATACCACCCCCTCCAAGGACATCCCCGAGATCTGGTATCAGGTACGCAAGAAGATCCAGGATATTCGTGGCCAGTTTCCTCAGGGAATCCAGGGGCCGGGGTTCAACGACGAGTTTGGTGACGTCTACGGTTCGATCTATGCCTTTACCGCCGATGGGCTGACCATGCGTCAGCTGCGCGACTACGTCGAGCAGGTACGTGCCGAGATCCGCGAAGTGCCCGGGCTGGGCAAGGTGGAGATGATCGGCACCCAGGACGAAGTGCTGTACCTCAACTTCTCCACACGCAAGCTGGCCTCGTTCGGTATCGATCAGCGCCAGGTGCTACAGGCCTTGCAAGCACAGAACGCGGTGACCCCGGCCGGGGTGATCGAAGCCGGACCTGAACGTGTGTCGGTACGTACTTCCGGCCAGTTCGCTTCGGAGAAAGACCTGGAGGCGGTCAACCTGCGCATCAATGACCGCTTCTTCCGCCTGGCGGATATCGCCGAGATCCAGCGCGGCTATGTCGACCCGCCTGCGCCGCAGTTTCGCTACAACGGACAGCCTGCCATCGGCCTGGGTATCGGCATGAAGGCGGGTGGCAACATCCAGGTATTTGGTGCCGATCTGCACAAGATGATGGACCGTGTCATCTCTGAACTACCGGTTGGCGTCGGCGTGCATACGGTGTCCGACCAGGCTGTGGTGGTGGAAGAAGCCGTCGGTGGCTTTACCAGCGCATTGTTCGAGGCGGTGATCATCGTACTGGTGGTGAGTTTCGTCAGCCTCGGTATTCGCGCCGGCCTGGTGGTGGCCTGTTCGATTCCGCTGGTACTGGCCATGGTGTTCATCTTCATGGAGTACAGCGGCATCACCATGCAGCGGATCTCCCTGGGGGCGTTGATCATTGCCCTGGGCCTGTTGGTGGACGATGCGATGATTACCGTGGAGGTGATGGTCACGCGCCTGGAAATGGGCGAGACCAAGGAGCAAGCAGCGACCTTCGCTTACACCTCGACGGCCTTCCCGATGCTCACCGGTACCCTGGTGACCGTGGCCGGCTTCATGCCGATCGGTCTGAACGCCAGTTCGGCGGGGGAATACACCTATACCTTGTTTGCGGTGATCGCTGCGGCCTTGCTGGTGTCCTGGGTGGTGGCGGTGGTGTTTGCACCGGTGCTCGGTGTGCATATCCTCAACGCCAAGGTCAAAGCCCATGATGAAGAAACCGGCCGGGTCGGCAAGGCCTTCGAACACAGCCTGCTGTGGTGCATGCGCCATCGCTGGCTGACCATCATCGGCACCATTTTGCTGTTCGTGCTGGCGTTGTTCTGCATGCGTTTCGTGCAGAACCAGTTCTTCCCCTCTTCGGATCGCCCGGAGATTCTCGTTGACCTCAACCTGCCGCAGAACTCCTCGATCGAGGAAACCCGCAAGGCGGTGGACCGGCTTGAGGCAACGCTCAAGGGTGACCCGGACATTGAGCGCTGGAGCACCTATATCGGCCAGGGCGCCATTCGTTTCTACCTGCCACTGGACCAGCAACTGCAGAATCCGTACTACGCCCAGCTGGTGATCGTCAGTAAAGGTTTCGAAGAGCGCGAAGGGCTGATCAAACGCTTGAAGCAGCGTTTGCGCGAAGACTTTGTCGGTATCGGCAGCAACGTCCAGTCGCTGGAAATGGGGCCGCCGGTAGGCTTGCCGATCCAGTACCGGGTGATGGGCAAGGATATCGATGAGGTGCGCAAATACGCGGTTGCCCTGGCGACCTTGCTCGACAGCAACGACCACATCGGCCAGATGATTTACGACTGGAACGAACCGGGCAAAGTCCTGCGCGTCGAAATCGCCCAGGACAAGGCGCGCCAGCTTGGCCTGTCGTCCGAGGACGTGGCCAATGTCATGAACAGCATTGTCAGCGGCACGCAGATCACCCAGGTCAACGACAGTATCTACCTGATCAACGTCGTCGCCCGTGCCGTGGACAGTGAGCGGAGCTCGCCGCAGACCTTGCAGAACCTGCAGATCGTCACCCCCAACGGCACCTCGATTCCGCTGCTGGCCTTCGCCACCGTGCGCTACGAGCTGGAGCAGCCGCTGGTCTGGCGTCGCGACCGCAAACCGACCATCACCATCAAGGCTGCGGTGCGTGGCGATATCCAGCCGACTGACCTGGTGCGTGAACTCAAACCGCAGATCGACGATTTCGTCAGCAAACTGCCGGTGGGCTACACGGTCGAAACCGGCGGTACGGTAGAAGCAAGTGGCAAGGCCCAGGGGCCGATTGCCAAAGTGTTGCCGCTGATGCTGTTCCTGATGGGCACCTTCCTGATGATCCAGCTGCACAGTGTGCAGAAACTGTTCCTGGTGGCCAGCGTGGCGCCGTTGGGCTTGATCGGTGTGGTCCTGGCGCTGGTGCCAACGGGTACACCGATGGGCTTCGTGGCCATCCTCGGGATTCTCGCGCTGATCGGTATCATCATCCGCAACTCGGTGATTCTGGTGACCCAGATCGATGAGTACGAGGGGCAGGGGTTGTCGCCGTGGGCAGCAGTGCTGGAAGCGACCAACCACCGCCGACGGCCGATTCTATTGACGGCGGCAGCGGCGAGCCTGGGCATGATCCCCATCGCTCGTGAGGTGTTCTGGGGGCCAATGGCCTACGCGATGATCGGCGGGATTATCATCGCAACCCTGCTGACCTTGTTGTTCCTGCCGGCCTTGTATGTGGCCTGGTACAAGATCAGGGAGCCGCAGGGTAACGAGCGCGTATAAAAATAGATATCAATTGCGAATATGTCTCATCTTCTGCTAGCGTGCGCTCACCTTGAGATTCACTGCCAGGAAGTGCCGTGTCTTCGTGGAATTCGCAGATTGCCCGGTTGTTCGCCGAGCACAAAAAAGCCCTGGAGGCCTTTGTTGCTCGGCGCACCGGCAATACTCAGGTCGCAGCCGATTTAACCCAGGAGTCGTTCTTGCGCCTGGCGCGGCTGCCTGCCGACAAAAAAATCGATAATCTGCCAGCCTTTCTGTTCACGATCGCCAGCAACCTGATTCGCGACCATCAGCGCCAGATGATTCGCCGCGAGCATCGTGAAGTGGGTGAGCCCAGCGATGAATTGCCCTGCGATTCGCCGGGGGCCGAAGAGCAGCTGGCGGCCATGCAGGAGCAAGCGCTGATGCATGACGCTATTCAGGCCTTGCCCGAGGCGACTCGACACATCTTCCTGCTTTACCATGTCGACGAATGTTCCTACCGGGAGATTGGCGAGCGGTTAAAGGTCTCCCCGCGTAGTGTCGAATACCAATTGCGTCGTGCGCTGATCGATTGCCGGGCCTTCATCAAGGCACGACTGCTCAGTGACACGCAGGGGCCGCATTTGTGAACCGGCCCTTTGCAGCTACGGATGCCCCGATGATCGAGCCGAATGTCACCGATGCTGACGACGACCTGTTCGCCGAAGCCAGTGGCTGGTACTACCGCCTGCAGGCCGAGGATCTCACCCCGACTGAGCGGGAAGCCTTTGCGGCCTGGCTGGCGCAGGGGCCGAGCGAGGTTCAGGCCTGGAATGAAGTGCTCGAGTTGCTCGGTGCCTTGCGCGAGCCTGCCCGACAGCTTCGCCAGGCTCAGCGTGCCCGTTGGCACAAGCCGCGGGCGCGGGTCTGGGCCAGTGCTGCTGCAGTTCTGTTGATGATCGGTCTGCTGATTGCCAGCCCCTGGCCGGACCGCTGGCGTGCTGACTACGCGACGGTTACGGGCGAGTCGCGCACGCTGGCCCTGGCCGATGGTTCACAGCTGCAACTCAATACCGACACCGCTGTGCAGGTCGAGTTGGGTGACGGGGAGCGACGGGTGCGCCTGCTGCGCGGAGAGGCCTGGTTCGACGTCAGCCATGATCCGTCGCGGCCGTTTCTGATTCGCTCCGGTGACGGCTGGGTGAAGGTCGTCGGCACGCGCTTCAGCGTCGCGCAGCAGGGTAACCAGACCCTTGTGCGGGTTGCCCAGGGCAGGGTTCAGGTCAGTGTCGACGAGGGGCAATCGGTGCTGCTCGATCCAGGGCGCGGCGTCGAGTACAGCGGTTTGCAGCTGGGTAGCGAACACGGCTTCGATGTTGCCGCCGAGTTCGCCTGGCGCCAGCGTCAGCTGGTGTTCCGGCAACAGCCTCTGGCCGAGGTGGTCGAAGCGTTGAACCGCTACTGGCCAGGGCAGACCCTGGTGCTCGGCGATACCCTGCGCCAGCGCAAGGTCTCCGGGGTGTTTGAAATCGACAAGCCCGACGCCGTACTCAAAGCGTTGACGCACACCTTGGGTCTGCGTGCTGAGCAGTACACGCCCTACCTGCGTGTGCTGCGCGAAGGTTAGCGAAAAATTTTTAAAAAAATTTCAGGGTTTCCCCGAAGCCTGACGTCCTTGAACTCGTAAGCGCAAATAATAAGCACTCTCAGAAAGTGTGGCGCGATTAAACGACTTCGACGATTTGGGGGAGCTTCACTGATGGACAACACCACCGCCACCCGGCGCCTGCCGACCCTGCTGAGCCTGGCCATTGCCCTGGGCTGCGGCACGCTGGCCATGCCGGTCCTCGCCGCACCCGCCGTACAGGCCCAGGCCTATCAGTTCCAGATTCCGGCGCAATCACTGGACGGGGCGTTGGCAGCCTTCAGTGCCGTGACCCGGGTGCAGGTGCTGGTTGGCGCCGAGGTGACCCAAGGTTTGCGTTCCCCTGGCCTCAGCGGCAGTTACCCACAGAATCAGGCGCTGGCCCGGCTGCTGGCCGGCACCGGCCTGAGCGCAACCTACATCGACAGTGACAGCGTCACGCTCGAACGGCGCCAGGCGGATGAAGCTGCCCTGCAGCTGGGCGCGACCATGGTCGGCGGCAAGGTGCTGGGCGCCACTACCGAGGGCAGTCAGTCCTACACCACCGGTGCGCTGACCATTGGCAAAGGCGAGCAGAAACTCAAGGACATCCCGCAATCGGTGTCGGTCGTCACGCGCCAGCGAATGGACGACCAGAACATGAACAGCCTGCAGGACGCGATGCGCCAGGTCACCGGTGCGACCATCAAGAGTTACAACGCTGGCTCAAGCCTGAACGATGTCTACATGCGCGGATTCCTTGTCGACCAGGTGCAGGTTGACGGGGTTTCGCAGATGACTGGCCAGGGCGACCTGATGACCAGCTTTGACCTGGCAATGTTCGACCGGGTCGAGGTGTTGCGCGGACCTTCCGGCCTGTACCAGAGCTCGGGTGAACCGGGTGGCACCATCAACCTGGTACGCAAGCGTGCCTTGGGCCAGTTTGCCCTCAGTGGCGAGCTGTCTGCCGGCTCCTATGATCACTATCACTCGACCGTGGACATCACCGGTCCGCTGAACAGCGACGGTAGCCTGCGCGGACGCTTTGTCACCGCCTATGAAGACAACAAGTCCTTTGTCGACTATGCCCAGAACGAACGGCCGATGGTTTACGGTCGCCTGGAGTACGACGTGACCCCGGACACCACGCTGTCCCTGGGCGGCGCCTATCAGAACAACCATTCCACCCCGGCCTTTGGCCTGCCGGCGTATGCCAATGGCAAGTTGCTGGATGTCAGCCGCTCGACATTCGTCGATGCCAAGTGGAACGAACTGGACGAGCACGTCTGGGAAAGTTTCTTTGAAGTCGACCATGCCCTGGAGAATGGCGGTCAGTTCAAGACCTCGTTGACCTACCGCGATGCTGAAACCCCGACCCGCAACTTCACCTGGAGCGATGGCGCGGTAGACCCGGCGACCGGCGCCAGTTCGGCCGTGGCCTATTCCTACTACACCCACATCAAGACCCTGGGTCTGGACAGCTTTGTCACCCTGCCGGTGGAGGCTTTTGGCCGCACCCACGAATTTACCGCAGGGGTCGAGTACCAGCACCTGGACAAGGACTTCACCTACGGTGGTGGCGAGTACTTTGACACCAATGTGTTCGATCCGGGCAGCATCAACATACCCAAGCGTAAGTACGAAATGGATAACGGCAACTGGTCGAAATCCCACCAGTACGGCCTTTATGCCCGCAGCAAAATCAGCGCTACCGACTGGCTGGATGTCATCCTCGGCAGCCGGGTGACCTGGTTCGAGAGTGAGGCGCACAATGCCAACGCCTTCTTCAATAACTTCAGCAACACCGAAACCAACATCGACCGCAAAGTCATTCCCTACGGTGCGTTGGTGGCCAAGCTGACGCCTGAACTGTCCGCGTACGCCAGTTACACCAGCGTGTTCAAACCGCAGACCGAGGTCGATGCCGATAACCAGACCATCGCCCCGCGCAAGGGCAAACAGTACGAACTGGGCCTCAAGCGTGAGTTCTACGACGGTCGCCTGAATGGCAGTGTCGCGGTGTTCCGTATCTACGACGAAAACCGTGCGGAACTGGTAGCCAACAATCAGTACTACGAGCCACAGGGCAAGATCCGCAGCCAGGGCTGGGAAACCGAACTGAGCGGCAACCTGACCGACAACTGGAGCATCAGCACCGGTTACGCGTTCACCATGCTCAAGTCGCTGAGCGGCGCAGACACCAACCAGGGCACCACCATCACGCCGAAACACAACTACAACCTGTGGACCAACTACGAGTTTACCGATGGGCCACTGAAGGACTTCAACGTTGGCGGTGGGGTGCGTGCGGTAAGTGCCACCTACTACAAGCGTGACGTGGACTTTGTTCAGGGCGGCTATGCGATTACCACGGCCCAGGTCGGCTACAAGTTCAACGAGCACCTGTCGGCGAAGCTGACGGCCAACAACCTGTTTGACCGCACTTACTATGAGCGGGTGGACAGCTCCTGGGGTTCGAACTTCTATGGCGAGCCGCGTAACCTGACGTTGACCTTGCGCGCCAAGTATTGAGCCGGAAGGCTTTGTAGCCATCGCGGGGCAAGCCCGCTCCCACAAGGCATCGACAACCTGTGGGAGCGGGCTTGCCCCGCGAATATCGCGTTACAGACCGTCGAGCATCGCCTTGTTGCGTACCGCACCCTTGTCGGCACTGGTCGCCAGCAGGGCGTAGGCTTTCAGTGCGGTGGTCACTTTACGCGGACGCACTTCCACCGGCTTCCAGCCTTTCTTGTCCTGTTCGACGCGACGTGCCGCCAACTCTTCATCGCTGACCAGCAGGTTGATCGAGCGGTTAGGGATGTCGATCAGCACCTTGTCGCCATCCTGCACCAGGCCGATGGCGCCGCCGGCAGCCGCTTCAGGCGAGGCGTGGCCGATGGACAGGCCCGAGGTACCGCCGGAGAAGCGGCCGTCGGTGAGCAGGGCGCAGGCTTTGCCCAGGCCTTTGGACTTCAGGTAGGAGGTCGGGTAGAGCATTTCCTGCATGCCCGGGCCGCCTTTCGGACCTTCGTAGCGAATGATGACGATATCGCCTTCTTTCACTTCGTCGGCAAGGATGCCGCGTACGGCGCTGTCCTGGCTTTCGAAGATTTTCGCGTTGCCTTCGAACACATGGATGGATTCGTCGACACCGGCAGTCTTCACCACGCAACCGTCCAGGGCGATGTTGCCGTACAGCACGGCCAGGCCGCCTTCTTGCGAATAGGCGTGCTCGACACTGCGGATGCAGCCGTTTTCACGGTCGTCGTCCAGGGTGTCCCAACGGGTCGACTGGCTGAACGCGGTCTGGGTCGGAATACCGGCAGGGCCGGCCTTGAAGAAGTGGTGCACCGCTGCGTCGTCGGTCTGGGTGATGTCCCACTTGGCGATGGCTTCTTCCATGCTCGGGCTGTGCACGGTCGGCAGGTCGGTGTGCAGCAGACCGCCACGGGCCAGCGAGCCGAGGATGCTGAAGATGCCGCCAGCGCGGTGGACGTCTTCCATGTGGTACTTCTGGATGTTCGGCGCGACCTTGCACAGCTGCGGCACTTTGCGCGACAGGCGATCGATATCGCGCAGGTCGAAGTCGATCTCGGCTTCCTGGGCGGCGGCCAGCAGGTGGAGGATGGTGTTGGTCGAACCGCCCATGGCGATGTCGAGCATCATGGCGTTCTCGAACGCCTTGAAGTTGGCAATGTTACGCGGCAGGACGCTCTGGTCGTTGTCGCCGTAGTAACGCTTGCACAGCTCGACGATGGTGCGCCCGGCCTGCAGGAACAGCTGTTCGCGGTCGCTGTGGGTGGCCAGGGTCGAACCGTTGCCCGGCAGGGCCAGGCCCAGTGCTTCGGTCAGGCAGTTCATCGAGTTGGCGGTGAACATGCCGGAGCAGGAACCGCAGGTCGGGCAGGCGCTGCGCTCGTATTCGGCGACCTTTTCATCGGAGGCGCTCGAGTCGGCGGCGATGACCATGGCATCGACCAGGTCCAGGCCATGGCTGGCCAGTTTGGTTTTGCCGGCTTCCATCGGCCCGCCGGAAACGAAGATCACCGGAATGTTCAGGCGCAGGGCAGCCATGAGCATGCCGGGGGTGATCTTGTCGCAGTTGGAGATGCACACGATGGCGTCGGCGCAGTGGGCGTTGACCATGTACTCCACCGAGTCGGCGATGATCTCGCGGCTCGGCAGCGAATAGAGCATGCCGTCGTGGCCCATGGCGATGCCATCGTCGACGGCGATGGTGTTGAATTCCTTGGCCACGCCACCGGCGCGTTCAATCTCGCGGGCGACCAGCTGGCCCAGGTCCTTCAGGTGCACATGCCCCGGGACGAACTGGGTGAACGAGTTGGCGATGGCGATGATCGGCTTTTTGAAATCTTCGTCTTTCATCCCGGTGGCGCGCCACAAAGCGCGTGCGCCGGCCATATTGCGGCCGTGGGTGGACGTTTTCGAGCGGTAATCAGGCATGAAGCACTCCTGGCGGCTAATCAGGTAACAAAAAGGGGAGTGAGCTTCTCTTGTCCTTTGCACCGAAGGCAGGTGGCCGCTGGTACGGATGAAGCCGAGATCGCCGCGGGATCGCCGTGCGCTCGGCCAGAGCTCATAAACCCGCCGGGGATGACTGGCGATGAATAGCCCGATTCTACACCGCTGGCGCCGCGAAGGAATGGCGTTGTAGATGGTTGGTGGCGATCGGCGGCGCTGTTGCTCTGCGAATGGTCTGTCAGACCGCTTCTAAGTACGCCTGTAGGACCATTCTGAAATGCCAAAAAAGCCAGGAAAAGCGGCTGTTCCCGCCTGCCGGACTGGCTATTATCCCCGCGCCGCATGTGCGGCTTACGAGACGACACCCTTAATGGACCTTCCCAGTTTCAGTTCATCGCGAACCTACATTCTGGCACTAAACGCAGTGGCGTCAGGGCTGCCCGTTAGCTGACCGACAGCCTTGCCGGTCGGCTTCCAGGCAGCTGCGCTGCTGCCTGGAGATCGATATGACCACAATCCACGAAGCAATCCCGGGCGGACTGGCCTTGCCCCGTGAGCAAGCCCAGGCTCGCCGCGACGACCTGCTGCAGGCCGGCCGCTACCCTGCCGGTACCGCAGGGGCGCTGATGAGCAGCCATTACTCCTGCATCTGCAGCGGCCTGAGCGCGAGCCAGGCCATCGACATGCTGCGCCGCGAAGCCGCTGATGCCGAAACCATCTACCAGTCCTACGTGCTCGACGAGCAGGGCAACCTGCTCGGCACGCTGTCCCTGCGCGAGCTGATTCTTGCCACACCCGAATTGCCGGTAGAGCAACTGATGGTGCACCCGGTGCTCAGTGTCAGCACTGCCACCTCCCAGGAAGAAGTGGCCAGACTGATCAGCGAGCACGATCTGCTGGCCTTGCCAGTGCTGGACCGCGGCGGACGTCTGGTGGGCATCGTTACCTGTGACGATGCCATGGATGTGGTGGTCGAGGAGGCCACCGAGGACTTCCATAAAGGCGCGCTGATCGGTACCCATCTGGGCAACCTGAAGACTGCCACCGTGGGTTTGCTCTATCGCAAACGCGTGCTCTGGCTGGTACTGCTGGTGTTCGGCAACCTGTTTTCCGGAGCGGGTATTGCCGCTTTCGAAGACACTATCGCCGCGCATATCGCCCTGGTGTTCTTCCTGCCGTTGCTGGTCGATAGTGGGGGAAATGCCGGTGCCCAGTCGGCAACGCTGATGGTCCGTGCCCTGGCCACGGGTGAAGTGGTCATGCGTGACTGGTTGAGCTTGCTTGGGCGTGAGTGCGGGGTGGCCCTGGCTCTGGGTGGCACCATGGCTGTTGCGGTGGCATCGTTGGGGGTGTTGCGTGGCGGCCCGGATATTGCCCTGATCGTCGCCAGCAGCATGCTGGTGATTGTCCTGCTGGGTAGCTTGATCGGCATGAGCCTGCCGTTCCTGCTCAGCCGCATGAAGCTCGACCCGGCCACCGCCAGCGGGCCCTTGGTGACGTCGATTGCCGATGCCGCCGGGGTGTTGGTGTATTTCGGGATTGCTTCGCAGGTGCTGGATATTTGAGGGCCTATCGCGGGGCAAGCCCGCTCCCACAGGTATGGATGATCTCTGTGGGAGCGGGCTTGCCCCGCGATGTACCTTAGCTGTTAGGCAGCAGTCGGCAGGTAATGCTCTTGATGTAACGGGTCTCCGGGATTGCCGGGTGGACCGGGTGATCCGGGCCCTGGCCGCCGCGTTCGAGCAGCTGGATGTTGCGGTCCAGGTGGCGGGCGCTGGTCAGCAGGATGTTCTGCAGGTCGTCCTCGGGCAAGTGCATCGAGCACGAAGCGCTGACCAGAATGCCGTCCTTGGTCAGCAGGCGCATGGCCTGTTCGTTCAGACGACGATAGGCGCCTTCACCGTTTTTCAGGTCTTTCTTGCGCTTGATGAAGGCGGGCGGGTCGGCAACGATCACGTCGAAACGCTCTTCGGAGGCCTTGAGTTCCTTCAGTGCTTCGAACACATCGCCTTCAATACAGGTGAGCTTCTCGGCAATGCCGTTGAGCGCGGCGTTGCGCTCAACGCCATCAAGGGCAAAGCCCGAGGCGTCGACGCAGAATACTTCGCTGGCGCCGAAAGCACCGGCCTGCACACCCCAGCCACCGATGTAGCTGAACAGGTCGAGAACGCGCTTGCCCTGAACGTACGGCGCCAGGCGCGCGCGGTTCATGCGGTGGTCGTAGAACCAGCCGGTCTTCTGGCCTTCCATCACCGGGGCTTCGAATTTCACCCCGTTCTCTTCCAGGGCAACCCACTCCGGTACCAGGCCGAATACGGTTTCGACGTAACGGTTCAGGCCTTCGGCGTCGCGAGCGGCCGAGTCGTTCTTGAACAGGATGCCGCTTGGCTTGAGGACCTGGACCAGGGCGGCGATGACGTCGTCCTTGTGCTGTTCCATGGTGGCCGAAGCCAGCTGAACGACCAGAATATCGCCGAAGCGATCGACTACCAGACCCGGCAACAGGTCGGAATCGCCGTACACCAGACGGTAGAACGGCTTGTCGAACAGGCGTTCACGCAGCGACAGGGCCACATTGATGCGGTGCACCAGCAGCGACTTGTCCAGCGCAAGCTTGGCGTCACGCGACAGCAGGCGGGCGCAGATCAGGTTGTTCGGACTCATGGCAACGACGCCCAGGGCCTTGCCACCGGCGGTTTCCAGAATCGCCTGGTCACCGGCCTTGAAGCCATGCAGCGGGGTCGCGGCGACGTCGATTTCGTTGCTGTAAACCCACAGGTGGCCGGCGCGCAGGCGGCGGTCGGCATTGGCTTTGAGACGAAGGCTGGGCAGGGACATGACGTCGCTCCGGGAAAAAAGAGCGGGAGTATAACCCGATGCCCGCTGTGCCGATGGGAATAGCGACAAATTGCAACAGAGCAGTGGCCTTTCGCTTCACCTCTGGCCAGTACGATCGGGTTAGAATCGCCGCTCAGCCCCGAGTGTGTACTTATGTCCCAGGAACTCTCCGCCGAACAGATCCAGCACGCCTTGCAAGGCATCAGCGTGCCGCCACAGCCGCAGATCATGGTCGATCTTCAGTTCGAGCAATACATGCCTGACCCCGACCTTGAGGTGATCGCCAAACTGATCGCCCAGGACCCGGGCCTGTCTGGTGCCTTGCTCAAGCTGGTCAACTCGCCGTATTACGGCCTGACCAACAAGATTGCTTCGATCCAGCGCGCGGTGAGCCTGCTCGGCAGTCGTTCGATCATCAACCTGATCAACGCCCAGTCGATCAAGGGCGAGATGAGCGACGACACCATCGTCACCCTCAACCGTTTCTGGGACACCGCCCAGGACGTGGCCGTGACCTGCCTGACCCTGGCCAAGCGCATCGGCTCGCAGGCGGTTGACGAGGCCTATGCCCTGGGCCTGTTCCACGACTGTGGCGTGCCGCTGATGCTCAAACGCTTCCCCGAGTACATGGGCGTGCTCGAAGACGCCTACGCCAATGCGGGGGCCGACAAGCGGGTGGTCGACACCGAGAACCAGGCGTTCAACACCAACCACGCGGTGGTCGGTTACTACACCGCCAAGTCCTGGCGCCTGCCCGAGCACCTGAGCAATGCCATCGCCAACCACCACAATGCCCTGGCGGTGTTCAGCGATGATTCGGCGCGTAACAGTCAACTGAAGAACCTGCTGGCAATCCTCAAGATGGCCGAGCACATCTGCTCGTCGTACCGGGTGCTGGGCAATCAGAGTGTCGATCACGAGTGGAATGCCGTTGGGCACCTGGTGCTCGACTATGTGGGGCTTTCCGAGTACGACTTTGAGAACCTCAAGCAGACCATTCGCGAATTGGGCAGTCACTGATCCATGCCGGAACTACCAGAAGTCGAGACCACCCGGCGCGGTATTGCGCCTTACCTGGAAGGCCAGCGCGTCAATCGGGTGATCGTGCGCGACCGGCGTCTGCGCTGGCCGATCCCCGAGGACCTCGATATCCGCCTGTCCGGGCAGCGTTTCGTCAAGATCGAGCGCCGCGCCAAATACCTGCTGCTCAATGCCGAGGTCGGGACGCTGATCAGTCACCTGGGCATGTCCGGCAACCTGCGTCTGGTCGAGATCGGCTTGCCGGCTGCCAAGCATGAGCATGTGGATATCGAACTGGAGTCGGGCCTGGCCTTGCGCTATACCGACCCGCGCCGCTTTGGCGCGATGCTCTGGAGCCTTGATCCGCTTAACCATGAGCTGTTGATCAAGCTTGGCCCTGAGCCGTTGACCGACCTGTTCGATGGCGAGCGCCTGTTCCAGCTGTCGCGTGGCAAGGCCATGGCGGTCAAACCATTCATCATGGATAACGCGGTGGTGGTCGGGGTCGGCAACATTTATGCGACCGAGGCCCTGTTCGCTGCCGGTATCGATCCGCGCCGCGAAGCCGGGAGCATCTCGCGGGCGCGTTACCTGAAGCTGGCGATCGAGATCAAACGCATCCTCGCCTGCGCGATCGAGCGTGGCGGCACCACCTTGCGCGACTTTGTCGGCGGTGATGGCCAACCGGGCTATTTCCAGCAAGAGCTTTTTGTCTACGGACGCCGGGAAGAGCCCTGCAAGGTTTGCGGCAGTATCCTGCGCGAGGTCAAGCTCGGCCAGCGCGCCAGCGTGTTCTGCCCGCGCTGTCAGAAGTGAGGGTGCTCAGCGTGGGCTGAGCACTTCAGCGGCACCCACGCCACGCGGGTCGCTGGCGGCTTCCAGGGTCTGCCTGGATTTATCCCAGTACAACACTTGCTGGTTACCGTAAGTGCGACCCAGATCCTTGAGCTGGTAGCCGCGTGCATTTAGCGCGCGCTGCTGTTCGGCGCTGAACGCGCCCGGTTCGTGCTCGACCACATCCGGCAGGTACTGGTGGTGATAGCGCGGCACTGCGGGCCAGTTGGCGACCGGCTTGCCTTCGAGAAACCCCAGCATCGACAACAGCACCATGCTCGGGATGCGGCTGCCGCCCGGTGTGCCGAAGGCGGCGAACTGCGTCGGGCTCTCGATAAAACTCGGGCTCATGCTCGACAGTGGCCGCTTGCCGGCTGCCACGGCATTGGCCTGGCTGCCGGCCAGGCCATAGCTGTTGCTGCCGCGCGGGTCGGCGGCGAAGTCGTCCATCTCGTTGTTCAATACCACGCCGGTACCGGGCGCGCTGAAGGCTGCGCCGAACGGCAGGTTGACCGACAGCGTTGCGGCTACGGCGTTGCCTTCGGCGTCGATCACCGCGAAGTGGGTGGTGTGGTCGCCTTCGCGCCAGGCCGGGGCGGGCGGTAGGCTGCTGCTGGGCGTGGCCTGGTGCACGTCGATGCTGTCGGCAAGGCTGGTCAGGTAATTGCGCGCCAGCAGTTGCGGCAGCGGGTTGGCGACGTAATCCGGATCGCCGAGCAGGCCGCGGTCGCGGTAGGCACGGCGTAGTACTTCCAGCACGTAATGGCTACGTTGCACCGGCTCGGCACTCTGCCAGGGCAGGCGCTGCAGCATCGCCAGGCTCTGGGCCAGGGCTACGCCGCCGGCTGACGGCGGCGGGGCGCTGATCAGTTCGCGCTGGTCGGCCAGCTGGTAGCGCAACGGCTCGCGTTTGGCCGTGCGGTAGTTGGCCAGGTCATCCAGGCTCCAGATCCCGCCTGCGGCCTGAACGCCCTGGACCATGGCCTGGGCGGTCGGGCCGTTGTAGAAACCGTCGCGTCCCTGCTGGGCAATGCGCTCAAGGGTTACCGCCAATTCCGGTTGGCGGATCTGTGCACCAAGCGCGGGGACCTCGCCGTTCTTGAGGAACAGCCGGGCGCTTTCCGGATCGTCGCGCAGGGCGCTCAAGCGCATCTTGGCCCGATCGCGGTAAATGCGGTCGACGGCAAAACCCTGGTTGGCCAGGCGAATGGCCGGGGCCAGGGTGTTTTTCAGCGGTAGCTTGCCGTAATGCGCAGCGAGGTCCGCCAGTGCCGCCGGCAAGCCGGGAATCGCGGCGGCCAGAGGGCCGTTGATGGACAGGCCAGGCTGAACCTTGCCGTCCTTCAGGTACATGGCCTCGCTGGCTTTGCCTGGCGCCCGCTCGCGGGCGTCGATAAACGCGTAGCGTGCCGGCGTCTCGCCTTCGCGCAGAAGGAAGAACCCACCGCCACCGAGGCCGGATCCATAGGGTTCGACGACAGCCAGCGCTGCGCTGACCGCAATCGCCGCATCGAAGGCGTTACCGCCTTGGTCGAGGACTTCCCGGGCGGCGGCAGTGGCTTCGGCATGCGGGCTGGCAATCGCGGCACGCCCCGGGCCCTGTGCCTGGGCACTGGCAACCCCCAGCGCCAGGGTGGCGCCAAGAATGAACGGAGCGAGCCTGGCGACGAACGGCATCAGGCCTTGCCGGTGATTTTGCGGTACTTGGCCATCAGTTCTTCTTCGGTCTCCGGATGGGCTTCATCCAGCGGGATGCAGTCAACCGGGCAGACTTGTTGGCACTGTGGCTCGTCATAGTGGCCGACGCACTGGGTGCACAGGTTCGGGTCGATCACGTAGATCTCTTCGCCCTGGGAGATAGCGGCGTTCGGGCACTCGGGTTCGCAGACGTCGCAGTTGATGCAATCGTCGGTGATGATCAGGGACATGGGGACTCCGGCCCGGGCTCAGAACCCGGGCATTTGAAAACCAATGGACACAATTGTGCCGCATTAGCGCCCGCAGTGCACGCGGGCGCCGTGGTCAAATCGCCGATGTCACTTCTTGAAGCGTTCGGTCAGGGCGTCGGCCACGATCGGATGGACGAATTTGCTGATGTCGCCACCCAGTGCCGCAATTTCCCGGACCAGGGTCGAGGAAATGAACGAATAACGCTCGGAAGGGGTCAGGAACAGGCTTTCGACGTCCGGTGCCAACTGACGGTTCATGTTCGCCAGCTGGAACTCGTACTCGAAGTCCGAGACGGCACGCAGGCCGCGCAGGAACACATTGGCCTGCTGTTCCTTGGCAAAGTGCGCGAGCAAGGAGGAGAAGCCGATGACTTCGACATTGGGCAGGTGCTTGGTGACCTCACGAGCCAGTTCCACCCGTTGTTCCAGCGGGAACAGCGGGTTTTTCTTGGGGCTGGCGGCGACCGCAATGATCACCTGATCGAACAGCCGCGAGGCTCGCTCGACCAGATCGCCATGGCCCTTGGTAATAGGGTCGAAAGTACCTGGGTACAACACTCGGTTCATCGCGTCGTCCTGGCAGGAGTGCGTTGGGGAGTCGGATGGTATCGCAGCAGTGGCAGTCGGCCAAGTCGCCTGCGCACGCTGAAGGCACTATAGACAGGCTGCCCGTTTGTTGTCATCTCCCGGTACCCAGGCGTTCGATCAGGCCATCGGTGAGTCGCGCGCTGAGGCCATACACCGATAGCTGCGGGTTGGCGCCGATGCTGGTGGGGAACAATGAGCCGTCGTGGATCGACAGGTTGGCCAGCTGATGATGCCGTCCGAGACTGTCGCAGACAGCCTGGCGTGGGTCTTCGCCCATGGCGCAACCGCCCATGACGTGGGCGCTGCCCAGGCGCGTGCGAAACAGCTCAAGACTCAGGCCGTCGATCATCTGCCGGGCCTCGCCCAGGGTTTTCACGTAGCGACCATCGCTGTGCAGCGGCAACACCGCCTCGGCACCTGCGGCGAACTGGATCTCGGCCATGCTGTGGAAGGCGCGGCGCACGCCGTCCCAGGCGTAGGGCGAAACCTGATAGTCGAGTACCGGCGAGCCGTCGCCGCGCAGCTGGACTTCACCGCCAATGCTGTCCGGGTGGAAGCCGTCACGCAGCAGGGCGAGCATTACGTGGGTATTGGGCAGTTGTTCCATGCGCATGGCATTTTCACTGCCGAAGCTGCCCAGCAGGGTGCTGGCCAGCGCCGGGTGCAGTGGCGGCACTTCGAGTTTGTAACCGATCGGCCCGCTGACGCCGTCGCGCCACTGAAAGTGGTCGGAGTAGATCGACTGCGGTGCGCCGTAGAACGGATTGACCTGGTCCTTGAACAGCCCGGCACTGAAGTTCACCAGATGCAGAAACGTGCGCTTGCCCAGGCGCTCATGCGGGTCCGGAGCGTCCGAGCGCAGCAGCAGGGCCGGGCTGTTGATCCCGCCACCGGCGAGGATGTAGTGGCGCGCCTTGACCTGAATCTTGCGCCCGGTCGGGTTCACGCAGCGCTCATCCATCGCCAGGCATTGCAGGCCGCTGATGCGCTCGCCGTCGTGGATCAAGCGTTCGGCGCGGGCCAGGTAGAGCAACTCGCCGCCTTTTTCCAGGGTAGCGGGAATGCTGGTGACCAGCATCGATTGCTTGGCATTGACCGGGCAGCCCATGCCGCAATAACCCAGGTTCCAGCAGCCGCGCACGTTGCGTGGAATGACCTTCCAGTTGTAATCGAGGGCTGCACAGCCGCGCTTGAGCACCTCGTTGTTGGCATTCGGCGGCATGACCCAGGGGGCGATGCCCAGGCGCTGTTCCATGCGTTCGAACCAGGGGGCCAGTTCGCCGCTGCTCAGGCCTTTGACGCCGTGTTCGCTGGCCCAGTGCTGCAGGGTCGGCTCGGGGGTGCGAAAGCTCGAGGTCCAGTTGATCAAGGTGGTGCCGCCCACCGCGCGGCCTTGAAGGATGGTGATGGCGCCATCCTTGCTCATGCGGCCGATGCCTTCTTGATAGAGGTTGGCGTAGGCCTGGTCTTCAAGCAGATGGAAGTCGCTGCTGGTCTTGAGCGGGCCTTCTTCGATCAGCAGCACCTTGAAACCGGCGGCGCTGAGCAGTTCGGCGCTGGTGGCTCCGCCGGCGCCGCTGCCGATGATGGCGATATCGGTTTCCAGGCTCAGGTCGTGGTCCAGGCGCGAGGCGTCGCGGGCTTTCCAGCCGCGGCCAAGGCCTTCGCGAAACAGGTCGGGTACGGGCATCTTCAGCCTCTTGTCGTTATAGGGTGATTCAGATTTTTGGTGGGCCTGGGTAGCCGCAACGGGCCCAGGACTCCGGCATCTCGTACCAGGCCATCTGCAACAGCTGCAGCAGCGAGGCATGGCCCATGCGCAACAGATTCAGCGAACTGTTCTCCCAGCGCTGCAAAAAGGCCTGGATTTGCTCGATGCTTGCGTTCTCCCAACTGCCCCAGATCCCGGTCAGCGGCCCTCGGGTCACCGGCAGGGCGAGTACGTCGAACAGTTGCAGGGTCAGCTTGAGCATCGCCGGGGACAGGCTGGCGAGCTTGTTGTCCAGGCGCTGCAGTACGGCTTCCAGGTGTTCGGCGGCTGGCGTACCGGCAAGGATTACCGGGATCAGTGTCCGCAGAATCGGCAGATCGCTCTGGCGCAGGCTGATGAAACCGCTGGCCGGGGTTTGTGCCGAGCACCCTGTAAGGCTGGCGCCCAACCCGGCGGTGGCCAGGAACGCGCTGGCGCCGAGGCTGAACTTGAGTAACCCGCGGCGGCTCAAGGCGGGTGTTGCAGGCAGACTTGTGGTCATTGTTGTTGTGCCTGGTCGTGGTGTTAGCGGATGAAAAGTTTGTACACCAGCTTGATCAAGGTCTTGCCATAGGGCGGGTAGATCAAGCGGGCGGCGTTGAAGCGCTGCTTGGCGAATACTGCCTTGGCCTTGCTGAAGGTCAGGAAGCCCTCGTGGCCGTGGTAGTGGCCCATGCCTGAGGGGCCGACACCACCAAAAGGCAGATCGTCCTGGGCCACGTGCAGCAAGGTGTCGTTGAGGCAGACGCCACCGGAGTGGGTCTGTTCCAGAACCCTCTGCTGCTCGGCCCGGTCGTAGCCGAAGTAGTAGAGCGCCAGGGGGCGGGGGCGCTGATTGATGTATGAAAGAGCCTGATCGAGGCTGTCGTAGGGCACCAGCGGCAGCAGCGGGCCGAAGATCTCGTCCTGCATCACGCGCATCTGGTCATTGACCTGCAGCAGCAAGTGAGGCGGCAAACGTCGGCCTTGTCGTGCTTCTTGCGGGTACAGGTCAACGATCTTCGCGCCCTTGTCGCGGGCATCGCTCAGGTAACTTTCCAGGCGTGCCAGGTGACGCGGGTTGATGATCGCGCTGTAGTCCGGGTTGTCAGCCACGTTCGGGTAAAAGCGATGAACAACGTTGCGGTAGGCCGTGGCGAAGTCGTCCAGGCGTTTGCGTGGCACCAGCACGTAGTCCGGTGCTACGCAGGTCTGTCCGGCATTCAGGGTTTTGCCGAAGGCAATGCGCTCTGCGGCGTCGGCCAGGGGCACACTGGCCGAGACAATGGCTGGCGATTTACCGCCCAGCTCCAGGGTTACCGGGGTCAGGTTCTGCGCTGCCGCCAGCATCACATGACGGCCGACACTGGTGGCGCCGGTGAATAGCAGGTGGTCGAAGGGCAGACGCGAGAAGGCTTCGCCGACATCCGCTTCGCCCAGCGCCACACTGACCAGGTCTTCGGGGAATGCGGTTTGCAGCAATTGCTTGAGCAGCAGGCCGGTGGCCGGCGTGGCTTCGCTGAGCTTGAGCATGACCCGGTTGCCAGCGGCCAGGGCGCAGGTCAAAGGGCCAATGGCCAGAAACAGCGGATAGTTCCACGGCACGATGATCCCGACCACGCCCAGCGGCTGGTACAGCACCTTGGCGCTGGCCGGCTGGAAGGCCAGGCCGACCTTGCGCGGTGAGGCCTTCATCCACTGCTTTAGATGGGCCTCGGCATGATGCAGGCCCTGGACGCTGGGCATCAGCTCGGCCAGGCGGGTTTCGTCGGCACTGCGGCCGCTGAAGTCTTCGCTGATGGCTGCGATCAGTGCGTCCTGATGGGCGAGCAACAGCTGGCGCAGGCTTTTCAGCCATTGCCGGCGTTGCGCCAGTGGCGGCATCGGGTTGCCAGCAAACGCCTGGCGCTGGGCGTTGAACTGGGTGGCAAGGTCTTCAACGGCAGTCGCAGGCAAAACACGAGCAGCATCGGCAGTCATGCGAAACTCCACGGCATTGTTTTTCTAGAGCTTATACTCTAACCGGAGTGTTTTGCGATCCTTTTTTCACGACAGGCAGGTACATCCACATTCGGATAAACCGTAAGATGGACCTATTCAATCAAAGCTCGGCCTCTGGAGCTGATCATGGCCCCGCGTATCAAGACCCGCGAACGCATCGTGCAGAACAGCCTGGAGCTGTTCAACCAGCAGGGTGAGCGCAGTGTCAGCACCAACCACATCGCCGCCCACATGGAGATTTCCCCGGGCAACCTGTACTACCACTTCGCCAACAAGCAGGAAATCATCGCTGTGCTCTTCACCCGGTATGAAGAGCAGGTCGAAAGCTTTCTGCGCCCGCCGCAAGGGCGCCCCTCGACTGTCGAAGACAAACGCTTCTACCTCAAGGAGCTGCTGGCGGCGATGTGGGACTACCGCTTTTTGCATCGCGACCTTGAACACCTGCTCGACAGTGACAAGGAACTGGCGGCGCGCTACCGGCGTTTTTCCCAGCGTTGCCTGATCCAGGGTCAGTCCATTTACCGCGGATTCGTCGAAGCCGGGATCGTGCAGATGGACGCCGTGCAGATCGAGTCGCTGACCCTCAACGCCTGGATCGTGCTGACCTCCTGGGTACGCTTTCTGTGCACCACCCGGGAGAATTCGGCGCACTTGAGTGAAGATGCCTTCAAACGCGGCATCTATCAGGTGCTGGTCCTTGAGCTCGGCTTTGTTACTGCCCAGGCGCGCCCGGCGGTGGATGCCCTGTGCCAGGAATTCTACGTTTCGCTCAACCAGGCACTGGAGCAATAAACGCCCAGGCCCTATCCGTTCAATCGTTCAGGAGACTGTCATGCCTCTCGCGCAACTGATCACTGCCCAGCAATTGGCCGAACGCCTGGAGGCGCCGGCGCTGGTGATACTGGATTGCCGCTTTGCCCTGGAAGATATCGATTATGGCCAGCGCAGCTATGCCGAGGGGCATATTGCCGGTGCGCATTTCGCCGACCTTGAACGCGACCTGAGCGGCCCGGTCATCAAGGGCGTGACCGGGCGTCACCCTTTGCCGGATCCGCAGCACCTGATCGAGCGTCTGCGTGCCTGGGGGATCAACAACGACAGCGAGATCGTTCTTTATGACGATGGCCCTGGTGCTTTCGCCGCCCGCGCCTGGTGGCTGCTGGCCTGGCTGGGCAAGCGCAGCGGTGTGTCGATCCTCGATGGCGGCCTGAAGGCCTGGCACGCGGCAAAGTTACCGTTGAGTCTCGACGCCCCGGAAAAACGTGTAGGTACCTTCAAGGGCGAGCCCGATGAAGCACTGGTGCTTGACGCCACACAGCTGGGTAAGCGTCTGGGCCAGCCCGACCTGACCCTGATCGATGCCCGCGGCCTGCCACGTTTCCGCGGTGAAGTAGAGCCCATCGACCCGGTGGCCGGACATATTCCGGGGGCGCAATGTGCAGCGTTCACCGACAACCTGGGGGCTGACGGACGGTTTCTGCCGGCGGCTCAACTGAAGAAACGCTTTGCCGAGAAACTGGGCAAGCGGTCGCCAGAGCAACTCGTGGCCTATTGCGGCTCTGGAGTGACGGCGTGCCATAACCTGTTTGCCTTGTCGCTGGCGGGATATCCGCTGGGCAAGCTGTATGCGGGGTCGTGGAGCGAGTGGATTACCGATCCACAGCGCCAGGTTGCCAAGGGCGACTGAAAAAGTCTCAGATAGCTCCCAGCCACTGCGGGATCCGCCGTTCCAGGTAATACCCCGGCTCCCGCACGCTGCCGTCGACAAAGCCGACATGGCCACCGCGAGAATGCAGCTCGAAGGTGGTCTGGCTCGGTAGTTCATTGGCTTCAGGCAGGCTATGGCTGAACACGAACGGGTCATCGCTGGAATGGATGATCAGCGTCGGTGTGCGGTTTTCCCCGAGAAAATACCGGCTCGATGCCCGGCGGTAATAGTCCTTGGCATCGGCAAAACCATTGAGCGGTGCGGTCACTCGACCATCAAAGTCCCAGAACGTGCGCAGGTTCTCCAGGGGCCCAAGACGCTCCAGTGCGGCGAGGCCTTCATGGTGGCCGTGATGCTGGAAGTGGCGCTGTTTGTCTTTCACATAGGCAAGCATGGCGCGCATGAAATGCGCCTGATAGACCCGCGAAAACCCCAGGCCGATACGATCGGCGCACTGGTCCAGACGAAACGGCACCGATACCGCCACCGCAGCCTGCAGCTGACTTGCCGAGCCCGCTTCGCCAAGGTGCTTGAGCAGCACATTGCCGCCCAGCGAGTAGCCGACGGCATACAGCGGCGCTTGTGGGCGTTGCGCACGCAGGTGGTCGATGGCTTCGGCGAGGTCCTCGCTGGCGCCGGAGTGGTAGCTGCGCGGCAGCAGGTTCGGTTCGCCCGAGCAACCACGCCAGTTCAGTGCGACGCTGGCCCAGCCGCGGTCAGCCAAGGCCTGTTGCATACCAATGACGTAGGGCGAGCTGGACGAACCTGTCAGCCCGTGCAGCACCAGCACCAGCGGGGTGTTGGCCTCGTGCGGACCGTGCCAGTCGAGGTCGAGGAAATCGCCATCGGCCAGCCACAGGCGCTCGCGTTGGCGGTGCAGGGCTGCCGACTTGCGCCAGAGCGGCCCCCAAAGCGTCTGCAGATGCGGATTGCCCAGCCCCAGGGCGGGTTTGAAGGGGCTGGGGGTGATGGGATACATCGTGGTGTGCTCGCAGATTGCTTTCAGACAAGTGTAAATCCGGTTACCGACACTTGCCCGGGTCGATCATCCGTTAGCGGGAGCGAATGCGGGCAAGTCGTGCTGTTCGACCGACGGGCCGACACTGATCTGCACCAGCTTGTCGAGCTTCAGGTGATTTTTCAACACGACCTTCAGCTGATCCAGGGTCAATGCCTGCACTTGATCGAGAAAGGTCTGGCGGTTGTCCAGCGGTAACTGGTTGAAGCCGATGGTGCTCAGAATGCCGCTGATCTGCTGGTTGCTCACCGATCCCAGCAGGTAGCTGCCGCGTAACTTCTGTTTCGCGTCATCGAATTCCTTCTGGCTTGGTCCTTGTTCGGCATAGTCCTCAAGCAGTTGCTCCAGCAATGTCATTGCGGCGTCGCGGTATTTGCCCTGGACCTGGGTGGTGAACGTCCAGAGGCCGTTGACAGGATGCTGCCTGAGCTTTGATCCGGCGCCATAGGTCAAACCGCGGCGAGTGCGCAGTTCATCGAACAGCCGCGAGGTGCCGCCGGGGCCGCCCAGTATCAGGTTGGCCAGGGTCAAGGCAGGCGCATCGGGATGTTGAACACTGATGCCGGGGATGGCGAACAACAGCAGCGCCTGGCTGCCGGGGTGTTCCAGATGGTAGATCTCGGGTTCGAAGCTGGCGGCTACCGGTAGCGGCGGGAGTGCCGGGCCTGCGGGCAACGCCGCTGACACCTGCGCGGCAATGGCCCGGGCCTGCTCCAGCGACAGATCCCCGACCAGGGTAATCACCGCATTGCCTGCGCTGAAGGCTCGTTGGTGAAAGGCGCGAAGATCAGTGACGGTGAGGGCATTGATGGTCTGCTCTGCGCCATAACTGTTGGTGGCGTAGGGATGATTGGCGAACACATGCTCGTAGAGCCGGTCGATGGCCTTGTAGGTTGCGTAGTGTTGCCGCTGCGCCACCAGGCCGTTGAGCTGGTCCTTGATCTGCTGCAGTTTGTCTTCGGCAAACTGTGGTTGACCCAGTACTTCACTCAGCAACCCCACCGCTTTGGTCCGTTGCTGTTCATCACTCAGGCTGCGTAGCTTCACCGTAGCGCTGTCATGCACTACCGCTTTGCTGAACTGCGCACCGATCTCGTCGAAGCCTTCGGCGATCTGCATGGCATCGCGCTGCTGGGTGCCCTCATCGAGCATGCCCAGGGGGAGCTGTGCCAGGCCGGCGGCGCCGTCATCCCTGGCACTGCCAGCGGCAAAATCAACCTGAAGATCAAACATCGGCAATTGCCTGCGTTGTACAAACAGGACCTTGCTGCCTTGTGGCGTCTGCCATGACTCGATCGCTAACTGCAGCCGGGCGGGAGCGGGTACTGTGACTTTCAGCGACTCCAGTTCAAGCGGCCGGGGTTGCGCCTGGGCCTGTGAAGCAGCGCCTGCCAGTAGCAGAAAGAGAGGGAGGAATGTTCGGGTGAGCTTATTCATCGTCGGCCTCCTTGGTCTGCAGGTAGGCAACCGCCAGGCGTTCAGCGGTGAAGTAGTCGCTGGCGGCCTGCTGTACTTGTTCGGGCGTTACTCCCTCAAGGTTGCTTCGGTCGTTGTCCAGTTGAGACGCTGGCAGGCCACTGCCCAGCATGGCAGCGATATCACTGGCCTGGCCGCTGAGGGAGTCCTGGAAAAAGGTGTTTTCGGCCAGCAGCAGAGCACGCGCACGCGCTAGCTCGGCAGTGCTTGGCGGCGTGTTTTTGATCGCTTGCAGTTGTGCCCAGATAGCCGCCTGCAGGTCGGCCAGTGGTTTGGGTTGGGCAGTATTGATCGATGCCGAAATTTCGAACAACGTATCGCCCCTGGCCAGCGCCCCGTAGCTGACCTTGGGGCTGAACAGCAGCGCTTGCTGGCGCTCCAGCCGGCTACTGAGGCGGGCACTCAAGCCTTTGCCCAGCAGTGCGTCGAGCAGACGCAAGGCATGGACGTCGGTCGCCGACTCCGCTGTGGCGTAGGTCGGTACGTTGAACGCCATGACAAGCCTTGGCCTGCTGAACGCATCGTAAACCGTCACCTGTCGTGGTCCTGTCGCAGCCGATTGCAGGGGGAGCTTGGTGTGCGGGAGGATTTGCCGGGTGAAACCGGCGAAGTACTGCTCAACCTCACGTCTCACCGCATCGAGCTGAACGTCGCCGACAATGATCAATGTGGCATTGTTGGGCGCGTACCAGGTGCGATACCAGGCTTGCAGCTCATCGTTGTGCATGCGCTCAAGGTCGCTCATCCAGCCAATCACCGGGGTGCGATAGCTGCTTTGTGGATAGGCGATGGCTTGCAGCTGCTCGTCGAGCCTGGACGCCGGATATTCATCGACTCTTTCGCGGCGCTCGGACCTGACGGCCTCGATTTCGCGAGCGAATTCGCTATCACTGAGGTCAGCGCCCTTCAGCAGGTCGGCACTCAGCTCCAGGGCTACCGCCAGCCGTTCACTGGGCAGGGTCTGGTGATGAACGGTGAAATCGCGATTGGTATAGGCGTTGTCAGTGCCGCCCAGGCGTTCGATGACTTTCGAAAACTCCCCCGGTGCGGTCTTGGCGCTACCCCGGTAGAGCAGGTGTTCGAGGGCATGGGACAACCCGGATTGCCCAGGGTACTCATGGCTTGAGCCCACCTTGATCAGCAGGTGGGTGGTGACGACCGGTGCCCGGCGGTCCTCGCTGACGACCACATGCAGGCCGTTTTCCAGGGTGAATTCATGGCGTTCAGGGGGATCGGCCAGGGCCTGGCCAGATACCAGCAACAGGCCGAGCAGGCCGCTGGTGAAGGAAATACGTCGATCCATGACAGTGCTCCTTGTGGTTGATGACCAGAAGCACGATCAGGCAAAAAGGCGAGCGAAAGGGGATAGATATCTATTGCACAGTGTGACGACCCCGCCGTAGCAGGGTCGTCGTTGCAACTCAGCTGCGCTGCCAGAGGGCGTAGTACACCTGGCCAGCCTTCTTCTCACGGTGCAGGCGCCAGTTGCCGGGCAGCTGCAAGGTCGAAGGCGGGGTTTCGCTCTCGGTGTAGATCCAGGCGTTTTCGGCCAGCCACTGGCGCTCTTCAAGCAGGGCACAGGTGGTTGCCAGCAGGTTCTGGTGGAACGGCGGATCAAGGAATACCAGGTCGAAGGTCTGCTTCGGCTCCCCCTGCAGGTAGCGCTGGGCATCGCTCTGGATGACCTGGCCGCGCGGGCAGCGCAGGGTTTCCAGGTTCTGCCGCAGGCTGGCAATGGCCGCCGGGTTGCTGTCCAGCGCCACGGCCTCGGCGGCACCGCGCGAGAGTGCTTCCAGGTACAAGGCGCCACTTCCGGTATAGGCATCGAGTACCTTGGCCCCTTCGATATGCGGCGCCAGCCAGTTGAACAGGGTTTCGCGCACCCGGTCTGGCGTCGGGCGCAGGCCGGGGGCGTCAGGGAAGCTCAGGCGACGGCTGCGCCATTCGCCGGCAATGATGCGCAGCTGGCCCTGGCCGTTGTGTGGCTTGGCCGATTTGGCGGATGGACTGGCCATTAATGCTCCGGTACACCAAGCGGCTGCTCGGCGGGTTTGTCAGTGGGTGGCGGCAGAGGTTTCTGCGGCACGCTCGGGCCTGCAGTGACGATGACCATCTTGTCGGCGGCGAGGTGCTTGTTCAGGGCGGTCTTGACCTGTTCGGTGGTCAGCGCCTGGGATTGTTGCATGTAGTCTTCCAGCCAGGTCAGCGGCAGGCCGTAGAAGCCGATGGCGCCCAACTGGCCGACGATGCTGGCGTTGCTGGCATTGGACAGTGGGAAGCTGCCGGCCAGCTCGCGCTTGGCATCATCCAGTTCCTGCTGGCTCGGGCCGGTCTTGAGGTAGTCGGCGAGGATGTCCTGAACCAGTTTCAGGGTGCCTTCGCTGAGTTCGGCACGGGTCTGCAGGTTGATCATGAACGGCCCGCGCACCTGCATCGGGCTGAACACCGAGTAGACGCCGTAGGTCAGGCCGCGCTTCTCACGTACTTCGCTCATCAGGCGGGTACCGAAGGTGCCGCCACCGAGGATCTGGTTGCCCAGCGACAGTGCTGCGTAGTCCGGGTCGTTGCGGTCGATACCCAGCTGGGCCAGCATCAGGTGGGTCTGCTTGGAGGGGAAGTCGATGTGCGTGGTGCCAGGCTTGGGCTCGGCAGGCTGAGGCAGCTTGGCCAGCGCCGGGCCTTTGGGCAGGGCGGCCGAGACCTGGGCAGCAATGGCTTCGGCGTCGCCGCGGCTCAGGTCGCCGACCAGGGCGATGACGGTATTGCCCGCGGCATAGGCCTTGGCGTGGAAGGCCCGCAATTGCTCGAGGGTGATCGGTGGAATGCTCTTGGCATCGCCATCACTTGGATGGGCATACGGGTGGCTGCCATACAGTTTCTCGAACAGCGCGATGCTGGCCAGCTTGCCCGGGTTCTGCTTCTGGTACTCGAAACCGGCCTGCATCTGGTTCTTGATGCGTGTCAGGGCATCCTGCGGGAAGGTCGGCTTGCCGACTACCTCGGCGAACAGCTTCAGCGCCGGCTCACGCTTGTCCGCTGCACTCAGGCTGCGCAGGGTGGCCACGGCCATGTCGCGGTAGGCACCGTTGCCAAAGTCGGCACCGAGGCCTTCGAAGCCTTCGGCAATCGCGGTAACGTCCTTGCCGGCCACGCCTTCGTTGAGCATGGCGTTGGTCAGGGTTGCCAGGCCCGGAGCATCACCGTCCTGGCTGCTGCCGGCGGCGAAGGTCAGGCGCAGGTCGAACATCGGCAGCTCGCGCGCTTCGACGAACAGTACCTTGGCGCCTTCAGTGGTGTTCCAGGTCTGAATGTTCAGTTGCCGGCGGCTCGGTGCCTTGCCGTCCAGCTCCGCCAGCGTCTGCAGGGTGTTGGTCGGTTTGGCTGCGGTGCTATTGGCCGGTTGTGCGGTGTTGTCCGAGTGGGCCGGCTTGGCCAGGACAAACGCCAACACACCAACCAGCGACAGGATGCCGAGACCGATCAGGGTGTAGCGGGGTGCGCTGCGTTCACTCATGAGCGTTCTCCTCGGGCAGTACATGGGCAACGCTCAGGCGTTCGCGGGTGAAATAGGTGCGCGCAGCGCTCTGGATGTCGGCCGGGGTCACGCTTTTCAGTTCGTCGAGCTCGCTGTCGATCAGCTTCCACGACAGACCGACGGTCTCGAGCATGCCGATGGCAGTGGCCTGGCTGCTGATCGAGTCGCGATCGTAGACCAGTCCGGCGATGACCTGGGCGCGCACGCGCTCAAGCTCTTCAGCCGAAGGTGGGGTGGTCTTGAGTTCGTCGAGCAGCTTCCAGATACCGCTTTCAACATCGGCCAGGGTTTTGTTCTTCTGCTGGTTCGGCGTGGCCGAGATCAGGAACAGGCTGTCGCCGCGGGTGAACGGGTTGTAGTTGGACGAGGCGCCGGACACCAGCTCCTGGCCGCGTTCCAGCTGGCTTGGCAGGCGGGCGCTGTAGCCGCCGTCGAGCAGTGCCGAGATCAGGCGCAGGGCGTGCACGGTGCGCGGGTCCTTGGCGGTGGCCAGGCCCGGAACGTTGAAACCGTAGATCAGGCTCGGCAGTTGCGTCCGTACATGCAGGGTGGTCTCGCGCAGGCCGGGCTCGGCCAGCTCCAGTGGCAGCTTGGCCGGTGGAATCGCACGTTTGGGGATGGCGCCGAAGAAACGCTGGGCCAGGCCTTTGACCTCGTCGACCGTCACGTCACCGACCACCACCAGGGTGGCGTTGTTCGGCGTGTACCAGGATTCGTACCAGTGGCGCAGTTCCTCGACCTTCATGCGATCGAGGTCAGCCATCCAGCCGATGGTCGGGGTACGGTAGCTGCTGGCCGGGAAGGCCATGGCGCTGAACAGCTCGAAGGCTTTGGCATTGGGTTGATCGTCGGTGCGCAGGCGGCGCTCCTCCTTGATCACCTCGATTTCGCGGCTGAACTCGTCGGCGGGCAGGCGCAGGCTGCTCATGCGGTCGGCCTCCAGCTCCAGGGCCACCGGCAGACGGTCGCGGGCCAGTACCTGGTAATAAGCGGTGTAGTCGTCGCTGGTGAAGGCGTTCTCTTCGGCCCCCAGGTCGCGCAGGATGCGCGAAGCTTCGCCGGGGCCGAGTTTCTCGCTGCCCTTGAACATCATGTGTTCCAGCGCGTGGGACAGACCGGTCTGGCCCGGGGACTCATAGGTGGAGCCGACCTTGTACCAGATCTGCGAGACCACCACTGGCGCGCGGTGGTCTTCGCGCACGACCACTTTCAGGCCGTTGTCGAGAATGAACTCGTGGGTGGGCTGCGGATCGGCGGCAAAGGCGGCGAACGGCAGACAAACTGTGCTGAGCAACAGGCCAGCGGCGCGGCGGGCTAGAGCATTCATACGTTGTTTAACCTGTAGGACTGCCCGCGTGGTCTTAGCGTCAGCGGGCTAGGAGGTGCTAGGATACTGATCCGGTTGCCTGACGACCATGCCTGTTGCGGATCTGACCCGCAGGCTTGATGACAAAATGCTGCGCATGAACGAGCCGGAATAAAAGTAGTCTGTTCTGCGTTAAAAGAATTTTCGAGGCGCCGCAGTGGCGCATCGCTACCCTGAGATAGCCGTCTTCCATGTTTGGTTCCAACGACGACAAAAAGACGCCGGCCGCGGCTGGTGAAAAGAAAGGCCTGTTCGGCTGGCTGCGCAAAAAGCCCCAGCCACCAGTTGCCGAACAGCCACAAGCCCCTGCACCGGTTGAGCCTGAGCAGCCTGCAGCGCTGACCAGCGAAGCGCCGGTCGCCCCGGCGCCAATCGACGGTGCCCACACGCCTGTACCCGCACCTGCCGTTGCGCCGGAGCCTGCTGTCGTCGCACCAGCGGTGGTTGCAGTCGAGGCGCCGCCCGCGCCGTCCGTCGGTTTGGTCCTGCCGGTGCCTGAAGAGCCGGTTGCCCTGGTAGCAGACCTTGAGCCGCACACCCCGCCACCGATCCCGGAGCGTCCGGCACCGGTCGCGGCTCCTGTGGTAGAGCCCGCATCGGTGGTTGTCCAGCCTGAACCGGTTGCAGCGCCGGTCGTTGTCCAGCCTGAACCGGTTGCAGCGCCAGTCGTTGAGCCCGAGCCTGCTCCAGTGGCTCCAGTGGCTCCAGTGGCTCCAGTGGCTCCAGTGGCCACCGTTGCGCCTGTAGCCCCTGTTGTCGAACCCACGCCTGTCGAGGCGCCTGCTCCGGCCCGTAGCGAAGAGAACAAGGCTGGCTTCTTTGCCCGCCTCAAGCAGGGCTTGTCGAAGACCAGCGCCAGCATCGGCGAGGGCATGGCCAGCCTGTTCCTGGGCAAGAAAGCCATCGACGACGACTTGCTCGACGAGATCGAGACCCGCCTGCTGACCGCCGACGTTGGCGTTGAAGCCACCTCGGTGATCGTCCAGAGCCTGACCCAGAAGGTTGCGCGCAAGCAACTGGCCGACAGCGATGCCCTGTACAAATCCCTGCAAGGCGAGCTGGCCGGCCTGCTCAAACCAGTCGAGCAGCCACTGCGCATCCAGTCTCAAACCAAGCCTTTCGTGATTCTGGTGGTTGGCGTCAACGGCGCCGGTAAAACCACGACCATCGGCAAACTGGCGAAAAAGCTGCAGCTGGAAGGCAAGAAAGTCATGCTGGCTGCTGGCGACACCTTCCGTGCCGCAGCCGTCGAGCAGTTGCAGGTCTGGGGCGAGCGCAACCAGATTCCGGTCATTGCCCAGCACACCGGCGCCGACTCCGCTTCGGTGATCTTCGACGCCGTCCAGGCCGCCAAGGCGCGCGGCGTCGATGTGCTGATCGCCGATACCGCCGGTCGCCTGCACACCAAAGACAACCTGATGGAAGAGTTGAAAAAGGTCCGTCGGGTGATCGGCAAGCTCGATGCCGACGCGCCGCATGAAGTCCTGTTGGTGCTGGACGCCGGCACCGGACAGAACGCGATCAACCAGGCCAAGCACTTCAACCAGAGCGTTGAACTCACCGGCCTGGCCCTGACCAAGCTCGACGGCACCGCCAAGGGTGGGGTGATCTTCGCCCTGGCCAAGCAGTTCGGTCTGCCGATCCGCTATATTGGCGTAGGCGAAGGCATCGACGATCTGCGCACTTTCGAAGCCGAACCCTTCGTGAAAGCACTGTTTGCCGAGCGGGAGCATCCATGATTCGATTCGAACAGGTCGCCAAGCGCTACCCCAATGGCCACGTAGGCCTGCATGAGTTGAGTTTTCGGGTGCGTCGGGGCGAGTTTCTGTTCGTCACCGGCCATTCCGGCGCCGGCAAAAGCACCTTGCTGCGCCTGCTGCTGGCCATGGAGCGACCGACCAGCGGCAAGCTGCTGCTGGCCGGGCAGGATCTGGGGCAGATCAGCAACGCGCAGATTCCGTTCCTGCGTCGACAGATCGGCGTGGTGTTCCAGAATCACCAACTGCTGTTCGACCGTACCGTGTTCAACAACGTTGCCTTGCCGCTGCAGATCCTTGGCCTGTCCAAGGCCGAGGTGGCCAAGCGCGTCGACTCGGCGCTCGAGCGTGTAGCCCTGTCGGACAAAGCCGAGCTGTTTCCCGGCGACCTGTCCACCGGCCAGCAACAACGGGTCGGTATTGCCCGCGCCATCGTGCACCGTCCGGCCTTGCTGCTGGCGGATGAGCCCACCGGTAACCTCGACCCGCGCCTGGCCGCGGAGATCATGGGGGTATTCGAAGACATCAACCGCCTGGGCACCAGCGTGCTGATTGCCAGTCACGACCTGGCACTGATCGCGCGTATGCGCCATCGCATGCTGACCCTGCAGCGCGGCCGCTTGATCGGCGACGGGGAGGCCGGGCAATGAGTGCGACACGCAGTCCAAAGGTTTCCGAACGGGTCGCGCCGAAAGCCGCCGATCCGGCACCTGAAAAGAACAAACGCAACAGCCATGACGACGATGGTCCGGATTTCCGCACCCTGTTGCACGCCTGGCTGGAAAGCCACCGCTCCAGCCTGCTCGACAGCTTGCGGCGCCTGGCCAAACAGCCGATCGGCAGCTTTTTCACCTGTCTGGTGATGGCCGTGGCCCTGAGCCTGCCCATGGGCCTGTCGTTGCTGCTCAGCAACGTCGAGCGTCTGGGTGGTTCGTGGCAGCGCGCGGCGCAGATTTCCCTGTACCTCAAGCTCGACGCCAGCAGCCGTGACGGCGAAGCCCTGCGTGAGCAGATCAAGGGCTTGCCGGGTGTGGCTGAGGCGGAGTACGTCAGCCGCGAGAAGGCGCTGGAAGAGTTCCAGCAGCAGTCCGGGCTCGGTGATGCGCTACGCGAACTGCCGGAAAACCCGCTACCCGGCGTGGTCGTGGTGACCCCGGCGGAAGTCGACAAACCAGCCCTCGAAGCCTTGCGCCAGCGTCTTGCGGAACTGCCCAAGGTGGATGCGGCGCAGCTGGACCTGGTCTGGGTCGAGCGCTTGGCCGCGATCCTCAAGCTGGGTGACCGTTTTGTCTTCGGTCTGACGGTTTTGCTGGTTTCGGCGCTGCTTTTGGTAATTGGTAACACAATTCGCCTGCACATCGAGAACCGCCGTACCGAGATCGAAGTGATCAAGCTGGTAGGCGGCACCGACAGCTATGTGCGCCGGCCTTTCCTGTACATGGGCGCCTTGTACGGCCTGGGTGCTGGGGTATTGGCTTGGGGCGTACTGGCATTCGGCCTGAACTGGCTGAACGACGCGGTAATCGGGCTTTCCGGGCTATATGGCAGTGATTTTGCCCTAGCCGGGGTTCCGCCTGCCGATGGTCTGTCGCTCTTGCTTGGTGCGGTACTGTTAGGGTATATCGGTGCTTGGATTGCGGTCGCCCGCCACCTGAGCGAGCTTGCACCGCGATAGTGTCTTTTTGCTGCTATTGACTCTTTTTATTTTTAGGGAACTTGTTTCGCGGTTCCCGGTCAATGTTGGCAGTGCCTGCGGGCACGAGTTTAGTGAGTCGGAGGTTTTTTCGTATGACCACTTCGTTGCAACCTGCCTATGCCCTGGTTCCCGGCGCAAACCTGGAAGCCTATGTGCACACGGTCAACAGCATTCCATTGCTGACGCCGGAGCAGGAGCGTGAACTGGCCGAGAGTCTCTACTATGAGCAGAATCTTGAGGCGGCTCGGCAAATGGTGCTCGCCCACCTGCGGTTTGTCGTACATATCGCTCGCAGCTATTCCGGCTACGGGCTGGCCCAGGCTGACCTGATTCAGGAAGGCAATGTTGGCCTGATGAAAGCGGTCAAGCGTTTCAACCCTGAAATGGGTGTGCGCCTGGTGTCCTTTGCCGTGCACTGGATCAAGGCCGAGATTCACGAGTTCATCCTGCGCAACTGGCGCATTGTCAAAGTCGCGACCACCAAGGCCCAGCGCAAGCTGTTCTTCAACCTGCGTAGCCAGAAAAAACGTCTGGCCTGGCTGAACAACGATGAAGTGCATCGTGTAGCCGAAAGCCTGGGGGTCGAGCCACGTGAAGTGCGCGAGATGGAGAGCCGCCTGACCGGTCAGGACATGGCCTTCGATCCAGCGTCCGAAGCCGACGACGACAGTGCCTTCCAGTCGCCGGCCAATTACCTGGAAGACCATCGCTACGACCCGGCGCTTCAGCTTGAAGATGCCGACTGGAGCGACAACTCCACCAGCAACCTGCACGAAGCCTTGCAGGGCCTGGACGACCGTAGCCGCGACATCCTCTACCAGCGCTGGCTGGCCGAGGAAAAGGCCACGCTTCACGACCTGGCCGAGAAATACAGCGTATCCGCCGAGCGGATTCGTCAGCTGGAGAAGAATGCGATGAACAAGGTGAAAGCCTTGATCGCAATCTGAGCCGCGCTACGGCAATAAACAAAAAGCCCCGACATGTCGGGGCTTTTTTATGGCGCCAGGTCTTTCAGGTGCCAGCGCAAGTCTATAATCGCGCCACGCTGGCCCCGTCACTTTTTCCGCCACCCCTGTCGAGACTGCTATGACCATTTCCTTGTATGCCGCTTCTGTTCCTGTTTTCAAGCAAATGCTCAACGCCTTGAGTGATGTTCTGAACAAGGCCGAAGCTCACGCCACGGCGAAAAACATTGATCCGAGCGTGTTCCTGCAGGCTCGCCTGTACCCGGATATGTTTCCACTGGTTCGCCAGGTGCAGATCGCCGTTGATTTTGCCAAAGGTGTATCGGCGCGTCTGGCTGAGGTCGAGCTGCCGAAATACGATGACAACGAAACCACTTTTGCTGAACTGCAAGCGCTGATCAGCAAGGTTCTGGCTTTCCTGGACGGCGTTGCGCCGGCGCAGATCGATGGCAAGGAAGGCATCGAAATCGTGACCCGTCCGGGCACGCCAAAAGAGAAGCGCTTCAGTGGTCAGGCTTATTTGCTGACCTACGGCCTGCCGCAGTTCTTCTTCCACGTCACCACCACTTACGCAATCTTGCGTCACAACGGTGTGGAAGTGGGCAAGCGTGACTACATGGGCGCGTTCTAAGGCGTTTACCGCGTAATCGGCAAGCAGTAAAAACCCGGCAAGGTGTGCGCTTTGCCGGGTTTTTTATTGGTTCCAGGGCGCCTTGCGCGGGCTGTCCAGCTGCGCCAGGTAGCCGCTGCCACCCAACTGGCGCATCTGCTGACGGATCCAGCCGGCACGCCGTGCCACGTAACTGCTGGGGCGGCTGGCGCTCCAGTTCAGCGGGCTGGGCAGCACGGCGGCCAACAGGCTGGCCTGCTGACGGCTCAGGCGGCTGGCATCGACACCGAAATGATGCTGCGCGGCGGCTTGGGCGCCGAACACGCCTTCGCCCCATTCGGCACTGTTGAGGTAGACCTCAAGTATCCGCTCCTTGGACCACAACAACTCGATCAGGGCGGTGAACCAGGCTTCCAGGCCCTTGCGCAGCCAGCTGCGCCCCGACCAGAGAAACTGGTTCTTGGCCACTTGCTGGCTCAGGGTGCTGGCACCGCGAATGCTGCCACCGCGTTCGTTATGGGCCAGGGCGGCCTGGATGGCGATGAAGTCGAAGCCCCAGTGATTGGCGAATTTCTGGTCTTCACCGGCGATCACCGCCACCTTGAGCTCATCGGAAATGCGCTCCCAGGGCTCCCAGTCACGCTGCAGGTCAATCGGCTGGCCGTTGAACCAGGATTCGACCTTGCGTTCGACCATCAGCGCCGTACCCGGCGGCGGTACCCAGCGCAATACCAGCACCAGCATAGCGCTGCCAGCGGCGAACCAGAGCAGGGCGCGGACAAGACGGCGGATAATGGACGACAACATAGAGATGGCTTGGCCGAACCGAATGAGCGGGCCATTATACAGACCCTGTGATGACTAGGAGTCGCCTCATGTTGCGTAGTTTTCTCTTGCTCGCTGCCTTTTTCGGCTTCACCGGCGTTGCCCTTGGCGCCTTCGCCGCGCATGGCTTGAAGGGGCGTCTCAGCAGCGAGTACCTGGCGATCTTCCACACCGGGGTCACCTACCAGCTGGTGCATGCCCTGGCCTTGCTCGGGGTTGCCGTACTGGCCACGCAGTTGCCCGGTCGCCTGGTCGGTTGGGCCGGCGGCTTGTTCGCCCTGGGGATCGTGCTGTTCTCCGGCAGCCTGTACCTGTTGACCCTCAGCGGTATCGGCAAACTGGGCATGATCACCCCAATCGGTGGCCTGGCCTTCCTTGGCGGCTGGCTGTGTCTGGGGCTCGCCGCCTGGCGCCTGGGTTGACTCGGCGGTCCGAATCGAGACGAATGGCGATGCTTGGCCTTGGTCGCAGCACCTGATCAGGGCTAGAATGCGGGCCCCTAAAAATAATGGTGGCCGTGCGCATGCGCATTCAATTGAACGGTGAACCCTTCGAGTTGCCCGATGGCGAAAGCGTCGAGGCCCTGCTGACCCGCCTGGACCTTGTCGGGCGCCGTGTCGCGGTAGAGCTCAACCTGGATATCGTGCCACGTAGCCAGCACGCAGCCACAGCGCTGTGTGAAGGCGATCAGGTCGAAGTCGTGCATGCCATCGGCGGCGGCTAGGGCCCCAGGAACACCTTGCAAGTCCCTCAACCATTCAGAGGATTTCCGATGAGCAACCTTCGCAGCGACAAGCCCTTTACCCTGGCCGGCCGTACCTTCCAGTCGCGCCTGCTGGTCGGCACCGGCAAATACCGTGACCTTGAAGAAACCCGCCTGGCCATCGAAGCCTCGGGTGCCGAGATCGTTACCGTAGCCGTGCGCCGTACCAACATCGGCCAGAACCCGGGCGAACCGAACCTGCTCGATGTGCTGCCGCCGGATCGCTACACCATCCTGCCGAACACCGCAGGCTGCTACGACGCGGTCGAAGCCGTGCGTACCTGCCGCCTGGCTCGTGAGCTGCTCGATGGCCACAACCTGGTCAAGCTGGAAGTCCTGGCTGACCAGAAAACCCTGTTCCCCAACGTGATCGAAACCCTCAAGGCCGCCGAAGTGCTGGTCAAGGACGGTTTCGACGTGATGGTCTACACCAGCGACGATCCGATCATCGCCCGCCAGCTGGCCGAAGCCGGCTGCATCGCGGTGATGCCGCTGGCAGGCTTGATCGGCACCGGCCTGGGCATCTGCAACCCGTACAACCTGCAGATCATCCTCGAAGAATCGAAAGTGCCTGTACTGGTCGACGCCGGTGTCGGTACTGCGTCCGACGCCACCATCGCCATGGAAATGGGCTGTGAGGCGGTGCTGATGAACTCGGCAATCGCCAATGCCCAGCAGCCGATCATGATGGCCGAAGCCATGAAACACGCCATTGTCGCCGGTCGCCTGGCGTACCTCGCCGGGCGTATGCCGAAAAAACTCTATGCCAGCGCCTCGTCGCCGCTGGATGGTCTGATCAAGTAAGAGCCCCTGATGACTGAATCGCAAGAAACGCCGATCTCCGCCGAAGGCGAAGAGCGCCAACACCGCCGCATCAAGAGTTTCGTGATGCGTGCCGGGCGCATGACCGAAGGCCAGCAACGTGGTCTGGAGCAGGGTGGGCCGCTGTTCATCCTGCCACTGGCCGAGAGCCCGGTGGATTATGACCAGGTGTTCGGCCGTTCGGCGCCGCGCACCCTGGAGATCGGTTTCGGCATGGGCCATTCCCTGCTGGAAATGGCCGCTGCCGCGCCGGATCAGGACTTCATCGGTGTCGAAGTGCACCGTCCGGGTGTTGGTGCGCTGCTCAACGGCGTGCTGACCCAGGGCCTGAAGAACCTGCGGGTTTACGACTGCGACGCGATCGAAGTGCTGAACAAGTGCGTGGCTGACAACAGCCTTGATCGCCTGATGCTGTTCTTCCCCGATCCGTGGCACAAGAGCCGTCACCACAAGCGTCGTATCGTTCAGCCTGAGTTCGCTGAGCTGGTGCGCAGCAAGCTGAAGGTCGGCGGGGTATTCCATATGGCTACCGACTGGGAGCCCTATGCCGAGTACATGCTGGAAGTGATGAATGTCGCCCCGGGTTACCGCAACCTGGCAGCTGACGGCAAGTGCGTAGAGCGTCCGGCCGAACGCCCGATCACCAAGTTCGAACGCCGTGGCGAGCGACTTGGGCATGGGGTGTGGGATCTGAAGTTCGAAAAACTGGCGTAAATCTGCGAGCGCTTTGCGCTCGATCGCCGGCAAGGCCAGCTCCCACAGGGGTTTGAGATCAACCTGTGGGAGCCGGCCTTGTCGGCGATGCTTTTAGCGTCGGTCTGCGACCACGCCAATCAACACCAGCACAATCAGCAACACAGGTGCCAACGCATAGTTGTTGAACTGCGCCAGGCCCTTCACCACCCACGGCGTGGCATAGATCAGCGCCGCACCGCTGCCGATCATCACCAGCAAGGCCATGAACGGTACGCGCAAGGCACCTGCCAGACCGCCCAGGCGTTGTTCCACCCAGCCTTTGATGTCGGTGCCGAACAGCACCAGCAAGCAGCCCACAAGCGCCAGTGAGATCTCCGACAAATTACTGCGACTCCAGCGGGAAACAGTCGAGAGCAGGTCGAGTACCAAGTCCATTCGTAATCCTTAGGTCAAGAAATACTGCAGCAGGTCGTTGAGGAACAACTGGCCTCGCGGGGTAGCGACCAGTCGCGTCGTTTCGACCTGCAAAAGGCCTTTTTGTTCGGCCTCACGGCGGGCTGCAGTCAGTTGTTCCAACGGCAGTCCGGTGCGCTGGCTGAACAGCTCGGCGTCGACGCCCTGGGTCAGGCGCAGGGCGTTCATCAGGAACTCGAACGGCAGCTCGTCCACCGGCAGCAGTTTTTCGCCAGCCTTGAAGGCTTTGGCCGGGTTCAGGTAGTCCTTGGGCAGGCGGGTCTTCCAGGTGCGCAGGATGCGCCCGTCAGGGTGGCTGAGTTTGCCGTGGGCACCGGCACCGATGCCGATGAAGTCGCCAAAGCTCCAGTAATTGAGGTTGTGACGCGCCGCGCGACCCGGCTGGGCGTAGGCCGAGACTTCGTACTGGGTGTAACCGTGGCTGGCCAGCAGGGCCTGGCCGGCTTCCTGGATGTCCCAGAGGATGTCGTCCTCGGGCAGCAGCGGTGGCTGGTTCCAGAACACCGTGTTCGGTTCCAGGGTCAGCTGATACCAGGACAGGTGCGTAGGGTTCAGCGCGATAGCCTGGCGCAGGTCACCCAGGGCGTCGTCCAGCGACTGGTCGGGCAGGCCGTGCATCAGGTCGAGGTTGAAGTTGTCGAACCCGGCACTGCGCGCCATGTCGGCGGCGCGGATCGCTTCGTCACCGTTGTGAATGCGCCCCAGGGCCTCAAGCTTGGCCTGCTGGAAGCTCTGGATGCCGATCGACAGGCGATTGATGCCCAGTTGCCGGTAGGCCTTGAACTTCTCCTGCTCGAACGTCCCGGGGTTGGCTTCCAGGGTGATTTCGATATCGCTGGAAAACGGGATGCGTTGCTCCACACCCTGTAACAGCCGGCCCAAAGCGCGGGCGCTGAACAGGCTGGGGGTGCCGCCACCAAAAAAGATCGAGCTGATCGGCCGGCCATAGACAGCGCCCAGTTCCTGGTCGAGGTCGGCCAGCAGGGCATCGACGTACGCCTCTTCCGGCAGCTCAGGCGTAGCCGCGTGGGAGTTGAAGTCGCAGTACGGGCATTTACGCACGCACCAGGGAATATGGATGTACAGCGCCAGGGGCGGCAGCTGTGGCAGGGCCGCCCGAGGTGCTTGGGAAGTAAAGCCAGCCTCGCCCAGGTGCAGTGGCTGTGCCGGCGAATGATCGGTCATGCCAGGCCCAGACGTTGACGCAACAGGCTCATGGCACGGGCTCGGTGGCTGATCTGGTTCTTGTCGGCGGGGCTCAGCTCGGCGCTCGAGCAGTTACGCTCCGGCACCCAGAACAGCGGGTCGTAGCCAAAGCCATGCTCGCCGCTGGCTTCGGTCAGGATGCGGCCATGCCACAGGCCTTCGCAGAGGATCGGCAGCGGATCGTCGGCATGCCGGACCAGCGCCAGGACGCAGACGAACTGGGCTCCACGTTGCTCCTGCGGGACGTCTTTGAGTACATCGAGCAACTTGGCGTTGTTGGCCGCGTCGCCCTTGCCGTCGGCATAGCGCGCCGAGTAGATGCCGGGTGCGCCACCGAGGAAGTCCACGGCCAGGCCCGAGTCGTCGGCCAGCGCCGGCATGCCGGAAATGCGTGCGGCGTTGCGCGCCTTGAGGATGGCGTTCTCGACGAACGACAGACCGGTTTCTTCCGGCTCGACGCTGCTGAATTCGCCAATCGAGCGCAACTGCACGGTATCACCGAGCATCGCTTGCAGTTCTTTGAGTTTGCCGGCGTTGTGGCTGGCCAATACGATTTGCTGAAAAGTCATCATTCGCCTGGGAAAAGCTCTTGGTTGAAACTGATGGTTTCGGTCTTGCCACCAATGCCAACGTCGATGGTGAAGGTCCGGGTTTCCTGTTGTTCCACAGGGAACTGGGCAATGTAATAGATCGCGCCTTGCTCGGTGATCTGCTTGAACTTCAACGGGACCGAGGCGCTGGTAAGGTCTTTGACGGTGCCGCTGACCTGGGTGACCACCGGCTGCCCGGCCTTGATCACCGACACGTTGATCACGCCCTGGTTCTTGCTGCGAACCAGTTCTGCGGACTTGGCGATATCCGGCTGCAGGAAGGTCGAGATGAAGGTGCTGTAGTGCACCGTGGTATCCCCGAAGACTTCCTGGCGTTCGCCCTTGATGGCGTCGGCGGCGACTGCGCTCATGCTCAGGCAGGCAGTCAGTAAAAAGCTCAACAAGCGACCCATGATCGTTCTCCTCCAGTGTGCGGGTTATACCGCGACCTTGTGTTCGGCAAGGCCGGGGCTGCTGACACGGTAAATGCCGATCTCCCCTAGAAGATTAGGCCATAGCTTGCTTGCCCACCCGTGGCGGTGCAAATGGTCGACTGCCAGACGGTCGAGGACCTGGGCGCGACGTTCGCTGCACAGCGCCTCGAAGTCTTCAAAGGTGCAGAAGTGGATGTTCGGCGTGTTGTACCAGGTATACGGCATGAAGTCCGAGACCGGCATGCGACCTTTGGTCGCCAGGTACCAGCGGCAGCGCCAGTGGCCGAAGTTGGGGAACGTAATGATGCACTGGCGGCCTACACGCAGCATTTCGTCGAGGATCCGGTCCGGGTACTCCACGGCCTGCAGGGCCTGGGTCATGACCACTACGTCGAAGCTGTTGCTGGCGAAATTGCCCAGGCCTTTGTCGAGGTCCTGCTCAATGACATTGACGCCCTTGGCCACGCACTGGGCGATGTTGTCGGGGTCGATTTCCAGGCCGTAGCCGGCAACCTGCTTGTGGTCGCGCAGCGACGCCAGCAGTTCACCGGTACCGCAACCGAGGTCGAGTACCCGGCTGCCGGCGGGGATCCAGTCTTGGATGATTTCCAGGTCGGCTCTCATAGCTTCCTCAGCAGACGATGCGGTTCATGTAGTTCGTGAATCCCGTGATGTAACGCGGGGTCGGGATCAGGAAGGCATCGTGGCCATAGGGCGAGTCGATATCCAGGTAGCAGACGTTCTTGCGCGCGGCGATCAGGGCGTCGACGATCTCCCGCGAGCGCGCTGGCGAGAAGCGCCAGTCGGTGGTGAAGGACATCACGCAGTAGTCTGCGGTGACATTGGCCAGGGTCGCCGCCAGGTCGCCACCGTGGGCCGCGGCCGGGTCGAAGTAGTCCAGGGCCTTGGTCATCAGCAGGTAGGTGTTGGCGTCGAAGCGCCCGGAGAACTCTTCGCCCTGATAGCGCAGGTAGCTTTCGACCTGGAACTCGACACTGTGGAAGTCGTAGTTGAGCTTGTCGCTTTTCAGCTCGCGGCCGAATTTCTCGCCCATGGAGTCATCGGACAGGTAGGTGATGTGCCCGACCATGCGCGCCAGCATCAGGCCGCGCTTGGGGATCACGCCCTGGTCCTGGAACGAACCGCCGTGGAACTCGGGGTCGGTGAGGATGGCCTGGCGGGCTACTTCGTTGAAGGCGATGTTCTGTGCCGAGAGCTTGGGGGCCGAGGCAATGTCCAGGCAGTGACGCACGCGATCAGGGTAAGTGATGGTCCACTGCAGTGCCTGCATACCGCCGAGGCTGCCACCGACGACGGCGGCCCACTGCTGGATACCGAGGCGGTCGGCCAGGCGGGCCTGGCTGTGTACCCAGTCTTGCACGGTGAGCACCGGGAAGTCGGCGCCATAAGGCTTGCCGGTCAGCGGGTTGAGACTGCTGGGGCCAGTGCTGCCGTTGCAGCCGCCGAGGTTGTTCAGGCTGACCACGAAGAAGCGATTGGTGTCGATCGGCTTGCCTGGGCCGATGCAGCTGTCCCACCAGCCCGGCTTGCGGTCGTCGGGGCTGTGATAGCCCGCGGCATGGTGATGGCCGGACAACGCATGGCAGATCAGCACCGCGTTGCTGGCCGCGCTGTTGAGGGTGCCGTAGGTTTCGTAGATCAGTTCATAGGTGGCCAGCGAGCGACCGCAGGCCAGCGCCAGAGGCTCGCTGAACTGTGCCAGTTGCGGTGTTACCAGACCGACCGAATCTTCGGGAAAGACAGTGGACATCGACCCTGCTCACGCTTAAATGAGGCGTAAGTCTAAAGACCACCGGGATATGCAGCAAGCAATGTACCAACCCCTTTAACAGCATCGCCGGCAAGGCCGGCTCCTACAGAGCTCAGCCTGTGGGAGCCGGCCTTGCCGGCGATGGGTTCAGCGAGGTTTCGGATCAGACCAGCAGGCGCAGCATCTCCGGCATCCCGGTCATGGCCGCCAGGTTGTTGATCACCAGCATGTCGATCAGCTTCAAGGCCATGAACGCCAGGATCGGCGAGATATCCAGGCCGCCCAGGTTCGGCAGCAGGCGGCGGAACGGCGCCAGGAACGGGTCGCAAATCTGGTTGATCAGCTCGGCGCCAGGGTTGTGGCTGCCCGGAGCGACCCAGGAGAGGATCACGCTGATGATCAGGGCGAAGAAGAATATCTTCAGGAACAGCGCGGTCACGCCGATCATCGACCAGACCAGCAGTTGCAGCGGATTACCGGTGGTGCCGTAGGCCAGCAGCAGAGTCAGGCCCATGATCAGCAGCTGGACGATGATCGCCAGCAGCAGCGACGACATATCCAGGCCGAACAGGCTCGGGATGATCCGGCGCATTGGCTTGAGCAGCGGCTGGGTGGCGCGCACGGCGAACTGGCTGAGCGGGTTGTAGAAGTCGGCGCGAACCAGCTGCAGGATGAAGCGCAGCATGATGATCAGCAGGTAAAGGCTGCCCAGGGTTTGCAGGATATAGATGGCAGCGGTGTTCAATCCGATCATGTTCGGCTCCTTAGTTGCCCAGTTGTTCGGCCATTTCGGCCGAGCGATACGCGGCGGCGCTCAGCGCTTTTTCCACCAGCGCTTCGAATCCATCGGCCTGGAACGACTTGATTGCCGCTTCAGTGGTGCCGGCAGGGGAGGTAACGCGACGGCGCAGTTCGGCAGCGTCGACATCACTGCTGACGGCCATGTGCGCAGCGCCCAGGGCGGTTTGCAGGGTCAGTTTGGCGGCGGTTTCGCGTGGCAGGCCAAGCTTTTCGCCAGCGGCAGTCATGGCTTCGATCAACAGGAAGAAGTACGCCGGGCCGCTGCCGGATACGGCGGTGACCGCGTCGAGTTGCTGTTCGTTGTCCAGCCACAGGGCAATGCCCACCGCCGACAGCAGTTGCTCAGCCTGCTGGCGCTGCGCTGCAGAAACTTCGGCAGTGGCATACAGGCCGCTCACGCCCTGGCGCAGCAGCGCCGGGGTGTTGGGCATGCAGCGGACGATCGGTTGTGCACCGAGCCAGTTGTTCATGCTGGCGCAGGTGATCCCGGCGGCAATCGAAACTACCAGCTGCTCGGGCTTGAGGCTGGGTTTGAGCGCTTGGCAAACGGCTTTCATGGCCTGGGGCTTGACCGCCAGGACGACAACGTCGGCGCCTTCAACGGCGTCGGCGTTGTCGGCGAACATTTCAATGCCGTGCTCGGCGTGGACTTTCGCCCGCTGCTCGGCACCCGGATCACTAGCGCGGATCTGCGAGGCATCCAGGCCCTGGGCGCGCAGGCCGCCGATCAGGCTGGCGGCCATGTTGCCGGCGCCGATAAAGGCAATACGAGTCTTGCTCATGTCAGGTCCTTTAGGAAAAAGTTGAAGAAGGCATAGGTCTAAGGCTGGCCGTAGTCGCGGGCGCCGAACAGCGCGGTGCCGATACGCACCCAGGTAGCGCCCTGGGCAATGGCCGCTTCCAGGTCGTGGCTCATGCCCATGGAAAGGGTGTCCAGGCTCAGGCCGAGACTGTCTTGCAGCTGGCGAACCCGGGCAAAAGCGGCTTCCTGAGCGGCGCGATCGTCGGTCGGCTCGGGAATCGCCATCAGTCCGCGCAGCCGCAGTCGCGGCAGTGCGGCGATGGCGCTGGCCAGCGCCGGTAGCTCTTCAGGCGTGCAGCCGGATTTGCTGGCCTCGCCACTGACATTCACCTGCAGGCAGATGTTCAGCGGCTCAAGGCCCTCGGGGCGTTGCTCGGACAGACGTTGGGCGATTTTCAGGCGGTCCACGGAATGTACCCAGTCAAAATGCTCGGCAATCGCGCGAGTCTTGTTCGACTGAATGGGGCCGATGAAGTGCCAGGTCAAGGGCAGGTCGGTCAATTCGCCCTGTTTGTTCAAGGCTTCCTGCAGGTAGTTTTCACCGACGTCGCGAACCCCGGCGGCAAAGGCCTCACGCACGGCGGCGGCGGGTTTGGTCTTGCTCACCGCCAGCAGGCGGATGTCGGACGGCGCGCGTCCAGCGGCCTCGGCGGCAGCGCTGATGCGGGCGGCGAGCGTGGAAAGGTTGTCTGCTATGGTGGACATTGATCGATGCCGGCGGCTCTTTGGGTCTGCGGCATTCTACCTGCTTGGCAGCCTTTGGGGAGTCTCATGGATGTGACTGAACTGCTGGCCCTGGCAACAAGGGCCGGGGCCTCGGACCTGCACCTGGCGGCAGCAGAGGCGCCGGCCATACGCCTGGATGGACGGCTTTGCCGTCTGGATCAGCCGATCCTGAGCGCTGAGCAGGTGCTTGAGTTGCTGGGGCAACTGATGACGGAGGCGCAGAAAAAGGATTTCGAAACGCTTCTGGAAACCGATTTCTCCGTCGCCTTGCCTGGTCTGGCGCGGTTTCGGGTCAATGCGTTTACCCAGTGCCGAGGGCCGGCGGCGGTACTGCGAGTGATTCCGAGTCGGGTGTGCAGCCTTGCCGAGCTGGGCCTGGGCAGCGTGTTCCGGAAGATTGCCGAGTTGCCTGCGGGGCTGGTGCTGGTCACCGGCCCTACCGGTTCCGGCAAGTCCACCACCCTGGCCGCTTTGCTTGATCACCTGAACCGGGAGCGGCAACTGCATATCCTCACCCTTGAAGACCCCATCGAGTTTATCCACACGCCACAACGCAGCCTGATCAGCCAGCGTGAAATCGGCCGGCATAGCCATGGCTTTGCCCAGGCCTTGCGCGCCGGGCTGCGTCAGGACCCGGATGTGATCATGCTCGGCGAGCTGCGCGACGCGCAGACGATCCGGCTGGCGCTGACTGCCGCGGAAACCGGACATCTGGTGTTGGCGACGGTACACGCCGGGTCTGCGGCAAAAACCGTTGACCGGCTGGTGGATGTCTTTGCCGCCGAGGAAAAACAGCTGGTTCGCGCCATGCTCGCCGAAGCCCTGCAGGCGGTGGTGTCACAGGTGCTGGTGGAGAAAGTCGACGGTGGGCGCGTGGCGGCGCACGAGATCCTGCTGGCTACACCAGCGGTGCGCAACCTGGTGCGCGAGGGCAAGGTGGCGCAGCTGTATTCGACGATACAAACGGGCGGGGCGTCAGGTATGCAGACCCTGGACAGTTGCCTGCAGGGCCTGGTGACACGTGGCGTGATCAACCTTGAAAGCGCCCGCGTGCGGACGCATGAATGGCATTAACGCTTGGCCAGGGCCAATTGCTGGCTTTTTGGCAGGACGCGCTTGGCAACCACATAGCGGCTGCGCCAATAGGGCTTGTTCAGCGTGTCGATGCTGACTCGCTTGCCGGTACGTGGAGCGTGGATGAAGCGGTCGTTGCCCAGATAAATGGCAACATGGTTGACCCGGCGGCTCTTGATGTTGAAAAAGATCAGATCGCCAGGCTTGAGGTCATTGCGATCGACCTTCACGCCGTGACCCTGGGCCATGGCATTGGAGGTGCGAGGCAGGTCGATTTCTTCGATGTCGTTGAAGGCGTACTTGACCAGGCCGCTGCAGTCGAAGCCCTTGCTCGGGCTGCTGCCGCCCCAGCGGTACGGGGTGCCCAGCACATTGACGGCACGGCTGAGCACGTCGCTGCTTTGTTGCGGCGACATCGCCGCGACCGGCAGGCTTGGCTTGCTGGAGCGGGTGCGCAGCTGGGCCTTGGTGCTGACGTTCTTGTTCGAACGCGCAGCCGCAGAATAAGTGGACGGGGTGGAGAAGCCGTTGGGTAAACGTTGCTCACGGTTGGTGGCGTGGGCGGCCAGTGGCAATAATAGGCAAAGGGTCAGCCATGTCTTGAAAAGATGACGCATGGGCAGGGCTCTTGTTGGTTAGCGCGCAACTTTATAACAGCTTTCTGATCACTTTTTGATCCGCTGGTCGATTGGTTCCCTCCGTACGTCGCCCTAACACAAAAAAGTCACATTTTTTCTTAGAAAATTTACCGATAACCCTCAGAGGCTATGAATGAACAGTTATCAACAGGATGGACAGCTGCACGACACGCACAGCAAGGTGATCGGTTACCTGCTGTGGATTTTCGGCTTCACAGGGGCGCACCGCTTTTATTACGGCAAGCCGGTCACCGGCACGATCTGGTTTTTCACCCTGGGCCTGCTGGGTATCGGCTGGCTGATCGACCTGTTCCTGATTCCGGCCATGGATCGCGAGGCTGATCTGCGCTTCCACGCCGGCCCTCTGGACTACAGCCTGAGCTGGATCCTGCTGACCTTCCTCGGCATTTTCGGCGTACACCGCATGTACCAGGGCAAATGGATCACCGGGATCATCTACCTGTGCACGGGTGGTTTGTTCCTGGTGGGGGTCTTGTATGACTTCTGGACGTTGAACACCCAGGTGTCGCTGGCCAACGCCCAGCGGCGTTGAAAGTGGCGGCCTTGTCGTGATCGACAAGGCCGCCGGCGGGATTACTGGCGGGTCTGGCGCTGCTGCAGCAACAGGTTGCTGAAGCCGCTGCCGGCCAGTTGTTTCTGGGCTACGGTCAGCTGTTCGCGATTGCTGAACGGGCCGACCAGGACCCGGTACCAGGTTTCTTCTTTGACAGTGCCGGACTCCACCTTGACCGCCTGGCCGAGCAGGATGATCTGCGCACGGACCTTGTCGGCATCGGCCTGCTTGCGGAACGAGCCGGCCTGCAGGAAGAACTGGGTGGTTGCCGCCGGCTTGATCACCGGTGGTGCCGGTGGTGGCGTCTGCCCCATCAGCGCTGCCTGGGCTCGTGCGGTATCGATCTTCGCCGCTTCAGCCGGAGTGACCGGCGGTTGCGCCGGTACCGGCGGGGTCTTCTCCGGTACCGCTTCAGGCGGCACGATCACTTCCGACTCGGGCAGCAAGGTATAGAAGTCGTACTTGGGCTTGACCGGCTGTTGCGGGCTTGGCGCGGTCTTGTTGGCTTCGGCGGCCTTCTCGGCTTTCTGCTGCTCCGGCTTGCTGCGCTTGACCTCTTCGTTGCCTGGCTCGAGCTTCATCAGAAAAACGACGAAGGCGCCGACGGTCAAGCCAATAGCCAGCCACAACCAGCCCGGAATCGGTTGCTTTGCCGGGGCCTGGTTGCGGCTGGCGCCGCGCTTGGGTGCGGGTTTTTTCTTGGCAGCCAACTTACATACGCTCCAGGGTTTCCAGGCCGAGCAGTTCCAGACCTTGCTTGAGGGTACGGCCAGTCAGGGCTGCCAGGCGCAGGCGGCTCTGCTGTTGTTCAGGGGTTTCAGCACCCAGGATCGGGCAGTTCTCGTAGAAGCTGGAGAACAGGCCGGCGACGTCGTACAGGTAGGCGCAGAGGACGTGCGGGGTGCCTTTTTCGGCGACGTTGTTCAGGATTTCGCCGAACTGTGCCAGGCGCGCGGCCAGGTCTTGTTCCTGGGCGGCCTGCAGGACGATCTGCCCATCCACTTCATCGAAGCTTTTGCCCAGCTTGCGGAATACACCGGCAACGCGGGTGTAGGCGTACAGCAGGTACGGCGCAGTGTTGCCTTCAAAGTTGAGCATCAGCTCGAAGTTGAAGCTGTAGTCGCTGGTACGGTGCTTGGACAGGTCGGCGTATTTCACCGCATCGATGCCGACCACCTGGCCGATAGCGCGCAGTTCGTCTTCCGGCAGCTCCGGGTTTTTCTCTTTGACCAGGGCGTAGGCGCGCTCCTTGGCTTCGGTGAGCAGGTCGATCAGTTTCACCGTGCCGCCGTCGCGGGTCTTGAACGGGCGGCCATCGGCGCCGTTCATGGTGCCGAAGCCCATGTGTTCCATCTGCATCGGATGGCCGACGAAGCCGGCCAGGCGGGCCACTTCGAACACCTGGTTGAAGTGCAGGGCCTGGCGTTGGTCGACGAAGTACAGGGCGCGATCAGCGTTGAGTACGTTGCTGCGGTAGCGGATGGCAGCCAGGTCGGTGGTGGCATACAGATAGCCGCCGTCGGCTTTCTGCACGATCACTGGCAAAGGTTCGCCTTCAGCGGTCTTGAACTCTTCGAGGAACACGCACTGGGCGCCCTTGCTCTCAACCAGCAGGCCCTTGGCCTTGAGGTCGGAGATCACGTTGGCCAGGTCGTCGTTATAGGCGCTTTCACCCATCACGTCGGCCATGGTCAGTTTGACGTTGAGCAGATCGTAGGTTTTCTGGCAGTGCGACAGCGAAATGTCCTTGAAGCGGGTCCACAGCTTCAGGCATTCCTCGTCACCGGCTTGCAGCTTGACCACCAGGCCGCGGGCACGGTCGGCGAACTCTTGCGACTCGTCGAAGCGTTTTTTCGCTGCGCGGTAGAAGTTTTCCAGGTCCGACAGCTCGTCGCTGGTGATCGGGTTTTCCTGCAGGTAGGCCATCAGCATGCCGAACTGGGTGCCCCAGTCGCCGACGTGGTTCTGACGAATCACGGTGTCGCCGAGGAACTCCAGGACGCGCGACACGGCGTCGCCGATGATGGTCGAGCGCAGGTGGCCGACGTGCATCTCTTTGGCCAGGTTAGGCGCTGACAGGTCGACCACCACCTTCTGCTGCGGGCCGGCCTTGCTAACGCCGAGCTTGGCGTCGGCCAGCGCGGCATCCAGGCGGGCGGCCAGGGCCTGGGTATTCTGGAAGAAGTTGAGAAAGCCGGGACCGGCGATCTCGACCTTGCTGACCTGCTCGTCGGCAGGCAGCGCGGCGATGATTTTTTCCGCCAGGTCACGCGGCTTCATGCCGGCCGGCTTGGCCAGCATCATCGCGATGTTGCTGGCGAAGTCGCCGTGGGTTTTGTCCCGGGCGTTTTCCACCTGGATCGCCGGCGTCAGCCCTTCAGGCAACACACCGTCGGTGACGAGTTGGGTGAGGGCTTGCTGGATAAGCTGGCGAATGGTGTCTTTCATGGGCTTCTCTTTCGACCGCAAGCGCGGCGGCGCTTCGATGCGCAGGTGGAAAAACTGGACATTATCCGTTGCCGGGGCGAGGTTGCCAACCTTTGGTGTCGCAGGTACACCCGCAGACCTGTAGGAGCGGATTTATCCGCGAAGGGTGTTCGCGGATAAATCCGCTCCTACAAAGGTTCATCAATACAGATCTACCGGATCTACATCCAAAGACCAGCGTACCTGGCGCCCGGACGGCATTTGTTCCAACAGTAGCAACCAGGCACTGATCAGTCGATGCAAAGGCGCCCGCGCATTGGCCTGGAGCAATAGTTGTGCACGAAAACGCCCCGCACGTCGTTCCATCGGCGCCGGTACCGGGCCCAACAGCTCGATGCCTTGCAGGTTGTGTTCTGCGAGCAGATGTTCGGCTGCGCTGCAGGCTTCGTCGAGGAAACTTTCGGCCTGCCCCGGTTTGTGCGCTTCGGCGCGCAGCAGGGCGAGGTGGGCAAACGGTGGCAGGCCCGCCGCGCGACGCTCGCTCAGGGCCTGCTCGGCAAAGGCGAAGTAACCCTGTTCGGTCAATTGCACCAGCAGCGGGTGGTCGGCCAGGTGGGTCTGGATAATCACCTTGCCTGGCTCCTCGGCGCGTCCCGCACGACCGGCGACCTGGACGATCAGCTGGGCCATGCGTTCGCTGGCGCGGAAATCGCCGGAGAACAGGCCACCATCGGCATCGAGAATCGCCACCAGGGTCACCCGCGGGAAGTGGTGCCCTTTGGCGAGCATCTGGGTGCCGACCAGGATGCACGGCTGGCCGCGCTGGATGGTGGCGAACAGCTGGTTCATGGCGTCTTTGCGCGAGGTGCTGTCGCGGTCCACGCGTAGCACCGGGAAGTCGGGGAACAGAATGCTCAGGCGTTCTTCGGCCCGCTCAGTGCCGGCGCCCACCGGGCGCAGGTCGACTTTGTTGCATTGCGGGCACTGGCGCGGCACGCGTTCGTCGTAACCGCAGTGGTGGCAGCGCAGTTCGTTGGAGCGTTGGTGGACGGTCATGCGCGCGTCGCAACGCGGGCACTCGGACATCCAGCCGCAATCGTGGCACAGCAGGGTCGGGGCAAAACCGCGGCGATTGAGGAACACCAGCACCTGCTGGCCGGCGGCCAGGGTCTGGCCGATGGCCTGCTGCATCGGCCCGCTGATGCCGCTGTCCAGCGGCCGGCTCTTGACGTCCAGGCGCAGAAAGCGTGGCTGCTGGGCGCCACCGGCGCGCTGATTGAGGCGCAGCAGGCCATAGCGGCCGCTGTGGGCGTTGTGCAGGCTTTCCAGTGACGGCGTTGCCGAGCCGAGCAGAATCGGGATGTTTTCCTGGCGTGCCCGCACCAGGGCCAGATCGCGGGCGTGGTAGCGCAAGCCTTCTTGCTGTTTATAAGAGCCGTCGTGCTCCTCGTCGATGATGATCAGGCCGGGGTGCTTCATCGGCGTGAACAATGCCGAGCGGGTGCCGATGATGATATCGGCCTCGCCGTCGCGGGCCGCCAGCCAGGCATCCAGGCGTTCGCGGTCGTTGACCGCCGAGTGCAGCAGGGCGATACGGGCATTGAAGCGCTGTTCGAAGCGCGCCAGGGTCTGCGGCCCGAGGTTGATTTCCGGAATCAGGATCAGCGCCTGCTTGCCGGCATCAAGGGTTTCGCGGATCAGCTGCAGGTAGACCTCGGTCTTGCCGCTGCCGGTGACGCCGGCCAGCAGGAACGCATGAAAGCTGTCAAAGCCCGAACGCACAGCGTTGAAGGCGGCACGTTGCTCGTCGTTCAGGGGTAGCTCGGGTTGAGCCAGCCAGTGCTCATGGCGTTCCTGAGGCAGGTGGCGGCGCACTTCGACCTGAACCAGCTCTTTGGCCAGCAGCAGGTCGAGGCTGTCCTTGCTCAGCATCAGTTTGCTTAACAAGGTATGTGCGACCCCGTGAGGGTGTTGCGCCAGTGTCGCCAGGGCCTCGCGTTGGCGCGGAGCACGGGCGATGCGCGGATCGTCCTGGCGGGCGCCCGGCGCGACTTGCCAGAAACGCTCCTGGCGGGCCTCGGCCGGTTCGCCCTGGCGCAATAGCACCGGCAGGGCCCAGCTCAACGTGTCGCCAAGGCTGTGTTGATAGTACTGGGCTGTCCACAGGCAGAGTTTGAACAGTGCCGGGGGCAGCGGCGAAACCGGGTCGAGCAGGGCGATCGCAGGCTTGAGTTTGTCTGCCGGGACCTCGCTCTTGTCGGTGATTTCGATCAGGATGCCGATCATTTCCCGTCGCCCGAACGGCACGCGAATACGCATGCCGGGGCTCAGCGCCTGGCGCGCCATGCTCGCCGGGGCCCTGTAGTCGAACAGCCGCCGCAGGGGCGAGGGCAGGGCGAGGCGCAGAATGACGTCGGACACGCGATGAGTTCTCTGAAGGGGATTTCCAAGACCCGGCGAGCCTAGCAGACGACAGCCGGTGCAAGCGACAACTTGCGTTGCCTGGATGCTCTGGTATTATTCGCCGCCTAATTACGTGCGGTATTCAACAATGGTGTTGGGTGGCGGCACGCAGTCGAGGAAGTGACCATGAAGCCAGAAATTCACCCGAATTATGAAGTAATCGCAGTCACCTGCAGCTGCGGTAACAAGTTCGAAACTCGTTCGACCCTGTGCTCCCCGCTGGGTACCGACGTATGCAACGAGTGCCACCCGTTCTACACCGGTAAGCAGAAGACTCTGGATACCGGCGGCCGTGTCAAGCGCTTCGAAGATCGCTTCGCAGCGTTCGGCAAGAAGTAAGATTGCGCGTAGCCGGCCCGATGGGTTTGGCAATGCTGCTGAAAAAGGCGTCCCTTGTGGGCGCCTTTTTTGTGGGCGCGATTTGGCAACTGCCGGCCCTGGCCTTCTGCCCGCTACCGGTTGATCCACAGCTTGTCAGTGTGCGACAGGTGGTCGATGGCGATACCTTGCGTCTGAATGATGGCCGCAGTGTGCGCCTGATTGGCATCAATGCCCCGGAAATCGGCCGCAAGGGCCGAACCAGCGAACCCTTCGCCGAGGCTGCTCGTCAGCGTTTGCAGGCCCTGGTCAAGGCCAGTGGGGGTGAGGTCGGGCTGGTGCCGGGCGTCGAGTCCAAGGACAAGTACGGGCGCACCCTGGCGCACATCTATGGCCGCTCTGGCGACAATTTTGAAGCACAACTGCTTAGCGAAGGCTTTGGCTATCGGGTTGCCGTGGCGCCGAACGTGTCGCTGAGCGACTGTCAGCAGCAGGCCGAGCGTGCCGCCCGTCAGCTGAAGGCCGGTGTATGGCGGCAATCCCCGGTGATCCCGGCGGCCCAGGTTCGGCAATCCGGTTTTGCCTTGATCGGCGGTCAAGTCACGGGTATCGAGCGGAATCGCGGCGGCATCTGGATCGAAATCGACGATGCGCTGGTGCTCCAGATTCCGGCACGCCTGCAGCGCAATTTTCCTCCAGCCTTCGTTGATGGGCTCAAAGGCCGGAGCGTCGAAGCGCGCGGTTGGGTGCTGGATCGTTCCCGCAAAGGCGGCCTGAAAGCCGGGCAGAAGCGTTGGTTGCTGCCGTTGACTGATCCTTCGATGCTGGAACGGGCCGAAAGATAAAAAATTGTGGACATTTTTTTATTCGATTGTACACATTGAAACCCTTGCGGGCTGCGGCTCTTGGCGGAAAGTCGTAGGTTAAAGGCCTTGACACAAGTGACCGACCAGTCTTGTCGGCCCTTTGCTCTTTGCGTATCCTCGGCGGTCCGTCAGAACAGTAAATAGCGGAATGCCCACCATGTCAGATTTGAAAACCGCCGCTCTCGAATATCATGCTCAGCCTCGTCCGGGGAAACTGAGCGTCGAGCTCACCAAACCTACCGCGACTGCTCGCGACCTGGCGCTGGCCTACAGCCCTGGCGTGGCCGAGCCGGTACGCGAAATTGCTCGCGACGCAGAGCTGGCGTACCAGTACACCGGCAAGGGCAATCTGGTAGCAGTCATTTCCGACGGCACCGCCATCCTTGGCCTGGGTAACCTCGGCCCACTGGCGTCCAAGCCAGTCATGGAAGGCAAGGGTGTTCTGTTCAAGCGTTTCGCCGGCATCGACGTTTTCGACATCGAAGTCGAGTCGGAGAGCCCGCAGGCTTTCATCGACACCGTCCGCCGCATCTCCATCACCTTCGGTGGCATCAACCTGGAAGACATCAAGGCGCCCGAGTGCTTTGAAATCGAGCGCACCCTGATCGAACAGTGCGACATCCCGGTATTCCACGATGACCAGCACGGCACCGCGATCGTTACCGCCGCCGGCATGATCAACGCCCTGGAAATCGCTGGCAAAACCCTGGCTGATGCCAAGATCGTCTGCCTGGGCGCCGGCGCTGCCGCCATCTCCTGCATGAAGTTGCTGGTGAGCATGGGTGCGCAGATCGAGAACATCTTCATGGTTGACCGTACTGGCGTGATCCACGCTGGCCGTGACGACCTGAACCAGTACAAAGCGGTGTTCGCCCACGCGACCGACAAGCGTACCCTGGCTGATGCCCTGGATGGCGCTGATGTGTTCGTGGGTCTGTCCGGCCCGAACCTGCTGAGCGCTGAAGGCCTGAAGTCGATGGCGCCAAACCCGATCGTCTTCGCCTGCTCCAACCCGGATCCGGAAATCGCTCCAGAGCTGGCGCACGCCACCCGTAGCGACGTGATCATGGCCACCGGTCGTTCCGACTACCCGAACCAGGTCAACAACGTGCTGGGCTTCCCGTTCATCTTCCGTGGTGCTCTGGACGTTCGCGCCAAGCGCATCAACGAAGAGATGAAGATCGCTGCCGCCAACGCCCTGAAGGATCTGGCCAAGCTGCCAGTGCCGAAGGAAGTCTGCGCAGCCTACGGCGTCGACGCGCTGGAGTTCGGTCGTGAGTACATCATTCCGAAGCCAATGGATGCCCGTCTGATCACCGTCGTTTCCGATGCCGTGGCCAAGGCTGCGATCGAAACCGGTGTGGCGACCCTGCCGTATCCGAAGAACTACCCGCTGAAAAGCGTGGATGACGTGTTCAACGGCTAATGTGGTAGCGGCGGTGCGACGACTCGACTTGTCCCGCGATTAGCTGCAACCCGCATAAAAAAGCCCCGGCTCGTGAGAGTCGGGGCTTTTTTGTTTCTGATGTCGCGTTTACACCTCGGGTGGGAGCGGGCTTGACCCGCGATTGCGGTGTATCAGTCGCATCGCATCGCGGGGCAAGCCCGCTCCCACCGATGGCCGGTCAGAACAGATCGATCGGCGCCGCTTCATCCGCTGGCAGCGGGCTGCCCGGCGCGGAGCCATTCAGCTCGTTGACCGATGGCGGTGTGTCCTCGGCCTTGAACAGCTCGAAGTAGGCGTTCGGCGTGCTCGGCGTTGCTGCCCGGCCACTGACCGGATCAACCCGCAGGCTGAGGATGCCTTCCGGCTCGGCCGGAGCGTGGTTAGGCTTGTCTTTGAGCGCCGGGCCCATGAAGTTCATCCAGATCGGCAACGCCACGGTGCCACCGTACTCACGGCGGCCCAGGGTTTCAGGCTGGTCGAAACCGCTCCAGACGGTGGTCACCAGATCGGCGTTGTAGCCGGAGAACCAGGCGTCCTTGGATTCGTTGGTGGTGCCGGTCTTGCCCGCAAGGTCGGTGCGGCCCAGAGCCAGGGCACGTCGCCCGGTACCGCGCTTGATCACGTCCTGGAGCATGCTGGTGAGGATGTAGGTGGTGCGACCGTCGATGATGCGTTCGGCCACTGCTGGCGCCTGCGGGAAGGCAGGCTGGTTACTGGCAGGCGTGGCAGCCGCTTCGCCGGGGAACTGGGTGCTGATCGGCGCTTCTGGTGCGGCGATACCGGATTCGACCTGTTCCGCTTGCGGCACCCGTGGCGGGTTGGCGGTAAACAGGGTTTCACCGTTACGGCTTTCGATGCGTTCGATCAGGTATGGCGTGATCTTGTAACCGCCGTTGGCAAAGGTGCTCCAGCCGGTGGCGATTTCCATCGGGGTCAGGGTAGCGGTGCCCAGGGCCAGGGACAGGTTAGGCGGCAGGTCCTGCTTGTTGAAGCCGAACTTGCTGATGTAGTCGATGGTCGGACCGACACCCATGGCCTGCAGCAAGCGGATCGACACCAGGTTGCGCGACTTGTACAGCGCTTCACGCATACGGATCGGGCCGAGGAAGGTGTTGGTGTCGTTCTTCGGACGCCAGACCTTGTCCAGGTACTCGTCGACGAACACGATCGGCGCGTCGTTGACCAGGCTGGCGGCGGTGTAGCCGTTGTCCAGCGCTGCGCTGTAGACGAAAGGCTTGAAGCTCGAGCCCGGCTGACGCTTGGCCTGCATGGCGCGGTTGTAGTTGCTCTGTTCGAAGGAGAAACCGCCAACCAGGGCGCGGATGGCGCCGCTATTGGGGTCGAGCGAGACCAGTGCACTTTGCGCGCCCGGCACCTGGCTGAACTTCAGATTGCCGTTGTCCAGGCGCTGGACGCGGATCAGGTCGCCGACCTGGGCAACGTCAGAAGGCTGTTGCGGTGCACGCCCCTGGCTGTTGGTGTTGAGGAACGGACGAGCCCATTTCATGGTGTCCCAGGCCACATGCTCCAGGCTGTCGGCACGGGTCAGCACCTGCAGGCCGGTCTTGTCGACCTGAGTGACAATCACTGGCTCCAGGCCGCCCAGCGGGCGCTGTTTGCCAAGTTCCTGCAGCCAGGCGGCGCGGGTCTTGCCCGGGAAGCGGGCTTCAGGGCCGCGATAGCCATGACGCTCATCGTAGGCGCTGAGGCCATCGAGGACGGCTTTGTTGGCGATTTCCTGCAGGTCGCTCGGTACCGTGGTAGTGACCCGGAAACCTTCGGTGTAGGCGTCGCTGCCATACCGGCCAACCATTTCGGCGCGGGCCATCTCGGCAATGTAAGGGGCGCGGACTTCTGGCGTTGGCACGTGGTAGCTGGCGTTGATCGGCTCGGCCAGGGCGGCCTGGTAGCTCGCCTCATCAATTTTGCCCAGCTTGTACATGCGCCCGAGGATCCAGTCGCGGCGCTCTTTGGCGCGCACCGGGTTGGCCAGCGGGTTGAAGCGTGACGGCGCCTTGGGCAGACCGGCGATCATGGCCATCTGCGCCAGGCTGATGTCTCTGATCGACTTGCCGTAATACACCTGAGCCGCAGCTTCGATGCCGTAGGCGCGGTTACCCAGGTAGATCTTGTTGACGTACAGCTCGAGGATCTCGTCCTTGGTCAGCTCGCGTTCGATCTGCAAGGCCAGGAGGATTTCGTTGGTTTTGCGCGAGAAGCTGCGCTCACTGCTGAGGAAGAAGTTCTTCGCCACCTGCATGGTGATGGTGCTGCCACCGGTCTGGATGTGCCCGGACTTGAGCAATTGTGTTGCAGCACGCATCAGACTACTGGGGTCGACCCCATAGTGATTGGCGAAATTGTCGTCTTCGGCCGAGAGCAAAGCCTGGATGAAATGGGGCGGAATGTCGGCGAAACGGATGGGAGAACGGCGCATCTCGCCAAACTCGGCGATCAGTTTTCCGTCGCTGCTGTAGACCCGCAAAGGGATCTGCAACTGGATGCTTCTGAGGGCCTCTACCGAGGGCAAGCTGGGGCTAAGATACAGAAACGCGCCGCTCAGACCGAGCACGATTGCGCAAATGACTGCGACGAAAGACCACCAGAAGAACTTCAGCAGGCGTATCAAGGCTTTTGGGCGTCCAGGTAAAAGAGTGGGTTGCGCGCAGGGCCAGCGGACAAGGAAAAACGCTGGGCATTATAAGCATTTTTCGCACGGGCGCGTTATTGCCGCGCCCGTCAGGGAATCAGCCAGGTTTGACAGGGGCATAGCCCCTGTTGACCTGCAGCGATCAAGGGAAAACCGATGCTTGGACGCTTTGGCAAGGATGCCGGTTCACTTCTGGGGATAGAAATTACCCCTCCGTTCATCAGACTGGTGCGCCTGCGCCGCCACCGTGGCCGCTATAGCGTGCAGGCCTGGGCGCTCGAGCCCTTGCCGGCGACGGCCATGCACAATGGCTGGATTGCAGATCCCGAGCAGGTCGGGGCAGCCCTGCTTCAGGCTGTTCGGCGTAGCGCTGGATCGGTACGCAGAGCGGCCGTTGCGCTGCCAGCCGGGCTGGTGATCGAAAAGCTGCTGTCGATGCCGGCTGATCTGGACGACGAAGCGATTATCGAGCGTCTGCCAGCCGATGCCGGTCAGTTCGTTCCTTTTGCGCTTGAGGATGCGGCAGTCGACTTTCAGGTCATGGGTCCCGATCCTGACGCGTCGCAGCACCAGCGGGTTGTCGTTGCCGCTTGTCATCTGGCGTTGCTGGATGTTCTCCAGGCCAGTCTTGAAACCGCGGGTGTGCGGGCCTGTGTGGTTGAGCCCGACAGTCACGCCTTGCAGCGTGCGTTACAGGTCGATGGCCTGTTACTGCAGGCCGAAGCCGATGTTCTGGCCATTCACGAGCGGGGCGAAGGGCCTGTGTCGATGCGTCGCGAAGTTCGTATGCCTGCTCCGGGGGACTTTGTGCAGTGCTTGGCAACGGCTGTGGATAACTACCTGTTGTCCAGTCCGGGGAGGGCATTACCAGATCAGTTGCTACTCGCGGGGGCCGCTACGGTGGATCCGGGCTTGCCCCGGCAACTGCAGCAGCGCCTCGGCCTTAAGGTGCGTCATGCCGATCCATTCAAGCATCTGCTGCTGGCGTCGGGTCTGCAGTCCTCTGCTTTGACGGCGCAGGCCTCGTGTCTTGCAGTCGCTTGCGGGTTGGCAATGCGCGAGGACGATCGATGCCTGGCTTGAATCTGCTGCCCTGGCGGGAGCAAAAGCTTCAGACCGGTATCCGGCGCATGCAGCTGGCGCTGTTCGGCGTAGGGCTGATGGCGGTACTTGTTACCGTGCTGACGGATTATCTGGGGCGCCAGGTGCAGCAGCGCTACGTCGTCGAAAACGCCGCGATCCAGCAGGCTATCGACGGCCTCGATGGCCAGCTGACACGGGTGGCGCAGCACAAAATTGAGCAGGAGCAGATCCAGGGCAGGCTGCAGGTGCTGGAGTTGTTGCAGGGCAGGCGGGTATTCCTGGTGGATCTACTTGAGCAGCTTGAGCGCGCTGTGCCCCCTGGGGTGCAGCTCACGGCGCTGACGCGGCAAGGCGCGCGCCTGCATATCCATGGGCTGGCGCACTCCGGTTCATTGGTCGCGCAACTGCTGCGCGACCTTTCTTGTGCGCTCGGAAAGGCCGAGCTGCAGCAAATGAAAGCAGTGGATGAGGGGGAGATGTTCGAGCTGAGCGTGACCTTGAGGGGCGAGTCTTGAACTTCCTGGCCATCGCACGATGGCAGCAGTGGGCGGCGGGCTCGCCGATCAGGCAGGCGCTATTGCTGGCGGGGTGTCTGGCGCTGCTGCTGGGACTTGCTTACATCGTTCATCTGCGGGCGCTTTTCATCGAAATAGAGCAGGGCGCCGAACAGTCGCAGTTCTTGCGGATCGAGCAGGCAGAGAAGGCCGCAGGTGCGCAGACGCTTGCCGCCCATGAGGCACAACTGGCTGTGGCATACCGGAGCCTTGATGAGGCGCGCTGGAGGTTGGCCGCAGGGGGTGAACTGGCCGACTTGCTGGAAAGCATTGCCTATCAGGGGCAATCGAGTGGAGTGTTCGTCGAACAGGTAGAGCTGTTGGCGGAAATCCACCATGGCCAGCACATCGAACAGCCCATGCAGCTTCAGTTGCAGGGTACTTACCCGGCCTTGCTGGCTTTTGTCCATGGCCTTGCGTACCTGCCTCGACTCATTACTTTGCAGGATTTCTCTTTGCTGCCGACGCAGACTGGCCTGCGTTTAAAGGTGCAGCTCAGTGCCTACCCTAGCCAGCAGGCGGGTGCGGTCTCTGGCCTTTCCGGGGAGGCATCAGAGCCTGTACCTCCGGCGCCGGATATTGCGCGAAATCCGTTCGAGCCTTCCTCCCTGATGCAGCACCGCCAGTACCTGGAGACTTTGCCGCTCGACCAGTTCGAGATGATTGGCAGCCTTGCCCGTGGTTCGGCGCGCTTTGCCTTGCTGCAAGTCGCTGGCGTCGTCCATCGCCTGCAGCTGGGTGATCGCCTGGGGCGTGATCAGGGGCGGGTCGTGGGCATTGAGGAACAACAGATCGAAGTAGCCGAGCAGGTTTTTGTGGTGGGCAAGGGCTGGAGCGAGCGGCGTCGAACGCTGCACCTGAAGCAGCCTGCAGGCGCGGGATGAAGCAGTGGACCAGGGAGGTCGCAGATGAAGGCGGGATGGAGTATGGCGCTGTTCGCCGGGTTGTTTACCCTACAGGCTGCTTGCGCGGTGTCGGCCAGTAGTGCGCCGCCGGGCGAGCCTTTGTCGTTGAACTTCCAGGATGTCGAGGTGCGTTCGGTGTTGCAGGTGCTGGCTGATTTTTCCGGGGTCAACCTGGTCGCCAGCGATGCGGTACAGGGCCGGGTCACCCTGCGCCTGCAGGATGTGCCCTGGGAGCAGGCGCTGGACCTGGTGTTGCGCAGCAAGGGGCTGGAGCGGCGTACCGAAGGCAATGTCCTGCTGGTGGCGCCCATTGGCGAGCTTGGCGGTCAGGAGCGGCAGTTGCTGGAAGGTCGTCAGCAGGTGGCCGGCCTGGTGCCGACGCGCCGAGAGCTGCTGCCGATTCACTATGCCCAGGCGGCAGACATCGCGGCAGTGTTCCAGTCGCTGACGGAGAATGATCCATTCGACGCCGCTGCGGGGGCGCTGGGTGTCGATGAGCGAACCAACACCCTGATCGCGCGCCAGACTCCGGAGCGGCTGGAGGAATTGCGCCAGTTGATCGCTCGCCTGGATGTGCCGGTGCGTCAGGTGATGATCGAAGCGCGGATCGTTGAAGCGAATGTCGACTACGAAAGGAGTCTGGGCGTGCGCTGGGGCGGGGAGCTGGATCTGGGCAGTGGTCTGGTCCTGGGTGGCGCCGACACCTTTGTCGACCTGGGGGCGGAACGGGCTGGCTCGGCCATCGGCCTGGGCCTGGTGCGCGACAACGTCCTGCTCGACCTGGAACTCAGTGCCATGGAGAAATCCGGCAATGGTGAAATCATCTCCCAGCCCAAAGTGGTCACCGCCGACAAGGAAACCGCGCGGATCCTCAAGGGCACCGAAGTGCCGTATCAGGAAACCAGTGGCAGTGGCGCTACCTCTGTGACCTTCCGCGAGGCGTCGCTGTCGTTGGAGGTGACGCCGCAGATCACCCCGGACAACCGGGTGATCATGGCCGTGAAGGTGACCAAGGATGAGCCGGACTACCTCAATGCCCTGGCCCAGGTGCCGCCAATCCGCAAGAACGAGGTCAATGCCAAGGTCCGCGTGAAGGACGGCGAGACCATCGTGATCGGTGGCGTGTACTCGACGGTGCAAAGTAAAGTTGTCGACAAGGTGCCATTTTTCGGCGATGTGCCGTATGTTGGGCGGCTGTTTCGTCGCGATGTTCTACAAGAGAAAAAATCCGAGCTGCTGGTCTTCCTGACTCCGCGTATCATGAGTGACCAGGCGATTGCTGTGAGTCGTTGATTCTGTGCGAAATTTGATACTTGTGGGGCCCATGGGTGCTGGTAAAAGCACCATCGGTCGCCTGTTAGCCAAAGAGCTGCGCCTGCCGTTCAAGGATTCCGACAAGGAAATTGAACTGCGTACCGGCGCCAATATCCCGTGGATCTTCGACAAGGAAGGCGAACCGGGCTTTCGTGACCGTGAGCAGGCGATGATCGCCGAGCTCTGCGCGTTCGATGGCGTGGTCCTGGCCACCGGTGGAGGCGCGGTGATGCGCGATGCCAATCGTCAGGCCCTGCATGCCGGAGGGCGGGTGGTGTACCTGCACGCCTCGGTCGAGCAGCAGGTCGGGCGCACCTCGCGTGACCGCAATCGGCCATTGCTGCGCACTGCCAACCCAGAGGCGACCTTGCGAGCCTTGCTGGAGATCCGTGATCCGCTCTACCGCGAGATCGCAGACCTGGTAGTGGAAACCGACGAACGGCCGCCGCGAATGGTTGTGCAGGATATTCTCGAGCGCTTGCAGAAGTTGCCGCCCCGTTAAGCCAGGACTATCCTCGGCGGCCAGTCATGCCATGACAGGGCACACCGTTATCGCGCGGGTCGAGCCATCGATGCCGCGCCTCGTTCATTGTGGGGACACATGCAGACACTAAAGGTCGAATTGGGCGAACGTAGCTACCCGATCTACATTGGCGAAGGCCTGCTGGATCAACCTGAACTGCTGGCGCCGCATATTGCCGGCCGGCAGGTCGCCATTATCTCCAATGAGACTGTCGCGCCCCTTTATCTCGAACGTCTGAGCAAGACCCTGGGTGCCTATTCGGTACTGCCGGTGGTGTTGCCTGATGGCGAGGCGTTCAAGAACTGGGAAACCCTGCAGCTGATTTTCGATGCCTTGCTCACTGCCCGCCACGACCGTCGCACCACGGTGGTCGCTTTGGGCGGCGGGGTGATCGGCGACATGGCCGGGTTTGCCGCTGCTTGCTACCAGCGTGGCGTGGATTTCATCCAGGTGCCGACGACCTTGCTGTCCCAGGTCGACTCTTCGGTAGGCGGCAAGACCGGCATCAATCACCCGCTGGGCAAGAACATGGTCGGCGCCTTCTATCAGCCCAATGCGGTGCTGATCGATACCCGTAGCCTCAACACCTTGCCGCCGCGCGAGTTGTCGGCCGGTCTTGCCGAAGTGATCAAGTACGGCCTGATTTGTGACGAACCGTTCCTGGGCTGGCTCGAAGCGAACATGGAAGCCTTGCGCGGCCTGGATCAGGTTGCCCTGACCGAGGCGATTGCGCGCTCCTGTGCGGCCAAGGCCGCCGTTGTCGGTGCTGATGAGCGTGAGTCTGGCGTGCGCGCCACCCTAAACCTCGGCCATACCTTCGGCCACGCTATCGAAACCCACATGGGCTATGGTGTCTGGTTGCATGGCGAGGCCGTGGCAGCGGGTACTGTGATGGCCCTGGAAATGTCCATGCGCCTGGGCTGGATTAGCCAGCAGGAACGTGATCGTGGCATCCGTCTGTTCCAGCAGGCAGGTTTGCCGGTGGTGCCGCCAGAGGAAATGACCCCGGCGCAGTTCATGGAACACATGGCAGTAGATAAAAAGGTACTCGACGGTCGTCTGCGTCTGGTCCTGCTGAGCCGCATGGGCGAAGCGGTGGTCACCGACGACTATCCGAAAGAGATTCTTCAGGCCACGCTGGCCGCGGATTACCGCGCGATCGTGGCCCAGCTTTGAGGTTGATGAGCGTCCGATGACTAGTTTGCATGCCGACGAGGCCTTTCTCGGCCATTACCAGTTGAACCACGACCCCTTCGCTGCACGGGTGCCGGGTTTCAAATTCTTTCCGGCCCAGCGCAAGCCGGTGCTTGGCCAACTGCACCACCTGGCCCGCTACAGCCAGCTGCTGCTGGTGGTAACCGGCCCTCAGGGCAGCGGCAAGACCCTGCTGCGCCAGGCACTGGTAGCCAGCACCAACAAACAGTCGGTGCAAAGCGTGGTGGTTTCCGCGCGTGGTGCCAGCGATGCCGCCAGCGTTCTCGGCCAGGTCGCCCAGGCACTGGGTGTTGCCCAGCCTGAGGTCCCCGAGCTGCTTGCCCAAGTGGTGCAACTGGCGTTGACCGGCCAGGAAGTCTACTTGTTGGTGGACGATGCGGAACAACTCGACGAGTCGGCACTCCAAGCCTTGCTGGAGCTGGCGGCGGGCACTCCGGAAGGGCGTCCGCATGTATTTCTGTTCGGCGAGCCGTCACTGATCGCCGGGCTGGAAGAGCTCAGTGCTGATCTGGAACGTTTCCATGTCATCGAGCTTGCGCCGTACAGCGAAGAAGAGACCCGGGAATACCTCGAGCAGCGCCTGGACGGTGCCGGGCGAGGGATCGAGGTGTTCACCAGTGAACAGATTGTCGATATTCACCAAAACTCGGATGGCTGGCCTGGGGCAATCAACCAGGTCGCCCGCGATACCTTGATCGAAGCCATGATCGCCAGCCGGACCACGGCCAAGCGACCATCAATGGGGTTCAATATGCCTAAGAAACATGTGCTGGCGCTGTCTGCTGTCGTTGTGGTTGCCGTTGCTGCGGCGGTGCTGATGCCGAAGAAAGGCGATCAGGCGCCAACCGCGCCTGCAGAGCAAGCGCAATTGCCACTGGGCCAGGGCCAGCCAGGTAATGCACAGTCGAACAATGGCGGCCCGGCGATCGAGTTCGCCGGTAACTCGCAACCCATGCCGCTGCCGCTGGTAGGTCAGTCGCAGCCGGTGATGCGCGGCCCGCTGGCCGAGTCCACCGGTATGGGTGATGGCGAAGAGGGCGGTCCGGCCGGTGATACCGCGCTGCAGCCGCCGACCGTCACCACCATTGCCCCGCCAGCTGGCGTTGCTGCCGGCCCTGCACCTGCTCCGGCGCAGCCAGTGGCCCAGGCCAAGGCTGTCGCCCCGGCGCCGCAGCCGGTTGCACCGGTCGCCAGCAAGCCGGTTGCACCTGCAGCCAAGCCTGCGCCTACCCAGGTTGCGACGGCCAAGCCTGCAGCAAAACCTGCCGAGAAGCCTGCAGCCAAACCGGCCGCAGGTGGCAGCTGGTACGCCGGGCAGAAGCCGGGCAACTATGTCGTGCAAATCCTCGGTACCAGCTCCGAGGCTTCCGCCCAGGCCTACGTGAAAGCCCAGGGTGGCGACTATCGCTACTTCAAGAAAAACCTGCAGGGCAAGCCGCTGTACGTGATCACTTACGGCAACTTCGCCAGCCGTGATGCCGCCCTGGCTGCAATCAAAGCCTTGCCAGCCAAGGTCCAGGCTGGTAAACCTTGGCCACGTACCGTTGCCAGCGTCCAACAAGAACTGGCCGCGACCCGCTGATATAGCCTGGTGGCACTACCCCCGCCACCTGCTGAGCGACTCCTGAATTACGGTCAAGCCTGCTGCGTAAAACGCGGCAGGCTTTTCTGTCCCAGACTGCCGGCCACAAGCCCATCTTGCAGTCCAGGCTGAAACGCTTCAGACTCAAGCCATGCCGTTACCACGACGCACGCTTAAAAACATTCAAAAATGCGACATGGACTTGCGGCTATTCGTCGTAAATTTGTGGGCTTCCCTGTCGCTGTGCAACAATGGCTCCCCTATTGCCCCCGCAAAGCTGGCATTCGTTCGGCGTGGATGGTAAGTGGTTGTACTAAAAAGAGATTTGCCTTGGTGAGAGGCGAACCTGGTGAGAAAGTGTCTATGAAAACAGGTCTGTACCATCCCGAAGAATTCAAGGATAACTGTGGTTTCGGCCTGATCGCCCATATGACGGGCGAACCCAGCCACCACCTTCTGCAAACAGCCATGCAGGCATTGACCTGCATGACCCACCGCGGTGGTATCAACGCTGACGGCAAGACCGGCGACGGTTGCGGTCTGTTGATGCAAAAGCCCGATCAGTTCCTGCGCGCAGTGGCCCAGGAGCAGTTCGGCGCTGAGCTGCCCAAGCAGTACGCGGTGGGCATGGTGTTCTTCAATCAGGACACCACCAAGGCAGAAGCCGCCCGCGAAAACATGAACCGCGAGATCCTCGCCGCTGGCCTGCAGCTAGTCGGTTGGCGCAAGGTGCCGATCGACACCAGCGTCCTCGGCCGCCTGGCCCTGGAGCGCCTGCCGCAGATCGAGCAAGTGTTCGTCGGCGGTGAAGGCCTGAGCGATCAGGAATTCGCCATCAAGCTGTTCAGCGCCCGTCGTCGTTCGTCCGTGGCCAACGCCGCCGACACCGACCACTACATCTGCAGCTTTTCGCACAAGACCATTATCTATAAAGGCCTGATGATGCCGGCGGACCTCGCCGCCTTCTATCCGGACCTGGATGACGAGCGCCTGCAGACCGCCATTTGCGTGTTCCACCAGCGCTTCTCCACTAACACTCTGCCGAAATGGCCGCTGGCGCAGCCGTTCCGCTTCCTCGCCCACAACGGCGAGATCAACACCATCACCGGCAACCGCAACTGGGCCCAGGCCCGTCGCACCAAGTTTGCCAACGACCTGATCCCGGATCTGGAAGAACTCGGTCCGCTGGTCAACCGTGTCGGCTCCGACTCATCGAGCATGGACAACATGCTCGAGCTGATGGTCACCGGCGGCATCGACCTGTTCCGTGGCGTGCGGATGATCATTCCGCCAGCGTGGCAGAACGTCGAGACCATGGACGCCGACCTGCGTGCCTTCTACGAATACAACTCCATGCACATGGAGGCGTGGGATGGCCCGGCCGGCGTGGTACTGACCGAAGGTCGCCACGCGGTCTGCCTGCTCGACCGCAACGGCCTGCGCCCGGCGCGCTGGGTCACCACCAAGAACGGCTACATCACCCTGGCGTCGGAAATCGGCGTGTGGGACTACAAGCCTGAAGACGTGATCGCCAAAGGCCGTGTGGGCCCGGGTCAGATCTTCGCCGTGGACACCGAGACAGGCCAGATCCTCGACACCGACGCCATCGACAACCGTCTGAAGTCACGCCACCCGTACAAGCGCTGGCTGCGCCAGAATGCCCTGCGCATTCAGGCCGACCTCAGCGATGACCAGGGCGTGGCCAGCTACGACGCTGACCAGCTCAAGCAGTACATGAAGATGTTCCAGGTCACCTTCGAGGAGCGTGACCAGGTCCTGCGTCCGCTCGGCGAGCAAGGCCAGGAAGCCGTCGGTTCGATGGGCGACGATACGCCGATGGCGATCCTCTCGCAGCGCGTGCGCTCGACCTATGACTACTTCCGCCAGCAGTTCGCCCAGGTCACCAACCCGCCGATCGACCCGCTGCGTGAAGCGATCGTCATGTCGCTGGAGATCTGCCTGGGTGCCGAGCGCAACATCTTCCAGGAATCCCCCGAGCACGCCTCGCGGGTGATCCTCAGCTCGCCGGTGATTTCGCCCGCCAAGTGGCGTTCACTGATGAACCTCGACCGCCCCGGTTTCGAACGTCAGCTGATCGATCTCAACTACGAGGAAGGCGTTGGTCTGGAAGCTGCGGTGCGCAACATCGCCGACCAGGCCGAAGAAGCCGTGCGCAGCGGCAAGACCCAGCTGGTGCTGAGCGACCGCCATATCGCTCCGGGCAAACTGCCGGTGCATGCGTCGCTGGCCGTGGGCGCCGTGCATCACCGCCTGACCGAACTGGGCCTGCGTTGCGACAGCAACATCCTGGTCGAAACTGCCACTGCCCGCGACCCGCACCACTTCGCCGTGCTGATCGGTTTCGGTGCTTCGGCGGTGTATCCGTACCTGGCCTATGAAGTGCTGGCCGACCTGATCCGCACCGGTGAAGTGCTCGGTGACCTGGATGAAGTCTTCAAGTACTACCGCAAGGGCATCTCCAAGGGCCTGCTGAAGATCCTCTCGAAGATGGGTATCTCGACCATCGGTTCCTACCGTGGTGCGCAGCTGTTCGAGGCGGTCGGCCTGTCCGAGGAAGTCGTCGAGCTGAGCTTCCGTGGTGTTGCCAGTCGCCTCAAAGGCGCACGTTTCGTCGACATCGAGAACGAGCAGAAACTGCTCGCCGCTGAAGCCTGGAGCGCGCGCAAGCCGATCCAGCAGGGCGGCTTGCTGAAGTTCGTCCACGGTGGCGAATACCACGCTTACAACCCGGATGTGGTCAACACCCTGCAGGCCGCTGTGCAGCAGGGCGACTACGCCAAGTTCAAGGAATACACCACGCTGGTCGACCAGCGTCCGGTATCGATGATCCGCGACCTGCTCAAGGTCAAGGTCGCCGAGCAGCCGCTGGCACTGGAAGAAGTCGAGCCACTGGACGCCATTCTCAAGCGCTTCGACTCTGCCGGTATCTCCCTGGGTGCGCTGTCGCCGGAGGCGCATGAAGCCCTGGCCGAAGCGATGAACCGCCTGGGTGCGCGTTCCAACTCCGGTGAGGGCGGCGAAGACCCGGCGCGCTACGGCACCATCAAGAGCTCCAAGATCAAGCAGGTGGCCACCGGTCGTTTCGGTGTAACCCCCGAGTACCTGGTCAACGCCGAAGTGCTGCAGATCAAGGTGGCCCAGGGCGCCAAGCCCGGTGAAGGCGGGCAACTGCCTGGCGGCAAGGTCAACGGCCTGATCGCCAAGCTGCGTTATGCCGTGCCTGGCGTAACCCTGATCTCGCCACCGCCGCACCACGACATCTACTCGATCGAAGACTTGTCGCAGCTGATTTTCGACCTCAAGCAGGTCAACCCGCAGGCGCTGGTCTCGGTCAAGCTGGTTGCCGAAGCAGGCGTTGGCACCATCGCCGCCGGTGTGGCCAAGGCCTATGCCGACCTGATCACCATCTCCGGTTACGACGGTGGCACCGGCGCTTCGCCGCTGACCTCGATCAAGTACGCCGGTGCCCCGTGGGAACTGGGCCTGGCTGAAACCCACCAGACCCTGCGCGGCAACGACCTGCGCGGCAAGGTCCGGGTACAGACCGACGGCGGCCTGAAAACCGGCCTCGACGTGATCAAGGCAGCCATCCTCGGCGCCGAGAGCTTTGGCTTCGGCACCGCGCCAATGATCGCCCTGGGCTGCAAATACCTGCGTATCTGTCACCTGAACAACTGCGCCACCGGCGTAGCCACGCAGAACGACAAGCTGCGCAAGGACCACTACATCGGCACCGTCGACATGGTGGTGAACTTCTTCACCTACGTGGCTGAAGAGACCCGTGAGTGGCTGGCCAAGCTGGGCGTGCGCAGCCTCGGCGAGCTGATCGGGCGTACCGACCTGCTGGAAATGCTCCCCGGCGAAACCGAGAAGCAGAAACACCTGGACCTCAGCCCGCTGCTGGGCAGTCCGCACGTGCCGGCCGACAAGCCGCAGTTCTGCGAAGTCGACCGCAACCCGCCGTTCGACAAGGGCGTGCTGGCCGAGAAGATGGTCGACATGGCCCTGCCGGCCATTCGCGACCTGTCCGGTGCCGAGTTCGAGCTGGATATCTGCAACTGCGACCGTTCCATCGGCGCACGGATTTCTGGCGAGATCGCGCGTCTGCATGGCAACCAGGGCATGGCCAAGGCTCCGATCACCTTCCGCTTCAAGGGCACTGCCGGGCAGAGCTTCGGGGTGTGGAACGCCGGTGGCCTGAACATGTACCTCGAAGGTGATGCCAACGACTACGTCGGTAAAGGCATGACCGGTGGCAAGCTGGTGATCGTGCCGCCTGCGGGCAGCCCGTTCGCCACCCAGCACAGTGCCATTGTCGGCAACACCTGCCTGTACGGCGCCACCGGCGGCAAGCTGTTCGCCGCCGGCACCGCGGGCGAGCGTTTTGCCGTGCGTAACTCCGGTGCCCACGCGATTGTCGAGGGCACAGGCGATCACTGCTGTGAATACATGACCGGTGGTTTTGTCTGCGTGCTGGGCAAGACCGGCTACAACTTCGGCTCTGGCATGACCGGCGGTTTCGCCTACGTGCTGGACATGGACAACAGCTTCGTCGACAAGCTCAACCATGAACTGGTGGAAATCCAGCGCATCAGCGGCGAGGCGATGGAGGCTTACCGTAGCCACCTGTCGCGCGTGCTCGGTGAGTACGTCGAAGAAACCGGCAGCGAATGGGGGCGTGAGCTCTGGGAAAACCTGGACGACTACGTGCGGCGCTTCTGGCTGGTCAAGCCGAAGGCGGCGAACCTGAAGAACCTGCTGTCCAGCACCCGTGCCAACCCGCAGTGATATGCGCCTGAAGAGTTTGATGAGGTTTTGAACATGGCTGAACGTCTGAGTAATGACTTCCAGTTCATCGAGGTCGGGCGCAAGGATCCGAAGAAGAAACTGTTGCGTCAACGCAAGAAAGAGTTCGTGGAAATCTACGAGCCCTTCAAACCCCAGCAGTCGGCCGAACAGGCCCACCGCTGCCTGGGCTGCGGCAACCCGTACTGCGAGTGGAAGTGCCCGGTACACAACTTCATCCCCAACTGGTTGAAGCTGGTCTCCGAAGGCAACATCCTCGCGGCCGCGGAGCTGTCGCACCAGACCAACACCCTGCCGGAAGTCTGCGGCCGGGTGTGCCCGCAGGATCGCCTGTGCGAGGGTGCCTGCACCCTCAACGACGGTTTTGGCGCGGTGACCATCGGTTCGGTGGAGAAGTACATCACCGACACCGCCTTTGCCATGGGCTGGCGCCCGGACATGTCCAAGGTCAAGCCGACCGGCAAACGTGTCGCCATCATCGGCGCCGGTCCGGCCGGCCTGGGCTGTGCCGACGTGCTGGTGCGCGGCGGGGTGACCCCGGTGGTGTTCGACCGCAACCCGGAAATTGGTGGTTTGCTGACCTTCGGCATCCCCGAGTTCAAGCTGGAAAAGACCGTGCTGAGCAATCGCCGCGAAGTCTTCACCGGCATGGGTATCGAGTTCCGCCTCAACACCGAGGTGGGCAAGGACATCAGCATGGAACAACTGCTCGAAGAGTTCGATGCAGTGTTCATGGGCATGGGCACTTACACCTACATGAAGGGCGGCTTCCCGGGTGAAGACCTGCCTGGCGTGCACGATGCCCTGGATTTCCTGGTGGCCAACGTCAACCGCAACCTGGGCTTTGAAAAGTCGCCGGAAGATTTCGTCGACATGAAGGGCAAGAAGGTCGTGGTACTCGGTGGTGGCGACACGGCGATGGACTGCAACCGCACCTCGATCCGCCAGGGCGCCAAGGCGGTGACCTGTGCCTACCGTCGTGACGAAGCGAACATGCCGGGCTCGCGCAAAGAGGTGAAGAACGCCAAGGAAGAAGGCGTGAAGTTCCTCTACAACCGCCAGCCGATCGCGATTGTCGGTGAAGACAAGGTTGAGGGCGTGAAGGTGGTCGAGACCCGTCTCGGCGAACCGGATGCCCGTGGCCGTCGCAGCCCCGAGCCGATTCCGGGCTCCGAAGAGATCATCCCGGCTGATGCCGTGGTTATCGCCTTCGGTTTCCGTCCGAGCCCGGCTCCGTGGTTCGAGCAGTTCAGCATCCAGACCGACAGCCAGGGTCGCGTTGTGGCACCGGAGAAGAACACCTTCAAGCACCAGACCAGCAATCCGAAGATCTTCGCCGGTGGCGATATGGTTCGTGGTTCTGACCTGGTGGTGACGGCGATCTTTGAAGGGCGTAATGCTGCCGAGGGGATCATGGATTACCTGGAGGTCTGACAAGCCTTTTCGCGGGGCAAGCCCGCTCCCACAGCCCTGTGGGAGCGGGCTTGCCCCGCGATGAATTCAACAAATCTATTGATCTGTCACAAGTCGATAGACAAAAGGCACGGTACTTACCGTGCCTTTTCCGTTGGTGTCTGAGAAAATGCCCGCACTTTTTTTCCGGATGCCGACATGACTGCCTTGAAGAACGATCGTTTTCTGCGCGCCCTGCTCAAGCAACCTGTAGACGTTACCCCAGTGTGGATGATGCGCCAGGCCGGCCGCTATCTGCCGGAGTACCGCGCCAGCCGCGCCAAGGCCGGTGACTTCATGAGCCTGTGCATGAACCCGCAGTTCGCCTGCGAGGTCACGATGCAGCCGCTGGACCGCTACCCGCTGGACGCCGCGATCCTGTTCTCCGACATTCTCACCATCCCCGACGCCATGGGCCAGGGCCTGTACTTCGAAACCGGCGAAGGCCCGCGTTTCAAGAAGGTCATCAGCACCCTGGCCGACATCGAAGCGCTGCCGATCCCTGATCCGCAGAAAGACCTCGGCTACGTGATGGACGCGGTCAGCACCATCCGCCGCGAGCTCAACGGCCGAGTGCCGCTGATCGGTTTCTCCGGCAGCCCCTGGACCCTGGCCACCTACATGGTCGAAGGCGGCTCGTCGAAAGACTTCCGCAAGACCAAGGCCATGCTCTACGACAACCCTCAAGCCATGCACCTGCTGCTCGACAAGCTGGCGCAGTCGGTCATCAGCTATCTCAACGGTCAGATCCTCGCCGGTGCGCAAGCCGTGCAGATCTTCGACACCTGGGGTGGCAACCTGTCGGCAGCGGCCTACCAGGAGTTCTCCCTGGCCTATATGCGCAAGATCGTCAGCGGTCTGATTCGCGAGCATGAAGGACGCAAGGTACCGGTCATCCTGTTCACCAAGAATGGTGGCCTGTGGCTGGAAAGCATCGCTGACGCCGGCGCCGACGCGCTGGGCCTGGACTGGACCTGCGACATCGGCGAAGCCCGTCAGCGTGTCGGCAACAAGGTCGCCCTGCAGGGCAACATGGACCCGACCGTGCTCTACGCCAAGCCTGAAGCCATCCGTGCCGAAGTCGGGCGCATCCTGGCCAGCTATGGCCATGGCACCGGTCATGTCTTCAACCTCGGCCACGGCATTACTCCGGAAGTCGATCCGGAGCATGCTGGCGCGTTCATCAACGCCGTGCACGAGTTGTCGGCGCAGTATCACGTCTGAGAGCAAGTGATGTAAGAAAACGCCCGACTGTGTGTCGGGCGTTTTTGTTTGTGCGCCGAAAAGGCAAGCGCTTTGGGGATTTGCAGGGCTTGGGGGAAATCGCTCCGGCTGGGTCGGTTTGACGATTCCCATACCCTCTTGTTCATCCGCCGGTGGCGGCTCAGGAGCGAGAGGGCGAGTCATTCATGCAATATGATTTTCAGGCGTGTACACAGCGTTATCCGGGGATGCAGGTGCTGCTGCACTGGCTGTCGGCCGGGGTCATCCTATGGACCCTGCTTAGCGCTGGCTATGTACTGCTGTTTGCAATGCATACCCCGTTGGGCCAGGCGATTGCCGACTTCAATGTGGCGCTGACCACGTTGTTCATTCCGCTGTTCGTGATGCGCTGCTGGTTGCGTTGGGCGGCCCCACCAAGGGTAGGGGAGCCAGCTGGACTGGCGCGTATCGTCCATCTTCTGCTGTATGGCGTAACCGCGTTGGTGCTGCTGACTGGCGTGCTGATGATGGCGCGGCCCATCGATCTGTTCGGTTGGGTACAGATTCCGCAACTCCTGCACGCGCCTGAATGGTTGGAAGGGTTCAACCTGCTGCACCGGCTTTCCTCGCTTGTGCTGGCGTTGTTGGTTGCGGGGCATATCCTGGCGGTCATCTGGCATGAGTGTTCCGGTCGCCGGGTGCTGCGGCGTATGCAGATCAACATCAAGGGCTGGGGCGATTAAGTTTGAATTCAGTTGCGATGGTTATGCTGGGCCCATCAAAACTTGAAATGGACAAGACTCATGAAAACCCGCTACCTCGCTCTGCTGCTTGCCCCGTTGTTCAGCACCGCTGCTCTGGCAGCCGGTTATACCGGTCCAGGTGCTCAGCCGGTGACTACCGTCTCTGCAGCCAACGATGCTGCCGATGACACCCCGGTGGTGCTGCAAGGCTTCGTGGTGAAGAAGCTGAACAACGATGACAAGTTCGAATTCAAGGACAGCACTGGCACCATCACTGTCGAAATCGACAAGGAAGACATGCCGCCAGTGGCCTTCAATGACAAGACCAAGGTCAAGCTGACCGGTGAAGTCGAGAAGCACTTGATGAGCCGTGAAGTGGATGTTGATCTGGTTGAGGTAGTTAACTAATAGAGCATCGCGGGGCAAGCCCGCTCCCACCGGTGGGAGCGGGCTTGCCCCGCGATGGCATTCAGGCTTTGACCGGCAACCGGCTCAAGTGCAGTGCCACCAGCAACGCCACCACCAGCAAGCTGCCAATGAACAGCCCGATCCCGTTCCATCCGCCCTGGTGCCAGAACACCCCACCGGCCGTCCCGGCCACACTCGATCCCGCGTAGTAACTGAACAGGTACAACGATGACGCCTGGCCTTTGGCTTTGGTCGCGCGCCGGCCAATCCAGCTACTGGCCACCGAGTGCGCGCCGAAGAAGCCGAAGGTGAACACCAGCATGCCGATGATCACCAGCGGCAAAGGGCTGAACAGGGTCATCAGCAAACCGCTGAACATCAGCAGGATGGTGCCCCAGAACACTTTGCGCCGCCCCAGTTTGTCGGCCAGGGCACCGATCTGCGCCGAGCTGTAGATGCCCGACAGGTACACCACCGACAGCAAGCCGACCAACGCCTGGCTCATGTGATAAGGCTCGGCCAGCAGGCGATAGCCGATGTAGTTGAACAGGGTGACGAAGGCGCCCATCAGCAGGAAGGCTTCGAGGAACAGCCAGGGCAGCCCGGCATCGCGAAAGTGCAGGGTAAAGCCCTCCAGCAGGCTACGCGGGTGCAGTGAGCGCGGGCGAAAGTTTCGCGACTCGGGCAGCACTTTCCAGAACACTACTGCCGCGATCAGAGCCAGGCTGCCAATCACCAGCAGTGCCGTGTGCCAGCTGACGAAATCGATCAGAACCCCGGTGATCAGGCGACCGCTCATGCCGCCAATGGCGTTGCCACCGATATACAGGCCCATGGCCAGACCAATGTGCTGTGGATGGATCTCTTCGCTCAGATACGTCATCGCCACGGCCGCCAGACCGCTCAGCGACAGCCCCAGCAGCGCACGGGTCAGCAGCACGCCGTGCCAGCTGGGCATTAGCGCACTGACGAGGGTGCACAGGGCCGCGCAGAACAGGGCAAACACCATCACCGGCTTGCGCCCGATGCGATCCGAGATGGGCCCGGTGATCAGCAGGCCGACCGCCAGCATGCCGGTCGAGACCGAGAGAATCAGGCTGCTTTGCGCAGCGCTGATGGAGAATTCCTGGGACAGCAGCGGCATCATCGGCTGCACGCAGTAGAGCAGGGCAAAGGTGGCAAAGCCGCCGCAGAACAGCGCCAGTACGGTACGCAAAAAGGCCGGGGTGCCCTTTTCGATCCAGCGTTCGTTCAGGCTTGCGACGATCTCGTCGAGCGGGGCGGGGGGCAGTTCGTGGACGTGTGGAGCAACAGCAGTTTTCACGGATGACCTCGGGGGCGCTACGGCCTGTCAGGCAGTGAAAAAAGCATATAGCTGGCTAATGATCATTTCCAATATATTGTTCGACATGTTTAAGAGGTTTTACGACCTATTGGAGTTGCCATGGAATTGCGCCACCTGCGTTACTTCATTGCTGTCGCCGAAGAGCTGCATTTTGGCCGGGCGGCGCAGAACCTGGGGATTTCTCAACCGCCCTTGAGCCAGCAAATCCAGGCCCTGGAGCAGGAGCTTGGGGCGCGTCTGTTCGAGCGGACCAATCGTCGTGTCGAACTCAGTGAGGCGGGGCGCCTGTTTCTCGAAGAGGCACGACTGGTGCTGGCCCAGGTCGACAAGGCCGCCGATGTCGCCCGCCGGGCGCAGCTGGGTGAGCTGGGCGAGATGAAGATCGGCTTCACCTCATCGGCGCCTTTCAACTCCACGATCCCTAAAGCGATCTACGCCTTTCGCCAACGGTTTCCGGCCGTGCACCTGAATCTCAAGGAGATGAGCAGTCAGGCGGTGGCCGACGCGGTGCTCGATGAAAGTATTGAAGTCGGCCTGATACGGCCCTTGGCTCTGCCGGAAAGCCTGGTGGCCACGGAGTTGTTTCGTGAGCCCTTGGTCGCGGTAATCAACGCTGCGCATCCGCTGGCCCAGGGTAGTGAAGGCGGGTTGTACATGGCGGCGCTGGCCGAGCAGCCGTTCGTGTTCTTTCCGCGCAGTTACGGCAGCGGCCTGTACGCGCAGTTGTTGAGCCTGGCCCGGCAGGCGGGCTTCAGCCCGCACTTTGCCCAGGAGGCCGGCGAGGCGATGACCATCATCGGTTTGGTGTCAGCGGGCCTGGGGGTGTCGGTATTGCCGGCCTCGTTCCAGCGCATGCGCATCGATGGCGTGGTGTACCGCGAACTGCTCGACGAGGGCGCGGACACGGCGGTATGGCTGGTGCAGCGGCGTGAATCGTCGTCGGTGATGGCCGATACCTTTGCAGCATTGCTGTGCGGCAAGCCGATTCATTGATTTGAGGGGCTGGATGGTGCTGGCTAAACCGGCGCTGCGCCGACATACTCGGTCATTCCCAGATACACGGAGGTCTTTCCATGCGGCGCGTGGTGTTCAATCAGAAAGGTGGTGTGGGCAAGTCGAGCATTGCCTGCAACCTGGCGGCAGTAAGTGCCAATGAAGGCTATCGAACCTTGCTGATCGACCTGGATGCCCAGGCCAACTCGACCCAGTACCTCACCGGGCTGACCGGCGAGGACATTCCCATGGGCATTGCCGATTTCTTCAAGCAGACCCTGTCATCCGGTCCGTTTGCCAAGAAGAACAAGGTCGATATCTACGAAACCCCCTTCGACAACCTGCATGTGGTGACTGCCACCGCCGAGCTGGCCGACCTGCAGCCCAAGCTTGAGGCCAAGCACAAGATCAACAAGCTGCGCAAACTGCTCGACGAGCTGGAAGAGGACTACGACCGGATCTATCTGGATACCCCGCCAGCCCTGAATTTTTACGCGGTTTCTGCGCTGATCGCTGCTGATCGCGTGTTGATTCCCTTCGATTGCGACAGTTTTTCCCGCCAGGCGCTGTATGGCCTGCTGGCCGAAATCGAAGAACTCAAGGACGACCACAATGAAGACCTGCAAGTCGAAGGCATTGTCGTCAACCAGTTCCAGGCCCGGGCCAGCTTGCCGCAGCAGATGCTCGACGAGCTGCTGGCTGAAGGTCTGCCGGTGCTACCGGTGTACCTCAACAGTTCGGTGAAGATGCGCGAGTCGCACCAGGCCAACCTGCCGTTGATCCACCTGGAGCCCCGGCACAAGCTGACCCAGCAGTTTGTCGAGTTGCACGCACTGCTGGAAGAAAACGCCTAGATCCCCTGGCTGCGTAACCACTCCAGTAGCTGCTGGAGTGGAAATGCACCGCTCTGGCGCGCCACTTCCCTACCGTTCTTGAACAGGATCAGGCTGGGAATCGAACGAATTGCCAGTTGCCCCGCCAGTTGCTGATTGGCCTCGCTGTCCAGCTTGGCCAGGCGGCAGCGCCCGCTCAACTGGCTGGCAGCCTGTTCGAAGATTGGCGCGAAGGACTTGCATGGCCCGCACCAGTCGGCCCAGACGTCGATCAGCAACGGCAGGTCGCCCTTGATCTGGCTGGCGTAGTCGCCTTGCTTGAGGTCGAAGGGCTTGCTCAGTAGCACCGGGTTTTTGCAGCGGCCGCATTTTGGCGTATCGCCGAGGCGCTCAGCGGGGATGCGGTTCAGGCCGTTGCAGTGCGGGCAGGGTATTAGCAGTGGATCGGTCATCGGTACTCCAGGATTTGGCTGTGGGGCGGCTGTCTGTGGGAGCGGGCTTGCCCCGCGATTGCGGTTTGTCAGTTACAGAGCATCGCGGGGCAAGCCAGCTCCCACAACAAGCCCGCTCCTACCGGGTCAGGACGAGCAACTGATCTCCAGATGCTTGCCCCACTCCGGCGGTCGTTCGGCATAGGCCTGCATTCCCGGCTGCTCCTCGAACGGCTTGCACAGCACCTGATGCAGGCGCCGCACTTCTTCGTAGTCACCGCCTTCAGCGGCCTCGATGGCGCGCTGGGCCAGATAGTTGCGCAGGATGTACAGCGGATTGACCGCGTGCATACGCTCGCGACGGCCTTCGGCGTTGTCGGGTTCACGAGCGATGCGGGCCAGGTAATCCACGGCCCAGCGGTCGAAACCGGCCAGGTCGACAAAGTCATCGCGCACCACCTGCAGCGCCTGTTCGGCGGGCTGGTCGCCCAGCTTGCGGAAGAACAGGGTGTAATCCACCGCGCCGGGCTGCATCAGTTGCAACAGGCGTTCGATCAGTGCCTTGTCGTTCTCCTCTGCACGCTGCAGGCCCAGGCGTCGGCGCATCAGGTGCAGGTAATGGGCTTCGTACAGCGGCAGGAACAGCGCCAGGGTTTCTTGCAGCGCCGGGACACTGATGAACGGCGTCAGCGCCTGCGCCAGGGCGCTGAGGTTCCAGTGGGCGATGGGCACCTGGTTGCTGTAGCTGTAGCGGCCTTGGTCATCGGAATGATTGCAGATGAAGTTGGCGTCGAAGTCGTCGAGGAAGGCGAACGGGCCGAAGTCGAAGGTGATGCCGAGGATCGACATGTTGTCGGTGTTCATCACCCCGTGGCAGAAGCCATAGGCTTGCCACAGGGCGATCAGTTCGGCGTTGCGCTCGACGATGCTGCGAAACATCGCCAGGTACGGTTCCGGCTCGGTCTGGCATTCGGGGAAATGCAGTTTCAGCACATGCTCGGCGAGGATGCGTTGCTGCTCGGGCTGGCGGGTGTAGTAGAAATACTCGAAATGCCCGAAGCGCACATGGCTCGGCGCCAGGCGCAGGAGCATCGCCGCGCGCTCCTGGGTTTCACGCCATACCGGTGTGCTTGAGCCGATCACGCACAAGGCGCGGCTGCTGGGGATGCCCAGGGCGTGCAGGGCTTCGCTGGCGAGGAATTCGCGGATCGACGAGCGCAGTACCGCACGGCCGTCGCCCATGCGCGAGTAAGGCGTTTCTCCCGCGCCCTTGAGGTGCAGGTCCCAATGCTCGCCGGCGTCGTTGTAGACCTCGCCCAGCAGCAGGCCGCGGCCATCGCCCAGGCGCGGGTTATAGCCACCGAACTGGTGTCCGGAATAGACCATCGCCCGCGGCTCGGCCTCGCTCCAGAGCTTGTGGCCGCCAAACAGCTCGGCGAACATCGGCGAGTGCGCCTCGGTCGGCTCCAGGTCCAGCAGGGCCATGGCGGCCTCGCTGGCCACCACCAGGCGTGGCTCGGCAATCGGGTCAGGTAGCACCGAGGTAGAAAAGGCGTCGCCGAGGCGGGCAAAACGGTTGTCGAAGGTCAGTTCGTCGAGGGCTTTCAACGGCCATCTCCTGCAGAATATCCGATCATTCTGCAAGGGTATGGCCGTCTACGTCCAGTCAGGCGGTTTTGCCGGGTGCCGCGTCGTTTGGCTTGTGGTCATCGCTCAGCGGCTGAGTCACGGTCTTGTCCAGACTCTCCACCGGGACCATTTTGTATTCCTGGCCCTGCATGTTCTTCAGGTAAACCTCCATCTGCCGGAACGAGATGTTGATCTTCTGCTTCTTGAATTCCTTGTTGATGAAGCGGTTGATCTCATCGAGTACCGGGTTGCGGTCACCGAGGTCGCGCACGTGCATGCGCAGTTCATGGTCCAGGGTGCTTTCACCGAAGTTCAGGAAGTAGACAATCGGCTCCGGCTCCTTGAGCACCCGCGGGTTGTCGTTGGCGGCCTTGAGTAGCAGGGTGCGTACCAGGTCCAGGTCCGAGCCATAGTCGACACCGAGCTTGAGGGTGACGCGGGTGATGGTGTCGGTCAGCGACCAGTTGATCAGTTGCCCGGTGATGAAGGTCTTGTTCGGGACAATGATGTCCTTGCGGTCGAAGTCGGTAATGGTCGTGGCGCGGATACGGATCTTGCTCACCGTGCCGGACAGGTTGCCGATGGTGATGGTGTCGCCGATCCGTACCGGACGCTCGAACAGGATCATGATGCCGGAGATGAAGTTGGCGAAGATCTCCTGCATGCCGAAGCCCAGGCCCACCGACAGTGCGGCCACCAGCCACTGCAGTTTGTCCCAGCTGACGCCGAGGGCCGAGAGCGTGGAGACGAAGCCGACCCCGGCAATCACATAGGACAGCAGCGTGGTGGTGGCGTAGGCGCTGCCCTGGGCCAGGTTCAGGCGCGACAGCACCAGTACTTCGAGCAGGCCCGGCAAGTTGCGCGCCAGCGCGAAGGTAATGCCGATGATCACCAGGGCGCCGAGCATGTCGCTGAGGCTGATCGGCACCATGCTCATGGCCGCGCCGGTGCCGCTGGTGTACTCGTACAGGGTGATATTGTCGAGGTAGGCCACCACGCTGATCAGGTCGGACCAGACCCAGTACAGCGCACCGATGAAGCCGCCGAGCAGGGCCAGGCGGATCAGGCGCAGGGACTGCTGGTTGACCTGTTCGATGTCGAGGGTCGGCTCTTCGACAATCACTTCGCCATCGAGGCCTTCCTTGGTGGTCGCCTGACGCTTGCTCAGCGCCCGCTGGTAAGCCAGGCGCCGGGCGGCAACGGCCAGACCACGAACGAACGCGGCCTCGATCACCAGCCAGAACATCAGCAGGTAGAGGGTGTCGATCAGGCGGTCGGTGAGCTTCAGCGCGGTGTAGTAGTAACCGAAGCACACGGCGATGAACAAGGCGACCGGCAAGGCAGTGAAAGCTACGCCCACAGCCTGGCGGAACAGTGAGGTGTTGCGGTGCGCCGGGCTGCTGAGTAGCAGGCGGCTGAGCAGCCAGGTCATCAGGGCATAGCAGGTCAGCACCACGCCAATGCCGAGCACGTCGTCGGCCAGCGCCGAGGGCTGATGTTCTGCCACCGCGACAACGCCGACCAGCGCCAGTACCACTGCACCCAGACGGCGAATCCAGCGGCGCAGGAACTCGACTTGCGGCTTGTCCCAGCGGAAATGCAGTTCAGCCACGCCGCCTGGCGCCAGTATCCGGTACGCGGTGTAGAACACCAGCCAGGCCTGGGCGATCTGAAACAGCGCGGCGCCGAGGTTGGCGTTCTGCCCGCGGGCATCGATCTGCAGGGCCAGGCCGCAGAGGGCCAGGCCCAGGCTCAGGGGCATGGCCAGGAGAATGTTGATCAGAATGGCCTGAGGCGTGTGCCACTGGCTGTCACGCTTGAAGTGGCCGACGTCCTGGTGAACCTTGTTCAATCGGCCATACAGGTACTTGCGCCGCCACAGCAGGGCGCCGATCAACAGCAGCAAGGGCAGGAACAGCAGCGGGCGCTGGGTCAGGCCGTCGCCGAGCTCCTTGATTCCGGAACCCCAGGGCAGGCTGATCAGTTGCTTTTTCAGGCGCTCAGGCACCGTACCCAGCCATTCCAGGTCCAGTGGCTTGTTGCTCGGGATCCAGAACATCTGCTCGTCGAGGGTGGTGCGCAAGCTCTGCGAGGTACTCAGCAGCTGCTTCTGGTTCAGTTGCAGGGTGATGGATTCGTTGAGCAGGGCGCTCAGTTCGCGATTGAGTCGTTCAAGCAGATCACTACGGGTGATTGCCACTTCCAGCAAGGCTTTACGCAGTTGCGGGGTGGCGTTTTCCTGAGGCTGATTGGCAAGCAGTTTGTCGACGTAGCTGCTCGGGCTGGTGATCTGCTCGCGCTGCTGGTTGATCTCGAACTGGTACAGGCGGATATCGGCGATCTGGTCGGCGAGGTTGCGGTCGACCTTCAGGTGCGGCAGCGCCTGTTTCTGCTTGTAGAGGATCTTCGACAGCAACAGGCTGCCCTTGAGCACACTGATCTGCTCATCCAGGGCCTGGTCGGCCTGGGTCAGGCTGTCCAGTTGCTGTTTGGTCTTGAGGTTCTGCTGGGTCAGCTCGTTGAGGCGGTCGGTGCTGCGCAGCAGGTAATCGGAGAGCTTCAGGTTGGCGGCGCTTTCGGTGGCCAGCAAGGTGCTGCCGCCGGCCTTTTGCGCTTCGATGGACTGCTCGGTAACGGTCTGTTGCGACTGGGCCAGGCGCTTCTGGTTGATCAGCGTCTGCATGTCCTGGATTTCTTGTTCCAGGCGTGTGGCACGCTCGATCAGCAGGTCGTGCTGACTGTTGCCCAGGTCTTGCAGCAGGCTGTTGCCGGCCAGTTCCTGGCGGCGCAGCAGGGTCACGGCGTTGATCGCCGCCAGTTCGGCGTTGAGCTGGTTGCGCAGGTCGGCGGTCAGCGGTTTACCGCCATCCTTGCCGAGCTTGAGGCTGGTGTTGATCTGCTGGGCGCGGGTCTGGTTGGCGCTGATTTCAGCCTGGGCCCGCTCCGGACGGGTCTGCGAGGTAATGGTCAGGCTGTTGGCTTCAGACAGGGCTTTCTGCAGTTCGCCTTGCTCGGTGGTGCGCTCGGCCAGCAACTGTTCCAGCTGCGGTACGCTCAGCGCGGCATAGCGCTGGGCGACGGCGACCACCTTGCTGTCATTGAGTTTGAGCAGCTCGCGCTGGTTCTCGCTGGTCTGGCGCGGCGCATCGCTGAGCTGCTGCTTGAGGGCGACGAGCTTTTTCTCGCTGTCTTCCTTGGTACTGAGGAAAGTCAGGGTCTGTTCGAGAACCTGCTGCAGAGCCTTTTGCTCGGCTTCCGGCAGTTTGCGCTCGGCGATCTTGTCCAGGCTGTGTTGGATGGACGCACGGGTTGGCGGTTCTGCCGCCCAGGCGTAGGAGAGTGACAGACACAGCCCGAGCAGGGCTGCGCATATGGAGGTGCGCAGAGACATAGGCAGAAAATTCTTGCAACCAGGGGCGAAGTTTTGAGTTTAAAGGAACAAGCCGGGGCCCGGTCGAGTTCCTTCGGGGAATTTGACGCCCACTTTGCTGATCTTGTTCCCCTCCATCACAGCCACCGTCCACAGGGTGTTGTTCCAATCGATCTGGTCACCGACCACCGGCGCACCCCCAACCTTCTGGGCGATGAAGCGGCTGAGCGGCATATGCGGGTCCTGGCCGTCGAGCTGCAAACCGTACAATGCCGCTACAGCCCCCAGTTCTGCGTCACCTTCGAGCACGAAGTCACCAAAGAAGCGCAAATCCAGACCGCGTTGCGGGGCCTGGCTGAACAGCTTGCCGAGGGCCGGCAGGTTGTGTTCGTGGCCGATCACGCACAGCAGATCGTCGACTTCCAGGGTGGTACTTCCCGACGGATGGAGCAGTTGCTGGCCACGAAACAGGGCGGCGATACGCGTGCCTTCGGGCATTTTCAGCTCACGCAGGGCGGCGCCGATGCACCATTTTTCGGCACCGAGGCGGTAGACGAACAGTTCCCACTCGCTGGTGATGTGCACTTCCAGGGCCGAGCGCGAGATCGGCGCCGGGTCGGGTGGCACCGTGACCTTGAGCAGCTTGGCCATCCACGGCAGGCTGGTGCCTTGTACCAGCAGCGAGACCAGGACGATAAAGAACGCCAGGTTGAAGAACAGCTGGGCATCGGGCAGCCCGGCCATCAACGGGAACACCGCGAGAATGATCGGTACCGCGCCGCGCAGGCCGACCCAGGAGATAAAGGCTTTCTCACGGCCGTGGAAGGCCTTGAACGGCAGCAGGCTGGCAATCACCGACAGCGGCCGGGCAAAGATGATCATCCACAGCGCCAGGCCCAGGGCGGGCAGGGCGATCGGCAGCAGGTCATGCGGGGTGACCAGCAGGCCGAGGACCAGGAACATGCCGATCTGTGCCAGCCAGGCCATGCCGTCGAGCATGTGCAGAATGCCGTGGCGGCTGCGGATCGGCCGGTTGCCCAGCACCAGGCCGCACAGGTACACGGCGAGGAAGCCGCTGCCGTGCAAGGCGTTGGTCAGGGAGAACACCACCAGGCCACCGGCAATCACCAGGATCGGATAGAGGCCGCCCGCCAGGTTGATGCGGTTGACCAGCTGCAGCATCAGCCAGCCGCCACCGAGGCCCATCAGGCCGCCGATACCGAACTCGCGCAGCAGGTGGGTGAGCAGGCTCCAGTGCAGGCCGGTCTGGCCGCTGGCGATCATGTCGATGAGCGTGACGGTAAGGAACACCGCCATCGGGTCGTTGCTGCCCGATTCGATCTCCAGGGTCGCGGTTACCCGTTCGTTCAGGCCTTTGCCGCCGAGTAGCGAGAACACCGCTGCGGCGTCGGTGGAGCCGACAATGGCACCGATCAGCAGGCCCTGGATCAGGCTCAGGTTGAACAGCCAGGCGGCGACCATGCCGGTGAGTCCGGTGGTGATCAGCACGCCGACCGTGGCCAGCGATAACGCCGGCCACAGGGCCACGCGGAAACTCGCCACGCGCGTGCGCAAGCCGCCGTCGAGGAGGATCACCGCCAGCGCCAGGTTGCCCACCAGGTAGGCGGTCGGGTAGTTGTTGAAGATGATGCCGCCGCCATCCACGCCGGCGAGCATGCCGACGGCGAGGATGATGACCAGGATCGGGATGCCCAGCCGCGATGACAGTGAGCTGACCAGGATACTTGCACCTACCAGCAATGCGCCGATCAAGAACAGGCTATTGATGGTGGACGCATCCAAAGGCAGTACTCCGGGGCAAAGCAGGAAGGGGGCGGTTTGCTGTGGATAAGCAGGTCGCGTGCCAAGGATTCTAACCTGAGGAGTTGGCGGGCTGTAAAGGGTTAATCGCAGGCACAAAAAAGGCACCCATCGGGTGCCTGATTTGTGTTGCTTTGGCGGGCCTTATCACGGGGCAAGCCCGCTCCCACAGGTTAAACACAACCACGGTGGGAGCGGGCTTGCCCCGCGATGCATCAGGCCTGCTTCACTTCACGCATCGCTTTGCCTTTGACCGGTGCGTCATTGGCAACGTAGTACTTGGCAGTGCTACGCGGCAACGGCTGGCGGCCACGGATCTTGTCGGAGATTTTCTCGGCGATCATGATCGTGGTGGCGTTGAGGTTGCCGGTGATGATGATCGGCATGATCGAGGCATCGACCACACGCAGACCCTGCATGCCATGCACGCGACCCTGGCCATCGACCACCGCCATGTCGTCGGTACCCATCTTGCACGAGCAGGACGGGTGGAACGCGGTTTCGGCGTGCTCGCGGATGAACGTGTCCAGTTCTTCGTCGGTCTGCACATCGGCACCCGGGCTGATCTCGCGACCACGGTAAGGGTCCAGCGCCGGCTGGGCCATGATTTCGCGGGTCAGGCGGATGCCGTCACGGAATTCCTGCCAGTCCTGCTCGGTAGCCATGTAGTTGAACAGGATGCTCGGGTGCTGGCGCGGGTCTTTCGACTTGGCCTGGATACGGCCGCGGCTAGGCGAACGCATCGAACCCATGTGCGCCTGGAAGCCGTGTTCCTGTACGCCGTTGCTGCCGTTGTAGTTAATCGCAACCGGCAGGAAGTGGTACTGGATGTTCGGCCATTTGAATTCTGGACGGGTACGGATGAAACCACCGGCCTCGAACTGGTTGCTGGCGCCGATACCGGTACCGTTGAACAGCCACTCGGCACCGATGGCCGGCTGGTTGTACCAGAGCAGCGACGGGTACAGGGAGACCGGCTGGGTGCAGGCGTACTGTAGGTACAGTTCCAGGTGGTCCTGGAGGTTTTCGCCGACGCCCGGCAGGTCGTGGACCACCGGAATGTCGAGGCTTTTCAGCAGTTCGGCCGGGCCGACACCGGAGCGTTGCAGCAGTTGCGGCGAGGCAATGGCGCCGCTGCAGACGATGACTTCTTTGCGTGCACGGGCTTCCACGCGCTCTTCGCTGGCGCCGACCAGGTAGGTCACGCCAATGGCTCGCTTGCCGTCGAACACGACGCGATCGGTCAGGGCGTGGGTGACGATGGTCAGGGTCGAGCGCTTCTTGGCGGTGTCCAGGTAGCCGCGGGCGGTGCTGGAGCGACGGCCTTTAGGCGTCACGGTACGGTCCATCGGACCGAAGCCTTCCTGCTGGTAGCCGTTGAGGTCTTCGGTGCGCGGGTAACCGGCCTGCACGCCGGCTTCGACCATGGCGTGGAACAGCGGGTTGTTGCCGGCTTTCGGCGTGGTCACGCTGACCGGGCCTTCGCCACCGTGGTAGTCGTTCGCGCCGATGTCGCGGGTTTCCGCTTTGCGGAAGTACGGCAGGCAGTCCAGGTAGGTCCAGTCCTGCAGGCCTGGCAGTTCTGCCCAGCCGTCGAAGTCCATGGCGTTGCCACGGATGTAGCACATGCCGTTGATCAGCGACGAACCACCCAGGCCCTTGCCGCGACCGCATTCCATCCGGCGGCCGTCCATGTGCGGCTCGGGATCGGTCTCGTAAGCCCAGTTGTAGCGGCGACCCTGCAGCGGGAAGGCCAGGGCAGCTGGCATCTGGGTGCGGAAGTCGGCGCGGTAGTCCGGGCCACCGGCTTCCAGCAGCAGGACGGTAACGCCTTCGTCTTCGGTCAGGCGGGTCGCCAGGGTGTTACCGGCAGAGCCGGCACCGACGATGATGTAATCGAATTCATGGGACATTTCTGTTCCCTCATTTTGGCAGTAGACAGGAAAGCGGGGGCGCCCGGGCTTTGCGGACCGGGCGCGGCTACAGGGGTGCTTAGAACACCGAGTTGTAGTTGCCCAGCTCGACCTGTACCGACTTGATGCGAGTGTACTGAGCCAGCGAGCTCACGCCGTTTTCACGGCCGACACCGGACTGCTTGTAGCCGCCAACCGGCATTTCAGCAGGCGATTCGCCCCAGGCGTTGATCCAGCAGATACCGGCTTCCAGCTGGTGGATGATGCGGTGGGCGCGGCTGATGTCGTTGGTGCAGACGCCAGCGGCCAGGCCGTACTCGGTATCGTTGGCGCGACGGATGACTTCTTCCTCGGTTTCGTAGGAAAGAATGCTCATCACTGGGCCGAAGATTTCTTCCTTGACGATGGTCATGTCGTCACGGCAGTCGGTGAACACGGTTGGTGCCACGAACGCGCCCTTGGCGAATTCACCGTCGGTCAGACGCTCGCCGCCACACAGAACGCGTGCGCCTTCTTCCTTGCCTTTGGCGATGTAGCCCAGCACGCTTTCCATGTGGGCGAAGCTGACCAGCGGGCCGAAGTTGGTGTTTTCGTCTTCAGGGTTGCCAACGCGGATACGGGCAACGCGCTCGGCGATCTTGGCTTCGAAGGCCGCTTTCATCGAGGCAGGGACGAATACGCGGGTGCCGTTGGTGCAGACCTGACCCGAGCTGTAGAAGTTGGCCATCATGGCGATGTCGGCGGCGCGATCGAGGTCGGCGTCTTCGCAGATGATCAGTGGCGACTTGCCGCCCAGTTCCATGGTGACTTCCTTGAGCGAGGAGCTCGAGGCGCTGGCCATGACTTTCTTGCCGGTGGTGGTGCCGCCGGTAAAGGAAACTTTCTCGATGCGCGGGTGCTCGGTCAGCCAGGTGCCGACTTCACGGCCGCTGCCGGTCAGAACGTTGAATACGCCGTCTGGCAGGCCGGCTTCGGTGTAGATTTCGGCCAGTTTCAGGGTGGTCAGCGAGGTGACTTCCGACGGCTTGAAGATCATCGCGTTACCGGCCGCGAGGGCGGGTGCGGATTTCCACAGGGCGATCTGGATCGGGTAGTTCCAGGCGCCGATACCGACGGTCACGCCCAGCGGCTCGCGGCGGGTGTAGACGAACGAGCTGTCGCGCAGCGGGATCTGCTCGCCTTCGATGGCTGGCACCAGGCCTGCGTAGTATTCCAGTACGTCAGCGCCGGTGACGATGTCGACGTAGCGGGTTTCCGAGTAGGACTTGCCGGTGTCCAGGGTTTCCAGGGCCGCCAGCTCATCGTTGCGCTCGCGCAGGATGTCGACGGCACGGCGCAGGATGCGCGAACGCTGCATGGCGGTCATCGCCGCCCAGACTTTCTGGCCACGCTCGGCGCTTTCTACTGCGCGCTCGACGTCTGCTTGAGTGGCACGTTGCACCTGAGCGAGGACTTCGCCGTTGGCCGGGTTGATGGCGTCGAAGGTAGCGTCGCTGGAAGCGTCGACATAACCACCATCAATGTAGAGTTTTTGCAGTTCGAAACGGGCCATAGTGTCCTCGCAAGTGCATTGTGTTTTTGGCTATCCGAGCGACGCTCCTGCCGGTTTGGCAATTGCGGCGCGTAGTGGTTCAGAGGCCTGGGTGTATGTGTCCAGGCTCGTCTGCTTCGCCAGTTGTAGATCCATGTATTCGTAAGCGATTTGTTTCGCCTGGTCGGTGTCGAAGGCGTCTCCGGACAACGCACCGCGCAGCCACAGACCGTCGATCAACGCTGCCAGCCCGCGGGCCGCGCTGCGTGCTTCAGGCAACGGCAGGGCGCGACGGAACTGGCAGCACAGGTTGGAATACAAGCGGTGATCGTTGATCCGCTGCAACCTGTGCAAAGACGGCTGGTGCATGCTGGAGGCCCAGAAGGCCAACCAGGTTTTCATTGCCGGGCCGTTGACCTGGCTGGCGTCGAAGTTGCCTTCGATGATCACCTGCAGGTGGGCACGCGGGCTGTTGTCCTTGAGCGCCTGCCGGTTGGTGACGACGTTCTCGTTCAGCACGCTCATCAAATACCGCATGGTCGCTGCGATCAGGCCGTTCTTGTCCTGAAAGTAGTGACTGATGATGCCATTCGACACACCGGCCAAACGGGCGATCAGCGCAATGCTGGCGTCACCCATGCCGACCTGGTCGATGGCCAGCAAAGTGGCTTCGATCAACTGCTGGCGGCGGATGGGTTGCATACCGACCTTGGGCATCTTGCAAATCTCCTCAGGCCTGCGAGCAGTCGACGAGCGGCTGCCTCGGCGAAGGCCAGTCTATTTTGTTTTGATTGAACGTTCAATCAACAAAGAATAAGCTCTGCGACAATCTGTGCCATTGACAGGTTTTTCCTGTCGTCAGTTGGCCCAAATTGGCACCCCAAAAAGGCGTGGAACCCCCGAAATACAAGGTGTTGACGGGTGTAAGCGGCGCGTTGAACAGATCTGCCGAGCGGTCGAGGACTGCACGGTCAACCCTCGGAGCGGGGTTTTCGTTCTGTTTTTTTTCAACGCAATCGATTCGGGATCACGGTTTTCCAAGGTGCTTTTATAACACCTGACGCAGTGGGGCTATTGCACCATTTGCTCAGGCAAAGGTCGTTTCGTTTCTCTCGCACTGCCCGGAGCCTACGTGCAATGAGTTCTGCCTCCCTTACCAAGACCCCTACTGAGAGGGTCCGGGTCAACCGCGTGGTGTTCATCACCTCCGCGTTGCTGATCCTCGTGTTGACTGCCTTGCTTATCGCGGTACCTGAAAAAGCCGGCGAAGTGCTCAACGTTGCCCAGACCTGGCTGACACGCAGCTTCGGCTGGTATTACATGCTGGTGATCGGCGGCTACCTGGTATTCGTGGTCGTCCTGGCCTTCTCCAGCTTCGGCAAGCTCAAGCTTGGCGGCAAGGACGACAAACCCGACTTCAGCTACGGCGCTTGGGCCGGCATGCTGTTCTCCTCGGGTATCGGCATCTCGCTGTTGTACTTCGGCGCTTCCGAGCCGCTGGACCACTACTTCAACCCGCCAGAAGGTGCTTCTGCCAGCGCCGAGGCTGCGCGCCAGGGCCTGCAGCTGACCTTCCTGCACTGGGGCCTGCACGGCTGGGCGATCTACGCCCTGGTCGGCCTGGCTGTGGGTTACTTCGCCTACCGTCACAACCAGCCGCTGGCGCTGCGCTCGGCGCTGTACCCGCTGATGGGCGAGCGCTGGGTCAAGGGTGGCGCCGGTCACGCGGTGGACATCTTCGGCATGTTCGTGACGCTGCTGGGTCTGGTGACCAACCTCGGTATCGGCTCGATGCAGGTGTCTTCGGGCCTGGAATACCTGTTCGGCATGGACCACAGCAAGACCAACCTGCTGATCGTGATCCTGGTCATGGCCACAGTGGCTACTGTGGCCGCAGTTTCCGGTGTAGAGAACGGCATCCGACGCCTGTCGAACCTGAACATCATCCTGTTCAGCGGTCTGCTTATCTTCGTCCTGCTGGCCGGTGACACTCTGCACCTGCTCAACGGTTTCGTGCAGAACATCGGCGACTACCTCAACGGCATCGTGCTGAAGACTTTCGATCTCTACGTCTACGAAAGCGAGGCGGGCAAGTCCGAGCGCTGGCTGGGGCTGTGGACCGTGTTCTACTGGGCCTGGTGGATTTCCTGGGGCCCGTTCGTCGGCATGTTCATCGCGCGTATCTCCAAGGGCCGCACCGTGCGTGAACTGGTCGCCGGGGTCCTGCTGATTCCGCTGGGCTTCACCTTGGCCTGGCTGTCGATCTTCGGCAACACCGCGCTGGACCTGGTGATGAACCATGGCGCCGTGGAGCTGGGCAAGACCGCGCTTGAGCAGCCGTCGATGTCGATCTACCAACTGCTGGAATTCTTCCCGGCGGCCAAGATTGTCATTGGTGTAGCGGTATTCGTCGGCTTCGTGCTGTTCCTCACCCCGGCCGATTCTGGCGCGGTGATGATGGCCAACCTGTCGTGCAAAGGCGGCCAGGTCGACGAGGACGCGCCGCACTGGATGGTGGTGTTCTGGTCGGTAGTGATCACCCTGGTGACCATCGGTCTGCTGTTTGCCGGCAACTTCGCCGCCATGCAGACCATGGTGGTACTGGCCGGCTTGCCGTTCTCGGTGGTGCTGGTGCTGTTCATGTTCGGCCTGTACAAGGCCATGAAGCAGGACAGCCAGATCGAACAGGAACAAGCCGAGCTGGCAGCCCGCGGTCGCCGTGGTTTCAGCGAGCGCCTGAGCCAGCTCGACCTGCAGCCGACCCAGGCGATGGTCCAGCGTTTCATGGACAAGCAGGTCAGCCCGGCACTGAAGGAAGCCGCCGTGCAGCTGCGCAACCTCGGCGTTGAGGTGGAGACCCGCGTCGGTCAGTCGCGTTCGACCATGGGATTGCGGGTGATGATGGAAGAGGGCAACCCTTTCGTCTACGAAGTGAGCCTGGACGGTTACCTGGCCGCACCAAGCGAGGCGCCGGTCGAAGGTGAAAGCGAAGTGCGCCAGCGCTTCTACCGTGCCGAGGTGTACCTGCACAACGGCAGCCAGGAATACGACCTGATGGGCTTCACGCCTGACCAGATCACCCGTGATGTACTCGACCAGTTCGAGAGCCATCGCCAGTTGCTGGGCCGTGTGTACAGCTGATAACAGCTGATTCACCGCAAGGGGTCCTGCTTGTGAGAGCAGGGCCCCTTTTTGTTTTGGCATCAGTCATCCGTTGAAGCGGATTGGAGCAGATCGGTACGTACCGCAGAACGTTGGTCGATCAGGTCTTCGCTCACTGTGCAGAGTTTGAGTGGTAGTTGCGCGGCCTTGAACTCATAGCTCTGGTGACGCAGCAGGCGCAGGCCCGCAGGGTCGTCGCAATCGGTGGTTGCGGGAGGGCCGCGCTTGACCCGGTAATTCGAGAGGTGGGGCGGATCGGTGCGCCAGGTGACTTTCACATTACCGTTTGGGCGCACCTCGATTCTCATGTCCGGTGCCGGTACGGGCGCTGCCGGCAGCAGCTTGACGGCAAGGCTCAAGCTATTGGCCATCAAGGCCGGTGACGGATGGTGCTCGGGGGAGTCGACACCGATCAGACAGAGGAAGTGCCAGCCAGGCTCCGGTCCGATCGGGTCATCGATGCGGTTTTCGGCAGCCGGGATGGTACCGCTGTAATTTTGCGGGTCTTCGCAGGCCAATGGATCACGCACAGCCTTATAGCGGTAGCGCGGCGTATCGAGGGCGAAGCTCAGGTCCCAGCCGGGTATGCGGTCGTTGCCTTCTGCATCCGTGGCGATCTTGGTGACCAGTCTGGGCCACCTCTGTGCTTGCAACTGAAAGCCCGGCAACAGTTGGCAGCTATCCAGTGTCAGGTCGGCAACACCTGCGGTGAAGCAGCCTTTGAGGCGATTGAGCGGTACAGCGGTATTCTTGAGTGGTTTGGCGGTGATCTGGTCTTCACCCAGCTGACAAGGACTGTTGGTGTCGCAGGGGGCTGCGTCGACGTCGCTTGAGACAACAATGCTGTTGATCACACTGACGAGCTGAGCGTTGTCGTTTATCACCGGGCTGCCCGATGAGCCCGGTCCCACGCCTGGACAGTCATTGCCCTTGATGTTGCGCCGTAGCTGAGGGTGCTGTAGCAAAATAGGCACGTCCACTTCGCTGCAGGTTGCCAGGCCCAGGCCAGGGGAGGAGAGTTCGCCGACCACCCGGACCTGGCTGCCTGGTGGTGGGCTGTCGCCAAGCGTGAGCGGTGTCAGGCCGTGAGCCATGAGTACCTCCAGGCTTGCATCCAGCTCGAGCAGCGCCAGGTCTGTACCCTGTATGCTGCTCCAGACCCTACGCTTGAGGGCTACAGTACGGCGCTGGTCCTGCGTATCGACAAAATAGTTGAAGCTGACAGTACCCTCGATTGGCAGGTCATGGCCGATCACCCCGTTGCGTTTGTCCACGCAATGGCCAGCGGTGACGACATAGGCGGGGCCGGATGAAGGCATCAACGGGTCGCGGCTGTCGATCAGTGTCGCGATGCACTGGCTGTGGTCTGGCCTGCTCAAGCGCCCGATGCCATTCCACTGGCTGCTTTCCCCCTGGGCGTTGGTCAGGGTCAATGAGGAGGTCGTGCTGTCGGCTCCCTGTGGCGACGCCAGAGCAGGGGTGACGGCGCAGGCAAGTGCGACGCCCAGGCTCAGTCGGTTGATCATGTTCATGAGGTGTCTCCCTGTAGTCCAGCCATACACTGGCGCGCTCTGGCGGGGCGGGAGGGGTATATAAATCAAGCGTTGCCAGGTGGGCGCAGGGGAGCAGTTGTCTCGGGGCAATCGAGACCTTGACGGCCAGCAATATGTAACACCGCTGCAGATGGACAGGTGAGTAGCTTGGGCACTTACCGTTAGTAAGGAGTCTTACGTTCATGAGCAGCTCAACAACCAACCCTCCCGCTCCGGATTTCAAGCACGCCGTGGCGTTGCAGTTCGCCAGTCGTCCTACCCTGCGCCAAGTTGCCGGGCAAAAGCTCCTGCAGCTTTTACTCGAGCACTATCCCAGGCTCGCCAATGTCCAACCGCAACTAATCGATGCTGCGCCGTTTCGCCTATTGGTTCCCCAGCCCGGGCCAGGAAACTCCCAGTCGTCAGAGTCGTTGGTGGAGGTCCTGCTGCAGGCCGTACTGGACGGAAATGCGCTGGATCTGGAGGAGGCCTATGGCCGGCAGCACGGGCTGACCTTCCCTGAACCCTACCGCTTCGAGGGTAGTGATGGTCATGAGTACATTGCGTTGAAAGGCGTCACTGAGGCCATCAACGATCTGGTGCTCGAATTGCCATACCATTTCCAGCAAGCCCAAGTTGAATACTGGCAAGCAGGGTCAGGCTCGGGTGTCAGTCGCGATCGTTGGCTGCAGCAGACACTGAAGTCGGCATTGCTGCGCAATCTGCCCTGGCAAAAGCTCGATGCTCAGCAGGAAGCCTGCATCCGTGGGCTGCTTGAGGGGGGGTCGCACGGTCCGAGTGTATTCACTGTAGAGGTAGAGCTCGAAGTAGACGGTGAGCGTTTCTTGCAAACACTGCCGAACCTGCTGGTGAGTGGTGAATGGGATGAGCGCACGGTGGTGTTGTGGTGCTCACCTTCAAGTGTGGTGAGGACATTTGCCTCGCTCGATGATTTTGCCTTGGCACTGCGAGACGAGCTGGCTGAGCAGTACCGCTTCGATGCAATGAGCTGGAACCGCTATGAGCTGGAAGGTGACGTTTACGCTCAGCAGGCTGCATTGCTGCTGGAAGTCATGCTCGATTCAGTGCAGCGCTTGCGCTACTCGCGGATGGCAGACGTTGCACAGATGGAGCAGGTCTTTGCAGCCCTGAGCGACCCGTCGCAATGGTTTATCGCAGGTTACACCGTCCAAAGTGCTGCGAGCATCACGCTGCCGCCAGGCATATTGCGGGCTTCGCCAGGAGACAGCTTCGCCTACCAGTGCGCATTGTTCGACCTTGCCTTGGCCCAGGCCAAATCGCAGGGCACTGCGGCGCTCGACGATGTCTTGGACCTGCACAGCTATGCCAGTCAGCGCTTGCGAACGCAGTTGCTCGCCGATCATCCGGTTGATGCCAACTACTTTCCTGATGACTTGAACCTGACGTTAACAGTTGCCAGGGGTATACCGGGTGGCGCGGGGGCGGGGGTCGGAGGCGGTGTGGTGGAAACCAGGACCATGACCCTGACGGAATTTGCCATCGCTAATCTCAGCTCCCTGCAGGGGGCGACCTTGACCGCCATCGAGCACCGAGAAGGGCAGTTGATCATGGACTGGCTGACGCTCGACTATGTCAAATCCCTGGTCGAGCTGGTCGACATTGGTGGCCACTATCCAAACTACGTAGCACAAAAACTCGACGACCCAGCGACCCGTGAACAGCGGGTGACCTGTTTTGCCCGGGAGTGGCGCTGCTCACTGCTGTTCAGCGCGCTCAAGGCAAAGCTGGGAGGGACCTTGAGTGAGGCGGGCCTGCAGTGTGTCGCTGACTACTGTCGCGGCGATGTCGACCGGAATCTGCCCGCCACCACCCTGATGCCCCTGGCGTTCAAGCGTGAACCGGGCGCCAGCGAGTCCGATCTGGTCAGCGGTATGTATGTGCTGTTCTCGGCGCAGCCTGCGTTGGTGCTGTTGTACCGGCCTTTATATGCCTCTTCGTCTATCAAGGAATTCGCCAGCCTTGAGGCGATGATGGTCGCGATTCGTCAGGAAGGAGCACTGCAGGACAGCATCCTCGACTGGTTGATGCCGCAAGTGCGAAGTGTCTATGACCACGGCGGGTTCAGCGAGCCGCATCTGGGGCGACCGATCCTCGATACTTCGTTGCTGCCGGAATCAGTACAGCCGGCAAGTCTTGCCACGCAATTCTGGCGGATCGACGTCGATGCAAAGCTCTACAAGGCAAACCGCGATCTATTGGTCGAACTGGCCGACCGTCAGTCAGTATCAAATGCCGAGAGCCGTTGGGCAATCCTTGCCGAAGGTGCCTGGTTGCTGTTCGACGTGGTCACCTTGTTGCTGCGTGGACCCGCAGCTACCGTGGCCTGGCTGGTGCAGGGCATCCACGGATTGAAAAGCGATCTGTCGGCACTTACCCAGGGCAGTGCGTTCGAGCGCTCGGCCGCGGTGGTCGATCTGCTCCTGAATCTGGGCATGGTCCTGTTCCATAGCCGTTTGCCTCAGGGGGAAGTGTCTGTGATCGGTCGCTTGCCCGATGTTGACGGACTTGAAGGGCCTCTGGCCCAAAAACGGGAGTTCGGGGAAATAGAGCTGGTGCCGGTGCTGGAGAAACAAGGCTTGCCCGGTTCGCTCGGAGAACGCCTGGGCATGCAGCTGGACTTTACCTGGCGTGGAAGGCATGGGGTCAATGTTCTCCCGGGCGAGCAGCGCAAGACGCTACTCACTATGCGCTCAGACGTTTCTCTGAACGGCCTGCAGCCGCTCGAATCCGGGGCTGCCCACGGTTTGTACAGCATTGGCGGGCATTACTATGCAGCGTTGGCTGCTGATGTTTATCGGGTCGATGTGTCAGAGCAAGGTGTGCGAGTGGTCAGCGCTAAGGGAACCTTGGGGCCCTGGTTGTTTTTAGAGCATGGACAATGGCGTGTCGACTCCGGGTTGCGTCTGCTGGCTGGCGGGCCGAGACGGCGAGTTGACCTGGTCAGGGAGGAGAACCAGAAGGCGTTTGATGGATTTAACACTCAGCAGGAGGCCGTCCTCGTCGAGCGAAACCGCGTCGCTGAAGGTTTCAACCTGAGTAATGCAGCATTGGGCGATCGAGAGAGCTATATCGAAAAGCTGCAGGCCCAGAGGGCTAAAGTGCCTGCAAATATGGACGGTCTCACCTTGACTCTAGCGTTCGACAGGAGGATCGCGTTAGCCAAAGCCGATGCCCTGGCAGCCAAGTATCAGGTGTTTGAGGATCTGAAAGAACTGATCAAAGTGGACCTGAAGTTAGACAAAGTCCTGTCGAACATGGTCCAGCCAAAGTTTGCCCGACAAGAGTTGATGCCATCTGTAAAGCGCCAGCGAGGCGCGATCCGCCAGGAGCTGATCGATCACTGCGTGGTTATCTACAACGATTTAGCGGCCACAATCAACCATCTCAATGTGCAAACGCTCATCAATGAAATGGTAGTGCAACCTATCAGCGACACTGAGCTTGAGCACTATGACTTCGTGCGATCTTTAGTTGATAAAGCTGTGACGCTGCGTTTTGACCTTGTCTGGGCATCGGAACGTCTGGACTGGCTGCTGACTGACACGTTGAAGGATGATGAAATCGTTTTCCTGGACGAGAGCGAGGCACGTCAGAGCAAGCAGGTCCAGTTAGAGGGAATGATCGAGCAGCGTCGGCTTACCTACAACGATCTACTCATGGGCTTGCTCGAAGACCTGGCGGAATTATGTCTTGATCGCAGGGCGGGGGGCGATGAAGAGATACTCATCCAGTATCACCAGAAGCTGTGGAATGAAGAATTGAAAAGCGCAGGAAGCGCCCATGGTGGATTGGCGGCGCTTGACTTGCCAGCGGCGGACAGAATCAGTGTATTGACGGGGACATTGAAGAGCTATCGCACCTTCCAGTGGAACGCGGCGTATTTTGGCGAAACCGGTGGTGTTGCGATCAAAGCTGACGCACTCCAGCATTATCGGGGCGTCCTCGACACCCTGATTGGTTCGGCGGAGGATGAACTGGCCCAGGCGGTCCGTGAGTCAGAGCTTTCCGAACCTACTCCACCCAAGCCTCGTTTGTACCAGCGCCGTAACGGCAAGCATCGTGTAGTTCAGACACACAGTGGGCGCAGCGTTATTGGTGAAGAAGTGGAGGTCAATGGCGTTAACGTCGTGCAGCAACGGGACTCCTCTGGCGCCAAGGTGTTGAAGACGTTCAACAGGCAAGATGATCATTGGGTGGAGCAAGTCGAAGAGCCGGCGAGCGAAGTCCAGCCATTACCCAGCTCCAGGGATGTTGGAGCCGCCAGGTCGAATGCGCGCGCAGCGCTTGGACAGCTTGAGTCGATCATCAGACTGGCCAGGCAATATATCGGGAAAGATGAGCCGATTGGCATGCAATCGGTGATTGAAGGGCATGTCGAGAAACTCAATGAAGCCTCAAAAGCCCTGGAAAGCACAGGCGTCGCTAGCGATCTTGACACGCAGCTGAAGGATGCTATCGCGCGTCTGGAGGACACGCAGCAGGATCTGTTGACCAGTTACTACCTGACGACTAGCCATCCGACGGCTGCCAGTCTTCGATTCCTGTTCAATGAGAAACAGATTTCCATTAGGCGTACCGTCAGGCGAAAAGTGCTTTCGCCTAACGATTTTCTGGATATCTATGAAATCCAGCGTTTGCCATCACGGAGCAATGAAAGAGGCGCAGGCCTTTGGGAGGCACATTTCCATTATCGGGATGCCATGACTCCGGCGCATCAGTTTGCCAAAGGGCACTTGAAGATCTGGTCGCAGCGCACGCTGGGCTGGAAAACGCAGATGGAGGCTGCGCGTGGCAGCTCGCACGAGTTGCTGGCGGTCTACCGAGGTAATCTGACGTTAAGTGACGTCATTGGGGTAATACCTTTCGAGTGAGCCGCTTCAGCGATTGCGATACACGCCATGGCTGCCATGGGCAGGCATGGCCTGGTTGCTGCGCTCGGCAATCATCTGCTGAAGGTTGATCAATTCAATGCCCTGGCTCCTGAGTCGGGGTATTTCACGTTCCAGTACTTCAAGGGTTTGCGGATAAGGGTGACCGATCAGTACGGCGGATCCCTGTTTACGCGCCAGCTCGACGCCAAGCTGCAATTGCCCGGCAATCGCCTCGGCTGTACGTACATCATCGAGGAACACATCACGCGAAACATGCGCCAGGTCGAGCGCTTGGGCTTTGGCGGCGGCGACGGTGGCGGCACTGGTGCGGCTGTCGACGAAGAACAGGTGACGGCGCTGCAGTTCGCCCATCAGCCAGGCCATCGGCTCGGCTTGCGAGGTCATGCGGCTGCCCATGTGATTGTTGATCCCGGCGGCGTAGGGCACCTTGGCCAAGGCCGCATCCAGACGTTGCGCCAGTTCCGCTATCGGCGTGCCGGGGTGCCAGGCATAGGGGCCGGTGGCCGGGTCCATGGGCATGTGCAGGATCACCGTTTTGCCCGCCTTGTGGGCCTGGCGGGCAAATTCAGTGGCGTGAGGGGTGTCGGGCATGATCGCCATGGTCACCGGGCCGGGTAGCGCTAGGGTGCGGCTATCGCGGGCGCTGCTCTGGCCAAGATCGTCGATGATCAGGCTCATATAGGCCTTGCCCTGTTGGGCAGGCGCCGCGAACACGGCCCCGCTCAACAGGTACAGCAGAAGACACAACAGGTAACGCATGCAGGGGATCACTTGCTGTGAGTAATGCTCAAGCCCTTGAGCAGGCTGAGGGCCTGGCTCAGCTGGAAGTCATTGTCCTGCGGACGATCCTTGCGTTTGGCACTGCTCGACGGTCGGTCGGCGCCGCCGTTGCCGTTGCCCAGGTGGCCCTGCAGGTCGGCTTCCTTGAAGTTGTCGTTGTCCACCTCGGCGGTCAGTTTGGCCTGACGCACTTCGATGTCCGGGACAATGCCCTGGGCCTGGATCGAGCGGCCGTTCGGGGTGTAGTACAAGGCGGTGGTGAGCTTGAGGGCGCGATCGTTGTTCAGCGGCAGTACGGTTTGTACCGAACCTTTGCCGAAACTGTCGGTGCCCATCAGCACGCCACGTTTATGGTCCTGCAGGGCGCCGGCGACAATTTCCGAGGCCGAAGCACTGCCACCGTTGATCAGTACCACCAATGGCACGCCTTCGCTGGCGTCGGCCGGGTCGGCCGAGAAGCGCAGCTCGGAGTTGGCAATACGGCCCTTGGTGTAGACGATCAGGCCTTTGGTGAGGAAGTGGTCAGCCACTTCCACCGCCGACTGCAGCACGCCGCCGGGGTTGTTGCGCAGGTCGAGGACCAGGCCGCGCAACTTCTTGCCGTTGTCCTTGCGCAGTTTGGCCAGGGCCTTGCCGACTTCTTCGCCGGTCTTGACCTGGAACTGGGTGATGCGGATATAGCCGTAGCCGTCTTCAAGCAGCTGGCTCTTGACGCTCTTGACCTGAATCACCGCACGGGCAAGGGTCACGTCGAAAGGCGTGCCGCCGTCGCGCACCAGGGTCAGGGTGATTTTCTCGCCGATCTTGCCGCGCATCTTGTCGACTGCTTCGGTCATGGTCTGGCCGCGGGTCGGCTGGCCGTTGATCTTGACGATCAGGTCACCGGCCTCGATGCCGGCGCGCGAGGCCGGGGTGTCATCGATCGGCGATACCACTTTGACGAAGCCATCTTCCATGCCGACTTCGATGCCCAGGCCACCGAACTCGCCGCTGGTGCTTTCCTGCAGCTCCTGGAAGTCTTCCGGGCCGAGGTAGGCGGAATGCGGGTCGAGGTTGCTGAGCATGCCCTTGATGGCGTTCTCCAGCAGGGTCTTGTCGTCCACCGGCTCCACATAGGCCGCCTTGATCCGGTCCATGACTTCGGCGAAGGTGCGCAGCTCGTCCAGCGGCAGTGGCGCCTTGGCAGGGGCCGATACCGTCGTGGCCGGCACCGGGGTCGGCTTGACGGGCTCGGCCGCACGGGCCAGGGGCGCGCCGAGGACCAGGGCGATGGTCAGGGCCAGCGAGGTGAGGCGAGGCGAATGCAGCATGTCGAACGAACTCCTGATCCTGGTAGCGCTCCGGCTGGAGCCTCGGCGTAGCCCGATATCGCGCTACGCCGTCAAATACGGGTGGTGGTACCTATCCCTGGGCACGGCACCATTGTGCGGGGTCGCTTGGGCGACCTTGCTGGCGGATGGCGAAGTACAGCCCCGAGCTGTCCTGGCCGCCGCTGTTGCCGACGGTGGAAATCGCCTCGCCGGCCTTGACGACGTCTCCGGCGCTCTTGAGCAGGCTCTGGTTATGGCCGTAGAGGCTCAGGTAACCATTACCATGGTCGAGAATGACCAGAAGTCCAGCGCCGCGCAACCAGTCGGCGAACACCACCCGGCCACCGTGCACGGCACGCACCTGGCTGCCTGGGGAGGCGCTGATCATCACGCCGTCCCATTTGGTCCGCGAATCACCGCCGCGGGTTTCGCCAAAGCGTGCCAGCAATCGACCATTGACCGGCCATGGAAGTTTGCCCCGGGCTGAAGAAAAAGCGCCGCCGAAGGTTTCGCCGCTGCTGGAAACCAGCGGGCCGGGGATGCTCTTGGGCTTGCTCGGCGCATCATCCTTGGCTGCCAGGGCTTCGCGCTGGCGCTGCTTTTCCGCCTCCTGAGCCGCCAGCAGGGCCTTTTGCCGCGCTTCTTCGGCTTCTCGGGCCTGACGGGCGAGGGTTTCCTCGATGGTCTTGAGGACCTTGCTCAGGTCGGCCTGGTCTTGCTCGCGAGCTTGCAGCTTCTGGTCACGGGCCTTGACGTCGTTGTTCAGCTTGGCCAGCACCTGCTGGCGTTCGGTGCGGACTTTTTCCAGCTCCTGGCGCTGGGCATCGAGGTTGCCTTGCTGGGCCAGCAACTGGGCCTGCTGCAGGCTGATGTCCTGCTCGACGTTGGCCAACTGGCGCAAGGTTTCATTGAAGCTGCGCAACTGTTCCAGGCGCGCCTGGCTCAGGTAATCGTAATAGGTCAGGGTGCGCGCGAATTTCTCCGGGTTTTGCTGGTTGAGCAGCAGCTTGAGGTATTCCTCGCGACCGTTCTGGTAGGCCGAGCGGGCCTGAATGGCAATCAGGCGTTGTTGTTCAACGCGGGCGCTCTGGAGTTTTTTTTTCTCGTGATCAAGGCGCTCCAGTTCGCCCTGAGTCTTTTTTAGTTCCTGTTGCAGGGCCTCCACCTGCTTCTCCAGCTTGCCGATGTCGGTTTCTGTGCTGCGCAGGTCTTTCTGCACACCGGATTTTTCCTGCTGCAACTGGCCGAGCATTTTCTTCAGCTCGGCAATGTCCTGACGCGTGGCGTCGAGTTGCTGCTGGGTTTGCGCGCGCTCGTCGGCAAACGCCGGGCTGAGCAGGCAAGACAGGGCTAGAACAATCAGGGCGCGAAACATGGAGTGGGCGACACCAGGGATAGAGACTGGCCTAGTATGCCCGCCGCGGCTTGCAAAAAAAACGCCTCAAGGCAACTGCATTGAGGCGTTTGTCCGGAAAACCGACCGTTGCGGCCGGTTTAGCGGCTTCAGGCGTCGATCAGAATCGACGTACCGGTCATTTCTGCAGGCTTTTCCAGGCCCAGCAGCTTGAGCATGGTCGGCGCGACATCGGCCAGCACACCGCCCTCGCGGACCTGCACAGCGCGCTTGCCAACATAGATGAACGGCACCGGCTCAGTGGTATGCGCGGTGTGCGCTTGACCTGTGCAGGCGTCTTCCATCTGCTCGACGTTGCCGTGGTCGGCGGTGATCAGGGCTTCGCCGCCGACCTTGTCCAGCGCCTCGACGATACGGCCGACACACAGGTCCAGGGCTTCGACAGCCTTGACTGCGGCTTCGAACACGCCGCTGTGGCCGACCATGTCGCCGTTGGCGTAGTTGACCACGATCACGTCGTAGCGCTGCTGCTCGATGGCTTCGACGATGCGGTCGGTGACTTCCGGGGCGCTCATCTCCGGCTGCAGGTCATAGGTGGCGACCTTCGGCGACGGGATCAGGATGCGCTCTTCGCCTTCGAACGGCTCTTCACGGCCGCCGGAGAAGAAGAAGGTGACGTGGGCGTACTTCTCGGTTTCGGCGATGCGCAGCTGGGTCTTGCCGTTTTTCGCCAGGTATTCGCCGAGCACGTTGTCCAGGCTGCCCGGTGCGAACGCGGCAGGCGCCGGGATCTTGGCCGAGTACTGGGTCAGGCCGATATAGGCGGCCAGTTTCGGCAGGCGCGCGCGTGGGAACTCGTTGAAGTCGGCTTCGACGAACACCCGCGACAGTTCGCGGGCGCGGTCGGCGCGGAAGTTCATGAAAATCACCGCATCGCCGTCTTCGACCGTGACCGCTTCGCCAACGCGCGTGGCTTTGACGAACTCATCGCTTTCGCCACGGGCATAGGCCGCTTCCAGGCCGGCCAAGGCGCTGTCGGCGGTGTATTCGGCGGCGCTGTCGACGATCAGGTTGTAGGCAGCCGATACGCGGTCCCAGCGGTTGTCGCGGTCCATGGCGAAGTAGCGGCCGATCAGGCTGGCGATGCGGCCCTTGCCGAGCTTGGCGAAGGTGGCGTCGAGCAGCTCGATGGACGATTGCGCGCTTTTCGGCGGGGTGTCGCGACCGTCGAGGAAGGCGTGCAGGTAGATTTTCTCGGCACCACGCTGAGCAGCCAGTTCGGCCATGGCGATCAGGTGATCCTGGTGACTGTGCACGCCGCCATCGGACAGCAGGCCGAGGATGTGCACGGCCTTGCCGGCAGCCACGGCCTTGTCGACTGCGCCGCAGAGTACGGCGTTGTCGAAGAACTCGCCGTCCTTGATGGCTTTGGTGACCCGGGTAAAGTCCTGGTACACCACGCGACCGGCACCGAGGTTCATGTGACCGACCTCGGAGTTGCCCATCTGTCCGTCAGGCAAACCGACGTCCATGCCGGAACCGGAGATCAAGCCGTGCGGCTGGGTGGCGCGCAGGCGATCGTAAACCGGCGTGCTGGCCGAGTAGATGGCGTTGTATTCGTGGCTTTCGCTGTGACCGAAACCATCCAGGATGATCAGGACCAAAGGTTTTGGCGTGCTCGTCATCAATCCCACTCACGGTTGTTCAGATGATAAAAACACGCATTTTAGGGCAAATTGGTCATGAATGACGAATTAACCTTGTTCGCCACCGGCCGCTGGCCGACGGACTGCAGGGGTTAGATGAGAATTACTGCCGACAAGCCGGTCGGGCGGGCTTTGGCCGACCTTGGGGGCTGTGTATACTGGCCAACATTTTTAATGGCCTGGAACACCCTCCGATGGTTGCTCACCTGATTGAATTCGCAACAAATCACTATCTGCTGGTTGGTATCTTCGTCGTTCTGCTGGTGCTGCTGATCATCACCGAAGCGCGCAAAGGCGGACGCAGCCTGAGCACTGGCGAGCTGACCGCGCTGGTCAACAGCGATAAAGGCCTGGTGATCGACATTCGTTCGACCAAGGATTACGCCGCTGGCCATATCGTCGGTGCCCTGAACATTCCGCAGGACAAGTTCGCCGCGCGTATCGGCGAGCTGGAAAAGCACAAGGCCAACAAGACCCTGATCGTCGTCGACGCCATGGGCCAGCACGCTGGCACCACCGCTCGCGAACTGCTCAAAGCCGGTTTCACCGCTGCCAAGCTGTCTGGCGGTGTGTCGAGCTGGAAAGCCGACAACCTGCCATTGGTGAAGTGAAATGAGCGACGTCATCGTCTATTCCAGCGATTACTGCCCTTATTGCTCGCAGGCCAAACGCCTGCTACAGAGCAAAGGTGTGGCCTTCGAAGAGATCAAGGTCGATGGCAAGCCGCAGGTGCGCGCCGAAATGAGCCAGAAGGCCGGCCGTACTTCGGTGCCGCAGATCTGGATCGGCAGCACCCACGTCGGCGGTTGCGACGACCTGTATGCCCTTGAGCGCGCCGGTAAACTCGACGGCTTGCTCAAGGCCTGAACCAGAACCCCTATTTAAGACCCTGGAAAGAAGGATCTGTCATGACTGATCAACAGAACAACGACGCAGCAGCCGACGAAAGCACCCCGCAATTCTCCCTGCAGCGCATCTATGTGCGTGACCTGTCGTTCGAAGCGCCGAAAAGCCCGGCGATCTTCCGTCAGCAGTGGGAGCCGAGTGTTGCCCTGGACCTGAACACCAAGCAGAAAGGTCTGGAAGGCGATTTCCACGAAGTCGTACTGACCCTGTCGGTAACCGTCAAGAACGCTGACGAAGTGGCCTTCATCGCTGAAGTCCAGCAGGCCGGTATCTTCCTGATCAAGAATCTCGATGCGGCTTCGATGAGCCACACTCTGGGTGCGTTCTGCCCGAACATCCTGTTCCCGTACGCGCGCGAAGCACTGGACAGCCTGGTGACCCGTGGTTCGTTCCCGGCGCTGATGCTGTCGCCGGTCAACTTCGACGCCCTGTACGCCCAGGAAATGCAGCGCATGCAGGAAGCTGGCGAAGCCCCTTCGCTGCAATAAGCCTGTTGCGATGTAGCGAAAAAGCGCCCTGATGGGCGCTTTTTTCATGGTTCAGGCAAAACCTTGCTGGCGCCAGGCCTCATACACCGTCACTGCCACGGTATTGGACAGGTTCAGGCTTCGGCATCCCGGCCGCATCGGCAGGCGCAGGCGCTGCTCGGCGGGCAGGCTGTCCAGCACCTCGGCAGGCAAGCCACGGCTTTCCGGACCGAACAGGAAGGCGTCGCCAGACTGGAATGCCGTCTCGTGGTAGGGGTGCGAGGCCTTGGTGGTGAAGGCGAACAGGCGCGGCTGGTCGAGGCTTTCCAGGCAGCTGGGCAGGTCGGCGTGGCGCTTGAGGGTGGCATACTCGTGGTAGTCCAGCCCGGCGCGGCGCAGGCGCTTGTCGTCCAGCTCGAAGCCGATCGGCTCGATCAGGTGCAAGTGACAGCCGCTGTTGGCGCACAGCCTTATAATATTGCCAGTATTCGGCGGAATTTCTGGTTGAAAGAGGATGACGTGAAACATGCACGGCTCCGAGCATAAAGATGGCGAGCATTCTACTCCTGAACCGGACCCGCGTTCGCAGCAATGGCCGCGTGTGCTGTTTTCCCTGGCGATTTTCGGCATGTTGGTGGGCTTGATGATCGGTCGGTTGACCGCGCCCGAGCCGCGGGTGCTGGAGCAGGTTCAGGTGGTCGAGGGTGGCCTGGACCTGTGGTTCAACGAAGAACCCAAGCTGCACGGTGAAGAAGTCGATGGCACCCTGGCCTTGCTGTTCGAGGCCGAAGGCAAGGTTGCCCGGGGTCAGTTGCGCCAGCAGGGCAAACCGGTCAGTTGGCGGGTGCAGAAAAGTGACGGCGGGTTGCTGGTGACCCTGGTCGCGGCCCGTCCTCTGCACGGCAACTGGGCCGGTGCAGAGGATGATGGGCGCTGGCGTGTGCAGGTGAGACTGCACGAATAAAAGAGGGGAATCCCCGGCCTGCCTGTACCAAGGCCCCCAAAACTGGAAGTACAGATACTAATGCAGGGTGTGTGCCAGTTTTATTGCAGCCCGCAAATAGGCGTGTTTGAGGGCTTGGAGCGGGTTTCAGCGGGAATTTGTGCCTTGCTGCGGTGCGTAGGGCACAGGTTCGGTGCATGTAGGAGCGGATTCATCCGCGATGGGGTGCGTCAGCGCCCCCTGCTGTGTTGATGGGACGGCGTTGCCGTCCATCGCGGATGAATCCGCTCCTACAGAGTTTAGGCCTCGTCGTCGCCATCCTCTTCGCCACCAGCGACCTTCATCCCCAACTCCTTGATCTTGCGCGTCAGGGTATTGCGTCCCCAGCCGAGCAATACCGCGGCATCGCGACGGCGGCCAGCTGTGTGCTTGAGGGCGATTTCGATCATGATCCGTTCGAAGCTCGGCACGGCGCTGTCGAGCAGGCTGGTTTGACCGCGGGCCAGGGCCTGGTCGGCCCATTGACGGAGTGCCTGCTCCCAGTTGGTCACCGGCGTGCTGTCCTGCGGCAGGTTGAGCAATTCTGGCGGCAGGTCGCCGATATGCACTTCGCGGCCCGAAGCCATTACCGTGATCCAGCGGCAGGTGTTCTCCAGCTGGCGCACGTTGCCCGGCCACGGCAGGTTGCGCATGAACTCTTCGGTCTCGGGTTTGAGCAGCTTGGGCTCAACCGCCAGCTCCTGAGCGGCGCGGCCGAGGAAGTGCCGGGCCAGGGTCGGGATGTCCTCGCGACGGTCGGCCAGGCGCGGGATATGGATGCGGATCACGTTGAGGCGATGGAACAAGTCTTCACGGAACTTGCCGGCCTGCACCAGGGTTTCCAGATTCTGGTGGGTCGCGGCGATGATGCGTACGTCGACCTTCACCGGTACATGACCACCGACCCGGTAGAACTCGCCATCGGCCAGTACCCGCAGCAGACGGGTCTGGGTATCGGCCGGCATGTCGCCGATTTCGTCGAGGAACAGGGTGCCGCCATCGGCCTGTTCGAAACGCCCGCGACGCAGATTGGCGGCACCGGTAAACGCGCCTTTTTCATGACCGAACAGCTCGGACTCCATCAGGTCCTTGGGAATTGCCGCCATGTTCAGGGCGATGAACGGTGAGGCCGCCCGTGGGCTGTGGCGGTGCAGAGCGTGGGCCACCAGTTCTTTACCGGTACCCGACTCGCCGTTGATCAGCACGGTGATGTTGGAGTGGCTCAGGCGACCGATGGCGCGGAACACCTCCTGCATCGCCGGCGCCTCGCCGATGATTTCCGGGGTGCGGGTCAGGCTTGGGGCGATATCCAGGCCCTGTTGTTCCTGGGCGTGCTGGTTGGCGCGCTTGACCAGCGACACCGCCTCATCGACGTCGAACGGTTTGGGCAGGTATTCGAATGCGCCGCCCTGATAGGACGCCACCGCGCTGTCCAGGTCCGAGTGGGCGGTCATGATGATCACCGGCAGGCGCGGGTGCTGTTCGCGAATCTGCGCCAGCAGGTCCAGACCGCTGGCCCCGGGCATGCGGATATCGGAGATGATCACGTCAGGCTGCTGCCGGGCCAGGCGGCTCATGACGCCGTCGGCACTGTCGAAACTCTGGGTGGTCATGCCTTCCTGTTGCAGGGCTTTTTCCAGGACCCAGCGGATGGAGCGATCATCATCGACGATCCAGACGGTTTCACTTCGGCTCATGAGGCGGTGGCTCCTTGTTCCAGCGGCAGAAAGATCGAGAAGGTGGTGTGGCCTGGATGGCTGTCACATTCGATCAGGCCCTGGTGCTGGCTGATGATGTTCTGGGTAATGGCCAGGCCCAGCCCGGTACCGTCCGGACGGCCGCTGACCATGGGGTAGAAGATGGTTTCCTGTAGCTCGCCAGGGATACCCGGGCCGTTGTCGATGATCTCGACCTTGGCCACCAGGCGATGGCGGGTGTGGCCGATGGTGAACTGACGCATGGCCCGGGTGCGCAGGCTGATACGGCCCAGGCGCAGTTCGTTCTGGCCGCTGATGGCCTGCATGGCGTTGCGCACGATATTGAGCACGGCCTGGATCATCTGCTCGCGGTCGATCAGTACGTCCGGCAGGCTCGGGTCGTAATCACGCACCAGGGTGATGCCGCCCTGGCTTTCGGCCTCGACCAGGCTGCAGACCCGTTCGAGTACTTCGTGGATGTTGGTCATTGCCAGCGACGGCAGCTTGTTCGAGCCGAGCATCCGATCGACCAGGTTGCGCAGGCGGTCCGCCTCTTCAATGATCACGTTGGTGTAATCCTTGAGACTTTCCTCGGGCAGTTCCCGCGAGAGCAGCTGTGCGGCGCCGCGAATCCCGCCCAGCGGGTTCTTGATCTCGTGGGCCAGGCCGCGCACCAGCAGCTTGGTGGTTTCCTGCTTGGACAGCTGGGCCTCTTCCTTGGTGATGCGCAGCAGCCGGTCGCGGGGGTGGACCTCAAGCAGCAACAAGGTCCGGCCACTGCTGAGGATCGGCGTTACCGCATAGTCGACGGTCTGGGTCTGCCCGGTCAGCGAGGTCAGCTGTGCTTCGCGCTTGGTGAACGGGTGCGCGTGTTCCACCGCCTGGCGCAGGGAATTGAGCGCTTCAGGGGATTCGGTGAACAACTCGCTGATGAATTGCCCATGGCTGCGCTGGCCGCTGATGGCCAGGAGCATTTCCGCTGCCGGGTTCATGTACTCAAGGCGCAATTCGGCATTGAGCAGAATGGTGGCAGTGGTCAGGTTGTCCAGTAGCAGTCGGTGCAGGGCATCGCTGATGGTCATGGGGCGTCGGTGACCTCTTTTGGCTCATGACGACCCCGGCTGGGCCAGGGTCGCGGGCGCTGGTTGTCTGCTGGTGAGAAGAAAATGCAAAAAACAAACCAAGGCTCCGAAAAGAAGCGGATTTGCCGGATAAAGACCTGTATTTGCGCTAAATATGGCTACAAAGCCCTGATCTGGCGGTTTTCTTGAACCAAAATGGGCTGATTTGCTTAGGTGCAGGCTATTGCGTGCACCAATATAGAGCATAGAGGAGGATTTACTGCGCGGCGCATAAATGGGCGGTGGCGCGGATCAGGGCCAGCGTCCGTTGTGGGTTTATCTCGCGCTGCTCAATGGCCTTGGCCAGTGCAGGCTGGCAAGGCGCCGGGCGGCCGCGGTCGAAGGTCGCCAGCTGGCTGAGCAGGGTGCGTTGCAGACGGTCCAGCTGTGGGCGTAACTGCTTGGCCAGATCGATGCGTGGCGTTTGTGGTGCGCTGCCCGCCGCATGCCAGCGTGACAGCGCGCTGTACTGGAGCAGTTTATTGGCTTCGATCTGATCGGTAAAAAACACGGCTGCGCGCTGACTGTCGACGCCCAGGCGTGCGGCTTGAGTCTGGGCATCGGCGATCACCTGCAGTTCGCGCTCGCTGGCCTGTACCGGCTGGCCCGAGTCCCATTTGTTCAGGGCAACGGCTTCGGCGATATCCAGGCGTTGTTCGACGCTGTCGAGCAATGGCTGCAGCGCGCTGACCGGTGGCGGTGTCGATGTGCAGCCTTGGGCGAGGAGCAGGGGCGTGAACAGCAGGGTAGACAGGGCTGTGCGCATGATGAGGAGTCCTGAACAGAAAAAGACCAGTGTGCCGCGTTGTGAGCTTTAAACCTGTCGGCTGTGACCTATGCATGCGTCAGAAAAAGAAAAGGCCTCCCGAAGGAGGCCTCTCTTTGATGGCGTTACACCGTCACGGAATCAGCAGCTGTAGTACAGCTCGTATTCCAGTGGGTGTACGAAGGTGCGAACCTTGATCTCTTCTTCGCTCTTCAGCTCGATGAAGGCATCGATGAAGTCGTCGGAGAACACGCCGCCCTTGGTCAGGAACGCACGGCCCTTGTCCAGCTCTTCCAGGGCTTCCTTCAGGCTGCCGCAAACCTGCGGGATGTCCTTGGCCTCTTCAGGCGGCAGGTCGTACAGGTTCTTGTCGGCGGCATCGCCTGGGTGGATCTTGTTCTGGATACCGTCCAGGCCGGCCATCAGCAGTGCGGCGAAGGCCAGGTACGGGTTGGCCGACGGATCCGGGAAGCGCGCTTCGATACGGCGGGCTTTCGGGCTGGAAACGTAAGGGATACGGATCGAGGCGGAACGGTTGCGAGCCGAGTAGGCCAGCATGACCGGAGCTTCGAAGCCTGGAACCAGACGCTTGTAGGAGTTGGTCGACGGGTTGGTGAAGCCGTTCAGGGCCTTACCGTGTTTGATGATACCGCCGATGAAGTACAGGGCAGTGTCGGACAGGCCGGCATAGCCTTCGCCAGCGAAGGTGTTCTTGCCTTCTTTCCAGATCGACATGTGCACGTGCATGCCCGAGCCGTTGTCGCCGTACAGCGGCTTCGGCATGAAGGTGGCGGTGCGGCCGTAAGCATCGGCAACGTTGTGCACGACGTATTTCAGGGCCATCACTTCGTCAGCTTTCTTCACCAGGGTGTTGAACTTGACGCCGATTTCGTTCTGGCCGGCAGTCGCCACTTCGTGGTGGTGAACTTCGACGGTCTGACCCATTTCTTCCAGTGCGTTGCACATGGCAGTACGGATTTCGTGGTCGTGGTCGAACGGCGGAACCGGGAAGTAGCCGCCTTTCACGCCTGGACGGTGGCCTTTGTTGCCGCCTTCAACGTCCTGGTCGGACATCCACGAGCCTTGCTCGGAGAAGATCTTGAACATCGAGCCGGAAATGTCCGACTTGAACTTCACTTCGTCGAAGATGAAGAACTCAGGCTCTGGACCGGCGAACACGGTGTCACCGATGCCGGTGCTCTTGAGGTACTCTTCGGCACGCTTGGCGATCGCGCGCGGGTCACGGTCGTAACCCTGCATGCTCGAAGGATCGACGATGTCGCAGGTCAGGATCAGGGTCGGCTCTTCGGTGAACGGGTCCAGTACGGCGGTCTCGTCGACCGGCATCAGGATCATGTCCGAGGCTTCGATGCCTTTCCAGCCAGCGATGGAGGAACCGTCGAACATCTTGCCGACTTCGAAGAAGTCTTCCTCCAGCGCATCACGGGCCGGCATGGTCACGTGGTGCTGTACGCCCTTGGTGTCAGTGAAGCGCAGATCAATCCATTTAACGTCATGATCTTTGATGAGTTGAACCGACTTCGACATAGTGTCCTCCGGGTGGGGTAGAGCTAGCCTGTGCAGCCCTGGAATTTGGGTGATGCCGGGCGCGAATAGTCGGCCAAGGCAACCTGCATCACAAGGGAGCAAATTGCATGCCAGTGCCCCGGTTTGGAATTTTTGCCCGATTGCCAAGCATTTCAGGGGTGCCGGGCTGAAATTCGGGCAGTTTTCTGCACTCTTAAGAGGCGTAAGTGAAGCGGCATGCCTCATTTTGGTGCGCGGAAAACCTTCTGTAGATTAATTGGTTAAACCTTGAGCAATTTCCGCTATAATCCGCGCCCCACTTTTTTAGTCGGCAGCTCGCGCACAGTTTTTCATGAAACTAATCGTAAAAGTCTTCCCAGAGATCACCATCAAGAGCCGCCCGGTTCGCAAGCGCTTCATCCGTCAACTGGGCCGCAACATCCGTACCGTGCTCAAGGACCTCGATCCTGCGCTCGCGGTCAACGGTGTCTGGGACAACCTCGAGGTGGTCACCCACATCGAGGACGAGAAAGTCCTGCGCGAGATGACCGAGCGTCTGACCTGCATGCCGGGCATTGCCCACTTCCTGCAGGTCGATGAGTATCCGCTGGGTGACTTCGACGATATCGTCGCCAAGTGCAAGGCGCACTTCGGTCACCTGCTGGCCGGCAAGCGCTTCGCCGTACGCTGCAAGCGTGGCGGCCACCACGACTTCACTTCGATGGACGTCGACCGTTATGTCGGCAGCCAGCTGCGTCAGCAGTGTGGCGCCGCCGGTATCGACCTGCGCAACCCCGAGGTCGAGGTGCGCATCGAGGTGCGTGACAAGCGCCTGTACGTGATCCACAACCAGCACAAGGGCATCGGCGGCTACCCGCTGGGCGCGCTGGAGCAGACCCTGGTGCTGATGTCCGGTGGTTTCGACTCCACCGTGGCGGCCTACCAGATGATGCGCCGCGGCCTGATGACCCACTTCTGCTTCTTCAACCTTGGCGGCCGCGCCCACGAGCTGGGGGTGATGGAAGTCGCCCACTTCCTGTGGAAGAAATACGGCAGCAGCCAGCGCGTGCTGTTCGTCAGCGTGCCGTTCGAAGAAGTGGTCGGCGAGATTCTCGGCAAGGTCGACAACAGCTACATGGGCGTGACCCTCAAGCGCATGATGCTGCGCGCGGCGACCAATATTGCCGACCGTCTCGAGATCGATGCGCTGGTCACCGGCGAAGCGATCTCCCAGGTGTCGAGCCAGACCCTGCCGAACCTGGCAGTGATCGACTCGGCCACCGAGAAGCTGGTGTTGCGTCCGCTGCTGGCCAGCCACAAGCAGGACATCATCGACCAGGCCAACCAGATCGGCACTGCCGAGTTCGCCAAGCACATGCCTGAATACTGCGGCGTGATTTCGGTGAACCCGACCACCTGTGCCAAGCGTCACCGCGTCGACCATGAAGAGAAGCAGTTCGACATGGCCGTGCTCGAGCGCGCTCTGGAGCGCGCTCGTCTGATCTCCATCGACCACGTGATCGATGAACTCAGCCAGGATATTCAGATCGAAGAAGTCAGCCAGGCGCTGGCCGGGCAGGTGGTGATCGACATTCGTCACCCCGACGCCCAGGAAGACCAGCCCCTGGAACTGGACGGCATCGAGGTCAAGGCCTTGCCGTTCTACGCCCTGAACAGTCGCTTCAAGGAGCTGGACGCTACGCGCCAGTACCTGCTGTATTGCGACAAGGGTGTGATGAGTCGCCTGCATGCCCATCATTTGCTCAGTGAGGGACATGCCAATGTGCGCGTTTATCGTCCGACATAAAACGCCGGGGCTATATGGCGGGAGCATCCGCCATCGCCCCCCCGACCTGCGGGCCCGTTGAGCGCCATTCATTCATATTCGCCGCCTAGACTGGGCGGCAACCCGAATCCTCTGATCGAGATACACACGTGATCGAAAATCTGCGTAACATCGCCATCATCGCCCACGTTGACCATGGTAAAACCACCCTGGTCGACAAACTCCTGCGTCAGTCCGGCACTCTGGAGCGTAACGAGCTCAACGACGAGCGCGTCATGGACTCCAACGACCAGGAAAAAGAGCGCGGTATTACCATTCTGGCGAAAAACACCGCCATCAACTGGAACGGCTACCACATCAACATCGTCGACACCCCCGGCCACGCCGACTTCGGTGGCGAGGTTGAGCGTGTAATGTCGATGGTTGACTCGGTGCTGCTGCTGGTCGACGCTCAAGACGGCCCTATGCCGCAAACCCGTTTCGTGACCAAGAAGGCTTTCGAAGCCGGCCTGCGTCCAATCGTCGTGATCAACAAGGTTGACCGTCCGGGCGCACGTCCTGACTGGGTTCTGGACCAGATCTTCGACCTGTTCGACAACCTCGGTGCCACCGAAGAACAGCTGGACTTCAAAGTCGTCTACGCCTCGGCCCTGAACGGCATTGCCGGTCTGGACCACACCGAAATGGCCGAAGACATGACCCCGCTGTACCAGTCGATCGTCGACAACGTTCCAGCGCCAGCTGTTGACCGTGACGGTCCGTTCCAGATGCAGATCTCGGCACTGGACTACAACAGCTTCCTGGGTGTTATCGGTGTTGGCCGTATCGCCCGTGGCCGCGTCAAGCCGAACACCCCGGTTGTCGCTATCGACGTCGACGGCAAGAAGCGTAACGGCCGCATCCTCAAGCTGATGGGTCACCACGGTCTGCACCGCGTTGACGTCGAAGAAGCCCTGGCTGGCGACATCGTCTGCATCAGCGGTTTCGACGAGCTGTTCATCTCCGACACCCTGTGCTCCCCGGACGCAGTTGAAGCGATGAAGCCGCTGACCGTTGACGAGCCAACCGTTTCGATGACCTTCCAGGTCAACGACTCGCCGTTCTGCGGTAAAGAAGGCAAGTTCGTGACTTCCCGTAACATCAAGGAACGTCTGGACAAAGAGCTGCTGTACAACGTTGCACTGCGCGTTGAAGAAGGCGACTCGGCTGACAAGTTCAAGGTTTCCGGCCGTGGTGAGCTGCACCTGTCGGTTCTGATCGAAACCATGCGTCGCGAAGGCTTCGAAATGGGCGTTGGTCGTCCGGAAGTAATCATCCGTGAAGTCGACGGCGTCAAGAACGAGCCGTTCGAAAACGTGACCATCGACATCCCTGAAGATTCGCAGGGCAAGGTCATGGAAGAAATGGGTCTGCGTAAAGGCGACCTGACCAACATGGTTCCGGATGGCAAGGGCCGTGTACGTCTGGAATACAACATTCCAGCCCGTGGTCTGATCGGTTTCCGTAACCAGTTCCTGACCCTGACCAACGGTGCAGGCATCCTGACCTCGATCTTCGATCGCTACGCGCCGATGAAATCCGGTCACATGTCCGGCCGTCAGAACGGTGTACTGGTATCGGTAGAAACCGGTAAGGCACTGACCTACTCGCTGGAAACCCTGCAGGCTCGCGGCAAGCTGTTCGTTGAGCACGGTCAGGAGATCTACAACGGTCAGATCGTTGGTCTGAACAGCCGTGACAACGACCTGGGCGTCAACCCTACCAAGGGCAAGAAGCTCGACAACATGCGTGCTTCGGGTAAAGACGAAACCATCGCTCTGGTTCCACCTGTTCGCTTCACCCTGGAACAGGCTCTGGAATTCATCCAGGACGACGAGCTGTGCGAAGTGACTCCTAAGTCGATCCGTCTGCGTAAGAAGATCCTCGACGAAGGCGAGCGTACCCGCGCTGCCAAGAAAGCCAAGGCTAACTAAGCCCGGCTGAAATAAAAAACGCCCCCGGTCGCAAGGCCGGGGGCGTTTTTGTTTGTGCGCTCGGGGCGTGCTGCGCACGCCAATCGCCGGCAAGGCCGGCTCCCACAAGGGCATGTGTGGGAGCCGGCCTTGCCGGCGATGCTTTTAGCGGCGTGCCGCAGGCTTGGGAATGTAGGCGCAATAGCCCGGGCGCGGTCCGATCCGCGGATGGTTGCGGCAGGTGTCCGGACGCTTGTCATAAATGGTGCACATGCGGCTTTTACGATCCAGGTACAGGCAATCGTCGTTGCTCATCTGCGCCAGGGTGAAGATCCCCGACTTCTGGTTGAAGCGCTGGATGATCCCGTCTTTCTGCAAGCGCTTGGCAATGTTCTTCGGCGGCTCGCCTACCTCGAACTCATCCACCACGCCCATGCGGATCAGGTCTTTGATTTTCACTTCCGTCGGCAAGGTGCAGCAGGTCGAGTTGCAGCCTCCGCACATATGGCTTTGGTACTTCTGCCAGGTTTCCAGGCGGTCGACTTCGGCGGCGGCAATCAGGGTCGGTTTCATCAGGTTCAGGTTTTAGATGTTCGGGTGGGCGCGCGATCATACCGGAGTTGGTCAAAATGTGAACAACCATTTGCCGGTTCCGCCAGCCATGGCCGCTGTTTTTACGCAGAAACTCCCGAACCTGCGCTTTCGCTCTGTGTCGAACGGTCTAGGCTGAGAAATCTCCATCCGCATTCGTCAACCTGGTCGAGGACGTCGCATGTCTCAGGAACCACTCGCTCGTGACGCAGAGGTGGCCGCTTTTCGCACCGCTGTACTGGACAAATTGACCTACGCGGTCGGCAAAGACCCGGAACACGCCTTCGACCATGACTGGTTCGAAGCCATTGCCCTGGCAGCCCGTGATCACATGGTCGATCACTGGATGGACCACACCCGGCAGATTTATCGCAAGAGCCAGAAGCGGGTGTACTACCTGTCGCTGGAATTTCTCATCGGTCGCTTGCTGTACGACAGCTTGAGCAATCTGGGCTTGCTGGACATCGCCCGCGAAGCCCTCAGTGGCCTGGATGTCGATCTGGAGCGCATTCGCCTGCTGGAGCCTGATGCGGCCCTGGGCAACGGTGGTCTCGGGCGTCTGGCCGCCTGTTTCATGGAGAGCATGTCGACGCTGGGTATCGCCGCCCATGGTTACGGCATTCGCTACGAGCACGGCCTGTTCCGCCAGGCGGTGGTCGATGGCTGGCAGCAGGAGCAGACCGAGAACTGGCTGGATTTCGGCAACCCCTGGGAATTCGAGCGGGCCGAGGTGATCTATCCGATCAGTTTCGGTGGCAGCGTCGAAACCGTACATGACGCCAATGGCCAGCAACGCCAGGTGTGGTCGCCGGCCGAGACCGTACGGGCGGTTGCCTATGACACGCCGGTGGTCGGCTGGCGGGGTGCCAGCGTCAACACCTTGCGCCTGTGGCGGGCACGGGCGCTGGAAGAACTGCATCTGGAGCGCTTCAACGCCGGTGACCACCTGGGCGCGGTGGCCGAAGTGGCCCGCGCCGAAAGTATCTCGCGGGTGCTGTACCCGGCCGACAGCACCGAGGCCGGCCAGGAACTGCGTCTGCGTCAGGAGTATTTCTTCGTCTGCGCCTCGCTGCAGGATCTGCTACGCCGCCACCTGAACATGCACGACAGTTTGCTCAACCTGCATGAGTCAGCGGCGATCCAGCTCAACGACACCCACCCCTCGATTGCCGTGGCCGAGTTGATGCGTCTGCTGGTCGATCAGCACGAAGTGCCCTGGGACACTGCCTGGCAATTGACCGTCGATACCCTGGCATACACCAATCACACCCTGTTGCCCGAGGCCCTGGAAACCTGGCCGGTCAGCCTGATGGAGCGCATGCTGCCGCGGCACATGCAGATCATCTACCTGATCAATGCGTTTCACATCGATGCTCTGCGAGCCAAGGGTATCCATGACTTTGACGTGCTGCGCGCGGTGTCGCTGATCGAGGAAGACAACGGCAGGCGCGTGCGCATGGGCAACCTGGCGTTTCTCGGCTCGCACAGCGTCAATGGCGTGTCGGCATTGCACAGCAAGCTGATGCGCAGCACGGTATTCGCTGAACTGCACAAGCTCTACCCGGAGCGGATCAACAACAAGACCAACGGTATTACCTTCCGCCGCTGGCTGTATCAGGCCAATCCGCAGCTGACCGGCATGCTGGTCGAGGCCCTGGGTAAAGACGTGCTCGACAACCCGCAAGGCCGTTTGCGCGATCTGGACCCGTTTGCTGACAAGGCAGCGTTCCGCAAACAGTTCGCCGAACAACGGCTGCACAGCAAGAAAGCCCTGGCCAGCCTGATCCAGGAACGCCTGGGTATTACCGTCAACCCGGAAGCGATGTTCGATGTGCAGGTCAAACGCATCCACGAGTACAAGCGCCAGTTGCTCAACCTGCTGCACACCGTGGCCTTGTACCAAGCGATACGTGCCGAGCCCGGCACCAACTGGGCGCCGCGGGTGAAAATTTTTGCCGGCAAGGCGGCGGCCAGCTACCACCAGGCCAAGTTGATCATCAAACTGAGCAACGACATCGCCCGGGTGGTGAACAACGACCCGACCGTGCGCGGCCTGCTCAAAGTGGTGTTTTTGCCCAACTACAACGTCAGCCTGGCGGAAAGCATCATCCCGGCGGCCGATCTTTCCGAGCAGATTTCCACCGCCGGTTACGAAGCTTCCGGCACCAGTAACATGAAGTTCGGGCTCAATGGCGCCCTGACCATCGGTACCCTGGACGGTGCCAACGTCGAGATGTGCGAGCAGGTAGGGGCCGAGAACATGTTCATCTTCGGCCTCACCGCGCAGCAGGTGGAGGCGCGCAAGCGCAGTGGCGACTTTGCTGCCCATACCGCGATCAGCGCCTCGTACCGGCTCAACGACGTGCTCCAGGCCATTCGTAGCGGCGTGTTCTCCCCGGATGATCCGGCCCGTTACGTAGGGCTGGTGGACTCGCTGGTGGCCCATGACCGCTTCCTGGTCTGCGCCGACTTCGATGCCTATTGGGACGCTCAGTTGCGCGTCGAAGCGCTCTGGCACGATCCCAAGCAGTGGTGGCGCATCGCAGTGCTCAACACCGCGCGCATGGGCTGGTTTTCCTCGGACCGGACCATTCGCGAGTACGCCACGCAGATCTGGAAAGCCCTCGACTAAGCTGTGCATGACGGCCCGGGAACGGTGAACTCTCGGGCCAAACTGCCGTCTGATCGGGCAAGCGTGTCGGATAGCTCGCTAGCGCTGCACTCTCCCTGTAAACTGCGGGGGTTTTTACTACCCCCCATCCTTCGGAGCCATACATGTCCCGCGTTACCCTGAGTCGCTATTTGATTGAGCAGACCCGCAGCAACAGTACCCCTGCCGATCTGCGCTTCCTGATCGAAGTGGTGGCGCGTGCGTGCAAGGAGATCAGCCATAACGTTTCCAAGGGCGCCCTGGGTGGTGTTCTGGGCAGCATGGGCACTGAAAACGTGCAGGGCGAAGTCCAGAAGAAACTGGACGTGATTTCCAACGACATCCTGCTCGAAGCCAACGAGTGGGGCGGTCACCTGGCCGGTATGGCGTCCGAAGAAATGGACAACGCCTACCAGATCCCGGGCAAATACCCGAAAGGCGCCTACCTGCTGGTATTCGACCCACTGGACGGTTCGTCGAACATCGACGTCAACGTGTCGGTCGGCACCATCTTCTCGGTACTGCGTTGCCCTAACGAGTACCTGAGCCAGAACGAAAACCTCAACGAACAGGCCTTCCTGCAGCCAGGCACCAAGCAGGTTGCCGCCGGTTACGCGATCTATGGTCCGCAGACCATGCTGATCCTGACCCTGGGCAATGGCGTCAAGGGCTTCACCCTGGACCGCGAACTGGGCAGCTTCGTCCTGACCCACGAGAACATCCAGGTACCGGAAGCCACCGCCGAGTTCGCCATCAACATGTCCAACCAGCGTCACTGGGAAGAGCCGGTAACCCGCTATGTGGGCGAGCTGCTGGCCGGTGAGACCGGTCCGCTGAAAAAGAACTACAACATGCGCTGGATCGCCTCGATGGTTGCCGATGTACATCGCATCCTGACCCGTGGCGGCCTGTTCATGTACCCGCGTGACGCGCGCGAGCCGTCCAAGCCGGGCAAACTGCGTCTGATGTACGAAGCCAACCCGATGTCGTTCATCATCGAACAGGCTGGCGGTGCTTCCACCGACGGCAAACAGCGCATCCTCGACATCCAGCCCGAGAGCCTGCACCAGCGCGTGGCAGTGTTCCTCGGCTCCAAGCAGGAAGTCGAGCGCGTTACCGGTTATCACCAGGAGTAAGTCATGCTCGCACCTTGGCAGCCGTTACTGGAGTGGTGGTTCGGATGGGGCACCAGCCCTCAGGACGTCGCTGACGAGAAGAGCACGCTGTGGTTCGGCAAGCACCACGACGTCGAGGCGCAAGAGCGCTTCGGCGATCTGGTTGCCCAAGCCCTGGCGGGCGGTCTGGACGAGTGGCTGCAAAGCCCGCAGGGCTGGTTGGGTCTGGTCCTGCTGCTCGACCAGTTGCCACGCATGATCCACCGCGACACGCCGCATGCCTTCGATGGCGACCGGCGTGCCCAGGTCCTGGTGATGCAGGGTCTGGACAAGGCCTGGGATTACCAGCTGCTGCCAATCCAGCGGGTGTTCATCCTGCTGGTGCTCGAGCATGCCGAAGTGCTCGACTGGCAGAACATCAGTGTCGAACGCTACCAGCTGTTGCTCGATGCGCAGCCGGACAGCGACCGACGCTTGTTCGAAGGCTTTCTCGACTATGCCGAGCAGCATCAGCGGGTGATTGCCCGTTTTGGCCGCTTTCCGCATCGCAATCTGCTTCTGAATCGGCCGAGTACCGATGAAGAGATGGATTTTCTGCTGGAACCCGGCTCGCGGTTTTGAGTTGAATTCAATCGCGGGGCAAGCCCGCTCCCACCGATCCTGTGGGAGCGGGCTTGCCCCGCGATAAATTTCAGATCAGATCCTGAAACTGCCCACCAATTGCTTCAACCGGCTGGCCTGATTCTCCAGGTCATTGCAGGCCCGCAAGGTTGCTTGCAGGTTCTCCACGCCTTCCTGATTCAGCGTATTGATCTCGGTGATGTCGACATTGATCGACTCGACCACGGCCGTCTGCTCTTCGGTAGCGGTGGCCACCGACTGGTTCATACCGTCGATCTCACCGATACGCTGGGTCACGCTGCCCAGGCGCTCACCGGCCTGGTTGGCAATGCCGACGCTGTGCTGGCTGTGGCTCTGGCTTTCGGTCATGGTGCTGACCGCGACGCGGGCGCCGGCCTGGAGCTCTTCGATGATGCGCTGCACCTGTTGCGCCGAGTCCTGGGTGCGGTGGGCCAGGTTGCGCACCTCATCGGCCACCACTGCGAAGCCGCGCCCGGCCTCACCGGCACGCGCCGCTTCGATGGCGGCATTGAGCGCCAGCAGGTTGGTCTGTTGGGAAATGCCGCTGATCACTTCGAGAATCTGGCCAATGTTCACCGTGTTGGCGTTCAGTGTCTCGATGTTGTCGCACGAGTCGCTGATCCTGGTCGACAGCTGGTTCATCACCTCGATGGTCTGCTCGACCACCTGCTGACCTTCTGCGGCCAGGTTGCGCGCGTCACTGGAGTGCTGCGAGGCGAGGGCGGCGTTCTGGGCGATCTCCTGAGCGGCGGCACCGAGCTGGTTGATGGCTGCGGCAACACTGCTGGTGCGGCTCGACTGCTGGTCGGCGTTATGGATCGAGGCATTCGAGGCGCTGATCACGCGCAAGGCCACTTCGTTGACCTGGCCGGTGGCCGAGGACACCTCACGGATCGACTCGTGAATGCGTTCGACGAAGCGGTTGAACGACTGGCCAAGGCTGCCGAATTCGTCCTGAGCGTGAATGCGCAGGCGGCGGGTCAGGTCGCCTTCACCTTCGGCGATGTCATGCATCGCCCGGCCCATGACGTGCAACGGCTCCATCAGCACGCGGATCAGCAAACCCAGCAAGGCGATGATGATCAATACCGCAATCACCGTGGCGACAATCGCCGAGGTACGCAGTTCGCTGAGCATGGCGAAGGCGAAATCCTGGTCGAGCACCAGCGCCACATACCAGTCGGCCGAGGGTACGCCGTTGACCTTGGTGAAGGTGATGAACTGCTGCTGGCCTCCCTGTTCAGCCTCCTTGAGGCCGCTGCCGATCTGCGGGGTGTTGCTGGGGTAGGCTTCGCTGAGGTTTTTCAGTACCAGCTTGCTGTCGGGGTGGACCAGGATCTTGCCGTCGCCGTTGACGATGAAGGCCTGGCCGTGACCGTCGAAGTTCAGCGCATTGATGATTGCGCTGATGCTGTCCAGGTCGGTGTCGGCACCGTTGACGCCGATCAGCCGGCCTTGATGCTGCACTGGCGTGGCCAGGGTGATCACCAGCTTGTTGGCGGAGGTCGAAATGTACGGTTCGGTGACGATGGTCTGACCGGCGCTACTGGCAGCCTTGTACCAGCCGCGTACGCGTGGATCGTAATCGGCAGGGCGGCTGCCCAGGGGGACCGACTGCATGTAGCCATCCTGGCCGCCGAAATAAGTCAGGAGGAAATTGTTGCCGTACACCGGCAGGTTGAGGCTGCGGGTCAGGCTGTCCTTGCCGGCGCCATCGACGGCCACTTGCTGGGACAGCGACTGCAGGATCTGGATGCGGCTTTGCAGCCAGGTCTGGATGTTGCTGCTGGTCAGGTTGCCGAGCTCCTGCATGGAGGCCTCGGTATTGCTGCGCAGGGTCTGGCGCTGGCGGTAATCGTTGAACAGGACAAAGCAGGTAAAGGCGACAGCGACCACCAGGGCGGCGGCGAGCAGAATCTTGTGGCTGAACTTCAGGTTTTTTGTCATTGCGGGGTCTGTCTGCACAAGGCGGGTCAACGGGGAGGGCGCGGCAATACGTCGCAGCGCGCCCTTGTGTCGTCCGCTTTGGGCAAAAGATTAATGCGCAAGTGGTGCAATACGACCAAAGGCAGTGATTTGACGTCAGGAAAGCGCTGAAGCCGGGGAACCAGACGCGGTTTTCTCCTTCTAAGCTGTCGGTAGGCCATCGCGCCTGCACCCCCTTGTCCAGGAGTGACCTTTCATGTCGTTGCGTTCCCTCGCCTTGTTGTCCTTGTGCGTGTTTCTGACTGCGTGCAACAAAATCAACCAGGAAAACTATTCACAGCTCAAGGCTGGCATGGCCAAGGCCGAGGTCGAAAAACTGCTCGGCACGCCCAAGGAGTGCTCCGGCGCATTGGGCATGTCCAGTTGCACCTGGGGTGACGAGAAGAGCTTTATCAGCGTGCAATACGCCGCCGACAAGGTGCTGATGTACTCAGGACAGGGGCTCAAATGAAACCGCTACACCTGCTGCTGGCCCTGTGTATCGGCCTGATCCTGGGCGGCTGTGCCAGTTCGGGCACCGGGCCGATTCCGCCGAAGACGGTCGATAGCGTCGACTTCAAGCGTTACCAGGGCAAGTGGTTTGAACTGGCGCGCCTGCCGATGTTTTTCCAGCGCGACTGCGCCCAGTCCGAGGCTCATTACAACCTCAAGCCTGATGGCTCGGTCGGGGTACTGAACCGCTGCCAGACCCTTGAAGGTGAGTGGCAGGAAGCCAGCGGCAACGCCTCGCCACAGGTGCGCGGCAAGACCGACAAGCTCTGGGTGGAGTTCGACAACTGGTTCTCGACAGTGCTGCCGGGGGTAGCCAAGGGCGAATACTGGGTGCTGTATGTCGGCGACGACTACCAGACCGCGCTGGTCGGCAACCCGGATCGCAAATACCTGTGGATACTTTCGCGCAAGCCGACGGTGCCGGCCTGGCAGCGGGAAAGCCTGCTGGCCAAGGCGCGTCAGCAGGGCTATGACACCAATCGCCTGATCTGGCGGGTGGCGGACAAGGAAATGCTTGCGCATAAGCCTTGAGGGCTTTTTCGCGGGGCAAGCCCGCTCCCACAGGATATGTGTGTGCCTGTGGGAGCGGGCTTGCCCCGCGATAGCTCAGCCCAGCAAGGCCCGCAGTACCCCGGCAAATTCCCGCGCGCTGTCTTCTTCCTGGGCATGCCGCCCCTGACGTACTACCCACTGGCCGTTGACCATCACATCCCGCACCTGACGATCGCCACCGGCGAACAACCAGCGGTTGAGAATGCCGTCCTCGCTGGCGGTCGCCAGATACGGATCGTTGCCATCGAGCACCAGCCAGTCCGCCCGCTTGCCTACCGCCAGCTCGCCAATCGGCTGCCCCAGCGCCTGCGCGCCGCCGCTTAACGCCGCGTCATACAAGGTCCGCCCAACCATCGGCTGGTCACCGCGATACAGACGATTACGCCGCTGGTCACGCAGGCGCTGGCCATATTCCAGCCAGCGCAGCTCCTCGACCACGCTCAGCGACACATGGCTGTCGGAGCCAATCCCCAGGCGACCGCCCTGGGCCAGGTAGTCCACCGCCGGGAAGATGCCGTCGCCGAGGTTGGCTTCGGTGGTCAGGCACAGGCCGGCGATTGCGCCACTACGGGCCATCAGCTCGACTTCATCGGGCTTGGCATGGGTGGCGTGGACCAGGCACCAGCGCTGGTCTACTTCGGTGTTTTCGTACAGCCATTGCAGCGGCCGGCGGCCGCTCCAGGCCAGGCAGTCGTCGACTTCCTTCTGTTGCTCGGCGATATGGATATGCACCGGGCAGGCCTTGTCGCTGGCGGCCATAACCTCGGCGATCTGCTCCGGGGTGACCGCGCGCAGGGAGTGGAAGCACAAGCCCAGCGACTGTGCCGGCTGCCTGGCCAGCTGCGGCGCCAGGCGTGATTGCAGATTCAGGTACTGTTCGGTGCTGTTGATAAAGCGGCGCTGGCCTTCATTGGGCGTCTGGCCACCAAAGCCGGAGTGGCTGTACAGCACCGGCAACAAGGTCAGGCCGATACCACTGGCACTGGCAGCCTGGCTGATGCGCAAGGACAACTCGGCCGGATCGGCATAGGCCTGGCCCTCGGTGTCATGATGCACATAGTGGAACTCGGCCACCGAGGTGTAACCGGCCTTGAGCATTTCGATGTACAGCTGACGGGCGATGACCTGCAACTGCTCGGGGCTGATCTTGCCGACCAGGCGGTACATCAGCTCGCGCCAGGTCCAGAAGCTGTCATTGGGATTGCCAGCCACTTCGGCCAGCCCGGCCATGGCGCGCTGGAACGCATGCGAGTGCAGGTTGGGCATGCCTGGCAGCAGCGGACCGGCCAGACGCTCGGCGCCTTCGGCCGAGCCACCGGCCTGGAGACTGGCCAGCAGGCCATCGGCGCCGACCTCGATTCGGACGTTTTCGGCCCAGCCCGTAGGCAGCAGAGCGCGCTCGGCAAAGAAGACGGACATCGACGCAACACCTCATTGTGATTATTTGTATATACATATACAGACGTTTGCCTGCTGGGTAAACTCCGGCAAGCTACCGTTCATTCAACCGAACAAGGACATTTTCCGTGCCGACACCTCCTGTCTCCGCGCTGGTTGCCCAGATGGGCGAGGGGCCGGCGCCGCTGTACGCCCGGGTCAAGCAGATGATTGCCCAGCAGATCCAGAATGGCAGCTGGCCGCCGCACCATCGGGTGCCGTCGGAAAGCGAGCTGGTCAGCCAGCTGGGCTTCAGCCGCATGACCATCAACCGCGCCTTGCGCGAACTGACCGCCGAGGGGCTGTTGGTGCGCATGCAGGGCGTCGGTACCTTCGTTGCCGAGCCCAAGACCCGCTCGGCGCTGTTCGAAGTCAACAACATTGCCGATGAGATCGCCGCCCGCGGTCATCAACACACGTGCAAGGTGATCACCCTTGCCGAGGAAACTGCCGGCTCCGAGCGCGCCCTGGCCCTGGACATGCGCGAAGGCCAGCGGGTGTTCCATTCGCTGATCGTGCATTACGAAAACGGTATTGCCGTGCAGATCGAAGACCGCTTCGTCAACGCGCAGATCGCCCCGGACTACCTCAAGCAGGACTTCACCCAACAGACGCCATACGCCTATCTGTCCCAAGTGGCGCCACTGACCGAAGGCGAGCATGTGGTCGAGGCGATCCTCGCCGAGCCGGAAGAGTGCCGTCTGTTGCAAATCGAACAAGGCGAGCCCTGTCTGCTGATCCGTCGCCGCACCTGGTCGGGACGCCAGCCAGTGACTGCCGCTCGTCTGATTCATCCCGGTTCCCGTCATCGTCTGGAAGGACGCTTCAGCAAATGAGCCAGTTGCAGGTTTTACGCGCCAAAGACTACCCCCGCATGCCGTGGAAGAACGGTGGCGGCAGTACCGAAGAAATCACCCGCGATGCCGGCGAAGGCCTGGACGGCTTCGGCTGGCGGCTGTCGATTGCCGATATCGCCGAGTCGGGCGGGTTTTCCAGTTTCGCCGGGTATCAGCGGATCATCACCGTGCTTGAAGGCGAGGGCATGCGTTTGCAGGTCGATGGCCAGGCCACCCGGCCGCTGTTGCCTTGCGATGCCTTTGCCTTCAGTGGCGAAAGCCAGGTCAGCTGCACCTTGCTCGGTGGTTCGATTCGCGATTTCAACCTGATCTATGCCCCTGAACGTTACCGTGCGCGCCTGCAGTGGCTGGATGGCAGCCAGCGGGTGTTCAGCTCGGCCTCGACGCTGTTGCTGTTCGCTGCCGCTTCCCAGGTGGAGGTAACGCTGGCCGGGCAGGGTGAGCATCGCCTCGGCCGCTACGACTGCTTGCAGTTGCAAGGCAACGACAGCCTGCAGACCTTGAATGTGCAGGGCCGTTGCTGCCTGATCGAGCTGACGCCGAACTGAAATCGTTACGCCTCGGCCGAGCACTTCGGCCGAGGCTGTTACCGATTGTCCCAAAGTGGTGCAACGCCACTGGTCGGCTTCACTTCACCGTTTATCCCCTGAGAAATATTTTCTGCTGATCAAAGCCAGGCGCTGCGGGGCTCTGGCGCCTGCGTTTCAGCTTGGGTGGTGGCTGCTTCGGCGAGTTGGCATTTCAATTGCCTATGCTTGTACATACAAGTAAATATGTGTTTGTATAAGCACCATCACACACCCAATGCCTGGGTTGGTTTGGACTGATCGCTTAGGAGCCATTTCCGTGACTGACAACAACTTCAAAAAATTCCGTGACGTCGAAATCCGCGCTGCACGCGGCAACAAGCTCACCGCCAAGAGCTGGCTGACTGAAGCGCCGCTGCGCATGCTGATGAACAACCTCGACCCGGAAGTCGCAGAAAACCCGAAAGAACTGGTGGTTTACGGCGGTATCGGCCGTGCCGCGCGTAACTGGGAGTGCTACGACAAGATCGTCGAGAGCCTGACCAACCTCAACGAAGACGAAACCCTGCTGGTGCAGTCGGGCAAGCCGGTCGGCGTGTTCAAGACCCACAGCAACGCCCCGCGCGTACTGATCGCCAACTCCAACCTGGTGCCACACTGGGCCAACTGGGAACACTTCAACGAACTGGATGCCAAAGGCCTGGCCATGTACGGCCAGATGACCGCCGGCAGCTGGATCTACATCGGCAGCCAGGGCATCGTCCAGGGCACCTACGAAACCTTCGTCGAAGCCGGCCGCCAGCACTACAACGGCAGCCTCAAGGGCAAGTGGGTACTGACCGCCGGCCTCGGTGGCATGGGCGGCGCCCAGCCACTGGCCGCGACCCTGGCCGGTGCCTGCTCGCTGAACATCGAATGCCAGCAGAGCCGCATCGATTTCCGCCTGAGCAGCCGTTATGTCGACGAGCAAGCCAAGGACCTGGATGACGCCCTGGCCCGTATCGCCAAGTACACCGCCGAAGGTAAAGCCATCTCCATCGCCCTGCTGGGCAACGCCGCAGAAATCCTGCCAGAGCTGATCAAGCGTGGCGTGCGTCCTGACATGGTCACCGACCAGACTAGTGCCCACGACCCGCTCAACGGTTACCTGCCAGCCGGCTGGACCTGGGAACAGTACCGCGACCGCGCGCAGACCGAGCCGGCTGCAGTGGTCAAAGCCGCCAAGCAATCGATGGCCGTACACGTCAAAGCCATGCTCGAGTTCCAGAAGCAGGGCGTGCCGACTTTCGACTACGGCAACAACATCCGTCAGATGGCCAAGGAAGAGGGCGTAAGCAATGCCTTCGACTTCCCGGGCTTCGTACCGGCCTACATCCGTCCGCTGTTCTGCCGCGGTATCGGTCCGTTCCGCTGGGCGGCGCTGTCGGGTAATGCCGAAGACATCTACAAAACTGACGCCAAGGTCAAGGAACTGATCCCGGACGACGCGCACCTGCACAACTGGCTGGACATGGCCCGCGAGCGCATCAGCTTCCAGGGTCTGCCGGCTCGTATCTGCTGGGTAGGCCTGGGCCTGCGCGCCAAGCTCGGCCTGGCGTTCAACGAAATGGTCCGCAGTGGCGAGCTGTCGGCACCGATCGTGATCGGCCGCGACCACCTCGATTCGGGTTCGGTCTCCAGCCCTAACCGCGAAACCGAGTCGATGCAGGATGGCTCCGACGCCGTCTCCGACTGGCCGCTGCTCAACGCCCTGCTCAACACCGCCAGCGGCGCGACCTGGGTCTCGCTGCACCACGGTGGTGGCGTTGGCATGGGCTTCTCGCAGCACTCGGGCATGGTCATCGTCTGCGACGGTACCGACGAGGCTGCCGAGCGTATCGCCCGCGTCCTGCACAACGACCCGGCCACCGGTGTCATGCGTCACGCCGATGCCGGTTACCAGATCGCCATCGACTGCGCTAAAGAACAAGGCTTGAACCTGCCGATGATCACAGGCTGATCTGCGGTAAATGGTTGATACTGATATCTATGCAGGCGCATACGCCTCACGAGTACGGAGCATTAACGTGACTGAATTGACCCTGAAGCCCGGCACCCTGACCCTGGCTCAGCTGCGTGCGATCTACCAGCAGCCGGTAAAACTCAAGCTGGATGCCAGCGCCGATCAGCAGATCGACGACAGCGTCGCTTGTGTCGAGCAGATCCTCGCGGAAAACCGCACCGCCTACGGCATCAACACCGGTTTTGGCCTGCTGGCGTCGACCCGCATCGCCAGCCATGACCTGGAAAACCTGCAGCGTTCGCTGGTGCTGTCGCACGCCGCCGGCGTTGGCCAGCCTATCGACGACGCCCTGGTACGGCTGATCATGGTGCTCAAGGTCAACAGCCTGAGCCGTGGCTTCTCCGGCATCCGCCGCAAGGTGATCGACGCGCTGATCGCGTTGATCAACGCCGAGGTCTACCCGCACATCCCGCTCAAAGGTTCGGTGGGCGCATCCGGCGACCTGGCACCGCTGGCGCATATGTCGCTGGTACTGCTCGGCGAAGGCAAGGCGCGTCACAACGGCCAATGGCTGTCGGCCACCGAAGCCCTGGCGGTCGCCGGTCTTGAGCCGCTGACTCTGGCGGCCAAGGAAGGTCTGGCGCTGCTCAACGGCACCCAGGCATCCACCGCCTATGCCCTGCGCGGCCTGTTCGAAGGCGAGGATCTGTTCGCTGCAGCGACCTCGATCGGTGCCCTGACGGTCGAAGCGGTGCTGGGGTCGCGTTCGCCGTTCGATGCGCGTATCCATGCTGCCCGTGGTCAGCGTGGCCAGATCGATGCCGCCGCCTGCTACCGCGATCTGCTCGGTGATGGCAGCGAAGTCTCGGCCTCCCACGAGAACTGCGGCAAGGTCCAGGACCCGTACTCGCTGCGCTGCCAGCCACAGGTCATGGGCGCCTGCCTGACCCAGTTCCGTCAAGCTGCCGAAGTACTGGTGATCGAAGCCAACGCCGTGTCCGATAACCCGCTGGTATTCGCCAGCGAAGGTGACGTGATCTCCGGTGGTAACTTCCACGCTGAGCCGGTGGCCATGGCCGCTGACAACATGGCCCTGGCGATTGCCGAGATCGGCTCGCTGAGCGAACGCCGCATCTCGCTGATGATGGACAAACACATGTCCCAGCTGCCGCCGTTCCTGGTGGCCAATGGTGGGGTCAACTCCGGCTTCATGATCGCCCAGGTGACCGCGGCCGCGCTGGCCAGCGAGAACAAGGCACTGGCGCATCCGCACAGCGTCGACAGCCTGCCGACCTCGGCCAACCAGGAAGACCACGTGTCGATGGCCCCGGCTGCCGGCAAGCGTCTGTGGGAAATGGCTGAAAACACCCGCGGTGTGCTTGCCGTGGAGTGGCTGGCTGCCGCCCAGGGCCTGGACCTGCGCGAAGGCCTGAAAACCTCGCCGAAGCTGGAGCAGGCGCGTAAGGCCCTGCGTGGCAAGGTCGCCTTTTACGAGAAGGACCGTTTCTTCGCGCCAGACATCGAGGCGGCCATCGCCCTGCTGGCCGAAGGTTCCCTGACTGGTCTGTTGCCAGCCAAGGTCCTGCCTAGCCTGTAATGCCTCTGGGGCCGTTGCCTGATTCAATCGCGGGGCAAGCCCGCTCCCACACTGTGGGAGCGGGCTTGCCCCGCGATGCTCGACGAAACGCCCCGACCATTCTCACGACCAGAACAAAAATAAGGACGTGACATGCAAGAAGCTCAAGGTCTCAAGCGCGGGCTGACCGCGCGACACATTCGTTTTATGGCACTAGGCTCGGCAATCGGTACCGGGTTGTTCTATGGCTCTGCCGCAGCGATCCAGATGGCCGGCCCGGCCGTGTTGCTGGCCTACCTGATCGGTGGCGCCGCGGTGTTCATGGTCATGCGCGCCCTGGGCGAGATGGCCGTGCACAACCCGGTCTCCGGCTCGTTCGGCAGCTATGCCACCACCTATCTGGGACCGATGTCGGGTTTCATCCTGGGCTGGACCTATGCCTTTGAAATGATCATCGTCTGTATTGCCGACGTGACCGCTTTCGGCATCTATATGGGCTTCTGGTTTCCCGAAGTTGCCCGCTGGATCTGGGTGCTGGGCATCGTCTTCCTCATTGGCGGCCTGAACCTGTGTAACGTCAAAGTCTTCGGCGAGATGGAGTTCTGGCTGTCGCTGCTCAAGGTCGGTGCCATCGTCGCGATGATCCTGGCCGGCTTCGGCATCATGATTTTCGGCCTGAACAACGCCAGTGCCGACAACGCCGTGGGCATCAGCAACCTGTTCGAGCATGGCGGCTTCATGCCCAATGGCATTGGCGGCCTGATCGCGTCCTTCGCCGTGGTGATGTTTGCCTTTGGTGGCATCGAGATCATTGGCATCACCGCCGGTGAGGCCAAGGACCCGCAGCGCGTGCTGCCCAAGGCGATCAACGCCGTGCCGATGCGCATCCTGCTGTTCTATGTACTGACCCTGTTCGTGCTGATGTGCCTGTACCCATGGCCGCAGATCGGCAGCCAGGGCAGCCCGTTCGTGCAGATCTTCAGTAACCTCGGGATCGGCTCGGCGGCGACTGTGCTGAACATCGTGGTGATCTCGGCAGCCGTGTCGGCCATCAACAGCGATATCTTTGGTGCCGGTCGCATGATGTACGGCCTGGCCCAGCAGGGGCATGCGCCCAAGGGCTTCGCGAAAATCTCCCGTCACGGCGTGCCGTGGATGACCGTGCTGGTCATGGGTGCAGCGTTGCTCGGTGGTGTGGTACTCAACTACCTGATCCCGGAAAACGTGTTCCTGCTGATCGCCTCGATCGCCACCTTTGCGACCGTCTGGGTGTGGCTGATGATCCTGGTGACCCAGGTTGCCATGCGTCGCAGCATGAGTCGCGAAGAAGTTGCCGAGCTGAAGTTCCCGGTACCGTTCTGGCCTTATGGTCCGGCGGCGGCGATTGCCTTCATGCTGTTCGTGTTCGGCGTGCTCGGTTACTTCCCTGATACTCAGGCAGCGCTGCTGGTCGGCGTGGTCTGGGTGCTGTTCCTGGTCGCCTCCTACCTGCTGTGGTGCAAGCCGCGGGCAGCGAAAGGCGAGGCGCCGCTGGCCCAGGATCCGTCCCAACTTCACCGCTAGAAACGGAGACATTGCATGAGAACCCTCTGGCAGCACTGCCATGTGGCGAGCATGGCCCAAGGCACGTACTCGATCATCGAGGACGCGGCGATCATCACCAGCGCCGGCCACATCGAGTGGATCGGCCCGCGTCAGTCGCTGCCGACCCTGAGCGCTGACAGAACCGTGGACCTGGGCGGCGCCTGGGTCACTCCGGGGCTGGTCGATTGCCACACTCACGCGGTGTTCGGTGGCAATCGCAGCGGCGAGTTCGAGCAGCGCCTGCAAGGGGTCAGCTATGCCGAGATCGCCGCCCAGGGTGGTGGCATTGCCAGCACCGTGCGGGCGACCCGTGCGGCCAGCGAAGATGAACTGTTCAGCAGTGCCCGCCAGCGGGTCCAGGCGTTGATGCGTGATGGCGTCACCACCCTGGAGATCAAGTCCGGCTACGGCCTGGACCTGGCCAGCGAGCGCAAGCTGCTCAAGGTCATCCGCCGCCTCGGTGAAGAGTTGCCGCTGACCGTGCGCAGCACCTGCCTGGCTGCCCATGCTTTGCCGCCGGAGTACAAGGATCGGGCTGACGATTACATCAGCCATATCTGCGAGGTGATGCTCCCGGCCTTGGCAGCCGAAGGGCTGGTCGATGCCGTGGATGCATTCTGTGAATACCTGGCGTTCTCCCCGGCTCAGGTCGAGCGGGTGTTCATCAAGGCCCGCGAGCTGGGCCTGCCGGTCAAGCTGCATGCCGAGCAGCTGTCGTCTCTGGCCGGCTCCAGCCTGGCGGCGCGCTATCAGGCGCTGTCGGCCGATCACCTGGAGTTCATGACCGAGGACGATGCCATCGCCATGGCTGCGGCCGGCACCGTTGCGGTGCTGTTGCCCGGCGCGTTCTACTTTTTGCGCGAGACCCAGCTGCCACCGATGGATGCCTTGCGCAAACACGCGGTGAAGATTGCCATCGCTACCGACCTCAACCCCGGCACCTCGCCGGCGCTATCGCTACGGCTGATGCTGAACATGGCCTGCACTCTGTTTCGCATGACTCCGGAAGAGGCTCTGGCAGGCGTCACCACCCATGCGGCAACGGCACTGGGGCTGGGCGACAGCCATGGCACGCTGGAGGTGGGTAAAGTGGCGGACTTTATTGCCTGGCAGATCGAGCGTCCGGCGGACCTGTGCTATTGGCTGGGCGGCGACCTGCCCAAGCGGGTGGTACGTATGGGCCGCGAAATTTTCAATTGAAGGAGGGCCTATGGACAAGGTACTGAGTTTTCACCAAGGCGACCTGCCGCTGCTGATCAGCATGCCGCATGCCGGCCTGCGTTTGACGCCGGTGGTCAAGGCCGGGCTGGTGGCGCAGGCACAGAGCCTGCCAGATACCGACTGGCATATACCGCAGCTTTACGATTTTGCCCGTGAGCTGGGGGCCAGCGTGGTGGCCGCCGAGTACTCACGCTTTGTCATCGACCTGAACCGTCCAGATGACGACAAACCGTTGTATGCCGGTGCTACCACAGGCCTGTACCCGGCGACCCTGTTCGAGGGCGAGCCGCTGTTCCAGGCTGGCAAGGAGCCGTCGGCAGAAGAGCGGGCGGAGTACCTGGAGGGCATCTGGCGCCCTTATCACGACACAATCCGTCGTGAGCTGGCGCGCCTGCGCGAGCAATTTGGCTACGCACTGCTGTGGGATGCGCACTCGATTCGCTCGCACATTCCGCATCTGTTCGAAGGCAAGCTGCCGGACTTCAACCTCGGCACCTTCAATGGCGCCAGTTGCGATCCACAGCTGGCTGAGCGCCTGCAGTGTGTCTGCGCTGAGGCCGGGCAGTACAGCCATGTGCTCAATGGCCGCTTCAAGGGCGGGCATATCACCCGTCACTATGGCGATCCGGCCAACAACATCCATGCGGTGCAGCTGGAGCTGGCGCAAAGTACCTATATGGAAGAGGTCGAGCCGTTCAGGTATCGCGAGGATCTGGCGCAGCCGACCCAGGTGGTGTTGAAAAAATTGCTGGAGACAGTGTTGGCGTGGGGGCAGGAGCGCTACTCGCGTTGAAGCTATCGCGGGGCAAGCCCGCTCCCACAGACGTCATCACCACCTCTGTGGGAGCGGGCTTGCCCCGCGATGAGGCCCGTAAGACCAACACAGGTACATGCTCAAAGCGCAATTCAGGTTTATGATGCCCAACGGCAGAATAATTCCCACACGGAGTGCGTAATGCAGACCTTGTACCCGCAGATCAAACCCTACGCCCGGCACGATCTGGCCGTGGAAGCACCGCATGTGCTGTACGTCGACGAGAGCGGTTCGCCGGAGGGTCTGCCGGTGCTGTTCATCCATGGTGGCCCGGGCGCTGGCTGTGATGCCCAGAGCCGTTGCTACTTTGATCCCAACCTGTACCGGATCATCACCTTCGATCAGCGCGGCTGCGGTCGCTCGACCCCGCATGCCAGCCTGGAAAACAACACCACCTGGCACCTGATCGAAGACATCGAGCGCATCCGCAAGCACTTGGGGATCGAAAAGTGGCTGCTGTTCGGCGGCTCGTGGGGCTCGACCCTGGCCCTGGCCTACGCCCAGACCCACCCCGAGCGCGTTCATGGCCTGATCCTGCGCGGCATCTTCCTGTGCCGCCCGCAAGAGATCGAGTGGTTCTACCAGGCGGGCGCCAGTCGCCTGTTCCCGGACTACTGGCAGGACTACATCGCGCCGATTCCGGCTGAAGAGCGCGGTGACCTGGTCAAGGCCTTCCACAAACGCCTGACCGGCAACGACCAGATTGCCCAGATGCATGCGGCCAAGGCCTGGTCCACCTGGGAAGGGCGCACTGCAACCCTGCGCCCCAACCCGCTGGTGGTCGATCGCTTCTCCGAGCCGCAGCGCGCGCTGTCGATCGCCCGTATCGAATGCCACTACTTCACCAACAATGCTTTCCTTGAGCCGGACCAGCTGATCCGCGACATGCCGAAGATCGCCCACCTGCCGGCGGTCATCGTGCATGGCCGCTACGACGTGATCTGCCCGCTGGACAATGCCTGGGAACTGCATCAGGCCTGGCCGAACAGTGAGCTGAAGGTGATTCGCGACGCCGGTCACGCCGCCTCGGAGCCCGGTATCACCGACGCCCTGGTGCGTGCCGCCGACCAGATGGCCCGGCGCTTGCTCGACCTGCCCCTGGAAGAAGCATGAAGGGGCTGCTGCAACGTGTGCGTGGCGCACGGGTGGATGTCGAGGGCAAAACGGTAGGGGCAATCGACCAGGGCCTGTTGGTGCTGGTCGCGGTGGAGCCCGGTGATACCCGGGCGCACGCCGACAAACTGTTGCACAAGCTGCTCAACTACCGGGTGTTCAGCGATCCTGAGGGCAAGATGAACCTGTCGCTCAAGGATATTGGCGGCGGTCTGCTGCTGGTGTCGCAGTTCACCCTGGCCGCCGACACCCAGAGCGGCCTGCGCCCGAGCTTTTCCACTGCGGCGCCGCCAGCTCTCGGCGCGGAGCTTTTCGACTATTTACTGGCCCAGGCCCAGACGCTACATGGCACGGTTGCCAGTGGTCAGTTCGGGGCTGACATGCAGGTGCACCTGGTCAATGATGGCCCCGTAACATTTATGTTACAAATCTGATGGCAAAAAACCCCTGTTTGCAGGAAAACAAGGGGTTTTGTAGCATAAATAGTTTGTTTGGCCTGATGCGTTGTAACGCGGCCTGCTGGATAATCGCGCGCTATTGTGAACCTGCGTTCGTGGGTTCGTTTTACTCTGACTTGAGACTGTCCGGAACCGTTTGGGGAATCATTGCGCCCTTTCGGAGTCCGAACAGTGCTCGCCAACCTGGCATATGTCGCTGGCCGTTGGTTTATTGATCTGTTTTCGGCGAGGGTTGCTCGTGATTGTTAGTCCCTGTAATGCACCAAGAACCCCTGGCAATCGGCTGCGCAAGGCCTTTTTGGCAGGCGCAACGCTGGTAGGCCTGTTCAGCGCAGGTCAGCTCTGGGCGTTCAACCTTGACGATGTTGCGGCCAAGGCGAAGGATCTTGCCGGACAGAAGTACGAAGCGCCGAAAAGCAATCTGCCAGCTGTGTTCCGTGACATGAAGTACGCTGACTACCAGCAGATTCGCTTCTTGCCGGAGAAGGCCGAGTGGGCCAAGGACAAGACCCCGTTCAAGCTGTCCTTCTATCACCAGGGCATGCATTTCGACACGCCGGTGAAAATCAACGAAGTCACCTCGACCAAGGTCGAGGAGATCAAGTACGACCCGAGCCGCTTCGATTTTGGCAGCGTGCAGTTTGATCCAAAAGCCACCGAGAACCTCGGCTACGCCGGTTTCCGTGTGCTGTACCCGATCAACAAGGCCGACAAGCAGGATGAAATCATGACCCTGCTTGGCGCCAGCTATTTCCGTGTGGTCGGCAAGGGCCATGTCTATGGCCTGTCCGCCCGTGGCCTGGCCATCGACACCGCGCTGCCGTCCGGCGAAGAGTTCCCGCGGTTCACCGAGTTCTGGATCGAAAAGCCGAAGGCCACCGACAAACACCTGGTGATCTACGCGCTGCTCGACTCGCCACGTTCCACCGGTGCCTACAAGCTGACCCTGCGTCCGGGCAGCGACACCATTGTCGACGTCAAATCCAAGGTGTTCCTGCGTGACCACGTCAGCCGTCTGGGCATTGCCCCGCTGACCAGCATGTTCCTGTTCGGCGGCAACCAGCCTTCGAAAGTGCTCAATTACCGTCCAGCCCTGCACGACTCCGAGGGTCTGTCGATCCATGCCGGTAACGGCGAGTGGCTGTGGCGTCCGCTGAACAACCCGAAACACCTGGCCGTGAGCAACTTCAGCGTCGAGAACCCGCGTGGTTTCGGCTTGCTGCAGCGCCAGCGTGAGTTCAGCCAGTTCGAAGACCTCGATGACAACTACCAGAAGCGTCCAAGCGCCTGGATCGAGCCGGTCGGCGACTGGGGCAAAGGTACTGTCGACCTGGTCGAGATTCCGACCGCCGATGAAACCAACGACAACATCGTTGCCTTCTGGAGCCCGGAAAAGCTGCCGGAGCCGGGTACGCCGTTCGAGTACGCCTACCGCCTGCACTGGACCATCGACGAGTCCGAGTTCCACTCGCCGAACCTCGGCTGGGTCAAGCAGACCCTGCGCTCGACCGGTGACGTCAAGCAGTCCAACCTGATCCGTCAGCCGGACGGCAGCGTAGCCTTCCTGATCGACTTCGAAGGCCCGGTGCTGGCTAAACTGCCAGAAGATACTGCCGTGCGTAGCCAGGTCAGCCTCGGCGACAACGCTGAACTGGTCGAGAACAACCTGCGTTACAACCCGGAAATCAAAGGCTGGCGCCTGACCTTGCGAATGAAGGTCAAAGACCCGAGCAAGTCCGTGGAAATGCGTGCAGCGCTGCTGCGTGACGTCCCGGTCGAGCCGGCCAAGCCAGCCAAACCGGCTAAACAGGACAAGGCAGCGGTTAAAACTGCCAAGGCCGAGAAGCCTGCCGAGCAACCTGCCGCCGACGCGGCGTCCACCACCGGGACACCGGCCACCACCGAACAGGTGCTGACCGAGACCTGGAGCTATCAGTTGCCTGCCGATGAGTAACTCTCAAGCACGGCCAGAATCGCTTGGCGAATACCTGGCCCATTTACCACTGAGCGATGAGCAGCGGGCAGAACTTGCCAGCTGCACCTCGTTCAGCGAGCTGCATCAACGTTTGTCGGCCCAGCCGGGCACTCGCGATGCCGAAGCCGTGCAGGCTTCGGTTGGTGAGCGCCTGACCCTGACCTGCGCTCAGGATATGCACGATGCAGAGATGCTCGCGGTGGATGGCAGCGGCCGGGTATGCCTCAAGGCTACGCCGCCGATCCGTCGTACCCGGGTGATTCCCGAGCCATGGCGCACCAACATCCTGATTCGCGCCTGGCGCCGCCTGACCGGGCGCACCAACGCCCCGCCCCCGGCCAAACGCGAGTTGCCCAAGGCGCGCTGGCGCTGGGTCGGCTCCATGCGCCGCTACATCCTGCTGGCGCTGATGCTCGGTCAGACCATCGTTGCCGGCTGGTACATGAAAGGCATCCTGCCGTACCAGGGCTGGTCGTTCGTCGATCTTGACGAGATCACCCATCAGTCGCTGCTGCAGACTATTACCCAGGTCTGGCCTTATGCATTGCAGACCAGCATCCTGATTCTGTTCGGCATCCTGTTCTGCTGGGTGTCGGCCGGTTTCTGGACGGCACTGATGGGCTTTCTCGAGCTGCTGACCGGGCGCGACAAGTACCGCATCTCCGGTAGCAGTGCCGGTAACGAGCCGATCGAGGCCGGGGCGCGTACCGCCATCGTCATGCCGATCTGCAACGAAGACGTGCCGCGGGTGTTTGCCGGCCTGCGCGCGACCTTCGAGTCGGTCGCCGCTACCGGCGATCTGGACCGCTTCGACTTCTTCGTGCTCAGTGACACTAACGACAGCGATATCGCTGTGGCCGAACAACAGGCGTGGCTGGAAGTCTGTCGCGAGGCCAAGGGCTTCGGGCGGATCTTCTACCGCCGCCGTCGCCGCCGGGTGAAGCGTAAAAGCGGCAACCTCGACGACTTCTGCCGTCGCTGGGGCGGTGACTACCGTTACATGGTGGTCCTCGACGCCGACAGCGTGATGAGCGGCGAATGCCTGACCAGCCTGGTGCGCTTGATGGAAGCCAACCCGGATGCCGGGATCATCCAGACCGCGCCGAAAGCCTCGGGCATGGATACCCTGTATGCGCGCATGCAGCAGTTCGCGACCCGCGTCTACGGCCCGCTGTTCACCGCCGGCCTGCACTTCTGGCAGCTCGGTGAGTCGCACTACTGGGGCCACAACGCGATCATCCGCATGAAGCCATTCATCGAGCACTGCGCCCTGGCGCCGTTGCCGGGCAAGGGTGCGTTCGCCGGTGCGATCCTCTCCCACGACTTCGTCGAAGCTGCGCTGATGCGCCGTGCCGGCTGGGGCGTGTGGATTGCCTACGATCTGCCGGGCAGCTATGAAGAATTGCCGCCGAACCTGCTCGACGAGCTCAAGCGTGACCGGCGCTGGTGCCACGGCAACCTGATGAACTTCCGCCTGTTCCTGGTCAAGGGCATGCACCCGGTACACCGCGCGGTGTTCCTCACCGGGGTGATGTCGTACCTGTCGGCGCCTTTGTGGTTCTTCTTCCTGGTGTTGTCGACGGCGTTGCTGGCGACCAACACCCTGATGGAGCCGCAGTACTTCCTCGAACCGCGTCAGCTCTATCCGTTGTGGCCACAGTGGCACCCGGAGAAGGCCATTGCGCTGTTCTCGACCACCATCGTGCTGCTGTTCCTGCCCAAGCTGCTCAGCGTCATCCTGATCTGGGCCAAGGGTGCGAAAGAGTTCGGCGGGCGCTTCAAGGTGACTGTGTCGATGTTGCTGGAGATGCTGTTCTCCATGCTGCTGGCACCGGTGCGGATGATTTTCCACACCCGTTTCGTCCTGGCTGCGTTCCTTGGCTGGGCGGCAACCTGGAACTCGCCGCAGCGTGACGATGACTCGACGCCGTGGAGTGAAGCGGTGCGCCGTCATGGTCCGCAGACCCTGCTGGGCGTGGCCTGGGCCTTGCTGGTTGCGTGGCTGAACCCAAGCTTCCTGTGGTGGCTGGTGCCCATTGTCGGTTCGCTGATGCTGTCGATCCCGGTGTCGGTGATCTCCAGCCGGGTGCACCTGGGGCTGCGTGCCAAGGACGAAAGCCTGTTCCTGATCCCTGAGGAATACGCTACGCCGCACGAGTTGCTGGCAACCGACCAGTACACCCACGAAAATCGCTGGCATGCCATGCACGACGGTTTCGTCCGGGCCGTGGTCGACCCGCAGCAGAACGCTCTGGCCTGTGCCTTGGCCACGGCGCGTCATGGTGTCGCGGCACCGATCGAGTCGCTGCGTGCCGAGCGTATCGACAAGGCGCTGGACCTTGGTCCAAGCGGCCTGGACGGCAATACCCGTCTGGCGTTGCTCAGCGATCCGGTCGCTTTGGCGCGCTTGCACACGCGGGTCTGGGCCGAGCACAACGAGGCCTGGTTAGGCGTCTGGCGTCAGTCGATCGCCAACGACCCGCACTCGCCGTTGTTGCCGTTGCATCCGGAGCCTGTGGCGCAGCCTTCGTTGGCCAGCGCCTGACTTATCGCGGGGCAAGCCTGCTTCCACAGGGATCACCTAAACCCTGTGGGAGCGGGCTTGCCCCGCGATTTGTTTCATCCCTTTTTCTGATACCCACAACGCCGCCCATGCGTTAGCATCCCCCCCGAATATCTCGCACCCGTCTGTAGGACGGTTCGCGCCAAAAATAAAATTCGAGCTTTCTTGCTGGGGGATCTGGTGATGTTTAAAAAATATCTGTCGATGCTGCTGGTCGGCGTCACCGCGCTGATGGCAGTCAGTGCTGCCCAGGCAGCCGGCGCCATTGACGAGGCGGTCAAGCGCGGTACGCTGCGTGCCGGCATGGACCCTACCTACATGCCGTTCCAGATGACCAACAAGCGTGGCGAGATCGTCGGCTTCGAAGTCGATATCCTCAAGGCCATGGCCAAGTCCATGGGCGTCAAGCTGGAGATGGTCTCCACCTCCTACGATGGCATCATCCCGGCCCTGATGACCGACAAGTTCGACATCATCAGCAGCGGCATGACCCTGACCCAGGAACGCAACCTGAAGCTGAACTTCAGCGAACCCTTCATCGTTGTCGGCCAGACCCTGCTGATCCGCAAGGAGTTGGCGGGCGAGATCAAGTCCTACAAGGATTTGAACAACGAGAAGTACCGCCTGACCTCCAAGCTCGGCACCACCGGCGAAATGGTTGCCAAGAAGCTGATCGGCAAAGCCAAGTACCACGGTTACGATAACGAGCAGGAAGCGGTGATGGACGTGGTCAACGGCAAGGCTGACGCCTTCGTCTACGACGCCCCCTACAACGTGGTTGCGGTGAACAAGGCCGGCGCCGGCAAGCTGCTGTTCCTGGACAAGCCGTTCACCTTCGAGCCGCTGGCGTTCGGCCTGAAGAAAGGTGACTACGACAGCCTGAACTTCATCAACAACTTCCTGCACCAGATCAAGCACGACGGTACTTACGATCGAATCCACGACAAGTGGTTCAAGGACACCGCCTGGCTCAAGGACATGGAATAAGGCCGCGGCACCACGCCTGGCTTGAAACCCGACGCGCAGGCAGGTCCTGCGCGTTCGCTTTTACGGAAGTACCCTCAAGTGATCAAACACAAGAAAGCCCAGTGGCCCTGGCACGGGCTGACCGCGCTGGTCCTGGTGGGCCTGGCGCTGAGCCTGTATTACGCGACCTCGATGATTTCCTACGAGTGGAGCTGGAACCGGGTGCCGCAGTACTTCGCCTACCAGGCTGAAGTCGCCCAGCGTGCCAGTGACAATGGCACCATCGAATCGATTACCCCAAAAGGTGACATGGCAAGTGTCATCCTGCGTGACGAGAGCGGCGCCGAGCAGGTGTTCGACGTCGAGCTGGCCAGTGTGCTGCTGTCCCGTGGCGACGATGTCGCCGAAGGCGACCTTATCGGCGTGACCCATCACTGGGCTGCCGGCCCGTTGGCCTGGGGCCTGTGGACCACTGTGTGGATCTCGGTGGCCTCTGGTGTGCTGGGCCTGGTGATCGGCCTGTTTGCCGGCCTCTGCCGCTTGTCGAACAACCCGACCCTGCGTGACCTCTCCACAGTCTACGTCGAGTTGGTGCGCGGCACGCCACTGCTGGTACAGATCTTCATTTTCTACTTCTTCATCGGCACCGTGCTCAACCTGTCCCGCGAGTTCGCCGGGGTGGCTGCACTGGCACTGTTTACCGGCGCGTACGTGGCCGAAATCGTCCGCGCCGGTGTTCAGTCGATTGCCAAGGGGCAGGGCGAAGCCGCTCGTTCGCTGGGCTTGAGCGCTGGCCAGTCGATGCGTCACGTGGTGCTGCCGCAAGCGTTCAAGCGCGTGCTACCGCCGCTGGCCGGGCAGTTCATCAGCCTGGTCAAGGACACCTCGCTGGTGTCGGTGATCGCCATTACCGAACTGACCAAGAGCGGGCGCGAAGCGATCACTACCTCGTTCTCGACCTTCGAGATCTGGTTCTGCGTCGCCGGTCTGTACCTGTTGATCAACCTGCCGCTGTCGCACATGGCCAGCCGGCTTGAGCGGAGGCTTGCGCAAAGTGATTGAAGTCCGTGATCTGGTAAAAGTCTTCGATACCCGTGGTCAGGTGGTGCGCGCGGTCGATCACGTCAGCACCAACGTGGCCAAGGGTGAAGTGCTGGTTGTACTCGGGCCGTCGGGGTCGGGCAAATCGACCTTCCTGCGCTGCCTCAACGGCCTGGAGTCGTTCGATGAGGGCACCGTGGCTATCGACGGTTTGCAACTGGCCGACCCGAAAACTGACGTCAACGCCTACCGCCGTGAAGTCGGCATGGTGTTTCAGCACTTCAACCTGTTCCCGCACATGACCGTGCTGGAGAACCTGTGCCTGGCACAAAAGGTGGTGCGCAAGCGCGGCAAGGCCGAGCGTGAAGCCAAGGCCCGCGCGTTGCTGGAGAAGGTTGGCATTGCCCAGAAAGCCAATGAGTACCCTTCGCGTCTGTCCGGTGGCCAGCAACAGCGGGTTGCCATTGCCCGGGCCCTGGCCATGGACCCGAAAGTGATGCTGTTCGATGAGCCGACCTCGGCGCTCGACCCGGAAATGGTCGGTGAAGTGCTCGATGTCATGAAGACCCTGGCGCTCGAAGGCATGACCATGGTTTGCGTGACCCACGAAATGGGCTTTGCCCGCGAAGTGGCGGATCGCGTGCTGTTCTTCGACCATGGCAAGCTGCTGGAGGATTCGCCGCCCGAGGCGTTCTTCACCTCGCCGAAAGACCTGCGCGCCCAGGCGTTCTTGCGCCAGGTGCTGTAGTACCGGTGGGAGCGGGCTTGCCCCGCGATTGCGGTGTGTCAGTAACATCGCAATCGCGGGGCAAGCCCGCTCCCACCAACAGGGGTTACAGGTTGAACCGGCCCACCAGCGTCTGTAGCTGACGCCCCAGCCGCGCCAGCTCGACACTCGACGCTGCCGTCTCTTCACTGGCCGCACTGGTCTGGTCAGACACCTCGCGCACATTGATCACGCTGCGGTTGATCTCCTCGGCCACCGCGCTTTGTTCCTCGCTGGCGGTTGCGATCTGCTGGTTCATGCCCTGGATATTCGACACCGTGCGGGTGATCTGTCCCAGCGCATCGCCGGCCTTGCGGCTCAGCTCGACACTGTCGCGGGTCAGGACCTTGCTGCTGTCGAGCAGGCGGGTAACCTGATCGGTGCCGTCATGCAGGTTGCCAATCAGTTGTTCGATCTCCTCGGTTGACTGCTGGGTGCGCTGGGCCAGGCCGCGGACTTCATCGGCAACCACGGCGAAACCGCGACCGGCCTCTCCGGCCCGCGCCGCTTCGATGGCGGCGTTCAAGGCCAGCAGGTTGGTTTGCTCGGAGACCGACTTGATCACATCAAGAATGCTGCCGATGCGCTGGCTCTCGCCTGCCAGTTGATGCATGGCATCGATCGAATGGTCCATCTGCCGGGCCAATTGTTCGATCTGTTCCACGGCCTCACCGACCACCTGGTCGCCCAGTTGAGCCTGCTGGTCAGCGGTGGTCGCCGCCTGCGAGGCAAGTTCGGCGTTCTGCGCCACTTCGTGAACCGTTGCGCTCATCTGGTTCATGGCTGTGGCGACCTGATCGGTTTCGTCTTTTTGCTGGGCGATCCTGACTTTGGTCTGCTCGCTGACCGCAGCCAGTTGTTCGACCGCCGAGGACAGCTGGGTGATGCCCCCGCCGATCCCGCCAATCAGCTCGCGCAGGCTCAGGGTCATGGCCTGCATGCTGTTTTGCAATTGACCCATCTCGTCGCGGCGCTGCACGGTGTCGGTCAGTTGTAGATCGCCTTTCGCAATGCGTGCGGCCAGGGCCAGGGTCTGTTTCAGCGGTAGGGTGATCTGCAGGGTGATCAACCAGGCCGCCAGACTGCCGAACAGTAAAGCCAGCATGGCTTCGCCGGTCAGTACGCTCTGGGCCTTGACGGCTTCGGCGTCGCGCCGCTCGATCTGACGGTCGCTCAGTTTGCGGCTGGCATCGCGAAGCTCAATGCCTAGCTGTTCCAGCGTGCCTTGCACGCTCTCCACGGTGATAGCGGCCCGGCGATACTGATCGAGGCTGTCCTGGTAGCGGCTCAGCGCCGCGCGCAGGTTTTCCCGGGTGCTGGCGGCCAGACCATGGGTTTGCATCAGTTGCGCCAGTTGCTCGAAGGTCTGTCGGCTGGCGTCGAGCGCTGCCTGACCAACGTTGGCGAACTGCTCCAGGGGGGCGAAAGTATAGGCCGGGACCAGGCTCTGTTGATTGGCAACTTCGACATGCCTGCCGAGGGCTTCGGCCAGGTTCAGGACCCGGCTCTGACTGGCCTGCTGGCTCTCGCTACGCATGTTTTCCAGTGCCTGGTCTGCGACCTCATCGACCAGCTCGGCCAGGCGCTGTTCAGCACTTTGCATGGCCTGCTGGCGTGTCTGGCGCAAGGCCACGGCCTGTTGTAGCTGTGCAAAGTCCTGGGTAAAGCGCTGCACCGTTTGCAACTTGCCGGCGATCATCTGCCGGTCTTCGGGCGCTGGATAACGCTCCGGCATTGCCGTGAGCAATTCCTGCAGGGCCTTCAGCGACAGCTTGATCTGAGCCTTGCTGTGCGCATCATTGAGTACCCGAAAGGTGATGCGCTCGGCCCTGAGGTCTTTGCCGATGTCATTGAGGCGGGCGATTTCCTGGAGCTTTTCCGAGCGCAGGATGGCGTCGTCCAATGCACGCCAGCCGCTGAGGGTGATCAATAGGGTCAGTAACAGCACCAAGGCAAAGGCCAGGGTCAGCTTCAGTCTGACGCTCATGTTGCCTAGCATCCGATTCACAGGTCCGAACATGGGGGTCTCCAGCAATTGAGGAATGACCGGCGCCAGGACGAAGGTCAGGGCGCCGCCCCTTGCTCATCGGCTGGCTACGGGCGAGCTGGACCTGCAAACGATGTAGGAAAGTTCGGCGGTTAACCTAGGGAAATTGGGTGAAGCGGCGGAGGGTGTAGGACGCTTGCTCAAGGGCAGACAGCAGAAGATTGGCAGTATCCCAACCTGTGCTGCCCGAGCGAGCAGCACAGGTTGTTTAACCTCAGAGCTGGAATTTGCCGACCAGGCCCTGCAGGTGGGTGCCCAGGCGGGCCAGTTCGACACTGGAGGCGGCAGTTTCTTCGCTGGCGGCGGAGGTCTGGTCTGACACATCGCGCACATTCATCACGCTACGGTTGATCTCTTCCGCCACTGCGCTTTGTTGCTCGGCCGCTGCGGCGATCTGCTGGTTCATCGCCTGGATCGAGGAAACGGTATGGGTGATGGTCTCCAGTGAGGTGCCGGCGCGACGGGTCAGCTCGACGCTGCTGGCGGTCAGCTCGCGGCTGGCATCCATGCTGCTGGCGACTTGTTGGGTGCCGCTTTGCAAGCCGGCGATCAACGCTTCGATCTCTTCGGTCGATTGCTGGGTGCGCTGGGCCAGGCTGCGTACTTCATCGGCGACCACGGCAAAGCCACGCCCGGCTTCCCCGGCGCGGGCGGCTTCGATCGCTGCGTTGAGGGCCAGCAGGTTGGTTTGCTGGGCCACCGACTTGATCACATCGAGCACGCTGCCGATCTTGTCGCTTTCGCTCTTGAGCTGGCCCATGGCGTCGCTGGAGTGATTCATTTCAGTCGCCAGACGCTCGATCTGGGCAATCGACTCAGCGACTACCCGATCACCCTCGCGGGCCTGCTGATCGGCCACCAGCGCGGCCTCCGAGGCCTCTTCGGCATTACGCGCGACTTCCTGCACGGTGGCGGCCATCTCGTTCATGGCGGTAGCCACTTGATCGGTCTCGACCTTTTGATTGTTGACCCCGGCACTGGTCTGCTCGGTCACCGCCGACAGCTCTTCAGCGGCACTGGCGATCTGTGTGACACCATCGCCAATGCCGCCAATCAGCTCGCGCAGGCTGACAGTCATGCGTTGCATGCTGCGTTGCAGCTGGCCCAGCTCGTCACGGCGCTCGACGTTGAGGTCATGGCGCAGGTCGCCGCTGGCGACCCGGTCGGCGGCGTTGAGGGTCTGGCGCAGGGGGATGACGATCTGGCGGGTGATGGTCCAGGCGGCGAGCAGGCCGAACACCAGGGCCAGGACGGTGGCCAGGGTGAGCATCGACCTGGCGTGCTGTGATTCGTCATCGCGCAGTTGGGTCAGAGTCAGGGTCAGTTGCTGGCTTTGATCAAGCAGGATCTGGCCCTGCGCCATCATTTGTTGGGCGGCTTGTTCCGAGGCCGTCTGCGCCGTGCCGAAATCGATCACCGCCGCCCGGTAGTTGCCGAGCGCGCGTGCTGCCTGGTTGAGGTTGCCGGTGTAGTTCGCCGGCAGCACTTCGGCCAGGGTCTTGAGCTGCGAGATGGCCTGGTCGATGGCTGCCAGGGCGGTCTGCTGGAATTCGGCCTTGCCGCTGTAGGTGTAGCCGCGGACCTGGAAGCGCGCCTGCTGCAGCAGTTTGCTGGCACCAACGACACTGTTGAACAGGTTTATATCACTGCCGCCGAGCAGTTGCTGTTCGACCTCGGCGGTGAGGTTTGCGGCCTCGTCGGCGCTGCTGCCGAGTACCGCACGGCTGGCTTCGCGCTGGCGGGCGGCTTTGTCGGCACCGTCCAGTGCCTGGCGGTACTGGCGTGCAGCCTCTTTCTGCTGCTCGATGCGGCGTTTGTTTTCCGGCAAGACAATGCGCAGCTCGACCTGCTGCAGCTGGCGATCAAGGTTGGCCAGGGCATTGTTGAGGGTCTGCGCGGCGCTCTCATCACCCTTGATCTGGAAGTTCTGCCGGGCGATGCGCAGCTCCAGGGTGGCCTCCAGCACCTGGGAGACGCCTCCCAGAGTATCGCCACGCTCGGTGACGCCGTTGATGCCCTGCCAGCCGGTCAGGGTAATGCTCAAGGTCAGCAGCAGGACCAAGCCGAAGCCGATACCGAGTTTACGATTGACGCTAACGTTACCCAGGTGCTGGGCTAACCAACGGTACATGGCGGGACTCCATTGCGATCGGCAGAGGCGATTTGTTGTTCTGGTGCCCATGCATCGGCGCCAGATCGCAAAACTGAAGTCAGAACAGACGAGCGAGCAGGGCGGTAACCGCCGTCTCCACGCGCAGGATGCGTTCGCCAAGCTGCACCGGGGCCAGCCCGGCCTTGCCCAGCAGGTCGATTTCGTAGGGGATCCAGCCGCCCTCGGGGCCGATGGCCAGGGTTACCGGCTGGTCCAGGCCGCGCGGGCAGGGCGGGAATGGCCCGGGGTGACCGACCAGACCGAGGGTGCCTTGGGCAATGGCTGGCAGGCGGTCTTCGACAAAGGGCTTGAAGCGCTTCTCGATGATGACCTCGGGCAGGATCGTGTCGCGGGTCTGTTCCAGGCCCAGGATCAATTGCTCACGGATGGCCTCGGGTTCGAGGAAGGGGGTCTGCCAGAAGCTTTTCTCGACCCGGTAGCTGTTGACCAGAATCAGCTTCGGCACGCCCATGGTGGCGACGGTCTGGAACACCCGGCGCAGCATCTTCGGACGTGGCAGGGCGAGCACCAGGGTCAGCGGCAGCTTGCTCGGTGGATCACGGTCGAAGCTGACCGACAGCTCGGCCTCGTGGCCTTCCAGGCGCAGCACCCGGGCTTCACCCATCAGCCCGCCAATGCGGCCGACGCGCAGGCTGTCGCCCACCGCCACGCGGTGGATCTCCTGCATGTGGGTAAAGCGCCGGTCAGCCAGAACGACGCGATCGGCCGCGATGAAGTCGGCTTCTTCGAGGAGCAGCAGGTTCACGGTTGAGTCGCTGGCGGCTGGTCGTTGTGGTCGTCGGCGGCGTCATCATGATGTTCGCTGCGCTTGCGGATCAGCCCGCCAAACAGCACGCCGATCTCGAACAGCAGCCACATCGGCACGGCCAGCAGGGTTTGCGAGAAGATGTCCGGCGGCGTGAGGATCATGCCGACGACAAAGCAGCCGATGATCACGTAAGGGCGGATTTTCTTCAGGTATTTCACATCGACCACGCCGATCCACACCAGCAGGACCACGGCCACCGGGATCTCGAAGGCCACACCGAAGGCGAAGAACAGGGTCATGACGAAATCGAGGTAGCTGGCAATGTCGGTCATCATCGACACCCCTTCCGGCGTGGCGCTGGCAAAGAAACCGAAAATCAGCGGGAACACCAGGAAGTAGGCAAAGGCCATCCCGGCGTAGAACAGGATGATGCTGGAGATCAGCAGCGGGATCGCGATGCGCTTTTCATGGCGGTACAGGCCGGGCGCGATAAAGCCCCAGATCTGCTGGAGGATCAGCGGGATGGCCAGGAACAGCGAGACGATCATGGTCAGCTTGAACGGCGTCAGGAACGGCGAGGCCACGTCAGTGGCGATCATCGTCGCGTTGGCCGGCAGGTGCTCACGCAGCGGCGCCGAAACCAGGGTGTAGATCTGCTGCGCGAAGGAAAACAGCCCGGCGAAGATCAGGAAGATGGCCGCGACGCAACGCAGCAGGCGTGTACGCAGCTCGGTGAGGTGCGAAACCAGCGGCATTGGCTGGTCGTTTTCCGGAATATCGCTCATGGGGCTCGCGGGGGCTGTGTCGGTTCGGTGGTTGCGCTGGCGACCGGCTTGGCCTCGGCAGGTGCCGTGCTCGGTGTCGCAACGGTTTCGCTGCTGGCAACCGCGGGCGCAGGTGGCTCAGGCGTCACGCTCTGCGGGTTGAGGATCTTGCGCGCTTCCTGCTCCATGGAGAGGATGTGCTCGTTGTGCAACTGACGGCGGATGTCATCGGCGCCGATCTCGCGCTCGACTTCCTGCTTGATCGCGTTGAAGCTGCGCTTGAGGCGGCCGATCCACAACCCGGCCGTACGCGCGGCGCCCGGCAAACGCTCGGGGCCGAGCACCAGCAGGGCCACCAGGCCCACGAGCAGCAGTTCGCTGAAGCTGATCCCGAACATTGATCAATCTTTCCTGATCGGCTCTTCGACCTTGTGCGCCTGGCCGTCGATGGTCTGTGGCTGGTTCAGTGGCGAAGCGGCCTGTGGCTGTACGGGTTGCACCGAAGGTGGAGTCTGCTCTTCAGGCTTGGACTCTTCTTCGTTCATGGCTTTCTTGAAGCCCTTGATCGATTCGCCCAGGTCACTGCCGAAGTTCTTCAGCTTCTTGGTACCGAATACCAGTACCACGACCACCAGCAGAACGATCCAGTGTTTCCAGTCAAAAATACCCATGGTGCAATCCCTCGAAATAATTCAGTTAGGCCGACGGCTGACGCGCTGCTTTCTCGGCGTGCCCGGACAGGCCGAAACGGCGGTCCAGCTCATCCAGCACCGCCTGTGGGTGCTGGCCCAGTTGCGCAAGCATGACCAGGCTATGGAACCACAGATCGGCGGTCTCGTAGATGACATCACTGTAATCTCCGCTATGGGCGGCATCCTTGGCAGCAATGATGGTCTCGATCGACTCTTCGCCGAGCTTTTCCAGAATCTTGTTCAGGCCTTTGTGGTACAGGCTGGCCACGTAGGAACTGTCAGGTTCGGCGCCTTTGCGCGCTTCCAGCACTTCGGCCAGGCGGGTCAGGGTGTCGCTCATGTCAGTGTCCTGCGTTGTAGATGGCGTGGGGGTCTTTGAGGACCGGATCGACGGTCTTCCACTCGGCGTTTTCGTAAACACGGTAGAAGCAGCTTTCGCGACCGGTATGGCAAGCGATATGCCCCAGTTGCTCGACCATCAGGATGATCACGTCGGCGTCGCAGTCCAGGCGCATTTCATGCAGTTTTTGCACGTGCCCGGATTCTTCGCCCTTGCGCCACAGTTTGCCACGCGAACGCGACCAGTAGATGGCCCGCTGCTCGGCGGCGGTCAGGGCCAGCGACTCGCGATTCATCCAGGCCATCATCAACACGCGCCCGGTTTTGTGGTCCTGGGCGATAGCCGGTACCAGGCCATCGCTGTTCCAGTTGATCTCGTCCAGCCAGTCTTTCATGTACGACTCCAAAACAAGAGGCCCGATCCTCTGCCGACCCCTTGCGCTAGTGTGCCAGTCAGCGGCGCGGCTGGCTATCGACGCACGATCAGGTAAAGACCGGCCGCGAGCATCAGCCAGGCCGGCCAGGCCGCCGGAGCGCTGAGACTGACGGCCCCAGCGGCGAGGGTCGCGCCACCGCCGAGCAGGCCGGCGCCGAGCAGGCGCAAGGCCCAGCCATCGCCTTTCTGTTGCCAGGCGCCGGGCGGCTCGGCCTGGTGCGGCTGTGACATGCGCTCAAGCAGGTCGCGGGTCATGCCGGCCAGGTGCGGGATCTGTTCGACCTGGCCGTGCAGGTTCTGCAGCAGATTCTTCGGGCTGACCCGCTCGCGCATCCAGCGTTCCAGGAACGGCTGGGCGGTGCTCCACAGGTCCAGCTCGGGGTACAGCTGACGGCCCAGGCCTTCGATGTTCAGCAGGGTTTTCTGCAGCAGCACCAGCTGCGGCTGGACTTCCATGTTGAAGCGGCGCGCGGTCTGGAACAGACGCATCAGCACCTGACCGAAGGAAATATCTTTTAATGGTTTTTCGAAGATCGGCTCGCAAACGGTACGGATCGCCGCCTCGAATTCATTGAGTTTGGTATGCGCCGGTACCCAGCCGGAATCGATATGCAGCTGGGCGACGCGACGGTAGTCGCGCTTGAAGAAGGCAAACAGGTTGCGCGCCAGGTAGTCCTGGTCTTCAGGCGTCAGGCTGCCGACGATGCCGCAGTCGATGGCAATGTATTGCGGGCTCCACGGTTTGACGGTGCTGACGAAAATGTTGCCCGGGTGCATGTCGGCATGGAAGAAGCTGTCGCGGAACACCTGGGTGAAGAAGATCTCCACGCCACGCTCGGCGAGCATCTTCATGTCGGTGCGCTGGTCGGCCAGGGTCGCCAGGTCGGTGACCTGGATGCCGTAGATGCGCTCCATCACCAGCACCTTGGGGCGGCACCAGTCCCAGTACACCTGGGGCACGTACATCATCTCCGAGCCTTCGAAGTTACGCTTGAGCTGGCTGGCGTTGGCCGCCTCGCGGAGCAAATCGAGCTCGTCGTAGATGGTTTTTTCGTAATCGTTGACCACTTCCACCGGGTGCAGCAGGCGGGCATCGGCCGACACCCGCTCGGCGCCACGGGCGATCAGGAACAGCCAGGCCAGGTCCTGGGCGATGATCGGCTTGAGGCCAGGGCGCACGACCTTGACCACCACCTCTTCACCGCTCTTGAGCTTGGCCGCATGGACCTGGGCCACCGAGGCCGAAGCCAGTGGTTCGACATCAAAGCGGCTGAACACTTCGCTGATCTTCGCACCGAGCTGTTCTTCGATCAGCGCCACCGCATGTTGCGGATCGAACGGCGGTACCCGGTCCTGCAGCAGCATCAGCTCGTCGGCGATGTCTTCGGGGAGCAGGTCGCGACGGGTTGAAAGCAGTTGGCCGAACTTGATGAAGATCGGCCCCAGGTCTTGCAGGGCCAGGCGCAGGCGCGCACCGCGGCTGAGATCGAGGGTCTTGCGTGGCAGCCAGCGCCAGGGCATCAGGTGCCGCAGGGCCATCAGCCACCAGGGCAGTGGCAGTTCGAACAGCAGGTCATCGAGGCGGTAGCGGATAACCACACGCTGGATGCGAAACAGACGGCGGACGGCAAGCAGCTTCATGCGTTATCGCTGGTATCAAGGGATCGGGCAAGGCGCTCAATGCGCGCCTCGAGGCGTTCGATGTCGACTTTTAGCGTGTCGAGTTCGCTGAAGCGGGCTTCGGCTTCGCGTTGGCCAACCAGGGTCCGGGCCTCTTCGGCGAGGTATTCGGAAAGGTTCTGGTTGAGCGCCGCCAGGCCGTGGCGCGTCCAGCTGGCACGGCTGCGCAGATGGCCGCTGAGCAGTTGCGTGGCGATCGGCCCGAGCCAGCGCGAAACTTCGTACTCCCAGTCCAGTTCCAGGTCCTGGAGCACCGCGACCAGATCCAGCAGTACGGCGCTGTCGCCTTCGAGCTCGACCTGCGGGCTGTGCAGTACGGCGCTCTTGTCCTGGCTCAAGGCCAGGCGCATCAGGCTGCTGGCCGGGGCGCGCAGGGTGCAGTCGGCCTCATTGGCCCAGTGTGCGGCAAGCATCAGGCCGTCGTCGCTGGGCAGAATGAACAGTTGCAGTGCGGGCTGGCGGCAGTCGATGGCAATCACTTTGCCATCGAGCGGGCGCAAGCGCGGCAGCGCTGTGCTGTCCAGGCGCAGGACACGGTTCAGACCGTGTTCGACGCTGGCAAGAAGGCCGGCCAGAAGCATCAGGGTTTGATACCCCGGTGCAGGGCAACGATGCCGCTGGTCATGTTGTGGTAGGTGACGCGGTCGAAACCGGCCTCGACCATCATCGCCTTGAGGGTTTCCTGGTCAGGGTGCATGCGGATCGATTCGGCCAGGTAGCGGTAGCTTTCCGAGTCGTTGGTGATCAGCTTGCCGGCCAGCGGCATGAAGGCGAACGAATAGGCATCGTAGACCTTGGACATGAATGTGTTGGTCGGCTTGGAGAACTCCAGCACCAACAGACGGCCACCTGGTTTGAGGACCCGCAGCATCGAGCGGATGGCGTCTTCCTTGTGGGTCACGTTGCGCAGGCCGAAGGCGATGGTCACGCAATCGAAGTGGTTGTCCGGGAACGGCAGCTTTTCAGCATCGGCCTGGACGAATTCAATGTTGCCGGCCACACCACGGTCGAGCAGGCGGTCGCGGCCGACCTTGAGCATCGATTCGTTGATGTCTGCCAGCACGACCTGGCCGGTCGGGCCGACCAGTTGCGAGAACTTGGCGGCCAGGTCGCCGGTGCCACCGGCAATGTCCAGGACCCGGTTGCCGCTGCGCACGCCGGACAGTTCGATGGTGAAGCGTTTCCACAGGCGGTGCATGCCGCCGGAAAGCACATCGTTCATCAAGTCGTACTTGGCGGCTACCGAGTGGAAAACCTCAGCGACTTTCTCTGCTTTCTGGCTTTCCGGCACGTTCTGGTAGCCGAAATGGGTGGTGGGTTCGGCGTGGTCGCCTTTGCGCTGATCGTTCATATCGCTTCACCGGAAAAAATTACTGGCCATTCTAGGGCGTACGGTCGGATTTGTCTTGGCGGGGTGTGTCGCAGGTCGGGGCGCGGGCATAATAGAAGTATGCCTTTGAACCCAGGATTGAATGAATGACCCAGATCAGCGTTGAGCGCAAACACAGCCTGGGCCGCGAAGCGGCTCGGGAAAAGGCCCAGGCTCTGGTCGACAAGCTGGCCCGCGAGTACGACCTCAGCGCCCGCTGGAATGGCGACCGGGTCGAGGTCAAACGCAGCGGCGCCAGTGGCAGCGTGCAGATCGGTGAAGACACCATCAGGGTCGAGCTGAAGCTGGGCATGATGCTGTCGATGATGAGCACGACCATCAAGAGCGAGATCGAGCGGGCGTTGGACAAAGCCCTGGTGTGAAACCCTATCGCGGGGCAAGCCCGCTCCTACCGGCATTCACAATCCCGGTGGGAGCGGGCTTGCCCCGCGATGCTTTTTTCCTGCCTTAGGGTGAGGATTCTAATTTTTCTCCCTACCTTATGCTCAAGCCCAACATCCATGGGCAGTTCCTCCATATCTATTCGAGCGTGAGGTGCAGAGCATGGCCAAAGTGATTCTGAAGAAAAAAGACGACACCCAGCGCACGCTGGGTGAGGTGCGCGGCTACGCGCGCAAGATCTGGCTGGCAGGCCTGGGCGCTTATGCCCGGGTCGGTCAGGAAGGTGCCGACTACCTGAAAGAGCTGGTCAAGGCCGGTGAAACCGTCGAGAAACGTGGCAAGAAACGCATCGATCATGAGCTTGATGCAGCCAACACTCAGATCGATTCGGTCAAAGGTGAGATCAGCAGCGTCAAGGGCAAGGTCGAAGTCCAGCTCGATAAAATCGAAAAGGCTTTCGACACACGGGTTGCCAGCGCCTTGAATCGCATCGGCATTCCGTCTAAACATGACGTGGAGGCACTCTCTGCCAAGCTCGATGAGCTGACGGCATTGCTTGAACGTGTCGCACGTAAACAATAAGGAGAGCGGGATGGCTGGCAAGAAGAATAGCGAAAAAGAGAGCAGCTCCTGGGTCGGGGGGATCGAGAAGTATTCCCGCAAGATCTGGCTGGCTGGACTGGGTATCTACTCCAAGATCGACCAGGACGGCAACAAGCTGTTCGAGTCCCTGGTCAAGGATGGTGAGAAGGCTGAAAAACAGGCCAAGAGTTCCGTAGACGCGGCCAAGGCTTCGGCCAAGACGGCCACCTCGCGGGTGGGTGATGTCAAAGACCGCGCACTGGGCAAATGGAGCGAGCTCGAAGAGGCTTTCGACAAGCGCTTGAACAGTGCCATTTCGCGTCTGGGCGTTCCGAGCCGTAATGAAGTCAAGGCGCTGCACCAGCAGGTCGACACCTTGACCAAGCAGATCGAGAAACTGACCGGCGCTTCGGTCAAGCCGGCAGCGGCCAAGGCGGCCGCCAAGCCACTGGCCAAGGCGGCGCCGAAAGCGGCTGCCAAACCTGCAGCGAAACCGGCGGCAGCGAAAACCGCAGCGGCCAAACCTGCGGCCAAAGCAGCAGCCAAACCGGCAGCAGCCAAGCCTGCAGCGGCGAAGAAACCTGCGGTGAAAAAAGCAGCGGCCAAGCCTGCTGCCAAACCGGCAGCTCCGGCGGCCAGTGCAGCACCGGCACCCAGCGCTGCACCTGTGGTAACTGCAGCACCGAGCGCGCCAGCACCATCGGCGTCGGTAAGCCCGATCAGCCAGTCCTGATTCAGGCTTTATCGCGGGGCAAGCCGGCTCCCACCGTAGTATTCGGTGGGGGCGGGCTTGCCCCGCGATGCATTTCAGCCATCCAGATACCGCAAGGCGATCTGCTCGGCCGCATGCCGCGATCCGGTATCCAGATGCGGCGCCACCAGCATCATCACCTGATACACCACCACCCCGACTTCTCCTTCACGGGCCAGCACGCGCTGGTAGTCGAGTGAGAACAACAGCGTCAGGGTGATCTGTTCCACCAGTTGCCCCAACGCCCGCGTGTCGCTGACCACCTGGCCTTGGGCCTTGAGACTGGCGAGCAGGGCGGCCAGAGTGCGCTTGAGGGCATTGAGCAGATTGCGCATGCCACGGGCCAGCTTGGGGAGACGTCCGGTCAGGTTCGACAGGTCCTGGAACAGGAAGCGGTACTGGGCCATGCGCTCGACGATCAGGTGCAGGAACAGCCAGTAGTCTTCGGCATCCAGGCGTACCTCCAGGGGCGGGTCGAGCAACGGTGTCAGTTCGTCTTCGAAGCGCTCGAACAAACCCAGGACCAGCGGCTCCTTGCCGTGGAAGTGGTAGTACAGGTTGCCCGGGCTTATCCCCATTTCATTGGCGATTTCCAGGGTCGAGACATTCGGTTCGCCCTGCTGGTTGAACAGCTGCAGGGCACACTCGAGAATTCGGTCGCGGGTTTTCATCCGTTCTACTTGTTCAACGCGCCTGCACGTAAGTGCCGGGCGCGGGGTCCATGGGAGGGTAGTTCTGGTTACCCAGAGCCATCAGGGTTTCGCGTTGCGCGCCGGAGCGCGCCTGAATCCATTCCAGCCATTGCGGCCACCAACTGCCTTCGACCTGCCTGGCATCGTAGAGCCAGGCCCGCGGGTCACTGCTCAGGCGCGGATTGTCGACATAATTGGCCTTGGGATTACCGGGTGGGTTGAGGATGCTTTGCACGTGGCCGCTGTTGGCCAGGATGAAGCGTTTGTCGCCGCCCAGCAGCAGGGTCGAGCGGTAGACCGCATCCCAAGGGGTGATGTGGTCGTTGTTGCCGGCCACGCTGAAGCTGTCGACGTTGACTTTCTGCAGGTCGATCGGTGTGCCGCAGACCTCAAGACCAGCGGCATGCGCGAGCGGGTTGTGCTTGAAGAAGTCCAGCAGGTCGCCGTGCAGGGCCGCCGGCAGGCGGGTGTTGTCGTTGTTCCAGTAGAGAATGTCGAAGGCCGGTGGTGCCTTGCCGAGCAGGTAGTTGTTGACGAAGTAGTTCCAGATCAGGTCGTTGGGGCGCATCCAGGCGAATACCTTGGCGATCTCCCGGCCATCAAGCACGCCCTGCTGGTAGGAGCGACGCTTGGCCGCTTCCAGGGTCTGCTCGTCGGCGAACAGGCTGGCGGGGCTGTCGATCTGACTATCAAGCAGGCTGACCAGGTAGGTGGCACTGCTGACCCTGCGCAATTGTCGCTTGGCCTGCAGGTGGCCTTGCAGGGCGGCCATGGTCAGGCCCCCGGCGCAGGCGCCCATCAGGTTGACCTCGCGGCTGCCGGTGATGGCCCGGCAGGCATTCATGGCTTCTTCCAGGGCTTCGACGTAGCTCGACAGGCCCCATTCACGATGGCGCGGGTCGGGGTTGCGCCAGCTGATCATGAAGGTCTGCAGGCCATTCTTGAGCATGTACTGCACGAAGCTGTTGGCCGGGCTCAAATCAAAGATGTAGAACTTGTTGATCTGCGGCGGTATCACCAGCACCGGCCGGGCGTACTGTTTCTCGCTCATCGGTTTGTACTGGATCAGCTCCAGCAGCTCGCTGCGAAACACTACTGCACCTGGCGTGGTGGCCAGGTTGCGACCGACCTCGAAGGCATGGGGATTGACCTGGCGCGGCAAGCCATCGTTGTGACGCAGGTCGTCGACCAGGTGGTTCAAGCCGCGCACCAGGCTCAGGCCGCCTGAGTTGAACAGCTCCTTGACCGCAGCGGGGTTGAGCAGGGAGTTGCTCGGCGACATCGCATCGTTGAGCAAGGCAAACAGAAAGTGCGCGCGGGCGCGGTCATCGGGTTCCAGCTGGCTTTCATCGATCCATTGCCGGGTCTGTTTCTGCCAGGCGAGATACGCCTGCAGACCACGGCTGTAAAAGGGATTGAGACTCCACGCCGGGTCCTTGAAACGGTTGTCGCGCGGGTTGGGCTGGTGCGGGGTGTCGCCGAGCAGCACGCGCCCCAGCTGGTTGCCCAGGGCGAGCATGTGCTTGGCCGTGTGCAGTGGATGGCGCAGGCTGTGGCGGCTGACATTGCGCAACGTGGACAGCAGGTCGCGCCCGCGCAGGCCGGTGATTGCATTCTGCACGTTCATGTACGAAGCGGGGACCGGTACCGACCCCTTTGCGGGCTTGTCTTTCATCAGGCAACACTCCGTCGTCAGGCCATCTACAAACAGATCAATGCAAGAGCGACACCAACCTCATGTCAGCGTCTTAACCGGGGGCTGGGCGTGGGTGCATGACGGCGCGTTGGCGCTCTTGCTCGAGAAACTTCATGATGATCGGGGCCACCGCTTCGGCCCGGGTGATCAGGAACAAGTGACCGTCGTCGATTATGTGTAGCTGGGCATTGGGAATACGCCAGGCCAGCAGACGCATATTTATCAGTGGAATCAACGGGTCATCGTCACCGGCCAGTACCAGGGTCGGCTGCTGGATCTTGTGCAGCCAGTGGATGCTGGTCCAGCCAAGCCCGGCGAACAGTTGCCAGTAGTAGCCGAGCTTGCCTGAGGAACGCACCTTGGCGGCGTGCGCCATGGCCAGGTCAGGGTCGCGGCGAAAGGCCCCGCCATAGATCTGCGGGGCGATGCGGATGACATGCGACGGTTGGATGTAGCGCCTGGGACTTGCCATCAACCACAATACTTTCGGCTTGCCCGGCACCATGACTGCGCCCGCCGCGGTAGCCGCCAGCACCAGTTTCTTGCAGCGCTCGGGATAGTCATGGGCAAACTGCTGCGCCAGTGCACCACCCCAGGACACGCCAATGGCATTGACCTGCCCATAGTCGAGGTAATCGAGCATGCGTGCGGTGAGCTTGGCCAGCCCGGGAAAACGGTAGGGATGCCTGGGCGTTGACGAGCCACCGACACCCGGCACGTCGAAGGCGATGACCTCCAGGTCCGGGTCCAGGGCCTGGATGAACGGGAACACCAGCTCCAGGTTGGCGCCGATGCCATTGAAGATCAGCAAGGGCGTCAAGTGCGGCTTGCCGGGGCGAACCGCGGTGCGGATGGTCTGGCCACCCAGGTCGACGGTTCTGAATATATACGGTTGCGGCATGCGCGAGGCCCTGTGGTGGAGAGTTCGCCGCGACCAGCAACTGGCCGCGGCGGCCGCTGCAATCAACGCTCGTGAACGTAGGTCCCCGGCGATGCTTCGCCAGCGGGGTAGGCCCTGTTACCCAGCCGCGCCGGCGCTTTCTTCAGTTCCCCGGAGCGTGCCGCCATCCAGGCCTGCCAGTGCAGCCACCAGGAATCGGTGTGCTTGTGGGCATTCTCTTGCCAGTCGCTGGCCAGGGTCGGCAGCTCGCTACCGGTCATGTAGCGTGCCTTGGGGTTGCCCGGCGGGTTGAGGATGCTCTGGATATGCCCGCTGTTGGACAGCACGAACTCGACATTGCCGCCAAACAGCTGGGCCGAACGGTAGCAGGACTGCCAAGGGGTGATGTGATCGGTGGTGCCGGCCAGGCTGTAGATGTCGGCGGTGACTTTCTTCAGGTCGATCGGCGTGCCGCACACTTCCAGTGCATCTGCACGGGTCAGTGGATTACTTTTGAACATTTCGATCAGGTCGCCATGGAAGGCGGCCGGCAGGCGCGTGGTGTCGTTGTTCCAGAACAGGATGTCGAACACCGGCGGCTCGTTGCCGAGCAGGTAGTTGTTGACCCAGTAGTTCCAGATCAGATCGTTGGGGCGCATCCAGGCGAACACCTTGGCCATGTCGCGGCCTTCAAGCACCCCGGCCTGATAGGAGTGGCGCTTGGCGGTTTCCAGGGTTTGTTCGTCGACGAACAGTGCGACCTGGTTGTCGAGGGTGGTGTCGAGGACGCTGACCAGCAGGGTCAGGGCATTGACCTTGGTTTCGCCCAGCGCTGCGTAGTGACCGAGCAGGGCGGTGCAGGTGATGCCGCCGGAGCAGGCGCCGAGCATGTTCAGGTCTTTGCTGCCGGTGATCGCCAGGATCACGTCGACGGCTTCCTTGAGCGCATCGATGTAGGTCGACAGGCCCCATTCGCGCTGGGCCTTGGTCGGGTTGCGCCAGCTGACGATGAAGGTCTGTACATTGGAGCGCAGGCAGAAGCGCGCCAGGCTCTTCTCCGGGCTCAGGTCGAAGACATAGAACTTGTTGATCTGTGGCGGCACCACCAGCAGCGGGCGGGCATGCACCTGTTCGGTGATCGGCCGGTACTGGATCAGTTCCAGCACGTCGTTGCGAAACACCACTGCGCCTTCGCTGGTGCCCAGGTTCTTGCCGACCTCGAAGGCCTCCATGTTCACCTGGCTGGGCATGCCGCCATTGTGGACCATGTCCTTGGCCAGGTTCGACAGGCCGTCGAGCAGGCTTTTGCCGCCGGTTTCAAAGAAACGTTTGACCGCCGCCGGGTTGGCCGCGCTGTTGGTCGGGGCCATGGCTTCGGTCATCAGGTTGATGACGAAGTGACCGCGACTGATGTCCTGGTCCGACAGGTTGCTGGTATCGATCCAGTCGTGCAGTTCTTTACGCCAGGCAAGGTAGGTCTGCAGGTAGCGGCGATAAAGCGGGTTCTGGCTCCAGGCCGGGTCATTGAAGCGACGGTCGTCGCTCTCCGGTTGCAGGGCCGACTTGCCGAAGATCACGTTCTTGAGTTCCAAGCCGAAATGCGCGACATGCTTGGCACTGTGCAGCGGTTGGCGAACGGCCTGGCCCAGCACCATTCGCGCAGATGTCAGCAAATCCTTACGGCGCAAGCCGATCACCGGGTTCAGGCCCAGTGTGTTTTCCGAGGCTTGGCGCTGCAGGTCATCGTTGTTCTTGTTACTCATCTACGACGCTCCGTTGTCCTGAGACGAGTACCGGCCTGCTGTGCGCGTTACACAGACGAGTGCCCGGTACTGCTGCTCGGGTGACCAGTAATAACGAACTGCGGTCCTGCGGCCGGATGCAAACGACGATGAGCCCTGCGGGTATTTTCTGCTGGAGAAGACTGCCTGCTTTCGCTCGCGACCTCTGCATACCGGCTCGACCCTGCTTAAAATCAATGCAGGGAACTTGCCAGATCCATTGGTTACCCGACTTTCGAGTGTTGCGCAAGACGGCCATTCATTGGCCGCTGAGCAGGCATTCAAGCAAATAGAATTAGAAAATGCGCTCTAAACCATGGAAGGCCCGAGCTAGAGCATCAGCTTGACGATGGACTCGTTGGGGTCGCGCGATTTTCCGGCCTTGGCCAGCTCGGCGAGATAGTCATCCCAGAGTTCCTGCTGGCGCAGGCACAGTTGCTCCAGGTATTCCCAGGTGAACAGGCCGCTGTCGTGGCCGTCGTCGAAGGTCAGCTTCAGTGCGTACTGACCGGCAGGTTCCAGGCCGCTCAGGCCGACGCCAAGCTTGCCGTACTGGAGGATCGGGTTGCCGTGGCCCTGGACCTCGGCGGAAGGCGAGTGCACGCGCAGGAATTCGGCGGGCAGGTGGTACACCTCGTCTGGCCCGTAGGTCAGGGTGAGGGTCTTGGAGGCTTTGTGCAGGTTGATGCCGGTGGGGATTCTGGCCATGTGGTTCAGGGCCGCAAGCGGCCCTGCCTGTAAGAGAGTGAGGCTTACAGAATATAACGAGAAAGGTCTTCGTTCTGCGCCAATTCGCCGAGGTGGCTGTTGACGTACTCGGCGTCGATACGGATCGGCGCTTCGTTGTGGGCGCTGGCCAGGTCACCGGCACTGAACGACACCTCTTCAAGCAGGCGCTCGAGCAGGGTGTGCAGGCGACGGGCACCGATGTTCTCGGTTTTCTCGTTGACCTGCCAGGCGATCTCGGCCAAGCGCTTGATACCTTCGGCGGCGAACTCGATGTGCAGGCCTTCGGTTTTCAGCAGCTCGCGGTATTGCTCGGTCAGCGAGGCGTGCGGTTCGCTGAGGATGCGCTCGAAGTCTTCCGGGCTCAGGGCCTTGAGTTCGACGCGGATCGGCAGACGGCCTTGCAGCTCAGGGACCAGGTCGCTCGGCTTGCTCAGGTGGAAGGCACCGGAGGCGATGAACAGGATGTGGTCGGTCTTGACCATGCCCAGCTTGGTGTTCACCGTGCAGCCTTCGATCAGCGGCAGCAGGTCGCGCTGCACGCCTTCGCGCGAAACATCGGCGCCGCCGACATTGCCACGCTTGGCAACCTTGTCGATTTCGTCGATGAACACGATGCCGTGCTGCTCGACCGCTTCCAGGGCCTTGGCCTTGAGCTCGTCTTCGTTGACCAGGCGGCTGGCTTCTTCATCGCGCACCAGCTTGAGTGCTTCCTTGACCTTGAGCTTGCGGCTCTTGCGCTTGCCCTTGCCCATGTTGGCGAACAGGTTCTGCAGCTGGTTGGTCATCTCTTCCATGCCCGGTGGCGCGGAAATGTCGACGCCCATGGCTTCGGCCACTTCGATCTCGATTTCCTTGTCATCCAGCTGGCCTTCGCGCAGGCGCTTGCGGAACAGTTGGCGGGTGTTGGAGTCCTGGGTGTTGACCTGGTCTTCGTTGAAGCCGGTGCGTGCCGGTGGCAGCAGGGCATCAAGGATGCGCTCTTCGGCGGCGTCTTCGGCACGGTGGCCGACACGGACGATTTCCTGCTCGCGGAGCATCTTGATCGCGGCATCGGCCAGATCACGAATGATCGACTCGACGTCACGGCCAACGTAGCCGACTTCGGTGAACTTGGTCGCTTCGACCTTGATGAACGGGGCATTGGCCAGTTTGGCCAGGCGCCGGGCGATTTCGGTCTTGCCGACGCCGGTCGGGCCGATCATCAGGATGTTCTTTGGCGTGACTTCAACGCGCAGCTCAGCCGGGAGCTGCATGCGCCGCCAGCGGTTGCGCAGGGCGATGGCGACGGCGCGCTTGGCGTCGTCCTGGCCGATGATGTGGCGGTTGAGTTCGTGGACGATCTCGCGGGGGGTCATGGACATGGTTGTGATGGTCCTTGGGCTCGATAAGTCAGCGTGGAAAAGCCCGGCCACCGGGGCCGGGCGCCAGAACAGCTGAATTACTCGGCCAGGTCCTGCTCCTCGATAGTCAGGTGGTGGTTGGTGAACACACAGATGTCACCGGCGATGTTCAGGGCGGTCTCGGTGATTTCACGGGCCGAGAGGTCGGTCTTTTGCAGCAGGGCGCGGGCAGCGGCCTGGGCGTAGCCGCCACCGGAACCCATGGCGATCAGGCCGTCTTCGGGTTCGACCACGTCACCGTTGCCGGTGATGATCAGCGAAGCGTCCTTGTTGGCAACCGCCAGCATGGCTTCCAGACGGCTCAGGGAACGGTCGGTACGCCATTCCTTGGCCAGCTCGACGGCGGCGCGGATCAGATGGCCCTGGTGTTTTTCCAGCTGGCCTTCAAAACGTTCGAACAGGGTGAATGCGTCGGCGGTGGCACCGGCGAAGCCGGCGATGACCTGACCGTGGTACAGGCGGCGGACTTTCTTGGCGTTGCCTTTCATCACGGTGTTGCCGAGAGAAACCTGGCCGTCGCCGCCCATGACGACTTTGCCGTGGCGGCGAACTGAAACGATGGTGGTCAAGGGAGAGTCTCCACGCAGCGGGGCGAAAATGCCTGATGCAGACTCATATGGGGGTGGTGGGAAGGATTTCAACCTTGAAGGATGAGTGGTCAATCTTTATCGCGGGGCAAGCCCGCTCCCACAGGACTATCACCATCCTGGTGGGAGCGGGCTTGCCCCGCGATGATCAGGCTTCGTGGCTGATGTGCCCATCGACCAAGGTATAACGCACCGCACCCGGCAGGCAGTGGCCGATGAACGGGCAGTTGTCGCCTTTGGAGCGCCACTGCTCACCCGCCACGGTCGAGGCCTTGGCATCGAACAGCACCAGATCGGCGGCACCGCCGACTTTCAGTTGCCCGGCCGGCAGGCGCAGGGCCTCGGCAGGGCCGCTGGACAAACGTTGCAACAAAGTTGGCAGGTCGAGCAAGCCATCTTCCACCAGGGTCATCGCCAGTGGCAGCAGCAGTTCGACGCTGCTGATGCCCGGCTCGGTGGCCCCGAACGGTGCCAGCTTGGCATCGCGCTCGTGCGGCTGGTGATGACTGGAGATCGCCTGGATCACCCCGGACTTGACCGCCTCGCGCAGGCCATCGCGGTCAGCTTGGGTGCGCAGCGGCGGTTGTACGTGGTACAGGCTGGAGAAGTCGCGCAGCGCTTCGTCGGTGAGAATCAGCTGGTACAGCGCCACGTCGGCGGTGACCGGCAGGCCCAGTTCCTGGGCCTGGGCGATCAGGCGCGCGCCACGGGCGCTGGTCAGCTGGCTGAAGTGCGCGCGTACGCCCGTCTGTTCGACCAGCAGCAGATTGCGCGCCAGGGCCACGGTTTCGGCGGTTTCCGGGATGCCCGGCAGACCGAGGAAGCTGGCCATTGCGCCTTCGTGGGCGAGGCCGCCCTCGGCCAGGTCGCGGTCCTGGGAGTGGAAGATCACTGTCAGGTCGAAGGTTGCCGCGTACTCCAGGGCACGTGCCAGGGTACGGTTGTTGCCAAAGGCTTTCAGGCCGTTGCCGAACGCCACGCAGCCGGCGTCGCGCAGGGCAATCAGCTCTGCCAGCTGTTCGCCTTCCAGGCCTTTGCTCAGGGCGCCGATCGGAAACACTTTGCTGTGCCCGGCTTCGCGGGCGCGGTCGAGGATCAGCTCGGCGACGGCCGAGGTATCCAGCACCGGCTTGGTTTGCGGTGGGCAGCACAGGCTGGTGACGCCGCCAGCGGCCGCCGCGCGGGTTTCGCTGGCGATGCTGCCCTTGCGGCTGTAACCCGGCTCGCGCAGGGCGACGTTGAGGTCGACCAGGCCGGGGGCGGCGATCAGGCCTTGGGCGTCGATGCTGCGCGCCGGCTTGAAGCCTGCGGGGGCCGCGCCGATGGCGACAATCTTGCCAGCATCAATGTGCAGATCAGTGGTCTGGTCCAGGCCGCTCAGGGGGTCGATGACCCGGGCGCCGAGAATACTGAGGGTCACTGGGCGTTCTCCTGCTCGAATTGACGTTGCGCGGTCTGTCCGCTCATGGCCATGGACAGTACGGCCATGCGCACTGCGATGCCGTAGGTGACCTGGTTGAGGATCACCGAGTGGGCACCGTCGGCCACCGCCGATTCGATCTCCACGCCGCGGTTGATCGGCCCCGGGTGCATGACGATGGCATCGGGCTTGGCCCCGGCCAGGCGTGCGGTGGTCAGGCCGAACAGGCGGTAGAACTCGCCTTCGCTGGGCAGCAGGCCGCCGGCCATGCGCTCACGCTGCAGGCGCAGCATGATCACCACGTCGACGTCCTTGAGGCCCTGTTCGAGGTCGGTGTAGACCTTCACGCCGTACTGCTCGATACCGATCGGCAGCAGGGTTTTCGGGCCGATCACGCGGATGTCCGGGCAGCCCAGGGTCTTCAGGGCGAGCATGTTCGAGCGCGCGACCCGCGAATGCAGGATATCGCCGACGATGGCCACCGAGAGATTCTCGAAGCCGCCTTTGTGCCGACGAATGGTCAGCATGTCGAGCATGCCCTGGGTCGGGTGAGCGTGACGGCCGTCACCACCGTTGATGATCGCCACTTCCGGGCAGACGTGCTCGGCGATGAAGTGCGCGGCGCCGGAGTCGCCGTGACGCACGACAAACATGTCGGCGGCCATGGCTTCAAGGTTGCGCAGGGTGTCGAACAGGGTTTCGCCCTTGCTGGTCGAGGAGGTCGACACATTCAGGGTGATGACGTCGGCCGACAGCCGCTGGGCGGCCAGTTCGAAGGTGGTACGGGTACGGGTGGAGTTCTCGAAGAACACGTTGCAGACGGTCTTGCCGCGCAACAACGGGACTTTTTTAACGGCCCGGGCGCCGACTTCCAGGAAGGAGTCGGCGGTGTCGAGGATTTCGGTCAGCAGTTCGCGGGGCAAACCGTCGAGCGAGAGAAAGTGGCGCAGCTGGCCCTGATCATTGAGCTGCAGCGGGCGCTTGGCGTCGATTGGCGTCATCGCGAGGGACTCTTAAAGGGCGGAAGCGGAAGCGAGGTCCTGGCGCTCGAGGGCGAGCGGTGCGGGTCCGGTCAATTTTACCCGTTCATGGGCGGCCAGCGACAGCGTCGCGCCGACCACATTCGGGCGGATCGGCAATTCGCCGGCATCCAGATCGAGCAGACACACCAGCGTCACACTGGCCGGACGGCCATAGTCGAACAGTTCGTTGAGGGCAGCGCGGATGGTACGACCGCTCATCAGCACGTCGTCGACCAGGATCAGATGCTGGCCTTCGATCTCGAATGGCAGCTCCGATGGGCGCACTTGCGGGTGCAGGCCGTTCTGGCTGAAGTCATCGCGATAGAACGAAACGTCGAGGGTGCCGAGGGCGGCATCGCTGCCCAGTTCTTCGAGCAGGGCCTGGGCAACCCAGATGCCCCCGGTACGGATGCCGATGAAGCGTGGCTCGCTAATGTTGCGCCGGGCCAGATGGGCACGAAGGTCGACAGCCATCTGCCGGATCAGTTCGGCGGGATTGGGTAGGCTCATGCTTGCTCCTCAAGAGGCCGGGGGCGCAGCGCTGGCCCGGCTTGAATCCGATGATCAGGATTGCCCGGTATTGGCCTCCAGCCAGCCTTGCAGCAGCAGGGCGGCGGCAATGGCGTCGACCGGGTTGTCGCGGTAACTGCCACGCTGGCCGCCGCGGGCCATGCGCTCGCCCTTGGCTTCGAAGGTGGTCAGGCGTTCGTCGTGGGTATGCACGGGCAGGTTGAAACGGCCGTTCAGGCGCCGGGCGAATTTTTCGGCGCGGGCACTCATTTCGCTGGGGGTACCGTCCATGTTCAGTGGCAGGCCAACGACGATGGCGTCGGGCTTCCACTCCTGGATGAGTTTTTCCACCTGGGTCCAGTCCGGTACACCGTTCTGGGCCTTGAGGGTACACAGCTCGCGGGCCTGGCCGGTGATGACCTGGCCGACGGCGACACCGATCTGTTTGGTGCCGTAGTCAAAGCCCAGCAGCAGACGCAGTTCGGCCATCAGGCGTGCCCCGCCTGGCTGGTCAGCAGGCTCAGGTTGATGCCCAGGCTCGCCGCTGCGGCGGCCAGACGCTGCTCGCAGGCCATGCCGAAGATGATCTCGGGGTCGAACGGGCAGTTGAGCCAGGCGTTGTCGGCCAGTTCCGCTTCCAGCTGGCCGGCTTCCCAGCCCGCATAGCCGAGGGTGATCAGGCTCTGCTTCGGCCCGCCACCATCGGCGATGGCGAACAGCACATCCTGGGAAGTGGTCAGCGACAGACCGTCCAGCTCGATGGTGGCCTGGAAGCTCTTGTCACTGGTGTGCAGGACGAAGCCTCGGTCGCTTTGCACCGGGCCGCCCATGTAGATAGGTACCTGAATGCAGCTGGCTGGCGGCTCGACGTTCGGGCGCAGTTGTTCGAGGATATCGGCCAGGTTGAGCTCCTGGGGCCGATTGACCACCAGCCCCATCGCGCCATTGGCGTTGTGCTCGACGATGTAGGTCAAGGTATGCGCGAAGTTCGGGTCGGCCATGTGCGGCATGGCGATCAGGAACTGATGCTTGAGGTAACTCGGGCTGAGGTTTTTCATGGCTATTAGTGTGGCGTCGGTACGGCAGACTGACAAGCCTGAAGTGTGGGAGCGGGCTTGCTCCGCGATGCGATGTTACTGACAGGCCGCAATCGCGGGGCAAGCCCGCTCCCACCGGTTAATTGCTGGACAGGCGGTCGCCGCGGGCGAAGCGCCAGGTACGAATGATCTCCAGCCGGTCGATGTCGGCCAGATCGCCGGTAAACGGTGCAAATGGCGCCGCCAGGCGAACAATGCGCTGGGCGGCCTGGTCGAGCAGCGGTTGTCCGGAAGACTCCAGCACCAGCACTTCATAGAGCGAGCCGTCGTGGTTGATCGAGACCATTAGCCGCAGGCTGCCGTAGATCTGTTGGCGACGGGCTTCGTCAGGGTAATTGAGGTTGCCGATGCGCTCGACCTTCTTGCGCCATTCATCCTTGTACCAGGCGCCCTTGTCGCGCATGGTCGAGGCGGCGTTCAGGCGATGGATACGCGGGCGCTTGGCGTACAGCTGTTGCTCGTTGGAGAGCTCGGCTTCGAGGCTGGCGATCTGGCTGGACAGCTGCGAACTGTCAAAGTCCGGGGTCGCAGCCTTGGGTTTGGGCTGCGGCTTGGCTTCTTTGGGCCGGGTTTCGACCTTTTGCGGCTTTGGCGCTTGGGTGGCGACTACGGCTTTGGGCGGCGCCGGTTGCGGCTGCACTTCGGGCTTGGCCGCGGGAGGCGGTGTCACCTTGTTGATCTTGCTGTCCTGGAACGGTGCGACTTCGGTGGTCTTGGGCACCGCTTTCTTGTCCAGGGTGCCGCTGCCCTGCTGGTTATCCTGGGCCAGGAAGTCAGCCTTCTGCGGGGCTTTCTCGCTCTTGAAGGTCGCCAGGGTGATTTCCATGGTGCGGCGGATTTCTTCCGGCTTGGCAATGGTGAAGCCCACGCCGAGGATCAGCGCCAGGTGCACCAGCGCTGCCAGGAACAAGGTAAAGCCGAGCCGATCCGCCGGGCGAACGCGGGGCGGGGTGAAGTCGGCGGGGATGTCAGCAGGCAGCGTCATCAGGTATCCAGCAGCCGCGAGGCCGGGCGGAAACCGGCAGAGCGGGTGCACAGGTCAAAAAAACGACCGGCATGATACCCCACTCTGCGCGGTTGCTCCGCGTCGGCGGTCAGCGCGCCTTGAGCTTGCGATCAATGGCATCCATCAGCTGTACGCCAATGCGGGTGCCAAAGGCGTTGTCGATTTCGCGGATGCAGGTCGGGCTGGTGACGTTGATTTCGGTCAGGTGCTCACCAATGACGTCCAGGCCAACGAACAACAGGCCTTTCTCGCGCAGGGTCGGGCCGACCTGTTCGGCGATCCAGCGATCGCGGTCAGTCAGCGGGCGGGCTTCGCCACGGCCGCCGGCGGCCAGGTTGCCACGGGTTTCACCGCTGGCCGGAATGCGCGCCAGGCAGTAAGGCACCGGCTCGCCATCGATCATCAGGATGCGCTTGTCGCCGTCGACGATCGCCGGCAGGTAGGCCTGGACCATGATCTGCGAGGCACCATGCAGGGTCAGGGTCTCGAGAATCACCGAGAGGTTCGGGTCGCCTGCGCGATGGCGGAAGATCCCGGTACCGCCCATGCCATCCAGCGGTTTGAGGATCACGTCGCCATGTTCGGCGGCGAATTCGCGAATGATGTCCGGGCGACGGCTGACCAGGGTCGGCGGTGTGCACTGCGGGAACAGGGTGGCGAACAGCTTCTCGTTGCAGTCGCGCAGGCTCTGCGGACGGTTGACCACCAGCACGCCAGCGGCTTCGGCCTGTTCCAGCAGGTAGGTGCTGTAAACGAATTCCATGTCGAATGGCGGATCCTTGCGCATCAGGATCACGTCCAGATCGCTCAGGGCGTTGTCTTGCTCGGCTTCCAGCTCGAACCAGTGCTGAGGATCGGCGAACACCTTCAGCGGGCGCATCCGCGCGCGGGCCTGGCCCTTGCCCTGGTAGAGGTCCTGCTGTTCCATGTAGAACAGCGACCAGCCGCGTTCCTGGGCCGCCAGCAACATGGCCAGCGAGCTGTCCTTTTTGTAGGAGATGGACGCGATGGGGTCCATGACAATCCCGAGGCGAACGCTCATGGGGTAGTTCCTCTCGGCGGCGCTATGCCGCAGTAGCTCGAATGAAAAGTGGCGTCAGGGTGGCGCTCGCAGCGCTGGCGGTCAAGGGAAAAACGCATCCTGGACGGCGCTGCGGCGGGCCGTGGCGCAGGCCGATGGAATGCACCCCCAGAGTGTGCTAAAAAGGCCTGGCACGTGGCCTGCACGGCCTTTCCAGGCGACGCTTGAGCAGCGATGGTAGAGCAATTATGGAACAGCCCGGCGCGGCACTGAAGGTGATGGTGATCGATGACTCGAAAACGATCCGTCGCACCGCACAAATGTTGCTCAATGAAGCAGGCTGCGAGGTCATCACCGCCACCGACGGCTTTGATGCGCTGGCCAAGATCGTCGACCAGCATCCGCAGATCATTTTCGTCGACGTGCTGATGCCGCGTCTGGACGGTTACCAGACCTGCGCCCTGATCAAGCACAACAGTGCTTTCAAGGACACGCCGGTGATTCTCCTGTCGTCCCGTGACGGCCTGTTCGACAAGGCCAGGGGCCGCGTGGTCGGCTCCGATCAATTTTTGACCAAACCTTTCAGCAAGGAAGAACTGCTGGATGCAATCAGGGCCCATGTGCCCGGGTTCGCCGCAGAAGAACAACACGCACCCTGACGCCGCGCCCCGGCAGCGGCGTCCAGTCCTTTGATGGGGAACAGCATGGCCCGAGTTCTGATCGTCGACGATTCGCCGACCGAAATGTACAAACTGACCGGAATGCTCGAAAAACACGGGCATCAGGTGCTCAAGGCCGAGAATGGCGCCGATGGCGTGGCGCTGGCGCGTCACGAAAAGCCGGATGCGGTGCTGATGGATATCGTCATGCCCGGTGTCAACGGTTTCCAGGCGACCCGTCAGCTCAGCAAAGACCCGGAAACAGCCGCCATCCCGGTGATCATCGTTACCACCAAGGATCAGGAAACCGACAAGGTCTGGGGCAAGCGCCAAGGCGCCAGCGACTATCTGACCAAGCCGGTGGATGAAGAGACCCTGATCAAGGTGCTCAACGGCGTGCTCAAAGGTTGACCACCCAACCCATGGGCGAGTCGCTGACGGCCTTCGAGCTGCTGCTGGACATCGACCGGCGCTGCCGGCTGCTGGCGGCCGATCTGCCGTTGCAGGAAACCCGCCTGCAGAGCTGGAGCGGTATTGGCTTTCGCATCGGCGAACAGTGGTTCGTCGCGCCCATGGGCGAGGTCGCCGAAGTCCTGCATGAGCCGCGCCTGAGCCGGATTCCCGGGGTAAAACCCTGGGTCAGCGGGGTGGCCAACCTGCGTGGGCGGCTGCTGCCGGTCATGGACCTGTGCGGCTTTTTTGGCCTCGGGCTGTCGGCACCGCGCAAGCAGCGACGGGTGCTGGTGCTCGATCATGAAGAGCTGTTTGCCGGGCTGTTGGTCGACGAGGTGCTGGGGTTGCAGCATTTTCCCCTGCACAGCCTCGAACTGTCGCCGCCCACCCCGTTGCTCAGCGGTGCGGAACCCTTTGTCCAGGGCCATTTCCAGCAGCAACGCTGCTGGGCCATTTTCAGCCCGCTGGCCCTGGCCCAGGCGCCGGGCTTTCTCGACGTGGCGTTGTAAAGGAATGCCGGATTCGTGACCAAGACCACCACCGCTTCTTCAACCCCAGGCTCGCGCAGCAGCGCCCGGATCGCGGCGTTGTTCGTCGTCTTGATCCTGTCGATCATCCTGTTGTTCGCCAACTTCGCCTACCTCAACACCCAGGCCAATTACGACAAGCAGTACATCGGCCACGCCGGTGAGTTGCGGGTGTTGTCCCAGCGCATTGCCAAGAACGCCACCGAAGCGGCAGCGGGCAAGGCGCGGGCGTTTCGCCTGCTCAGCGAGGCACGTAACGATTTCGAGCAGCGCTGGGGTTATCTGAACAAAGGTGACGCGGCCACCGGCCTGCCTGCCGCACCACCGGCGGTGCGCAACGAAATGGATGCGGTGCTGCGCGACTGGGAAGGTTTGCGCAAGAACACCGATACCATTCTGGCCAGTGAGCAGACGGTACTGTCGCTGCACCAGGTTGCCGCAACCCTGGCCGAGACCGTGCCGCAACTGCAGGTTGAGTACGAAAAAGTCGTCGAAATCCTGCTGCAGAGCGGCGCACCGGCCAATCAGGTGGCGGTGGCCCAGCGCCAGTCGTTGCTGGCCGAGCGCATCCTGGGTTCGGTCAATACCGTGCTGGCCGGTGACGAGACTTCAGTGCAGGCCGCCGACGCCTTTGGTCGCGATGCCAGCCGATTCGGCCAGGTGCTCGAAGGCATGCTCGGCGGCAACCCGACCCTGAATATCACCCGTGTTCAAGACCTCGATGCCCGGGCGCGGCTGGCGGATATCGCCGAGCTGTTCCAGTTCGTTGCCGGTTCTGTGGATGAGATTCTCGAAACCTCGCCAGAACTGTTCCGCGTGCGTGAGGCGGCCGGGAACATCTTCAACCAGTCGCAGACCCTGCTCGATGAAGCCTCGCGCCTGGCCAACGGCTTCGAGAACCTTGCCGGCGGGCGCACCCTGGATACCGTCGGTGGCTATGTGCTGGGGCTGCTGGCACTGGCGTCGATCATCCTCATCGGCCTGGTGATGGTCCGTGAAACCCATCGCCAGCTGCGTGAAACCGCGCAGATGAATGAGCGCAACCAGCAAGCGATCATGCGCTTGCTCGACGAAATTGAAGACCTGGCCGATGGCGACCTGACGGTGATGGTGTCGGTGACCGAAGACTTCACCGGTGCGATTGCCGACTCGATCAATTACTCCATCGACCAGTTGCGTGACCTGGTGGCCACCATCAACCTCAGTGCCGAGGAAGTGGCCAGCGCCGTGCAGGACACCCAGAACACCGCCCACCAGCTGGCCAAGGCCTCGGAACACCAGGCCGAGCAGATCACCGAAGCCTCGGTGGCAGTCGGCGACATGGCCGAGTCCATCGACCGGGTTTCCACCCATGCCTACGAGTCGGCGAAGGTTGCCGAGCGCTCGGTGGCCATTGCCAACAAGGGCAATGAAGTGGTGCACAACACCATCCGCGGCATGGACAACATTCGCGAACAGATTCAGGACACCGCCAAACGGATCAAGCGCCTGGGCGAGTCGTCCCAGGAGATCGGCGACATCGTCAGCCTGATCGATGACATTGCCGACCAGACCAACATTCTCGCCCTCAATGCGGCGATCCAGGCGTCGCTGGCGGGCGAGGCGGGGCGTGGCTTCGCTGTGGTCGCCGACGAGGTTCAGCGTCTGGCTGAACGCTCATCCTCGGCCACCCGGCAGATCGAGGCATTGGTCCGCACCATTCAGACCGACACCAACGAGGCAGTGATTTCCATGGAGCAGACCACTGCTGAAGTGGTGCGCGGTGCGCGCCTGGCCCAGGATGCCGGCGTCGCCCTGGAGGAGATCGAAGGGGTGTCGCAAACCCTCGCCGAACTCATCCACAGCATCTCCGACGCCGCCCAGCTCCAGACCTCATCGGCCGGGCAGATCTCGCATACCATGGCGATAATTCAGCAAATCACCTCACAGACCTCGGCAGGATCCAGCGCGACCGCCGAAAGCATTGGTAATCTGGCCCGTATGGCCAGTGAAATGCGCCGCTCGGTGTCCGGCTTCACCCTGCCACCGAACCCACCACGTTGAGCGCCCGCACGTGAGCATGGCAACGGGAGCAGATATGGCTGAGCGCCACGACACGGTAGCCCTGACTTGGGTCAAGAGCGCCATCGCCGACTGCCTGGCCCAGGCACGCCTGGCGCTGGAGCACTTTTGCGCGGAACCCGGCGATGAAGATGACCTGCTCGGGTTTATCGACAACCTGCACCAGGTGCGCGGCTGCCTGGTGATGCTCGAACTCAGTGGCGCCGCATTGCTCGCCGAAGAGCTGGAGCAACTGGGCATAGCCCTGAAGGAAAAGCGTGTCAGCCAGCGCGGCGAAGCCCTGGGCGCGTTGTTTCGCGGCCTTGAACAGCTGCCGCTGTATCTGGAACGGCTGCGTAGCGCCCGGCGCGACCTGCCGCTGGTGGTGCTGCCGGTGCTCAACCAGCTGCGGGCCGAGCGTGGTGTCGAGCCTTTGGCTGTCGGCAGCCTGTCCGGCACGGCGCCGGGGGCAGCCGAGGAACTGGCCAATCTTGATCTATCCCTGGGTTCCCTGCGTGAGCGTCTGCAGGCGGGTTCCGACCGCGATGCCCTGCGATCGGTGGTGGCGGCGCTGTGTGAGGATCTGATGCGGGTCAAGGAACGTCTAGACCTGTTTGTCCGCAGTGACCGTCAGCGTATCGATGACCTGCAGCCGTTGCTTTCGCCCCTGCGGCAGATTGCCGACACCCTGGCGGTGCTCGGCTTCAGCCAGCCCCGGCGGGTGATCATCGACCAGGTGCTGGTGTTGCAGAGTCTGGCCCAGGGCCAGCGCGCGCCAGACGATGCGGTGTTGATGGATATCGCCGGCGCGCTGCTGTATGTCGAAGCAACCCTGGCGGGCATGGTCGGCCCGCTGGAGCAGCACCCGAACCAGAGTTCGCTGCCTGGCACCGACCTGGCCGAAATCCGCCAGCTTGTGCTGGAAGAGGCCCATTCGGTGTTGCAGCAGGTCAAGGATCAGCTCGGTGATTGTCTTGATGCCGGCTGGCAACCCCAGCGCCTACTGGTACTGCCGAACTTGCTGCAGCAGATCCGCGGCGCCCTGGCCATGCTGATGCTGCCCCGTGCGGCTGCTCTGATTGGCCAGTGTGCCGACTACGCCCAGCGTCACCTGCTCGGCGCGGCGCCACCGGATGCCACAGCACTGGCGCACCTGGCCGATGCCTTGAGCGCCGGTGAGTGCTATCTGCAATGGTTGCTCGCTGATCCACAAGCCAATCCCCGGCAGTTTCTCGATGCCGCCCAGGCCAGCCTGGCGGCGCTGGGTTATATGCCTGAGCCGGAGCCCGAACCTGAACCTGAGGTGGTTGAGGTCGAGGCGGCGGTTACCGAGCCGCCGGTGGTCGATGACGAGCTACGCGAGGTGTTCCTCGAAGAGGCTGATGAGCTCCTGCCTCAGCTCAATCAACAATGGGCGCGCTGGCAGGCCAACACTGCCGACCGCGACGCCCTGGTAGAACTGCGTAGGGGCCTGCACACCCTCAAGGGCAGCGGGCGGATGGTCGCCGCACAAGGTCTGGCGGAGCTGGCCTGGGCGGCCGAGCACCTGCTCAATCGGGTCCTTGAGGGCCGCGTCGAAGTGGGGGCTGCGCCGCTGGCCAGTTTGCAGCAGGCATTGACGTTGATCCCCGGCTTGCTGGTGGCCTTTGCCAACGGTCAGCTGCAGGCGGGCAAAGACGTCGAACAGCTGGCCTTGCATCTGCACGCCCTAGCGATGAATGACGCGCCCCATGAGGCCGACGCCAGCGAGGCCATCGACCCGCAGCTACTGGAGATTTTTCGCAACGAGGCCGAGGGGCATCTGGCCAGTCTCGACAGCTTCCTGGCCGCCGCCGATCAGCAGTTGCCGCAGCCGGTCAGTGACAGTCTGCAGCGCGCGTTTCACACCCTTAAAGGCAGCGCCGCCATGGCCGGGGTGCTACCGATTGCCGAGCTTGCCGCCGCGCTCGACCTACTGGCCCGCGAGTTCAAGGCCCATCAGCTGGCCTTCGACCTTGAAGAAATCTATCTGCTGGAGAGCGCCGAACCGCTGTTGCGCCGCGGCCTGGCCCAGTTGTCCAGTGCGCCATTGGCGGTGATCAGCGGTGCTTCGACCCTGATCGAGGAAATCCATCAGGTGGTTGAAGCACGTCTGCAGGCCCTGCTTCAGGCGCCGAGTCAGGGCCTGCGGATCAAGCGCGATCCGCAGTTGATTGCCAGCTTCCTCGCCCAGGGTATGGATATCCTGCTCGATGCCGAATCGCTGTTGTTGCGCTGGCAAGAGCACCCGAGCGAGCGTCAGGAACTCACGGCGCTGCTCGATGAGTTGACCACCCTGGGCCAGAGCGCCCATTTGGCTGACCTGTGGCAGGTGGATGAACTCTGCGAAGCCCTGCTGGACCTGTATGGCGCGGTCGAGGAAAGCAGCCTGGCCGTCAGTGCACGCTTTTTCGAACAGGCGCAGCACGCCCACGAGGCGCTGATCGACATGCTCGACCAGCTTGCCGCCGGTCAAGAGGTGGATGCCCATCCTGAACGCCTTGAAGCCTTGCGTGAACTGCTCGACGAAGCGTTGGCACCCGAGGCTACAGGGCTGATCAGCCATCGTCAGGGGCAAGCGCAGATTGCCGACCTGAGCGCTGCAACGGCAGCGCTGGCGATGGACCCTGCCGTGATCGAGCTGTTTCTCGAAGAGGCCCGCGATGTGCTGCAAAGCGCCAATCAGGCGCTGGAACGCTGGTTGGCCGATGCCGACAATGCCTCGGCGTTGTCGTCGCTGCACCGTGACCTGCAGACCCTCAAGGGTGGTGCGCAGATGGCCGCCATCGGTGCGGTCGAGGTACTCGCCCAGGAACTTGAGCTGTTGTACGAAGGCTTGGTGGATCGACGTTTCGCCCCGAGCGCTGAGCTGTTCAGCTTGCTCCGTAGCAGCCATGCCCAATTGGCCGAGGTGCTTGAACAGCTACAGGCAGGCCACGCGCCCTCGTCGGCGGTGACGTTGCTGGCGGCGCTGCGTGAGTATCGTCACAGCGCGCCTCCTGTAGCAGCAGCGGACAAGCCTGCCGACCCGGTGCAGGAAGCCGGCGACAAGGAGCTGCTGGAAATTTTCCTCGAAGAGAGCTTCGATATTGTCGAAAGCTCCGGCGCCGCCTTGCTGCGCTGGCAAGCCGAACCGCGTAATGCGGTCGAGGTGGAGAACCTGCTGCGCGATCTGCATACCCTCAAGGGTGGTGCGCGCATGGTCGAGATCGCGCCGATCGGCGATCTGGCCCACGAACTCGAGTTTCTCTATGAACTGCTGGCTGCCGGGCAATTGCAGCCCAACGCGGCGCTGTTCAGCCTGTTGCAGAACTGCCATGACCGCCTGGCGCACATGCTCGACGCGGTACGCCTGCAACAGCCGTTGCACGCGGCGACAGCCCTGATCGACTACATTCGCAACTTCAGCAGTGCGGCGCTGGCCGATACCGCAGCCCAGCAGTCGCATCCTGAAGCGGCCACAGCGGTGGAAGCGCCGGTGGCAGCCCCCGAGCGTGGGCCGGTGGACATGGTCAAGGTGGCTTCTGACCTGCTGGATGACCTGGGCAACCTGGCGGGCGAGCATTCGATCATTCGCGGGCGTATCGAACAGCAGGTCAATGATGCCCAGGTCGCGCTGAACGAGATGGAAACCACCCTGGAGCGCATGCGCGACCAGTTGCGCCGCCTGGATACTGAAACCCAGGGGCGGATCCTCAGTCGTCAGCAGGGGGAGGGCGATGGCCAGATCTATGACGACTTCGACCCGCTGGAAATGGACCGCCACTCCCAGTTGCAACAGCTGTCGCGGGCCTTGTTCGAGTCGGCCTCCGACCTGCTCGATCTCAAGGAAACCCTGACCCTGCGCGCCCAGGATGCGCAAAGCCTGTTGCAGCAGCAGGGGCGGGTCAACAGCGAACTGCAAGAGGGCCTGATGCGCACGCGCATGGTGCCGTTCGAACGTCTGGTACCACGGTTGCAGCGGGTGGTGCGGCAGGTGGCCAGCGAGCTCGGCAAACAGGTCGAGCTGGTGGTCGGCAATGCCGAAGGCGAGATGGACCGTAGCGTGCTGGAGCGCATGGTGGCACCGCTGGAACACATGCTGCGCAACGCCGTCGACCATGGCCTGGAGTCCCGTGAAATCCGCCTGGCTGCCGGCAAGCCGGAGCAGGGGCTGATTTCACTGACCCTGTTGCACGAAGGCGCTGATATCGTCATTGAAATGACCGACGACGGCGCCGGTGTGCCACTGGACGCGGTACGAAACAAGGCGATCAAGCGTGGCTTGCTCGACCCCGCGGCAGTCCTCAGCGACCATGAAGTGATGCAGTTCATCCTCCAGCCGGGGTTCTCTACCGCCGAGAAAATTACCCAGATTTCCGGGCGGGGCCTGGGCATGGACGTGGTCCATGAAGAGGTCAAGCAACTCGGTGGTTCGATGGTGATCGAGTCCAGTCCAGGCAAGGGCGCGCGCTTTCTGATTCGATTGCCGTTTACCGTGTCGGTCAACCGCGCGCTGATGGTGCAGTACGGCGAAGAGCAGTACGCGGTGCCGCTCAACACCATCGAAGGCATTGTGCGCGTGCCGCCGGCCGAGCTGGAAGCCTGCTACCAGCTTGATCCGCCGCACTATGAATACGCCGGGCGTCGCTACGAACTGCGTTACCTCGGTGAGCTGCTGCAAGGTGCCGTGCAACCGCGTCTGCTGGGCCAGAGCCTGCCGCTGCCGGTATTGCTGGTGCATTCTCATGAACAACAGTTCGCAATCCAGGTCGACAGCCTGGCGGCCAGCCGCGAGATCGTGGTGAAGAGCCTCGGGCCGCAGTTTGCCAGCGTCCAGGGGTTATCCGGAGCGACCTTGCTGGGCGATGGCCGGGTGGTGCTGATTGTTGATTTGCCAGGCCAGCTGCGTGGCTTGCAGCAGCATCACGCCCAGCAAGCGGGCAGCTCTGCGCGTTTGCCTGCGCAGCAGCTCGACCAGGCGCCGAAGCGGCCATTGCTGGTGATGGTGGTCGATGATTCGGTGACAGTGCGCAAGGTTACCGGCCGCCTGCTTGAACGTCATGGCATGAACGTGCTGACCGCCAAGGACGGCGTCGATGCGATGACGCTGCTGCAGGAGCATCGTCCGGATGTGTTGCTGCTGGACATCGAAATGCCGCGTATGGATGGTTTTGAGGTGGCCACGCAGATCCGTCACGACCCGGCCCTGAAGGACCTGCCCATCATCATGATCACCTCGCGGACCGGGCAGAAACACCGTGACCGGGCGATGTCCATCGGGGTCAACGACTACCTGGGCAAACCCTATCAGGAGTCGGTGTTACTGCAGAGTATTGCGCTTTGGAGTAGCCGTCATGCTTGAACAGTCCGCCCGCAATGGCCGTCGTAGCAGCTTGACCGGCTTGCTGCTGGCGTTGGCCGATCGTTGTCTGGTATTGCCCAACGTCGCGGTGGCCGAACTGATCGGCTATCAGGCCGGCACCCCGGCGCCTGAACAGCCCGACTGGATGCTCGGCTGGATTGACTGGCGTAACCAGCGTCTGCCGTTGCTCAGCTTCGAGGCGGCTTGTGGTGGACAGGTACGGGTAGGGGAGCGGGCGCGCATTGTCGTGCTCAACGCCTTGGGGGGCAGCCGTTTGCGCTTCATTGCCGTGTTGGTGCAGGGCATTCCGCGCTCATGCAAACTCGACAGCCAGCTCAACTACGTCGATGTGCCCCTGGCTGCGCTGGAGCTGGCGGCAGTGCAGGTCGGCGATCAGGTGGCCAGGGTGCCCGACCTGCCAGCACTTGAACAATTGCTTGAGGATGCGGGGCTGGTTTGAAACATTTGCCTGGGTAGGATAGGAAGCCTGGCCGTCGTTCGGAGGACCCTGTTGCATGTATCACGGTGAACGTTTCAATGCCTGGACGCACCTGGTCGGCGCGGTGCTGGCCTGTATCGGCGCAGTCTGGCTGCTGGTGGTGGCCAGTCTGCAGGGCGATCCCTGGAAGATCGTCAGCCTGGCGATCTACGGCTTTACCCTGCTGTTGCTCTACAGCATTTCAACGATCTATCACAGCGTGCGCGGCAAGGCCAAAGTGGTGATGCGCAAGCTCGATCACTTGTCGATCTATCTGTTGATTGCCGGCAGTTACACGCCTTTTTGTCTGGTCAGCCTGCGCGGGCCCTGGGGCTGGAGCCTGTTCGGGGTGGTCTGGGGGCTGGCGGTAATCGGCATGCTGCAGGAGATCAAGCCGCGCTCCGAAGCGCGGGTGCTGTCGATCATCATCTATGCGCTGATGGGCTGGATCGTGCTGGTCGCAGTCAAGCCGCTGCTGGCCAGTCTCGGGGCTGCCGGGTTTGCCTGGCTGGCGGCCGGTGGCGCGTTCTACACCATCGGCATCATCTTCTTTGCCTATGACAGTCGCTTCCGCCACTGGCATGGCATCTGGCACCTGTTTGTCATTGCCGGCAGCCTGTTGCACTTCATCGCTGTATTTTTCTACGTGCTCTAGAAGTCGCCCCACAGCTGCTGGGCAACCGCCAACGCCACCACCGGAGCGGTTTCGGTACGCAGGACCCGTGGGCCGAGGCGCGCGGCATGAAAACCGGCGGCCTTGGCCTGCTCGACCTCGGCCTCGCTCAAGCCGCCTTCCGGGCCGATCAGGAATGCCAGGCTCTGCGGCTTCTGGTGGCTGACCAGCGGCTCGGCCACCGGGTGCAGGACCAGCTTGAGCTGTTCATCACAGGCCTTGAGCCAGTCGGCCAGCAATACCGGTGGGTTGATCTGCGGCACGCTTGAGCGGCCGCACTGCTCACAGGCACTGATTGCCACCTGGCGCCAGTGGGCCAGGCGCTTGTCGGCGCGCTCGTCCTTGAGGCGTACTTCACAGCGCTCGCTGACGATCGGGGTGATGACGTTGGCCCCCAGTTCGGTGGCTTTCTGGATCGCCCAGTCCATCCGCTCGCCGCGCGACAGGCCCTGGCCGAGGTGAACCATGAGGCTGGAGTCTGCCTGCCCGGCGAAGGACTCGTTCAGTTGCACCCGTACGGCTTTCTTGCCGACTTCGAGCAGCTGGCCGAGGAACTCCTGGCCACTGCCGTCGAACAGCTGTACGGCATCGCCAGCGGCCATGCGCAGTACGCGGCCAATGTAGTGGGCCTGGGCTTCGGGCAAGTCGTGCTCGCCGAGGCTCAGGGGGGCGTCGATGAAGAAGCGGGACAGTCTCATTTGAAAACTCGGAATATGTGTTGGTCTATCGCGGGGCAAGCCCGCTCCCACAGGGGATGTGTGACGCCTGTGGGAGCGGGCTTGCCCCGCGATGCTTGCTAGCCCGGATCGCGAAAATCAGGATGGAAATTACCCGGAACCGCCACACTGACGCTGTCGCGCGTAGCGATATCGATACCCTCACTGGCCACTTCGGCAAGGAAATCGATCTGTTCCGGGGTAATCACATACGGCGGCAGGAAGTACACCACGCTACCCAGCGGGCGTAGCAGGGCGCCGCGTGTCAGGGCGTGTTCGAAGACTTTCAGGCCGCGGCGTTCCTGCCAGGGATAGGCGGTCTTGCTGGCCTTGTCCTGGACCATCTCGATCGCCAGGGCCATGCCGGTCTGGCGCACTTCGGCGACGTGCGGATGATCGACCAGATGCGCCGTGGCCCTGGCCATGCGCGAGGCCAGGGCCTTGTTGTTCTCGATCACGTTGTCCTGTTCGAAAATATCCAGGGTCGCCAGTGCCGCCGCACAGGCCAGCGGGTTGCCGGTGTAACTGTGCGAGTGGAGGAAGGCGCGCAGGGTCGAGTAGTCGTCGTAGAAGGCGTTGTACACCTCGTCGGTGGTCAGGCACGCCGCCAGTGGCAGGTAGCCGCCGGTCAGGGCCTTGGACAGGCAGAGGAAGTCGGGGCGAATGCCGGCCTGCTCACAGGCGAACATCGTCCCGGTACGGCCGAAACCAACGGCGATCTCGTCGTGGATCAGGTGCACGCCATAGCGGTCGCAGGCCTCACGCAGCAGCTTGAGGTAAACCGGGTGGTACATGCGCATGCCGCCCGCGCCCTGGATCAGCGGCTCGACGATCACTGCGGCGAGCGTGTCGTGATGCTCGGCCAGGGTCTGCTCCATGGCCGCGAACATCGTGCGCGAGTGCTCCTCCCAGCTCACGCCCTCGGGGCGCAGGTAGCAATCGGGGCTTGGCACCTTGATGGTGTCGAGCAGCAGCGCCTTGTAGGTTTCGGTGAACAGCGGTACATCGCCCACCGACATCGCCGCGATGGTCTCGCCGTGGTAGCTGTTGCTCAGGGTGACGAAGCGCTTCTTCTCTGGCAGGCCTTTGTTGAGCCAGTAGTGAAAGCTCATTTTCAGCGCCACTTCGATGCAGGACGACCCATTATCGGCGTAGAAGCACCGGGTCAGCCCTTCGGGCGTAATCTGCACCAGGCGTTCGGACAGCTCGATCACCGGTTGGTGGCTGAAGCCTGCGAGGATCACGTGCTCAAGCTGATCGACCTGGTCTTTGATGCGCTGGTTGATCCGCGGGTTGGCATGCCCGAAGACGTTGACCCACCAGGAGCTGACCGCGTCGAGGTAGCGTTTGCCTTCGAAGTCTTCCAGCCACACGCCTTCGCCGCGCTTGATCGGGATCAGCGGCAGTTGTTCATGGTCTTTCATCTGGGTGCAGGGGTGCCACAGGACCTTCAGGTCACGTTGCATCCACTGTTGGTTGAGGCCCATTTCTCTTCTCCTGGCGACGACAGCGCGGACATGCGGCGCAAGCCTATGCAATGCGTCGGTCGAGGACAACCCGTGACATGCAATCAGCCGCTGGCGTCGCTAGCCGGGGGACTTGGCCTCGCGTATTCTTCGGCTACTCTTTCCAGGGGGAATCCCCCCATCTTTCTGCTTTGATCCGGAGTTCGCCAACATGTCTGCTGGGTGGCTGCGCGCCTGTGCGCTGGTAATGATAGGACTGTTCAGCGGCACTGCGCTGGCCAAGGACAAAACCCCGACGGTAATCGTCGTCGGCGGTGGTCTGGCTGGCCTGACTGCCGCTTATGAATTGCAGGGCAAGGGCTGGCAGGTAACCCTGCTCGAAGCCAAATCGGGGATGGGCGGGCGTTCCGGGCTGGCCACCAGCGAATGGATCGGTAACAGCAAGGCTCAGCCGATCCTCAACCAGTACCTCGATACCTTCAAGATCACCACCCTGCCGGCACCGGAGTTCGTTCGTACACCGGGTTACCTGATCGATGGCGAGTATTTCAGCTCGTCCGACCTTGCGACCAAGCAACCGGCGACCGCCGAGGCGCTCAAGCGCTATGAAAAGACCCTCGACGATCTGGCGCGCTCGATTGACGACCCGCAGAACCCGGCGGCCAACAGTACCTTGTTCGCCCTCGACCAGCTGAACGTGTCCGGCTGGCTGGACAAGCTGCAGTTGCCGACCACCGCGCGTCAGCTGGTCAACCAGCAGATCCGTACCCGCTACGACGAGCCATCGCGCCTGTCGCTGCTCTATTTCGCCCAGCAGACCCGCGTCTATCGCGGTGTTAGCGACCGTGACCTGCGCGCCGCACGCCTGCCAGGCGGCAGCCCGGTGCTGGCCCAGGCGTTCGTCAAGCAGCTGAAGACCATCAAGACCAGCTCGCCGGTCAGTGCCATTACCCAGGACAAGGACGGCGTGACTGTCAAAGTCGGCAGCGTCGGTTATCAGGCCGATTACGTGGTCCTGGCCGTGCCGCTGCGCGCGCTGGCCAAGATCCAGATGACCCCCGGCCTGGACACCAAACACCTGGCCGCCTTGAAGGGCACCAACTATGGCTGGCGTGACCAGCTGTTGCTGAAGTTCAAGACCCCGGTGTGGGAGAGCCGCGCGCGCATGTCCGGCGAAATCTACAGCAACACCGGTCTTGGCATGCTGTGGGTCGAGCCTGCGCTCAAAGGTGGCGCCAACGTCGTCATCAACCTGTCCGGTGACAACGCGCGCCTGCTGCAGGCTTTCGGCGACAAGCAGATGGTCGACCAGGTGTTGATCCGCATGCATGCGTTCTACCCACAGGCTCGCGGTGCCTTCACCGGTTATGAAGTCCGCCGTTACAGCACCGACGCCAACATGGGCGGTGCCTACCTGGCCTATGGCCCGGGCCAGATCAGCAAATTCTGGCGCTTGTGGGAGCGTCCGGTGCAGCGTATCGCCTTTGCCGGCGAGCACACCGATGCGCTCTACCCAGGCACTCTCGAAGGCGCGCTGCGCAGTGGTCAGCGTGCAGCCAGCCAGGTCCAGGACCTGGCGGCGGGCAAGTCCTTCGACCCTGTCAGCGCGGCGCCAGCCGCAGCAGCTGCTACTGCGGTGGCGGCCAGCAAGGGCAACTTCTTCTCCAACCTGTTTGGTGGGTCGTCCGACAAGTCTGCCAAGGCAGCGGAGCCGGTGAAAAACGAAGCGAGCAAGCCAGGCTTCTTCTCGCGGATGTTCGGCAGTGACGACAAGCCTGTTGAAAAGCCTGCGGCCAAGCCGGCAGAAGCTGCTCAGGCACCGGTTGCAGCACCTGCGCCAGTAGTGCCTCCGGTTGCCAAAGAGGAGCCGGTCAAGGCCGCACCGGTCAAGGCTGCACCCGCCAAGGCGGCGGCCAAGCCAGCACCGGTGAAAAAGCCGGTGGCCAAGGCCGAGCAGGCGAAGAAGGCCGCCGCCAAACCTGCGCCGGTCAAGAAACCAGTGGCCAACGTGCAGGCTAAAGCGCAGTAATTGCGTTGGATTTATCGCGGGCTAAACCCGCTCCTACAGGGTCAGAATCAATCCTGTGGGAGCGGGCTTGCCCCGCGATGTCGCTACACCTTCCCTTACAGTTAATGTTTCCTTAATAACGCTGTTACACACTATTCATCGTTTTTTTCGATATTTCGAAGCAAATTTTTCCGCTTTAATTCGATAAATAAGTTGTTAGTCTGAGTACAGTTCTTACAGGGAAACACGGCAATGCAACTGCGCAATTCATCTTCTCGCTACGGTCTGGTCAGCATCGTCATGCACTGGGGCGTGGCACTGGCAGTGTTCGGATTGTTCGGGCTGGGTCTGTGGATGATGGGCCTGGACTACTACAGTCCTTGGCGCAAAGAAGCCCCCGACCTGCACAAGAGCATCGGTCTGGTATTGCTGGCCGTGATGCTGGCGCGCGTGGCCTGGCGCTTCATCAGCCCGCCACCACCGGCGCTGCCGAACCACGACAAGCTGACCCGCGTAGCCTCCAAGGCCGGGCACGCTCTGCTTTACTTCGGTCTGTTCGCGGTGATGACCGCCGGCTACCTGATTTCCACCGCCGATGGCGTGGGTATCCCGGTGTTCGGGCTTTTTGAAGTGCCAGCGCTGGTCAGCGACTTGCCCGATCAGGCGGATGTCGCCGGTGTAATCCATTTCTACCTGGCCTGGGGCCTGGTGATTTTTGCCGGTCTGCACGGACTGGCTGCCCTGAAGCACCACTTTATCGACCGTGACGCGACCCTCAAACGCATGCTGGGCCGCAAAGCTTGATGTTCAACCTCCACTCCAAAGGGATATAGACGCATGTTGAAAAAGACTTTTGCCGCTCTGGCGCTCGGTACCGCACTGCTTTCGGCTGGCCAGGCCATGGCTGCAGACTACAAGATCGACAAGGAAGGCCAGCATGCCTTCGTAGACTGGAAGATCAGCCACCTGGGTTACAGCTTCATCCACGGTACCTTCAAGGACTTCGACGGCTCCTTCAGCTGGGATGCTGCCAAGCCTGAAGCCAGCAAGATCGCTGTCGACCTGAAAACCGCCAGCCTGTGGTCCAACCACGCCGAGCGTGACAAACACATCGCCAGCAAAGATTTCCTCGATGTGAAGAAGTACCCAGAGGCCAAGTTCGTCTCCACCAGCGTCAAGCCGACTGGCGAGAAAACCGCTGACGTGACTGGCGACCTGACCATGCACGGCGTGACCAAGCCGGTAACCTTCAAGGCAACCTTCAACGGTGAAGGCAAGGATCCATGGGGCGGCGAGCGTGCAGGCTTCAACGCTACCACCACGCTGAACCTGAACGATTTCGGCATCAAAGGCCCAGGCGCTACATCGCAGACCCTGGATCTGGATATCTCGATCGAAGGCATCAAGCAGAAGTAATTGTTGCCGCAGCAACAAAAACGCCGCCCCTAGGGGCGGCGTTTTTGTATCTGCATGACTGGATCAGCGATTACGCGTCAGCAGTGCAGGTTTCTCGCCACGTGGACGGCTTGGCAGTTGCTCAAGCTGTTCGGCAGTCGGGAAACGGTCGATCTTCGACTCTTTGTGCATGATCTTCGGTTGCGGCTGGCCTTCACGCGGATTGCGCACGGCTGGCTCGCCCGATTGATTGTCACTGTTCGGACGACGATTGCGGGCGCCGCCGCCATCACGGCGCGGTTGACCACCACCGCCATTACGCGAACCACCGCGTTTTTCGCCGCTGGCCGAACCACCTGTACCGGTACGCGGGCCATTGTTGTTGCGGCCTTGACCACCACCGCTACGCGGCTGGCCACTGGCGCCGGCACCTGCCTGGGCGGGTGCGCCAGGGCGACGGTTGCGACCCTGGTTGCCCTTGTTCTGGTAAGGGCTGACGTAGTCGGCGCGGTTACCAAAGTTGTCCACTTCGTCATCCAGGAACTCTTCTGGGTCACGATTAGCGGGTGCCGATGGCGCGCCGGCTTGTGCGGACTGTTGCGGGCGAGGCTTTTTGTTGTCGCGTGGTTTGCGTTCCTGGCGGCCACCGGCAGACTTCTCTGCGGTTTTTTCCTTGTCTTTGTCGCGACCTTTTTCCTTGCCCTGATCCTTGCCTTTGTCCTTGCGCCCGCCGTTGCCGGTGTTGGTGCCGTCAGCACGCTGACCACGGCCACCACGCGGGTTGTTTTGTGGACGCTCGCGGACTTCAGGTTTCTCGGCTTCAACCTTGGAGGCATCAAAGCCCATCAGGTCGCCATCCGGGATCTTCTGACGCGTGACGCGCTCGATGCTCTTGAGCAGCTTTTCTTCATCCGGAGCGACCAGCGAGATCGCTTCACCCGAGCGACCGGCACGGCCGGTACGACCGATACGGTGCACGTAATCTTCTTCGACGTTGGGCAGCTCGAAGTTGACCACATGCGGCAGTTGGTCGATGTCCAGGCCACGGGCAGCGATATCGGTGGCAACCATGATGCGCACGGTGCCGGCCTTGAAGTCGGCCAGGGCTTTGGTGCGGGCATTCTGGCTCTTGTTGCCGTGGATTGCGGCGGCGGTCAGGCCGTGCTTTTCCAGGTATTCGGCCAGGCGGTTGGCGCCGTGCTTGGTGCGGGTGAAAACCAGTACCTGTTCCCACGCGCCAGTGGTGATCAGGTGGGCCAGCAGGGCACGCTTATGGCTGGCCGGCAGGCGGTAGACACGCTGTTCGATCCGCTCGACCGTGGTGTTCGGCGGAGTAACCTCGATGCGCTCGGGGTTGTGCAGCAGCTTGTCGGCAAGGTCGGTGATGTCTTTGGAGAAGGTCGCCGAGAACAGCAGGTTCTGACGCTTGGCCGGCAGGCGTGCGAGGACTTTCTTCACGTCGTGGATGAAGCCCATGTCGAGCATGCGGTCGGCTTCGTCCAGCACCAGGGTTTCGACGTGGGAGAGGTCGACACTGCCTTGGCCGGCGAGGTCGAGCAAGCGGCCCGGGCAGGCCACCAGCACATCAACGCCACGGGCCATGGCCTGAACCTGTGGGTTCATGCCGACGCCACCGAAGATGCAGGCGCTGACGAATTTGAGGTCACGGGCATAAACCTTGAAGCTGTCATGCACCTGGGCGGCCAGTTCGCGCGTCGGAGTCAGCACCAGAACCCGCGGCTGGCGAGGGCCATGACGCTGGGATTTGTCTGGGTGACCACCTGGAAACAGGCGCTCGAGGATCGGCAGGGCGAAACCACCAGTTTTACCAGTACCTGTCTGGGCGGCAACCATCAGGTCGCGACCTTGCAACACGGCGGGAATGGCCCGCTGTTGCACCGGAGTGGGCTGGGTATAGCCAGCAGCCTCGATGGCACTGACTAGAGCCTCGGAGAGACCGAGGGAAGCAAAGGACATGAGCAATCCTGTTCTTAGTGGGGGCTAAGCCCGATGGGATAATCTTGCCTGGCGCGACGGGCATCGGGTGATGCTATCGCGTCCGGTCCAGCAGGGTCTTCAATGCGCATCCGGAGTATGGCGGGCGGGCTCTTGGCCGCGCTGTCCTGCCGTCGGGATGCCTTTTGCAAGGCCGAGCGTCCGGGCGTAAGCCTGGCGGGAAGGCCCGAGTATAACAGAGCATTCAGGGCGTGCTGCGTTCCTGCTGCTCAACGGTGGTTCGAAAGTTTTCTTCGGCACCGGCATAGCGGGCATTCAGGGCCGCATAGGCCGGCTCTTGCTTGAAGCGGTTCAGCTCGGCGTTAAAGCGTTGAATCAGGTTGTCCATGCCGACATCGCGGCGTACCGCCAGGTACTGGCTCTGGCGGCTGACCACCAACGGCAGTTCGCTGATCTGCTGATCCAGGCCAAGATATTTGCTGAGGTAGCGACCGACGCGGCGGTCGGTGATCAGCAAGTCGATGCGCCCGCGCTGCAGTTTGCCGAAGTTGGCTTCATGGGTTGGCGCTGGCTCGCGGGTAAAAAATGGCGAATCGCTGAACGCTGGCGCATAGGAATAGCCAGGAGAGGTGCCAACGGTCAGGCCGCGCAGGTCTTGCAGACTGTTGACCGGATGGGGTCGGGCATTGGCATAGAACAGCACGAACTCCACATCGGATAACGGTTCGTTGGGGTAGAGGAGCTGATTGGCGCGCTGTTCGGTGTAGAAAATATCCAGGATGCCGTCTGCCAGGCCTTGATCAATCATTGCCAGACAACGCTTCCAGGGCAGGAACTGCCAGTCCACTTCCACACCCAGGCGCTTGAACACTTCGACAGTGACGTCGTAATCGATGCCTTTGGCCTGACCGCTTTCCACGTAGACATAGGGGGCCCAGGGTTCGGTAACGATACGCAGCTTCTCGCCGTGGGCAAATGCACTCAGGCAAGTGAGCAGCAGGGCGGTCAATAAGCGGGAGAAATCAGGCATGGCTGGAGAGTACGACGTGCGCACGGCGATGGCTAGTCGTCGTGCGCACCAGGTTTGTCAGGTATTCAACGTTGTGATCGTTTTATCAGCACGTCACGAATCCTACTGTGTTTGTTACCCAGGCTCAGGCGCATGCCCGGGCGCTCGAACCAACGGTGCAGTTGTTCGTGGCACAACGGGCGTGAATGACGCGCATTGGCGTTTTCCAGTGCTTTGGTCCACCAGACAGGGGCACAGGCACGGTCGAATTCGTTGGGGTAGTCATAACAGCCGTACATCAGTTCACGCAGGAACTGACGCTGATCGCTGGGCAGGGTCAGGCTCAGCGCCTTGTAACCCAGGCGGTGCAGGGCTGGTGGCTTTGGCAGCTGGGCGTTGACCAGGGCCACATCCTGCAGCGCCTGGCAACTCAGCGGCGCGTGCTGGTGCTTGGCCAACCAGGCCTGGACCTTGGCCCTGAACAGCTGTTTGCGGCTCCAGTAGTGATGCAGCAGGTCGGTGCACTGGTTGAGCTGCATGCGCCGATAGGCCGCCACGGCCAGGCAGAACTCTTCCAGGGTGTACGCGCCGTTGGCATGCGGGTAGTACTCGTCCATCAGGGCGATGGAGTGGTCGAGCAGTGACGCATCTTCCTGCATCAGGCCGATGACGCCGGAGTTGAGCTGTGGCATCTGGCGGTCAGCCAGCCCGCGCGACTCAAGTAGCGCTGCCAGGCTCTGGTACAGCCTGCACTTCGGGTTGCTTCCAAAATTGGCACCGATGGCATTGCACAGCAGGGTGCCGGGCTTGATGCGCCGGAACAGCTCAATCGGCGATTGGTGGAAGAACGTGTCGGTATCGATCAGCGCGGCCACGGGCGCGTCGGCCAGTACCTGGCGCAAGACCATGTGCTTGCTGCGAAAGTGATATCCATAAGGCTGGTTCCAGGCTTCGCGGGTGGCGGCATCCAGAGTGTGGACGCTTACCGGAAGGTTCTGGTAGGGCTCGGGATTGTCGCTGTAGACCTGAATGTCCAGCGCTTCGCCGGGGGTCTTGCGCAGGTTGGCCAGGGCGCTGACGATGCTGAATTGGGCTTCCTGATGATAAGTCGGGGCACCGAATACCAGGTAAACCAGTTGTGGGCGAGACAGAGTATGTCCGTGTGGCATGAAGCACGATCATCCGTTGACTGTGGAATGCAAAAAGGCCTTAGCGTAAACCAAGGCCTTTGAGTATCCCACAGTAATGGTTACTGGCGATGTGGCACTACGATCAACGCGGCAACTTGAGATTGTTCCAGATCGCCAGGCTCGGATCGGCCTGATTCAGGGTGTAGAAGTGCAGCCCTGGTGCGCCGCCTTGCAGCAGTTGTTCGCACATGCGGGTGATGACCTCTTCGCCGAACTTCTGGATGCTGTTGACGTCATCGCCATAGGCTTCCAGCTGTTTGCGGATCCAGCGTGGGATCTCGGCGCCGCAGGCGTCGGAGAAGCGCGCCAGCTTGCTGTAGTTGGTGATCGGCATGATCCCCGGAACCACCGGAATATCCACACCCATCTGCTGCACGCGCTCGACGAAGTAGAAGTAGCTGTCGGCGTTGAAGAAGTATTGGGTAATGGCGCTGTCGGCACCGGCGTTGGCCTTGCGCACGAAATTCTTCAGGTCATCTTCGAAGTTGCGCGCCTGGGGATGCATCTCCGGGTAGGCGGCGATTTCGATATGAAAGTGATCGCCGCTTTCCTGGCGGATGAACTCGACCAGTTCGTTGGCGTAGCGCAGCTCGCCGCTGGCCATGCCCATGCCCGAGGGCAGGTCACCGCGCAGGGCAACGATGCGCTGGATGCCGGCGGCCTTGTACTGGCTCAGCAGACTGCGCAGGTCTTCCTTGCTGTCACCGACGCAGGACAGGTGCGGTGCGGCAGGAACCTTCACTTCGCTTTCCAGCTGCAGCACAGTGTTCAGCGTGCGGTCGCGGGTCGAACCACCGGCACCGTAGGTGCAGGAGAAGAAATCCGGATTGTAGCTGGCCAGCTGGCGGGCAGTGGCGAGCAGTTTTTCATGTCCAGCATCGGTCTTGGTCGGGAAGAACTCGAAGCTGTAACGACGTTCCTGAGACATGGCGAAATCCTGGTAAACCGATCAAGCAGGCCAGCCCTGCGGCTGGCGTACAGAAAAAAGCCGGTGACGCTTGGCAGCGACACCGGCTCTGGCCCATCAGTAGCGGTAGGCGTGTGGCTTGAACGGCCCTTCAACAGTAACGCCGATGTACTCGGCTTGCTGAGGCGTCAGTTGGGTGACCACACCGCCGAAACCGCGGACCATTTCCAGGGCCACTTCTTCGTCGAGTTTCTTTGGCAGTACTTCAACGGTCAGGCGCTCGGCTTTCTGGGCCGGCGACAGGTCGGCGTACTTCTGGCCGAACAGGAAGATCTGTGCCAGCACCTGGTTGGCGAACGAACCGTCCATGATGCGGCTTGGGTGGCCGGTGGCGTTACCCAGGTTCACCAGACGGCCTTCAGCCAGCAGGATCAGGTAGTCGTCGTTCTGCGGGTCGAAATCGCCAGCGCCGGTACGGTGGATCTTGTGTACCTGCGGCTTGACCTCTTCCCATGCCCAGTTCTTGCGCATGAAAGCGGTGTCGATTTCATTGTCGAAGTGACCGATGTTGCAGACCACAGCGCGCTTTTTCAGGGCTTTGAGCATGTTGGCGTCGCAGACATTGACGTTGCCGGTGGTGGTAACGATCAGGTCGATCTTGCCCAGCAGTGCTTTGTCGATGCTCGCTTCGGTACCGGTGTTGATACCGTCAATGAACGGCGAAACCAGCTCGAAGCCGTCCATGCAGGCTTGCATGGCGCAGATCGGGTCGACTTCAGTGACTTTGACGATCATGCCTTCCTGACGCAGCGACTGGGCCGAGCCCTTGCCCACGTCACCGTAGCCGATGACCAGCGCTTGCTTGCCCGACAGCAGGTGGTCGGTACCGCGCTTGATCGCATCGTTCAGGCTGTGACGGCAGCCGTACTTGTTGTCGTTCTTGCTCTTGGTGACCGAGTCGTTGACGTTGATGGCCGGGATTTTCAGCTCGCCCTTGGCCAGCATGTCCAGCAGGCGGTGAACGCCGGTGGTGGTTTCTTCGGTCACGCCGTGAACGCGCTCGAGAACGGCCGGGTATTTCTTGTGCAGCAGTTCGGTCAGGTCACCGCCGTCGTCGAGGATCATGTTGGCGTCCCATGGCGCGCCATCCTTGAGGATGGTTTGCTCCAGGCACCACTCGTACTCTTCTTCGGTTTCGCCTTTCCAGGCGAACACAGGGATACCGGCAGCGGCGATCGAGGCAGCGGCCTGGTCCTGGGTGGAGAAAATGTTGCAGGACGACCAGCGAACTTCGGCACCCAGGGCAACCAGGGTTTCGATCAGCACGGCAGTCTGAATGGTCATGTGGATGCAGCCGAGGATCTTGGCACCCTTGAGCGGTTGCTCTTGCAGGTACTTGCGGCGCAGGCCCATCAGTGCAGGCATTTCCGATTCGGCGATGATGGTTTCGCGACGGCCCCATGCAGCCAGGGAGATGTCAGCGACTTTGAAATCGGTAAAACCGGCAGGCGTGTTTACAGCGCTCATGAAGAGCCTCCATTCGTAGTGTGCGAATGGGCGCCGTTGTGCGTTTAGTGTCGGCAGGCAGGCCTGGCCAGACAACGCCCCATCCGAGCCTGACAGGTTGAACCTGCTGCAGCGCCCCTCGGACAGGTGGCGGGAACGGTATCAAGTGCAGATGACCGTTTTAAAGCGATGGCGATTATAGCCGCGCCTGCGCATCTGCCCAAGGTTTTCTGTCGATTAATCGAGACGATAGTCGATGTTAAATGGAGGAGGGGGGCCGCCTCTGCCATCATTACCCTCATCGAATGGCAAGACGCTCAGGAGTAGATATGAATTTTCACACCCGCAAATGGGTCAAGCCCGAAGATCTCAACCCCAACGGCACGCTGTTCGGCGGCAGCCTGCTGCGCTGGATTGATGAAGAAGCAGCGATCTACGCGATCGTCCAGTTGGGTAACCAGCGTGTGGTGACCAAATACATCTCGGAGATCAACTTCGTCAGCGCCTCGCGCCAGGGCGACATCATTGAGCTGGGTATCACCGCCACCGAATTCGGCCGCACCTCGATCACCCTCAAGTGTGAAGTGCGCAACAAGATTACCCGCAAGAGCATCCTGACCGTTGATCGCATGGTCTTCGTCAACCTTGGTGAAGACGGCTTGCCGGCGGCGCATGGGCGGACTGAAATCAAGTATGTCCAGGACCAGTTCCCGGACTCAGCAGTAGAGTAATGAGTCCATCGCCGGCAAGGCCGGCCCCCACAGGTCCTGTATATATCGGGCTGTTGTGGGAGCCGGCCTTGCCGGCGATTGCGATCTCAAGGTTGCTCGGTAACCCCGCGCACCACCCGCCCGATCGTCAACCCCTGCAACAGGATCGACGACAGCACCACGATATAGGTGATGCTCAGCAACAAATCACGCTCGGTGCCCGGCGGCAGAGACAGGGCCAGGGCAACCGACACACCACCGCGCAAGCCGCCCCAGGTCAGTACCCGCACGGTGCCGCGCGGTACTGTGCGCCAGCGGCGCAGCATGAGGATGGCCGGGGCCACAGTCAGCAGGCGCGACAGCAGGATGGCCACGGCCAGCACGCCGGCCGCCGCCAGGTGCATCCAGGAGAACGGCAGCAGCAACAGCTCCAGGCCGATCAGGGCGAACAGCAGGGCGTTGAGCATGTCGTCGATCAGTTCCCAGAAGCCGTCCATGTAGCGGCGGGTCATGTCGTTCATCGCCAGGTTACGCCCCAGGTTGCCGATGATCAGCCCGGCCACCACCATCGCGATCGGTGCCGATACGTGCAGCTCGTAGGCCATGGCCGAGCCACCGATGACCAGGGCCAGGGTCAGCATGACCTCGACCTGGTACTGCTCGATGCTTTTGATCATGCGATAGGTCACGTAGCCGATCAGTCCGCCGAACAGCGCGCCGCCGATGGCTTCGCGGGCGAACAGGATGGCGGTTTCGGTGGCGCTTGGGGTTTCGCCCAGCTGGGCAATGCCCAGCAATACGGTAAACACCACCACCGCGGTGCCGTCATTGAATAGTGATTCACCAACAATCGTGGTTTTCAGCGGTTTCGAGGCATTGGCGGTTCGCAGGGCGCCGAGTACCGCAATGGGGTCGGTCGGCGAAATCAGTGCGCCGAACAGCAGGCAGTAGAGCAGGCTGACGTGCCAGCCGAACAGGGCAAAGATCCAGTGGGCGAGAAAACCGATGACCACGGTGGCGATCAGCACACCGACAGTGGCCAGCAGGCCAATCGGCCAACGGTAACTGCGCAGGTCGGCGAGGTTGACGTGCAGGGCGCCGGCAAACAACAGGAACGACAGCATCCAGTGCATCAGCAAGTCGTTGAAGTCGATCTGGCTCATCAAACCTTGCACACGCTCTTCCAGCCCCGGGTAGCCAATGACGCTCAGGCCTTGCAGCAACAGGGAGAAGAACAATGCGGTGACCATCACGCCGATGGTCGGCGGCAGGCCGATGAAGCGGTAGTTCAGATAAGTGAGGAGGGTCGTCAGACAGATAAACGCAGCAACAAGCTCAAGCATTCCAGGTCCTGTAATGGCTTACAAATTGGCACCCGATCCCATCGGGCAGCCCTTGGATGGTCTGGCGATGGCTTGGGGACACAGTTTTTTGACTGCATGCGTTGACCACGCTGTGCCGATTTCGTTTCCACGGTGCTCGAATGTGCGCGACGCGGCGCCGAGGGAAATGCTTAGATAGCGGCTGGCCATTGATGACCCGACCTGCACTGCCAAGGACCTTCGCGTGTTAGCCACTTCTCTGGTACTGGTTGCCGCACTGCTGCATGCAACCTGGAACACCCTGATCAAATTCAGCGGCGAGCGCTTGCTGGTCATCGCCAGCATGGACGCGGTGGCATTGCTGTTTGCCCTGGTGATGGTTGCCTTCGTGCAGTTTCCGCCCGCCGAGGTCTGGCCGTGGTTGCTGGCTTCTGCGCTGTTCGAGCAGTTCTATCGCTTTCTGTTGATCCAGGCCTATCGGGTCGGTGACCTGGGGCTGGTCTATCCGTTGATGCGCGGCCTCTCACCCTTGGTCGTGCTGGCGCTGACGCTGACCTTCGCCGATGAGACCTTAAGCAGCCAACAGATCATCGGCATTCTGTTGATCCCCTGTGGCATGGCCTGCCTGCTCTGGCAAGGCGGTGGCGGCGATCGTCTGCCCTGGTCGATGTTGCCGGTGGTGGCCTTGATCGGGCTGTGCATCGGTTGCTACACCTGGTTCGATGGCCAGGCGATCCGGCTCTGGTCGCAACCGTTGGACTATCTTGTCTGGTTGACGCTGCTCAGTGCCTGGCCGTTCCCGTTGCTGGCCAGTGTCGCCCGGCGCGCGCCCTTCATCCTGTTCTGGCGCCTGCAGTGGCGGCTCGGCTTGACGGTCGGTTTATGCGTGTTGCTCAGCTATGCCCTGGTGCTTTGGGCGATGCAACTGGGGTCGGTGGCCGAAGCAGCGGCGCTGCGTGAAGTCAGCGTGATACTGGTGGTGCTGTTCGGCATGCGCTACCTCAAAGAACCTTTTGGTGGTCCGAGGCTCTTAGCCTGTGCCCTGGTGCTGATCGGCATGCTGATCATGAAACTTTGATGTTCCAACCGACAAGGATTTAGCCATGACCGTTGCTTTGTGGTGTGTACTGATTGCGTTGATTCTGCCGATCCTGTGTACCAGCATCGCCAAGTTCGGCAGCGGTCGTTTCAATCTGCGGCAGAACCACGACCCGCGGGCGTTTCTCGACAAGCTTGAAGGCTTGCCGCGGCGTGCCCATGCCGCCCAGTTGAACAGCTTTGAAGCCTTTCCGGCCTTTGCCGCGGCAGTGATCATCGCCGACATCGTCGGCAATGCCGAGCAGGTGACCCAGGACGTACTGGCGGTGCTGTACATCACCAGCCGCCTGCTCTACATCATTTGCTACCTGGCCGACTGGGCCGCCTTGCGTTCGCTGGTCTGGTTCGTCGGCCTTGGTTTGGTGGTGTCGTTTTTCTTCGTCTCGATGTAGGGCCGATCAAGGCACTTTCGGCACCTCTGGCAGCGCCGTGCCCTTAGGCCACAGCATCCAGATCTGGCCCTGCTGCTTCATGTTGCCGGCGAGCTCGCCCGCTTCGGCGCCGGTCCCCCAGAACAGATCGGCGCGCACTTCGCCGGTGATCGCGCCGCCAGTGTCCTGAGCGGCAACCGGGCGTATCACCGGGGCACCGTCGGGACGGGTGGTGGAGAGCCACAGCAGACTGCCCAGTGGAATCACCTTGCGGTCGATGGCCACGCTATAGCCCGCTGTCAGCGGCACGTTGAGCGAACCGCGTGGACCTTCATTGCTGTCCGGGCGGGTGCTGAAGAACACGTAACTGGGGTTGCTCGCCAGCAGTTCGGGTACCCGAGTCGGGTTGGCCTGGGCCCAGGCATGAATGCTGCCCATGGTGACCTCTTCTTTTTTCAGCTGCCCCTGTTCGACCAGCCAGCGACCCACTGGACGATAGGGATGGCCGTTCTGGTCGGCGTAGCCGACGCGCAGCTGGCGGCCGTTGTCGAGCTGGATCCGCCCGGAACCCTGGATCTGCAGGAACTGCAGGTCCATGGGGTCGGTGAGCCAGGCCAGCACGGGGGCCGGTACGCCTTGCTGGTTGATCACTTCGGCGGTGTCGTAAGGCTTGAGGGTGCGGCCCTCAATGCGGCCGCGCAGGCGCTTGCCCTTGAGCTCCGGGTAGACGCTGTCCAGGGCCACCACGATCATGTCGTCCGGGACACCATAGACGGGGACATGCGCGCTGTCGGTCTGGGTCAGGCTGCCGGGGTAGACCGGTTCGTAGTAACCGGTGATCAGGCCGTTGGCGTTGTTTTCGCCCGAGCGCATGCTGTAGACGTCCAGCTGGGCCTGGAGAAACTTGCGCACCTCGGTGCTGTCGCCAGGTACTTTGGCTGCTGCCGCGCAGGTATTGGCCCATATTGCGTCACGCTTGAGGCGTTCACAGGCACTACGCCAGGCTTCGAAGCCGGCCAGCAGATCACTGTCGCTGACCTGCGGCAGGTCTTTCCAGGTACTGCTGACGTAGGTGGCGAGCGCGTGAGGCTTGGGTTTTTCCGGACCGCCGCCGTTGCAGCCGGCGAGCAGCGCCAGTGCCGAGAGCGACCATCCCAGATGGCGCAGGGAAAATTTCATGAACAGGGTTTCCTTGGCGGTTTGCCTGGGCTTCAGCTGTCCAGGCAACCCGTAGTTTTATTAAGGGTATTGGTCTTTGGCGATGAGGCGAGGATACTGGCCGCCTTTTTTCCGTGAGCCGACGTTACCATGATGCTCAAGCGCCTTTCTGTTGTAGTGCTGGCCTGCCTGACCTTGACCGCCTGTGGCGGTGTCGATCCCAACTCGCCACTGGGCCAGCGCAAGACCATTTTCAAACAGATGCTCAAGACCAGCGAAGACCTGGGCGGCATGCTGCGTGGGCGGCTGGCCTTTGACGGGCAGAAGTTCGCCGACGGCGCGGTCAAGCTCGACAACTTGTCCCGTGAGCCGTGGAAACATTTTCCGCAGGTCCGCGAGGACGATGAAACCAGCGCGCGTGCAGAGGTCTGGGAAAAACAGGCACGCTTCCAGGACCTGGCTCGCCAGCTGGAAGTGGCTACCGGTGAGTTGGTCGCTGTTACTCGCACCCAGCCGCTGAAGGCTACGGATCTGGCCGCGCCAACGGACAAGGTTGAAGCAGCATGCAAAGCCTGTCATACCGAATTTCGTAACCATTGAATACAGCATCGCGGGGCAAGCCCGCTCCTACCGGGCCGGTGGGAGCAGGCTTGCCCCGCGATTGATCCAGCGACTTACTTATCGAGTTCGTCCAGCGCTTGCTGCAGTTCCTTCTTGGATTCAGCCAGCTTGTCTTTGCGCTTGTTGATCTTCTCGGCGTCGCCCTTCTTCATGGCCTTGTCCAGGTCCTTGGTGCGCTGTGTCACTTCGTGACGGGCGTCGAGCACTTTCTGTTCGCGCTCTTTCTTCAGGCCGGCATCGGTGCAGTGCTCGTTGACTTCACTCAGCGCTTTCTCAAGACCTGCTTTTTCGAAAGGGTTAATGGACTTGTCGATCTGCTGTTGAATATCCGCCTTCTTTGCAGCGCAACCCGTCAGGACTTGATCTGACTCGGCGGCCTGCAGCGAAGTCGCTGCAAGTCCGATAGCGGTCAGCAATACGAGTTGAGAGAAAAGTTTCATGGAAGCCTCCTTGGTCGGGGCAGGGCAGCAAAAGTTGGGGGAATCCTGCCCTGATTTCCTCAATTAAGGAACCCTTGGTAGGCTTTTCAATTGCATTGAAGGAAAAATCCTACAGCCGCAGATGCCTGATTTTAGAGGGCATTCGGGAATCCTTCGATGTCTTGAGTCAACAGTTGCGCAGCCAGCGCCTGTACGTGCGGATGACTGAAGAAAGCCAGCAGTTGTTCGCCGCGCGTGGTGCCGATACCGGATTCGCGAGACCACTGCTCGGCAGTCCTGGCCGCCAGTGAAGACCAGCCCGCGCTCAGGTCAGCGTCGCGTGGTGCGGGTATCCCCAAGGCGTGCAGCCACTGCTGGAAGGGGCGGGTGCGTGCACCGTCGAATCCTTGCAACAGCCGTTCGGCACTGGCTGCACTGAAGCCGGGTAGCTGGCGCAGTTGGTCGTCGGTCACTGTCAGCCAGTCGGCCAGGGTGTTGACCAGGCCCGCCTGCACCAGGTTGCGCCAGGTCGCAACGCCCACTCGCGGTATATCCAGCCCCTGCTTGCCGCTTAGCCAGGCAAGTCGGGCGATGAACTGTTCTTCGCAGCCGGGGCTGGCCTGCCAGCAGCTCAATGCATGAAATTGCCCGATTGCCGGAGGGTCCACCGGCTGGCGATGAACGCTGCGATGCACCACCTGATCCAGGCGCGGGATGGTCAGCCCTGCCAGGCTGATCGCCACCTGGTCACCCGGGCGGATGTCCAAGGACTGCCAGCGTGGCAATGAGCCCAGGCTGACCTGGGTGATGCGCCGGTCATCGAGCATAACCGGCTTTAACTGCAGCACAGGCGTGACCTTGCCGGTGCGCCCGATCCGGAAACGCACCTCACGGACCTCGGCCAGTGCCTGGGCGAAGGGGTACTTCCAGGCAGCGATCCAATAGGGCGCGTTGGCCCGCCAGCGCTCGGCGGGTGGGCGGCTGTCCTGACGCAGGATCACCCCGTCGGTGGCGAAGGGCAGCGGTGTGCGGTACCAGTGCTGGCGCCAGTGGGCCGCTTCGTCATGAGTGCTGATAGCAACGCTGTAGCGCTGGCTGTCGGCGAAACCCAGCGCTGCCAGCCTGGCCAGGCGCTCGGCCTGGGTGCTCGGGCCATCGGGCCAGTCCCAGACGAACAGGCCGATTCCGCCACCCAGCTCGGCGCTCAATTGTTTGCGCGACATCAATCCGGCCACAGTGCCGCGAGCATTAAGCCCGCCAGCAGCCGATTGCACATGATCGTCGAGGCGCCAGTACAGTTCGCCTTGCAAGGTGAGATCGAGTGGCTGGGATAGTTGCCGGGTTATGCCATCGAGAGAAGGAATATGCCGGCTCCAGTCATGTCCGTGAACACCATCTCCACGGCTGAGCAGTTGCATCAGCTGGCCTTGGCGAAACACCAGGGTGACAGCGACACCATCCACCTTGGGCTGAATCCAGATGCTCTGTTTGCCCTGTATCCATTGAGCGACTGCCTGATCGTCGGCCAGCTTGGCGACGCCAGTGTGCGCGACGGGATGGGTTATTGGCCCGCGGGCACTGGCGAGCGGGTTATCGACGGCCTGCAGGTCGAAGCAACCTTGAAGAAGTTTCAGGCGCTGCAGGCTCTGGTCGTAGATCTCGTCTGCCACCAGTGAGCGGCCCAGGTGATGGTAATGCTCATCCCAGTTGGCCAGGGTCTCACGCAGCCGATCGGTCTCGTTGCGCGCCAGGTCGATTGACCAGGTGGGGCATTCATCGGCGCGGCTTGTGGATAAGTGCAGGGTAAGCAGAAGGTAAACGAGCAGTTTGAGCAACATGGCCAGCATCCTTGCTTGGCGATATGGAACCCTTAGCCTAGGCAATGGATGCTTAGGGCAGCGTCGTCAGTTGTCAGCCGATATGTCATGAAAAAAGCCCCAGCCGATCGCTCGGCTGGGGCTTTTGCTTGCAGCCTCGGGGCTTACAGACCAGCAGCAGCGCGCAGGGCGTCGACGCGGTCGGTGCGTTCCCAGGTGAAGGTGGTGAAGGTGTCGTCGCCGACAGTCTTCTGCTGCGGGATACGGCCGAAGTGACCGTAGGCGGCAGTTTCCTGGTACATCGGGTGCAGCAGGTCGAGCATGGTGGTGATCGCGTATGGACGCAGGTCGAAGCACTCACGTACCAGCTGGACGATCTTGTCGTCGGAGATCTTGCCGGTGCCGAAGGTGTTCAGCGAGATGGAGGTAGGCTGGGCTACGCCGATAGCGTAGGAAACCTGGATCTCGCAGCGCTCGGCCAGGCCTGCGGCGACGATGTTCTTGGCCACATAGCGACCGGCGTAAGCGGCGGAACGGTCAACCTTGGACGGGTCTTTGCCGGAGAACGCGCCACCGCCGTGACGGGCCATGCCGCCGTAGCTGTCGACGATGATCTTGCGACCGGTCAGACCACAGTCACCTACCGGGCCGCCGATGATGAACTGGCCGGTCGGGTTGATGTGGAACTGGGTGTCTTTGTGCAGCAGTTCGGCAGGCAGGGTGTGCTTGACGATCAGCTCCATGACCGCTTCCTGCAGGTCTTTCTGCGAGACTTCAGGGTTGTGCTGGGTCGACAGGACCACGGCGTCGATGCCGACCACTTTGCCGCCTTCGTAACGGCAGGTGACCTGCGACTTGGCATCCGGACGCAGCCACGGCAGCAGGCCGGACTTGCGTGCTTCGGCCTGACGCTCGACCAGACGGTGCGAGAAGCAGATCGGTGCTGGCATCAGCACGTCGGTTTCATTGCTGGCATAACCGAACATCAGGCCCTGGTCGCCAGCGCCCTGGTCTTCCGGCTTGCTGCGGTCAACGCCCTGGGCGATGTCTACCGATTGCTTGCCGATGATGTTCATCACGGCGCAGGTGGCGCCGTCGAAACCAACGTCGGAGCTGTTGTAGCCGATGTCGACGATGACGTTACGGACGATCTCTTCCAGGTCTACCCAGGCCGAGGTGGTGACTTCACCTGCGATAATCGCTACACCGGTTTTCACCAGGGTTTCGCAGGCTACGCGTGCGTATTTGTCCTGGGTGATGATGGCGTCCAGCACGGCGTCCGAAATCTGGTCGGCGATTTTGTCCGGATGCCCTTCAGACACGGACTCGGAGGTGAAAAGGGAGTATTCGCTCATCTCGACGGGTTCCTAAAATTTACCGATGTTGAGTGTCGCCAGCCGGTCGCTGAAAATGGCGGACCTGGATCTGGAAACCATTACGTAAGCCCACATACAGGCTGTCCCCGGGAGCCAGTCCCGCAGCGCTGGCCCAACGGGCCAGGTCGTCCTGCTCAAAGCCCAGCCAGATATCGCCACAGGCCTCTCTGGCCCAGCTCTGATCGTGACTGCACAACTCTGTTACCAACAGGCTGCCGCCTGCTTTCACACGGTTGGCCAGCTGCCGCAGGGCTTCGGCCGGGGCGCTGAAATGGTGCAGGACCATGTTCAGCACTACGCAGTCGGCTTCCACATCCGTTGCACTGAGTGCATCGGCCAACTGCAGGTTCACATTAGCCAGGTCTTCGCGGTGACAGACCTGGCGTGCCAGCTCGAGCATGGTCGGGCTGTTGTCCAGTGCGGTGACCCGAACAAACCGCCGGGCCAGTTCGGGAAGAAATTCGCCATCGCCAGGGCCTACTTCAAGAGCGCTGGCGTCAGCGCTGAAGCTGAGTTTGTCGAGCAGCGCCAGGAGGCTTTCGCGGTACTGCGGCAGCCCGGCGATCAGGTCCTGCTGGGCACGGAACTTCTCTTCGACACGCAGGAAGAAGTCCTGGCTGGTGGCGGCCCGGCGTTGCTGGACCTGACCGATGCGCTCCTGCACTTCATCCGCCAGGCTCAGGCCATCGACTTCTTCGAGCAGCGCCGCATGCAGCTTGCCACCCAGGCGCAGGCCATCGGGCAGGGCGCGACGATAGAAGATCGCGTTGCCTTCGCGGCGGGTTGCCACCAGTCCGGCCTGGGCCAGCACCTTGAGGTGGTGGCTCATGCCCGACTGGCCGATGGCGAAGATCTGCGCCAGCTCCAGCACGCCAAACGAGTCGCTGGCCAGTGCCCGTAATACGTTCAGGCGCAGCGGGTCGCCGCTGGCTTTGCACAGGGCAGCCAGATCTTCGCTTTGCTCGGGACGGATTGCAGGCACAGGTAGATTCATGGGACGGCAGTCTAGTCAGGCTGTGGCAGCGTCGCAAGAGCAATATCAAAAAGTTTTGATATTGCACGATAAGCGGGGCAATTCGTCGCAGGACGGCACGACCGATCCTGCTGTTTGCCCGGCTTAACGCCTGATTCTTCGTTCAATCACAGGAAAATCATGCTGCATCGACCATCCGTCATTGCCCCCGGGGGCGTGCCTGGGCGAAAATGGCCGCCTTTTTTCGTTTCATAATTAATTCAAGCCCCAGGAGATAAGCGATGCCCAGCCGTCGTGAGCGTGCCAACGCCATTCGTGCCCTCAGCATGGATGCCGTGCAAAAGGCCAACAGCGGCCATCCAGGTGCCCCTATGGGCATGGCGGATATCGCCGAGGTTCTTTGGCGCGACTATCTGAAACACAGCCCGAGCAACCCGAACTTCGCTGACCGTGACCGCTTCGTGCTGTCCAACGGCCACGGCTCGATGCTGATCTATTCGCTGCTGCACCTGACCGGCTATGACGTCACCATCGACGACCTCAAGTCTTTCCGTCAGCTGCACAGCCGCACCCCGGGCCACCCGGAATTCGGTTACACCCCAGGCGTCGAAACCACCACCGGCCCGCTCGGCCAGGGTCTGGCCAACGCTGTTGGTTTTGCCCTTGCCGAAAAAGTCATGGGCGCCCAGTTCAACCGCGAAGGTCATAACATCGTCGACCACCACACCTATGTATTCCTGGGTGACGGTTGCATGATGGAAGGCATTTCCCACGAAGTCGCTTCCCTGGCCGGTACCCTGGGCCTGGGCAAGCTGATTGCCTTCTACGATGACAACGGCATCTCCATCGACGGCGAAGTCGAAGGCTGGTTCACCGACGACACGCCGAAGCGTTTCGAGTCGTACAACTGGCAGGTGATCCGCAATGTCGACGGCCATGATCCGGAAGAGATCAAGACCGCCATCGACACCGCTCGTAAGAGCCCGCTGCCGACGCTGATCTGCTGCAAGACCACCATCGGTTTCGGTTCGCCGAACAAGCAGGGTAAAGAAGACTGCCACGGCGCCCCGCTGGGTGACGCGGAAATCGCCCTGACCCGCGAAGCGCTGAAGTGGAACCACGGTCCGTTCGAAATCCCGGCCGAAATTTACGCCGAGTGGGATGCCAAAGAAGCCGGCAAGGCTGTTGAAGCCCAGTGGGACAAGCGCTTCGCCGCCTACGCCGCCGCCTTCCCGGAACTGGCCAGCGAACTCAAGCGTCGTCTGAGCGGCGAGCTGCCAGCAGACTTCTCCGAAAAGGCCACTGCCTACATCGCTGAAGTCGCGGCCAAAGGCGAAACCATCGCCAGCCGTAAAGCCAGCCAGAACACCCTGAATGCCTTCGGCCCACTGCTGCCGGAATTCCTCGGCGGCTCGGCGGACCTGGCCGGTTCCAACCTGACCCTGTGGAAAGGTTGCAAGGGCGTCAGCGCTGAAGATGCCAGCGGCAACTACATGTACTACGGCGTGCGCGAATTCGGCATGACCGCCATCATGAACGGCGTTGCCCTGCACGGCGGCCTGGTGCCTTACGGCGCGACCTTCCTGATGTTCATGGAATACGCCCGCAACGCAGTACGCATGTCGGCGCTGATGAAGCAGCGTGTGATCCACGTCTACACCCACGACTCTATCGGTCTGGGCGAAGACGGCCCGACGCACCAGCCGATCGAGCAACTGACCAGCCTGCGCAGCACGCCGAACCTGGACACCTGGCGTCCAGCTGACGCCGTCGAATCGGCGGTGTCCTGGAAGCAGGCACTGGAGCGCAAGGACGGCCCTTCGGCGCTGATCTTCTCGCGTCAGAACCTGCAGCACCAAACCCGTGATGCTGGCCAGATCGCCGACATCAGCCGCGGTGGCTACGTATTGAAAGACTGCGCAGGCGAGCCTGAGCTGATCCTGATCGCCACCGGTTCCGAAGTCGGCCTGGCCGTTCAGGCGTTCGACAAGCTGACCGAGCAAGGCCGCAAAGTCCGCGTCGTTTCGATGCCATGCACCAGCGTGTTCGATGCTCAGGACGCTGCCTACAAGCAGTCTGTACTGCCTCTGCAGGTCGGTGCGCGTATCGCTATCGAAGCGGCCCATGCCGACTTCTGGTACAAGTACGTCGGCCTCGAAGGCCGCGTGATCGGTATGACCACCTACGGCGAGTCGGCCCCGGCGGCTGCTTTGTTCGAAGAGTTCGGCTTCACCCTGGAGAACATCCTGGGTACTGCTGAAGAGCTGCTGGAAGACTGATCCTGGCGGTGCTGGATTGATCGCGGGGCAAGCCCGCTCCCACAGGTTTTATGATTATTCCTGTGGGAGCGGGCTTGTCCCGCGATGGCCTCACCCGAGAAAACGTTCTGTTCCGTGAGCATCCCATGCCCCAACCGCGTCCTTACAAAGTTGCACTCAACGGCTACGGCCGTATCGGTCGTTGCGTCTTGCGCGCACTCTTTGAACGGGGAGCGAAGGCGGGCTTCGAGATCGTCGCACTGAACGACCTGGCCGATCAGGCCAGTATCGAATACCTGACTCGCTTCGACTCCACCCACGGGCGTTTTCCCGGTGAGGTGAAGGTCGATGGCGACTGTCTGCATATCAATGGCGACTGCGTAAAAGTCTTGCGCAGTGCCACCCCGGAAGGCATCGACTGGGCGGCGCTTGGCGTCGATCTGGTACTGGAGTGTTCCGGCGCCTACAACACCCGTGCCGACGCCCAGCGTTTCCTCGACGCCGGTGCACCGCGGGTGCTGTTCTCGCAACCGATGGCCAGCGAAGTGGACGTCGATGCAACGATTGTCTACGGCATCAACCAGGATTGCCTGGATGGCAGCGAGCGCCTGGTTTCCAACGCCTCCTGCACCACCAACTGCGGTGTGCCGCTGCTGCGCGTGCTTGACCAGGCCTTCGGCCTTGAGTACGTGTCGATCACCACGATTCACTCGGCGATGAACGATCAGCCGGTCATCGATGCCTATCACCATGAAGACCTGCGCCGTACTCGCTCGGCGTTCCAGTCGGTGATTCCGGTGTCCACCGGGCTGGCCCGCGGTATCGAGCGCCTGCTCCCGGAACTTGCCGGGCGAATTCAGGCCAAAGCCGTACGCGTGCCGACCGTCAACGTGTCGTGCCTGGACATCACCCTGCAGACCGCCCGCGATACCACCGCAGCCGAGGTCAACCAGGTGTTGCGTGACGCCGCCCTGAGCGGACCGCTCAAAGGGCTGCTGGCCTACACTGAACTGCCGCACGCCAGTTGTGATTTCAACCATGACCCTCATTCGGCGATTGTCGATGCCAGTCAGACCCGCGTTTCCGGCCCCCGGCTGGTCAACCTGCTGGCCTGGTTCGACAACGAATGGGGGTTTGCCAACCGTATGCTCGACGTTGCCGATCATTATCTGCACGTCGTCAATCAAACCCGCTCCACTTGTAAACAGCCCTGAAGGACTGCATTCATGACCGTGTTGAAGATGACCGACCTCGATCTGCAAGGTAAGCGCGTACTGATCCGCGAAGACCTCAACGTCCCTGTGAAGGACGGTGTGGTTGCCAGCGATGCGCGTATCCTGGCTTCGCTGCCGACCATCAAGCTGGCGCTGGAAAAAGGCGCGGCCGTGATGGTCTGCTCGCACCTGGGCCGCCCGACCGAAGGCGAGTTCTCGGCCGAGAACAGCCTCAAGCCGGTGGCTGACTACCTGAGCAAGGCCCTGGGCCGCGAAGTACCGCTGGTTGCCGATTACCTCGACGGTGTCGAGATCAAGGCCGGCGACATCGTGCTGTTCGAGAACGTACGCTTCAACAAAGGCGAGAAGAAGAACGCCGACGAGCTGGCGCAGAAGTATGCTGCCCTGTGCGATGTGTTCGTGATGGACGCGTTCGGCACCGCTCACCGTGCCGAAGGCTCGACTCATGGCGTCGCCAAGTTCGCCAAGGTCGCTGCCGCAGGCCCGCTGCTGGCTGCCGAACTGGACGCCCTGGGCAAGGCCCTGAAAGCCCCGGCCAAGCCAATGGCGGCCATCGTTGCCGGCTCCAAGGTGTCGACCAAGCTTGACGTCCTGAACAGCCTGAGCGAGATCTGCGACCTGCTGATCGTCGGTGGTGGCATTGCCAACACTTTCCTGGCCGCTGCCGGTCACCCGGTCGGCAAGTCGCTGTACGAGCCGGACCTGATCGACACCGCCAAGGCCATCGCCGCCAAGGTCAACGTGCCACTGCCGGTGGACGTGGTGGTTGCCAAGGAGTTCGCTGAAAGCGCCGCTGCCACCGTCAAGCTGGTGGCTGATGTTGCCGAAGACGACATGATCCTCGACATCGGTCCGCAAACCGCGGCCAACTTCGCCGAGCTGCTGAAATCGTCGAAAACCATCCTGTGGAACGGCCCGGTTGGCGTGTTCGAGTTCGATCAGTTCGGTAACGGCACCAAAGTGCTGGCCCAGGCGATCGCCGAAAGCGCGGCATTCTCCATCGCCGGTGGTGGCGATACCTTGGCGGCCATCGACAAATATGGTGTTGCCGAGCAAATCTCCTACATTTCTACCGGTGGCGGTGCATTCCTCGAGTTCGTCGAGGGCAAGGTCCTGCCAGCAGTGGAAGTACTGGAACAACGGGCCAAGGCCTGATCCGCTCAGCGCCTGGCAAAGGGAGCGACCTGATGGTCAAGCGATTGCCTGTGTTTGTCCTGGTCGGGATGCTCGGCGCTTGCTCGAGCACCCCGGAGTCTTCGGCCGATAAGCCCGGCGCGCCGAAAGGCGGCTGCTATCAGTCTGAATGGCAGGCGGAAACCGTCCCGGTGATCAACAAGCGGCTCGGCCCGGATGGCCTGGAAAAGTATGACGACGAACATCAGCGCCAGGCTCAGGGTTGCCCTTGATCGGTTGATGGCAACCTACCGGCCAGTTTGTGGTCTGCTAGAGGATATTGGATGAAAGGTGTCGTGGCCTTGATGGCCCTGGCAGTACTGGGCGGATGCGCAAGCTTCACGTCTTCACCGGCGTCGGCGCCGTCAGACAACTGGACGCGCTGGGTGTGTGACAGCCAGGCCGAAGTGCTCTGGCGCTTTGCCGACAGCAGCCAGCAAAGCCTCGACGTCCGTCTGGGCGGCGGTGACCAGGTTTACCGGCTCAATGCCGAGCCGGGCGCTTCGGGTTCGTTGTACAGCGATGGCGTGCTGGCGCTTCACAGCAAAGGTGACGAAGGCCTGGTGTACTGGGTCGCCACCAACGATTTGATAGGGCGGGGCTGCAAGGCACCGTGACTGGCCGGGCCGCGTGATGGCGGCCCACACTACTTGAATAGCAACCGCCACTGCGGCAGGCTTGCACGATTAAAACGACGCTTGTCGGGAGAGAGATACACAATGGCACTCATTAGCATGCGCCAGATGCTGGACCACGCCGCCGAGTTCGGTTACGGCGTACCAGCTTTCAACGTCAACAACCTCGAGCAGATGCGCGCCATCATGGAAGCTGCCGACAAGACCGACTCCCCGGTGATTGTCCAGGCTTCGGCCGGTGCCCGCAAATACGCTGGCGCCCCGTTCCTGCGCCACCTGATCCTGGCGGCCATCGAAGAATTTCCGCACATCCCGGTGTGCATGCACCAGGACCATGGCACCAGCCCTGACGTCTGCCAGCGTTCGATCCAGCTGGGCTTCAGCTCGGTGATGATGGACGGTTCCCTGGGTGAAGACGGCAAGACCCCGACCGACTACGAGTACAACGTCCGTGTCACCCAGCAGACCGTGGCCATGGCTCACGCCTGCGGCGTTTCGGTTGAAGGTGAGCTGGGTTGCCTGGGCTCGCTGGAAACCGGTATGGCTGGCGAAGAAGACGGCATCGGTGCCGAAGGCATTCTGGACCACAGCCAGATGCTGACCGACCCGGAAGAAGCTGCGGACTTCGTCAAGAAGACTCAGGTTGATGCCTTGGCCATCGCCATCGGTACCAGCCACGGTGCGTACAAGTTCACCAAGCCACCTACCGGTGATGTCCTGGCGATCGACCGTATCAAGGAAATCCACAAGCGCATCCCTAACACCCACCTGGTGATGCACGGTTCTTCCTCGGTTCCGCAAGAGTGGCTGGCGATCATCAACCAGTACGGCGGCGACATCAAAGAAACCTACGGCGTGCCGGTTGAAGAAATCGTCGAAGGCATCAAGCACGGCGTGCGCAAGGTCAACATCGACACCGACCTGCGTCTGGCCTCCACCGGTGCCATGCGCCGCCTGATGGCACAGAACCCGAGCGAGTTCGACCCACGCAAGTTCTTCGGTGCCACCGTAACGGCCATGCGCGATGTGTGCATCGCCCGTTATGAAGCCTTCGGTACTGCCGGCCATGCTTCCAAGATCAAGCCGATCTCCCTGGAAGGCATGTTCCAGCGTTACCTCAAAGGTGAGCTGGCCGCCAAGGTCAACTAAGACCCGGGCTAGAAAAAACCCGCAGCGATGCGGGTTTTTTTATGCCCCTCGCGCCAAGTACAGGGTGGTATTGGCCTGAGTAGACAGACCGTTAGTCGGCTTACGGAACTTTCCACGGATGATGGCAATCTGATGACTTCAGATTTATGGCAGCCAGGTCTAGAGTTAGTTTCGGGTTTCGACCGAAATTCGATGTCAGTTTCACAAGAGAAGCAGCATGGATTGCGCGCAACCTCACACAAACGATGGCGGCTCGGTTTTACTGATCGTCGATGATTACCCTGAAAATCTGATCAGCATGCGTGCCTTGCTGGCCCGTCAGGACTGGCAAGTACTTACCGCAGGCTCCGGAACGGAAGCCCTGAGCGCGTTGCTTGAGCACGAAGTCGACCTGGTGCTGCTGGATGTGCAGATGCCGGGCATGGATGGCTTCGAAGTCGCCCGTCTGATGCGCGGCAGCCAGCGTACACGGCTTACCCCGATCATTTTCCTGACTGCCAATGAGCAGTCCCAGGCGGCTGTACTCAAGGGTTATGCCAGTGGCGCGGTGGACTATCTGTTCAAACCCTTCGACCCGCAGATCCTCAAGCCCAAGGTCCAGGCCTTGTTGGAGCAACAGCGCAACCGGCGTTCGCTGCAGCGCCTGAGCCATGACCTGGAGGCCGAACGGGCATTCAACGCATCGGTGCTGGAAAACGCCGCCGAGGGCATCCTGGTGGTGGCCGAAGACGGCCTGATCCGCTTTGCCAACCCGGCCATTTCCAGTTTGCTGGATGCATCGTTCGAACATTTGCAAGGCAAGGGGGTGCTGGATTTCGTGCAGTCACCCGGATCGGGCGGGTGGCGTGAGTCGGCTTTCTATCAGGCTTACCTGGCGCGGGACACCCTGCGGATTCACGATGCTGTCCTGCGTACGGTCGGGGGACATCCGATTCCGGTGGCCCTGTCGTGTGCGGCGTTACCCAGCGAGCAGCGGGCGTTGGTGATTACGGTGCTGGATATGTCGGTGGTGCGCAATCTGCATCAGCAACTCGAGTATCAGGCGATCACCGATCCATTGACCGGCCTGCTCAATCGACGTGGTTTCTATCAGGCGGCCGAAAGTGCGTTGTTGCGCAACGAGCGCGCGGACCGGCCTCAGGCCTTGTTGTTCCTCGACCTGGACGGGTTCAAACGCATCAATGACTCACTGGGGCACGAAGCCGGTGACCGGGTGCTCAACTGGGTCGCCGAGCAGCTCAAGGATTGCCTGGGCTCCTGCGCGATTCTTGCGCGCATGGGCGGCGACGAATTCACCGCGCTGCTCGACGCCCTGGATTGCCCCGAACAAGCTGCGCGATTTGCCGAAAAGCTGATTGAGCGCATGTCGATCTACCAGGAAATCGACGGGCTGGAAGTAACGCTTGGGGTCAGCATCGGGATTGCCACTTATCCCGAGTGCGGGTCCAGTCTGGATGGGCTGCTGCGGGCTGCTGATGCTGCGATGTATGCAGCCAAGCAGTCGGGACGCCAGCAGTATCGGTATTATGATCAGGACCTGAACGGTCGCGCTCGATCACGGCTGATGCTTGAAGACAGTGTGCGCAGCGCAATCGAACACAAGGAATTCAGCCTGGTCTATCAGCCCCAGGTGGCCTTGGCCGATGGCCGGTTGCGGGGCTTCGAAGCGCTGTTGCGTTGGCGTCATCCGAGTGTAGGGGACGTACCGCCGGGTTTGTTCATCCCGCTGCTGGAGGAGGCCCGGCTGATTACGCGTCTGGCCAGCTGGATCTACCAGAACGGGGCGGCCCAACGCCGGGCCTGGTACGAACGCTACGATGCCGGGGTGGTGCTGAGCATCAGCCTGAGCCAGGTGCAGTTCAGCATGCCCAACCTGGTGGAAGAGCTGGCGCGGGTGATTTTCAGCCAGGAACTTCAGCCTGCCCAGCTGGAAGTGGAAATTGCCGAAACTACTTTGCGCTACAACCTCGACGATGCCATGAAACAGCTGCACCGCTTGCATACACTGGGTGTGCGTATCGCGCTGGACGATTTTGGCGCCGGTGATTGTTCGCTGCGTATGGTGCGTGATCTGCCCATCGACACGCTCAAGCTCGATCGGCATCTGGTCGCGCGGCTACCGGACTCGACTGCGGATGCCGCGATGGTCAGCAGTGTGATCGAGCTGTGCCGGGCGTATGGCATCAGTGTCATCGCTGAAGGCGTCGAAACGCCTGAACAAGTGCACTGGCTGCGGGCCAATGGCTGTGAGTATGTGCAAGGATTTTTACTGGCGCACCCGATGACCGCAGCGCACGCCAGCGAGTTTCCACGCTTTTTTGACTGGCATCCGGTGTAGTTGGGTACACTGCGTTTTTACCCGTCTGCTTTGCGACCATGACTGCGCTCAAGTACCTGCAAGCCTATCCGTCCACCCTGCAAGATCAGGTCCGCCAGTTGATTGCCAGCAATCGCCTGGGCGATTACCTGCAGCAGCGTTACCCGCAGCGTCATGATGTGCAGAGTGACAAAGCGCTCTACAGCTATGTCCAAGGGCTCAAGCAGGAGTACCTGCGCAATGCGCCGAACCTGGACAAAGTGTTGTTCGATAACCGCCTTGACCTCACCCACCGCGCATTGGGCCTGCACACGGCGGTATCGCGGGTGCAGGGTGGCAAGCTGAAGGCGAAGAAAGAAATCCGCATTGCCTCGTTGTTCAGGGAGGCGGCGCCGCAGTTTTTGAAAATGATCGTCGTGCATGAGCTGGCCCATTTGAAAGAAAGCGAGCACAACAAAGCCTTCTACCAGCTCTGCGAACACATGCAGCCGGGCTACCATCAACTGGAGTTCGACCTGCGTGTTTACCTGACTTACCGCGAGCTGCCCGGCAGCGCGTGAGCCCCAAGGATTTGCCAATGGACGTGAGCAAGACCAAAACCAGTTTCTACCGCCGGCTGTATGTTGCCTGGTTGATCGACAGCCAGACCGCCGCCAGTGTGCCAGCGCTGATGGAGGCGACCGGCATGCCGCGGCGCACGGCTCAGGACACCATCGCTGCCTTGGCCGACCTGGATATTGTCTGTGAGTTCGAGCAGCAGGCGGGAGCGCGTAATCATGCCGGGCATTACCGGATTCACGACTGGGGGGCGATCGACAAGCAGTGGATCATCCAGCATTTGCGCAGTATTCGTGAGGTGCTTGGGTATCCTTGAGGGCCTCATCGCGGGGCAAGCCCGCTCCCACAGAGTTGCTGTGGGAGCGGGCTTGCCCCGCGATGCTTTTAGCCGCGCCGCATGCCGATATGCGGAATGTCGTCCTCAAGATACTCCTCGCCCACCACCACAAAGCCATAGCGCTTGTAGTAGCCCTGCAGGTGCGCTTGTGCCGACAGGTACACCGGCACGCCGGGCCAGTGCTTCTCGGCCTGCTCAAGGGCCTTTTCCATCAGTTCATGGCCCAGTCCCTTACCGCGCGCCGACGCTGCGCTGACTACCCGGCCAATCACCACATCGCCACCCTGGGACTCCGGATCGAGCAGCCGCAAGTAGGCATGCAGCTCGTCGTCCTGCCAGGCCATCAAGTGGTGAGTATCGCCCTCCAGGTCCCGGCCATCGACTTCCTGATAGGCACACTTTTGTTCAACGACGAAGACTTCGGTGCGCAGCCGCAGAATGGCATAGAGTTGTTCCTTGCCAAGGTCGCTGTGATGTTTACAGATCCAGTCGATGGACATAGGTGGTTCTCGAACAGTTGATTGGCTTGATCATCGCAGATGCTATCGGCAAGGACGAGGGCGAAATTGCCATAAGTCAACACAGGGTGTGACGACACTCAAAATGAAGGCCATTTGATATCATTGTTTCTGCCTTGAGGCTTCATCTTTGTGTAACCTGCGCCAACGTGCTGACAGCGGTACCTCTCAAGCAGTTGATATCAACGACGCGTAATGGCGCGTCTACTAAAGGATTTGAGCATGGCTGCACCGCTTCGAGCCTTGGCTTTGCTTGGAATGCTGTTGCTGTTCAACACCGCGCAGGCCGAAAAGCTGCGTCTGGTTGCCGACAGTTGGCCGCCCTTTACTGACGCCGGTATGCCAGGTGGCGGCCTGGCCACAGTGATTGTCACCACCGCCTTGCACCGTGCCGGTTACACCAGCGAATTCGAGCAGGTACCTTGGGCGCGGGCGCTGCTGGGGGTGGAGGAAGGGCGCTACGACGTGTTGATCAACGCCTGGTTCAATGAGAGCCGGACCCGGATCGGGATGTTTTCCAGCGCTTACCTGACCAATCGCATCCGCTTGCTCAAGCGCAAGGGCGATTCGCTCAGGTTCAAGTCCCTGAACGATCTGTACCCTTATCCTGTGGCGGTTGTCAGGGACTATGCCTATTCGCCCGCGTTTGACGCCGATGCACAGCTGCAAAAGATTCCGGTACGCAATTTTTCGGTCGCCGTGCGCATGCTTGCCGCTGGCAGGGTGGGGCTAACCCTGGAGGACGAATACGTCGCCCGTTACTTCCTGCAGCGCGAATCGCGTTCGGTACGTGACAGCGTCGAGTTCATCGACAAGCCGCTCAGCGAAAACACCCTGCATATCCTGGTGAGCCTGAAGGCTCCCGAGCATCAGCAGATCGTTGCCGGTTTCAACCGGGCCATCGGTGAGATGAAGGCCGATGGCAGCTACCAGCGGTTACTCAAACACTACGGATTCTGATCAGGCCGGCGCATCTTTGATCAGGTGTGCAGCCAGGGTGCGCAGCGGGCCCAGTTGACGACAGATCAACGCCAGTTGGGTCTGCACCAGACGCTGGTTTTCTTCCAGTTCTTCGGGCATCTGCTCAAGCGCGATGGCCAGCGCTTCTTCAGCATCGCTGTGGATAGCCACCGGCAACTTGCTGGCCAGGCCTTCGGCAATCTCATCCAGGCTGTTGGCCAGGCTGGCCCCGGCACCATCGATCAACTGCTCGTGAACATCGGCCGGCAGTGTGGTTTCACGATGCGCACCCAAACCTGACAGGTAACTGAGCAAGGTGTGCGAGAGCACCAGAAAGCGAAAGCCGACATCCGCCTCCTTACGAAAATGCCCAGGCTCCATGAGCATGTTGGCCAGGGTGGTCGACAGCGCCGCGTCGGCATTGTGGGCGTTGCGCCGGGCCAGGCGGTAGGCCAGGTCATCGCGCTTGCCCTGGGCGTACTGCTGCATGATCTGGCGCAGGTAGGTGCTGTTGCAGCTCAGGGTGTTGGCCAGCACTTTGTTCAGCCGTCGGCCCTGCCAGTCGGGGAGGAACAGGAACACCGCGAGAATCGCGATCAGGCTACCGACCAGGGTATCGAACAGACGTGGCAGGAACAGCCCGTAGCCATCGCCGACCTGGTTGAAGCAGAACAGCACCATCAGGGTGATCGCCGCAGTGGCCAGGGTATAGCGGGTGGTGCGGTTGACGAAGAACACCACCCCGGCGGCAACGGCGAACAGCGACTGGATGATCGGGCTCGGAAACAGGTCGAACAGCGCCCAGCCCACCGTCAGGCCGATGCCGGTGCCGATGATCCGCTGCACCAGCTTGCGCCGCGTCGCACCGTAGTTGGGCTGGCAGACGAACAGGGTGGTGAGGATGATCCAGTAACCCTGGGTCGGGTGGATCAGGTGGACCATGCCGTAGCCGATCGACAGTGCCAGCGGCAGGCGCAGGGCATGGCGGAACAACAGTGAAGTCGGGGTCAGTTGCTGGCGCAGGCGGTTCCAGACATCCGCCAGGTTGCGCGGCGAACGGTCGAGCAGGCTGCTGTCGCTGGCATCGGCGAGATTGTCGGGGTTGCTGGCATCGCTGAGCAGACGGTCGAGGGTTGCCAGGTTGGCGGCCAGGGCCCGCAGCGAGCGCAGCAGCCCGCGCCAGGCTGGGTTGCTCTGCATGCGCAGGTGTTCCAGGGAGGCATTCAGGTCTTCCAGGGCTTGGGTAAAACCGCTGTCATAGATGAACGGCTGGCGCAGCTGGATCGACTCGGACAACTGCTGGCAGGCCACGCCTTGCTGGCGTAGCAGGCGCTGGCAGCGAAATAGCACGTCGCTGTGGAAGAAGGCTTCGGTCAGGGCGTTGTAGGGGTAATGCGACGAGCTGGCGCGCTCGTGGATATCCTGAGCGAGAAAGTACAGTTTCAGGTAGCGGCTGACCTTCGAGCCCGGCCGGCCATTGCCGACCCGGTGCAGGATGATTTCCTTGGCCGCATTCAGCGCGGCCACCACACGGCCATTCTGCTGCGCCAGTTCCAGGCGCCGGGCTTCCACATCCAGCTGACGGATCGGTTCGAACAGGGTGGCCTTGAGTTTCAGATAGCGTCCCAGTTCACGGAACAGGCGCGCCAGGCTTTGCTGCACCGGCTGGTTGGAGAACAGTGCCTGCCAGAGCACCGAGAGCAGCCCGTACCAGGCGGCGCCCGCTACCAGCAGCAGCGGTTCGTGCCAGAAGTCGCTGACCTCACCGCCGCGCTGGTCCACGCCGATCATGGTGTAGACCGAGAGAATCAGTGTGGCCGAGGCGATGGCGCCATAGCGTTCGCCCAAGGCGCCGAGCATGGTCAGGCCGAAGCTGGCCAGGGCCACGGCGCAGACAAAAATCAGCGGGTAGGGGAACAGCAACTCCACCGACAGTGCGGCAACGGTAAAACACACCAGGGTAACCGCGAGGGCGTTCAGGCGCCCTTGCCAGCTGTCATCGGTCTCGGCCAGGGCGCTGGCGATGATGCCCAGGAACAGCGGGATCAGCAGGCTCATCTCGTCCTGATACCAGCACAGCAACATGCTGCCGGTCAGGGCGATGAGTACGCGGATGGCATAGCTGAATTTGTCCAGAGCCCAGAGACGGCGCAACGATTGGCTGAACGAGGAGGATGACATGTCGGGTAGGCAGGCCTTGGGCGATGATCGAAATTGAGCTGATCAGACAGCAAGCGTGTTACGGCTGTCACCTGACCAGCAAAATTTGTTCCTTGATGCGCTGATTCTACCGCGAAGGTTAGACGAACTGCGCGGCCGCGTACGCCGATGCCCAGGCCCACTGGAAGTTGAAGCCGCCGAGGTGGCCGCTGACGTCGAGTACTTCGCCGATGAAGTACAGGCCGGGGCTTTTCAGCGACTCCATGGTCTTGGACGACACTTCGCGAGTATCGACGCCGCCCAGGGTCACCTCGGCAGTGCGGTAGCCTTCGGTGCCCGCCGGTACCACCTGCCAGGCGCCGAGCTTGTCGCTGACCTGCGCCAGTTCCGCCGGGGTGTACTGTTTCATCGGCTTGGAAACGAACCAGTGCTCGCTGAGCAGGTTGGCCATCTTCTTGGTGAAGACCTCGCCGAGCAGGGTTTTCAGTTCGCTGTTGGGGCGTTCGGCTTGTTGCTGTTGCAGCCAGGTCAAGGCGTCGTGGTCTGGCAGCAGGTTGATCTCGACCGTGTCGCCGGCCTCCCAGAACGAAGAAATCTGCAGGATCGCCGGCCCGCTCAGGCCGCGATGGGTGAACAACAGATTCTCCCGGAAACTGCTGCCGTTGCAGCTGGCGATACAGTCCACGGAGCTACCGGACAGCTCGGTGCAGATGCCCTTGAGCACCGGCTCAGTAATGGTGAACGGCACCAGCGCGGCGCGCGTCGGTAGCAGGCTGTGGCCGAACTGGCGGGCAACCTGATAGCCGAAGCCGGTCGCGCCCAGGGTCGGGATCGACAGGCCGCCGGTGGCGATCACCAGCGACTGGCAGTGGAATTGTCCGGCGCTGGTTTCCAGCAGGTAACCGCCGTCGACCTTCTCGATCTGATCGATGCGGGTGTCCATGCGCAGCTCGGCGCCGGCGTTATCGCATTCGCGCAGGAGCATGTCGAGGATGTCGCTGGATTTGTTATCGCAGAACAGCTGGCCGAGTTTTTTCTCGTGATAGGGCACAGCGTGTTTGCTGACCATCTCGATGAAATCCCACTGGGTGTAGCGGGCCAGGGCCGACTTGCAGAAGTGCGGGTTCTGCGAGAGGAAGTTGGCAGGCTCGGCGTACATGTTGGTGAAGTTGCAGCGGCCACCCCCGGACATCAGGATCTTCTTGCCCGGTTTGTTGGCGTGGTCGAGCAACAGCACCCGGCGGCCGCGACCGGCGGCAGTCAGGGCACACATCAGGCCGGCGGCGCCGGCGCCAATGATGATCACTTCGGTGGAACGCACTGCAAAATCCTCAAATGTTCGGTAGTGAAGCTGTCGCGGGGCAAGCCCGCTCCCACAGATGTCCTGTGGGAGCGGGCTTGCCCCGCGATAAGGCCTGCAAATAACAACTTAGACGATGCGCACCCGCAGCGACCGGCCCTTGATCTTGCCGTTGTTCAGGCGCTGCAGCGCTTGTTTGGCGACCGCGCGTTCCACGGCAACAAAGGCCTGGAAGTCGAAAATGGCGATCTTGCCCACCTGGGTGCCCGGCAATCCGGCGTCGCCGGTCAAGGCACCGAGGATATCGCCCGGGCGCAGTTTGTCTTTGCGCCCGGCAGCAATGCACAGGGTGCTCATGGTCGGCAGCAACGGAGCGCCGTTCTGGGCCTTGAGGCTGTCCAGCTGTTCCCAACGCAGCGCGGCTTTCTGAATGTCTTCGATGGCCTGGGCACGGTGGCCTTCGGCCGGGGCGACCAGGCTGATGGCCAGACCTTTCTCGCCGGCACGGCCGGTACGGCCAACGCGGTGCACATGAATCTCGGCATCGCGAGCCAGTTCGACGTTGATGACCATGTCCAGGGCATCGATGTCCAGACCACGGGCGGCCACGTCGGTTGCCACCAGCACCGACAGGCTGCGGTTGGCGAACAGGGTCAGGACCTGGTCACGGTCGCGCTGCTCGAGGTCGCCATGCAGCGCTTGAGCGGAAATGCCCTTGGCCTGCAGGTGCTCGACCAGCTCCTGGCATTGCTGCTTGGTGAAGCAGAACGCTACGCACGATTGCGGGCGGAAGTGGCCGAGCACTTTGGTGACCGCCTCCATGCGCTGCTCTGGAGTGATTTCGTAGAAATGCTGTTCGATCTGGCTGTCGGCGTGCAGGGTTTCGACCTTGACGGTCTGCGGGTCACGCATGAAGGATGAGGCCAGCTGCTTGATGCCCGACGGGTAGGTCGCCGAGAACAGCAGGGTCTGACGGCGCTTCGGGGTTTGTCCGATGATGTCGGCAATGGCGTCGTAGAAGCCCATGTCGAGCATACGGTCGGCTTCATCGAGAATCAGCGTGTTGAGGCCGTCGAGCACCAGGGTGCCTTTGCTCAGGTGCTGCTGAATGCGGCCCGGGGTGCCGACGATGATATGCGCGCCGTGTTCCAGCGAAGCAATCTGCGGGCCCAGGGACACACCGCCGCACAGGGTCAGGATCTTGATGTTGTCTTCGGCGCGGGCCAGACGACGCAGTTCTTTGGCCACCTGGTCAGCCAGCTCGCGGGTTGGACACAGGACCAGAGCCTGGCAACCGAAGTAACGCGGGTTGATCGGGTTGAGCAGGCCGATGCCGAATGCAGCGGTCTTGCCACTGCCGGTCTTGGCCTGGGCGATCAGGTCCATGCCCTTGAGGATTACCGGCAGGCTCTGGGCCTGGATCGGGGTCATCTGGGCGTAGCCGAGGGCGTCCAGGTTGGCCAGCATGGCGGCGGACAGCGGCAAAGTGGCGAAGGCGGTGGCAATGGTGGTCACGAGGCGGGCCTGCAAAACAAAATGTCGCGCAGTGTACCAGCCTCGACGCCATTAGCCCTAAGGCTCGATCTCCGGTTCCGGACGAGGGGCACGCCTTCCGTCCGTCCTCGACAGCTGCATGAAGATCGCGGCGGCCAGCATGGCCATCAGCCCGATCGTCAGGAAGGTCAGCTGAAACGCGCCCAGTGTGCTCTCGATGCCTTCGGCACTGCCCGACGCCGTGAAGCCGCCGAGCAGTGCACCGGCACACGCCACGCCAAGGCTCAGGGACAGCTGCGCCACCACCGACAGCAGGCTGTTGCCACTGCTGGCGCTGGCGTCGTCGAGGTCGATCAGGGTCACCGTGTTCATCGCCGTGAACTGCATGGAGTTCACCGCGCCGAGCAGACCCAGCTGGAACAGCAGCAGGGCATAGGGCGTTTGTTCGTCCACCAGCCCCAGGCTGGCCAGCAACAGGCCGAGCAACAGGGTGTTGCCGGTGAGGATGGTGCGGTAGCCGAAGCGTTCGATCAGTGGGCGGGCGATGGATTTGGCCAGCATCGCTGCCGCCGCCAGGGGGATCATGCTCATGCCGGCCTGTGCTGGCGAGTAACCCAGGGCTACCTGCAACAGCAACGGCACCAGGAACGGCAGGGCGCCACTGCCCAGACGGGCGAACAGGTTGCCGAGGATGCCGACGGAGAAGGTCCGGGTGCGAAACAGCCTGGGCGAAAACAGCGGATTGTCGACGCTGCCTGCGCGCAGCCAGTAAGCCGCCAGGCACGCCATACCGGCGAACAGCAGCAACATCACCCGCAGGTGTGGCAGGTGCAGTTCGCCCAGGCCTTCCATGGCAATGGTGATCAGCACCATGGCCGCACCGAACAGCACAAAGCCGACGCCGTCGAAGCGCGTGCGCTCGCTGCCACGCAGGTCGGGGATGAAGCGCCATACGGCGTAACAGCCGATGACACCGACCGGCAGGTTGAGCAGGAAGATCCAGTGCCAGCTGAGGATTTCCACCAGCCAGCCGCCCATGGTCGGGCCCAGCAGCGGACCGAGCAGACCGGGGATGGTGATGAAGCTCATGATCCGCACCAGTTCCGAGCGCGGGTAGGCGCGCAGCACCACCAGCCTTCCGACCGGCAGCATCAAGGCGCCGCCCAGGCCTTGGACCACCCGCGCCGCTACCAGCATGCTCAGGCTTTCGGCCAGGGCGCAGAGCAGCGAGCCGAAACTGAACAGCAAAATGGCGCCGAAGAAGATCCGTTTGGTGCCGAAGCGGTCGGCGATCCAGCCCGAGGCAGGGATCAGCAGGGCTACGGTGAGCATGTAGGCGATGATCACCGACTGCATGCGCAGCGGGTCTTCGGCCAGGTCCCGGGCCATGGCCGGCAGGGCGGTGTTGAGGATGGTGCCGTCCAGCGACTGCATGAAGAAGGCGATGGCTACGACCCAGGGGATCCAGCGGGCGGTGACAGGGTCCAGCGGGGCGCGGTTGGGCATGGCTTTTTGTCTAATCCTTCAGGGCGCTATCGCGGGGCAAGCCCGCTCCCACAGTCTCAACCCCGGTGGGAGCGGGCTTGCCCCGCGATAGGCTAATCACAATGTCAACGTCAGGCGTTTAACCAAAGCCCCCGGCAAATGGCTCGAACTGGTCTGCCTTTGGCCGTAAGTACTGGTCGACAGAATCAGCTCGCGCTCTGCGGTCAGAGCCTCCAGTTGTGAACCCAACAAACTGTAGACGCTGTCATCAAAGCGCATGGTGCTGACCGGTGCCTGGATCTGTCCGTCCTCGACCCAGAAGGTGGCGAAGCGGGTCAGGCCGGTCATGCGCGCGGCCGGCAGGTCCGAGAAGTTCAGGTACCAGAGGTTGCTGATGTACAGGCCAGTGCCCAGGCGGCTTAGGATTTCGCGCTGTTCGAGGTCGCCAGCGGCCATGCTCAGGGCGCAAGGTGACTCATGCCCGTCGGCACCGTTGGCCGCCAACTCGAACTCGGCGGCGCTGCGGGCGCAGATCAGGCGGTCCAGACCCTGGCCTTGCTCGATCAGGCGCAGGTCGCTGCGCGGCGTGCCTTCATCGGAGAAGGCCGGGCTGAGCGAGCCGCTGACCTGCTCGGCAATGCTGACCAGCGGATTCAGGCGCGCATCACCGGCGTACAGGCGTTGCAACGGACTGTTCTTGGTCGCCAGCGACTGCGCGGAAAACCCGCCCCAGCAGAGCATGCCCATGATTTCATCGATTGCCGCCGGGGCCAGGTAGGCGCGGTACTCGCCGGGTGCCAGGGTCTTGAGCGGGCGGCCGAGGTATTCCAGCTGTTCGCGCGCCTGGCGCAGGCGCAGGGCAAAGGCGTCGCTGTTCCACTGCTGCCCGGCATAGTTGGCTTTGACCGCCTGGCCGTTGCTGTGGAACAAGCTCCAGTCAAAGTTGAAGCTGTTGGCCTGGTGCCAGCCAAACGCGCCGAACGAACTGGCAAAGCCTCGGCAGATCGGGCCTGCGGCATAGATGCCAACCAGATCCAGTTCGCCGGCACCCAGCTCGATCTGTGCCAGCACCTGTTCTATCTCAGGCAGCGTCTGATCTTGCACGCTGTGGCTTTGCCAGGCGCTGTCGTTGAGCTGCAGGTAAGGGTCGGCTTCAAGCAATGGCAAGGTCTGACGCAGTTGCCCGATAGCCTCGGCCAGGCGCTGCTGATCGACATCGGCGTCGTTGCCGAGGGTGAATTGCAGCTCAGCCTGGCGCCCATCCTTGACCAGCTTGAGGACGCAGCTGGCCTGCTGCACCTCGCCGGCCTGGCGCACTTTGGCATGGTTGAAGCGAATGAACTGCGAGTGTTCGGCGCTGTAGCTGAGGGTGAAGTGTTCGGGCGCGCGAACCTGCTCTTGCAGGCTGGCGACCAGGCTCTGGAAGCTTTGCAGTGGGGTGGCAGCCATCAGGCGTCTCCTCCGAATACGTCGATCTGGCTGAATACGCAGGCAGGTGAGGCATGCCCGACCCGCACCACCTGGTTCGGCTCGCCCTTGCCGCAGTTCGGCGTGCCGAGAACCTGCAAGGTGCTGGCGTCGCCAACCGCGCTGAGGTTGCCCCAGAACTGTGCGGAAATCCCTCGGTAGTTGGGGTTCTTGACCACGCCCTTGAGCTCGCCGTTTTCGATCAACTGGCCCCACTCGCAGCCGAACTGGAATTTGTTGCGTGCATCATCGATGGACCAGGAGCGGTTGGTGCGCATCAGGATGCCGTGTTCGATATTGCCGATCAGTTGCTCGAGGCGTTGGTCGCCTGGCTCGATGTTGAGATTGGCCATGCGATCGATAGGCGCCCGGTTCCAGCCACACGCGCGGCTGTTGGCGACACCGTCCAGGCCCGAACGGAACTGCGACAGGGCCCCGCCCAGCGGACGCAGGAGCAAGCCGTCGCGGATCAGGAACTGCTTGCTGGCGGCACTGCCGTCGTCGTCATGGCTGTAGCTGGCCAGTTCTTCGCCGATGGTCGGGTCGAACGTCACGTTGAGCAGTTTCGAGCCGTATTGCAGGGTGCCGAAGTCGCTGGCTTTGACGAAGCTGGTGCCGGCGTAGTTGCGCTCGTCGCCAAGGATGCGGTCCATTTCCAGCGGGTGACCGATGGACTCATGGATCTGCAGCATCATCTGGTCCGGCATCAACAGCAGATCGCGCACGCCGCTCGGGGTATTGGGCGCCAGCAGCAGTTGCAGCGCCTGGTCGGCGACCTTGACGCCAGCGCCAACCAGGCCGCAGCGTTCGATTACATCCAGGCCGCCCTGCTGGCCGAAGTTCTCCCGGCCCAGGGTGCGGCTCTGGCTGTCCTGACCATCGAAAGCGGTGACCGCGAAGCCTGGGTAGATAAAGCGTTGGGCCTGGCGCAGTTCGGCACCGGCGGTGTTCAGGTAAATCTGTTCGACATTGCTGATGCCAAGGCTGGCCTGCCAGTTCACCAGGCGGCTGTCGGCGGGCACGCTGTTCGACTCACCAGCGAGCAGGTCATAGCAGTCGGCCAGGGACGGCAAGGGCTGTTCGAGGTTTGGCGAGCGATAATCGCTGCGCTGCGTGGCTACCGGCTGCTCGCTGAGGTCAAGCAGTGCACGTGCGCCAATCTGCGCGGCGAGTCGCTCGGCCTGTTCCAGGGCGCGTTGCAGGCCGGACTGGGACAGGTCGGCAGTGGCGGCGTAGGCTTCCACGCCCTTGAGCCGGACCGTCAGCATGGCCCCTTCATCGCGGAAAAAGAACGGCGGCTCGGCAACGTTTTTGCGCACTGACAGTTGCTGCTGGGACTGCTGCACATAGCGCAGGGAAAAAAACTCGGCACCGCTGCGCAGGGCGGCAAAGCGCTGGCGCAGCAATGCAGTCATCTCGAACATGCAAGAAACCTCCGTGTGTACGGTGGTTCCCCCTCAGAACCACTCGTCGCGCATGCTCAGGCAGGTATCGTCACGGGCCTCGAGCAATGCCAGCTCATTATGGCAGCCCGGCACTTCCCAGGTCAGGAAATAACGCGCGGCCTGCAATTTGCCCTGATAGAAGTCGTGGTCGGCCGGATTGCCTTGAGCCAACCCATGTTCGGCACGGATTGCCTGCTCCAGCCAGCGCCAGCCGATCACGCAATGACCAAAGGCTTTGAGGTACAGGGCAGAGTTGGCCAGGGCGCTGTTGACTTGGCCTTGAGCCAGGTCGCCGAGCAGGCCAAGCGTCACGCTCTGCAGGCGAATCTGCAGTTGCTCCAGCGGCGTGCGCACATGATCAAGGCTGGAAAATTCGCGTGCCCGCTCGCAGGTCCCAGCTATCAGACGCACCAGTTGCTTGAGCCCGGCGCCACCGTTCTGCGCCAGCTTGCGGCCGAGCAGGTCGAGCGACTGGATGCCGTGGGTGCCTTCGTGAATCGGGTTCAGGCGGTTGTCACGGTAGTACTGTTCGACCGGGTATTCGCGGGTATAACCGTGGCCACCGAGAATCTGGATCGCCAGTTCGTTGGCCTTGAGGCAGAACTCCGAGGGCCAGGATTTGACGATCGGGGTCAGCAGGTCGAGCAGTTCATGAGCTTGCTGACGCTGCACCTCGGTTTCGCCGCTCTGGGTTTCATCGAACAGCCGTGCGGTGTACAGACCGAGGTCGAAGGCGCCTTCGACGTAGGCCTTTTGGGTCAGCAGCATACGCTTCACATCGGTATGGCTGATGATCGGCACCGCAGCGGTGGTCGGGTCCTTGTTATCGACCAGGCGTCCTTGCGGACGCTGGCGCGCGTACTCGAGCGAGTACAGGTAGCCCGCGTAACCGAGCATTACCGCGCCCATGCCGACGCCGATGCGCGCTTCGTTCATCATCTGGAACATGTAGGCCAGACCCTGGTGCGGCTTGCCCACCAAGTAGCCGACACACTGTCCGTTGTCGCCGAAATTCAGTGCTGTCGAGGTGGTGCCGCGCCAGCCCATCTTGTGGAACAACCCGGCCAGCAGCACATCGTTGCGTGGGCCCAGACTGCCATCGGCGTTGACCAGGAACTTGGGCACGATGAACAGCGAAATGCCTTTCACCCCGGGCGGCGCGTCCGGCAGCTTGGCCAGGACCATGTGCACGATGTTTTCCGACAAGGGGTGGTCGCCGCCAGAGATAAAGATCTTGTTGCCGCGCAGCCGGTAACTGCCGTCGCTGGCCGGTTCTGCGCGGGTGCGGATATCGGCCAGGGATGAACCTGCGTGAGGTTCGGTCAAGGCCATGGTGCCGAAGAAGCGGCCTTCGATCATCGGCTGCAGGAACAGGCGTTTCTGCTCATCGCTGCCAAAGCTTTCGATCAGGTTGGCGGCGCCCATGGTCAGGAACGGATAAGCCGTGGTGCCGGCGTTGGCCGCCTGGAAATGGGCAAAACAGGCTTGCGAAAGCAGCGTCGGCAACTGCATGCCGCCGGCCTCGAAGTCGCGGGTGGCGTTGAGGAAACCGGCTTCGAGGAAGGCATCGACCGCGGGTTTGACCTCGGGGATCAGCAGCGCTTCGCCATTCTCGTAACGCGGCTCGTGTTCGTCGCCCTTGCGGTTGTGTGGCGCAAAATACTTCTCGGCAATGGTCCGCGCCGTGTTCAGCGCAGCGTCGAAGGTTTCGCGGTTGTGTTCAGCAAAGCGTGGGCGTTGGGTGAGGGCCTCGGCGTCGAGCATTTCGTAGAGTTCGAAGGCCAGGTTGCGGGCGCTGAGCAGGGTCTCGGACATGTCGGCATTCCTGTCTGGGGATGCGCCGAGTCTAGGCAGGGGTGCAGGCACTGCACAGTGAAATAGATGTGGGTGATAGGAGGGTAGAACCAGCTTCGGAAGAAACCACAGCCTGAAAGCATCGCGGGGCAAGCCCGCTCCCACCGGCGTATCACAAACCGGTGGGAGCGGGTTTGCCCCGCGATTGAGTGATGCCTATCAGCCGATAGTCATCAAGCTCGCGTTACCACCTGCAGCAGCAGTGTTAACGCTCAACGCCCGTTCGATCACCAGACGCTCCAGGGCAATCGAGGTTTCGCCCGACGACAGGCCATGGACGCCGACGATGGCACCGGCACGCTTGGCCACTTGCTCGCAGACCGCGCGCAACTGGTCGGAATGGCCGTGGTGCAGGACGGCATCGAACACCACCTCATCCTTGGTCCAGTCACCGACCAGCTTGATGCGCGCCTGTACGTCTTTCGGCAGGCGGTTGCGCAGGGTCTTGGTCAGTTCGCCTTCCGGCCACACCGCCGAGCTGCCCACGGCCAGAACCGCAGCCAGTTGGGTCAGCAGGTCGGCCTCGACTTCAGCCAGGCACAGCACATGCTCACGCGGCAGGATGGTGTAGCTGTTGCGCTCACCGGTCGGGCCCGCCAGCAGGCGGCTGATACCGCTCTGCGACTGCTTGGCGAACTGTTCGCAGAGGCTGCCCAGCTCGTTCAGCTGGTTGCTTGCCGCCCAGGCTTTAAGCGCTTGCAGTGGCTTGCTCAACTCGTCGCGCAGGCGGGTGTCCGGGGTGTTGCCGGCGTCGGTGCGCTGGAACGATTGCTCGATCGCATCGGCCGGACGGGTCGACAGCAGGCGGTACAGGTACAGCGGGCCACCGGCTTTCGGACCGGTACCGGACAGGCCTTCACCACCGAACGGCTGAACGCCGACCACGGCACCGACGATGTTGCGGTTGACGTAGACGTTACCGGCGTTGACGGTGTCGATGACCTTGGCGATGGTTTCGTCGATCCGGGTGTGAACACCCAGGGTCAGGCCGTAACCGGAAGCGTTGATCTGCTCGATCAGCTGGTCGAGGTTTTTGCGGTTGTAGCGCACCACGTGCAGGACCGGGCCGAAGATCTCGCGTTGCAGCTCGTCGAAGCTTTCCAGCTCGATCAGGGTCGGCATGACGAAGGTGCCGCGCTTGACCTCTTCGCCATTGGCGATGGCAACCTGGTACACCGAGCGGCCTTTGTCGCGCATGCCCTGGATGTGTTTCTCGATACCGGCCTTGGCTTCGGCGTCGATTACCGGGCCAATGTCCACGTTCAGACGCTCAGGGTTGCCCAGGCGGCTTTCGGCCATGGCGCCCTTGAGCATCTCGATCACGCGGTCGGCCGAGTCTTCCTGCAGGCACAGCACGCGCAGTGCCGAGCAGCGCTGACCGGCGCTGTCGAAAGCCGAGGAGACGACGTCGATGACGACTTGTTCGGTGAGCGCCGAGGAGTCGACGATCATCGCGTTCTGGCCACCGGTTTCGGCGATCAGCGGGATCGGACGGCCCTGGGCATCCAGGCGGCCGGCGATGTTGCGTTGCAGCAGGCGGGCGACTTCGGTGGAGCCGGTGAACATCACGCCTTTGACCCGATCGTCACCGACCAGGCGCGCACCGACGGTTTCACCGCGACCTGGCAGCAGCTGCACCACGCCTTCAGGGATACCGGCTTCGAGCAGCAGGCGCACGGCTTGAGCGGCGACCAGCGGGGTTTGTTCGGCAGGCTTGGCGAGTACCGGGTTACCGGCGGCCAGGGCCGCGGCGACCTGGCCGCTGAAGATTGCCAGCGGGAAGTTCCACGGGCTGATGCAGACCACCGGGCCCAACGGGCGGTGGGCATCGTTGCTGAAGTCGTTACGGGCCTGCACGGCGTAGTAGCGCAGGAAGTCGACCGCTTCACGGACTTCGGCGATGGCGTTGGCGAAGGTCTTGCCGGCTTCACGGGCGAGCAGGCCCATCAGCGGCTGGATCTCGGCTTCCATCAGGTCGGCGGCACGCTCGAGGATCGCAGCACGCTCGGCGGGCGGCGTGGCCTGCCAGATCGGTGCGGCCTTGAGGGCGCACTGGATGGCATTGTCGACGTCGGCAACCGTGGCTTCCTGGACATGACCGACCACGTCACGGTGATCGGACGGGTTCAGCACCGGCGCCGCGGCTTCATTGCTGGAGGCGCAGCCAAGCATCGGTGCGGCTTTCCAGTCGTTGTGTGCGGTGGCCAGCAGGGCGCAGGACAGCGACGCCAGGCGATGCTCGTTGGCCATGTCGATACCGGCGGAGTTGGCCCGCTCGGCACCGTACAGGTCACGCGGCAATGGAATGCGTGGATGCGGCAGGCCGGTGTTGCCTTCCTGGGTAGCCATCTGCTCGATGGTGGCAACCGGGTCGGCAACCAGTTCCTGGATCGAGATCGACTGGTCGGCAATACGGTTGACGAACGAGGTGTTGGCGCCGTTTTCCAGCAGGCGGCGAACCAGGTAGGCCAGCAGGGTTTCGTGGGTACCGACCGGCGCGTACACGCGGCACGGACGGTTCAGCTTGCCATCGGCAACCTTGCCGACAACCTGTTCGTACAGCGGTTCACCCATGCCGTGCAGGCACTGGAACTCGTACTGACCCGGGTAGTAGTTCTGACCGGCGATATGGTAGATGGCCGACAGGGTGTGGGCGTTGTGTGTGGCGAACTGCGGGTAGATGACTTCCGGTACCGACAGCAGCTTGCGTGCGCAGGCAATGTAGGAGACGTCGGTGTACACCTTGCGGGTGTAGACCGGGTAGCCTTCCAGGCCTTCAACCTGGGCGCGCTTGATCTCGCTGTCCCAGTAGGCGCCCTTCACCAGACGGATCATCAGGCGATGGCGGCTGCGGCGGGCCAGGTCGATGACGTAGTCGATCACGTACGGGCAGCGTTTCTGGTAAGCCTGGATCACGAAGCCGATACCGTTCCAGCCGGTCAGCTGCGGTTCGAAGCACAGGCGTTCGAGCAGGTCTAGCGACAGCTCCAGGCGGTCGGCTTCCTCGGCGTCGATGTTCAGGCCGATGTCGTATTGCTTGGCCAGCAGGGTCAGCGATAGCAGACGCGGGTACAACTCGTCCATCACGCGCTCGTACTGGGCGCGGCTGTAGCGCGGGTGCAGGGCCGAGAGCTTGATCGAGATGCCCGGGCCTTCGTAGATGCCACGGCCGTGGGAGGCTTTACCGATCGAGTGGATCGCCTGCTCGTAGGAGGCCAGGTATTTCTGTGCGTCGTGCTCGGTCAGTGCGGCTTCGCCGAGCATGTCGTAGGAGTAGCGGAAGCCCTTGGCTTCGAACTTGCTGGCGTTGGCCAGGGCTTCGGCGATGGTCTCACCGGTGACGAACTGCTCGCCCATCAGGCGCATGGCCATGTCGACGCCCTTGCGGATCATCGGCTCGCCGCTCTTGCCGATGATGCGGCTGAGCGAGGAGGTGAGGCCGGATTCGTTGTGGGTCGAGACCAGTTTGCCGGTCAGCAGCAGGCCCCAGGTGGCGGCGTTGACGAACAGCGACGGGCTGTTGCCCAGGTGTGGCTGCCAGTTGCCGGTGCTGATCTTGTCGCGGATCAGGGCATCACGGGTGCCTTTGTCCGGGATACGCAGCAAGGCTTCGGCCAGGCACATCAGGGCCACGCCTTCCTGCGACGACAGGGAAAATTCCTGCAGCAGGCCCTGGACGATACCGGCACGGCCGCCAGCGCTCTTCTGGTTACGCAGTTTTTCGGCGATGCCGGCGGCCAGCTTGTTGGTGGCCTCGGCCATGGCCGCAGGCAGGCGAGCCTGCTCCAGCAGCATTGGCACCACTTCCGGCTCAGGACGGCGATAGGCGGCAGTGATGGCCGAGCGCAGTACAGATTGTGGGAGGATACTTTCGGCAAATTCGAGGAAGCACTGGTGGCTGTGATCGCCCAGGATTTCGCCGGCTTCATCGCCATTGATAATCGACTGACCGTTGAGTTCGGTCAGGGTGGCACCACCCTCGAGCTTCTCCAGGTAATTGAAGATCGCTTGCTTGATCAACCAGTGCGGTGTGCGGTCAATGGACTGCGCAGCTGCTTTGAGTCGCTCACGGGTTGGGTCGTCAAGTTTGACCCCAAGGGTGGTCGTCGCCATTTCTTATCCTCATTATTGCCACAGGGCTGTGGCTTAAGCTGGCGCCAAGATTAGCTGTGCGCGATTTCGGGTGCAACCTAGTGCAACCCAAAATGTGTAGGAAAAAAGTGCAGCTCGTCCGGTGGGTAAAACCCCACAGTAAAAATGGCTGTTTATGGTGCATTTTCTTCTGTAAACGCAGCTTTTTGCTCCGAAAGGGAGCAAAAAGGTGCTGTTACGCAAAAAAACCGACGAGGTGCAACTTGAATGCAAAAACAGGTTGCACCTACTTTGCGTTGTTGCATAGCATTCGCGGCCTGGGTGCAACCTCTCTGAGGCTGTCACTACATAAAAACAAACGCCAGGGCGCAACAATGAGTTTTAGCAATCCAATCACGATCACTTTTGTGATCTACATCGCAGCAATGGTGATGATCGGCTTCATGGCCTATCGCTCCACCAATAACCTCTCCGACTACATTCTCGGTGGCCGCAGCCTCGGTAGCGTGGTGACCGCGCTTTCGGCTGGCGCCTCGGACATGAGTGGCTGGTTGCTGATGGGCCTGCCGGGCGCCATCTATATGTCGGGTCTGTCGGAGGCCTGGATTGCCATCGGCCTGACCGTCGGTGCCTACCTGAACTGGTTGTTCGTTGCTGGCCGTCTGCGCGTGCAGACCGAGCACAACGGTGATGCGCTGACCCTGCCGGACTATTTCGCCAGCCGTTTCGAAGACCACAGCGGCCTGCTGCGGATCATCTCTGCCATCGTTATCCTGGTGTTCTTCACCATCTACTGCGCTTCCGGCATCGTTGCTGGCGCTCGTCTGTTCGAGAGCACCTTCGGCATGTCCTATGAGACCGCGCTGTGGGCCGGTGCTGCTGCCACTATCGCCTACACCTTCGTCGGTGGCTTCCTGGCGGTGAGCTGGACCGATACCGTCCAGGCGACGCTGATGATCTTCGCCCTGATCCTGACCCCGGTGATCGTGCTGATCGCTACCGGCGGTGTCGATACCACCTTCCTGGCCATCGAAGCCCAGGGTGCTGGCAACTTCGACATGTTCAAGGGTGCAACCTTCATCGGCATCATCTCGCTGATGGGCTGGGGTCTGGGCTACTTTGGCCAGCCGCACATCCTGGCACGCTTCATGGCTGCCGATTCGGTCAAGTCCATCGCCAATGCCCGCCGCATCTCCATGACCTGGATGATTCTGTGTCTGGCCGGTACCTGTGCCGTTGGCTTCTTCGGTATCGCCTACTTCTCGGCACATCCTGACCTCGCAGGTCCGGTCACCGAGAACCACGAGCGTGTGTTCATCGAGCTGGCCAAGATCCTGTTCAACCCATGGATCGCCGGTGTGCTGCTGTCGGCCATCCTGGCTGCCGTCATGAGTACCCTGAGCTGCCAGTTGCTGGTGTGCTCCAGCGCCCTGACCGAAGACTTCTACAAGACCTTCCTGCGCAAGAACGCTTCCCAGGTTGAGCTGGTATGGGTCGGTCGCCTGATGGTACTGGCTGTTGCGCTGATCGCCATCGCCCTGGCTGCCAACCCTGAGAACCGCGTTCTGGGCCTGGTTGCCTACGCCTGGGCCGGCTTCGGTGCCGCCTTCGGCCCTGTGGTACTGATCTCGGTACTGTGGAAAGGCATGACCCGCAATGGTGCGCTGGCTGGCATCATCGTCGGTGCCGTGACCGTGATCCTGTGGAAGAAATTCGACACCATGGGTCTGTACGAAATCATTCCGGGCTTCATTCTGGCCAGCCTGGCAATCTTCGTATTCAGCAAGCTCGGTAGCCCGAGCAAGGCGATGGTCTCGCGTTTCGAAACTGCAGACGCGGCGTACCACGCCGGCAAGTAATCGCGGTTAGATTGCTGTCTGACAACGGCCCGGCCTCGCAAGAGTCCGGGCCGTTGTTGTTTATAGCGCAGGCTTTGGTGGGAGCGGGCTTGCCCCGCGATGCTATGTCACTGACTGTCTGCAATCGCGGGGCAAGCCCGCTCCCACAGTTCAGCATGACAAGGTAAACTGCACGGTCTTGCAGGAGTTGCCATGAACTATCGTCACGCCTTTCACGCCGGCAACCACGCCGACGTCTTCAAACACCTCGTGTTGACCCGCCTTATTGCGCTGATGTCGCGCAAGGAGCAGCCGTTCGCCTACCTCGACACCCACGCTGGTCTCGGTCTGTATGACTTGCAGGGCGACCAGGCGACGCGTACCGGCGAGTGGATCGAAGGTGTCGGCCGGCTTTGGGGGCGTGATGACCTGCCAGAGGTTACCGCTGACTATCTGCGTATCCTGCGCAAGATGAACCCTGACGGCGAGCTGCGCTATTACCCGGGCTCGCCCGAGCTTGCCCGGCGCCTGGCGCGTCAGCAGGACCGCGTGTTGCTCAACGAGAAGCACCCCGAAGACGGGCGCATGCTCAAGGACAACATGAAGAAGGATCCGCGCGTCGCCGTGCACCTGGGTGAGGGCTGGCATGTGCCGCGGGCGTTGCTGCCGGTGCAGGAAAAGCGCGCAGTGATGCTGATCGATCCGCCCTTCGAGCAGGCTGACGAGCTCAAGCGCTGCACAGTTGCCTTGAAAGAGGCAATCAGTCGCATGCGCCAGACCGTCGCGGCGATCTGGTACCCGATCAAGGATCAGCGCCAGCTGGTGCGCTTCTATCAGGACCTGACCAGCACTGGCGCGCCAAAGTTGCTGCGCGTTGAGCTGTACGTGCATCCGCAGGACAGTCCGCAGGGCCTCAATGGTTCGGGCCTGGCCATCGCCAACCCGCCATGGGGGCTTGAGGAGGAGTTGCGTGAGCTGCTGCCGTGGTTGTCCCAGGTGCTGGCGCAGACCCAGGGTAGCTGGCGCATGGACTGGCTGATCGCCGAGTAGGTGTTGGTGTGGGAGCGGGCTTGTCCCGCGATGCGATGTGACTGACAGCTCGCAATCGCGGGGCAAGCCCGCTCCTACAGTTTGCGTTATAATCCCGCTCTTTCGTTGCCGCTCGCCCTAAGGGGCCAGGGCGCATATTTACAGATTGAAGAGGCTAGACCCTTGGCATTGACGATTCTTGGCCTGTCCGGCGCCCTTAGCCATGATCCTTCCGCGGCCCTGTACATCGACGGCAAGCTGATTGCCGCCGCTGAAGAAGAGCGCTTCGTGCGCGACAAACATGCAAAGAACCGCATGCCCTACGAATCGGCGAAGTTCTGCCTGGAGCAGGCTGGCATCAAGCCTTCCGACGTTGACGTGGTGGCCATCCCGTTCGCCCCGATCAGCCTGTTCGGCAAGGCCCGCTGGCACTACGCCAAGCGCTACTGGTACGCCCCGGATCGTGCTCTTGACGCGATTCTGATGGGCAACCGTCGTTACAAGCGCTACCGCAAGAAGATCGTCTGGTGCCTGGAGCAACTGGGCTTCGACCCGAAAAAGGTCAAGATCGAACCGGTCGAGCACCACCTCGCGCACGCTTCCAGCGCCTACCACTGCTCGGGTTTCAAGGAAAAAACCGCGATCCTCGGTATTGACGGCAAGGGCGAGTACGCCACGACCTTCTTCGGTTATGGCGAAAACGGCAAGATCCACAAGATCAAAGAATTCTTCGACCCGGATTCGTTGGGCGGCCTGTACGGCGCGATCACCGAGTTCCTCGGCTTCGAGATGCTCGACGGCGAGTTCAAGGTCATGGGCATGGCCCCTTATGGCGACGCCAGCAAATATGACTTCTCGCGTCTGGCCAGCTTCGAGAACGGCGAGCTGGTGATCAACACCGACTACGCAAACGTTATCGGCCTGCGCCGCTACAAAGAGAAGGGCAAGGGCTTCTACTTCTCGCCGAAGCTGATTGAGTGGCTGGGTCCCAAGCGCGAAGGCGACATCGCCGACGAGCCGTACATCCACTACGCCGCCAGCATGCAGGCGCTGTTCGAGAAAATCGCCCTGCAGATGATCGACCACTACCTGGGCGACATCCTCAAGGAAACCGGCAAGCTGGCTTTCGCTGGCGGTTGCGCGCTGAACGTCAAGCTCAACCAGAAGATCATTGCCCGTCCTGACCTCAAGGAACTGTTCGTCCAGCCGGCTTCCGGCGACGCCGGTACCGCGGTCGGTGCGGCTGCATACGTTTCCCACGCCCGCGGTGTGCCGGTCGAGAAGATGGAACACGTCTACCTCGGCCCTGCGTACTCCAACGAGGACGTGATTGCCGCCTGTGCCCGTCACCCGAGCCAGCCGAAATGGCGCAAGCTCGAGAACATGCCGGAGCAGATCGCCAAGATCATGGTCGATGGCAACCCGGTGGCCTGGTTCCAGGGCCGCATGGAGTTTGGTCCGCGCGCGCTGGGCGGTCGTTCGATCATCGGTTGCCCGAGCGTTGCCGGCGTCGCCGACCGCATCAACCACCAGATCAAGTTCCGCGAGCGCTGGAGGCCTTTCTGCCCGTCGATGCTCGACACCGTCGCCCCGCAGATGATCAAGATCGATCACCCGGCACCCTTCATGACCTTCACCTTCGAAGTCGCCGAAGAGTGGAAGACCCGCGTGCCGGAAGTCGTCCACGAAGACGGTACCTCGCGGGCCCAGGTGCTCAAGCGCGAGTACAACCCGCGCTATTACGACATGATGAAGGCGCTGGAAGACCTGACCGGCAACGGCGTGTCGCTCAACACTTCGCTCAACCGTCGTGGCGAGCCAATGATCTGCTCGCCGACCGACGCCCTGAACATGTTCTTCGGCTCGGATCTGCAGTACCTGATCATGGAAGACATTCTGGTAGTCAAGGACGGCGCGAACAGTTATGACGTCCAGGGCTGAAAAACGCGTCCTGCAGTTCTGCCACGGCTATGACGGTCCGTTCCTGGACTGTGCGCGGCAGTACGCCAGCCTGTTCAGCGGCAGCGGCTACAAGGTCACCACGGTGTTCCTTACCGGTGCTGCCGACCCTCAGGTGGCCGCCGGCTGCGCTTCTGATGAAGTGATCTTCCTGGAGTTCAGCTCCAAGGCTATCCGTGGCCTGAAGCTGGGGGCGATCCGCGCATTGCGGCGGATCGTCGCCACACGCAATTTCAGCTTCTGTATCGCTCACCGCTTCAAGCCGATCTATATCGCCTTGCTCGGTAGCCGCCTGCCGGTAATTGGTGTGCACCATGCCTTTGGTGACTACCAGCGCGGCAGTCGTCAGCTGTTTGCCAACCTGTTCCGTCAGCGCCTGAGCCTGCTCGGCGTCTCCGACGCGGTGCGCGATGACATGCGCAAATGCTTGCCGAAGTGGCCGGCCGAGCGCATCCAGACGCTTTACAACCGTATCGACATCGAGGCGCTGCAGGCGGCGCTGGTGCCTGCAGCCGATGCCCGCCAAGCGCTGGGGCTGGATTCGCAGGCCTGGATTGTCGGTAATGTCGGTCGCCTGCATCCGGACAAGGACCAGGCCACCCTGTTGCGTGGCTTTGCCCTCGCGCTGCCGCGTCTGCCGGCGGGTGCTCGCCTGGCTATTTTGGGTGAGGGGCGGCTGGAGCAGTCGCTGAAAGCACTGGCTGCCGAGTTGGGAATTGCCGGGCAGGTGGACTTTCTCGGCCAGGTGCCCAATGCGCGACGCTACTTCAAGGCGTTCGATGCTTTTGCCCTGAGCTCCGACCACGAGCCGTTCGGTATGGTCCTGCTCGAAGCCATGGTCGCCGGAGTGCCGGTGCTCGCCACTGCCTGCGGCGGCGCCCTGGAAGTGGTCGAGGGTGTCGGCATCCTGTTTCCGCTGGCCGATGCCGAGCGTCTGGCTCAAGGCTTGCAACATCTGGCCGTACTGGATGAAGCGCAGCGCCAGGAGTGTGCCGAGCGCATGCTTGCGCGCCTGCGTGAGCGTTTTTCCGATAGCGCTGTGCGCGATACCTTCTGGCAGTTGCCAGCTGTGCGTGCGCTGACGGCGGAGGTTTGATGCTCAATCATATTCAAGGCTGGCGCGAGCGCGGCTGGCGTGTGATCGATGCGCCCGCCTACGCCCAGGCCTGGCAGCGTTTTGGTGGTAGCGTCGCGACCCACCCGCTGGTGGTCGAGCAGTTGGCCGAGCTGGCGCAGATTCCGGTGCGCTACCTGGGGTGGGAACACAATGGTGAGCTCAAGGCCGCGATTCCGACCTGGGGCCGTTACCTGGCATTGTCCAAGGACGTGCTCAAGCGTCAGGGCAAGAAGGGTCTGTATGACCTGGGCAATGCCGAGCTGATCCTGCCGGCGGCTGCCGATGCCCAGGCACCGCTGCGTCATGCCGGACGTTATTTGTCCGAGCTCAACCAGGGGCGCTTCGCCAACCTCAAGCTGCAGACTGAATCGCTGGCGATGGCACGCACGCCTGAAGACCTGTCGAAGAAGTTTCGCTATAACCAGCGTCGCGAGTTGCGCCTGCTGGAAGAGGCGGGTGGTCAGGTGCGTGCGGTTTCTGAGTTTTCCAGCAGTGAACTGGCAGCGATCTACTGCGATCTGTTTCTGCGCCGCTGGGAATTCCCGGCCACTGGCGCCGAGCGCATGGCTGAGGTCATAGAGCGCCTGCGTGAGCTGCTGATCGGTTCGGTGCTGTTTCTCGACGATGCGCCTATCGCCATCCAGCTGGTCTACCGGGTCGAAGCGCCTGAATGGATCAGCGTCGAGTACATCAATGGTGGCGTTGACCCGCAAACCAAGGCCTTCAGCCCTGGAAGCGTGTTGAGTTTCCTCAATACCCAGGCCGCCTGGGAAGATGCCCGGGCACGCAACAAGCCGCTGCGTTTCTCCTTTGGCCGCGCTGATCGCGAGTACAAGGATCGCTGGTGCAACCCCGTTCCGGTATTTCAGGTGTGAGCCGCAAGCAGCAGTTGCTCAAGCGGCACCGGCGCAACAAGCGGCTGGGGTTGCTGGCTGGCCTGGTGGTGTTGCTGGGTCTGGGTATTTTCGTCCAGTGGTGGTTGCCGCTATTGCTGCTGCCACTGCTGTGGGCTGCCCATGAAGCCTGGTTTGCCGATCATCTGTTTTATTCGCCTGCCGAGGACTACCAGTATCAGTTTCCGCAGGATTGCGTGGCGCACCCGGTCGAACTGGTCGACGGTGTTGTACGGCTTCAGGCGCCTTTGCAGCTTGCTGGTGATGAAACGCTGGTGCTGGCGCTGCGCCTGAAAAGCAGCTGGTTGGGTCGTTTCCTGGACCCGGCAGTGGTGTTGAACGGTGAAGATTGCCAGGCTTTCGAGCGCGGCGTCGCGGGCCTGCGTTACCTGAACCTGACCGGGCTTGGCGAGTCGCTTGCTGCCGGGCGGCTGCGCTTGCGTGGGCGCTATTGCCGTCTATCTGGCGAAGGGCAGTTGTGGGTTGTGACAGGCAACGATCTGCGCCAGAAGCGCGTCATGGTCATCGCGCCCCATGCCGATGATGCCGAGTTGGCCGCTTTCGGCCTCTACAGCCAGGCGCAAGAAGCCTGGGTCGTGACCCTGACTGCTGGCGAGATCGAGGCTGAGCATTACCAGCGCATGGGTATGGCCAAGTCTGAGTCCGCCCGCTTGAAGGGCCGACTGCGCGCCTGGGACAGCATTGCCGTACCGCGCTGGGCAGGTGTTCCCGAATCGAACTGTGTGCAGTTGGGTTATTTCTGTCTGCAGCTGCCAGCCATGCAGGCGGCACCGGATCAGGCAATCGCCTCGCGTGAAGCGGAGCTTGACGATACCCGTCTGTTCCGGCGCTTCAATGCGATAACCTTGCCGGGTGACGAGGATGGTGCACCGACCTGGAACAACCTGTTGGCCGACTTGCGCGCGTTGTTGCTCAAGGCCCGCCCGCAGGTGCTGGTGATGCCGCATCCGACCCTTGATCCGCATCCTGACCACATCTGCGCCCAGGCTGCTGTGCTCGAAGCCCTGCAGGGGCTCGAATGGCAGCCGGAAACCGTGCTGGGGTACGCCAACCACCTGCATGACAATGATCGCTGGCCCATGGGCGATAGCGGTGCCGGGGTGGCTTTGCCGCCGCAACTGGAAGGCGGGCAGGCTTGGGCGCCCTACAGTCTGCCCCTGGATCTGGCGACTCAGCGCGACAAGGCCATGGCGCTGGGCATGATGCATGACCTGCAGCCGCCGGCACCGTTCAAGCGCCGCATTCGTCGCCTGCTCCAGCGCTGGCTGGCGGGGCGACGCGCTTCGCCTTACGGCGAGAACGAATTTTTCCGCAAGGCCGTGCGCCGACATGAATTGTTCTGGCGCCGTGATCTCTGATCCTGGCCCATGACTGTTAGCGGCTGAACAAAGACCGCAAGGAAGACAATGAAAGTTCTATTTCTGGTGCAGAAAGAACAACGGGCAATCCTGGACCGTCTCTACGACGGTGTCGCCGCCCATTGCGAATGCGATCTGCGCTGGCTCAGCAGTGCCGATCAGCGCAACCTGCGCAGCTATTTCCGTCGTGAAGTCGACGTCGAAAAGTATGACCGGATTGTGTTTTTTCTGCGCTTCAAGCAAGAAATTCGTCAGGTCGGCTTCATTCGTACGGTGCCCAACCTGGTCATCCTCGAACATGACGCCTATCAGAACTACATCCCGTGCAAGTACACCGGAAAGTTCAGCGCCCACTACCGTCAGTTGCCTTGGGCGCGGGTGATCAGCTCCGGTTATATGGTCAGCGAGCGCTTGCGCCAGGAGGGGTTCGACGCCGAATTCGTGCCCAAGGGCTACGACCAGCAGTTGCTGGCTGACCAGGGGCGCGAGCGGGATATCGAGCTGGCCTTTGTCGGCAGTACCAACAGTGTCGCCTACAGCGGGCGCAAGGCGTTGCTCGATGAGCTCGCTCAGGTCGAAAACCTGCTGGTCACCCGGACCAAGTCCGGTGAAGAGTACTGTGACACGCTCAACCGCATTCGTTTCTTCGTCAGTGCCGATGTCGGCATGGGCGAATACATGATCAAGAATTTCGAGGCGATGGCCTGTGGCTGCGTGCTGCTGGCTTTTGATCAAGGGGAGGCGGAGAATCGCGCCCTGGGTCTTGAAGACATGCACAACGTGGTTTTGTACAACAGCATTGCCCAGTTGCAGGAAAAGCTCAAAGTGTTACGTGCCGACCCGGCATTGGTCGAGCGCATTGGCAGCAACGGTCGTGACCTTGCTGTGTCGCAGTTCAGCTTCGCTCAAGTGGGCCGAAGCATCGTAGAAAAAATGCAGCCACCTCTGCGTTCCCGTCCAGCCCTGACCGGTTGGCAGCGCTTGCGTTTGAGACTGGGCATATGAGCCGGCTGTCCCGTACACGGGGCGTGGTCTCGAACAACCGAATACAGAAGATGGGGAGGGAATCCGGTGCGATTCAGTGATGACAGTGATGTAACCCTGGTGGTTACCAGTTGCGGGCGTTTCGACCTGCTCAAGCTTACACTCGAGAGTTTCGATCGTTTCAATACTGCACCGATTCGCGAAGTGTTCATCACCGAGGACTCGGGCGATGAGGCTGTCCATCAGGCGGTGCCGGAACACTGGAAACCGCACTGCAAGGTGTTCGTCAATCGGCCCAAGCTGGGGCAGTTGCCGTCTATCGACCTTGCCTACAGTCACGTAAAAACCCCCTACATCTTTCACTGCGAGGATGACTGGGAGTTCTACCGGCCAGGTTTCGTCGAGGATTCGAAGAGCATTCTCGAGGTCAGCCCGCATTTGCTTCAGGTCTGGTTGCGCAGCTATGCCCATGACTTGAAGGTGCACAGTCCTTACATCCATCTGGGCGAGCGTCAGATCATTGCCGGTGTGCCGTGTTACCCGCTGCTCTCGGACAAGCCTGAGTGGCAGAGTTTTTCGTTGAATCCAGGTTTGCGCCGGCTCAGTGACTATCAGCGTTGCGCGCCATTTGCCGGCTACTCTGGTGAGAAGGCTCTGTCAAAACGCTACGCCGAGTTGAATCTCACTGCGGTGACCCTTGAGGGGGACGCGGTACTGCATACCGGCTTCGATGCGCATGTCAGTCTGCCCGGTGAGCGTCGGCGTAAAGCGCGGCGCCGTAAGCGTGATCGCATCAAATTGATGGTGATATTGGTGGTTGGCTTGGTTCTGGGTGTTGGCGTGGGTTTTTTTGCGCATTGACCCGGGCCGTTTGTCCATGAACCGGTGCGAAACAAGGGGGTGATCCCCCTTGAGCCTCGTCAACAGCATGTGGGCAGGCGGCGCACCCATGCACCTCCATGCCCGAGGTGTTCAGTTCAGCAAGGCGCGTTCCAGTTCGGCGAGAGGGAATTGACCCTCAAGGCGCTCGCGGGCGATGTAGCGGGCGAAGTGCTGCACGTTGCGCCGGACCATGCGGTTGGATAGCGGTGCGCGCATGAAGCGCATATCGGCCACGTCGATCAGGCCCATCTCCTGTTCTGGTGTCACGACAATGTTGCCAAGGTGCAGCGAGCGGAAATAGATGCCCGACTTGTGCAGCTTGCGCACCAGCGCCACGAGCTCCGGTAGACGCTCTTGCCAGCTGAAGCCTGCCTTGCGAGACAGTTGGCTAAGGGTCTCTCCCGGCAACGGGTGGTACAGCACCGCCGTCATTCCGGGGGCATCCAGCTTGTAGTACTTCAAAACCTTCAGCGTCGGAATTCCCTTTTTCTCCAATTGCGTCGCATTGTCGATAAAACGCTGGGAGTAAGGTCGCAGCAAGGCAGATGAAATTAATCGTTTACGCCTGAAGAGTTTAAGGATGTTGCCGTCATTAAGCAGGTACACTTTGGCGCCGTAACTATCAGCCTCCAGCACCTGGGCGCCAAGGATGAGTTGGTTGAGGTCGACCTGGTGTAGCCGGGAACATTGCATGGATAGTGGCCTTGCCAACGGGCGAACAAAAGGACCGGCAATAATGCCGAAAATTTTGCAGATGTACCATGCCGGTGTTGTTGAAACGATGAGGATGCGCTGGATGTACACAGGGGCAGAGCCTAGGCTTCGTTCAGGTTTGCTCTGGGTGCATGCCCATCGACCGGGCTGTGATAAAATTTCCGGTTCAATCTGAACAGCGAGCTCGACAATGGCCGAAACACCGCTAAAGGCGGAGCAACAGAGCAGCTCCAGCCTGAAAATCTATTTCCGGCTACTGAGCTATGTGAAGCCGTACATCGGTATTTTCACGCTGAGTATTCTCGGTTTCATCATCTTTGCCTCGACCCAGCCAATGCTGGCCGGGATTCTCAAGTACTTCGTCGACGGTCTGAGCAACCCGCAGGCAGTGTTGTTCCCCAATGTCCCTTACCTGCAAGACTTGCAGCTACTGCAGGCCGTGCCGTTGCTGATCGTGCTGATCGCCGCCTGGCAGGGCCTGGGCTCGTTCCTGGGTAACTACTTCCTGGCCAAGGTTTCACTGGGGCTGGTGCATGATCTGCGGGTCGAATTGTTCAACAAGTTGCTGGTGCTGCCCAACCGTTACTTCGACACCCACAACTCCGGTCACCTGATTTCGCGCATCACCTTCAACGTAACCATGGTTACCGGTGCCGCCACCGATGCTATCAAGGTGGTGATCCGTGAAGGCCTGACGGTGGTGTTCCTGTTCGTTTACCTGCTGTGGATGAACTGGAAACTGACTCTGGTGATGCTGGCAATCCTGCCAATCATCGCGGTAATGGTCGGTAGCGCCAGCAAGAAATTCCGCAAGCAGAGCAAAAAGATCCAGGTGGCAATGGGTGATGTAACCCACGTTGCCTCGGAAACCATCCAGGGCTACCGCGTGGTGCGCAGCTTCGGCGGTGAAAGCTACGAGCAGCAGCGTTTCGCCAATGCCAGCCAAAGCAACACCGACAAGCAGCTGCGCATGACCAAGACCGGGGCCGTGTACACCCCGATGTTGCAGTTGGTGATCTACTCCGCCATGGCCGCACTGATGTTCCTGGTGTTGTTCCTGCGTGGCGAGGCTACGGCCGGCGATCTGGTTGCCTACATCACCGCTGCAGGCTTGCTGCCCAAGCCGATTCGCCAGCTGTCGGAAGTCAGCTCGACGATCCAGAAAGGCCTGGCCGGTGCCGAAAGCATCTTCGAACAGCTGGATGAAGAACCGGAAGTCGATACTGGAACGGTGGAGCTGGAGCGGGTAGAGGGTCGCCTCGTTGTGCGCAACCTGAACTTCACCTATCCCGGTACTGAGCGCCAGGTGTTGTCTGACATTTCCTTTACCGCTGAACCGGGGCAGATGATTGCACTGGTGGGGCGCTCGGGGAGTGGCAAGTCGACACTGGCCTCGTTGATTCCGCGGTTCTATCACCACACTGAGGGGCAGATTCTCCTCGATGGCGTAGAGATCGAGGACTACCGTTTGCGCAACCTGCGCCGCCATGTGGCGCAAGTGACCCAGCATGTCACCCTGTTCAATGACACTGTGGCCAACAACATTGCCTACGGTGATCTGGCGGGCGCGCCGCGTGCGGATATAGAAGCGGCTGCCGCCGATGCCTATGCCAAGGAGTTTGTCGATCAGTTGCCCAAGGGCTTCGACACCCAGGTCGGCGAGAACGGTGTGCTGCTCTCCGGTGGCCAGCGCCAGCGCCTGGCCATTGCCCGGGCCCTGCTCAAGAACGCGCCGCTGCTGATCCTCGATGAGGCCACCTCGGCACTGGACACCGAGTCCGAGCGGCATATCCAGGCAGCGCTCGATCATGTGATGAAGGGCCGTACCACGCTGGTGATCGCTCACCGCCTGTCGACCATTGAAAAGGCCGACATGATCCTGGTCATGGATCAGGGCAAGCTGGTCGAGCGCGGCACGCATGCCGAGCTGCTGGCCGCCAACGGCTACTACGCCAGGCTGCATGCCATGGGCCTGGACGAGCCGGCCAAGGCCGATATCACCTGAGCCTGACGCCGGAGCCTGTCCTGGGCTCCGGCCGTTTTCCTGCAACAGCTTGTCGGTAAGGCGGTAATCAAGCCTTCGCCTAGCCTGTGCTAATATCCTGCCCCTGTTAATTTTGTATATATGGGTTACCCATGAAGTTGTCCATGCCGCGTTTCGATCAAGCCCCGGTACTGGTGGTGGGCGATGTCATGCTCGACCGCTACTGGCATGGTGGTACCTCACGGATTTCGCCTGAAGCACCTGTACCGGTGGTCAAGGTCGATCAGATCGAGGACCGTCCTGGTGGTGCGGCTAACGTGGCCTTGAACATCGCTGCCCTGGGCGCACCGGCATCACTGATCGGGGTTACTGGCCAGGACGAAGCTGCCGAAAGCCTGTCCAACAGTCTGAAGGCTGCAGGCGTGCACTCGATTTTCCAGCGTATTGCGCACCAGCCGACCATCGTCAAGCTGCGGGTCATGAGCCGCCACCAGCAACTGCTGCGGATCGATTTCGAAGAACCTTTCGCCACCGACCCGCTGTCGTTGGGGGCTGAAGTCGACACCCTGCTCGACGGGGTCAAAGTACTGGTGTTGTCGGATTACGGCAAAGGCGCCCTGAAGAATCATCAGAGCTTGATCCAGGCTGCACGGGCCAAAGGGATCCCGGTCCTGGCCGACCCCAAGGGCAAGGACTTTTCGATCTACCGCGGTGCCAGCCTGATCACCCCGAACCTCAGCGAGTTCGAGACCATCGTCGGCCGCTGCGCCGATGAAGCGGAGCTGGTGGCCAAGGGCGCTCAACTGATGAGCGAACTGGAGCTGGGCGCCTTGCTGGTGACCCGTGGTGAGCATGGCATGACCCTGCTGCGTCCCGATCATCCGGCCCTGCACTTGCCGGCTCGTGCCCGTGAAGTCTTCGACGTTACCGGTGCCGGTGATACGGTGATTTCGACCCTGGCCGCCGCCATCGCCGCAGGCGAAGAGCTGCCTCATGCTGTGGGCCTGGCCAACCTGGCCGCCAGCATCGTGGTCGGCAAGCTCGGTACCGCAGCGATAAGCGCACCGGAACTGCGCCGTGCCATCCAGCGCGAAGAGGGTTCTGAGCGCGGTGTGGTGAGTCTCGATCAGTTGCTGCTGGCCATCGATGATGCCCGTGCTCATAACGAAAAGATTGTTTTCACCAATGGTTGCTTCGATATTCTTCATGCAGGCCACGTGACTTACCTGGAGCAAGCGCGGGCCCAAGGTGATCGTCTGATCGTTGCGGTAAACGACGATGCTTCGGTGAGCCGGCTGAAAGGTCCGGGCCGTCCGATCAATAGCGTAGATCGCCGCATGGCGGTGCTCGCCGGCCTGGGAGCAGTGGACTGGGTCATCAGCTTCCCTGAAGGCACGCCGGAAAACCTGCTCAGCCAGGTCAAGCCGGATGTGCTGGTCAAGGGTGGGGACTACGGTATTGAGCAGGTCGTCGGTGCCGATATCGTCAAGGCGTATGGCGGCTCGGTGAAGGTGCTGGGTCTGGTCGAAAACAGCTCGACCACCGCTATCGTCGAGAAAATCCGCAAGAACTGATTCAAGCATCGCGGGGCAAGCCCGCTCCCACAGGAGGGTGATGTACCCTGTGGGAGCGGGCTTGCCCCGCGATTGCAATTTGTCAGCTACTTACGCAATCCGCCTCGCGCCATCTGCAACAACTCCCGTGCCTTGCCCGTCAGGCGCTGCAGCCCGGTGTCCGGTTTCGGCGCCGCCAGCCCCTGCTGACTCACCCAATCCTTCCAGCGAATCCGTTCATCCCTGACCAGCCAGCCTTCCTGACGGGCAAAGCTTTCGGCCAGATACAGACCGCGAGTGCTCGCCGGCACCAGGCGGTCCTTTTTCAGCGTGTACAGCTCGGCGCGAGGGTGTCCGTCTTCCAGGGGCATCAGGTACAGGTCGGGGCGGGTGCGGTTGAGGCGGGCCACCAGTTGGTTTCCTTCCAGTCGTTCATCGACATGAAACAGGCTCAAGGATTTGGCTTCACGCGGGACCTGCAGACGCAGGTCATAGATCAGCTGCAACGAGGCGGTCGGCAGGTGCACGTAGGCCCGTGGCCGCTCCAGCAGTTGCAGGTTGGCGCAACGCACCGGCCGTGCCGCACCGGATTGCGGGGTCAGGACGAAAGGCAGCGCTTCACGGTAATGCAGGGCATCGGCATAAGGCGCTGGCAGCCAGGTATCGTTGAAGCGCCCGCCAAGCCAGCCTTCCGGCGTTTCCAGCAGGCATTCTTCAGCTACCTCCTGGATGGCGGTATGCAGCGGCAGGTTCAGTTCCTGGGCGGGCACATAGCCGGAAATCAGTTTCAGTACCACATCCCCACGGTCCTGGCGGCGCTGGCGGACCAGCACCCAGTAATCACGGTTCTGCCAGTGCAACGTCAGACGCACCGAGACGCCCAGATTGGCCAGCTCTACGGCGAAGCGCTGGCTGTCGGCCAGGTGAATCTGTTTGCGCCGTTGCTGGGTCTGGGCGAAGTTCAGCGGCATGCCGATGCTCTGGTAGCACAAGCCCTCGGGGCTGGCTTCGACGTGCAGGGGCAGGGTTTTGAAGTTGCTCGGGTTCTTGCGGATCAGCGTTCGCGGCATGTCGGCTCCTTCTTGCGTTGGGGTCGGCCGCGACGGCGGCGTGGGCGTCAGCGATTCAGTACGGCGGCAACAGTCGCCACGTTGTGTGCCAGATGTACCGGGTTGATGGTGCCGACAATGGCACTGCTCACACCCGGGTGGCCAAACAGCAACTCGAAACTGGCACGCACCGGGTCTACCCCCGGGCTCAGGCACACATGCCCGCTGGCCAGGGCCTTTTTCACCAGGATGGCTTTGCCATGCTCGGCGGCATAGTCGAGCACCGGGCGTTCGGCCTGTTCGTTCAGATTGTAGGTGACCATGGCGCAATCGCCGCGTTGCAGTGCTTTCAAACCACCTTCCACGGTCTTGCCGGACAGGCCGAAGCCGCCGATCTTGCCTTCCCGCTTCAGCGCTTCGAGGGTCTGATAGACCTCCTCGTGCTCGAGAATATGCAGGTCGTTGCCATCCGAATGCACCAGCACCAGGTCGATATGGTCGGTTTCCAGGCGCTTGAGGCTGCGTTCGATGGAAAAACGCGTGTGGGCGGCGCTGAAGTCGAAACGCGACTGGCCTTCTTCGAACTCTTCACCGACCTTGCTGACGATCACCCAGTGATCGCGTTGGCCGCGCAGCAGCGGGCCAAGGCGCTCTTCGCTGCGGCCGTAGGCTGGGGCGGTGTCGATCAGGTTGATGCCCAGGTCACGGGCCTGGGCCAGCAGCAGGCGGGCCTGGTCGTCGTCGGGGATGGTGAATCCATTGGGGTATTTGACCCCTTGATCACGCCCCAGCTTGACCGTACCCAGGCCCAGCGGCGAGACGTGCAGGCCGGTGCTGCCCAAGGGGCGGTGCAGATCATGAAGAGTCGGCAGGCTCATGGCAGCAGCTGCTCCCAGACTGGCAGGGCCATCGGTGGCCGTGGCAGTTCGGGAAGGGCGGTGTGAGCCCCCGGCTTGACCCCGTCGCGTTCAAGGCTGGCCAGCACCCGGTCACTGAAATCCGGAGCCAGGGCCAGTTTGGTCGGCCAGCCAACCAGCAGGCGCTGCTGTTCGGCGAGGAAGGCGTTGTCCGGGCGCACCAGACCGGACTGTGCCGGCTCGGCGCGATCGATGCGCACGGTAGCCCAGCGCACCTGGCTCAGGTCGATCCATGGCAGCAGGTTGCTGACTTCCTTCTTCGCCGCGGCAATCTGCGCTTCGGGCTCGCGGGCAACGCCGTCTGCCTCAGCCAGGTCGCCACCCATGTACCAGACCCATTGACCGTCGGCGGCCGGGTGGCTGGTGACGGTGATACGCGGTTTGGGTCCGCCGCCCAGGCAATGGGCGTACAGAGGTTTGAGGCTGGCGCCCTTGGCCATGACCATGTGCAGCGGGCGACGCTGCATGGCAGGCTGGCTCAGACCGAGGGTTTCAAGCAGGGCGGCATTGCCGGCCCCGGCGCTGAGTACGATGCGCTGTGCACGGATCTCGCGGCCGTCGACGCGCAGCCCGGCCAGTTCGCCAGCTTCTTGCAGGGGTTCGATCTGCTCGCCAGCCAGCAGGCTGTCACCGGCCAGTTCGGCGAGCTTGTTCAGCAGGCTTGGCACGTCAATGACCAGTTCGGCCAGGCGATAGACCTTACCCTTGAAGGCGCGGTCTTGCAGGGCAGGTGGCAGTTGCTCGCCTTTGACCTGATCGACACGGCCACGCACCGCCTTGCTGGCAAAGAAGCTGGTCAGGTTGCCGGCGATCGTGCCGGGGGACCACAGGTAATGGGCGTCAGACAACAGGCGCACGCCGGAAAGGTCCAGTTCGCCGCTGCCTGCCAGCGCCTCGCTCCAGCGTCGCGGCATGTCGGCAATGGCTTCGGAGGCGCCGGTCAGTGCGCCATGCAGGGCATACTTGGCGCCGCCATGAATGATTCCCTGCGATTTGAGGGTCTGCTCGCCACCGAGGCTGGCGCGTTCCACCACGACCGTCGAGTAACCCAGGCGGCGCAGACGGGCATTGAGCCAGAGGCCTGCGACCCCTGCGCCGACGATCAGTACGTCGGTGGAAATAACGGATGGCATGCATGCACCTCACAAGCTTGGACAGAAGCCCAGTATACAGCCTGTGAGACGGATCAATGCCCGGCGGTTTTCGAGAAGACCTGGATAACCACCACGCCGCCGACAATCATGGCCATGCCGAGCATCGCCGGGACGTCCAGTTTCTGCCCGTAAATCACCAGCGCGGCGATGCTGATCAAGACAATCCCCAGCCCCGACCAGATGGCATACGCGATACCGACCGGAATGCTGCGCACCACCAGGGTCAGCATCCAGAACGCCACGGCGTAGCCACAGATCATCAGCAGCAACGGCAGCGGGGTGCTCAGACCCTTGACGGCCTTCATCGAGGCGGTGGCGATGACTTCGGCGCAGATGGCGATAGCCAGGTAGGTGTAGGCATTCATGTCGGTGTTCCTCTGTTCTGGCTGGGCATTTTAGAGCAAGCCTGGATGGGGTAAAGTCATTACCTATCTTTTCTGGAGATAGGTTGCATGGCTGAACAGTGGAATCTGGAGCAACTGCGGCTGTTTGTCGGCGTTGCCGAGCAACGCTCGTTTTCGGCGGTGGCCCGCACCCAGCGCAAGGCGCAGTCGGCGGTGAGCAATGCCATTGCCCTGCTCGAGGCGGACCTGGGTGTCACCCTGTTCGAGCGTAGCAGTGGCCGTCAGCCGCGCTTGACCGAGGCCGGCGCGGCGCTGCTGGAGGATGCGCGTGAGTTGTTGCGTCAGTGCGAGCGCCTGGACGGTCGGGCGCTGGCGCTGATGCGCGGCCAGGAGGCGCAGTTGCGGGTCGCCCAGGATGAAGCCATGCCTTATCAGCCGGTCATCGACAGTCTCGACGAACTGGCCCAGCAGTTCCCCATGCTGGAAGTGCAACTGGCCAGCGGTGCCCAGGGTGACGTGGCGCGCAAGCTGGTCGAGCGCCGTGCTGACCTGGGCTTGCTGTTTCGTCATGAGCGCATGCCGTCAGCGTTGGAGCGCCGCGCCTTGGGGAATGTGGAGATGGTCACCGTCTGCGCCGTCAATCATCCCTTGGCGCAACTGGGGCAGGTCAATCGCCAACAGCTGGCACGCCATCGCCAGTTGTTGATTGCCCCGCAGGAAAGCGGTTATCCCGGCGGCGAGCCAATCAGCCCGCAGATCTGGCGTGCCGACAGCTTCTACGCCATGGCCGAGTTGTTGATGCGCGGCTTGGGCTGGGCCTGGTTGCCCCGGCATGTAGTGCAGTACCCGACTTACCATGCGCAGATGGTCGAGCTGCGTAGCGAATGGACACCGCCGGCACTGGTGGTAGAGCTGGTGTGGCGGCGTGACGAGCCACTGGGGCCTGCGGCACAGTGGTTGGCCGAGCGCTTCGCAGTGCACTTGCGAGCGATTGGCTAGTACACTTCGGCGCCATGAACAGAACACTCTATACCCTGCTGTTTCACCTGGGCCTGCCGCTGGTTGCGCTGCGCCTGTTCCTGCGCTCGCGCAAGGCGCCAGCCTACGCCAAGCGCATCGGCGAACGCTTCGCCATGAACCTGCCCGCCATGCGCAAGGGCGGTATCTGGGTACATGCGGTGTCGGTGGGCGAAAGCATCGCCGCGGCGCCGATGATTCGTGCCCTGTTGCAGGCTTATCCACAGCTGCCGATTACGATTACCTGCATGACCCCGACCGGCTCCGAGCGGGTGCGGGCGATGTTTGCCGATGAGCCGCGCATTCAGCATTGCTACCTGCCCTATGACCTGCCGTGGGCGGCCGGGCGCTTTCTCGATCATGTCCAGCCGAAGCTGGCGGTGATCATGGAAACCGAGTTGTGGCCCAACCATATTCATCAGTGCGCCAAGCGCGGTATCGCCGTGGCGCTGGCCAATGCGCGCTTGTCCGAGCGGTCGGCGCGTGGCTATGCACGCTTTGCCGGGCTGACCCGGCCGATGCTGGCCGAGATGAGCCTGATCGCGGTGCAGACCGAGGCCGAAGCTGAGCGCTTTCGCCAGCTGGGGGCGCGGGCTGAATGTGTTCAGGTCACCGGTTCGATCAAGTTCGACCTGCGTATCGATGAGCAGCTATTGCCGCGCGCTCGGGCCTTGCGTGAGCAGTGGCAGGCCGCTCAGCGCCCGGTGTGGATTGCCGCCAGCACCCATGAGGGCGAGGACGAAGTGATTCTCGCCGCGCACCACCAGTTGCTGGAGCACCATGCCGATGCCTTGCTGATCCTGGTGCCACGGCATCCGGAGCGCTTCAACAGCGTATTTGAGTTGTGCGCGGCACAGTTCCCGACTGTGCGCCGCTCCAGTGCCGCTGCGGTGGCCGCGGATACCGCAGTGCTGCTCGGCGACACCATGGGCGAACTGCTGTTTCTTTATGCCCTGGCGGATATCGCCTTTGTCGGCGGCAGCCTGGTGCCCAATGGCGGGCATAACCTGCTGGAGCCAGCGGCTCTGTCATTGCCGGTGATTAGCGGCCCGCACCTGTTCAACTTCCTGGAGATCGCGGCGATGCTGCGCAACGCTGGCGCATTGCAGGAGGTGGATGATGCCCAGGGGCTGGCGGCTGAGATCCGGCGGCTGATCGAGTTGCCGCAGGATGCGCGGCGCATGGGCGAAGCGGGGCGGGCGGTGATGAAGGCCAACCAGGGCGCGTTGCAGCGCTTGCTGGATGGCTTGGGGCGATTGCTCTGACGCTAATCGCGGGGCAAGCCCGCTCCCACAGAGGTTACCTGTGGGAGCGGGCTTGCCCCGCGATGCTGTTTAAGGCCGGGCGTCGAAGTTAGCCTTGGCCAATGCCGCCAGATCAGGTGGCAGGAAGTCTTTGTCCGGGTTGTAGTCCGGCTTCAGATAGCGGCTCAGGTCGGTCAGGTCCTGCGGGCTCAAGGTGCCCGCCGCCTGCTTCAGGCGCAGGTTGTCGAGGATGTAGTCGTAGCGGGTGTTGTTGTAGTCACGCACCGAGGTGTACAGCTGGCGCTGGGCATCGAGCACGTCGACGATGTTGCGGGTACCGACCTGGTAACCGATCTCGGTGGCTTCCAGAGCGCTCTGGTTGGAGATGATCGACTGCTTGCGTGCCTGCACCTGCTCCACGTCGGTATTGACCGCACGGTGCAGGTTGCGGGTGTTTTCCACCACCTGGCGCCGCAGGCTTTCACGCTGCTGCTCGCTCTGGCTCAGGCGCTGGTAGGCCTCGCGCACTTGCGAGCTGGTCAGGCCGCCGCTGTAGATCGGAATATTCAACTGCAGGCCAACGCTGGTCTGTTCGACGTCGCCGCTGATGGGCCCGCCGAGGTTGGGGTTGGTGAAACCAAGGTTGTCGTTGTCGCCTTTCTGGTACTGCGCTACCGCATCCAGGGTTGGCGCGTGCCCGGCCTTGCGCTGGCGCAGGGTTTCTTCGGCGGCGGTGACGGCGTAGTTGGTCGCTTGCAGGTTGAGGTTCTGCTTACCGGCGGTTTCGACCCAGGACGTGGCGTCATTCGGTACCGGGACCTGCACCGGCAGGGTGTGGCGGATGCCCTGGATCGCGTCGTAGTTGCGGTTGGTCAGGGTGATCAGTGCTTCGAACGCGTCATCGACCTGGCGTTGCGCGACGATCCGGTTGGCCCGGGCCGTGTCGTAACTGGCCTGGGATTGCAGGACGTCGGTCTTGTCCGAAAGGCCGACATCGAAGCGTTCATTGGACTGATCCAGCTGACGCTTGAAAGCGGCTTCTTCCGCTTTGGTCGACGCCAGGTTGTCCTGGGCGCGCAGCACCGCGAAATAGTTCTCGGCAGTTTGCAGGATCAGGTTCTGTTCAGTGGCCGACAACTCCAGCGCCGCCTGTTCATTGACCGCTTCGGCAGCCTGCAACTGGAACCAGCGATCAGCACGGAACACCGGTTGGGCCAGGGTTGCCGACCAGGAATTACCGCTGCGGTTGGAGGTAGTCGATGGTTCATCGAGCTTGGTCCGGGTGCTCTGCATCTCGGCGCCGGCCGAGAGATTTGGCAGCAGGCCGGCACGGGCCTGGGGTACCACCTCCTTTTGCGCGCCATAGTTGGCACGGGCTGCCGCGAGGTCGGCGTTGTTATCCACAGCCTCCTGGTAGACGCTGACCAGATCGGTTTTCGCTGACAAGGGCGCGTCTGCTGCCCAGGCCATTCCGTTGATAGCACAAGACACGGCAAGGGCCAGTGAAAGTTTGCGCAGCATAGGGCGATCCTTGAACGATTGAGTCTTTCTGAACCGGTGAGTGTAGATGCGCGGGCACTTTGCAACAATCTGCCAATTACACCATTTATCGTCACCGTGGTTGTACTGTTGGCTTTGCAGTGGCGTCCAGTCTAGACTGGGCGCGTTCTTGTCGGGGTGCCTTGCGTTGAGGCTGAGATCGGATAATCCGGATCCCGTTGAACCTGATCAGGTTAGCGCCTGCGTAGGGAACAAGATTTCTCGCTTTCCCGGCGAGTCTCTTGTGTCAGGTCCGGGAATGTCGAGCCAGCCGTAAGTCGCTGCAGGCATCCCCGCACATCTGGCACAGCACCGCTCCTGGTGCGTCCGTGCCTTTCAGGTTCTCCCCGACATTCCACTGCTAGGAAGCCGTCTGGAGAGCCTGTGATGAGTAAACAAGAAAAATACCTGACCAATCTGAGTGAGTCGGCCCAGGTCGATCAGCAGTCCGTACAGCCGTTCACCCGTTCGCGCAAAATCTATGTCGAAGGCTCGCGTCCGGACATCCGCGTACCGATGCGTGAAATCAGCCTGGACGACACCCCGACCGATTTCGGCGGTGAAGCCAACGCGCCGGTGCTGGTCTACGACACTTCCGGCCCCTACACCGATCCCAATGTCGTCATCGACGTGCGCAAAGGCCTGAGCGATGTGCGTTCGGCCTGGATTGACGCCCGTGGTGACACCGAGCGCCTGCCTGGGTTGTCGTCGGACTTTGGCCAGCAGCGTCTGGCGGATGCCGAGCTGACCAAACTGCGTTTTGCCCATGTGCGCAATCCGCGCCGGGCCAAGGCCGGTGCCAACGTCAGCCAGATGCACTACGCGCGCCAGGGCATCATCACCGCCGAGATGGAATACGTCGCCATCCGCGAGAACATGAAGCTGCAGGAAGCCCGCGCCGCCGGCCTGCTCGACCAGCAGCACCCGGGCCACAGTTTCGGTGCCAGCATCCCCAAGGAAATCACCGCCGAGTTCGTCCGTGAGGAGATCGCCCGTGGTCGCGCGATCATTCCGGCGAACATCAACCACGTCGAACTGGAGCCGATGATCATCGGCCGCAACTTCCTGGTGAAGATCAACGGCAACATCGGTAACAGTGCGCTGGGCTCTTCGATCGAAGAAGAAGTGGCCAAGCTGACCTGGGGTATCCGTTGGGGTTCGGACACGGTCATGGACCTGTCCACCGGCAAGCACATCCACGAAACCCGTGAGTGGATCATCCGCAACTCGCCTGTGCCGATCGGTACCGTGCCAATCTACCAGGCCCTGGAAAAGGTCAATGGCGTCGCCGAAGACCTGACCTGGGAGCTGTTCCGCGACACCCTGATCGAGCAAGCCGAGCAGGGCGTGGACTACTTCACCATTCACGCCGGCGTGCTGTTGCGTTATGTGCCGCTGACCGCCAAGCGCGTTACCGGTATCGTCAGCCGTGGCGGTTCGATTATGGCCAAGTGGTGCCTGGCGCATCACAAAGAGAACTTCCTCTACACCCATTTCGACGAAATCTGCGAAATCATGAAGGCCTACGACGTCAGCTTCTCGCTGGGCGACGGCCTGCGTCCGGGCTCGATTGCCGATGCCAACGATGCGGCGCAATTCGGCGAGCTGGAGACCCTTGGCGAACTGACCAAGATCGCCTGGAAACACGATGTCCAGTGCATGATCGAGGGTCCTGGCCACGTGCCGATGCAGTTGATCAAGGAGAACATGGACAAGCAGCTGGAATGCTGCGACGAAGCACCGTTCTACACCCTCGGCCCGCTGACTACCGACATTGCCCCGGGTTACGACCACATCACCTCGGGTATCGGCGCGGCGATGATCGGCTGGTTCGGTTGCGCCATGCTCTGCTACGTGACGCCCAAGGAGCATTTGGGCCTGCCGAACAAGGATGACGTCAAGACCGGGATCATCACCTACAAGATCGCCGCCCACGCTGCCGACCTTGCCAAAGGACACCCGGGCGCGCAGATCCGTGACAATGCCTTGTCCAAGGCGCGCTTCGAGTTCCGTTGGGAAGACCAGTTCAACCTTGGCCTGGATCCGGACACCGCGCGTTCGTTCCATGACGAGACCCTGCCCAAGGATTCGGCCAAGGTCGCGCACTTCTGCTCGATGTGCGGGCCGAAGTTCTGCTCGATGAAAATTACCCAGGAAGTGCGTGAGTACGCCGCCAACCAGCGCATTGATGCGGTGGATGTGGCGGTCGAGGACGGCATGCGCGAGCAGGCCGAGCGGTTCCGCCAGGAAGGCAGCCAGTTGTACAAGAAGGTCTGATCGGCCTGTTCAGGCGGTGTGCCGTGCACACCGCATCGCCGGCAAGGCCGGCTCCCACAGGGGGACTGCATACAGACTCTTGTGGGAGCTGGCCTTGCCAGCGATAGGGCCCGAACAACAACAATTTTCTCCCTGTCGAGATCACCCTTGTGAGCACACCCAGCCAGTTTTCCCCCGATCACCCGGTGACCACCGGGCAACGCGTCCTCAGCGGTCGTGACCTCTGTTCCCTATGGTTTTCCCTGGGCATCGGTCTGATGGTCCTGCAGACCGGCGCCTTGCTCGGCCCCGGCCTGGGCCTGGCCAACGCCGTGCTGGCGATCATCATCGGTACCAGCGTGGGGGTCTTGCTGCTGGCGGCCGTTGGCGTCATCGGCAGCGATACCGGCCTGTCGTCCATGGCAGCCTTGCGGCGCAGTCTCGGTCGCGAAGGCGCCCGGCTGCCAGCGCTGCTCAACCTGCTGCAGCTGATTGGCTGGGGCTCGTTCGAAATCATTGTCATGCGTGATGCCGCCAGTCTGCTCGGTGCCCGCGCCTTCGGCGAAGGCAGTGCGCTGACCAGCCCCTTGCTGTGGACCTTGTGCTTCGGCGCCCTGGCAACCCTGCTGGCGGTCAGCGGGCCGCTGACCTTCGTGCGCAAGATCCTGCGCAAATGGGGCATCTGGCTGTTGCTCGGGGCCTGCCTGTGGCTGACCTGGAACCTGTTTACCAAGGCCGATCTCGCCGCCCTGTGGGCGCGTGCCGGTGATGGCTCGATGTCGCTGGCGGTGGGTATCGACATCGCCATTGCTATGCCGTTGTCGTGGCTGCCGTTGATTGCCGACTATTCCCGCTTCAGCCGCCATGGCAGCCGGGTGTTTTTCGGTACGGCGCTGGGGTATTTTGTCGGCAACGTGTGGATGATGAGTCTGGGTGTGGCCTATACCCTGGCCTTCGCGCCGGCGGGCGAGGTCAATACCTTGCTGTTGGCGCTGGCCGGTGCCGGTATCGGTATTCCATTGCTGCTGATTCTGCTCGATGAATCGGAAAAGGCCTTCGCCGATATCCATTCGGCGGCGGTATCAACCGGCCTGCTGATTCGCTTGAAAGTCGAGCATCTGGCATTGGCCATTGGTGTGCTGTGCACCTTGATCGCCTGCTTCGCGCCGCTGGCGCAGTACCAGAACTTCCTGCTGCTGATCGGCTCGGTGTTCGCCCCGCTGTTCGGCGTGGTGCTGGTCGATCATTTCGTCGTACGTCGCCGTCGCAGTGACGCCAGTCCGGTCCAGAGCCTGCACTGGCGCGCTCTGGTCGCCTGGGCCTGCGGCGTCGCCACCTACCATCTGCTGGCGCATTACGCTGCCGATCTCGGCTCGACCCTGCCGGCGTTGCTGCTGGCAGGGTGCGTGTACTGGGCGGCAGCGCCGTCGGTCAGCCGCGACCGGGAAACAACTCCGGCTTGATCACACCGTTCAGGCGCGGGTAGGGGATCTTCAGTTCGATGTGGCCCATGGAATACGGGGCGATGGCATACACTTCGTACTTGAGCACTACCGCGCCGTAGGTCAGGGCGATATGCGGGGTCTGGCGGAACGGCCAGGTTTTGACGAACTCGGCATCCTTGTCCATGCCGGTGCTGATCAGCCAGGCCCTGTGGGCTTCCTCGGCGGTCTTCCAGAACGTCGCTTCCTGGCCCGGCACCAGCATGTCCTGCAGGGTCAGGACCTTGTCCTGCTGACGCGAGTAGTTGATGAAACCACGCCCCGGCATGCCATGGGCGCCGCCGGTGTCCAGATAACTGGACAGTTCGATGATCACCAGTCCGTCATGCTGCTCGCGTACCTTGGCTTGCAGGTAGCTGCTGTTGCGGGTCTCGGCGGTGGCCATGAACTGGTCTTCGTAGGCCTTGAGCGAAGCGGGCAGGGCGCTGTGCTGGTTGTCCTGGGTCATTTGCAGCAAACGTTTTTCGACGATTGCGTCCAGTTTCGGGTTGGCCGGGAAGTGAATGGTGTCGATATTGACCAGCGGGCAATCGGCCGTGTTGCAACCGGGCTTGATGTGCTCCCAGCGGTCGCGCTTGACCTCCAGTGGCGTGCGCATGTTGGGCTGGAACAGGCTTTGACAAGCGCCCAGGACCAAGGCCAGCACGGCCACGGTAGTTAGTTTCACAAGCGTCATGATGATCCTTGTAAGGCAAAGGTGATCGGGCTTGGACCGTCGGCAAGGCCTTCAGTTCGCCACTAAGCTGAATATCAGCAGGCTGCCTATCCTCGCAGCCCGGCCTACAAGTTGAAAGGGGTGAAACGTGGCGGTGCGCAGGTTAGGATGGCGCGATGCAGTACACGAGGTTATGAGGATTTCCATGTCAGACACGCTGAAACCTGTGCCCACGGACGTCGAGATCGTCGAAAGGGTCAACTGCTTCAAGGGCTTCTACCAGCTTGATCGGGTTCGTTTGCGCCACGAGCTGTTCGCCGGGGGCATGGGGCGTGAGATCAGCCGTGAGCTGTTCGTTCGCCATGATGCCGTCTGTGTGCTGCCCTACGATCCTGTGCGGGATGAAGTGGTGCTGATCGAGCAGTTTCGCGTTGGCGCAATGGCCAAGGTCGCCAGCCCATGGTTGATTGAACTGGTCGCTGGTCTGATCGATAAAGATGAAGCGCCGGAAGAAGTTGCACACCGCGAAGCGCAGGAGGAAGCTGGGCTTGTGTTCAAAGCGCTGTGGCCGATGACCCGGTATTTCCCGTCACCTGGCGGCAGCGATGAGTTTGTTCACTTGTATCTGGGCCAGTGCAGCAGCGTTGGGGCGGGCGGCCTGCACGGGCTGGAGGAAGAGGGTGAAGACATTCGCGTCAAGGTCTGGGCGTTCGAGGATGCCTTGCAGGCCGTGCGCGATGGGCTGATTGCCAATGCGGCATGCATTATTGCCCTGCAATGGCTGGCCTTGAATCGAGATGAAGTCAGGGGGCTATGGTCGTGAATCTGTTGCGCGAACGCTACCGGGTCGATCTGGTCGGGTTGCAGGCTGCCTGCGAGGCCAACTATGCGCGTTTGATGCGCTTGTTGCCGGACATGCGCAGCACCATGAGTTCGCGCCGGATCGGTATGACCCAGGGTGACCAGATGCTCGGTGTGCTGGTTCTCGATGTGGTCCTCGCCTGTCCCTACACCACCACCCTGCGCGTGCGCCAGGAGCACAGCCTGCCATGGCTGCCGGTGCCACAGCTGGAAGTGCAGGTGTATCACGATGCACGCATGGCCGAAGTGGTCAGCGCCGAGCACGCCCGGCGTTTTCGCAGCATCTATCCTTACCCGAATGCGGCGATGCACCAGCCTGACGAAAAAGCCCAGCTCAATCTGTTCCTCGGTGAGTGGCTCAGTCACTGTCTGGCCTGTGGCCATGAGTTGGCTGCAGTTCGCTGAAATGTGACGGCGGTCGTTTTCGCGTATTTGCTCAAGCGCTGCTTGCCGCCATAATCGCGCTGAATCCTTTCAAGGAGTCGGCCCTTGCCGCAACAATCGATCCCGCATAGCGATGCACCCTTGTACCTAGTGCAACTGACTGACAGCCATCTGTTTGCCGACGGGCAGGGCACGCTGCTGGGCATGAACACCCGCGACAGCCTGCAGCGAGTGGTCGAACGAGTGCGTGAAGAACAGCCGCAGATCGATCTGCTGCTGGCAACTGGCGATTTGTCTCAGGATGGCAGCGAAGCCTCCTACGAATACTTTCGTGATTTGACGGCAGGCCTCGGGGCCCCGGCCCGCTGGCTCGCGGGTAACCATGACGAGCCTGTGCCGATGGAGCGCGTGGCGCAGGGCAGTGATCTGCTCAAGCCGCTGGTCGATATCGGTAACTGGCGCATCCTGATGCTTAATTCAGCGGTGCCGGGATCGGTGCCGGGCGTGCTCGATGAGCGCCAGTTGGCGATGCTCGAGCAGTCCCTGAAAGAAGCGCCCGAGCGTCATCATCTGATCTGTTTCCACCACCAGCCGGTACCCATCGGTTGCGCCTGGATGGCACCGATCGGCCTGCGCAATGCCGACGCACTGTTTGCCCTGCTGAACGGTTATCCACAGGTGCGGGCCTTGCTGTGGGGGCATGTACACCAGGAATGGGATGAGCGGCGTGACGGTCTACGGCTATTGGCCTCACCCTCCACCTGCATTCAGTTCGAGCCGGGCAGTGAGGATTTCAAGGTCGGTGAGCAGGCCCCCGGCTACCGCTGGTTGCGCTTGCATGGCGATGGCTCGATCGACACCGGAGTCTCGCGGGTAACCGGCTTCGCGTTCACGGTCGACTACGAAGGCGACGGCTATTAAGTGTTGCTGAATGGGTGAAACTGCTCCATCTGCCTTTGAACAGGCTAAAATGCGCGCTTTCCTGCCTGGCACCGTCAGGCGATTGAAGTGCACCGGGGGCGGCATGTCGGGTTCGATTCTCTATATACACGGGTTCAACAGCGCGCCCTCGTCCAAGAAAGCCTGCCAATTGATTGCAGTGATGGAGCAGATCGGCCTGGGCGAACGCCTGCGGGTGCCAGCGCTGCACCATCACCCGCGCCAGGCCATGGCCCAGCTAGAGGCCGCGATTGCCGAGCTCGAAGCGCCATTACTGGTCGGCAGCTCGCTCGGCGGCTACTATGCCACCCACCTGGCCGAGCGCCACGGGCTAAAAGCATTGCTGATCAACCCGGCGGTCAACCCGCACCGGCGTTTCGATGGCTTTCTGGGCACTCAGCAGAACCACTACACCGGTGAGTCCTGGGAGCTGACCCTCGATCATGTGCAGGCCCTGGCCGAGCTCGAGGTGGCGCCGCCTACGGATGCCGGGCGCTATCAGGTCTGGCTGCAAACCGCCGATGAAACCCTGGACTACCGCCAGGCCGAACAGTTCTACCGGGCCTGCGCACTGCGCATCCAGGCCGGTGGCGATCACAGCTTTCAGGGCTTCGCCGAGCGCCTGCCAGCCTTGTTGAGCTTTGCTGGCATTGCGCCACAGCAGTATCAAACGCTCGATTTTTCTGTATTTTGATGACTTATTTTCACCCACGACTGACGACGAGTACCCATGGCCATTCCCAGCGCTAGTGCCTATAACGCAGACGCCATCGAAGTCCTCTCGGGCCTTGACCCGGTGCGCAAACGCCCGGGCATGTACACCGACACCAGCCGGCCGAACCACCTGGCCCAGGAAGTCATCGACAACAGTGTCGACGAAGCCCTGGCCGGGCACGCCAAGTCGGTGCAGGTGATCCTGCACGCCGACCATTCGCTGGAAGTGTCCGATGACGGTCGCGGCATGCCCGTGGACATCCACCCGGAAGAGGGGGTTTCCGGGGTCGAACTGATCCTCACCAAGCTGCACGCCGGCGGCAAGTTCTCCAACAAGAACTACCAGTTCTCTGGTGGTCTGCACGGCGTGGGTATTTCCGTGGTCAACGCCTTGTCCAGCCAGGTGCGGGTCAAGGTCAAGCGCGATGGCAACGAGTACCAGATGACCTTCGCCGACGGCTACAAGGCCACCGAGCTGGAAGTCGTCGGTACAGTTGGCAAGCGCAACACCGGCACCAGCGTGTATTTCGCGCCGGACCCGAAGTATTTCGATTCACCGAAGTTTTCCATCAGCCGCCTCAAGCACGTGCTCAAGGCCAAAGCGGTCTTGTGCCCGGGCCTGCTGGTCAGCTTCGAAGACAAGGCCAGCGGCGAAAAAGTCGAATGGCACTATGAAGACGGTCTGCGTTCCTACCTGGTCGACTCGGTCAGCGAGTTCCTGCGCCTGCCCGACGAGCCGTTCTGCGGCAGCCTGGCCGGCAACAAGGAGGCCGTCGACTGGGCCCTGCTGTGGTTGCCCGAAGGCGGCGACAGCGTCCAGGAAAGCTACGTCAACCTGATTCCTACGGCTCAGGGCGGCACGCACGTCAACGGCCTGCGCCAGGGCCTGCTCGATGCCATGCGCGAGTTCTGCGAGTTCCGCAATCTGTTGCCACGCGGGGTCAAGCTGGCACCTGAAGACGTCTGGGAGCGCATCACCTTCGTGCTCTCGATGAAAATGCAGGAACCGCAGTTCTCCGGGCAGACCAAAGAGCGCTTGTCGTCCCGCGAAGCGGCGGCGTTCGTCTCTGGCGTGGTCAAGGATGCGTTCAGCCTGTGGCTCAACGCCCACCCAGAATTGGGTATGCAACTGGCTGAACTGGCGATCAACAACGCCGGGCGCCGTCTCAAGGCCAGCAAGAAGGTCGAGCGCAAGCGTGTCACCCAGGGGCCGGCATTGCCGGGCAAACTGGCTGACTGCGCAGGGCAGGATCCGATGCGTGCCGAGCTGTTCCTGGTCGAGGGTGACTCGGCAGGCGGTTCGGCCAAGCAGGCGCGCGACAAGGAGTTTCAGGCGATCCTGCCGCTGCGCGGCAAGATCCTCAATACCTGGGAGGTCGACGGCGGTGAAGTCCTGGCCAGCCAGGAGGTGCACAACATCGCCGTGGCGATCGGCGTCGATCCTGGCGCTGCCGACATGAGCCAGCTGCGCTACGGCAAGATCTGCATCCTCGCCGACGCCGACTCCGACGGTCTGCACATTGCCACCTTGCTTTGCGCACTGTTCGTCCAGCATTTCCGTCCGCTGGTCGAGGCCGGTCACGTCTACGTGGCCATGCCGCCGCTGTACCGCATCGACCTGGGCAAGGAAATCTACTACGCCCTCGATGAAGCCGAGCGTGATGGCATCCTCGATCGCCTGGTCGCCGAGAAGAAGCGCGGCAAGCCGCAGGTCACGCGATTCAAAGGCCTGGGTGAAATGAACCCGCCGCAGCTGCGTGAAACCACCATGGATCCGAACACCCGCCGTCTGGTCCAGTTGACTCTGGACGATCTGGACGGCACCCGCGAAATCATGGACATGCTGCTGGCCAAAAAGCGTGCCGGTGACCGCAAGAACTGGCTGGAGTCCAAAGGCAACCTGGCCGAGGTCCTGGCTTGATTCGTTCACTCCTGGCAGCAGTGCTTGGCGTTTTTGCCCTGTCATTGCAGGCCGCGCCGTGGCCGGAATTGAAGTTTGTCGCCGAGTACCCGGTCGAGGGCATGCGCGGCGGCAACCTGTCGGGCCTGGCGCTGTGCAAGGGTGAGCTATGGACGGTGTCAGACCGCGATGACGAGCTGATTTACCGGCTCAATACCCAGGCGCCGGTATGGCAGGCCGAATCGGTGCCGGTGGCGGCGCCGCCGGTGCCGGAAAGCGGCTTGCCCTGGGGGATTCGTTCGCGGACCTGGGCAGTCGGCAAGGTTCGTGGCGGCGATCTGGATTTCGAAGGCATCAGTTGTGATGCCGCCGGCAACCGCTACCTGGTCAGCGAGGCCCATGCTGGCGTGTTGCAGGTGCCGGTCGACGGCGAGCCGAACTGGCTGAAGATCGACCCGAGCATGGTGCGTCAGGCGCGGGCCAGCGGCATGCTCCTGCATTTCAACGCCCTGTTCGAGGGCCTGGCGGTGAGTCCGGCCGGTGATCGCATCTGGCTGGCGGCCGAGCGCGAGCGCCGCGGGCTGTTGCTGATCAATCGCCAGCAGACCATCTGGAATTGCGGCAATGGCTGTGTGCTGCTCAGTGAGGCCGGGGTCGAAATGCAGCCGCCGCAGATGCCCGGCGCGCGCGCGCTACCACGGGATTTTGCTGACCTGGCACTGTTCAACGACAAGCTGTTCACCCTGGAACGCAACGCCCATCGTATCTGTCGGCGCGACACGGCGAGCGCCAAGGTCGAGCGCTGCTGGTCGTACGCTGAAGGTGGCTTGACCGAGCCGCGTCTGTACGCCCAGCCATTTGGCCTGGCCGAGGCGCTGGTGATCGATGCTGAAGGCGCCTGGATCGGCTTGGACAACAATGGTGCAACCCGCAACGACGGCGAGTCGCGGCCGGTTGTCTGGCGTTTTGCCGCTCCAGCTGGCGGCTGGAGCAGTAAATCGTGAGTCAGCCTCCAGGCAAGCGTGCTGGCAGAGTACTGCTGGTCCTGGCCTGGGCGGCCGGATTGTTCCTGGCCACACGCTTTTTCGGTGATTGGGAGCAGCGTCAGGCCAACCCCAATGCACAGGTCCGCTCCCAGCACGGCGAAGGTTTTATCGAGGTGCAGCTGGCAGGTAACGGCCAGGGCCACTTTGTCGCCGATGGTCAGATCAATGGCCAGGCAGTACATTTTCTCCTCGATACCGGTGCCACCGACGTGGCAATTCCCGAACGGCTGGCCGCAACCCTTGATCTTGAGCGTGGTGCCCCGGTGATGCTGAGTACCGCCAATGGCCGGACCCAGGGCTATCGCACCCGCCTTGGCACGCTGCAACTGGGTGACATTCTGCTGCGCGAGGTGCGCGCCCTGGTGGTCCCAGGGCTGGATGGCGACCAGGTACTACTGGGCATGAGTGCCCTGAAACAACTCGAATTTACCCAGCGTGGTGGCACCTTGCTGCTGCGCCAGAACCTGAAATGATGAGGCCCGCATGAGCGACTCCCTTGATCTCAGCCTCGATGGCGTAGAGCGCCGGTCACTGGCTGACTTCACCGAACAGGCCTACCTCAACTACTCCATGTACGTGATCATGGACCGCGCCTTGCCGCATATCGGCGACGGCCTGAAGCCGGTGCAGCGACGTATCGTCTATGCCATGAGTGAACTGGGCCTGGACGCCGACTCCAAGCACAAGAAGTCGGCGCGTACAGTGGGTGACGTACTCGGCAAGTTCCACCCCCACGGCGACTCGGCGTGCTATGAAGCCATGGTGCTGATGGCCCAGCCGTTCAGCTACCGCTACACCCTGGTCGATGGCCAGGGCAACTGGGGTGCGCCGGACGATCCGAAATCGTTCGCCGCCATGCGTTATACCGAGGCGCGCCTGTCGCGCTACTCCGAAGTGCTGCTCAGCGAGCTGGGCCAAGGCACCGCCGACTGGGTACCGAACTTCGACGGTACCCTGGATGAACCTGCGGTACTGCCGGCACGTTTGCCGAATATCCTGCTCAACGGCACCACCGGTATCGCCGTGGGCATGGCCACCGACGTGCCGCCGCACAACCTGCGCGAAGTCGCCAGCGCCTGCGTGCGCCTGCTGGACGAGCCGAAAGCTACGGTCGAGCAGCTTTGCGAGCATATCCAGGGCCCGGATTACCCGACCGAAGCGGAGATCATCACCCCGCGCGCAGAACTGCTGAAAATTTACGAAAGCGGCCGCGGCTCGGTGCGCATGCGCGCGGTCTACCGCATTGAAGATGGCGATATCGTCGTCACGGCACTGCCGCATCAAGTTTCCGGGGCCAAGGTACTGGAGCAGATCGCCGCGCAGATGCAGGCCAAGAAGTTGCCGATGGTGGCAGACCTGCGCGATGAGTCGGACCACGAGAACCCGTGCCGCATTGTGATCATCGCCCGCTCCAACCGGGTTGACCTCGACGAGCTGATGCAGCACCTGTTCGCCACCACCGACCTTGAGTCCAGCTACCGGGTCAACGTCAACATTATCGGCCTGGATGGTCGTCCGCAGCTGAAGAACCTGCGTGCGCTGCTGGTCGAATGGCTTGAGTTCCGCGTACAGACCGTGCGCCGCCGCCTGCAATTCCGTCTGGACAAGGTCGAGCGCCGCCTGCACCTGCTCGAAGGTTTGCTGGTTGCGTTCCTCAACCTGGATGAAGTGATCCACATCATCCGTACCGAGGATCAGCCCAAAGCCGCGCTGATCGCGCGCTTCGACCTGACTGAAACCCAGGCCGAGTACATCCTCGAAACCCGCCTGCGCCAGCTGGCGCGGCTGGAAGAGATGAAGATCCGCAATGAGCAGGACGAGTTGGCCAAGGAGCAAGCCAAACTGATCGCGCTGCTGGGCAGCGAAAGCAAGCTGCGCAAACTGGTGCGTGCCGAGCTGATCAAGGATGCTGAAACCTACGGCGACAATCGTCGTTCGCCGATCGTCGAGCGTGCTGAAGCCAAGGCGCTGTCGGAAAATGAATTGATGCCGACCGAGCCGGTGACGGTGGTGCTGTCGGAAAAAGGCTGGGTACGTTGCGCCAAAGGCCATGATATCGACGCCACGGGCCTGTCCTATAAGGCCGGTGACGGTTTCAAAACCGCTGCCGCCGGGCGTTCCAATCAGTTTGCCGTGTTCATCGACACCACAGGACGCAGCTATTCGGTTGCCGCGCATACCTTGCCTTCGGCACGCGGCCAGGGCGAACCGCTGACCGGTCGTCTGACGCCGCCGCCGGGGGCGGGCTTCGAGTGTGTGCTGCTGCCTGAAGATGATGCGCTGTATGTAATCGCCTCCGACGCCGGCTACGGCTTCGTGGTCAAAGGCGAAGACCTGCAGGCCAAGAACAAGGCCGGCAAGGCGTTGCTCAGCCTTCCCAATGGTGCCAAGGTCATTGCCCCGCGCGCGGTGGCTGACCGCGAGCTGAACTGGCTGGCAGCGGTGACCACCGAAGGGCGTCTGTTGATCTTCAAGATCAGCGACCTGCCACAGCTGGGCAAAGGCAAGGGCAACAAGATCATCGGGATTCCCGGCGACCGGGTTGCCAGCCGTGAGGAGTTCGTCACCGATCTGGCGGTCATTGCCGATGGCGCCACTCTTGTGTTACAGGCCGGTAAGCGTACGCTGTCACTGAAGGCCGATGACCTTGAGCATTACAAAGGGGAGCGTGGCCGTCGAGGTAATAAACTGCCACGGGGCTTCCAGCGGGTTGATGCGTTGTTGGTGGAAAATCCCGTATAAGCCGGGACAGAGGCTGCGAATGGGTAAATTAGCGCCCGTTCGTGGTTGAAACACTGGAGTCGTGCCGCTATTTCGCGGATGATAGGGCCCTTGCGGTGCCAGCGTAGCTGTGTGCCCGAATGAATCTATATGAGTATCACTGCGGTTTGCCTTGTGGCGACCGCCTGGATGGGATGATGAAATTTCTGCGCCTTCCGTTTGTTCTGCTGATGAGTGGCGTGCTCGGTCTGGCCGGTTGCAGCATGCACCAGCCGGTATCCCTGTATCAGCTCGACAGTGGTGAGCCTGGCCAACCCAAGCAAAGCGCGGGCATGGCTGTCGTGCTCGGCCCGGTCTCGGTCGCCGACTATCTGCAGCGCGAGACTCTGCTGCAGCGTCAGTCCGATGGCAGCCTGACCGCAGCGACCGATGGCCGCTGGGCTGGCAGCCTGTCGGCAGATATCGATCAGTTGCTGGTCCGTCAGCTGGCCTGGCGCCTGGACAGCCAGCGCGTAGTGCTGGCACCGGCTAATACCGGCTTCACGCCGGATGTGCAGGTCCTTCTGTCGATTACCCGTCTGGACTCCGGCACTAACCAACCGGCGATTCTGGATGCCCAGTGGCGTTTGCTTGATCGCCGTGGCCAGGTCCGGGACAACCGCATTGTTCATCTGGAACAACAGCACCAGGGTAGCTCGGCCGCGCAGGTTCAGGCCCAGGGGCAGTTGCTGCAAAAGCTCGCTGAGCAGTTGAGCATTGCCCTCAAGCCTTTGGCCAACCAGCCTCCAATCGTTGAAGAGACGCCGAAGAAGGCTGCGCCGGTGCAGGTGCGTAAAGAGCCGGAGAAGCCGAAGATTCCTCTGGCGACGCCAATTCGTACCGATCTGGAAGTGTTCCGCTTCTAAGCAAGAAGCCACAAAAAAGCCCGCAGCGATGCGGGCTTTTTTGTGGCTGTGGTATTGAGGTTGCTATCGCGGGGCAAGCCCGCTCCCACAGTGGGAGCGGGCTTGCCCCGCGATCAATGCATAAAGATCAACCCTTGACCCGACGCTCATGCATCCGCGCCAGCTGGCGCTCCAGCATCGACGGGTAAGGCTCCATCAGGCGCTCGACGCAGCAGGCACCCTCGGGGCTGGCAATCGGACGGATACGGGCGCGCTGACGGATCAAGCTGTCGTCGCTGATCTTGCGTTCAACCAGCAGCAGGTTACGGCTGTGTTGCGACAGGGCCAGGGCATCCTGGGCCTTCTCGGTCAACAGCAGGTCGATCTGGTTCAGGCCGTGCAGGTCTTCACCCAGGGTCAGGCCCAGCTGCAGCTGCAAGGTGATGCCACTGTCGGCCACTTCGATCTGCAGGGCATGCCCAAGGGCGCGCAACAGCTCGCCACAGCAAATGGCATTGGTGAGGTAGTCCTCGCCACTGTCCTGGCTGTGGAACAGCATCAGGGTGCTGCCGTCGTTGAGGGTGTGTACTTCGCTTTCATAAAGCGATGCGGCCTGGTCAAGGCAGTCGCGATAGCGCTCCAGCAACTCGGTCAGGCGGGTGCGCGGCAGGCGCCGAAGTTGCTCCTGGGAGCCTAGCTGCACAGCCAGTACCGCACTGGCCTGGGGCTCGCGATTGACGGCTTGCGGGGCAGGGCGCGGGGCGCTGTGCGTTTCGTCGTCGATCAGGTCGGCAAATGCGTCATCGTTGTCGTCGTCGGCAGTTACCGGCTTGCTGATCTTGGCCACAGCAGGTGCTTCGTCAAAACTCGGGTCGCGCAGGTTACGAACTTCGAACTCGGGTTCGTCTTCGTCCAGCTCTTCGGGCTCCGGCTCGACTTCGCGCGGCGGTGGGGCGAAGCGGGTGTGCAGCTGGCGGGCCAGGTCACCGATCTCATCCTGGCGGTCAGTGGCCGGGGTGAACTCGTTGATGTCACGTAGCCACACCCGCAGCTGCAGCAGCGGGGTAGAGATGAAGCGCCCCAGGCGCAAGCTCATGGCCAGGGCCAGGGCCAGCAGGATACCGGCGAGAATGCCCATGCTCTGCAGGCTGATGGTCAGCGGCTGCTGGAACTGGCTCATGTCCAGGCTGATGCGCAGTTGCCCGGCGGTCACGTCCTGGAAGGTGATCTTGGTCTGGTACAGGCCTTCGGCCTCACCCAGCAGGCCGTTTTTCGGGCGCTGACCGGCTTCGGCGAGGATCCGGTTGTCGACGCTGTAGATCGCCGCATGGGCCACCAGCGGGTTTTTCACCAGGTTGCCCAGCAGCACATTGAGGCTGAGGATGTCGTTGGACACCAGCAGCTCGGTCGCCGAGGTAGCGGTCTGCGTGGTCAGGCTCTGCCCCAGGGCGTCGGCTTGTTCATGCATGGCCTGCTTGAATTGCAATCCCATCACGCAGGCATAAATCACCAGCGCCAGTGCTACCAGCAGCACGTTATGGCAGGCGATACGCAGCGCAAGCGGCACACGGCGCTGGCGCAGAGCATGAAATATCAGCAGGAAGAAGTTGTCGGTTTTAACGGGCGTGGGCCGGTTCACAGAGCGCGGCTCTTTATGTCGGAGAAGTTGCTGCGCAGTATAGCGAGCGCTCATGGACCGGCAAAGCATCGGCTGCACCCGATGGTCAGCGAAAATCGGTAGAATGTGCTTTTTTCCACGAGTCGGAGCCCGTTTTGCGCGAAATCGTTCTGATTAACATCACAGGTGAAGACCGTCCGGGTCTTACTGCGGCCATCACCGGCGTTCTGGCCCAGGGTGGTGTGAACATCCTCGACATTGGTCAGGCGGTGATTCACGACACCCTGTCTTTTGGCATTCTGGTGGAAATCCCGGATACCGATAAGGCCTCATCGGTGCTGAAGAATATTCAGGCTGCGGGCAACGAACTCGATCAACAGGTCCGCTTCACGCCGGTTTCCGAAGCCGATTACCAGAGCTGGGTTGAAGGCCAGGGTAAAGCGCGTCACATCGTGACCTTGCTGACCCGCAAGGTGACTGCCGAACAATTGCAGCGGGTCAGTTCGATTACCGCCAAGTACGGGCTGAACATCGACCATATCGACCGCCTTTCCGGCCGTGTGGCCCTGGATACGCCGGTCGAGCAGGGCAAGGGTTGCATCGAGTTTTCGGTCCGTGGCGAGCCGGCCGATCCGCAAGCTTTGCGTGCCGAGTTCCTCAGTGTGGCTCAGGAGCTGAACGTCGACATCGCCTTCCAGCAGGACTCGCTGTTCCGTCGCAACCGCCGTCTGGCGGTGTTCGATATGGACTCGACCCTGATCGAGGCCGAAGTGATCGACGAGTTGGCCAAGGCCGCTGGCGTGGGTGAACAGGTGTCGGAAATCACCGAACGCGCCATGCGTGGTGAGCTGGACTTCCGTGCCAGCTTCAAAGAGCGTCTGGCCTTGCTCAAGGGCCTGGATGTTGGCGTGCTCGACGAGATCGGTGCTTCGCTGCGCCTGACCGAGGGCGCCGAGACCCTGTTTGCCGAGCTCAAGCGTCTGGGCTACAAAACCGCGATCCTGTCTGGCGGTTTCACTTACTTCGCCAAGCAACTGCAGGCCAAGCTGGGCATCGACTATGTCTTTGCCAACGAGCTGGAAGTGGTTGACGGTAAAGTCACCGGCGTTGCGGTTGAGCCGATCGTCGATGCCCAGCGCAAGGCTGACCTGCTGGGTGAGCTGGCGCGCAAGGAAGGCTTGCAGATGGAGCAGACCATTGCAGTAGGTGACGGCGCAAACGACCTGCCGATGCTGGCCATCGCCGGTCTGGGCGTGGCGTTCCGTGCCAAGCCGTTGGTCAAGCAGTCGGCCAAACAGGCGATTTCGACGCTGGGTCTGGACGGTGTGCTGTACCTGCTGGGCTTCCGCGATCGCGACGGCCGTAGCTAAACACAAGGCATAAAAAAGCCCGCATCGCTGCGGGCTTTTTCATTTTCAGGCCTGGGCAGGCAGCGCCAGACGCTGGCCCATGCTCACCGCCGAACCGGCACCGAGTTCTTCGGCCCATTTGACCTGCTCAGGTCCAAACAGCACGACGGCCGTCGAACCCAGCTTGAAGCGACCCAGTTCCGCACCTTTTTCCAGGTGGATCGGCGCGCGGCTGGCTTCGTCGTAGCGGAAGGTCTTCAGTTCACGCTTCGGTGGCGTCACCAGGCCAGCCCAGACGGTTTCGATCGACGCGACGATCATTGCGCCAACCAGCACCACAGCCATCGGCCCGCGCTCGGTATCGAACAGGCAGACCACGCGTTCGTTGCGGGCAAACAGCTCCGGTACGTTTTCGGCGGTGGTCTGGTTGACCGAGAACAGTCGACCCGGCACATAGATCATTTCGCGCAGGGTACCGGCCAGTGGCATGTGCACCCGGTGGTAGTCCTTCGGTGACAGGTAGATGGTGGCGAATTCGCCGCCCATGAACGGCGCAGCATTGGCCGGATCGCCGCCCAGCAGTTCAAGCGCGCTGAAGCTGTGGCCTTTGGCCTGGAAAATGCGACCGTGCTCGATCGGGCCCAGTTGGCTGACCGCACCGTCGGCCGGGCAGAGGACTGCGCCCGGAGTCTCGTCTAGCGGACGTGCACCGGGTTTCAAGGCGCGGGTGAAGAAGGCGTTGAAGTGCTCGTAAGCGGTGACGTCCTCGACCAGGGCCTGGGACATATCGACCTGGTAGCGCTTGGCGAACCAGCTGGTGAAGGCATTCTTGAACCAGCGCACGCGGCATTCGGCAATGCAGCCGGCCAGACGCGACAGCAGGTGATGAGGCAGCAGGTACTGACTGATGATGAACAAGCGGGATTTCATTAGGTTTCCTTAAACTTCAACAGGGGTGTCGGGGTGGTTGCCCCATTCGCCCCAGGATCCGGCATAGGCTTTGACCCGAGGGTAGCCCAGATGCTTGGCCACCAGGTAGGTAAAGCCGGAGCGGTGATGAGTCTGGCAGTGGGTAACCACTTCCTTGTCTTTGCTGATGCCCAGCTGTTCGAGGATCTCGGGCATGTCCTTGCGGATGCGCAGGGCATTGTTCATGTCCATGCCAGCAGTCCATTCGAAATTGACCGCGCCGGGAATGTGCCCGCCCTTGGCGGCCAGGACTTTCTCACCGCGGTATTCAGCGGGGCTGCGTGCATCCCAGATCGCCAGGTCGGCGGCGCCGATGCGGCTTTGCAGGTATTCACGGGTTGCCGTGGGTTCTTCGTGCAGGGTCAGGCTGACCGTACCGCTGGCAGCGGCCGGTACGTCGGTGCTGAGGGTGCTCGCTGGCCACGCTTGCGCACCACCGTTGAGGTAGTGGTAACGCGTGTGGCCGATGACATCCAGCAACCAGATGAAACGCCCGGCCCAGCCGCCGCCTTCGTCGTCATAGACCACGTAGACCGCATTGGCGTTGTGGCCGAGTTCGGCAAACAGTTTTTCCAGGTCAGCTTTGGCCGGCAGCAGGCCCGGCGCAGGGGGTTGGCCCAGCTGGGTACGCTTCGGGTCGACAAAGCGAGCCCCCGGAATGTGCCCGCTGTTATAGCGGTTGACGCTGGTCAGATCCACCAGGATCAACTCCGGTACATCAAGCCGGGCTTGCAGGTCAGCCGGTTCGATTACCAGGGGCAAGCCAGAAAAGTCAGTCATCCAGAGTCTCCAGAGCAGAACAGAGGGGGCGATTGTAGCGCATGGGTCAGGCGCTGCGGGTGCTGAAGGCGGTCAAGGCGCGCTCGATACATTGCGCGGTCTTGGCAAAGGCCTGCACGCTGATGTCAGCCAGCGGTTTTGCACCCTGGTCGGCGATCAGCAGCATCACTACGCGGCCATTGCTCGACAGCGAGCGCAACAGCAGGTGTTCGCTGCGAAACAATGCGCGCAAGTGGGCCGGAAGCAGTGCCGAGAATTGTGCGTGATTTTCGGGGGTCAGGCGCAGTTGCGCCGACGCGCTCAACAGGCGCTGAAGCAGTTTGCTCTGTTCAACAGGCAAAACCAGGCCAGCCGCTTCTGGCGCCAGTCCGGCAATCTGATGAACCCGCAGCTGAGTCTGGGTCTTGTCGGTCATCAGCAGCATGACCCGCTGCATGCCACAGGCGACCAAGGCATCTCGGGCCAGGGTCGTCAGGTGAATGGCATTGCTGAACGGGCTGGGCTCGACCAGTAGCTCGGCGCACAGCTTGCGCCAGGTGCCCAGGGCCTGGGCCGAGGGCGGCGGCGGGGCGATCAGCCCCTGGTGCAGGCGCCGTTGATGCCAGGGCCAGAGCAGGGCTTCGGCCGGGTGAAACAGGTCATGGCAGGCATGGTGGCGGGCGCTGATGACCGCTTGTTGGTGCACCAGCTGTTGCACATCATCCAGTGAGGTCTGCAGGTACAGGCTGGTGAGCAGTTGCCAGCGTCGAACATGGGCGTTGGTCCAGCCAACTTGTGCCGCCAGTGCCAGGCCGTTGGCCAAGAGTACGGTGTTGGCGGGCTGATTGAACCAGCGGCGCAGGTTCGGGTTGTCGTCCAGACGCTGCTGTTGGCGCAGGTTGTTTCGATCACGGGCGATGTGCAGTGCCTTGGCCAGCAAACGCCGCTCTTCCTGCAGCAGGTGATAGCCGCGCGTGACCCACTCCGGCAGGCGCCAGTGTTCGGCTAATGCCTGGCACAAGCTGAGCAGCCGTACCCCGAACAGCTCCAGTTCTACCTGCGGTGCCGATTCGCCCTTGTGCACCACGCGCAGTTCCCAGTCTTCAAGCAGCTTGGGAAAGGTCAGGGCCAGTGGCCATAAAGGCGACAGGAACAACAGGCTGCCCCAGTGTATTTCCTGCCAGAGCCGCGCCAGGCGGCTGGCGAACAGGCCGTTGGCCTGCTGGCTGGCATGTTGGCTGACCAGCTGCAATTGGCGCAAGGTTGGCGCAATTTCACCCTCGGGGAGCGCCGGCAAGCGCTCCAACAGCGCTGAGGTGCGTGCCAGTCCCAGGCGATTGAGGGCGACTTCCAGGCTTTCGGCGGGTTCGCCGATGCTGGCATGGGTGTGATGGTTGGCCTCGCGCATGACGCTGAGTACCAGCGCCGGGCTGTCCTGCATCACCTCGGCAATGTCGCGCAGCGAGCTGCGGTTGTCGGCAATGCTGGCTTTTACCCGCTCGTAGCTGGCCAGCGGAACCGGCAGGCGAACGCTATCGAGTAGTTTGACCCAGGCATCGAGTGTTTTTGGTATTTGATCTGGCACGATGGTTTCAATAGGTATGCTGGAGGGGCCGAACTGGCTTTTCGCCGTGACTGACTATAGTCTGGCGCAGATCTGCCGATAAGTAGAAGAAGAGTTTTATTAACTTCCGCTCACGACCCTGACCACGACAGTAAGTGCTTTCTATCTATGGCTAAAATTATCGGCATCATCGTCGTATTCGCGAGTGTGCTCGGCGGATATGTTCTATCCCACGGCAAAATTGCCGCGCTGATTCAGCCCTTCGAGGTGTTGATCATCGGTGGCGCGGCCTTTGGTGCGTTCCTGCAGGCGAACCCCGGTTACATGACCATGCATGTAATCAAGAAGTCGCTGAAGATGTTTGGTACGCGCTTTACCCATACCTTCTATATCGAGGTGCTCGGGCTGGTCTACGAGATCCTCAACAAGAGCCGGCGCGAAGGCATGATGGCGATTGAAGCCGATATCGAAGACGCCGCCTCCAGCCCGATTTTTGCCAAGTACCCCGCTGTGCTCGGTGACGAGCGCATGACTGCGTTCATCTGCGACTACCTGCGCATCATGTCCACCGGCAACATGGCTCCGCATGAGCTCGAAGGCCTGTTCGACATGGAGCTGCTGAGCATGAAGGAAGAGCTCGAACACCCGTCCCATGCCGTGACCGGTATCGCCGACGGTATGCCAGGCTTCGGTATTGTTGCGGCGGTACTGGGGATCGTGGTGACCATGGCCTCGCTGGGCGATGGCGACCAGAAATCCATCGGCCTGCACGTGGGTGCGGCGCTGGTCGGTACCTTCTTCGGTATTCTCGCGGCGTACGGTTTCTTTGGCCCGCTGGCTACTGCCTTGCGTCAGGATGCCCGGGAAGAGCTCAACGTCTATGAAGCCATCAAGGCTTCGCTGGTAGCCTCGGCTTCCGGTATGCCGCCGTCGCTGGCTGTGGAATTTGGACGCAAGGTGCTGTTCCCAGCCCACCGTCCGAGCTTCGCCGAGCTGGAACAAGCGGTTCGCGGACGCTGAGTCATGGAGAACAACCAGCCCATTATCGTCAAACGCGTCAAACGCTTTGGCGACGGCCACCATGGTGGCGCCTGGAAGATCGCCTTCGCCGACTTCGCTACGGCGATGATGGCGTTCTTCCTGGTGCTCTGGCTGCTGTCGACGGCCACGCCGGAGCAGAAGATCGCCATTGCCGGCTACTTCAAGGACCCGATCGGTTTTTCCGAAAGCGGCACGCCCTACGTTATTGACCTGGGGGGCTCGCCACAACTTGCTCCGGAAAAGACCATCAACCCGGAAGTGAAGTCCGAGCCGACCCCGGACACCAGTATCCAGCTGGGCCAGGACAAGGTTGAAAGCATGGCCGAGCAGGTTGAGCGCGAGCGTCTCGAGTTGCTCTTGCAGGAATTGCAGAACAAGGTCGAAGAAAACCCGCAGCTGCAGAAGTTCAAGGACCAGATCCTCTTCGAAATTACCCAGGATGGTCTGCGCATCCAGATCATGGATGCTGAAAACCGGCCCATGTTCGACCTGGGCAGCGCCCGCTTGCAGCCGTACTTCGAAGATATCCTGCTGGCCATGGCCGACACCATCAAGGCGGTGCCGAACAAGATCAGTATCAGCGGCCATACCGATGCCAAGCCGTATGCAGGCACCGGTGAGTTCGGTAACTGGGAACTGTCGGCCAACCGTGCCAACGCGGCGCGGCGCGCCCTGGTTGCCGGTGGCTACCCGGATACGCAGGTTGCACGGGTGGTCGGTTACGCCTCGTCATCGTTGTTTGACCGGGCGAACCCGCTCAACCCGGTCAACCGGCGCATCGACATCATTGTCCTGACCAAGAAGGCCCAGCGGACCCTTGAAGGCGAGCAGCCAGCTGCGCCAGACGCCAATGCGCCGGCTCCAGCGCCTGCAGTGCCGGCCCCGGCGCCCGAGGCCGAGCCGATGCAGCCGCGCGAGCTGCGCCAGAAGCTGAACATCTTCGAGGATGGTGTGTTGAAGATGGATGAGAGCAAGGAGTAATCCTGTGTTCTGACCACAACGCCCGTGAGCAGCGATGCTCGCGGGCGTTGTGCTTTGTGGGAGGGTTCAGAAGCCGCGGCGGATCTTGGCCTTCAGGTCGGCGTGAAAGAAGCCGGCGTTCAGACGGTTGGTGGCGTCGGCGCCAGCTTCTTCTTTGGTGATCGAACGTTTGAAGGTCTGTTCGTCATGGTAGGCGAGGACGAACAGGTCGATATGCTCGCGTGAGCTCATGATCGGCCACTTGTCCAGGTAGTCAGGCAGTGTGCTCTCTGCGCATTGGAACAGCGTCACCCGACGATTGCTGAGGGTGGCGGCGCCAAGCTGGAAGGGCACCCACCAGGTATCGGCGTTCTCTTCGGATAGCACGCTGATCAGGTGCGTACAGCTGCTGATGTTGCTACAGACCAGGCCGCTGATGTCGTCGCCGGTCTGCCCGGCGTCGCCATCGAACAGATCAAGGTGAGTAGCAATGCCTTCGAGCTTCAGGCGTTCGCTGATGATGTAGGCATCCAGGCGTTGCGGGTGGCGATAGCTGATAACGACTGGCATCAGGCGGGCCCTCCTGGTGCACAGGCTGGGTGGCGGGTACCTAAGGATCGAATTGTCATTGTTGATTCCTTTCATACTCAGAGCATGGAGTTGATTCGCTTGGTCGTGGCGAATCTGAAAGGTGACAATCAATGAAAGCTTTTATGACGGCAAGGGACGACCAGCGTTAAAGAAGGGTCCTACCTTGCTTGGTAAATTTTCCTGCAGGGATGTCCTACGAGGCAGCAAAGTGAGGCCCATTGCGAGCCTCACGCGGTATTTCAGTAGCTGTCTTCAGGCAGGCTGGCAATGATCGAGCGGTAGCTGTTCATCCGCTGCTGCTGGACACGACCGTCTTCCAGGGCCTTGAGCAACGCGCAACCGGGCTCGCGATCATGCTTGCAGTCACGGAAGCGGCAGGTGCCGATCAGGTCGTTGAACTCGATGAAACCGGCTTCGACATCGGCACGGCTGACGTGACCCAGGCCAAATTCGCGAATACCCGGGGAGTCGATCAGCTCACCGCCGCCCGGGAAGTGGTACAGGCGTGCGGTCGTGGTGGTGTGCGTACCCTGGCCGGACCACTCCGACAGATCGCCGACCCGGGTCTGCACCTCGGGCAGCAGGCTGTTGACCAGCGACGACTTGCCGACCCCCGACTGACCAACGAAGACGCTGATATGGCCATCCAGGCGTGCCTGCAACTGCTGCATGCCATCGCCGTGATGGGCCGAAACCTCCAGCAATGGATAACCCAGCTGCCGGTACACGGCCAGCAGCGCGTTGAGCGCCGGGGCGTTCTGTTCGTTGATCAGGTCGGCTTTGTTCAGCAACAGCAGCGGGTGAATGCCGGCGTGTTCGGCGGCTACCAGGTAGCGGTCGATCAGGTTGGCATGCGGTTCCGGCGCCGGGGCGAAGACGATCACGATCAGATCGACGTTGGCCGCCACTGGCTTGAGCTGGCCACGGCTATCGGGGCGGCACAGCTCGGTGTTGCGCGGCATTTGCGCGACGATTACGCCGATACCCTGGTTGCCCGCGCGCCACACCACGCGGTCGCCGGTTACCAGCGCAGGCAGGTTGGCGCGCAAGTGGCAACGGAACACCTGGCCGGCGTCTTCGCCGTCCTGGGCCTCGACTTCGACCTGCACGCCAAAGTGGGCGATCACCAGACCAAGTTGCTCGGGGCCCAGGTCACCGCCTTCGAGCTCCTGCAGGGTCTGTTTTTCGCGTTTGGCGGCGCGGGCAGCGCGTTCACCCTGGATTTTTTCGATCCGCCAGTTTTGGCGGCGATTGAGCTGGCGTTTGGCCATGAAGGTTCCGTGTTCGGCATGCATTATTAAACGGCGAGGAGTTTAGCACGCTCCACTAGGCTAAACTGCGCACCTACCGAGGAGCAGAATCATGCAGAACCCACAGAACCTGATCTGGATCGACCTGGAAATGACCGGTCTGGATCCGGACCACGACGTCATTATCGAAATGGCCACCATCGTTACTGACAGCGACCTCAACACCTTGGCCGAAGGGCCGGTGATCGCCATTCACCACAGTGACGAGGTGCTGGCGCGCATGGACGAGTGGAACACCCGTACCCATGGCGCTTCCGGCCTGACCCAGCGGGTCAAGGACAGCAAGGTCAGCATGGCCGAAGCCGAAGCGCAGACCATTGCCTTCCTGGAGCAGTGGGTACCGAAAGGCAAGTCGCCGATCTGTGGCAACAGCATCTGCCAGGATCGCCGTTTCCTCTACCGTCACATGCGTGGCCTGGAAAACTACTTCCACTACCGCAACCTGGATGTCTCGACCCTCAAAGAGCTGGCGGCACGCTGGGCACCTGAGGTGCGCGACAGTTTCAAGAAGGGCGGCACGCACCTGGCGCTGGACGATATTCGCGAATCGATCAACGAACTGCGTCACTATCGCGAGCACTTCATCAAGTTCTGATCGCCTTGCCGCACGGTTGTACAGACAATCCGTGCGGCGCCCCCTTTTGGTGCCTGAGGCAACTGGTTAGACTGCGCGCCCCATTGCACGGATCTGCGCCATGTTGTTGATGCTCTACCTCATTGCAATCACTGCTGAAGCCATGACTGGCGCGCTGTCTGCCGGGCGCCGCGGCATGGACTGGTTCGGTGTGGTGCTGATTGCCTGCATCACCGCCCTGGGTGGCGGTTCAGTGCGCGATGTGTTGCTGGGGCATTACCCGCTGACCTGGGTCAAGCACCCGGAATACCTGGTGCTGACCAGCTTTGCCGCGCTTATGACCATCTTCATTGCGCCCTTGATGCGTCACCTGCGCTCCTTGTTCCTGGTGCTTGATGCGCTGGGGCTGGTCGCTTTTACCCTGATCGGCTGCATGACCGCCCTGGAGATGGGGCAGGGCATGTTGGTGGCGTCTATCAGCGGGGTGATCACCGGGGTGTTTGGCGGCATTCTCCGGGATATTTTCTGTAACGATATTCCGCTGATCTTCCGCCGTGAGCTGTATGCGAGCGTGTCTTTTGCGGCGGCCTGGTTCTATCTGGGTTGTGTCTACTTCAAGGTACCCGGCGAGCAGGCGATTCTGCTGACCTTGTTTGGCGGCTTTCTGCTGCGCTTGCTGGCGATTCGTTTCCACTGGGAAATGCCGAAGTTTCATTACAACGACGAGCATTGATCAGGGCTGTACCGGCCTCATCGCCGGCAAGGCCGGCTCCCACAATTTCTGTGCCCACCAAACCCTGTGGGAGCTGGCCTTGCCAGCGATGGCCGCGCCGCGAAATCAGCTGGCTTGCCGCGCGGCATGTTGCTTCAGTGCCCACTCCACATGCTCGCGCACCAGCTCCGAAGGGTAGTCCTGGCGGGCTTTAAGTGCCTCCAGTACCTGGATTGTCGACGGCGCATTCCCCAACCCCACCGCCAGGTTGCGCAGCCAGCGCTCATAGCCGGCGCGCCGCAGCGGCGAGCCTTCCGTACTGTCGAGAAAGGTCTGTTCATCCCACATGAACAACTCCGCCAATCCCGCGCTGTCGAGGCCATGCCGGGGCTTGAAGTCGCTCTCGCCGGTGGGCCTGGCAAAGCGGTTCCATGGACAGACGATCTGGCAGTCATCGCAACCGAACACCCGGTTGCCGATCAGCGCGCGCAGCTCTTCAGGGATGGCGCTTTTCAGCTCGATGGTCAGGTACGAGATGCAGCGTCGGGCATCGAGCAAGTAAGGGCCGACAAAGGCCTGGGTGGGGCAGATGTCCAGGCAGGCCGTGCAACGCCCGCAGTGTTCGCTGACCTGGGGCGGATCGACAGGCAGCGGCAGGTCGACAAACAGTTCGGCGAGAAAGAAGTAGCTGCCCGCCTTGCGGTTGAGCAGCAGCGTGTTCTTGCCAATCCAGCCCAGGCCGGCCTGCTCGGCGATGGCCTTCTCCAGCACCGGCGCACTGTCAACGAAGGCGCGAAAGCCGAAGGGACCGATTTCTTTCTGGATGCGCTCGGCCAGGTGCTGCACGCGCTTGCGAATCAGCTTGTGGTAGTCACGACCCAGGGCGTAACGGGAGATGTAGGCTTTTTCCGGCTGGGCCAGTTGCTGGGCCATGCGCGTGTCGCCTGGCAGGTAGTCCATGCGCAGGGACACCACGCGCAGGGTGCCGGGCACCAGTTGCTCGGGGTGCGAGCGTTTGCTGCCATGCGCGCCCATGTAGTCCATTTCACCGTGATAGCCCGCCTGCAGCCAACGCTCCAGGTGTTGCTCGTGCTCGCCCAGCTCCACCCCGGCGATGCCGACATGGGCAAAGCCGAGTTCTTTGCCCCAATCCTTGATTGATTGGGCCAGTGCGGGAAGATCGGGGGTGGCAGCAGGCATGGGAAATAAGGCAACGCAGACTCAGGTGCGTATAATTCTGCCAGACATCGGAGCCTTTGACCCATGCCTCAGACCAAACACCCTGCAAACCAGGCGCAAATCCTCACCAGTGTTGCCTTGACGCCCCTCGCGCCGCGCCCGCTTGCGGCGCAAAAAGGTGATTTCGGCCATGTCCTGGTGGTTGGCGGCGATCGTGGTACCGGCGGAGCGGTTCTGCTCAGCGCCGAAGCCGCCTTGCGTTGTGGCGCCGGGCTGGTTTCGCTGGCCACGCGCAGCGAGCAGGTGCCTGCGGCCCTGGCGCGGCTGCCGGAGGTGATGTGTCTGGGTGTGCATTCGGCCAATCAGTTGATGACCCCTATCGAGCGCGCGTCGGTCGTGGTGGTCGGCCCCGGCCTCGGCCAGGCGGCCTGGGGGCGTAGCGTGCTGTCGGCAGTCGTCAGCGCGCGGTTGCCGCAAGTGTGGGATGCCGACGCCTTGAACCTGCTGGCACGGGCGCCATTGGCGCTGGCGGCGGGCTCGATCATTACCCCGCATCCGGGGGAGGCGGCAAGGCTGCTGGGCATTTCCACCGAAGCAGTACAGGCAGATCGTGCCGGGGCGGCGCGCAAACTTGCGCGTAAATATGCGGTCATCTGTGTGCTCAAGGGCGCCGGCACCCTGGTGGCTGATCCGGCCGGGCAGCTTGCCCTGTGCAACCGGGGGCATCCGGCGATGGCCGGAGCGGGCCTGGGCGATGTGCTCAGTGGTGTGCTGGGGGCGCTGTTGGCTCAGGGCATGTCGGGCTGGGACGCCGCCTGCCTGGGCGTCTGGCTGCATGCTTGTGCCGGAGAGCGGTTGGGCATGCACGGTCGGGGGCTGGCGGCCAGCGATCTGGTCCCGGCCATTCGTCATTTATTGGAGGAGCATTCAGCGTGTCAGGTGTAACCCTGTTTTTGGCCGACGAAGAGGCCATGGTCCGCTTCGGCACCCGTATCGCCGAAGTGACCAAAGGTCACGGCGTGATTTTTCTGGAAGGCGACCTGGGAATGGGTAAAACCACCCTGTCGCGCGGCATCATCCGTGGTCTCGGCCACAAAGGGGCGGTGAAAAGCCCTACATTTACTGTGGTCGAGCCCTACGAGATCGGCGAGATCCGTGCCTTCCACTTCGACCTCTATCGCCTGGTCGATCCCGAAGAGCTTGAGTACATCGGTATTCGCGATTACTTCGAAAACGATGCCCTGTGCCTGTTCGAATGGCCCCAAAAGGGGGCGGGTATTTTGCCAAAGCCCGACCTGACCATTACCATAAGCCCCCAGGCGAGCGGTCGTTCGCTCAACCTGTCGCCGCAGGGGGCTCGTGGCGAAGCCTGGTGTGCCGCTCTGGCCTTGGAATTCAAATAGAAAATGGGGATAGGTATGCGCATTCGCGCACTGGTTGCGGTCGTAGGATTGCTGCTTACGGCGGTGACTGTTGATGCTCTGGCCGTCACGCAAGTCAAAAGTATGCGTTTGTGGCGAGCGCCGGATAACACGCGGCTGGTGTTCGACCTCTCAGGGCCTGTGCAGCACAGTGTCTTTACCCTGACCGCCCCGGATCGCCTGGTTATCGACATCAACGGTGCGACCCTGGCCGCGCCCTTGACCGTGTCGACTTCCAACACCCCGATTACCAGTGTGCGCTCGGCCCAGCGTACACCTACCGACCTGCGTGTGGTCGTGGACCTGAGCAAGTCGGTGACCCCCAAGAGTTTCACCCTGGCGCCTAACGCCCAGTATGGCAATCGTTTGGTAGTCGACCTTTTCGACCAGGCCGCCGACGCCGTCTCACCACCGCCAACCCCTCCGGTTGCCACTGCCCCCGCTGTGCCGGTGACGCCAGCGCAGCCGGCAATCAAGCTGACCCCTGTGCCCAATGGCAAGCGTGACATCGTTATCGCCATCGATGCCGGTCATGGTGGCGAAGACCCAGGGGCTTCGGGCTCCAAGGGCCAGCATGAAAAAGACATCGTGCTGTCGATCGCCAAAGAGCTGCAGCGTCAGATCAACAGCGAGAAAGGCTTCCGCGCCGAACTGACGCGTACCGGCGACTACTTCATTCCGCTGCGCAAGCGTACCGAGATCGCCCGCAAGAAGGGCGCCGACCTGTTCATCTCGATCCACGCCGACGCCGCACCGTCGAAGGCCGCCTTCGGTGCCTCGGTGTTCGCCCTGTCCGATCGCGGCGCCACCTCGGAAACCGCACGTTGGCTGGCAGACAGTGAAAACCGTTCAGACCTGATCGGTGGTGCTGGCAACGTCAGCCTTGATGACAAGGACCGCATGCTCGCCGGCGTGCTGCTCGACCTGTCGATGACCGCGTCGCTGAGCTCCAGCCTCAACGTCGGGCAGAAGGTGCTGGGCAACATGGGCCGGGTTACGCCGCTGCACAAGCGCCGGGTCGAACAGGCGGGCTTCATGGTGCTCAAGTCGCCAGACATCCCGTCGATCCTGGTGGAAACCGGCTTTATCTCCAACGCCAACGAGGCGGCCAAACTGGCCACCCCGAGCCACCAGCAATCGTTGGCACGCTCGATTCATAGCGGCGTGCGCCAGTTCTTCCAGCAGAACCCGCCGCCAGGCACTTACATCGCCTTCCTGCGTGACAGCGGCAAGATTGCCCAGGGGCCGCGCGAACACAGCGTGCGGCCGGGCGAGACGCTGGCGATGATCGCCGTGCGTTATCAGGTCAATGTGGCCAGCCTGCGGTCTGCCAACAACCTCAAGACCGATGAGTTGAAGGTCGGCCAGAGCCTGCATATCCCTACTACTGCCCTGGCGTCCCAGCAATGAGCGATAGCGCACGGATCGAGCTGCTCAGCCCGCGGCTGGCGAACCAGATCGCCGCCGGTGAGGTGGTCGAACGCCCGGCGTCGGTCATCAAGGAGTTGCTGGAGAACAGCCTCGACTCCGGTGCCCGGCGCATCGACGTGGAAGTCGAGCAGGGTGGCGTGAAATTGCTGCGGGTCCGCGACGATGGCAGCGGTATCGCCGCCGACGACCTGCCGCTGGCCCTGGCCCGTCACGCCACCAGCAAGATTCGCGACCTGGAAGACCTCGAACGGGTCATGAGCCTGGGTTTCCGTGGTGAGGCGCTGGCATCGATCAGCTCGGTCGCACGCCTGACCCTGACCTCGCGAACCCGCGACGCCGAACAGGCCTGGCAGGTGGAAACCGAAGGCCGCGACATGGCACCGCGGGTGCAGCCGGCGGCGCATCCGGTCGGCACCTCGGTCGAAGTGCGTGACCTGTTCTTCAACACCCCGGCCCGGCGCAAGTTCCTCAAGACCGAGAAAACCGAATTCGATCACCTGCAGGAAGTGATCCGGCGCCTGGCGCTGGCGCGCTTTGATGTAGGTTTTCACCTGCGCCACAACGGCAAGAGCATTCTCAGTCTGCACGAAGCCCAGGATGACACTGCACGCGCCCGGCGCGTGGCGGCGATCTGCGGCCCGGGCTTTCTTGAGCAGGCATTGCCGATCGAAGTCGAGCGCAATGGCTTGCACCTGTGGGGCTGGGTTGGCTTGCCGACTTTCTCGCGCAGCCAGGCCGATTTGCAGTACTTCTTTGTCAACGGTCGTGCGGTGCGCGACAAGCTGGTTGCCCACGCGGTGCGCCAGGCCTATCGCGATGTACTGTTCAACGGCCGGCACCCGACGTTCGTGCTGTTCTTCGAGGTCGACCCCACCGGCGTTGACGTCAACGTGCACCCGACCAAGCATGAAGTGCGTTTTCGCGACGGGCGTATGGTCCATGACTTTCTCTATGGCACCTTGCACCGGGCCTTGGCCGACGTGCGTCCGGAAGATCAACTGGCCGCGCCTGCCGCGACCAGCGAAATCATCCGCCCCAGCGGTATCCAGGCCGGCGAGTTCGGCCCTCAGGGCGAGATGCGCCTGGCGGCCAACCTGCTTGAGCAGCCGCTGGCCGAGCCGGGCGTGCGGCCCATGGGCACTGGCAACGGCAGTGGCGGTGGTGGCGCATACCAGTATCAGTACACCCCGCGTCCGGCCCAGGCGCTACCGGCTGCCGAGGCGCAGGGTGTCTACCGTGAATTTTTTGCGCCGCTGAACGAGGCCGCGCCCGCTGCACTGCCTGACAGCCAGGGTGATATCCCGCCGCTGGGCTACGCCCTGGCGCAGCTCAAGGGCATCTATATTCTTGCCGAGAACGCCGTGGGTCTGGTGCTGGTAGACATGCACGCGGCCCATGAGCGCATCATGTACGAGCGCCTGAAAGTGGCCATGGCCAGCGAAGGGCTCAGCGGCCAGCCGCTGCTGGTGCCAGAATCCCTGGCGCTGAGCCAGCGTGAAGCCGATTGCGCCGAAGAGCATGCCGAATGGTTCCAGCGCCTGGGCTTCGAATTGCAGCGTCTGGGCCCGGAAAGCCTGGCGATCCGCCAGATCCCGGCACTGCTCAAGCAGGCCGAAGCCAACCGCCTGGTCCAGGATGTACTGGCCGATCTGATGGAATACGGCACCAGTGACCGGATTCAGGCGCATTTGAACGAACTGCTCGGCACCATGGCCTGCCACGGTGCCATCCGCGCCAACCGGCGCCTGGCGCTGGCAGAAATGAACGGCCTGCTGCGCGACATGGAAAACACCGAGCGCAGTGGCCAATGCAACCATGGCCGACCGACCTGGACCCAACTGGGCCTGGACGATCTGGACAAACTGTTCCTGCGCGGTCGATAAAATGAGTGGCAAACCTCCCGCGATATTCCTGATGGGCCCGACCGCGGCGGGCAAGACCGATCTGGCCATCGAGCTGACCAAGGTACTGCCTTGCGAGTTGATCAGTGTCGATTCGGCGCTGGTCTATCGGGGCATGGACATTGGCACGGCCAAGCCCTCCAAAGAGGTGCTGGCGGCCCATCCTCACCGCCTGATCGATATTCTCGACCCGGCCCAGAGCTATTCGGCTGCCGATTTTCGTCGTGATGCACTGGAGGCCATGGCCGATATCACCGCACGCGGCAAAATACCGCTGCTGGTCGGTGGCACCATGCTCTATTACAAGGCCCTGCTCGAAGGCCTGGCCGACATGCCCGCGGCCGACCCGCAGGTGCGTGCCGAACTCGAAGAAGAGGCTGCACGCCTTGGATTGCAAGGGCTGCACCAACAGTTGGCAGCGGTCGACCCGGAATCGGCAGCGAGAATTCACCCCAATGACCCCCAGCGCCTGATTCGCGCGCTCGAGGTTTATCGGGTCAGCGGCCTGACAATGACGGCTCATCGCCAGCGTCAATCCGCGGAAAGTAGCGCCGCAGGCCCTTCGGCGGCGGGTCATTTGCCCTATACTGTCGCCAGCCTGGCCATTGCGCCTGCCGACCGTCACGTGTTGCACGAGCGGATTGCGCTACGATTTGGGCAAATGCTGGAACAGGGCTTCGTTGACGAGGTCCGATTGCTGCGAGCCAGAAGTGACTTGCACGCGGGACTGCCGTCTATACGGGCGGTTGGTTATCGCCAGGTCTGGGATCATCTTGATGGCAAGTTAACATCAGTTGAAATGCAGGAGCGCGGCATTATTGCCACTCGCCAATTGGCGAAACGGCAATTCACCTGGTTGCGTAGTTGGGCTGACCTGCATTGGTTGGACAGCCTGGCTTGCGACAATCTGTCTCGCACCTTGAAATACCTGGGATCGGTCTCCATATTGGGCTGAGTCCTTGTAATTGCCGTCTATCCTTGGGGTGGGGCGGCTTGAGCCATCAGTTTTTCTTTGATTTTTTTTACTATTGATCCTTACAGGAGTGCGGCATATGTCAAAAGGGCATTCGCTACAAGACCCTTACTTGAATACTTTGAGAAAGGAAAAAGTTGGGGTTTCGATCTATCTGGTTAACGGCATCAAGCTGCAAGGCACGATCGAATCCTTCGACCAGTTCGTGATCCTGCTGAAAAACACCGTCAGCCAGATGGTTTACAAGCACGCTATCTCGACAGTGGTTCCTGTGCGTCCGATCCGTCTGCCAAGCGCATCCGAATCCGAGCATGGCGACGCTGAGCCAGGTAACGCCTGATAGGAGTCTGCTTTGTTCTTTGAGCGCCACGGTGGTGGTGAGCGGGCAGTCCTCGTTCACTTGGAAGGTCAGAACCCTGAGGCGCGCGAAGATCCGCAGGAGTTTCGGGAGCTGGCACTGTCGGCTGGGGCCGATATAGTCGTGTTCGCCAATGTGGCGCGACATCAGCCCACCGCCAAATACCTGATTGGCAGCGGCAAGGTCGAGGAGTTGCGCGACCTGGTCAAAGCCGAGCAGGTAGATTTGGTGATTTTCAATCACACCCTCACCCCCAGTCAGGAACGTAACCTCGAGCGAGCCTTCGAGTGTCGCGTGCTTGACCGCACCGGTCTGATTCTCGACATCTTCGCCCAGCGGGCGCGTACCCATGAAGGCAAGCTGCAGGTCGAACTGGCTCAGCTTGAGTACATGAGCACGCGGCTGGTACGCGGCTGGACACACCTTGAGCGGCAGAAAGGCGGTATCGGTCTGCGCGGCCCGGGTGAAACCCAGCTGGAAACCGACCGGCGCCTGTTGCGGGTGCGTCTGCGCCAGATCAAGGCGCGGCTGGAGAAGGTCCGCAGCCAGCGCGAGCAGGCTCGCCGCGGGCGCAAGCGGGCAGATATCCCGTCGGTGTCCCTGGTCGGCTATACCAACGCCGGCAAATCGACCCTGTTCAATGCCCTGACCCAATCCGAGGTCTACGCGGCCGACCAGTTGTTCGCGACCCTCGACCCGACCCTGCGCCGGCTTGAGCTCGACGACGTCGGGCCGATCGTGCTGGCCGATACCGTGGGTTTCATTCGCCACCTGCCACACAAGCTGGTCGAAGCTTTTCGGGCTACGCTCGAAGAGTCGAGCAACTCAGATCTACTGCTGCATGTGATCGACGCCCATGAGCCTGATCGCATGGAGCAGATCGAGCAGGTCATGGCGGTGTTGGGGGAGATTGGTGCAGAAGGCTTGCCGATCCTCGAGGTCTATAACAAACTCGACCTGCTTGAGGGTGTCGAGCCACAGATTCAGCGCGATGCCGACGGCAAGCCGCAGCGGGTCTGGGTCTCGGCGCGTGATGGGCGCGGCCTGGAACTGGTGGGGCAGGCAGTCGCCGAGTTGCTGGGGGATGACCTGTTTATCGGAACCTTGCGCCTTGAACAGCGTTTCGCGCGATTGCGCGCGCAATTCTTTGCATTGGGCGCAGTGCAGGGCGAAGAGCACGACGATGAAGGCAGCAGTCTTCTAGCCATTCGGGTGTCGCGGGTCGAGTTCAATCGCCTGGTCACTCGCGAAGGCTTGAAGCCGGCGGAGTTCATCGAGCAACACACTTTGCAATAAAAGCCCGGCGACGCGGTCGGGCAGCCGTGACAGGCATTCTGTAGCATTGGACGGCGCGCCGTGGGTGCGTCTTTGCTTTATCAGATGGAGAGCGCTATGGCTTGGAATGAGCCGGGTGGCAACTCGAACAATCAGGATCCGTGGGGCGGGCGCCGTGGTGGCGACAAGAAAGGGCCGCCGGATCTTGACGAGGCCTTCCGCAAGCTGCAGGACAGCCTGAACGGCATGTTCGGCAGTGGTAAAAAACGCGGCGGTGACAACGGCATCGGCAAGGGCGGTGGCTTCGGCCTGCTCGGCATCGGTCTGGCCGTGCTGGCAGCTATCTGGCTGTACAGCGCCGTGTATGTGGTCGACGAACAGGAGCAGGCGGTAGTGCTGCGCTTCGGTAAATACTACGAAACCGTAGGGCCGGGCCTGAACATCTACTTCCCGCCGATCGATCGCAAGTACATGGAAAACGTCACGCGTGAGCGTGCTTATACCAAGCAGGGGCAGATGCTCACCGAAGACGAGAACATCGTCGAAGTGCCGCTGACCGTGCAGTACAAGATCACCAACCTGCAGGATTTCGTGCTGAACGTCGATCAGCCTGAAGTCAGCCTGCAGCATGCGACCGACAGCGCCCTGCGCCATGTGGTGGGTTCCACCGCCATGGACAAGGTACTGACCGAAGGTCGTGAGCAGATGGCCGTGGAAATCAAGGAGCGCCTGCAGCGTTTCCTCGATACCTACCGTACCGGTATCACCGTCACCCAGGTCAACGTACAGAGCGCGGCAGCCCCGCGTGAAGTGCAGGAAGCCTTCGACGACGTGATCCGTGCCCGTGAAGACGAGCAGCGTGCCCGCAACCAGGCCGAATCCTACGCCAATGGCGTGGTGCCGGAAGCGCGTGGTCAGGCCCAGCGGATCATCGAGGATGCCAACGGTTATCGCGACGAAGTCGTCTCGCGCGCCAAGGGTGAGGCTGATCGCTTCACCAAGCTGGTCGCCGAGTACCGCAAGGCACCTGAAGTGACCCGTCAGCGTCTGTACCTGGACACCATGCAGGAAGTCTACAGCAACACCAGTAAGGTCCTGGTTTCCGGTAAGGATGGCCAGAGCAACCTGCTGTACCTGCCGCTGGACAAGATGGTTGAAGGCAGCCGTAGCAGCAGTGTTCCAGTAAGCGTCCCGGCTTCGGCCAACGACGCGGCCAATCGCGCGGCAGCTGAGCTGCAACAGCAGCAAACACAGTTGCGTACTAGGGAGAGCCGCTGATGAGCAATAAATCGCTGATCGCCCTGATCGTTGGCGTGGTGCTGGCGATCGTGGCCTGGAACAGCTTCTACATCGTCTCGCAGACCGAGCGTGCGGTAATGCTGCGATTCGGTCGTGTGGTTCAGACCGATGTTCAGCCTGGCCTGCATGTGAAGATTCCGTACGTCAACCAGGTGCGCAAGTTCGACGCCCGCCTGATGACCCTGGACGCCCCGACCCAGCGCTTCCTGACCCTGGAAAAGAAAGCGGTGATGGTCGATGCCTACGCCAAGTGGCGGGTCAAGGACGCCGAGCGTTTCTACACCGCGACTTCGGGCCTCAAGCAGATCGCCGACGAACGTCTGTCGCGCCGTCTGGAAAGCGGCCTGCGTGACCAGTTCGGTAAACGTACCCTGCACGAAGTGGTTTCCGGTGAACGTGACGCGCTGATGGCTGACATCACTGCCTCGCTGAACCGTATGGCCAGCAAGGAGCTGGGTATCGAAGTGGTCGACGTTCGCGTCAAGGCCATCGACCTGCCCAAGGAAGTAAACCGCAGCGTGTTCGAGCGTATGAGCACCGAGCGTGAGCGTGAGGCCCGCGAACACCGCGCCAAGGGTAACGAGCTGGCCGAAGGTATTCGTGCCGACGCCGACCGTCAGCGCCGTGTCCTGCTGGCCGAAGCCTATCGGGAATCGGAAGAGACCCGTGGTGATGGTGATGCCCAGGCGGCGTCGATCTACGCCAAGGCCTATGGTCAGGACCAGGACTTCTACGCGTTCTACCGCAGTCTCAAGGCCTACCGCGAAAGCTTTGCCAACAAGAGCGATGTACTGGTGCTCGATCCGAGCAGCGAGTTCTTCCGCTTCATGGACAAGGCCAAGTAGTCAGGTTGCACCCCACCGGGCGGTTAAAACGCCTGGCGGGGTGATCCTGCGAGAAAACGGGTGTATGATGCGGCAGCCGGGAAATTCCCGGCTTTTTTGCGTCTGCAAGACCGAACGGCCGCGAGCCGTCGCCGGTCTACAGCGCAGCCCAAGGTATTTGAGGGTATCGGCACGGCGGTTGCGCTGGAATCAGTGCTGCGCGTCATAGTTTGGCGATACCTGCTTCACTCAAGGCAAGCCTGCGGGCAGGCCGCCCGGACCAAAGGGGAAATGGCGTAATGGCAACGGTAGACCGCTGGCTGCTGCCAGATGGCATCGAAGAAGTACTGCCACCTGAGGCGGCGCGCATCGAGATCGCGCGTCGTCAGGTGTTGGATCTGTTCCAGAGCTGGGGTTACGAGTTCGTCGTGACTCCGCATATCGAGTACCTGGAATCGCTGCTTACCGGTGCCGGCCAGGACCTGGATCTGCGCACGTTCAAGGTCATTGACCCACAGTCGGGTCGGCAGATGGGTTTTCGTGCCGACATCACCCCGCAGGTCGCGCGCATCGATGCGCACACCCTGCGTCGTGAAGGCCCGAGCCGTCTGTGTTATGCCGGTAGCGTGCTGCACGCCTTGCCGCGTGCGCTGTCGACTTCGCGCAGCCCGATCCAGCTCGGTGCCGAGCTGTACGGCGACGCCAGCCCGGTCAGCGACGTTGAAGTAATCAGCCTGATGCTGGCCATGCTGCAACTGGCCGACGTGCCGGATGTGCACATGGACCTCGGTCATGTCGGTATCTATCGCGGCCTGGCCCGTGCGGCCGGTTTGTCTGGCGCGGTCGAACAGCAGCTGTTCGATGCCCTGCAGCGCAAGGCTATCGATGAAGTGATCGAGCTGACCGCCAACCTGCCGGCGGATCTTGCCGCCATGCTGCGCTCGCTGACTGAGCTGTGCGGCGGTCGTGAAGTGCTGGCCGAGGCGCGCGTGCGTCTGGGACGTGCGCCGGCTGCCGTGCTGGCAGCCCTGGATGACCTGCTGGCCATCGCCGAGCGCCTGGCAGCTCGCTATCCAGAGCTGCCGCTGTATTTCGACCTGGGCGAATTGCGCGGTTATCACTACCACACTGGCGTAGTGTTTGCCGTCTTCGTCCCGGGCGTTGGTCAGTCGATCGCCCAGGGCGGTCGTTACGACGACATCGGAGCGGACTTTGGCCGGGCGCGCCCGGCTACCGGTTTCTCCACGGATTTGAAGACCCTGGTCACACTGGGGCGGGCCGAGGTTGTGTTGCCGTCTGGCGGGATCTGGATGCCCGACAGCAGCGATGCAGCACTCTGGCAGTTGGTCTGCCAATTGCGCAGTGAAGGTCAGCGGGTGGTTCAGGCATTGCCTGGGCAGCCATTGACTGCCGCCGTCGAGGCGGATTGCGATCGGCAATTGATTCAGCAAAACGGGCTTTGGCAGGTACTGCCGCTGGCCATTTGAGATTCCCCGCCGGTACGAGCCGGCGCCAAGTTTGCGCGAATGAGGACAAGTGTTATGGGTAAGAATGTCGTAGTCCTGGGCACCCAGTGGGGTGATGAGGGCAAAGGCAAGATCGTTGATCTGCTGACCGAACATGCTGCCGCCGTAGTGCGCTACCAAGGTGGCCACAACGCGGGCCACACCCTGGTGATCGACGGTGAAAAGACCGTGCTGCACCTGATCCCGTCTGGCGTGCTGCGCGAAGGCGTACAGTGCCTGATCGGCAACGGCGTGGTGGTTGCACCGGACGCCCTGCTGCGTGAGATCACCAAGCTGGAAGAGAAGGGTGTACCGGTGCGCGAGCGCCTGCGTATCAGCCCGTCCTGCCCGCTGATCCTGTCCTTCCACGTTGCGCTGGACCAGGCCCGTGAAAAGGCGCGCGGCGAGCTGAAGATCGGTACTACCGGTCGCGGCATCGGCCCAGCCTACGAAGACAAGGTCGCGCGCCGTGGCCTGCGTGTTGGCGACCTGCTCAACATGCCGCGCTTTGAAGACAAGCTGCGTGAACTGGTGGAGTACCACAACTTCATGCTGGTCGGTTACTACAAAGAGCCAGCCATTGACTTCGACAAGACCCTGGCTGAATGCAAAGAATACGCTGAGCTGCTCAAGCCGCTGATGCTGGACGTTACCGCTGAGCTGCACGACCTGCGTCGCGCTGGCAAAGACATCATGTTCGAAGGCGCCCAAGGTTCGTTGCTGGACATCGACCACGGTACCTACCCCTATGTGACCAGTTCGAACACCACCGCTGGTGGTGTCGCTACCGGTTCGGGTGTTGGCCCTATGTTCCTGGACTACATCCTGGGCATCACCAAGGCTTACACCACGCGCGTAGGCTCGGGTCCATTCCCGACTGAACTGTTCGACGAGGTAGGTGCGCATCTGGCTAAACAAGGTCACGAGTTTGGCGCGACGACCGGCCGTGCTCGTCGTTGCGGCTGGTTCGATGCCGTTATCCTGCGTCGCGCTATCGATGTGAATAGCATCTCGGGCATCTGCCTGACCAAACTGGACGTGCTCGACGGTCTGGAAACCATCAACATCTGCGTCGGCTACAAAGATGCAGAAGGTAACGACGTTGCTCCGACTGACGCTGACAGCTACGTGGGTCTGCAGCCTGTGTACGAAGAAGTGCCGGGTTGGACCGAATCGACCGTGGGTGCCAAGACCCTGGAAGAGCTGCCAGCCAACGCTCGTGCTTACATCAAGCGCATTGAAGCGTTGATCGGCGCGCCAATCGACATCGTCTCCACCGGCCCGGACCGCAACGAGACCATCGTGCTGCGTCACCCGTTCGCCTGAGTCGCGATTGATGTAAAAGCAAAGGCCCCTTCATAGGGGCCTTTGTCGTTTCTGCCTGCTGTTCGGCACAACCTTTGCTGTAAGAATCGCTTTCGGGTTGCCATCATTTTAATGGCCCCAGTAGTAGAGGGTTCTTACGTGTCTGCCGTTCTCTCACTGTTACGAAGCCGCCTGTTGCGGCCGGTCTTTGTTGCCCTTGGTATCGCTCTTTTGGTGCAGGTGCTGGTCGCGGTCGCGCTGACCCGGAGCACGGTCACCACACTCGAGGCCGATTTGGGCAAGCGATTGGGTGCCGATAGCCAGAAATTGTCCGCCGAGCTCGAGCAGGCCGGGCAGGAAGTCAGTGCCGGGCTCGATAGCCTTTCTGCCAGTACCCGCCAGCGTCTGACCGCTGGGCTTTCGGCTCGTCTGCAAGGCGAGCAGGCCCAGTTGCGGGCGACCCTGGAGAAAAATCTCAAGGACTCGGCCAATGACATGGCTGAACTGCTGGCCTCGGTCGCCCCGCGGGCCATGTGGGACAACGATGTGCCGACCCTGTCGGAGTTCTCCCGGCGTGCCCAGCGCAACCCCAGTGTGCTGTTTGTGGTGTACGACGATGCCCAGGGGCAGCACCTGACCCGTTACCTGAACCGGCAGAACCCGATCAACCAGGTCTTGCTGGAAAAGGGCCAGGGTGAACGAGCGCTGGACAAGGTCCTCGACGCTGCGCGCAATGATCCCTCGGTGTACTTCGTCGAGGCATCGATCAGCCCTAACGGCGTCGAGATCGGCAAGGTACTGATGGGCGTTTCCACCGCGGCAGTGGATGCCGAACTGGTCGCCCTCGACAAGCGCTTCTCGGCCTTGATCGCCAGTGGTGATCAGTTGGTTGGCGAGAGCCTGGTGGGCGCCGCAGCAGACAGTAACAAGGCCCTGCGCGCGCGCCTGGAGGCGGCACAGGCCAGTGCTGCTGGCATGCAGGCCAACACCTCGCAGAGTGTCCAGGAGGCTGCGGCAACGCTGCGCTGGAATATAGGCGTAGGCCTGGCGCTGGTCGGGCTCGGCGTGCTGCTGGTGGTGGCGGTGGTGCTGGGGCGGCGGGTGGTCAACAAGCTGCGTCTGCTGATCGCTGCGCTGAACGATCTGGCGGCGGGTGAAGGTGACCTGACCAAGCGCGTGACCATCGACAGCCGCGACGAGATTGGCGATATGGCGGCCGCGGTTAACCAGTTTGTCGACAAGTTGCAGCCAATTGTCCGTGAGGCAGGTGAAGTGGCACAGCGCACGGGCGTCGAGATCGGCGTCATGGCTAAGCGCAATGCCGGTGCCGATGCTGCGGCTGAATTGCAGCGTGACGAAGTGGCGGCCAGCCTGCGCGACTTGTCGAGCATGGCCGATGAGGCCCAGGCCGAGAGCCACGCCATGCAGTCGGCGTTGCAGCAAGTGGTGGATATCCGTCAGGCCACCGACGAAAACAGCCGGACTTCGACCCAGGTGGCCAAGCTCATCGAAGAGCTGGCCGGGCAGGTCGAGACTGGCTCGAAAGTCATCGAGCGCCTGGCTCAGCAAAGCGAGCAGATCGAGGTGGTGTTGACGGTGATTCACGGTATCGCCGAGCAGACCAACCTGCTGGCGCTCAACGCTGCGATCGAGGCGGCGCGGGCCGGTGAGACCGGGCGCGGCTTTGCCGTGGTCGCTGACGAAGTGCGGGCCTTGGCGAGCAAGACCCAGAGCTCAACCGGCGATATCCAGGCGCATATCGGCGCGCTGCAGCAAGGGGCGAAGGAAGCGGTCGCGGCGATCAGTCAGGCTGGGCGTCAGGCCAGCGAAGGTCTGTTGGTGCTGCGTGACAATGCGCGCTTGCAGCAGTCGTTGCAGGCCTCGGTTGAGCAGGTACATGCGGCGATTGGCCTGGCTACCCGTGCGGCCGAGCAACAGGCGCAAGGTGCTCAGGCTGTGCGTGGACGGGTGCAGACCATTCATGCCCAGGCCGAGCGTGCTGCCGAGGTGGTGATGCAGACCACTGCCAGTAGCAAGGTGCTGGATGACCTGGCGGCGCAGCTCAAGGCCAGCCTTGGGCAGTTCCGTGCCTGATAGGGCCAATCGCCGGCAAGGCCGGCTCCCACAGATGGTGTGCAGCTGATTTTGTGGGAGCTGGCCTTGCCGGCGATGGGCTGCGCAAGCAGCCCCAGAGGCTTTCAAGCGCGATTCAGATACATCCGCGTAGTCAACAAATACACCGGCAGCCCCGACACCAGAATCAGCAGCGCTGCATAAGGTGCCGCCGCCGCGAACTCGACGTTGGCGGTGTGCGCCCAGACTTCAGTGGCCAGGGTGGTCATGCCGGTCGGGCTGAGCAGCAGGGTTGCGGTCAGCTCCTTCATGGCATCGAGAAACACCAGGGCAAATGCTGCCGCCAGGGCCGGGAAGATAATCGGCAGGGTGACTCTGCAGAATGCCGTGAACTGCGTCGCTCCAAGGGTGCGCGCCGCTTCTTCAAGCTGCGGTGCCGCCTTGTTCAGTGCCGTGCGTACCGGCGCCTGGGCCAGTGGCAGAAACAACAGGGCATAGGCCAGCAGCAACAATCCGGTGGTCTGGTACAGCGCCGGCACGTAGTGCAGGGCGAAGTACACCAGAGTCAAGGCGATCACCAGGCCGGGCAGAGCGTGCAGCAGGTAGGGCAAACGCTCGGCCCAGATCGCCAGGCGGCCTTTGTAGCGCACCACCAGGAAACTGACCGGCAGCGCCAGCAGCAAGCTCAGGCCGGCGCCACCCAGCGACAGCGACAGCGACGAGAACAGCGCACGGCTGATGTCGGCAACCGGAAAGGCTGCGGACGAACCAACGCTCAACCAGTAACCCAGCATGCCCAGCGGAATGCCGCTGCCCAGCAGTGCCAGGATCAGGCAATACAGTTGCCCCGCTGGCATCCAGGCGCGCAGGCGAATCGGTGCGCCGCGTCGCGCCACGCCCTGGCCAATGCGTACATGCTGCGCCTTGCCGCGTACGCGCAGCTCAAACCAGAGCATCAGCAGGCACATGAACAACAGCACTGCGGACAGCATCGCCGCGTTGGCGTTGCTGAACTCCAGTTCGAACTGCTGGTAGATCGCCGTGGTGAATGTCTGCAGGCCGAGGATCGACAGGGCGCCGAACTCCACCAGCATGTGCAGGGCGATCAGCAGGCTGCCGCCGAGAATCGATGGCCAGAGCAGTGGCAGGGTGATTCTGAAGAACACGCCCCAGCGATTTTGCCCCAAGGTGCGCGCCGATTCCTCCAGGGAGGTGTCGAGGTTGCGCAGGGTTGCCGCCACTGGTAGGAACACCAGCGGGTACTTGGACAGGCTCATCACCAGAATGGCGCCGCCCAGGCCTTCGAAGCGCGGGCTCAGGGATACCCAGGTAAAGCCGCTGACAAAGGCCGGCACGGCGAAAGGCAGGCACAGAATCACGCCCCATAAGCGCCGTCCTGGCAGGTCACTGCGCTCCAGTAGCCAGGCCAGTGACACGCCCAGGGCCATGCAGGCCAGGGTGACGCCGGCCATCAGCATCAGGGTATTGCGCATCAGGCCCCAGACAAACGGGCGCCAGAGCAGGTGCAAGGCTTCCCGCCAGCCGGCTTCCCAGGCTTTCAGGGCGACATAGAGCAGGGGCAGCAGGCTCAGGCCGACCAGCAACAGCACCGGTAGCACAACCCAGATCGAAGGGCGCTTGCGCTTGGGGACGTAGCGGCGGCTCAGTGCGGGTGCGGGTACGGCTGCACTCATCAGAGCAGGCCAACTTCGCGTTCAAGCTCCAGGGCCTCTTCAGCGTTACCCAGATCGGCCGGGGTGATTTTCGGTGGGCGCAGGTCTTCGAACGGCTTCAGGCCCTGGTCCGAAACCATGCCTTTGTGCAACGGATACTCGGCGGTGGTCTGGGTGATCACGCGCTGACCTTCTTCGCTGGCCATCCAGGCCAGCAGTGCCTGGGCTTCTTTCGGGTGTTTGCTGGCCTTCACGGCAGCGGCGCCGGAAATGGTCATCAGGCCGCCGACGTCGCCGTCAGCCAGGTAGTAGAGTTTCGAATCCAGCTGGCCACGCTCTTTTTTCAGGGCGTACCAGTAGTAGTTGTTGACCAGCACCGCCGCCACTTCACCGTTTTCCACGGCCTTGAGGGCAACCATGTTGTTGGTGTAGGTCTTGCCGAAGGCCTTCAGGCCCGTCAGCCATTCTTCGGCGGCGTCGCGGCCGTGCAGCTTGAGAATGGCCACGGCCTGTTCCTGGAATGCACCGCTGGTCGGCACGAAACCGATCTTGCCTTCCCATTCGGGGCTGGCGAAGTCCATCACCGAAGGTGGCAGCTCTTTCTCGTCGATGACTTTCGGGTTGAACGCCACCACCCGGGTGCGTGCGGTCACGCCCATCCAGGTACCGTTGGTTGCGACGAATTCTTTGGGCAGTACCTGCAGGGTCGACTCGTCGATCTTGGCCAGCAGGCCGAGCTCGCCCAGGTTGTTCAGCGGTGGCGACTCTTCGGTGTAGATGACATCGGCTGGCGAGCGCTCGCCTTCTTCGATGATCTGGCTGGCCAGCTGGTTGCTGCTGCCCTTGCGGATGTTGATGTGGATGCCGGTCTTGGCCTCGTAGGCCTTGGCGATGGCATCACCGATTTCCTTGTGCTGGCCGTTGTACAGGGTCAGAGAAACAGGATCGGCGGCCATGGCGGCGGGAGCGCCGAGCAGCAGGGTCAAAAGAGAAACGGCCAGGCCGCGCAATAGGGGGGCATTGCGGAACGTCATGCGGGTACTTCCTCGCTTGCGGCTACATATCTGGAAACAATGATAAACGATATCGCTTCTCAGATGCCTGCATGAGAGGAATTTCATGAGCAGGCTATCGGTTGTTTCGAGGCAGCAAGCAAGAAAACGAGGAGGGCAGAAACGAAAAAACCCGCTTTCGCGGGTTTGATCTGAATTGGTGCCCAGAAGAAGACTCGAACTTCCACGACCGTAAGGTCACCAGCACCTGAAGCTGGCGTGTCTACCAATTTCACCATCTGGGCAAAATGAAGCGGTGTAGCTTGTAACGAAAACAGTGTAGCGTGTTGCAGTAAATCTCAGAAGCGCGGGGCAGTTCTAAGATTTGAAATTGGTGCCCAGAAGAAGACTCGAACTTCCACGACCGTAAGGTCACCAGCACCTGAAGCTGGCGTGTCTACCAATTTCACCATCTGGGCATTTCGCTGAGGTCACATGATGCTTCACATCAGGTTGCATCTCAACTATAACGACGCTGTCCGTCGTTGTGGTGCGCACTATACGGATGCCTCTGAGAGCTGTAAAGCCCCGTGCAGAAAAAATCTTAAAATTTTCAAGTCATTGTTCCTTATGATGGTTTTGGCAGCATCCAGGGGGCTCTGAGAGGGCTGTCCAAGCCTGAAATTTCCGGTTTCAATACGCCTATGCCAAACTAACCCTTATATAGACAAGGTGAACCCCTCCTAATGGCCGATTGGCAGACCCTCGATCCCGAGGCCGCTCGTGAAGCGGAAAAATACGAAAACCCTATTCCTAGCCGTGAGCTGATCCTGCAGCGTCTGGACGAGCGCGGCTCGCCGGCTGCCCGTGAGCAACTGGTCGAAGAGTTCGGTCTTACCACCGAAGACCAGATCGAAGCCTTGCGCCGCCGCCTGCGCGCGATGGAACGCGACGGTCAGCTGATCTATACCCGGCGCGGCACTTATGCCCCGGTAGACAAGCTCGACCTGATCCTCGGCCGCATTGCCGGCCACCGCGACGGCTTTGGTTTCCTGATCCCGGATGACGGCAGCGACGACCTGTTCCTCAGCCCGGCACAAATGCGCCTGGTGTTCGATGGCGACCGTGCCCTGGCCCGTGTCTCCGGTCTGGACCGTCGCGGCCGCCGCGAAGGCGTGGTGGTCGAAGTGATCTCGCGTGCCCACGAAACCATCGTTGGCCGCTATTTCGAAGAAGGCGGTATCGGCTTCGTTACCCCGGACAACCCCAAGGTTCAGCAGGAAGTGCTGATCACGCCGGGTCGTAACGGCGGGGCGAAGATCGGTCAGTTCGTCGAGGTGAAGATCACCCACTGGCCAACCCCGCGCTTCCAGCCCCAGGGCGATGTCACTGAAGTGATCGGCAACTACATGGCGCCGGGCATGGAAATCGATGTTGCCTTGCGCAGCTACGACATTCCCCACGTCTGGCCAGAAGCCGTGATCAAGGAAGCACGCAAGCTCAAGCCGGAAGTCGAAGAGAAGGACAAAGAGCATCGCGTCGACCTGCGCCATCTGCCGTTCGTCACCATCGACGGCGAAGACGCCCGCGACTTCGACGATGCGGTGTACTGCGAGAGCCTGGGCAAACTGCGCCTGTTCTCCGGTGGCTGGCGCCTGTACGTGGCGATCGCCGACGTTTCCAGCTACGTGCGCCTGGGCTCGGCCCTGGATGCCGAAGCCCAGGTGCGTGGCAACTCGGTGTACTTCCCCGAGCGCGTCATTCCGATGCTGCCCGAAGAACTCTCCAACGGCTTGTGCTCGCTGAACCCGCACGTCGACCGGCTGGCGATGGTCTGCGAAATGACCATCAACAAGTCCGGGCAGATGGTCGATTACCAGTTCTACGAAGCGGTGATCCACTCCCACGCGCGGCTGACCTACAACAAGGTCAGCAGCATGCTCGAGCATGCGCGTACCCGTGAAGGCAAAGCCCTGCGCGAGCAGTACAGCGAAGTGGTGCCGGACCTCAAGCAGCTCTATGCCCTGTACAAGGTGCTGTTGGCGGCCCGTCATACCCGTGGCGCGATCGACTTCGAAACCCAGGAAACCCGGATCATCTTCGGCTCCGAGCGCAAGATCGCCGAAATCCGGCCGACCGTGCGCAACGACGCCCACAAGCTGATCGAGGAATGCATGCTGGCGGCCAACGTGGCCACCGCCGAGTTCCTCAAAAAACACGAAATTCCGGCCCTGTACCGTGTTCACGACGGTCCGCCGCCGGAGCGTCTGGAAAAACTGCGCGCCTTCCTCGGTGAACTGGGTCTGTCGTTGCACAAAGGCAAAGACGGTCCGTCGCCGAAGGATTACCAGGCGCTGCTGGCAGGTATCGCCGGTCGTCCGGACTTCCACCTGATCCAGACCGTGATGCTGCGTTCCCTGAGCCAGGCGGTGTACAGCGCCGATAACAACGGCCACTTCGGCTTGAATTACGAGGCGTACACCCACTTCACCTCGCCGATTCGCCGCTACCCGGACCTGCTGACCCACCGGGCGATCCGCAGCGTGATCCGTTCGCGTCAGGAAACCCCGCACGTCAAGCGCGCCGGTGCCATGAGCATTCCAAAGGCACGCATCTACCCGTACGACGAGGCGACTCTGGAACAGCTCGGCGAGCAGTGCTCGATGAGCGAGCGGCGGGCCGACGAGGCCACCCGCGACGTGGTCAACTGGCTCAAGTGCGAGTACATGAAAGACCGCGTCGGCGAGAGCTTCCCGGGTGTGATCACCGCGGTGACCGGCTTTGGCCTGTTCGTCGAGCTGACCGACATCTACGTCGAAGGCATGGTGCATGTCAGCGCCTTGCCGGGCGATTACTACCACTTCGACCCTGTGCACCATCGCCTGGCCGGTGAACGTACCGGTCGCAGCTTCCGCCTCGGTGACACGGTTGAAGTGCGGGTAATGCGCGTCGACCTCGAGCAGCGCAAGATCGACTTCGAGATGGCCGAGAACACCCTGAAGGCGCCGATTGGCCGCAAGCAGCGGTCTGAAGGCGTACGTCCGCAGGATGGCAAGGCGGTACCGGTGCTCGACAAGGCCGAAGTGACCAAGGCCGAGCCTGCGCGCCGGAGCAAAAAGAACGAAACCGCCGAAGCTTACTTCCCTTCACATGCCGCGGCGAAGAACGCCGAAGTGCGCAAAAGCCGGGAAATGAAGAAGGCGCTGATGTCCGATGCCAAGCACGCCAGCGGCAAGCCGGCTTCCAAAGGCGGCAAGTCGTCGGAGAAACCCAGCAAGCATCGCAAGGGGCCGCCAAAAGCCGGCTCTGGATCACGTAAACCCAAGGCCAAGTCATGAGTCAGTTGGAAAAAATCTACGGCGTTCACGCCGTAGAAGCCCTGTTGCGTCATCACCCCAAGCGGGTCAAGCAGATCTGGTTGTCGGAGGGGCGTAGCGACCCGCGCGTGCAGGTCATCGTCGACCTGGCCGGGCAGAACCGGGTTGCTGTCGGCCAGGCCGAGCGTCGTGAAATGGACGCCTGGGTTGAGGGCGTGCACCAGGGTGTTGTGGCTGAAGTCAGCCCAAGCCAGGTGTGGGGTGAGGCGATGCTTGAGGAGTTGCTTGATCGCAGCGAAGGCGCGCCGCTGATTCTGGTGCTCGACGGTGTGACCGATCCGCACAACCTCGGTGCCTGCCTGCGTACCGCCGATGCCGCCGGTGCCCTGGCGGTGATCGTGCCGAAAGACAAGTCGGCCACCCTGACGCCGGCAGTGCGCAAGGTCGCCTGCGGCGCTGCCGAGGTAATCCCGCTGGTAGCGGTGACCAACCTGGCGCGTACCCTGGAGAAGCTCCAGCAGCGTGGCCTGTGGGTTGTCGGCACCGCTGGCGAAGCCGAGCAGGAGCTGTACCAGCAAGACCTGACCGGGCCGACCATCCTGATCATGGGTGCCGAAGGCAAGGGCATGCGCCGCCTGACCCGTGAGCACTGTGACTTTCTGGTCAAGCTGCCGATGGCCGGTAGCGTCAGCAGCCTGAACGTGTCGGTGGCGACTGGCGTGTGCCTGTTCGAAGCCGTTCGTCAGCGTAACGCCAAAGCCAAAGGTTGATCTTCCCGGGGCTGCTTTTGCAGTCCATCGCCGGCAATGCCGGCTCCCACAAGAATGGGCTACACCTGACCTTGTGGGAGCCGGCCTTGCCGGCGATAGCATCTACGCGGTGCTGCTCAATAATTCACCAATTCCCTTGCTTGTCCCCCGGCGCTTCTCTACAATTGCGCCCCTTGCCATGTTGGCAGGCGTTCACGCGCCTTCACCCAAGGCAAGACATACAGTGTCATTCACTCCTTGTCTGACCACTCTGGTGGCAGACTACAACCCGTAAGGAGCATTCATGCGTCATTACGAAATCATCTTTCTGGTCCACCCTGACCAGAGCGAGCAAGTCGGCGGCATGGTTGAGCGTTACACCAAGCTGATCGAAGAAGACGGCGGCAAGATCCACCGTCTGGAAGACTGGGGCCGTCGTCAACTGGCCTACGCAATCAACAATGTTCACAAGGCTCACTACGTGATGCTGAACGTTGAGTGCACCGGCAAGGCCCTGGCCGAGCTGGAAGACAACTTCCGCTACAACGATGCCGTGATCCGTAACCTGGTCATCCGTCGCGACGAAGCCGTCACCGGCCAGTCCGAGATGCTCAAGGCTGAAGAAAACCGCAGTGAGCGCCGTGAGCGTCGCGACCGTCCTGAGCATGCTGACAGCGCCGATGGCGACGACAGCAATGACAGCGACAACAGCGATAACGCTGACGAGTAATCCACGGACCTTTTGAGGAGCCTATTACATGGCACGTTTCTTCCGTCGTCGTAAATTCTGCCGCTTCACTGCTGAAGACGTGAAAGAGATCGATTACAAAGATCTCAACACCCTGAAAGCTTACGTATCCGAAACCGGCAAGATCGTTCCAAGCCGTATCACCGGTACCAAAGCTCGTTATCAGCGTCAGCTGGCTACCGCTATCAAGCGCGCCCGCTTCCTGGCCCTGCTGCCCTACACCGACAGCCACGGCCGCTGAGACCGGGTCGTCGACAAGTAGCAAAGGATAGAATGCATGCGCGCCTTAGCTGATTTCATCATGCGCGGTCGCGTGCAAGCCACCCTGGTGGTGGTGGGTTGTGCGGCGTTGCCGCTGTTGTTCTGGTTGAGTGCCGCCGCCGGGAGCCTGGTGTTCCTGCGGCGCGGTTTCAAGGACGCCTCCGGAGTCCTCGCCTGGGCATTATTGCCGGCGTTGGCCTGGTGGTTCTTCGGCGAGCCGCGCACCTTGATGGTGTTGCTGGGGACGCTGGGGCTGGCTGCGCTGTTGCGCGCCGGTCAATCCTGGAACCGGGTGCTGTTGTTCAGCATCGCCATGGGCCTGGTGTATGGCGTGGTCCTGGGTTCGGTGTTCCGCGAACCGATCGAAGCTCTGGCTGGAGCGCTTGAAAAAGCCCTGCCGCAGATGCTCGACGGTCTCTACCAGCAGTTGTCGGTAGAGGAGCGGGCCCGCCTGGGCAGCCTGATCGCACCGGTGCTCAACGGCCTCATAGCGGCATTGTTGCAAGCCGTCAGTGTGCTGGCCCTGATGTTGGGTCGTTACTGGCAGGCAGTGTTGTATAACCCGGGAGGTTTTGGTCGCGAGTTTCAAGCGGTCAGGCTTCCCCTGGTGCCGACGCTGGTACTGGTGGTGCTCATGCTGGTGGGACCGAATTTCGGTCCTGAACTGGCGATGTTGACGCCCCTGTGCAGCGTACCGCTGATGTTTGCAGGGCTCGCCCTGATGCATGGGCTGGTGGCACAGGGCCGACTGGGCAAGTTCTGGTTGGTCGGGATGTACGTGACACTGCTGCTGTTCATGCAGCTGACTTATCCGTTGCTCGTGGTTTTGGCCATTGTCGACAGCCTGATTGATTTTCGCGGTCGCAAGGTACCCCCGAAAGGTGCCGATAACGATTCCGCGAACGGTGAAGGTTAAAAGTTAAGAGGTTATTACCAAATGGAACTGATCCTGCTGGAAAAAGTCGCCAACCTGGGCAACCTGGGCGACAAGGTAAATGTTAAGGCCGGTTACGGTCGTAACTTCCTGCTGCCATTCGGCAAAGCCACCGCTGCTACCGCTGCCAACCTGGCTGCGTTCGAAGAGCGTCGTGCTGAGCTGGAAAAAATCGCTGCAGAGAAAAAAGCTTCGGCTGAAACTCGCGCTGCCCAACTGGCTGAGCTGGAAGTGACCATCACTGCCACCGCCGGTGACGAAGGCAAGCTGTTCGGTTCGATCGGCACCCACGACATCGCTGACGCCCTGACCGCCTCTGGCGTTGAAGTGGCCAAAGCTGAAGTTCGTCTGCCGAACGGCACCATCCGTAACGTCGGCGAATACGACGTTGCCGTGCACCTGCACAGCGACGTTGAAGCCACCGTTCGCGTGGTTGTTGTCGCAGCCTAAGCTGGACCAATCGGCTGGCACCCTGAGTGCCAGCCGGTTAACATCGGGCACGATCCTGCTTTGCAGGTCGTGCCCTTTGTCTTTTTCATCACCCTGATTCCTGCGTGGCCATGAACGAGATAACCGCCCCCGAGCAATATGATCTGCAAACCTCTGCCCTGAAGGTGCCGCCGCATTCCATCGAGGCCGAACAGGCCGTGCTCGGTGGCCTGATGCTGGACAACAACGCCTGGGAGCGAGTGCTCGATCAAGTCTCCGACGGCGATTTCTACCGGCATGACCACCGTCTGATCTTCCGTGCCATCCACAAGCTCGCCGACCAGAACGCCCCGTTCGACGTGGTGACCCTGCACGAGCAGCTGGACAAGGAAGGCCTGAGCTCGCAAATCGGCGGTCTGGGTTACTTGGGCGAACTGGCCAAGAACACCCCGTCGGTGGCCAACATCAAGGCCTACGCGGCGATCATCCGCGAGCGGGCGACCCTGCGTCAGCTGATCAGCATCAGCAACGAGATTGCCGACAGCGCCTTCAACCCCCAGGGGCGTAACGCCGCCGAGATTCTCGATGAAGCCGAACGGCAGATCTTCCAGATCGCCGAAGCGCGGCCGAAAACCGGCGGCCCAGTGGGGGTCAACGACCTGCTGACCAAGGCCATCGACCGCATCGACACGCTGTTCAATACCGACAGCGCGATCACCGGTCTGTCTACCGGCTACACCGATCTCGACGAGAAGACCAGCGGCCTGCAGCCGGCCGACCTGATCATCGTCGCCGGCCGTCCGTCGATGGGTAAGACCACCTTCGCCATGAACCTGGTGGAGAACGCCGTGTTGCGCAGCGACAAGGCGGTACTGGTGTACTCCCTGGAGATGCCAGGTGAATCGCTGATCATGCGTATGCTCTCGTCCCTGGGCCGTATCGACCAGACCAAGGTGCGTTCCGGTCAGCTCGAAGACGACGACTGGCCGCGTCTGACCTCGGCGGTCAACCTGCTCAACGACCGCAAGCTGTTCATCGACGATACCGCCGGCATCAGCCCGTCGGAAATGCGCGCGCGTACCCGTCGCCTGGTACGTGAGCACGGCGAAGTCGGCCTGATCATGATCGACTACCTGCAGCTGATGCAGATCCCGGGCTCCAGCGGTGACAACCGCACCAACGAAATTTCCGAGATCTCCCGCTCGCTCAAGGCCCTGGCCAAAGAATTCAACTGCCCGGTGGTAGCCCTGTCGCAGCTCAACCGCTCCCTCGAACAGCGTCCGAACAAGCGCCCGGTGAACTCCGACTTGCGTGAATCGGGTGCGATCGAGCAGGACGCCGACGTGATCATGTTCGTTTACCGCGACGAGGTCTATCACCCGGAAACCGAGCACAAAGGCATCGCCGAAATCATTATCGGCAAACAGCGGAACGGCCCGATCGGCTTTATCCGCCTGGCCTTCATCGGTAAGTACACGCGCTTCGAAAACCTGGCGCCGGGTAGTTACAACTTCGACGACGACGAATAAGGCTAAATGACCTATTCCGACCTTTAACGTCGGAATTGGTCAATTTTTGTGCTATATTCCGCGCCCGCGATTTTTCATCGATTAGCTACCGGTCACTGACATGCAAGCAGCCAAACCACTTTTCGACTATCCCAAGTACTGGGCCGAATGCTTCGGACCAGCGCCTTTCCTGCCGATGAGCAGGGAGGAGATGGATCAGCTCGGCTGGGATTCCTGCGACATCATCATCGTGACCGGCGACGCCTACGTCGACCATCCGTCGTTCGGCATGGCGATCATCGGCCGTCTGCTGGAAGCCCAGGGCTTTCGTGTAGGCATCATTGCCCAGCCGAACTGGCAGTCCAAAGACGACTTCATGAAGCTCGGCGAGCCGAATCTGTTCTTCGGCGTCGCGGCCGGCAACATGGACTCGATGATCAACCGTTACACCGCCGACAAGAAGATCCGCTCCGACGACGCCTACACCCCGGGTGGCCTGGCCGGCAAGCGTCCGGACCGCGCCAGTCTGGTTTACAGCCAGCGCTGTAAAGAGGCCTACAAGCATGTGCCGATCGTTCTCGGCGGCATCGAGGCTTCCCTGCGCCGTATCGCCCACTACGATTACTGGCAGGACAAGGTTCGCCATTCGATCCTGATCGATGCCTGCGCCGATATCCTGCTGTACGGCAACGCCGAGCGGGCCATCGTTGAAGTGGCTCAGCGCCTGGCGTTTGGTGAGAAGGTCGAAGACATTACCGACATTCGCGGTACTGCATTCATTCGCCGTGACACGCCGCAAGGCTGGTACGAAGTCGACTCCACGCGTATCGATCGTCCGGGCAAGATCGACAAGATCATCAACCCGTACGTCAATACCCAGGACACCCAGGCCTGCGCCATCGAGCAGGAGAAGGGCCCGGTCGAAGATCCGAACGAAGCCAAGGTCGTGCAGATCCTGGCCAGCCCGCGCATGACCCGTGACAAGACGGTGATTCGCCTGCCATCGTTCGAGAAGGTGCGCGGCGACGCGGTGCTCTATGCCCACGCCAACCGCGTGCTGCACCTGGAAACCAACCCGGGCAACGCCCGTGCCCTGGTGCAAAAGCACGGCGAAGTGGACGTGTGGTTCAACCCGCCACCGATTCCGATGACCACTGAAGAAATGGACTACGTGTTCGGCATGCCCTATGCGCGCATCCCGCACCCGGCGTATGGCAAGGAGAAAATCCCGGCCTACGACATGATCCGTTTCTCGGTGAACATCATGCGTGGCTGCTTCGGTGGCTGCACCTTCTGCTCGATCACCGAGCACGAAGGGCGGATCATCCAGAACCGCTCCCACGAGTCGATCATTCGCGAAATCGAAGAGATCCGCGACAAAGTGCCTGGCTTTACCGGTGTTATTTCCGACCTCGGTGGCCCGACCGCGAACATGTACCGCATCGCCTGCAAGAGCCCCGAGATCGAATCGGCGTGCCGCAAGCCATCGTGCGTGTTCCCGGGCATTTGCCCGAACCTGAACACTGACCACTCGGCGCTGATCAAGCTGTACCGCAGCGCCCGTGAACTGCCAGGGGTGAAGAAGATTCTGATCGCCTCCGGCCTGCGCTACGACCTCGCGGTCGAGTCGCCGGAGTACGTCAAGGAACTGGTGACCCACCACGTTGGCGGCTACCTGAAGATTGCCCCGGAGCACACCGAGGAAGGCCCGCTGAATCAGATGATGAAGCCGGGCATTGGTAGCTATGACCGCTTCAAGCGCATGTTCGAGAAGTACTCCAAAGAGGCAGGTAAAGAGCAATACCTGATCCCGTACTTCATCGCCGCGCACCCGGGCACCACCGACGAAGACATGATGAACCTGGCCCTGTGGCTCAAGGGCAACGGCTTCCGTGCCGACCAGGTGCAGGCGTTCTACCCGTCGCCGATGGCCTCGGCCACGGCCATGTACCACTCGGGCAAGAACCCGCTGCGCAAGGTCACGTACAAGAGCGACCCGGTGACCATCGTCAAGAGCGAGCAGCAGCGCCGTCTGCACAAGGCCTTCCTGCGCTATCACGATCCGAAGGGCTGGCCGATGCTGCGTGAAGCCCTGGAACGCATGGGCCGTGCCGACCTGATCGGCCCGGGCAAGCACCAGCTGATTCCGCTGCACCAGCCTGCCACCGACAGCTACCAGAGTGCCCGGCGCAAGAACTCGACGCCGGCGGGCAGCCACAAGGTGGCCAAAGAGCAGAAGATCCTCACCCAGCATACTGGCTTGCCGCCACGTGGCAGCGACGGTTCCAATCCGTGGGACAAACGCGAACAGGCCAAGGCCGCGGCCTTTGCCCGCAACCAGCAGGCAGCCAAGGAGCGCAAGGAAGCCGCCAAGGGTGGCAAGGGCAAGAAGAAGCCCGCGCGCCAGCCGGTTCTGCCGCGCTGATCTGACCTGCTCTTGTGGGAGCCAGCCTTGCTGGCGATGCCCGGCGCAGCCGGGCCAGGGCCGCTACGCGCCCCATCGCCGGCAAGGCCGGCTCCCACAAATAAGCAAGTGACAGACAGTTGCTCCCACTAGTCAGGCTTTTTGTCGACCCATTTGGGCAGTACCGGCGCCTGGTAACTGTCCATGGCATCCAGCAGTTCGGCGGGGCTATCGGCCAATCGCAGCATGGCGCGATGTTGAGGGCGTACGAAGCCTTCCACCACCACGTGGTCGAGGAAGCTGCCCAGCTTGCTGTAGAAACCGTTGACGTCGAGCAGACCCAGCGGCTTGGCGTGATATCCCAACTGGCCCCAGGTCCAGACTTCGAACAGTTCTTCCAGGGTACCCAGGCCGCCGGGCAGGGCAACGAAGGCATCGCTCAATTCGGCCATGCGTGCTTTGCGCGCGTGCATGCCATCGACGACTTCCAGGCGGGTCAGGCCACTGTGGCCGACTTCGGCATCTTTCAGGGCCTGGGGGATGATGCCGATCACTTCACCACCGGCGGCCATGGCCGCATCGGCAACGATACCCATCAGGCCGACGGCACCACCGCCATAGACCAGGGTCAGGCCGCGCTGGGCGATGGCCTGGCCGAGGGCGATGGCGGCTTCCCGGTAAGCTGGGTTGACGCCGGTGCTGGCGCCACAGAACACACAAACGGAACGTACTGGCATTGCTTCTCTCCGGTTACAAGCGGACACAGAGTAAGCGGCTGGCCGGTAGCTTCCAAGTCGGTAATGTGGCATTAACTGCAGGTTGCCCGTTATTCTGGTCGGGCAAACTCGCAGGTCGCGCCGCTGGCACCACAGGCGTAGGCGGCCAGCAGGCTGTTCATCAAGCTACCAAAGAACATGTTTTTTGCTCCTGAATGAGAGGTTGTCTCATCGTCCATTAATGGAGCATGATGTGCACTTTGATTGGCTGTATACAATCGATAGAACAATTCTACTGTCTGGCCCTTGGCCAGCCCCTTGATGCATATCAGGGAAAGGCTGAAGGGATTCAGGCAGTCTGCAAACTGATCAAAACCCTGCCAAGGAGATTCACGATGTTTGCCAAAGTTGTAGCCGTATCCTTGCTGACCCTCGCCAGCACTCAGGTATTTGCCGCCGAGTGCAAGGTTACTGTCGACTCCACCGACCAGATGTCCTTCAACACCAAGGCCATCGAAATCGACAAGAGCTGCAAGACTTTCACCGTTGAACTGACTCACTCCGGTTCCTTGCCGAAGAACGTCATGGGCCACAACCTGGTGATCAGCAAAGAAGCTGACATGCAGCCGATCGCGACCGACGGTCTGAGCGCGGGTATCGATAAGGATTACCTGAAGGAAGGCGATGCGCGTGTGATTGCTCACACCAAAGTGATCGGCGCCAAGGAAACCGCCTCGGTGACCTTCGATGTGTCCAAGCTGGATGCCAACGAGAAGTACGGTTTCTTCTGCTCGTTCCCAGGCCACATCTCGATGATGAAAGGCACTGTTACTCTGAAGTAATGCGTAGCCTGTAAATCGCGGGGCAAGCCCGCTCCCACAGACAATGTGTGGGAGCGGGCTTGCCCCGCGATGCATTTCAGGGGGCGAAAGGCATCTCGCGCTTGTGCTGGGTCTTGCGGTAGGTGCCACTGATGATGTCGAACGCTTCCTGGCTCACCGGCTCGCCATGCAGGAAGGCATCAATCTGCGCATAGGTCACGCCATGCGACGCTTCGTCCGGCTTGCCCGGGGCCAGGTCTTCCAGGTCCGCGGTCGGTACTTTCTCCACCAGTGATTCCGGGGCGCCAAAGCTGCGCGCGATTGCCCGTACCTGGTTCTTCACCAGTCCGCTCAGGGGCGCCAGGTCGCAGGAACCATCCCCGAACTTGGTAAAGAAGCCCATCACCGCTTCGGCGGCGTGGTCGGTGCCGATCACCAGGCCCTGGCGAGCGCCGGCAATGGTGTATTGGGCGACCATGCGCATGCGTGCCTTGGTATTGCCGACGACGAAATCGACCATCGCCGGCTGACCGTTCTCGAGCGCTTGCACCTCTTTGGTCAGCGCCTGTACAGCCGGGGCAATGTTTACCGTGTGCAGTTCATCCGGCTTGATCACCTCCAGGCAAGCCTGGGCGTCATGCTCATCCTGTTGGACGTGGTAGGGCAGGCGCACGGCGATGAAGCGGTACTGCTCATCACCGGTCTCGCTACGCAGCTCATTGATCGCCCGTTGCGCCAATAGGGCAGCGGTCAGCGAATCGACACCGCCACTGATACCCAGCACCAGGGTTTTCAGGCGGGCATTGTTCAGGCACTGCTTGATGAATGCCACGCGCCGGGTCACTTCGGCATCGAGCGCGGCGCGGTCGGCGAACGGCGGCTGGACCTTGAGCGCTTGCGCAATCTCTCGCTGGGCAGCTTGCATGAATTACTCCTTGGGCACTTTGAAGACGTGGCGCAGGTAGGCGACGAAATTTTCGTCGCGGCATTGGGTCTTGGCTGCCTCGTCGGAAATCTTGGCGACAGGCTGGCCGTTGCAGTCGGTCATTTTAAGCACGATGTTCATCGGCGCCACCCCGGGAATGTCACAGGTCAGGTTGGTGCCAATGCCGAAGCTGACGTTGATCCGCCCGCGCAGGGCACGGAAGATCTCCAGCGACTTGGTCAGGTTCAGGCCATCGGAGAACACCAGGGTCTTGGTCATCGGGTCGATGCCGAGCTTGCGGTAGTGGGCGATGGCCTTTTCCGCCCAGCGCACCGGGTCGCCCGAGTCATGACGCAGGCCGTCGAACAGCTTGGCGAAGAACAGGTCGAAATCGCCGAGGAACGCATCCATGGTGATGCAGTCGGTCAAGGCGATGCCGAGCAGGCCGCGGTACTCGCGGACCCAGCAGTCGAGGGCGGCGATCTGGCTGTCGATCAAACGTGGTCCCAGTTGCTGGTGGGCCATGATCCACTCGTGGGCCATGGTCCCCAAGGGCTTGATATCCAGCTTTCGTGCCAGGTGCACGTTACTGGTGCCGACGAAACGCGCGGGGAAATCTTCCTTGAGTACCCTTACGACTTCTTCCTGAACCTTGTAGGAGAAGCGTCGGCGGGTGCCGAAGTCGGCCACCTGCAATTCAGCCAGCTCATCGCTGCTGGCGTGGGCCTTGAGCCAGTCGAACTTGCGGTAGAGCTGGTCGCGCGCTTCACTGAGTTTGACTTGGGGATAGCGATGGCGGTTGCGCACTTCGCTGATGATCGCCAGCAGCGGCACCTCGAAGAGGATCACGTGCAGCCACGGGCCACGCAGACGCAGGTACAGCTCATCGTTTTCGATGCCCAATTGCAGGTAGCGCAAGTTGAAGCGAAACAGGCCGAGAAAACGCAGGAAATCCGGCTTTATGAAGCTGATCTGTTCGAGAAAACCCAGTTGGCCATTGGCCAGGCTCAGTTCGCACAGCTTGTCGATCTGTTCGCGTATCTGCGCCAGATAGGGGCGCAGGTCTTCGCCATTGCGGCAGCGAAACTCCCATTCGACGTCGACGTTGGGATAGTTGTGCAGCACGGCCTGCATCATGCTCAGCTTGTAAAAATCCGTGTCGAGCAGGTTCTGCACGATGCGATCGGCGAAGGCGCTCTCGCTCATAAGGGGCTCCGTAAGGGGCGCGCGCCATCAATTGCCAGCAACGACGCACAGACCTCGCCATTGTGCCAGCCTTTTTCCGCAGGTGGGCAGGCATGCCTCGGGTACATCGGTAGCAGCCTACAGGTAGCGGCGCTTTCCCAGGTCAGCGGCTAGCCTGTAGTGGTGCCCGCTGTAGCAGTCGCGCACCAAGGATGTGCAGTTCGGTTACGCATCCTGTTACAGGCTGGTTGCACGTAAACACTTGCCGGGGTTGCAATGATGGCACTTGGTGGTTGCTCTTTTGAGCTGGGGGTGGTGGCGCTTGCTGTGAGGCAGACGGTTGCACGGCCAGTAAAAAAAGGACGCGGCCCAGGCCCCGGGAACTTCTTCACGTGTTTTTCCAGAATAAAAATCCAATGGCACGGCCCTTGCTCAGAGCAATTGCTGAAAGTTGTAGTGCCAATCAAAAAAACTCCAAGGAGCACCACCTCATGTCGCAGACGTTTTACAAGAAAGGCTTTGTGGCCCTTGCCGTATCTACGGCGCTGGGTGTTTCTTCGTATGTTCAGGCCGACATCAAGATCGGTGTAGCAGGGCCGATGACCGGTCCCAGCGCAGCGTTTGGCGAGCAGTACATGAAAGGTGCACAGGCGGCGGCGGATGCCATCAACGCCGCGGGCGGTGTCAACGGCGAGAAGATTGTTCTGGTAGCAGGTGATGATGCCTGTGAACCGAAGCAGGCCGTAGCCGTGGCCAACCGTCTGGTCGACCAGGACAAGGTCGTCGGTGTGGTCGGGCACTTCTGCTCGTCCAATACCATCCCCGCTTCCGAGGTATATGACGAAGCCGGGGTGATCTCCATCACCCCGGGCTCGACCAACCCAAAGGTTACCGAGCGAGGCCTGAGCGCCATGTTCCGTATGTGCGGGCGTGACGACCAGCAAGGCATCGTCGCTGGCGACTACATCGTCGACGTGCTCAAGGGCAAGAAAGTCGCGGTGCTACACGACAAAGACACCTACGGTCAGGGCCTGGCGGATGCAACCAAAGCCCAGCTGGCCAAGCGTGGCGTTACCCCGGTGCTGTATGAAGGTCTGACCCGTGGCGAGAAGGACTTCAGCGCCGTGGTCACCAAGATCCGCGGAGCGGGTGCCGACGTCGTCTACTTCGGTGGGCTGCATCCGGAAGCAGGTCCGCTGGTCCGTCAACTGCGTGAGGCGGGTCTGAAGGACGTCAAATTCATGTCCGATGACGGCATCGTCACTGACGAGCTGGTCACCACCGCCGGTGGCGCACAGTACGTCGATGGCGTGTACATGACCTTCGGTGCCGACCCGCGCCTGCTGCCTGACAGCAAGGCGGTAGTGGATGCCTTCCGCAAGACCGGTTATGAGCCTGAGGGCTACACCCTGTATGCCTATGCATCGCTTCAGGCCCTGGCCGCAGGCTTCAACGGCGCCAAGTCGAACAAGGGCGAGGACGCTGCCAAGTGGCTCAAGGCCAACCCGGTGAAAACCGTGATGGGCGAGAAGACCTGGGACAGCAAGGGCGACCTGAAAGTCTCCGACTACGTGGTCTACCAGTGGGACAAGGACGGCAAGTACCACCAACTGGAAAAACAAAAATAACAACGGTATCCGACCCGGGCTTGTGCCCGGGTCGCTACCCGGTTTTGCGCCGTACCTGTCTTTTCTCGTAGATCTGCACAACCCTGCGCTGCGAGGGCCGCTTCATCCGGGGCTCACCGTAGTCGGCGCTTGTGCAATCTCAAATACGTGAGATTGCGTTATGGATGGTATTTTCCTGCAGCAACTGGTCAATGGGCTGACCCTCGGGTCTGTCTATGGCCTGATCGCCATCGGCTACACAATGGTCTATGGCATTATCGGCATGATCAACTTCGCGCACGGCGAGGTGTATATGATCTCCGCTTACCTGGCGGCGATCAGTCTGGCATTGCTGGCGTACTTCGGTATCGAATCCTTCCCGCTGCTGATGCTCGGGACGCTGATCTTCACTGTCGTGGTAACCGGCGTTTATGGCTGGACCATTGAACGCATCGCCTACAAACCCCTGCGTAACTCCACCCGCCTGGCGCCGCTGATCAGTGCCATCGGTATCTCGCTGATCCTGCAGAACTACGCACAGATCAGCCAGGGTGCACGCCAGCAAGGCATTCCTACCCTGCTCGAAGGTGCCTGGCGCCTGGAAGTGGGCACCGGCTTCGTCCAGCTGACCTACACCAAGATCTTTATCCTGGTTGCCGCGTTCGTCGGCATGGCCGCGCTGACCTACATCATCAAGTTCACCAAGCTGGGGCGCATGTGCCGAGCGACCCAACAGGATCGCAAGATGGCCTCGATCCTCGGTATCAACACTGACCGGGTGATCTCCTACGTGTTCGTCATCGGTGCGGTAATGGCCGCGCTGGCGGGCGTGCTGATCACCATGAACTACGGAACCTTCGACTTCTATGCCGGCTTCATCATCGGCATCAAGGCCTTCACCGCAGCGGTACTGGGTGGCATTGGCTCGCTGCCGGGCGCCATGCTCGGCGGGATCATCCTCGGCATCTCCGAGTCGCTGTTCTCCGGGTTGATCAACTCCGACTACAAAGACGTGTTCAGTTTCTCCCTGCTGGTGCTGATTCTGATCTTCCGTCCCCAAGGCCTGCTGGGTCGCCCACTCGTGGCGAAGGTGTAAGTATGTCTGCTGCCAAATCCACTTCATTCGATCTCAAACGCAGCCTGATTGACGCGATTCTCGCCGGGCTGATTTCCCTGATTGTCTTCGGGCCCATTGTTGGTGTGGTGCTCGATGGCTACAGCTTCAACATGGAGCCTGCCCGCGTGGCCTGGCTGGTGGCCGGGGTAATGGTCGGACGTTTCGTCCTCAGCCTGTTCCTGCAGACTCCCAAAGGACAGGCGATCCTGCAAGGTTTCGAGGGCAGCGGCTCCGGCGTGCACGTGCTGGCGCCGGACTACAAATCGCGACTGCGCTGGATCATTCCGGGCCTGATCGTGATCGCCATCGTTTTCCCGTTCTTTGCCAACAAGTACCTGCTGACGGTGGTCATCCTCGGCCTGATCTACGTGCTGCTCGGGCTTGGCCTGAACATCGTGGTAGGCCTGGCCGGCCTGCTCGACCTCGGCTACGTGGCCTTCTATGCCATCGGTGCCTATGGTCTGGCGCTGGGCTACCAGTACCTGGGCCTGGGCTTCTGGACCGTGTTGCCGCTGGCCGCCCTTGCCGCCGCGCTGGCCGGGTGCATATTGGGCTTCCCGGTTCTACGGATGCACGGCGACTACCTGGCCATCGTGACCCTGGGCTTCGGTGAAATCATCCGCTTGATACTCAACAACTGGCTGTCGTTCACCGGCGGTCCGAACGGCATGCCGGTGCCATCGCCGACCTTCATGGGCCTGGAATTCGGGCGCCGGGCCAAGGACGGCGGGGTGCCGTTTCACGAGTTCTTCGGCATCGACTACAACCCCAACCTGAAATTCCTGTTCATCTACATCGTGCTGTTCCTGGTGGTGCTGGCGGTGCTGTACATCAAGCACCGGCTGACCCGCATGCCGGTCGGCCGCGCCTGGGAAGCGCTGCGCGAAGACGAAATCGCCTGTCGTTCGATGGGCCTGAACCACGTACTGGTCAAACTCTCGGCGTTCACCATCGGTGCTTCGACGGCGGGCCTGGCCGGGGTGTTCTTTGCCAGTTACCAGGGCTTCGTCAACCCGTCCTCGTTCACCTTCTTCGAGTCGGCGCTGATCCTCGCCATCGTGGTGCTTGGTGGCATGGGCTCGACGGTCGGTGTGGTGATCGCCGCGTTCGTCCTGACCGTGGCCCCGGAGCTGCTGCGCAGCTTCTCCGAGTACCGGGTGCTGCTGTTCGGCGTACTCATGGTGTTGATGATGATCTGGCGACCGCGCGGGCTGATACGCATCAGCCGTACCGGTGTAGTTCCGCGTAAAGGAGTAGCGCCATGAGCGATGACGTGATTCTCTCGGTCGACAACCTGATGATGCAGTTTGGCGGGATCAAGGCACTCAGCGATGTCAGCCTCAAGGTCCGGCGCAACTCGATCTTCGCCCTGATCGGTCCCAACGGCGCGGGCAAGACCACGGTCTTCAACTGCCTGACCGGCTTCTACAAAGCCAGTGGCGGCAAGATCGAACTGAACATGCGCGGTACCCGCACCAATGTGATCCAGCTGCTTGGCGAGCGTTTCCGGCTGGGCGACTTCGTTTCGCCCAAGCGCTTCATCAGCCGCCTGCACTACAAGATGTTCGGCGGTACCCACCTGGTCAACCGCGCAGGTCTGGCGCGGACCTTCCAGAACATTCGCCTGTTTCGGGAAATGTCGGTGGTGGAGAACCTGCTGGTGGCCCAGCACATGTGGGTCAATCGCAATCTGCTGTCAGGTGTGCTCAACACCAAGGCATACCGCAAGGCCGAAAGCGATGCCCTGGACCATGCCTTCTACTGGCTGGAAGTGGTCGACCTGGTCGACTGCGCCAACCGTCTGGCTGGCGAGTTGTCCTATGGCCAGCAACGCCGCCTGGAGATTGCCCGGGCGATGTGCACCCGGCCACAGATCATCTGCCTGGATGAACCGGCGGCAGGCCTCAACCCGCAGGAAACCGAAGCCCTGAGCAAGATGATCCGCGTGCTGCGGGACGAGCACGACATCACCGTGGTGCTGATCGAGCACGACATGGGCATGGTCATGAGCATCTCCGACCATATTGTGGTCCTGGACCACGGCAACGTGATCGCCGAAGGCGCACCGCAGGACATCCGTCATAACCCGACGGTGATTGCGGCTTATCTGGGCGCCGATGAAGAGGAACTGGTATGAGTTCAGCGATCCTCGAAATGAAAGAGATCGATGTGTTCTACGGGCCGATCCAGGCCCTGAAGAAAGTCTCGCTGCACATCAACGAAGGCGAAACGGTGAGCCTGATCGGCTCCAACGGCGCTGGCAAATCGACCCTGCTGATGTCGATCTTCGGGCAGCCGCGGGCGGCGAGCGGGCAGATTGTCTATCGCGGTACTGACATTACCCACAAGTCTTCTCACTACATTGCCTCCAACGGTATTGCCCAGTCGCCTGAAGGGCGCCGGGTATTCCCGGACATGTCGGTGGAAGAGAACCTGATGATGGGCACCATCCCCATCGGGGACAAATTCGCCAACGAAGACATGCAGCGCATGTTCGAGCTGTTTCCGCGGCTCAAGGAACGGCGTAATCAGCGTGCCATGACCATGTCCGGTGGTGAGCAGCAAATGCTTGCCATCGCCCGGGCGTTGATGAGCAGGCCCAAGCTGTTGTTGCTCGACGAGCCGTCTCTGGGGCTGGCGCCGATTGTGGTCAAGCAGATCTTCGCCACCCTGCGCGAACTGGCGCAGACCGGCATGACCATCTTTCTGGTGGAGCAGAACGCCAACCATGCGCTCAAGCTCTCGGACCGCGCCTATGTAATGGTCAACGGCCAGATCCGCATGACCGGCAGCGGGCAGGAATTGTTGGTCAACGAGGAGGTGCGTAACGCTTATCTGGGCGGGCACTGATCCGACCTGGCAAAAAGGCCCTGCACTGCAGGGCCTTTTTTTGTCCACAGCTTTGTGGAAAACCTTACGAGCACTTCCTTTGGGGCGCGACACAAAGTCGCTGCAAGCGGATGTTTTTACGTGCATTCGAGTTGTCCACCATTGGTGTGGAAGCGGCTGTGGGTAACTTGGTGGCACCTTGCTGAAAGCCTTTGATTACAAGGCTCTCAGCCGGATGGTTGTTTTTTGATCAAGTGTTCAAGAAAGATTTTCAGCGGCCGTTGTCAAGTCTTTTGTGGCCCGTGCAACGTGCCTGAAAATGCAGGGAGAGGGCTGTGGATAAGTCTGTGGGCAAGCATTGGAAAGAACGCTGTAAGCGCCGTCGCCGGAGGCCTTGAGCCATCACGGAAATTATCGCCCATGCGCTCCGGGTAGCCCTGAGGTCAATCTGCGCGTCTGTGGTCAAGGAAAATACTTGTCGATCCCGCTTAAACAGTCGGATTGCGCGGCTTGGAGTTGCCCCCATTCTTTGTGCAAGAGCCTGTGGATAAGGTGAGCAAAGCTTGCTCCAGGCCATATGGATCAAGGGGTTGGCGCGTTTGGTCGTTTTTTGTACAGTGCATGTATGCTTGCTGGCAGGATTATCGGCGGGCATTCTGCTGATCCGTGATCTCGACCTTGCAAGGAGTACCCGATGACTTCCACCGTTTTCATCACTGGCGCAACCTCTGGCTTCGGCGAAGCCTGTGCCCGTCGATTTGCCGAAGCTGGCTGGTCGCTGGTGCTGACCGGTCGCCGTCAGGAGCGCCTGGACGCGCTATGCGCAGAGTTGTCGAAGCAGACTGAAGTGCACGGCCTGGTAGTCGACGTGCGTGACCGCAAGGCCATGGAAGCGGCGATTGCCAACTTGCCGCCGTCGTTCGCCAAATTGCGCGGGCTGATCAACAACGCAGGCCTCGCCCTGGGCGCCGATCCGGCCCCCAAATGCGACCTGGACGACTGGGAAACCATGGTCGACACCAACATCAAGGGCCTGATGTACAGCACCCGCCTGTTGTTGCCACGGCTGATTGCCCATGGTCGCGGCGCAACCATTCTCAACGTGGGTTCGGTGGCGGGTAACTACCCGTATCCGGGCAGCCATGTGTATGGCGGCACCAAGGCTTTTGTCGGCCAGTTTTCCTTGAGCTTGCGCTGCGACCTGCAAGGCACCGGTGTGCGTGTCAGCAACATCGAGCCAGGCTTGTGTGAAAGCGAGTTTTCCCTGGTGCGCTTTGGTGGTGACCAGGCGCGTTATGACGCGACCTACGCAGGCGCTGAGGCAATCCAGCCGCAGGACATTGCCGAGACCATTTTCTGGATCATGAACCAGCCGGCGCATATCAACATCAACAGCCTGGAGCTGATGCCGGTGAGCCAGGCGTGGGCCGGGTTCTCGATTGATCGTTCTGGCAAGGCTTGAGGGCCAATCGCCGGCAAGGCCGGCTCCCACAGGTTTTTCAGTGAACCCCTGTGGGAGCCGGCGTTGCCGGCGATTGCCATCAGATCTGTCGCTGCAACCCTTCCAGGCAGGTCGCCAGATGATAAGGCGTGGTCGATGGCATATCGCTACGGCTGACCGTGCCACTGGCGTCACGGCACTCGTACCAGCCACCGGCATGCAGGAAATGCTGCTGCAGCGCCTGCAGCTGGGTGAGGAGCGTGCCGGCGCAGCCCTGGCGCAAGGCCAGGGCGCGCAGGTACTCGGCCTGGGCCCAGATGCGCTGGGTGGCATCGTGGACCTTGCCGTCGGCGCCGAGCATGGCCAGCACCGCGGTGTCTTTCACCCCGTATTGCTCGGCATAGGCGAACGCCCGGTCGAGGGACGCATACAGCTCGCTGCCGCGCAGCAGCGCTGAAGATTCCAGCAGGGAGAACCACTCGAACTGGTGGCCCGGTTCGAACCAGTTATCCACAGCACCGCGTGGTTTTTCCAGCATTACCCCGTGTTCGGGATCGATGAAGTGCTCCTGCATGGCTTCGGCCAGCGCCTGCATGGCATTTTGTACTGCCTTGTCATCACGCACCGAGAGGGTCGCGAGGAACGCTTCAGTCAAATGCATCAGCGGATTCTGCAAAGGACCGCTACCAAGGTCCGACCAGTCTTCATCGAGGCAGGCCTCATACAAACCGTCATCCCGGGCAAAACGCTCGGCGACCACACTCAGTGCTGCATTGAGGGTGGATTCGACCAGTTGCTCGCGAACCTGCCCCCAGTAGTTGGCGCAGGCAAAAATGATGAAGGCGTGGGTGTAGAGATCCTTGCGCCGATCCAGCGGTTCGCCCTGGGCATCGATGCTATAGAACCAGCCGCCATGCTCGGGATCGTGGAAGTGCTGTTGCAGTGAGCGAAACAGCGCCGCTGCGCGTTCACGGGCGCCAGGCTGTTCGATGCAGTTGCTGAACAGGTATAGCTGACGGGCACAGGCCATGGCCCGGTAGCGTTGCACAGGCAGCGGTTGCTGCTGCGCATCCAGCGCTTCGTAAGGCAGGGCCATATCTGTATTCCAGCCCGGTCCTTGCCAGAGCGGCACGATGCGCTGGGTAAAGTGCGTCTTCACCTGTTCGAGCAGTTCAGGCAGTTCAGTCTGGGCAGTACGAAGATCGGGCATGGAGAAGAGTCGTCATGATCGGTTTGTTTGCGCGCATGGTAGCAGGAAACGGTGCTATTACAGGGTACTGAGCCCCTGCCAGTGCTTGGCGCCGACGAAGATGAAGCGCAATTGCTGGGTGATCTTGTCCTGGGCGCTCAGCGTTTGTCCGGCATCGTCGGCTGGCTCGTCGATCAGTTCCGGCAGGGTGGCGAACACGGTTTTCACCACCAGGTCAGCGATTACTGCGAGGGCGGCGTTATCCAGGTGCTGCCAGCGTGGCATGCGCTCAAGGTCGGTGGCCAGGTCCGAGCTGATGCCTTGGCGCAGGGTCGCAATCGCCTGCCGCACCGGTTGTGAGCCACCGTATTGCTCGCGCGCGAGAAACAGGAATTGCGGGCGATTGGCCGCGACCACGTCGAGGAAGATACGCACCGAGGCGTCGGTAATGCCGCCGAGTTCGAGTTCATTGTGGCGGACCAGGCGAATGGTCTGGCGAAAGGTTTCGCCGACTTCATTGACCAGGGCCAGGCCGAGTTGGTCCATATCGGGAAAATGCCGGTAGAAACCGGTGGGCACGATACCCGCGCATTTGCTCACTTCACGCAGGCTGATGCTGCCGAAGCCTCGGCCACTTTCCATCAGGTGGCGGGCGGCATCCAGCAGGGCTTGGCGGGTCTGTTGCTTTTGTTCGGCGCGCGGCAGCATGGCGAGTATCGGTTGGCAGTGAAACAGCCCTGCACTCTAATAGCCTGCGCCAGGAAAAACAAAGCCCGGTCAATTGACCGGGCTTGGAGGGGAACCGTTGCAAGGCTGGGATCTCTTATTGTCTGGCATAGGTTTCAGCTCGCGCGCTGGTTCATTTCGATCAAACGGTCAGAACCGCCTTCGGCTACGCGGATGTTACGTTCCAGCAGACGATCCGAACCGCCTTCGGCTACACGGTTGTTGCGTTCCAGCAGACGATCAGCGCCGCCTTCGGCTACACGGTTGTTGCGTTCCAGCAGACGATCAGCGCCGCCTTCGGCTACACGATTGTTGCGCTCCAGCAGACGATCAGCGCCACCTTCAGCTACGCGATTGCGTTCTTGCAGGCGATCCGAGCCACCTTCGGCCAGGGTGTTCAGCGGTTGCGATATCACGGTGGAGCTGGAACGGGACTCGGCGGTCAGGCTTTGTTCGCTGGCAGGAATGGCGAAGGCATTGGCGGCCAGGATGGACAGGGACAGGCTCAGCAGCAATTGGCGTTTCATGGTTCGGTGCTCCTTGGAGGGGCTGGAAAGTGGGTACGGAGCCAATGCTACGCTCGGGGGCGCCAGATAAAAGTTCATAAAGATAATGGTGACAATCGATGGAATTGATGCTTCGGTGCGAAGGCTCTAGCCTGCACTTTGCAGTCGAGTGAAAGGGCGTTGGCAGCGCTTTTCAAGGCGGGGGGCGGCAAGCCGGATTGATGGGAAACCGATAAAAAAGTCAGGGAAAAAGCGAAATCCCCCATCGCCAGTTAAACCCCTCGGCTTTTCAGCAGTCCGAAGACTAAGTGCCATCAATACGCCCATTAGTGCTTTATGGGCGTCAGGAGAATCATGCAATGACGCGTCCCGCCAGAATCCTCGCCTGGACCCTCGCCAGCCTGCTGCTGGTCGTGACCTTACTGGTAATCGTCATCGCGACGTTCGACTGGAACCGGGTCAAGCCGACCCTCAATGCCAAGGTCTCCGAAGCGCTGCAGCGGCCCTTCGCCATCAACGGCAACCTCGCGGTGGTCTGGCAGCGTGAGCCGCAGCAGGGTGGTTGGCGGGCCTGGATTCCCTGGCCGCGCTTCATCGCCGAGGACCTGACCCTGGGCAACCCGGACTGGCTCAAGGAGCCGCAGATGGCTGCTCTCAAGCGCGTCGAGTTTCGCCTGGCGCCCTTGCCGCTGCTGTTCCAGCAAATCGTGATTCCGCGCATAGATCTCAACCAGCCCACCGCCACGCTCAAGCGCCTGGCCGATGGGCGGGCCAACTGGACCTTCGATTTCGCTGCCAGGGATGAGCAGGCCAAGCCTTCCGGATGGGTGCTGGATATCGGCGCCATCGGTTTCGACAAAGGCCAGGTCAGCCTTGACGACCAGACGTCGAAAACCAGCCTGGATATCGTTATCGATCCGCTGGGCAAGCCGATCCCGTTCGCCGATATTGTCGGCAAGGATGCGGCGCAGAAAAGCGCCACCGCCCAGGACTACGCCTTTGGCCTCAAGGTCAAAGGGCGCTACAAAGGCCAGCCACTCTCCGGCAACGGCAAGATCGGCGGCCTGCTGGCGCTGCAGGATGCGAGTCTGCCGTTCCCGTTGCAGGCCGACATGCAGATCGCCGATACCCGTATCGCGCTGGCCGGCACCCTGACCGACCCGCGCAACCTGGGCGCTCTTGATCTGCGCCTGCGACTCTCGGGCGCGAGCCTGGGCAACCTGTATCCGTTGACGGGGGTGACCCTGCCGGATTCGCCGGCGTATTCCACCGACGGGCACCTGCTGGCCAAGCTGCATGAACCTGGTGGCGCACTGTTTCGCTACGAGGGCTTCAACGGCAAGATAGGTGACAGTGATATCCATGGCGACCTGACCTTCGTCTCCAGCCAGCCGCGGCCCAAGCTTAGTGGCAACCTGGTGTCCAATCAGTTGCTGTTCAAGGACCTCGCGCCGCTGATCGGTGCCGACTCCAACGCCGAACAGAAGGCTCGCGGCGGTGCCAGCAAGCAACCGGCAGGCAAGGTCCTGCCGGTCGAGGAATTTCGCACCGAACGCTGGCGGACCATGGACGCCGACGTGACCTTCAGTGGCAAGCGCATCGTGCACAACCAGGCGTTACCGTTCAACGACCTCTCCAGTCACTTTGTCCTCGATGATGGCGTGCTGCGCCTGGAACCGCTGCGTTTTGGTGTGGCTGGTGGCAAACTCGATGCTCAGATTCGCCTGGATGGCCGTACGGTTCCGCTGCAAGGCCGCGCCCAGCTCAGCGCGCGAGGGTTCAAGCTCAAGCAGTTGTTCCCGACCTTCGAACCGATGAAAACCAGCTTCGGTCAGCTCAATGGCGACGCCGACCTCAGCGGCCGCGGTAATTCGGTGGCGGCGTTGCTGGCCACTGCCAATGGCGACCTGAAGATGTTGATCAACGATGGCGCCATCAGCCGGGGCCTGATGGAAATCGCCGGGCTGAACGTGGGCAACTATGTGGTGGGCCAGCTGTTTGGTGACAAGGAAGTGAAGATCAACTGTGCCGCCGCTGATTTCGGTATCAAGGAGGGTTTGGCGACCACCCGCCTGTTCGTCTTCGACACCGAGAACGCGATCATCTACATCAATGGCACCGCCAACTTCGCCAGCGAGCAGCTGGACCTGAAGGTCAATCCCGAGTCCAAGGGCCTGCGCTTGTTCTCGCTGCGTTCGCCTTTGTATGTGCGTGGACCGTTTGCCAAACCCAGCGCAGGCGTACAGGCGGTACCGCTGGCCTTGCGGGGGGCGGGTATGGTCGCGTTGGGGGTGGTGGTTGGCCCGGCGGCGGGCCTGCTGGCGTTGGTGGCACCTGGCGGTGATGTGCCGAATCAGTGCACGCCGCTGCTTGAGCAGATGAAGGCCGGGAAGGCGCCGCGGACGGTGAAGGCGGATTAACTGTAGGAGCGGATTCATCCGCGAAGGACTGCACAGCAGTCCCGATTTTGGGGCCGCTACGCGCCCCTTCGCGGATGAATCCGCTCCTACAGCAAGCGTTTCAAAGCCCTTTGAGCAAATCCGCCATATCGTCGGCGTGCTCTTCTTCCTGGGCCAGAATGTCTTCGAAGATGCGCCGGGTCGTCGGGTCTGCTTCGCCGATGTACTGGATGATCTCGCGGTAGCTGTCGATGGCGATCCGTTCGGCAACCAGGTCTTCGAGCACCATTTCCTTGAGGTTCTTGCCGGCCACGTATTGGGCGTGGGAGTTCTTGCTGAGGTTGTCCGGGTTCAGGTCCGGCTCACCGCCCAGTTGCACGATGCGTTCGGCCAGCTTGTCGGCATGCTCCAGTTCCTGGGTGGCGTGCTCCAGAAACTCCTCGGCGGCGACACTGGCCTTGATCCCGCTGGCCATGTAGTAATGGCGTTTGTAGCGCAGGGCGCAGACCCACTCGGTGGCCAGCGACTCGTTGAGCAGACGCAGGATCTTCTCCCGGTCGGCGTTGTAACCCTCGGTCACGGCGCCTTGCTCGACATGCTGACGAGCGCGTTCGCGCAGGGTTTTTACATCGGTCAGTGCAACGGTGTTCATGCTCATCTCCCGGCTGACAGGTTGTACAGGGTTGGAACCGCGGCGCGCGTCGGGAGTTCGATTGCGATTGCAACGGAAGTACCTGTAGGGTGGGCCGACTGTCCACGGAACGGAGACTGCAGCCATGGCCCAAGCGCTTGCCACGCGTTATCCACTGGTACTGGTGCCGGGCATGCTCGGCTTTGTCCGCCTGCTGCTCTATCCCTACTGGTTCGGCATTGTCTCGGCCTTGCGCCGGGGCGGGGCCAGGGTCTTTGCCATTCAGGTGTCGCCACTCAATGCCACTGAGGTGCGTGGCGAGCAGTTGTTGCAGGTCATCGCCGACATCCGCCAACGCACAGGTGCCGACAAGGTCAACCTGCTCGGCCACAGCCAGGGTGCGCTGACGGCACGCTATGCGGCGGCCAGGCGCCCGGAATGGGTGGCGTCGGTGACTTCGATTGCCGGGCCCAATCACGGCTCGGAGCTGGCGGATTACCTGCTTGAACATTACCCCGCCGATTCTGCCCGTGGGCGCTTGCTCAAGGCCCTGCTGCATGGCCTGGGGGTGTTGATGGGCTGGCTGGAAACCGGCTGGCGCGGAGCAAAGCTGCCGATTGACGTGCACGCCTCGCACCATTCGCTGACCCGCGCTGGTGTGGCCTTGTTCAATCAGGCTTATCCACAGGGGCTGCCCAGCACCTGGGGCGGGGAGGGGCCCGCCGAGGTCAACGGCGTGCGTTACTACTCCTGGTCCGGCACCTTGCAGCCAGGGCTGACCGACAAGGGCCTGAACCGCCTGGACGGCAGCAATCGCTTTTGCCGCCTGTTTGCCCGGACCTTCGTCCATGAGGCCGGGCAGTGTGACGGCATGGTCGGTCGCTACAGCTCGCACCTGGGCCAGGTGATTGGTGATGACTATCCGCTCGACCACCTGGACATCGTCAATCAGTCACTCGGTGCGGTGGGCAAGGGCGCCGACCCGGTGCGCCTGTTCACCGAGCATGCGGCGCGGCTCAAGGCTGCGGGGCTGTAACCGGGACCGGGCGGATGGGCGTTTTCCAGCGTTCGGCCAGAATCACCCCGGCCAGGGTCAACAGACCGCCGAACAGGTGATACCGCGCCAGCTGTTCATCGAGCACCACGGCAGCGATCACTGCGGTGATCGCAGGCAACAGGTTGAAAAACAGCGTGGTACGGCTGGGGCCCAGGCGACTGACAGCCTGCATCCAGGCCAGTGGCGCGACCATCGAGGCCAGTACGCAGGCGTACAGCACCAGGCCGATATTGCCCGGGCCAAGGCCGGTTTTCTCGGAGAACAGGAACAGTGGGAACAGCACGACAATCGCCACCAGCACCTGCAGATAGAGCAGCACCAGCGGGGCAAGGCGCAGCTGCCATTTTTTCAGCAAGGTGCTGTACAGCGCGTAGGCCAGGGTGGCGATCAGCATTAGTGCATCACCGCCATTGACCCCGTGTTGCAGCAAGGCGCCCAGATCACCCGCCGACACCACCACAAGCACCCCGACAAAGGACACCACGGCACCGATCAGCGCACCGAAGGTCAGGCGCTGGCCCAGGCTGATGATTGCCAGAGCCAGCGACATCAACGGCATCAGCGACAGGATGATGCCCATGTTGGTTGCGCTGGTGATGGCGGCGGCGAAGTAGGCCAGGCTCTGGTACACCGCCATGCCCAGTACGCCGAGGATGAAGATCTTGCCCAGGTTGCGGCGGATTTCGGCCCAGTTGCGCAGCATCGGCCGCAGCAGGAACGGGGTGAACAACAGACCGGCCAGCAGCCAGCGGTAGAAACCGATCTCGGCGGGAAAAATCGCCCCGGCCGACATTTTGGTGACTACCGTGTTGCCGGCCCAGATCAGGATGGCCAGCAAAGGAAACGCATAATTCATGACGCAGGAACTCGTGTAGGTACAGGGCGCTATTATCCACTGTCTGTCTTGCTAGCTATACTTGCATCCAGACAACCTGCCCATCGATCCAGACAGCATGCAGCGCAAATACCTCAACATCCCGCAATTCACAGCCTTGCCGGCGCCGGTGTACTTCCGCTACGACGAGTTCGGGGCCGATACCCACAGTGCCGCGCACAGCCATGCCTGGGGCCAGCTCAACTATGCGGCCCACGGCATCATGCACCTGGAGATCGCCGGCCAGCGCTTTGTTTCGCCGCCGCACTATGCGGTGTGGGTGCCGCCGGACACCGAACACAGCTGCTACAATCCCCAGGCCATCGTCTACCGCTCGGTCTATCTGGACCGCGCCTTGTGCCAGGGACTACCGACGCAGCCCTGCACGCTGGTGATCAGTGAAATTCTCAAGGCTATCCTCGGCGACTTTGCCCGGCGCGACGTGAAGGTTCCCGAGGATGAAGCCGACCGCCGCCTCGCTCAAGTACTGGTCGATCAGCTGCGCCTGGCCCCGACCCAGACCTGCTTTCTGCCCTATGCCCGCAGCGCCGGCCTGGATGGCGTATTGCAGGCCTTGCACGCTGAGCCCGGGGACAACCGGCCGTTGGCCGAATGGGCGGCGAGCGTGCATGTCAGTGAGCGCACCCTGGCCCGGCAGTTTTTGCGCGAGCTGGGCATCAGCTTTGGTGAATGGCGCCTGCGTCTGCGCTTTCTGCGGGCCATTGATGCGCTGGAGCAGAACCAGCCGATCCAGCAGATTGCCTTCGACCTTGGCTACAGCAGCCCCTCGGCTTTTATTGCCATGTTTCAGCGTCATGCCCACTGCACGCCTGAGCAATATCGGCGTCAGGCCCGCACTGCCACTATGCCTGTCCGGTGAAGGCTGGCAGACTGCGTTTTTTCCTGCAGTTGCCCTTGAGGTTGTATGACCTTTACCCCGCGCCAGATCAAAATGGCCAGTTGGATCATCGTCTTCGCCGGCCTGTTGCTGGCGTTGCCGCTCAAGCTGTTGCCGAGCCTGCTGGCAGGCCTGCTGGTGTTCGAACTGGTCAACATGCTTACCCCCAAACTGCAGCACCTGATCGCCGGCGAGCGCGCGCGCTGGCTGGCGGTGGCATTGCTCGGCACCCTGGTGGTCAGCACCTTGACCTTGTTGTTTGCCGGTGCGATCAGTTTTCTCCTGCACGAAGCCGAGAATCCCGGCGCCTCGCTGGACAAGTTCATGCTCCTGGTCGATCAGGCCCGTGGCCAGTTACCGCCGTTCGTCGATGCCTACCTGCCGGCCAGCGCGGCGGAGTTCAAGGTCGCCATTGGCGAGTGGCTGAAGACCCATCTGGGTGAACTGCAACTGGTCGGCAAGGGAGCGGCGCATATGTTCGTCACCCTGCTGATCGGGATGATCCTCGGGGCCATCGTCGCCTTGCAGCGCATCCCGGATATTTCCCGGCGCAAGCCGTTGGCCGCGGCGCTTTTCAATCGCCTGGCACTGCTGGTCCAGGCATTTCGCAACATCGTCTTTGCGCAGATCAAGATTTCCCTGCTCAACACCTTTTTCACCGGGATCTTCCTGGCCGTGGTGTTGCCGATGTTCGGCGTGCACCTGCCGCTGACCAAGACCCTGATCGTGCTGACCTTCCTGCTGGGCCTGTTGCCGGTGATCGGCAACCTGATGTCCAACACCCTGATCACCATCGTCGGGCTGTCGCTGTCGATCTGGGTGGCGATGGCGGCGCTGGGCTATCTGATTGTTATCCACAAGGTCGAGTACTTCCTCAACGCGCGGATTGTCGGCGGGCAGATCAGCGCCAAGTCCTGGGAACTGTTGTTGGCGATGCTGGTGTGTGAGGCGGCGTTCGGGTTGCCGGGGGTGGTGGCGGGGCCGATCTACTATGCCTACCTGAAGAGCGAGCTGCGGCAGGCTGAGCTGGTGTGAAGCCTGATCGCGGGGCAAGTCGGATCGCCGCACCGCCGCTCCCACCGGATTTTCACTATCCCTGTGGGAGCGGGCTTGCCCCGCGATAGTTTTTCAGCCGTACCGCTTGCGAGCCTCAATGGCCAAACCACTGCCGATACTGCCGAAGATGTTGCCTTCAACATGCCGCGCATTCGGCAGCATGGCCGCCACGCTCTGGCGCAGCGCCGGAATGCCGCTGGAACCACCGGTGAAGAACACCGTATCAACCTGGGCAACGCCGACACCGGCCTTGTTCAGCAGCTCGCTGACACTGCCACGCACGCGCTCGAGCAGGTTGTCGATCGATTCTTCGAACAGCGCCCGGGTCAGCTCGACGCTCAACCCCGACTCAACCCGCTTGAGATCGACCAGGCGGCGCTCGTTGTGGGTCAGTTCGATCTTGGTTTCTTCCACTTCCATCGCCAGCCAGTGACCGGCGCGCTGTTCGATCAGCTTGAACAGGCGGTCGATGCCGTCGGTGTCTTCGATGTCGTAGCGCATGCTGCCCAGGGCCAGCTGGGATTTTTGCGAGTACACCGAGTTGATTGTGTGCCAGGTGGCCAGGTTCATGTGGTGGCTGGTCGGCATGAAGGCGCCACTTTTCATCCGGCTGCCATAGCCGAACAGCGGCATCACGCCCTGCAGGCTCAATTGCTTGTCGAAGTCGGTACCGCCGATGTGCACACCGCCGGTGGCGAGAATGTCGGCGTGGCGATCATCGAGCATGTGCCGTTCAGGTGCCAGGCGCACCAGGGAGAAGTCCGAGGTACCACCGCCGATGTCGACGATCAGTACCAGCTCTTCGCCCTGAATGTTCGACTCGTAATCGAAGGCCGCGGCAATCGGCTCGTACTGGAAGGAGACTTCCTTGAAGCCGATCTTCCTCGCCACTTCGGCCAGGGTGTCTTCGGCTTCCTGGTCGGCGGCCTGGTCGTCATCGACGAAATGCACCGGGCGACCCAGCACCACTTCATCGAAGTCTCTGCCGGCATTGGCTTCGGCGCGTTTCTTCAGCTCGCCGATGAACATGCCCAGCAGGTCCTTGAACGGCAGCGCGGTGCCGAGCACGCTGGTGTCGTGCTTGATCAGCTTGGAACCCAGCAGGCTCTTGAGCGAGCGCATCAGCCGGCCTTCGTAACCTTCGAGGTATTCGTGCAGGGCCAGCCGGCCGTAGACCGGGCGGCGCTCCTCGATGTTGAAGAACACCACCGACGGCAGGGTGATCTTGCCGTCTTCCAGCGCGATCAACGACTCCACACCCGGGCGATGCCAGCCGACGGTGGAGTTGGAGGTGCCAAAGTCGATGCCGCAGGCACGGGCCGGGGATGCGTCACTCATGGGATGTACTTCCAGCGGAAAAACGGCCGCGCAGTTTATGCCAGTGGCCAGCAGAATCAAGACCGATTATCTGCTTTACAGCAAACCCAAGGGCACCTTGAAAGGCTATGCTTGACCCCAATCTTCAGAAGCATTGAACAACTTTATGGTGATTCCTTAGATGGACTTCAAAGACTATTACAAGATACTGGGCGTAGAGCCGACTGCGGACGACAAGGCGATCAAGACCGCCTACCGCAAGCTTGCGCGCAAGTATCACCCCGACGTCAGCAAAGAGCGTGACGCCGAGGAAAAATTCAAAGAGGCCAATGAAGCCTACGAGGCCTTGAGCAGCCCGGAAAAACGCGCTGAGTACGACGAACTGCGCAAATACGGCCAGCACGGCCGGCCCTTCCAGGGCCCGCCAGGCTGGGAGAGCCGCAGTTCCGGCGGTTTCGAAGGCGGCGATTTTTCCGACTTCTTCAGCTCGATCTTCGGTGCGCGTGGTGGCAACGGCAATCCTTTTGGCCGCGGCCAGCAACGCAGCACTGGTCGGCGAGGGCAGGACGTGGAAATGGAACTGGCGATTTTCCTTGAGGAAACCCTATCCGCGGAATCGAAGCAGATCAGCTTCCAGGTCCCGCAACACAACGCCAATGGTCAGCGTACCGGCTTCACCACGAAAACCCTGAACGTGAAGATCCCGGCCGGGGTCAGCGATGGCGAGAAGATCCGCCTCAAGGGCCAGGGTGCACCGGGGATCGGCGGTGGCGCCAACGGCGACCTGTTCCTGACCATTCGCATGGCACCGCATCCGCTGTTCGATGTCGAAGGTCATGACCTGATCATCACCGTGCCGCTGGCGCCCTGGGAAGCCGCGCTGGGTACCAAGGTGGCGATGCCGACCCTGACCGGCAAGGTCAACCTGACCATCCGTCCGGACAGTCAGAACGGCCAACGCCTGCGCATCAAGGGCATGGGCCTGAGCAACAAGCAGGGCCAGCGTGGCGACCTGTACGCGCAGTTGAAAGTGGTGATGCCGAGCCAGTCCGATGCCGCCGCTCGCGAGCTGTGGACCAAGCTGTCGGAGAAGGCCGCGTTCAATCCGAGGACACAATGGAGTAGCTGACCATGAGCAGTACCCTGATCGTTCAACTGGACATGCAGACCCTCTGTCAGGAAGCCGATCTGCCGGCGGCCTACGTGATCGAAATCGTCGAACACGGCATTGTCGAGCCTTCCGGGCGAACGCCGGAAGACTGGCTGTTTGACGATCAGGCACCGGTGCTGGCCAAGCGCGCGGCCAAGCTGCATCACGATCTGCACCTGGAGTGGGAAGGGGTGGCGCTGGCCCTGGAGTTGCTGGAGGAGGTTCAGCAGCTGCGTAATGAGAACAGCATGCTCAGGCAACGCTTAGCGCGGTTTGTACAGGGGTGAAAATACGGTAGGGCTACCTAGTATTTTTGTCAGTAGACGAGTTTTTTGATAGCTCGTAGCGTAATGGCCTGGGCATGTCCATGTGTCCAATTCGCCAGGAGCAACCAAAATGGCAGTGAAAATTTTGAGTCACTCGGATTTTGCCGATCAGGTTTTGAAGTCTAGCAAGCCGGTAGTGGTTGAGTTTTATAGGTACAAAGCTGACGGCAGCGAAAACGCCAGCAAGAGAGCAAGTGTGTATGTTGATGAGTGGGCTGCATCTGAGGGCAGAGCAACATTTTTTCGTATCTCTTTAACTGAAGCGACTCAGGTTGCCAAGACCTACGATGTCCAGTCTGCTCCTACGTTGGTCTATTTCAGCGGTGGCGAAAAAAAGAATGAATTGGTTGGTTACTACAACGATGAGCGGCCGAAAAGTATGTTGGCCAAATTGCTTTGAGCTTGTTCAATTTTGTGTGCTCTCGTTGAGCGCTTTGTCAGCCAAGCCTACTCTGAAAGGGCTTTCATTGCCCTGCAGGAGTGAGCTTGGCCTGCACTGAATTCCTAAAGTAATTTGTAATACAACGCCGTCGGCCGATACGTGCCATTCGGCCCGCAGGCGTACTCCGGAATTTCCCCCGCCTTGATATACCCCAGCGACTGATAGAACGCCTCCGCCCCCGACCCCGCCTCGGTATCTAGATACAACGTATTACGCTGTTTCTGCCGCGCCGCCGCTTCCAGGGCCTGCATCAGTTGCAACCCCAGTCCGCGGCGCCGCGCCGCACTGTGCACCAGCAGCTTCTGCACTTCGGCGCGTTTCAAGCCATTGAGCTTCTGGCACAGCCCCAACTGCACACTGCCCAGCACTTCCTTGTCTTTGCCGACCACCCACAGCAGCAGCTCGCCGCTGACCAGGCGCTGTTTCACTTCATCGAGATAGCTGTTGGCCTGCTGTGTATCGAGGTCCGCCAGAAAGCCCACCGAAGCGCCGTGCGCGACGGCATCCAGCAACAGCGCCATCAGGCCGTCGCGGTAGTAGGCAAAGCCTTCAGCGGTGACACGATTGAGTTGCGCTGCATTCATGGAACTTCACTCCGTTGAGCGTGGGGGCGCGCCGGGGTTGAGGATCAACTGCATAAATGTCAGGTCGAGCCAGCGACCGAACTTCACCCCCACCTGAGGCATCTGCCCGTTTAAGGTGAAACCCAGACGCTCGTGTAAACGGATCGAGGCGGCATTGCCGCTTTCGATGGCAGCGACCAACACATGCTTGTCACAGGCGCGTGCGCGCTCGATCAAGGCCGCCATCAGTTTCGGACCCAGACCGTTGCCGCGCTGGTCGCTGCGGATGTACACCGAGTGCTCGACGGTATGGCGAAAGCCTTCGAAGGGCCGCCAGTCGCCGAATGAAGCATAGCCAAGCACGTCGTTGCCTGCGGCTGCGTCCACCGCTACCAGGATCGGGTAGCGCTGGGCCTGGCGGGCGTCGAACCAGGCCTGGCGATTGGCTAGATCAACGGGTTGTTCATTCCAGATCGCCGTGGTGTTGAGCACGGCGTCGTTGTAGATGTCGCGAATGCCCGGCAGATCGGCAGTTACGGCATCACGAATCAGGTAAGTCATGGCAGCTTCTCGAACGTCTACGAAGTGTTGTCAGGTTAAATGGTTACCAGCCCGCGCACACCTTCGGCTTCCATGTTTTCACCGCGTCCGGCCTGGACGATTTCGCCGCGCGACATCACCAGGTACTGGTCGGCAAGTTCGGCGGCAAAGTCGTAGAACTGCTCAACCAGGAGGATGGCCATGTCGCCACGGGCGGCCAGTTTGCTGATGACCGCGCCAATTTCCTTGATCACCGAGGGCTGGATGCCTTCGGTTGGCTCATCGAGGATCAGCAGGCGTGGCTGGCTGGCCAGGGCGCGGCCGATCGCCAGTTGCTGTTGCTGGCCACCGGAGAGGTCACCGCCACGGCGGTGTTTCATCTGCAGCAGTACCGGGAACAGTTCGTAGATGAACGGCGGGACGCTTCTGGCCTGGCTGGCGCTGAAGCGCGACAGGCCCATCAGCAGGTTTTCTTCGACGCTCAGGCGCGGGAAAATCTCCCGGCCCTGGGGGACATAGGCGATACCGGCTTGTACCCGTTGATGCGGCTTGAGTGCGGTGATGGCCTGGCCCTCCCAGTGCACGCTGCCTTCACGGGTGGGCAGCAGGCCCATCAGGCAGCGCAGCAGGGTGGTCTTGCCGACGCCGTTGCGGCCCAGCAGGCAGGTCACTTCGCCGACCCTGGCCTCGAAAGACAGACCGCGCAGGATGTGGCTGCCGCCGTAGTATTGGTGCAGTGAGTCGATTTTCAGCATGGTGTTGTCCTTGGTTGGCCTTTTCGCGGGGCAAGCCCGCTCCCACCGAGCCCCCCCTGTGGGAGCGGGCTTGCCCCGCGATGCTTTAAATTACCTACCCAGATAAACCTCAATAACCCGATCCTCAGCCTGCACCTGTTCCAGCGAACCCTCTGCCAGCACACTACCCTGGTGCAGCACGGTGACATGGTCGGCAATGCTGCCGACAAAGCCCATGTCGTGCTCGACCACCATCAGCGAATGCTTGCCGGCCAGGCCCTTGAACAGTTCGGCGGTGAACTCGGTTTCAGCGTCGGTCATGCCCGCCACCGGTTCATCGAGCAACAGCAGTTGCGGGTCTTGCATCAACAGCATGCCGATCTCGAGGAATTGCTTCTGGCCGTGCGAGAGCAAACCCGCCGGGCGCTGGGCAGAGGCGGTCAGGCGAATGGTGTGGAGGATTTCGTCGATACGGTCCCTTTGTTCACCACTCAGGCGTGCAACCAGGCTGGCGAGTACCGACTTGTCGGCCTTCTGCGCCAGTTCCAGGTTCTCGAACACACTCAAGGCCTCGAACACCGTCGGCTTCTGGAACTTGCGCCCGATGCCGGCCTGGGCGATCTGTACTTCGCTCATGCGCGTCAGGTCGAGGGTATCGCCGAACCAGGCCTTGCCGCTGCTGGGGCGGGTCTTGCCGGTGATCACATCCATGAGGGTGGTTTTACCCGCGCCGTTAGGGCCGATGATGCAGCGCAATTCGCCGACGCCGATGTACAGATTGAGCGCATTGAGCGCCTTGAATCCGTCGAAGCTGACGCTGATGTCCTCCAGCGTCAGGACCGTGCCGTGGCGGGCATCCAGGCCTGCGCCGCGCACCTGGCCAAGGCCGATGGCATCGCGGCCGCTGCCGGCGTCGAGGATCGGTTCGAGCATGAACTCCGGGTGCACCGGTGGCAGTGGTATGGCTCTCATTGCTCGCCCCTTTTCTTCAGCAGTCCGACCACGCCTTTGGGCAGGTACAAGGTGACCACAATGAACAGCGCTCCCAGGCAGAACAGCCAGTACTCGGGAAACGCCACGGTGAACCAGCTCTTCATGCCATTGACCAGACCGGCGCCGAGCAACGGGCCGATCAGGGTGCCGCGTCCGCCCAGCGCTACCCAGACAGCGGCTTCGATGGAGTTGGTCGGCGACATTTCACTGGGGTTGATGATGCCCACCTGCGGTACGTACAGCGCGCCAGCCAAAGCCGCAGAGCACGGCGCTGAGCACCCAGACGAACAGCTTGAAACCACGCGGGTCGTAGCCACAGAACATCAGCCGGTTCTCGGCGTCGCGCAGCGCGGTCAGCACCCGGCCGAACTTGCTCCGCGCCAGGCGCCAGCCCAGGTACAGGCTGACCACCAGCAGCGCGACGGTCAGCAGGAACAGCACCGCGCGGGTGCTTTGCGCAGTGATCGGAAAACCGAGGATGCTGCGAAAGTTGGTGAAGCCGTTGTTGCCGCCAAAACCGGTCTCGTTGCGAAAGAACAAGAGCATGCCGGCGAAGGTCAGGGCCTGGGTCATGATCGAGAAATACACGCCCTTGATCCGTGAGCGGAAGGCGAAGAAGCCGAACACCAACGCCAGCAGTCCGGGCGCCAGCACCACCAGACACAGGGCCCAGGCAAAGTGCTGGGTGCCGGCCCAGTACCAGGGCAGTTCGGTCCACGACAGGAAGGTCATGAACGCCGGCAGACCATCGCCCGCCGCCTCGCGCATCAGGTACATGCCCATGGCATAACCGCCGAGGGCGAAGAACAGCCCGTGGCCCAGCGACAGCAATCCGGCATAGCCCCAGACCAGATCCAGCGCCAGGGCGACAATGGCGTAGCAGAGGATCTTGCCTACCAGAGTCAGGGTGTAGGCCGAGACCTGCAGGCCGTGGCCGTCGGGCAGCAACGACAGCAAGGGCAGGGCCAGCAGCACCAGCAGGACAACAGCAGCAATGGCCACCGTCCAGCGTGGGCCAGCCTTCTGGCTGGCGGTAACAAGCAGAGGCTGGTTCATCAGTCGATTACCCGTCCCTTGAGGGCGAAGAGGCCTTGCGGGCGTTTCTGGATGAACAGAATGATCAGCGCAAGGATGAGGATCTTGCCGAGCACCGCACCGATTTGCGGCTCCAGCAGTTTGTTGGCTATCCCTAAGCCGAAGGCGGCCCAGAGGCTGCCAGCGAGTTGGCCGACACCGCCGAGCACCACCACCAGGAAGGAATCTATGATGTAGCTCTGGCCCAGGTCCGGGCCGACGTTGCCGATCTGGCTCAGGGCCACGCCGCCGAGCCCGGCGATGCCCGACCCGAGGCCAAAGGCGAGCATGTCCACGCGCCCGGTGGGCACGCCACAGCAGGCGGCCATGTTGCGGTTCTGGGTGACGGCGCGCACGTTCAAACCCAGGCGTGTGCGGTTGAGCAGCAGCCAGGTCAGCAGCACCACAAACAGGGCGAAGCCGATGATCACCATGCGGCTGTAGGGCAGGACCAGGTTGGGCAGCACCTGGATGCCACCGGAGAGCCAGGCCGGGTTGGCCACTTCAACGTTCTGCGCGCCAAACAGCAGGCGGATGGCCTGAATCAGGATCAGGCTGATGCCCCAGGTTGCCAGCAGGGTTTCCAGCGGGCGGCCATACAAGTGACGGATCACCGTGCGCTCCAGGAACATGCCGACCCCGGCGCTGACGGTGAAGGCCACTGGCAGGGCAATCAGCGGATAGAACTCGATGGCGCTTGGTGCGTAGCGCTGGATCAGCACCTGCACCACATAGGTGGCGTAAGCGCCGAGCATCAGCATCTCGCCGTGGGCCATGTTGATCACCCCGAGCAGGCCGAAGGTGATCGCCAGGCCCAGGGCGGCCAACAGCAGGATCGAGCCCAGCGACAGGCCACTGAAGGCCTGGCCGAGCAGTTCACCGACCAGCAGCTTGCGCTTGACCTGGGCCAGGCTGGTTTCGGCGGCGGTGCGGACACTGGCGTCGGTTTCTACGCCAGGTTCAAGCAGCGATTCGAGGCGGGTGCGGGCCATCGGGTCGCCGGTTTCACCGAGCAGACGTACGGCGGCCAGGCATACGGCCGGGTCGCTGGCCGCCAGTTGCAGGTTGGCCAGGGCCAGGCCGAGGGCCGCATGCACCGCGGCATCGGTTTCGCTGGCGAAGCGCCGGTCGAGGAAGGCAACTTGCGCCGGCTGGGCAGTTTTTTGCAACTGCTGGGCAGCGCCAAGGCGCACCTTGGCGTCGGCGCTGAGCAGTTGGTGGCTGGCCAGGGCGTTATCTACCAGACCGCGCAGGCGATTGTTCAGGCGCAGCTTGCGGTTGTCGGTGGGGCTGAGGCGGCCCTGCTGCAGGGAAGTCAGCAGTTCCAGGCGAGCCGGGTCGGGTTGTGCTGCCCAGTCCTGAAGCAGGCGGGCCTGGTCGTTGGCCTTGGCGGCGATGAAGTAGTCGGCATCGCTGGCCTGGGCGGCCAGGGGCAGCAGTAGAAGACTGAGGAAAAGGTACAGGAGAGCCTTGGGCATGACGGTTTCCTTGTGGGGTGCTTTGGGGCCTCTTCGCGGGGCAAGCCCGCTCCCACCGGGGTTGTGTATCCCCCCTGTGGGAGCGGGCTTGCCCCGCGATGAACTCAGTTACCCTTCACCGCATAATCCGGCCGCTTGTCATTACCCGGAATGAACGGGCTCCACGGCTGCGCCCGCAGTGGCTGCTCGGTCTCCCAGACCACGTTGAACTGCCCGTCATCCTGGATCTCGCCGATCATCACCGGCTTGTGCAGGTGGTGGTTGGTCTTGTCCATGGTCAGGGTGTAGCCCGATGGTGCTTTGAAAGTCTGCCCGGCCAGGGCTTCTTGGACCTTGTCGACATCGGTGGTGCCAGCCTTCTCGACTGCCTGGGCCCACATATGGATACCGACGTAGGTGGCTTCCATCGGATCGTTGGTCACCGCCTTGTCGGCGCCCGGCAGGTTCTTGGCCTTGGCGTAGGCTTTCCAGTCGGCGACGAACTGGCTGTTGACCGGGTTGTCCACCGACTCGAAGTAGTTCCATGCTGCCAGATGCCCCACCAACGGCTTGGTGTCGATCCCGCGCAGTTCTTCTTCACCCACGGAAAAGGCCACCACCGGCACGTCGGTGGCTTTCAGGCCCTGGTTGGCCAGTTCCTTGTAGAACGGCACGTTGGAGTCGCCGTTGACCGTGGAGATCACCGCCGTCTTGCCGCCTGCGGAGAACTTCTTGATGTTGGCGACGATGGTTTGATAGTCGCTGTGGCCAAACGGCGTGTAGACCTCTTCGATGTCCTTGTCGGCCACGCCCTTGCTGTGCAGGAAGGCGCGCAGAATCTTGTTGGTGGTGCGTGGATAGACATAGTCGGTGCCGAGCAGGAAGTAGCGCCTGGCCGCGCCGCCTTCTTCGCTCATCAGGTACTCCACCGCCGGGATCGCCTGCTGGTTCGGCGCGGCGCCGGTGTAGAAGACGTTCGGAGACATTTCTTCGCCTTCGTACTGCACCGGGTAGAACAGCAGGCCGTTGAGCTCCTCGAACACCGGCAGCACCGACTTGCGTGACACCGAGGTCCAGCAACCGAATACCACCGCGACCTTGTCCTGGGTCAGCAACTGGCGGCCTTTCTCGGCGAACAGCGGCCAGTTCGACGCCGGGTCGACCACTACCGGTTCCAGCAGCTTGCCGTTGACGCCACCCTTGGCGTTGATCTGCTCGATGGTCATCAAGGCCATGTCCTTGAGCGAGGTCTCGGAAATCGCCATGGTCCCGGACAGCGAATGCAGGATGCCGACCTTGATGGTCTCGGCGGCCTGGATGCTCCAGCTAAGACCCATCGCCGCGATGGACGCGCTGAGGGTGAAGGCCTTGATCAGACTGCGACGCTTCATAGTGCTCTCTCCGTTGAGTTCGAATGTGCGGGTAAGGCAGATGGCGACTTCGGGAGAGAGCTTTAGCAAAGGCTGTGCCGGAACCGCCGAGGGCTCTGGCACGGGCATTGAGGGGTGTAGAGGAGAATGCTTGCACCGGCCTGGGGCTGAACGGGGGAGGCGGTGCAGCCGGTTGCGCCGCGCTGGTGCGCAACCGGCTGGGGGTCAGTTCTGCTGGGTTGCCAACGCTTGGCGATTGCGCCGCACGAACTGATAGGTCACGGCCAGCAACAGGAACCACAGCGGCGTGACGATCAATGCCTGACGGGTGTCGCTCTCCAGGCTCAGCAGCACCAGGATGAAGGCGAAGAAAGTCAGGCACACGTAGCACATCAAACGTCCGCCGGGCATCTTGTACTTCGACGCCTGATGCAGGGGCGCGCGGTTTTTGCGGAAGCTCAGGTACGACAGCAGGATCAGGGTCCAGACGAACATGAACAGGATCGCCGACACCGTGGTCACCAGGGTGAAGGCTTCGATCAGGTCGGGAATCACGTACATCAGCGCCGCGCCGAGCAACAGGCAGGTGCAGGAGAAGTATAGGCCGTTGGCCGGTACCTTGCGGCTGGACAGGTGTTCGAAGCTGCGCGGCGCATCGCCTTGCTGGGCCAGGCCGAACAGCATGCGGCTGGTGGAGAACACGCCGCTGTTGGCCGAAGAGGCGGCCGAGGTCAGCACCACGAAGTTGATGATGCTCGCCGCCGCAGGCAGGCCCGCCAGCACGAACAGTTCAACGAACGGGCTCTTGCCCGGCACCACGTCACGCCATGGCGTCACCACCATGATGGTGATCAGCGCCAGTACGTAGAAGATGATGATCCGCACTGGAATCGAGTTGATCGCACGTGGCAGGGTGCGCTCGGGGTTCTTCGCCTCGGCGGCGGTGGTACCCACCAGTTCGATACCGACGAAGGCAAACACGGCAATCTGGAAACCGGCGAAGAAGCCCATCAGGCCATGGGGGAACATGCCGTCATCGTTCCACAGGTTGGCCAGGTTGGCGGTACGTCCGGCGGGCGATTCGAAGCCGACCAGGACCATGTACAGGCCGGTGCCGACCAGGGCGAGAATGGCGACGATCTTGATCATCGCGAACCAGAACTCGATCTCGCCGAACATCTTCACCGTGATCAGGTTCAGCGACAGCAGCAGGCCGACGCAGGCCAGCGCCGGCGCCCACTGGGGCAGGTCGGGAAACCAGAACTGTGAGTAGGCGGAGATGGCAATGACGTCGGCGATACCGGTGATGATCCAGCAGAACCAGTAGGTCCAGCCGGTGAAATAGCCCGCCCAGGGACCGAGCAGGTCGGCGGAGAAATCGATGAACGACTTGTATTCCAGGTTCGACAGCAACAGTTCGCCCATGGCGCGCATGACGAAGAACAGCATGAAGCCGATGATCATGTAGACGAAGATGATCGACGGGCCGGCGAGGCTGATGGTCTTGCCCGAGCCCATGAACAGCCCGGTGCCGATGGCGCCACCGATGGCGATCAGCTGGATATGGCGGTTGGAGAGGCTGCGTTCGAGGTGTTCGTGTTCGTCAGGCGTGGGGTGTTGCGGGGACAGGTTCGCGGTCATAGGCTAGGCATTCCGTTCAGTACAGTTCTCTTGTGCGCGTTAGGCTAACACGCGCCTTCCTGGCGCAACCGCGACAATACGTCTCAAGACCAAAGCGTGGTTGACGGTGATCAACGCTTGCGCATCAAGCCAATAAAGAACAGACCGCCGATGGCTGCGGTGGCGATACCGATGGGCAGGTCCTCCGGCGAAATCAGTGTGCGCGCGGCAACATCGACCCAGATCAGGAACAGGCTGCCGAGCAGCAGGCACACCGGCAGCAGGCGCGTGTGTTCGGCACCGACCAGGCGTCGGGCAATGTGCGGGACCATCAGGCCGACGAAGCCGATGGAACCACTGATCGCCACCAGTACTCCGGTCAGCAGCGAGCAGATCAGGAAGGCCACCAGGCGCACCGAGCGCGCATTCAAACCGAGGGTCACCGCCGTTTGTTCGCCAGCCATCAGCGCATTCAGCGCGCGGGCCATGCCCAGCAACAGGGTCAGCCCCAGCAGCACGCTGATAGCCGGGATCGGCAGCAGCTCCCAGCGCGCCAGGCCCAGGCCGCCGAGCATCCAGAACATCACCGCGGAGCTGGCGCGGTGGTCGCCGAGAAACAGCAACAGGTTGGCGATGGCCATCATCACAAAGGCCACCGCCACGCCGCACAGCAGCAGGCGGTCGCTGTCCAGGCGGCCATGGCGGCTGGCAATCGCCAGCACTAGCAGCATGCTGCACAGGGCACCGACAAAGGCTGCCAGCGGCAAGGTCAGCACACCGAGTACTTCACCGATGTGCAGTACCACCAGCACCGCACCGAGCGTGGCACCGGAAGTCACGCCGAGCAGGTGCGGGTCGGCCAGGGGGTTGCGCGTCGTCGCCTGCAACACCGCCCCGATCATTGCCAGCCCACCACCGACCAGTGCCGCGAGGAGCATGCGCGGAACGCGAATAAGCCAGACGATATGTTCCTGCCCGGTGCTCCAGGCGGGGGCTTCGGGGGCAATGCCGAAGACCTTGAACAGCAGCACTCGCCATACCACCTCGACTGGTACCGGCGCGGCGCCAAAACCCAGCGACACCACGCAGGACACCAGCAGCAGGCCAATCAGTCCGAGCAACAGCAGGCGATAGCGACTCATGTGTCGTGCAGGCCTGCGGCGATGGCTTCGATGGCCTCGACGTTTTCCAGGCTCGGCGTGGCGCCGACGTAGGGAATGACTACGAAGCGCTTGTTGCGGATTGCCGCCACCGATTGCAGGGCCGGGTGCTGTTCGAGGAATGCCTGTTTCTGCGCGGCGCTGATTTCGCCATAGTCGACGATGACAATCACTTCAGGATTGCGCTCGACCACGCTCTCCCAGTTCACCCGGGTCCAGCTGGCTTCGATATCGTCCAGTACGTTGCGGCCACCAGCAGCGTCGATCAGCGCTTGCGGCATGCCCAGGCGCCCGGAGGTCATGGCCCGGTCTTCGCCGCTGTCATACAGGAACACCCGTGGGCGCTGTGCGGGCAGTTGTTGCTGTACGACGGCGATGCGCTGTTGCATCTGGCCGATCAACTGCTCGGCGCGGTCCTGCACATCGAAAATCCGGCCCAGGTTGCGCAGGTCGTTGTAGGTATCGTCGAGGCTGGCCGCCGGACGCTTCATGACGAAGGCGCAGGACTCGGTCAACTCGTACACCGGGATGTCCAGCGGCGCCAGGGTCTGCGGGGTCAGGTCGCCACCGACGCGCATGCCGTAGTCCCAGCCGGCGAAGAAGAAGTCGACATTGGCGTTGAGCAGGGTTTCCACCGACGGGTACTTGCTGGCCAGCTCCGGCAGGCCCTCGAGTTCTTTGCGCAGCTCAGGGGTGACTGCCTTCCAGCCGCTGACACCGCTGTAGCCGACCATGTGCTGGCGCAAGCCGAGGGCAAGCATCATCTGGGTCATGTTGATGTCATGGCTCAGGGCATGCGTCGGGGCCCTGTTGAAGGTTACCTGGCGGTTGCAGCTCTGAATGGTCAACGGGTACTGGGTCGCCTGGGCGAAGGCGCTGGTGCTGGCGAGCAGGCCCAGCAGCAGAAACAGGGTGGTTCGAATCATCGCTGGGTTATCCAGGTAAGGCGTGGGTGGTCGGCGAGGGGGTGGCGGTCGATCAGTGCCTGTACCCCGAAGACCTCGTGCAGCAACTCGGTGGTGAGCACTTCGCTTGGCGTGCCGCTGCCGACGATGCGCCCGTGGTCCAGCACATACAGGCGATCACAAAATGCGGCGGCCAGGTTCAGGTCATGGATGCTCGCCAGGGTACCGATACCCAGGCGCCGCACCTGCTGCAACAGCTCCAGCTGATAACGCGGATCGAGGTGGTTGGTCGGCTCGTCGAGGATCAACAGCTGCGGTTGTTGAACCAGCGCGCGGGCGAGGATTACCCGCTGCTTTTCACCGCCTGACAGGCTGGCAAAGGCGTGGTCGTCGAAACCCTCCAGGCCGACCGCCTGCAGTGCTGATTTGACCAAGCGGCGGTCTTCGTCGTTGTCGCCGTCGAACAGGCCCTTGTGCGGGGTGCGGCCCATGGCGACGACTTCCTCGACGTTGAGGCCGAAGGCATCGGGAAACTCTTGCAGGACCACGGCGATACGCTGGGCACACCAGCGCGGCGATTGCCGCCACAGGTCGTGCTCATCCAGACGCACCTGGCCACGCTCGGGCTTGTTGAAGCGATAAGCGCAGCGCAGCAGGCTGGTCTTGCCACTGCCATTAGGCCCGATCAGGCCGACGAACTCCCCCGCCCTGACCTGCAGATCGACCGCGCGCAGCTGGAACTGGTGATGACAATGGCCGTGGCCCAGGGGCGACCAGTGCAGGTCGCTGATACTCAGGGTACTCATGACAGTCCTGTCGAAAGCGGGCGCGTATGTTAGCGGAATTAGCAGGCGGGGGGGGATGCGGGGTCAGCTCGGTGGGAGCGGGCTTGCCCCGCGATTGCGGTTTGTCAGCCACATCGCATCGCGGGGCAAGCCCGCTCCCACAGGCGCACGTCAGGCTACTTTCAGTTTCCGTGACAACACTCCCCAGTCCAACACCCAAACCGCAAGCAGCGAAATGCCCACCAATGGAAATGCCACCCCTAACCCAATCATGATCACGGTTGCAGTCTTCCAGCGCGGCAGGTCATGACGCAGTGGCGGTACGCCAAGACCACCCTCGGGACGTCGCTTCCACCACATCACCAGTCCGCTGACCGAACCGAGCAGGATCATCAGGCACACCAGCAGAATGATGATCTGATTGAGCGGGCCGAACATCTTGCCCTCATGCAGCATCACCCCAAGCTCGGTGGCGCGGGCAACGTTGTTGTAATCCTGCCAACGCACATCCACCAGGACCTTGCCGGTGTACTGGTCGACATGCAGGGTGGCGTCATTGCGTGGGTCGTCTGCGAATACGGCAATGGTGTATACGCCGTCGGCGCTGGTGGGCAGCGTGATGCTGTAGCCAGGTTCGACCACGCGGGTGCTGGCCAGGTCCTGGACTTGCTGCAGGCTGATCTGCGGGGCCGCCGGTGCACTGGCCCCCATGCTGTGCCCGGAATGTTCGGCATGCGCGCCGGATTGTGGCATGGGGGTGTTTTCCATCGCCCAGGGTACGGTCTGGCGCGTTGCGCTGTTGAGCTCGCGAGCCTGTTGATCGGACTTGGGCACATCGTTCCACATCGCTGCCGGGAAGGTGTTCCAGACATCGGCGTAGTGCTTGCCCCAGAAACCGGTCCAGGTCATGCCACTGAGCAGCATCAATAGCAGCAAGGCCGACCCCCAGAACCCGGTGACCGCGTGCAGGTCGCGCCATAGCAGGCGTCCGCGGGCATTCAGGCGTGGCCAGAGCACGCCGGCGCTACGCTTGCCGCGCGGCCACCAGAGGTACAGGCCGGACACCACCAGGACGATGCCCCAGCCTGCGGCCAGCTCCACCAGACGATCGCCGACGGTGCCGATCATCAACTCGCCATGCAGGGCACGGGCGACCGCTTGCAGGTTGCTTTTCGCGTCCTGCTCGCCCAGCACGTTGCCGTCGTAGGGGTTGATGAACACATTCAGTTCACGACCTGCATCCTGAACCACAAACTGCGCGCTACGGTCGGCGGCCACCGCTGGCAGGTACTGGCTGATCTGGCCCTTGGGGTAAGCCTGGTGCACTTGCTGCAGCAAGCTGTCGGCGCTTTGTGTGTGGTGCCCGGCCTCGACCACCATCAAGTCGCGGTAGAGCAACGGATCAAGCTGTGGTTTGAACAGGTAGATGATCCCGGTGATCGCCAGCAGGATCATGAACGGGGCGACGAACAGCCCGGCATAAAAGTGCCAACGCCAGGCCAGGTTGTAAAAACTAATCGGCGGTTTGCTCATGGTGTGCTCCCATGTTGTGCAGAGAAGGCGCGATCGCTGATCGCGCCCCGGTGATGGATCAGAAACTCAGGTCGACCTTGGTCCAGAGCGTGCGCCCCGGCTCATTGATGGCCTGTGGATCGCTCGCGGGATAACCAAAGCCGGCATTACCCGCCAGGTTCAGGTGTTCGGCGTAAGCCTTGTCGAACAGGTTGTCGACCCCCGCGCTGAGCTTCAGGTGCTTGCTGACCTTGTAGCTGCCATTGAGCGAAAACACCCCGAAACCCGCGCTTTTTTCATAGTCCTTGCCGACCACGTTGCCGTAGTTTTCGGCAATGCGGTTCTGCGCGGCCACCACGCGCCAGAGTGCGCCCGCGCTCCAATCGTCACGGCTGTAGGTCAAGCCCAGGCGGCTTTCCAGCGGCGGCATCTGTGGCAGCGCCGTGCCATCACTGCTGTTCTTGCCCCAAGCGTAGGCCAGGGTTGCGTCGGCTTTCCAGTTGGAGGTCAACATATACGCCGCCCCCAGTTCGCCTCCCATGATCCGCGCGTCGACGTTCTGCGCCCTCGAGCTGCTCTTGCCCATCATGTTCGTGCGGTAGTCGAAGAGGATGTAGTCGCGGATCTGTCCGACATAGCCTGACGCCCAGGCTTGCAGATCTTCGGTCTGGTACTGGATGCCGAAGTCCAGCTGCGTGGTTTTCTCCGGTTTGATGCTGTCGAAGGCATTGACCGAACCGGCTGGCCCTGACTTGGGTGAAAACAGTTCCCAGTAGTCCGGGAAGCGCTCGGCGTGGCCGAGGCCAACGTAGGTGGTGGCAGGGATCTCGACAAGGTCATGCTCGTAGCGGACAAAACCGCTGGGCAGGGTGTCTGCGCGGGTATCGCCGTTGGTAGCGCTGGTTTCCCGGTAGTCCTTGGCCGAGGCACGGTCCAGGCGCGCGCCGCTGATCACGCGGTCCTGCTCGGCGGCATACCAGGTCAGTTCGCCGAACGCGCCGTAGTTGTGGAAGTCGGCGTCTTTGGTCCAGGGCATCTCCTTGTGCACGTCAATGCCCATGCCGCCGCGCTGGCGGTGTTCGTTGGTCTGCGCATCGACGCCGGCGATCAATTGCAGCTCGCTCCAGCGCCAGGTGCCCTTGATCCGGCCGCCCATGGTGCGGCGGTCGACGTTGCTGACCATCGGCATACCCATCATCCCCGTGCCCGAGGGTGTGCGCAGGGTGTAGTTGTCCATCACGTGGTCGGCGTAGTTGTAGTAGACCTGGGCTTCAAGTTTGTCCCAGACCTCGCCAATGTTGGACTTCTCAAAGCGCAGGCCGAGGCTTTCGCGCTTGAACTGCGAGCCGTCCATGCCGCGCCCGGCGTAACGGGCTTCGCCGTCGCCCTTGCCGGCCGTGAGTTCCACCAGGGTGTCGGCATCGGGTGTCCAGCCCAGGGCCACATCGCCATTCCACTTGTCCCAGCGCGACGGCACGGTGTCGCCATTGCCGTCCTCGTAATCATCCGAGTGCGACTGGTTGCCGACAAAACGCACGTAGCCAAGCGCGTTGCCCGCAGCGGTGTCGACGACTTTGTCGAAGCGGCCGTTGGAGCCGGCCAGCAGGCTGGCGTTGACCCGGCTGCCCAGCTCACCGAATTTCTCCGGGTTACGGTCAAAGAGGATGGTTCCGGCCGATGCGCCTGGGCCCCAGATCACGCTTTGCGGGCCTTTGATCACGGTCAGGCGGTCATAGGTTTCCGGCGAGATGTAAGAGGTGGGGGCGTCCATCCGGTTGGGGCAGGCGCCGAGCATCACGCCGCCGTTGGTGAGGATGTTCAGGCGCGAGCCGAACATGCCGCGCAGTACCGGGTCGCCATTGGTGCCGCCGGCGCGGATCGCGGAAAAGCCGGGGATGGTTTTCAGGTAGTCGGCGCCATCGCTGGCCGGCACCGGTTGGCGTGGGTCCTTGGGGTTGGTGACGATGGTCAGGGGCGAACTGGGGGCGACGGCGGTGATCACCGTCGGGCTCAGTTCGGAAGCGTCGTGAGCGTGCTCGTCAAGCGGCTGGCTGGCGGCCAGGGCGAAAGGGCTGAGCAGGGTGCCGCAGATCACGGCGAGGGCCCCGCGCAGGGACAAACGAAAGACAGCAGTACAGCTGGACATAGTGATTCCAACATCGATCAGTCATGAAGGCGCGCAAGGTCAGCGGCGAGGTGCCGGAGCCTTGAGTGCGGAAAGTGTTTTCAGACGGCGATGAAGGACGGTGGGGCGCGGGTTCGGGCCCCGGGGAAAACAGTCTGCCGGGCATGGCCCTGGCGGGGCTGGACGATCAGGGTGCTGCTGGCAGGCGCCGCTTCGATATTGAGCAGGCTCAGGGCCTGCGGCAGTGCCGGGCAGTGGAAGAACAGGCTGCAGTAGCCACATTTCTCCCAGATCACATGCAGCGATGGACTGCTGTTGTGATGGCTGTCGCCATGGCAATCAGCGCTGCTGTCCATGCTCATGGACATGCTCATGCCCATGTCTTTCGACATGGCACGGTGATCCATCGGCATCGACTGGGAAACCAGTGGGCCGATAAAGATCATCAACATGGCGAACAGGCTCAGCCAGCTGCCGCGAACCCTCCTGGAATCAGGGCGCGCGTGGCGGGTGAGGCTGCTGCGGGCGATGCTCATGGTGAGCAGCGTTCAGCGGTCAGTGATTGTGTACTTCACCTTCGGGCGCTTGCTTCTGCACCGCGACTTGGACGGTGATGTCGCCTGCGTTCTTGAAATGCAGGGTCAACGGGAAGCGCTTGCCGTCAGTCAGCAGGCTGCGGTCCTTGGGTTGCATCAGCATCACGTGGTAGGCACCGGGGGCGAACACCAGGTCTTTGCCTGGGGCCACTTCGACGCTCTGCACCTGCTGCATTTTCATCAGGCCGTCCTTGTGCACATGCTCATGCAACTGGGCATCGTCGCTGATCGGGCTGTCGACACTGAGCAGCGTGTCGGCGGCAGTACCGTTGTTATGGATGACGAAGTAGGCAGCAACGTTAGGGGCGTTGGGCGGCAGTTCCTGCGACCACGGATGGGCGATATGCAGATCACCCTTGGTGTATTCGTGGGCAGTGGCAAAGGTTGCCGGCAGCAACAGGGCGGCCAGCAGCAGGGCGTTCTTGAACATGGTGATTCTCCAGTCGATTCAGGTTCGCAGCAGTGAGCGTAGTGAAATCAGGCCAGAGGGGAGGCGCGTGGATTCAGCGCCGGCCACAGTTGACGCGGGGTCGGCTGGTTGGCGGTGAGCAGGATCCTGGGCGGTGCAAAGTCCTGGGCAGGCAGCAGCAAGCGTGGCGGATGCCCTGGCAGTGCCAACAGTGGCGCAGCCCCGGAACAGCACCAGCAATGCTGCATGGTCGAGTGGTCATCGTTCTGTTGGCTGCCGTCCGGCGAGCCTAGAGAAATGGCGATCAGTTTGGTGCCGCCAGTGGAGCAGAATGCACCCCAGAGCAACTGTTCGCTCTGGCTTTTTGGCGCGGCAGCGGACAACGGCATGGCCAGCAGATTGAACAGCACTGCAAAGCAGGCGATCCAGGCATGGGCAAGCCGATGTGATGGCATGGAGAGATCCGGTCAGGAATCGAATGGTGGCTATTTAGCCAGAGTTGAAAGTATATGTAAAAAAGCCGGGCATGCGATGAAGTGTCGCACGGGCCCGGCTTTTAGAGGGTAGCTGAGGGTCAAACAGCCTTGTTGCGACCCATCAAGCCACGCACGGTTTCCTGCAGGTCGGCCGGGAGCACCACGACTTTGGCGTTGTCGCTGCCGGCCAGGTTTTCCATCGCACCGATGTAGCGTTCACCCAGCAGGTACATCGCCGGGGTGATCTCGTTGCCGACCGCGTCCCTGACCAGGGTGATCGAACGGGCCGAGGCTTCGGCCAGGTTGATCTGCGCTTCGGCATCGAGCTTGGCCGATTGCAGGCGGGCTTCAGCCTCGAGAATGGCGGCCTGCTTGGCACCTTCGGCACGGGTGACGTCGGCTTTACGTTCACGCTCGGCAGCGGCCTGGCGTTCCATGGCGTGCTGCATGTTTTCCGAGGGCTTGATGTCCTGGATCTCGACCGAGCGGACGGTCACGCCCCAGTCTTCGGTCTGCTCCGACATCGCTTCGCGCAGGCGCGCCTTGATCTGTTCGCGGCTGGAGAGGGCTTCGTCCAGATCCATGGCGCCGACAATGGCACGCAGCGAGGTCATGGTCAGGCTGGTGACTGCGTAGGTGAAATCCTGCACCCCGTAGGCGGCTTTCTGCGGATCGACGACCTTGGCGAAGCACAGCGCGTTGGCGACGATGACGGCGTTGTCGCGGGTGATGATTTCCTGTTGCTGCACGTCGAGGATGATGTCTTTGGTCGGCAGGCGGTAGGCGACCACGTCCATGTAGGGAATGACGATGTTCAGGCCGGGCTTGAGGGTGGCGTGGTAGCGACCCAGGCGCTCGACGATCCACTCCTCGCCCTGAGGCACGATGCGCACCCCTTTGAACAGGGTAATGATGACGAACGCGGCGATAGTGGCGGCGACGATAAGGCTGGTCATGTATCAAGCTTTCCTTTTGCTGATCAGGCCCGGGTGACCCGGGCAGTATTGCCTTCGATGGCAGTGATGCGTACGCGCTCGTCCGAGGGGATCTCGGCATCGGCGACGCAGATCCATTCCTCGTTGCCGAGGATCGGTTTCTGGAAGCGCACACGGCCCTTGGTGAACTCGGAGACCGTAGCGGTGAGCAGGCCGACTTCGCCGATCACGTTGTCAGCGGTCCAGCGGGTGTCCGGCTTCTTCTTGCGAAACACTTTGAACCACAGCAGCGTGGTAATGGACGAGAGCGCTACCCAGAGCAGCACCTGCATGTCGAGCTGCAGGCTCGGGGCCAGGTAGGCGATGAACGACACCAGCACAGCGCCGATGCCGAACCAGAGAATGAAGAAGGTCGGCAGCACGAGTTCGAGCACAACCAGGCCGAAACCGAACACCAGCCAGATCCACCATTGCATTTCCATATGGGCGAATTCTTCCAGGGGGAAAGGGCGTAGTGTAAGGCAGGGGAGTGATGGTGGGCTATCGGATGAATCTGAAGCAGCAATAGGCTTGGTCGTAGGAATGTCCTGAGGAGCGATGCAGGGCCTGTGGGCGCGGGCTTGTCCTGCGGCTTCGCTAATTAACCGGGGTCAACCAGTCTTCCACACGCAACCCCGGAACCCGCTGAAACTCGCGCAGATTATTGCTCACCAGCACAAGCCCGAGAGAACGTGCGTGCCCGGCGATCATCTGGTCATAGGGGCCGACCGGTGTGCCGGCTCTGGCCAGTTCTGCGCGCAGCTGGCCGCTGTGAGCTGCGGCATGACTATCGTAATTGAGGACTTCGAGGCGTGCGGCAAACCCTTCGATTACGGATAGATTGCGTTCAGGCACAGCTGACTTCTCTGCCCCGTAGATCAACTCCATCAATGTGATGGTGCTGATGCACAGTTGGCCGTGATGACGATTGAACGCTTCACGTACCTCCTCAGGCTTGTTCTTGAGGGTGAAGATGCAGATGTTGGTGTCGAGCATGAACTTGAGCATCAGAACCCTTCGCGTTCCTGATCAGCTGGCTGCTCTCGCGAGGCCATGAAATCCGGACTGACGCACTCACCCTCGAACCAGTTGTCCCACGCCTCACCCGCAGGCGAGATGATTCGGGTGCGACCGATGGCGACAACATCCACACGTGTGATGTTTTCAGGTAAGGCGACGGATTTAGGCAAGCGGATGGCCTGGCTGCGGTTGCTTTTGAAGACGGCACCTTGATCCATGGAGGGCCTCCTTGGAAAGTCTGAATGTATGTCCGAGTTTATGCTGAGTCAGGTATATGTCAACGGGATATACATTGCTGTTTGAGTGCAGCGATCATCTCACCAACACCAAATAACTCCCGATCCACCCCCGGCAACTCAGGCCGCTTCAAAACCAGCACCGGCAAACCACGCTCCCGCGCAACTTCGAGTTTGGGCTCCGTAGCACCGCTGCCACTGTTCTTGCTGATCAGCACATCAATCTGCCGGCGCTCGAACAACGCACGTTCGTCTTCGAGGTGAAACGGTCCGCGTGCGCCGATCACTTCGCAACGCTCATTACCCGGACAGGCTTCCAGAGCACGCAAGGTCCAGAACTGCTGCTCCGGGATTTCGTCGAGATGCTGCAAGGGCTCGCGGCCAAGGGTGAACAGCGGACGCCGGAACGGCCGCAGCGCTTCGATCAATTCGGCCCAGTCGGCCACTTCGCGCCAGTCATCTCCGGCTTGCGCCTGCCAGGCCGGCCGTCGCAGGGCCCAGCAGGGAATGCCGGTTAGCTGTGCGGCGCGGGCTGCGTTGGCGCTGATCTGCGCAGCATAGGGATGGGTAGCGTCGACCAACAGGTCGATGTTTTCCGCGAGTAGATAAGCGGCCAAGCCCTCGGCCCCACCAAAACCGCCAACCCGCACCTGACAATTCAAGTCATTGGGCACCCGGCCGATCCCGGCCAGGCTGTAGACATGCTCCGGGCCCAGGGTACGGGCAATGGCCAATGCCTCGGTGACGCCGCCAAGTAACAGAATCCGTTTCATGCAAAGGCCCCCGCATGGCCGACGATGCCGCCTTGCCGGTCGATGGCAAACACTTCTACCTGCACCTGGGCAGGCACTACGCTGCGCGCAAAGGCCAGGGCATGGGCGCAGACTGCATCACCCAGGGCGATGCCCGCAGCGCTGGCCATGGCCAGGGCCTGCTGGCTGGTATTGGCCTGGCGAATCGCCGCTTGCAAGTCGCTGCCGGCACCTATGGCTGCGGCCCACTCGGCCAGTTGCGGCAAGTCGATACTGGAGTGGCGGCTGTGCAGGTCCATGTGCCCGGCAGCAAGCTTGCTGATCTTGCCGAAGCCGCCGCACAGGCTGAGTTTATCCACAGGCACTTTACGCAGGTGCTTGAGTACTGCACCGACGAAGTCGCCCATTTCGATCAGGGCGATTTCCGGCAGGTTGTAGACCCGACGCATGGTGTCTTCGCTGGCGTTGCCGGTGCAGGCGGCGATGTGCAGGTAGCCGTTGGTTTTCGCCACATCGATACCCTGGTGGATCGAGGCAATATAGGCCGAGCAGGAGAACGGCCGAACGATGCCGCTGGTGCCAAGAATCGACAGACCACCCAGAATGCCCAGGCGCGGGTTCATGGTTTTCAGCGCCAGGCTTTCGCCGTCCTGCACATTTACCGTGACTTCAAAACCGCCGTTGTACGCACACGCTTCGGCAAGCTGCTGCAGGTGCTCGGTCATCATCCGCCGTGGCACCGGGTTGATCGCCGGTTCGCCCACCGCCAGGACCAGACCTGGACGGGTCACGGTACCCACGCCTGTGCCAGCGACAAAGCGCACACCGGGTTCAGCCTGCAGGCGCACGCGACTGTAGAGCAGGGCACCATGGGTGACATCCGGGTCGTCACCGGCATCCTTGAGGGTGCCGGCTTCGGCGCCGTCCGCATGCAGGCGACAGAATTCCAGGCGCATCTGCACCTGCTTGCCCTTGGGCAAGGTGATCTGCACTGCGTCGCTCTGGGCACCGGTCAGCAGCAGGCGTGCCGCAGCAAGACTGGTGGCAGTGGCGCAGCTGCCGGTGGTCAGGCCGCTGCGCAGGGGGGCGGGTTGTTCCTGGGTCTCGTCACGCATCAGCGGGTTTGATCGCTTCTAGCAGGGTGATCGGCAAGGCCTGGCGCCAGGTATCGAACTCGCCCAGCGGCTGGGCCTGGGCGATATGGATGCGGGTCAGTTCGCCGCCATGTTGTTCACGCCAGTTGACCAGGGTCAGCTCGCTTTGCAGGGTCACTGCATTGGCCACCAGGCGGCCACCCGGGCGCAGTTGCGCCCAGCAATGTTGCAGCACACCTTCACGGGTGACACCGCCACCGATGAAGATCGCATCCGGGCGTTCCAGTCCCTCCAGCGCCTGCGGAGCACGGCCACGGATCAATTGCAGGCCAGGGACGCCAAGGGCATCGCGGTTGTGTTCGATCAGTTGTTGGCGACCCTCATCGGATTCAATCGCCAGTGCCCGGCAACTGGGATGGGCGCGCATCCACTCGATGCCGATCGAGCCGCTGCCAGCGCCGACATCCCACAGCAACTCACCCGGTTGCGGCGCCAGGCGGGCGAGGGTGATGGCGCGTACGTCACGTTTGGTCAGTTGACCGTCGTGCTCGAAGGCGGCGTCAGGCAGACCTGCCAGGGGCGACAGCCGCGGTGCATCGGGGGCGGCCAGGCATTCGATGGCAACCAGGTTCAAGTCGGCGATGTCGCTGTGCGGCCAGCGTCCGGCAGTGCCTTCGAGGCAGCGTTCGGCGCTACCGCCAAGGTGCTCGAAGACCTGTATACGGCTTGGTCCGAAGCCACGTTCGCGCAGCAACGCGGCAATCGCCGCCGGGCTGCTGCCATCGTTGCTCAGCACCAACAGGCGCACACCGCTGTACAGATGAACATTGAGGGCACTGAGTGGCCGGGCCACCACCGACAGTGTCGTCACCTCCTGCAACGGCCAGCCCAGACGCGCAGCGGCCAGGGCGCAGGAGGAGGGCATCGGCAACACGTTCATCTCATCGGCGTCGAGCTGGCGGGCGAAGCTGGCGCCCACCCCGAAGAACATCGGGTCACCGCTGGCCAGCACGCACACCGGTTCGCCGCGCAGGGCCAGCACTGGCGCCAGGGAGAAAGGGCTGGGCCACAACAGGCGTTCGCCGCGTATGCAGCGCGGCAGCAAATCCAGCTGACGCTGGCCGCCAAACACCCGTGAAGCAGCCAACAGTGCACGCCGGGCATTCTTGCCCAGGCCACTGAAGCCGTCTTCACCGATACCTACTACAGTCAGCCACGGCGACATGCGTTTTCCTCAATACCCAGCAATCCGACCGGCAGGCTTTTCATGCCTTCGGACAAAGCAGGCATAATACCGCGCCTTCTACACTGAAGTGCCTTTTCACGATTGTCGGGTGACCTTTTGAACCAGCCTGTATCGGCCCACCAGCCCCACGCTTCGTTGCGCCCCTCGGCCTGTCCGGGGTTGCTGCGCATCGTCCAGGCCAAAGACGGTGGGATTTGCCGGATCAAGCTGGCCGGCGGTGCGCTCACGGCTGACCAGGCTGATGCGGTCGCTAGTGCTACCGAACGGTTTGCCGCTGGCGAGATCGAGGCCACCAACCGCGGCAATCTGCAGGTCCGTGGCATCGGCAACGAACAGGCCGGGCTGATCGAACTGTTGTTGGCGGCCGGCCTGGGCCCGCGCGATGCTGCGGGGGACGATGTCCGTAACCTGATGCTCAGCCCGGTAGCCGGGGTCGATCCGCAGTTGCTGTTCGACACCCGCCCTTTGGCGGCGCAGCTGCTGCAGGCGCTGGAAACCACGGAGCGCTTCCATCAGCTTTCAGCCAAGTTCGCCGTGCAGCTGGATGGCGGCGAAGCGTTGGCGATGCTTGAACACCCCCATGACCTGTGGCTCAGCGCCGTGCAGCTGGATGGTGCACTATGGCTGGCGTTTGGCCTGGCAGGTTGCCCTGCGCAGGATTCACCCCTGGGTGCTGTGCCCCTGGCTCAGGGGCATGCGCTGGTGCTGGCGGTGCTCCATCGCTTTCTCGACCTGGCCACACCAGAGCAAGCGCGTATGCGTCAGTTGCTGGTCGAGCATTCGCCAGACGATTTTTTCGCGGGGCTCGGTTTGTCGATCCGTCGCGACCCGGCTGTCTTGCAATGGCGTCGCCCGGCAACGGCTGGCAGCCGCTATCTGGGGGTTTATCCACAGCGCCAAGCTGACCTGAGCGCGGTCGGCGGTGCTGCACCGTTGGGCCGCCTGAGCCCGTCGATGCTGCGCGGCGCTGCGCAACTGGCGCGTGAATGGGGTGACGGCAGTCTGCGCATGACGCCTTGGCAGAGCCTGTTGCTACCCAATATCCCACACCGCCACGTCGACGCCGTTCAGACCGGACTGGCCCAGCTCGGCCTGCTGTGCTCGGCAGATGAACAGCTGGCTCGTCTGGTTGCCTGCACCGGTTCTGCCGGGTGCGCCAAGGCCCAGGCCGAGACCAAGGGCGATGCCCGGCTGCTGGCCACATTGCTCACCAGCGGCGCCCCGGCCAGTGTGCACCTGAGCGGCTGTCCACGTTCCTGTGCCATGGCCCACGTCGCTCCGGCCACCTTGCTGGCGCAAAGCCCGGGCCACTATGACTTGTATCTGCGTGACGCAGCCCAGCCGGGTTTCGGCAGCCTGCGCGCACGCAACCTCACACTGAAAGAAGCCGGCGCACTGCTAGACGCCTGCCCACGGAGCACCCTTGATGATTGATTACATCCGCGATGGTCAGGAGATCTATCGCAATTCCTTCGCGATCATTCGGGAGGAAGCGCGGCTCGATCGTATTCCTGCCGATCTGGAAAAACTCGCGGTTCGGGTGATCCATGCGTGCGGCATGGTCGATGCCATTGATGGCCTGCAGTTTTCGCCAGGCGCCGGCAAGGCCGGGCGTGATGCCCTGGCCGCCGGTGCGCCGATTCTCTGCGATGCACGGATGGTTTCCGAGGGCATCACCCGTGCTCGACTGCCAGCCAATAACCCGGTGATCTGTACGTTGCGTGACGAACAGGTACCGGATCTGGCCCGTGAGCTGGGCAACACCCGCTCGGCGGTGGCCCTGGAACTCTGGCGCCCGCACCTTGAAGGTAGCGTGGTGGTGATTGGCAACGCGCCGACCGCGTTGTTCTACCTACTGGAAATGCTCGATGCCGGTGCACCGAAACCGGCGTTGATTCTCGGTTTCCCGGTGGGCTTTGTCGGTGCTGCCGAATCCAAGGCGATGCTCGCTGCCGACAGCCGTGGCGTGCCTTTTGTGATCATGCAGGGCCGTCTGGGCGGCAGCGCCATGGCGGCGGCTGCGGTCAATGCCCTGGCCACGGAGGTCGAATGATGCAGGCTCGTGGACGTTTGCTTGGCCTGGGCGTGGGCCCCGGCGATCCGGAACTGATTACCCTCAAGGCCTTGCGCCTGCTGCGCGAATCGCCAGTGGTGGCTTACTTCGTCGCCAAGGGCAAGCGTGGCAATGCCTTTGGCATCATCGAAGGTCACTTGCAGGAGGCCCAGACGCTGCTGCCGCTGGTGTATCCGGTGACCACCGAAGCGCTGCCCGCACCGTTGTCGTACGAACAGGTAATCAGCGATTTTTATGATGAGGCCGCGCTGGAAGTGGCTGCCCATCTGGATGCCGGGCGCGATGTCGCGGTGATCTGCGAAGGTGATCCGTTCTTCTATGGCTCCTACATGTACCTGCATGACCGGCTCGCCGAACGTTACGATGCCGAGGTGATTCCGGGGGTCTGCTCGATGCTTGGCGGTGCTTCGGTATTGGGTGCGCCGCTGGTCTATCGCAACCAGAGCCTGTCGGTGTTGTCAGGTGTGTTGCCGCACGATGAGCTCAAGCGTCGACTGGCCGATGCCGATGCCGCAGTGATCATGAAGCTTGGGCGCAACTTCCCCAAGGTCCGTGCAGTACTGGCTGAGCTCGGTCTGGCCGAGCGTGCTCTGTACGTGGAGCGGGCAACCATGGCCAATCAGAAGATCGTTGCCTTGGACGAGGTCGATCCGCAGTCGTCGCCGTATTTCTCGCTGATCATCGTTCCGGGCGAAAGGTGGCAGGGGTGATGACGCGCAAAGCACCGGCGATTGTCATTCTCGGCACCGGCAGCCTCGCCACTGCCCGCAAGATCCAGCAGCTGTATCCGGACGCGTTGATCCATGGCCTGCAGGGCCGGGTCGAAGACGTCGATCGCAGCTATCACGAGTTCGGCGCCACTGTGCGCCAGCTCTATCTACAGGACACACCGATCATCGCCTTGTGCGCGGCCGGTATCGTTATCCGCACCCTGGCCAGCCTGCTGCTGGAGAAGGGCGTCGAGCCACCGGTACTGGCTGTGGCCGAGGATGGCAGTGCTGTGGTGCCGCTGCTCGGTGGTCTTGGCGGGGTCAACCTCATGGCCCGGGAAATAGCCGCAGGCCTGGGTGTTGCCGCGGCAATCACCACCAGTGGCGAACTGCGTTTTGGTACCTGCCTGCTCAACCCGCCCAGTGGCTATGCCCTGGCCGATCTGGAGCTGGGCAAGCGTTTTGTCAGCGACCTGTTGGCTGGCGAATCGGTGCGTATCGACGGGGAGGCGCCCTGGCTCGCCGATGCCCAATTGCCGCAGAGCGATCAGGCGCAACTGGCCATCCATGTTGGCTGCGACGCGCGGGAAGTTTCGGCCCATGAGCTGGTGATCTATCCGCGTTGCGTGATGCTGGCGGTCACGGCTGTCGTGCCGGCGCTGGCCACAGTGGTACGTGATGCATTGCGTAGTGCACGCATCGCCGAGCCCGCCTTGGCTTGTCTGTTGGCGAGCGATTCGTTGATGGCTGATCCGGACCTGCACGCGGCAGCGGCCGAGCTGGGTGTTGCGCTGCGTTTCGCGCCGGCTGCCGAAAACGCCAGTGCCCTGGCAGCACAGGCGTTGCCGCAGTTGCTGCCACCGCAGCCGGTGAGCGAAGGTCTGGCAATTCTGGTTTCGAACCAGCCCATTGACCCGTTGCAGATCGGTCGCGCCCGCGGTCGTCTGGCGGTGATCGGTCTCGGCCCAGGCGCGGCCGAACTCATGGTGCCCGCAGTCAAGGCCGAGCTGGCCCGGGCCAACGATATCCTCGGTTATGAAACCTATGTGCGCATGGCCGGCCCGTTCCGGGCGGACCAGGTCATGCATTGCACCGACAACCGCGAAGAAATGCAGCGCGCCCGGCATGCCTTCGAGCTGGCCGCCCAAGGGCGCTCGGTGGTGGTGGTGTCCTCTGGCGACCCGGGTGTATTTGCGATGGCCGCTGCGGTGCTTGAGGCGTTGCACGAGTCCACTGATCCGCACTGGCATGCGGTTGACCTTGAAGTGCTGCCCGGCGTTTCCGCGTCTCTGGCCACTGCCGCCCAGGCCGGTGCGCCGCTGGGGCATGACTTCTGTGTGCTGTCGCTATCGGACAACCTCAAACCCTGGTCGATTATCGAGAAGCGCCTGGACCTCGCCTGTCAGGCCGATCTGGCGTTGGCGTTCTACAACCCGATCTCGCGCTCACGGCCCTGGCAGTTGGGGCGGGCACTGGAGATCGTGCGCCAACACCGTCTTGGGACAACGCCTGTAGTCCTTGGCCGTGATGTGGGTCGGCCAGGGCAGACACTGCGCGTCCTCCAGTTGCACGCGTTGACGCCGGAGGATGTGGACATGAGAACCATGGTGCTGATCGGCTCCTCTACTACTGTTGCCTTCGATCGTCCGGGGCGGCAGCCATGGGTTTATACGCCCCGGTGGTACGGTCACAAACCCTGACTCCCCAGAGGGCATGTTTCACCGTGCCCATTGTGTCTCTGACGGATCAATGTGATGGGGGTGGCTTGCCAGCAAGCCATCCCCATCAATGATCAAGGAAGAGCACTCATGAGTGAAATTCAAAGCGCTGGCAACAATGTCCAGTTGAACAACGGCGACCTTCTGGTGTTCGTGGGTTTGTCCAAGGAAAACAGCGACGCACTCAAGTACAGCCATCTGTTCAGTACCCTCGCCGCTTCGGCGCAGTATTTTCCGACAACCGAAGGCCAGCAATGGTTCCAGACCTACCTGCAGACCATGCAAACCTGCGGTTGGCTGCCAATCAAGTATTCGTACACCAAGGAAGTCGCAAGTTCTCAGAACCTGTCGGTCAAGAACCTGTTGGTCAAGGCCGTGCAGGCTGGCCTGGGTTACGCCACCGGCGGCGCCACGACCATCGCCACACTGGTTGGCGTTGCCAGCGACGCGGTTGATACCTTGGCGAAAAATCCTGAGGCCACCGCGCTATTCGATCGCACCAGAGCCGAGAAAGAAGGCACAGCACTGAACATGGCGGTATGTACCCAGGACGCCAATGGTGAGGTGATGCTGAGCGTCGGCTGTGTGCAGAGCACCGAGTCGCCTCCGGGCAAAACCAATGTGTTGGTCTTTGAGTGGAGCTCCAGCCATTCGGATACCTATACCGGCGCTGCCGCCTTGTCCTTCCACCGAGGTCTTTATGACCAGGTAAAAGACACGCTGATTGAGCGTGTAGGCGATAAAAGCAAGAAGGACGTGCTCACCCTGTCAATCGAGCCGAAAAAACGCTCGTGAAGGCGGGCACCGGCGACTGCGGTCGCCGGTGTTTCTGTTTGGTACAGGGAGGTTTGAGATGCATACGCAAACATTTTCATTAATGCTGTCCGGCAACTGCCTGTTGCTGCTGTCCACTGATCTTGATGAGCGTGAGCGCCACGATGCCATCGACTCTCAACTGTTTGCCTGGCTTAACGCTTCAGCCGAGTTCCTGTTGCTGGGTGAAAACAAGCAGTGGCATGGCACTTATATGGACAGGCATACCGGGCTGGGCTGGGTTGTCAGTGCCTCTGCCGAGAAGACCAAGGTAGTGAAGGCGCCCGCGCCCGGCACACCTCTGGCGATTGCCTGGGAAGCGTTGAGCACGTTACTGCCCGCCCAGATGCTGCCTGTCTTGAACGACGAACTGGCGAAGGTTCAAGCATTGCCTGCTACGCACCCCGCACTGCAGGTGTTGGGCACCGAGGCGCTGGAGCGGGTACAGGATCCGTGCGACAAGCCGATCACTCGTCTTGCTTTTGAGCTGCGGGTGGTACTGCCTGGCTTGCGAGTGGTGGCGAGCAGCCTGTTCCTGGAAACCCGTCAGTCCATGGATGGGCATTGGTTAACACAGGAATTGCAGGCTGAAGAAATTAACCATCAGGTGACCAGAAGCTTTGTTGGCGAACTGTTCCCCGGTGTTTTTTCAGGGGTCAGAGCGCTGCTGGAAAAGCGCTTGGAGCTGCTTCGATCTCAATATGTCATGCCGTTCGGTGCCAGGGGATAGGCTATGAATGAGCCATTAGCAGCGGGTGTGTCTTATAAGGCCAGGTAACCCTTGATCCCGCTGAAGATGATCTGCGCCGCCAGTGCACAGACGAACAGCCCCATCAACCGGCTGACGATCTGCAAACCCTGATCGCCAAGAAGCCGTTCGATCCGGTGCGAGAGGTACAGCACCAGGCCGACGGTGAAGCTGGCCAGGGCAATACTGATAATGGCCAGTAACTTGTCGTCCCACTCAGGCTGGCCGACACCCATGACCAGCAGGGCGCCGATAGTACCGGGGCCGACGGTCAGGGGAATGGTCAGTGGGACGATGGTGACGTCCTGCTGAACGTTATCAGTCTGTACGGCGGACTTACCCTGGGCCATGGCTAGCGCAGAGATGAACAGCACGCTGCCGGCACCGATGCGGAAGGCATCGGGGGTGATGCCGAACACCCCGAAGATTTGTCTGCCGAACAGATACAGCACCACGCTGGCGATCAACGCTGCGAATGCCACCCGCCAGGCCAGTTGTTTGCGCTCCTTGCTGGAGTAGCCGCGTGTCAGGCTGATAAAGCAGGAGAGCACAAAGAACGGGCTGTAGAGCACGAGCATTTTCAGGTAGACGCTGAACAACTCATGGAGCATGGTCTGAGCTCGCGATGGACAGGGGACGAGAAGCAAGTGTATCAGGGGTCTGACGGTTTACGGGGTCGGCACCTGAGAGGATGCGCTTTCGCGCTGGGCGACCCAGTGTTCGATCAATTCGCGCAACTGTGACAGCTCGACCGGTTTGGCCATATGGCCGTCCATGCCGGCCAGGCGTGCGCGTTCCTTGTGTTCGGCAAGAATGTGCGCCGTCAGGGCCACCACTGGAGTGCGCTTGCGCTGGTTGCTGAGTTCCCAGATGCGCAGCTGCTGGGTGGCTGAGAAGCCATCGAGCACGGGCATTTCGCAGTCCATCAACACCAGGTCGTAGCGCTGGGCTTTCATCGCCTGCAGGGCTTCTTCGCCGTTGCTGGCGGTATCGGGTTCGAGATTGAGTTTGCCAAGCATGCCGCGGATGACTTTGGTCGAAATGCTGTTGTCTTCTGCCACCAGAATACGGAAGTCACTGGGCAGGTTCAGCGGCGGGCTCAGGCTGACAGGAGCCGGAATGCTCGGCTGGCCTTTGCTGCGTTGCGCCAGTTCTTCGGCCAGGGTGGTCTTGAGGGTGTAACCGGCGACCGGTTTGGCCAGGATCCGCTTGACCCCGGCATTGCGCGCGATGACCTTGCTCGGCGCATTGCTGATGCCGGTGAGCATGATCAGCAGGATGTCATGGTTCAGGCTCGGGTCTTCTTTGATCTTGGCTGCCAGCTGCATGCCGGTCATGCCGGGCATGTTCTGGTCGAGCAGGACCGCATCGAAATAATCGCGCAGGTGCGCCTTGGTGCGCAGCAAGGCCAGGGCTTCCTTGCCCGAAGGCACGGCGCTGACGTTCATGCCCCAGGCACTGCACTGTTGCACCAGGACCTTGCGGCAGGTGTCGTTGTCGTCCACCACCAGTACCCGGGCGCCGCGCAGCGGGCCGTCGAGATCGGTGGGAGGCTGTTCGAGGCGCTGCGGATCGAGCGGCAGGGTCAGCCACAAGGTGTTGCCCATGCCGTGGCTGGTCTTGATCCCGAACTCACCTTGCATCAGGGTAATCAGTTGCTTGGCGATGACCAGGCCCAGATGCCCGCCCAGCTTGTTGCTGGAAAGAAAGTGCTTGCTGTGCAATTCGGCCTGCAACAGGGCTTCGCGGTCGCCTGGGGAAATGGCCTCGCCACTGTCCTGCACGGCAATGCGCAGACGTGGCGCGTTGCCGCGCTGATCGAGCGCCACCACCAGAAGGATTTCGCCTTGCTCGGTTTTCTTCAGGGCGTTTTCCAGCAGGCTGAGCAGCGCCTGGCGCAGGCGTGTCGGGTCACCGCTGATGACCCGCGGTACTTGCGGCTGGGTGAAGCTGATCAGCTCGATGTTCTGCTGTTCGGCCTTGGCGCGGAAAATACTCAGGCAATCCTCGATCAGCGCGTTGAGATCGAACTGCACATCGTCCAGCTCGATCTGCCCGGACTCAAGCTTGGAAATGTCGAGAATCTCGTTGATCAGGGTGAGCAGTTCGTTGCCGGCGCTGTGGATGGTTTGCACGTAGTCGCGCTGCTTGACCGACAGCGGGGTACCCAGCAGCAGTTCGGTCATGCCCAGTACGCCGTTCATCGGCGTGCGGATCTCATGGCTGATCTTGGCCAGGAACTCGGCCTTGGCGTTGATCTCGGCGTTGCTGGCCGCCAGCGCACAACTGGCGCTGAAGCGCTCTTCACTGATCCGGCGCAGGCGCTCGCTGACCGACAGATTGAGCAGCAGGCCGCTGAAACTGGTGAGGCCCAGAAGAATGAACAGCAGCCATTGTGTCGGCGTGCGGGTCAGGCCGAGGAGGGCCGGAAGTACCACCAGGCAGCCAATGTTGAAGGCCAGCATCGACAAGGCGAACAGCCGTGCCGGCGCATAGCCCTTGTGCCAGTGGTAGCTGGCAACCAGCAGCATGCTCAACGTGCCGAGGGCGAACAGCGCATAGGTCATCAGGTTGAGCGGCAGGGTATCGACAAACAGCAGCAACAGGCCGAAGACCCCGATCAGGATCATCTCTGCCTGGAGCAGGCGGCTCAGGCGTGGGTGCTCACAGGGGCTGAAGAAGCGCAAGGTGAAGGTCAGGCCGGCCAGGCTTGCAAGCAGGGCGGTCAGGTAGGCTGCTGGTGTTTGCGCCGAGTGCCAGAGGCTCCACCAGGGCCCGCTGAGGTTGAGCAGGATCAGGGCGCTGAGCAACATCAGGCCATGATAGACGGCAAGGCTCAGGCTGGTGCTGGAGCGCGAATAGGCAAAGCGGATGAGGTTGTGCAGCATCAACATCAGCAGGCAGCCGAACAGCAGGCCGAACAGCAGGGTCTGGCGCTGATCGGCGGCGACCTGAGTGGCAGGCTCCAGGCCGATGCTCGGACGCAGTTGATGCTCGGAAACCAGGCGCAGGTAGATATCCAGCGTATGCGCGCTGCCCGGCAAGGCCAGCTGGTGATCGCTGCTGCGTACGGTGGTATCGCCGCTTTCGGAGGGGCGGCCGTTGTGTATGTGTTTGATCAGCTGGTCGCCGTCCAGGGCATAAAGATCAAGACGGGACAGATCCGGCGCGAAGACCCGCAGCAATTGTTCATGCTGCCCGGGTTCCAGGCGATAGTGCAACCACAGCGCCTGGTCAGGCGATGCGGCATCGAGTTGGTTCAGCTCAATCGGGCTGAATTGATTACGGTAGCGATCGGAACGTATATCGCTGAGCTGCAGGTTGGCTTGTTCGTCGAGCAAAACCGCCCAGCCACCGCTTTGTTCGGCTGAGGCCGGAAACAGGCAGAGTAGGGTCAGCAGGCTGACGGTGAGGCCAATGGCGATCCTGAGCCAACGCACGACGAGATCCTTTCTTAGCAAAGAGCCGAATGATAACTATGCGCGGCGCGCCAAGGCGAAGGCAAGGCCCATGATGGGCCTTGACGTCGAACTGGAAGCAGAACGCCGAGGGCGTCACCGCTTCCAGGCGCATTTTTACTGCTGATGTTCACCACGTTCGCGGGCAATGGCACGATAGCCGATGTCCTTGCGGTAGAAGCTGCCTTCCCAGTTGATCTCGGCAGCCAGGCGATAAGCCTGCTGTTGTGCAGCTTCAACGGTTTCGCCCAAGGCAGTGGCGCAGAGTACGCGACCACCGGTGGCAACCACCTGGCCGTCCTTCAGTGCGGTACCGGCATGGAACACCTTGCCGGTCAGTTTGGCGGCAGCGTCCAGGCCGTTGATTGCCGCGCCTTTGCTGTAATCGCCAGGGTAGCCGCCGGCAGCCAGGACTACGCCCAGGCTCGGACGCGGGTCCCACTGGGCTTCAATCTTGTCCAGGGCTTCGGCGAAAGCTGCTTCGATCAGCAGTACCAGGCTAGACTGCAGGCGCAGCATGACCGGTTGAGTTTCCGGGTCGCCGAAGCGGCAGTTGAACTCGATGACTTTCGGGTTACCAGCTTTGTCGATCATCAGACCGGCATACAGGAAACCGGTGTAGACGTTGCCTTCTTCCGCCATGCCGCGCACGGTCGGCCAGATCACCAGGTCCATTACCCGCTGGTGTACTTCGGCGGTGACCACTGGGGCAGGCGAGTAGGCGCCCATGCCACCGGTGTTCGGGCCGCTGTCGCCGTCGCCAACACGTTTGTGGTCCTGGCTGGTGGCCATTGGCAGCACATTCTTGCCATCGACCATGACGATAAAGCTGGCTTCTTCGCCGTCGAGGAATTCTTCGATTACCACGCGCGAACCGGCGTCACCGAACGCGTTGCCAGCGAGCATGTCGCGGACGGCGTCTTCGGCTTCTGCCAGGGTCATGGCAACGATCACGCCTTTACCGGCGGCCAGGCCGTCGGCCTTGATCACGATCGGTGCGCCTTTTTCGCGCAGGTAGGCCAGGGCCGGCTCGATCTCGGTGAAGTTCTGGTAGTCGGCGGTAGGGATCTTGTGGCGAGCCAGGAAATCCTTGGTGAAGGCCTTGGAGCCTTCCAGCTGGGCCGCGCCCTTGGTTGGACCGAAGCAGTCCAGACCGCGGCTGCGGAACAGGTCGACCACGCCGGCAACCAGTGGGACTTCAGGGCCGACGATGGTCAGGGCAACGTTCTTTTCGGCGAAGTCGGCCAGCTGTTCCAGGGCGGTGACGTCGATGTCGACGTTCTCGCACTTGGCTTCGGTGGCGGTACCGGCGTTGCCTGGGGCAACGAAGACTTTCTCGACCCGTGGGTCCTGAGCGACTTTCCAGGCCAGGGCGTGTTCACGACCGCCGCTACCGATAATCAAAACTTTCATGTCAAAACCTCGATGACGCTAATTCGGAAAGGGAACCCTGCAAGGTTCGCTTCTGTGGGAGCTGGCCTTGCCAGCGATCCAGGCACCGCGCTGGCAACTGGCACCCTATCGATGCCATCGCCGGCAAGGCCGGCTCCCACAGGGGGCATTGCATGACTTAGTGACGGAAGTGACGCATGCCGGTGAACACCATGGCGATGCCAGCTTCATCAGCGGCAGCGATGACTTCAGCATCACGCATCGAACCACCTGGCTGGATCACCGCAGTGATACCCACTTTAGCTGCGTTATCGATACCGTCACGGAACGGGAAGAACGCATCCGAGGCCATGACCGCACCCTGTACCTGCAGGCCAGCGTGCTCGGCCTTGATTGCAGCAATGCGCGCGGAGTTCACACGGCTCATCTGGCCGGCGCCGACACCGATGGTCTGACGGCCTTTGGCGTAGACGATGGCGTTGGATTTGACGAACTTGGCCACTTTCCAGGCGAAGATCAGGTCGTCGATCTCTTGCTGGGTCGGTGCACGCTTGGTCACCACTTTCAGGTCTGCAGCGCTGATCATGCCGATGTCACGGCTCTGTACCAGCAGACCACCGGTCACACGCTTGTAGTCCCAGGCAGCGGCACGCTCAGCCGACCACTCGCCGCAGGCCAGCAGGCGCACATTGGCCTTGGCTGCAACCACGGCGCGGGCTTCGTCGCTGACGCTCGGGGCGATGATGACTTCGACGAACTGGCGCTCGACGATGGCCTTGGCGGTTTCGGCATCCAGTTCGCGGTTGAAGGCGATGATGCCGCCGAAGGCCGACTCGGTGTCGGTAGCGTAGGCCAGTTCATAGGCCTGGCGGATGCCGCCTTCGGCGTCCGGGCTGACCGCCACGCCGCACGGGTTGGCGTGCTTGACGATGACGCAGGCTGGCTTGACGAAGCTCTTCACGCATTCCAGCGCGGCGTCGGTATCGGCCACGTTGTTGTACGACAGTTCTTTGCCCTGCAACTGCACGGCGGTGGCGATGCCGGCTTCGGCAGGCTTGGCTTCGACATAGAACGCCGCGCTCTGGTGCGGGTTCTCGCCGTAGCGCATTTCCTGGGCCTTGACGAACTGGCTGTTGAAGGTGCGCGGGAATTCGCTGCGGCCTTCGGTGCTCAGCGTTTCAGCCGCCTGGTTAACGGTGCCCATGTAGTTGGCGATCATGCCGTCGTAGGCGGCAGTGTGCTCGAACGCCTTGAGCATCAGGTCGAAACGCTGAGCGTAGGTCAGGCCGCCGGCCTTGAGGCTTTCCAGCACCTGAGCGTAATCGCTGGCGTTGACCACGATAGCGACGTCTTTGTGGTTCTTGGCCGCCGAGCGAACCATGGTCGGGCCGCCGATGTCGATGTTCTCGATGGCGGTCGGCAGGTCGCAGCCAGGCTTGGAGATGGTGGCTTCGAACGGGTAGAGGTTGACCGCGACCAGGTCGATCGGCTTGATCCCGTGTTCGGCCATGATGGCGTCGTCGGTGCCACGACGGCCGAGGATGCCGCCGTGGATTTTCGGGTGCAGGGTCTTGACCCGGCCGTCCATCATTTCGGCAAAACCGGTGTAGTCGGCAACTTCCACCGCGGCAACGCCGTTGTCCTGGAGCAGCTTGAAGGTGCCGCCGGTGGACAGGATCTCGACGCCGAGCTGTTCCAGCTCACGGGCGAATTCAAGGATCCCGGTCTTGTCGGAGACACTGATCAAGGCGCGGCGGATCGGCAGGCGGGTAGTCTGGTCGGTCATTTCAGATTCCATAACGCGGTGGAGTCAGCAAAAAAGGCGACCTCATCGAATGGGAGCCGCCTTTTCTGGTTTGGATGCTTGCTTACAACAAATCGTACTGCTTCAGCTTTTTGCGCAAGGTGCCGCGGTTGAGACCGAGCAGCTCACTGGCCTTGGTCTGGTTGCCCTTGACGTAATTCATCACGCTTTCGAGCAACGGCGCTTCGACTTCCGAGAGCACCAGGTTGTACACGTCCGTGACGGCCGCGCCCTCAAGATGGGCGAAATAGTTGTGCAGCGCCTTTTCCACACTGCCGCGAAGGGTCTGACCCTCTTCGCTCGGTGTATTCAGGTGCTGTTTCAGGTTGACGTTGTCGCTCACGGGCGTTGTTCCACTCACTAAAGTCTCGGTCATCATCGTCATGCGGCCACCCCTTGTCCGTCCTCTGTCTCAAGGCTCTGTTCACGCTCGCGGAAAAAGCCGCGAACGTCGGCGCACTGCGCTTGTGTATCTTCCAAACGATTGAACTGGGCGCGAAACTCCCTGGCGCCCGGAAGCGTTGCCAAGTACCAGCCGACATGCTTGCGGGCGATGCGTACGCCCATCACATCGCCATAAAAGGCGTGCAGCGCGGCCAGGTGCTCCAGCAGAATGCGTTCCACTTCTTGCAGCTGCAGCGCCGGCAAGTATTCGCCGGTGCGCAGGTAATGCTCGATCTCGCGAAAGATCCACGGCCGCCCTTGGGCAGCCCGGCCTATCAACAGGCCGTCGGCCCCGGTCGCCTGAAGCACGGCCCGGGCCTTTTCTGGCGAAGTGATATCGCCGTTGGCAAAAACCGGAATCGACACCGCCTGCTTGATTGCCGCGATGGTGTCGTACTCGGCGTCGCCGGTGTAAAGGTCGGCGCGGGTGCGTCCATGTACTGCCAGTGCCTGGATCCCGGCCTGTTCGGCAATCTTTGCCACCGTCAGGCCGTTTTTGTTCGCCCGGTCCCATCCTGTGCGGATTTTCAGCGTGACCGGTACATCCACGGCGGCAACCACCGCGTGGAGGATCTCGCTGACCAAGGCTTCATCTTTCAATAAAGCAGAGCCTGCAGCTTTGTTGCAGACTTTTTTTGCCGGGCAGCCCATGTTGATATCGATGATCTGTGCGCCAGCCTCGACATTGGCCCGGGCCGCCGCTGCGAGCATCTGCGCGTCACCGCCAGCGATCTGTACCGAGCGCGGCTCGGGATCACCCTGGTGAATCATGCGCAGACGCGACTTGCGGCTGTTCCACAGGCTCATGTCGCTGCTGACCATCTCCGACACCACCAGGCCTGCACCCATTCGTCGGCAGAGCTGACGAAATGGCTGGTCCGTGACCCCGGCCATCGGCGCGAGGATCAGGTTGTTCTGCAGTGTGTATGGGCCGATGCGTACCGCCGACATAGGAGTTCCCTGTTGTGGGGCCGGATCATTAGAGTTCGAAAAAGGGTGGGCATGATACCCGCTCTCGGTGACCGGATAAAGATGGATTTGGATAAAATCTGAACAGCTGCGACGTTATGCCCGACAGTTTGCACGGTCGGGCAGGCAAGCCAGGCGCTATTCGGGAGAGCGGAAGCTCAGGCTGTAATTGACCGCCTTGGGCCCTGGATCGAGGATGTCCAGGGCGATGTGGATCGGCACCTGGCTGGGCATTTCACCTTTGCCGGCCAGTTCACCGCTGAGGTACTCGGCGGGTTTGAAGCGCCGGCTGGCGATCAGTTGGCCGTTGAGGTCGGCAAAGCGCAGTTCCAGCAGCGGGAACGGCTGGGTGAACGGTGCACGGTTGTAGATGATCGCGTCGACGATCAGTGCGCCGTTGAAGTCCGGGTGGCTGCGCACCACCAGGTTGCTGCTCTTGATCCGGGCAATATCGACGCGCGAAGGTACATCGCAGCCTACCTGCGGGCAGATCTGCTGGAACCAGGGGCGATACTGGTCCTGGCGGGCCAGTTCGTCAAAGTGATACCAGATGTACTGACCCGCCAGAGCGGCGGCGGCCAGCAGCACCAGGAAAATCCACAGCAGGCGTTTACCCCAGTGGGTCTTGGGCTTTTTCCAGTCCAACTGCAGCGGGTCGTCGACCAGGTCGAGCAGTGGCTCCTTGCGTGCCGGGCGGCTGGAGACCGGGCCGAGGCCAGGTTCGTGGCGTTCGTCCAGATTGCTGTGCGCTGCGTCGAGGTCGTCGTCCGGGTCTTTTGCCGACAGGCGTTCGCCAGGCGGCTCGTCAAGGTCGGTGACGATCGGCTGCTGATGGTGCAAGGTGTCGTCCAGATCGTCATCGAGGACGTCCGGGTCCAGTGACAGCGACGGTTCGGTGCGTTCACCCGGCGCAGGCGCAAGGTCCAGGGGCTCCTGTTCAACCAGCGGTGGCTGCGGCTCTTCGAGCGCCTCGTTCAGCGTGTCACGCTCGCTGGCCGGGGTGCTGAACAGGCTGTCGGGCCAGTGCTGGTCGTCGTTTTCCGGCTCGTCGCGGTGGGCGCTGAGGCTGTCTTCACGAGGGACGCTGGCCTTGAACTCGGTGACTGGCTGAATCTCACGCTGTTCCAGGCGCGCCAGCTCCTGATCCAGGTCGAGCTGGTCGAGGTCCAGCTCGGTGGTGCTCCATGCGTGCTGACTGACCGGCGTCACCGGTTCCGGCGCAGTTGGCTCAGTGCTCGTTGGCTCGGCAGCAGGCTGCTGCGCCGCACTTTGCTCCAGCAGCTGCTTGGCGGCGTTGAACACCTGCAGGCAGGCACCGCACCGCACTACGCCGCGAGCCACGCTCAACTGATTGTGGCTGACGCGAAAGCTGGTCTGGCAATGCGGGCACTGAGTGACGAAACTGTCGGTCATGCGGCGGTCCGGGTTATACAGATAGTTATTCTAGGCGCAGTTAACGGCGGCGACCACTGATGCGTACCCAGCCGTCACGAACACTGATGGGGTCCAGGTCGAAGTCCTTGGCATAGGCTGCGGCAACCTCTTCGCCCTGTTCGGCGAGGATCCCCGACAGTGCCAGCAGGCCACCCGGACGCACCAGCCCGGACAGTTGCGGGGCCAGCGAGACCAGTGGGCCAGCCAGGATGTTGGCAACCAGTACATCAGCCTGCATCGCCGGCATGTGCTCCGGCAGGTACAGGGCAAATTTCTCGTCGGCGATGCCATTGCGTCCGGCATTGTCGCGGGAAGCTTCCAGGGCTTGCACGTCAATATCGGTGCCGACCGCTTCACGGGCGCCGAGCAGCAGGGCGGCAATCGCCAGAATCCCCGAGCCACAACCGAAATCGAGCACTTGGGTGTCTTTCAGCTCCTGACCGTCGAGCCATTCCAGGCACAGCGCGGTGGTCGGGTGGGTGCCGGTGCCGAACGCCAGGCCCGGGTCGAGCAGCAGGTTGACTGCCTCTGGCTCCGGTGCGGCATGCCAGCTCGGTACGATCCACAGACGTTGACCGAAGCGCATCGGCTGGAAGTTGTCCATCCAGCTGCGTTCCCAGTCCTGATCTTCGATGACTTCGGCCTGGTGTTCCGGCAGTGCGGTGCCGGTCAGCAGTTGCAGGTGAGCGAACACCGCGGCGGCGTCGGTATCGGCTTCGAACAAGGCCAGCAGGTGGGTGTGCGACCACAGCGGCGTGGTGTTGAGGTCCGGTTCGAAAATCGGCTGATCTTCGGCATCCATGAAGGTGACCGAAACCGCGCCTACTTCGAGCAGGGCGTCTTCATAGGTTTCGGCTTGTTCCGGGCTGATGGCCAGACGTACTTGCAGCCAAGGCATGGCGGGCACCTTTGGAAAATTCTACAGGGGCAGCCCTAGGCTGCGCGAAGCGCGCAGTTTACGCCAGGTGCGCGGCAAAGTGGACAGTTCCCGGCGCTCGTCGTGAGGTAAGCATTATCTACCACCGTGGCACCGGTGGCATTGCGCAGAGTGGTTGTTCTTTGAACCCATGGAGTAACGCGATGAACGATGCTACTGGACCGGCTATCGAACCGGGCAATAGTGAGTCAGCTCTGCAGCTGGCATCTGTGCTTGAGCGGTTGAATGAATGGAGTGTCGCATTCAAAGCCAGGCTGGACCGCCAGAACACTTTTCTGGACGTTCTTGAAGAGTCTTTGCTCATCGAGTTGCGAGTTCAATTGCGCGACGATGTCGATCCGCGCTTCATCCGGGACATGCTCGATGCCGCGTTTCAGCGATTGATCAGTGGGCAGGTGGAGGCCTATGACGAGCAGATGCACACCCCCTGGCGCCCTGAAGGTGCTCAACCCCGGGAAATTCCCCAAGAGCGCCGGGAGGTCATGCTGCAGTTGGTGGAAAGTCTGGCCGGCGGGATGCTCTACCACTACCAGGATTATCTTGACCGCCATTGGCACCCCAAGTCGGCAGAGCTGAGCGAAGGTGAAAAATATGACGTTCTGGTGCGCCAGCTTCTCAAGGAGCACCACGATGCTCTGGCCGCACTGCTCGATCCGGCAAACCTCAACGATGAGACGCTTGAGGGGCTGCGCGCGAAGATCGAAGATTACCAGGCGGCCTGGTTTGAGCAGTCCCCCCTGTATGCCGTCAGTTCGAAGGAAGAACGCAAAGCCCTCGACAAGCTGGGGCGAACGCATTTGCCGGATTGGGTGAAATTACAGGATGACACCACGCGTTCGTTGATAAAGGATCTCTATGAGGTCAGGGAAGGGGCGCGCGAACATGCACAAAAACTGCTCGGCAGCGTCCTGTCGCTTCAGGCTCATGCGCGGAACTGTGCTCGGGATTACTTGCGTGAGCACCTGAATCGCGAGATGGAGCCTGACCTCATCTTTGTGATGCGTCGCCTGAGGGATGTTGAAGGCGCTCAAGCAGAGAAGCTGACGCTGACCGAGGTGGTGGAGCAGGGGCCGATAGAGGTCGGGGCGTTGTATCTGCCACTTGAGATCAGTGGCCCCGTGCAGCACTACCAGATACCAACTGCCGAACAGATCGGGCAGTTGCTCAAGGATCTGGATGCTCCTGCAAGTTACCTGCAATCTTTGATCGATTGCCATAAAAGTGATGATGTCAGCCAGGCGCTGTTTGATGCTTACGAGAGCCGATTGCGGCACAGTGCGCTGGTGGCTCGCAGCGCCGGGCATCTTGACGCGCAACGCTACGACAGGATCAGCGCGTTGTGGGCGGAGCAGCCCAGTGACGTAAAGGTGTGTGCCGTAGCACCTGTCGACATGAGCGCGTGCAGCGACCTGCTGTTGTTCTATCGGGAGGGAGAAGTAGGCTCGTTCGAGGATCTGGTGCTGTATGCCCCGGACAGGCCAGTTGGGCAGGAGTGGATCGAGTTTGCTTCGCTGCGTGCGCTCAGTGCAGAGCTTGGCGGGTGGTTGAAAGAGGAGTCGGGTCGTCAGTACTTGATCAGGCAACTGGCAAAAGTCAGTCGAAAAAGCGCCGAAGAGCAGATTGCCAGGGTTGTGGAAATGCCGTCTGAATGGCGCCTGGATCGGGATGTCCGGGAAAGCGCGAAAGGTTACACAGCATGTATCAAGCAAGGCGTGGCCATGCGTCTGGTGGCCTGGCAGGCAGACGTCGAGCAAACCCTGTCGCCGCGCTGGTACAGCCGACTGGTCATCGAAGAGCGACGTGCTCTGCGGCTTGAAACCCAGCAGGCCAGCATTCACGAAAAGGCTTTTCTGGCAGATATTGGCGCCTATGAATCTTTCGAGAACTTTGCCAAGCGTACGGTCGCTGAGGCGATCAAGCCCTACTTGCTGGCAAACGGCATCGAGGCGTCCGTTGATCCGCAGACCATTCTCATTGATTACAGTCCGACGCTGGCTGACGGCAAGTCGCAGGTGGTCAATCTGGTGGATCTGGTCTGCTATGGGTACGACGACAACTCGGGAATCGATCATCCCGACAAAGGTGTACGCTCCGCTGTCGGGCAGGATCTGAGTCGGCTGCGCAGTGCAGCGCTCGCGAGCTACGCTCGTCGCGCCTATGTAGGTGATAAATACATCAAGGAAATTCGCGCAAGTTTCCTGGACGAGCACTCAGAAAAGTACCGCAAACACCAACAATTGTTTGGCCAGGCGCTGGTGAGGGCCATGATTCGCGATGTGCGCATCGCGCTTGGCAGCAAGCAGATCAGTCGTGAGGAGTTCAAACGACTGACGGGCATGGTGGAGGTACTGGGCCGTACGATCAATGACCCTAAGGCCACTTCAGACTCTGAGGCTGTTGCGTCCGCGGATGGCGTGTTCAGGCTTTCAGTCGATGGCCGTTCTGTCCTGGGGGCTTACGTCTTTCGCTACTTCGAGCAGGCAAGTGCATATGACTGGGTGTATACGCCCGGGGCGCCGGACGGCATTCTGATTCGCCGCTACGAGGATTTGAAGCAGGTGGGCGCGGCTGAGCTGCATGACTACCTGCTCAAACGCATCGCGCTGGTTGCCCAGGCGGATGTTCGCACCTGGTTGATCGCCTTGGCCTCTGGTGGCAAGCATCTCGACACCCTGCGGGGGGAACATCAGGTCATCACACTGGCCGGGGAGTTCGACGCGTACATCGAGCATGCGTTGACTGACGTCGATGACGCGACCAATAGCCGGGCTGAAGTGATCAAAGCCCAGGTGCTCAAGGGTGTCACTTATTCGTTGCCGCTGTTCATGGTGTTCCCACCGTTTGCCATCCTGCTGGGCGGCTATTTCTTCGCTGCGCCCCTTCGTGAGGCTGTCATCGCCCATACCAAAGGGGACACCGCCAAGGCGCTGGGGCATTGGCTGGAAGCATCGTGGGCGTCGTTAGGTCTTGTGATCAGTGCGCCGGGGGTAAGTCTTCAGGCGGGCAAGCTACTGTTCAAGGACTTGCGTAGATTGCTCGTGCCCGCTCGCGGTGCCGGCAATCGGGCCGCTTCGGCCTCACGTTCGATGAAATTCTGGAAGGAGTGGTCCGTCGAGCGTCCCGGGGAGCTGCAGGAAGTCACCGAAGACGGTATCTGGAAAGGGACGTTTCGCAGCAACAAACCGGGCGCTGAACACTATGTTCGGGACCGTGGCAGGTACTACAAAGTGGTCCACGACGTTGAGCACAACACTCTGCGTGTGGTGAAGGCCAACAGGACGAGCGATGCATTCCGCGAGGCGATCAAGCGTACTGCCGATGGTCGCTGGGTGAGCAACAGTACTGGCGTGAGAGGCGGCAACCCCACGGAGGATCTTGGCTATATCACGCAGTTGCGTCAGGTTACTCGCGGTAATGGCCAGCCGGTAGCGGAGCGGGGTGCAATGCAGGGCGAGGCCGTGGTGGCCACGTTCAATGCCGGTCTCGCGGACAATTACTTGTATTCGCTCAATGCGCAGACCTGTGTTGTGGTTTCACTGTATAACCCTGCCACCCGAGTGGGAGCGGTAATCCACTTTGACCACAACATCCAGAGCCTGATCAATAATACCGTACGCGATGTCCTGGTGCGTCTTGGGACTGTCAACGCGGCTCAGCCGATCCGCACTGTCATGGCGGGTGGCGACTGGCTGACCGGAGCGGATATCGGTGGGCCGGTCAGTGCCGTGCTACGGCGTAATGGCTTGGTGCCTCGCTGGGAACATTGGTCGTACTCCTCTTGCTTAGGCAATACCTATGGCATGACCCTGAACTTGCAGACGGGGGTTACTAGCGTTTACAAGACTTCGCAGAATCTGGTGGCGAGGCTCTATGACCCGATACTGACGAGAGCCCGATTCAATGCTCCAGGGCTGCCAGGCAGGGCGCATACTTTTATGAGTCGATTCCGGGCAGAGCCGTTGAAAGAGGGGAGTGGAGGTGTTGTGCTCGACTCGTTGGGGCGTCCGGCAACAGCGGAAGCGCTCAATCAGCAGAAATTCACGGTGGTTGAAATCTCCTGACTGGCAAGCGCCGACACGCTATCGCGCAGATCGCCATAAATGAAAAACCCCGGCACTTGGCCGGGGTTTTCATTTCACATCGTGATCACTCCTGGCTAGCCAGTTTGTGCTCCAGATAGTGAATGTTGACGCCACCTTTGCAGAAACCTTCATCACGCACCAGGTCGCGGTGCAGCGGGATGTTGGTCTTGATACCGTCGACGACGATCTCGTCCAGGGCATTGCGCATGCGGGCCATGGCTTCGTCACGGTCTTTGCCGTAGGTGATCAGCTTGCCGATCAGCGAGTCGTAGTTCGGCGGTACCGCATAGCCACTGTACAGGTGCGAATCGACGCGAACGCCGTTGCCGCCTGGAGCGTGGAAATGCTTGACGGTGCCTGGGCTCGGGATGAATTTCTTCGGGTCTTCGGCGTTGATCCGGCACTCCAGCGAGTGACCACGAATCACCACGTCATCCTGAGTGAACGACAGCTTGTTGCCAGCGGCGATGCTGAGCATCTCCTTGACGATGTCGATACCGGTGACCATCTCCGAAACCGGGTGCTCCACCTGAACACGGGTGTTCATTTCGATGAAGTAGAACGCGCCGTTTTCGTACAGGAACTCGAAGGTGCCAGCGCCACGGTAGCCAATCTCGATGCACGCATCGACGCAACGCTTGAAGACTTCCTGACGGGCTTTTTCATCGATGCCTGGAGCCGGTGCTTCTTCCAGTACCTTCTGGTGGCGGCGCTGCAGCGAGCAGTCGCGGTCACCCAGATGCACGGCGTTGCCCTGGCCGTCGGACAGTACCTGAACTTCCACGTGACGCGGGTTGGTCAGGAACTTCTCGAGGTAGACCATCGGGTTGCCGAACGCTGCACCGGCTTCGGTGCGGGTCAGCTTGGCCGAGGCGATCAGGTCCTCTTCCTTGTGCACCACGCGCATGCCGCGACCACCACCGCCACCGGCGGCCTTGATGATCACCGGGTAGCCGACTTCACGGCCGATGCGCAGGGCTTCTTCTTCGTCTTCCGGCAGTGGGCCGTCGGAACCCGGTACGGTAGGAACGCCGGTTTTGATCATCGCGTCCTTGGCCGATACCTTGTCGCCCATCAGGCGAATGGTGTCAGCTTTCGGGCCGATGAAGGCAAAACCGGAGTTCTCGACCTGTTCGGCGAAGTCGGCGTTTTCCGCGAGGAAGCCGTAGCCCGGGTGAATGGCGGTAGCACCGGTCACTTCGGCAGCGGCAATGATCGCCGGGATGTGCAGGTAGGACTGGCTGGCCGAAGCCGGACCGATGCAGACCGACTCGTCTGCCAGGCCCAGGTGCATCAGTTCACGGTCAGCCGTGGAGTGTACGGCGACGGTCTTGATGCCCAGCTCTTTACAGGCACGCAGGATCCGCAGGGCAATTTCCCCACGGTTGGCAATCAGGACTTTTTCGAGCTTCGCAGACATCGTTGGCTCTCCGCGGTTCAAACGATGGTGAACAGCGGCTGGTCGAACTCAACCGGCTGACCGTCTTCTACCAGGATGGATTCGATCACACCGCTGGTTTCAGCTTCGATGTGGTTCATCATCTTCATGGCTTCGACGATGCACAGGGTGTCGCCTTTCTTCACGGTCTGGCCGACTTCAACGAAGGCTGGCGAGCTAGGCGAGGCTTTGCGGTAGAAGGTGCCGACCATTGGCGAACGGGCAACGGTGCCGTTCAGTTTTGGTGCGGCTGGGGCTTCGGCGGCAGCTGGGGCGGCGGCAGGCGCGGCTACTGGAGCAGCGGCGGCAACTGGAGCCGGTGCGTAGTACTGCTGGGCCGGGGTCTTGCTGTGACGGCTGATCCGTACGGATTCCTCGCCTTCCTTGATCTCCAGCTCGTCGATGCCAGACTCTTCCAGCAGTTCGATCAGTTTCTTGACTTTACGGATATCCATTAATCATCAACTCCCAAGGTTCGGTCAGGGGCGTAAATATAAAAACGTGTTAGCAAACGTTTCTTGTGAGCCCCGGCCTACAGGCCAGGTTCTCGTCATCAGGGTTTGGCGTTAGCAGCCAGGTGTTCCAGGGCAGACTCCAGGGCCAGGCGGTAACCGCTGGCGCCCAGGCCGCAGATCACTCCTACAGCGACATCAGAAAAGTAGGAGTGATGGCGAAAAGGTTCACGCTTGTGCACGTTGGACAGGTGCACTTCGATGAATGGGATGCTCACTGCCAGCAATGCGTCACGTAATGCGACACTTGTATGCGTGAAAGCCGCCGGATTGATCAGGATGAAGTCGACCCCTTCGCCGCGTGCGGCATGGATACGGTCGATCAATTCATACTCGGCATTGCTTTGCAGGTATTGCAGGTGATGGCCGGCGGCACGGGCGCGCTGCTCCAGGTCCTGGTTGATCTGGGCCAGGGTAACGGCGCCGTAGACCCCCGGTTCACGGGTGCCGAGCAGGTTCAAGTTGGGGCCGTGCAGCACCAGTAGCGTTGCCATCTGTGGTTCCTTTTATCGTTAGGCACAAACGTTGCGCGGCGACTATGCCGTAAACCGGCGGGCAGTGTCCAGTTCCCCGCAATAGCCAGCACGATGACCGATATTCACGCTAAATATGTGACTAATTTATTAAATTCGGTCATTGATGATGGCTTTTCAGCGGCCAGAAGAAGTTATAGACCCAGATCGGCGCGAATGCGCGTCAGATGCTCGGCAAATTCGCCGGCGTTTGTCTCACCTACTACGCGAGCGCTGGTTTTTTCGCTGCCGTTCGCGGCAAAGAACAAGAGCGCTGGCGGACCGAACAACTGGTAGCGGTCGAGCAGGGCGCGCTGTTCGGCGTTGCTTTCGGTGATATCGAAGCGCAGCAGCTTGTAGCCCTCAAGCTGACGCTGGACCGCAGGCGCGGTCAGCACCTCGTGCTCGATGACCTTGCAACTGATGCACCAGTCGGCGTACCAGTCCAGTACCACCGGTTGTCCATCGGCCTTGGCCTGGGCCAGGGCATTGTCGAGCGCGGTGGGGGTGGTCACGGTCTGCCAGGCGTTTTCGGACCTGGCCTGGAGGTTGCCAGCACTGCCGGAGACGGTGGCCTGAGGTAGCGGACGTAGCGGGTCGGTCTGGCCACTTAGCGCGCCATACCAACAGGCCAGGGCATAGACCAGCAGCAACAGGCCGAGCAATTGCGCCAGACGCTGCAGGGTGGTTTTCACGGTGAACTCCAGGGCGCCGAGGAACACCGCCACACCGGCACTCAACAGGCCCACCAGCAGCAACGTGACCTGGCCGGGCAAAACCCGGCTGAGCAGGCCGATGGCCAGGCCCAGCAGCAGTACGCCAATGGCATTCTTCACCGTCACCAGCCAAGGGCCGCTTTTTGGCAGCCAGGCGGCACCACCGGTGGCCACCAGCAGCAATGGGGCGCCCATGCCCAGGCCCAGGGCAAACAGTTTCAACGCGCCGCCCACGGCGTCACCACTGGCGCTGATATACAGCAGCGCGCCGGCCAACGGTGCCGACACGCAGGGCGATACCAGCAAGCTCGAGAATACCCCGAGAATCGCCGCACCGAGCAGCGAACCGCCCTTGGTCTGGCCGACCAGGCGTTCCAGGCGATGGCTGATGGCATGAGGCAGCTTCAATTCGAACAGGCCGAACATGGCCAGGGCGAACAGCACGAAAAACAGCGAGAACGGCACCAGCACCCAGGCTGACTGCAGACGTGCCTGCAGGTTCATGCCGGCGCCGAACAGGCCCATCAGTGCGCCGAGCAGGGCGAAACAGGCGGCCATCGGCAGTACATAGGCCAGCGACAGGCTGAAACCGCGCAGGCCACCGACCTGACCACGCAGGACCACGCCGGAGAGGATCGGCAGCATTGGCAGTACGCAAGGGGTGAAGGTCAGGCCGACACCGGCGAGAAAGAACAGCAGCAGTTCTTTCCAGGTCCAGGCTTTTGCTGTCGCTCCCGGTGCATTGGCGGCCGATGCGCCAGCGCTGCCTTCAATACTCAGGCGCTCGGTTTCCGGTGGGTAGCACAGGCCTTTATCGGCGCAGCCCTGGTAACCCACCAGTAGGGTGAAGGCGCGCGCGTCATTGGCCGGGCGCGGGATATCGATGTCGAGGATGCCGTGGTACACCTCGACGTCGCCGAAGAACTCGTCGTGCTTGGCTTCGCCGGGCGGGATCTGCGCAGTACCCAGGGCGATGTCGGCAGGATCGGTACGAAAATGGAAGCGATGGCGATACAGGTAATAGCCATCAGCGGCGACGAAGCGCAGCTTGATGGTTTGCGCATCGCTCTGAACCACGCTGAGCTTGAAGGCTTCGTGCACCGGCAGAAAGTCGGCACTGTTGTTCAGCGACGGGGCGCCCAGGGTGGCGCTGGGACGGTTGTCGAGCAGGCCGGCGCCGACGGCGGGCAGGGCCAGAAACAGGAAAATCAGGCAAAGCAGGCGGCGCATGGCGGTCTCGCTGTACAGATGTGCCTGCATGATAACGGACTTTTGACGGGGTCGGTGGGCTGGGAGGGTGCCGGAGTTGGACCCTGTAGGAGCGGATTTATCCGCGATGGACTGCAGAGCAGTCCCATTTTTTTGGGCCGCGCTGCGGCCCTTCGCGGATGAATCCGCTCCTACAGTTACACCCGAAACGTGCGCACCGCGGTGTTCAGCTCGCCGCCCAGCCGGAGCAACTGTTCACCTTGTTCACGCCCTTCACCAATACGCTGCAGGTTGTCCTCTCCCAAATCATGAATCCGCTCGCTGTGATCACGAATCTCGCTCACCGCCCCGCTTTGCTGGGCGGTGGCGTCGGCAATCCGTACCGCGGTGGCGGAGATGGTCTGGATCGCTGCGACGATTTCATCCAGCGCGCCGTCGGCGGCTTGAGCCTTGTCGGCGGTAGCTTCGGCATGTTCGAGCTGGGCGCGCATGCCCTCTACCGACTCGCGCGCAGCTTGCTGCAGGCGGCCGATCAAGGTCTGGATTTCGCCAGTGGCACCGGTGGTGCGCTGAGCCAGCGAGCGCACTTCTTCGGCCACGACGGCAAAGCCGCGGCCCATTTCCCCGGCGCGTGCTGCCTCAATCGCGGCGTTCAGGGCCAGCAGGTTGGTTTGTTCGGCAATCGAGCGAATGACCGTGAGCACGCCGCCGATAGTGGCCGACTCCTCGGCCAGTTGTTCGATCATCTGGGCATTGCCTTGCACTTCATCGACCAGTGCACGCAAGCCGGTCAGGCTCTGGCCGATCACCGCCTGGCCTTGCTCCACTGCGCGTCCGGCATTGCGGCTGGCATCGGCGGCCTGGCTGGCATCGCCGGCGACCTGCAGGATGGTTGCTTCCAGCTCGCCCAGGGCATCGCGGATTTGCGCGGTGTCACCGGCCTGACGCTCGGCGCCTGCATGCAGGGCGCTGCTCATGCCAGCCAGGGCATGGCTGCTGCCTGCGACCTGTTCAGCATTGCTGCGGATGGTTCCGACCAGATCCACCAGGTACAGGCGCAGGCGGTTGAGTGAATCCTGGATGTCATGCATTTCACGGTTGCTTTTGCCCAAGGCAATGGCCTGGCCGAAGTCACCTTCGGTCCAGCGTGAAAGCGCGGGCGCCAGGTTGGTCAGCACCCGTGCCAGGCGCCGTTGCAGAGTATCGATGAGCAGGGCGATCAACAGGATCAGGCCAATCATCAAGCCCTGGATCAGCCGCACTTCACCCTGGATCGTGGCGTGCTGGCTGCGCACCAGCGGCTCAAGGGCGGCAATCGCTTGCTGCACGGCGTCTATCTGCTGATGAGTGCGGTTGGCCAGTTCGCTGCGACGCTGGATCTGTTCGCGGGTGCGTTGCAGTTCGCCAGGGTAGCGTTTGAGCAGGCTGTTCAGTTCCCGTTTGAGGGCGACGCCGGTGTCTTCGGCTGCGCTGTCGCTTTGCGTCTCCAGGCCCATCAGGGCGGCAAAGTCATCGGCATTCGACTCATGGGCGGCGGTGACGCCAAGCAGCGGCAGTTCATCGAGCGCCTGGGCCTGGGCGACCATCTGCTGCAGCTCACGCTCGACTTCGTCCGCCAGTTCGCTGCGGCCACTGCTGACCAGCTTGTCGCGGGCCAGCGACAGCCGCGAGAGGTGCAGTGCGGCGCGCAATAGCGGCGCGGCATAGCGTCCGGCATCGCCGCTGGTGCCGTTCTGGGCGTAGCTGGCCAGTTGATCGAGACTTGCGCCGAGCTCGCGTTCAGCCTGGAGCAGCAAAGCCTGCGGGTCGCCGGCCAGTTTGCCGGCCGCCAGCAGCTCGTTGCCGGCAAACCCTTGCAGGCTGTCCAGGCTCGGGCGTAAGGAGGCGGACAGGGCCGGGGGCAGTTGCTTGAGCTCCTCCTGCAGGGCGTTGGTGGCCTGAACCGCAGTGGCGTGGCGCAAGGCGTCGCCGCTGTTGAGGTAATCGAGGATGTTGCGGGCCGCCTGGTTCTGGAACTGCTGCGACAGCGACAGGTAACGCTCCATGATTTGGTAGGGGCGTTCCAGGGCGCGCTGCGACCACCACAGGGTGGCGCCCAGGGCGATACAGACGGTAACCAGCAACAGGGTGTTGAAATTGGTGAGCAGCTTCAGGCGCATGTCCAGGGTCTACCAACGGCCGAATGGTAAGCCCCTGAAGTTATTGCGTTTTTGTGACCGGGTTATGACGAAGTCAGGTGTTCGGGCAAATAAAGTGGCACTTTGCCTTGATCAGTCGACGCGTTGCACCCGGTTACGTCCAGCCCCTTTGGCGCGGTACAGGGCTTCGTCTGCGGCGGTGGCCATGCTCAGGGCGTCGAGCTCATCGCTCAATTGCACCACGCCAGCGCTGAACGTGCAGGACAGATCCCGCGGTTGCGCCGGGTAGTGGATCTCGGCAAAGCGGCGGCGGATTTCATCCAGCACTTTGTGCGCTGCCGTCAGGTCGGTGTTGGGCATGACGATGGCGAACTCTTCACCGCCGTAGCGGCCGATGAAGTCAGTCTTGCGCAGGCGCTGCTTGAGAAACAGCGCCAGACTCTTGATCACCCGGTCGCCCATGGGATGGCCATGGCTGTCATTGACCTTCTTGAAGTGGTCGATGTCGAGCATGGCAAAGCTCAGCGGCTGTGCTTCGCGGCGGGCACGGAAGCTGCAGTCTTCGAGCAGTTGCAGGATATGGGTGTGGTTGTACAGGCCGGTCAGGCTGTCGCGAACCATCCGCGCCTTGAGATTGCGCGCCCGCGCGGCACGGTTGCGCACCGTGGTGATCAGGTGGCGCGAGCGGATCGGCTTGGTCAGGAAGTCATCGCCGCCTTCGCTCATGGCGTCGAGCTGCTTGTCCAGATCGTCCTCGGCGGACAGGTAGATGATCGGCACGCTGACGTAGCGGTCATTGTGGCGAATCACCTTGGCCAGCTCCGTACCGGTGCAGTCGGGCATGTACATGTCGAGGATGATCAGGTCGGGCTGGAAGTCGGCAAGCTCGGCCATGGTGCGGATCGGCTCGGTCAGGGTCCGGGTGACGATGCCGGCACTGTTGAGCAGGCGCTCGGTGTGCATGGCCTGGGCCCGGGAGTCGTCGATGATCAGCACCTTGAAGGGTTCGTACTGGGTGACGCTGGTCAGCAGTTCGACCTTTTCCAGCAGGCTGGAGGCTTCCAGGGTGCCGGTCAGGAACTCCTGGCCACCGGCGCGCACTGCGGCCAGACGCGTGGGCGTGTCGGTTTCATCCAGGCTGAAAAACAGCAACGGCACCCGCTGCTCCAGGCCTTGCTGGGCCTGGGCGGCCAGTTGCAGGCCGACACCGCTGCCGGTGAAGTCGACATCCATGACGATCGCCGATGGCAACCGCTCGCTCATCGAGGCACGAAACGCATCGGCGCTGTACAAGGCTTGTACACCGAGGCCGAAGAACTCCAGTTGCTGGGCCAGGCGCTCGGCGCGGTCGTGGTCCTGGAGCATGATGTAGACCGGCTTGCGCAATGGCGGCAACGGCACCTGTTCGAGCTGGTCGCCCTGGCGCAGGCCGGTGCGTGACAGACGCTGCATCAGCCGGTTGAGTTCGCTGATCAGGTGGCTGCTCAAGCGCGCGCTGTTGGCCTCGACGGCCTCTAAGGTATGGCCGATGGCCTCGGCCAGCTCGCTGTGCTCAGGTTGTTCGAAACGTGCGGCGTAGCGCTGTAGACGCAGGTTGGCCTCGCACAGTTCGCCCAGATCGCCAGTCGACCACTCGCTGCGCTGCAGGCGCTGCCAGATCTCGAGTATCTGCCGAGCCTGGTGAATCACCCGCTGGGCAAAATGTTGCTTGAGGCGTTCACGATTGGGGTCTTCTGGCTCGGTCATGTCCTGACTACTTGTAAGGGGTGAGGCAGTTCGAGTGATGGCTCTATGCTAGCACCACTTTCTGGACAATCGAGTGTCTTGTATCAATTATCTGTACAGGTTTGTTATTCATTTGCTGACTCGATAGTCGCTTATGCGAACCGACCCGCTTGATTTATAGTGCAACGATACTTGCCGACCCCGGCAGGCGGCGCGCCGTGGAATTACCACACAGCGCTGGCACGAAGCCCGGGGGTTGCGGTCGAACCCCTTGAACCGACGTGACAGAAAGGACAACGCCATGCTGGACTGGAAAAACCGTACAGGCAAAGCCGAAGCGCGCGAGCGGGTCGAGCCCCGCAGTGCCGCTACCCGCAGCTATTTCGGCGGATTGTTCTTCAGTCGTGCCCTGGGCACGCTGATTGGCCTGTACCTGCTGGTGTGCATTGGCCTGGGTTGGTACTGGAGCGCCGAGCCGGACCTGTTCCCGGTCCAGCAGAATGCCCAGGCTGCCGCCGAGATGACCGGCCAGCAGATGGTCGTAGGCTACACCACCGTAGAAACCCTCAAGACCGTTGCCGGTACCTTGCTGCACAAGCCGGGCGGCTACATTTCCAACGACCGCTTCCCGCCTGGCTTGTGGATGGACAACATGCCCAGCTGGGAATACGGCGTGCTGGTTCAGGTCCGCGACCTGAGCCGGGCCCTGCGCAAGGACTTCGCCCGCTCGCAGTCGCAGTCCGCTGAAGACGCCGATCTGGCCAAGGCCGAGCCGCGTTTCAACTTCGACAACAAGAGCTGGATCCTGCCGTCGAGCGAGTCGGAGTTCCAGGAAGGCATCAACTCACTGACCCGCTATCAGAAGCGTCTGGCCTCGCCGGATCAACAAGGCGCGCTGTTCTACACCCGTGCCGACAACCTCAACAACTGGCTGGGTGACGTCGCCACCCGTCTGGGCTCGTTGTCGCAGCGCCTGTCGGCCAGCGTTGGCCGGGTCAAGCTCAACAGCACCCTGAAGACCGAGTCGGTGGTTGCCGGCCAGGCGCCGCAGTTGGATGAAGAAGTGGTCGAAACCCCGTGGCTGCAGATCGACAACGTCTTCTATGAAGCCCGTGGTCAGGCCTGGGCGCTGTCGCACCTGCTGCGCGCCATCGAAGTGGACTTTGCCGATGTACTGGCGAAGAAGAACGCCACGGTCAGCGTGCGCCAGATCATTCGTGAGCTGGAGGCCTCCCAGGAGCCGCTGTGGAGCCCGATGGTGCTCAATGGCAGCGGCTTCGGCATGTGGGCCAACCACTCGCTGGTCATGGCCAACTACATCTCCCGCGCCAACGCGGCGGTGATCGACCTGCGCCAACTGTTGTCGCAAGGCTGATCGGTGGCCATTTCCAAGCAAGAGGCGGCGCACCGCGCTGCCTCGGATGCCGAACTGATCGCCTGGGTCGACGAGCACGATCAGCTGCTGGGTGCATTGCCCCGCGCCGAGTTGCGTGAAAAGGGCCTGATCGGCCGCGGTACCTACATTCTGTTGTTCAACTCGGCCGGTGAGCTGTGCGTACACCGGCGCACCGAGAGCAAGGCCATTTACCCAGGTTATTGGGATGTGGCCGCCGGTGGCATGGTCCAGGCCGACGAAAGCTTCGCCGAGTCGGCTGCCCGCGAACTGGAAGAAGAGCTGGGTGTGGCCGGAGTCGAGTTGACCGCCCACGAGCGTTTTTTCTTCGACCAGCCCGGCAACCGCCTCTGGTGTGCGGTGTTTTCGGCGGTCTGGGACGGGCCTTTGCACCTGCAGCCGGAGGAAGTCAGCGAAGCGCGCTTTCTGCCGCTCGAACAGGCGCTGGCCGACAGCCGGCAACAGCCATATTGCCCCGATTCCCTGGCGGCTTTGCAGCGTTACATCGACCGTCGGGCCTGAAGTCGCGAATCCTGTGCAAATTGGCGCAGTTTTGTACTTAGCATCTGCACAAATTATCGTTACACTGCGCGGCCTTTTAAGGCTGCCGCACCCTGGGTGCGGCAGTTGCGCTGCCCCTGCCAGAGTGGGGCTTCGCGGTCGGTACCCTGCCCGGGGCGCCGACCAGTTTTTGTCCTCACCGTACGAGGATCAAAAGTGGCCAAAAAAGCCGCATCATTCGCCGCCCTCGGTGGCCTGGTGTTCTCCACTGATGCAGGTCGGCATTGTCCGGACTGCAGCAAACCCATAGATGCCTGCATCTGCAAACAGACGCTCATCCCCGAAGGCGATGGCATTGCTCGCGTGCGCCGCGAAAGCAAAGGCCGTGGCGGCAAGACGGTGACGACCATCAGCGGTGTACCGCTGCCCCTGGAACAGCTCAAGGATCTGGCCAGCACGCTCAAGCGTCGCTGCGGAACCGGCGGCGCGTTGAAAGACGGGGTCATCGAAATCCAGGGCGATCACGTCGAGCTGTTGTTGGCAGAGCTGATCAAACAAGGCTTCAAAGCGAAAAAGTCCGGCGGCTGAAGACTGCATCGCGATTTTTTGCAATTCGCTTTCTAAACTCGTTCCCGTAGGAAGGGTCTATCCCTGAACACGGAAAATCGTCATTTCCAGGTTTTACACTGCGCCCGCCGTCCGTGGGCCGGTGTTATTCGACTTTTTATATAGGGGACTTCAATGTCCGTACGACGCACACGCAAAGATGATGGCAGCCAATGGACAGTTGCGGACAGCCGCAGTGTTTACGGGATTCGCCATTGGGGGGCCGGTTACTTCGCAATCAACGAGGCCGGCCGCGTCGAAGTCCGCCCCAACGGGCCTGGCAGCGCACCGATCGATCTGTACGAGCAAGTCGACGAGCTGCGCAAGAGCGGCCTGTCGCTGCCGCTGCTGGTGCGTTTCCCAGACATCCTGCAAGACCGCGTGCGCCAGCTGACCGGTGCGTTTGACGCCAACATCGCGCGCCTGGAGTACCAGAGCCAGTACACCGCGCTGTACCCGATCAAGGTCAACCAGCAGGAAGCGGTGGTGGAAAACATCATCGCCACCCAGAACGTGTCCATCGGCCTTGAGGCCGGTTCCAAGCCTGAGCTGCTGGCGGTACTGGCGCTGGCGCCAAAAGGCGGGACCATTGTCTGCAACGGTTACAAGGACCGTGAGTTCATTCGTCTGGCGCTGATGGGCCAGAAGCTGGGCCACAACGTGTTCATCGTCATCGAGAAAGAGTCGGAAGTGGCGCTGGTGATCGAAGAAGCGGCCGAACTCAAGGTCAAGCCGCAGGTCGGTCTGCGCGTGCGCCTGTCGTCGCTGGCGTCGAGCAAATGGGCGGATACCGGTGGCGAGAAATCCAAGTTCGGCCTGTCGGCCGCGCAGTTGATCTCGGTGGTCCAGCGCTTCCGTGACGCTGGCCTGGATCAGGGCATCCGTCTGCTGCACTTCCACATGGGTTCGCAGATCGCCAACCTGGCCGACTACCAGCACGGTTTCAAGGAAGCGATCCGTTACTACGGCGAGCTGCGCGCCCTGAACCTGCCGGTCGATCACATCGACGTCGGCGGTGGCCTGGGTGTCGACTACGACGGTACCCATTCGCGCAACGCCAGCTCGATCAACTACGACATGGACGATTACGCCGGTGTCGTGGTCGGCATGCTCAAAGAGTTCTGCGATGCCCAGGGCCTGCCACATCCGCACATCTTCTCCGAGAGCGGCCGCTCGCTGACGGCCCACCACGCCATGCTGGTGGTACAGGTCACCGACGTCGAGAAACACAACGACGAAGTGCCGGTGATCGACAACAAGGAAAGCCTGCCCGAGACCGTACAGTGGCTGGCCGATCTGCTCGGCCCGACCGATATCGAGATGGTCACCGAGACTTACTGGCGTGCCACGCACTACATGAGCGACGTGGCCGCGCAGTACGCCGACGGCAAAATCACCCTGGCCGAGAAAGCCCTGGCCGAGCAGTGTTACTTCGCCGTGTGCCGGCGCCTGCACAACTCGCTCAAGGCCCGTCAGCGTTCGCACCGTCAGGTGCTGGATGAGCTCAACGACAAGCTCGCCGACAAGTACATCTGCAACTTCTCGGTGTTCCAGAGCCTGCCGGACACCTGGGCCATCGGCCAGGTCCTGCCGATCCTGCCGCTGCATCGCCTTGACGAAGAGCCGATGCGCCGTGCGGTGCTGCAGGACCTGACCTGTGACTCCGATGGCAAGATCAACCAGTACGTCGACGAGCAGAGCATCGAAACCAGCCTGCCGGTGCACGGCATCAACGAGGGTGAGGACTACCTGCTGGGGATTTTCCTGGTCGGCGCCTACCAGGAGATTCTCGGTGACATGCACAACCTGTTCGGTGACACCGACTCGGTGAACATCTACCAGAACCCCAACGGCAGCGTGTACCACGCCGGTATCGAGACCCACGACACCATCGAGGACATGCTGCGCTACGTGCACCTGTCGCCGGAGGAGTTGATGACCCACTACCGCGACAAGTGCGCCAGCGCCAAGATCACCGCGCGTGAGAAGACCCAGTTCCTCGATGCCTTGCGTCTGGGGCTGACCCGCTCTTCGTACCTGTCGAGCTGATCACTGATGCAGGTCGCGCGCAGTCAGTGACTGCGCGTTGACCGCATCGCCGGCAAGGCCGGCTCCCACAGAGTTTCTTATCAGATCCACTAGAACCCTGTGGGAGCTGGCCTTGCCAGCGATGGCTTTAGCGGGTAAACCACCCATCCTGCCGCTGCAACCGCCAGCCCATTACCCCCAGTGTCAACCCGCGCAAGGCCATGAACAGCAGAAAGCCCAGCCACAAGCCATGGTTGCCCAGGTCTCTGGCGGCATAGGCCACAGGCAAGGCAATCGCTACGCTGAGCAACATGCCGTTGCGCATCTCCCGCGCCCGCGTTGCCCCGATGAACAGACCGTCGAGCAAGTAACTCCACACCGCCACCAGCGGCAACAGCGCCAGATAAGGCAGGTACTGATAGGCCGTTGCGCGCACGCTTTCGATATCGGTCTGCATGTTGATGAACAGGTGGCCACCGAACAGAAACAGCACGGCAAAGCCACTGCTGGCCAGCAGCGACCAGCCGCAAGCCACGGTCAGCGAGCGACGCAGGGCCTGGCGATCATCGGCACCGATGGCATGGCCACACAAGGCCTCGACCGCATGGGCCAGACCATCGAGCGCATAGGCGGTGAGCAGTAGACCATTGAGCAGCAGGGCATTGGCAGCAACGGTAGCCTCGCCCAGGCGTGCGCCCTGTACGGTGATCAGGAAGAACACCGCCTGCAAGGCCAGGCTGCGAATGAAAATGTCGCGGTTGACGGCCAGCAGCGGCCGCCAGCTCTGCCAGCGGCGCAGCAGGGCCCAGGCGATCTGTCCCGGATAGGCGCGCAAGGCCGGGCGAGTCAGGGCCAGACCGAGCAGTGCGGCACTCCATTCGGCAATCACCGAGGCCCTTGCAGAACCGATCACGCCCCAATCCAGGCCCAGCACGAACCACAGGTTGAGAGCGATATTGAGCAGGTTGGTGGTCAGCAGAATTGCGAGCGGCGCCCGGGCGTTCTGGGTACCGAGGAACCAGCCGACCAGGGCGAAACTGGCGAGCGCCGCCGGCAGGCCTAACAGACGGGTCTGGAAAAAGTCCTGGGTCGATTGCTCCAGCGCCGCCGAGGGCTGCATCAATTGCAGGGCCAGGTGACTGAAGGGCAGGGCGAGCAGGCCCAGCAACAGCGCGAACAGCAGCGCCAGCAACAAACCCTGCACCAGCACCTGGCGCAAGGCTGCGCCGTCGGCACGCCCGGCCGCCTGGGCGGCAAACCCGGTGGAGCCCATGCGCAGAAAACCCATGACCCAGGCCAGGAAGGTGTACAGGCTGGCGCCCACGGCGACCGCACCCAACTGGTGGGCATGCGGCAGGTGACCGATCACCGCGCTATCGACCAGCGCCACCAGGGGGACGGAAATATTCGAGAGAATCATCGGCGCGGCCAGGGCCCAGACCTTGCGGTGGGTCGGGCGGTCGCGCCAGTCGGTCAACAATCGGGACATGTCGGCTCCAGGCAAGCCGGACATTGTAGCCGCAGCGCACGGAGACGGCCTGGTTGATATATAGTTCTTCCCTCAGAACCTGCTGCCAAAGAGTTTTTTCCATGCTCAACAAAGGATTGTTGCTGGCCTGCGTGCTGGCCTTGCTCAGCGCCTGCGACTCGTCTGTCCCAGACAAGCCAGCCCCGGCTCCGGCCTCTACGCCTGCGCAGACTCAGGAAGCCGCCAAGCCGGCCCGTGAAGACGCCGCGACTCTGGCCAAGCGTTATGCCGGTCGCGAACTGAGCGTGGTGGATGTCTCGGAAGTTCAGGTCGATGGTGCCAGCGCACTGTCCTTGAGCTTCTCGGTGCCACTGGATGCGCAGCAGAACTTTGCCGACCGGGTGCACCTGGTCGATACCGTCAAAGGCAAAGTCGATGGCGCCTGGGAGCTCTCCGATAACGGTATGGAGCTGCGCCTGCGCCACCTCGAGCCGCAACGCAAATTGGTGCTGACCATCGATGCCGGCCTGCAGGCCGTAAACGGTGAGCGCCTGGCCGCCGAGTCGGTAAGCCGCCTGGAAACCCGCGACATGCAGGCCACCATCGGCTTCGCCAGCCGCGGTTCGCTGTTGCCGACGCGCCTGGCCGAAGGGCTGCCGGTGATCGCCCTGAACGTCAACAAGGTCGATGTCGAGTTCTTCCGCATCAAGCCTGAATCGCTGTCGTCGTTCCTCAGCGCCTGGGGCCGTAACAGCAGCCTGTACTACTACCAGTCGAAAGAAACCCTGGACATGGCCGAGCTGGTCTACAGCGGCCGATTCGACCTCAATCCGGCGCGCAACACCCGTGAAACGGTGTTGCTGCCGATCGCCGGGATCAAGCCGCTGCAGGAGCCGGGCGTGTACCTGGCGGTGATGCGTGCTTCGGGCACCTACGACTACTCGCAGCCAGCCACCCTGTTCACCCTCAGCGACATCGGTGTGTCCGCGCACCGCTACCAGAACCGTATGGATGTGTTCACCCAGGGGCTGGAAGGTGGCAAGGCGCTGAGTGGCGTCAGCCTTGAGCTGCTCGACGCCGAAGGCCGGGTGCTTGGCCAAGGCAAGACCGACAGCGACGGTCATGCCCAACTGCCGATGCCGCCAAAGGCGGAAACCCTGCTGGCCCATCAGGGCGTGCACACCACCATGCTGCGCCTGAACAGTGCGGCGCTGGACCTGGCGGAATTCGACATCACAGGTCCCCAGGCCAATCCCCTGCAGTTCTTCGTCTTCGGTCCACGCGACCTGTACCGCCCAGGCGAGACCGTGCTGCTCAATGGCCTGTTGCGCGACCAGGACGGTCGTCCGCTGAAGCCGCAGCCGGTAACCGTGGAAGTGCGCCGGCCCGATGAGCAGATCAGCCGCAAGTTCGTTTGGGAGCCGGGCAGCAACGGCCTCTACCAGTATCAGCTGCAACTGGCCACGGAAGCCCCGACCGGGCGCTGGCAGTTGCTGTTTGACCTGGGTGGTGGCAAGAAGCAGATCTACGAGTTTCTTGTTGAAGACTTCCTGCCCGAGCGCCTGGCCCTGGAGCTCAAAGGCAGCGATGAGCCGCTGAGTCCTGAACAGAGCGCCGAGATCGACGTCAATGGTCGCTACCTCTACGGCGCCCCGGCCTCGGGCAACCGCTTGAGCGGCCAGGCGTATGTCCGCCCGCTGCGTGAAGCGGTAGCGGCGTTGCCGGGCTATCAGTTCGGTTCGATCACCGAGCAGGAGCTGAGCCAGGACCTGGAGCTGGATGAGGTCACCCTGGACGCCAACGGCAAGACCACCATCAGCATCGAAAGCAAATGGTCCGAAGCCCGTTCGCCGCTGCAACTGACGGTGCAGGCCAGCTTGCAAGAGTCCGGTGGCCGACCGATCACCCGGCGCCTGGAGCAGCCGATCTGGCCGGCCGAACGCCTGCCGGGGCTGCGCGGCTTGTTCGACGGTGAAGAAACCGACAGCGATGGTCCGGTGGAATTCGAAATGCTGGTTGCCGATCGTGATGGCAACAAGCTGGCCGCCAACGGCCTCAAGGTGCGTTTGATTCGCGAGCGTCGTGACTACTACTGGAACTACTCGCAAAGTGACGGCTGGAGCTACAACTTCAACGAGAAGTTCCTGACCCAGAGTGAAGAGACGGTCAACATCAAGGCGGGCTCGACCGCCAAGCTGACCTTCCAGGTTGAATGGGGCCCGTACCGTGTCGAGGTCGAAGACCCGCAGACCGGCCTGGTCTCCAGCGAGCGCTTCTGGGCCGGCTACCGTGCCCAGGACAACGCCGACGGCGGTGCCGTGCGTCCGGACCAGGTCAAGCTGGCCCTGGACAAACCGTCCTACGCCGATGGCGCTACCGCCAACGTTACCGTCACGCCACCTGCGGCCGGTACCGGTTACCTGATGGTCGAATCCAGTGAAGGACCGCTGTGGTGGCAGGAGATCGACGTGCCGGCCGAAGGCAAGACCTTCGCCATCAACCTCGACCGCAAATGGGCGCGCCATGACCTGTATGTCAGCGCCCTGGTGATTCGTCCGGGCGAGCGCAAGGTCAACGCCACGCCCAAGCGTGCGGTCGGGGTGCTGCACCTGCCGCTGGACCGTGGCGAGCGCAAGCTGGCGGTGACCCTCAGCGCGCCGGAAAAGATGCGTCCCAAGCAGCCGTTGACGGTCAAGGTCCAGGCCCGTAATGCCGACGGCAGCGTGCCCAAGCAGGTGCATGTGCTGCTGGCGGCGGTGGACGTGGGCATTCTCAATATCACCGACTACACGACGCCGGACCCGTTCACCGGCATGTTCGGCCGCAAGGCTTACGGCGCCGACCAGCTGGACATCTATGGCCAGTTGATCGAAGCCGGTCAGGGCCGTCTGGCCAGCCTGGCCTTCGGTGGTGATGCGGCGATGGCCAAGGGCGGCAAGCGACCGAACACCAGCGTCACCATCGTCGCCCAGCAAAGCGCGCCGGTGACCCTCAACGAAAACGGCGAAGGCGAAGCCAGCGTCGATATCCCCGACTTCAACGGCGAACTGCGCCTGATGGCCCAGGCCTGGACCGATGAGCGCTATGGCGTGGCTGAAGGCAAGACCGTGGTCGCTGCGCCATTGATCGCCGAGCTGTCGGCACCGCGCTTCCTCGCCGGTGGTGACAGCACTACCTTGGCGCTGGATGTCTCGAACCTGTCCGGGCAGGCGCAAAAACTCAACGTGCGCCTGAGCACCGAAGGCCAGTTGAGCCTTATGCGTGCCGCCGAGCAATCCCTCGAGCTGACCCAGAGCAAGCGTGTCACCCTGCTGGTACCGGTGCAGGCCAGCGGTGGTCTGGGCCAGGGCAAGGTCAAGGTCGAGGTGCTGGGGTTGCAACTGCCGGGTGAGACGGCCACAGCCTTCAGCCGCGAATGGACCCTGGGCGTGCGTCCGGCCTACCCGGCCATGCTCAAGCACTACCGGGTGGCGCTTAACGATCAGCCGTGGAGCCTGCCGGAGGCTGACCTGGCCGCATTCGAGCCGGCCGGTCTGGAGGCGATGCTGGCCTTGTCCAGTCGTCCGCCGCTGAACCTGGCCGAACAGATCCGCGCCCTGGAAGCCTACCCTTATGGCTGCCTGGAGCAGACCACCAGTGGTCTGTATCCCTCGTTGTATGCCGATGCCGCGACCCTCAAGCGTCTGGGCATCACTGGCGAGCCCGCCGAGGTGCGCAAGCGCAAGATCGAGATGGGCATCGAGCACTTGCTGGGCATGCAGCGCTACAACGGCAGCTTCGGCCTGTGGAGTTCGGATTCCGAGGAGGAGTACTGGCTGACGGCCTATGTCACCGATTTCCTGCTGCGGGCTCGCGAGCAGGGCTATGCGGTGCCTGCCGATGCCCTGAAGAAGGCCAGCGAACGCCTGCTGCGCTATCTGCAGGAGCGCAACCTGATCGAGGTGAACTACAGCAATAACGCCGAGCACAGCCGTTTTGCCGTGCAGGCCTATGCCGCTCTGGTGCTGGCCCGTACGCAGCAGGCGCCGCTGGGTGCGCTGCGCAGCCTGTTCGAGCGGCGCAGCGATGCCCGCTCCGGCTTGCCTTTGGTGCAGCTGGCCATTGCCCTGGAAAAAATGGGTGACAAGCCCCGCGCCCAGCAAGCCTTGCAAGCGGGCCTGGCGGTCAGTCGCAACGACAGGGACTGGCTAGGCGACTACGGCAGCCCGGTGCGCGACCAGGCCTTGATCCTGGCCTTGCTCGAAGAGAACAACCTGGCCAGCACCCTGCTGGATCAACGGCTGTTCCAGTTGTCCGACCAGGTCGCAGCCAGCCAGTGGTTGTCGACCCAGGAGCGCAACGCCTTGTTCCTCGCCGGCCGCGGCTTGCTGAACAAACCGGAAGGCAAGTGGTCGGCGCGTCTGGACAGTGCGGGTGAACTGCGTGACCTGGACAGCGCGCAATCGGGTCTGAAACTGGAAGGGCCACTGCTGGCTTCGCCGCTGACGGTGCAGAATCAGGGCAGCGACACCTTGTATCAGCAACTGACCCTGTCCGGTTACCCACGCTACGCCCCGGCGCCAAGCAGCTCCGGCATGAACATTCGTCGTGAGTACCTGGGTTTGAATGGTCGGGCCCTGGATATCCGTGCGCTCAAGAGTGGTGACCTGGTGCTGGTGCACCTGGCCGTGACTGCTACGTCCCGGGTACCGGATGCGCTGGTGGTCGACCTGCTGCCTGCCGGTCTCGAGCTGGAAAACCAGAACCTGGCGCAGAGCGCGGCGAGCCTGGACAACGCCAGCAGTGCGGTCAAACAGTGGCGCGACTCGATGCAGAACGCCAACGTCGTGCACCAGGAGTTCCGCGATGATCGATATGTCGCGGCATTGCCTGTGGACAGCTACGGCACTACGCACTTGCTGTATCTGGCGCGTGCAGTGACCCCGGGTACCTATCGGGTGCCGCCGCCGCAGGTGGAATCGATGTATCGACCGAACCTGCAGTCGGTGGGTGAGTCGGCAGGTGAGATGGTGATCAAGGGCCGTTGAAGGGACCGGTGGGAGCGGGCTTGCCCCGCGATGCGATGTTACTGACACAACGCAATCGCGGGGCAAGCCCGCTCCCACCCACCGTCAGTGAATGATCCAGCTCAGCACCCACAACCCCAGCACCAGCCAGATGATGCCGAGGATGATCGAGGCACGCATGAAGGCACGGATGGCCGAGTACAGCAGCATCAAGCCGATGATCAGGGCTACGATGCTGACCAGCGAGGTGTCCATGCCCAATGTGCGCGCCAGGCCATCGATGAAGTTGCCACCTGCGTTGGCCAGCAGGTTGAACAAACCGCTCAGGCCATCGACGACAAAGCGGATCAGTGCCCCCAACGCCTGGCCGAGCCACTCGAAAAAACCTTCTACATGCATAGTTGCTTCCTGATGATCGTATCGGCTCGTTGGCCGTTGCCAAACCTTTGGCTGTGTATTGGCCTGCTCGGTTCCCTGTCCATCGCCAGCGACACGGAGGCCTGATGCCCATCTTAGCTAAACGCCTGAGCGTCGTATCGGCTGTCGTGCTGTTGTGCGGCGCGCTGTTGTGGGCTGCCGACCGCCTGTGGCCTTTGCCGCTGCCGGCCGATGACCTGGCGCGCGTGGTGCTGGCCGAGGACGGCACGCCGTTGTGGCGTTTCGCCGATGCCGATGGGGTCTGGCGGTATCCGGTCAGTGCCGATCAGGTGTCGCCCTATTATCTGCAGGCGCTGCTGACCTATGAGGATCGCTGGTTCTACCAGCATCCAGGGGTCAATCCGTTGGCCCTGGGCCGTGCTGCCTGGCAAAACCTGCGTGGCGGGCGGGTGCTGTCGGGCGGCAGTACCCTGTCGATGCAGGTCGCGCGTCTGCTCGATCCGCATTCGCGCACGGTGCCTGGCAAGCTGCGTCAGTTGTGGCGCACCGCCCAGCTGGAGTGGCACCTGAGCAAGGCGCAGATTCTTGAAATCTACCTCAATCGCGCGCCTTTCGGCGGTACCTTGCAGGGCGTGGCAGCGGCCAGTTGGGCCTACCTGGGCAAATCGCCGCAACACTTGACCCCGTCTGAAGCGGCCATGCTCGCGGTACTGCCCCAGGCGCCGAGCCGCTTGCGCCCGGACCGTCACCCAGCCCGCGCACAAGTAGCCCGCGACAAAGTGCTCAAGCGCCTGGCCGAGTACCAGGTATGGCCGCAGCAACGTGTCATTGAGGCGATGGAGGAGCCATTGTTGCTGGCACCGCGCCAGGAGCCTGCGCTGGCACCGTTGCTGGCGCGACGCCTGAACCGGCCGCACAGCCCGCCGCTGATCCGCACCACTGTCGATGCCGCGCTGCAGCGGCGCCTGGAAGACTTGCTGCTCGGTTGGCGCGCCCGCCTGCCCGAGCGCACCTCGGCGGCGATCCTGGTGGTGGAGGCGCAGACCATGGCGGTACGCGCTTACCTTGGCTCGGTCGATCTGAATGATGAGCGCCGTTTCGGGCATGTCGACATGATTACCGCGCTGCGCTCCCCCGGTTCGACCCTCAAGCCTTTTCTCTATGGCATGGCCATGGACGATGGCCTGATTCATTCCGAATCCCTGCTGCAGGATGTGCCCAGACGCTACGGCGATTATCGCCCGGGGAACTTCTCCATGGGCTTCAGCGGTCCGGTGGCGGCCAGCTCTGCCTTGGCGCTGTCGCTCAATCTGCCTGCGGTGCAGTTGCTTGAAGCCTATGGCCCGAAGCGCTTTGCCGCGCAAATGCGCAATGGCGGTGTGCCGTTGACCCTGCCACCGCTGGCCGAGCCGAACCTGTCGTTGATCCTGGGCGGCGCGGGCAGTCGCCTGGAAGACCTGGTGGCCGGTTATGGTGCGCTGTCACGCGGTGGAATGAGTGCGCCCATGCGTTTGCAGCCGGATGCACCACTGCTCGAACACCGGCTGCTGTCGCCGGGCAGCGCCTGGATCATCCGGCGCATTCTCAGTGGCCAGGCGCGCCCGGACCGTGATCCGCATGCTGAACTGGTACAGCGTCCGCTGCTGGCCTGGAAGACCGGCACCAGCTATGGCTTTCGTGATGCCTGGTCGATTGGTGTCGGGCCGCGCTATCTGATCGGTATCTGGATCGGTCGTCCGGATGGCACCCCGGTGCCCGGACAGTTCGGCCTGGCATCGGCGGCACCGTTGATGCTGCAGGTCCACGATGTACTGAGCAACCGTGACAGCCAGCGTGGCATTGCCGTGCCGGTGGCCGCAGTGCCGGACAATGTCGGTGTGGCCGCGATCTGCTGGCCGCTAGGCCAACCGCTGGCCCGACAGGACAGCAATTGCCGGCGTCAGCGTTTTGCCTGGACCCTGGATGGCACCACGCCGCCAACCTTGCAGGCGGCCGACCAGCCCTTGAGCGTCGGCTTGCGCGAAACGGTCTGGGTCAACGCACAAGGACAGCGGGTTGATGCCAGTTGCCCGGGCGCCCAGGCCAGGGAGATTGCCTTGTGGCCTGCGCCGCTGGAGCCCTGGTTGCCTCGCGTGGAACGGCGCGAAGCGCGGCTGCCCCCGGTTGATCCGCACTGCCCACCGCAGGTGCCGGCCACCGCGCCACCGCTGTCCATCGTTGGCGTGCGCCAGGGCGATCAACTGCGTCGTCCGGCCACCAGTAGCGAGCCGTTGCGTCTTGAGGTTTCTGCGCTGGGCGGCAGTGGTCGGCGCTGGTGGTTCCTCAATGGCGCACCGCTGGGTGAGTCGCAGGGCCAGGAGCATTTGAGCGCTCGCTTCGAGCAGAACGGGCGGGTGGAGCTGAGCGCGCTGGACGAGAGCGGCCAGACCGCGCGGGTCGAGTTTCAGATCAATGAATGATCGGGCTGCATGGCAGCCGCCATTCTGATTAGACGACGATGCGCACACCACCTACGCTTGAACCAGACGAGGGAGCCGTCTTGGTGCTCTTGTATCTGCCGGGATCATGGAGCGTCAAATGCGTCCGTTGGCCGTCGCGGTTCTCAGTCTTTCTTGGGCAAGCGGGCTGAGCGCCGGATCGCTGCCAGTGTATCTCGATAGCAATGAAGTCGAACGCAGCCTGCCGGCGCCAAACCTGCCCGCCGACAGCTATCGTCCCGGCACTCCGGCCTTGCATGTCGCCACACCCGCAGCACCGCCGCTGCAACTGCCGATGAACACGCGGATCCTGTTGCACAAGGTGCGTTTTGTCGGTGGCACCCTCTATCCGCTGAGCGACCTGCGGGACAACTATCAAGAGCTGGTGAATCGCGAGGTCACCCTGGGTGAGTTGGTCGAAGCCACCCAGCGTCTGACCCGGCGTTATCAGCAGGATGGTTACCTGTTGTCCTACGCGTACCTGCCGCCACAGGACTTTGCCGATGGGCGTGTGCAGGTGGCGCTGGTCGAGGGCTACATTCGCGACTATGAACTGCAAGGTGATATCGGACCGGCATCCGCCTATCTGCACACGCTAGCGAGCAAACTCAAGGCCGAGCGCCCGCTCACACGCAAGACCTTGCAACGCTATACCGCCCTGATGAGCCGGGTGCCTGGCGTTACGCTGCAGGCCCAGGTGCCGCCTGGCGACGCCAATGGTGCGAGCACCTTGGTTGTTCAGGCTTCGCGCCAGCCCTTCAGCTCGACGCTGAATCTCAGCGATGGCAACCGCGAGGACCCACAGGCGCTGCTGGCTGTCAGCAGCAATGCGCAGACTGCGCTGGCCGAGCAAGTGAGTTTCACTGCGCTGTTTCCTCCCGGTGATGAGCATGAGCATTACTACCGCCTGGACTATGCCCAGTACCTGGACAGCGAAGGCAGTCAGCTGAACCTGTCGGCCACGCGCTACCGCGGTGATCCAGGCGCCCTGGTTCGGCTGAACAACGGCATCGACCTCAAGCAACATCGTGAGCATGAGCGCTATTCGATTGGCCTGAGCCAGGTCGTGACCGCTTCCCCCGAGGAGTGGCTCAACGTTGCCGGGCGCCTTTATGCAGTGAGTGACGACACCGATTATGAGGCGGTCGATACTGCGTTCAAGAGTCGTAGCCGTACCGACTTGCGTGCCCTGGCCTTCGAGGGCGACTGGCGCCAGGCCGATCCCCGGCAATTGCGCATCCTCAGTGTCGGCGCCTACCAGGGCATGGATTACCTGGGGGCGAACACCGACAGCGATGTCGACCTGGACTTTCTGCGCCTGCGGGTGTCCGGGTTGCAGAGTGATCGCTATTTCGATCATTGGCAGGGTGTGTTTTCGGCGGCGCTGAACTGGAGCAACGACAGTTTGCCGGACAGTGAGCGTGCAGTATTTGGCGGCCAGAGTTTCGCCCGTGGTTATCCCGCCGACCAGGCTTCGGGTGACAAGGGCTGGGGTGTGGCATATGAGCTGAACTACAGTTTCAACAGCGATGGCCACTGGTTCAAGCGGGTGCAGCCCTATGTGGTAGTGGATGCCGCGCGCAGCTGGTTCAACGAGCTTGAAATCCGCGACTCACGCTTGTCTTCGACAGCACTGGGGGTGCGCGTTGGCGATGCACGCCACTACAGCGTTTCCCTGGAAGCGGCCAAACCTATGTCGGACATCGCCCTCGACAGCCTCGACCGGCAGCCACGTTTTACCCTGAGTTTCAGTTTTCAACTGTAATCGCGTGGCGAGCGTGGCTTGGGAAAGAGGTTATCCAGGGTTTCCAGCAGGCGGATGTGATAGATCGGTTTGCGAAACAGGTCCAGCACCTGCGGACGTAGCAGGTCACTGATGTCGTCCATGTCGGCATGAGCGGAAGTGGCGATCACCGGCAAGTGCTGGCGGGCAGTGTGCTCGCGCAAGCGCTTGATCAGTGAAATGCCACTCTCTTCCGGCATATGCAGGTCGGTGATCACCAGAGCCACGTCCGGGTGGCGGGTGAGCTGCTGCAGGGCGAGTTTTACCGAGGTGGCGGTGTGGCAGCGGAAACCCTCGGCCTCAAGCAGTTCGGCAAGGTCCAGCAACGCCTCCTCTTCGTCATCCACCAGGAGAATCTGTTCGCGCAGAGAGGAGCTTGGCATGGTGTGTTTCCATAACAGGTCAAAGGTCAGGCCGTTCAGTCCATGAAGCCCGCAGCCAGGAGGCGGGCCTAGTGCGCCGTTACCCGCAGGTGCAGTGGCGAAGTGCTCGATGACAGCGCCAGCGCCAGCTGCGTGCGATTGTGCATATGGGTCAGGCGCAGCACCTGGGAGACGTAGAGCTTGACGGTGTTTTCGGTGATGCCCAGTTCGCAGGCGATCTGATAGTTGGTCTTGCCCTGGCTGACCAGGCGCGCGACTTCCAGTTGCCGGGGTGACAGTTGTTCGAAGTTGCCCGGAAGGTTCTCGGCAACCGGCTCGCTGTCGACGTCTGTAGCGCGACGCTGTGCACCCAGCCCCCGGGCTTTTTCCAGGTCCTGGTAAAGGTCGTCGATCGAGTCGGCCAGGTACTGCAGTTTCTGGTTCAGGTTGCCCAGCCGTTGCTGGCATTGCTGTTGTTCCTGCAGTGCGGCCTCCTGGCGTTGCACGCCTTCGAGCAGTTCGATCAGGTCCAGGGGTTTCTGGTAGTAGTCGGCAAAGCCTGCGCGCAAGGCTCTGATCACGTCCTGTTTGTCGGCTCTGTCGGTGAGCATGATCGCCTCGAAAATCCGTTGTTGCCCGGCAATCACTTTCAAGGCGCCGAACAGCTCCACGCCATCGCATTCCGGCATGTGCAGGTCGCACAACACCAGGCCGATCGACGGGTCGGCGGCAAAGGTTTCGATAGCCTGGTTACTGGACAGGCATGGCAGGCAACGGTAGCCGTTGCGCTCGAGAAGTTCACACAGCTCTTCGACGACTAAGGGCTGGCCATCGACGACCAACACCTTTACTTCACTGAGGATCCTGTTCACACGCTACTCCCTGCTGAGAAGCCCCTCTCTCCCGGAGCCTGGGGTCTTGCAATCGCTGGTCAACTCACTAGAAAGTAGTCGTACTTTGCGCCCATGTACAAGCCATGCACGGGCTAGAAACAGGCTTGGGCGACTAATGGATCCATACACTGGCCAGCACGAAACCCGCCAGTATGAAGGGGGCAAAGGGTTGCTTGTTTGCAGAGTCCTCAGTTAATTGCTTGATGCGGTTCTTGACCTTTTGACTCAGCAGGGACCACAGCCAGCGACGGCTGGAGAGCCAGATCAGCACGGCTATTCCGGCGCCGATGAAGGTGCCCAGCACATACATGCGATCGGTCGCCAGCGCCAGGGCCGCGAGTAACTTCACATCACCGGCGCCAAAGCGGCCGAGCATGTAGCCGGGCAGGGTCAGGAGCATGACGATGGCCAGTGCCCAGCCGCCTTCGCTGGCGTCGGCACCGATCCAAGTGTGTCCGGTCATGAACAAATAGGCCAGGGCGCAGGCTGCCGCGCCGAGGGTCAGGGTGTTGGCGATCTGGCGCTCACGCATATCTTGTTCAGCGCACAAGGCAAGCCACAGCAGCAGAACAATGCTTTGCATTGGCGAAATGCATCCCTTTGTGGTGAATGATTCTATGCTGTCAGTCAGGTGTCACTGTCAGGGTAGACGCGATCATGAAAGCAAGCCTGGTCGGAAGGCAAAAAGGCGCTGCGGCGCTGGAGTTCGTTGCGGTATTCGTGATCTTTTTTGCGCTGTTCCATGGTGCGGCCAGCTACAAGACCCAGGCGAGCCGGCAACGGTGAGTGGCGTAGCACGGTTGTTCGGGCGTTTGCGTGGGCGCTCCACACCGGTCATTGCCGAGCCGCAGCCGCCGGCCAGTATGCCCGCCGTGGGATTACAGATATGGCTCGACGATGGTGCCAGGGTACAGCGCCTGGCCGGCCCCTTGCGTGCGGCGCTGGCGTTGCCGGCGTACAGCGAGGTGCGATTGCAGGACTATGTACAGCCCTACAGTCTGGTGGTGCTTGAGGGAGAGCCCATGGACTGGCAGGCGCAGCCGCTGGATCTGGATTTCAAGGCGGTCGGTGGCGGTACGCTGCATACCCGAGGCTGGCTGCTGGGACAGCCCGGCAACTGGCTGTTGCAGCTGTTCGACATCGGCGACCTGTTGCAACACCACCAGCAGTCGCTGGGCGCAGAGCGCCAGCGCCACCTGATGAGCCATTTGGCCTGCGAATTACGCAATTGCAGCATTGAGCGTCTTGGGCAAGTGGCCCAGGAGCAATTGCAATGGCTGGTCCGTCATTGGCGGGCCAGCGGTGGGCGGATCCTGCTGCCGGGGGAGCAGGGCTGGCAGACCTATGCCAGCAGCAACGCGCCACTGCATTGGCCCAGTGATGAGGCGATCGGACATCTGCTGGATCGACTGGTCCCGGGGCAGATGGTCTCAAGTACCGATCATGCAGACCTGCAGGCTCTACTGCCGCAGTTCGATACTTATCTGCTGCCCTATGCCCAGGGGCATATTGTCCAGGCCTGGCTGATCTGTGTCGGCCCGCTTGAGGCACTGGTTGCGGCGGATGCGCTCAGTGCCTGTGCCGCCTATGCCGAACCCCTGGTTGGCCGTTTGGCTGCATTCAATCTGCAACAACACAGCGAGCGCCTGGACAGCCTGCAGCTGCAGCTCGGCGCCGGGTGGTGGCAGTGGCGTTTGAACGAAGCGACGTTGCAGTTGGACCCCGGCCTGGCTGGCAGTCTGGGGATGCCGAGCCAGTTGACCATCAGTCAGTGGCTGAGCCGCGTGCACCCGAGCGACCGCGAAGCGGTGCAACTGGCTCTTGGTGAGCTGCAGCGTGACGGTTGTGCCTTGCACTTGAGTCTGCGCCTGCTCGACAACAACCTGCCGGCCACTGCCCGCTGGTTTCGCTTGTGCGGGCAGGTGCGTGGCAGTGGCCAGCAACGTCGGCTGCAAGGTTTCATGCTCGATATCAGTGATATCAAGTGCCAGCAGCGCTAGGTCAGCGCCTTTAGCGCGGCGGATAGTTCGACAAGGCGTTCATCACGGTTTCCTGGATTGCGTTGCTGCGCTCTTCGGGGCTTGGCGGGTAGTTGTTCATGATCTGCTCGGCACTGCCACGCCACACCAGCTTGCCATCTTTGGCGTCGAACATATCGACCTGGATGGTCGCCACCTTGTAGTCAACGCTGCGGGTTTCGTTGTACATCGGCCCGCCCCAGTAGTTACCCCAGTAGCCTCCCCAGGCGCCGCCATAGTTGGTGGTGATCTGCTGCTGACGCTGCTCGACGATGAGGTAGGTCTGCACTTTCAGATCGCCCTTGCTGCTGCCCTGGGCCGGGCGCAAACCACGCTGATCAAGCTGGCCGGTAACGGCCTGGCGGATGCGTTGTTCGGTCAGGTCGCTCTTGATCCGCGGATCGTCGGGGCGGTACTGCAGTGCCGGTTCCTGCCAGACCCAGCTGCGGTAGGCGGCAAAGTCACGGCTGGCGTCGTAGTCCTGAGTGATGTTGTGGCTCTGGCAGGCACCCAGCAACACCACGAGTGAAAGTAAAGCGAGACGGCACAACATGATGGATCTCCAATTGCCTTTAGCTGGGAGGATAGCCGTTGAGGGCCTTTTTCAATGATTCGCGCAGGGCCTCCTCGCGTTCGCCCTGGGAACCCTGGCTGGCGGTCTCGGCGCTGGCGCTCCAGACGGCCTGACCGTCGCGGGCGTCATACAGGTCGACACGGACCACCATCACTTCGACTTCGTAAGTACGCACCAGCGGAGCGCTGGCATACACCCCATAACCATTGTGGTAACGGCCGGCGCTGCCATAAGCGCCGTAGCCGCCATAGGGATAAGCACCGTAGGGATAACCTCCATAGGGGTAATAATCTTCGCGCACCTGCTGCAGGCGGCGCTCCAGTTGCACATTGGCGCTGACCAGCAGATCTCCCGCCTGGCCATTGCGTGCCGGGCGCAGGCCGCGCTGGTCGAGGGCGTTGCTGACCGCTTCGGCCAGTTGCGCAGGTTCTGCCAGAGCGCCGCCAGCCGGCAGCTGGCCGTCCTGCCAGGCCCAGCTGCGGTAGCGGCCAAAGTCCCGTGGCGGTGCAGGATAAGCACTGGCATCGAAGGTAGTGGCCGCTTGCGGCGGAGCCGGAGGCAGCGGGCGGGAACTGGCGACATAGGGGTTGCTGCTCTGGCAGCCTGTCAGTGCCAGGCACAACAGGCCCAGGGTCAAACGGTACGGCATGTCACCCTCCCGGCGTGATTCAGCGTGGTCGACAGAGCCAGTGCAGGTAACGCCCCAACCCGGCAAAGGCGGGATGGCGCCGATGCGCCAGTTCCATTTCCAGCAGGTCGGGCAACTCGGCCCTGGCCTGGAACTCGCTTGGCATGTAATCGTGAAACACCCGTACTCCGCTTTCTGTTTCGACCTGCCACAGATCTTCAAGTTGCACCCTGAGCGTGCGTGGATCAAGCGGTTTTTGCGGGGTCAGGCTTTGCTTTTCACCGGCCATGTCGTCGCGGCGCAGTTTGCGGAAATGGCCCTTGAGCAGGTTGCGATAGACCAGTGCATCACGGTTGTAGAACGCCAGTGACAGCAGGCCATCGCTGCGGGTCAGCTGGTGCAGTACCGGCAGGATGGTTTCCGGTTCCGCCAGCCACTCCAGCACTGCATGACACAGCACCAGGTCGTAGGGTTCGGTCAGCTGGCCGAGCAGGTCTTGCCAGGGGGCCTGGATGAACGTCGCCTGCTGGCCGGCTTCGGCAAATCGCGCGCGGGCGCCTTCGAGCATGGGCGCGGCGGGCTCGGCGAGGGTAACCTGGTGACCGCGCTCGGCCAGCCACAAGGCCATGTGCCCCAAGCCTGCACCGATATCGAGGACGCGCAAGGGGCGCTCGGGCAGGGTCTCGGCGAGGTCGGCCTGCAGCACTGCAAGGCGGATCGCGCCTTTGGCACCGCCGTAGATTTTCTCGGCAAAGCGCGTGGCCAGGGCATCGAAATGGCGGTCTTTCATCGGGCAAACCGCCTTTCGCTGTCGGCCAGCTTGGCGCGCACCACCTGCTCCATGTCCAGGCCCAGCTCGCTGCACAGCAGCAACAGGTACAGCACCACATCGCCGACCTCCTGGCCGGCGTGCTCCAGTTGCTCAGGCGTCAGCTGGCGTGACTGGTCTTCGCTCAGCCACTGGAAGATCTCCACCAGTTCGGCCATTTCAACACTGGCGGCCATGGCCAGGTTTTTCGGGCTGTGAAAGCCGCGCCAGTCGTTGTTGTCACGGATGCGGTGCAGGCGTTGGGTCAGTTCGTGCAGGTTCATCAAGGCTCTCCTCAAGCTGCATAGCTTCAGGCGGGCCGCTGTGCAACGCAAGCGCGGCGTATCAGTCCAGTGGCCGCCAGCTGCCGTGCATATGTACCAGCTCGCCATGGCCATCCAGGCGTAGCTGACCCTGGGCGGCGGTGGGGCTGGCGTTGAGGATCACTTCGCTGGGCAGGCGCACCGGCTTGAGGAAGTCCACTGCAATCTCGTAACCACTGACCGGCAGGTGTCCACGCAACGCGGCAAGGGTCATGGCTTTGCTCCACATGCCATGAGCAATGGCGCAGGGGAAGCCGAACAGCCTGGCACTGGTAGTGCTCAGGTGGATCGGGTTGTAGTCGCCGCAGACCTTGGCGTAACGGCGACCGATATCGCTGTCGGCATACCAGCGGGTCAGTTCATCCAGTGGCTCTTTGACCGGCTCTGCTGTGGCCACAGGCTCCCCGCTCAGTTTTACGCCGCGGCAGAGCATGCGGCTGGTTTCCGACCAGAGCAGCCCCAAGCCATCCTCAGCTTCGGTAATCATGTCGCAGGTGGCACCCTTCTCGTGTGGCTGCAGGTTCTCCACATGCACAGAGAAGCGCAGGCGGCTGATACCACCCAGCGGACGTATCACGCGGATGCTGTTGTGCAGATGGACCATGCCCAGCAAGGGGAAGGGGAACGCCTTGGCCGTCAGCACCTGCAACTGCAAGGCGAAGGCCATGACATGTGGGAAGGTCGGCGGCAAGCGTCCATCGTCGCTGAAATGGCAGAGCTTGCGATAGGCCTCGAGCTGCTGCGGCCGAACCTCCAGGTAACAGCGCAATCCGCTGTCGGGCAAAGTGTCGCCAGTGACTTTGCGCTTGCGCGCGGCGCGCAGGTAAAGGCTGGAAAGTGCCGCGGTGCTGCTCAGGTCCTGCCAGTGTCGAGTCATGTTCAGGCCCCCATCACTGCCTGGCCGCAAACGCGCAGCACCTGGCCATTGATCGCGCCGGAGCCAGGTTGCACCAGCCAGGCGATAGCTTCGGCGACGTCCTGGGGCAGGCCGCCCTGACCCAGGGAACTCATGCGCCGTCCAGCTTCGCGTAGGGCGAAGGGAATGGCGGCGGTCATGCGGGTTTCGATAAAACCGGGGGCCACCGCGTTGATACTGCTACCGCGCGCAGCCAGTTTCGGCGCCCAGGCCTGGGCCAGGCCGATCAGCCCGGCCTTGCTGGCGGCGTAGTTGGATTGGCCGCGGTTGCCGGCGATACCGCTGATCGAGGCCAGCAGCACGATGCGCGCATGGTCATGCAGGGCGCCGCTGTCGAACAGTGCCTGGGTCAGCAACTGCGGCGCCTTGAGATTGACTGCCAGCACCGAGTCCCAGTATTCGGGGGTCATGTTGGCGAGGGTCTTGTCGCGGGTGATGCCGGCGTTGTGCACGACAATGTCGATGCCGTCCGGGAGCCCTTCGAGCAGTTGCGCGGCGGCGTCGGCGGCGCAGATGTCCAGCGCCAGGCTGCGCCCGCCGAGACGTGCGGCCAGGGCCTCAAGGTCAGTTTTGGCCTGGGGTACATCAAGCAGCACGACTTCGGCGCCGTCGCGGGCCAGGGTTTCGGCTATGGCCGCGCCGATGCCGCGCGCCGCCCCGGTGACCAGCGCCTTGCGCCCGGCCAACGGCCGGGTCCAGTCCTGCACCTGCGTGGCGCAGGACTGCAGGCGCAGGACCTGACCGGAAACGAAGGCGCTCTTGGGCGAGAGAAAAAAGCGCAAGGCGCCTTCGAGCTGGTCTTCAGCATCGTCACTGACGTACAGCAACTGCAGGGTGCCCCCGGCGCGCAGCTCCTTGGCCAGTGAACGACTGAAGCCTTCCAGGGCGCGTTGGGCGACTTGCGCCAGCGGGTCATCAAGCTGCTCCGGGGCCCGCCCGAGAATCACCACATGGGCGCAGGGCGCCAGGCTGCGCAGCAGCGGCTGGAAGAACTCGCGCAGTTGCTTGAGCTGGTCAATGTCGTCCAGCTCGCTGGCGTCGAACACCACGGCCTTGAGTTTGGGGCCAAGGCCCGCGACCCATTCGGTGGCGTTCAGGTCGGGGCTGGCGAAGCTGTAGATCTCATCGGTCAGGCGTTGGGCAAACGCCTCGACTTTGTTTGCCAGGGGGCCGCCGCCGAGCAGCAACGCGCCTTCGACCGGGCGCAGACGGCCGGCCTGCCAGCGTTCCAGGCGAGCAGGGCTGGGCAAACCGACGGCACCGACCAGGCGGCGGCCGAGATCGGAATTGGCGAAGTCGATATAGCGGTCGCTCATGTGCGGCTCTCCCTGAAATAAGCTTCAAAGTGTGGACCATCTTTGGCCGTTGGTCGTTCGAACGCTGAAAAAACACCTACGCTGTTGGGGAGCAAACAGTCTTAACCCTGTGAGAGCGGGCTTGCCCCGCGATTGCAAGCCGCTAGTCACATCGCATCGCGGGGCAAGCCCGCTCCCACCGTTATGAAGAGGACGTTTCGCATGCGCTCATTGCGCCGGGTCGCAATCATTGGCGGCAACCGGATTCCCTTCGCCCGTTCCAACGGCGCCTACGCCACAGCCAGCAACCAGGCGATGCTCACAGCGGCCCTCGAAGGGCTGATCGAGCGCTTCGGGCTGCATGGCCTGCAACTGGGCGAGGTCGCCGCCGGGGCGGTGCTCAAGCATTCACGGGACATGAACCTGACCCGCGAGTGCGTGCTCGGTTCGCGGCTGTCGGCGCAAACCCCGGCTTACGATCTGCAGCAGGCCTGTGGCACCGGGCTGGAAACCGCCTTGCTGGTGGCCAACAAGATCGCTTTGGGGCAGATCGACAGCGGAATTGCTGGTGGCGTCGACACCACCTCCGATGCGCCCATCGCGGTCAATGAAGGTTTGCGCCGGATTCTGCTTCAGGCCAATCGCGGCAAGACCCTGGCAGATAAACTCAAGGCGTTTCTGCAGTTGCGTCCAGGGCACCTGAAACCGGAACTGCCACGCAATGGCGAGCCGCGCACGGGGCTGTCCATGGGGCAGCATTGCGAGCTGATGGCGCAGACCTGGCAGATTCCCCGAGCGGATCAGGACCAGCTGGCGCTGCTCAGTCATCAACACATGGCGGCGGCCTATGCCGAGGGCTGGCATGACGATCTGCTCACGCCTTTCCTCGGCCTGACCCGCGACAACAACCTGCGCGCCGACCTGACCCTGGAGAAGCTCGCCAGCCTCAAGCCGGTGTTCGAGCGTAGCGACAAGGGCACCCTCACCGCTGGCAACTCCACGCCGCTGACCGATGGTGCGTCTGTGGTGTTGCTGGGCAGTGAAGAGTGGGCCCATGAACACCAGCTTGAGGTGCTGGCCTATCTGGTCGACGGCGAAACCGCTGCGGTGGACTTCGTCAAAGGCCAGGAAGGGCTGCTGATGGCACCGGCCTACGCGGTGCCACGTTTGCTGGCGCGCAACGGTCTGAGTCTGCAGGATTTCGATTACTACGAGATTCACGAAGCCTTTGCCGCCCAGGTGCTGTGCACCCTCAAGGCCTGGGAAGATCCCGACTACTGTCAGCGCCGCCTGGGGTTGAGCGAAGCGCTGGGGGCGATCGATCGCAGCAAGCTCAACGTCAAGGGCAGTTCATTGGCGGCCGGGCACCCGTTTGCCGCTACCGGTGGGCGCATCCTGGCCAACATGGCCAAACTGCTGGCCACCGCCGGCAAGGGCCGTGGCCTGATTTCGATCTGCGCCGCCGGCGGTCAGGGCGTGACGGCGATCATCGAGCGCTGAGCAATGTGCCCGCAGTGATGGGGGCCGGACGATTGGCATAGTGTTCGGCCATGATCGAGCAGACGATCAGCTGCAGCGGATGATAGATCATGATCGGCAGCAGGATCAGGCCCAGGCCCGGATGCGCGCCGAAGATCAGTGCGGCCATCGGTGCGCCGGCAGCCAGGGATTTCTTGCTGGCACAGAACACCGCTGCCACTTCATCGGCCGGGCTCAAACGCAGGGCCCGGGCAGTGCGAGTGGTCAACCAGAGAATCAGCGCCAGTAACAGGGCGCTGCCCAGAAACGCGGTAAGCAATACTGCACTGCCTTGCTGCTGCCACATGCCCGAAACCATCGAGTTGCAGAAGGCGGCATAGACCAGCAGCAGGATCACCAGTTTGTCGAGGATGTTGGTGTAACGCTTGTACTTGGCGAAGAAGCGCCCCAGCCAGGGACGCAACAACTGGCCGAGCACCAGCGGCAGCAACAACAGGGCGCAGAGGTCGAGCAGGGTGGCGCCGAGGTCGATGCCGTTGCTGCCGGTGCCGACCACCAGGCTGACCAGCCAGGGCGTGATGAAGATCCCGAGGACACTGGACAGGCTGGCATTGAGGATCGCTGCCGGCACATTGCCGCCAGCGCTGCCGGTCAGGGCCACCGAAGACGAGATGGTCGAGGGCAGGGCGCACAGATAGAAGAAGCCCAGCATCAGCAGCGCCGGTACATGACTGCCAAACAGCTTGTCCGCCAGCCACCAGAGCAGAGGGAAGACCACGAAGGTAAAACCCTGCACCATCAGATGCAGGCGGCCATTCTTCAGGCCGCGGCCAATCTGCTCGCTGGACAGGTTGATACCGTGCAGGAAGAACACCAGGAACACCCCGCCATTGATCAGGTATTCGGCATGCATTGCTCCGCCGCTGCGGCCAACATCGGGGAACAGCCAGGCCAGGAAGGTGGCGAGGAACATGCCGCAGAGGAACCAGTCGGTTACCACGCGTTTAAGGTGTTTGAGCGCTTGCATCGGCGGACCTTCGAATCATTTTGTAATCATTGAGCGCAAAGGCTACGCTCGGCGCATGATTGCCGTCTTGCGACATAAGGCCAAGTGATGCCGATAAACGGACAACAACCTTCACCGCGTCCGATTCCTGTGCTCGAGCGCCTGCCGCGGGCGCTGTACGCGCGGGCGGAAAGCCTCGGGGCCGGCTCCTGGACGCCACGTCATCAGCATGACTGGGTGCAGTTCTCCTACGCGATCAGTGGCGTGCTGGGGGTGTACACCGCCGAGGGCAGCTACTTCGCGCCGCCGCAGTGGGGTGTCTGGATTCCACCTGGGGTTGAACACGAGGTGGTGACCTCGATGCAGGCCGAGATGCGCAGCCTGTATGTGCGCCGTGAGGAAGCTTGCTGGGCGCCGGGGCAGTGCCGGGTGCTGGAAGTCACGCCACTGGCGCGTGAGCTGATCAAGCAGTTCTGTCTGCTGCCGGTCGACTACGCCGAAGGCGACAGCGCTGAAGCGCGACTGGTGGCGGTGTTGCTGGACCAGTTGCAGGCCTTGCCGGAGGTGGGCTTTTCCCTGCCGTTGCCGCAGCATCCACGTTTGCTTGAACTGTGCAACGAATTGCTTGCCCACCCGGACCAGGGACAACCCCTGGGGCAGTGGGCGCAGCGCTTGAATACCTCGGAAAAGACCCTGATGCGCCTGTTCCAGCGCGAAACCGGCTTGAGCTTTCGTGGCTGGCGCCAGCGCATGCGCCTGCTATCGTCGCTGACAGCGCTGGAGGCCGGGCAGAGCGTCACCGAAGCCGCGCTGGGCTGCGGTTATGACTCCACCTCGGCTTATATTGCGGCGTTCAAAAGCCTGTTCGGTTTCACCCCGGGGGGCATGCGACTGTAGTGCGGTAAAGAAATCTGGTGATTTTTGTGAACGATTGGGCACCAACATTTACAAAAACTATGGCAAGTCTGACCGATTGCCGTTACAACGCAGTGCGGTCTTGCTACAGCGACAATCCGGTGCAGCACCGGTGACCTACAAAAAATCCCGTGTCTGGCAGAACAGGACCCCCGACAAAAGCCGATGAAGACTCCAAAACGCATTGAACCACTGGTTGAAGATGGACTGGTCGACGAAGTACTGCGACCGTTGATGAGTGGCAAGGAGGCCGCCGTGTACGTGGTGCGCTGCGGAAAGGAATTGCGCTGTGCCAAGGTCTACAAGGAAGCCAACAAACGCAGCTTCCGCCAGGCCGCCGAATACCAGGAAGGGCGCAAGGTACGCAACAGCCGCCAGGCCCGGGCCATGGCCAAAGGTTCCAAATACGGGCGCAAAGAGGCCGAGGACGCCTGGCAGAATGCCGAAGTGGCGGCCCTGTTCCGCCTGGCCAATGCCGGCGTGCGCGTACCACGGCCTTACGACTTTCTCGATGGCGTGCTGCTGATGGAGCTGGTGGCCGACGAGTACGGCGATGCCGCCCCACGACTCAACGATGTGTACCTGGAGCCTGAGCAAGCCCGCGAGTACCACGCGTTCGTGATCCGCCAGATTGTGCTGATGCTCTGCACCGGTCTTGTGCACGGTGACCTGTCGGAGTTCAACGTGCTGCTCGGGCCGGATGGCCCGGTGATCATCGACCTGCCGCAGGCGGTGGATGCGGCAGGCAACAACCACGCCTTCAGCATGCTGGAGCGCGATGTCGGCAACATGGCAGCCTATTTCGGGCGTTTTGCTCCGGAGCTCAGGGACACCCGTTACGCCCAGGAGATGTGGGCCCTGTACCAGGCTGGCGAATTGTTGCCGGAAAGCGAGCTTACCGGTCAGTTCGCCCAGGACGAGCACAGCGCCGATATCGACGGGGTTATGCGCGAAATCGATGCGGCGCGCTTTGACGAAGCCCGTCGGCGCGCCATCAGAGAGGACGCCGAACGGGGTTCGAGCAAGGAAGAAGAGCCTACCCCACCCTGGTTGCAGTAAGCCGTCAGTGACAGCAGCTGCCCCCGGCTGCCAGGTCCTTGAGGATCGGGCAGTCGGGACGATCGTCGCCCTGGCAGTGGGCAACCAGTTCGCTCAGGGTATCGCGCAGGCTCACCAGCTCTTCGATGCGCCGGTTGAGGTCATCGATATGCTGGCTGGCCAGGGCCTTGACGTCGGCACTGGCGCGCTGGCGGTCCTGCCACAGGGTCAGCAGACGGGCGACCTCTTCCAGTGAGAAGCCCAGGTCGCGCGAGCGCTTGATGAAGGCCAGGCGATGCAAGTCTTCCTGTTGGTACAAGCGATAACCGCTGTCGCTGCGCAGGGCTGGCTTGAGCAGACCAATCGACTCGTAATAGCGAATCATCTTGGCGCTCAACCCGGAGCGACGAGCGGCTTGGCCTATGTTCATTGGGCGTTGTCCTGTGGTGGGGTTTCGGGCTTCCAGGTTTTCAGCCAGAGCGCGTTGCTGACCACACTGACACTCGACAGCGCCATCGCCGCACCTGCCAGTACCGGGTTAAGCATGCCGAAAGCGGCCAGCGGAATCCCGATCAGGTTGTAGATGAAGGCCCAGAACAGGTTCTGGCGAATCTTCGCATAGGTCTTGCGGCTGATCTCCAGAGCGGCCGGCACCAGGCGCGGATCACCGCGCATCAGGGTGATGCCGGCGGCCTGCATGGCCACGTCAGTGCCACCACCCATGGCGATACCGATATCGGCTGCGGCCAGGGCCGGAGCGTCGTTGATGCCGTCACCGACCATCGCCACCACACCCGACTGCTTGAGCTGCGCGACGTGGGCGGCCTTGTCGCCTGGCAGCACTTCGGCGTGCACGTCATTGATGCCCAGGGCCTGGGCGACGACCATGGCGCTGCCACGGTTGTCACCGGTCAGCAGGTGGCTGCTGATGCCTTGCCCGGCCAGTTGCTGCACGGCCTGTCCGGCACCGGGCTTGAGACTGTCGCCAAAAGCGAACAGGCCCAGCACACGCGGCTGCGGGCTGCGTTCGATCAACCACGACAGGGTCCGACCTTCGGCTTCCCAGTCTTTGGCACTGGCTTGCAGGTCGCCCGCTTGCAGGCCGCTCTCGTCGAGCATACGACGGTTGCCCAGGGCCAGTTCGCGGCCGTCCAGGCTGCCGGCGATCCCGCGTCCGGTCAGTGACTGGCTGTTGCTGATGTCGGCGACGACCAGACCTTGTTCTACACAGGCATCGAGTACGGCCTTGGCCAGCGGGTGCTCGCTGCCGCGCTGCAGGGCGCCGGCCAGTTGCAGGAGTTGAGCCGGTTCACCGACCGCCGCCTTGCTGTGGACGATGCGCGGGCTGCCGGAGGTCAGGGTGCCGGTCTTGTCGAACACTACCCGGTTGACCGCATGGGCACGCTCCAGGGCTTCGGCGTCCTTGATCAGAATGCCGTGGCGAGCGGCGACCCCGGTACCGGCCATGATCGCCGTTGGCGTGGCCAGACCAAGTGCGCAGGGACAGGCGATGACCAGCACGGCGACGGCGTTGATCAAGGCGGTTTCAATCGGTGCGCCGGCCAGCCACCAGCCGACCAGGGTAATCAGCGCCAGCACCAAGACTGCCGGGACGAACACCTGGCTGACCCGGTCCACCAGTTTCTGGATCGGTGCCTTGGCCGCTTGTGCGTCTTCGACCAGGCGGATGATGCGCGCCAGGACCGTTTCGGTACCCAGGGCCAGGGTGCGTACGATCAAGCGGCCTTCGCCGTTGATCGCACCACCGGTGACCTTGTCACCCGACTGTTTCGGTACCGGCAGGCTTTCGCCGCTGATCAGTGCCTCGTCAGCATGGCTTTGTCCTTCGATGACTTCGCCATCCACCGGAAAGCGTTCGCCTGGTTTGACCACGACCAGGTCGTGCAGGCGCAGTTCGCTGATCGCCACATCACGTTCCTGGCCATCGACCAGCAGCAAGGCGCGCTCCGGACGCAGGGCTTCGAGGGCGCGGATGGCGCTGGCGGTCTGGCGTTTTGCGCGGCTTTCCAGGTATTTGCCGAGCAGCACCAGGGCAATCACCACGGCAGAGGCTTCGAAGTACAGGTGTGGCATCACCCCGGGGCTGGCCTGGGCCCATTCATAGATACTCAGGCCGTAACCGGCGCTGGTACCGATGGCGACCAGCAGGTCCATGTTGCCGGCACCGGCGCGCACGGCTTTCCAGGCGGCGACATAGAAACGTGCGCCGAGAATGAACTGCACCGGGGTGGCCAGGACGAACTGCGCCCAGGCCGGCAACATCCAGTGCACACCGAATGGCTGCAACACCATCGGCAGTACCAGGGGCAGCGCCAGCAATACCGCCAGGGCCACCGACCAGCGCTCCTTGCGCAGGCGGCGTTCGGCATCGGCCTGATTGACCTGGGTGCTTTGCGGCAGGCTGGCCGAGTAGCCGGCTTGGATGACGGCGTCGATCAAGCGGCTGCTGTCGAGTTGGCCGAGCATCTGGATGTGCGCACGTTCGTTGGCCAGGTTGACACTGACCTGTTGTACGCCGGGCACTTTGGCCAGCGCCCGTTCGACCCTGCCTGCGCAGGAGGCGCAGGTCATGCCGCTGATTTGCAGCTCCAGGGTCTGGTTGGGCACATGGTAGCCGGCTTGTTCGACCGCCTCGACCAGGGCCGGCAGGCTATCGGCCGGTGCTTGAATGCGTGCCTGTTCGGTGGCGAGGTTGACGCTGACCTGTTCGGCGCCGCTGACTTTACGCAGGGCGCGCTCGACCCGGCCAGCACAGCTGGCGCAGGTCATGCCGACAATCGGCAGATCGAAAGTGGTAGATGCAGACATGGGCACTCCTCCTTGGACAGGCCACCAGCATCAACCTTGCCATGCGGGTAAGGTCAATAGCCCAGTCCGGATCTGATCAATGTGAGGCCATTCTGATCGGCTGCAACCCGGTATTTATTGATCTGCCCGGCCAACAGCTTCAAGTGGTTGCTGCGCTGATTCTCGATCCCTGGCTGGCACCCTGGCGCCTGGCCAGGCAGGTAGCGCAGGCGCACATCGAGGTCGCCCGGCGGCAAGTTGAATGAGGTCGACTGCTCCTGGAACACGCGCCCGGCCAGTTGATCGTTGATGTACACACCGATCTCGCACGAGGTCGCCACTTCCAGGCGTTCGCGGGAGATGATCAGAATGCTGTAGTCACTTGGCCCCGCGGCGCTGGCCTGGGGAAGCCCAGCGAAAATACCCAGCAGGCCGAAAAGGCCGAAAGCTGCCCTGCGCATGAAATGAAACTCCTGCATCGTCAATCGTCAGGCTCGCAGCTTGGCCGACCCGGACGATGATTTCCAGCCCGGCAGCGTGAAGCGGATCTTGACCTTGCCCCGGTGGCAAGCTTGAAACTGAGTCAAAACCCACAGGAGGCAGTCCCCATGCAAGTGTTCAACGTTCAAGGAATGACTTGCGGCCATTGCGTCAAGGCCGTGACCCGTGCAGTGCAGGCTCAGGATGAAGAAGCCGTGGTTGAAGTCGACCTCGCGCAGAAACAAGTGAAGGTGCAAAGTTCGCTGCAGGCGCCACAGATTCTTCAACTGATCCGTGAAGAAGGCTATCAGGCCGAAGCGCTCTGACCCCTGCGGGCCCGCGCGGTGGATAAAAGATTCACTGCGCGGGCCCAACTCTTCGCAGCGAAACCCCGGCAGGACGGTTAAACTAGCAGACTTGCTTAGCCTGCTATGGATTCCCGATGAACCTGCGAACCATCCTGATTCTGGGCGCCCTGAGTGCGTTCGGGCCCCTGGCGATCGATTTTTACCTGCCAGGCTTTCCAGCGATGGCGCTGGCTTTCGGTACTGACGAAAAACATATCCAGACCACTCTGGCCGCCTACTTCCTGGGCTTGTCCATTGGTCAGCTGGCCTATGGGCCGGTGGCCGATCGTTTCGGTCGCAGGGTTCCCCTGCTGGTTGGCGTCTGCCTGTTTACCCTGGCGTCACTCGCTTGCGCCTTTGCGCCCAACCTCGATGCGTTGATCGCGGCACGCTTCGTCCAGGCGCTGGGCGGATGCGCCGGTATGGTGCTGTCACGGGCGATCGTCAGTGACAAATGCGATGCGATAGCCTCGGCCAAGGTGTTTTCCCAGTTGGTTCTGGTGATGGGCCTGGCGCCGATCCTGGCACCGATGCTCGGGGGTGTGCTGGTCAATGTGTATGGCTGGCAATCGATCTTTGTCGCCCTGACCCTGTTCAGTGCCCTGTGCACCCTGGCTGTCGCTTTGGGCTTGCCGGAAAGTATGCCGGCCAGCCAGCCACGCCAGCCGCTTTCCGGTGCCTTGCGCCAGTACGGGCGCCTGCTCAAGGATCGGGCCTTCATCGGCCATGCCTTGACCGGTGGCATCGCTATTGCCGGGATGTTTTCCTATATCGCCGGTTCACCGTTCGTCTTCATCAAGCTCTACGGGGTGCCCGCCGAGCACTATGGCTGGCTGTTCGGCAGCAACGCGGCGGGTTTCATTCTGGTGGCGCAGATCAATGCGCGGCTGCTGGCCAAGCGCGGGCCGGCCTTTTTGCTGAGGCGGGCAGTCTGGGTGTACCTGGCGTCGGGCTTGACCTTGCTGGCGATCAGCGCCTTGCAACCGGCCAAACTCTGGCCGTTGCTGATTCCGCTGTTCATCTGCATTGCCAGCCTCGGTTGCATCATCCCCAATGCCTCGGCGTGCGCCATGAACGGACAAGGCGCACGGGCCGGGAGCGCTTCGGCGCTACTGGGTTGTATTCAGTTCAGTGTCGCGGCGGGCGCAGCGGCATTGGTCGGCGTGTTGCACGATGGCAGCGCAGTGCCGATGGCGCTGGTCATCAGCCTGTGTGGGCTGGGGGCGGTTGCGATGTCGATGGCCACCCGTCGGGTACAGCTCAGCCGACCCGTTTGAGCGGGTGCGGTGCCTGCAAGCGGGCCTGCAACGTGTTGACGAAGGCGCGGGCCTCGGCCTCGCTGCGAAAGTTCACGACCTGCTGGTCCAGCCGAACCTGCCATGGGCAGCCGGGCTTCTGGGCTGATGCACTGACTTGAATAATCATCGTGGCATACCTGCGGTTTAGCGTTGGCTGAAGAATTGTAGCGCTGCCGTACTGCAGGGATATGACCTGAGTCAGTTGTCGGACTGACGGTCGTGCCCACTCCGAAATCGGAGTGGGCACCTTGTTTCAGAAACCTTCGAGAACGATCTTGCCCTTGGCCGCACCGCTTTCCAGCAGGGCGTGGGCACGCCGCAGATTGGCGGCGTTGATGGTGCCGTAATGCTCGCCCAGGGTGGTCTTGAGGGTACCGGCATCGATCAGGTCGGCAACCCGGTTGAGCAGCTTGTGCTGTTCGATCATGTCGGCGGTTTCGAACAGCGAACGGGTGTACATGAACTCCCAGTGCAGCGACAGGCTCTTGCGCTTGAGCAGGCCGACGTCCAGTTGCTTGGGGTCATCGATCAGCGCCAGTTTACCCTGCGGGGCCAAGGCCTCGACCAGTTGTGCCAGGTGCTGGTCAGTCTGGGTCAGGCTGGCGACATGGGTGACGTAATCGATACCCTGCGCCTTGAGTGCTTCGGCGAGTGGCTGGCTATGATCGACCACCTGGTCGGCGCCCAGTTGACGGACCCATTCCTGGGTCTGTGGACGCGAGGCGGTACCGATCACGGTGAGCCCGGTCAACTGGCTGGCCAATTGGGTCAGGATCGAGCCGACGCCTCCGGCGGCGCCGACGATCAACAGTCGTTGGCCCGAATCCTCTTGCCCTTCAGCAATCTGCAGGCGCTCGAACAGCAGTTCCCAGGCGGTGATCGCCGTCAGCGGCAGGGCGGCGGCCTCAGCGAAACTCAGGGTCCTGGGCATATGGCCAACGATGCGCTCGTCGACCACATGCAGCTCACTGTTGGCTCCGGCCCGGGCGATGGAGCCTGCGTAATAAACCTTGTCGCCTGGCTGAAACAGGCTGACCTCGCTGCCCACCGCCTTGACCACACCGGCCACATCCCAACCCAGCACCTTGGCGACGCCAGCTTCAGGCTGCACGTTCTGGCGGACTTTGGTATCCACCGGGTTGACGGAAATGGCCCGCACTTCTACCAGCAGGTCCCGTGGCCCTGGCTCAGGGACTGGCAGTTCGATGTCCTGCAGGGAGGCCGGGTCGGTAATGGCCAGGGAATGGTAGTAGGCGATGGCTTTCATGCGAGGGGTCCTCAAGGGTAAATCGTTGGACGCCATCATTGGCGCTTTCACTTCCTGTTAAAAGCCGCTAGAACGACAGATACTTTCAATATTTTTTTGATAATGCCGAGGCCTTTCCGTGCGAATCGATGACCTGCAGCTGTTCGTTCGCACCGCCGAACTGGGCAGCCTGTCGGCGGCGGCACGCCTGCTCGACCTTTCTCCGGCGGTGGCCAGTGCCGCACTCAAACGCCTGGAGCAGCAATTGGGTACGCGCTTGCTGGCCCGCTCTACCCGCAACCTGCGCCTGACCGCCGAAGGCGAGGGCTTTCTGTTGCACGCGCGCAATGCCCTGGCCAGCCTGGATGAAGGGCGGCGTCAGTTGGCACGGGGGCAGGATGACGTCAGTGGCGTGTTGCAGCTGTCTGCGCCGTCGGACTTCGGGCGCAATGTCTTGCTGCCCTGGCTGGATGAACTGCAGCGCGAGCATCCGAAGCTGTCGGTGCGCCTGTTGCTGGGCGACCGCAATGCCGACCTGTTTCGCCAGGCGGCAGACATTGCCCTGCGCTACGGCACACCGGAGGATTCAAGCCTGGTGGCACTGCCGCTGTGCGCTGATAACCGCCGTGTGTTGTGCGCCTCGCCTGCGTACCTGGCCCGGCATGGCGAGCCGAAGGACGTCGCCCACCTGGTTCAGCACAATTGCCTGCTTTATCAGCTGGGCAGCCGTGTCCACGATCATTGGCGATTTGGTCGGGGAGCAACTGAAGCCGGGATATCCGTCAGCGGCGACCGCTTCTGCGACGATGCTGATGTGGTCCGCCGCTGGGCGCTGGCCGGCTTGGGAATCGCCTACAAATCCTGGCTGGATGTGGCGTTCGACGTGCAGGCAGGGCGCTTGAAGGTACTGTTGGGGCACCTGGAGGGCGAAGCCGCACCGCTGAACCTGATGTGCACGCATCGGGCGCAATTGGGTAAGCCGGTGCAGTTGCTGCGCAATCTGCTCAGGGAGCGCTGCCAGGCTCTGCTCGAACAACTGCAGCATGTGAGCCTTTAGCGCGCTTTTGGTACTACAGAATCGGCCGATTTATTTGTAGTTTCTGAGTGCATAAACTGTAGGCTTAGTTTCTGATTTTTTTATCGCCAGCTATTTAAAAGTTGAAACGAACAGGTATGGCATGCGGCTCTACGACAAACCTGTAGAAAGTCATCCTGCCTATTCCCTGAGAACGTCATGGCTATGGTTCGGCAGAGCAGGGTAGTTTTACCCGGTTGCCTGCAGACAGGCGCGGAGTTTGTTGCGCCACGGCGGCTTATAATCGATCCAGCAGTCGTTTCCAGCGAGAGAAACTTCCATGTCAGCGGCCGGCAAGTTATCGCTCCCCCTCTATCTTTGCCTGGTTTACAGCACTGGCTGACTGCTGGTGAGTCAACCCTACAACTTCCAGCCGTTCTGACATCGGGAACCTCGCAGTAAATGTTGCTGCCATGGTTATTCGAACGATTTCAGATGTGATCTCGCAGGGAGTTGAGATATGAAACCTGTTACAAGTATCAGCCAGATTGCCAGCCTGCTTGCCGACCCTAAACGCAGCGCGATGCTCTGGGCGTTGATCGACGGAATGGCGCGGCCCTCTGATGAACTGGCGGACATAACCGGCCTGACGCTTTCTTCGGCCTGTGCGCATTTGGCAAGGCTCTCGGCCAGCGGCTTGCTCAAGCTTGAGCCGCGCGGCAGAAAGCGGTATTTCAGGCTTGCCGGGCCTGAAGTCGGCGCTGCTGTGGAAGCACTGGCCAGTGTTCAGGTCACTACCCGGGAAATGCTCGCGGCCCGGGAGGATGTCGGCATTCCCCTGTCCATGCGTCGGGCGCGGTTGTGCGGTGATCATCTGGGCGGTGAGCTGGCGGCGGACCTTTACCAGCGCCTGTTCGACGCCGGTTGGCTGGAGGGCCTGGAGCAACAGATCGAAGTGACCCCGGAAGGACGCACGCAGTTTGCCCGCCATGGCATCTACATTGAGGCGCTGGCCCGCTATCAGCACAGAAGATTCAGCAGCTGCCGCTGCTGCAGCGAGTGGAGCGACCATCGCCCGCACCTGGGCGGAGCATTGGGCAGTAGCCTGCTGAAGCTGTTCATGCAATCCGGCTGGATCCGCGAGAGTGAGACTTCACGCAGGTTGCAGATCAGTGCGGCGGGACTGCATCAGATCAACCGGATTGCCCAGCCGCTAACGTTGAAATCAGTCGGCTAGCGCTGAGGCAAACCCGCTCCTTCTGTAGGAGCGGGCTTGCCCCGCGATACGGCCATTAATCCCTACGGCTTCACCAACCGCGCATCCAGGCTGTTCTGCGCCAGACGCCGGGCCTGATCCTGAGTCATGCCCAAGTGGGTATGCAGGGCATGGAAGTTTTCGGTGACATAACCACCAAAATACGCTGGATCATCCGAGTTCACCGTGACCTTCACGCCGCGCTCGAGCATGTCGAGGATGTTGTGCTGGCTCATATGGTCGAACACGCACAATTTGGTGTTGGACAGCGGGCAGACGGTCAGCGGGATCTGCTCGTCGATGATCCGCTGCATCAGGCGTTCGTCTTCAATGGCGCGCACGCCATGGTCGATGCGCTGGATCTTGAGCAGGTCGATGGCTTCCCAGATGTACTCGGGCGGACCTTCTTCACCGGCGTGGGCAACGGTCAGGAAGCCTTCGCTGCGGGCGCGGTCGAAGACGCGCTGGAACTTGCTCGGCGGGTGGCCCATTTCCGAGCTGTCCAGACCGACGGCGATAAAGGCATCGCGAAACGGCAGGGCCTGGTCGAGGGTCTTGTGCGCTTCGTCTTCGCTCAGATGGCGCAGGAAGCTCAGGATCAGGCCGCTGCCGATGCCCAGCTGCTGCTGGCCATCCTTGAGTGCAGCGCTGATGCCATTGAGCACCACTTCGAAGGGAATGCCGCGATCGGTGTGGGTTTGCGGGTCGAAGAACGGCTCGGTATGGATCACGTTCTGCGCCTTGCAGCGCAACAGGTACGCCCAGGTCAGGTCGTAGAAGTCCTGCTCGGTGCGCAGCACGTCGGCGCCCTGGTAGTAGAGGTCGAGAAACTCCTGCAGGTTGTTGAACGCATAGGCCGAGCGCAAGGCTTCGACGTCGTTCCAGGGCAGGGCGATCTTGTTGCGTTCGGCCAGGGCGAACAGCAACTCGGGCTCCAGCGATCCTTCCAGGTGCAGGTGCAATTCTGCCTTGGGCAGCGCGTTAAGCCAGTCGTACATAAAGTCGGTTTCTCATCAGGTGCGGTTGTCAGCATTCTACAGGGTTGTTCGCTGCTGGCCGAGAAAGCTGACCGGGTGGCCTTTGCCGGAAACCTTCTACAGTGACTACAGTCACTTTGCCCACTACCACCTGCTCAAGGCCGTCGATGCTTAGCCTCCTGAACCAGGAAAAACCGTTGATACTGGCTGTGCTGCTGGCGGCCCTGGCCTGGCCGCTGCAGGGACAGCTGTTGGGGCATGGCCACACGGTCGCGTTACTGGCGGGGTTGGTGCTGGTGGTGGCGATCATCTGTGCATCGATGCGCGTGGCCCAACATGCCGAACGGCTGGCGGAGAGTGTCGGCGACCCTTACGGCACGATGATCCTGACCTTGTCCGCAGTGATGGTCGAGGTGCTGGTGCTGGCGATCATGATGAGCAATGAGGCCTCGCCGACGCTGGTACGTGACACCATCTACTCGGCGGTGATGCTCGATATCAACGGGATCCTTGGCCTGGCAGCGCTGATGGGCGGGCTCAAGCACGGCGAGCAGCCCTACAATGATGATTCGGCACGCACTTACAGTGTGATGATCATGACCGCCATGGGCGTTTCCATGGTGGTACCCGAGTTCATTGCGCGAGAGCACTGGAAGCTGTATTCGGCGTTTACCATTGCCGCGATGCTGCTGCTCTACGCATTGTTCCTGCGTATGCAGGTCGGGCCCCACAGCTACTTCTTCAGCTACAGCTACCCACAGAAAAAGCGCCGCGATCCATCTCCGACCCCGGTAAGCAAGGTACGTTCGATCAGCATCCTGATCGTCGGGGTGATGATTATCGGCGTACTGGCGGAGGCGATGTCACATCCTCTGGATTACGGCCTGCAGGGTAGTGGTGCGCCGCCGGTACTGATGGCCATTGTGGTGGCGACGATTTCTGCGGCGCCGGAGATCCTCACCGCACTGCGTGCGGCGCTGGCCAACCGCATGCAATCGGTGGTCAATATCGCCCTGGGGGCATCGCTGTCCACGGTGATATTGACCGTGCCACTGATGGAGGCGATGGCGCTCTACACCGGCCAGCCCTTTCAGATGGCCATGACGCCAGTGCAGACGGTGATGATCGCCATCACCCTGATCGTCAGCGCGATCAATCTCAACGATGGCGAAACCAACGCGATCGAGGGCATGACCCACTTCGTGTTGTTCGCCACCTTCATCATGTTGGCGTTTCTTGGTCTCTGACGCCTTAGCCGGCAATCAGCTGTGCGGCAGCCTGGCGGTGATCGGCGATCAGACCCTGGACGTCCAGGCCTTCGATCTGGCCATCAATCACCCGCCACTGGCCGGCGATCATGACCCGGTCGGCACGGTCGGCACCGCACAGTAACAGCGCCGAAAGCGGATCGTGGCTGCCGGAGAAGCGCAACTCGTCGAGTTTGAACAGGGCCAGGTCAGCCTGTTTGCCGACCGCCAGCTCACCGATGTCGGTACGCCCGAGCAACTGCGCCGACCCGCGGGTAGCCCAGCCCAGGGCAAGCTCCGGAGTGATCGCTTCGGCGCCGTAGCGCAGGCGCTGCAGGTACAGGGCCTGGCGCGCTTCGAGGATCATGTTGGAGGCATCGTTGGAGGCTGACCCATCGACACCCAGGCCAACCGGCGCGCCGGCGTTGGTCAGGTCAACGGTTGGGCAAATGCCCGAGGCCAGGCGCATGTTCGAACTCGGGCAATGGCAGATGCCGGTACCGGCAGCGCCCAGGCGGGCAATTTCGTCCGGGTTGAAGTGAATCCCGTGGGCCAGCCAGGTACGTGGGCCAAGCCAGCCGACACTGTCCAGGTAATCCACGGTGCGCAGCCCGAAGCGTTGCAGGCAGAAGTCTTCTTCATCGAGGGTTTCGGCCAGGTGGGTGTGCAGGCGCACATCCAGCTCTTCGGCAAGGCTGGCACTGGCACGCATGATTTCTGGAGTGACCGAGAACGGCGAGCAGGGCGCCAGAGCAATCTGGATTTGCGCGCCCTCGCCACGTTCGTGGTAGCTGTGGATAAGCCGCTGGCTGTCGGCCAGGATCACTTCACCCTGTTGCACCGTCTGCTGTGGCGGCAGACCGCCGTCGGCTTCGCCCAGGCTCATCGAGCCGCGGGTGAGCATGGCGCGCATACCCAGCTTGCGCACGGCCTCGACCTGTACGTCGATGGCGTTTTCCAGGCCATCCGGGAACAGGTAATGGTGATCGGCCGCCGTGGTGCAGCCGGACAGCAGCAATTCAGCCAGGGCTACGCGGGTGGCCAGCTCCAGCTTGGCCGGGGTCAGGCGGGCCCAGACCGGGTAGAGGGTCTTGAGCCAGGGAAACAGCGGTTGGTTGACCACCGGCGCCCAGGCGCGGGTCAGGGTCTGGTAGAAGTGGTGGTGGGTGTTGATAAGTCCTGGCAGGACCACGTGCTCGCGGGCGTCGAAGACTTGTCCACAGGGGCTGGACGGGGTTTCGCCAAGGGCCAGGACTTCAGTGATACGGCCGTCTTCAAGGACCAGGCCGCCACGGGCATCAAGACTGTTGGCGGTGAAGATGGCAAGCGGGTTTTTCAACCAGATACGGGTCGCAGGCATGGTGCCGGCTCCTCTGAAAGTGGGTTCAGGTTAGCCAGCTCAGTGTTGCCCTGTCTGCTGATCCAGGTCCGCCACGGTGGGCGAGGCGTCGAGTCTACACCCACCGTGAACGGTTTCACCAGATCAGGCTGTCGCCCTTGTAGTTGATGAAGTACAGGCCGCCTTTGCCGGCGTTGGCCTTGACCTGTTCGAGCATGCCCTGGGTGCTGGTGAGCACGTCGATTTCGGCATTCTCGCCACCCATGTCGGTCTTGACCCAGCCCGGGTGCATGGCCAGCACAGTCTGCGGCGGCTGTGTCAGGGTGACAAAACTGTTGATCATCGAGTTCAGCGCCGCCTTGCTGGCTTTGTACAGGCACATCTCGCTGCCGTCGGGAATGGCGATGCTGCCGAGGATCGAACTCATGAACGCCAGTACACCATCGTCGCGCAATTGCGGGGCAAAGCGCTGGGCGACGCGGATCGGCGATACCGCATTGGTCATGAACAGGTCGCCGACATCGGTCAACTGTGCGCGTTCGGCGTTCTGGTCGCCTGGGCCCATGACCCCGGCGTTGACGAACAGCAGGTCGAAGACCTGACCGTGCAGGCGTTGTTGCAGGGCGTCGAGCTGAGTGCCGCTGTTCATCTCTAGGGTTTCCACCTGGACTCTCGGTAGCTCTGTCAGCTGGGTGGCCTTGGCCGGGTCACGCACTGTGGCTGTGACATCCCAGCCGTCTTCCACCAGGCGCTGCACCAGACCCAGCCCAAGGCCGCGCGAGGCGCCGATGATCAGGGCGGTTTTGTTCGAGGGCATGAGGAACTCCTTTCAATGGGTACGTCGTTGATCAAAGAATAACCAGTCTAGTCAAAGCGTGGCCGAGCAAGCTATTGGTGAAGGGTTACACGGCTTATCCACAGATTGCTCCACAGTATCTGTGCGCAAGCACGGGATGTGGATATAAGCGCTTGTCGGCTTCCTTCCGGGGGTAATAAATGGGGATAACTGACTGATTTTTCGGCAGTTGAAACGCTGTCATCAAATCTTGATCAAAATATGATCGTTTGTCTGAAAGCCACGTGATTCAAGGCGCGCAGGCGAATGCCCAGAGGTTATCCACAGCCGGGCCCACAGTGAATGTGGGCAATTGTTCAGCGTTGCTCCAGCAGAATCCGGCCGCGGCTCAGGTCGGCCAGCTGGCGTTGCAGCGGCTCGATCTGTTCTTCACCCAAAGCCAGCAACAAATCAACGCCATTGGCGGTGAAGTGTTCTTCCAGCACCAGGCCGTCGGCTTCTGCCACACGTAATTTAAGCAGGGCCAGCTCACTGAAACTGCAACTGCAGCTGACTTCGCTGCGGCTGACGAGCAGGCGCTTTTCTGCCTGCTGCAGACACTTGTTGGCGCCGCCGCCATAAGCGCGGGCCAGACCGCCGGTACCCAGCTGAATACCGCCGTACCAGCGGATCACCAGGACCACGACCTGATCGCAGTCCTGGGCTTCGATCGCCGCCAGGATCGGGCGTCCGGCCGTGCCGCCGGGTTCGCCGTCGTCGCTGCTGCGGTATTGCGCACCCAGTTTCCAGGCCCAGCAGTTATGGGTGGCGGCCAGGTCACTGTGCTGTTCAATGAAGCTCATGGCCTCGGCAGCGCTGTTGATCGGCGCTGCCAGGGTAATGAAGCGGCTCTTGCGAATCTCTTCGCGAAATTCGCAGGTGTCGAGCAGGGTAAAAGGCATAAACGCAGGTTCAGTCGGGAAGTTTCAGGCCACAGCCTTTGAGAATGATGTGGATAAGATTGTTGCTGGCGTCTTCCATGTCTTGCTTGGTCAGGCGGCTACGGCCGGTGACCTGGCAGATCTGGGTGGCAAAGTCCGCATAATGCTGGGTGCTGCCCCAGAGCAGGAAAATCAGGTGCACGGGATCGACCGGGTCCATCTTGCCAGCGTCGATCCAGGCCTGGAACACCGCGGCACGGCCCTTGAACCACTCGCGGTAATCCTGGCTGAAATAGTCGCTCAGGCACTGGCCGCCACTGATGATTTCCATGGCGAAGATCCGCGAAGCTTGGGGATTGCGCCGGGAGAACTCCATCTTGGTGCGGATGTAAGTGCTCAGCGCCGTTGCCGGATCGTCCTCGACGTTCAGGGCATTGAAGGTGCTGTCCCATAACTCGATGATGTTGCTCAGCACCGCCACATACAGGCTCAGTTTGTTGGTGAAGTAGTAGTGCAGGTTCGCCTTGGGCAGCCCGGCCTTGAGGGCGATGGTGTTCATGCTGGTGCCCTTGAAGCCATGACGGGCGAACTCGTCTTCGGCAGCTTGGATGATGGCTTGCTCGTTCTTCTGACGAATGCGGCCGGCGGGCTTGCCCGGGGCGGTGACACGATGCGCAGGGACTTCGAAGGGCATGGACGATTCCAGACAAGGCAATGGGTATCACTTCTGATCGGCTAACCTACCACAGCATCGGTCCTCAGCGAGTAGCCGCCAGGCTTTCCAGAAAGCTTTCCAGGACCAGATGCGGGCGTCGGCCTTTGCGCGTCACCCAGCACAGGCTCAGGTCATAGAAGCGCTGGTTCGGCTTGAGTGCGCGCAGCCGCCCTTGTTGTACCCAGAAGCTGGCGTAGTGATCCGGCAGGTAGCCGATATAGCGCCCGGTGAGGATCAGAAAGGCCATGCCTTCGCGGTCCGAGGCGCTGGCGGTGCAGTTGAGTGCCTGATAGTGCGCCTGGACATCGGCCGGCAAGCGGAACGTCGGGGCGATGGCGTCCTGGCTATTGAGGCGTTCGTCGTCCAGCTGACGGTCGTCGGCATAAAACAGCGGATGGCCCACGGCGCAATAGAGCAGCGAACGTTCACTGTAGAGCGGCTGATATTCCAGTCCCGACAGCGGACTGGTTTGCGGAACCACACCGACGTGCAGGCTGCCGTCGAGTACCCCTTGCTCAACCTGGCTGGGGGCGATCATGCGGATCTGGATGCGCACATCCGGGCCACGGTCCTTGAGCTGGGCCAGGGCGTGGGTGATGCGCATGTGCGGCAGGGTCACCAGGTTGTCGGTCAGGCCGATGTTCAGCTCTCCGCGCAGGTGCTGGTGCAGGCCGTTGACCTCGGTGCGGAAACTCTCCAGGGCACTGAGCAGTTGCAGGGCCGATTGATACACCTCGCGGCCTTCCTCGGTCAGCGAGAAGCCAGCGCGCCCGCGCTGGCACAGGCGTAATCCCAGGCGCTGCTCCAGATCGCTCATCTGCTGACTGATGGCCGAGCGGCCAATGCCGAGGACGTTCTCTGCCGCAGAAAAGCCGCCACACTCGACTACGCTGCGGTAGATCTTCAGTAGACGGATATCAAAGTCGCTGACTTGCGCGAGGGGATCGGGGCGCCGGCTCATAGTTTAGTAGTCGTCTATCTGAAGATTAGAAAAGTTGGGTTTTCCAGACTTTATCCCCGTGACAACTTAGTGGCAACAACACTTATCGCTGCCCAATTGCCTTGCGAGGACTTGCCCGATGAATCTGCCTGAAAACGCTCCTGTCGGTTTGGCCAGCCAGCTCAAGCTGGACGCCCACTGGATGCCCTACACCGCCAACCGCAATTTTCAGCGCGATCCACGGCTGATCGTTGCTGCCGAAGGCAGCTACCTGACCGACGACAAAGGGCGCAAGATCTATGACTCGCTGTCGGGCCTGTGGACCTGCGGTGCCGGTCACACCCGCAAGCAGATCCAGGAAGCCGTGTCGCGTCAGTTGGGTGTGCTCGATTACTCGCCAGCCTTCCAGTTCGGTCACCCGCTGTCGTTCCAGCTGGCCGAGAAGATCACCGAGCTGACCCCGGGCAACCTCAATCACGTCTTCTATACCAACTCCGGTTCCGAGTGCGCTGACACTGCGGTGAAGATGGTGCGCGCCTACTGGCGTCTGAAAGGCCAGGCCACCAAGACCAAACTGATCGGCCGTGCCCGTGGTTACCACGGGGTGAACATCGCCGGTACCAGCCTGGGCGGCGTCAACGGTAACCGTAAACTGTTCGGCCAGTTGCTCGATGTCGACCACATTCCGCACACCCTGCTGGCCAGCAACGCCTTTACCAAGGGCATGCCGGAAGAGGGCGGTATCGCCCTGGCCGATGAAATGCTCAAGCTGATCGAGCTGCATGATGCTTCCAACATTGCCGCCCTGATCGTCGAGCCATTGGCGGGTTCCGCCGGTGTCCTGCCGCCACCTAAGGGCTACCTGAAACGCCTGCGGGAAATCTGCGACCAGCACAACATCCTGCTGATCTTCGACGAAGTCATCACTGGCTTTGGCCGTATGGGCGCGATGACCGGTGCCGAAGCCTTTGGCGTTACCCCGGACCTGATGTGCATCGCCAAGCAAGTCACCAACGGTGCCATCCCGATGGGCGCGGTGATTGCCAGCAGCGAGATCTATCAGACCTTCATGAACCAGCCGACCCCGGAATACGCCGTGGAATTCCCGCACGGCTATACCTACTCGGCGCACCCGGTTGCTTGCGCTGCCGGTATCGCCGCCCTGGATCTGCTGGAGAAGGAAAACCTGGTACAGGCTGCCGCCGAACTGGCGCCGCATTTCGAGAAAGTGCTGCACGGCGTCAAGGGTGCGAAGAACATCATCGACATCCGTAACTACGGCCTGGCCGGTGCCATCCAGATTGCCGCCCGTGACGGTGATGCCATCGTGC
>NZ_JBTRBC010000001.1:775000-1932500 GCF_054821965.1 Pseudomonas sp. 210_17 TE3656 | reverse complement strand
TTGAAGGTTAGGTAACACTGACTGGAGGACCGAACCGACTACCGTTGAAAAGTTAGCGGATGACCTGTGGATCGGAGTGAAAGGCTAATCAAGCTCGGAGATAGCTGGTTCTCCTCGAAAGCTATTTAGGTAGCGCCTCATGTATCACTGTAGGGGGTAGAGCACTGTTTCGGCTAGGGGGTCATCCCGACTTACCAAACCGATGCAAACTCCGAATACCTACAAGTGCCGAGCATGGGAGACACACGGCGGGTGCTAACGTCCGTCGTGAAAAGGGAAACAACCCAGACCGTCAGCTAAGGTCCCAAAGTCATGGTTAAGTGGGAAACGATGTGGGAAGGCTTAGACAGCTAGGAGGTTGGCTTAGAAGCAGCCACCCTTTAAAGAAAGCGTAATAGCTCACTAGTCGAGTCGGCCTGCGCGGAAGATGTAACGGGGCTCAAACCATGCACCGAAGCTACGGGTGTCACTTAGGTGACGCGGTAGAGGAGCGTTCTGTAAGCCTGTGAAGGTGAGTTGAGAAGCTTGCTGGAGGTATCAGAAGTGCGAATGCTGACATGAGTAACGACAATGGGAGTGAAAAACTCCCACGCCGAAAGACCAAGGTTTCCTGCGCAACGTTAATCGACGCAGGGTTAGTCGGTCCCTAAGGCGAGGCTGAAAAGCGTAGTCGATGGAAAACAGGTTAATATTCCTGTACTTCTAGTTATTGCGATGGAGGGACGGAGAAGGCTAGGCCAGCTTGGCGTTGGTTGTCCAAGTTTAAGGTGGTAGGCTGAGATCTTAGGTAAATCCGGGATCTTAAGGCCGAGAGCTGATGACGAGTTGCCTTTAGGCGACGAAGTGGTTGATGCCATGCTTCCAAGAAAAGCTTCTAAGCTTCAGATAACTAGGAACCGTACCCCAAACCGACACAGGTGGTTGGGTAGAGAATACCAAGGCGCTTGAGAGAACTCGGGTGAAGGAACTAGGCAAAATGGCACCGTAACTTCGGGAGAAGGTGCGCCGGTGAGGGTGAAGGACTTGCTCCGTAAGCTCATGCCGGTCGAAGATACCAGGCCGCTGCGACTGTTTATTAAAAACACAGCACTCTGCAAACACGAAAGTGGACGTATAGGGTGTGACGCCTGCCCGGTGCCGGAAGGTTAATTGATGGGGTTAGCTAACGCGAAGCTCTTGATCGAAGCCCCGGTAAACGGCGGCCGTAACTATAACGGTCCTAAGGTAGCGAAATTCCTTGTCGGGTAAGTTCCGACCTGCACGAATGGCGTAACGATGGCGGCGCTGTCTCCACCCGAGACTCAGTGAAATTGAAATCGCTGTGAAGATGCAGTGTATCCGCGGCTAGACGGAAAGACCCCGTGAACCTTTACTATAGCTTTGCACTGGACTTTGAATTTGCTTGTGTAGGATAGGTGGGAGGCTTTGAAGCGTGGACGCCAGTTCGCGTGGAGCCATCCTTGAAATACCACCCTGGCAACTTTGAGGTTCTAACTCAGGTCCGTTATCCGGATCGAGGACAGTGTATGGTGGGTAGTTTGACTGGGGCGGTCTCCTCCTAAAGAGTAACGGAGGAGTACGAAGGTGCGCTCAGACCGGTCGGAAATCGGTCGTAGAGTATAAAGGCAAAAGCGCGCTTGACTGCGAGACAGACACGTCGAGCAGGTACGAAAGTAGGTCTTAGTGATCCGGTGGTTCTGTATGGAAGGGCCATCGCTCAACGGATAAAAGGTACTCCGGGGATAACAGGCTGATACCGCCCAAGAGTTCATATCGACGGCGGTGTTTGGCACCTCGATGTCGGCTCATCACATCCTGGGGCTGAAGCCGGTCCCAAGGGTATGGCTGTTCGCCATTTAAAGTGGTACGCGAGCTGGGTTTAGAACGTCGTGAGACAGTTCGGTCCCTATCTGCCGTGGACGTTTGAGATTTGAGAGGGGCTGCTCCTAGTACGAGAGGACCGGAGTGGACGAACCTCTGGTGTTCCGGTTGTCACGCCAGTGGCATTGCCGGGTAGCTATGTTCGGGAGAGATAACCGCTGAAAGCATCTAAGCGGGAAACTTGCCTCAAGATGAGATCTCACTGGAGCCTTGAGCTCCCTGAAGGGCCGTCGAAGACTACGACGTTGATAGGTTGGGTGTGTAAGCGCTGTGAGGCGTTGAGCTAACCAATACTAATTGCCCGTGAGGCTTGACCATATAACACCCAAGCAATTTGCGTCGAAAGGCCAGATTGCGGTGTTGTGAAGACGAAACGAACCGAAAGTTTGCGACTCACAATCATCACATACCCAATTCGCTGGAGTGTCTAACAAGACCTTCTGGCAACAGAATTTCTTGACGACCATAGAGCATTGGAACCACCTGATCCCATCCCGAACTCAGCAGTGAAACGATGCATCGCCGATGGTAGTGTGGGGTTTCCCCATGTGAGAGTAGGTCATCGTCAAGATTAAATTCCGAAACCCCTATCTGCGTATGCAGGTAGGGGTTTTGTCTTTTCCGGCCGGAAATCTTTGGTGCCTGTTCTGCCCTCATCAAGGGCCAAGCCCATGATATGGTTTCCCTCTGTCCGCACAGCCTCAAGGATGTCCAATGCCGCACGCAAACCCACTCCTTCCGGGATTCATGGTGGTCCACGGCAATCGCCTGGACGAACTGCGCAGCCTGGTGGTGAGCTGGATGCGCCTGCATCCCCTGGCACCTCTGGAAAATGAAATTGTCCTGGTGCAAAGCAACGGCATTGCCCAATGGCTCAAACTGGCTCTGGCCGAAGACCCCGAAGACGATGACCAGGGCGGTTGTGGCATTGCCGCCGCGATCGAAGTGCAACTACCCGGCAGCTTTATGTGGCAGTTGTACCGACGTGTGCTGGGACGCGATGAAATCCCGGAGGTGTCCCTGCTCGACAAGGCGCCGCTGACCTGGCGATTGATGCGTCTGCTCCCCGAAGTCATCGACAAACCCCACTTCGAACCCCTGCAGCGCTTTCTCACCGACGACACCGACCTGCGCAAGCGCTACCAACTGGCCGAGCGCCTGGCCGATCTGTTTGACCAATACCAGGTATACCGTGCCGACTGGCTCAAGGACTGGGCAGCCGGGCGAGATGTGTTGAACACTGCCCGCGGTGACGCCAAGCCGTTGCCCCCGGCCAATTGCTGGCAAGCCGAGTTGTGGCGTGCGCTGTTGCTGGATGTCGGCGAGGAAGGCATGGCTCAGAGTCGCGCCGGGGTTCATCAGCGCTTTATCGAGCGGATCAACAGCCTTGAGCAGGCACCTGCCGGACTCCCTTCCCGGGTTATCGTCTTCGGTATTTCCTCATTGCCTGCTCAGGCGCTGGAAGCCTTGGCCGGCCTGGCCCGTTTCAGCCAGGTGCTGCTCTGTGTGCACAACCCCTGTCGACACCACTGGGCGGATATCGTTGCCGACAAGGACCTGCTGCGCCACCAATACAAGCGCCAGCAACGCAAGCAGGGCATGCCCAGTCTGATCGACGCGCAATCCCTGCATCAGCACGCGCACCCGCTGCTGGCTGCCTGGGGCAAGCAGGGCCGTGACTACATCAACTTGCTCGACAGCTACGACGATCCCGGCAGTTATCGTGCCGCGTTCGCTGATGGGCGCATTGACCTTTTCAGCGAAAGCCAGCCGCAAACCCTGCTCAATCAACTGCAGGACGACATTCTTGAATTGCGTCCGCTGGCTGAGACCCGCGAATTGTGGCCCGCAGTCGATCCAGGCAAGGACCGCTCGGTACGCTTTCATATCGCCCACAGTCCGCAGCGCGAAGTGGAGATACTTCACGACCAGTTGCTCGCCCGCTTCAGTGCCGATCCGCACCTGCGCCCGCGGGACGTGATTGTCATGCTCCCGGACATCAACACCTACGCCCCGCATATACGCGCAGTGTTTGGCCAGTTGGGCCGCGATGACCCACGCTTCATCCCCTTTACCCTGACCGACCAGGGTCAGCGTGGCCGCGATCCGCTGCTGATTGCCCTTGAGCATCTGTTGAAATTGCCGGACAGCCGCTTTGCGGTCAGCGAGATTCTCGACTTGCTCGATGTGCCGGCCTTGCGCGCGCGCTTCGCCATTAAGGAAAGCGACTTGCCGACCCTGCACCGCTGGATCGAGGGTGCCGGTATCCGCTGGGGGCTAAACGCCGAACAGCGTGCGAGCCTGGGCTTGCCGGCTGATCTGGAACAGAACAGCTGGCGATTCGGCCTGCGGCGCATGCTGCTTGGCTATGCCGTGGGTGTCGGCGAAGGTTGCGACGGGATCGAACCGTTCGACGAAATCGGTGGTCTGGACGCCGCACTGATCGGCCCGCTGGTGGCCTTGCTCGACGCTCTGGAAATCGCCTATCAACAGCTGTCCAGGGCTGCGACCGCCGCGCAGTGGGGCGAACGTCTGCATGCGTTGCTGCAGGTGTTCTTCCTGGCCGAAACCGAGCACGACGACTTCCTGCTGGTACAGTTGCAGACCCTGCGCGAGACCTGGTTGCAAACCTGTGAGTCGGTTGCGCTTGAAGACCTGCTGCCGCTGACCGTGGTCCGCGAAGCCTGGCTGGCCGGTCTCGACCAGGGACGTCTGTCGCAACGGTTCCTCGCGGGATCGGTGAATTTCTGTACCCTTATGCCCATGCGCGCGATCCCCTTCAAGGTGGTCTGCCTGCTGGGCATGAACGATGGCGATTACCCGCGTGCGCAGCCGCCGCTGGACTTCGACCTGATGGGCAGCGACTACCGCCCCGGTGACCGCTCACGCCGCGAGGATGACCGTTACCTGTTGCTTGAAGCATTGCTGTCGGCGCGCGACCAGTTGTATGTCAGCTGGGTCGGCCGCAGCATTCGTGACAACAGCGAACGTCCGGCCTCGGTATTGATCGGGCAGTTGCGCGATCACCTCGCCGGCGGTTGGCGCCTGGCTGCTGCCAAGCAGCGCGATAAGCTCGATGCTGGCGAACAGTTGCTGCATGCCCTGACCGTGGAGCACCCGTTGCAGCCCTTCAGTGCCCGCTACTTCCACAAGGGCAGCAGCCTGTTCAGTTATGCCCGTGAATGGCGAACGCTGCACCTGCCGGCCGAGGAGCAAGCCAAGGCCGGGGACGACCTGCCGCCTTACAGCAGCGATGAAGCCTTGAGTCTGACCTTGTTGCAGGATTTCCTCCGCCACCCGGTGCGGCACTTTTTCAGCCAGCGTCTGAAGGTGTTCTTCGAGGCGGTGCAAGCGCCGCTGGCCGATGAAGAACCCTTCGTGCTCGACGCCTTGCAGCGCTACAGCCTCAGTGAAAGCCTGTTGGCTGCGGCGCTGGCAACCCCCGACGACGCCAACCAGGCACTTGGCGCTCAGGCGCGGCGTCTGCAGGGCAGCGGCATGCTGCCATTGGCGGGGTTCGGCCAATGCCTGCAGGCTGAGTTGATCGAGCCGTTGCCCGACCTGTTGCAGCGTCATCAACAGCTGTTGCGTCTATGGCCCACTGCCCTGGACAGCGCGTTACCGATCCGCTTCGAATACCGCCAGCTCAAGCTTGAAGGCTGGCTTGGCCGGGTCTACCAGCGCGACGATCAGTCCCTGCTGAGTATCACCACCTTGCCCAATGGCATCAGCAGTGGCCGCTCGCTGAAGTGGCAGCGGCTAACCTCGACTTGGGTCATGCACCTGGCCGCCTGTGCCGTCGGCTTGCCCTTGCACAGTGCGGTGGTGGCCACGGATATCACGCTGTTGCTGGCTCCGATCGAGCAAGCGCGTGCCGCCGATATGCTCGGTGACTTGCTCCTGGCCCGTCAGGCAGGCATGAGTGCACCACTGCCCGTGGCGACCAAGACTGCCTTCGCCTGGCTGGCCCAGAGCGACCCCGATAAAGCCTTGGCTGCTGCGGCCAAGGCCTATGAAGGCGATGGCCAGAACAGTTTTGGCGAGCGTAGCGAAAGCACCGCGCTGGCACGGCAGTTCAGCGATTTCGCCGCGTTGACGGCCAGTGAAGAGTTCGAGGGCTGGTGTGAAGCCTTGTACCGCCCGATGTTCGATGCGCCCTGGCAGACCTTGGGCAATGAGGAGGACGCCCAATGAGTCGCAACGCACCCCTGGCACTGACCTTTCCACTGCACGGCAGTCAATTGATTGAAGCCAGCGCCGGTACCGGCAAAACCTTCACCATCTCCGCCCTGTACCTGCGCCTGGTGCTTGGTCATGGCGGCGAGCAGGGCTTCGGCCGCGAACTGCTGCCACCCCAGGTGCTGGTGGTGACTTTCACCGATGCCGCCACCAAGGAGCTGCGTGAACGCATCCGTACTCGTCTGGCCGAAGCGGCACGCTTCTTCCGTGGCGAACTGGATGACGCCGATCCGTTACTGCATCAACTGCGCGCTGACTACCAAGAAGACCTGTGGCCAGCGTGCGCCAATCGCCTGGATGTAGCCGCGCAGTGGATGGACGAGGCGGCAGTCTCAACCATTCACAGCTGGTGTCAGCGCATGTTGCGCGAACATGCGTTCGACAGTGGCAGCCTGTTTACCCAGACCCTGGAAACCGACCATAGCGAACTGCTCGGCCAGGTCATGCGCGACTACTGGCGGCGCTTTTGCTACAGCATGCACGGCGATGCCCTGGCCTGGGTGCGTAGTCACTGGGTCAGCCCTGATGCCCTGTTGCCGCGGGTGCGCGCCCTGTTTGGACGGCAGCATATCGAGAACGGCACCGAGGAGCCGCAGGCGCTGATCGATGCAGTGTTGCATCAGCGCGCCGAGCAATTGCGCACGATCAAGGCGCCCTGGGTCCAGTGGTCTGGTGAACTGCTGCAGATCTGCCGTGACGGCCTGGCTGCCAAGCAAGTGGACGGCCGCAAGATGCAGGCCCGTTACTTCGAACCCTGGTGCGAGAAGCTGGCCGCCTGGGCAGCAGATGAACTGGCGCTGGAGCTTGACCTGGGTACCGGCTTCACCCGCCTGACCCGTGCCGGTATGGCTGAAGCCTGGAAAGGTGAACCCCCGAGCCACCCGGCACTGCAAGTGATGGAAGGTCTGCAGGATCAACTGAAAGCCTTGCCGACACCCGATGCCTGCCTGTTGGAACACGCCGCCGCCTGGGTGGGCGCACGTTTTGAACAGGAAAAGCGCCGTCGTGCGGAAATGGGTTTTGACGACATGCTCCTGCGCCTCGATCACGCCCTGCACGGCGATGCCGACGAGCGTCTGGCAGGTTTGATCCGTGAGCAGTTCCCGGTCGCGCTGATCGATGAATTCCAGGACACCGACCCGGTCCAGTACCGGATCTTTCAGCGCATCTACTGCATTGAAGAGAATGTTCAGGACACCGGCCTGTTCATGATCGGCGACCCCAAACAGGCGATCTATGCGTTCCGCGGCGCCGATATCTTTACTTACCTGGGCGCCCGTCGTGCCACCGCCGGACGCTTGCACAGCCTGGACACCAACTACCGTTCCAGCCAGGCCATGGTCAGCGCAGTCAATCATGTGTTCATGCAGGCCGAACTGCGTGAGCAGGGGCGTGGCGCCTTCCTGTTCCGCGAGGATAATGACAATCCGGTGCCCTTTGTCGAGGTCCAGGCCAAAGGTCGCAGCGAACAGTTGCTGGTCGACGGACAGGCGCTCGCCGCCCTGAATCTGTGGCATTTGCACAGCGACGAACCGGTCTCTACGGCGGTTTACCGTCAGCAGCTGGCCGCCAGTTGTGCCAGCCAGATTGTCGCGTTGCTCAATGGCGGGCAACAGGGTCGCAGCGGTTTTCTCCAGGCGGATCAGTCGCTGCGTGCCTGTCTGCCTTCGGACATCGCCATCCTGGTGCGCGACGGTCGTGAAGCGCAGTTGATTCGCGCCGAACTGGCGGCCCGCGATGTCCGCAGTGTGTATCTGTCAGACAAGGACTCGGTGTTCGCCGCCCAGGAAGCCCAGGACCTGCTGGCCTGGCTCAAGGCCTGTGCCGAGCCGGATGTCGAGCGCCTGTTGAAGGCGGCACTGGCGAGTATCACCCTGAACCTGCCACTGTCGGCGCTGGAACAGTTGAACCAGAACGAACGGGTGTGGGAGCGCTGGGTCATGCAGTTCCGCCAGTACCGGCTGACCTGGCGCAGCCAGGGCGTGTTGCCGATGCTGCGCCGCTTGCTCCATGACTTCGACCTGCCGCAGGTGTTGATGACCCGCAGTGACGGTGAGCGGGTGCTGACCAACCTGTTGCACCTGGCCGAATTGCTGCAGCAGGCAGCCACCGAACTCGATGGCGAGCAAGCGCTGATCCGCCACCTGGGCGAGCACCTGGCCAGCGCTGGTCAGGCTGGCGAAGAGCAGATCCTGCGCCTGGAAAGTGATGAGCAACTGGTCAAGGTGGTGACCATCCACAAGTCCAAGGGCCTGGAATATCCGCTGGTGTTCCTGCCGTTCATCTGCACCAGCAAACCGGTGGATGGCCAGCGCTTGCCGCTGGGCTGGCACGACAGTGAAGGCCAGGCGCACCTGACCCTGACCCCGGATGCCGAGCAGATCGCGATGGCCGACGATGAGCGTCTGGCCGAAGACCTGCGTCTGCTCTACGTTGCCCTGACCCGCGCTCAGCACGCTTGCTGGCTGGGGGTTGCCGACCTCAAGCGAGGCACCGGCAAGACCTCGCTGCTGCACCGCTCGGCGCTGGGCTATCTACTCGGCGGCGGCACGCCTTTGGCGGCTTCCAGCCAGTTGAGTGAGTGGCTACAGGCCCTGCAAGCGGGTTGCCCGGCGATTGCCAGCAACGCCATGCCTGGGGCCAACGAACAAGGCTATAGCGCACCCGCCAATCAGGCTGAACTGCTGCCTGCGCGCCAGCCCAAACGCCGTGCAGCAGAGAACTGGTGGATCGCCTCCTACAGTGCACTGCGTATTGGTGAAGAATCGCTGACCCTGGATACCGACAGCTCGCAAGCCCAGCAACTGCTCGATGACGAGCGTCCCGATCCGCAACAGCTGCGCGAAGTGATGCCCGGCAGCGGCGATATCCATCGCTTTCCACGTGGCCCGAACCCTGGGACCTTCCTTCACGGTCTGCTCGAATGGGCGGGGCTTGAAGGTTTTGCCCAGGTAATGGCGAACGACGAAGCGCTCAAACGCACGGTCGGCCAGCGCTGCAACCGCCGCGACTGGACAGGCTGGATCAACACCCTTGGCCACTGGCTGCAGCAATTGCTGGTGCAACCCATGGCCCTGGCGCCGGACAGTCCGCCCCTGGCCTTGAATCAGCTGAGTCAGTATCAGATCGAAATGGAATTCTGGTTTGCCAGCCACAAGGTCGATGTCGGCCAGCTTGATCGCCTGGTCGGTGAATACACCCATCAAGGCGCTGCACGGGTTGCTGCCCAACCGGCTCAGCTCAACGGCATGTTCAAGGGCTTTATCGACCTTGCCTTTGAACATGACGGGCGCTACTACGTGGCCGACTACAAATCCAACTGGCTCGGCCCTGACGATCTGGCCTACAGCGAGCTGGCCATGGAGTCGGCAATCCTCAGTCACCGCTACGACCTGCAGTATGTGCTGTACCTACTGGCCATGCACCGCCAGCTCCGCGCACGGCTGCCGGATTACGACTACGACCACCATGTGGGCGGCGCGGTGTTCATCTTTTTACGTGGTGTGCATTCGGCTTCTGGCGGCGTGTATTTCGTTAAACCGCCACGGGAATTGATCGAGCGCCTCGATGCGCTGTTCCGTGGCGTCAGTGCGCCGCAGCAACACGACCTGTTCCTGGGAGATACACCATGAGCCGTACCCTCGACGACCTGCTGCCGACGCCACTGGATGCCGAGCATCTGGCTGCACTCGAGCCATTGAGTGACAGTGCCGACCTGCTGGCGTTGCTCGATCGTTGGGTCGAACGTGGCTGGCTGCGCGCTCTGGACCGGGCTTTCGTCGGCTTCCTCGAAGAACGCGATCCGGGAGGCGACCCGCTGGTGTTGCTGGCAGCGGCCCTGGCCAGTCACCAGTTGGGTCATGGTCATGTCTGTCTGGACCTGGCTGAGACCCTGGCCGAGCCTGACTTTGCCCTGTCGTTGCCCCCGGAAGGCGATGCCCTGGCAGGTCCCTTGCTGCTGCCGTCGCAGTTGCTTGAACAACTGGCGCTGAGCACCTGGTTGCAGCGTTTGGCCAGCAGTCGCCTGGTCGCCAATGGTGCTTGCGTCGAAGAGGCTTCGCGGCCTTTGGTGCTCAGCGCTCAGCGTTTGTATTTGCGTCGTTATTGGGCCTATGAGCGGCAGATCGACAGCGCCTTGCGTCAACGTCTGGAGCAGGTCGAACCGACCCCGGCCGATTTGGCGGCGCGCTTGGCGCAACTGTTCGATGGCGGTAGTCAGGCGGGGCAGGTGGACTGGCAAAAGCTGGCCTGCGCCCTGGCCACCCGAGGTGCTTTCAGCATCATTACCGGCGGCCCGGGTACCGGCAAGACCACCACGGTGGTGCGCTTGCTGGCCTTGCTCCAGGCGCCAGCCGTAGAGGCCGGACGTCCCCTGCGCATTCGCCTGGCAGCACCCACCGGCAAGGCAGCGGCGCGGCTGACCGAATCCATTGGTCAGCAGGTTGAGCGCCTGGCCGTCGAAGCCCAGGTGCGGGAAAACATCCCCACCGATGTCTCGACGGTGCACCGTTTGCTCGGTAGTCGTCCGGGTTCGCGGCATTTTCGTCACCATGCGGGGAATCCTTTGCCTCTGGATGTGCTGGTGGTCGACGAAGCCTCGATGATTGACCTGGAAATGATGGCCAACTTGCTGGCCGCGCTGCCGCCTCACGCCCGTCTGGTGTTGCTGGGTGACAAGGACCAGTTGGCCTCGGTGGAAGCCGGCGCCGTGCTCGGTGACCTGTGCCGGGATGCCGAAGCTGGTCGCTATAGCGCCCAGACCCAGGCCTGGCTGGAGCAGGTCAGCGGTGAAACCCTGGTGGGTAGCGAACTGCTGGCGGGCACTGCCGAGCAGTATCCACTGGCGCAGCAAGTGGTGATGTTGCGCTTTTCCCGGCGCTTCGGTGAGACCAGCGGTATCGGCCGGCTGGCGCGCCTGGTCAACCTGCAGGACGCCGAACAGGCACGGGCCTTGTTGCAGCAGACACAGGATGACGTGTTCGGCCTGACCCTGCGTGGCGAGCAGGATCGCGCCCTCGACCGTCTGCTGCTCGATGGCCTTGGTCGCGGCAACGAGGGGCCGCAGGGCTACCGCAGCTATCTGCAGGTCATTGGCCGGCAACGTCCGGCGCTGACCACGCCGGTTGATGACCCGCGCTGGGAAGCCTGGGCCATGGCCGTGTTACAGGGTTTTGAAACCTTCCAGCTGTTGTGTGCCGTACGTAAAGGCCCATGGGGCGTCGAGGGGCTGAACCAGCGGGTCGGCCGGGTGTTGGGCGCTGCCGGCCTGATCGATGTCGAACAACCCTGGTATGAGGGCCGGCCAGTCCTGATGACCCGCAACGACTATGGCCTGGGTCTGATGAACGGTGACATCGGCATTGCCTTGCGCCTGCCCGATGAGCAGCAACCCGGCCAGCAGGTGTTGCGGGTGGCCTTCGCCCGTAACGATGGCCGTGGCGGTGTGCGCTTTGTATTGCCCAGCCGCCTCAACGAGGTGGAAACCGTGTTCGCCATGACCGTGCACAAGTCCCAAGGTTCGGAGTTCACCCATACTGCCCTGGTACTGCCTGATGCACTGAACCCGGTGTTGACCAAAGAGTTGATCTACACCGGCATCACCCGGGCGAAAAGCTGTTTCACTTTGATCGAACCGCGCCAGGGGGTGTTCGAGGACGCGGTGCGGCGCAAGGTCAAACGCATTTCCGGATTGATGCTGGAGCAGGTATGAACACGGCGATTCGGCCTTTTACCGGATGGGCAGAGGCCTGCTCTCTCGCTGGAAAATCGGCCACTGTGCTATCGTTGCGGCATTATCCCGCTTGTTTGTAAGAGATTTCCTTGATGAAAGTGGCCGCCCCGACCTCGGGACGTGTGACGAGTCGGGGGCGCTCGCTGATGGCTGCGTTGCCGCTGCTGTTCGGCGCGCTGGCCTCTGCCGAGACCAAACCGACCTCGACCCTGGCCGAGCAGCGCGCCACTGCCGTGACTCAGGTGGTCCTGGGCATTCTCAGCTACGCCCGCTGGCCGGTGGAACCGGATCAGTTGCGCTTGTGCCTGGTCGGTCCCACCGAATACGCCGATGATCTAGTCAAGGGCACCACGCAAGCCACTGGCCGGCCGGTAGTGGTGCGGCGCTTGCTGGCCGGTGACCCGCGCATCACCGATGAGTGCGATGCAATCTATCTTGGCCAGCTGAGCCCGGACGAACGCTCCCAGTTGTTCAGCGCTATCAGTGGTCATCCGGTATTGAGCATCAGCGAAGCCGACGATCCTTGCACAGTGGGCAGTGTGTTTTGCCTGCGGGTCAGCGACCGTCAGGTGGCGTTCGAGGTCAACCTTGATTCGGTAGCGCGCAGCGGCGTGCGCATCCATCCCTCGGTGCTGCAGTTGTCGCGGCGACGGGCGACACAGCCATGATCGGCTTTGGCTGGGGGCGTCAGCGTCCGACCCTGCGCGCAGTGCTGGGGCGTCGCCACTTGAGCGTGGCCTTGCTGGCGGTGGGCCTGGCAGGTGTTGCCCTGACGGTGCTTGGCGTGCTGGCGCTGCGCGTGTATGCCAATCACAACCTGCACCTGATCGCCCGCTCGATCAATTACACCGTTGAAGCCGCCGTGGTCTTCAACGACAGCAGCGCGGCGAATGAAGCTCTGGCGCTGATTGCCTCTACAGAAGAGGTGGCTGATGCCAAAGTGTTCGACGATAGCAACCAGTTGCTCGCCCGTTGGCAGCGCAGTGATGACAGCTTGCTCGCGCAGATGGAGCAACGAGTGGCTCGTAGCCTGTTGGCAGAGCCAATCGTCATGCCGGTGCTACATCAAGGCCAGCAGGTTGGTCATATCGAATTGACAGGGCAGGGTGGCAGCCTGGTGCGCTTCCTGCTCAGCGGCCTGGCCGGCATCCTCCTCTGTACCGTACTCAGCGCCCTTGGCGCGTTGTACCTGTCGCGGCGTATGTTCGGCGATATCGTTGGCCCCTTGCGCAGCCTGGCCACGGTGGCTCACGCCGCGCGGCGTGAACGCAGCTTCGACCGTCGTGTGCCTGAGGCGCAGATTGCCGAGCTCAATGAGCTGGGCAATGACTTCAATGCCTTGCTCGACGAACTGGAAAGCTGGCAGAGCCATCTGCAGAGCGAGAACGAAAGCCTCGCCCACCAGGCCAGCCATGACAGCTTGACCGGCTTGCCCAATCGAGCCTTTTTCGAAGGCCGGCTCAGCCGCACGCTGCGTAATGCCAGCAAGTACCGGGAGCACATGGCGCTACTGTTTCTCGACAGTGACAACTTCAAGGACATCAACGACAGCCATGGCCATGCGGCCGGTGATGAAGTACTGGTCAGCGTCGCCACCCGGGTACGCGCGCAGCTACGCGAGAATGATCTGGTAGCGCGCCTGGGCGGTGACGAATTTGCCGTGCTGCTGACACCTCTTCACAGCCGCGAGGATGCCCAGCGCATTGCCGAGAAAATCATTGCCAGCATGCGTCTGCCTGTTCGTCTGGGAGAAGGGCAGAGCATCGTCACGTCCCTGAGTGTCGGCATTGCTTTCTTCCCGGATGACGGTCAGACGCCGTCGGATTTGTTGAACGCCGCCGACGCGGCGATGTATCAGGCCAAGCGAAACACCCGTGGCCAGTGGCAAGCGGCAGAGACGGAGAGCTCTGCCAATCATGTAAAAAACAGGAGCTGAACCGTGACACACCTGAGTCGATACCTGCGTTTCCACTTTGCCTGGCTGGCGCTGATGCTGCTGGCCCTGAGCGGTTGCCAAAGTGTGCCGCCCAAAGGCCTGACGGCTGAACAGATTGCCCTGCTCAAGCAGGAAGGTTTCCGCTTGACCGACGAAGGCTGGGAGTTCGGCCTGTCAGGCAAGGTGCTGTTCGGCAGTGACCTGGACTCGCTCAACACTGAGAGCCGGAGCATTGTCGAGCGTATCGGCAAGTCACTGTTGTCGGTGGATATCCAGCGGGTGCGGGTGGATGGTCATACCGACTCCTCGGGCAGGGTCGCCTATAACGAGCAGCTGTCGCTGCGCCGGGCCAAGAGCGTGGCCAACGTCCTGACCGCTGTCGGCATGCGCCCGGAGAACGTCGAAACCCGCGGGCTGGGCAGCCGTGAACCGGTGGCCAGCAATGACACCCGCGCCGGGCGCATGGAAAACCGTCGGGTGGCTATCGTGGTCGCTTCCGACTAATCGGCGAAGTCCATCGTGCGCGACTCGCCCATCAGCAATGGCGTGTTGCGCTCGGTCACCTCGCGGATGTAATCCCACAACAGGGTAATCCGCTTCAACTTGCGCAGGTCCTCGCGGCAGTACATCCAGAACTGCCGGGTAATCTCCACCTCTTCAGGCAGAATCGCCACCAGGCGCGGGTCCTGTGCGGCCAGAAAGCACGGCAGAATCGCCAGCCCGCGACCCTGCTGAGCCGCCACGTACTGGGCGATCACGCTGGTGCTGCGCAGGTTGGCGCTGGCGGCCGGGATCAGGTTGGCCAGGTACAGCAACTCTGAACTGAAGGCCAGGTCGTCGACGTAACTGATGAACTGGTGATGCGCCAGGTCGCTGCTGCGGGTGATCGGTTCGTGGCTGTCCAGATACTCCTGGGTGGCGTACAGGCGCAGGCGGTAGTCGCACAGTTTGCAGCAGACATACGGCCCGTGTTCCGGGCGCTCCAGGGCGATGACGATGTCCGCTTCGCGCTTGGACAGGCTGATGAAGTGCGGCAGCGGCAGGATGTCCACGGAGATGGCCGGATAGGCATCGACGAAGTGGCTCAACTGCGGGGTGACGAAGAAGCTGCCAAAGCCCTCGGTGCAGCCCATGCGCACATGCCCGGAAAGCGCCACGCCGGAACCTGAAACCTGCTCGCAGGCCATGTGCAGGGTGCTTTCGATCGACTCGGCATAACTGAGCAGGCGCTGGCCTTCGGCGGTCAGGATAAAGCCGTTGGTCCGCGACTTTTCGAACAGCAAGGTGCCCAGCGCCAGTTCCAGCGAGCTGATCCGCCGTGACACCGTGGTGTAGTCCACCCCCAAGCGTTTGGCCGCGCTGCTGGCCTTGCGGGTGCGGGCCACTTCAAGAAAAAACTTCAGGTCATCCCAGTTCAGGGCGCCCAGAGAGGTGATGTTTTTTTGCATGTTGGTCCGGCTTTTATGTGCGTTTTTATTGGATCTTTGCACATCTATACTCCAAAACAAGCCCTAGACCCAAGCGTCCGTCGAGGCTACCCCGGCGACGTCGATCTCTCCCTAACAACAATTTCAGGAGAACGCACATGAACGCATCCCTTACTCCCGGCCAGACCAAGGTCGACCAGGTCAAGCTGCTGATCGACGGCCAGTGGGTCGAATCGAAAACCAGCGAATGGCGTGACGTGGTCAACCCGGCCACCCAAGAAGTACTCGCCCGCGTGCCGTTCGCCACTGCTGAAGAAGTCGACGCCGCCATCGCCGCCGGCCAACGTGCCTTCCAGACCTGGCGTGACACCCCGCTCGGCGCGCGCATGCGCATCATGCTCAAGCTGCAAGCCTTGATCCGTGAACACTCCAAGCGCATCGCCGTGGTTCTCAGCGCCGAGCAGGGCAAGACCATTGCCGACGCCGAAGGCGATATCTTCCGCGGCCTGGAAGTGGTCGAGCACGCATGCAGCATCGGTAGCCTGAAGATGGGCGAGTTCGCCGAGAACGTCGCCAGTGGTGTCGATACCTACACCCTGCGTCAACCGATCGGGGTCTGCGCCGGTATCACCCCGTTCAACTTCCCGGCGATGATCCCGCTGTGGATGTTCCCGATGGCCATCGTCTGCGGCAACACCTTCGTGCTCAAGCCGTCCGAGCAGGATCCATTGTCGACCATGATGCTGGTGGAGCTGGCGCTGGAAGCCGGTGTACCGGCCGGTGTGCTGAACGTCGTACACGGTGGCAAGCAGGTGGTCGATGCCTTGTGCACACACCCGGACATCAAGGCGATCTCCTTTGTCGGCTCCACCGAAGTCGGTACCCACGTCTACAACCTCGCCGGCCAGCATGGCAAGCGTGTGCAGTCGATGATGGGCGCGAAGAACCACGCGGTGGTGCTGCCTGATGCCAACCGTACCCAGACCCTCAATGCCCTGGTCGGTGCCGGCTTCGGCGCGGCCGGTCAGCGTTGCATGGCCACCTCGGTGGCGGTACTGGTAGGCAAGGCACGCGAATGGCTGCCGGAACTCAAAGAGCTGGCGGCCAACCTCAAGGTCAATGCCGGCAATGAGCCGGGCACCGATGTCGGCCCGCTGATTTCCAAACGCGCCAAGGAGCGTGTGCTGGGCCTGATCGAAAGCGGGATCAAGGAAGGCGCCAAGCTTGAACTCGATGGTCGTGATGTAAGCGTGCCAGGCTACGAGCAAGGCAACTTCGTCGGCCCGACCCTGTTCTCCGGGGTGACCACCGACATGCAGATCTACACCCAGGAAATCTTCGGCCCGGTGCTGGTGGTGCTGGAAGTCGATACCCTCGACGAAGCCATCGCCCTGGTCAACCGCAACCCCTTCGGGAACGGCACCGGCCTGTTTACCCAGAGTGGCGCTGCGGCGCGCAAGTTCCAGAACGAAATCGACGTCGGTCAGGTCGGCATCAACATCCCGATTCCGGTACCGGTTCCGTTCTTCAGCTTCACCGGTTCCCGTGGCTCCAAGCTTGGTGACCTGGGCCCGTACGGCAAGCAAGTGGTGCAGTTCTACACTCAGACCAAGACTGTCACCAGCCGCTGGTTCGATGACGACAGCGTCAACGACGGTGTGAACACCACCATCAGCCTGCGCTAAGGAGTTGATCATGCGTATTGCATTTATCGGTCTGGGCAACATGGGCGCGCCGATGGCGCGCAACCTGATCAAGGCCGGGCATCAACTGCAACTGTTCGACCTGAACAAGACCGTACTGGCCGAGCTTGCCGAGCTCGGTGGGCAGGTCAGCAGTTCGCCGCGCGATGCCGCGCAGCAGAGCGACATGGTCATCACCATGCTGCCAGCCGCCGCTCATGTGCGGGGTGTGTACCTGAACGAAGACGGTGTGCTGGCCGGTGTTCGTGCCGGTACGCCAGTGGTCGACTGCAGCACGATTGATCCTCAGACCGCCCGTGAAGTCTCGGCGGCCGCAGCGAAGCAGGGCGTGGACCTGGCCGATGCGCCGGTGTCCGGCGGCACCGGTGGTGCGGCGGCGGGGACCCTGACGTTCATGGTCGGCGCCAGCGATGAATTGTTCGCCACGCTGCAGCCGGTGCTGGCGCAGATGGGCCGCAACATTGTGCATTGCGGTGCGGTGGGGACCGGGCAGATTGCCAAGATCTGCAACAACCTGCTGCTGGGCATCTCGATGATCGGTGTGTCGGAAGCCATGGCCCTGGGCAATGCCCTGGGCATCGACACCAAAGTGCTGGCGGGCATCATCAACAGCTCCACCGGGCGTTGCTGGAGTTCGGACACCTACAACCCGTGGCCGGGCATCATCGAAACGGCTCCGGCCTCGCGTGGCTACACCGGCGGTTTCGGTGCCGAGCTGATGCTCAAGGATCTGGGCCTGGCCACCGAGGCGGCGCGTCAGGCGCATCAGCCGGTGATCCTCGGTGCTGTGGCGCAGCAGCTGTACCAGGCCATGAGCCTGCGCGGTGACGGCGGCAAGGATTTCTCGGCGATTGTCGAAGGCTATCGCAAGCCCGAGTAAAAGAGCATCGCCAGCAAGGCTGGCTCCTACAGGTACTGCGCACACCTGATTCTGTAGGAGCTGGCCTTGCCAGCGATGGGCTGTGCAGCAGCCCTGAAGTCGTCAGGCAAAAACGAAGTATTTGCGCACGGTCTCCACCACCTCCCAGGTGCCTTTCATCCCCGGTTCGATGACGAACACGTCGCCCGCTTTCAGATGCACCGGCTGCTCACCTTCAGGGGTGATCACGCAGTAGCCGTCGAGGAAATGGCAGTACTCCCACTTCTCGTAATTCACTTCGAACTTGCCCGGGGTGCAGATCCAGGTACCCATGATCTTGCTGCCATCCTCGGACAGGTAGGCGTTGAGGTTCACCGTGTGCGGGTCGCCGCCGATACGCTTCCACTTGGTCGCATTCAGCACAGGGGTAGGGCAGGTGTCGCGTAGAACGGTGATGAAATCGGACATGTCAGCTCCAGATGATCTGATGAGAGGTCCGTCACCATAGGTCCGATCTAACCGGGGGAGTTGTCTGGGGTCGACGTCGAGCGCTCGATCTGCGCCTCACGCAGATAGCGCACCAAGGCCTGGCCATGCCCCGGCAAGCGCGTGAAGTCGCGGGAGCAAAGCAGCAACTGGCGCTGCGCCCAAGGTTCCTCCAGCTTCATGCTGTGCAATGCCAGCACACCCTGCCAGCGTCGGACGGCTGCCAGTGGCACCACACCCAGGCCGGCACCGTGGGCCACCATGCGAATCACCCCGTCGAAGCTCTCCGCCCGTACCCTGACCTGCATCCGCCGCCCCAGGTGCAGGGCTTGTTCTTCCAGGTGCAGGGCCAGGGCGCTGTCGCTCGACAAGCCGACAAAGCCATGCTCCAGGGTGTCGGCAAAGCGCAGCCCGGATTGTGCTGCCAAGGGATGCCCCGGCGCCATGATCAGCACCAGCGGATCGTCGCGAAAGGGCAGGGTTTGCAGATGCTCGCTGGCGGCGGCGGTGGAAATGATGCCGATATCCGCCGCACCCTGGGTAATGGTCTGGACGATACGCAGGCTCGGCAATTCCTGGATGTCGAGGGCGATGGCCGGGTGGTCGGCGAGAAAACCGGCGAGCAATTCCGGGAGGTATTCGCTCAGGGCCGCGGTGTTGCACAACAGCCGTACCTGGCCTTGCAGGCCTTGAGCGTATTGGCCCAGGTCGAACTGCAGGCGCTCGACCTGCTGGCCGATCAAGCGCGCATGTTGCAGCAGGGCTTTGCCTGCGGGCGTCGCTTGCACGCCACGGCGATTCCGCTCCAGCAAGGGCGTACCGAGGGAGGCTTCCATGGCGCGGATCCGCGCACTGGCGGCCGGTAGCGACAGATGGCTGCGTTGTGCGCCCGCTGTGATGTTGCCGCACTCCAGGGTGTGCTGGAACAGTCGCAGGTCGATCAGATCAAAATGCATGAGCCTCTGCCTGGGCAATAGTCTGGCTCAGTATATGGCAGATTTTCAGGCGCCCGTATCGCAGGCAACATCGGCGCATGACGACCCTATTTGGTTTTTATCAGGAAATCGGCCCGGCGCTTTCACTGCTGGTGGCATTCACCTTTCTGCTGGCGGGGGCGGTGAAAGGTATTATCGGCCTGGGCTTGCCGACCATCGCCATGGGCCTGCTGGGCCTGGCTATGTCACCGGCGCAGGCTGCGGCCCTGTTGATCGTCCCCTCGACCCTGACCAACCTCTGGCAGTTGGCGGCGGGCGGGCATCTGCCGGCCTTGTTGCGGCGGCTGTGGCCGATGCTGGCGATGATCTTCATCGGTACGCTGCTGGGCAGTGCCTGGCTGGGCATCAACAGCGGCGAGTGGGCGGCACAGGCACTGGGCGGCGCATTGCTGGTCTATGCGCTGTACGGTTTGTTCGGGCGTGGTTTCAGTGTGCCGCTGGCATGGGAGCGCAGGTTGGGGCCCCTCTGCGGACTGTTGACCGGTCTGATCACCGCTGCCACCGGTGTCTTTGTCATTCCTGCGGTGCCCTACCTGCAGGGGCTGGGCCTGAACCGCGACGAGATGGTCCAGGCACTCGGCCTGTCCTTCACCGTCTCGACCCTGGCCCTGGCGTTGGGCCTGGCCGGCCAGGACGCGCTCGGCGCCGAGGCGTTGGGCGCGTCGCTGCTGGTGCTGGCGCCAGCGCTGCTGGGCATGCTGTGCGGCCAGTGGCTGCGCCAGCGCATCAGTGCGGCTCTGTTCAAGCGCTGCTTTTTTGCCGGCCTGGCAGTGCTAGGCGTGCACCTGTTGCTCAACGGCTAGCCGAGGACGGGCTGAGCATTTCGATCAGTTGAATGTCGAAGTCGCGCTCAAGGTAGTCCATGCGCTTTTCGAAGAACGCTTGCATGTGCGGCAGGGCCGAGTGCACGTCCAGCGCGGCCTTGCTGGCCCAGATTTCGTAGAACACGAACAGGCTTGGATCTTCCTTGTCGCGCAGCATGTGGTATTCGATGCAGCCAGGTTCGGCGCGGCTTGGCTCGACATAGGCGCGGAACAGGGCTTCGAAGGCTTCGGCTTGTTCCGGACGGGTCTTGGCTTTGAGAATGAAGCCGTAGGGTTCGCTCATGAGGTCGACCTCTGGTGGGAGAGGACCTGATTTTATTTCAATAATGTAGGTGTGATTCGTGCTTTTCAGTCAAAAGTATTTTGCCCCGACGACGGTTTTTCCCGCGCAGTGCATCCCCTAATCTGCCGCCAACCAAATTCAACCGGTCCCAGGCCGTCGCAGACAGCGCAGCGGATCGAACGACAGATGAGGCAAGTGATGAAAAAAGTCCTGTTGCTCAACGGCGGTAAAAAATTCGCCCACTCCGATGGCCGCCTGAACGAGACCCTGCACGAGGCCGCCCTGGCCTTCCTCGACCGCGCCGGTTTCGACATCAAGACCACCTACATCGACGGTGGTTACGACAACGCTGAAGAAGTGCAGAAGTTCCTCTGGGCCGACGTGATCATCTACCAGATGCCGGGCTGGTGGATGGGCGCCCCCTGGACCGTCAAGCAGTATCTGGATGAAGTCTTCACTGCCGGTCACGGTAGCCTGTATGCCAACGACGGTCGCACCCGTTCCGATGCCTCGCAGAAGTACGGCAGCGGCGGTCTGATCCATGGCAAGCAGTACATGCTCTCGCTGACCTGGAACGCGCCACAGCAGGCGTTTGATGACCCGAGCGATTTCTTCGAAGGCAAAGGTGTCGATGCGGTGTACTTCCCGTTCCACAAGGCCAACCAGTTCCTTGGCATGAGCGGTCTGCCCACCTACCTGGCGGTGGATGTGATGAAGCGCCCGAACGTCGAAGCCGCAGTGGCCGCCTACGAGCAGCACCTGGCCCGGGTTTTCCAGATCCCGGCCTGATGAAACCTTGCGCTGGCCGCGCCAAGCGGCTATCTATCACGGCTGTTGCTCACCCCAAGGTACAGCCGTGAAAGCCAGGTCCGATGAATTACAGGTGTTTGTCTCGGTGATCGAGTGTGGCTCGATTTCCGCCGCCGCCGAACAGAGCGGGCAGACGCCTTCGGCGATCAGCCGCACCCTGTCGCGCCTGGAAGCCAAGCTCGGCACGACGCTGATCAACCGTACCACCCGGCGCATGGACCTGACCGAAGAAGGGCGATTCTTCTTCGAACGGGCCAAGTCGATCCTGCAACAGATGGACGAACTTGAAGAGCACCTGTCGGTGCATCACCAGACGCCTTCCGGACGCCTGCGCATCAATGCCGCCTTGCCCTTCATGCTGCATGCCATCGTGCCCTGGGTCGGCGAGTTCCGCGCGTTGTACCCGCAGATCCAGCTGGAGCTCAACACCAGTGACCTGATCATCGACCTGATCGAACAGAGCACCGATGTCGCCATTCGCATCGGCGAGCTGGCCGACTCCAGCCTGCATGCCCGCTCCCTCGGTTGCAGCCCGCTGAGCGTACTGGCCAGCCCCGAGTACCTGGCGCGCCATGGCACACCGGAGCGGGTTGAAGACCTGCAGGCGCATTCGCTGCTCGGTTTTACCCAGACCGAAACCCTCAACCATTGGCCGTTGCGCCATGTCGAGGGGGACCGCCTGCTGATTCGTCCGAGCCTGTCGGCTTCCAGCGGTGAAACCTTGCGCGAGCTGGCCCTGGCCGGTGAGGGTATCGCCTGTCTGTCGCACTTCATGACTCACGAAGATATTCGCAGCGGCCGTTTGCAGGTGGTTTTGCCCGGGCACAACAGTGGCTATCGGCAACCGATCAACGCGGTGTATTACCGCAACTCGCAGCTGGCCCTGCGCATTCAGTGCTTCCTCGATTTCATCCAGCACAAGCTGGCGGTCTACGCCTGCTGATCGCTCTCGCTGCGACATAAGCTTCCTGCGAGCGGCGATTTTTCCTGCGGTGTTTGATTAGTTTTCTGACATCAGCCTTAATGGCTGTTCAACGAAAACAACACCAAGGAAGCTTTCATGCGCGTTGTGATGTTCCGAACCCTGGGCCTGAGTGCCGCAATACTCGCCAGTTCATCGGCTTACGCTGTGACGTTGGAAGGTGGCGCGGTGGCCGCACCCGATCAATATGGTGCACAGGTGGCCGCCGAAGTTCTCAAGAAGGGCGGTAACGCGGTAGACGCCGCTGTCGCCACCGCCTTCACCCTGGCCGTGACCTACCCCGAAGCCGGCAACATCGGCGGCGGCGGTTTCATGACCCTGTACATGGATGGTAAACCCTACTTCCTCGACTACCGCGAAGTGGCGCCCAAGGCTGCCAGCCGCAACATGTACCTGGATGAAAAGGGCGAGATCATCGAGAACCTGAGCCTGGTCGGTTCCCGCGCCGCTGGCGTGCCGGGTACGGTGATGGGCTTGTGGGAGGCGCATCAGAAGTTCGGCAAGCTGCCATGGGCCGAGCTGATCACCCCGGCCGTGGGCTACGCCAAGAACGGTTTCAAGATCGCTGCCAAGCAGTATCAATACCGTGAAGATGCTTTGGGCCTGTTCAAGGACAGCACCAACTTCAATGATTATTTCGGCAACATGAAAGTCGGCGAGACCTTCAAGCAGCCGGAGCTGGCGCAAACCCTGGAGCGTATCGCCGACAAAGGTGTCAGCGAGTTCTACCAGGGCAAGACCGCCGACCTGCTGGTCGCGCAGATGCAGGCCGACAAGGGCCTGATCAGCAAAGACGACCTCAAGGATTACAAAGCGGTGTGGCGTGAGCCGATGGGCATCGAGTGGCGCGGCAATATGGTCTATACCGCGCCGCTGCCAAGCTCCGGCGGGGTCGCGCTGGCGCAACTGCTGGGCATCAAGGAAAACCGTGCGACCGACTTCAAGGGTGTCGAACTGAACTCGGCGCGCTACATTCACCTGCTGGCGGAAATCGAGAAGCGGGTGTTCGCTGACCGTGCCGACTACCTGGGTGACCCGGATTTTTCCAAGGTGCCGGTGGATAAGCTGATCGCCAAAGACTACATCGCCAAGCGTGCCCAGGAGGTCAATCCGACCGCCATCTCCGACACCGAGAAAGTCCGTCCGGGCCTGGAACCGCATCAGACCACGCACTTCTCCATCGTCGACAAACAGGGTAACGCGGTCAGCAACACTTACACCCTGAACTGGGACTACGGCAGTGGTGTGGTGGTTAAAGGTGCAGGTTTCCTGCTTAACGACGAGATGGACGACTTCAGCTCCAAGCCGGGTGTGGCCAACGCCTTCGGTGTAGTCGGCGGCGACGCCAACGCCATTGAGCCGGGCAAGCGCATGCTTTCTTCGATGGCGCCGACGCTGGTTACCCGTGATGGTCAGGTCACCCTGGTACTGGGTACACCGGGCGGTTCGCGGATCTTCACCTCGATCTTCCAGGTGCTGAACAACCTGTATGACTACAACCTGCCGCTGGAAAAAGCTGTAGCCGCGCAGCGCGTGCATCACCAGTTGCTGCCTAAGGACACCATTTACTTTGACGCTTATGCACCACTGACCGGCAAGGTCGCGGATGAGCTGAAGAAGATGGGCTACACCCTGGAAGATCAGGGTTGGGAGATGGGCGATATCCAGGCGATCCGTGTGAGTGGTACGGCGCTGGAAACTGCTTCCGATCCGCGTGGGCGTGGGGTAGGGCAGGTCGTTAAGTAACTAATCCCGGTGGGAGCGGGCTTGCCCCGCGATAGCGATCTGTCAGGCAAATCGCATCGCGGGGCAAGCCCGCTCCCACCGAGGTAGTGCTTTACACGCGGAAGTGGCTGACCATGGTCTGCAACTGATTACCCAAACGCGCCAGTTCAACACTGGACGCCGCGGTTTCATCGCTGGCCGCTGCTGTCTGTTCCGACACATCGCGCACGTTGATGATGCTGCGGCTGATCTGTTCGGCCACCGCACTCTGCTGCTCGGCTGCCGCGGCGATCTGCTGGTTCATCGACTGGATGTTCGACACTGTGCGGGTGATGCTTTCCAGCGAGGCACCGGCCTTGCGGGTCAGTTCGACGCTGCTGTCGGTCAGGTTACGGCTGCCGAGCATTACATTGGCCACCTGCTGAGTACCGCTCTGCAGGCCGGCGACCAGCTCTTCGATCTCTTCGGTGGACTTCTGCGTGCGCTGGGCCAGGCCACGAACCTCGTCGGCAACCACGGCAAAACCACGTCCGGCTTCACCGGCACGGGCCGCTTCGATGGCGGCGTTGAGCGCCAGCAGGTTGGTCTGTTCGGCCACCGACTTGATCACGTCCATGACGCTGCCAATCTTCTGGCTTTCCTGTTGCAGCAGGCCCATGGCTTCAGTGGAGCGGTGCACTTCTTCGGCCAGGCGTTCGATCTGGCTGATCGCCTCGGCAACCACCTGGTCACCGGCTCGCGCTTGCGCATCGGCGTCGGTTGCCGCAGACGAAGCGTGCTCGGCATTGCGCGCGACTTCCTGCACGGTGGCGGCCATTTCGTGCATGGCGGTGGCGACCTGGTCGGTCTCGACTTTCTGGCTGTTGACCCCGGCGCTGGTTTCTTCGGTCACGGCCGATAGTTCTTCGGCGGCGCTGGCAATCTGGGTGACGCCATCGCGGATGCCGCTGATCAGATCGCGCAGGGTCGAACCCATGCGCTGGATGCCCTGTTGCAGCACACCAAGCTCGTCGCGACGGGTAACGCGCAGGTCGTGGGTGAGGTCGCCGGCGGCGATCTTTTCCACCACGGCCAGGGTTTCGCGCAGCGGCCGGGTGATCTGGCGGGTAATGATCACCGCGGCCAGCACACCAACCAGCAACGCCAGCAGCGTGGCGGTAAGCTGCAGGGTACGGGCCTGGGCACTTTCGTTGTCACGGCGTTCGAGCTGGATCTTGTACAGCGCGTCACTGATCTTGACGATGGTGGCGCCTTGTACGGTCATTTCCTGACGAGCGACAGCAACATCGGCAGTGGCATCGCGGAACTGACGCACGGCGTCACGGTAGGCCAGCACTGCGCTTTCGAACTGCTGGATGCGTGCTGCTTCGTTTGGCATCTGGCGGTTCAGGCTGGCGATCTCGGCCAGGGCGCCATCGAGCTGGCGCAGCGCCAGTTGTTCGGTTTCGCTGCTGATGTCGGCAATGTAGCTGCGCACGGCCAGGCGCACCTGGAACAGCTGCTCCTTGGCCTGGGTGATGGTGCGGAATTGCTCCAGGCGGCTGGCGTCACCTTCAGGCAGGGCGAGGATGTCGCGGTTGATCGCCTCGACCAGGTCGATGGCGCGTGCAGCGGCCAGGTTCATCGCATCGCGCGCGGCCATGCTGGTCTTGTAGCCGGCGCGCATCTTGTTGATCGAAATCTGATACGCGCTGATGGTCTGGCCCAGTTCCTGGAGCAACTTGACGTTTTCCGGGCTCTTGAAGCTTTTCAGCAGCTTTTGCTGCTGTTCACTGAAGGCATTCAACTTGACCTGGACAGCGCCGGCGGCGGCATCGTCGCCGTTGGTCAGCATGTACTGCAGGCGGGTGATGCGCAGATCGGTCAGGTCACCGTTGAGCTGGGTGATGTCGCTCATCCAGTTACTGCGATCGATCAGCCCACCCATGCTGTTCCAGCCGGTCAGGGCCAGCAGGCTGGTGAGCAGCAGCACCAGGCCGAAGCCCAGGCCGAGTTTCAGGTTGACGCTGATGTTGGCAAACCAGCTATTCATACGATCCCTCCAGGAATGTTGTGCTTCTTGATCCATATCGCTGGAAGGTTGTTGTTTTTGAAGGCCAGCCGATCTTCTGAGCAGGATATATCGGCGGCTTGCGCCGGAGCTGAAACGCTTTTTCAGCAAAAATGCTCAACGGTAGTTTCGGCGTATTTCCGCGGCAGGCTCAGGGCTGCCGCAGATCTACAGGAGGGGATTAGAGGGCGCGGCTGGTGAAGGTGTCACATTGGTTGATATCGCCCTTGGCAAAGCCGGTCTTGAACCAGCGCACACGCTGCTGCGAGGTGCCGTGGGTAAAGGAGTCCGGCACCACTCGGCCCTGACCTTTCTGTTGCAGGCGGTCGTCGCCAATGGCGTTGGCGGCGTTCAGGGCTTCCTCGATATCGCCGGGTTCGAGCCAGTTCAGGCGTTGTTGCGCCTGGTACGCCCAGACGCCGGCCAGGCAATCGGCCTGCAGTTCCTGACGCACCAGCAGGCCGTTATCGCCTTCCATCCGCTCACCCCGCTGACGCGCGGCCTGGACTTTGGCCGACACCCCGAGCAGGGTCTGCACATGGTGGCCGACTTCGTGGGCGATGACATAGGCCTGGGCGAAATCGCCGGCAGCCGCGAAGCGCTGTTCCATTTCGCGGAAGAAGCTCATATCCAGGTAGACCTTCTGGTCAGCCGGGCAGTAGAACGGGCCGACCGCCGAGGAGGCGAAGCCGCAGGCCGAGTTGATCTGGCCGCTGAACAGGGTCAGGGTCGGGTCTTTGTACTGGCGCCCGGCCTGGGCGAAGATCGCCCGCCAGGTGTCTTCGGTGTCACCGAGGATCGAGGCGACGAATTCGGCTTGCTCGTCGTTGGCCGGTGGTGCCTTGCCGGTGTTGGTGCTGACTGGCGCACTCTGCTGGCCCATCTGTCCGGTCAACTGGCCGAGGATTTGTAGCGGGTCTTGCCCGGTCATCCAGCCGATGCCGACGATCAGCAGGATCGCACCGATGCTCAGGCCCTTGCCACCGCCGAAGCGCATGCCGCCGCCACCCTCGCCACGGGCATCGACCACATTGTCGCTACGCCTGCCTTTTCGCCATTGCATGAGTGCTCTCCCGCGCTTGGAAACATGAGCACAAAGATTAGTTCACCGCGTATCGCTCTGTCAGATTCCTGATAGACACATAACCATTTGGTTATCCAAGGCGGGGTTATTTTCAATATTCCTCAGGCCGGACATGCCGGAAACTGCAAGCTCGCCTGCCACGCCCAGGCGTTCCAATAATTCCAAGACAGGAGAACGGCATGTCTGCGCAAGACAATAGTCGCTTCGCTATCCGTGATCGCAACTGGCACCCGAAGGCCCTTACTCCGGATTACAAAACTTCCATTGCCCGTTCGCCGCGTCAGGCCCTGGTGAGCATTCCGCAGTCGATCAGCGAAAGCACAGGCCCGGACTTTTCTCACTTGAAGTTCGGCCAGCATGACCATGACCTGCTGCTCAACTTCAACAACGGCGGGCTGCCCATTGGCGAGCGGATCATTCTCGCCGGGCGTGTCTGTGACCAGTACGGCAAACCGGTTCCACATACCCTGGTGGAAATCTGGCAGGCCAACGCCGGTGGCCGCTACCGTCACAAGAACGACCGTTACCTGGCACCGCTGGACCCCAACTTCGGTGGCGTTGGTCGTGCCTTGACCGACAGCGAGGGTTACTACAGCTTCCGCACCATCAAGCCGGGTCCGTACCCTTGGCGCAATGGTCCCAATGACTGGCGTCCGGCGCATATCCATGTGTCGATCAGCGGCCCGTCGATTGCCACCCGCTTGATCACCCAGCTGTATTTCGAAGGTGATCCGTTGATCCCGATGTGCCCGATCGTCAAGTCGATCGCCAACCCCGAGGCGGTGCAGAGCCTGATCGCGCGGCTGGACATGAGCAACGCCAACCCGATGGATTGCCTGGCCTATCGCTTCGACATCGTCCTGCGCGGCCAGCGCAAGACCCACTTCGAAAACCGCTGAGGAGGTTTCCCATGCCTATCGAACTGCTGCCGGAAACCCCTTCGCAGACTGCCGGCCCGTATGTGCACATTGGTTTGGCCCTGGAGGCCGCCGGCAACCCGACCCGCGACCAGGAGATCTGGAACCGCATGGCCCGGGCCGATGCGCCGGGTGAACATATCCTGGTGTTCGGCAACGTTTATGACGGTAACGGCCATCTGGTCAGGGATTCGTTCCTGGAGTTCTGGCAGGCCGACCACAATGGCCAGTACCAGGGCGATTTCGACCTGGAGCAACCGTTCAACAGCTTCGGCCGCACCGCCACCACCTTCGATGCGGGTGAGTGGACCCTGCACACCGTCAAGCCAGGTGTGGTGTGCAACGCGGCTGGCGTGCCGATGGCGCCGCACATCAACGTCAGCCTGTTTGCCCGCGGGATCAACATCCATCTGCAGACGCGTCTGTACTTCGATGACGAGGCCCAGGCCAACGCCCAGTGTCCGGTGCTTAACCTGATCGAGCAGCCGCAGCGGCGCGAGACCCTGGTGGCGACCCGCTGTGAGGTGGATGGCAAGTTGGCGTATCGCTTTGACATCCGCATTCAGGGTGAGGGCGAGACGGTGTTTTTCGATTTCTGATGTGTGTGCGCCTGTCGCGGGGCTTGCCCCGCGATTGTGCCTGTCCCTTTAAATTTGCGCTTTCGCCGTGGCTCTTTAAAATCGGCACAAATTTCAGGGACCATGACCATGGCCGGCAGTCAGATCGAACGCGCGTTCAGCCTTCTCGAACGCCTCACCAGCGAACCGCGCGGGTTGCCCCTGCAGACCCTGGCCGATGAGCTGGACATTCCCAAGAGTGCCACGCATCGCATGCTCGCCGAGTTGATGCGGCTCGGTTATGTGCGCCAGAACCTGGAGAGCAGTCGCTATCACCTGAGCACTCGTCTGGTGGCCATGGGCTTTCGTTACCTGGCCAGCAGCGGCGCTGACATCGTTCAACCTATCCTTGATGAGCTGGCCCACAACACCGGTGAACTGGTGCGCCTGGGTGTGGTCGAGGGTGACCGCCAGACCTGGATCGCCAAGGCCCAGGGCGCGCGTTCGGGGTTGCGCTACGATCCGGACATGGGCCGTGATGCGCCGCTGTTCTACACCGCTTCCGGACACGCCTGGCTGTCCAGCCTGAGTGATGATGAAGCCTTGCAGCTGGTCGAACGCCAGGGCATCGCCAAGCGCGAGGAGTTCGGCCCCAACGCGCCTGCCTCCAAAGCTGAATTACTCGAGCGCTTGCGTCTGGCCCGTGAGCATGGTTATGCCTGGGTGGTAGAAAGTTCGGCGGTGGGCACCTCGGCACTGGCGGCAGTGGTGCGCCATCCCGTGGATGGTCATACGGTGGGGGTGCTCAGCGTTGCCGGGCCCAGCGCGCGGATGAGTGAAGCGCGAATGCACGCGCTGGCGCCGGTGCTGCTGGCGGCGGCGGCGGAGTTATCGGCGGCAAGTCCTGCGTCCGAATTGTTCGTTTGATCCATCGCGGGACACACTGCATCTGCCCGCACAGGTAAGAACGTACTGCCTTGCGGTTTTTGTGCTTGCATTGAAAGTGGAACTTGGTTCTAAATAACGCACTCACAGAATAAGACCCGCGAGCCGACCTCATGCCCCGTCCCACTGCGCTCAACGATGCCAGCCAGCCATTGCGGGGCATTTTGCTGGTGGTCGTGGCAACTTTCCTGTTTGCCAGCCATGACGCGCTGTCCAAGTACCTGGCCGGCTTTTATCCGATTATCTGGGTGGTGTGGGCGCGCTACCTGGTGCACACCCTGCTGATGATGGCGATCTTCCTGCCACAGTCCGGATTGCGTGTGCTGCGTACGCGTCGGCCAGGGCTGCAGGCTTTGCGGGCACTGTGCTTGCTGGGCACCAGTCTGTTGTTCACCACGGCCTTGCAGTACATACCCATGGCGGAAGCAACTGCCGTCAACTTTCTTGCGCCGCTGCTGGTGACGGCGCTGTCACTGCCGTTGTTGGGCGAGAAGGTCACACGCGGCCAGTGGGTAGCGGTGCTGGTGAGTTTCGTCGGGGTGACGGTGATCATTCACCCAGGGGGGGCACTGTTCACGCCTGCTGTGCTGCTGCCCTTCGGCTCGGCGCTGTGCTTTTGTTTCTATCAGTTGCTGACGCGCAAGCTCAGCGGCATCGACAGCCCGACTACCAGCAACTTCTTTACCGGTGTGATGAATACGCTGGTGATGAGTGCCATCGTGCCGATGTTCTGGCAAACGCCGAACCTGATCCACGGGTTGATGGCGGTGGCGCTCGGTACCTGCGGGATGACCGCGCACCTGTTCCTGACCCAGGCTTTCCGCCACGCGCCACCGGCCATGCTGGCGCCGTTCAGTTACTGTCAGATCGTGTTCGCCGGGATACTCGGCCTGGTGCTGTTCGGACACAGCCCGGACATGGCCGGGCTGGTCGGTATCGCGCTGATCTGCCTCAGTGGCCTGGGCGCTGCCTGGTTGCAGCGCAAGCCTTAGCCTTCGACCTTCGGCACCTTGCGCGGGGCCATCAGGTACATCCAGGTCAGGGCAATGAAGTACATGGCCGGGATCATGGTGAACAGCAAGGTGTAGTTGTTGTTGGTGGTGGTCAGGATGTAGCCCACCAACTGGGTCATGAACATCCCGCCGATGGCCGCGCACATGCCACCGAAACCGAACACCGTACTCATCATGTGCTTGGGCGTGTAGTCCATCACCAGGCTCCAGATATTGGCGGTCCAGGCCTGGTGCGCGGCGATTGCCAGGGAGATGGCCAGAACCGCAACCCACAGGCTGCTGGCGCCTGCGGCGAAGATCACGCCGATGATGGTGATCGCAAACAGCAGCATCGACAGCAGGCGAGCCTTGACCGGCGCCATGCCACGGCCAATCAGGAACGACGAGAGAATGCCCCCGCCAACACTGCCGAAGTCGGCGCTGATGTAGATGACGATCAGCGGAATACCCATCTGCGTCACGCTGATGCCCAGGTTGTACTGCTGGTTGAGGAACGGCGGCAGCCAGTACAGGTAGAACCAGAACACCGGTGCGGTCATCGAGTAGGCCAGGGCGAAGGCCCAGGTGCCGCGCATGCGCAGAATGCGCGAGAAGGGCACGCGGGCCTGCTCCGGTTCCTTTTCGCCCTGCACGTAGGCCAGTTCTTCCTTGCTGACGCTTGGGTGGTCTTCCGGATTGAAGTACTTCAGGCCCCAGAAAATCACCCACACCAGGCCCAGGGCGGCCATGCCCATGAATGCGGCCTGCCAGCCCCAGACGGTGAGAATCAGCGGCAACAGCATCGGTGTGAACATCGCTCCGACGTTGGTCCCGGCGTTGAAGATGCCGGTGGCCACCGCCCGCTCGCCGGCCGGGAACCACAGGCGGGTAGTCTTGACGCAGGCCGGGTAGTTGGCGGCTTCGGTCAGGCCGAGAATGAAGCGGCAGACCATGAAACCCACCGCCGAAGTGGCCAGGCCGTGAGCTCCGGTGGCCAGGCTCCAGAGCAGCACCGCGCAGAAGAACACGCGCTTGACGCCGATGCGGTCGATCAACCGGCCCTGGAGGACGAAGCCGATGGCATAGCCGACCTGGAACCAGAAGTTGATGTTGGCGTAATCCATCGCCGTCCAGCTCATTTCCTTGGCCAGGATCGGCTGCATGACGCCTAGGGCGGCGCGGTCGATGTAGTTCAGGGTCGTGGCAAAGAACACCAGGGCAAGCATGGCCCAACGGGTCTTGCCGACTGCCATGGCGCCACGGATCTTGTCGCCGATGCCGGCGTGCGGGTTGCTGGCCAGCGGCTGGGCCATGCGGGAACTGTGCGAATGGATCATGGGAGGGTTACCCGTATTTTTATGTTTATGGGTCAAGCCTGGGTTACGCAACGCTAAGGACGCCGGGGTGTACGGCGGTCGGTTGGAACGGCAGGGGTCGAGGCGCTTTTGGCGCGTCGAGCATCACTGCCCGGTGTCGAAATGGTGCGCCTGTGGTCAAAAAAGGGTCAATTCGTAGAACGCTATTATGGGCGATAATCGAACACAAAACTAACCAGTTAGTACCTTTTTGATTGAGCAAAAAGTGTGCAGCGCCAATACTCGCAGTATCCGGGTTTTGCCTGCCCATCGGAGCCATAAAAATGCAGCGTTCAATTGCCACCGTGTCCTTGAGCGGTACCTTGCCTGAAAAACTCGACGCCATTGCCGCCGCGGGCTTTGACGGGGTCGAGATCTTCGAAAATGACTTGCTCTACTACGCCGGCAGCCCGCGGGAAATCCGCCAGCGCTGCGCCGACCTGGGCCTGGCAATCACCCTGTTTCAGCCGTTTCGCGATTTCGAAGGCTGCCGTCGTGAGCGTCTGGCGCGCAACCTGGACCGTGCCGAGCGCAAGTTCGACCTGATGCAGGAGCTGGGAACTGATCTGGTGCTGGTGTGCAGCAACGTGGCTGCCGATTCACTGGGCGAGCGCCAGGTGCTGGTCGACGACCTGCGTCTGCTGGCCGAGCGCGCCGGGGCTCGCGATCTGCGCATCGGCTACGAAGCATTGGCCTGGGGCCGGCATGTGAACACCTGGCAGCAGGTCTGGGACATCGTCAAGGCCGCGGACCATGCCAGCCTGGGGATGATTCTCGACAGTTTTCATACCCTGTCGCTCAAGGGCGACCCGAGTGCGATCGCCGAGGTCCCTGGCGACAAGATCTTCTTCGTGCAGATGGCTGATGCACCGCTGCTGGCGATGGATGTACTGGAGTGGAGCCGGCATTTTCGCTGCTTCCCGGGGCAGGGCGAGTTCGATCTGGCGGGCTTTCTGGCACCGATTCTGGCCAGCGGCTATCGCGGGCCGTTGTCGCTGGAAATCTTCAACGATGGTTTCCGCGCCGCGCCACCGCGCGCCAATGCCGCCGACGGTCTGCGTTCGCTGCTGTATCTGGAGGAGAAGACCCGCCAGCGCCTTGCACAGCAGACTTCGCAAGCGCAGGACGATCTATTGTTCGCGCCACCGCCAGCCAGTGCCTACGATGGCATCGAGTTTCTTGAATTTGCCGTTGACGACGCCCTCGGCGCCAAGCTGGGTAACTGGCTGGAACGCCTGGGCTTCACCCGCACCGGTACCCACCGCTCGAAGAATGTCAGTTTGCTGCGCCAGGGCGATATCAACCTGATCCTCAACGCCGAGCCTTATTCGTTTGCCCACAACTTTTTCGAAAGCCATGGCCCGTCCTTGTGCGCTACGGCAATCCGGGTCAAGGACAGTGCCCAGGCGCTGGCTCGCGCGGTGGCCTTTCATGGCCAGCCTTACCGCGGCCTGGTCGGACCGAACGAGCGCGAGCTGGCGGCGGTGCGTGCGCCCGATGGCAGCCTGATCTACCTGGTCGATCAAGACGCCGAAGGGCGGACCATCTACGATACCGATTTCAGCCTGGTGCAAGCCTCGGGTAACAGCCTCGGTCTCAAGCGCATCGATCACATGGCCCTGGCCTTGCCGGCCGATGGCCTGGACAGTTGGGCGCTGTTCTACAAAAGCCTGCTGGACTTCACCGCCGATGACGAAGTGGTCCTGCCTGATCCTTATGGTCTGGTAAAAAGCCGGGCGCTGCGCAGCCGTTGCAGCTCGATCCGCCTGCCGTTGAACATCTCGGAAAACCGCAATACGGCCATCGCTCATGCCCTGTCGCATTACCGCGGCTCGGGTGTGCATCACATCGCCTTCGATTGCGACGACATCTTTGCCGCGGTCAAGCAAGCCAAGGAGGCCGGTGTGGCGTTGCTCGACATCCCGCTCAACTATTACGACGACCTGGCTGCGCGCTTTGATTTCGACGACGAGTTCCTCAGTGAGCTGGCTTATTACAACGTGCTCTATGACCGTGACGCCCAGGGCGGCGAGCTGTTTCACGTGTATACCGAACCGTTCGAGGAGCGCTTTTTCTTCGAGGTCCTGCAGCGGCGCAATGGCTACAGCGGCTACGGCGCGGCCAACGTCGCCGTGCGTCTGGCGGCCATGGCCAAGGCCCGTGCGGGCGCCCCGGCACAGGCCCGCTTGTAGGGCGGGGGCCAGCAGGCTTTCTTCCTTATCTCCCGGGGCTCATAATCACCGGGTTAACCGTTGGCCACGAGTCCCGTATGACAACTACTCCAGCACTCTGCGCCGCCCCTGAACCAGTGGCGCGCAAGGGGCGCAAGAACAATCCGGAAAAGACCCGCGAGAATATTCTCCAGGCGGCGATCAGCGAGTTCGTCCAGCAAGGGCTGGCTGGCGCCCGGGTCGATGCCATCGCCGAGCGCACCCAGACCTCCAAACGCATGATCTACTACTACTTCAACAGCAAGGAGCAGTTGTACGTCGAGGTACTGGAGAAGCTCTACGGTGATATTCGCAACACCGAGAGCAGCCTGCACCTGGCTGAGCTGGAGCCGCGTCAGGGCATTCGCCGGCTGGTGGAGTTCACCTTCGATCACCATGATCGCAACGTCGATTTCGTGCGTATCGTCTGCAACGAGAACATGCATCACGGCGAGTATGTGAAGCGCTCTGCGGTGATTCGCTCGATGAACAAGACCGTGCTCAATGCACTGGACGAGATCCTGCGCCGCGGGGCTGCCGAAGGGGTCTTCCGTCAGGGCCTGGAGGCGCTGGACGTACACCTGTTGATCAGTTCGTTCTGCTTCTACCGGGTATCGAACCGCAACACCTTTGGCGAGATCTTCCAGGTTGATTTCGAAGATGCGGCGCTCAAGGCGCGTCATCGCGAGATGATTTGCGAGTCGGTTTTGCGTTTCCTGCAAGCCTGATCTTCGCGGGGCAAGCCCGCTCCCACTGTGGGAGCGGGCTTGCCCCGCGATGCTTTTCAGCTACCCATACTATTGAAGTGTTCAAGCATCCGCGCCGCATCCGGCTGCAAGCCACTGAACAGCTCAAACGCCTTCACCGCTTGAAACACCGCCATGTTCGAACCATCCAGGGTGCGACAGCCCAGGGCCCGGGCCTCACGCAGCAGTTCGGTTTGCAGCGGAAAGTAGACGATCTCCGCCACCCACAGATCAGCCCTCAGCAATGCCTTGGGCACCGGCATGCCCGGCAGTTTGGCCATACCCATCGGTGTGGTGTTGACCAGGCCATCAGCTTCGCCCAATGCATGGGCCAGGTCGTGCCCGACGCGGGCACGGCTGCCGTCGAAATGCGCATTGAGGTTATCCACCAGCGCCTGAGCCCGAGCCAACTCGACATCGAATACCGTCAACTGCCCGACCCCTTCGGCCAGCAGCGCATGGGCCACCGCAGCCCCGGCACCGCCTGCGCCCATCTGCACCACCTGACGACGTGGCGCGTCGCTCAAGCCGCGGCGAAAGCCTTCGGCGAAACCCAGGCAGTCGGTGTTGTGGCCGATACGCTTGCCGTCCTTGAGCACCACGGTATTGACCGCGCCAATGCCTCGGGCCTCGGCAGAGAGGTCATCGAGCAACGGCAGGATTGCCTGTTTGCACGGGAAGGTGATGTTCAGGCCGGTGTAACCCATGGCCTCGGCAGCGCTGAGCAGTTGCTCCAGAGCGCTGCTGTCGAGTTTCAACTGATCCAGATCGATTAATCGGTACAGGTAGTTAAGACCCAGGGCATGGCCTTCGTGCTCATGCAGTGCCGGGGTGCGTGAGGCCTGGATACCTGCACCGATCAGGCCGGCGAGGATGCCAGGAGAGGGGGCCGGATTCATGGGAAAACTCCATTGTTGTTCTTGGGAAGAGGCTTTCGCTGAAAATGTACCGATTGGTTAATTTGGTCAATCGATGAACGCGGTCGCGGGCGTTTTTCTGTGCGCTGATCGCACAGCCTGTGCTACACCTGTTGATTCGCACCTGCCCACGGAGGGAGACATGGCAATGCCGTTCAACGACTCGCAGTTGCTGGGTGAAACCTGGCCGGGCCTGGCCAACCTGACCCAGTCGATCTTCGCCACCCTCGGTGGCCAGGGCTTTCGCAACAGCTTCCGCCTGGATCGCTCGCAGGCGACCTGCCTGCTGCTGATCGACGGCCTGGGCTGGAACCTGCTCCAGGCCCATGCCCGGCACGCGCCATTCCTCGCCTCATTGATGCAGCCGGATTCGTATTTTCGCGTGGGCTTTCCGGCGACCACCGCCACCAGCCTGGCCTCGGTGACCTCGGGGCTTGGCAGCGGTGCGCATGGCATTGTCGGCTGCAGCTTTGCCCTGGATCAGCAGACCGAGTTGTCGCCGTTGTCGTGGACCACTGCTGCGCTACAAGCCGAAGCACAGCCAGCTGCAGCTCCGGCACCGGAATCGTTCATCGTGCCGCCCGATGCCTGGAGCCTGGCCAGCGCGCAGGGCATTGCCATCAGCACGGTCATGCTCGGCCGCTATGCCAACTCGGCGTTCAGCCAGGCGATCTACAAGGCCGGACGGATACTCCCGGCCCCGGCCTATGACGCCTACCCGGAACTGATCAATGCAGCGCTGGCGACTGAAGATCCGGCCTTCTGTTTTGGCTATTTCGGCGACCTGGATTTTGCCGGGCACCTGTTCGGTCCGGGCTCCGAGGGCTGGCTCAAGCAACTGGAAATTGCCGACCAGCTGGCTCAGGCCATCGCCCGCAAGCTGCCGGAGCGGGTGCAGTTGATGGTCATCGCCGACCACGGCATGCTGGCGCTGGACAGCGACCAGGTGCGTGACTTCGACCTCGACCCGGTGTTGCAGGAGGGCGTGCGCGCCATCGCCGGTGATATCCGCGCGCGCTACCTGTACGTGCCGAGCCAGCAGGACCGTGTGCACCAGCGCTGGCAGAATCACTTGGGCGAGCAGTACCAGGTGTTGTCCAAGGCCCAGGCGATTGCTGCGGGCTTGTTTGGAGATGTCTTGCTCAGCCAGGCCGAGGCGCGGATTGGCGACCTGATCGTGGTGCCGACCGGAGCGGGGGGGATCATTCGCAGCGAAGTGGAAATGCACGCCAGTCAATGGCGAGGGCACCATGGTGCGCTGACGGATGAAGACCAGCAGGTGCCCTTGTTGATGTGCGCGGGGCTGAGCTGAAGGAGCGGGCCCGGGCTCAGCCTTTCACCGGTACCAGGTCGAAGTTCTCGGCCTGGTACTGGAACAGCAGGCAATCTGCCGCGGCGGTGCAGCCGCTTTCATGCACCAGATTGGCCGGCAGTTTGTAGTACGAGCCCGCTGGATACTCGGTGCGCACCTTATCGATCACGGCGTAGAAAGTGCCTTTCAGGACCACTGTTGGCAGGCTCTGGCTGTGGGTATGCAGACCGTTGTCGGTGCCTGCCTTGAAGGTGACAAAGGCCGAGTAGTTGCCCTTGCCGAAAATATTCCCCTCAGTGTTGGCGTAAGTGACGGCGCCGTTTGTGTTGGGTACTGCTTGCCATTGCAGAGCGGCGTTGGGCAGCGAGATCAGTGCTTCTGGTTTGATCTCGTTCTGGGCCAACACGGTAGTGGTAGAGGCGGTCAGGATCAGGCCGAACAGGGAGGTTTTCAAAGCTTTCATGGCGATAACCTTCGTTGAGTGGAGTGCGCGAAGGTTAATTGAACGCTTGATGCAGAAATACGCCCGTAAGAGGCCATGATTTGTGCGTTTTTTGCACCAATTACATCTGCCAACGTGGAGCCCGATAGTAGTCCTGAAGGTAATCCAGCAGTGCACGAACCTTGGGCGCCAGGTAGCGGCTTTGCGGGTAGAGCGCATACAGGGTGCGCGCAGGTTGTTGCCAGTCCGGCAGCAGTTGCACCAGGCGGCCATCCTGCAAGGCGTCGTGGACGATGAAACGGTCAAAGCTGGCGATGCCCAGGCCACCGATAGCGGCGGCCCGTAGTGCCATCGGCGAGTTGGCGCTGACACGGCTGGGCATCAGCACCTCGCGTTGGCTGCCCGAAGGCCCGACCAGTTGCAGGCGCTGCGGTTGAGCGAGGCGGTTGTAGCCGAGCAGCGGATGCTCGCCCAGGTTGTCGGCCGTGATGGCGGTTGGCAGGCGCTTGAGGTACGACGCTGCGGCGACCAGTATCACTTCACTTGGCGCCAGCGTGCGTGCCACCAGGCTGGAGTCCGGCAAGTGATCGGTGACCCGCAGGCACAGGTCGATACCCTCATCGAGCATATCGACGAAGCGGTCGGTACAACTCAGTTCAATCTGCAATTCGGTGAAGCGTTCGACGAAGCCGGGTAGCCAGTGGCCCAGTTCCAGTTCGCCAAACGCACTGGAGACGCTCAGGCGCAAGGTGCCGGAGGGTTGCTGCTGGTGCTCGGAAAGCTCCAGCGTCATTGCCTCCATCTGGTCGAGAATCTGCACGCAGTGTCGGTAGAACAGCGCACCCGCTTCGGTCAGTTGCAGGCGCCGGGTGGTGCGGTTGAGCAGTTGACTGCCGAGCTGGCGTTCGAGGTTCTTCACCTGCCGCGACAGCACCGTATGGGATTGCCCCGCCAGGGCGGCAGCGGCGCTGAAGCTGCCGTGCTCGACCACCCGGCGGAAGGATTGCATGGCGCTGAACTGGTCCATCAGAGGGCGATGCTCCTTGATATCTGCGGCCCGTTGCAGGCGCTGGCAGAGCCGGCGCCTGCAACACCGGGGTCAACGGCGAACCAGCAACACCCCACTCTCCATGTGATGGGTATACGGAAACTGGTCAAACAACGCACAACGTTCGATGCGGTGTGTGTCGTGCAACTGGGCGATGTTCGCCGCCAGGGTTTCCGGGTTGCAGGAGATGTACAGGATATTGTCGAAGCGCCGGGTCAGCTCGCAGGTGTCCGGGTCCATGCCGGCACGCGGCGGGTCGACGAACACGCTACCGAACTGGTAGCTCTTCAGGTCGATGCCTTCCAGACGGCGGAACGGGCGAACTTCGTTCAGTGCTTCAGTCAGCTCTTCGGCAGACAGGCGCACCAGACGCACGTTATCCACGGCGTTGTCGTCGAGGTTATGCAGGGCGGCGTTGACCGAGGTCTTGCTGATCTCGGTGGCCAGCACCTTGCGCACCCGGGTCGCCAGCGGCAGGGTGAAGTTGCCGTTGCCGCAGTACAGCTCGAGCAGGTCGTCCTGGCGCTCGCCGAGGGCCTCGTAGGCCCAGTTGAGCATCTTCTGGTTCACCGCGCCGTTAGGCTGAGTGAAGGCGCCTTCCGGCTGGCGATAGCGGAAGTTGCGTCCGGCGATCTGCAGTTCTTCTACCGCGTAATCGCGACCGATCACCACACGCTTGCCCTTGGAGCGGCCGATGATGCTGACGTCCAGGTCTTTGGCCAGCTGCTGCGCCGCGGCCTCCCAGTGCTCGTCCAGGGGACGGTGGTAGCACAGGGTGATCATCGCATCGCCGGCCAGGGTGGTGAGGAACTCGACCTGGAACAGCTTGAAGCTCAGCGCCGAGCTGGCTTGCCAGGCGGCCTTGAGCCGCGGCATCAGTTCATTGATGCGCAGGCTGGCGATCGGGAAGTCTTCGATCAGGATCGGCGTGTGCTTCTCGCCCGGAGCGAACATCGCATAGAAGCGCTGCTCGTTCTCACGCCACAGGCGGAACTCGGCGCGCAGGCGGTAGTGCTCGCGGGGCGAGTCGAACACCGCCGGTTCCGGGGCATCGAAAGGCGCCAGCAGCTCGCGCAGGCGTGCAGCCTTGGCGTCGAGCTGCTGGGTGTAGGTCGAAGGGTCTAAGACAGCACTCATGCGTTGAACCAGCCCAGCTTGATGACGAACAGGACCGAGAGGATCACCAGCGCCGGGTTCAGGTCGCGGCGACGGCCGGAGAGCAGCTTGATCGCAGTCCAGGAAATGAAACCGAAGGCGATGCCGTTGGCGATCGAGTAGGTCAGCGGCATGGCCAGGGCGGTGATCACCACTGGCGCAGCTTCGGTAACGTCGTCCCAGTTTATTTCAGCCAGGCCCGAAGCCATCAACACGGCGACGAACAACAGTGCTGGTGCGGTGGCGAAGGCCGGCACGCTACCGGCCAGCGGGGCGAAGAACAGCGCCAGCAGGAACAGGATGGCGACGACGATGGCGGTCAGGCCGGTGCGTCCGCCAGCACTCACGCCGGCAGCCGACTCGATGTAGCTGGTGGTGGTCGAGGTGCCGAGCAGGGAACCGGCCATGGCCGCGGTACTGTCAGCGATCAGGGCGCGGCCCATCTTCGGCATGTGACCGTCCTTGCGCATCAGGCCGGCGCGTTTGGCAACGCCGATCAGGGTGCCGGAGTTGTCGAACAGGTCAACGAACAGGAAGGCGAAGATCACGCTGATCAGGCCGACATCCAGGGCGCCCTTGATGTCCAGCTGCAGGAACGTCGGGGCCAGCGAAGGCGGCATCGAGACCACGCCCGCGAACGGGGTGACGCCCAGGCCGATCGAGGCCACGGTCACCGCCAGGATGCCGATCAGTACGGCACCACGAACCTTCAGTGCTTCCAGGGCGACAATCAGGAAAAAGCCCAGGGTGGCGAGGATTGGCGCCGGTTGCTTGAGGTCACCAAGGCCCACCAGGGTCGCCTGGTTGTCGACGACGATACCGGCGTTGTGCAGGGCGATCAGTGCCAGGAACAGGCCGATACCGGCAGCAATGGCCGAACGCAGTGGCAGCGGAATGCTGTTGACGATCCACTCACGGATACGAAAGATCGACAGCAGGAAGAACAGCACCGCCGAAATGAATACCGCACCAAGGGCCACCTGCCAGGTGTGGCCCATGTGCAGGACCACGGTGTAGGTGAAGAAGGCGTTCAGGCCCATACCCGGCGCCAGGGCGATCGGGTAGTTGGCGATCAGGCCCATGGTGGTCGAGCCGATGGCAGCTGCCAGACAGGTGGCAACGAACAGCGCGCCCTTGTCCATGCCGGTCTCGCCGAGAATGCTCGGGTTGACGAACAGGATATAGGCCATGGCCAGGAAGGTGGTCACGCCCGCGAGAATTTCGGTGCGGACATTGGTGTCGTGTGCTTTTAGTTGAAACAGCCTTTCCAGCATGCCTGCTCCCCGTGGCGCGCCCCGGCGCCGTGAATGTATCGACCCCCTCAGCAAAGCACAGACCGTACCGGACGGTTTGTGGAATTTGATTGGGCCGGAAAAAAGCCGCGCATCATACCAGCATGCTTGGCCAGCGGTAATTATTGTCGCGATACACTGCAGATATCTGCAGGTTCTGCGCCGATTCCCCCACATCCCCCTCATGAGAGCCCGCTGTGCAACTGATTGATTACCGCGACCTGAGCCAGGCCCAGCGCGACCAGCTGGTCGGCATCCAGGTGCAGCCCGAGCAACTGCGCTATTGCGGCGATATGGCCAGCGTGCTGTACATCCTGCTGGGTACTGAAAGCGATGACATGCGCGGCGTGGTGCTATTGCTCGATGCCGAGCCCAGGGCCTTTCTGTTGCTCCAGCGCGGGGCGTTCCTGCCGCCCTGGGCCGCGGCCGATGCGGCCACGATCAATGCCTTGCAGGTGGATCGACGCGTACAGGGGCGCGGTCTGGGACGATTTTGTATGCAGGCATTACCCGATTGGGTTCGCGCTTGCTGGCCGGATGTTCGCCGCCTGCAATTGTCGGTGGAACCAGGCAATCACGCCGCCCTGGCGTTGTACCGGGGGACCGGCTGGGTTGACAGCGGTGATGGCTATCGCGCCCGCAAGGGCTACGAGTGCCAACTGACCCTCATGCTGTGAGCGACTACGCTTTATCCATACCCCCGACGGAGTGCAGTGATGACCCACAGAGCCCTGATCGTAATTGCTGAAGGCGTGGATGACCTGCAGAGCGTGACCCTGATCGATGTGTTGCGCCGCGCCGAAGTGGAAGTGGTGGTAGCCAGCATCGAAGGCCGGCGCATGCTTACCTGCGCCCGTGGCACGCGCTTGACCGCCGACGGCATGTTGGTGGACTTGCTTGCCCAGCCGTTCGAGCTGATCGTGTTGCCGGGGGGCGAGAAAGGAGTGCAGCACATGGCGGTGCACCAACCGCTGACACAGCGGGTAGTGGAGCAGGCCAAAGCCGGCAAGTTTTTTGCCGCGATTGGCGAAGGGCCCTTGGCATTGCAGGCTTTCGGGGTGCTGCGTCAGCGACGCATGACCTGTCATCCGGATGCCAGTCAGCAGCTCTCCGGATGCAGTTTTGTCGATCAGCCGGTGGTGGTGGATGGTAACTGCATTACTGCCCAGGGTTCGGGAGCGGCGTTGGCGTTTGCGTTGACACTGGTGGAACAGGTGGCGGGAAAGGCGGCTCGTAACCGAGTTGCGGGGCAGTTGCAGGTATAACAGTTCTGACCTCATCGCCGGCAAGGCCCTTGAGATCAACCCGGGGGCTTGCTGTGCATATGATCCCTTCCGGCCAGGCTCGGAAACAGCTTGATCCACACCCCGGTCACCACCAGCGTCCCGACCCCGCCGAGCACCACTGCCGGCACTGTACCGAACCAGTGCGCAGTCAGCCCTGACTCGAATTCGCCAAGCTGGTTGGACGCGCCGATGAACAGCCCGTTCACCGCACTGACCCTGCCACGCATCTCATCCGGAGTCTCCAGCTGCACGAAGGCGCCGCGAATCACCATGCTGATCATGTCGGCTGCCCCGAGCACAGCCAGCACCGCCAGCGAAAACCAGAACGAGGTCGACAGGCCGAAGGCGATGGTGGCCACACCGAAGATCCCGACAGCGGTGAACATCACCCGGCCGACCTTGCGCTCCACGGGAAAGCGCGCCAGCCACAGCGACATCAGCAAGGCTCCCACCGCTGGCGCCGAGCGCAACAGGCCCAGGCCCCAGGGGCCGGTGAGCAGAATGTCCTTGGCGAACACCGGCAGCAGTGCGGTTGCGCCGCCCAGCAATACGGCGAACAGATCCAGGGAGATGGCGCCGAGGATGTCCGGTCGGCTGCGGATAAAGCGAATGCCAGCCAGCAAGGAATCAAGGCTGGCGCGGCCTTGCTGAGGCGCTTGCGGTCGCACGCTGAGGCTCAGGGTCAGCAGGCAAGCCGTCACGTACAGCAGCACCGTCGGGCCGTACACCCAGACACTGCCAAATGCATAGAGAAAACCGCCCACTGCGGGGGCGACGATGGTTGCCGCCTGCATCGCCGAGGCCGAGGCCGCTACTGCGCGGGGAAATAGCGCAGAGGGCACTACGTTCGGTAGCAGTGCCTGGGTCGCCGGCATTTCGAAGGAGCGGGCGCTGCCGAGCAGAAAGGCGAGGATGAAGATCAGTTCGCGGCTGACATTGCCGGTACTGCTGCCGACCACCAGAGCCAGGGCGATGAAGGCCTGAGCCGTCTGGCACAGGGCGGCAACGCGGCGCCGGTCGTAGCGGTCGGCGACATGCCCGGTGTGCAGCATGAACAGTACCCGCGGGGCGAACTCCACCAGGCCGACCAGGCCAAGGTCAAGGACGTTGCCGGTCAACTGGTACAGGTGCCAGCCGATGGCCACGGTGAGCATCTGGAAGCCACTGGCGGTACACACCCGCGCCAACCAGAACGCGAGGAAAGGGCGGTGGTGACGCAACAACAGCGGCGGATGGGCTGACATCGGCGAAACAGAGCCTCGGCGAGGGAAACAGCGGTGCAGATTATCACCAGTTTGTAACGGCGAGTTACAAGAAGGTCGGGTAATGCGCCGCTTGTGCACTGTTTTGGGGCGCACAAAACCGTGCACAACTGATCTGCGGCAATGAACCACACAACCGCGCGGACCTTTCAGGACTATCCTTTCAGGCAGCCGTTGATCTGGATCAATAGTTTCATTTGCAACGGTGGGCCAGAACGGCCGAATTCCCTGCGTTGTGAAGTACTCAGAACAATTCCAACTAGCCACACTCAACTACCGTGGGGGCAGTTGGCGCCAAGGCCCATCGCCTGACGCCGGATTACCTGACAGAGGAAGCACTATGTTCGGATTAGAGGCCCTAGATCTCGCCCGAATCCAGTTCGCGTTTACCGTGTCTTTTCACATCCTGTTTCCGGCCATCACCATTGGCCTGGCGAGTTACCTGGCGGTGCTCGAAGGCTTGTGGCTGAAGACCAACAACAGTGTCTACCGTGACCTTTACCACTTCTGGTCGAAAATCTTTGCCGTCAACTTCGGCATGGGTGTGGTCTCCGGTCTGGTCATGGCCTATCAGTTCGGCACCAACTGGAGCAAGTTCTCCGACTTTGCCGGCTCCATCACCGGGCCGCTTTTGACCTATGAAGTGCTTACCGCCTTCTTCCTCGAGGCCGGTTTCCTCGGCGTCATGCTGTTTGGCTGGAACCGTGTCGGCCGTGGCCTGCACTTCTTTGCCACGGTCATGGTGGCCATCGGTACGATCATTTCCACGTTCTGGATTCTTGCCTCCAACAGCTGGATGCAGACCCCGCAGGGTTACGAAATCGTCAACGGCGTCGTGATCCCGGTGGACTGGTTCGCGGTGATCTTCAACCCGTCGTTCCCTTATCGCTTGCTGCACATGGCCACCGCGGCGTTCGTTGCCACGGCGTTCTTCGTTGGCGCTTCGGCGGCCTGGCACCTGCTGCGTGGGCGTGACAACCCGGCGATCCGCAAAATGCTCTCGATGGCAATGTGGATGGCCTTGATCGTGGCGCCGATTCAGGCGGTGATCGGTGACTTCCATGGCTTGAACACCCTCAAGCACCAGCCGGTGAAAATCGCTGCGATCGAAGGTCACTGGGAGAATGTCGGTGACGAGCCGACCCCGCTGATTCTCTTCGGCATTCCCGACATGGAAGCCGAGACCACCCGCTTCAAGCTGGAAATCCCGGCCCTGGGCAGTCTGATCCTGACCCACAGCCTGGACAAGCAAGTCCCGGCGATGAAGGAGTTCCCGAAGGAAGACCGGCCTAACTCCACCGTGGTGTTCTGGTCGTTCCGGATCATGGTAGGTCTGGGCATGCTGATGATCTTCGTCGGCCTGTGGAGCCTGTGGCTGCGCAAGCGCGACAAGATCTACAGCTCGCGTCCGTTCCTCTACCTGACCTTGTGGATGGGCCCGTCCGGCCTGATCGCGATCCTCGCCGGCTGGTTCACTACCGAGGTTGGCCGTCAGCCCTGGGTGGTCTATGGCGTGATGCGTACTGCCGATGGTGTCTCGAACCACAGCTATACCCAGTTGGGCGTGACTCTGGTGATGTTCGTGGTGGTCTATTTCGCCCTGTTCGGTGCGGGTCTGGGCTACATGATGCGTCTGGTGCGCAAAGGGCCGAAAACCGGCGAGGGCGAAGAACCCATCAAAGGCGGACCTGGCCAGAAACGCACGCCGGCACGGCCGTTGTCTGCCGCTGATGACGATCACGACGATCGCGAGCACACCAGCCTGAACAAGGGGAACTGAGTCATGGGTATTGATCTTCCACTGATCTGGGCCGTGATCATTATCTTCGGCATCATGATGTACGTGGTCATGGATGGTTTCGACCTGGGGATTGGCATTCTCTTCCCCTTCGTCAAAGGCGAGCAGGACCGTGACGTGATGATGAACACCGTCGCGCCGGTCTGGGACGGTAACGAAACCTGGCTGGTACTCGGCGGTGCGGCGCTGTTCGGCGCCTTCCCGCTGGCCTATGCGGTCGTGCTGTCGGCACTTTACCTGCCGCTGATGCTGATGCTCGTTGGCTTGATCTTCCGCGGCGTGGCATTCGAGTTCCGCTTCAAGGCCACGGCCGAAAAGCGTCACCTCTGGGACAAGGCGTTTATCGGCGGTTCGCTCGCGGCGACCTTCTTCCAGGGCGTGGCTCTGGGTGCCTTCATTGAAGGTTTCAAGGTGGTCGACCGTAGCTATGCCGGTGGTGCCTTCGACTGGCTGACTCCGTTCAGTCTGTTCTGCGGGCTGGGGCTGATCGTTGCCTATGCCTTGCTCGGCTGCACCTGGCTGATCATGAAAACCGAGGGCAAGCTGCAACTGCAGATGCATGACCTGGCGCGTCCTTTGGCTCTGGTGCTGCTGGCAGTGACCGGTATCGTCAGTATCTGGACGCCGCTGGCGCACCCGGAGATCGCTTCGCGCTGGTTCACCCTGCCTAACCTGTTCTGGTTCCTGCCGGTACCGATCCTGGTGCTGGTGACCCTCTACGGTTTGCTCAAGGCGGTGGCACGCAATGCGCACTACACCCCGTTCCTGCTGACCCTGGCGTTGATCTTCCTGGGCTACAGTGGCCTTGGCATCAGCCTGTGGCCGAACATCATTCCACCGTCGGTTTCGATCTGGGACGCTGCCGCACCACCGCAGAGCCAGGGCTTCATGCTGGTCGGGGCGCTGTTCATCATTCCGTTCATCCTTGGCTACACCTTCTGGAGCTATTACGTGTTCCGCGGCAAGGTGACCCACGAGGATGGCTACCACTAGGAGGGCCTGGCAATGACCGGCAAACACACCTTCGATGAAGAGAAAAAGCCGCTCTGGCAACGGCTGGGCTGGCTGGCGGTGATCTGGGCCGGCAGCGTGGTGGCCCTGGGGATTGTTGCCTGGCTGATGCGCATGTTTATGGCTGCCGCTGGATTAAGCACCCACTAATAGCGCATTTCCCATCCCGCCTTGCGGCGGATTTACCACCCTTCGCAGTGTGAGCTGCGAAGGGTTTTTTTTGGCTACTGCATCATTTACGCGCTTTGAGCACCACGAACTTTGGTGTCGCCGCCACTTGCTCAACACCGCGGAACAAGCGCGCCAGCTTGCTGTGGTAACCCAGGTGACGGTTACCGACGATGTACAGCGCACCGCCGACCACCAGCGCTTCGCGGGCCTGCTGGAACATGCGCCAGGCGAGGAAGTCGCCGACCACTTGTTGTTGGTGGAAGGGCGGATTGCACAGCACCACGTCCAGCGATTGTGCCGGCTGGCCAGCCAGGCCGTCGTCGGCGCGTACGCTGACTTCACGCTCGCCAAGCGCCGCTTGCCAGTTTTCCAGCGCCGACTGGGTGGCCATGTAGGACTCATCGACCAGGGTGTAGTGGGCTTGCGGGTTGCTCAAGGCACTGACGATTGCCAGCACGCCATTGCCGCAACCCAGATCGGCGACCCGGGCTGAGCCGAGGTTGTTGGGCAGGTGAGGCAGGAACGCACGGGTGCCGATATCCAGGCCTTCACGGCAGAACACATTGGCATGGTTGAGCAGTTCCAGGCGTGGCGCATCCAGTTGGTAGCGCGTTGGGTAGGGGGAGGTGAATGCGCCTTTGTCCTCTACCGTGGCAATCAGCAGGCGGGCTTTTTTCTGCGCCAGCGATGCCTGTACCGGGCCGATGTATTTTTCCAGCAGATCACCGGCAGCGCGTGGCAGGTGCTTGATCATCGCGCCGGCAATCACCTGGGCACCGGGAGCCAGATGAGCCTGCAAGCGGATCAGTTGCTCTTCGAGCAGGGCCAGAGTCTTGGGCACGCGCACCAGCACCCGGTCGAACGGGCCTTGCCAGTTGGTGTTGGCCGCAATGAATGGCAGCGCGTCGAACGCCTGGCCATTACGCACCAGGTTTTTCTCCAGCGCCAGGCGAGCCAGGTACGAGTCGCCGCTGCTGGTGACCTGCAGGTGGCGGCTCAGGCTGATCGCCAAGGCCCCGAAGCTGTCATTGAGCACCAGCACGCGGGTACCGGCTTCTGGCGCTTGCTCGGCCAGATGTTGCAGCAGGTACTCGTCGGCAGCGTCGAAGGCTTGCAAGGGATCGTTGGCTTGCTCGGGCTGGCGAAGCAGATCGAGCTCGGCGAAGGGGCTGGTCAACAAGGGCATGGCATTAAGGCTCTGAGACATGGTCGCGCGACGCAGTCGGTCGCGCTTTGCAGAGGCATGATTCTACAGGGCTTTGACTGGCAAGGGGCTAGTTCAACAGACCGCTCAGTGCAGCAATCGCAATGGCGCCGGCTTTGTTGCTGGTGTTCAGCTTGGTGATGATACTGCGGATATGGAAGTTTACCGTGCTTTGCGACAGGGCGAGGATGCGGGCGCATTCGGCAGCGGTTTTGCCAGCTGCAGACCACTTCAGCACTTCGGTTTCACGGGCGGAAAGGTGAAAGCAAGGAGTGGGGCTGGTTGACTGTCGGTTCAGCACCAGTGTGTGCATCAGGTTGCACAGCCAGATGGTGTTCCCGGCCGTATTGTAGAACTCATTGGTATCGACCGGTGTATTGCTGCGGACCACGCTCAAGATGCTTTCGTTTTGATGCAGGTCGTGTGCTGATTGGCTCCAGCCGTACCGTAGCCCGTGCAGTCGGGCTTGTTCCCAGAATTCAGGTGTCTGTCGAAAGGTGTCATCGTCCCAGAGAATGGGCAGCAACGAGGTATGGCAATGGGCGACTATCGGGTCGATGTTCAAATAGTTGCAGCGCTGATAGCGCTCGTTCCAGGCTGTGGGATAGTTGTTGTAGGTCTTGAACGTTGGCTGCTGGGACGCGGTGTGGATGCGCGTGGTGAATGAAAAGTATTCCATGCCGAGTTGTTGTGCCAGAGACGCTGCCTGATCAAACATCCGTTGATGATTTGTTTCATTGAGCAGTTGTTGCAACTGTTCTTCCTTCCAATGGGGCATGGCAACAGCCTCCTGCTGATTGGATCCAAACTTCTCTGTCTTGAAAAACCAGTGTAGAAAATACCCGACTATGCTGCTGAGTTTTTTTCGCTACAAGCAAGTGCAATTTTGCTTCAGGTTGGATCTTTGACTGGCATGAAGGCCGGGGCGCCGAAGCTGACTGAAACGATGCCACTACAATCCAGCGGTGTTTATCCTGGCGCGATTGCGCGACACTGGGCGCATCTGTTTTTTGGAGTAAGTCATGACTGCCAGTGCTGAAAAGTTCACCCGCCAGACGTTGCTCGACGTCCAGCCGCTGACCCCAAGCCTGTTCAGCCTGCGCACTACGCGTGATCAGGGGTTCCGCTTCCGCTCCGGTCAGTTCGCCCGTCTGGGGGTGACCAAGGCCGATGGCAGTGTGGTCTGGCGCGCTTATTCAATGGTCTCGTCGCCGTTTGACGAGCACCTGGATTTCTTTTCCATCGTGGTGCCGGGAGGGGAATTCACCAGCGAGCTGAGTCGTCTGCAGGAAGGCGACAGCTTGTTGATCGATCGTCAGGCCTTCGGCTTTCTGACCCTGGACCGTTTTGTCGATGGCCGTGATCTGTGGTTGCTGGCCACAGGAACCGGCATCGCACCGTTCGTCTCGATCCTGCAGGACTTTGAAGTCTGGGAGCGCTTCGAATCGATCAAACTGGTGTATTCGGTGCGAGAAGCCAAGGAGCTGGCGTACCTGGACCTGATTGCCGGTCTGGAGCAGCGTGACTACCTGGCCGAGTTTGCCGGCAAGTTGCAGTTCATTCCGGTGGTCACGCGCGAACAGCATCCCGGCGCACTCAATGAGCGCATCACCACCCTGATCGAGAATGGAGAGCTTGAGCGCGCCGCAGGCCTGGCGCTGACGCCGGAGCATTCGCGGGTAATGCTCTGCGGTAATCCGCAGATGATCGACGACACCCGGCAGGTGCTCAAACAGCGTGGCCTGAACCTGAGCCTGAGCCGCCGCCCCGGGCAGGTGGCGGTAGAAAACTACTGGTAGGAGCTGGCGACAGCCTGCGATGGGCCGCATAGCGGCCCCGGGACGGATTCAGGGCTGCCGATTCTGCGTCTTGAGCAGGTCGCGGATCTCGGTAAGCAGCTCCTCTTCCTTGGTCGGTACCGGTGGCAAGCTTGGCGCTTCGGCTTCTTCGCGTTTCAGGCGGTTGATCGCCTTGACGCCCATGAAGATCGCGAAGGCGACAATGATGAAGTCGAGAATGGTCTGGATGAATTTGCCATAGGCCAGCACCACTGCCGGGACATCGCCTTCGGCAGCTTTGAGGGTGACGGCAAGATCACTGAAGTCGACACCGCCGATCAGCAAGCCGATTGGTGGCATGATCACATCACCCACAAAGGATGAAACGATTTTGCCAAAGGCGGCGCCGATGATGATACCGACGGCCATGTCGACCACATTCCCTTTGACCGCAAAGGCCTTGAATTCACTGAGCACGCCCATGGTTTATTCCTTGTAACAGATGAGTTTGGTAAACGCAGTGTAATTCAGCTACACGCTTCATGCTCCGCGCTGCTGCTACAGACTGCAGTTATATCGAATAGTTTTGTCGTTTTATGTGGCCGCCCAGGTCACGCAGGTCGGCTATCATGGTCCCTTTTTCCGAGGACCGTCCCCCATGGCCAAGGCCAAGCGCATGTACGGCTGCACTGAGTGCGGCGCGACCTTTCCGAAATGGGCCGGACAGTGCGGTGAGTGCGGGGCCTGGAACACCCTGGTCGAGACCGTGCTGGAAAGCGGCGCTGCAGCGGCGCCCAGTGGCCGCACCGGCTGGGCCGGGCAGCAGGCGCAGATCAAGACCCTGGCCGAGGTCAGCGTCGAAGAGATCCCGCGTTTCAGCACCGCCAGCGCCGAGCTGGACCGGGTATTGGGCGGTGGCCTGGTTGACGGTTCAGTGGTACTGATCGGTGGCGACCCGGGCATCGGCAAGTCGACCATTCTCCTGCAAACCCTGTGCGCCATCGCTACGCGCATGCCAGCACTGTATGTCACCGGCGAAGAATCCCAGCAACAGGTGGCGATGCGTGCCCGGCGCCTGGGATTGCCCCAGGATCAGTTGCGGGTAATGACCGAAACCTGCATCGAGGCGATCATCGCCACTGCCCGGGTAGAAAAGCCCAAGGTCATGGTGATCGATTCGATCCAGACCATCTTCACCGAGCAGTTGCAGTCGGCGCCTGGCGGTGTCTCCCAGGTGCGTGAGAGCGCCGCGTTGCTGGTGCGTTACGCCAAGCAAAGCGGCACGGCGATCTTCCTCGTCGGTCATGTCACCAAGGAAGGTGCGCTGGCAGGCCCGCGCGTGCTGGAGCACATGGTCGATACCGTGCTGTATTTCGAAGGCGAATCCGACGGCCGCCTGCGTTTGCTGCGAGCGGTGAAGAACCGTTTCGGTGCGGTCAATGAACTGGGCGTGTTCGGCATGACCGATCGCGGTTTGAAGGAGGTCTCCAACCCATCGGCGATCTTCCTCACCCGCGCGCAGGAAGAGGTTCCCGGCAGTGTGGTCATGGCCACTTGGGAGGGCACCCGGCCGATGCTGGTGGAAGTCCAGGCGCTGGTCGATGACAGCCACCTGTCCAATCCGCGCCGGGTCACCCTGGGCCTGGACCAGAACCGCCTGGCCATGCTGCTGGCGGTGCTGCATCGCCATGGCGGCATTCCGACCCATGACCAGGATGTCTTCCTCAACGTGGTCGGTGGGGTCAAGGTGTTGGAGACTGCGTCCGACCTGGCGTTGATGGCGGCGATCATGTCCAGCTTGCGCAACCGTCCGCTGGATAACAGCTTGCTGGTGTTCGGTGAGGTCGGCCTGTCGGGTGAGGTGCGTCCGGTGCCCAGCGGCCAGGAGCGCCTGAAAGAAGCGGCCAAGCATGGCTTCAAGCGCGCCATCGTACCCAAAGGCAATGCGCCCAAGGAAGCGCCGGCGGGGCTTCAGATAATTGCCGTGACGCGACTGGAGCAAGCGCTTGATGCGCTGTTCGAGTAATCGGCTGGCATGCTGAAACAAAAAGGGCCGGTGCAGATGCACCGGCCCTTGTGTATTACCCTGGCGTTGATCAATGCTCCGAGACGGCCTCTCGTCGTGCCGGAGGCTCGCCGTGTTCACCTTCGCCCATCACCGGCACCTCCTTGCCTTCGGCGTTGAACAGCTTGCCGTCCTCGAAGTAGTCGCCGTCACGCAGGGCGGAGATATCCGAGTAGTGGATGGTACGTTCGTAGGCAGCGGCGAATACCGATTGCTGATCGGAGTTACCCACGGTGAAGTGGTTGAACACCAGGTTCAGGACAATGGCCATGATCGCTGCCGAGCTGATGCCGGAGTGGAAGATGGTCTCGAACCAGTTGGGGAATTGCGCGTAGAAGTTCGGCGCGGCGATCGGGATCATGCCGAAGCCCAGCGAGGCGGCGACGATGATCAGGTTGACGTTGTTCTTGTAGCTGACCTTGGACAGGGTACGGATACCGCTGGCGGCCACGGTGCCGAACAGCACGATACCGGCACCACCGAGTACCGAGGTCGGTACTGCGGCAATCACCCGGCCCATGATCGGCAGCAGGCCGAGCACCACCAGGATCACCCCGCCGGTCGCTACGACGTAGCGGCTTTTCACCCCGGTCACCGCGACCAGGCCGACGTTCTGGGCGAAGGCGCTCTGGGTGAAGGAGCCGAAGATCGGCGCCAGGATGCTCGACGCCATGTCAGCGCGCAGGCCATTGCCCAGGCGTTTGGAGTCAACCTTGGTGTCGATGATTTCACCGACGGCGAGGATGTCGGCCGAGGTTTCCACCAGGGTCACCATGATCACGATGCACATCGACAGGATCGCCGCGATGTGGAAGGTCGGCATACCGAAGTGGAACGGGCTTGGCATTGCCACCAGCGGGCCTTCAAGCACCTTGCTGAAGTCAGCCATGCCCAGCGACCAGGCGATCAGGGTACCGATGACCATGGCCAGCAGGATCGACAGGCGCGAGATGGTGGCGCTGCCGAGCTTGCTTAGCACCAGCACGATGACGAAAGTCAGGCCGGCCAGGCCGATGTTGGCCATGCTGCCGAAATCCGGGGCCTTGCTGTTACCGCCCATGACCCAACGCGCAGCAACGGGCATCAAAGTCAGGCCGATGGTGGTGATGACGATACCGGTCACCAATGGCGGGAAGTACTTGGTAATTCGCGAGAACACCGGGGTGATCAGGAAACCGATGAACGACGCGGCCATGACTGCACCCAATACTCCGGGCAAGCCGCCACCGCCTTCACTGCTGAGGATCGCGCCCATGGTCGCGACACCGGCAAACGAGACCCCTTGTACCAGCGGCAACTGGCAACCGAACCACGGCAGTCCGAGGGTTTGCAACAGGGTTGCCAGGCCGCCGGCAAACAGCGACGCAGCGATCAGCAGACCAATGTCCGCCGGTGTCAGGCCAGCGGCCTGACCGAGGATCAAAGGCACGGCGACGATGCCGCCATACATGGTCAATACGTGTTGCAGGCCGTACGCCAGGTTGGCACCCAGGCCAAGGTTCTCGTCTTCGGGACGTGCTGCTGAAGACGTGCTAGAGGAGGACGTATTCATGAGGCGGGGTCTCTGTTTTATTGTTGTGGCGCTACTGTAGACAAGTCCTACGCTATGAAGCCAGAACAATTGTATACAATTTTTAGATTGGCGTAGGAACAGTCAGACGCTCAATTTGGGTGCTTAAGTGAATGCACTTATCGTTCCAACACGCAAACGCAGGCCTCGCAAGGCTGCGTGAAAACGGATAGGAGGGGTAAAAAAGCTGTCCGAGTGGACAAAAACGTAACGAGAGGGAAATCCGATAGCAAGCTAAGTTATTTTAAATTTCGATCAGTTCTCGCAGTTCACGCATCATTTCGGGGTTGTCGGCCAGGTTGAGTTCCACCAAACGGCGCAAATGACACGATGAGTCGATATCAGTGCGCAGGCAGACAAAACCCAGTCGATTACCTTCTTCATGGCGCAGTTCCACTTGCATCCATAACGTTACCTGCTCCCCAAGGTGGACAAGGGCCTCGAAATCCTGGGTCAGGTCGGGGTCCCACGGCTCCGGGCACTTGATCAGCAAGCCCTTGAGGGACAGGTCAATCAGCTCGACCGGCCAGCATCGCTCGCCCTGGCGCAGTTCAGTGGGGCTATCAAAGGCAACACGCTGGAAACGTCGACGTTCTTGGTGGTCGCTCATGTTCAGGCACTCCGGGGTTCTTCCTGACTATAGCTCAGCACTTGCCAAGGTCCGCGCAAGGGCGCATAACGAGTTTTGTTCAACCCGCGTTGAAGGCTCTAGACCAACGTGGGGGGTGGTCTTTCCTGTCAGGATCGCTAGACTCGAAAGGCTGTCTTTTATCCACTAGCTGGAAGCAAACCATGAACAACAATAATAGCCTGCTACGCCACATTCCGTGGCTGGCGCTGGCAGTCATAGGAGCCTGTGCGCTGGGTGTGGTCGCCCTGCGTCGTGGCGAGGCCATCAACGCCTTGTGGATCGTCGTCGCTTCGGTGGCCATTTACCTGGTCGCCTACCGCTACTACAGCCTGTTCATCGCCACCAAGGTGATGCAGCTGGACCCACGTCGGGCTACCCCGGCGGTGCTCAACAACGATGGTCTGGACTATGTACCGACCAACAAACACATCCTTTTCGGTCACCACTTTGCCGCCATCGCTGGCGCCGGCCCATTGGTCGGTCCGGTCCTGGCCGCGCAGATGGGCTACCTGCCCGGCACGCTCTGGCTGATTGCCGGCGTGGTGCTGGCCGGTGCGGTGCAGGACTTCATGGTCCTGTTCCTGTCCACCCGCCGCAACGGTCGCTCGCTGGGTGACATGGTCCGCGAAGAAATGGGCCGGATTCCGGGCACCATTGCCCTGTTCGGCTGCTTCCTGATCATGATCATCATTCTCGCGGTGCTGGCGCTGATCGTGGTCAAGGCCCTGGCCGAGAGCCCATGGGGCATGTTCACGGTGATGGCGACCATTCCGATCGCGATGTTCATGGGCATCTACATGCGCTACATCCGCCCGGGCCGTATCGGCGAGATCTCGCTGATCGGCGTGGTGCTGCTGTTGCTGTCGATCTGGCTGGGGGGCCAGGTTGCCGCTGATCCGGTCTGGGGCCCGGCATTCACCTTCACCGGTGTGCAGATCACCTGGATGCTGGTGGGTTACGGCTTTGTCGCTGCGGTACTGCCGGTGTGGCTGGTGCTGGCGCCACGAGACTACCTGTCGACCTTCCTCAAGATCGGCACCATCGTTGGCCTGGCCATCGGTATCCTGATCATCGCCCCCGAGCTGAAAATGCCGGCGCTGACCCAGTTCACCGACGGTACCGGTCCGGTATGGAAAGGCACCCTGTTCCCGTTCCTGTTCATCACCATCGCCTGTGGCGCGGTGTCGGGCTTCCACGCGCTGATCTCCTCGGGCACCACGCCCAAGCTGCTGGATAACGAAACCAACGCCCGTTACATCGGTTACGGCGGCATGCTGATGGAGTCGTTCGTGGCGATCATGGCCATGGTTGCCGCTTCGGTGATCGAGCCGGGCGTGTACTTTGCCATGAACAGCCCGGCGGCAGTGGTCGGCTCCGACGTGGTGTCGGTGGCGCAGACGGTCAGCAGCTGGGGCTTTGCCATCACGCCTGATGCGCTGGAAGCGGTGGCCAAGGACATTGGCGAACACACCATCCTCGCCCGTGCCGGTGGTGCGCCGACCCTGGCGGTGGGTATCGCGCAGATCCTGCACCAGGTCCTGCCGGGTGAAAACACCATGGCCTTCTGGTACCACTTCGCGATCCTGTTCGAGGCGCTGTTCATCCTCACCGCAGTGGACGCCGGCACCCGTGCCGGTCGCTTCATGCTGCAGGATTTGCTCGGCAGCTTCGTACCGGCGCTCAAACGCACCGAATCGTGGGGTGCCAACCTGCTCGCTACTGGCGGTTGCGTGGCGCTCTGGGGCTACCTGTTGTACCAAGGTGTGATCGATCCGTTGGGCGGTATCAACACCTTGTGGCCGCTGTTCGGCATCTCCAACCAGATGCTCGCCGGCATCGCGCTGATGCTCGGTACCGTGGTCCTGATCAAGATGAAGCGCCAGCGCTACATGTGGGTCACGCTGCTGCCAGCTGTATGGCTGCTGATCTGCACCACCACCGCCGGCTTCATCAAACTGTTCGATCCGAACCCGGCGGTCGGCTTCCTGGCACTGGCCAACAAGTACAGCGTGGCGCTCGACGCCGGGCAGGTACTGGCACCGGCCAAGGATATCGGCCAGATGCAGCACGTGATCTTCAACGCCTATACCAACGCTGGCCTGACGATCCTGTTCCTGTTCGTGGTCTTCAGCATCCTGTTCTTCGCCCTCAAGGTCGGTATTGCCGCCCTGGGTAAAAAAGAACGGACTGACAAAGAGTCCCCGTTCCAGGCGCTGCCAGATGCGTAATCCAAGAGGAATGCAGTGATGTTCAACGATCTCGGTCGACTGGGTAAGTACCTGGGGCAGGCAGCCCGCCTGATGGTCGGCATGCCCGACTACGACAACTACGTCGAGCATATGCAGACCAAGCACCCGGACAAACCGGTGATGAGCTACGAGGCGTTCTTCCGCGAACGCCAAGAGGCCCGTTACGGTGGCAAGTCCGGGCCCAAGTGCTGTTGAACGACAGCTACTGACGGCAGTTGAACCTGTGGGAGCCCGGCTTGCCGTGCTCCCACAGTCATTTTCAGTTCAGGAGATTTTCCGTTTGCACGCGCCCATTCCGGTAACAGTACTCAGCGGTTTTCTGGGGGCCGGCAAGACCACCTTGCTGCGCCATCTGCTCAAGGCCGAACATGGCCTGAAGATCGCTGTGATCGAAAACGAATTCAGTGACGCCGGCATCGATACCCAGTTGCTTGGCGATGAACCGGTGCAGGTCATGACCCTGGCCAACGGCTGTGTTTGCTGCAGCATCCACACCGACCTGACCAAAGCCTTGTACCTGCTGCTGGAGCGTCTGGACGCTGGCGAGATCGCCTTCGACCGCCTGGTGATCGAGTGCACGGGCCTGGCTGATCCGGCGCCGGTGGCCCAAACCTTCTTCATCGACGAGGAACTGCGCGAGCGCTACATCCTCGACGGCATCATCACCCTGGTCGATGCCGCCCACGCCGAGCAGCACCTGACCCAGGCGATCGCCCAGGCCCAGGTAGGCTTTGCCGACCGCCTGCTGGTGAGCAAGACCGACCTGGTCGATGCTGACAGCTTCAAGGCGTTGAGCGATCGGCTGGGGCGCATCAACCGCCGCGCACCGATCCGGGTGGTCGAGCACGGTCGTATTGATCTGGCCGAACTGCTTGATGTGCGAGGTTTCAACCTCAATGCCGACCTCGGTGGCGGCCTGAGCCTGCGTCCGGTCAGCCAACCGGTCACGCCGGATCGCATCTCCAGCCTGGTGCTGCGCACCGATACGCCGCTGGATATCGACCGGCTCAGCGACTTCATGAACCAGTTGCTGGAAGACCATGGCAAGCAGTTGTTGCGCTACAAAGGTGTGCTCAGCATTGCGGGTGAGGATCGCCGCCTGGTGTTCCAGGGCGTGCTGAAGCTCTATGGTTTTGACTGGGATACCGAGTGGGCAGAAGGGGAGACGCGTGAAAGCGTGATGGTGTTTATTGCCGATGATTTGCCGGAGGCGAAGATCCGCGAAGGGTTTGAGGCCTTGTCGTCGGTGGGAGCGGGCTTGCCCCGCGATGCTATGTGACTGACAAATCGTAATCGCGGGGCAAGCCCGCTCCTACCGAGGGCGCCAAAAAAAGCCCGGCTCAAGAGCCGGGCTTTTTCACATCAAGCGACTGCGATCAGTTGCCGTATACCGGCAGCTTGGCGCAGATAGCCTTGACCTTCTCACGAACGGCGTCGATCACCGCTTCGTTGTTCAGGTCAGCCAGGATGTCGCAGATCCAGCCGGCCAGTTCTTTACACTCAGCTTCTTTGAAGCCACGAGTGGTCACAGCCGGAGTGCCGAAGCGCAGGCCGGAGGTGACGAACGGGGAGCGTGGGTCGTTCGGTACCGAGTTCTTGTTGACGGTGATGAAGGCTTTGCCCAGGGCAGCGTCAGCATCTTTACCGGAGATCTCTTGCTTGATCAGCGACAGCAGGAACAGGTGGTTCTCGGTGCCACCGGAAACCACGTCGAAACCGCGCTCGATGAACACACCAGCCATGGTCTGGGCGTTTTTCACGACCTGCTGCTGGTAGGCTTTGAACTCAGGCTGCAGCGCTTCCTTGAAGCAGATCGCCTTGGCGGCGATAACGTGCTCCAGCGGGCCGCCCTGGGCGCCCGGGAAGACTGCGGAGTTCAGCTTCTTCTCGATGTCGGCGTTGGCACGGGCCAGGATCAGGCCGCCACGTGGACCACGCAGGGTCTTGTGGGTAGTGGTGGTGACGACGTCGGCGAATGGTACCGGGTTCGGGTAGATGCCAGCAGCAACCAGACCGGCAACGTGGGCCATGTCGACGAACAGGTAGGCACCGACCTTGTCAGCGATTTCGCGGAAGCGCGGGAAGTCCAGAATCTGCGAGTAAGCAGAGAAACCGGCAACGATCATCTTCGGCTTGTGCTCGACGGCCAGGCGCTCGACTTCGTCGTAGTCGATCAGGCCGTTGGCGTCGATACCGTACTGGACAGCGTTGTACAGTTTGCCCGAAGAGCTGACGTTGGCACCGTGGGTCAGGTGACCACCGTGGGCCAGGCTCATGCCCAGGATGGTGTCACCGGCCGACAGCAGGGCCAGGTAAACGGCGCTGTTGGCTTGCGAGCCAGCGTGCGGCTGGACGTTGGCGTAATCGGCGCCGAACAGTTCCTTGGCACGGTCGATGGCCAGTTGCTCGACCACGTCGACGTATTCGCAGCCGCCGTAGTAACGCTTGCCTGGGTAGCCTTCGGCGTATTTGTTGGTCAGCACCGAGCCCTGGGCTTCCATGATTGCCGGGCTGGTGTAGTTTTCCGAAGCAATCAGCTCGATGTGCTCTTCCTGGCGCTGAGCTTCTTGCTCCATGGCGGCAAAAAGATCGGCGTCGTACTTGGCAATGGTCAAATCACGGCTGAACATGGCGGTCCTCAAGGATCGTGCTGAAATAGGCGGGCATTCTACCTCATCAGCTTTTGTCTGGCATATGAAAGGGCATCATGTCGCAGACAAATGGGGCTCATGAGCGACAAGCTGCAAACCTACTCGAACATAAACAAGGTTTCGTTGCTGAACTGCGCCTCGAACTGGTTGGCCGGCATCGGCCGCCCGAACAGGTAGCCCTGCACCTCGTCGCAATCGTGTTCGCGCAGAAACTCCAGCTGCTCGTGGGTTTCCACACCTTCAGCAATCACCGCCAGGTTCAGACTGTGGGCCATGGCGATGATTGCCCGGGCGATCTGCGCGTCCTGCTCGCCTTCGGGCAAACCATCGACGAAGGTGCGGTCGATCTTCAGTACATCGATAGGGAACTGCTTGAGGTAGTTGAGTGACGAGTAGCCGGTACCGAAGTCATCGACCGCAATGCTCAGGCCGAGCTTTTTCAGGCTGTCGAGGATGACCATCGCCTCGTTGACTTCGCGCATCAGAATACTTTCGGTCAGCTCCAGCTCCAGGCATGCCGGTGGCAAGCCAGTATCCTTGAGGATGGTGGCAATCCGCGTGCCGAGCTGGCCGTCGGAGAACTGCCGCGCCGAGATGTTCACCGAGACCTTGGGCACCTGCACCTTGTCCTGATGCCAGACCTTGAGCTGGCGGCAGGCCTCCTTGAGCACCCAGTCGCCGACATCCACGACCAGCCCCAGCTCTTCGATCACCGGAATGAAGTCGCCCGGCGGCACCAGCCCGCGACGCGGATGACGCCAGCGCAGCAGGGCCTCGGCACCGGTCAGGCGCTTGCCGTCACCGCTGAACTGCGGCTGGTAATAAAGAATGAATTCATTCTGCTCCAGGGCATGGCGCAGGTCGCTTTCCAGTTCCAGGCGCTCAAGGGCGCTGGCGTTCATGTCGGCCTGGTAGAACTGGAAGTTGTTCTTGCCGCGCTCCTTGGCGTGATACATGGCCGTGTCGGCGTTCTTCATCAGCTGGCTGAGTTCGCTGCCGTCCTGCGGGCTCAGGGCGATGCCGATACTGGCGGTGACGAAGAATTCGCGGTTTTCCAGAACGAACGGTCGTACCAGGCTGCCAAGAATCTGCTCGGCGACATTGATGGCGCGGTTCAGGGCCATCTCCCGAGTCGCCCGCGGTTGCAGCAACAGGGTGAACTCGTCACCGCCCATGCGCGCCACGGTGTCATCATCATCGACACAGTCGAGCAGGCGCTCGGCCATGTCCTTGAGCATGCGATCGCCGGCGGCATGGCCGAGGGAGTCGTTGATCGGCTTGAAGCGGTCGAGGTCGAGGAACATCAACACCACCCAGGATTTTTGCCGGTCAGCCTGCTGCAGGGCCGTATGCAGACGGTCCTGGAACAGGGTGCGGTTGGGCAGGTGGGTCAGGGCGTCGTAATAAGCCAGGCGGTGAATGCGCTGCTCACTGGCTTTGCGTTCGCTGATGTCGGTGAAGAAGCACACGTAGCTGGCCAGGTCGCCTTCGTCGTCGAGCACTGCGGTGATGCCGACCCAGGCCGGGTAATGTTCGCCATTGCGACGCTTGAGCCACACTTCACCTTCCCAGGTGCCGCGCTGGTTGAGCTGCTTGAGCACATAGCGCAGGTGCGCTTCCTGGTGTTCGTCCACAGTCAGCATGCTCGGCAATTGATCGAGCACATCGGCCACGGCATGGCCGCTGACCCGGCTGAACGCTTCGTTGGCCTGGACGATATAACCGGCCGGGTCGGTGATCAGGATCGCCGATGTCGAGTGTTCGAATACCGTGGCGGCCATGCGCAGGTCTTTCTCGGCGCGGCGCTGCTGGCTGATGTCGCGGCCGACCCCAAGGATCCCTTCGAAACGCTCCTGATCGTCCCAGACCAGCACCAGGCGCAATTCGATCGGAATCTTGCGGCCATCGGCGCGCAGGCAATCGAACAGGAACAGCTGGTTGGGCAGTTGAGTACGCAGTTGCTCCAGTTGCTCAGGGTTGCTCAAGGCCCGATTGACGCGTTCGACCAGATTATAAATGCCGGTCAACTGCGCAGGGTTGGCAATGGTCGAATGCCAGCCGTTGTCGAAGATCCAGTCGACCTCATAGCCCAGCACAGCCTGTACCGATGGGCTGACATAGTTGAGCTGCAACTGGTTGTCGGTGGAGAAGATCACATCGCTGATGCTTTCGGCGAGCATGCGATAACGCTGTTCGCTGTCGCGCAGCGACTCGCTGGCCTCGATCTGGTCGGTCACGTCCTTGCCAACGCCGATGATGCGGGTGACAACGCCGTTGCCATCGCGGGTCAGGGCTTGCTCACGAATGTCGAAGCGCCGCCAGCGTTGATCGTAATGACGGAAACGCAGTTGGCAATGCAATTGCTCGACACCGCCGGTGTCGAGCAATTGCTGGCGAACTCGCCAATACAGCTGGGCATCGTCCGGGTGCAGGAGGATCTCCCAAAAACGTTCGCCCATCTGTGCCAGTTGGCTACGGTGGTAACCCAGCGTCTGGCCGAGGTTGCGGTTGCTGAAGATCATCTGCTTGCTTTGCACATCTTGCACGTACAACTGGTCAGGCACCGTACGCACGACGTCCGACCAGAAGCTTTCGCGCTCGAGCAACGACAGCTCGACCTGCTTGCGGCTGGTGATGTCGCTGATGCTGAGGATCACCGCTTCATAGTCGCGGCGCTGCTCGGGGAATTTCACCATCAGCCAGAGGTGCAGGTCCTGGCCGTTGGCGATCGGCAGGCGGACTTCCAGTTCCAGCTGCTGCTGGTTGTCCAGCACCGCTTCAACCAGTTGCACACCGATGCCTTCGATACCGGCTTGCGTGCCCTCGACCAGGCAGTTCCAGGCAGCATCGCAGCAGTTGACCCCCAGCAGTTGCAGGGCCACCTGGTTGACCTCGGTGACCTTGAGTTCCTGCAGCAAGACCCGCCGCAGTGCCCTGTCGAAGGCCAGGCGTTGCTGTAAGGCCTGGCGGCTGCGCAGACGATGACGCTGCAGCTGCACAGGCAAGCCGGAGAGGTCGAGCACGCACAGGGCAACGCCAGTGCCTTCGAAAATATCGTGATAGCGCCGACGGCTCTCCTGCAGCATGCGGTGGCGGCGACGCATATTGATCAAGGCAAGCAAGGGCAGCAGGGCGCAGAACAGGCCGAGCAGACACTTGCCGATCAGCGCCGGCAGCAGTTGCTCGCGGGCCAATCCTGCATCGAACAGGCCGCGTAGTTGCCAGGTACTGTTGTCGAGGAACGCGAGCATTACGCTTTGCAGCGGTTCGTCACTGCCCGGCGCCGGTTGATGGCGATTGATGATCTCACCGGTGCGGCTGTTTTCCAGGAGCCACAACGGGTGGTTGGGGCGGTCCAGATGTGAAGTCAGTTCGCTGTAGTAGGCCGGGCCCAGGCGCAGCAGCCAGTAACCCGGGGTATCGCCCGGCTGGCGCAGCAGCAGGTAGATCAGACGATTGTCCGCGCTGTTGCTGTAGTAATGGTCATGGCCCTGGTTGAGCCGCAGCAGCTCATCCACAACATGACGATCCGGGGTGGCGCCGAGGCTGTCGCTGAGCACCTTGCCTTGGGAATCGATCCACACCAGGCTCTGCAAGGCCGGCAGTCGGGCCTGCAGTTTCGCGAGGATATCCGGCAGTTGCGCAGGGCTTGGCGACGAACGGTAAGGCTGAACAATGTTGTGGGCCACCTGCGCCTTGAGCGACATGCTCAGGGCCATGTGATCGGCCAGTTCGGCGCTGGCATTAAGGCTGTGCTGGTACTGGTCGGCCTGGGTGTGGCGGTACTGGTCGACCAGTTGCCAGAGCAGCAAGCCGAGCAACAGCAGGACCAGCAGAGCCAGCGCGCTTTTCAGAGAACCGCGTAATGCAGAGCCGGGTGCGCTGGACGGCGTGCGCAGGGATGTCGGCTGAGTGAGATTGGTCAAGCGATGATCCTGCGGTATGGCTGGATGGCAGGTTTAGAGCTGCTGGCTTGCAAGCGCCACGGTCCCTGGCGGCTACTCTGGTCACGCACTATAAGCCTGACGCCCGAAGGGCGGCTAGCATGCCCGCAAATGTGGCAAAGTGCCAGCCCTGTTCGTCGGCGGTTTGCCCAACAAGGCGCATTGCGGTAGCTTTGGCCCTTTCCTGGGGGCTGCGGCTCCCTTCATTTGTTTCGCGCTCATTTTTTCGTCTCTGACGCTAGGTTTTTCCATGGCTCAATACGTCTACACCATGCATCGGCTGGGCAAAGTTGTCCCGCCGAAGCGGGAAATCTTGAAGAACATCTCCCTGTCGTTTTTCCCCGGCGCCAAGATCGGCGTGCTCGGCCTGAACGGCTCGGGTAAATCCACCCTGCTCAAGATCATGGCTGGCGTCGACAAAGAGTTCGACGGCGAAGCCCGTCCGATGCCGGACCTGAACATCGGTTACCTGCCACAGGAACCGCAGCTGGACCCGAGCAAGACCGTTCGTGAAGTGGTCGAGGAAGCGGTCAGCGTGATCAAGGACGCCCAGGCGCGTCTGGACGAGGTCTACGCCGCTTACGCCGAGCCGGATGCCGACTTCGACAAGCTGGCCGCCGAACAGGCCAAGCTTGAAGCCATCCTGCAGGCCAGCGACGGCCACAACCTCGAGCGCCAGCTGGAAGTCGCTGCCGATGCCCTGCGCCTGCCGGCGTGGGAGGCCAAGGTCGAACACCTGTCCGGTGGTGAAAAGCGCCGTGTGGCGCTGTGCCGTCTGCTGCTGTCGGCCCCCGACATGCTGCTGCTCGACGAACCGACCAACCACCTGGATGCCGACTCCGTCGCCTGGCTGGAACACTTCCTCCACGACTTCCCGGGCACCGTGGTAGCGATTACCCACGACCGTTACTTCCTCGACAACGTCGCTGGCTGGATCCTCGAACTCGACCGCGGCGCCGGTATTCCGTACGAAGGCAACTACTCAGGCTGGCTGGAAGCCAAGTCTGATCGTCTGGCCCAGGAATCCAAGCAGCAGTCGGCCCACGAAAAGGCCATGAAGGAAGAACTGGAGTGGGTGCGCAAAGGCGCCAAGGCTCGTCAGTCCAAATCCAAGGCCCGTCTGCAACGCTTCGAAGAAATGCAGTCGCAGGAATTCCAGAAGCGCAGCGAAACCAACGAGATCTACATCCCGGCCGGTCCGCGCCTGGGCGACAAGGTCATCGAATTCAAGAACGTCACCAAAGGCTATGGCGACCGCGTACTGATCGACAACCTGTCGTTCAGCATGCCTAAAGGCGCCATCGTCGGCGTGATCGGCGGTAACGGTGCCGGTAAATCGACCCTGTTCCGCATGCTCATGGGCAAGGAACAGCCGGACTCGGGCAGCATCGAGATCGGTGAAACCGTGCAACTGGCCTGCGTTGACCAGAGCCGCGAAGACCTGGATGGCAACAAGACCGTGTTCCAGCAGATCTCCGACGGTTCCGACCAGTTGCGTATCGGCACCTACGAGATCCCGTCGCGGACCTACGTCGGTCGCTTCAACTTCAAGGGCGGCGATCAGCAGAAGTTCGTCAAGGACCTCTCCGGTGGTGAGCGTGGCCGTCTGCACCTGGCCCTGACCCTGAAAGAGGGCGGCAACGTCCTGCTGCTCGACGAACCGTCCAACGACCTCGACGTAGAAACCCTGCGTTCGCTGGAAGAAGCCCTGCTGGACTTCCCGGGTGCCGCCATTGTGATCTCTCACGATCGCTGGTTCCTGGACCGTGTGGCGACCCACATCCTGGCTTACGAAGATGATTCGCAAGCGGTGTTCTTCGAAGGCAACTACACCGAGTACGAAGCCGATCGCAAGAAGCGTCTCGGCGAAGCTGCTGCCCAGCCACACCGGGTACGGCACAAAAAACTGGCATAACCCTTCGGGTTTTGCACTGAAACGGGGCCTTCGGGTCCCGTTTTTTTTCGCGGGGCTATGGGAGCGGGCTTGCCCCGAGAATGTATACACTTATACAAATGCACCATTTAATTTCATAAAAACGACATCTCGCTCTGTTCCGGTGCGACTGGTTCTTGGTAGAGTCTGGAAAAAAACCAATAAGTCCAAATCTCTATCTGGTGAAGTGTCTATGATCGAATCCGTCGAAGATTTCCTTGCGCGCCTGAAACAGCGCGACCCTGCCCAGCCTGAGTTCCACCAGGCAGTCGAAGAAGTGCTGCGCAGTCTCTGGCCATTCCTTGAGGCCAATCCGCATTACCTTCAGGCCGGCATTCTTGAACGTATGGTCGAACCTGAGCGGGCAATCCTGTTCCGCGTGTCGTGGGTTGATGACGCGGGCAAGGTCCACGTCAACCGCGGCTACCGTATCCAGATGAGCAGCGCCATCGGCCCGTATAAGGGCGGCCTGCGTTTCCACCCCTCGGTGAACCTCGGCGTGCTGAAGTTCCTGGCCTTCGAGCAAGTGTTCAAGAACTCCCTGACCTCGCTGCCCATGGGCGGCGGCAAAGGTGGCTCGGACTTCGATCCGAAGGGCAAGAGCGATGCCGAAGTCATGCGCTTCTGCCAGGCCTTCATGAGCGAGCTGTACCGCCACATCGGCGCGGATCTGGATGTGCCAGCCGGTGACATCGGTGTCGGCGCTCGCGAGATCGGCTTCATGTTCGGCCAGTACAAGCGTCTGGCCAACCAGTTCACCTCGGTGCTGACCGGCAAGGGCATGACCTACGGTGGCAGCCTGATCCGTCCGGAAGCGACCGGCTATGGTTGCGTGTACTTCGCCGAAGAGATGCTCAAGCGTCAGGACCTGCGCATCGACGGTCGCCGCGTGGCGATCTCCGGTTCCGGCAACGTTGCCCAGTATGCCGCGCGCAAGGTCATGGACCTGGGCGGCAAGGTGATCTCGCTGTCCGACTCCGAAGGCACCCTGTTCTGCGAAGCCGGCATGACCGACGAGCAGTGGGATGCGCTGATGGAGCTGAAAAACGTCAAGCGCGGCCGCATCAGCGAGCTGGCCGAACGTTTCGGCCTGGAGTTCCGCAAGGGCCAGACGCCATGGAACCTGCCATGCGATATCGCCCTGCCGTGCGCCACCCAGAACGAACTGAATGGCGAAGACGCCCGCACCCTGCTGCGTAACGGCTGCATCTGCGTGGCTGAAGGCGCGAACATGCCGACCACTCTCGACGCTGTGGATATCTTTATCGAGGCGGGCATCCTGTTCGCTCCGGGCAAGGCCTCCAACGCTGGCGGTGTTGCGGTGAGCGGCCTGGAAATGTCGCAGAACGCCATGCGCCTGCTGTGGACCGCTGGCGAAGTGGACAGCAAACTGCACAACATCATGCAGTCGATCCACCACGCCTGTGTGCACTATGGCGAGGAAAACGGCCGGATCAACTACGTCAAAGGCGCCAACATCGCCGGCTTCGTCAAGGTTGCCGACGCCATGCTGGCCCAGGGCGTGGTCTAAACCTCAGGCTCGATGGCGACGATCTCGATCGACAGATCCCCTGCCGGTCGTCGCCACAGTACCTCGTCACCGGGCGCAGCTCCCAGCAGTGCCCGGCCCAGTGGTGAGCCCCAGTTGATCAGGCCCTTGCCAGCATCGGCCTGATCTTCACCGACCAACTGCACCTGGTGCTGCTGGTTCTGTTCATCGATAAAAATCACCCGACTGCCAATCTGCACCTTGTCTGATGCGCTCGCCTTGGCAACGACCTGGGCGCTCTGTACGCGGGCAGTGAAGTAGCGCAGGTCGCGCTCTGTGTCGGCCAGGCGTTGCTTGTCGGTGTGCTCGCCCTGGGCCTGCAATTCGCTGTGCAGGGCGTGCAGCTCGACTAGCCGTTGTTGCAACTGGGCCAGGCCCTGGGCAGTGACGTAGTTGGGCTGTTCGCTGATCTTGCGTTCCACCGGCTGGTCGGCCTGGGCGGCAGCCTGGTCTTCGTTGACGAATGCTCGGCTCATTGATGGCCTCCTATGCATAGAGACCATGCTGACAGATCAAGAGGTGTCGGGGTTGTCCGTTCGCGACCTATTTACGTCGGTAGGCGCGCGCCGCATCGCGGTCTTTCTCTTCCTGCCACTGTTCGTCGCGTTCATCCCAATGACGCGCACGGTAGTCCTGCAAGTCCTGGTTTTCCTGCATGGCATGGCACTGGCGGAAACCGTCGTCCCAGCCGGTTTCGTACTGGCGATTGTGCAGGTAGCGGGGCACGTCCTTGCGAAAATCCCCGGCCATTACCCCGGCTGCCTGGCGACCGCTGCTGCAGCCGTCCTGAAAGCCATCGGCATAGGCGGGTGGATAGCCTTGGTTGATCAATTGTTCGTGGGTTGATTGGCAACCTGTAAGTAACATCATTACGCCCAGCACCCACCCGCACCGCTGCATCTTCGGACTCTCCGCAATCTGTGGATAAGTCTAGGTGAGCAGTTGTCGGTGATGCGTCAAAACGGTGTGAAGCTATCGCGGGGCAAGCCCGCTCCCACAGTGCTTGTGGGAGCGGGCTTGCCCCGCGATAGGATCAGTAGTGGTACCACTTCAACTCCAGCATCACCTCGTTCTGCGCCGTCGCCAGCTGACTGAATTCACGCTTGGCACTCAGGCGCAAACCCAGGTCACGGGACAGCTCCCACTGCTGGTTCAGGCTCAGGCTACGGCGCACTTCGCCATTGGTGAAATAATCGGCCTTCGCCTCGACACTCAGATTGCCCAACGGATTGCGCCACAGCAGACCGGTGTTGAAGCCGGCAGCCGGAGCAATGAACTCCGCGAAGTCGTTGTTATGTTCGACCCTCACCGTACCCAGGGCAAAGCCGAGCATTTCGTCGGCCAGTTGCCAGGTGCCGCCCGCGCCGCCATTGACGTGGCTGACCAGCACTTCATCGTCATGCTTGCCCAGCACCCGCTCAAGGCCGCCGGTCACCTGCCACGACCAGGGTTGCAGCAGGTCGTTGCGCGGCGTCAGCGAGCGGATGGTGGCCAGGTCCAGGCGCTGGACCTGCCAGTCGTTGTTCTCGTACTGGCGCACCTTGAGCTGGAGGATCTCGATCTGTGCGCCGAGGGGGAAGCCATAGGCGTTGTCGTTGAGATCGTGGTAGGCCATGCGCAAGCCGTATTCGGCAAAGGCGCGGTCTTCGCGGGTACCTACGCCAAGTTGCCAGGTACGTGACTGGTGGCCATCTTCAGGCAGGCCCGGGCGTTCGATATCCAGTTCTGGCGCCGGGTTGCGGTTGATCGCCCGCAGCAGCTCGAAGCTGCGTTGGGTACGTGCCGGGTCGCGCTCCTGACCGTTGGCGCGGTAGCGTTCGAGGCGGTAGGCGGCATCCTGGACCAGCGCCTGGCGCTCGCGCGGCAGGGCGCTGAACTCGGCACTTTGCAGGTGCGCCGTATCGGCACTGACCGCCAGCACTTGTTGCTGCTCCGCGGCGTCCAGCGGCTTGGCGCGCTCCAGCAATTCGCGCTCGCGCGACGGCCGATAGTCGATGCGTTCCACCAGGCCCGACTGCTTGACCGCCTTGACCGTGTCGGTGGGAATCGCGGTCAGGGGAAACTGTGAAGTGAGATCCAGGCCCGGCCGGGCGACCTGAAGCAATTCGAGCAGCCGGTAGGAGCAGTTTTCGTCGAAGAAGAAGTAGTCGAACTGAATCTGTTTGAGCTCCCAGACATGTTCGACCATGCGCCCGGTTTCTTCCGGCGTCAGGTTAAGGCGGTATTCCCACAGGTCGCGGTTTTCCAGGCTGCGGTACTCGGAGAGTTTTTCCTGGTACGGCACCAGCGCGAACAGTCCCGGATAGCCGCCCATCAGGCCTTTCCAGGCGTAGAGGATGCTGTTGTCGTTGCCTTCGATGTAGGCGCCGAAGTTGATCGCATAGCTGAGCAGGGCGGTCTCGTTGCTCTGCACGTCGGCCTGGTCGATGCGCAGCAGAGTGTGGCCGAACATCGACGAGGGGCTGTTGAGGTAGGCGGCAGGGAAGATCATTACCGCACTGTGCGGTGAGACGTCCTTGTACCACTGGGTGTATTCCTTGCAGTCCGGCGCCGGCAGGTCATCGAGCTGCAGTTGTTCGCGCAGCCAGCGGGTGCGTGCCGGGAATACACATTGCGCATGTTTGTCGCCCAGACTGGCCGGTGCATACAGGGCCTGCAGCGTGGCACGCAGCTCCTGGTCGGGATGGTGGGCACCGTCCTCGGCGAGGAAGAAGCGCCGGTCATCGACATAGCTGCGCCAGCCGCCGAGCTTGGCGGTCTCGTAGTGGCCCAGGGAAATCCAGTAACGGTCGGCGGCCAGTTGCGCAAGGCGCGTGTCATCGAACGAGGGAGCAGCTTGCAGCGGGGCGCAGGCACAGAGCGCCAGGTAGGCAAGGCGTTTGAGCATGTCGGGCAACTACGTCTGAATGATGCCGATAGAGGCAGGAAACAACCCGCCCCGGCCTGGGGCGGGTGGGCCGAGCTTAAGCCTGGGGCGCGTATTTGGCCAGGCGTGGATCGCTTTTGAGTACCGCCAGGGTGTTGCTGTGAACGTCTTCGGCAGTCACATCCGCAGTCTTGAAGATTTCCTGGAAGTGCTGGTGGGTGACGGCGGCAAAGTGCGCACGGTCTTCCGGGGCGACGCCAAGTACCACGGCGTAGGTGGTCAGCGCTTCGCCCTGACCTTTGGCCATGTCTTCGGAGAGCTCGTTCATCATGCCGTTCATGGCGAACCAGGATTTACCGCCATAGGTCAGTGCCGCGTTGGTCGAGCAGCCGTTGGTGCCCGAGGTCATGCCGAATGTAGCGTTGCCGGATGTACCGTTGGTGGTGGAGGCGAGGAAGTGGGCCGGTGTGCCGCGCTGGCCCTCGAACAGCATGTTGCCCCAGCCGCAGTCCGGTCCACCAGGGGCCTGGGCCATGGCGTTGAGGGAAACCGCGGTGAACAGAGTACCCAGAAGAATCCGTTTCATAGCTTTGTTCTCTTTCTAGTCGTCGATAGCAAAGGTCAGGGTTGTCTGGCATGTCTGTCAGCAGAGTTGCCAGGGGCGGGTCGGTTGTTTACCCAGCCGCGCAGTAATGGAGTTTAGGCACGATCTAAGGGTTCCGTGATTTATTGCGAAAAATTGCTGAGGAAGGTTGATCTGGCGCGGGTTTTCGACCCTGCGACATATTGTGCTGATGAGCCTTGCAAGGCGCGGGCAGGCGGCGCCAGAATGCCGTCATCTGCCCCGCCGAAGTAAGGAAGCCCGATGCCCGATCCTGTCGCTGCGAGCCTGCGTCTTGCGCCAGAAGCCTTGACCCGGCCGTTTTCCGCCGAACAGTTCGCCTTTTCCACCACCAATGATCTGGAGCCTTTTCGCGGTGTGCTTGGCCAGGAACGTGCTGTCGAAGCCTTGCAGTTCGGCGTCGCCATGCCCCGTCCCGGTTACAACGTGTTTGTCATGGGTGAGCCCGGCACCGGGCGTTTCTCGTTCGTCAAACGTTACCTCAAGGCCGAAGGCAAGCGCCTGCAAACGCCGTCGGACTGGGTTTACGTCAACAATTTCGACGAGCCGCGCGAGCCGCGCGCCCTGGAACTGCCGCCGGGCAGCGCCGGGGCGTTCATCAGCGATATCGGCGGTCTGATCGACAACCTGCTGGCCACCTTCCCGGCGGTGTTCGAGCACCCGTCCTACCAGCAGAAGAAAAGCGCCATCGACCGCGCCTTCAATCAGCGCTATGACCGTGCCCTGGATGTCATCGAGCGCGCTTCGCTGGAAAAGGACGTGGCCCTGTACCGCGACAGCAGCAACGTCGCCTTCACGCCGATGGCCGATGGCAAGGCGCTCGACGAGGCGGAATTCGCCCAGTTGCCGGAGGCCGAGCGCGAGCGCTTCCATGAAGATATCGCCGTCCTTGAAGAGCGCCTCAATGAAGAGCTGGCCAGCCTGCCGCAGTGGAAGCGCGAATCGAACAATCAGCTGCGCCAACTGAACGAAGAAACCATCACCCTGGCGCTCCAGCCTTTGCTTGCGCCGCTGTCTGAAAAGTACGCCGAGAATGCTGCCGTGTGTGCCTACCTGCAGGGTATGCAGGTTTATCTGCTGCGTACCGTGGTCGAGCAACTGGTCGATGACAGCAAGACTGACGCCCAGGCGCGCAAGCTGCTGGAAGAGCAATACGCACCAAGCCTGGTGGTCGGCCATCACGTCAGTGGTGGCGCTCCGGTGGTGTTCGAGCCGCACCCGACCTACGACAACCTGTTTGGCCGGATCGAATACAGCACCGACCAGGGCGCGCTCTACACCACCTACCGCCAGCTGCGCCCCGGCGCTTTGCACCGGGCCAATGGCGGCTTCCTGATCCTCGAAGCGGAGAAGATGCTCGGTGAGCCGTTTGTCTGGGATGCGCTCAAGCGCGCCCTGCAATCGCGCAAGCTGAAGATGGAGTCGCCGCTCGGTGAATATGGCCGCCTGGCCACCGTCACGCTGAACCCGCAGATGCTGCCGCTGAACATCAAGGTGGTGATCATCGGCTCGCGCCAGCTGTACTACGCCTTGCAGGACCACGATCCGGACTTCCAGGAAATGTTCCGGGTGCTGGTGGACTTCGACGAAGACATCCCCATGGTCGACGAGAGCCTGGAGCAGTTCGCCCAGTTGCTCAAGACCCGCACCAGCGAGGAGGGCATGGCACCGCTGAGCGCCGATGCGGTGGCGCGTCTGGCGACCTACAGTGCGCGCCTGGCCGAACATCAGGGGCGTTTGTCGGCGCGTATTGGCGACCTGTTCCAGCTGGTCAGCGAGGCGGATTTCATTCGTCACCTGGCCAACGACGAGATGACCGATGCCGGTCATATCGAACGGGCGCTCAAGGCCAAGGCGACCCGCACCGGCCGGGTCTCGCAGCGCATCCTCGACGACATGCTGGCCGGGATCATCCTCATCGACACCGAAGGCGCTGCGGTCGGCAAGTGCAACGGCCTGACCGTGCTGGAAGTCGGTGATTCGGCCTTCGGTATCCCCGCGCGCATCTCCGCCACGGTTTATCCCGGTGGCAGCGGCATTGTCGATATCGAGCGTGAGGTCAACCTCGGTCAGCCGATTCACTCCAAAGGCGTGATGATCCTCACCGGATACCTGGGCAGCCGTTATGCCCAGGAGTTCCCCCTGGCGATTTCCGCGAGTATTGCCCTGGAGCAGTCCTACGGTTACGTGGACGGTGACAGTGCGTCGCTGGGCGAGGCCTGCACGCTGATCTCGGCGCTGTCGAAAACCCCGCTCAAGCAGTGCTTTGCCATCACCGGTTCCATCAACCAGTTCGGCGAAGTGCAGGCGGTTGGCGGGGTCAACGAGAAAATCGAAGGCTTCTTCCGCCTGTGCGAGGCCCGCGGACTGACGGGCGAGCAGGGCGCGATCATTCCGCGTGCCAACGTCGCCACGCTGATGCTCGACGAGCGCGTGTTGCAGGCGGTGCGTGCAGGCATGTTCCACGTCTATGCGGTCAGCCAGGCTGACGAGGCGTTGAGCCTGCTGGTCGGCGAGCCGGCCGGTGAGCCGGATGCCGAAGGCGAATTCCCCGAGGGCAGCGTCAACGCCCGCGTGGTAGAGCGTCTGCGGGTGATCGCCGAGATGATCAGCGAAGAGGAGCTCAAAGAGGCCGAGAAAGAGCATGCCGAGCAAGCCCTGGCTCAGGTGAAGTCGTCCTGAGTCAAATAATCGGCGCCGCAGCGGTCATGACCGCTGGGCGCCGGTTTTTCCACGCGGCAGCGGATTTCTTCTATTCTTCAATTCAGGGATCGTAGTCATTACAGGATCGAAACAGCCTTGCCCGCAGGGCTGAACCAGGGTTTACCGAGGATCGTCGCCATGCCGCGCAGCCTCAGCCTCACCCGCCAATGCCTGGGCCTGGTGACCCGCATTGAATGCAGCATTCGCCCACTGGCCGGTGACAACGGCATGTGGACCCTTTTATTTGCCGCCGGCATGGCTGGCGAGCAACCTTCCGCGATCAAAGCCCAGGGGCCTTTTCACGGGCCGTTTGTGGCCGAGTCGGTGCTCGACGCGATTGTCGACAGCCTGACCCTGCATGGCTATCAGGTGGCCGACGATCCGCAGATCTGGTGCGTGCATCTGCAGGCCCAGTTACGCCGGATCAATGGTGAGCGTGTCCATCACGTCGGCGACTTCCAGTTCAACCCGGAAACCTGAAGCGTCGATCCGCAGGCACCGCAACAACGCCCGGCGCTGCCCCTGTGGCAGCGTGCCACGGGCTTTTTCTGTCATGGCTGGCTGTTATACTCGCGCTCGCTTTTTTTGCCACCTGACGAGTTTTCAATGGAACGTATTATCGAAAATGCGATGTATGCCTCGCGCTGGCTGCTCGCCCCGATCTATTTTGGTCTGTCGTTGGGCCTGCTGGCGCTGGCACTGAAGTTCTTCCAGGAGATCTTCCATGTACTGCCCAATATCTTCTCGCTGGCCGAGGCTGACCTGATCCTGGTGATCCTTTCGCTGATCGACATGGCCCTGGTCGGTGGTCTGCTGGTGATGGTGATGATTTCCGGTTACGAGAACTTCGTTTCCCAGCTGGACATCGACGAAGACAAGGAAAAGCTCAACTGGCTGGGCAAGATGGACTCGTCTTCGCTGAAGATGAAGGTGGCGGCGTCGATCGTGGCGATCTCCTCGATCCATCTGCTGCGGGTGTTCATGGATGCACGCAACATCGAGACCGAGTACCTGATGTGGTACGTGATCATCCACATGACCTTCGTGGTATCGGCCTTCGCCATGGGTTACCTGGACAAGCTGACCAAGCACTGATCGACCCGCTTAGCGACTCACATGACCGCCCGTCCGTTGCAAAACGGACGGGCGGTTGCGTTTTTGCCTTGTGCTTTGGCGCCGGCTGTACAAAAAATGAACGGTCATTTGAAGTACCTGCTCACGTTCCCGTCGCGAGGTATCACCATGAACCTTCAACAACTGAGCACCGAGGCCAGGGCCGGCCATGTCGAAGAACTCAACCTGATCGCCCTCGAAGGCGGCGATTTCATTATCGAAGCACGGGTGAAAGGCCATGCCCATCCACTGGATGACAAACATGGACAGCGCGTGAAAGTGCATTCTGTGGTCGATGCGCAGCGTCTGCTCAATGGCTTGCCAGCCGTGCCGGTGCACATGGTGCACTGGTCGATGGATGACGAGATGTGCGGCGCAGGCAGCGCCGGTGACGGTGACCTGAAAATCCCGATGCCACGCCGTTCTGCCTGGTAGCTGAACTGCTTTGCCGCAGTGTGCTAGGCTGCTCGCCCTTTTCATAAAGGGCGCGGTTGTCGTGCGCCCTGCAGCGGAGCAAGCAAATGTCCGAAATCAACCTGTCTACCGACGAAACTCGCGTCAGCTACGGCATCGGCCGTCAGCTGGGTGGCCAACTGCGTGACAACCCGCCACCGGGTGTTAGCCTGGACGCAATCCTGGCCGGCCTGACCGACGCTTTCAACGGCAAAGACAGCCGCGTCAGCGAAGAAGACCTGTCGGCCAGCTTCAAGGTCATCCGTGAAATCATGCAGGCTGAAGCCGCGGCCAAGGCCGAAGCTGCTGCTGGTGAAGGCAAGGCCTTCCTGGTTGAAAACGCCAAGCGTGACGGCATCACCACCCTGGCTTCGGGCCTGCAGTTCGAAGTGCTGACCGCTGGTGAAGGCGCCAAGCCGACCCGTGACGACAGCGTGCGCACTCACTACCACGGCACCCTGATCGACGGCACTGTGTTCGACAGCTCCTACGAGCGTGGTCAGCCAGCAGAGTTCCCGGTCAGCGGCGTGATCGCTGGCTGGACCGAAGCCCTGCAACTGATGAACGCCGGCAGCAAATGGCGCCTGTACGTTCCGAGCGAGCTGGCTTACGGCGCTCAGGGCGTTGGCAGCATCCCGCCGCACAGCGTACTGGTGTTCGACGTCGAGCTGCTGGACGTACTGTAAGCACTGCGCAGGGCCTTTTGGCCCTCATCGCCGGCAAGGCCGGCTCCCACAGGATTGCACTGATCTAAAGATCAACCGGGTCTCTGTGGGAGCTGGCCTTGCCAGCGATGCTTTTTCAGTTCCACTCGGCTCCACCGCCAGGGCGCAACGCCCGCGCATAGCAGAACAGGAACAGGTTCCTCACCAGTTCCTTGAGCACAATCGGCTCACTTGAATTCAAACCGTTAAGGTCCAGGTCACCCTGATCGCGCAGTTCGTCCAGTGCTTCTTGTTCGAGCACGGCACAGACTTCGCCGGTTTCCCGGTGCAGGATGCGCAGGTAAGGATGCGGGCGGTCAAGCCAGGCGTCTATCAGATAAGTCATGGCTATTCTCCTTGAAAGCGTTCAATGAGAATAATTCTTATTATCAAAATAGCAAGAGACTATTGGGAAAAAATCGCCCAACGGTGTTTGGCGAAATGTTTCGAGGCTGGCTGGCAGCCCCGAAACTACCGGGACTCAGACCTTGCGGACGAATTCGGATTTCAGCTTCATCGGGCCGATGCCGTCGATCTTGCAGTCAATGTCGTGGTCGCCATCGCACAGGCGGATGTTCTTGACCTTGGTGCCGACCTTGACCACCAGCGAGGTGCCTTTGACCTTCAGGTCCTTGATCACGGTGATGGTATCGCCGTCCTGCAGGACGTTGCCCACCGAATCCTTCTTGACCGCTTCATCGCTCACTGCCTCGGCTTCACCGGCGGCGGACCACTCGTGTGCGCACTCGGGGCAGATCAGCTGGGCGCCGTCTTCGTAGGTGTATTCGGAGTTGCATTTAGGGCAGGGTGGCAAAGTGCTCACTAGGGTTCCTCAAGACGTACAGGTACAAAACCTACATTGTATAGGGTTTTGTCCGTCAGAGGGTAATCGGGCCCATCGAGCGATGGGCCAGAGGCGGGATCAGTGGGTACGGGCGACCGCGAATTCGCTCAGTTCCACCAGGGCATCGCGGTACTCGCTGGCTGGCAGCACGTCCAGGCAGGCGATGGCGCGGGCCACGTAGTCGCGGGCCAGTTGCGCGGTGTAGTCCAAAGAGCCGGAAGCTTCGACCGCCGCACGGATGCTTTCGAGGTCTTCGATGCCGCCTTTCTGGATCGCCTGGCGCACCAGTGCAGCCTGTTCGGCGGTGCCTTCGCGCATGGTGTAGATCAGCGGCAGGGTTGGCTTGCCTTCGGCCAGGTCGTCGCCGACGTTCTTGCCCAGAGTTTGCGCATCGCCTTTGTAGTCGAGCAGGTCGTCGACCAGCTGGAAGGCTACGCCCAGGTGATCACCGAAGGTGCGCAGCGCTTCGCTTTGCTCAGGGGTGGCCTGGGCCAGGGCGGCGGCACTGTGGGTCGAGGCCTCGAACAGCATCGCGGTCTTGCCGCGGATGACGTCCATGTAGACTTCTTCGGTGGTGCTCGCGTCGCGGACCTTGGACAGCTGCAGGACTTCGCCCTCGGCGATGACCCGGGTGGCCTTGGAGAGGATCTGCATGACCGGCATCGAGCCCAGTTCGACCATCATCTCGAACGAGCGCGAATAGAGGAAATCACCAACCAGCACGCTCGGTGCGTTGCCCCACAGGGCATTGGCGGTGGACCGGCCGCGGCGCATGCCGGACATGTCGACCACGTCGTCGTGCAGCAGGGTGGCGGTGTGCAGGAATTCGATAGTGGCGGCCAGCAGGCGCACGTCGTCGCCTTCGCGACCCAGGGCCTTGCCACACAGCAGCACCAGCAGCGGGCGCAAGCGCTTGCCACCGGCTGAAGTGATGTAGTCGCCGATTTTCGATACCAGCGGTACACGCGAAGTCAGCTGTTTCTTGATAATCTCGTCAACGGCGCTGAAGTCGTCCGCTACCGCTCGGTAGAAAGCTTGGGGTTGCATCGGCCACAGGTGCTCCATAAAGGTTGCGCGGCATGCTAGGTCGCGGGTCCCGGCGTGTCAAGGCGCGGTCCCCGCAGGCCGGGGGCGGGACTTGCAAGGGGCGAGCGGCTTGCGTACAATCGCGCACCCTGAACTTCCTGGGCAGCACCTGCCTTACGCAATTGCACTGGGCCGTTCCAGCCCTATGCAGCCATGCCAGCCAATACTCTTCCTATAAAGAGCTGGGTGAGCAGGATTATCGGAGAAATACCCATGTACGCAGTAATTGTTACCGGTGGCAAGCAGTACAAAGTCGCCGAAGGTGAATACCTGAAAATCGAAAAACTGGAAGTCGCCACTGGCGAATCCGTGACTTTCGACCGCGTTCTGTTGGTTGCCAATGGCGACGACGTGAACATCGGCGCTCCAGTCGTTGCTGGTGCCAAAGTTGTTGCTGAAGTGATCTCCCAAGGTCGTCACGACAAAGTTCGCATCATCAAGTTCCGCCGCCGTAAGCACCACATGAAGCGTATGGGCCACCGCCAGTGGTTCACCGAAATCAAGATCACCGGTATTTCGGCTTAATCGCCTGAATCCATTTCTGGAGAATTGAACCATGGCACACAAAAAAGCTGGTGGTAGTACCCGTAACGGTCGCGACTCAGAAGCCAAACGCCTTGGCGTGAAGATGTATGGCGGCCAGGCTATCATTCCTGGCAACATCATCGTGCGTCAGCGCGGCACCCAATTCCACGCTGGCTACGGCGTTGGCATGGGCAAGGATCACACCCTGTTCGCCAAGATCGCGGGTAAGATCAAGTTCGAAGTAAAAGGCGCCTTCGGTCGTCGTTACGTGAGCGTTGTCGCCGAGTAATCGCGCGAACGCTGGAAAAGCCCTGTCTCGCGACGGGGCTTTTTCGTTTGTGGGGTGAGTCTCTTGCAAAGCTGTTTGTATGGGCTGCCGGCGTGGGTTGTTACTGTCGTGACGGGGCCGCCGCGCTCACTTTTGCAAGAGCCTTATGTCTTTGTGTCACTCAGCTCGTCCAGCTGACGAGAGGCGGTTTTTATGAAGTTTGTTGACGAAGTATCGATCCGGGTCAAAGCCGGTGATGGCGGTAACGGTTGCATGAGCTTCCGCCGCGAAAAATTCATCGAGAACGGTGGTCCCAACGGCGGTGACGGTGGTGACGGCGGCTCGGTGTTCATGGTTGCCGACGAGAATCTCAACACCCTGGTCGACTACCGTTACACCCGTCATTTCGACGCCCAGCGCGGCTCCAACGGCGGCAGCACCGACTGCACCGGCAAGAAAGGCGACGACCTGATCCTGCGCGTGCCGGTCGGCACCACGGTGATCGACGCCGCCACCCAGGAAGTCATCGGCGACCTGGTCAAGCCTGGCCAGAAATTGATGGTGGTTCAGGGCGGCTGGCACGGCCTGGGCAACACCCGTTTCAAATCCAGTACCAACCGTGCGCCACGCCAGACCACCCCAGGCAAGCCGGGTGAGCAGCGTGACCTGAAACTGGAAATGAAAGTACTGGCCGACGTCGGTCTGCTGGGCTTGCCGAACGCCGGCAAAAGTACCTTCATCCGTTCGGTGTCGGCCGCCAAGCCGAAAGTCGCCGACTATCCGTTCACCACCCTGGTGCCAAACCTGGGCGTGGTCAGCGTCGACCGCTGGAAGAGCTTCGTCATCGCCGACATTCCCGGCCTGATCGAAGGCGCCTCCGACGGTGCCGGCCTGGGTATCCGCTTCCTCAAGCACCTGGCGCGTACCCGCCTGCTGCTGCACCTCGTCGACCTCGCGCCGCTGGATGAAAGCAGCAGCGCCGATGCCGCCGAAGTGATCGTCAACGAGCTGACCCGCTTCAGCCCGTCGCTGGCCGAGCGTGACCGCTGGCTGGTGCTGAACAAGACCGACATGCTGATGGACGACGAGCGTGACGAGCGCGTCAAGGAAGTGGTCGAGCGTCTGCAGTGGGAAGGCCCGGTCTATGTGATCTCGGCGATCTCCAAGCAGGGTACCGAGCAGCTCAGCCGCGACATCATGCGCTACCTCGAAGACCGCGCCGACCGCCTGGCCAACGACCCGGCCTACGCCGAAGAGCTGGCTGACCTCGATCAGCGTATCGAAGACGAAGCCCGTGCCCAGTTGCAGGCGCTGGACGACGCGCGTGCCTTGCGCCGTAGCGGCGTGAAGAGCGTGCACGACATCGGCGACGACGATGACGACGATTGGGATGAGGACGACGAAGACGGTCCGGAAATCATTTACGTGCGCGACTGATTCGTTGCAGTACACTAAACGCCGCTCTCTGGAGCGGCGTTTTAGTATCTAAAGATCTATATAGGTTGGAAGAAGATGCGGAGCAAGGTGACGGGTGCGCAGCGCTGGGTGGTGAAGATCGGCAGTGCCCTGCTGACAGCAGATGGCAAGGGCCTGGATCGCGCGGCCATGGGGGTCTGGGTCGAGCAGATGGTAGCGTTGCATGAGGCGGGTGTGGAATTGGTTCTGGTGTCGTCCGGGGCGGTTGCCGCCGGGATGAGCCGCCTGGGCTGGGCCAAGCGACCGAGTGCGATGAACGAGCTGCAGGCTGCGGCTTCAATCGGCCAGATGGGCCTGGTGCAGGCCTGGGAATCGAGCTTTGCCGAGCATGGCCGGCACACCGCGCAGATCCTCCTGACCCACGATGACCTCTCCGACCGCAAGCGTTACCTCAACGCCCGCAGTACCTTGCGCACGCTCGTCGAGCTGGGCGTGGTGCCGGTGATCAACGAGAACGACACGGTGGTCACCGACGAAATCCGTTTCGGTGACAACGACACCCTGGCCGCGTTGGTGGCCAACCTGGTCGAAGCCGACCTGCTGGTGATCCTCACCGACCGCGACGGCATGTTCGATGCCGACCCGCGCAACAACCCCGATGCGAAGTTGATCTATGAAGCCCGTGCCGACGATCCGAGCCTGGATGCGGTAGCCGGTGGTACTGGTGGTGCCCTCGGCCGTGGCGGCATGCAGACCAAGCTGCGTGCTGCGCGTCTGGCTGCACGTTCCGGTGCCCATACGATCATCGTTGGCGGGCGTCTGGAGCGCGTGCTCGACCGCCTCAAGGCTGGCGAACGTCTTGGCACCCTGTTGTCGCCTGAGCGCGGCATGCTGGCGGCGCGCAAGCAATGGCTGGCCGGGCATCTGCAGACCCGTGGCACCCTGGTGCTCGACGACGGCGCGGTGAAGGCCTTGCGCAAGGACAACAAGAGCCTGCTGCCGGTCGGGGTCAAGACCGTGCAGGGCAGCTTCCGCCGTGGCGAGATGGTGGTTTGCGTCGGTCCTGATGGCCTGGAAGTCGCCCGCGGTCTAGCCAATTACAGCGCCCTTGAGGCGCAGAAAATCATCGGACAGTCGTCTGAAGCGATCGAAAGCCTGCTGGGCTACAGCGCCGAGCCGGAGCTGGTGCATCGCGACAACCTGATTCTGGTCTGAGGAAACAACCGTGCTCAAAGGGATAGTGACAGCTGCACTGCTGGCGTTGCCGGTACTGGCCTCGGCCGAGGAAATCGGTCAGGTGTCGACGGTGTTCAAGTTTGTCGGGCCGAACGACCGTATCGTCGTCGAGGCTTTCGATGACCCGAAGGTGGAAGGGGTGACCTGCTACCTGTCGCGGGCCAAGACCGGTGGTGTGAAAGGTGGCTTGGGCCTGGCTGAAGACCGTGCCGAAGCGTCGATCGCCTGTCGCCAGGTGGGGCCGATTCGCTTCAAGGAGCAGCTCAAGGACGGTGATGAGGTGTTCAAGGAGCGCACCTCGCTGGTGTTCAAGACCATGCAGGTGGTGCGCTTCCTCGACAAGAAGCGCAATACCCTGGTCTATCTGGTGTACTCGGATCGCTTGATCGAAGGCAGCCCGCAGAACGCGGTGACGGCGATTCCGATCTTGCCGTGGGCCCAGCAGTAACACCGGGTTGAATTCATCGCGGGGCAAGCCCGCTCCCACTGGTGGGAGCGGGCTTGCCCCGCGATTAGCTTCAGGCTGAAGCTTCTTCCTCTTCTTCTTTGCGCACTACCGCCTTCTCCACATCCCGGCGGCTGATGTACTTCCAGTCTGCCTCGTCGATGTAGATCCCGTTCGGCCCGCTACCGCCTTCCAGGTCGATGGCGACATGCGCCGAGACCTGCGGCTTCACACTCGCCAGAATCGGTACGAAGCCCAGCTGCAGGCTGGTTTCCAGCAATGCCGCCTGGTTGCGTTCGTCGATGTCGGCTGCCTCGTCCAGGTAGTACGGCAGGCGCACGCGACCGGCCAGGTCGCGGTCCATCAGGTGCAGCAACAAGTACATGTTGGTCAGCGCCTTGATGGTCATGGTGGTGCCGTTGGATGCCGCGCCGTCGATGTCGGTGTGGATCACCGGCTGGCCACCGACCTTGGTGATCTCAAAGGCCAGTTCGAACAGGTCCTTCAGACCCAACTGGTTGTGGTTGGCCGCTACCAGGCGCGCCAGGTACTCCTTGGCCTCTTCGTTCTTGTTGTCCTGCTCGGCGCTGGCGCTCAGGTCGAACACCGACAGGGTCTCGCCTTCTTCGTACTGGCCGGCGCTGTGGATGATCTGGTCGATGTGCTTGAGCGCTTCCTTGTTCGGCGCCAGGACAATGCGGAAGCTCTCCAGGTTGGAGACCTGACGCTTGTTGATCTCTCGGTTGAACAGCGCCAGCTGGTGCTCGAGGCTGTCGTAGTCGCTGCGGATGTTGCGCAGGGTCCGGGCAATGTCGGTGACGGCCGCGCGGCGTGCCTTGCCCAGGGTCAGGGCTTCTTCGGTACGGTGCGAGTAGGCGTTGATCAACAGCTGCAGGCGGCGCTCCATGTCGTCTTCACTGTCGAACTTGGCCACGCCCTTGAGACGCACCTGGGCGTACAGCGCTTCGATCTGGCCGTCGACCCGCAGCAGGCCTTGCCAGCTGTCCTGGTAGTCGTTGAGCAGGGGCAGCAGGTTGTCCATGGAGTCATCGACCGGCTCCATGAACGGTGTACCGAACGGCAGGTCGGCCGGCAGCAACTGGCGGCGGCGCAAGGCGTCGTCGAGGGTGCGTTGCTTGGCTTCCATGTCGGCGATCTGCCGGCCGACCAGTTGCAGCTTGGCCGACAGTTGCTGGACGCGTTCGGTGAAGGCGTCGCTGGAGCGCTTCAGTTCGTCCTGGGCGGCTTCCATCTGCGCCAGCTGTTCGAGCTTGTCGCCTTCCTCGGCGGCCAGGGTCTGGCTGCGGCGGAAATCTTCCAGGGCCTTTTGTGCGTCCAGTACCTGCTGGTACAGGGCTTCGGTCTGGGTCTTGCTCGCGGCGCGGTCGGCCGCCACCGCTTGCTGGGTCTTGAGCTGCTTGAGCTCTTTCTCCAGACGTTCTTTCTGGTCGCGCAGCGCGGCACGGTCGGCCAGGGCCTGCAGGGCAGGCGGCTCGATGTGCGACAGGTCGATCGACAGGCCCGGGGCTTCGAAGCGCTCGCCCATGAAGCCGTCGAGCACCGCTTCCAGGGATTTGACCCAGACGTCGCTGTCATCCAGCTCGATACCGCGCTCGCCCAGCGGCAGGCTGAACAGCGCGCCGTTGAACAGGCGCATCAGGCGCTCGACGTCCTGCTGCGAGAACTCTTCGCGCAGGCGGGCGTAGCTGTTGTTGTCGGCATGGTCGAGCTGTTGCTTGACCGATTTCAGGCGCTTTTCCAGATCGCGCAGACGCTCTTCGAGGTCTTCGGCGCTGAACTGACGGGACTGGGCCAATGCACCGGCCAGTTCGTCGTGGGCGTCCTTGGCGGCCAGCAGTTGCTGCTCCAGAACCTTGACGTCGTCGACCAGGGCGAAGCGGTGTTTGAGCACCGACAGCTCGCCGAGCCAGCGCTGCACGCCAGTGATTTCGCGTTCCAGGCGCATCAGCTCCTGGGTGCCGCCGCGCTGGTCGTTCTGCAGGTGGTCCTGTTCGTTCTTGTAGTGCTCGGCCTGGATCACCAGTTCTTCTTTACGGGCACTGGCGTAGTCCTGCCAGGTGCCGAGCAACGAATCGAGCAGCGGCGACAGGCGATGCAGCTTGCCGCGCAGGATGTCGCGCTGGGCCACGCCGTTGGCCAGGGCCTCGACCAGCGGGCCGGCAGCGACCAGCGAGTTGTAGTCCTGCTCCATGCGGCGCACGTCGCGGAAGGCCTCTTCGCAGGCGGCGATGTAGTCGACGCTACCCGAGCGCAGGCTGTGCTCGAAGGCATCGAGGAACAGCTGCTTGAGCTTGGCTGCAGTAATTTCACGCATGTGCAGCAGGTTGATGAACAGCGCGCGGAAGGTTTTCAGGCTCTGCTCGCTGGTGGAGCGCAGCGGGATCAGGGTGAGGTCGAGCGGGATCGAAGTGTGGCCGCCGACCAGCAGGCGACGCAGTTCGTCAGGCTTGAGCTCGTAGGCTTTGAGGCCATTGCGCTCCAGGTTGTTGAACAACTCCTTCTGGCGCAGGCAGGTGTCGTCCTTCTGGTAGTGCGCCAGGTCCAGCTCGCCGGCGTAGGCGAAGAACTGGTGGCCGAAACCGCCGCCCGGGCCACGACCGACCACGCCGATCACGTGCGGGCCGTGAGGCAGGTTGACCTCACAGAGGATGTAGCTGGTGTCGCTGGCGAAGTAGAAACGGCGCGACTGTTCCAGGCTGTACTTGCCGAAGCTCATGTCGGACATGCGCGCCAGGATCGGGAACTGCAGGGCGTTGATCGAGGCACTCTTGCCCAGGTTGTTGGCACCGTAGACCGACAGCGGGTGTTCCAGGGGGAACAGGCCGAGGCTGTAGCCGGCGGTGTTGAGCAGTGCGAAGCGGCGAATGCCGTAGCGTTCCTGGCTCATGCGTCAATCTCCTGTTGCTCTTCGGCGATGGCTCGGGCCAAGGCGTCTTCTTCGCTTTCTTCGAACGGGCTGAGGTCGAGCGGGTCGTCGGTGCGGTTCAGCTCTTCAGGGCTTTCTTCCTCGACCAGTACCGGCGTTGGCAGCGGCAGGGCGCTGTGCAGGCTGGCGGCCAGGTCGCGGTCTTGCTGGACCGACAGGCAGACATCGAGGAAGCGGTGCATCGGCGGCAGGAAGCGGTAGATACCGTTTTCTTCGTGAGCAAAGCCGAGCTGGGTCATGCGGCGCATGATCTTCTCTTCCAGCTCGTCCGGGGTTTGCACTTCGGCCTGAATGAACAGGTCGCGGTATTTTTCCAGCATCGATGGCAGTTCATCGCGGCCGAGGCTGCCGCCATCGAGGACCGACATCGGATCGCGGCCCTGGTCGGCCAGGTGTTCAACCAGGATGAAGGTGAACAGCGACAGGCGCTGGGCGGTCTTGTTGACCTGCGCGGCGGCCAGCTCCGGGACGAAATAGTAGAAACCACGGGTGTCGCACACCAGTTCGAAGCCCAGGGCCTTGAACAGGCCGCGGTACTGGTCCTGGAAGTTCGACAGTTGGGCGTACAGCTCCGGGTCGCGGCGGCTGATGTGAAAGCCCTTGAACAGCTCGCGGAAGATCGGTGCGAGCTGAGGCAGTTCGGAAAGATCAAGATGCATGGGCAGGGCTCGCAGTAGGCTCAGGCGATGGATCGCGGCTCGATGTCAGGGCGAAGGAGCGCAGGCTGACCAGGTGTTCGCGGGTGATGTATTCGCGGCGCTCGAGGCGCTCGCGGGTAAAGCGTTTTTCCCGCGACAGGCGCGAGAACCAGTACAGCAATTCGTCGGTGGCGCCTTCGGGCTCCTGCTCCAGCAGCCAGACCATCAGGTCCGGCAGCGGCAGGGCGCCTTCGCAGCGCTCGAGCATTTCCTTGACCGTGCGCGGCGCACGCGGGGCTTCGCCCTTGTGGCTCTTGTGCGCCTTGGGGAACTTGGCCGGCTTGGGTTCGAAGCGGGCCAGGGCATACACGTAGGCTTCGACCTGGCTGGCACTGCCGAGGAAGGTGCTCTGCGGGCGGGTGAACATCGGCATGGCCGCCTGCGGGACTGCATCCAGGCCCTTGCGGCGGATCACCGAGAGGGCCAGGGCGGCGCCACGGGTCACCGCGTTGTGGCGGCGGGCTTCTTCGCGCAGTGGCAGCAGCAGTTCGCGGGCATGGCGCAGGGTCAGCTGGGCGCTGGTCTGCATCTCGAGGATGCGCGCATGGGTACGCAGCAACATGTCGTCATCAACCAGGTGGCCGAGGCGGGCCTGTTCGCCGAGCAGACGCAGCAGCACGGTTTCGACCTTGCGCACGCCCTGTTCGAAGGCGCCATCGGCATTGACCAACTGGATCATCGGCTCGACATATTCATCCCAGGTTGCAAGAACCTCGGCGTAACGCTGGCGCAGGGGGATCTGGCGGTCGCTGGTCTTGGCCCGTTCGGCCACGGCGACCAGCGCCTGTTCGTCGTTGTCGAGTTTCTTCAGGACATCGCGTACGCGCATGTCGAGCAGGCGCAGCTGGCGCGCCAGGTCGTTGCCGTCGCGAATCTCGAAGGCGTCCTGGATGTGTCCGGCCAGACGCTCGAGGTGGCGTAGGTAGGCCTCGATCTCCAGGCACAGGCCCAGGCGGTGCTCGCGGCGCAGGTAGGCGAGGAAGTCGTGAATCTGTGCGTTGAGCTCGAAGCGGTTGGGGCTTTTCGCTACCGGCACGAGGATATCCAGGCGGATCCAGACGTCGAGCAGGCTGGTGATGTCCTGGGGCGTGCTCTCCAACTGCTGGTTGGCCAGTTGCTGGCGCAGTTCGCTGAGGCTCAGGGTGCCCCCGTCGAAGCGCTCGCACAACGGCTCAAGCAAGGCCCAGTGTTCGGCTAGGGCGCGCAGGACGCGCTTGGGTTCGATCATTGGCGGGTCGACTCGTTGCCAAATAAAAGCGCCGATTGTACTGCATCAGGTGCCTGTCGATTCACCCCCTGATCGTTTGAACCTGCTGTCGGGCGGTTTTCTGCCGATCAACAGCGGCGCCGAGCGGCGAACAACGTTAGAATATCGGCCCTGACTTATCCACAGATGGCCGATCCTTCTTGTTAATCGAGTCCCGCCGCCGCGCTTACCTCAACGCCATGCAAGTGGTGCACTGGCTACCGCGTACCGAACTGCCGTTCGCCGCCCCGTCGCGCCCGGAGCTGTTGCTGCCGCTGGCGCCTGAGGTGCTGCCCGAGTTCGACGCGCCGCAGGTGGAGCCGGCACGGGTGGCGGTCAATGCGCCAGTGGCGCGCAGTGGCGAGCGACCGAAAATCGAGATCCCGCGCCCTGGCAGTACGGCCAAGGCCGCCAGCAAGCCGGTTGAAGAGGCTGAAGCGGCCCCGGTAGTGGCCAGGCCGGTAGCGGTGCCGCCGCCGCGCTTCGCCCTGCAACTGCTGCGTGCCGGCAGTTGCCTACTGTTGGTGGAGTTGGCTACTGGCCAGCCGTTCCAGAGCCGCGACCCCTCTTACTTGCTGCTCAAGGACATGCTGCGCGCCGCCGGTCTGCCCGACAGCCCGCAGATCGTTGGCGAACCGGTGCGTTGGCCGTTGCTGGTGCGCGGCAACCTCGACCAGGGGCCACAGGCCGCAACCGATTTTGTTCAGGGCTTCATTCAGGCCCGGCTTGAAGAGGCTCCCTGTGTCTGTTTATGGCTGATTGGCCTGCCTGCCGTGCGTTTTGCCGGTGAGGCGGACGCCGAGGCTTATTACCGCGAGTTGCCGGTCGAGGGGCTGGGCACTGCCTGGGCCTTGCCTGGCCTTGAACTGTTGATGGACGAGCCGCAACGCAAGGCGGACGTCTGGCAAGCCATGCGCCGGCTGATGGCGCGCTGGAAACCAAGCGATGAGTGACACGATCAGTTTCCGCCGGATGACCGAGGCGGATCTGGATGCCGTACTGAAGATCGAATACGCAGCCTTCAGCCACCCCTGGACCCGGGGGATTTTCCTCGACGGGCTAAAATCCTATGAAATCTGGCTGATGTTCGAAGGCGAGCAGCAGGTGGGCCACGGGGTGATCAACGTGATCATCGACGAAGCGCACCTGCTCAACATCACCGTCAAGCCGGAGAGCCAGGGCCGCGGCCTGGGCTTGCGCCTGCTGGAAGAACTGATGAAACGCGCCTACGCGATGAACGGCCGTGAGTGCTTCCTTGAAGTGCGCGCCAGCAACCAGTCGGCGTATCGCCTGTACGAGCGTTACGGCTTCAATGAAATCGGGCGGCGCCGCGATTACTACCCGGTTGCCGGTGGTCGCGAAGATGCGCTGGTCATGGCCTGTACCTTGTTCGAGTAAGTGAGCGTCACTGTAGCCAGGCAACATCCAACTGATGAGAAGCGAACATGCACGATCTACAAGAACTGATTGATAACAACGCACGCTGGGCCGATGCGATCAAGCAGGAAGATCCGGATTTTTTCGCCAAACTCGCCCGCCAGCAGACCCCTGAATTCCTCTGGATCGGCTGTTCCGACGCACGAGTGCCGGCCAACGAGATCGTCGGCATGTTGCCGGGTGATCTGTTCGTGCATCGTAATGTCGCCAATGTGGTGCTGCACACTGACCTGAACTGCCTGTCGGTGATCCAGTACGCCGTGGATGTGCTCAAGGTGAAGCACATCCTGGTGACCGGGCATTACGGTTGCGGTGGTGTCCGCGCCTCGATGCAGGACCGGCAACTGGGCCTGATCGACGGCTGGCTGCGTTCGATTCGCGACCTGTATTACGAGAATCGGGTGGAGCTGGCCAAGCTTGCGACCGAAGAGGAACGGGTCGATCGCCTGTGCGAGCTGAACGTGATTCAGCAGGTGGCCAACGTCGGTCACACCACCATTGTCCAGAATGCCTGGCACCGCGGTCAGAGCCTGTCGGTCCATGGCTGCATCTATGGCATCAAGGACGGCCGCTGGAAGAGCCTGAATGCGACCATCAGTGGCCTGGATCAGTTGCCGCCGCAGTATCGCTTGCGCCCGCAGGACTGATCAGCCGCGATAACCAGTGATGTTCATGCTTAACTCCTTATGATTCCTGGCGCAGGGAAGGAGAGCGGCTGATGGCATCATGGAGCAGGGCTGGTATCCACGCAGGATTTATACTGACACTACTGTGCAGCGCTCATTCGCACGCTGATGAGCGCGACCTGTACATGTTTGCCCAATGGGCCGGCGACCATGAAACCCGGGCGTTTCGCCAGATGCTGGTGGATGCGCGGTTGTATGGCGTGGTGCCGATCTATCAGCTGTTGCGTTCGGCCAGTGACTGGCGCCTGTGTTCGGCACAGCCCTTTGCGGTGGCACCAGCGGCGCAGTGGCCAGCGGTGCGTTCGACCCTGCAACTGCTCAAGACCCTGGGGGATCAGGGTGTGCTGCAGCGCTATGAAGTGGTTTCGAGCTACCGCGATCTGCGCCTGAACCGCTGCGCTGGCGGCGCCGTAGACAGTGCGCATACCCGGGCGTTTGCGGTGGATGTGTTGTTGCCATCCTGGGCCGATCCCAATCCGTTGTGCCAGTTCTGGCAGACCCAGGGCAAGGTCTGGAACATGGGCTTGGGGCGTTATCCATCAGGGCGCATTCATATCGACACGGCGGGCTTTCGCACCTGGGGCGGGGACTTCAGCGCCGGCTCGTCTTTCTGCGCGTTGCCAACGGCCTATAAGCCTCAGAGCAAATGAGCCAGGCAGGCTTCGGCCTGTGCGCTGACCCACTGGGCGAAGCGTCGGCATTTGTCGTCGTCGGCCATTGCTTGCTGACAGAGCAGGTAGTACGCCGATTGGTCCTGGACGAAGCTGCGCGGCGCTTGCAACTGACCGCTATCGATTTCGTCCTGAACCATCAGGAATGAAGCCATCGCCACCCCCAGGCCGGCCACGGCCGCCTGGATGCACAGGTAGAAATGTTCGTAGTCGGCACGCTGGGTATCCCGGGGCGACTCGCCGCTCAGGCGCAGCCAGGTACTCCAGGCGTTGGGCCGTGATGCGCTGTGCAGCAAGCGCTGGCCGTCCAGGCCCTGGCTCGCGATGGTCAGGTTGACGCTGCTCACTGGCCCCACCCATTCGTCACAGATCTTCAGCGCATGCAGGCTGGCGTCCCAGCGAAAATCATCGCGGCGCAAGGCCAGGTCGACGCCACTGCGGGAAAAGTCGATGGGGCCACCGGCAGCCACCAGGTGCAGGTGAATATCGGGATGGGCGGTATGAAAGGCCGGCAGCCTCGGGATCAGCCATTTCATTGCGATGGTTGGCTCGCATGACAGCACCAGCACGTTTTCCCGCGCCTGTTGTTGCAGGCGATGTACCGCGCCTTGCAATTGCTCGAACACCGACAGGGTAGTGCCATGCAGGGCGCGGCCGGCCGGGGTAAGGAAGATTGCGCGATTGCGCCGCTCGAACAACTCCACCCCCAAAGACTCTTCCAGCAGGCGCACCTGACGGCTGACGGCGCCATGGGTGACGTTCAGCAACTCGGCGGCGCGCACAAAGCTTTGGGTCTGGGCGGCCACGTCGAAATAGCGAAAGGCGGAGAGTGCGGGAAGTTTCATATCTGTGAGGAAAACTAGCGGATTCAGCGCACTATAAATCGCTTTTTGCCGCAGGCGAAGCTTTCGATAATGGCGGCGTGTGCAGAGTGATCGCGGGGCAAGCCCGCTCCTACCTGTGCGATTTTTTAGCAGATCGAGGAGCTTTTCGTGAACGAACTCATTGCCGTTGCCGTGTTCACCGTCCTGGCGGTGATCAGCCCGGGCGCGGACTTTGCCATGGTCACCCGCAGCAGTTACGCCTTTGGCCGGCGTGCCGGTTTGTCCGCCGCGCTGGGCATCGCCCTGGGCGTGCAGGTGCATGTGTTGTACACGGTGCTGGGCATTGCCCTGATCATCAGTCAGACCCCGTCATTGTTTCTGGCAATGAAAGTGCTGGGGGCGGGCTACCTGATCTACCTGGGTTACAAGTCGTTGACCAACACCACGCGGATTTCCCTCGATGGCGGCACCGCTTCCAGCCAGCTTGGCGTGTTCGCCGCCTTTCGCTCGGGTTTTCTGACCAATGCCCTCAATCCCAAGACCATGCTGTTCGTGGTCAGTGCCTACACTCAGGTAGTGCAACCGGGCAGTTCGCTGGCGACCAGTCTTGGTTATGGTCTGTTCATGTCTGTGGCTCACTGGTTGTGGTTCAGCCAGGTCGCGCTGTTCTTCTCCTCGGCATCCTTGCGTCGGGTCATGCTTGATCGGCAGTTGCTGGTCGATCGGGTGATCGGTGTGGCCCTGATCGGTCTGGGGCTGGCGGTGGTACTGGCCAACGTGCGCTGAGGAGCAGGATTGCCCGCACAACACTGCGGACATGGCGCAGAAAACCTTCATGCGTCTGCTCGGTGCCGGTGCCTATGAACAAATCACCTTCTGCACAAGTGCTGCAAGAGGCGGCTGAATGGCTGGTGCGCCTGGATGGTGAAGTCGGCGCTGCCGAGCGCAATGCCTTTCGTGACTGGCTCGACGCCGACCCTGAGCATCTGCAGGCTATCGAGCGTTTGCAGGGAAGCATGGCGGCGCTGCGCGATCTGCCGCGTGAACCGGCGCGGGCGGTCCTTGACAGCCTTGCCCGACGGCGTGCAGCCCGACAGCCGATCAAGGCACTGGCGCTGGCTGCGTTGCTGCTGTTGCCGATCGGCTTGGCGTTGCAGCAGTTTCCGCCGTCTTACCTGCTGGCTGACATCCGCACCGGCAGCGGCCAATGGAGCACCCGGCAGCTACCCGATGGCAGCCGCATCAGTCTGGATGGAAGTACCGCCGTTGATCTGCAGTTCGATGGTCAGCGCCGTACGGTGCGCCTGGTGCAAGGAGAAATACGGCTGGACGTGGCCAAGGATGCCACGCGACCGTTCCTGGTGCTGACCGAGCACGGCAGTGTGCGAGCGCTGGGCGCCCGTTTTGTCGTAGAGCAACTGCCTGACTTCAGCCGGGTAGCGATGATCGAATTGACCACAGAAGTCGACAGTGCCGGCAAGCGCGTAGTGGTTCAGGCCGGGCAGGCGGTGCGCTTCGATGCGACGGGACCGGGGGCGCTGCAGTCTATCGATGCGGCAGGGGTTGAACAGGCCTGGGAGCAACATCAACTGCTGGTGCGCGATCAGCCCCTGGACCAGGTGCTTGAGCGCCTGGCACGCAATCATCGGGGCTACTTGCTGTATGACCCCAAGGACCTGGAGTTGCTGCGGGTCACTGCGGTACTGCCCGCCGACGACAGTCAGCGGGCACTGCGCATGCTGGCGCGCAGCTTGCCGATCAGGATCGAGCATTACACGCCCTTGATCACGCGTGTGTCACTTGAGCGGCCTTGAAGGCCCCGTTGATTGCACAAGGCAAAAAAAAATGGCCTACCTTGCGGTAAGCCATTTTTCGGTACTTGGTGGCTACACAGGGACTTGAACCCCGGACCCCAGCATTATGAATGCTATGCTCTAACCAACTGAGCTATGTAGCCAAGTGGCGCGCATTATTCGCTTTAAACGGATACCTGTCAACACTCTTTTTTAAAAAAATTCATCGTGCGATCAACTGCTTAGCGGACAGCTAGCTCAGCAGCACCAGCTACGTGGTGTGGCACCGGTGCTGATCAGCGGACGATGATCAATTGCCCGGCCAGGTTGTGGGTGCGCAACTGCTCTGTGGTGGCCAGGGCAGCGAAGGCATCGGCGGCCTGATTGAGGTTGAAGTTACCACTGACCAGACGTCGTCCGGCCTGTTCATCGAGCAGCAGCAGGCGGCTGCCCTGATAGTCGGCCAGCCGTTGCAAGACATCGCGCAACGGCACATCGCGAGCACGCAACTGGCCGTCACTCCAGGCCAACAGGCGTTCGGCATCGACATTCTCGACCTGGCCCAGACCACCGCCACGCAGGCTCAGGCGTTGGCCAGGGGCGAGCATGCGCTTTTCGCCGAAAGCGCTGCTGACCTCCACTTTGCCCTTGAGCAGGATCACTTCATTGCGGTCACGACCACGGCTGACCGAGAAACGCGTGCCAAGCACCTGAATCCGGGCGTCATCGACTTCGACCACAAAGGGGCGGCCATCATGGATCACATCGAGGAACACCTGCCCCTGAACCAGACGCACCTTGCGTAACGGTCCGCGCAGGTCGACATCCACCGCGCTGGCGCTGTCGAGTATCAGTTTCGAACCGTCGGCCAGCTGGATCTGCCGACGTTCGCCGACGGCGCTGGCCACATCGCTATTCAGTCGTTGCAGGTAAGGCAGCTGCACCGTCAACACCAGCGCGCCGATCAGCAAAACACAGGCGGCGACTGTCCAGCCCAGCCAGGAGCGCGGGGCCTCGCGTCGTTGCGCTTTGTGTGCCCGGTAGCCAGGCTCGGTCGGTAATACTGAGGTGGGGGAAGAGTTCATGGCAGTGTGATGCTCTGAGCGGGAAGCAAGTGCTGGGAAGCGCACAAAATGCTATAGCTATTGAGAATCATTAGCAAGAAAGTCAAGGTCACGTTCGTCGAAAAGAATAGTGCGCTTGCTAACGAATTCTGGATAATTGGATCCCAACCACCGGATGGAAGACCTTGTCATGGCTGTAAGCAGTGCCTCGTCCATTTCGCCCGCCAGCGCCACGCCTGCCCAGAGCAGCCCGCTGGTCATGCGGATCATCGCCGCTTGCGCCCTGGCGCACCTGATCAACGACCTGATCCAGGCGGTGCTGCCGTCGATCTACCCCATGCTCAAGGCCAACTACGGGCTGAGTTTTGCCCAGGTGGGGATGATTACCCTGACCTTCCAGATCACCGCCTCGCTGCTGCAGCCCTGGGTGGGTTTCTACACCGATCGCAAGCCGATGCCGAACCTGCTGCCGCTGGGCACCCTGTGCACGCTGGTGGGGATCGTCATGCTGGCGTATGTCGGTAGCTTTCCGATGATTCTGCTGGCGGCGGCGCTGGTGGGGATCGGGTCTTCGACGTTCCACCCGGAAACCTCGCGCATTGCCCGGCTGGCCTCGGGCGGGCGCTTCGGTCTGGCACAGTCGACCTTTCAGGTGGGGGGTAATGCCGGCTCTGCGTTTGGTCCTTTGCTGGCCGCGGCGATCATCATTCCGTTCGGCCAGGGCAATGTTGCCTGGTTTGGCCTGTTCGCTATATTTGCGGTGCTGGTGACCTATGGCTTGAGCCGCTGGTATCGCGAACACCTGAACCTGTTCAAGGCCAAGGCCGGCCAGGCGGCAACTCACGGCCTATCGCGCGGGCGCGTGACCGGTGCGTTGGTGGTGCTGGGTCTGCTGGTGTTCTCCAAGTATTTCTACATGTCCAGCCTTACCAGTTACTTCACCTTCTACCTGATCGAGAAGTTCGACCTGTCGGTGGCCAGTTCGCAGTTGCACCTGTTCCTGTTCCTCGGTGCGGTGGCTGCCGGGACGTTCTTCGGCGGGCCGATCGGTGACCGCATCGGGCGCAAGGCGGTGATCTGGTTCTCGATCCTCGGTGTGGCGCCGTTCACCCTGTTGCTGCCTTACGCGGACCTGTTCTGGACCAGCGTGCTGAGCGTGATCATCGGCTTTATCCTGGCGTCGGCGTTCTCGGCCATCGTGGTTTATGCCCAGGAGCTGGTGCCGGGCAATGTCGGCATGATCGCCGGGATTTTCTTCGGCCTGATGTTCGGTTTTGGCGGTATCGGCGCGGCGTTGCTGGGCTACCTGGCCGACCTCAAGGGCATCGAGTACGTCTATAGCCTGTGCTCGTACCTGCCGTTGTTCGGTCTACTGGCGATCCTCCTGCCTTCTACTGGTAAGCGTTGAAGGCTCAAGGACGGGCTATTGACGGGTGGCATGGCTTCTCCTAGAGTGCCGCCCATTACTTTCTGTGTAACTGACGTATGAGCCGCCTCCGCCTTACATTCGCGCCCCCTCAGCCGGTCATCCTGACCCGTGGCTGCGACTGGCCGAGCGATACCGTGCTCAAGCGTCGGCGCAGTGTGCTGTTCGCCTTTACCTTCTCGCCTCACCTTCACACCTCCTGACCTGGCGGCTGATTGCCCGGCGTCCTGCCGTGGCCGAGCTCGCCTGTAGTGCACTTGATTTGGTCATGTATGCGCCTGCGCGGGTGCGATGTCGCACCTGCGCCGGTGAGTCTGGAGTTGTAATGAATACGCGTTTGTTGCTGGGCTTGTTGTTCGCGGTATCGGTTGTTGGTTTCAGCCTGGGCGCGAGCCTGCCGTTGGTGTCTCTGCGTCTGCTCGATACAGGCGCCAGTACATTGCAGATCGGCATTCTTTCGGCCATTCCGGCGGCGGGGATGATGCTCTCGGCGTTCATGGTCGATGCCTGCTGCCGGCACCTGACCCGACGCACCATCTACCTGCTGTGCTTTGGGCTGTGCACCTTGAGTATCGGCCTGCTCGAATGGGCGTTTTCCTCGATTTACCTGCTGGCGTTGCTGCGTTTGGGCCTGGGTATCGGTATGGGCATCGCGATCATTCTTGGCGAGTCCTGGGTCAATGAACTGAGCGAAGAGCACAACCGCGGCAAGGTCATGGCGCTGTACGCCACGGCGTTCACCGGCTTTCAGATGCTCGGCCCGGCCATGCTGGCGCTGGTCGGTGCGCAAAGCGCCTGGGTGACTGCAGTGGTTACCGCCTGCTATGGCCTGGCGCTGCTGTGTATCGTGCTGACAGTGCCCAACGATCACGTCGAGCATGGCGAGGAGGGCGGCAAGAGCTTCTCCCTGGCAGGCTTTTTCCGTGTGGCACCGGCGCTGTGCATGGGCGTTCTGTTCTTCTCGTTCTTCGATGCGGTGATTCTGTCGTTGATGCCGGTATATGCCTCAAGCCATGGCTTTGCCGTGGGAGTGGCGGCGTTGATGGTGACGGTGATCCTGACCGGCGACATGCTGTTCCAGCTACCGCTGGGCTGGCTGGCTGACCGCAGCGAACGGACCTTGGTGCATCTGGTCTGCGGTGTGGTGGCGATGCTGATCGGCCTGGCCTTGCCCTGGTTGCTGCAGGTGCAGTGGCTGCTGTGGCCGGCCCTGGTAGTGCTGGGGGCCGTTGCCGGAGGTGTCTATACCTTGGCTCTGGTGTTGATTGGCCAGCAGTTCAAGGGTCAGGATTTGGTGACCGCGAATGCCAGCGTTGGGTTGTTGTGGGGCGTTGGCAGCCTGGTCGGACCGCTGGTCAGCGGTGCGGCCATGGATGTCGCGCCCCATGGTTTGCCCATGGCGCTGGCGGTCATGGCCGCGTTGTTCGTGTGCTTTGCCCGCAGCGCCAACCGTAAGGCCAGACGCCTTGCCGTCGCGGGCTAAGCCCTGATAGTGCCGCAAGCCCGTTCAGAATCGCTCGGGAATTTGGCGGAATGGGTAGTCGGCACTCTTGTAGCGTCCGATCTTGCCGCGCTTGGGCAGTTTGATCTGCTGTTCGTGGGTGATGTCCTTGTAGGGGACTTGTTTGAGCAGGTGGCTGATGATGTTCAGGCGCACCCGGCGCTTGTCTTCGGAGGGCGCCATGTACCAGGGGGCCCAAGAGGAATCGGTAGCGGCAAACATCTCATCGCGTGCGCGGGTGTAGTCGTCCCAGCGGCCGAACGACTTCAGGTCCATAGGGGAGAGCTTCCAGATCTTGCGACCGTCGGTGATGCGCTCCTCCAGACGCCGTTGCTGTTCTTCGGCGCTGACCTCCAGCCAATACTTGATGACGATGATGCCGGACTCGACCAGCATCTTTTCGAACAGCGGTGTCACCGCCAGGAATTTTTTCGCCTGGTCCTCGGAGCAGAAGCCCATGACCCGTTCGACCCCGGCGCGGTTGTACCAACTGCGGTCGAAGATCACGACTTCGCCCGCAGACGGCATGTGCTGAATGTAACGCTGGGCATAGATCTGACTCTTTTCCCGTTCGGTCGGTGCCGGTAGCGCTACAACACGGAACACTCGTGGGCTGACGCGCTCGGTGATGGCTTTGATCGTGCCACCTTTACCGGCACCGTCGCGTCCCTCGAAAACGATGCAGACTTTCAAGCCTTTGGCCGTCACCCACTGCTGCAGTTTTACCAATTCAACGTGCAGTGCTTTCAGCTCTTGCTCATAGTCTTTGCGGCGCATCGGTTCAAGACCTTTTTCCTTATCCTTCTTTTTGGCCATCATGCAGTGCCTCGTCAGCTTAGGGGGAATCCTGAATTATCAAGCTGTTCGAGTATAGTCCGGCCCCTCGCTCGGGAGACGGCGTCAGGTCAATGGTTCAGTTGAGCGCCTGTACTGCGCTGAGCCTGCAGCGCTTTTGCTGCGCACCCAGCGCGGCCCCTGCGGGCCGAAGACGCCTGCAGGTTCCGGGAAGAGGTTGAGCAGGGTCAGGTAGAGCACCGCGGCCAGGCCCAGGGTAACCGGCAGGCTGAGGTCAATGCCGCCGGCCAGGTCGCCCAGCGAACCGACGAACTGTCCTGGCAGGTTGACGAAGCACAGACCGATTATCGCGCTGGGAATCCAGGCGCCCATGCCGCGCCAGTTCCAGCCATGCTGGAACCAGTAGTGGCCACCGCTCTCGCCGCGGGTAAACACCTGCAGGTCGTCGGCATGGTAGAAACCGCGACGGGTGATCAGGCCGAGAATCATGATAACCATCCAGGGGCTGGTGCAGGTAATGATCAGAACCGCGAAAGTGGACACGCTCTGCACCAGATTGAAGGTGAAGCGGCCGATGAAAATGAAGGCGATCGCGGCCACGCCGATCAATACCGTGGCGCCCGCGCGACTGAGCAGGCGCGGGAACACACTGGACATGTCCAGGCCGGTGCCGTACAGCGCAGTGGTGCCGGTGGACATACCACCGATCACGGCAATCAGGCACACCGGCAGGAAGAACCAGGTCGGCGAGATGGCCAGCAGGCCGCCGACATAGTTGTTGGCCTCGATGTATTGCGGTGCCTGGGTGGCGACCAGTGTTGCGGTGCAAAGACCGAAGAGGAACGGAATCAGCGTGCCGGCCTGAGCGGCGATGACTGCCAGCATGATCCGTGACTTGGGTGTCTGGCGCGGGATGTAGCGCGACCAGTCGCCGAGAAAGGCGCCGAACGAAACAGGGTTGCTCATGGCCAGGATCGCCGCACCAATGAACGCGGCCCAGAAGCCAGGCTGGCCGAGATTGACGCTGCCGGCGAACTGAGTGTCGAACGGTCCGGCGAAGGCGAAGATGCCGAGCAGGAACAGTAGGCTTGAAGCCGACACGGCAACTTTGTTGACCCACAGCATGAAGCGGAAACCGTAGATGCAGACGATCAGTACCAAGATGGCAAACAGGCCGTAGGCCAGGCCCAGAGTCAGGTCCGTCTCCGGCAGTCCTGCGAGGCGCTTGGCACCACCGACCAGAGCGTCGCCGGAGCTCCATACCGACAGGGAAAAGAACGCCACGGCCGTCAGCAGCGACAGGAAGGAGCCGACGATACGTCCGTGCACGCCGAAGTGGGCACCGGAGGACACTGCGTTGTTAGTTCCATTGAGGGCGCCGAACAAGCCCATCGGGGCAAGGATCAGAGCGCCGACAGCGACCCCTAGAATGATCGACCACAAGCCAGCCTCGAAAGACAACCCGAACAGTACTGGGAAGCTGCCCAGTACGGCGGTGGCGAATGTATTGGCGCCACCAAAGATCAGGCGGAACAGGTCGGTTGGGGTGGCGTGGCGTTGATCGTCGGGGATCTGCTCGACGCCGTTGGTTTCGATACCACTCGATTGGCTCATCGTAGGGCTCCAGCGCTGTTGTTATAGGTCGTCGCGAAGGCGCGGACCATTTTTTAGGGGGCGTTGGCAGTGGCGGCAAGGCCGCCAGGAAGGTCAGGCTGCGCAGGCGGTCGACAAATGCTCATGACAGGCAAGCCAGCGATCACGCTCTCGGCGAAAGACGATGGTTTCCCGTTCTTCGAGGTGATGTTCTTCGCCGGCAAGGCGGATATGGGTGGCGACATCGTGCATGAAGATTGCGACTTCGCCCTGCAGGCTGACGCTGGCATTGCTTGAGTGGCAGCCGAGCACGGCGAAGCCTTCGGCTTGCCATTGCTGCCAGAGTTGTTCGTAGGCAAGGCGCGAGTGCAGAGGTTGGGGCAGTGTGTGGAACAGAAAGCTGGCGTCTTCACTGAAGCAAGCGAAGTAGCGTGCAGTGTCATTACTGGCGAAGGCGTCGACGAGGTCGGCGGCGGCTTGCCGCACCTGGTCCTGGAGAGTTTGGTCCACGAGGGGGCCTCACGGTTATTGTAATTATCGTGGGGCGATTCTGGTGAGGCCTGGCGGCGGGGGGAATCGCTGGCGACAAATAATCAGTTCAGAAATTTCTGAACCAATGCGCGGGCGCTGGTGCCCCACAGCAAAGCAAAAGCCCCCGGACCTGCAAAGGTCACGGGGGCTTTTTATTGCCGCACTACGATCAGACGTTAAAGCGGAAGTGCATCACATCACCGTCCTTGACGATGTAGTCCTTGCCTTCCAGACGCCATTTGCCGGCTTCTTTCGCACCGCCTTCACCCTTGTACTGGATGAAGTCGTCATAGGCGACTACTTCGGCACGGATGAAGCCTTTCTCGAAGTCGGTGTGGATCACGCCTGCCGCCTGAGGGGCGGTGGCGCCGACACGCACGGTCCAGGCGCGGACTTCCTGAACACCGGCAGTGAAGTAGGTCTGCAGATTGAGCAGGCCGTAGCCTGCGCGGATCACGCGGTTAAGGCCAGGCTCTTCCAGGCCCAGGGCCTCAAGGAACATGTCCTTTTCTTCGCCTTCGTCGAGCTCGGCGATTTCCGCTTCGATCTTGTTGCACACCGGTACCACGACAGCGCCTTCTTCTTCGGCGATGGCGCGTACGACGTCCAGGTGCGGGTTGTTCTCGAAGCCGTCTTCAGCAACGTTGGCGATGTACATCACCGGCTTGCTGGTCAGCAGGTGGAAGCCACGGATCAGTGCCTTCTCGTCGTCAGCCATGCTCTTCATCAGGCTGCGCGCAGGCTTGCCTTCGGTGAAGTGCGGGATCAGTTTTTCGAGGATGGCTTTCTGGGCCAGGGCATCCTTGTCGCCGCCCTTGGCGTTACGCGCAACCTTCTGCAGTTGCTTCTCGCAGCTGTCGAGGTCGGCGAAGATCAGTTCCAGGTCGATGATCTCGATGTCGCGCTTGGGGTCGACGCTGTTGGAGACGTGAATCACGTTCTCGTCTTCGAAGCAGCGCACCACATGAGCAATGGCGTCGGTTTCGCGGATGTTGGCCAGGAACTTGTTGCCCAGGCCTTCACCTTTCGAGGCACCGGCAACCAGGCCGGCGATGTCGACGAATTCCATGGTGGTCGGCAGCACGCGGTTCGGCTTGACGATGGCCGCCAGCGCATCCAGGCGTGCATCAGGCATCGGTACGATGCCGCTGTTCGGCTCGATGGTGCAGAAGGGGAAGTTCTCAGCCGCGATACCGGATTTGGTCAAGGCGTTGAACAGGGTGGACTTGCCGACGTTGGGCAGACCGACGATGCCGCAATTGAAACCCATGGTGAATCCCTCTTCGTGGAGTCAGGCCTTCTGGCTGTGCAGCTCTCTCATCGCACGCGTCCAGTCGCCGGCGAGGATGTCCGGCAGCACGCCGAGGGCAAAATCGATACTGGCGTCCAGCTTTTCCTGTTCGGCGCGCGGCGCCTTGCCCAGGACAAAACCGGAGACCCTGCTGCTGTCACCCGGGTGGCCGATGCCAAGCCGCAGACGGTGAAAGTCTTGGTTGTTGCCGAGCTGCGCAATGATGTCGCGCAGGCCGTTGTGCCCACCATGGCCGCCGCCTTTCTTGAGCTTGGCGACGCCGGGCGGCAGGTCGAGTTCGTCGTGGGCCACCAGGATGGCATCTGGCGGGATGCGGAAAAAGTTCGCCAGTGCAGCAACGGCCTGGCCGCTGCGGTTCATGTAGGTGGTCGGAATCAGTAGACGAACGTCTTTGCCCTGATGGCTGAATTTAGCCGTCAGGCCGAAATACTTGCGGTCAGCAGTCAGATTGACACGCTGGGCGCTGGCAATGCGTTCTACGAAAAGAGCCCCTGCGTTATGCCGGGTCTGTTCGTATTCGGGGCCAGGGTTTCCCAGGCCGACGATCAGTTGGATGGCGGTCACGTCAGGGGCTCTTCCTTGGAGTTGGGGGTTACAGTGCGGGGCACTGTAACCCGATCAACGCCGGCGTGCTGAGTAGATTACTCGGCAGCGCCTTCTGCAGCTTCAGGCGCAACACGCGGAGCGTGAACGTTGGCAACAGCTTTGTCATCACCGTGGGCCAGAGCAACGAACTCAACGCCTTTCGGAGCTTTGAGGTCCGACAGGTGAATGATGGTGCCGACTTCGGCTTTGGCCAGGTCGACTTCGATGAACTCAGGCAGGTCTTTGGCTTCGCAGGAAACTTCGATCTCAGCCACTACGTGGGAGATTTCGCCGCCTTTCTTGATCGGAGCTTCTTCGTTGATGAAGTGCACCGGAACGATAGCGGTCAGTTTCTGGCCAGCAACAACGCGGACGAAGTCAGCGTGCATGATGAACTGCTTGGCTGGGTGACGCTGCATGGCTTTAACAACGACGTTTTCTTTCTTGCCGTCGATGTTCAGCTCGATAACGTGGCTGAAAGCAGCTTCGTTTTCGAACAGCTTGGCAACTTCTTTAGCCAGCATGGTGATGGAAACTGGCTCTTTGTCACCGCCGTAAACTACAGCAGGAACGGAAGAGGCGAGACGACGCAGGCGGCGGCTCGCACCTTTCCCCAGGTCGGTACGCGCTTGGGCGTTCAGGATGAAATCAGTCATTTTGTATCTCCAAAATAGCCATCTCCCGCAGGCGTTTGCGACCAGCGCCAAACGGGGTGGGCAAAAAAGCCCCGCCCCAACAACAGGTGTTGGGGCGGGGCGCTTTTCGTCAACGAAAGGTTCGCGAGGGCAAAGCCCTCAGCGGAACATCGCGCTGATCGATTCTTCATTGCTGATGCGGCGAACCGCTTCAGCAACTACCGGTGCGATATCCAGTTGACGGATACGGTCACAGGCTTGTGCAGCTGCGGACAACGGGATGGTATTGGTAACCACCAGTTCGTCCAGCACGGAGTTCTCGATATTCTCGATCGCCCGACCCGACAGGACAGGGTGCGTGCAGTAGGCATAAACCTTGGCAGCGCCGTGTTCTTTCAGGGCCTTGGCCGCATGGCACAGAGTGCCGGCGGTATCGACCATGTCGTCGACGAGAATACAGGTACGTCCTTCGACGTCGCCGATGATATGCATCACTTCGGAGTGATTGGCCTTTTCACGGCGTTTGTCGATGATACCCAGATCGACGCCCAGGGACTTGGCAACAGCACGTGCACGCACGACGCCGCCGATGTCCGGGGACACGATCATGAGATTCTCGAAACGCTGGTCTTCGATGTCATCCACCAGAACGGGGGAGCCGTAGATGTTATCTACCGGAATATCGAAGAAACCCTGGATCTGGTCAGCGTGCAGGTCGACAGTGAGAACACGGTCGATACCAACGACGGTGAGCATGTCAGCGACGACTTTGGCGCTGATAGCTACACGCGCCGAACGCGGACGGCGATCCTGGCGGGCATATCCGAAGTAAGGAATCACGGCAGTGATTCGAGACGCTGAGGAGCGGCGGAAGGCATCAGCCATCACTACCAGTTCCATCAGATTATCGTTGGTTGGCGCGCAAGTCGGCTGAATAATGAAAACGTCTTTACCGCGAACATTTTCATTGATCTCAGTGCTGATTTCGCCGTCGGAGAATTTACCGACAGAGACGTCACCGAGAGGGATATGCAGCTGACGTACGACACGCCGAGCCAGATCGGGGTTAGCGTTCCCCGTAAAGACCATCATCTTGGACACGCGCAGTACCTGAAGGCTGAGGGTATACCTGGATGAGTATAAGGAAAATGGCAGGGGCGGCTGGATTCGAACCAACGCATGGCAGGATCAAAACCTGCTGCCTTACCGCTTGGCGACGCCCCTGTATTTGTTGCTGCGAGTACCTTGTACTCGATTCCTAGAGCAGACTTTGCAGCTTGCGATGCAACATTGAAATGTTGCTTCCCTTTGCTACAAATCCTGTTTGGGTATCTGCAAGAAGGGCCAAAACTTTATCAGCTTCAGCTTTGCTTGGGAAGGCCCCAAACACACAACTTCCAGTTCCGGTGAGCCTAGCATCAGTGAATTTGCTTAGCAAACTCAGTGAGTTACGTACTTCTGGGTAACTCTGCTCTACTACCGGTTGGCAGTCATTTCGACTGTTTCCCTTGGGAACGGGGCGCATCTTAAGGGGCAAGGAATCACGTGTCAACTGCGGATGTGAAAAAATTTCTGCTGTACTTACAAATACTTGTGGCACCAGCACGACATACCAGGGTTCTTCCGGGTCTGCCGGGGTAAGGATCTCGCCGACGCCTTCGGCGAATGCCGCGTGGCCACGGACGAAAACCGGCACGTCGGCGCCCAGGCTCAGGCCCAGTTCTGCCAGTTGGTCTTCGCTGCAACCAAGTTGCCACAGGTGATTGAGGCCGAGCAGGGTGGTGGCGGCATCCGAACTGCCACCGCCGATACCGCCGCCCATGGGCAGGATTTTTTTCAGCCAGATGTCGGCGCCTTGCCTGCAGCCGCTCAGGGCCTGCAGTTTACGGGCGGCCTTGACGATCAGGTTGCTGTCATGGGGGACGCCTTCGATGTCGCTGTGCAGGCGGATTTCGCCGTCTTCGCGCACGGCAAACGACAGCTCATCGCCGTAGTCGAGAAACTGGAAAAGGGTTTCCAGCAGGTGGTAGCCATCGTCGCGGCGACCAAGAATGTGCAGCATCAGGTTGAGCTTGGCCGGGGCCGGCAGGGTCAACGGGGCCATCTCAGTGCCCCAGCTGGCGCGGCTGCCAGTCCTTGACCACCAGGGTCACGTCGATATTTTGTCCGTGCAGCTTGAGGCGCTCGGGCAGCCAGTAGCCGTTCTGCTCGGTATAGCTCAGGTACTCTACGTCCCAGCCATCCTGCTTGAGGCTGGCCAGGCGGCTGTCGCGGCCCAGGGTCAGCTGGCTCTTGCTGTCCGGTGCGGGCAGGCCGCGTACCCACCAGACCAGGTGCGATACCGGCAATTCCCAGCCGAGCTGTTCTGCGAGCAGGGCCTCCGGGTTTTTCGCTTCGAAGCGGCCCTGATTGGCAACTTCAAGCACAACCCCGCCCGGGCGACCGGTCAGGCGTGCGGCGCCACGGCCCAGCGGACCGGACAGGCGAATGTCGTAGTAATCCTGGCGCTGCAGCCAGAACAGGGTACCGCTGCCGGAATCTTTGGGCGCGCGGATCCCGACCTTGCCGTTGATCTGCCAGCCGTCGAGGGTGCTCAGCTGTTGTTTGTGCTCGCGCCACAATTCCGGGCTGCCCTGGCCCTGGAGGGCTTCACGGGAACCGAAGCCGGCACAACCGGCGAGCAGGGCGATCAGGCTGAAGGTGATGCAGTGGCGCAAAAACATAGGCTTAAAGAGTCTCGGAACCGGTCAGGCGCAAGACGGTCTTGCGCAGGATAGGGCTGTCGGGTTGGGCTTCGATGGCTTTGGCCCAGATCTGGCGTGCTTCGCGGCGCTTGCCGTTAGCCCAGAGCACTTCGCCCAGGTGCGCGGCGACTTCGTGGTCGGGGAAGCGCTCCAGGGCCTGGCGCAGCAGGCGCTCGGCTTCGTCGAGATTGCCCATGCGATAGTTGACCCAACCCAGGCTGTCGAGCACCGCGGGGTCGTCCGGGTTGATCTGGTGAGCCTTGTCGATCAGCGCCTTGGCTTCGGCATAGCGCGTGGTGCGGTCGGCCAGGGTGTAGCCCAGGGCGTTCAGGGCCATGGCGTTTTCCGGCTCGCGGGCAATGATGCTGCGCAGGTCCTTTTCCATCTGGGCCAGGTCGTTGCGCTTCTCGGCCAGCATGGCGCGGGTGTACAGCAGGTTGTTGTCGTCTGGATACTGCTTCAGGGCTTGTTCCAGTACTTGCAGGGCCTGGGCATCCTTGTCGTTGTTGCCCAGTGCCTCGGCTTCGATCAGGTACAGCTGGATGACGTAGTCCGGCTGGGTGTCGCGGGCCAGCGCCAGGCGCCGTGACGCTTCTGTGCTACGGCCATTGGCCACAAGGATGTCGGCCTGGCGCAGTTGTGCTGGCAGATAATCGTTGCCCGGTCCGACCTGGGCGTATTCGTCCAGGGCTGCCTGCGGCTGGTTGCGCTCTTCATGGATGCGCCCCAGGTTCAGGTGCGCCGAGTCGACGTGGCTGTCGCGCTCGATCAGTTCTTGCAGGTATCCGGTCGCTTCATCCCAGTTCTTGGTTTCCAGGCAGATCAGCGCCAGGGAGTAACGCAGCTCGTCGTCATCCGGGTATTGCTCGAGCAGGCTGGCAAACTCGACCTTGGCGTCGTCCAGGCGATCCTGTTCCACCAGGGTGCGGGCGTAGGTCAGGCGCAGGCGCTTGTCGTCCGGGTTCTGGCGGATGGTTTTTTGCAGCAATGGCAGGGCTTCTTCACCGCGGCCCACGCTTTGCAGCAGGCGCGCGCGCAGCAGCACCGGAGCGATCTCGCCTTCTTCGGGCGGATGCGCTTCCAGCAAATCCAGTGCCGCCTGGGAATTACCGTCCTGCTGCAGAAGCAAGGCCTTGCCGAATACCAGCTGGCCATTGTCCGGGTATTTCTGCAGCAGGCGATCGAAGCTCTTCTGCAGGCCGTCGCGGGTGTCCTGGTCGGTTTCGGCGGCCGACAGGGCGAGGAAATCGAAATGGGTGTCGCCTTTGCCCTGCAACACTTTCTCCATATAGACCATGGAGTCGTCGTAGCGGCCGCCGCGTGCCAGCTGGATGGCAGCAGCGCGTTGCGCGTCGAGGTTGTCCGGAGCGTTTTTCGCCCAGATCAGTGCGGTATCCAGGGCGGATTGATCGGCGCCCAGGTATTCGGCAATGCGGTAGGCGCGCTCGGAAATGCCGGGATCCTGGGTTTTGATTGCCTCACTGACATAGTTGTCCAGGGCTATATCAAAGCGATTGCGCTGGCCGGCCAGTTCCGCACTCAACAGGTTGTACACGGTTTCCTGGGTAAACGACCCATAGACCACCGGCTTGTCCGCCGGCTTTTGTGCGGCATCGAGGGCAGGCGCCTGGGCATCCGTCGAGTCGGGGGCCAGGGTCTGGCAGCCCTGGAGCAGGGCCAAGGCAAGGAATAACGCGTAGGATCTATTCATAATGAGGATTTGGGCGGCTTACCAGCGGTCGGATCATCATGACACAAGCGCCGGGGCAAACCCATAAGCGAAGGTCTCGGTAGAGGTAGACTATAGAGACAATAGCGAGCGGTGGTTGTTCTGAAACCTGCGAAGTAGGACAATTATCGGCTTCTCGTCATAATCAGCGACCTTGCATGGCCTTTCTTGCCCTCGGTATCAACCATAAGACTGCCTCGGTAGACGTACGCGAGCGCGTGGCGTTTACACCTGAGCAGCTGGTGGACGCCTTGCAGCAGCTCTGCCGACTGACCGCCAGCCGTGAGGCTGCGATCCTTTCGACCTGTAACCGCAGCGAACTCTATATAGAGCAGGACCACCTGGCAGCAGAGAGCATTCTGCGCTGGTTGGCCGAATACCATAAGCTGAGCCTCGATGAACTGCGCGCCAGTGCCTACATCCATGAGGACCATGATGCGGTCCGGCACATGATGCGGGTGGCGTCCGGGCTCGACTCGCTGGTGCTTGGCGAGCCGCAGATCCTCGGGCAGATGAAGTCTGCCTACGCCGTGGCGCGCGAAGCCGGGACCATCGGTCCGCTGCTTGGCCGACTGTTCCAGGCGACCTTCAGTGCCGCCAAACAGGTGCGCACCGATACCGCCATCGGCGAAAACCCGGTGTCGGTGGCTTTTGCCGCTGTCAGCCTGGCCAAGCAGATCTTCAGCGACCTGGGTCGCAGCCAGGCGCTGTTGATTGGCGCCGGCGAAACCATCACCCTGGTGGCGAGGCACCTGCACGAGCAGGGCGTACGGCGTATCGTGGTCGCCAACCGCACCCTGGAGCGGGCCAGTACCCTGGCCGAGCAGTTTGGCGCCCATGCGGTGTTGCTGGCGGATATTCCGCAGGAGCTGGTCAACAGCGATATCGTCATCAGCTCCACTGCCAGCCAGTTGCCGATCCTCGGCAAGGGCGCGGTGGAAAGTGCGCTGAAGCAGCGCCGGCACAAGCCGATCTTCATGGTCGATATCGCCGTGCCGCGCGACATCGAGCCAGAAGTCGGTGAGCTGGACGACGTCTACCTGTATACCGTCGATGACCTGCACGATGTGGTCGCCGAGAACCTCAAGAGCCGCCAGGGCGCTGCCCAGGCCGCCGAAGAGCTGGTCTCGGTGGGCGCCGAAGACTTCATGGTGCGCCTGCGCGAGCTGGCGGCGGTGGATGTGCTCAAGGCATACCGTCAGCAGAGCGAGCGCCTGCGCGACGAAGAACTGCAAAAGGCCCAGCGCATGCTGGCCAATGGTGGCAGCGCCGAAGAGGTGCTGGTGCAACTGGCGCGCGGGCTGACCAACAAATTGCTCCATGCACCCAGTGTGCAACTGAAAAAGCTCTCTGCCGAAGGCCGCCTCGATGCGTTGGCCATGGCTCAGGAACTCTTTGCCCTCAATGAGGGTTCGACGGATAAAACCCCGCAATGAAAGCGTCGCTGCTCAATAAGCTGGACACCCTCCAGGACCGTTTCGAGGAATTGACCGCCCTGCTGGGTGATGCTGAAGTCATTTCCGACCAGACTCGCTTTCGCGCCTATTCCCGCGAATATGCCGAAGTCGAGCCCGTGGCTGCGACCTACGCCCAGTGGCGCAAGGTGCAGGACGACCTGGCCGGTGCCCAGGCGCTGCTCAAGGACAGCGATCCCGACCTGCGCGAAATGGCCGTAGAGGAAGTGCGCGAAGCCAAGGAGCAACTGGCCGAACTGGAGAACCAGCTGCAGCGCATGCTGCTGCCCAAGGATCCCAACGACGGGCGCAACGTGTTCCTGGAAATCCGCGCCGGTACCGGTGGTGACGAGGCGGCGATTTTCTCCGGCGACCTGTTCCGCATGTATTCGCGCTACGCCGAACGTCGTGGCTGGCGCCTGGAAATTCTCTCGGAAAACGAGGGTGAACACGGCGGCTACAAAGAAATCATCGCCCGGGTCGAGGGCGACTATGTCTATGGCAAACTGAAGTTCGAGTCCGGTGCCCACCGTGTCCAGCGCGTGCCGGAAACCGAATCCCAGGGCCGTATTCACACCTCGGCCTGCACCGTGGCGGTACTGCCCGAGCCCGACGAACATGTGGCGATCGAGATCAACCCGGCCGACCTGCGCGTGGATACCTACCGTGCCTCCGGCGCCGGTGGTCAGCACATCAACAAGACCGACTCGGCGGTGCGCATCACCCACTTGCCTACAGGTATTGTGGTCGAGTGCCAGGAAGAACGCTCCCAGCACAAGAACCGTGCACGGGCGATGTCCTGGCTGTCGGCCAAGCTCAACGACATGCAGACCAGCGCTGCGCAGAATGCCATTGCCAGCGAACGTAAACTGCTGGTCGGCTCGGGTGACCGCTCCGAACGGATTCGTACCTACAACTATCCACAGGGCCGGGTTACGGATCACCGTATCAACCTGACCTTGTATTCCCTCGATGATGTCCTGGCCGGTGGCGTGGACGCGGTGATCGAGCCGCTGCTGGCCGAGTATCAGGCTGACCAACTGGCTGCACTGGGTGAGTAAATGACGATTATCGCCAGCCTGCTCCGCGCTGCGGAGCTACCGGATTCGCCAACCGCGCGCCTGGATGTCGAGCTGCTGTTGGCGGCCGCCATCGGCAAGTCGCGCAGTTATCTGCATACCTGGCCTGAGCGGATCGTCAGCAGCGAAGCGGCGTTGGTCTTCGCCGAGTACCTGCAGCGCCGCCGTAGCGGCGAGCCGGTAGCCTACATTCTCGGGCAGCAAGGTTTCTGGAACCTGGATCTGGAAGTAGCACCGCATACCCTGATTCCGCGCCCGGACACCGAGCTGCTGGTCGAGACTGCCCTTGAGCTGTTGCCGCTGAGCCCGGTTCGCGTGCTGGACCTGGGCACCGGTACCGGCGCCATTGCCCTGGCCCTGGCCAGTGAGCGGGTGCAGTGGCAGGTCATGGCGGTGGACCGCGTGCTTGAGGCTGTGGCCCTGGCCGAGCGCAACCGCCAGCGCTTGCAGTTGAACAATGTCCAGGTGCGCAGCAGCCACTGGTTCGACGCCCTGAAGGGCGAGCGCTTTGATCTGATCATCAGCAATCCGCCGTATATCGCTGCCGAAGATCCGCACCTGGTGGCGGGCGATGTGCGCTTTGAACCGAGTAGCGCGCTGGTGGCGGGGGCCGATGGCCTGGACGACCTGCGCGTCATCATCAGCCAGGCGCCTGCACATCTGCAGCCGGGTGGCTGGTTGCTGCTCGAGCACGGTTACGATCAGGCTGCAGCGGTGCGCGAGTTGCTGGCTCAGCACGACTTCGAACAAATCGAAAGCCGCATCGATCTCGGCGGCCATGAACGAATCAGCCTGGGGCGACTGTCGTGCTGAGTGATCAGGAACTATTGCGCTACAGCCGGCAGATCCTCCTGGCTCAGGTCGATATCGACGGACAGTTGCGGCTCAAAGACAGCCGGGTATTGATCGTCGGTCTCGGCGGCCTGGGTTCGCCCGTGGCGTTGTACCTGGCGGCAGCGGGTGTCGGTGAACTGCACCTGGCGGATTTCGACACGGTCGACCTGACCAATTTGCAGCGTCAGGTCCTGCACGACACTGCCTCGGTGGGGCTGAGCAAGGTCGACTCGGCGTTGAAGCGTTTGCAGGCGATCAACCCCGAAGTGCGCCTGGTTGCCCACCGTAGCGCTCTGGATGAAGACTCTCTGACGGCCGCTGTGCAGGCGGTCGACCTGGTGCTCGACTGCACCGACAATTTCGCCACCCGCGAGGCGGTCAATGCCACTTGCGTGGCACAAGGCAAACCGTTGGTCAGTGGTGCGGCGATCCGCCTGGAAGGGCAGTTGTCGGTGTTCGATCCGCGCCGCCCTGAAAGCCCCTGCTACCACTGCCTCTATGGTCATGGCAGTGAAGCCGAGCTGACCTGTAGCGAAGCCGGGGTCGTCGGTCCACTGGTAGGTCTGGTGGGCAGCTTGCAGGCCCTTGAAGCGCTCAAGCTTCTGGCTGGTTTTGGTGAGCCACTGGTCGGGCGCTTGCTGCTGATCGACGCGCTGGGCAGTCGCTTTCGTGAGTTGCGCGTCAAGCGTGATCCGGGGTGCAGTGTCTGTGGCGGGCACGATGACTGATCAGGTGGCAGCGCCGGTAGGCGTCTTCGATTCCGGTGTCGGTGGTTTGTCGGTGCTGGCAGAAATCCAGCGCTTGCTGCCCAATGAGTCACTGCTGTACGTCGCCGATTGCGGACATATTCCCTATGGCGAGAAGTCTCCTGAGTTCATCCGTCAGCGTTGCCGCCTGGTCGCCGAGTTTTTCCGCGAGCAAGGTGCCAAGGCCATGGTGCTCGCCTGCAACACCGCCACCGTCGCTGCGGTAGCCAACTTGCGTGAGCAATATCCGGACTGGCCATTGGTCGGGATGGAGCCTGCGGTAAAGCCCGCTGCTGCCGCTACCCGTAGTGGCGTGGTAGGGGTCCTGGCCACCACCGGCACGCTGCAGAGCGCCAAGTTCGCTGCTCTGCTCGACCGTTTTGCCAACGACATACGGGTAGTGACTCAGCCGTGCCCCGGGCTGGTCGAGTGCATCGAGGCGGGAGATCTGAGCAGTCCGGCCCTGCGTGACTTGCTGCAGGGCTATTTGACGCCCTTGCTTGCAGCGGGCTGCGACACCTTGATCCTGGGTTGTACGCATTACCCTTTCCTCAAGCCGCTGCTGGCACAGATGGTGCCGCCATCCATTGCCATTATCGACACCGGTGCTGCCGTCGCCCGCCAGTTGCAACGGCTGCTGGGCGAGCGGCGGCTGCTGTCTGATGGCCCTGCGCGTGAGGCACAGTTCTGGACCAGTTCAAGCCCGGAACATTTGCGAAAGATACTTCCAATGTTGTGGAATAAATCTGACAGTGTGCGAAGCTTCTCAGTGTAAGAAGTGTGATGGGCACTGAACATTCTGCTGAACTAACGCCGCCGCACCGATTTCTATCATTTTGTCCGACGAGACAGAAGAACCAACAATAGCATTAGGAAAAGGACGTTTCTCATGAAGAAACTGCTTTGTGTGGCTGCACTTGCAGCCGTAACCCTGGGGCAATCGTTTTCAACGCAAGCGGCAGATGTTTCTTTTTCGGTTGGGCAGACCGGCGAATCGACCATGACCTATCGCCTGGGGCTGCAATCGAACTGGGATGCCAGTTGGTGGCAAACTAGTGTTGGCCGGATTACCGGTTATTGGGATGCGGGCTACACCTATTGGGATGGAGACGAGACGGCAAGTAACCACAGTCTTTCCTTCGCACCGGTGTTCGTCTATGAGTTTGCTGGCGAATCAGTCAAACCCTATATCGAGGCGGGTATCGGGGTAGCGGCATTCTCCAGCACAGAGATTGAAAACAATGAACTGGGATCATCTTTCCAGTTCGAAGACCGGATCGGTTTCGGTCTGCGATTCGCCGGCGGTCATGAAGTCGGCGTGCGCGCCATCCACTATTCCAATGGCGGGCTGCAAACACCTAACGATGGTACGGAAAGCTACGCACTCCATTACCGCATGCCGTTGTAAACCTGCTTCGGCCCTGCAGTGATTGCAGGGCTGAGAGGCTACCTGGGTAGTGGCCAGAGGTCGTTCAGGTGCAGGGCCTCCAGCACCAGGTTGGCGGGCCGATCAGGCAGGCGATCGAGGATGACCTCAGCGGCGGTGTGCGCCGTCCATTGTTCTGGAGCAACCTGCTCCGACACCTGCGCAAACTTCAGATCCAGTGGAGCAATGATCGTCAGGTCTATGGCCTGGGCGGCGAGGGCGGCGCGCTGGCTGTTGAGCAGCTGGATCAAACTATTGTCCACTGTCGCCGGTTGGCTGGGGTCATCCAGCTGCAGCACTGAATAGCGGCTGAGAATACCAACCACCTGAGGCGGGTTGTCGTGTTGCAACAGAGGCCGGGCACTCTCCAGGCAATGCCGGGTGGCGCTGAGGTTGCTACTGACAATCCCTTCGAAAATGGCCGGGGCCGGCGTATCGATCGCCAGATAGTCGCAAGTTCCAGCGTTGATAATCAGGCAGTCGAGCGCACCCCAGTGATCAGTGATTTGTCTGGCGGCTTCTTGTGCTGCATACGGCTCGCTCAGATTGCCGTCAAGTAACAGCAAACTTTCAGGATACTGCAGAGACAAGTCATACAAGAGTTCACAAGTCCGGCCACTGGCAGCTACTCGTGAGCCCTGTTCAAGTAACTGCTCGACCAGCGCCAGCCCAAGACCGTTGCTGGTACCGGTAACCCAGACACGATTGGCAATGGAGTTATTCAAAAGGCGATTCCTCAACCTGCCGTGTGGATAAATTCTTGAACGCATTCAAGGCACGTTGGCGACTGCTACCGAGGTCCACAATGGGTTGTGGATAATCATTTGTAGCAAATAACGGTGCAAGTGGCATTGGGTTATGAATGTTTTTTTCATCGGAGGCTGCCAGCTCTGGCAACCAGCGCTTGATAAACCAGCCTTGACTGTCGAAACGCCGGGATTGGCTGATCGGATTGAATATCCGGAAGTAAGGTACCGCATCAGTTCCGGTGGAGGCGCTCCACTGCCAGCCGCCATTGTTAGCCGCCAGATCGCCATCGATCAGGTGGCGCATGAAGAAGCGCTCGCCTTCGCGCCAATCGATCAACAAGTTCTTGGTCAGGAACATCGCCACGACCATCCGCAGTCGGTTGTGCATCCAGCCGGTGGCAAGCAGTTGGCGCATGGCAGCGTCGATGATCGGAATGCCGGTGCGTCCTTCCTGCCAGGCTTTCAACTCATCGGGTGCGTGGCGCCAGGGGAGTGCCTCGGTCTCCTGGCGGAAGGCGCGGTGGCGCGACACCCGCGGGTAGCCGTTAAGGATGTGCTTGTAGAACTCACGCCAGATCAGCTCGTTGATCCAGGTCACCAGCCCGGTGTTGCCACTGTCAAACTCGCCGTGGTTGTGCGCCAGGGCACGAAGCAGGCACTGACGAGGGGAGATGACGCCCGCTGCGAGATAAGGCGAGAGTTGGCTGGTGCCGGCAACGGCGGGAAAGTCCCGTTGCAACTGGTAGTCATCAACGGCCTCATCAATAAAGCGCTGCAGGCGGTCATGGGCTTCGGTTTCACCGGCAGGCCAGAGATCGCTCAGGCTGGCAGGTGGCACGGCGAAATCTGGCACCTGAGTGGGGGTCGCGTCGTTGGCGACCGCCAGCGGTGTCTGGGGTATTAGCAGCGGTCGGAGGCTTGGCACGCCCAGGTGCAAGCGTTCGTAACAGGCTTTGCGAAACTGGCTGAAGACCTGGAAGTAGCCACCGCTGCGGGTGAGGATGCTGCCGGGTCTGAACAGCAACTGGTCCAGGTGGCGATGCACGGCAATGCCCGCCTGCGACAGCATCTCGCTGACAGCCTGATCGCGACGGCTTTCGTTGATGCCGTACTCTTCGTTCAGGTGCAGTGCCTGAATCTGGTGCTCGCGGCAGAGCTGCAGCAGCACATCAGGGGCCTGGTCCCAGGTATCGGCTTCGCGCACCAGCAACGGGATGTTCAGCGTGGCCAGGCGCTCGCTCAATGCTGCCAGGTTACGTAACCAGAAATCGACTTTGCATGGGGCGTCATCATGGCTGCGCCACTGTTGTGTGCTGACCAGCCAGACCGCCAGGGTCGGCCCCTGTTCGCATGCGGCGGACAATGCGGTGTTGTCGTCTACGCGCAGGTCGCTGCGCAGCCAGATCAGTTGCATGGTGTTTGTTCAGATTGCATTGCGCAGGCTCAAGTTTTCCGGGTGCGGTTGCAGGTAGACCTGTTGCAGCACGTAGGGATCGGGATGACCGCGCAAGTGATGCTTGAGCAGCGTCAGGGGCACCACCAATGGCACGATGCCGTCGTGGTACTGGTGGATCAGTTGCCGGATTTCCAGTTTGTCGTCTTCGCTCAGCACCTTGCGCAGATAGCCGCTCAGGTGCAGCAGCACATTGCTGTGGTTGCCGCGGCTGGCGCAGCGGCGTAGCGCCTGCATCAACTGGCTGAAGTAACGGGGGCCAAGTTCCAGCGGATCATCGTCGCGGGTCATGCTGCCCAGCAGCTTGCCCAGTGTTTTGTACTGATGCGGGTTGTTGGCCATCAATTGGTACTTGTACCGCGCATGGAAGGCGATCAAAGCGCCACGGCTGAGCCCCTCGGCGAGTAGCTGCTGCCAAGCGGCGAAGGCATACACGCGGGTGATGAAGTTTTCCCGCAGGACCGGGTCGCACAAGCGGCCGTCTTCTTCGACCGGCAAGTCCGGGCGTTGCTGGCAAAAGGCGGCGGCATAAAGACCGCGGCCGCCTTCGTGGGCGGGATAGCCGTTGGCCTTGTAGACCTTGACCCGTTCAAGCCCGCAGGACGGCGATTTCTGCATGAAGATGTAGCCGCAGATATCTGTGAGGTCCGTGGCCATCTGCTGCCCATAGGCGCGCAGCGGGCCAGACAGGTCCAGTGCCGGATCATAACTGCTGACCGCTTGTGGGTCGGCGGGATCGCCTGTCAGGCGAATGGGCGCGCGTGGAACGCCGAGGTCAATGGCTATTTCCGGGCAGACCGGAATGAAATCGAAATACTGTCCCAGTACGTCGTTGCAGAGTCGAGAGGCCTTGTGACCGCCGTTGTAGCGAACCTCGGCACCGGTCAGGCAGGCGCTGACAGCGATTCTGGGTTTGCGAGCGGCGTGCGACGCGTCCATGGCGAACTCCGAATAATCTTGTACATAAGAATATTTATGTACAGGTTTATCATAGGAGTAAATGTAGGCGAGTCAATTGTTTTGCATGATTCTCGTATAGGAATTATCCGCAACGCTGCGGCGCAGTCATTCCAGGTGCTCGAGCAATCTGCGTGCGGCTTCCTGGCCGCTGAGCCAGGCGCCTTCGACGCGTCCGGACAGGCACCAGTCGCCGCAGGCATAGAGCCCCAGGTCGGCGTCGGCCAGGGCGCCCCATTCGTGGTTGTTGGCCGGGCGAGCGTACAACCAGCGGTGGGCGAGGGAAAAGTTTGGGGCTGGTACCACGCAACCAACCAGCTCGGCGAAATCACCCCAGAGCTGTTCGATCACCGCTTCTTTGCTCAGGTCGATGTGCTGTTTGCTCCAACTTGAGGTGGCATGCAGGACCCAGGTGTCCATGTGCTCATCACGGCCCGGTTTGCTGCGATTGCAAGCCAGCCAGTCCAGCGAGCTGTCCTGCACGAAGCATCCCTGCATCGGGGTGTCCAGCGGGGTATCGAAAGCCAGGGCAATTGCCCAGGTCGGGTCCATCTGCACATTGGCGGCGGTGGCGGCGAGTTTGGGCGCTGCAGCCAGCAGCTGGGTCGCCTGGGGCGCCGGCACTGCAACCACTACCCGGCTGTAAGGGCCATGACTGCAGCCGTCGGTATCCTGCAGATGCCAGAACTTCTGGCCACGGTAGACCTCTGCGATCCGGCAGCTGAAATTGACCGTCACATCTTTGAGCAGGCCGCGGGTGATGGCACTCATGCGCGGTACGCCAACCCAGCGGGTCTGTTCGTCCGGCGATGGGCTCAGGACGCCATTCTGGTAGTTGTAAAGCTGGGGTTTCCACTCTGCGACCCAGCCGGCGGCGACCCACTGCTGGACCTGATCGACAAAGCGCCGGTCACGGGCAGTGAAATACTGGGCGCCGAGGTCCAGGGCGCCGGCATCGCTGCGTTTGCTGGCCATGCGGCCACCGCTGCCGTGCCCCTTGTCGAACAGGTGGACGGTCTGCCCGGCTTTTTGCAGTGCCTGGGCTGCTGACAGCCCGGCGATACCGGCACCGATGATGGCAATAGGTACAGTCATGATGGCCTCTTCGAACCTTATGGGAGCAGACTTCTCTTCTGCCGGGCAAACCTTTACATCCTGTAAGTTCTGTATAAGGTGCTTCCGTTCATTACCGCAGGTTGGCCTATGTTTATCCGAGAGTGATCGGTCAAAAAAGTGCCTTGATCTTAAAAATAGACCAGGGTGCGCCATGTGAGGACACAGCCATGCATATATTGCTGACCGGCGGTACGGGATTGATAGGTCAACAGCTTTGCCAGCGCTGGTTGGCGCAAGGGCATCGTTTGACGGTCTGGAGCCGGCGCCCTGAACAGGTGGGTAAATTGTGTGGGGTCGGTGTGCAGGGTATCGCTCGGCTCGAGGCTTTAGGCGCGGATGATCCTGTCGATGCGGTGATCAATCTGGCCGGCGCACCGATAGCCGATCGTCCATGGAGCACGCGTCGGCGTGCGCTGCTGTGGAGCAGCCGGATCACCCTTACCGAGCAGTTGCTTGCCTGGCTCGAAAGCCGTCAACAGCGCCCTGAGGTGCTGATTTCCGGGTCAGCGGTAGGGTGGTATGGCGACGGTGGTGAACGTGAGCTGACCGAGGCCTCGCAGCCGGTCAAGGAGGATTTTGCCAGTCAGCTGTGCATTGCCTGGGAAGAAACCGCACAACACGCCCAGGCCTTGGGCATACGCGTGGTGCTGGTGCGTACCGGTCTGGTGCTGTCCAGTGAGGGAGGCTTTTTGTCGCGCCTGCGCCTGCCGTTCAAACTGGGCCTGGGCGGGCCGATTGGCGATGGCCGGCAATGGATGCCCTGGGTTCATATAGACGACCAGGTCGCCCTGATTGATTTTCTCTTGCAGCACAAGGACGCCAGCGGTCCTTATAATGCCTGCGCCCCGGAACCTGTACGCAACCGCGAGTTTGCCAGGTGCCTGGGCCGCGCCCTGCATCGTCCTGCATTGATGCCGTTGCCGGCACTGGTGCTGAAGGCCGGGTTGGGCGAGCTGTCGACCCTGCTGCTGGGCGGACAGCGGGCACGCCCGGTGCGTTTGCTCGCTGCGGGGTTCACTTTCCGCTTCAATGATTTGCAATCGGCGCTGGATGATTTGTCCAGGCGCCTCTGAAATTAGGACGTTGCATGACCGATCACGCTCTGCTGCTGGTCAATCTGGGCTCACCGGCCTCCACTTCGGTGGCCGATGTGCGCCGCTATCTCAATCAGTTTTTGATGGACCCCTACGTCATCGACCTGCCTTGGCCGGTGCGTCGTTTGCTGGTGTCGTTGATTTTGATCAAGCGTCCTGAGCAGTCGGCTCATGCTTATGCCTCGATCTGGTGGGATGAAGGCTCGCCACTGGTGGTGCTGACCCGCCGCCTGCAGGCTGCGATGCGTGAGCATTGGCAGCATGGGCCGGTGGAAATCGCCATGCGTTATGGTGAGCCGTCCTTGCCGACGGTGCTGCAGCGTCTGGCCGCGCAAGGCGTGCGCAAGGTTACCTTGGCGCCGCTTTATCCACAGTTCGCCGATAGCACGGTGACCACCGTGGTCGAGCAGGCCAGGCAGGTAATCGCCGAGCACAAGTTGCCAGTGGAGATGGCTGTGCTGCAGCCATTCTATGACCAGCCAGATTACATCGACGCCTTGGTGGAAAGTGCCCGGCCTTACCTTGAGCAGGATTACGACCACCTGCTGCTGAGTTTCCATGGCTTGCCCGAACGGCATTTGAAGAAGCTCGATCCGACTGGCAAGCATGATTTCCAGGCTGAGGATTGCTGTCGCGATTCAACGCCCGAGATGCTTGCTGTCTGCTATCGCGGCCAATGTTTGCGTACGGCGCAGGCGTTTGCGAAAAAAATGGGCATCCCCGACGGCAAGTGGTCGGTGTCGTTTCAGTCGCGCTTGGGCCGGGCGAAATGGATCGAGCCCTATACCGAAACCCGTCTGGACGAGCTGGGTAAGTCAGGGGTGAAAAAGCTGCTGGTGATGTGCCCGGCGTTTGTTGCCGACTGTATCGAGACGCTGGAAGAGATCGGCGATCGCGGGCGTGAGCAGTTTGTTGCGGCGGGCGGGGAGGAGTTGCTGCTGGTGCCGTGCCTGAACGATCACCCGCAGTGGGTACAGGCGTTGAAGGGGATGTGCGAAAAAGCGCTGTAGGAGCGGATTTATCCGCGATGGCCTGCATAGCAGGCCTATTTAGGGTCGCACTGCGGCCCTTCGCGGATAAATCCGCTCCTACAAGAAGAGCAGTTCAAGGCAACTGGTCGTTCTGCGCCTTATGCTTCCAGCTGTCATTACCTGGCAGCAGCAGGTTCAGGGCAATCGCCACCACTGCACACAGGGCGATGCCTTTGAGGCCCCAATCGTCCGGACCGGTACCCGTACCGACCAGCACGCCGCCGATACCGAACACCAGGGTCACCGAAACGATCACCAGGTTGCGCGCTTCGCCCAGATCGATCTTGTGGCGGATCATGGTGTTCATGCCCACCGCTGCAATCGAGCCGAACAGCAAGCAGAGGATCCCGCCCATCACCGGCACCGGAATGCTCTGCAGCAAGGCACCGAACTTGCCGATGAAGGCCAGGGTGATGGCGAAAACCGCCGCCCAGGTCATGATCTTCGGGTTGTAGTTCTTGGTCAGCATCACCGCGCCAGTAACTTCGGCGTAGGTGGTGTTGGGCGGGCCACCGAACAGGCCGGCAGTGGTGGTGGCGATACCGTCACCGAGCAGGGTGCGGTGCAGGCCGGGCTTTTTCAGGTAGTCCCGACCGGTCACGCTACCTACCGCGATCACGCCGCCGATATGCTCGATAGCCGGCGCCAGAGCAACCGGCACGATGAACAGGATCGCCTGCCAGTTGAACGCCGGCGCAGTGAAGTGCGGCAGCGCCAGCCACGGTGCAGCGGCAATCTTGGCGGTATCGACCACGCCGAAGTAGAACGACAGGCCAAAGCCCACCAGCACACCCGCGATGATCGGTACCAGGCGGAAGATGCCCTTGCCGAACACCGCGACGATCAGGGTGGTCAGCAGCGCTGGCATGGAGATCATCATCGCCGTGCTGTAAGGCAGCAGTTCGGTGCCATCACCGGCCTTGCCCATCGCCATGTTGGCGGCAATCGGAGCCATGGCCAGGCCGATCGAGATGATCACCGGGCCGATCACCACAGGCGGCAGCAAGCGATCGATGAAACCGGTGCCTTTGATCTTCACCGCGAGGCCGAGGAAGGTGTAGACGAAACCGGCCGCCATGACCCCGCCCATGGTCTCGGCCAGGCCGAACTGGCCTTTGGCGAGAATGATCGGGGTGATGAAGGCAAAACTCGAAGCGAGGAATACCGGTACCTGACGGCCGGTGACTACCTGAAACAGCAGAGTTCCCAAACCTGCGGTGAACAGCGCGACATTCGGGTCGAGGCCGGTGATCAGCGGCATCAGCACCAGCGCGCCGAAGGCTACAAAGAGCATCTGCGCGCCGGAGACGACCTGGCGCCAGAGCGGGTCGTTGAACTCATCCTGCATGTTCAGGCGTCCTTCTGCTTGGTACCGAAGATCTTGTCACCAGCATCGCCCAGGCCCGGAATGATGTAGCCGTGCTCGTTCAGGCGCTCGTCGATCGAAGCGGTGTAGATCTGTACGTCCGGGTGGGCCTTCTCGACGGTGTCGATACCCTCAGGGGCGGCAACCAGGACCATGGCGCGGATGTCCTTGCAGCCGGCTTTCTTCAACAGGTCGATGGTGGCGACCATCGAGTTGCCGGTGGCCAGCATCGGGTCGATGATCAGCGCCAGGCGCTCGTCGATTTCCGGGGCGAGTTTTTCCAGGTAGGTGTGCGCTTCGAGGGTTTCCTCGTTGCGGGCAACGCCCACGGCGCTGACCTTGGCGCCTGGAATCAGGCTGAGTACGCCGTCGAGCATGCCGATACCGGCGCGCAGGATCGGTACTACAGTAATCTTCTTACCGGCGATTTTCTCGACCTGGACCTTACCGCACCAGCCTTCGATCTCGTAGGTTTCGAGTGGCAGGTCTTTGGTGGCCTCGTAGGTCAGGAGCGTGCCGACTTCCTGGGCGAGTTCGCGGAAGTTCTTGGTGCTGATATCAGCGCGGCGCATCAGGCCGAGCTTGTGACGGATCAGCGGATGGCGGATCTCACGGGTAGGCATAGGGAAAGCTCCGGGGGCGGGCAAAAAAACCGCGGTAGATTAATCTATTCAGCCGTGTGTGTCCTATAGGCATTCTGGACGTTAGTCCATAAATGCTTGATCTGACGCCTTTGGATGCGTACCTTTGCCCGCTTTTCTCATTTGCAGCCCCCTGGAGAGCGCCATGTCCGCTGATCTCGAGCATATCCGTCAAGTCATGCGAGAGGCTGACTGCCTGTACAACGAAGCCGAAGTAGAGGCCGCCATTGCCCGCGTTGGCGCGCAGATCAGCGAAGTGCTGGCCGAAAGCAACCCGGTGGTGTTCTGCGTGATGAACGGTGGTCTGATTTTCGCCGGCAAGCTGCTGACTCACCTGCAGTTCCCGCTTGAGTCGTCCTACCTGCACGCTACTCGCTACCGCAATCAGACCAGCGGTGGCGATCTGTTCTGGAAAGCCAAGCCGGAAGTCTCGTTCATCGACCGTGACGTGCTGATCATCGACGACATCCTCGACGAAGGACACACCCTCAGCGCGATCATCGACTTCTGCAAGCACGCCGGTGCCCGCGCCGTGCACACCGCCGTGTTGATCGACAAGGATCACGACCGCAAGGCCAGTGCAGAGCTCAAGGCTGATTTCTGTGGCCTGAGCTGCGTTGACCGTTACGTGTTCGGTTATGGCATGGACTACAAGGGTTACTGGCGCAACGCCAACGGTATCTTTGCCGTCAAAGGACTCTGAGGTCCGATCGCGGGGCAAGCCCGCTCCTACAGGATATTGAACTGTGGGAGCGGGCTTGCCCCGCGATGGCGTCATCCCATGCTAGAGTGCCAGGCCGCCTCAAGGAGCCTGTCATGCGTGCGATTGTCCCCTTTCTCCTGCTACTGAGCATGCCCCTGGCTGCTGCCCCCTTGCACAGTCAGTTCCTGCCGCCCGACGACCTGGCGCTACGCCAGGAAGCCCCGGAAGCCCAGCAACTGCTGCAGGTCACCGATTACTCAGTGGTGGTGGGCAACCAGCGTCAGTCCAACCAGCAGCCGATTCCGGTGACTTCACCCTTGATCCTGCGCCTGAAGGGCAAGCCCATGAACAAGGGGGCAACGGTCAGCCAGGTGCTGATCAGTTTCGATGCCGAGAGCAAGAGCCTGAAAAAACCGGTATTCGATGACAAACGCAAAGTCCTGAGCCTGAACTACCCGATCAGTCAGTATCAGGTGATTGTCGACCTGCTGCGCAACAACACCGTCTACGTGCAGTTTCTCAGTTATGCCAACGGCCACGTCTGGGCCGATCTGCATACCGGCGCCGTACGCGCGCGTTGAGTGGTGGTGCCGGGCAGGGGTAAACTGCCGGCCCGTGAAAATGTCCGTGATGGTTCAGTTGGAGTCGGCAATGCGTAAAGACAAGAAGCAAGTGATTGGGGATGAGATCAGCGACGAGTACGTCAAATCCTTCCTGCAGTTCGAACCGGCGGATGCCACTTCACCTTCGCTGCACAAACTGATCAAGGCCTATCGCGGCCTGCGTATCGACGACTTCGAGCGCTTTGTCGGTTTCTTCGTTGCGGCTGGCTTTGACCTGGACGGTAAAGACGAGCACGGCAAGACCTTTGTTGATCAGATCCGCGACCAGCGCAACGCCGCTGAGTACATCGAGATCATCGACAAGGCCCGCGGTTGATTATCCTGCGCGCATAAAAAAACGCCCCGAAGGGCGTTTTTTTATGCCGGTGCGTTACGCGTAGTGCTGCGCCGGGCTGTTTTCGACCAGGCCCAGGACCTCGTCGTTGTGCGCGCTGATCTTGTGATACAGCGCAGCGTCTGCAGCCAGGACCTTTTCCCGGGCCGGGAAGATTTCCTTGAGTTTGGCCGCCCAGGCGCCCTTGGTTTGCTCGGGGAAGCAGCGTTCGATCAGCTCAAGCATGATCGATACCGTCACCGAAGCACCAGGAGAGGCGCCCAGCAGAGCGGCCAGGGTACCGTCTTTGGCTGCTACCAGTTCGGTACCGAACTGCAGGATGCCGCCTTTTTTCGGGTCTTTCTTGATGATCTGCACGCGCTGACCGGCCACTTCCAGGCGCCAGTCCTCGGCTTTCGCCTCGGGGTAGAAGCGACGTAGCGAGTCCAGACGCTGCTCCATCGACTGCATCACTTCGCTGACCAGGTACTTGGTCAGATCCATGTTGTCGCGGGCCACGGCGAGCATCGGGCCGATGTTGCTCATGCGCACCGACAGCGGCAGGTCGAGGAACGAGCCATGCTTGAGGAACTTGGTGGTAAAGCCGGCATACGGACCGAACAGCAGCGAGGTCTTGCCGTCGACGACGCGGGTGTCCAGGTGTGGCACCGACATTGGCGGCGAACCGACTGCGGCCTGGCTGTAAACCTTGGCCTGGTGCTTCTTGACCACTTCCGGGTTATCGCAGCGCAACCATTGGCCGCTGACCGGGAAGCCGCCAAAGCCTTTGCTCTCTTCGATGCCCGACTGCTGCAGCAGCGGCAGGGCCGCGCCACCGGCGCCGAGGAAGACGAAGCGGGCGTTGACGTCGCGGCTGCTGCCGCTGTTGACGTCCTTGATGCTGACGGTCCAGCCACTGCCGTTACGGCGCAGGCCAGTGACCCGCTTGCAGTACTTGACCTGAGCATCCGGCGCGCTGGCCAGGTGCTTGAGCAGTTTGTTGGTCAGGGTGCCGAAGTTGACGTCGGTGCCTTTCATGACGCGGGTGGCGGCGATTTTCTGGTCGGCAGGGCGACCCGGCATCATCAGCGGCATCCACTCGTTCATCAGCGCTTTGTCTTCGGTGTACTCCATCTCGCTGAAGGCGTGATGCTGCTTGAGCAGCTCGAAGCGCTTCTTGAGGAAATCGACACCTTTGTCACCTTCGACGTAGCTCAGGTGCGGCACCGGGTTGATGAACGCCCGTGGCGAGCTGAACGCGCCTTTCTTGCTCAGGTAGGCCCAGAACTGCCGGGACACCTCGAACTGGGTGTTGATGTGCACCGCTTTCTTGATGTCGATGCTGCCGTCGGCAGCCTGCGGCGTGTAGTTCAGTTCACACAGTCCGGCATGGCCGGTCCCGGCGTTGTTCCACGGGTTGGAACTTTCCGCGGCACCCGAATCCATCAACTCGACGACTTCCAGCTTGATCGCCGGGTCGAGTTCCTTGAGCAGTACGGCCAGGGTGGCACTCATGATGCCTGCCCCTACCAGTACTACATCGACTGCTTCGTTCTGCGCCATTTAACGCGTCTCCAAAATCTACAGCACCAAATTGACAGCATAGGATCTCTGGCTTGGCCAGGATCGCCATGTCCGATTCTTCGCAGTTTTTGCAACTTCAGCGGACACCGCCAAACGGGCTTTGCGTTGCCTATGAACGCATTTTAAGACCGGTGCGGCAATTCGACTTATGGTCAAGGTGTCCGTCGTGCGTTATGGACCGGCCTCAGGCACTCATCCTGGATGAGTACTGTTGCCAGCTGTTCAGGGCTGTTCGGGACACTTTAGGTGCTTTTGCACATGCCAGACTGTTCATTGCTCGCCACACTCTCGTGAAGTTGTGAAAACCCGTTTTTTCACGCTCTTTTGGAGTCGTGAACCTCAAAATGGTCTGCGCGATGGCAGGCCCGGCAGGTTCAGGCAGAGCAGAGGGCCGAATATTGCGGGCACACTGGCTGGTGCAAGACCTGTGTGGAAGGCTCTCTGTGGGCGGTGCGGAGGATGCCGATGGTGAACATTGGCGGTGCTGCGAGGCCCGATCAGGAGACGTCCTTATAATCGGGGGGAGATTATAACGATGTCTCGGGCAGAAATGATCTTTATTAGCGACTTTTATTGATGCACGGTTCAGGCGGCCAGGCTGCGCTGTACCCAGTTACCGCGGGGACGCGCACAAACCCGGGCGCTGGCGGGCAGGGGACGGTTGAGCCAGCTGAGGCGAATTTCGTCGATTTCCACCCAGTTGCCAGCATCAGGCCGGATTGCGCACTGTTTGAAGGCCAGGCACAGACCCTGGGCGTCGAGTCGTGCGAAGCTGCGCATTGGCCGGCGGTTGAACAGTGAAGCCCAGAACCAGGACATGGCGGTCTACCTCTTTGAGAGTTCTGGGCGCCAGCATAGTCGCCAGGTGATTAAACCAATGTGACAGCGAACCGGCAGCGCTCGCGCCGGTCTTATTCGCTAATGGCATGGCGATGGCTGGGCCGCGTCGTGCTGGTTATACTGGCGGCCTTTGCTGCCTATTCTGGAGAGATGAGCATGTTGCAACGTTTGTTGTTCGGTTTGATCGCGGTGACCAGTCTGACCCTGGCCGGTTGTGCCCACAGCCCGCAACAACTCAGCCCGCAACCCAAACTCACCGCCCAGCTCGCCCCGGTCGGTCACGGCCAGCCGGTGGTGGTCAAGGTGGTCGATGGCCGCGCTTCGCAAACCCTGGGCACCCGCGGTGGCCTGTACCCTGAAACCAGCGCCATCACCGTGACAGGCAACGACATCCTGCCGAAGCTGCAAGCCCAGGCTGAAGCCGCCGTGCGCCTGTTGGGCTTCACCCCGACGCCAAACGCCTACAACGCGCCGCAACTGACCGTGACCCTGGCCGAGCTGAAGTACCAGTCGCCCAAAGAAGGCATGTACGTGACGGAAGCCACCATCGGTGCGACCTTCAAAGCTGACGTGTCCAATGCCAACCGTCGCTACAGCGGCCGTTATGGTGCCTCCCTGGACCAGCGCTTCGGCATGGCGCCAAACCAGGAAACCAACACCAAGCTGGTGAGCGACGTCCTCAGCGACGCCCTGACCCGTCTGTTCAAGGACCAGGCCATCGGCCAGATCCTGGGCGAATAAGCCGGGCAGTTCGCACACAAGTAAAAGCCCGATGGCTGCAGTGCAGGCATCGGGCTTTTGTGTTTCTGGCTTCAGGCCGCTTCGACGTAGAAGTCCAACACGCTGATGCCGGTCTGGCCATCGACCTCCGGCAGGTCGTCGTGGGCATGGCCGCCCAGGGCGCAGTAAACCAGCCACTGGCGGTCCTGAACGTTGAAGGCCAGGCCATCGATCAAGGCCTGCTGCTCGTCGCTCTGGGCGATCAGGTAGAGGCGGTCCTGGTTTTCGGCGTGCAGCATGACAAGCTCCGGTTCGTTGCGAAGGCCGGTAGGGTGGCGTGTGTTGATGACGAACGTATGACGGCGGAAATTAATCGTCGTTTGTCGCAAAGGGCAGGAATACGCGTGGCGCTTGGGTAGAATGCGCGCCGTGTCGAGTGTTTCGATGTACTTCTTCTGAGGTTCTGCGATGTCGTTGCAAGTGATCTGGGGGCTGTTTGCCGCCCATCCGGCCAAGCTGATCAACCTGCTGGCCCTGGTGTTGACCTGCCCAGGCGGGCTGCTGCTGCACAGCGCCCGGCGCCGTGCCGCGCAAACCCTGGCCGGTATGGCCGCCGATGAAGCGGTGGTCGATGGCATGGGTCTGCGCATCAACCGCTTCTATTACATCCTCGGCTTTGCCTTCCTGGCGCTGGCCTTGCTGCTGTCCTGGTTCAGTACCTGGGTCTGAACCGTAATCGCGGGGCAAGCCCGCTCCCACAGGGCACTTGGTACCTCCAGTGGGAGCGGGCTTGCCCCGCGATGATCAAAGCGCCAACCCAGCTTTAACCCGGTACTGATTGCGCACCGGCGTCGCGTACTGCTGCACCAGGTACGGCTGCTGCTCGGCCGGGCAGGCGTCCAGACGACGCTGCCACTCGGCCTGGGCGCGGGCCAGTTCGTCGGCCGGGAACAGCTTGGCCGCCGTCGGCACCTGCAGGGCAGGATCGGCCTCAGCCCATTGCGCATAGGCCAGGTAATGCACCGGGAACAGCCGGTAGCCGCCGAGAATCTGCCGATCGATTTCCACCGCCAGCTGCTTGGTGTCCTCGAAGAATGCCGTCACCGGCGGGGCAAAGTTGATGTGCACCCGTCCCTTATAGCCGGTGATGCCCTGGGCAATGCTGACGTCATCTTCACCCGGCGCCTTGGTGTAGCTGCCAGTGGTGGCGCGGATATACAGCTCGCGGGCCTTGGCCTGATCGCACGGGTCGTACTCGTAGCTGATCGACACCGGGCTCAGGTTCAGCGACTGGATCACCGCACCGAACGGCTCGTCCTTGCGGCTCATGTGGAACATTTTCAGGATTGCCGAATCGGTGCGGTCGTCACCATCCTTGGCCCGGCCTTCAGCCTGGGCAATCCAGATCGACGCCCCGTCGTTGCGGATCGAATGGTTGATGTAGGCCGAGAGCAGCTGGTAGGCCGCCAGTTTTTCCCGGCGCCCGCTGATCGAGCGGTGGACGATGAAGCTTTTGTTCAGGCGCATCATGTCGCTGACGAACGGCTTTTGCAGCAGGTTGTCGCCAATGGCGATCCGCGGCGTCGGCAGGCCGGCGTGGTACACCGCGTAATTGACGAACGCAGGGTCCATGACGATGTCACGGTGGTTGGCCAGGAACAGGTAAGCGGTGCCGGACTTGAGCAGCTCGACGCCGGTGTAGGTCACGCCGTCGGTAGCCCGCTCGATGGTATGGTCGACGTAGTACTCGACCTTGTCCTGCAGGGTCGAAACGCAACTGACACCGGCAAACTCTTTGCGCAGGCGCCGGGCGATCAGCGGCTTGAGCAGCCAGCCGAAAGCTCCGGCCATGCGCGGGAAGCGGAAGTGGGTGAGGATATCGAGGAATGCCGGGTCGCTGAGCAGGCGTGCCAGAACGGCAGGGACCTCAGCGTCGTCGTACGGTCGGATGGCATCGAATTCGCCCATCATGCTCTCTTGTTGGAAACGGCTAGGGTAATAGGTAGGGCCGGGGCTCGAAAAACGGCTCGAGCACGCGCAGGTCCTGTAAATAGACCGGCAATTATACGCACAAGTCACTCGGGAGGCCGCGATGCTGGAAACTGCGATCTACGATTGCCCCTATTGTGGTGAAGAAGTCGAAACGACAGTGGACCTGTCTGGCGGTGACCAGGAATACATCGAGGACTGCCAGGTCTGCTGCAAGCCGATCAGATTCGTGCTTCAAGTGCATGGTGAGGAATGGATGCTGGACGTTTACGGTGAGAATGACTGATGCAGCGAATCTATGATCCGGAAAACCTGCTGGAAGCTGAAATGCTGATCGGCATGCTCGCCAGTGAAGGTATCCAGGTGCACCTGGTGGGTCGTGACCTGATGGGGGCCATCGGCGACCTGCCGGTGCACGGCCTGCTGGGCTTGGCGGTCGCCGATGAACAGGCCGACTGCGCACGCCAGCTGATCGCCGCGTACAATACTGCCCAGCCACTTGCGGGCGACGAACCGGAGACTATCCCCGGAACCCTGATTTGCTAGGTTTTTGCCCTCATGTGTGGACGTTATGCGCTGTTTCGCTGGTCTCCCGCCTTTGCTGCGTTGCCGGGATTTCCCAGTGACCAGCAGGCGCAATGGAATATCTCCCCCGGCGCCTCGGTGCTGATCCAGCGCCGCCTCGAAGAGGGTCAGCTGGAGCTGGCGCGAGCACGCTGGGGGCTGACCCCGGCCTGGCTCACCGACCTGTCGCGCACACCTGCCCATGCCCGGGCCGAAACCCTGGCCGAGCAACCGATGTTTCGCGAGGCGTTTCGCCTGCGCCGTTGCCTGATGCCGGCCAACGGCTTTTATGAATGGCGCGGTACCCAGCGCAAGCGCCCCTACTGGTTGACGCCGGGGGAGGGTTCTTCGCTGTTCTTTGCGGCGATCTGGGAGGCCTATCCGGTGCAGGATCAGGTCTGGTTGAGCACCGCAGTGGTAACCCAGGCGGCGGTGAATCAACGGCGGCCGCTGATGCTCGATGCGGCGGGGCAGGCGGCCTGGCTCGATCCTGAGACACCTGTGGCGCGGTTGTATGAATTGCTGGCGAGCAGCCAGGCGCCGCTGCGTGAGCGGGTGCTGGCCAATTTTGTCAATGATCCGAAGCTTAATGGGCCGGAGTGCCTGACCCCGGCTTTGTAGGAGCGGATTTATCCGCGATGGGCCGCAGCGCGGCCCCAGAAGCTGGGCTGCTACACAGCCCTTCGCGGATGAATCCGCTCCTACAGGTTTACACCCGGAACTGATTGATCAACCGCCGCTGCTGCTCGGCCAGCTTGGTCAGCTCGGCACTGGCGGTACTCGACTCATCCGCGCCGCCGGCCACTTCATTGGCCACCTGGCCAATATTGATCACATTGCGGTTGATATCCTCAGCCACTGCGCTCTGTTCTTCCGCAGCGCTGGCGATCTGGGTGTTCATGTCGTTGATCACCGATACCGCCTGAGTGATGCTCTCCAGCGCCTCTGCAGCGCGAGCTGCCTGCTGCACGCTGTCATCGGTCTTGCCCTGGCTGTCTTCCATGACCCTTACGACATCGCGGGTACCCTGCTGCAGTTGCTGAATCATCTGCTGGATTTCTTCAGTGGCCTGCTGGGTCTTCTGCGCCAGATTGCGCACCTCGTCGGCAACCACGGCAAAACCGCGACCCTGTTCGCCGGCGCGTGCCGCCTCGATGGCCGCATTGAGTGCCAGCAGGTTGGTCTGTTCGGCAATGGCGCGAATAGCCGTCAGGATCGCATTGATGTTCTCGCTGTCGCGGGCCAGGGTCTGTACCACGCCGACTGCGCGGCCAATCTCTTCGGCCAGGGCGCTGATCGAGTCTGAAGTGTTACGCACGATCTGCAGGCCCTGATGGGCCGCCTGGTCGGCGTTACTGGCAGCCTGGGCGGCATGGGTGGCGTTACGCGCCACATCCTGGGCGGTAGCGGTCATCTCGTGCACGGCGGTGGCCACCAGGTCGATCTCGGCCATTTGCTTGTGTACGCCCTGATTGGTGCGGATCGCGATGTCGGCAGTGTGCTCCGAGGAATCGCTGACTTTCTGCACCGAGGCCACTACCTGGCTGATCATCGCCTGCAGCTTGGCCAGGAAGGTATTGAAGCCCTTGGCGATCGAGCCCAGTTCATCGGCGCGGTCACTGCTCAGGCGGCGGGTCAGGTCACCTTCGCCCTGGGCAATGTCGTCGAGCATGGCCACCATCTGGCGCAGCGGACGGGCGATGCCGTGAGCCAGCAGCCAGATCACCAGCAAGCCGAGGGCGGCGATGCCCAGGCCCATCAGGGTCATACCGGTGAGGTCGGTGCTGCGCTGGGCGCTGAGTTCGTCCTGGAGCTTGTTCACGTCAGCCATAACCGCGCTCAGCGGCAACTCCAGCAGCAGCGTCCAGCGCGCATCGGTATTGCCGATCTTGAACGGCAGGTACAGCTCGATGCGCCCGGCGTTCTGGTTGACCTCGTAGCGCAGGTTTTCGCCGCTGAGCTGGCTCAGGGTAGTGGCGACACTGGCGTCGAGGACGTCACGGGCTTTCTCGCCGAACTTGCTCGGGTCTTTGGTGAACGCCACCAGGCGGCCGTTGCCGGAGACCAGTGCGAGTTCGCCAGCACCGTCATAGAGCTGTTTATCCGCAGTATTGAGCAGCTCCTGGATGAAGTTTACCGACAGGTCGGCACCGGCAATCCCCTGGAACTGGCCATCGATCAGGATCGGTTCGACGAAAGAGGCGAGCATGACCATCTTGTCGCCTACCTTGTAAGGCGCCGGGTCGATCACGCAGGCCTTTTTCGACTCTCGCGAGCACAGGTAGTACTCACTGGCTCGTACGCCGGTAGCGAGAACGGTCTGGTCATTGACGTCGGCCAGTTTGTCCAGGCCGAGGCTGCCGTCATCGTTGCGAAACCACCAGGGCAGAAAGCGTCCGTTGGCACTGTCGATACCGGTGACGGAGGTGCCGACGAAGCGGCTGTCGTCATGGTCCAGGGCGTTGGCTTCCCAGCCCAGGTAAGTACCCAGGATCAACGGGTTGGTCACGGCTGTCTGCTTGAGCAGGGCGATCAGTTGTTCGCGCTCGATCTTGAGCAGCGGGTTGCCGTTGGCATCCTTCATACCCAGCATGGCGTTGCTGGTGGCCAGGCCGCGGGCGATCAGCAATGGTGCTTCCAGGCCACGCTGGATTTCGCTGACCTGCGTGCGGGCCAGGGCAGTCAGGCGCTGCTCGATCACTGCCTCGAATTGCTGCTGGGTGCGGGTCTGCACCAGCTCCTGGGTGCGCTGGCCGGAATACACGGCGTAAAGCACCAGAGCGGCAACTATGCTTAAGACAATGGCGCCGGCCAGGGCCGCAACGGAAAACTGGATCGACCTGAACTTCATGAAGGGCTCCAAGCACAAGAAATTTCGTCTGCCTTGCGTTATCGGCGTGTGCGGGTCAAAGCATGAGTGTCGTCCAGAGAAATCTTCGTGTGGGGTGTAGCGGGCTCAGTCGAGTCAGCCTAGGATACGCGGCATGTTCGAATGGAGTGTTTTCATGCGTAAGTCATTAGTTGTCGGCGCCTTGAGCGCCAGCGTACTGCTTTCCGGATGCCAGGCAGTGAGCACCACCAGCGGCGGTGCCGTGGGTGTCGAGCGTAAGCAATATATGTTCAGCATGCTGTCGACCGATGAGGTCAACCAGATGTATGCCCAGTCGTACCAGCAGACCCTGGGCGAGGCTTCGAGCAAGGGTGTGCTCGACAAGACCAGTGCCGAGGCCAAGCGTGTCCAGGTTATTGCCGACCGCCTGATTGCCCAGGCACCGAAGTTCCGTCCGGATGCGGCGCAGTGGAACTGGGAAGTCAACCTGATCAAGAGTGACGAGCTCAATGCCAACTGCGGTCCTGGCGGCAAGATCTTTTTCTACACCGGGCTTATCGACAAGCTGAAGCTGACCGACGACGAGATCGCCGCGGTGATGGGCCATGAAATCGCCCACGCCTTGCGTGAGCATGGCCGTGAAGCCATGTCCAAGGCCTATGGTGTGCAGATGGCGCGTCAGGGCGCGGGCGCCTTGCTCGGCCTTGGCCAGGACACACTGGCAATTGCCGACACTGTGGTGCAGTACAGCATGACTCTGCCCAACAGCCGCGAGAACGAGAACGAAGCCGACCTGATTGGCCTGGAGCTGGCCGCTCGTGCTGGGTACAACCCTAACGCCGCGATCACCCTGTGGGACAAAATGAGCCAGGCGTCGGGGGGCTCGCAGCCTGAGTTCATGAGTACTCACCCGGCTTCTGCCAGCCGTCAGGCTTCGTTGCGGGCGGCGATTCCGAAGGTGATGCCGTTGTACGAGCAGGCTAAAAAGTAAGCCGAGTCGGGGCCGCTTTTTACGGCCTATCGCCGGCAATGCCGGCTCCCACAATGGCCTGTACAGCGCGGGACCTGTGGGAGCCGGCCTTGCCGGCGATGAATTCAACACCAATCAGCCTATCCAGCCACTGACCTGCATCGCCGAATACACCGCCACGGCGGCCAGCACGAAGAACGCGGCCGAAGCCAGGCGACGGATCAGGGTCAAAGGCAGCTTCTCGGCGGCAAAGTTGCCCGCCAGCACGACCGGCACGTTGGCAATCAGCATGCCCAGGGTAGTGCCGATGATCACCATGATCAGGTGCGGATACTGAGCCGCCAGCATCACTGTGGCGACCTGGGTCTTGTCGCCGATTTCCGCGATGAAGAATGCAATCAGGGTGGTCAGGAACGGACCGAAGCGCCGCGCGGTGCTGGCCTCGTCGTCATCCATCTTGTCCGGAATCAGTGTCCACAAGGCGGTGGCGGCGAAGCTCGCAGCGAGGATCCAGTGCAGGGTGGCGGCGGAGAAGAAGGTGCTGACCCAGGCGCCGACAGCACCGGCAGCCGCATGGTTGGCCAGGGTCGCGGCGATGATGCCGGCGATGATCGGCCAGGGCTTGCGGAAGCGGGCAGCGAGGATGAGCGCGAGCAATTGGGTTTTGTCGCCAATTTCGGCGAGGGCCACGATCGCGGTCGGGACGAGCAATGATTCCAGCATCAGGATTCCTACGGGGGCGGGTCGACACGGCTATGACACGTACAGCCTTCCCGCCCCGGGTAAGGTGTGCGTGTCATAGGTCTTGTCAAACCCTGGGTCCGTCTGTGCGGACCGTGGGTCGCACGCGCCATGGTCTGTGGACCAAGTATGTTGACGCGTACCGGGCGAGCTGGGTGCTCGCGGGAGACTACTCCCCTAGGACGGAGCGGATTCTGCCTAGGCAAATCCGTTTCGGCAAGCGCTGATTTTAACCGCGTGTTGCCTGGTAGATGCGAAAGCCTTGCCCTTCGGCGCGTATCCGGCAATTGCCCAGCGCTTCTTCAATCAGCGGTTGATAGCGCAGGAAGCTGTTGGCGACTAAACGCATTTCTCCGCTTTTTTTCAGATGATCGGCTGATTTTCTCAGCAGATTTTCCGAGGCCTGGTAATTGGTGTGAACGCCGGTGTGGAATGGCGGGTTGCTCAGGATCACATCCAGATCACGGGGTGCGGCATCGATGCCGTCACCGCAGATCACCTCACCTTCCAGACCATTGGCCGCCAGGGTCAGGCGGCTGCTGGCGACGGCAAAGGCGTCGACATCAAGCAGGGTGATCCGGCTCTGTGGATAACCACGCTTGATCGCCGCACCGAGCACGCCGGCGCCACAGCCGAAGTCGAGGACATGGCCGACCGGCAGTTGATCAAGGTTTTCCAGCAGCAGGGCGCTGCCGCGATCCAGACGGCCATGGCTGAACACGCCAGGCAGGCTGACGATCTTCAGTGGCCCGTCAGCCAGCTCCAGTTCGAAATGTTCGGCCAGGCTTTCCAGCGACCTGGCTTCCGGTGCGTGTTCTACGGTGACTTGCCACAGCTGGCAGTGGCGGGCACTGTCGAGCTTGCGTGGCTTGCCAAAGGCATGCAGCTGTTTTGCCGCGCCTTCGATGCCGCCGCGCTTTTCCCCGACCAGAAACAGCTCGCGTCCAGCCAGGCGCGAGGCCAGGGCATTGAGCAGGTAGTTGGCCAGCTCGCGGGATTTGGGCAGGAACAGTACGGCTGCGTCGAAAGCCTGGGCAGGTGGCTCTACGCCGAAATGGCTGCGACCGCCAAAACGGGCATCGATAGCCGTCTGATCGCCGGCATGCCAGCTCCAGCCGTGGGCGGCCGGTAGCTTGCCGAGCAGGTCGTCGGCGGGCAAGCCTGCGAGCAACAGCGAGCCCTGGAAAAGCTCGGCCTGACGAAGCAACACTTCACTGCGCGGGTCCATGGGTGAGGGCTCCTGAAAAAGTGGCGCAGTTTATCAGAGCCAGACGCGGCTTAACCGACCTGTCGACGCGGACTGCCGGCAAAAAACGCCTCGGCGTTTTCGCACAACTGCTCGACGATGCGCTGGCGTGACTCCACCGCGCCCCAGGCGCTGTGCGGGGTGATGATCAGGCGTGGGATGTCCTTGGCCAGCAACGGGTTGCCATGGACCGGTGGTTCGACACTCAGCACGTCGGTGGCGGCACCGCCCAGATGGCCGGAACGCAAGGTATCGGCCAGCGCCTGCTCGTCGATCAGGCCGCCGCGGGCGGTGTTGATGACAAAGGCGCCGGGCTTGAGCAGGGCCAGTTCGCGGGTGCCGATCAGGTTGCGGGTGTGTTCGTTGAGCGGGCAGTGCAAGGTCAGCGCATCGACCTGCGGGAGCAGTTCATCCAGGGGCAAACGGTCTTCACGAGGCGGGCGCCCGGGCAACTGCCCGAGCAGCACGCGCATGCCAAAGGCTTCGGCCAGGCGCGCCACGGCCCCGCCCAGTTCACCGTGACCGAGCATGCCGAGGGTCTTGCCCTCCAGCTCGACGATCGGGAAGTCCAGCAGGCAGAACTGCTTGGCCCGCGCCCATTGCCCCTCGGCCACGGCGTGTTGATAGTCCGGCAGGCGTGTAGCCAGCGCCAGCAGCAGGGCCAGGGTGTGCTGGGCGACCGACGGTGTGCCGTAACCCTGGCAGTTGCTGACCACAATGCCCCGGGCCTGTGCGGCCTGCAGATCGACATTGTTGGTGCCGGTGGCGGCCACCAGGATCAGCTTCAGGTTGGGACAGGCAGCCAGGGTGCTGGCGTCGATCATCACTTTGTTGCTGATCGCCACGGTTGCGCCGAGCAAGCGTTCCATCACCTGATCGGGGGTGGTGGCCGAGTACAGTTGCAGCTCGTCGAAGCAACCGCGCAGGCGATCCAGGCTGAGGTCGCCCAGGTCCAGGGAATGATGGTCGAGGAATACGGCGCGGCGCAGGGCGGACATGGAAGCTCCAGTGAGAGACGGTCGGGCTCAGGACGAATAGGCAAATTATCGTCTTTTGCGGCCTGATTCCATTCTATCCCACAGGTTGTTACGGGGTATGTCCAGGGCGTAATGTACGATCTTCCGATTTCACCCACTGCCGCAAGGAGCCCCCATGTACTGGGCTGAATTTCTCACTGTTGCCTTGATTCACCTGCTGGCCGTGGCCAGCCCCGGTCCCGATTTTGCCGTGGTGGTCCGCGAGAGCGTCACCCACGGGCGCCGCGCCGGTACCTGGACTGCCTTTGGCGTGGGTATGGCGATTTTCCTGCATGTAGGCTATTCGCTGCTGGGCATCGGCCTGATCGTGTCGCAGTCGATTGTGCTGTTCAACGCCCTCAAGTGGCTGGCGGCAGCTTACCTGCTGTACATCGGCTTCAAGGCATTGCGCGCAGGTCCCGCCGCACCCGGCAGCGATGCCGTGCAGGCCTCGACGGTGGAGCGCACGCCGCGAGCGGCGTTTGTCGCCGGCTTCATGACCAACGGCCTGAACCCCAAGGCCACGCTGTTCTTCCTGTCGCTGTTTACCGTAGTGATCAACCCGCACACGCCGCTGGCGATCCAGGCCGGTTACGGCGTGTACCTGGCAGCCGCCACCGGTCTGTGGTTCTGCCTGGTGGCGATGCTGTTCAGCCAGCAGCGCGTACGCGCAGGCTTTGCCCGTATGGGCCACTGGTTCGATCGCACCATGGGCGCGGTACTGATTGCCCTGGGTGTGAAAATCGCCTTCACCGAAATGCACTAATGGCGATTTGCCTCTAGCCATTTGCCCGGTCAAATCATTCCTTCGGCTGATTTGGCCGGCGTTGTGGCGTTCTAGAGTGGGTCATGTCTTGCCCAGCTCGTGCACTCTAGAAAAGGGACTCCTATGTTGCAGACTCGTGTCATTGCGCCTGCCGAGGGCGCTTATCAGTTTCCACTGTTGATCAAGCGCTTGCTGTTGTCCGGCAGCCGCTACGAGAAAACCCGCGAAATCGTCTATCGCGATCAGTTGCGCTTCAGCTACCTGACGCTCAATGAGCGCATTGCGCGCCTGGCCAACGTGTTGACCGCGGCCGGGGTCAAGGCCGGTGACACCGTCGCGGTGATGGACTGGGACAGCCATCGTTACCTGGAATGCATGTTCGCGATTCCGATGATCGGCGCGGTGGTGCACACCATCAACGTGCGCCTGTCACCGGAGCAGATCCTCTACACCATGAATCACGCCGAAGACCGCTTCGTGCTGGTCAACAGCGATTTCGTCGGCCTGTACCAGGCCATCGCCGGGCAGCTGACCACGGTAGAGAAAACCCTGTTGCTGACTGACGCCGAGCCCAAGACCGCCGATCTGCCGAACCTGGTGGGCGAGTACGAGCAATTGCTGGCCGCCGCCAGCCCGGTGTATGACTTCCCTGATTTCGACGAGAACTCGGTCGCCACGACGTTCTACACCACCGGTACCACCGGTAACCCCAAAGGCGTGTATTTCACCCACCGGCAACTGGTGCTGCACACCCTGGCTGCTGCTTCGGTCACCGGCAGCATCGACAGTGTGCGCCTGCTGGGTAGTAACGATGTGTACATGCCGATCACCCCGATGTTCCACGTCCATGCCTGGGGCATTCCCTATGTGGCAACGATGCTGGGGATCAAGCAGGTCTACCCTGGGCGTTACGAGCCGGAGATGATGTGCCAGCTGTGGCGCAATGAGAAGGTCACCTTCTCCCATTGCGTGCCCACGATCCTGCAGATGCTGCTCAATGCCAAAGGTGCGCAAGGCCAGGATTTCGGCGGCTGGAAAATCATCATTGGCGGCAGTGCGCTGAACCGCGCCCTGTACGAAGCCGCCAAGGCCCGTGGCATTCAGTTGACCGCCGCCTACGGGATGTCCGAGACCTGCCCGCTGGTCTCTGCCGCTCACCTCAACGACGAGCTGCTGGCCGGCAGCGAGGATGAGTGCATCACCTACCGGATCAAGGCCGGCGTGCCGGTGCCGTTGGTGGAGACGGCGATTGTCGATGGTGAGGGTAACTTCCTCCCCAACGATGGCGAAACGCAAGGCGAGCTGGTACTGCGCGCGCCCTGGCTGACCATGGGGTATTTCCGCGAACCGGAGAAGGGCGCCGAACTCTGGCAGGGTGGCTGGTTGCACACCGGTGACGTGGCCACCCTCGACAGCATGGGCGTGATCGACATTCGTGACCGCATCAAGGATGTGATCAAGACCGGTGGCGAGTGGATCTCCTCGCTGGAGCTTGAAGACCTGATCAGCCGTCATCCGGCGATTCGCGAGGTGGCGGTGGTCGGGGTCGCCGACCCACAGTGGGGTGAGCGACCTTTTGCCCTGCTGGTCGTCCATGAAAACCAGGTGATCGATGCCAGGGCGCTCAAGGAGCACCTCAAGCCTTTCGTGGAGCTTGGGCACATCAACAAGTGGGCGATTCCCAGTCAGATTGCCCTTGTTACTGAAATTCCCAAGACCAGCGTCGGCAAGCTCGACAAGAAGCGCATCCGCCTGGACATCACCCAGTGGCAGGCCAGTAACAGCACGTTTCTCTCGACCCTGTGATGGTTCGCGGGTCGTGCCCGATCGGGTGCGACCCGCAGGCTAGACACATTTCCAACTTGTCATATGCCATTTTTCAGCCATTCTTCCCCAGCCAGCAGCGTGGCCGGTTCACAGCACCGCGCCACAGGGGTAGATATGCAAATCACACTTTAGAGGGATCAAGCACCACTACGTGCTGGCTATAGTCGGGTCAGGGGATTTTCAGGAATGGGGGGCTGCACACGAATGTGCCTGGCCACTTGCTCGACGATCAGGGTGCACTGACACCCGTCGAACAAAGCGTTTCTGCAAAGGACTCACTGCCATAAAAATAAAGAAAGTACATGGAGTAGCGTCGATGACATCAGTAAATCTGTTCTGGCGCCGGGCGAAACTGCCTTTGGCCGTCAGCCTCGCTTCTACGCTCGCCGGTCCTGCATTCGGCGTCAGTTTCAACATCGGTGAAATCGAAGGGTCGTTCGACTCGTCGCTGTCCGTAGGGGCCAGCTGGTCGACGGCCAACCCGAACAAGAACCTGATTGGCGTCAACAACGGCGGCAAAGGCCTGTCGCAAACCTCCGACGACGGCCACCTGAACTTCAAGCGCGGTGAGACCTTCTCGAAGATCTTCAAGGGCATCCACGACCTGGAGCTCAAGTACGGCGATACCGGTGTGTTCGTCCGCGGCAAGTACTGGTACGACTTCGAGCTCAAGGATGAACACCGCGAGTTCAAGGACATCAGCGACTCCAACCGCAAAGAGGGCGCCAAGTCCGCCGGTAGCGAGCTTCTCGACGCCTTCGTCTATCACAACTACTCCATTGCCGATCAGCCAGGTTCCGTGCGTCTCGGCAAGCAGGTGGTCAGCTGGGGTGAAAGTACCTTCATCGGTGGCGGTATCAACTCGATCAACCCGATCGACGTGGCCGCCTTCCGCCGTCCTGGCGCCGAGGTCAAGGAAGGTCTGATCCCGGTCAACATGTTCTATGTGTCGCAGAGCCTGACCGACAACCTCTCGGCCGAAGCCTTCTACCAGATCGAATGGGACCAGACTGTCGTCGACAACTGCGGCACCTTCTTCTCCCAGCCCGACGTCATCGCCGACGGCTGTACCGACAACCTGCGCCTGCTCAACAGCAGCCGTAGCCTGCCGCCACAGGCACTGGGCTTCCTCGCCAGCCAGGGCGTCGACATCAACACCGAGGGTGTGAAGGTCGACCGTGGCCCGGATCGCGATGCGCGTGACAGTGGCCAGTTCGGTGTGGCCATGCGCTACATGTTCGAGCCGCTGGATACCGAGTTCGGCGCCTACTTCATGAACTACCACAGCCGTGCGCCGATTTTCAGCGCAACTGGCGCTTCTCCGTCAGTCTATGCCAGCCTGTCGCGCCTGCCGGCGTCACTGCGGCCGCTGGCGCCGTTGATCGTGGCGGGCAACTCGCAGTACTTCGTCGAGTACCCTGAAGACATCCGCCTGTATGGCCTGAGCTTCTCCACCACCCTGCCTACCGGCACCGCGTGGAGCGGTGAACTGAGCTACCGGCCTAACGCGCCGGTCCAGCTCAACACCACCGATATCCTCTACTCCGGTGTTACGCCAATTCCAGGGTTTGGTAACGCGTCGCTGCTCAAGGGCGTTCCAGGCCAGGACCAGCACGGCTACACCCGTAAGGAAATTACCCAGTTCCAGACGACACTCACCCACTTCTTCGACCAGGTGATGGGGGCCAGCCGCCTGACCGTGGTAGGTGAAGTTGGCGTGACTCATGTCGGCGGCCTGGAAAGCGCGCACAAGATGCGTTACGGACGTGACCCGGTCTACGGTCCAGGGCCGCTGGAACCGACTGGCCCGGCGAATACCTGTGAGTTCCTCAACAGCCGGACCATCAGCGGCGCTGGCAACAATGCCTCTTCGGCCAACCTCTCGCGCAAATGTGAGAACGACGGCTTCACCACCAGCACCTCCTGGGGCTACCGCGCTCGGGCGATCTGGGACTACAACGACGTATTCGCCGGGGTCAACCTCAAGCCTAACGTGGCCTGGTCGCATGACGTCTCCGGTTACTCCCCGGGCCCTGGCGGCAACTTCGAGGAAGGGCGCAAGGCGATCAGCCTGGGCCTGGATGCCGAATACCAGAACACCTACACCACCAGCCTGTCGTACACCAACTTCTTCGACGGCAAGTACACCACCGTGGATGACCGCGATTTCATCGCCCTCAGCTTCGGTGTGAACTTCTAAGAACACGGATTCAGGACGAGCATGAACATGAAAATGACCAAGAATCTGCTGCAAGCCGGTGTGTTGGGCCTGTCGCTGCTGGCAACCGGCGTCATGGCGGCGGTGTCCGCCGACGAGGCCGCCAAGCTCGGCACCACGCTGACCCCGATGGGCGCGGAAAAGGCCGGTAACGCCGACGGTTCGATCAGCGCCTGGAAGCCGCTGGCCACCAATGCCGGCGCCGTTGATGCCAAAGGTTTCCTTGCCGACCCGTACGCTAGCGAAAAGCCGCTGTACACCATCACCGCGCAGAACGTCGACCAGTACAAGGACAAACTGTCCCCGGGTCAGATCGCGATGCTCAAGCGCTATCCGGACAGCTACAAGCTGCCGGTCTATCCGACCCACCGTGGCGCGACCGTGCCGGCTGATGTGTTTGCCGCGATCAAGGAAAACGCCACCAAGACCAACCTGGTCGCTGGCGGCAACGGTCTGGAGAACTTCACCACTGCCGTACCGTTTCCGATTCCGAAAAGTGGTGTCGAGGTAATCTGGAACCACATCACCCGCTATCGCGGTGGCAGCGTGACCCGCCTGGTAACCCAGGCCACGCCGCAAACCAATGGCTCCTACAGCCTGGTGTACTTCCAGGACCAGTTCGTCTTCCGTGACAAGATCAAGGGCTACGATCCGGCCAACCCGGGCAACGTGCTGTTCTACTTCAAGCAGAAGGTGACGGCGCCGGCGCGTCTGGCCGGTACCGTACTGCTGGTTCACGAGACCCTTGACCAGGTCAAGGAGCCGCGCAAAGCGTGGGTCTACAACGCCGGTCAGCGTCGTGTGCGTCAGGCACCACAGGTGTCCTATGACGGTCCGGGTACTGCAGCCGATGGCCTGCGTACCTCCGACAACCTGGACATGTTCAACGGTGCACCGGATCGCTACGACTGGAAGCTGGAAGGCAAGAAAGAGATGTACATCGCCTCCAACAGCTACAAACTCGACGATCCAAAGCTCAAGTACAGCGACATCATCAAGGCCGGGCACATCAACCAGGACTTGAGCCGCTATGAGCTGCGCCGCGTCTGGCACGTGGTTGCCACCCTCAAGCCAGGCCAGCGTCATATCTACGCCAAGCGTGACTTCTACATCGACGAAGACACCTGGCAGGCTGCAGTGATCGACCAGTACGACGGTCGCGATCAACTGTGGCGCGTTTCCGAGGCCCACTCCCAGGACTATTACAACGTCCAGGTGCCGTGGTACACCCTGGAAGCCATCTACGACCTGCAGTCGGGTCGCTATTTGGCACTGGGCATGAAGAACGAGGAGAAGAAGGCTTACGACTTCGGATTCTCGGCTAGCATTAGCGACTTCCAGCCCGCAGCGCTTCGCCAGGAAGGTGTGCGCTAAGCTTCAAACCTCCGTGTGATCTCCCAGAACGCCCCGGCTTGCCGGGGCGTTTCTGTTTGCGCGGCCTGCCAGATCCGGGATTGTCGCTTTTTGTTGTAGTCTTTTTTCCGCAATGCGCGGCAATCATCTTCAAATGTGCGTTTTTAACCGCTAGTCTGCGCTGACCCGTACTGCCGAAGATTCTCTAACTAAAACGAGCCGGCCATGACTGATCTGTCCCGTACGCAAGGGTTCGCCGGCCAGGCCATGAGTGTCCTGGAAGGACGCTTCTATCGTCCGCCACTGCCTGAAGGGCACGTGCCGCGGGCGCGGCTGTGCCAGCGCCTGCAATCCGGGCTGGGCGGCCGCTTGTTGCTGGTCACCGCGCCAGCAGGTTTCGGCAAGAGCTCCCTGGCCGTGGAATTCTGTCAGGGCTTGCCCAATCACTGGAGCAGTCTGTGGCTGGGATTGAGCCGTCGCGACAACGATCCGGGACGTTTCCTCGAGCGTTTGCTTGAAGGCCTGCAGCAGTATTGCCCGGTGCTGGGCAACCAGGCCCTGGGCCTGCTGAAAATGCGCCAGCGCCACCAACCGTTTGCTTTCGAAGAATGGCTCGATGGCCTGCTCGATGAGTTGGCTTTCCATCTGCAGCCACACAACCCCTTGTTGCTGGTGCTCGATGACTACCATCTGGCCCAGGGCCCGGTACTTGATCGCTGCCTGCAGTTCTTCCTGAACCACTTGCCGCCGGGGTTGGTGCTGCTGGTCACCAGTCGCTTGCGCCCGGACTGGCACCTGGCGCGCCTGCGTCTGTCGCGCCAGCTGCTTGAACTCAACGAACAGGACCTGCGCCTGACCCCCGACGAGTCGCTGGCGGTGCTGGGCCAGCAGACCACGGGTTTGCGCGGTCAGGCCCTGGATAATCTGATCCAGCGCAGTGACGGCTGGATTGCCGGGCTGCGTTTCTGGCAACTGGCGGCCAGCGAGTCTGGCGCCGACAGTGCGTTGCCCCAGGCCCTGCATGGCGGCGAGGGGTTGATCCGCGATTACCTGCTCGAAGAAGTGATCGATATTCTGCCGGCCGAAGTTCAGGGCTTCCTCAACGATACCGCGTGCCAGGAGCGCTTCTGTAGCGAGTTGTGCGATGCCCTGCGTGAGAGTCACGACAGCGCCGAAATCATCGCGTACCTGCAGGCGCATCAGGTATTTCTGGTGCCGCTGGACGAACATGGGCGCTGGTACCGCTATCACCATCTGTTTTCCGACCTGCTGCGCAGCCGCCAACCCAGCCTGCCGCTGGCGAGCCTGCACTTGCGCGCCTGCCGCTGGTTCCAGGGCCAGGGGTTACTCGACGAGGCGGTGGAGCAAGCCTTGCGGGCAGGGCACCTGGATGTCGCCGCCAACCTGGTGCAGAACCTTTCCGAAGAGCAACTGCTGGCCGAGCAGAACGTCGGTATGTTGTTGCGCTGGAAGATGGACCTGCCCGATAGCCTGCTGATCAGCACACCACGGCTGATTGTGCTGTACAGCTGGGCCTTGGGCCTGGCCGGGCAGCTGGACGCCGCCGAAGAGCTGGCCAGTCACCTGAGTCGCTTCCTGCCAGCGCCTTCGGCGACGGCACAGCGTTCCATGCTGGCGCAATGGCTGGCCTTGAGTGGGGTCATCGCCCGCGGCCGTGGCGATCGCGAGCGCACCCGCTCCTATTGCGTCGAAGCCCTGCGCAGCCTGCCGCAGAAGCGCTATGGCCAGCGCCTGGTGTGCTTGTCGACGGTTTCCAACCTGGCCATTGCCGACGCTGACTTCTCGCGGGCCCGCAGCTGGAACCGCGAGGCGCTGGAGCTGGCTCAGCGGGTCGGCAACCCGTTGTTCGAAGCCCTGGCACATTACGATCGCGCGCGGGTGCTGCATGCTCGCGGCGAAGTGCTGCGGGCACTCGATGAAGTGCGCCAGGGTTTGCAGCGTCTGCAGGGGTTGTCGGCGCAGCGCTTGTACGCAGCGCGGGCGCGCCTGACCTTGTATGAAGGCTATCTGCTGGTCGCACGTCTGCAACCGGAAGCCGGGCGCAGCCGCCTGCGTGCGGGGCTGGTCGAGGCACGGGCCTGCCGCGACATCAGCGTGCTGATCGGCCATTGCGTGATCGCTTCGCAGGATGGCCGCGAAGGGCGCTTTACCGAAGCCTTCGCCGAACTGGCCGAGGCCGAACGGCTGATGCACATCTGGGACGTACCGCCGATTTTCTATCTGGCGATGATTACCCTGATCAAATGCGAACTCTGGCTGGCCCAGGGGCGCACGGATCTTGCCGAGTCCTGGTTGTTGCGTCTGGGCCAGACCTACGGCGGCAAAAAGGCGGCTGCGGCACCGGAGTTCCATCCCTTGCTGCCGCTGCATATCGAACTGCAACAGGCCTTGCTCGAACGTACCCAAGGGCGCCTGGAGCAAGCCGGACAACGTCTGCAGGCGCTGGTCGAGCGCGGTCAGGCCAGCGGTGGTCAGTTGTTGTGTGTCACTGCGCTGTGCCAATGGATAGGCTTGTTACTGGCCAGCAACAACGAGATGCAGGCCCGTGATTTGTTGGCACTGAGCCTGGAAGCTGGCCGTGGCGGCGCCTTGCAGGCGTTCCAGCGGCTATTGCAGGACCACCCGCAGTGGCTGCGCGAGCAGTTGCTGATGCAGCCTGCGAGTCCGACGCAGGCCAGCCTTCTGGCGCTGTTGCCGGCCCTCGATACGGCTCAAGCCACCGGCACCAGCTGTGAGACCTTGAGCACACGGGAGAAGGCGGTGCTGGAGTTGATTGCCCAGGGCTGTTCCAACCAGGAAATCAGCGACCGGCTGTTCATCTCCTTGCATACGGTCAAGACCCACGCCAGTCACATCAACAGCAAGCTGGGCGTCGAGCGCAGGACTCAGGCTGTCGCCCGGGCCAAGGCCCTGGGCCTGCTGGCCTGACGACTGAATGTGCGGCCAGGGAGGAATATCTGCTGTACTGTCTGGCAGGTTCTTTCCTGTTGGAGGCTTCGCCCATGTTCCGTGCACGCACCCTGGTGCTGCTGACCTGCTTGTTACCCATGGGTACGGCACTGGCGGCAGAAGGGCCGTCGTTTTCCTGCGACAAGGCCGAAGGCGTGGCACTGAAAGTGTGCCAGAGCCCGCAACTGAGCAAACTCGACCGTGACCTCGCCGCCCTCTATAAACGCGTGCTCGTACAAGCCGACAGCGATTCGCAAAAGCAGCTCAAGGCGACCCAGCGCGGCTGGATCAAGGGCCGTGATGAATGCTGGAAAGCCAGCGATGTTGATGCCTGTGTACTTGAGCAGTATCAGGTTCGCCTGGTCAAACTGCAGATCCAGTCCGGTGCGGTTCAGGTACCGGCAGCCGTCGAATTTGACTGCAATGACGACAGCAAACCCTTTACCGCAGTGTTCTACAACCAGCTTGAACCGCAAGCGGCGGTGCTTACCTATGGCGATGATCAAACCATCGCCATAGCCCAGCCTTCAGGCAGCGGCAGCAAGTACAGTGCCGAGGGCGTCGAGTTCTGGGAGCATCAGGGCGAAGCCAAAGTGAAATGGTATGGCACCGAGCTGACCTGCCAGGCGGTGCGCTGAGCAAGCGCCTATGCCAGACTTTACGAGGGGCAGAGGATCGAAGATGATGGCCGCTTGCTATCATCATTGAGTGCTTCACCATGACGCAGATGCTGTACATCCTCGCGCCATGGATCGGCTTGGGCGTCCTGTCGATCCTGTGGATACGTGCGTTGTTGCGCGGGCGTGAGCTTGAACGGCAATTGCGTGAATGCCGCCGCTCCCTTGATGCTCCGAGCGGCAGACAGGCCCCGGGCGGTGCGGTGCTGCCGGAAGACATCGAGCGCTACCAACGCAGCCAGTACTTTGCCCGCATTGGCACCTGGGACTGGGAGATCGACACCGAACAGCTCTATTGGTCTGACGCCATCTATCCCATGTTCGGCTTTCAGGTCGGGGAAATCGTCCCCAGCTATGAGCGTTTCTGCGCCAGCGTGCATCCGGATGACCGTGATCAGGTCCGCGCCGGAGAACTGCGCTGCATTGCAACGGGGGAAAACCATGATGAGGAGTACCGCGTGGTCTGGCCTGACGGCAGCGTCCGCTGGCTGCGCGAGACCGGTAACGTGGTGTGCAACAGTCAGGGCAGGGCCGTAAAAATGATCGGGGTGGTACGCGATATCACCGAAGAAAAGGCCTGGGCCAGCCAGCTACAGAACCTGGCGCACAACGATGCCTTGACCGGCTTGCCCAATCGCCTGGCATTTGAGCAACGCCTGGCGCTGGCCCTGGAAAAGGCCCGCAATAGCAACACGCGGGTGGCCCTGGCGTTTATAGACCTTAACGACTTCAAGACGATCAACGACCGCAGTGGCCATGCCATCGGTGACCAGGTGTTGAAGTTTACTGCCAAGCGGCTCAAGCAAATGCTGCGTTCGGCCGATACCGTGGCCAGGATTGGTGGCGATGAGTTCGTCCTGATTCTTGAAGGGTTCTCGCCCGGTGCCGGGGTGGAAGAGGAAGTGCGCCTGCTTTGCGCCAACGTGATCGAGTCGCTGGCTTTTCCCATGATCGTTTCCGGTGAGCTATTGCAGGTGGGTACCAGCTTGGGGGTAGCGATCTATCCGGATCATGCCGCGAGCATGGACACCTTGATCCACCTTGCGGACCTGGCCATGTATGAAGCCAAGCGCAGTGGTGAAAACCAGTTGCGCCTCGCTGCTGCAGGAGCTTGTGCATAACCCCGATTGTCAGCCCATGAGTGCCGACCCTGATGTCGCGCCGGATTTACCCGCGAAGCCAGCCTGTGGTTGTTGAGGTCTGTGCATCCTTTTTTTTATTTGCCATGTCAGGTTTCGTGGATGCAGGTCTACAGCCATAAAAGTTTTCTGATCGTCGATGATTTCTCGGACTTTCGCAGTTCGGCGCGCTCCATGCTGCGCGAGCTGGGCGTGCGTGATGTCGATACTGCCGATAGCGGTGAGCAGGCCCTGCGTATGTGCGCGCAGAAGCGTTATGACTTCATCCTCCAGGACTTTCACCTGGGCGACGGCAAGAAGAACGGCCAACAGGTGCTCGAAGACCTGATCCTCGACAAGTTGATCAGCCATGAATGTGTGTTTCTCATGGTTACCGCCGAGACCAGCCAGGCGATTGTTCTCAGTGCCCTGGAGCATGAGCCGGATGCCTACCTGACCAAACCGTTCAACCGTATCGGCCTGGCTCAACGCCTGGAAAAGCTGGTACAGCGCAAGACCTTGCTCAAGCCGATCCTCCAGGCCCTGGACCGTGGCCGCCCGGCCGAGGTGCTGGCGGCCTGCGCTGAACTGTGCAAGAAGGACCCGCGTTTTGCGCCCTTGTGCTTGCGCTACCGCGCCGATGCGTTGCGTGATCTGAATCGTTATGACGAGCTGGAAAAGTTCCTCTCCACGATTATTTCCAGCCGGGCCACGCCGTGGGCCTACGCCGCTTTGGGCAGCCTGCTGTACAAGCGCAATCAGATTTCCCAGGCCCAGGGTGTGTATGAACAGGCACTCAAGGCTTTCCCGATGATGCCCGGCCTGTATGACGGGCTGGCTGAGGTGCTGGTCGCTCAAGGGGAAAGCAAACGTGCCCAGGGCGTGCTGGAAGAAGCGGTACGTCTGTCGCCGCTGGCGGTACGCCGGCAGATGATGCTGGGCAAGCTGGCGCTGAACAACGATGACTTCGACACCTCCTCGAAGGCTTACCGGCATGCGGTCAACCAGGGCCAGAGCTCGCGTTACAAAGACCCGGAGAGCAACCTGGGTCTGGTTCAGGCGCTGATGAACAAGAATGCCGGCAACGGCCTGGATGCGCGTACCCGGGTCGAGATCAACACTGTGCTCAGTGAGGTGGCCAAGGAAAACGTCGAGGACCAGGGCTTGCAGGTCCGCGCACGATTGATGAAAGCGGCCAGCCTGCAACAGGCCGGCGACGCCGAAACCGCGGCCAAGCTGACCGAACAGGCCATGGCCCGTCTGGACAAGATGGAGCAGTTCTTCTCCGTCGAAGCGGCATTGGTGGTGGCGACCCAGTTGCAGCAGCTCGGCCAGGAATCGGCCGGCACCTCGATACTGAAAAACTGTGTGGAGACCTACGGTGATGACCCCAAGGTGATGCAGAGCGTGGCGCGCCTGACCGACGATCCGGCGGTTCTGGGGGCGGTGACCGAAGCCGTCGACCTCAACCGCCAAGGGGTGCGCAGCTATCAGGCTGGGCAGCTCAGCGAAGCCCTGGGACAGTTCCGTCGTGCCCTGACATTGCAGCCGAAGAACATCAGCATCGCCCTCAACACCGCCCAGGCCTTGCTGCGCATCGGTGGTGAAACACCGCCGCCAGCAATCATGGACGAATGCCGCGCCTGTCTGACCTGTGTGGCCGGTATTCCCGAAAGCGACAGTCGCTACGACCGTTACCGCAAACTGCACATCCGGGCTTTTGGCGCATGAACCAGGACAATCAGGGGCTGGATTTCTCCACGGTGATCGCCTCCACCGTACATGACATGAAAAATTCCCTGTCGGCGCTTACCCAGGCCCATGGCCAGTGGTTGGCACGTCTCCCGCAGGATCTGCGTGGCAGTAGCGAGCAGGGGGTGTTGGAGTACGAAGTCACCCATCTAAATGGCATGCTCGTGCAATTGCTGGGGCTGTACAAACTGGGCGTCAATCAGTTGCCGATGTGTCCGGATTATCACGAACTGGACGACTTCATCGAGGCGCAGCTGGCAGCCCAGCAGAACCTGCTGCAGCACCGCGATATCCTCGCCAGCTGGCGGATCGAAACGGCCAGTCCGCTGGGCTTCTTTGATCGCGAACTGGTCAGCTCGGTGGTCGCCAACGTCCTCAACAATGCCATGCGCTATGCCGGTCACACCTTGCTGATCACGGTGAGTGACGAAGACGAGCAACTGTTGCTGAGCATCAACGACGATGGCCCGGGTTTTCCGGCGCGTATGCTCGAGCGCCAGCACGACTACGTGCAGGGCATTGAGGCGCAGAGTGGCAGCACGGGACTGGGGCTGTACTTTGCCGCGCGGATTGCGGCCTTGCATGAGCGCAACGGGGTAAAGGGGCGGATCGAGATCGCCAATGGCGGGGCGTTGGGCGGGGGCTTGTTCAAGCTTTATTTGCCGTGAGCAATTGATCGCGGGGCAAGCCCGCTCCCACCGGGGATACACCGAACCGGTGGGAGCGGGCTTGCCCCGCGAAATATCTTCCACTGGTCGGCTTTCCACTGTGTCGCTTGAATCCCTGGGTGAAGGGGTCTAGTTTTTTCATGTGGGAAAATTTCCCACAAGATAAAAAGTACAAGAATACCCAACGATTTCCGGCTTGATATTGCGTTTCTCACGGTAATGACCAGGAGACGGAAGATGCAGACTCATCGGCTGTTCAAGAAGGCTCTACTGGCGCTGGCCATCGGAGGCGTGCTGTCGGCCTCCCTCGTTGTGATCCCCGATTCGATTACCCAGAGTTCCAGTGCCTACGCCAAAGATGGTGGCGGTGGTGGTGGCGGTGGTCACGGCGGCGGTGGCGGTGGCGGTGGCGGCCACGGTGGAGGCGGAGGTGGTCACGGCGGTGGCGGCGGTGGCGGAGGCCATGGTGGAGGTGGCGGTGGCCACGGCGGTGGCGGTGGCGGCGGTCACGGAGGCGGTGGCGGTGGTCATGGCGGCGGCAACGGTGGCGGTCACGGCGGTGGAAGCGGAGGTTCAGGCGGCCATGGTGGAAGCGGCAATGGTGGTGGCCATGCTGGCAACGGCAGTGGCAGCAGCAGTGGCAGCGGTCATAGCGGCAGCAGCGATGGCGACGCCGGCACGGGCCAGGCCGGCAACTCGAACTCCGGGCGCAGCAGTAACCATTCAGAGCCTGGCGATGATCATGGCAATCATGTCGGTGGTGAGCCCGGCGATGACCATGGCAATCATGTGGGCGGTGAGCCCGGCGATGACCATGGTCATCATGTTGGCGGCGAACCTGGCGACGACCATGGCAATCATGTTGGCGGTGAGCCTGGTGATGACCGTGGTAATCATGTGGGGGGCGAACCGGGTGATGACCGCGGCAATCACGTCGGCGGCGAACCAGGTGACGACAACAGCAGGAGCTGATTGACTGCAATGCACTCGCCCACACTCCCTCCTGCGTTGTTGAGCGCTTTGCGACGGGTCATGCGTCCCCTGGTACGCCTGATGCTTCGCAAAGGCGTCACCTATACGGTGTTCGCCGATTTGCTCAAGGAGGTATTCGTCGATGTTGCTGATCGAGAGTTTCGTCTGGCCGACAAAGCGCCGAGCGACAGCCGCATCAGCCTGCTTACCGGGGTCCATCGCAAGGACGTCAGGCGCCTGCGCACGGAGGACGACACGGCGAGCATGGCATTGCCGGAGAACATCACCCTGGGCGCGCAGCTGGTTAATGCCTGGACCAGCAACCAGCCGTTCTGCAAGGCGGCTGGCCAAGCGCTACCGCTGCCGCGACTGGCAAGTGTTGGCGGTGATGTCTCCTTTGACGCGCTGGTGGCGCAGGTCAGCACGGACATCCGCGCCCGGGTAGTGCTCGACGAATGGTTGCGCCTTGGTGTGGTGCGGCTTGATGAACAGGATTGTGTGCACCTCGAGGCCCAGGCATTTGTGCCGCAGAAGGGCTTTGACGAAAAAGCCGCCTACCTTGCCCATAACCTGCACGACCATGCCAGCGCGGCGGTGCACAACCTGACCGCGCAAGGGCAGCCTTTCTTCGAACGCAGCGTGCACTACGACGCACTGAGCCCAGCCAGCGTCGAAGTGCTGCGTGAAACGGTAGCCAGTGAGGGGATGCAGACCTTGCTCGGTTTCAGTCGGCTGGCCGCCGACCTGGAAAACGGCGATCTATCGAGCCTCGATCCACGCCAGCGCATCACCATCGGGCTGTATTTCTACACTGAGCCTAATTCGCCGACGGCGCCTCCTCCATGATCTCGCCACTGCGCCGCTTTCATGCTGTCGCCCTGGTCCTGGGTTTTGTGTTGAACCTGGGGGTTCCCTCATGGGGGAACGCAGCACCGGTGTGTGTCAGTCGCGATGAAATCGGCATGACCGACGCTGCGGGCCTGCAGTTTCCGGGTGGTATCGGTGGTACCGGGGCGCGGCCGGGCGGCATGGGTGGCACCGGTATCCAGAGCGACAATGGCGGGGTTGGTGGTAGTGGTGCGCCGATCCAGCAGCGGCCCGGTGGAACCGGCGGTACGGGAGCGCCGATCAGGGCGCCGGGCGGTACCGGTGGCACCGGTATCGTCGGCACCATCACCGGGTTTGCCTCGATCTGCGTCAATGGCATGGAAGTGCATTTCGGCAAAGACGTCCCCGTGAGCGAGAACGGCGTCGCCGCCAGCAGCGACCATCTGGCAATCGGGCAAGTGGTTGCCGTGGAGTCTTACCCTAGCAAGCGAGGCCTGGAGGCTGGGCGTATCGCGATCCTGAACGTCTATGAAGGGCCACTGACAGCGCTGGCGAATGCTGCGTCGCCACTGCGGGTCATGGGCCAACCGGTGCATCTGGCCAAGGATGCGCGGGTTGCCACGGGGCTACGCCCGGGCGAACCGGTCAGGGTCAGCGGGCTACGCAACGCCAGTGGTGAGGTGGTGGCCAGCCGCATCGAGCGGGCACCGGACCTCAAGCAGGCCAGTGCCATCGGCGCGATCGATCGCAGTGGTAGTCTGCAGGGCTTGAAACTGGGGAGCCGGGTGGCGCCTGCGCAGGAGGTGCTTGTCCGTGGTCAGTGGTCCGGTCGCCAGTTGGAAGTCGCCCAGAGCCGGCCTGACCCGAGCCTGCCATTCGCCGGCCGGGTACGCGAGGTGGTGATCGAGGGCCTGGTGCAAGGCCGGCAAGATCAGCGCCTGGTGGTCGGCGGCTTCAATGTGACGGTGGCGCGCGACACGGTGGTTGTCGGCGAGCAGCCTTCCAGGCTGGCACTGGATCAACGCGTACGGGTAAGCGGGGTGCTCAGTGGGGCACGAGAGGTGCGGGCGACCCGGGTCGAACTCCACAGCGAGCGCGTCGATACCTCTGGCAGGGACCATTCAGGACGCAAGAGTGGCTCGCACAATGACAGTGAACCGCGTGAGCACACCTCAGGTAGCTCCAGCGACGACAACAGCGGTCACGGTGGTGAGGTGCGCAGCGACGAGAGCCACGGTGGCGGTCGTGAAGATAGCGGGAAGTCTGAGGCTGTGGATAACTCAGGCAAATCGGCACACGTTGAGAAAGTCGAGCAACCCGAGAAAGAGGACAACAGCGGGCGGCCCGACAAGGTCGAGAAAGTAGAGAAAGACGAACGGCCAGAGAAAGTAGAAAAGGCCGAGAAAGTCGAAAAGCCTGAAAAGGTGGAGAAGGCCGAAAAAGTCGAACGGCCTGAAAAAGTGGAGAAGGTCGAGAAAGTCGAACGACCTGAAAAAGTAGAGAAGGTCGAGAAAGTCGAACGGCCTGAAAAAGTAGAGAAGGTCGAGAAAGTCGAACGGCCTGAAAAAGTGGAGAAGGTCGAGAAAGTCGAACGGCCTGAAAAAGTAGAGAAGGTCGAAAAAGTCGAAAGGCCTGAAAAAGTGGAGAAGGCCGAGAAAGTGGAAAAGCCTGAGAAGGTTGAGAAGACCGAGAAGGTAGAACGCCCGGAACGATCCGGTCGTTAGCCTCAAGCCGTGAGGCCAACCTGCATCCCGCGAATAAACAACTAGGCTGGGAAAGTCCGACAGCGTTTGCCTCCGAGACCTTGAGGTGAAGATGAGACCCACGCTTACTCTGTTTACCGGCCTGCTTGCCAGCATCTGCGTACCGGCCGTGGCCGACACTTTTAGCACGGCCATTGGCCTCGATTACTCAAGCGGCGACTATGGCACCGAGACCACCTCGGAAATCTGGTATGTGCCAGTGGTAGGCAAGTACGAAACCGGCCCCATGACCTACAAGGTCACCGTGCCCTGGCTGCGCATCACCAACCCTGAAGTCGGGCCGGATGGCGATCCATTACCCGGTGGCTGCCGGGATGTGGAAAGCGGCCTGGGCGATACGGTCGCCAGCGCAGGTTATGCGTTGCTAGACGGCAGTGAGGGCGGCGTATTGGTGGACCTGATCGGTAAGGTCAAATTTCCCACCGCGGACGAAGATCAGTGCTTGGGCACCGGCGAAACCGACTATTCCGCCCAGGTCGACGTCGCCAGGACGTTTGGCCCGGTGACCGGTTTCGCTACCCTGGGCTGGAAAAAGTTCGGCGATCCGCCCGATAGCGATTTCGATGACCCGATATTTGCCAGCCTTGGCTTTGCTACCCCTGTGGCAGTGCGTACCACGGCAGGTGCGTCCTACGATTGGCGGCAGAAAGTTGTCTCCACGGGATCGCAAATCCAGGAGCTCACGCTGTTTGTCACCCATAAGCTCAACCAGCAATGGAAGGTCCAGCTGTACGCGGTCAAGGGCTTTTCCGACGCCAGCCCGGATGCCGAGGGTGGGCTGATGGTCTTTCACTCGTTTTGATCGAATGCAAAGTAAGGATCCACATTGATCTGCGTCAGTTCGCTCGTCGTACTATGCTCGCCCACGTTTACCTGTTGCGCCAGAATGGGCCATCAATCGTCAAGGAACCTCCATGGAACCCGGAAAATCCTCGCTCATCCGCGAAACCTTCCCCGTCGGTCCGTTGCAGTGCAATTGCACCATCATCGGCGACCCGATCAGCAAAAAGGCCATCGTTGTCGATCCGGGTGGTAACCATGAGCAGATCCTCGCCCGCCTGGACGCGCATGGCCTGAAGGTGGTGAGCATCATCCACACTCATGCACACCTGGATCATTTCCTGGCCTCCGGGCAACTGAAGGAAAAGACCGGTGCCACGTTGCACCTGCACAAGGACGATCAGTTCCTCTGGGACAACCTGGAAATGCAATGCCAGATGTTCGGCGTGCCTTACACGCCTGTGCCCTCGCCAGACCGCTGGCTGGCCGATGACGAAGAACTGGCCTGTGGCTGCGGGGTGGCGTTGCACACGCCGGGGCACACGCCGGGCTCGATGAGCTTCTGGTTTGCCGATGCCAAGCTGCTGATCGCCGGTGATACCCTGTTCCGTCGTGGCATTGGTCGCACTGATTTGTGGGGCGGTGATCAAGCGACCATCGTGCGTTCGATCAAACAGCGCCTGTACAGCCTGGATGAGGACGCCACCGTGGTCACCGGGCATGGCCCGGATACCCGTCTGGGCGATGAGATGCGCCAGAACCCCTTTGTGCGTGCCTGAGATTTCAGGGAATTATTTTGCTTTTTTACAATCCAAGGCTGGCACAGAACCGCAATCGGTCTGCCTGCACTTTCGAATTACAGTAGGAGCTTGTCCATGTTCACCATGCGTCGTTTGACTATCGTCGCTACCGTTGCCGCCCTGATGACCGGTTGTGCGGGCCAGAGCCCGTACGACAGCCAGGGCCAGGCGCAACAAGGCTCCACCGGGATGAGCAAAACCGCCAAGTACGGCGGTCTGGGTGCGCTGGCCGGTGCCATTGCCGGTGCGGCCATCGATCACGACAACCGTGGCAAAGGCGCACTGATCGGTGCCGCCGCCGTTGGTGCCGCTGCTGCCGGTTACGGCTACTACGCCGACAAACAGGAAGCCGCCCTGCGTGCGAGCATGGCCAACACCGGTGTCGAAGTTCAGCGTGAGGGTGACCAGATCAAGCTGATCATGCCGGGCAACATCACCTTCGCCACCGACTCGGCGAACATCGCTCCAAGCTTCTACTCGCCGCTGAACAACCTGGCCAACTCTTTCAAACAGTACAACCAGAACACCATTGAAGTGGTCGGCTACACCGACAGCACCGGCAGCCGTCAGCACAACATGGACCTGTCGCAGCGTCGTGCACAGTCGGTGGTCTCTTACCTGACCTCCCAGGGCGTCGATGCCAGCCGTGTGAGCGCCCGTGGTCAGGGCCCGGATCAACCGATTGCCAGCAACGCCGATGCCAACGGCCGTGCGCAGAACCGTCGGGTAGAGGTCAACCTCAAGCCGATTCCAGGTCAGCAGTACCAGTAAGTTTCGACAGACCGATGTAAAAAGGGGAGCCAGCTGGCTCCCCTTTTTTTGTCGGTTACAACCGGTAGGCTCAGCCTTCGTGGCTGGTAGTGATTTTCAGCACATCGGTGTAGATCAAATCAACCGTCTGGCCTTCCTTTAGTTTATCCATCTTCTTCTGCAGCTCTGGATCTTCAACCTTCACCACCTTCACCGGGCCTTCTGGCGGCAGCAGGGTGACTTCGTGTGTTTTCAGGTCAATCTTGGTGATCTTCGAGGTGATCTTGATCTGGCGGAACGCTTCGCCACCCGGGGTTGGGTTGTCTTTGGTGGCACGGATCACGCCGGCTTCCTTGCTGGCACCGGGTTCACCGCCGACGGTGGTATCGAGCACGGTCGCCACCGAACGGGTGACATGTACGTTGACCTGATCGCCGACCTTCAGGTTACCAAGGGCCTTGGCCTGTTCGGAAAGCTGGATCGGTACCTGGCTGTCATTGGGGCCGGCGACGGTAACCAAGCGCTTTTCCATATCAATGGCGAGGACTTTGGTGACTACATCGTCTTCAATGGCGGTGCCTCCGATCAGAATGTCTTGCGCCTGTACCGAGAAACTGGCTGCAGTCATGAGCGAAGCAAGGGCGATGGCGTGGGTCAGGGTGCGCAGCGGTTTCATAGGCATTCATTCCGTGTGATGACTGATGAGAAACATCGTGGGGAAGAGCATAGATGCTGGCGGGGGATTCGGGGGGCGCTAGGTGATTTTCTGTTGATCTGACTCAGTCCCAAGGAGAAGAAAGTTTCCCCTTGGGTAGAGTTTTTGCATCGATCAGGCCGGTGTGTTGTGTTCAAGATGCTCGAGCAGGGCATCCTTGTCCCGCCACAACTGGTTGATCCATTGCTGGAAAGCCAGGCGATAGGCTTCATCCTGGTCGTAGTTCTTGCCCAGAAATTCTTCGGGAATCGCCAGTTCTTCCAGGTGCACAACGATGTGCTTCACCCGCCCGCAGAGCAAATCCCAGAACCCTGGCGCCCCCGCCGGGTAGTGAAGGGTGACGTTGACGATCGACTGCAATTGCTCGCCCATGGCATCCAGTACAAAGGCAATGCCCCCGGCTTTGGGTTTAAGCAGGTGCTTGTAGGGTGACTGCTGCTGGCGATGCTTGGCCGGGGTGAAGCGCGTGCCTTCGGCGAAGTTGAAGATGGCCGTGGGCTTGCCGCGAAACTTTGCACAGGTGCGACGGGTGGTTTCCAGGTCTTTACCGGCTTTTTCCGGGTGCTTGGCCAGGTACGCCTTGGAGTAGCGTTTCATGAACGGAAAGCCCAGCGCCCACCAGGCCAGGCCGATCACCGGTACCCAGATCAGCACCTGCTTGAGGAAGAACTTCAACGGGCGGATGCGGCGGTTGAGCACATACTGCAACACCAGGATATCGACCCAGCTCTGGTGATTGCTGGTGATCAGGTAGCTGTGCTGGTAATCCAGCCCAGCCAGGCCTTCGACCTGCCAGCGCGCCTTGCCCAGCAGGTTGATCCAGGCGTTGTTGTTGCTGATCCAGGCTTCGTGGATATGGCGCATCCATTCATCGGTGACCCGCTGCGCCGCCGCGAACGGCAGGCACAGCTTGAGCAGGCTGACGATGAACAACGGAGTGCAGCAGACAATGGTGTTGAGCCCCAGCAGCAGCGAGGCAATTACCCCGCGCAGTGGCGCGGGTAGCAATCCGAGCATGTTCAGCTATCCAGTGAGCGGTTGGCCTGAATCGCGGTCAGGGCAATGGTGTAGACGATGTCGTCGACCTGGGCGCCGCGCGGCAGATCGTTGACCGGTTTGCGCAGGCCTTGCAGCATTGGCCCGAGGCTCACGCAATCAGCGCTGCGTTGCACTGCCTTGTGGGTGGTGTTGCCGGTGTTCAGGTCGGGGAAGACATAGACGGTTGCGCGCCCTGCCACCTGGCTGTTGGGTGCCAGTTCCCGGGCAATCTCCAGGTTAGCGGCGGTGTCGTACTGCAACGGGCCGTCGATCTGCAGGCTGCGTTGGCTTTCCTGGGCCAGCAGGGTGGCTTCGCGGACTTTCTCCACCTCTTCGCCACTGGCCGAGTCGCCGCTGGAATAGCTGATCATCGCCACCCGTGGGGCAATGCCGAAGGCTTCGGCGGAGTCGGCACTTTGCAGCGCGATTTCCGCCAGTTCGCTGGCGGTAGGGTGCGGGTTCATCACGCAGTCGCCGTACACCAGTACCTGTTCGGGAAACAGCATGAAGAACACCGACGACACCAGGCTGCAGCCCGGCGCGGTCTTGATCAGCTGCAGGGCCGGGCGGATGGTGTTGGCAGTGGAGTGAACCAGACCGGAGACCAGGCCATCGACCTCGTCCAGGGCCAGCATCATGGTGCCGATCACCACCGGGTCTTCCAGTTGCTGTTCGGCCATGGGGGCGTTGAGGCTCTTGCTCTTGCGCAGGCTGACCATCGGCTCGACATAACGTTCGCGGATCAGGTCCGGATCAAGAATCTCCAGGCCTTCGGGCAAGGTGATGCCCTGAGCGCGGGCGACGGCCTGAACGTCGTCGGGCTTGGCCAGCAGCACACAACGGGCGATGCCGCGGGCCTGGCAGATGGCGGCGGCCTGCACGGTCATCGGCTCGGCGCCTTCAGGCAGGACAATGCGCTTGTTGGCTTGCTGGGCACGCTGGATCAACTGATAGCGGAACACGGCTGGCGACAGGCGCAGCTCGCGCGGTGTGCCGCAGCGCTGGTGCAGCCAGTCGGCATCCAGGTAGCTGGCGACGAAGTCGGTGATGATTTCCGCGCGTTCGCGGTCATCCACCGGAATTTCCTTGTTCAGCTGGTTCAACTGGTTGGCGGTGTCGTAGGAACCGGTGCTCACCGACAGGATTGGCAAGCCGGCCAGCAGCGCGCCTTGGCACAGTTCGAGAATGCGCGGGTCAGGCTTGCTGTCGCTGGTCAGCAACAGCCCGGCCAACGGTACGCCGTTAATCGCCGCCAGACTCACGGCAAGGATGATGTCGTCGCGGTCGCCCGGGGTTACCACCAGGGTGCCGGGCTTGAGCAGCGGCACGGTATTGGCCACGGTACGGGCACAGATGATGATCTTGTTCATCCGCCGCTGTTCGTAATCACCGGCGTTGAGCACCTGGGCACCGAGCAGCTCGGCCACATCGCGAGTTCGTGGGGCGTTGAGGTCGGCCTGATAGGGAATACAGCCGAGCAGGCGGAAATCATCGCCGCGCAGCAATGGCGAGTGTTCTTTCAGGCGTTCGGCGAACACGCTCATGCTCTCGTCGGTGCGCACCTTGTTGAGGATCACCCCGAGCACTTTCGGGTCTTTCGGGCCGCCGAACAGCTGGGCCTGCAACTCGACCCGGCCGGAGAGCTCGGTGAGCACTTCGTTTTCCGGGGCCGAAACCAGGATCACCTCGGCATCCAGGCTCTTGGCCAGATGCAGGTTGACCCGGGCGGCATAGCTGGCGTGACGGGTCGGGACCATGCCTTCGACAACCACCACGTCCTTGCCGATGCACGCTTGCTGGTACAGGGTGATGATTTCTTCGAGCAGCTCATCGAGCTGGCCATCGCCGAGCATGCGCTCGACATGCGCCAGGCTCAACGGTTTGGGCGGCTTGAGGCCATGGGTGCGGGCGATCAGCTCGGTGGAGCGCTCGGGGCCGGTATCGCCGGGGTGCGGCTGGGCAATCGGCTTGAAGAAGCCGACTTTCAGCCCGGCGCGCTCAAGGGTGCGCACCAGGCCGAGGCTGATGGAGGTCAGGCCGACACCAAAGTCGGTCGGCGCGATGAAAAATGTCTGCATGCGAGCTTCTCGAAATGAGCTGTGCAAAAAGAATCAATTGCCAAGGGTATCGCTATCGGCACCCCGAGCGCATCCGCCACAGGCAAAAGCCGGTATCGGGCAGGCTGGCAAACTGCCCCGTTTGTCCGGGTTGCGTTCGCTTTCAGGCGATGCGTTGGTTACACTTATGGGCTCTACATTCTTATGCAAAAGGTCTCGCCCCATGCTGATCGCCGCCAACAAGGCTGTCTCCATCGACTATACCCTGACCAACGACGCTGGTGAGGTCATCGACAGCTCCGCCGGCGGCGCTCCGCTGGTCTACCTGCATGGCGCAGGCAACATCATTCCAGGCCTGGAAAAAGCCCTGGAAGGCAAAGCTGCCGGCGACGAGCTGGAAGTTGCCATCGAGCCGGAAGACGCTTACGGCGAATACCTGGCCGAACTGGTCAGCACCCTGAACCGCAGCATGTTCGAAGGCGTCGATCAGCTGGAAGTGGGCATGCAGTTCCACGCTTCCGCGCCTGATGGCCAGATGCAGATCGTGACCATCCGCGATCTGGACGGCGACGACGTGACTGTCGACGGCAACCACCCGCTGGCCGGTCAGCGCCTGAACTTCAAGGTCAAGGTCGTCAACATCCGTGACGCCAGCGAAGAAGAAGTAGCCCATGGCCACGTCCATGGCGAAGGTGGCCATCACCACTGATTTTCTGCGCTAAGCTCAGAGAGTCGCGAAGGCGCCCGGGCAAGACCGTCGCATTCCAGTAGGGGAGGACGGCTTGGCAGGGCGCCTTTTTAATGGGCTGGTGTAACTGATTGCAGCCCGCAGCGGCAACCGGGATCTGGAGAGGGAATACGTCATGAGTGCATTTCACGACCTGAAGTTGCAGGCGCTGAATGGCCAGGAGTTGCCTCTGGCGCCGTTCAAGGGCCAGGTGGTGCTGGTGGTCAATGTCGCCTCCAAGTGTGGCCTGACCCCGCAATACGCGGCACTGGAAAATCTGTATCAGCAGTACAAAGGCAAAGGTTTCAGTGTTCTGGGCCTGCCGTGCAATCAGTTTGCCGGGCAGGAGCCGGGCACTGAAGATGAAATCCAGCAGTTCTGCAGCCTGAACTACGGTGTGAGCTTCCCGCTCAGTAGCAAGCTGGAGGTCAACGGCGCCGAGCGTCATCAGCTGTATCGCTTGCTGGCCGGGGAAGGCGCGGAGTTTCCTGGCGACATCACCTGGAACTTCGAGAAGTTTCTGGTCGGCAAGGATGGCCGGGTGCTGGCGCGCTTCTCGCCACGTACTGCGCCGGATGATTCGACCGTGGTGACGGCGATCGAAAAAGCACTGGCTTGATGGATCTATCGCGGGGCAAGCCCGCTCCCACAGGGTGACCCTGGTGGGAGTGGGCTTGCCCCGCGATGCTGTTAAATCACTCAAATCAATAGTACTGGGCCACGCTAACGGCTCACCCTATCCTCAGGCGCATTCCTACTTCCCTGGAGCGCCGCATGTCCGCCACCGCACTGTTCACCCCTTTTCAACTGGGTACCCTTGAGCTGCCAAGCCGTGTGGTCATGGCACCGATGACCCGGACCTTCTGTCCTGGCGGCGTACCGCATGCCAAGGTCGTCGAGTACTACCGTCGTCGTGCCGCCGCAGGTGTCGGCCTGATCATCACCGAAGGCACCACAGTCGATCACAAGGCCGCCAACGGCTATCCGAACGTACCGCGCTTCCATGGCGAAGACGCCTTGGCCGGCTGGAAAAAGGTCGTCGATGCCGTGCATGCCGAAGGCGGACGCATCGTTCCGCAACTCTGGCATGTCGGCAGCGTGCGCCGCCTGGGCACCGAGCCGGACGCCAGCGTGCCGGGCTATGGTCCCAGCGAGAAGGTCAAGGATGGCCAGGTGGCGGTCCACGGCATGAGCCGCGACGATATTCGTGAGGTGATCGAAGCCTTCGCCCAGGCAGCCCGCGATGCTCAGGCCATCGGTATGGATGGGGTGGAGATCCACGGTGCCCACGGTTACCTGATCGATCAGTTCTTCTGGGCGGCCAGCAACCAGCGTACTGACGAATACGGTGGCGATCTGGCCGGACGCTCGCGTTTTGCCATTGAGCTGATCCAGGCTGTGCGCGCCGCCGTCGGCCCGGATTTCCCGATCATCTTCCGCTTCTCACAGTGGAAGCAGCAGGATTACAGCGCTCGCCTGGTGGAAAGCGCCGAGGCGCTGGGCGCGTTCCTGCAGCCGCTGGCCGAAGCGGGTGTGGATATCTTCCACTGCTCCACCCGACGCTTCTGGGAGCCAGAGTTCGAAGGCTCCGAACTGAACCTGGCCGGCTGGACCCGTCAGCTCACCGGCAAGCCGACCATCACCGTCGGTAGCGTCGGCCTGGACGGGGAGTTCCTGCAGTTCATGGTTGCCACCGACAAGGTGGCGCAGCCGGCCAGCCTGGAGAACCTGCTGACGCGCCTGAACAATGATGAGTTCGATCTGGTGGCTGTGGGCCGCGCGCTGTTGGTCGATGCGGATTGGGCGGCCAAGGTTCGCGATGGCCGGGAACAGGACATCCTGCCGTTCAGCCGCGAGGCGTTGACGACTCTGGTTTGATCGTCAGGGCTGCCGGGGGCAGGCGCGCGATGTTGCTCTGGCCCTGGCGGCAGGCATCCAGCAGGTGGCTTTCGAACTGCTCGACAATCGCTGGCCAGCCTTGGCGGCTGGCGTGTTGACGAGCATTCAGGCGTACCCGCCGCAGCGCTTCGGCGTCTTCCACCAGCCAGTTGCAGGCGTCGATAAACGCGTCCTGGTCGCCTGGCATGGCCAGTGCCCCGCTGTGACCGTGGCGGATGTGCTGGGCTGCGGCGGCTTGATCGTAGGCCACCACGCCCAGCCCTGAGGCCAGTGCTTCGAGCACTACACTGCCGAAGGTTTCGGTCAGGCTGGGGAACAGGAAAATGTCTCCCGAGGCGTAGTGTTCGGCCAACGCTTCACCTCGTTGCGCACCGCAGAACAGGGCGTCAGGTAACTGTTGCTGGAGTGCGCTGCGCTGCGGGCCGTCGCCGACCACGATCAACTTGATCCGCCGCTGTGGATAATTTTGTCGTGCAGCCTGCAGGCATTGCTGGAGCACGCCGAGGTTCTTTTCCGGCGCCAGGCGTCCGACATGCAGCAGGGCGATATCATCATTTTCCAGCCCCCACTGTTCCCGTAGCGTCTGGCTTCGTCTACCCGGGTTGAACAGTTGACTGTCAACGCCGTGGCCCAGCAGTGTCAGGTTGTCGAACCCGCGCCGTTGCAGTTCAAGGCGCTGGCTGACGCTGGGCACCAGCGTAGTGTGCGTACGTCGATGAAACCAGCGCAGGTAATGCGTGAGCATCCGTGCCAGCAGCCCGAAGCCGTAGTCGCTGGCGTACTGATGAAAGTTGGTGTGAAAGCCGCTGACCACGGCAATGCCCAATCTGCGTGCTGCCCGCAGCGCACTCAAGCCCAACGGCCCTTCGGTGGCGATGTACAGCACATCCGGGCGCTGCCGGCGCCAGCGGCGGATCAGCTTGTGCATCGACACCTGCCCCCACTGCAATCCCGGATAGCCGGGCAACGGCCAGCCGCGGCACAGCAGCTGCCATTGATTACCGGCACCCAGCGGATAGCCAGCCTGACGCGGGCGCACCAGTTCTACCCGATGGCCACGCTGGAGCAAGCCTTCGTTCAAGCGGCCAAGGGTATTGGCCACGCCATTGATCTCGGGTGGGAAGGTATCGCTGATCAGCGTGACATGCAGGGTGGGTGCGCTCATGAACAGCAGTTTCAGCGCCTGCGATTGCGCTGCTGTGACGCATTCGTGACTGATTTGTGACGCCCGATTTACGGCGTCTCTGGATGAAAAATATTTCCCAGGGATGCGCTCAAGAATGTCTGACAATCAGCCGATGCAGAAGCATTCGAATGATTGATTCCGCTCCAGGAGAGCGTTGATGTTCAACAGCAAACTGAAACAAGAAAACCTCCGTCTGCGCGAAGAGCTGCTGTCCATGGAGCAGGTCAAGAGCAGCCTGGACAGCGAGATGCTGGTATTGCAGCTCGACCCCCAGGGGCGGGTCGAATCGGTCAACAGCAACTTCGAAAAGGAGATGCTGTACAGCAGCCATCAACTGATCGGGCGCAATATCGAAGAGATCGTGCCGGTCCACGTCAAACAGCTGGATTTCTACCAGCGCATGAAGACTGCCATCACCCGGGGTGAGCATCTCAACGGGGCGTTTCGACTGCTCCGTGGCAATGGCGAAGAAGCTTGGTTGCGCTCGATTCTGCAGCCGGTCAAGAGCAGCGAAGGGCGCCTGAAATACTTCACCCTGCACTCCAGCGACCTGACCCGCACCATCGAAACCTCGCGTGAACATGAAAGCCTGATCAAGGCGCTGATGCGTTCCACCGCAGTGATCGAGTTCAACCTGCAGGGTGAAGTGCTGGCCGCCAACGATCGCTTCCTGCAGACCATGGGATATCGCCTGGAGCAGGTCGTCGGCAAGCACCACCGTCTGTTCTGCGATCCGGAGGAGTACAACTCCCCGACCTACCAGGCGTTCTGGGACCAGCTGCGCCGTGGGGAATTTGTTGCTGCGCGCTTCAAACGGGTGGATGCCCATGGTCGTGTGGTGTGGCTGGAGGCCTCCTACAACCCGATCATCGACGCCCATGACGTGCTCTACAAAGTGGTCAAGTTCGCCACCGTGATTACCGATCAGGTCAATCAGGAAATGGCCGTGGCCGAGGCTGCGGATATTGCCTACAGCACCTCGCTGGAAACCGACAGCAGCGCACGCAGCGCCACGGCAGTGGTTACCCAGACCGTGGAGGTGATGCGCGGCCTGGAGACTTCCATGCAGGAGGCGGCCAACGGCATCGAGGCGCTGGACAAGCAGTCGCAGGTGATTGGTTCGATCATCAAGACCATCAGCGACATTGCCGGCCAGACCAACCTGCTGGCCCTGAACGCCGCTATTGAAGCGGCCCGTGCCGGTGAGCAGGGCCGTGGGTTTGCCGTGGTTGCCGACGAAGTTCGCCAGCTGGCCTCGCGTACCAGCACCGCCACCGAGGAAATCGCCCGCGTGGTGCAGCAGAACGAACAACTGGCCAAGGCCGCTGTGGATATTATCGACAGCAGCAAGCGTCAGGCCGAACAGGGCCTGACCCTGGCCGGACAGACTGGCACGGTGATCGTCGAAATCCAGGACGGGGCGAAGAAAGTGGTCAATGCCGTGGGGCAGTTCTCCAGCAAGTTGGGTAGCTGATAGCCGCAGAGGGTGGAAACACTCTCGGTGGGAGCGGGCTTGCCCCGCGATTGCGATCTGGCAGACAGAAAGCAATCGCGGGGCAAGCCCGCTCCCACAAGGGGGACTGACCTCAGAGCGGTTTGTTGAAGAATGCGCTCAATGTCGCGGTAACTGCCCGCGCACCGGTGGTGATAGCGGGCAGCTCAACGACAAAGCCGGGTGTATGGTTCATCGCCGCCGGCAGTTGTTTCTTTTCGACCAGGTTCTTGTACACGTCAGGCTTGCCCGAGCCCACCTCAAGGAACAGCACCTTGGTATCCGGGTAAGGGCTGGCCAGCATATGGAAGTCCTCCGAGCCCATCAGCGGCGGCATGCCAGGCAGCACCTTGTCGGCACCGAGCTGCTGCACCAGTGCCGCCTGGGCCAGCTCGGTCTGCGCCTTGCCGTTGAATACCGGGGTGGCATAGCCCTTCATGGTGTATTTGGCCTGGTAATCGGCCGGCATGTCGTTCATCACCAGCACGCCGCTGGTCACCGATTTGATGCCGTCTATCATCCGCTCGCGAACCTGTGCGTCGTACCAGCGCAGGTTGAGTTTGAGCGTGGCACTGACCGGGATGATGTTGTTATTGACCCCGGCCTGAAAGGCGCCGACGGTGAGTACCGCAGGTTTGGACTGATCGACCATGCGGCTGATGATGGTCTGGTAGCCCATGACCGCCATGGCTCCCATCACCACCGGGTCCTTGGTCACATGCGGGGTCGATCCGTGCCCGCCGATGCCGGGCAGCTCGACGTCGATCTGGTCGGTGCCGGCCAGGCGCGGCCCTTCGCGCAGGCCGACGCTGTCCGCCGGGTAGACCGGCGACACATGCGCGGCCAGCAGTACGTCAGGCTTGGGGGCAAAGTCGTAGAGGCCGTTATTGACCATGGCGGTGGCGCCTTCAAGGATCTCCTCCGCCGGTTGTGCGACCAGTACCAGGGTGCCTGACCACTGATCCTTGAGCTGGCTCATGACCTTGGCCACCTCGATCAACCAGGTGGTATGCGCATCATGGCCACAGGCATGCATCACCGCCTGGCTGGGGTTGCCGAGCCAGGGCGTGACCTTGCTGCTCTGATAGGGCAGGCCGGTGGCCTCTTTGATCGGCAGGGCATCCATGTCGGCGCGGTACATCACCACCGGCCCCGGGCCGTTGCGCAGGATACCCACCACGCCGGTGGTACCTATCGCCGTCTTCACTTCAAAACCCTGCGCTTGCAGGGCCTTGGCCACCAGCGCGGCGGTTTCCTTCTCCTGGAAGGCCAGCTCCGGGTTGCGGTGCAGCTGTTTGAACAGCTCGATCATCTGCCCTTCATCCTGTTTTACCAGGGTGTCGATGCGGGTGTTCAGGTCGGTTGGCGCAGCGTGTACCGAGAGGGCACTGAAATAGGCAAGGGCAAGAATGCTCGGGCGAAGAGGCAAAGGCATGGCGTAAATCCTTGTACGGATAATTATTGTTCTGAAGGTGCTGTGTTGCATGGGCAATCAAGTCTGTGTATCTATGCCTGGTGCGTCCAATGCAAAAATAATCAAGGATTGATGCAGTGACCGAATCAATAGATTTGAAGCGAATCCGCCATCTGGTGTTGCTCAGCGAGGAGTTGCACTTCTCCCGTGCGGCCGAGCGAGCCAACCTGTCGCAGACCGCCTTCAGCCGCAGCATTCAGTCGCTGGAAACCGATCTCGGGGTACGCCTGTTCGACCGTGACACCCGTTCGGTGATGCTCACCGCCGCCGGACGGCAACTGTTGGCCAGCGGGCGGGAGTTGCTCGGTTGTGCCGGGCGGCTGCTTGCCGAGGCGAATCACATCGCCCAGGCAGAAGGCGGCGAGTTGAATTTCGGTGCCGGCATGATGGCGGCCAATCTGTACCTGCAGGATGCGTTGACCGTGCTGCGCAAGCGCCTTCCCAAGCTGGTGATGAAGGTCGAGGTCAATCACTGGAATCAGCTGGTGCAGCGTCTGGAGCAGGACCAAATCGAATTCTTCGTTGCCTATACCTGCGACCCGGCCCGCCAGTCCGATCCGCGATTCGATATCACCCCGTTGCCGGCGGTGCCTGCTTCAGTGTTCTGCCGGGGCGATCACCCACTGATTCAGCAAAGGTCAGCACTCAGTCGCCAGCAGCTTCTGGACTATCCGTGGAGCTCGGTGCTTTTCGATGAGATAGCGCCAGCGCGCCTGCGTGAACTGTTGGGGCTGGCCGAAGGCACGGTCGCGCCACTGGACCTGGGCTGCAATGACCTGCAGTTGTTGCGCGGGACGACGCTGGGCAGCGACGCGTTGCTGTTTACCTGGCGAGCCTGGCTTGAAGAGGATCTGCGCACGGGGGCGATCCACGATCTGGGAGCGTTGCTGCAGCCCGGTTTTCCCGGTGGCCGCTGCAGCATCGCCAGTGCCATTGTCTGTCACGCCGGACGAACCTTGTCGCCGATTGCGCGGCAGGCCATCGAGCTGATCAAGGCGGCGGCCGACCGGCCGCAGTGAGGTCAGCGCTCGCGCACCCAGAACAACGTGGCGCCCGCCACCGCAGCCGGCATCATCAGGATGTTGACGAAGGGAATCATCAACGCCAGGTAGGTGATGCCGCCAAAACCCAGGCTCTGCCAGCGCTTTTCGCGCAGCCAGGCGAGCATGTCCTGCCAGCTCATCTTGTGGTTGTCCGCCGGGTAGTCGATGTACTGGATGGCCATCATCCAGATGCCGAACAGCAGCCACAACGGGGCGGCGATAATGTTGATCACCGGGATCAGCGAGAGAACGAACAGCGCTAGCGCGCGGGGCAGGAAATACCCCAGCTTGCGCATTTCGCGGCCCAGGGTGCGCGGCACCATGGCCATCAGTTCGGCCCAGCTGAACGCCGGGAAGTCATCGGTGCCACGCACCACCACTTCGACCTTTTCCGCCAGAAAACCATTGAACGGTGCGGCAATGATGTTGGCGAGCATGGTGAAGGTGAAGAACACCATCAGCGCTACCAGCGCCACGAACAGCGGCCACAGCACATAATTGAGAAAACTCAGCCAGCTCGGCAGGCTGGGCATCAGCGAATCGACCCAGAGGCTGAACTGATGACCGGCAAAATAGATCAGGCCGACGAACAGCAGCAGGTTGACTGCCAGCGGCAGCAACACGAACAGGCGCAGGCTCGGGCTCAGGACCAGTTTCAGTCCTTCGCGCAGGTACTGAGGGCCAGAGAGGACAGGGGCTTGCATAGAGGACTCCGGGTAAAGGCAAACGCGCTGACCTTACCGAGTTTGAGCGGCTGACGAAAGCGCGGCGCAAGCCGGGACACGGGCTGTAACAAAAGCTCGGCAGGCTGCGAGGCATACCTTCATAGGCAAACGACCGTCGTCCCGGGAGATGAATAGAGGCGGCCTATAAGGTGGATTGTCTAAGGATATTTCCTTAATCTCTGCGGCCTCGCTAAAGTGCGCACATCTTTTCAACGCCTTCGAATTCTAATCTTCAAGGAGTTTTCATGAGCATTCTGGTCAACAAGCAAGCCCCTGATTTCGATGCGGCGGCGGTACTGGGCGACGGTTCGATCGTCGACAGCTTCAAGCTTTCTTCGCTGCGCGGCAAATACGTCGTGCTGTTCTTCTGGCCGCTGGACTTCACCTTTGTCTGCCCGTCTGAAATCATTGCCCACAACAACCGCATGGACAAATTCCGTGAGCTGGGTGTGGAAGTGGTCGGTGTCTCGATCGACTCGCAGTTCACCCACCACGCCTGGCGCAGCACGCCGGTTGAGAAGGGCGGGATCGGCGCTGTCGAGTTCACCATGGTTGCCGACGTCAAGCACGAGATCACCCGTGCCTACGGTATCGAGCACGATGACGGCGTGGCGCTGCGTGCCTCGTTCCTGATCGACCAGCAAGGCGTGGTTCAGCATCAGGTGGTCAACAACCTGCCGCTGGGTCGTGAAGTCGACGAGATGATCCGTCTCGTCGAAGCCCTGCAGTTCACCGAACAGCACGGTGAAGTCTGCCCGGCCGGCTGGCGCCCAGGCCAGAAAGGCATGAAGGCTGACGCCAAGGGCGTTGCCGATTACCTGGCGGAAAACGCTGCCAGCCTGTAAGGCTCAGGCTTAACGATTTTCAGGACCTGCGGCCAAAAGCCTTCCCCAAGTGCTTCGCAGGTTCTTTTTTATTCCAGCCGGCGATCCCGGCGTTACCGGACTGGCCAGTGAGTGCCAGCCCGAGAGGAGTGTGACATGTCTGAAGTACGTCATTCGCGAGTGATTATCCTCGGTTCCGGCCCTGCCGGTTACAGCGCTGCGGTCTACGCTGCGCGTGCCAACCTCAAGCCGCTGCTGATCACCGGCATGCAGGCTGGCGGCCAGCTGACCACCACCACCGAAGTCGACAACTGGCCGGGCGATGCCCACGGCCTGACCGGCCCGGCGCTGATGCAACGTATGCAGGAACACGCCGAGCGCTTCGAGACCGAAGTGGTGTTCGACCACATCAACGCCGTTGACCTGGCGAGCAAGCCGTACACCCTCAAAGGCGACAGCGCCACCTACACCTGCGATGCGCTGATCATCGCCACCGGTGCCAGCGCTCGTTACCTGGGCCTGCCGTCGGAAGAAGCGTTCATGGGCAAAGGCGTTTCCGCTTGCGCCACCTGCGACGGCTTCTTCTACCGCAATAAGCCGGTTGCAGTCGTTGGTGGTGGTAACACCGCCGTCGAAGAGGCGCTGTACCTGGCCAACATCGCCAGCAAGGTCACCCTGGTGCACCGCCGCGAGACCTTCCGCGCCGAGAAGATCCTGATCGACAAGCTCAACGCCCGTGTGGCCGAAGGCAAGATCGAGCTGAAACTCAACGCCACCCTGGACGAAGTACTGGGCGACAACATGGGCGTCACCGGTGCACGCCTGAAGAACAACGACGGCAGTTTCGATGAAATCAAGGTTGACGGTGTGTTCATCGCCATCGGCCACACCCCGAACACGTCGCTGTTCGAAGGCCAGCTGACCCTCAAGGACGGCTACCTGGTGGTCAACGGCGGCCGTGACGGCAACGCCACCGCCACTAACGTCGAAGGTGTGTTTGCCGCAGGCGACGTGGCTGACCACGTTTACCGTCAGGCCATCACCTCGGCCGGTGCTGGCTGCATGGCGGCGCTGGACGTCGAGCGTTACCTGGATGGTCTGCAGAACGCCTGATTCTGATAGACCCGCTCGCGGGGTAAAAAAAACCGGCCTGATGGCCGGTTTTTTTATGGCTCCTCTCAGAGGCTGAGGCGCATGGACAGATCCACCGCCTTCACATCCTTGGTCATGGCACCAATCGAGATGTAGTCCACACCGGTCTCGGCAATCACCCGCAGGGTGCTTTCGTTGACCCCGCCACTGGCTTCGAGCTTGGCCTTGCCGGCGTTCAGGCGCACGGCTTCGCGCATGTCGTCCAGGCTCAGCTCGTCGAGCATGACGATGTCGGCGCCGGCATCCAGCGCTTGCTTGAGCTCGTCGAGGCTTTCCACTTCAACCTCCACCGGCTTGCCGGGGGCGATCTTGTGCGCGGCGTTGATGGCCTGGGCAATGCCGCCGCTGGCGGCAATGTGGTTTTCCTTGATCAGGAAGGCGTCGAACAGGCCGATGCGATGATTGTGGCAACCGCCGCAGGTGACCGCATACTTCTGCGCCAGACGCAGACCCGGCAGGGTCTTGCGGGTGTCGAGCAGTTTGACCTGGGTGTCGGCGACCATGTCGGCAAGGAACTGTGCGCGAGTCGCCACGCCCGAAAGCATCTGCAGGAAGTTCAGCGCACTACGCTCGCCGGTAAGCAGCGAGCGGGCCGGGCCTTCAAGGTGAAACAACACCTGGTTGGCCTGCGCGCGCTCGCCATCCTTGACCTGCCAGTGCACGGCCACCCGTGGATCGAGCTGGCGAAACACGGCGTCGACCCAGGCGGTTCCGGCGATCACGCAATCATCGCGGGTAATGATGGTGGCCTGGGCCAGGCGCTCGGCCGGGATCAGTTGAGCGGTGATGTCGCCGCTGCCGATGTCTTCAAGCAGCGCACGGCGCACGTTGGCTTCGATTTCGGCGGTCAGGTCGGCGAGGCGTAAATTCGGCATGGCAGGCTCCACAAGCTAAGTGCCCGCGATTATAGGGCAGCCGGTGTTGGCGAGTGTCTTGAATTTGGCAAATAATACGATATGTACTTTATCTGCAGTCGGGCCCGGCCCGCTGGATTACCACACGTTTTAACGATGCATCCCGTCACGCCTCGGGGCATACTGGGGTCGTGCTCTTGTGCCTCAGGATCTTCTATGCAACTGGACCGCGCTACAGGCTGGTTCGCCGGTATCACCCATTGCCCTTCGCCGAATTTCAATGCCCGTGCCGAAGGTGAGGTTATCTCCCTGCTGGTGATTCACAACATCAGCCTGCCACCGGCGCAGTTTGCCACCGGCAAGGTCCAGGCATTTTTCCAGAACCGCCTGGACCCCAACGAACACCCCTACTTCGAAGGGATCAAGCATCTGCGCGTCTCCGCGCATTTTCTGATCGAGCGTGACGGCAAGGTCACCCAGTTTGTCTCCTGTCTGGACCGTGCCTGGCATGCCGGAGTGTCCTGCTTTGCCGGGCGCGAGGCGTGCAACGACTTCTCCATCGGTATCGAACTGGAAGGCACCGACGAGCTGCCTTTCACCGATGCTCAGTATCAGGCGCTGCAGGGCCTGACCCGGCAGATCCAGGCGGCCTGGCCGGCTATCGATGCACAGCGGATTCAAGGCCACAGCGATATCGCCCCGGGGCGCAAAACCGACCCGGGCCCGGCTTTCGACTGGCCGCGCTACCGTGCGGCCCTCAAGGACAACGAGGACAGATCATGAGTTTTCTGGTGTTGTTACTGGTGCTGTGGGTCGAGAAGTTCTCGGCACTGCGCCAGCGACTGCAACGCGATGGTTTCTTTCGCACCGAACTTGCGCGTCTGGAGCGCAACGGCAAGGGCCACCCGTGGTGGGTGTTGTCGATCCTGGTGTTGTTGCCGGTGATCGTGCTGGCTTTGCTGCTTCAGGTGCTGGAACCGGTTGCCTATGGCTTGTTGGCACTGCCGCTGCACCTGTTGGTGCTGATCTACAGCCTGGGGCGAGGCGATGTAAAAGCTTCCCTCGGACCGTTTCGCGATGCCTGGCGACGGGGGGACGAGCAGGCCGCAGTGCATGTCGCCGAGCGCGACCTGGGCGTTAGCGGAGACGATGCCTCATCGCTGCTCGAACGGGTTCAGGGCCACTTGCTGTGGCAAGCCTACCAAAGCTTCTTTGCGGTGATTTTCTGGTATGTCCTGCTGGGACCGGCCGCGGCGCTGGCCTACCGCTTGCTCGCTCTGACTGCCGAGCATGCCCATGCTCCAGCGCTGCGTGAGCGTGCCGGGCAATTGCGCCATGCCTTTGACTGGGCACCGGTGCGGATGCTGGGGGTGAGCTTTGCGCTGGTCGGCAATTTTGTTGCGGTCAGCCGGGTGATGCTGCATGAGCTGCTGCACTGGAACATCAGTGCGCCGAGGCTGATCGCCGCCGTCGGCCATGTTGCCGGAGAGATGCCCAAGGGGGCGCCAGCGGGCCCTGAGGGGCTGGTCGGGCTGGACTCGCTGTGGGAGCTGCTGCTGCGCTCGGCAGTGCTCTGGTATGCCTGTTTTGCCTTGTGGACCGTACTGGGCTGACGGTGAGGGCAGGACAGCCGTTGGTCTGTCCTGCCATCGATTAACCTTAAGTTACAAAACCCCATTCCGATATGCGTTATACAGGTACTGGTGATAATCATCAGTGGCCTAGTGCCATTGTGCGCGCAGAACAATAAGAATCGGAGGGGACTACCCGTGAAGAGCCTGTTGTATCCGGCCATCGCGCTGATGAATCGGTTGAGCTTCGGCATGAAATTCAGCCTGATTAGTATCCTGTTTTTCCTGCCCATGCTGGTGACCAACTTTTATCTGGTCCGCGATTCCTATGCACAGTTTCATGCTACCCGGGTCGAGCTGCAGAGCCTTGAGCTGCTGGCCGACAGCCTGGCTTTGCGTGGCGACCTGGAAACCCTGGGCAACCTGGTGCAGATCAACGCCGTGCTTGGCCAGTCGGGTAAAGCGCAGGATGTCGAGGCGCAGATCGCCAACCTTGAGCAGCAGGTGTTCAAGCGATTGGCGGGGCTGACTGCAGTCATTGCCGATGAAGAGCAGGCCAGGGATTTTCATGCCAAGCGCGACGAAATGCTCAGCCAGCTCAAGGCTGCCCAGGCAGAGTCGTCGCTGCTGAGCAAGGTGGCTTACCTGGACAAGTTGCTGGGCCAGGCCCAGGTGCTGAGCAAAATGATTGCCAGCCAGGCCGGACTCAACCAGGACAGCGATCTGGCGATTCGCCAACTCACCGAACTGATGACCACGGTGACCCCGGAAGTCACCCAGACCCTTGGCGAAGGCCGGACAATGGGCGCCTATTCCCTGGGCCAGGGCTTCCTCAACTCCGCGGTCAGCACCCGCTTCGAGGATTTGCTGCAACGCCTGGACAAGCTTGCTGCCAATTATGCCCTCAGGGTTCAGGATGCCTTGGCCACTGAGCCTGGGGCGCAAGCGCGTCTGGGCAGCCTGGCCGCCAGTAGCCAGGCTTCCTTGAAACAGGCCAGCGAGCTGTTCGAAGAACAGGTGGTGGTGGCCGAAAGCCTCGATGCACCGTGGCCGGCGTTTTATCAGCAGGTCAGCAGCCTGATAGCGCAGACTTACGCGCTCAACACCGCTACCGGCGAGTTTCTCGACCAGCAATTGCAACAGCGCTTGGGCGAGCACCGCTTGCACATGATCCTGCTGGTGTCTGCCCTGGCGGGCGTGTTCTTGCTGATTGTCTATCTCTACAGCGGGTTCTACGCCTCGACCCGGCATACCCTGAAAACCCTTGGTGCGGTCATGGACAAGGTTGCCGCTGGCGACATGACCGTGAATTTCCGCGCCAGCAGCCGTGATGAGCTGGGTGAATTGGGCCAGGTGTTCAACGGCACCGTGCGGCGCATTCATGACCTGATCGAGCAGGTGGGCCACACCGTGGTCGAAGTCGAACGCCAGGCCGAACAGGTGCATGCCGTGTCGGCACGCAGCAATCAGGCGGTCAGCGGCCAGCGCGGGCAGATCGAACAGGTCGCCACCGCCATGAACCAGATGTCGGCCACCGCCCAGGAAGTGGCGCGCAGTGCCGCAGCAGCTGTAAACAGTGCCCACAGCGTCAACCAGGAAACCGTCAGCGGCCGCGGCCTGGTCGAATCCCAGCAAGGCAACATCGTGCGCCTGGCCGGCGAAATCGATCAGTCGGTGGTGGTGATCAACCAGTTGGCCAGCGACAGTCAGGCCATCAGCCGGGTGCTGGAAGTGATCAAAAGCATCGCTGAACAGACCAATCTGCTCGCCCTGAATGCGGCCATCGAGGCGGCACGGGCCGGCGAGCAGGGACGCGGCTTTGCCGTGGTGGCCGACGAGGTCCGTACCCTGGCCAAGCGCACCCAGCATTCGACCGAAGAAATCGAACAGATGATTTCGCGCCTGCAGGGCGGTGTCGGTGCGGCGGTCAAGGCCATGGATGCCAGTCACCAGGTGGCTGCCGGCACGGTCGGGCAGTCGCAGCAGGTGCAGCAGGCGCTGGAGAACATTCTGGGTGCGGTCGGCGGTATCGTTGACCAGAACCAGCAGATTGCCGCTGCCGTGGAGCAGCAGACGGCTGTCGCGCATGACATCGACCAGAATATTGTCGAGATCAACCGCGCCGCTGAACACACCACCCAGGGTGCCCACCAGACTGAAGATGCCAGCCGCCAGCTGTCAGCCCAGGTAATGGAGCTCAAGCGCCTGATCGGCGCGTTCAGGGTCTGAGATCTGCGGTTGCTGAACTTTTCCACGCTGTGACAAAGTAGCGCCCTGAAGGATTCCAGGGAGCCGGATGTGTCGGCAACGCCGCGGGTGTAGTCTCACCCTCACAGCAACGGAACCTCGAGTCCCCGCGATTCGGCTCCCTCAGCACATTCACTGACGAGGTACAGACATTGGCCATCATCCACCCTAAAGTTCGCGGTTTTATCTGCACCACTACGCATCCGACCGGTTGCGAGCTGAACGTACGTGATCAGATCGAAGCCACCCGCAAGCAGGGCGTGCGCAAGGATGGTCCGAAGAAGGTCCTGGTGATCGGTGCCTCCAGCGGCTACGGCCTGGCGGCGCGCATCACCGCAGCGTTCGGCTTCGGTGCCGACACCCTGGGTGTGTTCTTCGAAAAGCCGGGCACCGAGACCAAGCCAGGCACCGCCGGCTGGTACAACGCCGCGGCCTTCGACAAGTTCGCCAAGGCCGAAGGCCTGTACAGCAAGTCGATCAACGGTGACGCCTTCTCCGACGAAGCACGGGCCAAGGTCATCGAGCTGATCAAGAACGAAATGGGCGGCCAGGTCGATCTGGTGGTCTACTCGCTGGCTTCGCCGGTGCGCAAGCTGCCACAGACTGGCGAGTTGGTGCGTTCGGCGCTCAAGCCAATTGGCCAGCCGTACAAGTCGACCGCTATCGACACCAACAAAGACACCATCATCGAGGCGTCCATCGAGCCGGCAACCGAGCAAGAAATTGCCGACACCGTGACCGTCATGGGTGGTCAGGACTGGCAGCTGTGGATTGATGCCCTGGATGCCGCGGGTGTACTGGCGCCGCAAGCACGCACCGTGGCCTTCAGCTACATCGGCACCGAAATCACCTGGCCGATCTACTGGCACGGTGCTCTGGGCAAGGCCAAGATGGACCTGGACGCAACCGCCAAGCGTCTGGAAGCCAAGGTCGGAGGTGGCGCCAACGTCGCCGTGCTGAAGTCGGTTGTCACCCAGGCCAGCTCGGCCATTCCGGTGATGCCGCTGTACCTGTCGATGGTCTTCAAGATCATGAAGGAAAAGAACGTTCACGAAGGCACTCAGGACCAGCTCGACCGTCTGTTCCGTGACCGTCTGTATCGTGAAGATGGCGCGCCAGCAGCACTGGACGAAGAAGGCCGTCTGCGTCTGGACGACTGGGAACTGCGTGATGACGTGCAGGATGCCTGCAAGGCCCTGTGGCCTCAGGTCACCACCGAGAACCTGTTTGAAATGACCGACTACGCCGGTTACAAGAAGCAGTTCCTCAACCTGTTCGGCTTCGAGCGTGCGGATGTCGACTATGACGCCGACGTCGCCACCGACGTGAAGTTTGACTGCATCGAGCTGTAACCAAACCATCGTCGCCGCCCCTGTGTTCGCTCAGGGGTGGCGACTGTTTGAGGTTCCCCTATGAGCAGCCTCGAAACATTTCCACCTCTGCCAGCCGCCAGCAACACGGCACACGCGTTTTGTGAGCGAGCAGGCGATGGTTATCCCCTTGGCGGCTTTTGTTGGCGCCACCAACTGCCGGACAGCACGCGTGCGGTGGTGATCATCAACGCGGCCACTTCGGTGCGCTGCAGCTATTACGCGCGTTTTGCCCAGTACCTGTTCAGCCACGGCTTCGATGTCATGACCTATGACTATCGCGGCATCGGCGAGTCGCGCCCGGCTGTCATGCGCCACTTCGAGGCTTCCTGGACGGACTGGGGGGCGCTGGATTTCGAGGCCATGCTGCAACGCGCTGCTCGCGAGTTTCCCGGGCAACCCGTTGATGTCGTCGGCCACAGTTTTGGCGGTTGTGCCGCAGGGCTGGCGCCATCGTCCGCGCAGTTGCGCAGGCTGGTTACGGTCGGCGCGCAGTTCGCCTACTGGCGGGACTATGCCAGTGACAGTCGCTGGCAACTGTTTGGCAAGTGGCATGTGCTCATGCCGTTGCTGACCCGGCTGTTCGGCTATTTCCCCGGCAAGCGCCTGGGTTGGCTGGAAGACACCCCGGCAGGGGTGGTGAAGGACTGGAGCACGCTGACGGCGGCTTACGAGCTGCGCCCCAGCGGCAAGGCGCTGGTTGATTTGCCGTTTGCTCAGGTGACGGCACAGACGCTGGCGATCAGTCTGACCGACGATCCCTTTGGTACGGTCGCGGCGATCGAGCGGCTACTGGGCTACTTCAGGTCTAGCCCGCGCAGCCATTTGCGCATTGCACCTGGTGATATCGACGAAGTGCAGATCGGCCATTTCGCCTTTTTCCACAGCCGCTTTCAGGCCCGGCTCTGGCCAATTGCCCTGCAGTGGTTGCAACAGGGACAACTGGCCGACGACGTGCCAGGGCGCGTGCTGACGCTTAGCGAGCCTTGAGCGGCTGGGCGGAGAACTTCACCCCGGCCAGGCCGTGCTCGATCAGCGCGCGAATGTTGCCATGGTCGCTGCCTTCCGGGGTGGCCAGTACCGAGCGGTAGTGTTCGCCGAATGCCAGCAGCGCTTCTTCATCGCTGAGGCCTTCGAGCAGGGCCAGGCCCAGGGTCTTGCACGAACCTTCGTTCTGTCCGGCGGCGTTTTCCACGCCTCCGTTGGTGAACGCCTGCGGCTGGTAGTCGTAGTTCGCGGCGATGAAGGCCAGGGTGTCGGCAAACTGATGTTCGCCGGACTTCAGGCTGGTGCGCAGGGTGTTCAGATCAGTCATTGGGCTTTCCTTTGGCGAACGCCGCTTGCTGTTCGGCGCTGGCTTCTTTCTGGTATTGGGCTTTCCACTCGGCGTAAGGCATGCCGTAGACCACTTCGCGGGCCTCATCCATGCTTAGCTCGATCTGACGCTCGTCGGCCGCGGCCTTGTACCACTTCGACAGGCAGTTGCGGCAGAACCCGGAAAGGTTCATCAGGTCGATGTTCTGTACATCCTTGCGGCTGTCCAGGTGAGCCACCAGGCGGCGGAAGGCCGCGGCTTCGAGCTCAAGTTTCTGTTGGTCGTTCATGGTCATTCTCGTGACAAGGACAATTCAGTCTACCGCGATGCGGTTTTTCAGGTGGCGGCCACCGTTGATGACCACGTTGCTGCCGGTGCTGTACTGGCTGTCGAGGAGAAACTGCACCGCCTCGATCAGCGGTTGAGCGCCCGGCTCGAATTCCAGCAGGGCCTTTTTCAGGGTTTGCTGCCGATAAGCTTCGTCGCCGCCTTCCTTGAGGATCAGCAGCCCCGGCAGGATCGCGTTGACCCTGACCACCGGCGCGTATTTTTCGGCAAAAGACAGGACCATATTCTGCAGCGCAGCCTTGGTCGCGGCATAGCCGATATGGCTCTTGCTGCCGCGCGAGGAGGTCTCGTCGCAGATGTGGATGATATCGGCCTTGGCCATCTTCAGCAGTTGCTCGCCCAGCGCCAGGTTCAGGTGGTAGGGCGCTTCGACATGCAGCTTGAACATGGTGTTGAGGTTGGCCAGATCGTCATCGAGCCACAACGAGGCGTTGTGAATGATTGCCCGCAGGCCGTCATAGTTGCTCTTCAGGTGGTCGATCAGGGCCTGGCGGTCCTCTTCCCGGCACAGGTCGGCCTGGAACTGGATGATATTCGGGTGCGCAGCCTCAGGGCTTTTGCTACGGCTGGCGCTGACCACAGTATGGCCGGCCTGCGCCAGGTTCAGGGCCAACGCCAGTCCGACTCGCTGGCTGGCTCCGGTGACAAGAATTGGGCTGTTCATGGTGGGGGCGGTCAACTTTTACAGGTTCGCTTGGATAACCCCCAGCATACCCGAACTAGGCCGGGTTGCGCGCACCCTGCGGCCCACAGCCGCGCGTCGGGGCATTGAGCCAGTTGGCCAGCAAACGGGTCGACAGCGGAATGAAGAAGTACACCATCAACGGTGTCAGCCCCAGCGTACTGAGGAGGATCCGTGGCAGCAGGTCGAGGGCACTGAGCCAGTGGCCGAACAACAGGTTGAACAACAGCGAGACCGGAAAGAACGCCAGCCAGATTGCCACGGCTTGTTTCCAGCGCGGTGGGCGTTGCACCGGATTGCTGCCAAACCATCCGTCCAGGCCGCTGGCGCGCAGCTCTTGCGGTTGCTCGAACAGGCCGTTGCCGCGATCCAGCCAGGCCTTGCGCGAGGCCGAGTGCTCCCAGGCCTGCATGGTCTGCTCGCTGGTGAAGCGGAAGATGATCTGAAACTCGTCACCCTGCGGCGGTGGCGCAAGGACGCCGGAGCCCAGGTAGCCGGTAAAGTCGGTGGCCAGTTGTTCGCCTTCGTGCAGCCAGCTCATCAGATCCTGATAGCGGCCTTCGGCGACACGGCGCGTCACCATCAAGGTAACGGGAGGGGTAGACATTGTGTATCTCCTGGCAACTGGGCGTGGCGGGTGGCCGGCCCATGAAATGCGTCCGGGGTGGTGGACGGCATCTGCTTGCATGCAAAAAGCGGGCACGGATTATTCCTGAAATAACCTGACTCGTCAGTGCTGAGCGCTTGCCAGCCCGGACAAATGCCAATGGTCGCTACCTACTGCCCGGAGTAGAATGGCCGTCATCCCCCAAGAATCGTGGTTTTCCGGCAATGCTTGAACCTGCCCAGCCTTCGTTGAACCCCGGTGATCTCGCTCATGAGGAGCTGTTCCCCATTCGCGAAGTGTCCCGTCTGACAGGTATCAACCCGGTCACCTTGCGCGCTTGGGAGCGTCGTTATGGGCTCATTCAGCCCACGCGCACCGAAAGTGGGCACCGGCTGTATTCCCAGGCCGATATCGACGAAGTCCGCAACATCCTCGGCTGGATCGAACGGGGGGTGGCGGTCAGCAAGGTCGGCAAGATTCTTGCCCGCAGCCAGAGCGTAAAACCGCAGACTGAAGCAGCGCACAGCCAGGCGTCCCAGGACGACTTCAAACAATGGCAGCTGCAGTTGCGCCAAGTGGTAAGAGCGTTCGATGAGCGGCGCCTGGAGCAGGTCTACGGCCAGGTGTTCAGCAGTTATCCACTGGTGGTGGCATTCCAGGACATCCTGTTGCCGGTCTGGCAGGAATTGCGCTGCACCCAGGACGCCTTCGGCCACCTCAGCGAATGGCTGTTTCTCGATGGGTTCCTGCGTGGACGGGTGTTGCAGCGTTTGCAACTGTCTGCTGACCAGCAGGAGGTCAGGGTGGTGCTCACGGCGATTCCCGGGCATTGCCACGAGCTGGAACTGCTGGTGACGGCCCTGTTGCTGGGCACCAGTGAAATCGGCGTGACGGTATTGGGGCTGGGCCAGCCTGTGGAGGAACTCAGCCTGGTCTGTGAGCGCATGAACCCGCATGCCCTGGTGCTGTTTTCCAATCATCCACCGGCGCAAGACCTGCCCAAGCGCCTGGCCCGTCTGGCCCTGGCACTGGAGTGTCCGTTACTGCTGGCTGGAGAGGCTGCGGACCTGGCCCAGGGCAGCCTGATCGGCTCGCAGGTCGCGTGTCTGGGCAGTGAAGGGCGTTTGATGCGTCGGCGCTTGCAGCAGTACCTGGCCGGTCACCTGGACAGCTGAGGATGCAACTCCGGATGGGCCTGACGGTGGGCCTGGAGGATGTACTCGCGTAGCCGTTCGATCTCCGGGTGCTTGCTCTCACTCAGGTTATAGGCGGCCAGGCTCTTGCCAGTACGCCGCTGCAAGACACCGTGCAAGGCGATGGGCTCACAATTGTCGGGGGCGAACCAGAGGTCGAAAGAGCTCGGTGGTTTGGGCTGGTCGCGAACTTCCAGCAGCACACCCTTGAACGAAATTTCCTTTACCCACAGGCCGGTACTCAGGCCCAGCTCGTCTTCCAGCGCTACCGGCGATTCGAGGGTCAGGCGCCATGGACGTACCATCGGGCCTTCTTCATAGATGTGCGGTGCGCCCAGCTGCAGCTGCAGGGAATGGAACTCGTCCTCGACCAGGTGCAGGGGAAAGGTCATCTGATGGTTGTCGAATTGCGCCTGCAAGGTGACCTGCTCCTGGGCAATCAGCCGGGTCAGCAGGTCTTTGATTTCGCTGCCGCCATTGACCATCAGGCGCGACACCGACTCAGCCGCGGAGGGCTGTGACGTATGTTGCATGGACCTGATGAAGTCCAGCTCGTCCTGGGTCAGGAGGGCATTTGCTTGCATGGTCGAACTCGAAAAGTCAGTTGTGAATGCAATTCTTCACCGTCATGGACAGCCAAACGGCGGTTTTGTTTTTACCGTTCGTCGCCTTCCAGTTCGGCAATGCGTGCCCGCGCCTGTGCTAGTTCGCGTTCCAGCTCGAGTACCCGCTGTTCGGCCTCGACCTGACGGCTGACATCTTTCTGGATACCGATGAAATACTTGCGTTTGTCGGCTTCGTTGAGCACCGGAGTGATCGACAGCTCGTTCCAGAACGCACTGCCGTCCTTGCGGTAGTTGCGCAGGATTTCCCGGCTCGGCAGGCCATCCTTGAGGGCTTGGCGGATCAGTGCGCGCGCCTCTTGATTACGGTCGTCGTTCTGCAGGAAACGGCAGTCGCGGTAGAGGATGTCGTTGGCGTCATAGCCGGTCAGGCGCTCGAATGCCGGGTTCACATAGAGCAGGATGGTGTCGTCATCACCTTCCTGTTCGGCGACCACGATGCCGTCGTTGGAGGCATCAATCATGCGTTGCAGCAGGGTGGCGTTGATCATCGGCGAGGTCCGCAAGGTAGTTGAGTGGGCACGGAGGCTGATTCTAGATGATTGGTTCGGACCTCACACAGGGAGAATGAGGCCTTTTGCCAGTGTCCAATGTTAGTATCCTACGTTTTTACTCAGTTACGGAACCCACTATGAAAGTCGCCATCCTTTCCGGTTCGGTCTACGGCACCGCCGAAGAAGTCGCACGGCATGCCGAATCGTTGCTCAAAGCCGCAGGGTTCGAGGCCTGGCACGCTGCCCGTGCCACTTTGCAAGACCTCCAGGGCTTTGCCCCCGAAGCCTTCCTGGCAGTGACCTCGACTACCGGCATGGGCGAGCTGCCCGATAACCTGATCCCGCTGTTCAGTGAAATTCGTGACGTGCTGCCCGCCGCCTGGCGTGGTCTTCCCGGGGCCGTGATCGGTCTGGGCGACTCCAGCTACGGCGACACTTTCTGTGGCGGCGGTGAGCAGATGCGTGAATTGTTCGCCGAACTGGGCATCAATGAAGTGCAGCCGATGCTGCGTCTGGATGCCAGCGAAACCGTCACCCCGGAAACCGACGCCGAGCCCTGGCTGGCTGAGCTGATCGGCAAACTGCGCGGCTGATCACACTGCCTGCGGTTGCTCGCGCAGCAATTGCAGCCAGGCCTGGGCGGCCCGTGACAAGTAGGCGCCCTGGCGCCAGATGAAGGCGATATCCCAACGCAGGTCGGTCGGTTCGCTCAGGGTCAGGCGCACCACACCGGGCCGTTCCAGGCCCCGCGCCACCACGCTGGGCAACAGGACAACGCCCTGGCCTGCGGCGACCAGGGCGGCGAGAAAGTCGGCCTGGCCGCTACGTCCGCCTTCCCTCGGGGTAAACCCCAATTGCTGACATGCGCTGAGCAGTCGGTCATTGAGCACGAAGCTGCGCTGATAGAGCAGAAACGGCGTATCGGCCAATTGCGCCAGGCTGACCTGAGCGGCCCCGGCCAGGGGGTGATCGATGGGCAGCAGGGCATCGAGCGCTTCATTGCAGAACGGCTGGAACGCGAACGCCGGATCGTTCGGGGTCAGGCTGCCGCCCAGCTCCAGTTCGCCACTCAGTACCGCTTGCTCGACGCTGCGGCTGCCACCTTCAAGCAGGTGAATGGTGATGTTCGGATAACGTCGACGGTACTCGGCGAACAGCCGGGCAAACAGCGCGTCGCTGCCCAGCAACGGCAGGCCCAGGCGCAGTTCACCGCGCTCCAGCTGGCTCAGGTCATCGAGTTCGTTCTGCAGCTCCTGGCGCAGGCGCAGCATGGTTTCGCCGCGTTCCAGGACGATCTTGCCGGCGGCGGTCAGGTGCAGCTGTGAGCCTTGACGTTCCAGCAGCGGCACGCCCAGGTCCTGTTCCAGCTGGGCCACCTGCTTGCTTACCGCCGACTGGCTGATGTGCAAGGTATGGGAGGCCTGGGTGAAGCCACCGCGGTGGATCACTTCAATGAAGCTGCGCAGTTGTTTGAGTTCCATGATCGAAATTCCATTGTGGAATGGAAGTCAGTCTAACAATTCGTTTTTAGCGTGGAGAAGGGGCTTCTAGAATACAGTTCTGAAGAGGTCCCCCGCGATGAAACCCACACCCGTCAAACGTCTCCTGCGCCTGCTCGTCGAGCTGGCGGTATTTCTCGTGCTTTATATGCTCGGTGGCCAGTTGGCAGCCTGGCTGGATTGGCCCATTCCGGCAGGGGTCATGGGCCTGGCGCTGTTGTTGCTGGCGTTTGCCCTGGGCTGGCTGAAACCGGCGGCCTTGCAGCTGGGCGCCGGCTTGCTGATGGCTGAAATGCTGCTGTTCTTCATTCCTGCGCTGATGAGCCTGCTCGACTACGGTAGCCTGCTGCGCGATGAGGGTTGGCGGATTCTGCTGGTGATTGGCGTCAGCACTTTGCTGGTCATGGTGCTGACGGCGCTGACCGTGGAGTGGGTGTGCCGCTGGAGCATGCGCCATGACACTTGAGCCCATGCCGCTGTTCTGGCTGGCCCTGACCCTGCTGGCCTATCTGGGCAGCCGCTGGTTGTACCGGCGAACCGGTCGTTACCTGTTGTCGCCACTGATCCTGGTGCCGCTGGTGCTGCTGGCGGTTGCCGTCCCGCTGAACACCGCCTATGCCGAGTATGCGCGCGACACGCACTGGTTGATGTCGGTGCTGGGGCCGGTGACGGTGGCCTTCGCCGTGCCGATCTGGCAGCAGCGGGCGTTGCTGGCGCGTCACTGGCCAGCATTGAGCCTGGGCATGCTGGTGGGCAGCACGGTATCGATTGCCAGCTCCTGGGGCCTGGCGCATCTGTTGTCGCTGGATAACGCGGTGAGCCTGTCGCTGTTGCCGCGCTCGATCACCACGCCCTTTGCCATGCCACTGGCCCGGGACCTGGGTGGGGTACCGGAACTGACCGCGGTTTTCGTGATGTTTACCGGAGTGCTGGGCGCCATGTTCGGCGGCGTACTGCTCAAATTCCTGCCGTTGCGCACACCCTTGGCCCGTGGCGCGCTGTTCGGCGTCGGGGCGCATGGTGCCGGGGTCAGCCGGGCCCATGAAGTGGGCGGCGAGGAGGGTTCTGTGGCCGGCCTGGTCATGGTCCTCACCGGTCTGCTCAACCTGTGTGCGGCGCCGCTGCTGACCTTGATGGTGTGACACGGCTCGCTATTTTGCTGCCTGACTCACAGAGTCAATAAGCTGGCTGCCAATGCAACTTACCTTTGCCTGTGTGCTGACTAGACTGCACCACAGTAGAGCACACGAATGTGCCGAGGTGATTGCAATGATCGCAACTGATGCCTTGCTCAACACGACCGTCTGCTATTCAGCGAGGCCACGCTGATGTCTCTGGCCGAGATTCCATTATGTGTCTGGCGTACCCGGGGCTTGAGTTTTACCTTCCGCGGTCAGACCATTCGCTACTGGACGGCAGGGCAAGGCGAGCCGCTGCTGCTTATCCACGGATTTCCCACGGCAAGCTGGGATTGGCATTACCTGTGGGCGCCACTGGCCCAGCGATACCGGGTGATAGCCTGTGACATGCTCGGTTTTGGCGATTCGGCCAAGCCTGTGCATCACCTTTACAGCCTGATCGAACAGGCCGATCTGCAACAGGCCTTGCTTGAGCACCTGAAGGTCGATCAGCCGGTGCACCTGCTCGCTCATGATTATGGTGACAGCGTCTCCCAGGAGCTGCTGGCGCGCCACCATGAAGGGCAGGCGAACATCGCCAGCTGTGTGTTTCTCAATGGCGGGCTGTTTCCTGAGTGCCATCGAGCGTTGCTGATCCAGAAGCTGTTGCTCAGTCGTCTGGGCTGGCTGGTGGCGCGTTCGTTCGGGCGCGACGACCTGGTGCGGCATGTCACCCAGATCTACGGACCGTGCACGCATCCCAGCGAAAGCGCGCTGGATGACTACTGGAGCCTGGTTGCGTCGAACCGCGGCACGCGGATCCTGCACAAGTTGGCTTGCTATGTGCCCGAGCGTGCGCTCCATCGCGAACGCTGGGTCCCTGCCCTGCAAAAAGAGGGTGTGCGCCTGCGTTTCATCAATGGTGCGGTCGATCCGGTTTCCGGCGCCCACATGCACGAACGCTATCGGGAGCTGGTGCCGAATCCCGATACCGTGCTGCTGCCAGGCATCGGCCATTACCCCCATACCGAAGCGCCGGTACAGGTGCTGCGCCACTATCTGGCTTTTCGCCAGCAAGCTCTGGAGCCTGTTGCGCAGAAGGTGGCCTGGTCCTGAGGGGCCAGGCCCGCTGCATCATCTTCCGGCCTTATCGCCTGCCATTCACCCTGTGCCCGCTTGATTGTGCGCTGGCCGGTGCTGGCCGACACTCGGGCATTCCTGCTGATTTCCCTGGAGTGTTGAGCATGAGCGATTCTGTGCGCCTGGACGATAAAGTGGTGATTGTCACCGGAGCTGGCGGCGGCCTGGGCCGGGCACATGCCTTGCTGTTTGCCCGCCACGGTGCGCGGGTGGTGGTCAATGATCTGGGCGGCTCGACCCATGGCGAAGGCGCCAGCGCCTCTGCGGCCGACCGGGTGGTGGCGCAGATTCGTGAAGCGGGTGGCACGGCGCTGGCCAACCATGATTCGGTGGCCGACGGGGCGCGTATTGTCGAGCAGGCACTGGATAGCTTTGGCCGGGTCGATGTGCTGATCAACAATGCCGGGATCCTGCGCGACAAGACCTTCCACAAAATGGAAGACAGCGACTGGGAGCAGGTCTACCAGGTGCATGTCGAAGGCGCCTACAAAGTGACCCGTGCGGCCTGGCCGCATCTGCGCGAGCAGAACTGGGGGCGGGTGATATTCACCGCCTCGACCTCAGGCATCTATGGCAATTTCGGCCAGGCCAACTATGGCATGGCCAAACTGGGGCTCTATGGCCTGACCCGGACCCTGGCCATTGAAGGACGCAAACACAACATTCTGGTCAACGCCATTGCCCCCACCGGTGGCACCCGTATGACCGAAGGATTGATTCCACCGCAGGTATTCGAACAGCTCAAGCCGGAACTGGTCAGCCCGTTGGTGGTGTACCTGGGCAGTGAGCAATGCCAGGACAGCGGCGGTCTGTACGAAGTGGGTGGCGGCTGGGTCGGTAAAGTGCGTTGGGAGCGTAGCCTGGGCGTGGGTTTCGACCCGCATCAGGGCTTCAGCCCTGAGGATGTCGCAGCTAACTGGCAGACGATTGGCGACTTTACCGATGCCGTACACCCGCGTGACAGCCTGGAGGCGTTGCAACAGATGATGGCCAATCTGCAGCAGTTCCCGCCGCGCTGAGGACTGCCTGAGGTTGTGGTCGCCGGATGCTCATGCCTATGCTGGGCGGCCATGATCGATGCAGGAGCACACCGGATGTACGAGTCCAGAACCGAAGCGGTCATTTCGTCCCGCCAGTTCCGCTTTCGCTTGATGCGTCATGGCCTGGCGGCCTGCCTGTTGCTGATCGCTTCGATCCTCTTCGGTGTGCTGGGGCACCTGTATTTCGAACCGCACATTCCCCTGCACGACGCGATCTTCAATGCCACCTTGTTGCTGGGTGGCGTAGGACCGGTGATCTTGCCCGAGAGCATTGGCGGCAAGCTGTTCTTTGCCGCATATGGCTTATATGTCGGGTTGGTGTTCGTCGCCAGTATCGGCTTGATCCTGGCGCCCATCGCGCATCGGCTGTTGCATCGGTTTCACTTTGACGATGCGGACGAGTGACCCGGTAGGAGCGGGCTTGCCCCGCGATTGCGGTTTGTCAGGCACATCGCATCGCGGGGCAAGCCCGCTCCCACCGTGTAGCCAATCAAGATATTCCAGCCATAAAAAAGGCCGCTGCAGTGCAGCGGCCAAGTAAGACGTAGATCAAGGAGCTTCAAAATCAACGTCGGTGAACCCGTTGCCGGGAGGCGGGGTGTACACGCCTGAAATGCCCGGGCCAGAGAGGCTGCCAGTGATGGCGCGGTCCAGCTGCAAATAGAATAAGCGGCTGACCCGGAAGGAAAAATAGCCAATTGTGACATTCACTGTTGCGCCTCTGGCAACAGTGCAGCCTGCGCACTCTAGCGCAGCATCTCGTGAATGAGTGTGAGCCTTTGTAAGCAAATCAAGGGGCTTGTTCGTAGCCCATGCGCCAGCTGATCATCTGCGCCGCTGCCAGCAATTGCTGCGCTGCCGGGCCCTGTTCGTCGGCATGGAAAATCGACGTCGGGCCGACCACGGTCAATACCGCAACGATCTGGCCAAAGGCATTGAACACGGGAGCCGAGAGTGCATCGACGCCAGGCATCAGCAAGCCATGGACATGGTGCAGGCCACGCTGACGGATTGTGGCAAACAGCGCCTCGTATTCGCTGGCGCTGTGTCCCAGGGCAGCCAGCTCCTGGTCACGCAGCTCGACCGTCTCGCGCTCCGGCAGGTAGGCACCGAACACCAGTCCGGTCGAGGAGCTGAGCAGTGGCAGTACCGAGCCGATCTGGGTAACGACGGTCACTGCGCGGACTGCCGGCTCGATGTTGACCACCGTTGCCCCCTGGTTACCCCACACGGCAACAAAGCAGCTTTCGTTGAGCGCGTCGCGCAATTGCGACAACGGCAAGGCCGCGACTTTCAATACGTCCATCCCGCCCAGGGCAGCAAGGCCCACGCGCAAGGCTTCACGGCCCAGGCCATAGTGGTTGGTGGCCGGGTTCTGCTCTGCGAATCCGCTGGCAATCAGCGCCTGCAAATAGCGATGCACCTTGCTTGCCGGCATGTCGACATGTTCGGCCAGGCGCGACAGTGAAGTCGAGGGTGACAGCTGGGCCAGGGCCTTGAGGATGTCGGTACCGACTTCGGCCGAGCGGACCTTCTGTTTGCCAGTGTTATCGGCGGGGGAGCTGGCTTTGGCCATGGTGCATTCGATCCGGGTAGTCCAGGTGGGCGTCTTTATAGCTTGACGGTCTTCGCCAATCAAATTACGTTATGCGTAATGCAATTACGATAAAAATAACGCAGAAGTGTTGCTAGCGTGAACGGCGCGCAGCCAACTGCCATCAACCGGCCTGCACTGGGCCCGGAGGCTCGATGAACCTCGACAGCACCCCCGTCCTCGATTATCTGAGCGGCTTCGGCAACGAATTCGCCAGCGAAGCCTTGCCCGGCGCCCTGCCGGTTGGGCAGAACTCGCCGCAAAAGGCACCTTACGGCCTGTACGCCGAATTGTTCTCCGGCACCGCCTTCACCATGACTCGCAGCGAGATGCGCCGCACCTGGCTGTATCGCATCCGTCCGTCTGCCCTGCATCCGCGCTTCGAGCGCCTGGAGCGGCAGCTGGCCGGTGGTCCGCTGGGCGCGGTGACGCCCAATCGCTTGCGCTGGAGCCCGCAGGCCATCCCGAGCGAGCCGACCGACTTCATTGACGGCTGGGTCGCCATGGCGGCCAATTCCGGCAGCGAGAAACCTGCCGGAATCAGCATCTACAACTACTGCGCGAACCGCTCCATGCAGCGGGTGTTCTTCAACGCCGACGGTGAACTGCTGCTGGTGCCGGAGCTGGGCCGCCTGCGCCTGGTCACCGAGCTGGGCATGCTGGAAGTCGAACCGCTGGAAATCGCCGTGGTGCCGCGCGGTTTGAAGTTCCGGGTCGAGTTGCTCGACAGCCAGGCCCGCGGCTACATCGCCGAGAACCATGGCGCACCCATGCGTATTCCGGACCTGGGACCGATTGGCAGCAACGGCTTGGCCAATCCTCGGGATTTCCTCACGCCGGTAGCGCACTATGAGGATCATCAGGGCCCGGTGCAGCTGGTGCAGAAGTTCCTCGGTGAACTGTGGGGCTGCGAGCTCAATCATTCGCCGCTGGACGTGGTTGCCTGGCATGGCAACAACGTGCCGTACAAATACGACCTGCGCCGTTTCAACACCATCGGCACGGTCAGCTTCGACCACCCGGACCCGTCGATTTTCACCGTGCTCACCTCGCCGACCAGTGTGCCGGGCATGGCCAACCTCGACTTCGTGATCTTCCCGCCACGCTGGATGGTGGCCGAGAACACTTTCCGCCCGCCTTGGTTCCACCGCAACCTGATGAACGAGTTCATGGGCCTTATCAAGGGCGAATACGATGCCAAGGCCGAAGGCTTCCTGCCCGGCGGCGCGTCCCTGCACAGCTGCATGAGCGCCCATGGCCCGGATGCGGAAACCTGCGCCAAGGCCATCGCCGTCGAACTTGCGCCAAACAAGATCGACAACACCATGGCGTTCATGTTCGAGACCAGCCAGGTGCTGCGTCCGAGCCGCCATGCTCTTGAGTGCCCGCAGCTGCAGGCCGACTACGATAGTTGCTGGGCCTCGTTGCCGAGCACCTTCACCCCGAATCGGAGATAACCCATGAATCAGTCCGCTATTGCCCGCAGTTGGGTCGAACACGCCAACGGGCATCGCGATTTTGCGCTGCAGAACCTGCCGCTGGGGATCTTCACGCACAAGGATCAGGCCAAGCGCTGTGGCGTGGCCATTGGCGATGCGATTCTCGACCTTGAAGGCGCGCTGGCTGCCGGTCTGTTCGAGGGCCAGGCGCGTGCCGCCGTCGAGGCCACCCGTGGTGGTGCCCTGAATGCTTACTTTGCGCTGGGCCGTGTGGCCCGCGTGGCACTGCGCGAGCGTCTGCTGGAATTGCTCGGCGAGCACAGCGAGCATCAGGCGGCACTCAAGCCACTGCTGCTGGCCAGCGCCGAGTGCCAACTGCACCTGCCGGCCCAGATCGGCGACTACACCGATTTCTATGTAGGCATTGAGCACGCCAAGAACGTTGGCAAGCTGTTCCGCCCGGACAACCCGCTGCTGCCCAACTACAAATATGTGCCGATCGGTTATCACGGCCGTGCTTCGACCATTCGCCCGTCCGGCACCGACGTGCGCCGACCGAAAGGCCAGACCCTGCCAGCCGGGCAGAGCGAGCCAAGCTTCGGCCCCTGCGCGCGTCTGGACTACGAGCTGGAGCTGGGCATCTGGATTGGCCAGGGCAACGAGATGGGCGATTCGATTCCGGTCGCCGAAGCGGCCGAGCACATTGCCGGTTTCTGCCTGCTCAACGACTGGTCTGCGCGTGACATCCAGGCCTGGGAATACCAGCCGCTCGGCCCGTTCCTGTCGAAAAGCTTCATCTCGACGGTTTCCCCCTGGGTGGTGACCGCCGAAGCGCTGGAGCCTTTCCGCTGCGCTCAGCCGGCGCGTCCTGAAGGTGATCCGCAGCCGCTGTCGTACCTGCTGGACAAACGCGATCAGGCTGCCGGTGCTTTTGATATCGAACTGGAAGTGTTGCTGCTGACCGAGCGCATGCGCGAGCAAAACCTGCCGGCCCATCGTCTGACCTTGAGCAATACTTTAAGCATGTACTGGACCGTCGCGCAGATGGTCGCTCACCACAGTGTCAACGGTTGTCAGCTGCAGCCGGGTGACCTGTTTGGTTCCGGTACCTTGTCGGGCGCCCAGCCTGGCCAGTTCGGCAGCCTGCTGGAAATTACCCAGGGCGGCAAAGAACCGGTGCAACTGGCGTCGGGTGAAGTGCGCAAGTTCCTTGAGGACGGTGACGAGATCATTCTGCGTGCCCGTTGCGTGCGTGAGGGTGTGGCATCGATCGGTTTCGGTGAGTGCCGCGGTAAGGTTCTTCCAGCCAGGTAAGAGGGCAGGGCCATGGATCTGTTCAACTACTTCCGTTCAACCTCGTCCTATCGGGTAAGGATTGCCCTGGCGCTCAAGCAGCTTGAGTACCAGTACGTGCCGGTCAATCTGCTCAAGGGCGAGCAGCGTGAGGAAGATTTCCTCGCGCTCAATCCCCAGGGCCGGGTGCCGGCCTTGAGGATCGACTCGGGTGAACTGCTGGTGCAGTCACCGGCGATCATCGAGTACCTGGAGGAGGTTTATCCACAGCCGGCGCTGCTGCCTGAGGAACCTGTGCTACGCGCGCAGGTACGCGGTGTGGCGGCGCTGATCGGTTGCGATGTGCATCCGCTGCACAACGTCAGCGTGCTCAATCAGTTGCGCGGGTTGGGCCATGACGAGGAGCAGGTCAATGCGTGGATCGCGCACTGGATCAGCCAAGGGCTGGCGGCGGTGGAGAAACTGATCGGTGATGACGGTTTTTGCTTTGGTGAAGAACCCGGGCTGGCAGATGTCTATCTGATTCCGCAGCTGTATGCCGCACAGCGCTTCAACATCAACCTCGCCAACTACCCGCGCATCCGCCGCGTCGCAGCACTGGCCGAGGAGCACCCGGCGTTTATCCAGGCTGACCCGGGTAGACAACCCGACACACCCTGAGCCTGCCCGCAGGGTCAGTGCACCGAGGGGGGCGGTTGATGCAACTGCCCCAGACGCTCGGTCAGGCGCAGGCGCTGGATCGGATCGTCACTGAGCAGCAGCGCGTACTCCAGGTCGTAGCGTTCGGCCTGGGGGCAGTCCAGGTGCTGGTAAAGGGTGGCACGGGCCAGGTAGTCGCTGGCGGTGGCCGGGCCCAGCAGCAGCACCCGTTCGGCGTCCTTGAGCGCTGCCAGGTCATCGTCGTGGGTTGAATGAAGCTGGCGCAGGTTGCGTGACAGGCGCTGGAGCATCTGCTTGGGAGTGGCGGTGAGCAGGTGATCGGCGTTGAGCTGCAGTTGCGGGCCGAACTGACGGCCGAGCAGTTCGCGACAGTCTGCAGGGTAGAGTCTGCGGCCGCCGCAGGGGTCGAGCAGGTGGTCGGCGCCGGGGACGCGCAAGAGAAAATGTCCGGGAAAATTTACCCCCTCCAGCGGAATCGACAGACCACGCGCCAGTTCCAGGGTCAGTAAAGCCAGGGCCAGTGGCTGGCCGCGGCGCCGCTCCAGCACCTTGTCGAGCAGGGCTGCTTGTGGGCGTATCGGGTGATATTCATCCTGCTGGAACCCCAGCGCATTGAGGCGGCGCAATAACGGCTGCGCCAGTTCGCTCAGCGGTAGCATCGGCAGACCGGCGCTGACTTCCTGCTGCAGCGTTTTCACCTGAAGCATGATGAGTGGAGGTTGAACGCTGCTGTCGTGTTCGGCGGCGACCCATAGCGCGGCCTCCAGCAAGGCAGCCGGGTCACGTTCCAGGCAGGCGAGACAAGCTTGGCGTGGGCTCATGGGAATCTCCGCTCAAGCTTATTTTGTAGCGCTGGCCAAGCCTTTCGTCCAGTGGTCCGGGTGATGTCATCAATCGGCAATGCGCGGCCTATACTGGGATCAGCACCTCACTGAGGAGCCCGCTGATGTTCGCGCTGATGCAAAGCACTCGCACGCAATCGCTGCACCTGTGCATCGACCCGCCAACTGGTCTGAAAGCGGTGGTCGCCATTCACAGCGAGCACCTGGGACCGGCCATGGGCGGCTGTCGTTACCTGGCCTACCCAGACGATGACAGCGCCATGATCGATGCCATACGCCTGGCCCAGGGCATGAGCTACAAAGCCGCGCTGGCTGGCCTGCCACTGGGTGGCGGCAAGGCGGTGATCATTCGCAACCCGCACGTGGAAAACCGTGCGGCCCTGTTTGAAGCCTTTGGTCGCTTTGTCGAGACCTTGCAGGGACGCTTCATCACTGCGGTAGACAGCGGCACCTCGACGCTGGACATGGATTGCATTGCCCAGACTACTCAGCATGTCACCAGCACCACGGCAGCTGGCGATCCCTCGCCGCATGCCGCCATGGGCGTGTTCGCCGGCATTCGCGCCACCTCCATGGCACGCCTGGGCAGCGACAACCTGGAAGGCTTGCGCGTGGCGGTTCAAGGACTGGGTAATGTCGGTTACGCACTGGCCGAGCAGTTACACGCGGCAGGCGCCGAATTGCTGGTCAGTGACCATGACCCGGGGAGGGTGCAACTGGCCATCGAGCAGTTCAATGCGCGCCCGGTGGCCAACGAGATCCTGATCAGTACACCCTGCGACATCTTCGCACCGTGCGGTGTCGGGCCGGTGCTCAATGGTCAGAGTGTGATGCAGCTGCGCTGCGCGGCAGTGGCGGGGGCGGCCAACAACCAGCTGACCACCCTGCAGGTGGCCGATCAACTGGAAAACCGCGGGATCCTCTATGCGCCTGACTACGTCATCAATGCCGGTGGCCTGATCTACGTGGCGCTCAAGCACAGTGGTGAGGACCTGAACACCATCACCGCGCACCTGGCGCGCATTCCCTCGCGCCTGACCGAAGTGTTTGCCCACGCCCAGGCAGAAAAGCGCTCACCGGCGCGGGTAGCGCAGATGCTTGCCGAACGCTTGATCTATGGCTGAGCGGAGTTACTCGGCGGCAGTGTCGGCGAGCAGCTCGGACAGTGCGTCTGGCTGACTCTTGAAGGCCTTGGCAAAGACGTCGCGGTTCTTGGCCATATAGATGCCGGCGTCCTCGACCTGCTGTTCGCTGAGCGACGGTACGGCTTTTTTCAGGACCTCGGCGAGCAGCTCGGCCAGTTCGAGCATCTTGTCGTGACGGTCAGCTTCGGCTTTATCCATGAACAAGCGCTCCAGATCGCGGCTGCTGCGGTATACCACTTCGACGGCCATTCATCACCTCACATGCCTTTTGAATATCGATGTGTTCGACACTGTTTATTTGTACAGTGTTAATGATAGGGTAATCCACAGGACTAAGATAGTGGCAATTCAGCATTCTGCTTTGCGCCGCTGGCCATGCCAGCCTGAGCGAGTCTGGCGCGGCACTTTTACCGTTCTTAAAGGTCTGGTTGAGCGTGTAGAATTGCGGGCAGGCAGTCGAGCCATTCAGTCAACCAAGGATATGCAATGAACGAGCAAACATCGCGCCTGAACCGGGAACGGCGCTTTCTGGTACTGCTGGGGGTGATCTGCCTGGCCCTGATCGGCGGTGCCTTGTATATGCAGGTGGTGCTCGGCGAAGCGCCTTGCCCGCTGTGTATCCTGCAACGCTATGCGCTGTTGCTGATTGCCGTGTTTGCCTTTATTGGCGCTGCCATGCCCGGGGTGCGCAGCCTGACTGTCCTCGAAGGCCTGGTGGTGCTCAGTGCCATCGGTGGCATCGCTGCCGCCAGCAACCATGTATATATTCTGGCCAACCCTGCGGTCAGCTGTGGCATCGATACCCTGCAGCCGATCGTCGATGGTTTGCCGCTGGCGTCGGTGTTGCCGCTGGTGTTCCAGGTCGATGGATTCTGTTCCACGCCCTATCCGCCAGTATTGGGGCTTTCCCTGGCGCAATGGGCGCTGCTGGCCTTCACCCTCACGGCTGTTCTGGTGCCCCTGGGCATCTACCGCAACCGTCGCAAGCCTTAGACAAAAGTCACGTGTTGATGCAAGTCTGATGTGCAATGGAACTTTCATTCGGTGTCGCACCCGCCTTGATCTAGATCAAGTCTGAGGCCTTGTAATACAAGGGCTTCAGGGGTATTGAACGGGGTGCGACAAACTGTCGCGAAACTGATTTTTCAGGCTTGATTGTTGTCAATTCTGTAAAAGACTGTTGCTCAATTAGTCATAGTCATTGAATGACGACCTATCTACAATCGCCCCCAATTTCCGTTCGGCACCGCTTGCGAGTCGCAGGATTAAAGGAGCTTCAGGGCTCTTTTTGCTGACTCTGACGAGCATCGCCTGCGGCGATGCCGGGCTGACCCCCCTCCGTGATTTCCCGCACCAAATGGAATTGGTCTGAAAACAGGCCTGTTGCCTACGAAGTCAAAACAATAAGCACCGTAATACCCGGTTTATGCCGAGCCGCCGCAGCTGGCCTCAAGGCATGACCGTATTCGATCCCATAAATGCTGACACTTGGCAGGACGAAGTGTTGGCGACCAAAACACAAATTGCATTGAAGCAAGCTGCTCTAGAGGTCGTGAGATGAGTAAAAAGCGTTACCCCAGACTGTTTGGCATTCTGCCCTTTTTAGGCATGCTTTTACTCAGTGGGTGCAACTGGACCCTGCTCGACCCGAAGGGCCAGGTCGGCATTGAGCAAAAGAACCTTATCCTCATCGCTACCGGCTTGATGTTGCTGGTGGTGATTCCTGTCATTTTCATGACCATCGCGTTCGCCTGGAAGTATCGCGCTTCCAACAAGGCAGCCACTTACACTCCTGACTGGTCGCACTCGACCAAGATCGAAGTGGCGGTCTGGACCATCCCGGTTCTGATCATCATCGCCCTGGGCTATGTGACCTACAAGACCACCCACGAGCTGGACCCGTATCGTCCGCTGGTTTCCGATGTGAAGCCGGTGCAGATCGACGTGGTCGCCCTGGACTGGAAATGGCTGTTCATCTACCCGGAACAAGGCATTGCCACGGTCAACAAGATCGTCTTCCCGGCCAACACCCCGGTCAACTTCCGCGTGACCTCCGACTCGGTAATGAACTCGTTCTTCATTCCGGGCCTGGGCGGCCAGATCTACGCAATGGCTGGCATGACCACCAAGCTGCACCTGATCGCCAACGAGAACGGCGAGTTCGACGGTATCTCGGCGAACTACAGCGGTGCTGGCTTCACCGGTATGAAGTTCAAGGCAACTGCCACCTCCCAGGCCGATTTCGAGGCATGGGTGAACGAAGTCAAGCAATCGCCTAAACAGCTGGATGCGGCTGAATATGCGGCATTGGCCAAAACTAGCGAAAACAATCCAGTCGCGCTGTACAGCGTGGCCTCGCCTGAGCAGTTCCAGTCCATCGTCGACAAGTACGAAGGCATGAACCGCGGTCGGCCGGTCCACGAAAAAGAGCAGAGCAAAGAAGCGGCCGGTACCGAAGGGATGGACGTGAGTATGCATTCAGCTGCTGGGGCAGAGGAGTAAGAGATGTTCGGTAAACTAAGTCTGGATGCGATTCCGTATCACGAGCCGATAGTCATGGTGACACTTGCCATGATCGCGCTCGGCGGTCTCGCGTTGGTGGGTGCAATCACCTATTTCAAAAAGTGGACCTACCTGTGGTCCGAGTGGCTGACTTCGGTCGACCACAAGAAAATCGGGGTGATGTACATCATCGTCGCGATGATCATGCTGCTGCGCGGTTTTGCCGACGCCATCATGATGCGCACGCAGCTGGCCATGGCCACCGGCGGCTCCGAGGGCTACCTGCCTCCCGAACACTATGACCAGATCTTCACCGCTCACGGTGTGATCATGATCATCTTCATGGCAATGCCATTCTTCACCGGCCTGATGAACCTGGCCCTGCCTCTGCAGATCGGTGCGCGTGACGTTGCCTTCCCGTTCCTCAACTCCCTGAGCTTCTGGCTGCTGGTGTCCGGCGTCGTGCTGGTCAACGTGTCCCTGGGTGTCGGTGAGTTCGCCAAGACCGGTTGGGTAGCTTATCCACCGCTGGCGGGTATCCAGTACAGTCCTGGCGTGGGTGTCGACTACTACATCTGGGCGCTACAGCTATCGGGTCTAGGTACGACGCTAACGGGTGTCAACTTCCTCGCCACCGTGCTGAAAATGCGCGCGCCTGGCATGAAGCTGATGGACATGCCGATCTTCACCTGGACCTGCACCTGGGCCAACGTCCTGATCGTTGCTTCGTTCCCGATCCTGACCGCCGCTCTGGCACTGCTGACTGTTGACCGTTATCTGGACTTCCACATTTTCACCAACGAGCTTGGTGGGAACCCGATGATGTACGTCAACCTGTTCTGGGCCTGGGGTCACCCTGAGGTTTACATCCTGATCCTGCCGGCCTTCGGTGTGTTCTCGGAAGTTACCTCGACCTTCGCCGGCAAACGCCTGTTCGGCCACAAGTCGATGATCTACGCTTCGGGCGCGATCGCGGTACTGGGCTTTGCGGTATGGCTGCACCACTTCTTCACCATGGGTTCTGGCGCCAGCGTCAACACCTTCTTCGGTCTGGCGACCATGCTGATCTCGATTCCGACCGGGGTTAAGCTGTTCAACTGGCTGTTCACGATCTACCAGGGCCGTCTGCGCTTCACCGCGCCGGTAATGTGGACCCTGGGCTTCATGGTTACCTTCTCGATCGGTGGTATGACCGGCGTACTGCTGGCTGTTCCAGGTGCTGACTTCGTTCTGCACAACAGCCTGTTCGTAATCGCTCACTTCCACAACGTGATCATCGGTGGTGCGGTATTCGGCTACATTGCCGGTTTCGCCTTCTGGTTCCCGAAAGCCTTCGGTTTCACCCTGAACGAGAAGTGGGGCAAAGCTGCCTTCTGGTTCTGGATCTCCGGTTTCTACGTGGCCTTCATGCCACTGTACGCACTGGGCTTCATGGGTATGACCCGTCGTCTGAACCACTCCGACAACCCACTGTGGGAACCCTACCTGTACGTAGCCGTGTTCGGCGCCGTGCTGATCCTGTTCGGTATCGCTTGCCAGCTGATCCAGCTGTACGTGTCGATTCGCGATCGCAAGGACAACATGGACGTGACCGGCGACCCATGGGGCGGCCGTACTCTGGAATGGTCGACTTCGTCGCCACCGCCGTTCTACAACTTCGCCACCATGCCTGAGAACGTCGATCTGGACGCCTGGCACGAAACCAAGCAAGCCGGTAAGGCTTACAAGGTTCCGGCCAAGTACGAAGCGATCCACATGCCGAACAACACCTCGACCGGTGTGTTCATGGGTGCGTTGCTCACCGTATTCGGTTTCGCCTTCATCTGGCACATCTGGTGGCTGGTTGCTGCCAGCCTGGTCGGCACCATCGCTGTCTTCGTTGCTCACGCTGCGCGTGACGACCAGGGCTACATGGTTCCTGCCGAAGAAGTGGCGCGTATCGAAGGTGAGCGCATGAAGGCCCTGGGCCTGGCTACCGGTTCGCCGGCTGGCGCGCGTGTCAAATCGTTTGAGCAGGTTTAATCAATGTCCAGTCATGTAATCAATGCAGACACGCATGCTCATGGTCACGACCATGGGCATGACGATCACCACCACGACTCGGGCCAGATGACCGTCTTCGGTTTCTGGCTGTACCTGATGACCGACTGCATCCTGTTTGCGTCGCTCTTCGCCACCTACGCGGTGCTGTCCGGCAGTTTTGCCGGCGGCCCGTCGGGTCACGACATTTTCCAGCTGGACTTTGTCGCGGTCGAAACCGCACTGCTGCTGTTCTCGAGTATCACCTTCGGCTTCGCCATGTTGCAGATGTTCAAAGGCAACAAGGGCGGCGTGCTGGGCTGGCTGGCTGTCACCTTCCTGTTCGGTGCCGGCTTCATCGCGATGGAAGTCTATGAGTTCCATCACCTGATCGCCGAGGGCTTCGGCCCGCAGCGCAGTGGCTTCCTGTCGGCGTTCTTCGCGCTGGTCGGTACCCACGGTCTGCACGTGACTGCAGGTCTGATCTGGATGGCGGTCATGATGTACCAGATCAACAAGCACGGTATCACTGGTACCGCCAAGACCCGCATGAGCTGCCTGAGCCTGTTCTGGCACTTCCTGGACGTGGTCTGGATCTGTGTGTTCACCGTCGTGTATCTGCTGGGGGTTCTGTAAATGGCTAATGCACATAACAGCCACGCCGAGGGCAACCACGGTAGCGTCAAGTCCTATGCAATCGGCTTCATCCTGTCGGTGATCCTGACTGCAATTCCGTTCGGCCTGGTGATGTTCCCGAGCATGCCGAAGGACATCACCATCATGGTGGTGGTGGCCCTGGCGGTCATTCAGGTAGTGGTACACCTGGTGTACTTCCTGCACATGGACAGCTCCAAAGAACAGAGCTCCAACGTGTCGACCTTCCTGTTCACCGTGATGGTCATTGCACTGTTGGTCGGTCTGTCGCTGTGGATCATGTTCAGCATCCACACCAGCATGATGGCGAAGTGAGGTAAGACGACATGTCCGTTAAGCACTTTATCCAAATCACCAAACCGGGGATCATTTTCGGTAACGTGCTTTCTGTGGCAGGCGGTTTTTTCCTTGCCGCGCAAGGGCATGTCGACTTCATGCTGTTCCTGGCCACGGTGATTGGCACTTCGCTGGTGGTGGCGTCCGGTTGCGTGTTCAACAACTGCATCGACCGTGACATCGACATCAAGATGGAGCGCACCAAGAACCGTGCAATGGTTCAGGGCCAGATCTCGCTGAAAGTCGCGCTGGCCTACGCCACCCTGCTCGGGGTGGCCGGTCTTGGCCTGCTGTATGTGCAGGCCAATGCCCTGGCAGCGTTGTTCGGCCTGATCGGCTTCATCATCTACGTGGGTTTCTACAGCCTGTACCTGAAGCGCAAATCGGTGCACGGCACCCTGGTTGGCAGCCTGTCCGGTGCCATGCCTCCGGTGATCGGCTACTGCGCCGTGAGCAACAGCTTCGACCTGGCTGCATTGACCCTGTTGGTGATGTTCAGCCTCTGGCAGATGCCGCATTCCTATGCCATCGCGATCTTCCGCTTCAACGACTACCTGGCTGCTTCGATTCCGGTCCTGCCGGTCAAGCGTGGCATCCTGGTGGCCAAGAAGCACATCCTCTGGTACATCGTGGCGTTCCTGGTCGCGACCTTGATGCTGACCCTGGGCGGCTACGCCGGTATGAGCTACATGGCGGTTGCCGCCGCCATGGGCATGTACTGGCTGTACATGGCCTGGACCGGCTACAAGGCAGTCGATGATCGCCTGTGGGCCCGCAAGCTGTTCGTGTTCTCGATCTTCACCATCACTGCCCTGAGCGTGATGATGTCGCTCGACACCAAGGTGCCGACCGAGCTGCTGCTGACCTACGCACATTGATACCGATGTTCTGAAAAAAGCCCCGGGCGCAAACGTCCGGGGCTTTTTTTTGCCTGGAAAACCGCTCTCCAAAAGGCAGGATTGCCGACTGATTGACGCGCGTCGCTGTTGTTAGTGTGCGGCCACTTCAACCCGAGGGAGAGCCCCATCATGAGCGTTTTGACTGTGTACTTCTGCGGCACCGGTTCGCATCGTTTCGACGACCGCAACCCCAATTTCTGGAATGGCGAACTGGTCGCGACCCTGGCCGCCAACGACCAGGGCCGCGAGTTCGCCCAATGGATCGCCATCGATGGCCCCGGCAGCGGCAACATGCAAAGCGACGATCTGTTCATCGAGAACAAGGCGTACGGTCTGAGCGGGACCCTGTTTGGCGCAGGCTGGGAGCAGAACGTTGCCCATGCCCTGCAGGTGATCAAGGGACGCTGCAACTGGCAACGGGAAAAGCTGACCGAGGAGCAATACAATCGCCTCAAGTCGGCGGGCGCGCCAATCGAGGATGTGAAGAAGGAGGGCTCCTGGTTCTGGCGTCACTATGACTACGGCGATCGTGGCGTTACGCAGCAGGAGTTGCAGGAAGGCATCATCAAGTTGCACCGCAAGGGTGGGCTGATCCCCAGCCAGGTCAACATCGTTGGCTGGAGCCGCGGCGGCATCAGCTGCCATATGCTGGCCAACGCCATGGCCGATGATCCCGAGCTCAGCCAGGTGCCGGTGAATATCTTCGCTATCGACCCCGTTCCGGGAATCAACAACCTGCAACCGCACCGGTTGCACCTGCGCGCCAACGTCAGGGAGTATGTGGGCTTCTACTCGCGTGACGAACGCTCAAAGGGCTTTGCCTGCGTGATACCGGCAACCCATCCTGACACCCGTACACACATCTACCCGCTGCCAGGGCGGCATGCCTCGCTGGTGGGCAACGCCTCCAGGGATGGTGCCGGCGATGGCAAACACCTGCCCGAGCCAGGCTTGCTCGTGCGTCACTTTGCCGAAACCTGCCTGACACGCTGGCAGGTGACCCTGCAAAAGCGGCTGGTGCTGAGCGACAAGCAGGTTGCCGATTGCCTGGATGCGCTGGATCGCGACGATGCGCGATACAAGGCCATGCGCGAGCATTCCTACACGCTGATAAGCGAGTCCGAAGGTGACGATCGTCGCGTTCATCAGGGGGAACTCACCAAACCGTTCAGCTATGTGCGCGGTAGCGATCTGTTGCCGTCAACAGGGCTGGATATAGCCACCTGGCGCGCGCTGGAGTTCGAGCCGATCCGCTGACGAGCTAGTGTATCGTGGCCTGGAGCGGGTGCCCGGCCACGAGCAAAAGCCCTTTACAGCCACCCTTGCGACGTTCTATCTTGCCGCCTCGGCCACCGCAGTGGCCAACGTCGCTCGGACGGTTCCGGGCGCTTACGTCTTCGAGGAAGCCATGGCTGACCAAGGTTCGCCGCGCCGCTTTGCGCGCATTGATCGTCTCCCCCCTTACGTCTTCAACATCACCGCCGAACTCAAGATGGCCGCACGCCGTCGTGGCGAGGACATCATCGACCTGAGCATGGGCAACCCCGACGGGGCCACGCCGCCGCACATCGTTGAGAAACTGGTGCAGGTCGCCCAGCGCGATGACACCCATGGCTACTCGACGTCCCGCGGCATTCCACGCCTGCGCCGGGCCATCTCGCGCTGGTACAAGGATCGCTACGAGGTCGAAATCGACCCGGAAAGCGAAGCCATCGTCACCATCGGCTCCAAGGAGGGCCTGGCCCACCTGATGCTGGCCACCCTGGATCATGGCGACACGGTGCTGGTGCCCAATCCCAGCTATCCGATCCATATCTACGGCGCAGTGATTGCCGGTGCCCAGGTGCGTTCGGTACCGTTGGTGCCGGGGGTGGACTTCTTCAACGAGCTGGAACGGGCCATCCGCGAGTCGATCCCCAAGCCGAAGATGATGATTCTCGGCTTTCCTTCCAACCCGACCGCGCAGTGCGTCGAGCTGGACTTCTTTGAACGGGTGGTGGCGCTGGCCAAGCAATATGATGTGCTGGTAATCCACGACCTGGCCTACGCCGACATCGTCTATGACGGCTGGAAGGCGCCGTCGATCATGCAGGTGCCAGGTGCCAAGGACATCGCGGTGGAGTTCTTCACCCTGTCCAAGAGCTACAACATGGCCGGCTGGCGTATCGGCTTCATGGTCGGTAACCCGGAGCTGGTCAGTGCCCTCGCGCGGATCAAGAGCTATCACGACTACGGTACCTTCACACCGCTGCAGGTGGCGGCGATTGCTGCCCTGGAAGGTGACCAGCAGTGTGTACGCGACATTGCCGAGCAGTATCGCCAGCGCCGCAACGTGCTGGTCAAAGGCCTGCACGAACTGGGCTGGATGGTCGAGAACCCCAAGGCGTCGATGTACGTCTGGGCGAAGATCCCTGAGGAGTATGCGCACCTGGGGTCGCTGGAGTTCTCCAAGAAGCTGCTGGCCGAGGCCAAGGTGTGCGTGTCGCCGGGCATCGGCTTTGGTGACTATGGCGATGATCATGTGCGCTTTGCCCTGATCGAGAACCAGGACCGGATTCGCCAGGCCGTGCGGGGCATTCGTCAGATGTTCCGGGCTGATGGGGTGGGCAAGGCTCAGAAGTAAGCAAGTCCATCGCGGGGCAAGCCCGCTCCCACAGTGCCATTTCTGTGGGAGCAGGCTTGCCCCGTGATCATTTCCACCAGGGCGCATCCAACCGCCCGTCAGGCGCAATATATTTCTACATCTCCCCCCTTCCCAAAGCCTTGGCGAAGCATAGAATGGCGACGGGTTTTCTCCCAATAACGATAAACTTGCCCCCCCGTTTCCTCATCATGTCCGAACATAATCCTTGTTTGAACTGCGGCGCCTGCTGCGGGTATTTCCGTGTGTCTTTTTTCTGGGGTGAGTGCACATCGGCGGGAGGCTTGGTGCCCGACGACCTGGTGGTACAGATCAACCCCACCCGGGTGGCGATGATCGGCACCGACAGCAAACCCTGCCGTTGCATCAGCCTTGAGGGTGAGATCGGCAAAGGTGTCAGCTGCGGCATTTATGAGCAGCGCTCCACCCCTTGCCGCGAATTCGAAGCAGCCTGGGTCGATGGTCAGCCCAACCCGAGTTGCGATGCCGCCCGCGCGGCCTATGGCTTGCCACCGCTGGAAGCCAACGAGCCGATCTGGCCAGACGACGAGGGGGCTGCAGTCGCCTGATGACGGTGACGCCAGGCGCCTGTACCCACGACCAGCGCCTGGCAACCTTGAGGTAGACTGTGCGGCTCTTCGGACAGGACAGGAGTTCTACCGTGCCGCACCCCTACACATTCCCCCAAGACCTTTGCCTGCAAAGCCCGCGTTTGCATTTGCGGCCCATGAGCGCCGAGGATGCCGCTGCATGGCTGGCGATCATGGCCGACCCACAGGTCATGCGTTTCTGGAATCACGCGCCCTGGAGTGATATTGACCAGGCGCAGGCAGCGCTTGCGGCTGATCGCCAGGCCTACGCGCGGGGGCAGTTGCTCAAGCTCGGCATCTATCGCCGCGACAGCGGTGAGCTGATCGGCATGTGCCAGTGTTCCAACTTCGACAGCGACTCGCGCCGGGGCGAAATCGGCTACTGCCTGGCCACGGCTGCCCAGGGGCAGGGATTCATGGGCGAGGCGCTGGAGCACTTCGTCAAGTATCTGTCCCGGGACCTGAACATGCGCCGCCTTGAGGCAGAGATCGATCCCCGTAACAGCGCTTCGGCACGGACCCTTGAGCGGTTGGGGTTTGTCCTTGAAGGGGTGCTGCGCGAGCGCTGGTGTGTGGCCGGGGAACTGTCTGATTCGGGGCTCTACGGTCTGCTGTTCGAGCGTGCTGCGTGATCATGCTCAACCGTTATGTTTCGCTGACCCTGCTGCTGTTTCTGGCGAGCCTGTGTTTCAACGCCATGTACATGACCGGGGACGGGCGCTTGCACGCGCTGCAAGCGTTGTTGTATGGCCCTTGGGGCCTGGTGTTCGGTATGTATGGCTGGTTCGCCAATCCCTTGCTGGGATTGGCGATGCTGTTGCACCGTCGTTGGCGCTGGGTATCGCTGGTGCTGGGATTGGCCGCCCTGGGTCTGGCATTGAGCAGTTTCGGGATCGACCGGATGCCCGACAATCGCAGCTACAACTTCGTCAACCTTACCCACTTTGCGCCAGGGTTTTACCTCTGGTTGCTGGCGATCTTCGGCTTTTGCCTGGGGCAAGCCTGGTGGTGTCGTCAGGCTCGTCAGGGCGTGCCGATACCCGGCTGGCACTGGTTGGACGGCGCACTGATTGTAGTGCTGGGCTTGGTGATCCATTTTGCCCTTGAAGCGCCCAGCCTCAGGTTTGAAATGAATCGCGCCCTGGAGCCGCAGCCGAGTATCCAGCCGATTGATCCGGACACCATCTAGCGCGTCGTCGAAGTACCCCATTGCACCACAAACATGCCGAGCACAATCAGGCCAACCCCGGCCAGGCGTAGCCCGTTCACCGGCCGCTGCGCCAGCCCCATCAGCCCCCACTGATCAATCAGCAAGGATGACAGCACCTGACCGGCGATCACGCAGACGATGAAGCCGGCGGCGCCCAGGCGCGGGGTGAGCATCAGCGCCGCGGTGATGTAGGCGACGCCGGCCACGCCGCCGAGCCAGGCCCACCAGGGCGCCTGGGCCAGGGCGCCGAGCTGCGGCAGCGGCGCGCGCAACACCAGCAGGGCCGGAATCACCATCAGTACGCTCACCCCCAGGGACACCAGCGTTGCCCACAACGGATGGCCAAGCAAGCGTCCCAAAGCGGCATTGCTGCCGGCCTGAAACGGCACCGCCGCACCCGCCAGCAAGGCGATGATCAGCGGCAGCAGGGCGGCGGGGGCGAAAGACAGACTCATGGCAAGACTCCTTGAAAATGGCTTGGTAAAGTCTTGGCTATGCATTGTGTTAATGGAAATTCGAATGCTGCACAGGAGTTATTCGCCTGATGGATGATCTGCGCCGTATTGATCTGAACCTGTTGCTGACCCTGCATGCCTTGCTGGTCGAGCAGCATGTATCACGCGCCGCCATGCGCCTGCACCGCAGCCAGCCGGCGGTCAGTCATGCCCTGGCGCAGCTGCGTGAACTGTTTGCCGATCCGCTGCTGGTACGCCGGGGTGGGCGCTTGCAGGCCACGGCCCGCGCTCAAGCCCTGATCGAGCCGCTGCAGCAGGCCCTGGAGCAGCTCGACGGCTTGCTTGCCCATCCCGGCTTCGATCCGCGCAAGGCGCGCCGCAGTTTTCGCCTGGCCATGTCGGATTACGGTGCGCGGGTGGTATTGCCGGGGCTGATGCGGGTGCTGCGTGACGAAGCACCGGAGATTGACCTGGTTGTCATCCAGGGCAGCCGGGAGGCGATGCTGGGTCATTTGTTCGATGGCGAGGCCGATCTGGCGCTTGGGGTGTTTCCGGAGCTGGCCGCCGAATTGCGGGTTGAAACGCTGTTTGAAGAGCGTTTTACCTGTATTGCCGATCGCAGCGGCTTGCCGCCTCGTGGTGGGCTCGATCTGGCTGATTGGCTGGTGCGCCCGCATGTACTGGTGGCGGTGCGAGCAGGCATCGACAACGAAATCGACCTGGCCCTCAGCGCCATCGGCGCCCGTCGCCGCGTCGCCCTGGCATTGCCACACTGGGCCGCGGCACAGGAGGTGATTGCCGGTACCGACCTGATCCTCACCGTTGCCCGGCGCAGCCTCGACAACGGCAAGCTGGATCCGCGTTTGCGTCGTTTTGAGCCACCGCTGGCGATCAAGGCATTCGGCTTTCAGCAGGCATGGCATCAGCGCCGGGAAGGTGAAGCAGGCCATCGCTGGTTGCGCGAGCGTATTGCGCAGGTGTGTAGCGAGACTGTAGGAGCGGGCCTTGTCCCGCGATCGGGTGCGAAGCAGCCGTAAAACCTGTACTTGCGGTCTATCTGTCACACCGCGTCGGCAGGGTTTGCTGCCGCTTTGCGGCAGATCGCGGGACAAGGCCCGCTCCTACAGGTTCTGCCTATGGCGTCCTATTGTGGAAGGCGCCTGTGCCCTGCATCCTGAGCGGCCCTTACAAGGAGTTCGCCGAATGAAGCATCCTCTGCTATCCATCGCTCTGATGACCGCCATTGCCCCCTTCGCCGTCGCCCAGAGCGATTCGTCCGCCTACAGCCAATGCATGCAAACCGCCCAGACCACCCTGGACATGAACAACTGCAACGGCGCCGAGATCGAACGTCAGGACGCCCGCCTGAACAGTGCGTACAAGAAGGCCCTGGCGGCCCTTGAACCGGCTCAGCAAACTCAGTTGCGCGACGCCCAGCGGCTATGGATCAAATACCGCGACGCCAACTGCAAGCTGTATTTCAGCCTCACCGGCGGCACCATCGATCAGCTCAATGGCGCGGGCTGTGTGCTGGACATGACCAAGGCTCGTGCAGATGAATTGCTCAAACTGATCGAGCCTGCATAAACCGGGTTATCGATGCCGGGCAGCGCGGGCCCGCAGGTATTCACGCACTTCGACCTGATTGCCGGAGAACTCGATGCGCTCAGCCTTGCTGTCACGATGGAAGGCATACATCGGGTCGTAGTATTCGCTGAGCAGGCCACTGATCCAGGCGCGGTGCAGGTCGACTGCGCCACCGCGTTGCTGCTCTTCCAGGGCTTGTTGCAGCAGCGCTGAAAGACGCTGGTAACGCTCACCGCCCAGGCGCTTGAGGATGTTGCCCATGCTCTGCTGCAGGCGCTCTGCGAACAGCTTGAAGCCTTGTTCGCTACCGTGCAGGGCAACGAACTCGGCGCACAGGTTGGTCACGTAGTCGCCCAGGATGCGTTCGACACGGTTGTCGAAACTGTCTTCCAGCCACACCAGCGGGTAATGCTGCATGCCCTGGTACAGCTCCAGCGGCAGTGAGCAACTGCCGACGATTCGGCCTTCGTCTTCCAGAACGAACTGCTCGATACCGCGAGCGCGCTTTTTCAGCACGTCGATGGCCAGGCGGTTTTCGAAGTCGATCTGCACAGGCTGGCCGGTGGCACGTTTGCCGAAACTGGAGCCACGATGGTTGGCGTGGCCTTCCAGATCGACCGCGTTTTCCAGCACCTGCAGCACTTCGGTTTTACCGGTGCCGGTAAGCCCGCCGATCAGTACGAAGTCGCATTCGGCAACCGCCTGCTGGGTGGTTTCAAGCAGGAAATTACGCATGGCTTTGTAGCCACCGATTACCTTGGGGTAGTGAATACCGGCTTCATCCTTGAGCCACTGCTGGACGATCTGCGAGCGCAGGCCGCCGCGAAAGCAGTAGAGATAACCCTCTGGGTTGGCCCGGGCGAAGGCGGCCCAGGCGGCAATACGCTGATCCTTGCTCTGGCCGCTGACCAACTGATGGCCGAGGGCGATGGCGGCCTGCTGGCCCTGCTGCTTGTAGCAGGTGCCAACCTTCTGCCGCTCGAGGTCGTTCATCAGGGGCAGGTTGATCGCGTTGGGAAAGGCGCCCTTGGCAAACTCGATCGGGGCGCGCATGTCCATCATCGGTACATCGTTCAAGAACAGCTGGCGGTAGTCGGTGCTGTTGTCACGCATTACAGCACCTCAACCGCATGGCTCTGTCGCTCAACCAGCTCGCCGATCGGCGCCAGGCTCAGGCCCAGCTCGGCGGCGACAGCGAGAAACTCCGCTTCACCTTCGGGTGCCACTGCGACCAGCAGGCCACCACTGGTTTGCGGGTCGCACAGCAGGTGCTTCTGTTCATCGCTCAGCGGGGCGATTTTCTCGCCGTAGCTGTCGAAGTTGCGCAGGGTGCCGCCCGGCACACAGCCTTCGGCCAGATAGTGCTCGACGCTTGGCAGGCGCGGTACCGCGCTGTAGTTCAGGCGCGCACTCAAGCCGCTGCCGTCAGCCAGCTCCACCAAGTGGCCGAGCAGGCCGAAACCGGTAACGTCGGTCATCGCCTTGACGCCCGCCAGCTTGCCGAAGCGGCTGCCGGGAGTGTTGAGGGTGCACATCCAGTCGCGGGCCAGGCCCTTGTCCTGGTCGCGCAGTTTGGCTTTTTTCTCGGCGGTGGTGAGGATGCCGATGCCCAGGGGTTTGGTCAGGTACAGGCGGCAGCCTTGGGTAGCGGTATCGTTGCGCTTCATGTGGCGCTTTTGCACCACGCCGGTCACCGCCAGGCCGAAGATCGGCTCGGGGGCATCGATGGAGTGACCACCGGCCAGCGGAATACCGGCCTCGGCGCACACCGCGCGACCGCCGCGGATCACTTCGCGGGCCACTTCCGGAGCCAGTACGTTGATCGGCCAGCCGAGAATGGCGATGGCCATCAGCGGGTCACCGCCCATGGCGTAGATGTCGCTGATGGCGTTGGTGGCGGCGATGCGGCCGAAGTCGTACGGGTCATCGACAATCGGCATGAAGAAGTCGGTAGTCGAGACCACACCGCGCTCGTCATCGAGGGCGTAGACTGCCGCGTCATCGCGCGAGGCATTGCCGACCCAGAGCTTCGGGTCCAGGGCCTGGGTGCCGCTCTCGGCGAGAATCACCTCGAGCATCTTCGGAGAGATCTTGCAGCCACAACCGGCGCCGTGGCTGTACTGGGTCAGACGAATCGGCTCGCTCATACGCACCTCGAAAAATCGTGAGGCCCGATTGTAGCAAAGCTGGTCTTTGCGCCGATGCCTCTTATAATTCTGGAGCCAGCCTGATGTTGGCTCTTTCCCCGCTATTGAACCGGAGAATCCCTCATGCTCAAACGTCCCCTGGCGCTGTTCGCCGGCCTCGTGCTGTCTTGCTCATCCCTCCTGGCCCAGGCGGCCGATACCCTGAAGGTCAGCGCCATCCCTGACGAGGCGCCAACCGAGCTGCTGCGCAAGTTCAAGCCACTGGGCGAATACCTGGAGCAGAAGCTGGGCATGAAGGTCGAGTTCGTGCCGGTCGCCGACTACCCGGCAGTGGTCGAGGCGCTGGCCACTGATCGTCTGGACATGGCCTGGCTGGGCGGTTTCACCTTTGTTCAAGTGCACCTGAAGAGCCCGACCGCAACGCCACTGGTGCAGCGTGAGCAGGATGCCAAATTCACCAGCAAATTCATCACCGCCAACCCCGAGATCAAGAGCCTGGCTGACCTCAAGGGCAAGACCTTTGCCTTCGGTTCGATTTCCTCCACCTCCGGCAGCCTGATGCCGCGCTACTTCATGCTCAAGGATGACAACATCAAGCCGGAGAGCTACTTCAGCCGGGTTGCCTATTCCGGTGCCCACGACGCCACCGCCGCCTGGGTCCAGGCCGGCAAGGTCGATGCCGGTGTGCTCAACGCCAGTGTCTGGGACAAACTGGTGGCTTCGGGCAAGGTCGACACCAGCAAGGTCAAGGTGTTCGCCACCACCCCGAGCTACTACGACTACAACTGGACCGTGCGTGGCAGCCTCGATCCTGCGCTGAAAGAGAAGATCAAGCAGGCTTTCCTGAGCCTTGATCCAGCCAACCCGGCCGATAAAGCAATTCTTGATCTGCAAGCCGCCAGCCGCTTCATCGAAACCAGCCCGGACAACTACAAGGGCATCGAGGAGGCCGCCCGGGCTGCTGAGTTGCTCAAGTGACGATCCAGCTTAACGCTACGAGTCTGCGTCATGGTCAGGTTCAGGCATTGCAGGCGATCGATCTGCGCGTAGAGGTTGGCGAACGGGTGGCGATCATCGGCCCTTCGGGCGCCGGCAAGTCCAGCTTGCTGCAGCTGATCGCCAGCGCCCTGGCACCTACCAGCGGCAGCGTCGAGCTGCTCGGTGAGGCGCCGTGGCGGTTGTCGGCGCGAGCGCGCCAGCGTCTGCGCGCGCGAATCGGGCTGATCCACCAGGCACCGCCGCTGCCACCCCGGCAGCGGGTGGTGACTGCGGTGCTGGCCGGGCGCCTGGGACAGTGGAGCACCTTGCGCGGTCTGCTCAATCTGTTGCATCCCTCCGATGTACCCGGCGTGCGCGCCGTGTTGTCCAGGCTGGGCATGGCCGACAAGCTCTTCGCCCAGTGCGGGCAGCTGTCTGGCGGGCAATTGCAGCGGGTCGGCATCGCCCGGGCCTTGTACCAGCAGCCGGAAATCCTGCTCGCCGACGAGCCGGTCTCGGCCATGGACCCGGTGCTGGCCGAGCACAGCCTGAAAACCCTCAACCAGCATGCCAGCGAACGCGGTATTACCCTGGTCGCCAGCCTGCATGCAGTGGACCTGGCGCTGGCGCATTTTCCGCGGGTGATCGGTATCCGCGAAGGGCAGGTGGCATTCGATCGTCCGGCCTCTGAGGTTTCCGCCGACATGCTCGATGCGCTGTATGCCAACGAGCACCTGGGCTCGCCACAGGTGCCGCTGCCGACGCTGAACCTGCAGATTCCACGATGCTGACGGCTGACAAACGCGACCCGGCAGCCCTGCCGAGGCTGCTGCTGACCCTGCTGGCGATTGCCTTGCTGTGGCCCGGCATCCACGTGAGCGAGCTCAATCCCGGTGTGCTGCTGGAGGCTGAAAACCGTCGCCAGATGGGCAATTTCGTCAGCGGCTTCTGGCCGCCTGCGCATGATCCCGAGTTTCTCGCCCTGTTATGGGAAGCGATTTTACAAACCCTGGCGATGGCCACCGCAGGCATGACCCTGGCCCTGTTGCTGGCGATACCGGCCAGCCTGCTCGCCAGCCGGGCGCTGTCGCTGGGCGCCGCCTCGCGTGCGGGGCGCCTAGGGTTCTGGTCGCGTACCTTGCGTCTGCCGGTACGTGGGCTGCTGATCTTCTTGCGCAGCGTGCCGGAAATCGTCTGGGCGCTGCTGTTCGTTCGTGCCGTAGGTCTGGGCCCGACTGCCGGGGTGCTGGCCATCGCCATCACCTACAGCGGCATGCTCGGCAAGGTGTACGCCGAGATCTTCGAATCAATCAACCAGCGTCCCGCGCACGCGCTGTTGCAGGCCGGCAGCAGTCGTCTGAGCGCCTTCTTCTACGGCATCCTGCCGGATGCGGCGGCGGAGCTGGTGTCCTATACGGTCTATCGCTGGGAATGTGCGATCCGCGCATCGGTGGTGATGGGTTTTGTCGGTGCCGGCGGGCTGGGGCAGCAGATCGATTTGTCGCTGCGCATGTTCGCCGGTGCCGAGGTGGCGAGCATGTTGCTGGCCTTCCTGCTGCTGGTGTGGCTGGCCGATCAACTGAGCCGGCTGTTGCGCGGGAGGCTGGCATGAGACGGCTGATCAATGCCGCGCTGATCCTCGCCTTGCTGGCGGCGGTGGCAGGGTCGTTTGCCTACCTGAGCCTCGACTTGCAGGCGCTGTTCGGTAACGGTGGGCTAGGGCAGATGGGCGCCTATGCAGCGCGTTTTCTCAGCCCTGACCTGAGCCCTGAACATTTGCGTGCGGTGGGCAAGGGCGCCCTGGAGACCCTGGCCATGTCTGGCCTGGGCACGCTGCTCGCGGTGATGCTCGGGCTGTTGATTGCCTTGCCGGCGGCTGGGCGTTTCGGTTGGCCGCTGCAAGGTGCTGCGCGTTTGTTGCTCAATGCCCTGCGGGCAATACCGGAATTGGTATGGGCGGCGCTGACTGTGCTGGCGGCGGGCCTGGGGCCGAATGCCGGCACCCTGGCGTTGGCGCTGCATACAACTGGCGTGCTTGGCCGGCTGTTTGCCGAAGCACTGGAAAATACCCCGCCAGAGCCGGCTGCGGCCATCCGCCTGCAGGGCGGCAGCCAGGTGGCGGCGTTCTGTTTCGGTACCTTGCCCAACCTCTGGCCGCAGTTACTGGCTTACAGCCTGTACCGCTGGGAAAACAACATCCGCATGGCCAGCGTACTCGGCTTTGTCGGCGCCGGTGGTCTGGGGCAGATGCTCTACACCACCTTGAGCCTGTTTCAGGAAGCCCAGGCCAGCACGGTGATTATCGCCATGCTGGTGCTGGTGCTGCTGGTGGATGCCTTGAGCGACCTGCTCAGGCAACGCTTTGTCAGAGCCTGATCAGAACGCGCCGCGCAAGGTCAGCATGTAGTTGCGTGGTTCACCGTAGTAGTTGCCGTACTCCGAGGTGCCGACTGTGGCGTAGTAGCGGCGGTCGAACAGGTTGTTGCCATTGAGGGCGAGGCTCCAGTGCTCGTCGACCTTGTACTCGAGCATGGCGTCGTAAACGGCATAACCACCCTGGGTGAAGTCAAAGGGCTTCTCGTTGGTCACGTTGCCACCGCTATCGAAATCGTAGGCGGTGCCTTTGACGAAATTGCTGCTCTGGATGTTCACCCCGCCACCGACCCGCCAGGCCGACCAGTCGTTGGGCAGGGTGTACACCGACCAGAGCTTGAACAGGTGCTTGGGGGTGATGCTGGTGTAGTCGCTCTGTTCGCTTTGATTGTCCATCAGGTTGAGGGTGTAGCCGGCGATCACTTCAAGGCCCGGCAACACTTCGCCGGTGGCTTCGATATCGATACCTTTGCTGATGACCTTGCCCTGGCCGATAAAGCAGCATGAGCCGCTGTAGCTGAAAGGTGCCTGTGGGTAAGACGGATCGGTGACCGCTTCGTTCTCGCGCTCGGTGTAGAACACCGCAGTGGTCAGGTTCAGCGCGCCGCCGAACAATTCGCCTTTGAGGCCGGTTTCGTAGGTTTTGCCGGTCATGGCTTCGACCGCCGAGCTGTTGCCCTCAGGGCCCTTGAGTTTTTGCGCCTGGGGTTTGAACACTTCGGCGTAGCTGGCGTAGGCCGACCATTGATCATTCAAGGCGTAGATCAGGCCACCGTAAGGCACCAGTTTGGTCGGTTCGCGATGGCTGATTTCCGATTCATATTTCCACACATCATCCGTCTTGGTCTGGTAGGCCTGCTCGTATTTGTAGCGCTGGGCGCGGGCACCGATGATCAGTTTCAGCGGGTCGCTGATCTGCAGGCGCAACGTCGAGTACAGGCCATATTGCTCGCGAGTGTTGGGGCTGTAGTCGCGCCAGTAATCATGGTCGGACTCGTTCGAGCTCAGTGGCGTCGATTGCGGGTCCCACAGATCGATCAGGCCGCCTTTACCGACCATGCCTCTGGCGGCGCGCCAGCGGCTGGTGACCTTCTGGTAGTCGGCGCCGACCAGCAGTTCATGCTGACGCCCCATGGCTTCGAAGGTGCCCGAGAGGTTGACGTCGAACACCGACTGCTTGCTCCACGACGACACATAGCTACCCCACCAGTAGGGACCGGTGTTGGTGGTTTCATCAACCGAACCATAAGGGATGATGCCTTCGGTGTCCGAGGTGTCGTAGGAGTAGGTGTAGGAAGTGTTGAGTTTCCAGTCGTCGTTGAAGCGGTGATCGATCTTGGCGAACAGTTCTTTGGCGTAGCCGTCCATGTAGGACTGGTTGGTGGTATACCAGCTGTGACGCGGTAGCTTGACGTCGCCACCACTGCTGTAGCGCGGCAAACCATCGCCAGTACCGTTCTCGTGGGTTTTCTCGTAACTACCACCCAGAGTGATCATGGTGGCCTCGGTCAGGTCCGCTTCGAGTATTCCGTAGATCAGGGGCTTCTCGGTGCTGCGGTTATCCATGAAGTACTGACGGTCGCTGTAGGCGGCGACCATCCGTCCACGTAACTTACCGTCGAATGCGAGCGGGCCGGTGACATCCACTTCGCTGCGGTAGTTATCCCACGAGCCGGCGGAGGTGTTGAGCTTGAGCTGGTATTGATCCAGTGGGCGCTTGCGCACCAGGTTGATGATGCCTCCCGGATCACCCGTGCCGCCAAGCAGGCCGGACGAGCCGCGCAGCACTTCGACGTGGTCGAACTCGGCCAGGTCGTAGATCTTGTCGCCATAGAAGGTGCCGATACCGGAGCCGATGTCCATGGGCGCGGCGCCGTCGATCTGGATGTTGTCGATACCGAACCCGCGAGAGGCGAACTTGGGCAGGCGGAAGTTACCGTTTTTTACGGTGATGCCGGGGGTGCGCTTCATGGCGTCGGACAGGTTGGTCATGCGCAGGTCTTCGATAGCCTGCTGGCTGATCACCGACACCGATTGCGGAGTGTCTTTGATACTGGTCGGGGTCTTGGAGCCGACACTGGTCAAGCCGGTGGTGTACGACCCGGAGTTCTCGGTGGCCTCACCCATGCCCTGGCCTTGGATGGTGGTCGCACTCAGTTCCAGTGCTGTGCCAGTACTGGCGCTGGCGTGTGGTACCAGCAGGTAGCTGCCGTCAGCTTGTTGTTCGGCGCGGTAGCCGCTGTTGGCGAGGATGTGTGCCAGGCCAGCGGCCACCTCGTACTGGCCGCTGAGTCCGGCACTGGATTTACCGGCAGTCAGCCGGGCATCGGTGGACAGGGCGATGCCGGCCTGGCGCCCGAACTGGCCAAGCACCTGGTCAAGGGGGCCAGGGGCAATGTTGAAGTTTACTGTGGTGCGCTGTTGCACCTCGCTGGCCTGGGCACTGGGAACGAGCAGATGACTCAGGCTGAGCCCGCCGATCAGGGCCAGACTAAGCCGGGAGGCACGGGTGGTGGCGATGGCACGGGCCAGCGGGTGAGGACGCAAAAGCATGACGGATATCCGTGATCGGAGGAGTGGGCCCGCAGGCAATTGGCGGGATTTCCTCTAAAGCCAAACGAGAATGAGAAACCTGCCGCTTTACGCGAACTTTTTTTCCACAGGCTTTTTCACACCCGAGCGATCACCGTGATCCAGTACTGTGTGCGCCGTTGCAGACGCACCGGCAGACTCTTTTCCAGTAGCGCGAAGATTTGTTCAATGTTGTTCAGCGGGAAGGACCCGGTCAGGTACAGATCGGCAACGGCCGGGTCGCAGCGCAAGACCCCGACGTGATAGCGCGACAGCTCGGCGATGAAGCTGCCCAGGCGCATGCGCTGGGCAACGATGAAGCCGTCGATCCAGGCGGTAGTGCTCTGCTCCATGGGTTGCGGCGCCGCTATGCCGTATTGATCGATACGGGTCTGCTGGCCGCTGGGGATAACCTGCTCGATCCCCCCGGTAAACGGCTTGGCTGCTACCTGACCGCTGCTCACCGACAGCAGGGTACCGTGGCCGTTGGGTTCGCTGCGCACGTTGAAGCGGGTGCCCAGCGGACGTAGAAGTGCCTCGGCGGTGTGTACCAACAACGGCCTGCCGGCGGCATCCTGGCCGCTGAGGATGTCGATTTCGCCTTGATGCAGAACCAGCAGGCGTTCGCCGGCGCTGTAGCGCACATCCAGCGCGGTGCGAGTGTTGAGCCAGACCTGAGTGCCATCGCCCAGGGTGTGGTGACGGCGCTCGCCGGTCCCCGTGTGATAGTCCGCCAACGCCCCTTGCAGCCACAGGCTGTCGCGGGCCTGCCAGGCGCTGGCGCCGAACAGACCGATGCCGACAAAGGCCTTGAGCAGCTGGCGGCGGTTGGCATCGAGGGTCCGGGTGTGCTGCAAGGCATTGCGGGCTACCGGATTGTTCAGTTGCGCGGCGCGTTGCTGCAACTGCCGGGGAATGCCTGCCAGCCGCTGCCAGGCCCGCTCGTGCTCCGGATCTGCCTGGCGCCACTGTTGCAGTTGCTGATGCTCCTGAGGGCTGATGTCGCCGGATTGCGCCAGGGTGAACCAGGCAATAGCCTGGTCGCGGATGCCAGGGGCAATGGGGCGGTCGTGAGGTGCCTGGGCGGACATGGCGCTCACTCGTACTGGCTGGCGTAACACAAGGCGAAGGCCTTGCTCATGGACTTTTGCACCTGATCGATGCTCAGCCCCATGTGCGCGGCGATCTGCTTGTAGGTCAGGCCATCGAGCTGCGAGAGCAGGAAAATCTCTCGCGCCCTGGGCGCCAGGCCATGCAGCAGGGCATCGATCTCCACCAGGGTTTCGATCAACAGGTAATGATCTTCGGCCGACAGCGCCACCGCTTCCGGTTGCGCCGCCAATGCTTCGGTATACGCCCGTTCCACCGCCTGGCGCCGCCAGCGATTGACCAGCAGGCCATTGGCAATGGTCGCCAGATACGCCAGGGGCTGACGCAATTCGTTGAGTGGCTGGCGCGAGCGCATCACCCGCACAAAGGTGTCCTGGGCCAGGTCGTCGGCATCGGCGCTTTCGCTCAAACGCTTGCGCAACCAGTTGCGCAACCAGCCGTTGTATTCGAGATAGAGGTGTTCGACATCCCGTTGCAAAGACTTGGGCGTATCCATGAACGTGCAAGCGCCAGTATGTTATTGATAATTGTTCTCAATGCTACTGGAGGCTGGAGGGCGGATGCAATCGTTGAATGCAGAGGGCGTCATCGATCCGCTACAGCACTTGCTTCATCTGCACCAAGGCTACCCGCGTATTGCCCGGCCCCTGGCGCTCCTCGATGGCGAAGGGGGCGAAACCCAGCTGTGGATAAAGCAACAACCCGGCGGTATTGCTGTTGAAGCAGGACACCCAGACTTCACGGGCATCGAACTGCTGACGGGCCAGCTCGATCATGCTCTGCACCAGATACCGCGCCACACCATGGCCGCGTGCAGCCGGGGCTACCACCACATTGCCGAGGGCGCAGACACCGCTGTGCTCGGCCTTGTAGAAGTTGGCAAAGGCCAGCAGCGTGCCGTCGCCCTCGACCACCGTCGAGCCCTCGCGTTGCGCGATGGCATCGCTCAGTTGTGCTGGCGTCAGCGGGTACTGGGCTTTGGGGAACATGTAGAACAGCTCGTCCGGGCCTTGGGGGAAACAGCAGATAGTGGCGATGTCCGTGGCCTGGACGGGGCGATGGGTCAGCTGCATAAAAGTGGCTCGCTCAAGGAGGAGGGTGACGGAATCCTACACTGCCTGGCGGCCTGCGCAGGTACAATCGCAGCCTGTAAAATCGCCACGCGGATACTGTCATGAGTCTTTCTGTTCCCACCGTGCCTGAACGCCGCCTCGGTGCGCCGTTGTTCGCCCTGGCACTGCTGTTGATTGGCGCGGTGTTCCTCAATGCCAATGTCGGCAGCAATCAAATGCTGCTGTTGGTCGTCGGTGCTGCCCTGGGTCTGACCCTGTACCACGCCGCTTTTGGTTTCACTTCAGCCTGGCGCGTGTTCATCAACGAACGCCGCGGCGCGGGGCTACGGGCGCAGATGGTGATGCTGACCCTCGCCGTGCTGCTGTTCTTCCCGGCGCTGGATGCCGGGACCTTGTTCGGCCAGCCGGTCAAAGGGCTGGTGGCGCCAGCCGGGGTTTCGGTGGTGTTCGGTGCGTTCATTTTCGGCATCGGCATGCAGATGGGCGGTGGCTGCGCTTCCGGCACGTTGTTCACGGTTGGCGGCGGCAATGCGCGGATGCTGGTAACCCTGCTGTTTTTCATCATCGGTTCGGTAACCGCCACCCATCACGTTGATTGGTGGTTCTCGCTGCCTTCGTTCCCGGCGACTTCGATTGTTCAGACGTTTGGACTGATGCCCGCTTTGCTCGTGAGCCTGGTGGTGTTTGCCTTGATTGCCTGGGTAACGGTAGTGCTGGAAAGACGCCGCCATGGTCTGCTCGAAGCTGCGCCACACAGTGAGCACCAAGGGCTGCGCCGTTTTCTGCGGGGGCCGTGGCCGCTGCTGTGGGGCGCGGTGGCCTTGGCGCTGCTCAACTACCTGACCCTGGCGCTGGCCGGGCGTCCGTGGGGGATTACTTCGGCGTTCGCCTTGTGGGGCGCGAAAACCCTTGGCGGCCTGGGAGTGGATGTCGGCAGCTGGGCGTTCTGGCAGGTGCCGGCCAATGCCAAGGCACTGGCTTCGCCGCTGTGGGAGGATGTGACCACGGTGATGGATATCGGCATCGTTCTCGGTGCGCTCCTGGCTGCCGGTCTGGCTGGTCGTTTTGCACCGAACCTGAACATCCCCACGCGCTCGCTGGTAGCGGCGGTGATTGGCGGCCTGCTGCTGGGCTACGGTTCGCGCCTGGCTTATGGCTGCAATATTGGCGCGTACTTCAGCGGCATCGCCTCAGGCAGTGTGCATGGCTGGCTTTGGCTGATCGCGGCGTATGCCGGCAACGTGATTGGTGTGCGCATTCGTCCGTTCTTCTTTGAGGGTGAGCGTCGCCCGGCTACCTTGAGTGGTTGCTGATAATGGCTACAGGTTCACATCATCGATAATCGCCTTGGCCATCTCGCCTAGAAAATGCGCGGCCCACACCAGGGTCGCGTCTTCCTCTGTTTCCCCCAGTAAGGTCAACTTGTTTACGCAGGCCATGAGCATGGAAGCCTGGTTAAGTGCGTGCTCGGAGGAAATTCCCGGGTTGACGCGAAACAGCTGGTAATTGGCGAAGGTTACCGCGCCGGTAGTTGCATTGTTCATGAGTGAACCTCGAACTGAGGGTCGCGCCCATCGCCGGCTTCGCCAGCTCCCACAGTGTTCAGGGTGCACTCGGACCCTGTGGGAGCTGGCGAAGCCTGCGATCGAGCGCGAAGCGCTCGCAATCAGTTATGCATCTGAACGCAGGCCAGCGCCTGCTCAACACGGCTGCGTGCCGTCTCCATCTCGTGCACCGCAGCGCGCATCAGCGCTTGCCCGTGCGGATCAGGGTGCAGCAATACTGCTTGTTGGCTCACCGCCAGGGCACAGGTCAGATGCTCGGAGGCATAGACCAGGGCGTCTTCAAGGCAATAAGGGGATTCGGTGGGAAGAAGCGGGGGATCGGGGACGATTTTCAGCATGGTCAACTCCTAAGTCTCTATGGAGCTACCACCTACCGCTGTCAAACGAATGGGTGGCAGCTGTACGCGGGTTGACAGACCAGGGACTTAGGAACCCGGCGCACACGAGTGTGCCCCACGTACAGCTGCCATAACGGCAGTTGTCGCGCCTAAGTAAGGACGGTCTGTCAAAACCGGTCGTTGAATTAGCAACGACCGGCCAAGACTAGGCAGCTACCGAGGCAGGCGCAACAGCTGAAGTGCCCGGGGATTATGCTTGGGAAATGGACTACACGAAATGGCGAAATGGCTGCGCCCAGCAATGTTTTCTGCTGTGACATTGTAAGAAAAGTCTTTGTCACCCGAAGTCAGTCAACCGCCAGACTTGCCTGCAACCAAGTACTGAAACTCCGCGTCAACGGGCTCTTCTCACTGTCCCGATGTATCAGGCAACTCCAATCAGGCCCACGTACCGTTTGCGCACACAACGGCTGTAACAGCCCCTGCGTACACGCCTGCGTGGCAAGCAACTGACTGACCAGTGCAATGCCATGACCAGCACACGCCGCATCGAGCAGCAACCCAGGGTCGGAGAAGTTCAAGCCGTTGCTGCGCTGGCCTACATCCTCACCGCCCTCAACCACCCAATGACTCCAGTCCATTTCCCGTTCGCCATGCAAGGTGGTGCGCTGTGCTGCGGGCAACTTGAGCAAATCAGGATGGCAGGCCGGATACAGACGGTCGCGAAACAGGGTCTGGTGACTGCACTCGGCCTGGGCGCTGAGGTCGTCGCGCAGGCTCAGGTCGATTGTTTGCGTGGCCATGTCCGGCGGATCGAAGCTGGTGAACAACCACAGATCCACTTCCGGATGCTGACGATGAAAATCCCCAAGGCGCGGCAACAACCAGTGCCGGGCGAACGCCGGGGTGGTGTTGACCACCAGCTGATTGGGTTTGCGGTACTGCTCCAGGCGCCGGATGCCAACCGACAACTGCTGCAGCATCGCCTGGGTGGTGCTTTGCAGGTCGTAACCGGCATCGGTCAGGCTGACGCTGCGGCCGTTGCGAAAGAACAGCGGCTGCTCGAGGAAAGTCTCCAGGCTGCGGATCTGCTGGCTGATCGCAGACTGGGTCAGGTGCAGCTCTTCGGCGGCTTTGTGAAAGCTGCCCAGGCGTGCGGCGGCTTCAAAGCCGCGCAGGGCATTCAAGGGAGGCCAGTGCTTTAGCATTGATAAGCTCTACTAATCAGTTGTCGGCTAAATCTATCGTTTGTTCGCGCAATTATGAAGCCATAGCATTGTGTTCATCACCGCAGCAGCGGTTTTCAGTAATAAATATCCCTTAACTGAAAGGTGAGAAGCATGCAGCGCAATGGCGATCTGAGCAGTGGTTGGTTCATGCCCGCAGAGTGGGTAAACCATGCAGCGACCTGGATGGTCTGGCCGCACAACCAGGCGTTGTGGGAGTCTGGCTGGGGCGTGACTCTGGAGCAGGTTCAGGTGGATTTTGCCCGTGTTGCCAATGCCATTGCCCGCTTCGAACCGGTCAAGATGGTGGTGGATCCTTCAGCCCGAGCCAGTGCCAGCGATCTGTGCGGAGCGAACATCGAGCTGATCGAACTGGCGGTCAACGACAGCTGGTGCCGCGACTCCGGCCCGAGCTTTATCTGCCACCCGCAACAAGGGCTGGCCGGGGTCAGCTGGCGCTTCAATGCCTGGGGCGGCAAGTCGGCGCATGATCTGGACGAAAGCCTGGCGCGGCGCGTGCTCAACCAGCTCGGTCTGGACTGCTTTGGTACTGCCTTGAGCAACGAAGGTGGGGCTATTCATGTTGACGGCGAGGGCACCCTGATCACCACCGAGTCGGTGTTGCTCAATCCCAACCGTAATCCGGGAATGACCAAGGCCGAGATCGAGGAAATTTTCACCCGTTTTCTCGGCGTGAAGAAAACCATCTGGCTGCCAGGTGATCCGGATTATGTCACCGGCGATATGACCGATGGCCACGTCGATGGCGTCTGCGCCTTTGCCCGCCCCGGCGTCTTGCTGGTCGATGCGACCCATGACCAGAACTCGGTGTATGCCAAGGTTGCGCGAGAGAACCGTCGGGCGCTGGAGCTGGCCACCGATGCTCAAGGCCGACGCTTCGAAATGCTTGAACTGTATGAAGCCAGCGAGGCGGTGGATGTCGATGCCGAGGTGTTCTGCGCCTCCTACACCAACTTCTACATCGCCAATGGCGCGATCATCATGCCGGCCTATGGCATTGAGGCCGACCAGGTAGCTGCAGACGTATTGGCCAAGGCGTTCCCGGGCCGCGAAGTGGTGCCGGTGCAGATCAACAACCTGGCCCACGGCGGCGGCGGTGTGCATTGCATCACCCAACAGCAGCCCGCCTGGCCAGTGAAGGGGTGATGCCATGACGCTACTGACCGTCGCCAGCACGCAGATGCCGTGCACCTGGAACCTGCAGCACAACCTTGATCGGGCCGAGCAGCTGGTACGCGAAGCGGCCGCTCAAGGGGCCCAGGTGATCCTGCTGCAGGAGCTGTTTGCCACACCGTACTTTTGCATCGAGCAGCATCACAAACATTTGGCACTGGCCGAGGAGTACCAACACAGCCAGGTACTCAAACGCTTCGCCGCGCTGGCGCGGGAGTTGGGTGTGGTATTGCCGTTGAGCTGGTTCGAGAAGGCCGGCAACGCCTACTTCAACTCGCTGAGTGTGGCCGATGCCGATGGCCGACTGTTGGGGGTGTATCGCAAGACTCACATCCCCAACGCCATCGGCTATCAGGAGAAGGAGTACTTCAGCCCTGGCGATACCGGCTTCCGCGTTTGGGATACGGCCTTCGGGCGCCTGGGTGTGGGTATCTGCTGGGACCAGTGGTTCCCCGAGACCGCACGCTGCCTGGCGCTGATGGGCGCCGAGGTGCTGCTGTTCCCGACCGCTATCGGCTCCGAGCCGGGTGCGGCCGAGCTGGATTCACGTGACCACTGGCAGATGGCGATGCGCGGTCACGCGGCGGCAAACATCCTGCCCGTCGTGGCCGCCAACCGCGTGGGGCTTGAGGCAGCAACTACCGATCCCGAATTGCAGATGACCTTCTACGGCTCGTCCTTCATCAGCAACCACAAAGGCAAAATGCTGGTCGAGGCCGACCGCAGCACGCCTGGCGTTCTGGTCCAGCAGCTGGACCTGGCTGCGATGCGCGAGGAGCGCCTGACCTGGGGCATCTACCGCGACCGTCGTCCGGAAATGTACGCCGCGCTGCTCGGGCTCGATGGCCGTCAAGTCAATGCATGCTGGAAGACTCAAGGGGTGTGACATGAACATCAGCCACAAGCATTTGCTGCTCACCCTCGGCCTGGTGCTGGGGACCACCCTGAACACGGCGCAGGCCGAGGACAAGACCCTGCGTCTGTACAACTGGGCGGATTACTTTGCCGAGGACACGCTGTCGAGGTTCACTGCCGAAACCGGGATCAAGGTGATCTACGACGTCATGGATGGCAGTGAAGTGCTGGAAGCCAAGCTGATGACCGGCGGCAGTGGCTACGACCTGATCTTCCCCGGCGACACGGTAGCCGAACGCCTGATACGTGCCGGCAGTCTGCAGGCGCTGGACCCTGCGAAGCTTGAGGCGCTGGCCGATGTCGAGCCGGGTTTGCAGAAGCTGCGCACTCATTACCCGCACGCCAGCAAAGCCACGGTGCCCTACACCTGGGGCACCATCGGCCTGACCTACAACGACGAACAGATCCGCCAGCGTATGGCGGATGCGCCGGTGGAGAGCCTGGACCTGCTGTTCAAACCAGAGCTCGCCGCCAGGTTCGCCGACTGCGGGATCTCGATGATCGATTCACCGGACGAAGTGCTGGCCGTGGTCCTCAACTACCTGGGCCGCGACCCGCGCAGCGCCAAGCGCGAAGACCTGGCTGCCGCCAGCGAACTGTTGCTGAAGATTCGGCCGTACATCCGCAAGTTCCAGTCGCAACCGGTGACTGATCTGGTCAACGGCAACCTGTGCCTGTCGCTCGGTTACAGCGGCGACATGACCCAGGCCCAGCGCACGGCGGACTCAGCCAGCAAGAAAGTCAGCTTCCAGTACCGTATCCCCAAGGAGGGCACCACGGTGTGGATGGACAACATGGCCATTCCGGTGGATGCCAAACACCCGGAGTACGCCTATACCTTCATCAACTTCGTCATGCGCCCGGAGAACATGGCGGCCATCAGCAATTTCACCGGATACCCGACCTCGAATGCCAAGGCGCGTCCGGATGTCGATCCACAGATGCGCAACAACCCGGATATCTACCCGCCAGAAGCCACCTTCGAGCGCCTGGTTACCGGCAAGGATATTCCGCAGTCCGACATGCGTGCGCGGATGCGCGTGTGGACCAAGTTCAAGACCGCCCCGGGCAGTTGATTGCACGGCGCACGTAAACGAATTGAAAGAGAGTCAAACAGATGCCAACGCGTCGTGAGTTCATTAAACAGGTTTCAGCGACCGCAGGCTTGGGGCTGGTCGCCTCCATGGGTTTTGGTCTGAGTGTCCCGCGGTCGCTGGCGGCCGGCGGCAAACAATGGTTCATGCCTGACGAGGGCGACAAGCAGCAGTGCGCCTTCGTCTCTTTTGGCGCGCAGGAGGCCATCTGGGAAGACTTCACCGCCGACGTGCAGGAAACCATCGGCCTGATCGCCAGCACCATCGCCCGCTACCAGCCGGTCACTGTGCTGTGCCGTGCCAGCGAGCGCGATCTGGCGGAAGAACTGTGCGGCAGCAAGAACACCACTTTTGTCACCACCGAACTGGATGACATCTGGATGCGCGACATCGGTGCCAACTTCGTGATTACCGAGCAGGGCGACTTGGGCGCGGTCGATTTCAACTTCAATGGCTGGGGCAACAAGCAGCAGCATAAATATGATGCCCGTGTCGCGCGATTGTTGGCTGACGATGCTGAAGCGACTTACCTGCGCAGCGAACTGGTAGGCGAGGGCGGCGGCATTGAAGTGGATGGTCACGGCACCGCGATCATGACCGAAAGTTGCTGGATCAATGCCAACCGCAATCCCGACTGGAGCAAGGCTGAAGTTGAAGAAGAGCTGAAGGCGCGCCTGGGACTGCGCAAGATCATCTGGCTGCCGGGTATCAAGGGCAAGGACATCACCGATGCGCATGTCGATTTCTATGCGCGCTTTGTTGAACCTGGGGTGATCATCGCCAACCTCGATACCGATCCCGATTCCTACGATCACGAGGTCACCAAGGCGCATCTGAAAATACTCAGCAATGCGACAGACGCCGATGGCCGTAAGCTCAAGGTGCATATCGTGTCGCCACCGCTGAAGCCGCGCAACAGCAAGTTCAGCAAGAACAACCCGGACTTTGCCGCGGGCTACATCAACTACTTCGTCATCAACGGCGCGGTGATTGCTCCGCAGTTTGGCGACAAAGCCGCTGATACCAAAGCCTTCGACCTGCTGACGGAGCTGTACCCGGACCGTGAGGTGGTACAGCTCAATATCGATGCCATTGCTGCGGGTGGGGGTGGTATCCACTGCGTGACCCACCAGCTGCCGCTGGTCTGAACTCAGGTTTTACCCAGCTGTTGAGCTGACCGCGCCGGTTGCCCGTGCTGGCGCGTCAGCACGATGCCAAGCAAGGAAATGACCAGCGCCAGGCCGATGGTCGAGGTCACCTCGGAGCGGTGCTCCGGCGTTATCAGCATGACCCCGAGCGCTGCGACGATAAAAGCGATGACGGCGTAGGTCAGCCACGGGAACAGCCACATATGGAAGTTGAGCTGGGTCTTTTGCTGTTGCAGCCTCCGGCGCATGCGCAACTGCGAGATGGCGATCACCAGGTACACCAGCAAGGCGATGGCGCCGGAACTGGCCAGCAGGAACTGGAACAGCCCGGCCGGAGCGAAGTAGCTGACCACGGTGATGATCGCTCCCAGTACGGTGCTGGCGATAACCGCCGTCCTCGGTACGCCGACCTTCGAGGTGACCTTCACCTGCCGTGGCGCCTCGCCGCGCTTGCCCAGCGAATAGAGCATGCGCGAAGCAATGTAGATTGATGAATTCATGCAACTGGCCACAGCCACCAGCACCACCACATCCATCATGAATTTGGCGTGGGGAATGTTCATCAGCTCCAGCGCGCGCTGGTAGGAGCCTACCGATGCCAGCTGCGGGTCGTTCCAGGGCACGATGGAAATGATCACCGAAATCGACAGCAGGTAGAACACGCCGATCCGCCAGATCACCGAGCGGGTCGCCTTGGCGATGTTCTTCGCCGGGCTTTGCGATTCGGCGGCGGCAATGGTCACCGCTTCAATGCCGATAAAACTGAACATGACGGTGATGAAGGCGCCGACCACTGCAGACATGCCATTGGGGGCGAAGCCGCCATGCTCATCCAGCAGACGGCTAAAGCCGCTGACTTCCCGATCCGGCACCCAGCCCATCAGCACCGCGGCGCCGAGGCTGATGAAGGCGATGATCGCCAGCACTTTGAACATCGCGAACCAGAATTCGAACTCGCCGTACTTGGCCACGCTGAACAGGTTGGTTGCCGCCAGGGCGATGATCGACAGCAGGGCAAACAGCCAGGATTCGACCTGGGGGAACCAGGTGTTCAATACATGCCCGGCGGCCAGTGCTTCGATGGGAATGACCAGCACCCAGAACCACCAGTACATCCAGCCGATGGTAAAGCCCGCCCAAGGCCCGATGGCCTGGTCGGCATAGGTGGAGAACGAGCCGGTATCGGGGTTGGCGACGGCCATCTCGCCGAGCATACGCATCACCAGAATGACCAGGATGCCGGACAGGAAATAGGCCAGTATCGCTGCGGGCCCGGCGGCGGCAATGGCGTGCCCGGAGCCGACGAACAGCCCGGCACCGATAATGCCGGCAATGGAAAGCATGGTGACATGGCGCGGCTTGAACCCCTGCGCCAACTGACCTTTCGAATCTTCGGAGCCCAAGCTGATCATTATGCTTATTCTCTTTGTGTTTGATCTTGGGATGTACTGACTGACCGTTAGGTGAACATCACTCCTTCCCCTTCGAACACCTTTGAAGTTGCATAGCTGAAACGCACAAGTTGTTCTAGTCGATCAGTCATCACGACGAACGCACGGCTAAAAAAGGCCAGGCCACATTACCCAGGAGTATTGATCGGCGTGTTTGTCGATTGCGCCGTGATTGAGTCCGATTGCGCCATCGGGGCGAAGACTTTTTATCGTTCAAGATGGCCTGCAAGCGAGCGCTGCAGCCGACTGGAGAGTTCTACCTGTTTTCCGTATAATCGCGCTTCCGCCATTAAGGCGGTGCTTCATAATTTAAAGGACTTTGTATGAAAAAGCTGTTGAAAGCATCGGTAGCTGTAGCTGTAGTTTCGGGCGTAGCACTGCTCTCGGGTTGCACTGGTCAAGTCTACAACCAGCCAAAGAACTGCTCGTACGACTACCTGTTCCACCCTTCGGTTTCCGTTTCTAAAATTATTGGCGGTTGCGGTCCAATCGACAAGCTGCCACAACAGCAGTAATTTTAGCGCTGCACTGATTAATCCATTCAAGGTTTAATCCAAAGCCCCCTGTTACGGATGTAGCAGGGGGTTTTTGTTTTCTGTTTTCCAGGTGGGAACGGGCTTGCCCCGCGATGCGATGTGACAGGCATACAGCAATCGCGGGGCAAGCCCGCTCCCACCGGAATAGCGCCCACAAAAAAGCCGACTTTTCAGTCGGCTTTTTCATGCGTTTGGTGCCCCGAGGGAGACTCGAACTCCCACTCCTTTCGAAAACGGATTTTGAATCCGCCGCGTCTACCAATTCCGCCATCAGGGCTTGTGGCGGCGAAGTATAGAGAGGTGCCTACCGTTGGTCAATCAGGTTTCATGGTCAATTTTCGTCTTTTCGGCTAAACTTTGCGGCCCTGTCAAACCGAACACCATCATGCGCGTCGCTGATTTTTCCTTTGAGCTCCCTGATTCCCTGATCGCTCGCCATCCGCTGGCGCAGCGCCACAGCAGCCGGCTATTGACCCTGGACGGGCCGAGCGGGGCACTGGCTCATCGCCAGTTCACCGATCTGCTCGAGCATCTGCGTCCGGGCGATCTGATGGTGTTCAACAATACCCGGGTGATTCCGGCGCGTCTGTTTGGCCAGAAAGCCAGCGGCGGCAAGCTGGAAATCCTCGTTGAGCGCGTGCTCGACAGCCATCGGGTACTGGCGCATGTGCGTTCGAGCAAGTCGCCCAAGCCGGGCACGCAGATTCTCATCGACGGTGGTGGCGAGGCCGAGATGGTTGCCCGTCACGACACACTGTTCGAGCTGCGCTTTGCCGAAGAAGTACTGCCGCTGCTCGACCGCGTCGGGCACATGCCGTTGCCTCCTTATATTGACCGTCCGGACGAAGGCGCCGACCGCGAGCGCTACCAGACGGTGTATGCCGAGCGCGCCGGGGCTGTAGCCGCACCGACAGCCGGGCTGCATTTCGATGAAGAGTTGATGGCCAAGATCGCCGCCAAAGGTGTGGAAACCGCCTTTGTCACCCTGCACGTCGGCGCTGGCACCTTTCAGCCGGTGCGGGTCGAGCGCATCGAAGACCACCACATGCATAAAGAGTGGCTGGAGGTCGGCCAGGACGTGGTCGACGCCGTGGCTGCCTGCCGTGCGCGTGGCGGGCGGGTGATTGCCGTGGGTACCACCAGCGTGCGTTCGCTGGAAAGCGCTGCCCGCGATGGCGTGCTCAAGGCGTTCAGTGGCGACACCGACATCTTTATCTACCCGGGCCGGCCATTCCATGTGGTCGATGCCCTGGTCACCAACTTCCATTTGCCTGAATCCACGCTGTTGATGCTGGTTTCGGCCTTCGCCGGTTACCCCGAGACCATGGCTGCCTATGCGGCGGCGGTCGAAAACGGGTACCGCTTCTTCAGTTACGGTGATGCCATGTTCATCACCCGCAATCCGGCGCCGCGCGGCCCCGAGGATCAAGCATGAGTCGCACCTGTCGTATGTCCTTCGAACTGCTGGCCACCGACGGCAAAGCCCGTCGCGGCCGCCTGACGTTCCCCCGTGGTGTGGTGGAAACCCCGGCGTTCATGCCGGTGGGTACCTATGGCACGGTCAAGGGCATGTTGCCGCGCGACATCGAGGCCATCGGCGCGCAGATGATCCTCGGTAACACCTTCCACCTGTGGCTGCGCCCGGGTACCGAGGTGATCAAGGCCCACGGCGACCTGCACGACTTCATGAAGTGGCAGGGCCCGATCCTCACCGACTCCGGCGGCTTCCAGGTGTTCAGCCTGGGTGCCATGCGCAAGATCAAGGAAGAAGGCGTGACCTTCGCCTCGCCAGTCGATGGCTCCAAGGTGTTCATGGGCCCGGAAGAGTCGATGCAGGTCCAGCGTGACCTGGGCTCCGACGTGGTGATGATCTTCGACGAATGCACCCCGTACCCGGCCGACGAAGACGTCGCGCGTATCTCCATGGAGCTGTCGCTGCGCTGGGCCCAGCGTTCGAAGAACGCCCACGGTGACAACACCGCGGCACTGTTCGGTATCGTCCAGGGTGGTATGCACCAAGACCTGCGCATGCGTTCGCTCGAAGGCCTGGACAAGATCGGCTTCGACGGCCTGGCCATTGGCGGCCTGTCGGTGGGCGAGCCCAAGCACGAAATGATCAAGGTGCTGGATTACCTGCCAGGCCAGATGCCGGCTGACAAACCTCGTTACCTTATGGGGGTAGGCAAGCCGGAGGATCTCGTTGAGGGTGTGCGCCGCGGCGTCGACATGTTCGATTGCGTGATGCCCACGCGCAACGCGCGCAACGGCCACCTGTTTATCGATACCGGCGTGCTGAAAATCCGTAACGCGTTCCATCGCCATGATGATTCGCCTCTGGATCCGACCTGTGACTGCTACACCTGCCAGAACTTCTCCCGTGCTTATCTGCACCACCTGGATAAGTGCGGCGAAATGTTGGGCAGTATGTTGAATACGATCCATAACTTGCGCCATTACCAGCGTTTGATGGCTGGTTTACGCGAGGCTATTCAACAAGGTACATTGGCCGCCTTTGTCGATGCCTTTTACGCCAAGCGCGGGCTGCCTGTGCCGCCCTTGGACTGATGTTCTGTCGATCCCTAACAAGTACTGATTGCAACTGGAGTGCTAAATGAGCTTTCTGATTCCCGCCGCTTACGCGGACGCCGCAGCCCCTGCCGCCGGCCCAGCCGGAACCGGTTTTGAGTGGATTTTCCTGGTCGGCTTCCTGGTCATCTTCTACCTGATGATCTGGCGTCCACAGGCCAAACGTGCCAAAGAGCAGAAGAACCTGCTGAGCAACCTGCAAAAAGGTGATGAAGTTGTCACCAACGGCGGTATCGCTGGCAAGATCGTCAAAGTTGCCGACGACTTCGTAGTACTGGAAGTGTCCGACAACGTTGAGCTGAAGTTCCAGAAGGGCGCCGTTGCCGCGACCCTGCCAAAAGGTACGCTCAAAGCGATCTAAGTTTCAGTTTTTTACCAATCGACGGGGCGCGCAAGGCGCCCCGCGTCTTGAACGGGCGGCGTGATGCTGAACAAATACCCTCTGTGGAAATACGCACTGATCCTGGTGGTACTGGCGATCGGTTTTATTTATTCCGCTCCCAACCTCTACCCTGATGATCCGGCCGTCCAGGTCAGTGGTGCCAGTACGGCGCTGCAGGTCACTCAGGCGGATCTGGATCGCGCGAGCAAAGCACTCGTCGACGCCGGTATCCAGGTCAAGGCCGCGAGCCTGGGCGATAAGGGCAAAGGTGCACTGCTGCGCCTGACCAAGCAGGAAGATCAACTTCCAGCCAAGGATGTAGTGCGCAAGGCACTGGGCGATGACTACGTGGTCGCACTGAACCTGGCCCCGACCACTCCACAATGGCTGCGCAATCTGGGTGCAAGCCCGATGAAGCTGGGTCTGGACCTCTCCGGTGGTGTGCACTTCCTGCTTGAAGTGGACATGGACAAGGCCATGGCGGCCCGTCTGAAAGTCTATGAAGGCGAAGTCAAAAGCCTGCTGCGCAAAGAGCGTGTGCGCTATCGCAGCCTGCCGCAACAAGATGGCGGCATTCAGCTGGGCTTCTCCGATGATGAATCCCGCGAACAGGCACGCAGCCTGATCCGCAAGAATTTCAATGATTTCGAGTTGACCACCACCGAGCGTAACGGCTTGTCGGTGCTGCGTCTGGCGATTACCCCGGCCAAGGTCGCGGAAATCCGTGAATACTCGATCAAGCAGAACCTGACCACGGTGCGTAACCGGGTCAACGAGCTGGGCGTGGCCGAGCCACTGGTACAGCGCCAGGGCGCCAACCGCATCGTGGTCGAGCTGCCGGGTGTGCAGGACACAGCCGAAGCCAAGCGTATCCTTGGCAAGACCGCCAACCTGGAGTTCCGTCTGGGTGCCGAGCCGGGTGCTTCGAAAGCTACCACCGAAACCTTCGAGTTCCGTGAAGGCGGTCGTTCGGCAGCGGTCGAGCGTGGCCTGATCATCACCGGTGACCAGGTAACCGACGCACAGGCCAGCTTCGACGAGCAAGGCCGTCCGCAAGTGAACATCCGTCTGGATGGTCACGGTGGCGAGCTGATGAGTCGCGCTACCCGCAGCAACGTCGGTCGCAGCATGGCGGTGATCTTCATCGAGCAGCGTCCAACCACGCGCTACGTGAAGCAGATGGTTGATGGCGTGGAAAAAGACGTCGCCGTCCAGACCTTCACCGAAGAGAAGAAGATCATCAGCCTGGCGACCATCCAGTCGCCGCTGGGTAGTCAGTTCCGCATCACCGGCCTCAACGGTCAGGGTGAGTCGTCCGAGCTGGCCCTGCTGCTGCGTGCTGGTGGCCTGGCCGCACCGATGTACTTCGCTGAAGAGCGCACCATCGGCCCGAGCCTGGGTGCCGACAACATCACCAAGGGTATCGATGCGTCGCTGTGGGGCATGCTGTTCGTCTCGCTGTTCATCATGGCTATCTACCGTGCCTTTGGCCTGATCGCTACCATCGCCCTGGCCGGTAACATGGTCATGCTGCTGGCGCTGATGTCGCTGCTGGGGGCAACCCTGACCCTGCCGGGTATTGCCGGTATCGTCCTGACCATGGGTATGGCGGTTGACGCCAACGTGCTGATCTTCTCGCGGATTCGCGAAGAGCTGGCCAATGGCATGTCGATCCAGCGTGCTATCCACGAAGGCTTCAACCGTGCCTATACCGCGATTGTCGACGCCAACCTGACCACCTTGCTGGTCGGCGGCATCCTCTTCGCCATGGGTACCGGCCCGGTCAAGGGCTTCGCGGTTACCATGTCCCTCGGGATTTTCACCTCGATGTTCACGGCCGTCATGGTTACCCGCGCAATGGTCAACCTGACCTGCGGTGGGCGTGATCTCAAGAAGCTGTGGGTTTAAGGGGCTGCCATGTTACGTACCATTAACTTCATGGGTGTGCGCAACGTTGCGTTCGGCGTCACCCTGCTTCTTACCGTACTGGCGCTGTTCAGCTGGTTCTACAAAGGGCTCAACTTCGGCCTGGACTTCACCGGCGGTACGCTCATCGAGCTGACCTACGAGCGTCCGGCCAACCTCGGCCAGGTGCGTGAGGAGCTGGTCAAGGCCGGCTTCGAAGATGCAGTTGTACAGAGCTTCGGCGCTACCACCGATTTGCTGGTGCGTATGCCGGGCGATGACCCGATGCTGGGTAACCGCGTTTCCGAGGCGCTGCAGAAAGTCAGCAGCGACAACCCGGCTGTGGTCAAGCGCGTCGAGTTCGTCGGCCCGCAGGTCGGTGAAGAACTGCGCGACCAGGGTGGTCTGGGCATGTTGCTGGCTCTGGGCGGCATCATGATCTACCTGGCGTTCCGCTTTCAGTGGAAGTTCGCCCTGGGTGCGATCCTTTCGCTGGTGCATGACGTGGTCGTGACCATGGGTATCCTGTCGTTCTTCCAGATCACCTTCGACCTGACGGTGCTGGCGGCAGTACTGGCGATCATCGGTTACTCGCTCAACGACACCATCGTGGTGTTCGACCGGGTGCGTGAGAACTTCCGGGTACTGCGCAAGGCTTCGCTGATCGAGAACATCAACATCTCGACCACCCAGACCCTGCTGCGTACCGTGGCCACCTCGGTGTCGACCCTGTTGGCCATCGCCGCACTGCTGTTCTTCGGCGGTGACAACCTGTGGGGCTTCTCGCTGGCCTTGTTCATCGGTGTCATGGCCGGTACCTACTCGTCGATCTACATCGCCAACGTGGTACTGATCTGGCTGAACCTGAGCAGCGAAGACCTGATTCCTCCGGCCAAGGCCGAAGGCGTGGACGACCGTCCATAAGGGTTTTTCCCACGCTGTTCGTCGTAGAAGAAGGCGCGAGTATTGAACTCGCGCCTTTTTTTATGCTCCAAGGCAGGGAGAAGGCGGGCAAAGTTCCCGCAGGTACGATCAGGAGGTTCACGTGAACAAGTCAATGCTGGTGGGTGCGGTTCTGGGTGCGGTCGGTGTGACTGCCGGAGGTGCTGTAGCCACCTACAACCTGGTCAAGAGTGGGCCGGAATACGCTGAGGTGCTGGCGGTGCAGCCGGTCAAACAGACCGTGAAAACGCCACGAGAAGTATGCAAGGACGTGACTGTTACGCGTCAGGCGCCAGTCAAGGACCAGCACCAGATTGCCGGTACCGTGGTCGGTGCTTTGGCGGGTGGCCTGCTGGGTAACCAGATTGGTGGTGGTACCGGCAAAAAGATTGCCACGGTGGCCGGTGCGGTCGGTGGCGGCTATGCCGGTAACAAAGTGCAGGAAGGTATGCAGGAGCGCGATACCTACACGACCACGCAAACTCGCTGCAACACGGTCAATGACCTGAGCGAGAAAGTGGTTGGCTATGACGTGAAGTATTCGATTGGCGAAAAGGTCGGTCAGGTGCGTATGGATCGTGATCCGGGTGCGCAGATTCCGCTGGATAAAGAGGGCAAGCTGATCCTGAGTGAGGCCCAGCCAGGCCAGTAAGCTCCCGCAGCCATAAAAAAAGCACCCCGAAGGGTGCTTTTTTTATGTTCGATCGACGCTTAGCGTTTGATCGAAGCTGGCAGGTGCGGCTGGATAGCGGTCAGCACGGCCTTGAAGCACTTGATGTTGCCAGCGACGATGTGACCCTTTTCAAGGAAGTCGTGGCCGCCGGTGAAGTCGCTCACCAGGCCGCCAGCTTCCTGGATCAGCAGGGCGCCTGCAGCCATGTCGTATTCCGACAGGCCCGATTCCCAGAAGGCATCGAAGCGGCCGGCGGCGACGTAGGCCAGGTCCAGGCTGGCAGCGCCAGCGCGGCGGATGCCGGCAGTCTGGCCAACCAGGGCGCGGAACATGCCCAGGTAGTTGTCCAGGTCAGCCATCTGGTTATCGCGGAACGGGAAGCCGGTACCCAGCAGAGCGCCTTCCAGGCTGGTGCGGGCGCTGACGCGCAGGCGACGACCGTTCAGTTGGGCGCCACGGCCACGGCTGGCGGTGAATTCTTCCTGGCGGACAGGGTCCAGAACCACGGCGTGCTCAAGGCGGCCACGGTATTTGCAGGCAATGCTGACAGCAAAGTGCGGAATGCCACGCAGGAAGTTGGTGGTGCCGTCCAGTGGGTCGATGATCCACAGGTAGTCCTTGCCTTCTTCGCCGGTGCCGGCGTGCAGGCCGGTTTCTTCGCCGTAGATGGAGTGATTCGGGTAGGCCTTGCGCAGGGCATCAATGATTTTCTGCTCTGCGGCGCGATCGACTTCCGAGACGTAATCCTTGGCGTCTTTTTCATCAACCTTGATGGTATCCAGGCGCTCGATGGAGCGGAAAATCAATTCACTGGCGCTGCGGGCGGCGCGCAGCGCGATATTCAGCATGGGCTGCATGGACGTTTCACCTGGGTCGTTAAAGAAAGCCGAACATTCTAGCAGAAAACTTTGCGCGAAGAAGGGTGACATTTGCTTTCGTAGCGTAAAGTCGGTGTGTTCTGTAAGATTTGCTGTCTCTTTCCCGTGTCTGTGAGCGCTCGCCTTGCTGCAAAATATTCGTGTTGTTCTGGTCAATACCAGCCACCCCGGCAATATCGGCGGCGCTGCGCGTGCCATGAAAAACATGGGCTTGTCGCGCCTGGTGCTGGTCGATCCGCAGGATTTTCCGTCGCATGAGGCCGATGCCCGTGCGTCGGGTGCCGATGATGTACTGGGCGGCGCCCAGGTGGTTGCCACCCTCGAAGAGGCGCTGGTCGGCTGCAATCTGGTGTTTGGTACCAGTGCCCGTGAGCGTCGTATTCCCTGGCCGCTGGTCGATCCGCGCGAATGCGGCAGCAAGGTTGTTGAGCATGCCGTTCAGGGCGAAGAGATTGCCCTGGTGTTTGGCCGTGAATACGCCGGACTGACCAACGAAGAGTTGCAGCGATGCCATTTTCATGTGCATATCCCCTCCAATCCCGATTTCAGCTCCCTGAATCTGGCGGCGGCAGTGCAGGTATTGGCCTATGAAGTGCGCATGGCCTGGCTGGCTGCCGAAGGCCAGCCGTCGAAGGTGGAAAAATTCGAGGTGACGTCGGTTCGCAGTAGCGAGCTGGCGACCATGGATGAAATGGAATTGTTCTATGAACACCTGGAAAAGACGTTGGTCGAGATCGGATTTCTCGACCCGCAGAAGCCCAAGCACCTGATGCCGCGTTTGCGCCGCTTGTACGGGCGCAGTTCGGTCAATCGATCGGAGATGAGTATTTTGCGCGGCATACTCACGGAAACCCAGAAAGCGGTTCGCGGCGAGCCGCACAAATTGAAGGATCAATAGATGTTCGAGCGTCTGCGTGAAGATATCCAGAGCGTTTTCCATCGTGACCCGGCGGCGCGCAATGCCTTTGATGTGCTGACCTGCTATCCGGGCATGCACGCAATCTGGCTGCATCGCGCGGCGCATGCCTTGTGGAAGCGGGAACTGAAATGGCTGGCCCGGCTGGTATCGAACTTCGGGCGCTGGATGACTGGCATCGAGATTCATCCGGGGGCCAAGGTCGGTCGGCGCTTTTTCATCGACCATGGCATGGGTATCGTGATCGGTGAAACGGCCGAGATCGGCGACGATGTCACCCTGTACCAGGGGGTAACCCTGGGCGGCACCAGCTGGAACAAGGGCAAGCGCCATCCGACCCTGGAAGATGGCGTGGTGGTGGGTGCCGGAGCCAAGGTGCTGGGGCCTTTTACCGTCGGTGCCGGGGCCAAGATCGGCTCTAATGCCGTGGTAACCAAGGCAGTGCCGGCGGGCGCTACTGCCGTAGGTATCCCCGGGCGCATCATCGTCAAGACCGACGCCGAAGTTGAAGCCAAGCGCAAAGCCATGGCCGAGAAGATCGGCTTCGATGCCTACGGCGTCAGTGAAGATATGCCGGACCCGGTGGCCCGTGCCATTGGTCAGTTGCTCGATCACCTGCAGGCAGTCGATGGGCGCCTGGAGGATATGTGCGGTGCGCTGAAGAGCCTGGGCAGTGACTACTGCGCCAAGGAATTGCCAGCGCTGCGCGAAGAAGACTTCGCCGAGATCAAGGACGAAGCGCGTAGCGACGCGTCGACGCATTGACAGAAGGGGCGTGCGCAGACGCCCCTTAGTTTGCTATTATTCGGCCGCCGTCTTGCGGTAAACCCGACTAAAGCACTAGGTCTTATAGTTGACTTAAATGCTCGGGAATAGCATACTCGCTCCCATCCCGTAACCCCGTGGTACCTACTAGCCATGCGACTGACTACAAAAGGCCGATACGCCGTGACCGCCATGCTCGACCTGGCGTTGCACGCGCAGCATGGGCCGGTGTCTCTGGCCGACATTTCCGAACGCCAAGGCATCTCCCTCTCTTATCTGGAGCAGCTGTTTGCAAAGCTGCGCCGCAGCAGCCTGGTTTCCAGTGTGCGCGGACCTGGCGGCGGCTATCAGCTGTCGCGAAGCATGGAGAGCATTCAGGTCGCCCAGGTTATCGACGCGGTCAATGAATCGGTCGACGCCACACGCTGCCAGGGCCTGGGTGATTGCCACGCCGGCGACACCTGCCTGACTCACCACTTGTGGTGTGACCTGAGCCAGCAGATTCACGAGTTTCTCAGCGGCATCAGCCTGGCTGACCTTGTTACTCGCCGTGAGGTACAAGAAGTCGCCCAGCGCCAGGACCTGCGTCGTATTGCAGGCCGGGCACCGCAGCTGGACAAGATTGAGACGTCCGCCGTCGAATGACCGTTTCGACGCGCGGCGCGACCGCCTGATAGGAGATATTCAATGAAGTTGCCGATCTACCTCGATTACTCCGCGACCACACCGGTCGACCCACGCGTTGCCCAGAAGATGAGCGACTGCCTGCTGGTCGACGGAAACTTCGGTAACCCGGCGTCGCGCTCCCACGTCTTTGGCTGGAAAGCCGAAGAAGCGGTCGAGAACGCCCGCCGCCAGGTCGCTGACCTGGTCAATGCCGACCCGCGGGAAATTGTCTGGACCAGCGGTGCCACCGAGTCCGACAACCTGGCAATCAAGGGCGTCGCGCACTTCTACGGCACCAAGGGCAAGCACCTGATCACCTCCAAGATCGAGCACAAGGCTGTTCTGGACAGCACTCGTCAGCTGGAGCGCGAAGGCTTCGAAGTCACCTACATCGAGCCAGGCGCCGATGGCCTGATCACTCCGGCCATGGTTGAAGCTGCCCTGCGTGATGACACCATCCTGGTGTCGATCATGCATGTGAACAACGAAATCGGCACCATCAACGATATCGCTGCCATCGGCGAACTGACCCGCGCTCGCGGCGTCATGTTCCACGTTGATGCGGCCCAGTCGACCGGCAAGGTCGAAATCGACCTGCAGAAGCTGAAAGTCGACCTGATGTCGTTCTCTGCTCACAAAACCTACGGCCCTAAAGGTATCGGCGCGCTGTACGTCAGCCGCAAGCCTCGTGTGCGCCTGGAAGCCACCATGCACGGTGGCGGTCACGAGCGCGGCATGCGTTCGGGCACCCTGGCGACCCACCAGATCGTCGGCATGGGTGAAGCCTTCGCCATCGCCAAGGAGCTGATGGCCAGCGAGAACGTGCGCATCAAGGCCCTGAGCGACCGCTTCTACAAGCAGGTTGAAGGTCTGGAAGAGCTGTACATCAACGGCTGCATGACCGCGCGCATCCCGCACAACCTGAACCTGAGCTTCAACTATGTCGAAGGCGAGTCGCTGATCATGGCGCTCAAGGACCTGGCCGTTTCGTCCGGCTCGGCCTGTACTTCGGCTTCGCTTGAGCCGTCCTACGTGTTGCGCGCCCTGGGCCGCAACGACGAACTGGCACACAGCTCGATCCGCTTCACCTTCGGTCGTTTCACCACCGAAGAAGAAATCGACTACGCCGCGCAGAAGGTTTGCGAGGCCGTGACCAAGCTGCGCGAACTGTCGCCGCTGTGGGATATGTACAAAGACGGCGTCGACATCTCCAAGATTGAGTGGGCTGCGCACTAAGTAGTCGCCGGCAAGAGCGGCTCTCTGATGAGGAAGGAATTGCACCATGGCATACAGTGAAAAGGTCATCGACCACTACGAAAACCCGCGTAACGTCGGCAAGATGAATGCCGAAGACCCGGATGTCGGCACCGGCATGGTCGGTGCTCCAGCGTGCGGCGACGTAATGCGTCTGCAGATCAAGGTCAACGAGCAGGGCGTCATCGAAGATGCCAAGTTCAAGACCTACGGCTGTGGTTCGGCCATCGCCTCCAGCTCCCTGGCCACCGAGTGGATGAAGGGCAAGACGCTGGACGAAGCCGAAACCATCAAGAACACCCAGCTGGCCGAAGAACTGGCGCTGCCGCCAGTGAAAATCCACTGCTCGGTACTCGCAGAGGACGCCATCAAGGCGGCCGTTCGCGATTACAAGCAGAAGAAAGGTTTGCTCTAAGTTCGCCTGTTGCAGGTAAGGAGTCTCGATGGCTATCAGCATGACAGAAGCCGCCGCCAACCATGTGCGGCGCTCCATTGATGGGCGCGGCAAAGGCGTTGGAATTCGCCTCGGCGTGCGCACCACCGGCTGCTCGGGCCTGGCCTATGTGCTGGAGTTCGTCGATGAGCTGGCCGACGAAGACCAGGTCTTCGAAAGCCATGGCCAGAAAGTGATCATCGATCCGAAAAGCCTGACGTACCTCGACGGCACCGAGCTGGATTTCGTCAAGGAAGGGTTGAACGAAGGCTTCAAGTTCAACAACCCCAACGTACGCGGTGAGTGTGGCTGCGGCGAAAGCTTCAACGTCTGAGGCTGCGCGTGGGTACTCCTTGTCATTTCGCCCTGTTTGACCTGCAACCTGGCTTCCGCCTGGATCTCGACAAGTTGGCCGTTCGCTATCGCGAGCTGGCCCGCGAGGTCCATCCGGATCGCTTCGCCGATGCCTCCGAACGTAAACAGCGCATTGCGCTGGAGCGTTCGGCTGCGCTGAACGAGGCCTACCAGACTCTCAAGAGCGCGCCCCGGCGTGCCCGCTACCTGTTGGCGATCGGCGGCCATGAAGTGCCGCAGGAAGTCACCGTCCATGATCCCGAGTTCCTGCTGCAGCAGATGCAATTGCGCGAAGAACTCGAAGACCTGCAGGACAGTGCCGACCTCGATGGCGTGGCGGTTTTCAAGCGTCGCCTGAAAACCGCCCAGGAAGCACTCAACGAGGACTTCGCCGCCTGCTGGGATGATGCTGCGCAGCGCGAACAGGCCGAGCGCCTGATGCGCCGCATGCAGTTTCTCGACAAGCTCGCCTATGAAGTGCGCCAGCTGGAAGAGCGCCTCGACGATTAACCCGGCGCTGCCTCTGGCGGCGCCCCTGGTATTCAGATAAGCATGGCCCTACTGCAGATTGCCGAACCCGGTCAGAGTCCTCAGCCGCACCAGCGCCGCCTGGCGGTGGGTATTGACCTTGGTACCACCAACTCCCTGGTTGCCGCCCTGCGCAGCGGCCGTAGCGAGCCCCTGCCTGACGCTCAAGGCCGGGTCATCCTGCCTTCGGCGGTGCGTTATCACGCTGATCACATCGATGTCGGTCAGGTCGCGCGCGATGCCGCCTCCAGCGATCCGCTCAATACCGTGCTGTCGGTCAAGCGCCTGATGGGCCGTGGCCTGGCGGACGTCAAGCAGCTGGGCGAGCAACTGCCATACCGCTTTGTCGGCGGTGAATCGCACATGCCGTTCATCGACACCATTCAGGGCCCGAAAAGCCCGGTGGAAGTCTCGGCCGATATCCTCAAGGTTCTGCGTCAGCGCGCTGAAGAGACCTTGGGTGGCGAGTTGGTCGGTGCGGTCATTACTGTTCCAGCCTATTTCGACGATGCTCAGCGCCAAGCCACCAAGGACGCTGCGCGCCTGGCCGGTCTGAACGTCTTGCGTCTGCTCAATGAGCCGACTGCAGCGGCCGTGGCCTATGGTCTGGACCAGAACGCCGAAGGCCTGGTGGCTATCTATGACCTGGGTGGCGGGACTTTCGATATCTCGATCCTGCGCCTGACCGGCGGCGTCTTTGAAGTGTTGGCCACCGGTGGCGACAGCGCCCTGGGCGGCGACGACTTCGATCACGCAGTCGCCAGCTGGATCGTCGAGCAGGCCGGCCTGTCCTCGGACCTTGATCCGGGTGCCCAGCGCCAGCTGCTGCAAACCGCTTGCGCGGCCAAGGAAGCCCTGACCGATGCTGACTCGGTCAGTGTTGCCTATGGCAACTGGCAGGCGGAGCTGACCCGCAGCGCCTTCGACGCGTTGATCGAGCCGATGATCGCCCGTAGCCTCAAGGCTTGCCGTCGCGCCGTGCGTGACAGTGGTGTCGAGCTTGAAGAGGTCGGCGCGGTGGTCATGGTCGGTGGTTCGACCCGCGTTCCGCGTGTGCGTGAGGCGGTCGGTGCCCTGTTTGGCCGCACCCCGTTGACCGAAATCGATCCGGATCAGGTGGTCGCCATCGGTGCCGCGATCCAGGCCGATACCCTGGCCGGCAACCGCCGCGATGGTGGCGAACTGCTGCTGCTTGATGTGATCCCGCTGTCCCTGGGGCTTGAAACCATGGGCGGGCTGATGGAGAAGGTGATTCCGCGCAACACCACCATCCCGGTCGCCCGTGCCCAGGAGTTCACCACCTATAAAGATGGCCAATCGGCGATGATGATCCACGTGCTGCAAGGCGAACGTGAATTGATCAGCGACTGCCGCTCGCTGGCGCGCTTCGAGCTGCGGGGTATTCCGGCGATGGTTGCCGGTGCGGCGAAGATTCGCGTGACCTTCCAGGTCGATGCCGACGGCCTGCTCAGCGTTTCGGCGCGCGAGCTGGGGTCGGGCGTCGAATCAAGCATCCAGGTCAAGCCGTCCTACGGTCTGACCGACGGCGAAATCGCTCGCATGCTCAAGGATTCCTTCGAACATGCCGGTTTTGACAAGGTCGCTCGCCAGTTGCGTGAGCACCAGGTTGACGCCGAGCGTCTGCTTGAGGCGGTGCAGGGTGCCCTGGACGCCGATGGCGAACGCCTGCTGGACGCCGAAGAGCGCCTGGCTATCGAGCAACAAATGCAAGACTTGCGTGATTTGATCAACGGCACCGATGGCGCTGCCATCGAGCAACAGACCAAACGTCTGTCGCAGGTGACCGATGCCTTTGCCGCCCGTCGCCTTGATTCGACGGTAAAAGCCGCGTTGGCCGGGCGCAACCTGAATGAGATCGAGGAGTAACAGATGCCGCAGGTGATTTTTCTGCCCCACGAGAAGTTCTGCCCGGATGGCATGGTTGTAGAAGCCGAGACAGGTAAGTCGATCCTCGAAGTGGCGCATGACAACCACATCGAAATCGAAAGCGCCTGCGGCGGCGTCTGCGCTTGCACCACGTGCCACTGCGTGATTCGCGAAGGCTTCAACTCGCTCAATGAAGCTGATGAGCTGGAAGAGGACTATCTTGACCGTGCCTGGGGCCTGGAACCGACGTCGCGCCTGACCTGTCAGGCCAAGGTCGGCACCGAAGATCTGACGGTCGAGATTCCCAAGTACTCCCTCAACCACGCCGCCGAAGCGCCGCATTGATCTGGAGCTGACATGAGCCTGAAATGGGTTGATGTACTTGAAATTGCAATCCAGCTTGCCGAAAGCAAGCCGGAAGTCGATCCTCGTTATGTGAACTTCGTCGATCTGCACCAGTGGGTGCTGGCTTTGCCGGAGTTCAGTGACGATCCGCAGCGTGGCGGCGAGAAGGTTCTCGAAGCCATCCAGGCGGCCTGGATCGAAGAAGCCGACTGAGCGCGCTCGGCAGGTTAGGCAATCCCCTGGAACCCGCGTATAATTCGCGGGTTTAATTTTTCGCTTCACTCAACGTTTCTGGAGTTACACCATGGCTGTTCAACGTACTTTCTCGATCATCAAGCCTGACGCCGTTGCCAAGAACGTGATCGGCAAGATCACTTCCCGCTTCGAAGAAGCTGGCCTGAAAATCGTTGCTTCGAAACTGAAGCAACTGTCCAAAGCCGAAGCCGAAGGCTTCTACGCTGAGCACAAAGAGCGCGGTTTCTTCGGTGACCTGGTTGCTTTCATGATCTCCGGTCCAGTTGTTGTTCAGGTTCTGGAAGGCGAAAACGCCATCGCTCTGAACCGTGAGCTGATGGGCGCTACCAACCCTAAAGAAGCTGCTCCAGGCACCATCCGCGCCGACTTCGCTGAATCCATCGACGCCAACGCCGTTCACGGTTCGGACTCCGAAGCCGCTGCTGCTCGCGAAATCGCTTACTTCTTCGCAGCTACCGAGGTAACCACTCGCTAAGCGAAAGCTTACGGGTGAGGGTGAATCCATGACGACATCGACTGGCAAAACTAACCTGTTGGGGCTGACCCAGCCGGAAATGGAAAAATTCTTCGACTCTATCGGGGAGAAGCGTTTCCGTGCCGGTCAGGTAATGAAATGGATTCACCACTTTGGCGTCGATGATTTCGACGCCATGACGAATGTCGGCAAGGCCTTGCGCGAAAAGCTCAAGGCTGTTGCCGAGATTCGCGGTCCGGAAGTGGTCAGCGAGGACATCTCCAGCGACGGCACCCGTAAATGGGTGGTGCGCGTGGCGTCCGGCAGCTGCGTCGAGACCGTGTACATCCCCCAGGGCAAGCGTGGCACCTTGTGTGTCTCGTCTCAGGCCGGGTGCGCCCTGGACTGCAGTTTCTGCTCCACCGGCAAGCAAGGATTCAACAGCAACCTCACCGCCGCCGAAGTCATCGGCCAGGTGTGGATTGCCAACAAATCGTTCGGCAGCATTCCCGCCACCATCGACCGCGCCATCACCAACGTGGTGATGATGGGCATGGGTGAGCCGCTGCTGAACTTCGATAACGTGGTCGCCGCCATGCATTTGATGATGGACGACCTCGGCTACGGCATTTCCAAGCGCCGGGTGACCCTGTCCACCTCCGGCGTGGTACCGATGATCGATGAGCTGGCCAAGCACATCGACGTCTCCCTGGCCCTGTCGCTGCACGCGCCGAACGATGCGCTGCGCAACGAACTGGTGCCGATCAACAAGAAATACCCGCTCAAGGTCCTGCTCGAGTCGTGCATGAACTACATGTCACAACTCGGTGAAAAGCGTGTGTTGACCATTGAGTACACCCTGCTCAAGGACGTCAACGACAAGCTCGAACACGCCGTGGAAATGGCCGAGCTGCTCAAGAACGTGCCGTGCAAGATCAACTTGATCCCGTTCAATCCGTTCCCGCATTCCGGTTACGAGCGGCCGAGCAACAACGCTATCCGCCGTTTCCAGGACCACCTGCACCACGCCGGCTACAACGTGACGGTGCGCACCACCCGTGGTGAAGACATCGACGCCGCCTGTGGTCAGCTGGTAGGGCAGGTGATGGACCGGACCCGCCGCAGCGAGCGCTATATCGCCGTGCGTCAGTTGAACGCTGAAGGCGAAATGCAAGACAGCGCCGTGCGCAACTGAAGAGAGGAACTCCATGACCTTGCGCGTCGCGCTGTCGATTCTGTCGCTCGCCCTGCTTGCAGGCTGCGTGTCCGGCGGGAGTTCGGACACGCTGGCGACGCGCGAAGGGCGCGCGCAGGCCGGGCAGGCCTACGTGCAGTTGGGGTTGGGTTATTTGCAACAAGGTTTGACCGAGCAGGCCAAAGGGCCGCTGAAAAAAGCGCTTGATCTCGATAGCCAGGACGCCGCTGCAAACGGTGCCCTGGCTTTGGTGTATCAGGCCGAAGACGAATCGGAACTGGCGCAGAAGCACTACCGCAAGGCCCTGGCCAGTCGCCCGGACGACACGCGGACCCGTAACAATTACGGCAGTTTCCTTTATGCTCAGGGGCAATACGTCCAGGCGCAGCAGATGTTTGCCCAAGCTGCGGCCGATACCCTGTATCCTGAGCGTTCACGAGTATTCGAGAGTCTCGGCCTGACCGCGTTGCGGCTGGGCCAGCGCGACCAGGCGCAGGAATACCTGGTAAAAGCTTTACGGCTCAACCAGCAGCAACCACGCGCGTTGCTGGAAATGGCTGAGTTGTCTTACGAAGACAGGCATTATGTGCCGGCCCGTGACTACTACGATCGTTTCAGCCAGCTGAGCGACCACAGTGCCCGCAGCTTGCTGCTGGGCAGTCGCCTGGCCAGCGTCTTCGAAGAACGGAACAAGGCCACCGATCTGGGCCTGCAATTACAACGACTTTATCCCGGTACGCCGGAATATCAGCAATACCTGTCGGAGCAATGATGAAAGCGGCGCATCCCGAAGTAGCAGCAGCGACTCGCGAGAATCCAGGTGAGACTCTGCGTCAGGCCCGTGAGAACAGGGGCTGGTCGCAAGCCGAAGTGGCTCACAAGCTGAACCTGACCGTGAGCTCATTGAACAACCTTGAAGCCGGCGCCTTCGACAAGCTGCCTGGTCACACCTTTGCCCGTGGCTACATCCGTGCCTATGCCAAGTTGCTGGACATGGATCAGGCGGCGCTGGTGCAAGCTTTTGACCAATGCACCGGTACCGATGCCCAGGGCAGCGACGTGCACGCGTTGGGTCGCATTGAAGAGCCGGTGCGGCTCTCGCACAACATTCTGCGCGTCGTCAGCCTGTTGCTGTTGGTTGTGGTGATTGGTGGCGGCTTCTTCTGGTGGCAGGAGCAGGGCAGCCAGAGCAGCAAAGACCTGGTCAACATGGCCCTGGAACATGTCGAGGTCGAAAGCGCCGACGGCACCACCCAGATCCATCCGCTGGACGAACCTGAAGACCAGGCTGTCAGCGCCGCGCAGCAACCGCAAAGCACCCCGCTGAGCCTGGAGCAGGCCCCGGCGGCCACTGAGCAGACCGAAACCGCGCCCGCGCCACAAACGCCAAGCAGCACTCCGCTCGTGCCGGTAGCTCCGGCCGTCACTACCCCTGTTGCACCCGTTGCTGCACCAGCCGCTCCGGTAGCTGCAGCGCCGGCACCTGCTCCGGTCGCCCCCGTCGCCCCTGTGGTGGTGGCGAGCGCACCGGTCGCTACGCCAGCACCAGCGGCCCCGACCCCGGCGCCTGCCGGCAGCGGCAAGCTGCACCTGCAATTCACCGCCGATTGCTGGACTTCGGTCACTGACGGCAACGGCAAGGTGCTGTTCAGCGCCATCAAGCGCAAGGGCGACAGCCTGGACCTGACCGGCAAGCCGCCGTTTGCGGTACGCCTGGGCTTTGCCCGGGGCGTGCAGGTCAGCTACAACGGCCAGCCTGTTGACGTTGCGCCGTTCACCAGTGGCGAGACTGCTCGCCTGAAGTTGGGACAATAAGTCATGCACGGCGAATCACCGATCAAACGTCGCGAATCGCGAAAAATCTGGGTAGGTAATGTTCCTGTCGGCGGCGATGCCCCCATCGCCGTGCAGAGCATGACCAACACCGACACCAACGATGTCGCGGCCACCGTGGCACAGATCAACCGCCTGGTTGATGCCGGTGTCGACATCGTTCGTGTCTCGGTACCGGACATGGACGCGGCCGAAGCTTTTGGCCGGATCAAACAGCAGGTCAGCGTACCGCTGGTCGCCGATATCCACTTCGACTACCGTATTGCCTTGCGCGTTGCCGAACTGGGCGTCGACTGCCTGCGGATCAACCCGGGCAACATCGGTCGTGAAGACCGCGTGCGTGCTGTCGTCGACGCTGCCCGTGACCGCGGCATCCCGATCCGCATCGGCGTCAACGCCGGTTCCCTGGAAAAGGACCTGCAGAAAAAGTACGGCGAGCCAACCCCGGCGGCGCTGGTCGAGTCGGCCATGCGTCACGTCGAACACCTTGATCGCCTGGATTTCCAGGACTTCAAGGTCAGCGTCAAGGCCTCCGACGTGTTCATGGCGGTCGAAGCCTATCGGCTGTTGGCCAAGCAGATCATCCAGCCCCTGCACCTGGGCATCACTGAAGCCGGTGGCCTGCGTTCGGGCACGGTGAAATCCGCAGTCGGCCTCGGTATGCTGCTTGCCGAAGGGATTGGCGATACTATTCGCATCTCCCTGGCGGCAGACCCGGTTGAGGAAGTAAAAGTCGGTTACGACATCCTCAAGTCCCTGCACCTGCGTTCGCGTGGTATCAACTTCATCGCCTGCCCGAGCTGCTCGCGGCAGAATTTCGATGTGGTCAAGACCATGAACGAGCTGGAAGGGCGCCTGGAAGACCTGCTGGTACCGATGGACGTGGCCGTGATCGGCTGTGTGGTCAATGGTCCAGGCGAAGCCAAGGAAGCCCATGTGGGGCTGACCGGCGGTACGCCGAACCTGATCTACATCGATGGCAAACCTGCGCAGAAGCTGACCAATGACAACCTGGTCGATGAGCTGGAACGGCTCATCCGCCAGAAAGCGGCCGAAAAGGCCGAGGCCGACGCGGCGTTGATCGCCCGTGGCTGATACCCAGATTCGTAAGGATTTTCCGTGAGCAAATCGCTGCAAGCCATCCGTGGCATGAACGACATCCTGCCCGAGCAGACCCCGCTGTGGCGCTATTTCGAGAGCACCGTCGCCGGCCTGCTGGACACCTACGGCTATCGTCAGATCCGTACGCCGATCGTTGAGTTCACCGAGCTGTTCAAGCGCTCGATCGGTGAAGTGACCGACATCGTCGAAAAAGAGATGTACACCTTCGCCGACCGCAACGGTGACTCCCTGACCTTGCGTCCGGAAGGCACTGCGGCCTGCGTGCGTGCAGTACTCGAGCACGGCATCAGCGGCGGTGGCCAGGTGCAGAAACTCTGGTACATCGGCCAGATGTTCCGCCACGAGCGCCCACAGAAGGGTCGCTATCGCCAGTTCAACCAGATCGGCGTCGAAGTCTTCAACCTCGACGGTCCGGACATCGACGCCGAGTTGATCGTCCTCACCTGGCGCCTGTGGGGCCTGTTGGGGATCCGTGACGCGGTCAAGCTCGAACTCAACAGCCTGGGCACCAGCGAAGCCCGTGCACGCTACCGTGATGCGCTGGTCGAGTTCCTCTCGGCGCGTCTGGAGCAGCTGGACGAAGACAGTCAGCGTCGCCTGAAGACCAACCCGCTGCGCATCCTCGACAGCAAGGACGCCAACACCCAGGCGGTGCTGGTTGGCGCGCCGAAGCTCGAAGACTACCTGGACGAAGAGTCGCGGGTACATTTCGATGGCCTCAAGGCACGTCTGGACGCCGCCGGTATCCCGTTCGTGATCAACACCAAGCTGGTGCGCGGCCTGGACTACTACAGCAAGACCGTGTTCGAGTGGGTCACCGACAAGCTCGGCTCCCAGGGCACTGTCTGCGCCGGTGGCCGCTACGATGGCCTGGTCGAGCAGATGGGCGGCAAGCCGACCCCGGGCGTTGGTTTCGCCATGGGTATCGAGCGCCTGATCCTGCTGCTGGAAACCCTGGAGCAGGTACCCGAGTCGATCAACCGTCAGGTCGATGTCTACCTGTGCGCCTTCGGTGAGCAGGCAGAACTGGCGGGCCTGGCCCTGAGCGAGCGTCTGCGCGATCGCCTGCCGAACCTGCGCCTGCAGGTCAATGCCGGTGCTGGCAGCTTCAAGAGTCAGTTCAAGAAGGCCGACAAGAGCAACGCGCTGTTCGCCTTGATCCTGGGGGACGACGAACTGGCGCAACAAGTGGTAGGTTTCAAACCCCTGCGTGGCCAGGGCGAACAACAAAACATTGCCTGGGATGCTCTGGCAGAGCACCTGGAAGCTTCCCTCGCGCAGGCGTGAAGCGGGTCAACAGCCGATTTGGTGAAAAGGAGTATTGGGGTGTCGAGTACCGATGATGAACAGCTGGCGGCCTTCAAGGACTGGTGGCAGCGTAATGGCAAGCCACTGGTAACCGGCGGCCTGCTGGCACTGGTAATAGTGTTCGGCTGGCAAGCCTTCCAGAAATACCAGGGCAACCAGTCGCAAGGCGCCTCGAACCTTTATCAGGCCCTGCTGGAAACCACCCTGACGCCAAGCGGCGAGCCGGATGCGGCCAAGGTCGCGGAACTTTCCGGCAAGCTCAAGAACGAGTTTGGCGGTAGCGCCTATGCCCAGTACGGCAGCCTGTTCGTGGCCAAGGTCGCGGTCGAGGCCGGCAAGCTCGATGACGCTGCTGCCGAGCTCAAGTCGATCGCCGACAAGCCGGCTGATGACACCTTGGGCGAAATCGCCCGTCAGCGTCTGGCCCGCGTCCTGGCTGCCCAGAACAAGGTTGAAGAAGCGCTGAAACTGCTGGACGGCGACGCCGACAAAGCGTTCCTGGCCAGCCGTGAAGAGCTCAAGGGCGACCTGCTGGTACAGCTGGGTCGTGCTGCTGATGCCCATGCCGCTTACGAAAAGGCCAAGGCCGCGCTGTCTGACGACGCCGCGATCGGTGGTTTGCAACTCAAGCTCGACGACCTGGCCAAAGGGGATGCGTGACGTGATCGGTTGGAAACATGCAGCAGTGCTGACCCTGGCCATTCTGGCCGCGGGTTGCAGCAGCAACAGCAAAAAGGAATTGCCGCCGGCCGAGCTGACCAAGTTCACCGAAGAGGTGGTCCTGAAGAAGCAATGGAGTCGTTCGATCGGTGACGGTCAGGGCGAGTCCTTCAACATGCTGGTCCCGGCGATCGAGAACGATCGTATCTACGCCGCCGATGTGACCGGCGTGGTGATGGCCATGGATCGCAATACCGGCGACGTGGCCTGGAAAAAGGATCTTGAACTGCCTGTCTCCGGTGCCGTTGGCGTCGGTTACGGCATGGTCATGCTCGGTACCCTGCGCGGTGAAGTGATCGCTCTGGATGCCAGTACCGGTGAGCAACGCTGGCGTTCGCGTGTTACCAGTGAAGTGCTGGCGCCGCCTGCCACCAACGGTGACGTGGTGGTGGTGCAAACCCAGGACGACCGTGTGATCGGCCTGGATGCCAGCACCGGTGATCGCCGCTGGATCTACGAAAGCACTCCAGCGGTACTGACACTGCGTGGTACCGGTGCGCCGATCGTGACCAACCACCTGGCAGTTGCTGGTCTGTCGACCGGTAAGGTCGTCGCCCTCGATACCCGTAACGGTGTACCGGTCTGGGAGCAACGTGTGGCCATCCCGCAGGGTCGCTCGGAGCTTGACCGGGTTGTCGATATCGACGGCGGCCTGCTGCTGTCTGGCGGTACCCTGTACGTGACCAGCTACCAGGGGCGGGTTGCCGGCCTGGATCTGGAAAGCGGCCGGGTGTTGTGGCAGCGTGATGCTTCCAGCTACACCGGTGTGGCCCAGGGCTTCGGTAACGTCTACGTGAGCCTGGCTTCGGGTACCGTGGAAGGCATCGACGAGCGTTCTTCGAGCGCCCTGTGGAGCAACGATTCGCTGGCACGTCGTCAATTGTCGGCGCCGGAAGTGTTCTCCAGCTATGTAGCAGTAGGTGACCTGGAAGGCTACCTGCACCTGCTCAGCCAGGTCGACGGTCGCTTCGTCGGTCGTGAGCGTATCGACAGCGATGGCCTGCGCGCCCGTCCGCTGGTGGTGGGTGACACCATCTATGTGTACGGCAACAGCGGCAAGCTCGAGGCGCTGACCATCCGCTGAGGCTATGCTTGAGGCCGTGCAGGCCTCGGGCTGCGGCACTTCGGGTGCCGCCCGAACTCCGGCCGCTGCAGTGCAGCGGCCTTTGTATTTTCTGAATTTATGAAGTGGAGAGCCGCATGGTTCCCGTAATCGCCCTGGTGGGCCGACCGAACGTCGGTAAATCCACCATGTTCAACCGCCTGACCAGGACCCGTGACGCTATCGTCGGCGACCTGTCCGGGCTGACCCGTGACCGCCAATACGGTGAAGCAAGCTGGCAAGGCCGCTCGTACATCCTGGTCGACACCGGTGGTATTTCCGGTGACGAGCATGGCATGGACGAGAAAATGGCCGAGCAGTCGCTGCTGGCCATCGAAGAAGCCGATGTGGTGCTGTTCCTGGTTGACGCCCGCGCCGGTCTGACCGCCGCCGACCAGATGATTTCCGAGCACCTGCGCAAGCGCAACAAGCGCTCGTTCCTGGTCGCCAACAAGATCGACAACATCGATCCGCAGATTGCCATCGCCGAGTTCTCGCCGTTGGGCATGGGCAACGCCATCGGCGTCGCCGGAGCTCAGGGCCGTGGCGTCAACAACCTGCTTGAAGCCGTGCTCAGCGACTTCCCGCGCGACAATGTAGAAGAGATCGATACCGACGTCGCCGAAGGCGAAGAAGCGGTACGCATCCCTGGCCCGAGCGAGAAAGATGGCATCAAGATCGCCATCATCGGTCGTCCGAACGTCGGCAAATCGACCCTGGTCAACCGCATGCTCGGTGAAGACCGGGTAATCGTTTACGATCAGCCGGGCACCACCCGCGACAGTATCTACATTCCCTTCGAGCGTAATGAAGAGAAGTACACCCTGATCGACACCGCCGGGGTGCGCAAGCGCGGCAAGATCCACGAAGAAGTCGAAAAGTTCTCCGTGGTCAAAACCCTGCAGGCGATCAAGGATGCCAACGTGGTCATCTTCGTCATGGATGCCCGCGAAGGCGTGGTTGACCATGACCTGAACCTGCTGGGCTTTGCCCTGGAAGCCGGCCGCGCCATCGTTATCGCCCTGAACAAGTGGGATGGCATGCAGCCAGGTGAACGCGACTACGTGAAGACCGAGCTGGAACGCCGGCTGTTCTTCGTCGACTTCGCCGACATCCACTTCATTTCGGCGCTGCACGGCACTGGTGTGGGCAACCTGTACCAGTCGGTGCAGAACTCCTTCAAGTCGGCGGTCACCCGCTGGCCGACCAGCCGCCTGACCCAGATCCTCGAAGACGCGATCAGCGATCACCAGCCGCCGATGGTCAACGGTCGCCGGATCAAGCTGCGCTATGCCCACCTGGGGGGCGCCAACCCGCCGATCATCGTGATCCACGGTAACCAGGTCGAGAAAGTACCCAAATCCTACTCGCGCTACCTGGAAAACACCTATCGCCGCGTGCTCAAGCTGGTCGGTACGCCGATCCGCATCGAGTACAAGGGTGGTGAGAACCCGTACGAAGGCAACAAGAACGCCTTGACCGACCGCCAGGTCAACAAGAAGCGCCGCTTGATGTCGCACCACAAGAAAGCCGAGAAGAAGCGTAAAGACAAACGCTGAATGCATCGCGGGGCAAGCCCGCTCCCACCGGTTGATTAAAACCTGTGGGAGCGGGCTTGCCCCGCGATTACCTGCGACTGTTTCAACCTTTTTCCTGACCACTCAATCCGCTATGCTCGGTCTCTGACCGCCGGATTGTTCAGCAGGAAAGAGGGCTTCATGATCAGTAGCAAGTTGCCGAACGTCGGCACGACCATCTTTACCACCATGTCCCAGCTCGCCGTGCAAACCGGCGCCTTGAACCTGTCCCAGGGTTTTCCCGATTTCAATGGTCCCCAGGCCCTGCTCGATGCAGCCGGCCGGCATATCGCTGCCGGTCATAATCAGTATTGCCCGATGACCGGTTTGCCTGCGTTGCGCCAGCAGGTCGCGACCAAGATCGCCCGCAGTTATGGCGTCAGTGTCGATGCCGAGACGGAGGTCACCATTACCCCGGGTGCCACCGAAGCGATCTTTTGTGCCATCCATGCAGTCATTCGTGCCGGTGATGAAGTGATTGTCTTCGACCCGTGCTATGACAGCTACGAGCCTTCGGTCGAACTGGCCGGCGGGCGTTGCGTGCATGTACAGCTCACCGATGGTCAATTTGCCATCGACTGGCAGAAGCTCACTGATGCCCTGAGCCCACGTACACGAATGATCATCCTCAACTCGCCGCATAACCCCAGCGGCACGCTGATCAGTCGCGATGACCTGGACAAGCTGGCACTGTTGATCGCCGACCGCGATATCTACCTGATCAGCGACGAGGTCTATGAACACCTGGTGTTCGACGGCGTACAGCACGCCAGTGTGCTGGCCGTTGAAGCGCTGTACCAGCGTGCCTTTGTCGTCAGCTCGTTCGGCAAGACCTATCACGTTACTGGCTGGAAGACCGGCTATGTCGTCGCTCCGCCGGCACTGAGCGCTGAACTGCGCAAGGTCCATCAGTACGTCAACTTCTGTGGTGTGACCCCGCTGCAATGGGCGCTGGCCGATTTCATGGCCGAGCATCCGGAGCACGTCGAAGAACTCCCGGCCTTCTACCAGGCCAAGCGCGACCTGTTCTGCGATCTGCTGGCCACGTCACGCTTTCAGTTCACCCGCACCGCTGGCACTTACTTCCAGCTGGTCGACTACTCAGCCATCCGCCCGGACCTGAACGACGTCGAGATGTCGCTGTGGCTCACCCGTGAACACGGGGTGGCAACCATTCCGGTGTCGGTGTTCTACCAGCAAGCCATTCCCGAGCAGCGCCTGGTGCGCCTGTGTTTTGCCAAACGCGAGGAGACGCTGCGTCAGGCAGCGGAGAAGTTATGCGCGATCTGAGTGCTCTGCCTAACCTGAAAGTCGCCCTGGTGCAGACAACCCTGGCCTGGCACGACCGCCTGGCCAACTACGAACATTTCGAGGGCTTGCTGGAGCAGGCCCGTGGCGCCGATCTGATCATCCTCCCGGAAATGTTCACCACCGGTTTCTCCATGGACTCCGAGAGCCTGGCCGAGCCGGAAAACGGCCCGACCTACAAGTGGCTCAAGAGCCAGGCGAAAAAGCTCGATGCGGTGGTTACCGGCAGTGTGATCATCCAGGCCGCCGATGGCAGCCACCGCAACCGCCTGCTCTGGGCGCGCCCGGATGGCGAGATCCTGTTCTACGACAAGCGCCATCTGTTCCGCATGGCCGGCGAGCACAAGCACTACACCCCGGGCGAGCGCCAGGTGCAGTTCGAGGTCAAGGGCTGGCGGGTGCGTACGCTGATCTGCTACGACCTGCGCTTCCCGGTGTGGAGCCGTGATGCGCAAGATACCGACCTGCTGCTGTACACGGCCAACTGGCCGGCGGCGCGGCGTCAGCACTGGAACCGCCTGTTGCCGGCACGGGGCATTGAAAACCTGTGTTACGTGGCGGCGGTGAACCGGGTCGGTACTGACGGCAAGGGCTTTGCCTATTCTGGCGACAGCCAGGTGCTGGATTTCCAGGGCGAGAGCCTGCTCAGCGCGGGGGAGGCGGATGGAGTCTTTACTGTGATTCTCAACGCGGCTGACCTGGCAGCCTACCGCACGCGTTTTCCGGCCAATCTGGACGCGGACACGTTCGAGTTGCATTGACCGCAATCGCGGGACAAGCCCGCTCCCACCGGGAGTTATTCCTGTGGGAGCGGGCTTGCCCCGCGATAATCAGTACACATCCCGCCGATAGCGCCCAAGCTCAATCAAACGCTCGACTTCGGCAGCCCCGAGCACTTCGTTCAAGACCTCATCCACCCCACTGGCCATGCCCTGCAGGCTGCCACAGATGTAGATCGAGGCGCCCTGATCCAGCCAACGACGCAGCTCATCCGCCTGTTCGCGCAAGCGATCCTGCACATAGACCTTGTGTGCCTGATCGCGTGAGAACGCCAGGTCCAGGCGCGCCAGGTCGCCATTGTGCAGCCAATCTTTCAGCTCCTGCGCACAGAGGAAGTCATGGGCCTGGTTGCGTTCGCCGAACAGCAACCAGTTGCGCTGTTCGTCTGCAGTGACCCGGGCCTTGAGCAGACTGCGTAGCCCGGCAAGCCCGGTACCGTTGCCGATCAGGATCATCGGTGTCGCCGGAGCTGGCAAATGGAAGCCGCTGTTGCTGCGCAGGTACAAGCTGACGCTGTTATCCACAGCGAGGTACTCAGTCAACCAACCGGAGCCCAGCCCGAGGCTGCCGTCGGGGTGTCGCTCCTGGCGGACGATCAGTTCCAGCACGCCATCGCTGGCGATCGAGGCGATCGAATATTCGCGCGTAGCCAGCGGAATCAGCGCATCGACCAGGGCCTGGGCGTGCAAACCGACCAGATGCTCGCGGCTCTTGGGCAACTGACGACTGGCCAAGGCCTGGAGCAGGCTTTCTTGCAGACCGTCGACCTGGACGGCAGATTCGCCATCAAGCCCCAGCCCGCGCAGGAACTGTTCAAGGATTTGCGGACTGTTGCGCGGCAGAACTTCCACCAAGTCTCCGGCTTGCCATTGCGCCGGTTGCTGTGGCTTGAGGCCAAGCAGATAGACCGCTGAGCCCTGGCTGCCAGGGTTCATCAAGGTGCGCTCAACCAGGGTCCAGTTGCTGAACTCAGGCGCCTTCCAGGCGGCCAGTGGCTTGCTGCCGGTCAACTGTGCCAGTTGCTGCTGCCAGTGCTGCAGGGCGACAGGGTCTGCACTGTCGACTTCCACAGGGGCGAATGCGCTGGTCGCGCCACGCTCGCCAAGCCAGGCCTGCAGGCGTCGGGCAAAGCCACAGAAATGTGGATATTGCCGGTCACCGAGAGCGAGCAGGGCGTAGTTCAGGTTGCCCAGGGCCCAAGGCTGGCCGAGCACTTTGCGTTCGAAGCCGCGGGCACTGTCTGGTGCCTCGCCATCACCGAAGGTACTGACCACGAACAGCGCACGCTCAGTCTGGCTGAGATCGCTTTCGCTCAGTTCGGCCAGTGGCCGCACCTGTACGGGCAAACCGGCAGCCTGTAGTTGTCCGGCACTCTGCCAGGCCAGCTGTTCGGCGAAACCGCTCTGGCTGGCAAAGCCAATGAGCCAGCCGTGGCCCTGGGCGTTCGATGGCGCCAAGGTGCTGCGTGCGGCCCGCACCTGGCGCTTCTTGCGTCGACGATCAAGGTAGAGCAGCCAGCCGGTGACAAAGAACAATGGCATGGTCAGGCTGGCGATGGTCACCAGAATGCGCCCGGTCAGGCCAAAGTAGCTGCCTACGTGCAGCGCATAAACGCTGGCCAGCAGTTGCGCCTTGAACGACTTGTCGGTGTAGCGATCGTGTTTTTTCACCTGGCCGTTGGCCGGGTCGATGGTCAGGGTGTTGAGCGCACGTTCGTGCTCGGCGCCTTCAAGCAGGTAGAAGAGGGTTGCCGGTTGCCCGCCAGCCGGGGGCAGTCGCAGGTTGTAGCTGACCATGGTCGGGCCGGCGGCGGCTTGCAGGTTGCTCCAGATGGCGTCGTAGTCGACCACCAGCGGTTTGGCGTCTTTGCCAGGAGCGCCACCTGGACGACCGCGGCCTTCGCCACGCTTGTGCTGCTCGCCAGCAGCGGGGCCATCGGCCAGCAGCTTGTTCAGGCCTTCGCGGTACCACTCATACGACCAGAACAGGCCGGTGAGGGCGAACAGCAGATAGAACAGCAGGCACCAGGTGCCGAATACCGCATGCAGGTCCCAGTTGAAGGCCCGGCCCTTCTTGGCCCAGTCCAGGGTCAGCCAGACCCGCCAGTTCAACGCCTTGCGCGGCCAGCGCAAGTACAGGCCGGAGAGACAGAAGAAAATCAGCATGAGCGTGCAGGCGCCGGTGATCTGCCGCCCGGTGTCACCCATGGCCAGAAAACGGTGCAGCTGCAGCATCAGGTCGAAGAAGCCTTGCCCGGCAACCTCGCCCTGCAGCTTGCCGGTATAAGGGTCGGCATAGCGCATCAAGCCCCGGCGTTCACCTGGAGGCGGGGTGAAGAAGACGCGTGCCGCCTTGTCGCTACGAGGCTGGACCGAGAGCATGGCAACCTTGTCGCCCTGTTCGGCCTCGATCCTTCTGACCAGCTCGGGCATCGGCAACGCACCCTCCTGACGCACCTCGACCTTGAGCACGTCGGGGTTGAACAGCTGCAGCAGCTCATCCTGGAACGACCAGATTGCCCCGGTGATGCCCATCAACGCCAGCACCAGGCCGGCGGTGATTCCGAAGAACCAGTGCAGTTGAAACAACGATTTCTTCACCACATTGATCACCTTGTCTTGCCGCAAATACGAATGCGTCGCGCATTATGCCTTGATACACAAAAGCCCCGTTCACCGAAATGAACGGGGCTTGCCAGTCAGCACACTCAGAAGTGGAAGCTGGTGGTCATCAGGGCGGTGCGTCCGGCTGCCTGGTTGGCGTAGTGAGCCGCGTAGGCTTTGTCGTAGTAGACCTCGTTGGTGAGGTTTTGCACGTTCAGCTGCAGGTCGACGTTCTTGGTCAGCTTGTAGCTGGCCATGGCGTCGTAGCGCCAGTACGAATCGACCATCACGCTGTTGGTGACGTTGCCGAACACGTCGTCGACATAGAACGCGCCGCCACCGACGGTGAGTTTCGGTGTGACATTGTAAGTGGTCCACAAGGTCAGGCTGTTGTTCGGCGTATTAGGCATCTGATTGCCGTCGTTATAGCCGTCGATCAGTACCTTGTTCACTGTCTGAGCGCCGCCGTCGATCAGCTTGGCGTCCATGTAGGTGTAGCCCGCAAACACTTGCCAGTCATTGGTCAGCTTGCCGGTAGCGGTCAGCTCCAGGCCGTCAACGCGGCTTTTGCCAGCGTTCTGGTAGGTGTTGGCGTCGACCAGAACCCGGGCATTTTCCTTCTCGGTGCGAAAGATCGCTGCGGTCAGGCTGAGGCGCTGTTCCAACAGATCCCACTTGGTACCGATTTCATAGTTGGTGGTTTCTTCGGGCTTCAGCTCGCTGGTAGTGGTGGCGGTCAGCAAGGGGTTGCCGTCGCTGCCTTCACCCAGCGATGCGCCGGCCGGCGTTGCCGACGTTGCATAGGAAACGTAGACGCTGCCGTTGTCGGTCGGTTTCCACGTCAGGCCCAGTTGGCCAGTGATGAACTCGCTGGTGTCTTCGGTCTTGAAGCTGGTGGCGCCACTGGCGACTTTGGTCTTGGCCTTGGTGTCGAAATGGTCGTAGCGCAAGCCCATGGTCAGCAACCAGGCAGGATCCAGCTCCAGGGTGTCGGTCAGGTAAATGGCGCGGGTGTTGCTGGTGGTGTCGGCACCCGCGTTGGTGCGGCTGACGCTACCACCCCATGCCTCATTCGGGTCGGGGTTGGGGAACGAGGTGCACACGCCAGGAACAAGGCCTTCGCCCTTGGAGCAGTCACCCGACCTGAAGCCGGTAACGTCGTAGCCTTCCTTGGTCGAGGCTTCGCGGCTCAACTCGATACCGGTAGAGAAGGTGTTCTTGAACCCGCCGATGTACACCTCGCCGAACAGGTCGGTCTGGTTGGTGGTGGTGCGGGTATTGGCGACACGGTTGTTCGGGCGACGCCAGACTTCACCCTTGAGGATGTTGCCCTTGCTGTCGTCAGGCTGACTGTAGATGTAATCCTGCAGGGTGTTGCCGTGGCGCAGGGTGTTCCTGATGGTCAGTGCATCGCTCAGGTCATGTTCCAGAGCAATGGTGGCGATATCTGCGCGGCTCTTGAAGAAGTCGCGGCCAACCAGACCGTAGAAGTTGTCACTGTCGCCGCCATCCGTCGGCTTGTCGGGATTTGCCGACGTACGATTGGCAGAGCTGCCGGATTTAAGGCTGTAAGGGATGCCTGAATCTGGCAGGTCATCGCTTTCCATGTGGTAGTAATCCAGGCTCAGGCGGGTTTCGGTACCCAGGCCGAAGACCAGCGACGGTGCTACGCCCCAACGGTCATAGTTGACCTCATCGCGGCCGGCAACGTTGCTTTCGTGACTCATCAGGTTCAGGCGGAACGCGGCGGTGTCGAGGAACTGATAGTTGCCATCGAAGGTGTAGCGTTGGGTCTGGTCCGAGCCCCAGGTGAAGCCAGCGTCGGTGGAGTTGCCCATGTGGGCGCGTTTGCTCACCAGGTTGATGGTACCGCCCGCCGCACCACGACCGCCGATAGTCGAGTTCGGGCCCTTGGCGACTTCGACCGATTCAATCGCGAAGATTTCGCGGGTTTGTGAGCCAGTGTCACGTACACCGTCCAGGTACATCGAGCTTTGCGAGTCGAAGCCACGAATGAAGGGGCGGTCGCCTGACGGGTTGCCGCCTTCGCCGGCGCCCATGGTGATGCCAGGCACAGTACGCAGGGCGTCCTGCAGGTTAAGGGCGTTGGTGTCCTTGATGACCTGCTGAGGGATCACGGTCACGCTGCGTGGAATATCTACCAGCGGTGCGGTGTACTTTGGCGAAGAAGCACTCTCCACCTTGTAATCAGTGCTTGCCGCGTCGGCCTGGCCGGTAACGCTGGTCGCGTCCAGGGCAATCGCGTCGTTCTTGGCCGGCTCGGCTTCTGCGGCATAAGCCAGGTGTCCGGCAGAGGTAGCAGTAAGCGCTACACCAATGGCAGAGGCGAGCAAGCGTGGTGAACTGACAGCGGTTGGCACATAGTGACGCGGCATGGTGGTCCCCTTCCCCAGGTTTTCAAGGCCGCGAAATATAATGTAAACAAATATGAGTAACAATTGAGAAAGGTTGCTATTTGTGGGGAATTTACAATCTTTACAATTTGTAACTGCGGGTTTCCATTGCTGAAACGTCGCACCCCTCAGAAAGGGCTTGTGGTAAGCCAATGGGAATCAATACCATTGACATCTTTTTATGCTTCCAGGTGCCTGCGCCATGCTGCTACACATTTCCGGACTGTTCTCCACCGAGGAAGTCACGCGTATCCGTGAGGCGCTGGAGCGGACCGAGTGGGCCGACGGCAAGATCACCGCGGGTTATCAGTCGGCCAAGGCCAAGCACAACCTGCAGCTTCCAGAAGGCCATCCACTGGCCAAGGAAATCGGCACGGCGCTGATCGAGCGTTTGTGGCAGCACCCACAGTTCATGTCGGCGGCGCTGCCGCACAAGGTCTTCCCGCCCTTGATCAACTGCTATCGCGAAGGTGGCAATTTCGGTTTTCACATTGATAACGCCCTGCGCCAGCCCCGCGGCAGCCACGAGCGGGTGCGTACCGACCTGTCCTCGACCCTGTTCCTGAGCAACCCCGAGGACTACGACGGTGGCGAGCTGGTGATCCAGGACACCTACGGTGTGCAGCAAGTGAAGCTGGCGGCAGGGGACCTGGTGCTCTATCCGGGTACCAGCCTGCACAAGGTCAACCCGGTCACGCGTGGCGCACGCTATGCCGCGTTCTTCTGGACCCAGAGCCTCGTTCGCGAAGACAGTCAGCGCGCTTTGCTGTTCGAGATGGATAACGCCATCCAGCAGCTGACAGCAGACATGCCCGATCACCCGGCACTGATCCAGCTGACCGGCACCTATCACAACCTGCTGCGCCGCTGGGTCGAGGTCTGACGGTGAGTTTCAATCTGCGTCGTGAACAGATTCTGGATGCCGATCAATTGCGCGTGATGCTCGAAGAAAGTCCGGGCAAGGCAGCCCAGGGTATTCTTGCCGCAGCGGGGCAGGGGATTGTCGAAGCACAGCTGTTGCTCGGGCAGATTCTGCTGGATGGGCGTGGTATCGAGCAGGACCCGGCGTTGGCGCGTACCTGGTTTGCAATCGCCTGCAACGCTGACAGCGCTATGGCCCACAACATGCTCGGACGGTGCCTGGAGCATGGCTGGGGCGGTGAGGTGGACCTGCCCGGCGCTGCCCGTCATTACCGTTTCGCCGCGCAGGCCGGGCTGGACTGGGGCTTGTACAACCTGGCCAATCTGCTGGCAACCGGGCGTGGCCTTGCCCAGGACCACACTCAGGCGTTGAGGTGCTATCGGCAGGCTGCGCTGATGGGCCACGCCAAGTCGATGAACCTTTACGGGCGTTACCTTGAAGAAGGCCTGGGTGGATTGGCGGTGGACCTGCAGGCAGCTTGCGAGTGGTATCGGCGCTCAGCCGAGGCGGGTGATTTTCGCGGAATGTTCAGTCTGGCGATGGTGCTGGCCGAGCGCGGGCAGTTGCTTGAAGCCAGTCCGTGGTTGGAACGGGCCAGACAGCAAGGCAACCTGAGATTCTTGCGCAGTAGCCTGAAAACACTGCTTGCGGCGGGCCCGCTGCTGGCCGATCAAGCGGCTGGATACGCAAGCGAAATTCAATTGCGGGGCCGCTTGACCGAGGAAGCCGTACTGCCTTAACAGGACAATGCGGGGCGTGGATGCTAGGCCTTCTTTCATGCCAACGAGGACGGCAACCATGCGGTACATTCAAGAGCGTTCATTTATTGCAACTTTGACCTCCGCCACGCCCGGCTACGAGGGTATTCTCGACTCGGTGGAGGGAGGGGCCCCCAGCCAACGCAAGAATGATTACTTGACGGTATCTGGGGTCAGCTCTGTCGAGTCTCAGCAGCGCTTCTGGTTCGGATACTTTGATGGCGAGAACCCCGGCTATCGCGTGCGTGCGGTAGCCTTCGCGGATGAAGATGCGCACTACGAGGTGTGGGAACTGGGCTCTGACGGCAGGGTAGGTTATTACGTGAAACCCAAAAATCCGGTGCTATGGCGAATCTGGGCCAATGGCTCTAAGTTTGGCGTGCCGGTGCGTGGCTCGCAAGAGGGGGTGACGATTGCCGCGGTGGGTAGCGTCCCGATTGGCGTGCGTAACAGGAAGTCGTGGGAAGACCGTTACGTGCAAGCAGGTGGTCCGAACAAGTTGGTCATGAGCCTGGGCGTGGATCATGTGAACGTTCCGCTGTTCGACGCTTTCGGCAAGCTATTTGAGTATCGGCGCTGATGTTTGATGCGACAAAAGAAACGGGGCCTTGCGGCCCCGTTCTTCGTTACAGGTAGTAGGCTTTCAACGGCGGGAAGCCATTGAATTCCACCGCGCTGTAGCTGGTGGTGTAGGCGCCGGTCGACAGCCAGTACAGGCGGTCACCGATGGCCAGGTTCAGCGGCAGGCCGTACTTGTAGTGCTCGTACATGATGTCGGCGCTGTCGCAGGTCGGGCCGGCGATCACGACTTCTTCCATCTCGCCTTTCTTCTCGGTCCAGATCGGGAACTTGATCGACTCGTCCATGGTTTCGATCAGGCCGGAGAACTTGCCGACGTCGGTGTAGACCCAGCGCTCGACTGCGGTGCGCGACTTGCGCGCCACCAGCACCACTTCACTGACCAGGATGCCGGCGTTGGCGATCAGCGAACGGCCTGGCTCGAGGATGATTTCCGGCAGGTCGTCACCGAAGTCTTCCTTGAGGAAACGGATGATTTCTTCAGCGTAGGTTTCCAGGCTGTTGGTGCGGGTGATGTAGTTGGCCGGGAAGCCGCCACCCATGTTGATCAGCTTGAGCTCGATGCCGTCTTCTTCCTTCAGGCGTTCGAAGATCACTTTGACCTTGGCGATCGCCGCGTCCCAGACGCTGATGTCACGCTGCTGGGAACCTACGTGGAAAGACACACCGTAAGGCACCAGGCCCAGGTCGCGGGCGAGGATCAGCAGGTCCATGGCCATGTCGGTCTGGCAGCCGAACTTGCGCGACAGCGGCCAGTCGGCAGTGGTCGAGCCTTCGGTGAGGATACGCACGTAAACCTTCGAGCCCGGTGCGGCCTTGGCGATGTTGCGCAGGTCAGCTTCGGAGTCGGTGGCATACAGACGCACGCCCTTCTCGTAGAAGTAGCGGATGTCCTTGGATTTTTTGATGGTGTTGCCATAGCTGATGCGATCGGCGCTGACGCCACGGCCCATCACTTTGTCCAGCTCATAGATCGAGGCGATGTCGAAGCTCGAGCCTTTTTCCTTGAGCAGGTCGATGATTTCCACGGCCGGGTTGGCCTTGACCGCGTAGTAAACCTTGGCGAATTCGAAACCGGCGCGCAGGTCGTCGTAGGCCTGGCTGATCATCTGGGTGTCGATGAGCACGAACGGGGTTTCTTGCTTGTCGGCGAACGCCTTCATTTTCTGAAAGGTATCGCGCGCGAAGTAGTCTTCGACCTGAATCGACATGCTTAGGGACTCCATGGGCAAACTGAATAAAAAAGTGGCTGCAACTGAACGCCCTCCGTATCCCCACTTTGGTTCGCCTACTTCCCAAGGCATGTCGCCGAAAGCAAAAAGGTCACCGTGCGTGATGAAGCGAGCTACGGGTGACCTTGCTGTCTCGTCGTCAGTACTTGAGCCGGATGGATCGTTTCCAGCATGGACGTTCGGCGCGAACTTTAGGACCTGAGGGACTCAAGATCAACAAAAAATGTCGCGATTTTGCACACGTCTGTCGCCCCATCCCGCACAGCCACTTTTTAACCGACCCAGGTAAACAGTAGATGTTCAATTTGATGACAAAAGCGTTAAAAATACCGAAAAGCCCGCAGATCTTTCCGCTATTCGGCTAGCTTGCTTTCACACTGTGTGATCGGCGAATTTAGCGACGAAAGTGGCCAAAAATCCCCGGTTGTCCGCCAATGAAAGACGCTGGCATTTAAGAGGACGCCAGCGCTGGCGTTCAATTTTTTTTTCGTGCCCGGCGGCCAGGATGCGCACCGCCACCAGGACATTTTTTTACTCCGATCACGCTTCGTCGCCTGCCATCATCTCCGATTGCTGCGCTTAATAAGAAACATTACTATTCGCGTCATTCCTCATCGCCTGGCGAAGACCCCCGCATCGTGTCGCGACACAAAGGCTTTCTCGACCACTACCAAGAGCTGATCGGCACCTGGACGCGCAAATTGCGCAATCGCCAGCAGGCCGAGGATCTGGCACATGATGCGTTTGTCCGGGTGCTGGAAAATGACCAGGAGGGCGTCGAGCAGCCACGTGCTTATCTGCACCAGACCGCGCGCAATATTGCGGTGGATGGTTACCGCCGCGAAGATCGCCGCCAGGCCGTCGAGCAAGACATATTCGATCCCGCCAGCGATGCCAGTGGCGACCCGGAGGCCTACATGCATGCCGTCGAGCTGGCTGACAGCGTCGAGCGCGCCCTGGCGCAATTGCCGCTCAATTGTCGCCGGGTATTCATCTGGCAGAAGCTCGAGGGACTGACCCAGGCGGAAATCGCCGAACGCATGGGCTTGACCAAGAACATGGTCGAAAAGTATATGATCCGCACGCTCCGGCATCTGCGTGAGCACCTGGATGTGTCGACGAGATGAGTCAGGCGAATGTTTTCATGAATCAGGACGCGTGCCTGTGTGGCACCGAAGTCGTACGCGAGCAGGCAGCCCAGTGGTTTGCCCGTACCTGTGACGGGGCGTTGGGCGCTGACCAACAGGCGCAATTCGACACCTGGCTGGCGCAGCACCCGCAGCATCAACATGAGTACGATCTGCTCGGCCAGCTCTGGGGCGCCGCGGATGTTTTGCCGCGTGCGCGTCTCGAGGCGTTGTGCCAGGCCGATCCGGTGTGCCGGTTGCCGCGTCGGCGCTTCATTCAGCAGGCGCTGGCCGCGGGTGTCGCAGTTGCGGCCGTGGGGCTTGGCTGGTTCGGCTGGCAACAGCATCAGCTCAACTATCAGGATCAGTTGCAGACGGCCCTTGGCGAACGCCGCCACCTCGAGCTGCCGGACGGCTCACAGCTGGAGCTCAATGGCCGTACGCAACTGAAAGTCGATTTCAGCGCCGGGCAACGGCGAATCGAATTGAGCGCCGGGGAAGCCATGTTCAGTGTCGCCCATGACACGACACGGCCTTTTGTCGTGAGCACCGCCAATGGCACGGTCACGGTCACTGGCACTCGTTTCGACGTGCGCCTGGATCCAGCCCGCACCCGGGTGGCCGTAGAGCAAGGCTCGGTGAGGGTCCAGGGCAGTGGCGCCAGCCAGGCGTTACTCACTGCCGGTCTTGGTTCGCAGATCGATGCCCAGGGTCAGGTCGCCACACCTTATACGGTGGACGCTGCGGCGCTGACCGCCTGGCGCAAGGGCAAGCTGGTGTTCAATGACGCGCCGTTGAGCGAAGTGGTCGAGGAAGTCTCGCGCTACCGTGCCCAACCCTTGCGCGTGGCCGCGGGCGAGGTGGCGGCATTGCGCCTGAGCAGCACCTTCAGCAGCGACGACACCGACGCCTTGTTGCGGGCTCTGCCGAGCATCCTGCCGGTGACCATCAAGACCCATGTCGATGGCTCCAGCGAAATAATTTCAAAATAAATTCAGGTTTTTTTTCAGTTGTTCGTCTTCCTGGCCAACTGCAACTGCCAAGCATTTCCATTTGCATGCAGATGGCATTTTATCCGGCCCCTCAGGATTTCTCGAAGACGTGAACAACAACAAGTTTTCCCCGCGTTCTGCCCCACGCCTGCGCACCCGTTTGCTGCCACTGGCGCTGGCCCTGGCAGTCAGTGGCGGTATCGCCAGCAGCTATGCCGACCAGGTGGCGACCAGCATCCAGATCCCGGCCCAGTCGCTGGCTTCGGCCTTGAGCCAACTGGGGCAGCAGACTTCGCTGCAATTGTTCTTCAGCCCCGAGCTGGTGGCCGGCAAGCAAGCTCCGGCCGTGTCCGGCACCTTGGCGCCGGAGCAGGCTCTACAGACACTGCTGCAAGGCAGCGGGCTGACTTACGAGATTTCCCAGGGCACTGTGGTGCTCAAGCCTGCGCAGAGTGCAGGTACCCTGACCACCGGTAGCCTCGAACTGGCACCGACCGACGTCAAGGTCGTCGGTGACTGGCTCGGCAACGCCGAAGAAACCGTGGTCCAGAACCATCCTGGCGCCCGGACTGTGGTGCGCCGCGAGGCGATGGTCGAGCAGGGCGCGATGAACGTGCGCGATGTGCTGCGTGGCATTCCGGGTGTGCAGGTGCAGGATTCAAACGGTACCGGCGGCAGCGATATCGCCCTCAACGTTGGCGTGCGCGGTCTGACCTCGCGCTTGTCGCCGCGCTCCACCGTGCTGATCGATGGCATTCCAGCGGCCTTCGCCCCGTATGGTCAGCCGCAGCTGTCGATGGCACCGATCTCCTCTGGCAACCTCGACAGCATCGATGTGGTCCGTGGTGCCGGCTCGGTACGTTATGGTCCGCAGAACGTCGGTGGGGTCATCAACTTCGTGACCCGGGCAATTCCTGAAAAGGCCACCGGCGAGTTGTCCACCACCATGGAAACCTCCCGCCATGGCGGCTGGAAACATATCGAGTCGGCGTTCCTCGGCGGTACCGCTGACAATGGCCTGGGCGCGGCGCTGCTGTATTCCGGGGTCAACGGCAATGGCTATCGCAGCAGCAACAACGGCAACGACATCGACGATGTGCTGTTGAAGACCAACTGGGCGGTGACTGACAGCGACGAGTTGTGGCTGAACTTTCACTATTACGATGCCAAGGCCGATATGCCCGGCGGTCTGACCCAGGCGCAGTTCGACGACGATCCGTACCAGTCCGATCGTGACCACGACAACTTCAGCGGCCGCCGTAAAGACGTCTCGCTCAAGTACCTGCGCCAGATCGACGACCTTACCCAGTTCGAAGTGCAGACCTACTACACCGACAGCTTCCGTGGCAGCAGCATCGCCGCCCGCGACCAGGAGACCCTGTCTTCGTACCCGCGCAGCTACCACACCTTTGCGATCGAACCGCGTGTGTCGCGGATCTTCTTCGCCGGTCCGACCACCCAGGAAGTCAGCGTCGGTTATCGCTACCTCAAGGAAGCGATGCATGAACAATCGACCCGCTTGGCCTTGGTCGACAACGTCCCGACCCCGGCGCCTGGCTCAGACGGTCATGTGTTCCAGGACCGTACCGGTGGTACCGAAGCCAGTGCCTATTACATCGATGACAAGATCGATGTCGGCAATTGGACCATCACTCCGGGCGTTCGCTTCGAACACATCAACACCGATTGGCATGAACGCCCGGTGATTGGTGCCAACGGCAAGCCGGTGCAGGAGAAAAACCGCAGCGTGACCAGCAACGAGCCGTTGCCAGCGCTGAGCGTGATGTATCACCTGTCCGATGAATGGAAACTGTTCGCCAACTACGAAACCTCGTTCGGCAGCCTGCAGTACTTCCAGCTGGGGCAGGGTGGCATCGGTGACCAGACCGCCAATGGCCTGGAACCGGAAAAAGCCAAGACCTATGAAGTGGGTACCCGATACAACAATGGTACCTGGGGCGGCGAGCTGACTGCGTTCTACATCGACTTCGATGACGAACTGCAATACATCAGCAACGATATTGGCTGGACCAATCTTGGTGCGACCAAGCACCAGGGTATCGAGGCCTCGATGCACTATGACCTGTCGGGTCTCGATCCACGTCTACAGGGCTTGAGCGCCAATGCCGCATTCACCTACACCCGCGCCACCTATGAAGGGGAAATTCCCGGTTTCAAAGGCCGCGACCTGCCGTTCTACTCGCGGCAAGTGGTTAACGCCGGGCTGCGTTACCAGATCAATCGCTGGACCTGGAACCTGGATGCCTTTGCCCAATCGAAGCAACGCGCACCGGGCACTGGTATGAATAAAGATGGCAGTTTCAACGGTGACTACATCACCGAGCCGAGTGCCGACGGTCAGTTTGGCGACATTCCGGGCTACGTCACCTGGGCGGCGCGCGGTGGCTACGACTTCGGCCAGGAGCTGTCGAACCTGAAGTTGGCGGCAGGGGTTAAGAACATCTTCGACAAGCAGTACTACACCCGTTCCAGCGACAACAACTCGGGGATCTACCTGGGTGAGCCGCGTACCTTCTATGTTCAGGCCAGTGTAGGGTTTTGAATTGCTGGGGTTGCTGTTGCAGCCCATCGCCGGCAAGGCCGGCTCCCACAGGTATTAAGTTGACCTTTGTGGGAGCCGGCCTTGCCGGCGATTATTTTCAGGGTCAGGCCAGCGCTTCAGCCGGCGACACGATACTGGTCTTGCCCCCGCGCGAACGCCCCGAGCTCAGGTAAGCGGCAATCGACTCCTGAGTCACTTCCCCCAGAAACACCTGCTCGGCATCCAGCACCGGCAACCACGAACGATTGAACTCGTACATCCGCGACAACAGGATGCGCAGGTGCTCGTCATGGGATGCGGTGGCATTGAAAGTGCGCAGGAAGTCGGCGCAGCTACCGTGCTGGCGATGCAGGTCGCGCCGACGCACATAGCCCATGGCCTTGTTCTGCGCATCGGTGACCACCACGTAGCGCCGGTCATGCTCGTCCATCAGTTCCAGCGCATCGTTGACCGGCGTTTGCGGGCTGACTGACGGTGCGTTGTCGGCGGCATCTTCGGCGCGTACCAGCAGCAGGCGTTTTAGCGTGCTGTCCTGACCGACGAAGTTGCTCACGAAGTCGTCAGCCGGGTGCGCCAGCAGCGTATCCGGATGGTCGATCTGGATCAGTTTGCCGGCACGGAAAATGGCGATCTTGTCACCCAGTTTGATCGCCTCGTCGATGTCGTGGCTGACCATGATCACGGTCTTGTTAAGCGCCCGCTGCATCTCGAAAAACTCGTTCTGGATCATCTCGCGGTTGATCGGGTCGACCGCGCCGAACGGCTCGTCCATCAACAGCAGCGGTGCCTCGGCGGCCAGGGCGCGGATCACCCCGATGCGCTGTTGCTGACCACCGGACAGCTCGCGCGGGTAGCGCTGCAGGTACTGCTTGGGTTCGAGCTTGATCATGCTCATCAGTTCGCGGGCACGCTCATGGCACTTTTGCTTGTCCCAGCCGAGCAGGCGCGGGACCACGGTGATGTTTTCCTCGATGGTCATGTTGGGAAACAGACCGATTTGCTGGATCACATAGCCGATGCGCCGACGCAGGGTGACTTCGTCCAGACCCGTGGTGTCTTCGCCATTGATCAGCACCTTGCCGGAGGTTGGCGCGATCAGGCGGTTGATCATTTTCAGCGTGGTGCTTTTGCCGCAACCGGACGGGCCGAGGAACACGCAGATCTCGCCTTCATTGACGGTCAGGCTGACAGCATCGACGGCTTTGACGTCTTTACCGTTGGCGTGAAAGGTCTTGCTCAGGTTCTGGAGTTCGATCATTTGCGCAGTCCTTCTGGAGTCAGGGCACGTTGCAGGGTTTGCAGCAGCAGGTCAGCGAAGATGGCCAGCAGGCTCACCAGCATTGCACCGACCAGCAGCATCGACATGTCGCTACGGCTGATGGAGGTCAGGATCAGTACGCCCAGGCCACCGGCGCCGATGGTCGCGGCGATGGTCATGACGCCAATGTTCATCACCACCGCAGTACGTACGCCGGCGAGAATCACCGGTACGGCGATGGGCAGTTCGACCATGCGCAGGCGCTGGCCGAAGGTCATGCCGATACCGCGTGCGGCTTCACGAATTCCTGGCTCGACGTTGGTCAGTGCCAGGTAGGTGTTGCGCAGGATCGGCAGCAATGAATAAAGAAACACCGCAGTGATCGCCGGCAATGGCCCCAGGCCCTGACCGAACTTGGAGTAGAACGGCAACAGCAGGCCGAACAGGGCGATCGAAGGGATGGTCAGCAGCACCGTGGCGCACGCCTGCAAGGGGCCGGCGAGGGCAGGGAAGCGGGTCATGAGGATGCCCAGCGGTACGCCGAACAGAATCGCCAGGCTGACGGCGATGCCGACCAGGGTGATGTGCTGCCAGGTCAGGTGCAGGACCTGGGCCCAGTCCAGGTGAGCGAAGGTATCGAGCATGGTCATGGCTGCTCCTGTGCAGGTGGATGCTGGCGCAGGTACTCGGCGGCGACCTTGCCCGGACTCTGGTGCTCGACGTCGACTTTGGCGTTGAGTTCGCGCAGGGTCTGGTCATCCAGTTGCTCGGCCAGCGGCTTGAGCAGGGTGGCCAGTTGCGGGTGGGCGTCGAGGATTTCCTTACGCACCACCGGGGCGGCGGTGTAGTCGGGGAAGTAGTGCTTGTCGTCTTCGAGCAGTTTCAGGTCAAAGGCGCTCAGGCGCCCGTCGGTGGTATAGACCAGGCCACTGAATACCTGGCCATTGCGCAGCGCGGTGTAGACCAGGCCTGCGTCCATCTGACGGATGTTACGGCGGGTCAGTTGCAGGTCGTAGGTTTCGGTGAGGCCGACCAGGCCATCGGGGCGGTTGGCGAACTCGGTGTCCAGGGCGATCACATGAGTGCGTTGTTTCTCCTCACGCAATACCTGGTTCAGCTGGCTGATGGTGTTCACCTGTGGATACTGCTCGGCAATCTTGCGCGGCAGGGCCAGGGCGTAGGTGTTGCTGAATTTCGACGGCGCCAGCCAGATCAGGCCTTTCCTGGCATCCAGTTCCTTGACCTTGGCATAAGTCGCCGCGGCGCTGGGCATGCGCTCGTCGATGTGGTTATACGACACCAGCGACACCCCGGTGTATTCCCAGACCATGTCCAGCTGGCCGGTTTCATGGGCGCTGCGGGCCAGATTGCTGCCCAGCCCACCGGTGATGCGCACATCGAAGCCGTTCTGGTTGAGGTAGCGGGCGGTGATTTCCGCCAGCACGGTCTGTTCGGTGAAGACCCGTGCGCCGAGACGGATCACAGGTTTTGTCGCGGCCTGGGCAAATCCCGAGAACAGCAGGGCCGCGCCCAGTAACAAGGCGATTCTTTTCATTGGAGTTCCTTCGCTTAGTGGGCCAGGCCGCGTTCAAGCCAGCGCCGGCTGCCTTGCGCCACCAGGGCGTCGAGCAAGAGGGCGAGCAAAGCGGTGCAGGCAGCGCCGAGCAGCAGTTGCGGCTGATTGTTCAGGGCGATGCCGGGAAAAATCAGGCTGCCCAGGCTGTTGGCGCCGATCAGGAACGACAGCGGTGCGGTGCCGACGTTGATCGCCAGGGCCACCCGTACACCGCCGACGATGATCGGCACCGCATTGGGTAGCTCGACCTGCCACAGCTGTTGACGGGCTGTCATGCCGATACCGGTGGCGGCTTCCTTGAGCGAGGCGGGAACGTTTTTCAGGCCCTCGTAGGTGTTGCGCACGATGGGCAGGAGGGAGGCGAGGAACAGGGCGAAGATCGCGGGACCGGCGCCAATGCCGAGGAAACTCAGGGCAATGGCCAGAACGGCCAAGGGGGGGATGGTGTTGCCAATATTGAAAAGTTGCATGAAACGTTCGGCGCGGTCGACCCGGTGTGGTCGACTCAAGGCAATCCCAGCGGGTATGCCCACGGCTAACGCCGCCACCATCGACAGCAGCACCAGCATCAGGTGCGCTTGCAGGTAGAACCACAGATCGGCGCGGTAGTGCGCGATCGTATCGATGCCGATCCAGTGGATCAGCAGGGCCAGGATGACGAGCGCGAAGGCACATCCCATCAGCCCCTTGCCATAGCGTATAGCCACAGGCGGACTCCTTTTGTTGTCGGCGAACACACTCCCGTGGCGGCCACCATTCCAGGTGGCAGGCAGTGTGATCGCGATAAGCAGCGCGTTGTCCGGAACGGAGCGAAACACGCCATAAGCGAAGCCTCGTCAGGCTCGTGGTGCCGGTGAAACCAACCCTGACGAACGGTCATTACCGATTGCATATCAGGGGAGTGGACGCCTCCACAGCCGTAAAGGTTCCCATCTGAAGCAGCATTTGGCCAGCGTTAATCCCTGTGGTGTATGAAGATTCGTGCGAATAAACCGGGCATTTCCTCCCCAGAGTCATTGAATTACCTGCTATCAGGCCATCCGTCATGAAGCTCAACATTGCAGAGGAAAATTTCATGATAGTCGCTTGAGGGAATATTCCTCTAAGGGTATTTTATTGCCATGGTCAATCAGGTTTTGTACTGAATTTGTTTCGGATTTCGAGGATTTGACTGAACAGATCCAGGATGAGTTACTCAGCCAGCTGAGGGTACTGGAGAGCCGCGGACCAGCACTTGGGCGGCCGCGCGTGGATACGTTGAAAGGATCTCGATATCACAACATGAAGGAACTGCGGTTTGACGCTCAAAATGGTGTCTGGCGAGTGGCTTTTGCATTTGATCCCAAGCGATGCGCCATTATTCTCGTGGCAGGCGACAAGGCTGGAGTGAGCCAGCAACGGTTTTACCGGAATCTGATCCGGCATGCCGATGAGCGTTTTGAAAGGTATTTGTCAGGAGGTGAGGAACATGTCCAAAACACTTGATGAAGTCATCAACAGTCTTTCGCCCGAACGCCGGGCACGCATCGAGCAACGCGGGCGTGAGCTGATTCGCGAAGAAATGACCTTGCAGGCATTGCGCAAACAGCTGGAGCTTACCCAGGAAGGCATGGCCGAGCGTCTGGACATCCGTCAGGCGAATATTTCCAAGGTCGAGAGGCGCAGCGACATGCTGATTTCGACCCTGCGCACCTACGTGGAAGCAATGGGCGGAACACTTGAACTGGTTGCACATATGCCGGGTCGCGGGCCTATCACCCTTGAAGGTTTCGCTGACGGCTCGGGAGGACATAAATAGCGTGCTCGACATTGCGCGCGACCGGCGGGGGATCAGATTTTGGTCCCTGCCTGACTTCAGGTATGATATCGCCCCTTTTTCAATCCCCCAGTCAGGCGATTTCCCATGACCAACCAGGCCGCCGAAGTCGCGAAGCGCCGCACTTTCGCCATTATTTCCCACCCCGACGCCGGTAAGACCACCATCACCGAGAAGCTTTTGCTGATGGGCAAGGCGATCGCCGTTGCCGGTACGGTGAAGTCGCGTAAATCCGACCGCCATGCCACCTCCGACTGGATGGAAATGGAGAAGCAGCGTGGTATCTCCATCACTACCTCGGTGATGCAGTTCCCGTATCGCGAGCACATGATCAACCTGCTCGACACCCCGGGTCACGAAGACTTCTCCGAAGATACCTACCGCACCCTGACCGCAGTCGACTCGGCGCTGATGGTGCTCGACGGCGGTAAAGGCGTCGAGCCACGGACCATCGCCCTGATGGACGTCTGCCGTCTGCGTGATACGCCGATCGTCAGCTTCATCAACAAACTCGACCGCGATATCCGCGACCCGATCGAGCTGCTCGACGAAATCGAGGCGGTACTGAAGATCAAGGCTGCGCCGATCACCTGGCCGATTGGTTGCTACCGTGACTTCAAAGGTGTGTACCACCTGGCTGGCGACTACATCATCGTTTACACCCCGGGCCACGGCCATGAGCGTACCGAGGTGAAGATCATCGAGAAACTCGACTCCGACGAAGCCCGGTCACACCTGGGTGACGAGTACGAGCGCTTCCTCGAGCAGCTGGAACTGGTGCAGGGCGCCTGCCACGAATTCGACCAGGACGAGTTCATGCGCGGCGAGCTGACCCCGGTGTTCTTCGGTACCGCACTGGGCAACTTCGGGGTTGACCATGTGCTCGATGCCGTCGTCGACTGGGCGCCACGTCCGTTGCCGCGCGTCGCCAACGAGCGCAGCGTCGAGCCGGTGGAAGAGAAGTTCAGCGGTTTCGTGTTCAAGATCCAGGCGAACATGGACCCCAAGCACCGCGACCGTATCGCCTTCATGCGCATCTGCTCGGGCAAGTACGAGAAGGGCATGAAAATGCGTCACGTGCGTACCGGCAAGGACTTGCGGATCGGCGACGCGCTGACCTTCTTCTCCTCCGAGCGTGAGCAACTGGAAGAGGCCTGGGCCGGTGACATCATCGGTCTGCACAACCATGGCACCATCCAGATCGGTGATACCTTCACCGAAGGCGAGGCGCTGGGCTTCACCGGTATTCCGCACTTCGCTCCGGAACTGTTCCGCCGCGTACGCCTGAAAGACCCGCTCAAGTCCAAGCAATTGCGCCAGGGCTTGCAGCAGCTGGCCGAAGAGGGCGCGACCCAGGTGTTCTTCCCCGAGCGCAGCAACGACATCATCCTCGGCGCCGTCGGTGTGCTGCAGTTCGATGTGGTCGCCAGCCGCCTGAAGGAAGAATACAAGGTCGAATGCGCCTACGAGCCGATCACTGTCTGGTCCGCGCGCTGGATCAGCTGTGACGACAAGAAGAAGCTTGAGGAATTCAAGAACAAGGCCGTGGAAAACCTGGCTATCGACGGCGGTGGTCACCTGACCTACCTGGCCCCGACCCGGGTCAACCTGGCGCTGATGGAAGAGCGCTGGCCGGATGTGAAGTTCCGCGCAACGCGCGAGCACCACTAAAAACATCGCCGGCAAGGCCGGCTCCCACTCCTGACCTTGTGGGAGCCGGCCTTGCCGGCGATGGCTGCAAAGCAGCCTGGTTTTAGTTCCCCGCCTTGATTCCGGTCCAGATCCGCGTACGAATGCGGTCGATCTTGGCTGGCATCGCCTCCAGTGCATACAGCTTGCCGAGCATCTCGTCGCTCGGGTAGATCATGGTGTTGGCCTTCAGCGCCGGGTCCACCAGGGTGTCAGCCTTGAGGTTGCCGTTGGCGTACTGCACATGGTCGCTGATGTTGGCCATCACGTCTGGTTGCAGCAGGTAGTTCATGTAGGCATAACCGGCTTTCTCGTCCGGTGCATCAGCCGGCATGGCAACCATGTCGAACCACATCGGCGCGCCTTCTTTAGGAATCGAATAGCCAACCTTCACGTTGTTGTTCGCTTCTTCTGCACGGTTCTTGGCCTGCAGTACGTCGCCCGAGAACCCCACCACTACGCAGACATCGCCGTTGGCCAGGTCACCGGTGTATTTCGACGAGTGGAAGTAGCTGATGTACGGACGGACCTTCATCAGCAGTTCCTTGGCCTTTTCATAGTCCTTTGGATCCTGGCTGTGGTGCGGCAGGCCCAGGTAGTTGAGGGCGATCGGCAGCAGTTCCGGGCCGTTGTCCAGCACTGCCACGCCGCAGCTCTTGAGCTTGCTGATGTACTCGGGCTTGAAGATCAGGTCCCAGGAATCCACCGGGGCATCGTCGCCCAGCACCGCTTTGACCTTGTCGATGTTGTAGCCGATCCCGGTGCTGCCCCACAGATACGGGAAGCCGTACTGGTTGCCCGGGTCGTTGACCTCCAGCGCCTTGAGCAGCACCGGATTGAGGTTCTGCCAGTTCGGCAGCTGGCTCTTGTCGAGCTTTTTCAGCGCCTTGCCCTGGATCTGCCGGGCCATGAAGTGGTTGGACGGGAATACCACGTCATAGCCGGAGTTACCGGTCATCAGCTTGCCGTCGAGGGTTTCGTTGCTGTCGAACACGTCGTAGGTCGGCACGATACCGCTGGCTTGCTGGAAGTTCTTCAGCGTATCGGGAGCGATGTAGCTGGACCAGTTGTAGATTTTCACCGAGTCGGCCTGGGCCACCGCGGTAGCCAGCAACAGGGGGGCGATGAGCAATGCGCGCATGTCTGGATTCCTTGCTTTGTCTGTTTTTATCGAAGGAGGCAGGCGATCAAACGATCAGAAAATCAGTACATAGGTTTTGCGCACGGTTTCCTGGATATCCCAGATACCGGTGCTGTTGGCGGGCAGCATGATGGCGTCGCCAGCTTCGATGGTCAGCGGCTCGCCGCCGTCGGGAGTGAAGGTGCAGCGGCCCTTGATGAAATGGCAGAACTCCTGCTGCACGATCTGCCGCCGCCAGCGCCCCGGGGTGCACTCCCAGATGCCGGTTTCGACGCCGTCGCTGCGCTCGACAGCGGTCACCGAGGCAATCGCCACCGGCTCGCCCAGAGGCACGGCGACCGGATTGGATTCTTGCAACGCGACAGTGTCGGTGTTCTTGAACTGGGTAATGCTCATACCGGTGAATCCTGTTCAGGGGGAACGAAAAATCAGTGCATGAAACCTTCCATGAAGTCCGCTACGCCACTGGCCAGGCGTCGGCGCCAAGGGGCGCTGGACGGGTCGGCGAGGGTCTGGTCTTCATGGACGAAACTCTTGATGATGGCGTTGTAGCCCAGCCAGCGGCACGGCTCCGGTTCCCAGCCTTTGAGGCTGGACAGCGTACTGCCGGGGTGAACCCAGGGTTGCTCGGTCAGCTCGCTGCGCCGTTCAAGGATCAGGTCGGCCAGGGTACGTCCGCCCAGGTTGCTGGCACCGACCCCTTCACCACCGTAGCCACCGGCCAGGGCGATGCCTTGCTTTTGGTCGCAGAGCATGTGCGGCTGAAAACGCCGGGCCATACCCAGGTTGCCGCCCCAGGCGTGGGTGATGGCGACGTCCTTGAGCTGCGGGAACAGCTCGCCGAACAGGTAGCGGCGCAGCTCGATCTCGCTGCTGGTGAGGTCGAAGTTCTCCCGCAGGCGCCCGGCAAAGCGGTAGCCGCCACGGGCGCCGAACACCAGGCGATTATCGGCGCTGCGCTGGCCATAGGTGACCTGGCGGCTGTTTTCGCTGAAAGCCTGGCCGCGGTTCAGGCCAATCTTCTCCCAGACCTGCTCCGGCAGCGGTTCGGTGGCCACAATCAGGCTCTGTACCGGCATCTGGTAATGGCCCAGCGGCGGCAGGCTGACCGAGTAGCCTTCAACGGCCGGCACCAGCCACTGACACTTGATCCGTGCCTGGGCGGTGCGCACTTCGCCTGCACGCCAGTCGAGCACCGGGCTGTTCTCGTACAGGCGCACGCCCATGCGCTCCACTGTACGGGCCAGGCTGCGCACCAGTTTGGCCGGTTGAATGGTTGCCACATTGGGGTTGAAGATCGCCCCATAGGCTTTGCTGATGCGCAGCTGGCTGGCCAGTTGTTCAGGGCTCAGCCAGCGGTAGTCGTCTTCGTTCAGGCCTTGCTTGTACAGCTTGTCCAGGTAGGCGCGAAGGGTCGCTTTCTGTTCTGGATAACGTGCCGCGCAATACAGCACGCCGCCTTTGCGATAGTCGCAGTCGATGTCTTCGCGCTCGAGTACGCGCTGCACTTCATCGGGAATGCCATGCAGCAGGTCGTAGGAGGCACGGCGTTGCTCTGGCGAGCTGGCCGCGAGCAGACGATCCTCGCCCAGCATATTGCCCATCAGCCAGCCACCGTTGCGACCGGAGGCGCCGAAGCCGGCGATATTGGCCTCAATGATGGCGATGTTCAGCTGCGGGGCGTGTAGTTTCAGGTAGTAGGCGGTCCACAGCCCGGTATAACCGGCGCCGATGATGCAGACGTCCACGTCCAGGTCCTGCTGCAGGGCCGCACGCGCGCTCAGCGTCTCATCCAGCTGGTCCATCCAAAGGCTGATCTTGCGCCATGCCTGCATTGTCTTCGGCTCCACATCCGTTACGGTCTGTGGGCGATCCTAGAAGCTGGCGGGGGGCGTTGTCTTAGCTGCGTGCACGCAGAGAATTCTGCTTGACCCAGGCCTTGGGCGAGAGCCCGGTGTGCTGGCGGAAACACTTGTAGAAAGCCGACAGCGAATTGAAACCGGCGGCGAACGCCAGGTCGTCGATCTTGGCGTTGCCCGGCGCGTGTTCCAGGCCATTGAGCAGGTGCTGCAGACGCGCCTGGTTGACGTAGCGGTAGAAGCTCTGGCCGAGTACCTGGTTGAGCAGGTAGGAGATCTGGTTACGGCTGTAGCCGCTCTCGCGCGCCACGCGTTGCAGATCCAGTTCCGGGTCGAGGTAGGGGTGCTGGCGCTGGAAGTACTGTTCCAGATCCTGAGCCATGGAGCTCAACTGCCGCGGTGACAGGCCCAGGCGGCTCATGGTCGGGCGCACATCACCCTGGCCGGATTGCGGCTTGGCTTCGCGAACCAGCGAGGCATATTCATTGACCCGCCAGATCAGCCCGTCGCGCACGGTGATTGCTTCGCTGGACTGGAACGCCACCAACCCTTCGCCACCGCGCAGGGTGACCTGGTACTGGATGAAGGCGGTGCAGCCGTCGACGCGGATACGGTCGCTGTGGACGATGTCTTCATCGGCCTCGCGAGGCATGCTCACGCGCACGTATTCGCGCAGCTCGGCGAAGTGCATCACGCGGTTCAGGAAAAAGTCGTTGTATTGGATATCCGGATGGTACAAGGCCATCACCCCGTCCAGGTCGCGATGCTTCCAGCACAGGTGGTAGCGCAGGACGGTGGCGGCGGTTTCCGGGGTTTGTTCCGGGCCGTCGGGGATAGGGTTTGAGGTCATAGCAGGATAGTGATGGAGGGGCTAATCGCGGGTCAAGCCCGCTCCCACAGAGGGGGACTGTGGGAGCGGGCTTGACCCGCGATGGACTTAGAGGAACTGCTCCGCGTAATGACACGCCACCTGCCGCGTCCCCACCTGCCGGAACGCCGGCTCCTCCGAAGCGCAGCGCTCGGTGGCATACGGGCAGCGCTTGTGGAACGCGCAGCCCGGTGGAGGGTTCAACGGGTTGGGCAGCTCACCGGCGATCTTGATCTTCGGCTTGAGCGGGTCCGGGTGAATGGTCGGGGTGGCCGACAGCAGCGCCTGGGTATAGGGGTGCAGCGGCTTGTTGTAGATGTCTTCCTTGGGCCCCATTTCCGCCGGGCGACCCAGGTACATCACCAGCACCTGATCGGCGACATGACGCACCACTGCCAGGTTGTGCGAGATGAACACGTAGGCGGTGTTGAACTCTTTTTGCAGGTCCATGAACAGGTTCAGCACCTGGGCCTGGATCGACACGTCGAGGGCCGAGGTCGGTTCATCGGCTACCAGCACTTTCGGTTGCAGCATCATCGCCCGGGCCAGGGCGATACGCTGGCGCTGACCACCGGAAAACATGTGTGGATAACGCTGGTAATGCTCCGGACGCAGGCCGACCTGTTGCATCATGGCCTGAACCTTTTCCCGCCGTTCGCTCTTCGACAGGTTGGTGTTGATCAGCAGCGGTTCGGCCAGCTGGTCACCGATCTTCTGCCGTGGGTTGAGCGAGGCGTAGGGGCTCTGGAACACCATCTGCACGTCTTTGCGCAGTTGCTTGCGCTCGGCTTTGTTGGCCCCGGCGACTTCCTGACCGGCGATTTTCAGCGAGCCGGAAGAGGGCTCTTCGATCAGGGTCAGGGCTCGCGCCAGGGTCGATTTGCCACAACCCGATTCGCCGACCACGGCCAGGGTTTTACCTGCCTCAAGTTCAAAGGACACGCCGTTGAGTGCACGGACCAGGGCATGGCCCTTGAACAGGCCACGGGAAACTTCGTAGTGACGGGTCAGTTCACGGGCGGTAAGGACGACGGTCATTACGCCACCTCCTGGTTCAACGGATAGAAACAACGGACCTGGCTGTGGGCCTGGGGATCGAGGGTTGGACGCTGGCGGCGGCAGTTTTCCTGAACATACGGGCAACGCGGCGACAGCAGGCAGCCTTCAGGACGGTCGTAGCGGCCGGGAACGATACCGGGCAGGGTCGCCAGGCGCTCGGCGCCTTCGCTGTGTTCGGGAATCGCCGCCAGCAGTGCTTCGCTATACGGGTGCGCCGGTACATCGAACAGCTCCGGCACCTGACCGACTTCCACGGCTTGCCCGGCATACATCACACAGACCCGCTTGGCGGTCTCGGCGACCACGGCCAGGTCGTGGGTAATCAGGATCAGCGCCATGTTCTGCTCTTTCTGCAGATTGAGCAGCAGCTCCATGATCTGCGCCTGAATGGTCACGTCCAGGGCGGTGGTCGGTTCATCGGCGATCAGCAGTTTGGGTTCGCCGGCGATGGCCATGGCGATGGCCACGCGCTGGCTCATGCCGCCCGAGAGTTGATGCGGGTAAGCGTCCAGGCGGCTTTCGGCTGCTGGAATCTCGACTTTCTTGAGCAACTCCAGGGCACGTTGGCGGGCTGCCTTGCCACGCAGGCCGAGGTGTTGGCGCAGGACTTCCTCGATCTGGAAGCCCACGGTGTAGCTCGGATTAAGGGCGGTCATCGGGTCCTGGAAGACCATCGCCATATCCTTGCCGACCACCTTGCGCCGTTGCCGGCCGCTGAGCTTGAGCATGTTGGTGCCGTCGAAGGTGAGGGCGTCGGCAGTGATCCGCCCGGGAGCGTCGATCAGGCCCATCAGCGCCATCATGGTCACCGACTTGCCTGAACCGGACTCGCCGACAATGGCCAGGACTTCACCTTCGTTCACCGTCAGGTCGAGACCGTCGACCACCGGTACCGCGCTGGCATCGCCGAAGCGCACATTCAGATTCTTGATTTCTAGAAGTGACATGGCGATCTCCTCAGGCGGCATTCTTGAGTTTCGGGTCCAGCGCATCGCGCAGTCCGTCACCCATCAGGTTGATTGCCAGCACGCTGAGCAAAATGGTCAGACCCGGCAGGCTTACTACCCACCAGGCGCGTTCGATGTAGTCGCGGGCCGAGGCCAGCATGGTGCCCCACTCCGGGGTCGGCGGCTGCACACCCAGGCCAAGGAAGCCCAGGGCCGCGGCATCGAGAATCGCCGAAGAGAAACTCAAGGTCGCCTGGACGATCAGGGGCGCCATGCAGTTGGGCAGCACGGTGACGAACATCAGGCGCGGCAGGCTGGCACCGGCCAGGCGCGCGGCAGTGACGTAGTCACGGTTCAGTTCACCCATCACCGCAGCGCGGGTCAGACGCACATAGGACGGCAGCGACACGATGGCAATGGCGATCACCGTGTTGATCAGGCCTGGGCCGAGGATGGCGACGATGGCTACCGCCAGCAGCAGCGATGGCAGCGCCAGCATCACGTCCATCAGGCGCATGATCGACGGGCCGAGGATACGCGGGAAGAATCCGGCCAACAGGCCGAGGAAGATCCCCGGAATCAGCGAGATCACCACCGACGACAGGCCGATCAGCAGCGACAGGCGCGAGCCCTGGATCAGGCGCGAGAGCAGGTCGCGGCCCAGTTCGTCGGTGCCGAGAATGAACTGCCAGTTACCGCCTTCGAGCCACACCGGTGGGGTGAGCAGGAAGTCACGGTATTGCTCGCTGGGGTTGTGTGGCGCCACCCAGGGCGCGAACAGCGCGCAGAACACGATCAGGCTCATGAACATCAGCCCGGCGACCGCGCCTTTGTTGCGCGAAAACGCCTGCCAGAACTCCTTGTAGGGCGAGGGGTAGAGCAGGCTCTGGTCGACAGCGGTGGCCGGGGTGGTGACAGATTTTGCAAGTGGGGTATTCATGACTTGGCCCTCAGCGCTGATGACGGATGCGTGGGTTGGCCAGGCCGTAGAGGATATCCACGACGAAGTTGACCAGAATCACCAGGCAGGCAATCAACAGGATGCCGTTCTGTACCACGGGGTAGTCACGGGCGCCGATGGCTTCGATCAGCCATTTGCCGATGCCCGGCCAGGAAAAGATGGTTTCGGTCAGAACCGCGCCGGCCAGCAAGGTGCCGACCTGCAGACCGAATACGGTGAGGACTGGAATCAGGGCATTGCGCAGGCCATGCACGAACACCACTCGCGCAGGCGACAGGCCTTTGGCCCGGGCGGTGCGGATATAGTCTTCGCGCAGCACTTCGAGCATTGACGAGCGGGTCATCCGGGCGATCACCGCCAATGGAATGGTACCGAGGACGATGGCCGGCAGAATCAGGTGCATCAGGGCGTCCTTGAAGGCGCCTTCTTCATCGCTGAGCAGGGTGTCGATGAGCATGAAGCCGGTTTTCGGCTCGATGTCGTACAGCAGGTCGATGCGCCCGGAAACCGGGGTCCAGCCCAGGCTTACGGAGAAGAACATGATCAGGATCAGGCCCCACCAGAAGATTGGCATCGAGTAGCCTGCCAATGAAATGCCCATCACCCCGTGATCGAACAATGACCCTCGCTTGAGAGCGGCAATCACCCCGGCCAGCAGGCCGATCACCCCGGCGAAAAACAACGCCGCGATGGCCAGTTCCAGGGTCGCCGGGAACAGCGCGAGGAACTCGGTCCAGACGCTTTCGCGGGTGCGCAGCGATTCGCCAAGGTCACCCTGGGCGAGCTTGCCGATATAGTCCAGGTATTGCGCTGGCAGCGGCTTGTTCAAGCCGAGGCGCTCCATGGCCTGGGCGTGCATCTCGGGATCCACCCGGCGTTCACCCATCATGACTTCCACCGGGTCACCGGGTATCAGCCGTATGAGTGCGAACGTCAGCAAGGTGATGCCGAAAAAGGTCGGGATCAGTAATCCCAGGCGCCGGGCAATAAAACTAAACATCTTCTGGTGTACCTCATCAGCCGGTCAGGCATGTCCGCCAGCACCCGGGTAGGGCGCCGGCGGCCGTTCTTGTTCTACTTCACCTGGGTAGTGGCGAAGTTGTTATTGGTGAGGGGGTTGATGTGGTACCCCTCAACGTTGTTGCGCATGGCGGTGAACATCTTCGGATGCGCCATGCTGATCCACGGTTGGTCTTCATCGTACACCGCCAGCGCCTTTACATAGAGCGCTGCGCGCGCATTCGTATCGGTGACTTTACGGGCGTCGTCGATCAACGTCTGGAATTTCTGGTTGCACCAGCGAGCATAGTTTTCGCCGCTTTTCACCGCATCGCAGCTGAGCAGCGGGGTGAGGAAGTTGTCCGGGTCGCCGTTGTCGCCTGCCCAGCCGGTCGAAACCATGTCGGGTTCACCTTTTTTGGCCCGGCGCAGCATTTCGGCCCATTCCATCACCCGGATATCGACTTTCAGGCCGATCTTGGCCAGGTCGGCCTGGAGCATCTGGGCGCTCAACTGCGGGTTGGGGTTGGTCGGGCCGCCGCCGTTGCGGGTGAACAGGGTCAGCACCGCACCCTCCGGTACCCCGGCTTCCTTGAGCAGGGCTCGGGCTTTGTCGAGGTCGCGGGGCGGGTTCTGGTTGGCAGTGTTGTAGCCCATCAGCGTTGGCGGATATGGGTTGACGCCGACCAGCGCATTGCCTTTGCCGAACAGCTGGTCGACGTGGGTCTGGCGGTCGAAGGCCATGTTGATGGCTTTGCGCACACGCACGTCGCTCAGGTATTTGTGCTCGGTGTTGAGCGAGATGTAACCGGTGGTCAGGGCTTCCATCTCGGCGACTTTCAGCTTGGGGTCGTTCTTGATGCTGGGAATGTCGTCGGGCTTGGGATACAGCGCCACCTGGCATTCGTTGGCCTTGAGCTTTTGCAGGCGCACATTGTTGTCGCTGGCGATGGCGAAGATCAGCGCATCGGCCGGTGGCTTGCCACGGAAGTAGTCGGGGTTGGGCTTGTAGCGGACCTGGGCGTCCTTGACGTAGCGCTGGAAGATGAATGGGCCGGTGCCGATGGGTTTGCTGTTGAGCTCGGCGGTCTTGTTGGCCTTGAGCAACTGGTCGCCATACTCGGCGGAATAGATCGAGGTGAAGGCCATGGCCAGGTCAGGCAGGAACGGTGCTTCCGGGCGGGTGAGAGTGAAGACCACGGTGTGATCGTCGGTTTTCTCGACGCTCTTGAGCAGGTCCTTGAAACCCATGCTCTCGAAATACGGGAAGCCGATGCTGGTCTTGTTGTGCCACGGGTGGTTCGGGTCCAGCTGGCGTCGGAAACTCCACAGCACGTCGTCGGCGTTCATCTCGCGGGTCGGCGTGAAGTAGTCGGTGCTGTGGAACTTCACCCCTTTGCGCAGATGGAAGGTGTAGGTCAGGCCGTCGTCGCTGATCTCCCAGCGTTCGGCCAGGGCCGGCTGGATGGTAGTGGTGCCGGGCTTGAAGTCGACCAGGCGGTTGAACACGGTTTCGGCCGATGCGTCGGCGGTTACCGCGGTGGTGTACTGGACGATATCGAAGCCTTCCGGGCTGGCCTCGGTACACACTACCAGCGGCTTGGCCGCTAGGCCCGCCGCGGTGCTCAACAGGATGGCTGCCAGGGCAGCCTGAAGCGGTAGCAATTTCATGAAACCTCCCTGCTATCAATTAAGCCAGCGTAGTCGCCACGACCGGTTCGGTGAACCGGCCGCGACAACTGACGCTTAGAGAATGTTGAATGGAATGGTGGTCACGATACGCAGCTCGTCCAGGCTGCCGTCACCCTGGTTCTTGCTGGCGCGGTGCGCGGTGTAGGTGGCGCGGATGGTGGTGTCCTTGAGTGAGCCGCTTTGTACCGCGTAAGTGGTACCGATACCCCACTCATAGTGGTTCTCGTCGTCCAGCTTCTTCACGTCATAGCCGGTGCCGGTGTAGTGGGTGCCGTCGATACCCCAGCCACGGGCGTTGTACAGGTTGAATTTGAGGCCGGGTACGCCGTACTGGGCCATGTTCAGTACATAGGCGATCTGCATCGATTTTTCGTTCGGGCCGTTGAAGTCCGAAAGCAGGGAGTTGGCCAGGTAGATCGCGTTGGTGTCGTGCAGGTAGTCGAAGTATTCGTTACCGTTGACCTGCTGGTAGGAGAAGCTCAGGTTGTGCGCCTGGTGCGTCAGGCCGAACGACAGACTGTAGGTGTCGTTGTCGATCTCACCGAGCTGGCTTTTGCCTTCATCTTTGGTCTTGTAGTAGTTCAAGCCGGTGGTCAGGCTCAATACCGAACTATCGCCCAACACGTGGTTGGCACCGAAATAGTACTGGTTCCACAAGTCTTCGACGTTGGACACGTAGAAGCTGGTATTCAGACTCTTCAGGGGCTGGTAGTTCACACCGGCGATATTGACGTGATCGGCCTCAAAGGCGCGATCACCGTACTCGGCGACAAATTTGCTGGTGCCTTGTTCGGTCCGCTGTGAAAGCCGGTCGAAGGTGCCGATATCGAAGGCCAGGTTGTCGAATTCTTCGCTGCGGATGGTCACGCCCTCGAAGCTCGACGGCAAGGCTCGGTTGCCGATGTAGGCGATGACCGGGGTGTCGATGGACTGGCGACCGGCGGTCAAGGTGGTGTTGGAGACGCGGGCCTTGACGTTGGCCAGGCCCATTTTGCTCCATTGGCCGATGACGTCACCGTCACTGTGGGTCAGGGTACGGTTGTTCGGCCCGGCCACCGCGGCGCGGCCCTGCTCGAGGGCGATGGCGTTGTAGGCGGCGACTTCGGTGGCGAAACCGATGGCGCCCTCGGTGAAGCCCGAGCTGTAGTTGAGGATGGTGCCTTGCACCCAGTTGTCACGGCTGTGCGTGTCGTGGCGGGTGCCGTCGCTTTTGTAGTACTTCCATAGCGGTGCACGGGTGGCGCGTTCGCGGGCATACCAGTTGCGGGTCGAGCCGGACAGGCTCTGGCCTTCGATAAAGCCTTTGGCTTCACTCTGGGCACTGGCGGATTTGACGCTGACCGGAACAAAGTCCTGGCTCACGGGTTCGGCCTGGGCCATGGCTGACAGGCCACTCAAGGACAATGCCAGTACTGCGGTTTTGGTTGGTCTCAAGGTAAAGCTCCCTTTCTTTTCTTTTTTTAGTTGCCGCCCGGCCTTGTGAGCTGGGCGTCTTTCTGGGTGGAACAAGGGTTGCAAACGTTTGCACGGCGACAATCGGGCATATTCTGGCTGCAAGCGCCCGCGGGAGTGGGTTGCACTCCCTTGGGCGTTGCAGGGGTTAATCGAGGCTTACGCCAGAAAAGACGTTGCGCCCGAAGGGGCTTACCTTGAAGTCCTCGACCTTGGCACTGAGCGGCTGGTTGACCGTCGAGTGGGCGATCGGGGTAATCGGCACCTGCTGCTTGAGGCGCTGCTGGGCCTGTTGATAAAGCACGGTGCGCTGCTCACGGTCGGTGATGGTCTTGGCTTTCTTGACCAGCGCGTCGTATTGCGGGTCGCACCACATGGAGTAGTTGTTGCTGCCGATGGCGTCGCAGCTGTACAGCGTGCCCAGCCAGTTGTCCGGGTCGCCGTTGTCGCCGGTCCAGCCGATCAGCGAGATATCGTGTTCGCCATCCTTGGTGCGCTTGAGGTATTCGCCCCATTCGTAGCTGACGATCTTCACCTTCAATCCGACCTTGCCCCAGTCGGCCTGAAGCATCTCGGCCATCAGCTTGGCGTTGGGGTTGTAGGGGCGTTGCACGGGCATGGCCCAGAGGGTGATTTCAGTGCCTTCCTTGACCCCGGCAGCCTTGAGCAACTCGCGGGCCTTGTCCGGGTTGTAGCCGGCGTCCTTGATGCTTTCGTCATAGGACCACTGGGTCGGCGGCATACTGCCCACTGCCAGTTGTCCGGCCTGTTGGTACACCGCCTTGACGATGGCCGGTTTGTTCACCGCCATGTCCATCGCCTGGCGTACTTCGAGCTGGTCGAAGGGTTTGTGCCGGACGTTGTAAGCGATGTAGCCAAGGTTGAAACCGGGCTTTTCGATAACCTGCAGCTGCGGGTCGCTCTTCAGCGCATCGAGGTCGGCCGGGCGTGGATGCAGGGTGATCTGGCACTCGTTCTTGCGCAGCTTCTGGATACGCACCGAAGGGTCGATGTTGATCGAAAAGATCAGCTGGTCGAGCTTGACCTGAGCCGGGTCCCAGTAGTCCTTGTTGCCGCGATAGCGGATCTGCGAGTCCTTCTGGTAACGCTGGAACACGAACGGGCCGGTACCGATCGGTTTCTGGTTGATGTCGCTGGGGCGTCCGGAGGTCATCAACTGGTGGGCGTATTCGGCTGAAAGGATGGCGGCGAAACTCATCGCCAGGTTCTGCACGAATGCGGCGTCAACGCTGTTGAGGGTGAACACCACGGTCATCGGCGCGGTCTTCTCGACCCGGGCAATGTTCTTGTCCAGGCTCATGCCGACGAAGTAGGGGAACTCAGTGGGGTAGGCCTTGCGAAACGGGTGCTCCCTGTCGAGCATTCGATTGAAGGTGAACAGTACGTCGTCGGCGTTCATCTCCCGGCTGGGGGTAAAGTCCTTGTTGCTGTGAAACTTGACCCCTTCACGCAGATGGAAGGTATAGGTCAGGCCGTCAGTGGACACTTCCCAGCTTTTGGCCAGGGCCGGTTTGACCGCAGTGGCTCCGCGTTCGAACTCGACCAGACGGTTGTAGATCGGCTCGGCGGCGTCGTTGTCGGTGGCGCTGGTGTACTGGGCGGTGTCGAAACCACCGGGGCTGCCTTCGGAGCAGAACACCAGGTTCTTGGCCAGGCTGACGGGGGCCTGGGCGAGCAGGCCGAGGCCCAGCAATGTTGCAAAAATTGGCGTATGGCGCATGACGATCCTTGATTTCTTGTTGTTTTGAGCGGTCCATGGCGCACAGCGGTACGCATCGCGCCGACTACGACACTGCCTTGACGGTAGAGCCGTCACGGCGTTGTCGATAGGTGCGATTACGCAACGATGTGTAGGAGGTGTCCGAAAGGGCGTGCGACGTTTCCATGTCGATGCGCTAGCGGCTGACCTGCCAGGCCATCAGGTTAAGGTCCCGGACGCCATGTGGTGTCCGGGACCAGCGCTGGCGGCTGCTATTTGGTCACGCTTACCCCATAGAAGGAGTTCAAGCCGAACGGACTGATTTTGAAATCCTGTACGGTGCTGCGCATGGGTTGATACACCGTCGAGTGGGCAATCGGTGTCATCGGCACCTGCTCTTTGAGGCGGTGCTGGGCCTGCTTGTACAGCTCGGTACGCTTGGCCTGGTCGGAGGTGGCCTTGGCCTGCTTGATCAGGTCGTCGTAGGGCTTGTCGCACCATTTGGAGAAGTTGTTGCCGGCGACGGCGTCGCAACCGAACAGGGTGCCGAGCCAGTTGTCCGGGTCACCGTTGTCACCGCTCCAGCCAATCAGCATGGCGCCGTTCTCGCCACCTTTGGAGCGCTTGATGTACTCACCCCACTCGTAGCTGACAATCTTGGCGTTGATGCCGATCTTCTTCCAGTCGGACTGGAGCATCTCGGCCATCAGCTTGGCGTTGGGGTTATACGGGCGTTGCACCGGCATGGCCCACAGGGTGATCTCGGTACCTTCCTTGACCCCGGCTTCCTTGAGCAGTTGCTTGGCCTTTTCCGGGTCGAACGGTGCGTCCTTGATAGTGGTGTCGTAGGACCATTGGGTCGGCGGCATGGCGTTGACCGCCAGCTGACCCGCGCCCTGGTACACCGACTTGATGATTTCAGGCTTGTTCACCGCCATGTCCAGGGCCTGGCGGACCTTGAGCTGGGCCATCGGGTTGGCTTCGTTGCTGCCCTTGATCTTGTCCATCACGTTGTAGGCGATGTAACCGAGGTTGAAGCCAGCCTGGTCGGGCATCTTCAGGTTCGGGTCAGCCTTGAGCGGCTCGATGTCGGCCGGACGCGGGAAGAGAGTGACCTGGCACTCGTTTTTCTTCAGCTTCTGCATGCGCACCGAGGCGTCGGTGGTGATGGCGAAGATCAGGTTGTCGATCTTCACATCATCGGGCTGCCAGTATTCCTTGTTGCCCTTGAAGCGGATCTGCGCGTCTTTCTGGTATTTGCTGAACACGAACGGCCCGGTGCCGATCGGCTTCTGGTTGATGTCGGCAGGCTTGCCTTGCTTGAGCAGCTGGTCGGCGTATTCGGCCGACTGGATCGAGGCGAAGCTCATGGCCAGGTTCTGGATGAACGCGGCATCGACGCCATTGAGGGTGAACTTGACCGTGTGGTCGTCGAGCTTCTCCACCTTGGCGATGTTCTTGTCCATGCCCATGTCGGTGAAGTACGGGAATTCGGTCGGGTAGGCCTTACGGAACGGCATGTCCTTGTCGAGCATGCGATTGAAGGTGAACAGGACGTCGTCGGCGTTGAATTCGCGGGTCGGCTTGAAGAAGTCGGTGGTGTGGAACTTGACCCCTTCACGCAGGTGGAAGGTGTAGGTCAGGCCGTCATCGGAAATGTCCCAGCTGGTGGCCAGGCCCGGGATCACAGCAGTACCGCCGCGCTCGAACTGGCTCAGACGGTTGAAGACAGTCTCGGCTGAGGCATCGAAGTCGGTTCCGGTGGTGTACTGGCCCGGGTCGAAGCCAGCGGGGCTGCCTTCGGAGCAGAACACCAGGTTAGTCGCCGCGAGGGCAGAAGGTGCGCCGGCAAGCAAGCCTGCGCCGACTAGAAACGGAATGACCGCGTGTTTGAGCATGGTGGCCTCATTGTTGTCATTTTTGATTTGAGGGGGCCTTGTGAGCCGTCCTGCGGATACTTATGCAGGGCCCATACCCAATGCAACACTCAAAGGGATGTGTGGCGGCAAACAGTGGGACGAACGTACAGGAATGTCGCATTCGTATAATTTTTTACGGAGTTGATCGTTTGCGAGGGGGTATTTCAGTATGTTTCGGGGACGTTGCGCTTCAATCTGGTCACGCCTGGCACCAAAATGGTGCGGCGAGTTGCTACGCGTAACAGGCGTCGTGGCAGCCGCAGCTGCCACGAATCTGCACAACAGTAACGTTACATCTGTACTTCGATGGTACCGTCGGCGCTGAGGCTGACCTGACTGGTGCCGGCTTCGATATCCGGCGCAGGGGCAGCGTCTTCGGCCATGCCGGCTTTCATCATCATAGGTGCGCTTCGCGCGTAAGGGTGTGGGTAGCCGCTGCTGTTGAGATTGAGGTTGACCACTTTGTAGCTTTTGCCACCCAGGGCTTCAGTGGCCAGCTGGGCGCGGGTCTTGAAGGCATTGACGGCGTCCTTGAGCAGTTCGTCCTCGCTGGTTTTGCGTGTGGCCGGGGCAATGGAGAAGTCCATGCCGCCCATTTTCAGGTCCTGCAGCAAGCTCCCGGTGAGTTTCGACAAGGCCGGGAAGTCGGCACTTTCCAGGCGCAGTTCGGCGCGCTCGCGCCACCCGGTGATCTTCTGACCCTTGTTGTCATAGATCGGGTAGCTGTTGCGGCTGCCCTGGCTGATTTTCACTTCCTTGACCTCGCGGGCCTGTTGCACCGCCTTGTTCATGGTCTCGGTGATTTCTTTGGCCAGCTTGCCCGGATCGGTGTTCTGCGCTTCGCTGTAGAGGGTCACGATCATCAGGTCGCGGGCCACTTCCTTGCTGACTTCGGCACGCAGCGAGATCTGGTTGTAGCGTGGTTCTTCTGCCAGCGCGGGCAGGCTGGCGAGCAGGCTGGTGGCCATGACGAGGGCGGCGCTGCGGCGGGTGTTAAGCATGTATGACTCCTTGAAAATGAGGCGTGGACGCTGTGAAATCCATTCCACGCAGGCCCATGAGACTCGCTGGAGTGTAGTGAGGTTCAAAAAGGCCATCATTGTTATGTAAAAAAGTGTGGCGCTTTGCCGCATGCCTGCAGAGCACAGCACAGCTTCGGTATACTCGCCACGATTCGCCCTGGAGCACTCATCAGGAGAGCTCATGCTCGCCCCCGTACAACTGCTGTCCGCAACCCGTCAGAACCTCTGGCGCCTGACCTTCATCCGCATTCTGGTATTGGCCGCCCAGGCCGGCTCGGTGGGCGTTGCCTACTGGACCGAGCTACTGCCGCTGCCGTGGCTGTCACTGGTGATCACCCTGGGGCTGTCGAGCCTGCTGTGTGCGTTCACCGCCTTGCGCCTGCGCCTGTCATTGCCGGTCACTGAGCTGGAGTATGCGTTCCAGCTGGCCTGTGACCTGCTGATCCACAGTGCCTTGCTGTATTACTCCGGGGGCTCGACCAACCCCTTCGTTTCCTATTACCTGGTGCCGCTGGCGATTGCCGCGGTGACCTTGCCCTGGGTCTATTCACTGGTCCTCTCGGGCATCGCCCTGGCGGCTTACAGTTTGCTGCTGGTGCAGTTCTACCCGCTGGAGACCTTCCCCATGGCGCGGGAGAAGATGCAGGTCTACGGCATGTGGTTGAGCATTGCCCTGGCAGCGGCGGTGATCACCTTCTTTGCAGCGAAAATGGCCGAAGAACTGCGCCGTCAGGAGCAGCTGCGTGCCGAACGGCGCGAAGAGGGGCTGCGCGATGAGCAGTTACTGGCGGTCGCGACCCAGGCCGCTGGTGCTGCCCATGAACTGGGTACGCCGTTGGCGACCATGAGCGTGCTGATCAAGGAAATGCGCCAGGACCACCACGATCCGCTGCTGCAGGAAGACCTGGCAGTGCTGCAGGATCAGGTCAAATTGTGTAAAGAGACCCTGCAGAACCTGGTGCGTGCCGCCGAAGCCAACCGGCGCATGGCAGTGGAAGATCAGGAGGTCACGGCCTGGCTGGATGAAGCCCTGAACCGCTGGCACCTGATGCGTCCTGAAGCCAGCTACCGTTTCCAGCGCCTGGGGCAGGGCAGTGTGCCGCGTCTGGCTCCACCGCCTGATCTGACCCAGGCCTTACTGAACTTGTTGAACAATGCAGCCGATGCCTGTCCGGACGAGCTTGAAGTACGTCTGGACTGGGATGCGCAGGATATGGTGATCAGCATCCGTGACCATGGTCCGGGCGTGCCGGTGGCCATTGCCGAGTCGATCGGCAAACCCTTCTTTACCACCAAGGGCAAAGGCTTCGGCCTGGGCCTGTTCTTGAGCAAGGCCAGCGTGACCCGTGCTGGCGGCTCGGTAAAACTCTATAGTCATGAGGAAGGCGGTACGCTCACCGAGCTGCGCCTGCCGCGTGACGCGCGAGGAGATGTGTGATGAGTGATGAAATCCAGGTTGAAGGCGAAGAGCTCCCGCACCTGTTGCTGGTAGATGATGACGCCACCTTTACCCGCGTCATGGCCCGGGCCATGAGCCGCCGTGGTTTTCGCGTGAGCACGGCGGGGTCCGCTGAAGAGGGGTTATTGCTGGCTCAGCAGGATGTGCCGGACTACGCCACCCTCGACCTGAAGATGGATGGTGACTCGGGCCTGGTGTTGTTGCCCAAGCTGCTCGAGCTCGACCCGGAAATGCGTGTAGTGATCCTCACCGGTTACTCAAGCATCGCCACCGCCGTAGAAGCCATCAAGCGCGGTGCCTGCAACTACCTGTGCAAACCGGCCGATGCCGATGACGTACTGGCCGCGTTGCTGTCCGAACATGCTGACCTCGACAGCCTGGTACCGGAAAACCCGATGTCGGTCGACCGCCTGCAGTGGGAGCACATCCAGCGGGTGCTGACCGAGCACGAAGGCAACATCTCCGCTACAGCCCGTGCGCTGGGCATGCACCGGCGGACTTTGCAGCGCAAATTGCAGAAGCGCCCGGTTCGCCGCTGAGGGACTCGGTGGGAGCGGGCTTGACCCGCGATTGCGGTTTTTCAGTCACATCGCATCGCGGGGCAAGCCCGCTCCCACCGGGGATGACAATTACAAGCAGCGGGATAGACCCATGATTGTCGTTGTCGGCGTATCATTAGCCCCCTAACGACAGCCAACGGGACCGCCCTGCATGCTCGCCCTTTTTCTTCAGACGCTGAACATCACGGCACCGGTCTTTGCCATGTTGTTCATGGGCGTGCTGCTCAAACGCATCAACGCGATCAACGACGGCTTCATCCATACCGCTTCGGCGCTGGTGTTCAACGTCTGCATGCCGGCGTTGCTGTTCCTGGGGATCTATCACGCCGATCTGACGTCTGCCGTGCAACCGGGGCTGTTGCTCTACTTCGCCGTTGCCACCCTGATCGGCTTTGGCCTGGCCTGGGGCCTGGCGATCTGGCGCTGTCCACGGCAAGACCGCGGGATCTATACCCAGGGCGCGTTTCGTGGCAACAACGGGGTGATTGGACTGGCGCTGGCCGCCAGCATGTATGGCGACTACGGCATTTCGCTGGGGGCGATCCTCGCCGGCCTGGTGATCCTGCTCTACAACTCGCTGTCGGTTGTGGTGCTGGCGGTGTACAGCCCCAGCGCCAAGTCCGACCCCTGGAGTATCTGCAAGAGCATTCTGCGCAACCCGCTGATCATCAGCGTGCTGCTGGCGGCGGCGCTGGCCTATGGGCAGGTGGCCTTGCCGAACTGGCTGCTGACTTCCGGCGACTATCTGGCGCAGATGACGCTGCCGCTGGCGCTGATCTGTATTGGCGGCACCCTGTCGCTCGCCTCGTTGCGCCAGAGTGGCGGCCTGGCGGTCAGTGTCAGCCTGCTGAAAATGGTCTGGCTGCCGTTGTTCGCTACCCTTGGCGCCTTTGTCTGTGGTTTTCGGGGGGCCGAGCTGGGTATCTTGTTTCTTTACTTCGGCAGCCCGACGGCGGCGGCCAGCTATGTCATGGCGAGGTCCAGCAATGGCAACCACGAGTTGGCGGCGGCAATCATCGTCATAACCACCCTGATGGCCGCCATTACCACCAATATCGGCATCTTTTTCTTGCAGTGGGGCGGCTGGATCTAGATTCTGTAAGAAAATAATTCCAACACTGCCTCTTACCTTCGAGGACACTTCATGCAAGACGAGATCACCCCAGAGCGGTTACACCGCGGGCTGAAAAATCGCCATATCCAGTTGATTGCGCTGGGTGGCGCGATTGGCACCGGTCTGTTCCTCGGTATTGCCCAGACCATCCAGCTGGCCGGCCCGTCCGTGCTGCTGGGTTACGCCATTGCCGGCCTGATTGCCTTTTTCATCATGCGCCAGTTGGGTGAAATGGTGGTTGAAGAGCCGGTGTCCGGTACCTTCAGTCACTTTGCCCACAGCTATTGGAGCGAGTTCGCCGGGTTCATGTCCGGCTGGAACTACTGGGTGCTTTATGTGCTGGTCGGCATGGCTGAGCTGACGGCGGTGGGCATCTACATCAAGTATTGGTGGCCAGACTTCCCGACCTGGGCGACGGCGGCGATATTCTTCGTGGTGATCAACCTGATCAACCTCAGTCAGGTGAAAGTCTACGGCGAGATGGAGTTCTGGTTTGCCCTGATCAAGGTGGTGGCCATCGTCAGCATGATCGCCTTTGGTGGCTACCTGCTGATCAGCGGTAACGGTGGGCCGGATGCCAGCGTCGCCAACCTGTGGCAATACGGCGGCTTCTTTCCCAATGGCATCAGCGGCCTGATGATGGCGCTGGCGGTGATCATGTTTTCCTTTGGCGGCCTGGAACTGGTGGGGATCACCGCCGCCGAAGCCGACAACCCCAAGTACAGCATTCCGCGCGCCACCAATCAGGTGATCTACCGCATCCTGATTTTCTACATCGGCGCCCTGGCAGTGCTGTTGTCGCTGTATCCGTGGCAGAAAGTGGTGCAGGGCGGTAGCCCGTTCGTGATGATCTTCCATGCCCTGGACAGCAACCTGGTGGCCACCATCCTCAACCTGGTGGTGCTGACGGCGGCATTGTCGGTTTACAACAGCTGCGTGTACTGCAACAGCCGCATGCTCTTCGGCCTGGCCGTACAGGGCGATGCGCCCAAGCGTCTGCTCAAGGTCAACGACCGCGGTGTACCGCTGGCGGCTCTGGGAATCTCGGCGCTGGCGACCGGATTGTGCGTGCTGATCAACTACCTGATGCCGGCCGAAGCTTTCGGCCTGTTGATGGCGCTGGTGGTGTCGTCGCTGGTGATCAACTGGGGCATCATCAGCATTACCCACCTGAAGTTCCGCCGTGCCAAGCAAGCGGCTGGCGAGACGACGTTCTACAAAAGCTGGGGCTATCCGCTGACCAACTATGTCTGCCTGGCCTTCCTCGCGCTGATTCTGGTCATCATGTACCTGACGCCGGGCATCCGCATTTCAGTGCTGTTGATTCCCGTGTGGCTGGCCGTGCTGGGCGTGGCCTACTGGCTGAAGAAAAAGGGCCACAAGGCCGCCGTCGCTGCCGACTGACGGCCCGTGCACAAGTGATCGATCAGCTCTGCTGGTAGCTGTCGATCACTTCCTGGGCCGCGCGAAACGCGTCAATGGCCGCCGGGACGCCGGCGTACACCGCGCAATGCAATAGCGCTTCGCGAATCTCTTCAACCGTACAGCCATTGTTCAAGGCGCCACGGACGTGGCCCTTGAGCTCCTGTGGGCACTTGAGCGCGGTCAGTGCGGCCAGGGTGATCAGGCTGCGGGTTTTCAGCGGCAAGCCTTCACGGCTCCAGACACTGCCCCAGGCATGTTCATTGACGAAGTCCTGCAGTGGCTGAGTGAACTCGGTGGCATTGCCCAGTGCGCGATCGACAAATGCATCGCCCATGACCTGGCGGCGGACCTGTTCGCCGGTTTTGGTGGTGTCGCCCATATTGTTTTCCTTAGTGTTGGCGGCGCCAGGCGCGCAGGGTCGTATACAGCAGCAACGCCCCGAGCACTGGCAGTGCATAGAACAGCATCAGTTTTTCCAGGCGGGTGGCCAGCGGCATGCCGGTGGTGAAGGCCACCACATGCAGACCATAAGCCAGGTACAAGCCAAGAAACACCAGACCTTCGGCGCGGGTTATCCGGTAGCCGGAGTAGAACACCGGCAGGCTCAAGGCGGCGACACCGAGCATTACCGGCAGGTCAAAATCCAGGGCGTTGGGCGAGATCGACAGCGGCTCTGGCGCCACCAGCGCAGTCAGGCCGAGCACGGCCAGCAGGTTGAACAGATTGCTGCCGATGACGTTGCCCACGGCGATCTCACGTTCGCCGCGCAGGGCGGCAATCAGCGAGGTGGCCAGTTCCGGCAGCGAGGTACAGACCGCGACCACGGTCAGGCCGATGACCCGTTCAGACAGGCCCAGGTCAACCGCCACCTCGACTGCGGCCTCAAGTAACAGGTGTCCTGCCAGGCTCAACAAGCCCAATCCGGACAGCATCAGCAGCAGGCTGGTGATCCAGAATCCGCTGCCTTGTTGCGGTCGTGGGCCGGGGGCCGGGAAGGTCCGGGCATAGTGCCGTGACTGGTGCCAGAGGATTGCCAGGTAGGCGAGCAATCCAAGCATCAGCAGCGCGCCTTCAAGGCGCCCGAGTAGCTCATTGAATGCCAGCAGGTAGACCAGCAGGCTGGCGCCGATCATTACCGGGATGTCCAGGCGTACCAGCTGGCGTGAAACGCGCAAAGGAATGATCAGTGCAGCGAGGCCCAAAGTGACCAGGATGTTGAAAATGTTGCTGCCTATCACGCTGCCGACTGCCACATCCGGGGCGCCGGTGTAGGCCGCTTGCAGGCTGACGGTCAGCTGCGGCGCACTGCTGCCGAAGGCCACCAGGCTCAAGCCGATGATCAGCGGACGGACCTGCAGGCTGGACGCCACGCGCAGGGCGGAGCGCACCAACAGCTCGGCGCCGCTGACGAGCAGCAGCAAGCCAAAAGCCAGTTGCAGCAGGCTGAAGGTGGGTAAGGCGGCCAGGTCGAAAATGGTCGTGCTCCGTTGCAGGGTCAGTCGCTGAGACTTTGTACCCGTACGCGCGCCGTTCCGCTACGGATCATGCCGAGTTTTTCTGCGGCGGCGCGGGACAGGTCAATCAACCGGCCGCGGGTGTGCGGACCACGGTCGATGATGCGCACCACCACGCTACGGTCATTGTTCAGGTTGGTGACTTTGACCCGGGTGCCGAAGGGCAGGCTGCGGTGGGCAGCGGTCATGGCATTTTGATTGAAGGGCTCGCCACTGGCGGTGCGTTTGCCGTGGTGACGGGAGCCGTAATAGGAGGCGGTGCCGGATTTGTCGTAACCGCGAGGATCGATATCGTGACTGGCGCAGCCGGCCAGCAGGGTAAAGAGCGCGAGTGCGCTGAGGGGACGCCACATGGGGGTAGATGCTCCGTGGGGTGGCTATCGCGGGGCAAGCCCGCTCCCACAGACAATCACTGTGGGAGCGGACTTGCCCCGCGATAAGCAGGTGACGCGAATTACCCTTCGAGCTTGCTCTTGAGCAATTGGTTCACTTGCTGCGGGTTGGCCTTGCCCTTGGAGGCTTTCATGGCCTGGCCGACAAAGAAGCCGAACATCTTGCCGCGCTTGGCTTCATCGGCGGCGCGGTACTGCTCGACCTGCTCGGCGTTGGCCGCGAGCATCTCATCCAGCACCTTCTCGATCGCACCGGTGTCAGTCACCTGTTTCAGGCCTTCGGCCTCGATGATCTGGTCGGCATCGCCTTCACCGGCTGCCATCTTCTCGAACACCACCTTGGCGATCTTGCCGCTGATGGTGTTGTCGAGGATGCGCTGCAGCATGCCGCCCAGTTGTGCGGCGGTCACCGGTGCCTGATCGATTTCCAGGCCCAGCTTGTTGAGCAGGCTGCCCAGCTCGACCATGACCCAGTTGGCGGCCAGTTTGGCATCGCCACACACCGCAACCACTTGTTCGAAGTAGTCGGCTTGTTCACGGCTCGAAGCCAGCACGTTGGCGTCATAGGCCGACAGACCGAACTGGCTCTGGAAGCGCTCGCGCTTCTGCGGTGGCAGCTCCGGCAGGGTGGTGCGGATGGTGTCGAGGTAAGCGCCTTCGATCACCACTGGCAGCAGGTCCGGATCGGGGAAGTAACGGTAGTCGTTGGCTTCCTCTTTGCTGCGCATCGAGCGCGTCTCGTCCTTGTTCGGGTCGTACAGGCGGGTTTCCTGGACGACCTTGCCGCCATCTTCGATCAGCTCGATCTGACGCTGGATTTCAGTGTTGATCGCGCGCTCGATGAAGCGGAACGAGTTGACGTTCTTGATCTCGCAGCGGGTACCGAACTCGACCTGGCCTTTCGGCCGCACCGAGACGTTGCAGTCGCAACGCAGCGAGCCTTCGGCCATGTTGCCGTCGCAGATGCCCAGGTAGCGCACCAGGGCGTGGATCGCCTTGACGTAGGCCACGGCTTCCTTGGCGTTACGCATGTCCGGCTCGGAAACGATTTCCAGCAGCGGCGTGCCGGCACGGTTCAGGTCGATACCGGTGGAGCCGCTGAAGTCTTCGTGCAGGCTCTTGCCGGCGTCTTCTTCCAGGTGTGCACGGGTGATGCCGACGCGTTTGACCGTGCCGTCCTCGAGGGCGATGTCCAGGTGGCCCTTGCCGACGATCGGCAGTTCCATCTGGCTGATCTGGTAACCCTTGGGCAGGTCGGGGTAGAAGTAGTTCTTGCGCGCGAACACGTTGTGCTGGCCGATCTCGGCGTCAATCGCCAGACCGAACATGCAGGCCATGCGTACCGCTTCCTGGTTGAGCACCGGCAGCACGCCGGGCATACCCAGATCGATCAGGCTGGCCTGGGTGTTCGGCTCGGAACCGAACGTGGTGGCGCTGCCGGAGAAAATCTTCGACTGGGTGGCGAGCTGGGTGTGAATCTCCAGCCCGATGACAACTTCCCATTGCATGTGGTGATCCCTCAGAAGCCGGTAGGTGCGCGGGTGTGCCAATCAGTCACTTGCTGATAGCGATGCGCGACGTTGAGCAGGCGGCCTTCCTGGAAATACGGGGCGAGCAATTGCACGCCAACCGGCAGACCATCGACAAAACCGGCCGGCATCGACAGGCCTGGCAGGCCCGCTAGGTTGGCGGTAATGGTGTACACGTCTTCCAGGTACGCAGCGACCGGGTCGTTGTTCTTGGCGCCGATCTTCCAGGCCAGGTTTGGCGTGGTCGGGCCGAGAATCACGTCGACGTCGTTGAAGGCGGCCATGAAGTCGTTCTTGATCAGGCGGCGGATCTTCTGCGCCTGCAGGTAGTAGGCGTCGTAGTAACCTGCCGAGAGGGCGTAGGCACCGACCATGATCCGGCGCTGTACTTCGGCACCGAAACCTTCGCCACGGGAGCGCTTGTACAGGTCGGTGAGGTCAACCGGGTTCTCGCAGCGGTAGCCGAAACGCACACCGTCGAAACGCGACAGGTTCGACGAGGCTTCCGCCGGGGCGATCACGTAGTACGCCGGAATACCGTGCTGCATGTTCGGCAGGCTGATTTCCTTGACCACAGCGCCGAGCTTTTCCAGTTCCTTGACGCTGGCCTGGATCAGGTCGGCGATGCGCGGGTCGAGACCGGCGCCGAAGTATTCCTTCGGCAGACCGATGCGCAGGCCTTCGAGCGAGCCGTTCAGGCCGGCGCTGTAGTCCGGTACGGGCTCATCGATGCAAGTGGAGTCCTTGGCGTCGAAGCCGGCCATGCCTTGCAGCAGCAGCGCGCAGTCTTCGGCGGTACGTGCCAGTGGGCCACCCTGGTCCAGACTCGATGCGTAGGCAATCATGCCCCAGCGCGAAACCCGACCGTACGTCGGTTTCAGGCCGGTGAGGTTGGTCAGCGCAGCCGGCTGTCGGATCGAGCCACCGGTGTCGGTACCGGTGCTCGCTGGCAGCAGGCGCGCCGCCACGGCCGCCGCCGAACCACCGGACGAACCGCCCGGTACGTGCTCAAGGTTCCACGGGTTCTTCACCGGGCCGTAGTGGCTGGATTCGTTGGCCGAACCCATGGCGAATTCGTCCATGTTGGTCTTGCCCAGAGTCACCGTGCCGGCTTCGGCCAGCTTGCTGACCACGGTCGCATCGTAAGGAGCCTTGAAGTTGTCGAGCATCTTCGAGCCGCAGCTGGTGCGGATGCCCTGGGTGCAGAACAGGTCCTTGTGGGCGATTGGCGCACCGAGCAGGGGACCGTTCTCACCAGCGGCGCGACGGGCGTCGGCGGCGCGGGCCTGGCTGATGGCCAGCTCTTCGGTGACGCTGATGAAACTGTTGAGTTGCGGGTCGAGCTGGTTGATCCGCGCCAGCAGGGTGCGGGTCAGCTCTTCGGAAGAAAACTTTTTGTCGGCGAGTCCGCGGGCGATCTCGGCCAGGGTCAGTTGATGCATGGCAGGCTCTATTCCCTTACTCGATGACTTTCGGAACCAGGTACAGGCCGTTCTCCGTCGCCGGGGCGATGGCCTGGTAGCTGTCTCGATGGTTACTTTCTGTTACCACGTCGGCGCGCAGGCGCTGATTGGCTTCCAGCGGGTGCGCCAGTGGCTCGATGCCAGTGGTGTCGACGGCTTGCATCTGGTCGACCAGTCCCAGAATACTGTTCAGGGCATCGGTAGTGCGTGGCAGATCGGCTTCATTCAGGCCCAGTCGGGCCAGATGGGCGATCTTTTCCACGTCGCAGCGTTCAAGCGCCATGGGGATCTCCTGGGGAAACAAAAAACGGATTTGGTCCGCGATGAGGAACATGCTGGCAGATTTACGGTCATAAGGCCGCGATTGTGTGCTGGCTTGCTCGGAAAAACTGCCAATTTAACATATTGGCGCCTTGCCCAAAATCCCCGCCGTTGTTAGAGTTTGCCGCACTTTTTTACCCACGCGTTGCCTAGGGTCACTTTCCCATGTTCAAGAAACTGCGTGGCATGTTTTCCAGCGATCTTTCCATCGACCTGGGCACTGCCAACACCCTTATTTACGTGCGTGAGCGCGGTATCGTCCTGAATGAGCCCTCTGTTGTGGCCATTCGTACTCACGGCAACCAGAAAAGTGTCGTCGCGGTAGGTACCGAAGCCAAGCGCATGCTGGGCCGTACGCCCGGCAACATTGCTGCCATTCGTCCGATGAAGGACGGCGTGATCGCCGACTTCAGCGTTTGCGAAAAAATGCTGCAGTACTTCATCAACAAGGTTCACGAGAACAGCTTCCTGCAGCCAAGCCCGCGCGTGCTGATCTGTGTGCCGTGCAAATCGACCCAGGTCGAGCGTCGCGCCATCCGTGAATCGGCGCTGGGCGCCGGTGCCCGCGAAGTGTTCCTGATCGAAGAGCCAATGGCTGCCGCTATCGGTGCCGGCCTGCCGGTCGAGGAAGCCCGTGGTTCGATGGTCGTCGATATCGGCGGCGGTACCACTGAAATTGCACTGATCTCCCTCAATGGTGTGGTCTATGCCGAATCCGTGCGTGTCGGTGGTGACCGCTTCGACGAAGCGATCGTGACCTACGTGCGCCGCAACTACGGCAGCCTGATCGGCGAATCCACCGCCGAGCGCATCAAGCAGGAAATCGGTACCGCCTACCCAGGTGGCGAAGTGCGTGAAGTCGATGTTCGCGGCCGTAACCTGGCCGAGGGCGTTCCACGTGCCTTCACCCTCAATTCCAACGAAGTGCTCGAAGCCCTGCAGGAATCCCTGGCGACCATCGTTCAGGCGGTCAAGAGCGCCCTGGAGCAATCGCCTCCCGAGCTGGCTTCGGACATCGCCGAGCGTGGCCTGGTGCTGACCGGTGGTGGCGCCCTGCTGCGCGATCTCGACAAGCTGCTGGCCCAGGAAACCGGCCTGCCGGTGATCGTTGCCGAAGACCCGCTGACCTGTGTTGCCCGTGGCGGTGGCCGCGCCCTGGAAATGATGGACAAACACACCATGGACCTGCTCTCCAGCGAGTAAGCTGGTTGCAGCAAACATGCCGCCCGGTTTACAGGTAGTGCTCACAGTGCTACCTGTATGCGCTGGGCTGACGTCCGTGTGGGCGTCATTTTCCGTCAATCCACAAGCAGGCCGGTGCGTTGCCGTATGAATGACCTCTTGAATCGTCGTCCACGAGGAGCGGCTTATTAAACCGCTTTTCGCCAAGGGCCCTTCGTTGGGCGTGCGCCTGCTCGTGCTGGTTGTGCTGTCGATCACCCTGATGGTGGTCGATGCGCGCTTTACCCTGCTCAAACCGGTACGCAGCCAGATGGGGCTGGTGCTGATGGAGTCCTATCACATCACCGACTTGCCGCAGAGCCTGTGGCAGGGTGTCGCCAGCCAGTTCGGCAGTCGTACCGAACTGATCGCCGAGAACGAAAAACTCAAGACCGAAGCCTTGCTGATGCAGGGGCGCGTACAGAAACTGGCGGCCCTGACCGAGCAGAACGTGCGCCTGCGCGAGTTGCTCAATTCGTCGGCATTGGTCAATGAGAAGGTCGAGGTCGCCGAGCTGATCGGTGTCGATCCCAACCCGTTCACCCACCGCATCCTGATCAACAAGGGCGAGCGCGATGGCGTGGTGCTTGGCCAGCCGGTGCTCGATGCCCGCGGCCTGATGGGCCAGGTGGTCGAGCTGATGCCTTATACCGCGCGGGTACTGTTGCTGACCGACACTACCCACAGCATTCCGGTACAGGTCAACCGCAATGGCCTGCGGGCGATTGCCAGTGGTACCGGTAACCCGGAGCGCCTGGAACTGCGCCATGTCGCCGATACTGCGGACATCAAGGAAGGCGACCTGTTGGTCAGCTCGGGCCTGGGCCAGCGCTTCCCGGCCGGCTATCCGGTGGCCACGGTAAAAGAAGTGATTCACGACTCCGGTCAGCCGTTCGCCATTGTTCGCGCGGTTCCGACTGCAGCCCTCAATCGCAGCCGCTACCTGCTGCTGGTGTTTACCGACAGCCGTACCCCCGAACAGCGTGCCACCGATGCCGCCATGGCCCAGGAGGCTGCTGATCGTCAGGGCTTGCCTGGCAGTGCTGAGGCCGCACAGCCTGGCGCGACGACTGTCACGCCAGCTCCAGCGCCCGGAACGGCTCCGGCGACGCCTGCCAACCCGGCTCCAGTCGCGTCGCCAGCGGCCGCACCCGCAGCCCCGGCGCCAGCTCCGGCTGCTGCCAGCGGCGCTGCCACGACCCCTTCCCGGGAGAGACACTGATGGTGAGTACTCGCAGTCGAAACGGCTGGGTGGTCTGGCTGACGTTCGCGCTTGGCCTACTGCTCAGCGTTTCACCGTTGCCGCAGTTCATGGAAGTCTTCCGGCCCATGTGGCTGGCCTTGCTCCTGGCTTTCTGGACCCTGGCCCTGCCGCACAAGGTCGGCATGACCACGGCGTTTGTCCTGGGCCTGGCCGAGGACGTGTTATACGGCACGCTATTGGGGCAGAACGCCCTGGTGCTGACCCTGATCACCTTCCTGGTGCTGACCTTGCAACAGCGCCTGCGGATGTTCCCGATGTGGCAGCAAAGCCTGGTGATTCTAGTGGTCTTTGGTCTGGCCCAACTGGTGCAGCTATGGCTGAGTGCACTGACCGGCAACCGCCTGCCGACCCTGGCGCTGATCTGGTCGGCGGTCATCAGCGCCTTGCTCTGGCCGTGGATCAGCTTCGCCCTGCGTGGGCTGCGCTTGCGTCTGAGCATCAACTGAGCCCGCTTCCCGACGTTGACAGGGAGAAGTCACGATGACCCCGCTGTACCTGGCCTCTGGTTCACCCCGCCGCCGGGAATTGCTGACCCAGATCGGCATTCCCTTCACCACGCTCAGTGCTTCGGTCGACGAAAGCCCGCTGCCGAACGAGGCCGCGCCAGCTTACGTCGAGCGCCTGGCGCGGGCCAAGGCCAGCGCCGGACTGGCTGCGCTGCTGCCGCGTGAGGCGAATGCGGCCCTGGCGGTGCTTGGCGCCGACACCGCGGTGGTACTCGATGGGCAGATTCTGGGCAAACCGGTCGATCGCGAAGATGCCCTGGCCATGCTTGCGGCGCTGTCGGGCCGCGAGCACCAGGTGCTGACGGCCGTTGCGGTCGCCGATCAGCAGCGTTGCCTGAGTGTCTGTGTCGCCAGTCAGGTCCGTTTTCGCCCGATTTCTAGCGAAGAAGCTCAAGCTTACTGGGCCAGCGGCGAGCCGCTGGACAAAGCCGGCGCCTATGCCATCCAGGGCCTGGGCGCGGTGTTCGTGCAACGCATCGAAGGCAGCTATTCGGCAGTGGTGGGCTTGCCGCTGAGCGAGACCGCCGAGCTGCTCGGACAATTCGCCATTCCCTGTTGGCAACCGTTGTCGGCCCGTTGAGCGAGGACAGGACAAGACTGCTGCTAGCCAGTCGCCCACGAGCGATCCATCATTACTGAAGTCCTTTGACGAGAGCCTGCCATGAGTGAAGAGATTCTGATCAATATCACACCGATGGAATCACGCGTGGCGGTGGTGGAGAACGGTGTTCTTCAGGAAGTGCATGTTGAACGCACCCAGCGGCGCGGCATCGTCGGCAACATCTACAAGGGTAAAGTGGTTCGCGTGTTGCCGGGGATGCAGGCAGCCTTCGTCGACATCGGCCTGGATCGCGCCGCCTTTATCCACGCCTCGGAAATCTCCCTGCGCGAAGGCTCGTCGGTGGAAAGCATCAGCGCCCTGGTACATGAGGGGCAGAGTCTGGTGGTGCAGGTCACCAAAGACCCGATCGGTTCCAAAGGCGCGCGGCTGACGACCCAGCTGTCGATTCCTTCGCGTTACCTGGTGTATATGCCGCGCACCAGTCATGTCGGCATTTCCCTGAAGATCGAAGACGAAGCCGAACGAGAGCGCCTGAAACAGGTGGTGACCGACTGTGTTGCCCAGGAAAACATCCAGGATGCCGGCGGCTTCATCCTGCGTACCGCCGCCGAAGGTGCCGGGGCCGATGAGATCCTCATGGACATCCGCTACCTGCGCAGGCTTTGGGATCAGATCGGTGCGCAGATCAAGACGGTCGGCGCGCCGACGGAAATCTATGAGGATCTGGGCCTGGCCTTGCGTACCCTGCGCGATCTGGTCAACCCGAAAATCGAGAAGATCCGCATCGACTCGCGGGAAACCTTCCAGAAAACCACGCAGTTCGTCGGCGAACTGATGCCGGAAATTGCCGACCGCCTCGAACACTACCCGGGCGAACGGCCGATCTTCGATCTGTATGGCGTCGAAGACGAGATCCAGCGGGCGCTGGACCGCAAGGTACCGCTCAAATCCGGCGGCTATCTGGTGGTCGACCCGGCCGAAGCGATGACGACCATCGACGTCAACACCGGCGCATTCGTTGGTCACCGCAACCTGGAAGAGACGATCTTCAAGACCAACCTGGAGGCGGCCACCGCCATTGCCCGGCAACTGCGTCTGCGCAATATCGGTGGCATCATCATCATCGACTTCATCGATATGGAAGACGAGGAGCACCAGCGTCAGGTGTTGCGCACCCTGGAAAAGCAGCTCGAACGCGACCACGCCAAAACCAACATCATTGGTATTACCGAGCTCGGTCTGGTGCAGATGACGCGCAAGCGTACCCGCGAAAGCCTTGAGCAGGTGCTGTGCGAGCCCTGCCTGTGCTGCCAGGGGCGCGGTAAGCTGAAAACCCCGGAGACAGTTTGTTACGAGATTTTCCGCGAAATTCTGCGCGAAGCCCGTGCCTACCAGGCCGAAGGCTATAGAGTGCTGGCCAATCAAAAAGTGGTCGACAGGCTGCTGGATGAAGAGTCGGGCAACGTCGCCGAGCTTGAGACGTTCATCGGCCGAACCATTCGTTTTCAGGTCGAGTCCATGTACTCCCAGGAACAGTACGATGTGGTGTTGCTCTGAGGTCTGAACGCACCGGGCTGCTGCAAGGGCTGGCAAAGTGCCCGGTTGCGGCCATAGTTAAGGCTCGAGTTGGAGGGCCATTGCCATGGAGCGTCTGATCCGCGTTCTGGGCGCGATGACCCGCTGGGGCCTGGGAATCTGTGCCTTGCTGGCTGTGCTGGTCGCGCTGTATGTCAGCCTGGGCCGGCAACTGGTGCCGCTGGTGGCCGAATACCGCGCCGAAGTCGAAGACAAAGCCGAGCAGGCTTTGGGCATGCCTGTGCACATCGGCAGCCTGCAAGGGCACTGGAGCGGCCTGGCACCGGTGCTGGTGGTCAACGATATCCAGGTGGGCGAGGGTGTCACCGCGTTACGCCTGGACGGGGTCAAGGTGGTGCCGGATCTGTGGGCCAGCCTCAGCGAGCGTCAGTTGCGCCTGGCCAACCTGGAAGTGGGTGGCCTGCACCTGAGCCTGCATGAAGATGAACAGGGCGCCTGGACCCTCGACGGTCTGCCGAAAACCGACGACAAGCCGCTGGATCCGCAGCAGTTGCTGGAGCAAATGCAGGCGGTGGCGAAGATCACTGTGCTCGACAGTCAGGTCACCCTCGAGCCGTTCCAGCGCGATCCGATGACCCTCACTTACGTCAACATTGGCTTGCAAACCGGCAGCGTTCGCCAGCGTCTGGATGCACGCCTGACCTTGCCTGACGGTCAGCCCGTGGCCATGAGCGTGCGCAGCCGCGTGCGTCCGGCGCACTGGCGTGATGGCCAGCTCGATGCCTACCTCAGCTTGCCTCAGAGTGACTGGGCGCGCTGGTTGCCGCCGCGGTTGCTGGGGCAATGGCAGGCCAAGGAGCTTAAAGCCGGGGGCGAGTTCTGGCTGAACTGGAGCAAGGGCCAGCTGCAGAGCAGCGTGGTTCGCCTGAATGCACCGCAGTTACGTGGCGCCTATGCCGGCCGTGAAGAGGCCAAGGTAGAAAACCTCGCGCTTAATGGCTGGTTCCAGCGCCGCGATCAAGGTTTTGATGTGCAACTCGATTCGCTGGCCATGAGCCTGGGCAAGACCCGTTGGGAATCGCACCTGCAACTGAATCAGAACGCTGCCAGTGAGAAGGGTGAAGAAACCTGGAAAATCCAGGCCGATCGCCTCGACCTGACCCCGCTCACGCCGCTGATCCAGTCGCTGGCACCGTTGCCGGACAAAGCCATGGCGGTGGTCGAGGGGCTGAAGGTCAAGGGCAGTCTGCGCAATGTCCTGTTGGATATCCGCCCGAAAGCAACCGGAGACCAGCGTCTGAGCTTTGCTGCCAATCTGGAGCGGGTGGGCTTCAGCGCCTATCACGGTGCTCCGGCGGCGGGGAACGTCAGCGGTAGCATCAGCGGTGACCTCGGCCATGGCGAATTGCGCCTGGACACAGACGCTTTCATGCTCCATCTCTACCCGATCTTCGCCAAACCCTGGAATTACCAGAAGGCCAATGCGCGCCTGACCTGGCGCCTCGACCAGGAAGGTTTCACCCTCATCGCCCCGTACCTGAAGGTGTTGGGCGAAGAGGGCAAGATTGCCGGTGACTTCCTCATCCGTCTGCTGTTCGATGAAACACGTGAAGACTACATGGACTTGCGTGTCGGCCTGGTCGATGGCGATGGCCGCTACACCGCCAAGTACCTGCCTGAAGTCCTCAGCCCGGCGCTGGACGAATGGCTGCGCACCGCCATTCTCAAGGGCGCGGTCGACGAAGGCTATTTCCAGTACCAGGGCTCGCTCAATCACGGTGCATCCGAACAGGCGCGCAGCATCAGCCTGTTTTTCAAGGTCCATGATGCCGCGCTGGACTTCCAGCCTGGCTGGCCGCAGGTGCAGCAGGTCGATGGTGATGTGTACATCGACGATGATGGTGTGCGCGTCAACGCCAGGCATGGACAGTTGCTCGATACCAAGGTCAGCGATGTGCAGGTCAACATTCCCCACGTTGCCAGTGGTGAGCACACGCATATGTACCTGGATGGGGCATTCGATGGCGGCTTGGGCGATGGCCTGAAAATCCTCCAGGAAGCGCCGATTGGTACGGCGGCGATGTTCGCGGGCTGGGAAGGTGAGGGTAGCCTCAAGGGCAAGCTCAAGCTGGATATCCCCTTGGCCAAGGGCCAGCAACCGCAGGTGGTGGTGGATTTCGACACCAGCGATGCGCGTCTGAAAATTGCCGCCCCGGTGATCGAGCTGAACCAGCTCAAGGGCGCGTTCCGCTTCGACTACGGCAAGGGCCTCAGCGGCCAGAACATCAGCGCACGGGTATTCGACAAGCCGATCACCGCGCAGATCTTTGCCGAGGGCAAACCCGGCGAGCTGCAAACGCGGGTCCAGGCCAAGGGTCAGGTGGCGCTCGGTGCCCTGACCCAATGGTTGCAGGTCAAGCAGGCCTTGCCGTTATCCGGCGAGCTGCCGTATCAGCTGCAGCTCAATCTGGGTAGCCGAGACAATCAGCTCAAGGTCGACTCCAGTCTCAAAGGTCTGGCCATCAACCTGCCTGCACCCTTCGGCAAGACAGCCGAAGAAACCCGCAACAGCCAGTTCGGCATGACCCTGCAAGGGCCTGAACGGCGGTTCAGCGTCAGCTACGCCGATGTCGCCAACATGCTCTATGCCGCGCCCATGGACAAACTCGACCAGGGTCGTGGCGAACTGGTGCTTGGCGGTGGCAGCGCGCAATTGCCCAGCGCTCAGGGTGTGCAGGTACGCGGCAAACTGGCTGAGCTTGACCTCGCACCGTGGCAGCAGCAAATGGACAGTCTGGCCGGCAATGACCCGGGCGGCAGTGCCCGCCAGCTATTGCGCGGTGTCGACTTGAGCATCGCCCGGCTCAAGGGTGCCGGCCTTGACCTGAACCAGGCAGTAGTGCGTCTGCAGCGCAATCCGAATAACTGGGCGTTGCGCCTGGACAGCAAGGAAGTCATCGGCAACGCGCGCCTGCCTGACGCCAAGGGCACGCCGCTGGTGGTGAACCTGCAGACCCTTCACCTGCCGCCGCAAGATCCGGCTGAGGTGACGGTGCCCAACGCGCCTGATCCGATGGCCAAGATCGATCCGCGCAAGATTCCGTCCATCGACCTGAGTATCGACAAGTTGTACCGCGGCGATGACTTGCTCGGCAGTGCAGCGGTCAAGGTGCGTTCGACCGCCAAGGGTATCGCCCTGAATGACCTGGACCTCAGCCTCAAAGGCCTGCAGATCGACGGCAATGGCGGTTGGGAAGGCGCTCCGGGCGCGAGCGGCAGTTGGTACAAGGGGCGTATCGAGGGCAAGAACCTGGCCGACGTGCTCAAAGCGTGGAATTTTGCCCCGACCGTCACCAGCCGCGATTTTCGCATGGATGTCGATGCGCGCTGGCCGGGATCGCCGGCCTGGGTCAGCCTTGGTCGGCTCTCCGGCAGCCTCGATGCCGCCCTGCGTAAAGGCCAATTTGTTGAAGTCGAGGGCGGCGCCCAGGCCCTGCGGGTGTTTGGCCTGCTCAACTTCAACTCGATTGGCCGGCGTTTGCGCCTGGACTTCTCCGACCTGTTCGACAAGGGCCTGAGTTATGACCGGGTCAAAGGTCTGCTGGTGGCCAGTGAAGGCGTTTACGTAACCCGCGAGCCGATCACCGTGACCGGTCCTTCGAGCAATTTCGAGCTTGATGGCACCCTGGACATGGTGCGTGACCGGGTTGACGCGAAACTGCAGGTGACCTTGCCGGTGACCAACAACCTGCCGCTGGCCGCCTTGATTGTCGGAGCACCGGCGGTCGGTGGTGCGTTGTTCCTGGTTGATCGTCTGCTGGGTGATCGCGTGGCGCGTTATGCCAGCGTGCACTATCGCGTCGAAGGCCCGTGGAAAGAGCCTAAAATCAGCTTTATCAAACCGTTCGACAAATAGCCTCGGGAGCGCCAATGAAGTCAGCAGTGATCCAGATGGTCAGCCAGAGCGATATCCCGGCCAACCTGGAGCAGGCTCGGCGTTTGCTTGAGCAGGCGGCTGCCGGCGGTGCGCGCCTGGCGGTGTTGCCGGAAAACTTCGCCGCCATGGGCCGCCGCGACAGCGCCGCCATCGGTCGCGCCGAGGCGCTGGGCGAGGGGCTGATACTGCCGTGGTTGAAACAGGCAGCACGCGACCTCAGGTTATGGGTGGTGGCTGGCACCTTGCCTTTACCGCCGGCCGGGCAGCCGGACGCCAAGTCCCATGCCTGTTCGTTGTTGATCGATGAGCATGGCGAAACCGTAGCGCGCTACGACAAGCTGCACCTGTTCGATGTCGATGTCGCCGACAACCGTGGCCGCTATCGGGAGTCTGATGACTATGCCCATGGCAGCCGGGTGGTGGTTGCCGATACCCCGGTCGGACGTCTGGGCTTGAGCGTATGCTATGACTTGCGCTTCCCTGAACTGTACAGCGCCTTGCGCGCTGCCGGGGCCGAACTGATCAGTGCTCCGGCAGCGTTCACCGCCGTAACCGGCGCGGCGCATTGGGAAGTGCTGATCCGCGCGCGGGCGATTGAAACCCAGTGTTATGTCTTGGCCGCCGCGCAGGGCGGTACCCACCCGGGGCCACGGGAAACATACGGTCATGCGGCGATCGTCGATCCCTGGGGGCGGATTATCGCCGAACAGGCCAGCGGCGAGGCCGTGCTGCTGGGCGAACGCGACAGCAGCGAACAGGCGTCCATCCGGGCGCGGATGCCGGTGGCCTTGCACCGGCGCTTTTTCTCGCAGGACGCTTTGCGGCCTGCGCACACCTCGGAGTGACTATGAGCGAGATGTTATCCACTGTCAGCGAGCATCTGCTGGCGCCGGGCGGGCTGACCCTCGACAGCCTGCAGTCAGTGCTGGGTGAGTTGGCCGGGCCGGGCATCGATGCCGCCGACCTGTATTTCCAGGGGCAGATTTCCGAATCCTGGGCGCTTGAAGACGGGATCGTCAAAGAAGGCAGTTTCAACCTCGACCAGGGCGTGGGCGTACGTGCCCAGTCCGGTGAGAAAACCGGTTTCGCCTACAGCAACGCCATTAACCTGGAGGCTCTGACTTCAGCTGCGCGTGCCGCCCGCTCGATCTCCCGCGCTGGGCAGAACGGCAGTGTGCAGGCGTTCAAAAGTCAGGATGTCGTTCAGCTGTATGGCAACGACAACCCGCTGGAAGTGCTCAGCCGTGCCGAGAAGGTCGAGCTGCTCAAACGTGTCGATGCCGCCACGCGCAAGCTTGACCCGCGAATTCAGCAGGTTACCGTGAGCATGGCCGGGGTCTGGGAGCGGATCCTGATCGCCGCAGCCGACGGCAGCCTGGCCGCGGATGTGCGTCCGCTGGTGCGTTTCAACGTCAGTGTGATCGTCGAGCAGAACGGTCGGCGTGAGCGCGGTGGCCATGGCGGTGGCGGGCGTACCGACTATCGCTATTTCACCGACGAGCGGGTCATGGGCTTTGCCCGTGAGGCCCTGCGTCAGGCTTTGGTCAATCTGGAAGCGATTCCGGCCCCGGCCGGCACCTTGCCGGTGGTCCTCGGTTCTGGTTGGTCCGGGGTGTTGCTGCATGAGGCAGTCGGCCATGGCCTGGAAGGTGACTTCAACCGCAAGGGCAGCTCGGCCTACAGCGGCCACATGGGCGAAAAGGTTGCCTCGAGCCTGTGCACCATCGTCGATGATGGCACCCTGGAGGGTCGCCGCGGCTCGTTGAGCGTGGATGACGAAGGCACACCCACCGAGTGCACCACGCTGATCGAGAACGGCATTCTCAAGGGCTACATGCAGGACAAGCTCAACGCCCGGTTGATGGGCATGGCGGTCACCGGTAACGGGCGCCGCGAGTCTTACGCGCACCTGCCAATGCCACGCATGACCAACACCTATATGCGTGCCGGGGAAAGCGATCCGGAAGAAATCATCAAGTCGGTCAAGCGCGGCCTCTACTGCGCCAATCTGGGCGGCGGCCAGGTGGATATCACCAGCGGCAAGTTTGTCTTCTCCACCAGCGAAGCCTATCTGATCGAAGACGGCAAAATCACTGCACCGGTCAAAGGCGCGACGCTGATCGGCAACGGTCCGGAAGCCATGAGCCGGGTATCGATGGTCGGTAACGACCTGTCCCTGGACAGTGGTGTGGGCACCTGTGGCAAGGATGGTCAGTCGGTGCCGGTTGGCGTCGGCCAGCCGACCTTGAAGATCGATGCGATCACCGTGGGTGGCACGGGCGCATGAAGTTGAAACCGGGCGGGCAGGGCGCCTGCCCGGTCGCGGGGCTCAACGCAGGCCGCGTTGAACCTCGTCGAGGGTGCGAATGTACTTGAAGATCTTGCGGCTGGCGCTAGGCGGCTTGTTGGTTTTCAACTCGTGCTGGGCCTGGCGGATCAGCGAGCGTAGCTGCTGGCGGTCGGCTTCCGGGTATTCCTGGACGAATTTTTCCAGGACTTCGTCGGTGCCGTCGATCAGCCGGTCGCGCCAGCGTTCGAGGCCGTGGAAGCGCTCGTTGTACTGGCGCGAAGAGGCGTCGAGCTGGTCAAGAAGGGCAGTGATCGCGTCGATGTCCTGGTCACGCATCAGCTTGCCGATGAACGACTTGTGACGCCTTTTGGCCTCGTTCGCCGTGTGGCGCTTGTGCTCTTCCAGGGCCGCGCGCAATTCGTCGGTCAAGGGCAGTTTGGCCAGGATGTCGGGCTTGAGCAATGTGAGGCGCTCGCCCATATCGACCAGCGCCTGCATTTCGCGCTTGATCTGGGTTTTGCTTTTTTCGCCGTCGAAGGCGGTGTCGTAAGAATCAACCATGGGGGCAGTCCGCTGAGAATCGCCGCCATGATAACCAGTCGGGGGCCGCTTGTCCGGCCCGGTCGTAGATTGACCCGTGCCGAACGCAGAATTTGAGTGGAGAAAACCATGAATGCAGTCCAGAGCGTAGGTCCACAGGCCCTGCCGGCGTTGCAGGAGCAGGTTGAGCAGATCATCGCCGAAGCCAAACGCCAAGGGGCCAGCGCCTGTGAAGTAGCGGTTTCGCTGGAGCAGGGCTTGTCGACCTCGGTACGCCAGCGCGAAGTGGAAACCGTGGAGTTCAACCGCGACCAGGGTTTTGGTATCACCCTGTACGTTGGCCAGCGCAAAGGTTCGGCCAGCACCTCGGCCAGCGGCAGCGAGGCCATTCGCGAGACCGTCGCCGCAGCACTGGCGATTGCCAAGCACACTTCCGAGGATGATTGCGCAGGGCTTGCCGATCCGGCGTTGATGGCCCGTGATCTGCCTGACTTCGATCTGTATCACGCCTGGGACATCACCCCGGAACAGGCGATCGAAAAGGCGCTGGCTTGCGAAGCGGCAGCCTTTGATGCCGATGCGCGGATCAAGAACGCTGACGGCACCACGCTCAATACCCATCAGGGCTGCCGCGTGTATGGCAACAGCAACGGTTTTATCGGTGGCTATGCGTCGACCCGTCACAGCCTGAGCTGCGTGATGATCGCCGAAGCCGACGGGCAGATGCAGCGTGACTACTGGTATGACGTCAATCGCCAGGGCGAGTTGCTGGCCGATCCTCGCAGCATCGGCCAGCGCGCCGCGCAACGGGCCGCCAGTCGCCTGGGCGCGCGACCGGTGCCGACCTGCGAGGTGCCGGTGCTGTTCTCGGCAGAGCTGGCCGGGGGGCTGTTCGGCAGTTTCCTGTCGGCGATCTCCGGCGGCAACCTGTACCGCAAGTCATCGTTCCTTGAGGGCACCATGGGTCAGCGCCTGTTCCCCAGCTGGCTGACCCTGGATGAGCGTCCACACCTGATGCGCGCGCTGGGCAGTGCGGCCTTCGATGGCGATGGTCTGGCCACCTACGCAAAACCGTTCGTCGAAAAAGGCGAGTTGGTCTCCTACGTACTGGGTACTTATTCCGGACGCAAACTTGGCCTGCCGAGCACCGCCAATGCCGGTGGCGTGCATAACCTGTACGTTACCCACGGGGTTGAGGATCAGGCTGCGCTGATCCGGCGTATGGGACGTGGATTGTTGGTCACCGAGTTGATGGGGCATGGCTTGAACATGGTGACCGGCGACTACTCCCGTGGCGCCGCCGGGTATTGGGTCGAGAATGGCGAGATTCAGTTCGCTGTTCAGGAAGTGACCATCGCCGGCAATATGAAGGACATGTTCCAGCAGATTGTCGCGATCGGTAATGATCTTGAGACTCGTAGCAACATTCACACCGGCTCGGTATTGATCGAGCGGATGACTGTGGCGGGTAGCTGATTGCTGTAGGAGCGGGCTTGCCCCGCGATATCGCCTAGTCAGTCACACTGTATCGCGGGGCAAGCCCGCTCCTACCGAGAGAGTGTTCCCCCTGAAGCCCGGCCATGCGCCGGGCTTTTTTGTTTTTCTACTTTCGCCTCCTTGAATTGATTCTAATTATCACTTAATAATGAATATCATTATCTAGGCGATGATGTTCATGAAACCCGTCCTTCACGAATTGCCCTACCTCGAAAACTGGCGCTGGCTCAGCCGCCGTATCCGTTGTGCGATGGAGCCGGACGAACCACGCTTGATCGACCACTACCTGGCCGAAGGCCGGTATCTGGTGTGCTGCACTGAAACTTCGGCCTGGACCGTCGCCCTGACCTCATTCCGCCTGCTCCTGGATACCGCTTGCGACCGCATGCTGCCCTGGCATTGGCGCTGCCTGTGCCTGGATCAGGCCTGGAAGCCGCTGTTGCAGCTGCGCAAGCTCGACGGTGGCGAGCACGGCCAGCGTTGGCAGCCTCTCGCCCTGCAACTGGCGAACTGCACGCTACTGCCTTCGATTTCTTTCGCTGAACTGATGTAAGGACTTGATGATGAGTAATACCCGTATCGAGCGTGACAGCATGGGTGAACTGCAGGTGCCGGCCGAGGCCCTGTATGGCGCTCAAACCCAGCGCGCGGTGAACAACTTCCCGATCAGCCAGCAGCGCATGCCGACCCAGTTCATTCGTGCACTGCTGCTGGCCAAGGCTGCAGCGGCCAAGGCCAACATCGAACTCAAGCAACTGGACGAGGGGCAGGGCACGGCCATTGTCAAAGCGGTCGAGCAACTGCTGGCTGGCGATTTCATTCAGCACTTCCCGGTGGACATCTTCCAGACCGGCTCCGGCACCAGCTCGAACATGAACGCCAACGAAGTGATTGCCACCCTGGCAAGCCGCATTTTCGGCGATACGGTCAACCCGAACGATCACGTCAACTGCGGGCAAAGCAGTAACGACATCATTCCGACCACTATTCATGTCAGTGCCGCCCTGGCCTTGCATGAGCAACTGCTGCCGGCGCTCAAGCACCTGGTGCAGGTGATTGAGCGCAAGGCAATCGAGGTGCATCCCTTCATCAAGACAGGCCGCACCCACCTGATGGACGCCATGCCGGTGCGCATGAGCCAGGTGCTCGGCGGTTGGGCGGCGCAGATCTCGGCTGCCATCGCGCACATTGAGTCGACCTTGCCGGCTTTGCAGTCGCTGGCCCAAGGCGGTACAGCCGTAGGGACAGGAATCAATGCCCATCCCGAATTCGCCGGGCGGTTCAGCCAGCAGCTGTCTGAACTCACCAAGGTGCCATTCACCCCTGGGCAGAACCTGTTCGCCCTGATCGGTTCCCAGGACACTGCCGTTGCCGTGTCGGGTCAACTCAAGACTACCGCCGTGGCCTTGATGAAGATCGCCAACGACCTGCGCTGGATGAACTCCGGACCGCTGGCGGGCCTTGGTGAGATCGAGCTGGAAGGCCTGCAGCCGGGTTCTTCGATCATGCCGGGCAAGGTCAACCCGGTAATTCCGGAAGCCACTGCCATGGTCGCCGCGCAGGTCATCGGTAACGACGCGACTATCGCCGTGGCCGGTCAGTCGGGCAATTTCGAACTCAACGTGATGTTGCCGATCATCGCTCAGAACCTGCTGAGCAGCATCGAGCTGATGGCCAATGTCAGCCGCTTGCTGGCCGACAAGGCGATCGCCAGTTTCAAGGTCAACGAAGCCAAGCTCAAGGAAGCGCTGGCGCGTAACCCGATCCTGGTAACGGCGCTGAACCCGATCATTGGCTACCAGAAGGCCGCCGAGATTGCCAAAACCGCCTACAAACAAGGGCGGCCGATCATTGATGTAGCCCTGGAGCACACCGACTTGCCGCGCAGCCAGCTGGAAGTGCTGCTCGACCCGGAAAAGCTTACTGCCGGCGGGATCTGATAGCGCCCTGGAGGTTTGTCATGCAGCACTGGAAACGCACCACCGAAATTGCCAATCGCCTGTTCGACCAAGGTGAGCTGGTCGATGCCCGCGAGTTGTATCTGCAGGCCCTGGCCCTGGCCCAGGTGTTGTTCGAGCGCTGGCATGACGCCGACGAAGCGGTGGCCGTGTGCGTGATTGCTCACCACAACCTGGCCGACCTGCACCTGCGTTTGAATCAGCCTCAGGAGAGCGCGGAGTACCTCTGCGCTATCCATCAGCGGCTGTTGCAGGCCATGCAGGATCAACGTCTGACGCCAGCGCTACGCGAAGCGGCGCTGCGTCACAGCGGCAAGACCTACACCGAGTTGCTCAATTTCATCAGTGAGTACGGCCAGTACCCACGAACCGAGCGCCTGCTCCACAGCCATGGCCCGCAACCGGCGGTACTTGCCGGTCAGGAAAGGGCCGGGTCTTCTGCTCATCAATACGGGATCCATTGAGAATGCCTTATACCTTGCCTGCATTGACTTACGCCTACGATGCGCTGGAACCGCACATCGATACCCAGACCATGCAGATTCACCACAGCAAGCACCATCAGACCTACATCAACAACCTCAATGCTGCCGTCGAAGGCAGCGAATGGGCCGAATGGCCGGTCGAACAACTGGTGGCCGCGGTCAAGCAGTTGCCATCGAGCCTGCAGGCGGCAGTGATCAACCAGGGTGGCGGGCATGCCAACCACTCGCTGTTCTGGACGGTCATGTCGCCCCAGGGCGGTGGTCAGCCCCAGGGTACGGTTGCCAAGGCTATCGATCAGCAATTGGGTGGCTTCGACGCCTTCAAGGATGGCTTCACCAAGGCGGCGCTGACCCGTTTCGGCAGCGGTTGGGCCTGGCTCAGCGTGACGCCGGAGAAAAAGCTGGTGGTGGAGAGCAGTGGTAATCAGGACAGCCCGCTGATGCACGGCAACACGCCGATTCTGGGGCTGGATGTCTGGGAACATGCGTACTACCTGCTGTACCAGAACCGTCGTCCTGAATACATCAATGCCTTCTACAACGTGATCGACTGGTCCGAGGTAGAACGCCGTTATGTAGCCGCCCTGGTGTGAGTCGTCCCGGTATGCGTACGGATGTGATGTCCATCAGCAGCGTGCGTTTGTTTCGCCTGGCGCTGGGTACCCTGTTGCTGCTGGTCGGCTGCGCTTTGCTGGTAGCGCAGGGGTTGGCCTGGCTGGACCTTGAGCCGCGCATGATGCGTGCGCTCGAAGGGGGTGCCCTGTGTGCATTGGGGACCGCGCTGGGTGCAGTGCCGGTGCTGGTGATCCGCAGCATGCCGGTAGCCTTGGCCGATACGTTGCTGGGTTTTGGGGCAGGGGTGATGCTGGCGGCAACAGCGTTTTCCCTGATCATTCCCGGGCTCGATGCTGCCCAGGCTATTGGCCTGGGCAAATGGGGTGCCGGAGGGCTGGTTAGTTTCGGCTTGCTGTTCGGCGCTTTCTGCCTCTACCTGGTCGATCTCAAAGTGTCTGGCGCTTCGCCGGAGGCCTTGGTCGGCACGGCCCAGCAGCCGGTGATTGCTGCACGGATCTGGGTGTTTGTCATCGCCATCATCGCCCACAACATCCCGGAAGGCATGGCCATCGGTGTGTCGGCTGGTGGTGGAATGGCGGATGCCGACAGTCTGGCCATGGGCATCGCCCTGCAGGATGTGCCCGAAGGCCTGGTCATTGCGCTGGTGCTGGCCGGGGCCGGGATGGCGCGATTCAAGGCCTTTGCCATCGGTGCGGCGTCTGGTCTGGTCGAGCCGGTGGCGGCAGTGATTTGCGCCTGGCTGGTGACGGTGGCGGAGTTGTTGTTGCCGTTGGGCCTGGCTTGCGCGGCCGGGGCGATGTTGCTGGTGGTGACTCAGGAGATCATTCCTGAATCACGCAGCAACGGTCATCATCGCTTGGCCAGCCTGGGTTTGTGCGTCGGCTTCTGCCTGATGATGGTGATGGATACGGCGTTGTCTTGAGCAGGAAACGGAGGGCGGTTACTCGCCCTCGTCAAAGTAGTTGTTGATCAGCTCGATCAACGCTTCCAGGGCTTCGTCCTGTTGCTCGCCTTCAGTATGCAGGTGTACCTGGGTACCTTTGCCCGCTGCCAGCATCATTACGGCCATGATGCTTTTGCCGTCGATCAGTTTGTCTGGCGCGCGGCCTACGCGCACGGTGCAGGGGAAGCGTCCGGCCACGCCGACAAACTTTGCCGCAGCCCGGGCGTGTAGCCCCAGCTTGTTGATGATGGTGATTTCACGAGCGGGCATCGCGGCGGTGGTCCTGTGGGCTAGAGGTCGCGGTGGCGAACCTGGACATTCTTCAGGGATTGCTGCAGCAACTGGCCCAGGCGTTCGGTAAGGTAAACCGAACGGTGGTGTCCACCGGTACAGCCAATGGCAATGGTGACGTAAGCGCGGTTGCTGGCGGCAAAGCGCGGCAACCATTTGAGCAGGTAGCTGGAGATGTCCTGGAACATTTCTTCGACGTCCGGCTGGGCTGCCAGGTAATCGATGACCGGCTGTTCCAGGCCGGAGTGTTCACGTAGCTCCGGCTTCCAGTAAGGGTTGGGCAGGCAGCGCACGTCGAACACCAGGTCGGCGTCCACCGGCATGCCACGCTTGAAGCCGAAGGATTCGACCAGGAACGCGGTACCGGGTTCTGGCTGGTTAAGCAGGCGCAGCTTGATCGAATCCCGCAACTGGTAGAGGTTCAGTTTGGTGGTGTCGATCTTCAGGTCGGCGAGGTCGGCGATTGGCCCCAGCAGCTCGGTTTCGACCTTGATTGCTTCGGCCAGCGAGCGATTGGCGTTGGTCAGCGGGTGACGCCTGCGGGTTTCCGAGAAACGCTTGAGCAGGGTCTCTTCGTCGGCGTCCAGGTACAGCACATCACACTGGATATGCTTGCTCCGGGCATCTTCGAGCAGCTCGGGGAAACGTGTCAGATGGCTGGGCAGGTTGCGCGCATCGATGGATACCGCCACTTTGGGCTGCATCAGCTCGGTGTTGATCAGGGCATTTTCCGCCAGCTGCGGTAGCAGTCCGGCAGGCAGGTTATCGATGCAGTAGTAGCCGTTGTCCTCCAGGACTGCGAGGGCGGTGCTCTTGCCGGAGCCGGATCGGCCACTGACGATAATCAGGCGCATGTTCAGGACTCGTTCTGTACGTCCAGTACGACCTGGTACAAGGCTTCACTGCTACCGGCGGCACGCAACCTGTCACGCACTTCCTTACGGTCGAGCATGCTGGCAATTTGGCGCAACAGCTCAAGGTGCGCATCAGTGGCCGCTTCGGGAACCAGCAGGACAAACAGCAAATCGACCGGGGCGCCATCGATGGCGTCATAGTCAATCGGTGCATCCAGGTGTATCAGGGCGCTGATGGGGGATGAGCAGCCTTTCAGGCGGCAGTGTGGAATGGCAATGCCATTACCAAAACCGGTCGACCCGAGTTTCTCCCGGGCAAACAGGGCTTCAAAAACGTCTTGCATCTCCAGGTCCGGAACTTCCCGGTCGATCAGGGTGGCGATTTCCTGGAGTGCACGCTTTTTACTGCCTCCCGGCGCGTTCACCAGGGAACGGCCGGGGGTCAGGATGGTTTCAAGTCGGATCATGGATGAGGGGGATCAGCGGGCCGCTGCACCTTGCAGCAGGCTTTGCTGTTTTTCCTTGTGTTTTTTCAGTTGGCGGTCGAGCTTGTCGGTCAAGGCATCGATCGCTGCATACATGTCTGTGTGTTCGGCATTTGCAACCACTTCGCCGCCGGGAATAAACAGCGTCGCTTCAATTTTCTGCTGCAGCTTCTCGACCTTCATGATTACCGTCACATTGGTAATCTTGTCGAAGTGCCCTTCCAGCCGTTTCAGTTTCTGTTCGACGTACTCGCGCAGCGGCTGGGTGACTTCTACATGCTGTCCACTGATATTGACTTGCATACAGCTTCTCCTTTGTTGCCCGTGCATAAGAGGCAGGTATTGCGCCTGCCACTGAACTGCTATGGCTATCTCAGGGGCTACATCAGTCGCTTACGCTCACTCGACGGTGCAATGCCGAGGGACTCGCGGTACTTGGCGACGGTGCGACGGGCTACCTGGATACCTTGTGCCTCCAGTAAACCAGCGATCTTGCTGTCACTCAATGGCTTTTTCTGATTTTCCGCTGCAACCAGTTTTTTGATGATCGCGCGAATCGCTGTGGACGAGCATTCACCGCCTTCGGAGGTGCTGACGTGGCTGGAGAAAAAATACTTCAGCTCGTAAATCCCACGCGGCGTATGCATGTATTTCTGGGTGGTGACCCGGGAAATGGTCGACTCGTGCATGCCCACCGCTTCGGCGATGTCGTGCAATACCAGCGGCTTCATTGCTTCGTCGCCGTGATCGAGGAAACCACGTTGGTGCTCGACGATCTGGGTGGCAACCTTCATCAGGGTTTCGTTGCGGCTCTGCAGGCTCTTGATGAACCAGCGGGCTTCCTGCAACTGGTTGCGCATGAAGGTGTTGTCGGCGCTGGTGTCGGCACGGCGGACGAATCCGGCGTATTGCGGATTGACCCGCAGGCGCGGCACGGCTTCCTGGTTGAGCTCGACCAGCCAGCGTTCGTTGTCCTTGCGCACGATCACGTCAGGGACCACGTATTCGGCTTCGCTGGATTCGATCTGCGAGCCGGGGCGCGGGTTGAGGCTCTGGACCAGTTCGATGACCTGGCGCAGTTCGTCTTCCTTGAGTTTCATCCGCCGCATCAGCTGGCTGTAGTCACGGCTGCCAAGCAGGTCGATGTAATCGCGGACCAGGCGCTGGGCTTCGGCCATCCAGGGGGTGCTGGCGGGCAGTTGACGCAGCTGCAGCAGCAGGCACTCGCTGAGGTTGCGGGCGCCGATGCCGGCCGGTTCGAATTGCTGGATGCGGTGCAGCACGGCTTCGACTTCGTCGAGCTCGATATCCAGCTCCGGGTCAAAGGACTCGCAGACTTCTTCGAGGGTTTCGTCGAGGTAGCCCTGGTTGTTGATGCAGTCGATCAGGGTGACCGCGATCAGCCGGTCGGTGTCGGACATCGGCGCCAGGTTCAACTGCCAGAGCAGGTGGCTTTGCAGGCTTTCGCCAGCCGAAGTGCGGGTGGTGAAGTCCCACTCGTCATCGTCGTTGCTGGGCAGGCTGCTGGCGCTGGTCTGGTAGATGTCTTCCCAGGCCGTATCGACCGGTAGCTCGTTGGGGATGCGCTCGTTCCATTCGCCGTCTTCCAGGCTGTCCACGGTTGGCGTGGTTTCCTGGAAACTGGTGTCCTGGACTTCGGCGACCGGCTTGCTTTCGGCGTTATCCGCCATCGGGTCGCTGTTGTCGAAGTCGTCGCCTTCTTCCTGGCGTTCGAGCATCGGGTTCGATTCCAGCGCTTCCTGGATTTCCTGCTGGAGGTCCAGGGTAGAAAGCTGGAGCAGACGGATGGCCTGTTGCAACTGCGGTGTCATCGTCAGTTGCTGGCCCATTCTTAGGACGAGCGATGGTTTCATGGCAGGGGCTTAACACCTTTTTCGCCGGCGCACATGCGCCATCCACTACAAGGGCACCGAAGCGCCAACTTTAAGCAAATTATATGCCTGAAATTGGAGCGTTTGCCTAGGGTGCTGTAACAATTAAGCCGGATTTCACCGGTACAGTTGCCCCTGGCAAGCGCTTTGTCGCCTCGAACTTACAAGCGGAACTCGTGGCCCAAGTACACCTCTTTGACCAGATCGTTGGCCAGGATGGTCTCTGCATCGCCTTCGGCAATCAGTTGGCCATCGTTGACGATGTAAGCGGTTTCGCAGATATCCAGGGTTTCACGGACGTTGTGGTCGGTGATCAGTACACCGATGCCCTTGGCCTTGAGGTGATGGATGATCTGCTTGATGTCGCCGACCGAAATCGGGTCGACACCGGCAAAGGGTTCGTCGAGCAGGATGAACTTCGGTGCAGTGGCCAGGGCGCGAGCGATCTCCACGCGGCGCCGTTCGCCGCCGGACAGGCTCATGCCGAGGTTGTCGCGAATGTGGCTGATGTGAAACTCCTGCAGCAGGCTTTCCAGTTCCTTGCGGCGTCCGGCGGTGTCGAGGTCCTTGCGGGTCTCGAGGATCGCCATGATGTTGTCGGCAACCGAAAGCTTGCGAAAGATCGAGGCTTCCTGGGGCAGGTAACCAATACCGGCACGGGCGCGGCCGTGCATCGGCTGGTGGCTGACATCCAGATCGTCGATCAGGACACGGCCCTGATCGGCCTGGACCAGGCCGACGATCATGTAGAAGCAGGTGGTCTTGCCGGCGCCGTTAGGGCCGAGCAGGCCGACGATCTGGCCGCTGTCGATCGACAGGCTGACGTCGCGGACCACTTGTCGGCTCTTGTAGCTCTTGGCCAGGTGCTGGGCTTTGAGGGTCGCCATTTACTCGGCCTTCTTCTTAGGCTGGATCACCATGTCGATACGCTGGCGCGGTGAGGTCACATTGCCGCCACGACCGGCAGTCGCTACCTGGGACTTGGTGTTGTAGACGATCTTCTCGCCTTCGGTGGTATTGCCTTCGTTGACCACTTTGGCGCGGTCAGTCAGCACCACCAGGTCTTTTTGCGCCTGGTACTGGATGGTCACGGCGTAGCCTTGCATCTTGTCCGGCTTGGCAGCGCTCTGTTGCTGCTCGAAGTAGGCCAGGTTGCCCACCGAGGTCACCACATCGATGTCGCCGGAGTCGGCGCGGGTGATGGTCACGGTGTTGCCTTTGATCATCATCGAACCTTGGGTGATGATGACGTCGCCGGTGTAGGTGGCGACCCCTTTCTTGTCATCCAGATGCGCGTTGTCGGCCTGAATGCGGATAGGCTGGTCACGGTCGGTCGGCAGGGCCCAGGCGCTCGCGCTTCCCAGTGCTGCGCTCAGGCTGAGCAAAAAGGGGAGGGTTTTAACGAGCCTCATACTGTCCTCTTACGTTGGACAGCAGGTCCATCCTGCCGTCTTTCAAATACGCTTTCATTCCATTGCCCGTAGTGACGCCACCGGCGCCGTCGATTTTAACGGCTTGTGCGGTTTGCGCATATTGCTTCTGCGGGAATACCGTCATGCGGCTGGTGGTAATGATCATGGTGCGGTTCTTTTCATCGGTGCGGGCAACCCGTACCGAGTCAATCAATTCCACTTCCGAGCCATCCGGATTGACCTCGCCCTTTTCGCTCTGCACGTGCCAGGGGTAGGTGGTGCCACGGTACAGCTGCAGGTCCGGCTTGGTCAGCAGGGTCACTTCGCTGACCTTGAGGTGTTCGACCTTGTTGGCGGTCATCTCGTACTGCATCTTGCCGTCTGGCAGGAACTGTACGCTGTGGGCATTGGTGGCGTAATAGTCGATAGCGTTGTTGTCGACGCTGACCACCGGCTTGTCGAGAAAGCTCTCGGGGCCGATGTTCCAGTAGCCGACTGCCGCCAGCAAGGCGGCAATCACACTGTACAGCGCAGCGGTGCGGAATTTTTTACTGAACATGTGGCGCTCTACAGGTAATGGGCATTGGCCGCGTCGAGATTGCCCTGGGCTTGCAGGATCAACTCGCAGAATTCGCGGGCTGCGCCTTCACCGCCACGGGCCTTGGTGACCCCGTGGGCGTGCTCGCGGACAAAGGCTGCGGCATTGGCCACCGCCATGCCCAGGCCGACGCGACGGATCACCGGCAGGTCAGGCAGGTCGTCACCCAGATAGGCAACTTGTTCATAGCTTAGGTTGAGTTGGCCAAGAAGTTCGTCCAATACCACCAATTTATCTTCGCGCCCCTGATACAGGTGCGGGATGCCGAGGTTCTTGGCCCGGCGCTCGACCACCGGGGTCTTGCGCCCGCTGATGATCGCCGTGGTCACGCCCGAGGCCATGAGCATCTTGATGCCATGGCCGTCGAGGGTGTTGAAGGTCTTGAATTCGCTGCCATCTTCGAGGAAGTACAAGCGGCCGTCGGTCAGTACGCCGTCAACATCGAATACCGCAAGCTTGATCGCCTTGCCGCGCTGGAGCAGGTCCTGGCTCATTTACATCACTCCCGCACGCAACAGGTCGTGCATGTTCAGGGCGCCAACCGGGCGCTCGTCCTTGTCGATCACCACCAGGGCGCTGATCTTGTGGTCTTCCATGATTTTCAGGGCTTCGGCGGCGAGCATTTCGGCGCGGGCGGTCTTGCCGTGAGCGGTCATGACCTCTTCGATCAGGGTGGTGTGTACATCAATGTTGCGATCCAGGCTGCGGCGCAAGTCGCCGTCGGTGAAGATCCCGGCCAACCGCCCGTCGGCTTCAAGCACCACGGTCATGCCCAAACCTTTGCGAGACATTTCAAGGAGTGCGTCCTTGAGCAGGGTTCCGCGTTGCACCTGCGGCAGCTCCTCACCTGCGTGCATGACGTTCTCGACTTTCAACAGCAGGCGGCGACCGAGGGCGCCACCAGGGTGCGAGAAAGCGAAATCTTCAGCGGTAAAGCCGCGAGCTTCGAGCAAGGCAATGGCCAGGGCGTCGCCCAGGACCAGTGCGGCGGTAGTCGAGGAGGTCGGTGCCAGGTTCAGTGGGCAGGCTTCTTGGGCAACGCGGGCATCGAGGTTGACTTCGGCGGCTTTGGCCAGCGGCGAGTCCGGGTTGCCGGTCAGGCTGATCAGCTGGATACCCAGGCGCTTGATCAACGGCAGCAGGGTAACGATCTCGGCGGTCGAACCGGAGTTGGACAGGGCGAGGATGACGTCGTCGCGGGTGATCATGCCCATGTCGCCATGGCTGGCTTCGGCTGGATGAACGAAGAAGGCCGGCGTGCCGGTGCTGGCCAGGGTCGCGGCGATTTTGTTGCCGATATGCCCGGACTTGCCCATGCCGACCACCACCACGCGGCCCTTGCTGGCCAGGATCAGCTCGCACGCCTTGACGAAATCGGCGTCGATGTGGGCTAGCAAGCCCTCAACCGCCTCGAGTTCGAAACGGATGGTGCGTTGCGCGGATTGGATCAGGTCGCTGGATTGGCTCATGTCGAAAATCGGATTGCCTGATGAAAAGGCGGCGATTATAGCGGTAATGCGCAAAACCCTCACCTTGTGATTGTCATACAGTCGCTCGCCAACCTTAACCCTGGCTGAACAAGCACTGCTACGGCCTTGGGGCGCCGCTATCAGCGGTGATATAGTTCGCCGCCTGTTCGGCCCGCTCAGGGCGTGCGTGCCTCCATGAAGGGGGCGCGCGTCTGAGTGAGATGGCTGCATCGCAAGGAGTCTAGATGAGCGTTGATAACGCCTACGCGGTCGAGTTGAAGGGTGTGTCCTTCAAGCGCGGTTCGCGCAGCATCTTCAATAATGTCGATATACGCATTCCCCGCGGCAAGGTCACCGGCATCATGGGGCCTTCCGGGTGCGGCAAGACCACACTGTTGCGTCTGATGGGCGCACAGCTGCGTCCGGCCAGCGGCGAGGTTTGGGTCGCCGGGCAGAATCTGCCGACGCTGTCGCGCAGCGATCTGTTCGATGCGCGCAAGCAGATGGGGGTGTTGTTCCAGAGTGGCGCACTGTTCACCGATCTCGACGTGTTCGAGAACGTGGCATTCCCGCTGCGGGTGCATACCCAGCTGTCCGACGAAATGATCCGTGACATTGTTCTGATGAAACTGCAGGCCGTTGGCCTGCGCGGTGCCATCGAACTGATGCCTGACGAGCTGTCCGGGGGCATGAAGCGTCGTGTGGCTCTGGCACGGGCCATTGCCCTGGACCCACAGATCCTCATGTACGACGAGCCCTTCGTCGGTCAGGACCCGATCGCCATGGGCGTTCTGGTGCGGCTGATCCGCCTGCTCAACGATGCCCTGGGCATCACCAGCATCGTGGTTTCCCACGACCTGGCTGAAACCGCCAGTATTGCCGACTACATCTATGTGGTCGGTGATGGCCAGGTACTCGGCCAGGGCACGCCGGACGAGCTGATGGGCTCCGACAATCCGCGCATTCGTCAATTCATGAAAGGCGACCCGGACGGACCGGTACCCTTTCACTTTCCTGCGCCGGATTACCGCGCCGATCTTCTGGGGAAGCGTTGATGCGCAGAAAATCCTTGCTCGAACGTATTCGTCGTTTTGGCCGTTCGGCCATCGACGTGCTGGCCGTGCTCGGTCGCTCGTTTCTGTTCCTGCTGCACTCGCTGGTCGGGCGCAGCGGTACCGGCGGCGGCTTTCAACTGCTGGTCAAGCAGCTATATTCGGTCGGCGTGCTGTCGCTGGCGATCATTGTCGTTTCCGGTGTGTTCATCGGCATGGTGCTGGCCCTGCAGGGTTTCAGCATCCTGACCAAATACGGCTCGGAACAGGCAGTCGGGCAGATGGTTGCCTTGACCTTGCTGCGTGAGTTGGGGCCGGTGGTTACTGCATTGCTGTTTGCCGGGCGTGCAGGCTCGGCGCTGACCGCCGAAATCGGCAACATGAAGTCCACTGAGCAGCTTTCCAGCCTGGAAATGATCGGTGTCGATCCGCTCAAATACATCGTTGCCCCGCGTTTGTGGGCCGGTTTCATCTCGTTGCCGATGCTGGCGCTGATTTTCAGCGTGGTGGGCATCTGGGGTGGGTCCTGGGTGGCGGTGGACTGGCTGGGCGTCTATGAAGGCTCGTTCTGGGCAAACATGCAGAACAGTGTGTCGTTCACCGACGATGTGCTCAATGGCGTGATCAAGAGCCTGGTTTTTGCTTTTGTTGTTACCTGGATTGCCGTATTCCAAGGCTATGACTGCGAGCCCACTTCAGAGGGGATCAGCCGTGCCACCACCAAGACCGTGGTCTATGCCTCATTGGCAGTCCTGGGTCTGGACTTTATTCTGACCGCCTTGATGTTTGGAGATTTCTGATGCAAAACCGCACCCTGGAAATCGGTGTCGGCCTGTTCCTCCTGGCCGGGATCCTGGCGCTGATCCTGCTGGCCCTGCGTGTCAGCGGCCTGTCGGCGAGCCCGAGCAGCGATACCTATAAAATTTACGCATACTTCGACAATATCGCCGGTTTGACGGTCAGAGCTAAAGTGACCATGGCCGGTGTGACCATCGGCAAGGTCACGGCCATCGATCTGGACCGTGACACCTACACTGGTCGAGTGACGCTGCAGCTGGAAAAACGCGTAGACAACCTGCCTACCGACTCCACTGCATCTATCCTCACCGCTGGGTTGCTCGGTGAGAAGTACATCGGTATCAGCGTGGGCGGAGAAGAGGCGGTGCTCAAGGATGGTGCAACCATTCACGACACCCAGTCGGCGCTGGTGCTGGAAGATCTGATTGGCAAGTTCCTGCTCAATACCGTTGGCAAAGAAGCTAAATAAGGAGTTTCCATGATTTCTATCCTGCGACGCGGCTTGCTGGTACTGCTGGCTGCGCTGCCGTTGATGGCTGGCGCAGCTGCTCAGTCCCCCAAAGAGGTGATTCAGGGGACAACCACCCAGTTGCTGGCCGACCTGAAGGCCAACAAAGAGCAATACAAGGCCAACCCGAGTGCGTTCTACGATGCCTTGAACGCCAATCTGGGGCCGGTGGTCGATGCTGATGGCATCTCCAGAAGCATCATGACCGTCAAGTACTCGCGCAATGCGACCCCGGAGCAGATGCAGCGCTTCCAGGACAACTTCAAGCGCAGCCTGATGCAGTTCTATGGCAACGCCTTGCTTGAGTACAACAACCAGGGCATCACCGTCGGCGCAGAGAAAAAGGACGGTGATGACCGCGCCAGCGTCGACATGACGGTCAAGGGCAACAACGGCGCCATCTATCCGGTGCAGTACACCATGACCAAGCTGAACGGCGAATGGAAAGTACGTAACGTCATTGTCAACGGCATCAACATCGGCAAGCTGTTCCGTGACCAGTTCGCTGACGCCATGAACCGCAATGGCAACGACCTGGACAAGACCATCAATGGTTGGGCCGGCGAAGTGGCCAAGGCCAAGGAAACTGCCGAGAAGCAAGAGCAATGAGTGATAGCGCCGTGACCATGAACGAGCCAGGCGTGTTGCGCCTGGTCGGGGTGCTGGACTACCGCAGCGGGCCCGCCTTGCGCAAGGAAGGTAAAGCCTTGATCACGGCGTGCAAGGCCGGCGCCCTGGTGCTCGATTGCTCGCAGGTGGAGAAATCCAGCAGCGTCGGCTTGTCCCTGTTGCTGGCATTCATGCGCGATGGCAAGGCGGCCGGCAAGGCTGTCGAGGTTCGCGCAATGCCTCAGGATATGCGTGAAATCGCCGAGGTTTATGACCTCGACGAGGTGCTGGTCGGGCAATGACCGCCAGCCAGCGACTGGCCCCTCTGTCAGAGTCTCCGTTTACGGGGTTCGCAGGCGAGGGGCTTTTTTGTATGATGGCCGACCCGCGCGCACAGGGCGCCGATTGAGGTTGAGCATGCAGGCCGTAGAAGTTAAGAACTTCCTTGAAGAAAAGTTGCCGGGAACCCGGGTCGAAGTTGAAGGCGAAGGCTGCAACTTCCAGTTGAACGTGATCAGTGACGAATTGGCGGCCCTGAGCCCGGTCAAGCGTCAACAGCAGATCTATGCTCACCTTAACCCGTGGATCACCGATGGCAGCATCCATGCGGTAACCATGAAATTTTTCAGCAGCGCAGCCTGGGCTGAGCGCAACTGAGCCTAAATTGGCGGCGAGACACAAATGGACAAACTGATTATTACTGGCGGCGTTCGTCTTGATGGCGAAATCCGCATTTCCGGTGCCAAGAACGCGGCCCTGCCGATTCTTGCCGCTACCCTGCTTTGCGATGGTCCGGTCACGGTCGGCAACCTGCCGCACCTGCACGACATCACCACCATGATCGAGCTGTTCGGCCGCATGGGCATTGAGCCTGTGATCGACGAGAAGCTCGCGGTAGAGATCGATCCACGTACCATCAAGACCCTGGTTGCGCCGTACGAGCTGGTGAAAACCATGCGCGCCTCGATCCTGGTACTGGGCCCCATGGTTGCCCGCTTTGGCGAAGCCGAAGTGGCACTGCCTGGCGGTTGCGCCATTGGTTCGCGTCCGGTCGACCTGCACATCCGTGGCCTGGAAGCCATGGGCGCAAAAATCGAAGTCGAAGGTGGCTACATCAAAGCCAAGGCGCCTGAAGGCGGCCTGCGCGGTGCGCACTTCTTCTTCGACACCGTCAGTGTGACCGGTACCGAGAACATCATGATGGCCGCTGCCCTGGCCAAGGGCCGCAGCGTGCTGCAGAACGCCGCGCGTGAGCCGGAAGTGGTCGATCTGGCCAACTTCCTCAACGCCATGGGTGCCAAGGTCCAGGGCGCTGGCACCGACACCATCACCATCGATGGCGTCGAGCGTCTGGGTTCTGCGACCTACCGGGTCATGCCGGACCGTATCGAAACCGGTACCTACCTGGTCGCTGCTGCCGTCACCGGTGGCCGGGTCAAGGTCAAGGATACCGATCCGACCATCCTCGAAGCCGTCCTTGAAAAGCTCAAGGAAGCGGGTGCCGAAGTCACCACCGGTGAAGACTGGATCGAACTGGACATGCATGGCAAGCGGCCAAAAGCCGTGAACCTGCGTACCGCTCCGTATCCGGCCTTCCCGACCGACATGCAGGCGCAGTTCATCTCGCTCAACGCCATTGCCGAAGGCACCGGTGCGGTGATCGAGACGATCTTCGAAAACCGTTTCATGCACGTTTACGAAATGCACCGCATGGGCGCGCATATCCAGGTCGAAGGCAACACCGCCATCGTCACCGGCACCAAAACCCTCAAAGGCGCGCCAGTCATGGCCACCGACCTGCGGGCTTCGGCGAGCCTGGTGCTGTCGGCCCTGGTGGCCGAAGGCGACACCCTGATCGACCGCATCTACCACATCGACCGTGGTTACGAGTGCATCGAAGAGAAACTGCAGATGCTGGGCGCGAAGATCCGTCGCGTACCGGGCTAGTCTGTGACCGGCGCAGGGACGCGCCAGCCAATTGCTGCACCGAATTGAATGCGGTCGGGCCACATCAGGCCCGACCGGCTGTAGCCGCATAAGGACCGACGTTTCCCATGTTGACCATCGCGCTATCCAAAGGTCGGATTCTCGACGATACCCTGCCGCTGCTGGCGGAAGCCGGTATCGTGCCGACCGAGAACCCGGACAAGAGCCGCAAACTGATCATCCCGACGACTCAGGACGACGTACGTCTGCTGATCGTACGGGCTACCGACGTGCCGACCTATGTCGAGCATGGCGCCGCCGATCTGGGTGTGGCGGGCAAGGACGTGCTGATGGAGTACGGCGGCCAGGGCCTTTACGAGCCGCTGGACCTGCAGATTGCCCAGTGCAAGCTGATGACCGCCGGTGCCATCGGCGCCGCTGAGCCCAAGGGCCGTCTGCGCGTGGCGACCAAGTTCGTCAATGTCGCCAAGCGTTACTACGCCGAACAGGGCCGTCAGGTCGATATCATCAAGTTGTACGGTTCGATGGAGCTGGCGCCGCTGATCGGTCTGGCCGACAAGATCATCGACGTCGTCGACACCGGCAACACCCTGCGTGCCAATGGCCTGGAACCCCAGGAACTGATTGCCACCATCAGCTCTCGGCTGGTGGTCAACAAGGCTTCGATGAAGATGCAGCATGCGCGCATCCAGAGCCTGATCGACACCCTGCGCCAGGCTGTCGAATCGCGACACCGCGGCTGATTCCTGCGCGCGACCTTCGCTGTCGCGCCCATCTATCCGCGTCATAGCCAATTTTCTCGGGTGCCCGCGCGGATGGACTGGTAGCTTAGGGCGCCTGAGCATTCGCCATTTATTGAGGCCCTCGCTATGACCACGTCCACTGCAATTGCCCGACTCAATGCCGCTGACCCGGATTTCGCCCGACATCTGGATCATCTGTTGAGCTGGGAAAGTGTGTCTGACGATGCGGTCAACCAGCGTGTGCTCGACATCATCAAAGCCGTGCGAGAGCGCGGTGACGCGGCACTGGTGGAATTCACCCAGCGTTTCGATGGCGTTGAAGCCAAGTCGATCGACGACCTGATCCTTGGTCGTGAGCGCCTGGAACTGGCCCTGACCCGCATCACCGCAGCCCAGCGCGAAGCCCTGGAAAAGGCTGCCAGTCGCGTGCGCAGTTACCACGAGCGGCAGAAACAGGACTCCTGGAGCTACACCGAGGCTGACGGTACGGTGCTGGGCCAGAAGGTCACCCCGCTGGATCGTGCCGGCCTGTATGTACCGGGCGGCAAAGCGTCCTACCCTTCGTCGGTACTGATGAACGCGATTCCAGCCAAGGTTGCCGGCGTCGGTGAAGTGGTCATGGTGGTGCCGACCCCGCGTGGTGAGGTCAACGAGCTGGTGCTCGCGGCCGCCTGTATCGCCGGTGTTGACCGGGTGTTCACCATCGGTGGCGCCCAGGCGGTAGCGGCGCTGGCCTATGGCACCGAGAGCGTGCCGCAGGTCGATAAGGTGGTCGGCCCCGGCAACATCTACGTCGCCACGGCCAAGCGCCACGTGTTCGGCCAGGTCGGTATCGACATGATTGCCGGTCCTTCGGAAATCCTCGTGGTCTGTGATGGCCAGACCGATCCGGACTGGATCGCCATGGACCTGTTCTCCCAGGCCGAGCACGACGAAGATGCCCAGGCGATCCTGGTCAGCCCGGATGCAGCGTTCCTCGACAAGGTGGCGGCCAGCATCGACAAGCTGCTGCCGACCATGGAGCGTGCCGAGATCATCAAGACTTCGATCAATGCTCGTGGTGCGCTGATCCAGGTGCGTGACATGCAGCAGGCCATGGAAGTCGCCAACCGTATCGCGCCTGAACACCTGGAGCTGTCAGTGGCTGATCCACAGGCCTGGCTGCCGCAGATTCGTCACGCCGGCGCGATCTTCATGGGTCGCCACACCAGCGAAGCCCTGGGCGACTACTGCGCAGGTCCGAACCACGTGTTGCCAACCTCCGGTACCGCGCGCTTCTCCTCGCCGCTGGGGGTATATGACTTCCAGAAACGTTCGTCGATCATCTTCTGCTCCGAGCAGGGCGCATCGGAACTGGGCCACACCGCCTCGATCCTCGCCCGTGGCGAATCGCTGACCGCCCACGCCCGTAGCGCCGAATACCGCATTGTTGCCGACAAGAAGGGGAACTGAGCATGAGTAAATTCTGGAGCCCCTTCGTCAAGGACCTGGTGCCTTACGTTCCGGGTGAGCAACCGAAACTGGCCAGGCTGGTCAAACTCAACACCAACGAGAACCCCTATGGCCCGTCGCCCAAGGCGCTGGAGGCCATGCGCGGCGAGTTGAACGACAATCTGCGTCTGTACCCGGACCCCAACAGTGACCTGCTCAAGCAGGCAGTGGCGGAGTATTACGGGGTCAACGGCAACCAGGTGTTCCTCGGCAATGGTTCGGACGAAGTGCTCGCGCACATTTTCCACGGCCTGTTCCAGCACGGCGCGCCGCTGTTGTTCCCGGATATCAGCTACAGCTTCTACCCGGTGTATTGCGGTCTGTATGGCATTCCATACGAGGCGGTAGCGCTGGACGAGCAGTTCCAGATCCGCGTCGAGGACTACGCCAGGCCCAATGGCGGCATCATCTTCCCCAACCCCAATGCCCCGACCGGCTGCCTGTTGGCGCTGGAGGCCATCGAGCAACTGCTCAAGGCCAACCCGGAGACGGTGGTGGTGGTCGATGAGGCCTACATTGATTTCGGCGGGCAGACGGCCATCAGCCTGGTGGATCGTTATGACAACCTGCTGGTTACCCAGACCTTGTCCAAATCGCGCTCGCTGGCGGGCTTGCGGGTCGGTCTGGCGGTGGGTCACCCGGACCTGATCGAGGCACTGGAGCGGATCAAGAACAGCTTCAACTCCTATCCGCTCGATCGCATGGCCATCGTCGGTGCGGCTGCGGCGTTTGCGGATCGGGCCTACTTCGACGAAACCTGCCGCAAGGTCATCGACAGTCGCGAGAAGCTGGTGGCCGAGCTTACTGCGCGTGGCTTCGAAGTACTGCCTTCGGCAGCCAACTTCATCTTCGCCCGGCATCCGCAGCAGGACGCCGGCGAACTGGCAGCCAGGTTGCGTGAGCAAGGGGTGATCGTGCGTCACTTCAAGCAACCACGCATTGCCCAGTTCCTGCGTATCACCATTGGTACTCCGGAGATGAATCAGGCATTGGTTGATGCTTTGAACTGATTCCGGCTTGTATTCATCGCGGGGCAAGCCCGCTCCCACCGATCTGTGGGAGCGGGCTTGCCCCGCGATTGCTTTTACACAATTTTGGGGAGTATTCTCTCTCGTCTAAATTCATCCGATGATTGGATGTAAGCTCACATGACCTTGCTAATCAAACGTTCTCTGGTCGAACAGGCTGTCGATCAACTGCGCCAGCGCATCGCCAGCGGCGCCTGGGCGGTAGGGCAACGCTTGCCAACCGAGCCGGAGCTGGCCACGGAACTGGGCATCAGCCGTAATACCGTGCGCGAAGCCATGCGCGTGCTCGCCTTCAGTGGCCTGGTCGAAGTCCGCCAGGGTGATGGCAGTTATCTACGCACCGCGGTCGACCCCTTGCAGGCAGTCCAGGCGCTGTCCCGCTGCAATCTTGAACAGGCACGGGAAACGCGGCACATCCTCGAAGCCGAGGCGATTGGCCTGGCAGCGCTACGCCGCACCGACGAGGACCTGCAAGGCCTGCGTGAAGCGCTGGCCCATAGCAGCGAGCATTTTCACGCTGACCTGGAGCGTTATGTCAGCTGTGACCTGATCTTCCACCAACGCCTGGTGGATGCCGCGCACAACCCGGCATTGAGCGAGTTGTACCGCTATTTCTCCGGGGTAGTGGCCGCTACCGTGCACCACAACCTGAGCCAAGCGCCGCGCTGCCAGATGGTTTTCGACCTGCATGGCCAGATTCTCGACGCTATCGAACAACGCGATTCGGACAAGGCCAAAGCCCTGAGCCGGACCCTGATCAACGAATCCTGACCTTGCGAGGCTGCCATGGCGCATGACACTGCTCGAAACACCCAGCCGGCCAACGGGCCGGAGCTGGAAGAACTGCTGATCGACGCCGAAGCCGACGACGAACAGGTGCAACAACAATCGGTGCTGCTCACGCGCCCTTGGTTGTTGCTGCTTGGTCTGGTACTGGTCGCGCTGAACTTGCGCCCGGCGCTGTCGAGCATGGCGCCGTTGCTCAGTCAGGTCTCCGATAGCCTCGGCCTGACCGCTTCTCAGGCCGGCTTGCTGACGACACTGCCGGTGCTTTGCCTGGGACTGTTTGCGCCCTTGGCACCCATCCTGGCGCGGCGCTTTGGCAGCGAGCGGGTGATCCTCGGCATCCTCCTGGTCCTGGCGGCCGGCATCGCTGTGCGTAGCGCCTTCGGCAGCACTGGTGTATTCGTTGGCAGCATCATGGCTGGCGCCAGCATTGGTGTGATCGGGGTCTTGTTGCCGGGTATCGTAAAGCGCGATTTTCCCAAGCATGCGGGCACTTTGACCGGGGTTTACACCATGGCGCTGTGTCTGGGTGCTGCCATGGCCGCAGGGGCCACGGTACCGTTGAGCGAGCATTTCGGCGACAGCTGGTCGCTGGGCCTGGGCTTCTGGTTGATACCGGCGCTGCTGGCGGCGCTGATCTGGCTGCCGCAAGCGCGCCAGGGGCACGGAGCACATCATGTGGCTTATCGGGTACGCGGCCTGCTGCGCGATCCACTGGCCTGGCAGGTAACCCTGTACATGGGGCTGCAGTCGTCGCTGGCCTACATTGTCTTCGGTTGGTTGCCGTCGATTCTCATCGGTCGTGGCCTGTCCCCGACCCAAGCGGGTCTGGTGTTGTCGGGTTCGGTGATCGTGCAGTTGATCAGCTCGCTCAGCGCGCCATGGCTGGCAACGCGTGGCAAGGATCAGCGTCTGGCCATTGTCGTGGTCATGCTCCTGGCGCTGGCCGGTCTGTTCGGCTGCCTGTATGCGCCGCTCGATGGTCTGTGGGGCTGGGCAGTCGTGCTCGGGCTGGGGCAGGGCGGCACCTTTGCCCTGGCGCTGACCTTGATCGTGTTGCGCTCCAAAGATGCTCATGTGGCCGCCAACCTGTCGAGCATGGCCCAGGGCGTCGGCTACACCCTGGCGTCCATGGGGCCGTTTGCCGTCGGGCTGGTGCACGACCTGACCGGAGGCTGGAATGCGGTCGGCTGGATTTTTGCGGTGCTGGGTATCGGTGCCATCGGTTTTGGCTTGAAGGCCGGACGCAACCTGCATGTGCAGGTGGTCAGCGAGCGGGTTTGAGGCCATAGGTATTCAGCAGGTAAATGCCCATAGCTTTTTGCCATATGAGCGGACTATCGTGCGGGTCTATTCCATCGGAAACGGACCCGCCTCATGAGCGATGCCCACAGTGCTTTGATCACCCGCTTCTACGAGGCTTTCCAGCGCCTGGACGCTGAAGCGATGGTTGCCTGCTATAGCGATGATATCGTTTTCAGCGACCCGGCCTTCGGCACCTTGCGCGGCAAGGATGCCGGCGACATGTGGCGAATGCTCACCACCCGTGCCAAGGACTTTTCCCTGACCTTCGACAGTGTGTCTGCCGATGAGCGTAGCGGCGCAGCGCACTGGGTTGCGACCTACCTGTTCAGCCAGACCGGGCGCACGGTGGTCAACGATATCCAGGCGCGCTTTGTCTTTCGCGACGGCAAGATCTGCGAGCATCACGACAGCTTCGATCTGTGGCGCTGGTCGCGGCAGGCGTTGGGCACGACAGGGCTGTTGCTGGGTTGGACACCGATGGTCCAGGGCAAGGTTCGCCAGCAGGCATTGAAAGGCCTGCGCGCGTTTCAGGCCGGTCGCTGAACGGGTAAGCTGTGGGCTTTGTCGTCGAATAGTCCGCACCGTGTCCGAAGCTGCCGTCGAAACTCCCGTGAAACCCTGGTATGTCTACCTGGTGCGTGCCGCCAACGGCTCGTTGTACTGCGGAATCAGTGATAACCCGCAACGGCGTTTCATCGCCCACCAGAAGGGCCAGGGCGCGCGCTATTTCAGTACCAGTCCGGCAGTGGCGCTGGTCTACGTCGAGGCCTGGCCGGACAAGGCCGAGGCGCTGCGCCAGGAGCGCCTGGTGAAGAAGCTGCGCAAAAGCGCCAAGGAGGCCCTGGTGGCCTCCTGGCAGGGACTCAGTCCTTGCGACGCTTGAGCTGATCGGTCAGCTGCGTCGGCAGGCCTTTGATGATCAGCGTGCCGGCCTCTTCGTCGTATTCGATCTTCGAGCCCAGCAGGTGTGCCTCGAAGCTGATCGACAGTCCTTCAGCGCGTCCAGTGAAACGGCGGAACTGGTTCAGGGTGCGCTTGTCGGCAGGGATCTCCGGCGACAGGCCGTAGTCCTTGTTGCGGATGTGTTCGTAGAAGGCCCGTGGACGGTCCTCGTCGATCAGCCCGGAAAGCTCCTCCAGGGTTACTGGTTCACCGGCCTTGGTCTGGCTGGTGGCGTAGTCGACCAGGGTCTGGGTTTTCTCGCGGGCGGCTTCTTCAGGCAGGTCCTCGCTTTCGACGAAATCGCTGAAGGCTTTGAGCAGGGTGCGGGTTTCGCCGGGGCCGTCGACGCCTTCCTGGCAGCCGATGAAGTCGCGGAAGTATTCCGAGACCTTCTTGCCGTTCTTGCCTTTGATGAACGAAATGTACTGCTTTGAAGTTTTGTTGTTCTGCCACTCGGAGAGGTTGATCCGCGCGGCCAGGTGCAACTGGCCCAGGTCCAGGTGGCGGGACGGGGTGACGTCGAGTTCGGCGTTCACCGCCACGCCTTCACTGTGATGCAGCAGGGCGATGGCCAGGTAGTCGGTCATGCCTTGCTGGTAGTGGGCGAACAGCACGTGACCACCGACCGACAGGTTGGACTCTTCCATCAGTTTTTGCAGGTGCTCGACGGCGACCCGGCTGAAGGCGGTGAAGGTGCTGCCGTCTTCCAGGTACTCTTTCAGCCAGCCGCTGAACGGGTGGGCGCCGGATTCGGCGTGGAAGAACCCCCAGGCTTTGCCTTGTTTGGCGTTGTAGCTGTCGTTGAGGTCGGCCAGGAGGTTTTCGATGGCGCTGGACTCGGCCAGCTCGGAGTCGCGTGCGTGCAGCACAGCGGGGCTGCCATCGGGTTTCTTGTCGATCAGGTGGACGATGCAATGACGGATCGGCATGGGATTCTCGGTTGAAAATGGGCGGTGCTGGCCGCGTTGCAAAGTTGCCAAGTGTACCTCAGCCCAGAGGTGATTCAGCGGCCAGATGTTGGCAGAAATGACGGTTGTTCGTTTTTTGTTCAGTTTTTTGCGTTTTTTCGCGCAAAGCCCCGAAAAACCTGCACATTTAGCCGGTCAGCTGCGGATATTTATCCATTCCTGTGGTAGTTTTGCCCGGTCTTGCGCCCCGTGTGTGGCGCATTGCTGGCAGACCGCTCGCGTCACGTCGAACCAAACGCCGTTTTACGTATCTACATACGCGAATGACGTGGCTGTAACACCGGACCGCCGGTTACCCCGCAGGTCTGGCTCGATGACTGACGTAGCACTCTGCATACTCACTGAATTTGATAGGGAAGGAACACCACCATGGCACTGACCAAAGACCAACTGATCGCCGACATCGCCGAAGCTATCGACGCGCCGAAAACCACCGCGCGTAACGCTCTGGAGCAACTGGGTCAGATCGTTGCTGATCAACTGGAAAATGGCAGCGAAATCACTCTGCCAGGCATTGGCAAACTGAAAATCACCGAGCGTCCTGCCCGTACCGGCCGCAACCCTTCGACTGGCGCTGCCATCGAAATCGCTGCCAAGAAAGTCGTCAAGTTCGTTCCAGCCAAAGTGCTGACCGACGCTGTAAACAAGTAATTGTAAGCAGTTTCGAAAAACCGCGTCCGGGTTGCCCGGACGCGGTTTTTTTATGCCTCTGTAGGAGCGGGCTTGCCCCGCGATTGCGGCGTGTCAGTTACATCGTATCGCGGGGCAAGCCCGCTCCCACCGGGGAGGACCAGCGGCTCTGGCGCCAGGCCTGGCGGGCATTGGCGTCCTGGAAGGTCCAGGCGACCATGCGGCTCTGTTTCTGCCCTTGGCCCATCTCGACAATTCGTACGTCCTGCGCACCGGCTTTCTTCAGCGCCGCCTGGATGCCGGGCAGGTTGGAGGCTTTGGACACCAGTGAGGTGAACCACAGCACCTGCTGGCGTAGCGAGGCGCTTTCTGCCACCAATTGGCTGACGAAGCGGATTTCGCCGCCTTCGCACCAAAGCTCGTTGTTCTGCCCGCCAAAGTTCAATACCGGCAATTTACGCTTGGGATCGGCTTTGCCCAAGGCTCGCCACTTGCGCTGGCTGCCGCGGGTGGCCTCTTCCCGTGAGGCATGGAAGGGCGGGTTGCACAGGGTCAGGTCGTAACGCTCGTCGTCTTTGAGCAGGCCGAGCAGGATGTGCTTGCGATTGCCTTGCTGGCGCAGGCTGATGGCTTTATCCAGGCCGTTGGCTTGAACAATGGCTTTGGCAGCGGCCAGGGCCGTGGCATCAATGTCCGAGCCGAGAAAGCGCCAGCGGTAGTCGCTGTGGCCCAGCAGCGGATAGATGCAGTTGGCGCCGACGCCGATATCCAGGGCACGCACTTGTGCGCCGCGGGGAATCTCGCCGTTGTTGTCATCGGCGAGCAAGTCGGCGACGACGTGGATGTAGTCAGCGCGACCGGGAATCGGCGGGCACAGGTAGTCGGCCGGGATGTCCCAGTGCTGGATGCCGTACTGGGCCTTGAGCAGGGCGCGGTTGAACACCCGGACGGCGTCGGGGTTGGCAAAGTCGATGCTCGGCTTGCCGTGGGGATTGGTGATCATGAACGTGCCCAGTTCGGGGCTGCTCTTGATCAGCTCGGGAAAGTTGTAGCGACCCTGGTGGCGGTTGCGCGGGTGCAGGGTCGGTTTGAGTGGTGTGGTCATCTTTGGGTCCGGTGAAAAGCATCGCGGGTCAAGCCCGCTCCCACACAATGCTGTGGGAGCGGGCTTGACCCGCGATAGCGCCACTGAAGTCAGCGATCGTTACAGCGCGGCAATCCGCGCATGCTGCTCGGTGAAGTTGGCCAGGGCCTGTTCGGCCTCGGCCAGCTTGGCGCGTTCCTTGTCGATCACCGCAGGCGGCGCCTTGTCGACGAAGGCGGCATTGGACAGCTTGCCGCCGACACGCTGGACTTCACCCTGCAGACGCTGGATTTCCTTGTTCAGGCGCGCCAGTTCCGCATCTTTATCGATCAGGCCGGCCATCGGCACCAGCACTTGCAAATCACCCACCAGCGCGGTGGCGCTCAGCGGTGCTTCGTCCTGCTCGCCCAGTACGGTGAAGGATTCGATCTTCGCCAGCTTCTTCAGCAGCGCTTCGTTTTCCTGCAGGCGACGCTGGTCTTCGGCGCTGGCGTTCTTGAGGAACAGTTGCAGCGGCTTGCCCGGGCCGATGTTCATCTCGCCGCGGATGTTGCGCACGCCGAGCATCAGCTCCTTGAGCCATTCGATATCGCCTTCGGCAGCGGCATCGATGCGGCTTTCGTTGGCCACTGGCCACGGCTGCAGCATGATGGTCTTGCCTTCGGCACCGGCCAGCGGCGCCAGGCGCTGCCAGATTTCTTCGGTGATGAACGGCATGAACGGATGGGCCAGACGCAGCGCCACTTCCAGCACGCGTACCAGAGTGCGGCGGGTGCCACGGGCACGTTCGACCGGAGCGTTTTCGTCCCACAGCACAGGCTTGGACAGCTCCAGGTACCAGTCGCAGTACTGGTTCCAGATGAACTCGTAGAGCGCCTGGGCGGCCAGGTCGAAGCGGAACTGATCCAGCTGGCGGGTCACTTCGGCTTCGGTGCGTTGCAGCTGCGAGATGATCCAGCGGTCAGCCAGCGACAGTTCATAGGCTTCGCCGTTCTGGCCGCAGTCTTCGCCTTTGTCCAGCACGTAGCGGGCGGCGTTCCAGATCTTGTTGCAGAAGTTGCGATAACCTTCGACGCGACCCATGTCGAACTTGATGTCGCGACCGGTCGAAGCCAGCGAGCAGAAGGTAAAGCGCAGGGCGTCGGTACCGTAGCTGGCGATGCCTTCGGGGAACTCGGCCTTGGTCTGCTTGGCGATTTTCTCGGCCAGTTTTGGCTGCATCATGCCGCTGGTGCGTTTCTCCAGCAGCTCGTCGAGGGTGATGCCGTCGACGATGTCCAGCGGGTCAAGGACGTTGCCCTTGGACTTGGACATCTTCTGGCCCTGGCCGTCGCGGACCAGGCCGTGGACGTAGACAGTCTTGAACGGCACTTGCGGGGTGCCGTCTTCGTTCTTCACCAGGTGCATGGTCAGCATGATCATCCGGGCAACCCAGAAGAAAATGATGTCGAAGCCGGTGACCAGCACGTCGGTGGAGTGGAATTTCTTCAGGAACTCGGTCTGCTGCGGCCAGCCCAGGGTCGAGAAGGTCCACAGGCCCGAGCTGAACCAGGTGTCGAGGACGTCGTTGTCCTGGTTCAGGACCACGTCGGCACCGAGGTTGTGCTTGGCGCGCACTTCTTCTTCGCTGCGGCCGACGTAGACCTTGCCGGACTCGTCGTACCAGGCCGGAATACGGTGGCCCCACCACAGCTGGCGGCTGATGCACCAGTCCTGGATGTCGCGCATCCAGGAGAAGTACATGTTCTCGTACTGCTTGGGTACGAACTGGATGCGGCCGTCTTCGACAGCGGCGATCGCCGGTTCAGCCAGCGGCTTGGTCGAAACGTACCACTGGTCGGTCAGCCACGGCTCGATGACGGTACCGGAGCGGTCGCCTTTCGGCACTTTCAGGGCGTGGTCGTCGACGCTGACCAGCAGGCCGGCGGCGTCGAAGTCGGCAACGATCTGCTTGCGCGCCATGAAGCGGTCAAGGCCTGCATACTGGGCAGGCAGGGTGGCGTCGACACTTTCGTTGACGCTGCCGTCGAGGTTGAACACCTGGGCGGCCGGCAGTACGAAGGCGTTCTTGTCGAAGATGTTCAGCAGCGGCAGGTTGTGACGCTTGCCGACTTCGTAGTCATTGAAGTCGTGGGCCGGGGTGATTTTCACACAGCCGGTGCCGAATTCAGGGTCGCAGTAGTCGTCACCGATGATCGGGATGCGGCGGCCAACCAGTGGCAGCTCGACGAACTTGCCGATCAGCGCCTTGTAGCGCTCGTCTTCGGGGTTCACGGCCACGGCGGCGTCGCCGAGCATGGTTTCCGGACGGGTGGTGGCAACGATCAGGTAGTCTTTGCCGTCGGCGGTCTTGGCGCCGTCAGCCAGCGGGTAGCGCAGGTTCCACAGGTGACCTTTCTCGTCGTGGTTTTCCACTTCAAGGTCGGAGATCGCCGTGTGCAGCTTGGTGTCCCAGTTGACCAGGCGCTTGCCGCGGTAAATCAGGCCGTCTTCGTGCAGGCGCACGAAGGCTTCCTTGACCGCTTCGGACAGGCCGTCGTCCATGGTGAAGCGTTCGCGGCTCCAGTCGACCGAGGAGCCCAGGCGACGGATCTGGCGGCTGATGTTGCCACCGGACTGGTCTTTCCATTCCCAGACTTTTTCCAGGAATTTCTCGCGACCCAGGTCGTGGCGGCTCTGGCCTTTGGCCTCGAGCTGACGCTCGACCAGCATCTGCGTGGCGATACCAGCGTGGTCGGTTCCCGGCTGCCACAGGGTGTTGCGGCCCTGCATGCGGCGGAAACGGATCAGGGCATCCATGATCGCGTTATTGAAACCATGACCCATGTGCAGGCTGCCGGTGACGTTCGGCGGCGGAATCATGATGGTGTAGGAATCGCCCGCGCCTTGCGGAGCGAAGTAATTCTCGGATTCCCAGGTGTTGTACCAGGAAGTTTCAATAGCGTGCGGCTGGTAGGTCTTATCCATGCTCGGCGGGACCCTATGGCAAATATTCAGGAAAGCCGAGCAGTATAACGGGGATAAGTGCCGGGGCGTAGCATGAGGTGATGGCAGGAGGCAAAAACATCGCGGGGCAAGTCGAATCGTCGCACCCCGCGATGGGCTTGATTACGGGTTGAGCAGACGCTCAAGGCGGGCATCAAGACGGCGCTTGATTTCATTTTCGATGTGCGGGGTAAAGTCGTTGATCACGTCCTGCATGATCAACTGAGCGGCAGCGCGCAGTTCGGCATCCAGGTGCAGCAAGGTTTCCTGGCGCTTTGCCTGCGGGTCGAGCTGCGGTTCGGGCGCAGGCGCTGGGGCAACCACAGGCGCAGGCTCAGCCTCTTCAAGCAGCAGCGGAATCTGCTCCTCGACGGTGTCGGTCAGCAGCGGTGGCTCAAGGGATTCGTCGCCCAGCAGCTGACGGATCGACTCAAGGTCGTCCAGCAGGTGTGCGGATTGGGGCAGGGGAGTGGGTTTATCCATCGTCTTCAGAGTCGCTGTAAGCGGTGATCCTGCAGAGCATAGCCCTGTTCGCGGTAGAAACGGAAACTCTCTCGGGCAGCCTGACGAATCGTCGGCTCCTCGACCACGATCTCGGCAATGCGGGCAAAGCGGGCGGCGAACGGCGCAACCTTGAGGTCGAGGTTGATCAGCAGGTCCTGGTGACTACCGGGATCGTCTCCCAAACCCAGTACCACGCTGCCCTGAGGCTGTTCTTCGGCAGCATTGTGCGGCACGAAAGCTTCACCCTTGAAGGCCCACAGGCGGGCATCCAGCTCATCGCGCTGGACGGCGTCGCTGCAGTGCAGGTAGACCTGATGCCCCATGCGCCAAGCCTTTTCGCAGAGCTTGCAGGCGAAATCCAGGCGCGCCGAGGGCGCGTCGCTGGGCAGAATATAGAAGTCAACTTTGCTCATGGTCAGCCTGCCGGCCGTCTACATCCGGGAACATAGACGGCTGGCACTCATTCAGGCGTTGGCGCGGTCGAGCAGGTACTGGGTCAGCAGCGGCACTGGTCGGCCAGTGGCGCCCTTGTCCTTGCCGCCACTGATCCAGGCGGTGCCGGCGATATCCAGGTGGGCCCAGTTGTAGGCCTTGGCGAAGCGCGACAGGAAGCAACCGGCGGTGATGCTGCCGGCCTTCGGGCCGCCAATGTTGGCGATGTCGGCGAACGGGCTGTCCAGCTGTTCCTGGTACTCGTCGAACAGCGGCAGCTGCCAGGCGCGGTCGTCGGCACGCTTGCCGGCGTCGAGCAACTGGTTGACCAGCTCGTCGTTGTTGCCCATCAGGCCCGAGGTGTGGCTGCCCAGGGCGACAATGCAGGCGCCGGTGAGGGTGGCGATGTCGACCACGGCCTGAGGCTTGAAACGCTCGGCATAGGTCAGGGTGTCGCACAGCACCAGACGGCCTTCAGCGTCGGTGTTGAGGATCTCGACGGTCTGCCCGCTCATGGTGGTGACGATATCGCCCGGACGGGTGGCGCCGCCGCTTGGCATGTTTTCGGCACAGGCCAGCAGGCACACCAGGTTGATCGGCAGTTGCAGTTCGAGGACCGCGCGCAGGGTACCGAAGACACTGGCTGCACCACCCATGTCGAACTTCATTTCATCCATGCCGGCGCCAGGTTTGAGGCTGATGCCACCGGTGTCGAAAGTGATGCCCTTGCCGACCAGCACGAACGGTTTCTCGCTCTTCTTGCCGCCCTGGTAGTTGAGCACGATCAGGCGTGGCGGCTGGTCGCTGCCCTGGCCAACGGCGTAGAACGCGCCCATGCCCAGATCCTTGATCTTTTTCTCGTCGAGCACTTCGACTTTCAGGCCCTTGTAGGCTTTGCCCATACCCTTGGCCTGCTCGGCCAGGTAGCTTGGGTGGCAGACGTTGGGTGGCAGGTTACCCAGGTCACGGGCAAAGCTCATGCCGGCGGCAATCGCGCTGGCGTGCTTGACCGCGCGCTCGACGTCGGCGGCACCGGCCTTGTCGGCCAGCAGAGTGATTTTCTTCAGGGCGCGGGGTTCGGCCTTCTTGCTCTTGAACTGGTCGAAGACGTATTCACCGTCGAGCAGGGTTTCAGCCAGCAGGCGCGACTTGCCATAAAAGGCATCGCGGCCGCTGACGGCGACATCGTCCAGCGCCAGTACCGCGTCGCTGCCGTTGAGACCCTTGAGCACCGCCAGCACGCTGGCAACCACTTTGCGCCAGCTGCGATCGCCCAGTTCGCTGTCTTTGCCGATGCCGACCAGCAGCACGCGCTCGGCCTTGAGGTTGGGCAGGCTTTGCAGCAGCAGGGTCTGGCCCGGCTTGCCGGTGAGGTCGCCACGCTTGAGCACGGCACTGATGGCACCGCCGCAGGCTTCGTCGATGGCCTTGGCGCTGGCGCCGAGTTTGCGGCCTTCCGCGACTGCGAGCACCAGCGTGGCGGTTTTCAAGGATGCAGCGGCTACGCTTTTTACAACCAGTTCCATGTCAGGTTCCCCGAATGATCTGTCTTTGTGCGCTGTCTGTGCAGGCACTTTAAGCGAGCTGGCCGCGTGGTCGCGTGCCAGTGAGAAAGCCGCCAGTTTGAGCCTGCTCGGACCGACCTGACAACCCCGTTAATGAAGCATTGTGCATCGCCAGTGACAGGCACGGCCAATCACAGGATAATGCGCCAACTTTTGTGCGGGTTCGCTCTGGCGGGTCAGCAACTATCTTGGCTGTTATGGATTCTTTGTTTGGCTGTCCGAGCCTGACAACCCAGGAGTGTCTGGTTTGATCGTCTTCCGATATCTGTCCCGCGAGGTCCTGGTGACCTTGAGTGCCGTCAGCGCCGTGCTGCTGGTGATCATCATGAGCGGGCGCTTCATCAAATACCTGGCCCAGGCGGCCCAGGGCATACTCGACCCGGGTGTGCTGTTTCTGATCATGGGCTATCGCCTGCCGGGGTTCCTGCAGTTGATCCTGCCGCTGGGCCTGTTCCTGGGGATCCTGCTGGCTTACGGTCGGCTGTACCTGGAGAGCGAGATGACCGTGCTGTCGGCCACCGGCATGAGCCAGCAGCGCCTGCTGGGCATGACCATGGCGCCGGCTGCCCTGGTGGCCGTGCTGGTCGCCTGGTTGAGCCTGGGTCTGGCGCCGCAGGGGGTTACCCAGGTAGCGCAGATCATCAACCAGCAGGACGCCCTGACCGAATTCGATACCCTGGTGCCAGGGCGATTCCAGACCCTGCGCGATGGTTCCCGCGTGACCTACACCGAGCAATTGTCCGAAGACCGCGGCAACCTGGCGGGTGTGTTCATTTCCGAGAAACGTTTCTCTCAGGACAAGACCAAGGAGCGTGCACCTTCGGTGCTGGTCGCTGAAAAAGGTCGTCAGGAAGTCGGTGCCGACGGCAACCGCTACCTGATTCTGGAGAACGGTTACCGTTATGACGGCAATCCGGGGCAGGCCGATTACCGCGCGATCAAGTACGACACTTATGGCGTGCTGTTGCCCAAGCCTGAAGTCAGTGAGGAAATCACCGATCGTGAGGCTATCCCTACCTCCGAACTGATTGGCAGCGATGGCCGCCGTGAGCGTGCCGAGCTGCAATGGCGTCTGTCGTTGCCGTTGCTGGTGTTCGTGGTAACCCTGCTGGCGGTGCCGCTGTCACGGGTCAATCCCCGTCAAGGCCGTTTCCTCAAGCTGCTACCGGCCATTCTTCTGTATATGGCGTACCTGACCATGCTCATCGCTGTACGTGGCGCCCTGGAAAAAGGCAAGTTGCCGATCGGTCTGGGGATATGGTGGGTTCACGGCCTGTTCCTGCTCATCGGCCTCGGGCTGATGTATTGGGAGCCACTACGCCTCAAGCGTGCCGCGCGTCGTGCGGAGGTGGCCCATGGTTAAACTCGACCGTTACATCGGCAAGAGCGTGTTGCTGGCCATTCTTGCCGTGCTCGGGATCATTCTGGGCCTGGCGTCGTTGTTTGCTTTCATCGACGAGATGAGCGATATCAGCGACAGCTACACCCTGTGGGATGCCGGTAATTTCGTGCTGCTGACCGCACCGCGGCGTCTATACGACATGTTGCCGATGGCCGCCCTGATCGGCTGCCTGATCGGTCTGGGCAGTCTTGCCAGCAGCAGTGAACTGACCATCATGCGCGCTGCCGGGGTGTCGATTGGGCGCATCGTCTGGGCGGTGATGAAGCCGATGCTGGTGCTGATGCTGGCCGGTATCCTGATTGGCGAATACCTGGCACCTGTGACCGAGAACAAGGCCCAGGCCGATCGTTCGCTGGCTCAGGGCAGCGGCGAGGCCCAGAGCTCCAAGCGCGGCATGTGGCATCGCCAGGGTGAAGAGTTCGTGCACATCAACTCGGTGCAGCCCAACGGCCTGTTGTATGGCGTGACCCGCTATCGTTTCGACAACGAGCGTCACCTGGTTACCTCCAGCTTTGCCCGTCGTGCCCAGTACCAGGAAGATCACTGGCAGCTGAGTGACGTGACCACCACGTATTTCCGTGGCGATCACACCGAAGTGGTCAAGGCGCCTGCAGAGCGCTGGGACGTCACCGTCACGCCGCAACTGCTCAATACCGTGGTGCTGGCACCTGATTCCCTGTCGATCAGCGGGCTGTGGCAGTACATCCACTACCTGTCTGACCAGGGGCTGAACAACGCCCGTTACTGGCTGGCATTCTGGACCAAGGTCCTGCAGCCGATGGTGACGGCGGCGTTGGTGCTGATGGCTATCTCGTTCATCTTTGGTCCGCTGCGTTCGGTGACCCTGGGGCAGCGGGTCTTTACCGGCGTACTGGTGGGCTTCGTGTTCCGTATCGCCCAGGACTTGCTCGGGCCATCGAGCCAGGTGTTCGGCTTCCCGCCATTGCTGGCGGTGGTGATACCGGCGGCGATCTGTGCCGGGGCTGGCTGGTGGATGTTGCGGCGCGCGGGTTAAACGTTGCGGGCATGAAAAAGCCGACCTTAGGGTCGGCTTTTTTTTGGGTTCATCACGGAGTTCCGGGAGAGCTTGATCTCGGGGCTGGGATTGGGATTGGGATGTTGAGGCTGCGAGCTTATCCAGTTTGTGTGGCGATGCTGCCGGCCCCTTCCGCCTTTACGGCGGCCTACTTTTTTCTTGGAAAAAGTAGGCAAAACCGCTGGCTCCTGCATCCGGCCCTACGCTGCGCTTCGGGTCCCCTCGCTACGGTGTCTTCCAGGGGCATCGCGGCCTACGACTTGCTTCGCCAAGTCTACGGCTCGCGAACTTCGGCTAAGGCCGAAGGGTGCTGCGCACCAGCCCCCTCCAGACACCTCCACTCGGCCTTCTGAAGTCGCAAAGTTACGGGTGGCGCCTGCACTGACGCATCTTCGAAATCAAACTCTGGCGCAGCCAGGCTGATGCCAACGCGGGACAAGCCCGCGTAAAGCCAGTAATGGCTCGCTCTCGCTCTCGCTTTTGATCTTGATCTTCATGCACGCAAGTGCGGGCGCCGCGGACTGCGACTTCAGGAGGCCGAGCGTAGGTGCCTGTAGGGGCCGGTGCGCAGCACCTTCGGCGTAGCCGAAGAACGCGAGCCGTAGACTTGGCGAAGCAAGTCGTAGGCCGCGTGGCCCCGGAAGGTGCCGTAGCGAGGGGACCCGGAGCGCAGCGTAGGGCCGTATGCAGGAGCGAGCGGTTTTGCCTACTTTTTCCAAGAAAAAAGTAGGCCGCCGTAAGGGCGGAAGGGGCCGGCAGCGGCGCCACACAAAATGGATAAGCTCACAGCCACAACAACCTTCCAAGGATTCCGTGAAAAGTCTTTCTGTGTCGCTTATTTTTTCGCTTTGGGCAACTGCACCAACTGCGTATCGGAGTAGATGTCATGCCAGGCACGCTGGCGCTTGTCGAACAGCGACCAGATAAAACCCAGGCCCAGACACAGCCACGAGGCGATGGCGACGACAAAACGCAGCAGGGCCTGCCACAGGCTGATGGCACTGCCATCGGCATTCTGTACGCGAATGCGCCACACCTGCATGCCCAGGGTCTGCCCACCGTGGGTCCAGAACTTGGCGAAGAAGCCAAACAGGGCGAACAAAAGAATGGTCGACAGCAACGGGTCGCCGTCCAGGGCACCGGCTTCGGTCAGCTGACGCATGCGCGCTTCACCGATGATCGCCATCTGGATCATCTTGTACACGCCAGCGGTAACGATCAGCAGCGCGGTACACAACAGGAAATCGTAGAACATGGCGGCCAGGCGCCGACCGAGGCCGACAACCGGGAAATCGCCCTGGGGCTGCAACAACTGCTTGGGCATACACGGGCCCTCCTTGGGCAAATCAGTCATTCTACGAAATTACGCGGACAAATCGTTGCGCTGTGACACGGTTTGCCTGCCAGGCGCCCATCGCGGGGCAAACCTGCCTCCACCGAGCGGGCACAAAAAAGCCCCTGCTGTTGCCAGCAGGGGCTTTTTTGTTGATGAAGATCAGCCTTCGGCTTGAACTTCGTCAGCCTGCATGCCTTTCTGGCCTTGCACGGCGATGAAGGTCACTTTCTGGCCTTCTTTCAGGCTCTTGAAGCCGTTGCCCTGAATAGCGCGGAAGTGTACGAACAGATCCGGACCGCTTTCTGGAGTGATGAAACCAAAACCTTTCTCGTCGTTAAACCACTTGACGGTACCGCTCTGACGTTGGGACATTGTCTTATTTCCTTTGAAACTTAGAATTAGTAACAGCTTCTTCCAAATGAAAGAGTACTGGGCTGGGTTGCAGGAAAGTAAGAGACGTCGAACGGGTTGTAGCAAATCTCAGCGCTACTGCCCAGGTCACGAACCATAGCGACCCATGCAAACACAGTGCAGTGACTCTACGCTAACTCTGTCGGCAAAAACAAGCCCTCAAAGCCGCTCCCGCTCTACCTTTTAGCAGCCGTTCGGTCGATTTTTTTCTGCTCATTCCAGGGTGTGCTGCGAAGCTTTTCGAAAGTAATAAAACGCGTTCGAATTCGAAAATCCGAACGCGTTCATGACACAAAGTTTCAACTAACGATTCAGCCGCGGTAGTAGCGCTGTGCAACGAATGGCATCTTGCTGACTTTCATTGCAACACGCTTGCCGCGAACAATCGCCCAGACTGCTGTTTCCAGTGCAGTATGGGCAGCATCCAGGTAACCCATTGCCACTGGTGCATTCAGGCTCGGTCCGAAGCCACCGCTGCAAACAGTACCGATGACAGTGCCTGCTTCGTCGACGATTTCTGCGCCTTCACGTACCGGGGTGCGTTCCTGCGGCAGCAGGCCTACGCGTTTACGCGCAACACCGCTTTGCTGCTGGGCAAAGATCGCTGCGGCACCCGGGAAGCCACCGGCACGTTCGCCATCGGCACGACGCACCTTGGAGATGGCCCAGAGCAGGCTGGCTTCGATCGGTGTGGTCTGCGCGTTCATGTCGTGGCCGTACAGGCACAGGCCGGCTTCCAGGCGCAGCGAGTCGCGAGCGCCAAGGCCGATGGCGGCGACTTCCGGTTCGGCCAGCAGGCGGCGAGCGAGTTCTTCGGCTTTATCGGCGGGAACCGAGATCTCGAAACCGTCTTCGCCGGTGTAGCCCGAGCGGCTCACATAGCAGTTGGCACCCAGCAGTTGCACCGGCTGGAACTGCATGAAGGTCATCTGCGCCACGGCAGGCGCCAGACGCTCCAGCACCTTGACCGCTGCAGGGCCTTGCAGGGCCAGCAGGGCGCGCTCTTCGAACAGCGGTTGAATCTGGCACTGCTCGCCGATGTGCTTGCGCAGGTGGGCCAGGTCCTGGTCCTTGCAGGCGGCGTTGACCACCAGGAACAGTTCATCGTTACCCAGGTTGGCGACCATCAGGTCGTCAAGGATGCCGCCCTGTTCATTGGTGAACATCGCGTAGCGCTGCATGCCCACAGGCAAGTCGATGATGTCGACCGGCACCAGGGTTTCCAGGGCCTTGGCGGCGTTGGCGCCGCTCAGGCGGATCTGGCCCATGTGCGAGACGTCAAACAGGCCGGCCTGATCGCGGCTGTGCAGATGCTCTTTCATCACCCCCAGTGGGTACTGGACCGGCATGTCGTAGCCGGCGAACGGCACCATGCGCGCCCCCAGTTCCAGGTGCAGGGCGTGCAGCGGGGTCTTGAGCAGTGTTTCGGTGGACATTGATGACTCCTTGGGGCTTTAGAGGGTGTCAGCATTCAATGATGTTGACGGCCAGACCGCCGCGGGCGGTCTCCTTGTATTTGCTTTTCATGTCGGCGCCGGTCTGGCGCATGGTGCGAATCACCTTGTCGAGGGAGACGAAGTGCTGACCGTCGCCACGCAGAGCCATGCGCACCGCATTGATGGCCTTGACCGAGCCCATGGCGTTGCGCTCGATGCACGGCACCTGGACCAGTCCGCCGATCGGATCGCAGGTCAGGCCCAGGTTGTGTTCCATACCGATCTCGGCGGCGTTTTCGACCTGCTGCACGGTGCCGCCCATGACTTCACACAGGGCGCCGGCTGCCATCGAACACGCCACGCCCACCTCGCCCTGGCAGCCGACTTCGGCGCCGGAGATCGAGGCGTTTTCTTTATAAAGAATGCCGATAGCGGCCGCGGTCAGCAGAAAACGCACCACGCCGTCTTCATTGGCGCCGGGGATGAAGCGCATGTAGTAGTGCAGCACAGCGGGGACGATGCCGGCGGCGCCATTGGTGGGCGCGGTGACCACCCGTCCGCCAAAGGCGTTTTCTTCATTCACCGCCAGGGCGTAGAGGTTGACCCAGTCCAGCACCGAAAGCGCGTCACGCAAACTCGCCTCCGGATTGCTGCACAGTTGGCGATAGAGTGCAGCGGCGCGGCGCCTGACCTTGAGCCCGCCCGGCAGGATGCCCTCGTTGCGGCAACCGGCAGCGACGCAGTCCTGCATCACTTGCCAGATCCGCAGCAAGCCGCTGCGGGTTTCACTTTCCGGGCGCCAGGCGGCTTCATTGGCCAGCATGATCTGGCTGATCGACAGGTTCTGCGCGGCGCAATGGCCGAGCAGTTCCTTGGCGGTCTTGAACGGGAAGGGCAGCACCGTACTGTCTTCGACGATACGGTCGGCACCGGCGGCATCTTCATCGACGACAAAGCCACCGCCCACCGAGTAGTACTCGCGGCTGCGGATCTGCAGACCTGCGCGGTCGAAGGCGCGGAAGATCATGCCGTTGGGGTGATAGGCCAAGGGCTTGCGAATCATCGCCAGGTGCTGTTTTTCGACGAAGCCGATGTCGTGCTCGCCCAGCAGCTTTAGCCGTCCAGTGCTGCGGATGGTGTGCAGGCGGGCGGCAATACTTTCGGTGTCGACGCTATCGGGGTGCTCGCCTTCAAGACCCAGGAGCACGGCCTTGTCGCTGCCATGCCCTTTGCCGGTGGCACCGAGCGAACCATAAAGCTCGGCCTTGACGCTGACCGTGGCGGCCAGCAGACCGTCGCGACGCAGGCCTTCAGCAAAACGCGCAGCGGCGCGCATGGGGCCTACGGTATGGGAACTGGAGGGGCCGATGCCGATCTTGAACAGGTCGAAGACGCTTAGTGACATGGTCGTACCCTCGTTGTGGTGAAGGGTTTCGCGGGGCAAGCCCGCTCCCACTGTGGATATGGGGATCCTGTGGGAGCGGGCTTGTCCCGCGATGAGGCCCTCAAGCCGGACTCAGACGTCCTGATAGCTCTCGATCGACGGGCAGGCACACACCAGGTTACGGTCGCCAAACACGTTGTCGACACGACCGACCGGCGGCCAGTACTTGCCTTCCACCAGCGTCGCCAGCGGGTACACCGCCTGTTCGCGGCTGTATGGATGGCTCCACTCACCGGCAATTTCAGCGGCCGTATGCGGCGCGTTTTTCAGCGGGTTGTCGTCCTTGTCCAGGCTGCCGTTTTCCACCGCGCGGATCTCTTCGCGGATGCGGATCATCGCCTCGCAGAAGCGATCCAGTTCTTCTTTGGACTCGCTTTCGGTCGGTTCGATCATCAACGTACCGGCCACCGGGAACGACATGGTCGGGGCGTGGAAACCGAAGTCGATCAGGCGCTTGGCCACGTCGTCGACGCTGATGCCGCTGCTGTCCTTGAGCGGGCGCAGGTCGAGGATGCACTCGTGTGCCACCAGGCCATTGCTGCCGGTGTACAACACAGGATAGTGCTCTTCCAGGCGGCGGGCGATGTAGTTGGCGTTGAGGATCGCCATCTGCGAGGCACGCTTGAGACCGGCGCCACCCATCATACGAATGTACATCCAGGTGATCGGCAGGATGCTGGCGCTGCCGAACGGTGCGGCACAGACCGCGCCCTGTTTGTTTTCCATGTGCGCATGACCCGGCAGGAACGGCGCCAGGTGCGATTTGACGCCGATCGGGCCGACGCCCGGGCCGCCACCGCCGTGTGGAATGCAGAAGGTCTTGTGCAGGTTCAGGTGCGAGACGTCACCGCCGAACTTGCCTGGGGCGCAGAGGCCGACCATGGCGTTCATGTTGGCGCCGTCGATGTACACCTGGCCGCCGTTATCGTGGATGATCGCGCAGATTTCGCCGATGGCTTCTTCGAACACGCCATGGGTCGACGGGTAGGTGATCATCAGCGCCGCGAGGTGTTCGCGGTGCTCGATGGCCTTGGCGCGCAGGTCGTCGATATCGACGTTGCCACGGGCGTCACAGGCGGTCACCACCACGCGCATACCGGCCATATGGGCGGTGGCCGGGTTGGTGCCGTGGGCCGAGGACGGGATCAGGCAGATGTCGCGACGAGCGTCGCCACGGCTCTGGTGGTAGGCGCGGATGGCCAGGAGACCTGCGTATTCGCCCTGGGAACCGGCATTGGGCTGCAGCGACACGGCGTCATAGCCGGTGGCGGCGCAGAGCATGGCCTCCAGCTCGTCGGTCAGTTGCTGGTAGCCCTGGCTCTGTGCGGCAGGCGCGAACGGGTGCAGGTTGCCGAATTCGGCCCAGGTCACCGGAATCATTTCGCTGGCGGCGTTGAGCTTCATGGTGCACGAACCCAGCGGGATCATGGTGCGGTCCAGCGCCAGGTCTTTGTCGGCCAGGCGGCGCAGGTAGCGCATCAGCTCGGTTTCGCTGTGGTAGCGGTTGAACACCGGGTGCTCGAGGATCGCCGACTGGCGCAGCAGGGCGGAAGGCAACTGGGCCTGAACGCTGGCAGCCAGGGTGCTGAATGCAGGCACGGCTTTACCATCGGCAAACAGCTGCCACAGCGCTTCGACGTCAGCCTGGGTGCTGGTTTCATCCAGCGACAGACCCAGGCGCTGGGCGTCGATCTGACGCAGGTTCAGGCGCTGGGCCCGGGCCTTGTCGTGCAGGCTGGCGGTTGCGTCGCCGGTGGCCAGGGTCAGGGTGTCGAAGAACGCTGCGTTTTCGACGCTGACGCCGAGTTGCTTGAGGCCAGCGGCTAGAATCGCGGTCAGGGCGTGGGTGCGCTGGGCGATCTGCTTCAGGCCCTGCGGGCCGTGATAGACAGCGTACATGCTGGCGATGTTGGCCAGCAGTACCTGGGCGGTGCAGATGTTGCTGGTGGCTTTCTCGCGACGGATATGTTGCTCGCGGGTCTGCATGGCCAGGCGCAGGGCGGTCTTGCCGAAGCGGTCGATAGACACGCCGACCAGGCGGCCAGGCATGTCACGCTTGAACGCATCACGGGTGGAGAAGTAGGCCGCGTGCGGGCCACCGAAGCCCAGCGGTACACCGAAGCGCTGGGCGCTACCGATGGCGACGTCGGCACCGAACTCGCCGGGCGGGGTCAGCAGGGTCAGGGCCAGCAGATCGGCGGCAACTGCGACCAGGGCGTTGGCAGCATGCAAGCGTGCGACCAGTTCGCTGTAGTCGAACACTTCACCATTGCTGGCCGGGTATTGCAGCAGGGCGCCAAAGAAGGCGCTGACATCATCGAGTTCGCGCTCGTCACCGACCACCACTTCGATACCCAGCGGCTCGGCACGGGTACGCAGGACGTCGAGGGTTTGCGGGTGGCAATGCACGGAGGCGAAGAAGGCGTGGCTGCTCTTGTTCTTGCTCAGGCGTTTGCAGAAGGTCATCGCTTCAGCGGCGGCGGTGGCTTCGTCGAGCAGCGAGGCGTTGGCGATCGGCAGACCGGTGAGGTCGCTGATCAGGGTCTGGAAATTGAGCAGTGCTTCCAGGCGGCCCTGGGAAATCTCTGGCTGATACGGGGTGTAGGCGGTGTACCAGGCCGGGTTTTCCAGCAGGTTGCGCAGGATCGGCGCCGGGGTATGGCAGTTGTAGTAACCCTGGCCGATGAAGCTCTTGAACAGCTGGTTGTTGCCGGCGATGGCCTTGAGCGACGCCAGGGCGTCGGCTTCGCTTTGCCCTTCGCCCAGTTCCAGCACGCTGGTGCCCTTGATGCTGTCAGGGATGACGGCGGCGCTCATGGCTTCCAGGGAGTCGAAACCCAGGGTGGCAAGCATTTGCTGCTCGTCAGTCTGGCGCGGGCCGATATGACGGGCGATGAATTCGTTGGCAGTGCCGAGGTTGATGGTCATGGTGAGTCCTCAGGCGTCAGCGTTGGCTTTGATCAGGCGGTCGTAGGCATCCTGGTCGAGCAGTTGCGCAACTGCACCTGCATCGGCCGGGATGAAGCGGAAGAACCAGCCTTCGCCCAGCGGATCTTCGTTGACCAGTTCAGGGTTGCCTTCGAGTTTGTCGTTGACCGCGACCACTTCGCCGGTCAGCGGCATGTACACACCGCTGGCAGCTTTTACCGATTCAACGGTCGACGCTTCGGCGCCCTGGTCGTAGCTCTGCAGCTCCGGCAGTTGCACGTAGACCACATCGCCGAGGGCGTTCTGGGCGTAGGCGGTGATGCCCACGGTGACACTGCCATCGGCTTCGACGCGCAGCCATTCGTGATCTTCGGTGAAACGCAACTCGCTCATGGGGAATCCTCGGGAAGCAGGGCGTTGGGCGCGGTGCGTCCGCGCTCTTGGGTTGAGATTTCCTTAGCAAAAATGCGGCCAGTATCAAAAAAAGCTTACAAATCAGTATCTTGAAAGATTTCTATGGAAATTGGTTCAATCTGATGGAATGAAAACGCTACAGATAGGAAGGTGGCGAAAAGATTCGGAGGATCAACCCCTTGCATATGGGGACCTGGATGGGTGTGTAACAAATTCGCTACGGTGTAGCGTTTTCGTTACGGGCCTTGCGCGGAATTCTTCGCGAAAGGCTCTGAACGCCGAACCCAGGCTTTCAAACGGCAACGAAGAATGGCAACGCCAAGTACAACTTGATCACGATGACATTGATGATGTCGATGAAGAATGCGCCGACCATCGGTACCGCCAGGAAGGCTATTTGCGACGGCCCGAAGCGTTGTGTCACGGCTTGCATGTTGGCGATGGCCGTTGGCGTTGCACCAAGACCGAACCCGCAATGTCCTGCTGCCAATACTGCCGCATCGTAATTGCTGCCCATGATTCGGAACGTCACGAATATCGCAAACAGCGCCATGACGACTGTCTGTGCAGCCAGAAGAATGAAGAATGGCACTGCCAGTGCAGCCAGATCCCATAGTTTGAGCGACATCAGTGCGATCGCCAGAAATAGCGACAAGCTGACATTGCCCAATACTGAAACTTCGCGTTCGAATACTTGATACACACCCAATATTGAAAGGCCGTTGCGCAGCAGGACACCCACAAACAAGACGCAAACAAATGTCGGCAATTCGAAAGCGGTGCCGTGGAGCAGGTTATTCAAGAGGGTGCCTGCCATCAGACTGACTGCAATCAGCGCGAGCGTTTCGATCATTGTGGATGGCGTAATCAAGCGCTCTTTGTTTGGCTGTTCAAAGCCTTTGGGCACGCGGGGCATTTCTTGTTCCATGCCGGGTGTCTGGACACGCTTGATGAGCAGGCGGGCAACAGGCCCGCCAATCAGTCCGCCCAGCACCAGGCCAAACGTGGCCGCGGCCAGTGCCAGCTCACTGGCGGACGCCAGGCCGTATTTCTCACTGAAGGTCGCGCCCCATGCAGCGCCCGTGCCGTGGCCGCCCGACAAGGAAATCGAGCCGGACAGCAAACCCATCAGGGGATCGAGCCCCAGTGCCTTGGCCAGGGCGATACCCATGGCATTCTGGACCAGCAGCAGTCCGGTGACGGCCAGCAGGAAAATGCCGACTATGCGTCCGCCTTTCTTCAAACTGGCGATATCGGCACTCAAACCGATGGTGGCAAAAAAAGCCAGCATCAAGGGCGTCTGCAGTGAAGTATCAAACTGGACTTGCAGCTCCATGGCGCGCAGCCCCAGAAGCAGCAGGGCAACTAGCAGCCCCCCGGCTACCGGTTCGGGAATATTGTAAGTGCGCAAGAAACCAACGCGTGTAACAAGCCCGCGCCCCAGTAAAAGCACCAGGGAAGCGGCCACAAGTGTGCCGTAGAAATCGAGTGCAAGCATTCAGGTTACTCTTTGCTCTGATTAGAGGCGAACATTGCCTGGGGACGCCTTCGGGATGGGCGAGTTTATGGGCAATGTCAGCGCTCTACGGCTAGGAAAATTCTGAATAACCTTGTGATTTCGCCCTGTAAGTAAAAAGGCGTGCGTCAAACAATTCAGGCCTTGTCTGGAATGCCATATTTGCGCAACCGCTGGGCAATGGCGGTGTGCGATGTCTGCAACCTCACCGCCAACTGCCGGGTGGACGGGTAGCTGGCATACAGACGCTGCAGCAGCTCGCGCTCGAAATCACCCACGGCCTGTTCCAGGCTCGCCACCTCACCATCCTGGCCGCGTGCTACCGAGGTTCCGGCGATGTCCAGGTCGCCGATGTCCACCAGGTTGCTTTCACAGATGGCCGCAGCGCGGAATATCACGTTTTGCAGCTGGCGTACGTTGCCCGGCCAGGGGTTGGCCAGCAGTGCCGAGTGGGTGGCCGGTGTCAGGCGGCAGGCCGGGCGCTGGATCTGCGTGCAGGCTTGCTGCATGAAATAGTGTGCGAGCATGAGGATGTCCTGGCCACGCTCACGCAGTGGCGGCACCTGCAGGTTGAGCACATTGAGGCGGTAGAACAGGTCTTCACGGAAGGTGCCTTCGGCGACCATGCGCTCCAGGTCGCGGTGGGTGGCGCTGATGATGCGCACATCGACTTTCACCTCACGGTCGCCTCCCACGCGGCGGAAGCTGCCGTCACTGAGAAAACGCAGCAGTTTGGCCTGCAGGTAAGGTGACATCTCGCCAATCTCGTCGAGAAACACCGTGCCCTGGTTGGCCAGTTCCATCAGCCCGGGTTTGCCACCACGCTGCGCGCCGGTGAACGCGCCGGGTGCGTAGCCGAACAGTTCGCTCTCGGCCAGGCTCTCGGGCAGCGCGGCGCAGTTGAGGGCGAGGAATGGCGCCGAGTGGCGGCTGCTGGTGGCATGGCAGGCGCGGGCTACCAGCTCCTTGCCGGTGCCTGTCTCGCCATGCACCAGCAGTGGCGCGTCGAGGGCCGCGACACGCAGGGCACGGACTTTGAGGGTGCGGATCGCCGGGGACTCACCGAGAAGTGCATCGAAGCTTTCGGCATGCTCGTGGTGCAGGGCCGACAGGCGTTCGCCCATGCGGTTGGGCGGGTAGAGGGTCAGCAGGCCGCCAGCATTGGTGATAGGGGTGGCATCGAGCAGCAGGCTCTGGCCGTTGAGCTGCATTTCGCGCATCGGCAGATGGAAGTTGTTGTCCAGCAGGGCCTGCAGCAGGGCGGAGTCATTGAACAGCTCGCCTAGCGAACGCCCGGCCGACTCACGGCCGCACAGGGCGATCAGCGCGGGGTTGGCCAGCAGCACCTGGCCGGCACTGTCCACGGCCAGAACCGGGTCGCTCATGGCGGCCAGCAGGGCATCGAGCTGCAAGTGGCGGCGCTGGCCGGGGAGGATGTCGACCACGTCCACCGACTGCACGCCACGCACTTCGAACAGCGCGTCGTGCAGTTCTTCGAGCACGGCTGGGCTGAGGGTCGGGGCGTCGATGTAAACGTTGGGCGGGACCATCTCCACGGCGTCCAGGTTGAGGTTGCGGGCACCGAGCAGGGCCAGTACTTCCTGGGTGATACCGACGCGGTCGATGAAGCTGACGTGGATGCGCATGGGGAGAGGTATTCAAGGCTGCCGAAGACGGCAAGTATGCCTTGCGACCGCTTTGCGGTCGAATCGCCGGCAAGGCCGGCTCCCACAAGGGCGGTACCTGCAGAACCTGTAGGAGCCGGCTTTGCCGGCGATGAGGTCCGAGTGGTTACTCGAAATGTTCTGGCTTGATGGGGTCGCCGGATTTCATGTTCAGCTGTGTGCGGATATCTTCGAACATCAGGTCGTAGTGCTTGTGCACGGAGCCGATGTTGCTCAGGTGTTTGGGAATACCGTACTTCTCAGCGATTTTTGTTACGTTGCTGGCGAAGTTATAAGCTTCCTCCTTGGGCAGGAAGAAGGGCTCCTTCAAGTCTTTGCCTTGAATCGAGCCATGCATCGTGAACTGAATGCCTTTGCCTTTTTTCGGGTCCGTGGCGACTTCGTAATCGATATGGAGGTTGTAACTGACGTCGTCCTTTGTCAGTGCATGGCGCTCAATGTGTAGATGACCGGGTTCGAACTGGGCCATGACGGGCTCCTCTGGGGGGTTGAAAAGGGCGGACCTGACGTCCGCCCAACTGCATCAACGGTAGCTTATTCCAGGCTTGGCCGTAGTGACACGGGTACCTTTGGTGCCTTGGACGATTCCTTCGATATCGGCCAGTGAACCGATGACCGCGACCTTGCCGGTTTCACGGGCAAATTCGCACGCGGCCTGAACTTTCGGTCCCATGGAGCCGGCGGCGAAACCGAGGCGTTCAAGTTCGTCAGGATGCGCTTCGGCGACGGCTTTCTGGGTGGGTTTGCCCCAGTCGATGTAAGCGCCGTCGACGTCAGTGGCAATGACCAGCAGGTCTGCCTCCAGCTGCTGAGCGAGCAGGGACGAGCACAGGTCCTTGTCGATCACCGCCTCTACGCCACTGAGGACCTTGCCGCTCTGGTCGTAGATGGTCGGAATGCCACCGCCACCGGCACAGATCACCACGGTGCCTTTTTCCAGCAACCATTTGATCGGACGGATTTCGAAAATCCGCTTTGGTCGAGGGCTGGCCACCACGCGACGGAACTTGTCTCCGTCCGGGGCAATGGCCCAGCCTTTTTCTGCGGCCAGACGCTCGGCATCTTCTTTGGAGTAGACCGGCCCGATCGGCTTGCTCGGCTTCTGGAAAGCCGGGTCTTTGCCATCGACTTCAACCTGGGTCAGCAGGGTGGCGAACGGCACTTCGAAGGCCAGCAGGTTACCCAGCTCTTGCTCGATGATGTAGCCGATCATGCCTTCGGTTTCAGCCCCGAGGACGTCCAGCGGATAGGCTTCGTCCGGCTTGTAGGATTGCGCCTGCAGCGACAGCAGGCCGACTTGCGGGCCATTGCCGTGCGCGATGACCAGTTCGTTGCCCGGATGGATCTTGGCGATCTGCTCGGTGGCGATGCGGATATTGGCGCGCTGATTGTCCGCAGTCATGGGTTCGCCACGGCGCAGCAGGGCGTTACCGCCCAATGCAACAACGATACGCATGATGAGTGTCCTTCTAGGAAAGAGAGAAGCCACCTTGTGGGGGTGGGCTTGTCCCGCGAGTGCGGTATATCAGTTACACCGAATCGCGGGGCAAGCCCGCTCCTACAGAGGCCTTACAGGTCAGCCAGGGTCGAAACCAGGATTGCCTTGATGGTGTGCATGCGGTTTTCCGCTTGCTCGAAGGCGATGCAGGCTGGTGATTCGAACACGTCGTCGGTGACTTCGATGCCGTTTTTCAGGTGTGGATACTGTTCAGCGATCTGCTTGCCGACCTTGGTGTCGGAGTTGTGGAACGCTGGCAGGCAGTGCATGAACTTGGTCCGTGGGTTGCCGGTGGCTTTCATCAGCTCGGCGTTGACCTGGTACGGCAGCAGTTGCTGGATACGTTCGGCCCAGGCTTCAACCGGTTCGCCCATCGACACCCAGACGTCGGTGTGGATGAAATCAACGCCCTTGACCGCTGCTTTAGGGTCTTCGGTCAGGGTGATGCGGGCACCGCTTTCTTCAGCGTAACCCTTGCAGCGGGCAACCAGGTCGTCGTGTGGCCACAGCGCTTTCGGCGCGCAGATACGCACGTCCATACCGAGCTTGGAGCCGACCAGCAGCAGCGAGTTGCCCATGTTGTTGCGCGCGTCGCCCAGGTAGGCGTAGCTGATCTCGTGGATCGGCTTGTCGGCGTGCTCACGCATGGTCAGTACGTCGGCGATCATCTGGGTCGGGTGGTATTCATCGGTCAGGCCGTTGAACACCGGTACACCGGCGAACTTGGCCAGTTCTTCGACGATTTCCTGTTTGAAGCCACGGTACTCGATGGCGTCATACATACGGCCGAGGACCCGTGCGGTGTCCTTCATGCTTTCTTTGTGGCCGATCTGCGAGGAGTTAGGGTCGATGTAGGTGACGTTGGCGCCCTGGTCGTAGGCGGCTACTTCAAAAGCGCAACGGGTGCGGGTCGAGGTTTTCTCGAAAATCAGCGCAATGTTGTTGCCTTTGAGGTGCTGCTGCTCGGTGCCGGTGTACTTGGCACGTTTCAGGTCGCGGGACAGGTCCAGCAGGTAGCGCAACTCGCGAGGGGTGTGGTGTTCCAGGCTCAGCAGGTTACGGTTGTGGATGTTGAACGCCATGATGATTCTCCTTGGATGCGGTGATCGGCCCGGCCGGCGCCTTGTAAGCGCGGCCGGGTTGATGGTCGTTTTAGTAGTCGATAGGGTCGCGAACGATTGGGCAGGTCATGCAGTGACCGCCGCCGCGACCACGGCCCAGTTCGCCGGCGCTGATGGTGATAACTTCGACACCAGCCTTGCGCAGCAGGGTGTTGGTGTAGGTGTTGCGGTCATAACCGATGACCACACCAGGCTCCACGGCCACCACGTTGTTGCCGTCATCCCACTGCTCGCGTTCGGCGGCGAAGCTGTTGCCGCCGGTTTCGACGACGCGCAGTTTCTTCAGGTTGAGAGAGTCGGCGACCACTTCGATGAAGGTCTTGTTCTCGCGGCGCACGTCCATGCCATACGGCTTGCTGCTGTCTGGACGAATGACGAACGGCACGATTTCCTTGACCACTTCCGGGAAGACCGTGACCAGGTCGCGATCGCAGAAGCTGAACACGGTGTCCAGGTGCATCGCGGCACGGGATTTCGGCAGACCGGCGACTACGACTTTCTCCACTGCGCCTTTGGCGAACAGCGCTTGCGCCAGTTGGCCAATGGCCTGGCGCGAAGTGCGCTCACCCATACCGATCAGTACTACGCCGTTGCCGATTGGCATGACGTCGCCGCCTTCGAGGGTGGCTTTGCCGTGTTCTACATCCGGGTCGCCGTACCAGACTTCAAAGTCGGCACCGGTGAACTCAGGGTGGAACTTGTAGATAGCGGTGGTCAGCAGGGTTTCCTGACGTCGCGCTGGCCAGTACATCGGGTTCAGCGTCACGCCGCCGTAGATCCAGCAGGTGGTGTCACGGGTGAACTGGGTGTTGGGCAGCGGGTCGAGCAGGAAGCTGGAGTGACCCAGGTAGTCGCGGTACATCTTGATGACGCCGGAGCCTTCGCTTTCTGGCATGTCTTCACCGGCGACACCACCGATCAGGAACTCGGCCAGATGGCGTGGTTCAAGACCTTCGAGCCAGCTGCGCACTTCGTTTTGCAGGCCGATACCGACGGTATCCGGGGTGATCTTGCGGTCGAGAATCCATTTCAACGCTTCAGGGTTTGCGACGATATCGGTCAGCAGATTGTGCATTTCCAGCACTTCGATGCCGCGTTCACGCATTTTGGTGACGAAATCGAAGTGGTCGCGCTTGGCCTGATTGACCCAGATGACGTCGTCGAACAGCAGCTCGTCGCAGTTGCTCGGCGTCAGGCGCTGGTGCGCCAGGCCAGGGGAACAGACCATCACTTTGCGCAGTTTGCCGGCTTCGGAATGTACGCCGTACTTAACTTTTTCCGTGGACATGGTTATTTCCTCCAAGTTGCGAATACGGGGGTTACAGAGTCAGGAAGCCGTCGTAGAGGCCATAGGCAGCCACCAGGGCGCCAATAACCACGGCGGCGAAAAGCAGCTTCTCCACGTTGGTAAAAATCGGTTGGCCGACCTCGCGCTTGGCCTTGGCGAACAGGATCACGCCAGGGGCATAGAGCAGGGCCGAGAGCAGCAGGTATTTGACGCCACCGGCGTACAGCAGCCAGATCGCATAGACCAGGGCGATACCGCCGATGATCAGGTCTTTCTTGCGTTCGGCCAGGGCTTGTTCGTAGGTCTCGCTACGCCATGCCAGCAGGAAGGCATAGGCCGCCGACCACAGGTAAGGCACCAGGATCATTGAAGTGGCGAGGTAGATCAGTGACAGGTAGGTACTGGCCGAGAACAGGGTGATGACCAGGAAGATCTGCACCATGGCGTTGGTCAGCCACAGGGCATTGGCCGGTACATGGTTGGCGTTCTCGCGGCGCAGGAACTCCGGCATGGTGTGGTCTTTGGCGGCGGCGAACATGATCTCGGCGCACAGCAGTACCCAGGAGAGCAGGGCACCGAGCAGCGAGATGATCAGGCCGACGCTGATCAGCACCGCGCCCCAGTGACCGACGACGTGCTCAAGCACGGCGGCCATCGACGGGTTCTGCAGTTTGGCCAGCTCAGGTTGAGTCATGATGCCCAGCGACAGCACGTTGACCAGGACCAGGAACAGCAGCACGGTGATGAAGCCGATGACGGTGGCCTTACCCACGTCCGAACGCTTTTCCGCCCGGGCCGAGAAGATGCTCGCGCCCTCGATACCGATGAATACCCAGACGGTCACCAGCATCATGTTGCGCACCTGGTTCATCACGCTGCCCAGGTCCGGGTTCATGGTGCCCCAGATGTCAGCGGTGAAGATGTCCAGCTTGAAGGCGAACACGGCGATCAGGATGAACAGCGCCAGTGGCACGACCTTGGCCACGGTGGTGACCAGGTTGATGAAGGCCGCTTCCTTGATCCCGCGCAGCACCAGAAAGTGCACGGCCCAGAGCAATACCGAGGCGCCGATGATGGCTGCCGGGGTGTTGCCCTCGCCAAAGATCGGGAAGAAGTAGCCCAGGGTACTGAACAGCAGGACGAAGTAACCGACGTTGCCCAGCCAGGCACTGATCCAGTACCCCCAGGCCGATGAGAAGCCCATGTAATCGCCGAATCCGGCCTTGGCGTAGGCGTACACCCCGCCGTCCAGATCCGGCTTTCGGTTGGCCAGGGTCTGGAACACAAAGGCCAGGGTCAGCATGCCGATGGCGGTGATTCCCCAACCGATCAGAACAGCGCCTACATCAGCACTGGCAGCCATGTTTTGTGGCAGCGAAAAGATCCCGCCGCCGATCATAGAGCCGACTACAAGTGCGACAAGGGCACCAAGTCGTAGTTTTCCGGGAGCGTCTGACATCGAATAACTCCGTATCAGGAGAAGAGATGGCGCTAGAGTAAATCCAGCGACGTATTCATAAGCTGATTCAGGTCAGTTAATAGGGCAATCCGTTGCTGTCCTTGACTGAAAGAGCTCCCCCGGAGTATGCCGATGGCAATGCTACAAGCCTCGTGCACAGGCACCTCCATGGTGTTTAGAGCATTCGCTCAGACAGCCTGCGAGATATGAAGCTAGCCCGTTTCACAGCTTTCGCAAATTTTTGACGAGATTTTCTCTTATTTACTTGTGGGGGCGGGAATAGTGCACAAAACTCACCATTTAGTATGTCTGGCATAGACGCCATAGTTATGATGGCTATAGTTTTAAAGACGGAATATCTATAAACGCCTAGACTGTGCATATATTTAACTCAGGGTGTGCCTCTGAGGTTACAAAGACAAGACAGAAAGGGGAATTTCATGTCCGAACCTGGACAAAAACTGCGCCTGGGGGCGTTGATCGCCCTGGTGGTCGGTTCGATGATCGGTGGCGGGATTTTCTCCTTGCCGCAGAACATGGCTGCTCGTGCCGACGTGGGTGCAGTGCTGATCGGCTGGGGAATCACGGCGGTGGGCATGCTGGCCCTGGCCTTCGTGTTCCAGACCCTGGCCAATCGCAAGCCGGAGCTCGACTCGGGGGTGTATGCCTACGCCAAGGCCGGCTTCGGCGACTACATGGGTTTTTCGTCCGCCTGGGGCTACTGGATCAGTGCCTGGCTGGGCAACGTCGGTTACTTCGTCCTACTGTTCAGCACCCTGGGCTTTTATTTTCCGGTGTTCGGCGAGGGCAACACGCCGATCGCCATTGCCTGCGCATCGTTGCTGCTGTGGGCCGTGCACTTTCTGGTGCTGCGCGGAATCAAGGAGGCAGCGTTCATCAACCAGGTGACCACCGTGGCCAAGATCGTGCCGCTGGTGATGTTCATCGTCATTGCTGCGGTGGCGTTTCGCGCCGATATCTTCACCCGTGATATCTGGGGGTTGAGCAACCCGAAATTTGGCAGCGTGCTCGATCAGGTGCGCAACATGATGCTGGTGACCGTGTTCGTGTTCATCGGTATCGAAGGCGCCAGTGTCTATTCAGGCAGGGCGCAGCAGCGCTCGGACGTGGGCAAGGCCACGGTGATCGGCTTCATTGGTGTGCTGGCCTTGCTGGTGCTGGTCAACGTGCTGTCGCTGGGGGTCATGACCCAGCCGGAACTGGCGGCGCTGCAGAACCCGTCGCTGGCCTCGGTGCTGGAACATATCGTCGGCCCCTGGGGCGCTTTGCTGATCAGCATCGGCCTGGCGATTTCGTTGCTCGGCGCCTTGTTGTCCTGGGCCTTGCTCTGCGCCGAGATCCTCTTTGCCACCGCCCGCGATCAGACCATGCCGCGTTTCCTGGCCAAGGAAAATGCCAACCACGTGCCAGCCAACGCGCTGTGGATGACCAACATCATGATTCAGCTGTTCTTGCTGATCACGTTGTTCTCGGCCGGCACTTATACCAGCCTGATCTACCTGGCTTCGTCGATGATCCTGGTGCCCTATTTGTGGTCGGCGGCGTATGCGGTGTTGCTGGCGGTGCGCGGCGAGACTTATGAAGGTCATGCCGGCCGGCGGCGCAAGGATTTTTTGATTGCCGGGGTCGCCCTGGTCTACGCGATCTGGCTGTTGTATGCCGGCGGCTTGAAGTACCTGCTGCTTTCGGCCCTGTTGTATGCGCCGGGGGTGATCCTGTTTGCCCGGGCCAAGCATGAGCAGGGGCAGGCGCTGTTTACCCATTGGGAGAAGCTTATTTTTGTGGCAGTGCTGGTGGGGGCGGGCGTGGCAGCCTACGCGCTCTATAGCGGGTTGTTGAGCTTGTAAGCTGCTGCTTTGGTCCACGGGTACCTGGCATTTTTGCCAGTTGTGGGGGTGCAAGCCAAGCGCCTAACGTCGGGTCTCAGGCGGTCGCCATGCGTTGGTGGCCATTGCTAAACGACGATCTGCGAGAGCCCCCATGACAAACACTGATCTGAAGACCGACCTGCCAATCGGTTATGCCACTGCGACACTGGATCTGCCTGGCTCAGTCGCTAAGAATTTCAACGCTACCCACTTTGATGTTTACAAGTTGAACGGCGAGCTTCACATCTGGGCGCAGCAAGGCGGAGCAGACCGCTACGACGCGATCTTTCTGAGAATTCTCTATGACACCTCAATCAAAACTGGGGCTAAAGGTATCCGAGCTGCTTTCCTCACTGGGGGCGCAGGAGGTTATGCCGAAGAAGTGAAGCTGCTCGATTTCAAGTGGGGTGAAAAAAAATGGTCCGTGGAGTTGAAATTCGCGTTCAGCGTTAAATGCGAGCACGGGGAGTACAAAATCACGGACGGAGCGTTGAAACTAAGCTACGGCGAGCTCAGTGACCTGAAGGACCTCAAGGCTGGAACAGTGTCGGCTACCGTGGATCCGCCTGTGTTCCCAGGCTACGGATCGTTTCAAGCCAGCGGGCTCTCATTTCGAGACAGCGGTGCCGGAGTCCATAAGCTGTATGCCTGGCAAACCACCGCTGACTCGGAGCAAGCGATTGTCCTGCATATCTCCAATGAACACCCTGAAACCGTACTCTTCGGATTCTTCGGCATTGGCCATGGAAGCTATATCGCTGAGAACTACAGCCTGAAGAACGTCGAGTGGGACAAGGAAAGTCGCACCTTCAAAGCGCTATTTGAGTTCGATTTCAGCTCAGCCATTGATAAGCCGTATACCGTCCGCGCCGGGACAGTCGACCTGAGTTACTGATCGACTGTCTTGAGCGCTAGGCGCGGGCTTGCCCCGCGATGCTCAAACCCTGAACTGATCCATCAGCGCCATCTGCTGAGACGACAGGGTATTGAGCTGGCTGCTCACCTGCGCCGACTCAGCGGCTTGTCCGGTCAACGTCTCGGTCACCCCACGGATCGCCGAGACATTACGGTTGACCTCTTCGGCCACTGCGCTTTGCTGTTCGGCGGCGCTGGCGATCTGCAGGTTCATGTCGCTGATGACCGTCACCGCCTCGCTGATCCGGTCCAGGGCTTCGACCGCTTGGTGGATCTGTCCGGCGTTCTCCTGGGCCTTGCCGTGGCTTGAATGCATGGTCGCCACCACCTCGCGGGTGTTGCTCTGGATGCGCTCGATCACCTGACGGATTTCTTCGACCGAATCCTGGGTGCGCCGGGCCAGGTTGCGCACCTCGTCGGCAACCACGGCAAAGCCACGCCCGCTTTCACCGGCGCGGGCCGCTTCGATCGCAGCGTTGAGCGCCAGCAGGTTGGTCTGCTCGGCGATGCTGCGGATCACCTCCAGCACCGAGCCGATCTTTTCGCTGTTCTGCGCCAGCACTTCGACTTCGGTCACGGCTTTGCTCACCTCATCGGCCAGCAAGGTGATATCGCGGGTGCTGCGCTCGATGATTGCCATCCCGTCCTTGGCCGAACGGTCGGCGCCGCGCGCGGCATCGGCGGCACTGGCGGCGCTGTTGGCGACGTCATGGGCAGTGGCGCTCATCTCGTTGGAAGCGGTGGCGACCTGGTCGATTTCGCGGAACTGCACCTGCATGCCCTCGCTGGTGCGCTGGGCAATGGCCGAAGACTGGTCTGCAGTGCTGCGGGCCTGGGTGATGCTTTGCTTGATCTGGGCGATGGTCGGCTGCAGCTTGTCGAGGAAGCGGTTGAAGCCTGAGGTCAGGCGGCCCAGTTCGTCCTGGCGGGCGTAGCGCAGGCGCTGGGTGAGATCGCCGTCACCGCTGGCAATGTCTTCGAGCATGCTGGCCACGGTATTGAGCGGGCGGGTCACGCCGGTTGCGGTCAGCCACATCAACAGCAGACCGCCAAGACCGGCCAGGGTGGCGAACAGCACCACCTTGAGGGTGCCGCTGGTACGGGCCTGCTCAAGGGTATCTTGCAGGCTGATGGCATCCGCCAGCAGCACCTGCCTGGGCAAGTCGATGACGATGCCCCAGGCTTTGCTGTCGGCAGTCGGCTGCACAGGGGTGAGGGCGCGGATGGTTTCGCCCTGCTCAAGGATCAGCGGCTGGTTGGCGGCGAGTTTCTGCACGGCCTGCTGGCCTTCCAGGCCGAGGGTCTGGCCGATGTTTTTGCCGACCTTGGCGGCATCGTCACTATTGGCTGCCAGCAGTCCGCTAGGCGCGACGATCAGCAGATGTCCGGCGCCATTGAACAGTTCCTGCTGGGCCTTGGCGGCAGCGGCCTGGAGTGTATCGAGGGAAATGTCCACGCCGGCGGTAGCGATGACCTTGCCGTTTTGCAGCAGTGGCACGGTGATGCTGGTCATTAGCACCTGCTTGCCGCCGACGGTGTCGGAGTAGGGTTCGAGCAGGCAAGGGCGGGCACTGTTGCGTGAGCAGGTGTACCAGACGTTGTATGGGGTACCGCTGAGGTTGATGTCGGTCTTGTTCAGGTCGGTATCACTGATCACAGTATTCAGCGACTCGCCTTGCGCCCGGCTCCAGTAGCTGGCGAAACGACCACTTTCATTGCCCATGTGCTTGGCATCGTTGGCGAAGGCGCTGTCGTCACCTTCCAAGGCCTGGGGTTCGAACGCCAGCCAGATACCGAGCACCTTTGGGTTGCGTTTGAAGCTGGTGGCCAGGCTCTGGTTGATCGCTTCGCGTAGATCGCCTGCGCTCAGGCCACGCTCGCGGGCCAGCTTTTGCAAGTCCTGGACCTGATCGGCGAGGGCGATGATGACGGTCTGGCTGTCGCTGAAGGTGCGCCGCAGCAATTCGGCTTTTTCCCCGGCGCGGGCCTGCAGCAGCGCCTGGACGTTACGGGTAAGCATGGTGGTGCTGGCTTCGCCGACCAGCGCATCGCTCTGCTGCGATTGATAGAGGTTGATACCGACGACCAGTGCGACCACGCCGAGCAGGCAAAGGCCGGAGAGCAGGACGATTTTCAGGCGGATGGAGAGCGTGTCGAACATGGACGTACTCGCTAAAGACAGGCCAGAAGGGGACCGAACCGGGAGAAAGGTTCGATTCGCCACATCCATTTAGCGATATCAGGGCATCGGCTTTATAGCGTTAACCATGAGTGCTTGCCGATGAGCGGTCGGCGAGGCTCAAGGGCGCGGCTTCTGGCCGTGACCAGATCCACAGGTTGCCCAGCGCCATGCCGCCGATGGCGAGAAAGACCGGCCAGCGGTGCTCAAGGAACACCAGCATCAGGCTGGCGCACACCAGCATGCTGACGGTGGCGCTGAGTTTGGCGCGCCGCTGGATGACTTTGCCATTACGCCAGTTGTGCAGGATCGGGCCGAACAGTCGATGGTTTTCCAGCCAGGCGCTCAGGCGCGGGGAACTGCGGGTCGCGGCCCAGGCGGCGAGGAGAATGAATTCAGTGGTGGGCAAGCCGGGCACGACGATTGCGACCAGGCCGATGGCCAGGCTGACGTAGGCCAGAAGGCCAAACAACACGCGTGAGAGTTTCGAGGCAGAGGGGCGGGTCATGGCGTCGTCGGTAGCACGGGTAAGGCCCGGTTACCACGAGGGTAACCGGGTATGGCGCATCAGGCCAGTTCGGCTTTAGGCGCAGTCGCGTAAGCGTGTTTGAGCAGTTCGGTGAAGCGCTCGAATGCAGCCACGGCGCCTTGCTCGGCCTTGGCCTCTTCTTCAGGGCTCAGCTCCAGGCTGTCGAGGATGCGGGTGAACTGCTTCCAGCCTTCGGCACGACCACCGGCTGGTTCGCCCAGGTGGCGGGCGCCGAAGCTGTCAGACAGACCGAGGCCCACCGCACGCTTGATCAGGAACGCCGCGCCGAGTTTTGAGCCTTCGGAAACGAAGATCCAACCCATGGCTTCACCCAGGCTCGGGTTCTGCACGGCGCCAGCGAAGTCGGCGGGGATCTCGGTGTTGAGGTCCGCCAGGTCGAGGCCGGCCTGTTCGGCGCGGCAGCGTTCGGCCAGGTCCGGAACGATGGCGATCAGCTCGGGGTTGGTGTACAGCGCCTTGAGTTCGTTCTGGAACAGGTACTGGGCAACGACGAAACGAGCGAAGCTCTCGCGGGTTTCGAACGGTGCGTGGGATTTGACCAGGGCATCCAGCTCGGTATGCGGGGCATGGGTCAGCTGGTTCAGGCGTTGCGAACGCAGGCTGGCGCGTTCGGTGGTGGTTGCGGCGGTCATGGTGATTCCTTGCGAAATGGGCGTGTCTAGTGACTAGACGAACAAGGTGACGTGCGACAGTAAAAAATCCTCACCCCATCGCGGGGCAAGCCCGCTCCCACTGTAGGAGCGGGCTTGCCCCGCGATGCTTTTTAAATGTCCCAGATCAGGTTGATGGCAAAGTTTCGGCCAGGCATGGTCAGGCGGTCGAGGTTGGCGGGTGAGGTGACAGCTGCTTCACCGAGCCCGTCGTAGCCGCGTACGTCATCCCATTGCCAGTATTTCTTGTCGGTCAGGTTGTACAGGCCGGCGTTGACGGTGATGTCGTTGGTGACCTTGTAGTAACCGGTCAGGTCGAGCACCCCGTAACCCGGCGTGCGGAATTGTTTGCTGGTGCCGTCAGGCGCGAAGAAGGTGGTGTCGTCGACCCGATCCTTGCGCTTGACCAGGGTCCAGCTCAGCAGCCCGCCGTACTGTTCCTGCTCATAGCCCAGGCCCATCACTGCCGTCAGCGGGTTGACGCTGTTGAGCGGCTGGCCGGTGTCCTCGTTACGGCCGTAGGCATAGGCCAGCGAGCCCTGGGTGTACAGGCCATGTGGCGCGCCAAAGGCATCCAGGTTCAGGCGGCCCTTGAATTCGGCACCCTTGATGATGGCGTGCTTGATGTTGTTGGCCTCGAAGGTCTGGCCCAGGTTGCTGCCCTGTACGGCGTCTTCGTTGATGAAGTCGCGGTACTTGTTGTAGAACACCGCCACGTCGAAGTTACCGGCATCGAAGTTGCCCCGCAGACCGGTCTCGTAGCTCTTGCTGGTTTCCGGCTCCAGGTTGGAGTTGCCACGGACGCTGTAGCCCAGGCCCGGGTTTTCGAAGCGACCGTAGAGTGCTTTGGCCGTCGGGGTACGGAAGCCTTCGGCGTATTGGCCGTACCAGGTGTAGTTGTCGTTGAACGCATAGGTGATGCCGAACTTGGGCGATACCTGGTGCCACTTCTTCTCGCTATCGTCAACCGGGTCGGTGCTCGAGGCTTCGACCCCGCGCAGGTACTCGTCGGTCATGTGCGGCTTGAGCCGGGTGTAGTCATAGCGAACACCCGGCAGGAAGGTCCACTGGTTCCAGCGGATCTCGTCCTGGGCGAACAGGCTGTAGGTGTTGACCGTCGGGTCCGGGAAGTCGCTGACCAGTACCTGGCCATCACGCGGGCTGTCGGCGCCGATAGCTCTACAGGTGCCGCCGACGTTCAGACAGGTACCGGTACCGCTGCGCGAGCCGGTGACTTTCTGCTGCTTGAGGGTGGTGCCATAGGTCAGCAGGTGTTCGGTCTCACCGATGCTGAAGGCTTTGTCCAGCTGGGCATCGAAGATCCACTGGCGATCCTTGTAAGTGGTCTGGCGATCACGGAAGACCTGGCGCCCCCCGGCAACATAGAGCTCTTCGGTGCGCTGGTCAGTCTTGCCGATCTGATAGTTCAGGCTCCATTTCATGTTGTCGGCAAACAGGCTGCCCAAGGCGAACTCGTGGTTGATGCCGAAGCGCTCGCGGGTCACGGTGTCATTGCCGGTACGGTCGCGATAGGAGTTCATGGCACCGAAGCCAGGAATGAAAGGCCCGCCCACGGAGCTCTTCTGATCCAGGTCGCGGTCGTCCTTGTAGTTCTCGTAGGTGAAAGCCAGGCGCGCGTCGTCGGCATAGTTCCAGCCGGCCTTGGCGAGGATGTTGGTGGTGCGCACGTCTTCAGGGTTCGCCTCGGTCCGCTCAAGACCGGTGCCGCCGTGGCTGCCGTAGGACTCGGTCTCATGGCCATTGCGTTGGCTCAGGTGCAAAAGGCCGTCGAAATCACCCTGGCGTCCGGCAACGGTGGCCGAGTTCAGCCAGCTGTCATCTGCTGAGCTGTAACCGGTCTTCAGGCGCGCGCCGACGTCCTGGCCGGGCTTGATGATGTCGTCCGGGTCGAGGGTGAAGTAGCTGACCGCACCGCCGATGGCGTTGCTGCCGTACAGTACCGACGCCGGGCCGCGGAGGATTTCCACGCGCTTGACGATCTCTGGATCGACGTAGTTGCGTTGGGTCTGGGCGTAGGGGCCGAAGAAGAAGCTGTCGGGAATCGATACGCCGTCGATCTGGGTCAGTACACGCTCACCGTCGATACCGCGAATGTTGTAACCATTCAGGCCGCTGCGCTGGCCGGTGCCGCTCACCGATACGCCAGGCTCGTAGCGCACCAGATCCTTGATGTTGTTGACGTTCTGGCGGTCGAGCTGCTCACGGGTCTGTACCGAGACCGTGCTCGGCACCTGGCTGATGTCCTGGGCGCTGCGAGTAGCAGTAACAGTGATCTGCTGCAGGGCGATGGCGCTGGAGTTGCTGCGCTCGAGCACCACATTGCCAGCACTTAGCGTGCGGTACTTCAGGCCGGTGCCGGCGAGCAGGCGCTGCAAGGCGGCCTCCGGTTTCAGCGAGCCCTGCACGCCTGGCGACGCGACCCCCTCTGCCAGCTCGGCCGACAGCCCGACCTGCCAGCCGGTCACGGCGGTAAACGCGTTGAGCGCCGATACCAGCGGCTGCTGGCCAATTGCAAAGCGATAGTCACCCATGCGCGGGGCGCTGGCCTGGGCCGGCTCGGCGGCCAGTGCCGGCAGGCTGCAGGCGCCGCTGGCGAGCATGGCCAGGGTCAACAGGGAGAGCGTGCAACGCTGCAGGCCAGGTGTACGTGGGGTGTCTGAAGACCGACGAGTGAAACCGGTTGGCATCGAAAGCGCTCCCTGTCGCGCGAATGTTATAGGTGCTGGTTGATTCAAAAATAAGAATCAGTTGCATTGGCTATAACGAGACGTATCGCCTCAGGGGATCGCGTAAAAAAACTTTCCAGTCAGTTAAGAATGACCACGGCGGGGAACTCGTGCAGCTGCGCCGAAGTGATGTGGGCCAGGGCCCGCAAGGTTTCCACGGGTTGGTCGAGGCGGTAGTTGCCGGTGACTGCGACCTGTTCAAGGCGCTCGTTACCGGAGATGATCAGGCCCGGGTAGTAGCGGCGCAGTTCGGCCAGCACCTGGTTCAGCGGGCAATTTTCAAAGATCAGGCGACCCTGGACCCAAGCCAGGTCTTTTTGCGGATCGACGCGTTCGCGATCACCGAAGCCATTGGGGCCGACCCGAATGCTGTCGCCACTGGACAGGCGAATGCGCTGATCGCTGCTGGCCTGCAGGTCGACATCGCCGCGTTGCACCCGCACCAGGGCTTCGCCGTCGAGGTAACGCACGGCAAAATCGCTGTCGCGCACACTGGCGCGCAGCGGGCCTGCCTGCAATTCCAGCGGCTGGTTGCGGCCGGCGGGCACCTCGAAGAACGCTTCGCCCTGGTACAGGCGGGCGACGCGCTGGCGGGTATCGATGTCGCTGGAGAATGCGCTGTTGGTGTTGAGCAGTACCCTGGAGCCGTCCTCAAGCTGCAAGCGCTGGCGCTCACCGACCACGGTCAGATGATCGGCCTGCAGACGCACCGGCAGATTACCGACGGTAAACACCCCGATCAGCAGTACCGCAGCCGCAGCCAGGGGCTTCCAGTGCGGGCGCAAGTGCGCCAGGCGCGAAGGGCGGTAAGTCTGGGCGATCTGGCTGGCGGCCTGACGCACGGTGTCGCCTTGCCACAGTGCCTCGGCTTCGACATAGGCCTGGGCATTGGCTGGATCTGCTTCCAGCCAGGCTTCGAAGGCGCGGGTGTCGTCGGCGCTGGCGCATTGCAGGCGGATCAGCCAGTCCAGCGCCTGGTCCATGGCACTGTCGCAGGCAGCCGGGTCTGGCGGCGAAGGGCGGTCAGGGGCGCTTTCGGTCACGGAAAATCCTGGGTGGTCTTGTAATGCTGCTAATGATCAAGCGTAACGGCGCAGGTGGCAAGCCAGGGTCAATCGCGGTTCAGACGATTGGCCACGCCAACACAGATAGCCATGATCAGTTTCAGTTCCTTCTGAACCGTGCTGGCCGAGACGTTGAGCTGTTCGGCAATTTCCAGGTAGCTGGCGCCGTGCAGGCGGCTGAGGATGAAAATCCGTTGTTGTCGCGAGGTCAACTGCCCGAGGCTGACGCTCAGGCGCTTGAGCAATTGCTCGGCATGCGCTGCATCTTCGGCGCTGCTGCTGGGCGCGGCGACGTTGTGCAAAACCTGCTCGGGCACATCATCAACCAGGTTGCGCGATTGCGCCCGGCGCGCGCGCAAGTGGTCGAGGGCCAGGTTGCGGGCGGTCTGGAAGACGAAAGGTTCAAGGTGCTCGACCGGCCGTTCGCCCAGTGCCCGGGAAACGCGCAGGTAGGTCTCCTGCAGCAGGTCTTCGGCGGTGCTGGGGTTGTCGACCATGCGCTGTAACGTGCGCAGCAGGCTGACCCGCTGAGCGAGGAATACAGTGTTGAACCGGGACTGACTCACAGCGATACCTGACCAATGCGAAGCGAATGATAATGCTTATCATAAGCGAATTGGTCAAGTATTGGTTCGCTCCTACTGCGCGTTACACAACGCCAGGCAGTTATCCAGCATACGGTTGGAGAACCCCCACTCATTGTCATACCAGGCCAGCACTTTGAGCATTCGCCCGTTGGTACGGGTATGGTTAGCATCGAAGATCGACGACAAGGGGTTGTGATTAAAGTCGCACGACACCAGCGGCAGGCTGTTGTAACCGAGGACCTTGGAGTGACGGCTGGCTTCCTTGAACAGGTTGTTGACCTCTTCGACGCTGGTATCGCGCTTGAGGTTGACGGTCAGGTCGACCAGCGACACGTTGATAACCGGTACCCGCACCGCCATGCCGGTGAGTTTGCCGGCCAGCTCCGGTAGCACCAGACCTACGGCTTCGGCCGCACCGGTCTTGCTCGGGATCATCGACTGGGTCGCCGAGCGGGCGCGGAACGGGTCGCTGTGGTGGATGTCGGTGAGGCTCTGGTCGTTGGTGTAGGCGTGGATGGTGGTCATCAAACCCTGCTCGATGCCCAGTTCGCGGTGCAGCACCTGGGCGATTGGCGCCAGGCAGTTGGTGGTGCAGGAGGCGCTGGAGATGATCTGGTGCGAGGGGCGCAGAATGTCGTGGTTGACCCCGTAAACAATGGTCGCGTCGGCGCCCTTGGCCGGTGCCGAGATGATGACTTTGCGCGCCCCGGCAGTAAGATGAGCAGTTGCCTTGGCGCGGTCGGTGAAGTGGCCGGTGCATTCGAACACTACATCGATGGCTTCGGCCTTCCACGGCAGCTCGGCCGGATTGCGGATGGCACTGACGGCAATGCGGTCGCCATTGACGGTCAGGCTTTCGTGATCGAACTCGACATCGGCAGCAAAGATGCCATGAACACTGTCGTACTTGAGCAGGTGCGCATTGATCGCGCTGTCACCCAGATCGTTGATCGCGACGACCTGCAGGTCCTGACGGTAGCCTTGGGTATAGAGTGCGCGAAGGACGTTGCGGCCAATGCGGCCAAAGCCATTGATTGCGATACGAAGGGTCATAGAGCTACCTCTGGTAGACCGGGTGAAGCCCGTGGCAAATGGGAAATCGCTTCACTGAATCTTATTTTGTTGTTGGAATTACAAGATTATTCGTAAAAAAATAGAAAACAAGCCTTTTTGCTGGCAGTATTTTATTCAATCTACAACGAGCGATCGGCCAAGCCGTTCCTCCCGCAACCGTTGCCCCTGCCTTTGAGCCTAGGTGGCGATTGTTGATAAGGGAAACTGCCGCAGAGGTCGCAACCACCGATAGCCTGGAGTCCAGTACATGCATCCGCGCATTCTTGAGGTCACCCAACGGCTGATCGACCGCAGCCGTGCCACCCGTGAACGCTACCTGCAGTTGATTCGCGGGGCTGCCAGTGACGGGCCGATGCGGGCCAAGCTGCAATGCGCCAACTTCGCCCACGGTGTGGCCGGCTGTGGCACCCAGGACAAGAACAGCCTGCGCATGATGAACGCGGCCAACGTCGCCATCGTGTCGGCCTACAACGATATGCTCTCGGCACATCAGCCCTACGAGCATTACCCTGAACAGATCAAGCAGGCGCTGCGCGACATTGGCTCGGTTGGCCAGTTCGCCGGTGGCGTGCCGGCCATGTGTGATGGCGTCACCCAGGGCGAGCCGGGCATGGAGCTGGGGATTGCCAGCCGCGAAGTGATTGCCATGTCCACGGCCATCGCCCTGTCGCACAACATGTTCGATGCGGCGTTGATGCTCGGCATCTGCGACAAGATCGTTCCGGGGTTGTTGATGGGCGCGTTGCGCTTCGGTCACTTGCCGACCCTTTTCGTCCCCGGCGGGCCGATGCCTTCAGGCATTTCCAACAAGGAAAAAGCCGACGTGCGTCAGCGCTATGCCGAGGGCAAGGCCAGCCGCGAAGAACTGCTGGAATCGGAAATGAAGTCCTACCACAGCCCCGGCACCTGCACCTTTTACGGCACCGCCAACACCAACCAGTTGCTGATGGAAGTGATGGGCCTGCACTTGCCGGGCGCGTCGTTCGTCAATCCCTACACGCCACTGCGCGATGCCCTCACCGTCGAGGCCGCGCAACAGGTCACGCGCATGACCAAGGCCAGCGGCGACTTCATGCCCTTGGGCGAGATCGTCGACGAAAAGTCCCTGGTCAACTCCATCGTTGCCCTGCACGCCACAGGCGGTTCGACCAACCATACCCTGCACATGCCGGCGATTGCCCAGGCGGCCGGCATCCAGCTGACCTGGCAGGACATGGCCGAGCTGTCCGAGGTGGTGCCGACCCTGTCGCACGTCTACCCGAACGGCAAAGCCGACATCAACCATTTCCAGGCAGCCGGTGGCATGGCCTTCCTGATCCGCGAGCTGCTCGATGCCGGGCTGCTGCACGAAGACGTCAACACCGTGGCCGGCCACGGCCTGCGTCGCTATACCCAGGAGCCGTTCCTGCAGGATGGCAAGCTGGTCTGGCGCGAAGGGCCGCAAGCGAGCCTGGACGAAGCGATCCTGCGTCCGGTCGCGCGGCCGTTCTCCCCGGAAGGCGGGCTGCGGGTGATGGAAGGCAACCTTGGCCGCGGGGTCATGAAGGTCTCCGCTGTCGCGCCTGAGCATCAGGTGGTCGAAGCCCCGGCGCGGGTGTTCCATGACCAGCAGGCACTGGCCGATGCTTTCCAGGCCGGTGAGCTGGAGTGCGATTTCGTTGCGGTGATGCGCTTCCAGGGCCCGCGTTGCAACGGCATGCCGGAGCTGCACAAGATGACGCCATTCCTGGGCGTGCTGCAGGACCGTGGCTTCAAGGTGGCATTGGTGACCGACGGGCGCATGTCCGGCGCGTCGGGAAAAATTCCGGCGGCCATTCATGTCTGTCCGGAAGCCTTCGACGGCGGCCCGCTGGCTCGCGTGCGCGATGGCGATATCGTGCGGGTCGATGGCGTTGCCGGCACCCTGACGGTCAAGCTCGATGCCGCTGAGATGGCCGACCGGGAAATCCCGCCAGCCCCGACCGGTAACGATCTGGGCTGCGGGCGTGAACTGTTCGGCTTCCTGCGCATGGCCCTGAGCCCGGCAGAGCAGGGCGCCAGTGCCTTCACTTCAGCCCTGGAAACCCTCAAATGAAGCGTGCCCTGGTCGGTGATATCGGTGGCACCAACGCCCGCTTTGCCCTCTGGGAAAACAACCGGATGCACTCGGTCCAGGTGTTCGCCACCGCCGATTACACCAGCCCTGAGCAGGCCATCGGCGCCTACCTGCAGGCACAAGGGCTGAGCAAGGGCGACCTTGGCGCAGTCTGCCTGGCGGTGGCGGGACCGGTCAGCGGCGATGAGTTTCGCTTTACCAACAATCACTGGCGGCTCGGTCGTCAGGCCTTCTGCAAGGCCCTGCAGATCGAGCGGCTGCTGCTGATCAATGACTTTACCGCGATGGCGCTGGGCATGACCCGGCTGCAGCCCGATGAGCGCCGCACGGTGTGTGCTGGCGAGCCAGAAACAGGGCGTCCGGCGGTGGTGATCGGCCCTGGAACCGGCTTGGGCGTGGGCACTTTGCTCGGGTTGGAGGATGGCCGCTGGATGGCATTGCCGGGTGAAGGTGGACATGTCGACCTGCCGGTGGGCAACGCCCGCGAGGCGCAGATCCGTGAACAGATCGCCAGCGAAACCGGTCATGTCAGTGCCGAGACCGTGCTCAGCGGCGGCGGCCTGTTGCGTTTGTACCAAGCCATTTGCGCGCTGGACGGGCAACCGGCAACCTTGCAAAGCCCTGCGGCGATTACCGATGCAGCGCTGGCCGGTGAGCCGCTGGCGCTGGCGGTGATCGAGCAGTTTTGCCGCTTTCTTGGGCGGGTGGCCGGCAACAATGTGCTGACCTTGGGTGGGCGAGGTGGGGTATACATTGTCGGCGGCATCATTCCGCGCTTCGCCGAGCTGTTTTTGCGCAGTGGTTTTGCCGACAGCTTTGCCGCGAAAGGCTGCATGAGCGGCTACTTCAAGAATGTCCCGGTGTGGCTGGTGACCGCTGAGTTCTCCGGTTTGCTCGGAGCTGGTGTGGCTCTGCAACAATTGGAGGCAACAACCTAAGGGTGGGAGCGGGCTTGCCCCGCGATGCGATATGACTGACAAGCCTCAATCGCGGGGCAAGCCCGCTCCCACCGACGAAGGAATTACATGGTGAGCAAGTCGATACTGCTGGTCGACGATGACCAGGACATCCGCGAACTGCTGCAAACCTACCTGAGCCGCGCGGGTTTCAGCGTGCAGGCGGTTGCCGATGGCCAGGGCTTTCGCCAGGCCCTGGACGACAGTGACTGCGACCTGGTGATCCTCGACGTGATGCTGCCCGATGAAGACGGCTTCAGCCTGTGCCGCTGGGTGCGCCAGCATCCACGCCTGGCCCGGGTGCCGATCATCATGCTCACGGCCAGTTCCGATGAGGCCGACCGGGTCATCGGCCTGGAGCTGGGCGCCGATGATTATCTGGGAAAACCCTTCAGTCCGCGTGAGCTGCAGGCACGAATCAAAGCCCTGCTGCGCCGCGCCGGTTTCGGCCAGGAGCGCAATGGCGGCGATGTACTGGCCTTCGATGACTGGCGCCTGGATACGGTAAGCCACCGCTTGTTTCACCGTGACGGTGAAGAGGTGATTCTTTCCGGCGCCGACTTCGCCTTGCTCAAGTTGTTCCTCGATCACCCGCAGCAAATCCTCGACCGCGACACCATCGGCAACGCCACCCGTGGACGTGAACCAATGCCCCTGGACCGCATTGTCGATATGGCGGTCAGCCGCCTGCGCCAACGCCTGCGCGATACACACAAGCCGCCGCGGCTGATTCGTACCGTACGTGGCAGTGGTTATCTGTTGGCGGCCAGTGTTGCGCCCGCGCACTGAGGGGCGCTGGCGTCTGCCGCTGCCGCGCTCGTTGCTCGGGCGCATGCTGCTGTTGACCCTGCTGGTGGTGTTGCTGGCCCAGGGCCTGTCGAGCCTGATCTGGTTGTCGCAACTGCGCGCCAGCCAGCTCGAAGGGCTGGTGGCCAGCGCCCGCAGCCTGGCCCATTCGATGAGCGCCAGCGTCAGTTACTTTCGCTCGCTGCCGGTGGCCTACCGGCCCATGGTCCTGGACCAGTTACGCAACATGGGCGGCACACGCTTCGTGGTCTCGCTCAACGACAAGCCCTTGGACATGCAGGTGCTGCCGATTACCCCGCGCAAGCAGGCCGTGCTCAACGCGGTGGACGAAGTGCTGCGCCAGCGCCTCGGCGCGCAGATGGATATTTCCCTCGAGTTCGTCAGCCCCCAGGACCTGCGGATCTTCAACAGCGGCCTGAAGCTCGATGAGCTGCCGCGCTCCTGGGCGCATTACGCGCTGACCCTGGAGCCGGTCAATCCTCCGGTACTGGTGACCCAGATCCGCCTCGGTGAAGGTGAGTGGCTGTACATCGCCTCGCTGATGCCCGAGCCCTATACCAGCCTTGAAGACGAAGGCCTGCCGCGTCAGCAGCTGTGGTTCATCGGCCTGACCAGCTTCTTTCTGCTGCTGTTCATCGGCTTGCTGGTGCATTGGCAGAGCCGACCGCTCAAGCGTCTGGCGCGGGCGGCGCGGGAGATGTCGCTGGGCGCTGATGTCGAGCCGGTGCTGGAAGGTGGCGGCAGTGAGGTGGTCGAAGTCGGCCGGGCGTTCAATGCCATGCGTGAGCGTATCAGTCGCTACCTGACCGAACGCAGCCAGTTGTTCAGTGCCATTTCCCATGACCTGCGCACACCGATTACCCGCCTGCGCCTGCGCGTCGAGTTGCTTGAAGACGAGCAGCAACAGGCGAAGTTCAGTCGCGATCTGGACGAGCTGGAGATGCTGGTCAAAGGCGCGCTGCAGTGCGTGAAGGACACGGACATCCACGAGAACATCGAGCCGATCGACCTCAACCATGCCCTCGATTGCCTGGTCGAGCCTTATCTGGCCAGTGCCCGCGTTACCGTGCAGGGCAGGGCGCTAGCCCCGTACCCGGGCAAGCCGCTGGCGCTGCGCCGGTGCATGGGCAACCTGATCGACAATGCCCTGAAGTACGGCGAGCGTGCGCACCTGCGCGTGTTCGACAGCGAATCAGGCTTCGTCCTGCAGGTGGATGATGAAGGCCCGGGGGTGCCCGAACAGCGTCTGGAGCAGGTTTTCGAACCGCATTTTCGCCTGGCCGGGCAGCAGCAGGGCTACGGCCTGGGCCTGGGGATCGCGCGCAACATTGCCCACAGCCACGGCGGCGAAGTGAGCTTGCGCAACCTGCAGGGCGGCGGTTTGCGGGTGACCTTGAGTCTGCCGCGCAGCAGCGACTGACACCTTGGCCAGGCGAATGTCACCAGTCAGTGACATTCGCGCATCCCTTCGTTACCTCGGCCCCTCCAGCGCCTGGTTAGACTCCGATGCAAGCGCAAGCACCACGACTTGCACCTGCATAACAACAAGAAAAGGTTCCGCCCCATGAATGCGATCAATCGCCTCGCCGCTGTTGTTTCTCTCGCCTCCTTGTTGCCGCTGAGCGCCATGGCCGCCGATACCGGTACCGTAGAAGTCCTGCACTGGTGGACTTCCGGTGGCGAAGCCAAGGCTGTTGAAACCCTCAAGGCCCAGGTGCAGAAAGACGGCTTTATCTGGAAAGACAACGCCGTGGCCGGTGGTGGCGGCGCCGCGGCCATGACCGTGCTCAAGACCCGCGCCATTTCCGGCAACCCGCCCGCCGCGGCGCAGATCAAGGGGCCGGACATCCAGGAGTGGGGTGCGCTGGGTTTGCTGACCGAGCTCGATGAGGTGTCCAAAGCCAACAACTGGGACGCCCTGCTGCCGCAGAAAGTCGCCGAGATCATGAAGTACGACGGTCACTACGTGGCGGTGCCGGTGAACATCCACCGGGTCAACTGGCTGTGGATCAACCCGCAAGTGTTCGACAAGGCCGGTGCCAAAGTGCCGACCACCCTCGATGAACTCTTCGTCGCTGCCGACAAACTCAAGGCCGCCGGCTTCATCCCCCTGGCCCATGGCGGCCAGCCGTGGCAGGACAGCACGGTGTTCGAGGACCTGGCCCTGAGCATCCTTGGCCCCAAGGGCTATCACGCCGCCTTCGTCGAGCTGGATGAACAGACCCTGACCGGCGCGCAAATGATCGAAGTGTTCAAAACCTTGCAGCGTCTGGGCACCTACATGGACCCCAACCGTGCCGGGCGTGACTGGAACATCGCCGCTGCCGAAGTCATCAACGGCAAGGCCGGCATGCAGATCATGGGCGACTGGGCCAAGAGCGAATGGACGGCTGCCGGCAAGGTCGCCGGCAAGGATTACCAGTGCGTGGCGTTCCCCGGCACCCAGGGCAGCTTCGCCTACAACATCGACTCGCTGGCGATGTTCAAGCTCAAGAACGAAAACGACATCAAGGCCCAGAACGACCTGGCCAAGGTTGCCCTGGAACCGCAGTTTCAGACGGTGTTCAACCAGAACAAAGGCTCGCTGCCGGTGCGTCAGGACATGGACATGAGCCAGTTCGACGCCTGCACGCAGAAGTCGGCGGTGGACTTCAAAGACGCTGAAAAAGGCGATGGCCTGCAACCGAGCATGGCCCACAACATGGCGACGACCCTGGCGGTACAGGGGGCGATCTTCGATGTGGTGACCAACTTCCTCAATGACCCGAAAGCGGATCCCGCGACGGCGGTCAAACAGCTGAATTCGGCGATCAAGTCGGCCAAATAAAGGTTTGCTGGCCTCTTCGCGGGGCAAGCCCGCTCCCACCGGTGACCACTGTGGGAGCGGGCTTGCCCCGCGATAATCACCACACGAGACCTCCTTATGAGCACTGTTGCTACCCTCAACAAGGCCTCGCCCTTCGACGCCTTGCAACGCTGGCTACCGAAACTGGTACTGGCGCCGAGCATGCTGATTGTCCTGGTGGGCTTTTATGGCTACATCTTCTGGACCTTCATCCTCTCCTTCACCAACTCCAGCTTCATGCCCAGCTACAAGTGGGTGGGCCTGGCGCAATACGCACGGCTGATGGAAAACGACCGCTGGTGGGTAGCGAGCAAGAACCTGCTGGTGTTCGGTGGTCTGTTCATCGCCATCAGCCTGGTGATCGGCGTACTGCTGGCAGTCCTGCTCGACCAGCGCATTCGCCGTGAAGGTTTTATCCGCACGGTTTACCTGTACCCCATGGCACTGTCGATGATCGTCACCGGTACCGCCTGGAAGTGGCTGCTCAATCCGGGCCTGGGCCTGGACAAGATGCTCCGTGACTGGGGCTGGGAAGGCTTTCGCCTGGACTGGCTGGTGGACCCGGACCGGGTTGTCTACTGCCTGGTGATCGCCGCGGTGTGGCAAGCCTCGGGCTTTGTCATGGCGCTGTTTCTGGCGGGCCTGCGCAGCGTCGATCAGTCGATCATCCGCGCCGCGCAGGTCGATGGTGCCAGCCTGCCGAGTATCTACCTGCGCATCGTCCTGCCGAGCCTGCGCCCGGTGTTCTTCAGCGCATTGATGATCCTCGCCCATATCGCCATCAAGAGTTTCGACCTGGTTGCGGCGATGACCGCAGGCGGGCCGGGGTATGCCTCGGACCTGCCGGCAATGTTCATGTACTCCTTCACCTTTAGCCGCGGCCAGATGGGCATGGGCTCGGCCAGTGCGATCCTGATGCTCGGCGCGATCCTGTCGATCCTGGTGCCGTACCTGTATTCGGAACTGAGGAACAAGCGCCATGACTAGAACCCTGGCTCCGCGTACTTTCAACTTCAGCCGGATCGCCATCTACGCCACCCTGTTGCTGGCCTGCGCGCTGTACCTGATTCCGCTGATCGTGATGCTGCTGACCAGCTTCAAATCGCCGGATGACATCCGTACCGGCAACCTGCTGAGCTGGCCTGAAGTGATTACCGGCATCGGCTGGATCAAGGCCTGGGACACGGTGGGCGGCTACTTCTGGAACTCGGTGAAGATCACTATTCCGGCGGTGCTGATCTCGACGTTGCTCGGGGCGCTCAACGGCTATGTCCTGTCGATGTGGCGCTTTCGTGGCTCGCAGCTGTTCTTCGGGCTGTTGCTGTTCGGCTGCTTCCTGCCGTTCCAGACCGTGCTGCTGCCTGCGTCCTTCACCCTCGGCAAGCTCGGCCTGGCCAGCACCACCAGCGGCCTGGTGCTGGTGCACATCGTCTATGGCCTGGCGTTCACCACGCTGTTCTTCCGCAACTACTACTGCAGCGTGCCGGATGCCCTGGTACGCGCGGCGCGGCTGGACGGGGCGGGGTTCTTCACCATCTTTGGGCGCATCCTGCTGCCGATGTCGGTGCCGATCATCATGGTCTGCCTGATCTGGCAGTTCACCCAGATCTGGAACGACTTTCTCTTCGGTGTGGTGTTCGCCAGTGGCGACGCGCAACCGATCACCGTGGCCCTGAACAACCTGGTCAATACCAGCACCGGGGTCAAGGAATACAACGTCGACATGGCGGCGGCGATGATCGCCGGGTTACCGACCCTGTTGGTCTATGTGCTGGCTGGCAAGTATTTCCTGCGCGGGCTTACGGCCGGCGCGGTCAAGGGGTGAAACAACATGGCAACGCTTGAACTGCGCAACGTCAACAAGACCTACGGCAGCGGTCTGCCGGATACCTTGAAGCATATCGACCTGTCGATTGACTCCGGGGAGTTCCTGATTCTTGTCGGCCCATCCGGCTGCGGCAAGTCGACTTTGATGAACTGCATTGCCGGTCTTGAACAGATCAGCGGCGGGGCGATCCTGGTGGACGCTGCCGACATCAGTGGCATGAGCCCCAAGGACCGCGATATCGCCATGGTCTTTCAGTCGTACGCGCTGTACCCGACCATGAACGTGCGCGACAACATCGCCTTCGGCTTGAAGATGCGCAAGATGCCTGCGACGGCGATCGATGAGGAAGTGGCGCGGGTGGCCAAGCTGCTGCAGATCGAGCACCTGCTGACACGCAAGCCCGGCCAGCTCTCCGGCGGCCAGCAGCAACGCGTGGCCATGGGCCGGGCGCTGGCGCGGCGGCCGAAGATCTACCTGTTCGACGAGCCGTTGTCCAACCTCGATGCCAAGCTGCGGGTGGAGATGCGCACCGAGATCAAGCTGATGCACCAGCGCCTGAAAACCACCACGGTGTACGTCACCCACGATCAGATCGAAGCCATGACTCTCGGTGACAAGGTGGCGGTGATGAAGGATGGTCTGATCCAGCAGTTCGGTACACCGCAGCAGATCTACAACGATCCGGCCAATCTGTTTGTTGCCAGCTTCATCGGCTCGCCACCGATGAACTTCATTCCGCTGCGTCTGCAGCGCAAGGACGGGCGTTTGCAGGCTCTGCTCGACAGTGGCCAGGCGCGCTGCGAACTACCCTTGGGAATCAGTGATGACGGCCTTGAGGAGTGTGAAGTGATCCTCGGCATTCGTCCTGAGCAGATCGCCCTGGCCCCGGCTCAGGCCAATGGCCTGCCGAGCATTCGCGCCGAGGTGCAGATCACCGAGCCGACCGGCCCGGACCTGCTGGTGTTCGTCACCCTCAACCAGACCAAGGTCTGCTGCCGCCTGGCGCCGGATGTGGCGACCCAGGTGGGCGACACCCTGAACCTGCAGTTCGATCCGGCCCGGGTGCTGTTGTTCGATGCCGCCACTGGCGAGCGCCTGGGGGGGAAGGTCACGCCACCGCAGTCCGGCCAGGACAATGTCGCGCAATTCAAGGGTCGTTGAATTCGTTGTAAGTCGTACATGCCCATCAAGAACAATAAAACGAGGAAACAAGGGATGGATCACTTCAAACACATCAAGCCGCTGGCGCCGCTGACCTTGCTGGCGGCGCTCGGGGTCAGCTGCGGGGCGCAGGCTGCCGATGCCTTTGCCCCGGAGTCGCAATGGATGACCGGCGACTGGGGCGGTACCCGCACCGAATTGCTGGAGAAGGGCGTCGACATCAAAATCGACTACGTTGGTGAAGTTGGCGCAAACCTCGATGGCGGCTTCAACGATGACAAGACTGCACGCTACAGCGACCAGTTCGGCCTGGGGGCCGCGCTGGATCTGCAAAAGCTGCTGGGCTGGGACAACACCCAGGCCAAGATTCAGCTGACCAACCGTAACGGCGAGAACATTTCCAATGACCGCATTGGCGACCCGCGTGCCGGCACCCTGAGCTCATCGCAGGAAGTCTACGGCCGGGGGCATATGGTGCGTCTGACCCAGCTGTGGATTCAACATCAGTTCTTCGACAACAAACTCGACATCAAGGCCGGTTACTTCGGCGAAGGCGAAGACTTCAATACCTTTCCGTGCGATTTCCAGAACCTGGCGTTCTGTGGCTCCCAGGTGGGTAACTGGGCCACTAACATCTGGTACAACTGGCCGGTCAGCCAGGCGGCGATCCGCTTCAAGTACAACATCAACGATGAGCTCTATGCGCAAGTCGGGGCGTACAACCAGAACCCCTCTCAGCTGGAGCACGGTAACGGCTTCAAGCTCAGCGGCAGTGGTACCGCCGGTACGGTTTTGCCGGTCGAGCTGGTCTGGTCACCGAAAATCAACAGCCTGCCGGGCGAATACCGTGTGGGTTACTACAAGAGTACGGCCGACGCCGATGATGTGCGTGAAGATGACAACGGCCAGGATGCGGCGACCACGGGTAACAGTTATCGCGTGCATGACAGCAAGCATGGCTACTGGTTTGTCGCACAACAGCAACTCACCCGCCATAACGGCGATGCCAGCCGTGGCCTGAACATCGCGGCAAACGCCACCTTCCATGACAAGGACACCAACTTCATCGACAACTACCAGTCGTTGATGTTTGTCTACAAAGGCCCGTTCGATGCGCGTCCGAAGGATGACATCGGCATCGGTTTTGCCCGTATCCATGTCAACGACGACGTGAAGAAAAACGCCGAGTTGCTCAATGCCGCCAACGGTGTGGGCAATTACGAAGACCCGTTGTTCTCGCCGCTGCGCACCACCGAGTACAACTACGAGCTCAACTACGGTTTCCACGTGACCAACTGGCTGACTGTTCGTCCGAACCTGCAGTACATCACCCACCCGGGTGGGGTGGACGAAGTGGACAACGCGCTGGTCGCTGGCTTGAAGATTCAGTCGTCGTTCTGAGGCAATATGTTGTAAATTTACGAGCTTATCGCGGGGCAAGCCCGCTCCCACCGGCATAATCTGTGGGAGCGGGCTTGCCCCGCGATGGCCCCAACTAACAACAAGAGTCTCAAGTTATGCCCGAGCACCCGCTACAACGCTTCTTCACCTCGCAGAGGCCGCGACCGACCTTTGAGTGGGAGCGTTATCAGCAGCGCGATGTGCTGATCATCGATCATCCCCGGTGCCAGGCCGTATTCAGCCGCCAGGGAGCACAGTTGCTGCACTTCCAGCCCACGGGCGAACGCCCCTGGCTATGGTGCGCGGCGCAGTGGCCACAAGTCGGTGCCATCCGCGGCGGTGTGCCGGTGTGCTGGCCCTGGTACGGTCGCCATCCCAGCGAAGACATGTGGCCGGCGCACGGCTGGGCACGCTTGCTCGACTGGAAACTGATCGACAGCAGTGAAGATGAAGAGGGTGTGACCCTCAAATGGCGTCTGCAACTGTGCGACTGGCAAGTCGACTTGTCGGCCAGGTTGGGCAAGCGCATGGAGCTTGAGCTCAGTACCGAACATCAGGACAGCCAACCTTGTCAGCTGAGTCATGCTCTGCTGGCCTATTGGCGTATTAGTGACGTTTCTGAGATAGCGCTATCTGGGCTAGAAAACATTGAGGGTTACGACCGTTTGAACCGTCAGGCCTGCCGTCAGAAGGGCGCCTTGAAGGTGCATGGCGGCTGTCAGCGGGTGTTCCCCAATGCGGCGACCGTGCAACTGCACGATCCGGCCTGGCAACGACAGCTGAGCATCGATACCGGTGACAGCGAGGACACCATCGTCTGGCACCCGGGCAGTCGCCCGTTGATGGGCGTCAGCAGCACTGAAACCCTGGGCTTCGTCTGTGTCGAGGCGGCCAGTGGCAGCAGTGACAGCCTGAGCCTGGCGCCGGGTGAACAGGCACACCTGCGCTTGCAGGCACAGCTGCTTAGTTGAGTTCGTCGTCGATCGGGTAGCGGCTGGCGTTGAGGCTTTCCTTGATCTTGCGCAGGTGTGGCTGGAAGTCCACGCCGCGGCGCAAGGTCATGCCGGTGGCCAACACGTCGAGCACCGTCAGCTGAATGATCCGTGAGGTCATCGGCATGTAAATATCGGTGTCTTCTGGCAGCGGTATGTTCAGGCTCAGGCTGCTGGCCTTGGCCAGGGGCGAATCGGCAGCGGTCAGGCCGAGTACCGAGGCGCCGTTTTCCCGGGCCAGGCGCGCGACTTCGACCAGCTCGCGGGTACGTCCGGTGTAGGAGATGATGACGAACAGCTCGCCGGTGTGGGCGACCGAGGCCAGCATGCGCTGCATCAGCACATCGGCATGGGCCGAGACGGCCAGGTTGAAGCGGAAGAACTTGTGCTGAGCATCCAGCGCCACCGGTGCCGAGGCGCCGAGGCCGAAGAAGTGGATCTGCCGGGCCTGGATCAGCATGTCGACGGCGCGGCTGATCAGTTGCGGATCGAGTTGCTGGCAGGCACTGTCCAGCGAGGCGATGGCGCTGCCGAAGATCTTCTGGGTGTAGGAAGCCGGATCATCATCGGCTTCAACCGCCCGGCTGACGTAAGCGGCGCCGCTGGCCAGGCTCTGCGCCAGTTGCAGTTTGAGCTCGGGGTAGCCACTGACGCCGAACGAACGGCAGAAGCGGTTCACCGTCGGTTCGCTGACCTTGGCCGCCTGGGCCAGGGCAGCAATGCTGAAGCGGGTGGCTTGCTGAGGGTTGAGCAGGATGACTTCGGCGACTTTGCGCTCAGCCTTGTTCAGCTCTTCGAGGCGGCCCTGGATCTGCTCCAGGAGGTTTCGCACGCGGTCCATGGGTATGTGTCCTTGGGTCGATGAGGCAGCCCGCTGCCGATGGCAGAGGGCTTTTGACGCGGTGGCCTATCGTACTGATGGCATGGAAGGCACACCACTTGAATCTGAGTTTCGGATAAAATGTTGTGGTTTTTACTACATTATTCCTTGAAAACTGCGATTGAAAACGGTATTTCTACGTCAACTTGATAAAAGAACCAACATCATGGCATCGATCAGCGTTGAACCTTGCACCTTTGCCCTGTTTGGCGCTCTCGGCGACCTGGCTTTGCGCAAGCTGTTTCCGGCGCTCTACCAGCTCGACCGCGCTGACCTGCTGCACGCCGATACACGGGTGCTGGCATTGGCCCGCGAGCCAGGCAGCGTCGACGAACACTTAGCGTCGATTGCGGCGCACCTGCAGGAATTCGTCCCGGCCGGGCAGATCGAGACCTTGGTGTTGCAGCGCTTTCTCGCGCGCTTGCGCTATCTGCATGTCGACTTCCTCAAGGTCGAGGACTACCAGGCGCTGGCTGAGCAGGTCAGCGATGACAGCCAACTCATCGCTTATTTCGCCACGCCTGCAGCGGTGTATGGCGGTATTTGCGAGAACCTCGACAAGGTCGGCCTCAGTGCGCGCACCCGGGTGGTGCTGGAAAAACCCATCGGCCATGACCTGGACTCTTCGCGGCGGGTCAATGACGCGGTGGCGCAGTATTTCCCGGAAAACCGCGTTTATCGCATCGACCATTACCTGGGCAAGGAAACCGTCCAGAACCTTATTGCCCTGCGCTTTGCCAACAGCCTGTTCGAAACCCAGTGGAACCAGAACTCGATCTCGCACGTGGAAATCACCGTAGCCGAAAAGGTCGGGATCGAGGGGCGCTGGGGCTACTTCGACAAGGCCGGGCAGTTGCGCGACATGATCCAGAACCATTTGTTGCAGCTGCTTTGCCTGATCGCCATGGACCCGCCCAGCGACCTCTCTGCGGACAGCATTCGCAACGAGAAGGTCAAAGTGCTCAAGGCCCTGGCACCGATCACTGGCGAAGGCCTGAGCACTCACGTGGTGCGCGGCCAGTACATTGCCGGTTACAGCGAAGGCAAACCGGTGCCGGGCTATCTGGAAGAAGACAACGCCAACGCCCAGAGCAACACCGAAACCTTTGTTGCCTTGCGCGCCGATATCCGCAACTGGCGCTGGGCCGGCGTGCCGTTCTACCTGCGTACCGGCAAGCGCATGCCGCAGAAGCTGTCGCAGATCGTCATCCACTTCAAGGAAACCCCGCACTACATCTTCGCCCCGGAACAGCGTTTGCAGATCGGTAACAAACTGATCATCCGTCTGCAGCCGGACGAAGGCATTTCCTTGCGGGTAATGACCAAGGAGCAGGGCCTGGACAAGGGCATGCAGCTGCGCAGCGGGCCATTACAGCTGAATTTTTCCGACACCTGGCGCAGTGCACGGATTCCCGATGCCTATGAGCGCTTGTTGCTGGAAGTGATGCGCGGCAATCAGAACCTGTTTGTGCGCAAGGACGAAATCGAATACGCGTGGAAGTGGTGCGATCAGCTGATTGCCGGCTGGAAAAACAGCGGCGACGCGCCCAAGCCTTATGCCGCTGGCTCCTGGGGGCCGATGAGTTCGATTGCATTGATTACCCGTGATGGGAGGTCTTGGTATGGCGACATCTGAACTGCAACTGCCGGCTAACGTGACGGCCCATGATTTCAACGCTGCCGCGCAGCTGGCCGAAGGTTTGGCCAAGGACGTCGCCGGGCGCCTGAATGCCGCGATCGCGGCAAACGGCCAGGCTACCCTGGTGGTATCCGGTGGACGTAGCCCGGTGGCATTTTTCCAGGCCCTGATCCAGCAGCCGCTGGACTGGTCGAAAGTCTTGGTGACCCTGGCCGATGAGCGCTGGGTGCCGGTCGAGCATGCCGACAGCAATGCCGGTCTGCTCAAGCGCCATCTGTTGACCGGCAACGCCGCCAAGGCACGTTTCCTTGGCCTCTACCGCCCAGCTGCCAGCCTTGAAGCTGCTGCCCTGGAAGCCGATCAAGCCCTGGCCGAGCTGGCCGGCATCGACGTGCTGGTACTCGGCATGGGCGACGACGGGCATACCGCTTCGCTGTTCCCCGGCAGCCCGAACCTGTCCGAAGGCCTTGATCCGCAGAGCGCGCGTCGCTGTTTGCCGATGCTGGCGCCGAGCGTGCCGCATCAACGCCTGAGCATGACCCGCGCCTTGCTGGCCAGGGCCGCCTTCACTGCCTTGTCCGTGCAAGGCCCGGGCAAACTCGCTACCCTGCGCACCGCGCTGGCTGGCGATGACCTGAGCGAAATGCCGATTCGCGCCTTCTTACAAGACCCTCTGGATATTTACTGGTGCCCATGAGCCAAGGATCCGCCGTTATGACCACGCATGAACTGAAACAGCCGGGAGCTTCCATGGCCGACAAGATTGCCCGGATCGATCAGATCTGCACCCAGGCGCGCATTCTGCCGGTGATCACCATCGCCCGCGAAGAGGACATCCTGCCCCTGGCCGATGCCCTGGCTGCCGGTGGCATCAAGACCCTGGAAGTGACCCTGCGCTCGGCGCACGGCCTGAAAGCCATCCAGGTGCTGCGTGAGCAGCGCCCGGAACTCTGCGTCGGCGCCGGTACCGTGCTGGATCGCAAGATGTTTGCTGCCGTGGAAGCGGCTGGCGCGCAGTTTGTGGTCACACCAGGTGTTACCCAGGACATTCTGGAGGTCGGTGTGCAAAGCGACCTGCCATTGCTGCCGGGGATCAGCACGCCATCAGAGTTGATGATGGGCTACGCCCTTGGCTATCGCCGCTTCAAGCTGTTTCCGGCGGAAATCAGCGGTGGTGTGGCGGCGATCAAGGCTTACGGCGGTCCGTTCGGTGAGGTGCGCTTCTGCCCGACCGGAGGGGTGAACCCGGGTAATGTGAAGAGCTATATGGCCCTGCCCAATGTCATGTGTGTAGGCGGGACCTGGATGCTCGACAGTGGCTGGATCAAGAACGGCGAGTGGTCGCGGATTACCGACTGCAGCGCAGAGGCCTTGGCGCTGCTGGATTGAACTGAATCGTTGTGTGCTACACGGCTTTACGGTGCGCTTGGTCGGCGCACCGTTTTTTTTCGTCGGTCAGAAACAGTTGCTGCTACGCCGACTGCCATCGCTTCCTGGCTACTGATTTGCCATCGGGCCGCTGCTTGTGAGCATCAGGCAGCTTTATTCAGCAATGCGGCAAACTTGCGCTTGGCATCCTCGACGGCCTCTGCGATGTCGCGGGCGGCATTGCTGGATTCGGCTCGATAGGTTTCAGTCAGGTTTTTCATGTCGGTCTGGAACGACAGGGTGGCATCGGCCAGGGCGCGCACGGAGTCTACCTTGATGGTCGAACCGTAGCTGGCCTTGACTGCGGCTTCCAACTGGCGGTTACCGCTGCTGCCGAGGGCTTCGAGACCTTTGTTGATGCCGTCGGTGGTGGCGTTCAGCGTATGGGTGGCTTCGGCCAGGCCGCTGTTGCTGGTGAACGACACCGCCAGGCCGGTCAACACCACTTCATTGGTAGCGAAGAACGAGACCATGCGCTGGTACTGGCGCTCTTTGATCGCGTGCACCTGATTGATCCGGGCGAAGACCATCTCAGCGGTGTTGTAGCCCACTTTCAGGTCATCGGCGATATCTTTGACGATCTGATAGCGCTTGTCTTCGTCCTGCAGGGCGCGCACGGCTTCATCGCGGCGCAGTTCCAGGGCGACGAGCTGGGCTGGCTCGATGTTTTCGCTGGTGGCTACTGCGTTGCTCGCTTCGCTCAGCGCCTGAGTGCGTTGCTCCAGGATCTTGGCGGCCAGGGCAAGCACTTCCTGTGCTTCGACCTCGGCCGCTTTCATTGCCATGCGAAAGTCCTGGTACGACTCCAGGATCACGTTTTCCCGGGCAATCTGATCGTTGGCCGATTTGCATACTTGCAGATAGTTTTCACGGATGTCGTTGAAGCGGTCGGGAATAGAACCACGGCGTAGGCTCATCCAGCTCAGCTTGAGTTTTTCCACGGTGTCGAGGCGGCCGTCATCCATCCAGCCGGCCATCGCGGCGGCATCTTCACGAATCGAGGTGAAGCTCTGGGTGATGTTCATGAAGCGCGTGGAGATATCCATGCCTTCGATCTGCTCACGGACCATGCTGTTGAACGCGGTCGACTGCTGCAGCACCGAGGCGATGGAAGTGACCTTGGTGGTGTCGTACTGAGCCACTCGGTCCAGCAGCACCAGCACCGGGGCTGCCTGGGTAGGCTGAAGCAGAGTGATGCCGATGGTACGCAGACCACTGAGTGCGCGATCGAGGTAGTTGCTCATTGTGTGTCCTTACGAAAGGATTCAGCCGCAGGCGGCGTTGATGGATTTACCACGTCATGATCAGGTCGGCGTTTTTCACGACCCGATTGTTAAATGTCAGGCTCAATGCATTCGGCGCTTTGTAGCCCATCGTTCGGTTATCGATTTGTCCATCGCTGAGTCGGTCTTCTTTGATTTTCAGGTACTCGGCATGGTTGATCTGAATACCGAATGATCTGTGCGAGTCCCAATTGCCTGTATCTGGGTCGAGGATCGAGGTGTAAATCAATTCACCCAGCGCATTGCGGGACTCGACAATGGCAAACCAGCGTTTACCCTGCGTCGAGCCGTCGTCCAGGTTGCAGGCTGTCTGTTCGGCGCAACGTTCAATGGCTGGCCTGACTCCGTCCGCATCGACGACGTTGAGTGTCAGGGGCTGCTCCGCGAATCCCAGAGTAGTTTCGAAGCGATTCAGCAAACGCTGAGCGTCATCAGCTGAGAACGCACCAACAGCGTTGGAGACCTGCATGGACAGCTTCTCCAATTGCCGGGTGTCTTGGGCGCTCAGCTTCATTTGGTGTGCTCGGCGATCAAGCGTGGCATGCGCCTTGATGACATTCTGTAGCCGCGTTGCCTGATCCAGCACGTGACTGAGCTGTTGGATCGCTGCGTTTGCCGGGCCGCTACCCTGCGTGTCGATTGCTTCGATGGCCTGGTTGGCTTTTTCGGTCTGTTGTTTGAGTGCAGCAAACTGCCAAACAGCCTTCTCGTAAGCCGGTTGTTCGACAATTCTCGACAACGCCAGACGAGCATCGAAGATGGTTTTGATCTCGGCAAGGTTCTGCTGGACATGTTGCAACATGGTTTCAGCTGTCTGCAGCCTTTGCTCATCGTCCGGCAAGTTTTCCCGGGATTGCTCACGCTGGGAAATGTCCTGGCTCTCGTACGCTTGTAATCCAAGTAGATCCGCTACCTGCTGGTATTGCATCAAACTGTTCGACAATTGCTGACTGACAGGCACCTGAGGATTTTCTCGGTGCCACTGCTGATAGTCGCTTAGCTTCCAGCGGAGGGAGTCGAAAGTCGAAAAGACCTCATCGGCCCTCATTCGGTCATTTACATGGTCAGCGCAGCGCGACACTAACAGCACAGCGATGAGGATCACCGATACAACGAACACTCGCTTGGTCTTCGTCTTCCAGTCCCCTGACCACCCGCTATCGGTGGGTTGTTCAGTGTGCGCTGGCGATATGCGCTCGGGCTTGTCGCGTCTGAGCAGCCAGCGGCACAGCAATCTGTCGAACCAGCTCAGGGCTGGCTGCTCGAAAACCAGGCGTCGAGAGAAGAACTCGTGCACGCCCTGGTCGATCAGCTCGTCATCGAAGGCGATGTCATGGCTTTGATAGTAAGAGCGGATACTTGCGGCGATTTCGGCACGGCGTTTGGGCAAGTCCAGGTGTTCCTGGACTTCCATCTGCTGGCGGCGCAGTTCATCGACCATGCCCATGGCACCGATTTTCTCGGACAGTGGCACCTTTCTCATGATGTGGTGCGCCGGCCGTTCAATGCCTGGTTGCGTGCCTGCATCGCCAGCAGCATCAGTTCGTTCTGGCGATTGGTCCTGTAGTTGATGCGCTTGGCCAGCAGGCCATCCAGCCAGCGCTGGAAAAAGTTGTAGCGGTACTCATCGGTGCCATAGCCACGGTTGCGCAGGAACACATAAGCCTGGTTTTCGTTGTATGCACGAAGTTTTTCCCGACATTCCTGATGGATTTCGTCGTAGTCCCGGTTAGGGCTTTGCATGCTGGTCATCCAGTATCCTTTCCTGATGTGTACCGCTTGAAGCGCACGCGTAAGTATACCGGGGCGCGCAAAAAAAATGCCCGCCTCTTGTGAGGTGGGCATTTCAACCGCGACGCTCGAGCAGTCGGCGGATCAGGCCGCTTTGCTGGATGCCTGTTGCGTGTCGGAGGGGGGCTGACCGCAGATTTGCCACTCTCAGGGGACTCGCCCGAACAAGCGTTCACCTTGGATGAATATGAGCATTATCAGCACTGCAATGACATACGGAATCCACTGGGCGCGCGATTGAAGTAGCCGGGCCCGCGGCTTTTCATGCCAGGCAAGTTCAGGTGCTTCGAACTCCAGGCGCCGGGCAAAGAACTCGCGTACACCCTGCTCGACCAGATCGTCGTCGCAGTGGATACCCTGGCGTTGATAGTACGCCCTGATCTGCGCGGCGACTTGAGCCCGGCGTTGCGGCAAGTCCAGGTGTTCCTGCAATTGCATTTGCTGATGGCGAAGTTCGTCGACCAGCGCCATGGCACCTAGCTGCTCGGAGAGTAGTGGTTTGCTCATCGAGTATCCTTACGAGGGTATGCAGTCAGTGACCGTTGCTCGTGTCGTAGCCATGTGGGGAAGGCTTTCGCGCTCACGCTCAAACAGTTTCATGAGATCGTTCAGGGTCAGGTTGCCTTTCATGTAGTTCGCTATCAGCTCTTGGTAATCGAGCGTTTGCTGATAGCTGTAAGCCACATCGTAGTTGTAGTCACAAGCGCAATAGCGATGACACTTGCAGTTGCAGTCGTCGGTGCAGAAGTCGTTGCAGTAACATTGTGGAGGATTATGGCATTCGCAGTCGCAGTGCTCTTCACAGCTGCGTTCGGCTGCCAGGCTATCGCGCAGCGCACATTCCAGATCCATGGCTGTCTTGTAGATTTGGATCGCCTGATCTTCGCTTTCGCGCAAGGTTTCGATTTCTACGTAAAGATCCCTGAGCGTCTGTCGTTGATGGGTTGCCCAGGCGCTATCAGCGGGTGAGAACCTTGCAACCTGTTCAAGCACCTCATCGATGTCCCGTTGCCCCAATTGTTCGCTGAGCCACTGAAAGATGTCCTCGGCCTGAGGGTCTTCGCCGTGGATGAAGGCTTCCAGTTGGTCGTAAAGATTATCGGAGCGCTCTTTGGTCAAAACGATCTGTTTGGCCAGCAGCTTTATCCTGATGCTCAAGCCCTCCAGGCCTGCCTGGCGCAGGGCGCTGGTTGTGTGCTCGAAGAGTTGTTCGTTCAGTATTGCCGCCTGGGTGTGCTGGTTGCCCTGAGCCGTTTCAACATGGTCGCGCATCGCCAGTAAAATTTGCTCGTTGCGATAGTTCTGACGGAAGTTGATCCTTTTCGCCAGCCACTCATCGAGCATCCGGTTGAAACGGCCGTAAGGGTAGTGCTCAGTATCGAAATTGCGCTCGCGCAAAAACCGATAATAGGGGTTTGTGTAAAAAGCTGGCAGCTTGTCCGTGCACTCCTGGAGGATGACCGCGTAATTGCTGACGATCTGCGGTTGACGCTCGATGGCCTGTTGCAGTTGTTGTGTCAGGTTGATGTATGCCGGCGTCTTTTCCAGCTCGCGACGAACCCGTATGTCGAGTGCTTCGCGTTCTTTTTGCACAGCTCTGAATGCCTGCAACGATTGCGCGACCTCCTGCTCCACCACCCGCAATTGCTCGCGCAGGCGTGAATACTCCAGCTGCCGCTCACGCACGGCCTGGCGCACTTCGAATTCCAGTGATGAATTCATGCCGAGTTGAGCCGAAGGTTTGTCTTGCAGGCTGGCAATGACGTCCTGTTCCATCAGCATCTGGCGCTCGTAAATACCGGCGACTTGCTGTCGAACCTTGTTCATAGCCACTTCGAAGCTGCGCGAGTTGTCTTCGACAATCGCCATGAGGGTGGCCGGAGTCATGTTCGCAGCCGTGTTCGAGTATTTGGATTCTTCCATGAAGTAACGCCGGAGTGAGTCACACAGATGGACCAGTATACTGACCATCGCGGGCAAAATGATGGCAGTTTTCTCTCGGGAAACAAAAATGCCCGCCTCTTATGAGGCGGGCATTTCAATCGCGACGCTCGAGCAGTCGGCGGATCAGGCCGCTTTGCTGGATGCCTGTTGCGTCAGCGAGCGGTTCAGGGCGCTGAACAGTGCCTTGAAGCTGGCGGTGGTGATGTTTTCATCGATACCCACGCCGTGCACCGGACGCCCACCGGCCACACGCAGTTCGATATAAGCTGCGGCCTTGGCGTTGGTGCCCGCACCGATGGCGTGCTCGTTGTAGTCCATGATTTCCACAGCCACCGGCAAACCGGCCACCAGGGCTTCCAGGGCGCCATTGCCCTTGCCGCGCCAGTGCAGGGTGGTTTCGCCTTCGCCGGCGACTTCCACTTCCACCGCGCTGTGGCCGTTCTCTTCCTGCAGGCGATGGCTGACCAGCGCGTACGGCGCGTTGGCTTGCAAGTATTCGCGGTGCAGCAGGTTGTAGATCTGCTGGGCAGTCATCTCCAGGCCCAGACGGTCGGTTTCACCCTGAACCACCTGGCTGAACTCGATCTGCATGCGGCGCGGCAGGCTGATGCCGTATTCCTGTTCGAGCAGGTAGGTGATGCCGCCTTTGCCCGACTGGCTGTTGACGCGGATCACCGCCTCGTAGCTGCGGCCGATGTCGGCCGGGTCGATCGGCAGGTACGGCACTTCCCACTTGGCGTCGTCTTTCTGCTGGGTGAAGCCTTTGCGGATCGCATCCTGGTGCGAGCCGGAGAAGGCGGTGTGAACCAGATCACCGACATACGGATGACGTGGGTGCACCGGAATCTGGTTGCATTCCTCGACCACCTTGCGCACGCCGTCGATGTCGGAGAAGTCCAGTTGCGGGTCCAGGCCCTGGGTGTAGAGGTTCAACGCCAGGGTCACCAGGTCGACGTTACCGGTACGCTCGCCATTACCGAACAGGCAGCCTTCGACACGGTCGGCACCGGCCATCAGGCCCAGCTCGGTGGCGGCCACGCCGGTGCCACGGTCGTTGTGGGTGTGCAAGCTGATGATCACGCTGTCGCGACGGTTGACGTTGCGGCCGAACCATTCGATCTGGTCGGCATAGATGTTCGGCGTCGAGACTTCGACGGTGGCTGGCAGGTTGAGGATGATCTTGTTGTCTGGCGTCGGGTTCCACACCTCGATCACCGCGTCACAGACTTCCTTGGCGAATTCCAGTTCGGTGGCGCTGAAGGTCTCGGGCGAGTACTGGAAGGTCCACTGGGTTTCCGGCTGCTGCGCGGCGTATTTGACGAACAGCTTGGCCGCGTTCACCGCGATGTCTTTCACGCCTTGCTTGTCCTGGTTGAAGACGATGCGGCGGAACGACGGGCTGGTGGCGTTGTACAGGTGGACGATGGCCTTTTTCGCACCGCGCAGCGATTCGAAGGTACGGGCGATCAAGTCCTCACGGGCCTGGGTCAGTACCTGGATGGTGGTGTCGTCAGGAATGTGGCCGTCTTCGATCAGGGTGCGAACGAAGTCGAAATCGGTTTGCGAAGCCGAAGGGAAGGAGGCTTCGATCTCTTTCACGCCGACGCTGACCAAGGTCTTCCAGAAACGCAGTTTCTTCGCCGCATCCATAGGCTCGATCAACGACTGGTTGCCATCACGCAGGTCGGAGCTGCACCAGATCGGCGTCTGGGTGATGGTCTTCGATGGCCAGGTACGGTCAGGCAAGTTGACGGTAGGGAAGGCGCTGTATTTTTTCGAAGGGTCTTTGAGCATGGTCATGAAAAGCAATCCTTGAATGTGCGGCCTGGAAAGGTGGCCTGCCGAACGAAAACGAGATGAAAAGGCGAGGCGACGCGATTCAGCTTGGTAGTCGTGCACTGACCAGGCAGAGGCTGCGATGTTGACGAAGCAGGATGAGGGTCTGAAAGGTTTTCATGGCTTCAACCCTAACCAGTGGGGTTAAAGATGGCAAGCCTTGATAAAAAATTGAGAGGAATGCTTAAAAAGTTGAATTTATCGAGATTTTATAGCTCTGCAGAAACAAAAAGACCGCGCCAGTTGCGCGGTCTTTTTGAATGACGCAAGCAAGCATCAGGGCTGGAACGCTCCGATGAAAATCGCCGGGTCCACCCGCGCATCATTGAGGCTGACGTTCCAGTGCATATGCGGACCGGTTGCCCGACCGGTTGCGCCTACCCGCCCGACCACCGCGCCGCGACTGAGCTGCTGGCCTGGCTTCACATCGATTTTCGACATATGGCAGAACATGCTGATAAAGCCCTGGCCATGGTCGACGAACACGGTGTTGCCGTTGAAGAAGTAGTTACCCACCAGAATCACTTTGCCGTTGGCCGGGGTCTTGATCGGCGTTCCGGCAGGCACGGCGAAATCCAGGCCGGCATGTGGATTGCGTTCTTCACCATTGAAGAAGCGGCGCACGCCGAACTTGCTCGACAGCGGGCCATTGACCGGTTTGTCGAGGATCAGGTTGCTCGGCAGGCTGGGGCTGAAGCTGCGGTAGGCCTTGATCTGTTCGGCAAGCTCGGCATCGATGCGCTTGAGGTCGGCCGGGTCGGGGTTGACCTGACGCTTGTTCTTCAAGGTGATGCGTTGCTCTGGATACTTCTTGCTGCCGACTTTGAAGGTCAGCGTGCGGTTGCCCTGGGTGAGCTGCGCCTGGCCAGGTTTCTGTGTCAGCGGCAGACCAACGATGGCCAGCCAGTTGTCCTGTTCCTTGACCACCAGCACCGGTTTGCCGTCAAAGCGCGCGCTCGGTGCCTGGGCCGCCGGGCCGAGGTCAACGACCGCGACGCCACCGGGTACCGGCTTGTTCAATTGACGCGTGATGTAGCTGGCTTGGGCGCTGCTGGCGAACATCAGGCACAGCAGCAACAGCGGGGCAAACAGACGGGGCATGGTTCAGTCCAGTAGTGAAAGCGTGACCGGAGTCAGGTGGTTGTCTTCGACCCGCACTTGCAACTCACCTTCGCCCAGGCGGGCGGTCAGGCGCTGGCCGTTGTGGGTCTGGGCGGCGCTGCGGATCGCCTGGCCGCGCTCATCGAGGAGAATGCTGTAGCCGCGCCCCAGGGTTGCCAGGGGGCTGACCACGTGAAGGGTCTGGACCTGCGCCTGTAAGCGCTGGCGGCGGTCTTTGAGGGTTTCGCGCATGGCGCGCGGCAAGCGTTCGGCGAGGCTGTCCAGGCGCTGTTTGAGCAGGGCCAGGGTGCGTCCCGGGTGTTGCGCGGCCAGGCGCGTGTCGAGCCGGGCGAGGCGTTCGCGGCGCTGGTTCAGGCGCTGTTCGAAGGCGCGGCGCAGGCGCATGTCGAGGTCGTCCAGGCGCTGGGCCTGCTGGCGCAGACGCTCGCCAGGGTGACGCAGGCGCCGGGTCAGGCCGTCCAGGCGCAGGCGGTCGTGCATCAGGCGGCTCTGCATGCGCAGCAGCAGACGCCGTTTCAGGCTGTCGATACGCCGCTGCAGGTCGCTGCTGTCCGGGGCCAGCAACTCGGCGGCGGCCGAGGGCGTAGGGGCGCGCACGTCAGCGACAAAGTCACTTATCGAGACATCGGTCTCATGACCGACAGCGCTGACAATCGGCGTCACACAGGCAGCGATCGCCCGGGCCACCGCTTCTTCGTTGAAGCACCAGAGGTCTTCCAGCGAGCCACCGCCACGGGCCAGGATCAGCGCGTCGAAACCGCGGCTGTCGGCCAGTTGCAAGGCGCGCACGATCTGATTGATTGCCTCGCGGCCTTGTACGGCGGTGGGGATCAGTGTCAGTTCAACCTGCGGGGCACGACGGCGGAACACGCTGATGATGTCGCGGATCACCGCGCCGGTAGGTGAGCTGACAATGCCGATACGTTGCGGGTGGGCGGGCAGGGCAACCTTGTTTTCGGCGCTGAACAGACCTTCGGCGCCGAGTTTCTCCTTGAGTGCTTCGAACGCCAGGCGCAGCGCGCCATCGCCGGCAGGTTCGACGGTGTCGAGGATCAGTTGATAGTCGCCACGGCCTTCAAACAGCGAGACTTTGCCGCGCACCTTGACCGCCAGGCCGTCGCGCAGGGCCTGGCGAACCCGCAGGGCATTTTGGCGGAACAGTGCACAGCGCACCTGGGCACCGCTGTCCTTGAGGGTGAAGTAGACATGACCGGAAGCCGGGCGGGCGAGGTTGGAAATCTCGCCTTCGACCCAGACATTGCGGAACACGTCTTCAAGCAGCACCCGGGCGCGGCCGTTGAGCTGGCTGACGGTCAGGACTTCGCGGTCCAGGCCGAGTCTTTCGAAAGGGTCTTTGATCATGGGGCAGCATCATAAAGGATTGTGGTGTCGGGGTGGCAGTGGGGCGATGCGGCCATATGTTCGACAAACTGCTGCACCAAAGGCCCGGCATCGCGACGGTATGCCAGTGCCACCGTGCTACGGCATCCTTCATCTGCAAGGGCAATGAACCGCAGTGAAGGCGGGGCAATCTCCTGCATGCACTGTGGCAACAAAGCCACACCGAAACCTGCCTGGATCAACTGCAACTGAGTTGTCTTGCGCGACACGACCCGTGCAGCTTTCGGAAAGAATCCTGCCCTCATACACAGCTCGGCAGACAGGTAGCTCAAGCCGCCGCGCTGGCGATGCGGGATGGAAATAAAGGCCTCGTCACGCAACTGCGCCAGACAAACGCTGGTTTCTCTGGCCAGTGGATGATCTTCGGCGACCGCCAGCAACAAGGGCTCCTCAAACAGCGGCTGCACACAAAGCCCTTCATGCTGACGCAGCACCGGCAAGCGCAGCAGGCCGATTTCCAGGCGATCTTCGGCCAGCTCGGCAAGCTGTGCCTCGGAAGACTGCTGGGCGATTTCCATGGCAACGCCCGGATACTCATGCAGATAGCCACTGAGCCGGGTCAACAGCTGCCCGGTCAACGGCACCGTGCTCGAATGATTCAGGCGCAGACTGCCACGTACGCCCTGGCCGACATCCCGGGCCAGGCGTTGGGCTTTCTCCAGGTCCACCAGCAAGGTGCGGGCCCTCGGCAAGAAGGCCAGGCCGGCAGCCGTAAGGCGCGGCTGGCGAGCGGTGCGTTCGAACAGCAAGGTCTCAAGCTGCGCCTCCAGCTCCTTGATCTGCCGGCTCAGGGCCGACTGGGCAATGAACAGGCGCTCGGCGGCGGCGCTGAAACTGCCGCTTTCGGCGATTTCGACGAAGTATCGCAACTGACGGGTGGAGATCATTGTGATATGCCGTTTCAAGATGGCTAGTGGCGTAATTGCATATTAGTCGGCATGGCTTGGCGCTGGCTAAAGTTTCCACACATTCACTGTTGGCGACCGCCATGCTCTCGACTCTGTTCGCTCAAATACCTTTCACCTCTTTCGACTGGCTGCCGATCCTGCTCGGCGTCGGCGCTGCCTATATAGTCTTCGGCATCGCCGGCTTCGGCACGGCACTGGTGGCCGGGCCGGTGCTGATCAACTTCATGCCGTTGTCGCGGATCATCCCGTTGCTGGTGTTGCTGGATTTTGTCGCCGCTTTCGGCAACTGGCTGCCGGCGCGCAAGGCGGTGGCCCGCGCGGAATTGCTCCGCCTGCTGCCGTGTATGGCGCTGGGCTGCACTCTCGGTGTGGTGTTTCTGCTCAACCTCAAGTCCGACTTGTTGTTGCTGCTGATGGGCCTGTTTATCAGTGCCTATGCCTTGTATAGCCTGGCGGTGAAGATCAGGCCGGCACAGCTCTCGGCCTCCTGGTCGGTACCGATGGGAACCGTGGGCGGTTTGTTCGGTGCCCTGTTCGGTAGCGGTGGCTTTCTCTATGCCATCTATCTCAACGCCCGGCTGCCCTCCAAGGAGCAGGCGCGGGCGACCCAAAGCGCGCTGATCAGCTGCAGTACCGTGGTGCGCCTGAGCCTGTTCCTGATTGCCGGGGTGTATGCCGACCTGCCGTTATTGCTGCTGGCGCTGTGCTTGCTGCCGATGATGCTGATCGGGCTGTACCTGGGCCGGCGCCTGACCCTGAACATGTCGCGGGACGCCTTCGTGCGTCTGGTCACCTGGCTGGTGCTGGCCAGCGGCATTGCCCTGATCGGTCGCTACCTGAGTGCGGTAAACTGGCAGCTTTGAGCATGTTTGGCTGCCGTCATGATTACCCAGAGCATCATTGTCCCGAAAATCTCCACTGTTCCTGTGCATGAGCCGCGCGCGCGGGCAATCCTGCGCTGGCTGGTGCGCGAGAAGATCATCGAGGAACAACTGAGCACCTGCGGCAGCACCGGCAACCGTATGGCTTACGCCATCGCCGAAGGTGCGCGCAAAGTCGTCGAGCGCCCCGAGCTGCTGCCATTCGGGCAGGCGATCAATGGCCTGGAAGTGATTACAAAGCGTTGCATCTACACACCCCTCGACGATTTTCTCGAAGAGGCGGGCTGCGCCGAATGCCGCCGCGAGGTGGGCGTGGCGCTGTTTGAAAGCCTGGAGGAGTGGATGCCCGGGCAGACCGACAATTTCATTTGCCCGCTGTGCGGCCATGAAGACGACATCAACGGCTTCCTGTTCCTGCAATCCTGTGCGTTTTCCAACCTGGGTTTCATCTTCAATAACTGGGGCGCAGCGGGATTCAAGCAGGCTTTTCTCGATGACTTTGCCGACTGGCTGGATCAGCCGGTGGCCGTGGTGCAGGTAAAGCGCAGCGGTAACTGACCGAAGGACCGATCTTTGCATTGAGTGAAGGGCTCTGGATGAGTATAATGGCGCGCTTCCATTTTTCCCGCCCGGGAGCCCCCGCGATGCTGCGTATCAGCCAAGAAGCCCTGACCTTCGACGACATTCTCCTAGTGCCTGGTTATTCAGAGGTGCTACCCAATGAAGTCAGTCTCAAGACCCGTTTGACCCGTGGCATCGAGCTGAATATTCCGTTGGTTTCCGCCGCCATGGATACCGTGACCGAAGCCCGTCTGGCCATTGCCATGGCCCAGGAAGGCGGCATCGGCATCATCCACAAGAACATGACCATCGAGCAGCAAGCTGCCGAAGTGCGCAAAGTCAAGAAGTTCGAGGCCGGCGTGGTCAAGGACCCGATCACCATCGAGGCTGATGCCACGGTACGTGATCTGCTCGACCTGACCCGCCTGAACAACATCTCCGGCGTTCCGGTGCTGCACGATGGCGACCTGGTCGGCATCGTTACCTCTCGCGACATCCGCTTCGAAAACCGTCTGGATGCCACTGTCCGTGAAGTGATGACGCCTAAAGAGCGCCTGGTCACGGTCATGGAAGGCGCCGACAAGAATGAAGCGCGCGAACTGCTGCACAAACACCGCATCGAGCGCGTGCTGATCGTCGACGACAAATTCGCCCTCAAAGGCATGATGACCGTCAACGACATCGAAAAAGCCAAGGCCTACCCGCTGGCCAGCAAGGACGACCAGGGTCGTCTGCGCGTTGGTGCTGCGGTCGGTACTGGCAAAGACACCGGTGATCGCGTTTCCGCACTGGTTGCTGCCGGCGTTGACGTGGTAGTGGTCGACACCGCTCACGGTCACTCCAAAGGCGTGATCGATCGCGTTCGCTGGGTCAAAGAGAACTTCCCGCAGGTTCAGGTCATCGGTGGCAACATCGCTACCGGCGCTGCTGCCAAGGCCCTGGCCGAAGCCGGCGCTGACGCGGTCAAGGTCGGTATCGGCCCTGGCTCGATCTGCACCACCCGTATCGTCGCCGGTGTCGGCGTGCCGCAGATCAGCGCCATCGCCAATGTCGCCGCCGCCCTCGAAGGCACCGGTATCCCGTTGATCGCCGACGGTGGCATCCGCTTCTCCGGTGACCTGTCCAAGGCCATCGTGGCCGGTGCTTCGGCGGTGATGATGGGCTCGATGTTCGCCGGTACCGAAGAGGCACCCGGCGAGATCGAACTGTTCCAGGGTCGTTCCTACAAGGCTTACCGCGGCATGGGCTCGCTGGGCGCTATGTCCCAGGCCCAGGGCTCCTCGGACCGCTACTTCCAGGACTCCTCGGCCGGTGCCGAGAAGCTGGTTCCGGAAGGTATCGAAGGTCGCGTGCCGTACAAGGGCACCCTGACCGCGATCATCCACCAGCTGATGGGTGGCCTGCGTTCCTCGATGGGTTACACCGGCAGCGCCAACATCGAAGAGATGCGCACCAAGCCTGAGTTCGTGCGTATCACCGGTGCCGGCATGGCCGAGTCCCATGTGCATGACGTACAGATCACCAAAGAAGCGCCAAACTACCGCGTAGGTTGATGCTTCTGGCAACACTTGCAAGCGGGGCTGTTATCGACAGCCCCGCGTCGTTTCCGATTACCACTGACGAGATTGAGTCATGGCCCTCGACATTCACGCTCACCGCATCCTGATCCTCGACTTCGGTTCCCAGTACACCCAGCTGATCGCCCGCCGCGTGCGCGAAATCGGCGTGTACTGCGAACTGCACCCGTTCGACATGGACGACGAAGCGATTCGCGAATTCGCTCCGCGCGGTATCATCCTGGCCGGCGGCCCCGAGTCCGTGCATGAAGCCAACAGCCCGCGCGCGCCACAGGCCGTCTGGGACCTGGGTGTGCCGGTATTCGGCATCTGCTACGGCATGCAGACCATGGCCGAGCAACTGGGCGGCAAGGTTGAAGGTTCCGAGCTGCGCGAATTCGGTTATGCCCGCGTTGATGTAGTCGGCAAGAGCCGCCTGCTCGATGGTATCGAAGACCACGTCGATGCTGACGGCGTACTCGGCCTGGACGTATGGATGAGCCACGGTGACAAGGTCACCCGCATCCCGGAAGAATTCCACATCCTCGCCAGCACCCCGAGCTGCCCGATCGCCGGCATGGCCGACGACACCCGCGGCTACTACGGCGTGCAGTTCCACCCGGAAGTGACCCACACCAAGCAGGGCGGTCGCATCCTCTCGCGCTTCATCCTCGACGTTTGCGGCTGCGAAGCCCTGTGGACGCCGTCGAAAATCGCCGAAGACGCGATTGCCCAGGTGCGTGCCCAGGTCGGTACCGACAACGTCCTGCTCGGCCTGTCCGGCGGCGTCGACTCCTCGGTGGTTGCGGCCCTGCTGCATAAGGCCATCGGCGACCAGTTGACCTGCGTCTTCGTCGACAACGGCCTGCTGCGTCTGCACGAAGGTGAGCAAGTGATGGCCATGTTCGCCGAGAACATGGGCGTCAAGGTGATTCGCGCCAATGCCGAAGATCAGTTCCTGAACAACCTGGCTGGCGAAGCGGACCCTGAGAAGAAGCGCAAGATCATCGGCCGTACCTTCATTGACGTGTTCGATGCCGAGTCGAACAAGCTTGAGAACATCAAGTACCTGGCCCAGGGCACCATCTACCCTGACGTGATCGAGTCGGCTGGCGCCAAGAGCGGCAAGGCCCACGTGATCAAGTCGCACCACAACGTGGGTGGTTTGCCGGAAGAGATGAACCTCAAACTGGTCGAGCCGCTGCGCGAGCTGTTCAAGGACGAGGTCCGTCGCCTCGGTCTGGAGCTCGGCCTGCCGTACGACATGGTCTACCGTCACCCGTTCCCGGGCCCGGGTCTGGGTGTGCGCATCCTCGGTGAAGTGAAGAAGGAATACGCCGACCTGCTGCGTCGTGCCGACCATATCTTCATCGAAGAACTGCGCAAGGCCGACTGGTACCACAAGGTCAGCCAGGCATTCGTAGTGTTCCAGCCGGTGAAATCGGTGGGTGTGGTCGGTGACGGCCGTCGTTACGCCTGGGTCGTGGCCCTGCGTGCGGTAGAAACCATCGACTTCATGACCGCACGTTGGGCGCATCTGCCTTACGAGCTGCTGGAGACTGTCAGCGGCCGGATCATCAACGAGATCGAAGGCATCTCGCGCGTTACTTACGACGTGTCGAGCAAGCCGCCAGCAACGATCGAGTGGGAATGATTGGGCGCCTGGTACTGACCAGCACCAAGTAGCAAGAAACACCCAGAAGCCCGCTTAACTGCGGGCTTTTTTTCATCTCCAGCCTGGCGCGATCCCATGCGACGGGAACATTCCATCGCAACTGACGGTCATTGTCAGGCGTGTTGGCGCGCTCACTCACTTAAACGGGGTTATCCGATTGAACCCGAAATTTATTCCGTTCTCTCTGGCCATGCTGCTTGCCGCATCCGTAATGCCTGCACAGGCGCAGCAGAAGGTTGCCCTCAATTCGCCTGAGCCGGGCGTGCTGTGCGACCGTTACCTGTGTGTCGACGGTAAGAGCGGCGTTTCCCGCGAATTGACCGAGAAACATCTTGGCAAGAAAGCCGCGACCAAGCTGTTTTCACAAGGCGACTTCGACCCGACCCAGTTCACCTTTGCCAATGGCATTTTCTGCGACGTCAAAGAGCGCTTGTGCCGTGAGGATCGCTATTACGGTGTGGACGGCGAGCGCAGCGGGAAAGTCTCTGAGAAATATACGAAGCTGCTTTTTGTTCACTAGGCCGCAAGCAACACCTTGAAGCCCACGTAATGGTGGGCTTCAAGGTGCCAACCGAAATTACCAACCCAGCTGCTTGTTGAACGACAACGCATCATAGTAGTCGTGCTGCGACGCGATCTTGCCGTCCTTCAGCTTGACGAAACTGACACCCTTGAACGACAACGGCTTGTTGGTCGCTGGCGTCTCAGGCGCCCAGGCACCGGTGTTGTGCCCGTCGAACTGCCACTCGAAGGCGATGTTGTCGCCGTCGACAATTGGTTGGCCAACCATCTGCCATTTCAGGTCAGGCACTGCATCGATAAACAGCTTGATGACTTCGACCCTGGCGGCTTCCCGACCGACTTTGGGCACCCCTACGGACGCGTCGAGAAATTCTCCGTTCTCGGCAAAATACTGTGCCGCGGCATCGGGGTCGTGTTTGTTCCAGGCGCTCATGTAGGCGTTGATGACCTCCAGCGTCTTGTCTTTGTCCGCTGCCACCGAGAACTGGGCAAACAACAGGAAGACCAGGATGCTGGCAAGGCGAAGTGATATCCGGTGCATGGTATTTCCTCTTCGATTGTTGCTGTTGTTGGAAAGACGGAAATCAGTTTTGCCTAAGGATGCAACGGCCTATCGCGGCGTCGGCAGCTCAACCAGTGACCAGTCGATCGATAGCGGTTTGAGCTTGTGTACCTTGGCGGCGGCAGGGCGGCTGGCCATGTTGCCGACGAACCAATTGGTGGAGTTGGCTGCGACGATACGGCCTTCGCCGTTGATGATGAATGCCTCGTTCTGCATGCGCAGCAGGCAGCGGGTGAGCAGTTGATCGAATTCATGCATGGCTATATCCGCCGCGGCAACGCCGACAAAACGCCCGCCGGCGAGGATCGGCAACGAGAACGCCAGTATGTAGAGTTCGGTGCCGTAGAGGTCCACGAAGGGGCCTTCGACCGATGCCTGCAGCGTAAGCTTCGGCCGGGTGAACCAGGGCATGCCCTGGTAGTTGTAGAAGCTTTCGCTTTGGCGATTGAAGTTAAGCATCATCGGCGCGATTTTGCCGCTGGCGGGGCGGTAGAACCATTCGAGGAACAGCTCTTGATCGGCCAGCTCGCCCGGCTCCAGCACCACGCCAGTGCCGTGGATGTAGGTGTCGTTGCTTGACAGCCGCTCTTCGATGGTCGCCTGCAGGAACGCCAGGTCTTTGGAGGTCGGTTTTCTGCCTTCGACAGCCAGTGCGTCCCACACCGTCACCACCTGTTCGGCCAGCGTTTCGAGTTGTTCGAATACCTTGCTGAAAACCGCTTCCAGGCGCTGGGTGCACTGCTGAAGCTCGTCGTTCTGTTCTGTCGTGGTCATGACAACCTGCTCTCTTGCTGCCCAAGCAACTGGAAACGCAAATCCATCAGGCGCTTGATGCCTTCTTTGATATGGGCTTCGGTCAGCGCGCTGGCCAGGTTGGATTCGCCGGCAATCACTGCCTGGAGTATGGCCCGGTGCTCGGCGATGGCGGTGTTTTTCTGTGCTTCGTCGGTGCAGATCCAGTGCAGCTCGCCAATTTCGGCTTGCAGGCGCATTTCTGCATGGGTCAGGCGCACCGATTGGGCGGCGACGGCAACCTCGATGTGGAAACGGGCATCGGCCCGGCGCAGCTCGCTGCGCGCCGTGGCGTCCTGCAGTGCGCTGACGAAATGCTCCAGTCGTTGGTGCTGGACACTGGAGGCGCGGCTAGCCGCCAGGCCCGCGGCGGTGGCGGAAATCGCGATCTGTTCGTCGCAGAGGTCGCGAAGTGCCAGCGAGCTCATGGCGCTCAACCTGGCCTTGAGAAAGTCGTCGGAGACCTCCACGGGGGCGCAGACGAAGCTGCCGCCATTTCTGCCGCGCCTGGTTGCGACAACGCCGCGCTGACGCAGGATTGCCAGGGCATCGCGCAAGGTAACGGTGGCCACGCCGAAACGGCTCGCCAGCTCGCTTTCGCTGGGCAATTGCTCGCCCTCGCCAATCAGGCCCAGGTCAATGACCTCGATCAGCCGACGAGCTACCTCCTCGGGTTTGCCTTCCTGGCTCACCTGTAGCAAAGACAGGCGGTTCACTTTATTCGGTTCAGTCATCCGGGTCGCCGTAAAAATATGAAACTAGATTTCTTTTAGCCATCTGCCGCTTGGTGCGCAACAGAAAAGCCCATTTCAAGCGTGGAATATCCGAAAGCAGGTCGCTTTTAGATAAAAACGACACGCGGATTGGCAGTTCTTCGAACATAAGATACGGTTTCATATGTTTAATAAAAAGCCTGGTTTCCGCAGCCACGGGAGCGTTGACAGGCACTGGCATCGACACAGAGGAACGGCACCGTCATGACGAATCCAACGCTTAGCACTTGGGAAGCTCGCGCACAGGCCCTGAAGATTGAAGGGCGTGCGTTTATCGGTGGGGACTATACCCACGCCATCGAACGGGAAACCTTCGATTGTCTGAGTCCGATCGATGGCCGGCTGCTGACCAAGGTCGCCAGTTGCTCGGCGGCAGATGCTGATCGCGCCGTTGAAGTGGCCCGCGCCACCTTTGATTCCGGCGTCTGGTCGCGCATGGCGCCGGCAGACAGAAAGCAGGTCATGATCCGTTTTGGCGCCTTGCTCGAAGCCCATGCCGACGAACTGGCGCTGCTGGAAACCCTGGACATGGGCAAGCCGATCAGTGACTCGCTGGCCGTCGACGTGCCAGGTGCTGCGCAAGCGCTGAGCTGGAGCGGCGAAGCCATCGACAAGATCTACGACGAAGTGGCGGCCACCGCGCATGACCAGCTCGGTCTGGTGACCCGCGAGCCGGTGGGTGTGGTTGCCGCTATCGTGCCGTGGAACTTCCCGCTGATGATGGCCTGCTGGAAACTCGGCCCGGCGCTGTCGACCGGTAACTCGGTGATCCTCAAGCCGTCAGAGAAATCGCCACTGACCGCCATCCGTATCGCCCAGCTGGCGATCGACGCCGGTATCCCGGCTGGCGTCCTCAACGTGCTGCCAGGCTATGGCCACACGGTCGGCAAGGCCCTGGCCCTGCACATGGACGTCGATACTCTGGTGTTCACCGGCTCGACCAGGATCGCCAAGCAGCTGCTGGTCTACGCCGGTGAGTCGAACATGAAGCGCGTCTGGCTGGAAGCCGGTGGCAAGAGCCCGAACATTGTCTTCGCCGATGCTGCCGACCTGCAGGCTGCAGCCGAATCGGCGGCTGGCGCCATTGCCTTCAACCAGGGTGAGGTTTGCACCGCAGGCTCGCGCCTGCTGGTGGAGCGTTCGATCAAGGACAAATTCCTGCCGCTGGTGGTCGAGGCGCTGAAGGCCTGGAAGCCCGGCAACCCGCTGGACCCGGAAACCAATGTCGGTGCTCTGGTCGATAACCAGCAGATGAACACCGTGCTGTCCTACATCGAGTCCGGTCGCAATGACGGCGCCACGCTGCTGGTGGGTGGCAAGCGCACCCTGCAGGAAACCGGTGGCACTTATGTCGAGCCGACCATTTTCGATGGCGTCAGCAATGCCATGAAGATCGCTCAGGAAGAAATCTTTGGCCCCGTGCTGTCGGTGATCACCTTCGACAGCGTCGAAGAAGCCATCAACATCGCCAACGACACGCCGTATGGTCTGGCCGCTGCCGTATGGACCGCCGATATCTCCAAGGCGCACCTGACCGCCAAAGCGCTGCGAGCCGGTAGCGTGTGGATCAACCAATACGATGGCGGCGACATGACCGCACCGTTCGGTGGCTTCAAGCAATCGGGCAACGGCCGCGACAAGTCGCTGCATGCGTTCGACAAGTACACTGAACTGAAAGCGACCTGGATCAAGTTGTAAGTCTGCAAACAAAAACAATAACTGCCGACAGGACAATGTCCTCAGGATAACAGCATGAACAGTTCCGAACTCACTGCGGTGGACCGCGATGCAGCCCAGCTCAAGGCGCTTGGCTATACGTCGAATTTCGAAAGAAGCATGAGCCTGTGGGAAAACTTTGCGCTGGGCTTCACCTACCTTTCGCCGGTCGTGGGCGTTTATACGCTGTTCGGCCTGTGCCTGGCGGCAGGCGGGCCGCCGATGATCTGGTCGTACTTGCTGGTCGGTTTCGGGCAGATGCTGGTGTGCCTGATTTTCTGCGAAGTGGTTTCGCAGTTTCCGATTTCCGGCGGCGTCTATCCGTGGGCCCGCCGTCTGGTGGGCAAGCGCTGGGCGTGGATGGTCGGCTGGATCTACTCCGTGTCGCTGTGCGTGACCATTGCTGCGGTTGCGCTCGGTGCCGGTCCCTACATCGCGGCGATGCTCGGCTTCGAACCGAGCCCGGTGACCAATACATTCGTCGCGCTGGCCCTGACCGTGCTGGCAACCCTGTTGAACCTGAGCGGGACCAAGTTGCTGGCCAAGGTCGCGATGTTCGGTTTCATCTGCGAGCTGCTGGGAGCGATTGTGATCGGTGGCTACCTGCTGATCTTCGAGCGTCATCAGCCGTTTTCGGTGCTGTTCAATACCTTTGATATCAGTATCGACGGCAGTTACTGGCCGGCGTTCCTGACCGCTTCGCTGGCCGGCATGTTCCTCTATTACGGCTTCGAAGCGTGCGGTGATGTGGCGGAAGAGACGCCAAACCCGAGCAAGCGCATTCCCAAAGCCATGCGCATGACCATCTACATCGGTGGTGGTGCCGCGATTTTCGCCGCATTGGCCTTGATCCTCGCGGTTCCGGACATTGCCAAGGTGCTGTCCGGCGAAGACAAGGACCCGATGTCGACCATCATGGCCAATGCCTTCGGGCCGACCGGTTGGAAGATTGTCACGGCGGTCATCACCGTGTCCTTCGTGTCCTGCGTGCTGAGCTTGCAGGCGGCGGCCAGCCGTTTGCTGTACTCCTTTGCCCGCGACGAAATGGTCATGGGCAGCAGTGTGCTCAAGCGTCTGTCGCCCAATACCCGGGTGCCCACGGCGGCATTGATCACCTGCGGTCTGATCCCGGCTGCGATCGTCTGTGCCGGGTTCTACCTGGAAAACGCCATTGCGATCATTGTCAGCTTCGCCGCCATCGGCATTTATATGGCCTTCCAGATGATTGTCGGCGGGGCGCTGTTCGCCCGGCTGCGCGGCTGGAGGCCGGCAGGTCAGTTCACCCTGGGCGGCTGGGGCTGGATCGTGAACATCCTGGCGCTGGTCTATGGCTTGCTGGCGATCACCAACATGTCCTGGCCGCGTACGCCGGATGCCCCCTGGTACAGCAACTACGGCATCTTGCTGACGTCGGCGGTGGTGATTGGTATCGGCCTGGTCTACATGGTCCTGTTCAAACCCTATGACAAAGGCACGGCGCCGTTTGCCGATGCGTGGAAGTTGCACAACGACCAGAACGTGAGTGCGCCCAGCCGGGCGTGATGAAGAAGGGCGCTCAGGCGCCCTTTTTTTGTCGGCGTTTGCCTGCGGCAACACTTCACTTAATCTTTCGCAATTGCAGGTGTATCGTATTCGCCCTTCATCGTTGGTGCCTGGCAAGGTGCCGGCATGTTGTTCCTGGCATTACGAGGTACCTGCTGCATGTCCTTTACCCGGCGACAAATACTCGGTGGCCTGACCGGCCTGGTGGCAATCGGCCTGGGTGCCGGTGGCGCATCCCGTTACTGGCTGGGGCGCAGCGACCCGAACGCCGGGCATGACTACGAGTTGATTGCCGCGCCGCTGGATGTCGAGCTGGTTTCCGGCCACAAGACCGAGGCCTGGGCTTTCGGCCCCTCCGCGCCGGGCACCGAGTTGCGGGTGCGTCAGGGTGAGTGGCTGCGTGTGCGTTTCATCAACCACCTGCCGGTAGCCACCACCATTCACTGGCATGGCATCCGCCTGCCGCTGGAAATGGACGGTGTGCCTTACGTCTCGCAGCTGCCGGTATTGCCGGGCGAGTATTTCGATTACAAGTTCCGCGTCCCGGATGCTGGCAGCTTCTGGTATCACCCGCATGTGAACAGCTCCGAAGAGCTCGGCAAAGGCCTGGTCGGGCCGCTGATCGTCGAGGAGCGCGAGCCCACCGGCTTCAAGCATGAGCGCACACTGAGCCTGAAAAACTGGCATGTGGACGAGCAGGGCGCCTACCTGCCGTTCAGCATCCCGCGTGAAGCCGCCCGTGGGGGGACTGCCGGGCGTTTGATCACCATCAATGGCCAGGCCAACGCCGTCGTCGACATGCCCGAAGGGCAGATCGTGCGGGTGCGCCTGCTCAACCTGGACAACACCCTGACCTACCGGATCAACCTCAAGGGTAACTTTGAGGCCAAGGTCTACGCCCTCGATGGCAACCCGATCACCCCGCGGCCGCTGGGCAAGGATTACTGGCTCGGCCCGGGCATGCGTATCTGCCTGGCAATCAAGATGCCGCCTGCCGGCGAAGAGCTGTCGTTGCGCGATGGCTCGGTGCGCTTGGGCACCTTGCGTTCGGTGGCCAGCAGTGAGGTGCCCGGCGACTGGCCACCGGCGTTGCCGGCCAACCCGATTGCCGAGCCGGACCTGGCCAATGCCGAGAAGCTCAACTTCAATTTCGAGTGGGTGGGCTCGGTTTCGGTCAACACCGAGAACGGCAAGCCGCCTAGCCTGTGGCAGATCAATGGCCAGGCCTGGGACATCACCGACAAGACCTGTGCCGAGCGGCCGATCGCCACCTTGCAAAAGGGCAAGAGCTATATCTTCGAGCTCAAGAACATGACTCAGTACCAGCACCCGATCCATTTGCATGGCATGAGTTTCAAGGTGCTCAGCTCGAACCGCCACAAGTTTCCGGAACAGTACTTCACCGATACTTACCTGCTGGGCAAGAACGAGAGTGCCCAGGTGGCGTTGGTCGCCGATAACCCGGGCACCTGGATGTTCCATTGCCATGTGATCGACCATATGGAAACCGGCCTGATGGCCGCCATCGAGGTCGCCTGATGCGTCAGCCGCAAATCATCGATCGCAGCCGCGACCAGGAGTTCATGCGTCAGGCCCTGGAGCTGGCGGCGCAAGGTGCGGCCATGGGCGAGGTGCCGGTGGGCGCGGTGCTGGTGCAGCATGGTCAGGTCATTGGCCGGGGCTTCAACTGCCCGATCAGCGGCAGTGATCCCAGTGCCCACGCCGAAATGGTCGCCATCCGCGCCGCCGCCCAGGCCGCGAGCAACTACCGACTGCCCGGCAGCACCCTGTATGTGACGCTGGAGCCCTGCAGCATGTGCGCCGGGCTGATCGTTCATTCGCGCATTGCGCGGGTGGTGTACGGCGCGTTGGAGCCCAAGGCGGGCATTGTGCAGAGCCAGGGGCAGTTTTTCACCCAGGGCTTTCTCAACCATCGGGTGTTGTTCGAAGGTGGAGTGCTGGCGGAGGAGTGCGGGACGATTTTGTCCGAGTTCTTCAAAGCGCGTCGGGCCAAGGCCTGAGTGGTGATTTGATCGCGGGGCAAGCCCGCTCCCACAGAGATCTGGTGGGAGCGGGCTTGCCCCGCGATGCATTTCAGAGCGGCGGCGAGGGCTCAGGCGGCTTGGTCTTGTCGACACCCGGCACGTGCAGGCTGCCTTCGGCCACCTGGCTGCCCTCCAGCTGTGGCTGTGTCACCCAGGTGAGGATGTCGTAGTAACGGCGGATGTTGGCCACAAAGTGCACTGGTTCGCCGCCGCGGGCATAACCGTAGCGGGTTTTGCTGTACCACTGTTTCTGCGACAGGCGCGGCAGCATTTTCTTCACATCCAGCCATTTGTTCGGGTTCAACCCCTCGCGTTTGGCCAGTTTTCGCGCATCGTCCAGGTGACCGCCGCCGACGTTGTAGGCCGCCAAAGCAAACCAGGTGCGGTCCGGCTCCTTGATCGAGTCGTCCAGTTGTTCCTTCACGTGCATGAAGTACTTGGCCCCGCCACGAATGCTCTGCACCGGGTCCAGCCGATTGGACACACCCATGGCCTGGGCGGTGCGCTGGGTCAGCATCATCAGGCCGCGCACGCCGGTCTTGGAGGTGACTTCCGCCTGCCACATGGATTCCTGGTAGCCGATGGCGGCCAGCAGGCGCCAGTCGACCTGCTCTTTCTTGGCCGACGCCTTGAAGTGTTTCTCATAGCGCGGCAAGCGTTGCTGCAGGTGTTGGGCGAAGGTGTAGGCGCCGACGTAGCCAAGCACATCGACATGCCCGTAATAACGGTCTTTCAGGCGTTGCAAGGTGCCGTTCTTCTGCACCTTGTCGAGAAATTCGTTGATCTCGTTGAGCAGGCTGTTGTCATCCCCGGCCGCCACCGCCCAGCGCTGGTCACGCGAATCACCGAGGTCGAACGCGACCCGCACGTTGGGAAAATAGACCTGGTTCATCGCCAGCTCATTGGAATCGACCAGGGTCAGATCGATCTGACCTTCATCGACCATGCGCAGTAGGTCAACCACCTCTACAGCGTCAGACTCTTCGTATTCGAGTGCCGGATACTGCTTTTTCAGTTCTGCCAGCTGTTCGGCATGGGTGCTGCCCTTGAGCACCATGATCTTCTTGCCGACCAGGTCTTTGGCATCGGTCGGCCGCGAGCGACCGTTGCGGTAGATAATCTGCGGGGTGACTTCCAGGTACGGATGGGAGAAGCGTACCTGTGACTTGCGCCGCTCGCTGCTGACCAGGCCGGCCGCCGCCACTACCGGCCCCGATGGTTTGCCGAGCTGGTCGTACAGCTCGTCGAGGTTGTCGGCGGTTTCGATTTTCAGTTCGACCCCGAGGTCATCGGCAAAACGCTTGACCAGCTCGTATTCGAAGCCAGTTTCACCGTTGCGGTCCTCGAAGTAAGTGGCCGGGCTGTTGCGGGTGATCACGCGCAGCACACCATCCTCCTTGACGCGCTCCAGGGTGCTGGGTTTTTCAACACAGGCACCGAGCATCAGGAAGAGTCCGGTTGCGATGAGCCATCTGGCGCAACGCTGGCGCAAAGCGGTTTGGGCAAACATAGGTTGCAGTATACGCAAAGGACCGGTCCCGCCATATCTCGACAACGGTTTGCTTGTCTGCTAACGCGCTTTGCGCTAGGCCGGGGAGGGCGCGCGGACAGGTCATTTTTTTGACCCCTGAGTCCGGTTTGTTTCGCCGACACGCGGCCGCGTCAGAATGCTGTGTTGCGGGTGCCGGAAGCGACGGATTTAGGCTAGAATGCACGGCCTCTAAGCACACCCCCTTCCTGAGGCTGTCCCGACGATGTTGATCCTGCGCGGCGCTCCTGCCCTTTCTGCCTTTCGCCACGGTAAATTACTCGAGCAATTGAGCCAGAAAGTCCCCGCTGTTAGTGGTTTGTACGCTGAATTCGCTCATTTCGCCGAGGTTGACGGCGATCTGACTGCCGACCAACAGCAAGTGCTCGCGCGCTTGCTCAAGTACGGCCCGAGCGTACCGGTACAGGAGCCGAGCGGTCGCCTGTTCCTGGTCCTGCCGCGCTTCGGCACCATCTCGCCCTGGTCGAGCAAGGCCAGCGACATCGCCCATAACTGCGGCCTGGAGAACGTCCAGCGCCTGGAACGCGGTATCGCCTACTACGTCGCCGGTGAGCTGAGCGAGGCCGACGCTGCGCTGGTCGCCCAGGTCCTGCACGACCGCATGACCCAGATTGTCCTGAGCAAGCTGGAAGAGGCCGCCGGCCTGTTCAGCCACGCCCAGCCCAAGCCGATGACCTCCGTGGACATCCTCGGCGGTGGCCGCGCGGCGCTGGCCCAGGCCAACATCGATCTGGGCCTGGCTCTGGCCGAAGACGAGATCGACTACCTGGTCACCAGCTTCCAGGGTCTGAAACGCAACCCGAACGACATCGAGCTGATGATGTTCGCCCAGGCCAACTCCGAGCACTGCCGTCACAAGATTTTCAACGCCAGTTGGGATATCGACGGCGAAAGCCAGGAAAAAAGCCTGTTCGGCATGATCAAGAACACCTACCAGATGCACAGCGAAGGTGTGCTGTCCGCTTACAAGGACAACGCCTCGGTGATCGTCGGTAACGTCGCCGGCCGCTTCTTCCCGAACCCTGAGACCCGCCAGTACGGCGCGGTGCAGGAGCCGGTGCACATCCTGATGAAGGTCGAGACCCACAACCACCCGACCGCCATCTCGCCATTCTCCGGCGCGTCCACCGGTTCCGGCGGCGAAATCCGCGATGAAGGCGCCACCGGTCGTGGTGCCAAGCCAAAAGCCGGCCTGACCGGTTTCACCGTTTCCAACCTGCAGATCCCGGGCTTTGAACAGCCTTGGGAGAAGGCCTACGGCAAGCCTGAGCGCATCGTCACCGCGCTGGACATCATGATTGAAGGCCCGCTGGGTGGCGCGGCGTTCAACAACGAATTCGGCCGTCCGGCCCTGACTGGCTACTTCCGTACCTTCGAGCAGTCGGTCAGCACCCCGCACGGCGAAGAAGTGCGCGGTTACCACAAGCCGATCATGCTCGCTGGCGGTATGGGCAACATCCGCGAAGATCACGTCCAAAAAGGCGAGATCACCGTCGGCGCCAAGCTGATCGTCCTCGGTGGCCCGGCCATGCTGATCGGCCTGGGCGGTGGTGCGGCTTCCTCGGTTGCCACTGGTGCCAGCTCTGCCGACCTGGACTTCGCCTCGGTACAGCGTGAAAACCCGGAAATGGAACGCCGCTGCCAGGAGGTCATCGACCGCTGCTGGCAGTTGGGCGACAACAACCCGATCGCCTTCATCCACGACGTCGGCGCGGGCGGCATTTCCAACGCCTTCCCGGAGCTGGTCAACGATGGTGGCCGCGGTGGTCGTTTCGAGCTGCGTAACGTACCTAACGACGAGCCGGGCATGGCCCCGCACGAAATCTGGAGCAACGAATCCCAGGAACGTTATGTCCTGGCCGTCGATGCCGCCGATTTCGAGCGCTTCCAGGCCATCTGCGAGCGCGAGCGCTGCCCGTTCGCCGTGGTCGGCGAAGCCACCGCAGAGCCGCACCTGACTGTCACCGACAGCCACTTCGGCAACAGCCCGGTAGACATGCCGCTGGAAGTGCTGCTGGGCAAACCGCCGCGCATGCACCGTTCGGTTACCCGTGAAGCCGAGCAGGGCGATGATTTCGACCCGTCCGGCCTTGAGCTGAACGATTCGGTCGAGCGCGTGCTGCGTCACCCGGCCGTGGCTAGCAAGAGCTTCCTGATCACCATCGGCGACCGCACCATTACCGGCCTGGTTGCCCGCGACCAGATGGTCGGCCCGTGGCAGGTGCCAGTGGCTGACGTTGCCGTCACCGCCACCAGCTTCGATGTTTACACCGGTGAAGCCATGGCCATGGGCGAGCGTACACCGCTGGCTCTGCTCGATGCTCCGGCCTCGGGGCGCATGGCGATCGGCGAGACGCTGACCAACATGGCTGCCTCGCGCATTGAAAAGCTCTCCGACATCAAACTGTCGGCCAACTGGATGTCCGCCGCCGGTCACCCGGGTGAAGACGCGCGTCTGTACGACACCGTCAAGGCCGTCGGCATGGAGCTGTGCCCTGAGCTGGGCCTGACCATTCCGGTGGGCAAGGACTCCATGTCGATGAAGACCAAGTGGAGCGAAGAGGGTGCGGAGAAATCCGTTACCTCGCCGCTGTCGCTGATCGTCACCGGTTTTGCACCGGTCACCGACATCCGCAAGACCCTGACCCCGCAACTGCGCATGGACAAGGGCGAAACCGACCTGATCCTGATCGACCTCGGCCGCGGCCAGAACCGTATGGGCGCCTCGATCCTCGCCCAGACCCACGGCAAGCTCGGCAGCCAGGCCCCGGACGTCGACGACGCCGAAGACCTCAAAGCCTTCTTCGCAGTGATCCAGGGCCTGAACGCCGATGGCCACCTGCTGGCTTACCACGACCGTTCCGACGGCGGCCTGATGACCACCGTGCTGGAAATGGCCTTCGCCGGCCATTGCGGTTTGAGCCTGGAACTGGACACCCTGACCAGCAAGCGGGAAAAAATTGCCGCTATCCTCTTCAACGAAGAACTGGGTGCGGTGATTCAGGTGCATCAGGACGCCACTCCGGATGTGCTGGCCCAGTTCAGCGCTGCCGGCCTCGGTGAAGACTGCGTTGCAGTGATCGGTCAGCCGGTCAACAACAGCGAAGTGCTGATCCACCACATGGGCGAAGAGCTGTTCAAGGGCGAGCGTGGTCAGCTGCAGCGTCAATGGGCTGAAACCAGCTACCAGATCCAGCGTCTGCGCGACAACGCCGACTGCGCCGATCAGGAGTTCGACAGCCTGCTTGAAGAAGACAACCCGGGCCTGAGCGTCAAGCTCAGCTTCGACGTCAACCAGGACATCGCCGCGCCGTACATCAAGAAGGGCATCCGTCCTCAGGTGGCGGTACTGCGTGAACAGGGCGTCAACGGCCAGGTCGAGATGGCAGCTGCTTTCGATCGCGCCGGTTTCAACGCTATCGATGTGCACATGAGCGATATCCTCGCCGGTCGCATCGACCTGAACGAGTTCAAGGGTCTGGTCGCCTGCGGCGGCTTCTCCTACGGCGACGTTCTCGGTGCCGGTGAAGGCTGGGCCAAGTCGGCGCTGTTCAACAGCCGTGCCCGCGAAGCGTTCCAGCAGTACTTCGAGCGTACCGACAGCTTCACTCTGGGTGTGTGCAACGGTTGCCAGATGATGTCCAACCTGCACGAGCTGATTCCGGGTACCGAGTTCTGGCCGCATTTCGTGCGTAACCGTTCCGAGCAGTTCGAAGCCCGTGTGGCCATGGTCCAGGTCCAGGAGTCGAACTCGATCTTCCTGCAGGGCATGGCCGGCTCGCGTATGCCGATCGCCATCGCGCACGGTGAAGGCCATGCCGAATTCGCCAGCGAAGAAGCCTTGCTCGAAGCCGATCTGTCCGGTTGCGTGGCCCTGCGCTTTGTCGACAACCACGGCAAGGTTACCGAAACCTACCCGGCCAACCCGAACGGTTCGCCGCGCGGGATCACCGGCCTGACCAGCCGCGACGGTCGCGTCACCATCATGATGCCGCACCCTGAGCGGGTCTTCCGTGCCGTGCAGAACTCCTGGCGTCCGGATGACTGGAACGAAGACGCGGCATGGATGCGCATGTTCCGTAACGCGCGCGCCTGGGTGAACTAAGGGTGTACAAACTCGCCTTCTTCGTCCCGCCCAGCCATGTGGACGTGGTCAAGACTGCTGTGTTCGCCGCTGGCGGCGGACGCATCGGCGACTATGACTGCTGTGCCTGGCAGGTGTTGGGTCAGGGCCAGTTCCGCCCGCTGGACGGCAGTCAGCCGTTCATCGGGCAGAGCGGGGTGGTCGAACAGGTCGAAGAGTGGCGGGTAGAGCTGGTGGTGGCCGACGAGCTGATCAAGCCGGTGGTCGCTGCGCTCAAGCTCAGCCATCCTTACGAAACACCGGCTTATGAGGTCTGGCAACTCGCCGACTTCTGAGGCCTGTAAAAAAGCCGCGACCGATCTGCATCGGTCGCGGCTTTTTTGTGTCTGTCCCCGGTGGGAGCGGGCTGTCAGCTACTTCGCATCGCGGGGCAAGCCCGCTCCCACGGTCAGGGGCGAATTTCGATCATCGTGCCGTCAGGTACCAAATCCCACACTTCGCGCATGTCGCGATTGGTCATGGCGATGCAGCCTTCGGTCCAGTCCAGGGTATGGAAGAATTCTTCAGGGTATTCTTCGTCCAGCGGCGTGCCGTGGATCATGATCATGCCGCCGGGTTCTACACCTTCACGCCGGGCCCGCGCCGAATCGCTGATGTTCGGATAGGACACGTGCATGGCCAGGTTGTAACGGTCACTCTCTTTGCGCCAGTCGAGCCAGTAGAGTCCCTCAGGGGTGCGCTTGTCGCCTTCACGCAACTTCGGCCCCTTGGGCTGCTTGCCCAGCGAGATGCGGTAGGTTTTCAGCGGCGCGCCGGCGCTGATCAGTTGCAGGCGCCGTTGCGACTTGAGGACCAGGACTTTGTCGATGAGCACCGAATGCTCGGGTTTGAGCTGGAGCGGCGAGGGCGCGACCTTTTCGATCGGCTTGGTCACGATCGTTTCGGTAAACGCTGCCTGGGACACCGATGTCACACTGAGGCAGAAAAGGGCAAACAACCAGCGCATGAAACGATATCCCTGAAAACTAGGTGTTGGGTGACGAGGCGAGCATTGGCGACAGGCATTCGCTGCCAATCGGGTAGGACTGCTCGATGCGGTCACGATAGTAGCATTTTAGGGTACGACTGACGGTGCGGAAAGCCAGCTCGTCCCATGGGATGTCACTTTCATCGAAAAGCCGCACTTCCAGGCTTTCGACGCCGATGGCAAAGTCCAGGTCGGCAAGTTCGGCGCGAAAGAACACATGCACCTGGTTGATATGCGGCAAGTCGAACAGCTGGTACAGGCTCATCTGCCCGACGCGGGCGCAGGCTTCCTCGACGGTTTCGCGGCGGGCGGCCTGCTCCAGGGTTTCACCGTTCTCCATGAAACCGGCGGGCAGGGTCCAGTAGCCGCGGCGTGGCTCGATGGCCCGGCGGCACAACAGCACCTGACTGCCCCAGATCGGTAGCACGCCGGCGACGATATTGGGGTTCTGGTAATGGATGGTATGGCAGTGATCGCAGACATAACGCAGGCGGGTATCGCCCTCGGGAATACGCTGAATCACCGGATTACCGCACGCGCTGCAGAATTTCATGCTTTTATTCCTATAGGTTGTGCTTATCTTGGCGCGACTTTCGCCGCGGCTGCAAGCCGGTTCACCTCGGGGCTTGGGCGGCTCGCGGCTTTGGTGCATCATGCAGGTCATGCTTTGGAATCGAGAGAGAGCAATGCTGGACGAGCTACTTCGCCGCGTGAGCAGTCATACGCCGGGCACCCTGGAAACCGATCGTCGTTTTCCCGAGGCCGCAGTGTTATTGCCAATTACCCGCAGCGAAGAGCCTGAGCTGGTCTTGACCTTGCGCGCCAAGGGCTTGTCGACCCATGGTGGCGAAGTGGCTTTCCCCGGCGGGCGCCGCGACCCGGATGACCCCGATCTGGTGTTTACCGCCCTGCGCGAGGCCGAAGAAGAAATCGGCCTGCCGCCAGGCCTGGTGGAAATCATCGGCCCCTTGAGCCCGCTGATCTCGTTGCATGGCCTGAAGGTCACGCCTTTCGTCGGCCTGATCCCCGATTATGTCGAGTACCAGGCCAATGATGCTGAAATCGCCGCCGTGTTCACGGTGCCGCTGGAGTTCTTTCGCCAGGACCCGCGCGATCACACCCACCGTATCGATTACCAGGGGCGCAGCTGGTACGTGCCCAGCTACCGCTTTGGTGAATACAAGATCTGGGGGTTGTCGGCGATCATGATCGTCGAACTGGTCAACTTGCTTTACGATGCCGACATCAATCTGCACAAGCCGCCTGAGCGCTTCATTCCAATTTGAGCGGGTTCACCCGCCGCCACTGCCGCACCGTGAGGAACCACGCATGAAATACCGTCTGGGCGACCTGCGGGTCGAAACCCATCCACGCAGTTGGGCGGCGCCCACTGCCACACTGATCGGTAAAGTACGCCTGCAGGCGGGGGCCAGTGTCTGGTTCGGCGCGGTACTGCGCGGCGACAACGAACTGATCGACATCGGTGAGTACAGTAATGTTCAGGACGGTACGGTGATGCATACCGACATGGGCGCGCCGCTGACCCTGGGTAAAGGCGTGACCATCGGTCACAACGCCATGTTGCATGGCTGCAGCGTCGGTGATTACAGCCTGGTCGGCATCAACGCGGTGATTCTCAACGGTGCGCGCATCGGCAAATACTGCATCATTGGCGCCAACGCGCTGATTCCAGAGGGCAAGGAAATTCCCGACGGCTCGCTGGTGATGGGTTCGCCAGGCAAGGTCGTGCGTGAACTGACCGAAGCGCAGAAGAAGATGCTTGAAGCCAGTGCCGCGCATTACGTGCATAACGCCGAGCGCTATGCCCGCGATCTGGCCCCGCAGGAGGATTGATGAGTAGTACTGAGCGTCCGGTCGCCTCGCCCTGCGTGCAAATCTGTGCCCTGGACGAGGCTGACATCTGCACCGGCTGTCAGCGCAGCGCTGCGGAAATCACCCGCTGGGGCCGAATGGACAACAGCGAACGTCGCCAGGTGCTCAAGCTGTGCCACGAGCGGGCTGTGGCGGCGGGGCTGATCTTTAGCGTCAGTGGCGCGCCATGCTGATCCGCCACTTGGCCGCGGGCGGCTGCTCAAGTACCCTGTAGGGCTTGCCCAGCGGTCTATTCCATGCCTTTTCTGATTGCCTACATCAGCAGTGTCGTGCTGATCAACTACGCCTTCTCCAGTGCCCCGCACCTGGACGTCATCTGGTCCGCCTGGGGCGGGCTGGTGTTTATCCTTCGGGACATGGTGCAGACCCGCTACGGTCACGGTGCGCTTATCGCCATGCTGGTCGCGCTGGTGCTGTCCTATGTCACCTCCGAGCCTGCCATTGCCCTGGCCAGTGCCAGCGCCTTCGCGGTCTCCGAACTGATCGACTGGCTGGTCTTCAGCATTACCAAGCGGCCGTTGCACGACCGCCTGTGGCTGAGCTCGGCGCTGAGCATCCCGATCGACACCTTCATCTTCTTCGGCATGATCGGTGCCTTGACCCCGGCTGTGGCCGGCACCGCCCTGGCCTCGAAATTCGCCGGGGTCACCGCGGTGTGGCTGATCATGGCCTGGCGTCTGCGCAAGACGGCCATCACTGGCTGAGGCCCAGCGGTCCGGTTGATGTAAAATGGCGCTCCTTTTCACCGGACTGGCCTGATCATCGGGCAGTCCTGGAATCCTTCCCTCTGAGGACCTGAAATGACCCGTATCGGAACCCCATTGTCGCCGACCGCGACCCGCGTACTGCTCTGTGGCTGTGGCGAGCTGGGCAAGGAAGTGGTGATTGAACTGCAACGCCTGGGCGTTGAAGTGATTGCCGTGGACCGTTACGCCAATGCCCCGGCCATGCAAGTGGCCCATCGCAGCCATGTCATCAACATGCTCGATGGCGCAGCACTGCGGTCAGTGATCGAGGCCGAGAAGCCGCACTACATCGTGCCGGAAATCGAAGCCATTGCCACCGCGACCCTGGTCGAGCTGGAAAACGAAGGCTTCAACGTGGTCCCGACCGCACGTGCCACGCAGCTGACCATGAACCGCGAAGGCATTCGCCGTCTGGCGGCCGAAGAACTGGATCTGCCAACCTCGCCTTACCACTTTGCCGATACCTTCGAGGACTACCGCAACGCCGTCGAAGACCTGGGTTTCCCGTGTGTGGTCAAACCGGTGATGAGTTCCTCGGGCAAGGGCCAGAGCCTGCTGCGCAGCGCTGATGATGTGCAGAAAGCCTGGGACTATGCCCAGGAAGGCGGGCGTGCCGGCAAGGGTCGGGTGATCATTGAAGGCTTCATCGACTTCGACTACGAAATTACCCTGCTGACCGTTCGTCACATCGGCGGTACTACGTTCTGCGCGCCGGTTGGTCATCGCCAGGAGAAGGGCGATTACCAGGAGTCCTGGCAGCCGCAAGCCATGAGTCCGGTGGCTTTGGCCGAATCCGAGCGGGTGGCCAAGGCGGTCACTGAGGCGCTGGGCGGTCGTGGTCTGTTCGGGGTCGAACTGTTCATCAAAGGTGATCAGGTGTGGTTCAGCGAAGTGTCGCCACGTCCGCACGATACCGGTCTGGTGACCCTGATTTCTCAAGACCTGTCGCAGTTCGCCCTGCATGCGCGGGCAATCCTTGGCCTGCCGATCCCGCTGATTCGTCAGTTCGGTCCGTCTGCCTCGGCGGTGATTCTGGTTGAGGGTCAATCGCAGCAGACGGCATTCGCCAACCTTGGCGCCGCGTTGAGCGAGCCGGATACCGCCATTCGCCTGTTCGGCAAGCCTGAAGTCAACGGTCAGCGTCGCATGGGCGTGTGCCTGGCGCGTGATGAGTCGATCGAGGCTGCGCGGGCCAAGGCGACCCGGGCTTCTCAGGCGGTCAAGGTAGAACTCTAAACCTTGAGGGCCTCATCGCCAGCAAAGCTGGCTCCCACAATAGTCCTGCTGAATCCTGTGGGAGCCGGCATTGCCGGCGATAGGGCTGCCTGAAGCCCTCGCTGTTAAAGCTCCGAATGCCGGGTCTCTTTCAGGCACAACACGGCAATCAGGCTCAATACAGCCGCCGCCGACACATACCCGCCAACCCAGCTCAAGCCACCCATCGCCACCAGCTTCTGGGCAAAGAACGGCGCCGCCGAAGCCCCGACGATACCGCCCAGGTTATATGCCGCCGAAGCGCCGGTATAACGCACATGGGTCGGAAACAGCTCAGGCAGCAGCGCGCCCATCGGCGCGAAGGTCACGCCCATCAAGAACAGCTCGATGGCCAGGAACAGCGCCACCCCGGCAGTGGAGCCCGAGGTCAGCAACGGCTGCATGGTAAAGCCCGAGAGAATCGCCAGCACTGCGCCGACAATCAGCACCGGTTTACGCCCGTAGCGATCGCTGAGCCAGGCTGATAGCGGTGTGGCCAGGGCCATGAACAGCACCGCAAAGCACAGCAGGCCAAGGAAGGTTTCGCGGCTGTAACCCAGGGTCGACACGCCATAGCTGAGCGAGAACACCGTGGAGATGTAGAACAGCGCGTAACACACCACCATGGCCGAAGCCCCCAGCAAAACCGGCATCCAGTAGTGCGAGAAGAGTTCGATCACCGGCATTTTCACCCGTTCGTGACGCGCCACGGCCTTGGCGAAAATTGGCGTTTCTTCGAGTTTAAGGCGCACATACAGGCCAACGATCACCAGCGCCGCGCTGAGCAGGAAAGGAATCCGCCAGCCCCAGCTACGGAACTGCTCGTCCGTGAGGGTCATCGCCAGGGTCAGGAACAGACCATTGGCGGCCAGAAAACCAATTGAGGGGCCCAGCTGCGGGAACATGCCGAACCAGGCCCGTTTGCCTTTCGGTGCGTTCTCGGTGGCCAGCAGCGCGGCGCCGCCCCATTCGCCACCAAGACCCAGGCCCTGGCCGAAGCGCAGTACGCAGAGCAGGATCGGTGCCCAGGCGCCAATGCTGTCATAGCCCGGCAGCACACCGATCAGCGTGGTACACACGCCCATCAGCAGCAGCGAGGCGACCAGGGTCGATTTGCGCCCGATACGGTCACCGAAATGGCCGAACAGGGCAGAGCCCAGAGGGCGGGCGAGGAAGGCGATGCCGAAGGTGAGGAACGCCGAGAGCATCTGCGCGGTGCCGGAGGTCTGCGGGAAGAACACCGGGCCGATTACCAGCGCGGCAGCGGTGGCGTAGACGTAGAAATCGTAGAACTCGATGGCGGTGCCGATAAAGCTGGCGGTGGCCACCCGTGCCGGCGAGTTGCCGGGGCTGGCCTGGGCCGTTTCGGAGTAGGTGCTGCTGGTCGTCATGCGATTATCCCTGACAGTCGAGTGCTCCATGGACGCCTTTGCCGGCCTGCACGGGCAGGCATCAGCACACAGGCGCCGCAAGCGGGAGCCGAAGCGTATTGTTGTTGGTCGCGTGACTGAGCATACGCCCGTTGGGGATAGGGGCGGCGCAGGCAATGTTCGGGGTGTGAAGCAATGCCGGAAAAGCGCGCTATTCAGTTGTGCGGGCTGGCCGGGAGACGCTGGGAGCGGGTAGCAAGCGAGACGGCCAGGCTGGGTAAGCGTGACCGCAGTATAGCTAGCGAGTCACGGTCCAGACCAGTATGCGGCTGGCACAATTGTCTTCTGTTTCGAGGATTTCCAGGCGATAACGGCCGATCTTCAGGCATACCGCACTGGCCGGAATGCTTTCCAGCGCTTCGGTGACCAGGCCGTTGAGGGTCTTTGGCCCGTCGCTGGGCAGGTGCCAGCCGAGGCTGCGGTTAAGCTCGCGAATCGATACGGTGCCTTCGATGACAAAGCGCCCGTCGCCCTGCGGGTGAATGTGCGGGTTGTCCTGGTGGTGCTCGTCTTCGAATTCGCCGACGATCTCCTCGAGAATGTCTTCGAGGGTGACGATGCCCAATACCTCGCCATATTCGTCAACCACCACGCCGAGGCGCCGTTGCTGCTTGTGGAAGTTGAGCAACTGCAATTGCAGGGGCGTGCTTTCCGGGACGAAGTAGGGGTCGTAGCAGGCTGCCTGCAGGGCCTCGCGGGTCAGTTCGGCCTTGGGCAGCAGGTGACTGATCAGCTTGGTGTTGAGGATGGCTTCGACCTGGTTGATGTCGCTGTGGTACACCGGCAGGCGGGTGTGGCGGCTGATGATCAGTTGCTCGATGATCGCCTCGATCGAGTCGTCGAGGTTGATACCGTCAACGTCGTTGCGCGGCACCAGGATGTCATTGACGGTGATCTTGTCCAGCGCCAGCAGGCTTTCGGGCAGATTCAGGCGATGGTCGGCGTGCAGGTGTTCTTCCGCGTCGGCATCGTCATCCTGCTCGTGCAGGCTCACCGCATGCGGCTGGATGCGAAACGGGCGCAGCAGCAATCGTGCGCAACCATCGAGCAGCCAGGCCAGGGGCTGGAGCATCTTGAGCGGTGCTTTGAGCAGGCTGTTGCCCAGGGCAATGAAGGTGTGCGGATTGCGCCGGGCCAGTTGCCGTGGCAGGTATTCAGCCAGCACCAGCAGTACGACAGCGGCGGTCAACCCGGCCAGCCAGAAGCCGTGTTCACCGCTGTAGCGCTGACCCAGCAGGCAGGCCAGGGCCAGCACCAGCAGTTTGCCCAGGGTCGAGCAGAGCACCAGGGCCTGCGGCGCGACCGCCAGTTCCGGGTGTTCGTCGGTCAGGCCGTTGCGCCGGGCGCTATTGAGTTGTTGCTGGGCGGCGTCCACCGCAGTGAACAGCGCCGACCAGAGCAGGGCCAGTACCAGTATGCCAAGCAAGGGGCCTAACGGCAGCGCGTCCATTAACTGTGCCCGTCAGATATGCAGGATGAATTCGCGTACCAGCTTGCTGCCGAAGTAGGCCAGCATCAGCAGGCAGAACCCGGCCAGGGTCCAGCGGATTGCCTTGTGACCGCGCCAGCCCAGACGGGTGCGGCCCCACAGCAGCACACTGAAGACTATCCAGGCCACGCAGGCCAGCAAGGTCTTGTGCACCAGGTGCTGGGCAAACAGGTTGTCGAGGAACAGCCAGCCGGAAATCAGCGACAGCGACAGCAGCCCCCAGCCGGCCCAGAGAAAGCCGAACAGCAGGCTTTCCATGGTTTGCAGGGGCGGAAAGTTCTTGATCAGCCCCGAAGGGTGCTTGTGTTTGAGCTGGTGATCCTGAAGTAGCAGCAACAGCGCCTGGAACACGGCGATGGTGAACATGCCGTAGGCCAGGATCGACAGCAGAATATGCGCCAGAATCCCCGGTTCTTCGTTGATCAGCGGCACCGTGCCCGGTGGCGCGAACTGTGAAGTCAGCGCCGTCAGCATGCCCAGCGGGAACAACAGCAGCAGCAGGTTTTCCACCGGAATGCGCAGGCAGGCCAGCAAGGTCAGGGTAATCACCGCTGTGGCGATCAGACTGGCGGCACTGAAAAAGTCCAGGCTCAGGCCCAAGGGCGTGAGCAACTGCCAGAACAGTGCCGTGCCCTGAGCGACAACCGCCAGCGCGCCCAGCAGGCCGAGCAGGCGCTTGTCGGCCTTGGCGCCTTGCGCCAGGCGGGAGCCTTGATAGAGAGTCGCGGCGGCATACAGGCAGGCGGCGATCAGGTTGGGTAGCAAACTGGGTGACAAGGGGAGCATAAGTCCTGTTAGGCAAGCCCGAAAAGAATTGAGTTTGGCATAGAACGCGCCTGCCAAGGAAGACTGCCAGCCGACGGCGAGGTGTGCGCTTGCCCGAGTCTTCGTTATAATCGCCGATCTGCCCCTGCCCAAGGCCCGTCGAATACGCCAGAGGCAGCTGATAAACCTCGGTTCTACAGAGCCTGAAAGGATCACCATGTTTGAAAACCTGACCGACCGTCTGTCACAGACGCTGCGCCATGTCACTGGCAAGGCCAAGCTGACCGAAGACAACATCAAAGACACCCTGCGTGAAGTGCGTATGGCGTTGCTCGAGGCTGACGTCGCCCTGCCGGTGGTCAAGGATTTCGTCAACAAGATCAAGGAGCGCGCAGTCGGCACCGAGGTGTCGCGCAGCCTGACCCCGGGCCAGGCATTCGTGAAGATTGTCCAGGCCGAGCTCGAAGACATGATGGGTGCGGCCAACGAAGAGCTGACGCTCAACGCCGCGCCGCCAGCTGTGGTCTTGATGGCCGGTTTGCAGGGTGCGGGTAAGACCACCACCGCAGGCAAGCTGGCGCGCTTCCTGAAAGAGCGCAAGAAAAAATCGGTGATGGTGGTGTCGGCTGACGTCTACCGTCCGGCGGCGATCAAACAGCTGGAGACACTGGCGGGCGATATCGGCGTTACCTTCTTCCCGTCCGATATCAGCCAGAAGCCAGTGGCCATCGCTGAAGCGGCGATCCGTGAAGCCAAGCTGAAGTTCATCGACGTGGTCATCGTCGACACCGCCGGTCGTCTGCACATCGACGCCGAGATGATGACCGAGATCAAGGACCTGCACGCCGCGGTCAAGCCGATCGAGACCTTGTTCGTGGTCGACGCCATGACCGGCCAGGATGCGGCCAACACCGCCAAGGCGTTTGGTGATGCGCTGCCGCTGACCGGTGTGATCCTGACCAAGGTCGATGGCGACGCCCGTGGCGGTGCCGCGCTGTCGGTGCGGGCCATTACCGGCAAGCCGATCAAGTTCATCGGTATGGGCGAGAAGAGCGAGGCGCTCGAGCCGTTCCACCCCGACCGTATTGCTTCGCGCATCCTTGGCATGGGCGACGTGCTCAGCCTGATCGAGCAGGCCGAACAGACCCTCGACAAGGAAAAGGCCGACAAACTGGCCAAGAAGCTGAAGAAGGGCAAGGGCTTCGATCTCGAAGACTTCCGTGACCAGTTGCAACAGATGAAGAACATGGGCGGCCTCGGCGGCCTCATGGACAAGCTGCCAAGCATCGGTGGGGTCAACCTGGCGCAGATGGGCAATGCCCAGGGCGCAGCCGAAAAGCAGTTCAAGCAGATGGAAGCGATCATCAACTCCATGACCCCGGCCGAGCGCCGCGACCCTGAGCTGATCAGCGGTTCGCGCAAGCGTCGGATCGCCATGGGCTCCGGCACCCAGGTGCAGGATATCGGTCGCCTGATCAAGCAGCACAAGCAGATGCAGAAGATGATGAAGAAGTTTTCTGCCAAAGGCGGCATGGCGAAAATGATGCGCGGCCTGGGCGGTATGATGCCCGGCGGCGGCATGCCCAAGCTGTAACCCTATTCAGGTCGTCGGCGCGAATGCGCGCCGATGATCGGAACCCCGCCCTCGGCGGGACACTGTTGCCTTATATAAGGCAGCGTTATTCGCAAATCTGCAGGCAGGCCTATTTGCCCCCGGTAAAAAGGCATTTGCAAAAGTCCGGATATTCCTTGAGAATATGCGGCCTTTCGGGCACCCGTGTGCCCGCTGTGCATTATGATTTGCAGCACCGACTACAGGAACGATGTTCAATGCTAACCATCCGTCTTGCCCGTGGTGGCTCTAAAAAGCGCCCATTTTACACCCTGACCGTGACCGACTCGCGTAACCCGGTTACCGGTTCGCACATCGAGCAGGTTGGTTTCTTCAACCCTATCGCTCGTGGTCAGGAAGTTCGTCTGTCCGTTAAAGAAGACCGCGTTGCTCACTGGCTGAGCGTTGGCGCACAGCCGTCCGAGCGCGTTGCTCAACTGCTGAAACAAGCTGCCAAGGCTGCTGCCTGAGCACGATGAGCGCGACGCCAGAAAAAGCTGATGACTTGATCGTTGTCGGCAAGATTTTTTCGGTTCACGGCGTTCGCGGCGAGGTGAAGGTCTTTTCCTTTACCGATCCGATTGAAAACCTGTTGGATTACCGTAACTGGACGCTTCGGCACGAAGGGAAGGTAAAACAGGTCGAGCTGGTCAGTGGCCGTTCCACTCAAAAGGACCTGGTCGCCAAGCTCAAAGGCCTCGACGATCGTGATGAAGCACGTCTTCTGAGCGGTTATGAGATTTGTATCTCGCGTAGCCTTTTGCCCAACCTGCCTAGCGACGAGTACTACTGGTACCAGTTGGTAGGTCTGAAAGTCATCAACCAGGACGAACAGCTGTTCGGCAAGGTTGATCACCTGTTGGAGACCGGCGCGAACGATGTAATGGTGGTCAAGCCCTGCGCGGGCAGCCTGGATGATCGTGAACGCCTGTTGCCCTACACAGAGCAATGCGTGTTGAAGATCGACCTGGTTGCAGGCGAGATGAGGGTCGAATGGGATGCGGACTTCTAAGCAATGGCCAGCCTGCGCGTAGATGTCATTACGTTGTTCCCCGAGATGTTCTCGGCCATCAGTGAGTACGGCATTACCAGCCGCGCGGTAAAGCAGGGGTTGTTGCAACTGACCTGCTGGAATCCGCGGGACTACACCACAGATCGTCACCATACGGTGGATGATCGGCCGTTTGGCGGTGGTCCGGGCATGGTGATGAAGATCAAGCCTCTGGAAGACGCCCTGGTACATGCCAGGCAGGCAACCGGAGAGGCGGCGAAGGTGATTTACCTGAGCCCGCAAGGCCGCAAGCTGACTCAGTCGGCGGTCAAAGACCTGGCGAAGCACGAATCGTTGATTCTGATAGCCGGTCGTTACGAAGGCATTGACGAGCGTTTTATTGAAGCTCATGTCGATGAAGAGTGGTCGATTGGCGACTATGTCTTGTCTGGTGGCGAGCTACCGGCGATGGTCCTGATTGATGCGGTTACGCGACTGCTGCCCGGAGCTTTAGGGCATGCGGACTCGGCGGAGGAAGATTCCTTCACCGATGGTCTGCTTGATTGCCCGCACTACACCCGACCGGAGGTGTATGCGGATCAGCGTGTTCCCGACGTGTTGCTTAGTGGCAACCATGCACACATCCGGCGATGGCGTTTACAGCAGTCCCTTGGGCGGACCTATGAACGACGCGCCGATCTTCTGGAAAGTCGCTCACTTTCTGGAGAAGAGAAGAAGCTGCTCGAGGAGTATCTCCGAGAGCGGGACGATAGTTAACGTATCGATGGTAGATCCGACGATTTACCTTAGGAGCACAGCATGACCAACAAAATCATTCAGCAGATCGAAGCTGAGCAGATGTCCAAAGAGATCCCGACCTTTGCCCCGGGCGACACCATCGTCGTTCAGGTGAAAGTGAAGGAAGGCGATCGTTCGCGTCTGCAGGCTTTCGAAGGCGTTGTAATCGCCAAGCGTAACCGTGGTCTGAACAGCGCTTTCACTGTTCGCAAGATCTCCAACGGTGTTGGTGTAGAGCGTACTTTCCAGACCTACAGCCCGCAAATCGACAGCCTGGCCGTGAAACGTCGTGGTGACGTGCGTAAAGCCAAGCTGTACTACCTGCGCGACCTGTCCGGTAAAGCCGCTCGCATCAAGGAAAAACTGTCCTGATGACAGTTTGACCGGCGGCTGCGGCCGCCATGCGAAAAAAGCAGCCTTCGGGCTGCTTTTTTGTTGTCTGCAATTTGTCCCTGATGTGAAGTTTATGAGCCCCAGAGAGCAGGAAATCGAACGCCGCACCGAACTGTCGGTGACCCGTGTCACCAAAGCGGTGTTCCCGTCCACCACCAACCACCACAACACCCTGTTTGGTGGAACCGCCCTGGCCTGGATGGACGAAGTGTCGTTCATCGCCGCCACGCGCTTCTGCCGCTTGCCGCTGGTGACCGTGTCTACCGACCGGATCGACTTCAAGCACCCGATTGCCGCCGGTTCCATTGTCGAGCTGGTAGGCCGGGTAGTCACCGTCGGCAACACCAGCCTCAAGGTCGAGGTCGAGGTGTTTGTCGAAAGCATGAGCTGCGACAGCCGCGAAAAGGCGATTCACGGCTTGTTCAGCTTTGTTGCCATCGATGACGACAAACGGCCGGTACCGGTACTACCCGGCTTCTGAATCATTTGTCGCGGGTTGAATCAACGCCACCACCGTCCACCCAGCCCCCGGCTTGAGTACACTGTCCGGTCCGAACACATGCACCCAGCCACTGGCGTCCCGGGCAAACAGCAAGGTCGCCCGCTCGCCATGCAGCACCTGATAATCCTCCCAGCCAAAGGTCTCGGTCAGGTGGGTGCTGTACAGCTCGGCGCCCTGATGTAGCTGGTTGGCCAGTTGCACGTATGTCAGGGCCTGGGTGCCGAGAACGTGCCCGCGATGTTCATCGCTGGCACGATGCTTGTCACTGCGCCGTGCCTCCAGGCCGCTGGCCAGCACGAACAGGCGCGCGTGGCCAAAGTCATGACGAAAGCGTGCGCAGGCCAGGGTGTTCAGTTCTCCTGAAGGCGAAAGCCCGAGCAAGTGACCGAGGCCAACCAGGTCAAGGTGGGCGTCGGCATGCTGTGACGCCGGGTTGCCAAAGTAGGTCGGCAGCCCCTCCATGCGCGCGGCACGGATGTTTTCCCAGCTCGAATCGGTCAACAGCACCCGGCAGTCGAGTTGTTGCAGCGCCTTGGCAATGACCCGTGCCGGTGGGTTGGCACCGACGATCAGAAAACCGCTGGGGGCGGGTTCGGCCACATTCAGTAGGCGTGCCAGCGGTCGTGCCGTGGCGCTTTGCAGCACCACGGTGCCGATGATCACCGCAAAGGTCAGCGGCACCAGCAGCAGGGCGCCTTGGTGGCCGGCCTCGTGCAGGCGGATGGCGAAAATCGCCGACACCGCAGCCGCGACAATCCCGCGCGGGGCAATCCAGCTCAGCAAGGCCCGTTCACGCCAGTTCAATTGCGAGCCCCAGGTCGACAGTGCAACGTTCAGCGGCCGGGCGATCAGCTGGATGATCAACAGCAGCGCCAGTACTGCAGGTCCAAGACCGATCAGGGCATGCAGGTCCAGGCGTGCGGCGAGGAGGATGAACAGCCCGGAAATCAGCAGCACGCTCAGGTTTTCCTTGAAGTGCAGGATCTGCCGGACATCCACGCCTTTCATGTTGGCCAGCCACATGCCCATGATGGTCACCGCCAGCAAGCCGGATTCGTGCATCACCTGATTGGCGGCAATGAAAATGCCCAGCACCGCAGCCAGCGACGCCAGGTTGTGCAGGTACTCGGGCAGCCATTGCTGGCGCATGACCTGCCCCAGTATCCAGCCGCCGGCGGCGCCGAAGGCACTGCCGCAGAGGATCACCCCGGCAAAGGTCATCAGGCTTTGGCTCAGGCCGTTGCCCGCCGCACTGGCAATGATGAAGCTGTACACCACCACCGCCAGCAGGGCGCCGATGGGGTCGATGACGATGCCTTCCCAGCGCAGGATGTTGGCAATGGTCGATTTCGGTCGCACCACGCGCAACATCGGCACAATGACGGTGGGGCCGGTGACCAGGGTCAGGGTGCCGAACAAGGTCGCCAGCATCCAGTCGAAGTCGAGTAGCCAATGGGTCGCCAGGGTGATGATGAGCCAGGTAGACAGCGCGCCAAGGGTGACCATACGCCGGACCACCGTACCGATCTCACGCCATTGCGACAGGTGCAGGGTCAGGCTGCCTTCGAACAGGATCAGCGCCACGGCCAGCGACACCAGGGGCATCAGTAGCGGGCCGAACATCGCTTGCGGGTCAAGCCAGCCGAGGATCGGTCCGGCGAGAATGCCGCTGAGCAGGAGAAAGAGGATGGCCGGCAGTTTCAGGCGCCAGGCCAGCCACTGGCAGGCAAGGGCGGCGCCTCCGATGCCACCGAAAGTCAGCAATATCTGTTGCTCGCTCATTCCAATTCCCTATGCCGTCCGTGTTGTGGAAGACTAGCGGCAATTTTTCGTTTTTGTCTTTTGCCTTCGAGTTGTCATGCCCGCACTAGAGCATCCCCTGATCGACCAGTTCCTCGATGCCCTGTGGCTGGAAAAAGGCCTGGCCGACAATACCCGCGAGTCGTACCGTAGTGATCTGGCGCTGTTCAATGGCTGGCTTCAGGAACACGGCGTGGCATTGCCCGATGCCGGGCGCGAGCTGATTCTCGATCACCTGGCCTGGCGCCTGGATCAGGGCTACAAGCCGCGATCGACCGCGCGCTTTCTCTCCGGTGTGCGTGGCTTCTATCGTTATTTGCTGCGGGAAAAGCTGATTGGTGTCGATCCGACCCTGCAGGTCGACATGCCTCAGTTGGGGCGGCCGCTGCCCAAATCCCTGTCGGAAGAAGACGTGGAAGCGTTGCTGCAGGCGCCAGACCTGTGCGAGCCGATCGGTCAGCGCGACCGGGCCATGCTCGAAGTCCTCTATGCCTGCGGCTTGCGGGTCACCGAACTGGTGAGCCTGACCCTGGATCAGGTCAACCTGCGCCAGGGGGTGTTGCGGGTGATGGGCAAAGGCAGCAAGGAGCGCCTGGTACCCATGGGCGAAGAAGCGGTGGTATGGATCGAGCGCTACCTGCGCGACGGGCGCAACGAGCTGCTCGGCGGGCGTCCGAGTGATGTGCTGTTTCCCAGCTTGCGCGGCGAGCAGATGACCCGGCAGACCTTCTGGCACCGGATCAAGCATCAGGCCCAGGTCGCCGGCATCAGTAAAAGCCTGTCGCCGCACACCTTGCGCCATGCGTTTGCTACGCATCTGCTCAATCACGGTGCCGACTTGCGGGTGGTACAGATGCTGCTGGGTCACAGTGATCTGTCGACCACGCAGATCTACACCCAAGTCGCCCGGGCACGCTTGCAGGAACTGCACGCCAGGCATCACCCGCGCGGCTGATCGCGCAGCGCTTGTATCGCCTGGGGGCGGTCTGGGCGGGCATGATGTGGTAGGCTTGGGCGGTTTGCATCAAGGGCCGTACGACCACCGTCCTTTCAGGACGTGCGTTGCTTGCCTGGCCCTTTGCCCGTCTTCAGGAGTTCCCATGCGCGTGACCCAGATTATCGCCACCGCCGCCCTGGCGCTGGTCAGCACTTTTGCCGCTGCCGCCGACAACGCCGAGCAGGCGATCCGCAAGACCCTGCAGTCCCTGGAAATCGGTGTACCGGTCGAGAGCGTTGCCTCAAGCCCGTTGAACGGTCTGTACGAAGTCAAGCTGGAAGGCGGCCGTGTACTGTACGCCAGCGCCGACGGCCAGTTCGTCGTGCAGGGCTATCTGTTCCAGATCCAGAACGGCAAGCCGGTCAACCTGACGGAAAAAACCGAGCGTCAGGCCATCGCCAAGAGCATCAATGCTATTCCAGCCGCGGAGATGGTGGTTTATCCTGCCAAGGGCGAAACCAAATCGCACATCACTGTGTTTACCGACACGACCTGCCCGTACTGCCACAAGCTGCACGCCGAAGTTCCTGAGTTAAACCGCCGCGGTATCGAAGTGCGCTACGTTGCCTTCCCGCGCCAGGGCCTCGGCTCCCCGGGCGACGAACAACTGCAAGCTGTCTGGTGTTCCAGCGACCGCAAGGCCGCGCTGGACAAGATGATCGACGGCAAAGAAATCAAGGCTGCCAAGTGTGCCAACCCGGTCAGCAAACAATTCCAGCTGGGCCAGTCGATTGGTGTCAACGGGACCCCGGCCATCGTCCTTGAGGACGGTCAGGTGATCCCGGGTTATCAACCGGCGCCGCAGGTTGCCAAGCTGGCGTTGGCCGGCGGTAAATAATTCAACAAGCGAGCCGTCACCATGGGGAGACGGCTGTTATCACGGACGGCTTCGCGTCGTTCGTTCAATGGGGAGTTCACAGTGAAACCGGTCAAAGTAGGCATCTGTGGGTTGGGGACCGTCGGTGGCGGTACCTTCAATGTACTTCAGCGTAACGCCGAGGAAATCGCCCGCCGCGCCGGGCGTGGTATCGAAGTGGCACAGATTGCCATGCGTTCGCCAAACCCGAATTGCCAGATTACCGGTACCCCCATTACCGCTGATGTATTCGAGGTCGCAACGAACCCGGAAATCGACATTGTCATCGAACTGATCGGCGGTTACACCGTGGCCCGCGAGCTGGTGCTCAAGGCCATCGACAGTGGCAAGCATGTGGTCACCGCCAACAAGGCGCTGATCGCCGTGCATGGCAACGAAATCTTTGCCAAGGCGCGCGAGAAGGGCGTGATTGTCGCCTTCGAAGCAGCCGTGGCAGGCGGTATTCCGGTAATCAAGGCGATCCGCGAAGGATTGTCGGCCAACCGCATCAACTGGGTCGCCGGGATCATCAACGGTACCGGTAACTTCATCCTGACCGAAATGCGCGAGAAAGGCCGTGCGTTCCCTGACGTGCTGGCCGAAGCCCAGGCGCTGGGCTATGCCGAAGCCGATCCGACCTTCGACGTCGAAGGCATCGATGCTGCGCACAAGCTGACCATCCTGGCCTCCATCGCCTTTGGTATTCCGCTGCAGTTCGACAAGGCTTACACCGAAGGCATCACCCAGCTGACCACCGCCGATGTGAACTACGCCGAAGCCCTCGGCTACCGTATCAAGCACCTCGGCGTGGCGCGCAGCACTGCCAACGGCATCGAGCTGCGCGTGCACCCGACGCTGATCCCGGCCGACCGCCTGATCGCCAACGTCAACGGCGTCATGAACGCGGTCATGGTCAACGGTGATGCGGCAGGTTCGACCCTGTTCTACGGTGCTGGCGCCGGCATGGAGCCTACCGCATCGTCGGTCGTCGCCGACCTGGTCGATGTGGTCCGCGCGATGACCTCCGATCCGGAGAACCGCGTACCGCACCTGGCCTTCCAGCCGGACTCGCTGTCGGCCCACCCGATCCTGCCGATCGAAGCCTGCGAATCGGCCTACTACCTGCGCATCCAGGCCAAGGATCACCCGGGCGTTCTGGCCCAGGTGGCAAGCATCCTTTCGGAGCGCGGTATCAACATCGAATCGATCATGCAGAAGGAAGTCGAGGAACAGGACGGCCTGGTGCCAATGATCCTGCTCACCCACAGTGTGCTCGAACAACGCATGAACGATGCCATTACCGCCCTGGAAGCCTTGCAGGATGTGGTCGGCAACGTCGTGCGTATCCGCGTCGAACAACTGAACTGAGCAGTCTTTGCGTTAGAGGATTAGGTCATGCGTTATATCAGTACCCGCGGCCAGGCACCGGCCCTGAATTTTGAAGACGTCCTGCTGGCCGGTCTTGCCAGTGACGGCGGCCTGTACGTGCCGGAAAACCTGCCGCGTTTCACCCAGGAAGAGATTGCTTCCTGGGCCGGCCTGCCATACCACGAGCTGGCCTTCCGGGTGATGCGCCCGTTCGTCACCGGCAGCATTGCCGATGCCGACTTCAAGAAGATTCTCGAAGAAACCTACGGCGAGTTCGCCCACGCCGCGGTCGCGCCGCTGCGTCAGCTGAACAGCAACGAATGGGTGCTGGAGCTGTTCCACGGCCCGACCCTGGCGTTCAAGGACTTTGCCCTGCAACTGCTGGGTCGTCTGCTGGACCATGTGCTGGTCAAGCGTGGCGAGCGTGTGGTGATCATCGGCGCCACCAGCGGTGACACCGGCTCAGCGGCGATCGAAGGCTGCCGTCGTTGCGACAACGTCGACATCTTCATCCTGCATCCGCACCAGCGTGTCTCGGAAGTGCAACGCCGGCAGATGACGACCATCTTCGGCGAGAACATCCATAACATCGCCATCGAAGGCAACTTTGACGACTGCCAGGAAATGGTCAAGGCCAGCTTCGCTGACCAGGGTTTCCTCAAGGGCACGCGCCTGGTAGCGGTCAACTCGATCAACTGGGCGCGGATCATGGCCCAGATCGTCTACTACTTCCATGCTGCCCTGCAGCTGGGTGGCCCGGCGCGTTCGGTGGCATTCTCGGTTCCGACCGGCAACTTCGGCGACATCTTCGCCGGTTACCTGGCGCGCAACATGGGCCTGCCGATCAGCCAGCTGATCGTCGCCACCAACCGCAACGACATCCTGCACCGCTTCATGAGCGGCAACCAGTACGTCAAGGAAACCCTGCACGCGACCCTGTCGCCGTCGATGGACATCATGGTCTCGTCCAACTTCGAGCGCCTGCTGTTCGACCTGCACGGTCGCAACGGCGCGGCGATTGCCGGGCTGATGGACAACTTCAAGCAGGGCGGTGGTTTCAGCGTCGAACAGGATCGCTGGACCGAAGCGCGCAAGCTCTTCGATTCGCTGGCGGTAGATGATGCGCAAACCTGCGAGACCATCGCCGAAGTCTTCGCCCAGACTGGCGAAGTGCTTGATCCGCACACCGCGATTGGCGTCAAAGCCGCCCGCGAGTGCCGCCGCAGCCTGGACACGCCGATGGTGGTGCTGGGTACCGCGCATCCGGTCAAGTTCCCGGAAGCGGTGGAGAAGGCGGGTGTCGGCAAGGCGCTGGAGCTGCCGGCGCATCTGAGCGACCTGTTCGAACGCGAAGAACGATGCACGGTTCTGGCCAATGATCTGAAGGCGGTACAAGCCTTCGTCAGTCAGCATGGCAATCGCGGCAAGCCACTCTGAGCGGTCACCAGGCTCACAAAAAAGCCCGTCTTTGACGGGCTTTTCGTTTCTCAGCCGGCCAATGCCAGGCGCACCGATGGAGTACCGATGAGCAAACGACACCGCCGATCAGCGGGGTTCATGCTGGCTTGCCTGTTGTGGATTTTTGCCGGTAGCTGGGCGCAGGCCGCACAGTTGCCCTTCACCCTGGTACCACCGTTCATCGAACTTGAGCCGATGCCGCTGAGTCAGGCGGAACAACAATGGCTCGGCCCTTCACGGGTGTTACGGGTGGGTATTTCCTTTGCCGATTATGAGCCGGTCGATATCACCATCGATCGCAACCGTTACCTGGGCATCAGCGCCGACTACCTGAGCCTGGTCACTCGCCGGCTGGGTGTCCGGACCCAGGTTCGGGCGTTCGCCAAACGCGAGGAAGCCATCGAGGCGCTGCATCAGGGCGAGATCGATGTGCTCACCAGTGCCAATGGATTCGAGCGCAGCGTGCCAGGTCTGGTGTTTACCGAGGATTACATTCCAGACCGTTCCATGGTGGTGGTGCGCGGCGGCGCATCGGTCCCGCACGAATCACTGGCCGGGAAGAAGATTGTATTGCTCGACGGCTATGCCGATATCCAGGTGATGCAGCGGGTCTACCCCGAAAGCCAGGTAATCCTGGCGCCCAACCTCAGTAGTGCACTGGAAGCCCTCAACCAGGGTGAGGTCGATGCGTTCATCGGCAATGAAATCATCATCCGCGCCTACAATACCCTGCGTCCTTATCTGGGATTGCAGGTTGTCGGTCCCAGCGCTTTGCCGCCGATAGGCTTTGCTTTTGCCGTGCGCGACCGGGACCGGCCATTACAGGAAATGCTCGACCGGGCCCTGGTCAGTCTTGACGATTCAGTGCGTCGTGAAATTCTACGCCGCTGGACTTCCGGGCTCGGTTCGGATGTAGATCATCATCGGGTTGCGCTGACCGCCCAGGAGCGTCAGTGGATTGCCCGTCATCCGACGGTGACCGTCGTCGGCAGCCAGTACCCGCCGTACCTGTTTCTCAACCGCCAAGGTGACTGGGTCGGCCTCAACAGCGATGTGCTGGCAACGATTGCCCAGTTGACCGGACTGCAGTTCGTTTACACCCCCTCTACATCCATCGCCCAGAGTCTGGCGCTGCTTAAAAGTGCCCAGGCTGACATGAGTACTACCTTGAGCGACTCACCGGAGCGTCGGGAGTTCCTCTCCTTCACCCATTCCTTTGGTGGGCAGAGCTGGGTGTTCATTGTTCGCCAACCCCAGCTGGGCTTGGCCTCGCTGGATGAGCTGAAGGGACAGACGCTGGCATTACCTGCCCAGCATGTGCTGGAGGCCAGCATTCGCCAGTCTCACCCCGACATCCACCTGTTGTTGGTGGACTCGCTGGAGCGCGCGCGAGAAATGGTGCGCAGCGGCGAGGCGGTGGCAACCATCGACAGTGAGGTCGGTGCCTACGGCGTGCTGAACAATGATCCAACCCTCAAGGTTGGACGGAGTGTCGAAGGCATGTGGGCGGCGGATCTGTTCTCTGTGCGACGCACTGCACCGGAGCTTGAGAGCATTCTGAACAAGGCCCTGGAAGCCTTCCCGATCGCCGAGTTTCGTGCCCTGCGGATGAGATGGCTGGGCGCGCAATCACCACCGGCACCCGCCTGGCAACGAATTGCCCCTTGGGTCTACTGGGCGGTGGCCGGCGCGGTGCTGTTCGGCCTGGTTTCACTGGTCTGGAGCAGTCGCCTGCGCGCACAGATCCGCCAGCGCGAGAAGGCCGAGGAAGCCCTCAACGATCAATTGGCCTTCAAGCGCGCATTGCTCGACGGCATCCCCAATCCGATCTATGTCCGTGATCTGGAAGGGCGCCTGATTACCTGCAACAAAAGCTACGAGCAGGCGTTTGCGTTGCGCCTGGAGGATGTCAAAGGGCAGCGCCTGACCGATATCGCGATGATTCCGCCTGAGCTGGCAACGCAGCTGCATGCTGACTATGTGAGCCTCTTGCAAGACCCGAAGCCGTTGTTCGTCGACCGTCGCATCGAATTCGAAGGGCAGTGCACGGATGCCTACCAGTGGACCGTGCCGTTCTACCGCGCCGACGGGCAATTGCAAGGGCTGCTCGGTGGCTGGATCGACATTACCGAACGCAAACGCCTGGAAGCTGATCTGGTGGAAGCGCGCGAGCAGGCGGAGCAGGCCAACCAGGCCAAAAGCACGTTTCTGGCGACGATGAGCCACGAAATTCGCACGCCCATTGCGGTGATTATCGGCTTGTTGGAGCTGGAGCGCGAAACCGCGCTGGCGCAAGGCAAGGCGCCGTCGGCCGGGCTGGAGACAGCGCACCGCTCGGCCAGTGAGTTGATTGCCTTGATCGGAGACAGCCTGGACCTGGCCCGGATCGAGGCCGGCAGCCTGCAGCTGGCACCACAGGCCACCGCGCTGATGCCTTTTGTTGACGGTATTGTCAGCCAGTTCCGTAACCAGGCCCTGGCCCAAGGGCTGGACTTGCAATTGCAGGTAGCAGAAGACGCGCAAGGGGCCTATTGGTTTGATCCATTGCGACTGCGCCAGGTGTTGGTCAACTTGCTCGGCAACGCGCTCAAGTTCACTCATTTGGGACAGGTCAGCGTTGAAGTCAGCCGAACCGGGCTGGAATCGCCATCGGGTGTCGGCTTGCTGCTGTGCGTGCGCGATACGGGTATTGGCATCAGCGAACAACAACAGGCGGAGCTGTTCACGCCGTTCACCCAGGCCAGTGCGCGGTCAGCTTCCGAATATGGCGGGTCTGGACTGGGCCTGAGTATCAGTCGGCAACTGGTAGAGCTGATGGGCGGCACTATCAACCTGCAAAGTGTACCGGGTCACGGCACCGAGGTACGCGTGGCACTCACCCTGGAGCCGGTCACCCAGGCGCAAGATCAATCGGTGACCGTGGCTGCGCTGCGCCAGGTCAGCCCGGCACGACGTATTCTGGTGGTTGATGACCTGTCCGCCAGTCGCATGGTACTCAGCCAGCAATTGACGTTTCTCGGGCATCAGGTGGTGGCGGTGGGCAGTGCTCAGGCGGCAATCAACGCCTGGCAAGCCGAGCGCTTCGATTTGCTGCTGACCGATTGCAACATGCCAGTGATGAGCGGCTATGCTCTGGCCCGCAGCATCCGCCGTTTTGAGCGCATGCATCTGCGGGCGGAAATTGCCATCGTTGGATGTACCGCCAATGCGATGAAAGAAGAACGTGAGCGTTGTCTGGCGGCGGGGATGGACGAGTTGCTGGTCAAACCGGTTTCCCTTGACCGTCTGGCTGCCGTGATCGAGGCACATGCACCACTGTTCAGCTTCAGGATGCAGGCGTTGCAGCAGATGACCCAGGCCAATCCCCAGGTAATGCGGCGCATGTTGGAGGAACTGCACAAGAACCTCGGCGAGGAGCAGGTGTTGCTCAGTGAGGCGGTATCGAGGCAGGCGCTGGAGGCTGTCCGCGCCTCCTTGCACCGCCTTGAAGGCGTTGCCTGCCTGATTGATGCCTTGCCGTTGGCGCAGGCGTGTGCGGCATTGTCCCGGGTATGCCGTGATCCGCTACCCAATGCGCTGGAGGCTGCCTGGGCCGCTCTGGAGCAGGTGATGTTGCACCTCAAGGTAGATATCGACAGGGAGTTGTTAAAAGTTCCGCAGGAACTTTAGGACTTGTCCGATAGGTTGCAGGGACGTATTTGCCTAGAGTAGCGCCTGTGCTGTCGCACATGACTGCAACTGCGGGGTAATGCTCAATGCACTCACTCAAGGTTCTGATTCTCGAGGACCATCCCTTTCAACTGATGGCGTTGCATCAAATGCTCAACGCCAATGGCGTGTTTGATGTGCTGACCGCCGATTCTGTTGAGGCTGCCTGTCAGACCCTGTCGCGACGCGGCCGGGTCGATATCGCCATTTGCGACCTGCAGATGGACGGTGCGGATGGACTGGCGTTGATTCGGCACCTGGCCGAGCATCAATTGGCGGCAGCGTTGGTGATCCTCAGTGGGGCCGAATCCTGTGTGATCGACAGCGTGGGCGCGCTGGCCCGCAATTTGGGCCTGAACGTGCTGGGCTGTATCGAAAAGCCAGCCACTAGCCTGGTCCTGCATCAGTTGCTGCGCCGCTACCTGGAACAAGACCATGCTGAGCTGCCGGTTGCCGGGCCGCCGCAGTACCCGCAATTGCTCAGCCTGACAGCGGCAGAGCTGGCCGCCAGCCAGGGCCAATGGGTGGCGCACTATCAACCCAAGGTCTGTTTTGACGGCAAGCTGGTGGGTGTTGAAGCACTGGTACGCTGGCAGCACCCCAGCCTGGGTATTCTGTCGCCTGCGCAGTTTTTTCCGCTCATCGAGGGCGCCGAGCTGATTGATGTTCTGAGTTGGCACGTCCTTGACCAGGCCCTGGCATTCAGCGCGCAGTTCCAGTCGCGCACAGGAAAAGCCTTGCCGGTAGCGGTGAACATCGCCCCGCATCTACTCCAGCACGATGACTTCCACGATCAGGTCAAGGCGGCATTGGAGCGCCATGCCGTAGCGGCCAGCGCCTTGACCCTGGAAATTGTCGAAACTGCTGGCAATACCCTCACCAACCAGCAACTAGAAGGCCTGCTGCACTTGCGCATTCTCGGTTGCCAGTTGTCCATCGACGATTTTGGAATGGGGGTTTCCAACGTGCAGCGCTTGCTGGAGCTACCGTTCAGCGAGTTGAAACTGCCCAGCGAGTTTGTCCGCGGCATGGCCCATGATGGCCGCAAGGCCGCCGTGGTGGCGGGGGCCCTGATGATGGCGCGACGCATGAGTCTGAACGTGGTGGTCGAAGGGGTGGAGACGGCTGACGATCTGCTGGCAATCAAGGATCTCGGGCATCCGGTCATGCAGGGTTATTTCATCGCCCGGCCAATGCCGGGGGGGGAGCTGATCGACTGGATCGACGCGCGCAACAGTGCTGGCTGCAAGCAACGGGCCTATGCCTGAGCATTCAATCAGCTCAGGCCGTGTTCCTGCAGGTAGAGAAAGAGCGCGGCATCATTGGCCACTCCCAGTTTGCGCATGGCACTGATTTTCTGGGTGCTGACCGTCTGTTTGCTGCGGTTGAGCAACGTTGCGATCTGGCTCACCGTGTGGCCGACGGCGAGCAGGCGGGTAACCTCAAGTTCCTTGGGTGAGAGGGGGTCCTGTACGCCAATCTGGTCTTCACGTACCGCGCCGTCTTGCAGCAACAGGTGCTCAACCGAGGCTGCCAGGTAGGTTTTTCCTTGTGACAGGCACCTGATTGCCTGGGGTAGCTCATCAGCCAGGCTGCCCTTGCTCAGCAAGCCGCTTATACCCAGGGCGAGCATCGCCCGGAACAGTCCGGCGTTGTTGAGCATGGTCACGACCAGGATCGGCAGGCGCGGGAAGTGCCGGCGAATCTGCTCCAGCAGTTTCAGGCCATCGTTCTGCTGCCCGACCGGCATCATGAAATCAGTCACCAGCACATCGCACTCCAGCCCTTGCAGATGGGCCAGCAGTTCATTCGGGCTGCCGGCCTGGGCAACCACCGTCACTCCCGGTATCTGGTCGAGGACGGCCTGCAAGCCGATACGAAAGATCGGATGATCGTCAGCCAGGACGATACGCAATGGCGGTAAGGGGGAAGTACTCAAAACAGGCTCCGGTTGTCCAGCGTCAGGGTTCTAGTCGCCTGTTCAAGGTGGGTCAAGGAAAAACTGTCGACTGTCCTGTAGATAGAGTTCGCGCGATTGCGGATCCAGCCACTGCGCATACAGTTGTGGCAGGGTATCGCGGCGCAAGGATTTGAGCAGCTGGTCGATATGGCCGATGGCCTCGCGTCCCAGTGGCGTGTCGGCACAGCCGACATGGATGAACTGGTAGCGTGCCACGCCCTGGATCGGATAGAACCTGTAGTCGTCTGTTGTCCATCCTTGCTGCTGGATCAGGTATCGGGCCTCCGGCCAGTAGCCGAGCAGCAACTGCAAGCGCTGGCGCTTTTGCATCTGCAACAGGTTGCTGACCGCATCATTGCCATAGTGACGGCTGAGCGTTTCGTCGGACAGGGTCTTGAGCAAGGCGTCGACCGGCGGGCTGTAGCTGCGTTCGGCAACTACGCCCAGTTTGAGCGAGGTGCCGGTGAGCAATGTGCGCAGGTCGATTTCCTGGTTTTTCAGGTAAGGCGCCAGTAACGCCTGGTCTTGTTGGCGTACCACCAGGCCGCTACTGAGAATGCCCAGGCTCGGTTGTGAAAAGTGCACATAGCGGGCGCGTTCGGGGGTCCAGAGCAGGGTGGGATCGCACGTGAGGCGGCCTTCTTGCAGCATCTGATTGCCACGTGCGCGATTGACCCGCATGACGCTGTGGTCGTATTCGGGCATTTTCTCGATCAGCATGGGCAACAACTGATCCACGACACCCTGACCTTTGCCGGTTCCTTCGAAAACGGTCAACGGCGGCAAGTCGCGCAGCACCCAAAGCAATCGCTCCTTGGCCGAGACAACCCCGGGCATGCTCGCACCCAACAGGGTACACACCATCAAGGTCAGCAGCGTGCGGCAGCGCGGACGCTTGCGATCGGTCATGTACGAGTCTCCACCGTCGGGCCGGTAACAGGGTTAGAGGCGATGCTTCACACCGCGCCCTGCGCGCGCAGGCGGGCAATGGCCGGTGCGTCGTAGCCCAGCGCACCCAGCAATTGCTCGGTATGCGCGCCCAGTTCTGGCCCGACCCATTCGCTGGAGCCTGGTGTTTCCGACAGCTTGGGCACGATCCCGGGCATCTTGAACGGCTTACCGTCGGGGAGTTTGGCTTGCAGGAACATCTCGCGGGCCAGAAACTGCGGGTCGCTGAACATGTCTTCGGCACTGAAGATACGGCTGGCCGGGACCTGGGCATCGTTGAGCACCTGCATCAGCGTATCCAGCGGCACGCTACGGGCCCAGCGGTCGATGACCGCGTACAGCTCGTCGCGGCGCAGATCGCGGCCATCGTTGCTGGCCAGCGCTGGATCATCGGCCAGGTCCTGGCGACCGATGGCCTGCATGAAACGCTTGAAGATCGCATCACCGTTGGCACCGATCTGTACATGCTTGCCATCGGCGCTGGTGTGAATCGAGGAAGGGGTGATGCCGGGCATGATGTTGCCGGTACGTTCACGAATGAAGCCGAACACGTCGAACTCGGGCACCATGCTCTCCATCATCGCGAAAATTGCCTCGTACAAGGCGACATCCACCACTTGGCCCGCACCGCCATTGACTTCGCGATGACGCAAAGCCATCAAGGCGCCGATCACACCCCAGAGCGCGGCAATGGAATCGCCGATGGAAATGCCGGTGCGTACCGGTGGACGATCCTCGAAGCCGGTGATGTAACGCAGCCCGCCCATCGACTCACCGACTGCGCCAAAGCCCGGCTGATCTTTCATCGGCCCGGTCTGGCCGAAGCCGGACAGGCGCACCATGACCAGCTTCGGATTCAGGCTGTGCAAGGTGTCCCAGCCCAGGCCGAGTTTTTCCAGCACACCGGGACGGAAGTTCTCGATAAGAATGTCGGCGTCGGCCAGCAGCTTTTTCAGGATCTCGATGCCTTCGGCATGCTTGAGGTTGAGGGTCAGCGACTGTTTGTTGCGGGCCTGGACGAACCACCACAGCGACGTGCCCTCGTACAGCTTGCGCCATTTGCGCAGCGGGTCGCCGCCATCGGGCGACTCGACCTTGATCACCTGGGCACCGAATTCGGCGCAGATGCGCGAGGCAAACGGGCCGGCGATCAAGGTGCCGAGTTCGATGACTTTGAGGCCGGCGAGGGGTTTGCTGGGCGTAGGCATGAGGCATCCGTAGCAGCTGGGCAGAGCCCCCGTTTTTATCATAGCTGGGCGCGCCCAGATACTGCCGCGGCGCAAGGAATATGCGGATCGGTTAGACTGGGCGACTTTCCTTGCCGCAAGAAGCCCGTCCATGGCCCAGCCTTCCACCACCTACAAGTTTGAACTGAACCTCACCGATCTCGACCGCGGCGTGTATGAAAGCGTCAAGCAGACCATCGCCCGTCACCCTTCGGAAACCGAGGAGCGCATGGCTGTACGGCTGCTGGCCTACGCCCTGTGGTACAACGAGCAACTCAGCTTTGGTCGGGGTCTGTCGGACGTGGACGAAGCTGCCCTGTGGGAAAAAAGCCTGGACGACCGCATCCTGCACTGGATTGAAGTCGGTCAACCGGACGCCGAACGCCTGACCTGGTGCTCGCGCCGCACCGAGCGCACCAGCCTGCTGGCCTATGGCAGCCTGCGCGTATGGGAGAACAAGGTTGTCCCGGCGGTCAAGAACCTCAAGAACCTGAACATCGCTGCCGTACCGCAGGAAGTGCTCGAAACCCTGGCCACCGACATGCCGCGTGCGATCAAGTGGGACGTGATGATCAGTGAAGGCACGATCTTCGTCACTGATGACCGTGGTCAGCATGAAGTGCAGCTGCAGTGGCTGCTGGGCGAGCGCGGCTGACGTTATGCGCATCGAACCACGCCCTCTGCCGGATACCTTGCCGTTTCTTGGCGACCTGCCGCCGCTGCTGACCCGCCTGTACGCCGCCCGCGGCGTGCAAAGTGCAACGGAACTGGACAAAAGCCTGGCACGCCTGCTGCCTTACCAGCAGCTCAAAGGTATCGACGCGGCGGTAGACCTGCTGGTCGAGGCCCTGGCCCAGCGCCAGCGCATCCTGATCGTTGGCGACTTCGATGCCGATGGCGCGACTGCCAGTACTGTGGGGGTGTTGGGTCTGCGCCTGTTGGGGGCGGCGCATGTCGATTACCTGGTGCCCAATCGTTTCGAATACGGTTATGGCCTGACCCCGGAAATCGTTCAGGTTGCCCTGGAACGCCAGCCGCAACTGTTGATTACCGTGGACAACGGCATTTCCAGCGTAGAGGGTGTGGCCGCAGCCAAAGCTGCCGGGCTGAAGGTGCTGGTCACCGATCATCACCTGCCAGGTCATGAACTGCCGGCAGCCGATGCCATCGTCAATCCCAACCAGCCCGGCTGCGAGTTCCCGAGCAAGGCGCTGGCCGGGGTCGGGGTGATTTTCTACGTGCTGATGGCCTTGCGCGCACGCTTGCGCAGCCTCGGGCACTACGACAACGCACCGCAACCGAATATCGGCGAACTGCTCGATCTGGTCGCCTTGGGCAGTGTTGCTGACGTCGTGCCCCTGGACGCCAACAACCGCATCCTCGTCCATCAAGGCCTTGAGCGGATCAGGGCAGGGCGGGCCCGGCCCGGGCTCAAGGCCATCCTTGAGGTGGCGCGGCGTGATCATGCACGCATCACCTCCACCGACCTCGGCTTCATCCTCGGCCCACGCCTGAACGCCGCCGGTCGTCTGGACGATATGAGCCTGGGCATCGAATGCCTGCTCAGTGACGACCCAAACCTGGCACGGGAAATGGCCGGGCAACTGGATGAGTTGAACCAGGACCGCAAGTCGATCGAGCAGGGGATGCAGCGTGAAGCCCTGGCCCAGCTCAAGGATCTACCACTGGAGTCGATGCCGTTCGGCCTATGCCTGTTCGAGCCGGACTGGCACCAGGGGGTGATCGGTATCCTTGCCTCACGCCTCAAGGAGCGTTACCACCGGCCTACCATCGCCTTTGCCGATGCGGGCGAAGGCATGCTCAAGGGCTCGGCCCGTTCGGTGCCGGGCTTTCACATCCGCGACGCCCTGGACGCCGTGGCGGCACAGCATCCGCAACTGATCAGCAAGTTCGGTGGCCATGCCATGGCTGCCGGCCTGTCCTTGCCTGCCGACAGCTTCCCGGCGTTTGCCCAGGCCTTCGATGAAGAAGTGCGCAGGCAGTTGCGTGAAGACGACCTGACCGGTCGCCTGCTCTCCGATGGCAGTCTGGCGGTCGAAGAGTTTCACCTGGAACTGGCGCGTGCCCTGCGTCACGCCGGGCCGTGGGGCCAGCACTTCCCCGAGCCGCTGTTTCACGGGGTGTTCCAGTTGGTCGAGCAACGGGTGGTGGGCGAGCGGCACCTGAAAGTGGTGCTCAAGAGCGAGTGCGGCTCGGTCAAGCTCGATGGCATCGCCTTTGGCGTCGATCGTGAGGTCTGGCCCAACCCGACGGTGCGTTGGGTCGAACTGGCGTACAAGCTCGACGTCAACGAGTTCCGCGGTCAGGAAAGCGTGCAGTTGATGATCGCGCATATCGAGCCGCGCTGAACTCAAGGGGCAAAGTGGTCTAGGCTCAGAATGATTGGTCGAAGAACCTGCGGGGAAGATTCTGTGGTCGGCCGGTCAACCATCTGGAGCCTTACCACTTGATTTGAGAGGTGCCCCATGAGTCTGCTGCTTGCACCCTATACCCTGCGCCACCTGACCCTGCCCAACCGTATTGCCGTTTCTCCCATGTGCCAATACTCCAGTGTCGATGGCCTGGCCAATGACTGGCACCTGGTCCACCTGGGCAGCCGCGCGGTGGGCGGTGCCGGGCTGATCTTCACCGAGGCTACGGCGGTGACTGCCGATGGGCGCATCACCGCCCAGGATCTCGGGCTGTGGGATGACGCGCAGATCCCGCCGCTGCAGCGTATTACCCGTTTCATTATTGCCCAGGGCGCCGTTCCCGGCATTCAACTGGCGCATGCCGGACGCAAGGCCAGTACCTATCGGCCCTGGCTGGGCAAGCAGGGTAGCGTCAAGCCCGCAGACGGTGGCTGGGTGCCGATCGGTCCGTCAAAAATTGCCTTCGATCCGCAGCACACTGCGCCTGTCGAGATGAGCAAAGCGCAGATCGATGAAGTGATTCAGGCCTTCGTCGAGGCCGCGCAGCGTGCATTGACAGCAGGTTTCAAGGTGGTTGAAGTGCATGCGGCGCATGGCTATCTGCTGCATCAGTTTCTGTCGCCGTTGAGCAACCAGCGACGTGATGAATACGGCAGCAATTTCGAAAATCGCATTCGCCTGACCTTGCAGGTGACCGAGGCGGTGCGGGAAGTCTGGCCGGAGGAGTTGCCGGTGTTCGTGCGGCTATCGGCTACCGATTGGGTTGAAGATGGCTGGAACCCGGATGAAACGGTGGAGTTGGCCAAGCGCTTGCGCAAATTGGGTGTGGACCTGATCGATGTGTCCTCCGGCGGCACGTCGGTGAACGCCGAGATTCCTACCGGGCCTGGGTACCAGACACAGTTTGCCGCCAAAGTGCGCGAAGAGTCGGGGATTGCCACCGGAACGGTCGGGATGATTACTGATCCGATGCAGGCCGAAACCATTTTGCGCACGGCCCAGGCCGATATCATTTTCCTGGCGCGAGAGCTGTTGCGTGATCCGTACTGGCCGCTGCACGCCGACGATGACCTGGGCGGCAACAAGGCCACCTGGCCGGCTCAGTACCAGCGCGCGACCAGTCGTGAGCAGCCGATTCATGAGTCGGATTTACGTGATTGATACGGCCCCTCTGTAGGAGCGGATTTATCCGCGATGGGGCGCGCAGCGGCCCCGTAGATGGGCCTGCTGCGCAGGCCATCGCGGATAAATCCGCTCCTACAACTGAATCAGGCCAGTTCGCCGACAGCCCGCCATGCCTCATCAATCGCCGCATGCGCATACGCACTCCAGGCCGCATCGGAATTGGCAATGCTGACTTTGCCCACAGGCTTGCGTGCCAGCTCCATCCACTGTTCGGTCTGATCAGGATCGTCGTACAGGGTGTTGGTAAAGCAGGCATAACCATGCGGCCAACGATTGACGGTGATCGCCAGGATGTCCTGGTTGTGGTCGAAACCGCCAGGCCCGAGCATGCGCTGCAGCTGTTCACGCAACTGGCTTTCCAGCGTTTCAAATGGCGTGCCATATAGCCGCCCGCGTCCGGCGCGCGCCTGGTCACGGCTGTTCATGCCGCTGTCAGGGCTGGTCGGTACGTAGACCATGTGCAGGCCGATAGGCTGTGCCGGATCGCGTGGATGTTCGTAGCCACCCATGCTTACCGGGTAGTCCAGTTTGATCCGGCTATAGGGTTGCGTGGCGGCGTAGATTTCATGCACGCCAAGCTTCTGGAAAGCCTGCCAGTTGCGCACGATGACCTTGGTGTACACCAGCGGAAACTTCACATTCTGGCTCAGGGCATACGCCTGCTCGGCCGACAGGTCGCGCAGCAGGTACGGGATCATCATGTTGTAGCAAGCCAGCACACAGTGCTTGCCGCGGACCTGAGCCAACTGACCGTCCCGGCTATAGCCGATGTTCACTGCGCCCTTGTGGTTGCGCACGCTGACTACAGTGCTGTTCAAGCGCAGGCGCACCGGCTGCCCGCTGCGGTCGAGCTGGCTGTAGTCGAAGTCGGCCAGGACGATGTCTTCCATGTCCTTGCCCTGTGCCACCGGCGGAATCAGGTTGCGCACCAGCAGGCGTGCCAGCGAGGCGTTGCCATCGGGAAAGTGATAGATGTAGGGCTCTTCCATTTCCGCCTGGGCTTCTTCGCTGATCGGCTCCAGGTTCATCGCGCTAAAACCGGGAAAACCGACGTAGTAGGCATCCGCAGCGGCCACAGTATCGATGCTCAGGGCCATGAAGTCGTTGGTGCGGCCCTGGAAGTACTTCACCGCGATGGGCGACAGGCCGACGTCCTTGAGCAGGAAGTCGCGGTAGCTGGTGCGTTCCAGGTAGGCGGTCTTGTCCTCCAGTGACTTGCCTGCCAGGTAATCCCTGGGCGCTTCGTGCAGGTCGATCAAGGCCTTGTGGTCGCTTTCGGGCAGGGGAAAATCGTTGATGAAGTCGCGGATCGAACGGGCGTTGAGCTGCCCGGGGGCAATGTCGTCGGCGACCATGGGCGTCGGGTCGCCGGTCACCAGCTTGTCTTCGCCGAAGGTTTCTTTATCGAAGAACACCCCGCGCGACAGGCCCAGGTCTGGGTAGAAGCTGCGATCGAAGGCCGTTTCGAAACGCTTGATATCCACCCCGAGCTTTTTCAGCAGGCCGTTGACCTCGGCGCTGTACAGGTGGTTGGGTGACTGGAAGGCTTCGCTACCGCCGTAGCCGATAATCATCCGCCCACCAGCACTGAACTCGTTGCGCTTGGCGTGACCGCCAAAGTCGTCGTGGTTTTCGAGGATGAGGATTTTCGCCTCCGGGTGTTTTTCCCGATAGAAAAACGCCGCCGACAGCCCGCTGATGCCACCACCGACCACCACCAGGTCGTATTCCTCTTTGATCGGCAAGGCGTCGGTGGCGAAGCTCTTTTTCTTCCAGCCCATCTGGTGCGCGACTTCAAAGGCGCCGACATGGCTGCCACGCAGGCCGGTCAACGCTGGCGGGTAGTAGCGCCCGCTTTCGGCCGCTTGCAGCAGTTGCAGCGGGGTCAGGCCCGCCGCAATGCCGATAGCGACGCCATTGATGAAGTCGCGACGGGTTATTTCCATGGGTTTCCTTACCTTAGTGTTTGAACATCACATGCCGGATGCAGGTGTAGTCTTCCAGCCCGTACACGGACATATCCTTGCCATAGCCAGAGAGTTTCTGGCCGCCGTGGGGCATTTCGCTGACCAGCATAAAGTGCGTGTTTACCCAGGTACAGCCGTACTGCAGGCGCGCCGAGACGCGGTGGGCGCGGCCGACATCAGCGGTCCAGAGCGAGGAGGCCAGGCCGTAGTCCGAGTCATTGGCCCAGGCCAGAGCCTGAGCCTCGTCGTCGAAACGGGTCACTGAAACCACCGGCCCGAACACTTCGCGGCGGACGATTTCGTCATCCTGTTGTGCATCGGCCAGCACCGTGGGCTCAAAGAAGAAGCCATCACCGGCCACCGCCTTGCCACCGGTGATCAGACGAATATGCGGCTGGGCGATGGCCCGCTCGACCATCGCCGCCACCCGGTCACGGTGCTGGGCGGTAATCAGTGGGCCCAGTTCGGTGTCCGGGTCGTTCTGCAGGCCGTGCCTGATACTGGCCACAGCCTTGCCGAGTTTCTCCACGAACTGCTCGTAGATGCCGCTCTGGGCATAGATGCGGCAGGCGGCGGTGCAGTCCTGGCCTGCGTTGTAGAAGCCGAAGGTGCGGATGCCTTCGACGGCGGCATCGATATCGGCATCGTCGAAAATGACCACCGGAGCCTTGCCGCCCAACTCCATGTGCATGCGCTTCACGCTGTCGGCAGTGCTGGCGATGATATTGGCGCCGGTGGCGATCGAACCGGTCAGCGACACCATGCGCACTTTCGGGTGGGTAACCAGCGGTGTGCCGACACTCGGTCCACGGCCAAAGAGGATATTCAGCACGCCGGCGGGAAACAGCTCGGCGGCCAGTTGCGCCAGGCGCAGGGCGGTTAGGGGTGTCTGCTCCGAAGGTTTGAGCACCACGGTGTTGCCAGCGGCCAGGGCCGGGGCGATCTTCCAGGCGACCATCATCAACGGGTAGTTCCACGGCGCGATGGAGGCGACTACACCAAGCGGGTCGCGACGGATCATCGAGGTATGCCCCGGCAGGTATTCGCCGGCGGCCGACCCGCCCAGGCAGCGGCTGGCGCCGGCGAAGAAGCGAAACACATCGGCAATTGCCGGGATTTCGTCGTGGAGCGCGGCCGCATAGGGTTTGCCACAGTTGTCCGATTCCAGCCGGGCCAGTTCCTCGCCATGCGCTTCGATGCTGTCCGCCAGTTTCAGCAACAGCAGCGAGCGCTCCTTGGGTGTGGTCTGCGACCAGCTTTCGAAGGCACGGTCGGCGGCACGCACGGCGGCATCGACCTGGGACTCACTGGCTTCGTTGATCTCCACCAGCACGCTGCCCAGCGCCGGGTTGAGTACCGCCAGCGCGTTACCTTCGCCAGCAACCAGTTGGCCATTGATCAGCAGTCGGGTTTGCATGATTTACGTCCTCCTAATGTTATTTGCCGCTGCCGGCAACGCTTTCGCCGCCGCGGGTCAGGTAGTAGGCGCCGAGGATCGGCAGCATGGTCACCAGCATCACCAGCATGGCGACCACATTGGTCACCGGTACATCACGCGGCCGGCTGAGCTGGTTGAGCAACCAGATCGGCAGGGTGCGTTCGTGGCCGGCGGTAAAGGTGGTGACGATGATTTCATCGAACGACAGGGCGAAGGCCAGCATGCCGCCCGCCAACAGGGCCGAGCCGAGGTTGGGCAGGATGATGTAACGGAAGGTCTGCCAGCCGTCGGCGCCGAGGTCCATCGAGGCCTCGATCAGGCTGTGGGAAGTGCGGCGCAGGCGGGCAATGACGTTGTTGTAGACGATCACCACGCAGAACGTCGCGTGGCCAACGACGATGGTGAATACGCCAGGCTCGATGCCCAGAGTCTTGAACGCTGAAAGCAGGGCGATACCGGTGATGATCCCGGGCAGCGCAATCGGCAGGATCAGCATCAGCGAGATGCTTTCCTTGCCAAAGAAGCTGCGTCGGTACAGCGCTGCCGACGCCAGGGTGCCCAGCACCAGGGCGATCAGCGTGGCCAGGCAGGCGACCTGCGCCGACAGTTTGATCGCTTCGAGTACATCGGGCCGGGAAAACGCCACGCTGAACCACTTCAGGGTAAAGCCCTGGGGCGGGAAGCTGAACGCCGCATCCTGGGTGTTGAAGGCATACAGAAAGATGATCAGGATCGGGAAGTGCAGGAACACCAACCCACCCCAGGCCGCCAGGCGCAGGCCCCAGGACGCTTGTTCAGAGTGCATCGAAAGCCCCCAGACGTTTGACCATGGACAGGTAGATGGCGATCAGCACGATCGGCACCAGAGTGAAGGCTGCGGCCATCGGCATGTTGCCGATCGCGCCTTGCTGGGCGTAGACCATGCTGCCAATGAAGTAGCCAGGAGGGCCAACCAGCTGCGGCACGATGAAGTCGCCCAGGGTCAGCGAGAAGGTGAAGATCGAGCCGGCGGCGATGCCCGGCACCGAGAGCGGCAGGATCACCTGCATGAAGGTTTGCCGGGGCTTGGCGCCGAGGTCAGCCGAGGCTTGCAGCAGCGATGGCGGCAAACGCTCCAGCGCGGCCTGGATGGGCAGGATCATGAACGGCAGCCAGATGTAGACAAACACCAGAAAGCGCCCCAGGTGCGAGGTCGACAGGGTGCTGCCGCCGACCCCGGGAATGCCGAGAATGAACTGCAGCACAGGCTCCAGGCTGAGCTGCTGGACGAACCACTGGGCCACGCCACCTTTGGCCAGCAGCAAGGTCCAGGCATAGGCTTTGACGATATAGCTGGCCCACATCGGCATCATCACCGCGATGTAGAAAAATGCCTTGGTCTTGCCGCTGGTGTAGCGGGCCATGTAGTAGGCGATCGGAAATGCCAGGGTGGCGCTGGCGATTGATACGGCAATGGCCATGCCCAGCGTGCGCAGGATGATGTCGAAGTTCGACGGATTGAACAGGGCGGCGAAATTGGCCAGGGTCAATTCCGGGGTCACCGCCATGGTGAAATCGTCGAAGGTGTAGAAGCCCTGCCAGAGCAGGCTCAGCAACGAACCGAGGTAGATCGCCCCGAACCAGATCAGGGGGGGTACCAGCAATAGCGCCAGATAAAGATTGGGGCGCCGGTAGAGCAGGTTGGAGAAGCGTCGCAGGGCCAGGCTCATCTTACTGGCCCCCGTTCAATACGGTTTCCTGCAGTGAAGTCATCGCTTCCCGTGCCCAGCGGGCCTGCAGGCGTTGGCCGGTCTGCCAGGGCGTGGCCTGCTGCTGCCATTGATTGTTGGCCTGGCTGACACAGAGCAGTTGGCCATTGTCGAGCTTCAGCTCGTAGCGGGTGGCGCTGCCCTGGTACTGGATATCGTGCAGCAGGCCGCTGACCTGGACTTCATCGCTGGTGGCAGGTTGCTCGCCCAGGCGAATGTGTTCCGGACGAATCGAGAAGGGCAACTGGCTCCCGTTCAGCTGCGCCGCCAGTTCACCACGCAGTACGTTGGAGGTACCGACGAACTCGGCAACAAACGTGGTGGCCGGCTTCATGTAAAGATTGCGCGGCGTATCGACCTGCTCAATGCGGCCGCGATTGAACACTGCGACCCGATCGGACATCGACAATGCTTCGGTCTGGTCGTGGGTGACGAAAATGAAGGTGATGCCCAGCTGGCGCTGCAGTTTTTTCAGCTCGCCCTGCATCTGTTCGCGCAGCTTCAGATCCAGTGCGCCCAGGGGTTCGTCGAGCAGCAGCACACGCGGGCGATTGACCAGGGCGCGGGCCAGGGCCACACGCTGACGCTGACCGCCGGACAGTTGCGCCGGCTTGCGCTGTCCGTAACCGCCCAGGGCAACCATGCTCAGGGCTTCTTCGGCGCGGGTCAGGCGTTCCTGTTTGCCCACACCTTTGACTTTCAGGCCATAGGCGACGTTATCGAGCACATTCATGTGCGGGAACAGGGCGTAGTCCTGGAATACCGTGTTGACGTCGCGCTGGTACGGCGGCAACCCGGCCGCTTCGGCACCGTGGATACGGATGGAGCCGGCGCTGGGCTGTTCGAAGCCGGCAATCAGGCGCAGGCAGGTGGTTTTGCCTGAACCCGAGGGGCCGAGCATGGAGAAAAATTCGCCGTCATGGATGTCGATGGACACCCGGTCTACGGCCTTGACCTCGCCAAAACTGCGGGAAACATCGGTGAACTGGACTGCAAGGGTCATGTGCGCTGCTCCGAGTCTCTAGACTGGATCGCGGGGCAAGCCCGCTCCTACAGTGTGGGAGCGGGCTTGCCCCGCGAAGGGGCCCTAACGGCCACCCATGATTGCAATGTAGTCCTGAGTCCAGCGGCTATATGGCACGAACTTGCCACCCTCGGCCTGCGGGGTTTTCCAGAAGGCGATTTTGTCGAAGTTGTCGAAGCCATTGGTCTTGCAGCCATCGGCGCCGAGCAATTCGCTGCCGGTACAGGCTGCCGGTACCGCCGGCAGCGAGCCGAACCAGGCCGCCACGTCGCCCTGGACCTTGGGTTGCAGCGACCAGTCCATCCATTTATAGGCACAGTTGGGGTGCTTGGCCTCGGCATGCAGCATGGTGGTATCGGCCCAGCCGGTGGCACCTTCCTTGGGAATGGTCGACGACACTGGCTGTTTGTCGGCCTTCAGGGTGTTGACCATATAGCCCCAGGAGCTGGAAGCGACCACGCCCTCGTTTTTCACATCGCTCATCTGCACAGTCGCGTCATGCCAGTAGCGATGGATCAGCGGCTGTTGCTGACGCAGCAGTTCCAGCACCGCCTTGTACTGGGTTTCGTTGAGTTCGTAGGGGTTCTGGATACCCAGCTCCGGCTTCGCCGATTTCAGGTACAGCGCTGCGTCGGCAATGTAGATCGGCCCGTCGTAAGCCTGCACCCGTCCTTTGTTCGGTTTGCCGTCCGGCAGGTTCTGCGGTTCGAAGATCACCCCCCAACTGGTGGGCGCTTCCTTGAATACATTGGTGTTGTACAGCAATACGTTGGGGCCCCACTGGTAAGGGGTGCCGTACACCTGGTTGTTGACCACATACCAGGCGCCGTCCTTGAGCCGCGGGTCGAGGTTTTTCCAGTTCGGGATCAGCGCAGTATTGATCGGTTGCACGCGCTTGCCGGCGACCAGGCGCAGCGAGGCGTCTCCTGAGGCAGTGACCAGGTCGTAACCGCCCTTGGTCATCAAACTGACCATTTCATCGGACGTGGCGGCGGTCTTGACGCTGACCTTGCAACCGGTTTCCTTCTCGAAACCGCTGACCCAGTCGTAGGCCTTGTCACTTTCACCGCGCTCGATGTAGCCGGGCCAGGCGACAATATCCAGCTGGCCTTCGCCGTCACCCACCGCCTTGAGCGGCTCGGCGGCCTGCAGGCTGGCGCTGGCCAGCAAGGCGGTACTCAGAACGCTGAACAATGCGGTCTTGTGCGCTGACATGGTGTTCCCTCTTGTTTGAAATTATGGTCGGGGCAGTAACAAACAAAGGTACAAGCGTAGTGCGGTTATCGTCGGTTGGTTCCTGGTGATCGCCCTGGCGTGCTGGGGCATCATGAGGGGTGGCCTCACAATTGGTTTTATCGTTGGCTGTCAGTGTATATCCTTTTTTTCGATGGGGATGAGGCGCCCATATCGCGGGGCAAGCCCGCTCCCACAGCGATGCATTTTTAAGGTTTGCCTGATAGCCCGCCTTACTCCCCGTTCCCTAGACTCGTCCGCCAGATCAACCCCCTGGCAGGACATCACATGCAACTCAGGAACTTGCGGCTGGCCCAACGTGCCACGCTGATTTTCGTCATCATCAACCTGCTGGTCGTGGCGCTTGGCGCGATTTCCCTCTGGCAGATGGGGCGGGTTCGTGCAGCGGCGGTGGAGATCGAGCGCAACTGGATGGAAAGTGTCCGGCAGGCCGGAACCATCGACGCAATGGTATTGCGCATTCGCCTGGAAAGTTTCCGGATGATCAACTCTGCCAGCCCCGAGGTGCGAAGGGCTTCGGCCGATGCGGTGGCCGATATCCGGGTCAAATTGAAACAGATGGTAGAGGGCTACCAGAAGCAGGTCAGCAGCCCTGAAGAAGAGCAGATTTATCAGGCGGTCAAGCTGGGTATCGCTGTGTATGACAGCAAGCTTGATGCACTCCTGCAGATCGCCCTTTCGGGGGCAGCGCAGGACGCCATCGACTACATCGACAAGCACATCCGCCAGCCCACCAACGAACTTCAGGCGACCATTGGCAAGCTTGTCGTGCTCAATCGAGAGGGCGGTCGGCAATCGGGCATCGAGTCGGAAGCGATTTATCAGCGCTCGATCATTACGGTGATCGGTATCGGTGCGTTGGTGATTGGCTTGAGTGTCATTCTCGGCATCCTGTTCGCTCGCAGCATCAGTGTGCCTCTGCTGTCGGTATTGAATGTCAACCGCAAGATCGCCGAAGGTGACCTGCGTACCGAGCTTGTAGTTACCGGCAAGGATGAACTGTCCGACCTGATGCGCTCGACTATCGCCATGCAGGCGAGCTTGCGGGACACCATCCAGCACATGGGCAATTCGGCCACCCAGCTGGCTGCGGCGGCGGAAGAAATGCATTTGGTGACCGAGGATTCAAGCAACGGCCTGCAGCGCCAGAACGATGAAATCGAACAGGCGGCAACGGCAGTGAATGAAATGTCCGTTGCCGTCGAGGAGGTCGCCAGGAACGCGGCATCGGCCTCGGAGTCTGCCCAGGCATCGGACGCTTCCAGCCGGATCGGCTCCGAGCGGGTGCTGGAAACCGTCGAGGCGATCCGCAGCCTGACCGGCATCGTCACCCGTACCAGTGGGGAGGTGGAAGGGCTGGCCAGCAAGGCCCAGAACATCACCAAGGTGCTGGATGTGATCCGTGCCATCGCCGAGCAGACCAATCTGCTGGCGCTCAATGCCGCGATCGAGGCGGCCCGGGCGGGCGACCAGGGACGCGGCTTCGCAGTGGTGGCCGATGAGGTGAGGGCCTTGGCCCATCGCACCCAGGAGTCCACCAAGGAAATCGAAAGCATGATTGCCGATATCCAGACCGGGGCCGAGCAGGCCGTACTGGCCATGGGCCAGAGCTGTGCCGACGCCCAGAGCACCTTGAGTATTGCCCAGGACGCCGGCGCTGCACTGGACGCGATTTCCCGTTCGATCACCGAAATCAACGAACGCAACTTCCTGATCGCCACCGCCTCGGAGGAGCAGGCGCAAGTGGCGCGCTCGGTGGACAGCAATCTGGTCAGCATCCGTGACCTGTCGATCCAGACTTCGGCAGGGGCCAACCAGACCGCTACGGCGAGCAACGAGCTGGCGAAGCTGGCCATCGTCATGAGCGACCTGACCAAACGATTCCTGACCTGAGGAATAAAACAATGCAACTGGCAGACCTGGACATTGGTGAGTTGATTGAGGTGATCGGTCTCGCCCTCATCCCGATCATTTTCGACGGTGTAGACAAGGACACGCCCGCGCATGCATTGCGCGCGCGGGCACGGCTGAATGCCGAGATCATGGGGAGGGTGGCGGCGGTCTTGTATTGTGGTAACCGGGTTGGTCCGGACATCGGCGGACTGATCGAGCTGTTCACCCGGCACATGTGCAAGGAGCACCTGAACGCCTTTAATCGGGTGCTGGGACCGGAGGGGCACCTGAGTCGGCTGGATTGAAATGCTATCGAGAATCACCCCCCGATTTTTAAGGATTTGCTGATGGTTTGCGCGTCGCTGGCACGCTTACTCTTCGGCGATGAAGCTCAAGCAGTTCCTCCAGCCCGCCGACGCCTTTTTTTCCACGCCCAAAGCGGCGCGCAGGTTGCTGCGTCTGTTCGCTCAGGTGATGGTGCTGGGCGCTGTGGCGGGGGCGATCATTGCGGTGGGGGCGGTCTTCAACAGAGAGATCTCCCGCCGCCAGGGTTATATGGGCGACGCCATTACCAATGCGCGGGTGTTCTTCACCCAGCGTGAGGCGTTTTTGCGTACCCTTGCTTTGTGCGCCGCCAACCTGCCCGGCGAATCGGCTGAACGCTCCCCGGGGCGCATACTGCTGTCAGAGCGCACACTCGATTTCCTGCGTCAGCACCGGGTCAATCTGCTGCAGATTACCGGGCAGGCTCAGATGCAGCTCGCTTACCTGAGTACGGGTATCCCGTTCAAGCTGCCAGTGTCCGACGACATTCTCCGTCGCTTGCGCCTCTTCGATGTCGACTCGCCGGTCGTGGCGCAGGGCGTCTGGCTCACGGATAGCAGCAGTTCGCCCGCACGCCTGTATCTGTTCACCCTGGCCGATCGGCACCAGCCTGGCGCGGGGTGGATCGGCATGGAAATGGACGCTTCCGATGTCACCAACACCTTGCACGACGACAAGGCCGGGCAGTTCATGATGGTCAACCCTGGCGGTGATGTGATGATGAGCAGCGTCGGCCATGCGCAGGATGTTCACCCGCTGCTGGCCATGCCCACCGGCAAGAGTTTCGGCTTTTCGGGAAGCGGGTGGCTGCCCGACCAGTTGGTGATGCGCAAGAAACTCGGGTACTCGAACTGGACCATCTTCTATGTCCTGGACCTGTACTCGTTGCTCAAGGTGGTGTTCTGGCCCCTGGTGCTTTCAGTGCTGACGATCCTGGGCGTGGGGATGTCAGTCTGCCGCCTGGTATCGCGCATCGAACGTCGGCTGATCATCCCGGCGATCCGGCGCATCGACGCGCTGATCGAAAGCGAGACATTCAGCCGGGCAGTCATCCAGACTGCACCGGTTGCCCTTTGCGTATTGCGCCGCGCCGACGGTCAGGTGGTGTTGGAGAACCGCCTGTCCGAGCAGTGGCTGGGCGAGTGTAGCGAGCGCGAGCGCTTGCACCATCGCTGGATCGAGCAGGCTTTCGATGAAACCCGGTCGATCCGCACCGACGAATTTCAGGCCGGCAATGGGCGCCACTTGTACCCGAGTTTCGTGAAAACCCGTTACAACGGCGAGGACGTGCTGTTCTGCGCCTTCAGCGATATCAGTTCGCGCAAGCAGATGGAGGCAGCGATGGCCGCCGCCAAGCGTAGCGCCGATGCCGCCAACGAAGCCAAGACGCTGTTCCTGGCGACCATGAGTCATGAGATCCGTACGCCCCTTTACGGAGTACTCAGCACCCTCGAACTGCTGGGCAAGACCGAGCTCAAGAGCCAGCAGAAAGCCTATCTCCAAGCCATCGAAAGTTCATCCAGTGCGTTGCTCAACCTGGTCTGCGATGTGCTCGACGTGGCCAAGATCGAAGCCGGGCAACTGGTGCTCGATGAGCGCGACTTCAAGCCACTGGAGCTGGTCTACAGCGTGATCCAGAGCTATGCCTGCGCCGCGCGAGGCAAGGGGCTTCACCTCTACGCCTTTGTCGACCCGCAGATCCCGCAAGTACTTCACGGTGACGCGACACGTATCCGTCAGGTGCTGAACAACCTGCTCAGCAATGCCGTGAAATTCACCGACAGTGGCCAGGTGGTGCTGCGGGTGTGTACGGAAGCGGTTGATGGTGAACAACTGAATGTGCACTGGCAGGTCTCTGACAGTGGCCGTGGCATCGATCCGCAGGACCAGGTCTTTCTCTTCGATCCGTTCTACCAGACGGGAGCCAGCGCCAACACCATCGCCGGCACCGGCCTGGGCCTGTCCATTTGCCAGCGTCTGGCAGGCTTGATGAAGGGGGCGATCCGAGTGGTCAGCACGCCGGGCCTGGGCAGTAGTTTCACTCTGGTGGTCGGCTTGAAGTCCCTTCAGGCGCACATCAGGCTTGAGCCCGGGCTCTGGCCGAAACGGGTCCATGTCTACTCCCCGATACGGGAGATGGCCGAGTACATCTGCAGCTGGCTGGGAGCCTGGGGGGCGAAGGCGCAAATCGGTCTGCCCGAAACCGGGACGCCAGTCAGCGAGGCGCTGCTCGTGGAAGTCTACCCGTACCGGCGAGGGGCGCCGATCTGCGCATGGACCGGCGCCAGGATCGTGATCTCCCCTGAGGACATGGAAGAAGAGCCTTGTGCCGGGCAGCACTGGCAGGTTCGGCTGAATGACCTTGACGGGCTGTTCGACACGCTCAAGCTGGCCCAGGGAAGCCTGGATCCGGATCTGGCGCAGGTAGCCAGCGACCCTGAGGTGTCGAAAAAGCTCGACCTGAAGCTGCTGGTCGTCGAGGACAACATGATCAACCAGCTGATCCTCAAGAACCAGTTGGAGGTGCTGGGCTGCCGGGTGGTGTTGGCCAGCGATGGTTCACAGGCGCTGCTGCTGTGGGAGAAGGACTGTTATGACGTGGTGTTGACCGATATCAACATGCCGGGGATGAACGGCTACGAGCTGGCCAGGCAACTGCGCGGCCAGGGTTGCCAGGCGCCGATCATCGGCGCCACCGCCAATGCGATGCGTGATGAAAGTGACCGGTGCCTGGGCGCCGGGATGCAGGAGCTGCTGGTAAAGCCGTTTGGCCTGGGGGATTTGTACGACTGCTTGCAGCACTACGAAAAGGTGAGCGACTGTGGCCTATAGGGTTCTGCTGGTCGAGGACCATCCTGTACAGCAACTCTATCTGCTGGACCTGTTCCGCGCGCTCGATGGCGTGACGGTGGACGCCGTACGAAACGGCGATCAGGCCCTGGGGTGGTTGAGTGCGCATGCATTCGATCTGGTGCTCTGCGACCTGATGATGCCCGGCATGGATGGCATGCAGCTGGTGCAGCGCCTGGCGGCTCTCGGGCAAAGGCCCAGTCTGGCCTTCATGAGTGCATTGCCCGGGCGTATGCTCAGCAGTGCGAGCCTCGCAGCCAGCCATCTGGGATTCAATGTTCTCGGCCCTCTGGCCAAGCCGGTAAGTCTTGAGGCCCTGGCCAGGCTAATGCAGAAATTGGCGGTGCCGGACGCCGGGCAACGCGCGACGTCAGCGCCGGTGCGCATGCACAGTTTCGAAACCCTGAGCGAGGCTATCCGTTCGGGACAGATTCAGCCCTGGTTCCAGCCAAAATGGTCGCTGGCCAACGGGCATATTGTCGCCGCCGAAGCCCTGGTGAGGTGGGCCGACGAAGGCAGGGACGTACTGTTGCCCAGGGACTTCCTGCCAGGGATCGTCAGCTTTCGCCTGGAGGAGGCGTTGCTTATGCAGATGGTGAGCCTGACCATCGCCGCACAGTCCCTGTGGCACCGCAAGGGCTACCGGGTGCCGGTGTCGATCAATCTGCCGCCCCATCTGCTGGACGACGAGGACCTGCCGGACCGCTTGCATGCCCATGTCGTCAGCAAGGGCGGAGTGCCGTCGAACATCGGCTTTGAAATCATGGAAAGCTCTGTGGCCAAAGACCTGGGGCACTATTTCGCTGGCGTCTGCCGCCTGCGGCTCAAGGGCTTCGGCCTGGCCCAGGACGACTTCGGCAAAGGCTTCAGTTCGTACTTCAACCTGGTCTCCACGCCGTTCACGGAGCTGAAGATCGACCGCTCCCTGGTCAGTGGTTGCGTAGAGAATGCCAACCTCGCAGCGGCGCTTTCCAGCATCGTCGCCCTGGGCAAGCAGCTTGGGCTCAAGGTCGTCGCCGAAGGGGTGGAGACTGCCCAGGAGCTGGCGTTGTTAAAGCAGGTCAATTGCGATCAGGTCCAGGGTTTCCTACTCTCCAAGGCAGTGAATCCGGGGCGTTTCCTCGACCTGCTGGCCAACGAGCGTCCGGCAGGCCGGTGATCGTACTGACATCGGATAAACGAGGCATGCAATGAATACAGACTCTCTCTTCGGCTCGCTGGTCAGCAGCGCGATGCGCCTGAGCAGTGGTCTGCTGGTGACCCTTGGCCTGGTGTTGATGCTGCTCATGACCAACATCTGGGCGATCGCGTTGCTGCTTGGCAGCCAGCAGGAAAAGGCTGTCTCGCACTTTGCACGGGTGATGGAAAACCTGCGAGAGCAGGAAGTATTCCTGCAGACAATCGCCGACCGCTTGGTGGCGCCTACGGACTCGTTGCAGGGCGCGCCTCCTGTGCTCAAGCAGGTGCGCCGGTTCGGGGATGGGGTGAACGAACTCTATGACGTCACCGAAAGCGACTTCTCGATGCCATTCACGGTCGCGCTGGCCCAACAGCGCCAGAATGAGCGCAACCTGAATGCGCTGTCTGCTCTGGGCTGGCACCTGACCAACTACTACAGCCGATTCTGGGCACTGTCGCAGTTCCCCTCGCCCCAGCTGTTCGTGTTCAGCCCGCAAAACCCTTCAAGCATCGCAGTACCTGCCGTGGGCAGGTTTCGTAGCATAAACCTGCTGGAACAGCAGAACTACACATCGGTCGCCGCCGGGCTGATGGCCCGCACGTTGAGCGATCCTGACAAGGTGCTGGATTACCGGGTGCACTGGGCACCGGCTGTGCCCGGGCTGCAGGATGCCGGTGGCAGGCGTGAAATTGTCGCTTATGTGGCCGGCGAGCTGCCGATCAACTCGGTGCGGGTCGACAGCCGCATGGACCGGGTGGTGGTCACTGCATTGCTCGAACTCGGGCACTCCGGTGATGCGGTCGGCGACCTGGAGCTGCCGTTCCATGGCCAATTCACCTTGATCGACCCGCAAGGTAAGGTCTTGACCGGCCAGCGCGAGCCCGGCGGTGCAAGGGCAGGGTTCTCTCTGACCATGAGCGGGTTACTGATCACCGCGTTCGAAAGCAACTCCGCCCAGCCACGCTGGCAGGCCCAGTACTTCGTCGATTACCCCGGTCTGTTTCGCTGGCTGGCGTTGCCGGTGCTGCGCCTGCTGGGTGCCTCGCTGGTGCTGATCCTGGGATTGCGCTGGTTGTACCGGCGCTATCAGGCTCGCGTCGTCGCTCCGGCGAAGGAGGCACAGGCGCGCCTGCTGGAGAGCCAGGCCTTCAGCCATGCGGTGATCGAAGGGGCGCCCGCTGGCCTTGTGGTCATTCGCAAGGCCGATGGCCGGATGGTGATCGAAAACCTGCGGGCACAGCAGGGCAGGGCAGTGTCCCAGGCGGTGGTGGAGCTCTTGCGCACAACCGACGCGGTCCTCGACGGTGATGCCTGTATGGTGCTCGAGGGGCGTTACTACCTGGTCAATTACTCGTCGGCTCGCTACCAGGAGCAAGAGGTGCAACTGTGTGCGTTCTCGGATATCACCGAACACCAGCAGCGCTCGCTTGCCCTGCACCAGGCCAAGCAGGAGGCCGAGCGGGCGAACGAGGCCAAAACCGTCTTCCTCACCACCATGAGCCACGAAATACGCACGCCGCTCTACGGTGTGCTGGGCACACTGGAGCTGCTGGGCCTGTCGAGACTGGACAAGCGTCAGCGCGACTATCTGCAAACGATCCAGTCGTCCTCGTCGACGGTCCTGCAAGTCATCAGTGATGTACTGGATGTCTCGAAGATAGAGTCGGGCCAGCTGGCGCTCGAGACCACTGCCTTCTCGCCGCTGGAGGTGGTCGAGCAGGTCATCGCGGCGCACGTCGTCAGTGCCCGGGGCAAGGGCTTGCAGGTCTATGCCTGCACTGACCCGCGGATACCGGACCTGCTGCTCGGCGACATGGCCAAACTGCGCCAGGTGTTGCACAACCTGGTGGGCAATGCGATCAAGTTCACCAGTATTGGCCGTGTCGTACTGCGTTGCCAGGTGCTGGAAAGCACGGATGCACAGGTGTCGCTACGGTTCCAGGTAGCCGATACAGGCATCGGGATCAACGAGCAACAGCAGCTGCACATTTTCGAGCCGTTCTATCAAGCCAGCACCAGCAACCTGGTCAGTGGCACGGGGCTGGGCCTGTCGATCTGCCAGCGCTTCGTCGAACGCATGGGCGGACACATCACTGTCGTAAGTGAGCAGGGGCTGGGCAGCAGCTTCACTGTGCAGCTGCCCTTCGAATGTACCGCCGCGACGGTGGAGGCGGCCCCGGCAATCGACCTCGGCGGACACCAGGTCCAGGTCCGCGCGCCTGCCTTTGAACTGGCCGAGCATCTCTGCGCCTGGTTGGTCCGTTGGGGCGCCCGGGCCACGGTGGTGTCGGCCAGTCCCCACGGGGCGTTGTCCGAGGCTTTGCTGGTGGATGTCCTGACCGACCCCGAACAGGCCTTCGCCTGGCCAGGCCGACGGCTGCTGTGCGAGCACGATGGGCCGCGGGTTCCCGAATACACGGGGGAATGTTTCAGGGTCAGTGCGCACCACCTGCGCGCCATCGCCGAGGCCGTGCGTATGGCCACCGAAGAGCTGCCCGCACGGGTCGATCCGCTACCCGGCGCCACACCGGCGGCACTCGGCTTTCACGTATTGGTCGCCGAGGACAATCTGGTCAATCAGGCAATCTTGAAGGAGCAGCTTGAGGCGCTGGGTTGTCGGGTCAGCGTCGCCGGCGATGGCCGGCAGGCGCTGCAGGTGTGGCAGCAGGGTGGGATCGAGGTGGTGTTGAGCGACGTCAACATGCCGGTCATGAACGGTTATGAACTCGCCAGGGCGATCCGCGCTGATAGCCGGCAGGTTCCGATCATCGGCATTACGGCTAATGCACTGCGCGACGAAGGTGAGCGTTGCATCGCCGCGGGCATGAGTGCCTGGATGGTCAAGCCGCTGCTGCTGGAGGACCTGCTGGATGTGCTCGGCGGCCTGCCGAGCGGCGGCGTCGTCCAGGATCCGGGAGCTGGCGCCGGCCTGACCGCAGGGGTGCTCTCTGATTCCATGCGTAGTCTGTTCTGCCGTACCATGCGGGTGGATATCGACGCCCTTCACGCAGCCCTTGCCACGGGTGACCAGGCCGAGGTGGTACAGCTGGTGCACTCGGTCAGCGGTGCACTGGCCGTGGTGCGTGCCGACGAGCTGTCGCAAGTGTTTGGCGACCTGGAGCAGCGACTGCGTGAGCAGGCCCTGGATGCCGCGTTGCAGGCCGATTTGAACCGGGCGCTGGACAGGCTGTTCGGGTTGGTAATGTCGATATGAAGGCCGCCGTTTTTCACTTGGACCGTTCACACATGCGCAAAACCACCGTTGTCATCGCCGATGACCATCCTATCGTGCTGCTTGGGGTGCGCCAGCTCATTGACGCGGATGAGCGCTTCGAGGTGGTCGCGGAGGCTTCGAATTCCACTGACCTGATTGCCAGGTTGCACGCCTCCAGCCCTGACATCCTCATTACCGACTACAACATGCCGGGTGATGCGCAGTACGGTGACGGCCTGAAGTTGATCGACTACATCGCGCGTAATTTCCCTGGCCTGCAGGTCCTGGTGCTGACCATGGTCTCCAACGAACTGATCTTTTCCCGGTTGTACGATCTCGGAGTGGCCGGGGTGGTGCAGAAGAACCAGCTGCATGCCGAGATCGAGAGGGCCCTGGAGGCGCTGGTGCACAAGCGCAAATACAAGGTCGCCGGGCTTGAACGTACCTGTGTGCGGGAAGTCGCGCGACCGGTCGATGAACGCGTGGCCTCACTGTCCCCAAAGGAAATGGAAGTATTGCGGCTGTTCATCGCCGGTATGAGCCTGAACGACATCGCCAGGGCCCAGAACCGAAGCGCCAAAACCATCAGTACCCAGAAAGTGGCGGCGATGCACAAGCTGGACGTCAGAACCGACCAGGAACTGATTACCTTTTGTATGGAGGAGCAGCTCTTTCAGTAAACCATCGCAGTCAGCCCCGCCGGTTTTCAGGATTGCCTGATAGAGCAGGGCAGGTACCCGCGGGTAAGGTTCACCCACGTGGATCTATGTCCTGCAGGGCTCGGCGGTGGCGCACATGTTTATCAGGAATATAAAGCTGGTTCCCAGGACCGTCATGACGTTCGGTATTACCTGCGTCTTGCTGGTGTTGCTCGGTGGGCAGTCGCTGTGGCGCATGGAGAACGTCCAGTGGTCGATCACGGACCTGCAGGACAACTGCCTGCCGAGTGTTCGCCAGGCCAGCCTTATCGAAGCTGCCACTTACAGGTTGCGGGTGGCAAACCTGCTCTTCGCCATGGGCAATTCGCAATCCGCCGATGCCGCTGCCGCTGCCGAACAGATAAGCCGCCGCAAGGATGCCCTGCTACAGGCAACCGCAGCCTATGTACCGTTGATTTACGGCCCTGAGGAACAGCGCCTTTTCGATATCGTCAACGCCAACGTCAAGACGTTCACCGGACAGGTTGAGCAGTTACTGGCGCTGGGCCGCACGGCTAGCCAGGAAGAGCGGGTGAGGTTCATCAACAGTACTTCAGCACCCGCGGCCGAGGTGTTGTTGAAATCCACCGGGAACCTGCAGCGCCTGATGATGGAGCGTGCCGAGCAGTCCGGTGCCAAGGCCCGTGAAGAAGCGCATGAGAGTACCCTGGCGACCATCGTGGTGGTCTGCATCGCGCTGTTGGTGACCTGCGTCCTCACTCTGGTTTTCACCCGCAGCATCATCGTGCCCCTGCGCGAGCTTCTTGGGGTCACGCAGAAAGTCGCCGGCGGCAATCTGGTGGGCGATATCGGTATTTCCGGCAAGGACGAGCTTACCGAGCTGCAGAATGCTACGGCGCAGATGCTGGGCAACCTGAAAGGCACTATTCATCACATCGCCGATTCTTCGTCGCAACTGGCGGCAGCAGCGGAAGAAATGAGCGCCGTTACCCATCAATCCAGCTCGGGCGTGCAGCGCCAGCGCATGGAAACGGAGCTTGCGGCGACCGCGGTGAACGAGATGACGGCGGCAGTGGATGAGGTAGCACGCAACGCGGTGGCGGCATCGGTCTCCACCCAACAGTCGGAGCAGTCGGCGCGCACCGGCATGCAACGGGTGACCGAGACCATCACCTCGATCGAAAACCTGAGCCTCGCGGTCCAGGGCACCAGTGTGGAGATTGAACAACTGGCGGTGCGCACTGCCAGCATTGCCCAGGTCCTGGATGTGATCCGGGCCATCGCCGAACAGACCAACCTCCTGGCACTCAACGCAGCCATCGAAGCGGCCCGGGCCGGTGAGCAAGGACGTGGTTTTGCAGTGGTAGCTGATGAGGTGCGCGCCCTGGCACACCGTACCCAGGCCTCCACGCAAGAGATAGAGGAGATGATCAAGAGCGTCCAGAGCGGTTCGCAGATGGCGGTGGCGTCGATGAAGCAGACCGACCAGGAGGCGATGGCGACGCTGAAGATCGCCCGCGAGGCGGGCACGGCGATTTCCGCGATCGCCCGGGCGGTTTCCGATATCAACGATCGCAATTGTCTGATCGCCACTGCTTCCGAAGAACAGGCACAGGTGGCCAAGTCCGTGGACATGAACCTGGTCAGTATCAACAACCTCTCGGCACAGAGCACCAGTGCCGCAGAGCAGATTTTCCAGGCCAGTGGCGAACTTTCGGTGCTGGCGACGGACCTGAACAGGCTGGTCGCGCGTTTCATCATCTAGCGCTATGAGGAGTCGGACATGCTGCCGGAATTTACCAAACAGTATCCGCAAAGCTTGAACAGAATCTTCATTTCAGAGAGTGAAACCTGCGATATCCATGGTTTCGTCAGGCAATACATCGAAAGCCGCAACCTGCGTGGCAACTATCAGGTACAGCACGATGTGGTCGCAGCGCTCAAGGATTACCCTGGCCTGGCCCCCGTCCGGCTGTACGAACTCAATGCATGGCTGGATAAAACCTTCAGGCGCAAGATATTTTGCCGGCCGGCAGCGCGGCTACTGAAGCGGATGATCAACAACGACTACATCCCTCGGTGCGGATAAGTACAGGCAAGGCCTGGAAGAGCGTTAACGATGCGCGCGTATTTGAACAACAAGAACGGGGTAAAGCTTTATCCCGCTGTGTCCCTTGGCATCGCCAGCGCAGTCGCCGTCTTGATCGGGGGGCTGATGATGATCAGCACGTTCGATAACTACATTCACACGATGTACAACGGCAATTCGGCGCCTATCAGGCACCTTGCCAGCATTCGTGCGTCCCAGAGCGATATTCGTCAGATGCAATGGCAGGTGTTTGCTCATCGCCAGGCCAGTACGACTGCAGCCTATGCCAGGGAGGTCGCGTCCAGGCTCGATTCCATCGCCAGGGAATGGCAACTCTATTATCCCGAAGGCATCAGCAGCCCCCGAGAAAGGCAATTGGCAGAGCAGATCAGGATCGCGCTGCCGCAAGCCAGCACACTTGCGCACGAGTCGCTGGCGCGGCTTCAGTTCGAAGATTATGACGGCGTCATGCGTTGGTACGAACAAAGCACGCCGTTTTTCAATCGGCTGGACCGCCTGCTGTCCAGCGCCTTGCGGGTCAATGTCGAGCAGTCCGGGCAGTTGGCCAGCAACAGCAAGCAGCTCTTCGACCGGATCTGCTGGGCGGCGCTGGGCTTGTCACTGGCACTGATTGCGCTGGGGGCGTTTGCCTTGCAATGGCGGCGGCAGCGGGACGATGCCCAGCGCAAATCCCTTGAGCACCTGTGGCTGGTGGACCAGGTATTCAACATCACCCTCAATGGCGTGATCATCACCGACCAGAGTGGCCGGATCACCAAGGTCAACCCCGCCTTCACCCGGATGACGGGGTATACGCAAGCAGAAGTGCTGGGTCAGAAACCGAACCTGTGGAGTTCCGGCCGGCAATCCACGGCGTTCTATGCCGACATGTGGCAAAGCCTCATCGAACATGGGCAATGGCAGGGGCAACTGTGGAACCGCAAGAAGTGCGGCGACCTCTACCTGGAGTCGCTGTGCATCACGTCCATTCGCAGTCTTGATGAGTCGACCCTCAACTATGTGGCGGTGTGCAGTGATATCACCAGACAACAGGCGGAGCAGGAGTTGCAGGGTTACCTGGCCACCCATGATTCGCTGACCGATCTGCCGAACCGGGTGCTGTTTCGCGAGCGGCTGACCCAGGCCATTGCCCGTGGCCAGCGTGCCGGCTTGAAGGTGGCGATCCTGTTCCTGGACCTTGACCACTTCAAGGACATCAATGACCGCCTGGGGCACATGGTCGGCGATAGCACGCTGACCACCATTGCCAGCCGGCTCAAAGGCTGCCTGAGGGACGTCGATATCGTGGCGCGGTTGGGCGGCGATGAGTTCGCTATGGTGCTGGAAGATATCCATGACGTCAGCCAGATCGAGCCCATAGCCCGCAAACTGCTCGCTTCGGTGGGGCAGGCCATTATGGCGGACGGGCATGAGGTGTTTGTCACGCCCAGTATCGGGGTGAGCGTATTCCCCGACGATGGCGAGGAGCCGGATACGCTGGTGAAGCTGGCGGACAAGTCCATGTATGAGGCCAAGGGTGCAGGCAAGAATGCGATCCGGTTCCATGCCAAAGAGCAGTCACTGGAAATGTTGTGACAAGATTACGATGAGCCGGGAGTGTGGTGAGGGCTTATTCTTGGCCTTCATTTCCGCACTGTGGAGACGCGCGATGAATACCCGTGGTTTGCTTGACCAGTTGCTCAAGTCCGGCCAGGAGCTGTTGCAGAATCAGTCAGGCAAGACGTCCGTTGGCAAGTCTGGGGGCGGTGGTGGCCTCGGCAGTCTGCTCTCCGGTGCCGGCGGCGGGGCCCTGGCTGCCGGGGCCATGGGCCTGCTGATGGGCAGTAAAAAAGCCCGCAAATACGGCGGTAAAGCCCTGACCTACGGCGGCCTGGCAGCGCTTGGAGTACTGGCGTACAAGGCCTATGGCAATTGGCAGGCCAAACAGGGCGCCACGGCGCCGGCTGAGCCGCAGACCCTCGATCGTCTTCCTCCTGCCCAGGTCGAACAGCACAGCCAGGCAATCCTCAAGGCCCTGGTGGCGGCGGCCAAGTCCGATGGCCACGTCGACGAGCGCGAACGGGCGTTGATCGAGGGCGAGTTCGTCAAGCTCTCCAACGATCAGGAACTGCAGCACTGGCTGCATGCCGAGCTCAACAAACCGCTGGACCCGGCCGATGTGGCGCGCGCTGCCCGCACGCCGGAAATGGCCGCCGAGATGTACATCGCCAGCGTCATGCTGGTTGACGAGGAGCATTTCATGGAGCGGGCTTATCTGGACGAACTGGCCCGCCAGCTCAAGCTCGATCCGGCGTTGAAAGCCGAGCTGGAAAATCAGGTGAAGCAAGCCATCGGTCAATGATTACGGGCCAGTGGCCAGGATGATGCCAATTTGCATTGATCCAGTCTGAAAGTCAGCCGCAAAAGCCCATAGTGCCTGGGCTATACTCTGCCCATTTTTCTGCTCGCGTAGAACACTTGAGGGCTGACTGTGAAAAACTGGACCTTGCGCCAACGGATCCTGGCGAGCTTCGCCGTGATTATCGCCATCATGCTGTTGATGGTGGTGGCGGCTTATTCGCGCCTGGTGACCATCGAGTCCGATGAGGCCGCGGTGCGGACCGACAGCATCCCTGGGGTTTACTACAGTTCGATGATCCGCAGTGCCTGGGTCGACAGTTATGTGTTGACCCAGCAGTTGGTGGGCCTGAGCGGGCAGCGTGAGCTCACGGCATCCGACAAGGCGCAGTACAAGGACTTCGACGATCGCCTCAAGCAGCACATGGCCAGCTATCAGGCGACTATCCAGGATCCCGACGACCAGGCCAACTTCGAAGAGTTCGGGCGCCTTGAAGATGCCTACACCAAGGCTATCGATACGGTGCTTGAAGCCTATGTCCGCAAGGACTACGCCCAAGCCCGGCAGTTGATTGGCGATGTGCTGACTCCGGCCTGGGTTACTGGCCGCAAACACCTGAACAGTGTGATCGAGCGCAACCGGCATTCGGCCGAAGAGGCGGCTGACTCGATCGTCGGTGCGGTGATCACGGCCAAGGCCAGCATGATCATTTCCCTGGTCCTGGCGATTATTGCCGCCGCTATTTGTGGCTTGCTGCTGATGCGTGCCATCACTGCGCCCATGCAACGTATCGTGCATGCACTGGACAAACTCAGCAGCGGTGACCTCAGTGTGCGCATGAACCTCGATCGCAAGGATGAGTTTGGCGCGGTGGAAACCGGTTTCAATGACATGATGGGCGAGCTGACCAACCTGGTGTCCCAGGCCCAGCGTTCTTCGGTGCAGGTGACCACTTCGGTGACCGAGATCGCCGCCACCTCCAAGCAACAGCAGGCGACTGCCACCGAAACCGCCGCCACCACCACGGAAATCGGCGCCACCTCGCGGGAAATCGCTGCTACCTCCCGCGATCTGGTACGGACCATGACCGAGGTTACCTCGGCCGCCGACCAGGCGTCGATCCTCGCCGGCTCCGGCCAGCAAGGTCTGGCGCGCATGGAAGAGACCATGCATCAGGTGATGGGCGCAGCCGACCTGGTCAACAACAAGCTGGCGATCCTCAACGAGAAGGCTGGCAACATCAATCAGGTGGTGGTGACGATCGTCAAGGTCGCTGACCAGACCAACCTGCTCTCGCTCAACGCCGCCATCGAGGCGGAAAAGGCCGGCGAGTATGGCCGCGGCTTTGCCGTGGTGGCCACTGAAGTGCGGCGTCTGGCCGACCAGACCGCGGTGGCTACCTATGACATCGAACAGATGGTCCGCGAGATCCAGTCGGCAGTGTCGGCCGGGGTCATGGGCATGGACAAGTTCTCTGAAGAAGTGCGCCGTGGCATGTTTGAAGTGCAGCAGGTCGGTGAGCAACTGAGCCAGATCATCCATCAGGTCCAGGCCCTGGCGCCGCGGGTGCTGATGGTCAATGAGGGGATGCAGGCCCAGGCCACCGGTGCCGAGCAGATCAACCACGCCCTGGCGCAACTGGGCGATGCCAGCAGCCAGACCGTGGAATCGCTGCGCCAGGCCAGTTTTGCCATCGATGAGTTGAGTCAGGTGGCGAGCGGCCTGCGTGGCGGTGTATCGCGGTTCAAAGTCTGACCTGCCGATGAGCGACCATCAGCCCCGCAGCAGCCAGGACGCAAGCGCTCACGGGACCTTGCACCTGTTGTTCAGAATCGGTGAGCAGCGCTTTGCTCTCGACGCCCATGAGGTCGTCGAAGTATTGCCGCGCCTGCCGCTCAAACCTATTGCGCAGACACCGGACTGGGTGGCCGGGGTGCTGGCCCATCGCGGTGCTCTGGTGCCGGTGATCGACGTCGGCGCCTTGAGTTTCGGCCTGCCGGCACCGGTGCGCACCAGCACCCGCCTGGTGTTGGTGCACTACCGGGTTGAACCGCTACGGCCAGGACTGTTGCTGGGTTTGATCCTTGAACAGGCCACCGACACCTTGCGTTGCCTGCCCGAAGCGTTTCAGCCCTACGGCCTGGACAATCAGCAGGCACCTTACCTTGGGCCAGTGCGCGAAGACGCCCATGGGCTGGTGCAACGCATCAGCGTACAGGACCTGCTCTGCGACTCAGTACGGGCGCTGCTGTATCCCTTGCCTGAGCAACAGGCAGGTGAGCGTCAGGAGCCGCAATGAGCAACCACCAGCGTTTTTTCCGTTTCTTGCAGGAGCGCATCGGTCTGGACGTCGCCTCGGTCGGCGCGCCGATGGTCGAGCGTGCGTTACGCCAGCGTTGCTCCGCACTGGGTGCCTACGACCTGGATGACTACTGGTTGCGCTTGCAACAATCGACGGCGGAGCAACAGGCGCTTATCGAAGCGGTGATTGTTCCGGAAACCTGGTTCTTTCGATATCCAGAATCGTTCACGGCGCTGGCAGGGCTGGCCAGCAAGCGTCTGGCCGAGCTGGCCGGGGCGCGGCCGCTGCGGATCCTCAGCCTGCCGTGCTCCACCGGTGAAGAACCTTACTCCATCGCCATGACCTTGCTTGACGCTGGCATTGCCGGGAACTCGTTCCGGGTCGATGGCATGGACATCAGCCCCTTGTCGATCAACCGGGCCGAGCAAGGGCTGTATGGGCGCAATTCCTTTCGCGGCTCGCACCTTGAGTTTCGCCAGCGGCATTTTGACGAATGTGACGACGGCCACATCATTCATGAGCGTGTGCGTCAGCAGGTCAAGTTGCAGGTGGGAAATGTGCTTGATCCTGCACTGAAGGCCCAGGCGGGCAGTTATGACTTTGTGTTCTGCCGCAATCTGCTGATCTATTTCGATCTGCCAACCCAGCAACGGGTGTTCGAAGTGCTCAAGCGTCTGATCCATGAGCAAGGCGTACTGTTCATCGGCCCGGCCGAGGGCAGCCTGCTGGCGCGGATGGGCATGCGCCCGTTGGGTATCGCTCAGTCCTTTGCCTATGTGCGCCAGACTGAAAGTGAACCTGTGCTCGACAGCAAACCGCTGACGATGGCGCCACTCTCTGCAGCACCCGGCACTTTATCGCGTCCATCGCCAGTGGCGGCGCCACCGCGCAAGTTCAATATCATTGCCGCGCCAACACCGATCGGGCCCGCGGTATCAGAAAGCAATGCTGAATTACTGGCGCAGATTGCCCGCTTGGCCAATGCCGGTAGCAGCGCTGAAGCCCAGGCGGCGTGCGCGCGTTATCTGCAGCATTATCCGCCGCATGCTCAGGTGTTCTACTGGCTGGGCTTGCTTAGTGATATCGCGGGTGACACCGGCGAAGCGCTCAGCCATTACCGTAAGGCGCTGTACCTCGATCCGCAGCATGCTGAAGCCTTGGCGCACCTGGCGGCCCTGCTGGAGTCCCAGGGCGATATCGCTGGCGCCCGTCGCCTGCAGGAGCGTGCTGCACGGCGGGCTGACCGGGAGTCTGAACAATGAGGGGAGAGCAACAGGTGCAAGTGGTTGCTGCGGATGCCGCCAGCATTGATGACTGCTGGAACCGGATCGGTGTGCGCGGTGACAAGAGCTGTCCGTTGCTGGCCGAACATATCCACTGCCGCAATTGCGATGTCTATGCCAGCGCCGCAACTCGTCTGCTGGACCGTTATTCGCTGTCTCAGGATGCCCATGAGCAGGCGCAGGTGCAGGAAGAGGGCGGCGGTCGTTCGATGTTGCTGTTCCGTCTGGGGGAGGAGTGGCTGGCGCTGGCGACCCGTTGCCTGGTCGAGGTCGCGCCGTTGCAACCGGTACATTCGTTGCCTCACCAACGGTCACGGGCCTTGCAGGGCGTCGTCAACGTGCGTGGCGCACTGGTGCCCTGTCTGTCACTGGCCGACCTGCTGGATCTGGACGTACTCGGCACAGTCAGCACATCGGCGCGGGTCATGCCACGCATGCTGATCATTGCTGCCGCCGGTGGTTCGGTGGTGGTGCGGGTGGATGAAGTGGATGGTATTCACGGCCTGGACCCCGAGCGCCTGGTGCATGACCAGGGCGAAACGCGCTTTACCGCCGCCGTGCTGCAGTGGCGTGGGCGCAGTGTACGGGTGCTGGATGAAGAACAAGTGCTGTCTGCTGTGAACCGGAGCCTTTCATGACCCCAGAGCAAATGCGCGATGCTTCGTTGCTCGAACTGTTCAGCCTGGAGGCCGAGGCCCAGACTCAGGTGCTCAGTGCCGGCCTGCTGGCGCTGGAGCGCAATCCGACCCAGGCCGATCAACTGGAAGCCTGCATGCGCGCGGCTCATTCGCTCAAGGGCGCCGCGCGGATTGTTGGCGTCGATGCCGGGGTCAGCGTTGCCCATGTCATGGAAGATTGCCTGGTCGGTGCACAGGAAGGCCGCTTGCTGCTGCGGGCGGAGCATATCGATGCCTTGCTGCAAGGCACCGACCTGCTGATGCGTATCGCCACCCCAGGCGATGCGGCCATTGAGCCTGCGGTACAGGCGTTTCTCGTGCAGATGGCGGGACTGTTGGACCCGGCAGCTACACCGACGATTAGCGCGCCCCCTGTGCCGATGCCCAGGGTTGAGCCCGAGCCGGTGATGGCTGAAGCGCTGATCGAGCCGGTACTGGCCGACGCCGAACCCGAGGCCCCTGTCCCGCGCAAGGGCAAGCGCGCCGCTGAAGGTGGCGAGCGGATCCTGCGGGTCACCGCCGAACGCTTGAACAGCCTGCTCGACCTGTCGAGCAAGGCGCTGGTCGAAACCCAGCGCTTCAAGCCGTATCTGGCCACCTTGCAGCGCCTCAAGCGCATGCACAGCCAAAGCGTTCGTGCCCTTGATGGCCTGAAAAACCAGCTGCAAGCCAGCGGCCAGAGCGCGGAAGTTCAGGAAGCCCTGGCTCAGGCCCAGCAACTGCTGGGACAAACCCAGCAGCTTCTGCTGCAACAGGCCGCCGACCTCGATGAGTTCGGTTGGCAGGCCAGTCAGCGCGCGCAATTGCTTTATGACACCGCCCTGGCCTGTCGCATGCGGCCCTTTGCCGATGTGCTTACCGGGCAAAGCCGGATGGTCCGCGACCTGGGGCGCTCGCTGGGCAAACAGGTGCGCCTGGAGATCGAAGGCGAAAAGACCCAGGTCGATCGCGATGTCCTGGAAAAACTTGAAGCACCGCTGACCCACTTGCTGCGCAATGCTGTCGACCACGGCATCGAGCTGCCTGAGCGACGGCTGCTGGCCGGCAAATCGCAGGAAGGGCATATCCGCTTGCGCGCATCGCATCAGGCTGGCCTGCTGGTGCTTGAGCTTAGCGATGACGGTGCTGGCGTGGATCTGCAGCGCTTGCGCCAGAGCATTATCGAGCGCCAGCTGTCGCCGGCCGAAACCGTGGCGCAGATGAGCGAAGCGGAGCTGCTGACCTTCCTGTTCCTGCCAGGCTTCAGCTTGCGCGACCAGGTCACCGAAGTTTCCGGGCGTGGCGTTGGCCTGGACGCGGTGCAGCATATGGTCCGTCAACTGCGCGGCTCGATCGTGTTGAGCCAGACCAGTGGCCAGGGCAGCAGTTTCCACCTGGAAGTGCCGCTGACCCTGTCGGTGGTACGCAGCCTGGTGGTCGAGGTCGCTGCCGAGGCTTATGCCTTCCCCCTGGCGCACATAGAACGCACCCTGGAGTTGCCGACCGAAGCCATTGTGCAGATTGAGGGACGCCAGCATTTCTGGCATGAAGGCCGGCACATCGGCCTGGTCGCGGCCAGTCAATTGCTCAATCGCCCGCCGAGCCAGACCGACGGGCAAACGATCAAAGTGGTGGTCATCCGCGAGCGCGAGATGCTCTACGGCGTAGCGGTCGAGCGTCTGGTCGGTGAGCGGGTGCTGGTGGTAATGCCGCTCGACGCGCGGCTGGGCAAGATTCAGGATATTTCATCGGGTGCCCTGCTTGATGATGGCAGCGTTGTGCTGATCATCGACGTTGAAGACTTGTTGCGGTCGGTCGATAAGCTCTTGAGCACCGGTCGCCTTGAGCGAATCGAGCGTGGTCAGCGTACTACCCGCGAGGCGACGCGCAAGCGCATCCTGGTGGTCGATGACTCGCTGACCGTACGCGAGTTGCAGCGCAAGCTGCTGAGCAACCGTGGCTATGAGGTGGCGGTCGCAGTCGATGGCATGGACGGTTGGAACGCCTTGCGCAGCGAGGATTTCGATCTGCTGATCACCGACATCGACATGCCGCGAATGGATGGCATCGAGCTGGTCACCTTGTTGCGTCGTGACAGCCGTCTGCAGACGTTGCCGGTGATGGTGGTCTCCTACAAGGACCGGGAAGAAGATCGCCGTCGTGGACTGGACGCTGGAGCCGACTACTATTTGGCCAAGGCCAGTTTCCACGATGACGCCTTGCTTGATGCCGTGGTTGAGTTGATCGGGGGAGCCCAGGGATGAAGATCGCTATCGTCAACGACATGCCCATGGCCGTGGAGGCGCTGCGCCGGGCGTTGGCGTTCGAACCCATGCACCAGGTGGTCTGGGTCGCCAGCAATGGCGCGGAGGCGGTGAAGCTGTGCGCCGAACAGGCGCCGGACCTGATCCTGATGGATCTGATCATGCCGGTCATGGATGGCGTCGAGGCGACCCGGCGGATCATGGCCGAGACGCCCTGCGCCATCGTGATTGTCACCGTGGACCGCCAGCAGAATGTCCACCGGGTGTTCGAAGCCATGGGCCATGGTGCGCTGGATGTGGTTGATACCCCGGCCCTGGGGGCTGGCGATCCCAAGGAAGCGGCCGCACCGCTGCTGCGCAAGATCCTCAATATCGGCTGGTTGATCGGCCAGCAGCGCAGCAACACGCCGCGGCCCATGACTGCACCTCTGCGTGAGGTGGCGCAACGCCAGCGGCTGGTGGCCATCGGCTCGTCGGCGGGCGGTCCGGCAGCCCTGGAGGTCTTGCTCAAGGGCTTGCCACAGGCGTTCCCCGCCGCCATCGTGCTGGTTCAGCACGTAGACCAGGTGTTCGCAGCCGGCATGGCCGAATGGCTCAGCAGTGCTTCGGGTTTACCGGTGCGCCTGGCCCGTGAAGGCGAGGCGCCGCAGCCCGGGCAGGTGTTGCTGGCAGGCACCAACCACCACATCCGCCTGCTCAAGAACGGCACCCTGGCCTACACCGCCGAGCCGGTAAACGAGATCTACCGGCCTTCGATCGACGTGTTTTTTGAAAGCGTGGCCCGCTACTGGCGAGGTGACGCGGTTGGCGTGCTGCTGACCGGCATGGGACGCGATGGCGCCCAGGGCCTGAAGCTGATGCGCCAGCAGAAATTCCTGACCATTGCTCAGGACCAACACAGCAGCGCCGTCTATGGCATGCCCAAGGCCGCAGTCGCGATCGACGCGGCGATGGAGATTCGCCCGCTGGAACGGATCGCTGCGCGATTAATGGAAATATTTCCAAAATGACGATATGTATTGTGCCACGCCGGCCAGTCGGCAGTGACCAGGTGACAGCGCATGAATGATTTACCGCTCGACGGTTTCCCGACCACCAATGAAAACTCGGCAATGGTCCTGTTGGTCGACGATCAAGCCATGATCGGTGAAGCGGTGCGCCGTGGCCTGGCTTATGAAGAGAACATCGACTTCCACTTCTGTGCCGACCCGCACCAGGCTGTCGCCCAGGCGGTGCGGATCAAGCCGACGGTGATCCTGCAAGACCTGATCATGCCCGGCCTCGATGGTTTGACGCTGGTGCGCGAGTACCGTAACAACCCGGCAACCCGGGACATTCCGATCATCGTCCTGTCGACCAAGGAAGACCCGCTGGTCAAGAGCGCGGCCTTTGCAGCGGGCGCCAACGATTACCTGGTCAAGCTGCCGGATACCATCGAGCTGGTAGCACGCATTCGCTACCACTCGCGTTCCTACCTGACCTTGCTGCAACGCGATGAGGCCTACCGTGCCTTGCGCGTTAGCCAGCAGCAGTTGCTCGACACCAACCTGATGCTGCAGCGGCTGATGAACTCCGACGGCCTTACGGGGCTGTCCAACCGCCGTCATTTCGACGAATACCTGGAGCTTGAGTGGCGCCGGGCCATGCGTGAACAGCAGCAACTGTCGCTGCTGATGATCGATGTCGATTACTTCAAGGCCTACAACGACAGTTTCGGCCACCTGGCCGGCGACGAGGCCCTGCGCCAGGTGGCCGAGGCCATCCGTGGATCCTGTTCGCGGCCCAGCGATCTGCCCGCGCGCTATGGCGGCGAAGAGTTCGCCCTGGTGCTGCCCAATACTTCACCGGGTGGCGCGCGGCTGATTGCCGAGAAGCTACGCCAGACCGTGCTTGCCTTGAAAATCCCGCACACCGCACCCGAGACCGACTCGCACCTGACTGTGAGCATCGGCCTGGCGACTTTGACACCGGCGATTGGCAGCCACTGCCGGCAGCTGATTTCGGCGGCGGACAAGGGCTTGTATCTGGCCAAGAATAATGGCCGCAATCAGGTCGGCGTGGCGTGAGACGCTCCCGCCGGTAATTGCCCCTGCAGCAACCGCCCGACGGGCTGCCGTCGCTGCGCAGACTCGGTTATACTCCCCGGCTTTTCTACCGATTACGCACGAGAGCTGCCCGCCCATGGAAATCCAACCGATCCTGAACACCATCAAGGACCTGACCGAGCGCTCCGAGTCCATTCGGGGGTATCTTTGACTACGATCAAAAGCATGAGCGCCTGATCGAAGTCAACCGCGAACTCGAAGACCCGAACGTCTGGAACAAGCCCGAATACGCCCAGGAGCTGGGCCGCGAGCGCTCGGCGCTGGCACAGATCGTCGAGACCCTGGACGAGATGGCCAGTGGTCTGACCGACTCGCGTGAGCTGCTCGACATGGCGGTTGAAGAGGGCGACGAAAGCGCCGTCAACGATGTCGTCGAGATGCTTGAAGGCCTGGAAGAATCCCTGGCCAAGCTCGAGTTCCGTCGCATGTTCAGCGGCGAGATGGACATGAACAACGCCTACCTGGATATCCAGGCCGGCTCCGGCGGCACCGAAGCCCAGGACTGGGCCAACATCCTCCTGCGCATGTACCTGCGCTGGGCCGCCAAGCGTGGCTTCGACGCCACCATCATGGAACTGTCCGAAGGTGAAGTCGCCGGCATCAAAGGCGCCACCGTGCACATCAAGGGCGAGTACGCCTTTGGCTGGCTGCGTACCGAGATCGGCGTGCACCGCCTGGTGCGCAAGAGCCCGTTCGACTCCGGCGCTCGTCGCCACACCTCGTTCTCGGCGGTGTTCGTGTCCCCCGAGATCGACGACAAAGTGGAAATCGAGATCAACCCGTCGGACCTGCGTATCGACACCTACCGATCCTCGGGCGCCGGTGGTCAGCACGTAAACACCACCGACTCGGCGGTGCGTATCACCCACGTACCGACCAACACCGTGGTCAGCTGCCAGAACGAACGCTCCCAGCACGCCAACAAAGACACCGCGATGAAAATGCTGCGGGCCAAGTTGTACGAGCTGGAAATGCAGAAGCGCAACGCGGCGTCCCAGGCCCTGGAAGACAGCAAGTCGGACATCGGCTGGGGTCACCAGATCCGTTCGTACGTGCTCGACGCCTCGCGGATCAAGGACCTGCGCACCAACATCGAGCGCAGCGACTGCGACAAGGTGCTCGACGGTGATATCGACGAATACCTGGAAGCCAGCCTCAAGCAGGGGCTGTAAGTTTCCCGATCCGCTACAAGACCCTCGCCTGCGGGCGGGGGCAATGAACCCCTGATGGAAAATGTAACGACATGAGCGACCTCAAACTCGACCCGCAAGACCTGCAACAGGAAGAAAACACCCTGATCGCCCTGCGCAAGGAAAAGCTTGCCGCCGAGCGTGCCAAGGGTAATGCCTTCCCCAACGACTTCCGCCGTGACAGCTACTGCAACGACCTGCAGAAACAGTATGTCGACAAGACCAAGGAAGAGCTGGAAGCTGCAGCGATTCCGGTCAAGGTTGCCGGCCGCATCATGCTCAACCGTGGCTCGTTCATGGTGATCCAGGACATGACCGGACGCATCCAGGTCTATGTCAACCGCAAGACCCTGCCGGAAGAAACCCTGGCCGCGGTGAAAACCTGGGACCTGGGCGACATCATCGCCGCCGAAGGTACCCTGGCGCGTTCCGGCAAGGGCGACCTGTACGTCGAGATGACCAACGTGCGCCTGCTGACCAAGTCGCTGCGCCCGCTGCCCGACAAACACCACGGCCTGACCGACACCGAGCAGCGCTATCGCCAGCGTTACGTCGACCTGATGGTCAACGAAGAAGTGCGCGATACCTTCCGCGTGCGTTCGCAGGTCATCAACCATATCCGCAACTTCCTGATCAAGCGCGACTTCCTCGAAGTGGAAACGCCGATGCTGCAGACCATCCCCGGTGGTGCCGCAGCCAAGCCGTTCGAAACCCACCACAATGCCCTGGACATGGCCATGTTCCTGCGTATCGCGCCGGAGCTGTACCTCAAGCGTCTGGTGGTTGGTGGCTTTGAGAAAGTCTTCGAGATCAACCGCAACTTCCGTAACGAAGGCGTTTCGACCCGGCACAACCCCGAGTTCACCATGCTCGAGTTCTACCAGGCCTACGCTGACTACGAAGACAACATGGACCTCACCGAAGAGCTGTTCCGTGAACTGGCGCAGCTGGTTCTGGGCAGCACCGACGTGCCGTACGGCGACAAGGTGTTCCACTTCGGCGAGCCGTTCGTACGCCTGTCGGTGTTCGACTCGATCCTCAAGTACAACCCTGAGTTGACCGCCGACGACCTGAACGACATCGACAAGGCCCGCGCTATCGCCAAGAAAGCCGGCGCCAAGGTCCTTGGCTTCGAAGGCCTGGGCAAGCTGCAGGTGATGATTTTCGAAGAGCTGGTCGAGCACAAGCTGGAGCAGCCGCACTTCATTACCCAGTACCCGTTCGAAGTCTCGCCGCTGGCCCGTCGCAACGACGAGAACCCGAACGTCACCGACCGCTTCGAGCTGTTCATCGGTGGCCGCGAAATCGCCAACGCCTACTCCGAGCTCAATGACGCGGAAGACCAGGCCGAGCGTTTCATGGCCCAGGTGGCGGACAAGGACGCCGGCGACGACGAAGCCATGCACTACGACGCCGACTTCGTCCGCGCCCTGGAATACGGCATGCCGCCAACCGCCGGTGAAGGTATCGGTATCGACCGTCTGGTGATGCTGCTGACCAACTCGCCATCGATTCGCGATGTGATCCTGTTCCCGCACATGCGTCCACAGGCCTGAGTGTTCTGAACAAGCCGCCTTCCGGGGCGGCTTTTTCATGCCTGTAGAAAATTCTTCTTTCGAATCCACTTCATGGGGGGAGGTCAGCAGTGACTCCTGCAATGGCTCAACAAGGTGCCGCTGGCGTTGCCACGACAGTCGCCGAAAGTGTTCAGTACCAGGGCCGCAAGGCCAGCCGCCAGGGCAGCGAGCAGCGCCGCCAGGACATTCTCGACGCGGCCATGCGCATTGTCGTTCGCGAGGGGGTGCGTGGCGTGCGTCACCGCGCGGTGGCGGCCGAGGCCGGGGTGCCGCTGTCGGCGACCACCTACTACTTCAAAGACATCGAAGACCTGCTCACCGATACCTTCGCCCAGTATGTGGAGCGCAGTGCGGCCTACATGGCCAAACTGTGGGAGCACACCGAGGTGCTGCTGCGTCAGTTGCTCGCGCAGGGCGATCACAGCCCGCAGTGCCGGGCGCGTCTGGCCGATGAAGTGGCGAAGATGATGGCCGACTACGTGCAGCGCCAGTTGCACAACCGTCGCGACTTCCTGATGGCCGAGCAGGCCTTTCGCCAGGAGGCGTTGCTGTGCCCGCGTCTGGCCGAGCTGGTCAAGCTGCACGAGCAGATTCTGCTGCGTGGCGCCGGCCAGATGTTGCAGGTTGTGGGCTCGCGTCAGCCACAGCAGGATGCGCTGGTGTTGACGGCGATTATCGAGCAGATGGAATATCAGGGCCTGCTCGACGGCTCACGCGCCGATGCGCAAGCGCAGATGCTCGCTATCCTTACCCGGTACCTGCATCTGGTACTGGCCGCCGTGTGAGCCGCGACCCTATTTCAAGGAGAACCCGATGAAAGCCAGAAGTCTGCTGTTGGCGCTGTCGTTTTTGCTGCTTGGCGGTTGTCTGGTGACCTTTAATGAGCCTATGCCGGCCAATGAGGCGGCGCCCAAGGCCCTGCTTGGCAAATGGACCAGCAAGGACGCCTGGGGCGAACCGCTGACCCTGCAGATCAGCCGCAGCGGCGGCGACGCCTACAAGGCGGTGGCCATCGGCAAGGACAAGAAACGTGATGAGTACGTCTTCACCGTGTCCCGACACGGCAACCGCTGGTACCTCTCGGCCGGCGTACCCAAGCGTCTGGGCGGCAACTTCCTGATCGGTGGCTTCGAAATCATCGAACGCAAGGAACTGGTGGTCTACAACCTCGACGTTGAACAGGTCAGCCAGGCCGTGAAGAAAAAAGAGCTCAGCGGGCGCACCTATGAGGTGTCGGAGGAAAACGGCGAAGGCGTGCTGATCGACAGTCCGGCCGAGCGTGTCCTGGCTTATCTGGACGATCCGGCCAACTCCGACCTGTTCATCGAGGTGGCGCGGTTCCAGCGGGCTGGCAAGTAATAGTCTCAATTCAAGGAGTGTAGGGTGGACGAGTACCAGCAGACGATACGTGCCCTGTCTGATCGCATTGTCCTGGCGCAAACGCCCATTCGCGTGCTCGATGCGGTGAAGTGGGACGACAGCATCCGCCAGGGTTTTCTCAAGGCCAAAGGCAAAGAGCCGCCGGCAGTCGATCGCGCCTATTATCAGGGGCGGCCGTTGTCGTTCGACTCCGGTGCGGTGAAGCTCGAGTTCCAGAACATCGAGCGCGACATCACCCGCCAGCTGGGCCAGTTCAACCCGGTCGGGCAGATCATGCGGCGCATGTGCAAGGAGTACCGCATGGTGGTGCGCATGCTCGAAGCGCGCGGCACCGAAGATTTCGGTCTGATCTCCCAGGAACTGTATGGCGCAGCGTCCGATGCCTTCCATGCCGGTGATCCGACCCTGGCCGACCTCGGCCTGATGCTTTCCGACTACCTGAACAACATCGACGGCCGCGGCGACCTCAAGGACGAACCGAAGAACCTCACCGCCAAACAGGCCGTGGAAATGCTCCAGGGCCGTTTGAACAAAGTGTTCAACGAAGCCGAGGACACCATCCGGGTGTTCGAGTCCGATGGTATCGTCGCCGATGCCGCGGCCGGGGCCGATTACATCAAGATCCGCGCCGACGCCATGTTCAACAGCCGCGATGTGCGCGCGCTGGAGGTACATGAGGGCCTGGTGCACGTGGGCACCACTCTCAACGGCCTGAACCAGCCGATCTGCACCTTCCTGGCCAAGGGCCCGCCCTCGTCGACCGTGACCCAGGAGGGCCTGGCGATTCTCATGGAGGTCATCGCCTTTGCCTCCTACCCGAGCCGCCTGCGCAAGCTGACCAACCGCACCCGGGCCATTCACATGGTCGAGGAGGGCGCCGACTTCATGCAGGTCTACGAGTTCTTCCGCGCCCAGGGCTTCGGCATGCCGGAGAGTTATGGCAACGCCAGCCGGGTGTTCCGTGGCTCGGTACCCAATGGCTTGCCATTTACCAAGGACTTGTCCTACCTCAAGGGCTTCATCATGGTTTACAACTATATTCAGTTGGCCGTGCGCAAGGGCAAGCTCGAACAGATCCCCTTGCTGTTCTGCGGCAAGACCACCCTTGAGGACATGCGCACCTTGCGCCAACTGGTCGATGAAGGCCTGGTGGAACCACCCAAATACCTGCCGGAGCAGTTTCGCGACCTCAACGCGCTGTCGGCCTGGATGTGTTTCTCCAACTTCCTCAACCACCTGAGCCTGGACCGGATTGAAGCCGATTATTCGAACATTCTCTGAAGCAGGGCGCGGGTTTTTCGGCCTGCTGCTGGTGTTGCTGAGTCTGGGCGGTTGCAGTTCGCTGCTGTTCTACCCCGAGCCTGGCCAGCCGTTCACCCCCGAGAAAGCCAAGCTTGAGTACCGCGACCTGACGCTCACCGCAGCGGACGGTACACGCCTGCACGGCTGGTGGTTACCGGCCAAGGCCGGCGTCGAGGTCAAGGGCACGGTGCTGCACCTGCATGGCAACGGCGGCAACCTGGCCTGGCATCTGGGTGGCAGCTGGTGGCTGCCGGAGCAGGGCTATCAGGTGCTGTTGCTGGACTACCGCGGCTATGGGCTGTCCCAGGGCAAGCCGGCGTTGCCGCAGGTATACCAGGACATTGCCGCAGCACTGGCGTGGCTGGACCAGGCGCCGGAAGTGCAGGGCAAGCCGCAGGTGCTGCTGGGGCAGAGCCTGGGCGGCGCCATGGCCATTCATTATCTGGCCCAGCACCCTGAGCAGGGCCAGCGCTTCAAGGCCCTGGTGTTCGATGGCGTACCGGCCAGTTACCGTCAGGTCGGGCGTTTTGCCCTGAGCAATTCATGGCTGACCTGGCCATTCCAGGTGCCATTGTCGTGGCTGGTGCCCGATGGCGACAGCGCGATTCATTCGATTGCCCGGCTCAAATCATCACCGAAGCTGTTTTTCCACAGCATCGACGACCCGATCGTGCCTTTGGCTAACGGCATCCAGCTGTACCAGGCGGCCCCGCCGCCACGCGTGCTGCAACTGACCCGGGGCGGCCATGTGCAGACCTTTGCCGACCGCACCTGGCGCCAGGTGATGCTGCGCTTTCTCGATGACCCGGAACATTTCAATGGACTGCGGCGTTTGGCCGAAGTCCCCAATTACCCTGACGAGACGTCACAATGAGTGAAGAACGCAACGCAATTCCCCTGATCATCACCGGTGTCTGCAGCATCATCGGTACGGTGGGCGCACTCTGGTATTACGGCTATCTGCATTTCGCCAAACCTGAAGATGCGCTGCTGCTATCTGATTTCACCATGCTCAAGACAGTGCCGGGGGAGGATTACAAGATCTCGCTGAAGCCGGCCAACCAGGTGGCCCAGTGCGTTGATGGTGTGCTGGTGATGTTCGATATGTCGCAGAAAGGGCTTACCGGGGTGCTGGTGGACAACAAGAAGCAGGCGGTGCGCTGCCTGGGCCAGGAAACGCCGCAGCAGGTTCAGGAGTAACAGCATCGCGGGGCAAGCCCGCTCCCACCGGGTGATCACCTGTGGGAGCGGGCTTGCCCCGCGATGGCCGTCAATGGCTCGATTTGCTCATGTCCTGCAGATAGCGACGTGACAGGGCCAGGAAACGCGGAGTAGGGCCAATATCTTCATAGAGCGGATCGCCCTCCTCATCAGTGGCGATCACGTGCTGGCCCTGGATATAGGGAAAGCTCGCCTCCAGTTCTTCGAGGGCCGCCCCCAGCAGCTCGCCGAGCAGTTCTTCGGGGCGGCGCTTGGGGTACATTTCAGCCAGGGCGGCCAGACGCGCTGCCGACTCCACATCCAGATGCAGGACATGGCCGGTGGGGCTGAGGCGGCCTTTGGCGTTCTGTTCCCAGTGCCGGGCAAGTTCACGAATTTTCATGATCACCTCATCAATCCTCAGGGCTCAGATTTCAGCGTAGCTTCTGCGCCGCCTTTGGTCTGCCTTGAAAGCATGACCGGTAGTGGGGCACTCTGGGACCAGAGCGGTTTTCCAGGAATGCCGGAGACAAGGCTGATGACTGATATCGATGTGCGCTTGCGTGAAGATGTTCATTTGTTGGGCGAGTTGTTGGGGGACACCATTCGTGAGCAGCACGGCGAAGCGTTTCTGCAAACAATCGAAGACATCCGGCGCAGCGCCAAGGCTGATCGCAGCGGCGCTGCCGAACAGCTGAGCTCGACCCTCAACGACCTGGCTGAAGACGAACTGCTGCCGGTGGCGCGGGCCTTCAACCAGTTCCTCAACCTGGCCAACATCGCTGAACAGTACCAGCTGATTCGCCGCCGCGACGCAGGCCAGGCCGATCCTTTCGAAGCGCGGGTGTTGCCCGAACTTCTGGCCCGACTCAAGGCGGCCGGGCACAGTGACGATGCACTGGCGCGTCAGCTCGGCAAGCTGAGTATCGAGCTGGTTCTGACCGCCCACCCCACCGAAGTGGCACGCCGTACGTTGATCCAGAAGTACGATGCCATCGCCGCACAATTGGCCGCCCAGGATCATCGCGACCTGGTTCCCGCCGAACGCGAGCAGATCCGCGAACGTCTGCAGCGGCTGATCGCCGAAGCCTGGCACACCGAGGAGATCCGCCGCACCCGGCCAACTCCGGTGGATGAGGCCAAGTGGGGCTTTGCGGTGATTGAGCATTCGCTCTGGCACGCCATTCCCCATCATCTGCGCAAAGTCGACAAGGCCCTGCATGAGGCTACCGGCCTGCACTTGCCGCTGGAGGCCGCGCCCATCCGTTTTGCCTCGTGGATGGGCGGTGATCGTGATGGCAACCCCAATGTCACCGCCCCGGTCACCCGCGAAGTGCTGTTGCTGGCGCGCTGGATGGCCGCTGACCTGTTTCTGCGCGATATCGATGCCCTGGCCTCCGAGTTGTCCATGCAGCAAGCCAGCGAGGCGCTGAGGGCCAAGGTGGGCGATTCTGCCGAACCTTACCGGGCGCTGCTCAAGCAGTTGCGTGATCGCCTGCGCGAAACCCGTGCCTGGGCGCACAGTGCCTTGCAGGCGCCGCAAACACCTTCGCCTTTGGTGTTGCAGCATAACCATGACCTGTTCGAGCCCTTGCACCTGTGTTTCGAGTCGCTGCACGCCTGTGGCATGGGGGTGATCGCCAATGGCCCGTTGCTTGACTGCCTGCGTCGGGCAGTGACGTTCGGCCTGTTTCTGGTGCGTCTGGACGTGCGTCAGGATGCCGCCCGGCATACCGCGGCGCTGAGTGAGATAACCGAGTACCTGGGACTGGGACGTTACGCAGAGTGGGATGAAGACGCGCGTATCGCCTTTCTGCAACAGGAACTCAACAGCCGGCGGCCGCTGCTGCCCGGCTACTTCAAACCACAGGCTGACACCGCCGAGGTGCTCGCCACCTGTCGCGAGATCGCTGCCGCGCCTGCCGCGTCCCTGGGCTCTTATGTGATTTCCATGGCCGGTGCCGCTTCCGATGTGCTCGCCGTGCAGCTGCTGCTCAAGGAAGCCGGTGTCCTGCGGCCAATGCGCGTGGTGCCGTTGTTCGAAACCCTCGCAGACCTTGATAACGCAGGTCCGGTGATGGAGCGCCTGCTGGGTTTGCCGGGCTACCGCAGCGCCTTGCATGGCCCGCAGGAAGTGATGATCGGCTACTCCGATTCGGCCAAGGACGCTGGCACCACGGCGGCCGCCTGGGCCCAGTACCGCGCACAGGAGACCCTGGTGCGGATCTGCCGCGAACAGGAGGTCGAATTGCTGCTGTTCCACGGTCGCGGCGGCACCGTCGGGCGTGGCGGCGGCCCGGCCCATGCGGCGATCCTGTCGCAACCACCGGGCTCAGTGGCGGGACGTTTCCGCACCACCGAACAGGGCGAGATGATCCGCTTCAAGTTCGGCCTGCCGGACATCGCCGAACAGAACCTCAACCTGTACCTGGCAGCGGTGCTGGAGGCGACCTTGCTGCCGCCACCGCCGCCGCAGCCGGCCTGGCGCGCGTTGATGGACGAGTTGGCCGCCGATGGGGTCAAAGCTTACCGTGGGGTGGTGCGCGACAACCCTGAATTCGTCGAATATTTCCGCCAGTCCACCCCGGAGCAGGAGCTTGGACGCTTGCCCCTGGGCAGCCGCCCGGCCAAACGCCGTGCCGGCGGTATTGAAAGCCTGCGGGCGATTCCGTGGATTTTCGGCTGGACCCAGACCCGCCTGATGCTCCCGGCCTGGCTTGGCTGGGAGGCGGCACTGAACAACGCTTTGAGCCGCGGGCAGGGTGAATTGCTGGCCGAGATGCGCGAGCAGTGGCCATTCTTCCGCACCCGCATCGACATGCTGGAAATGGTGCTGGCCAAGGCCGATGCGGAAATCGCCCGCTCCTACGACGAACGTCTAGTGCAACCAGAACTGCGACCTTTGGGTGCACATTTGCGCGACCTATTGTCGCAGGCGTGCCGGGTAGTGCTGGGCCTGACCGGCCAGCCGGTGCTACTGGCGCACAGCCCGGAGACCCTGGAATTCATCCGTCTGCGCAACACCTACCTGGACCCGCTACATCTATTGCAGGCTGAGCTGCTGGCGCGTTCGCGCAAGCGCGAAGCCGCTCTGGACAGCCCGCTGGAGCAGGCTCTGCTGGTCACTGTCGCGGGCATCGCGGCGGGCTTGCGCAATACCGGTTGAGATAAATCGCCGCACTGCCGAGGGGCTGCAAAGAGAGGGGAGAATGCTTGCAAAGCAATAGGTTGCGCTCGGCGCAACCTGTGCTTTGCAACGCTGATGTATGCGGTTTTTTCCGACTTTCGACCGCTTGTGTGGCTTGAAGGCGCTGTGTATCTTGAGCAGCCTTCTGACCGATTTGTGGTCATGACCCAATTCCGGACTTGGCCCTCTGCGCCGACTCCATTGATTTGCTTACAAAAATGAGGAGCACAATATGCGCGTGATTCTGCTGGGAGCTCCCGGGGCCGGTAAAGGTACTCAGGCAAAGTTCATCACCGAAAAATTCGCCATTCCCCAGATCTCCACTGGCGACATGCTGCGCGCCGCTGTCAAGGCCGGCACCCCGCTGGGCCTGGAAGCCAAGGCGATCATGGACGCTGGCAAGCTGGTTTCCGACGAGCTGATCATCAACCTGGTCAAGGACCGCATCGCCCAGCCTGACTGCGCGAATGGCTTCCTGTTCGACGGTTTCCCGCGCACCATTCCTCAGGCTGAAGCCCTGGTGACTGCCGGTGTCGAGCTGGATGCCGTGGTTGAAATCGCCGTCGCCGACGAAGAAATCGTTCAGCGTATTGCCGGTCGCCGCGTTCACGAAGGTTCGGGCCGCGTCTACCACGTGGTCTACAACCCGCCGAAGGTTGAAGGTAAGGACGACGTAACCGGCGAGCCGCTGGTACAGCGTAAAGACGACACCGAAGAAACCGTGCGCCATCGCCTGGCGGTCTATCACGACCAGACCAAGCCACTGGTCGACTTCTACCAGAAGCTGTCGGCGGCCAATGGCGGCAAGCCTAAGTACGCGCATATCGAAGGCGTGGGCTCGGTGGATGCCATCACCACCAAGGTGCTGGCAGCCCTGAGCTGATTGCGACCCGATAGTGCAGACAACGGCCCGCTTGCGGGCCGTTGTTGTTTATAATGCCGCTCTTTTTTCTTTCGCCTGGATACACCGATGACCACCTTGCTGGCCCTGGATACCGCCACTGAAGCCTGCTCCGTTGCCTTGCTGCATGACGGCAAGGTTTCCAGCCATTACGAGGTGATCCCGCGCCTGCACGCCCAGAAGCTGCTGCCGATGATCCAGCAGCTGCTGGCCGACGCTGGCACCACCCTGGCGGCGGTCGATGCGATTGCCTTCGGGCGTGGGCCGGGGGCCTTCACCGGCGTGCGCATCGCCATTGGCGTGGTTCAGGGCCTGGCTTTTGCCCTTGAGCGCCCGGTGCTGCCGGTGTCCAACCTGGCGGTACTGGCCCAGCGTGCCTTGCGTGAGCAGGGTGTGAACCAGGTCGCGGCGGCCATTGATGCGCGCATGGATGAGGTGTATTGGGGCTGCTATCACAACGTCGACGGGGAAATGCGCCTGCTCGGCAGCGAAGCGGTGCTGCCACCCGAGCGTGCCGTTCTGCCTGAGGGTGCCAGCGGTGAATGGTATGGCGCCGGCACAGGTTGGGGCTACGCTGAGCGTATCCCGGTGGTGCTCAGCGGTCAGGATGCCAGCCTTCTGCCGCATGCCCAGGACCTGCTGAGCCTGGCCACCTTCGCCTGGCAACGCGGCGAGGCCATCGCTGCCGACCAGGCCCAGCCGGTGTACCTGCGCGACAATGTGGCGACCCCGAAAGCGCGCTGAGTGCTGTTCGTCGGTTATTCCCAGGCCAGATAAAACCTTTTGCCCGAACTGTGGTCCAGTTATCAATCGGGCATTAGCGCAGGCGCGCCGGTGCTGCTAAATTGCCATCATTGCTCCTGAGAAGATCGCCATGCGTATCGACGGCTTTTCCTCACAGTCCTATCCGATCAAACGGGCCCCGCGCAAAGCACCGGTTCGCAGCGATGACGTGGACGAGGACCTGCCCGGCGAATTCGAAGTGCAGCCTCAGGCCAGCACTGGCCAGGCCCGCAGCGGCGGGTTGCCTGCGCGTCAGCAGGACATGATCTTCCCCCGGGCGCGCAACAAGCGCACCGCCCAGGCCCTGACCAGCTACCTGACCACCGCAGGTTTTGTAGACTGGGAGATGGAAGTGCTGGGGTTGGACCTGTACATTTGATGGATGAGTCTGTCCACGCTTCCCTATTTTCTCGGTTGTCCCTCCTGGAGTGAAAACGCCTGGCGCGAGTACCTGTACCCGGCGCACGCCAGATCCAGCGAATTTCTCGGCCTCTACAGCCAGGTCTTCAATGCGGTAGAAGGCAACACCACCTTTTATGCCCGACCGGCGCCGGCGACTATCGAACGCTGGGCGCAGATCATGCCTGCGCACTTTCGATTCACCGCCAAGTTCCCCGGCGATATCAGCCACGGCGGTGACCTGCGCGAGCAACTGGCCGCGGCGCAGACCTTCATTGACCTGCTCAAGCCGCTGGGTGCACGGGTCGCGCCCTATTGGCTGCAATTGCCGGCGACATTCGGCCCGTCGCGGATAGGCGAGCTGGTCGCCTTTCTGGACGAAGTCGATGTGCCTGTCGCCGTCGAAGTGCGCAACCGTGCGTTTTTTGCCAAGGGCGATGAAGAGCGCCTGCTCAATCGCTTGCTGCAGGGGCGTGGCGTCGAGCGCATCTGCCTGGATCCGCGCGCGCTGTTCAGCTGTACCTCGGTTGATCCGGGCGTGCTCCATGCCCAGTCGAAAAAACCGCGGGTTCCGCCGCGCCCGACCGCCTTCAGTCAGCATCCGCAAGTGCGCTTTATCGGTCACCCGGAACTGGCGGCCAACGAATCCTTTCTGATGCCATGGATAGACAAAGTGGCGGCGTGGATCGAGGAAGGGCGCAGCCCCTACGTTTTCCTGCATACTGCCGATAATCGCCTGGCCGCTGCCCTGGCGCAGCGTTTTCATCGAGGATTGATGGAGCGTCTGCCGGGATTGCCGGCCTTGCCTGAACTGGACAGGGCGCCTGAGGCCGAACAGCTCGGCCTGCTCTGAACGCGTCCTGCCGCCTGCCCGGGAGTCGTGATCATGGATGTGCAAACCCTGCGTGCCGAAGCCTTCAAAGCCCTGCATGAGCGCGATCGTGCGTTCGTCATTGCCAACCCCTGGGACGCCGGCTCCGCCAGGCTGCTGGCTAGTCTCGGCTTCGAGGCGCTGGCCACCACCAGTGCCGGCCTGGCGTTCTCCCTGGGGCGGCCGGATGCCGAAGGTGCGATGACCCTGGAAGAAACCCTGGTTAATGTCCGTGCCATTGTCGATGCCACGGCGCTGCCGGTGGCGGCCGATCTGGAGAACGGTTTCAGCGATGACCCCAAAGGTTGTGCCGAGGCGATTGTGCAGGGCGCACAGGCAGGCCTGGTAGGCGGTTCCATCGAGGATGCCAGCGGCAATCCCGATGAGCCGATCTACAGCTTCCATCACGCCGTGGAGCGGGTCGAAGCGGCGGTGGCCGCCGCGCGCAGTCTGGACTTCCCCTTCATGCTCTGTGCCCGCGCAGAAAACCTGCTGCATGGGCGCATGGACCTGGATGACACCATCGCCCGCCTGCAGGCTTTTGCCGAAGCCGGAGCAGATGTCCTGTATGCCCCGGGATTGCGCACGGCAGATGAAATACGTGCAGTGGTCCAGGCCGTCGCGCCCAAGCCTGTGAATGTGCTGATGGGCATGAGTGGCGTGCATTTGAGCGTCAATCAGTTGCAGGACCTGGGCGTGCGGCGCATCAGTGTCGGCTCGTCGCTGATGCGTGCAGCCTATGGCGCGTTTTACCGGGGCGCCGGGGAAATCCTGGGCCAGGGCACCTTTACCTATGGCGAACAGGCAATGCCGTTCGATCAGTTGAACCAGCTGTTCAGGCGTTGATCGCTTGCTGCTGAGGCTTAGGCAGCGATGCGTACGTTGTTCAGCACCACCGGGCGGGCCCAGCGGGTGTCGAAGTCGAGTGCCGATTGCTGGGCGACCAGGGTCGGTTCGTCAAAGGGTTCAGGTGCCTTGTCCAGCAGTTCCATCTCGAACTCGGCGATTGGCAGGTACAGTGCTTTTGGTGCCGGTCCTGGCCCGGGCTCCGGCAGCGGATGGCCCTGGTTCATGACCACCGGGCGAACCCAGGTATTGCTGATATCCAGCTGGCGCTGTTGCTCGATCAGTTCGACGTCGCTGAAAGGTGGCGCGAGCTTTTCCAGCAGTTCCGGTTCGAACTCGGCGATCGGCAGGAACAAGGGTTCGGGTGGGGCGATCTCGGTGTCCTGGACGTTGCACAGACGCTGCGTATGAATCTGCGCCAGGACCCGGCTAGCGCCCAGGGGCTCGCCAGTGGCCTTGTCGAATTGCTCGGCGACGACGCTGTCCGCTTGTGTTCCTTCAGCCTGTTGCTCGGCCAGGGCGCGGGCAAAAAAATCCTGCCACAGGTGGCTGACGCCGCCCAGTGCCTGGGTATTGTGCCGGCCATAATCGCCAACGGGCGATAAGTAACCTGAGCTGAGCTGAAGAATGTCGGTCATGGCAGTCGCGGGCCGTGAAGGTCTGGCAAAATAGCGAATACTTCGTATATCGGCCGAGGCCGGCGATCATTTAATTTTTTTGAGTACAGGATTTGAAGGTGGAGCAACTGGCGGACGGCGGTATCCGGGTCGAGGCACTGACAGCCGATTATCAGGCCAAGGCTCAAGAGTGGGCGCAGCGCCTGGACCTGCCTGTGGCGGACGATAACGCGGCTTTCGCCGTGCAGGTCGGCGAATGCGGCCTGCAGATCCAGCAGCTCGGACCGCAGGCGCCCGGCCCGGTACGTGTCGACTTTGTCGAAGGCGCAGCGGCGCACCGGCGGGTGTTCGGTGGCGGCAGCGGGCAGATGATTGCCAAGGCCGTGGGCATTGCCCAGGGCGTGCGCCCGCAGGTGCTCGATGCCACGGCGGGGTTGGGTAAGGACGCCTTCGTGCTGGCCAGCCTGGGCTGTCAGATGACCCTGATCGAGCGCCAGCCGCTGGTCGCCGCACTGCTGGAGGACGGTCTGGCACGGGCCGCGACTGACGCCGAGGTCGGCCCGATTGTCGCGCGCATGCAGTTGCTCACCGGTAACGCCATCGAGCGCATGCGCAACTGGCAGGGCGAGCCACCACAGGTGATCTACCTCGACCCGATGTTCCCGCACCGGGACAAGAGCGCCCTGGTGAAAAAGGAAATGCGCGTATTCCGCCCCTTGGTCGGCGATGACCTGGACGCGCCAGCGCTGCTTGAAGCCGCCCTGGCGCTGGCCAGCCACCGGGTGGTGGTCAAGCGCCCGCGCAAGGCACCGATCATCGACGGGCCCAAGCCCAGCCACAGCCTGGAGGGCAAGTCGAGCCGCTACGACATCTACCCGAAGAAGGCCCTCAAGGCCTGATCAGGGCCGATAGGCGCGCATGAACATCGTCACCACTTCTTCGACATGGGCCTGGGCGGCTTCGGCGTCCAGGGCCGGTGAGTAACCGAGCAGCAGGCGATAGTTCGGCGCGCCCTTGAGCAGGCAGAAGAAGTGTTCCGCTGCCTTGTCGGGATGCTCGATGCGCAACAGACCGCGCTGGTCGACGCGCTGCAGCAACACCTCCATTTCGCGCAGCACCCGCAACGGGCCGGCTTCGAAGAAGATCTGGCTGAGCTTGGGGTCCTGGGTGCCGAGGGTCATGATCAGCCGGGTCAGTTGCACTGACTGGTCGCTGCTGATCAACGCCTGAAAACCACAACCGATGTTGAGCAGCACCTGCTCCAGCGGCACGCCGTCGGGCAGCTCGAAGATCAGCTCCGGCAACTGCGCCGTACAGGTGGCCGAGATCGCCGCGGTGAACAGCGTCTCCTTGTCCGTGAAGTGGCTGTAGACCGTCAATTTTGAAACACCTGCCGCTGTCGCGACCGCATCCATGCTGGTGCTGGCATAGCCAAGGGTAAGAAACAGCTGCTTGGCCGCCTCGAGAATGGCCTGGCGCTTTGCCAGGTCCTTGGGCCGGCCGGGGCCGACGGGAGCGGTGAGATCGTTGGGCATGGGTAACTTGTACAGATTCCGGTAAGTGGACATGGTACATCGCCGACCCTTCCCGGGCTGGCAGATATCGTCATAACGAAAGCCTGTTAATGCGTTTTTTCTCTTGACCTGACGCTTCCCCGGGGGAGTGCGCTGATTTAATATACTCGCCAGTATAAATATTCAAAGCGTCACTCGCGAAAGGTCATTCATCATGTTGCGCCATGCCTTGCCCCTCGCTCTGCCTGTCGGCCTCGCCTTGCTGCTAACTGCCTGCGGGCAGGAGAGCGCGCCACAGACTTCCCTGCGCCCCGCCATGGTGGTGCAGCCGCAACCGGCCAGCGCCGCTGCCGACAGCTACCCGGGCGAGGTGCGTGCGCGCTTCGAGCCGGAGCTGGCGTTCCGGATCGGCGGCAAGGTCAGCAAGCGTCTGGTGGAGGAGGGGCAGCGGGTCAAGGCCGAGCAACCGTTGGCCCAACTCGACCCGCAGGATGTGCGGCTGCAACTGGAGGCCAGCCGTGCGCAACTGGCCGCCGCCGAAGCCAACCTGAACCTGGTCAAGGCCGAGCGTGATCGCTACAAGACCCTGCTCGACCGGCAGATGGTCAGCCGTTCCCAGTACGACAACAGCGAAAACCTCTACCGTGCCGGTCTTGCCCGCCTCAAACAGGTGCGGGCCGAATTCGACGTGGCCGGTAACCAGGCTGAATACGCCGTGCTGCGCGCCTCGCAGGACGGGGTGATCGCCAAGCGTCAGGTCGAAGTGGGCCAGGTGGTTGCCGCCGGTCAGACCGTGTTCACCCTGGCTGCCGATGGCGAGCGTGAGGTGTTGATCGGCCTGCCGGAGCAGCAGTTCGGGCGCTTCAAGGTCGGCCAGCCAGTGGCGGTCGAGCTGTGGTCGCAACCGGACCAACGCTTCAACGGGCGCATTCGCGAACTGTCACCCTCGGCTGATCCGCGTTCACGGACTTACGCTGCGCGGATCGCCTTCAGCGCTGGCAAGGTACCGGCGGAGCTTGGTCAGAGCGCCCGGGTGTTCATCGAACATGCCGAACAGGTGCCGCTGGCGGTGCCGCTGTCGGCGCTGACCGCAGAGAACGGCCAGACCTACGTCTGGCGTGTGGATGCCAACAACACCCTCAAGCGTGTTCCGGTGCGCGTGGGGGCTTATGGCGAAAACAGTGTGCCGGTGCTCGAAGGCCTCAATGCTTCGGACTGGATAGTGGCGGCCGGCGTGCATGTGCTCCAGGAGGGGCAACAGGTGCGCCCGGTGGATCGTTCCAATCGTGTGGTGAATCTGGCGGCCAAGGAGTAAGTCCCGATGGGTTTCAACCTTTCCGCCTGGGCCCTGCGCAATCGGCAAATTGTGCTGTTCCTGATGATTCTGCTGGCTGTGGTCGGCGCCTTGTCCTACACCAAGCTGGGGCAGAGCGAAGACCCGCCCTTCACCTTCAAGGCCATGGTGATCCGCACCATCTGGCCGGGGGCCAGCGCCGAGGAGGTCTCGCGCCAGGTCACCGAACGCATCGAAAAGAAGCTGATGGAGACCGGAGAGTACGAGAAGATCGTTTCGTTCTCCCGCCCCGGCGAGTCGCAGGTCACCTTCATGGCCCGCGATTCGATGCACTCGGCCGATATCCCCGAATTGTGGTACCAGATCCGCAAGAAAGTCGCCGATATCCGGCATACCTTGCCGCCTGGCATCCAGGGCCCGTTTTTCAATGATGAATTCGGCACCACCTTCGGCAACATCTATGCATTGACCGGCGAAGGGTTCGACTATGCCGTGCTCAAGGACTACGCCGACCGCGTGCAGATCCAGCTGCAACGGGTCAAGGACGTGGGCAAGGTCGAGCTGCTCGGGCTGCAGGACGAGAAGATCTGGATCGAGCTGTCCAACCTCAAGCTGGCGACCCTGGGGTTGCCCCTGGCGGCCGTGCAGCAGGCCTTGGAAGAACAGAACGCCGTCAGCACCGCCGGTTTCTTCGAGACCCCCAGCGAGCGTTTGCAGCTACGGGTAAGCGGACGCTTCGACACGGTCGAGCAGATCGAGCAGTTCCCGATCCGGGTGGGTGACCGCACCTTCCGTATCGGTGATGTGGCTCAGGTGCGCCGTGGCTTCAATGACCCACCCGCACCGCGTATGCGTTTCATGGGCCAGGATGCCCTTGGCCTTGCGGTGTCGATGAAGCCCGGTGGCGATATTCTGGTGCTGGGCAAGGCGCTGGAAGCCGAGTTTGCCCGTATTGCCCAGAATCTCCCAGCCGGTATGGAGCTGCGCAAGGTCTCGGATCAGCCCGCCGCGGTAAAGACCGGGGTCGGCGAGTTCGTCCAGGTACTGGTCGAGGCGCTGGCGATTGTATTGCTGGTGAGCTTCTTCTCCCTCGGCATGCGTACCGGCCTGGTGGTGGCCCTGGCCATTCCACTGGTGCTGGCGATGACCTTCGCCACCATGTATTACCTGGGGATCGGTCTGCACAAGATTTCCCTCGGGGCATTGGTACTGGCCCTGGGGCTGCTGGTGGACGATGCGATCATCGCCGTCGAGATGATGGCGATCAAGATGGAGCAGGGTTTCGACCGCATCAAGGCGGCGAGTTACGCCTGGACCAGCACGGCATTCCCGATGCTCACCGGCACCCTGATCACCGCCGCAGGCTTCCTGCCGATCGCCACGGCGCAGTCCAGTACCGGTGAGTACACCCGTTCGATCTTCCAGGTGGTGACCATCGCCCTGATTGCCTCGTGGATTGCTGCGGTGGTGTTTGTGCCGTATCTGGGTCAGCGCCTGCTGCCGGATCTGGCCAAGCTGCACGCAGCCAAGCACGGTACTGCCGAGGGTGGTCCTGACCCCTACGGCACACCGTTCTACCAGCGTGTACGGCGCCTGGTGGGCTGGTGTGTGGAACGGCGCAAGACGGTGATCGTGGCGACCATCGCGCTGTTCATCGGCAGCATCCTGTTGTTCCGTTTCGTGCCCCAGCAGTTTTTCCCGGCGTCCGGACGCCTGGAGCTGATGGTTGACCTGAAACTGGCCGAAGGTGCGTCGCTGAGTAACACCGCCGAGCAGGTCAAGCGCCTGGAAGCGATGCTCAAAGAACGTGCGGGTATCGATAACTACGTGGCCTATGTCGGTACCGGTTCGCCACGCTTCTATCTGCCGCTGGATCAGCAATTGCCGGCGGCCAGCTTTGCCCAGTTCGTGGTGCTGGCCAAGACCATTGAAGAGCGTGAAGCCCTGCGCAGCTGGCTGATCGCCACCCTCGATGAGCAGTTCCCTGACCTGCGCTCGCGGGTTACCCGTCTGGAGAACGGCCCGCCCGTGGGCTATCCGGTGCAGTTCCGGGTCACCGGTGAGCACATCGAGCAGGTACGTGCCCTGGCGCGCAAGGTGGCGGCCAAGGTGCGCGAGAACCCGCATGTGGTCAACGTGCACCTGGACTGGGAAGAGCCGAGCAAGGTGGTCTACCTCAACATCGACCAGGACCGCGCCCGCGCCCTTGGGGTGAGCACGGCCAACCTGGCGAAGTTTCTGCAAAGCTCGCTGACCGGCTCCTCGGTCAGCCAGTTCCGCGAAGACAACGAACTGATCGAGATCCTCCTGCGCGGCACCCGCCAGGAGCGTACCGAGCTTGCCAACCTGCCAAGCCTGGCGGTGCCGACCGACAACGGCCAAAGCGTGGCGCTGTCGCAGGTGGCAACGCTTGAGTACGGTTTCGAGGAGGGCATCATCTGGCACCGCAACCGCCTGCCTAACGTTACCGTCCGCGCTGATATCTACGGCAAGGAACAGCCGGTGACGCTGGTCAAGCAGATCCTGCCAACCCTGGATCCGGTACGTGCCGAACTGCCGGATGGTTACCTGCTGGAAGTCGGTGGCACGGTGGAAGACTCCACGCGCGGACAGAAGTCGGTGAACGCCGGCGTACCGCTGTTCATTGTGGTGGTGCTGACCTTACTGATGCTGCAGCTGCGCAGCTTCTCGCGCACGGTGATGGTGTTCCTCACCGCGCCCCTGGGGTTGATCGGGGTGACCTTGTTCCTGCTGGTGTTCCGCCAGCCATTCGGCTTTGTGGCGATGCTCGGGACGATCGCGCTGTCGGGGATGATCATGCGTAACTCGGTGATCCTGGTCGATCAGATCGAGCAGGACATTGCTGCCGGACTGGACCGTTGGCAGGCGATTATCGAGGCGACGGTGCGGCGTTTCCGGCCGATCGTGCTGACCGCGCTGGCGGCGGTACTGGCGATGATCCCGCTGTCACGCAGCGTGTTCTTCGGGCCGATGGCGGTGGCGATCATGGGCGGGCTGATTGTGGCGACGGCGTTGACGCTGTTGTTCCTGCCGGCGCTGTATGCCGCTTGGTTCAGGGTGAAGAAGGAGTGAATCGCGGGGCAAGCCCGCTCCCACCGAGGGTGTGATATCCCAGTGGGAGCGGGCTTGCCCCGCGATAGCTTACAGCGCGCCAAACACCTTCTTGGCCAGCCCGGTCGCCGCCGCAGCCGGATTCTGGCGAATGCCTTCTTCCTGCTTGGCGATCATTTCGAACAAGCCGTTGAGCGCCTGCTCGGTCACGTAGCCTTCGACATTGGCGTTCTTGGCATCCAGCACACCCAAGGTCGCCGCTTGTCCGGCGAAACTGTTGTATTGCTGGGCCAGACCGACCTGGTCGGTGGCCTTCTTGACGATCGGCAGGAACTTGGCGCGGATCTGCTCGCGGCTGGTCTTGCTCAGGTACTGGGTGGCCGAGTCGTTGCCACCGGCGAGAATGCCCTTGGCATCATCGACGGTCATTTTCTTCACGGCATCGACCAGCAGCGCCTGAGCCTGTGGCACGGCAGCCTCGGCGGCCTGGTTCATGCTGGCCTCCAGCTGATCGACCTGGGCACCCATGCCGAACTGCTTCATTTTCTTCGCTACTTTGCCGAGGTTGCCCGGCAGTTCGATGCGTACATCCGGGTTACTGCTGAAGCCGCCGGGCGTACCCAGTTGCTTCACGGCAACCTGGGCGCCTTGGGTCAGGGCATCTTTCAGCCCGCCAGAGGCGTCTTTCTGCGACAGGTCGCTGAGCGACAGCGCCAGTGCGCTGGCTGACAGCAGCAGGCCGGCGCACAGGCCGGTGAAGGTGAGAGCAGGGCGGAACATGGCAGCATCCTTATCAGTTGTCAGAGCGGGCTATCAGCGAACAGCATCGACCTTGATGCGCAACGACTGCTGGTCGTTGCCATCAAGTGTGACGCCATGGTGTTCGGTGTTGATGAACAGCAGCTTGCCGTCCAGCTCGATCCGCGCGCTGATCGCGTAACGGTGGCCAGGCTTGACCTGGGCCGGGTCGTAGGTCAGGTGGAAGGGCAGCGGGACGTTGCCCTTGACCGGACCGTTCTGGCTGGCCAGGGTCACTGCCGGGGCATCCATGAGCGAAACGTCCTGCAGGCTGACGCTCAGGGTGGCGGCAGGTGGCAGGGCGATACGCTGCAGGTAGAAAACTTCGCCATCGAGGCTGGCTTTGGGCGTTGGTGGGTTGCTGCTGCAGGCGGCGAGCAGGCTGCCAAGCAGGATCAGGGACAGTTTTTTCATCAGTAACTCCTTTAAACCGGGGATTCGGTGGTGTCTTCACTGCGGTGCAAGGCCACCTGGCGGATCGACAAACGTACCTCCGCCGACAGCACTCGCTTGGCCGCCCCTTCGGCCAGTTCGCTGAGTTTTTCATGGTAACCGAGCTTGCCATTGGCATCCGGGCGCAGTACGCCTTGCTCGATCTGGGTCTGGATAAAGTGGCGGAACAGGGTTTTGTCGAAGAACTCTGGGGCGTTAAGGCCATGCAGGATCGACAGGCGCTGGGCCATGATCACGCACAGGTCTTCCAGTTCTTCGGCGCTTAGCGTGTGCTGGCCGCTGTTGAGCAGCAACGCCGTGGCCATGTAGAAACGCTGCAGGGTCTGGGTGATGGCGCGGGCCAGCAGGGTCAGCAGCACGAACTGGCGCGAGCTCGGGGCCGGACGCAGGTACACGCCATTCTCGTAGCGCAGCAGGCCCTGCTCGACAAAGGCTTCCAGCCACTGGTCGATGACCGCGTCCAGCTCTTCCAGCTCCCAGCGGATGAACAGCTCCGACTGCAGGTACGGGTACAGCGCCCGGGTGTACTGCAGGATCAAATCGCGGCTCATGCGCGAGCTGCTCTGGAAGAAGCTTGCCAGCAGCGCCGGCAGGGCGAAGATGTGCAGAACGTTATTGCGGTAGTAGGTCATCAGCACCGCATTCTGTTCGTCCAGGTACAGAATCCTGCCCAGTGCATCGCTCTGTTCGGCCAGCAGGCCCATGCCTTTGACGTGGCTGATCAGCGCCAGGCCGTCACCTTCCGGCAAGGTGGTGTGCGGCGAGTAGGGCACCGTGCGCAGCAATGCCAGGTACAGGTCCAGAACCCGCGCCAGGGCGCGCTCGTCCAGGGCCAGGCGGCTGGTGGACAGCAGGGCCAGGGCTACCAGATTGACCGGGTTGATCGCCGCCGCTTCATTGAGGTGGCGCGCGACCTTTTCACCCAGGCGCGAAGTGGTCTCGTTGAGCCAGGCCGGACGGAACTGCGGGGCGTGAGTCTGTTCGCGCCAGCCGGGCTGCTGCTGGTCGAGGAAGGCGCCGAGGCGGATCGGTTCGCCGAAGTTCACCGCCACCTGGCCGAAGCGCTGTTTGAGCGCGCCGATGACTTTGAAGATGTCGAAGATCGACTCTTTCTTCTTGCTCGCGCCACGCAGCTCACCCAAGTAGGTGCGGCCTTCGAGTACACGTTCGTAGCCGATGTACACCGGTACGAAGACGATCGGTGTACGCGATGAGCGCAAGTAGCTGCGCAGGGTGATGGCCAGCATGCCGGTTTTCGGTTGTAGCATGCGCCCGGTGCGCGAGCGGCCGCCTTCGACGAAGTACTCGACCGGGAAGCCTTTGGTGAACAGGGTGTGCAGGTACTCGTTGAACACCGCGGTGTACAGCGGGTTGCCCTTGAAGGTGCGGCGCATGAAAAATGCCCCGCCGCGGCGCAACAGGCCGCCGATCACCGGCATGTTGAGGTTGATCCCGGCGGCGATGTGCGGCGGGGTCAGGCCGTTGCGAAACAGCAGGTAGGAGAGCAATAGGTAGTCGATATGGCTGCGGTGGCAGGGCACGTAGATGACTTCGTGACCGGGGGCGATGCCCTGCACCTGCTCGATATGGTTGACCTTGATGCCGTCATAGATCTTGTTCCAGAACCAGCTGAGCACCACTTCGAGGAAGCGGATGGCGGTATAGGTGTAGTCCGAGGCAATCTCGTTGCCATAGCGCAGGGCCTGGGCTTCAGCTTTGGCCAGGGGGATGTTCTCGCGCTCGGCCTCGTCGGCGATGGCCTGGCGCACCAGCGGGTCATGGACCAGGCCCTTGACCAGGTTGCGCCGGTGCGAGATGTCCGGGCCGATGACCGCGGTCTTGAGGTTGCGAAAGTGCACGCGCAGCATGCGCTGGGCCATGCGTACGGTACGTTCGTGGCCCTTGTTGTGCTGGACCAGTTCACGCAGGTGAATCGGCGCAGAGAACTGCACACGGGTCTTGCGTCCCAGGATCAGCACGGTCAGCAGCCGGCGCAAACGTCCGGTCACCGCCCAGCTGTCGGCAAACAGCAGTTTCCACGGGCTGGACTCACTGGCCGGCGACTGGCCCCAGAACACGCTGACCGGAATGATCTGCGCGTCTTCCTCGGCATGCTGGCTGATCGCATTGACCAGCCGCGACAGGGTCGGCGGGGCACCGCGCTTGTCCTGGCGGCCAAGCCAGTCCGGCTCGGGGGTCAGGTAGAAGAACGCAGCTGGCTCTTGCAGGGTGCCCACCGCCACCGGTAGCACCGGACGCGGAAGCCCGGCTTTGCTGCATTCGCGGTCGAGTACCGCCAGATCGGTCAACGACGGCGACTGCAGGGCATAGAACACCGGTCGGCTGCGATCCAGGTTCAGGGTAAAGGACGACTGGTTGATGGTCTCGGAGCGAACCCACAGGTACAACAGGCGACGCAGGGCGCCAAAGATCAGGCGGCGCAGGGGGGAACGGGTCATACAGTGTGTGCTCTGGGTGAGTTTTTCGAGTAATTGCTCAGCCGGTTAGTGTGACGTATCTGCGCATGTTCAGCAAAATCTCGGGCAGTCATAAAAAATATTTCAAGCCTGACATATACTCGGTCCGCAGCTTGCAGGAGTAATCCTCAAGCTGCGTCGGCGGGGGAAGGTGATCCCCCGCTTGCAAGGCGATTCCAAAATAAAAACCCGGAGTAGTTCAGATGTCGTCTCGTGAGACTGGAAGTGTAAAGTGGTTCAATGACGCCAAAGGTTATGGCTTCATCCAGCGTGAAGGGGGTGCCGATGTGTTCGTTCACTACCGCGCCATTCGCGGTGAGGGGCATCGCACCCTGATCGAGGGGCAGCAGGTCGAATACAGTCTGACGCAAGGCCAGAAAGGCCTCCAGGCAGAAGACGTAATCGGCCTGTAAGCGCCGGGCCACGGGCCTTGAGCCTGGGCCCAAAAGCGAAAAGGCCCGTCGCCGGACGACCGGGACGGGCCTTTTCGTAGAGCCGGCTTCAGCTGGTACGCCAGGTGATTTCCTCTTCACCGTCGGCGCTGATGCGGATCCAGCGATCGGCATCCTCTTCACCTTCTTCCTCGACCCAGCTACCCGGTGCACAACGTACTTCGACGTTCAGTGCAGCGAAGGCGGCGCGCGCGCAGGCGATGTCGTCTGCCCACGGCGTCTGGTCGCTTTCCAGGTAGAGACTGTTCCATTTGCCTACAGCCTTCGGTAACCAGGTAACCGGAATGTTACCGGCCTTGCACTTGTAGGTCTGACCTTTCTGCTGCCAGTCGCTGCAAGGGCCGAGTGCCTCGCTGAGCCAGGCAGCGATCTGTTTGTGGTCGACGTCAGCGTCTTTGAGGTAAATCTCGATATCGGGTTGGCGCATGGGGGGCTCCGGGTGTGCTCAGTCTTGGCGCACGAAGTAATCGTAACGCATCGATACCGTGACCTCGAAAGGCTCGGCCTGCTCGATGACGCGGGCTCGTTTTTCCGCGCTGGCGCGCCAGCCATGAGGAGTCATGGCCAGCAGGTCGGCGCGGGACTTGCCATCGACAAGGCTCAGGCGGAATTTCAGGGTTTCGCTATGGGCGTGCTGCATGCCGGCCGGGACCAGCGCCAGGTGCTTGTCGTCGGCGTAGTCGCGCACTTCATCATAGAGCTTGTGGCGCAGCTCGATCAGGTGCTCGTTGGTCGGGCCGACGCGCATCAGACCGCCACCCGGGGCGAGCAGGCGCAGGGCCTCCTGCCAGTCGAGAGGGCTGAACACGCTGGCCAGAAACTGACAGCTGGCATCGGCCAGCGGCACGCGCGCCATGCTCGCCACCAGCCAGGTCAGTGCCGGGTTGCGTTTGCAGGCGCGCTTGACCGCTTCGCGGGAGATATCCAGGGCATAACCGTCGGCCTCGGGCAGCGCCTCGGCGATCTGCGCGGTGTAGTAACCCTCACCGCAACCGATATCCAGCCAGCGCGCCGGGGCACGCTCGGCGGCCAGTTCAGCCAGGCGACGGGCCACCGGGGCATAGTGCCCGGCATTGAGAAAGTCGCGGCGGGCTTCGACCATGGCCTGGTTATCGCCCGGGTCGCGGCTGTTCTTGTGCTGCACCGGCAACAGGTTCAGGTAACCCTGGCGGGCCCGGTCGAAACGGTGCCCGGCCGGGCAGGCCACACCGTTGTCGAGGGTGCTCAGTGCTGCACTGCAGATAGGGCAGGTGAGCATCAGGCGAGCAACCGGGTCAGGGTCTGGTAGTAGATTTCGGTCAGCACGTCGAGGTCACTGGCCAGGATCCGCTCGTTGACCTGGTGAATGGTGGCGTTGACCGGACCCAGTTCGACCACCTGGGTGCCGAGGGTGGCAATGAAGCGTCCATCGGAGGTGCCGCCGCTGGTCGAGGCCTTGGTTTCGCGACCGGTGACCGCCTTGATGCTGGCCGACACCGCGTCGAGCAGGTCACCCGGCTCGGTCAGGAACGGCAGGCCGGACAGTGCCCAGTCGACGTGCCAATCCAGCTGGTGTTTGTCGAGGATCGCCGCGACGCGGGCCTGCAGGCCTTCGACCGTGGACTCGGTGGAGAAGCGGAAGTTGAACAGCGCCGTCAGTTCACCCGGCACCACGTTGGTAGCGCCGGTGCCGGAGTTGAGGTTGGAAATCTGGAAGCTGGTCGGCGGGAAAAAGGCGTTGCCTTCGTCCCAGTGCTCGGCTGCCAGTTCTGCCAGCGCCGGGGCGGCCAGGTGGATCGGGTTCTTGGCCAGGTGCGGGTAGGCCACATGGCCCTGCACGCCGCGCACTGTCAGCTTGGCGCCGAGGGAACCGCGACGGCCGTTCTTGACCACATCGCCAACCAGGCTGGTGCTTGACGGTTCGCCGACGATGCACCAGTCCAGGCGCTCTTTGCGCGCGGCCAGGCGTTCGATGACCGCCTTGGTGCCGTGGTGGGCCGGGCCTTCTTCGTCACTGGTGATCAGGAAGGCGACCTTGCCGCGATGGTTCGGGTAATCGGCGACGAAGCGCTCGGTGGCCACAACCATGGCCGCCAGGCTGCCTTTCATGTCGGCGGCACCACGGCCACAGAGCATGCCCTCGGCATCGATCAGGGCATCGAACGGATCGTTCTGCCAGGCCTGCACGGGGCCGGTGGGGACCACGTCGGTATGACCGGCAAAGCACAGCACCGGACCGTCCTGGGTGCCATGGGTGGCCCAGAAGTTGTCGACGTCTTCGATACGCATCGGCTCCAGCATGAAACCGGCATCGCCCAAGCGTTGCATCATCTGTTTCTGGCAGTCGGCATCGACCGGGGTCACCGAGGGGCGACGGATCAGGTCGCAGGCCAGTTCTAGGGTAGGCGAAAGGTCGGCTGGGGCCGTCATTGAAGGAACTCCGGGGGCAAGGCAGGGCACGAATTCGAGGGGCGTTATCTTATAGCAAATCGATCAGGGGAGGGTGGCCGGTAGGAGCGCCACCCGGTGGGAGCGGGCTTGCCCCGCGATGCGATGTGTCTGGCAGATCGCATCGCGGGGCAAGCCCGCTCCCACCGGGGGGTAGGTCAGGACGCCTGCGCCGGCTGGGCAGCATCCACAGGCTTGGGCAGCGACGACAGCATCGCCATGATCAGCGCCGCCAGGTACGGCAGCGACTGCACCAGCAGCATGGTTACCCAGAAGCGCATGTCATTGCTCGGCAGACCCTGGACCAGGTAGATACCGGCCGCAGCCCCCCACAGCAGCAACATGATGAACAGCTCTTCCCGGGCTTCGGAAAGCGCCACCAGCAAACCATGGCTGTCGGCGTTCTTCGGCGTGCGGAAGAACGGAATGCTGCTGGTGAAGAAACCGTACAGCACTGCTTTGGCGATGGTGTGCGAAAGGGCAAGACCGGCCAGCGCGGCGGCGAAGGCGTCCTTCATGTTGACCCCGACCGCGCGGCGGTAGAGGAAGACAATCTTGCCAACCTTGAACACGAACAGCGCCAATGGCGGAATGGCGAAGATCAGCAGCGGCGGATCGACCCGTTGCGGCACGATGATCATCGCCGCCGACCAGAGCAAGGCGCCAACGGTGAAGAAGATATTCATGCCATCGGCAATCCAAGGCAGCCAGCCCGCCAGGAAGTGATAACGCTGGCCGCGGGTGAGCTCCGAGTCTTTGCCGCGCAACAGGCTGGCGGCATGGCGCTTGATGATCTGGATGGCGCCATAGGCCCAGCGGAAGCGCTGCTTCTTGAAGTCGATGAAGGTATCGGGCATCAGACCCTTACCGTAGCTCTCGTGGGAGTACGCCGCCGAGTAGCCTTTCTCGAATACCCGCAGGCCGAGTTCGGCGTCTTCGCAGATACACCAGTCAGCCCAACCCAGTTCTTCGAGCACCGAACGCCGGGTCATGGTCATGGTGCCGTGCTGGATGATCGCGTCACGGTCGTTGCGGGTGACCATGCCGATGTGGAAGAAGCCCTTGTATTCGCTGTAGCACAGCTTCTTGAAGGTGCTTTCGTTCTGGTCGCGATAGTCCTGCGGTGATTGCACCACGGCGATTTTCGGGTCGCTGAAGTGCGGGACCATGTGCTTGAGCCAGTTGCGGTCCACGCAGTAGTCCGAGTCGATCACCGCGATCACTTCGGCATCCTTGGCGGTGTGCGGGATCAGGTAGTTCAGCGCGCCACCCTTGAAACCGGCCAGCGGGGAGACGTGGAAGAACTTGAAGCGCTCGCCGAGCATCTCGCAATGCGCCTTGATCGGCTCCCAGACCGCCGGATCCTTGGTGTTGTTGTCGATGATCAACACTTCGTAGTCCGGATAATCCAGCGCAGCCAGGGCATTGAGGGTCTGTTTGACCATCTCCGGTGGCTCGTTGTAGCACGGCACATGCACCGAGACTTTCGGTCGGTAGGCGCTGTCGGCCTGCACCGGCAGGAACTCGCGGCGGCGTTTGTGAATCCACACTGCCTCGGCCAGTTCATGGGCCTCGGTCAGCAGTACGATAAACACCCCGAGCGCGCCAAGTGCGAGCAAAAAGCCCACCGTCAGGCTGAACCAGGTGCTGTACTGCTGGCTGTAGTCGTAGCCGATCCACACCAGCACCGAACCGCAGAGGAAGGCGATAAAGGTCAGGAAGGTGCGGCCGCGCTGACGCAGGGCCGAGCCATCGATCAGCAGCAAGGTCAGCGAGAGCATTGCCAATACCACCGAACCCACCGCCAGCACGCGCCACTGCGGAATGGCCACTACTGGGCCTTCAAAGTTGAATTTTTGCTGGCGGGCGGCGTTGAACACGCCCCAGTACGCGCCGACCGAGCCTTCGTCGCTGGCCTTCCACGGTTGGTCATAGGCTTCGATGACGAAGTAGTTGTAGCCCTGGCGGTTGAGCTTGTTGACCAGGGTGCGCAGGTAAATGGCCTGGTCGGCCGGGGTGGCGTCGGCACCGCCACGCATGCGCCCATTGCTTGGCCAGCCGACTTCGGAGAGCAGCAGCGGTTTGCGCGGGAACAGCTGTTTCAGGTCACGGGCACGGTCGAGGACGAACTGGCCGGCATCCTTCATCGGGATGAATTCCCAGTACGGCAGGATATGCGCCGCTACCAGGTCGACGTGTTTGGCCAGCTCCGGGTGTTCTTTCCAGATGTGCCACTGTTCACTGGTGGTTACCGGTACTTTCACTGCGGCGCGCACCCGGTCCAGGTACTGTATCAGTGCTTCGGGAGTGATTTCTTTACGGAACAGCGCTTCGTTGCCGACCATGACCCGCACGACACTGCGCGAGCTGTTGGCCAGTTCGATGGCTTTCTGGATTTCCCGCTCGTTACGCTCAAGGTCCGGACTGATCCACACCCCGAGGGTCACCCGCAGGCCGAACTCTTCGGCCAGGCGCGGAATATCCGCCTGGGTACCTTCGACGGTATAGATACGAATACTGTCGGTCAGCTTGCTCAGTTGCTCGAGGTCCTGGCGCAGTTCGTCCTCAGTCGGGTACTGGCCCTTTTGCGGGCTTTCTCCGAGGCGGAACGGCGAGTAGGAGAAGCCGGAAATCTGCTCCGGCCAGTCAGGGGCGGAAACCGGGCGGTTGATCAACGCCCAGAACCCGGTGAATAGCGCGGCGATGGCCATGACTATCACCAGGTTGATACCAAATTTACGCGATGACATAGATAGTTCGGGTTCCGAAGGGTGGAACGGGCGAGCGCCACAGGGCGCGGATCCTGCTCTTTGTCCGCCTATGCTGTGTAGGAACAGGCTGGCGGCAAGGGTTAGATTGTCTTCTGGTGTCGAAGTTCTGAGGCCCGTGCTGTTGTCGTCCAGGACTAGGTATTGCCTGGCACATTAAAGCAGGATTACAACCGACTTTACTAATTCGTACAGGGTGACTGGTCCGAAGCAGGATGGCAGCGGGCCTCAACAGGCCTATAATGCGCGCCGGTTTTTTCGGGGTATGGCCATGAGTACAGATGATCCACGCTTTGCCGGTGTTGCCCGGTTATACGGTGACAGCGGCCTGCAACGCCTGCGCGAGGCCCATGTGGCGATCGTCGGCATTGGCGGTGTCGGCACGTGGGCGGCTGAAGCCATGGCGCGTAGTGGTGTCGGCGAAATTTCGCTGTTCGACCTCGATGACGTCTGCGTCAGCAACACCAACCGCCAGTTGCATGCCATGGAAGGGAATATCGGGCGTGCCAAGGCTGAGGTCATGGCCGAGCGCCTGCGCGCGATCAACCCGGCGTGCAAGGTGCATGCGGTGGTGGATTTCGTCACCAAGGACACCCTGCCCGAATACATCGGCGAGCACATCGACTGTGTGATCGACTGTATCGACAGCGTCATGGCCAAGGCCGCGCTGATCGGCTGGTGCAAGCGGCACAAGGTCACCATCATCAGCACCGGGGGGGCCGGCGGACAGATCGACCCGACGCAGATCCGTGTGGCCGACCTGAACAAAACCTTCAACGACCCCCTGGCTTCGCGGGTGCGTTCGACCTTGCGCCGTGATTACGGCTTTTCCCGCACGGTCACCCGTAACTACAGCGTGCCTTGCGTGTTCTCCACCGAACAGTTGCGCTATCCCAAAGGCGACGGCAGTGTCTGCCTGCAGAAAAGCTTTGTTGGCGAAGGCGTCAAGCTCGATTGCTCGGGTGGCTTTGGCGCGGTGATGATGGTGACGGCGACCTTCGGTATGGTCGCCGCCAGCAAGGCGGTGGAAAAGCTGGTAGGTGGCGCCCGTCGGCCATCCGAGCGCAAAGCTCAGGTGCCAGCGGCCAGTTGAGCCATGCGCTGCAGCACGGCGTTCAAGCCGTTGCTGCGTGAGGGCGAGAGCTGGCGGCCGAGGCCCAGCTGGTTGAACCAGCCGGGCAGATCAAGCTGCTGGAGCTCGGTGCTGGACAAGCCCTCGACCCGAATCAGCAGCAGCGCCAGCAAGCCGCGAATGATCCGCGCATCGCTGGCGCCTTTGAAACGCCACTGACCGTCCTGCTGTTCGGCCACCAACCAGACCTGGCTTTCACAGCCATGCACGCGGTTGGCTTCGGATTTTTCTGCCTCGCTCAGGGGCGCCAGGCGCTCACCCCATTGCATCAACAGGCGTGCCCGTTGCTCCCAGCCCGCGGCCTGTTCGAAGCTGCTGAGCGCCTCCTGGGCGTTAACCGGCAGGTTCATCGCAGCAGCTCCAGGGCTTGATCCAGCGCCTCGAAGAAGCGTTGCAGGTCGTCGGAATCGTTGTACAGGGCCAGGGAAACCCGGATCGCCCCATCCAGCCCGAAGCTTTTCAGCAGCGGCATGGCGCAGTGGTGCCCGGCACGCACGGCGATCCCCTGTTCAGTCAGCATATGGGCGAGGTCGGCATTGTGCACCCCTTCGACCACGAAACTGGCCAGGGCCAGTTGCGGTTGGCCGAGCAATCGGATGCCTTCGCGATCATTCAGGCCGCGCAACAGGCTGCGGTGCAGGCTGGCTTCATGTTCGGCGACAGCGGTCGGATCGAGCCCTGCCAGGTAGTTGAGGCTGGCACCCAGGCCGATGACGCTGGCGATTGGCGGGGTGCCGGCTTCGAACCCCAACGGCGCCGGGCGGAAGCTGGCGCCGTGGTAGTCGGCCACCTGAACCATCTCGCCGCCGAATTGCCAGTGGCGCAGGCGCGCCAGCGCTTCGCTGCGGCCGTAGAGCACACCCACGCCGTCCGGGCCGTACAGCTTGTGGCTGGAGAATACGTAGAAGTCGCAGCCCAGTTGTTGCATGTCCTGGCGGCCATGCACTACGCCCTGGGCGCCGTCAACCACGGTCAGGGCTCCTTGGGCACTTGCATGGGCCAGCAACGGCGCCAGCGGTTGCCAGGCCCCCAGCACGTTGGACAACTGGCTGACCGCCAGCAGGCGGGTACGCGGGCCGATCAACTGCAGGGCAATCTCAAGGTCGATCAAGCCGCGGTTGTCCAGGGGCAGAATAACCAGCTTGAGCTGGCGGCGCTGGGCCAGTTGCTGCCAGGGCAGCAGGTTGGCATGGTGCTCCAGGGCGCTGATGGCGATTTCATCACCGGCTTCGAACATGCCTTCAAGGCCGTAGGCCAGCAAGTTCAAGGCCGAGGTTGCGCCATGGGTGAAGATGATCTGTTGGGTGTCAGTGGCATTCAACCAACTGGCGACCTTTTCCCGGCTGCGTTCGAAGGCCTGGGTTGCCAGCGCGCCGGGAAGGTGTTGGGCACGGTGCACATTGGCGGCGCCGTGGCCGTAATAATGGCTCAAGGCATCGAGCAGAAGTTGCGGTTTTTGCGTGGTAGCAGCGTTGTCCAGGTAGGTCTGGTGCTGCCGTTGCAGAGCGGCGATGGCTGGAAAATCAGCGCGCCACGGGGAGGGCTGGAACATGATAATCGGACCTGAATATCGGGCCTGGCGTTAGGCCAGACCCGATGGTACCACTTAGTTGTGGGCGTGCAGCGCTTCGTTCAGCTCGATCGCCGACTTGTGGGTCTTGCACTCCACCGCGCCGTTCAGCGAGTTGCGACGGAACAGCAGATCGGTCTGACCGGCCAGGTCGCGGGCCTTGACGACCTTGACCAGTTGGTTGTTCTCGTCCAGCAGGTTCACCTTGGTGCCAGCGGTGATGTACAGGCCGGCTTCGACGGTGTTGCGGTCGCCCAGCGGAATGCCGATACCGGCGTTGGCGCCGATCAGGCAGCCTTCGCCTACCTTGATGACGATGTTGCCGCCACCGGACAGGGTGCCCATGGTCGAGCAACCGCCGCCCAGGTCCGAGCCCTTGCCGACGAATACACCAGCCGAGACACGGCCTTCGATCATGCCGGGGCCTTCGGTGCCCGCGTTAAAGTTGACGAAGCCTTCGTGCATGATGGTGGTGCCTTCGCCGATGTAGGCACCCAGGCGCACGCGGGCGCTGTCGGCGATACGCACGCCGGCAGGTACGACGTAGTCGGTCATTTTCGGGAACTTGTCCACCGAGAACACTTCCAGCAGCTCGCCCTTCAGGCGTGCTTCCAGTTGCTGCTCGGCCAGTTCGGCCAGGTCGACTGCGCCCTGGCTGGTCCAGGCCACGTTTGGCAGCAGCGGGAAGATGCCGGCCAGGCTCAAGCCGTGCGGCTTGACCAGGCGATGCGAGAGCAGGTGCAGCTTCAGGTAGGCTTCCGGCGTGGAGCTCAGGGCGGCGTCTTCGGCCAGCAGGGTAGCGACCAGTGGCTTGTTGCTTTCGGCCAGGCGGGTCAGCAGGGCGGCCTGGGCGGCGTCGACACCCTTGAGGGCATCAGCCAGCTGCGCGGCTTGGGCATTGCTGAAGGCGATGGCCTGGTTGCCACCTTCATAACCCAGTACCGGAGTGACGGCCGCGACCAGCTCGGCGCTCGGGTTGATCAGCGGTTGTGCGTAGAAAACTTCCAGCCAGGCGCCTTGGCGGTTCTGGGTGCCGACACCGAAGGCCAGACTGAACAGGGTAGTGGACATGCAGTTACCTCTTGCGAATTTGAATGAAAGCGTGACGCCGCGTTATTGAAGGGCGGCTGCGTACAGGTCCGGCTTGAAGCCGACCAGGGTCCGCTCGCCGAGGTCGAGCACCGGGCGCTTGATCATCGACGGTTGGGCCAGCATCAGTTCGATGGCCCTGGCCTGGTCGAGATCGGCCTTCTGGGCGTCTTCGAGCTTGCGGAAAGTGGTGCCGGCACGATTGAGCACTGTTTCCCAGCCGTGCTCGTTGCACCAGCGGGTCAGGCTCGCACGGTCGATGCCTTGGGTCTTGTAGTCGTGAAAGTCGTAACCCAGGCCTTTGTCTTCCAGCCAGGTACGGGCTTTCTTCATGGTGTCACAAGCCTTGATTCCATAAAGGTGCAATGGCGTGTCGCGGTTGGTCATGTCTTGCCCCTCCTGGGAAAAAATGGTGAAGGATTATGCCACGGTCAACCGGTTAGGGTTGGCCTCGCCACGGCACTTTGTAGCATTGTGTTACAGGTTTCGGCAGCCTCTGCGACTTTTGTGCAGCGGTGCGTGAGCAGCCTGAACGGCTACTATGTCGTTTCAATGGCAACGTCCAGCATGGGCAGAAGGTGTGCCGTTGACTGTTTGAATTGATAGGAACACGCCGAATGCAATCAGCCTACACCGTTCTCATCCTGCTGATGCTGGTGAGTGTCTCCAAACTTGTCGGCCGGTTGGTCCCGTTGCCGTTGCCGTTGGTGCAGATCGCCGCCGGGGCTTTGCTGGCCTGGCCGACACTGGGGCTGCACGTGGCCCTGGACCCGGAACTGTTTCTGTTTCTGTTCCTGCCGCCGCTGCTGTTTGCCGATGGCTGGCGCATGCCCAAGCGTGACCTCTGGCGCTTGCGCGGTCCGATCCTGACCCTGGCGGTGGGACTGGTGCTGTTTACCGTGGTCGGCGCTGGTTACTTCATTCACTGGCTCCTGCCGAGCATCCCGTTACCGGTGGCGTTTGCCCTGGCCGCGGTGTTGTCGCCAACTGACGCTGTGGCGGTGTCGGCGATTACCCAGGATCGCCTGCCAACGCCTCTGATGCATATGCTTCAGGGGGAAGCGCTGATGAATGACGCCACGGGTCTGGTGACCTTCAAGTTTGCCCTGGTTGCTGCCATTACCGGTGCGTTCTCGCTGGCTGAAGCGAGTGTCACATTCGTTCTGGTAGCGCTCGGTGGGCTGGCCATCGGTGTGGCCCTGAGCTGGCTGGTCGGTCGTCTGCGGGCGTGGATGATCGCCCGCGGCTGGGACGATCCGGCCACCCATGTGGTGTTCATGTTGCTGCTGCCATTTGCCGCCTATGTAGTGGCCGAGCGCGTGGGGGCCTCAGGGATCCTCTCGGCAGTGGCTGCGGGGATGATGCAGAGCTGGCTCGACCTGCTGCCGCGCCAGACCAGTACCCGATTGCTCAATCGCAGTGTCTGGTCGTTGCTCGAGTTCAGTTTCAATGGCCTGATCTTCCTGCTGCTGGGCCTGCAACTGCCCGACATCATCAAGGCGGTCACCAGTCACGAAGCGTCGTTGTGGCCGACCCTGCTGTGGCGTTGCCTGGATGTAGTGGCGATCTTTGCGGTGCTGGTGATGTTGCGTTTCGTCTGGGTGCAGAGTATCTGGCGCTTGATCGGGGTGATCCGCCGCTGGCGCGGCAAGGAAGACCTGGTGCTGGTGCCCAATGCCCGGTCCTGCTGGCTGCTGACCATTGGCGGGGTACGTGGAGCGGTGACCCTGGCCGGTGTCATGTCGGTGCCATTGTTGATCAGTGCGGGCAAGGCATTCCCTGAGCGGGACTTGCTGATCTTCATTGCTGCCGGGGTGATCCTGCTGTCATTGGTATCGGCCTGCGTTGCCCTGCCGCTGTTGTTGCGCGGGGTAACAAAAAGTCCCGACGACACCTTGCGCCAGGAGGCCAAGGAAGCCTGGCGGCGCACGGCGGAAGCGGCCATTCATGCACTGGAAGCCGAAGACCTGGCCGAGCCGGGTATGCCCCAGGATGCGGCCCAGGCGGCGTTGGCGGCGGAACTCAAGGCGCGGTTGATGGCCGAGTACCGGCATCAGCTGGACAGTTTCAACGACAGCGCGGAAGCCCAGGCCCTGGCCGAGCAGATGGACCAGCTGGAGCGACGCCTGCGTCTGCGTGCGTTACGCGCCCAGCGCCTGGAGCTGTACAAGCTGCACCGTCATCATCAGGTGGGAGATGATGTGGTGCGTCAGGTGCTGGGTGAGCTGGATATGAGTGAGGCGAATCTGGGGGCTGTCAGATAACAAGTTTTCCAGGGGTCGCTGGCTGGAAGCCATCGACCCTGATTGACTCAGGCTTCACTGCGGCCAGGATAAACCAAAGCCATGAACTGTTTGTCCTTGTCACTCAACGTGGTACCGCGTTCGGTCTTCCAGCCAGCGACCGTAAATTCCGTGTAGAGTGGATCGTGCATGATCGACTGTTCGTCATAACCTAGGGCTATCTGCACCTCATTGGACATTGATGTAAGTTTTATACGTATTAAATAATCAATGTCGTCGTCGGATAGTTGCAGATTTTGCTGTTCGTCTAGGTCTTCTCGGTAGTTTTTCCGTATGTAATCGAAGTTCCAAGGAATGCTAGCGTCAGGATGGAATTGGGCAATTTCCATGCCCAGAATCGAACCGGTTTGGCGAAGAATATCAGCCGCGGAGTTGGGGGCATCGGGGACCCAAGAAATGGTCATGTTTGAATCGATGTCGTTGGAATCCTCGTCATCCCAATCAGCCTCAGTATATTCATAGCCTTCTTCAAAGGCGTTGATGCGAATTTCTGCTGAAGCATCTTTGTCATCGACAAGCTCAAAGTGCAGGTAGGCGTATTTCAGCCATTCACAGGCTATGTCATAGATCGCCTTCTTCGACACATCTCCTCGTATGTTGACGAAGGAAATACGCAGTGTCTGACCTGGTGTCCATAATTTAGGCTTTGGTTGTGCCTGTTTGATTTGTGTTTCGAGCTGTTTAATGAGGTCGTCGTTCATTGTTGGCACCATTCGGTATTGGGAGGTGCCATTGTGCGAGTGAGTGCAATCTTTGGAGTGGTACATAATGCTCATGGCTTGGCCTTGGCCCATTGAGCATTTGCTTGGAACTAGCCAGGCCTTCGCCATTTGCTGGCGGCAGGCCTGGCTTGGCAAGTATCAGCGGTTCTGCAGGTACGTGCGAATCCGCTCGGCCGCCTCGATGCACTCGGCCAGCGGTGCAACCAGCGCCATGCGCACCCGGCCTGCGCCCGGGTTGACGCCATCCACTTCACGGGACAGGTACGAGCCCGGCACTACGGTTACATGCTGGGCTTCGAACAGGTCGCGGCAGAACTCGGCATCATCGCCAGGTACCTTGGCCCACAGGTAGAAACCACCGTCTGGACGCTGCACATCAAGCACCGGTGCCAGAATCTCCAGCACGGCATCGAATTTCTCACGGTACAGGTCACGGTTGGCCAGCACGTGTTCTTCGTCGTTCCAGGCGGCAATGCTCGCCAGTTGGGTCTGCACCGGCATGGCGCAGCCGTGGTAGGTGCGATAGAGCAGGAACGGCTTGATGATTTCAGCGTCACCAGCGACGAAGCCCGAACGCAGACCCGGCAGGTTGGAACGCTTGGACAGGCTATGGAACACCACGCAACGCTTGAAGTCGCTGCGACCCAGCTCGACACAGGCGCTGAGCAGGCCCGGTGGCGGGCTTTGCTCGTCGAAGTAGAGTTCGCTGTAGCACTCGTCGGCGGCAATCACGAAATCGTATTGGTCAGCCAGGGCAATGAGCTTTTTCAGGGTTTCCATCGGCACCAGCGCGCCGGTGGGGTTGCCCGGGGAGCAGATGAACAGGATCTGGCATCGCTTCCAGGTCTCGGCCGAGACGGCGTCGAAGTCCGGATTGAAGCCGTTGCTGTCCAGGCACGGCAGGTAGTGCGGGGTGGCACCGGCCAGCAGGGCTGCGCCTTCATAGATCTGGTAGAACGGGTTGGGGCTGATGACCAGGCCATCGGCGCTACGGTTGACCACGGCCTGGGTGAAGGCGAACAGTGCTTCACGGGTGCCATTGACCGGCAGTACGTGTTTGTCGGCATCCAGCCAGCCACTTGGCACACCAAAACGACGCTCGCACCAGCGGGTGATGGCCTGACGCAGGGGCGGCAGGCCAACGGTGGTCGGATACACGGCCATCTGCTGGAGGTTGTCGGCCAGGGCCTTGGCGACGAACGCCGGCGATTCATGCTTGGGCTCACCGATCGACAGGGCAATGGCGCGTTTGTCGGCGGCAGGCTGGACGCTGCCGAGCAAGGCGCGAAGTTTCTCGAACGGGTAGGGCTGAAGCTGAAGCAAATCGGTGTTCATCGGCGCTGGGTCTCGTCAAACGTTAAATGGTCAGGCGGGAAACGGTTGTCGCAGCGGCTTGGTCGACGCGCAATTGCTCGACGATGGCATCCTGCAGGCGGCTGCACAGCTGTGGGTCGGACAGCGGTTGGTTGTCGGCATCGGTGATGAAGAACACGTCTTCGACCCGCTCGCCGAGGGTGGCAATCTTGGCATTTTGCAGCGACAGGTCGAACTCCAGGAAGATCTTGCCGATCCGCGCCAGCAGGCCCGGGCGGTCGGGAGCGCTGAGTTCGAGGATGGTTACCGGTCGCTGCGCGTCGTTGTGAATGGTTACCTGCGGGGCAAAGGTGAAGTGCTTGAGCTGGCGCGGCACCCGGCGTTTGATGATGGTCGGGTAATCGTCCGGGTTGCGCAGGGCGTCAGTCAGGCCGTCGCGGATCTCTTTGACCCGTTGCGGGTTGTCGCCGATCGAGCCGCCGTCGTTATCGAGCACGATGTAGGTGTCGAGGGTGAACTGGCTGCTGGAGGTGATGATTCGCGCGTCATGGATGTTCAGGTTGAGCTGGTCCATGGCTGCCACGGTCACCGCGAAGAAGTCGTGCTGGTCTGGCGCATAGATGAAGATCTGCGTGCCGCCTTCGAATTCGCGCTGGGTGGTTTCCTTGATCAGCACCAGCGGGCCGCCATCGGCCGGCTGCTGGAGGATCGCATCGCTGTGCCAGGCCACGTCGGCGGCGGTATGGCGCAGGAAGTAGTCGTCACCCAGTTGCGCCCAGAGTTGCTCGACGTCGTCCGGGTCGGTGCCTTCGCGGATCAGGATGTCCAGTGCCGCGCCCTGGGTCTGGCGGATCTGCTCTTCGCGGTCCAGCGGGTTTTCCAGGCCGCGGCGCAGGGCGCGCTTGGTTTCGGTGTAGAGCTGGCGCAAGAGGCTGGCGCGCCAGGAGTTCCACAGGCTCGGATTGGTGGCGTTGATATCGGCCACGGTCAGAACGTAGAGGTAGTCCAGGCGGGTCTCGTCGCCCATCTGCTGGGCGAAGTCGTGGATCACCTGCGGGTCTGAAAGGTCCTTGCGCTGGGCAGTGGTCGACATCACTAGATGATTCTGTACCAGCCAGACAACCAGGCGGCTGTCCCAGGTTGGCAGCTGGTGACGCAGGCAAAATGCCTGGGCATCCACGGCGCCGAGCTCCGAGTGGTCGCCCTGACGGCCTTTGCCGATGTCGTGGTACAGGCCGGCCAGGTAGATCAGCTCGGGTTTGGGCAGGCGGCCCATGAGCTTGCTGGCCAGTGGGAATTTCTCCGACACCGGGGTGTATTGCAGTTTGCGCAGGTGCTTGATCAGGTTCAGGGTGTGGGCATCGACGGTGTAAATATGGAACAGGTCGTGCTGCATCTGCCCGATAATCAGGCCGAATTCCGGCAGATAGCGGCCGAGGATGCCATAGCGGTTCATGCGCCGCAGGTTGCGATGGATACCGATTTCACACTTGAACAGCTCGATAAACAGGCTGGTGTTGCGGATATCGTTGCGAAAATCGTCGTCGATCAGGTGCCGGTGTTCACGTAGCAGGCGAATGGTGTCGGCGCGCACACCTTTGACTTCCGGGTGCTGGGCCATCAGTACGAAGATTTCCAGCATGGCGAACGGGGTGCGCTTGAAGACGTTCGTGCGTACTGCCTCGATGTAACCGTCATGCAGCTGGAAGCGCGCATTGAGCGGCTGGGTGCTGCCGCTGTCGTCGTCGAGAATGATTTCTTCGAAGTGCTGGATGATCAGGTCGCTGAGCTCGGCGATGCTCATCACTACCCGATAGTACTGTTGCATGAACTGTTCGATAGCCCGCTTGGGGTTGTCATCGCTGAAGCCGAGCAGGGCGGCAATACTGCGCTGATGATCGAACAGCAGGCGGTCTTCGGCGCGGCCGGCGAGCATGTGCAGGGCATAGCGGACCTTCCACAGGAACTCCTGGGAGGAAGCCAGCAGGGCGTTTTCGCTCTCCAGCAGGAAACCTTCGCCCGCCAGGGCATGCAGGTTCAGGGTGCCGTACTGGCGGCGGGCGATCCACAGTACCGTCTGGATGTCGCGCAGGCCGCCGGGTGAGCCTTTGACGTTGGGCTCGAGGTTGTATTCGGTGTCGTTGTACTTGTGGTGCCGGGCCTTTTGCTCGGCGCGTTTGGCCAGGAAGAATTCCTTGCTCGGCCACATGTGATCGGTGCTGGTTACATCCAGCATGCGCTGACGCAGGCGCTCGGGGCCGGCAATGGTGCGGCTTTCCATCAGGTTGGTGACTACCGTCAGGTCGGCACGCGCCTGTTCGGCGCACTCATCGATCGAGCGCACGCTCTGGCCCACTTCCAGGCCAATGTCCCAGAGCAGGGTCAGGAAGCGTTCGATCGAGTCGCGAAACACTTCGTGATCGGCGCTGTCGAGCAGGATCAGCAGGTCGATATCGGAGTAGGGGTGCAACTCGCCCCGGCCATAGCCGCCGGTCGCCACCAGCGCGATATCGGCTTCATCGCTCCAGTCGAACTGCTTCCAGGCCTGTTGCAGGATGTTATCGACGAACCAGGCGCGGTCCTCGATCAGCCGGCGGATCTCGCGGCCGTCGCGAAAACGCTTGTCGAGCACTTCGCCAGCCTGGCGGATGGCCTTCTTGAAGGCCGCGATAGGGCTGGCCTTGAGGGCCCGTTCCGCCTGGAACTGGCCGCGGTCGAACAGCTCGGGATCCACCTGGGGCATCGAGTCACTTTCCTGTGTGAATCAGGCTGACATACGGGGAATGGTGTCGTCTTTACGCAGGGTGAAGATCTCGTAGCCGGTCGCGGTCACCACCAGGGTGTGTTCCCACTGCGCCGAGAGCTTGCGGTCCTTGGTAATGGCGGTCCAGCCGTCGCCCAGCACTTTGGTGTCGGCGCGGCCCTGGTTGATCATCGGCTCGATGGTGAAGGTCATGCCTTCCTTGAGCTCCATGCCGGTACCAGCACGGCCGTAGTGCAGGATCTGCGGCTCTTCGTGGAACACTTTGCCGATGCCATGACCGCAGAATTCGCGGACCACCGAGAAACCATTCTTTTCTGCGTGTTTCTGGATCACTTCACCGATGTCGCCCAGGCGGCAGCCCGGCTTGACCAGCTCAATGGCCTTGTACATGCATTCCTGGGTGACTTGGGACAGGCGCTCGGCCCACACCGGTACATTGCCGACGTGGAACATGCGGCTGGTGTCGCCGTGGTAGCCGTCCTTGATGACGGTTACGTCGATGTTCAGGGTGTCGCCATCCTTGAGCGGCTTGTCGCCCGGGATGCCGTGGCAGACCACGTGGTTGACCGACGTGCAGATCGACTTGGGAAAACCCTTGTAGTTGAGCGGTGCCGGGATCGCCTTCTGGACGTTGACGATATAGTCGTGGCACAGGCGGTCGAGCTCTTCGGTGGTGACGCCGGGCTTGACGTGCTCTTCGATCATCTCCAGGACTTCGGCGGCCAGGCGGCCGGCGATGCGCATCTTTTCGATGTCTTCGGCGGTTTTGATGGTGACGGTCATTGCAGGCTCTCTACGGCGCATGGATGCGCAAATATTCTGAGGAAAGGCCGGATTCTACCAGAGCGGCGCCCGCTAAGGCGGCTATGGCTGTGATACAGCCTTTATATAGAAGCATTCTGGCGCGATTAGCGTTGCGGTGCAAAAGCCAGTGACGGACGATGCTATTTCGGGTTCCGTTTAGCGCGCTTGTGTGATATAAAATGCGCCGCTTTGCGGGGATAGCCCCGAGAGCTTAAACCCACACACGTGTCGACACGATGACCTGGGTGCCTTCGATCTACGGATCCTGGGTTGGTCATTGGGATACGTGGAGGCCCAACCCGACTTATCAAGGAACTATCATGTCCCAAGTCAACATGCGCGATATGCTGAAGGCCGGTGTGCACTTCGGTCACCAAACCCGTTACTGGAACCCGAAAATGGGTAAATACATTTTCGGCGCGCGCAACAAGATTCACATCATCAACCTTGAAAAAACCCTGCCAATGTTCAACGACGCACTGACTTTCGTCGAGCGTCTGGCCCAGGGCAAAAACAAGATTCTGTTCGTCGGCACCAAGCGTTCCGCAGGCAAGATCGTTGCTGAAGAAGCAGCACGTTGCGGTTCGCCGTACGTCGATCACCGCTGGTTGGGCGGCATGCTGACCAACTACAAAACCATCCGTGCTTCGATCAAGCGTCTGCGCGACCTGGAAACCCAGGCCGAAGATGGCACCTTCGCCAAGCTGACCAAGAAAGAAGCTCTGATGCGCTCCCGTGATCTGGAAAAACTGGATCGCAGCCTGGGCGGCATCAAGGACATGGGCGGTCTGCCTGATGCCCTGTTCGTGATCGACGTTGACCACGAGCGCATCGCTATCACCGAAGCCAACAAGCTGGGCATCCCGGTCATCGGCGTTGTCGATACCAACAGCAGCCCAGAAGGCGTTGACTACATCATCCCAGGCAACGATGACGCCATCCGCGCTATCCAGCTGTACATGGGTTCGATGGCTGACGCGGTTATCCGTGGTCGCAACAACGTTGCTGGCGGCACCGAAGTTTACGCTGAAGAAGCAGCACCAGCTGCTGAGTAATTGACGCCTGGCGTCTACTCGGCACGCAAAAAGGGGGCTAGGCCCCCTTTTTGCCACCTTGAAATCCTCTTGTCAGCATCGCCGTTGCAAGCTTGTCCGGGCATGAGTGTTGATGAGTGGATTTACAGAATTGAACGCCCGTCAAGTATCGGGTGGAATGGTTGAAAACCTATCCAAGAGGAATTTGAAATGGCAGCAATTACTGCAGCGCTGGTCAAAGAACTGCGTGAGCGTACCGGCGAAGGCATGATGGATTGCAAAAAGGCCTTGGAAAAGGCTGGCGGCGACATCGAAAAAGCCATTGATGACATGCGTGCTTCGGGCGCCATCAAGGCTGCTAAAAAGGCTGGTAACGTTGCCGCTGAAGGCGCTATCGCCATCAAGGCTGACGACAAGTCTGCCGTTCTGCTGGAAGTCAACTCGCAGACCGACTTCCTGGCTCTGCAAGATGACTTCAAAACTTTCGTAGCCGAAAGCGTTGAACAAGCCTTCGCCGAGAAACTGACCGACGCAGCACCGCTGATCGCTTCGCGCGAGTCGGCTCGTGAAGCCCTGGTTGCCAAAGTCGGCGAGAACGTCAACATTCGCCGTCTGGTGCGTGTTGAAGGCGACGTCGTTGGTACCTACCTGCACGGTAACAAGATCGGTGTTGCTGTTGTCCTGAAGGGCGGCGACGTCCAGCTGGCCAAAGAAATCGCCATGCACGTAGCTGCAAGCAACCCAGAGTTCCTGCTGCCGTCGGAAGTTTCGGCTGAAGCGATCGAGCGCGAAAAAGCTGTGTTCCTGCAGCTGAACGAAGAGAAGATCAAGGGCAAGCCTGAGAACATCGTCGAGAACATGGTCAAAGGCCGTATCTCGAAGTTCCTGGCCGAAGCCAGCCTGGTCGAGCAAGCGTTCGTCATGAACCCGGAAATCAAGGTCGGCGAACTGGCCAAGAAAGCCGGTGCTGAAATCGTTTCCTTCACCTACTTCAAAGTAGGCGAAGGCATCGAGAAGCCAGTTGACAACTTCGCTGAAGAAGTTGCCGCACAGCTGGCTGCTGCCAAGCAATAAGACAGATTCACCTCTGTCGCCCCGAAGAGGCTGCCCGCTCACGCGCGCAGCCTCTTTGTCAAAGCGGGGGCGGTTTACGAGACCGTTGCTCGCTGGCGCAGTAGCTGCGCCACACTAGAGTTACGCGCAGACTGACAACAGTCCGCCAGATTTTTTTACAAACGCCGCAGGAGAGATTCGCAATGGCTCAGCAGGGCAGTGGTTATCAAGCTCGCTATAAACGCATTCTACTCAAGCTTAGCGGCGAGGCCCTGATGGGCTCGGAAGAATTCGGGATCGACCCCAAGGTCCTGGATCGCATGGCACTGGAAGTTGGCCAACTGGTCGGGATCGGTGTTCAGGTAGGCTTGGTGATTGGCGGTGGCAACCTGTTCCGTGGCGCGGCGCTCAGTGCAGCCGGCATGGACCGCGTCACTGGCGACCATATGGGTATGCTGGCTACGGTGATGAATGCCCTGGCCATGCGTGATGCGCTGGAGCGGGCAAACATTACCGCTATCGTCATGTCGGCCATCTCCATGGTGGGTGTGACCGATCACTATGATCGTCGCAAAGCCATGCGCCACCTGAACTCGAAAGAAGTTGTAATCTTCGCTGCCGGTACCGGCAACCCGTTCTTCACCACCGACTCCGCAGCCTGCCTGCGCGCCATCGAAATCGATGCCGATGTGGTATTGAAGGCAACCAAGGTCGATGGTGTATACACTGCAGATCCATTCAAAGACCCGCATGCCGAGAAGTTCGATCATCTGACTTACGATGAAGTGCTGGATCGCAAGCTGGGCGTAATGGACCTGACGGCAATCTGCCTGTGCCGCGACCACAAGATGCCGTTGCGCGTCTTCAACATGAACAAGCCCGGCGCCCTGCTGAACATCGTGCATGGCGGCGCTGAAGGAACTCTGATCGAGGAAGTTCAAAAATGATCAACGAAATCAAGAAAGACGCCCAGGAACGCATGGTCAAGTCCCTGGAGTCGCTGCAGCACGCATTCAGCCGGATTCGTACCGGTCAGGCGCACCCAAGCGTTCTTGAAGGTGTAATGGTGCCGTATTACGGCGCTGACACCCCGATCAAGCAAGTCGCAAACATTACCGTTAAAGATGCCCGCACCCTGCAAGTTGTTGCCTTTGAGCGCAACATGCTTGGGGCTGTCGACAAGGCTATCGGTAGTGCGGGTCTGAATCTGAACCCTACCAACCTTGGCGAGCTGCTGCTGATCACCATGCCGGCGCTGACCGAAGAAACCCGTAAGGGTTTCACCAAGCAGGCGCGTGACGAGGCAGAAAATGCCCGTATCGCCGTGCGCAACATCCGTCGCGACGCACTGAGCCAGCTCAAAGATCTGGTCAAAGAGAAAGAAATCAGCGAAGACGATGAGCGTCGTGCCGCTGACGATGTACAGAAGCTGACCGACAAGTTCGTGGCTGAAATCGAAGTTGCGGTGAAGCAGAAAGAAAAGGACCTGATGGCCGTTTAAGGGTCGGGACTTTTTTTAATGGAAAAGACCAAACAGGGTGGGTCCCCATCGGTGCCGCGCCATGTCGCGATCATCATGGATGGGAATAATCGCTGGGCGAAGAAACGCCTGCTGCCCGGTGTCGCCGGGCATAAGGCAGGTGTGGACGCGGTGCGCGCGGTCATTGAAGTGTGTGCCGAGGCCAAGGTCGAGGTCTTGACCCTGTTCGCCTTTTCCAGTGAGAACTGGCAGCGCCCGGCCGAAGAGGTCGGGGCGTTGATGGAGCTGTTCTTCTCGGCCTTGCGCCGGGAAGCCAAGCGCCTCAACGACAACAACATCAGTCTGCGCATTATCGGTGACCGCTCTCGCTTTCATCCTGAGCTGCAGGCCGCCATGCGCGAAGCGGAAGCGCTGACCGCTGGCAGCAACCGCTTCATCCTGCAGATCGCCGCCAACTACGGCGGCCAGTGGGATATCGCCCAGGCCGCCCAACGCCTGGCGCGCGAGGTTCAGGCCGGTCACCTGCGTGCGGACGACATCACCCCCGAGCTGCTGCAGACCTGCCTGGCAACGGGCGATCTGCCGCTGCCCGATCTGTGTATCCGTACCGGTGGCGAGCACCGCATCAGCAACTTCTTGTTGTGGCAGCTGGCTTACGCCGAACTGTACTTCTCCGACCTGTTCTGGCCGGACTTCAAACACGAGGCCATGCGCACTGCGTTGGCCGATTACGCTTCGCGCCAGCGCCGCTTCGGGAAAACCAGCGAGCAGGTCGAAGCTGGAGCCCGTGCTTAATGCTTAAACAACGCATCATCACTGCGCTGATCCTGTTGCCGATCGCTCTGGGTGGCTTCTTCTTGCTCGATGGTGGCGATTTCGCCCTGTTCATCGGTCTGGTAGTCACCCTGGGTGCCTGGGAGTGGGCGCGCCTGGCGGGCCTGGTGGCGCAAGCCGTACGTGTTGCCTTCGCTGCTGTGGTCGCCGGGCTGCTGATGCTGCTCTATCTCATGCCGGAGCTGGCGCCTTGGGTGCTGGGAGCGTCGGTGTTGTGGTGGGGTGTGGCGACCTGGTTGGTGCTGACGTATCCGCGTACCAACGAACTCTGGTCCAGCGTTGCCTGCCGGTTGCTGATCGGCCTGCTGATCCTGTTGCCGGCCTGGCAAGGCCTGGTGCTGCTCAAGCACTGGCCTTTGGGTAATTGGCTGATCATGGCGGTCATGGTGCTGGTTTGGGCTGCGGACATTGGGGCGTACTTCTCCGGACGTGCCTTCGGCAAGCGCAAGCTGGCGCCGCAAGTGAGCCCGGGCAAGAGCTGGGAAGGTGTCTATGGCGGCCTGGCGTTGAGCCTGGTGATTACCCTGGTGGTCGGTCTTGAACGCGACTGGAGTATCACCGAGTTGCTGCTGGGCCTGGTGGGCGCTGCCATCGTGGTGCTGGTGTCGGTGGTTGGTGACCTGACCGAGAGCATGTTCAAGCGCCGTTCCGGGATCAAGGACAGTAGTAATCTGCTGCCGGGCCACGGTGGCGTACTGGACCGCATCGACAGCTTGACCGCTGCCATTCCGCTGTTTGCCGTGCTGCTCTGGGCAGCCAACTGGGGCGTGATGTGAGTAGCGTGCAGCGTATTACCGTACTAGGGGCTACCGGCTCGATTGGCCTGAGTACCCTGGATGTCATCGCTCGTCATCCCGACCGCTACCAGGTGTTCGCCCTGAGTGGTTACTCGCGTTTGCCGGAGCTGCTCGCGCTGTGCCTGCGCCATGCCCCGGTATTTGCCGTGGTGCCGTCGGCCGAGGCGGCGGGGCAACTGCGCGCAGGGTTGGCGGCAGCCGGCTCGGCTACCGAAGTGCTGGAAGGCGAAGCGGGCTTGTGCCAGGTGGCGGCAGCCCCTGAGGTTGACGCGGTGATGGCGGCGATTGTCGGTGCGGCAGGATTGCGTCCTACCCTGGCGGCGGTCGAGGCAGGCAAGAAAGTCCTGCTGGCCAACAAGGAGGCGCTGGTAATGTCCGGCGCCTTGTTCATGCAGGCCGTGCAGCGCAGCGGTGCGGTATTGCTGCCGATCGACAGCGAACACAACGCAATCTTCCAGTGCTTGCCTGGCGACTACGCCCGTGGCCTTTCCCAGGTCGGTGTGCGGCGCATCCTGCTGACCGCCTCCGGTGGGCCGTTTCGCGAAACACCGTTGGCCGAGCTGGCCGAGGTCAGCCCGGAACAGGCCTGTGCCCATCCGAACTGGTCCATGGGGCGCAAGATCTCGGTCGACTCGGCCAGCATGATGAATAAAGGGCTCGAGCTGATCGAGGCGTGCTGGTTGTTCGATGCGCGGCCGGGGCAGGTCGAAGTGGTGGTGCATCCGCAGAGCGTGATTCACTCGCTGGTCGACTACGTCGATGGTTCGGTGCTGGCCCAATTGGGTAATCCGGACATGCGCACACCGATTGCCAATGCCCTGGCCTGGCCGCAGCGGATTGATTCCGGTGTCGCGCCGCTGGATCTGTTCGCGGTCGCGCGCCTGGATTTCCAGGCTCCCGACGAACAGCGCTTCCCTTGCTTGCGCCTGGCGCGTCAGGCAGCCGAGGCGGGCAACAGTGCGCCGGCGATGCTCAATGCAGCCAATGAAGTGGCGGTGGAGGCATTTCTCCAGCGGCGGATCCGCTTCCCGCAGATCGCGAGTATGATCGAACGAGTACTCGACCAGGAGCCGGTCGTCGCGGTGCCGACGCTTGAGGCGGTGTTCGCTGCCGATCAGCGCGCCCGCCAGCTGGCCGGGCAGTGGTTGAACCATCACGGGCGCTGAGGCCGGGCGCCTGGCTGGGCTGAACGTCATTCGGAGAAAGATATGAGTGCGCTCTACATGATTATCGGCACCCTGGTGGCATTGGGTGTGCTGGTCACCTTTCACGAATTCGGTCACTTCTGGGTGGCCCGGCGTTGTGGCGTCAAGGTTCTGCGTTTTTCCGTCGGTTTCGGTATGCCGCTGCTGCGCTGGCACGACCGCCACGGTACCGAGTTCGTGGTGGCAGCTATCCCGCTGGGTGGCTACGTCAAGATGCTCGATGAGCGCGAAGGTGAAGTGCCGGTTGATCAGCTCGATCAGTCTTTCAACCGCAAGTCGGTGCGCCAGCGTATTGCGATCGTCGCCGCCGGGCCTGTGGCCAACTTTTTGCTGGCCATCCTGTTTTTCTGGGTGCTGGCAATGCTTGGCACCCAGCAGGAACGTCCGGTCATTGGTGGGGTCGAAGCAGGCAGTGTGGCGGAGGCCGCAGGCCTGAAAGCTGGTCAGGAAATTGTTTCTATTGATGGCAAGGCGACGACTGGCTGGTCTGCCGTCAATTTGCAGTTGATTCGTCGCCTGGGCGAAAGCGGTCAGTTGCATATCAATGTGCGCGAAGAGGGCGCAACAGTCGACAGTGCTCATGTGCTGACCCTGGACAACTGGCTCAGAGGGGCTGACGAACCCGATCCTATCCGCTCGTTGGGCTTGCGCCTGTGGCGCCCGGCATTGCCGCCGGTGCTGGCCGAGCTTGACCCCAAGGGCCCGGCCAAGGCGGCTGGCCTGCAAACCGGTGATCGCCTGCTGAGCCTTGATGGCAAGGCATTGAATGACTGGCAACAGGTCGTTGATATCGTGCGTTCGCGCGCGGGTAGCAAGATCGTGCTGCAAGTCGAGCGCGATGGTACAACCCTGGATGTACCGGTTACCCTGGCCAGTCGTGGCGAAGGCAAGTCGGCCAGCGGTTATCTCGGAGCTGGCGTAAAGCCAGTGAAGTGGCCGGATGCCATGCTTCGGGAGGTCAGCTATGGGCCCTTGGAGGCCGTAGGCGAGGGGCTTTCACGGACCTGGAACATGAGTGTCCTGACCCTCGAATCGTTGAAGAAAATGCTGTTCGGCGAGCTCTCGGTAAAAAACTTGAGTGGACCGATAACCATTGCTAAAGTGGCGGGCGCTTCAGCCCAGTCGGGCGTTGGGGATTTCCTGAATTTCCTCGCCTACCTGAGCATTAGCCTGGGGGTTCTTAATTTGCTGCCCATTCCAGTACTGGATGGGGGGCATTTGCTGTTCTACCTGATCGAATGGGCGCGTGGTCGTCCGCTTTCGGATCGGGTGCAAGGTTGGGGGATCCAGATCGGTATCAGTTTGGTAGTCGGGGTGATGTTGCTTGCCCTGATAAACGATTTGGGTCGACTGTAAAGCTTCGCTCAATTGCGAACCTGCCGCGTCCCGCGGCGGGTCGTTTATTGCCAGTTGGAATAAGAAAGGACTTCATGAAACGTCTGCTGCTAACTGCGGTTCTCGCCGTACTGATGATCGCTGAAGTTCACGCCGAGTCCTTCACCATCTCCGATATTCGTGTCAATGGTCTGCAGCGGGTTTCCGCGGGCAGCGTTTTCGGTGCTTTGCCATTGAACGTCGGCGATGAGGCCGATGACCGTCGCCTGGTGGACTCCACCCGTGCGCTGTTCAAGACCGGTTTCTTTCAGGATATCCAACTGGGCCGTGACGGCAACGTCCTGATCATTACCGTGGTCGAGCGTCCTTCGGTGTCCAGCATCGAAATCGAAGGCAACAAGGCCATCAGTACTGAAGACCTGATGAAAGGTCTGAAACAGTCTGGCCTGTCCGAAGGCGAGATCTTCCAGCGCGCCACCCTCGAGGGTGTGCGTAACGAACTGCAACGTCAGTACGTTGCCCAGGGTCGTTACTCGGCAGAGGTCGACACTGAAGTCGTGCCACAGCCGCGCAACCGCGTCGGCCTGAAGATCAAGATCAACGAAGGCACCGTTGCTGCCATCCAGCACATCAACGTGGTCGGCAACACCGTCTTCCCTGAAGAAGACCTGGTTGGCCTGTTCGAGCTGAAGACCACCAACTGGCTGTCGTTCTTCAAGAACGATGACAAGTACGCCCGTGAAAAACTCTCCGGTGACCTGGAGCGTCTGCGTTCCTACTACCTGGACCGCGGCTACATCAACATGGACATCGCTTCCACCCAGGTGTCGATCACCCCGGACAAGAAGCACGTCTACATTACTGTCAACGTCAACGAAGGCGAGAAGTACACCGTTCGTGACGTGAAGCTCTCCGGCGACCTCAAGGTGCCGGAAGACCAGGTCAAGTCGCTGATGCTGGTGCAGCCGGGCCAGGTGTTCTCGCGTAAAGTGATGACCACCACTTCCGAGCTGATCACCCGTCGTCTGGGCAACGAAGGCTACACCTTCGCCAACGTCAACGGCGTGCCACAACCAAACGACCAGGATCACACCGTCGACATCACCTTCGTGGTCGATCCGGGCAAACGTGCCTACGTCAACCGTATCAACTTCCGTGGCAACACCAAGTCCGAAGACGAAGTGTTGCGTCGTGAAATGCGTCAGATGGAAGGTGGCTGGGCTTCGACCTACCTGATCGACCAGTCCAAGACCCGCCTCGAGCGCCTGGGCTTCTTCAAGGAAGTCAACGTCGAGACCCCGGCCGTTCCGGGCACCGATGACCAGGTCGACGTCAACTACAGCGTTGAAGAACAAGCATCCGGTTCGATCACCGCCAGCGTCGGTTTCGCCCAGAGCGCCGGTCTGATCCTCGGTGGTTCGATCAGCCAGACCAACTTCCTGGGTACCGGTAACAAGGTCTCCATCGGTCTGACCCGCAGTGAATACCAGAGCCGCTACAACTTCGGCTTTGTTGACCCCTACTGGACTGCCGATGGCGTCAGCCTGGGCTACAACGCCTTCTATCGCACCACTGACTACGACGACCTCGACGTCGACGTAGCCAGCTATGCGGTTGATAGCCTCGGTGCGGGCGTCAGCGTCGGCTACCCGATCAGCGAAACTTCGCGCCTGACCTTCGGCCTGACCGTACAGCAGGATGAGATCAAGACCGGTAAGTACACCGTTGACGAGATATTCGACTTCGTCAATGAAGAGGGCGACAAGTACCTGAACTTCAAGGCTTCGGCCGGCTGGTCCGAGTCGACCCTGAACAAGGGCGTACTGGCCACCCGTGGTCACTCCCAGAGCCTGGTGCTCGAGGCAACCACGCCAGGCAGCGACCTGTCGTTCTTCAAGCTCGACTACCGCGGCCAGCTGTTCAAGCCAATCACTAACAACTACACCCTGCGTCTGCACACTGAGCTGGGCTATGGTGATGGATTCGGTGGCACTTCGGGCCTGCCGTTCTACGAGAACTACTACGCCGGTGGTTTCAACTCGGTTCGTGGCTTCAAGGACAGCAGCCTGGGCCCACGCAGTACCCCGAGCGACGGCCACAACCCGGGCACCATCGCCGACCCGGATCAGGATCCACTGCCGTTCGGTGGTAACGTCCTCGTCCAGGGTGGTATGGAGGTGTTGTTCCCGCTGCCGTTCGTCAAGGACCAGCGCTCGCTGCGTACTTCGGTATTCTGGGATGTGGGTAACGTGTTCGATACCAACTGCGGCTCCAAGCCCGATTGCGAGAAGGTTGGCCTGTCGGGCCTGGCCAGCTCGGTCGGCCTGGGCGTGACCTGGATTACCGCGCTTGGTCCGTTGAGCTTCAGCCTGGCAATGCCGGTGAAGAAGCCGGACGAAGCCGACACCCAGGTGTTCCAATTCTCTCTGGGTCAGACCTTCTAAGGTCTGCCCGCTGCTAACGACAACGGATTCTGTAGGAGTGCATCGTGCGTAAGTTGACCCAACTGGCAGTACTGGCTGCGGCCCTGGTCGCAACCCCGGCTTTCGCCGAAATGAAAATTGCCGTTCTGAACTATCAGATGGCCCTGCTTGAGTCGGACGCGGCGAAGAAATACGCCGTCGATGCCGAGAAAAAGTTCGGCCCGCAGCTGACCAAGCTGAAGAACCTGGAAAGCAGCGCCAAGGGCATTGCCGACCGTATTCGTGCCGGTGGCGACAAGATGGCCCAGCCAGAGCGTGAGCGTCTGGAGCTTGAATACAAGCAGAAAGCCCGCGACTTCCAGTTCCAGTCCAAGGAGCTGAACGAGTCCAAGGCCGTGGCCGACCGTGAAATGCTCAAGCAACTGAAGCCGAAACTCGATGGCGCGGTTGAAGAAGTGATCAAGAAGGGCGGTTTTGACCTGGTGCTCGAGCGTGGCGCGGTGATTGATGTCAAACCTCAGTACGACATCACTCGCCAAGTCATCGAGCGCATGAACCAGTCCCGTTGAACATGACTGTGACCATGAAACTCGGCCAGCTGGCCGAGTTCCTCGGCGCCACCTTGAGTGGCCCCGAGGAGCTGGAAATCTCTGGCCTGGCAACCCTTCAGGAAGCCGGGCCGGGGCAGTTGAGCTTTCTCGCCAATCCGCAGTACCGCAAGTACCTCGGTGACAGCCAGGCAGCTGCGATCCTGCTCAAGCCTGCCGATGCCGAAGGCTTCGCCGGCAATGCCCTGATCGTCCCCGATCCGTACCTCGCCTATGCGCGCATTTCCCACCTGTTCGATCCAAAGCCCAGGGCTGTAGCGGGAATTCATCCCAGCGCCGTGGTTGCTGCCGATGCTCAGGTCGATGCCAGCGCCAGTGTCGGCGCCTGTGCGGTGATCGAAAGCGGTGCGCAGATCGGCCCGGGTGTGAGCATTGGTGCACAGTGCTTTATCGGTGCTCGTTGTGTTATCGGTGAGGGCGGTTGGCTGGCCCCGCGGGTGACCCTGTACCACGACGTGCGCATCGGTAAGCGTGTGGTCATTCAGTCTGGTGCAGTTATCGGTGGTGAGGGCTTCGGCTTTGCCAACGAGAAGGGTGTCTGGCAGAAGATCGCGCAGATCGGTGGTGTCAGCATTGGCGACGATGTCGAAATCGGTGTGAACACCGCGGTTGACCGTGGCGCCCTGGCAGATACGCGGATCGGCAATGGGGTCAAGCTCGACAACCAGATCCAGATCGCCCATAACGTACAGATTGGTGATCACACGGCGATGGCGGCCTGCGTCGGCATTTCCGGCAGTACCAAAATCGGCAAGCATTGCACCATCGCCGGCGGTGTCGGCATGGTGGGGCATATCGATGTCTGCGACGGCGTTTTCGTGTCCGGCATGACCATGGTCACACGTTCGATCACCGAACCTGGGGCTTATTCTTCCGGTACGGCGATGCAGCCGCTGGGCGAGTGGCGTAAAAGTGCCGCACGGATTCGCCAGCTCGACGAGATGGCGAAACGCCTTCAACAGTTGGAAAAGCGTGTCGAGGTCGTGACCTCAGGCAGCCAGCCTTCATCAGAAGGCTGATACCATTTCCTGATCGAGAGTGAATAGCCACAGGCTGACTCTTTGATTTGCAAAAGGAGCGCCTGGCAAAAGCGGGCGCTCCCTATCTTTACTACAGGCTTCCCCCCGAAATGATGGACATCAACGAGATTCGCGAATACCTGCCTCACCGTTACCCGTTCCTGTTGGTGGACCGGGTAGTGGACCTGGACGTCGAGGCCCAGCGCATTCGTGCCTACAAGAATGTCAGCATCAACGAACCGTTCTTCAATGGTCACTTCCCGGCGCACCCGATCATGCCGGGCGTGCTGATCATCGAAGCCATGGCCCAGGCGGCCGGTATCCTTGGCTTCAAGATGCTCGACGTGAAACCTGCGGACGGTACGCTGTACTATTTCGTCGGTTCCGACAAACTGCGCTTCCGTCAGCCGGTGCTGCCGGGTGACCAGCTGATCCTCGAAGCCAAGTTCATCAGCTGCAAGCGTCAGATCTGGAAGTTCGAATGCCAGGCGTCGGTCGACGGCAAGCCAGTGTGCTCGGCCGAGATCATCTGCGCGGAACGTAAACTATGAGTTTGATTGACCCTCGGGCAATCATCGATCCCTCGGCGAAGATCGCCGACGGCGTCGAGGTTGGCCCTTGGTCTATCGTCGGTGCCGGGGTCGAGATCGGCGAGGGGACCGTTATCGGTCCGCATGTGATCCTCAAGGGGCCGACCCGTATCGGTCGGCACAACCGCATCTACCAGTTTTCCTCGGTAGGTGAAGACACCCCTGACCTCAAGTACAAGGGTGAGCCTACACGCCTGGTAATCGGTGATCACAATGTCATCCGTGAAGGCGTGACCATCCACCGTGGCACCGTGCAGGACCGCTCGGAAACCACGCTGGGCGATCACAACCTGATCATGGCCTATGCCCACATCGGTCACGACAGCGTCATCGGCAACCACTGCATCCTGGTCAACAATACTGCGCTGGCCGGGCATGTTCATGTGGATGACTGGGCGATCCTTTCCGGATTCACCCTGGTGCATCAGTTCTGCCATATCGGCGCCCACAGCTTTTCCGGCATGGGCACCGCGATCGGCAAGGATGTACCGGCATATGTGACGGTATTCGGTAACCCGGCCGAGGCGCGCAGCATGAACTTCGAGGGCATGCGCCGTCGGGGCTTCAGTGAAGATGCCATTCACGCCCTGCGTCGTGCCTACAAGGTGGTTTATCGTCAGGGGCTGACGGTCGAGCAGGCCATCGCCGAACTGGCAGAACCTGCCGCGCAATTTCCTGAAGTCGACGTGTTCCTCAAGTCGATCCAGAACTCCACCCGCGGCATCACCCGCTGATCATGGCTGAGCTCTGTGTAGCGCTGGTGGCGGGTGAAGCCAGCGGCGATATCCTTGGCGCCGGCTTGATGCGGGCGCTCAAGGCACGCCACCCGCAAGTACGTTTCATCGGGGTTGGCGGGCCGCTGATGCAGGCTGAGGGCCTGGTGTCCTACTTCCCCATGGAACGCCTGGCGGTCATGGGCCTGGTCGAGGTGCTGGGTCGCCTGCGTGAGCTGCTCAAGCGGCGCAAGGCTCTGATCCAGACCTTGATCGAAGAACGCCCGGACGTGTTCATCGGTATCGATGCGCCTGACTTCACCCTCAATATCGAACTGAACCTGCGCAAGGCCGGGATCAAGACCGTGCATTACGTCAGCCCCTCGGTCTGGGCCTGGCGGCAGAAGCGTGTGCTGAAGATTCGCGAAGGGTGCGACCTGATGCTGACGCTGTTTCCCTTCGAGGCCAAGTTCTACGAAGAGAAGGGTGTGCCGGTGCGTTTCGTCGGTCACCCGCTGGCTGACAGTATTCCTCTCGAAGCTGATCGTCGTGCTGCCCGTGAACAACTGGGGCTTAGCGAAGGGCCGCTGGTGGCCTTGATGCCCGGTAGTCGCGGCGGTGAAGTCGGGCGACTGGGTGCGTTGTTTCTCGATACCGCTCAGCGTTTGCGTGAGCTGGTGCCGGGTGTGCGCTTTGTGTCGCCGTGTGCCAATGCCGAGCGCCGTGCCCAGCTGGAGCAGATGCTGCAGGGGCGCGACCTGCCGCTGACCCTGCTCGACGGTCGTTCGCACCAGGCCCTGGCGGCCTGTGATGCGGTGTTGATCGCCTCGGGTACCGCCACCCTGGAAGCGCTGTTGTTCAAGCGCCCGATGGTGGTCGCCTACCGTTTGGCACCGCTGACTTACTGGATTCTCAAACGACTGGTCAAAAGCCCCTACGTTTCCCTGCCCAACCTGCTGGCCCAGCGCATGCTGGTGCCTGAGTTGCTGCAGGAAGCCGCCACCCCCGAAGCCCTGGCCCAGACCCTGGCGCCGCTGGTTGAGGGTGGTGCACAGCAGACCGAAGGCTTTGACCAGATTCACCGTACCCTGCGCCGCGATGCCTCGAACCAGGCAGCCGAAGCGGTGCTGGCCCTGCTGGAAACCCGATAGATGCAAATGGGACTGGACTTCAACCTGGTCGAGGACCTGGTCGCCGGCGTCGACGAAGTCGGCCGCGGCCCGCTGTGCGGCGCGGTAGTGACGGCGGCGGTGATCCTCGATCCGCAGCGACCGATTCTTGGTCTGAACGATTCGAAGAAGCTCACCGAGGCACGTCGCGAAAAGCTGTTTGATGAAATCTGCGAGAAAGCCCTGAGCTTCTGCATCGCCCGCGCCGAGGTCGAGGAAATCGACGAGCTGAACATCCTGCATGCCACCATGCTGGCCATGCAGCGCGCGGTCGAAGGGCTGAGCGTCACGCCGAAACTGGCGCTGATCGACGGCAACCGCTGCCCCAAGCTGTCAGTGCCGGCTGCACCGGTGGTCAAGGGTGACAGCCAGGTGCCGGCGATCGCTGCCGCTTCGATTCTGGCCAAGGTTACTCGCGACCGGGAAATGGCCGCTTTCGAGCTGATGTATCCGGGTTACGGCATTGGCGGACACAAGGGCTATCCGACTCCGGTGCACCTTGAAGCCCTGGCGCGGCTCGGGCCGACGCCGATTCACCGGCGCTCCTTCGCACCGGTTCGTGCCGCTTATGAGGCACGTGGCGCTTTGAGCAATGGTTTCGCCGAGATCTGACGACCTCGGGCAAGTGTCAGCAGTCAGGATCGACCTGCGCTGGCTGATGTTTTGATCAAGGCCCGGTACAATCCGGGCCTTGTTGTTTTGTGCTGCTATAGGATCATCATGTCGGCTTCTTTCGTTCATCTTCGCCTGCACACTGAATTCTCCCTGGTCGATGGCCTGGTGCGGATCAAGCCGCTGGCCAAGGCATTGGCCTCGATGAACATGCCGGCCGTAGCGGTTACCGACCAGAGCAACATGTGCTCGCTGGTCAAGTTCTACAAGAACGCCATGGGTTCGGGGATCAAGCCGATCTGTGGCGCCGACCTGTGGCTGGCCAATCGCGATCCCGACGCGGCGCTGTCGCGCATCTGCTTTCTGGCCATGGACGCCAAGGGTTATCGCAACCTCACCGAGTTGATCTCTCGCGGTTGGGTCGAAGGTCAGCGCAATGGCCTGGTGGTGATCGAGCGTGACTGGATCCCCGCAGCCAGCGAGGGCCTGATCGCCCTGTCGGCAGCCAAGGAGGGTGATATCGGCATGGCGTTGCTCAATGGCAACCCGGATGAGGCCGAAGCCTTGCTGCAAGACTGGATGGCGATGTTCCCTGATCGCTTCTATGTCGAAGTGCAGCGCACCAACCGCGCCGGCGATGAAGAGTACCTGCATGCTGCGGTCGCTCTGGCCGACAAGTTCGATGCACCGCTGGTAGCGACCAACGATGTGCGTTTCATCAAGCAGTCGGATTACGACGCCCATGAAACCCGCGTATGCATCGGTGAAGGCCGCGCCCTGGACGACCCGCGGCGTTCACGCAACTACAGTGACCAGCAATACCTGAAAAGCCCGGAAGAAATGGCCGAGCTGTTCAGCGACCTGCCTGACGCGGTGGCCAACACCGTGGAGATTGCCAAACGCTGCAACATCCAGGTGCAGTTGGGCAAACACTTCCTGCCTGATTTCCCGACGCCCAATGGCATGGGCATTGACGACTACCTGCGGCATGTCTCCCATGAAGGCCTGGAAGAGCGTCTGGCGGTGTTGTGGCCGAAAGAGACCACGCCCAACTACGAAGAGAAACGTCAGGTCTACCTCGACCGCTTGAAGTTCGAGCTGGATATCATCATCCAGATGGGCTTCCCCGGTTACTTCCTGATCGTTATGGACTTCATCAAGTGGGCCAAGAACAACGGCGTGCCAGTGGGCCCGGGCCGGGGTTCGGGTGCCGGCTCGCTGGTCGCCTACGTGCTGAAGATCACCGACCTCGATCCGCTGGCCTACGACTTGCTGTTCGAACGTTTCCTCAACCCGGAACGGGTTTCCATGCCCGACTTCGACGTCGACTTCTGCATGGATGGCCGCGACCGGGTGATCGAGTACGTGGCCGACGCCTATGGTCGCAACGCGGTGAGCCAGATCATCACCTTCGGTACCATGGCCGCCAAGGCGGTGGTGCGCGACGTGGCGCGGGTGCAGGGCAAGTCCTACGGCCTGGCCGATCGCCTGTCGAAGATGATCCCGTTCGAAGTGGGCATGACCCTGGAGAAAGCCTACGAGCAGGAAGAGATGCTCCGCGACTTCCTCAAGACCGATGAGGACGCCAAGGAAATCTGGGACATGGCCCTCAAGCTCGAGGGTGTCTGCCGCGGTACCGGTAAGCACGCCGGTGGTGTGGTCATCGCGCCGACCAAGCTCACCGATTTCTCGCCGATCGCCTGTGATGAAGAAGGCGGCGGCCTGGTTACCCAGTTCGACAAGGACGACGTCGAGGCGGCGGGGCTGGTGAAGTTCGACTTCCTCGGTCTGCGGACCCTGACCATCATCAAGTGGGCGATGGAAACCATCAACCGCGAGCAGGCCAAGAAAGGCCTGGATGACCTGAACATCGATTTCATCCCGCTGGATGACAAGAAAACCTACGAACTGCTGCAAAAGGCTGAGACCACTGCGGTGTTCCAGCTTGAATCGCGGGGCATGAAGGAGCTGATCAAGAAGCTCAAACCCGACTGCCTGGAAGACCTGATCGCACTGGTGGCGCTGTTCCGTCCCGGCCCGCTGCAATCGGGCATGGTTGACGACTTCATCAACCGCAAGCACGGCCGCGCCGAACTGGCTTATCCGCACTCGGACTATCAGTACGAGGGCCTCAAACCGGTGCTTGCGCCGACTTACGGCATCATCCTGTACCAGGAACAGGTGATGCAGATTGCCCAGGTGATGGCTGGCTACACCCTCGGCGGTGCGGACATGCTGCGTCGCGCCATGGGTAAGAAAAAGCCCGAGGAAATGGCCAAGCAGCGCGGCGGTTTCATTGAGGGTTGCGCCAGCAACAATATCGACCCGGACCTGGCAGGTAACATCTTCGACCTGGTAGAAAAGTTCGCAGGTTACGGCTTCAACAAATCCCACTCCGCCGCCTATGGCCTGGTCTCCTACCAGACCGCCTGGCTGAAAACCCATTATCCGGCCCCCTTCATGGCTGCGGTACTGTCGGCGGATATGCACAACACCGACAAGGTCGTGACCCTGATCGAGGAAGTGCGCAGCATGAAGCTGCGCCTCGATGCGCCGGACGTGAACACCTCCGACTTCAAGTTCACGGTCAATGACGACGGTCGTATCGTCTACGGCCTGGGGGCGATCAAGGGCGTCGGCGAGGGGCCGGTAGAGGCCATCGTCGAAGCGCGCAAGGAGGGCCCGTTCAAAGATCTGTTCGACTTCTGCGAGCGTGTCGACCTCAAGCGCATCAACAAGCGTACCCTCGACGCGCTGATTCGCAGCGGCGCCCTCGACCGTCTGGGGCCGTACTTCCATGACGAGCTCAAGGCCTACCAGGCCAACATCGACCGTAATCGCGCGGTGTTGCTGTCGACCATGGAAGAGGCGATCAAGGCCGCCGAGCAGACCGCCCGTACTGCGGACAGTGGCCACGTAGACCTGTTTGGCGGGCTGTTCGAGGAAGCGGACGCCGATGTCTACGCCAACCATCGCAAGGCCCGCGAGCTGACCCTCAAGGAGCGTCTGCGTGGTGAAAAGGACACTTTGGGCCTGTACCTGACCGGTCACCCGATTGATGAATATGAAGGCGAGATTCGCCGCTTCGCGCGTCAACGCATCATCGACCTGAAGCCGGCCCGCGACACCCAGACGGTGGCCGGCATGATCATCGCCCTGCGGGTAATGAAGAACAAAAAGGGTGACAAGATGGGCTTTGTCACCCTCGACGACCGTTCTGGACGTATCGAGGCCTCGTTGTTCGCCGACGCCTTCATGGCCGCCCAGGCCCTGTTGCAGACCGACGCGATGGTGGTGGTCGAAGGCGAGGTCAGCAATGATGACTTCTCCGGCGGCCTGCGCCTGCGGGTCAAGCGGGTCATGAGCATGGAAGATGCGCGGACCAACCTGGCCGAGAGCCTGCGCCTGAAAGTCCACAGCGACGCCCTCAAGGGCGATCGCCTGACCTGGCTGGGTGAGCTGTTCAAGCGCCATCGCGGGGCTTGTCCGATCACCATGGAGTACACCGGCAGCGATGCCCGGGCGATGTTGCAGTTCGGCGAAAGCTGGCGAATCGACCCGGCCGATGGCCTGATTCAGGCACTGCGTGACCAGTTCGGGCGTGAGAACGTCTTTTTGCAATATCGATGAATTTTTAATCTCGACCTGAATGCGCCTGATCCCTTAAGGTAGGGCGCCAAACGGATCAACCGGCCGGCCGCCTGGCCGTAGACCCTAGACGGATGCCTATGAACCCGAATTTTCTGGATTTCGAACAGCCGATTGCTGACCTGCAAGCCAAGATCGAAGAGCTGCGCCTGGTCGGCAATGACAACTCGCTGAACATCGGCGATGAAATCGCCCGTCTGCAAGACAAGAGCAGCACCCTGACCGAAAGCATTTTCGGCAATCTGACCAGCTGGCAGATTGCCCGTCTGGCTCGTCATCCACGTCGTCCGTACACCCTGGACTACATCGATCACCTGTTCACCGAGTTCGACGAACTGCACGGCGACCGACACTTTGCCGATGATGCGGCAATTGTCGGTGGTATTGCCCGTCTGGACGACAAGCCAGTGATGGTCATCGGTCACCAGAAAGGCCGTGATGTGCGCGAGAAGGTGCGCCGCAACTTCGGTATGCCGCGTCCGGAAGGCTATCGCAAAGCGTGCCGCCTGATGGAAATGGCCGAACGTTTCAAGATGCCGATCCTGACCTTCATCGACACCCCGGGCGCCTACCCGGGTATCGACGCTGAAGAGCGCAACCAGAGCGAAGCCATTGCCTGGAACCTGCGGGTCATGGCGCGCCTGAAGACCCCGATCATCGCCACCGTTATCGGTGAAGGTGGTTCTGGTGGTGCACTGGCCATCGGCGTCTGCGATCAGCTGAACATGCTGCAGTACTCCACCTACTCGGTGATCTCGCCGGAAGGTTGTGCTTCGATCCTGTGGAAGACTGCCGAAAAGGCTTCGGACGCTGCCGAAGCCATGGGTATTACCGCCGAGCGCCTGAAGGGCCTGGGTATTGTTGACAAGGTCATCGCCGAACCACTGGGCGGCGCCCACCGTGACCCGGCGAAAATGTCGGCTACCATCCGTGGCGAGCTGATCGAACAGCTGGACATGCTCAAGAAGTTCGACAACGATGCGCTGCTCAAGCGCCGTTATGACCGTCTGATGAGCTACGGGCTCTGATCTGACGCATCGGTGCCTCAATCGCGGGGCAAGCCCGCTCCCACAATGGTGTGTGAACCTGGTGGGAGCGGGCTTGCCCCGCGATTCGCAATCGAGTGCACACCGATGATTGATCTGCAAAGCAAGCTCTCCCCCTGGCGCCACGCCCCTTCCTGGTGCGTCGCTCTCTCCGGCGGCCTCGACTCCACCGTCCTGCTGCATCTGCTGGCAAGCCTGTCCCGCCAACATCCGCTCCCCCCCCTTCGCGCGATTCACATCCACCACGGCCTGCAAGCTGCGGCCGATGCCTGGCCTGCCCATTGCCAGCGCCTGTGCGATGAGCTGGGCGTCGAGCTGCAGATCATTCACGTCAAGGTCGCCCCTGGTGCCAGTCTCGAGCAGGGTGCCCGTGACGCGCGTTATGCAGCCTTCGCTGAGGCTCTGCGTCCCGGCGAAGTGCTGTTGACCGGGCAGCATCGCGAGGATCAGGCCGAGACCCTGCTGTTCAGGTTGTTGCGCGGGGCTGGTGTGCGCGGTCTGGCGGCTATGCCCGCTCAGCGTGCGTTGGGGCAGGGGCTGTTGCTGCGGCCGTTGCTCGATGTATCGCGAGAGGCGCTGGAGCGCTACGCCCGTGCGCAACAGCTGGCGTGGGTCGAAGACCCCTCCAATGGCGACACGCGGTATTCCCGTAATTACTTGCGTCACGCTGTGTTCCCGGTGTTGCGCCAGCGTTGGCCGCAAGCGGCGCAGAATCTGGCGCGCACCGCTGAGCACCTGGGCGAGGCCCGAGGGCTGCTGGATGAACTGGCGCTTGAGGATTTGCAGCAGGCCAGCACGCCATGCGGCTTTGACTGGCTGCCCCTGGCCTCACTGGACCTGAGCGTGCTGCGTGGATTGTCACCGGCGCGTCAGCGCAATGCCCTGCAATACTGGTTGGCCCAGCGCACGCGCTTGCCAGACACGCGCCACTGGTCCGGCTGGGAAGACCTGCGTGACGCATCAGGCGACGGACGGCCATGCTGGCGTCTGGCTGACGGTGAGCTGCACCGCGCCAATGAACGTATCTGGTGGCTGGCCGACGACTGGCTCAAGGCCCCGGTGGGGCAGGACTGGAATGATCCGGCACAACGCCTGGCCTTGCCAGGTAATGGCACTCTGCACTTGAGCGGCATGATGCCGCAGGGGCCGTTGCGTGTCGCTTACCGCCAGGGCGGAGAAAGCCTGCAGATTGCCGGGCGCGGCCGCCGTGACCTCAAGCGCCTGCTCAACGAGCTGCAGGTGCCGGCGTTCGCCCGTTGCCGCCTGCCGTTGCTCTATCGCGACGAGCAGTTACTGGCCGTCGCCAACCTGCCGGAACTGAGTCAGGGGCCATGGCAATTACATTGGTGCATACCGACGAGCGCGCAAGGTTTGAGATGAAAGGCACATTCCGGTAGACTACGCTCCCTTCTTGATACAACTTCTGTGGCTTCCCTGAAATCACGGCAGTTGCCGATTACCAAGCAGTTTTTTGCTGGGCGATTCTAAAAATGTGTAGCGAGCTCCGTACCGGGTCGAAAACCCCCGGTCTGTCCAGACGCGGCAGTTTTTTAAGTAGCACTGTGATTGACGCAGGTGATCGGGGGCTTCGGCCTTCCTTCGCTTTCCCCGGCGGCGCAGACCGCTTTAACGCAGACTTCTAGGGTTTTTCATGACGCGCTACATATTCGTCACGGGCGGTGTTGTTTCTTCATTGGGGAAAGGCATTGCCTCGGCTTCATTGGCGGCCATCCTGGAGGCGCGGGGGCTCAAGGTCACCATGCTCAAGCTGGACCCGTACATCAACGTCGACCCGGGCACCATGAGCCCGTTCCAGCACGGTGAAGTGTTCGTCACCCACGACGGCGCCGAAACCGACCTGGACCTGGGCCACTACGAGCGGTTCATCCGCACGACCATGACCCAGAACAACAACTTCACCACCGGCCGTATCTACGAGCACGTGCTGCGCAAAGAGCGCCGTGGTGATTACCTGGGCGCGACCATCCAGGTCATTCCGCACATCACCGACGAGATCAAGCGCCGCATCATCAAGGGTGCTGGCGATGCTGATGTAGCGATGGTCGAGATCGGCGGTACCGTCGGTGACATCGAGTCCCAACCGTTCCTCGAAGCAATTCGCCAGTTGCGTTTCGAAGTCGGCGCCAAGCGCGCGATGCTGATGCACCTGACCCTGGTTCCGTACATCGCCACCGCTGGCGAGACCAAAACCAAGCCAACCCAGCACTCGGTCAAGGAACTGCGTTCCATCGGCCTGCAACCAGACGTGCTGGTGTGCCGTTCCGATCATCCGATCGACATTTCTTCGCGTCGCAAGATCGCCCAGTTCACCAACGTTGAAGAGCGTGCAGTAATTGCTCTGGAAGACGCCGACACCATCTACAAAATCCCGGGCATCCTGCATTCCCAGGGTCTGGATGATTTCGTCGTTGAGCGTTTCGGCCTGCAGTGCGGCGGTGCCGACCTGTCCGAGTGGGATGCTGTCGTTGACGCCAAGCTCAACCCTGAGCATGAAGTCACTATCGCCATGGTCGGCAAGTACATGGAGCTGTTGGACGCCTACAAGTCGCTGATCGAAGCGATGAGTCATGCCGGTATCAGCAACCGTACCAAGGTCAACCTGCGCTACATCGACTCCGAAGACATCGAGAACCAGGGCACCAGCCTGCTCGAAGGTGCGGATGCCATTCTGGTTCCGGGTGGCTTCGGTCTGCGCGGTGTCGAAGGCAAGATCACTGCCGTGCAGTACGCTCGCGAGAACAAGGTCCCGTACCTGGGTATCTGCCTGGGCATGCAGGTTGCGGTCATCGAATTCGCCCGTAACGTCATGGGCTGGAAAGATGCCAACTCCACCGAGTTCGATCGCAACAGCGCTCACCCGGTTGTCGGCCTGATCACCGAGTGGGAAGACGCCACCGGCGCGGTTGAAACCCGTACCGAAGCCTCCGACTTGGGCGGCACCATGCGTCTGGGCGCCCAGGAATGCCAGCTGGAAAGCGGCTCCAAGGTCCATGACTGCTACGCCAAGGATGTGATCGTCGAGCGTCATCGTCATCGCTACGAAGTGAACAACAAGCTGCTGCCACAACTGGTAGACGCCGGCCTCAAGGTTTCCGGTCGTTCCGGTGACGGCGCGCTGGTCGAAGTGGTCGAGTCGCAGGATCATCCGTGGTTCGTCGCTTGCCAGTTCCACCCTGAGTTCACCTCGACGCCGCGTGACGGTCATCCGCTGTTCAGCGGTTTCGTCAAGGCGGCATTGGCTCAAAAGAACAAGGCCTGATACATGACCCAGAAGATCATTCGCGTCGGTAACATCGAGATCGCCAACGACAAGCCGTTCGTCCTGTTCGGCGGCATGAACGTGCTGGAATCCCGTGACCTGGCCATGAAGGTCTGTGAAGAGTACGTACGGGTTACCGAGAAACTCGGTATCCCTTACGTGTTCAAGGCCAGCTTCGACAAAGCCAACCGTTCGTCGATCAACTCCTACCGTGGCCCTGGCCTGGAAGAGGGGATGAAGATCTTCGAAGAGATCAAGCGCACCTTCAATGTGCCGCTGATCACCGACGTTCACGAGCCGCATCAGGCGCAAGCCGTAGCGGACGTCTGTGACATCATCCAGTTGCCGGCCTTCCTGTCGCGTCAGACCGACCTGGTGGTGGCCATGGCCAAGACCGGCGCGGTGATCAACATCAAGAAGGCCCAGTTCCTCGCACCTCAGGAGATGAAACATATCCTGACCAAGTGCGAAGAAGCCGGTAACGATCAGTTGATCCTCTGCGAGCGTGGTTCGAGCTTCGGTTACAACAACCTGGTGGTCGACATGCTCGGCTTCGGCATCATGAAGCAGTTCGAGTACCCGGTGTTCTTCGACGTGACTCACTCCCTGCAGATGCCGGGTGGTCGCGCCGATTCCGCCGGTGGCCGTCGTGCCCAGGTCACCGACCTGGCCAAGGCCGGTCTGAGCCAGGGTCTGGCCGGTCTTTTCCTTGAAGCCCACCCGGACCCGGATAACGCCAAGTGCGACGGTCCATGCGCCCTGCGCCTGGACAAACTGGAGCCATTCCTGGCCCAGCTCAAGCAACTGGACGACCTGGTGAAGAGTTTTCCGACGGTAGAAACCGCGTAATCCTCAATTCTCCGGTAAAGTACCGCCCGATTAACCCCTGACCCTCGGGTCAGGGGCTCGCCATCGTCAGGCCTGCCCGTTTTCAACAGCCAGGCGAACGGCAAGGATTTTTCTCAGCTGCGTTGTTTTCGTCAATTCTGGAGTGCTTACAACAATGGCAAAAATCGTCGACATCAAAGGTCGTGAAGTTCTCGATTCGCGTGGTAACCCCACCGTAGAAGCGGACGTACTGCTCGACAACGGCATCATCGGCAGCGCGTGCGCGCCGTCCGGTGCTTCCACTGGCTCGCGCGAAGCGCTGGAGCTGCGTGATGGCGACAAGAGCCGTTACATGGGCAAGGGCGTACTGAAGGCAGTCGCCAATATCAACGGCCCGATCCGCTCCCTGCTGCTGGGCAAAGACCCGGTTGACCAGAAAGCCCTCGACCGCGCCATGATCGAGCTGGACGGTACCGAGAACAAGGCCAACCTGGGCGCCAACGCCATCCTCGCTGTGTCCCTGGCCGCTGCCAAAGCCGCTGCCCAGGATCAGGACCTGCCGCTGTACGCGCACATCGCCAACCTCAACGGCACCCCAGGCCAGTACTCGATGCCGGTTCCGATGATGAACATCATCAACGGTGGCGAGCACGCCGATAACAACGTCGACATCCAGGAGTTCATGGTGCAGCCGGTTGGCGCCAAGACCTTCTCCGATGGCCTGCGCATGGGCACCGAAATTTTCCATCACCTCAAAGCCGTGCTCAAGGCCCGTGGCCTGAACACTGCTGTCGGTGACGAAGGCGGTTTCGCGCCGAACCTGGCTTCCAACGAAGACGCCCTGGGCGCCATCGCTGAAGCTGTGGCCAACGCTGGCTACAAGCTGGGCACCGACGTGACCCTGGCCCTGGACTGCGCGGCCAGCGAATTCTACGAAGACGGCAAATACAACCTGTCCGGCGAAGGCAAGTCGTTCGACGCTGAAGGTTTTGCCGAGTACCTGAAAGGCCTGACCGAGCGTTTCCCGATCATCTCGATCGAAGACGGTCTGGACGAGTCCGACTGGGCTGGCTGGAAGATCCTCACCGACAAGATCGGCGCCAAGGTACAACTGGTCGGTGACGACCTGTTCGTGACCAACACCAAGATCTTGAAAGAAGGCATCGACAAGCAGATCGGCAACTCGATCCTGATCAAGTTCAACCAGATCGGCTCGCTGACCGAAACCCTGGAAGCCATCCAGATGGCCAAGGCTGCCGGTTACACCGCAGTGATCTCGCACCGTTCGGGCGAAACCGAAGATTCGACCATTGCCGACCTGGCCGTGGGTACCGCTGCCGGCCAGATCAAGACCGGTTCGCTGTGCCGTTCCGACCGCGTTTCCAAGTACAACCAGCTGCTGCGTATCGAAGAGCAACTGGGCAGCAAGGCTGTGTACCGTGGTCGTGCCGAGTTTCGCGGCTAAGCAAGAGATGGTAAAAAGACAGCAGCCAAGGTTCGCTGAACAGCCATACTGACTGTTCAGCAACTTGTTGCAGCAGGTCTGAATACACAAAGCCTGGCTTCGGCCAGGCTTCGTGCCATCAGTGCCCTGCAGAGGTGGCGGTCTTTTTCCACTGGATACCCTGATGCGCAGTCCCTATTGGTTGTTCCTCGTCCTGCTCCTGCTGCTTGGTGGCCTGCAGTATCGCCTGTGGGTGGGCAATGGCAGCCTGGCCCATGTCACCGAGCTCAAGCAACAGATCGCCGACCAGCACGCCGAAAACGAGCGTCTGCTGGAACGTAACCGTGTGCTTGATGCTGAAGTACTGGAGTTGAAAAAAGGTATGGAAACCGTCGAAGAACGGGCTCGCCATGAACTAGGTATGGTCAAGGAGGGTGAAACCCTCTACCAGCTTGCCCAATGAACCAGACCTTGCCGGCCTTCTGGGCCGTGATTCCCGCCGCGGGCGTTGGTGCCCGCATGGCTGCCGACCGCCCCAAGCAGTACCTGCAATTGGGCGGGAAGACCATTCTCGAGCATAGCCTCGACTGTTTCCTCGACCATCCCTGTGTCAAAGGGGTGGTGGTCAGCGTTGCCGTTGACGATCCTTACTGGCCCGGCTTGCGCTGCGCCAGTGACCCACGTATCCAGCGCGCCGCTGGTGGCCAGGAGCGCGCCGACTCGGTGCTCAACGCCTTGTTGCTGTTGCACGCCCAGGGCGCGGCGGACAGCGACTGGGTGCTGGTACACGATGCCGCCCGTCCGAACCTGGCACGCAGCGACCTTGACCGCCTGCTGTTCGAACTTGCCGACGATCCGGTAGGTGGCCTGTTGGCCGTGCCGGCCCGCGATACCCTCAAGCGCGCCGACGCCAAGGGGCGAGTCAGCGCCACCATCGACCGCAGTACCGTGTGGCAGGCTTATACCCCGCAGATGTTTCGTCTGGGCACCTTGCACCGGGCGCTGGCCGACAGCCTGGTGGCGGATGTGGCGATCACCGATGAATCCTCGGCCATCGAGTGGGCCGGGCAGGCGCCGCGCTTGGTTGAAGGGCGCAGTGACAACATCAAGGTGACCCGGCCGGAAGACCTGGAGTGGCTGCGTCAGCGCTGGGCCAAGCGCGGCTGAAGGTCTATCGCGGGCCAAGCCCGCTCCCACCGCCCCTGTGGGAGCGGGCTTGCCCCGCGATACTTTTCTAGGCCCCACGATACTCAGGCAACAACGCCAGCCCCTCACGCAAATAATCCACCAGCTTGCGCACCTTCGGTGACAAATGCCGTTGCTGCGGGTACAGCGCCCACACCGCGGTGTTGGGCGGTTGCTGGGCCTCAAGCAACGAAACCAGCGACCCGGTCTTCAGGTGCTCAAGCACGTAGTAGTCTGGTAACTGACACAACCCCATCCCCTGCAACGCCGCATCCAGCACCGCCTGGCCACTGTTGCAACGCCAGTTGCCTTGCACCCTGAGGCCTTGCTCACGTCCATCCTGCTGCAGCGTCCAGATATCCGAGCTGCCGATCAGGCAATTGTGCCGAGCCAGTTCCGACACGCTGTGCGGTCGACCATAACGCTCCAGATATGCCGGCGAGGCGCACAGGTACATGCGTCTTGGCGCCAGGCGCGTTGCAATCAGACGTGAGTCCTGAAGGCGGCCCAGGCGAATCGCCAGGTCCATGCCTTCGTGCAGCAAATCCAGTGTGCGGTTGCTCAGTTCGACATCGACCCGCAGCTGTGGGTACAGCGCCATGAAGCGTGTCACCAGCGGTACGATGAAGCGCTCGCCATAGGCCACCGCACAGGTCATGCGCAGCAAACCTTTGGGCTCGCTGGTGAGGTCGCCGATGGCGCGCAAGGCTTCCTCGCGGCCATCCTGCAGGCGCTGGCAATGCTGCAGGAAGGTCTGCCCGGCTTCGCTCAAGGTTACCTTGCGCGTGCTGCGATAGAGCAGGCGGGTTTGCAGGCGGTCTTCCAGGCGGGCGATCTGGCGGCTGATATGTGAAGAGGAAACCCCGAGGCGTTCGGCCGCAGCGGTGAACTGACCTGACTCGGCCACCGCGACAAATTCGTCGATGCCTTCCCAGCGGCTGCTCATTGATTATCCCTGTATGGCAATAATGTTTTGTCTTTGGCCTGATTATTAATCAAATGACGATGAATTACACTTCGAGCCTGAACTGACCCTTTGCTGGAGAAGATTAATGATCAAGTCCCGTGCCGCCGTTGCCTTCGAAGCCAAGAAACCGCTGGAGATCGTCGAAGTCGACGTGGCCATGCCCAAGGCTGGCGAAGTGCTGCTGCGCGTTGTCGCCAGCGGTGTCTGTCACACCGATGCCTACACCCTGTCCGGTGCAGACCCTGAAGGTATCTTCCCGTCGATTCTGGGCCACGAAGGCGGTGCCATCGTCGAAGCGGTGGGTGAAGGCGTCACCTCGGTTGCCGTCGGCGATCATGTGATCCCGCTGTACACCCCCGAGTGCGGCCAGTGCAAATTCTGCCGTTCCGGCAAAACCAACCTGTGCCAGGCCATTCGTGCCACTCAGGGCAAGGGTCTGATGCCTGATGGCACCACGCGTTTCTCCTACAAGGGTCAGCAACTGTTCCACTACATGGGGACTTCGACCTTTTCCGAGTACACCGTGCTGCCGGAAATCTCCGTAGCCAAGATCCAGAAAGAAGCGCCGCTGGAGAAGGTCTGCCTGCTGGGTTGTGGCGTCACCACCGGCATCGGTGCGGTGCTCAATACCGCCAAGGTCAAACCGGGCGATACCGTGGCCATCTTCGGTCTCGGTGGCATCGGCCTGTCGGCGATCATTGGTGCGGTCAAGGCCAAGGCGGCGCGGATCATTGCCGTGGACATCAACCCGGGCAAGTTCGAAATTGCCAAACAACTGGGTGCCACCGATTGCGTCAATCCAAAGGACTACGACCGCCCGATCCAGGAAGTCATCGTTGACCTCACCGACGGCGGTGTGGACTTCTCCTTCGAGTGCGTAGGTAACGTACAACTGATGCGCGCCGCGCTGGAATGCTGCCACAAGGGCTGGGGTGAGTCGGTGATCATTGGTGTCGCCGGCGCTGGCCAGGAAATTTCCACTCGTCCGTTCCAACTGGTGACCGGCCGGGTCTGGCGCGGTTCGGCGTTCGGCGGCGTGCGTGGCCGCAGCGAGCTGCCGAGCTACGTGGAAATGGCAGAAAAAGGTGAGATCCCGCTGGATACCTTCATTACCCACACCATGGGCCTGGAAGATATCAACAAGGCTTTCGACCTGATGCATGAAGGCAAGAGCATTCGCAGCGTCATCCATTTCTGAGGTTTGCCATGAGCCTGGAAAACATTTCCTGTCAGAAGAGTTTCGGCGGCTGGCACAAGCGTTACCGCCACCGCTCCGAGGTGCTTGGTTGTGACATGGTGTTTGCCGTGTACCTGCCGCCGCAAGCGGAGCAGGGCGGCAAATTGCCGGTGCTGTACTGGCTCAGCGGCCTGACCTGCACCGACGAGAACTTCATGCAGAAGGCGGGGGCGCACAAGCTCGCCGCCGAGTTGGGGTTGATCATCGTCGCCCCTGACACCAGTCCACGCGGACCTCAGGTGCCGGGTGATCCCGATGGTGCCTGGGACTTTGGCCTGGGTGCTGGCTTCTACCTCAATGCCAGCGAGCAGCCTTGGGCCCAGTACTACCGTATGCATGACTATGTCGTGCAGGAGCTGCCGAAGCTGGTTGAGGCGCATTTCCCTGCGTCAGATCGTCGCGGCATCAGTGGGCACTCCATGGGGGGGCATGGCGCGCTGGTCTGTGCGCTGCGCAATCCTGGGCGTTATCAGTCAGTGTCGGCGTTCGCCCCGATCAGCAACCCGATGGATTGCCCCTGGGGGCAGAAGGCGTTCTCCCGCTACCTCGGTGAAGACCGGGCGCGCTGGCGTGAATGGGATGCCAGTGTGCTGATCGCTGATGCTCAGGAGCGTTTGCCGTTACTGGTGGATCAAGGGGATCGTGACGATTTCCTCGAAAACCAGCTCAAACCCCAGGTATTGGTCCAGGCGGCGAAGGCGGCGGGTCACCCCCTTGAGCTGCGCCTGCAGCCAGGTTATGACCACAGCTACTACTTCATTGCCAGCTTTATCGATGAACACCTGCGCCATCATGGTGTGGCCCTGGGTTTGTTGTAGGGGCAGTCCTACAAATGAGCCCAAGGCCCGGCAAAGCAGGTAGAATCACGCCCTGACTCAATCAGGGCGTTTTTTTATGCGTATTGGCCACGGCTACGATGTGCACCGTTTCGCGGAAGGCGATTTCATCACCTTGGGTGGGGTGCGCATTGCGCACAAATTCGGGCTGCTGGCCCATTCCGATGGCGATGTATTGCTGCACGCCCTGAGCGATGCCCTGCTCGGCGCCGCGGCGCTGGGCGATATCGGCAAGCACTTCCCCGACACCGACCCGCAGTTCAAGGGCGCAGACAGTCGTGTGCTGTTGCGGCATGTGATCAACATCGTCCAGGCCAAAGGCTGGAAAGTCGGCAATGTCGACGCCACCATCGTTGCCCAGGCGCCGAAGATGGCCCCGCATATCGATACCATGCGCCAGTTGATTGCCGAAGACCTGCAGGTCGAACTGGATCAGGTCAACGTCAAGGCCACCACCACCGAGAAGCTGGGCTTCACCGGTCGTGAAGAAGGCATTGCCGTCCACGCTGTCGCCTTGTTGCTGCCAGCATGACCGAACTGGAACTTCTCGGCCCGCGTGCATCGGGTCCGGCGCTGGGCAGCGCGATTCTCAAGGCCACCGCCGAAGACTTCCAGGTTGACGAAGTCCTCGACATTCCCTTGTCCGGCAATGGTGAGCACCTGTGGCTGTGGGTCGAAAAACGCGACCTCAATACCGAAGAAGCTGCGCGCCGTCTGGCCCGGGCTGCTGGTGTGCCGCTACGCAACATCAGCTATGCCGGTCTCAAGGATCGTCAGGCCCTGACCCGTCAATGGTTCAGCCTGCACCTGCCAGGCAAGGCCGATCCGGACCTGAGCGCGGCGGAAAATGAAACCCTGAGCATCCTCAAGCAGGCCCGGCACTCGCGCAAGTTGCAACGCGGCGCCCATTCGGCCAACGGTTTCACCTTGCGCCTGACCGCTCTGAGTGCCGATCATGCGGCGTTGAATGCACGCCTGGAACAACTGCGCAGCCAGGGTGTTCCCAACTATTTTGGCACCCAGCGCTTCGGCCATGCCGGCGGCAATGTTCACGATGCCCGTGACTGGGCCGGGCGCCAGGCGCTGCCGGAACAGCGCAATGTGCGTTCACGGCTGCTTTCCAGTGCACGCAGTTATCTGTTTAACCAGGTGCTGGCGCAACGCGTAGCCGATGGCAGCTGGCAGCGCGCCCAGGTCGGCGACCTGTTGGCCTTTACCGACAGCCGTAGCTTTTTTCCGGCTGGCGAAGCGGAGTGTTCCGATCCGCGCCTGGCCATTCTTGACCTGCATCCCACCGGCCCGCTGTGGGGCGAGGGGCAGTCAGCCGCCAGCGGCGCCACTGGCGAACTCGAACAGCGCATCGGTGAGCAGCATGCGTCGTTGTGCCAGTGGTTGGCGCGGGCGGGCATGAGTCACGAACGCCGCATCCTGCGACTGCCCATTGGCGGTCTGACGTGGCATTATCCCGAGCCTGATATTCTGCAACTGGAATTCGTCCTTCCGGCCGGATGCTTTGCCACCGTGGTGGTGCGCGAGCTTGTTGATCTGGTGTCGGCAGGGCAGACGGACAGCCCATGCGTATTCTGATTTCTAACGACGACGGCGTTACCGCCCCCGGACTTGCCGCGCTGCATGCTGCGCTGGCGGACTATGCCGACTGTGTGGTGATTGCCCCGGATCAAGACAAGAGCGGCGCCAGCAGTTCCCTGACGCTTGACCGCCCCTTGTGCCCGCAGACCCTGGCCAATGGCTACATCAGCCTCAATGGCACGCCGACCGATTGCGTGCACCTGGGGCTCAACGGTCTGTTGGAACAGACACCGGACATGGTGGTATCGGGGATCAACCTGGGCGCCAACCTGGGCGATGACGTGCTGTACTCCGGTACGGTGGCCGCCGCGTTGGAAGGGCGCTTCCTTGGTGGTACTTCCTTCGCTTTCTCGTTGCTCTCGCGCCTGCCGGACAACCTGCCGACCGCCGCCTATATCGCGCGTAAGCTGGTCGAGGCGCACAAGACGCTGGAGTTACCGCCGCGAACAGTGCTCAATGTGAATATTCCCAATTTGCCGCTCGAGCATATCCGCGGTATCCAGTTGACGCGCCTGGGGCATCGCGCCCGCGCTGCGGCGCCGACCAAGGTGGTCAACCCGAGGGGCAAGGAGGGCTACTGGATCGCGGTGGCCGGTGATGCCGAGGACGGCGGCCCGGGCACGGATTTTCATGCGGTGATGCAGGGTTATGTTTCGATCACCCCGTTGCAGCTCGACCGCACGTTCAACGACGCTTTCGAGCGCCTGGATGGTTGGCTGGAGGGGCTGCTCTGATGCGTGAACAGGAGGATTTGATGCGCCATGGTATCGGTTTTACCTCGCAACGAACCCGTGAGCGGCTGATTCAGCGGTTGATCGAAGAAGGCGTGTCCAACCCCAAAGTGATCGATGTGCTGCGGCGTACGCCGCGTCACCTGTTTGTCGACGAGGCGCTGGCACACCGCGCCTATGAAGATACTGCACTGCCGATCGGCAACAACCAGACGATTTCCCAGCCCTTCATGGTCGCGCACATGAGTGAGCTGCTGCTGCAGGCGGGGCCTCTGGACAAGGTGCTGGAGATCGGCACCGGTTCGGGCTATCAGACCGCCATTCTCGCGCAACTGGTCGAGCGGGTGTTCTCCGTGGAGCGCATCAAGGTGCTGCAGGATCGCGCCAAGGAACGACTGACCGAGCTCAACCTGCGCAACGTGGTGTTTCGCTGGGGCGATGGCTGTGAAGGCTGGCCGGCACTGGCGCCTTACAACGGCATCATCGTTACGGCGGTGGCGCCGGAAGTCCCGCAGGCCTTGCTTGATCAACTCGCCCCGGGCGGGCGTATGGTCATTCCGGTGGGGCCGACAGGCGACACCCAGCATTTGATGCTGATCGTGCGTGAAGAGCATGGGTTTTCGCAGCAGGTGCTCGGCGCCGTGCGTTTCGTGCCGTTGCTGACCGGCCCGCTGGCCTGATCAGGACTTTTTTTCAGCACCAGCGAATTCCTCCGGTATTGCCCTGTCTATCTGGCGGGCTACCCTGTTCTGTCAGGGTTCACATTTTGCGCAAGCCTGGCATCCGCAAGGCGCATGTGCTCGGTTATAATTGAAACAATATTGCATTTTCGCAACAGTCACCATGAGAGGGAGCGGCGGGTGGGGCACACAATCAATCAGCAGCGCAGGGGATTTTCGAGCGTCAAGCTTCTGGTGATTGCACTTGCCGCGGGTTCACTGCTTTCGGGTTGTTCCAGCACGTCGACCAACAGTGCGCGAGTGGTCGATCGCAACGCGCCGGTGGCCAAGCGTCCTGTTACCACCAGTGGCCAGTATGTGGTGCGCCCTGGTGACACCCTGTACTCCATCGCCTTTCGTTATGGCTGGGACTACAAGGCCCTGGCTGCCCGCAACGGCATCGCTGCGCCGTATACCATCCGCCCAGGCCAGGCGATCCGCTTCGATGGCCGCACCAGTGGACCTGCCAGCGCGACCACCACCGTGGTCACCACTTCATCATCGCCTTCGAGTAAAACCACGATCACCACGCGTCCGGCCGGCACTCCAGCCAAGCCTGCGACAGCGCCTGTGACGACTCCCGTGACATCCACGCCAGCGCCTGTAGTAACCACTACCGCGCCGGCTCAGGTGCCTGCTGCCGAGCGAGCCGTAGGCGGTTGGGCATGGCCGGCCACGGGTGTGCTGATTGGGAAATTTGCTTCAAACGGCAGTTTGAATAAAGGCATTGATATCGCCGGTGATTTGGGACAGCCTGTTTTTGCTGCGTCTGATGGTTCAGTTGTCTACGCCGGGAGTGGCTTGCGGGGCTACGGCGAGTTGGTCATCATCAAGCACAGCGACACCTACGTCAGTGCCTACGGTCACAACCGCAGGCTTTTGGTTCGGGAGGGACAGCAGGTCAAAGTTGGGCAGACAATTGCCGAAATGGGTTCCACGGGCACAGACCGGGTGAAGCTGCATTTTGAGATTCGCCGCCAGGGCAAACCTGTTGATCCGCTGCAATTCCTGCCGCGTCGTTGATTGCTAGTACCCGGCCTGTTCCTCGCGTAGAGGGGACAGGCTCCAGCGTTGCCAAGGATATCGGCGCCGCTCGAGTCTGAGTTCGAACTCAGCAAAGGACTATAACAATGGCTCTCAGTAAAGAAGTGCCGGAGTTTGACATCGACGATGAAGTGCTCCTGATGGAGACGGGCATCGTTTTGGAAACGGATGTGGTGTCAGACGAACCTGCTGTATCTTCGGTTCGGACCAGGGCCAAACAAGGCTCTACGCTCAAGCAGCACAAGTACATCGATTATACCCGTGCGCTTGATGCAACCCAGTTGTACCTCAATGAAATCGGCTTTTCGCCTTTGCTCTCGCCAGAGGAAGAGGTTCATTTTGCGCGCCTTTCGCAAAGTGGCGATCCGGCCGGGCGCAAGCGCATGATCGAGAGCAACCTGCGTCTGGTGGTGAAAATCGCCCGGCGTTATGTGAATCGTGGGCTTTCGCTGCTGGACCTGATCGAAGAGGGCAACCTGGGGTTGATTCGCGCGGTCGAGAAGTTTGACCCTGAGCGTGGTTTCCGTTTCTCTACCTATGCCACCTGGTGGATCCGGCAAACCATCGAACGGGCAATCATGAACCAGACCCGCACGATTCGCTTGCCGATTCATGTGGTCAAGGAGCTCAACGTTTACCTGCGCGCGGCACGCGAACTGACCCAGAAGCTCGATCACGAACCGTCCCCGGAAGAGATCGCCAGCCTACTGGAAAAACCAGTTGGAGAGGTCAAGCGCATGCTCGGGCTCAACGAGCGTGTATCGTCGGTGGATGTGTCCCTGGGGCCGGACTCCGACAAGACCCTGCTCGATACCCTGACCGACGACCGCCCTACCGACCCTTGCGAGCTGCTCCAGGATGATGACCTGTCCCAGAGCATCGACCAATGGCTGAGCGAGCTGACGGACAAGCAGCGCGAGGTGGTGATTCGCCGTTTCGGCCTGCGTGGGCACGAAAGCAGCACCCTGGAAGATGTCGGGCTGGAGATAGGCCTGACCCGTGAACGGGTTCGCCAGATCCAGGTAGAGGGCCTCAAGCGCTTGCGTGAGATCCTCGAGAAGAATGGCCTGTCCAGTGAGTCGCTGTTCCAGTAAGCACTGCTTGTAGCAAAGAACGCCTCGACATGATCGAGGCGTTTTTGTTTGTGTACGAAACAGGCCACAGGGAGGCATTTCCTGTTGTTGCCTGGGAAACATCCGGGTTTAGTCGAAAGCCTCAATTGCTGTTGGCACAGTTGTTTTCCGTGTAAGCCTTCGCTTACCCGTTATGTAAGTCATCGCTATAGGTTTTAGTAAAACGTTGTCGTTTTCACTGTGGTTGTTTTTGTAAGTTATTGATAAATAACAAATCTATTGTTTGTTTCAGATACATTTCTGCAGCTTTTTGAGAGCTTTGACCTGTTGAAGGAAATACTGCAGACGCTAGTATCTCAACTGTGTCTACGGACTGACACAGGCTCTCAAGGATGAAGGCCAGGGACATCGCAGGATGCGATTCATCAGGATGATGAAAGGGAACAAAGGGACTACGGAAAAAATGTGGGCGGGTTAAACCGCCCCTTTTTTTGCCTGCAATAAACATGAAAAAAGGCCCTTGAAGGGCCTTTTTTATTGATCCGGAGCGCTTAACGCTCCAGGTCGGCGATCTTGCCTGGTTTGCCATCCCACTCTTCAGCGTCCGGCAGGGCATCCTTACGCTCGGTGATGTTTGGCCAGATCTCTGCCAGCTCGGCATTGAGCTCGATGAAGTTCTCCATGCCACTTGGCACTTCGTCTTCCGAGAAAATGGCTTGGGCAGGGCATTCAGGCTCGCACAGTGCACAGTCGATGCACTCATCCGGGTGAATGACCAGGAAGTTCGGGCCTTCGTAGAAGCAGTCCACCGGACAGACTTCTACGCAGTCGGTGTACTTGCACTTGATGCAGTTGTCGGTGACGACGAAGGTCATTTCTAATTCTCTCCTCAGGCGACGGCAGCGATACCCTTCCAGACAGGGTCGCTCGGTTTGGTCGTTCGGCTGCAAGCCAGGCTAGTAACCTGCAGCACCGCCAAACCGCGCGGGATTCTATCAGCTTGTGCGGGCTCGCGTTATAACAGAGTCTTCAGTGTATAGAGCATTTCGATAGCTTGACGCGGCGTCATGTTGTCCAGGTCGAGCTTCCCGAGCTTCTCGATGGCCGGGTGAGGCAGGCTGGCAAACAGGTCGCTCTGGTGCGGAACATCTGGTGCACCCTTGGGCACTGCAGGCATTTCATGCGGCAGGCTGGCGGTTTCCAGCCGGCCCAGGTGTTCGCGCGCGCGCTGGATCACCGGCGTCGGTACGCCCGCCAGTTGCGCCACGGCCAGGCCGTAGCTCTGGCTGGCAGGGCCCGGCAGCACATGGTGCAGGAACACGATGCGCTCGTTGTGCTCGGTGGCGTTCAAGTGCACGTTGGCCACCAGAGGTTCGCTCTCCGGCAGCACCGTGAGTTCGAAGTAGTGAGTGGCAAACAGCGTGTAGGCGCGCAGTTGCGCCAGACGTTCGGCAGCGGCCCAGGCCAGGGACAGGCCGTCGAAGGTACTGGTGCCACGGCCGACTTCGTCCATCAGCACCAGGCTGCGATCGGTGGCGTTGTGCAGGATGTTGGCGGTTTCGCTCATTTCGACCATGAAGGTCGAGCGCCCGCCAGCCAGATCGTCGCTGGAGCCGATCCGGGTGAAAATGCGGTCGACCAGCGACAGCTCGCAGCTGGCTGCCGGTACGAAGCTGCCGATATGCGCCATCAGCACAATCAGGGCCGTCTGGCGCATGTAGGTGGATTTACCGCCCATGTTCGGGCCGGTGATCACCAGCATGCGGGTGTTGTCGTCCAGTGCCAGGTCGTTGGCCACGAACGGCGTGGTCAGTACCTGCTCGACCACCGGATGGCGACCCTGGCTGATGCGCATGCACGGCTCGTCGACGAAGGACGGGCAGTTCAGGTCCAGGTTCAGCGCACGCTCGGCGAGGTTGCTCAGCACATCCAGCTCAGCCAGGGCCGCGGAGGTGTCTTGCAGGGGCGCCAGATGACCGATCAAGGTTTCCAGCAGCGCGTCGTAGAGCATCTTCTCGCGGGCCAGGGCGCGACTCTTGGCCGACAGCGCCTTGTCTTCGAAGACTTTCAGTTCCGGGGTGATGAAGCGTTCGGCACCCTTGAGCGTCTGCCGCCGAATGTAGTCGGCAGGCGCCTGTTCGGCCTGCTTGCTTGGCAGCTCGATGAAGTAGCCATGCACACGGTTGTAGCCGACCTTGAGGTTGGCCAGGCCGGTGCGGGCTTTTTCCCGCGCTTCCAGATCGATAAGGAACTGACCGGCGTTCTCGCTCATGGACAGCAGTTCGTCCAGTTCGCTGTCGTAGCCGGTTTTCAGCACACCGCCGTCACGGATGACCGCGGGCGGGTTGTCGATGATGGCTTTTTCCAGCAGGTCGGCCAGTTCCGGGTAGGTGCCGGTGATGGCCGCCAGGCGCGCCAGGTGCGGTGCTTCGAGCTCCGCCATGGCGTTTTGCAATTCAGGTAGGGCGCCCAAGGCATCGCGCAGGCGCGCCAGGTCTCGTGGACGGGCGTTGCGCAGGCCGATACGAGCAAGGATCCGTTCGAGGTCGCCGATTTCCTTGAGCTGCGGCTGCAGTTTTTCAAAGCGGTAGCTGTCGAGCAGGCAGCGAATCGAACCCTGGCGCGCCTGCAGCACTTTCAGGTCACGCAGCGGACGGTTCAGCCAGCGGCTCAGCAGACGGCTGCCCATGGCGGTCTGGCAACGGTCGATGACCGACTGCAAGGTATTGTCGCGACCGCCGGCCAGGTTCACATCCAGCTCGAGGTTACGGCGGCTGGCGCCGTCGAGCACCACGGTATCGTCCAGGCGTTCATGCTTGAGGCTGCGCAGGTGCGGCAGGGCAGTGCGCTGGGTTTCCTTGGCGTAGCCCAGCAGGCAACCGGCAGCGCCGATGGCCAGGGTCAGCTTCTCGCAGCCGAAGCCTTTGAGGTCCTGGGTTGCGAACTGCTGGCAAAGGCTCTTGCGTGCCGAGTCGCGGTCGAAGTCCCACGGTGCACGGCGGCGGGCGCCACGGCGTTTTTCGGCCGGCAGGCCTTGTGGCCAGTCATCCGGGATCAGCAGCTCGACCGGATTGATGCGTTCAAGCTCGGCCAGCAGGTTTTCCCAGCCCTTGATCTCCAGCACGGTGAAGTTGCCGCTGGTGATATCCAGCACGGCCAGGCCGAACAGGCGCTCGTCACCCAGTACGGCGGCGATCAGGTTGTCGCGGCGCTCATCGAGCAGCGCCTCGTCGCTGACTGTGCCCGGGGTGATGATGCGCACCACCTGGCGCTCGACCGGGCCCTTGCTGGTGGCCGGGTCGCCGATCTGTTCGCAGATCACCACCGATTCGCCCAGCTTCACCAGCTTGGCCAGGTAGCCCTCGGCCGCGTGGAAGGGGATACCGCACATGGGGATCGATTGGCCCGCCGATTGCCCGCGGGCAGTCAGGGTAATGTCCAGGAGTTTTGCGGCCTTCTTCGCATCTTCATAGAAGATTTCGTAGAAGTCGCCCATGCGGTAGAACATCAGTTGATCCGGATGCTGGTTTTTCAGCTTCCAGTACTGCTGCATCATCGGGGTGTGTGCGGAAAGATCGCTCATTACAGAAACTTGGCTCGCAGTGTCGTTTAGACCAAAGGCAAGCGGGCAATGGTACAGGGATTTTGTCTGCGATGCCGAGGCGAACAGCCGCGCGCGACCATTTGTCCATGCATTTTCGTGCATATTGGCATTTGCATTTCGTATCAAGCGATTGCATTATGCAAATTATGCAAAAACGCAACGTAGCATCCGTCTTGAGAGCACTGCTCGACCGTCACGGTATCTCCCCCACGGAGCTGCACCGGCGTACTGGCGTGCCGCAATCCACCCTGTCGCGCATTCTCAGCGAGAAGATCGTCGATCCTTCCGACAAGCATGTGTCGAAGATCGCTGAGTATTTCGGGGTAAGTACCGATCAACTGCGTGGTCGCGTCGAGCTCGGTGAAAGCCGCCAGGCCGCGCCCGGGCGCAGTCATGCCGAGTTGCGCGATATCAGCCTGTGGGATGACGACACGCCCGTCGAGGACGACGAGGTATCCATTCCGTTTCTTCGCGAGGTCGAGTTGGCAGCAGGATCAGGACGATTCGTCATTGAAGAAAGCGAGAAGGCCAGCCTGCGCTTCGGCAAGCGCAGCCTGCGTCACAACGGCGTGCAATTCGACCAGGCCAAATGCGTCACCGTACGTGGCAACAGCATGTTGCCAGTGTTGCGCGATGGCGCCACGGTGGGCGTCAACGCCGGCAAGAGTGGCATCGGCGATATCGTCGATGGCGACCTGTACGCCATCAATCACAATGGTCAACTGCGGGTGAAACAGCTGTATCGCCTGCCTACCGGCATACGCCTGCGCAGCTTCAACCGCGATGAACACCCGGATGAAGACTACAGCTTCCAGCAGATGCAGGAAGAGCAGATCAGCATTCTCGGTCATGTGTTCTGGTGGGGCATGTACGCCCGCTGATTCACATCCCGACAACCAGAAAACCCGCTTCGGCGGGTTTTTTTTCGTCTACTGAAAAGCACTCCAGGCCCCACGGCATAAGGCCTACATGCATATTCGCATTTTCCTATGCATAAATATTTCCACAAATGCATTGACTGCATATGCATCAATGCATAATCTTTGTCTCAAGCCGGTCGACACCGGCAGTGACAAAGGCAGCGATGGACAGGCCTGAACTGTTCAGAGGGTTGGCAACTGGCCCGGGTGTGCAGCGTAAAGCACCACAAGCAGTTATCCGGCGGGCAGGCGGCCGCGGTCGGAAGAACAATTTGAAGCGGAGTTGCCCGGGCACCAGTCGTGGCGGGCGGTTCGACAACGCATTACTGAAAAGCCTGGGCGACCGGGCTTTTTGGAATGCCGGGTTATCGGTTCTACAACACACGCCGCAGGCAAGGTGCCGAGCGGAACTACTCAAGGAGACAGGACAGTGACAAACGAGCAACAGACGTTACTGGAAATGCCGATCTGGCTGGTGATCGTCCTGGCCTTGCTGGGCGGCATTTCCGGAGAAATGTGGCGCGCCGACAAGGCCGGCGCCCGAGGTTGGGCGCTGGTCCGGCGTCTGCTTTTGCGCTCAGGGGCCTGCATGGTCTGCGGGGTGTCCACGGTAATGCTGCTGTATGCCAGCGGCATGTCGATCTGGACTGCCAGTGCTTTTGGCTGCCTGACCGCGATGGCAGGAGCCGATGTGGCGATCGGCTTGTATGAGCGTTGGGCGGCGCGGCGGCTGGGGGTAGAGGCGCAGGACTTCAACAAACCTGCCAGCAAGGAGGAGCAATTGTGAACGAGCTGACGACTTTGCATGAGGCTATCACTGCCAGCATCAAGCTCGCTTTGCCTGTGCTCGAAACCGTTGAGGCCTATGTGCCTGCTAACCAAAGCACAACATTGCCAGCACTGTTGCATGCCATCACCGGCCTGAAGCCGGGCATTGATCCTGGCGATGGCCGCTCCTGCATCGTGGCGACTTTCGAGGCACGCATCCTGGTCGATAGCAACCTTCCACAGGCGTCTTTGCAGGCCGTTACCCTGGCAACTCAGCTGGCTGTACTGCTGCGCAAGCAGTTCTGGGGGCTGGATTTCGTCGAGGAGACACAACAGGTGCAGGCCCTGCCTGTTCTTGCCATCCCGGCTTCGCCCGTTGCGGTCGAATGGCGGGTGCAATGGGAGCAGGTCTTGCACCTGGGAAGCGTGCAATGGCCGTGGGCCGATGAGCCGGGGCCGTTGGCTTTCGCCTTCAGCCCCGACACCGGCCTTGGTAATGAAGGCAGTTACCAGTCACCGGGGGACCTGGCATGAGCTACGCCAGTGCAGCCCATGACCGCATGTTGGCGGCATTGATCATCCCTTGTCGGGTGGTTGCGGTCGATCTTGCCGCTGCCAAAGTACGGGTTTCCGACGGCGCCGGCTGGACCAGCACCTGGGTCCGCTGGCACAGCCTGGCCGCTGGCAAGACGCGGCATTGGCGATCGCCCAGCCTTGATGAGCAAGGTGTGCTGGTCAGCCCGAGCGGTGAGCCCGCGCAAGGTACTTTCATACCCGGTCTGTACGGAAACGCCGGCGATCAACCGGACAACCGCGACCATGTCGAGGTCTGGCGCTTCGCCGACGGCGGCTCGCTGGTCTATGACTGGCAGGCCAGCAGCTACACCATCGAGCTGCCCGGCGGCACCCTGACTCTAAAAGTCGGTGGCAGTTCGGCAGTGGTCACCGCCGACTCCATTGTTGCCCAAGCCACCAACATTTCCCTGACCGGTGAGGTGCAGGTCAACGGGATGCTACGGGTAACCGGCGACATCCTTGGCGGCGGCAAGATCATCGACACCGGCGGCAACACCGCCAACCACAAGCATTGAACCCAGCCCGCCGACGCGGGCTTTTTTACGCCTGGAGAAATCATGGCCACGCTAATGAAGGAGTAAGCCGATGATCGGAGTGAATCGCCGAACCGGTGCATCGCTGTCGGGCATCGAGCATGTGCGCCAATCCATTGAAGACATCCTGACCACACCGCTGGGCAGCCGGCGCATGCGTCCGGCCTATGGCAGCGCGCTACGACGCTTTGTCGATCTGCCGGTCAATGACGGCTGGAAAAGTGCGGTGCAGGCCGAAGTGGCGCGTTCCCTCGCACGCTGGGAGCCACGCCTGAAACTGGAGCGGGTCCGGGTGCTGGCGGTGACGGGCGGGCAGATCAGCCTGCAGCTCAGCGGACAGTACCTGGGCGATAGCCAGTTGTTGGAGGTGACGGCATGAGCAGTCTGGATCTTTCGGCGCTGCCCGCGCCGCAGGTGCTGGAAGACCTCGATTTCGAGACCATCTTCCAGGAGGACCTGGCGACCTTCCGGTCGCACATGGGCGACAACTGGGACGCGTTGCTGGAGAGCGACCCGGTGACAAAACTGCTGGAAGTCGGTGCCTATCGCAAGCTGCTCAACCGGGCGCGGGTCAACGATGCCGCCAAGGCGCTGTTGCTGGCGTATGCGCAAGGCACAGACCTCGATCAACTCGCCGCCAATGTGCGTCTTGAGCGCCTGGTGGTGCAGGCCGAGAACCCGGGTACGGTACCGCCGACGCCAGAGGTTCTCGAAGAGGATGATGCCCTGCGTGAGCGGATTCAGTTGGTCTATGAAGGTTTGACCACCGCAGGGCCACGCAACAGCTACATCCTGCATGCCCGCAATGCCTCCGGCCAGGTGGCCGATGCTACTGCGCAGAGCCCGTCGCCAGCGGTCGTGGTGGTGACGGTGTTGGCCCTGGAGGGCAATGGCGTGGCGGCTCCTGCATTACTGGAAACCGTGCAGGCCCGGCTCAACGATGACGATGTGCGCCCGGTGGCTGACCGCCTGACCGTGCAGAGCGCCGAAATCCTGCCGTACCGTATCGATGCCGTGGTGCATATGAGCGGCAATGGTCCGGAAATTGAAGCGACCCTGGCCGAATGCAATCGCCGTCTGCAAACCTGGGTCAATCCCCGCCGGCGCCTTGGCGTTGAAGTGGCGCGCTCGGGGGTGGATGCCCAGTTGCATATCAATGGCGTCAGCCGGGTCGATCTGAACAACTGGACTGATATCCGCCCGAGCATGGCGCAAGCGGCCTGGTGCGAAGGCATCAGCGTGACGCGGGGGAGTTGAGATGAACAGCTTGCTCCCGCTCAACAGCACCGCGCTTGAACAGGCCATCGAAGCCGCTGGTGCTGAAGTTACCGAGATACCGCTACGCGCCCTGTACAACCCGGACACCTGCCCGGCGCACCTGCTACACCAGCTGGCCTGGGCCTGGTCGGTGGATCGCTGGGACGAAACCTGGCCGGAGGCAATCAAGCGCTCGGTGATTCGCTCGGCGTTCTACGTGCATGCGCATAAAGGCACCATCGGCGCGTTGCGCCGGGTGGTGGAGCCGTTTGGTTACCTGATCGAGGTGGAGGAATGGTTCCAGGCCCAGCCTCAGGGCGTGCCGGGCACCTTTGCGTTGAAGATCGGTGTGTCCGGCGAGGGAATTAGCGAGCAGACCTATCAACAGCTTTCATGGCTCATTGACGACGCCCGGCCAGTGAGTCGGCATCTGACAGGGCTGGTTATCAGTCTGGAAAGCACAGGGGTACTGCATATGACCGCCTCGGTCTTCGACGGCGACGAACTCGACGTCTACCCCCCACAAGCTGCTGACATCGAGGTCACTGGCACAATTGGGCGCGGTGGACGCGAGCACATCATTGACTATCTGGACGTTTATCATGGTTGATCAAACTTCTCAGTTTTACGCGATCCTTACCGCTGTAGGGGCTGCGAAGCAGGCCAATGCGGATGCACTGGGCATCCCTTGGAAAATCACCCAAATGGCGGTTGGCGATGGCAACCCGGCCGGATTGGATAACCCGGCGTTGCCAATGCCCGATGCCAGCGCACGAGCCTTGCTCAATGAGTGGCGCCGAGCGCCATTGAACCAGCTTAAAGTGGACGACAAGAACAGCGCGGTCATCGTCGCTGAGCAGGTGATTCCGGCCGATGTGGGGGGGCGCTGGATTCGCGAGCTGGCGCTGTACGACGCAGACGGTGACATGGTCGCGCTAGCCAACTGCGCACCGACCTATAAACCATTGCTCAATCAGGGCTCCGGCCGTACCCAGGTGGTGCGGATGAACTTGATTGTGAGTAGCTCCAGCAATGTGCAGCTCAAAATTGACCCAAGTGTTGTATTGGCAACCAGGGAATGGGTGACCGAGGAACTGGCCAGGCAGGATTTCAAACATTCGGTGATGGCCGCCACCACTGCGGCCATCACCTTGAGTGGGCTGCAGACGGTCGATGGTGTGGCCCTGCCCGCCGGTGCGCGTGTCCTGGTGAAGAATCAGTCTGCGGCCAAAGACAACGGCTTGTATCTGGTAGTAGCAGGCAGTGCTTGGACGCGCTGTAGCGATGCCGATACCAGCACCAAGGTTACGCCTGGTCTATTGGTGCAAGTGGAAAAGGGGGCTGTCAACGGTGACAGTGCCTGGCAGTTAGTGACCGACGGGCCGATTGCCCTAGGTGTTTCGGCGTTGGTCTTCGAAATGGCATTCGGCCGAACCGGTGTTGCGGCTGGCACCTATCGTAGCGTTACAGTGGATGTTTGCGGCCGTGTGGTGGCAGCAACCAGCCCTACTACAGTCGCAGGTTATGGGCTGACCGATGTATATACCAAGTCCCAGACCGACCAAATGTTGGTTCTCAAAGCGCCCTTGGCCAGTCCGGCGCTCACCGGGGTGCCCACTGCGCCTACGGCTGCGGCGGGAACCAACACCAATCAGTTGGCGAACACGGCGTTTGTGCAGGCGGCAGTCAAGGCGTTGATCGCATCGTCACCCGCTGCACTCGATACCTTGAGCGAGCTTGCGGCAGCATTGGGCAATGACGCGAATTTTGCAGCGACCATGACCAATGCTCTGGCGAACAAACAGCCGTTGAACACAGCGCTTACTGCAATGTCTGGGCTGAGTATCGCCGCGAACCAGATGATTTACAGCACTGGTACCAATCAGTTTGCAATGACGCCATTGTCGGCATTCATGCGCACCCTGCTGGATGACGCGACTGATGTAGTCGCTCGGGCAACGCTAGGCGCGGCGGCGGTATCTCATAGCCATACAATGACTGATATCGCAGGCCTTGCCGCAGCCCTCAATGCGGTGAGTGGTCTGAACCAAGGGGTTGTTACTCAAGACCCGGATTTAGCGGTGAATCAGGTCATTTTGTCCAATCATGCCAAGACACCAGATGCCAGATATCACTGGCACATCACAACAACCTTCTATTCGACTATCTCGAATACAGCAAATCGTTCGCAGTTGGCAATTCAATACAACAATGGCAACGCCGTTTACGCCCGTAGCTGTTATGAGAATGTATGGACGGGCTGGACACGGCTCGATGGTGGGTTACCTACCGGTAGCATTGTCTACGTTTCTGGTGCCGTACCGCCGGAGGGATATCTCAAAGCCAACGGTGCGCTGCTAAGTCGTGTCACCCACGCGAATCTATTTGCTGTAATCGGAACTACCTACGGTGTTGGTGATGGCAGCACTACTTTCGGTCTGCCGGATCTTCGCGCTGAGTTTATCCGTGGCCTTGATGATGGGCGCGGCATAGACCCTGGCCGCCTGCAGGGTTCTGCACAAGCGTCCCAGAACCTGAGCCACGGTCACATTGCAACAATTGCAGCGGACGGTGCACATACTCATACCGTCTCCGGTACCACTGCTAGTGGGGGGGAGCATACCCATCCACTGCCAAACACTACCGATGCGCGTACAACAGGTACCCCGGTCAACTCTGCCGGTGGGGCTGGTGCCCCGGTTGTTTCTACACTTAGTGCCGGTGCACATACCCATACCTTTAACGGTACCGCTTCTAATGGGGGCGCGCATACCCACGTCGCGACGATCGCCGCAAATGGCGGTATCGAAGCGCGTCCGCGCAACGTAGCGCTACTCGCATGCATCAAGTACTAAGGAAGCCACAGTGAACGCACCTACGATCTACAACGCGCACCCGCTGACGCTGGAGTGCATCGGCCAGGGACTCGCAGATCCAGACCCACTAGATAGTGGTAACTGGTTGATTCCAGCTTTTGCGTACATTGATGCACCTCAAGAACCAATCCCAGGATTTGCCGTCATTCGTGACGTAAATCGCAATACCTGGGTTCAGGTGGAGGACAATCGGGGTACGGTATATGACGTTGCAACGGGTGCACCCCAAGAGTATACGGCTTTGGGCCCCCTGCCACTTGAGCTGACCTATCAGCCGTTCCCGGGGGCGTTCCACGATTGGGATGGCAATGCTTGGGCTCTTGATCCCGAGGCACAGCATGCAAGTGAGCTGGCTCAAAAACTGACCCAGCGCAATGAAAGACTCAGTTCAGCCTCGATGCGCATTGCACCATTGCAGGATGCTGTCGATCTCGGTGAGGCGACGGAGCAAGAGCAGATGCTGTTGCGTGCCTGGAAACGCTACCGGATTGAACTCGGACGACTGGAGCAACAGCCGGGCTTTCCGTTGTCTATCGAATGGCCATTAAGCCCTGAGTATGCTGTCGAACAGCCCCTGTTAACTGATCAGACTCAATAAAGCCCCGCACCGACGGGGCTTTTTCTTATCCGCAACAAACCCTTGAAGGCCCCGCACTGCGGGGCCTTCGCCTTTCTGGAGACTTACCCATGAGTGGATTCTTCCACGGCGTCACCGTCACCAACGTCGACACCGGCGCCCGCACCATCGCGCTGCCTTCCTCCTCGATCATCGGCTTGGTCGACACCTTCACCGAAGGCCCGACCGCCACGGCCAAGGCCAACGACCTGGTGCTGATCACCAGCGAGCGTGAAGCCATCGCTGCGTTCGGCGCGAATGCGGCAATTACCAAGGCCTGTCAGGCCATTTACAGCCGCGCCAAGGCGGTCATCGTCGCCTGTGGCGTGGCCAAGCTTGAGGATGCCGCCGAGCAGACTTCGGCGATCATCGGCGGTGTATTGGCCGACGGCAAACGCACCGGCCTGCAGGCGCTGCTCGACGGCAAAAGCCGCTTCAACGCCCAGCCGCGTCTGTTGGTGACTCCAAAACACAGCGCCACCCAGGCCGTCGGCACGGCGCTGGTGGCTCTGGCTGACAAGCTGCGCGGCCTGGCCATCCTCGATGGTCCGAACACCACCGACGAAGCGGCCATTGCCTATGCCGAAAACTTCGGTGCCAAACGCGCCTTTCTCGTCGATCCAGGTGTGCAGTATTGGGACACCACGGCTGACGCCACCGTCGACGCACCGGCCTCGGCCTGGGTCGCCGGTCTGTTCGCCTGGACCGATAGCGAGTACGGCTTCTGGGCCTCGCCGTCGAACAAGGAGTTCGTCGGTATTACCGGCACCGGTCGTCCGATCGAGTACCTCGATGGCGACGAAACCTGCCGCGCCAACCTGCTCAACAACGCCAACATCACCACGGTCATCCGCGATGACGGCTACCGCCTGTGGGGCAACCGCACCCTGAGCAGCGATCCGAAATGGGCTTTCGTCACCCGCGTGCGGACCATGGACATCGTCATGGACGCGATCCTCTATGGCCACAAGTGGGCGGTCGACCGCTCGATCACTGCCACCTACGTCAAGGACGTGACCGAAGGCCTGCAAGCCTTCATGCGCGATCTCAAGGCCCAGGGCGCAATCATCAATTTCGAAGTGTTCGCCGATCCCGAGCTGAACACCGCCAGCCAGCTGGAGCAGGGCAAGGTGTACTGGAACATCCGTTTCACCGACGTGCCGCCAGCTGAAAACCCGAACTTCCGCGTCGAGGTCACCAACCAGTGGTTGACCGAAGTCCTCGACCAGGCCGCTTAATCAAGGAGCAATACACATGGCAATGATTCCCGAAACCCTGGCGAACCTGAACCTGTTCGTCGATGGCGTCAGCTTTCAAGGTGACGTCCCCAGCCTGACCCTGCCCAAGCTGACCCTGAAGATGGAGGAGCACCGTGCCGGTGGCATGGACATGCCGATCGAAATCGACCAGGGCATGGAGAAGCAGGAAGCCGGCTTCGTCACCACGGGCGTGCGCCGCGAGTCGCTGAAGTTCTTCGGCCTGGCTGACGGTTCGGCATTCAACGGCACCTTCCGTGGTGCCTTCAAAGGCCTGAAAGGCCGTATCACACCGGTGATCGTTACCCTGCGTGGCGCGCTGAAGGAAGTCGACATGGGCGACTGGAAGCCGGGCGACAAGGCCGAAATCAAGCACAACGTGGCAGTGACCTACTACAAGCTGGAAGTGGATGGTCGCCTGATCTACGAAATCGATCCGCTGGGGATGAAACGCGTCATCGATGGCGTCGACCAGCTCGCCGCGCAACGTTCGGCCCTGGGCCTGTAAGGAGATCGCATGAATCAGGCAAACAAGACGCCAAGCTGGCTGGCCGTGAGCGCCGAACGGGTGGTCGTGACCCTCACCAGGCCGTCCGAGGCCAATGGTGTACAGGTTGACAGCCTGTCGCTGCGCGCACCCACGGTACGCGACATCCGTGCCGCGCAATCGGCAGCCAACAGCGACGACGAACAACGTGAACTGAACCTGTTCGCCTCGCTCGCCGAAGTCGCCGTCAAGGACCTCGAAGGGCTTGCCCTGAAAGACTACAGCCGCTTGCAGGCCGGGTATTTTCGTCTGGTGCAAGACGACGAGGTTTGACCCCGCCGTGCAGAGAGCGGCGGCCAAGCGGCTCGCCAGGGAGCTGAACTTTTCCGCCGCCGAAATCATGACCATGTCGTTCAGCGACATGGTCTGGTGGCTCACGGATTAAGCCTGTGGCGTGGCTAAAGGGGAATCAGATGGCGAGCAATCTGGCAATGAAACTGCAGCTCGATGCCCCCGTAATGTTCACGGTAGGCATCGCGTTCAAGTCGGTCGAAGACCGTATCAAGAAGAACACCAAAGTACTGGAGAACATTTTCGCTGAAGTCTTGCGCCTGCGTAATGAGGCGAAGCCTGCACCGCGCCGTGATGTTAACGAGGTGGGCGTGTTGCGCCCTTATCTGCAAGCAACGCTCAACCTGCTTCAGCAACAGCTCGTTGCGCTGCGTCAGCAGCAACAGGTGTCGGTATCGCTGGGGCGGACTGGCACATCGGCAAAAGCGCCAGCACCTGAGCGGGACAACCTGAAGGCCTTCGAGGGCCTTCCGCTGATCGGTCAGGCGGTTACGGTGGGGCGGGCGCTGGTGTTACCCACGCAAATCAGCGCGCAGTACCAGAAGATTACCCGCGACATCGCGATCAGCGCGGGCGTGGCTGACGGCGTTGCGCCTTCGCAGCAAGAGCAGAAAGTGATCGCCACGGTAAGCAAAATCAACAATGCCACCGGGATGGAGCGCAACCAGGCGGCCACGTTGATCAAGCAGCTGTACGACACCGGTATGGGCCTGGAGAAAGCCCTGGCTTATGCGCCGGTGGCGGCGACGTTTTCGGTTGGGCAGGATGCCTCGACCGATGACAGCGTACGCTTGATCAGCGAGTTGCAGAGCAACCCGAAGATCACCGGCCCGGCTGAACTGAAAAAGGCGCTGGAGTACATCGTGTTCCAGCGCAAGGGGACGGGCGAGGGCGTTGCTGACAGTCTGTCCGCGTCGCAGAACCAGGGCCTGGACCGGGCGCTCGGCCGTGTTCAGCCCGAGGGTGCCAAAGGTGTCCTCGACAGCGACCTGATCTCGCGGCGTGGGACTTCTGATCGACGCCTGAGCGAAGTGTCCGACGCATTCGATGACTCGCTGCGCAGCCTGGGTGATTCCATTCGACCGTTGACGGATGAATTGGCCATGGGCATCACCGCCACGGCCAAAGCATTCACTGGCGCGCCGGATGCGATCAAGTGGCTGATCACCGGGGCCACGGTACTCGGTACGGCCTTTCTGGCGCTCAAAGGGCGTGGATGGTTCAAAGGCGCACCGATCCCGGAGGGGGCTGGTAACGACCCAGGGCAGGGCGCCGGTTTGTCGAAGGTGTTCGTGCTCAACGACCCGCTCAATGTATTTGTGGTCAACGCCAGCGACATCGGGTGTTGTATGGGAGCGCAAGGGCGCGAACGAAAACGTCCATCCCAGCGTGGACGAAAGACGCCGCAACGTCAGTCGCCTTCATCGGCGCGGCGCAGGCGTCCTCGCCCAGCACCGCTACCTGCTCCATCCGCGCCGCCGAGCAAGCCGCCGGCACCCAACCGTTCGGTAAGTACGGCGGGCAGGATCGGTGCTGCGATCAAGGAGGTTCGTGGCCCGGCGCTTCTAGAGGCGGGGATCAAGGGTGTGGTTACCCTCGCGACTGCCGACACCCCTGAAGAGAAGGCCGAGGGTTACGGTGCTGCCGCTGGCGGTTTGGTCGGATCGATGCTGGGTGGGGTGCTTGGGGCGTTCGTGCCGGTGATCGGGCCGCCGATTGGCGCTTTGCTCGGCGGCATGGCGGGCGATGCGATCGGTGGTTGGCTGGGTAAAAAGATGGTGGCACCCCGCGATGAGCCAGCGTCGGCAGTTGCACAACCGGGCGACGTGGTGCGTTCGCTGGTGAGTACGGTGCCCGTCCCGGACCCTCTGGCAACGCTGGGCAATGCGCCGGTACCGCAGCTTAATCAGCCGCAACAGGTCAGCCAGCAATTCACCTTCACCCCGAGCATGCCCATCACGGTCCAGGGCAGCGTCAGCGATCCCATGCTGCTCGCCCAGAACCTGCAAGCCATGGTCCGCCGCGAGTTCGAGGAGCTGATGCGTATGGCGACCGCGCGGCAACTATCCGACATCCCCCACGTTAACTAAGGAGCGCCCATGAACTACATACAACAGCTGCAGTCGTCGCTGCGCTACGTAGTGGCGGCAGGGCAGGCGGGGCGGCACAGTGTCGATGAAATGCTGGCGCCGATGAATGGCGCGGTCAGTGACATCACCGGCGCTGTGGCCGAGCTTGAAGGCATTCCCTTTGTCGGCCCGCTGATCGCCGCCAAGCTGCAACGTACGATGCGCGCTATTAAAAGCGCGCAAGAGACGGTCAAACAGGTCTCGGACAAGTATGACCAGGCGCTGGCGGTGGTGGTCCAGGTTCAGGACCGGATTCAGGTCTTCGGCGAGCAGGTGGACAAGGCGGCGGCGAAGATCAACCAGATTGCCGGCAAGATCAGTCCGTCGCTGGGCAACATCCTGCCTACTGGCATTTTCTTGCCCGCGGTCACCCCGGCCGCGGAGGCGGTCAAACCGTTCCCTCATTTATTGATCCTGCAACCACTGGATGGCGTGTCACCGGGTTACTACTTCAACCTCGACACCGCCGCGTTCGAAGAGCTGCGGCGCCAGACCAGTTTTCGCTGGACCGGCCAGGAACGTTTGACGCGCAGTGTCGCACAGCAGGCGGTGAGTCTGGGTGAGGAAAAAATCAATATCAGGGGGACGATTTTCCCGAGGCGCAAAGGCGACCTTGGCCATCTGCAGACGTTGCGCAGCATTGGCCGGTTGTTGCGCCCGCTGAGTCTGGTCAGCGGTTACGGCGAGGTGCTGGGCAACTGGTGCCTGACCGGCATCGACGAAGATCAGAGCAACCTGCTGGCTGGCGGTATCCCCCGTAAACAGGCCTTCACACTGGAGTTTGTGAGCTATGGCGACGACCTGCAGAACCTCTGAAGGGGATGTGCTCGACACCTTGTGTCAGCACTACTACGGGCACCTCAATGGCAGTGTGGAAGCTGTGCTCAATGGCAATCAGGGCCTGGCCGACGAACCCCAGCCGTTTCGTGCCGGGGTGCTTATCCAGTTGCCGGAACTGGCCGCAGCTAGCGATTCCACGGTCCAGCTATGGGATTGACGCTTCGGTCATTCGTGCAGCCACCAGACCCCGCCGTGTGCGGGGTCTGCTTTTGCGGAGCATGAGTCATGCAACCTGTATTTCGCATTGTCGCTGATGGCAAGGACATCACCGCCATTATCAACGACCGCTTATTGCTGCTGCGCACCACGGACAAGCCAGGCATGGAGTCGGACGACTTCGAGCTGCGTATTGATGACCGTGATGGCGCAGTGACGCTGCCTGCACGCGGGGCTGCCATCGAGATTCATCTGGGCTACGCCGGCCAGACGCTGACCCGTCTGGGGCGCTATACCGTGGATGAAGTCGAACTGTCCGGACCGCCCGACAGCGTGATCATTCGGGGCAAGGCGAGTGACATGCGCGGTAGTGGCAAAACCACGCGCAGCGGCAGCTGGGAGAACGTCGCGTTGCAACGGATCGTCGGTGATATCGCCGCGCGCAATGGTTGGCAACCGGCGTGTCCGGTGCTGACCAAGGTGCTGCGGGTCGATCAGTTCAATGAGTCGGACTTCAACTTCATCACCCGTCTGGCCAAGCAGTACGACTGCACCGCCAAGATCGGCGACGGCACCTTGCTGGTATTGCCGCGCCAGGGCGGGCAGAGCGCAAGCGGCAAGGCCCTGGGGGTTGTCAGCCTGCGCCGCGCCGATGTCACGCGCTGGCAGTTCCGCCTGGCTGACAAAGGCACCTATCAGGCAGTACAGACCCGGCATCAGGACCCGCGTAGCGGCCAGCTCAAGGTGGTCGACCTGGTGAACGAGGACGCGCCACAGGGGATGGCGCCGGTTCACACCGACCGCCATCTCTACCCGGATCAGGCATCGGCACAGCAGGCGGCCAAGGCACGGCTGGCGGCACTCAACCGCAGCACGGCCAACGTACGTCTGGACATGCCAGGACGCACAGATGTGTTCACCGAGCGCACGGTCGATCTGAAGGGGTTCAAGAGCGGACTCGATGGCGAGTACCTGGTGGGGTCGGTGGAGCAGGTGTTCAGCGCTTCTGGCTGGACAACCACGCTCGAGTGCAATGGCGGCAGGCAGGGCAAGGCCAGGGCCAAGGGCGCCAGGCCGCGCAAGCGTGACACTTCGCGTTGAATGGATGGGTGATACAAACGAGGTGCTTATGGAAATAACTGAAAAAACGCTGTTGTCGATTTTCCCCAACGCCCGCCAGCAAGCGGGCGTTTTTGTGTCTGCCTTGAACGCCGCCATGCAGCGCTGGGAAGTTGATTCCCCGCGACGCATGGCGGCTTTTCTGGCGCAGGTCGGGCACGAGTCCGGGCAGCTGCGTTATGTGAAAGAGCTGGGCAGTGAGCGCTACCTGTCGCGTTATGACACCGGTAACCTCGCCCTGCGCCTGGGCAATAGCCCTGAGGCCGATGGCGATGGCCAACTGTATTGCGGCCGCGGCCTGATCCAGGTCACCGGTCGCAACAACTATCACGCCTGCAGCATGGCGCTGTTCGGCGACGAGCGTTTACTGGACCTGCCGCAGCTACTTGAGCAGCCACGCTGGGCGAGCGAATCGGCGGCCTGGTTCTGGCATTCTCGCGGGCTCAATCAACTGGCCGATCGCGGCGAGTTCAACCGTATTACCCGCCACATCAATGGCGGGGCTCAATGGCCTTGAGGATCGCCTGAAACTTTGGGCTCGGGCCCGCGAGGTACTGTGTTGAAGCGGTTGCGGGGCGTGCTGCCGATGGCGTTGCTACTGCTGGTTGCAGCGCTGACCTGGCAGGTGCAGGCATGGCGGTACAGCGCGCAACTGGCGCAGCAGGCACAGGCCCATGCCCAGGAGCGCCAGCAACTGGCCGAAGCCCTGGCCAGCCAGGCGCTTGGCGAGCGTCAGCAGCGTCAGGTGCTGGAGCAGCAGATCCAGGCCAACGATCAATCCCATTATCAGGAGTTACTCGATGCGCAACAGACTCAAGCGCGCCTGCGTGACCGTCTTGCCACTGCTGATTTACGGCTGTCAGTCCTCCTTGGCACCGACGCCGCCTCCGGTGTGCGCGCCGCCTCCGGCACCGGCGGCCTGGATCATGACCCCGTACGCGCCCGACTTGAGCCGGCGCATGCTCAACGAATTATCGCCATCACCGACCGCGGCGATCGGGGATTGATCGCCTTGCGGGCCTGTCAGGCCTATGTGCGCGCGCTGCAGCGCTGAGGATTTGTGTCGGACGATAGCTGGTGTAGGGTAGGCGACAGTCTTTCAAGGAGCTTGCCATGGACCCGATCACTGCGCTTTCCGCCCGCCTGGGTGAACACCTGCGCCGCTTCAATGCCCAGGTGACCACTGCCGAGTCCTGCACCGGCGGCGGCATCGCCGAGGCCATTACGCGGATTCCGGGCAGTTCGGCCTGGTTCGAAGCCGGTTATGTGACTTACTCCAACCCCCAGAAGACCCGCCAGCTGGCGGTGCCGCAAACCCTGTTCGCCGAGGTCGGGGCGGTCAGCCAGGAAGTGGTCGAGGCCATGGTCCGCGGCGCCCAGGCTGCCAGTGGTGCGCGGTTCGCCGTGGCGGTCAGTGGCGTGGCCGGGCCGGACGGTGGCTCGCCGGCCAAACCGGTGGGTACCGTATGGCTGGCCTGGGCCGATGGCAGCCATGTCAGCAGCGAGCGCCGGCACTTCGACGGCGACCGCGACGAGGTGCGCCGACAAACGGTAATCGCCGCGCTAGAGGGCTTGTTACAGCTTGGTGCAGAGTAAATCGCAATTCGGGGGTAGGCGGGAACAAAACCCTGTGGAATAATACTGGCTACTTATACAGGTGTTCTGGCCGTCAGGCCCTATCGATTACGTGAGGACTTCAATGGACGACAACAAGAAGCGCGCCTTGGCTGCGGCCCTGGGGCAAATCGAGCGTCAATTCGGTAAAGGCGCGGTCATGCGCATGGGCGACCACGAGCGTCAGGCAATTCCGGCCATTTCCACCGGTTCCCTGGGCCTGGACATTGCCCTGGGCATTGGCGGCCTGCCAAAAGGCCGTATCGTCGAGATTTACGGTCCTGAGTCGTCCGGTAAAACCACACTGACCCTGTCGGTCATCGCCCAGGCCCAGAAAATGGGCGCTACCTGCGCATTCGTCGACGCCGAGCACGCCCTCGATCCCGAGTACGCCGGCAAGCTCGGCGTCAATGTCGACGACCTGCTGGTCTCGCAGCCAGACACTGGCGAACAGGCCCTGGAAATCACCGACATGCTGGTGCGCTCCAACGCTGTTGACGTGATCATCGTCGACTCCGTGGCCGCCCTGGTACCCAAGGCCGAGATCGAAGGCGAGATGGGCGACATGCACGTCGGCCTGCAAGCCCGCCTGATGTCCCAGGCCCTGCGTAAAATCACCGGTAACATCAAGAACGCCAACTGCCTGGTGATCTTCATCAACCAGATCCGCATGAAGATCGGCGTGATGTTCGGCAGCCCGGAAACCACCACCGGTGGTAACGCGCTGAAGTTCTACGCTTCGGTCCGTCTCGACATCCGCCGTACCGGCGCGGTGAAGGAAGGCGACGAAGTGGTCGGTAGCGAAACCCGCGTCAAGATCGTCAAGAACAAGGTGGCACCGCCATTCCGTCAGGCTGAGTTCCAGATCCTCTACGGCAAGGGCATCTACCGCAACGGCGAGATCATTGACCTCGGCGTGCTGCACGGCTTCCTGGAAAAATCCGGTGCCTGGTACAGCTATCAGGGCAGCAAGATCGGTCAGGGCAAGGCCAACTCGGCCAAGTTCCTTCAGGACAACCCGGAAATCGCCGCTACCCTCGAGAAGCAGATCCGCGACAAGCTGCTCAATGCCGGTGCTGTTGAGGCTGCTGGCAAGGCTGCAGCGGTCAACGCCGAGCCTGAAGACGAAACCGAAACTGAAGCCGGCTACTGATCGTCCCCATGTCCGCCGTACTCGACACCCCCGTCGCCGTAAGGCGGACAGCCATGGACCTGCTCGCACGCCGCGAGCATGGTCGAGTCGAGCTGACGCGTAAGTTGCGTCAGCGCGGCGCTCCCCCCGAATTGATTGACCAGGAGCTCGACCGCTTGACGGAAGAGGGCCTGCTCAGTGAAGCCCGTTACCTGGAAAGCTTTATCAGCTACCGCTCGCGTTCCGGCTACGGCCCGGCACGCATTCGCGAAGAGCTGAGCCAGCGCGGCCTGCAACGCGGCGACATCGACCAGGCCTTGCGCGAGAGCGGTGTGGATTGGGCGGGGCAGTTGCAGGATGTCTGGCAGCGCAAATTCTCCGGGCAGTTACCCATCGATCCGCGCAGCCGCGCACAGCAAACCCGTTTTCTGGTTTACCGTGGCTTTTCCATGGAGATGGTCGGCCGCCTGTTGAGCGGCCGAGGTCTGGACGACTAGTTGAAGGTCAAGTGACCTTCAGCGCTTCGCGGGCCCGTTGCGTGGTGTGCATTGGCTCGGGTTTGGCCCAGTTTTCCGACAGGTTGATGAAGTCCACCAGTTCGCGCAGGCGCCCTTGGTCGCGGCCGTTGAAGGCGAAGGTCAGGCGCGTCAGATGGCTGAACCTGGCTTCGTCGTGGTGTTCTCCAGCATAGGCGTGCTGGTGGTATTGGCCACTCAGGCGCAAGTCGGCAAACCCCTCCTGTAGATCAAGCAACGCGCCCTCGCTGAGCGGGTGGTGCATGCGAATCACGAACTGGTTTTTCAGCCAGCGGCTGGAGTGATAGTTGCTGTAGAACTGGTTGATCTCCTCCACGGCTTCTTCGGCACTCTGCACCAGGCGTAGCAGCTTAAGGTCGCTGGGCAGGATGTAGCGATTTTCTTCCAGCTGCCGGGTGATGAAATTCAGTGCGTCCTGCCAGAAGGTGCCGCCCGGAGAATCCAGAAGTACCACAGGTACCAGCGGGCTCTTGCCGGTCTGGATCAGGGTGAGCACTTCCAGCGCTTCATCCAGCGTGCCGAAGCCACCTGGGCACAGCACCAGCGCATCCGCTTCCTTGACGAAGAACAGCTTGCGAATGAAGAAGAAGTGAAACGGCAGCAGCTTGTCGGTGCCGTCTACAGTGGGGTTGGCGTGCTGCTCGAACGGCAGGGTGATGTTGAACCCCAGGCTGTGATCGACGCCTGCGCCTTCGTGTGCGGCGGCCATGATGCCACCGCCAGCGCCGGTGATGACCATCAGGTTGGAACGAGCCAGGGTCGCGCCCAGTTCCCGGGCCAGTGCATACATCGGGTGCTCGACCGGGGTGCGGGCTGAACCGAACACGGTGACCTTGCGCCGGCCCTTGTACTGTTCAAGGGTGCGGAAGGCATGGTCCAGTTCGCGCAAGGCTTGCAGGGTAATCTTGGCGTTCCAGCGGTTGCTGTCGTCATGGGCCATGCGCAGGACGGTCAGCATCATGTCACGGTACAGCGACAGGTTGGGGCTGTCGGGGGCAACCAGTTTCAGTTGTTCATCCAGCTTGCTCAGATCGATTCCCTGGTTCTTGAAGTGACTCGATAGCAGTTCATTCGGTTGGTAAGGCATTCAACGTCTCCTTCTGCAGCAAAACCTCTGACCGGACCTGTAGGGTTTCCGGCCGCGACACTACGTGTGTCGCTGGCTGCCGTGGCTCGAGTGTGCGCCTCGAGCATTGCAGTAGACCTGCAAGGTCTTAGTGCAGTGATGATGGGCTCTTTGTTGTTGTCGCTCAGCAATGCTAATGCACGGCGTCGGCAGGCATCCCCCGGTGCGAGCCCTGAAACGGGCGGGCGCTTGCTATCAATCTAGACCCTGGCAGGTATTTGTGCCGAAAGGATCTTCGCTGGGGCAGCGTGATGGGGCAGGTTGGAAACAGACCGCTCGTCAGCCGGGAACCGATCCTGGCAGGGGTCTGGTTAACTGGAAGCCTGAGCGACTGTCGCGGTGCAGGGAGGCTGTCACATGCAACGGCTTAATCTGGAGCTCGATGCACAGCTGTTCGAGCTGCTCGAGCGCTCGGCCCAGGCCAACAACCTGAGCCTTGAAGAAGAGTGCCTGCGTCGCCTGGGGGCCGGAGTGCGGCACTCACGTTACGTCCAGGCCCTGGTGGCCGAACTGCGCGCCGATGAAAAGCAACGGCGCGACAGCGAGCAGGTGGCTTAGGCTTACTTGCTTGGCTTCACACCACAACTCTTGGCATCGAACGCCTGTTCACTGACCGGGCGGTTGGTCTTGTACTCGGTGAAGCGGTAGGTCAGCACTGCACCTTTGGCCAGCAACTGACGGTAGCCGGTGTTCTTGCAGACGCTGTCACCCAATTGGCTGCGCACCCGGTTTGGGTCGGCCTTCATTTTTTCAGCGTGGCTGGGAAGTACGCTGAGGTGGTTGATCAGTTGCTTGCCTTCGACGGTGTAACCCTGGTCGAGGATGTCTTCGTTGATCGCCCGCGGCGTGCCCACGCTGCTTTCAGTGGCAACTTTTTGCAGCATCTTGCTCAGCTCGTATTCCTGCTTGGAGGCAGCATTGGCAGCCAGGGGCAGGGCGAGCAACAGGCTCAGGGACGGGGCGATGAAGCGCAACATGGGTTTCTCCTGGTTCGGTAACTGGCGATTGGACCGGCAACTGCGCACGGTGTTCCGTCACGCGCGAAGTCGTGGTGCCAGCGGGTAGCAACAGGTTGGAGATTATAGGGGAGTCGGCGCTATGGCTGCACGGCAAATACCGTCTGCCGGCAGACCGGGTCTGGTAAACTGCAGCGGTTTTCCTGTCTTGCCGAGTCCGCGCAGTGCCGTCCTTTCCTTGCCTATATAGTCTGCTGCCATGAGCCATGCCGTATCGCGCCTGCGCGCCGAGCGCCTGGCGCGCAGTGTCAAACCTTTCGTTGCGCGCGGATCACGGGCGCCACGCTGCCCGCAGTGCCGGGTGATTTTCAGCCATTGCCTGTGTGCCTGGCGTCCACAGGTGCCGTCCGATTCGGCGATGTGCCTGCTGATGCACGACACCGAGCCATTGAAACCGAGTAACACCGGCTGGTTGATTGCCGACCTGATCGCCGACACCTCGGCGTTCGGCTGGCAGCGTACTTCGGTCGATGAGGCTTTGCTGGCCTTGCTCGATCAGCCGCACTGGCAGCCTTACATCGTCTTTCCCGGTGAGTTCGTGGCGCCGCAAAGGGTGGTCAGCGAGGTAGTGCGTGAGCCCGGCAAACGGCCGTTGTTCATCCTCCTCGATGCGACCTGGACCGAGGCGCGCAAGATGTTTCGCAAAAGCCCCTATCTCGATCGCTTCCCGGTGCTCAGCCTGCAACCGGAGCAGCTGTCGCGCTACCGCTTGCGCCGCTCCAAGCGCGACGATCATTTCTGCACTGCCGAAGTGGCGGCCATGTGTCTGGAGCTGGCGGGGGACCAGCGTGCTGCCGAAGCCCTGGATGCTTATCTGGATGTGTTCAGTACGCACTACCTGAGTGCCAAGCACCAGTGGTCAATTGATGAGCAGGATGCCGTCCACCAGCGTTTGCATACCTTCCTATAGTACAAGGGGCAGATATCGCACATTGGGTCATAATGGGCAGGCTGGCGACCATTGCGTGCCTGTCCGGACCGGGCAATCAACTTGACCACCCGGTTCTGGCTCGGCATCCTTGGCGCCGATTCGGGCATATACAAGGCTTGAAACACAGTTTTTCCTGGCCTTGAAGTGCCTTTTGGGTGTGCGGCACCGCCGTCAGCACCTTGAGTTGCCCGCCAGGCGCCTATTCTTCCTCCCTGCGCCTGCACAGAACAGGATCATTAGATCGATGGCCACGTACGAAATCCTGATTGCCGATGACCACCCGCTGTTTCGCAGTGCCCTGCGTCAGGCTGTAACCCTGGGCCTGGGGCCCGATGTCCGCCTGGTAGAAGTGGCGAGCATTGCCGAACTGGAAACCCGCCTCGCCGAGAAGTCCGACTGGGATCTGGTGCTCTTGGACCTCAACATGCCAGGTGCCTACGGTTTTTCCGGGCTGGTCCTGTTGCGCGGTCAGTACCCGCAGATTCCGGTGGTGATGGTCTCGGCTCAGGAAGAAGCCGCGGTGGTGGTGAAGTCGCGCGAATTTGGCGCCAGTGGCTTTATTCCCAAGTCCAGCTCCCTGGAAGTGATTCAGGAAGCGGTGAAAAAGGTCCTTGATGGTGACATCTGGTGGCCGCCACAAGCCTTTGAAAAAGTCGACGTATCGGCTGAAGCCAAGGCTGCCAGTGAAGGTCTGGCCAGTCTCACCCCCCAGCAGTTCCGGGTGTTGACCATGGTCTGCGAAGGCTTGTTGAACAAGCAAATCGCCTACGAGCTGAACGTTTCGGAAGCGACCATCAAGGCCCACGTCACGGCGATTTTCCGCAAGCTCGGCGTGCGTACCCGAACTCAGGCGGCACTGCTCCTGCAACAACTGGAATCGGTTTCGGCGAGCTGAGGCCGTAGCCTTCACGCTTTTTTGACCCGATCTGCACTAGGCTGCAGCGCATTTTTCAGTGGATGAAGTGACCTTCTATGTCATCGCCTTTCAAGGGCCAGACCGGCCTCAAACGTATTTTCAACGCTGCCGGCTATTCGTTTGACGGTCTGCGCGCAGCTTTCACCGGTGAAGCGGCTTTCCGCCAGCTGGTGCTGCTCAATGTGCTGTTGGTGCCGCTGGCGTTCTGGCTGGATGTCAGTCGCGCCGAACGGGCCATCCTGATTGCCGTGTGCCTGCTGGGCCTGATCGTTGAATTGCTCAATTCGGCGGTTGAGGCGGCGATCGACCGGATTTCCCTCGACCGCCACCCGCTGTCGAAAAACGCCAAGGATATGGGCAGTGCCGCCCAGCTCGTCGCCCTGACAATGGTGGCGGTGGTCTGGGCGGTGATCCTTATCTAGGCAATGTTGGGCAGGACGATTTCATCGCTGCGTTGTACACCGGCGGTAAAGGTGCGGCACAGCTCAAGAAACTCGCGCATGGCAGAGGTCTGGTACTTCTGCTTGTGCCAGATGAAGTAGAACTGCCGGGCCAGGTCCAGCTCCGGTGTTTCCACTGCGACCAGGCTGCCGCGACGAAAAGCGTCGCGCAACGCCAGGCGTGAGATACATCCGATGCCCAGGCCCGATTCGACAGCGCGTTTGATCGCTTCGGTGTGTTCAAGCTCGAGGCGGATGTTCAGGTTGGAGCGGTGATGACGCATCGCCTGGTCAAAAGTCAGGCGGGTGCCGGAACCTTGCTCACGCAGAATCCACGCTTCGTGGGTCAGCTCTTCCAGGCTGGCCTGGCCGCGCTGCGCCAGCGGGTGCTGTGGCGCGCAAAACACCACCAGTTCGTCTTCAACCCAAGGTTGCACTTCAAGATCGGGATGGTTGCAGTCGCCTTCGATTAGACCCAGATCAATTTCATAATGGGCAACCTGGTGCACGATATGCGCAGTGTTTTGCACATGGAGCTTGACCTGACTTTCCGGGTGGACCTGCATGAAACTACCGATCAGCAGTGTGGCCAGGTAGTTGCCGATGGTCAGGGTGGCGCCGACCGCCAGTGAGCCGAAACCGGACTTGCCGTTGAGCAGGTCTTCGATTTCCTTGGCCTGGTCGAGCAGCGCCACTGCCTGTGGCAGCAGTTGATGGCCCAGGGCGTTGAGGCTCAGGCGTTTGCCGGCGCGATCGAACAGCTGGCAGCTGGACTGGCGTTCAAGTTCGGTGATCGAGGTACTGGCGGCCGACTGCGATAGCGCCAATATTCCCGCGGCTCGCGAGACGCTTTGATGCTGGGCTACGGCGACGAAGACCTGAAGCTGACGAAGTGTAAATCGCATATCTATATAACCGATAAGACATATCTTGATAATTCATTTAACAGATATTGTCGCTCGCACTAAACTATCGCGCAATCGCGCTCTAGGTTAGCGCTGCGTTTTATTTCAGGAGCCCGTACATGAGCAACATGAACCACGAACGTGTCCTCAGTGTTCACCACTGGAACGACACCCTGTTCAGCTTCAAGTGCACCCGCGATCCGGGCCTGCGCTTCGAGAACGGTCAGTTCGTGATGATCGGCCTGCAACAGCCCAACGGCCGCCCGCTCATGCGCGCCTACTCGATCGCCAGCCCGAACTGGGAAGAGCATCTGGAGTTCTTCAGCATCAAGGTGCCGGACGGCCCGCTGACCTCGCAGCTGCAGCACCTGAAGGAAGGCGATGAGATCATCATCAGCAAGAAGCCTACCGGTACACTGGTACTCGACGACCTGAACCCGGGCAAGCACCTGTACCTGCTGAGCACCGGTACTGGCCTGGCGCCGTTCATGAGCGTCATCCAGGATCCGGAAACCTACGAGCGCTTTGAGAAAGTGATCCTGGTTCACGGCGTCCGTTACGTCAACGAAGTCGCCTACCGCGAGTTCATTACCGAGCACCTGCCGCAGAACGAGTTCTTCGGCGAGGCGCTGCGTGACAAGCTGATCTACTACCCGACCGTGACCCGCGAGCCGTTCGAGAACCAGGGCCGCCTGACCGACCTGATGCGCAGCGGCAAGCTGTTCGAGGACATCGGCCTGCCACCGATCAACCCGCAGGACGACCGTGCGATGATCTGCGGTAGCCCGAGCATGCTGGACGAAACCAGCGAAGTGCTCGACAGCTTCGGCCTGAAGATCTCGGCGCGTATGCGTGAGCCGGGCGACTACCTGATCGAGCGTGCATTCGTCGAGAAGTAAGCAGTACGCGGAACACAAAAAACGCAGGCCTTGGCCTGCGTTTTTTTTTGGAACGGGCAGTCTCTAGAGATCCATGACCACTTCCAGCACCCGGATCTGATCCGGCTGCGGATAGTGCCAGCGCACCTGCACATCCCAGAACTTCACGCCGTACACGCGCTCGGGCGGTGGGATCTGATAGGCCGGACGCGGGTCTTGGGCCAGGCATTGCTCGATCAGCTCTACCAGCGGCTCTGCAAGGCGCAAGGCGTGCTCGCGGGCCTGGGGCAGGGCGGTGTCACTCCAGGCGACCGAAATCGGCGCTGGCGGTGCGCTGGCCATCTGGTTGGTCGCGCTACTGACCGCATCGGCATAGGGCACATAGGGCTTGATGTCGAGCACCGGGGTGCCGTCGAGCAAGTCGATGCCCGACAGGAGCAGGCGCCCGGCTTCCACCTTCTCGAGGCGCACCACCGATTGGCCGATGCCGTTGGGCCGGTGCGTCGCCCGGGTGGCGAATACGCCCATGGAGGTGTTGCCGCCCAGCCGTGGCGGACGCACCTTGAGCCGTGGCTTGTCTTCCAGGGCCTGGTGGAACAGGAACAACAACCAGACATGGCTGACCTGTTCGAGCCCGGCCACCGCGTCACCGCTGTCGAAGGGCGGCACCAGTTCCAGCACGCCGCGCGCAGCGGGCGCCAGCTGGGGCTGGCGCGGGATCGCGAACTTTTCCTTGAAGCAGGAGCGGACGAATCCGATCGGTGCGACGCTGTAGTTCATCGACGTCTCAGCCACGGACCCGCAAGGTCAGGCCCTTGAGGAAATTACGCAGCAGTTGGTCGCCGCACGGACGGTAGTTGTTGTGCCCGACCTTGCGGAACAGGGCGCTGAGTTCCGGCTTGGACACCGGGAAGTCAGCCGCCTTGAGGATCGCGTGCAGGTCGTCTTCCTTGAGCTCGAAGGCCACCCGCAGTTTCTTCATGATGATGTTGTTGGTCACGGGCAGTTCGACAGGTTGCGCAGGGCGGCTGTCGTCCTTGCCGCGCTTGAAGATCACCAGGCCATCGAGAAAGTGTGCGATGACTTCGTCGGGGCAGCGCACAAAGCCTTCTTCTTCGTCTTTCTTGAGGTAGGAGACGATATCGTCTGTGGCGACTTCGAAGCCGGAGAGCTTGATGATATCGGCCAGTTTGGCGTCGTTGACGTCCAGCAGGTAGCGCAGGCTGCGCAGTACATCGTTGTGAATCATGGTGACAATCCTGTTCGGGGCGTCGCCCGGGTGGCGGCGCCTTGTTGCTAGAATTTTTCGGTGTTTGCCAGATAGCGCCACTGGCCCAGGGGCAACTTGCTCATGGATACACCGCCCAGGCGAATCCGGCGCATGCTCACCGGGGTAACCCCAACGCTGCTGCACAGCAAGGCGATCAGGCCAGGCTGCGGGTTTTTCAGGACCATGCGCAGGCGCGTTTCGTTCTGCCAACTGGCCTTGATCTTCGGCAGCTCCTTGCCCTTCCAGGTGAACCCGCGGTTCAGACGTTCCAGGCCGTGAGCGATCATGTCGCCGCTGACTTCAACCACGTATTCCTGTTCGAGCTTGGCCAGGTCGGATTCGAGCTTGCGGGTGATCCGCCAGTCCTGGGTGAACACCTGCAGGCCGCTGGCGCCTTGTTGCAGAGGCGCCACGTTATTGAGGCGGGCGAAGTGGCCTTTGAGCGGGCGGCGGCCTTGGCTGTGATCTGCGGACAAGCTGTCGGCAGTGATGCTGTTACAGGCGCTGTCGAGGTCCAGGTCGGCCGGTTGGTGGAGCAGCAGGGTGACCGGCTCCAGGGCTTCGGCGCGGGCACCGGCCTGCAGTTCGACCTTCTGCTCGGTCACTTTGAATTGCGGCTCGTCGACCACCGCACCGTCCACGGTGACCCAGCCGCCTTCGATGTACAGTTCGGCCTCCCGTCGGGAGCAACCGACCAGTTCAATGAGGCGTTTGGAAAGGCGAATGGGTTCAGACATGACGACAGCCGTAGGCATAGGGAAAGGTGCCCATTGTAACCGTGCGGGCGGGCCCAGGTCCGGCAACATTCGCCCGTCGGGCCAATTATCTGCGATTTAGCTGCATTTCAGAAAGGTATGACGTCTTCTGTCAGCCGGTTTGAGCGGCTTTTGTCTGAATCAGCCTCAGATGCAGTAAGGGGTAGGGTTGACCCATGCCATCTGTTTCCGAACGGCCGACCACCTCGAATCCCTGGTGCAAATAGAAGCCCAGAGCCTGCGGGTTTTGTTCGTTGACATCGAGTCCAACGGCGTTGAGTTCGTCGATGGCGTAGTGCAACAGGCGTTTGCCCAGCCCCTGGCCACGCGCAGCCGGATCGATAAAAAGCATTTCCACGCGTCCGGCGGCAACCCCGGCAAAACCGGTAATCCGCTGCTTGGCGTCTTTGCAGCAGATCAGCATCACCGCGTCCAGATACTGGCTGACCAGCAGTTCGCGCAACAGACAGATATAGCTGTCAGGCAGGAAGTCGTGGGTTGCCCGCACAGACGCCTCCCAGACACGCGCCAGCTCCGGGTAGTCGCTTAATCTGGGGGTGTGCACGCTGATATGCCGGTACATCGCTCTGCTCTCCTTGGGCAACAGAGACAACGATAGTTGCAAAAAAAAGCCCCGCCAGGGTCGGCAGGGCTATTTTCAGCAGGATGCGATCAGATCGGTTCAGCCCACATGTCGTACTCGTCGGCGTCGGTGACCCGGCAGCGTACGGTGTCACCCGGCTTGAAGCCGTGGTTGCCATCGATGAACACGTTGCCGTCGATCTCCGGGGCGTCGAAGTAGCTGCGGCCTACCGAGCCTTCCTCTTCCACTTCGTCGATCAGTACGTCGATTTCGCGGCCGATACGCAGTTGCAGGCGGGCACTGCTGATCGCCTGCTGGTGGGCCATGAAACGATCCCAGCGCTCTTGCTTGATCTCATCGGGGACGACTTCCAGGCCCAGGTCGTTGGCTGGCGCGCCTTCGACGGGCGAGTACTGGAAGCAGCCGACGCGGTCGAGCTGGGCTTCGGTCAGCCAGTCGAGCAGGTACTGGAAGTCTTCTTCGGTTTCGCCCGGGAAGCCGACGATGAAGGTGGAGCGGATGATCAGCTGCGGGCACTGTTCGCGCCACTTCTTGATGCGCGCCAGGGTCCGGTCTTCAAAGGCCGGACGCTTCATCGACTTGAGTACTTTCGGGCTGGCGTGCTGGAACGGGATGTCCAGGTACGGCAGGATCTTGCCGGCGGCCATCAGCGGGATGATGTCGTCGACGTTCGGGTACGGATAAACGTAGTGCAGGCGAACCCAGGCGCCCAGGCTGCTCAGTGCTTCGCACAGTTCGAGCATGCGGGTCTTGACCGGGCGGCCGTTCCAGAAGTCGGTCTTGTATTTGACGTCGACGCCGTAGGCGCTGGTGTCCTGGGAGATCACCAGGATCTCCTTGACCCCGGCCTTGACCAGGCGCTCGGCTTCGCTGAGGACTTCGCCGACCGGACGGCTGACCAGCTTGCCGCGCATCGACGGGATGATGCAGAAGCTGCAGCTGTGGTTGCAGCCTTCGGAAATCTTCAGGTAGGCGTAGTGGCGCGGGGTCAGCTTGACGCCCTGTGGCGGCACCAGGTCGATCAGCGGGTTGTGATCCTGGCGCGGCGGAACCACTTCGTGCACGGCGTTGACGACTTGCTCATATTGCTGCGGGCCGGTCACGGCCAGTACGCTCGGGTGCACGTCACGGATGCTGCCTTCCTCGACACCCATGCAACCGGTGACGATGACCTTGCCGTTTTCCTTGATGGCTTCGCCGATCACTTCAAGCGACTCGGCCTTGGCGCTGTCGATGAAGCCGCAGGTGTTGACCACCACCACATCGGCATCCTGATAGGTGGGCACGACTTCATAGCCTTCCATGCGCAGCTGGGTCAGGATGCGCTCGGAGTCGACCAGGGCTTTGGGGCAGCCTAGGGAAACGAAGCCGACCTTTGGCGTGGTTGGCGCAGGAGTGGTGGACATGACTAACCTCGGTGTAATGGGGACAGTCGTACGCAAGCGCCGCTGTCCTGTTGGGCGCTAGCAGCGCCTCTGATCAAAAAGTGCGCAATTCTAGCGGTGCGCAACGGAGTTGACCAGCTTTAAACGGGGAAATACGACGAGTGCTTGGCGATGCCGGACTCCAGCAAAGCGGCTTGCTGCCGCCTGCTGGAGTGCCTGGGGGTTACTGCGCCTTGAACGCCGCTTGCGCCTTCGGGCTGGTGAGGATCGCGTAACGTGTTGTGCGGGACACTTTTCCGGTGAGGAAGCGCTCGAAAACAGGCATGAAAATACTGCGGTCCAACGTTGGCTGTTTGACCTTCAGGTAGTTTTCGCAGCAAGTGCGATAGTCTTCCATGCAGATGAAGCGCTTGATCCAGTAGTGGAAAAAGTAGCCCATTAAAAAACCCAGACTGAAATCGCGATCAATCACCTCGTGTGCGCAACACTCGAAATCGATCAAGCGCAGCTGGCCATCGGGGGCGATCAGGATGTTCTTCGGGTGAGGGTCCATGTGCACGAAGCCTTCGTCGAGCATGCGCGCGAACAGATCAAAGACTTGTGGCAGCAAGGTTGAGGCCTGTTCAGGGTGAGCGATCAAGCGATCATCAACACTGCAATGATCGTCCAGAAAGCTGACCAGCAAGTACTCTTCCTTGAGAAATGGAAAGCGCCCTTTATAGCCAAAGGCGGCAACACTGGGGGCGCAAGCGGATTTGGTGGCCACCGCTGACAGGTTGATGAATTCGTTGGTCAGGTCATGCAGGCCGAAAGTCTTCTTCAGCCCCAGGTAGTTCTGCAGCTGCTTTTTCCAATGGATCAGGCGATTGTGCTTGAGCACCCATTTGCGCTCACCTTCGAGCAGGAAGACGCCGCGGGTCGCTTCTGGCGTGTCCAGCGGGGTGTGTTGTTCGGGTGTTGTGAAGAAGCGCCGAACCGCGGTGGAAAGTTCGTGCTGATGGTGCGGATCAAAATGAAAGGTAACGCCCTCAATGTGCTGTTTGTGCAGCGTTCGGGTAAGGCTCCTGAGGTGACGCATGTACCGCTCCCTGATCGAAAAGTGCGCAATCCTAACGGCTGTAATATCACTTGGCTAGCAACCATGCGCTGTACCCTGGGCTATGCTTCGCGGCTATATGCCTGTGTTTCTATCGGGTCCTGTTGGCGTCAGCGGTGCGGTCGCTAAAGTCTCAGCGTCTGGCGTGTATTTTTCCGGCCCCAAGGGTCTAGGCTGCGGGAGTAGCGGATGGTTCAGGCAAGCGATCAGGCTGATTCCGGGCATTCGGCGGCGAAGCCGCTGAGCCTGTTGGTGGCGGCGGTAGGGGTGGTGTACGGCGATATTGGCACCAGTCCCTTGTATACCCTCAAGGAGGTGTTTTCCGGCGACTATGGGGTGCCGGTCAACCATGACGGCGTGCTGGGTATCCTGGCGTTGATCCTCTGGTCGCTGATCTGGGTGGTCTCGATCAAGTACGTGCTGTTCATCCTGCGCGCCGACAACCAGGGCGAGGGGGGCATCATGGCCCTTACCGCGCTGGCACGCCGGGCTTCGGCGCCTTATCCCAATCTGCGTGCGCTGATGGTGGGCTGCGGCCTGATTGGCGCTGCATTGTTTTATGGTGACAGCATGATCACCCCGGCCATTTCGGTGCTGTCGGCGGTTGAGGGCATGCAACTGGCCTTCGACGGTATCGATCACTGGGTGGTGCCAATAGCCTTGGTGGTGCTGGTGGCGTTGTTTCTGATCCAGAAGCACGGTACGGCGCGGATCGGCATTCTGTTCGGGCCGGTGATGGTTGCCTGGTTTGTTGTCCTGGCGGCGCTGGGTGTGCACGGCATTTCCCAGAGCCCTGAGGTGCTCAAGGCGTTCAACCCGGTCTGGGCGGTACGCTTCTTCATTGTTCACCCGGGCATGGGGGTGGCCATTCTCGGTGCTGTGGTTCTGGCCCTGACCGGTGCCGAGGCACTGTATGCCGACATGGGCCACTTCGGGCGCAAGCCGATTGCCCGGGCCTGGTTTGCCCTGGTACTGCCGGCGTTGGTGCTGAACTACTTTGGCCAGGGGGCCATGCTGTTGCAGAACCCTGAGGCGGCGCGTAACCCCTTCTACCTGTTGGCTCCCGCCTGGGCGCTGATTCCTTTGGTCGGTCTGGCCACCCTGGCGACAGTGATCGCCTCCCAGGCGGTGATTTCCGGGGCCTTCTCCCTGACGCGCCAGGCGATCCAGCTCGGTTATGTACCGCGCATGCAGATCCAGCACACCTCAAGCCACGAACAGGGGCAGATCTACATCGGCGCGGTGAATTGGGCGCTGATGGTCGGGGTGATCCTCCTGGTGCTGGGTTTCGAGTCGTCCGATGCGCTGGCCTCGGCCTACGGCGTGGCGGTGACCGGGACCATGCTGATGACTACCCTGTTGGTGTCCACGGTCATGCTGCTGCTGTGGAAATGGCCGCCAGTGCTGGCGGTACCGGTATTGCTCGGTTTTCTGTTTGTCGACGGCCTGTTCTTTGCCGCCAACGTACCCAAGGTGGTGCAGGGCGGAGCTTTTCCGGTGCTGGCGGGGATTGCGCTGTTCGTGCTGATGACCACATGGAAGCGTGGCAAACAGATCCTCGTCGAGCGTCTGGATGAAGGCAGCCTGCCACTACCGCTGTTTATTGGCAGCATTCGCGTGCAGCCACCGCACCGGGTCGAAGGCACGGCAGTGTTCCTGACGGCGCGAGCGGATGCCGTGCCACATGCCTTGTTGCACAACATGTTGCATAACCAGGTGCTGCACAATCAGGTGGTGCTGTTGACGGTGGTCAGCGAGGACATGCCGCGGGTGCCGACGCAGCATCAGTTCGAGGTAGAAGCCTATGGTGAGGGCTTCTACCGGGTGTTACTGCATTTCGGTTTCATGGATGAGCCCGATGTGCCTGCGGCGCTGAAGCTGTGCCATCTGGAAGGTCTGGACTTCAGCCCGATGCGCACCACCTATTTCCTGAGCCGGGAGACGGTGATTCCTTCGCGGCTGGTGGGGATGGCGCGTTGGCGGGCAATGTTGTTTGCGTTCCTGTTGAAGAATGCCAACGGCACTTTGCGTTTCTTCAACCTGCCCTTGAATCGGGTGATCGAGCTGGGTACGCAAGTCGAGATTTGACCTGCACAGTGGGAGCGGGCTTGCCCCGCGATGCGATGTGGCTGGCAACATGCTATCGCGGGGCAAGCCCGCTCCCACTGGCAGACAGTTACTTGCCCAAATCAGTGTTCGGCAACGCTGGTCTTGCCCTGGCGATTTTCGATATCACCGATCAAGCGCTTGGCCAGCGCCGGGTAGTTCTCGTCGAAATGATGCCCGCCTGGCAGCTTCAGGCGCTCACCAACTGCGGTGTGGTCGGTGCAGCCACTTTCATCGGCTTCTTCCTCGCCATAGATGCAGATCACTTTCGCTGCCGGCAACTTGGCCATTTCCGGTCCGGTCGGCGCTTCCTTGCCGGCGTTGCCCAGCCAGCCCTCAACTTCGATCTCGAAACTGCCGCTGCGGGCGAAAGCCAGCAGGATGACTGCGTCCACACGTTGCTGGTCTTCAGCGGGAAGACGGTTGTAGATCGCAGGCAAGACGTCTGCGCCGAACGAGTAGCCGGTCAGTACGAAACGTTTGGTGCCCCATTTCTGACGGTAGTGCTGCATCAGCTCCGACAGGTCAATGGCACTTTGTTCCGGTGTCTTGTGCTGCCAGTAGTAGCGCAGGGTATCGATGCCGACCACTGGATAGCCAAGCTTGGCCATCTCTCCTGCAACGTCGCGGTCCAGGTCACGCCAGCCGCCGTCGCCGGAGAGGAACAGGGTTACGGTGTCGGTGGTCTGGCCTGCCGGGACCTCGACCACCGGGATGCTCATGGCATTGCCTTCTTCACCCACCAGAGCCTGGGTCAGTTGTGCTTTGAGCACTTGCGGCAGGTGGATGTCGTAATCGCTGATGCTGGTTTCGGCGTTGGCTTGATCGCGTACAAAGGCGGCGCTGGCGTCGTCCGGGTTGTCGTTCCAGGCGACGCTCCAGTGGCCGTGAGCCGCCGATTTGGGCAGCGGTGTGGCGCAGCCCGGGCGTTCAACGCTGAAATCTACCGAGATAGCCTGGGCTTTGTCATCGCTCTGGCCAGCCAGCCAGTCCCAGGCTTGCGCGGCGCCGGGGCCGATACCCGCTACCAGGGTTGCCGGGCCTTGCAGTTGTTGCAGGGCCTGTTGCAAGGCGGCTTTTTGCAAGGTGCAGTCGGCTGGCGGCAGGATCACTTGAACCATCTGCGCCTCGCCGCTCTGGCTCAGGTTCAGCAGTTGCTTGTCGGTCAGCGCCTGGTCCGGGAGTACGGCGATGGCCACGCGGGCTTTGGCATGGGTGCCGGGGGTGACCCGGGTCAGGCTGCTGCCATCAGGCTGGGTCAGGTGTTCCAGCTGTGGCTCAGGAGCCGGACGGGTCCACAGCCAGAAGCCCAGGGCTGCGACCAGCAAGCCCAGAAGCAGTGTGGCCAGAAGGTGTAACCAATAGCGTCGAATCATCAGCGTTTCACCAATCCAGTCAGGCCGCCGGCGATCAGGGCGGCAGTGTCAGCCAGTGCCACCAGCGGATCGAGTCCGGCAGGCACGGCCATGTAACGGGGTTCCCAGTCAGGCTGGAACTTGTCCTTGAAGCGTCTCAGGCCCTGGAAGTTGTAGAGCTGCTCGCCGCGCTGGAACACGATTGAGCCCAGGCGTTGGGTCAGCGGTGCGCCACGGCGCGGCTGCAGTCCGGAAAGAGGCACCATGCCCAGACTGAAGCGGGCGTAGGCCTGGTGCTTATAGTGCTGGATCAGGCCGATCATCATGAATTCCATGGTCAGCTTCGGCGCCTGTGGATGGGCGCGCATCAGGTCGAGGCTGGCCAGTTCGCGGCTGTGGGTTTCCAGCAAGTTGGCAAAGGCTACCGGGCGTCCCTCGAAGCGGATCAGGGCAATCCGGAAATGTTGCAGGTATTCTGGGCTGAATCGGCCTAGAGAAAAGCCTTTCTCGCGCACGTTCTTGCCGCTCAGCCAGGCGTCGGAGATAACCTTCAGCTCCTCAAGCGGGGCTTGCCCCGGTTCATGTACTTCCAGGCTCAAGCCGTCGCGACCACCGCGGTTCCAGGTGTAGCGCAGGTCTTTCATCTCCTTGCCCTTGGCATCCAGGTCAAAGCGTTTGAGATCGACCCGCGCCTCTTCGCCGAGCTTGATCGCGGTCAGGCCGATGTCCATATAGAACGGCAGGTTCTCGGCACGCACCTGGTAGAACACCGGGCGGGCATGGTGCACGTCACACAGGTCGCGGAACTGCCAGATCATTTCGGCACGCTTGTGCGCCGGGCCGATCGGATCGTACAGGGCGACCAGGCTGCGGCCTCGGTGGGCGTACATAAGGAAGGCATCGTCATCGGGGTGGAACAGCAGCGCCTTGTCCCCGGTCAGCGCCAGGCCGCCGTCGGGTTGATCCGAGGCCTGCAGAATGCGGTTGGCGCGTTGCAGCTCTTCGGTGTTTGGCAGGTGGATCACCGGGCGCGCGGTACGCAGCAACCAGGTCAGGGCGACCGCTACCAGCAGTACCGCGCTGCCCAGGGCTGAGCGCAGGCCGCGCGGGGCGTCGGCGTCCAGGGTGAATTGCCACCACAATTGATGGCTATAGGGCACGTCCTGATAAGCGAACAGCAACAGCCAGATCGACGCGCCAATGACGCAAGCGCTGGCTGCCAGATAGACAGGTGAGAAGGGCAGCTCCAGCAAGCGGCTGGGGCGGTAGAAGGAGCGTCGGAACAATGCCAGCAGACAGGCGGTAAAGGTCAGGATACTGGCTTCTTCCCAGTCAAAGCCCTTGAGCAGCGAGAGCAGGGCACCGACCAGCAGCAGGATGGTGGTCAGCATCCAGGCGGCGGACAGGCGACGGCGCAGCCCCTGGGCCAGCAGCAGGCACAACACGCCAATCAGGCTGGCGCCGAAATGCGAGGCGTCGATCAGGCGATGGGGAATAAGGAAGCCCAGGTGTTCGAGACGTTCGTCGATTTCCGGGGTGGCGCCGGAAAACAGCAGCACTACACCAGAGAGAAACACCAGTACTGCCAGCACCGGGGCAGCCAGTCCGGATGCTGCCTTGATGGCCTGACGGGCAACCAGATACCGCCGTGCCTCGCTGCTCAGCAACAGGGCGCAGGCCAGCAGCAATGGCAGTACCACGTAGATCAGGCGATAGAGCAGCAGGGCGGCGGCCAGGGGCGCGGCACCAAGTTGATCGGCGAAAGCGGCCAGCAGAATCGCCTCGAACACCCCGACGCCCCCGGGAACATGGCTCAGCACTCCCGCAGCCAGGGCCAGCAGGTACACCAGCAGGAATGCGCCGAAAGGCGGTGCTTCAGGCAATAGCAGGTACAGCACCGTCGCCGCAGCGGCAACATCCAGGGCGGTGATCAGCAATTGCAGGAAGGTCAGGCGTGCGCCGGGCAGGCGCAGGGTGCGGCGGCCGATGCGCACCAGCAGGTTGTCTACCTGCGGCTGCTCCGGCAGACGCCGACGGTACAGGCCGTAGGCCAGCAGCGCAGCCAGGCCCAGCACGACCAGTGCAATACCGGCCAGCAGAGCTTGTGGAAGGTGCAAGGCTGCCGCTGCTGCTGGCAGATTGCTCAGGGTTGCCAGGGCTGCCAGCGGCGGTAGCGCACAACCGAGCGAGAGGCTGGCGAACAGGGTCATGCGCGCGACTTCAGCGGCACCAATACCCTGGCGGGCATACAGTCGGTAACGCACCGATCCGCCGGAGAGCAGCGACAGGCCGATGGCGTTGCCTATGGCGAAGGCGCTGAAACCACCCATGACCAAGGTCCGCGGCGGCAGTTGAACGCCGGCATAGCGACTGGCAGACCACTCGTACCCCAAAAGGATGATGAACCCTGCAACCGTTGCCAGGAATGCTCCGGCCAGGGCCGTGGGTGGCACGCTGAGCAGCGAATCATGCAGGGCATAGATGTCCAGCTCGCTGAGCAGATGACGGCAAGCGATCAGGGCGATGGTGAACAACAGCAAGGTCACCGCCAGGCCAATTGGCTGGCGATAACGGCTCAAGCGGTCAAGCCAGCGTAAATGCTGGGCGGCGTTGGGCAGCGCAGAGGTGACAGGTGCTTGTGTTTCGGGTGTCTGGCTGTGCATCAAGCACCTCGTGGGGGGTGCACGCCAGGAGGAACGTATCCAGCCAAGGTACCAATCCCTATGGAAAGTAGTGGCGACTATGATCGGGCCACTGCCTGTCCAGAGGATAGTTAAAGAATATTTATATTGCCGCGCGGGCGTGGGGAGGGGGCTGAATCGCAGATGCAAAAAAGGCCACTTTTTTCAAAGTGGCCTTTTCTGTTGTTTGGTTGCGGGAGCCGGATTTGAACCGACGACCTTCGGGTTATGAGCCCGACGAGCTACCAGACTGCTCCATCCCGCGTCTGTGGGGCGGATTCTACAGCGTTTTGACCAGCTGTCAACGCTTAATTGTTGATTTACAATAAATTTATGCCCGAGCACTTTCTTCAGGCAAAGAAAAAGGCCACTCCGAAGAGTGGCCTTTCCTGAATCTGGTTGCGGGAGCCGGATTTGAACCGACGACCTTCGGGTTATGAGCCCGACGAGCTACCAGGCTGCTCCATCCCGCGCCTGTGAGATGAATTCTACAGTTATGCGCTGGAGTGTCAAGCGCTCATTTCAAGAAATCCTTTTTTGTTCAAATGCTTAGCGCTCTCTTTTAGTACTGCAAGGCAGCTGTGCTGGGGCTTTTAGGGTTTGAGTGTGTATGTTTATCCAGTATCTGTGGTGCGTACGGCGCAGTGGAATGAGATACTGCCTACACGATTGTTCACCTGTAGCTACGGTTGCCGATGTCCCAGCGCAAGATCATCCACATCGATTGCGATTGCTTTTACGCCGCTATTGAAATGCGTGACGACCCGCGTCTGGCCGGGCGGCCGCTGGCTGTCGGTGGCTCGGCTGAGCGCCGCGGGGTAATCGCCACCTGTAACTACGAGGCGCGGGCCTATGGTGTGCGTTCGGCAATGTCGTCCCGGCATGCCCTCAATCTGTGCCCTGATCTGTTGATCGTAAAACCGCGCATGGATGCCTATAAAGAAGCATCCAGGGAAATACACACGATCTTCCGCGACTACACCGATCTGATCGAGCCCTTGTCGCTGGACGAAGCCTACCTGGATGTCTCGGACAGCTCCTGGTTTGCCGGTAGCGCAACGCGGATTGCCGCGGATATTCGCCGCCGAGTTGCCCAGCAACTGCACATCACGGTGTCGGCCGGGGTGGCGCCGAACAAGTTCCTGGCCAAGATCGCCAGTGATTGGCGCAAGCCCAACGGCTTGTTTGTGATTACGCCCAATGAAGTCGAAGCGTTTGTTGCTGCGCTGCCGGTCAACAAATTGCACGGCGTGGGCAAGGTGACTGCGGACAAGCTCGGTCGCCTGGGCATCACTAACTGCCTGGAACTGCGCGACTGGAGTCGCCTGGCGCTGGCCCGCGAGTTCGGCAGTTTTGGCGAGCGTCTGTGGGGGCTGGCACGGGGTATCGATGATCGTGCGGTGCATAACGACAGTCGTCGTCAATCAGTCAGTGTCGAAAACACCTACGACACGGATCTCCCCGATCTGGCCAGCTGCCTGGAGAAACTGCCGGAACTTTTGGAAACCCTGGCCGGACGCATGGCGCGCATCGATGACAGTTACCGGCCGGGCAAACCCTTCGTCAAAGTGAAGTTCCACGATTTTACCCAGACCACCCTGGAGCAGGCCGGTGCCGGGCGTGACCTGGGCAGTTATCAGCAATTGCTCAGCCAGGCCTTCGCCCGTGGCGGCAAACCGGTGAGGCTGCTGGGTATCGGCGTGCGCTTGCAGGATTTGCGCGCGGGCCATGAGCAGCTGGAGCTGTTTAGTCGCGACTGAATGAAAAAACGCCAGCAAGCTGGCGTTTTTTAGAGCAGGGCAGGGGTATCAATGCACGCCAGGGTCGGCGACCAGGCGGCCGGCATCCTTGGTCAGCGACTGGAGAAACTCCTGTTGCAGCTCCGGATCGTTGCGGGTGAGTTCGATCAGGCTCTGCTCCAGCTCGCTGGCTTCTTCTTCCAGGCCCAGTTCAGACAGGCGTTTGACACGGTGAACCCACTGACTGACTTCATCGTCTTCAAGGTCGTCGAAGATCAGGTCGTGGGCTTCCGCCAGCTTGTTGCGCAAGGTGCTGCTGATCAGCAGGCTGGCATCGCCACGGACGTTGTTGTCTTCATCGGCGACTTGCAGGTGCAGGGTGCCGATGTGGGTCAGGTTCTGCTCGGAGAACGGGCTGTCGAGCAGATTCAGCAACAGCACCCCGTTGCGATCGGTAGTCAGCGTATGGTTGACCTTGCCGGCCTTGACCTCAACCGGACGATCGCTCCACGGCAGGCTGGTGTACTCCTGGCGTTTGTCCTTCTGGACCTCGTTGATCCCGGCAAGGTTCTGCTGGGCGCGGCCATTGGACTGGGTGTTCATGAACGGGTTGAGGCCGTCGACACCGTAGCTGAACCAGTCGCGGGTAACACTATCGGGCAGGTTGCCCAGCGCGAAGATATTGACCACGTTGGCACCGACGCCGGCCACTACAGCCACCGCGCCCAGGGGAATCTCGTAGACTTCCCGCCAGGGTTGGTAGGGCGTGTAGCGATCATATCGACGGGTGACTTCGAACTCGGTGACTTCGAAGTTCTTCTGTTCGTGAATGCGCACGCGCCGCTGGGGCAGTTCGAGTACCTTCGGGTCCCCGACATCGATCTGCAGGCTGTGTTCGAGCAGCTTGCGCTCGATGCGTTCCTCATGCTCGCTGCGCTGGGACATCTGGTTGGCGCAACCGCTGAGCAACAGGGCGCCGCTCAGTGCGGCGCCCCCCAGGGTAAAGGTACTTCGCTTGAACATGATTACTCTTGCGTTGGCTTAGCGGCGGATGCGGGCTTGCAGGAACGACAGCACCTCGGCCACTGGCAGCGGTTGCGCGTCACGTTCGGTACGGTGCTTGTATTCCAGGTTGCCATCGGCCAGGCCGCGGTCGCTGACCACAATGCGGTGCGGAATGCCGATCAGTTCCATGTCGGCAAACTTGATCCCCGGGCTGGTCTTCTTGTCGCGGTCGTCCAGCAGCACGTCGAAACCGGCGGCGGTCAGTTCGGCGTAGAGCTTGTCGGTGGCTTCGCGAACCTGTTCGGTTTCGTAGCGCAGCGGTACCAGGGCGACCTGGAACGGGGCCAGGGTGTCGCTCCAGATGATACCGTTTTCGTCGTAGTTCTGCTCGATGGCCGCAGCCACCACGCGGGACACGCCGATACCGTAGCAACCCATGCTCAGGGTCACCGGCTTGCCGTTTTCGCCCAGTACCTGGCACTTGAGTGCTTCGCTGTACTTGGTGCCGAGCTGGAAGATGTGCCCGACTTCGATGCCGCGCTTGATCACCAGGGTACCCTGGCCATCCGGGCTTGGGTCGCCTTCGACGACGTTACGCAGGTCGGCCACTTGTGGAACGGGCAGGTCACGCTCCCAGTTGACGCCGAAGTAGTGTTTGTCGTCGATGTTGGCACCCACGCCGAAGTCGCTCATCAACGCTACCGAGCGGTCGATGATGCATGGCAGCGGCAGGTTCAGCGGGCCGAGCGAACCTGCGCCAGCGCCGATGGCGTCACGCAGTTCTTCGTCGCTGGCCATGACCAGCGGGCTGGCGACTTCTGGCAGGTTGGCGGCCTTGATTTCGTTCAGTTCGTGATCACCACGGACGATCAGGGCAATCAGCTTGCCTTCTTCGGCAGCGTGGACGATCAGGGTCTTGACGGTCTTTTCGATCGCCAGGCCGTAGTTTTCCACCAGTTGCGCGATGGTCTTGGCGTCCGGGGTGTCGACCAGGCGCAGCTCTTCGCTTGGCGCAAGGCGCACGGTTTCCCGTGGAATGGCCTCGGCCTTCTCGATGTTGGCGGCGTAGTCGGAGCTGTCGCTGAAGATCACATCGTCTTCACCGGACTCGGCCAGTACATGGAATTCGTGGGAGTAGCTACCGCCGATCGAGCCGGTGTCGGCTTGCACAGGACGGAAGTCCAGGCCCAGGCGGGTAAAGATGTTGCTGTAGGCCAGGTGCATGCGGTCGTAGGTTTCCTGCAGGGAAGCCTGGTCGGCATGGAAGGAGTAAGCGTCCTTCATGATGAATTCGCGGCCACGCATCAGACCGAAGCGCGGACGGATTTCGTCACGGAACTTGGTCTGGATCTGGTACATGTTCAACGGCAGCTGTTTATAGCTGTTGAGCTCGTTGCGGGCCAGATCGGTGATCACTTCTTCATGGGTCGGGCCCACGCAGAAATCGCGACCGTGACGGTCTTTCAGGCGCAGCAGTTCAGGGCCGTACTGTTCCCAGCGGCCGGATTCCTGCCACAGCTCTGCAGGCTGGATGCTTGGCATCAGCACTTCGAGGGCGCCAGCGGCGTTCATTTCCTCGCGGACCACGGTCTCAACCTTGCGCATTACCCGAAGGCCCATCGGCAGCCAGGTATAAAGGCCGGATGCGAGCTTGCGGATCATGCCGGCACGCAGCATGAGCTGGTGGCTGATGACGACCGCGTCGGAAGGGGTTTCTTTCTGGGTAGCGAGCAAATATTGACTGGTGCGCATGGTAGGCCGTTGTCGGTTGCTTAAGACTTTAAATGACCCCGCATTGTACGGGGGCGATTCGGTGGCGTACAGGATGCCGGAGCACGAAGGCGTTGTCAGCCCGGATCGAGACAAGAAAAAGCCCGGCAATGCCGGGCTTTTTCGTACTGGGGATACTGAAAGCCCGGGGCTTACAGGATGCTCAGCGGGTACTCGACGATCAGACGCAGTTCGTCGATCGAGTCCGAACCGTAGTAAACGCCGTCGCCGGAGCGGTAGGTAGCCTGGCGGACACGGAAGCTGAGGTCCTTGGCAGCACCTTCTTGCAGCACGTACTTCACGTCGATGTCGCGTTCCCATTCCTTACCGTCATCGGTAGTACGGGTCTTGGCATCGGTACCGCGGGCGTAACGGGTCATGAAGGTCAGGCCTGGAACGCCGAATTCGGCGAAGTTCAGGTCGTAGCGAGCCTGCCAGGATTTTTCGTCTTCAGCGTTGAAGTCGGAACGGGCAATGGAGTTGGCCAGGAAGATACTGCCGCCACCGTCAACGCCGTAGGCGTAGTCGCCGTCGCCGTTGAGCTGCTGGTAGGCGAGGGTAAAGGTGTGAGCGCCAATGTTGTAAGCGCCAGAAAGGCTGAACGCAGTGTTGTCGAGCTCGCGGGCGCTGCCATCAGGGTTCTTGACAAAGGCGCCGGTACGATTTTGTCCGGTGGACTTGGTGTCATAAATGTTGAAGTCGAACACCAGGCCTTGGTTGTCGCTGATTGGCAGGCCCCAGTTAAGGTTGCCGTACCACTTACGGAAGTGATCTTCGACGTGAGAGTAGTAGACGCTGCTGCTCAGGTTATCGGTAAAGGCATAGGTGCCACCGATGACATCAGCCTGGGTAAGGCCAGGGTTCTTGAGACCCGTATCGCTATCCCTGCCGCCGATACTGTCGTGGTAGGACTGCGATTGTGCGTTCAGAGCGGTGAAGTGACCGACATTGAGTTCCAGGCCTTTGATTTCGTTGCTGGTAATCAATGTACCTTCGACAGTTTCTGGCAGCAGGCGGCTGTCGTCAGTGGCCAGGACAGGCATGGCAGTGAACTGGGTGCCGTACTTCAGTACGGTGTCGGAGATGCGCATTTTGACTGCGCCGCCGCCTTCGGAGAAGGAATCTTCGGCGCGACCGTCGGAGCCGATAGGGAACTGGCCGGTACCGGCACGGCCCTTGCCGCTGTCCAGTTTCAGGCCCAGCATACCAATGGCATCAACACCGAAACCGACGACACCTTGAGTGAAACCGGATTCGTAAGTGCCGAGAAAGCCCAGGCCGGTTTCTTCAACACGGCTCTGCTCACCGTGAGGAGCGTTACGGAAGTCGCGGCTGAAATACAGCATGCGGGTTTTGACGTTCAGCGAGCTGTCTTCAACAAAGCCCTTGGATTCACTTTGCGAAGAGGCGAATGCCATTTGCGAGGTGCCGGCTGCAACAGCCAGGGCGATTATGCTCCACTTCATCACGCGCATCGTGATTTGCTCCTTTGGTTTTTAGGAAGAGTACTGCCGTCGCCCATTGATTTTTTTATGTGGCGCGGCTCTTTCTTTTTGTGTCGGCGGAAATGTATATCACGCAGACTGTAGTTGGCGATATGGGGGGAAAGAACCTTTCGGTAACTTTACGGTCATGTCGCTAACGGTTAAGTCCCTGTCGCAAATCACGTCCCGATTTTACGGGGCGTACAACTCCAGCGCTGTTCCGGACGGCTTAAGGATAGGTAAAAACAATCTAGCCCCCCGGCCCCGGCACTCCCTGGTTTACCCATGCAACTGTTGTTATTTGTCGCGCTTCACCGCATCAATGCAGGTGTCGTGCCGACTGTGGCGGATGAGAATGCAACAAGCGTGCTCAAAAGCGCGAGTGGTTCACAAAAATTTCACACCCCCCCGCGAGAGGGCCGCCAAGTGCCGTAAATCCGGGGGGCTAAGATCGAAAGATTCGTTTGCGCGGGTTGTTCTGGAATAAGGGGAAAACTGTCCCTAAAGTCAAAGCGTTACCGTGGAAACGTTGTGCTGGGTAGTTTGCGGATACTTTGGGTGCCAGGTGCATGAGGCAAGCCTCATTTTGGTGCGAAAAGTAGCGTTTCAGGGGGCGACGGGCTGTTACCGGTACGTTTGTCGAAAGCTGGGAGGGAGAAAAGCGGTCAAACCGGTGCGTTTCTACTTTTTACTGACTACCTGGCAATGCTCCGCTACGCGAACAGGGGTATCCTGCAGCATTCGGTCTGTGGCGCGGGGTTGGCTGTGCATGGACCAGGTATTAAACAGTTGTAGGAGATGCCCTGTGTTTGATCTGGATCCACGTCTTCAAGAAGACACCTATGTGCTCGGGGACTTTCCTCTTTGCCGGCTGTTGCTGAGCAAGGACGCCAACTATCCCTGGTTTATTCTGGTGCCGCGTCGTGCTGATATCAGTGAATTGTTTCAACTGGATGACAGTGATCAGGCGCAGCTCTGGAAAGAAACAACCTTTTTGGCTGAAACCCTGAAAGACAGTTTTGCCGCCGACAAAATGAATGTCGCGACACTGGGCAATGTCGTCAGTCAACTTCATATGCATGTCATCGTGCGACGACGTAACGACCCGGCCTGGCCTGCTCCTGTCTGGGGAAACAAACCGGCAACTACTTATAGCGCCGAGCAGCTTGCCGATGTTCGCAAGCGTCTGGCGACAGTGCTCGATGACAACTTCACATTCGCCGAGGTGTGAGAAATGACACTTGAAGCGCGGGTAACCGAGCTGGAAAGCCGGTTGGCTTTTCAGGACGATACAATCCAGGCCCTTAATGATGTGCTGGTCGAGCAGCAGCGGGTGGTTGAGCGCCTGCAGTTGCAGATGGCGGCACTGCTCAAGCGTTACGAGGAAATGGTCGGCCAATACCAGAGCAGTGAAGAAGAGGCACCGCCGCCGCATTATTGAACGCTAGTGTGCAGGCGTAAAAAAACCGCGGTCGCCCAGGCGCCGCGGTTTTTTATTTGTCGCGGGATCAGCGCCGTGGGGCGGCGATCACGTCTTCGGCTTGCAGGCCTTTGTCGCGGTTCATCACCGAGAACTCCACACGCTGGCCTTCGACCAGGACACGGTGACCTTCGCCGCGAATAGCACGGAAGTGGACAAAAATGTCATCTCCTGAATCGCGGGAGATGAAGCCAAAGCCCTTGGACGTGTTGAACCACTTGACCGTACCGGTATCGCGGTTGCTCATGTCGTACTGGGTGTGCTGGCTGCGCGCGCTTGCGCTTTTGAGGAAACCGGCGATCAGGTGCAGCGCAACGGCCAGCAGGGTGACGCTCAGTGCTGGCAGGTTGCCCAGTTCCGGGCGGGCCAGCAGGGTCAGGGTTTGCAGCACCACGGCCAGTACCAGCAAAACACTGGCCAGGCGCTGGATGTGCAGGCGTGCGCCCTTGTAGTGCTGGGGGACCACGGGGGCGAGAAGCAGGTTGAGCAGGCCGAACAGTGCCAGGTAAATGGCCTCCGGTTGCTGCAGCAGGGGCACTGCGTCGGTTCTTAGGCTGGGTATGAAGGACAGCAGCAAAGCTGCAGCGCCCGTCAACAGGTGGACGATCTTGAACATGTTGGTTGGCTCACATTGATAAGGCATATCACAGGAAGAGCTGACATCACGGCGCGCATTGGCTTGAAAAACGCAAAAACGTGAGAAAAGGCCAGCCTATGCGCCCCTGCACTGACAATCGTCAGGGGCGGCACGCCGCCTATTTAACAGCAAAGCCCAAGGCTTCTCAAATCATCGGCAAACCGTGTGTCGCTTGCTCCGGGCCAGAACCGTCGGCGCCTGCAGCGCTGTGTCGCAGGTGCAGCACTGCAGGCAGTGACAAGTCTTGGTACAGTGGGGTGTACCTGCTTGATCATCAAACATCATGGAAAGGGGAATCGCATGGCTATTGATATCGGTATCAGCGAAGAAGACCGCAAGTCCATTGTCGATGGGTTGTCGCGGCTCTTGTCGGATACTTATGTACTCTATCTGAAGACCCATAACTTCCACTGGAACGTGACGGGCCCGGCCTTTCGCACATTGCACTTGATGTTTGAAGAGCAATATAACGAACTGGCCCTGGCCGTGGACTCCATTGCCGAACGCATCCGTGCCCTGGGTTTTCCGGCGCCCGGTGCTTATTCGATCTACGCCCGTTTGTCTTCGATCAAGGAAGAAGAGGGCGTGCCGCCTGCCGAGGAAATGATCAAACAGCTGGTGGAGGGGCAGGAGGCCGTGACCCGCACGGCGCGCAGCATTTTCCCGCTGCTCGATAAAGTCAGCGACGAGCCGACGGCAGACCTGCTCACCCAGCGCATGCAAGTGCACGAAAAGACTGCCTGGATGTTGCGCTCGTTGCTGGAAGGTTAATAGTCCGGCAGGGCAGTAAGCGCTTAGGCATAGATGCCCGGACCTCTCATGGGGCCGGGCATTGATCGTTAATAAGGAAAGCGTTCTATCGTGATGCGATCCTTGTTGTCTTGCCGAGTAATCCTACAGCGAGAGTAAGCCGGTCTGCTGGAAGCAAACCGCACCGCAGCGCTTTATTAGGGTATGTCTCTGAGTGAAAACCATTGCTCAGGGTTATTTCCCTGTTAGTCAGATCGCGTGGTGCTTGTATGTCTTCATGGATGAATCGCGCTGGGCGAGTGGCGGGCGGGCCGGGCAAGGAAGGGGTCGATCCGTTCGAGGCGAACTTCAATATGGGCCTGGCCCAGCCGCTGTCCCGTTCGGTGCGCTTGAATGGATTTGCCACTTGTCTGCGGCTGGAAGAGGTCTATTGGCGAATTCTTGAGCGGATCGCCGAGGTAAACCAGTGCTCGGTCAACGCCGTGCTGTCCTACGTGGACCGCGAGGTACACCTGCGTTATGGCGGGGTGAAAAATTTCAGTGGCCTGATCCGGGTGGTCTGTGTGGTCTTTCTGCTGGGCACGCAGGTGACACGCTAGTCGGTTGCCGGGCTGCACAGCACTCCTTAACCATATATAATCCCGCTCTTTACTGCCTGAACCAGCCTGCGCTGTGGTTAACGAGACACGCCTATGCCCCTGTACGACTATCAATGTGCTTCCTGCGATCACCAGATGGAAGTCCTCCAGAAGATCAGCGCCGAACCGCTGACCGATTGCCCGGCGTGTCAGAAGCCCGAGCTGAAGAAGCTGATTTCTGCCCCGGGGTTCCGCCTGGGCGGTACAGGCTGGTACGAAACCGACTTCAAGACCGGTGCGAAAAAGAACCTTGCAGGCGGCGACAAGGCCGACTGAGTTGAATTGCACCGGCAGGGTCTTGCACTATTAGCCCTTTGTGGCGTCAAGACCTCCACTGAACACACGAATGACGAGAAGCGAAACCACCATCATGATGCGCAGCCATTATTGCGGCCAACTGAACGAGAGCCTGGAAGGTCAGGAAATTACCCTTTGCGGATGGGTCCATCGTCGCCGCGACCACGGCGGGGTGATTTTCCTCGATATCCGTGACCGCGAAGGCATGGCTCAGGTCGTGTTCGACCCGGATCGCGCAGACAGCTTCGCCGCCGCCGATCGCGTGCGCAGCGAATACGTGGTGCAGATCACCGGTAAGGTGCGTCCGCGTCCAGCTGGCGCTGTGAACGCCAACATGGCCTCCGGTGCCATCGAAGTGCTGGGTTACGAGCTGACCGTGCTCAACGAAGCTGAAACCCCGCCGTTCCCGCTGAACGAGTACTCCGACGTTGGCGAAGAAACCCGCCTGCGCTATCGCTTCATCGACCTGCGTCGTCCGGAAATGGCCGAGAAGCTGCGCCTGCGCTCGCGGATCACTTCCAGCATCCGTCGCTACCTCGACGAAAACGGCTTCCTCGACGTCGAAACGCCGATCCTCACCCGTGCCACCCCGGAAGGCGCGCGTGACTATCTGGTGCCGAGCCGCACCCACGCTGGCAGCTTCTTCGCCCTGCCGCAATCGCCGCAGCTGTTCAAGCAACTGCTGATGGTTGCCGGTTTCGACCGCTACTACCAGATCGCCAAGTGCTTCCGCGACGAAGACCTGCGTGCCGACCGTCAGCCGGAATTCACCCAGATCGACATTGAGACCAGCTTCCTCAATGAATCCGAGATCATGGGCCTGACCGAGAACATGATCCGCAAGCTGTTCAAGGAAGTCCTGGACCTGGAGTTCGGCGAATTCCCGCACATGACCTTCGAAGAAGCCATGCGCCGCTACGGTTCCGACAAGCCGGACCTGCGTAACCCGCTGGAACTGGTCGACGTTGCCGATCAGCTCAAGGACGTAGAATTCAAGGTCTTCAGTGGCCCGGCCAACGACCCGAAATGCCGCGTTGCCGCCCTGCGTGTGCCTGGCGCTGCCAGCATGCCGCGCAGCCGCATCGACGAGTACACCAAGTTCGTCGGCATCTATGGTGCCAAGGGCCTGGCGTACATCAAGGTCAACGAGCGCGCCAAGGGCGTCGAAGGCCTGCAGTCGCCAATCGTCAAGAACATCCCGGAAGCCAACCTCAATGTGATCCTCGATCGCGTTGGTGCGGTCGACGGCGACATCGTGTTCTTCGGCGCCGACAAGGCCAAGATCGTCAGCGAGGCGCTGGGCGCCCTGCGCATCAAGGTCGGTAACGACTTCAACCTGCACACCTGTGAATGGGCGCCGATGTGGGTTGTTGACTTCCCGATGTTCGAAGAGAACGACGACGGCAGCTTCACTGCGCTGCACCACCCGTTCACCGCGCCGAAGTGCTCGCCTGAAGAGCTGGAGGCCAACCCGGCCACCGCCCTGTCGCGTGCTTATGACATGGTCCTCAACGGTACCGAGCTGGGTGGCGGTTCGATCCGTATCCACCGTAAGGAAATGCAACAAGCGGTGTTCCGTCTGCTGGGTATCGAGGCGGCCGAACAGGAAGAGAAATTCGGCTTCCTGCTCGACGCCCTGAAATTCGGCGCGCCACCGCACGGTGGTCTGGCATTCGGTCTGGATCGTCTGGTCATGCTGATGACCGGCGCCCAGTCGATTCGTGAAGTCATCGCCTTCCCGAAAACCCAGAGCGCTGCGTGCGTCATGACCCAGGCGCCAGGCCTGGTCGATGCCAAGGCCCTGCGTGAGCTGCACATCCGTCTGCGCGAACAGCCCAAGGCTGAGTAAGCGGACCCCGGGCGCATCCAAATGGATGCGCCTTTGCGTTAAGCAGTACTGATTTTATGGTTCCTGCCCGGTTTGCGCCGGGCAGGTGCATGGCATTGTTACAAAGGATTCGGAGTCGTTATGGCTGGTCATTCCAAATGGGCAAACATCAAGCACCGTAAAGAGCGTCAAGACGCCAAGCGGGGCAAGATCTTCACCAAGTGGATCCGTGAACTGACCGTCGCCGCCAAGCAGGGCGGCGGCGATCCGGGTTCCAACCCGCGTCTGCGTCTGGCTCTGGACAAGGCTCTGGGTGCCAACATGAGTCGTGACATCATCGATCGGGCGATTGCCCGTGGCGCTGGCGCGACCGAAGCCGATAACGTTGAAGAGCTCAGCTACGAGGGCTACGGTCCGGGGGGCGTGGCGATCATGGTCGAGGCCATGACCGACAACCGCAACCGTACCGCTGCTGCCGTGCGTCACGCCTTCAGCAAGTGTGGCGGCAACCTCGGTACCGACGGGTCGGTGGCCTATCTGTTCGAGCGCAAGGGGCAGATCAGCTTTGCCGCGGGCGTCGATGAAGATGCGCTGATGGAAGCGGCGATGGAGGCCGATGCTGACGATGTGGTCAGCAATGAAGACGGCTCCTTTGACGTGTTCACCTCGTTTGCCAGCTTCTATGCCGTGCGTAACGCGCTGGAAGAAGCAGGCTTCAAGGCGGCGGATGCGGAAATCGTCATGCAGCCGACCACCAGCGCCGAATTGGACCTGGATGGCGCGCAAAAGGTGCTCAAGCTGATCGATATGCTTGAGGACCTGGATGACGTGCAGAACGTCTATTCCAATGCCGAGATTCCCGACGAAGTCATGGAAAGTCTCGGCTAACCTACAGCCCTGGCTGGTTGGAAGCCGGATCCACCTGCAGTCGCATCGCGGCTGCAAGCGGGTCCGGCTTCTGTCTTTACAACGACGCGTAGATGCGTCATTGAATATGCAGGCGTTATGACTCTGATTCTTGGCATCGACCCTGGCTCGCGCATCACCGGCTACGGCGTGGTGCGCCAGGGGCCTCGGGGCTGCGAATATGTGGCTTCCGGGTGTATTCGAACCGGTAGCGGTGAGTTGCCGGAGCGCTTGCAGATCGTGTTTCGCGGTGTACGAGAGATCATCAGCCAGTACGGCCCGGTGACCATGGGCATCGAACGGGTGTTCATGGCGCGCAACGCCGATTCTGCGCTGAAGCTGGGGCAGGCGCGTGGCGCGGCCATTGTCGCTGCCATTGAAGAAGGGCTGGAGATCGCCGAATACAGCGCAACCCAGGTCAAACAGGCCGTCGCCGGTACAGGCGGGGCCAACAAGGAACAAGTGCAGATGATGGTCATGCATCTGCTCAAGCTGACTCAGAAGCCGCAGATCGATGCCTCCGATGCCCTGGCCATCGCCCTGTGCCATGCCCACACCCGCTCCAGCCTGTTGCCGCACGGCCTGGGCACCGCGCGCAGCCGTAGCGGACGCTTGCGGCTCTGATAGCATCATGCGTTGAAACAAATTTTGACCGGGCAATGCCATCGGCCATTGCATTTGCTGTTAGGGTTGACCGGTTGTTTGCCGGCGCCCATGAGGAAGGATTGCAACGTGATTGGACGTTTGCGCGGCACTCTGGCTGAAAAGCAGCCGCCGCACCTGATTGTTGATGTCAATGGCCTGGGCTACGAGCTCGAAGTGCCAATGACCACGCTGTACCGCCTGCCCAAGGTGGGCGAGGCGGTGACCTTGCACACCCATCTGGTGGTGCGTGAGGATGCTCATCTACTCTACGGCTTCCATGAGAAGCGCGAGCGAGAGCTGTTCCGTGAGCTGATCCGGCTCAACGGCGTCGGCCCCAAGCTGGCCCTGGCGCTGATGTCGGGCCTGGATGTCGATGAGCTGGTGCGCTGCGTCCAGGCTCAGGATGCTTCGGCCCTGGTCAAAGTGCCCGGTGTCGGCAAGAAAACCGCCGAGCGCCTGTTGGTCGAACTCAAGGACCGTTTCAAAGCCTGGGAAACCTCGCCGGCCATGTTCGCCCTGGTGCCCAATGGGCCGCTGCCGCTGGCCACCGTCTCCAGTGCCGAAGCTGATGCCGTCAGTGCCTTGATCTCCCTGGGTTATAAGCCCCAGGAAGCCAGCAAGGCAGTGGCTGCTGTCGATGCCAAGGGGCTGAGTAGTGAAGAACTGATCCGTCGCAGCCTGAAGGGAATGATCTAAGTGATAGAAGCCGATCGACTGATAGCCGCCACCGGGCGTGACCGTGAAGAGGTCCAGGACCGGGCGATCCGTCCGCTGCGCCTGGCCGAGTACATCGGTCAGCCAGTGGTGCGTGAGCAGATGGCCCTGTTCATCGAGGCGGCGCGCGGGCGCAGCGAGTCGCTGGATCACACCCTGATCTTCGGCCCGCCGGGGTTGGGTAAAACCACCCTGGCCAATATCATCGCCCAGGAAATGGGCGTGTCGATCAAGAGCACCTCAGGGCCCATTCTCGAACGTCCGGGTGATTTGGCGGCGTTGTTGACCAACCTTGAACCGCACGACGTGCTGTTCATTGACGAAATTCACCGTCTGTCGCCCATTGTCGAAGAAGTGCTGTACCCGGCCATGGAGGACTTCCAGCTCGACATCATGATCGGCGAGGGGCCGGCGGCGCGCTCGATCAAGCTCGATCTGCCACCTTTTACCCTGGTGGGTGCTACTACCCGGGCTGGCATGCTGACCAACCCGTTGCGCGACCGTTTTGGTATCGTCCAGCGTCTGGAGTTCTACAACACCGAAGACCTGGCAACCATCGTCAGCCGTTCCGGTGGCATTCTCGGTCTGCCGATTGAGGATGAAGGTGCCTTCGAGATTGCCCGGCGGGCCCGCGGCACGCCGCGAATTGCCAACCGCCTGCTGCGCCGGGTGCGCGATTTTGCCGAGGTGCGGGGCAAGGGCCATATCACCAAGCCGATTGCCGACATGGCGTTGAACCTGCTGGATGTCGACGAGCGCGGTTTTGATCACCAGGACCGCCGCTTGCTGCTGACCATGATCGAGAAGTTCGACGGTGGTCCGGTTGGCGTCGACAGCCTGGCGGCGGCCATCAGTGAGGAGCGTCATACCATTGAGGATGTGCTCGAGCCCTACCTGATCCAGCAGGGCTATATCATGCGCACGCCGCGGGGGCGGGTGGTAACGCGGCATGCCTACCTGCACTTCGGTCTGAATATCCCCAATCGCCTCGGCGAGTCGGTCACTGGCGAAGGTTTTTCCGCCCCGCCCGATGAATGACAGATTTATCTGCTGTTTTCGTGGTCCTATCGGCTGTCATGGAAGGACCACGCTGGCAATACGACATAATCGATGAAAAACAGTTGCCGGAGCGGATTGGCAAGCTGAGGAGTAAGCACTAGAGTATGCGCGCGCAAAATGGGCTTGAGCCGTTCGCACATCATTGTCGGGTCTATTACGAAGACACTGATGCGGGCGGCGTGGTGTATTACGTCAATTATCTGAAATTCATGGAGCGTGCCCGCACCGAGCGGTTACGCGCACTGGGCTTTGCCCAGTCGGCCTTGGCGCAGGACAACCTGCTGTTCGTGGTCCACTCCAGCGAGGCGCGCTATCACGCGCCAGCGCGACTGGACGATGAATTGCGGGTTACCGCGCAAGTGCTTGAATTGAACCGCGCCAGTCTGCGCTTCGTGCAGCAGGTCTGGCGCGAAAAAGATGCAACGCTGCTCTGCGAAGGGCAGTTCCTGGTGGCCTGTGTGCGCGCCGATACTTTCAAACCCCGGGCCATTCCCCCAGCGCTGCGTACGGCCTTTGCCGAGGCTGGCGATCCGGGTACTCATTCAAATGCAGGAGATTAAGCGTGGAAGCTAACGTCGTCGACCATACCTCCATGTGGAGCCTGGTCAGCAATGCCAGCATCGTGGTACAGCTGGTCATGCTGGTTCTGGTTGCCGCATCGGTAACGTCATGGATCATGATTTTCCAGCGCAGCACCATGCTGCGCGCCGGTCGTCGAGCCCTGGAAAGCTTCGAAGAGCGCTTCTGGTCGGGAATCGACCTGTCCAAACTGTACCGCCAGGCGGGCAGCAACCCGGACCCGGACTCGGGTGTCGAGCAGGTCTTCCGTGCCGGCTTCAAGGAGTTTTCCCGCCTGCGTCAGCAGCCAGGTGTCGATCCTGATGCGGTCATGGAAGGTGTTGGCCGGGCCATGCGCGTAGCCATCTCCCGTGAGGAAGAGAAGCTCGAACAGAGCCTGCCGTTCCTGGCTACCGTCGGTTCGACCAGCCCGTACATCGGTCTGTTCGGTACCGTGTGGGGCATCATGAACTCCTTCCGCGGCCTGGCCAGCGCTCAGCAGGCAACCCTGGCTACCGTCGCCCCGGGTATCGCCGAGGCCTTGATCGCTACCGCGATCGGCCTGTTTGCCGCGATTCCAGCGGTTATTGCCTACAACCGTTTCGCTGCCCGCAGTGAAGTCTTGATCGGTCGTTACTACACGTTCGCCGACGAGTTCCAGGCCATCCTGCACCGTAAAGTGCACACCAGCGAAGAGTGATCAGGTAAAAGCCCATGGCCCGAGTTCGCCACAAACGCAAGCCGGTCGCCGAGATGAACGTGGTGCCTTACATCGACGTGATGTTGGTACTGCTGGTCATTTTCATGGTGACCGCACCGATGCTCAACCAGGGCGTGAAGGTCGATCTGCCCAAGGTTTCCAGCGAAGCCTTGCCGCAGGACAACAACGTCCAGGTTCTGACCATTTCGATCAAGGCTGACAAGACCTACTTCTGGAACCTTGGCAGCGAAGTCGACACCGAAAAGCAGATGGACAAGGCTATGACCTTGCCGCAAATGACCGACGCCGTGACCAAAATCATCGCCGCCGGACGTGACCAGGGCAAACAGACCCAGGTCTTCATCCGTGGCGACAAGTCCGTCGACTACGGCGCGGTCATGGGTGCCATGGGCGGGTTGCAGAAGGCAGGTGTCGGTAACGTTGGCCTGATTACCGAGGCGCCCTGATGCAACAGCGAGAGCCATCCGCCTCGGAAAGCTATTTCTGGCCCAGCGTCTGGGCCATTGCGCTGCACGTTCTGGTGTTCGGCATGCTGTTCGTCAGTTTTGCCATGACCCCGGAGTTGCCGCCGTCCAAGCCTATTGTCCAGGCAACCCTGTACCAGCTGAAATCGAAAAGTCAGGCCACCACCCAGACCAATCAGAAGATTGCGGGTGAAGCGAAGAAAACCGCTTCGCGCCAGACCGAAGAAGAACAGATGGAGCAGAAAAAGGTCGAGCAGCAAGCAGTGAAGGCTGCGGAACAAAAGAAGGAAGAAGCTGCTCAAAAGGCGGAAGAAGCGCGCGCCGAAGCCGAGGCCAAGAAGTCCGAGGAAGCCAAGAAGGCTGACGAAGCGAAGAAAACCGCCGAAGCCAAGAAAGCCGAAGAGGCCAAGAAGGCTGCCGAGAAGCAACAGGCTGATATCGCCAAGAAGAAGGCCGAAGAGGAAGCCAAGAAAAAGGCTGACGAAGAGGCCAAGAAAGTGGCGGCTGAAGAAGCCAAGAAAAAAGCAGCCGAGGACGCCAAGAAGAAGGCGGCCGAGGATGCCAAGAAGAAAGCCGTGGCCGAAGAGGCGAAGAAAAAGGCCGCTGAAGACGCCAAGAAGAAAGCTGCAGCTGATGCAGCCAAGAAGAAGGCCCAGGATGCAGCCCGCAAAGCGGCGGAAGACAAGAAAGCCCAGGCCCTGGCCGAGCTTCTGTCCGATACCACCGAGCGGCAACAGGCATTGGCAGACGAGCAGGGTGACCAGGTAGCCGGCGACTTCGACGACCTGATCCGTGCGCGTGCGGCCGAGGGCTGGGCGCGTCCACCTTCTGCGCGCAAGAACATGACGGTGGTTCTGCAGATCGGGATGTTGCCTGATGGCACCATTACCTCGGTGAGCGTAGCGCGCTCCAGTGGCGATGGTCCGTTTGACAGCTCGGCAGTTGCCGCGGTCAAGAACATTGGTCGTTTAACCGAGATGCAGGGCTTGAAACCGAGCGAATTCAATCCCTATCGTTCATTCAAGATGACATTCACACCTGAGGATCTAGCCTTGTGATTAAACTTCTTCGAGGACTGCTGGTCGTTCTCTGCTGCGCAGCAGGGATGGCCGTGGCAGAAGAAAAGAACATTCTGGTCACCAGCGGCAGCGACCGTGCCACGCCTATCGCAGTCGTGCCTTTCGGTCTGCAGGGCGGTAGCGTGCTGCCGGAAGACATGGCTGACATTATCGGCAATGACCTGCGCAACTCCGGTTATTACTCGCCGATCCCGCGGCAGAACATGATCAGCCAGCCGAGCCAGGCCAGTGAAGTGATCTTCCGTGACTGGAAAGCCCTGGGCGCCCAGTACGTCATGGTCGGTAGCATTGTGCCGGCCGGCGGTCGCCTGCAGGTGCAGTACGCACTGTTCAATGTCGCCACCGAACAGCAAGTGCTGACCGGCAGCGTCACCGGCGGTGTCGATCAGCTGCGCGACATGTCGCACTACATCGCCGACCAGTCGTTCGAGAAACTCACCGGCATCAAGGGTGCGTTCTCTACCCGCATGCTGTACGTGACCGCTGAGCGTTTCTCCACCAACAACACGCGTTATACCCTGCAGCGTTCGGACTACGACGGCGCGCGTGCGGTGACCCTGCTGCAATCGCGTGAGCCGATCCTGTCGCCGCGTTTTGCACCCGATGGCAAACGTATCGCCTATGTGTCGTTCGAGCAGAAGCGTCCGCGCATCTTCGTTCAGCACATCGATACCGGTCGTCGTGAGCAGATCACCAACTTCGAAGGACTCAACGGTGCACCGGCCTGGTCGCCAGACGGTTCGCGCCTGGCGTTCGTGCTGTCCAAGGACGGCAACCCGGACATCTACGTGATGAACATGGGCTCGCGTCAGCTGTCGCGTGTAACTGCAGGTCCTGGTATCAACACCGAACCGTTCTGGGGTAAAGATGGTTCGACCATCTATTTCACTTCCGACCGTGGCGGCAAACCACAGATCTATAAAACCAATGTTTCCGGTGGTGGTGCCGAGCGTGTAACTTTTGTAGGCAACTACAACGCCAACCCTAAACTTTCGGCGGATGAAAAGACCCTGGTGATGATTCATCGTCAACAAGGTTTCACCAACTTCAAGGTGGCTGCACAAGATTTGCAACGCGGTAGTGTAAAGATTCTCTCTGAAACAAGTCTTGATGAGTCTCCTACTGTTGCGCCCAACGGCACCATGCTAATCTACGCCACCCGCCAGCAGGGCCGGGGAGTCTTGATGCTCGTCTCTCTCAACGGACGCGTGAGGCTCCCGCTTCCTACCGCTCAAGGCGAAGTCAGAGAACCGTCCTGGTCCCCTTACCTGAACTGACGCGGCGCTTTACGTTTTACTTAACACATTGGGGTTCATTAGGAGTTTCACGATGGAAATGCTGAAGTTTGGTAAGTTTGCTGCGCTGGCTCTGGCCATGGCCGTAGCTGTAGGTTGCTCTTCGAAAGGCGGCGACGACGCTGGTCAAGGCGCTGTTGACCCTAACGCTGGCTACGGTGCCAACACTGGCGCTGTTGACGGCAGCCTGAGCGAAGAAGCAGCTCTGCGCGCAATCACCACCTTCTACTTCGAATACGACAGCTCGGACCTGAAGCCAGAAGCCATGCGCGCTCTGGACGTTCATGCCAAGGACCTGAAAGGCAACGGCGCTCGCGTCGTGCTGGAAGGTAACACCGACGAGCGTGGTACTCGCGAATACAACATGGCTCTGGGCGAGCGTCGTGCGAAAGCCGTTCAACGCTACCTGGTTCTGCAAGGCGTCTCTCCTGCCCAGCTGGAACTGGTTTCCTACGGCGAAGAGCGTCCAGTTGCCACCGGCAACGACGAGCAGTCCTGGGCTCAGAACCGTCGCGTCGAACTGCGTAAGTAATTCGATATGCGAATGTGCCGTCGTGCTGTAACCGTCCTGGCGCTCAGCCTGCCACTCGTGGCTTGGGCTGAGGTTCCTGTTGTTGATGACAACGCTGGCTATAGCGGCGCAAGCAGCTATCCGCCATCGGGTTATGGTACGAACGGCGCCTACGCCGGGGGAGGGGTTACCGCCCCTGCCTCGGCGCAGGGTCAGTTGTTCCTGCAACTGCAGCAGATGCAGGATCAGCTGTCGCGTCAACAAGGCATCATCGAAGAGCTGCAAAACGATGTTGCGCGCATGAAACAGGAAAGCCTGGAACGTTACCAGGACCTGGATCGGCGTATTGGAACCGGCGCTCCTGCCGAAGCTCCACAGAATTCTCCAGCGGGTGGCGAAGCCGCCGCCGGCGCCGCTGCAGGTGCTGCCGCCGCGCAACCGCCCGCAGCCAGTAGCGAACCTGGCGATCCGGCCAAAGAGAAGCTCTATTACGACGCTGCCTTTGATCTGATCAAAGCCAAGGATTTCGACAAGGCCAGCCAGGCGTTCAACGCCTTTCTGCGCAAGTACCCCAACAGTCAGTACGCCGGCAACGCCCAGTACTGGCTGGGTGAGGTGAACCTGGCCAAAGGCGACCTGCAAGCTGCAGGGCAGGCCTTCGCCAAGGTCAGCCAGCTGTATCCCAAGCACAACAAGGTGCCGGATTCGCTGTACAAGCTGGCCGACGTAGAACGCCGCCTGGGTCACACTGACCGGGTCAAAGGCATTCTGCAGCAAGTCATTACCCAGTACCCGGGTACTTCGGCTGCACAACTGGCCCAGCGCGACCTGCAGAAGCTCTGAGTCAGCCGTTTAGAAAGAAACCCGCGCTAGTCGCGGGTTTTTTCGTTAGAATCTCTGCCCTTTTATTGAAATACGCTGCTGTGAACTACGCGATGACGGGTTTTCAGCGGTGCCTGACGGAGGCGGACAGCCTGTTTAGCTGTTACGCCCGTGGCGACTATGCAAGACACATTACGAATTACCGAAGTTTTTTACTCTTTGCAGGGTGAAACGCGTACCGCTGGCCTGCCCACGGTTTTTGTCCGTCTCACCGGCTGCCCGCTGCGCTGCCAGTATTGCGACAGTGAATACGCCTTCAGTGGCGGCACTGTCCGCACCCTTGATTCGATCCTCGAGCAGGTCGCAGGCTTCAAGCCGCGCTATGTCTGCGTCACCGGCGGCGAACCGCTGGCCCAGCCCAATGCCATTCCTTTGCTCACGCAGCTGTGTGACGCGGGCTATGAGGTTTCGCTGGAAACCAGTGGCGCCCTGGATATTTCCAGAGTGGATCCGCGTGTCAGCCGGGTCGTTGACCTGAAAACCCCAGGCTCCGAGGAAGCGCACCGTAACCGTTACGAGAACATCGAGCTGCTGACCGCCAATGATCAGGTCAAGTTCGTCATTTGTTCGCGTGAAGACTACGACTGGGCGGTGTCCAAACTCATTCAGTACGGCCTGGAAAAACGCGCAGGTGAAGTGCTGTTCTCGCCGAGCCACCATCAGGTGAGCGCCACCGACCTCGCCGACTGGATTGTGGCTGATAATTTGCCGGTTCGTTTTCAGATGCAGTTGCACAAACTGCTGTGGAACGACGAGCCGGGACGCTGACAGGAGCGCGATGCAATGACTGAGAAACGTGCGGTAATTCTGCTTTCCGGTGGCCTGGACTCGGCCACCGTGGTCGCCATGGCCAAGGCCGAAGGTTACAAGTGCTACACCATGAGCTTCGACTATGGCCAGCGCCATCGCGCGGAGCTGAACGCCGCTGCGCGGGTCGCCCGTGACCTGGGTGTGGTCGAGCACAAGGTCATCGGCCTGAGCCTGGACGGCATCGGCGGCTCGGCCCTGACCGACAGCAGCATCGACGTGCCTGAGGCACCGAGCGAGGGGATCCCGGTCACTTACGTCCCGGCGCGTAATACGGTGTTCCTGTCCCTGGCCCTGGGTTGGGCCGAGGTGCTTGAAGCGCGGGATATCTTTATCGGCGTCAACGCCGTGGACTATTCCGGTTATCCGGATTGCCGTCCGGAATTTGTCGAGGCATTCGAGCGTATGGCCAACCTGGCTACCAAGGCTGGTGTCGAAGGCCAGGGGTTCCGTATCCAGGCACCGCTGCAGAACCTGAGCAAGGCGCAGATCGTCCAGGCCGGTATGGCCCGCGGCGTGGACTACAGCCTGACAGTTTCCTGCTACCAGGCCGACGATCAAGGCCGTGCCTGCGGTAAATGCGACAGCTGCCGCCTGCGTGCTGACGGCTTCAAAGCGGCGGGTGTAGAGGACCCAACTCGATATTTTTAAATTATTTTGCGATGGGGTGTTGATTTCCTGTTAGAAATCAGTATTATACGCGCCATCCAACGGGTCGTTAGCTCAGTTGGTAGAGCAGTTGGCTTTTAACCAATTGGTCGTAGGTTCGAATCCTACACGACCCACCATACGCTGTAAGAGAGAGCCCGCGTCCTGAGAAGGTCGCGGGCTTTTTCGTTTCCGGCCATTTTTCCTTACCAGTGGGTGCAAGCGCCGTGTTGTTCAGATTAGTTCTGGTCGCCATGTTGTTGGCGATTTCTGCATGCAGTTCTCAACCCACCGGCTCAGGTGAAGCCACCATCAAGGTTGTCGGTGGCGCCTACAAGGTCAAGCGTGGTGACACGCTGTATTCGATTGCCTCGCGCAATGGCTGGAATTTCAAGGAGCTGGCGCGCTACAACGGCATCAGCCCGCCTTACGCGGTGAATGTGGGGCAGACCATTCGCTTTGGTGGCTCGAAAGCCACGACGCGCACCACGACCACTACGGCCAGCAAGGGCAAGCCTGTGGCCCCGGCTACCAATGTAACCTTGCGCGGTTGGGCGTGGCCGCTGCAGGGCACGGTGATTGGCCGCTACTCGGCAGCCGATAAACTCAGCAAGGGCATTCGCATTGCCGCGACGCCGGGGCAGCCGGTTTTCGCCAGCCTTGGCGGCAAGGTGGCGTTCGCCACCAATATCCGCGGCTATGGCAACCTGATCATCCTCCAGCACGGCACGTCCCACGCCAGCGTTTACGGCCACAACAGCAAGCTGCTGGTCAAGGAAGGGCAAACCGTCAGCAAGGGCCAGAAGATCGCCGAAGCGGGAGACCTGGATGCCGATCGCGTGCAGCTGTACTTCGAGATTCGCCAGAACGGCAAACCGGTAAATCCACTGAGCGTACTGCCGGCCGAAAGCTGAACTACTGGTACTTGATCACGATACCCTTGAGTTTGCGTCCTTCGACCGTGTGGATGTCACGGTCCCACAGCGGTCCGCTGACATAGGCCGATTGCGGCTGGATTCGGTCGTAGACCACCACTACGGCATCGCCGCCGATCTTGGCGGCTTCGTCACGCAGCTTCTGTTCGACATCGCTGATCGGCGGTGCCGGCTCGACGCTGGCATCCACCAGGATCTCACCCAGTCGGGAATGCGGGCGCAGCGGTTCGCGGCGCAGCACCTCGACATTGGCGGCGTTGGTGGGGGCCGCATGGGCAACCCCGACGTACTCGGTAGTGCGTGCATCAATGCTGCTGCAGCCGGCCAACACCAGCAGCAACGCGCCTGACAAGCAGAGCTTGCTGATCGTCCTCATTGTTTCTCCCCCTCCAATGCCCGTTGCCCAGCGCAACCGCAACTTAACTGACAGTAGCTGCAATTGAGTCGCTGGCAAGGGCCTGGAGTAGGGCGCTGTGCGCAAGGTTCAGCCCAGTACCTCGCGCAGCCGGTACCACATCATGCCCAGGGCCAGCAGCGGCGAGCGCAGGGCCTTGCCGCCGGGGAAGGTCATGTGCGGCACGGCGTTGAACACATCCATGCCCTGGCTGTGGCCGGCATCGATAGCCTCGGCCAGCAGGCGCGCGGTCCAGTGGGTGACGTTCAGGCCATGCCCGGAATAGCCCATGGCGTAGTACACGTTGGGGTGCTGCGACAGGCGGCCAACCTGAGGGAAACGGTTGGCAGTGATGCCGATCTTGCCGCCCCACTGGAACTCGATACGGGTGTCGGCCAGTTGCGGGAACACTTTGAGCATCTTCGGCCGCATGTACCCGGCAATGTCCAGCGGGTCACGCCCGGAGTAATGGCAGGCGCCGCCGAACAGCAGACGCCGGTCCGCAGTGAGCCGGTAGTAATCCAGGCCGACTTTCTGGTCGCACAACGCCAGGTTCTGCGGGATCAGTTCATTGGCCAGTGCTGGCGACAGCGGCTCGGTGGTGATGATGTAGCTGCCCGCAGGCAGTACCTTGCCGCTCAGGCGCGGCTCGAGCTCTTCCAGGTGAGCGTTGCACGCCAGCACCAGGCTGCCGGCCCGCACGCTGCCGTGGGCACAGCGCACTTGTACGGTGGCACCGTGGTTGATCTCCAGCACCGGGCTGTGTTCGAAGATCCGTACGCCGAGGGCGGCCGCCACACGTGCCTCGCCCAGCACCAGGTTGAGCGGGTGCAGGTGGCCCGAGCCGCGGTCGATCAAGCCGCCGGCATAAACCGAGGAGGCGACCACTTCGCGCATCCGCTCAGGGCTGACCAGTTGGGTTTCATGGCGGTAGTCCAGGGCTGCCAGGCTATCCTGTTCGGCGCGAAAGGCGGCGAACTGGGCCGGGGTATTGGCCAGTTCGCAGAAACCCCAGCGCAGGTCGCAGTCGATGTTGTGCTCGTTGATGCGCTTGGCCACTACTTCGACCGATTCGATGCCAGCACGCTGCAGGTATTTCACCCCTTCCTGGCCGACGTAGCGGGCAAAGCCTTCGACCTCATGGCCGATGCCGCGGATCAGCTGGCCGCCGTTGCGGCCACTGGCGCCCCAGCCGATACGCCGGGCTTCCAGGAGGATTACCGAGAGGCCGCGCTGGGCCAGTTCGATGGCGGTGTTGACGCCGGTGAAACCGCCGCCGATCACACACACGTCGGCACTGAGTTCAGCGCTCAGCACCGGGTGTTCAGGCATCGCAGCGACCGATGCCCGGTAGTAGGAGCTGGCATGTTGCGCAGCAGGATTCATAGAGGCTCCCTGGTTCATTTGTTCGACTTCACTTTGCTCCAGGAGCGGGTCATCACCCGCATGATCTGCGGGGTCGGGGTGTTGGAGACGTACAGTTTGTCCAGCACCGCTTGTGGCGGGTATACCTCGGGGTTCTTGACCAGATCGGCGTCCATGTACTGCTGGGACGGTGGAACGGCGTTGGCATAACCGACGGTGGCGCTGACCTTGGCGATCACTTGCGGGTCGAGCAGGTAGTTCACAAAGGCATAGGCTTCTTTCGGATTGCTGGCGTCGGCGGGAATGGCCAGCAGGTCGAACCACAGGTTGGCGCCTTCCTTGGGAATGGCGTAGGCAATGTTGACGCCATTGTTGGCTTCCTTGGCGCGGTTGGCCGCCTGGAACACATCGCCGGAGTAGCCGAAGGCCACGCAGATATCACCGTTGGCCAGGTCCGAGACATACTTGGAGGAGTGGAAGTAGGTGATATAGGGGCGCAGGCTCAGCAGCTTGGCCTCGGCCTTTTTGTAGTCCTCGACATTATTGCTGCGCGGGTCCATGCCCATGTAGTTGAGGATCGCCGGGAACAGTTCATCCGCCGAGTCCATGAAGGAGACGCCGCATTTGCTGAGCTTCTTGAGGTTCTCCGGTTCGAACATCACCGCCCACGAATCGATGTGATCGACCCCCAGCACCTGCTTGACCTTGTCGACGTTGTAACCGATGCCATTGGTGCCCCACAGGTAAGGCACCGAGTGCTGGTTGCCGCTGTCGTTCTCTTCCAGGGCCTTGAGCAGCACCGGGTCGAGGTTTTTCCAGTTCGGCAGTTGCTCGCGGTCGAGTTTCAGGAACGCGCCGGCTTTGACCTGGCGCGCGAGAAAGTGGTTGGAAGGCACGACCACGTCGTAACCGGTGCGACCGGCCAGCAACTTGCCTTCCAGGGTTTCGTTGGAGTCGAACACGTCATAGATGACCTTGATACCGGTGCTGCCCTGGAAATCCGCCAGGGTGGTTTCACCGATATAGTCGGTCCAGTTGTACACGCTGACACTGGGCTGGGCCTGGGCTGTGGCGCTGACCAGCAGCGCCAGGGTCGCACTTGCAACTGTTTTCAATGAACGCATATCGACACCTCTTGGAATTGTTTTATCGACGTTTGGTACCCGGCACGGCTCAGACGCTGAGCAGCAAGAACTCCCGCTCCCACGAACTGATCACGCGCTTGAAGTTTTCATGTTCGGCGCGCTTGACCGCGACATAGCCACGCACGAACTTGCTGCCCAGGTGCTGCTCGACACTCGGGCAGTCTTCCATGTTGGCCAGGGCGTCTTCGATGGTGATCGGCAGGCGCAGGTTGCGCCGCTCATAGGCGCGGCCCTGCACCGGAGCGCTGGGGTTGATCTTCTCGACCATGCCCAGGTAGCCGCACAGCAGGCTCGCGGCAATCGCCAGGTAAGGGTTGGCGTCGGCGCCCGGCAGGCGGTTTTCCACACGCATGGCGTCGGGGCTCGAGGTCGGCACACGCAGGCCCACGGTGCGGTTCTCTTCACCCCACTCGACGTTCACCGGTGCCGAAGTATCGGGCAGGAAGCGGCGGAACGAGTTGACGTTGGGGGCGAACATCGGCAACACCTTGGGGATGTACTTCTGCAGGCCGCCGATGTGCTGCAGGAACAGCTCGCTCATCTGCCCGTCTTCGTTGACGAAGATCGGTTTGCCGGTGGCGATGTCGATCACGCTCTGGTGCAGGTGCATGGCGCTGCCGGGCTCGTCGCCCACCGGCTTGGCCATGAAGGTGGCGGTGACATTGTGCTTGAGCGCCGCCTCACGCATGGTGCGCTTGAACACGGTGATCTGGTCGGCCAGATCCAGAGCGTCGCCGTGACGGAAGTTGATCTCCATCTGCGCCGGGCCGTCTTCGTGGATCAGCGTGTCGAGGTCCAGGCCCTGGGCTTCGCACCAGTCGTAGACGTCTTCGAACAGCGGGTCGAATTCGTTGGCGGCATCGATGGAGAACGACTGGCGACCGCTTTCGGCGCGGCCCGAACGGCCCAGTGGCGCCTGCAGCGGCAAGTCAGGGTCTTCGCAGCGCTGCGTAAGATAGAACTCCATCTCGGGCGCGACGATCGGCTGCCAGCCCTTGTCGGCGTACAGCTTGAGTACTTTTTTCAGGACGTTGCGCGGCGACAGTTCGATCGGGTTGCCCTGCTTGTCGAAGGTGTCGTGGATGACGATGGCGGTCGGCTCGATGGCCCATGGCACCACGTATACCGCGGCTGAGTCCGGGCGGCAGACCATGTCGATGTCGGCCGGATCGAGCAGGTCGTAGTAGATGTCGTCGTCGACGAAATCCCCGGTTACCGTTTGCAACAACACACTTTCCGGCAGGCGCATGCCTCGCTCATGCAGGAACTTGTTGGTGGGTGCGATTTTGCCGCGGGCGATACCGGTCAGGTCACTGACCACGCACTCGACTTCGGTAATCTTGTGTTCTTTCAGCCACGCAGACAGCTGATCGAAAGGGGCATTCATAAAGACCTCGTTATTGGTTTTATTCCGCGCCAGGACCAGCGATCAAGGCCGGTATGCCGTCTGGACGACTTCCCCTGCAGCGCGTTGAGGTCTATCTTGGGTGAGCCTTGAACTTCCATCTATCCACTTTTCGCAGGATAAAATGCACCAAAAGAGTGCATAAAGAGCCGCTCATGACAACGGAAAGTCCGTTTCAGGTACAAGCTTTCAGCACCGCCGACGTCGGCGAACAAGTGCGTGCCACACCCAGCTGGACCCAGCATTACCAGCAGATGTCGCCCGGACATTTCGCCGGTCAGGTGCGTTGCCTGGACCTGCAGGGCGTGGAGATCTACGAAGAATTCATGAACACCCGGGTCGAGCAGAATTTCAGTGCGCCGCCGGGTGCTCTGGCGTTCTGTTTCGATCGCACCGACAACACCCTGTACCTGCTCAACGGCGAGAGCCGCAACATCTGGATCACCCCGGAGAACTACCAGGAAGTGGCGGTGGTGTTCGGCCCCGAGTTCGTCCAGCGTCACAGCCTGGACATCGCCCGTCTCGAAGGGCTGTTCATGGCGCCGCTCAATTCGGGGCAGAACGCGCTGTTCGGGCGCTGGTTGAGCAGCACCCTGACGCGTCTGGGCCAGGAGAGCGACCTGCCGAACCGTGAAGCGCTGGCCGAGCAACTGCTTGAAGATTGCCTGTTCATTCTCGACAACGCCTGTGTCCGCCTGGACCGCGGTGCGTTGTGGCGGCGCACCGAGGAGCGCACGATCATGCGCCGGGTCGGCGAGTGGGCTGCCGATTGTCCGGAAGAGACCCTCAACCTGCTGGAGCTGGCGCAGGTCGCCGGGGTGTCGTTGCGTCAGCTGCAGCAGGCATTCAAGGCCTTTACCGGCATGACCCCGGCGCACTGGCTGCGCTTGCGTCGCCTGAACAGTGCGCGCCGCGAACTGCTGGGCGCGCGGGCGGGCGGCAGTACCGTGGCCGAAGTGGCGATGCATTGGTCGTTCTGGCACCTGGGACGGTTCTCCAGCAGCTACCAGCAATTGTTCAAGGAATTGCCCAGCGAAACGCTGAAACGAGCGCAGCAGCGCACTTGAGCTGCGAAAAGCCGCGTATCTGACTCTGTCGGCGAGAGGGCCTGCAGTGGTATGTTCTGTCGAATAAATGAAGTCGATAGATTGGAAAGACCATGCCAAGAGCCTCCCACCAAGACCTGCGTCGCGCGTTTCGTCAACTCCTTGCTTCCCCTGCCTGTTACCACACGGCTTCCGTGTTTGACCCAATGTCGGCGCGTATCGCCGCCGACCTGGGTTTCGAGGTGGGTATTCTGGGTGGTTCGGTCGCTTCCCTGCAGGTGCTGGCTGCACCTGATTTTGCCCTGATCACCCTCAGCGAGTTCGCCGAGCAGGCCACGCGTATTGGCCGGGTGGCGCAACTGCCGGTGATTGCTGACGCCGACCACGGCTACGGCAACGCCTTGAACGTCATGCGTACCGTCACTGAGCTGGAGCGTGCCGGCATCGCTGCGCTGACGATTGAAGACACCCTGCTGCCTGCCCAGTTCGGGCGCAAGTCCACCGACCTGATCAGCATTGCCGAGGGTGTTGGCAAGATCCGTGCGGCCCTGGAGGCGCGCGTCGATCCGGAGCTGTCGATCATCGCCCGGACCAACGCCGCGTTGATCCCGGTCGAAGAAGTGATTGCCCGCACCGTGGCTTATCAGAATGCCGGCGCCGACGCGCTGTGCATGGTCGGCATCCGCGATTTCGAACACCTCGAACAGATCGCCAAGCACCTCAGTGTGCCGTTGATGCTGGTGACCTACGGCAACCCGCAACTGCACGACGATGCACGCCTGGCGCAACTGGGTGTGCGCGTTGCCGTAGACGGCCACGGTGCTTACTTTGCCGCGATCAAGGCGACCTACGACTGCCTGCGTGAGCAACGGCGGATCACCAGCAGCGCCTCGGACCTGAGCGCCACCGAACTGACCCATACCTACACCGTTCCTGGCGACTACATCGTCTGGGCCCGTGAGTTCATGGACGTCAACGAATAGGCCACAGGCCTTGCTGCAATAACCCTCAACAAATGGACAAGCGGAACAATTCATGAAGAAGACAGTGGGTGTACTTTCAGGCCTGGTAGTTGCCGTGGCTGCAGCCTGCACGGCCGGCGCCTGGTACACCGGCAAGCAATTGCCTGAAGTGCTTGAGCAGGCCATGGCGCAAGCCAATGTTCAGCTCAAGCAGTCGTCGGGCTTGAGCGGCAAAGTGACCCTGGAGCTGGCATCGCTGGAATCACACCTGTTCTCCAGTACCGCGCGTTACCGGGTCAAGGTCACCGAGCTCAAGGGCGCTGACGGGGCGGAGAGTTTCGAGCTGGGCTTTGTCGATCATATCGAGCACGGCCCGTTGCCCTGGAGCCGGGTCAAGGCGTTCAAACTCATGCCAGTGATGGCGGCCAGTAACTACGCCCTGGAGAAGGACGCTTTCACTGCCGAGTGGTTCGCCGCCAGCGCTGAGGTGCCACCGGTATACGGACAGAACAGCCTGGGCTACGACGGCTCCACAGACGGCACGCTGATCATGCCGCCGATGCAAGTGACCGAGGTCGGTGGGGCCACGACCAAGTTTTCCGGTCTGGCGATTCAGGCCAGCGGCACGCGCGATGGCGAGCAGATCAAATTCAGTGGTGCTGCGCCGAGCTTCAGCCTGAACCATGATGATGAGCAAAGCGGGCGCTTGAAGCTGGAGCTGAAGAACCTGAGCCTGGTCGGTGACTTGAAAAAGACGCCCTATGGTTTCTATGTCGGGCGCACCGACATGATGCTCGACCAGCTCAGTGTGAGCGGGGGCGAAGAGCAGAAAGTACTGCTGTTGAAGCAACTTGAGCAGAACAGCGAGTCCCGGGCGGATGGCGATCAGTTTGGCGGCAGCATCGTCTACAAAGTTGGCGACATCAACTTTGATGGTCAGCCAGTGGGTTCCAGTGCAATGGTCTGGAACCTGAAGAACATCGATATGCCATCCATGCAGACCCTGATTGCCTGGTACCAGAGCCGTCTGCCGGAGTTCGAGGCCGCCGCAGCACAAGGTCAGGTTTTGCCGACCTTGCCGATGACCGAGGCGGAAAAGGCTAAGGTCAGCGCCAGCGTCCAGCAACTACTGGCCGCGAAGCCGCAGATTGCCCTGGAGGACTTTTCGTTCAAGACTGCCAATGGCGAAAGTCACTTCAAGCTGAGTGTCGATCTAGGCAAGCCGTCTTCCCTGGAACTGCCATCGGCTGAGCTGTACAAGCAGATGATCACCCAGGTGCAAAGTACGCTGCAGTTGTCCAAGCCGATGATTGGCGACCTGGCTACCCTGCAGGCCCGTCTGCAGGGCCAGAGCGATGCGCAGGTACTTGCCCAGCAAGCGTCGCAAACCGGGGAGATGGTCGGCATGATGGCGGTGCAGAGCCAGATGGCCACGGTGCAGGGCAACGACATCCTCGCCAATCTGCACTATGCCGACGGTATGGTCGACTTCAACGGCCAGAAAATGACCGTCGAGCAGTTCGCCAGCCTGATCATGGCCAACCTCGGTGCCATGCACCCGGCCGAGGGGTGATGTCTGGCCCCGGGGCGGCAAGTCAGTCGTTCCGGGGCTTGTTTCACTAAAAAAACCTTTTGAATTCATCCGATTATCTGTAGCCTTCGGCATCCCATAAAAACCCGAGGCCGCAGAAGGTCTTTGGTTCTGCCCGCTGCGCCGTTCAGCGCCTCGCATGCAGAGCCGGTAACCGATTTGCCAGGGCTCGGTGATACACTCGACTTACGCGCACAAGCGCCTGCAGGTCCAGCGATCATGACCCAGATTTCCGAACGCCTTTTGGTGCAAGCCCATCTCGATGCCAAGCAGCCCAAGCCGCTGACGCCCGAACAAGAGGCCGACTACCGCGCCGCCATCGCCGCCGAACTCAAGGCGCAGAACGCGGTGCTGGTTGCCCATTACTACTGTGATCCGGTGATCCAGGCCCTGGCCGAGGAAACCGGTGGATGCGTATCCGACTCACTGGAAATGGCCCGCTTCGGCAACAAGCATCAAGCCAGCACGGTGATCGTCGCCGGCGTGCGCTTCATGGGCGAGACGGCAAAAATCCTCAACCCGGAAAAGCGCGTACTGATGCCGACCCTGGAAGCGACCTGTTCGCTTGACCTGGGTTGCCCGGTCGAAGAGTTTTCGGCGTTCTGCGACAAACACCCGGAGCGCACCGTGGTGGTCTATGCCAATACCTCGGCGGCGGTCAAAGCCCGTGCCGACTGGGTGGTGACCTCCAGCTGCGCGCTGGAAATCGTCGAGAGCCTGATGGACAACGGCGAAACCATCATCTGGGGTCCGGATCAGCACCTGGGCCGCTATATCCAGAAACAGACCGGCGCTAACATGCTGCTCTGGGATGGCGCCTGCATCGTCCATGAAGAGTTCAAGTCGCGGCAGCTGGCCGATATGAAGGCTTTGTACCCTGATGCCGCGATTCTGGTGCACCCGGAGTCGCCGGAGGCGGTGATCGATTTGGCGGACGCTGTCGGTTCCACCAGTCAGCTGATTGCTGCGGCGCAAACGCTGCCGAACAAGACCTTCATCGTCGCTACCGACCGCGGCATCTTCTACAAGATGCAGCAGCTGTGCCCGGACAAGGTCTTCATCGAGGCCCCTACGGCCGGTAACGGCGCGGCCTGCCGTAGTTGCGCCCATTGCCCGTGGATGGCCATGAACACCCTGGAACGCACCCTGCAGTGCCTGCGTGAGGGTAGCAACGAGATCTTCGTCGAGCCTGCGCTGATTCCCCAGGCGATCAAGCCGCTCAAGCGCATGCTCGATTTTACCCAGGCGGCGCGGATGAAGTTGTCCGGTAACGCTTGAGGAATCCCGAATCGCGGGGCAAGCCCGCTCCCACGGTGGGAGCGGGCTTGCCCCGCGATGCATTTCAAATCATTAGCGCATCATGTCCTTGACCATCCGCTGCTGCTCCAGCAACTCACGCTGACGCGCATCGATCTTCGACGCCAGCACGAAGTTGTTGCCGGCCCGCTGTTTGGCGTAGTCGAGCTGTTGCAGCGCCTGATCGAAGTCGCCCACCAGGGCAAAGTACTCGGCCCGCGCCTGGTGCAAGCCGATGGTATTGCCGGACAAGCCACGAACCTCAGCGACGTCATACCAGACATCCGGATCTTCCGGGCGATTCTTGAGCAGCGCATCCAGGGCTTTTTCCGCTTCTGTCGGGCGGTTCTGTTTGAGCAGCAGGTCGATCCGCGCCTGCTGTAGCGGGTAGTTCGCCGGGTACAACGTACGCATGCGCTCAACCCGCTGCTGGGCATCGGCCAGGCGATTGTTGGTAACGTCCAGGTCGATCTGCGCCAGGTTGTAGGTGACGTCGTTGGGCGCCTTGTCCAGCAAGGGCTTGAGCGCATCCCGTGCCTCGTTGAGGCGACCACCCTTGATCAGCGCCAGGGCCAGGCCGTAGCGGGCCGAGTCGAGCTTGGGGTCCTCATCCAGTTGCGCACGAAAGCGCTTGGCGGCAAGACCTGGAGTGCCTTCGTAGATCAGTGCAACACGGGCGCGGATCAACTGATAGCGCTGACTGTCTTCGGTGCCGCCCTTGGGCGCCTGCTCTGCACGGTTGCGGGTGTCGGCGATACGCGACTCGGTAACCGGGTGAGTGAGGAGGAACTCCGGCGGCTTGGCGTCGTAGCGGTACTGACGCATCAGACGCTCGAACATGCTTGGCATGTTGCGCGGATCGTAGCCGGCTTTTTCCAGGTTCTGGATACCGATACGGTCGGCTTCCTGTTCGTTTTGCCGGGAGAAGCGCCGCTGCTCCTGAATGGCTGCGGCCTGGGTACCGGCAATCGCGGCGATACCGGCATCGCCGGCACCGGCGGCGGCAGCAACGATGCCGACCAGCAGCGCCCCCATCATCGGCAGCTGCATGCGCTGCTGAGCCTCGACACCGCGGGCAAAGTGGCGTTGTGACAAGTGTGCAAGTTCGTGGGCCAGTACCGAGGCATACTCGCCTTCGGTCTGGGCATTGAGAAACAGGCCGCCGTTGACCCCGACAATTCCGCCAGGGGCGGCAAAGGCGTTGAGTTCACGGCTGTCGATAAGGATGAATTCCAGGCGTCGATCCTGCAGCTGGCTGGTTTCGGCCAGGCGGTAGACGCTGGTTTCGACATAGTCCTTGAGCTGGGGATCGTTCAGTTGATTGACATTGCCCCGCAGCAGGCTCAGCCAGGCGCGGCCCAGCTGATGTTCCTGTTGCGGGGAAACAATGGCAGAACTGGCGTCGCCAAGTGACGGCAGGTCGTCGGCATGGCTGGGGAGCGCCATCAAACAGGCCAGCGTCAGCAGGGTAGGGCGCAGAAAATTCATGCACGAAGCTCTGGTCGACAAAGAGCCTTACTGTAGCTGGCTCACACGTTGGCGACCAGTGGCGGTATTCTACGAGGCTTGACTGATTCTGCCTGCCTGGAGCAACCGATGAGCGATACCCCGACGTTTGACGCTGAACTCGACGCCTGCGGCCTGAACTGCCCGCTGCCGTTGCTCAAGGCGAAGATGGCGCTCAATCGCCTGGCCAGTGGCGCGGTACTCAAGGTGATCGCCACCGATGCCGGGTCGCAGCGCGATTTTCGCACTTTTGCCAAATTGGCCGGTCATACGCTGCTGCTCGAAACAGCCGAGGCAGGTGTGTACACCTACTGGTTGCAGAAAGCCTGAGTTTTTCTCCCCTAAGGATCGTCAATGTTCAAAGTGCTTCGCGACTGGATGCAACGCTACTTCTCGGATGAAGAAGCGGTGGTATTGGCGGTCTTGCTGTTTCTGGCCTTCACCGCAGTCCTGACCCTGGGCGGTATGCTTGCTCCGGTGCTTGCCGGTATGGTCCTGGCGTTTCTGATGCAGGGGCTGGTCAACGCTCTGGAGCGTTTGCGGGTGCCGACCCGCTATGCCGTCGGCCTGGTCTTCACCCTGTTCATGGGCGCCCTGGCGGTGTTCTTGCTGGTCCTGGTGCCGTTGCTCTGGCATCAGCTGATCACCCTGTTCAACGAGCTGCCGGGCATGCTGGGCAAGTGGCAATCGCTGTTGCTGCTGTTGCCTGAGCGTTATCCGCACCTGGTCTCCGATGAGCAGGTGCTGCGCGCGATCGAAGCCATGCGCGGGGAGATCGGCAAGTTCGGACAGTGGGCGTTGACCTTCTCGCTCTCCAGCCTGCCGCTGCTGGTCAATATCATGATCTACCTGGTGCTGGTGCCGATCCTGGTGTTCTTCTTCCTCAAGGACCGCGAGCTGATTGCCCGTTGGGTCAGCGGTTACCTGCCGCGTGAGCGGGCGTTGATGACCCGGGTGGCCGAGGAAATGAACCGGCAGATTGCCAACTACATTCGCGGCAAAGGCATCGAGATCCTGATCTGTGGCGTGGCGACCTACATCGCCTTCATTGCCCTGGGGCTCAACTATGCGGCGCTGCTGGCGTTGCTGGTGGGCTTGTCGGTGGTGGTGCCGTATGTCGGTGCAGTGGTAGTGACGGTGCCGGTCACCCTGATTGCGCTGTTCCAGTGGGGCTGGGGCGATCAGTTCATCTACCTGATGGCGGTGTACGCAATCATCCAGGCGCTGGATGGCAACGTACTGGTGCCGTTGCTGTTCTCTGAGGCGGTGAGCCTGCACCCGGTGGCGATCATCTGTGCGGTGTTGCTGTTTGGCGGGCTGTGGGGGTTCTGGGGGATCTTCTTTGCGATTCCGCTGGCGACGCTGTTCAAGGCGGTGCTTGATGCCTGGCCGCGGCAGGAGCCCATAGTCGCGCCGTTGTTGTGAAAGCATCGCGGGGCAAGCCCGCTCCCACAGGGTTACAGATGATCCCTGTGGGAGCGGGCTTGCCCCGCGATAGGCCTCAGGCCTTGCTCAGCGCCTGTGCTTCAGCCAGCACCGCATCCACATGCCCCGGCACTTTCACTCCACGCCACGCTTTGCGCAGCACACCGTTCTTGTCGATCAGGAACGTGCTGCGATCAACGCCCATGTATTCCTTGCCATAAAGCTTCTTCAGCTTGATCACGTCGAACAGCTGGCACAGGGCTTCGTCCTTGTCGCTGATCAGCTCGAACGGGAACGCCTGCTTGGCCTTGAAGTTTTCGTGAGACTTGATGCCGTCCCGCGAAACGCCGAAAACCACGGTGTTGGCCGCTTCGAAGGCGTCATGCTGGTCACGGAAACCCTGACCTTCAGTGGTGCAGCCCGGGGTGCTGTCCTTGGGGTAGAAGTACAGCACCACTTGCTTGCCCTTCAGATCAGCCAGGTTGACGCTCTGGCCGCTGGTGGCCAGGGCCTGGAAATCGGCGACGGGTTGGTCGAGTTCAACGGCCATGGAAAGCTTCCTTACAGTGGGTTCTGTGGGCGCCAGGGTTCGATCAGCGCATCCAGGTTCAGGGCATCGGAGAAGTCCAGGAACTGGTCACGCAACCAGCTGATCTGGGTGCCGGCCGGCAGCGTCACGGTGAACGTGGCGTTGAGCATGGTGCCGCCGGTCTGAGGCGCCTGGTAGGTGTCGCAGGTGAGGTTTTCCAGCTCGACATGGTGGTCGATGAAAAACTGGCACAGCTCGTTGATGATGTCCGGGCGATAGGCGGCGCTGACATAGGCGACATATGGCAGGGCCAGCGGGCGCACTTCAAGCTCGGCGCTACGCACCACATTCACGGTGAAGGTGTGCTTCTTGGCCAGGCCCGGCAGGGCTGCCTCGAAACGCGCCAGCGCGTCCCAACTGCCGGCAACCTGCAGGACCAGTGCACTGCACTCGCCGTGGCGGGTCAGGCGTGAGGTCACGACCGAGCAGCGATTGTCGTTGCTGGCCCGGCACAGGATGTTGGTCAGTTCCATGGGATTGGCGCCCAGAGCACTGATGACAAGGAATTGTTCGCGAACGGTGGGGGTGGACATGCAGCATTCCTAAAGCGATGAGCGGTCGGTACCCGACAGGTCAGAATGGCGGGAAGGCGTGGTCCCGGGGCTCAGGATCGAGGCTTTGGGCACTGCCTGCGCAGGTTGTCGGCAGCCCGGCGGGCCGCTGTGTACCGATCAAAGAGAGAAGGGTAGCGAAAATGGCCGCCGAGGGGAATGCTCCAGCCGCCTGCTTCGCTTGTGCAAGGCCGATGGCGCCAGTACCATTACCGCTCTCTTTTTCCGGCAGGAGCAGTTTCATGATTGCGGGCAGTATGGTGGCATTGGTCACACCCATGGATGCACAAGGGCGTCTTGATTGGGACAGCCTCGACAAACTTGTAGACTTCCACCTGGAAAACGGCACCCATGCGATCGTTGCAGTCGGCACCACCGGTGAGTCCGCGACCCTGGATGTCGAAGAGCACATTCTGGTTATCAAGCACGTGGTCGAGCGCGTCAAGCACAGCAAGCACCCTATTCCGGTGATCGCCGGCACCGGCGCGAACTCCACCGCTGAAGCCGTGCACCTGACCCGCAACGCCAAGAACGCTGGCGCCGACGCCTGCCTGCTGGTAGTCCCGTACTACAACAAGCCGACCCAGGAAGGCCTGTACCAGCACTTCAAGCACATTGCCGAATCCGTCGACATCCCGCAGATTCTCTACAACGTTCCTGGCCGCACCTCCTGCGACATGCAGGCCGAGACCGTGATCCGTCTGTCGACCGTGCCGAACATCATCGGTATCAAGGAAGCCACCGGCGACCTGAAACGCGCCAAGGCCATCCTTGACGGCGTGAGCAAGGACTTCATCGTGCTGTCCGGCGATGATCCGACCGCGGTCGAGCTGATCCTGCTGGGCGGCAAAGGCAACATCTCGGTTACCGCCAACGTCGCCCCGCGCGAAATGGCTGATCTGTGCGAAGCCGCCCTTGCGGGCAATGCCGAGAAGGCTCGCGCGATCAACGAAAAACTCATGCCCCTGCACAAGGACCTGTTCATCGAAGCCAACCCGATTCCGGTGAAGTGGGCTTTGGTCGAAATGGGCCTGATGCACAAAGGCATCCGCCTGCCACTGACCTGGCTGAGCGAATCCTGTCACGATACGGTACGCCGGGCGATGCGCCAGTGCGGCCTGCAGTTTTAATTGAGGACGTACACCGCATGAAGCGATTGGCTGGTCTTTCCGCCCTTGCCTTGATCATCTCCAGCACCAGTGGTTGTGGCTGGCTCTGGGGCGAAGAGGGTTACTTCCGTGACCGTGGCAGCGATTATCTGGAGGCCACGCAGAAGGCGCCGATGCAGATGCCACCGGACATCAGCAGCGCCAAGCGGCTTGATCCGCTGCTGCCGATCCCGCGTAACGTCGCCGACGACAACGTCAAGGGCGAGTTCGAAGTGCCGCGTCCACAACCATTGAGCGCGGCTGCCGACATCAGCGACTTCAGCCTGCAGAAGAGCGGCAGTTCCCGTTGGGTCCTGGCCCAGCGCGCCCCGGCCGAAGTCTGGCCGGTGGCCCGGCAGTTCTTTGAAGACAACGGCTTCCGTATCGCCGAAGAGCGCCCGCAGACCGGTGAGTTCAACACCACCTGGCAGCGTTTTGACGAGCTCTCCGGCGCCATGGCCAGCCGTCTGGCCAGTGCTTCGAGCAGCCGCGACAACGAAGTGCGTGCGCGTATCCGCATTGAGCCGGGCGTGCAGCGCAACACCAGTGAAGTGTACATCGTCAGCGTCGAGCGTCCGGCTGGCAGCACTGCCGAACCTGGTTTCCCGGCCCGTTCGGAAAACACCGGGGTCGATGCCATGCTGGTCGACGAAATGCTCGCCAGCATGACCCGCAGCGCCGAGAAGGGCGGCTCGGTGTCGTTGCTCGCCGCACGTGATTTCGATGCGCCAAGCCGTGTCAGCCTCAGCGAAGACGGTAGCGGCAACCCGGTACTGAACCTGGGTGCCGACCTCGATCGCGCCTGGTCCAGCGTTGGCCGTGCCCTGGAGCAGGGCGAATGGCGGGTTGAAGACATCAACCGCAGCCTGGGCCTGTACTACATCAACCTGGCAGAAAAGGCCGAGGCCAAGGACCAGGAGCCGGGCTTCTTCGGCAAGCTGTTCGGCAGCGCGCCGAGCAAGGAAGAGCGTGAAGCCCGTGCCGAGCGTTACCAGGTGCGCCTGAGCAAGGTTGGCGACAGCGTCCAGGTCACCGTTGAGAAGAACATCAACACCGTGGCCCCGGCTGACGTCGCCCGCCGCGTGCTGAGCGTGATTCAGGACAACCTGGGTTAAGTGCGCTTCGCCGTACTTGGAAGTGGAAGCCAGGGAAATGGCACGCTGATCGCCAGTGACAACACCCTTGTCCTGGTCGATTGCGGCTTCTCCCTGCGTGAAACCGAGCGGCGCCTGGCGCTGCTCGGCGTTTCTGCCCAGCAATTGAGTGCTGTGCTTGTTACCCACGAACATGCCGACCACGTGCATGGGGTCGGTTTGCTGGCGCGGCGCTACAATGTACCGGTCTACCTCAGCCGCGGCACCTTGCGCGGCATGCGCAAACCGGTCGAAGCGGCGGGATTCCTGGCGGCAAACGAGACACTGCAGATCGGCGCCTTGAACATCCGCGCCGTGGGCGTGACCCACGACGCGCTGGAACCGTTGCAGTATGTGTTTGACGACGGTAACCGGCGTTTCGGCGTGCTGACCGACCTGGGCTCCTACGACGCCGCCCTGCTGGAAAGTTATCAGGGCCTGGATGCCTTGTTGATCGAGGCCAACCACTGTCGCGACCTGCTCGGACGCGGGCCTTACCCGATGTTTCTCAAACAGCGGGTGGGTGGCGACTACGGACATTTGAACAACCACCAGGCCGCGCGCCTGGTGTCGGAGCTGGACTGGCAGAACCTGCAGCATCTGGTGCTGGCCCATCTCAGTAGCAAGAACAACCAGCCACAGCTGGCCCGGCAATGTTTCGTCGACACCCTCGGGTGCGACCCGGACTGGCTGCAAGTGGCCAACCAGGATTGCGGGCTCGACTGGCGCGAAATCGCCTAGCCCATCTTATTTAGCAAGCGGAGCCCATCATGGAAAAACGTGAAGAACTCTACCGCGGCAAAGCCAAGTCGGTTTACAAAACCGACGACGCTGACCGCTTGATCCTGCTGTTTCGCAACGACACCTCGGCGTTCGACGGCAAGCGTATCGAACAGCTCGACCGCAAGGGCATGGTGAACAACAAGTTCAACGCCTTCATCATGCAGAAGCTTGAAGAAGCCGGCATCCCTACCCAGTTCGACAAACTGCTGGGCGACAACGAGTGCCTGGTCAAGAAGCTCGACATGATCCCGGTTGAATGCGTCGTGCGTAACTACGCCGCCGGCAGCCTGGTCAAACGCCTGGGCGTGGAAGAGGGCATCAAGCTTGAGCCTTCGACCTTCGAACTGTTCCTCAAGAACGACGAGAAGGGCGATCCGTTCATCAACGAATCCCACGTTGTCGCCTTCGGCTGGGGCACCGCCGAGCAACTGGTAAAGATGAAAGCCCTGTCGCTCAAGGTCAACGAAGTGCTGAACAAGCTGTTCGACGACGCAGGCCTGCTGCTGGTCGACTTCAAGCTGGAGTTCGGTGTATTCCACGGCGAGATCGTCCTGGGTGACGAGTTCAGCCCGGATGGCTGCCGCCTGTGGGACAAAGAAACCCGCAAGAAAATGGACAAGGACCGCTTCCGTCAGGGTCTGGGCGACGTTATCGAAGCCTACGAAGAAGTTGCCAAACGCCTGGGCGTGCCGCTGTAAGCGGCAAGTTCACGCAAGCGCCTGATACCACGCGAATTTTTTTCGCAAACAGGCTTTGCCTTTAGGCAAACTGCTGGTATCATGCGCGCCACTGGAGAGATGCCGGAGTGGCCGAACGGGACGGATTCGAAATCCGTTGTACTGGCGACAGTACCTAGGGTTCAAATCCCTATCTCTCCGCCATTATAGAAGTAGCCGAAGCCCCCGAAAACGTTGAAGTTTTCGGGGGCTTCGTCGTTTCGGGGTACTGGCTTAGGGAAAATTCAGGGCAGATTCTCGGCCTATTAGGCCGCGTCAGGGCGGGCCATTCCTTGTCGTTGGGGGGTAGGGTCAGATCAAGCCGCCTGAGCACTTTGGTTGAGGTCGGCAGTTGCATACATCTGCAGCTGCCGGCAAGACCTGCTCGATTGGAGGACGGTTAGGCTACCTAATTAGGTATTTCACACAATGACCACCCAGCGTTGAGCGGAGCCACCGATTTACTCCTTCTGCAACTGTGCGTTTCTCAGGTTGGGATTGTTCCTCAATACGAGCCTTGAGCCAGCTTGATTCGGGAAAGTGGGCCGCATAGTCAAAGCGGCCCTCCCGGATCTCGGCAAGTCTTGTTATCCGCATATGCGATTGCCGCCTTGTTGATCTTGGCGACTTGCGTAAGGGCTCTCGGCGCGGTTGACCTTCATACATCAAGGCAGCCCGCAGTTGATTACCGTTGATGTCGACGCCTGAAGGTAGTCCCCAGCCTTCAGGAGGGTGGGTTGCAGTGCTCGATGAGGGCGGAATGGTCTTTTCTGTACCGGTAACGCAGGAGTTAACGGGCAGCGAATTGAAGTTCGCTGCCGTTCAAAAGAGAGATATTTTTCTGGCAGAGACGAATCTCGCAACCAACGGTATGGTGGACGCTTTAGTTATTGGGCCGCTCAGCGAGTAAAGACGCGTCGCTCTTCAAACGATATGAGGCTTACAAGCTGAAGCTCAACAAAATGGACCAGCGAGATAGATATCCTCTGGCTATCGATTGGTCAGAGCCAATATCTATTTAGCTTGCTTCGAAATCGAGTCGATATATTTTCTGGAGGTGAAATTTTTGTTCAGATATTTCATCCATGGTTTATCTATTGCGTACGTGAAAGCAAATGATGCTGCGGCGGTAACAGCCAAATACAAAGCGAATGTCGCGGTAATAGAGCCTGTAAATATAAAGAAGGCCGATGCAGCACTATTTAGGACGATAAAGTGCGTTAAGTATAGTCCAAATGATATTTCGCCAAGTTTTACGAAGCATCTATTTGAAAAGAAGCTCCTGAGAGTCGAGTTTGAGTTTATCGAGCCAATGAATAAAGCGGCGGCTACGGGGTAAAGAAGATCCGCCGCAAGAGTAATTACCTGATTGGGCAATGCCATTGGCGCAAGAGACAACCCAGCGATGGTCAGCACAATGGCAGCAGGCAGGGGTATGCTAATCTTGCGCTTTATGCAAGCCAGGGCCAAAAACGCTCCAAGTATGAACTCCAAATAGTGCGAGCCAAAACTAAGTATTGCTGCAGTAGTTAGTATTAATATCTGCGTTAAAAAATTGACGTGTCTGCAAATAATGCCGAATGCGATTATTAAAAATACCGCGAATAGCTCGTAAGAAATAGTCCAGAGGTTCGAGTTGTAGGTTCGTGTTGCGTCAAATGATACGAAGTCGCTCCAGAAAGACTCTGTTATTGCTAAGCGTATGTCTGGCGAGAACGCATACCATCGGCCAAGCCAGTCTGAACCGCTCGCAATGCTGGCTTGCTTGTTTGGGTATAAATCAAACCTGTGGATGGCGTATGCTATTAGGCATATTGCAAGAATTGGTATGCAGAGTCTTAAATATCGCTTTGCAGCAGCTGTGATGGCTAGGTCAATGGTCTTGCAGTAAAATTTTTCAAAGAAAAGAAATCCGCTCAAAACAAAAAATAGAGCTACCGCGAAATGACCATTCCATAATGTGCTGATGAATGTGTGATTTATAGTTTGCTCGGAGCTTAGTAATGAGTTGTCGAATGATCGGGCGAAGTGGAAAATAGCCACAGTAAGTGCCGCAACACCTCTAATTCCATCTAAGTGCATGGCGCGCTCAGAGTTTGCGATTGAGCTAGTTAATGACGGCTTCTTGAAAGTCATGGGGTGATTGCGCCAAAAAAGAAGGGACTGCTATTCCGCAATATTCTATCCAAAACCCGCCACTGAGTGAGTTTATTTTGTCTGGAGAAAGCCATGGCTCGTAATTCTGATTCACTGGCGGGCAGCAAGAATGCACTCGCCTTCCTCGACATGCTTGCCAGGTCAGAGGGTACATCCACCAGCAAGCACAGCCGCGACGAAGGTTACGGCGTTGTCGTGTGCGGTATCAACAACCCGAACACCTTCAAGAGCTATACCGATCACCCAGGCGTGCTGGTCACGGTGAACACCAACGGCCTGAAATCGAGCGCTGCTGGCCGGTACCAGCAGTTGGCGTTGAGCAAGCGTTGGGTCAAGGTCGGCTCATAGGGCTCCATGAACCACACCGCCGCTGGCAATAGTGGCTGACATCCCGCAGCCACTACCCCGGGCTGGGGCGGCGAGTAGGACTGGCAGCCGGAGATCAGAAGTAGCAAGGCGATCACGTAAGCGAGCCAGAGTTGCTTGGGTCATTCGGATTGTATTTTTTGCTTGCGGTGATTGTTCACAATGATGAGGTGGTAATGTTTACAGATTGCCGCGAAATCTGTTGTAGATGACTACCCGCAGATGTATATTTCGTGCGATTGATGGCTCGGTGCCATTATTTGCGTTACGCGCTTCAAGTCTCTTCCGTCGTCGCCGCCCTTGGGCGCGACGGCACTCCCTACCTTGTGCAACCGGGCCCCAGTGGATGTCGCCCGGTAATGGCTATTTCAAGAACGATCAATTAAAGGGCTATGCGGATGTTCGGCACAATTGTGAAGGTGTTGGCTGATATTAGTGTGAGGTCGAAACTGACCCTGGGCTTCGCGCTGGTTTTGCTGCTGACCATTGGGATTGCGGGAATCGGCTGGGGAGGTCTGAGCGGTTTGGGCGAGCGCAGTGCCAAACTCAGCAGTATCGCCAGAATCAACGAAGAGGCGCGTGATGTGCGCATTGCGCGCCTGAACTACACCGTGTCCCCCGAGGATGCGCAGGCGGCGCTGATGGTCAAGGCAATGGATGAGCTCAATCTTCGTATCGAGGGGCTCGCCAAACAGTTCACCGACCCGGACGATCTGCGCTGGATAGGCCAGGCAGGCAGCGCGGTCGAACGCTACCGTGCACACTTCCAGGATTATGCCCGTGCCATCGAGGGGCGTAACGCTACCCAGGCCAGTCAGGCTTTGGAGGTTCTGGAGGCAGATCTCAAGAGCCTGCTCGAGGCATCCGGGCGGCTGTCGGACAGCCAGTCGACCAAGCGTGACAATGAAGTGCAGTCGTCGATCCAGCGGTTGATCTTCGCAGCGGGACTGGCCCTGATGTTCGGCGTTCTGGCTGCCTGGTTGATCACCCGTTTGATTGTGCTGCCGTTGAAAGAAGCCCTGCAGAGCGCCGAGCGGGTAGCCAATGGCAACCTGAGCCAGGATATCCAGGTGTCGCGGCGTGACGAGCTGGGCGAACTGCAAGCCAGCATGCAGCGCATGACCCTGAACCTGCGCGACCTGATTGGCGGTTTGCGCGACGGCGTGGTGCAGCTTGCAAGTGCAGCCGAAGAGTTGTCGGCGGTGACCGAGCAAACCAGTGCGGGGGTCAGCAGTCAGAAGGTCGAGACTGATCAGGTGGCGACGGCAATGAACGAGATGACCTCGACCGTGCAGGATGTGGCACGCAATGCCGAGCAGGCATCGAATGCGGCAGTCAATGCCGGTCTTGAAGCACGAGAAAGTGACACCGTCGTCAATCAGGCCATCGAGCAGATTACCCATCTGGACGTCGAGGTGGGACATTCGACGCAGGCCATGGCCGGGCTCAAGCGTGAAAGCGACAAGATCGGTACGGTACTGGACGTGATCAAGTCGGTCGCCCAACAGACCAACCTGCTCGCCTTGAACGCGGCCATCGAAGCAGCACGAGCCGGTGAGGCCGGTCGTGGTTTTGCAGTGGTCGCCGATGAAGTTCGCAGTCTGGCGCAACGCACCCAGACTTCCACCGAAGAGATCGAGGAACTGATTGGCGGCTTGCACCGTGGCACGCAGCAGGTAGGCGATATCCTCGAGCGCAGTCGCGCACTGACCACCAACAGTGTTGAATTGACGCGCCGTGCAGGCGCTTCGCTGATGAACATCAGCCGTTCGGTGGCCACCATCGAGTCGATGAATCTGCAGATCGCTACGGCATCGGAGCAGCAGAGTGTTGTGGCCGAGGAAATCAATCGCAGTGTGCTCAACGTCCGCGACGTCTCCGAGCAGACGGCGGCGGCCAGCGAGGAAACAGCCGCTTCGAGCGTTAAATTGGCCCGCCTGGGTGCGGATCTGCAAATGCTGGTGGGCAAGTTCAAGCTTTGACCCTTGGGTAGGGGCCCGTGCAGGTTGTTACTGGACGGGCCGCTATCCGATCAGGTTCAGGTCCGGGTGAGCACCGCGGCATCAGGACGCTTGAACTTGATGCGCCGGCTCCAGGCGATGGCAGGGCGTTCGAACAGCACATAGGCAATGGCTGCGAATGCGATACAGATCGCAATGATCAGGACAGTCGCCAACAGGTCTGAAGCAATGCCGCTCGGCATGAAGCGCCGGAACACCCGCATGAAAGACCCCGTCACCGGTGAATGGAACAAGTACAGACTGTAGGAAATCAAGCCAATCTTCTGCACTGGGTAGCTGGACAAAAAGCCAAGCGAGGCGGATCGATTGACCAGCAAGCAAAAGCCCAGGCCTGTCAGCCCGGCAGCAATGGTAAATGAGCTGTTGCTGGCCACGCCGATCAACAGAACCAATGCGCTGTAGCCAATGGCGATATAGCGGCTTTGCTTGGTGCCGGAAAGGGTTTGAGCACACAGCACCCCGGCCATGAAGCTGAACCAGAATGCAATGAATCCACCTTGCCAACCTATCGACTGAATCAGCCCGGTGGGCCACAGCAGCGCCAATACAGCACTGATCCAGATTGGAATGTTCCGGGCTTTGAACGCTTCGCCGCCGTTGGCGTGATCGGCTAGCCAGAGCAGCACGGCGAAAGCGATGTAAAACTGCACCTCGATACACAGCGTCCAGAACACCGAAATGATGTTTTCGCTGCCAAGCACACCTTGCAGAAACGCCAGGTGTCCGAGAATGTCGGTGGCACTGGGAATGTTGACCCCGCTTTGCCCAAGCATGTGTTTTGTGGCGATCACCAGCAAACCCAGGGCAACAGCGGCATAGTAGGGCGGGGCGAGGCGCACCAGACGGCGGGCGACAAAATTTGCGGCGTTGACGGTGTTCATCGGCACGCGGGCGGTGGTCGTCGCCATGACGATGCCGCTCAAGACGAAAAATATCGGTACGCCCAGGTGGCCGGCATCGAAGACTGCCGCTTTCACCCAGCCCGGAATGGCGGCAAGCAGGGTGGGAATGTGGTTGCCTTCGGACAAGTGAAAGAGCACCACCCAGAAGGCTGCGAAACACCGTAGTGCGTCAATCAGGGCCAGGCGATGTTTGTCGTCAGTGGTGATTCCACTCATACCCGCTTCTCCATTCGCCCGCACTGGGTGTCGCTCTTCGGCCACTGTGCGCAAGCTTAGCAGCTGGGGCAACCTGTCAAGGGCTGACGCGGGTTTACACCTGTTGCAGCTTCAAGCGTTCGATTCGTTCGTCGACTCCCGGTAAGTCTGGCGAAACTCGCCCGGTGGCATCCCGCGTCGGCTTTTGAAGGTGCGGTGGAACGAACGCGGTTCGGTGAAGCCCAGGTACTGGGCGATGTCCTGGATCGGCAAGGTGCTGTGCAGCAGGTAGTGCTCCGCCAGCTCCTGGCGCAGGTCATCGAGGATTTGCTGGTAGGAGGTGTTGGCCTGGTGCAGTTGGCGTTGCAGGGTGCGCACCGAGACGGCGAACTGTTCGGCCACCTGTTCCTTGCGTGGCAACCCTTCCTTGAGCAACTGGCGCAGGATGTTCTTTACCCGTTGTTCAAGCGAGGCGTCCTCCAGCGTTGCCATCAAGCCCAGGGCGTGGTCTTCCAGGGTGCGCAGCAACTGCGCATCGGCCTGGCGCAAGGGCAGTTGCAGGTACGGCAGCGGAACAACGAGCGCCGAGTAAGGCTGGTCGAACAGCACCGGGCAGTTGAAGAACTGTTCGTACTGCTCGCGTTCGGTGTCCGCTGGCAGGGGATGTTCGAGCCACACGGCGACGGGCGACAGCTGGGCGTCGGCGATCCAGCGCGCATATTGCAGCCAGGAGCCCAGGACGTTTTCCACCAGGTGGCGGCGGATGCGTGGGCGTTGGTGGCGGCAGGTCCAGATCAGGTGCACGTGCTCGCCCTGCGCTTCGGCGCGGCTGACGCCCATGTCGCCCACCAGCTTCTCGAACGGCATGATGCGATTCATGGCATCGCCCAAGGTCGCGCAGTTCATGGTGATGTAGCCCAGCACGTTCCAGGAGTTGGGCAACACGAATCGCGCCGAGTTGAGGCCGAACAGCGGATCGCCGGAATGCTCGCAAAAGTAATCGAGCAAGCGTTCATGGGCTTCGCCTGGCACGCGCAGGCTGTTGTCGCTCAGCTGTTGAGCTTGCAACCCGGCTACCGCAAGCGCCGGTTCAATGGCCATGCCCAGTTGTTCGGCATGACGCACGTACTTGAGCAGCGGGGGAACCGAGCTGTAGCCGAGGGATTGCATGATCGGGTTCCTTTTGATCGAAGCAGACAGGCGCAGATGAAGACCCTGAAAGGTAATTTGAAACCACCGCTAAAGTAAATGGCGGCAGCCGTATGCGGGTTGGCTCAATCGGCTACTCGAGCTGGCCGGATGTGACCGTGACAGGCTCGGGTGGCTGGCTACTATAGGCGCCTGAACTGCCACCTGATAAGAACCATAAAAGGACACACGCATGCGACGCTGGAACGGCTGGGGAGATGCAACCACGGTGGTCGAGCTGCCGGCCCAGGGCGCGGGGTTTCTCGCTGCCCGGGTAGGCGCTGGAGCTGCGTTGCCCGACGCCACGCTGGAGGCAGCACTGGCGCGGGTTCCGGCCTCGCGTCTGGCGGCGCATCCGCTGTACAGCCTGGAGGCTCATGATCGTCTGCTGCATGCGCGTGGCCAGAGCTTGCCGGACTGGCTGGCGTTGCGTGAAGGCACGCTGGGGACCTACCCCGATGGGGTGGCGTTCCCGCAGAGTGTCGAGCAGATCCGCCAGTTGCTGGCGCTCGCCCACGATAAAGACCTGTGTCTGATTCCTTATGGTGGCGGTACCTCGGTGGCCGGACACATCAACCCGCCATCTTCCACGCGGCCGGTGCTGACCGTGTCGCTGGCGCACATGAACCGCCTGCTCGATCTCGACGAACAGAGCCTGCTGGCCACCTTCGGTCCCGGCGCTACCGGGCCGCAAGTGGAAAGCCAGTTGCGTGCCCGCGGTTATACCCTGGGGCATTTCCCGCAGTCGTGGGAGCTGTCGACCCTGGGCGGCTGGGTTGCCAGTCGTTCCAGCGGCCAGCAGTCGCTACGCTATGGGCGCATCGAGCAGCTGTTCGCCGGCGGTACGCTGGAAACCTTCGCCGGCCCGTTGGAAATCGCAACCTTCCCGGCTTCGGCCGCAGGTCCTGATCTGCGCGAAGTGGTGCTGGGCAGTGAAGGGCGCTTCGGGATCATTTCCGAGGTCAAGGTGCGGATCACTCCGCTGCCAGCGGACGAGCGTTTCTACGGGGTGTTCCTGCCCGACTGGAACCTGGCCCTGCAAGCCATCCGCCAGTTGGCCCAGGCGCGCGTGCCGCTGTCGATGCTGCGTCTGTCGAATGCCGTGGAAACCGAAACCCAGCTGGCCCTGGCCGGGCATCCGCAGCAGATCGCCTGGCTGGAAAAATACCTGGCCTTGCGCGGTGCGCGTGCCGGGAAATGCATGCTGACCTTCGGCGTGACCGGCAACCGGCAGCAGAACGCATTGTCGCTGAAGCAGGCCCGGCAACACCTGAAAGCGTTTGGCGGGGTGTTCACCGGCACGCTGCTGGGCAACAAGTGGGCGCAGAACCGCTTCCGCTTCCCTTACCTGCGCGAGAATTTGTGGAACGCCGGTTATGTGGTCGACACCCTGGAAACCGCCACCGACTGGAGCAATGTCGACAACCTGCTCAATCGTATCGAAAGCAGTCTGCGCGACGGCCTGGCGGCTGAGGGTGAGCGGGTGCATGTGTTTACCCATCTGTCCCACGTCTATGGCGAAGGGTCGAGCATCTACACCACCTATGTGTTCCGCCCGGCGGAGACGTATCCGGCCACCCTGGCGCGCTGGCAGGCGCTCAAGCATGCGGCCAGCCAGACCATCGTTGACAACAATGGTACGGTCAGTCACCAGCATGGCGTCGGCAAGGATCATGCGCCCTACCTGTTGCGCGAGAAGGGCGCGCGGGCGCTGGACACCTTGCAGGCACTGAGCCGGCATTTTGACCCGGCCGGGCGTCTGAACCCCGGCACCCTGTTGCAGGAGTGATGGCATGAGCCAGGACTGGAATGCCGCGTGGCGACAGCAGGTGTTGCCGACCCTGGCGGATGAAACCTGGGACCTGATCGTCATCGGCGGCGGCATCAGCGGTGCCGGGATCCTGCGCGAAGCGGCCCGCCGTGGCTGGCGCTGCCTGCTGCTGGAGCAGCGCGATTTTGCCTGGGGCACCTCCAGCCGTTCTTCGAAGATGGTCCATGGCGGCTTGCGCTACATCGCCAAGGGCCAGTGGCGCCTGACCCGCGATTCGGTGCACGAACGCCAGCGCCTGCTCGACGAAGCGCCGGGGCTGGTGGAGTCTGCAAGTTTCATGATGCCGCACTACCGTGGCGAGTTTCCCGGGCCGCGGGTGCTGGGTGGGCTGTTGACGGTGTACGACGCCCTGGCCGGGCGGCGCAGCCATCGCTTTTATGACGCGCAACAGCTGCACTACCTGGCGCCGGGTTTGAAGGAAGACCAGTTGCTGGGGGGCACCTGCTTCGTCGATGCACTGACCGATGATGCACGCCTGGTGATGCGTGTGCTGGCTGAAGCGCGGGCCGATGGCGCGCTGGCGCTCAATGGTGTGCGAGTCCGGCAATTGCTGCGTGAAAACGACCGGGTCTGCGGCGTGCAGGCTGAGAACACTGAGGATGGCGAACTGTTGCAGCTGCGTTGCCGGGCGCTGGCGGTGGCGACCGGCGCCTGGGCCGAGCGTCTGCGCCCGAGCGACGCGCCCCGGCAATTGCGACCGTTGCGCGGCAGTCATCTGGTACTGCCCGGCTGGCGTTTACCCGTTGCTCAAGCGATCACTTTTTTGCACGCCCGCGATCGCCGGCCGGTGTTTGTCTTCCCGTGGGAAGGCACCACGGTGGTGGGCACCACGGACCTTGATCATCAGGAAGATCTGGACCACAGCGCGAGCATCAGCAGCGAGGAACTCGACTACCTGCTGGCCGCCTGTGCCCAGCAGTTTCCTCAGGCTAACGTGGTTGCTGGCGATGTATTGTCGACCTGGTCGGGGGTGCGCCCGGTAGTGGGCAGTGCTCGCGGGGAGCAGCAGGGCAAGCCGTCCAATGAAACCCGTGAGCATGTGCTGTGGCTTGAGCCCGGCTGTGTGACCCTGGCCGGCGGCAAGCTGACCACGTTCCGGCCTCAGGCGCTCGAAGTGCTCAAGGCCTGTGCGCCGATGCTCGGGCGCGAAGTCAGTGATGACGGCGCCCCGGTGTTTGCGGCGGTACCGGCGTTGCCGATTTCGGGGCTCAACAGCAGCCAGTGGCGTCGCCTGGCCGGGCGTCACGGTCGCGACCTGCCACGTCTGGCGCTATTGCTGCAACAGTTGGGTTGCGCCAGCGTCGGTGCCAGCGACACCTTGTGGGCGGAGCTGGCGTTTGCCTGCGATGCGGAACTGGTCCTGCACCTCGACGACCTGCTGCTGCGCCGCACCCGTATCGGCCTGTTGCTGGAGCGCGGAGCGGAGGATCATCTACCGGCCATCCGCCAGTTGTGCCAGCCACGACTGGGCTGGGACGATCTGCGCTGGCAGGCGGAAGAACAGCGTTATCGGGCGTTGTGGCAACGCCACCATGGTTTGCCGGACGCCACGCATTGAATGCCCATTGAAGAGAGCTCCATGGATAACAACAAGAACAAGCGCTACCTGCTGGCAATCGACAATGGCACCCAGAGTGTGCGCGCGTTGCTGTTCGACCTGCAGGGTAATCTGCTGGGTAAGGGCAAGATCGAGCTGCAGGCCTACACCTCGGCCCAACCGGGCTGGGCCGAGCAGGAACCGGATTATTACTGGGCCAAGCTGGGCGAAGCCTGCCAGCAGTTGTGGCAGCAGACCGGAGTTGATCGTACGCAGATCGCCGGTGTGTCACTGACCACACAGCGCGGCACGGTGATCAACGTCGATGCCCAGGGCAAGGCCCTGCGTCCGGCAATCCTGTGGCTCGATCAGCGCCAGGCCGAGGTCGAGGGCGGGATCAAGGGACCATGGGGTTGGCTGTTCAAACTGGTCGGCGCGCAGGCCACCGTGGATTATTTCCGTGCCCAGGCCGAAGCCAACTGGATTGCCCAGCACCAACCCGAGGTGTGGGCGGCGACCGACAAGTTTCTGCTGCTCTCGGGTTTTCTCACCCATCGGCTGTGCGGGCGATTCGTCGACTCGGTGGGTTGCTGCGTGGGCTACCTGCCGTTCGACTTCAAACGCTTGCGCTGGGCTGCACCTGCCGACTGGAAATGGCAGGCGCTGGCGGTGCGTGCGGAACAATTGCCGACGCTGCTCAAACCCGGCGAAACCCTGGGCCATATCAGCGCCGAGGCAAGCCGGCATACCGGCATTCCCGAAGGCGTGCCGCTGATCGCTGCGGGTGCCGACAAGGCCTGTGAAGTACTCGGCGCCGGCGTGGTCGATGCGTCCACGGTGTGCCTGTCCTATGGCACCACCGCGACCATCACCACGACGCGCTCGCGTTATCTCGAAGTTGTCCCGTTGATTCCGCCTTATCCGGCGGCGGTGCCGGATCAGTACAACTGCGAAGTGATGATCTACCGCGGCTACTGGATGGTCAGCTGGTTCAAGAACGAGTTCGGCCTGCGCGAAATGCAGCAGGCCAAGGAGCAGGGGCTGGAGCCAGAGCAACTGTTCGACGCCCTGGTCAATGCGGTGCCGCCCGGCTCTATGGGCCTGATGCTGCAACCTTACTGGTCGCCGGGGATTCGTGAACCGGGCATGGAAGCCAAGGGCGCGATGATCGGCTTTGGTGACGTGCATACCCGCGCACATATCTATCGGGCGATTCTCGAAGGGCTGGCCTACGCCTTGCGTCAGGGCAAGGAGAAGCTCGAAAAGCGCTCGAAACAGTCGATTGAGCGTCTGCGCGTTGCCGGTGGCGGGTCGCAGAGTGATGCCGCGATGCAGCTCACGGCGGATATTTTCGGTCTGCCGGCCGAGCGTCCGCATGTCTATGAAGCGTCGGGCCTGGGGGCGGCGATTTGCTGTGCGGTGGGCCTTGGCCTGCATGCCGACTTTCCTTCGGCGATTGCAGCGATGACCCGGGTGGGTACGGTGTTCACGCCGCAGCCGGAGGCGCAGCAGGTTTATGAGCGGTTGTACAAGGAGGTCTATCTGCGCATGTACCGCCAGCTCAAACCGCTGTACCAGAGTATTCGGCAGATCACAGGATACCCAGCCTAGCAGTCCCGCTCCCACTGAGAGTTCGTGGCGCAATTGGAGAATGTATTTGGCGACATCGGACAGTGTCAGGGGCGGGGTCGGTTGTTAGGCTCAGCCCTCAAGCACTTCCAATAAGAACTAATAACAATGAAGCTGAAACTTCTCCTGATGCTGCTCTGTGGCATCGCTCCGGCGGCGTGGGGCTGGTCCAACCATACGGTTGGCAGCTACCTGGCATTGCAGGATTTGCCGGTGCTGCGCGAAGCACCTCTGGTTGAGGTCGAGCCGCTGGAACAGTTTCTCGCTCAGCAATATGGCGCCATCGCCGCGCTGCTGGACGAGCAGGAGCGCTTCGCCCGTCAGCACTTTGCCCAGTATCCGCCGCGTCCCGACAGCCTGAAGCTGCCCGCGGTACCAAGGGACAATTTACGCCACACCTTTCTCACCGCCCTGCGCATCAATCCGCAGATTCACCTGGCAATGGTCATCCAGCCGTTACCGGGGCAAGACCAGCCGCAGCGTGAACACCTCAAGGCTGAGCAGGTGATGGTCGAACAGACCCTTTCGCCATGGAACCGCCAGCGTTTCATCCGCCTGGCCGAAGGCGAGAAAGTCGTGCCGCTGGCGGTGTTGGCCAGCGCCGCCGACGAGCCGGATTACGGTCACGACATCAACCTGTTCAGCGACAACGCCGGTGAAGTGGCGGCGCTCTACGGCTTTGGTCCGCAGCCGTTTGGCGATGAGCGTTTCCAGTACAGCTCGCAGGCACCCTTCCATATGGGCTTCTTCCATGAAAACCCGGTGGTGTATGCCGCGGCCGGGTTTCTTGAACGCAGTTGGCCGCACTGGCGGGCTTATCAGTACCTGGGCCTGGCGCGGCTGGCCTTCGCCACCGGCCATCCCTACTGGGGCTACCGCTTTCTCGGCTGGGGCATGCACCACGTTCAAGACCTGACCCAGCCGTATCACGCCAAACCGCTGCCCGGCGTCGGTCTGCTCAGCATGCTGCTGATGGAAGGCAAGGCCCTGGCCGGATACGACAGCGACAAGCACGCCGCCATCGAGCGGGTCGCCACCCGGCACATGGAAGTGGAGAAATATCAGGCCGCCTGGCTCTCTCGCCTGCTGCGCAACGGGCAGCGGGTGCATCCGATGCTTCAGGCCTACGCCGACACCGCGCAAGACGCCAGCTATCCGCCGTATTCGGTGGACTACCTGCGCGACGTGGTCAGCGCTCAGTCCGCCGCCGCAGGTGCTGCGTTTGATGAGGCCATCGGCCAGTGGCTGGCGACGGCACCGGCCACCAGCAGCTTCAGCGCCGGTAACCAGGTGCAGCGTGAACGTTACGACCATCCGTTGCTCAACCAGCAGTTGTTCCAGCTACTGGGCAATTTTGGCGCGCACAGCCGCAGCTATGCCCGTGCGGGCCTGGCGCCATCAGCGGGCGTCAACGTCGCGCGGTAACCGCTGTCAGGACACAAAAACAACAAGATCAGCAAAGGGAGAAACGCACCATGGGGAATCGATTACGCCAGTCTGGCGCAGTGATGTCCGGGGTAGGGTTGGCGGGGCTGTTGCAATTGTGCGCACTCGAGGGCGCGCAGGCCGTCGAGTTCAAGGTACTGGACAATCAGGTCACCGGCTCGCTCGACACCACCTTGTCCTACGGTCGCTTGTGGCGGGTCCAGGGGCGGGACAAGAGCAACGATGACATCAACACCAACGACGGTAATCGCAACTTCGATACCGGCCTGGCGTCCGAGGTCTACAAGATCACTTCGGAACTGGAGGCCAACTACCAGAACTACGGGGTGTTCATGCGCGGCAACGCGTTCTACGACACCCAGTTGATGGACAAGCGCAACGATTACTACGACAACAACAACCCGTCGCAACCAAGCCAGAACTTCCCCAACGACGACCGTTTCACCGACCAGACCCGCGACATCGCCGGCCACCACATCGAGATGCTCGACGCCTATGTCTATGGCAGCTGGGACGTGGCGCAGATGCCGCTGACCGCGCGCCTGGGGCGCCAGGTGTTCAACTGGGGCGAGGGTATGTTCTATCGCGGCGGGATCAACACTACCAACCCGGTGGATGCGGCCAGGTTTCGCTTGCCGGGCGCTGAGGTGAAGGAAGTGCTGATGCCGGTGGAGGCTGTCAGCTTCAACATCGGCCTGACCGACAGCCTGACACTGGAGAGTTTCTACCAGACCAACTGGAAGGAAACCCGCATCGACCCGGTCGGCACCTTCTACTCCCAGACCGACCTGTTCGCCGACGGCGGCAACACCGCCTACAACAATTTCAGCGGCACCGCCCTGGACAGCCCGGTACCCGGTTTTGGCAATGTCATCGGTCTGTACGAGGGGCTGGGTAACAACCCGTTTTTCAATCAGGTTCTGGGCAGCACCGGCCTGTACGCCAACGGCGTGACCCCGGCGTTCGGCAATACGCTGAAAGTGGCGACCATCGGCAAGGACTTCAACGCCCGTAACGACGGGCAGTTCGGCTTCGCTTTCCGTTACATCGCAGAAGAGCTCAACAGCACCGAGTTCGGCCTGTACATGGTCAATTATCACGCCAAGGAGCCGACCATCTCCGCCGACCTGGGTGGCTACCAGGGCATCGACATGAACGCCCTGACCAACCTGCTATCGGGCCTTGCCGGCAGTCAGGCTGCGGCGCTGGCCGGTGGTCTGGCTACCGCCGACGTGATGGGCAATATCCAGGCGCATCGGCGTTACGCCGAAGACATCCGCATGTACGGCTTCAGCTTCAACACCACCCTGGGGCAGGCGTCGGTGTTTGGTGAAGTGGCCTACAGGCCCAACTTGCCCATCGGCATCGCCGCTACCAACGACCTGATCGGCGACCTGGCCAATGGCGCGGCAGCCGCCGCTGCCGGTCAGACTGTCAACATCGGCGGGCAAATGGTCCAGCTCGACAGCCAGATCAACAACGCTGAACGGGTGGAGTCCTTCAATACCTCACTGGGCACCATCTACAACTTCGGCCCGGGGCTGTCGTTCGACTCGATGTTCGGGGTGTTCGAGCTGGCTTCCGAGCATCTGCGCGGCAGCAGCCTGCACTACACCGCCTTTGACGGCAGCACCCGCTACTACGCCGGTAGCGGCAATACCTCCTATGTGTCCGGTGGCGATCGTGACGACCAGGTCAATCGCAACTCCTACAGCTACACGGCGATGCTCAACGCGACCTGGAACGATGTCTACGCCGGGGTCAACCTCTCGCCCTATGTCGTCTACAAGGACGACTTCGAGGGCAACAGCTACCAGGCAGGCAACACTATCGAGGGCCGCAAGGCCTACACCCTGGGGATCAAAGCCAACTACCAGAACAAGCTCGAAGCCGAGTTGCAGTACACCGAGTTCTACGGTGGCGGCCAGAACAACAGCATTCGCGACCGTGACAACGTCGGCTTCAACCTCAAGTACTTCCTGTGAGTGCTCAGACCCCAAGGCCTACGGCCCGGTTTTTAATTCGGAGAACGTCCATGCTTCACACACCACGACTGCTCAAGACCACCCTGGCGCTGGTCCTGAGCCTGGCGGCCGGCGGGACGCTGGCCGCCATTTCGCCTCAGCAGGCCGAGCAACTGAAAACCACCCTGACGCCCATGGGCGCCGAGCGCGCGGGCAACGCTGCCGGGACCATCCCGGCCTGGGACGGCGGCATCACCCAGGCGCCGCAGGGCTACAAACCGGGCCAGCATCACCTGGACCCGTTCGCGGCAGACAAGCCGTTGTTCACCATTACCAAGGCCAATCTGGAGCAATACAAGGACCAGTTGAGTGCGGGTCAGATCGCGCTGTTCAACAGCTACCCCGAGACCTTCCAGATGCCGGTGTACCCCAGCCGCCGTTCCGGCTCGGCGCCACAGTGGCTGTACGACAACACCTTCAAGAACGCCACCTCGGCCAAGCTGCTCGAAGGCGGCAACGGTTTCAGCGACGCCTATGGCGGCGTGCCGTTTCCCGTTCCCAAGGATGGCGTCGAGGCAGTGTGGAACCACATCACCCGTTATCGCGGCATCTACGTGGTCCGGCGTGCTTCCGAAGCGCCGGTGCAACGCAACGGCAGCTACGCGCTGGTGACTGCGCAACAGGAAGGGATGTTCAACTACTACCGCCCCGGTGGGCAGTATGCCGATCTGAAAAACATCCTGTTCTACTACCTGGCCTTCGTGAAGAGCCCGGCTCGCCTGGCCGGTGGCGCGACACTGGTTCACGAAACCCTCGACCAGATCAAGGACCCGCGTCAGGCCTGGATCTACGACGCCGGCCAGCGCCGTGTGCGACGCGCGCCGAGTCTGGCGTACGACACGCCAATCGCCTCGTCCGACGGTTTGCGCACGGCCGACGACACAGACCTGTTCAACGGCTCGCCGGACCGTTATGACTGGAAGCTGGTGGGCAAGAAAGAGGTCTACATTCCTTACAACAACTACAAGGTCTCAAGCCCCGAGGTGAAGTACGCCGACTTGCTCAAGCCCGGGCACCTCAACCCGCAGTACACCCGTTATGAGCTGCACCGGGTGTGGGTGGTGGAGGGCACGCTCAAGACAGGCGCGCGGCATATCTATTCCAAGCGCGTGCTGTTTCTCGACGAAGACAGCTGGGGTGCGGCGCTGGTCGATCAGTACGACGGGCGCGGGCAGTTGTGGCGGGTGTCGATGGGCTACCTGAAGAACTTCTACGACCTGCCAACCACCTGGAGTTCGCTGGACGTGTTCCACGATTTGCAGGCGCGTCGTTACTACGTGCAGAACCTGGATAACGAAGAAGCGCAGACCGTGGACTTTGCCCAGCCAGTGCCCGAGGACGCCTACTTCATGCCGTCGGCATTGCGCCAGCGCGGTACGCGCTAAGCGTCCTTGTAGGAGCGGATTCATCCGCGATGGACTGCGCAGCAGTCCCATCTTTTGGGGCCGCGTTGCGACCCATCGCGGATAAATCCGCTCCTACAGGATGGGAGCGGGCAGTAGCAGGTTTACACGACCTTGCAGGATAAACCTGTAATCTGTGACGCGCTTGGCAGTGCGCAAAAATTGCCATCAGACAGGTCTGAACATTCTGTTGAACATGCCGACACTCAAGGTAATGACTTTTCCTGAGGAGTGTCTGCATGAGTGGCAAGCTGAAGGTAGCCAGTGTGGCCGTGTTGTTCAGCCTTGGTGCCGTGTGCCAGGCTGCAACCCCGATAGCTCAAGGAACGGTCAGATTTACCGGCAGCATCGTTGAGTCACCCTGCCAGACATCCTCCCAGCCAGGCGGTTGGCGAATGGATGGCTGCCCCGCACAGGTTCGGGAAACCGCCATCAACGTGCGTCGGATAGATCCACAGGCTTCAGTCAGTGGCCCGGACAGCACTTCAGTACAGGTCAAGCTGGTGGCCGAGAATCGCCACGGTCGTTATTACGATCAACACTATGCGCTGGTCGATCATGCAGGTAATCCGGTTACCAGCGGGAACTACCTGATTACGCTTACCTCGCCGTAACCCATCCAAAGCTCGATGTTGCCACCCGTACCTGGGCGTAAAGTCCGGGTAGCGGGCCCTTGGGGAAGGTAACAACAAGATCTGTTAATATGCCCGGCTTCAACATCAGATCAGCGCATTTGCTCCTGCATGCTGGTCAAGCCGGGCCCTCGCGCTCGACATCCTCCATCACCCAAGCGGTGGTGCCGAAGTGATTACTGAAGCAGTGGGCATTTCCCATTGCTCCAGGCCATTCATATTGAAAAGGCACGGGTCGTCCTCTGGCACCGGTTGCTTTACAGACTGAGCAGGGCGCTTTACCGGCCCTGCGCTTTATTTGGGAACAGACAATGACAGCCGTGATCAACGCACTGAATACCTTTTTCTATGGGTATGTCCTGATCTATGGCCTGCTGGCTGCAGGTATCTACTTCACTGTCCGCCTGGGCTTTATCCAGTTTCGCCATTTGCCCGAGTTCTTCCGCTCGGTGTTGCGCGCCCCGGCGAACGACCCAGGTGGCATCACGCCGTTTCAGGCCTTGTGCACCAGCCTGGCCTCGCGGGTCGGTACCGGTAACCTTGCCGGTGTGGCGGTGGCCATTACCCTCGGCGGGCCGGGTGCAGTGTTCTGGATGTGGGTGGTGGCCTCGCTGGGCATGGCAACGGCCTACGCGGAAAGCACCCTGGCGCAGCTGTATAAAGTGCGTAACAGCAACGGTGAGTATCGCGGCGGTCCTGCGTTCTATATCGCCAGGGGTTTGAATGCGCCTTGGGCAGCAGCGATTTTTTCGGTCTGCCTGATTATCGCTTTCGGCCTGGTGTTCGGCGCAGTGCAGGCCAACTCCATTGCCGATGCAACCCTGGGCGCCTTTGGTGTACCCAAGCTGACCACCGGTGTGGCGCTGGCCGTGCTGGCCGGATTGGTGATTTTCGGCGGTATCAAGAAAATCGCGCGCATTGCCGAATGGGTCGTGCCGTTCATGGCCGGTGCCTACCTGCTGGTGGCGATCTATGTGATCGTGGTCAATCTGGATGAAGTTCCGGGCGTGCTGATGCTGATCGTCAAGAGTGCCTTCGGCATCGAGTCGGCGGTCGGCGGCGTGGCCGGGGCCTTGCTCAATGGCGTCAAACGCGGCCTGTTCTCCAACGAAGCGGGCATGGGCTCGGCGCCGAACATTGCCGCGGTGGCGACCCCCAATCCTCACCATCCTTCCTCGCAAGGCTTTGTCCAGGCCCTGGGGGTGTTCATCGATACGTTGCTGATCTGTACCGCCACCGCCATCATGATCCTGCTGTCCGGCGTGGTGCCTGGCCCTGACATGACCGGCACACCGCTGACCCAGGCGGCGATGAACGAACACATCGGCTGGGCCGGGCAGTACTTCATTGCCATTGCGATCTTCTTCTTCGCCTTCACTTCGATCATCGGCAACTACACCTATGCCGAGAACGCCATGGTGTACCTGAAGCTGAACACCCGTCTGGGCCTGACCGTGCTGCGCACAGCGGCGTTGTTGATGGTGGTCTGGGGCGCCTATGAAAGCGTTACCACGGTGTTCGATGCCGCCGATGCGGCGATGGGCCTGATGGCGACCATCAACCTGATCGCGATCTGCTTGCTGTCCGGTGTGGTGGTCAAGCTGACCCGTGACTACTTCGCGCAGAAGGCGGTGGGCACGCCGGAGTTCAACGCCAAGGATTATCCGGAGCTGGCGGGTAAGATCGATGCAGAGATCTGGGGGGCGGCCAATGGTACCGAGCAACCCCTTGATGCGTTGAAGGAACGGTAATAGATCGCGGGGCAAGCCCGCTCCCACCGGGTTAATTGGTCTCCCGGTGGGAGCGGGCTTGCCCCGCGATGCATTCGCTGTTTCCCTGCCATAATGCCCCGACTGTCCAACCATCTGTCAGGGCCTTGCGATGATCGGCTTCACCTTGCGTCAGCTGGAATACTTTGTTGCCGCCGCCGAGCAGGGCAGTGTCAGCGCAGCCGCCCGGGCCAAGCATATCTCCCAGCCATCGGTGTCGTTGGCGTTGTCACAGCTGGAGGCGAGCCTGGGTGAAAAACTCTTTCACCGTCAGGTCAGCCGCGGCCTGGAGCTGACGCCGGCAGGCCGCACGCTGCTGGAGCAGGCGCGGCAGATGCTCAACCTGGCGACGGCGATCTGTGGCAGAGGCGAAGAGCAGACAACTGTGCGCGGCGCCTTGAGCCTGATCTGTTTCCAGGACCTGGGCCCTTACTACGCACCGCGCTTGTTGAGCGGCTTTCGCCTGCGCCATCCCGAGGTCACCATCACCCTGTTCGAAGCCGACCTGGCCGAGGTCAATCGCCGCCTCAGCGATGGCAAGGCCGAGCTGGCGCTGACTTATGATGTGGGGCTGGATTCGCCGATCGAGAAACGCGTGCTGGCGCAATTGGCGCCCTATGCCCTGTTGCCTGCCGATCATCCCTTGGCCCAGCAGGAAAAGGTCTCGCTGGTCGATCTGGCCGCCGAATGCCTGATCCTCGAAGACATCGCCAGGACCCGGGAATACTTCCTGTCGTTGTTCTGGGCCCATGATCTGCAACCGGCGGCGACGCAATTGACCCAGACCTTCGAGATGCAGCGCGGGCTGGTTGCCCACGGTTACGGGGTGGCATTGTCCTGTACACGGCCGGTGGGCGACTGCAGCTATGACGGCAAACCACTGGCCTGTCGGCCGCTGCTCGAAAGCGTGAGCCCACAGCCAGTGGTGTTGGCCCAGTCCAGTGCCATGCGCCCGTCAGCGGCAGCGCAGGCGTTCCTGGACTGGGCAAGCCAGCAATTTCCTGCCTGACTCAGCTCGCCGGATCGGCCACTGCCACCAGCGGTTTAGCCTTGCGTGCCACGCACAGCCAGTAGCCCAGCGACAGCAGGACCAGCCAGCCGATGCCGACATACAAGGCCATGCGGGTGTCCGGGAACCAGGCCAGCACACCGAAGATGAACAGCATGAACAGCGCCGCGCAGGCCGGGCCGACCGGCCAGAGAGGCACCGGGAAGTGCAGCTTGGCCACTTCTTCGGCGCTCATGCCGCGGCGCATGACCATCTGCGACAGTAGAATCATCAACCATACCCAGACAATCGAGAAGGTCACCACGGCGGCGAGGATCAAGAACAGGTTTTCGGGTGCCAGGTAATTGAGCAGCACCCCGAACAGCAGCGCCACCGCCATCACTACCACGGTCATCCATGGCACTCCGAAGCGTGACAGACGGGAGAAACTGGTCGGCGCCTGACCGTTCTGGGCCATGCCGTACATCATCCGCCCGGCGCTGAAAATATCGCTGTTGATCGCTGACACCGCCGCCGAGATCACCACAATGTTCAACAAGGTTGCCGCCGAGCCGATGCCCAGGCCGCTGAATATCTGCACGAAGGGGCTGCCTTCGCTACCGATCCGCGTCCATGGGTAGATCGACATCAGCACGAACAGGGTGAATACGTAGAACAGCAGGATGCGCAGTGGTACCGAGTTGATCGCCTTGGGGATGACCCGCTGCGGGTCGCGGGCCTCACCGGCGGTAATGCCGATCATCTCGACGCCGCCGAAGGCAAACATCACCACGGTGAACGAGGCGATCATGCCGCCCACGCCATTGGGGAAGAAACCCCCGTGGCTCCACAGGTTGCTGACGCTAGCCAGTTGCTCTCCGGAACCGCCCAGCTGGATGCCGAACATCAGCACCGCAGCGCCGGCCAGAATCATCGACACAATCGCGGTGACCTTCAGCAGTGACAACCAGAACTCCAGCTCGCCGAACACCTTGACGCTGCACAGGTTCAGAGCGCCGATAAAGAACACGATGCCCAATACCCAGATCCAGCGCGGCGTTTCCGGGAACCAGAAGCTCATGTACACGCCGAAGGCAGTCACGTCCGCCAGGCACACCACCAGCATCGAGAAGGCATAGCTCCAGCCGGTCAAAAAGCCCGGAAAGCGCCCCAGGTATTGGCTCGCATACTGGCCGAACGATCCCGACACCGGGTTGCGCACCGCCATTTCGCCCAGGGCACGCATCATCATGTAGATGGCCGCGCCGCCAATCAGGTAGGCCAGCAGTACCGAGGGGCCGGCGAGCTTGATCGCCGAGGCGGAGCCATAGAACAGCCCGGTGCCAATGGCAGAACCGAGCGCCATGAAACGAATATGGCGGGTGCTCAGACCCCGCCGCAGGACGGTGTTGTTATCGTTCATCCCAGGTAACTCCTCATTGTTCTTATTGTTCAGTCGCAAGGCGTTGAAGGAGACAGGCAGGGCTATTAACCGGTCAATTGCCGGGGCTGACAATAAGCACGGTCATACAGAATGCTGATAGTGGTGAATAGGCAAAGTGTCGTTTACCGGTGGCAGTCGGCGATCCAATACTTTTGCCCACTACAACAAGAGAGGACTGCCCCGATGAATGCCAATACCGAACAGTTCCAACGTGACGGAGCCATCGTCTTGCGCGGCGTGTTTCGCGACTGGATCGAGCGCTTGCGTGAAGGTTTCGAGCAGAACCTGGCCAACCCCAGCGCCTTTGCCATCGAAAACGTTGGCAGTGGCGAAGGCGGGCGGTTCTTCGAGGACTACTGCAACTGGCAGCGCATACCGGCATTCAAGGACTTCGTGCTGAACTCACCGGCGGCGGCGATTGCCGGTGATCTGATGCAATCGCGTGAAGTGCAGGTGTTCCATGAACATATTCTGGTCAAGGAGCCAGGCACTTCCAAGCCGACGCCCTGGCACCAGGACTTGCCTTACTACTGCGTCGATGGCCTGCAGACGGCCAGCTACTGGATTCCACTGGATCCGGTGACTCGCCATAACACGTTGAGCGTGGTCCTGGGGTCGCATCGCTGGCCCAAGCCGGTACGCCCGAAAAGCTGGGCCAGCAACAAGGATTTCTACGGTGCAACCGATGCCGGCTCCGGTGAAAGTGTGTTCATGGACATGCCCGACGTCGAGAACGGCGAGTATGAGATTCTCTCGCCCGAACTCGAACCTGGGGATGCGGTGGTCTTTGATTTTCGTACCGTGCATGGCGCTGCAGGCAATACCGGCAGCAATCGTCGCCGGGCATTCTCAACCCGCTTCATGGGCGATGATGTGCGTTACATCCAGCGGCCGGGCCGTACCTCACCGCCATTTCCGGGGATCGACCTGAACACCGGCGACCGGATGCGCGAGGACTGGTTTCCGGTGGTCTGGGCCCGCCGTTGAGGCCAGAGGAAGGGTAATTGAAAGCCCCGCAGTGAGCTGCGGGGCTTTTTGCTATTCCGCGGGGGCGTTACGATTTCACGTGGGCGACGATTTCGTCCTTGATTTTCAGACGTTCCTTGCGCAGTCGGGTGACAGTGTCATCCGCACTGCTGCTGTTCTCGGCTTCGAGCACTTCGGCGTCTTTGCGGTTGTATTCCTCATGCAACTGGCTCAGCCGCGAGTCGGTTTTTTTCTTCTCGATGAATTGCTCTTTGGTCAGACCGAGATCTGCGAGTAGATCGTGCTTTACCGGCATTTCTTCACCTCTCCGGGGGTTTGGGGTGGAAGTCATGAACTATGAGGATAGTCGGATTTGTCGGGTTCCGTGGTTGAGGTAGTCTGTTGCAACATTTCTGAGCTCAGGGCCCCTGCAATGCCTCATCTCCACGTTGAATACAGCGAAAACCTGCCTGAACTGGACGTCGATCGCCTGCTGCTGCGTCTTAACCATGCACTGGTTTGCAGCGGCCAGTTCGCCGATGAACTGGACATCAAGAGCCGTGCCGTGGCCCTGGCCAGTTTCCGGGTGGGCACTGCCCTGCAGGAGCGCGCTTTCGCCCATATCAAGCTGGCGATTCTCAGTGGCCGATCGCCAGAGGTGAAGCGGCAATTGTCGGCAAGCCTGCTGGAGGTGCTCAAAGAAGAGGTTCCGGGCACGTCAGGCGTGGACATCCAGCTGTGTGTCGAAGTACTTGATATAGACCGTGACGCTTATTCCAAAATGCACTTGCCCGCCTAGGGGCATAATTAATGTGAAAAAAATGTAATGATTAAATTGACGTCAAGCCACTAAACGTTGGCGTCTTTTTCACAAAAAATTGATCCTGTTGTAATTAACGTTCGCCGGGTCCAAAGGCAGTGCCGCAACGGCACCCTTATCGATCAACAGCCAAGCGAGCATCATGTTCAAGATCAAACCCCTGCGGGCCGAATGGGTCACCCTGCTTGCCAGCCTGTACCTGCTGGTCGCCTTCAACTCGGTACTCTGGCAGCATTTGTCGAGTGTTGTAGAACCTGGCGTGTCGGGTGTTTTCCTGCGGCTGGCGTTTGCCGTGCTGATCTTCTGCGCATTCAACCTGGTGTTGACCTTTGTTGCTTTTCGCGGGGTGTTGAAACCGGTACTGGTTGTACTGTTTTTGATGGGCGCTGGTGCGGCTTACTTCATGAATCAATACGGTGTGTTGATTGATGTTGGCATGTTGCGCAATACCGCTGAAACCAACGCCACGGAAGTGCGTGACTTGTTGTCTGTGAAACTTGGGCTTTATATCGTGCTGCTGGGGGTTGTGCCTTCACTGCTGCTTTATAAAACACCGATCAACTATCGGGTCTGGTATCGCGAACTGTTTGGCAAGTTGCTCGTCGGTGTCGCTTGTGTCGCCTTGCTAGGCGTGGTGGCGTTACTCAATTACCAGGGGTTGGCTTCACTGTTTCGCAACCATCATGAAATTCGCCTGATGCTGGTGCCCAGCAACGTCGTGGGTGCCTCTTTCGGTTATGTCGGTGAACAGCTCGGCACGGCGGCCAAGCCGTTTGCCAAGATCGGTGAAGACGCCCAGCGCGATCCGGCCTGGCAGCAGCATGCGCGCAAGTCGCTGACGGTGCTGGTGGTGGGAGAGAGCGCCCGGGCGCAGAACTTCGGGCTGTTGGGCTACAGCCGTGACACCACACCGCAACTGAGCAAGGAAGCAGGGCTGATCGCTTTCAGTGATGTGCATTCCTGTGGAACCGAGACGGCGGTATCGGTGCCTTGCATGTTCTCAGGCTTCACCCGCAAGGATTACCAGGCCAGTAAAGCAAAGAACCAGGAAGGCTTGCTGGATGTCCTTCAGCGCGCCGGTCTGAGTGTTCGCTGGCGCGACAATCAGTCAGGCTGCAAAGGCACCTGCGACCGGGTCCAGTTTGAAGATGTCAGTAATGCCAAGGATCCGACCCTGTGCACCAACAGTGAGTGCCATGACGAGATTCTCCTGCAAGGCCTGGCGTCAATGATCGACAACCTGCAGCAAGATACCGTACTGGTGTTGCATCAGATGGGTAGCCATGGCCCGGAGTACTTCAAGCGCTATCCGATGCAGTTCGAGCGTTTCACGCCTGTGTGCCCCAGCAACGCGTTGAACCAGTGCAGCGAACAAAGCATCATCAATGCTTATGACAACACCCTGCTTTACACCGACCATGTACTGGCATCGCTGATCGACATCCTGCGCAGCAAGCAGGACAAGGTCGACACGGCCATGCTCTACCTCTCTGACCATGGCGAATCGCTGGGCGAGTACAACCTGTTTCTGCACGGCACGCCTTACATGCTGGCGCCGGAGCAACAGAAACACGTGCCGATGCTGGCCTGGTTCTCCGACAGCTATCGCCAGGACTTTGCCGTCGATACCGACTGTCTGAACAAGGTACGCAACGAGCCGCTGAGTCAGGACAACCTGTTCCACTCCATGCTCGGCCTGTTGAAGGTACGTACCGCTCTCTATAATCAGCAACTGGACATGTTTGCCGGTTGCCAGCCGGCTCTTGCACAACATTGAACCAACGCACAGGCCAGCCAGGGATAGCGGTCGAGCGGTTTCCCGGCAATGGCCTGCGGCGTATATACTGCGCGCCATTGTTTGTGGGAGAGCCTTGTGGCCATCGAAATACACTGGATTTGCGACGACAGCAGTCTGGCTGAACACTGCCAGCAGTGGCGCCAGCTGCCCTTCGTGGCCGTCGACACCGAGTTCATGCGGGTTGATACCTTTTATCCGATTGCCGGGTTGATCCAGGTTGGCGACGGCGCGCGTGCTTACCTGATCGATCCTTTGCGGATCGGCAACTGGCAGCCGCTGGCCGAACTGCTGGAAGACACCCGGGTAATCAAGGTTCTGCACGCCTGCAGCGAAGATCTTGAAGTGCTGTCGCGTCTGACCGGCAGCCTGCCGGCGCCGCTGTTCGACACCCAGTTGGCCGCCGGCTATCTGAATCTCGGTTTCTCCATGGGTTATTCACGTCTGGTCCAGGAAGTCCTCGGGATCGAGCTGCCCAAGGGCGAAACCCGTTCCGACTGGCTGCAACGCCCGCTCTCGGAAACCCAGGTCAGTTACGCCGCCGAAGACGCGGTGCATCTGGCCGAGCTCTACGAGCGTCTGCGCCCGCAACTGTCCGACGAAAAAAATGCCTGGGTGCTGGAAGATGGTGCCGAGCTGGTCGCCCAGTTGCGCCGGGAAACCGACCCCAACGAGCTGTACCGCGATGCCAAGCTGGCCTGGAAACTGTCCCGCGCGCAATTGGCGGTGCTGCGTGAACTGTGCGCCTGGCGCGAGCGTGAAGCCCGCGCCCGCGACCTGCCGCGCAACCGTATCCTGCGCGAAAATGCCCTGTGGCCGATGGCCAAAACCCAGCCGGACTCGCTGTCGGCGCTGGCGAAGATCGAGGACATGCACCCGCGCACCATTCGTCAGGACGGTGAGTTCCTGCTCGACCTGATCAAGCGGGCGGCCAGCGTGCCGCCATCGGAGTGGCCACCGGCTGTCCCCGAGCCGCTGCCGATCGAAGCCTCGGCGTTGCTCAAGCAACTGCGCGCCATCGGCCAGGCCGAGGCCGAGCGCCTGAACATCGCCCCGGAGCTGATGTTGCGCAAGAAAATCCTCGAGTTGCTGCTCAAGAGCGGCTACCCCGCCGGACCTTATCAACTTCCCGATGCGTTGCGCGGCTGGCGCCGTGAGCGTATGGGGCAAGCGCTGCTTGACTGCCTGGCCAGCGCTGGAGAACCGCAATGAAACGCATCTGCTCGATCTACAAGAGCCCACGCAAGAACGAAATGTACCTTTACGTGCTTAAGGCCGACGGCCTGGAGCGCGTGCCCGAAGCCCTGCTGCCGGCCTTTGGCAAGCCGGTGCATGCCTTCGACCTGGTCCTGACCCCGGAGCGCCAACTGGCCCGCGAGGACATCACCAAGGTCCTGGAAAACCTTGAGCAGCAGGGCTACCACCTGCAGATGCCGCCGCTTGAAGATGAGTACATCGAGCACCTGCCCGAAGAACTGTTGCGTCGTAACGACCCGGTCTGAGCCCGGCCTGCCTGCTGTGATACCGCCAGGGCCCAAGGCCTGGCGGCCTTCGTTGTTTCTGCCAAGGTTGTAAAAACATGCGTGTTTTGATCGCTGAACAGGATCATGCCCTCTACGCCCGCCTGCTGCGCGAGGCCGCTCCGGACCTTGAGGTCCTGACCAGTGGCGATTCTGCCGAACTGGCCGATCAGGCTGCTCAATGCCCTGTGTGGCTGGGGCAACCGGACCTGCTGGCGACCCTGCTACGCCAGGGCCACCAGCCGCAATGGCTGCAGTCGACCTGGGCCGGGATCACCCCGCTGCTGGCCGACGGTTTGCAGCGCGACTATCGCCTGACCCGGGCGGTCGGCATCTTCGGCCAGGTCATGGCCGAGTACGTCCTGACCTACATGCTCGGTCACGAGCGAGAAGTGATGGCGCGTCTGGTCAGCCAGGTCGAACGCAAGTGGGACGACCGGCCTGGACGCAGCCTGGAAGGGCGCCGGGTGCTGATTGTCGGTACCGGTGATATTGGCCAGCGCGTTGCCGAGTTTCTCCTGCCCTTCGGCGTCAAACTCTACGGCATCGCCAGCCAGGCCCGTGAGCAGGCGCCTTTTATCGAAGTGGCGGCGATGAGTGAGCTGGGGCGTCTGGTGGGGGAGGTCGATTATGTCGTCAACCTGTTGCCGGACACTCCGACGACCCATGACCTGTACGATGCCGCGCTGTTTGCCCGCTTCAACCCCGAGGCGTTGTTCATCAATGCCGGGCGCGGCGTAGCGGTGGTTGACGGCGATCTGGTCGAGGCCTTGAAGCTGGGCCATCTGGCCGGGGCAGTGATTGATGTCTGCCGCCAGGAACCGCTGCCGGCCCGTCACCCGTTCTGGACTGCCTGGGGCCTGCTGCTGACCGGGCACAGCTCGGCGCCAACCTCGCCAACGGCGATGGTGCGCTTGTTTGTCGAGAATCTGCGGGCGTATCAGGCGGATGAGGAACTGCGCGGGGAAGTGGATTTCCAGCGCGGGTATTGATCGGGTCCGCAGTCATTGTGGGAGCCGGCTTTGCCGGCGATGGGATCGGCGCGGTTTCATTTACTGCGCGGCGCCCGCATCGCTGGCAAGGCCAGTTCCCACAAATACCGATCAATCTTACAAGGTGAAATCACCTTCAGCCGCCAGCTCGCTCAGCGGCCGCCGCGGGCTGGGAACTTCACGGGCTTGCAGGGCTTCAGCCAGGCTGGCCTTGTCGCCCAGTTTGCCGATCGCCACTGCGGCGTGCAGGGCATAGCCTTCGGGAATCTTCAGTTCCTTGCGGGTCAGTTCCTGGTCGAAACCGGCCATGCCATGGGTGTGCCAGCCGCTGAGGCTGGCCTGCAGGGCCAGGTGGCCCCAGGCGGAACCGGTGTCGAAGGTGTGCCACAAGGCCGGGGTTTCTTCGCTGGCGCCTGGCGCTGCGAAGGTGGTCTTGGACATCACGATCACCAGCGCCGAGGCGTGTTGTGCCCAGCTGCGGTTGAACTCATTGAGCAGGCCCAGGTAACGCTCCCAGTTCGGCGTGTCGCGGCGCGCATAGAGGAACCGCCAAGGTTGCGAGTTGTAGGCCGAAGGAGCCCAGCGGGCGGCTTCGAGGAAGCTCAGCAGGGTGGCTTCGCTGATCGGTTCGGCAGTGAAGGCGCGTGGCGACCAGCGCTTGATGAACTGGTCGTCGATGGCATGTTCGGCAACGCGAGGATTAACACTCATGGCGAGTTCCTGAACGAATGGAAAAGGTGGGGAGCAACCGCCGGTCAAACTACTGTGTCGTACCAGCCCTGACAAGCGGTCTGGCAATGGCGCAAGACTCGCCCTAGACTGGCGCCGCCGCATTGCGGCGCCTCTTTTGAAACAGGACACCCGTTACATGATTGCCAGCGCCGATTCCTTCTGGAAGCGTAAAACCCTCGAACAGCTCGACCGCCAGGAATGGGAGTCGCTGTGTGACGGCTGTGGCCTGTGCTGCCTGCAAAAACTCGAAGACGAAGACGACAACAGCGTTTATTACACGCGTATCGCCTGCAAACTGCTGGATCTCAACAGCTGCCAGTGCAGCGACTACCCGAACCGCCTCAAGCTGGTGCCCGACTGCATCCAGCTGACACCGGGCAAGGCCGACCAGTTCAAATGGCTGCCGACCACCTGCGGTTATCGTCTGATCAGCGAAGGCAAGGACCTGCCGAGCTGGCACCATCTGGTTTGTGGTGATCGTCAGCAGGTGCATAAACAGCGTATTTCCCAATCCGGCCGTATGCTGAGCGAGAACAGCGTGGACGAGGATGACTGGGAAGATTATCTGATTTTCCGCGCTGGCTGAGCCGTCGAGGCTTGCCGGGTATCGCGTCAGGGGAACAAGGAGTTTCTGTATGCGTGTACGTTGCCATTGGCTGTTGGCCCTGGGCCTGTTGGCCAGTTCGCCGGCCTGGGCGAAGAAGGTCAATCTGGATTATCACGTCCGTTTTATCCCGCAAAGTGAACAGGCCGAGGTGCGTGTGACTCTGGCTGAAGGGGCGGCCGTGCGTAGCCTGGACTTCGATCTGGGCAAGGCGGGCGCCTACAGCGACTTCAAGGCCGACGGCCAGTGGCAACTGCAAGGCGACGGTCTGCGCGGACGCTGGCAGCCAGCACCGGGCAAGAGTCAGCTGAGTTACCGCGTGCGCCTGGCCCAGCGCCAGGGCAATGGCAGCTTTGAAACCCGGGTGACACCTGACTGGGCGCTGTTTCGCGGTGACGATCTGGTGCCCCCGGCGCGCCTTGATCAGCAAGATGGCACCGAGTTGGCGGCACGCCTGAGTTTTGAGTTGCCCAGTGGTTGGAAGAGCGTTGAAACACCCTGGCCACGTATCGGCAAACAGCGTTTTCGCATCGACAACGTCTCGCGTCTGTTCGACCGTCCCACCGGCTGGATGATCGCCGGCACAATCGGCACCCGGCGTGCGCGTCTGGGCGAAACCGAAGTCAGCGTTGCCGCGCCGCAGGGCCAGGGCATGCGCCGGCTGGATAACCTGACCCTGCTGACCTTCGTCTGGCCACAGCTGCAGGCGGTGTTCCCGCGCAATCCGCCAAAACTGCTGCTGGTCGGCGCCCGCGATCAGCTGTGGCGCGGCACGCGGGCCGGGCACAATTCGATTTACCTGCACAGTAGCCGGCCGCTGGTCAGCGAAAATGGCTCAAGCCCCTTGCTGCGCGAGCTGGTGCATGTGTTTGCGCAGATCAATGACCGCCAGGCCAGCGACTGGATTGCCGAAAGCATCAACGAGTATTACGCCACCGAGCTGCTGCGCCGTGCGGGCGGGATCACCGAAGAGCGTTACCAGGCCCTGCAGGCCGGCCTTGAGCATCGCGGTGCCAAGGTCAGCAGCCTGCGCGGCGAGCAGGCCGACAGCGCCATGACTGCGCGCGGTGTCCTGCTGTTGCAGGCGCTGGACCGGGAAATCCGCCTGCACACCCACAACCAGCGCTCGCTGGACGATGTCACGCGCGCGCTGATGCGCCTGAACAGTGTCAGCACTCAGGAGTTCATCCAGCTCAGTGAAAGCGTGCTGGGCCGCGAGTCCGAAGTGCTGTCGAGCAAGCTGCTGCGCTAGTACGGGTTATTTGAACTTCGGCCCGGAGCGGGTGTTGAGGCCTTTGGCCAGGCGGTCGTAAAGCACCACGTTGACGGTGGCGGCGAGGTTCATGCAGCCCTGGGTCGGGATGTAGATGGTTTCTTCGCACCAGGCGCGGACGCTCGGGTCAAGGGAGCCGTCTTCAGGGCCAAAGATGTAGATGGCGCGGTCCGGGTGGGTGTACTCGGGCAGCGGGCGGGCGCCGTCGACCAGTTCTACGGCCACGGGGGTACAACCCAGAGGGATGATCTTCTGCAGATCGTCGATGCCGATCAGCGGGATGTCGTAGTGCACACGCTTGGTGTCGGTGACGAAGTCGCGCGCGCGCTCATAACGTTTGCCGGTGTAGAACACCGAGTTGACGCCGTAGCAACCCGCCGCGCGCATCACTGAACCGACGTTCTCCGCTGACTTGGGGTTGAACAGACCAATGCAGCTGTACCGTTTGTTCGCCACGTGCCGGGGCCCTTCGCAAAAAAGAACGCGATTATACGGGCTTGCCGGCTACCGTGGGTCAGGGGATTGCGATCAGTCTTTTTTCAGCAGACCGGCAAGCCCGGCGAACGGGTTGTGGGTGGCCTTGGCGATGCTCGGACTGCTGGTGGAGCCTTCGCTGAAGTACTGCTGGTCGGTGTAGCGGGAATGCTCGTTGTCGTGACAGTACAGGCACAGCAGCTCCCAGTTGGAACCGTCCTGGGGGTTGTTGTCGTGGTTGTGGTCACGGTGGTGCACGGTCAGTTCGCTCAGGCGCTTGCCGGAGAACTCCCGGGCGCAACGACCGCAGACGTGCGGGTACATTTTCAGGGCCTTGTCGCGATAGCCCATCTCCTTGTCGCGCTTGGCGTCGGCAAGGATGCGGTCGAGCCGTGCGGTGGCGGCGGCAGAGGATGACGAACTCATGGGATTACCTTTTCTCGGGCTTGTTACGGTTATACCTGAAGTTTAGCGTGCTGGCGGTCCGTTCGGACAGGCAAACCGCTACGCTTGGGAGTAGGCTGTCAGAAGGTGTTTGAAGGAGTCTGCGCATGCGCTGCCTGACCATTGCCGCGTTGTTCTTCGCCAGCCTGCAAACGGTGCAGGCCGCCGACCTGCAGCCACGGCCCATTGCCCCGGTGCCGGGCGCACCGGGGACGGCGACCCCGACCCCTTATCCGCAGATCACCCCCAGCAGCATACCGCGGGCCGGTGATGCGCGACCGGGTTCGCCGCTGCTGCCGTCGATCAAAGTGCCCGTGCCACCCAGGGATCAGCCCTTGCCCGGGCTGACGCCTGATGACAGCAAGGACAAGAAAGCCGACTAGACCTGTGACAGGCGCTGGCCGTCCTGCATGCGCAAGCGGCGGGAAAGTGCTACGGCCAGGGCACGGATGATCTTGGCGGCAATTTTCGGTGCGTCGTTGATCATCTTTTCCAGCGAGTCCTTGCCCAGGCTCAGCAACTGGCAGTCACTGGCCGCCACGCAACTGGCCGAGCGCCGTTCGCCGTCGAGCACGGCCATTTCGCCAAAGGCCCGGCCCTTGCGCAGGGTGGCGATTTCCACCTGGCGCTGATCGCTGTCGGTTTTGCGTACCGAGACCACGCCGTGATGGATGATGCACATGAACGTGCCGGCATCGCCCTCGGCGAAGATTTCCTCGCCGGTACCGAGGGTGCTGATGCTGAAGTAACCGGCGGCGTGCTGGAAGTCGCCGGGTTGCAACTGATCGAACAGGCCGCAGTCCATGAGCATGTCGCGGATTTCATTATTCAGGTGGGTTGGTTCAGGCATTTGCAGTCGTTTCTTGTTGATTTGTGGTGTCTATCGCCGGCAACGCCGGCTCCCACAGGCTAAACCAATCCCTGTGGGAGCCGGCGTTGCCGGCGAATCAATGGCTCAGACAACAAAAATTCCGATTTACACCAAACCCAGCACTTTAAAGACAAAAGCGTATTCCAGCGCCACATCCCGCAGCCCTTGATAGCGCCCGCTCATGCCGCCGTGCCCGGCATCCATCTCGGTCTTGAGCAGCAGCAGATTGTCGTCGGTCTTGGTCACCCGCAGCCTGGCCACCCACTTGGCCGCTTCCCAGTACTGCACGCGGCTGTCGTTGTAGCCGGCCACCACCAGCAGGGCCGGATAAGCCTGGGCTTTGACGTTCTCGTAAGGTGCATACGCCTTGATTCGCTCATACACCTCAGGCTCTTGCGGGTTGCCCCACTCGTCATATTCGGTGATGGTCAAAGGCAGGTCCGGGTCGAGCATGGTGTTGAGCACATCGACGAACGGCACTTCGGCAATCGCCGCCTTGAACAGCTCGGGGCGCTGGTTGAGCACCGCGCCGATCAGCAGGCCGCCAGCACTGCCGCCACTGATCGCCAGTTGCTCGGCAGAGGTCACACCCTGGGCGATCAGGTGTTCGGCACAGGCGATGAAGTCGCTGAAAGTGTTGTGTTTGTGTTCCTGTTTGCCCGCCCGGTACCAGGCTTCGCCCAGTTCACCGCCGCCACGCACGTGGGCAATGGCGAAGGCTACGCCGCGATCGAGCAGACTCAGGCGCGCATGCGAGAACCACGGGTCGAGGCTTTCGCCATAAGCGCCATAGCCATACAGGTACAGCGGCACCGGCTTGCCCAGGTCGCTGCGGCGCTGGACCAGGCTGATCGGCACCTGGGTACCGTCACTGGCCGTGGCCCAGAGACGCTGGCTGACATAGGCGTCGGGGTCGAAGGGGCCGAGCACCGGGGTTTCCTTGAGGACCTGCTGGGCGCCGTCGGCCAGCTCCAGCTGGCGCACCTGGGCCGGGCGGTTCAGGGCCTGGTAGCGCAGGCGGATGCGCGGGCTGGCAAATTCCAGGCTGTCCTGCACGTACAGGCTGTAGGCCGCATCCGGCAATTCGACCCGGTAAGACGCAAGGCCTTGCGGGCGTACTTCGATGATCGGCAGGCCGCCTTCACGCAGGCTCAGGCTCAGGGCACTGGCGTTCAGGCTCAGGCCTTCGAGCATCACCGTGTCACGGTGGGGCACCAGCAGTTGCCACTGTTCGCGGGTCGGTACCTGCTCACTGGCGGCCTGGTACAGGGCGAAGTTGATGCCATCCTGGTTGGTGCGGATGAACCAGCGCCACTGGCCGTCGAGCTGGCCGTGGTCGGGGAAGTATTCATGGCCTTCGACGCGTGGCGCCAGGCAGGTGAAGTCGCCGTCAGGCTGTTCGGCGTCGAGCACCCAGGCTTCACTGGTGGTCTTGCTGTTGAGCAGCAGGATCAGTTGGCGTTCGGAGCTGGACCGGTAGCAATGCAGGAAGAAGCGCCCGTCGGTTTCTTCGAAAATCGCCTGGCAACCTTCACGCCCGAGGCGATGGCGCAGCAGTTTGTGCGGGCGGTGGGTGTCGTCCAGTTCGGCGAAGAACAGCGTCTGGTTGTCGTTGGCCCAGGTCATGCTGCCGTCGCAATTGTCGAACGGCAGTTGCTCGATGGCGCCGCTGGTCAGGTCTTTGACGTACAGGGTGTAGATTTCATCGCCGCTGGTATCGAGGCTGTAAGCCAGGCGCTGATGGTCAGGGCTGATGTTGAAGGCACCGAGGGACAGGAAGCCGCCGTTGGCCAGCGGGTTGGGGTCCAGCAGCAGTTCTTCCCGGCTTTCGTCGACGCTATTGGAGTCGTCAGTCGGGCGCGGGCAGCGGTAATGGCGTGGATATTCCTCACCTGCCGAGGTGCGGCTGTAGTAGAGGTAAGGGCCCCAGGGCGAGGGCACCGACAGATCGGTCTCTTGAATCCGGCCCTTGATCTCTTCGAACAACTGTTCGCGCAATTGCGCCTGGTCGGCCAGTTGCGCCGCCTGGTAGGCATTCTCTTCGTTCAGGTAAGCAATGACTGCAGGGCTGTCACGCTCCTGGAGCCAGGCATAGGGATCAGCGCCTTCGGCTTTGCGGGCAATCGGGGCGCGGGGAGCGGTGGCGTCTGCGGACATGCGGGGATCTCTTGGCTGGGGGGCGCCTGCGCGCTGAAATGTGTTTATCATAAGCGTCTATTTGCTTAGCTTGCCACGGACACCATGACCGAGAACGACTATCTGCTCGCCTGGGGCCTTTACGCCCTGGCCGCCCTGGGGTGCCTGGCGGTGGGCTTTCGCCTGACCCGCTGGATGTGGCGCTGGTTGCGCGAACCGCTGCGGGTGCTGATGGCAGTCTTGCTGCTGACCCCGACCATCATCGATCCGGTCAAGGACAAGTTCGCCCCAGCGATTGCCATTACCGCCCTCGACCTGCTGTTCAAGGTCGGCAACAACGCTTTGCGTGCCGCCGCCGACCTGGCCATGTACGGCATGATCGCCTTTGTGCTCTACGGGCTGTTCGTGGTGCTGCGCTGGCCGCTGGAAAAACGCGCCAAGGCCCGTCGCGAGCAGGCCGAAGCGGCCGCCAAACGTGATGCCGAAGAAGCGTTGGTCGACGAGTCGTTTGCCGCCAACAGCAGTGATCGCTACCGCAACCCGCCTGAAGCACCACTGGGCGGCAATCGTTCGCGGGTCGAGCCGCGCTTGTAGGATGTGCCCGGGAGCAGTCAAGCATGTGTGAACTACTGGGCATGAGTGCCAATGTGCCGACCGACATCGTTTTCAGCTTCACCGGGCTGATGCAACGTGGGGGGCGCACTGGACCGCACCGCGATGGCTGGGGTATCGGCTTCTACGAAGGTCGCGGCCTACGCCTGTTCCAGGACCCGGCGGCGAGCTGCGAGTCGGAAGTGGCCAACCTGGTGCAGCGTTATCCGATCAAGAGCGAGGTGGTGATCGGCCACATTCGCCAGGCCAATGTCGGCAAGGTCTGCCTGTCCAACACCCATCCGTTCGTCCGCGAGCTGTGGGGACGCAACTGGTGTTTCGCCCATAACGGTCAGCTTGGCGAGTTCCAGGGCCGGGCCAGCTTCTATCGGCCAATTGGCGATACCGACAGCGAAGCGGCCTTCTGCGACCTGCTCAATCGGGTACGCGAGGCGTTCCCGGAGCCGGTGCCGGTTGAAGTGCTGCTGCCGGTGCTGGTCGAGGTTTGCGCCGAGTACCGCGGCAAGGGCGTGTTCAACTGCCTGCTCAGCGATGGCGACTGGCTGTTCTGTTTCTGCTCGACCAAGCTTGTGCATATCACCCGCCGGGCACCGTTCGGGCCGGCGCGCCTCAAGGACGTCGACATGATCGTCGACTTCCAGGCTGAAACCACCCCCAATGACGTGGTCACGGTGATTGCCACCGAGGCGCTGACCGAGAACGAAACCTGGCAGCGCTACGAGCCCGGCCAGTGGGGCCTGTGGCGCCGTGGTGAATGTATCGCCCAAGGACAACGCTAAGGGATAGCCCATGTTCAGAAGTTATCTGCGGTTGCTGCTGTTCACCTTCGGGTTGCTGGTAGGGGTGCAGGTACCTGGCCTGATCAATGACTACAGCCAGCGGGTCGAGGCGCACCTGCTGGAATCTCGCGAAGGGCTCAAGGGCTTCGAGGCCACCGCCAGACGCTTCTTCAATGGCGATCTGCAGGCGCTGGTGCGTCACTACCGCAGCAGCGACGACCCGGTGTTCAACAGCGATGCCAACAGCATCGACAGTCTGCTGATCCGTAATCGCCAGTTCGAACACGAGTGGCAGATCCTCCAGGGCCCCTGGCTGGAGCGGACCTGGCATGTGCTGGTGCGCGCCGACAGCCAGCTGCGCGAAGAAACCCTCAACGGCTACAGCTACCAGATTCTCCTGGCCCCCGAGGCGCTGGCCTGGGGGCTGAGCTGTGCCTTGCTGCTGGCGCTGCTGGTGGAAAGCCTGTTGTTGCTGGTCGGCTGGGTAGTGCTTGGCGGGCGGCGCAAACCGGTGGCGGAGAGCTGGCGCTAGACCAGCTTGATCCGCTCGGGCCCGGCATTGGCGGCGTAGCGTTCAAGCACATTGCGACACAGCGCCACCACCTCATCGACCAGCTCGACCCCGGTCTGCCAGGCCACCACCAGCTCCAGGCTCGGTGGCTGTTGCACCAGCGGCAGCAGGACCAGTTCACCCCTGGCCAGCTCTTCGCTGACCAGCGCAGGCGGCAGGGCGCCGATGCCGAAGCCGTCACGCAGCAAGCGGGTGATCGCCGCCACCGAGTTCACACAGTTCAGGCGCGGTGCGCTGACGCCTTCGGCCTGTAGCAGGCTGAGCACTTCCTGGTGCGGCCGGGAGTTTTTCGAAAAGGTCACGATGCGCTCGCGGGCCAGCTCGGCGAGCGAGGCATAGTCGCGGTTGTAGATCGACTGGCTGGCGACAATCCAGCCCATCGGGTAGCGCGCCAGGTCCAGGCTACGGATCGATTCCTGGCGTAGCAGGTCGGTTTGCAGGATCACATCGAGAAAGCCTTTTTGCAGCTGTTCGCGCAAATTGAGCGCAGTATCGGCGACCAGTTCGATTTCTACCTGCGGATAGCGCTCCATCAGTTCCGAGACCAGCGGGCTCATCCAGGTATGGATCACCGTGTCCATCACCCCCAGGCGTATCCGCCCAACCTTGGCCCGGTCGCTGTCCAGCGACTGCTTGAGCGCCTTGGCAGTGTCGAGCATCTGCTCGGCGTACTCGAGCACCTTGCTGCCCTCGGGCGTCAGGCTGACCCCGCGTGAATCGCGCAGCAGCAGCTTGACCCCGAGGTCGGCCTCAAGCGCGGCGATGCGGCTGGAGATCGACGCCTGGGTGGTGAAGAGCTTTTCCGCGGTCAGGCGAAAGCTCTTGAGCCGGGCCACCCAGACAAAGGTTTCGAGGAACTTGAGGTTCATGCTGCGCTCACTGATCAAATTTTTCTTATGCCAGACCGCTGGTTTTTCTCGTTGGACGATAACCCGAGGCCATCGAAAAATGTCGGTCACGGTTGCGACAAAGATCGCCGCCTTTAAAACAATACCAACAAGCTGAGGCAACCATGAACCCATCGGGCGTGCAGCAACAGGTCAAATCCAGTTCAGTGGCGGGACCTTTCGACTGGTACCGCAACATCAACAAACAGGAACGACGGACCTTCTGGAGCTGCAAGATCGGCTACGGCCTGGATGGCATGGACACCCAGATGCTCAGCTTCGTCATCCCCACCTTGATCATGCTGTGGGGCATTACCACCGCCGAAGCCGGGTTGATTCACACCAGCACCCTGATCGCCTCGGCGCTGGGCGGCTGGATCGCCGGCATCCTCTCCGATCGTATTGGCCGGGTCCGCACCCTGCAACTGACGGTGCTGTGGTTCGCCTTTTTCACCTTCCTCTGCGGCTTCGCCCAGAACTATGAACAGCTGTTGATCGCCCGCACCCTGATGGGCTTCGGTTTCGGCGGTGAATGGACCGCTGGTGCGGTGCTGATCGGCGAGGTCATCCGTGCCAAGGATCGCGGCAAGGCGGTCGGCATGGTGCAGTCTGGCTGGGCCATTGGCTGGGGTCTGACGGCGGTTCTCTATGCCGTGCTGTTCACCTTGCTGCCGCCTGAAGACGCCTGGCGCGCGCTGTTCCTGCTGGGCATCGTGCCTGCGGTATTCGTGATCTTCGTCCGCCGTCTGGTCAAGGACCCGGAAATCTACCGCCAGGCCAAGGCGGCGGAAAAAACCCAAGCACCGTCGCATTTCTATGAGATTTTTGCCCCCGGCATGCTCTTCACCACTATCCGTGCTTCGCTGCTGACCACCGGTGCGCTGGGCGGTTACTACGCGATCACCTCCTGGTTGCCGACCTTCCTCAAGAACGAGCGCGGCCTGAGCGTGCTCGGCACCGGTGGCTACCTGGCCATGGTGATTTTCGGCTCGTACATCGGCTATGTAATCAGCGCTTATCTCACTGACCTGCTGGGACGCAAAAAGAACTTCATCCTGTTCGCCGTGGGTTCGTTCATCATCGTCCTGCTGTATACCCAGATGCAGGTCAGCGATGGCGTGATGCTCTGGCTGGGCTTCCCGCTGGGCTTCTTCGCCTCGGGTATCTTCAGTGGCATGGGGGCTTTCCTCACCGAACTGTTTCCTACCCGCATCCGTGGCTCGGGGCAGGGCTTCTGCTACAACATCGGTCGTGCGCTGGCGGCGTTCTTCCCGCTGCTGATCGGTATGCTCAGCCAGAAGATCCCGCTGGGCCTGGGTATCGGCGCATTTGCAGCGGTGTCCTACGGGGTGGTAATCCTGGCGGCGCTGAGCCTGCCGGAAACCCGTGGCAAAGAACTTGAAGCCCAATAAGGTCGAGCCTGAAGGAGTGACAGACGTGAGCCGCCTGCTACTGAATTGCGATATGGGTGAGAGTTTCGGCAGCTGGACCATGGGCCTGGACGCCCAGGTCATGCCCTTTGTGGATTGCGCCAACATCGCCTGCGGTTTCCATGCCGGGGATCCGGGGATCATGCGCAAGACGGTGGCCCTGGCCATCGCCAGTAACGTGCGCATCGGTGCCCACCCGGCCTATCAGGACCTGGCCGGCTTCGGCCGCCGCTCCATGGCCTGCAGCGCCGAGGAAATCCGTGACCTGCTGCACTACCAGATCGGTGCGCTGGAGGGCATCTGCCGTACCCAGGGCACGCGGGTTGCCTATGTAAAACCCCATGGTGCGCTGTACAACGACATGATGGCTGAGCCGCTCAAACTGCGCGCCGTACTTGAAGCGCTGGCTAGCTATGACCGGCAGTTGCCGCTGATGCTCATGGCTACGGCCGACAACAGTGCGGCTCAGGCCTTGGGTGACGAGTACGGCGTTACCTTGTGGTTCGAAGCCTTTGCTGACCGCGCCTACGATGCCGCCGGTCATCTGGTCTCGCGGCGCTTGCCGGGTGCGGTGCATCACGATCCGGCGCGGATCGTCGACCAGGCCCTGCGTCTGGCGCGTGGCGAGCCATTGATCGCCGTGGACGGTAGCGAGCTGCGCCTGCAGGCCCAGACCCTGTGCGTGCATGGCGATAACGAAAGCTCGGTGGCGGCGGTGCAACAGATTCGCCAGGCCCTTGATGCCCTGGTGGCGTCATGAGCTACCGCATTGAAACGGTGGCCATCGACTGCCTGATGGTGCGTCTGTTCGACGCCATCGATGAAGCCAACATGCCCTGGATGCTGGCGGCCAGTCAGCGCTTGCGCACGGTGTTCGCCGGGCATCTGGTTGACCTGGTGCCTTCTTACACCACGCTGATGGTGCATTTCGACCTGCTGCAACTGTCGCCGGAGCAGGCCCGCACCTTGATTCGCGAAGCGCTGGAAAACCTGCAGCCGGATAACGGCAGCGGCGGGCGCCAGCACGAGATTCCGGTGTGGTACGACCTGAGTGTCGGTCCGGAACTGAGCCTGCTGGCCGAGCGTTGCGCTACCTCGGTGGCCGATATCGTTCGCCGTCACAGTGAACGCGAATATCAGGTGTTCGCCCTTGGCTTCGCCCCCGGTTTTGCCTTCATGGGCCTGGTTGAAGAGGCCCTGGCCGCGCCGCGTCTGGCCACCCCGCGCAAGCGCGTGGCGGCAGGCAGCGTCGGCATCGCCGAGCGCCAGACCGCAGCCTACCCGGCGGTGTCGCCGGGTGGCTGGAACCTGATCGGCCGCACCCCGAGCAAACTCTTTGACCGCGAACGTGACGGCTACAGTCTGTTGCAACCGGGCGACCGGGTGCGTTTCGTCGCCGTGGATCGCGCCACCTTTATCAACCTGGGCGGCGACGATACCCCGCTGGAGGCCTTGGCATGAGCCGCTTGTCGATTGAGGCCAGCACGCCGCTGTGTCTGCTGCAGGATGCCGGACGTTTTGGCGTGCGCCATCTGGGCGTGACCCAGGGCGGGGCGCTGGACTGGGTCTCGATGCGCTGGGCCAACTGGCTGCTGGGCAACCCTGCCGAGGCGGCGGTGGTGGAAGTGACCCTGGGAGGCTTCAGCCTGGTCGCCGAGCAGGATTGCTGTCTGGCGCTGACCGGCGCCGACCTGGATGCGCGCATCGACGGTGAGCCGCTCAAACCCTGGTCCAGCTTTACCCTGAACCGAGGCCAGCGTCTGCGCCTTAACCAACCGTTGCAGGGCGCTCGCGCCTATCTTGCCGCGCCTGGAGGCTTTACTGCGCCGCAGGTGCTGGGCAGTTGTGCCAGTGTTGTGCGAGAGGAGCTGGGCGGGCTTGATGGACTGGGTTCAGCGCTGGCCAAGGGGCAACAGCTCGAATACCGCGGGACGGCTTCAGGGCTGAAAACAGTGCCTGAGGGATTGCGGCCGGACCTGACTGATAACAGCGCACTCGATCTGGTTCTGGGCGCGCAGATCGGCGATTTCAGTGGTATCAGCCTGTTTGAGGCGTTCAACCGTGACTGGACCCTGGACAGCCGCGCCGACCGCATGGGCATACGTTTGCTGGGCCCGGCCTTGCAGTATCAGGGCGCACCGATGATTTCCGAGGGAATTCCGCTGGGGGCAGTGCAGGTACCACCGGATGGGCAGCCGATCGTGCTGCTCAATGATCGCCAGACCATTGGTGGCTATCCGCGGTTGGGGGCATTGACGCCGTTGGCGCTGGCGCGGCTGGCGCAGTTGTTGCCGGGGAGTGTGGTCAGGTTCAGGCCAGTGGTGCAGGAGCTGGCCTGGCAGCAACAGCGGGATTATTTGCAGCGGTTTGAATTGTAGGAGCGGATTTATCCGCGATGGGGCGCAACGCGGCCCTAAATAGGCCTGCTGTGCAGGCCATCGCGGATAAATCCGCTCCTACAGGTTCCGGTATCACTTGGATAAAAACCGCATCCCTTCTTCCAATCCACGCAAGGTCAGTGGAAACATCCGGTCTTCGATCAACTCGCGCACGATGTTGGTCGAAGCGGTATACCCCCAGGTGTCCTTGGGGTAAGGGTTGATCCAGATAAGCTTCTTGTACTTCTCCATGAAGCGCTGCATCCACACGTAACCGGCTTCTTCGTTCCAGTGCTCGACGCTACCGCCCGGCTGGGTGATCTCGTAGGGCGCCATGGCCGCATCGCCAACGAACACCACTTTGTAGTCGGCGCCGTACTTGTGCAGCAGATCCATGGTCGAGGTACGTTCAGAGGTGCGGCGCATGTTGTTCTTCCACACCGACTCATAAACGAAGTTGTGGAAGTAGTAGTACTCCAGGTGCTTGAACTCGGTCTTGCAGGCCGAGAACAGCTCTTCGCAGATCTTCACGTGAGCGTCCATCGAACCGCCGATGTCGAACAGCAGCAGCAACTTGACGCTATTACGCCGCTCCGGGCGCATCTGGATGTTGAGCAGGCCGGCATCGCGGGCGGTGTGGTCGATGGTGCCGTCGATATCCAACTCTTCGGCCGCACCCTGGCGCGCGAACTTGCGCAAGCGGCGCAGGGCCAGCTTGATATTGCGCGTGCCCAGTTCGACCTGGTCATCGAGGTTCTTGTACTCGCGCTGGTCCCAGACCTTGACCGCCTTGCCCTGGCGTTTACCGGCATCGCCGATGCGAATCCCTTCGGGGTTATAGCCCCCCGAACCGAACGGGCTGGTACCGCCGGTGCCGATCCACTTGTTGCCACCGGCATGGCGTTCCTTCTGTTCTTCCAGGCGTTTCTTGAACTCTTCGATCAGCTTGTCCAGGCCACCCAGGGACTGGATCTGCGCGCGTTCCTCGTCGGTCAGCGAGCGCTCGAACTCCTTGCGCAGCCAGTCTTCGGGAATCAGCGCTTCCAGGTGTCGGTCGAGGTTTTCCAGGCCCTTGAAGTAGGCGGAAAAGGCCCGGTCGAACTTGTCGAAATGGCGTTCGTCCTTGACCAGGATCGCCCGCGACAGGAAGTAGAACTCGTCCATGTCGGCAAAGGTCACCCGCTGCTTGAGGGCATTGAGCAGATCAAGCAGCTCACGCACCGATACGGGTACTTTGGCCGCGCGCATTTCATTGAACAGATTGAGCAGCATGGCAATTGCCCCCGGGCTCAGCGATTACCGCGACGGCTCATGAAGGCCAGGCGCTCGAGCAGTTGCACGTCCTGTTCGTTTTTCACCAGGGCACCGGCCAACGGCGGGATGGCCTTGGTCGGATCGCGCTCACGCAGCACGGCTTCGCCGATGTTGTCGGCCATCAGCAGCTTGAGCCAGTCGACCAGTTCCGAGGTCGACGGCTTTTTCTTCAGGCCCGGTACCTTGCGTACATCGAAGAACACGTCCAGCGCTTCGCTGACCAGGTCTTTCTTGATGTTCGGGTAGTGCACATCGACGATCTGCTGCAGGGTGTCACGGTCGGGGAAGGCGATGTAGTGGAAGAAGCAGCGGCGCAGGAAGGCGTCCGGCAGCTCTTTTTCGTTGTTCGAGGTAATGATGATGATCGGGCGCTGTTTAGCCTTGATCGTCTCGTCGATCTCGTAAACGTAGAACTCCATCCGGTCCAGCTCCTGCAACAGGTCGTTGGGGAACTCGATGTCGGCCTTGTCGATTTCGTCGATCAGCAGAATGACCCGCTCCTCGGATTCGAACGCTTCCCAGAGCTTGCCCTTCTTCAGGTAGTTGCGCACGTCGTGGACCTTGTCCACCCCCAGTTGCGAATCCCGCAGGCGGCTGACCGCATCGTACTCGTAGAGGCCCTGGTGAGCCTTGGTGGTCGACTTGATGTGCCAGGTGATCAGCTTGGCGCCAAAGGACTCGGCCAACTGTTCGGCGAGCATGGTCTTGCCGGTGCCGGGTTCGCCCTTGACCAGCAGTGGCCGTTCCAGGGTGATCGCCGCGTTGACTGCCAGTTTCAGGTCGTTGGTGGCGACGTAGGTGCTGGTGCCTTCGAACTTCATGAACCGATCCTCTAACGTAGTGCCGGGGGTACATGGCCCCTGGCAGAAAAATTGTCATGCACGACTATAACGCGGGCTCTGGTCGACTGGGAACGCAGACGCTCTATTCAGTCTCTGAATGGAGCGTCACTTGGTGACCTGGTCAGGGCAAGGATGTTGCCGGACGTGTCAGGGGTGGACTCGCCCTGGAGGCAGGCTTACCCTTGAAGTTTTCTGCTCCGGTGCTAAAAGGACCCCCGTCATGAGCCGTATCTTTGCTGACAACGCGCATTCCATCGGCAATACGCCGCTGGTCCAGATCAACCGCATCGCCCCGCGCGGCGTGACCATTCTGGCCAAGACCGAAGGGCGTAACCCGGGTTATTCGGTCAAATGCCGGATCGGCGCGAACATGATCTGGGACGCGGAAAGCAGCGGCAAGCTCAAGCCGGGCATGACCATTGTCGAGCCGACCTCGGGCAATACCGGTATCGGCCTGGCCTTTGTTGCTGCCGCGCGCGGCTACAAGCTGCTGCTGACCATGCCGGCGTCGATGAGCATCGAGCGACGCAAGGTGCTCAAGGCTCTGGGCGCCGAACTGGTGTTGACCGAACCTGCCAAAGGGATGAAAGGGGCGATTGAAAAGGCCGGTGAAATCGTTGCCAGTGATACCGCCCAGTATTTCATGCCCGCCCAGTTCGATAACCCGGCCAACCCCGCGATTCACGAGAAAACCACCGGCCCGGAGATCTGGAACGATACCGACGGCGCGGTCGATGTGCTGGTTGCGGGTGTCGGCACCGGTGGCACCATCACCGGGGTGTCGCGCTACATCAAACAGACGCAAGGTAAGGCGATCCTTTCCGTAGCCGTCGAACCGCTTACTTCGCCGGTGATCACCCAGACGATGACTGGCCAAGAGGTCAAGCCCAGCCCGCACAAGATCCAGGGCATTGGTGCCGGCTTTGTGCCGAATAACCTCGACCTGAAAATGGTCGATCAGGTCGAGCTGGTCAGTGACGAGGAGTCCAAGGTCATGGCCCTGCGCCTGATGCAGGAGGAGGGCATTCTCTGCGGGATTTCCTCCGGCGCGGCGATGGCAGTGGCGGTGCGCCTGGCGGAAAAGCCTGAAATGCAAGGCAAGACCATCGTCGTGATCCTGCCCGATTCCGGGGAACGCTACCTGTCGAGCATGCTCTTCAGCGACCTGTTCACCGATCAGGAGAACCAGCAGTAAAGCGCTTTGGCGCTGATCAAGAGCAATAATCAGCGCCGGACACTGTTGCACAATCCTTAACACTGAATGCTGGCACCGGTGATTTTTCCCGGTGCCAGATCGGTTTATGATGTTTGATTAATCCGGCAGCAATGGCTTGATCGAAATTCCAAGGAGTGTTGCATGACTGTTTCGTTAGTCGCCAAGGCAGGTATATTGCTGATGTTTTTCGGCAGCACGTTGTATGTGCACCTGCGTGGCAAGGCGCGCTTGCCGATGTTGCGCCAGTTCGTCAACCATTCGGCGCTGTTCGCCCCCTATAACGCCTTGATGTACCTGTTTTCCGGCGTGCCCTCCAAACCCTACCTGGACCGCGGCCGGTTTCCCGAGCTCGATGTACTCAAGGACAACTGGGAAGTTATCCGCGAAGAGGCCATGCACCTGTTCGACGAGGGTTACATCCGCGCCGCCGAGAAAGACAACGACGCCGGTTTCGGTTCATTCTTCAAGAAGGGCTGGAAGCGTTTCTACCTGAAGTGGTACGACAAAGCGCTGCCATCGGCCGAAGTGCTGTGCCCGAAGACCGTTGAACTGGTCAACAGCATCCCCAACGTCAAGGGTGCGATGTTCGCCTTGCTGCCCGGTGGCAGCCACCTCAACCCGCACCGTGACCCGTTCGCCGGCTCCCTGCGTTATCACCTGGGCCTGTCGACGCCAAACTCCGACAACTGCCGGATCTACGTCGATGGCCAGGCTTATGCGTGGCGCGACGGTGAAGATGTGATGTTCGATGAAACCTATGTGCACTGGGTGAAAAACGAGACAGAGACTACCCGGGTGATCCTCTTCTGCGACGTCGAGCGTCCGCTCAACAGCCCGCTGATGACCCGCATCAACCGCAAAGTCAGCGCTTTCCTTGGCCGCGCCACTGCGCCGCAGAACACCGATGACGAGCGCGTTGGCGGGATCAACCGGGCTTATGCCTGGAGCAAGCGCTTCAGCAACGTGATCAGCGGCCGGGTCAAACAGTTCAAGCGTGCCAATCCCAAGGCCTACCGGGTGTTGCGTCCGGTGCTGGCGGTGGTGGTGGCTTACCTGCTGTATCACTGGTTGTTCTGAGACAGCATCGCGGGGCAAGCCCGCTCCCACAGGTTCCAGACCTCCAGTGGGAGCGGGCTTGCCCCGCGATGAACTCACCGCTATAGTCAAACCCACTTCACCTCACCGAAGACCTGCTCATGCCAGCTTCCCCACTTCGCACCGTATTCGCTACCGCGCCCGACGCGGTGGTAGTCGTGCGTGGGAGTCAGCAGCCGGCCATGATCAGTCACTACCCACCACCTGTCAGTAGCGTGGTTGTGTGCGTTGTCGCACCACCAGGCGTGGTAGTGCTGGGCTAAGCGGCCAACCGCTGCGACCCGACACACCTGCACCCTACTGAATACGGTTGGCTGCCCCCAGCGGGCAGCACCGTTCGGCTTATCTGCCCGAATTACAGGTGGCATTCATGTTTGCTCTATCGAAAGAATCCGTGGCCTCGGCGGCCACCACCAGCCTGTTCGTCCTGCTCTGGAGTAGCGGGGCGATCGTCTCCAAGCTGGGCCTGGCCCATGCCAGTCCCTTTGCTTTCCTGCTGATGCGTTCAGCCCTGGCCCTGTGCGGTCTGTTGCTGCTCGCACCGTTGCTCAGGTTGCGCTGGCCGCGCGGGCGGGCGGCGGTGCTGCAAGCGCTGGCCACCGGTTGCGTGTTGCTCGGTGCCTATCAGATCTTCTATCTGCTGGCGCTGAACACCCAGGTGACGCCCGGCGTGATGGCCACGGTCATGGGCGTGCAACCTATCCTCACCGTGGTGTTGATGGAGCGTCAGCGTTCCTGGAGCCGATTGTTCGGCCTCGGGCTGGGCTTGAGCGGGCTGATCATGGTGGTCTATCAGGGGATCAATCTGGGAGGGGTCTCCTTGATGGGGATGCTCTTTGCATTGCTGGCGCTGGCGAGCATGACCTTCGGCTCGATCATGCAAAAGCGCATCACCAGCAACCCCATGGGCACCTTGCCGCTGCAGTACATCGCCGGGTTGCTGATGTGTGCGGTGATTGCGCCGTTGCAGCCGCTGCACGTCGAACTGACAGGCAGTTTCATCGGCGCTCTGCTGTGGATGGGGCTGGTGGTCTCGTTGCTGGCAACCCTGCTGTTGTACCGGCTGATTGCCAAGGGCAACCTGGTCAATGTCACCAGCCTGTTCTACCTGGTGCCTGCGGTGACGGCAGTAATGGACTACCTGATCTTCGGTAACCGCCTGGCGGCGTTGAGTTTGGTGGGTATGGGGCTGATCGTGATCGGCCTGCTGTTTGTGTTCCGCAAGCCAGCGGCTGCAGCGGCGCAACTTCAGGCTGATTGACATCCGTTACATCGCGGGGCAAGCCCGCTCCTACCGACCCGGTGGGAGCGGGCCTGTCCCGCGATCAGGCGCGTGCCGGCTTGAGCACCAACCACAACGCCACAGCAATCAACACCCCGCCATACAGGTGCGCCATCGACAGTGGCTCATCCAGCAGCCAGGCCCCCCAGAGCACACCGAAGGCCGGGATCATGAAGGTCACGGTGCTGGCCTTGACCGGGCCGATCTCGCTGAGCAGGCGAAAGTACAGAATGTAGGCAAACGCGGTACACACCAGGCCCAGGCCCAGCAGTGACAGCCACACCTCCCAGCCGCCCCAGCTCGCCAGCGGCTGGGTGACCACGCTGTAAGCAAACATCGGCAATAGCAGCAAGGTCGCCCCCATCATGCTGCCCAGGGCCGACAGCCGGCTGTCGAGGCCGCCCTGATGATCGAGCCAGCGTCGCGCAAGAAAGCCGGCAAAGCCGTAACAGGTGGTCGCCGCCAGGCATGAAATGGCCCCTTGCAACAGCTTGTGGTCAAACGCCACCGGGCCCGCTCCGCTGAGAATGCCGACACCGAACAATCCAAGGAAAATGCCGCTTAGCTTGGCCAGGGTCATCGGTTCACGGAAGAACAACGCACCAATCAGCACGCCCATCAACGGCGTGGTGGCATTGAAGATTGCCGAGTAACCGGCCGGCAGCACCTGGGCCGCCACCGAATAAAGCGTGGCCGGAATCCCCGAGTTGATCATGCCCAGCACCAGGCAGGCCTTGAGCTTGCCGTTGAAATCCCAGCGCACCCGCAGCAGGGCGAGTATCACCAACAAGCCAAGGCAAGCGATCGACACCCGAAAGAACGCGGTGGGCACGGTGCCGAGCACCGGCGCGATGATGCGCATGAACAGAAAGCTGGCCCCCCAGACAGCGGCAAGAATCAACAGGCGGGTGATGGCGATGGGGCTCATGGGGCTCTCCGGGTCCTTTGGGGCGGGGCGCGAGTTTACGTTACAACGCAGGGGCCGTTCTCTCCCTTTCTTGCGCTGAAATTCCCGAGGCAGTGAGTTTGGCCGATACAGCCGTGTCGCCAGGCTTTCCCTGCCCACGGCGACTGGCTAAGCTCAGGCTTCGACATTCCCGCAGAGGTCTGATGTATGCCCCAGCACTGGCCGGCCGCCGATATCGCCCGGATGATCCTCGATGGCTTCGACGATTACCGTGAGCATTTTCGCCAGATCACTATTGGCGCCCGCGCCCGCTTCGAGCAGGCTCAATGGCAACAGACCCAGAGCGCCTCGGCGGCGCGGATCAACCTCTATGAGGAAAAGGTCAGCGAAGTCAGTACCTGGTTGCATCAGGCATTTGACGCCGAGGTGTTGCTGGAGGTGGCGCAGTGGCCGCTGGTCAAAAGCGCGTACATCGGCCTGATCGACCCGCGTCTGGACGATGAGCTGTCCGAGACCTGGTACAACTCGATCTTCTGCAGCCTGTTCAGCCATGACCTGATCAGCGATGGCTGCATGTTCATCCATACCACCCGGCCTTCGTTGCGCAGCCACGAGCGCGCGGCCCAGACGCGGACCTACCGGCCACAGGGCGGCCTGGCCAGTGTGCTGGCGCAAGTCTTCGACGATTATTGCTTCGACGTGGCCTATGGCGATCTTGCCGGCGACCTGGCGCGGCTCGAAGGGCAACTGCGCGAAAACCTGCCGGACTGGGTGTGCAAAGACCCGGCATTGGCCGTGGAATTGTTCACCCCGGTGCTGTACCGCAACAAAGGTGCCTACCTGGTCGGGCGCCTGTATACCCAGGATGAACAGTGGCCGCTGGTGATCCCTTTGTTGCACCGCGAAGGCCACGGCATCGAGATCGACGCGCTGATCACCGATGAGGCCGAGGTGTCGATCATCTTTTCCTTCACCCGTTCCTATTTCATGGTCGATGTGCCGGTGCCTGCCGATTTTGTCAGCTTCCTCAAGCGCATCCTGCCGGGCAAGCACATTGCCGAGCTGTACACTTCGATTGGCTTCTACAAACATGGCAAGTCGGAGTTCTACCGCGCCCTGATCAATCACCTGGCCAGCACCGACGACCGCTTCATCATGGCGCCTGGTGTACGTGGCATGGTCATGAGCGTATTCACCCTGCCGGGCTTCAACACCGTGTTCAAGATCATCAAGGACCGTTTCTCGCCGTCCAAGAGCGTCGACCGGGCTACGGTGATCGAGAAGTACCGTCTGGTGAAAAGCGTCGATCGGGTCGGGCGCATGGCCGATACCCAGGAGTTTTCCGACTTTCGCTTCCCGTTGAGCAAATTCGAACCTGAGTGCCTGGCCGAGTTGCTGGAGGTGGCGCCTTCGACGGTGCAGGTGGAAGGCGACACTGTGCTGGTGCGCCACTGCTGGACCGAACGGAGGATGACTCCGCTCAACCTCTACCTGGAAAACGCCAACGACGCCCAGGTGCGTGAAGCGCTGGAAGACTACGGTCTGGCCATCAAGCAGTTAGCGGCGGCGAATATCTTTCCCGGCGACATGTTGTTGAAGAACTTCGGCGTTACCCGGCATGGTCGTGTGGTGTTTTACGACTATGACGAAATCTGTTTTCTCACCGAGGTCAATTTTCGCTACATCCCGCCACCGCGTTATCCCGAGGACGAAATGTCCGGCGAGCCGTGGTATTCGATTGGTCCGCTCGACGTGTTTCCCGAAGAGTTTCCGCCGTTCCTGTTTGCCGACAGCGGGCAGCGCCGGCTGTTCAGCCAGTTGCATGGTGAGTTGTACGATGCCGATTACTGGAAGAGCCTGCAGGAGGCGATTCGCGGCGGTAAGGTGATTGATGTATTCCCTTACCGGCGCAAGGCTCGGGAGTGTTGAACAGTATCGCGGGGCAAGCCCGCTCCCACAGACCTACCCCTTCATACACTTGAGCTGACTGAAGTCCTTGCGCACCTGGCTCAGTTTCAGCTCCAGGTGCTGGCGCTGCTGTTCGCTGCTCTGGGCCATGATGTCGACCAGCAGTCGCTGGGCTTCTCGTTCAGCGCGCTGATTAACCTGGCGGTACTCCGGGGTCCACAGGCTTTCGCGGTTTTTCAGCAGTTGTTCAAGGCGTGGCTCGAAACTGGCGCTTTGGCGTTGTTCCATGGCCTCGCTGAAATGCGCCTGCCAGTTCGCCCGGTTGGCGATTGACTGACGGTTCTGTTCACCCAGACCTTGCGACCAGGTCATGATGCGCACCTGTTGTTGCGGGCTTAGCTCGCCCAGCCAGGGGGTCAAACGCTTTTCCATACGCTCGGCACGCGCCTGGATCTGCCGGGGCAGGGGTGTTTTGACGAACTTGGCCTGGCGCTCGCGGATGTCGTCAGTAAAGGCCTGGCGCATCTCGCGCACCTGTTCATCGTCCATGGCCCTGAGCAACTGCGCCGCGGAAGGGGTGATCTGATCCGCGACCTTGGCGATGGCCTGTTTGGCTTCCTGTGTGCGGACCTGCAGTTGCTGCTCGGTGACCTGGCCGTTGGCGACCATCTGTCGGACTTCATCGATCCAGGTCAGGTATCCCGGCAGCTGCGTACGGCAATGCCAGGCCAGGTGCTGTTTCAGGCGCTGATTGAGCCAGGTCTTTTGCTGGCGGTTCATGTTCAGGTAGTCGTTGAGCGTCCAGGGCACCAGTACATCGAGGTTGCGGTAGGCCAGGTCGATGCGGCTGCAGGCCACGGCCAGCAGGGCAGGCACGAGCAGGAACAGGCAGGGGCGCAGGTACTTGCACAGGCAGGCGTACATGAGCGAATCCTTGCAGTGGCTTGCTTGTCTTTATAGATCAGCATGGCGCATTGCGGTTCCTTTTGCCGGTTGGGTGTAGAATGCCGACCTCGCAAAGAGGATTTCCGGAAATGGCTTTAGTTGGGCGTTACAACAGTTTGCAAATCGTGAAACACACGGACTTCGGCCTGTACCTGGACGGCGGCGCGGATGGCGAAATCCTCCTGCCTAACCGCTACATTCCCAAGGACACGCCCACTGAGGTCGAAGACTGGCTGAACGTCTTCGTCTACCTGGACAGCGAAGACAAGCTGATCGCAACCACCGAAAAGACCAAACTGCAGGTCGGTGAGTTCGCCAGCCTCAAGGTCAAGGAAATCAACAGCATCGGCATCTTCCTCGACTGGGGCCTGCCGAAGGACCTGTTGATGCCGTACTCCGAAGAAAAGCGCCAGATGAAAGCCGGCGAATACTGCGTGGTGCATGCCTACCTGGACAAACGCACCCGCCGCATCACCGCTACCGCGCGCCTGGACCGCTACCTGGATAAAGTACCGGCCACCTACACGGTTGGCCAGGAAGTTGATTTGCTGGTGGCCGAAGAAACCCCGATGGGCTTCAAGGCGATCATCAACAACAAGCACTGGGGCTTGATCCACAAGAACGAGGTGTTCAAGTTCCTGCGTTCGGGCAAGCAGGAGAAGGGTTACATCAAGGAGCTGCGCAGCGACGGCAAGATTGCCCTGAGCCTGCAGCCGATTGGTCAGGACCTGGCCAACAGCCTCAACGACAAGATCCTTGCCAAGCTCAAGGACGCCAACGGCGTGCTGCCGGTCAGCGACAAGAGCGACCCGCAGTTGATCAGCGATTTGTTCGGGGTCAGCAAGGGCAACTTCAAGAAGGCCATCGGTGCCTTGTACAAGGATGGCCGCATCGTCATCCACGCTGACCGCATCGAACTGGTCTGATCAGACCTGCTTGAAACCTGCAAAGCTCAGGCTTTCACCGCCTGGGCGCAGGTCTTGGAGCATCGAGTCGCGGTCAGCGCTCAGCGCCAGGCTGATGGTCGAGCGTCGCTTGCCGGGGTGGCGCACTTCCATCTTCTCCAGATGGGCCTTGAGGAAGTTCACCGGCACCTTCAAGTGCTGCAACTCGTCGGTCTCGGGCGTGTGCAGCAGCAGGTTGACCCAGTCGGCTGCCCCTTTGCGCAGTACCAGCTTCACCGGCACATCGAACCACCACAGGCTGCGCTTGCTGTCGAGCACGGCGAACAGGGTGTTGTCGCTGGAGAGCACCGGTTTTCCCAGTTCCAGGTTACGACGGGCAATGGCGGCGGGTTTGTCGAGTTTCATGCAGGTTCCTACGGGTGACGCTTGAAAGGTCGGCTATTGTGCTGGCAATGCGGCGAAACATAAAGCGGCGAGCGCTGGGGCTGGAACTTTCCTTGGGCTTTGATCTCAATTTGATGGCGCATTAAGGTGTCACCTTCGTCAACGATCAAACAGTGCCAGGGAAGAGGGTCCATGAAAATACTGATTGCCCTGCTGATGATGCTCAGCAGCTATGCGTATGCCGGTTGCGGGAGTATCAGGGACGCGGATCAGCGCAACTATTGCTATGCCAGAGAAGGCGGTAGCGGCTGTGGTTCCATTCGCGATGCCGACCTTCGTAATGCCTGCTATGCAGAAACCCGCGGTAGCGGCTGTGGCTCCATTTCCGACAGTGATCAACGTAACTATTGCTATGCCAGGCAAGGCAGCAGTGGCTGTGGTTCCATCCGCGATTCCGACCTTCGCAATGCCTGCTATGCAGAAACCCGCGGGAGCGGCTGTGGCTCCATTTCTGACAGTGATCAACGCAATTATTGCTATGCCAAGCAAGGCAAGGGCAGTTGCGGGAGTATCAGAGACAGTGACTTGCGCAACCAGTGCAATGCGTTGAAACCCTGACAGGCGGGTTTTCGACTGCTGTTACGATTCCGGGCAAATAATTGAAACTCTGCGTACAGGCCACCGGTCCACTGACTGTCGACGCCGACAGCCCGATTTTCCGTTTCAGGAGAACTCCCATGAGTGGCACCAAAGATAAAGTCAAAGGTTTGGCCAACGAAGCGGTTGGTAACATCAAACAAGGTATCGGCAAGGTCACCGACAACGACCGGCTACGCGCCGAAGGCAAGGCTCAGGAGATCAAAGGCGAAGCCCAGCAAGTGGCCGGCAAGGTCAAGGATGCAGTGAAAAAGCCTTGAACGATGTAAGGGTAGTTAGCCAACGGCCACCAAGGGTGGCCGTTGTGCTATCTGCCGCAAACAATAGCAACTTGGCGGCGATCGTCGTTTAGACTTCAGTGCAGACCTTAGTGAGGAGCCGAGCTCATGTCCCTCGAGCGGCGAAAGGAGACGCTATGATTTTCCCCGACCTGCGCGGCTTGCCGTTGCATCGCGTGCTGGTGCGCACCGTCAAGGAGTTTCTCGATGACGAGATGTCTACCTATGCCTCGGCATTGGCCTACCAGATGCTGTTCTCGCTGTTTCCCTTCCTGTTGTTCCTGATTGCGCTGATCGGCTTCCTGCACTTGCCGGACTTTTTCTCCTGGCTGCGCTTGCAGTCGGAGCTGGTGTTGCCGCCCCAGGCGCTGGAACAGGTCAACCCGGTGATCGACCAGTTGCAGCAGTCCAAGGGGGGCCTGCTTTCGGTCGGTATCGTTATCGCCTTGTGGACCGCGTCGGCGGGCGTGCGGCTGATGATGAGCGCGATGAACGCGGCCTACGATGTGGTCGAAGGCCGCCCGGTGTGGAAGCGCATTCCCTTGTCGGTGATCTATACCGTGGGCATTGCCGGCATGTTGCTGGCCACGGCCGCCTTGATGGTGCTCGGGCCGCAGGTCATGGAATGGATTGCCTCGCAGATCGGCATGCAGGAGTTCATTGTCACGGTGTGGACGATACTGCGCTGGCCGGCGATCATTATTTTGATGATGATGGCGGTGGCATTGATCTATTACGTAATGCCGGATGTTAAACAGGAGTTTCGTTTTATTACCCCGGGCTCGGTGCTGGCCGTGGTGGTGTGGATCATCGCTTCGTTGGCGTTCGGTTATTACGTAAAGACCTTCGCCGACTATAATGCGATGTATGGCAGCATTGGTGCGATCATTGTCTTGCTACTGTATTTCTATATTTCTGCTGCCGTTTTGTTATTGGGGGCGGAAATGAATGCGGTGATTGAGCATATGTCTGCCGAGGGTAAGAATCCGGGTGAAAAACAAGCCGGTGACGCCCCCCACGAACATGATAAAAAGCATGTTTCCGGGTTGGGACGCGATCATTCGCTCGATCACCCGGCCACGCCGGAAGGTGAACCCTTGAGTCGCACATCCCATGATTCGTGACATTCTGAAAATGGGCGATGAGCGCTTGCTGCGCATCGCTCCACCGGTACCGCAGCACCTGATCGGCAGTGCCGAGCTGGAGCAACTGATTGCCGACATGTTCGAGACCATGCGCCATGTCGGCGGCGTAGGCCTGGCCGCGCCGCAGATCGGTGTTGACCTGCAGCTGGTGATTTTCGGCTTTGAACGCAGCGAGCGTTATCCGGATGCCGAGCCGGTACCGCAGACCATCCTGCTCAATCCGCTGATCACGCCAGTGGGCACAGAAGTGGAAGACGGCTGGGAAGGCTGCCTGTCGGTGCCGGGCCTGCGCGGTGTGGTGCCGCGTTTTCGCTGTATTCGTTATCAGGGCATCGACCCGCACGGCCAGGTGATTGATCGCCTTGCCGAGGGCTTTCATGCCCGGGTGGTGCAGCATGAATGCGATCACCTGATCGGGCGCTTGTACCCTTCACGGATCCACGACTTCAACAAGTTCGGCTACACCGAGGTGTTGTTCCCCGGGCTGGATCCTGCCAGCGACGACTGAGGGCGGGCCATTGCCAGCAGTGGCTTGCTGCGCTGGTAACGCGCCAGGCGTTCGGCCAGCGTGGCGGGCAGCCCGGTGCAGGAGCTGAAGCCCTGGCGCTGGTAGAAGGGAGCGAGGTCAGGATGGCAGAACAGCCAGGTCGTACCCTCGCTGCTGTGCATGGCTGTCTCGATCAAGTGCCGGGCAATCTCTCGGCCCCTCCAGTTTTGCGCCACCCATAACCCGGTCAGCCAGCTGCCACCGGGTACGGGCGTCAAGCACAACGCCGCGACGATTTCCTCCGCCCGAGCCACCCAGAGCTGCCCTTGCGCGGCTGCGCGCATGGGCGAACCCTGGATTTTGTAGAATTTATTCAGCAATGGCCGCTCGGGGCCGGTCAGCAGGCAGTAGCGTAAGGTGGTCACGGCGTTCGTCCGGCAAGGCTCTGGCCCGGGCTTTTACACCGACAGTTGCAAGCTGTCGAGGGTGAAAACCCTGTTCTATTGTTGCAGATCCCGTAACAGTGAATGTTCGGTTCAGGGATTTAACCCTGTCTGGCAACTTGTAAACTATGTTTGTCCCCACAAAAAAGTAACAGTGGGACCGGTACTTCGTGTTATGTCCTTAGTGTCTGATGTAACAACTTCTCCGCGCCGCTATTGGCCAATGAAGTCAATCGATTAGTTTGATTGCTTTGCAGGCTTATTGTTATGAAAAGTTTACTTGTCCTTGCTCTTGTCGGTGTGTCTTCCTTTGCTCTGGCTGATGAAGTTAACACGGCCAGTGCTCAGCCGGCTGTTCAACAGTACGATTATTCGACCAACCTGGATATTGCCAAGGTTATCAGTCTGTCGACTATTCCGAATGTCTGTGAAGTCGTGCCGGCGACCATGGTCTACGAAGATCATCAAGGTCAGCGTCATACCCTTGAGTACCGCGCCATGGGTAACGGTTGCACCAACGGTTGATCCCGCCTTATCGGCGCTCGCGCTCCAATAGCTGACGCTTGCGCTCAACGCCCCAACGGTAGCCCGAAAGGTTGCCGTCGCTGCGCACCACCCGGTGACAGGGGATGGCCACGGCCAGGGCGTTGGCCGCACAGGCCTGGGCCACAGCGCGCACCGCTTTGGGCGAGCCGATCCGTTGTGCGATCTCGGCATAGCTGGCCGTTGTTCCCGCCGGGATTGCCCGCAAGGCCTGCCAGACCCGCTCCTGAAAGGCCGTGCCGCGCAAGTCCAGCGGCAAGTCCAGGCCAATCCCCGGTACCTCGATCAATCCAACCACTCGGGCCACCAGGGTTTCGAAGACGGCATCGCCACCGAGCAAGTCGGCCTTGGGAAACTTGTCCTGCAAGTCGTGCAGCAATGCCTGCGGATCATCGCCGAGGAGGATTGCGCAGATACCGCGTTCGCTTTGTGCCACCAGGATCGCACCCAATGAACATTGACCGATGGCAAAGCGGATAGCCGTGTTGGCGCCGCCATCTCGATAGGCCCCCGGGGTCATGCCGAGGCGGGCATTGCTGGACTCGTAAAAGCGGCTGTTGGAATTGAAACCGGCCTCATACAGGGCATCCGTGATGGTGCTGGCGTGCTGCAATTGATTGCGCACCTTACTTGCCCGGTGGGCTGAGGCATACGCTTTTGGCGTTACCCCGGTAATGGTCTTGAACACCCGATGAAAGTGGAAAGGGCTCATGTTCAATTGCTCGGCCAGTTGATTGAGGCTGGGCACTGACTCGGCACTTTCAATCAATTGGCAGGCGCGGGTGACTTGCGCCCGATGCTGTTCGGCCATCAGCGTCTGGTCTGCCGCGCGCCGTTTGCTCGGGCGATAGCCTGCGGCTTCGGCTTGTGCCGGGGTGTCAAAGAACTCGACATTGTCGATACGCGGCAGACGCGAGGTACTGCTGGGCCGGCAGTACACACCGGTGGTGCGTACGGCATAGACAAACTCCCGGTCGGCTGCCGGGTCGCGGGCCAGGATCGCTTGCCAGCGTGGGTCGTTTTCGCTGATGCGGGGTTTGTCTTGGCGCATGCCGGGAATCTCTTGTTGAGTAATGATGGACTCAGGTTAAGGCGAGCATCAGCGAAGAAAACTCCGGGTCTTGCGTTCAAACTCGTGGATTCGGTACCCGCCACAGGTACCAGGCGGCAATGGTGCGGTAAGGGCTCCAGGTCTGACCGAGTTCAATCATCTGGCGGCGAGTGGGCTGGGTGTCCAGCCCTTGCAGGCGACGGTAGCCCTCACGCACGCCAAAGTCATCGGCGGGCAGGATGTCCATGCGCTCCAGGGTGTAGATCAGCAGCATCTCCACGGTCCAGCGGCCGACGCCACGCAAACTCACCAGACGTTCGATCAGTTGCTCATCATCCAGTGCCAGCGCCTGTTCGTGGTCTGGCACCACACCGTCCTGACGTGCCTTGGCGATACCCTGGATGGTGGCCAGCTTGCTGCCGGAGAAACCGCAGGCGCGCAGCTGTTCGGGCGAAGTGGCCAATACCTGCTCTGGGCTCGGAAAGTCACAGCCCGGATACAGCGCAAGGAAGCGCCCGAGTATCGCATCGCCGGCTTTCACATGCAGTTGCTGGTAGGCAATTGCTCGCACCAGCGCCTGATACGGGTCACGCTCGGGGCGCGGTTGATGCAGGCAGGGGCCGATGGCCTGAATATGTGCGGCCCATTTGGGATCAAGCGCGGCGAGAAACTGCTCGGCCTGGTTGAACAAACTACTCATGGTCTCTCCATGGCGTGGGCCACGCGCTCCAGCGCCTGCTTCAGTTGCGCACGGCTGCTGGCTGCAGACAGGCTGATACGAACCGCCGCCAGGTCGCCCTGTTTTACGGCAAATACTTCGGCCGGGACCACCTCTACCGCGTTAGCCCGACAACGTTGCACCAGCGTTTGCGCCGGCATCGCACAGCTTACCCAGATATGCGGCGAGGGATGCAGGCCGAAGAGCCGCTCACTGCCGAGTATCTTGCGTGCCAGGCGCCAGCGCTGTTCGACCTCTGCGCGTTGCCAGGCCAGTCGCCGGCTGGCCGTACCCTCACTGATCCAGCGGCAGGCGATCTGCAGGTTCAGTGGCGATACCTGCCAGTGGGTCGCCTGTGCGTGCGGGTCGATTTTAGCCAACAGCAGCGGGTCAGCAACGATCCAGCCCAGGCGCAGTCCGGCAGCAACGGTCTTCGACAGACTGCTGATCAGTATTCCCTGCTGGCCCAGTAACGGCCACAACGGCGGTTGGTCGGTCAGCGCGCCGTAGACATCGTCTTCGATCAGCAGCAGGCCGTGGCGATGCACCACCTCGGCAATGGCCTGCTGGCGTTCGCGGCTCATGCAGGCACCGGTGGGGTTTTGCAGGCTGGGTGTGAGCACCACCACCCGTGCGCCGGTTGCGCGGGCGACGCGGTCGAGGTCATCGGGAAGGATACCCTCGCGGTCCAGGGCAATACCGTGCAGGGGCAGGCGTAGCTGGCGGCAGGCAGCCTTGATGCCGGGGGCCGTCAGGCTTTCGACCAGTACCGGATCGCCCGCCTGGCACAGCGACAGCAACAGACTGAACAGTCCTTGCTGGGCACCGCCGCATAGCAGCACCTGGCTAGCGCTCACCTGCAACCCCCGGTTGGCCAGCCAGGCAGCCCCTTGTACGCGGGCCAGGAGCAGTGCGTCGGCACTCAGGTAATGCTCCAGGCTGCGCACTTCGCCGTCCTGCAGCAGGGCCTGCAGGGTGCGTTCGATGTCATGGTTGTCGGGATCGATCACTGGCACGTTGGTCGACAAATCGATCAGGCTGGGCTGCGCGGTTTTTTGTTTCAGATGAAACAGCGTGGCTTCTTTGCTGCCAGCCAGCACATAGGTGCCACGTCCGACCTCGCCGCTGACCAGATGCCGGGCGGCAGCCTCACGGTAGGCCTGCTGGGTGGTACTGGGGTTGAGCCCCAGCGCCCAGGCCAGACGCCGTTGCGGCGGCAGGCGTGCGCCGACCGGCAGTTCGCCACGCTCGATGGCTTCGGCAATGGCATCGACCAGTGCCAGGTAACGGGGTTGCCCGGTGTCAGGCAGGGTAGGGGTCCACATTTATTGTTGGCCATGCAATATAAACTTTTACCCATACAATGAACCGGCGCTAGGATCAGGTCAAACCCACTGCTACCGAGGTGTTCCATGTTCGACCTGACTGCCCTGCGTGAAGCTGCCCGTCTGGTGCATGCCAGTGTGCCCGCCACTGCTCAATATGCCTGGCCACGGCTGGCCGAGCGGCTGGGTTGCGAGGTCTGGGTCAAGCATGAGAACCATGCACCGACCGGTGCGTTCAAGGTGCGCGGCGGTTTGCTTTACGTGCAATGGTTGCTGGGGCAAAAACCGCAGGTGCGTGGCCTGGTCACCGCCACCCGTGGCAATCACGGGCAGAGCATGGCTCTGGCGGCGCGTAACGCCGGGCTGCCGATCATCATCGTGGTGCCGCAAGGTAACTCGCGGGAGAAGAACGCGGCGATGCGCGCCCAAGGTGCGGAGTTGATCGAATACGGCGCCGATTTCGACCAGGCCCGTGAAGAGGCCGCACGTCAGGCGCAACTGCATGACTATGAAATGGTGCCGTCCTTCCACCCGCAACTGGTTCGCGGTGTGGCCACTTATGCTCTGGAGTTGTTCGAAGCGGTTGCGGATCTCGATTGCGTGTACGTGCCCATCGGTATGGGCTCGGGAATCTGCGGGCTGATCCAGGCCCGTAACCTGCTGGGCTTGCGCACCGAGATCGTTGGCGTGGTGTCGAGCGCCGCCGATGCCTTTGCCTTGAGCGTTGAACAAGGCCGCATCGTCACCACCGCCACGGCGAATACCTTTGCCGATGGCATGGCCTGCCGCATGCCGGTGCCGGAAGCCTTCGAGATCATCCGCCAGCACGCGGCGCGGATCGTCAGGGTCAGTGACGAGGAGGTGGCCCAGGCGATTCGCATCTACCACGAGGACACCCACAACACCGCCGAAGGCGCCGGTGCGGCGGGGCTGGCGGCGCTGGTTCAGGAGCGCGAACGCCAGCGCGGGCGCAAGGTGGCCGTGGTGCTCAGTGGCGCCAATATCGATCGAGAGCGGTATGCGCAGGTGTTGGCGGGGTGAGTCGAAGGGCAATTTCTTCCAATACAGCCGCGCTGAATCCCGCTTTAATAGCGCCTGCCTTCAACGCTGTCTATGGAATGCCCTATGCCTTTTTCCAACGGATTTCTCCTCAGCCTCTCCCTGTGCCTGGATATCGGTATCGCCAATATCGCCATGATCACCCTGGCCATGCAGCGCGGGTTTCTTCAGGGTTTCTGGCTGGGCCTGGGGACGTGTGTCGGTGATCTGTTGTATGCGGTGGCGGCCCTGGCTGGCATGACCGTGTTGCTGCAGTTCGAGACCGTGCGCTGGGTGCTGTGGCTGGGCGGTTCGGTGTTGCTGGTGTGGTTCGCGGTGAAAATGCTGCTGGCAGCGTGGCGTGGCGAAGGTCATGTGCAACCCGGCGAAGTGGTGGTGGAGTCGTCCTGGCGTGAGTTTTTGCGCGGGATCTTCCTGGCCATGTCGTCACCCAGTGCGATCCTCTGGTTCGCGGCGGTAGGCGGTGTGCTGATTTCGCGCTCCGGTGGCGGCAGCCTGATGGAGGCGGGCCTGTTCCTGTCAGGATTTCTTGCAGCAGGGCTGCTCTGGTGCCTGTCACTTTGCCTGATTGCCAGTCATGGCGGGCGGCTGCTCGGTGACCGGCTGCTGACCTGGTCTTATCTGCTTTCGGCAGGCATCTTCTGCTACTTCGCGGTCTATGTGATTGCCTCCGGATACCGCGAGTTCATCCTTGCCGTGCCAGCGGCCACAGCGGGTCTATAATCAGTCGGGGTACCCGTGTGCAGGTGCCATCAGGCCGGAGGATCTTCGAGATGAAAGGTCTTGATGCGAAAAAAATGGCCAAGAAAAAACCCCTGAAAACCGCTGATGAAAAACGCGCCGCCAAACGCGCCAAACGCTCGGCAGCCAGTGGTTTTCTCCCATGACAATGGCCTGGGGCCCCGCAAGGGGCTCCTGGTTCAAATAAGGCAAAGGATATGTCTAACCCGACTCAAGTTGCCGTTCAGCCCGTACGCTTTGAGCAGGCCGATGGTTTCACCATCGCCGGTATCGGTGGTCGCTTCTCGCAGTCCACCATCAGTCAGATTCCTCAACTGTGGCAACGCTTCGAGCCGCACCTCGGCAAGGTCCCGGGACAAGTCGGCGAGCATACCTACGGCGTTTGCTGCAACGCCGACGGCAAAGGCCATTTTGACTACATCGCTGGTGTGCAGGTGGCGGAGGTAAGGGTGCTGCCTGCCGGCTTCCAGCAGGTCGAACTCAAGCCCCAGCGCTATGCCGTGTTCGAGCACCACGGCAGCCTCGATAACCTCAAGGCTACGTTCCAGGCCATCTGGAACGACTGGTTACCGCAATCGGGTGAACAGGCTGCCCAGGCGCCGGAGTTTGAGCGCTATGGCAAGGATTTCGATCCTTTTGCCAGCCTCAGCGTGATGGAAATCTGGTTGCCAGTGGGCCGCAAAAAATAATCCGCTGCGACTGTCGAATCCCTGCGTCCTCATTCGACCATCTGTGAACGCGCCGATTCGCTCGGCGCCTGACCGTTGTCGAATCGCAGAGGACACGACCATGAGCAGCGTCGCCGAAAACGAAGTCCGTCAACTTATCGAACGCTGGATTCCAGCTGTTCGCGCCCGGGACATCCCCGCCATCACCGCTCCTTACGCCGATGACATCGTCGCCTTTGATGCCATCAAAGAACTGCAGTTCAAGGGTAAGGCCGCCTATCAGGCTCATTGGCAAGCCTGCATGGAGCTCTGCCCTGGTGAAATGATTTTCGAGATGGAGCAGTTGCAGATTCATGCCACGCCGGAGCTGGCGCTGGCCCACTGGCTCAATCGCTGCGGTCCGCCCATCGAAGAGGGTGGTGAGGATAAAAGCTGTTACATGCGCGTCACCGCTGGCTACAAGCGCATCGATGGGCAGTGGAAAGTGATTCATGAGCATTGGTCGGCGCCATTCGACATGGAAACCGGTGCCGCCCTGTTCGCGCTCAAGCCTTGAGCTGAGAGCGTCGAGGATTATGCCGAATTGCACTTTGCATCCGCTGTGGAGACGACGATGAAATACCTTTGCCTGGTCTATTGTGAAGAGAGTCTGTTGCACAGCTTGCCCGACAGCCCTGCGGATGCCGAGTGCATGGCCTATGCCGAGTCGATTCAGGGCAGCGGCCGGATGCTCGCCGCCGAGGCGCTCAAGCCGGTGCAGACCGCCACCACCGTGCGTGTTCGCGGTGGCCACATGAGCCTGACTGATGGGCCTTTCGCCGAGACCAAGGAACAACTGGCCGGCTTCTATCTGGTTGATGCCCGCGACCTGAATGAAGCGCTGAACATTGCCAAGGGAATACCTGCCGCCAGGGTCGGCAGCATCGAGGTGAGGCCGATCCGCGAGCTCCAACCCTGAGACGCAGGAGAACAATAATATGAGCCTCTACCCCCCTGGCAATGCGCAGTACGAACTGTCCTTGACCCGCGTGATCGATGCACCGCGCAGCAAGGTGTTCCGGGCCTGGACCGAACCCGATCTGCTTGCGCAATGGTGGGGCCCCAACGGTATGACCACGCCCTTGTGCGAAATGGAGTTGTGGGTGGGAGGGTTGTTTCGCACGGTGATGCAGGCCCCGGATGGTACCGAATACCCGAATCAGGGGGTGTTCCTGGATATTGTCCCCCCTGAGCGGATTGTCTTCACCGATGCCTTCGGGCCGGGCTGGGTGCCGTCGAACAAGGCGTTCATGGCCGTGGTGGTGACCTTCGAGGAGCATCAGGGCAAGACCAAGTACACCGCACGCGCGCTGCACTGGAATGCCGCCGATTGCCTGGCACATGAAGAAATGGGCTTTCATCGCGGCTGGGGTGAAAGCCTGGATCGCCTGGTCGCACTGGTGACCACCCAGATGCCGGGCTGATGACGACGCTGGTTCAGGTGCGGGCCGAAGTCGAGTCGGTCTACAGGCGCGAGTCGCGCCGGATCCTGGCGACCCTGATTCGCTTGCTGGGTGATTTCGACCTGGCCGAAGAGGCCATGCACGAAGCGTTTTTCGTCGCGGTTGAGCGCTGGCAGCGCGATGGCATTCCTGCCAATCCACGGGCCTGGCTGGTGTCCACCGGACGCTTCAAAGCCATTGACGGGTTGCGGCGAAGAGCCCGTTTCGACCGCTCGCAGACGCAGTTGATGATGGCGCTGGAGGCGCGGCAGGAGGATGAGGTGACAGACCAGGAGCTGGAAGATGATCGCCTGCGCCTGATTTTCACCTGCTGTCATCCGGCGCTGGCTGCCGATGCTCAGGTACCGCTGACCCTGCGCGAAGTCTGTGATCTGACCACTGAGGAAATCGCCCGGGCTTTTTTGCAAAGCCCGGCGACCATTGCCCAGCGAATCGTGCGGGCCAAGGCCAAGATCCGCGATGCGCGGATTCCCTATCAGGTCCCGTCACTGGCGGAGCTGCCCGAGCGTCTGGACAGCGTGCTGCGGGTCATTTATCTGGTGTTCAACGAGGGCTATTCGGCGTCATCGGGTGACAACCTGATGCGCAATGACCTCAGTGATGAAGCGATCCGCCTGGGGCGACTGTTGCAGCAGTTGCTGCCGGACCCGGAAGTGCTCGGCTTGCTGGCATTGATGCTGCTGCAGGCGTCGCGACAGGCGGCTCGCAGCGATGAGAATGGCGATTTGATCCTGCTGGATCAGCAGGACCGCAGCTTGTGGAATCGTGCATTGATTGCCGAAGGCTGCCAGTTGGTGCAGCAGGCGCTGCGCAGTCAGCAGCTCGGGGTGTACAGCTTGCAGGCAGCGATTGCTGCGGTGCATGCCGACGCGGCCAGTGCCGAGCAGACGGACTGGGAAGAAATCGTCGGTTTGTACGATGTGCTGCTGCGCGGATGGCCTTCGCCGGTGGTCGAACTCAATCGCGCCGCGGCCCTGGCGCGGCGCGACGGACCGCAGGCAGGGTTGCTGGCGGTGGAGGCGATTCTGGCGCGGGGGCAGTTGCAGGATTATCACCTGGCCCACAGCGCCCGCGCCGAACTGTGTCGGCAACTGGGGCGCCTGGATCAGGCCCGTGATGCGTACCGCACCGCCCTGGGCCTGACCTCGCAAGGTGCAGAGCGGCGCTTTATCGAGCGCCGCCTGAGCGAGTTGTGAGCTTCAGCCGATGGTGATCGGCGGCGGGCTGACCAGGTCGACAGTCTGCTGTTTGCGCGGGGCGAGGATTTCAGCCTCGCCATCGACCACCAGCTCATCATTCTGGTTGAACACGCGGGTGGCGATGCGCACCTTGAATTTCGGCAGCTTTTCGAGGATTTCCAGGCGCACGGTCAGGGTGTCGCCGAATTTCACCGGCTTCTGGAAACTCATGGTCTGACCCAGGTAGATGGTGCCCGGGCCAGGCAGCTCACAGGCCACCGCGGCGCTGATCAGGGCACCGCTGAACATACCGTGGGCGATACGCTCCTTGAACATGCTCTTGGCGGCGAACTCGGCATCCAGGTGCACGGGGTTGTGGTCACCGGACATGGCAGCGAACAGCTGGATGTCACGTTCTTCGACGGTCTTGCTGAAACTGGCGGTCTGGCCGACTTCAAGGGCTTCGTAAGGCGTGTTGGTGACCTGGGTCATCGATTCGGTTCCTGCTAGGGGCACGGGGGCGGCCGTCATTCGCTGCGGGCAGGGCGGCCAATGGCCAGGGCCTGTTCCAGCCAGTCGATGATCGCGGCCGTGACCTCGTCACGGTTGGTTTCATTGAGCAGTTCATGTCGCGCTTTGGGGTATAGCTGCAACTGCACATGCTGGTTGCCGGCCAGGCGCAAAGCACCGGCCAGATCTTTGAGACGCTTGCCGGCACTGACCGGATCACATTCACCGCCCATCACTAGGATCGGCAGGTTCGGATCGATCTGTTTGAGGTTGGCCGGCTGGCTGATCTGTTCAAGCCCCATCAGCAGGTCGATCCATAAACGATTGGTGCAGCGGAAGCCGCACAACGGGTCGGTCACATAGCGGTCGACTTCGGCGTTGTCGCGGCTGAGCCAGTCGAAGGCCGTGCGTGTGGGTTTGAAGGCCTTGTTGAAGGAGCCAAAGGACAACCAGTCGATCAACGCACTGTGGCCCAGAGGACCCTGACGCCAGGCTTCGATACGGGCAATCACGCACGCTGTGCGGTACAGCGCCGGGGGCTGGAAGTTCGAGCCGCTGAGGATGGCGCCTTGCAGGCTGGCGCCATGGTGCATCAGGTACGCCTGGGCAATGTAGCTGCCCATGCTGTGGCCGAAGAGAAACACCGGGGTACCGGGAAACTGCTGGCCGATGTGCTGACTGAGCATGCCCAGGTCGTTGACCACCGCGCTCCAGCCATCGTGGCGGGCAAACAGGCCCAGGGTGCCGAGTTCGGCGGTACGGCCATGACCGCGCTGGTCATGGGCAATCAGTGCATACCCCGCCGCAGTCAGGGCCTGGCCCAGGCGTTGATAGCGGCCGGCATGTTCGGCCATGCCATGGGCCAGCAGCACCACTGCCTTGATCGGCGTACTGGGCAGCCATTGGTAGACATAAAGGCTGCAGTGATCGCTGGCCGCTAGCCAGAACGCATCGTGGTGCATGGCGAGTCCTTGTGCGCACAGGTGAGTAACTCAGCTCAGTGTATAACCCAAGCGTGCAATCGAAGGGCAGCGACAAACAAGATTCACAATGTAAATGACAGCGCTTGGCATATTTGCCACCTGCGGCATACCTGCTAACGTCGGCACAGCACCTTCTTCGCCAAGCAGGCAAGGGGACCGGAACGGCTCAGGTATGAGGACAAGAATAAATGCAGGCTGATTTCTGGAATGACAAGCGCCCGGCAGGCGTTCCTTCGAACATTGACATGAATGCTTACAAGTCTGTGATCGAAGTGTTCGAACGCTCGTGCAAGAAGTTTGCTGACCGCCCGGCGTTCAGCAATCTCGGGGTGACGATGACCTATGCTGAGCTCGATCGTTACTCTGCGGCCTTTGCCGCCTATCTGCAGCAACACACCGATCTGGTGCCGGGCGACCGTATCGCGGTGCAGATGCCCAATGTGCTGCAGTACCCGATCGCAGTGTTTGGCGCCTTGCGCGCCGGGCTGATCGTGGTCAACACCAACCCGCTGTATACCGCTCGCGAGATGCGTCATCAGTTCAAGGATTCCGGGGCACGGGCGCTGGTCTACCTGAACATGTTCGGCAAACTGGTGCAGGAGGTACTGCCCGATACCGGCATCGACTTCCTTATCGAAGCGAAGATGGGCGACATGCTGCCGGCGGCCAAGGGCTGGCTGGTCAATACCATTGTCGCCAAGGTCAAGAAGATGGTCCCGGACTACCATCTGCCCCAGGCTGTGCCGTTCAAGAGCGCGTTGAGTCAGGGGCGTGGCGTAGTGCCCAAGCAGGTCTCGCTGAGCCTCGGTGATATCGCTGTGCTGCAATACACCGGCGGTACCACCGGCCTGGCCAAGGGCGCAATGCTGACTCACGGCAACCTGGTGGCCAACATGCTTCAGGTGCTGGCATGCTTTTCCCAGCACGGCCCCGATGGCCAGCGGCTGATCAAAGAGGGCCAGGAGGTGATGATCGCACCGCTGCCGCTCTACCATATCTATGCCTTTACCGCGAATTGCATGTGCATGATGGTGACCGGCAACCACAACGTGCTGATCACCAATCCGCGAGACATTCCAGGCTTTATCAAAGAGCTGAAAAAGTGGAAGTTCTCCGGGCTTCTCGGCCTGAACACCTTGTTCGTGGCGCTGATGAATCACCCGGAATTCAAGAACCTGGATTTCTCCGCGCTGAAAGTCACCAACTCCGGTGGCACCGCGCTGGTGACAGCCACCGCCGAGCGCTGGGAAAGCCTGACGGGCTGCCGCATTGTCGAAGGCTATGGCCTGACGGAAACCTCGCCGGTGGCCAGCACCAATCCGTACGGCAAGCTGGCGCGTCTGGGTACAGTGGGCATTCCAGTGCCGGGTACGGCATTCAAGGTCATTGACGATGCAGGCAACGAACAGCCGATGGGCGAGCGGGGCGAGTTGTGCATCAAGGGCCCGCAAGTGATGAAAGGCTACTGGCAGCACCCTGAGGCTACGGCCGAGGCGCTTGATAGCGAGGGCTGGTTCAAGACCGGTGATATCGCGGTGATCGATCCTGATGGTTTTACCCGGATTGTCGATCGCAAGAAGGACATGATCATCGTTTCCGGTTTCAACGTGTACCCGAACGAGATCGAAGAGGTGGTCATGAGCCACCCGCAAGTCGCCAACTGCGCGGTGATCGGCATTCCAGACGAGCGCTCCGGCGAAGCCGTGAAGCTGTTTGTGGTGCCGCGTGAAGGCGGGGTGAGTCTTGAAGAGCTGAAGGCTTACTGCAAAGCCAACTTCACCGGCTACAAAGTGCCCAAGCACATCGTGCTGCGCGATTCGTTACCGATGACGGCGGTAGGCAAGATCCTGCGCCGGGAGCTGCGCGATATCGCCTGACGTCCAGGGTGGGCGCGGGCTTCTGTGGGAGCGGGCTTGCCCCGCGATGCGCTGTACCTGACACAGCGCATCGCGGGGCAAGCCCGCTCTCACTTTTATGCATAAACCGGTTGTTTAGGTTTTTTACTCTAAAAATGACCATTGCATAATCAAGAGTCATTTTCGTGACTATTCGGCCTGCTTTAGCTCTAGGCGACCCTTTGCAAAGCTGCTACTCTCGGCCCGCTTCTGATGATCTGGTTTGCAATAAACCGTAATCTTATATCAATAATAATCGCATCGACTGCGGTGAAGAATTCGCTGGTGCTGGAGGAGTGGGCTTCCATGATCGAAAATTTTTGGAAGGATAAGTACCCAGCCGGGGTTGCGGCGCAAATCAACCCTGATGAGTACCCGAATATCCAGGCAGTATTGAAACAGTCCTGCCAACGCTTTGCTGACAAACCAGCCTTTAGCAACCTGGGCAAAACGCTTACCTACGGCCAGCTGTACGAGTTGTCGGGGGCCTTCGCCGCCTACCTGCAGCAGCATACTGACCTGCAGCCCGGCGATCGTATCGCCGTGCAACTGCCCAACGTGCTGCAATATCCGGTTGCCGTATTCGGCGCTATGCGTGCCGGCCTGATCGTGGTGAACACCAACCCGCTGTATACCGCACGGGAGCTGGAGCACCAGTTCAATGACTCCGGTGCCAAAGCGCTGGTGTGTCTGGCCAACATGGCGCACCTGGCCGAAAAGGTCGTGCCCAAGACCCAGATCAAACACGTTATTGTCACCGAAGTGGCCGATATGCTGCCACCGGTAAAGCGCCTGTTGATCAACAGCGTGATCAAGTACGTGAAGAAAATGGTCCCGGCCTACCACTTGCCCAAGGCGCTGAAGTTCAATGATGTATTGAGCAAAGGCGCCGGCCAGCCGGTGAAAGAAGCGAGCCCCGACAGCAATGATGTGGCCGTGTTGCAGTACACCGGTGGCACCACCGGGGTGGCCAAGGGCGCGATGCTTACCCACCGTAACCTGGTGGCTAATATGCTGCAGTGCCGGGCGCTGATGGGCTCCAACCTCAATGAAGGTTGCGAGATCCTGATCACCCCGTTGCCGCTGTACCACATCTATGCCTTCACCTTTCATTGCATGGCAATGATGCTGATCGGCAACCACAACATCCTGATCAGCAACCCGCGCGACTTGCCGGCGATGGTCAAGGAGTTGTCGAAGTGGAAGTTCAGCGGCTTTGTCGGGCTGAACACCTTGTTCGTTGCCCTGTGCAACAACGAAAACTTCCGCAAGCTGGATTTCTCGAACCTGAAAATCACCCTGTCGGGCGGCATGGCCCTGCAGATGAGTGTCGCCGAACGCTGGAAAGCAGTGACCGGTTGCGCTATCTGCGAAGGTTACGGCATGACCGAAACCAGCCCGGTGGCGGCGGTCAATCCGGCCGAACAGAACCAGATCGGTACCATCGGCATTCCGGTGCCTTCGACCCTGTGCAAGATCATCAATGACGAAGGCGTCGAACTGCCGCTGGGTGAAGTCGGTGAATTGTGCGTCAAAGGCCCGCAAGTGATGAAGGGCTACTGGCAGCGCCTGGATGCGACCACCGAGATCCTCGACAGCGAAGGCTGGTTGAAGACCGGTGACATCGCCCTGATCCAGCCTGATGGCTACATGCGGATTGTCGATCGCAAGAAAGACATGATTCTGGTGTCTGGATTCAACGTATATCCCAACGAGCTTGAAGACGTGCTGGCTGCGTTGCCGGGCGTGTTGCAGTGTGCAGCCATCGGCGTGCCGGACGAGAAATCCGGTGAAGTGATCAAGCTGTTCATCGTTGCACGGCCTGGCGTGACCCTGACCAAAGAGCAGGTGATGGAGCACATGCGTGCCAATGTCACCGGCTACAAGGTGCCGCGTTTCATCGAGTTCCGTGATGCACTGCCGACCACCAACGTCGGCAAGATCCTGCGTCGCGAGCTGCGTGATGAAGAGCTGAAAAAGCTGGGTCTGAAGAAGATCGCTTGAGTCAGTAATCGCGGGGCAAGCCCGCTCCCACCAGGGTTATTGAGTCCCCGGTGGGAGCGGGCTTGCCCCGCGATGCATTTAGCCTCAGCGCAATTTCTCAAGCATCTGGTAATACCACATCCCCGCCGCCAGCAACGGATTGCCCAGCACATCGCCCATCGGCACCTTGATGTGTTTGCAGCCTGCAAAGGTATCGAATTTCTCCAGCGTTCCGGTCAGCGCCTCGGCCATGATTTCGCCCATGATGTGGCTGGTGGCGATACCGTGCCCGGAGTAGCCCTGGCAGTACCAGACATTGTCGGAAAGCTTGCCCAGCTGCGGAATGCGGTTGACCACGATACCCATGGCACAACTCCACTGGAACTCGATCGGCACGCCCTTGAGTGCCGGGAAGGTGCGCTCGATGCACGGGCGCAACTCGCCAGCGATATCCCGCGAGTCACGGCCTGAATAGTTGGCACCACCGCCGAACAACAGGCGGCCATCAGCGGTCAGGCGGTAGTAGTCGAGGACAAAGCGACAGTCATACACCGCCAGGTCCTGAGGGTTGATCTGCGCGGCCAAGTCGCCCAGCGGCGCGGTAGTGACGATGCCGCCCATGGCCGGGAAGATCTTGCCCTTGAGCTGGCGCTTTTCCAGTTTGTGGTAGACGTCGCCCGCCAGCATGATCTGCTTGGCTTCAACCCGGCCCTGGGCGGTGACGACGGCAGGCTGGTCGCCATGGATAATCTCCAGCACCTCGGAATTCTCGAAGATCAGCGCGCCCAGGCTATGCGCTGCACGGGCTTCGCCCAGGCACAGGTTGAGCGGGTGCAGGTGCAGGTTGCGCAGGTTCTTCAGCGCGCCCAGGTACAACGGGCTTTGCAGGTGTTCGGCCATGGCGTTGCGATCGAGCAACTGCACCTGGTCGCCCATGCCGCGGCGCTGTGCTTCGGCTGCGAAAGACTGCAGCTCATGCATGTGCGAGGCCTTCATCGCCGCATGCAGGTGACCGCGCTTGAGGTCGCAGTTGATGCCGTAGCGTGCGACCCGCTGTTCGATGATCTGGTGCCCGCGCCAGCGCAGGTGCCAGATGAAGTCGTCGACGTCCTCGCCGAGCTTTTCGCGCATCTGCTTGCGCATCGCCTCGTCACCCGAAAGGCTGCCAGTCACCTGGCCACCGTTGCGACCGCTGGCGCCCCAGCCGATGCGGTTGGTCTCGACAATGGCGACTTTCAGGCCGCGTTCGGCCAGCTCGACGGCGCTGGCCACGCCGGTAAAACCGCCACCGATGATTGCCACGTCGACCTTGACCGTGCCTTTGAGCGTTGGGTACTGGGTGGTGTCGTTGAGGCTGGCGGTGTAGTAGGAAGCACTGCGTTGAGCGGTGCCGGTGTTCACGGCTGCGTTCATAAAAAATCCTTGGCGCAAAAATAAAGTGGATCAGGCCTGGGTCAGGTACCAGCGCCAGTCCTGTTCGCCGACTTCGGCCATGAACTGTCGGTACTCGGCACGTTTGACCGCCAGGTAGACACCGAGAAAGGCTTCGCCGAATGCCTCACGAGCCCAGTCCGAGGCCTCCAGGGCCTTGAGCGAAGTGAGCCAGTCGGTGGGCAGCAGTTCCTTGGCCTGGGCATAGCCGTTGCCTTCGACCGGAGCGCCCGGATCGAGCTGCTGGCGGATGCCCTGGTGCAGGCTGGCGAGGATCGCGGCGGCAGCCAGGTAAGGGTTGGCGTCGGCGCCACAGATGCGATGTTCGATGTGCCGGCTGTTGGCCGGGCCGCCGGGAACGCGCAGGCTCACGGTGCGGTTGTCGACACCCCAGGTCGGCGCCAGCGGTGCATAGCTGTTGGCCTGGAAGCGGCGGTAGGAGTTGGCGTTGGGGCAGAACAGCAGCAACGAGTCGAGCAGGTGCTTGAGCATGCCGGCCACTGATTGACGCAGCAGCGGTGTGCCGGCCTTGTCTTCGCTGGCGAACAGATTGTTGCCGTGGGCATCAGCCAGGCTTACATGCATGTGCATGCCGGTGCCGGCCAGGTGATCGAAAGGTTTGGCCATGAAGCAGGCCTGCATGCCGTGCTTGTGTGCCACGCCTTTGACCAGACGCTTGTAGCGCACGGCCTGGTCCATGGCCAGCAGTGCATCGCCATGTTCAAGGGTGATTTCGACCTGGCCCGGGGCGTATTCGGAAATCGCCGTGCGTGCCGGGATGCCCTGGGCCTTGCAGGCGCCGTAGAGGTCGGCGAGGAACGGCTCGATCTGCTCCAGCTCGCGCAGGCCATAGACCTGGGTGCCACGCGGACGTCCGCCATCGCTATCCAGTGCCGCTTGCGGGCGACCCTGGTGGTCACGCTTCTGGTCGAGCAGGTAGAACTCCAGCTCGCAGGCCATGACCGGATGATAGCCTTCGGCCTTCAGCGCATCGATCACCTTGACCAGCAGGTGGCGCGGATCGGCGATGGTGGCTGGCAGGCCTTCGCTGGGGTGCATGCTGACCTGCACTGCTGCGGTCGGAATCTGCCGCCAGGGCAAGCGCACCAGGCTGTTTTCCAGCGGATAGGCGCGGCAGTCGATATCACCGACGTCCCACACCAGTCCCGAGTTTTCTACATCGTCGCCATTGAGGGTCAGGCCGAGAATGGTGCTGGGCAGGGGGCGACCGCTTTCATATACCGCCAGCAGTTCCTCGCGGTGCAACAGCTTGCCGCGGGGCACGCCGTTGGCATCGAGGATGAACAGCTCGATCATCTCGATATCAGGATTGTCAGCCAGGAATGTTCGGGCCTGTTCGATGGGGGCAAATTGCATGCGGTTCTCGCTCGCGCCGTCAGGCGCACAGGACTGTCTTCGCCAAGGGGCGACAGTCATGGACAGGTAGGCCAAAGGTTGGCCGATATATTCAGTCTAGGGCGAGAAAAACATCTGGTGGGCGGGCATGGCGGCAATGCCACAACGCCCAGAAGGCGAGGATGATATGAACCAGCGGGTTTTCCCCGGAGCGAGCCCGCACCTTCGGGAACGAAGGGCGCAACAGCGGGTGGGGCAAGCTCAGGGGCGAAGTCATGCGCTGATACTCCCATGCCCTTGAAGGTTCATTAAATCAGCCTTTGTATACCTTCAGGTTGTCCATCACTAAACAATCATCCGGCTACCCGCAACCGTGCCGAGCGGGGGCAAATCTGCGACAATCGCAGCCCTTCCTATGCCGATCATGAAAAAGCAGGCTCACCTGCACGACTAATAAAGCCCCCATGACTGACCACGCTATCGATCAACTGCTGAAAAACCTCGACCACGCCATGATTGCCGAGCGCCATCGCTTGCGCCGGCAACTGCATGAATTGCGCAAGCGCCCGGACGAGGCGAAGCTGGCCCAGTGGGTCGACAAGGTCCAGGCGTCCTGTGCCCAGGTCACTGCGCGCAAGGCCAGCGTGCCGAGCATTCGTTACGACGACAGCCTGCCGATCGCCGCCAAGCGTGACGAAATCAAAAAAGTCCTCGCCGCGCATCAAGTGCTGATCATTGCCGGTGAAACCGGCTCGGGTAAAACCACCCAGTTGCCAAAGATCTGCCTGGAGCTGGGGCGTGGCCAGCATGGTCTGATTGCTCACACCCAGCCGCGGCGGATCGCGGCGCGCAGTGTTGCCACCCGGGTGGCCGAAGAACTGGGCACGCCATTGGGGGCGCTGGTCGGTTATCAAGTGCGTTTTGAAGACCAGAGCGACGCCAATACCCTGGTCAAGCTGATGACCGACGGTATTCTCCTGGCCGAAACCCAGCACGACCGTTTTCTCGAGCGCTACGACACCATCATCGTCGACGAAGCTCACGAGCGCAGCCTGAACATCGACTTCCTGCTCGGTTATCTGAAAACCCTGTTGCCGCGGCGCCCGGACCTCAAGGTAATCATTACCTCGGCGACGATTGATCTGGAGCGTTTCTCCAAGCACTTCAACGACGCGCCGATCATCGAAGTCTCCGGCCGCACCTACCCGGTGGAAACCTGGTACCGGCCATTGACCAGCGAACAGGACGAGGAGGGCAACCGTGTCGAGGACGACCTCACGGTTGATCAGGCGATTCTCGCCACCCTCGACGAGATTGCCGCCCATGAGCGCAGCCAGGGCAAAGGCCCGGGCGACGTGCTGGTGTTCCTGCCTGGCGAGCGCGAGATTCGCGACGCTGCGGAAATGCTGCGCAAGGCGCAGTTGCGTCACACCGAGATCCTGCCTTTGTATGCGCGGCTGTCGCCAGCCGAGCAGCAGAAGATTTTCCAGTCCCACCCCGGTCGGCGAGTGGTGCTGGCGACCAACGTCGCCGAAACCTCGTTGACGGTGCCGGGTATCCGCTATGTGATCGACAGCGGCACGGCGCGGATCAGCCGTTACAGCTACCGCGCCAAGGTTCAGCGTTTGCCGATCGAGGCGGTGTCACAGGCCAGTGCCAACCAGCGTAAAGGCCGCTGTGGCCGGGTCGAACCGGGCATCTGCGTGCGGCTGTACAGCGAAGAAGACTTCAATGCACGGCCAGCGTTTACCGATCCCGAGATCCTGCGTACCAACCTCGCGGCGGTAATCCTGCAGATGCTGCACCTGCGCCTGGGTGAGATCGACGCCTTCCCGTTTATCGAGCCACCGGATGGCAAGGCCATCAGCGACGGCTTCAACCTGTTGCAGGAGCTCTCGGCGGTCAACCGCGAGAACCAGCTCACCCCGCTTGGGCGTCAGCTGGCGCGCCTGCCGGTCGACCCGCGGCTGGGGCGCATGCTGCTCGAAGGTGCCAAGCAGGGCAGTCTCAGTGAACTGCTGATCGTTGCCAGCGCCTTGTCGGTGCAAGACCCGCGCGAGCGTCCGCCGGAGCGTCAGCAAGCCGCCGACCAGGCGCATGCACAGTGGAAAGATGCCGACTCGGACTTTGCCGCGCTGGTCAGTCTGTGGCGTGGTTTCGAAGAACAGCGCCAGGCGCTGACCGCCAGCCCGCTGCGCAACTGGTGCCGGAAGAACTTCCTCAACTACCTGCGCCTGCGTGAATGGCGCGATGCCCATCGGCAGTTGAGCCTGATTTGCCGTGACTTGCAGCTGAGCATCAACAAAGAGCCGGCCGACTACCCGAAACTGCACAAGGCAATTCTTTCCGGCCTGCTTAGCCAGATCGGCCAGAAGACCGAAGACGGCGACTACCTGGGCGCCCGTCAGCGGCGTTTCTGGGTGCATCCGTCGTCGGGGCTGGGCAAGAAGCGTCCGCAGTGGATCATGACCGCCGAGCTGGTCGAAACCACCAAGCTGTATGCGCGCATGGTGGCCAAGATCGAACCGGACTGGATCGAGCCACTGGCCACTCACCTGATCAAGAAGAACCATTTCGAGCCGCACTGGGAGAAGAAGCGCGGCCAGGTGGTGGCTTATGAGCAGGTCACCCTGTACGGCCTGATCGTGGTCGGCCGCCGCCCGGTGCACTTCGGGCCGATTGATCCGGTGATGTCTCGCGAGCTGTTCATCCGCGAAGCGCTGGTGGGCGGCGAGATCCAGTCGAAGGCCAAGTGCCTGAGCGCCAACCGGCGTCTGCTTGAGCAGCTCGACGAGCTGGAGGCCAAGGCCCGGCGCCGGGATATTCTCGCCGATGACGAGACCCTGTACGGCTTCTATGAAGCACGTTTGCCGGCTGAGATCCATCAGACCGCGACCTTCGACAGCTGGTACCGGGTCAACAGCCAGAAAGACCCGCAACTGCTGATCATGCGCGAAGAAGATGTGTTGGCGCGCGAAGCCAGCGAAGTTACGGCGGCGCAGTATCCCGACACCTTGCGCCTGGGTGACCTGAGCCTGGCCTTGAGTTATCACTTCGAGCCCAACCATCCGCGCGACGGTGTCACCGTGCGGGTGCCGGCGCCATTGTTGCCAAGCTTGCCGGGTGAGCGCCTGGAGTGGCTGGTGCCAGGTTTGCTCGAAGCCAAATGCATTGCCCTGGTACGCAACCTGCCCAAGGCCTTGCGCAAGAACTTCGTGCCGGTACCGGACTTCGTCAAAGCGGCGTTGCAGCGCATGACCTTCGCCGAAGGCTCGTTGCCGCAGGCCCTGGGGCGTGAATTGTTGCGCATGACCGGCGCGCGGGTCAGCGATGAAGCCTGGGCCGAAGCGGCCGGGCAGGTGGACAACCACCTGAAGATGAACCTGGAAGTGGTCGATGGTCAGGGCAAGTTTCTTGGTGAGGGCCGCGACCTGACCGAGCTGACCGCACGCTTTGTCGCCGCCAGCCAGGCCGCACTGGCTGTGCCGCAGACCGAGAAAAGCCAGCAGCCAGTACAGGCCAAGGCCTTTGCCCAAGTTGCCGAGACCGCCCAGCAGAAGATCGCTGGGCTATCGATGACCGTGTACCCGGCTTTAGTGGAAGAAAACGGTACGGTCAAGGAAGGGCGTTTCTCGACCCAGGCCGAGGCCGAGTTCCAGCACCGCCGCGCCTTGCAGCGTCTGCTCCTGCAACAGCTGGCCGAACCGGCCAAGTTCCTGCGCGGCAAGCTTCCGGGGCTGACTGAACTGGGTTTGCTGTACCGCGAGCTGGGGCGTATCGATGCCTTGGTCGAGGATATCCTCCTGGCCAGCCTCGATAGCTGCATTCTCGAAGGTGAAGAGCATCTGCCTCGCGATGGTGCCGGCCTGGCTTCCCTGGCCGAGCGCAAGCGCGGCAGCTGGACCGAGCATGCCGAACGCCTGGCCCGCCTGACCCTGGAGATCCTCAAGCTTTGGCACGGCCTGCAAAAACGCTTCAAGGGCAAGATCGACCTGGCTCAGGCCGTGGCGCTCAATGACGTCAAACAGCAGCTCGGCAATCTGGTCTATCCGGGCTTTGTCCGCGAAACCCCGGGGCTGTGGCTCAAGGAGCTGCCGCGCTACCTCAAGGCCATCGAATTGCGCCTGGAGAAGCTCGGCTCCCAGGTGCAGAAGGACCGGGTCTGGAGCGGTGAGCTGGGCAATCTGTGGACCCAGTACAAGACCCGCGCTGACAAACATGCCCAAGAGGGCAAGCGTGACGAACAACTGACCCTGTACCGCTGGTGGCTGGAAGAATACCGGGTATCGCTGTTCGCTCAGCAGCTCGGCACCAAGGTGCCGGTTTCGGACAAACGACTCAGCAAGCAGTGGAGTCAGGTAGAAGCCTAAACGGCTGCAGTTGTGGCACACTTGACCGATATTCGCCGCTGCCGCGCCCATCCTGGCGGCAGCAGCGCTTACCGAATGAAGTGCCCGGCAGCGCTCGCGCTGACGGGGTTATTACGTGTAAAAGTTGGTACGTTCGTGCCAGCTGACCGAATCGAACAGGCCGTTGCCCGATCGGCATCGGCCCCTGAACAGAGGAACGACCGTGCATAACGTCGTCATCAGCGGCACCGGCCTGTACACCCCGGCCAACAGCATCTCCAACGAAGAGCTGGTGGAGTCTTTCAACGCCTATGTGCAGCAGTTCAACGCTGACAATGCCGAGGCTATCGAGCTTGGCGAAGTGCAGGCCCTGGCCGAATCCAGCGCCGCCTTCATCGAAAAGGCCTCGGGGATCAAGAGCCGCTTTGTCATGGACAAGGACGGCATCCTCGATCCGCAACGCATGAAGCCACGCTTGCCGGAGCGCACCAACGACGAACCGTCGATTCTCTGCCAGATGGCCGTTGCGGCTGCCGAACAGGCTCTGCAACGCGCTGGCCGTACCGCTGCCGATGTCGATGCGGTGATCGTCGCCTGCTCCAACCTGCAGCGCCCGTACCCGGCGATTGCCATCGAAGTGCAACAGGCCCTGGGTATCAACGGCTTTGGCTTCGACATGAACGTCGCCTGCTCTTCGGCCACCTTCGGCATCCAGACTGCTTGCAACAGCGTGCAACTGGGTCAGGCCCGCGCGATTCTGGTGATCAGCCCGGAAATCTGTACCGGCCACCTGAACTTCCGTGACCGCGACAGCCACTTCATCTTCGGTGACGCCGCCACCGCAGTACTGGTCGAGCGTGCCGACCTGGCCACCTCGGCGCATCAGTTCGACATCGTCAGCACCAAGCTGCTGACCCAGTTCTCCAACAATATCCGCAACAACTTCGGCTTCCTCAACCGTGCGGCCGAGGAGGGCATCGGCGCCCCGGACAAACTCTTCGTCCAGGAAGGCCGCAAGGTGTTCCGTGAGGTCTGCCCGATGGTGGCCGAGCTGATCGCTCAGCACCTGGCTGAAAACAACATCAGTGTCAGTGACGTCAAGCGCTTCTGGCTGCACCAGGCCAACCTGAGCATGAACCACCTGATCGTCAAGAAGCTGCTCGGTCGCGATGCCCTGGAAGAAGAGGCACCGGTGATTCTCGACAGCTACGCCAACACCAGCTCGGCGGGCTCGGTGATCGCCTTGCACAAACATCAGGACGATCTGGCAAAAGGCGCTCTGGGCGTACTGAGCTCCTTCGGTGCCGGCTATTCCATCGGTAGCGTGATTCTGCGCAAGCGCTGAAGCCTGCGAACCGTCTGACAACAGTAAGACGGTTCTGCCTTGAAACAAAAGGACGCGCTCCGCAGCGGGCGTCCCTTTTGTTGCTGGCTGCATTTGTAACAAAACCGTCTAATCGAACTCTACCGACACAACGACGGATGGATGGCGATGATGGGCGAAGAACAAGGCCGCTTGCTCGAACGGCTGCTCGCAGGCGAGCAACCGGCTTTCAAGGAACTGGTAGACACCTATCAGGGCGCCATGCGCGCAGTGGCGTATGCCATTGTCGGTAGCCGCAATGCCGACGAGGTGGTGCAGGATGCCTGGCTGGCGGTGGTACGCAACCTGGCAGGGTTCCAGCAGCGTTCCAGTCTCAAGACCTGGCTGCTGACCATCACGGCCAACACGGCAAAAAACCGCTACAAACAGAATCGCCGGGAAGTGCTGCTCGACGACCTGCCTGCGCCACATGGCACCATCGGCGATGAGCGATTCGCCAGCGATGGCCATTGGTTGTTAGCGCCTTCGGCCTGGCATGAAGACTCGCCTGAAGCCTTGCTCAGCCAGGATGAGTTGCGCGAGTGCCTTGAGCATACTTTGCTCAGCCTGTCCGAGCTGCAGAGCAGCGTCCTGGTGCTGCGCGAACGCCAGGGACTGGAGCTGGAGCAAATCTGTAATCTTCTCGATATTTCGCTCTCCAATGTCCGCGTGCTGCTGCACCGGGCACGGCTGAAGGTCTTCGCGACCCTGGAACATTTCGAGGAAACCGGCCAATGCTGACCTGCAAGGAACTTGTCGCCCGCTCAAGCGATTACCTGGATGGAGAACTTCCCCTGGGTGAAAAACTGCTGGCTCGCCAGCACCTGTTGTTTTGCAAAAGCTGTCGACGGTTCATCAAGCAGATGCGTTTGACCCAGGCGACGATCAAGGCGCTGCCGGAGGCGCCGGTAGACGACATTGACGAAATCGTCCAGCGCATGACAGACGCCAGGCGAACTCAAGACAAACCCTGAAAATCGCGCCGGAAGGCCCTGCAACGGGGCTTTCCTGCTTATTCCCATTAGAAGTAAAAAGTTCCCCTGTAACAAAACATTTATATAAAAGCCACTGATCTGACATAACCCCCCGCCAAGATTCCTCCCCAGCACAAGTGGCTCAAGCCGCGTGTTTTTCCAACATTATCAAGACCATAAAGTAGGGGAGCTTCTTCGATGATCCGTAAGCACTTCGCAGGTTTCGCAGCCAGCGCCTTGGCCATGGCCGTTACCGCCCAGGCTTTTGCGGGTACCGTGACCACCGACGGCGCCGATATCGTAGTCAAGACCAAGGGTGGCCTCGAGGTCGCTACCACCGACAAGGAATTCAGCTTCAAGCTGGGCGGTCGTGTTCAGGCTGACTACAGCCGTTTTGACGGTTTCTACACCAAGAACGGCAACACTGCCGACGCCGGTTACTTCCGTCGTGCTTACCTGGAACTGGGCGGGGTGATGTACACCGACTGGGCCTACCAGATTGCTTACGACTTCTCGCACAACTCCGGCGGTGACAACCGTTCCGAAGATGGCTACTTCGACGAAGCCTCCCTGGCTTACAACGGCTTCAAGCCGGTGTCGATCAAGGTGGGCCGTTTCGACCCTGAGTTCGGTCTGGAAAAAGCCACCAGCTCCAAGTGGGTAACGGCTCAGGAACGTACCGCAGCTTACGATCTGGTCGACTGGACCAACTCGCACAACGGCGGCATGGGTCTGCAGGCATCCGGTAACGCCGGCGACTCGCTGTACGGTTCGGTGGGTGTGTTTGCCAAAGACGCGACCAACCAGGACAAAGACGGCGACAGCACCAAGCAGTTCAACCTGCGCGGCGTCTTCGCACCTATGCACGAGGCGGGTAATGTCCTGCACTTTGGTATCAACTACGCCCAGCGCGACCTCTCCGACACTGCATTCGATGGCCGTATCCGCAGCCGTCTGGGCATGCGTGGCGTGAGCACCGACGGTGGCCAGGATGCCGGTGACAATGGCAACCGCCTGGTTCTCGGTGGCGCCAACAACACCCCGGCCGGTGCCTACGACACCGACAAGGCCTGGAACCTGGAAGCGGCCTGGGCCATGGGCCCGTTCTCGGTGCAGGGTGAGTACATCAAGCGTGACACGCAAGCTGACGATGATGCGTTCTCCGACATCAAGTCCGAAGGTTACTACGGCCAACTGGCCTACACCCTTACCGGTGAAGCGCGCGGCTACAAGCTGGGCAAATTCGACAGCATCAAACCGCAGAACAAGCAGATCGGTGCCTGGGAACTCTTCTACCGTTACGACCACCTGAGCACTGACGATGACAATGGCGCATTTGCTGATATTGGCGATGTGGAAGCCAAAGTGCACAACGTCGGTGTGAACTGGTACGCCAACGAGTCGATCAAGCTCAGCGGCGTGTACGTCAAAACCAAGGTCGACAATGCCGAGAACGCTGCCGGCGACGACAGCGGCGACGGCTTCGTCATGCGCGCGCAGTACGTGTTCTAAGTAACACCGCTCCTCATCCGTTAGATCTTCAGCCCCGCTTTGCGGGGCTTTTTTTCGTCTGCGCGACGAGGCAGACTGCGCCAATGCCTAACCTTATCCTGTCACACCTTGCCGAACTCACACCTGCAGCCTGGGATGCCCTGGTGCCAGCAGAGCAACCGTTTTTGCGTCACGCGTTTCTGAGCAGCCTGGAAGATAGCGGCAGCGTCAGTAAACGCACTGGCTGGACGCCTGCGCATCGCGCACTGACGGATGCTGACGGGCAGCTTCAGGCTGCCCTGCCGGCCTATGTGAAAACCCACTCCTTTGGTGAATACGTCTTCGATCATGGTTGGGCCGACGCTTGCGAGCGTGCGGGGGTTGCCTATTACCCGAAGCTGCTCTGCGCGGTGCCGTTTTCCCCGGTCTGTGGCCCACGGCTATTGGGGCAGCCCGAAGCTGCTGCGCAATTGATGGATCGGCTTACCGAGGACTTGGCGGAGCAGGGCTTGTCGGGGGCGCATGTCAATTTCACCGATGAGTTTGCTGACGCACTAATGCGCGGTCGCGAAGGCTGGATGGAACGCCTGGGGTGCCAGTTTCACTGGCGCAATCAGGGCTATCGGGACTTTCAGGATTTTCTCGACAACCTCAGCTCACGCAAGCGCAAGCAGATGCGCAAAGAACGTGAGCAGGTGGCGGGGCATGGCATCGATTTTCGCTGGTACCGTGGTGATGAACTGAGCGAGGCGCAATGGGATTTCGTTTTTGCCTGCTACGCCAACACTTATGCAGTACGTCGTCGGGCACCGTACCTGACCCGCTCGTTCTTCAGCCTGCTGGCCGAGCGCATGCCGACGGCGATCCGCGTGGTGATGGCGCGCCAGGCCGGGCGTGAGGTGGCCATGGCCTTCAGCCTGGTAGGCGGTGACAGTCTGTACGGGCGCTACTGGGGATGCCTGGATGAGTTCGACCGGCTGCATTTCGAGACCTGTTTTTATCAGGGCATGGACTTTGCCATTGCTGAGGGGCTGCAGCGCTTTGATGCCGGTGCACAAGGCGAGCACAAATTGATTCGTGGCTTTGAGCCGGTGATCACCCGCTCCTGGCATTACCTGCTGCATCCGGGACTGCGCCGGGCCGTGGTGGAGTTTTTGCAGCAGGAACGGGCAGGGGTGCTGGCCTATGCCGAAGAGGCACGCACGGCATTGCCCTATCGGCAATGCTGATGGTGGGAGCGGGCTTGCCCCGCGATGCGATGTAACCGGTAAACCGCAATCGCGGGACAAGCCCGCTCCCACCATCAGTCGATGCCGACAAACCCACCGGTCTGGTGATGCCACAAGCGCGCGTACAACCCTTGCTGTGCGAGCAGTTCGGCATGGCTGCCCATCTCGGCAATCCGGCCTTTTTCCAGCACCACCAGGCGGTCCATGCGGGCAATGGTCGACAGCCTGTGGGCGATGGCGATCACGGTCTTGCCCTGCATCAGGGTCTCGAGGCTTTCCTGAATCGCTGCTTCGACTTCCGAGTCCAGCGCGGAAGTGGCCTCGTCCATGATCAGGATCGGCGCGTTCTTGAGCAGCACCCGGGCAATGGCGATGCGCTGGCGCTGGCCACCGGAGAGCTTGACCCCGCGCTCACCGACATGGGCATCGAAGCCGGTGCGGCCCTGGGCATCGGACAGCAGCGGGATGAATTCATCGGCGCGGGCTTGACGGACCGCTTCCCAGACCGCTTCGTCACTGGCGTCGGGGCGTCCGTACAGCAGGTTTTCGCGGATCGAACGGTGCAGCAGCGAGGTGTCCTGGGTGATCATGCCGATCTGCGCGCGCAGGCTGGCCTGGGTCACCAGGGCAATGTCCTGGCCATCGATCAGGATGCGTCCGCTTTCCAGGTCATACAAACGCAGCAGCAGGTTGACCAGGGTTGATTTACCCGCGCCGGAGGGGCCGATCAGGCCGATTTTCTCGCCAGGACGAATGTCCAGGTTCAGGCCATCGATAATCCGGGCACCTTTGCCGTAGTGAAAGCAGACATTCTCGAACTTCACCGCACCGCGATCGACTTTAAGCGCCGGGGCTTTCGGTGGGTCGGTGACGGTGACCGGCTGGGCGATGGTCTGCAGGCCATCCTGAACCATGCCGATGTTCTCGAAGATGCCGTTGACCACCCACATGATCCAGCCGGACATGTTGACGATACGTATCACCAGGCCGGTGGCCAGGGCGATGGCGCCGACGCTGATCAGTGACTGGGTCCACAGCCACAGGGCCAGGCCCGTGGTGGTGACGATCAGCAGGCCGTTGAGGCTGGTGATGACCACGTCCATGCTGGTGACCACGCGGGCGGCCAGTTGGGTTTTTTCAGTCTGTTCGCTGATCGCTTCGCGTGCGTATTGCTGCTCAAAGTCGGTGTGGGCGAAGAGTTTCAGGGTGGTGATGTTGGTGTAGCCATCGACGATGCGGCCCATGAGTTTGGAGCGGGCATCGGAAGAAATCACCGCACGGGCTTTGACCCGCGGCACAAAGTAGTAGAGCGCGCCGATGTAACAGAGGATCCAGCTGATCAGCGGCAGCATCAAGCGCCAGTCTGCCTCGGCAAACAGCACCAGTGAGCTGATTGCATAGATCAGCACGTGCCACAGGGCGTCCACCGCCTGCACGGCCGAGTCGCGCAGCGAGTTGCCGGTTTGCATGATGCGCTGGGCAATGCGTCCGGCAAAGTCGCTCTGGAAGAAATTCAGGCTCTGCTTGAGCACATAGGTGTGGTTTTGCCAGCGAATCATGCTGGTCATGCCGGGGCTGATGGTCTGGTGCACCAGCAGGTCGTGCAGGCCGACGAACACCGGGCGCAGCAGCAGTGCTACCACCAGCATCCAGGTCAGCTCAGCGGCGTGTTCGCTGAAAAAGTTGATGTTGGGGGTGCCCTGGGCCAGATCGATGATCCGGCTCAGGTAACTGAACAGTGCCACTTCGATCAGCGCGCCGATCAGGCCGACCACCAGCAGCGCAGCAAAGCTGGGCCAGACCTGGCGCAAGTAGTACAGATAAAACGGCAGTACCGTACTTGGCGGCGAGGCGCTGGGGGCTTCACGAAAGATATCGATCAGCTTTTCGAACCGGCGAAACAGCATGAAGAAGGTAACTCCTGTTCAGTCAGACCCTCAGGCCTTGGCTCACGTCCCTGTGAAGCCCGGGGTCAGTCGAGGCGTTTGGCCGACTTGATCAGTACCGGATCGACCGGCACGTCACGCATGCCTTTCTTGACGGTGGTCGGCGAGTTGACGATCTGATCGACGACGTCCATGCCTTTGACCACCTTGGCGAATACCGCGTAACCGGCGTCACGACCCGGGTCAAGGAAGGCGTTGTCGGCTACGTTGATGAAGAACTGGCTGGTGGCCGAGTTGGGGTTCGAGGTGCGCGCCATCGACAGCGTGCCACGGGTGTTGTGCAGGCCGTTGCTGGCTTCGTTGAGGATCGGAGCCTTGGTTTCTTTTTGCATCATCTGCTCGGTGAAACCACCGCCCTGCACCATAAAACCAGGGATCACCCGGTGGAAAATGGTGTTGGTGTAGAAACCGCTATCCACGTATTGCAGGAAGTTCTTGGTGCTGATCGGCGCTTTGACCGGGTCCAGTTCCACTTCGATCTGGCCGAAGCTGGTGTCGAGCAATACATGGGGCGCCTTCTCGGCAGCCATCAGGCTGGTGGCGAAGACGACCGAGCAAGTGGCGAGCAGGAGTTTTTTCAGCATGGGCTCAATGTTCCTTGAGAGGTGGTGGACGCCGCCAGAAACCGCAGCAGCGTCTGATTGAAAATGTGCGGTTGATCCAGGGGTGTAGCGTGCCGGGAATTTTCGATGACCGCCAGTCGCGCCTGGGGAATCAGGGCCACATAGCGCTCTTTCAGGGCTACCGGGGTGTAATCCTGATCAGCACTGATGACCAGCGTAGGACAGCGGATCTGCCCCAGGCGTTCGCTGACGCCCCAACCGACAATGGCATCGAAGCTGGCAAGGTAAGCGCGCTTGTCGTTTTTCGCCCAGCGTTCGGCCATCTTGCGGCGCAGGTCGGCCTGGTGCGGTTCAGGGAACAGCCGCGCAGCCAGGCCCTTGCCGATGGCCTCCAGGCTCAGCGCGCGGGCCAGGGCCCAGCGCTTGGCCCACCAGATCCAGTCCTGGCGGGTGCGGCGCTTGACCTCCGGGGCGCTGTTGACGATGCACAGGCTGCGTAGCCACTGCGGGTGATCGACCGCGAACTGAAAGCCGACCATGCCGCCCATCGACAGGCCGACCAGGTGCACAGGGCCGGTCTGCAGCTGTTCGAGCAAGGCCAGCAGATCGGCGCTGAAGCTCTGGATGCTGTAGCGCTCGCGAGGTTTGTCGGAGCGACCGTGGCCACGGATGTCCATCAGGATCACCCGGTAGTGACGGGCAAGTGCCGGTATTTGCATCTCCCAGTCCTGACAGCTGGAGCCCAGGCCATGCAGCAATACCAGCGGATCGCCCTGGCCGTATTCCTCGTAGTGCAGCGAACAACCTTCATGTTCGAAATAGGCCATGGGCATGATTCCTGTCAGGCTTGGGCGGGAGCGGCGAAGGGCACGTCCAGCGGCGCGGTATCGAAGTTGCGCAGCAATTCGATGAGGATCTGCGTGGCCGGGCCCAAGGGTTTGTCCTTGTTGGAGTAAAGGTAGAACAGTGGATGGCGACTGCCACCCTGATCCAGCGGCAAGGGCTTGAGCACGCCTTCGCGCAATTCCCGTTCGATCAGGTGGCGTGGCAGCCACGCAAAGCCCAGGCCACTGCTGACAAAAGTCGCCGCAGTCGCCAAGCTGCCCACGGTCCAGCGCTGTTCGGCGCCGAGCCAGCCGACATCGCGCGGTTGCGCACGGCCCGAGTCGCGGATCACCACTTGCAGCTGGCTTTCCAGATCCTGGAAGTTCAGCTCGCGACCCAGTCGATGCAGGCTGTGATCGGGATGGGCCACGGCGACGAACTCAACCGAACTGAGCTCGGTACCCAGGTAGCCGGAAATATTGAAGCCGCTGATCGCCAGGTCGGCGATGCCTTCATGCAGCACCTCTTCGACCCCGGACAGCACTTCTTCACGCAGGCGCACGCGGCAACCGCGGCTTTGCGGCATGAAGGCGCTCAAGGCACGGACCAGGCGGGCATTGGGATAGGCGGCATCGACCACCAGGCGCACTTCGGCCTCCCAGCCTTGTTCCATGTGGTGCGCCAGATCTTCCAGCTGACTGGCCTGCTTGACCAGTTGCCGGGAGCGGCGCAGCAGCACGTTGCCGGCTTCGGTCAGCACCGCCTTGCGTCCGTCGATGCGCAGCAGCGGCACCCCCAGTTGGTCCTGCATGCGCGCCACGGTGTAGCTTACCGAGGATTGCGAACGGTGCAGCGCTTCGGCCGCCTGGGCAAAACCACCGTGATCGACCACCGCTTGCAGGGTCCGCCACTGATCCAGGGTAACGCGCGGCGCTTTCATCTTCGGCTCCTGTTGTCCTAAGCTGGCGCTCTTTCATGGAGAGCGTCGTATGAAAAAATGTTGTGCTGTACTGCTGGCCCTGCTTCCGCTCACAGCCTTGGCTTATCCCATCGATGTGGAAAAAAACCTCGATGGCGTCAAGCTCGACTACACCACCTACGACACCGACCGTGACATCGGGTCGATCACCCTGAACAACTACGGTGAGGTGGCCGCCCAGTGCAAGGTGCTGTTCCGTAACGGCCCGGAAGCCCCCAGGGTGCGCCGGGTACAGGTGCCGGCCAGGCAGAGCAAGGATGTCACCGCTAAATTCAACCGCGAGATCATCAAGCTGCGCATCAGCCTGGACTGCAAGCCGCAATAAGTGAGGCTAGCGCACCGGCACAATAAAACAAATAAACTGATAGATTGCACCCAGATTTTACGCTTTTTAATCGATCGGTCACTGTTTAGTCTTACCTCCATCGACTTACCACATTCGCCGATGGAGGCAACCCATGTCCCGTGTACTCGTAATCGAAAGCAGCGCCCGCCAGCAGGGTTCGATCTCCCGGCAGCTGACCAGTGACTTCGTCAGCCAGTGGCAAGCCGCCCATCCTGGCGACCAGGTCACCCTGCGCGACCTGGCCCTCAACCCGGTGCCGCACCTGGATGCCAACCTGCTCGGTGGCTGGATGAAGCCCGAAGAGCAGCGCAACAGCGACGAGCTGCAGGCGCTGGCCCGCTCCAACGAACTGACAGACGAAGTGCTGGCCGCTGATGTACTGGTACTGGCTGCGCCGATGTACAACTTCACCATCCCTAGCACCTTGAAGGCCTGGCTGGACCACGTACTGCGTGCCGGCATCACCTTCAAGTACACCGAAACCGGCCCGCAGGGGCTGCTGACCGGCAAGAAGGCCTACATTCTCACGGCCCGCGGCGGCATCCATGCTGGCGCCTCGAGCGACCATCAGGAACCGTACCTGCGCCAGGTGATGGCCTTCATCGGTATCCACGATGTGACCTTCATCCATGCTGAAGGCCTGAACATGGGCGGTGACTTCCATGAGAAGGGCTTGAACCAGGCCAAGGCCCAGCTGGCCGCGGTGGCGTGATTGCACTGAATTTTCCCGCCTGACACCTGTTGCTCCTTTGGGTGTACCTGCCCGGTCATTGCCTTGTGCATGACCGGGCTTTTTTGTCTGTTGCAATCGCGGGGCAAGCCCGCTCCCACCGGTGGGAGCGGGCTTGCCCCGCGATCGGTGAACCGCTAAGGTCGCCGCCTCCACAGCAAGGGGCAACCATGGGCTATTTATTGATCGTCGCACTGATCCAGGCGTTTTCCTTCAGCCTGATCGGCGAGTACCTGGCAGGTCATGTCGACAGCTATTTCGCCGTGCTGGCGCGGGTAGTGCTGGCCGGGCTGGTGTTTTTGCCGCTGACCCGCTGGCGTCAGGTCGAGCCGCGTTTCATGCGCTCGATGCTGCTGATTGGCGCCCTGCAATACGGCATTACTTATGTCTGTCTGTACCTGAGCTTCAGGGTGCTGACCGTGCCGGAAGTGCTGCTGTTCACTATCCTCACGCCCCTGCATGTGACCCTGATCGAGGATGCCCTGAACCGGCGCTTCAATCCCTGGGCGCTGGTGGCGGCCCTGGTGGCGGTGGCGGGCGCGGCAGTGATCCGCTTCGAAAGCATCAGCCCGGACTTCTTCATCGGCTTCCTGCTGCTGCAACTGGCCAACTTCACCTATGCCGCCGGCCAGGTGCTGTACCGTCACCTGATCGCGCGCAATCCCAGCGACCTGCCGCATTACCGGCGTTTTGGCTATTTCTACCTGGGTGCCTTGCTGGTGGTATTGCCGGCGTTCCTGGCGTTCGGCAACAGCCAACACCTGCCCAGCACCGATGTGCAGTGGCTGGTGCTGCTGTTTCTCGGGCTGTGCCCGACGGCGCTGGGGTTGTACTGGTGGAACAAGGGCGCATGCCTGGTTTCCGGCGCGACCTTGGCGGTGATGAACAACCTGCACGTACCGGTGGGGCTGCTGCTCAACTTGTTGATCTGGAATCAGCACGAGCCCCTGGGTAGGTTGTTCATCGGCGGGGCGGTGATTCTGGCTTCGCTATGGCTCGGTCGACTCGGCAGTCAGCGTCCGTTGCTGGTGGGGCAGGCCCGCCGGTAGCAGGCCGGCGCGCAGGTCATTGCCGCTGGGCTGCTGATACAGGCTCAGGCCGAACTCCGGCATCACCGCCAGCAGGTAGTCGAAGATGTCGCCCTGGATGCGCTCATAGTCGGCCCACGCGGTGGTGCGGGTGAAGCAGTAGATCTCCAGCGGCACACCCTGGGCGGTGGTCTGCATCTGGCGGACCATGCAGGTCATGTTCGGCTGGATTTCCGGGTGGCTCTTCAGGTAGGCCAGGGCATAGGCGCGGAAGGTGCCGATGTTGGTCATGCGCCGACGGTTGGCGGAAAGCTCGGCGACGTTGCCCTGAGCCTCGTTCCAGGCCTTGAGCTCGCTGCGCTTGCGGGCGATGTAGTCGGTCAGCAGGCGCACTTCGCCCAGGCGCTGTTCCTCATCGTTGCGCAGGAAACGTACTCCGCCGGCATCGATGAACAGGCTGCGCTTGATCCGCCGCCCGCCCGACTGCTGCATGCCGCGCCAGTTCTTGAACGATTCGGACATCAGCCTCCAGGTCGGAATGGAGACGATGGTCTTGTCGAAGTTCTGCACCTTGACCGTGTGCAGGGTGATATCCACCACATCGCCGTCGGCGCCGACCTGGGGCATCTCGATCCAGTCGCCAACCCGCAGCATGTCGTTGCTGGTCAGCTGCACGCTGGCCACGAACGACAGCAGGGTGTCCTTGTACACCAACAGGATTACCGCCGACATCGCACCCAGGCCCGACAGCAGCAACAGCGGCGAACGGTCGATCAGCGTGGCGACAATAATGATCGCGCCAAAGACGTAGAGCACCATCTTCGCCAATTGCACATAACCCTTGATCGAGCGTGTGCGGGCGTGTTCGGTACGCGCGTAGATGTCCAGCAGGGCGTCGAGCAGGGCACTGATGGCCAGCATCAGGAACAGAATGGTGAAGGCCAGCGCGACGTTGCCGAGGAAATGCTGGCTGGTGGCATTGAGCTCCGGCACCAGTTTCAGGCCGAACTGCACCACCAACGATGGTGTCATCTGCGCCAGGCGGTGGAACACCTTGTTTTGCAGCAGATCATTGACCCAGTGCAGTGCCGGCTGTCGGCCCAGCAGCTTGACGGCGTGAAGTATCAGGAAGCGTGCCACCCGGCCCAGCACCAGGGCGATGACCAGCAGCACACCCAGGCCGAGGCCCGCGTGTATCACGGGATGTTGATCAAGAGTGCCCCAGAGATCGAGGGCGTTTTGCCAGAACTGTTCAATAGCCATGCGGTAGTTGACGTGTCCGAAGTGAAAATGAGGGGTTATTAGAGCCCGGAACGGTGCATCAATGCCAAAAGAAATTCGGCGTAGGCGCTGGAAAACGTTACCCTATACGGCTGAATTTCTGCACATGCCCGAGGTACACCCGTGTTTTCCCAATTCGCCCTGCACGAACGCCTGCTCAAAGCCGTTGCTGCACTGAACTTCGAAGAGCCGACTCCGGTGCAGGCGGCCGCCATTCCCCTGGCTTTGCAGGGGCGTGACCTGCGGGTGACGGCGAAAACCGGTAGCGGCAAGACTGCAGCCTTCGTACTGCCGGTGCTCAACCGCCTGGTCGACCTCAAGCAAAAGCGTGTCGAGATCCGTGCCCTGGTACTGCTGCCCACCCGTGAGCTGGCCCAGCAGACCCTCAAGGAAATCGAGCGTTTCGCCCAGTTCACCTTCATCAAGGCCGGCATGATCACCGGTGGTGAAGACTTCAAGGAACAGGCCGCCATGCTGCGCAAGGTGCCGGATATCCTCGTCGGTACCCCGGGCCGTATGCTCGAGCAACTGAACGCCGGCAACCTCAAGCTTGAGCATGTGCAGGTCGTCGTTCTCGACGAAGCCGACCGCATGCTCGACATGGGCTTCTCCGAAGACGTCGAGCGCCTGTGCGGCGAGTGCCCGAACCGCGAACAGACCCTGCTGTTCTCCGCCACCACCGGCGGTGCCGGTCTGCGCGACATGATCGGCAAAGTGCTCAAAGACCCTGAGCACCTGATGCTCAACACCGTCAGCCAGCTCAACGACGGTACCCGTCAGCAGATCATCACCGCCGACCACAACCAGCATAAAGAGCAGATCGTTCAGTGGCTGCTGGCCAACGAGACGTATCAGAAGGCGATCATCTTCACCAACACCCGGGTCATGGCCGACCGCATCTACGGTCACTTGGTGGCCAAGGACGTCAAAGCCTTCGTCCTGCATGGCGACAAGGACCAGAAAGACCGCAAACTGGCCATCGAGCGCCTGAAGCAGGGCGGTGCCAAGGTGCTGGTGGCGACCGACGTCGCGGCCCGTGGCCTGGACGTTGACGGCCTGGACCTGGTGATCAACTTCGACATGCCGCGCAGCGGCGACGAGTACGTGCACCGTATCGGTCGTACCGGTCGTGCCGGCAACGAAGGCCTGGCGGTTTCGTTGATCTGCCATGGCGACTGGAACCTGATGTCGAGCATCGAGCGTTACCTGAAGCAGAGCTTCGAACGCCGTGTCATCAAGGAAGTCAAAGGCACTTACAGCGGGCCGAAGAAGGTCAAGGCCTCGGGCAAGGCTGCTGGCGTGAAGAAGAAAAAGACTGACAAGAAGGGCGACAAGAAGGTCGTGGCCAAGCGCAAGCCGACCGCCAAGCCGAAGCCTAATGCACCGCTGGCCAGCGCCGACGGTCTGGCGCCGCTCAAGCGTCGCAAGCCGGCCCCTACTGCAGAGTAAAGCCATTTATCGCGGGGCAAGCCCGCTCCCACAGGGCTGAATGTCTACCTGTGGGAGCGGGCTTGCCCCGCGAAAGCTCACACGTTCTTCTCCGCCGACTTCAATTCCTGCAACCGCTTGTCGATCAGCTGGCACTTGTCCGGCAGGTCCTTGCTGGCACTTTCAAGCTTCATACCTTTCAACTCGTCATTGATCTCCTTGGCCTTCTGCGGATTCTGCTCCGTCAGTCGCGTTACCTCCTTGGCCAGCTCCTCGCGTTTTTCCGTAGCTTCTTCAAGCGTGCACGCCCAACTCGGCAAGGCCAACAGCAAGCTGGCGGCGGCAGCGATGTTCAACAGGCTTTTCATGGGCAGAGCTCCCTTGGCTTGGTCTTGCGGTTGAGCCGCAAGCGGCGCGCAAAGTTCAGTCGAAGCGCAACACAAGGCTGGCAATCAACGCCTGCAGCCGCTGATAATCGGCGCTGGATCCACAGTTGCCGAGACTCTGCCATGCCGTTAGCCGATAGCGGGTGCCCGCAATGAGCGCCACCCGTCGCAATACCGATGCCTTTGCCCTGCAAGTAATGCTGGTGCTGTGCCTGATCTGGGGCATTCAGCAGGTAATGATCAAGCTGGCCGCGCCAGATATTGCGCCAGTGATGCAACAGGCCCTGCGTTCGGGCATGGCGGCGGTACTGGTCGGCCTGCTGATCTGTTTTCGCGGCGGCTGGGACCAGGTCGCGCACACCTGGCGCGGCGGGCTGCTGGCCGGTGCGCTGTTCGGGGTGGAGTTTTTGTTCATTGCCGAAGGCCTGAAGCTGACCTCGGCGGCGCACATGTCGGTGTTCCTCTACACCGCGCCGGTGTTCACTGCTCTTGGCCTGCACTGGCTGCTGCCGAGCGAGCGTCTACGGCCCCTGCAGTGGTTGGGCATCGTCCTGGCCTTCGCCGGTATTGCCTATGCCTTTGCCGGTGGCGTGTCGCTGTCTGAGATGGACGGGCGCATGCTGTTGGGCGATGCCTTCGGCGTGCTGGCAGGTCTGGCCTGGGGCGCGACCACCGTGGTGGTGCGCGCTTCCCGGCTGTCGGAGGCACCTGCGACCCTGACCTTGTTCTATCAACTGGCGGTCGGTTTTGTCGGCTTGTTGCTGATTGCCGCCGTCAGTGGCCAGGTCACCCAGGTGCAATTCACGCCTCTGTCTATTGGCAGCCTGTTGTTCCAGGGGCTGATCGTGTCGTTCTTCAGCTACCTGACCTGGTTCTGGCTGCTGCGTCGTTACCTGGCGTCGAACCTGGCGGTGTTTTCCTTCATCACTCCGCTGTTCGGGGTGACCTTTGGTGTGCTGCTGCTGGGCGAACCACTGAGCCTGAACTTCGTGCTCGGGGCCATCATGGTCCTGCTCGGCGTCACGCTGGTCAGTGCTGAGCAGTGGGTGCGCCGACGGTTGCGCAGCCTGCTCGGCTAGGCTGCGGCCGCCAGAGCAGTGCACCGCCCAGCAGTAGGCCGCAGCCGGCGATGACCAGTGCCGGTTGCAGGCTGGCGGCGAACTGATTGCTCAGTGCGGCCAGCAACGGCCCGCTGAGCTGGCCAAGGGCGAAACAGGCGGTGAGCAAGCCTGCGTTGCGCTGGTAGGCATCGGGTGACAGTTCGCGCAGGCGTTGCATCATCAGTTGCATGCAGGCCAGGAACGGCGTGCCGCACAACAACACCCCCAGGGCCAGTCCCGGACCATTGCCCAGCAAGCAGGCGAACACCCCGGCAGCCTGCAACCAAAGCGTCGTCATCAACCAGCGCGAGGTGCTGCCCCAGTGTGGACGGCGATAGCTGGCCACTATCACACCCACTGCCGCCGCCAGGCCGAACCCTGGCCAGAACAGGTCCGCCAGCCAGTGTCCGTGGAAGCGGGCGCTGGCCATCTGTGACATGAATGTGGCCGGGATGATGTAGCCGATGCCGTACAGCGCGTAGATCAAGCCCAAGCGTGCGATTCCTTGGGTTGGCCCTTGCATCGCCGAAGATCCACCGGCAGGCGCAGAGGACTGTGGCCGGGGCAGAAAGGGTAGCACTGCCAGCAGCATCACCAGCGCGCCAGCGGCATAGATCAGCCACAGTGAAGCCGAGCCCAGGCCGTACAGGTTGGAGAACAACGCCAGCAGGCCGGTGAGCATGATACCGACGCCTGGCCCGGCGAACACCAGAGCCCCGAGCCGGGGCCGATTGCTTGCTGCCGCCAGTTGCTGGCTGAGGCTGGTGAGCATCACCAGCACCCAGGCACTGGCCACGCCGGTACCGAAGCGCAACAGCATGTGACTCCAGAAACCGTGGGCCCAGAACGAGGCCAGGGTCAGCCCTGCGCAGAGCCACAAGCCTGCGTGCAGACGCGCGCTGACCTGGCCCGGGCGACTGGCAAACATGGCGTCCAGCGCGCCGAGCAGGTAACCCAGGTAGTTGGCGGCGGCGATCAGGCCGGCGGCGGTCAGGCTGATCTGACCTTCAGCGATCAGGTGCGGCAGTTGCGGGGTGAGGGCAAAGCGGCCAATACCCATGGCCATCATCAGGGCCACGGCACAGGCAAGCAGACGAATGGACGGGGACATGCTCAAGCTCCTGAAAGGGGATCAATGACCGTCAGGCTAAAGGCGATTGACTTTCAGTAAAATTGAATAATGATGAGGAAGTTGTTCAGTTATGGAGAATATCTAATGGAGCTCAGTCAGCTGCGCATCTTCCAGGCGGTCGCCGAGGAAGGCTCGATCACCCGGGCCGCCGAGCGCTTGCACCGGGTACCGTCGAACCTGTCGACACGCCTGCGCCAGCTGGAAGAGCAGCTGGGCGTCGAGTTGTTTCGCCGCGAGCGTCAGCGTTTGCAGCTGTCGCCCGCAGGCAAGGTACTGCTCGATTACGCCGGGCGCATGCTGGCACTTCGCGATGAAGCTTTCGCGGCGGTGCAGGGCGGGCAACCGGCGGGGGACTTTGCCCTTGGCACCATGTACAGCACTGCCGCCATTCACCTGCCGGCACTGCTGGCGCGCTATCACAAGGCTTATCCGGCGGTGAACCTGCAGGTGCAGGCGGCGCCCAGCGGTGAGCTGCTCGAAGGCCTGCTCAGCGGTCGTCTGGACGCTGCCCTGGTGGATGGGCCACTGGCCCTGGCCGGGCTGGACGGTGTGCCGCTGTGCGATGAAACCCTGGTGTTGATCACCGAGCCCGATCATCCGCCGGTGCACAGCGCCCGGGACGTAGCCGGGCGGGCGGTGTTTACCTTCCGCCAGGGGTGTTCCTACCGTATGCGCCTGGAGGCCTGGTATGCCCATGACCATGCGGCCATGGGCCGGGTGATGGAAATCGAGTCGTACCCGAGCATGCTTGCCTGTGTGATTGCCGGGGCGGGGGTGGCGTTGATGGCGCAGTCGATGCTCGACAGCTTGCCGGGGCGTGAACGGGTAGCGGTGCATCGCTTGCAAGCACCTTTCGATCTGGCCACGACCTGGTTGATGTGGCGCAAAGGCATGCGCGGCGCGAATTTGAGTGCCTGGATCGATCTGCAACAAGGGGAAACAGTTGCTCAGACGGCCGAGGTGGCGGTCAGGGCTTGATTAAGATCAAACTTGACCCAACTTGTAGTCCTAGAGCATGCGCAATCCAAGACATAGGGCTATGATCTGTATGAAGCATCGCAGGATTGAAACGCCGTGCAGGCGGACCCGTGAGGGGGAGTTATGAGAAACAATCTGTTCAACTGGCTTCATGACCTGGCTGCGGCTCTGGGTTTGATTCCACCGCCGTTGCAGCCGGTGCCGATCCCTACCGACGAGGAGCAGCGCAAGCGCCAGCCGCGTCGCTAGGCGCCTGGCAGGGCCGCCGCATCAGGGTGATGCGACGGCCACCGTTGGCCTGGATCAGGCCAGGTTTACCGCACCCACCGGACGGCGGGACATCAAACTCACTACCACAAAGCTCACCAGCGCGATCGCCAGGCTGTAGTAGATCGGCGTGTTGGCATCCATCCCATCCTTGATCATGAACGCCAGGGCAGTGACAAAGCCCAGGGTCATGCTGGTGATTGCACCGGCAGTGGTTGCGCGTTTCCAGAAGATCGCACCGATCAGTGGCACCAGCATACCGCCGACCAACAGGTTGTAGGCCAGGGTCAGGGCACTGATCACGTCTTCGACCACCAGGGCGATACCCAGCACGGCAATGCCGGTGAGCAGGGTGAACAGGCGGTTGATGGCCAGGCTCGATTGCTTGCCACCGCGCAGCTTGGGCAGCAGGTCTTCGGTCAGTACGGTCGAGGCTGCCAGCAGGCCAGCACTGGCCGTGGACATCATCGCCGCCAGCGCTGCTGCAATCACCAGGCCGCGGATGCCGTCAGGCAGGGCGGATTTGACGATCGCGGCAAAGGCGTTGTTGGCGTTGGCCAGGTCCGGCAGCAGCACATGGGCCGCCATGCCGATCACCGCACACACCAGACCGTAGATCACGCAATAGACACCGGCAACGGTACCGGCACGCTTGGCGACTTTCTCGTCACGGGCGGTGAACACCCGCTGCCAGATGTCCTGACCGATCAGGATGCCGAAGAAGTAGATCAGGAAGTAGGTGATGATGGTGTCCCAACCGATGGTGGTCAGGCTGAAGCTGGCACTTGGCAGCTTGGCGACCAGTTCGTCCCAACCGCCCACGCGATACAGGCAGATCGGCAGCAGGACAAACATCAGGCCAACGGTCTTGATCACGAACTGAACGATGTCGGTCAGGGTCAGCGACCACATGCCGCCGATGGTGGAATACACCACAACCACACCGCCGCCGAGCAGAATCGCGGCCCAGAAATGCATATCGAACAGCACTTGCAGAACGGTGCCGATAGCCAGGGTCGAGGTCACGGCGATCATCAGCGCGTAGGCGAGCATGATCACAGCACTGGCCTGACGGGCCATGGGGTTGTAGCGCTGTTCCAGCACCTGGGTCACGGTGAAGATCTTCAGGCGCAGCAGCGGTTTGGCCAGGAACAGGTTCAGGGCAATGATGCCCAGGCCCAGGGCCGCACACAGCCAGAAGCCCGAGATACCGTGGACGTAACCGAGTTTCACGGTACCGACCGTCGAGGCGCCGCCCAGTACGGTGGCGGCCATGGTGCCCATGTACAGGCTAGGGCCGAGGTTACGTCCCGCTACCAGGTAATCTTCATGGGTTTTTGCTTTGCGCATGCCATACCAGCCAAGCCCGAGCATGCCGGCCGCATAGATCAAGACAACGAATAAGTCTAAGGCCATGGGTGTCTCCGATTATCTTTATTATGGTGAGATCGATCCTGGCGCCAGGCAAGCCCGGCGCCGGTCATTCGTCTACTTCACCGGCCGCTGGTGCGATCCGGCGATCATGGCTCCTGCCTCGTTGTAGCTCCTGGTGCCTGTCGGTCAGCGGCGAGCAACGCCCGGCAAGACACAGAGCATTTCGTAGAGCAGGTTGGCGCCGAGCAACGAGGTGTTGCCGGTGGTGTCGTAAGGTGGCGAGACTTCCACCAGATCGCAGCCAATCAGGTCAAGGCCCTGGCAACCACGGATGATTTCCATGGCCTGGATGGTGGTCAGGCCACCGATTTCCGGGGTGCCGGTACCTGGGGCCCAGGCCGGGTCGATGCCGTCGATGTCGAAGCTCAGGTACACCGGGCCACCGCCGACTTTCTCACGGACTTCAGCCATCAGTGGTGCCAGGGATTTGTGCCAGCATTCTTCGGCCTGGACCACGCGGAAGCCCTGTTTGCGGCTCCAGTTGAAGTCTTCGGCGGTATAGCCCTGGGCGCGCAGACCGATCTGCACCACGCGGTCGCAATCGAGCAGACCTTCTTCCACAGCGCGGCGGAAGGTGGTGCCGTGGGCGATCTTCTCGCCGAACATGTGATCGTTGACATCAGCGTGGGCATCGATATGCACCAGGCCTACCTTGCCGTGCTTCTTGTGGATCGCGCGCAGGATCGGCAGGGTGATGGTGTGGTCGCCACCCATGGTCATGGGGATGACATTGTGCTCGAGGATTTCGTCGTAGGCTTCTTCGATGATGCGCACAGCTTCAAGCAGGTTGAAGGTGTTGATCGCCACGTCACCGATATCGGCTACTGACATCGAATCGAAGGGAGCAGCGCCAGTGGCCATGTTGTAAGGACGGATCATCACCGACTCGGCACGGATCTGCCGTGGGCCGAAACGGGTGCCGGAGCGCAGCGAAGTACCGATGTCCAGGGGGATGCCGATGAAGGCAGCATCAAGGCCTTCGGCGCTTTGCAGGTGAGGGAGACGGAGCATGGTGGCGATGCCGCCGAAACGCGGCATTTCGTTGCCGCCCAGTGGTTGGTGCAGAATCTTGTCCACGGTCGGGCCTCATCGATTCGATTGTTTTAGTTGTTGGAACCTGTCTTGTGGGTCGGCTAGTAACCCTGAAGTGCTGGCAAGCAGGTGCATTGCGGCAGAGTCTGCAAAAGGTAGTGGGCAAAAAGAATCGCTACAGGCAAATACTTAGTTCAGGTTTTTCTAAACTATCGGCGGGAATCTGGTTAGACTTTTGCCAATCACTGCCTTTTCGGACCCGTAAGCCATGGCTTCTGCACTGCCAGATCTGAAACTCCTGCGCATCTTCGTCAGCGTCGTACGCCATCAGGGCTTCGCCAATGCCCAACGCGAACTCAACCTTTCGACCTCGGCTATCAGCACCTACATGAGCCAGCTGGAGGCGGCTCTGGGGATCGTCCTGTGTCACCGTGGGCGCGGGGGCTTCAGCCTGACCAGCAAAGGCGAACTGTTTCATCAGGAAACCCTGCGCCTGCTGGCCGAAATGGACGGCTTCGAGCAATACGCCGCAGCGCTCAAGGGCGAGTTGCGCGGTACGTTGAACCTGGGGGTGATCGACTCGACCGTCGGTGATCGCGCTTTGCCGCTGGCCGAAGCGATCGGGGCCTACAGCCAGGAACACCCGGCGGTGCACCTGCACCTGTCGGTGTCCAGCCCCTACGAGTTGCAGCTGGGCGTGCAGGACAACCGCCTGGACCTGGCCATCGGTGCGTTTTCGACGCGCATGAGTGGACTGGTCTATCAACCGCTGTACCGTGAGCAGCACTGGCTGTACTGCAGTAACCGCCACCCGCTGTTTCACGAGCGGCGCATTCCTGAACAGGTCATCACCCAGCAGCGCATGGTCGGGCGCGGCTACTGGAGCCAGGCGGAACTGGCCCGTCACGGTTTCAAACACAGTGCGGCGACGGTGGAAAGTATGGAGGCACAACTGATTCTGGTGCTGTCCGGGGCCTACATTGGCTACTTGCCGGAGCACTATGCCCAGGCCTGGGCTGACAAGGGCGATTTGCGCGTATTGTCACCCGCGACCTTTGGCTATCAGGCGCCGTTTTCCATGATCATCCGTCGCGGTCGCAGCCGCGAACCCTTGATTCAGACCTTCCGCGATTTGCTCAAGGCGCAGCTCACCCCGGCCTGACCGAAATGACCTCTGAAAAATTCATATGGAACCGGAGATTTCCTCGGTAAACGGGCTACTTTCCAGTAAATGCTCTGCTAAACCTGTACTGCGTTGATGTCATTTCCCCATCATCCTTCGGCAGGTATCGCACAGATGCGTATGAATTTGCCCGTCACTGAGCACGAAAGAACCTTCCCCAGCGAACAACGACTGATTTCCACCACCGATCTCAATAGTCGGATCACCTACTGCAACGACGCCTTTGTTGCCATCAGTGGCTTCACATACGAAGAGTTGATCGATCAGACGCACAACCTGGTACGCCATCCGGATATGCCGCCTGCGGTGTTCGCTCATATGTGGGAAACCATCAAGCAAGGCAAGCCGTGGATGGGCGTGGTCAAGAACCGCGCCAAAAACGGGGACTTCTACTGGGTCAGCGCCTATGTAACGGCGATCTACGAGAACGGTCGGATCAGCGGTTATGAGTCGGTGCGCTCAGTGCCGAGCCGCGAGCAGATCCGCCGTGCCACGGCGCTGTATGCGCGCTTGCGCCAGGGGCGGGCAGCGGTGCCCTGGGCTGCGCGCGTCGGGGAAGTGCTCGAGTATGGCTGGCCATTGGTTGGCGCCGGTTTGCTGTCAGTGGCAGGTTACCTGTGGCTGCCACAATACGCAGCGCTTGGCGTGCTGATGAGCAGCCTGCTCAGCGCCTGGTACCTGATCGAATCGCGGCAGAACCGCGTGCTCAAGCGCACCCTGTCCGAGCATCCGAAAGCGTTCACCAGCCCGCTTGTAGCCCTGACCTACAGCGACAACAAAGGCCTGCAAGGGCAACTGGACCTGGCCATCCTCAGCGAGGAAGCGCGGCTGCAGACCGCGCTGACCCGCTTGGTCGACGCCGGTGTCGGGGTCAAGGCGCGGGCCGCGCAATCCTCGGACCTGTCTGGTGCCCAGGCGCAGATGCTCGACCGCCAGCGCAGCGAAACCGATCAGTCGGCCACGGCCATCGCGCAGATGGCCGCGACCATCCAGGAGGTCACTCACAACGTCCAGAATACCGCCTCGGCCGCCGCCGATGCCGATCAGCTGGCCCAGCAGGGTAGTGACCTGGCGCAGCAAAGCCTGCGGGCCATGGGCAGCATGAGTGAAGCGGTCAATGACATCGGTCAGGCGGTCAACGCCCTGGCCGAGCAGACTCAGTCGATTGGCAGTGTGGTGGATGTGATCACTTCAATTGCCGAGCAGACCAATCTGCTTGCCCTGAATGCAGCGATTGAAGCGGCGCGGGCTGGTGAGCAGGGGCGCGGATTTGCGGTGGTGGCTGACGAAGTTCGTTCGTTGGCCCAGCGTACCCGCACCTCCACCGAGGAAATCCACCAGATCATTGCGTCGTTGCGTGATGGTGCACAGCGGGCGGTGTCCACGGCGAGCAAGGGCGAGCAGATCTCCAGAGACAGCGTGCAGCGTGTCGAAGCGGTGCAGTCGGCATTGGTGGGGATAACCCAGGCGGTCAGCCGTATTACCGGCATGAGTCAGCAGATGGCCACGGCCTCTGAACAGCAGAGTCATGTCGCTGAAGATATCAATCAGCAAATCACCCGCATCGCCCAACTCTGTGATCACAGTGCCGGACAGGCCAAGCAGGGCGCCGAGATTAGCCAGGACCTGGAGCGCATGGCCGAATACCTGTACAGCCTGGCCGAGCGTTTCAACCGCTGACACCTTTTATCTCTCCCACAGGGAAGTGGGCTTTTTCCGGGACTGCTGTGGCACACTTTGCCCGTCCAGGAGAACCCGATGTCCAGAATCCAGTGCGAGCGCTGCCTGCGCCCACAAGCCCATTGCCTTTGCCCGTTGATCCCGTCCCTTGATAGCCGCACCCGTGTGCTGGTGTTGCAGCATCCGAGTGAAGTACGTCATGCCCTCAATACCGCGAAACTGGCGGCACTGGGTTTGCGTAACAGTGAATTGCGGGTAGGTGAGGCGTTCGAGAATCTGGCCGCGCTGATCGAGGTGCCGGGGTACCGCAGTGCGTTGCTGTTTCCCGGCGATCAGGCTCAGCCTCTGGCTGCTTATGCCGACGATCAGGATCAACGCCCATGGCTGCTGGTGGTGCCCGATGGCACCTGGCGCAAGGTGAGCAAGCTGCTGCACATGAATCCGTCGCTGGCAGCCTTGCCGCGGGTGACGCTGGCCCAGGTCCTGCCTTCGCGCTACCGCTTGCGCAAAGCGCCGGCTGACGGAGCACTGTCGACCTTGGAAGCAGTGGTGCAGGCGTTGAATGTGCTGGAGGCGCCGCTGTCTTTCGATGCGCTGCTCAAGCCTTTCGAAGCCTTGATCGAAGGGCAGATCGAGGCGATGGGGCGCGAGACGTACGAGCGTAATCATTTGCGTTGATTATCGCGGGGCAAGCCCGCTCCCACAGAGCCCCTCCGGTGGGAGCGGGCTTGCCCCGCGATGCTCAACGCTCGCGCATGGCTTCAGTGCGCGCCTTGAGCACCGGCTTGAGCAGATAATCCAGCACGCTTTTCTGGCCGGTGATGATGTCCACCGTGGCAGTCATCCCGGGAATGATCAGCAAAGGTTTGTTATCACCACCCAGGTGGTTTTTGTCGGTGCGCACCTGAATCAGGTAGAACGAATTGCCCTTGTCATCGGTGACGGTGTCGGCGCTGATCAGTTCCAGCTTGGCCTTCAGACCGCCATAGATGGTGTAGTCGTAGGCGCTGAACTTGACCATGGCCGACTGCCCCGGGTGCAGGAAGGCAACGTCCTGCGGGCGCACCTTGGCTTCGATCAGCAGATTGTCTTCCAGTGGCACGATCTCCAGCAGATCGCTGCCCGGCTGGACCACGCCACCGATGGTGTTGACCTTGAGCAGCTTGATGATGCCATGCACCGGCGAAACCACCGTGGTGCGCGTGACCCGGTCGTCGATGGCGATGCTTGATGCAGTGATTTTCGACAGGTCGGTGCGTTTCTCGTTGAGCTCCTTGGCCGCTTCCGAACGGAAACCGGCTTCCGACTCTTCGATCTTGCTCTTGATCTCCGCCACCGCCGCCTCGGCGCGGGGAATCGCCAGGGTGGTGGCGTTCAGCGAACCACGGGCTTCCACGGTGCTGCGCTTGAGGCGCAAGATCTCCACGGGGGAAATCGCCCCGGTGCCCACCAGCGGCGTCGACATGTTCAGTTCTTGCTGCAGCAGGGCCAGCGCCGAGCGGTACTGCTCGGCCTTGGAGCGGAACTCGGCCAGCTCCTGGGTCTTCTGCCGTAGCTGCTCGCTGAGGGTCTGCTTCTCGCTGGTCAGGCGGCGTTGCCGGGACTGGTACAACGACAGCTCGTCCTCGGCCACCTGCGGCGCTTTGCTGCGTACTTCTTCAGAAACTTCAAAGGGGCGCCCCTCAGCCTCGGCCGACAGGCGTTCGACCTGGGCGGTGAGGGCATAGCGATCCGCTTCGCTCTCGCCTTTGTTGGACAGAAAGCGCGTGTCGTCCAGGCGCAGCAAGGTATCGCCCTTGTTGACCATCTGCCCTTCGCGAACAAAGATTTCGGTGACGATGCCGCCTTCCAGGTTCTGGATCACCTGCACCTTACTCGACGGTATCGCCTTGCCTTCGCCCATGGTGACCTCATCCAGCACCGCGAACCAGGCCCAGGTCAGGGCCACCAGCAACAAGGCGGCGGCCAGCCATACGGTGATGCGCGACAGGCGCGGCGAGTCCTGCAATGTTGCGCCGGCCACGTCCGGCATGTAGTCGCGTTCGGCGGTTTTGCCGAAGCTCTGGAAATAACTGCGCAAGCCTTGGCTGATGGACATGACGAGATCCCCTAGATGGCCGAACCAACCCGGCCTTTGCGCAGTGCATCGATAACCGCTTCCTTCGGCCCGTCGGCCACCACCTTGCCGTTGTCCAGCACCAGCAGGCGGTCGACCAGGCTGAGCATCGAGGTACGGTGGGTGACCAGCAGCAGGGTCTTGCCCTGGACCCAGCCATGTAGGCGTTGGCGCAACTGGTCTTCGCTGGCGTTGTCCATATGGCTGGTGGGTTCGTCGAGGATCATGATCGGCGGCTCCAGCAGCATCGCCCGGGCCAGCAGCACAGACTGGCGCTGGCCACCGGACAGCAACTGGCCGCGTTCACCGACCGGGCGATCGAAACCTTGCGGATGCTGGCGCGCCAGTTCACTGACGCCAGTCAGCTCGGCGACTTCCAGCATGCGTGCATCACTCACATAGCGCGCGCCGAGGGTGAGGTTGTCGCGCAGACTGCCGGCCAGCAGCGGCAGGTCATGGGCGACATAGCCGATCTGGTTGCGCAGGTCGGCGATATCGAGTTGGCGCAGGTCGAGGTTGTCGAGCAGGATCTGTCCTTCGTCCGGCGCATAAAAGCCCATCAGCAGGCGGGCCAGGGTGCTTTTGCCCGAACCGCTACGGCCGATGATGCCGATGCGCTCGCCGGGTTTGACGCTGAAATTCACGGCATTGAGCGCGGCGGCGTTCTGCCCGGTATAGCGAAAGCTGACATGGCTGACCTCAAGGGCGCCGTGCAGCTGGGTGCGCTCCAGCGGTTGCTGCCCTGCCTGACGCTCTTGCGGCAGGGCCATCAACGCGTCGGTACTGCGCATGGTCAGCTGCGCTTGCTGATAACGGGTAATCAGCCCAGCGATCTGGCCCAGCGGGGCCAGTACCCGGCTGCCGAGCATGTAGCTGGCGACCAGGGCGCCGACACTGAGGTTGCCGGCAATGATGCTGTAGACCCCGGCAACAATGGTCGCCATGCCGCAGAATTGCTGGATGAACAACGTACCGTTGGTGGCCAGCGCCGACAGATTTCGGGCATGGGCGTCGAGGCGGGTCAGGGCGCCGTGGGTGCTTTCCCATTGGTACTGACGCTCACTCTCGGCACTGCAGGCTTTAAGGGTTTCCAGGCCGCCGAGGGTTTCGATCAGCAGGGCCTGGCGCACCGCCCCCAGGGCCAGGCTCTTTTGCACGGTGTCGCGCAGACGTACCTGAATCAGCAGGGCGAAGATAATGGTGACGGGAAAGGCAACCAGCGGAATCACCACCAGCCAGCCGCCGAGCAGGCCGATCACCAGGAGCATCAGCACCACGAAGGGCAGGTCGATGATGCTGGTCAGAGTCACGGCGGTGAGAAATTCGCGCAGGCCCTGGAAGTCATGGATGCTTTGTGCAAAACCACCGATGGTGGCCGGGCGGGCCTTCATCGACATGCCGGTGATGCGCTCGAACAATGTTGCCGAAAGAATCAGGTCAGTCTTTTTCCCGGCCTGATCCAGCAGGTGGGCGCGCACCACGCGCAGAATCAATTCGAACAGGGTGCCGATCAACAGGCCGACCACCAGCACCCAGAGGGTCGAGATGGCCTGGTTGGGCACGACCCGGTCGTAGGTCTGCATGACGAACAACGGCACCATCAGGCCGAGCAGGTTGATCAGCAAACTGGCCAGCAGCGCATCGCTGTAAAGCCAGCGTGACAGTTTCAGGGTGTCGCGAAACCAGGCGTTGACCCGCGGCATCAACGGCGCGCGCAGGTCTTCGAGCTCATGCCGGGGGCGGGCGAACAGCGCTTCGCCGCTATAGGCCTCGGCCAGTTCCTCGCGGCTGACCCATTGTTCGCCACCTTCCGCCTCGCTGGGCAGGATCAACGCCTTGCCATCATCGCCCCAGCGCCGCAGCACGGCGCAGCGGCCCTGTTTGAGCAGCAATAGCACAGGCAGGTTGAGCGCCGAAATAGCGTCCAGTTCCCGGCGCAGCACGCGCGCCTGTAAACCGGCGCGGGCGGCGGCGCGTGGCAGCAGGTCGAGGCTCAAACGCTGCTGGGCCAAGGGCAGGCCGGCACTCAGGCCGGCACGGCTGAGCGTGCAACCGTGCAGCTTGCAGAGAATCAGCAAACCATCGAGTAACGGGTCATCGAAACTCAGGCGCGGATCCGCCGCCGAGCTCGCAGGTTGCATGCTGGTCACAATGGCCTACTCCTGCAGCAGATTGCGGCTTAGCGCATGTCGGGCAGACGTGCTTCGCTCTTCACTTCACTCTGGGCAATCGCCTCAGGTGGCAGCGAGATGCGTTGCTTGTTCAGCAGTTCACCCATGTTGGCCAACACCCGGTACATCGAGAATTCCTCGATATAGCGCACCTCGGTGTAGCGACGGTTGGCGTTGTACAGCTCGTTTTCACTGTCGAGCAGGTCGAGCAGGGTCCGTTGGCCGAGACCGAACTGATCCTGGTAAGCCGCGCGCACCCGGGTAGTGGTGTCAGCGTACTCGCGGGCGGTCGGGGTTTGCTTGCGGGCATTGGTCATGGCGTTCCAGGACAGTGCCAGGTCCTCGTTGAGGGTGCGCAAGGCATTGTTGCGGATGTCCATGGCCTGGTTGATCTTGTGCGCATCCGACTGCAGGCGGGCCTTGTCGCTGCCGCCGCGAAACAGGTTGTAGCTGAGCTCGACACCGGCCTGCCAGTCGTTGTTGTCGTGACCGACCTGGCCTGCGGTGTTGTTGTTGGCACCGGTGGCCAACACCGCATCCAGGCGCGGATAGAACGGTGATTTGGCGACTTCGTACTGCTGCTCGGCGGCTTGTACATCAGCCTGGGCCGACTTCAGGTAGGGGTTGTGCTCAAGCATGTCCTGACGTGCGTCGAGCAGGCTGGCAGGCATCTCGCCCTTGATGGTGACCGGCGTTTCCAGCTCATCGGGGACGCGGCCGATGACACTGTAGAAATTGGCTTCGGCATCGGCCAGGTCGACTTCGGCGGTGTACAGGTTGTTTTCCGCCAGGGCGCGACGGGCGGTGGACTGGTCAAGGTCGGCGGTGCTGCCTACACCCCGTTCGCTACGCAAACCGATCTGGTCGTTGACGCGCAGGTGAGCCTGCAGGTTGTTCTTGGCCAGGGTCACCAGCTCCCGGCGCTTGAGCACCTCCAGGTATACCTCGACAGCGCGCAGGCTGATGCTTTGGGCGGTTGCTTGGGTGTAGTAGGCGCGGGAGTTGACCACCGCTTCGGTACGGCCGACTTCGTTCGAGGTGTTGAAACCGTCGAACAGCATCTGCCGCAAGCGCAGGTCGGACTGGGTGTAGTTCAGGGTTTCCTTGTTGTGATTGGATGTGCCGTCGGGGTTGGTGAAGCGAGTGTTGGTGTTATCCGACTTTTGCCGACCGTAGCCGGCAACCAGGTCAACGCGGGGATACCAACCGCCTTTGGCAACCTTGACGTCTTCGTCTGCGGATAAGCGATTGTTGCGGCTGGCGTTGATTTCCGGATGTTGGTCCACGGCGCTTTGCACAGCTTCCGTAAGCGACATCGCCTGAGCATTGGCACATGCCATGGCCAATAGAATTGCGCCGGTGATGGGGGTCAAAACGCGCATGGGGTACTTCTCCCTGATCTCAAATTTGGGTGTAGCTGCCGTCATATTTTTGACGAACTTTTAAGGTCAAACCGTTTCAGGCTTGTAACAACAGAGCTAAGAACATTTATAAGGCGAGCTAAGAAGAATTTTTCATAAGGGTTATGCGAAAAAAAACTTATGCGGTCTAAGGAATCCACGACATTGTTCATATCAGGCGACCCGTTGATACGGCGCTAGAGTCCATTTTTCGGGCGCCAGAGAAAGTTCAGTTTTTTTTTGCGGCAAAGGGCACGGATGTAGCGGAGGGGATGGAGGAAGATCAGTTGTTGGCGACAATTTTTTGGCAGATGCCAAATCGCCAGCTCGCTTTTCCACGTTCACAAAGTGTCTGGCAGGCGAAGGTGTTGATTTCATTGAAATCGACCTTCGCCTTCAGCGCTTTCCAGGTGTTGGTCCAGGGCAGGTGCCGTAGGCCGACCACGCGAGATTCAGGGTGCTTTTCTGCGAAAAACCGTTCCGCAGCGGAGGAGAGCGCTCATGGCCAAGTTAATCGGTATTGTCAGCAAAGTAGTCGGTGAGGTCTTCGCCGTCGCCAATGACGGGACACGTCGGGTGCTGGCCGAAGGTGACCGGCTGTTTGCCGGCGAGCAGTTGCAGACGGGGGCAGCCGGTGCGGTGGCCGTGGATCTGCAAAATGGTGCCGAATTGACCTTGGGCCGTGACAGCAGTCTGGCGATGTCCCCGCAGTTGCTGGTTAACCAGGCGCCTCAAGTCGATGCGCCGCAGGCGCCGGCGCCAAGTCAGGCGCAACTCACCGATGTGGAAAAACTCCAGCAAGCAATCGCCTCGGGCGCCGACCCGAGCCAGGATGCCGATCCGACGGCGGCCGGTCCTGGGAGTGGGGGCTCGTCGGGTGCGCTCGGCGGTGGTCATTCCTTTGTCATGCTCAACGAAGTGGGCGGTCGGGTTGACCCGGTCATCGGATTCCCGACAGCGGGTTTCAACGGCTTTGTCGAAGTACCAGAGCTGGATGTCGGCGATCTCAATAACAACAATGACGCGCTGCTGCCATCGCCACTGCCACCGGTGGTCAACAACCCGGTCACTATCGAAGGTTTGCAGGTTGACGGGGGCGAGCTGAACCTCAACGAAGCCAGTCTGGCCCAAGGCTCGGCAAGTGATCCCGCCGCCTTGACCCGGGCCGGCAGCTTTACTGTGGTGGCGCCGGATGGTGTGTTCAACCTGAATGTCGGTGGCATCAACGTCGTCACGGCTGGCGCTGTGACCGGTGTGGGGCAATCCATCACTACCGCGTTGGGCAACGTGTTGACCATCACCGGTTACGATGCTGCTACCGGTGTGGTCAGTTACAGCTACACCTTGAGCAACACCGAGACACATCCGGACGGCGCTGGAGCCAATGCACAGGGCGAGAGTATCAGCGTCCTGGTCAGCGACACCGATGGCGATGTGGCCAGTGGTTCGCTGGATGTCAACGTCATCGATGATATGCCGCATGCGGTAGCGGACAGCAATGCGGTGACAGCCACCGAGAGCCAGCTGACCCTGACCGGCAACGTCTTGACCAACGATGTGCAAGGCGCCGACCGTATCGCCAGCGGCCCCATCACCCCGCAGACCATTACTGGCACCTACGGCACCCTGGTCCTGGCCGCCGATGGTTCCTACACCTACACGTTGAACACCAGCGACCCGGATTTCATCAACCTGAAAGGCGGCGGTACGGGTGTCGAAAACTTCACCTACACCCTCAAGGATGCCGACGGCGACAGCAGCACCGCGACCTTGAAGATCGATGTCAGCAATCTCAACGACCCGGTAACCCTCAACGGCCTGAATGTCGAAGGCGGCGAATTGACCGTCCACGAGAAAAACCTCGGCGACGGCAGCAGTCCGAACGGCTCGGCCCTGACCCAGGGCGGCAGCTTCACCGTCGGTGCCCCGGATGGCCTGCAAACCCTGACTGTTGGCGGTATCACCGTGGTCGCTGGCGGCAATGCGGTCGGCTTCCCGCAATCGGCTACCACGCCGCAAGGCAACACCCTGACCATCACCGGCTACAACGCCAGCACCGGGGTGGTGACTTACACCTACACGCTGCTCGACAACGAGGCGCACAGCAGTGGTAACGGCACCAGCTTGAGCGAAAGCTTCACGGTGGTAGCCACTGATAGCGATGGCAGCAGCGCCAGCGGTTCGATCGATGTGAACATCGTCGACGACGCGCCCGATGCGAACGACGACATCAACACCACTACCGCCACGGAAACTCAGCTGACCCTGACCGGCAACGTACTGACCAACGATGTGCAAGGCGCTGACCGCATCGCCAGCGGCCCCATCACCCCGCAGACCATCACTGGCACCTACGGCACCCTGGTGCTCGCCGCCGATGGTTCCTACACCTACACGCTGAACACCAGCGACCCGGGCTTCATCAACCTGAAAGGCGGCGGTACGGGTGTCGAAAACTTCACCTACACCCTCAAGGACGCCGATGGCGACAGCAGCACCGCGACGTTGAAGATCGATGTCAGCAACCTCAACGACCCGGTAACCCTGAACGGCCTGAATATCGAAGGCGGCGAACTGACCGTCTACGAGAAAAACCTCAGTGACGGCAGCAACCCGAACGGCTCGGCCCTGACCCAGGGCGGCAGTTTCACCGTCAGTGCCCCGGATGGCCTGCAAACCCTGACTGTCGGCGGTATCACTGTGGTCGCTGGCGGCAATGCGGTCGGCTTCCCGCAATCGGCTACCACGCCGCAAGGCAACACCCTGACCATCACGGGCTACAACGCCAGCACCGGGGTGGTGACTTACACCTACACGCTGCTCGACAACGAAGCGCATAGCAGCGGTAACGGCACCAGCTTGAGCGAAAGCTTCACGGTGGTAGCCACTGATAGCGATGGCAGCGGCGCCAGCGGTTCGATTGATGTGAACATCGTCGACGACGCGCCCGATGCGAACGACGACATCAACACCACTATCGCCACGGAAACTCAACTGACCCTGACCGGCAACGTGCTGAGCAACGATGTGCAAGGCGCCGACCGCATCGCCAGCGGACCGATCACCCCGCAAACCATCACTGGTACCTACGGCACCCTGGTCCTGGCCGCCGATGGTTCCTACACCTACACGCTGAACACCAGCGACCCTGACTTCATCAACCTGAAAGGCGGCGGTACGGGTGTCGAGAACTTCACCTACACCCTCAAGGATGTCGACGGCGACAGCAGCACGGCGAACTTGAAGATCGATGTCAGCAACCTCAACGATCCGGTAGAGATCCACGGCCTGGACCTGTGCGGCGGCGAGCTGACCTTCTATGAGAAAAACCTCAGCGACGGCAGCAGCCCGGACCAGTGGGCACTGACCAAGGGCGGCACCTTCACCGTGGTCGCCCCGGACGGTCTGCAAACCCTGACCATCGGTGGCCTCACCCTGGTCAGTGGCGGAGTGGTCAGCGCATTGCCGTTGACCGGCACCACGCCGCTGGGCAACTCGATGACCATCCATAGCTACGACCCGAGCACCGGGGTAATCGTCGGCACGTTCACCTTGCTGGACAATGAAAGCCACACCAGCGGCAACACTCTCGTCGAGCAAATCGAGGTGGTCGCGATCGATACCGATGGCAGTAAGGGCAGTGCCACCATCGATATCAATATCGTCGACGATGCACCCAAGGCGTACGACGACACCAACACCACCGTCGCCACGGAAGCTCAACTGACCCTGACCGGCAACGTCTTGACCAACGATGTGCAAGGCGCCGACCGCATCGCCAGCGGACCGATCACCCCGCAAACCATCACTGGTACCTACGGCACCCTGGTACTGGCCGCCGATGGTTCCTACACCTACACGCTGAACGCCCAGGACCCGGACTTCGTCAATCTGAAAGGCGGCGGTACGGGTGTCGAGAACTTCACCTACACCCTCAAGGATGCCGACGGCGACAGCAGTACGGCGAACTTGAAGATCGATGTCAGCAACCTCAACGATCCGGTAGAGATCCACGGCCTGGACCTGTGCGGCGGCGAGCTGACCTTCTATGAGAAAAACCTCAGCGACGGCAGCAGCCCGGACCAGTGGGCACTGACCAAGGGCGGCACCTTTACCGTGGTCGCACCGGACGGCCTGCAAACCCTGACCATCGGTGGCCTCACTTTGGTCAGTGGCGGAGTGGTCAGCGCATTGCCGCTGACCGGCACCACGCCGCTGGGCAACTCGATGACCATCCACAGCTACGACCCGAGCACCGGGGTAATCGTCGGTACGTTCACTTTGCTGGACAATGAAAGCCACACGAGCGGCAATACCCTGGTCGAGCAAATCGAGGTGGTCGCGATCGATACCGATGGCAGTAAGGGCAGTGCCACCATCGATATCAATATCGTCGACGACGCACCCAAGGCGTACGACGACACCAACACGACCACAGCGACCGAAGCTCAGCAGACCCTGACCGGAAACGTTTTGACCAACGATGTGCAGGGCGCCGACCGCATCGCCAGCGGCCCCATCACCCCACAAACCATCACCGGCACTTACGGCACCCTGGTGCTCGCCGCCGATGGTTCCTACACCTACACGCTGCACACCAACGATCCGGACTTCATCAATCTGAAAGGCGGCGTTAGTGGTGTCGAAAACTTCACTTACACCCTCAAGGATGCCGACGGCGACAGCAGCACGGCGACCTTGAAGATCGATGTCAGCAACCTCAACGATCCGGTAGAGATCCATGGTCTGGACCTGTGCGGCGGCGAGCTGACCTTCTACGAGAAAAACCTCAGCGACGGCAGCAGCCCGGACCAGTGGGCACTGACCAAGGGCGGCACCTTCACCGTGGTCGCCCCGGACGGTCTGCAAACCCTGACCATCGGTGGCCTCACTTTGGTCAGTGGCGGAGTGGTCAGCGCATTGCCGCTGACCGGCACCACGCCGCTGGGCAACTCGATGACCATCCACAGCTACGACCCGAGCACGGGGGTAATCGTCGGCACGTTCACCTTGGTGGACAATGAAAGCCACACCAGCGGCAACACTCTCGTTGAGCAAATCGAGGTGGTCGCGATCGATACCGATGGCAGTAAGGGCAGTGCCACCATCGATATCAATATCGTCGACGATGCACCCAAGGCGTACGACGACACCAACACCACCGTCGCCACGGAAGCTCAACTGACCCTGACCGGCAACGTCTTGACCAACGATGTGCAAGGCGCCGACCGCATCGCCAGCGGCCCCATCACCCCACAAACCATCACCGGCACTTACGGCACCCTGGTGCTCGCCGCCGATGGTTCCTACACCTACACGCTGCACACCAACGATCCGGACTTCATCAATCTGAAAGGCGGCGTTAGTGGTGTCGAAAACTTCACTTACACCCTCAAGGATGCCGACGGCGACAGCAGCACGGCGACCTTGAAGATCGATGTCAGCAACCTCAACGATCCGGTAGAGATCCATGGTCTGGACCTGTGCGGCGGCGAGCTGACCTTCTACGAGAAAAACCTCAGCGACGGCAGCAGCCCGGACCAGTGGGCGCTGACCAAGGGCGGCACCTTTACCGTGGTCGCACCGGACGGTCTGCAAACCCTGACCATCGGTGGCCTCACCCTGGTCAGTGGCGGAGTGGTTAGCGCATTGCCGCTGACCGGCACCACGCCGCTGGGCAACTCGATGACCATCCACAGCTACGACCCTAGCACCGGGGTAATCGTCGGCACGTTCACTTTGCTGGACAATGAAAGCCACACCAGCGGCAACACCCTGGTCGAGCAAATCGAGGTGGTCGCGATCGATACCGATGGCAGTAAGGGCAGTGCCACCATCGATATCAATATCGTCGACGACGCACCCAAGGCGTACGACGACACCAACACGACCACAGCGACCGAAGCTCAGCAGACCCTGACCGGAAACGTTTTGACCAACGATGTGCAGGGCGCCGACCGCATCGCCAGCGGCCCCATCACCCCGCAAACCATCACCGGCACCTACGGCACCCTGGTCCTGGCCGCCGACGGCAGCTACACCTACACGCTGCACACCAACGATCCGGATTTCATCAATCTGAAAGGTGGCGTTAGTGGTGTCGAAAACTTCACCTACACCCTCAAGGATGCCGACGGCGACAGCAGCACGGCGACCTTGAAGATCGATGTCAGCAGCGTGGACCATCCGGTGGTCATCGATGGTCTGAGTGTCAACGGTGGCGAACTGACCGTCTACGAAAAAAACCTCAGCGACGGCAGCAGCCCGGATTCGCCAGCGTTAACCCACACGGGCAGCTTCACCGTGACTGCCCCGGATGGTCTGCAAACCCTGACTGTAGGGGGCATCACCGTAGTCAGCGGCGGCAATGTTGCCGGCTTCCCGCAAACGGGTACGACGCCCTTTGGCAATTCGTTGACCATCACCGGGTACAACGCCAGTACCGGCGTGGTCAGTTACACCTACACCTTGCTGGACAGCGAAAGCCATGCGAATGCCAATGGCATCAACAACCTCAACGAGCCCATCACTGTCACGGCAACCGATAAAGACGGCAGCACTGCCCAGGCAACCCTGGATGTAAACATCGTTGACGATGTAGCCGCGGTGGTGGGGGCAGAGCGTTCGGTGACGCCGGGGCAGATCGATACCAACCTGCTGCTGATCGTCGACGTATCCGGCAGTATGAACGATCAATCCGGTGTCGAGGGTAAGACCCGTCTGCAACTGGCCAAGGATGCCATCAGCGCTTTGCTGGACAAGTATGACGAAATGGGCGACGTCAAAGTCCAGATCGTCACCTTCAGTTCCTCAGCATCTGAACAATCCGAAGTCTGGGTATCGGTCGCCCAGGCCAAGCAGATCGTTGCCGGGCTGTCGGCGGGTGGTGGCACCAACTACGATAATGCGGTGGCCGAGGCGAAGTCGGCCTTCGCCAACGGTGGCAGTTTGACCGGCGCGCAGAACATCGGCTACTTCTTCTCCGACGGCAACCCGTCCTCGACCTCACAAGGCATCGGTACTGACGATGAGACTGCCTGGAAGTCCTTCCTCGACAGCAACGGGATCAAGTCCTACGCCATTGGGCTGGGTGACGGCGTCAATGCCAGCAATCTCAACCCGCTGGCGTATGACGGCAGCACGCATACCAATACCAACGCTGTGGTAGTTACCGACCTGAATGCGTTGAATCAGGTGTTGTCCGGTACGGTGCAAGGTGCGCCCATCACCGGCAGCCTGATGAGTGGCGGCACGTTCGGCGCCGATGGCGGTTTTATCAAAGCATTGCTGGTCGATGGTACGACTTACACCTATGACCCCAAAGGCCAGGGCAGCTACAGCGCCAGCGGTGTCGATCGCGGTTCCTTCGACACCGCAACCAATACCTTCAACATCAAAACCATCAAGGGCGGTACCTTGCTGGTTGACATGGATACCGGCGAGTTCACCTACACCCCGCCGAAAGACACCGGTACTACCGTGACCGAGAATTTCGGCTTCACTGCCAGTGACAACGATGGCGACCTGAGCAGTGCCAACCTGGTGGTTAACGTCTACTCCAATGCCGCGCCGGTGGCTGGCGCTGACCATATCATCACCAACATCCTCTCCAGCACCATTACCGTACCGGCTGAAGCACTGCTGGCCAACGACAGCGATGCCAACAACGATTTGCTCAGCGCATCACCGATTAGCTTCACGACCAATTGGGCGGCCAAAGGGGCCGGGTTCACGGTTGGCAATGGCACGCCCTCAGTCAGCTTCTCGGGATCGTCCAGTAACTTGGCCAACCAGTTGAAGGACTTGCCGCGCAGTTCGTTCCGCACCGCTTCGAACACCACCACGGCAGCGCTGCTGGTCAATGGTTATCTGGGCGCGCTCTCCAGTGGTGCCAATGCCGAGGACGTTCTGACGGTCACGCTGAAAAAAGGAGAGACGCTCAAACTGGAACACGGCCGCCCCGTCGACAACATCCTGATGGAGTGGAAGGATGAGAATGGCGTTTATCAGAGCGTTGCCGATGGCAAAAGCTTCACCGCCGGTCATGACGGGGTGTACAGCATCCACGTGGTCAACCTGCTCAATCCTGCCGGAGGCAATGCCGACGGATTGGAACGATATGCCTTGACCATGACCGTCGACTACGCCGACGCCCAGAATCAAACCTACAACGGCACCTATACGGTCAGTGACGGGCATGGCGGTACCGGCACTGGCAACGTCGATATCACTTATCAGCAAGGTAATGTCCTGACCGGGACCGATGGTCATGACACCTTGCTGGGCGGGACGGGCGGCGACACCCTCAATGCCGGTGCCGGCAATGATGTGCTGATCGGTGGCGATGGTAACGACATCCTCAACGCCGGTGACGGCAATGACTTGCTGATCGGCGGCAGCGGCAATGACCAGCTCAACGGTGGTGCCGGTATCGATACCGCCAGTTACGCCGGTGCAAGTAGCGGCGTGACCGTAAGCCTGGCGAACCTTGCCGCGCAGAATACCGGCGGGGCGGGGACCGATACCTTGAGCGGAATCGAGAACCTGATCGGCTCGGACTACAACGACAGCTTGACCGGCGATGGCAATGCCAACCTGCTCAGAGGTGGCCTGGGCAACGATGCGTTGAACGGGGGAGGCGGTAACGATGTGCTGATCGGCGGGTCGGGGAACAACACCCTCACGGGCGGCGACGGTAACGATATTTTCCTCTGGCAACAGGGTAATAGCGGGCGTGATGTCGTCACTGATTTCACCCCGGGTACAGATCGGCTCGACCTGTCGCAGTTGCTTCAGGGAGAAAACGCGACATCGGCGTCACTGGATGATTATCTGCACTTCAAGGTCACTGGCAGTGGCGCCGGGGTAGTGTCGACCATCGAGGTGAGTGCGGTGGCGGGGGCTGCGCCGAGCCAGATCATTGACCTGGCGGGGGTCAACCTGGCTCAGCACTATGGGGTGACGGCGGGAGCGGGCGGTGTGATTGCTGCCGGGCAGGACACCGCGACCATCATCAACGGGATGCTCAATGATCATTCGTTGAAGGTCGATACGGTGTAACGGCGGGGCAGATCAGGACGGTCGACGCAGGGTCTTCTGCCGCAGGATGTAAATGCTGACCAGTACCGCACTGGTCAGCATGAATCCGCGCGCCCAGATCAACGGCACCAGGTAGCAGGACAGGCCAATGCTCAGCCACATCAAGGCAATCGCATAGACCTTGCCTTTGAGCGGGATGCCTTCACCACTGAGGTAGTCACGAATCCACGGCCCAAGCCGCGGGTGATTGACCAGCCAATGGTGAAAGCGCGGAGAGCTGCGGGCAAAACAGGCCGCTGCCAGAAGCAGAAAAGGAGTGGTCGGCAACACCGGCAGGAAGATGCCGATCACTCCCAGCGCGACGCTGAGCCAGCCGGTGGCCAGCAGCAGGTAGCGCATTGACGCCGACTCAGTGGTGGCGTGGCTTGAGCAATGCAGGTGCAGGTTTTTCGTCAGGCGCGTGCTGCAGCAGGTACAGCGCGGTCAGCGCTTCTGGAATCTGCACGATCATGTCGTCCATCAGGTTGGCGTCGCTGGCGATGTCGGCGAATTCAGGCTGTTCGTCGAACAGGCCGGAACCGACCATGATCGGCAGCAGCATCTCGCTGACTTCTTCCTCGGCGGTTTCGAACCAGGCTTCTTCGCGCATGAACACGCCTTCCATGAAGCCGATGCACCAGCCGCGCAGGTCGGAATCGTCCGGCTCATCGCCCAGGTCCAGGTCGCATGGCAGTTCGAATTCCTCGTCGCTGGCCAACTGACGGGCGATGTGCGCCTTGAGCTGGATCAGCGTGGCTTCGATCTCTTCACGCTGGGCGGCGTCCTTGTAATGCGGCTCTTCGGCGAACAGGGCGTCGATCCATTCGCGCTCGGGAACCACCTCGGTACCAATCGACAATGCAGTCAGGTAGCCGTGGGCGGCAACGTAGTCCAGCGCTTCTTCGTGCAGCTCGTCGGCGTCGAGGAAGGCTTGCAGGCGGTTCAATTGCTCGGCGAAGGACATTACAGGGCTACCTTGGGAATAAACGATGATCGAATTCTAGCATCTTGCGGCGCTTGCGAGGCAAAGATGACGCCTATCGCAGAGCGCCCTGTGCGAGGCGACGCTCGGGTATAATGCCCGGATTTTGTATCTGGCCATGCTGGAACGGCAGGTCAGGTAAAAGCCGCTTACGCATTTTCAGGTGTGGCGGGGAAGGTTTTCATCCAGCCTGTGGCCAGGATGGTTCTGCGATTTATGGAGTTTTTATGCTCGAACAGGCTCAGCGCGTCCTCAAGGACATCTTCGGCTACGACAGCTTTCGGGGACGCCAGGGGGCGATCATCGAATGCGTGGCCAAGGGTGGCGATGCGCTGGTACTGATGCCCACCGGGGGCGGCAAGTCCCTGTGCTTCCAGGTACCGGCGCTGTTGCGCCCGGGCCTGGCAGTGGTGGTGTCACCGCTGATCGCGCTGATGGAAGACCAGGTGGCAACCCTCGATGAACTGGGTGTGGCGGCCGCTTCGCTGAACTCGACCCTGAGCGCTGAGCAGCAGCGTGAGCTTGCCGGGCGCATTCGCCGTGGCGAAGTGAAGATGCTCTACCTGGCACCGGAACGCCTGGTGCAGCCGCGCATGCTGGATTTCCTGCGTACCCTGGATATCGCCTTGTTCGCGATCGACGAAGCCCACTGTGTATCGCAATGGGGTCACGACTTCCGTCCCGAGTACCTGCAACTGGGGCAACTGGCCGAGCTGTTCCCGCAGGTGCCACGTATTGCCCTGACCGCCACGGCGGACATGCGCACCCGCGAAGAAATCGTCACGCGCCTGCACCTGCAGAATGCCGAGCGTTTCCTGTCGAGCTTCGACCGGCCGAACATCTTCTACCGTATCGTGCCCAAGGAGCAGCCGCGCAAGCAGTTGCTGGCGTTCCTCAGTGAGCGTCGCGGCAACGCCGGTATTGTCTATTGCCTGTCACGCAAGAAAGTCGACGATGTCGCCGCCTACCTGTGCGACCAGGGTTTTCCGGCGCTGCCGTATCACGCCGGCCTGCCTGCCGAGACCCGCGCGTCGAACCAGCGCCGCTTCCTCAATGAGGAAGGCCTGATCATGGTCGCCACCATCGCCTTCGGCATGGGCATCGATAAACCCAACGTGCGCTTCGTTGCCCACCTGGACCTGCCCAAGTCGCTGGAAGCCTACTACCAGGAAACCGGTCGCGCCGGCCGCGATGGCCTGCCAGCCGATGCCTGGATGGCCTACGGGCTGCAGGACATGGTGATGCTCAAGCAGATGCTGCAAAACTCCGAGGGTGACGAGCGCCACAAGCGCATCGAGCAACACAAGCTCGACGCCATGCTCGCCCTTTGTGAAGAAACCCGCTGCCGCCGTCAGATCCTGCTCAACTATTTCGATGAAGAACTGCCGCAGCCTTGCGGGCATTGCGACAACTGCATCGATGGCGTGCAAACCTGGGACGCCACGGAACCTGCGCGCCAGGCCCTGTCGGCGGTGTACCGCACCGGTCAGCGCTACGGTGTCGGTCATCTGGTAGACGTCTTGCTGGGCAAGGACAACGAAAAAATCCGTAACTTCGGTCATGAAAAACTGGCGGTCTACGGCGTCGGCAAGGCCCGCTCCGAGGGCGAGTGGCGCTCGTTGTTCCGCCAGCTGGTCGCCCGCGGCCTGGCCGATATCGACCTGGAAGGTTATGGCGGCCTGCGCCTGTCCGACAGCTGCCGACCTTTGTTGCGAGGAGAAGTGAGCCTGGAGTTGCGCCGCGACCTCAAGCCGCAGACCAGCAGCAAAAGCAGCGGTAGCGGCGGCAGCCCGGCCAGTCAGCTGGTGCGTGGCGAGGAGCGCGAACAATGGGAAGCGCTGCGTGCGCTGCGGCGTAAGCTGGCCGAGGAGCATGGCGTGCCGCCTTACGTTATCTTCCCCGATTCGACCTTGCTGGAGATGCTGCGCAGCCAGCCGGGCAGCCTCAGCGAAATGGCCCAGGTCAGTGGCGTCGGTGCGCGCAAGCTGGAGCGCTACGGCGCGGCGTTCCTCGACGTACTGGGCGGTGCCGCCGAGGCGCCACCGCAGGTTGCCGACCTGCGCCACGAGCTCACCAGCCTGGCCCGTGCCGGCATGACCCCGGCGCAAATCGCCGGGCAGTTGAACTGCAGTGAAAAGAACGTCTACAGCATGCTCGCCGAGGCCATTGGCCGTCAGCAGCTGTCGCTGGAGCAGGCTCTGGACTTGCCGGAAGACCTGCTCGCCGAAGTGCAGGATGCTTTCCTTGATGGCGAGGGCGAATTACCCCCGGTATCGGCGATTGCCGAGCAGTTCGGTGCCCGTGTACCGGAAGGGGTTCTATACTGCGTTCGAGCGGCGTTAGCCGCTGAATTCGAGATGTAGACGGTGTTTTGTCATCTTTTATAACGATTGTCAGACAGATTGAACCGTGAGGAGCCTTGCCTGTTGCGCAGGAGCATGGTTAGCTGACTAATAATTAGTTCTGATGATGAGTTTTCTATGCCGTTGACCGATCACCACCGCTTCGGAATGCAGCTGGCCCAGATGTCGCGGGGCTGGCGTGCCGAACTGGACCGCCGCCTGGCCGGCCTCAATCTGTCCCAGGCCCGCTGGCTGGTGTTGCTGCACCTGGCCCGATTCGACGAGGCGCCGACCCAGCGCGAACTGGCCCAGAGTGTGGGTGTCGAGGGGCCAACCCTGGCGCGTTTGCTCGACAGCCTCGAGTCTCAGGGGCTGGTGCGGCGTCAGGCCGTAGTGGAAGATCGGCGGGCAAAAAAGATCCTCCTGTGCCCTCCGGCCAAACCCTTGATCGAGCAGATCGAAACCATTGCCAATGCCTTGCGCGTCGAACTCTTCACCGGTGTCGACGAAGAGGAGTTGCGCGTGTGCATGAAGGTCCACGCGCGCATCCTGGCCAACCTGGAAAAGTCCTGACCTGCCTCAGAAGGTGTGACCCAGGTTCAGGTACAACGCCTTCTGATTCTCACTGTTGGCCCCGTAACTGAAGTTCAGGGGGCCCAGCGGCGTCTCGAAACCGACGAAAACACTGGCGGCATTGATGTAGCCGCTGTCGAATTCGTTGTCATTGTTCCAGGCCCGCCCGCGCTCCAGCGAGCCACCCACGTACAGCGGGAAGTCCAGCGGCAGGTAGGCACGTGGTGTCAGCCGGCGGTAGTAGACCATGCGCATCAGGCTCATGTTCTGCCCGGACACCGAGTCCTGGCGAAAGCCTGACAGCTGGCGGGCGCCACCGAGCACAAAGCTTGAGGTCACCACCTCGGCGTCATCCAGCGTCCGGCCATACTGGGTGCCCAACACCCAAGTATTGGCGCCGCTGCTCAGGGCTTTGTCCAGTTTGAAGTTCCACTGCCGGTAACGCTGGTCGGAGCCCAGGTCCGGTTCGAACTGGCGCAGGGTCAGGCTGATGTCTTCCCCGCTGTGCGGGAAGTAGACGTTGTCCAGGGTGTCGAACGAATACTTCAGCTCATAGAAACCTTCGTTGAAACTGAAGTGCGGCAGATCCTGATCGCCAATACGTACTTCGGCATTGCCCCAGGCCTGGCCGACCCCGAAGCGTACTTCGCCGCTGTTACCGATCTGGCGCCCCAGGTTCAGGCCGAAGCCGTAACGTTCCAGGCGGTATTCGGCAATCGGGTCGTCGTCCAGCGTGGACTCGATGTTCTGCGAACCGAGGTCCAGATAAGGCGCGACGAAGTAGCGTGAGCCGGCATCCAGCGGTTGATAGAACTCGCTGTACAGCTCTTGCTGATCGCCGATCTGTGCTCGGGTCAACCACTCGCCGCCCAGCTCGTTGATACCGTTGACCCGATAGCTGGCGCCAATGTTGAAGGCGCTGTCGCCGCGCAAGTCATCCGACAGGTTCAGGCCCAGGCGCAGGTAGTCGGTGCCACCGCGGCGACCGCGCGCGTTGATCACCAGGGTGTTGTCGCTGCCCTTGTGCACCACCCGGTATTGAACCCGGTCGAAGTAGTCCAGGCCGTACAGGGTACCCATGTCGGTCTGCAGGCGCCCCAGCTCCAGGGGTTCGCCGATCGGCTGGCGAATGTAGAAGCGGATAACGTCGTCGCTGACCTTCGAGTCGTTCTCGATCCTGATGGCAGTAATGACCGGCGTGCGCTGGCTCGGCGAGCGCGCGACATTCAGTTCGGCATCGCTGCTGTCGGGGCGTTTGAGTGCGGCCAGGCGCGGGTCCAGGGCTCGGGCGGCGCGGTAGCCGGCATCGATCATTTCCTCGGCACGGCCAAAATCGGTGACGCCGAAACTGGCCAGCGGCGGCTGGATCAGGATGTCGTCGCGGTGCAGTTGGGCCAGTTGCTCCTCGGAGTTGCGTCGGGTCATCAGGGTGATCGACTGGTTGAGTACATCGACCACGGTTGCCAACTGCTTGCGATCACGCAGCGGTGAGCCAATGTCGACCACAATCGCTACATCCACACCCATCTCGCGGGCGACATCAAGGGGGATGTTGTCGACCATGCCGCCATCGACCAGCAGCCGGCCATCCAGATCGACCGGGGCGAATACGGCGGGAATCGACATGCTGGCGCGAATCACCTGGGGCAGGTGACCGCGGCGGAACACGACCTTTTCGCCACTGGCGATGTCGGTGGCCACCGCGCGGAACGGGATCGGCAGCTTGTCGAAGTCGCGGGTATCGCTGGTGTGGGCCAACAGGCTTTCCAGCAACAGGGCCAGGTTCTGCCCCTGGATCACCCCCAGCGGCAAGCCGAGGCTGCCGTCGTCGCGGAAACTGAGCTTCTGCTTGACCAGGAAGTCGCGGTCATCCTGCTTGCGCCGGAACGGCACGTCCTTGCGCGGTGGCGCATCGGAGAGTGCCTGTTGCCAGTCGATGCCGAGGGCGAGCTTTTCCAGCTCGTCGACCTTGTAGCCGGAGGCATACAGGCCACCGATCACCGCACCCATGCTGGTGCCGGCTATGGCATCGACCTTGATGCCTTGCTCTTCCAGGGCTTTGAGCACACCGATATGGGCCAGGCCACGGGCGGCACCGCCAGACAGCACCAGGCCGATTTTCGGTCGTGGTGGTTCGGCGGCCAGGAGTGGGAAGGAAACGACGATCAGCAACAGACTCAACAGCAAACGGTGCATCTTGGCTCTCGGAGCTAAGGCTAAAGACCGCTAGTATAAGCGCCCCCGCCTGTCAGGAGTCTGTCACCCATGAATGCCCATAAAGCCGAAGTTGTCATTACCTATTGCACCCAGTGCCAGTGGCTGCTGCGTGCCGCCTGGCTGGCCCAGGAACTGCTCAGCACATTCAGTGACGACCTCGCCCGGGTGGCCCTTGAGCCCGCCACAGGCGGAACCTTCCGCATCACTTGCGACGGTGTGCAGATCTGGGAGCGCAAGGCCGATGGTGGCTTCCCCGAAGCCAAGGTGCTCAAGCAGCGCGTACGCGACCAGATCGATCCGCAGCGCGACCTGGGTCACAGCGACCGTCCGTGATCGGCCTCAGCCTTCGGCGGTAGCCGCCTTGCTGACCTGGTTGCTGGCGGCCAGGCGACTGGAGATGACGATGGCGAGGATGATCAGCGCGCCACCGAAGAGCATGCGCGGGGTCGGCGCTTCGGCGAAGATCAACCAGGCCAGGGCAATGCCGTAGACCGGCTCCAGAGCGAACACCACCGCCGCAGTGCGCGCTTTGATCACTGCCAGGCTGGCGACGAAAAGGCTGTGGGCAACACCGGTGCAGAACACACCGAGCAAGCCGATCCACAGCCAGTCCATTGCCGCGACTTCGGTCAGCGCCGGCGCAGCGGCCGGCAACAGGCACAAAGCGACCACCGCGTTCTGGCACAACGCCGCTTGCACGGCCGGAATGCGGGCGCTGGACGCCCGGTTGGTCAAGGACAACAACGAAAACAGCAAGCCTGACAGCAAGGACCAGAGCAGGCCACCGGTGGCCTGGCTGGCCAGATCGAAGTCGGGGGTGACCAACACCAGACCGATGCTTACCAGCAGTACCAGGATGATTTCGTTGCTGCGAACCCGCTCACGAAACAGCAGGCCTTCAAGGATTACGGTGAAGGCCGGAAAGCTGGCAAAGCCCAGGGTGGCAATTGCCACGCCGGCGACTTTGACGGCAATGAAAAAGCTCACCCAGTGCCCGGCCAGCAACACGCCTCCCAGCAGCAGACGCCGCCAGTCCTGAGCTTGCAGCGGTTGCCAGGCTTTCTGCGCAAAACGGGCAAACAGGCCGAGCGCCAGTACGGCGAAGACTGCGCGGCCGAAAACGATGATCGACGGTGCCGCCTGGGCCAGTTTGCCGAAGACGCCAGTCAGGCCGAAGAACAGCGCGCCGATATGCAAGGCGCCGAGGGCGGTGCGATGGTTCATGGTGATCCCTTGAGACAATGATATCGCGGGGCAAGCCCGCTCCCACAGGTCGATGTAAGGCCGGTGGGAGCGGGCTTGCCCCGCGATAAAAGTGTAAGAGGACAATGCCCTCGGTGTCTGTCGCGTTCCTCGCGTCAGTTGTCGCCAGACTCGCGGCGCAGTGCCCGAGGCGCGCGGCCAAACGTTTTGAGCATGGCGGCGGAGAAGGCGCTCTGCGAGCTGTAGCCGACCCGGCTGGCGATTTCGCCGATGGCCAGGTCCGTCTCGGCCAGCAACCTGTGCGCTTTGAGCAACCGGCGTTGGCGGATGTAGTCCATGGGCGTCATCGACGCTTCGGCGATGAAGCGCGCATGCAAGCGAGCACTGGAAAGCCCGGCCAGACAGGCCAGGTCGGCAACCTGCAACGGGTAAGCGGCATTTTGCTCGATGTAGGCGTCGAAGCTGGCAAAGGGCAGTTGCTTCTGTACGCAGACCGGGTCTGGTGCGTTGCTCAGGCTGGCCAGCAGCAACACTGCGCCCTGTTGGGCAATCAGCGGGTTGTCCACCGGGCCGGCCGCCAGCCAGTCGACCAGTTGCTGCTGGTGGTTGTTCAGCATCAGCGAACCGCGGTGTTCCAGCAACCGCTGGCTAGCCGCGGCCTGTTCGCCCAGGCTGCGTTCGAGCCAGGCGTCACCCGGCACATCAAAGACCAGGCAATGGCTGCCACTGACACTGCCGCAGGTATGGTGGGCACCACCCGGCACCACAATCAAACCCTGACGCTCGATCCGCGCGCCGCGACCGTCAAGTTCGAAGTCCAGTTGCCCACGCAAGCCGAACACCAGTTGCGGATGCTCATGGCTGTGGGCTATCAGGTCGTGTGTGTAGTGACGCAGGGAGAGAATCGAGCCGCTGCTCATTGCCGTGTCCTCCGGGCAGTGGCCGCAGTGTACAGGGTCAGGCAAGGCGCCGGGGGTGTCATCAGATCGACGTGTTTTCGTCACATTCGTTTCATTGCCCGCTGGCACGCTCGGCAAAACTGCCCCGGAGCCAGCCCATGAGCCATGCCGAGCTAGTCAAACCCTCGCGTAAGCAACGTGTGCGCACCTTATGGATTTCAGACGTGCACCTGGGAACGCGCGATTGCCAGGCCGAGCACTTGTCGCAGTTCCTCAAGGGCTATCAGGCCGATCAGATCTACTTGGTCGGCGACATCATCGATGGTTGGAAGCTGCGCAGCGGCATGTACTGGCCGCAGGCGCACAGCAACGTTATCCGCCGCTTGCTGACCATGAGCAAGCGCGGCACCGAGGTGATCTACGTCACCGGCAATCACGACGAATTCCTGCGGCGTTACTCCAAGCTGGTGCTGGGCAATATCCGCCTGGTCGATCAGGCCGAGCACCTGACCGCCGATGGCCGGCGCCTGCTGGTGATTCACGGCGACCAGTTCGATGTGATCACCCGTTACCACCGCTGGCTGGCTTTTCTCGGCGATTCAGCCTACGAAATCACCCTGACCCTCAACCGCTGGCTCAACCATTGGCGTGCCCGTTATGGCTATGGTTACTGGTCGTTGTCGGCGTACCTCAAGCACAAGGTCAAGACCGCAGTCAGCTTCATCAGTGATTTCGAAGAGGCGATTGCCCATGAGTGCGTCAAGCGTGGCTTTCATGGCGTGGTCTGCGGGCACATTCACCATGCCGAAATCCGCAAGGTCGGCGAAGTCGACTATTTGAACTGTGGTGACTGGGTCGAGTCATGCACGGCGCTGATCGAGCATTGGGACGGCAGCATCGAGTTGTACCGTCTGGCCGACGCCCAGGCGCGCGAGGCGCAGCGTCTGGCCGATGTGCAATGGCTCGAGCCGCGTTGACTCAGGCGTCCGCGCTCAACGATTGCAGTGCGGCCTTGTAGATCGACTGGCGCGGCTGGGCGAACAAGCGCTTGAGCATGGGCTCGAAAAAACTCAGCGGCAGGCTGTCGTAGCCGGGGTCGAAGGCAGCGGCATCGTAGCGGGCACAGAATTCGATGGTCTGCTGATACTGCGGATGCGCCTGGAATTGCTCGCGCAGGTGCCGGTCCATGCCCAGGTGGTGGAAGAAATAGTAGCCCTGGAACACACCATGCTTTTCCACCATCCACAGGTTTTCCGGGCTGACGAAAGGCTTGAGGATGGCGGCAGCGATATCGGCGTGGTTGTAGCTGCCCAGGGTGTCGCCGATATCGTGAAGCAGGGCGCAGATCACGTATTCCTCGTCACGTCCGTCGCGCCAGGCGCGGGTGGCGGTTTGCAGCGAATGGCTGAGGCGATCGATGGGGAAACCGCCGAAATCACCATCGAGCAGGCGCAGGTGAGCAAGGATCCGTTCGGCAAGCTGGCTGGCGTAGGCCCGAAAATCACTGGCGATGATCGCCCAGTCCTGCTGGGTGCCATCCTGCATGTGGGTGAAGCGGGCCTGCTGGTTCATCGGCGTTCCGGGTGTAGGGGCTGTGCAACCCACTCTACCGTTACCGTCTGTCGGGGCAGTGGCCGCTGAGGACGCGTTTCTGGCCTTGCAGGCCGAAATCAGAACGTTATTTTGCCGCGCAACATGTCGCGGTACATGGCGAAATCACCAATGAGGCTGTAGAGCGGGTGTTTGAAGGTGGCGGGGCGGTTTTTCTCGTAAAAGAAATGGCCGACCCAGGCAAATCCGTAGCCGGCAAACGGCAGCGCCAACAATACCGCCCACTTGCCACTGCCCAGGGTGTAGGCGAGCAGGGCGATGACCAGGGTGGTACCGACGAAGTGCAGGCGTCGGCACGTCGGGTTGCTGTGCTCTTGCAGGTAATACGGGTAGAACTCGGAAAAACTGCGAAATGGCTGATCTCTGTTCACGGCCCAGCTCCTGAAGCGCTCGATACTGATGAAGATAGACGGCGTGGAGCCTGAACTGAGTCTAGAGTGAGTTAAATTGTCAGACAGTGACAATAAGCGCCAATTGAGTATCCTTTGAGTTCGCCGCAGGAGCGGTCAGTTCGAACATAAGAAGCCAGCCATGAGCGAGAGAACCACGTCAGCAAGCTGGGCATCAGGGATCGTCAAGGCACTCGAGCTGGAAGGGCTGGATTGCCGTGCCATGTTCAAACAACTCGGCCTGGATTTCGCCGCGCTGGACGACCCCGACGCACGCTTTACCCAAGACTCCATGACCCGTCTGTGGCAATTGGCGGTCGATCTTTCCGGCAACCAGGCCATTGGCCTGAACATGGCCCGGGTAGTCCGTCCGGCGTCATTCCATGTGGTCGGTTACGCCTTGATGTCGAGCCGCACCCTGGCCGAAGGGTTCGAGCGCCTGGTGCGCTACCAGCGCATCATTGCCGAAAGTTCCGATCTGAGCTTCCGTCTGGAACCGGACGGTTACGCATTGATCCTCACCGTTCACGGCGATCATCTACCGCCCACCCGGCACAGCGCCGAAGCCTCGCTGGCGTGTGCGTTGTCGTTGTGCAGCTGGCTCAGCGGGCGGGTGATACAACCTCGGCGGGTGTTGATCCAGGGGCCGCAGCCACAGGATGTGACGCCCTACAAAACTGCCTTTCATGCGCCGCTGGTGTTTGGCGCTGCCTTCGATGCGCTGGTGTTCGAACGTGCCGACATGGAAGCACCACTGCCGACCGCCAACGAAGCCATGGCCACCTTGCATGATCGCTTTGCCGGTGAGTACCTGGCGCGATTTTCCGAAAGCCGGGTAACCCATCGGGCCCGCCAGGTGCTGTGTCGGGTGTTGCCCCAGGGTGAACCCAAACGCGAGACAGTGGCTCAGGCCCTGCATCTTTCCCAGCGCACCTTGCAGCGACGTCTGCAGGAAGAGGGCACCAGTTTTCAGACCCTGCTCGACGATACCCGCCGGGAGCTTGCCGAGCAGTACCTGGCGCAGCCCAACATGACCCTGCTGGAAACTGCGTATTTGCTGGGGTTTGCCGATCCGAGCAACTTTTTCCGGGCGTTTCGCCGCTGGTTCGATGCCACCCCCGGCGAGTACCGGACACGGATGGGGGCCAGTGCAGTGGCCCCGTCGTGTGCAGAGGGCGACGAAGCCTCGGTCAGTGACGCCAGAACGCCGGCATACACAGCACCAGCACCGTAATGATCTCCAGGCGTCCGAGCAGCATGCCGGCCGCCAGGATCCACTTCGCCGCATCCGGCAGGGTGGCGAAGTTACCGGCCGGGCCAATGGTTTCACCCAGGCCCGGGCCGACGCCGGAGACCGTGCTGGCTGCGCCGGTCAACGCGGTCATCCAGTCCACACCCAGCAACGACAGCAGCAAGGCGATGATGCAGATGGTGATGGCGAAGAAGAACGAGAACGTCAGAATCGAGCGGACAATTTCTTCATCCAGACGGTGGCCGTTGTATTTTTGCTTGATCACCGCCCGCGGGTGAATCAGCTGATTAAGGTTGGCCTTGAGCAGGATGTAAGCCACCTGGAAGCGGAAGATCTTGATCCCGCCGGCAGTCGAGCCGGAACACCCACCGACAAAGCCCAGGTAGAAGAACAGCATCAGCGAGAAGTTGCCCCACAGGCTGTAGTCGCCCAGGGCAAAGCCGGTGGTGGTCACTACCGAGGTGACGTTCAGTGCCACGTGGCGCAAGGCATCCAGCCAGTGCAGGTCGGTGGTGGCCCAGTACCAGGTGCCGAGCACCAGCCAGGTGGCCAGTAGCATGGCCAGCAGGCCCTGGACCTGCTGGTCCTTGATCAATGCCTTGCGGTTACCCCGCAGGGTGGCCACGTAGAGCGCGAAGGGCATACTGCCGAGGATCATCACCACCACCGCAACCCAGTGCACCGCGGGCTGGTCCCATTTGGCCAGGGACTGGTCGGAGGTGGAGAAACCACCGGTGGAGATTGCCGACATGGCATGGTTGATCGCGTCGAACACGTTCATGCCCGCCAGCCAGAACGCCACGCCGCCCAGGGCGGTAAAGCCGACGTACACCGCAACGATCGACTTGGCGACCATGTGCGAACGCGGCATGACTTTTTCGGAGCGGTCCGAGGATTCAGTCTGGAACAGGCGCATACCACCGATGCGCAGCAGCGGCAGAATCGCCACGGCCATGGCGATAAAACCAATGCCGCCGAGCCAGTGCAGCAGCGAGCGCCACATCAGGATACCTGGCGACATGTTGTCCAGGCCGCTGAGCACCGTAGCGCCGGTCGCAGTGATGCCGGACATGCTTTCGAAGAAGGCGTCGGTGTAGCTGATGTGCTGGGTCAGCAGAAACGGCAGGGCCGCGAAGATGCACACCACCAGCCAGCTGCTGACCGTCAGCAGGTACATGTCCCGCGGGCGCAGGTGCACATGTTCCGGGCGCCCCTGGATAACCAGGGCCAGGCCGGCGACAAAGGTGATCATGCTGGCCCAGAGAAACGACGGCAGGTCGCCGGTACGGTCGAAGATCACCAGGGTGGCCATCGGCACGACCATGCTGATCGCCAGGGTGATCAGGAAGATGCCGATGATGAAACCAATGATCCTTAAGGTCGGCAACGCCATGTGATCTGCTCTGACTCGTAAACGAAGGGCGCCATTCTACCTATGGACCTTTTTAAGTAAACGCTAGAATAGCTGCACATTTCTCTTTAGGGGGTAGCCGATGGAGGCTCTCGACGCATTGCTCAACCGTGTTTCCGTACCACGCCTGGTGGAACCCGCGCCCAATGCTGCACAGCGCGAGGGTCTGTTTCAGGCCGCGTTGCGGGCGCCAGATCATGGCCAGTTGCGGCCTTGGCGCTTTTTGACGGTCGAGGGTGAGGGGCGTGAAAAGCTGGGCGCACTGCTGGCCGAAGCGGTGAAAATTGAAGGTGACGCCAGTGAGGCGGCTCTGGACAAGGCCCGGGCCATGCCATTGCGTGCGCCGTTGCTGGTGGTGGTGATTGCGCGTTTGCAGGATCACTTCAAAGTGCCAGCCTCGGAACAGCGTCTGGCTGCGGGCTGTGCTGCGCATGGCATTCTGCTCGCGGCTCATGCCCAGGGCATCGGTGCAGTCTGGCGTACCGGGGATCTGGCATACAGCAAGCATGTGGCCAAGGGCTTGGGGCTGGCGGATAACGAAGAGATCATTGCCTTCCTGTACCTGGGGACGCCGCTGAACGAGCCGCGTACGGCGCCGGTGCTGGCCACGGCTGATTTCGTTACGGCCTGGGGCTGACCGGCCTTATCGCGGGGCAAGCCCGCTCCCACCGGCTCTACATCGCCCTGTGGGAGCGGGCTTGCCCCGCGATGCGATTCCAGGTCAGGTACTCATTAACTCCAGCCTGGCAACAAACCCGCCCTGCGGGTGATTCTCCAGCGTCAGACTCCCACCATGGCGCTCCGCCGCCTTGCGCGCAATGGCCAGCCCCAGGCCATGGCCTGCAGCGCTCTGTCCCGGTGCTCGGAAGAACGGCTTGCCCAATTGCGCCAGGTGTTCTTCAGCCACCCCCGGCCCATGATCGCGCACGCTAAGCACGATGCGCTCGTTGTCCCGTACCGCAGTGATTTCGATCGGTTGCCCGGGTGGATTGAAGCGCAGGGCATTGCGCAGCAGGTTGTCCAGCGCTCGCTCGATAAGGGTTGGCCAGCCTTGCAGGCTCAGCCCGTTTTCGTGATGCAGCAGAATTTGCTGCTCCGGCGCGCTGTGCTGGGCATCCTTGTGCACCGACTGCAGCACCGCATCGAGGTCCACCGGCTCTGCACGCGCCTGTTCGGCATCGACCCGTGCCAACACCAGGATTTCACTGATCAACGCCTCCAGGCGGTCACATTCACGGGTCAGGCGTGGCCACAGCGCCTGGCGCTGTTCCGGCTCGGCCCGTTCCGCCAGGGCCAGGGCGATGCGCAAGCGGGCCAGCGGTGAACGCAGTTCATGGGAGACATCGCGCAACAGCTGGCGCTGGCTGCCGATCAGACTCTGCAGGCGCGAGCCCATGCGGTTGAAGTCATTGGCCAGTACCCCGAACTCGTCGCGGCGGTTGGCCAGGCGTGCCAGGCTGTTCTGTTGATAGGTGGTCTGCCCAAGGTCATGCACCGCACCACGCAGGCGGCTCAGTGGCCGGGTGATGGAGAGCGTCACAAACAGGCTGAACAAGGTCAGTACCACCAGGGCAATACCCAGCGCACTCAACGGCCAAAGCAGGCTGTCGCGGTGCCAGGCGTCCAGCTCCGGGTGTGGAATACGGTAGATCAGCAGGTAGGTTTCGCCACTCTCGGGGCTGGTGTACTCCTCGGTCAGGCGCCGCCAGGGCAGGCGTCGGTCGTCGTTGTGCCGACGCGCCTCGAAGGCTGCCGCACGGCGCGGGAAGGTGCCCGGAACCACGGCTTCGCCGCTGTCGTTGAGTACCTGTACGTCAATGTTGTAATGGCGTTTGCGTCTTTCCAGAAAGTGCTGTGCCGAATCCGGCCCTTGCTGTTCGTAGCGCTGGGTCCATTTCTGCGCCAGGGTATTGAGGCCCGGGTGACGGCTGAGGATCCAGGCATCCTGGTTCAACATGTGCCCGAGCAGGATCGACAGGCCTGCGACCAGGGCAATGGCCAGCCAGAAACTGGCCAGGATGCGCCAGAACAATGAACGCAAGGGAGGCTCCTTCAACGACAAAAAGCCCGGCCTGCACAAGGGCAGGCCGGGTGGGTGGCTGACAGCTTACTGAGCCTTGGTGGCTTTTTCAGCTTTCCAGGCTTTGAACTCGTCCCATTCGGCGCGGCGTTGCTCCTGCTCTTTCGTCAGCTCATCGAATTTCTTCTGCTGATCAGGCTTGAGCAGGGCGCGGATCTCGGCCTGGGTCTTGTCCTTCTTGGCTTTGAGCTCGTCTTTCAGGGCTTTCTGATCCGCTGCCGGGAGTTTTTCCAGGTAGCTTTGGGTGATTTCCTGACGGCTCTTCATCTGCTCGCCCATCAGTTTGCCGATCTGCTGACGCTGTTCGCGGCTCAGGTCCAGCTGGGCGAAAGGCGCTCCACCGCGGTGGTGATCGCCGTGGCGCGGGCCGCCTTCTGGCATGGCCATGGCGACGGTCGGCAGTGCGGCAGCGAACATCAGGGCGATAAGGGTCTTGCGCATGGTGTCTCTCCTTTCTGGGGACGGTGATTACCGGATGAGCCCAGTTTAGGGAGATCAAGGTCAGCGGCGGTCAGGCAAGGGTAAAGCTTAGGTAAAGATGGCCGGGCGCCGTGCTGACATTACAGGCTGTAGTAATAGCCGCGGCTGCGCAGGGCAACGATGCGCGGGCGGCCGTCAGGGTGCGGGCCGATTTTTTTGCGCAGGTTGCTGACGTGCATGTCCAGGCTGCGGTCATACAGGGTCAGCTTGCGGCCCAGGGCGATCTGCGCCAGCTCCTGTTTGTCCAGCGGTTCGCCCGGCTGCTTGAGCAGGGCTTCGAGAATGCGGCTTTCGGAGAGAGTCAGGGTCAGTTCATGTTCGTCGATACTGACCACGCCGCGGGCCGGACTGAAGCACAAATCACCGATTTCGATCTGGCTGGGCGTGGCGTTGGGGTGGCTGCGCCGCAGCACTGCACGCAGGCGCGCGGTGAGCTCGCGCGGGTCGCAGGGTTTGGCCAGGTAATCGTCGGCGCCCAGTTCAAGACCAAGAATGCGGTCCAGCGGCTCGCCGCGGGCCGAGAGCATCAGCACCGGCAGTTCGGCATGCTCGCTGCGCAGTTGCTTGAGCAGCTCCAGGCCGCTGCCATCGGGCAGCATCACGTCCAGTACCACTGCTGCCGGGGCCTGCTCGGCCAGGGCCTTGCGCGCGCTCTGGCCGTCGTGGCAGGCACGAACCACGAAACCTTCCTGGGTCAGCCAGCTGCCGAGCAGCTCGCAGAGTTCCTGGTCATCATCAATCAGTAACAGCTCGCTCATGACTCACTCAATTCAACCATTGCCGACGCTTTCTGTGTCCGCCGCTGGCAAAGATACCGCAGAGTGCCGCCAAGAGGGCAACTGCACCACCAATCACAAACCATTGTTGCTGGTCGGTGATCAGCCGTTCCGGGGCATTGGCCTGAAGTTCCTTGAGCGTCAGCTTGAGACGCTGGTTCTCCTGGCGCAGGCGGGTGAGCTGGGCGCTTTCGCGTTCGCTGTCGGCGTTGTGCAGTTGCTGGGTCAGCGCTTCGCGCAGGCGCTCGCTTTCCTGCAGACGCTGCTGCAACTCGGTGATCTGGCTGCCGGCACTGAGCGACAGCGGGGTGCTGGAGGCGCTGGATTCTTCGGCCTGGGCGAGCGGGGTCAGCAACAACAGGCACAGCAGCAGGGACAACGGACCTTGACGCATGGGGACTCCTGATTCTTGTCGATTCAGCAGGTTGTCGGCTGGCAGACGAGAATAATGAGCAGTAGCGTCAGTAAAAGGCGGGAGTGCGGTGCGCACAGTGGCGCACCGCGTGCAGCGGCTTACGGCAGGACTTGCTTGAACGGCTTGACGATGACGTTGGCATACACGCCAGCGGCAATGTACGGGTCGGCATCGGCCCAGGTTTGCGCCGCGGCCAGGGAGTCGAACTCGGCGACGATCAGGCTGCCAGTGAAGCCGGCGGCGCCTGGGTCGTTGCTGTCGATGGCCGGATGCGGGCCGGCCAGCACCACGCGACCTTGTTCCTTGAGTTGCTGCAGGCGTTCGATATGCGCCGGGCGGGCGGCCAGGCGTTTTTCCAGGGACTCGGCAACGTCGGTAGCGATGATGGCGTAGAGCATGTCAATCCTCAGACTTGGGAGTGGTGGGGTCGCTGTCGTGCAGGTGGCGGGACAGGTAGACACCCTGGCCCACCAGGAACAGTACGGTCATGCCCAGGCTGCCGAACACCTTGAAGTCGACCCAGATGTCCTGGAAGGTGAAGGCGACGAACAGGTTGGCAGCGCCGCAGAACAGGAAAAACGCGATCCAGGCGACGTTCAGACGGGTCCAGACACCCTCCGGCAGGCTGATGGCATGGCCCATGATGCGTTTGATCAGCACCCGGTCACCGATGAAGTGGCTACCGGTGAATGCCAGGGCAAACAGCCAATTGACCACCGGCGCTTTCCATTTGAGGAAGGTTTCGCTGTGGAAGGCCAAGGTCAGACCGCCGAACACCAGGCAGGCGAGCAGAGTCAGCCATTGGCCTTTTTCCAGCTTGCGTTGGTGAATGAACAGTGCGCCGTAGACCACCACCGAGCTGATGATCAGCATCGCCGTGGCGCTGAAGATACCTCCGACTTCGAAGCTGTGACCGGCAAATTCGACGGCGCGAGGATCGAGCTTGAAGACGATGAAGAACAGGAGCAGCGGGATGAAATCGATGAATTGTTTCACAGTGGCAGCCAGAAGCAGGATGTGACGGCATAATAACAAACATCAATGACAGCGAAAGCGCCACCTATGAATGTTGATCTGCACTGCCACAGTACGGCCTCCGATGGCGCCCTGTCGCCGACGGCACTGGTCGCCCGGGCCCATGAGCACGGCGTGCGGATGCTCTCGCTGACTGACCACGACACTCTTGAAGGCCAACTTGAGGCCCGCGCCGCTGCACAGGCGCTGGACATGCAGTGGGTCAGCGGGATCGAGTTGTCGTGCACCTGGGGCGGCGCGACCATCCATGTATTGGGCTACAACTTTGCCCTGGACGCCGCGCCTTTGCTCGACGCCGTCGAGTCATTGCATCGCGGGCGCTGGTTGCGCTCTGAAGAAATCGACCGGCGGTTGGCAGCCAAAGGCATGCCGGGCGCGCTGGAGGGCGCACGGGCCATCCAGCAGGAGCTGGGCGACAGCGGCAACGCCCCGGCACGCCCGCACTTTGCCGAGTTCCTGGTGCGTGCAGGCCACGTCAAAGACCGCGCCGAGGCCTTTCGCAAGTGGTTGGGCGCCGGCAAGCTGGGTGACGTCAAGCTGCACTGGCCAACCCTCGACGAGACCGTGGAAACCCTGCGCAAATCCAATGCCTGGGTCAGCCTGGCGCACCCGATGCACTATGAATTAACACGCAGCAAGCGCCGCCGGCTGATTGCCGACTATATTCAAGCAGGCGGCCAGGCGCTGGAAGTGGTCAACGGCATGATGCCGGCCGAACAGGTGGGCACCATGTCCATCCTGGCCCGTGAATTCGGCCTGCTGGCCAGTGCCGGCAGTGACTTCCATGGCCCTGGCACCTGGGGTGAGATCGGTGCTTACCGGCCATTGCCAGAGGACCTGCCACCTTTGTGGCGTCGATTCAAACATGAACAGCCAAACGCGGCCGTCTGAACAGGAAGAGAATGTGAGTCAGTTTTTCCAGATTCATGCGGAAAACCCGCAAGCGCGCCTGATCAAGCAGGCGGTCGAAATCATTCGCAAGGGGGGCGTGGTTGTCTATCCCACCGATTCCTCCTACGCGCTGGGTTGTCAGATTGGTGACAAAAACGCCGTGGAGCGGGTCCGTCGCCTGCGACAACTGGACAAGAACCACAACTTCACGCTGATTTGCTGCGACCTGTCGCAAATGGGCCTGTTCGCCAAGATCGATACGGGGATCTTCCGGCTGCTCAAGGCGCACATTCCTGGCCCCTACACCTTCATTCTCAACGGCACCCGCGAAGTGCCGCGGCTGCTGCTGCACGAAAAACGCCGCACGATTGGCTTGCGTGTGCCGCAGAACCCGATTTTGCTCGCATTGCTCGAAGAGCTTGGCGAGCCGCTGATGAGCGTCAGCCTGATCCTGCCGGGCGATGAAGAGCCCATGACAGATCCTTATGAAATTCGCGAACGCCTGGAGAAGCAGGTAGACCTGATCATCGACGGCGGCTACGGCGACCTCAAGGCGTCCACCGTGGTCGACTTGAGTGGCGATGAACCTGAGGTGATCCGTGTCGGTTGCGGTGATCCGGCACCGTTCCTGGTTGAAGCGTGAGCCAGGCATCCAGCACCGGGCCGAACAGCGATCCGCAAGCAGGCGCCCAGCAGGAACTGCCACTGGTGTTGGTCTATGGCGAGGCCATGACCGAAATGCCGGTGGACCTGTACATTCCACCGGACGCCCTGGAAGTGTTCCTCGAAGCCTTCGAGGGGCCGCTGGACCTGTTGCTCTACCTGATCCGCAAGCAGAACGTCGACATCCTCGATATCCCCGTGGCCGAGATCACCCGTCAGTACATGGGCTATGTCGAGTTGATGAAGACCGTGCGCCTGGAGCTGGCGGCCGAGTATCTGGTGATGGCGGCGATGCTGGCGGAGATCAAGTCGCGCATGCTCTTGCCGCGATCGGCCGAGATCGAGGAAGAGGAGGGTGACCCGCGCGCCGAGCTGATTCGCCGCCTGCAGGAGTACGAGCGCTTCAAGGCTGCGGCCGAGGGCATTGACGGTCTTAGCCGGGTCGGGCGCGAGATTATCGTGCCGCGCCTCGATGCGCCCCAGGCCAAGGCGCGCAAACTGTTGCCGGAAGTCAGCCTGGAAGAGTTGCTGATGTCGATGGCCGAGGTGCTGCGCCGTGGCGACCTGTTCGAAAGTCACCAGATCAGCCGTGAGGCGTTATCGACCCGCGAGCGCATGAGTGAAGTGCTCGAACGCCTCAAGGGTGGCGGCTTTGTGCCGTTCGTCGAGCTGTTTACTGCCGAGGAAGGCAAACTGGGCGTGGTGGTGACCTTCATGGCAATTCTTGAACTGGTGAAGGAATCCTTGATCGAACTGGTGCAAAATGAGCCCTTCGCGCCGATCCACGTCCGCGCCCGGGCTGAGTGACAACGAGCAACGCCATGAACCTGAATGATCCGCGCGACCTGGCGCCCCTGCTTGAAGCCTTTTTGCTGGCCTCGGGAAAACCGCAATCGCTGGAGCGGTTGTTCGAGCTGTTCGAAGAAGCCGAGCGCCCCGAGCCTGCCGTGTTCAAGAAAGCCCTGGAGGTGTTGCGCAAGTCCTGTAACGGCCGCGCTTTCGAACTCAAGGAAGTGGCGTCGGGCTATCGCCTGCAAATCCGTGAAGACTACGCCCCCTGGGTAGGTCGTTTGTGGGAAGAGCGACCGCAGCGTTACTCCCGCGCGCTGCTGGAGACCATGGCCCTGATCGCCTACCGTCAGCCCATCACCCGCGGCGAAATCGAAGACGTGCGAGGTGTGGCAGTCAACACCAATATCGTCAAGACCCTGCTCGAACGTGAATGGATCCGCATCGTTGGCTACCGTGAAGTGCCGGGCAAGCCGGCGATGTTCGCCACCACCAAGGCCTTCCTTGATCACTTCAACCTGAAGAACCTCGATGATCTGCCGGCCCTGGCCGATCTGCGCGAAATGGAACCGGAGCCGGTGCTGGAACTGGATGATGCCCCGGTGCCGGCCCATCTGCAGGCCCTCGCCGATGAAAGCGCCGAGCCGCAGGAGCCCAAGGAAGAAACCAGCTTCCGTAGCCTGTTGGTCGAGCTCGACTCCATGGAGGAGGGCCTCAAGACCGACTTTGACGACCTGCTGGATGAAGAACCTGCAGCTGAAGGCGCCGAGGTCCTTGATCCGGAGCCCGAAACGCCAAGGCAGTAAGCTTTGGCCTTCGGGCAGAAATAACCGTCGACCTGGAGAATTTCAACTAGTCTCAGGTGCGCTCGGCGCGTGATCAGCGTATGATTCGCGACCTTTTTGGCGCTTGTTCGCCCAATCAGCTTTCAATACTTACACCGGGAGGTGCCCAGCATGAGTGACAAAGACCTGCAAGAAACCCAGCCATTGCCGCCATCAGGCGAGAAACTGCAAAAAGTTCTCGCACGTATCGGCGTGGGTTCGCGTCGTGACGTCGAGGCCTGGATCAGCCAGGGCCGGATCAAGGTCAACGGCGTGGATGCCACCCTGGGTCAGCGCGTCGATCTGCATGATGCGATTTCCGTCGATGGCCGCCTGATCAAGCGCGAAGAGTCCGCCGAGACCGTGCGCCGGGTGATCATGTACAACAAACCCGATGGCGAGATCTGCACCCGCGACGACCCGGAAGGCCGTCCGACCGTATTCGACCGCCTGCCACGGCCGAAAGAAGGCCGCTGGATCAACATCGGTCGCCTGGACATCAACACCACCGGCTTGCTGATGTTCACCACTGACGGTGAGCTGGCCAACCGTCTGATGCACCCTTCCTACGAAATGGACCGTGAGTACGCGGTGCGTGTGCGTGGTGAAGTCGACGAAGACATGATTGCCCGCCTCAAGGCCGGTGTCGTGCTCGAAGATGGCCCTGCGCGTTTCACCGATATTCAGGAAGCGCCTGGCGGTGAAGGCTTCAACCACTGGTACCACTGCGTGGTGATGGAAGGCCGTAACCGTGAAGTGCGTCGCCTGTGGGAATCCCAGGGCCTGGTGGTTAGCCGCCTGAAGCGTGTGCGTTTTGGTCCGGTGTTCCTCAACTCCGATCTGCCGATGGGGCGCTGGCGCGAAATGAGCCAGCAGGAAGTCGACATTCTCGCCGCTGAAGTTGGTCTGACCCCGGTGTCGATGCCAGTCTTGAACCACAAGTCCAAGGACAAACTGGAGCGTCTGCAGCGCAAGTCCACCCGTCCGCTGGGTCGTGGTGAGCGCGTGCGTACCCTGCGTCCGGCTCAGGACGGTGCAGTTGCAGTCGAGCGTCCGGCCCGTCAACCGCGTGGTGGTGAGGCCGAGCGCCCAGCCCGTCAGCCGCGTGGCGCTGAAGCCGAGCGTCCGGCTCGCCAGCCTCGCGGCGAAGCACCGCGCAAGGACACCGGCCGTGGTCGCAGCACCGTGGCGGAACGCCCGAGCGAGATGAACAAGCGTGGCAAGCCGGCGCCCAAGCGTCCAGGCAGCACCCGCAACAAGCCTCGCCCTTAAGGGCTTGAACGAAAAAGCCAACCTTCGGGTTGGCTTTTTTTTTGTCTGTAAAAACCGTGTGTTACAGGCGTCTCCGTAAGCACTGGAAAGTTTTTAAACCGCCATGTAAACAAATCGTTACAAAACCGCCCGCCCCGCAGGGTGGTTTCCGGGATCTGCCGCCGCTGTAAACAGAACTTGCCGCAAAGCCCGGCCCAGTGCGATTTACGTGCACGTCAAGTGCTTGCCCGCAACCCTTGGGAACGGTGAGATGTGTGCCATTGCCGTGTGCAAAGCCGGGCCGGAGAGCCGGGCATTCAATAAGAACAAATGGAGGCGCCATGTACGCCGATTACCCTCCCAGGCTTCATTCTTTCCTCAGGAACGGTGCGTTTTGTCATCAGACAATCACGCAACGTGTTGACCCCTGCGCGTCTGCAGGGGTATACAATGCGCCGCGTTTTACCTGTGACCCCAATGCGTACCGCGCACTCTTGCTGACACCCGGCTGATTTACCCACGGCGTTTGCCCTGGATGGGCAGCAGTTGGCCAAGATCCTCAAGGTAACCACCTTGTTAATTCCGCTGCGCCACGAGCGCGGTGGGTCCGATTCCGTCACAGATAAAAACAATGCAGGTGACTTCGTTCATGAGTGGACAAAACACGCATTCAGGCGAGCTGAAACGCGGCCTGAAAAATCGCCATATCCAGTTGATCGCCCTGGGCGGTGCAATTGGTACCGGGTTGTTTCTCGGATCGGCCGGGGTGATGAAGTCGGCGGGCCCGTCGATGATTCTCGGCTATGCGATCTGTGGCTTCATCGCCTTCATGATCATGCGCCAGCTCGGCGAGATGATCGTCGAAGAGCCGGTGGCAGGTTCCTTCAGTCACTTTGCCCACAAATACTGGGGCGGTTTCGCTGGCTTCCTGTCCGGTTGGAACTGCTGGGTCCTGTACATCCTGGTCGGTATGTCGGAGCTGACCGCCGTCGGCAAGTACGTGCACTACTGGTGGCCTGAGATCCCGACCTGGGCCTCGGCTGCAGCCTTCTTCATCCTGATCAACGCGATCAACCTGGCCAACGTCAAGGTGTTCGGCGAGGCCGAGTTCTGGTTCGCGATCATCAAGGTCCTGGCCATCGTCGGCATGATTGCCCTGGGCAGCTACATGCTGGTCAGCGGTAGCGGCGGTCCGCAGGCTTCGGTGAGCAACCTGTGGGAGCATGGCGGCTTCTTCCCGAACGGGGTGAGCGGCCTGGTCATGGCCCTGGCGATCATCATGTTCTCCTTCGGCGGTCTGGAAATGCTCGGTTTCACCGCAGCAGAAGCCGACAAGCCGAAAACCGTGATCCCGAAAGCGATCAACCAGGTGATCTACCGTATCCTGATTTTCTACATCGGTGCCCTGGTGGTGCTGCTGTCGCTGACTCCGTGGGATAGCCTGGTAGCCAGCCTCGATGCTTCCGGTGGCACCTATGGCGCCAGCCCGTTCGTGCAGGTGTTCTCGCTGCTGGGTAGCGATGTTGCTGCACACATCCTCAACTTCGTGGTCCTGACCGCGGCGCTGTCGGTGTACAACAGCGGCACCTACTGCAACGCCCGCATGCTCTACGGCATGGCCGAGCAGGGCGATGCCCCGGCCGGCCTGGCGAAGATCGACAAGCGCGGTGTGCCGGTACGTTCGATCCTGGCGTCGGCGGCCGTGACCCTGGTGGCCGTGCTGCTCAACTACTTCATCCCGCAGCATGCGCTTGAGCTGCTGATGTCGCTGGTAGTGGCGGCCCTGGTGATCAACTGGGCGATGATCAGCTACTCGCACCTGAAGTTCCGCCAGCACATGGACAAGACTGGCCAGAAGCCGCTGTTCAAGGCGCTCTGGTACCCCTACGGCAACTACGTCGTCCTGGCCTTTGTGGTGCTGATTCTGGGCATCATGCTGCAGATTCCAGGCATCCAGATATCGGTGTACGCGATTCCGGTGTGGCTGGTGGTGATGTTTGCCTGCTACGGCCTGAAGAACAATCGCCAGGCCCGTTGCCTGCCTGAGGCGAGCACTGCGGCCAAGTAAGGCGCAGTGTGTGTTGAAGGAGCCCGGCCTTGCGCCGGGCTTTTTGTTTTTGCGGTATCCTCATGGCCTTATCAGGCCTGTGACCCATGTTGATCATTTCCAATTCCGTGCACATTCCCGACCAGGAAATCGAGCTGACGGCTATCCGCGCCCAGGGCGCAGGTGGGCAGAACGTCAACAAGGTCTCCAGTGCCATGCACCTGCGTTTCGATACTCAGGCCTCATCCTTGCCGCCGTTCTACAAAGAGCGCTTGCTGGCGTTGCGCGACAGTCGCATTACCCGTGACGGGGTGATCATCATCAAGGCACAGCAATACCGCACTCAGGAGCAGAACCGCACAGATGCTCTGGAGCGCTTGCGTGAGTTGATCCTGGCGGCGGTCAAGGTAGAGAAGGCGCGACGTCCGACCCGCCCGACATTGGGTTCGAAAACCCGGCGGCTGGACACCAAGAGCAAGCGTGGAACGATCAAGGCCGGACGCGGCAAGGTCGATTACTGAAGCTTTTGTGATACTCGCGTGGGGAACAGCCGTGCCTGTCGGTACAGGTAAAGGCTCAGCAGCAGGCCGCAGATGGCAGCAATCGCGGCGAACAGGAAGATCGAGGCAAACCCGAACCCTGCAGCAATTGCTCCGGCCAGCGGCCCGGTGATGCCCAGGGACAGGTCGATAAACAGCGAGTAGGCGCCGACTGCCGCGCCGCGATTGGCGGCAGGGACCAGATTCACCGCCTCAACCCCCAGGGCTGGAAACACCAGAGAAAAGCCGAAGCCGCTGAGTGCCGCGCCAGCCAGCGCCAGTTCAGCGCTGGGCGCCAGCCAGAGCAGCAGCAAGCCGGCGGTTTCCACCGACAGACAGACGATGGCTACCCGATAGCCGCCGATTCGATTGATCAGATTGCCGAACAGCAGGCGTGCGCCGATGAAGCAGGCGCCAAACAGGCTCAGGCACAGGGCCGCGTTGTTCCAGGCGTGGCTGGCGTAGTAGAGGGTGATGAAGGTGGCGATGGTGCCGAAGCCGATCGAGCCCAGGGCCAACCCTGCGCCGTGGCCAAACACCCGCCCGAGCACATGCAGAAAGGGCAGGCGCTCGCCACTGACAATGGGAGCGGCGGTCTTTGGCCAGGCCAGCGCCAGGCCGAGCAGGCACAGCAAGACGATGCTGGCGCCCATACTCCACAAGCCCAGTTGCTGCACCAGCACCACACCCAGGGGCGCGCCAATGGCCAGTGCGCCATAGCTGGCGATGCCGTTCCAGGAAATGACCTTGGCGGTGTGCTGGGCGCCGACCCGACCGATCCCCCAGCCAATCGACCCGGAGCCGACCAGGCTTTCAGCGCTGCCGAGCACCAGGCGACCGACCAGCAGGCTCCCCAGGCTCAGCCACGGCGTGTGCTGCAACCAGGCCGAAAGCAGCATGAACACACCGCTCAGGCCACAGCCGGCCAGGCCGTAGAGCACGGCACGCTTGCTACCCTGATTGTCGATGATGCGGCTGGCGTATGGCCGGCTGAGCAGGGTGGCCAGGTATTGCACACTGATGACCAGGCCTGCGACCACTGCGCTGAAGCCCAGATCGTTATGCACATAGCCAGGCAGCACTGCCAGAGGAATGCCGATGTTCAGGTAGCCGATGAAGGTGAAGAGAACGATGGAGACGACTTGCTGGGTGACCGCCAGAGGGCGCGATGAGTCGGGCATGAGCGGCTATTCGTCGGCGGGGAATTCTTGACGGTGTGAAAACGCGTTGACGGGGTAGTCCCTGCATCAGCCGTTTTCACACAGTCTGACTGTTGCGCGGTTATTCCTGGTCGGCGCTGGAAGTTTCGTCGCCGTCGTGGTCAGCCTGGGCTGGTTCGGCGCTGTGAGTGGCAGGTGTCTGCTCTTCTGGGTTCAGGCTTGGGAAGGGAAGATTCGGGATTTCATGCATCTCGTCGTTCCTCGCAAGTGTGTGGAAAGGCTGCGCAAGGCGCGCATGGCTTGTAAAAAGCTCGTGCAGGATACAGGAGTCTGAATGACAGTATGAATTTTCCTGCTTAATGGCTATCGCGGGGCAAGCCCGCTCCCACAGGATTTGTATGATCTCTGTGGGAGCGGACTTGCCCCGCGATGCTTTTCAGCGACAGACGTCAGCGATAGCTGCCGCCAGGGCGTCAAGGCGTGCTGCATCAGCACCCGCGATGTTCGCCCGGCCAGTGCCGACCATGTACACGCTATGCCGCTCACGCAGTTGCTTGACCTGCTCCGGCGACAAGCCGGTGTAGGAGAACATCCCGCGTTGCGCGGCGATGTGGGCAAAGCGTTCGCTCAGACCGTGAGGTGCCAGTGCCTCGACCAGCCCGACCCGCAGTTGGGCAATGCGCTGGCGCATGGCCTCGACTTCTTCGACCCACAGCTGCTTGAGCGCGGCATCGCCGAGAATCTGCGCGACTACCGCAGCGCCATGATCCGGCGGCGTCGACCACAGGTTGCGCGCCAGCAGGGCCAGTTGGCTGCGAACATCCAGCAGCTTCTCGGCATCATCGCTGCACACCAGCAGGGCGCCGGTGCGGTCGCGGTAGAGGCCGAAGTTTTTCGAGCAGGAGCTGGTGATCAGCAGTTCGGGCAGCTCAGCGGCAAACAGCCGTACCGCCCAGGCATCTTCTTCCAGGCCATCGCCAAAGCCTTGGTAGGCGAAGTCGATCAGCGGCAGCAACTCGCGGCGGCGGACCACTTCCAGTACGGCGCGCCAGTCGTCCTGGGACAGGTCGAAGCCGGTCGGGTTGTGGCAGCAGGCGTGCAATAGCACCACGTCGCCTTTCGGTGCCGCTTCCAGCGTGGCCAGCATCCCGCTGACGTTGAGGCGGTTATCCGCACCGACGTAAGGGTAGTGGCTGACCTTGAGGCCGGCACCGGCGAAGATGGTTTCGTGGATCGGCCAGGTCGGATCGCTCAGCCAGATGCCGCGGCCCGGCAGGCAGTGTTCGATGAACTCCGCGGCAAGGCGCAGGGCGCCGGTGCCGCCCGGTGTCTGGGTGGCACCGGCGCGTTTGCTGGCCAGCAGGGGCGAGCCGCTACCCAGCACCAGTTCACTGATCAGACGACCGAATTCAGCGTCGCCATGGCCGCCGACGTAGCTCTTGCTCGACTGTTGGTCGAGCAGGCGCTGTTCGGCGAGTTTGACCGCCGCTGGAATCGGCGTTAGGCCCTGGGCGTCCTTGAAGACGCCCACACCCAGGTCAAACTTGTCTGGGTTGCTGTCGTTGGCGTAGGCCTCCATCAGTCCCAGGATCGGATCACCGGGTACGCGCCCGATTGCGCTGAAGTGCATTACTTGCGGCCTTCGGCGGTTTTGGCGACCTCGTCGGTACGCGCAGCCATGATGAAGTCGTTACGGTGCAGGCCTTTGATCGAGTGGCTCCACCAGGTCACGGTGACTTTGCCCCATTCGGTCAGCAGGCCAGGGTGATGGCCTTCAGCTTCGGAGATCTCGCCGACGGCGTTGGTGAAGGCCAGGGCGTGTTTGAAATTCTTGAACAGGAAGACTTTTTCCAGCTGCATGATGCCGTCACGGACTTCGATGTTCCAATCCGGGATCTGCTTGATCAGTACCGGCAGTTCTTCATCGCTAACCTGTGGAGCGTCGGCACGGCAGGCTTCGCAGTGAGCTTGGTTCAAGGCGTTCATAAGGTTTTCCGCAAGTGGTTTGTTATTGGTTTGCAAGGTGGCTCAGGCAGCAACCTTAGGTGGAAATTTCGGTGCGTGCAGGCCCATCTTCATCGCTGTGTGAACCATGCCCATGATGTCTTCGTGGGCCAGGTCGAACAGGCGCTTGAGGTTCGGCAAGGCAAAGTACAGCGGTTGCAGGATGTCGATGCGATACGGCGTGCGCATGGCTTCCAGCGGGTCGAAGGCCTGGTGCTCGGGCTCGTCGGACAGGCTGTAGACGGTCTCTTTCGGCGAAGAAAGGATGCCGCCGCCATAGATCTTGCGACCCTGCGGGGTATCGACCAGGCCAAACTCGATGGTCATCCAGTACAGGCGGGCCAGGTAGACGCGCTCTTCCTTGGTGGCCTGAAGGCCGAGTTTGCCGTAGGTGTGGGTGAATTCGGCGAACCAGGGGTTGGTCAGCAGCGGGCAATGGCCGAAGATCTCGTGGAAAATATCCGGTTCTTGCAGGTAGTCGAGCTCTTCTTCGGTACGAATGAAGGTCGCCACCGGAAAGCGCTTGCTGGCCAGCAGCTCGAAAAAGGTCTGGAAAGGAATCAGCGCAGGCACGCGGGCGACTTGCCAGCCGGTGGTGGCGCCGAGCACCTTGTTGATCTCGCCCAACTGCGGGATGCGGTCGTGCGGCAGGCCCAGTTGTTCGATGCCGTCCAGGTATTCCTGGCACGCGCGGCCCTCGATCACTTTCAGTTGGCGGGTAATCAGGGTGTTCCACACCGCGTGTTCCTGTTGCGGGTAGTCGATAAACCCTTGCGCATCGGGCTCGCGAGCCACGTATTGCGTCTGTTTCATACTGCTCTCCTGCTGAGGGCCGTTCTTGTTATGTGATCAAGCCGTTGCTTAAGAGATAACCCGCTGAGCCGCACTTTGCATCGGTTCGCCAGCGTCTGGGACTGGCTAAGTGGCGGGTTTTCTGTAACGATTACTTTACGGATTTGGCAGAGGGCCGAAAAATCGAGGGGTGTTGGGCCTCGGTAACCGGTGTTTTGTCACGTAATCTTTACGAAAATTCTTCCGAGTTGGTAGAAAATTCCCAGCCCGCTGGCTGTCAGGGTTTGTTCCAGACCTATTAGTAGGACACTTCATGCGTATCAAAGTGCATTGCCAGAACCGCATCGGCATTCTGCGCGACATCCTCAATCTGCTGGTGGAATACGGCATCAACGTCGCCCGCGGCGAGGTCGGCGGCGAGCATGGCAATGCCATCTACCTGCACTGTCCCAACCTGATCAACTTGCAGTTCCAGGCCTTGCGGCCCAAGTTCGAGTCGATTGCCGGGGTGTTCGGGGTCAAGCGTGTGGGCTTGATGCCGAGCGAACGGCGGCATATGGAACTCAATGCCTTGCTGGGGGCGCTGGATTTCCCGGTGCTGTCGATCGACATGGGCGGTTCCATCGTCGCCGCGAACCGGGCGGCGGCGCAGTTGCTCGGGGTGCGGGTGGATGAGGTGCCGGGTATCCCCTTGTCGCGTTATGCCGAAGACTTTGACTTGCCGGAGCTGGTGCGGGCCAACAAATCGCGGATCAACGGCCTGCGGGTCAAGGTCAAGGGCGATGTGTTCCTGGCCGACATCGCGCCGCTGCAATCCGAGCATGACGACAGCGAGGCCCTGGCAGGGGCGGTGTTGACCCTGCACCGTGCCGATCGCATTGGTGAGCGTATCTATAACGTGCGCAAGCAGGAGTTGCGCGGCTTTGACAGTATTTTCCAGAGCTCGCGGGTAATGGCTGCGGTGGTGCGCGAGGCTCGGCGTATGGCGCCGCTGGACGCGCCACTGTTGATTGAAGGGGAGACCGGCACCGGCAAGGAACTGCTGGCCCGTGCCTGTCACCTGGCCAGCCCGCGTGGGCAGGCGCCGTTGATGGCGCTCAATTGCGCCGGCCTGCCGGAATCCATGGCCGAGACCGAGTTGTTCGGCTACGGGCCGGGTGCATTCGAAGGTGCGCGGGCTGAAGGCAAACTGGGTCTGCTGGAGCTGACCGCAGGCGGCACGTTGTTTCTTGATGGCGTAGGTGAAATGAGCCCGCGCTTGCAGGTCAAATTGTTGCGCTTTCTGCAGGATGGCTGCTTCCGTAGGGTCGGCAGTGACGAGGAGGTGTATCTGGATGTGCGGGTTATCTGCGCGACCCAGGTCGACCTCTCGGAGCTTTGTGCGCGCGGCGAGTTCCGCCAGGATCTTTACCATCGCCTCAATGTGCTTTCACTGCATATCCCGCCGCTGCGCGAGTGCCTGGATGGCCTGCCACCGCTGGTCGAGCATTTTCTCGATCAGGCCAGTCGCCAGATCGGTTGCCCGTTGCCGCGCCTGGCCCCGGCGGCCATGGAGCGCCTGAGCCAGTATCACTGGCCGGGTAACGTGCGTCAGTTGGAGAACGTATTGTTCCAGGCGGTATCGCTGTGTGATGGCGGGGTGGTTAAAAGCGAACATATTCGCTTGCCAGACTATGGTGCGCGGCAACCGCTGGGTGAGTTTTCCCTTGAGGGTGACCTGGGCGAGATTGTCGGGCGCTTTGAAAAAGCTGTGCTGGAACAACTGATGGGTGAATATCCGAGCAGCCGGGCGTTGGGTAAACGCCTTGGAGTTTCACATACCACGATAGCCAACAAGTTGCGCGAACACGGTGTTGGCAAGTCGGCAGAGTAAATAAGCTGTAATGACAGAAATGTCAGCGTGGATTAGTTGTAGCGCAACGATTCAATATCGATTGTTTGAACCGCGCGCCTCGGTCAGCGGCGATCGAGGCGCGGCGAGCGGTAATCTTCAGATTATCCGTTGGAGCAACCGTTACCCATCACACGGTACTCGAGAATATGCCGCTGGCCCTGCGAGTCCTCATAGGTCATGCGCGCCGGGACCACTTCGCAGACGTTCGGGACTTCGCTCATGGAAATGACTTTGGCGATGTCCAGGTGCTGCGAGTAACTGTACTGTTCAACCGGAATCTGCTCGGCGCCGCCGTTTGCAACTTCGTCGGCCACCGCCACGCTGCAAAGACTGCCAAGTGCCAATACCAGTAAAGCTTTCATTTTCATTTTACCTGTCTAAGGTCGTAAGGGGGCACGCAGCGCTTGTGGCGCCGCGTGTACAACTAACGTTCAACTATCACAGTTATCTCGGGATTAACGGCCTTCGTGGGGGCTGTAACAAGAAGTTAATCGCGATGCCGTTGCTGGCGGGGCGAATTTTAGGGGCGGGCGCTTGTGTTAAACAGATGATGTTTTGATAAACACTGTTGGCGAAAACTGTAACAATCGCTCGCTTGACATCTTCGGAATTTATTTTCTCTGCGCACATGCCCGGCCTTGAGCCTGCGGTCAATTGCATGGGTGCAAAAGAGCAGGGCGTTACTACCAACGTCGAATGGCCTAGCGGGTCTGGTACAGTTACAACGAGGTCATACAAAAACAACTATTACACCGAGGTAGATAAAGATGAGTGCGGCTCCCCTGTATCCCGTTCGTCCCGAGGTTGCGGCCACCACCCTGACTGATGAGGCGACCTACAAGGCCATGTACCAGCAGTCGGTGATCAACCCGGACGGCTTCTGGCGTGAGCAGGCGCAGCGCCTGGACTGGATCAAGCCCTTCACCAAGGTCAAACAGACCTCCTTCGACGACCACCATGTCGATATCAAATGGTTTGCCGACGGCACTCTGAACGTCTCCTACAACTGCCTGGACCGCCACCTTGCCGAGCGTGGTGATCAGGTCGCAATCATCTGGGAAGGCGACGATCCTTCCGAGCACCGCAACATTACCTACCGCGAACTGCACGAACAGGTGTGCAAATTTGCCAACGCCCTGCGCGGTCAGGACGTGCACCGTGGTGACGTGGTGACCATCTACATGCCGATGATTCCCGAGGCCGTAGTCGCGATGCTGGCTTGCGCCCGTATCGGCGCGATCCACTCGGTGGTCTTCGGTGGCTTCTCTCCCGAGGCGCTGGCCGGACGCATCATCGACTGTAAGTCGAAAGTGGTGATCACCGCCGACGAAGGTCTGCGTGGCGGTCGTCGCACGCCGCTCAAGGCCAACGTTGACCTGGCCCTGACCAACCCGGAAACCGCCAGCGTGCAGAAGATCATCGTGTGCAAACGCACCGGTGGCGACATCGCCTGGCACCAGCATCGTGACATCTGGTACGAAGACCTGATGAAGGTCGCTTCCAGCCACTGCGCACCGAAAGAGATGGGTGCCGAAGAAGCGCTGTTCATCCTCTATACCTCCGGCTCCACCGGTAAGCCCAAAGGTGTGCTGCACACCACCGGCGGCTACATGGTCTACGCCGCGCTGACTCATGAGCGGGTGTTCGACTACCGTCCGGGTGAGGTCTACTGGTGCACCGCCGACGTCGGCTGGGTGACCGGTCACAGCTATATCGTCTACGGCCCGCTGGCCAATGGCGCGACCACGGTGCTGTTTGAAGGTGTGCCGAACTATCCGGACATCACTCGCGTGTCGAAGATCATCGACAAGCACAAGGTCAATATCCTCTACACCGCCCCGACCGCCATCCGCGCAATGATGGCTGAAGGTCAGGCTGCGGTTGAGGGTGCCGATGGCTCGAGCCTGCGCTTGCTCGGTTCGGTGGGTGAGCCGATCAACCCGGAAGCCTGGAACTGGTACTACCAGACCGTTGGCAAAGAGCGTTGCCCGATCGTCGACACCTGGTGGCAGACCGAAACCGGTGGCGTGCTGATCAGCCCGCTGCCAGGTGCTACCGCGCTGAAGCCGGGTTCGGCAACCCGTCCATTCTTCGGTGTGGTGCCGGCGCTGGTGGACAATCTGGGCAACCTGATCGATGGCGCTGCCGAAGGCAATCTGGTGATCCTCGATTCCTGGCCGGGCCAGTCGCGTTCGCTGTATGGCGATCACGATCGTTTCGTCGACACTTACTTCAAGACCTTCCGTGGCATGTACTTCACTGGTGACGGCGCCCGTCGCGATGAAGACGGTTACTACTGGATCACTGGCCGCGTCGATGACGTGCTCAACGTTTCCGGGCACCGCATGGGTACAGCCGAGATCGAAAGCGCCATGGTTGCCCACCCGAAAGTCGCCGAGGCAGCAGTGGTCGGTGTGCCGCACGACATCAAAGGGCAGGGTATTTATGTCTACGTCACCCTCAATGGTGGCGAGGAGCCGAACGAAGCGCTGCGTCTGGAGCTGAAAAACTGGGTACGCAAAGAGATCGGTCCGATTGCCTCACCGGATGTCATCCAGTGGGCGCCGGGCCTGCCCAAGACCCGTTCGGGCAAGATCATGCGTCGCATCCTGCGCAAGATTGCCACTGCCGAGTACGACGCCCTGGGCGATATCTCGACCCTGGCCGATCCGAGTGTGGTCCAGCATCTGATCGATACCCATAAGGACATGAGCAAGGCGTCCGCCTGAGTCTGAGGTTGCTTCGCAGCCTATCGCCGGCAAGGCCGGCTCCCACAGGGGCTGCATACTCTGTGGGAGCTGGCCTTGCCGACGATGAGGCCCTCATGTGTTACTCAAAAGCCCCTTCGGAAATCTGCCGACGGGGCTTTGTGCTTTCTGTTACTCCGACAATCATCGGTAACCATTCTGTCACCCCAATTGCTCGCCAGCGGGGCAAAGCGAAACGTTTTCGCCCGCTAACAGGGCGTTTCCTGAGCTGATTTCAACCCGCTGAAACGCTACGCTTGCCGGATTAGAAGGCTTTGCCAATAATAGGCCCGCTTATTGCTTCATTGATTGGTTATTTGTCTTTTGCTTTTGCATATTCCGCGAAAGCTGTCAATATCTCCGGCCTCGCGTTCCTGCGCTTCTGTAACTAGTTGTCGCATTGAAGAAATATCGGCTTCGGTGCTGTCGTTAAAATGCCGATCACTCGCTCGTGGCGTTCGACCTTCGTCGACCCCGCGCAGCTCGCGTTGTACCCATTCGCATATCGGGCAGAAGTTTCACGCTGCCTTGTATTGCCCTTTACCGATGGAGTTCCAGATGAAGAAACTCGCACTGCTTGGCGCACTGGCGCTGTCCGTGTTTTCCCTGGCATCGCTGGCTGATGAGAAACCGCTGAAAATCGGTATCGAGGCCGCTTACCCACCGTTCGCCTCGAAGGCGCCAGACGGCAGCATCGTCGGCTTCGACTACGACATCGGCAACGCCCTGTGCGAAGAGATGAAGGTCAAGTGCACCTGGGTCGAGCAAGAATTCGACGGCCTGATCCCGGCACTGAAAGTGCGCAAGATCGACGCCATCCTCTCGTCCATGTCGATCACCGAAGATCGCAAGAAGTCCGTGGACTTCACCGGCAAGTACTACCTGACCCCGGCGCGCCTGGTGATGAAGGAAGGTACCACCGTCAGCGACAACCTGGCTGAGCTCAAGGGCAAGAAAATCGGTGTTCAACGTGGCTCGATCCACGACCGTTTCGCCAAGGAAGTCCTGGCTCCGCAAGGCGCCACCATCGTTCCTTACGGCACCCAGAACGAAATCTACCTGGACGTTGCAGCCGGTCGCCTGGATGGCACCGTGGCCGATGCTACGCTGCTTGAAGATGGCTTCCTCAAGACTGACGCTGGCAAGGGCTACGCCTTCGTCGGTCCGTCCTTCACTGACGTGAAGTACTTCGGTGACGGTGTCGGCATTGCCGTGCGCAAGGGCGACAAGGCCAACCTGGATCGCATCAACGCTGCCATCGCCGCTATCCGCGCCAATGGCAAGTACAAGCAGATCCAGGACAAGTACTTCAACTTCGACATCTACGGCCCTGAAGCCAAGTAAATCGTCGACGTTTCACCTGTGTAATGGTGCAAGCAGCAGAGGCTCTGAGGTTTGCACCATTTTTTCATCCCTAAGGTCGAGGACCTCATCATGTTGAAAGGCTACGGGGCAGTTATCCTCGACGGCGTGTGGCTTACGCTGCAGCTTGCCTTGTCGTCCATGGCCCTGGCCATTGTACTCGGCCTTATCGGTGTGGCCCTGCGCCTGTCGCCAGTGCGCTGGCTGGCGTGGCTGGGCGACCTGTATTCCACGGTGATCCGCGGGATCCCCGACCTGGTTTTGATCCTGCTGATTTTCTACGGTGGTCAGGACCTGCTCAACCGCGTAGCACCGCTGCTCGGTTATGACGATTACATCGACCTTAATCCGCTGATGGCGGGTATCGGTACCCTGGGCTTCATTTTCGGTGCCTACCTTTCGGAAACCTTCCGTGGTGCCTTCATGGCGATTCCCAAGGGCCAGGCCGAGGCTGGCATGGCTTACGGCATGAGCAGCCTGCAGGTGTTCTTCCGGGTCATGGTGCCGCAGATGATTCGCCTGGCGATTCCAGGCTTCACCAACAACTGGCTGGTCCTGACCAAGGCCACGGCGCTGATTTCGGTGGTCGGTCTGCAGGACATGATGTTCAAGGCCAAGCAGGCGGCAGATGCCACCCGCGAACCTTTCACCTTCTTCCTGGCGGTCGCGGCCCTGTACCTGGTGATCACCAGTGTCTCGCTGCTGGCCCTGCGTTACCTCGAGAAGCGCTACTCGGTTGGCGTAAAGGCGGCTGAACTATGATTTTCGACTACAACGTCATCTGGGAAGCGCTGCCGCTGTACCTGGGCGGTTTGCTGACCACCCTCAAGCTGTTGGCGCTGTCGCTGCTGTTCGGTTTGCTGGCGGCGATCCCGCTGGGGTTGATGCGGGTGTCCAAGCAGCCGCTGGTGAACATGACCGCCTGGCTCTACACCTACGTAATCCGCGGCACGCCGATGCTGGTGCAGTTGTTCCTGATCTACTACGGTCTGGCTCAGTTCGAAGCCGTGCGTGAAAGCTTCCTCTGGCCATGGCTGTCGAGTGCGACCTTCTGTGCCTGCCTGGCCTTCGCCATCAACACCAGTGCCTACACTGCGGAAATCATTGCCGGCAGCCTCAAGGCCACGCCCCATGGCGAGATCGAAGCAGCCAAGGCCATGGGTATGTCGCGGGTCAAGATGTACCGCCGCATCCTGCTGCCATCGGCGCTGCGCCGGGCACTGCCGCAGTACAGTAACGAAGTGATCATGATGTTGCAGACCACCAGTCTGGCGTCGATCGTCACCCTGATCGACATCACCGGTGCGGCGCGCACGGTCAACGCCCAGTACTACCTGCCGTTCGAAGCCTATATCACCGCCGGCGTGTTCTACCTGTGCCTGACCTTCATTCTGGTGCGCCTGTTCAAGCTGGCTGAGCGCCGCTGGCTCGGCTACCTGGCGCCGCGCAAGCACTGAGGCCTGCGCCAACTTTTTCGCCCTGAGCGTTAGCTCAAGACTGACTGCTTTGTGAGAATCGACAGCATGTACAAACTCGAAATCCAAGATCTGCATAAACGCTACGGCAGTCACGAAGTGCTCAAGGGCGTGTCCCTGGCGGCCAAGGCAGGCGACGTGATCAGCATCATCGGTTCCAGCGGTTCGGGAAAAAGTACCTTCCTGCGCTGCATCAACCTGCTTGAGCAGCCGCATGCGGGCAAGATTCTGCTCAACAATGAAGAGCTCAAGCTGGTGGCCAACAAGGACGGCGCGCTCAAGGCCGCCGATCCCAAGCAGCTGCAGCGCATGCGCTCGCGGCTGTCGATGGTGTTCCAGCACTTCAACCTGTGGTCGCACATGACCGCGTTGGAAAACATCATCGAAGCGCCGGTTCACGTGTTGGGTATGTCGAAGAAGGACGCCCTGGAAAAAGCCGAGCATTACCTGGCCAAGGTGGGTGTTGCTCATCGTAAAGACGCCTACCCTGGGCATATGTCCGGTGGTGAGCAGCAGCGTGTGGCGATTGCCCGTGCGCTGGCCATGGAGCCGGAAGTCATGCTGTTCGACGAGCCGACCTCGGCGCTCGACCCCGAGCTGGTCGGTGACGTGCTCAAGGTCATGCAGGCGCTGGCCCAGGAAGGCCGGACCATGGTGGTGGTGACCCACGAGATGGGCTTTGCCCGCGAGGTGTCGAACCAGTTGGTGTTCCTGCATAAAGGTCTGGTGGAAGAGAGCGGCAACCCACGCGAGGTGCTGGTCAATCCGCAATCCGAGCGTCTGCAGCAATTCCTTTCGGGCAGCCTCAAGTAAGATTGCTGATCCGCACCAAAATGGGTCATGCTGCGAGCTCGTCGCAGCATGTCCAGGCTCTATCTTCTTGACCCCTCTCAGGTTTCGGACCGCATCCCATGACCACCCAGCGCATCGGTTTTCTCATCTGGCCCAGCACCAAAGCCCTGACCCTGGCGCTGGCCGAAGAGGTTTTGCGGGTTGCCCAGCGCGTCCATCCAGAGGTGGTCTACGAGTTGGCGTTCCTGCAGGCCGAGCCTGCGGCCGAAGGCGCCTGGCGCTTGCCGGGCGAGCCGTGGGCAGGGCGCCTGGAAGGTCTCCAGAAGCTGTTTTTGCTGGCTGACGAGCCGCCTCAGGCGGTGGCATCCGGGCTGGCCAGTGCGCTCAAGCAGTTGGCCCGTGCCGGTTGTGTCGTCGGTGGTTTGTCGGCGGGCGTTTACCCGTTGGCGCAGCTGGGTTTGCTCGACGGCTATCGTGCGGCAGTGCACTGGCGTTGGCAGGATGATTTTGCCGAGCGTTTCCCCAAGGTTATCGCCACCAGCCACCTGTTCGACTGGGATCGTGATCGCCTGACCGCGTGTGGCGGGATGTCGGTGATCGACCTGTTGTTGGCGGTGCTGGCCCGCGATCATGGCGCCGAGCTTGCCGGTGCGGTGTCGGAAGAATTGGTGGTCGAGCGGATTCGCGAGGGCGGTGAGCGCCAGCGCATTCCGTTGCAGAACCGCCTGGGTTCGAGTCATCCGAAGCTGACCCAGGCCGTGCTGCTGATGGAGGCCAACATCGAAGAGCCGTTGACCACCGATGAGATCGCTCAGCATGTGTGCGTTTCGCGGCGTCAGCTGGAACGAATCTTCAAGCAATACCTCAATCGCGTGCCGAGTCAGTACTACCTTGAGCTGCGCCTGAACAAGGCGCGGCAGATGCTGATGCAGACCAGCAAGTCGATCATCCAGATCGGTTTGTCTTGCGGCTTCTCTTCGGGGCCGCACTTCTCCAGCGCTTATCGCAATTTCTTCGGCGCAACGCCGCGGGAAGATCGCAACCAGCGACGAAGCAGCAGCCCTTTTGAGTTGTCTTCGGTGCCTGCCGAGCGCGGTTAGTTTTTTATCGCGGTGTTGTCTATGTTGTAGGAGCGGATTCATCCGCGAAGGGTCGCAACGCAGCCCTGAAGACGGGCCTGCTGCGCAGTCCTTCGCGGATGAATCCGCTCCCACAGAACCGTCCATACAGAATCTCCCACCCATCCCTGCACACCGTTTAAACTGCGCCTTTGCGACCCTATTTGTCGCATTGCCGTAAGCCTTGGTAAAACAGGGTTTGGCGCTATAAGAAGTTGTCGCTTGGCGACAAGGTCGGGCGCCGATCTGTCCTTACAATCCCCCCATCGCTCGCCAGTTTCAGGCAGGCGTTCCTCTTCAGGAGACTCCGATGTCCGTTGAGCAAGCTCCGGTGCAACGCGCCGATTTCGACCAGGTAATGGTTCCCAATTACGCACCGGCGGCCTTTATCCCCGTTCGTGGTGCGGGCTCCCGAGTCTGGGATCAGTCGGGCCGCGAGCTGATCGACTTCGCGGGCGGGATTGCCGTAAACGTGTTGGGTCATGCACATCCGGCGCTGGTTGGCGCGCTGACCGAGCAGGCCAACAAGCTGTGGCACGTGTCCAACGTGTTCACCAACGAACCGGCGCTGCGTCTGGCCCACAAGCTGGTCGACGCGACCTTCGCTGAGCGCGCGTTCTTCTGTAACTCCGGCGCTGAAGCCAACGAAGCCGCGTTCAAGCTGGCCCGTCGTGTCGCCCATGACCGTTTCGGCCCGGAAAAGCACGAAATCATCGCCACCGTTAACAGCTTCCACGGTCGTACCCTGTTCACCGTGAGTGTCGGCGGTCAGCCGAAGTACTCCGACGGTTTCGGCCCGAAAATCACCGGCATCAGCCATGTGCCGTACAACGATCTGGAAGCGCTCAAGGCGCAGATCTCCGACAAGACCTGCGCCGTGGTCATCGAGCCGATCCAGGGTGAGAGCGGTGTGGTCCCGGCAGACGTCGCTTACCTGCAAGGCGCCCGCGAGCTGTGCGACAAGCACAATGCGCTGCTGATCTTCGACGAAGTGCAGACCGGCGTTGGCCGTACCGGTGAGCTGTTCGCCTACATGCACTACGGCGTGACCCCGGACATCCTCTCCAGCGCCAAGAGCCTGGGCGGCGGTTTCCCGATCGGCGCCATGCTGACCACCGAAGCCCTGGCCAAGCACCTGGCCGTCGGCACCCACGGCACCACCTACGGCGGCAACCCGCTGGCGTGCGCCGTGGCCAATGCCGTGCTGGACGTGGTCAACACCCCTGAGGTGCTGGCGGGCGTCAAGGCCAAGCATCAGAAGTTCAAGGCCCGCCTGGAGCAGATCGGCGAGAAGTACGGCCTGTTCACCCAGGTGCGTGGCATTGGTCTGCTGATCGGTTGCGTGTTGTCCGATGCCTGGAAAGGCAAGGCCAAGGACGTGTTCAACGCCGCCGAGAAAGAAGGCCTGATGGTGCTTCAGGCTGGTCCCGACGTTGTGCGTTTCGCCCCGAGCCTGGTGGTCGAGGATGCCGATATCGACGAAGGCCTGGATCGTTTCGAACGTGCTGCGGCAAAACTGACCCAGGCCTGATAAGCGCCTGCGGTGCTTTCGCCGGCCCTTCGGGGCCGGTGAATCCGAATTCCAGAGCCAGTGCCCAACGGGCGCTTGCTGATTTTTCCTGTGCCGGCGATGGCTGGCCTGTTTTCCCGAAAGGAGTGACACCATGCTGGTGATGCGCCCCGCGCAAATGGCTGATCTGGGCGAAGTACAGCGTCTGGCAGCGGACAGCCCCATTGGTGTCACGTCCTTGCCGGATGATGCCGAGCGTCTGAGCGACAAGATTGCCGCCTCGGAGACGTCCTTCGCTGCCGAAGTCAGTTTCAACGGCGAAGAGAGCTACTTCTTCGTCCTGGAAGACAGCGGCACCGGCAAGCTGGTCGGCTGCTCGGCGATCGTCGCCTCGGCGGGTTATTCCGAGCCGTTCTACAGCTTCCGCAACGAGACCTTTGTGCATGCTTCGCGCGAGCTGAAGATCCACAACAAGATCCATGTGCTTTCGCAGTGCCATGACCTGACCGGCAACAGCCTGCTGACCAGCTTCTACGTCCTGCCAGAACTGGTCGGCACCGGCTGGTCGGAGCTCAACTCCCGTGGTCGCCTGCTGTTCATGGCCGCTCATCCCGAGCGTTTCGCCGACTCGGTGGTGACCGAGATCGTCGGCTACAGCGACGAGAACGGTGATTCGCCGTTCTGGGATGCCATCGGGCGTAACTTCTTCGACCTCAACTACGCCGAGGCCGAGCGCCTGTGTGGCCTCAAGAGCCGGACCTTCCTGGCCGAGCTGATGCCGCATTACCCGATCTACGTGCCGCTGCTGCCGGATGCCGCGCAAGAGGCCATGGGCCAGGTGCATCCGCGTGCGCAGATCACCTTCGACATCCTGATGCGCGAAGGCTTCGAGACCGATCATTACATCGACATTTTCGACGGTGGCCCAACCTTGCATGCGCGGGTCTCGAGCATCCGTTCGATTGCCCAGAGCCGCGTGGTGCCGGTCAAGCTCGACAGCGCCGTGGTCAAGGGCGGGCGTCCTTACCTGGTGTGCAATGGCCAGTTGCAGGATTACCGCGCCGTGCTCCTGGAGCTGGATTGGGTGCCTGGCAAACCGGTCACCCTGAGTCTTGAAGCCGCCGAAGCCCTGGGCGTCGGTGAAGGCGCCAGTGTGCGCCTGGTCGCGGTTTGATTCCTGCGGTTCGATAACCGAGCCCCCAGGTCGAGTTTCGCGGCAGGCCAAAGGCCGCCGCCCGAGGAGATAGCATGATCGTTCGTCCCGTACGCAGCAGCGATTTACCGGCGCTGATCGAGTTGGCGCGCAGCACCGGCACTGGCCTGACCACCTTGCCGGCCAACGAGGAGCGCCTGGCGCACCGGGTCAGCTGGGCCGAGAAAACTTTCCGTGGCGAAGCGGAGCGTGGCGACGCTGACTACCTGTTCGTGCTGGAAAACGACGAAGGCGTGGTGGTCGGGATTTCCGCCATCGCCGGCGCGGTCGGCTTGCGTGAGCCCTGGTACAACTACCGGGTCGGCCTGACGGTCAGCGCCTCGCAAGAGCTGAACATCTACCGCGAGATCCCCACGCTGTTTCTTGCCAACGACCTGACCGGCAATTCCGAGCTGTGTTCGTTGTTTCTGCGCAGCGACCATCGCAGTGGCCTCAACGGCCGTCTGCTGGCCAAGGCGCGCCTGCTGTTCATCGCCGAGTTTGCCGAACTGTTCGGCAACAAGATCATTGCCGAGATGCGCGGTATGTCTGATGAACAGGGGCGCTCACCGTTCTGGGAGAGCCTGGGCCGACACTTCTTCAAAATGGAGTTCAGCCAGGCCGATTACCTGACCGGTGTCGGCAACAAAGCGTTCATCGCCGAGCTGATGCCCAAGTTTCCGCTGTACACCTGTTTCCTTTCCGAAGCCGCTCGTGGCGTGATCGGTCGTGTCCACACCGACACCGAGCCGGCCTTGGCCATGCTCAAGAGCGAAGGCTTCAGCTACCAGGGCTATGTCGACATTTTCGACGCAGGCCCCGCTGTGGAATGCGAAACCAGCAAGATTCGTGCGGTGCACGACAGCCAGGCGCTGGTGCTGGCCGTTGGCACGCCGGGCGACGATGCCACGCCATTCATCATCCACAACCGTAAGCGCGAAGAGTGCCGCATCACCGCGGCGCCGGCGCGTCTGGCGGCCGGAACCCTGGTGGTCGATCCGTTGACCGCAAAACGCCTGCGCCTGAGCGCCGGTGATCAGGTGCGTGCCGTGCCGCTGTCTGCTGCCCGGGAGGCCAAATAATGACGACTCACTTTATCGCCGGCAGTTGGCAGGCGGGGCAGGGCGAAGCGCTGCAATCGCTGGATCCGGTCAGCCAAAAGGTTATCTGGCAAGGCCAGGGTGCCAGTGCCGAGCAGGTCGATAGCGCCGTCAAGGCGGCGCGCCAGGCCTTTGCCGGCTGGGCGCTACAGTCGCTGGAGGCTCGCATCAGTGTGCTCGAAGCCTTTGCTGCGGCACTCAAGGCCAACGCTGACGAACTGGCTCACTGCATTGGTGAAGAAACCGGCAAGCCGCTGTGGGAAGCCGCTACCGAAGTGACCAGCATGGTCAACAAGGTAGCCATCTCGGTGCAGAGCTACCGCGAGCGTACCGGTGAGAAAAGCGGCCCGCTGGCCGATGCCACCGCCGTGCTGCGCCACAAGCCGCACGGTGTGGTAGCGGTGTTCGGCCCTTACAACTTCCCTGGTCATCTGCCTAACGGTCATATCGTTCCGGCGCTGCTGGCGGGTAATACCGTGGTGTTCAAACCCAGCGAGCTGACGCCCAAGGTCGCCGAACTGACGGTCAAGTGCTGGATCGAAGCTGGCTTGCCAGCGGGCGTCTTGAACCTGGTGCAGGGCGCGCGTGAAACTGGTGTAGCCCTCGCCGCCAACCCGGGCATCGATGGCCTGTTCTTCACCGGTTCCAGCCGTACCGGCAACTTGCTGCACCAGCAGTTCGCCGGCCGCCCGGACAAGATCCTGGCCCTGGAAATGGGCGGCAACAACCCGCTGGTGGTCGATGAGGTCAAGGATCTGGATGCGGCGGTCTACACCATCATCCAGTCGGCGTTTATCTCTGCCGGCCAGCGCTGCACCTGCGCGCGTCGTCTGCTGGTACCGCAAGGCGCGTGGGGCGATTCACTGCTCAAGCGTTTGGTCGAGGTGTGCAAGACCATCTCCGTCGGCGCCTTCGATCAGCAACCGGCACCGTTCATGGGCTCGGTCATCTCGCTGGCGGCCGCCAAGGCGCTGCTCGATGCTCAGGCGCAATTGCTGAGCAACGGTGGTGTGTCGCTGCTGGGCATGACCCAGCCGCAAGCCTCTGCTGCCTTGCTGACCCCGGGTATCGTCGATGTAACCGCTGTAGCCGGGCGCCCGGACGAAGAGTTTTTCGGCCCGTTGCTGCAGGTCATTCGCTACAGCGATTTCGACGCGGCGATTGCTGAAGCCAACAACACCCAGTACGGCCTTGCCGCCGGTTTGCTGTCCGACTCGCATGCCCGTTATCAGTACTTCTGGCTGCAAAGCCGCGCGGGCATCGTCAACTGGAACAAGCAGCTGACCGGTGCTGCTAGCAGTGCGCCGTTCGGTGGTGTAGGTGCCAGCGGCAACCATCGCGCCAGTGCCTACTATGCAGCCGACTATTGCGCTTACCCGGTAGCCTCGCTGGAGACTGCCAGCCTGACCCTGCCTGCCACGCTGACGCCAGGCGTCTCCCTATAACAAAAGGTCCACGGAGCCTTGCCGATGAAATCGTTTGAAGTGAACTTTGATGGTCTGGTGGGACCGACGCATAACTACGGCGGGCTGTCCTACGGCAACGTTGCCTCGCAGAGCAACAGCCAGCAGGCGTCCAACCCGCGCGAAGCCGCGCGTCAGGGCCTGGCGAAGATGAAAGCGCTGATGGAGATGGGTTTCCAGCAGGGCGTACTGGCGCCGCAGGAGCGTCCGGACGTTGGCGCACTGCGCCGTCTGGGCTTCTCCGGCACTGATGCCGAGGTGATCCAGCGCGCCGCCAAAGAAGCGATGCCATTGCTGGTTGCCAGCTGCTCGGCGTCGAGCATGTGGGTGGCCAACGCCGCCACGGTCAGCCCGAGTGCCGACACCGCCGACGGTCGCGTGCATTTCACCGCCGCCAACCTCAACTGCAAATATCACCGCAGCATCGAACACCCGACCACCAGCCGTGTGCTCGGGGCGATGTTCGCCGACAGCAAGCACTTTGCCCACCATGCCGCGTTGCCGGCGGTGGCGCAGTTCGGTGATGAAGGTGCCGCCAACCACACGCGCTTCTGCCGGAGCTACGGCGAGGCTGGCGTGGAGTTCTTCGTCTATGGCCGCAGCGCCTTCGACACCCGCTACCCGGCCCCGCAGAAGTACCCGGCACGCCAGACCCTCGAGGCTTCCCAGGCGGTCGCCCGGCTGCACGGGCTGAGCGAGGAGGGTGTGGTGTTTGCCCAGCAGAACCCGGCGGTTATCGACCAGGGTGTGTTCCACAACGACGTGATCGCGGTGGGTAACGGCGAGGTGCTGTTCTACCACGAAGACGCCTTCCTCGAGACCGAGGCGATGCTTGGCCAACTGCAAGCTAAACTGGCTAAACGGGGTGGCAACTTCAAGGCGATCTGCGTGCCACGCTCGGCTGTCACGGTAGAGGATGCGGTGCGTTCGTACCTGTTCAACAGCCAGCTGCTGACCCGTGCCGACGGTTCGATGCTGCTGATCGTCCCGGAAGAGTGCCGCAACAACGAGCGTGTCTGGGCCTACCTGTCGGCGTTGACCGGCCAGGGTGGTCCGGTTGCCGAGGTCAAGGTTTTCGACCTCAAGCAGAGCATGCAGAACGGCGGTGGCCCGGCGTGCCTGCGTTTGCGCGTGGCACTCAATGAAACTGAACTGGCAGCGGTCAATTCAGGGGTTATCATGACGGCGCCGCTGTACGACACCCTGACCCAGTGGGTCGACAAGCACTACCGCGACCGCCTGAGCGAAGCCGACCTGGCGGACCCGCAACTGTTGCTGGAGTGCCGTACGGCACTGGATGAGCTGACCCAGATCCTCAAACTGGGTTCGGTCTATCCGTTCCAACTCCAACCTTGAGAGAGAATTCGACTATGTCCGACACCCTGCAGCTGATCCTTGAAGATGACGATGGTACCCAGCTGGAAACTTCCTGCACCCGCTTTGCGGTGGTCTGGCAAGGCAAGGAGGTATGGATTCAGCAGGATGGCCGTGGTCAGCTGCTGATCGGTGTCGACGTCGAAGAAGACGACGCTGAATACGCCAATCTGTTGCTGCGCCCGCTGGCCACCAACCTGGTTAGCCTGCAGCTGGAAATGGAACCGGCTGACGCCGGCGGCGATGATGATCACGTACATGGTCCTGATTGCGGCCACCATCACTAAGGAATAGCCCATGCTCGCCCTCGGCAAACTGCTCGAACTGACCCTTGCCGGTCGTGAACCGGCAGAGAAGACCCAGCTGACTGTCGACGGCGTGCGCATGCGCTGGCTTGGCGAGGGGGCGCTTGAAGTGCGCCCTCCTGAAGCGCGTGACAACGGCATGGACCTGCTGCTTTCGGCAGGTATCCACGGTAACGAAACCGCCCCCATCGAGCTGCTCGACGAGTTGCTGCATGGCATCGCCAAGGGCGAGATCAAGCCGCGGGCGCGGATTCTGTTCCTGTTTGGCAACCCCGAAGCGATCCGCAAGGGCGAGCGTTATCTGGAGCAGGACGTCAACCGCCTGTTCAATGGTCGGCATGAGCTCTCCAGTGGTTCGGAAGCGTTGCGCGCTTGCGAGCTGGAGCGTCTGGCCACCACCTTTTTCAGTGTGCCCGGACGTACCCGGTTGCACTACGATCTGCACACCGCCATTCGTGGCTCGAAGATCGAACAATTTGCACTCTATCCGTTCAAGGAAGGCCGCCAGCATTCTCGTCGCGAGCTGGCGCGCCTGCGTGCGGCAGGCATGGAGGCTGTGTTGCTGCAAAGCAAGACGTCGGTCACCTTTACCGCCTACACCTACGAAACGCTCGATGCTGAAGCCTTTACCCTGGAACTGGGCAAGGCGCGGCCCTTTGGAGAGAACGCGCAGGTCAACCTTGAGCGTCTGGACACCCGCCTCAAGCAGATCATCGAAGGCAACGAGCCTGAGGAGCCTGAAGCGCTGGATGGCTTGCAGCTGTTTAGCGTAGCCCGCGAGATCATCAAGCACAGCGACAGCTTCCACTTGCATCTGCCAGCGGACATCGAGAATTTTTCAGAGTTGTCCAAGGGCTATCTGCTGGCAGAAGATCTGAGCAGCACGCGCTGGATCGTCGAAGAGGAGGGGGCGCGGATCATTTTCCCCAATCCCAAGGTCAAGAATGGCTTGCGGGCGGGGATTCTGATCGTGCCTACCACGCCCGATCAGTTGGTGTAGGAGCGGATAAATCCGCTCCTACAGCTGTATCAACCTACGCGTTTCTGTGGCACGTCATTGCGGCGCAGGGCGCGCAACTTCTGCAGCGTATCGGCACAGGTCTTCGCCGCCTCGGCACCCTTGACCAGGAAATGCTCGAAGTAGAAGTTCTGATGCTCATCGCCTGCGTGGAAGTGATGCGGGGTCAGGACCACCGAGAACACCGGTACCTCGGTTTCCAGCTGAACCTGCATCAGGCCGCTGATTACTGACTGCGCAACGAATTCGTGGCGGTACAGGCCGCCATCGACGACCAGGCCAGCGGCAACAATGCCGGCATAGCGGCCGCTACGGGCCAGCAGTTTGGCGTGCAGGGGGATTTCGAAGGCGCCACCGACTTCAAAGAAATCGATATCGCTTGCCTGATAGCCCAAAACGCCCATTTCCTCGACGAAGGCTTTACGTGCCTGATCGACAATATCCTTGTGCCAGCAGGCCTGGATGAAGGCGATGCGCTCGTGGGAAGGGTTTTTGCTATCGATTGCGGTAGGTTGCATTGAAACGGACTCCTGTTTGTATGAGAAACAGGGCATCTGGATCGAAGGGGATTTCGCCACGCAGGTGCGCAACGACAGGCACAGGTGTGCCTATCCCGCTCTCTCTTTATCCGGACTATGACCGTCGGCCCCGGAATCACACCGGGTCTGCTGACCTTGCAAGGCAAGCCTGCAAGCGCTCGCGGGCTATGCGCAGGTTGCGCAATTACCGCCGGTGGGGAATTGCACCCCGCCCTGAGAACGTTGCCACCGAGCGTCGGCGGCGGAGAATTATTAGCACATATGTGAAGCGAACGTATAGGCTGCTAACGATATTTTTGCGGATGAATGGCATTTCATCCGGGAAACCTTGCCAATTCCACCTCGCATCCCCAGTAATACGCGATCAGCTGAAGGTTGCAGAGCGTCCAATTGACGGTTTCTATAGCATAAACACACTGCATCCGAGCCTAAGGCCCGATATAATGCGGCCCTTTGCCGTCGTTTCGTCAATTTGACGCAAGCATTTGCCGTAAGGCCGCCGTTTCCGTGGAAGAACCTATGAAAAGCGCAGAAATCCGTGAAGCCTTCCTTCGCTTCTTCGAAGAGCAGGGACATACCCGAGTTGCCTCCAGCTCCTTGATTCCGGGCAACGACCCGACCCTGCTGTTCACCAACGCGGGGATGAACCAGTTCAAGGACTGCTTCCTTGGCCAGGAAAAGCGCGCCTACACCCGCGCGACCAGCAGCCAGAAGTGCGTGCGCGCCGGTGGCAAGAACAGCGACCTGGAAAACGTCGGCTACACCGCCCGTCACCACACATTCTTCGAAATGCTGGGTAACTTCAGCTTCGGTGACTATTTCAAGAAAGACGCCATCACCTACGCCTGGACCTTCCTGACCAAGGTGCTGAACCTGCCGGAAGAAAAGCTCTGGGTCACCGTCTATGCCAGCGATGACGAGGCATACGACATCTGGACCCGGGAAATCGGCGTCCCGGCCGAGCGCATGGTGCGTATTGGCGACAACAAAGGCGCGCCTTACGCCTCCGACAACTTCTGGACCATGGGCGATACCGGCCCGTGCGGTCCTTGCACCGAGATCTTCTACGATCACGGCCCGGACATCTGGGGCGGCCCACCCGGCTCGCCGGAAGAAGACGGTGACCGTTACATCGAGATCTGGAACAACGTCTTCATGCAGTTCAACCGCACCGCCGACGGCGTACTGCACCCGCTGCCGGCACCGTCGGTGGATACCGGCATGGGCCTGGAGCGCATCAGTGCGGTCATGCAGCACGTGCACTCGAACTATGAGATCGACCTGTTCCGCAGCCTGCTCGAAGCGTCTGCCGCGGCCATCGGCTGCAAGAACGAAGAGCAATCGTCGCTCAAGGTGGTATCCGACCACATCCGTTCGTGCGGCTTCCTGATTGCCGATGGTGTATTGCCGTCCAACGAAGGTCGTGGCTATGTACTGCGCCGGATCATTCGTCGCGCCTGCCGTCACGGCAACAAGCTGGGCGCCACTGGCAGCTTCTTCTACAAGATCGTTGCAGCGCTGGTCGCCGAGATGGGCGAAGCCTTCCCGGAGCTCACCCAGCAGCAAGCCAACATCGAGCGTGTGCTCAAGGCTGAAGAAGAGCAGTTCGCCAAGACCCTGGAGCAGGGCCTGAAGATCCTCGAGCAGGATCTGGCCGAGCTTAAAGGCAGCGTGGTTCCAGGTGACGTGGTGTTCAAGCTCTACGACACCTACGGCTTCCCGATGGACCTGACCGCCGACATCGCTCGCGAGCGCGAACTGACTATCGACGAAGAAGGCTTCGAGCGGGAAATGGAAGCGCAGCGTGAGCGCGCGCGTTCCGCCAGCGCCTTTGGCCTGGACTACAACACCCTGGTCAAGGTTGATGTGGCCACCGAATTCACCGGCTACACCAGCACCGAAGGTGAAGCGAGCATCGTTGCTCTTTATAAGGACGGCAAAGTCGTCGAGCAACTGGCTGAAGGTGAGCAGGGCGTAGTGATCCTCGATCGCACGCCGTTCTACGCCGAATCCGGTGGCCAGGTGGGTGACACCGGTTACCTGCAAGCCGGCAATGTACGCTTTGACGTGCGTGACACCACCAAGACCGGCGGCGCCTTCCTGCACCACGGTGTGGTCGCCAGCGGTACGCTGGTGGTCGGCTCCAAGGTTCAGGCCAAGGTCGACGCCGATGTGCAGCACGCCACCTCGCTGAACCACTCCGCCACTCACCTGTTGCATGCAGCGCTGCGTCAGGTGCTGGGCGATCACGTACAACAGAAAGGCTCGCTGGTCGACAGTCAGCGCCTGCGTTTCGACTTCAGTCACTTCGAAGCGGTCAAGCCTGAGCAGCTCAAGGCTCTGGAAGACATCGTCAATCGCGAAGTGCGCAAGAACTCCGAGGTGCAAACCGAAGAGACCGATATCGATACCGCCAAGCAGAAGGGCGCCATGGCGCTGTTCGGCGAGAAATACGGCGACAGCGTGCGTGTACTGAGCATGGGCGGCGACTTCTCCGTCGAGCTGTGCGGTGGTATCCACGCCAAGCGTACCGGTGATATCGGCCTGCTCAAGATCATCAGTGAAGGCGGTGTAGCCTCCGGTGTGCGCCGTATCGAAGCGGTCACTGGCGAGGCGGCACTGGCTTACCTCAATGCTGCCGAAGAGCAGCTCAAGGAAGCCGCGCAACTGGTCAAGGGCAGTCGCGACAACCTGATCGACAAGCTTTCGGCCGTGCTCGAGCGCAACCGCCAGCTGGAAAAACAGCTGGAGCAACTGCAGGCCAAGGCCGCCAGTGCCGCCGGTGACGACCTGTCCAACTCGGCCGTTGAGGTCAAGGGCGTCAAAGTCCTGGCTGCACGCCTGGATGGTCAGGACGGCAAGGCGCTGCTGGCGCTGGTCGATCAGCTGAAGAACAAACTCGGCCGCGCAGTGATCCTGCTCGGCAGTGTCCATGAGGAAAAGGTTGTACTGGTTGCCGGTGTGACCAAAGACCTGACTGGCCAACTCAAAGCCGGTGATTTGATGAAGCAAGCCGCTGCCGCAGTGGGCGGCAAGGGCGGCGGTCGTCCGGACATGGCGCAAGGTGGTGGCGTTGATACCGCCGCGCTGGACAACGCGCTGGCCCTTACCGTGCCATTCGTGGAACAGGGCGTTTAAGGCGCTGTTCGGCCCGTCGTCTAGTGGCGGGCCGTGGCGTCGTTTGAATGTTTATTGGGTGCCCTTCATGGGCTGAGGCGGCTTTGAAATGGCGTTGATCGTACAGAAATTTGGCGGCACTTCGGTCGGCACGGTCGAGCGAATCGAGCAGGTTGCCGAAAAGGTCAAGAAATTCCGCGAGGCCGGCGATGACCTGGTGGTTGTGCTATCGGCGATGAGTGGCGAAACCAATCGCCTGATCGACCTGGCCAAGCAGATCAGTGATCAGCCGGTTCCGCGTGAGCTGGATGTGATCGTGTCCACTGGCGAGCAGGTGACCATCGCCTTGCTGGCCATGGCCCTGATGAAGCGGGGGATTCCTGCGGTGTCGTACACCGGCAACCAGGTGCGCATCCTCACTGACAGCGCGCACAACAAGGCGCGCATCCTGCAAATCGACGACCAGAAGATTCGTGCCGATATCAAGGCCGGTCGCGTGGTCGTGGTCGCAGGCTTCCAGGGTGTGGACGAGCACGGCAACATCACCACGCTCGGTCGCGGTGGCTCCGACACTACCGGTGTTGCCCTGGCGGCTGCGCTCAAGGCGGACGAGTGCCAGATCTACACCGACGTCGATGGTGTCTACACCACCGATCCGCGTGTGGTGTCCCAGGCTCAGCGTCTGGACAAGATCACCTTCGAAGAGATGCTGGAAATGGCCAGCCTCGGTTCCAAGGTCCTGCAGATCCGTGCCGTCGAGTTCGCCGGCAAGTACAACGTTCCGCTGCGCGTGCTGCACAGCTTCCAGGAGGGTCCGGGTACCCTCATTACTATTGATGAAGAGGAATCCATGGAACAGCCGATCATTTCCGGCATCGCCTTCAATCGCGATGAAGCCAAGCTGACCATTCGCGGCGTACCGGATACCCCGGGCGTTGCCTTCAAGATCCTCGGCCCGATCAGCGCCGCAAACATTGAAGTCGACATGATCGTGCAGAACGTTTCGCACGATAACACCACCGACTTCACTTTTACCGTGCACCGCAACGACTACGACAAGGCCCACAAGGTCCTGGGCAAAACCGCCGAGGAGCTCAACGCTCGCGAAGTGGTGGGCGACACCAACATTGCCAAGGTCTCGATCGTTGGCGTTGGCATGCGCTCGCACGCCGGTGTTGCCAGCCGCATGTTCGAAGCCCTGGCTAAAGAGAGCATCAACATCCAGATGATCTCCACTTCCGAGATCAAGGTCTCGGTAGTGATTGAAGAGAAGTACCTGGAACTGGCGGTACGCGCCCTGCATACCGCTTTCGAACTGGACGCCCCTACCCGACAGGGTGAGTAAGGCGTTGCCTCAAGGGCGCGGCTATGCCGCGCCCTTCGCATTTCTGGCGGGTGTGAGAAATCTGTCGTTTTACTCGCGCTAGTCAATACTTAGGCGTAGGTCGGTAGCCGTCACAGGCTGCGGGCTGAAGCCCTTTTTTTTGCAGACTGTTGTCCCTGAACTGAATTTCGTGAGGAGAAAGGTATGTTGATTCTGACTCGTCGGTGCGCCGAGAGCTTGATCATTGGCGACGGCGAAATCACCGTGACCGTGCTCGGCGTCAAAGGAAACCAGGTGCGAATCGGTGTAAACGCCCCTAAAGAAGTGGCCGTCCACCGCGAGGAAATCTACCTGCGGATCAAGAAAGAGAAGGACGAAGAACCAAGCCATTAATTTTTATCGAGTTTTTTTCAAAAAAGAGTTTGCAAACGGGGAAGCCTCTGGTTATTATACGCCCCGTGTTGCGGAGAGGTGGCCGAGTGGCCGAAGGCGCTCCCCTGCTAAGGGAGTATACCTCACAAGGGTATCGGGGGTTCGAATCCCCCCTTCTCCGCCATTATTCATGTAGGACGCTGTAATCTGCCTGAATCGCCTAAGTCGTTGAAATTAAACGAAAAAGTGGTTGGCAAAAAGATTTAGCGGCCTATAATGCGCGGTAACAAATGCACTCATAGCTCAGCTGGATAGAGTACTCGGCTACGAACCGAGCGGTCGGAGGTTCGAATCCTCCTGAGTGCACCATACGACGAAGCAGTTTTCATCTTGAAAGTTGCTTCAGCTTCAACCAGAGGTGATCTGGTCCATCAAGCGCCAACCCTGCACTCATAGCTCAGCTGGATAGAGTACTCGGCTACGAACCGAGCGGTCGGAGGTTCGAATCCTCCTGAGTGCACCATACGACGAAACAGTTTTCATCTTGAAAGTTGTTTCAGCTGCAACCAGAGGTGACCTGGTCCATCAAGCGCCAACCCTGCACTCATAGCTCAGCTGGATAGAGTACTCGGCTACGAACCGAGCGGTCGGAGGTTCGAATCCTCCTGAGTGCACCATACAACAGAAAGCCCGCCTACCAAGGCGGGCTTTTTGCTTTTCTGCGTTCTGTGTTTTTCTTCCTGACATGTGTTTTTTTTATCTTGGTCGCCGTCGCACTGATAGCGGCTGAGATTGTCATAGCGATGTCTCGCAAACGATTGTTCTAGCCACGATTTTTTCAGCACCCTGACAGCCCAAGCGGTGTATGATTGCGCCCGTCAGCCCCGCCGGGGCTTGTGGAAAACCACCATGGACTTACCCAGTAGTTACTCAATAGCAAGTTTTGCCAATCAAGATCTGACTGATTGATTCTCCCGGCGTGCTCCGCTGCTGGGAGTGGAGTTCGCCTATGACTGAAATCGAAGTAAAAAAGACGCAAGAGAGCTTGCAGGATCGCCTGGCTCAGGTGGTCGAGCTGCTGCAGCGTCAACGCGTGGTCGAAGACCTGACTCACCGTCAGGAAGGTCATCACCATGACCTGGTAGAAAACCTCGTTCACCGCCAGAACCTCGTCGAGCTGCAGCGCAAGCTCGATGATCTGCACTCCGCTGACGTCGCTTACATTCTCGAAGCCTTGCCCCTGGACGATCGCCTGACCGTCTGGCAGTTGGTCAAGGCCGAGCGCGACGGCGACATCCTCCTGGAAGTATCCGACTCGGTTCGTGAAACCCTGATCGCCGACATGGACGATCATGAGCTGCTCGCCGCCGCCAAGGAAATGGACGCCGACGAACTGGCCGACCTGGCGCCAGAGTTGCCCCGCGACGTTGTCCATGAGCTGATGGAAACCCTCGATGCCCAGCAGCGTGAGCGCGTCCGCTCCGCGTTGAGCTATGACGAGGAGCAGGTCGGTGCGTTGATGGACTTCGAGATGGTCACCATCCGTGAAGACGTCAGCCTGGAAGTGGTGTTGCGTTACCTGCGTCGGCTCAAAGAGCTGCCCGGGCATACCGATAAACTCTTCGTGGTCGATTACGACGGCATCCTCAAGGGTGTGCTGCCGATCAAGCGTCTGCTGGTCAACGACCCCGAGAAGCAGGTGGCCGAAGTCATGGCCGATGACCCGGTGGTGTTCCAGCCAGAAGAAGACGCTTACGACGCCGCGCAGGCGTTCGAGCGTTACGACCTGGTATCGGCGCCGGTCGTGGACAAGAACGGTCGCCTGATCGGCCGTCTGACCATTGACGAGATGGTCGACCTGATTCGTGAGGAAAGCGAGACCGAAGTGCTGAACATGGCCGGTCTGCGCGAAGAGGAAGACATCTTTGCCTCGGTCTGGCGTTCGTTGCGCAACCGTTGGGCGTGGCTGGCGATCAACCTGATTACAGCATTCGTGGCCTCGCGGGTGATCGGCCTGTTTGAAGGCTCGATCGAGAAGCTGGTGGCGCTGGCGGCACTGATGCCGATCGTGGCGGGAATCGGCGGCAACTCCGGCAACCAGACTATCACCATGATTGTGCGTGCCATGGCGCTTGACCAGGTCAGTCCGGGCAACACCACGCGGCTGATGCGCAAAGAGCTGGCGGTGGCCTTGATCAACGGCCTGGTGTGGGGCGGAGTGATTGGTGTGGTGGCCTATCTGCTGTATGGCAGCTGGTCGCTGGGTGTGGTGATGACCGCGGCAATGACCCTCAATCTGCTGCTTGCAGCACTGATGGGCGTGTTGATTCCAATGACCCTGGCACGCCTGGGGCGCGACCCGGCCATGGGGGCCAGCGTGATGATCACTGCCATGACCGACAGTGGCGGGTTCTTTATCTTCCTTGGTCTTGCGACCATCTTCCTGTTGTAAGCGCCCCACCGGAACACAAAAAAGCCAGCATTCGCTGGCTTTTTTTATTGCGGCGGGCAGTGAATCAGGAAGCGTCCGCAGCCATCTCGACGTCGTGAGCAATCAAGGCCACCAGCGCGTTCTGCTGGCGATGGGAAAGTTGGCGGAAGCGTTGCAGCAATTCACGTTCGTGCAGCGACAGCTCCGGGCTGTCCAGGCGCATGCTCAGCTCGTCACCCAGGGCTCCTTCCTGGATCAGGCTCTGCTCCAGGCGGGCGATGATTTCCGAGTTCATGCTGCGATGGTGGTGGCGCGCTACTTCGGCAATGCGCTCACGCATTCCGTCGGGGAGGCGGACGACGAATTTGTCAGCGGTGCGGCTAGAGTAAACAGCCTGTTTCATTGGGCGCATATAATTGACCGGTTTTAGTTCAGGGGGAAGCGGTTCTCGAAATTGGCCGCACGATCTCAGTACGACCATCACGGCGACAAAATGTTCAACCTGAATTGTGAATGAGGTGTGAATCATGCCTCATTGTCGCCGGTTCCTTGGCGTCAATTCTGTGACAAATATTGAACCGGGTGGAGGCGTTTTGCCAGTACCAATTATCAGAAATGAGGACTGGTTTGAAAAGTTTTCATTTTTCATTCAGCGATCCGTCGCTGTCTTTGCCATCACCTGTTGGTACCAGGCGAAAAAGGCCGTTGAAAGCGTCTAGAATGCGCAGGCTTCCTTACCGATGAGCATAGTGGCTATGCAGCATGACGCAAGCGCCGCGCCCCGTACAGCACTCCCTGGGCGTCTGGTTTATTTGATGGGGCCCTCTGGTTCCGGAAAGGACTCATTGATTGATGCTGCCCGCGAAGCATTGGCGGCTCACCACCTGGCAATTGCTCGACGGGTGATCACTCGTTCGGCTGAAGCCAAGGGGGAGGATGCCGTTGGCGTTTCGCCTGAGCGTTTTGCACACATGCATGCCGAGGGCGACTTTGCCCTGTGCTGGCGAGCCAATGGTCTGGACTATGGCATCCCGGTGCAGATCGACCACTGGTTGCAGCAGGGGCGGAACGTGCTGGTCAATGGCTCGCGCGCGCACCTGGCCGAGGCGCGGCAACGCTATCCTGATCTTCTGGCGGTACTGCTGACTGTCGAGCCCCAGGTATTGCGTCAGCGCCTGCTCGCCCGTGGCCGGGAGAGTCTGGAGGATATCGAGCGTCGCCTGGCGCGCAGCCAGCAACTGCAGCTGCCTGGTGAGGATGTGTACGTGCTGGATAACTCCGCCCGGCTCGAAGACACCGTGGAACGATTGCTCGAGTTGCTGCGTCAACAGGGTCTGCTTGCTGGCCGTTGAGGCTTAGAAGGTCAGCCGCTGTTCGGATGTGGGTTGCAGCCTGGGCGGCTGGATCGAGGCCGGCACCGTTTCTGTAGCGGTGTCGAATTCTGTCAGCTGTGGAGCCATTGCCGGCGCTGTTCCGGCCGGGGAGGTTGCCACTGCGCCTTGCGGTTGCAGCATCAAGGCCAGCAGTACAGCCAATGCCAGGACGTTGAGCAAAAGCAGTGTGCGGTTCATCAGGCATACTCCACAGCAGTGAAGGGCGGTTGCCGGGCAACTTTGTTATCAAATTGCACGCTGCATGCCAGTCTTTTTCTGGTTTTTAATCCTTTAAAATCAATTACTTATGTTGATTTTCGCGCGATTTATCCGTGCATTTTGCAGTAATGGCCCACTGCCTTGTTGCAAAATGCACGATCCCCATCGCCAGCGGGCTAAAAGCTACAGGCAAAAAGCCCACGGATGACATGACAAATGCCGGTATGCTGGTTAACATGCACGCCGTCCTCCGTCGTGCAGCGCTCGTTGCCGGCCCAGCGTCTCAGTAGCTCAATTGGATAGAGCATCCCCCTCCTAAGGGGAAGGTTGGCAGTTCGAACCTGCCCTGGGACACCATCTTGCTCAAAACTTCTTCGCATAGCTGCTGGTATCGGCAGACCGCAATGGATCGGCTCTACGGAAAAACGTATTGCTTTTAATATATGGATATCCGTATATTCGATTATCCATATATAAAGGCTGTTCCGAATGATCACTCCTCCTGAGGTCTTCAAAAGTCTTGCGGATGAGACCCGTGCCCGTGCCACTCTGCTGATCGCCAATCAGGGCGAGCTTTGTGTCTGCGAGCTGATGTGCGCACTCGACGACAGTCAGCCGAAGATCAGCCGTCACCTCGCTCAATTGCGCAGCAGCGGTCTGCTGCTGGATCGTCGCCAGGGGCAATGGGTCTATTACCGCCTCAATCCAGATCTTCCTGGCTGGGTGCACGAAATCCTGCAGGTGACATTCCAGGCAAACAGCGACTGGCTGCAAAGCAACGCGTCGCGTCTGCAGAACATGGATGAACGTCCTGTCCGCGATGCGGCTTGTTGCTGAATCCCCTGATGAGTGAATTTTCCATGCGAATACTGTTCATGTGCACGGCCAATAGCTGTCGCAGCATTCTTTCGGAAGCCATGTTCAATCACCTGGCGCCGGAAGGATTCGAGGCGGTGAGTTCCGGCAGCTTTCCCAAGGGAGTGGTACTCCCGCTCAGTCTGGCCACGCTGCAGCAGGCCGGCATTTCCATTGAAGGTTTGAGCAGCAAAGGCAACGATTTTTTCGAGGAAAGCCCTCCGGATATCGTCATTACCGTCTGCGACAAGGCGGCGGGCGAAACCTGCCCGGTGTACTTCGGCCCGGCGCTGAAATCCCATTGGGGCCTGGAAGATCCATCCGACGTGAGGGGGGACGACGCTGTGGTTGCTGCGGCGTTCCGCGCAACGCTGAGCCGCATTGAGCAACGCTGCAAAGCATTCTTCGACCTTCCCTTTAGCCATCTCGGCCGCGATCAGCTCCAGCGCGAGCTGGATCGAATCGGCGCTCTCTGAGCAGGAGGACATATGTCAGAGCAACTACCCAACCTGGACCTTTCCCTGTTCGACGGTGCATCGGGCGCGAGCCGCCCCAGCGATCACAAGCCGCGCATTCTGTTGTTGTATGGATCAACCCGTGAGCGCTCGTTCAGCCGGCTGTTGGTGGAGGAGGCTGCACGACTCCTGGAGCACTTCGGTGCAGAAACCCGCCTGTTCAATCCTTGCGGGTTGCCCCTGCCTGACGATGCCCCTGTAGAGCATCCCAAGGTGCAGGAGCTTCGTGACCTGGTGTTGTGGTCAGAGGGACAGGTCTGGTGTTCGCCGGAACGGCATGGCGCGATGTCGGCAGTGTTCAAGGCGCAGATTGACTGGATTCCGCTGGCGCTAGGCGCCATCCGCCCCAGCCAGGGCAAGACGCTGGCAGTCATGCAGGTCTGTGGCGGTTCACAGTCGTTCAACGTGGTTAATCAGCTTCGGGTGCTGGGTCGCTGGATGCGGATGTTCACCATCCCCAACCAGTCCTCGGTGCCGAAGGCGTTCATGGAGTTCGACGAAGCAGGCCGGATGAAAGCGTCGGCGTACTACGACCGGGTCGTCGATGTGATGGAGGAGTTAGTGAAATTCACCCTGCTGCTTCGCGACCGGCAGGAATATCTGGTGGATCGCTACTCGGAGCGCAAGGAGAGCGCCGAGCAACTCTCGGCCCGTGTAAACCAGCGCTCGATCTGAGGCTGACGTTAACCTCACTACCATTGACTGGCCCGCCTCACCGGCGGGCCTTACAACTGGCTGGCTAATCGCCTTGCGGTTTTCGCTCAAAGCAGGGGATCTTTTTCCCGCGGATCGTCGGCGGTACTGGTCTGTGTCGAGTCCGTCGGTGTCAGCTGCGCCACCAGATTCGCCGACAATTCAGGCTCCTGAATATGCGCATTGAGCGTGGCCAGCGATTGCAGTTCGGTTTCTTTGTTCAGCAGTTCGGCAATTTTCCGTCCGATTATCTCCCGCTGCTCTGGGGGCAGGGCGTCGAACTCTTCCTCAGTGATGCCCAGATCGTTGAGCAGTTTGAGTTTGATCTTCTCGGCTGGCGAGAGGGCCATGTAGTCGCGAAACTCTTGGGCGGCGCCGGTAGTCGCAGTGTCAGTTGCAGCGGCACTGGCCTGTTCGCGTCGGGCAATATCCGGGTTTTGCAACTGTACCTTGAGCTTGGCGAAGGCTTCTTCGCGGGCATCGTCGGCGTTCTGCTGTGCAGTGTTGCCGCTATTTTGCTGTTGTGCGGCCGCGCCGCTGGTGGCAACCGGGGCGCGAAACTGGGCCTGCAACTCGGCGCTTGCCTCAGGCGTGCTGCGTATAGGATTGATTACCTGCTGTTGCCAGCCGACTCCATTGACGATGTTCACCAGATCGATCTCCTTGAATGAATGCAGGAACACGTTCCATCAAGGGCAAAACCTGTGCCAGCTGGTCAACGTCCCGTTAGGCTCTACTCTATTAGGGGTTGTGCAGTAGAGCGGTCGACGCACCCTCGGAGCATGTTTGCCTAGAAGGGGAAATTCCTTGCCGTCGACGGCAAATCAATCAGTGAGACCGTGATAAGGCAAGACTGGAACGACGACGTCCGGACAAGGGAGAAAGTCCATGAGTCAAGCACCTGAATCGACAGGATCCGGGGTTCCCTCTGTAACGTTTGAGCGCGCGCAGCTGCAAACGCTGCTGGATCTGATCAGTGACGGTATCTGGGATTGGAACGCCAATACCGGATACGTCTACCGCAATCCAGGCTGGTACCAGATGCTTGGCTATGCCAACCACTCGCTGGATAACTCGGTGTTCACCTGGGAGAGTGTCATCCATCCCGACGACTATCCGCGGGTGATGGAGCATTTTGAGGCCTACATCACCCAGCGCGCTGAACAGTATCGAGTGCAGTACCGCTGCAAATGTCAGGATGGCAGCTACCTGTGGATCGAAGACAGCGGCCATATCATTGCGCGCAACCCGGATGGCTCGGTGGCGCGGATGCTCGGCGCCCATCGCAACATCGACGCCAGCAAGCGTTTGTTGCAGCAGCTGGAGCAGCAGAATCATTCACTCGAGGCACTGGTCGCCGAGCGTACGCGTGAACTGTCGTGGGTCAATCAGCAGTTGCAGCGTCAACTGGACGAAAATCGCGACCTGGCTGAACGTGATGCCCTGACCCTTATCGCCAACCGCTATCGCCTGGAAAAAGTCCTGCAGCAAGAATGTGAACGCGCCCGGCGTTTTCGTCAGCCACTGTCGTTGATCGTTATGGATCTGGACGACTTCAAGCCGATTAATGATCGATACGGTCACGCGCGGGGTGATAGCGCCCTGGTCGACCTGGTGGGGCGCATCAGAAGTTGTTTGCGTGAGTCGCAGCTACTGGCGCGTTGGGGCGGTGATGAGTTTGCCGTGGTGCTGGCCGGCGCGTCACTTGATGATGCGCGCAGGCTGGCGATGACCATTCGCCAGGTGCTGGAGCAGGCGCCGCCGATAGGCGAGTGCCAACTGACCATGAGCTACGGCGTGGTTCAGCGCCTGGATGGCGAGGATCAGGCGCAGCTGATGGCGCGAGCCGACCAGGCGTTGTATCGGGCCAAGACGGCGGGCAAGGACCGGGTGGGTGAATAAAAAAACCCACCGCGATGCGCACAGTGGGTAGAAAAAGTGTTTGTTGTCAGTAAATGGCAGGCGCTGGCGCGCCTGCCTTCAGGTTTGCCTGTCGGGTGCGCACGCCAGGTCGTTGCGCGAGTGCTCGGCTTCCAGCACAAGCAGGCCACGCTTTTTGTCCAGGCCGCCGCTATAACCGGTCAGGGCGCCGCTGGCGGCGATAACCCGATGACAGGGGACGATGATCGAGATCGGGTTCACCGCATTGGCCATGCCGATGGCGCGCGCCGATCCTGGTTTGCCCATGGCCTTGGCAAGTGCGCCATAAGTAGTGGTGGTGCCGTAGGGCACCGTCCTGAGCAATGCCCAGGCCTCATGTAAAAAACGGCTGCCGGTCGGTGCGAGTTCAATATCGAAGTCGGTCCTGCTACCGGTGAAGTACTCGTTCAATTGCTGGCTGATTTGCCTGACTGCGTCCTGTTGGAAAACGGCATTGGCGTATTCAACACGTGTGTAAAGCGCTCCGGGTAAGGCGAAGTCCAGTCGCAACAGTGCACCGTTGCCATCGACCAAAAGGTCTATCCGCCCCAGTTGGCTGTCGAAGTGGCCGCGGTAGAAGGTCGTCCTGGCGAGGTGCATCCGAATGGTCCTTGTGATGGCTGAAGGTATTGCAGGCTGCCGGCGTTGCAAGGGCACTCCGGCAGCTGCGTGCAAGTTGTTTACCAGTGCTGTGGAAGAGGCTTCGGTCCATCGTGAGAAGGGAACAATGGCAGCACCTCTTCACCCAGTTCCTGAATGATTTCGTGCGCAGGACGTTGTGCCAGGTGGATACCGATCGCCGCATGGTTGACGCCGGCCTCGCGCCATTCACTGAGCAGATCGATCAAACCGTTGCGCCCGGTTTGAAGCACATAACCTCCGCGCAGCTCTTTGCGGGCAAAGTTCGGGTTCTCGTGCAGGTCGATCCATTCGTTGGTGACGTGGGGACGGAAACCCCGGTCTGGAATTTGACTGCGCCAGGCGCTGATCTTCTGCGCAAGTCGCCTCGGGCCCTCAATGTTTTGCGTTGATTGCGGATAGGTCAGCCAGCCATCGGCATGTTCACCCAGCCATTGCATGGATTGGCGTGAAGAGCCGGTGACCAGCAAAGGAATGTTGCCTGTGGCAGGTTTGGGCAAAAGCTGCGCCCCACTCAGGTGCCCGAGTGTAGAGACGATGGTTTTTTCTTCCTTTTGCAGTAACTGACGGAAGTAGCTCACCGCTTCGGCGAAGCGTTCGCCGCGTTCGCTGTGCTCCAGGCCATAAGCTGGAAACTCGACAGGCCGGTCACCCGAAGCAATCCCCATGACCAGACGGCCACCGGACAGCTGGTCAATCGTCGAAGCAGCTTTGGCCAGGTCGATCGGATGGCGCAGGGAAAAAATCGCACTGCCGGTGGCCAGGCTGATTCGCTTGGTCCTGGCGGCCAGGTAGGCCAGGTAGGTGAAGGGGTCGAAGACTTGCCCGGCATCGCCGAAGTACGGATCGAACAACGGCACGTCCCTGACCCAGGCGGCAGCGAACCCGTGCCGGTCGATCTCGCTGACGAGGTCGGCCTGCCCGACCAGGACGCTCATGTCACCTTCGTAGAAGCGCAATGGCAGAAAGATGCCCAGCGTCAGCTGGTCTGCTGCGAACATCCGGTTGTAGCCAGGGTGCCCGGCAAAGGCTGGCGCGCTGGCGCCTCGGGTGGTTGTGCGGTCGGTGCGTATCACGGTCTCGTTCATGCCGATTCTCTTCTGCGGTAAGTGTCAGGGGCCGGTCGCGGGTTGGGGTTTGCTGATGCCACGTTGCACTGCAGGGCGCTGGCTGACGTGTTCGAACCAGGTGCTCAGGTGAGTGAAGTGGCTGAAGTCGAAATTGATGATGCGGGCAATGTGCATCCAGCCGAAGGTGGCTATGTCGGCGATGCTGTACTCCGAGCCGGCCAGCCAGTAGTTGTCTTTGAGCTGGTTGTCGAGCGTGGCGAAGGCGTCTTCGGTGAGGCGCCGATAGCGTTCGATCACAGCTGGGTTCTGTGTGCTTTCAAATAGCTCGTAGTGCACACGTTGCCCGAGGATCGGACCCGTGCTCGAGGTGTGAAACATCAACCATTTGATCGCCGACCAACGCATGATCAGATTGCTGGGCAGCAGGCGGCCGGTCTTTTCGGCCAGGTAAAGCAGGATTGCCGCAGACTCGAACAAGGTGACGCCGGTATCTTCGTCGACCAGAACGGGAATACGGCCGTGCGGGTTGAGTTTCAGAAAGTCAGGCTGGCGATGTTCTCCCTGTTCGATGCGTACGTGCTTGAGTACGTATGGCAGTCCCAGCTCTTCAAGGGCAATGGTGATCTTGAATCCGTTAGGTGAACTATCGGTATAAAGGATTAAATCAGGGGTTTTCATTTTCCACTGTCTACCTTAGATATGCTGCTTTCTAGTCAGTGCCTCAGTTGCTATCCTAGTGATGAGCCGCTTGATTGAGAAACGATGAATTCTCCTTCGGCGCGTTAGATTTTCTAAACTGAGGATAGACACATGGGAGCAGTCTTACCGTTGCTCGCACTGCGTGCCTTTACTGAGACAGGGCGCCTGGGGAGCTTGAAAGCAGCAGCTGAAAGCCTGGGTGTCACGCCGGGGGCGGTCAGTCAGCAGATCCGCTTGCTGGAAGAGCGCATAGGGGTAGCGCTGTTTGTGCGCGGACGCCATGGGGTCTATCTCACCGAAGCGGGGGCGCGTGTACACCCTGGCTTGTTGCGCGGTTTTGACCAGATCGAGAAGTCGCTTTCCACTCTGGAAACGCTGGCGGTGGAAAAAACCCTCACCATCAGCACGGTGCCTTCGTTCGCTTCGGCCTGGCTGGTGCCGCGCCTCGGGCGTTTCAGTGAGCTGCACCCGGAGATCGAAGTGCGCGTGGAGGCTTCGGCGAAAATTGTCGACTTCAAACGCGACAGAATCGATGTGGCGCTGCGTCATGGGTTGGGCAGTTATCCGGGGCTGGAGTCGATCCGGCTGATGGCGCCGGTGTTGCTGCCGGTTGCAAGTCCAGGATTGCTCGCCCAGGGGCCGCAGATACGTGAGCCTGCCGACTGCCTTGACTACCCGCTGCTGCAAGACGGTGATCGCGCCGACTGGGTGCTCTGGTTGCAAGCCCATGGTGTGCAAGTGGGAGACGAGGCGCGGCGCGGGATGAGTTTTGAAGAGGATCTGTTGTTGTTGCGTGCAGCCGCAGCAGGGCAGGGTATTGCCTTGGTCCAGGACACTCATGTCCAGGAAGATATCGACTCCGGCAAACTGGTTGTGGCGCTGGACAAGCCCTGGCCGTCACGTTTTGCCTACTACGTGGTCACGCGTCCGGATGCCACGCAACGTCCCGAGGTGCAGGCGTTTATCGACTGGGTCGTTGCCGAGGCCAACAGTATGGCAGCGCTGCCTGCTTTGTAAGAAAACGCCGCCCCTGCTGATAGCCAGGGCGGCGCTTGATCATTCGCTGCGGATGTTGCTGACAATGGCGTGCTGCTTTTGCAGCGCATCTTCCCAGCCGCCACCCAGCGCCCGGACCAGGCGCACGGTTGAGCGCGCCTTGTCGCTGTTGAGGCGGGCACTTGCCAGTTGCTGGGCGAGCATGGTGCGGTCGGCATCAATGGTATCGAGCTGGGTATGCGAGCCTTCGCGATATTGCAGGTGGGAAAGCTGTGCTGCCCGCTCCGACGCTGACAGGGCGATCTGCTGCGCGCGGCTCTGTTCGGCCATGATGCGCAAGAGCGCAAGATTGTCTTCGACTTCCGCGAACGCTTTGAGCACCACTTCCCGGTAGCGCGCTACATCCTCCTCGTAGGCTGCGCGCGAGTAGTCCACGCCGGCCTGGCGACGACCACCATCGAACAAGGGCAGCGTCATCGCGGCGCCTACCAGCGGACCGAGCAGGAAGGTGCGGCTGGACCACTCGAACAGATTACCCAGTTCACTGGATTCGAAACCGCCCGAAGCCGTGAGTTCCAGCTTCGGGAAGAACGCCGCTTTAGCGATGCCGATGCGCGCGTTGGCTGCCGCCATGGCACGTTCTGCAGCGGCGATGTCCGGTCGGCGCTCGAGCAGGGAAGAGGGCAGGCCAGGAGGGATTTCGATGTCTTTCGCTGTGAGCAACTGGGGTTCGAGGCTGAACGTTGCCGGAGCAAGTCCGAGCAGGATGGCCAGGGCGTGTTCTGCCGAGGCGCGATTGCGCTCGACACCCAGCGCTTCGGAGCGTGCGGCCTCAAGTTCGCTGTGCGCGCGGACCAGATCGAGCTCGCCGGCATCGCCATTGTCGTGACGGTGCTTGATCAGGCGGTAGGTGTCATTGCGCAATTCCAGGGTGCGTCGATAGACATACAGTTGTGTGTCCAGTTCACGAATCAGGAAGTAGTTTTCCGCGACATCGGCCTGCAAAGCCAGCAGTACTGTGCGATACAGTGCGCCGCTTTTCTCCAGTTCGGCCGTGGCCGCTTCAACTTGCGCGTCGATCCTTCCGGCCAGGTCAACTTCATAGCTGATACCCAGCTCTGCGCGCCACAGTGTGAAGGTGTTGGCCGGGCCACCGTCGGGCAGGTCCTGAGAGGCCGGAGACTCGCGCTGGCGCGATGGACCGAAGGCAGCATCGATGCGTGGCATTTTTTCTGCGCGGGCGTCGCGCTGCAAGGCGCGCGCTTGCTTGAGCCGCGCAGCGGCGGCCTGCAGTCCGGGGTTGGCCAGTACGGCCTGTTCTTCAAGCTGGTCGAGGCGCGGGTCGCCAAACACCCGCCACCACTGGCCGCGAAGCTGCTCTTCAGACGGCTGTGCCTGCTTCCAGGAACCAGCCTGATGCTGTGGCAGTGCCGGCGCTTCTTTGTACACCCAGTTCCCGGCGTCGTCCGGGCGTGAGTAATCGGGGGTGAGCGAACAGCCGCTGAGTATTGCCAGGGCCAAGGGCAAGCCCAGGGTCAGCGATAATCGAGCGCCGGTGGGAGTGGAAACTTTTTCGATGATTGTCATTGGATATCCTTTTCGCTGAGCGGTCCTGAAGGCATGGGTCAGAGATGATCAGGGGTTGCCTGCAGCGCTTGATCGTGTGCCTGTGGTTGTGTGGCTGTGGCCGCCAATTGCCGGCCAAAGCGGGCGTATACCGCAGGCAGGACGAACAGGGTGAACAAGGTGCCGACCATCAGGCCCGCCACCAGCACCACCGCGATCGAGCTCTGGCTGCCAGCACCGGCGCCGCTGGCGAACAGCAGCGGCAGCAGCCCGCCAATCATCGCCGCAGTGGTCATCAGGATTGGGCGGACACGGGTGCGGGCAGCGGCACGTACGGCCTCGACCCTGTCCAGGTTCAGGTTACGCTGTGCGGCGTTGGCGAACTCGACGATCAGGATCCCGTGCTTGGCGATCAGGCCTATGAGCGTTACCAGGCCGATCTGGGTGTAGATGTTCAGTGTTGCAAAGCCGAAGAACATCGCTGTCAGCGCTCCGCAGGCCGCCAGCGGGACGGTGGTCAGGATCAGCAGTGGGTCGCGAACGCTTTCAAACTGCGCTGCCAGCACCAGGAAAATGAAGGCCAGAGCAAAGGCGAAGGTGATCGCAAAGCCACCCTGTTCTTGCAGGTACTGGCGTGATTCCCCGAGGAAGTCATGCTGGTAGTCTGCCGGCAGCTGTGCGACTTCTTGCTGCAGGAAGGCCACGGCCTGACCGAGGGTGACGTTGGGTGCCGGGATCGCCACCAGGGTCGAGCTGTTGAGTTGATTGAACTGGGTCAGGGCGTTGGCCTCGACCCCGCGCTCCAGGCTGATCACTGTCGAGAGCGGCACCTGTCCGCCGCTGGCAGTGCGGATGTAGTAGCTTTCGAGAAACTCTGCGGTCAGGCGCTGGTCTCGCGGCGCTTGTGGGATGACATCGTAGGAGCGGCCCTGGGCGCCGAAGCGGTTGACATAGGACTCGCCTACCAGGCGGGCAAAGGTATCGCCGATTTCCTTCATGTCCAGGCCCAGGTCGTGAGCCTTGGAGCGGTCGACACGTACCAGCACGGTGGGGTTGGTAAAGGTCAGGTCGGAGTCGACGAAGGCGAACAGTCCGCTGTTACGTGCCGCGGCTTTGACCTTCTCCATGTTTTCATAGACTTCCTCGTGCCTGGCGGCAGACGTCACCACCAATTGCACCGGAAAACCACCTACCGATCCCGGTAGTGGTGCAGGCAGGAAGGCCGATCCGGCAATGCCTTCCACCGAGGCGAGGTTGCCTTGCAGTTCGGCCATGATCTCTTCGGCCGAGCGTTCACGTTCGCTCCAGGGCTTGAGCATGACCCCGGCCCAACCCTTGTTCAACGAGGCGCCAACGCCTGCCACCATATAGACCGTGCCGGTCTCCGGAATGGACAGCAAGGTCGCCTCGACACGTTTGGCCTGCGCTTCAAGGAACTCCAGGCTGCTGGCTTGCGGTGCCTTCATATCGACGACGATTTCGCCCTGGTCCTCGGCCGGAGCCAGCTCCGACTGCAGGCCATTGAACAGGACGGGCAGGCTTGCCATGGCCCCCAGGCCAATCACCAGCGCCAGGCGAACATCCTTGAGTACCTTGCCCAGCACACGGTCATAGGCATCGACCACGCGGTTGGTGACGGACTCGACACCGCGTGCAAAGCGGCTGGGTGAACCGTGGTTGAGCAGCTTGGCAGCCACGGTTGGTGAAACGGTGAGGGCGACAATTGCCGATACTGCGACGGCGGCCGCCAGAGTAAAGGCAAACTCGCTGAACAAGGCGCCGGTCAGGCCGCCGATCAGTCCCAGCGGCGCATACACCGCAACCAGGGTTGCGGCCATGGTCAGCACCGGGCCGGCAATCTCCCGGGCGCCGTTCTTGGCGGCCTGTAATGATGATTCGCCTTCTTCCATGCGCCGATGGACGTTTTCCACCACCACAATCGCATCGTCGACCACCAGGCCGATGGCCAGGACCATCGCCAGCAGCGTCAACAGATTGAGGCTGAAGCCGAGGGCAAGCATGATCGCGGCCGCGCCGAGCAGCGACAGCGGAATGCTCAGCACGGGTACAGCGACCGCACGCATGGAACCAAGGAAGAGGAAAATCACCAGCACCACTTCCAGGCCGGCAATCACGAACTTGACCAGGACGTTGTCAATCGCGGCATCGATGAACACCGTGACATCGTAGGGGATCGCCATTTTCACTCCCGGTGGCAGGTTCAGTTTGTCGAGTACCTGCCTGGCCTGGCGTGAAATGGTCAGCGGGTTACCCCCGGGTGTCGCCATGACCTCAAGGTACACCGCTGCCTCGCCATTCATGCCGGTGATCTGGTCGCGGCTCTGGGTGCCGATTTCGACCGTGGCAATATCTTCGAGGCGCACCAGGCTTTCGCCTTTTTTCACTACCAGTCGCTTGAAGCCTTCGACCGTGTTGAGGTTGGTGTCGATACGGACGTTGGCAACCACCAGCGCCCCCTTGATCTGGCCGGGCGCCGCCTGGTAGTTATTTTCTTCGATGGCCCGGTCAACGTCGGCAGCAGTAATGCCGTGAGCAGCCATGCGCAGTGGGTCGAGCCAGATACGCATCGACAGGTTCTGTCCGCCCAGTACGTTGACTGCCGCCACGCCTTCGACGGTGGTCAGCATGGGGCGCGCGACGCGCATCAGGTAGTCGGTGATGCCGGTCAACGGTTCGCCTTGCTCAGGGCTGAAACCGGCATAGATCACCCCGATCGCACCGGGAGCCTGGCGTACTACCACCGGGTCGTAGGCTTCTTCGGGAAGCAGGTAGCGTACCTCGTTGACCTTGGCCAGTACCTCGGTGAGGGCCGCGTCAGAGTTGGCGTTCAGGCGCAGGTAGGCGGTGATGGTGCTCAACCCCTGTTCCGAGGATGAGCTCAAGTACTCGACACCTTGGGTGGTGGCGACCGCTTGGGCCAGGGTGGTGGTGACAAAGCCTTGCATCAGCTCGGCCGGCGCGCCCGGGTACTCGGTGGTGACGGTGATCACGGCGCTTTCAATCTTGGGGTACTGGCGCAGGGGCAGGTCCATCAGCGCGCGAATGCCCACCAGGGCGATCAGCAAGGCAAAGGCCAGCGTCAGCACCGGGCGACGAATGAAAATGTCGGTGAAAGCCATGGCGGTCTATTCCTTTTTACCGGTGTAGGAGCCGACAGTTTCGCTCCCGGGGGCAAGTGCCTCGGTTTGCCGGGGCGCAACCAGGACGCCGTCCTGCAGGTTGATCTGACCGGCTATGACCACCAGATCGCCTTCGTTCAAGGTGTTGCCCAGCACTTCGGTGCGGCCATCCGATTGCGCACCGGTACGCACGGAAACCAGCTGCGCGCGCAACGCTCCTTCGCTTTCTCGCAGGGCATAGATGCGCTCGCCGGTTAGCGACGATTCCAGAGCTACGGTAGGAATGGTGGTGACGGCAGGCCCGGGCGTCAGTTCGAGTGCGACGTGGGCAAATTTACCGGGCCACAAGGCGTCTTGGGCATCCTTGCGCAGGGTGGCACGTACGCGTATGGCGTGATTTTCCTTGTCCACCTGCGGATCGATTGCCGTGATTTGCCCGGCGATGGTCCTGGCGCTGTCGCCATCACCTTTGACCCGTACCTGCAGGCCGGTCTTGAGCGCTGCGCGATTGCGCTCGGGGACAGTGAAATCAATGTGCAGCACGCGGTTGTCGGTCAACGTGGCGATCGGCGTGCCAGCTTCCACGTACTGGCCAAGGTTGATGCGCCTGAGACCAAGCTCACCGGCGAACGGTGCGCGTACCAGGCGTTGGGAAATGTCTTCCTGTGATTGGGCGACCAGCGCGCGGGCTTCGTCATAGGCGGCCACGTGCTGTTCGTACTCGGCGTTGGACATGGTCTGGCCACGCAAGCGCTTGGCCCGTTCCAGGTGAGTCTGGGCCAGGCGCAAAGCGACCTGGCGACGTTCCAGTTCACTGCGCAGCGGGCCGTCGTTCAGTTGCACCAGGGGGGTGCCGGCACTGATGGTCTGGCCACTGGTGAAATGCACTTTGGTGATGCGCCCGGCCACTTCGGCGGCGACCAGCACTTGATGATCGGCGACCACGGTGCCGATGGCCTTGACCGTTGCCGGAAGCACCTCGCTGCGCACCGCGGCTACTTCAACAGGAATCGGATCTGCTTCACCCGTAGCCAGCGCTGCCTGTTCAGCCGCGTGCTTGCGATGGTTGTCGTAGAGGTAAAGTCCGCCAATGGCGCAGAGCAGGGCGAGGGCTGTGAATGCCAGCGGCTTCGAGAAACGCTGAGGGTGCTGTGCTTGAGTCTTCATGATTTGCCTCGGCCCAGAGTGTGCGGCTGGCATAAGCCAGGCTGAACTGATCGCAAGGCGTGTCGATATCGAGCTAGTACTTGGATGACAGGTGTCGTAGACATGATTTTCCCCAGCCGAAAGGTGAGATTTGCTAAAGCTTTATGGATTTTGGTATCCGGATACTATTGAGCTTTTAGCAAGAGGAAAAACGATATTCCCTGAGGTTTCGGGATAGTTTTTCTAAACCTGTTCGACTGGAGGGCGGTCTCTGAAAAGATGTCTGCAAGCCTGGGGGTGGCAGGAGTGTCTTGGCCTGGCGGATCTGGAAAGGCAACAGCGGTTGTGGAGTGCGTGCGGCTGCTGGGGGAATGGCGCGGCTAACCCAGCGCCACGTCCTGTTCGAACACCTGCTCGTCATGGGTCTGTTCGATCAGCCAGTTGAGTACTTCTCTGATCTCCGAGCGGCGCAGTGTTTCCGGGAGTGTCACGGCGTAGTAAGCAAACCGCGCAGGCCAGGTTTTTTCCAGGGCAACGCACAATTTGCCTTCGCGCAACTCTTCCTCGACGCAGAACTCTGGAACCAGAGCCAGCCCCTGACCGGTTGCGGCGGCACGGGCCAGCAGAAAATCATCCTCGAAACTTGGCCCTTTGCGTGCGCGGACATCATCGTTGATACCGTGGGCCTGCAGCCATAAGTGCCAGTCCGCCCGGTCCGAATCCTGCAGCAAGGTGTAATGCAGGCAGTCTTCAACATTATGGATGGCAGGGCCACTGGCCAGCAGCGCGGGGGTGGCGACTGGAATCAGGCGTGGTGCGATCAGGCGCATGGTGCTCAGTCCCGGGTAGTTGCCCAGACCATGGCGCAGGGCGATATCGGTGGAACTGCGCTTCAGGTCGACCAGCTCGTTGGACGACTCGATGCTTATTTCTATGTGGGGGTACTTGCTATAGAACTCGGTGAGTTTGGGGATCAGCCAGGAAGCGGCGAATGCCGGCGTGGTGTTGATCGAGACTTTATGCTCGTACTGCATCGCGCGCAGCGATTTCAACGACTTGTCGATGTTGTCAAAGGATATCAGCAGGGTGTCGTAAACCCGCTCGGCACGTGCCGTGAGTTTGATGCCTTTGGAGGTGCGCAAAAACAGCGAGAAGCCGACACGGTCTTCGAGAATTCTGATTTGTTGACTGACTGCGCCGGGCGATACCCCCATGGATTGCGCAGCAGCTTTAACGCTCCCTCGTCTGCCGACTTCAGTAAAAGCCCTGAGTGCCAATAGCGGTAAGACGGCAGTCATCGATATGCTCCTTGTATTGATGATCTTATTCAAAGCGCCGCGATGCTACCACAGCGTGGAACCTGAACAATGAGCGCTGCGTATTTCAACGATCACTGCCTCGCTTTACACAGAGTGCATTTTCACGATGCCGTGGTTTCAGGCGTCGCCTGCCTTGGCTAACTAAGAAGCCACGCTAAGACCAGATGTCTGGTGCTTTCTGACTCTTGAAACAAATGGTTACGAATTGACTGATTGGCAACGCCCCTTGGCAATCTTGGTGGCGCCAAGCAAAAAAAGAATAAGCTTATTACTTTTTGTGCGTGGGTAACTTTAAGGTTGATCTACGGTGTACTGAAAAAGTGTGACGGTAATTTTTCAGTTGCGCAATAGTTTGTGTAAAGACTTGACCTTAGAAAAACTAAACAGTGTCTTTAGATAAAATGATTATGCATCGGTAAATGCAAGTGATAGCGTTTTGCTGGTTGTTGGTAGGACCAACTCTTAAGCAATAAGCATAGTCGGTATTTTCGGTGTAACAAGTGCTCGTTGGGCGAGGTGTTGGTATCGCCAAAGTGTTGTATGGACGGTTCAATATTAGAAGGAGGCTAAGGGTGAGTGCATCTGCGCATTACGACATAATTGGTGTGGGCTTCGGGCCTTCGAATATTTCGCTGGCAATTACGCTGGAAGAGGAGTCGCCGGGGGCGCGATGTCTGTTCTTGGAAAAAGAAGCATCGAGTGAATGGCAAACAGGTTTGTTGCTGGCCAACTCCGATATTCAGAACCATCCGCTGCGTGACTTGGCCACACCGCGCAATCCGCGAAGCTATTATTCTTTTACCAACTACCTGTTCGAGAAGGGGCGGTTGTTCGAGCACTTGAACATGGGCCTGTACTTTCCCTATCGCTATGAATATCGTGACTACATCAAGTGGGCCGCTGAACATTTCAATGAGTCGGTGGAGTACTCCACGGTTGTCAGCAGCATCCGTGCGCTGCCGGAGTCCGAGGGCACAGCACGCTTCGAGATCAAAACCGAGGCGGGCAAGACCTATACCTGCATGAATCTGGTCCTGGGAACCGGGCGCACGCCGTTCATTCCGCCGGTGCTCAGCGGGTTGGGCCGCGAGCAGCTGGTGCATGGGGCGAAGTTCAACACCATTATCGATCGACTCAATGCCGGTGAAATCACCAGTGTTGCAATCGTCGGGGGCAGTCAGTCGGCGATCGAAATCATGATCTACCTGGCCGATAAGTTTCCCCATGTGGCCGTTCATGGCGTATCGCGAAAATTTGGTTATCGCCTGAAAGATACCTCGCCGTTTACTGGGGAAGTTTACTTTCCTGGGTTTGTTGATCTGTTTTACAGCAGTAAGCCTGAGCATAAACAACGGCTCAAGGATGATCTGAATCTGACCAACTACTCAGCGTCCGACGCCGATGTGCTGGATGAGTTGTACCGGACCCTGTATCGCGACAGGCATTTTGGCAACAATAAACTGAAAGTGCACAACTCAGTGGAAATTGTCAGCGCCGTGATGATCGATTCGACGGTGTCACTGGAGTTGGTCGCGGCGCACAGCGATGAGGCAATTACTTCACTGGAAGTCGATCTGGTTATTTCTGCCACCGGTTTTCGTGATTTCGGCCGGTTGGCGCATCAGGAGGCCTGTCCGCCGTTGTTGAATACATTACAGCCACTCCTGGAAAAAGATGAGTCTGGTGATATGCAGGTCGGTCGTGATTATCGCCTGGAGCTGGACGGTCTTGATGAGTTGGGGTTGTACCTGAACGGACTTTGCGAGTCTTCCCACGGGATGGGTGATGCCGGCTCGTTAAGTCTGGTGTCGATTCGTTCGAAGAATATTGTCGAGTCGATCAATCAACTTCGCGGGCATCGTACCGCGTCCGCCAACATGATGAAAACAGAAGCCTGAGCCATGAATAAAATAAGCGTGCAGACTGACATCCCAGGACCTCGTTCACAACAAGCGTTGCTCAAACAGTCCGAGCAGGAGTCGACGGCGATTTCCTACCCTAAACGCCTGCCTATTTCATTGGCGAAAGGCCAGGGTTGTTATGTAGAAGACCTTGATGGCAACGTATTTATTGATTTCCTTTCGGGGGCCGGCTCTTTGCCACTGGGCCATTCGCATCCGGAAGTTGTTGCTCAAGTTGTAGAGCAGGCCGGGACACTGTGCATGGGCCTGGATTTTCCGACGCTGGCCAAAGAGCAATTTACCGATGCGCATTTGAGTATGCTGCCTGCCGCGGTGCGTGACACCTACCGCATGCATTTCTGCGGTCCGACCGGTGCAGATGCGGTGGAAGCTGCGATCAAACTGGCCAAGGCGGTTACCGGTGGCGATGAAGTCATCAGTTTCCGCGGTGGTTACCACGGTTGTACCAACGGTGCCCTGTCGCTGACCGGCAACCGCAGCATGAAAAAGAATGTGCCCGGGAAAATGCCGGGTGTGCATTTCTTCCCTTATGGATCGACTTCCCGCTCGCAAGCCAGCGCTGTGTTGAACCAGGCACAAGTGGATGCTGCGCTGCTGCTGGAGTCGGCGCTCGAAGATGTCAATTCCGGGCTTGGCAATGTCGCGGCGATCATCCTTGAATTGGTACAGGGCGAAGGCGGGGCTTATGTGGCCGACAAAACCTTTGTCGAGCGGGTTGCCCGGGTAGCGAAGAAATTTTCCATTCCGCTGATCATCGATGAAATCCAGACCGGCTGCGGACGCACCGGGACCTGGTATGCATTCGAGCAGTACGGCATCACTCCGGACATCTTTGTGACCTCAAAAGGTACCAGTGGCATTGGCTTGCCATCGGCACTGATGTTCTACCAGAAGTCGCTGAAAAATTGGCCGTCGGGCAGTCATATCGGCACCTTCCGCGGTAATCAGCTGGCATTCGTTGCAGGCGCCAAGGCGATTGAAGTGTTCAAGCGCGATGATGTGCTGGGCAATGTCCGCGAGCGCTCGCAACAGATCCGCAGCCGCCTCGAAAACCTGCAGCGGGACTTTGCCCTGGTGGGTGAGGTTCGCGGTCTTGGCTTGATGCTGGGGGTCGAAATTCTCAGCCCGCGCACGGGCAAAGTCTGTGAAGCAACGGCGGCGAAGATTCAGCAGCGCGCGTTGCGCCATGGCCTGATCACCGAGCTGGGCGGGCGCGACGATACCGTTCTGCGGGTGCTACCACCGTTGAATGTCAGCGCTGAAAGCGTCGACCAGGCGCTGGCGGTTCTGGAGCAGGTTCTGGCCGAGCACATGAGTGCGCTCGATGCCAGCGAGGAGGCCGGGCAATGACGGTCTTTCGCAAGATGAACTGGGGGGCGCTGGTTCATGAGTATGACCTGGATGGTTCCAGGCTGCTGCCCTGGGAGGGCATGAAGTCGCCCTTCGGTGGCGCCTGGTGCGTGGTTCGTCCTGGTACCGAGAGTCGGCGCCATTCCCATGATGAGTATGAATTGTTCATCGCTATCGATGGCCGGGCAAATGTCCGGGTCGGTGAAGAATTCGTGGTGGCTGAAAAAGGCGATCTGATTCTGCTGCCGTTGAACACCGAGCACTCGGTGATCAATGACAGCGAGGCAGACTTTCACTTCTATTCGATCTGGTGGGACCGGGAAAGTTCGAAAGACTTTCTCAAGTCGCTGGGAGAACAGCCATGAATGATCAGTTCATTGTCACCATTACTCCGCCGACGCCCAATGGTGATCTGCACATCGGCCATATTGCCGGTCCGTTTCTGAGTGCCGACATCTTTACCCGAACTCAGCGTCTGAGGGGCAACCCGTGTTATCTGGTGTCTTATTCGGATGACTATCAGTCGTACCTGCGACGCAAGGCCATGGAAATCTCCGGTGATGAAGTGGCACTGGCCAAGGAGAACTCGGCGAAGATCCAGCAGTCGCTGCGCATGGTCGGCATTGAGGTCGACTACTGGCTGGAGTCGTACCAGAACAGTCATTTCGAAGCGGCTGCGCGGATGCTCTACGAGCATGGCCTGGACAGTGGCCTGATCCAGTCCAAGCCCAGTATCGAGCCCTACTGTGAGCATTGCCAGGTATGGGGTTACGAAGCATTCGCCCGGGGCGGCTGCAACCATTGTGGCAACAGCTCTGACCCGAGTCAGTGCGAGTTTTGTGCGATGGCACCGAATGCCCTGGAAATGAAGGATCTGAAGTGCATTCTGTGTAAACAACCGGTTTCTCACCTGCCGGTGGAACGCAAGTTTCTCAAGTTTTCTGCGGTGGCTCCGGCGTTGCGCGCACGGCTGGCCCAGTCGCCAATGCGTCCGCAGCTCAGGGCCTGGATCGACGACGCGTTTGCCCGTGGCGTGCTCGATTGGGGCGTGACCCGTCCCGATGAGTCGGGCCTCAAGCTCTATGATGATGAAGCGCACCGGGTGCATACCTGGTTCATGGGGCAGGCGGGTTACTTTGCCGCGCTCAAGGCGCTGTCCGAGAGCAACGAACAAGCGCGCGATGCCTATGAGCTGTTGTTCAGCGACAAGACGCGCATGGTCAATTTCCTTGGCATAGATTGTTCCTACAGCCATGTGCTGGCCTATCCCGCGCAGGTGTTGCTGAACGAGCAGTTCAAGTTCAGCAATGCGTTTTACACCAATGCATTCCTGAAGCTCGATGGCCTGGATTTCTCGACCAGTCGCGGTCATGCCATCTGGGTTCGCGACCTGGTGTGTGATGCCTGTTCCGACAGCGTGCGTTTTTACGTGTCATTGATCGCTCCAGAGGAGCAGACCGAGAACTTTTCCCCTGAAGAGTTCTGGGCCTGGCGCAAACGCATTTTCGTTGAACTGCTGCCGAAGATTTCCTCGGCGTTTTTCGATCAGGCGCAGGCTGCGCATACCTCCGATGCACTGTTGTTGTCTGACTTCGAAGCAGCTGTTGTCGAGCAATGGCAGCAGTGTTCCCGGCATGACAATTTTTCGATCAAGCACATTGCGCAGATGCTGATGGTGATGCTTGAGGCGCTGGACATGGATATCGAGCAGGGCCGAGTACGGCGCAATCTGATGGTGCTGTTCACTCTGCTCTGTGCGCCAACCATGCCGAAGCTCGCCGGTGTCCTGCGCAGTCAGCTCAGTGCGCATGAACTGGACACCTTCTCTTCGCTGCTGGGCCTTGAACAATCAGGCAAGGAGCCTCGGATTGACTAATTCAGCACGTATTATCGTCATTGGTGGCGGGATCATCGGCACCACCATTGCCGCCAATCTGGCTGTCGAAGGCCATCAGGTCACCTTGCTGGAAAAGGAGACGATCGGTGGCAATGGCGCAACCAAATTTTCAGGGGCCTTGTTTCGTTTATACGACCCGGATCGGGAGATTGCCAAGCTCTCGCGTCTGAGCATCGAGATGATGGAAGAGACCCGGGTAGGTCAGGTATTCGCCCAGAGTCTGAAACGCTCGGGGATTCTCTATGCCTGCGAAAAGACCCAGCTCAACTATGACTCGATCAACGAGTGCATCAACACCTATAGCGATGCGTTGTATCCGCTGGAACTGATCAGCGCACAAAAAGCCTACGAGCTCAGTTGCGGTTGCTACTCGGCTGACAACGTGCGCACCGTTCTCTATGAGGCCAAGGGCGGCTTTGGTGATATCCGCAAGGCCGCGCGTGATCTGGCGTTCATGGTCAAGTCTGCTGGTAATACAGTGATGGAGCACACTCAGGTCGACAGCTTCAGCACCACGGCCAGTGGCGTCACGGTGCGGTGCGCGAATGTCGTGCTTGAGGCCGATTATGTGGTGCTGGCCGCAGGGGCCTGGTCCGGTGACCTTTGTGAGTTCTTGCCGATTGATACCAAGAGCATTCCATTGGCCAGCCTGTCGACCGCTCACGAGATTCCCCTGCCGATCATCGACACCAAGACCGGCACCCACCTTATCCCGCTCAATCGAGGCTTCTACCAGGCCGGGTCGAAGATCAGGGTGTCGGCGAAAAATCCCGAGGCGCTCGATTATGACCAGAAGCTGATTGCGCCGGATATCCTCGCGCGCTTAGGGGGATCGAAGATCAATCACCGTGCCGATGATGTGGTTTCGGTGCTCAAGGGTTTTGACTCTTACACCGTGGATGGTCGCCCGGTACTGGATTTCGTCGACGCGAATCATCGCTGCATTGCCGCCACCGGCTTCTGCGGCATTGGCTACAAGATCGCGCTGGCCGTTGCCCAGAACGTCAAGAATACGTTGCTGTCGGGGCGCTCCCAGGGGCGGCCGGTACTCGGACAAGGTAGCGCAGTGTACGGCCTTGCACGTTTTCCCGAGGTCGATCTGGTCCAATGAAAAAATCACTGCGCTGCGGCTTCGCCGCTATTCTGGATCCTGCCAGGTCGATACACACCGAGACGGTCCTGCGTGCCTTGCAGATCTACAAGGATCTGTTCGTAGGTGACGAGATCGAGTTCATCCTCTGTGAGGACTATGGCTCGCTGGAAGGGGGCGCGCACGCCGCCGACTACCTGGTGTCCCAGGGGGTCGATGTAGTGGTGGGGCACTATGCAAGCAGCTCGGCAATCGGTGCCGCCGGTTTCTATGCCGAGCACGGGATTGCCGTGTTGTTGCCCTCCGCGACGGAAACCAACCTGACGCTGGATCGGGATTCGGTGTTCCGGGTGTGCGCAAACAACCGGGATATCGTCGAGACCATGCTGGGCCTGTTCGCGCCAGGCGATGAGTTCAACATCGAGGTCTACACCGACGAATCCAGTTATGCACAGAACCTGGCCGGCCTTCTCAAGTCGACGCTGGCCTGCCGGCCTCGTGATTCTGGCGTGGCTGAAAAAGACTCGAGCATTGTCTTCATCGGCACCGGAGCCCGCAGTGAGATGTTTCTGCAGGCCTGCGAGAGCAAGGAAGTACACCGCGATTTCATCCTCACCGACGATGCCGCTTGTGCACATCTGGGCATTCCAGCGTCGATCAACGCAGGGCGCATTCGCGGCGTTGGCTTCGCGCCTGCCGGGCTGATCAATCCTGAGGCGCCATGCGTGCGCGAATATGTCCGGCGCTACGGTGAAATGCCTGGGGTGTTCTTTCTCGAGACGATCGCGGCGCTGGAAATCGTCAGCGAACTGCAGGCGACCTCCGACGACTTTATTGCCGACCTCAATCGCGGCGCTTTCACCACTTCTCTGGGTACGTTGAGTTTCATCAAGGGCGAACAGCGCCGCGCTGCGCTGTGCCTGTGGACCAACAACGACAATCAGCAGATGCGACCAGTCGAACTCATTCAAACTAATCGAGTGTCCTGAAATGAATCATGCGACGACGTCCAACCATTACATCGATACCCTGTGCATCGGGTTTGGTCCGGCGGGCCTGGCCCTGGCTTGTGTCTACGATGAAGAATTCGCCACCCATGGTGGCAGCGGCAGACACGCGTTCCTGGCGTTGGAAAAAGCTGCCAGCTGTGCCTGGCACCCGAACCTGCTGTTGAGCAATACCGATATCAACCACCACGTCTATCGTGACCTGGTGACCCCGCGCAACCCGCAAAGCCCGTATAGCTTTGCCATGTACCTCAAGGAGAAGAACCGGCTGTTCAAGTTCGGTCTGCTGGGGCGTCCGGCAAGTCGTTTCGAATGGTCGGACTACATGACCTGGGTTGCCGGAAAACTGTCGGAGTACGTGCGTTACGACCATGCGGTCAGCACCATCGAGCCGATTCTGAAGGACGGCCAGCTCAGTGGTTTCAAGGTCAGCGGGCAGGGCTTCACGTATGAAACCCGCAAGTTGATTCTTTCCAACGGCTCGACGCCGAATGTTCCGCCACTGTTCGAGCAAAGCATGGGCACCCATGTATTTCATGCCAGTGAGTACCTGGATCGGCTCAAAGCATTCAATGGTGACATTCCCAAGCGCTGGTTAGTGCTGGGCTCGGGGCAGAGTGCCGGTGAGGTGATTGCTGATCTGATCGCGAAGAAAGACGATATCCATGTTGTCTCGGTACATCGCTCGATCGGCTTCAAGGTGGCGCAGCTGGGGCAGTTCCCCAACCTGGTGTTTCTGCCGGAGAACATCGAGTACTTCAAAGGCCTCGATGGAGAAGGGCGCAACCGCTTCTTCAGTCATGTCAAAAGCACCAACTATTCGGGTATCGACGTTGATGAGAGTCAGCATCTCTACTCGGTGATTTATGAAGACGAGATCGTCGGCCGGGAGCGCCTGAAAATGGCGGTGAACTCGGAAATTCTGACCCTCACCAAGACTGCCGAGGGGTACCACGTGACGCTGCGTGACTCCTTTACCGGGGCGCTGAGTGAATACGTTGTCGATGCCATTGCGCTGGGAACCGGTTATCAACAGCCGATGGTGCCAGGCTTGCTGAAACCGCTGGAAGAGTACCTGGTCAAGGACACTCAAGGCGGGCTGGAAGTCGATGGCCAGTACAAAGTGAAGCTGCGTAACAGCGAGGGGGTTCAGATCTATGTCAACGGTCTGTCGGAGCGTACGCATGGCATCAGTGATGGTCAGTCGTTCTCCGCGGTTGCCTACCGTGCCGGCGTAATCTTCGACGCGTTGCAGGCCAGTGTGGTTGTTCCTTTCGACTATTCCATCTGATGTGATTCAAGGACGTTTGATCATGAGTGCAACACGTATCGACCCGGATGTCAGTCGCGAAATCATCAGCTCATTCTTTCCAGAGCAAGGCGAGCGCACAGAAATTTTCGGCTTTCTCAAAGATGTGGTGGAGAATTATGTCGCTGACATCTCGACGATCAAGGTGAATCCGTCGATGTCCAAGGCGGACATTGCCGGGGTCATGTCCCGCTACGATTTTGATGGCAGCCACTCGGCAGCCTCAGTATTGAAGGATGTAGTGGGTATGATGGAGCAGGGCATGGTGCATGTGACCAGCCCGAATTACTTTGGCCTGTTCAATCCCACCACTTCGTTCTGGGGCGGCATCGCCGACTTCATTACGGCCCTCTACAATCCGCAACTGGCTGTCTGGAGTCACGCGCCGGCTTGTGTGGATATCGAAGAGAAGCTCATCCGCTATCTGGGCCTGCTGGCGGGCTTTGCCCCGTCGCACGTCGGAGGCGCCTTCACCACCGGCGGCGCAGAGGCCAATTGTACGGCAATGATCTGCGCCCTGACCCGTAAGGTCCCAGGGTTCGCCAAGCAAGGCTTGCAATCTCAAGCTTCACAACCGGTGTTCTACATTTCGGCCGATAGCCACCTCGCCTGGTTGAAGATTGCACTGCAGTCCGGGCTTGGGCATAACGCTGTACGTCTGGTCGGGGTCGATAGCCACGGAAAAATGGATATCGCGCAACTGAACACCGCCATCGCCGAAGATCGTCGGCTCGGCTTCCTGCCTTTCATGCTGGTAGGGACTGCAGGCACAACCAACGCCGGAGTAATTGATCCGCTGGCGCAGATGGCTGATGTGGCCAGGCAGCACGACCTGTATTTCCATGTCGATGCGGCATGGGCAGGCGCGATCCTGCTCAGCGAAAGTCATTCCCCGCTGTTGCGCGGCATCGATCAGGCCGACTCCATCACCCTGGACGCGCACAAGTGGCTGACCGCCCCCATGGGTACCGGAATGTTCATCTGCGCCGACAAAACCCTGCTCAACGAGCCGTTCGCGGTTTCTACCAACTACATGCCGGCGGGCGACGACGTCAATATCGATCCCTACATCAACTCCATGCAGTGGTCGCGGCGTTTCAATGGATTGAAGCTGTTCATCCCCTTGGCGATTCTCGGTCGCGAAGGCTTTTGCAAGATGATCGACTATCAGGTCGAGCTGGGCGCCTATTTGAAGTCTTCACTTGAGCAGCACGGCTGGGTGGTGGTGAACGCCACGCAACTGCCGGTTATCTGCTTCAAGGACGCGGGCAAGGCCGATGTGGAACAGATCCTGGCCCAGACGCTGGCCGCCAACCAGGTCTGGCTGTCATCGACCACCTTCAACAAGGAGAAGACTTTGCGAACCTGCATCACCAGCTACCGTTCGACCACGGCGGACGTCGACAATCTGCTGGAGCAACTGAACAAGGCCCGCGATGCCGTGCGCAAGGCGGGCTGAAAGGCGGGATGCTCAACAACTCCAAAGGTAGTCGGGGTTGCCTGAAAAGTGGCCAGCAGAATGCTGTTGGCCACCTGCTCAGTGCGCAAAGGCCGGTGCGGGTAAAACAAGCCCGCGCTGCACCGCTGGCCTTGTTGCAACGCGTTGGTGCCAGTCACTCAAGTCCTTGAAGTGACTGAAGTCAAAACCAAGTAACTGGATACCGTGGGTCCAGGCGAAGTTGGCAATGTCGACAATCGTGTAGTGCTCTCCCATTAAATAAGGCTGTTCGCGCAATCGTCTATCGAGGGCGTGCAACCTGGTGTTGGCCATGCTACGAAAATGTTCAATCGCCTCGGTATTGCGCGAGGTGTCTTCGTGGGCAAAGTACCGCCATTGCTGTAAGACCGGAGGAATATCGGCCGTGTGTGCTGCCAGCTCGTTGAGGATGGCCCAGTTGCCTTGGTGGCGGGGTAGAAGGCTGTCTGCCTTGCTTGCCAGATAGAAAAGGATCACCGAGGTTTCCTGCAGGCACACGCCACTGTAGTCATCAATCAGCAACGGGATTCTGCCTCGCGGACTGAGCTCCATAAAGGCCGGGGGCGGTTGCTTTACGTCGATATCTTCAAGCTGGTACTTCAGGCCAAGCTCCTCCAGGGTAATAGTTACCTTGAAACTTTCGGGCGTATTGTCTGCATAAAGATAAATCATTAATTGGCCTTCACTGAGCGTGATGTCGCGCAGGTTTAAAGAACGTGGCGACGCAGGAAACATCACAGAACGTAAATTGCGCCCTGTGTTTTTCTATACCCTGGGTTAAGAAAAATTCACCGTTGAATTTGTTTCGAAACTGTTTATCCTCGAAGCTGTCATCGTTACTCGGCCTATAAAACAAAGCTCCTGAAGGAATAGGGTGTCCTGCTTTATTGTGGATGGGAAACGATAAATGCTTAAAAGTAAGGATAGAAAAACTAAACCATGATCAAGCCTTCGATTCCATTGCTCGCACTGCGTACGTTTGTTGAAGTTGGTCATTACGGGAGTATCAAAACAGCCGCGCAGGTATTGAATGTCACTTCCGGGGCAGTCAGTCAGCAAATCCGTCTACTGGAAGAGCGTGTCGGTACTTCGCTGTTTATTCGCGAACATCACGGTGTACGCCTGACCGAGGCGGGAGCGCAGGCGCACCCGTTGTTGCATGAAGCATTCGGTCAGATCGAGAGCATTGTGCGTGGCCTGGAAGGTGTGAAGGAGCGGCAGGTGCTGACGATCAGCACCGTGCCTGCCTTTGCTGCGTCCTGGCTGGTACCACGTCTGGGCGGCTTTACGCGGATGTACCCGCAGATCGAGGTGCGGGTCGAGACCACCGGGTGTCTGGTCGACTTGCGCCGCGACAAAGTGGATATCGCCCTGCGTCACGGCCTGGGACATTATCCGGACCTGCATGTGACGCGTTTGATCACCCCGGTGATGGTGCCGGTGGCCAGTCCCGAACTGCTGGCCGCGGGCGCGCCCGTCAAAGAGCCGCAGGACTGCCTGAACTACCCCTTGCTGCATGACACCGACCGCGCCGACTGGGCGCTTTGGCTCAGTGCCCATGGTGTGCCAGCAGATCCGCGTAGCGAGCGCGGCACGAGCTTTGAGGATGATTTGCTGTTGATTCGTGCGGCCGAATCCGGCCAGGGCCTGGCGCTGGTATCCGAAGACCATGCAAGGCAGGAAATGGCCGCGGGCAAATTGATCAAGGTGCTCGACAAGCCCTGGCCTGCGCAGTTTTCCTACTACATCGTCAGTCAGAAGGAGGCTGCCGAGCGCCTGGAAGTAAGAGCGTTCTGCGAATGGGTGCTCAATGAGGTTCGGGGTGTGGCTGCGTAGGCAAAAAAAGACCCGCTGCGCTTGCGCACAGCGGGTCAAATCGGCCGCAGCCGCTTCAGTGTGTTACAGGTGCAGGGCGTGACCGAGTGCCCGCAATGCCGCTTCCTGGACTGCCTCGCCAAGGGTCGGGTGGGCATGGATGGTGCCGGCCACATCTTCCAGGCGGGCGCCCATTTCCAGGGACTGGGCGAACGCCGTCGACAATTCCGAAACGCCGACGCCGACGGCTTGCCAACCAAGGATCAGGTGATTGTCGCGACGCGCGACCACGCGCACAAAACCACTTTTTGATTCCAGGGTCATGGCCCGGCCGTTGGCGGCGAACGGGAACTGCGCAACGATGCAGTCCAGGCCTTCCTGTTCGACATGCTCCGGGGTCTTGCCGACCACCACCAGTTCCGGATCGGTGAAGCACACTGCGGCAATGGCAGTGGGTTCGAAGCGCCGGGTTTTGCCGGCAATGATTTCCGCGACCATCTCGCCCTGGGCCATGGCCCGGTGGGCGAGCATCGGTTCACCGCTGAGATCGCCGATGGCCCAGACATTGCGCATGCTGGTCTGGCAACGTTCGTCGATGGCGATCGCCGCGCCGTTCATCTTCAGCGCCAGGCTTTCCAGGTTGAAGCCTTGGGTGCGCGGTTTGCGACCTACGGCGACCAGGACCTGATCGGTATCCAGTTGCAGCAATTCGCCGTCCGGGTTACGCACCTGCAGGCGTTGACTGTCGGCATCAAAGCCTTCGACGCTGTGCTTGAGATAAAGCTTGATCCCGAGCTTTTTGATCGACTCGGCTACCGGCGCGGTCAGCTCACTGTCATAGGTCGGCAGAATCCGCTCGCGGGCTTCGACCACGCTGACCTCGACGCCGAGTTTGCGGTAGGCAATACCCAGTTCCAGGCCAATGTAGCCACCGCCGACCACTGTCAGGTGCTTGGGCAGGGCTTTCGGCGCCAGGGCTTCGGTGGAAGAGATGACCGCGCCGCCGAGCGGCAGCATCGGCAATTCGACGCTGCTGGAGCCGGTGGCCAGCAGCAGGTGCTCGCACTGGATGCGTTGGCCATCGACTTCGACGCTCTTGCCGTCGAGGATCTTCGCCCAGCCATGGATCACCTTGACCCCGTGCTTTTTCAGCAGGGCGGCGACACCGCTGGTCAACCGATCAACGATGCCGTCTTTCCAGGCTACGCTCTGGCCGATGTCCAGGCTCGGCGCCGAGACCTTGATGCCCAGGTTCGACTGCTGGCTGTGCTGTCGGGTCTGGTGGAACTGCTCGGCGACATGGATCAGCGCCTTGGAGGGAATGCAGCCGATGTTCAGGCAGGTGCCGCCCAGGGCCTGGCCTTCGACCAGAACCGTGGGAATGCCCAGCTGGCCGGCGCGAATGGCCGCGACATAACCGCCAGGGCCGCCACCGATGATCAGCAGGGTGGTGTTGAGGGTCTGTTGCATGGTCACTCCACAAACAGGCTGGCAGGTTGTTCGAGCAGGCCGCGGATGGCCTGGATGAAGAGTGCCGCGTCCATCCCGTCGACCACCCGGTGATCGAACGAGCTGGACAGGTTCATCATCTTGCGGATGACGATCTGGCCGTTGATCACCATCGGCCGTTCGACCATGCGGTTGACGCCGACGATGGCCACTTCCGGCGTGTTGACCACCGGCGTGGAAACAATGCCGCCCAAGGCGCCGAGGCTGGTCAGGGTAATGGTCGAACCGCTCAGCTCTTCACGGCTGGCTTTGTTGCCGCGCGCGGCATTGGCCAGGCGTACGATTTCGCCAGCGTTGCTCCACAGGCTGCCGGCTTCGGCATGGCGCAGCACCGGTACCATCAGGCCGTTGTCGCCCTGGGTAGCGATGCCGACATGCACCGCGCCGTGGCGGGTGATGACCTGGGCTTCGTCGTCGTAGGTGGCGTTGATCTGCGGGAATTCACGCAAGGCCACGACCATGGCGCGTACCAGGAACGGCAACAGGGTCAGCTTGCCGCGGCTGTCGCCCCACTTCTTGTTCAGGTGCAGGCGCAGCTCTTCCAGGGCGGTGACGTCGATCTCTTCGACATAGCTGAAGTGCGCGACGCGGCGCTTGGCGTCCTGCATGCGCTGGGCGATTTTGCGGCGCAGGCCGATGACCGGGATCTGCTCGCTGTCGCTGCGCTTGGCGTAACCGCCCGGTGCGCTTTGCGTGCTTATTGTCGGCTGGGTGAGGAAGGCATCCAGGTCTTCATGCAGGATGCGGCCGACCGGGCCACTGCCATGTACGTAACGCAGTTCGATACCGGCATCCAGGGCACGTTTGCGCACAGCCGGCGAGGCCAGAGGGCGCTCGTTGGCTTCGCGCGGGACGATCGGGGCCGGGGCGTGTGTGCTGGCTGGCGCGGCTGCGGTGACAGGCACAGGTTTTTCGGCTTGTGGTTCCGGCTTGCTGGCCGCGACCGGAGCCGGGGCGGCAACTGCAGCTGCCGGTGCTGCCGGTGCTGCCGCACCTTCCTGATAATTGCCCGCACCTTCGACTTCGATGCGGATCAGCTCGCTGCCCACCGCCATGACTTCACCGGGTTGCCCGCCCAGCGCCAGCACTTTGCCGCTGACCGGCGAGGGGATTTCCACGGTGGCTTTGTCGGTCATGACATCGGCCACGACCTGGTCTTCGGTGACGGTGTCGCCGACTTTGACGAACCATTCCACCAGTTCAACTTGTGCGATGCCTTCACCGATATCCGGCATCTTGATGACGTGCGTGCCCATTCAGACCTCCATGACCCGTTTCAATGCCGCGCCCACACGTGAGGGACCGGGGAAATACGCCCATTCCTGCGCATGCGGGTAGGGGGTGTCCCAACCGGTGACGCGCTCGATCGGGGCTTCGAGGTGATGGAAGCAGTGTTCCTGGACCAGCGCGATCAGCTCGGCACCGAAACCGCAGGTGCGCGTGGCTTCGTGGACGACCACGCAGCGGCCGGTCTTTTTCACCGAGGCGACGATGGTTTCCAGGTCCAGTGGCCACAGGCTGCGCAGGTCGATGACTTCAGCATCGACACCGGTTTCCTCGGCGGCCACTTGCGACACGTAAACCGTGGTGCCATAGGTGAGCACGGTGACGTCATTGCCGGGGCGGGTGATGGCGGCCTTGTCCAGCGGCACGGTGTAGTAGCCATCGGGGACGGCGGCAGCCGGGTGTTTCGACCACGGGGTTACCGGGCGGTCGTGGTGGCCGTCGAACGGGCCGTTGTACAGGCGTTTGGGCTCAAGGAAGATCACCGGGTCGTCGTTCTCGATCGAGGCGATCAGCAGGCCTTTGGCGTCGTAGGGGTTGGACGGCATAACGGTGCGCAGGCCGCAGACCTGAGTAAACATCGCCTCAGGACTCTGGCTGTGGGTCTGGCCACCGTAGATGCCGCCGCCGCACGGCATGCGCAGGGTCAGCGGGGCGACGAATTCACCCGCCGAGCGATAACGCAGGCGGGCCATCTCGGAGACGATCTGGTCGGAGGCCGGGTAGAAGTAGTCGGCGAACTGAATCTCGACCACTGGGCGCAGGCCGTACGCGCCCATGCCCACGGCGGTACCGACGATGCCGCTTTCGGAGATCGGTGCATCGAAGACCCGCGACTTGCCGTACTTGGTCTGCAGGCCTTCGGTGCAGCGGAACACGCCGCCAAAGTAGCCAACGTCCTGGCCATAGACGACCACGTTGTCATCGCGCTCAAGCATGATGTCCATGGCCGAGCGCAGGGCCTGGATCATGGTCATGGTGGTAGTCGCCATGGCGGTTTCCAACTGAATAGTGGTGGTGTGATCGTTCATGTCAGATCCCCAGTTCCTGGCGCTGCCGGCGCAGGTGCTCCGGCATCTCCTTGTAGACATCCTCGAACATGGACGCTGGGCTTGGCATCTGGCCGCCGGCCAGGGTGCCGTACTGCTCGGCTTCTTTCTGCGCCTTGATGATCTCGGCCTCGAGTTCGGCGGTAACCGCCTGGTGCTCTTCCTCGGACCAGTGGCCGATGGCGATCAGGTGCTGCTTGAGGCGGGCGATCGGGTCGCCAAGCGGGAAGTGGCTCCAGTCGTCGGCGGGGCGGTACTTGGACGGATCGTCCGAAGTCGAGTGCGGGCCGGCGCGGTAGGTGACCCATTCGATCAGGCTCGGGCCCAGGCCACGGCGGGCGCGTTCGGCGGCCCAGCGCGAGGCGGCGTAGACGGCGATGAAGTCGTTGCCGTCGACCCGCAGCGAAGCGATGCCGCAACCGACGCCACGACCGGCGAAGGTGGTCGATTCACCCCCGGCGATCGCCTGGAAGGTGGAGATTGCCCACTGGTTGTTGACCACGTTGAGGATCACCGGCGCGCGGTATACGTGGGCGAAGGTCAGGGCGGTGTGGAAGTCGGATTCGGCGGTGGCGCCGTCACCGATCCAGGCCGAGGCGATCTTGGTATCGCCTTTGATCGCCGAGGCCATGGCCCAGCCGACAGCCTGGACGAACTGGGTCGCGAGGTTGCCGCTGATGGTGAAGAAACCGGCTTCACGTACCGAGTACATGATCGGCAACTGGCGGCCCTTGAGCGGATCACGCTCGTTGGACAGCAGCTGGCAGATCATCTCTACCAGCGACACGTCGCGGGCCATGAGAATGCTTTGCTGGCGGTAGGTGGGGAAGCACATGTCCGTGCGGTTCAGGGCCATGGCCTGACCGCTGCCGATGGCTTCCTCGCCCAGGCTCTGCATATAGAAGGACATTTTCTTCTGGCGCTGGGCGACCACCATGCGGCTGTCGAACAGCCGGGTCTTGAGCATGGTGCGCATGCCTTGGCGCAGGACGTCGGGACCGATGTCCTCGGCCCATGGGCCCAGGGCATTGCCTTTGTCATCCAGTACGCGGATCAGGCTATAGGCGATATCCGCGGTATCGGCGGCTTCTACATCGACGGGAGGTTTACGGACCTTGCCGGCATCGTTCAGACGCAGGTAGGAAAAATCAGTCTGGCAGCCTGGCCGGCCGGTAGGCTCGGGCACATGCAGACGCAGGGGGGCGTACTCGTTCATGCTTTTTTACGCTCGCTCTGTCTTGTGTTTTTGTTGAGCTTTGAAGCGGTCGCTGCTGAAACCCCGGCTTGTGACCAGGGAGTCAGTCTTGTCCTACATGATATTCGGGCGCCTGAAGAATATTTCTCTCAAGTTCATTGCCTTTGTTCGGGCTTGCGGATAAACATTCTTTATAAAGACAAAAAACAGGTGAAATTTTCTCATGCGCAAACTGGATCGCACCGACATCGGTATTCTCAACAGCCTTCAGGAAAACGCCCGGATCACCAACGCCGAGCTGGCGCGCTCGGTCAACCTGTCGCCGACGCCCTGCTTCAACCGGGTCAAGGCCATGGAGGAGCTGGGCGTGATACGTCAGCAGGTAACCTTGCTGGCCCCGGAAGTACTGGGGCTGGACGTCAATGTGTTCATTCATGTCAGCCTCGAAAAGCAGGTGGAGCAATCCCTGCACCGCTTTGAAGAAGAAATCGCCGAGCGCCCGGAGGTCATGGAGTGCTACCTGATGACCGGGGACCCGGATTACCTGTTGCGGGTGTTGCTGCCAAGCATCCAGGCGCTGGAACGCTTTCTTGATTACCTCACGCGTTTGCCCGGCGTGGCCAACATCCGCTCCAGCTTTGCCTTGAAGCAGGTGCGCTACAAGACTGCCTTGCCGTTGCCGGCCAATGGCATGACCTTGCCCGGGTGACTGCAGAAATCAGGCCTGTAGAAAATTTCGATCATGCCCAGTCTGGGTGCTTGAAATTCCGAACGCCTGGTGCCTATGTTGTAGCTATCGCCTTTCACGGCATGCGAAAACAATAAGGATAGTGTCATGACGACCAGTGGCCAGTGTGCGCTCGCGGAGCGATTGAGCGGCATTGATGAGATCGAGTGCGTTACGCCGGACCTCAATGGCGTGCCGCGCGGCAAGGTAATGACTGCCGCAGGATTTCTCGAAGGCCGGCGTTTGCAGATGGCCCGAGGGGTGTTGCTGCAGTGCATCATGGGTGGCTATCCGCCAGCGCGCTTCTACGGTAGCGACGATGGCGACCTGGCCCTGGTAGCCGATGCTCAGCAGATCCACCGTCTGCCCTGGAGCGACGAGCCGCGTGCCCTGGCGATTTGTGATGCGGTCGAACTGAGCGGCGCAAGCTCAGGCCTTTCCACGCGTGGTTTGCTCAAGGCGGTGATTGCGCGTTACGCAGCCCGCGGCCTGGCACCGGTGGTGGCAACCGAGCTTGAGTTTTTTGTCTTCGCGCCCAATACCGACCCGCACCAGCCGTTCCTGCCGCCACTGGGCAAGGATGGTCGTCGCGAAGAGGGGCATTCGGCGTTCAGCGTCAGTTCCAACAACGGCCTGCGCCCGTTCTTCAGCGAGGTCTATCGCTGCATGGAAGCCTTGGGCTTGCCGCGCGACACCTTCATGCATGAAATGGGTGTCAGCCAGTTCGAGATCAACCTGCTGCACGGCGATCCTTTGTTGTTAGCCGACCAGACCCTGCTGTTCAAGCATTTGCTCAAAGAGGTTGCGCTCAAGCATGGCCTGACCGTGGTGTGCATGGCCAAGCCCCTGGCACACACGCCGGGCAGTTCCATGCATATTCACCAGAGCCTGGTAGAGATCAACGGCGGCCGCAACGTGTTCAGCGACGCCGACGGCAAACCGACTGCGACCTTCCGTCATTTCATCGGTGGCTTGCAGGCCTGCATGGCGGACTTCACTGCGCTGTTTGCGCCGAACGTCAATTCCTATCAGCGCCTGTGTCACCCTTACGCTTCGCCCAACAATGCCTGCTGGTCAGAAGACAATCGCGCTGCCGGCCTGCGCATTCCGGCCAGTTCGCCGGTGGCGCGGCGGGTTGAGAACCGTTTGCCCGGTGCGGACACTAACCCCTATCTGGCTATCGCCGCCAGCCTTGCCGCCGGTCTGTATGGCATCGAGCAGCAGCTGGAGCCTGCGCCGGCTATCCAGGGTGAGTTCGAGGTGCCGGAGCATTTGAGCCTGCCATGTACCTTGCATGCGGCGCTTGAGCGTCTGAAGCACAGTGCGCTTGCACGGGAGTTGTTCGGTGCCGAGTTCATCGACGGCTACATCGCCACCAAGACGCTGGAACTGACCAGTTTCTTCGATGAAATCACCCCGTGGGAGCGTCGCGTGCTGGCGGCTCAGGCCTAGTGTTTTTTTAGTCCCCAGACCTGCAGCACGGTTATTTTCACTTATGCTTTCAAGCAGTTTTTCCACCTGCTCAAGGGGCCGTTCGGGACGCTGATGCGACAGATCTGGAAGTCTTTTCGCGCGCTGTATTTCGCTGCGCTGATGATGTTGATTGGTTCCGGCTTGTTGAGTACTTACCTGGCCTTGCGCCTGGCTGCCGATCATGTCGACAGCCTCTGGGTCGGTGCGCTCATGGCGGCCAACTATTTCGGTCTGGCCCTGGGCGGCAAGATCGGTCACCGCCTGATTGCCCGGGTTGGCCATATCCGGGCCTATGCCACCTGTGCCGGGATCGTCGGTGCGGCGGTGCTCGGGCATGGCCTGGTCAGTTGGTTGCCGGCCTGGGTGGTGCTGCGGGTGATCGTCGGTCTGGGGATGATGTGCCAGTACATGGTCATTGAAAGCTGGCTCAACGAGCAGGCGGATGCCAAACAGCGTGGGGCGGTGTTCAGCGGCTACATGATTGCCTCCTACCTGGGCCTGGTGCTGGGGCAGTTGATACTGGTCGCGCATCCGCAACTGGGGCCGGAGCTGTTGATGCTGGTGGCCATGTGTTTTGCCTTGTGCCTGGTGCCGGTGGCAATGACCCGGCGCATTCACCCGGCACCATTGCGCCCGGCGCCGATGGAACCGCGCTTCTTTATCAAGCGGGTGCCACAGTCTTTGAGCACGGTGCTGGGCTCGGGGCTGATCGTTGGCTCTTTCTATGGTCTGGCGCCGTTGTATGCAGCCAAGCAAGGGCTGAGCACCGAGTACATCGGTCTGTTCATGGGCTGCTGCATCTTTGCCGGCCTGCTGGTGCAGTGGCCGTTGGGCTGGCTGTCGGATCGCTATGATCGCGCGGTCTTGATCCGTAGCGTAGCCGTGGGCCTGGCGATTGCCGCGTTGCCCCTGGCGATCATGCCGACGGTGCCGCTGGTTGTCTTGTTCGCTGCCGGCTTTGCCGTGTCGTTGCTGCAGTTCTGTCTGTATCCCCTGGCGGTGGCTTTTTCCAACGACCATGTGGAAAGCGAGCGGCGGGTTTCGCTGACTGCCATGCTGTTGGTGACCTACGGTGTCGGCGCCAGTATCGGGCCGCTGGTGGCGGGGGTGCTGATGAAGGTTTTCGGCACGCAGATGCTGTATGCCTTTTTTGTGTTCTTTGCCCTGGTGCTGGTCTGGCGGATTCGGCCGAAGGCGGTCACCGGTCTGCACCAGGTCGACGATGCGCCGCTCAATCACGTGGCCATGCCGGCGGCGGGTTCGCCCTTGTCGGCCGCACTCGATCCGCGGGTTGATGAGCAGAGCGTGCAGGATCAGATGCAGACGCCGGTGGCGGCTGAGGATACCGAGGAGGATAGCGATCAGGAGGAGGGTGATGCAGCCGGGACGGAGGAGAAACCGGCACCGGTGTGAACTTTATCGCAGGGCAAGCCCGCTCCCACTGGGAGGGTGAATATCCGGTGGGAGCGGGCTTGCCCCGCGATGCTGTGAAACTCAGTAATCGTCTTTATCGAACCGTCGCGCTTCACGCTGCAGCTGATAGACAAAGGTTTCGATCTTGCGCTGCATCTGCCCGTTCAGGTTGTGAAAGCGCACACCCGCAAAGGTGGTGTTGACGCGCTCTTCGAAATGCAGATGACGCAGCTCCACTTCGACCTGGGACAAACCCAGCGGTGCGCCGGAGGCGAATTTCTCGTAGACCTGACCCAGTTGCAGGCGCTCCTCGACATTGCCTTCAAAGCGCAGCTTGCAGCCGGTAGCGGAGATGTCCAGCAACTTGCCGCGCAATTCACCATTGCCCTTGAGTTTGTCGCCATCGAGCTTGACGTCGACCAGTTGCGACAGTTTCAGTGCAGCACGGAAGGCATTGCGGCGCTGGTGGTAGGCCACTGCAGTCGGCAGTGCGCCACGGTAGCAGCGATGGCCGTCAACTTCGCTGATGCTCAGCGGGGTATTGCACTCCCAGGCGATCCGCACACCATCATGAAAGCCCTCGACCCGGAACGGCTCGCCGTTCTCCAGGTAGCGCTCACCGTCGCGCGGGACCATTTCATCAAGCGCCAGGCGATTGCTTTCGCGGTCGACCTCGACCACATAGCTCTGGAAACGCTGGCTGCGTTCGTGGAAGGTGATGATCAGCGGGTCATGGCTCTCTTGCAGCGACCGCAAGTTGGCGGCAATTTCCAAAGGAGTGGTGAGCACCTTTGGTGGCTGCGGAGCTTCTGCTTCATTGAACACGGGTAATCAATCTCCAGGCATAAACGGCACACGCAAGTAACGGCATTTTGCCAGTATGTTCCGTGCCTTGATACAGGGAATCAAGCCTGGCTGAGCGCCCGTGGCTTGGCAAGGGGCGAGGTCGATCCCCGAGCGTCATACAGCGACGGTGATTCGCCGCCCATGAGGATTCTGATCTGATTGGCTGTGGTGCTTTGCTGAAGCTGGATCGAGCGGCCATTGCGCTCGTTGACGGCCTGGCAGTCGGCAAGCAGTTTGCCCAGTACGTCCAGCTGTTGCAGCAGCAACTCGCCCAGCGATGACTGGCTGGCCAGTTGTGCAACACCTTCGCGGTCCTGGCTCAGGCCAAGGCTGGCAAGCAGTTCACTGCGCCGCCGACCTTGCTGATCAAGAAGGATTACCAGCGATTGCTTGCGCGCCAGAATGTCTTCCAGCAGCGGCATGTCACGGCCGTGCAGGGCGATCGACTCGGTCTGCAGCAATTCAAGCAATTGTTGCGCTGGAGCAAAATCATCTTCGATCAATTGCAGCAAGGTAGTGTCGTGCATGGCTGGCTCTTTGGTTCAAGCGTCCTGAAGTCAGCGCGCCAGGGGCTAGCGCTGAGCTTCGAAATTAAGCAGTTTGCTGGCGACGCGGTTGCTGTCGACCTGGTAGCTGCCGTCGGCGATCGCCTGCTTCAACTCCGCCACCCGGGCGCTGTTGACAATCGGCTGGTCGCGCAGCTTGTCGCTGACCTTTTGCAACTGCTGGGCCTCGTGGCTGAGGTGTACGGCTTCCCCGCTGGCGCTGCCCTGGGCGACGGAATCGGCCTTGGCGGCGGTGTTGCTGGCAGTGCTTTCCTGGCTGTTGCCGGTACGCACGCCGGCAACCGACGGGGAGTTATTCAAACGACTGAAGTCGATGACCATGATCAGAAAACCTCTGGGTATAGGGACGCTTGCCTTGTTTTCGGCCAACCCGAAAGAAACTTTAGGCGCAATTGCAGTGCAGACTGCGCAGCAGGTTCCGGGCACCCAATGGGACACAGTTTAGGAAAAGCGGTTCCTTATCGCCAGAGTTCTTCGTGGTTCTCCCGTTTACATGGACACTTCGACCTGGCCGGGCCCGGTTACCCTGGCCTTGACCACCCGTTTGGAGTTGAGATTGCGTACCCGGATCTGTTCGCTCAGGCCGCCTTTGCTCAGGGCTTCGCCTGGCATGCGTACACTGAGCGTGCCGCTGCGGGCGGTGATGACCACCTGATCACCCTTGCGGACCACTTCGGCCTGTTCCAGGTGTTGAGGGGTCAGCACCTGATCCATGACCGTCGGTCGGATAACCTTGAGCCCGATCGCCTGTTCCAGATCGCTCAGAAACCCCTGGTTCAGCGCGCCGACATCACGTTCGCGCAGGCTGACGTCCTGTTCGCCGACAATGCTTTCGCGTTTGAGCGGGCGCACCACGGTGACAACATTGCGAAACAGGCGTACCTGGGCGGGCACGAACACCGTCCAAGGTGAGCTGCCGTTACAGCGCACCCTTACGGTCACGCGGCCCAGCGGCTGTGCCGGGCTTTCCAGATTGGCGTCCAGTTGCCGGTCGCACTGCGGCATGCGCAGGCGCGGGTCGAGGGTGTTGACCTGGATTTCGTAGCGGCCTTGGGTCTGGCTGCTGGCCAGGTAGTCTTCAACAGTGAATTCAAGAAACCCCTGGGTGACGCCGATAAGCTGTTCAGGCAAGGTGAAAGCGTCAGCCAGAAGTCGGGTGCCCGGAATCAGCAGGCACAGCGCAGCAAGATAGCTGGTCAGGTGGCCGGTCAGGCGTCGGAAAAATGTCGTTTTCGTGTTCATACGATTAAAAAAAGCAAAGCGCGTGCCGAGACTGGGTACGAAGTTCGAAGCGTTTGGTGAGGGAGTCTTGCATGGCTGGTGTAATGGATTCAGTGAACCAGCGCACGCAACTGGTGGGGCAGAATCGCCTGGAGCTGTTGCTGTTTCGTCTCAATGGCGAGCAGCTCTACGGGATCAACGTGTTCAAGGTGCGGGAGGTGCTGCAATGTCCACCCCTGACCGTGATGCCCAAGTCCAATCCGGTAGTGCGCGGTGTCGCGAATATTCGTGGGGCAACCATCCCGATCCTCGATCTGGCGATGGCGACCGGTATGCCCGGTCTGAGTGAAGATGTCAGCAAGAGTTTTGTGATCATCACCGAGTACAACACCAAGACCCAGGGCTTTCTGGTGCACTCGGTGGAGCGCATCGTCAACATGAACTGGGAGGAGATCCATCCGCCACCCAAGGGTACCGGGCGTGATCACTACCTGACGGCGGTGACTCGGGTCGACAACAAGATGGTCGAGATCATCGACGTGGAGAAGATCCTCGCCGAAGTTGCGCCGACGTCCGAGTCGATTTCTGCCGGGGTGGTCGATGCCGAGGTGCAGGACAAGGCAGTGCTGCTGCGGGTACTGACGGTCGACGATTCGTCGGTGGCGCGCAAGCAGGTTAGTCGTTGCCTGCAGACGGTCGGGGTCGAAGTGGTGGCGCTCAATGATGGCCGCCAGGCGCTCGAGTACCTGCGCAAGCTGGTGGATGAGGGCAAGCGTCCGGAAGAAGAATTCCTGATGATGATCTCCGATATCGAGATGCCGGAGATGGACGGCTACACCCTGACGGCCGAGATTCGCAGCGACCCGCGCATGCAAAAATTGCACATCATCCTGCATACTTCGCTTTCCGGAGTGTTCAACCAGGCGATGGTCAAGAAGGTCGGGGCCGATGATTTCCTGGCCAAGTTCAAGCCGGACGACCTCGCCCAACGCGTCGTCGATCGCATCAAGGCCACGCACTAACGGCCGGGGGCTGTGCCCCTGGCGGTTCACACGATTTAAGAGGCGGCATCTTTGTCTACGGGTAATTTGGATTTCGAACAGTTCCGGGTCTTCCTGGAAAAAGCCTGTGGCATCCTGCTGGGCGAAAATAAGCAGTACCTGGTCTCCAGCCGTCTCAACAAGCTGATGGAGCAGCAGGGCATCAAGTCCCTGACCGAACTGGTACAGCGTATCCAGAGCCAGCCGCGCAGCGGTTTGCGCGAGCTGGTGGTGGATGCCATGACCACCAACGAAACCCTGTGGTTTCGTGACACCTATCCCTTCGAAGTGCTGAAGAACAAGGTATTGCCTGAGCAGATCAAGGCCAATCCCGGACAGCGCCTGCGTATCTGGTCGGCCGCCTGTTCCTCGGGGCAGGAGCCGTACTCGATCTCGATGGCGATCGATGAGTTCGAGCGCAGCAACATCGGCCAGCTGAAGATGGGGGCGCAGATTGTTGCCACTGACCTGTCCGGCGCCATGCTCAATAACTGCAAGACCGGTGAGTACGACAGCCTGGCGATTGCCCGTGGATTGTCCCAGGAACGTCTGCAGCGCTACTTCGATGTCAAGGCGCCCGGGCGCTGGGCGATCAAGGCGCCGATTCGCAGTCGCGTGGAATTTCGCTCGTTCAACTTGCTCGACAGTTACGCAAGCCTGGGTAAGTTCGACATCGTGTTCTGCCGCAACGTGCTGATCTACTTCTCGGCCCAGGTCAAGAAAGACATCCTGTTGCGTATCCACAGCACGCTCAAGCCGGGTGGTTATCTGTTCCTCGGGGCGTCCGAAGCGCTCAATGGCTTGCCGGATCATTACCAGATGGTTCAGTGCAGCCCGGGGATCATCTACCAGGCCAAGTAGGCCGCTCTCCAGAATTGCCGCTTTGCTGGCGCCGAGCGGAAATCCTTTGCCGCTTTTCTGGCATTGCCGCCAGCGGCAAATCACTCAAAGCCCCGTATTTACGGGGTTTTGTTTTTTGGCATGGCTCTTGCTCTAGCTCAGTCAACGAAAAACCTTCGAAGGTTTCCCCGACATGAGCATCAGCTTCGACAAAGCGCTCGGCATCCACGAAAAGGCATTGGGCTTTCGCGCCCAGCGCGCCGAGGTGCTGGCCAACAACATCGCCAACGCCGACACGCCGAACTACAAAGCGCGTGACATGGACTTCGCCTCAGTCCTGGCGGCTCAGGCCGAGAAGACAAGCAAGGGGCATTTTGCGCTGGATCGTACCAATACCCGGCACATCGAGGCTGAAGGCCTGAGCGTGGGTGATGAAACCCTGCAGTACCGCACGCCGATGCAGCCGTCGATCGACCAGAACACCGTCGATGCCCAGCTTGAACAGTCGAGCTACGCGGAAAACGCCGTAGGTTTTCAGGCCAGCTTCACGCTGCTCAACAGTAAATTCAAAGGGCTGGTATCGGCCCTGCGCGGAGAGTAAGTCATGTCCCTCGCCAGTGTCTTCAACATTGCCGGTAGCGGCATGAGTGCGCAGACCACGCGTCTGAACACCGTCGCTTCGAACATTGCCAACGCCGAGACGGTTTCGTCGAGCATCGATCAGACCTATCGCGCGCGCCATCCGGTGTTTGCCACCACCTTCCAGCAAGCCCAGGGCGGTGTCAGCCAGTCGCTGTTCCAGGATCAGGGCGAGGCCGGTCAGGGTGTTCAGGTGCTCGGTGTGGTGGAGGATCAAAGCAACCTTGAAGCGCGCTACGAGCCGAATCATCCGGCGGCGAACAAAGACGGTTATGTCTACTACCCGAACGTCAATGTGGTCGAGGAGATGGCGGACATGATCTCTGCCAGTCGCTCGTTCCAGACCAACGCCGAGCTGATGAACACGGCCAAGACCATGATGCAGAAGGTCCTGACCCTGGGTCAGTGATAAAGGACGAAGCCAATGGCAAGCGTTAACGACACCACCGCCGGTGTAAACCTGAACGACGTGCTCAAGGCGTCGGTCAAGAAGACTTCCGAGACCAACTCCAGTGGCGTTGCTTCGGCAACCAACAGCAAGACCGGCAACCAGACCCTGGGCAAGGATGCGTTCCTGCAGTTGCTGGTTACCCAGATGCGTAACCAGAACCCGCTCGATCCTCAGGACAACAGCGAGTTCGTCGCCCAGCTGGCGCAGTTCAGTAGCCTGGAAGGTATCACCACCCTCAATGAGTCGGTGACTGCGATCTCTGGCAGCTACAAATCGTCCCAGGCGCTGCAGGCGTCGTCGCTGGTCGGTCGCTCGGTGATCGCCCAGACCGACAAGGCCGTGGTCGACACCACCAAGAGCTTCAATGGCTCGGTGGTGGTGCCGCAGTCGCTGAGCAATGCCACCGTCACCATCACCGACAAGGATGGCAAGGTGGTCAAGACCATCGACCTGGGCGAGCAGAAGGCCGGCAATGCCGCCTTCGTCTGGGATGGCACCAATGACGCGGGTGAGAAGGTCGATCCTGGCACCTACACCTTTGCCGCCAAGACCACCATCGATGGCAAGCAGCATGACATGTACACCATGCTGCCGGCCACGGTCAGCAGCGTCACCATCAGTCAGACCGGCGGCGAGATGATGCTCAATCTTGCCGGCCTGGGCAGCATTGCGCTGTCCAAAGTCCAAACCATCGGTATATAGAGCCGGCTAACGCGGCACAAGGAGTGAAAGATGTCATTCAATATCGGCCTTAGCGGTCTCTATGCAGCCAACAAACAACTGGACGTGACCGGCAACAACATTGCCAACGTTGCCACCACCGGCTTCAAATCCTCGCGTGCGGAATTCGCCGACGTCTACTCGGCCAACAAGCTCGGCGTCGGCAGCCAGAGCGTCGGTAACGGCGTGCGTCTGGCTTCGGTCTCGCAGCAGTTCACCAATGGCGATATCACCAATACCGGCAACGTGCTGGACATGGGTATCCAGGGTCAGGGCTTTTTCGTCCTGAGCGACAACGGCTCGCTCAGCTACACCCGTGCCGGTGCCTTCCAGACCAACAAAGACAACTACGTGACCACCGCTGATGGTCTGCGCCTGCGTGGCTATGGTGTGGACGAGAACGGCAAGATCATCAACGGTGTGCTGACCGACCTGAAGATCGACACCTCGGCACTGGCGCCAAAGTCCACTACCTCGATCGATCAGGGCATCAACCTGAACTCGTCGGACAAGGTCATCCCGAGCACCACCACGTTCGATCCAACCGACGACACCACCTGGAACAAGACCTTCGCCACCAAGATCTATGACAGCCAGGGTAACGAGCACATCATGGATCAGTACTACGTCAAGACCGACACCAATGAGTGGAAGTCTTACACCCTGGTCGATGGCCGTAACCCGCTCGATCCTACTCAGGAGCCGCCGCAGCCACTGGAAGGCGTCATCACCTTCAAGCCTGACGGTAGTGTCGATACCATGACCGCGGGTGCTGCAGGTTCTGGCTACGAAGTGGTGAACAAGGTGTTCAAGCTGACCGGCTGGATTCCTGCCACCGTTACCGATCCGAATGCCAAACCGCCGGTGTGGGGCTCCAATGGTTCCGAGGCTAGCGCTGGCGGTATCGCCATCGACATGACTGATACCACCTCCTACAACACCCCGACCACGCGTCTGTCGCAGAGCCAGGACGGTTACGCTACCGGTATTCTGTCGAGCCTGAGCATCGACTCCAGCGGTGTGATGTTCGCCAGCTTCAGCAACCAGCAGTCGCGCGCAATCGGTCAGGTTGCCATTGCTTCCTTCGCCAACGAGCAGGGCCTGCAGCCTATGGGTGGTACGCGCTGGACCGAGACTTACTCCTCGGGTATCCCGGGTATCGACGCGCCGAAGACCGGTACTCTGGGTGCTATCGCCTCCAACTCGCTGGAGGCCTCCAACGTCAACCTGACCACTGAGCTGGTCGAGCTGATCAAGGCGCAGAGCAACTACCAGGCGAACGCCAAGACCATCTCTACCCAGAGCACCATCATGCAGACCATCATTCAGATGACCTGATGCTGCTGTGAAGTGCTAGGTGTGGACGGACCCCTTTCTCGGAAGGGGTCTGTCGTTTCAGAGGTATCGATCATGTTGCAACGATTGGCGTTAGCGGTGTTTGCGGTGTTGCTGATGACTCAGGTCAGGGCTGATGCCGCACCTTGGTATCGCTGGGAAAGCCAGGCAGATGGGCGCCTGGTCTGTGCCCAGTTTTCTCCGGGCGATGGCTGGAAGCGCTTCGCCGGTCCCTTCAATAACGCGGCGTGCCGCGACTACTGAGGCTTGCCGCTAGCGGCAAGCTGGCGCCGTAATTTCGACGGCGCTTCTCCCGGTTGCATACCTGTGCGGCGAACAAGTCCTTGTCTGGCGGGGCTTTTGGCCACTTCTGCAAAGTTGGTTTGAAACTTGCTTCAAGCACTGCAAAGCAGCGGCGAGCGGCAAGTGTTCGCCAGCGCAGGGGAGAAATACTGTGGACAAGATGCTGTACGTGGCCATGACCGGTGCCAGCCAGAACGCGCTGGCGCAGAAGGCGCATGCCAACAACCTGGCGAACATTTCCACTACCGGCTTTCAGCGTGACCTGGAACAGGCGCGCTCGATGCCGGTGTTTGGTGACAGCTTTCCGGCGCGCGCCTATGCCATGACCGAGCGCCCGGCGACGGATTTTTCGCCAGGCTCGATGCTGGAAACCGGGCGTGACCTGGACGTGGCCATTGGTGGTGACGGCTTTATCGCCGTGCAGGCGCCTGATGGCAGTGAAGCCTATGTGCGTACCGCGAGCATGAACATCGATGCCTTGGGTGTGCTGCGTGCCGCCAACGGTATGCCGATCATGGGTAACGGCGGGCCGATTGCCGTGCCGCCGGAGCAGAAAGTCGAGGTCGGTGAAGACGGCACCATCACCATCCGCGCCATGGGCGAGGGGCCACGGGTGATGGCCGAAGTTGACCGGATCAAGATGGTCAATCCCGACCTCAAGACCATGACCAAAGGCCTGGACGGTCTGATCCACACCACCACCGGCCAACCTGCGCCGGCCGATGCCAACGTCAAGCTGGTGTCGGGCTTCCTTGAGAACAGTAACGTCAATGCCGTCGAGGAAATGACCTCGGTGCTGGCGCTGTCTCGGCAATTCGAACTGCACATCAAGATGATGACCACGGCCAAAGAAGGCGACGAAGCCATGGCTCGGGTTTTGCAGATCGGCTAATCACACAGGCGTAGCGCCGGAATACAGGCGCGCGAGGAGAACGGCATGCTTCCAGCACTTTATGTCAGTAAAACCGGTCTGTCCGCACAGGACAAAAACCTGACCGTCATTTCCAACAACCTGGCCAACGTTTCGACCACTGGCTTTAAACGTGATCGTGCCGAGTTCCAGGACTTGCTCTACCAAACCCAGCGCCAGCCGGGTGCGCAATCGACCCAGGACAGCGAGCTGCCTTCGGGCCTGCAAACCGGTACCGGTGTGCGCATCGTCGGTACCCAGAAGAGCTTCATCGCCGGTAGCCTGCAGACCACTGAGAACCCGCTGGACATGGCGCTTGATGGTCGCGGTTTCTTCCAGATCCTGCAGCCCGATGGCACCGTCTCCTACACCCGTGACGGTACCTTCCACCTGAACTCCGACGGCCAGATCGTCACCGCCAGCGGTTTCGCCCTGGAGCCGGCGATCGTCGTGCCGCCTGAGGCGCAGACCTTCACTGTGGGTCGTGACGGCACCGTTTCGATCACCACCGCAGGCAACCCGGCGGCGCAGGTGATCGGCAACATCCAGACTGCCGACTTCATCAACCCGGCCGGCCTGCAGGCCACCGGTGGCAACCTGTTCCTGGAAACCGCCGCCAGCGGCGCGCCGCAAGTTGGCACTCCAGGCTTGAACGGTTTCGGTGTGGTCCAGCAGCAGACCCTGGAAAACTCCAACGTCAGCACCGTGGAAGAGCTGGTCAACATGATCACCACCCAGCGTGCCTACGAGATGAACTCCAAGGTCATTTCCACCGCCGACCAGATGCTCTCGTTCGTTACCCAGAACCTGTAAGTGAAGTCTTCGAGGTCGCTTTAACGGCGCCTGTTACACCGTGAGGTCAGAGTCATGAGTCGTTTGTTTTGCGTACTTGCCCTGAGTGGGGTCAGCGTGCTGGCCGGCTGCGTTGCGCCGACGCCCAAGCCCAATGATCCGTACTACGCGCCGGTATTGCCGCGTACGCCACTGCCGGCAGCGGCCAACAACGGCTCGATCTACCAGGCCGGTTTCGATCAGAACCTGTACAGCGACCGCAAGGCTTTCCGGGTCGGTGACATCATCACCATCACCCTCAACGAGCGGACCCAGGCGAGCAAGAACGCCAACTCGCAGATCGCCAAGAACAGCAAGGCCGATATCGCTCTGACTTCGTTGTTCGGCTCTTCGATGACCACCAACAACCCGTTCAGCGATGGCGATTTGAGCCTGAGCGCCGGGTACAGCGGTGATCGTGCAACCAAAGGCGACAGTAAAGCAGGGCAGGGCAACAGCCTGACCGGCTCGATCACTGTGACCGTTGCCGATGTGCTGCCCAACGGCATCATTGCCGTGCGTGGCGAGAAGTGGCTGACCCTCAACACCGGCGACGAGCTGGTGCGCATCGCCGGCATGATCCGCGCCGACGACATTGCCACCGACAACACCGTGCCTTCGACCCGGGTTGCCGATGCGCGCATCACCTACTCGGGAACCGGCTCGTTTGCCGATGCCAGCCAGCCGGGCTGGCTCGACCGTTTCTTCCTCAGCCCGCTTTGGCCTTTCTAGGTTCGGATGACCATGTTCAACTTCAAGCAGCTGATCACCGCCGCGCTTCTGATGTCCGTCGCGTACGCCGCACAGGCCGAACGCCTGAAGGACATCGCCAGCATTTCCGGCGTGCGTAGCAACCAGCTGATCGGCTACGGCCTGGTGGTGGGGCTCAATGGCACGGGTGACCAGACCACCCAGACGCCGTTCACCCTGCAGACCTTCAATAACATGCTGTCGCAGTTCGGCATCAAGGTGCCGGCAGGTTCGGGCAACGTGCAGCTGAAAAACGTCGCGGCGGTCTCGGTGCATGCCGACCTGCCGGCGTTCGCCAAGCCGGGGCAGGTAGTGGACATCACGGTGTCTTCGATCGGTAACTCCAAGAGCCTGCGCGGCGGCAGCTTGCTGATGACGCCGCTCAAGGGTATCGACGGCAACGTCTATGCGATCGCTCAGGGCAACCTGGTGGTTGGCGGCTTTGATGCCGAAGGCCGTGACGGCTCGAAGATCACCGTCAACGTACCGTCGGCGGGGCGCATTCCCGGCGGCGCTTCGGTAGAGCGTGCCGTGCCCAGCGGATTCAACCAGGGCAACAGCCTGACCCTGAACCTCAATCGTCCGGACTTCACCACCGCCAAGCGTATCGTCGACAAGGTCAACGAACTGCTTGGTCCGGGTGTGGCCCAGGCCCTGGACGGTGGTTCGGTGCGCGTTACCGCGCCGCTCGATCCGAGCCAGCGTGTCGATTACCTGTCGATTCTCGAGAACCTGGAAATCGATCCGGGCCAGGCGGTGGCCAAGGTCATCATCAACTCGCGTACCGGCACCATCGTTATCGGCCAGAACGTCAAAGTGTCGCCTGCGGCGGTCACCCACGGCAGCCTGACCGTGACCATCACCGAAGACCCGATCGTCAGCCAGCCGGGGCCGTTCTCCAATGGCCAGACCGCGGTGGTGCCGCGCTCGCGGGTCAATGCCGAGCAGGAAGCCAAGCCGATGTTCAAGTTCGGCCCGGGCACCACGCTGGATGAAATCGTCCGTGCGGTGAACCAGGTGGGGGCAGCCCCGAGTGACCTGATGGCAATCCTCGAAGCCCTGAAGCAGGCCGGTGCGCTTCAAGCCGACCTGATCGTGATCTGAGGACTGGCGCATGGATATGCCGAAAAACCCGATAGCCAACACGGCTGACAGCGGTGCCTATACCGACCTCAATCGACTCAGTTCGTTGAAGGTCGGCGACCGCGACAGCGACGCCAACCTGCGCAAAGTGGCCCAGGAATTCGAATCGCTGTTTCTCAACGAGATGCTCAAGTCGATGCGTTCGGCCAGCGATGTGCTGGCCAAGGACAATCCGCTCAACACCGAAACCACCAAGCAGTACCAGCAGATGTACGACCAGCAGTTGGCGGTGAGTATGTCCCGCGAAGGCGGCGGTATCGGTCTGCAGGAGGTGCTGATGCGTCAGCTGTCCAAGCAGAAAGCTGCGTCGGCGGCGAGCAGCAGCAGTCCGTTCCCGCGCTTCGATATCCAGGCGCGGCCACTGGGCGCGACAGCAGTCGGCGTGCCTGAGCGGCCACAGGAAACTGCGGTCACCCGCAACGATGTGGCGGCGCTCAACTCCCGTCGTCTGGCGTTGCCGGGCAAGCTCACCGATCGCTTGCTGGCGGGCCTGGTACCGGCGGCCGGGGCTGTACCTGCCACCACCAACACGGCGCCGATTCCCGGGCGTTCGACCCTGGCTGGCGACGCCGTGGTCAAAGGTGACTGGCAACCGGCGCAAGCTTTTGCCGCGCCAGGCAACCTGCGCATTTACGGTCGCGCCATGGCCCAGCCGCCGTTGGCGCCGGCCAAGCGTGCCTTCAGTTCTTCGGATGACTTTGTCGCCACCATGCTGCCGATGGCCGAGCAGGCCGCCAAGCGCATCGGTGTCGATCCGCGTTACCTGGTGGCACAGGCCGCGCTGGAAACCGGTTGGGGCAAGTCGGTCATGCGTCAGGCCGATGGCCGCAGCAGTCACAACCTGTTTGGCATCAAGGCCACCGGCAACTGGCAGGGCGAACAGGCGCGGGCGATCACCAGCGAGTTTCGCGATGGTCAGTTCGTCAAGGAGACGGCGGCGTTCCGTTCCTACGATTCCTATCAGGACAGTTTCCATGACCTGGTGAGCCTGTTGCAGAACAACGCTCGCTATAAAGAAGCGGTCAAGGCTGCCGATAAACCGGAACAGTTTGTACGCGAGCTGCAACGGGCCGGTTATGCAACCGACCCGGATTACGCGAGCAAGATCTCGCAGATCGCCAGGCAAATGAAATCCTACGAAAGCTACGCAGCGATTGGCACCACTACGCAACTATAAGGTTTGAACCATGGCGAGTTTGATCAACATCGGAATGTCGGGGCTCGGCGCTAGTCAGGCAGGCCTGCACACCACGGGTAACAACATTACCAATGCCGATGTCGCTGGTTATTCGCGCCAGCAGAACGTGCAGCGGGCCAACGGTTCGCAGCAGAATGGCAATGTGTTCATCGGCACCGGTACGACCCTGTCCGATGTGCGCCGGGTGTACAACGCCTACCTGGAAAACCAGTTGCGTACCACCACCTCGCTGAACAGCGATGCGGCGGCTTACCTCAATCAGGTCGCGCCGCTCGACAGCATGCTGTCCGATGCCGACACTGGCATTACCGGCGCCTTGAAGAGCTTCTTCACCGCCATGCAGAGCGCGGCGGCCAAGCCCAATGAAGATGCTTCGCGCCAGTTGCTGCTGACCAGTGCGCAATCGCTGAGCAAGCGCTTCAACACCATCGCCAACCAGCTCAACGAGCAGAACAGCAACATCAACGGCAACCTGTCGTCGATGGCCGAGCAGGTCAACAAGCTGTCGGCAACCATTGCCCAGTACAACGACCAGATCTCGCAGATGCAGGGCACCCCGAACGACCTGCTCGACCAGCGCAACGAAGCGGTGCGTCAGTTGTCCGAGCTGGTCGGTACCCAGGTGGTCGAACGTGAAGGCAACCTGGATATCTATCTGGAGAACGGCCAGCCGCTGGTGATGGGCAAAACCATCAACACCCTGCAGACCGTGCCGAGCAAGAACGACCCGACCCGGGTCAGCATCCAGCTCAACCGTGGCACCACGGTGATGGACGTCACTTCCAGCCTCAACGGCGGCGAGATCGGCGGCCTGCTGCGTTATCGCAGTGAAGTGCTCGACCCGTCGCTCAATGAACTGGGGCGCGTGGCGCTGGTCATGGCTGACCAGATCAACCGTCAGCTGGCCCAGGGTATCGACAAGAACGGCGAGTTCGGTGCCGCGCTGTTCAACAACATCAACAGCCCTGAACTGATCAGCCAGCGCAGCATCGCCAAAGCCGGCAACACCGGCAACGGCATGCTCGATGTGGTTATCAAGGACACCGGCAAGCTGAGTACCAGCGACTACCAGGTGACCTTCACCAGCGCCACCGGCTACAGCGTCAAGAAGCTGCCGGAAGGTACCGACATGGGCACCTTCGATATCAACGATGATCCGCCCAAGGTAATCGACGGTTTCACCCTCAAGCTCAATAGTGGTGGCATGAGCGCCGGTGACAGCTTCAAGATCACCCCGACCCGCAATGCGGCGAGCAACCTCGACACCGTCCTCACCGATCCCAAGCGCCTGGCGCTGGCCTCGCCATTGACCGCTACCAGCGGCTCGGGCAACAAGGGCACCGGCATCATCGGTCAGCCTGATCTGACCTCGTCGCTGGATATCTACGATCCGGCCCAACGCCTGGATCTGCAGAACGGCCTGAAGTATTCGACGCCGGTCAAGCTGGTGTTCGGTGATGACAAAACCACGCCGCAGACCTACAAACTGCTCGACGCCAAGGGTGACCCGCTGGGCTCCGGCACCATTATTCCAGGCCAGGCCAACAAGCTGCAGTTCTCGGTGCCGATGGTCGACTCCACCGGAGCGCCGATCAACGATGCCAACGGTGTCCAGAAGACCTTCACCTTCGAGATGGAAGTGTCCGGAGCGCCCAAGGAAGGTGACAACTACACCGTATCGCTGACTGGTCCTGGCTCGGACAACAACCGTAACGGCCAGGCGGTGATCGACCTGCAAACCAAGGGTACGGTTGAAGTCGGTGCCAACGGCAAGGGCATCAGCCTCACCGACGCCTACGGCAAACTGGTGGAGAACGTCGGCGGCAAGACTGCCCAGGCACAGATGGACGTGGATTCGACCACGGCCCTGCACACCTCGGCCAAGGCTTCGCGCGATTCGCTGTCGGGCGTCCAGCTCGATGAAGAAGCCGGCAACCTGATCAAGTACCAGCAGTACTACACGGCCTCGTCGCAGATCATCAAAGCGGCGCAGGAAATCTTCTCCACGCTGATCAATGCCCTTTAAGGAGTGGTAGACCGTGCGTATTTCTACTTCCCAGTTCTACCAGACCAGTGCTTCGAACTACTCGAACAACTTCTCCAATCTGGTCAAGACCGGTCAGCAGGCCAGTGACAACATTCGTGTGCGCACGGCTGCCGATGATCCGGTAGGGGCTGCGCGCTTGCTGCAACTGCAGCAGCAGAGCAATCTGCTCGATCAGTACAATGGCAACATCACCAGTGTGCGCAACAGCCTGGCGACCTCCGAGTCGACCCTGACCTCCATCACCAACGTGCTGGCGCGGGTCAAGGAGCTGGCGATCAGTTCCGGTAGCGGTGGTTTTACCGATGCCGATCGCAAGGCCAACGCCCAAGAGTTGAGTCAGCTCGAAGAGCAGCTCTACAGCCTGATGAACAGCCGTGACGAGAACGGCAAGTACATTTTCTCCGGCTCGCGTGGCGACACCCCGCCCTACGTGCGCAACGCTGACGGTACTTACAGCTACCAGGGCGATCAAAGCACCCTGAGCCTGCAGGTCGGCGACATGCTCAGCATGGCCACCAACGACAGCGGTTACAGCGTCTTCGAGCAAGCACTCAATACCAGCCGCAGCCAGACCTCGCTCACCGCGCCAACCCCGGACGATGGTCGTGTGCGCCTTTCCGATGGCCAGCTCACCGGCAGTACGGTGTACAACGACCGTTTCCGCAGCGGCGAACCCTATACCATCACGTTCACCAGCAGCACCCAATTCAAGATCACCGATGCCAATAACAACGATGTCACGCTGGAGGCAACGGGGGGCGGTACCCTCGATCCGAATGCCCCGGCTGGCAGTATCGGTTTCCGTGGTGTCGACATGCGCCTGGACATCAACCTCCAGCCCGGCGACAGCGCCGACCCGGATGCAGCCATCGCGGGCCATACCTTCAACCTGGCTTCCAAGCCTGACTCGATCAGTGGCTCGCGCAGCCCGGGCAACCCGTCGTCATCGCAAATGACCGGCGCCAACATCGTCGATCCTGCTGCTTACCACGATGCCTTTCCGGGTAGTGGCGCGATCATCAAGTTCACCAGCGATACCGCCTATGAAGTCTATGCCCAGCCTATGGGGCCGGATGCCCGCCCCGTTGCCACCGGCAGCTTGACGGGTAGCAAAGCCACCATTGCCGGTGTCGAATTTGACTTCACCGCTGCGCCAAATGAGCCAAAGAGCGGCGATCAGTTTTCGGTCAAGGTCGACACCCACCAGACTCAAAACATCCTCGATACCATCTCGCAGTTCCGCAAGGCGCTGGAGATGCCGGTGGATAACGATCTTGCCTCGAAGCAGAAGTACCAGGCAGCGTTGGACTCGGCGATCGGTAACCTGGAAAGTGGTGCCAACAAGGTTGCCGAATCCATCAGCTCGATCGGTGCCCGAGGCGCAGCGCTGGATGTGCAGGCAGACACAAACGAAAGCCTGAAAATGGCCAATACCCAGACCCAGGGCTCAATCCGCGATGCAGATCCTGCCGAGGTGCTGATGCGTTTGAACCTGCAGCAGACGATGTTGCAAGCCTCGCAGCTGGCGTTTTCCAAGATCTCTTCGCTGAGCCTGTTCAACCGGCTCTGAACCCTTCCTTCGCGTTAATGGTTCGTGCGCCTGCTTTACCCAGTAGGGTGGGCGCATAGATCTTCTTCAAGGTTTTCCTCGGTGAACGAACAGCCCCTTGTCAGCATCGCCATTCCAGCTTTCAATGCCGAATTTTTCCGCAGCACGTTAGCCAGCGCGATTGCCCAGGACTACCCGAATCTGGAGATCGTTGTTTGCGACGACAGCCCGGGTGCAGAGATCGAGGCGATCTGCGAGGAGTTGCGCAAGGACTCAGCGGTGCCCGTGCACTATGTGCGCAACCCCGAACGTCTGGGCTTTGCCCGTAACCTCCAGGCCTGTCTGATGAACGCGTCCGGGGAACTGATCAAGTTCCTCTGCGACGACGATATCCTGTTCAGCAGTTGCATCAGCCAGCAAGCCAGGGTCATGAGCGACTGGGCGCACGTCAGCATGGTCACCAGCCTGCGCTTGCTATGTGCTGCCGACGACGTTTTGCTGCCTTCGCGCGCGCTCAACTTCATCTTGTCGACGCAGAGTGCTGTGTTCAATGGCACCGATCTGCTGGAGAGCATTGCCGACAATGCGGTCAACCTGTTTGGCGGGATCAGCCACGCCCTGTTTCGTCGGGCGCAAGTGGCGGACTACCTGGCAACCCTGGTTCAGGAAGGGCAGGGTTTTGTCGCGCGCCTGGACATGGCCTTGTACGCCTGTCTGCTGCGGCGTGGTCAGTTGTGCAGCCTCAATCAGGTACTGAGCCTGGAGCGTGTTTACCCCGGCAGACTGAGTCACCAGAGCGGCATGACCGAAGCGTTCAAAGTCGAGACCGAGTGGCTGCTGCAGATGCTGGAGGCGCGTACCGGTGAGGCCGCTCCGGCCAACGGTTGGGTGCGTTATCTTCCGTTGTCGGCCTACAACGGCAGTGCGCAACAGGTCTGGAAGGAGCTTGATCTGCGGCTCAGTTTTTCCGCGCAGATGGCTAACTTCAATCAGCAGGTCGGCAGCAATAGTCTCAGTTTTTCCGAGCTATACGCTGAATGGCTGGAGTGCCGCACGCTGTCGGCGGGACAACTGCGTCTGTTGCCCAAACGTATCGAGCAGTGGGCAAGCCAGCCACGGATTGTTCCGGTGATTATCTGCGACGACGATGAAGCCGCGTTGCGCGTAACCCTCGACAGCCTGGCAATACAGTCCTATGCCGCCCAGCGCATTGTTGTCCTCGGCCCGGCATCGCTCCTGGGAGCGGTCAATACAGAGGTGCAGTACCTGGTCCGCTCGGGTACCGGTTTTGTCCAGCTCAACCAGTGGCTGGACAATGACCACCAGGCTGACTGGTTCTTTCTCCTGCGTGCTGGCGACCGTCTGCATGCGCACGCCCTGGTGATCATGGCCGAGCGTATGGCGCTGCGTACTGACAGCCTGTGCCTGTACACCGATGAAGGCGCCAATGACAACCTTGCGCCTTCGCAGCCGATTTTCAAACCGGACTTCAACCTCGACCTGATGCGTAGCCTGCCCTATGTCGGTCGCATGTTGGCCTTCAAAGGTAATGCGGTGCGTGCGCTGGGCGGCTTCGATGATGGCTTCGACAGCCTGGCTGCACATGACCTGCTCTGGCGCATGGTCGAGGCCCATGGCCTGCAAGTGGTGGAGCACATCGCCGAAGTGCTGGTGCAGAGTCAATGCAGTTTTGCCGATTGGTTGAGCGAGCCGAGCGGTCATGCCCAGGCATCACGTGTGGTGCAGGCGCACTTGCAGCGCTTGGGGGTAAGCGCGCAAGTGACTGGCATCGACGGCAGCATGATGAGCCGGGTGACCTACCAGCATGAGTGGGCGGCGAGTGTGTCGATACTGATCTATGCCGGGGCAGACCTGTCGGCATTGATCCGTTGTGTCGAATCGCTGCTTGAGCATACTGCGTATGGCAACTTTGAAGTGCTGTTGGTCGTTGATGATGACGCGCCCGCCGAGATTCGTGAGTGGTTGGCTGCGATGGCCGGGCTGGGCAGTGAGCAACTGCGCGTTATTGCGGTTGCAGCCCAGGGCCAGGCCGCGAGCCTGAACCAGGCCAGCCTCGAGGCCCGTGGCGATTACCTGCTATTGCTCGATTGCGGTTGTCTGCTGTTCGACAGCCAGTGGCTTCACGAGTTGATGCATCAGGCCCAGCGTCCGGAAGTCGGTCTGGTTGGCCCGAAGTTGCTCGACAGCAAGGGTGAGGTGGTTTCGGCTGGTTTGGCGTTGGGCCTGGGAGGCGCTGCTTGTAGTTCATTCCTCGGCTGCGCGGCGACTACAGGCGGTTACATGAGCCGACTGAGCCTGGTGCAGAACTGGAGCGCGCTGAGCCTCGACTGCCTATTGGTCCGCAGTGAGCTGTTCAAAGAGCTGCAGGGGCTGGATACCGCCACCTTGCAGAGTGCCTTGTTCGATGCCGATCTGTGTCTACGGGCGCACGAACTGGGCTACCTGGTGGTTTGGACACCGTTCTCGAGAGTTGCCAGGCAGCCCATTGCCGACAATGGGTTGACGGTGAACGGCGAAGCGGACCAGGCGGCGTTTCTTCAACGCTGGCTGGCCCGAGTCGCCCTGGACCCTGCCTACAATCGCAATCTCAGCCTGAAGCTGGCGAATTTCAATTTTGAACCGGGCCTGCGCAGCGGTTGGGATCCATTTATCGCGCGGGCCATGCCATCGGTGCTGGGGTTGCCGGGTAACACCACGGCAGTAGGGCATTACCGGGTTATCCAGCCCTTCACCGAGCTGGAACTTGGTGGCTGGATTCAAGGCCGGCTCGATTACACCTCTCCAGGCCTGATCGAGCTGGAACGGGAAAAGCCCGATGTGGTGATCCTGCAGTGTCGTTACGGCTGGGGGAGCGTCGAGGACATTGCCCAGTACAAGCGCTTTTCCAGCGCGCGACGGATTTACGAGCTCGACGACTACGTCATCGATCCGCCGAAGAAGAACGACCATGCGCGCAATATGCCGAGCAATATGCGCGAACTGGTCGGTCAGGCCATTGCTCTGTGTGACCGCGTAGTGGTTTCCACCGAGCCGTTGGCCGATGCCTTGTCGAGCATGCACAGCGATATCCGTGTGGTGCCCAATATGCTCGCCGCCGAGCTGTGGACCGGCCTTTTCAGCCAGCGCCAGAGCAGCGCGCGGCCACGGGTGGGCTGGGCGGGTGGTACTAGTCACCGGGGTGACCTGGAACTGCTGCTGGATGTGGTCAAGACGCTGGCGGACGAGGTCGACTGGGTATTCTTTGGTATGTGCCCGGACGTGTTGCGCCCCTATGTGAAGGAGTTCCATCCGGGCATTTCTTTTGCTCAGTATCCTCGCAAACTGGCCAGCCTCAACCTCGACCTGGCCCTGGCACCGCTCGAACAGAACCTGTTCAACGACTGCAAGAGCAACCTGAGGTTGTTGGAGTACGGCGCCTGCGGCTTCCCGGTGATCTGTACCGACACCAAGGCCTATGCCGGCTATCTGCCCTGCACGCGAGTACGCGAGAACACCACCGAGCAGTGGCTGGAGGCAATTCGCATGCATCTTGGCGATCCGCTGGCGAGTTACCGCCAGGGTGATGCCCTGCGCGAAGCCGTGTTGCGCGACTTTGTGCTCAATGAACACCATCTGCAGCATTGGGCGAACGCCTGGCTGGCTGACTGAACCTTGGCGCCCGGCGCGGCCGGATGCTGAAACGATAACTTGAACAGGTGCACTATGATCGAAATCGCAACTGGGTCGCGCAGTGATGTGACCGTTGTCCTGCTGGGACATGAGCAGGCGGATCACCGTGTCCGTGCGCTGCATTACTATGACCAGGCCGGCGTCCCTTGCCTGCCACTGGAGTCGCTGCTTGCGGCCACGCCGGCCGAGCTGTGCCGCGAGCGTCTGGCGCAGGCGCTGGCGCAAGTCACCACACCTTTCGTGACCCTGGCCCTGGATGCCGATTTCGTCCTCGCGGCGTCACTGGACAGCGCTGCGGCGTGCCTGCATCAGCAGTCCCAGGCCGTGGCGGTACAAGGCTATGCCCTGGCCTATGCCCCGGGTAACGCGCAAGTGGCTTATCACAAGATTGGCTCGCCGTTTGCGCCACTGGCTGAAGAGGGCGCGGCTGCCCGTCTGAAGCAGTATGCTCTGGCGGGTCAGCAGGCCTGGCGCGCGGTGTTGCGTGTCGAGGCCTTGCAGCAGGCGCTGGCTATCGTGCCGGGGGAGCTGGACTTTGCCGGCTTGCGCGTGGCCTTGTCCTGCGCCGTGCTGGCTCAGGGAGAGATCGCTCACCTTGAACAGACCGATGTGATCTGTGAGTACGTGCCTTGCACACTGACGCCGGTGATTCGCGAAGAGCACCTGAATCAGGTGGTGCGCACGCTGCGCCAATGGGACGCTGCTCATCAGGGGCTGTGCGCCGACGAAGCGGGGATCGTGCTGCTCAATCGATTCGTTCGCGGTACCTATGACCAAGGCGAGGAGCCGCTGCTGTTCACGTCCCCGTGGAACAGTGTTGTCGATGATCCTGAGCGTGCTTTCGAGCCGCGCCAGTATGTTGAGCTGCCGTATTACAACAGTGCCTTGTTCAATCAGCTGACAGCACTGGAGTTTCTCTGCCATGCCTGGCCGACTGGCCAGAAACACCAGCAGGCCCTGGAAGGAATCTGGGTACGCCAGCGCGATCTGATGCAGGAACATCCCAATGATGTCGCAGAGAGCTTGAAACAACGCTATTGGCAAGCGCTGGCATTGGGTCTGTTCAACCTGGACGTCTGCCAGCAACTGATGCCGATGTTGAACGACGATGACGATATCGATCACGCTCGTGAACTGGAGAACTGGCTCCAGCGCCTTGAGCAGGTGCCGGGTATCGACATGCAGGCAAGGCTGCGTGCCACTCCTTCCGGCCAGGTGCTCGATGCCATCGCTGCGGCCACGCCGGATCAGGCGGGACGCCAGCGCGTAATGGCGCATCTGGCCAAGCACCCGGCCCCGCAAATCGCCTTTGTGGTTGTGGACCTTGAGGATGACGATCAGGCACTGCAAGCCACGTTTGACAGCCTGTTGGCCAGTGGCGTGCGCAACTTCAAGCTGGTGGTGCTCAAAGGCGGCAATCCACCGACGATCACCACGGCGCGCGACACCCTGCACTTCATTCGGGTGACTGAAAGCAACTGGGTGACTCACCTGAACCAGGTCGTACGCCAACTGCCAAGCGAATGGTTGCTGCTGCTGCAGGCCGGTGACGTGTTGCTTGCCGGTGGATTGCAGCGCTTGTCGGTGGAGCTTGGCGAGGCACCTGCATGTCAGGCCATCGCTGCCAACGAAGTCCAGCGTGATACCGAGGGGCGCCTGCTCAGCGTGGTGCGTCCAGGGGGCAATCTGGACCTGCTGCGCAGCCAGCCGGGCTTGATGTCCCGGCATTGGCTGGTGCGTCGCCAGGCCGTGCTCGATCTGGGTGGTTACAGCGAGACTCATCGCCAGGCCCTTGAGCTTGACCTGTTGCTGCGTCTGGTGGAGGAGCAGGGGCAGGGCAGCCTGGCCCATATGGACGATTATCTGGTCATCGGCCAGCAGGCCTCGCCAGCGTTGGTCACAGAGGCGCAGGCGATTCTCAACCGGCACCTGACGCAACTGGGTTATCGCAGCCAGATCAGCAATCAGGGAGCGTCCGGCCTGGTTATCGATTTCCGTCATTCGGCCACGCCGCTGGTCAGCATTCTGTTGGCGTTCGAAGGGGACTCGGCGCAGCTCCAGGCTAGCCTGACCGCAGTGCTGCAGCGTACCCGCTATCCACGCTACGAAGTGCTGGTGGCGTGTGCCAGTGATGTGCTTGAAGCCGAGGTCAGCGCATCCCAGGCTTTTGCCGGGCGCATCCGCTGGCTGGGCGTTGAGCCAGGTGCATCGCGTGGCGAGTTGCTGAATCTGGCGGCCAGTCAGGCCCGTGGTGACTATCTGGTGCTGCTGTCAGAGCGCTGCCAGGTGATCACTCCGGCGTGGATCGAGGCCTTGCTCAATGAGGCGCAGCGTCCGGAGGTCGGTGTCGTCGGCGCATGCCTGCACGCGACTGACGGCACACTGGCCCATGCGGGCTATGAGTTGCTCGCCGATCCACAGGTGTATGCGCCATGGCAAGGGCTGCCGCTTGAGGTGGGTGCCAGGCACAGCTGGTCGCTGTCGGTGCGCAGCTGCCCGGCGGTGTCCGGCGATTGCCTGATGGTGCGCAAGGAGCTGTTCGAGCATTTTGGCGGGCTGCAGGCAGCCGCTGGCGCAGATATCGACCTGTGCCTGGCGGTGGCTGAAACGGGGCTGATGGTGGTCTGGACACCTCGTTCGCAATTGCTCGTCAGTGCCGTGGCAACCCCGGACGCCAGCCTCAGTCAGGCGTTGGCAGCCCGGTGGCCGACGGCGTTCAACGCACGAGTGCAGTTCGGTGGCGGCAATGACGTGGATGCCTCGCGTTCACAGCTGCAATGGCTCGCGCAGTTGGGATAGCTGGCGCGGGAATTGCAAAAGCCGGGTCCAGTACCCGGCTTTTTCATGTCTGGTGGCGATTTATTGACAGGCCAGTGACTCGGTTTTGCGTTGCGCACGTGAGGTTCAGGATGCAAAAGAAAGTAGCTGTGGTGCAGTCGAACTACATCCCCTGGAAGGGATACTTCGATCTGATTCGCAGCGTCGATGCGTTCATCTTGTATGACGATGTCCAGTACACCCGGCGGGACTGGCGCAATCGCAACAAGATCAAGACTGCCCAGGGCGAGCATTGGTTGAGTGTCCCGGTGAAGAACCGTGGGCGATACGAGCAGTTGATCAATGAAGTGCAGGTCAGTGAACCGGACTGGGCAGCCAAACACTGGAAGACCATCGAGATGAGCTACCGGCGAGCGGCTTGCTTTACCCAGATGGAGGCACCGATTCGCGCCCTCTACGAGCAGGCTGCCAGCATCGAGAGTCTTTCTCGCATCAATGAGCTGTTCATCAGCGGCCTGTGCGCGTTGCTCGATATTCACACGCCGCTGTATCGCTCCGAGGACCTGGGGCGCAGCGAGGGTAAGAATGAACGGCTGATCCAGCTATGTCAGGCCCTGGATGCCACCGAGTATCTTTCGGGGCCTGCGGCCAGCTGCTATCTGGACGAAGCGGCCTTTGCCACTGCCGGGCTCGAAGTGTCGTACATGAGTTATGCCGGCTATCCCGAGTACCCACAGTTGTTCGGCGAGTTTCAACATGCCGTCAGTGTCATCGACTTGTTGTTCAACACGGGCAGCGATGCGTCAACTTTTCTGGAGCGACGTTCATGAGCACGGACATCATGCAAGATGTGGCGGATTACTACTCATCGCGAATCCGTGCACATGGTGCCACCCCCGAAGGGGTCGACTGGAACGGCAGCGCATCGCAGCAACTGCGGTTTGCCCAGTTGCTAAAACTGGTGCCTGCCAAAGAACAGCAGGAAGGGTTCAGCCTGATCGATGTCGGGTGTGGCTACGGTGCGCTGCTGACGTGGTTGCGTGAGCATGGCCTGGCGGTCGATTACCATGGGTACGACCTGTCGGAACAGATGATCGCGGCAGCCCGCCAACAGCATCCGGCCAACGACGCGGTGCGCTTCGAGGTGGCCGAAAGTGCCCCATGGCAGGCGGATTACGCGGTGGCCAGTGGCATTTTCAATGTCTGCCAGGATACCCCGCGTGCAACCTGGGAGGCATATATCGCCGACGTGCTGCGCACCATGGATGCCTGCAGTCGCAAGGGCTTCGCCTTCAACTGTCTGACCTCTTATTCAGACCCTCCTTTCATGCGTGATTACCTCTATTACGGTGATCCCTGCTTCTACTTTGATCTGTGCAAAAGAAACTACTCCAGAGAGGTGGCACTCTTGCATGATTATGGTTTGTACGAGTTCACCTTGCTTGTGCGCAAGGCTTCTTGACGACCTGTCCGACCACTCTGTCTCTTGGCGAATACTATGCTCAAAAGCGGTTCCACCTCCGTCACACAGTCCAGCGATAGCCAGCTCGAAGCCCGTGAGCAGCTCTGGCAGGCTTTCCACAACGCGCCTCTGGATGATGCCGAAAAAGAGCGCAATCTCGGCTTGTTCATCCGCTCCGCATCGTTAGCGCGGATGCTGGCGGTTTCCGATCTTTATCGTGAGATTGTCCGGTTGCCTGGCTCGGTACTGGACTTCGGTACGTGGCGTGGGCAGAACGCCGTGCTCTGTGAAAATCTTCGCGCGATCTTTGAACCGTTCAACAAACAGCGCCGGATCGCGGCGTTCGATACCTTTGCCGGCTACAAATCCCATACCGGCGACGGACAGGTTGCCAACGCGCATTTCCAGGACGGTTGCTATGACACTGGCAATGGCTATGCGGATTACCTGCGTCACTTGCTGACCCTCCATGAAGGCATCAATGCTTTGCCTCAAGTACCAGGCGGGCATCAGGTGGTGGAAGGGGATATCAAGGACACCTTGCCGCAGTTCATCGAGCAGCAACGCAACCTGCTGGTGGCCCTCGCTTTCTTCGACATGAATCTGGAGGGGCCGACCCGATTTGCCCTGGAGCAGATTTTGCCACGCTGCGTGCCTGGCGCATTGCTGGTGTTCTTCCAGTTGCAGCGCGACTTCCTGCCGGGCGAGGGCTATGCCTATGTCGCCGAGATTCTGGGGAAGGTGCGTCACGAGATCAAACGCTCGGAAACCTACCCGTCACTGTGCATCGTCAAGCTGCTGTAAGGAGCGCCCCATGTTTCTGATTGTTGGCAATGGAATGGTTGCCCTGGCTATCGCCGCAGGCCTGTCGCGTAGTGTTCCAGGTGAGCGCATCCAGGTGGTTGGACCGGCTACACGTCCTTATAGCGCTTCCATGGCCGCCGCGGCCATGCTCAACTCCTTCGCCGAGCTCGAGCCGGGCGCACTCGATCAACCGCGTGACCGTCTGAAGTTCGAGTTGAGCCAGGCATCAGCCCGTCTGTGGGGGAGCTTTGTCGAAGAGTTCGAGATTCCCGCCGAGTACTATCGCCTGGGTACCGTGCTGGTGAATAACAACGCCTCCAACAGCTTCGAGGATGCCGCGTTCGATGCGATCGCCGGATACCTTGACGAATTCGCCGAGCCGTACGAACGTGTCGACCCGCACCTTGAACCCGCCTATGTGCCAGGGGCGAACTATCGCACGCGTCAGGCGCTGTTCCTGCCGCGCGAAGGCGTGCTTAATCCGGATGGTGTGATCCATGCGCTGCAGGCAACGCTGGAAAGACGCGGTGTGCGTTTTGTCGACGGCGTGGTGAAATCGCTGGACAAGGTCAATGGTCGTACTCGTGGCGTGACCCTGGAAGACGGGCGCGTGCTGAGCGGGGAGCGTGTCGTGCTGGCCAATGGCAGTATGGCGACGCGATTGTGGGACGAGGAAGGCTGCATTCGGGTGGTCAATGGTGTCGGCGCGACCGTGGTGTTGAAGAACCCCGGCATCAAGGGGCGCTACGTACTGCGTACTCCCAACCGTGGCGGCGCCTGTGGCATCTACCATGCGCCCTATCAGGACGACCAGTTCGTCGTTGGGGCCACCAACCTGGTAACCACCGCCGACGAACACTTCCCGCGGGCAGAGTCGGTGGCGGCGCTGATCAACGGTGCGATCAATCAGGTCAACCACCTGCACCGCACCAGTGGGTTCATCCGCTACAACTTCGGCTACCGCCCGCTGAGCCTTGATGGCTACCCGGTCATCGGCCAGCTTAACGACAACACTTTCATTGCCTCCGGCACCCGCAGGGATGGCTACCATTTTGCACCATGGCTGGCTGACAACCTGGCTGCATTGCTGCTGGACAAGTCTGTTTCGGCGCAGGCCAAAGACTATTTCCACTTCACCCGACCGCAGCGCAGTGCATGGCTAGATCAGTCGGTGGAGGCATGCTGTCGCAAGTATGCAGCGGTCAAATGCTCGGCGTTGTCGCAGCATGGCTTTGATGCCGGTCATACCGATGCTGACCAGGCGGTGGAGCATTACTACTACCAGCGTGCACGTGCCTTCTTCGACAAGCATGGGCTCGAGCAGACCGTTCAGGTGGATTTCCTGGACGCGCTGTTGGGTGGTTACCTTTCCCTCTCGGACTTTGCCTGAAGCCAGAACGCCGGAGTCACGAATGTGAGCAAGCAGATCATTCCTTTCAATAAGCCTTTTGTCGTTGGCAAAGAGCTGTTCTATATCGCGCAGGCGGTGATGAATGGCGGTATCGCTGGCGATGGGCAATTCACGCGCTTATGCCAGGAATGGCTGGAGGTCAACCTGGGATGCCCCAAGGCACTGTTGACGCATTCGTGCACGGCGGCCCTGGAGATGGCGGCGATCCTGGCGGATATCGGGCCGGGCGATGAAGTCATCATGCCGTCTTTCACCTTCGTATCCACGGCAAACGCCTTTGTCCTGCGCGGCGCAGTCCCGGTCTTTGTGGATGTACGCAAGGATACGCTGAACCTGGACGAGCGCCTGGTGGAGGCGGCAATCACCGAGAAGACCAAGGCGATCGTCGCGGTGCATTACGCGGGCCAGCCTTGTGACATGGATGCCCTGCTACGCCTGTGCGACAAGCACGGGCTGATCCTCATCGAGGACGCCGCCCAGGCGATCCTTGCCCGGGAGAAAACCCGTGCACTGGGGACCTTGGGCCATCTGGGTTGCCTGAGTTTTCACGAAACGAAAAACGTGATCAGTGGTGAGGGTGGGGCTCTGCTCATCAACGACCCCAGGTTAATCGAGCGGGCTGAAATCATCTGGCAGAAAGGCACCAACCGCAAAGCTTTTTCCCGCGGGGAAGTGAGCAAGTACACCTGGGTCGACGTGGGTTCCTCATTCCTGCCCAGCGAGCTGACGGCTGCTTTCCTGTATGCCCAGCTGGAGCAGGGGGAAAGTATCAACACTCATCGCCGCTCGTTGTACGAGTCCTATTACCATCAGCTTGCGTCCCTTGAAGCGGACGGCTATTTCACCTTGCCCCGTGCCCAGGGCGGCAAGCCGGCCAATGCGCATATCTTCTATCTGCTGATGCGCAGTAACAAAGAGCGCGGTGAACTGATTGAGTTTCTCCGCGAACGGGGCATTTATGCCGTGTTCCATTACGTCCCCCTGCATGACTCCCCTGCCGGATTGCGTTACTCGCGCAGTGTCGGTGACTTGCCCGTCACGCAGGAGGTTTCTGCATGCCTGGTGCGCCTGCCGCTTTATTCCGACATGAGTAGCCGCCAGGTTGCTCAGGTGTGCGCAGCCATCTTCCAATTCTTCGCAGGTGCTCGGGAGGCGTGACTGCCTTAGGCTCGCGATTGTTCAGCTGATTTCTGGAGTTTCACCCCATGTCGAATTCCGTGCAGGTTGGCGCGGGCCTGGAGCAGGCCATGAAGCGTCTCCGATTGATGTATGCCCGGCCGGAGCACCCGTACTACATCATGGCGCCGGATTACCGGGAGACCTCATCGGGGATCGCCTCGCTCCATTACCTCTGCCATCTGCTCAACCTGAATGGACGAGAGGCGTACATCTGCGGCGGCAAGGTGGTGAACCCGGAGCTGAAGACGCCGTTGCTTGACGACGAGGCCAGGCAGCGTCACGAGCTTGCAGGTCGGGTGCCGATTGCGGTCTATCCGGAAGTTGCCGCGGGCAATCCGTTCAACTGTTCGGTCGTGGCGCGTTTCCTGCTGAACTTCGAGGGGTTCATCTCTGGCCGGGGCATGGAGGCTGCGCCCAGCGATCTGCTGTTCTACTCGGGCAAATTGATTGCCGAAGATCATGGCCACCCGGACGGTGATTTGCTGTGCCTGCCGACAATCGACGTTGACCTGTTCTGTGCCGGGCAGCCGCACAGTCAGCGTGAAGGCCGTTACCTCTACCAGAATCGCTTTCCTCTCGACACCATTGACTACTCGATACTGCCGGCGGATGTTCGTCTGCTGAGCATGGCCAAAGCCCTGACACTGCCAGAGCTGGCGCAACTGCTCCGACGGGCAGAGGTGATGTACACCCATGAGTGGTCGATGACTTGCGTAATTGCGGTGCTCTGCGGATGCCCGGTCATCTTCATCCCCGGGCACGGCATCGATCAGGCGTTTCTCGATGCCAGCTTCGTCGGCAGCGCTGGTTTTGCCATGCTGGACCGCGACGATGCGCTGATCCATGCCCAGGCCGGCCTGGATGGCGCGTTGCAACGCTATGTCGAGCGAACGGCGCCGTTCTGGAGCCAGCTGGACGTTTTCATCACCAAGACCCAGGCATCCGCCCGTCGTGAGGCTGTGGGCAATCAGCTGGGCGTGCGGGACTGGCTGCGGCAACGTTATCCACAGCCGCAGCAGATGCGGTTGATCGAAGACCGGCTGGCGGATGCAACTGATGCGCGCTTTGTTGTGCTGGTGGTCGACCACGGTGACCCCGTGGCGCTGGCGCTCACCCTGGACAGCCTCGATCGTGGCCTGTACCCGGGTGTGCAGGTTTGCGTGTTGGGGCAGGAGAATCCAGGACTGCGTGCCGTCCAATGGGTGCAGTGCGATCCAGCAGGGCCGGTCCTTGCGATCGATGCCTGTCTGCGTGGGCACACCGGCGACTGGTTCATGTTGGTGAACGCCGGCAGCGAATTCACCGCCAGCGGCTTGTTGCTGACGGCACTGGAGTTGACCCGGGTTCCCATGGACTGCCTGGCTGTCTATGCGGATGAAGCCCTGTGCCAAGCGCAGGGAGTGGTCGATACCGCATTGCGCCCCGACCTGAATCTGGACATGTTGCTGGCCTTCCCAGGCTACCTGTCGCGGCATTGGTTGTACCGATGCGATGCCTGGCGCCAGCTTGGGGGCTTCAATCAGGCGGGTGGCCGGGCGTTCGAACTTGATTTCCAACTGCGCTTGATCAGCGAGCGGGGGCTGGGGTGCGTCGGTCACGTTAGCGAGCCGTTGTTGATCGGCAATGCCCTGCAGTTGCAGGCATGTGCCGACGAGTGCGCGGTCATCGAAGCGCATTTGCAAGGCCGTGGATATACCGCTGCTCAAGCGCTGCCGTTGGCGGCAGCGCCGGGTCGTTACCGTATCGACTATGCACACCAGCAGCAGGCTTCGGTCAGCATCGTCATCTTCCTCGAAGGACAGCTGCTGCACTTCCAGCGCTGCCTGGAGAGCTTGATGGCGCAGACAACCTTTGCCGACTATGAGGTGTTGCTGATTGAGCCGGGCAGTAATGATCCCGTGTTGCTGGATTGGCTTGCGATGGTCGGGCGGATGGGGGAAGGGCGCTTCAACATCCTGCGCTTCGAGCCCGGTTACACGCGTGCGGCCATGTGCAACGCGGCAGTGGAGGAGGCCCGGGGTGAATACCTGCTGTGGCTGGATGCCGGCAGCGCCGTGCTCGATGGCGAATGGCTGCAGGCGTTGCTCAACCATGCGCAGCGCCCGGAAGTGGGTGCCGTTGGTTGCAAGCTGGTGACCCGCGACAGTGCTGTTCGCCAGGCGGCCCTGGTATTGGGGCTGGGTGGCGGGGTTGGGCGCGCCTTCGAAGGCCGCTCCGCGCAGGACTCCGGTTACATGGGGCGTCTTGGGCTGGAACAGGATTGTTCGGCTGTCGGTGGCGAATGCCTCATGGTGCGCCGCTCGCTATTCATTGAGTCCGGTGGCTTCGACATTGATCCTCTGTTTTCTCGCTGGGTGGCTGTGGACCTGTGCCTCAGGCTGCTTCAGGCCGGTTACCTGAATGTCTGGACGCCCCACGCCCGGCTTTTGCTGGACGCCTCGGAGGACGAGCCGGCCAGCGCCGATCAGGAGGATGCACTGTATGCGCGCTGGTTGCCGCAGCTGGCACGTGACCCAGCGTACAACGTCAACTTCTCGCTGAGTGCGGGCGAGGAGTTTGCCGTCCAGGGGGGCGATATGAGCTGGCGACCATTGCGGGGGATGGTACCGACCGTGCTTGCCTGCGCGGCCGATCAGGACGGCGCGGTAAGTTCGCGCCTGCTGGGGCCTATGGAGGCCTTGCGCGACGCAGGGCGTATCGAAGGTGCGGTGATCGCTGGAGTGCTGTCGCCGATGGAGATAGAACGCTACAACCCTTCAAGCATCGTGCTGCAGCGTCCACTGGATGATTCGGGGTTGTTGGCGTTGCGTCGCCTGCGTGCTTTTTCGCAGGCATTCAAGGTCTATGATCTGGATCGTTATCTGCAGGGCATCGGCGATGGTCAGGTGCGTTCTGCCGAGGATCTGGAGCAGCGTATCCGGTTCGGGGTGATGCAGGCTGACAGGGTGTTGGTTGCCACGGCAGCGCTGGCCGAGCTGGTGCGGGACCAGCACGATGATGTACGGCTGCTCGAGAACGTCCTGCCCCCCTCGTGGGGGCGTTTGCAGGGGGCTCGGCGCGCGGGGGAGAAGCCGCGTGTGGGATGGTTGGGCTGCCATGATGCGTACTTGCTCGCCGAGGTTGTGCCGATGCTGGCGGGTGAAGTCGACTGGGTGGTTCTGGGCGATTGCCCTGCCGCCTTGCGGCCGTACCTGGCAGAGCATCACGCAGCTGTGGAGCCGCATTGCCTGGGTGTCGATTTGGCGGCCCTGAATCTGGACATTGCCCTGGTACCCATGGCTGAAAACCTGGTCAATGCGTGCTCCGGCGATATGCGCGTGCTTCAGCATGCGGCTTGCGGTCAGGCGGTCATCTGTAGTCGGGTTGCAGGCTTTGCCGGCGGCGATGCCTTGCCGTTGTCGCGGGTGAACAATCAGACCGCCGACTGGGTCCGGGCGATCCGCCTGCACCTGGAGGACCTTGGTGCTTCTGCGGCCCTGGGCGATTCCCTGCAGGCGATCGTGCGTAGTGAATGGTTGCTGGAAGGGCAAAGGCTGGAGGGCTGGCGACGCGCCTGGCTGGCTGATTGATCACCAGCGCATTTTCACCGCGCAAGCTCTGCGGTTCCGCGACAATCGGTCGTTTCTCCATGACTTGAACGATCGAACCCGGCAGGTGGTACAGGTATCCTCGATAGGTGTAGCAGACCTTCATTGAGGTGTCCTGTATCGTTTCAGGGGTAATCCCCTGATCAACCTTGAATACGCAAGATATGCGCCCAAACCCAGTGGTGCGTCGGCCGGTACATTGAATGATGGCGTCTGGCCGGTTGGCCGGGGTGATTTTTGGGTCCGCAGACATGCGGTGCAAGATTGCGTGACTTGGCAGTCGAAACGTGCATCTCTAATCTGTTGAGTCAGCGGGCAGCCACGTCGACGCGCCGTGCAAGGCATAGGCCTTGGTCGCAAAGCCCGTGAATTTTCGCCTTTTCCATTGGGAAGCCACAATGATTGGCATCAAAAGCATCGCCAGTTACGTACCTGTAGAGGGTGTCGACAACTACGCCCAGGGTGCGAAGTTCGGCAAGGACCAGGATTTCATCTTCGGCAAGATCGGTTCCACCTTCCTGCCGCGCAAGGAAGCTGACCAGGAAACCTCCGACCTGGGCGTCGAGGCCGCCCGGATGTTGTTCGCTGCCAACCCGGCGCTTGATCCGGCGGCTATCGATGTGGTGATCGTCGTCACCCAGAACGGTGATGCCGAAGGCCTGCCGCATACCGCCGCGATCGTCCAGCACAAGCTGGGCCTGCCGACCACGGTTGCCGCCTTTGATATCTCGCTGGGTTGCTCCGGCTATGTCTATGGCATTTATGCCATGAAAGGTTTTATGGAAGCTGCAGGTCTGAAGAACGGCCTGCTGATCACTGCTGATCCGTATTCGAAGATCGTCGACCCTGAAGATCGCAACACGACCATGCTGTTCGGCGATGCCGCAACGGCGACGTGGATGGGGGAGGACGCCGCCTGGCAGCTCGGCAAGTCACTGTTCGGTAGCGATGGCGGCGGCGCCGAGCACCTGCGCACCACCGATGGCAAGTTCTTCATGAACGGGCGCCAGGTGTATAACTTCGCCTTGGTCAAGGTCCCGGCTCATTTGCAGCAGCTGCTCGAAGCCAGCCAGCTTCAAGCCGAGGATATCGACCTGTATTGCCTGCATCAGGGCAGCGCGGCGATTGTCGATGCCGTGTCCGCGCGCTTCAAGGAAGGCGAGCACAGGGATAAGTTCGTCAAGGACATGAGTGAGACCGGTAACACCGTGTCGTCCAGCATCCCGTTGCTGCTGGAAAAACATGTGCTTGGCTCGCAGCACAAGCGCGTCGCCTTGAGTGGCTTTGGTGTGGGGCTGTCATGGGGCTCTGCGATCATCGAACGACGCGACTGACCGTCGTATGCAATAAAAAACGCCGCCGTTTCCCGGGCGGCGTTTTTATTTGTGGCGCATCTGCGCAAGGCTCCTGCAGTAAAGGGGTTGAGGTCAGAAGCCCCCGATTTCATTGGGGTGGCAGGATGCCAGTAATTTTTTTTGAAAATCCGCTAAAGCAACCCGCCCTGACGACGATAACTACTACGAAGGTTCTCTGTGCCACCCTCGGCGAATTGCCAAGGCCGGAAGCCGTAGTACCCAATCCAACGAGGAATTCGTCATGGCTTTGACCGTTAACACCAACACCACCTCTCTGGGCGTTCAGAAAAACCTGAACCGTGCTTCCGATGCACTGAGCACCTCGATGACCCGCCTGTCTTCCGGCCTGAAAATCAACAGCGCTAAAGACGACGCCGCTGGCCTGCAGATCGCTACCCGTATGACCTCGCAGATCCGTGGTCAGACCATGGCGATCAAAAACGCCAACGACGGTGTTTCCATCGCCCAGACCGCTGAAGGCGCGATGCAAGAGCAGAGCAACATCCTGCAGCGTATGCGTGAACTGGCCGTTCAGTCGCGAAACGACTCGAACAGCCCAACTGACCGTGACGCACTGGACAAAGAGTTCCAGGCGATGCTGCTGGAAATCGACCGTATTGCCGACAGCACCCAGCTCAACGGCAAAAACCTGCTGGACGGCACCGCTGGCGTCATGACCTTCCAGGTTGGTTCCAACACCGGTACGCAAAACCAGATCACCATCTCCCTGAGCGGTGCGATGAAGACCACCGGTGGTACCAACCCGGCTCTGACTGCACTGGCTGGTAAGAACATCAAGGGTGCCACCAGCGCTGCCGCCGAAGCTGCTTTCAGCAGCGCCATGACCGCTATCGACAGCGCTCTGGATGCGATCAACGATAACCGTGCCGCCCTGGGTGCCGCGCAAAACCGTCTGACCAGCACCATCAACAACCTGCAAAACATCAACGAAAACGCCGAAGCTGCCCGTGGCCGCGTACAGGACACCGACTTCGCTGCTGAAACTGCCCAGCTGACCAAGCAGCAGACTCTGCAACAAGCCTCGACTTCGATTCTGTCCCAGGCTAACCAGCTGCCATCGGCTGTACTGAAGCTGCTGGGCTAATCTGCTTAACGGCTGTGAGCGGGGGAGCGCACGTGTGGTGCTTCCCCGCTTTTTGCATTAAGAGGTTGTAGACATGGATATGAGCGTCAAGCTGAACTTGTCTTATCCGGCTGCACGCCCGGCCGAACAGGCCACCGACAAGGCGGCGACCCAGGTGGTCCAGGCAGCTAATGAAGCCCAGGCACCTGCCGGGGACAAAAAGTCTGAAACTGAACAAGTGAAAACCGCGGTCAAGGATATCGAGAAGTTTCTCGCCTCGAACCGCCGCAATCTCGAATTTTCCACGGATGAAGAGTCCGGCAGAATTGTCGTTAAAGTGATCGCCAGTGAAACCGGTGAACTGGTCCGCCAGATTCCATCGGAAGAAGTGCTGCGCATCGCCCACAGCCTGAGCGACGTGAGCAGTCTGCTGTTCGACGCCAAGGTCTGATACCTTAAAGATTCAAATGTTCGCTAGAGTTGTTTGCTAGGGAGCAGTGCAACGGAGAGGGAGTTACTCATGGCAAGCCCAATTACAGCGAGCATCGGCACCGGTTCAGGAATGGACATTGGTGCAATCGTCAAAGTACTGGTTGATTCTGATACTGCGGCGAAGTCGAGTCAGATCAAGCGCCAGACGGCCAATAACTCGGCGATGATCTCTGGCGTTGCCTCGCTCAAGAGTGCGTTGTCGACGTATCAGGCGGCGTTGAAGAAGCTCAATGACAAAGACGCGCCAGCCTTTCTCGCCTTTGCTGCAACCAGCAGCAATGACAAGGCTGTAACGGCGATAGCCGATAACTCGGCGGTGGCCGGCACCTACCAGGTCGAAGTTCTCAAGCTTGCCACCTCTTCGCGAGTAGCCAGTAAGACGTTCGCAGGCTCCGACGCGCCGATTTCCCCGGGCACCCTTGAAATTACTCAGAACGGCAAGGTCTACAAGGTCGAAGTAGGCGCCAATGCGACCCTGCAGACGGTGCGCGACAGCATCAACAGCACGTTGAGCAAAGATGGCATCTCCGCCAACATCATCAATGATGGTGGCAAGTCGCGTCTGGTGTTTGGTTCGACAACTACCGGGGAACTGTCGGATATTTCAGTCGGCGGCATTCCCGAGCTGGCCATCAACAACACTGTTGTAATGGCGGGTGATGCGGCTGGTCGTATCGGTGAGCTGGCAGGCAATGCCGAGGTCATGATCGATGGCATGACGATTACCAGCAAATCCAACAAGCTGGATAAAACTGTCAGTGGTTTGACCCTGGAGCTGAAAGCTCAGGGTGAGAAGTCGACGGTGACAGTCGGCCTCAACAGTGACGGCTTGAAGAAAGATGTACAGTCCTTCGTCGATGCCTACAACGCTTTGGTCCAGACGGTTAACGGTCTGACTGCGGTGAGCAAGGATGCAGAGGGCAATACGGTTCTGGGGTCGCTGACCGGTGATCCGACCTCGCGTTCGTTGTTGGCCGCGATACGCTCCGAGCTGGCAGTTGCGCAAACCGGTGGTGGCCTGACCTCGCTGAGTCAGCTGGGTATCAACACCGCCAAGGATGGTACCCTCGAATTCAACGATACCAAGTTCAAGGCAGCGTTGAACGACAAGAAGCTCGGTGGTGAAGTACAGAAGCTGTTCACCCAGGAAGATGGCGTGATCGCGCGGATGAACAAGGCCATTGAGCCGTTCCTGCAGTCGGGTGGCTCACTCGACAAGCGCAACGATGCGCTCAACCGCTCGCAACGTTATTTGGCTTCGCAGCAGGAGGCGCTGGATTTTCGAATTGAAAGTCTGACCAACTCGCTGACCAAGAAATACATTGCGATGGATGTCGCGGTCGGCAAGCTCAAGTCTCAGGCCGCTGGTATTACTTCGCTTTTCGAGGCCATGAACGCTCAAGCCAAGAAGTGATATTGATCGCCAAAAGCCCGGCAACATCCTTTGGGTGTGCCGGGCTTTTTCTTTTCCCCTAAAGTTTTTTGACGCCTAGGCGATATAAGCGGTATACGAAACCTTTTAGTTGTGACGAGGTAGAACATGAATCCGATGTTGGCCCTTCGGCAGTACCAGAAAGTCAACGGTGTGGCCCAGACCTCGGTGGCCAGCCCGCATCGACTGGTGCAGATGCTGATGCAGGGTGGTCTTGATCGCATTGCCCAGGCCAAAGGTGCCATGGCGCGCAATGACATCGCCCAGCGCGGCATTCTGATCGGCAAGGCAATTGGTATTGTCGGCGGTCTGCGCGAAGGTCTGGATCTGGAAAATCATGGCGACTCGCTGGCGGAGCTCGATAGCTTGTATTCCTACATGAGCAAACGCCTGGTCGAAGCCAACGTGCAGAACGACCCGGAAATCCTCAATGAGGTAGCCCGTTTGCTGATTACCCTCAAGGAAGGTTGGGATGGAATCGGCGATCAACCTGCCGAACTCTAGGAGGCTGTGATGAGTGTCGTGCTCGAACGTATCGAACAAACCCGCGAAGCATTGCTGGGTGCCCTGGCCAGTCGCGACTGGGAGGCGATCAGTGAGCTCGACGTCAACTGCCGGTTGTGTGTCGATGATGTGCTGGCCGAAGCATCGGTCAACGAAGATGTATTGCGTAGCAGTCTTGAAGAGTTGCTCAGGGTGTACCGGCAACTAATTGAGGTTGCAAGTGACGAGCGTCAAACAATAGTCGATGAGATGACGCAGATCCGGCAAGCCAAAAACGCGGCAAAGGTATACCATTTGTTCAGCTGAAGCTGGGCAAAACCAGAAACAGGGCGCCATAAATTTGACTCTGTGCGGTTTTTTGACTTAACTAGTGGCTGTTTTCAAATTTCAGACGTCCGAACACTGACCGTTCAGTCGGAATGATGTCGAGCTTGCCCACAATAGGGCGCCGAGATGACTAGGGAAGTTGCTATTGCATGTGGCGTGAAACCAAAATTCTGCTGATCGATGACGATAGCGCCCGCCGCCGCGACCTGGCGGTGGTTTTGAATTTTCTTGGCGAAGAAAATCTATCCTGCTCAAGCCAAGACTGGCAGCAGGTGGTTGAGTCGTTGTCATCCAGTCGTGAAGTACTCTGTGTCCTGATCGGGACCGTGAACGCTCCGGCAAGTCTGATGGGCTTGCTTAAGACAGTGGCTGCGTGGGATGAGTTCCTTCCGGTTCTGTTAATTGGTGAAATTTCTTCTGCCGAGTTGCCGGAAGAGCTGCGCCGCCGCGTTCTTTCCAGCCTTGAAATGCCGCCGAGCTATAGCAAGCTGCTCGATTCGCTGCACCGTGCCCAGGTCTATCGCGAGATGTACGACCAGGCCCGTGAGCGCGGTCGCCAGCGCGAGCCGAACCTGTTTCGCAGCCTGGTGGGCACCAGCCGCGCCATCCAGCACGTGCGCCAGATGATGCAGCAAGTGGCCGATACCGATGCCAGCGTGCTGATCCTCGGCGAGTCGGGCACCGGCAAGGAAGTGGTTGCACGTAACCTGCACTACCATTCCAAGCGCCGCGAAGCGCCATTCGTGCCGGTCAATTGCGGAGCGATCCCGGCCGAACTGCTGGAAAGCGAGTTGTTCGGTCACGAGAAGGGCGCCTTTACCGGTGCCATCACCAGTCGTGCTGGGCGCTTCGAGCTGGCCAATGGCGGTACCCTGTTCCTCGACGAGATCGGCGACATGCCGCTGCCGATGCAGGTCAAGCTGCTGCGCGTGCTGCAGGAGCGGACTTTCGAGCGGGTTGGCAGCAACAAGACCCAGGGTATCGATGTGCGCATCATCGCCGCGACCCACAAGAACCTGGAAAGCATGATCGAAGCGGGCACCTTCCGCGAAGACCTGTATTACCGCCTCAATGTGTTCCCCATCGAGATGGCCCCGCTGCGTGAGCGTGTCGAGGACATCCCGTTGCTGATGAACGAGCTGATCTCGCGCATGGAGCACGAAAAGCGTGGCTCGATCCGCTTCAACTCGGCGGCAATCATGTCCCTGTGCCGGCATGGCTGGCCGGGCAACGTCCGCGAACTGGCCAACCTGGTCGAGCGTATGGCGATCATGCACCCCTACGGTGTAATCGGCGTGACGGAGCTGCCAAAGAAATTCCGCTACGTCGATGACGAAGACGAGCATCTGGTCGACAGCTTGCGTTCGGACCTGGAAGAGCGTGTGGCAATCAATGGTGGCTCGCCGAGCTTCGCTACCCACGCCATGCTGCCGCCCGAAGGCCTGGACCTTAAAGACTACCTGGGCGGTCTGGAGCAGGGGCTGATCCAGCAGGCGCTGGATGACGCCAATGGCATCGTTGCACGCGCCGCCGAGCGTCTGCGCATCCGGCGTACGACCCTGGTGGAAAAAATGCGCAAGTACGGCATGAGCCGCCGTGATGGGGAAGAACAGGCGGAGGATTGACGCCTGTCTTGCCAGGGTGGAGAGCAAGGACGCTCCGCCGTGCACAATATCCCTACCATTCAAAGGGCTGTAGCGCCCGTCTCATCGGCCTTTGCTGCTCTGTCTGGCGGCTCGCGGCACAAAGCCTCAGGTTATCCGGCACGGCTATTGCTATAACGCAGGCAACATACCGTTTTATGACGGTCAGCCACGCGAGAGAGCATGATGCCCCAGGCCGCCCCCATCTCCAGTGTCCCCAAATCGAAGGGGCAGAACGCTGCCGAGCAGGAAAGTCGTCTTGGCCTGGAACAGGCCTTCGCCTTGTTCGACCAGGTCTCCAGTCAGCTGAATCAATCCTATAACCTGCTCGAAGCCCGGGTTACCGAGCTCAAAGGTGAGCTGGCGGTAGTCAGTGCCCAGCGCATGGCCGAGCTCGCTGAGAAGGAGCGCCTGGCCAATCGTCTGCAGAACCTGCTTGATCTGTTGCCGGGCGGGGTCATTGTCATTGATGGCCAGGGCCTTGTGCGTGAGGCCAATCCTGCCGCCTGTGATTTGCTTGGCGAGCCGCTGGTGGGCGAGTTGTGGCGCCAGGTGATCGCCCGCAGTTTCGCCCCGCGTGAAGATGACGGCCACGAAGTGTCGCTGCGTGATGGTCGACGCCTGTCGATTGCCACCCGTTCGCTGGATGCTGAGCCAGGCCAGCTGGTGCTGCTCAACGACCTGACCGAAACCCGTCACCTGCAGGGTGAGCTGGCCCGCCATGAGCGCTTGGTCGTCGCTGGGGCGGATGGTCGCCTCGCTGGCGCATCAGATTCGCACACCGTTGTCGGCGGCTTTGCTGTATGCCAGTCACCTGGCCGAGCAGAGCCTGCCGCTAGAGACTCAGCAGCGCTTTGCCGGCAGCCTCAAGGAGCGTCTGCATGAGCTCGAGCATCAGGTGCGCGACATGCTGGTGTTCGCGCGCGGCGAATTGCCGCTGACGGACCGGGTGACCCCAAAGGCGCTGTTCCAGGCCTTGCAGCAGGCCGCCCAGGCCCACGTCCAGGGGCATGCGGTGCGCTGGCAGTGCGACAGTCACCTGGGTGAGTTGCTGTGCAATCGCGACACCTTGGTCGGCGCCTTGCTCAACCTGATTGAAAACGCCCTGCAGGCCAGCAGCGAGCCGGTGCGCCTGAAGGTGCACCTGTATCGTCGCGGCCAGCTGCTGCGCCTGTGTGTCAGCGATGCCGGTGCAGGAATCGACAGTGCTTTGCTGGCGCGTCTGGGCGAGCCGTTCCTCACCACCAAGGCCACCGGTACCGGCCTTGGCCTGGCAGTGGTAAAGGCAGTGGCGCGGGCGCATCAGGGTACTTTGCAGTTACGTTCGCGGCCGGGTCGTGGCACCTGTGCGCTGGTTACGCTGCCGCTGATTGATGCGCTGAAAATGGAGAATGAGCAATGAAGGCAATCAAGGTGCTGCTGGTCGAGGATGATCGGGCACTGCGTCAGGCCTTGGGCGATACCCTGGAACTGGGTGGTTTTGCTTATCGTGCCGTCGGCTCGGCCGAAGAGGCGCTGGAGGCTGTGGCTGAAGAGGCGTTCAGCCTGGTGGTCAGCGACGTCAATATGCCGGGCATGGACGGGCATCAGTTGCTGGCCCGCTTGCGTGCGAACCAGCCGCAATTGCCGGTGTTGTTGATGACGGCTCATGCGGCTGTCGAGCGTGCGGTCGAAGCCATGCGTCAAGGCGCGGTGGACTATCTGGTCAAGCCGTTTGAGCCGCGGGCGTTGCTTGAGTTGGTGGCGCGCCATGCTCTTGGCGTGGTCGCCGGTGTGGCTGATGAAGGCCCGGTTGCTTGTGAGCCGGCCAGTGCGCAATTGCTGGAGCTGGCCACGCGGGTGGCGCGCAGCGATTCCACGGTGTTGATCTCCGGCGAGTCGGGTACCGGCAAGGAAGTGCTGGCGCGGTTCATTCATCAGCAATCAACCCGGGCCAGTCAGCCGTTCGTGGCGATCAACTGCGCGGCGATTCCAGACAACATGCTCGAAGCGACCCTGTTCGGTCACGAGAAGGGCTCTTTCACCGGCGCCATCGCCGCCCAGGCGGGCAAGTTCGAACAGGCCGACGGCGGCACCTTGCTGCTCGATGAAATCTCGGAAATGCCTTTGGGGTTGCAAGCCAAGCTGCTGCGCGTGTTGCAGGAGCGGGAAGTGGAGCGGGTCGGCGGGCGCAAGCCGATTGCTCTGGATATCCGTGTCGTAGCGACCACCAACCGTGATCTGGCGGGCGAGGTGGCGGCCGGGCGTTTCCGTGAGGACCTGTTCTATCGTCTGTCGGTATTCCCCCTGGCGTGGCGACCGCTGCGCGAGCGTAGCGCCGATATTCTGCCGCTGGCCGAGCGCCTGCTGGCGCGTCACGTCAATAAAATGAAGCATGCTCCGGTGCGCCTGTCGCCTGAGGCCAAAGCTTGCCTGCAGGGGTATGCCTGGCCGGGTAACGTGCGCGAGCTGGATAACGCCATTCAGCGGGCGCTGATCCTGCAGCAGGGCGGGGTGATCGAAGCGGTGGACTTTTGTCTGGCCGGTGCCATGCCGATGTTTACCGCCGCCCCGCTGAGCGTAACGCCAGCGCAGCCGGCGGTTGAGGCGCCGGGTGGTCTGGGTGATGACATGCGCCGTCACGAGTTCCAGATGATCATCGATACCCTGCGATCCGAGCGCGGACGGCGCAAGGAAGCGGCTGAGCGCCTGGGCATCAGTCCGCGGACCCTGCGCTACAAGCTGGCGCAGATGCGTGATGCTGGGATGGACGTCGAGGCCAGTCTGTACGCCAGTTGAAGGGTAGGAATATTCGTTTTTTTGTTCGGCTTTTACGCATAGCTGGCACTTTTGTTGCTAAGTCCTGCGTATCCGCTGCGTGAGTGTCAAAAAAATGCGGGCCGTCGGAGAGAGAAGTTCATGAGCCAAGGTGTTGAGTTTAATCGATTGATGTTGGACATGCGGGCCATGCAAATGGACGCTATGTCGATGCCGAAAGCGGCAGCTGCGCCTGAGCTCGGTTCAAGCAATTTTGCCGACATGCTGGGGCAGGCCATCAATAAGGTCAGCGACACCCAGCAGGCTTCCACGCAACTGGCCAACGCCTTCGAGATCGGCAAGAGCGGGGTCGACCTGACCGACGTGATGATTGCTTCACAGAAAGCCTCGGTATCCTTTCAAGCCTTGACCCAGGTGCGTAACAAGCTGGTCCAGGCCTATCAAGACATCATGCAGATGCCGGTATAAGGGCGAGATTGAGTCATGGCCGAAGCAGTCGTCGATAACGTGCCCGCCAAAGGCAGCGCATCAGCGCCCAAGCCGCCGTTGTTCGGCATGTCGTTCCTGGAAAACATCTCGCAGATGCCCATGCTGCGGCAGGTTGGCCTGCTGGTCGGTCTGGCCGCGAGTGTGGCCATCGGCTTTGCCGTGGTGCTCTGGTCGCAGCAGCCCGACTACCGTCCGCTGTACGGCAGCCTGGCGGGTATGGACACCAAGCAGGTCATGGAAACCCTGGCCGCTGCCGATATTCCCTACAACGTCGAACCCAATTCCGGCGCCTTGCTGGTCAAGGCCGATGATCTCTCCCGTGCCCGCCTGAAACTGGCCGCCGCCGGTGTGGCGCCGAGCGATGGCAATGTCGGCTTCGAGATTCTCGACAAGGAACAGGGGCTGGGCACCAGTCAGTTCATGGAGGCCACCCGTTATCGCCGTGGTCTTGAAGGTGAACTGGCGCGAACCGTCTCCAGCCTCAATAACGTCAAGGCCGCACGCGTGCACCTGGCGATTCCGAAGAGCTCGGTGTTCGTCCGTGACGAGCGTCGGCCGAGTGCCTCGGTGCTGGTCGAGCTGTATCCGGGCCGCGCCCTGGAAGCCGGCCAGGTGATGGCGATTGTCAACCTGGTGGCAACCAGTGTGCCGGAGCTGGACAAGTCCCAGGTCACCGTGGTGGATCAGAAGGGCAACCTGCTCTCCGACCAGATCAACAATTCCGAACTGACCATGGCCGGCAAGCAGTTCGACTACAGTCGGCGCATGGAAGGCATGCTTACCCAGCGTGTGCATAACATCCTGCAGCCAGTGCTGGGCAATGATCGCTACAAGGCCGAAGTGTCGGCCGATGTCGATTTCAGTGCCGTCGAATCCACCTCCGAGCAGTTCAACCCGGATCAGCCGGCGCTGCGCAGCGAGCAGTCGGTCAACGAACAGCGTTCCAGCAGCATGGGCCCGCAAGGTGTGCCGGGTGCGCTGAGCAACCAGCCGCCTGGTCCGGCATCCGCCCCGCAAACCACCGGTGGCGCACAAACCGCCGCAGCGGCCATCCAGCCTGGTCAGCCGTTGCTCGATGCCAATGGTCAGCAGATCATGGATCCGGCTACCGGCCAGCCGATGCTTGCACCTTATCCTGCGGACAAGCGCCTGCAGTCGACCAAGAACTTCGAGCTGGATCGCTCCATCAGCCATACCCGTCAGCAACAAGGCCGCCTCAATCGCCTGTCGGTGGCGGTGGTGGTCGATGATCAGGTCAAGATCGACCCGGCCACCGGTGACAGCACCCGTGCCCCCTGGGGCGCCGAAGATCTGGCGCGCTTCACCCGCCTGGTGCAGGACGCGGTGGGCTTCGACGCCAGCCGTGGCGACAGCGTCAGCGTGATCAACGTACCGTTCGCCGCTGACCGTGGCGAGGTGATCGCCGAGATTCCGTTCTACTCGCAGCCGTGGTTCTGGGACATCATCAAGCAGGTCATGGGTGTACTGTTCATCCTTGTGCTGGTGTTCGGCGTGCTGCGTCCGGTCCTCAACAATATCACCGGCAACGGCAAGCAGAACGCCGGTGCCGATGGCGACATGGAACTGGGCGTGCTCGGTCTGGATGGCGATCTGGCCAACGACCGCGTGAGCCTGGGTGGTCCGCAAAGCATTCTGCTGCCGAGCCCGAGCGAGGGCTACGACGCGCAGCTCAACGCAATCAAGAGCCTGGTGGCCGAAGATCCGGGTCGTGTGGCCCAGGTCGTGAAAGAGTGGATCAACGCCGATGAGTGATAACCGAGCCCTTACCGCGAAACTGACCCGGGTCGACAAGGCTGCGATCCTGCTCTTGTCCCTGGGTGAAACCGACGCTGCCCAGGTATTGCGCCATATGGGGCCCAAGGAAGTGCAGCGGGTCGGTGTGGCCATGGCGCAGATGGGCAACGTCCATCGCGAGCAGGTCGAGCAAGTGATGAGCGAGTTCGTCGAGATCGTCGGCGACCAGACCAGCCTGGGTGTCGGCTCCGACGGCTACATCCGCAAGATGCTCACCCAGGCCCTGGGTGAAGACAAGGCCAACGGCCTGATCGACCGCATCCTGCTCGGTGGCAACACCAGCGGCCTGGACAGCCTCAAGTGGATGGAGCCGCGTGCCGTGGCTGACGTCATCCGCTACGAACACCCGCAGATCCAGGCCATCGTGGTGGCTTACCTGGACCCTGACCAGGCCGGTGAAGTGCTGGGCAACTTCGACCACAAGGTGCGCCTGGATATCATCCTGCGCGTTTCCTCGCTCAATACCGTGCAACCGGCGGCGCTCAAGGAGCTCAACCAGATCCTCGAGAAACAATTCTCCGGCAACTCCAACGCTGCGCGTACCACCCTGGGTGGTATCAAGCGTGCCGCTGACATCATGAACTTCCTCGACAGCTCCGTGGAAGGCCAGCTGATGGACGCGATCCGCGATATCGATGGCGATCTCTCCGAGCAGATCGAAGACTTGATGTTCGTCTTCAACAACCTCGCCGATGTCGACGACCGCGGTATCCAGGCGCTGCTGCGCGAGGTTTCCTCCGACGTGCTGGTGGTGTCCCTCAAGGGTGCCGACGAGAAGGTCAAGGACAAGATCTTCAAGAACATGTCCAAGCGTGCCTCGGAGCTGCTGCGCGACGACCTGGAGGCCAAAGGGCCGGTACGGGTCAGCGATGTCGAGACGGCGCAAAAGGAAATCCTTACCATCGCCCGCCGTATGGCCGAAGCCGGAGAGATCGTGCTCGGTGGCAAGGGCGGCGAAGAGATGATCTAAAACCTATCGCGGGGCAAGTCGAGTCGTCGCACCGCCGCTCCCACAGAGCTTCCCTGTGGGAGCGGGCTTGCCCCGCGATTTTTTTGAGTGCGTGCAATCATGTCAACCAACGAGCACCTGAGTGAGCTGATTCGCGCCGCTGAAGTCGAGGCCTTCAATCGCTGGGCGCTGCCCAGCTTTGACCCCGAGCCCGAGCCTGAACCTGAGCCCGAACCTGAAGTGGTTCAGGAAGAAGTCGAGGAAGTACCGCTGGAGGAAGTCCAGCCACTGACCCTCGAAGAGCTCGAAAGCATTCGTCAGGAAGCCTACAACGAAGGCTTTGCCACTGGTGAGCGTGAAGGCTTCCACAGCACCCAGCTCAAGGTCCGTCAGGAAGCTGAAGTCGCGTTGGCGGCCAAACTGGCCAGCCTCGAACAGCTGATGGGCAACCTGCTGGAGCCGATTGCCGAGCAGGACAGCCAGATCGAGAAAGCCCTGGTCAACCTGGTCGCGCACATGGCCCGTGAAGTCATCGGCCGCGAGCTGCGCAGTGACTCCAGCCAGATCGCTCAGGTCTTGCGCGAAGCGTTGAAGCTGCTGCCCATGGGCGCTGACAACATCCGTATTCATATCAACCCGCAGGACTTCGAGCAGGCCAAGGCCTTGCGCGAGCGTCACGAAGAGCGCTGGAAACTGCTCGAAGACGAGGCGCTGCTGCCGGGTGGCTGCCGTATCGAAACCGACCATAGCCGCATCGATGCGACCATGGAAACCCGTATCGACAAGGCCCTGGCGCAACTGTTCGATCAGTTGCATGACCAGGGCCTGCATCCAGCGGCGCCTGATCTGACGGTCGATCTGGACGACACCCATGCGCCTTGAACGCACCAGTTTCGGCAAGCGCCTGGGCACCTATGCCGACACCGTAAAGCTGCCTGCCCAGCCCGTCGTCGAGGGTCGCCTGCTGCGCATGGTCGGCTTGACCCTGGAAGCCGAAGGCCTGCGTGCCGCGATTGGCAGCCGCTGCGTGGTGATCAACGACGACAGCTACCACCCGGTGCGGGTCGAGGCGGAAGTCATGGGCTTCGCCGGCAGCAAAGTGTTCCTTATGCCGGTCGGCAGCGTCGCCGGGATCGCGCCTGGAGCACGAGTCGTGCCCTTGGCCGACAACGGCCGTCTGCCGATGGGCATGAGCATGCTCGGCCGGGTCCTCGACGGTGCTGGCCGGGCGCTGGATGGCAAGGGCGGAATGAAGGCCGAAGACTGGGTGCCGATGGATGGCCCGACCATCAACCCGCTCAATCGCGACCCGATCAGTGTGCCGCTGGATGTTGGTATCCGCAGCATCAACGGCTTGTTGACCGTAGGTCGTGGCCAGCGTCTGGGCCTGTTCGCCGGTACCGGCGTGGGTAAGAGTGTGCTGCTGGGGATGATGACCCGCTTCACCGAGGCCGACATCATCGTGGTCGGTTTGATCGGCGAGCGGGGTCGTGAGGTCAAGGAATTCATCGAGCATATTCTCGGCACCGAGGGCCTCAAGCGCTCGGTGGTCGTGGCATCGCCGGCTGACGATGCGCCGTTGATGCGTCTGCGTGCCGCCATGTATTGCACGCGGATTGCCGAATACTTTCGCGACAAGGGCAAGAACGTCCTGTTGTTGATGGATTCGCTGACCCGTTTCGCCCAGGCCCAGCGGGAAATCGCCCTGGCCATCGGTGAGCCGCCAGCGACCAAGGGTTATCCGCCCTCGGTGTTTGCCAAGCTGCCCAAGCTGGTGGAGCGAGCCGGTAATGGCGAGGCGGGCGGTGGTTCGATTACCGCGTTCTATACCGTGCTGTCTGAGGGTGACGACCAGCAGGATCCGATCGCCGACTCGGCGCGCGGTGTGCTCGACGGGCATATTGTGCTGTCGCGGCGGCTGGCTGAAGAAGGGCATTACCCGGCCATCGATATCGAAGCCTCGATCAGTCGGGTCATGCCTCAGGTGGTCAGCCCTGAGCAGATGCGCGAGGCGCAACAGTTCAAGCAGCTGTGGTCGCGCCTGTCGCAGAGCCGTGACCTGATCAGCGTTGGCGCTTACGTGGCCGGTGGTGATGCCGAAACTGACCTGGCCATCGCGCTGCAACCAAAACTGGTGCATTTCCTGCGTCAGGGCCTGAACGACAATGTGGGTATGCAGCAGAGTCGTGAGCACCTCGGTAGCGTGTTCGCCCAGCCTAAATCCGACGCAGGCTGATAGGCCATGGCCCAGCCTAGTCGTGCCGCGCGTCTGACCCCTGTGGTGGAGATGGCCGAAAATGCCGAGCGTCAGGCTGCTCAGCGCCTGGGGCAGTTCCAGCAACAGGTGAATCTGGCGCAGGCCAAGCTCGCCGAGCTCGACCGCTTTCGTGAAGACTACCAGCTGCAATGGATCGACCGCGGCGGGCAGGGTGTGTCCGGTAGCTGGCTGGTCAACTATCAGCGCTTTCTCGGGCAACTGGAGAGCGCCATGACCCAGCAGCGCCAGAGTCTGGCCTGGCACCAGAACAACCTCAACAACGCCCGTGGCACCTGGCAGCAGGCCTATGCCCGGGTCGAAGGGCTGCGCAAGCTGGTCCAGCGTTATATCGACGAAGCACGGATGATCGAAGACAAGCGCGAGCAAAAACTGCTCGATGAATTGTCCCAGCGCTTGCCGCGACATGATCGCTATTGACGCAGGCTTTGACCGGGAAGGGTTGCCGCCGGGCCGTCGGGCTGCTAAACCTTCTTGGTGTCTGCAATCGTCGTAATGGAAGGAATCGCCAGCATGGCAGTTGAATCTGAAATGTCCCAGGACGGGAAACTGACGATCAAGGTCAAGGGTCGCTTTGACTTTGGCAAGCATCTGGAATTTCGTGAGGCCTATGAGCGCAATCACCCTGACTCGGTGGTGGTCGACCTCAAGGAAGCCACATATCTGGACAGCTCGGCGCTCGGCATGCTGTTGATGCTGCGCGATCACGTTGGCGGTGACGACTCCGAGATCCGGGTGGTCAACACCAGTTCGGATGTGCGCAAGATCCTCGCCATCTCCAACTTTGACAAACTGTTCGACATCAGTTGATCCAGGCCATGCCTGAATCGCGCCTGACCGTGCTGATCGCCGAAGATGGCGCGGCGGATCGTCTGCTGTTGGCACGAATCGTCAGCAAGCAGGGCCACGCCGTGCTCACCGCTGAAAACGGCGAGCAGGCGGTGGCATTGTTCGCTGAACAGCGTCCGCAACTGGTGCTGCTCGATGCACTGATGCCGGTAATGGACGGTTTCGAGGCGGCGCGGCAAATCAAGTTGCTGGCCGGTGAGGCGTTGGTGCCAATCATCTTCCTGACCTCGCTCAGTGAAGGCGAAGCGCTGGTGCGCTGCCTGGAGGCGGGCGGTGACGATTTTCTGGCAAAACCCTACAGCCCGGTGATCCTGGCCGCCAAGATCAAGGCCATGGATCGCCTGCGCCGCTTGCAGGCCACGGTGCTTGAGCAGCGTGACCAGATCGCCCGGCATCACCATCATCTGCTCAATGAGCAGCGGGTGGCCAAGGCGGTGTTCGACAAAGTCGCCCACGCCGGTTGTCTGAATGCCCCTAATATCCGCTACCTGCAGTCACCTTATGCGCTTTTCAACGGTGACCTGCTGCTGGCGGCATTTACCCCGTCCGGTGACATGCATGTGCTGCTCGGCGACTTCACCGGGCATGGTTTGCCCGCCGCCGTTGGCGCGATGCCGCTGGCTGAGGTTTTCTACGGCATGACGGCCAAGGGTTATGGTCTGGCCGAAACCCTGCGCGAGATGAATGCCAAGCTCAAACGCATCCTGCCGGTGGATATGTTTTGCTGTGCGCTGCTGCTCAACCTGAGTTTCCAGCGGCGTATGGTCGAGGTGTGGAACGGCGGCATGCCCGATGGTTACCTGCTGTCTGCTGACGGCGGGGCGCCGTTGCCGTTGGTGTCCCGGCACTTGCCGCTGGGTGTGCTGGCACCGGAGCGCTTCGATGATTCAACCCAGGTCCTGCCCCTGGCTCCGGGCGAACGCTTGTTGTTGCTGTCCGACGGCGTGGTCGATACCAGTGACGAGTACGACCGGCTGTTCGGGGTCGAGCGGCTGCTGCAGGTGCTTGGCGATAATCGCCAGCCGGATCTTTTGTTTGAAGAGATAAATCAGGCACTGGAGGCGTTTCGCGGCTGCTCGCGTGATGATGTGAGCCTGCTGGAGATTACGGTCGTCGAGCCGGATGCATTGGCGCCACCACCGGTGATCTATTCTGACAGCGGGCAATCCACACCGCTGGACTGGTCGCTGCAGTTCGAGTTTCGCGCCGAGACGCTCAAGCGTTTCAATCCGTTACCGTATCTGTTGCAACTGCTCCAGGAGATACATGGCTTGCGGGCCCAGAGCGGGGCGTTGCACAGCGTGCTGAGCGAACTGTATTCCAATGCTCTGGAGCATGGGGTGTTGGGGCTTGATTCAGGACTCAAGCGCGATGCCCAGGGCTTCGGCGAATACTACCGTCAGCGCAATGAGCGTTTGCAGGCGCTGAGCAGCGGCTATATTCGAATAGGCTTGCGCGTTGAACCACAAGGCTTGGGCGGGCGTCTATGCATTGAGGTCGAAGATAGCGGCACGGGCTTCAATGTCGGTACAGTGCTCGCCCGTCCGCTGGTGGAGCAGGGCTTGTATGGCCGCGGGCTGAACCTGATACGCCGGCTGAGCCGACGTGCCGAGTGGGCTGACGAAGGGCGCCGCGTATGCGTGGAGTTCGCCTGGGAGGCTCTGGCATAATCCAACTTGATCAAGGAGTGAGCAAGTGTCCAATATCCACATCGATCACGAGGTGTTAAGCGGTTTGCAGGAGGTCATGGAAGATGACTACCTGACGTTGCTCGATACCTTTCTTAAAGACTCCGAAGTCCGCCTCAGCCAGTTGCACAAAGCGACCAGCCCTGAAGAGCTCGGCTATGCCGCGCACAGCTTCAAGGGCAGCAGCAGCAACATGGGCGCCAAGGCCCTGGCCGAGTTGTGCCGGCAGCTGGAGGAGCGCGTCAAGCAACCACCGTTGAATGATATCGAGGTTCTGATCAATCAGATCGACCAGGAGTACGAGGCTGTTCGTGCCTTGTATAGCGAAGAGCGTCAGCGAGTGTTGATTGGTTAAGGCCGCTTCGTTGAACTTGGCGCGACTTTTGCAAATTCTACGCTAATCAACCTTCCAGACCCTCTGTCGCGGAGAATCCCACATGCCGGTCGCTTCCAATCCATTGCTGCAGGTCAGTGCTGCGACAAAGGCTTCGCGCGCTGCCTCCAGCCAGTCGGACAAACCGCTGCAGACGGCGAACGACAAGACCTCGGGCTTTTCCAGCGTGTATGCGCAGCAGTCCAGGGAAAAGCCTGCTACGGCCGCCGACGCCCTGAGTCGCGACAAGAACGTCCCGGCCGGGAAAGACGTTGCTGCTGGCAAGGGCGCTGCCGCTGAGCAGCCGAAACTTGCCGACAGCGGCAAGGCCTTGCCTGAGGATCAGGACAGCACGCTTGCCGTTGACGGCGCAAGTACAGATCCGACGCTGCTTGATCCCAATCTGGTGGCCGGTCAAGTGACCGATGCGCAGCCGGGTGCCCAACTGATTCAGGCCCAGGCCGAAGCGGTGGCGCCGGTAGTCCAGGCAGCTCAGCTACAAGCCCAGGCTGTGCCGGCGGCTACCCTCCCTGCAGCGCCTGAATTCGATCCGGAGGCCGACCCGCTGGCCGACCTGCCCGCCTTGCGCATGGCACTTGAGCAGAGTGCGCAGGCGCAGGGGACCACCTCGGCGCATGCCGCCACTAAACCGGCGACCGCTCAGCCTGAAGCAGCTCCAGCCCAGCCTGCCGTCAATACCCTGGCGGCATTGCTCGATAAGCCGGGCGCTGATGCCGAGCAGGGCGAGGCGGGGGAGAAGGCATTTTCCGGGTTGCTGGATGATGGGCTCAAGGACCTCAAGAGTGCTTCCAGTGACACACGGGTGGATAACTTTGCCGAGCGTCTGAGCGCCTTGACGCAGGCGGCCACGCCAAAAACTGCCAACGCCGTGCCAGTGGCACCGGCTCCTTTGCATCAGCCGCTAGCCATGAACCAGGGTGGCTGGACCGAGGGCTTGGTCAACCGGGTGATGTACCTGTCCAGCCAGAGCCTCAAGTCGGCCGACATCCAGCTGGAGCCGGCAGAGCTGGGGCGCCTGGACATCCGCGTCAACCTCGCGCCTGAGCAGCAGGCGCAGATCACCTTCACCAGTGGCCATGCCGGCGTTCGCGAAGCGCTGGAAAACCAGGTGCACCGCCTCAGGGAAATGTTCGCCCAGCAAGGGCTCGGACAACCGGATGTGAATGTCGCCGATCAATCGCGTGGCCAGCAGCAACAGCAGGGCAGCCCTGATTCGCCGCGTTTGAGCGGTGTGGCGGCGCGGCGCAATACGGCGGGCGAAGAGGGTGAGGTTGCTGCAAGCACTGCCCCTGTCGAGCAGCAGAACGTGATCGGCTCCAGCGCAGTCGACTACTACGCTTGATCGACCACTCTCTGTAGGAGCGGATTCATCCGCGATGGGTCGCATCGCGGCCCCATGCACAGGGACTGCTCTGCAGTCCTTCGCGGATGAATCCGCTCCTACAGCAGTTTTTGCCGGATCTGGCATAACACTTGCTCAACCCACGCCATGTGACTGAATTCTCCGATGAATGACGGAATATTGGCATGGCGAAGAGCGACGCAGAGAAAGACCCCGCCGCTAAAGGCAAACTCAAGCTGATCCTGCTGCTGGTGCTGGCATTGCTGCTGGCCATCGGTCTGTCGGTAGGCGCTACCTGGTTCGTCCTGCACAAGTCAGATGACAAGCCGGCGGCAGATCCGGCGCAGGCCGGCAACCTCAAGCCGGCGGCGATCTACGAGCCCCTGGCGCCAGCCTTCGTGGTCAACTTCAACCAGAACGGTCGTCAGCGCTACATGCAGGTGAGCATCACTCTGCAGGGGCGCGACCAGGCCGCGCTGGACGCCTTGAAGGTGCATATGCCGGTGATTCGCAACAACCTGGTGATGCTGTTTTCCGGGCAGGGTTTCGACGCTCTGGCAAACCCCGTTGGCCAGGAGATGTTGCGGCAGAAGGCGACCGCCAGCATTCAGGAAGTCGCCCAGAAGGAAGTCGGCAAGCCGGTCATCGACCAGTTGCTGTTCACCAATTTCGTATTGCAGTAGGAGCCACCGATGGCCGTGCAGGACCTGCTGTCCCAGGATGAAATCGATGCCTTGCTGCATGGCGTTGACGATGGTCTGGTACAAACCGAGAGCCACGCCGAACCTGGCAGCGTCAAAAGCTATGACCTGACCAGCCAGGATCGCATCGTTCGCGGACGCATGCCGACCCTGGAAATGATCAACGAACGTTTCGCCCGTTACACCCGTATCAGCATGTTCAACCTGTTGCGTCGCTCTGCCGACGTCGCGGTTGGCGGTGTGCAGGTGATGAAGTTCGGTGAATATGTGCACTCGCTGTATGTGCCGACCAGTTTGAACCTGGTGAAGATCAAGCCGCTGCGCGGTACTTCGCTGTTCATTCTCGACGCCAAGCTGGTGTTCAAACTGGTAGACAACTTCTTTGGCGGTGACGGTCGTCACGCCAAGATCGAGGGGCGAGAGTTCACTCCGACCGAGCTGCGCGTGGTGCGCATGGTCCTCGACCAGGCGTTCGTCGATCTCAAGGAAGCCTGGCAGGCGATCATGCCGGTCAACTTCGAGTACATAAACTCCGAGGTCAACCCGGCGATGGCCAACATTGTCGGGCCGAGCGAGGCAGTGGTGGTCTCGACTTTCCACATCGAACTCGATGGCGGTGGCGGCGACCTGCACGTGACCATGCCGTATTCGATGATCGAGCCGGTACGCGAAATGCTCGACGCCGGCTTCCAGTCCGACCTGGATGACCAGGACGAGCGCTGGATCAAGGCCCTGCGCGAAGACGTGCTGGATGTCAGCGTGCCGCTGAGCGCCACGGTCGCCCGTCGTCAGTTGAAGCTGCGCGACATCCTGCACATGCAGCCCGGTGATGTGATTCCGGTCGAGCTGCCTGATGAGCTGATCCTGCGGGCCAACGGCGTGCCGTCGTTCAAGGCCAAGCTGGGTTCGCACAAAGGCACCCTGGCCCTGCAGATTATCGATCCGATCGAGCGCCGCTGAGTGGCGCCGGTTGTTCCAACTCCGAATTGATTGCCCGTCGAGGACAAAATGGTTAACGAAAACGACATCACCTCTCCGGAAGAGCAGGCTCTGGCCGATGAGTGGGCGGCTGCCCTGGAAGAAACCGGCGACGCCGGCCAGGCCGATATTGATGCTTTGCTGGCGGCAGACGTTGGTGGCGGCGGTTCGTCCTCCAATCGCCTGCCAATGGAAGAGTTCGGCAGCTCTCCTCGCAGTAACGAGCAGGTGACCCTCGATGGCCCGAACCTGGACGTGATCCTGGACATTCCAGTGAGCATCTCCATGGAAGTCGGCAGCACCGAGATCAATATCCGCAACCTGCTGCAGCTCAATCAGGGCTCGGTGATCGAGCTGGATCGTCTGGCTGGTGAACCGCTTGACGTGCTGGTCAACGGCACGCTGATTGCCCATGGTGAGGTGGTAGTGGTCAACGAAAAGTTCGGCATTCGCCTGACTGACGTGATCAGTCCGAGCGAACGTATCAAGAAGCTGCGCTGAGTGAGCCGCTTCCTGTCGCGCGGCCTGGCATTGGCTGGCGCCCTGTACATGGACGTGGCGCTGGCCACTGTGCAGCCGGCTGCCGCTGTGGTGGTGCCAGGCAGTGGCAGCAGCGCTGCCGGGCAACTGACCCAGCTGGTGCTGGGGTTGCTGCTGGTGCTGGGGCTGATTTTTCTGCTTGCCTGGCTGTTACGCCGGGTGCAGAACGCCGCGCCTGGCTCAGGCCAGGTCATCGAAATTCTCGGTAGTCGCACCTTGGGTCCCAGGGATCGCCTGTTGCTGATACAGGTCGGCAAAGAGCAGATCCTGATCGGTCATACGCCTGGCAGCATCGAGGCTTTGCACGTTTTGGCCGAACCGGTCGAGGTGCCTGTCGGTGCGCGTCAGGCAACACCAGAATTCGCCCAGCGCCTGATGGAGCTGATGGGCAAGGATCAGAAGGGTAGGTCGTAATGGGCGCGTTGCGCATGATCTTGACGCTGCTGTTGCTGTTGGCAGCGCCACTGGCCCAGGCCGCCGATCCCTTGTCGATCCCGGCCATCACCCTGTCCAATGGTGCGGACGGGCAGCAGGAGTATTCGGTCAGCCTGCAGATTCTGCTGATCATGACGGCGCTGAGTTTCATTCCGGCGTTCGTCATTCTGATGACCAGCTTCACCCGCATCATCATTGTCTTCTCCATCCTGCGCCAGGCCCTGGGCCTGCAGCAGACGCCGTCGAACCAGATCCTCACCGGTATGGCGCTGTTCCTGACCATGTTCATCATGGCGCCGGTGTTCGACCGGGTGAACAAGGATGCCCTGCAGCCCTACCTGAACGAACAGATGGTGGCTCAGGAGGCGATTGCCAAGGCGCAGGTGCCGCTCAAGGACTTCATGCTCGCCCAGACTCGCCAGAGTGACCTGGACCTGTTCATGCGCCTGTCCAAGCGCACCGACATTGCCAGCCCCGATCAGGCGCCGCTGACCATCCTGGTGCCGGCATTCGTCACCTCGGAGCTGAAAACCGCCTTCCAGATCGGTTTCATGATCTTCATTCCGTTCCTGATCATCGACCTGGTGGTGGCCAGTGTGCTGATGGCCATGGGTATGATGATGCTCTCGCCGCTGATCATCTCGTTGCCGTTCAAGATCATGCTGTTCGTGCTGGTCGATGGCTGGGCCCTGATCATGGGTACCCTGGCCGGCAGTTTCGGCGGCGTCTGACGCCGCAAGGAGAAGTAGACCATGACCCCTGAAGTGGCCGTCGATCTGTTTCGTGATGCGCTGTGGCTGACCACTCTGATGGTTGCCGTGCTGGTGGTGCCGAGCTTGCTGGTGGGCTTGGTCGTGGCGATGTTCCAGGCGGCCACGCAGATCAACGAACAGACCTTGAGCTTTCTGCCGCGTCTGCTGGTGATGCTGGTGACGCTGATCGTGGCCGGGCCGTGGCTGGTGCAGAAGTTCATGGAATACATCCTGTCGTTGTACGGCAGCATTCCGCAGCTGATCGGCTGACGTGTCCATGCTTGAGCTGACCGATGCGCAGATAAGCACGTGGGTGGCCAGTTTCATCCTGCCGCTGTTTCGCGTGACCGCCGTGCTGATGACCATGCCGGTGTTCGGTACCACTCTGCTGCCGGCGCGCGTTCGTCTGTACTTTGCCCTGGCAATTACCGTGGTGATCGTGCCCGGTTTACCGCCGATGCCTGAGGTCCATGCGCTTGACCTCAGTGCGTTGCTGCTGATTGCCGAGCAGGTCATCATCGGTGCGCTGTTCGGCATGTCGTTACAACTGTTTTTCCAGGTCTTCGTGGTTGCCGGGCAGATTGTCGCGATCCAGATGGGTATGGCGTTCGCCTCCATGGTCGACCCGGCCAACGGCGTCAACGTTGCGGTGATCGGCCAGTTCCTGACCATGCTTGTGACCTTGTTGTTTCTGGCTATCAACGGTCATCTGGTGGTGTTCGAGGTGCTCACCGAGAGTTTCACCACCTTGCCGGTGGGCAGTGGTTTGCTGGTCAATCATTTCTGGGATCTGGCCGGGCGCCTGAGTTGGGTGCTGGGTGCTGCGCTGTTGCTGGTGCTGCCGGCCATCACCGCGTTGCTGGTGGTCAACATCGCTTTTGGTGTGATGACGCGTGCGGCGCCGCAGTTGAACATCTTCTCCATCGGTTTTCCGCTGACCCTGGTGCTGGGGCTCGGGATCTTCTGGATTACCCTGGCTGACATTCTTCCGCACTACCACGCACTGGCCTCCGAGGCCTTGCAATGGATGCGTGAGCTGGCGAGGGCGCGCTGAGCATGGCAGAGAGCGAGAGCGGTCAGGACAAAACAGAAGACCCCACCGACAAACGCAAGAAGGACGCGCGGAAAAAGGGCGAGATCGCGCGCTCCAAAGAACTCAATACAGTGGCGGTGACCCTGGCTGGCGCCGGCGCATTGCTGGCGTTTGGTGGTGGCATGGCTGAAGCCTTGATGGAGTTGATGCGCAGCAACTTCATTTTGTCTCGCGAAGTGATCACTGATGAGCGCTTCATGGGGATTTTCCTCATGGCTGCCGGTAAGTCTGCGTTGGTCATCGTCCAGCCGGTGTTGCTGGTCTTGCTGGTGGCATCGATCATCGGTCCGGTGGCTTTGGGCGGCTTCCTGTTTTCCGGCAGTCTGTTGCAGCCCAAGTTCAGTCGAATGAACCCGCTGGCCGGGATCAAGCGGATGTTTTCGGTCAACGCTTTGTCCGAGTTGCTCAAGGCGCTGGCCAAGTTCTTCATGATTCTGATCGTTGCGCTGGTGGTGTTGTCGGCGGACCGTGACGATCTGCTGGCGATCGCCAACGAGCCCTTGGACCAGGCGGTTATCCACTGCGTTCAGGTGGTGGGCTGGAGTGCGCTGTGGATGGCTGCCGGTTTGCTGTTGATCGCAGCGGCGGACGTGCCGCTCCAGCTCTGGCAGACGCACAAAAAGATGCTGATGACCAAGCAAGAGGTGCGTGACGAGTACAAGGACAGCGAAGGCAAGCCGGAGGTCAAACAGCGTATCCGCCAGCTCCAGCGCGAAGCGTCGCAGCGGCGGATGATGGCGGCGATCCCCGAAGCGGACGTCATCATTACCAACCCGACCCACTATGCCGTGGCGCTCAAGTACGACCCGGAGAAGGGCGCTGCGCCTTTGCTGCTGGCCAAGGGTGCCGACTTCATTGCCTTGAAAATCCGTGAAATTGCCAATGAGCACAAGATCCAGGTGCTTGAGTCCCCGGCGTTGGCGCGTTCGATTTACTACTCAACGGAGCTTGAGGAAGAGATTCCTGCCGGGCTGTACCTGGCCGTGGCCCAGGTGCTGGCCTATGTCTTCCAGATCCGCCAGTACCGGGCGGGCAAGGGCAAACCGCCGGAGCCGCTCAAGGATCTGCCGATTCCGCCGGACCTACAGCACGACTAAGGCTCGGTGGGAGCGGGCTTGCCCCGCGATGCGATATGGCTGACAGATCGCAATCGCGGGGCAAGCCCGCTCCCACCGTAAGCCCGCCTCCACACAAAAACGCCGCATTCCTCAAAGTTGGAAAGCTTCTTGCAAAGGCAGCGCAGCGCGCGTCAGAAACGCGTCAAAGTTTTGCTTGAGCTAGACGAGGAATACCGGTGGATCGCTCTCAGTTAATCAGCAATGCCCGTAACAACCTGGCCGGGTTAGGCCGGGGGAATCTGGGTGTGCCGCTGTTGCTGCTGGTGATGCTGGCAATGATGATGTTGCCGATCCCGCCGTTTTTGCTCGACGTGTTTTTCACCTTCAACATCGCGCTGTCGATCGTGGTCCTGCTGGTCTGCGTCTACGCCCTGCGCCCCCTCGATTTCGCTGCGTTTCCAACCATCCTGCTGGTGGCAACCTTGCTGCGCCTGGCGCTGAACGTGGCCTCTACGCGGGTGGTCATGCTCCATGGTCAAGATGGCCATGCCGCCGCCGGTAAAGTGATCCAGGCCTTCGGTGAAGTGGTGATCGGCGGCAACTACGTGGTCGGTATCGTGGTGTTTGCGATCCTGATGATCATCAACTTCGTGGTGGTGACCAAGGGTGCCGGGCGTATTTCCGAGGTGAGCGCACGTTTCACCCTCGATGCAATGCCGGGCAAGCAGATGGCCATCGACGCCGACCTCAACGCCGGTCTGATCGATCAGGCCCAGGCCAAGGCGCGACGCTCTGAAGTGGCCCAGGAGGCCGAGTTCTACGGTTCGATGGACGGTGCCAGCAAGTTCGTTCGCGGTGACGCCATCGCCGGCCTGCTGATCCTCTTCATCAACCTGATCGGCGGCATGCTGGTCGGTATGTTCCAGCACGGCATGACCTTCGGCGATGCCGGTAGAGTCTATGCCTTGCTGACCATCGGTGACGGTTTGGTGGCGCAATTGCCATCACTGCTGTTGTCCACCGCTGCAGCCATCATGGTGACCCGTGCCTCCGGTTCCGAAGACATGGGTAACCAGATCAACCGGCAGATGTTCACTTCGCCCAAGGCGCTGGGGGTATCGGCGGGGATCATGATCGTCATGGGCCTGGTGCCGGGCATGCCGCACTTCGCCTTCCTGAGCCTGGGGCTGGTGGCCGCTGGCGGTGCCTATTGGCTGTGGCGCAAGCAGAACCTGGCCAAGGTCAAAGCCCAGGAAGAAGTTCAGCGCCAGCAGGACCTGTTGCCCTCGCCGCAGCGCGCCATGGAAACCAAGGAACTGGGCTGGGACGATGTCACGCCGATCGATATGATCGGCCTGGAGGTCGGCTATCGGTTGATTCCCCTGGTCGACCGCAATCAGGGTGGGCAGTTGCTGGCGCGGATCAAGGGGGTGCGCAAAAAGCTCTCCCAGGACCTGGGTTTTCTCATGCCCACGGTGCATATCCGTGACAACCTCGACCTGGCGCCCAGTGCCTATCGCCTGACCCTGATGGGGGTGATCCTGGCCGAAGCCGAGATCTATCCGGACCGCGAGCTGGCCATCAACCCCGGGCAGGTCTTTGGCACCCTCAACGGTATTGCCGCCCGCGACCCGGCGTTCGGGCTGGAAGCGGTGTGGATCGATGTCAATCAGCGCAGTCAGGCGCAATCGCTGGGTTACACCGTGGTGGATGCCAGTACCGTGGTTGCGACCCACCTGAACCAGATTCTGCACAAGCACTGCCACGAACTGATTGGCCACGAGGAAGTCCAACAACTGCTGCAGGTGTTGGCCAAGGCCTCGCCCAAGCTTGCCGAAGAGTTGGTGCCGGGCGTCATTTCGTTGTCGGGGCTGCTCAAGGTCCTGCAGGCGTTGCTCGCCGAGCAGGTGCCGGTGCGTGATATCCGCAGCATTGCCGAAGCTATCGCCAACAATGCGGTCAAGAGTCAAGATACCGCCGCGCTGGTGGCGGTGGTGCGCGTCGGATTGTGTCGCGCTATCGTGCAAAGCATTGTCGGCGTTGAGTCCGAGCTGCCTGTGATCACCCTTGAGCCAAGGTTGGAACAGATTTTGCTCAATAGTCTGCAAAGGGCCGGGCAAGGTCAGGAAGACGGTGTTCTTCTTGAGCCGAGCATGGCCGAAAAGCTTCAGCGTTCGTTGATCGAGGCTGCCCAGCGTCAAGAGATGCAAGGGCAACCGGCGATCCTGCTGGTCGCAGGACCGGTACGGGCGATGCTGTCGCGCTTCGGCCGCCTGGCTGTACCGAATTTGCATGTTTTGGCGTATCAGGAAATACCTGACAACAAGCAAGTTACCATCGTTGCCACAGTAGGCCCCAACGGCTGAGGTAGTGGGTTATGCAAGTTAAGCGTTTTTTCGCCGCCGATATGCGTCAGGCCATGAAGCTGGTTCGAGATGAGCTGGGGGCTGATGCCGCCATCATCGGCAACCGACGGATTGCTGGCGGTGTCGAGCTGACGGCTGCGCTGGACTACAAGCTGTCCGCCCTGGCGCCACGGGTTCCGAATGTCGAGCTCGAAGATGAACTGCGCAAGACCCAGTCGCGCATCGTCACCGCCCAGGCCGAGCTCAGTAGCCGCAGCGAAAGCGAAGACGGCAACCGCCAGCTGTTTGCCGGCTTGCCGCTGACCGCCTCCGAGCCGCTGGTCGAGACGCCTGTGGAGACGCCGGTGGCACCGGTTGCCGCGGCTGCCGCGCCGGTTGATCCGCGCCTGTTCGATGCCATGCGCTCCGAGCTCAGCGGCCTGCGCGAGTTGCTCGAAGTTCAGCTCGGTTCGCTGGCCTGGAGTCAGCTGCAGGGTAACCAGCCGCAGCAGGCCAACCTCTGGCGCCGTTTGCAGCGTATCGGTCTGTCCGGCCCGCTGGCGCATGAGCTGCTGGCGCAGATCGCCGGCATCGAAGAGCCTCGTCATGCCTGGCGCATGCTGCTCGCGCATCTGGCGCGGCGTATCGATGTGCCGGAAGTCGAGCCGATCGAAGAGGGCGGCGTGATCGCCATGGTCGGGCCGGCGGGCATGGGCAAGACCACCACCCTGGCCAAACTGGCGGCGCGTTATGTGCTCAAGTATGGCGCGCAGAATCTGGCGCTGGTGAGCATGGACAGTTTTCGCATCGGTGCTCAGGAGCAGCTCAAGACCCTGGGGCGGATCCTCAATGTCTCGGTGACCCACGTCGATCCCGGCCAGTCGCTGGCCCAGGCGCTGGAGCCGTTGCTGCGCAAGCGTGTGGTGCTGATCGATACCGCTGGCCTGCAAGCCAGTGATCCGGCCCTGCGCATGCAGCTGGAAACCCTGGCAGGACGCGGTATTGCGTCTAAAAATTATCTGGTGCTGGCGACGACCAGCCAGAAGCAGGTGCTCACTGCCGCCTATCACAGCTACAAGCGCTGCGGGCTGGCCGGGTGCATCCTGACCAAGCTTGATGAAACGGCCTGCCTCGGCGAAGTCCTGAGCCTGGCCATCAGTCACGAATTGCCAGTGGCCTATCTAACCGATGGGCCGCGCATTCCTGACGATCTGCACCTGCCGCGCCGGCACCAGCTGGTCAGCCGCGCGGTGAGTGTGCAGATGCAGGACGAGCCCAGCGAAGAGGCAATGGCCGATATGTTCGCTGATCTCTACCACAGCCCCGGCAAGCGTGTTGGCTGAGGTGATTGTGAAGACGTTGCAAAGTATCTGCATTGATGGACTGCCAGGCATTTTTCAGGTGTTGAAAGCGCAGCCGGTCATGTGGCCTCGGTCTAAGCAAGACAAGGTAATGAACAAACATGGGTAGCATGCATCCCGTACAGGTGATCGCCGTGACTGGCGGCAAAGGTGGCGTCGGCAAGACCAATGTGTCGGTGAACCTGTCATTGGCGCTGGCAGAGCTTGGCCGTCGGGTCATGCTGCTGGATGCCGACCTGGGCCTGGCCAACGTCGACGTATTGCTCGGCCTGACGCCCAAGCGCACCCTGGCCGACGTGATTGAGGGCCGCTGCGAGCTGCGCGATGTGCTGCTGCAGGGGCCGGGTGGCGTGCGCATTGTGCCCGCCGCTTCCGGCACGCAGAGCATGGTGCACCTGGCGCCTGCCCAGCATGCAGGTCTGATTCAGGCCTTCAGCGAGATCGGCGACAACCTCGATGTGCTGGTGATCGATACCGCTGCCGGTATTGGTGACTCGGTAGTCAGTTTCGTCCGCGCAGCCCAGGAAGTGCTGTTGGTGGTGTGCGACGAACCGACCTCGATCACCGACGCCTACGCGCTGATCAAGCTGCTCAACCGCGATTACGGCATGAACCGCTTCCGGGTCCTGGCCAACATGGCGCAAAGCCCGCAGGAAGGGCGCAACCTGTTCGCCAAGTTGACCAAGGTCACTGATCGCTTCCTCGACGTTGCCCTACAATACGTCGGCGCGGTGCCTTACGACGAGTGTGTGCGCAAGGCGGTGCAAAAGCAGCGAGCGGTCTATGAAGCCTTTCCGCGTTCCAAGTGCGCGCTGGCATTCAAGGCCATTGCCCAGAAGGTCGATACCTGGCCGCTGCCTGCCAACCCGCGTGGTCACCTGGAGTTTTTTGTCGAACGCCTGGTGCAGCCGACGAGCGCGGGACCTGTGCTATGAACGCCAGCGGATACCGGATGTACAGCAACGCGTCTCGCGATGGTCAGTACGAGTTGATCGAGCGCTACGCGCCGTTGGTCAAGCGTATCGCCTATCACTTGCTGGCGCGTTTGCCGGCCAGTGTCCAGGTCGAGGATCTGATCCAGGCCGGCATGATCGGCCTACTCGAAGTCAGCAACAAGTATGACGCGAGCAAGGGTGCCAGTTTTGAGACCTACGCCGGTATCCGTATCCGTGGGGCAATGCTTGACGAAGTACGTAAAGGGGACTGGGCTCCGCGCTCGGTCCACCGCAATACCCGCATGGTCAGTGACGCGATTCGTGCAATTGAAGCAAAAACCGGCCGTGACGCTAAAGATCACGAGGTTGCTGCCGAACTTCAATTGAGTCTCGATGATTACTACGGGATTTTGAATGACACCCTGGGCAGCCGCCTGTTCAGTTTCGACGACCTGTTACAGGACGGCGAACATGAAGGCCTGCACGAGGACGGCGCCAGTGCCCAGCTCGAGCCTTCGCGCGATCTGGAAGACGAGCGTTTTCAGGCAGCCCTGGCCGATGCCATCGCCAACCTGCCTGAACGCGAGCGTCTGGTCCTGGCGCTGTACTACGACGAAGAGCTGAACCTCAAGGAAATCGGTGAGGTCCTGGGTGTCAGCGAGTCGCGCGTCAGCCAGTTGCACAGCCAGTGCGCGGCGCGTTTGCGTGGTCGCCTGGGGGAATGGCGGGCGCGTTGAACGCAGGTTCAATGCAGTCGCGAAATGTAGTGCCCGAATTGATTGAATGCGCGTTCAGCGCTGAGCGCGTTAAAGACTGCTTGGAGGTCTAATTGAACAAAGACATGAAAATCCTCATCGTCGACGATTTTTCGACGATGCGGCGGATCATCAAGAACCTGCTGCGTGACCTGGGCTTCACCAATACCCAGGAAGCCGATGACGGCAACACGGCGCTGCCGATGCTCGAAAGCGGTCATTTCGATTTTCTCGTGACCGACTGGAACATGCCGGGCATGTCCGGTATCGACCTGCTGCGCAAAGTGCGTGCCGACGAGCGCCTCAAGCACCTGCCGGTGCTGATGGTGACTGCCGAAGCCAAGCGCGAGCAGATCATCGAAGCGGCCCAGGCCGGCGTCAACGGCTATGTGGTCAAGCCGTTCACTGCCCAGGTGCTGAAAGAAAAGATCGAGAAGATCTTCGAGCGCGTCAACAGCTAAGACACGCCACGGGGGCGCTATGGAGCAAACACATTCATCGTTGGACGGCTTCGAGTCGACACTGAAGAAGCATGCCCACGAACTGGTCGACAGTCTCGAGCGGGGCAAATTCGGCGACGCGGTGCAACTGATCCATCAGCTGAACCAGACCCGTGACCGTGGCCTGTACCAGGAAGTCGGCAAGCTTACGCGTGAGCTGCACAGTGCGATCGTCAGTTTCCAGATCGATCCGCAAATGCCGCAGGCCGAGGAAGTCTCGCAGATCACCGATGCGACCGAGCGCCTGTCCTATGTGGTCAAGCTGACCGAGGGCGCGGCGAACCGGACCATGGATCTGGTCGAGGAGAGCACCCCGGTCCTCCACGAGCTGAGTGACGAAGCCCGCGATCTGCGCGCCGACTGGCAGCGCTTCTTGCGCCGTGAAGTGGCCGCGCCGGAGTTCCGCGAGCTGATGCACCGTGTCGACCGTTTCCTGGAGCGTAGTGAGGAAGGCAGCCGCAAGGTCGCCGGCCACCTCAACGACATCCTCCTGGCTCAGGACTATCAGGACCTGACCGGTCAGGTGATCAAACGTGTCACGGCACTGGTCACCGAAGTAGAAAGCAATCTGCTCAAGCTCGTGCTGATGGCCAGTCAAGTCGACCGCTTTGCCGGTATCGAACATGACCACCAGCAGCTGCGCGCTGAAAAAGATCAAGAAAAACATCCGACTCGGGGTGAAGGTCCACAGATTCATGCCGATAAACGTGAAGACGTTGTGTCCGGTCAGGACGATGTCGACGATCTGCTGTCCAGTCTGGGTTTTTAGGGAGCACGTTTAATGAGCTTCGGCGCCGATGAAGAAATCCTTCAGGATTTCCTGGTAGAAGCCGGCGAGATTCTTGAGCAACTGTCCGAGCAACTGGTCGAGCTGGAAAGCCGTCCGGATGATGCCGATCTGCTCAATGCGATCTTTCGCGGTTTTCACACTGTAAAAGGGGGCGCCGGCTTCCTCCAGCTCAACGAGCTGGTGGAGTGCTGCCACATCGCCGAAAACGTCTTCGACATCCTGCGCAAGGGTGAGCGACGCGTCGATGCCGAACTGATGGACGTGGTCCTGGAAGCCCTGGACACGGTCAACAGCATGTTCGGCCAGGTGCGCGAGCGCAGCGATATCACGCCGGCCACGCCTGAGCTGCTGGCGGCCTTGTCGCGTCTGGCTGAACCTGCTCCGGTCGCCGCAGCTGAGCCGGTGCTGGAGCAGGCGCCAGAAGCGCCCGCCGAAGCGGACATTACCGATACCGAATTCGAACAGCTGCTCGACTCGCTCAATGCGGTCAAGGCTGAGGCCGAAGCCCAGGTGCAGACGCCGGCTGCGGCCAGCGACGAAATCACCGATGCCGAGTTCGAGTCGCTGCTCGACCAGTTGCACGGCAAGGGCCAGTTTGCTCCTGACAGCGTCAGCGCACCTGCGCCGGTGGCGCAATCCACCCAGAGCGCCAGCGACGAAATCACCGATGATGAGTTCGAGGCGTTGCTTGACCAGTTGCATGGCAAAGGCAGCTTCGCCGCCGATGCCTTGCCGGGTGCAGTAGCGCCCGCTCCAGAGCCGGCCGCTGCGGCGTCGGGCGATCATATTTCCGAGCATGAATTCGAAGCCTTGCTCGATGAGCTGCACGGCAAGGGCAAGTTCGCCGCGGACAGCGTTGCAACGGCCGCTGCGCCAGCTGCTGCGGTTGCCGCCAAGCCTGCTGCAGCTCCAGCTCCAGCTCCAGCTGTTGCCAAGCCTGCCGCCGCACCCGCTGCCGCCGCACCGGCCAAAGCCGCAGCGCCAGCCCCGGCGCGCCAGGCCGCGCCAGCTGGCGACAAGGCCGCCAGCGAAACGGAAACCACCGTGCGGGTCGATACCGCGCGCCTGGACGAGATCATGAACATGGTCGGCGAACTGGTGCTGGTGCGTAACCGCCTGGTGCGCCTGGGCCTGAACAGCGGCGATGAAGCCATGTCCAAGGCGGTGTCGAACCTCGACGTGGTGACCGCCGACCTGCAGACCGCGGTGATGAAAACCCGCATGCAGCCGATCAAGAAGGTCTTCGGGCGCTTCCCGCGCCTGGTTCGTGACCTGGCCCGGCAGTTGAAGAAAGAGATCAACCTGGAGCTGGTCGGTGAAGAAACCGACCTCGACAAGAACCTCGTCGAAGCCTTGGCCGACCCGTTGGTGCACTTGGTGCGCAACGCCGTCGACCACGGCATCGAAACCCCGGAAGAGCGCGAAGCGGCGGGTAAATCCCGCGGCGGCAAAGTGGTGCTGTCGGCCGAGCAGGAAGGCGATCACATCCTGCTGTCGATCTCCGATGACGGCAAGGGCATGGACGCCAACGTCCTGCGCGCCATTGCGGTCAAGCGCGGGGTGATGGACAAGGATGCCGCCGACCGCCTGAGCGAAACCGAGTGCTACAACCTGATCTTCGCCCCGGGTTTCTCGACCAAGACCGAGATCTCCGATGTCTCCGGGCGCGGCGTGGGCATGGACGTGGTGAAAACCAAGATCTCCCAGCTCAACGGCTCGATCAATATCTACTCGACCAAGGGCCTGGGTTCGAAGATCGTCATCAAGGTGCCGCTGACCCTGGCGATCATGCCGACCCTGATGGTCATGCTCGGCAATCAGGCGTTCGCCTTCCCGCTGGTCAACGTCAACGAGATCTTCCACCTGGACCTGTCGCGCACCAATGTGGTCGACGGCCAGGAAGTGGTCATCGTTCGCGACAAAGCCTTGCCGCTGTTCTACCTCAAGCGCTGGCTGGTCAGTTCCGCCGCTCATGAAGAGCAACGCGAAGGGCACGTGGTGATCCTTTCGGTCGGCACCCAGCGGATCGGCTTCGTCGTCGATCAGTTGGTCGGCCAGGAAGAAGTGGTCATCAAACCGCTGGGCAAGATGCTCCAGGGCACGCCGGGCATGTCGGGCGCCACCATTACCGGTGACGGGCGCATTGCGCTGATCCTCGACGTTCCGAGCATGCTCAAGCGTTACGCCGCCCGGCGTATTTGATTCTGGTGGCGCGGCCCGCACGCCGCGCCCCCTAATGGAGTGTTTATGGCAGTCAAGGTCCTGGTGGTGGATGATTCCGGTTTCTTCCGCCGCCGAGTCTCGGAAATTCTTTCAGCGGACCCGACTATCCAGGTCGTCGGTACCGCGACCAACGGCAAGGAAGCGATCGACCAGGCACTGTCGCTCAAGCCCGATGTCATCACCATGGACTACGAAATGCCCATGATGGATGGCATCACCGCTGTACGTCACATCATGCAGCGCTGTCCGACCCCGGTGTTGATGTTCTCCTCGCTGACCCACGAAGGCGCGCGGGTGACCCTCGATGCCCTGGATGCCGGTGCCGTCGACTACCTGCCGAAAAACTTCGAAGACATCTCCCGCAACCCGGAGAAGGTCAAGCAGTTGCTGTGTGAAAAGGTCCATACCATTTCTCGTAGTAACCGCCGTTCAATCAGCTATGCCGCGCCAGTGCCGCAACCGGCCAGCCATACCCAGCCGAGCGTCAGCAGCCTGGGCAGCAGCCCTGCACCACGGGCTGCAGCACCGGTACGGGCGGCGGCTTCTGCTGCCTCGCCTGCACCCAAGCGCAAGCCTTACAAACTGGTGGCCATCGGTACCTCCACCGGCGGCCCGGTGGCGCTGCAGCGGGTCCTGACCCAGCTGCCAGCCAATTTTCCGGCACCGATCGTGCTGATCCAGCATATGCCCGCTGCTTTCACCAAGGCTTTTGCCGAGCGCCTCGACAAGCTGTGCAAGATCAGCGTCAAGGAAGCCGAAGACGGCGACATGCTGCGTCCCGGCCTGGCCTTGCTGGCCCCGGGGGGCAAGCAGATGATGATCGACGGCCGCGGTGCGGTGAAGATCCTGCCGGGTGACGAGCGCCTGAACTACAAGCCGTGTGTGGACATCACCTTTGGCTCGGCGGCCAAATCCTACGGCGACAAGGTGCTGTCGGTGGTGCTCACTGGCATGGGCGCCGATGGCCGCGAGGGTGCGCGCCTGCTCAAGCAGGGCGGCAGCACGGTCTGGGCCCAGGATGAGGCCAGCTGCGTGATCTACGGCATGCCCATGGCCATCGTCAAAGCCAACCTGGCCGACGCGGTCTATAGCCTGGACGAGATCGGCAAGCACCTGGTCGAGGCGTGCGTCTGATGGATGTCTTGAGCCTTATCGGGATCATCCTGGCGTTTGTCGCGATTGTCGGCGGCAATTACCTCGAGGGTGGTCACCTCTCGGCGCTGCTCAACGGCCCTGCGGCCTTGATCGTGCTCGGCGGCACCTTGGCTGCGGCGCTGCTGCAGTCACCCATGAGTGCCTTCAAGCGGGCGCTGCAGATCGTGCGCTGGATTCTTTTTCCGCCGCGTATCGACCTGGCTGGCGGTATCGACCGGGTGGTCAACTGGAGCATGACCGCACGCAAGGAAGGCCTGTTGGGCCTGGAAGGCGTGGCCGATGCCGAGCCCGATCCTTACGCGCGCAAGGGCTTGCAGCTGCTGGTCGACGGTGCCGAACCTGAAGCCATCCGCAGCATCCTCGAAGTGGATTTCTATACCCAGGAAAGCCGCGACATCCAGGCTGCCAAGGTGTTCGAGTGCATGGGCGGCTATGCGCCGACCATCGGTATCATCGGTGCGGTCATGGGCCTGATTCATGTCATGGGCAACCTGGCCGACCCTTCGCAACTGGGTAACGGTATTGCCGTCGCCTTTGTCGCCACCATCTACGGTGTGGCGAGTGCCAACCTGATCCTGCTGCCGATTGCCAACAAGCTCAAGGCGCTGGCCATGCGTCAGTCGCGCTACCGGGAAATGCTCCTGGAAGGCCTGCTGTCGATTGCCGAGGGCGAGAACCCGCGCTCGATCGAGCTGAAGCTTCAGGGCTTCATGGAGTAACACATGGCACGCCGTCGACAACCTGAGGAACACGAAAACCACGAACGCTGGCTGGTGTCCTACGCGGACTTCATCACCTTGCTGTTCGCCTTTTTCGTGGTCATGTACTCGATTTCCTCGATCAACGAGGGCAAGTACAAGATCCTCTCCCAGGCGCTGATCGGGGTGTTCAACGACCCCGAGAAGAGCATGCGGCCGATCCCCATCGGCGATGAGCGGCCGCTGACCGTAAAACCGGCCGAGCCGCTGATCAAGGACAGTGACCAGGTCGATGCCGGCCTTGCGCAAACCAGCAGCGATCCGCTGAAAACCATCACCGATGACGTGCGCGACGCCTTTGGCGACCTGATCAAGTCCGACCAGATGACCGTGCGCGGTAACGAGTTGTGGGTCGAGATCGAGCTCAACTCCTCGCTGCTGTTCGGCAGTGGCGATGCGATGCCCAGCGATGTTGCGTTCAACATCATCGAAAAGGTGGCGAAGATCCTCAAACCGTTCGCCAACCCGGTGCATGTCGAAGGTTTCACCGATGACCTGCCGATCCGCACCGCGCAGTACCCGACCAACTGGGAACTGTCCTCGGCACGCGCCGCCAGTATTGTCCGCTTGCTGGCTATGGAAGGGGTCAACCCGGCGCGCATGGCCTCGGTCGGCTATGGCGAGTTCCAGCCGATTGCCACTAACGACAGCGCCGAGGGCCGCGCGCGCAACCGTCGGGTGGTACTGGTGATTTCACGCAATCTCGAAGTACGCCGCAGCCTGACCGGAACTGGCAGCGCCAACGCGACGCCAGATGCGGCAATGAAGCGGGCTGGCACACAAACTGCACCGCCAGCGCTATCACCGACGGTGGGGGGCAATCGCGTCAATCCTCCGTCACCGACCCTATAACCGTTCCCGGCAGGGCAGGTTGCCGTACCGGGAGGAAGCAACGAATGAGAGTCTGGGCAGTAGCCAATCAAAAAGGTGGTGTCGGCAAGACCACCACGTCCATCGCCCTGGCCGGCTTGCTGGCCGAGGCGGGCAAGCGCGTGGTCGTGGTCGACCTCGACCCCCACGGGTCGATGACCAGCTACTTCGGACACAACCCGGACGTGCTGGAGCACAGCTGCTACGACCTGTTCCTGCACAAAGGTACGGTTCCCGAAGGCTTGCCCGGGCAATTGCTGCTGCCGACCAGTGACGAAAAAATATCCCTGCTGCCGTCCAGTACCGCGTTGGCGGTGCTCGAGCGCCAGTCGCCGGGGCAAAGTGGCCTGGGCCTGGTGATCGCCAAGTCTCTGGCGCAGCTGTGGCAGGATTTCGACTACGCCATCATCGACAGCCCGCCCTTGCTTGGCGTGCTGATGGTCAACGCGCTGGCGGCCAGTCAGCAACTGGTGATCCCGGTGCAAACCGAGTACCTGGCGGTCAAGGGCCTGGAACGCATGGTCAGTACCCTGGCGATGGTCAACCGGTCGCGCAAGCAGGCCTTGCCCTACCACATCGTGCCAACCCTGTTCGACCGCCGCACCCAGGCCTCCATGGGCACCTTGCGGGTGTTGCGCGACGCTTACCCGGAGAACATCTGGCAAGGCTACATCCCGGTCGATACCCGCCTGCGTGATGCCAGCCGTGCCGGGCTGACGCCGTCGCAGTTCGATGGCAAGAGCCGCGGGGTGGTGGCCTACCGGGCGCTGCTCAAGCACCTGCTGACGCACAACATCGCTCAGCAGGTGGCCTGATGAATCGCCCGCAAAAGCTTGCTACCGGCCCGCAACTGGCGCTGCAGTCGTACCTTGACGGCTTGCTCCACGAAGCCACCGAGGTACTTGATCGGGTCGAGCCGCTGGTTGAGATCGATGAGTTCCAGGCGGCGGTGCTTGAGGAGCAGGCACGCGATGCCCAGGTTGCGCGTCTGCACAAGCCGGTGGTAGCTCAGGCAGCGCCTTTGCCTTTCGCCGAACCTGCGCCTGTGGTGCTCCCGGCGGTCATGCCGGTTGTAGCGCTCGAGCCTGAGTCCGAACCCGAACCCGAACCCGAACCCGTCCGTGTCGAAGTCGCCGCCGACCTGCCTGCACCGGTCGAGCCGCTGGTGGAAGTCCATCTGCCTCCAGCGCCCAACCAGCCGGTACCGCCGGCCACCGTTGACGGGCGTCCGGCCTGGGCTGCCGAGCCGTTCGAATGCCTGTTGTTCGACGTCGCCGGGCTGACCCTGGCGGTGCCACTGGTGTGTCTGGGTTCGATCTATTCGCTGGCGGGGCACGAGCTGACGCCGCTGTTCGGCCAGCCAGACTGGTTCCTGGGCCTTCTGCCGAGCCAGAGCGGCAACCTCAAGGTGCTGGACACTGCGCGTTGGGTCATGCCCGACCGCTACCGCGAGGACTTTCGCCAGGGCCTGCAATACGTGATTTCGGTCCAGGGCTATGAGTGGGGGCTGGCGGTGCATCAGGTCAGCCGCTCGCTGCGCCTGGACCCCAACGAGATCAAATGGCGCAGCCAGCGTGGTCAACGCCCGTGGCTGGCCGGTACCGTTATCGAACACATGTGCGCGTTGCTCGACGTTGCCGAACTGGCCGAGTTGATCGCCAGCGGCGCGGTCAAGCAACTGCACGCCAAGCATAACTAATCGGTCGCGCCTGCGATCGCACTGAGCACTCCGCCAAAGGCGGATTTTGAGGGATAGGGGAATGAAAAAGTCGTCTGCACAAGGTTCCGAAGATCCGATCCTGCAGTGGGTAACCTTCAAGCTGGACAACGAGTCCTACGGCATCAATGTGATGCAGGTGCAGGAAGTCCTGCGCTACACCGAGATCGCCCCGGTCCCGGGTGCGCCGAGCTACGTACTGGGCATCATCAACCTGCGCGGCAACGTGGTCACCGTGATCGATACCCGTCAGCGCTTCGGCCTGATGTCGAGTGAAATCACCGACAACAGCCGCATCGTCATCATCGAAGCCGACAAGCAAGTGGTCGGTATCCTGGTCGACAGCGTTGCCGAAGTGGTTTACCTGCGCCAGTCGGAAATCGAGACCGCACCGAATGTCGGTAACGAAGAGTCGGCCAAGTTCATCCAGGGCGTGTGCAACAAGAACAACGAACTGCTGATCCTGGTCGAGCTGGACAAGATGATGACCGAGGAAGAGTGGTCCGAGCTGGAGAACATCTGAGTTGATCCTTGAGGTTGCAGTCATATTTCTGGCGCTGCTCTGGGCGCTGAGCCTGTGGTTTTTCCTCAACTACAGCAAGCGTCAGCGCGAGCTGGCCGCCCAGCAGGCCCAGGGTGATGCGCTGCGTGATCAACGCATCAAAGACCTGGCCAAACGTCTGGACGACTACCAGAACGGCAGCGTGCGCATGGGCGAAGCCCTGCACGAATTGCGCGCGACGGTCGCGCCCTTGCCGGACAAGCTCCTGCAACTGGAGCAGCGCGACCCCAACAGCCTGTCGTTCGCCCAGGCGGCGCGGCTGGTGGGCATGGGTGCCAGCGTAGATGAACTCACCCAGTCCTGCGGCCTGACCCAGGCTGAGGCGGAGCTGATGAGCAAGGTGCACCGCAGCGAGTGAGACAAGAAAAGGCGACCATCAGGTCGCCTTTTTCGTGACTCAGGTATGCGCCCACGAATGCTGGCCACCAACCTTGGCGAAACGGCCAAGCGGCAGCAGCTCGCGCTCGATCGCACTCCAGGCTTGCAGGTCGACGTACAACCAGCTTTTGGTTCGCGGTATGGCGTAAAGGTTTCTGAGTTGGCGCAATCGGTACAGGTCCGGTAGCAGGCGGTCGACCACGGCGGTCAGCATGCCCGGGCCGGTAAGCCGGTTCAGTCGACTGGCATAAGCGTAGAAACCTGCCGGGTCGTCGTCTTTGTCTGGCCTGGATTGGTAAAAGTCCGGTTCGGCCTGATAGCGCCCGTGCATTTCCTCGGAAATGGCGATCAGCGTAGGGTTGCCAGGGTGGCTGCCGATCATGCTGGTGTTGTACTGCTGGTCCATGCTCAGTTTTTCATTGGACATGGCCGGGTGCAGCAGCAGGCCATCCTCGGTGGCAGCAAGTTCCACTTCATCGACGCCCTGCGCCCCGCACGGCGTCAACCAACCGATACAGCCGGAGCGGTTGCTGCCCGGCGCGAGCAACTCGTCGTCGACGTCGATGTACAAGCCGCCCTCATGATGCAGCATCGGATAGCGCAACACGTCCGAGGCCGAGGCGTAGTTGGTGGCCACGCCGCCATTGCCGTCCAGGGCAGCCTGGTACTGGTCGAAGTACTTGCTTTGCTCGAATGCCCTGAAGAACGCCTGCTCCTCTAGCGGCAGGACGGTCAGTCCGGGCGCTTTCAGCTGCAGCTGACGCAGGTTTTGCGCGTACACCGATGGGTTGCTGCGGGACAGGAACAAACGGTACTGGTACTGACTGTTCTTCAACTTGTTCGCGTTTTTGCCGAGGTTTTCCAGCAGTTCGGCGCTGATGGCTTTGTCACCGACCCAGAGGGCGGAAATCGTTTTCGGAATCGGGCGGGCGCCTCGAGTGGGGACGGGCAGTTCGACCGGCAGTGGGAGGTCGATGCCCAAGGCGCGCAGGGTGGACGAGCGCATCTGGTCGGTGACTGCCCGGGCATAGGGATCGGTAGGTGCAAGGGCGTCGCTGCCGGCCTGGGCTTCATAGTAGGTGGGGTCTACGTTGTTCAGGCTATCGGTTTCGAGAAACAGGTCAAATTCCATGTCATAGGCCAGATCGAGCTCCACCACGTAGTCTGGATGGGGCACGAAATAACCGGCCAGATGATCTGGCTGGCCAGTGTATCGAGGGTAGCGGCGCACTGAGCTGGTGACGGCGGCATTGCCGTTATCCAGAGGGGCAATGCGCTCGGGGCGGTGAAAGTAGGGGGCAACCTCCAGTTCAGGCAGGCGTGGCGGGTCGACCGGGCTGAGCGGGTAGCCCAGCTGGTCGTTGACCCGGCTAGGCAAGACGAAGCCGTCGCTCTTGACCCGGAACAATGCACTCCCTTTGGCCAGGCCCTCTACAACCAGAGGCGTGGCATTGAACAGGCCATAGGCAATGTTGCCGACTCCGTCCGCCTTGTCCTGCAGGGTCTTGCCATTGATCGCCTGGTCCAGCCCCAGGCCCAGCTGCGCGATTCCGCCGACTGCGAGCAGCGGCGCCAGCCCGGGTACCACGAAGGCCAGTGGGGTCAGCAGGTTGAGTGCCGAGGTCAGGTATCCGCGCCATTTGGCCTTGGTCACTTCGCTGTTGCTGGTGATGATGAAATCGGCGTCGGCGTAGCTGCGTTGCTGCTGACGTTCTGCCAGGGCCTGGAACACATCACCGCTGAGCCGCGGGTTGTATTTTTTCGGTCGATAGTTGACGTAGTCGCGCGGCGACCAGCGGCCGTCGGTGGTGAAACCGGGACGATTCGAGGACAACCGGTGCACTGCAGGGTATTCCCCCAATCCTGCGAGGGCAGTATCCAGGCCGCTGAAGTCGAGCCCATCGGGCGCATCGGCGAGGTTGAAGTGTTGCTTCAGCGCCTCACGTTTGAGCGGGTCCTGGCATTGGCGGCCGACCCAGTCCTTGAGCTGGACTTCGCTGATGAACTCCAGCAGCGGTGAGCTGTTTCCAGGCATGTAGAGCAAGGTCAGGTCACTGTCGGCGTCGTTGATGTACAGCAGATCGGTGGCGGCATAGCCATAGATACTCAGGGTGCTCAGGCGCAATCTGGAACTGCGCGGCATCAGGCCGGCCGCTTGCCAGGCCAGTTTCCTTGCCGCATCGCTGAGGCTGCCTTCGCCGACCTGCTTGTTGCAGGCCGCGACAAAGCCGAGCTTGGCGGACACGCGGTGGCCTTCCAGGTGGTCGCGCCAGTAGCTGTCGAGCAGAGATTTGTAGCGGCTGTGGAAGTCCAGCTGTTCGATGAAGCGCTGAAAGCCTTCGGCCGGGATCTGCAGGTGCGTTGAATGGTCATAGCGGGCAGGCTCGGTGCGGCGAAACAGCCCGTTGAAGACCTGAAAGGACGCGCCGTACTGGATCAGCTCAGGTGTGGGCAGACGCTCGACGATCCTGACCGGTCCATCGGGGAAAGTCCCGGCCCAGGGCGCCGAAAACAAGTCGCCAAACAGATCGTTATTGGACTCGCCTTGCCAGTTGGACAGGACGGCCTGGGTCAGGCTCATGCGGCTGATAACCACGGCCTGATAGCCATAGGCGCCATCGGGGTGGTAATGCAGGGTCACCACATCGACCTGGTCGGGATCGAGGGTCAGATTGTGTGTCGCTGCCCAGCCACGGATGGCCCGGGTGGCTTCGCGGTCAGGGCGGGGAAAGTTGGCCAGATGCTTGCGTACGTATTGCACGCCGGCGGTGTTGATACAGGTTGTGGGCATGTCGGTCACCGTGATGCGAATGGAACCGACAGGCTTGCCCGGCGTGCCGTACTCAGGGTGGTAGATAATGCTGTGACGGGGTGATGTCGCGCTCTGGCGCGGGCGTGTCGGTGAAGCCCTCGGGGACCTTGCCGCGCAGTTGCCAGGCAAAGGCGATGATCTCGGCGATGGTCAGGTACAGCGCCTCGGGAATCCGCTCACCCAGCTCCATGCGCGCGAGCAGGCGCACCAGTTCGGCATTCTCGTAGATCGGTACTTCGTGTTCGCGGGCAATGGCCAGAATGGCTTCGGCCAGCTCGTCGTCACCTTTGGCACTCAGGATCGGGGCCTGTTGACCGTCGTAGCTCAAGGCAATGGCCTGGCGAGGGTTCTTATCGATCATGCGGTTTCATCCACCCAGCGTTGTTCCAGTCGGGTGCGTGGTCCTTGTGGCGGGGTACCGTGATGGCAATGCAGCTCAGTTACGTTAAGGCCGCGTGCCAGCAGGCGTTCGCGCAAGTTACCCAGCTGACCTTCGATCAATTGCGCGGTACTCGGCAGCTCAGCCCACAGCTGGCTGGACAGGGCGCCCTGGCTGATCTGCGCCTGAACCTGTAGTGGCCCCAGTGGGTGCAGGTCGAAGGACAGTTCGACACGCCAGAGCATTTCCAGCGGGTCGCGGCGTTCGCGCTCAGGGTCGGCTTGCTGCTCCGGGGTTTCTTCGCGTTGCAGTTTGACTTGCAGGGGCAGGAAATCCTGGCCGCTACGCAGGGGGATTTCCAATTGCCAGGTGGTCTGCAGGTTGCCATCGGCGGTGGTACCGGTTTGTTCCAGACTGGCCAGTTGATGGCTTTGCAGGCGGGAAATGGCCGCGGCGGCCAGGCGTAGAAGGTGTTCCAGATCGCCTTCGCCGTCCTGGCTCTGCAGCAGCCGCGAGGGCAGGGGAAAGCCGCCGGGCTGCGGGCGCGGGCTGACCTGGCCAAGCATGCCGAGGGCGTTGCGGACCATGCCGGGCATCACCTGGGCCAGGGTGCTGGCGGCGGCGCTCGGGTTGAACTGAGCGTTACCAGGCAACCCCGGCAACAGCTGGGCTACCAGGCGCACCACCTGCGCCTTGAGGTCGGGGGCGAGGTTGGCGGGCATACCGGCAATCAGCTTGGCCTCCAGGAACACACCGCTGTTGCTCAAGGCCTGGGCAACACCCTTGGGGTCGCTGAGCTGGCGCACGTCCGGCAGGCTGGCCAGCAGCTTGTCCACCGTGGCGCGCAATTCACTGGACGAGCTGTTGTCGTCGCGCACCTGCTGCAGGGCGCTGAGCAAGCCTTGCAGCGACGCCTGGCGACTCTGCTGGGTGCTCAAGTGCTGGGTGATAGCCAACTGCTCCTGGCGCCCGCTCAACGGCACGAACGTCAGCGACTGATCGCCCTGCACCCGGGCACTGAGCAGGCTGCCCACCGGCAGTGGGCGTGGGCTGTCGATGGTCAGGGTGGCGCCTGCTTGAGGGCCGCTGAGCAGGCTCACCAGCGAGCGGAACTGGGCGAGCTGGCCGACCACCTGAGGCAGCGCCTGACTGGTCAGGACCTTGCCTTGCAGCAAGGTGCCGACGGGCATTTCCCGGGTATCGATGCGGGTCAGGCTGGCAACGTTGCTGGCGATCGCCTGTTGCACGCTGATGGTCAGGTTCGAGCTGCTGCTCTGGCTCACCGCCAGCTGGCTGCCTTGCGCCAGTGGCTGGTTGCTGCTGGCCTGGATGTTGGTCTGCTTGCCGTTGTCCTGGGTCAGTTTGAGCAGCATCTGGAAGTCCTGGCCAACCTGACGCAGCGCCAGCACTTCGGCCTTGGCGGTTTCACCGGGGGCCAGCAAGGCTTGTTGCGGTTGCAGCAGGCGCAACAGTTCGCCGGTCATCGCCGAACGCAACTGGGGGGCGGCCGGAATCTGCGCGCCAAGGTTGTTAATTTCGCCTGTCATCAGCTGGCAACCTGTTGAAATAGCCCTCTTTGCAGTAGGACATCACATGTATAATGCCGCCCGATCTTTCGCGATCAGAGCGGCCGGGCTGTATCTGCACTGCCAGTATAACGGCAGCGCCGGGGCCGACTTGAGACAGGTATCCCAAGCATAAGGCGAAACTGTGACCCCTCATCTCGAAGCCGTGGGCCTGGCCTGCGAGCGCGACTGGCGAATGCTGTTCGAAAACCTCGAATTGCACCTGGCTGCTGGCGACATGCTGCAGATCAGCGGCCCCAATGGCAGCGGCAAAACCAGCTTGTTGCGCCTGTTGGCCGGGCTCATGAGCCCGACTGCCGGGCAGATTCGCCTCGACGGTAAGCCCCTGGTTGAACAGCGCCACGAGCTGGCGAAGATCCTCCTGTGGATCGGCCATGCCGCCGGTATCAAAGACCTGCTCAGCCCCGAAGAGAACCTCGCCTGGCTCTGCGCCCTGCATCGCCCGGCCGAACCTGAGGCGATCTGGAAAGCCCTTGAGGCGGTCGGCCTGCGCGGTTTCGAGGATGTTCCCTGTCATACCCTGTCGGCTGGCCAGCAGCGCCGGGTGGCGCTGGCGCGCCTGTATCTGGACAGTCCGCCGTTGTGGATTCTCGACGAACCCTTTACCGCCCTCGACAAGCAGGGCGTGGCCCAGCTTGAGGCGCACCTGGCAGCGCACTGCGAGCAGGGCGGGATGGTCGTGCTGACCACCCACCACACGCTGGAGCGCAAACCGTCCGGTTACCGTGAACTGAACCTGGGGCAGTGGGCCGCATGAGTGTCTTTGTCCTGTTGTTGCGTCGTGAAGCACGTCTGTTGTGCCGCCGTCCGGCGGAGCTGGCCAACCCGCTGGTGTTTTTCGCCATCGTCATCGCACTGTTCCCGTTGGCGGTCGGTCCCGAGACTCAATTGTTGCAAACCTTGTCTCCGGGACTGGTCTGGGTAGCGGCCCTTTTATCGGTTTTGCTCTCGCTGGACGGGCTTTTCCGCAGTGATTTCGAGGATGGTTCGCTGGAGCAGTGGGTCCTTTCGTCGCACCCCCTGCCTCTTCTGGTACTGGCAAAAGTACTGGCACACTGGGCCTTTTCCGGCCTGGCACTGGTATTGTTGGCACCCTTGCTGGCACTGATGCTAGGTTTGCCTTCGGCCTGCCTGCCGGTGCTGCTGGCATCGTTGCTGCTCGGTACTCCGGTACTGAGCCTGCTGGGCGCTGTGGGTGCAGCCCTGACAGTCGGTCTGAAACGTGGCGGCCTGCTGCTGGCGCTACTGATTCTGCCGTTATATATCCCGGTATTGATCCTGGGCAGTGGCGCCTTGCAGGCGGCATTGCAAGCTATGCCGGCGACCGGTTATCTGCTTTGGCTGGGTAGCCTGACCGCCCTGGCAGTAACTCTGGCACCCTTTGCAATAGCGGCTGGCCTGAAGATCAGCGTCGGCGAATAATGAGGTCTGGGCCCTGCCCAGCAAAGACCCTGGATGTACCGTGATGAAAAGCAGCGTTATCAGCTGGACGTGGTTTCATAAACTGGGTTCGCCCAAATGGTTCTATGCCATCAGCGGGCGCATGCTGCCGTGGCTGACGGTGGCCGCGATCCTGTTGATCGGCATCGGCGTGATCTGGGGCCTGGCCTTCGCCCCCCAGGATTATCAACAGGGCAACAGTTTTCGCATCATCTACATTCACGTACCGGCCGCCATGCTGGCGCAGTCCTGCTACGTGATGCTGGCCGTGGCCGGGGTGGTCGGGCTGGTGTGGAAGATGAAGATTGCCGACGTCGCCTTACAGTGTGCCGCGCCGATCGGCGCCTGGATGACCGCCGTGGCGCTGGTCACCGGGGCCATCTGGGGCAAGCCGACCTGGGGCAGCTGGTGGGTCTGGGATGCGCGCCTGACGTCGATGTTGATCCTGCTGTTCCTGTACTTCGGTCTCATTGCCCTGGGCCAGGCCATCAGCAATCGCGAGAGCGCGGCCAAGGCCTGCGCAGTGCTGGCGATTGTCGGGGTGATCAACATCCCGATCATCAAATACTCGGTGGAGTGGTGGAACACCCTGCACCAGGGCGCCACCTTCACCCTTACCGAAAAGCCCGCCATGCCGGCGGAGATGTGGCTGCCGCTGCTGCTGACCGTGCTGGGTTTCTACTGTTTCTTCGGTGCCGTGCTGTTGCTGCGCATGCGCCTTGAAGTGCTCAAGCGCGAAGCGCGCACCAGTTGGGTCAGGGAGGAGGTATTGAGCAGCCTGGGTCGGGAGATGGCACGATGAGTTTTGCCTCTTTCAGTGATTTTCTCGCCATGGGCCATCACGGCCTGTACGTCTGGTCGGCCTACGGCATCTGTCTGCTGGTGCTGGCCGTCAACGTTGCCTTGCCCCTGCTGGCCCGGCGCCGTTACCTGCAAGAAGAGGCGCGTCGTCTGCGCCGGGAGAACAACCAGTGAATCCGCAACGCAAGAAGCGCCTGTTCATCATCCTCGGCCTGCTGGTCGGGGTTGGCATCGCCGTGGGCCTGGCCTTGAGCGCCCTGCAGCAAAACATCAACCTGTTCTACACCCCGACCCAGATCGCCAACGGCGAAGCGCCGCTCGATACCCGTATTCGCGCCGGCGGCATGGTTGAGAAGGGCTCGTTGCAACGTTCGGGCGACTCGCTCGACGTACGCTTTGTGGTCACTGACTTCAACAAGTCGGTGCCGATCACCTATCGCGGCATCCTTCCCGACCTGTTCCGTGAAGGGCAGGGCATCGTTGCCCTGGGCAAGCTCAATGCCGAGGGCGTGGTGGTGGCCGATGAAGTGCTGGCCAAGCACGACGAGAAGTACATGCCGCCAGAGGTGACCAAAGCCCTCAAGGAAAGCGGTCAGGTTGCCACCGATGCGGGAGCCAAGCCATGAACGCCGCGCTGATCATTCCCGAACTCGGCCAGCTGGCCATGATCCTGGCGATCTGCTTTGCCGCCGTCCAGGCCACGGTACCGTTGCTCGGTGCCTGGCGCGGCGACAGCCTGTGGATGAGCCTGGCACGGCCTGCAGCCTGGGGGCAGTTTGCCTTCCTGGCGTTTGCTTTTGCCTGCCTGACCCATGCGTTCATGACCGACAACTTCTCGGTCGCCTATGTCGCCAACAACTCCAACAGCGCCTTGCCCTGGTACTTCAAGTTCAGCGCGGTATGGGGCGCGCACGAGGGCTCTTTGCTGCTCTGGGCGATGATCCTCGGCGGCTGGACCTTCGCGGTATCGGTGTTTTCCCGACAACTGCCACAGGTGATGCTGGCCCGCGTGCTGGCGGTGATGGGCATGATCAGCGTCGGCTTCCTGTCGTTCCTGATCGTCACCTCCAACCCGTTCACGCGCCTGCTGCCGCAGGTGCCGACTGACGGCGCCGACCTCAACCCGCTGCTGCAGGACATCGGCCTGATCGTTCACCCGCCGATGCTGTACATGGGCTATGTGGGCTTCTCGGTGGCCTTTGCCTTCGCTATCGCCGCCTTGCTCGGTGGTCGCCTGGACGCCGCCTGGGCCGCGCTGGTCGCGGCCTTGGACCCTGGTTGCCTGGGCCTTTCTGGGTATCGGTATCACCCTCGGCTCGTGGTGGGCTTACTACGAACTGGGCTGGGGCGGCTGGTGGTTCTGGGACCCGGTGGAAAACGCCTCGTTCATGCCCTGGCTGGTAGGCACCGCACTGATTCACTCGCTGGCGGTTACTGAAAAGCGCGGTGTGTTCAAGAGCTGGACCGTACTGCTGGCGATCGCCGCGTTCTCGCTGAGCCTGCTCGGTACCTTCCTGGTTCGTTCCGGGGTGCTGACCTCGGTGCACGCCTTCGCTTCCGATCCGGAGCGCGGTGTGTTCATCCTGATTTTCCTGCTGTTTGTCGTCGGTGGCTCGCTGACCCTGTTCGCCCTGCGCGCACCGGTGGTCAAGAGCCAGGTCGGTTTTGCCCTGTGGTCGCGTGAAACACTGCTGCTGGCCAATAACATCGTGCTGGTGGTCGCCGCCTCGATGATCCTCCTCGGCACTTTGTACCCACTGATCCTCGATGCCCTGACCGGCGCCAAACTGTCGGTCGGTCCGCCGTACTTCGACGCGCTGTTCATCCCGCTGATGGCCTTGCTCATGGCGGTGATGGCCATCGGTGTGCTGGTGCGCTGGAAAGACACGCCAAGCAAATGGCTGCTGGGCATGCTGACCCCGGTGCTGATTGCCAGTGCCGTGCTGGCACCGATCGGCGGTCTGCTGGTCGATGACTTCGACTGGCAGGTGCTGACCACTTTTGCGCTGGCTGCGTGGATCGTGCTGGCCGGTGTGCGCGACATCTTCGACAAAACTCGCCACAAGGGGCTGTTCAAGGGCCTGCGCGGTCTCAATCGCAGCTACTGGGGCATGCATGTCGCCCACCTGGGGCTGGCGGTCTGTGCCTTGGGCGTGGTGCTGTCGAGCAACAACAGTGCCGAGCGCGACCTGCGCCTGGCGCCGGGCGAGTCGGTTGAGCTGGCCGGTTACCAGTTCATCTTCGAAGGCGCCAAGCACTTCGAAGGGCCGAACTTCACCTCCGACAAAGGCACCGTGCGGGTCGTCGAAGACGGCCGCGAAATCAGCGTGCTGCATCCGGAAAAACGCCTGTACACCGTGCAGCAGTCGATGATGACCGAGGCCGGCATCGACGCCGGTTTCACCCGCGACCTCTACGTCGCCCTCGGCGAGCCGCTGGACAACGGCGCCTGGGCTGTGCGTGTACACGTCAAACCCTTCGTGCGCTGGATCTGGCTGGGCGGTCTGCTGACCGGCCTGGGCGGCCTGTTGGCGGCCATGGATGGACGATATCGAGTCAAGGTCAAAGCCCGGGTGCGTGAAGTACTGGGCATGTCTGGAGCAACTGCATGAAGCGTTGGATCATGGTGCTGCCGCTGGCGGTGTTTCTGCTGGTGGCGGTGTTTCTCTACCGCGGTCTGTTCCTCGACCCCACCGAGTTGCCGTCGGCGATGATCGGCAAGCCGTTTCCGACCTTTGCGCTGAAAACGGTGCAGGATGGCAAACCTTTGACCCAGGCCGACCTGATCGGCAAGCCGGCGCTGGTCAATGTCTGGGCCACCTGGTGCCCGTCGTGCAAGGTCGAGCACCCGTACCTGAACAAGCTGGCCGAGCAGGGCGTGGTTATCCATGGGGTCAATTACAAGGACGACAACGCGGCCGCGATCAAGTGGCTGGCCGAGTTCCATAACCCTTATCAGCTCAATATCAGCGACGACCAAGGCAGCCTGGGCCTGAACCTGGGGGTGTACGGCGCGCCGGAAACCTTCCTGGTCGACGCCAAGGGCATCATCCGTTACAAGCACGTCGGTGTGGTTGATGCTACAGTCTGGCGCGAACAGCTGGCGCCGCTGTATCAGGGCCTGGTCGATGAGGCCAAACCATGAAGCGCTGGCTAGCAGCCGCTGTGCTCGGCCTGAGCCTGGCCGGGGTGACTCAGGCGGCGATCGATACCTATCAGTTCGCCGATGACGCCGAACGCGAGCGTTACCACGACCTGACCAAGGAACTGCGCTGCCCCAAGTGCCAGAACCAGGACATTGCCGACTCCAACGCGCCGATTGCCGCCGACCTGCGCCGGGAGATCTTCCGGATGCTCGGCGAAGGCAAGAGCAACCAGCAGATCATCGACTTCATGGTCGATCGCTACGGTGATTTCGTGCGCTACAAGCCCGAGCTGAGCGCCCGCACCTGGTTGCTGTGGTTCGGCCCTGGCGTGTTGCTGGTGGGCGGCTTCGGCCTGCTCGCGCTGATCGTGCGCAAGCGTCGGGCGCAGAGCACTGGTGGCCCTGTCGACCTTTCCCCCGAGGAGCGCGAGCGCCTCGCCAAATTGCTGGACAAAGAACAGACCCATGACTGATTTCTGGCTTGCTGCAGGCCTGCTGTTGCTGGTGGCCCTGAGCTTTTTGCTGATCCCGGTGTTGCGCGGCCGTCGTGCGCAACTGGAAGAAGACCGCACCGCACTCAACGTCGCCCTGTACCAGGAGCGCGTTGCCGAGCTGACTGCCCAACAGGCGGCTGGCGTGCTTGATCAGGCGCAACTGGCCAAAGGCCGGGATGAAGCTGCCCGCGAGCTGTTGGCCGACACCGAAAACGCCGAACCCCAGCGCCTGGGCCGTCTGGGGAAGCCGCTGCCGTTGCTGGCCGCCGTATTGGTGCCGCTGATGGGCCTGGGCCTGTACCTGCATTTCGGTGCCAGCGAGCAGGTCGAACTGACCCAGCAATTCGCCAAGGCGCCGCAGTCGATGGAAGAGATGACCACGCGTCTTGAGCGTGCCGTCGAAGCGCAACCGGATTCGGCCGAAGGCCTGTACTTCCTCGGTCGCGCCTATATGGCCCAGGAGCGCCCAGCCGATGCCGCCAAAGTCTTCGAACGTGCCGCCGCCCTGGCCGATCGGCAACCCGAGCTGCTCGGGCAATGGGCCCAGGCGCTGTACTTCGCCAATGACAAGCAGTGGACTGCGCAATTGCAGTCTCTGACCGACGAGGCGCTCAAGGCCGACCCTAACGAGGTCACCAGCCTGGGACTGCTCGGTATCGCAGCCTTCGAGAGCGAGCATTACCAGCAAGCCATTGATTACTGGAATCGCCTGTTGGTGCAATTGCCTGAAGGCGATGCCTCGCGGGCTGCGTTGCAGGGCGGCATCGAGCGCGCACAGGAAAAACTCAAGGCGGGCGAAGGCAAAGTCGCCTCTGCACCGGCAGTGGCTGCAGCTGGCGCACGGCTGAAAGTACGGGTCGAGCTGGCGCCAGCGCTCAAAGACAAGGTCAAGCCTGACGACACGGTGTTCATCTTCGCCCGCGCCAGTTCCGGCCCGCCCATGCCGCTGGCGGCCAAGCGCGTGACCGTGGCGCAGTTGCCGATTGAAGTGGAGCTCAGCGACAGCGATGCGATGATGCCGAGCATGAAACTGTCGAGCTTTCCCGAAGTCCAACTGGTTGCGCGCGTCTCGCGTGCTGGCAAGCCGACCCAGGGCGAGTGGATCGGTCACAGCAGCCCGCTGGCCAGCAGCACCACTGCCGCGCAGCACCTGACCATCGACAGCCCGGACCAGTAAGAGAATCACTATGAACAGCATCGCACGCCTTGCCCTTCTTTCCCTGGCCGTAGGCCTGAGCGCGTGTACTGTTCATCAGCCCTCGGAACCGACGGCGCCACCGATCGAAAGCCTGCCGCCGGGGCCGAGCACCAAACCGGCGCCGCGGCCAAGCACAGTACCGAGCAAGCCGGCGGTAAGCACCCCGGCGCCCAAACCCATGCCGCGCACCTCCGCCAGCTTCGCACCGCCACCCGGTGGTGCCAGCCACTGGGATCCGCGCCTGGGCGTGTATGTGCTTGAAGGCCAGACCAATACCTTCTACCGCCAGCGTACCTACTACCGCTGGAACAACGGCTGGAGCTGGTCGACCAACCTCAACGGCCCCTGGCAGGAAACCGACAGCAGTGGTGTGCCAGGCGGTCTGGGCCGGGCTTTCGCGCAATAGCCCAAGCTGCGCATAATGCTCCCTCGCATTGAGCCGGAGGGTGGCATGAGCAAGACAGTCCTGGTACTGGTGGAAACCGTTGACGATTACCTGCCGTTACTGGAACAGGCGGGTTATCGCCTGATCCGCGCGCAGACGCCACAACGGCGCGCCGAGGCCATCGCCCACCACGCCAATGAAATCGACGCCGTGCTGACCCGTGGCCCATTGGGCCTGACCGCCGATGAAATCGCGGCCTTGCCGAATTTGAAAATCATCTGTGTGATCGGCGCCGGTTACGAACAGGTGGACCTGGCGGCAGCGGCAGCGCGTGGCATCACCGTCACCAATGGCGCCGGTGCCAATGCCAATGCGGTGGCTGACCATGCCATGGCGCTGCTGCTGGCGGTGGTCCGTGACATTCCGCGTGCCGATGCCTCGACCCGTCGTGGCGAATGGAACCGGGTCATCAGCCCGTCGGTCAGTGGCAAGCGCCTGGGTATCCTCGGTCTCGGCGCTGTTGGCCTGGCTATCGCCAAACGCGCTGCGCTGGGCTTCGACATGCAGGTCAACTATCACAATCGCAATCCACGCCAGGATGTGCCCTACGACTACTGCGAGAGCCCGCTGGCGCTGGCTCAGGCCTCGGACTTTCTGATTGTCGCGACGCCCGGTGGCGCCACTACCCGTCAATTGATCGACACCCCGGTGCTTGAAGCGCTGGGCGCGGATGGCTTTCTGGTCAACATCGCCCGCGCCAGTGTGGTCAGTACTGCAGACATGGTCCAGGCGCTGCGCACGGGTGTCATTGCCGGGGCGGCGCTGGATGTGTTCGATGACGAGCCGGCGGTGCCGGAGGCCCTCAAGGCCCTGGGCAATGTGGTCTTGACCCCGCATGTAGCAGGACAGTCGCCGGATGCGGCTCACGACACCGTACAGCTGGTGCTGAAAAATCTGCAGGCATTCTTTGCCGGTAAACCGGTACTGACGCCCGTGACGGCTTAGCCGGCGAAGGGGGCGTCCAGTCAGCTGCTAGACTGAGTCCCTCCATCCCAGCAAGGAGCCTTGATCATGTCCCTGATCAAACACGGCAGCTGCCTGTGCGGCGCCGTCAAATTCAGTGTCAGCCTGGAAAAAGCCAGTGTCGACGCCTGCCATTGCAGCATGTGCCGCAAATGGGGTAGTGGACCGCTGTTTTCGGTGCTCTGTTCGGAACCGGTGACATTTACGGCCGGGACGCCAGTGTTCTATGACTCTTCCGAGTGGGCGCAGCGCTGTTTTTGCGGCAAGTGCGGTACGCATCTGCTGTACCGCTTGAAGAGTGGCAAGTTCGAGTCGGTATCGGTGGGGGCGCTGGAAGGTGATACCGACTGGGTCTTCGACCTGCAGGTGTACATCGACGAGAAGCCAGCGTACTACTGCTTTGCCAACGATACGAAAACCATGACCCGGGCCGAAGTCGAAGCGCAGTTCAACTGAGCGCCAGCAACCAGTCTGCAAACACCTGCGCCGCTGACGAGCAGGGGGCCTGTTTGTCGTGCACCAGATAGTCGGCTTGCCCGGTGTGCACGACAAAGCCCGATACCTGGCGGATCGAACCCTGGTCGATGCGCTCGCGGGCCATGAATTCCCAGCCAAGCCCCACCCCCATGCCTTGCAGCACTGCTTCGAACACCAGATTGACCTGGTTGAAGGTCACCGCATCGGCGGGCGCCCGGTAGCGCAGCCCTTGGTGGCTGAACCAGTCCTGCCAGTCCAGGCAGTTCCAGGCCGAGGCATCCAGTTGAATCAGCGGCAAGGTTTGCAGCGCCTGCAGCGAGTCGATCGCGGGTAGGGCGCGCTTGACGCTGGCGATCGGGTAGATGGTTTCGTCGAACAACTTGTCGGCCTTGAGTGAACTCCAGTGGCCATGGCCATAGAGAATGCCGAAATCGTAGTGGGCAATATCGCTTTCACTGATCTCGTTACTGGCGTGGATGTTCACGGTCAGTTCAGGGTGTTGTTCGTTGAAGCGCAGCAGGCGCGGGAACAGCCAGTACTGGGCGACGGCATGGGTGCAGATGACGCTGACATTGCGGCTGCTATGGCCGGCTTTCAGGCGCAGCACGTTGGCCAGCAGGCTCTCCAGCATCGGTTCGACAATTGCGTTGAAGCCTTCTCCGGCCGAGGTCAGGGCGATGCCGCGGGCCCGGCGTTCGAACAGCACGGCGCCGAGGTGTTGTTCCAGCAGCTTGATCTGTTTGCTCACTGCGCTTTGCGTCAGGTAAAGCTCGCTGGCGGCACGGGTGAAACTGCCGGTGCGCACCACTGCTTCAAAAGCGATCAGGGTGTCCAGCGGGGGCAGGTGGCGGCTGAAACGACTCATGCTGGCAATCCGTTCTGAGGAATGGCTGCATCATAAAGTCGATGCTTTCAGGCTGAAAGACATTCTCTGCAGGAATGCCTGCATGCCTAATGATCTTTTGTCCGGACGACGGCCAAACGGTAGCCTGCGCACTTCTTTGAACAGGAGCAGGCAAGTGAAACAGGGTGTGGCCTACGCCGGGGTAGCCGGGGCGATGTGGGGGCTGGTGCTGATGGTGCCGCAGTTGTTGCCAGAGTTCAGTCCGGTGCTGCTCTGTTGTGCGCGCTTTGTGCTGTTCGGGGGGGTGACGCTGGTGCTCGCGCTGCCGATGCGCAAAGCCCTCGGAAAACTGACCCTGGCCGACCTGTGGATGCTAGGGCGCTTGGCCCTGGTCGGCAACCTGCTGTATTTCATTTGTCTGGTGGCGGCTATCCAGCGCCTTGGCGTAGCGCCCGCTTCGCTGATTGTCGGAGTGTTGCCGCTGACCATCACCCTCTATGGTCGCCATGACAGCGGCGGGGTAACGCTCCAACAGCTGTTCGCGCCGCTATTGCTGATTCTTGCCGGGATGCTGTGCATCAACCTGCAGACCTTTGCCATTGAACCGGGTGCGGTGGGCGACAAAGTCGCGGGTGTGCTCTACGCCCTGGCAGCCCTGGCTTGCTGGACCTGGTACGCGGTTAACAACAGCCGTTATCTCAAACAGTGCGGGCATTTCGACAGCCATCAGTGGTCGGTGTTGTGCGGCGTGATGACCGGGGTGTTCAGCCTGGTGTTGGTGGCGGTTATCGCACTGTGGCAGCCGTCACAGCTTCAGGTGCAGGCGTCGGCCGAGCGCTGGTGGCTGTTCTGGCTTTACAGCCTGGGCTGCGCGGTTTTTGGCTCGTGGCTGGCGGCGCTGCTGTGGAATGCCGCGTCCAAACGCATGCCATTGACCTTGAGCGGCCAACTGATCGTCTTCGAAACCCTGTTTGCCTTGCTCTACGCCTTCATCTGGCGGCAAAGCGGGCCGAGCCTGCTGGAGGCTGCGGCAATCCTCCTGGTGATCGGCGGCGTTTGCTGGTCGATGCGTCAGCACGGCACACCGGCAAACCTTGCCAAACCCGTGCATTCCTGAGAAAAGGCAGCCACGAAACATGCATCAACGAGGTCACGCATGAGCAGCGAACTGCAAATCATCGATATCCAGCTGGGCGAAGGCAAGGAAGCGGTCAAGGGCGCGCTGATTACCACCCAGTACACCGGCTGGCTGGAAGACGGCACGAAATTCGACTCGTCCTACGATCGCGGCAAACCGTTCCAGTGTGTGATCGGCACTGGCCGGGTCATCAAGGGCTGGGATCAGGGCCTGATGGGCATGAAGGTCGGCGGCAAGCGCAAGCTGCTGGTGCCGTCTCACCTGGCTTATGGCGAGCGCAGCATGGGGGCGATCACGCCACATTCGAACCTGACGTTCGAGATCGAGTTGCTGGAAGTCCTGACCCGCGACGAGTGACAGGCGCCTGTCTTAATCCGGCAACATCACGGCACTAAAGTCACTCGTGCTCAGGGTTGAGCAATCAGGGATCGAACCAAACGGGATTCTCGCACTCTCAGTTAGCCCGCTCCACGGATGGAACAACAGACAGGGATCACCCGCGGCCTCGGCCGCGGCGTGTCATACGCGGGCCAGCGTTATCCCTTTTTGTCGTAAAGAGCCCGCACCATGAAGTTGTCGACCCTGTTCAAACGCCACCGCCATGCCTTGTGTTCTATGGCCCTGCTCGGTGGTGTCACGCTGCTGGCCGTGGAGGCCGTCGAAAGCCGCGCCGAGCCAGTGGACGGCATCCAGACCCTGGTGTTCCTGCGCCATGCGGAAAAGCCGGGGGAAGGTCTGGGGCAGCTTAACTGCCAAGGCCTGAATCGCGCCCTGGACCTGGCCACCTTGCTCCCGGAGAAGTTCGGCAAGGCCGACTATGTGTTCGCCGCCAACCCGTCTCGCCATGTTGAAGAAGGCAGCAAGGACGACGCCTACAGCTACATCCGCCCGTTGATGACCATCAGCCCGAGCGCCATCAAGCTTGGCCTGCCGGTGAACATCGACTTTGGCGCCAACGACACCGGCGCACTGGCCGACGAGTTGCTGCAGGACAAATACCGCAATGCCACCGTCTACACCGCCTGGTCCCACGGTTACCTGCCCGAACTGATCAATACCGTGGCCGGCAAGGCCCTGGGTGAGAAGCGGGTGATTACAGAGGACTGGGATGGCGACGATTTTGACTCGCTGTACGTCCTGACCCTGACCTGGCACGACGGCAAGGCCAGTCTGCTTAGCCGCAACTACAAGCAAGGCCTGAACAACGGCGAGCATAGTTGCCCAAGCTGATCAAAGGCTGGGAGCGGGTTACCCCATCGGCGGCAAGCGCCGCTTGACCGGTGTTTTTTTCACGATTGCGGTGTTGGTCTCGGCATGGCTGTTGAGCTTGTCCAGCACCGTGTCCAGCTGCTCCATCGAGCGCACATGCAAGCGGGCGATAAAACAGTCATCACCGGTGACCTTGTCGCATTCGGTGAACTCAGGGATCGCCATGATCTGCCGCTCCACTTCCTGCAACTGCCCCGGCAACGGTCGCACCCGCACGATTGCCTGCAGTTGATAGCCAAAACAGCGCGGGTCGATTTCGACCGTGTAGCCTTTGAGTACACCGCGTTCTTCCAGGCGGCGCAGGCGTTCGCTGACGCTGGGTGCAGACAAACCGCTGAGCTGCGCCAGGGCCTTGAGCGAGCGGCGCGAGTCTTCCATCAGCGCCTTTATCAACAACTGGTCGATATCGTCGGTCATCTCAGTCTCGTTAGGCAGATTGCGAAATCTGCCTTGATAGTAAAGGTGTCTTTGCAGTTTAGCTTGTTTAATCCACTGGAGCAGGCAGCACCAGGCTCGCATAATTTAGCCATCGTTCAGGAGGTGAGTGATGGACAGTTCAATACGCCGTGGTTCGCTGGAAATGGTCGCCGCGATGCTGATCTCGGGGACTATTGGCTGGTTTGTGCTGGTGTCCGGGCAACCGGTGCTGGATGTGGTGTTCTGGCGCTGCGTGTTTGGCGCTGGCACCTTGCTGTTGATCTGCCTGGCCATGGGCTTTCTCAAGCCCGGTATTCTGACCTTGGCCAGCTTCGCCCTGGCAGTGCTCAGCGGCGTGGCGATCGTCGGCAACTGGGTGTTGTTGTTCGCCTCCTACTCACGGGCTTCGATTGCCATCGGTACGGCGGTGTACAACGTCCAGCCGTTCATGCTGGTGGGGCTGGCGGCAGTGTTTCTTGGTGAGAAGATCACCGTGCAGAAGCTGTTCTGGCTGGCGCTGTCGTTTGCCGGAATGCTGGCGATTGTCAGCGCCCACGGCAGCCAGGGCGGCAGCGGCAATGACTATCTGCTGGGGATCGGCCTGGCCCTGGGCGCGGCGTTCCTGTATGCCGTGGCAGCGTTGATCATCAAGCGTTTGAGCGGCACGCCACCGCACCTGATTGCACTGATCCAGGTGTGCACCGGCATCCTGTTGCTGGCGCCCTGGGCCAACACCTCGGGCCTGCCCAGCGAGGCCGGTGCGCTGGCTTCACTGGTCACACTAGGGATCGTTCACACCGGGGTGATGTATGTGCTGCTGTACGGTGCCATCCAGAAACTGCCGACTGCGTTGACCGGAGCGTTGTCGTTCATCTACCCGATCGCGGCGATCTTCGTTGACTGGTTCGCCTTCGACCACCGCCTGGCGCCGCTGCAGTGGCTGGGGGTGGCGACGATCCTGCTGGCCGCCGCCGGAATGCAGCAAGGCTGGTGGTTCAAACCAGCGGTCAAGGTTGCGGCGGTCAAGCCGGACTGAGCGCCGCGCGGTCGATCAGCGCTGCCACTTCGGCAGCCCGCGAGGCCAGCGAGGCGTGGCTGGCGTCCAGACGCAGCACTTCTTTCGGGTTCATGCGTTTGGACATCATTTCCTGATTGGCCGGGGCGATCATCCGGTCGTGAGTGGAGAGCTGATACCAGGTAGGTTTGTGCTTCCACGCCGGGTTGCTGATGGTGTCACCGAAGGTGCTGGCCAGCGGGGCTTTCTGGGTCACGCTCATGACCAGCCCTTCGTCCTTGGTCAGGTCCTGGCAGAAGCTTTCGTGGAGCTTATCCGGTTTGATCCACAGGTAGCCGTCAGCGTCCGGCTGCAAGTTGGCGGCTGCCTCAGGCGGGTTTTGTCCGGTAATGCTGCCAGGGCTTTCGCCGTCGTCAGGGGCGAAGGCGGCGATGTACACCAGGCCGGTGACATTGGGCAGATTGCCCATCTGGGTAATCACCGCGCCGCCATAGGAGTGACCGACCAGCAGCACCTTGCCAGGAATGGACGCGACCATTTTGCGTGTGCGTTCGGCGTCATCGGCCAGCGAGGTCAGGGGCATTTCCACGGCGTGCAGGTCGCGGTAACCCAGGCGCGACAATTCAAGAATGACTTTGCTCCAGTGGGCGGCGCCGCCCCAGAAGCCGTGGACCAGGACAATGCTAGGTTTTTCGCTCATGGTGGTTGTCCAGCAGATGAGGGTGGGATAGGCAGTGTAGATGCTTCTGTGTGCGGTTGAAGGATCACACCGGGTGGATAGCTGTTGCTCAGAGGCCAAGGTGAAGACCATCACTTGGGCAATGTCTGGAAACTTTCAACGAACTTTCTATAGGGCGCGGTCCTTGCCAGTATTTCATGGGGATAGGGAGTTGGATAGCTGACAATTATGTCAGTTGCGATAGCGGGTTATCGTGTTTATAGATATGTCACACCAAGGCGAAATTTATGGTGTTTAAATAATTATGGATAAAAGGAGCTTGCATGAGTCAGTCTATGAGTAGTTCCGAGCTTGAAGCCAAGAGCCGAGAGATAATCGATAATTTGAAAAGTGGGAAGGTTTTGAAGGAGGAAGTTTCTGGGAAAGTTATTGAAAGTTTAGAATGTCTCCACAAATTGCTGGTGAAAGGTAACGCTGCGGTGGCCGAGTTGAAAGCGGGTCCTGGCATTAACATCTCTAATGATGTGGTGGCGGTGAAGTTGGCGCCGAACGGCGGCCTTCAATTCAAAGCAGATGGTCTTGCCATTACCAATCAGTAGTTGAAGATACTACGGGTGATATCAAACGAGGCGTTGACGGACTCTGTGTATAGGGTCTGCACCGCCTCATCGGCCATCTCTTTTGCGGCGTTTTCAGAGCTAGGCAGATCAATGAAATCAGCCGAGCTGAGCTTGGCTATTGGGTAGGGTAGAATAGTCAGCTTTGCCCTATAGAATCTATCCATGAATTCTGTGATCGACACCCTCCAGCAACACCTGCTTGCGGCGCTTGACCCGGCGCCGGCCGAAACCCGCCGGCTGTTTCATGGCCGCGGGCGCTGCTGGCCGGGGCTTGAGCAGATCACTGTGGACTGGTTGCAGGGTGTGCTGCTGGTGTCGCTGTTTCGCGAGCCACCGGAGGGTCAATTGCCGGAGCTGGAGCAGATGCTGTTGGCGCTGGCCCAGGCGCCGTGCTGGAGTGGGCAAGCCATTCTGATCCAGCATCGCTACCTGCCCGACAGTCCCGGGCAGTGGCTGCTGGGCTCACCAAGTGAGCACTGGCTGATTGATGAAGACGGTTTGCGCTATCAACTGGATCTTGGTTTGAAGCAGAACACCGGGTTGTTTCTCGACATGCGCTACGGGCGGCGCTGGGTGCGTGAGCAGGCGGCGGGCAAGCGCGTGTTGAATCTGTTTGCCTATACCTGTGGGTTTTCGGTGGCGGCGATTGCCGGTGGGGCCGAGCAGGTGGTCAATCTGGATATGGCGCGTTCGGCGCTGAGCCGCGGGCGGGATAATCATCGGCTCAATGGTCATGACCTGGGGCGGGTGAGTTTTCTCGGGCATGAGTTGTTCAAGTCGTGGGGCAAGGTGCGTAAGTCCGGGCCCTATGATCTGATCATTATCGATCCGCCGACCTTTCAGAAAGGCAGCTTTGTGTTGACTCAGGATTACCGCAAGATTTTGCGGCGGTTGCCTGAGTTGTTGACTGAGGGTGGGACGGTGTTGGCGTGTGTCAATGATCCGGCCATCGGGCCTGGGTTTTTGATTGAAGGTATGGCTGAGGAGGCGCCGGATCTGGTGTTTGTTGAGCGTTTGGCCAACCCACCGGAGTTTCCCGATAACGATCCCGAGGGTGGGCTCAAGGCGTTGGTGTTCCGCTAGGGTGGGAGCGGGCTTGTCCCGCGATGAGGCCCCTCGGTTTGTGGGCATATCCATTGGCGATGGTGGCGCTGATTCACCTTTCCGCCCTTACGGCGGGTTACTTTGGCAAACGCCCCAAAGTAACGCAAAGGGCTCGCCCCACCAGGGGCCCTGCGCTGCGCTCCGGGTTCCCTCCTTCCGGTGTCGTTACGGGGCATTGCGAGCTACGAGTTGCAAGCAACTCTACGCTTCGCAACTTCGGCTACGCCGAAGGCGCTGCGCGCTAGCCCCTCCACGACACCTCCACTCGGCCCTACTGGTTAACGGGGCCGGTGGATCAAAATCAAGATCAAAAGCAGATCAAGATCAAGAGCACAATTCGCTGCGCTCTTGTTTTTGGTGGAGGGCTCCGTTTTATATTGAGCCAGTTGTCTTTTCTCAGAGCGGTAGCCACACAGATTGTCGGCACACCTGCGATAGGCAAGAGCGAAGCGAATTGTGCTTTTGATCTTGATCTACTGCCCCGTTAACCAGAAGGGCCGAGCGGAGGCGTTGCGAAGGGGTGAGTGCGCAGCACCTTCGGCGTAGCCGAAGTCGCGAAGCGTAGAGTTGCTTGCAACTCGTAGCTCGCGATACCCCGTAGCGACGCCGCAGCGAGGGGACCCGAAGCGCAGCGTAGGGCCCCTGGTGGGGCAAGCCCTTTGTGTTCCTTTGGGCTGGGCCGGCACACCGGCGTTTGCCAAAGGGACCCGCCGTAAGGGCGGAAAGGTGACTCAAAGCCGCCATGGCAAATGGATCAGCTCAAAAAATCCAACGCCCCCCCAAAAAAACTCAACTACTTACGCAATCGCCGCCATCCCAACACCACCCCACTGACGCTGAGAACCAGCCCTCCAACGCTGAAGACGATCATCCAGATATCCCAAACCGGCCGCCGCTGCAGCAACGGCAACCAGTCCCAGCTATGCAACAAGGCAAACAACCAGCGTGATACCCGCTTGGGTTGATCGAGCACACCAAGCACTTCCCCGGTGTACAGATCCAGATGCAACCATGTCTGTTGCGAATCATCAAAGCGCACCCGCAACACCGGCAAACGCTTTTCCAGATGCCCGAGCATGCTCTGCTCAGCCCGTGCGTAGTAGTAAAAGTCGTAGCTATCGAGTAACTCACTGTGCATCCGCCCCTGCGGCAAAATCGCCTGCGCAGCGCGTTCCAGCACTTCCCTCGGCAAGCGGTTATGCACCTGCCCGTCGACCATCGACAGCGCCCGGGTACGCCCCCCACCGTCATGCCCGATCAGATAACCCTGACCACCGACCAGACGCCACTCCAGCTCCCGCGCCACCAATCCTTCATCGGCAAACCTTGAAAGCGCCTCGGGCGCGGAAACAGGAAAGGCTTGGTCCTGCAACGGCCCACCTTGATACGCCGCTGTATCCAGTGGCGTTGAACTGCTGAAAATCCGCCAGGGATTCATCGACATCAAGCCACTGAAGATCCAGGTGATCGCCAGCACACCAAACAGCAAACCACCGATATGGTGCCAGCGGGCAAAGCCCCGATAGGGCGAGCGCGAGCCGCTGCGGTAGGGTTTGCTGATGCGCCAGCGCAGCACACCGATCACCGCCCCAAGCACCGCCATGACCGTGGCCGTCAGCGACAGGTAGATCACCAGATTGCTCCACCACCCATCCACACCGATGCCACGCAACGGGTACAACCAGTGCAGCCAGGCGCCGACCCGGTTCCAGCCGCGTTCCAGCGCGCTGGCATCGCGGACCACTGCGCCGGTTTGCCCCGAGATGTACAACAGGGTGCCGTCGGCATCTGCAAGTTGCACCCGCTGCAAGGGACGGTCGGCATCCAACGCACGGGAATGGCTCCAGAGGTCTTCCTGCACCGGCCCCCGATAAACCGGTGTTGCCAATGGATCGTACTGGCGAGCAGCGGCCAGGGCCCACTCGCGGTCGGTGAAGCCCACGCGCTGGCCCGTGCGGGCATCTACCGCGACATTGCTGCGGCCCGGATAGCTGAACAGGTAGCGCGGCTCACCCGCCACGGTACTGAGGCGAATGCTTGCGGGGGCTCGCTGCGGATCGGCTGCGGCCAGCGCGACGGCCAGGTCGACGCAGCAGTCCTGCAGGCTGAGCACCGGCAGATGGCTCAGGTGCTCTCGCGGTGTCAGCTTGGGATAGCCAACGTAGAGCATGACCACGCCCGAGAAAAACCACAGGGCCATGAACAGACACAGGCCGATGCCCAGCCAGCGGTGCCACAGGTACAGGTAACGTTTCATCGTCGGCGTCCTAGAAACGTGTCTGCACGGCCAGCTCCAGGGTCCGCGGCGCACCGAGGTAGAGCATGCTCGAGCTGGTCCAGCGCGCGTACACCTCGTCGGTCAGGTTGCGCACCCGGGCGGTGATGCGGGTGTCGTCATCGACCTTGTAGCCAACGAAGGCGCCGAAGACGGTGTAGGCCGGTGCATAACGGGTATTGGCCGCATCGGCATACACCGACGACACGTAGCGGCTATCGCCGCCCACTTGCCAGCTGGGGTCGATGTCGTAGGTCAGCCACAGGTTGGCGACTCGCTCGGGGATGTTGGTCGGGGTATTGCCCTTGCGCGAGACGCTGGTGCCGCCGACGTTTTCATTGAACTCGTCGTACTGGGCATCGACGTAGGCGAAGTTGCCCTCGGCCAGCAGTTGCGGGGTAACGCGCAGGGAGGCGGCCAGTTCGATGCCGCGTGACGATTGCTTGCCCACCGGCTGGGTGACGCCGGGGTTGGCCGGGTCGGCGGTGGCCAGGTTCTTGCGCTCGATGTGGTAGGCGGCAACGGTGGCAGCGCCGCGGCCGTCGAGGAAGCTGAACTTGCTGCCCACTTCGACCTGTTTGCCGGTGCTCAGGTCAAAGTCGCGCACCTGGGCGAACGTTGCGGTGGTGAGGATGCCGGCGGGCGGGTCGGCGGCGGTGCTGTATTGCACGTAGACGTTGGCCGCCGGTGTCAGTTCGTAGACCAGGCCAACACGTCCGGTGGTGGGTTCGTAGATGCGCTTGAAGTCGCGCGGATTGTTGGCATCGACAGTGCGGTAGTTGTGGACCTGCAGGTCGATGTGGTCGTGACGCAGGCCGGTCAGCAGCGACAGGCGATCGGTCAGTTGCAGGCGGTTTTCAAGGAACGCAGCCCAGGTGTCGACGGTGTTCTGGCGGTTCTTCTGATAGCCCGGGACCATGCCTTTGAGGTCGTAGAAATGACCGGGCTCGAAGTGCGCCGGGTCGACGCTGTCGAACACCCCGGTGACCGAGCGCGGATAGTTCATCTGCACGTTGTGGCTGTAGTCGACGCCGCTCGACCACTGGCTGTTCATGCCGAACAACTGGCCTTGGTGCAGCAGTTCGATACGGTTGCCGTTGAGCTCCTGGTCATGGCGCTGCAGCAGCGCGTTGGAGCGTTTGACCTGAGTGTTGTCGGCGTTGTAGGCGTAGGTCTCTAGGTTGCGGAAGTTTCGCTCGGTGTTGTAGTGGTAGAGGGTATTGCGCAGCGAGGTGTCGTCGTTGAAGCGGTATTCGGTGATCGAGCGCAGCCAGCGCACGCGTTGTTCGTAGCGGCCGTCCTCGACGTTGTAGTTTTCGAAGCGGCGGCTTTCGTCGACCTTCATTTCGCCACCCAGCGGGTTGAGTACCGGGCTGCCCCAGTAGGGGCTGTCGACGCTTTCGTTCTGGTACTCCAGGGCCAGGGTGTGCGACAGCTGGTCGTTGATGTCGGTCAGCAGCGAGAAGGCCACACTCCAGGCATCGCGTTCTTCACGGTCTACGTAGCCATTGCTGTGGGTGTGACTGAAGTCCAGGCGGGCATAGTTGCGGATGCCGTCGCCGTCATTGAGGGCGTGGTTGAAGCCGAACGAGGTTTCGCTGCTGTCGTAGGAGCCGTACTTGATGCGGCCTTCGTTGAAGTTTTCGTCGCGGCTGGCCAGCTTGGTGATGTAGTTGATCGAGCCACCGACGGCGCCGGCGCCGAACAGAAAGCTTGAAGGCCCGCCGATGGCTTCGACGCGGTCATAGATCCAGCTGTCCACCGGGCGCGCGGCAATCGAGTCGTACTGCACGCTGATGCCGTTGAACAGTTGGGTGATCTGCGCCCCGGAAAAACCGCGGTAGGCCACCGACCCTGCCGAGCCGGGTGGCGAGGCGGCGGTCATGCCGGGTACCCCGGCGAGCATGTCCTGGGTGGTCTGGGCGCCGCGTTGTTCGATCTGCTGGCGGTTGACGATATTGACCGATGCCGGGGTTTCCCGTGGGGTCAGGCCCAGGCGTGAGCCGGTTTGTGAGGGGGTGTCGAGCAACACGCCGTCGTCGGCGTCTGCGCGGCCATCGATGCGCAGGTCGGGCAGGGTCAGCGGCGCTTCGGCCGAGGCATTGAAGGACAGCGCGCACAGCAGCGCCGCGCAACCGGAAAAGCGATAGGAGTAGGGCATGGAGCAAACTCTGGAAATTGAGCCAGCGGCCAGCGGCGCCTGTCACACAGGTGCGGCAAAAAGGCCGGTTACCGGCAGCCACGCAGGCTGCCGCAGGGTTCAAGCCAGAAGAGGAGGGGAGGCGCGAGGGTTGGCGGCGGGCCAGCAATAGCGCGGTGGCGCCTTGCTGCGCAGTTCGCGGTGATAGCGTCGGGTGCGGGTGGCAGCCAGCAGCCAGCCAATGACCAGCATCAGGCCCAGGCAGACAACCGCGGCGGCGCACACCGGACAGGTTTGCATACTGTCCCAGCCAGAAACCGACTGGTCGCTGAAATCACTTTTCAGCGTTGGCCCGGCGCTGCCCATGGCTGAACAATAGGCGCCGCCGATACCGTTGAGTTGCAGGCCGACCATCTGCCCGTGGCCGATACCGCAGGCGAACAGATTGAACAGGACGCTGAAGTACAGGGTCCAGGCAATCAGCGGGCGGTTGGCGGGGGAGGCGTTCATGGCCGCGACTTTATCACTGATCTCAGGGGGCTAGAAAGCCGAATCAAACCTGACCTTCACCTAGCTGCGAGGTGTTGGATTGTACTGGGCAAAGCTCACGTCATCGGTCTGGTCGACGCGTTTTTTCAGGCGCTCGTTGAAGGCGCGGTTGACCGCATATTGTCCGCCCGAAGTGGTACGGAACTGTGCGGTCAGGGTGATGCCATTGAGGTTCATGCTGTCGACCCCGAACACCTGCAAGGGCCCTTGCAGACTGTGGCGCAGCATCGGGTCTTCGCTGATCGAGTGGCCGACTTCGCGGATCAGCTTCAAGGCGCTGTCGATGTCGGTTTCATAGCTGAACTGCACCGAGAAAAAGGCATAGGCAAATTGCCGGGACTGGTTGGTGACCGCCTTGATCTGGCCGAACGGCACCGAGTGCACGAAGCCTTTGCTGTCGCGCAGACGCAAGGTGCGGATGGTCAGGCTCTCGACAGTGCCGGCATGCCCGGAGTCGAGCACTACCCAGTCGCCGATGGCAATGGTGTCTTCGATGAGGATGAACAGCCCGGTGATCACGTCTTGCACCAGTTGCTGGGAGCCGAAGCCGATGGCCAGGCCAACCACCCCGGCACCGGCCAGCAGCGGGGCAACGTTGATGCCCAGGTTGGCCATGGTAGTGATCGTACAGATCACGATCAGGATGATTTTGATCGCGTTGCGCAGCATCGGCAGGATGGTCCGCACCCGCGTGCTGGGCTGGCGTGCCGCACGGCGTCCGACCGTGGGCTTGAGTGCTTCCTGGATAGCGGTGTCGATCACCACCCAGAGCAGCCAGGTCACCAGCAGGATCAGGCCGATGCTGCTCAACGAGTCACTGATGGCGCGGCCCAGGCTGTTGCGCAGGGCGAAGTCGAGCACCGAAAAGCCCCAGATGCGCCCCAGCAGTACGATGAAGGCCACCGCTATGGCGATGCGCAGCAGGGCGCGGGCCAGGTTGCGCAACAGCTCCTTGTAGGGGCGCAGGCGCTGTCTGGCATCCTCCTGCTCCTGATGTTTGAACATGTGCTGGAACACGGTGCTGAGAAACACCGTGCCGATCAGCAGGATCGAGGTCAGCAAGGCCTTTTGCAGAGCACGCTGACTCTCTTCGCCGGCGCCGATCAAGTGGATGGCCGAGACCAGGATCATCATCAGGATCGGCAGGAACCACAGGGCCGAGAAGATTCTCAGGGTTTCCTGCACGGCACGGTGCTGCAGGCGGTCGGGCAAGGCGCGGTTGCGGATAAGGTGTGCCACCGGGCGGCGCAGCCTGAGCACCAGCACGGCAAACGACAGGGTCGCCAGCAAACCGGTCACGGCCGCGACGCTGCTGGTGATGTTGCCACCCAGGTGCCGGGCGATCTGCGGGCTGGTCAGGGCATCGCTCCAGGCGGCGAGAAAGCCGATCAGAAACAAGGGCCGCGGCGCCACCCGGCGAATGATCCGGACCGCCGTGCGTTTATGTCCGGTGTCGAACAGGGTGATCAGGCAAAGGATGATCGAGGTTGAGAAAATACCGCTACTGGTCGCGTAGGCCAGGCTCATGCCCAGGGCTCGACCGGCGGAGAGCGCGAGGAAATGACTGACGTAGAGAGTGATGATCAGGCTGGCCATGGCTGGCAGGGTGTAAACCAGCAGATATTTGACCACGCGGCTGGGACGCGGTCGCGCGCGCAGCAGACGTGAATGGCTGCTCTTGCCGGCCAGCAGGCGGCCGCCGTTGGTGAGCAGGGCAAAGGCGAGCAGCCAGGTGATCGTCAGTAGCGCAAAGTCGCCCCACAGCTCCAGAGAGCTGAGCCCTGAGGGCTGGCTGACCAGTTGATCGACTTCATCGACAGCGCGATCGGCGCGCAGGCGCCAGTTATCGATCAGGTGGTTGTCGACATCCAGTTCCTGGCTGACGTCGTCCAGGCCATCGGCAATTGCGCCAAGCAGGCCACCTTGAACCACAGGCTCGGCAGGCTCTGTCGATTTTGCCGCAGCGGGCAGCAAGGGGGCAGCGGTCGCCAGCTGGAGGCTCAGCAGACAACCGAGCAGGAGGGCGAACAGGGATCGGGTCACTGGATACTCCTTGAACCGTGGATGACGGAAAGGGTAGTCAATGAACGAATCAAGGGTGGTGAAACGATCGCGGGGCAAGCCCGCTCCCACAGGGAGGGTGGAAATCCTCCGTGGGAGCGGGCTTGCCCCGCGATAGAGCTGTTACTGCCCGGTGTAGATCTGGTCGAACACGCCACCGTCGTTGAAGTGGGTCTTCTGCACGGTGCGCCAGTCACCGAAGGTCTTCTCTACCGAGAGGAAATCGACTTTCGGGAAACGGTCGGTGTACTTGGCCAGTACCGCCGGATCACGCGGGCGCAGGTAGTTGTTGGCGGCAATTTCCTGGGCCTCTGGTGACCACAGGTACTTCAGGTACTCTTCGGCCGTGGCGCGGCTGCCTTTTTTGTCCACCACTTTGTCGACCACGGTCACCGGTGGTTCGGCTTCGGCGGAAACGCTCGGGTAAATGACTTCGAACTGATCACGGCCGAACTCGCGGGCGATCATCTCGGCTTCGTTTTCGAAGGTCACCAGCACGTCACCGATCTGGTTGGTCATGAAGGTGGTGGTGGCGGCACGGCCACCGGTATCGAGTACCGGTGCCTGTTTGAACAGCTTGCCGACAAACTCCTTGGCCTTGTTCTCGTCACCGCCGTTCTTCAGCACATAACCCCAGGCCGACAGGTAGGTGTAGCGGCCGTTACCCGAGGTCTTCGGGTTGGGGACGATGACCTGGACGCCATCTTTGAGCAGGTCTGGCCAGTCTTTGAGCGCTTTAGGGTTGTCCTTGCGAACGATGAACACCGTGGCCGAGGTGAACGGTGCGCTGTTGTTCGGCAGGCGCGTGACCCAGTTGTCCGGCACCAGCTTGCCGTTGTCGGCCAGGGCATTGATGTCGGTTGCCATGTTCATGGTGATGACATCCGCAGGCAGACCATCGATCACCGAGCGTGCCTGCTTGCTCGAACCGCCGAAGGACATCTGTACAGTGATTTTCTCTTTGTGCTCGGCTTCCCAGTGTTTCTGGAAGGCGGCGTTGTAGTCCTTGTAGAAGTCGCGCATCACATCATAGGAGACGTTCAGCAGCGGTGCCGGGGCGGCGTGGGCCAGGGAACCCAGGGCGAGGCCAGCGGCCAGAAGCGAGGCACTAAAGAGTTTTTTCACTGCGCATTCCTTGTTCGAATTGGCGTTAAAGGCATTATGCCAGCGACTATAGCGGTTGGGCCTTAGGCGCTAAAAGATTAAAAAGTACTTTGCTTATTCCATTTTCTTGAAAAGGGCATTGCCACAGCGCGAGCAGAAGGCTGCGCCGTGCTCATGGTGGCCTTTGCGGCACACCGGGCAGTCGTGCTTGAGCTGTTCGCCGCGCATGGCATTGGCCAGTTCAGCGGTGAAAATCCCGGTGGGCACGGCAATGATCGAGTAACCGGTGATCATCACCATCGAAGAAATCACCTGGCCAAGCGGGGTTTTCGGCACGATGTCGCCGAAGCCGACCGTGGTCAGGGTGACAATCGCCCAGTAGATCCCTTTGGGAATGCTGGTAAAGCCATGTTCCGGGCCTTCGACCACATACATCAAGGTGCCGAACACCGTCACCAGGGTCGAGACACTGACCAGAAAGACAATGATCTTCTGCTTGCTGCCGCGCAGTGCCTCAAGGAGGTAGTGCGCCTGCTTGAGATAGGGGCTGAGCTTGAGCACGCGAAAGATCCGCAACATGCGGATGACCCGGATGATCAGCAGGTACTGGGCGTCGCTGTAGTACAAGGCAATGATCCCCGGCACGATCGCCAGCAGATCGACCAGGCCGTAGAAGCTGAAGGCATAGCGCAGCGGCTTGGGTGAGCAGTACAGGCGCACCAGGTACTCGGCGAGAAAGATCGCGGTAAAGCCCCACTCGATCATCGCCAGCAGCCCGGCGTAGTTCTGGTGGACTTCGTCGATGCTGTCCATGATCACAATGATCAGGCTGGCGAGGATGATCAGCAGCAGGATGCTGTCAAAGCGTCGGCCAGCGACGGTATCGGTTTGAAAAACGATGACGTAGAGCCGCTCACGCCAGCTCGAAGGGGTGTCCATGCTCAGCTCCATTACACAATGGAGCTGAGCCTAGGGGCAGCGACTCAGCTATGCAAGCGACCGGTACGGCGAGCCAGTGGCTGGCGCAGCAGACGCTGGCCGATTAGCACCAGCCAGCAGGCGAAGATGAACGGTGCGGTCAGGCCGGGTACCGGCAGTTGCGCAACCAGCGGTTGCAGGATGATTGCCAGGATCATCGCCAGCAACGGCAGCCAGGGTTGTTTGCGGGTCTGGCTGAAGGCCAGGGCGGCGAGTGCGGCGTTGAAGCCGTAGAGGCCGGCGTACGCAGCACTGGCTTCACCGCCGAGCAGTGCGACGCTGCCGCCCAGCGCCGCGCCGAGCAATGCCCAGGCCGCGGCATAGCGGTTGGCGATCAACAGGCCGATGGCGATCAGCAGGCCGGCCAGCGGGTTGTCCAGCAGGAAGATCTGGCCCAGCCCGCGCGCCAGCGCGTAGAGCGCATTGGGTTCAACCGGACTGGAGGCGCTGGCGCCAGGTTCACTGACTGCCAGCACGGCCCAGCCGATCAATACGAACGGTGCGGTGTAAGCCGGGAGCAGCAGGTTGGAGCTGGCGCGTTTGAGCCACTGGTGCACGAGCATGCTGCTCAGGCCACCGGCGGCGATGATCAGTGGCGGCAGGATGGCCGACCAGGGCAGGGCATAGCTGAGCAGCAGGCCGATCAGCACGCCGTTGTAGCTGTACAGGCCAGCCTGGCGGTCGGTGCGGTTGTAGCCGCGGCGCTGGGCGGTGAGCAGACCGGCAAGGGCACCGAGCAGGGCACCGCCGACCAGATCGGGGGCGGTCAGGGTGATGGCCAGCAGGCACAACAGGCCGCACAGCGGATTGCGCTGCAGCAGGACCTGGCTGAAGCCGTTGAGCAAGGCCGTGGCCCAGTCGGGGCACGGGTTGACGAAATTCTTGGTGTACATGGGGGCAGTCTGGGTTGATGTGGAGTGGGGGAGCCTCTATCGGGCCGGGTTTTCCCACATGAGTGTGTGTTGGCTGGTCTGGCCTCATCGCCGGCAAGGCCGGCTCCCACAAGGTGCAGTGCATGCAGTACCTGTGGGAGCTGGCCTTGCCAGCGATGGGGTTTACATCAGATCAAGGTTTCAATCCGCAGCGTGTTAGTCGATCCCGGCTTGCCAAAAGGCACACCGGCGGTGATCAACAGGGTATCGCCACGGCTGGCCATGCCTTGGGCCTGGGCGATTTCCAGTGCGGTGGAGCAGATTTCATCGACCTGACGCAGGCGATCATTGACCACCGAGTGTACACCCCAGGCCACGCTCAGGCGACGGGCGGTGGACAGGTTAGGGGTCAGGTTGAGGATCGGTGCCCGTGGCCGCTCGCGTGCAGCGCGCAGGGTCGAGGCGCCCGACTCGCTGTAGTTGACCAGCACCGCCACCGGCAAAATGCCGCTGATACGACGGATCGCACAGCTGATCGCATCGGAAACCGTCGCTTCCGCCTTCGGCCGGCCGACGTCCAGTTGCACTTGGTAGTCCGGGCCGTTTTCAACCTGGCGGATGATCTTGCTCATCATCTGCACGGCTTCGAGCGGGTAGTCGCCGGAGGCGGTCTCGGCCGAGAGCATCACCGCATCGGCACCTTCGGCCACGGCGTTGGCTACGTCGGTGACTTCGGCACGGGTCGGCGCGGGCGAGAAGCGCATCGATTCGAGCATCTGTGTGGCGACCACCACCGGTTTGCCCAGCTCGCGGCAGGTGTTGATGATGCTCTTCTGGATCTGCGGCACGCTTTCGGCCGGCACTTCCACGCCCAGGTCGCCACGGGCAACCATGATCGCATCACTGAGCTCGGCAATCGCCCGCAGTTGGGTAACGGCCGACGGCTTCTCGATCTTGGCCATCAGGTAGGCGCGATCGCCGATCAGCTGACGCGCCTCGACGATGTCTTCCGGACGCTGCACGAACGACAGGGCCACCCAGTCGACACCCAGCTCCAGGCCGAAGGTCAGGTCGCGGCGATCCTTGGCGGTCAGCGGGCTCAAGTCCAGAACCGCTTGCGGTACGTTGACCCCTTTGCGGTCGGACAGCTCGCCGCCGTTGAGCACTTCGGTGTCGATGGCGTCGCTGTGCTTGGCGGTCACCCGCAGACGCAGCTTGCCGTCATCGAGCAGCAGGTCCATACCTGGTTCCAGCGCCGCGATGATTTCCGGGTGCGGCAGGTTGACCCGCTCAAGGGTGCCAGGGGTGCTGTCGAGGTCCAGGCGCAGGGCCTGGCCGCGTTGCAGCTGGACCTTGCCTTCAGCGAAACGGCCAACCCGCAGCTTCGGCCCTTGCAGGTCCATGAGGATCCCCAGCGGGTAGTTGAGCTGGCTCTCTACTTCGCGGATCCACTGGTAGCGCAGGGCGTGGTCTTCGTGTTCGCCGTGGCTGAAATTGAGGCGGAAGATGTTGACTCCGGACTCGACCAGCTGGCGGATGTCGTCGATACCCTTGATGGCAGGCCCGAGGGTCGCGAGGATTTTGACTTTTTTATCAGGCGTCATGGTTTGGCACTCTCAAGGATCAGAATGGCGCGAAAATCGTTGACGTTGGTCCGCGTCGGCTCGGTGACGATCAGGGCATCGAGCGCGGCGAAGTAGCCATAGCCATTGTTGTTGTCCAGTTCGTCGCTGGCCGACAGGCCCAGGGCCGCGGCACGGGCGTAGCTGTCCGGGGTCATCAGGGCACCGGCGTTGTCTTCCGAGCCGTCGATGCCGTCGGTGTCACCGGCCAGGGCGTAGACCCCGGGCAAGCCCTTGAGGCTTTCGGTCAGGCTCAGCAGGAATTCGGCGTTGCGCCCGCCACGGCCATTGCCGCGCACGGTCACGGTGGTCTCGCCACCGGAGAGGATCACGCAGGGCGGCGACAGCGGCTGGCCGTGCAGGACGATCTGCCGGGCGATGCCGGCATGAACCTTGGCCACTTCCCGCGATTCGCCTTCCAGGTCGCCTAGAATCAGCGGGCTGAAGCCGGCCTGGCGGGCTTTGACCGCCGCCGCTTCAAGCGACTGCTGGGGACGGGCGATCAACTGGAAATGACTGCGGGCCAGCGCCGGGTCGTCGGCCTTGACGGTTTCGGACGCCGGGTTGTTCAGCCAGGCGGTGACTGCAGCCGGGGCTTCGATGTTGTAACGCTTGAGGATCGCCAGTGCTTCGGCCGAGGTGCTCGGGTCGGCCACGGTGGGGCCGGAGGCGATGACCGTGGCCAGGTCGCCCGGTACATCGGAAATCGCATAGGTGTAAACGGTGGCCGGCCAGCAGGCCTTGGCCAGACGCCCGCCCTTGATCGCCGAGAGGTGCTTGCGCACACAGTTCATCTCGCCGATGGTGGCGCCGGACTTGAGCAGCGCCTTGTTGATCTGTTGCTTGTCGGCCAGGGTCAGACCTTCAGCAGGCAGCGCCAGCAGCGCAGAGCCGCCACCGGAAAGCAGGAAGATCACCCGATCGTCTTCATTCAGATCGCTGACCATCTCCAGCACGCGTTTGGCCACGGCCAGGCCAGCGGCATCGGGGACCGGGTGGGCGGCTTCGACCACTTCGATTTTCGAGCAGCTGGCGCCGTGACCGTAACGGGTCACCACCAGGCCGGAAACCGGGCCTTGCCAATTGCGTTCGACGACTTCGGCCATGGCAGCTGCAGCCTTGCCGGCGCCGATGACAATAACGCGACCGCTACGGTCGCTGGGCAGGTGTGCTTCAAGAACCTGGCGAGGGTGCGCGGCATCGATGGCCGTAGCGAACAAGTCGCGCAGAAAGTGTTGCGGATCGAGCGACATGGCAGGCTCCAATCTTATTGTTCTTCAAAATCGAAAACGCCCCTGGTTCTGCCTCCGTGCAGGCCGACCCAGGGGCGGTGGTGCTCTTTGTGCGGCAAGCCTCAAGAAAATGCGGATCGATGCGCGACCTGGATTTTCTTACGGCGTAAAGCTTGCAGCTTACTCGTCGCCGCGGATCGAGAAGTTGGCCATGTGCTCAAGGCCTTTGATCAACGCCGAGTGGTCCCAGTTGGCACCACCGATGGCCGCGCAGGTGCTGAACACTTGCTGGGCATTGGAGGTGTTGGGCAGGTTGATGTTCAGCTCTTTGGCGCCTTGCAGGGCCAGGTTCAGGTCCTTCTGGTGCAGGCTGATGCGGAAGCCTGGATCGAAGGTGCCTTTGATCATGCGCTCGCCGTGCACTTCGAGGATCTTCGAAGAGGCGAAGCCGCCCATCAGCGCTTCACGTACCTTGGCCGGGTCGGCACCGTTTTTCGCGGCAAACAGCAGCGCTTCGGCGACGGCCTGAATGTTCAGGGCAACGATGATCTGGTTGGCGACCTTGGCGGTCTGGCCATCGCCGTTACCACCGACGCGGGTGATGTTTTTGCCCATGGCCTGGAACAGCGGCAGGGTGCGTTCGAAAGCGTTCGGGCAACCACCGACCATGATGCTCAGGGTCGCGGCTTTGGCACCGACTTCACCGCCGGACACCGGCGCGTCGAGGTAGGCAGCGCCAGTGGCCTTGATTTTTTCGGCGAAGGCTTTGGTAGCGGTAGGGGAGATCGAGCTCATGTCGATCACTACCTTGTTTGGACCCACGCCCTGGGCGACGCCGTTTTCACCGAACAGGACCGCTTCGACCTGTGGGGTATCCGGCACCATGACGATGATGAATTCAGCTTCCTGGGCCACTTCTTTCGGGTTGGCCAGGGCCACGGCGCCAGCGGCGACCAGGTCGGCCGGGGCTGCATCGTGGTGAGTGGAGAGGAACAGGCTGTGACCGGCTTTTTGCAGGTTCTGCGCCATTGGGCGGCCCATGATGCCGGTGCCGATAAATCCGATTTTAGCCATGAGAGATGCCTCTTGTAATTGTTTGCAGGTCAGATCGCGTTATGGGATTTCAACCAGCCAAGGCCAGCTTCGGTGGTGGTCAGCGGCTTGTATTCACAGCCCACCCAGCCCTGGTAGCCGATGCGGTCCAGGTGTTCGAAGAGGAAGCGGTAGTTGATCTCGCCAGTACCCGGCTCGTTGCGGCCCGGGTTGTCGGCCAGCTGGATGTGGTTGATCTTGGCCAGGTTGCTTTCCATGGTGCGGGCAAGATCCCCTTCCATGATCTGCATGTGGTAGATGTCGTATTGCAGGAACAGGTTGCTGCTGCCGACTTCGGCCTGGATTTCCAGGGCCTGTTGGGTGTTGTTCAGGTAGAAGCCAGGAATGTCGCGGGTGTTGATCATTTCCATGACCAGCTTGATCCCGGCAGCCTGCAGTTTGTCGGCGGCGTACTTGAGGTTGTCGACGAAGGTCTTGCGCACGCTGGCGCAATCCGGACCTTGCGGACGGATACCGGCCAGGCAGTTGACCTGGGTGTTGCCCAGCACCTGGGCGTAGGCGATGGCCAGGTCGACACCGGCGCGGAACTGCTCGACGCGGGCCGGATCGCAAGCGATACCGCGATCACCTTTGGCCCAGTCGCCGGCCGGCAGGTTGAACAGGACCTGGGTCAGGCCGTGGGCATCGAGCTGCTGCTTGATTTCAGCCGAGCTGTAATCGTACGGGAACAGGTATTCGACACCGCTGAAGCCGGCGTCGGCGGCAGCCTTGAAACGGGCGAGAAAGTCCTGCTCGGTGAACAGCATGGACAGGTTGGCGGCGAAACGTGGCATGGTTGTCTCCTTGCAAAAGTAGGCCCTGTGCGTAACGCAGCAGGGCCGCTGCAGCAATCAGTCGAGCAGGGAAATCGCGGTTGGCGCGTCGTTGCCGACCAGGGCCAGGTCTTCGAATTCGTTGACCGCGTTGATTTCGGTGCCCATGGAAATGTTGGTCACGCGCTCGAGGATAACCTCGACCACCACCGGAACCCTGAACTCTTCAGCCAGTTTTTGCGCTTTGAGCAGGGCCGGGGCGATCTCGCCTGGCTCGGTAACGCGCAGGGCCTTGCAACCCAGGCCCTCGACCACAGCGACGTGGTCGACGCCATAACCGTTGAGTTCAGGGGCGTTGACGTTCTCGAACGCCAGCTGCACACAGTAATCCATCTCGAAGCCACGCTGCGCCTGACGGATCAGCCCCAGGTAGGAGTTGTTCACCAGTACGTGGACGTACGGCAGGTTGAACTGCGCACCCACCGCCAGCTCTTCGATCATGAACTGGAAGTCATAGTCGCCCGACAGCGCTACTACCTTGCGGCTCGGGTCGGCCTTGACCACACCCAGGGCGGCAGGGATGGTCCAGCCCAGCGGGCCGGCCTGGCCACAGTTGATCCAGTGACGCGGCTTGTAGACGTGCAGGAACTGCGCGCCGGCGATCTGCGACAGACCGATGGTGCTGACGTAGCAGGTGTCCTTGCCGAACACCTGGTTCATTTCCTGGTACACGCGCTGCGGCTTGACCGGCACGTTGTCGAAATGGGTCTTGCGCTGCAGGCTCGATTTGCGCTGCTGGCAATCTTCCAGCCAGGCGCTGCGGTCCTTGAGCTTGCCGGCGGCTTTCCACTCGCGGGCCACTTCCAGGAACACGTCCAGAGCAGCACCGGCGTCGGAGACGATACCCAGGTCAGGGGTGAATACCCGGCCGATCTGGGTCGGTTCGATATCGACGTGAATGAAGCGGCGGCCTTCGGTGTAGACGTCGACGGAACCGGTGTGGCGGTTGGCCCAACGGTTACCGATACCCAGCACCACGTCGGACTTGAGCATGGTGGCGTTGCCGTAGCGGTGCGAAGTCTGCAGACCTACCATGCCGACCATCAGCGGGTGATCGTCCGGGATGATGCCCCAGCCCATCAGGGTCGGGATCACCGGAATGCCGGTCAGTTCGGCGAATTCGACCAGCTTGTCACAGGCATCGGCGTTGATGATGCCACCACCGGCAACCAGCAGCGGACGCTCGGAAGAGTCGAGCATGGCCAGGGCTTTCTCGACCTGGATGCGGTTGGCGGCAGGCTTGTGTACTGGCAGCGGCTGGTAGGCATCGATGTCGAATTCGATTTCGGCCATCTGCACGTCGAACGGCAGGTCGATCAACACCGGGCCTGGACGGCCGGAGCGCATTTCATAGAAGGCTTTCTGGAACGCATAAGGCACCTGGCCTGGTTCCAGAACGGTGGTCGCCCACTTGGTCACCGGCTTGACGATGCTGGTGATGTCGACGGCCTGGAAATCTTCCTTGTGCATACGGGCACGCGGCGCCTGGCCGGTGATGCACAGGATCGGAATGGAGTCGGCCGAGGCGCTGTACAGGCCGGTGACCATGTCAGTGCCGGCAGGGCCGGAGGTGCCGATGCACACGCCGATATTGCCGGCTTTGGTGCGGGTGTAGCCCTCGGCCATGTGCGAGGCGCCTTCAACGTGACGAGCGAGGACGTGATCGATACCGCCGACTTTCTTCAGGGCCGAGTACAGCGGGTTGATTGCAGCACCCGGAATACCAAACGCGGTTTCAACACCTTCGCGGCGCATCACCAGAACGGCTGCATCAATTGCTCTCATTTTGCTCATGGTTTTGTGCCTCTTTGATTTTGTAATTGTATACAAATGGCTTTTCGTCAGAGTGTATTCACGCCAGGCGACTCTGGTCAATCCATTTTCATCGGCGATGGGTGCTTTCGTCGGGAAGGCCATAAAAAAGGCGTTTCGTCAGAATTGGGTTATCGCTCTCGAATTATTGTATACAAAAATATTCGCCATTGTGTTCTATTTGTTCTATTGCTTTCACACCTGCCCTCAGGGCTTCTAACAACAAGAGGACCTTTCCATGACCACATTGACCCTGAAAGTCGCCGTCAGCCTGGTGAACGCCGCGCTGGCCGCAGGCCGCAAGATCTCCGCCGCGCCCCTGACGGTGGCGGTGCTTGATGCTGGCGGCCATCTGTTGACCCTGCAGCGTGAAGACGGCGCCAGCCTGTTGCGCCCGCAAGTGGCAATGGGCAAGGCCTGGGGCGCAATTGCCCTGGGCAAGGGCTCGCGCCTGATTGCCCTGGATGCACAACAACGCCCGGCGTTTTTCGCCGCGCTCAATGGTCTGGGGCAGAGCCCGGTGGTGCCGGCGCCAGGTGGCGTGCTGATCCGTAATCAGCAGGGCGTGGTGGTGGGGGCGATCGGTATCAGTGGCGATACCTCGGATATCGATGAGCAGTGCGCGATCAGTGCGATCGAAGAGGCAGGATTGACGGCGGATGCCGGGGTAGCAGCTTAAGGCTTTATCCCCCGGTGGGAGCGGGCTTGCCCCGCGATTGCGATTGTTCAGTCACATTGCATCGCGGGGCAAGCCCGCTCCCACCGGATGAATCTGTTCTCTCAGGTCAAGCGTCCGGCTCACAACCCTTGAGCACCAGACGAATGATGGTCTGCGTCGCCGCTTCATAGTCGCTGTCTTCCAGCTTGGCTTTACCGGTAACCACCGAGATCTGCCAGTCGAAATCAGCGTAGGTCTGGGTCGCCGCCCAGATGCTGAACATCAGGTGGTGCGGGTCGACCTTGGCAATCTGGCCACGGTCGATCCATGCCTGGATGCATTCGATGTTGTGCCGGGCCTGCTCGTTGAGCTGTTCGACCTGGCTCGGGCTCAGGTGCGGGGCACCGTGCATGATCTCGCTGGCGAACACTTTGGATGCAAACGGCAGGTCGCGGGAAATACGTACCTTGGAGCGGATGTAGGCGCTCAATACTTCTTTCGGGTCACCGTCGGCATTGAACGGCGTAGACGCCTGCATGATCGGCTCGATGATGCTTTCCAGGACCTCGCGGTAGAGGTTTTCCTTGGACTTGAAGTAGTAGTACACGTTCGGCTTGGGCAGCCCGGCCTTGGCCGCGATGTCGCTGGTCTTGGTGGCGGCGAAGCCCTTGTCGGCGAACTCTTCACTGGCCGCGCGCAGGATCAGTTCTTTGTTGCGCTCGCGAATGCTGCTCATGGTTGACGCTAATCCTCGGGCCTGAAAGGGCGGTTGCGCATGGTAGCACCGCGTTTGCAAAGGGCTCAAGGTGGCGACTTTGAGCTAGACTGAACGCCTCTCAACCCGCTGGAATCAGGCAAACATGGCAGGAAGCAGTCTTCTGGTATTGATCGACGATATCGCCACGGTACTCGACGATGTCTCGGTAATGACCAAGGTCGCGGCGAAAAAGACCGCAGGGGTGCTGGGCGACGACCTGGCGCTCAATGCCCAGCAGGTCACCGGCGTGCGTGCCGAGCGGGAAATCCCGGTGGTCTGGGCAGTGGCCAAGGGCTCGTTCATCAACAAGTTGATCCTGGTGCCGGCAGCGCTGTTGATCAGTGCGTTCATCCCCTGGGCGGTAACGCCGCTGTTGATGATCGGTGGCGCTTTTCTGTGTTTCGAAGGCTTCGAAAAACTTGCCCACAAGTTCCTCCACAGCAAGGCGGAAGGTCAGGCCGAGCACGCAGCGTTAGTAGAAGCGGTAGCGGACCCTGACGTCGATCTGGTGGCCTTCGAGCAAACCAAGATCAAGGGCGCGATTCGCACCGACTTCATTCTCTCGGCAGAGATTATTGCGATCACCCTGGGCACCGTTGCCGCTGCGCCGCTGAGCCAGCAGATCATCGTGCTCTCGGGCATCGCCATTGTCATGACCATCGGCGTGTATGGCCTGGTTGCCGGTATCGTCAAACTCGATGACCTGGGATTGTGGCTGACCCAGAAAGCGTCGCGTGCGGCACAGGTGCTGGGTAACGGCATCCTGCGTGCGGCGCCGTACATGATGAAGAGCCTGTCGGTAATTGGTACCGCGGCGATGTTCCTGGTCGGTGGCGGGATTCTGGTGCATGGCGTGGCGCCGCTGCATCACGCTATCGAAGCGTTTAGTGACGGACGAGGTGGCGCGTTGACCGGGGCCTTGCTTAATGCCGGTGTCGGTATCGTAGCTGGCGCCGTGGTGCTGGCGGTGGTGGCCGTCATCGGCAAGCTCTGGCGGTTTGCCAGAGCTTGAATCCGGGGGGTTGTCGCGTCAGTTTTTCAACGCAGCCTGCTCTGCCGGCTCTGGCAACCAATCGAGCAAATGATGGGTAAAGCCGAAACTGGCAACCTGGTAGTAAGCGATGGCGCGCTGGATCAGCGGATCACTCTTGTCCGCGGCCACCTCGCTGCTTTCACCCAGGGCCTGATTATGCCGGCGTAGGCCGTCACGCGGGCTGAGGATCGCCAGGTCCTGGCCATTGAACAGGCCCAGGTGCTGATAATTGCCGATCAGCACTCTGGGCGGCAGGCTGTCTTCCTGCAGCAGGTCGCGGCCAAAGAAGGTCGAGGTGTAGCTGGTGTCGAGCATGCCGAGCAGGGTCGGCGCAAGATCGATTTGGCTGGCCAGTTTCGACTCCTCGCGTGCTTCGATCAACTTCGGTGCATAGATGAGCAGCGGAATCTGATAATTGCTGACTGGCAAGTCTTCCTTGCCGGCACTGCCGGCCGTATGGTCGGCGACGAAGATGAACAGGGTATTGTCGAACCAGGGCTTGCTGCGTGCCTGTTCAAGGAAGTGTCCAATGGCATAGTCGGTGTATTTCACGGCACCGTCGCGGCCATTACCTGAGGCAATGTCGATGCGGCCATCGGGGAACGTGTAGGGACGATGGTTGGAGGTGGTCATCAGTTGCAGGAGGAACGGCACTTGATTGGCATGGTCAGCGTCCGCCAGTTTGATGGCTTGCTTGTAGAGGTCTTCGTCAGACATGCCCCAGGCATTCTTGAAACTGATGTCCGCCTCATCGACGCTGCTCTGGTCGACGATGCGGTAACCGTTGCCGCTGAAAAACGCGTTCATGTTGTCAAAATAACCACGCCCGCCATAAACAAACACGCTGTCATAACCAATTTCCGACAATTGCTGGCCAAGGCTGGCAAAGCCACTTTCACGCCCGATGCGTTTGACGATCGAGCGCCCCGGGGTTGGCGGCATCGACAGGGTGATGGCCTCAAGACCGCGGTCAGTGCGTGTGCCTGTGGCATAGAAGTTGTTGAAGTACAGGCTCTGTTTACGCAGGGCATCGAGGTTCGGCGTAAGGTTGCGCGTGTCACCGTTGCTGCCCATGTACTTGGCGCTCAGGCTTTCGATGGTGACCAGGATGATGTTGGGCGTACGTGGAGGACCGGAGTGGGTGATGACACGGCGAATGCTCATCGGATCCTGATCGACAAAGCGGGCGTTGGGCTCTTGCAGTTCGGCGCGGATCAGGCGGGTCGAATCGCTTTCGGACAGGCTGCCATAGAACTGTGAGTAGTCCAGTTCATTGTTTCGGAACGCGGCAAAAAACTGATAAGGCCCGTTGCTGGCCAATTCGCGGGCATACGCATTGCCGCCTTGACCGCGAGGTGTGTCCTGGTTGATTAGCAAACCCGCCATGCCCGCCAGCAGTGCCAGCGTGCCGAGAGCCAGCAGGCGCTGACGCCAGGAGGGCAATGGTGCGTCCAGTGCCTGGCGCAGGGGTGTGCGTACGGCGAGCGTCAATACCAGGGCGGCGACCGCAAGCACACTGAGGATCACGCCGATGGGGTAGGACTCGAGAATGTTGTTCACAACCTCATCCGAGTACACCAGGTAGTCCACAGCGATAAAGTTGAAGCGAACGCCGAACTCATCCCAGAACAGCCATTCGGCAACGGCCACGAACAGCATGATGAACAGGCTGGTGAACAGTACCGTGCGCAACAAGCCACGATGCAGGCGGGTACGCCATAGCGCCGGAGGGCACAACAGCAAGTAAAAGCCCAACGGCAGGGCGGCATAGAGCAGGAAACTCAGGTCATAGATCAGCCCGGTACCGAAGATCGAGAAAAAATGCCCCCCGGCCTCGCTCAGGTGAGCGAAGAGCAGGACGCTTCGTGTCAATAAGAAAGTAATCAGCCAGAGTGCTGTCAATAGCAGTAAGTAGCGCACCGGCGCTGAACGAGAAACGTGCATGGCGTTTGCCTTGTTGTTGGTGGACAGTTTGGCGTGCACGCTAGCGTTTGAGATGAGAAAAATTTGTCAAATAAATGCAATGATAAAGTTTGTGGCTGATATATAGTGGCAGCGCTGAGTGCACAGGAGTGCGCGATGGCGAAAGTTGTTGGTCGCCCTTGTTGCTTGTTTAAGGAGCTTGCGTGTGCCTTTCAAAACACTGACTTATGATGCTTTTCACCTGGGATTGTATTTAACCGCTGCGCTGGCCTGGACGACGCTGTGTGTTCTGGTCCTGCTCAATGCGCGCAGGCGCATGCCCTATACCTCGGGTGCAAGCAGCCTGTGGGTCGCAGCAGCTGGCGCTATTATCTGTCTGGGTTTTCTGCTGGTGGATGTGCTACGGCTTGTTAGCGAGAGCGTCGTACTGTTCGGTGTACTTGTGTTTGGCGTGATTACGCCTGGCGTAATTTCTGCTGTGCTCTACGTATACTTGTATGTTCGTCGTGAGACTTTGTCTTGAAAGTCTGTAGGAAGTTTCTGTTTTTAATGTGGGAAAATTGCTGTAGCCCAAGATTTTGCTCAAAGGCCGCGCCTTTTGAGCGCGCGGCCTTTTAGTTTCAGCTGATTAGAAGTGCACTTTAACCAGGAAGCTTGCCGTGTTCTGGTCGGTATCAAATGCGTCGCTGTCCTTGATCCCGTACTTGTTCTTCCAGTAGTCGTATTCGAAACCGACATACAACTGCTTCTCGCCCCAGTTCAGCGCCTTGCCCAGGTCATATTTGACCTGCGGGTTGAAGTGCAGGTTGGCGTGGTAGGTGCCACGGCGGCTGGTAGCGTCGTTATCCACAACCCAGTCCATGAAACCATCGATGAGAATGTCGGATTTGCCCACAGGAATGGTGTAGGACCAGACCGGGGTGATCTGCCAGACATTGTCACCGGCGCGGCTGCCTTCGGTGTTGCGCTGGTAGAAGTTCAGCTGGAAGTAGTCGAAGCCCGGGATTGCCAGGTCGAAACCAGGACCGATCAGGTAGGACTCGGTATCGCCCTCGCCAAATTCGTAGGTCATGGCCAGCAGCACGTCCTTGATCGGGCCGAACTCCAGTTTCTGATCGAAGATCTTGCCGAACGACAGGCGTGGGCTGAACTCGCCGTAGTAGGTGTTGGGACCGTTGTTGAAGTCTTTATCGCCGTTGTAGAAGATCTTGTCGACGAAGAAGAAGTTGTCGCCGTATTTCCAGGCATCGGCGTGCTCGAAGGTCACGGTCTGCTGGATTTCCGGGTTGACCGCAAAGTTCTTGCCCCACAGGTAGGTCAGGCTGTTGTTCTGCCATTGCAGCAGATCACCGGCGGTAGCGGCCGTGCTGGCCGCCAGCAGGCCGCCGGCGAGGATCAGGCTATTGGTCATGCGCATCGCTGTGTTGCTCCCTTGATTGAATCTGTTGTCGGTGCTCTGAGCGGCACCGTTGAGTTCAAATACTTGTCTTTTGAGTCAGTTTTTTTCGATTGGCCACAACAATTTGGCAAGTGCTGCGCCAACTTTTCCGCAATGGCGCAACAGTCCTGCTCGACGTCTTTCTGAACAGCTGAAAAAGGGTATTTCAGGTTGGCGTGACGCTTGCCAACCGCCCGAATTCATTGACTGAGCGGTCAGCAAACGCAGGCAGGATCCATCCTGCCCTGAGCGAGGGGGCGCGCAGATTACTGGCTTGCGCGCGGGTCCTCAAGTGCTCCGTCGTGGAGCGGGTGTGGCTAAAACTGTGCGTTTGGTCAGGTTTTAGAAGTGAACCTTAACCAGGGCGCTGGTCACGCTCTGATTGGTGTCCAGCCGTCCACTGTTCTCGATGCCGTATTTGTCTTTCCAGTAGCTGTATTCGATACCCACGTACAACTGCTTGGCGCCCAGGTTCAGGGCCTTGCCCAGGTCGTATTTGACCTGTGGGTTGAACTGCAGGTTGGCGTGGTAAGTACCGCGTCGGGTCTCGTCGTTATCGACCACCCAGTCCATGTAGCCATCGATGAGGATGTCGGACTTGCCTACAGGGATGGTGTAGGAAAAGGTCGGGGTAATCTGCCAAACGTTATCGCCTGGGCGGCTGCCTTCGGTGTTGCGCAAGTAAAAGTTCAAGGTGAAGTAATTGAAACCGGGAATCGCCAGGTTGAAGCCGGGGCCGATCAGGTAGGCCTCGTTGTCGCCTTCGCCCGACTCGTAGGTCATGGCCAGCAACACGTCGGTAATCGGACCGAACTCCAGCTTCTGGTCGAAAATCTTGCCGAACGACAGGCGCGGGCTGAACTCACCGTAGTAGGTGTTGTTGCCTTTGTTGCGGTCGGTACCGCCGTTGTAGAAGATCTTGTCGACGAACAGGAAGGTGTCGCCGTATTTCCACCGGTTGGCGTGTTCGAAGGTCACTGTCTGCTGGATCGCAGGGTTGACCTGGAAGTCCTTGCCATACAGGTAGGAGAGGCTGTTGGTGTGCCATTGCAGCAGGTCTTCTGCGGCGGCTGGCAAAGTGGCCAACAGACTGCTACCCAACAGAAGGGAAGTGGTGATGCCTTTCATGTTGTGATTCCCGGCTTTGTTATTGTTGGTTTTCGGTTTTTTCGGCGCGAAACGCCCCGGCCGACCCGCTCCCACGGGTCGACGGTCCTGCGTATTGCTCGGGGTGCTACCGGGCGGCAAGCGCCGCCCAAAGACTCAGTGTTGGTGGGCGGCTTCGTTGTGCGCAGCGCGTTCGGCGCCGCCGAGAATGTTGAACAGCAGGTTGAGGATCAGCGCGCTGACCGTGGCCATGGCGATACCGCTGTGGGTGATCGGTTCCATCCACTGCGGCATCTGCGCGAAGAACTCCGGACGCACCACAGGGATCAGGCCCATGCCGACGCTGACGGCAACCAGCAACTGGTTGCGGCGGTCGGCGATGTCGGCTTCCTGGAGGATCTTGATGCCGGTGGCAGCGACCATGCCGAACATGGCAATCGAGGCGCCGCCCAATACCGCAGGCGGAATCGAGGCAATCAGGAAGGCCGCCTTGGGCAGCAGGCTGAGCAGGATCAGGAAACCACCGGCAACCACCGTGACATAGCGGCAGCGCACGCCAGTCATCTGCACCAGGCCGATGTTCTGGGCGAACGAGGAGTGGGTGAAGGTGTTGAAGAAACCGGCGACAAACGATGCACCGGCGTCGCACATCAGGCCGCGGCGCAGCATGCCCGGAGTGACTTCACGGTCGGTGACCTTGCCCAGGGCGAGGAACATGCCGGTGGACTCGACAAAGATGATCACCACCACCAGGCACATGGACAGGATCGGCGCCAGGCTGAAGGTTGGCATGCCGAAGTGCAGCGGCGTTACCACTTGCACCCAGGGCGCCTCGTCGAGGCCGGAGAGGTCGACCATGCCGATGGAGCCGGCGAGGATATAACCCAGGCCCATGCCGATCAGCACCGAGACATTGACCCAGAAGCCGCGCATGAAGCGGTTGACCAGGAGGATGGTGGCCAGCACCAGGCCGGCGACGATCAGGTAGATAGGGGAGCCGAAGGTTTCGGCACTGGCGCCGCCACCGGCCCAGTTAACGGCAACCGGAAACAGCGAAAGACCAATCGAGGTGATGACCGTGCCGGTCACCAGCGGTGGGAAGAAACGCACCACCTTGGACATGAACGGGGCGATCAGCATGCCGAAGAAACCGGCGGCAATGGTCGCACCGAAAATACCTTGCAGGCCGACGCCGGGCATTCCGGCCATGGCCACCATGCTGCCGACTGCAGCAAAGCTTGCACCCATCATTACCGGCATGCGGATGCCGACTGCGCCAATGCCGAACGACTGGACGATGGTGGCGACACCAGCGACCAGCAGGTCGGCATTGATCAGGAAAGCGACTTCTTCACGAGAAAGGCCGGCGGCCTGGCCGATGATCAGCGGCACGGCAATCGCGCCTCCGTACATCAGCAAGACATGTTGTAGACCCACCAGGAACAGTTGGAGCATTGGCAGTGGCTGTCGTGGGGGCGCAACGGGGATGTACGCCTTGCGTGACTCGGACATGCAACACCTCGGTTTTGTTTTTATTCTTTAGAGCTGCAAGCTTCAAGCGCCACGCCTCGAGGAGAAGCAGGTGGTGGCGCTTGGCTTGCAGCTTGCAGCTTGTCGCTTGAAGCCTGTTACTTACTTGGTTGGAGCACCTTTGGCGATCCAGGCGCCAATCAGTTCACGTTCCTGCTGGGTCATCTGGGTGATGTTGCCCAACGGCATGATCTGCGTGGCAACAGCCTGAGCCTGGATACGCGCGGCCTGTTGCTGGATCTGTTGTGGGGTGTCGAGCATTACCCCGGCAGGTGCAGCGCTGAACAGCGGGCTGGTCGGCTTGGCCGAATGGCACACGGCGCAACGTTCCTGGATGACGCTGTGGATCTTGTCGAAACCGGCATCGTCGAGTTTGGCGACGTTGGCCGCCGGTGCTTCGGCCGGGGCAGCAGCCTGGGCAGGTGCGGCGGCTTGCTCTGCAGCTTTCTCGGCAGCGGTCTTGCCACCCAGAGCGGTTTCCGGCAGCGGTTGGTACTCGACCTTGGCGGCGGCCTGTTCTGGCGCGGTCGGCATTGGCGCAGGGCCAGTGACGTAAGCCAGGCAGATCATCGACAGGGCACCGACCGGCAGGGTCCAGGCGTACTTGTTGCTGTCGTGACGGGTGTTGAAGTAGTGACGAACCAATACTGCAGCCACTGCGATACCGGCCAGGATTAACCAGTTGTACTGGCTACCGTAAGTGCTCGGGAAGTGGTTGCTGATCATGATGAACAGCACCGGCAGGGTGAAGTAGTTGTTGTGCCGCGAGCGCAGCAGGCCCTTGGCCGGCAGGAGCGGATCCGGGGTCTGGTTGGCTTCGATGGCGGCGACCAGCTGACGCTGGGCCGGCATGATGATGCGGAACACGTTACCGACCATGATGGTGCCGATGATCGCGCCGGTGTGCAGGTACGCACCACGACCGCTGAACACCTGGCTGAAACCGTAGCAGGCGGCAATCACCAGAACGAACAGCACCAGGCCGAGCAGGCCAGGGCGCTTGCCCAGTGGCGAGTCGCACAGGAAGTCGTAGATGAACCAGCCGGCGATCAGCGAGCCAACGCCGATGGCGATCCCTTCAGCGCCGCTCAGGGTGCTGCCAGGGGCCAGCAGGTACAGGGTCGGGTTCCAGTAGAACACCAGGCACAGCAGGGCGATACCCGACATCCAGGTGAAATAGGCTTCCCATTTGAACCAGTGCAGGTTCTCCGGCATTTTCGGCGGAGCCAGCTTGTACTTCTCCAGGTGGTAGATCCCGCCACCGTGAATCGCCCAGAGATCGCCGGACAGACCATCGCGCGGGTTGGCCCGGTTGAGGTTGTTTTCCAGCCAGACAAAGTAGAACGACGCGCCAATCCAGGCGACGCCAGTGATCATGTGAACCCAACGCACGCTCAGGTTCAGCCATTCCAACAGATGTGCTTCCACAGTCTTTACCTCTACCCTGGCACCCTGTAGCCGGGTGCTCAGGTCTTCTCTTATTGGTGGGGGGCGAGGATCAATTGCTCATCCTCATTGAAAAAATGCTCATCGCAGTTGTTGCCAGTGCCACTGCGATCAACCACCAGGAAGTCATCCCGCTTTTCGATCGTCAGCACCGGGTGGTGCCAGACGCCGCGATGGTAATTGATGCCCTGCCTTCCATTACTGATGAAGGCACGGACCAGGCCTGATACAGGTGCATCGCCAACGGGCGCGACCACGATCAGAAAGGGGTTGCCGAGCAGCGGAATGAAAGCCTGGCTGCCCAGCGGATGGCGCTCCAGCATGCGAACGGTCAGCGGCATGTCCTGCGCGTCGGCGCGGAAGATGCTGATGATCGCGTTGTCCTCGGGCTGGGCGGTTTGTACCGTTGCCAGCTTGTGGAAGCGCATGGTCGAACCGTTGTTGATCATGAAGTGGTCGCTGCCGTCGGTTTCGATCACGTCACCGAAAGGGGCGAAGGCTTCTTTGGTCAAGGGCTCAATCACTAAAGTGCGCATGCGGATTCTCTTTATTCTGTGTTGTGGAGGGTAAGGCCGGGCTTACCCTTAAAGTTGCAGCAGGCGGAACAGGGCAATCAGGTTGATCTGCGCCAGCGCTTCCTTGAACTCGGCCTCGACCGAGTTGTGGATGCGCTTCTCGAACGAGGCGAGGATCTGGTGCCGGTTACTGCCTTTGACCGCCATGATGAACGGGAACTTGAATTTCTCTTTGTAGGCATCGTTGAGTTCGGTGAAGCGCTCGAACTCTTCGGCGGTGCACTGGTGGATACCGGCGCCGGCCTGCTCGTTGGTGCTCGACTCGGTCAGTTCACCCTGGATCGCAGCTTTGCCGGCGAGGTCCGGGTGAGCATTGATCAGGGCCAGCTGGGCGGCGTGATCAGCGCTCAGCAGAATGTCGCTCATGCGTTGATGCAGGGCTTCGATCTGGTCGATTTCCTGCAACTGGCCGAGGTCGTAGGCCTTTTCGGCGACCCAGGGCGAGTGCTCGTAGATGTCGGCAAAGGCTTCGACGAACGCGCTGCGCTCCAGGGACGAAGGCTTGAGGGTCTTGAAAGCGGTCATTGGGCGTTCTCGGCTTTGTAAGGGTGGGTGGCATGCCAGTGACGGGCGATGTCCACGCGCCGGGTGAACCAGACCTGCTCATGGCTCTTGGCGTATTCAATGAAGCGCTTGAGCGCGGCCAGGCGCGCCGGACGGCCGACCAGGCGGCAGTGCAGGCCGATCGAGAGCATCTTCGGTGCTTCGGCGCCTTCTTCGTAGAGCACGTCGAAGGCGTCCTTGAGGTACTGGAAGAACTGCTCGCCGCAGTTGAAACCCTGCACCTGGGTGAAGCGCATGTCGTTGGTGTCCAGGGTGTACGGGATCACCAGGTGCGGCTTGCCGGTCGGGTTGTTCGGTTCCCAGTAGGGCAGGTCGTCGTCGTAAGTGTCGCTGTCGTAGAGGAAGCCGCCTTCCTCCATTACCAGGCGACGGGTGTTGATCCCGGTGCGGCCGGTGTACCAGCCCAGCGGACGTTCGCCGGTCAGTTCGGTGAGGATGCGGATGGCTTCGAGCATGTGCTCGCGTTCCTGGGCCTCGTCCATGTTCTGGTAGTCGATCCAGCGGTAGCCGTGGCTGCAGATCTCGTGGCCGGCTTCGACCATGGCGCGAATCACGTCGGGGTGACGCTGGGCGGCCATGGCGACGGCGAAGATGGTCAGCGGCACGCCGGTGTCCTTGAACAGCTTGAGCAGGCGCCAGACGCCGGCGCGGCTGCCGTATTCGTAGAGCGATTCCATGCTCATGTTACGAGCGCCCTGCAGGGGCTGGGCGGCAACCATTTCCGAGAGGAAGGCTTCTGATTCCTTGTCCCCGTGAAGAATGTTGCGTTCACCGCCTTCTTCGTAATTGAGCACGAAAGACAAAGCAATGCGGGCATTCCCCGGCCAGCGCGGATGGGGTGGGGTATTGCCGTAACCGATCAGGTCGCGAGGATAGTCAGCGCTCACTGCAGTCTTCCTTCTTATACGTGTAAACGGAGGGCGTGGCGCCCGGGTAGGGTATCGGCCACGACGATGAGGTGATTGTATACAACTTTGTTTGCGGTTTGTAAGCCTGTTTTTTCCTATTTCTTCCTGTTTTTACCGTCGGAAACCCTCTGCAAGAAACCTGCCCAGTTGGTCAGTTAATGACGTGCTCGTCGGCCAGTGGCGTGGTTTTGCGACTGATGGCGTATTTACAGAAGGTGGTGGGCATGTCAGGAAAGAATACCGAATTATTGTGTACAATTTTACAGAAAAATGTCTTAATAATCCGACAGCCGTACGCTGCCGGGTCTTCTGACGGCGCCGTACGGGATTTTTTGCCCACAGATAGAACAGAGGCGAGCAAGCAATGGGACGTTTGACCACGCATGTACTGGATGCCGCTCACGGCTGCCCTGGCAGCTCGATCAAGGTCGAGCTGTACCGGGTCGAAGGCCAGCAGCTTGAGCTGGTGCACACCACCCTGACCAACAGCGATGGCCGTTGCGACGCGCCACTGTTGCAAGGTGACGATTACCGCAGCGGCGTCTACCAGCTGCAGTTCAATGCCGGCGACTACTACCGCGCCCGTGGCGTGCAGCTGCCTGAGCATGCATTCCTGGATGTTGTGGTACTGCGTTTTGGCATCAGCGCCGAGCAGGATCACTACCACGTACCACTGTTGATCTCGCCGTACAGTTACTCGACCTATCGTGGAAGCTAGTTGGTCGCTAGAAGAATCTTCGTAGGTCCTTGCCCGCTCACACTGCGGGCTTTTTTTTGTCTGGGGTTTTGTGCTGCCTTTATCGCGGGGCAACAAAAAAGCCCCACCCGAAGGTGAGGCTTTGTCTGGCTGCAGCGCTGCTTACAGGAACACAAACTTGGCAATGAAGATCGCCGTCAGTACCCACAGGCTTGCCGAGATCTCGCTGAAGCGACCGGTACCGGCCTTGAGCACCACGTAGGTGATAAAGCCCAGGGCAATACCGTCGGCAACCGAGAAGGTCAGCGGCATCATGATCGCGGTGACGATCGCCGGGATGCTGTCGGTGGCTTCATCCCAGTTGATGTGCGCCATGCTGCCCATCATCAGCATCGCGACATAGATCAGCGCACCCGCCGTAGCGTAGGCAGGAATCATCCCGGCCAGCGGTGCGAAGAACATCGCGGCGATAAAGAACAGGCCGACCACCACCGCCGTCAGGCCGGTGCGGCCACCTGCGGCAACACCCGCAGCACTTTCCACATAGCTGGTTACCGGCGGTACGCCCACCACTGCACCGAACACGCTCGAAGCACTGTCTGCCTTCAATGCGCGCGAGAGATTTTCGATGCGCCCGTCAGCATTCACCAGGTTGGCGCGCTGGGCTACACCCATCAGGGTGCCGGCGGTGTCGAACATGTGCACGAAGAGGAAGGCGAACACCACGGCAATCATGCTGACGTTGAACACGCCCGCGACATCCATGGCCATCCAGGTCGGTGCCAGGCTCGGTGGCAGAGAGAACAGGCCGCCGTATTCGACCAGGCCCAGGCCCCAACCGGCGAGGGTGACGCTGATGATGCTGATCAGGATCGCGCCGAACACCCGGTGATAGCTGAGTACCGCAATCATCAAAAAGCAGATCGCCGCCAGCAGCGGGCCTGGCTCGTGCAGGGAGCCGAGCTTGATCAGGGTGGCCGGGCTGTCGACGACAATTCCGGCAGTTTTAAGACCGATCAGTCCGAGAAACAATCCGACGCCGGCACCCATCGCATGACGCAGGCTCACGGGAATGCTGTTGAGCAGCCATTCACGCACCCGCGAAAGCGTCAGCAGCATGAACAACACCCCGGAGACGAATACCGCGCCCAGCGCCGCCTCCCAGGTGTAGCCCATGGTCCCGACCACGGTATAGGTAAAGAAGGCGTTGAGCCCCATGCCCGGCGCCAGGCCTACTGGCCAGTTGGCATAGAGGCCCATCAACAGGCAGCCCAGGGCGGCGGCGATGCAGGTGGCGACAAAAGCCGCTCCGTGATCGATGCCGGCATCGGCCATGATGTTGGGGTTGACGAAGATGATGTAGGCCATGGTGATAAAGGTGGTCAACCCGGCGATCATCTCGGTTTTGACGGTGGTGCCATGTAGCTTGAGTTTGAAAATCCGCTCCAGCCAGCTCGTTTCGAGCGGTGGGGCAAGATCCAGCGTAGGGGCTTCGGATTTGCGGCTTTCCACAGCATGTACTCCTCAAGTCTTTTCTTGTTTTTCAGAGCCAGTCCTGCGCACGCACTGGGAAGCTCTGTGAGGCGGATGGGATGGCAGGCGACCGGACCTTTTGTTGACTTCTGAGTCAGGAAGTTGCACGGATGGATTATGCGTTTGTATACAAAGAATGCAAATAATGTTTTCGTTGTTGTGCGCAAATAATTTCGCCGCATCGCTATAAAGGCCATCACCCCCTGCAGAAATCGCTGCGGCTGTGTACAATGTGCCCATACCTTAATCGTTTAATTTTCTTACCAAGACTTGCCTCCGCCCCACTGGCTGGTATTACAGTCAGGGTCCGACAGGCCGATCCCCGTGCTCGAGTGCCCATGAACGAACAGCTGCAACCTCTCAAGAAACCAGTGCGTACCGGCAAGGCCGGGCGCAGCGGAACCCAGGACGATATCGTCTATGCGCACATTTTCGAGGCCATTCTCGAACAACGCCTGGCGCCGGGTACCAAGTTGAGCGAGGAAGCCCTGGGCGAAATCTTTGGCGTCAGCCGCACCATCATTCGCCGCGCACTGTCGCGCCTGGCGCATGAAAGCGTGGTACTGCTGCGGCCTAACCGCGGTGCGGTGGTGGCCAGCCCGACCGTTGAGGAAGCGCGCCAGGTGTTTTTCTCGCGGCGTATGGTTGAGCGCGCCATCACCGAACTTGCGGTCGAGCACGCCACAGCCGAGCAGCTCAACGAACTGCGCCAGATGGTGCGTGAAGAGCGCGACAGCTTCTCCCGGGGCGACCGTGGTGCCGGTATTCGCCTGTCCGGCGAGTTCCACCTGAAGCTGGCCGAAGCCGCCGGCAATGCACCGCTCATCAGCTTCCAGCGCAGCCTGGTGTCGCAGACTTCGTTGATCATCGCCCAATATGAGAGCGGCAACCGCTCGCACTGCTCCTACGACGAGCACATGCAACTGATCGACGCCATCGAGGCGCGTGACGTCAATCAGGCGGTCAGCCTGATGATGCACCACATGGATCACATCGACAGCAAGCTCAACCTCGACGAGGACAGCGCTTCGGATGATCTGCATGCGGTGTTCTCGCATTTGTTGCAGACCAAGAAGCGCGGTAGTTCGGTACCGATCAAGGGCTGATAACCGGCTCAAAACAATCGCGGGGCAAGCCCGCTCCCACAGGAGTTACTCGAACCTGTGGGAGCGGGCTTGCCCCGCGATGTTTTTGAAGATTAACGCTGGTGTACGCAACGCCCGGCGGCGAAGGTCTGTTTGACGGTACGGTCGTCACCCAGGGTCATCAGCACGAACAGGGTTTCGTCGATGCTGTTCGACTGCTGGATGCGGTAATCCATCAGCGGCGTTGCCTTGTAGTCGAGCACCACGAAGTCGGCATCGTTGCCAGGCTTGAGGCTGCCGATGCGGTCATCCAGGCTCAGCGCCTGAGCGCCACCAAGGGTAGCCAGGTACAGCGACTTGAACGGGCTCAGGCGCGCGCCCTGCAGTTGCATGACCTTGTAGGCCTCGTTGAGGGTGTTGAGCAGCGAGAAGCTGGTGCCGGCACCGACGTCAGTCCCCAGACCGACCTTGACCTTGAACTTCTCCGCCTGCGGCAGGTTGAACAGGCCGCTGCCGAGGAACAGGTTGGAGGTCGGGCAGAAGGCCACGGCCGAACCGGTTTCGGCCAGACGCTGGCACTCTTCGTCGCACAGGTGCACGCCGTGGGCGAATACCGAGCGCTCACCGAGCAGCTTGAAGTGATCGTAGACGTCCAGGTAACCCTTGCGCTCAGGGAACAGTTCCTTGACCCAGTCGATCTCCTTGAGGTTTTCGCTCAAGTGGGTGTGCATGTACAGGTCAGGGAATTCGCTCAGCAGTTGCCCGGCCAGGGTCAGTTGCTCCGGGGTGCTGGTCGGGGCGAAGCGTGGGGTCACGGCGTAGTGCAGGCGACCCTTGCCGTGCCAGCGTTCGATCAGTGCCTTGCTTTCGGTGTAGCCCGATTCAGCGGTGTCGGTCAGGTAGTCCGGGGCGTTGCGGTCCATCATCACCTTGCCGGCGATCATCCGCAGGTCAAGACGTTCGGCTTCTTCAAAGAAGGCATTGACCGACTCGGGGTGCACACTGCCAAACACCAGGGCCGTGGTGGTGCCGTTGCGTAGCAGCTCTTCGACGAAAATCTTCGCTACCTTGTCGGCGTGCTCCTTGTTGGCAAACTGCTTTTCGCACGGGAAGGTGTAGGTGTTGAGCCAGTCCAGCAGTTGCTCGCCGTAGGAACCGATCATGCCGGTCTGCGGGAAGTGGATGTGGGTATCGATAAAGCCAGGAGTGATCAGGGCATCTTTATAGTGCTGCACCTCGATGTCGGCGGGCAGAGTCGGCAGCAGTTCACTGGCGTGTCCCAGGGCGCTGATCTTGCCGTTGTCGATCAGTAGCAGGCCGTCCTGGAAATACTGATAGGACGCTTCGATTCCCACCTCGGCAGGGTCGGCGATGCTGTGCAGGATGGCGGCACGGTAGGCTTTGCGGGTTGCGCTCATAGGGCTCTCGTCATATGGCTTGGCTGCGCCGCGAGGGCGGCAGCAATTGGGCAATGGGGCCGGCATTGGTCGCACTGTCGTGCTGACCGAAGCTGGCGTTGTAGGTGGCAATGATTTCAGCGGCGATGGACACGGCGATCTCGATCGGCAGCTTGCCCTTGACCTCGGCCAGGCCCATCGGGCAACGCATGCGTTGTAGACGCTCCTCGGTGTAGCCGCGTTCACGCAGGCGGTGTTCGAACTTGACCCGTTTGGTTTTCGAGCCAATCAGGCCGAACCAGGTGAAGTCATTGCGTTTAAGGATTGCAGCGGTCAGTTCCAGGTCCAGCTGATGGTTGTGGGTCATGACGATGCAATAGCTGCCAGCGGGCAGGTCGTCGACTTCATCGACCGGCTCTTCGCTGACGATCTTGCTGACACCAGCTGGAATCTGCTCGGGAAACTCCTGCTCGCGCGAATCGATCCAGCGCACCCGGCAGGGCAGCGCGGCGAGCAAGGGTACCAGAGCGCGGCCGACATGGCCTGCGCCGAACACGGCGATTTGCGCCTGCACCTGGCCCATGGGCTCGAACAGCAGCACGGTAGCGCCGCCGCAGCACTGGCCAAGACTGGCGCCGAGGCTGAAACGCTCCAGATGCGGTGATTCGCGACGCTCGGCGAGCATCTCGCGGGCGATCCTCATCGCCTTGTATTCAAGGTGGCCGCCGCCGATGGTGTCGAACAGCTGATCGGCGCTGACTACCATCTTCGAACCGGCATTGCGTGGCGTCGAGCCGCGTTCTTCGATGATAGTCACTAGTACGCAGGCTTCACCGCGGGCTTGCAGGTCGGCGAGGGCGTTGATCCAGGTGTGCATAGTTAAATTGCCTCTTTAATCGCGGGGCAAGCCCGCTCCCACAGGTAGGAGCGGGCTTGCCCCGCGATGAGCACACTACGGTGCTACGGTCTCAACCTCGGCAACCGGCTGTTGTGCCGCCACCGCCTTGCGCATCTGCTCGCAACCCCACAGCACCCGCTCAGGTGTCGCCGGCGCATCGATCTTCGGTTGCACCCGGTAGTCCGCCAGGCTGGCCACGGCATCCTTGATCGCGCACCAGGCGGCGATACCCAGCATGAACGGCGGTTCACCCACGGCTTTGGAGTGGAACACGGTGTCTTCCGGGTTCTTGCGGTTTTCCACCAGCTTCACCCGAAAGTCGATCGGCATATCGGCCACCGCCGGGATCTTGTAGCTGGCCGGGCCGTTGGTCATAAGCTTGCCCTTGGCGTTCCACACCAGCTCTTCGGTGGTCAGCCAGCCCATGCCCTGGACGTAACCGCCTTCCACCTGGCCGATGTCGATGGCCGGGTTCAGCGAGGCGCCGACGTCGTGCAGGATGTCGGTGCGCAGCATCTTGTATTCGCCGGTCAGGGTGTCGACGATCACTTCGGCACAGGCCGCACCGAACGCGAAGTAGTAGAACGGACGACCGCGGGCCTGGCTGCGGTCGTAGTAGATTTTCGGGGTCTTGTAGAAACCGGTGCTCGACAGTGACACCTGGGCAAAATAAGCCTGCTGGATCAGTGCGTCGAAGCTGACGATCTCGTCGCGGATACGCACATGGTTGTTGCGGAACTCGACGTCTTCTTCGGTCACTTTGTACTGCCGCGCAGCGAACTCGACCAGGCGCTTCTTGATGGTCTCTGCGGCGTTCTGCGCCGCCTTGCCGTTCAGGTCAGCGCCGGAGGAGGCCGCCGTCGGCGAGGTGTTCGGCACTTTCTCGGTGTTGGTCGCGGTGATCTGTACACGCTGGAAGTCGACCTGGAATACCTCGGCCACTACCTGCGCAACCTTGGTGTTGAGGCCCTGGCCCATCTCGGTGCCGCCATGGTTCAGGTGGATGCTGCCGTCGGTGTAAACGTGTACCAGGGCACCGGCCTGGTTGAGGAAGCTGGCGGTGAACGAAATGCCGAACTTCACCGGAGTCAGCGCCAGGCCTTTCTTGAGGATCGGGCTGTGGGCGTTGAAGCGGCGGATCGATTCGCGGCGCTCATGGTAGTCGGCGCTGGCTTCCAGTTCTGCGGTCATTTCCTCGAGCATGTTGTGCTCGACGGTCTGGTAGTAGTGGGTGACGTTACGCTCGGTTTTGCCGTAATAGTTGGCCTTGCGTACCTCTAGTGGGTCGAGTGCCAGGCTGCGGGCGATATGGTCCATCACCTCTTCAATGGCGACCATCCCCTGCGGGCCGCCGAAGCCCCGGTAGGCAGTGTTCGACGCGGTGTTGGTCTTGCAGCGATGACCGTTGACCGTGGCGTCGCCAAGGTAATAAGCGTTGTCGGAGTGGAACATGGCGCGGTCGACGATGGATGCCGAAAGATCTGGTGAGTAACCGCAGTTGCCGGCCAGCTCCAGGTTGATACCGTGCAGGCGGCCGCTGTCATCGAAGCCGACGTCGTATTCGACGTAGAACGGATGACGCTTGCCGGTCATCAGCATGTCCTCGACCCGCGGCAGGCGCATCTTGGTCGGCTGGCCGGTCAGGCGCGCGATCACCGCGCACAGGCACGCCGGGCTCGCTGCCTGGGTTTCCTTGCCGCCGAAGCCGCCGCCCATGCGACGCATGTCGACCTGTACCTTGTTCATCGGCACATCGAGCACTTCGGCGACCAGCTTCTGCACCTCGGTGGGGTTCTGGGTCGAGCAGTAGACGATCATCCCTCCATCTTCGGTAGGCATCACCGAAGAGATTTGGGTTTCCAGGTAGAAATGTTCCTGGCCGCCGATGTGCAGGGTACCTTGCAGGCGGTGCGGCGCGTTCGCCAGGGCCGTGGCCGAGTCGCCGCGTTTGTGGGTGTGGCTGTCCAGCACGAAGTGACGCTTGCGCAGGGCCTCGACCACGTCGAGCACCGGTTCCAGGTCTTCGTATTCGACGATCGCGGCCATTGCTGCGCGGCGTGCGGTGTCCAGGTCGCGGGCGGCGACGGCGAGCACCGGCTGGCCGACGAACTCGACCTTGTCGATGGCCAGCAACGGGTCGCCGGGCATGATCGCGCCAATGTCCTTGAGGCCCGGAATGTCTTCGTGGGTGATGGCGATGCGCACACCCTCGAAGGCGTAGCAGGGGCTGGTATCGATCTTCAGCACCCGCGCATGGGCGCGGTCGGACATGCGCGCATACACGTGCAGCTGGTTGGGGAATTCCAGGCGGTCATCGATGTACTGCGCTTCACCGCTGACCTGCTTGTCGGCGCTGTCGTGCTTGATGCTGCGGCCGACTCCGGTGGTCAGGTCCTGGCTGAACAGCTCGGCCATTTGTGCCTGGCTTTTGGCGACGTGATGGTTAGACATAAGCGGTCACCCGGGTCTCGATGTGCGGCGTTTGCAGTTCGATGAAGTATTTGCGCAGCAGGTTCTGCGCACTGAGCAGGCGGTATTCCTTGCTGGCGCGGAAGTCCGACAGTGGGGTGAAGTCTTCGGCCAAGGCCTGGCAGGCACGTTCGATGCTGGCCTGGTTCCAGGCTTTACCGACCAACGCCGCTTCGCAGGCGCGGGCACGTTTGGGGATTGCGGCCATGCCGCCGAAGGCGATGCGTGCGGCTTCAACCACACCGTTTTCGATGCGCAGGTTGAAGGCGGCGCAGACGGCGGAAATATCGTCGTCCAGGCGCTTGGAAACCTTGTAGGCGCGGAACGTCCAGGCGCTGCGAGCGCGCGGCACGATGATCTTCTCGATGAACTCGCTTTCCTGGCGGGCAGTGATGCGGTAGTCGATGAAGTAATCTTCCAGCGCCAGGGTGCGGGTGCTGCTGCCTTTGCGCAGGACAATCTGCGCATCCAGGGCAATCAGCAGGGGCGGGGAGTCACCGATCGGCGAGGCGTTGCCGATGTTGCCACCGAGGGTGCCCTGGTTGCGGATCTGCAGGGAAGCAAAGCGGTGCAGCAGCTCGCCGAAGTCCGGGTATTCGCGGCTCAAGGCGTCGTAGCAGTCGGTCAGCGGTGTGGCCGCGCCAATTTCCAGATGCTCATCAAGGCTGTCGATGCGCTTGAGTTCGGCGACGTTGCCGACGTAGATCATCACCGGCAGGGTTTTGTGGAACTGAGTGACTTCCAGCGCCAGGTCGGTGCCGCCGGCAAGCAAGCGTGCTTCGGGGTGCGAGCCATAGAGGTCGGCCAGATCGGCGACGGTCAACGGTACCAGGCAGCGCTTGTCGCCGCTGTTGAGTTCACCGGTTTCGCTCGGGGCAATGGCTTTGAGGCGGGAGATGGTCTGTGCCTGGTTGCTGTCAAACTGGTCGGGCTTGGCCTGACAGCAGGACTGTTCGGCAGCGGCGAGAATAGGGCGGTAACCGGTGCAGCGGCAGAGGTTGCCAGCCAGCGCTTCCTGGGCCTTGTGCAGGTCTGGTGCATCGCTGTTCTTTTGCAGGGCAAACAGCGACATGACAAAACCGGGGGTGCAGAAGCCGCACTGCGAGCCGTGGCAGTCGGCCATGGCCTGTTGCACGCTGTGCAGCTGGCCCTGGTGCTTGAGACCTTCGACGCTGATCAATTGCTTGCCGTGCAGCGACGAAACAAAGGTCAGGCACGAGTTCAGGCTGCGGTAGCGGATCTGCTCACGGCCGTCGTCGTCCACGGCCAGTTCGCCGACCACCACTGTGCAGGCACCACAATCGCCGCTGGCGCAGCCTTCCTTGGTACCGGACTTGCCCAAGTGCTCGCGCAGGTATTGCAGCACTGTCAGGTTGGGATCCAGGGCATGCTCACTGCGCAGCTCCTGGTTTAATAGAAACTGGATCACGGAAGGCCTCACACGCGGTTTATTGTTGTTGAGCGGACTGTAAGCAGACTTGATTTTTAGGTCAACAATTTTCTGACTTCTGGGTCAGGAAAAATTACGCGCCATTACCCACCCGCCACAGGCGTCTCTCTATAGAGCATAGTCCGCTGTGCCCATGGCCGAATTTTTTGCGCCATTGCTGCCAACTTCTGCTTCCAGGCCCCTGCGCGGCGCGGGGGCAAGTGCGCTACAATTGCGCCCTTTGCACAGTTCAATGATTTTGAAGGAAAACCATGACGTTCAAGGCGCCGGACAGCCTCTCCGAGCAAATTGCCCACTACCTGGCCGAGCGGATCATCCGCGGCGAGCTCAAGCCTGCCGAGCGTATCCAGGAGCAGAAGGTCACCCAGGCATTGAACGTCAGTCGCGGCTCGGTGCGTGAAGCCTTGCTGATCCTCGAACGTCGGCATCTGGTGACCATCCTGCCGCGCCGTGGCGCCCATGTGACCGAACTTGACGAACATGGCGTGCGCAGCCTGTGCACTTTGATGGGCGAGCTCTACATCCTGCTGGGCAATGCGGTTGCACAGAACTGGCGCAATGAAAGCGACCTGCTGGCATTTCTGAACATCCAGCAAAGCCTGACCAGTGCCCTGCAGCGCCAGGACATCAAGGTTTTCGTCGAAGAAAGCTTTGCGGTGATGCGCGCGGCTTACCCGTTCGCCAACAACCCTTACCTGCAGGAAACCGTCGAGAACCTGCAGCCGGCCATGAGCCGCGCCTATTACCTGGCGCTGGATCAACGCAAGGCCGAAATGAGCGACTTCCTGGCGTTGTTCGCCAACCTGCTGGAGGCCGTGGTTGCCCGCGATCAGACGCGCATCCGCACGGTGCTGGTCGAATACTGCCAGCGCAGCTGCGAGCTGGTGCTGGCGGCTCTGGCGACCGCCTGAGCATGCGCCTAAAGTGCATTCGTCTGGCCGGGTTCAAGTCGTTCGTCGATCCGACCACGGTCAACTTCCCCAGCAACATGGCGGCGGTGGTCGGGCCCAATGGCTGCGGCAAGTCCAACATCATCGATGCGGTGCGCTGGGTGATGGGCGAAAGCTCGGCGAAAAACCTGCGTGGCGAGTCGATGACCGACGTCATCTTCAACGGCTCGACCAGCCGCAAACCGGTGAGCCAGGCCAGTATCGAACTGGTGTTCGATAACTCCGACAGCACCCTGGTCGGTGAATACGCCGCCTACGCGGAAATCTCCATCCGCCGCAAAGTCACCCGCGACGGGCAGAACACCTATTACCTCAACGGTACCAAGTGCCGGCGCCGTGATATCACCGACATCTTCCTCGGCACCGGCCTCGGCCCGCGTAGCTATTCGATCATCGAGCAGGGGATGATCTCCAAGCTGATCGAGGCCAAGCCGGAAGACCTGCGCAACTTCATCGAAGAAGCGGCCGGGATCTCCAAGTACAAGGAGCGTCGGCGCGAGACCGAGAATCGCATCCGCCGTACCCATGAAAACCTTGAGCGCCTGAACGACCTGCGCGAAGAGCTGGAGCGCCAGCTCGAACGCTTGCATCGCCAGGCCCAGGCTGCCGAGAAGTACAAGGAGTACAAGGCCGAGGAACGCCAGCTCAAGGCGCAGCTGGCGACCTTGCGCTGGCAGGCGCTGGATCAGCAGGTCAGTCAGCGTGAAGTGGTGATCGGTGACCAGGAAGTGGCCTTTGAGGCCCTGGTGGCCGAGCAGCGCAATGCCGATGCCAGCATCGAGCGCCTGCGTGATGGCCATCATGAGCTGTCCGAGCGCTTTGGGCAGGTGCAGGGGCGCTTCTATTCGGTCGGCGGCGATATCGCCCGGGTTGAGCAAAGCATCCAGCATGGCCAGCAGCGTCTGCGCCAGCTTCAGGACGACTTCAAGGAAGCCGAGCGCTCGCGCCTGGAGACCGAATCGCACCTGGGGCATGACCGCACCTTGCTGGCGACCCTCGGCGAAGAGCTGGCAATGCTTGAGCCTGAGCAGGAAATGACCCTGGCCGCCGCCGAAGAATCGGCGGCCACCCAGGAAGAAGCCGAAGGCACCATGCACGGCTGGCAGGAACAGTGGGACACCTTCAACACCCGTTCGGCCGAACCACGTCGCCAGGCCGAAGTGCAGCAGGCGCGTATTCAGCAGCTCGAACAGGCACTTGAGCGTCTGGCCGAGCGCCAGCGCAAGCTGGCTGAGGAGCGCGACCAGCTCAGCGCCGACCCTGAAGATGCCGCGATTCTGGAGCTGGGTGAGCAAGTGGCCAGCAGCGAGCTGGTGCTAGAAGAGATTCAACTGCAGGAACAGCAGGTGGTCGAGCAACTGGAAACCCTGCGCGAGCAACTGCAGCAGGCCGTCCAGGCACAGCAACAGACCCAGGGCGAGTTGCAGCGCCTGGGTGGTCGCTTGGCATCGCTTGAGGCCTTGCAGCAGGCTGCGCTGGACCCAGGCACCGGCACCGCGCAATGGTTGCGCGAGCAGGGCCTGGAGCAACGTCCGCGTCTGGCTGAGGGCCTGCGGGTCGAGCCAGGGTGGGAGTTGGCGGTGGAAACCGTGCTGGGCGCTGATTTGCAGGCCGTGCTGGTGGATGATTTCAGTAGCCTTGATCTGGCGGCGTTCAGCCAGGGCGATCTGCGCTTGCTTGATTCAACGACCGAAAGTGCGCGCATTCCGGGCAGCTTGCTCGACAAGGTTGAAGGCCGGGTCGATCTGGCGCCCTGGTTGGGGCAGGTTTTGCCGGTGGAAAGCCTTGAGCAGGCGCTGGCCCAGCGCAGCCGCTTGAATGACGGTCAAAGTCTGGTCAGCCGTGATGGCTACTGGGTCGGGCGGCATTTTCTGCGGGTCAATCGCGCCAGCGATGCTGAAGGCGGGCTGCTGGCCCGGGGTCAGGAACTGGAACGCCTGGGGCTTGAGCACCAGGAACTGGAGGCCGCGCTCGAATTGCTTGAAGCCCGGTTGCAGGAGCAGCGCGAACAGCAGCAGGGCCTTGAGGAGCACCGCGAACAATTGCGTCGTCGCGCCCAGGACGAGGCCCGCCAGCAGAGTGAGCTCAACGCTCGGCTGTCAGCCGGCAAGGCGCGCGCCGAGCAATTGAGCTTGCGGCGTCGGCGTCTGGAAGAAGAGCTGGCCGAACTGCTGGAGCAACGCGCCCTCGAAAGCGAGAATCTCGGTGAATCGCGCCTGCAACTGCAGGAGGCCCTCGATCTGATGGCCCAGGACACCGAACAGCGCGAACTGCTTCTGGCCCAGCGCGACAGCCTGCGTGAGCGCCTCGACCGAGTGCGCCAGGAGGCCCGTCAGCACAAGGATCACGCTCATCAACTGGCCGTGCGCCTGGGCTCGTTGCGCGCCCAGCACGATTCCACCCGCCAGGCTCTTGAGCGTCTGGAGCTGCAGTCGGAGCGCCTGACGGAGAAGCGTGAACAGCTGAGCCTCAACCTGGAAGAGGGTGAGGCACCGCTGGAAGAGTTGCGCCTGAAACTCGAAGAACTGCTGGAAAAGCGCATGAGCGTCGATGACGAAATGCGCCAGGCGCGCCTGCATATGGACGAGGCTGACCGTGAACTGCGTGATGCGGAGAAGCGCCGGACCCAGGCCGAGCAGCAAGCGCAATTGCTGCGCGGCCAACTGGAGCAGCACCGCCTGGAATGGCAAGGGCTGAGCGTACGGCGCAAGACGCTTCAGGAGCAGTTGCAAGCCGACGGCTATGACTTGCAAGGGGTGCTCGGTACCCTCAATGAGGCGGCCAGCGAGCAAGAAGCTGAGCAGGAGCTGGAGCGCATCGACGCCCGTATCCAGCGCCTGGGCGCGATCAACCTGGCGGCCATCGACGAGTATCAGCAGCAGTCAGAGCGCAAGCGCTATCTGGATGCTCAGGATGCCGACCTGGTCGAAGCCCTGGATACCCTGGGAAACGTCATTCGCAAGATCGACAAGGAAACCCGCAACCGCTTCAAAGATACCTTTGATCAGATAAATGCCGGATTACAGGCACTTTTCCCAAAAGTTTTCGGTGGCGGCAGTGCTTACCTGGAACTGACGGGCGAAGATTTACTCGATACAGGGGTAACGATCATGGCGCGGCCACCGGGCAAGAAGAACAGCACCATCCACCTGCTCTCGGGCGGGGAGAAAGCGCTGACCGCCCTGGCCCTGGTATTTGCCATTTTCAAACTGAACCCGGCACCGTTCTGCATGCTCGATGAAGTCGATGCGCCACTGGACGATGCCAACGTCGGACGCTACGCCCGGCTGGTCAAGGAGATGAGTCAGACAGTGCAGTTCATCTATATCACCCACAACAAGATCGCCATGGAGATGGCTGATCAGTTGATGGGGGTTACCATGCATGAGCCGGGTTGCTCGCGTCTGGTTGCGGTCGATGTGGAGGAGGCGATGGCCATGGTCGACGCCTGACTGGAGGCGATAAGGCGTGAACCTGCGCTAAATGGCCCTGTCAGTTGCGACAGACGGTGTAAAGTTATCTTTGGTCGTGCTAGCTTAATGTCACTTATTTTTTGCGTGGGTAAAAACGCCTGTCAGAACATAGAGTTGGCGCCACGTTTTAAAGGGGTTTAAACCCTTTATTTTTCAGCATTTTTTACAGAGGCACAGGATTACATGGAAATCGGTCTGCGCGAGTGGCTGATCGTCATCGGCATCATTGTCATTGCCGGTATTCTTTTTGACGGCTGGCGTCGTATGCGCGGCGGCAAGGGCAAGCTGAAGTTTCGTCTGGATCGTAGCTTCTCCAATGCCCCTGATGACGATAACAGCCCCGAATTGATCGGCCCGCCGCGGGTATTGGACACCCACAAGGAGCCTGAGCTGGACGAGCACGACCTGCCGTCCATGAGTGCTGCGCGCGAGCGCGACAATAGCAGCAAGCCAAAGGCTTCCAAGCGCAAGCGTGGTAGCGAGCCGCAGCAGGGCGACCTGAACCTGGCGGCTGAGCCGCGTGAGCGTGAGCCGGACCTGTTTGCCAGCGCTGACGACGATTACCCGGATGAAAGCCGTAACAACGGCAATGCCTTTGCCAGCACCGAAACCCGTGACCTGCCACCGGTTGAAGAAGTCCTGGTGATCAGCGTGATTTCCCGTGACGAAGGCGGCTTCAAGGGCCCGGCCTTGCTGCAGAACATTCTGGAAAGCGGTTTGCGTTTCGGCGAAATGGATATTTTCCATCGTCACGAAAGCATGGCCGGTAATGGCGAAGTGCTGTTTTCGATGGCCAACGCGGTCAAGCCGGGCGTGTTCGACCTGGACGATATCGATCACTTCAGCACCCGTGCGGTGAGCTTCTTCCTGGGCTTGCCAGGGCCGCGTCATCCCAAACAGGCCTTTGATGTCATGGTTGCTGCTGCGCGCAAGCTGGCTCATGAGCTCAACGGTGAGCTCAAGGACGACCAGCGCAGCGTTATGACTGCCCAGACCATCGAGCATTACCGTCAGCGCATCGTCGAGTTCGAGCGCCGTGCCCTGACTCAGAAGCGCTAACAGCATCGCGGGGCAAGCCCGCTCCCACAAACAGCCTCCCTGTGGGAGCGGGCTTGCCCCGCGATGAGGCCCTCAAAGCCGACCCCGAACACGCAAGAGCAGCCAAGGCTGCTCTTTTGCTTTGCAAGAGAATACGAAAATGACCGCCGAATCCCGAATCCTCGAACTGCGTGCCGAACTCGACCAGCACAACTATCGCTACTACGTGCTCGACGAGCCCAGCGTTCCGGACGCCGAATACGACCGTCTGTTCAACGAGCTCAAAGCGCTGGAAGCCGAGCACCCAGAGCTGGTGACCGCTGATTCGCCGACCCAGCGTGTCGGTGGTGCAGCCTTGTCCGCCTTCAGCCAAGTGCGTCACGAAGTGCCGATGCTGAGCCTGGGCAACGCCTTCGAGGAAAACGACCTGCGCGAGTTCGACCGGCGCGTGGTCGAAGGGCTGGATCTGCCGGCAGGCGATCTGTTCGGTGACGGCGCGGCGGTGGACTACAGCTGCGAGCCCAAGCTCGATGGCCTGGCTGTCAGCTTGCTGTACCGCGACGGGCAGCTGGTGCAGGGCGCCACCCGCGGTGACGGCACCACCGGCGAAGACATCAGCGTCAACGTGCGTACCGTGCGCAACATTCCCCTGAAGCTGCAAGGCGAGGGCTGGCCAGCCGTGCTCGAAGTGCGCGGCGAGGTGTACATGTCCAAGGCCGGCTTCGAGCGTCTGAACCAGGCGCAGATCGAAGCGGGCGGCAAGACCTTCGCCAACCCGCGCAACGCCGCGGCGGGCAGCCTGCGTCAGCTGGATTCGAAGATCACCGCGAGCCGCCCGCTGGAGTTCTGCTGCTATGGCCTGGGCCAGGTCTCGGCGCCGCTGGCAGATACCCATATTGGCACCCTGGAACAGCTCAAGGCCTGGGGCATGCCGATCAGCCGCGAGTTGCGCCATGCAGCGGGCGTTGCCGAATGCCTGGAGTACTACCGCGATATCGGCGCGCGCCGCAATGACCTGCCTTACGAGATCGATGGCGTGGTGTTCAAGGTCAACAGTCTGGCTTCCCAGCGCGAGCTGGGCTTTCGTGCTCGCGAACCGCGCTGGGCCATTGCCCACAAGTTCCCGGCCATGGAAGAGTTGACCGAAGTGCTGGATGTGGAATTCCAGGTCGGACGTACCGGCGCGGTCACCCCGGTGGCCCGGCTCAAGCCGGTGAAGGTGGCTGGAGTGACCGTGTCCAATGCCACGTTGCACAACATGGACGAAGTGGCGCGCCTGGGGCTGATGATCGGCGATACGGTGATCATTCGCCGGGCTGGCGATGTCATCCCGCAGGTGATGCAGGTGGTGACCGAGCGTCGTCCTGATGATGCCCGGCCGGTGCACATCCCCACACAGTGCCCGGTCTGTGGCTCACAGGTAGAGCGCACGCAGTTGATCAAGCGCAGCAAGGGCAAGGAAACCGTCAGTGAAGGCGCGGTGTACCGCTGCGTCGGTCGTCTGGCCTGCGCTGCGCAACTCAAGCAGGCGATCATTCATTACGTCTCGCGGCGCGCCATGGACATCGAAGGGCTCGGCGAAAAGAGCGTCGAGCAACTGGTGGATGAAGGCCTGATCCGTTCGCCGGCCGACCTCTATCAGCTGACCTTCGAGCAGATTGTCGACCTGGAAGGCTTTGCCGAACTGTCGAGCAAGAACCTGCTGGCGGCCATTGCTGCCAGCAAGCAGCCGGGCCTTGCACGCTTCATCTACGCCCTGGGCATTCCCGATGTGGGTGAGGAGACGGCCAAGGTCCTGGCGCGTTCCCTGGGTTCGTTGCAGCGGGTCATGGCGGCATTGCCGCAGGTGCTGACCTACCTGCCGGACATCGGCCTGGAGGTGGCTCACGAGATCCATAGCTTCTTTGAAGATGAGCACAACCGCACCGTTATCAGTCAGTTGCTAGAGCGTGGGCTGCAGTTGCAGGACGAGGGCGATCTGGGCGCCGAGTTCGCGGCCAGCACCACCCTGGCCGGCTTGATCGCCAAGCTGGATATTCCCTCGGTGGGGCCGACGGGGGCGGAAAAGCTGGTGGCCAAACTCGGCAGCCTGGAAAAAATCATCGCCGCCGACGGCATCGATCTGCGCCAGGCCCTGGCGGCCAAGCAGGCCGATGCGGTGCGCAGTTACTTCCAGGATCCGGCCAATGCCGCGCTGGCCCTGGCGATTGAGGCGCAGTTGCGTGAGTTCGGCATGCACTGGTCGAGCGAGAAAAAAGTCGCCGCCGGTTTGCCGCTGACCGGTCAGACCTGGGTGCTGACCGGCTCCCTGGAGCGCATGAGTCGCGATATCGCCAAAGACAAGCTGGAAAGCCTCGGCGCCAAGGTCGCGGGCTCGGTGTCGGCCAAGACCCATTGCGTGGTGGCGGGGCCGGGGGCCGGTTCCAAGCTGGCCAAGGCCAATGAACTGGGGCTCAAGGTGCTGGATGAAGATGCATTTGTGACCTTTATGGGTGAGCACGGCATTGCCATCTAAGCCCAGGAACACCGCCAAGTCATTGAGTGCTGATGGTTTTTTTTGAATTAGAGGTTGTATCTTCACTTGATGCCGGTACAATGGCGCGGCTCGTCGCCAGATGAGCTGCGTTATGGTGACCCCATCGGTCCCCCCGCATTGATTACCCGTTAACCTGGTCAGGCCCGGAAGGGAGCAGCCATAGCGGGAACATCGAGTGCCGGGGTGTGGCTGGTGGGGTCGCCACCTATCTTCAAGCCATGCGCTTGTTCCTGCTTTACCTATCTTGTTTCTTTACCCTCTTCTGATGCGCGTGCAATTCCGTCTGCTTGCGTCTGGCTGTCCAGCGCTGCTGTATGGCGTTTGACCATCCGCTCAATCTCCCCAGATTTTTTCATGGCCTCAAGGCTGCGCAGAATCCCTTGCGTGGGTACGCCCGGATCATTTCGCACATAGCAGCTCAGTGCCTGCTCCTCCAGTAGTGCCACTGGCTTGAAGCGTTGCTCGGCGGGCAGCGAGCGATTGAACCAATCCAGGCTTAACTGACTGCTGACCGCGTAGCGGTAGCGTCCTGCCTGCAGCTTCTGCAGCACCTGCAACTGGTTGCGCGCATCGTCACGCTTGAAGTGGCCATTGTCGAAATGCGCCTGCAGGGCAGGGTAGTGAAATCCAAGCACGGCACCAATAACCTGGCTGGGCAGCTGCTCCAGGTTTGCTGGTGCTGGTTCGCGGGGATGAGCCACCAGCCAGTCGCGCTGCTGGAACAGCGGCGAGCTCCAGCTGAAGTTGCCCGACTGCCCGCCGCTCCAGGACGGCATGACGAAACAGCGCACATCGACGCTGCCACGCTCCATCCCCGCCTGCAGGCGCAAGCGCGGCATTACGTGAAATTCAGGGCGACGCTGCACGCGGCTGGTCAGGGTGTTCATCAGGTCGAACATGATGCCTTCGACAGGCTGGTTGTTTTCCAGGCGCACCAGCGGCATGGTCCAGCTATCGGCGACGGCAAAACGCAAGGGGGGTAACTCGGCGGCCGGCAGTTGGCCGATGTACAGCATTAACAGGCTCAAAACCCAGCGCATCCACTTCTCCCTGCGTGGTATCGGCATCCTGGCGAACAAAGCTTATACGTCAGGCTGCATAGCGGATGCAATTTCAGGCCTGCTCCGCTAGGATTAGCGGTCTTTGGTCTATCTATTTGACGGTTTTCGATGAGTTATCAGGTTCTTGCACGTAAATGGCGTCCGCGCTCGTTCCGCGAAATGGTCGGCCAGACCCATGTGCTCAAGGCTTTGATCAACGCACTGGACAACCAGCGCCTGCACCATGCCTACCTGTTTACCGGTACTCGCGGCGTGGGCAAGACTACCATCGCGCGAATCATCGCCAAATGCCTGAACTGTGAAACCGGCATCACCTCGACCCCCTGCGGCACCTGTTCGGTGTGCCGGGAGATCGACGAGGGCCGTTTCGTTGACCTGATCGAGATCGACGCCGCCAGTCGCACCAAAGTCGAAGACACCCGCGAGCTGCTCGACAACGTGCAGTACGCGCCGAGCCGTGGGCGCTTCAAGGTCTACCTGATCGACGAAGTGCACATGCTCTCCAGCCACTCGTTCAACGCCTTGCTCAAGACGCTGGAAGAGCCGCCGCCCTACGTCAAGTTCATCCTTGCCACCACTGATCCACAGAAGCTGCCCGCGACCATCCTCTCGCGTTGCCTGCAGTTTTCCCTGAAGAACATGACCCCCGAGCGGGTGGTCGAGCATCTGAGCCATGTGCTCGGTGCCGAGAACGTCCCGTTCGAAGACGACGCGCTGTGGCTGCTTGGCCGCGCCGCCGATGGCTCGATGCGCGATGCCATGAGCCTGACCGATCAGGCCATTGCTTTCGGTGAAGGCAAGGTGTTGGCCGCCGATGTGCGGGCCATGCTTGGCACGCTCGATCATGGCCAGGTCTATGGCGTCCTGCAGGCGCTGCTCGAAGGCGATGCTCGGGCCTTGCTCGAAGCGGTACGCCACCTGGCCGAGCAGGGGCCGGACTGGAGTGGCGTGCTGGCCGAGATGCTCAATGTGCTGCATCGCGTCGCCATTGCCCAGGCACTGCCTGAAGCCGTGGACAACGGCCAGGGCGATCGCGACCGGGTATTGGCCCTGGCCCAGGCGCTGCCGGCCGAAGACGTACAGTTCTACTACCAGATGGGCTTGATCGGTCGTCGTGACCTGCCGCTGGCTCCGGATCCGCGCGGCGGCTTCGAGATGGTGCTGTTGCGCATGCTGGCGTTCCGTCCCGCCGATACCGATGACGCACCGACGCCGGTACTAAAGCCGGTGGGGATCAGCCAGGCCACAGCTGATTCGGCAAGTGCGGTGGCAGCAGCGAGTGCCGCTGCGCCTGCGGTGATTGCTGCGCCGGCTGTCGAGCCTGCGCCTGTTGCTCCTGAGCCGGCGGTTGTTGCTCAGCCTGAGCCGGAACCTGAACCTGAGCCTGAGCCCGCGCCAGTCGAGGTCAAAGCTGAAGAGCCTGATCCTGAGCCGGTTGTCGACCTGCCCTGGAATGATCCAGCTCCGGTCCAGCCTGTTGCCGAGCCTGAAGCTGCACCTGCTGCGTCCGAACCTGTAGTCGAATCGCCGCAACCGGCGCCGGTTCAGGCGGTGGTGCGCCAGGACGAACCGCCTCACGACGACAGCATCGCCTACAGCCCGGCAGGCATGGAGCGTGACGACGAGCCGCCGCTGGACGAGGATTACTACGAGCCGGAGCTGGATCCGGCCAGCTACAGTTACCTGGATGAACTGGCGATCGAGCATGTGCACGAAGAGGCGCCGGTCGCTGCTCCCGAGCCGTTGCCAGCGGCCATGCCGGCCACCGGCCTGGCTTTGCAATGGCTGGAATTATTCCCGCAGTTGCCGATCTCCGGGATGACCGGCAGTATCGCCGCCAACTGTACGCTGATTGCCGCCGAAGGCGATGACTGGCTGCTGCACCTGGACCCGGCCCACAGTGCGCTGTTCAACGCTACCCAGCAGCGCCGCCTGAACGATGCCCTGAACCAACATTTCGGGCGTGCGCTGAAGCTGTCCATCGAGCTGATCCGCCCGGAGCAGGAAACCCCGGCCCAGGCGGCGGCTCGCAAGCGTGCCGAGCGTCAGGGTGAGGCAGAGGCTTCGATTGAGGCTGACCCGCTCATCCAGCAGATGATCAAGCAGTTTGGTGCCATGGTGCGACACGATACCATTGAACCTGTAGACGCCCCGGTAACCCAGGGCGAATGACCGAATGACACAAGCGGCCCGGGCCCGACCCGCGCCGCACCCCGTAAGACTAAATTTGAGGTGATCCCCATGATGAAAGGTGGCATGGCCGGCCTGATGAAGCAGGCCCAGCAGATGCAGGAAAAAATGGCCAAGATGCAGGAAGAGCTGGCCAACGCCGAAGTGACCGGTCAGTCCGGCGCCGGCCTGGTGAGCGTGGTGATGACCGGTCGTCACGACGTCAAGCGCATCAGCCTGGACGACAGCCTGATGCAGGAAGACAAGGAAGTGCTGGAAGACCTGATCGCCGCCGCCGTCAACGACGCGGTGCGCAAGGTCGAGCAGAACAGCCAGGAAAAAATGGGTGGCATGACCGCTGGCATGCAGCTGCCACCTGGTTTCAAAATGCCGTTCTAAGGCAGCACTCGTAGTACCTACGGTGGGAGCACGGCTGTGAGGTCGTTGCTCCCATCGTCGTTTTTCTCGCGCTTATTGAATATCCAGGTTATTGCCCATGAGCTTCAGTCCCCTGATTCGCCAACTGATCGATGCCTTGCGCATCTTGCCCGGCGTCGGCCAGAAAACCGCTCAGCGCATGGCACTGCAGTTGCTCGAGCGCGACCGCAGTGGCGGCACGCGCCTGGCTCAGGCCCTGAGCCAGGCCATGGAAGGGGTTGGCCATTGTCGCCAGTGCCGTACCCTGACCGAGCAGGAGCTGTGCCCGCAGTGCGCCGACACGCGCCGTGACGACACGCTGCTGTGCGTGGTCGAAGGGCCGATGGATGTCTATGCGGTGGAGCAGACCGGTTATCGAGGCCGTTACTTCGTGCTCAAAGGGCACCTGTCGCCGCTGGACGGGCTGGGGCCTGAGGCGATCGGTATTCCGCAGCTGATGGCGCGTATCGAGGAGCAGGGCACCTTTACCGAGGTGATCCTGGCGACCAACCCGACGGTGGAGGGTGAGGCGACGGCTCATTACATTGCGCAGCTGCTGGCCGACAAGGGCCTGGTGGCTTCGCGCATCGCTCATGGCGTGCCGTTGGGCGGAGAGCTGGAGCTGGTGGATGGCGGGACGCTGGCGCACTCCTTTGCGGGGCGCAAGCCGATTTCGTTGTAGATCTGGAGATTGTATCGCGGGGCAAGCCCGCTCCCACAGGATTTCCACCATCCTGTGGGAGCGGGCTTGCCCCGCGATTGAAACTCAGTATTCGCTCAACGAGAACTCGGTCAGGCAGAAGGTCGGAATACCCAGCGCCTGCAGTTTCTGCGAGCCACCCAGTTCCGGCAGGTCAATAATCGCTGCGGCCTCGAACACTTGCGCACCCATGCGGCGCACCAGGTTGCTTGCTGCCACGAAGGTCCCGCCGGTGGCGATCAAGTCGTCGAAAATCAGCACCGAATCGCCTTCACACAGGCTGTCGGCGTGCACTTCGAGGAACGCTTCACCGTATTCGGTCTGGTAGCCTTCGGCGAGCACGTCAGCCGGCAGCTTGCCCTGCTTGCGGAACAGGATCAGTGGCTTGTTCAGTTGGTGGGCGATGATCGAGCCGATCAGGAAGCCGCGGGCGTCCATGGCACCGATGTGGCTGAACTCGGCCTCGACATAGCGCTCGATGAAGGCGTCGGCCACATGGCGCAAGCCCCGTGGCGACTGGAACAGCGGCGTGATGTCACGAAAGATCACGCCGGCTTTCGGGAAGTCTGGTACTGGGCGGATCAGGGCTTTGAGGTCGAAGGTATCGCTGTGCATGGGGCGGGTATCCTGAGAAACGAATGCCCGCCAGTATACCCTTATCCCGTGGCCTCAGCTCTCCAGAGCACCACCGGCCAGCGCACACAGCTGGATCGGGTCGAGGATGTGGATTTCCTTGCCTTCGGCGGCAATCAGGCCGTTCTGCTGGAAGCGGGTGAAAACCCGTGAAACAGTTTCTACAGCCAGACCCAGGTAGTTACCGATTTCGTTGCGCGACATGCTCAGGCGGAACTGATTGGCCGAATAGCCCCGGGCACGGAAACGCGCCGAGAGGTTGACCAGGAAGGTGGCGATGCGTTCGTCGGCGGTTTTCTTCGACAACAGCAGCATCATTTGCTGGTCGTCGCGAATTTCGCGGCTCATCACCCGCATCAGCTGGCGACGCAGTTGAGGCAACTGAACCGAAAGTTCATCGAGGCGTTCGAAGGGGATTTCACAGACCGACGTGGTTTCCTGGGCCTGGGCCGATACCGGATAGGTTTCGGTGTCCATGCCGGACAGGCCGACCAGTTCGCTGGGCAGGTGAAAGCCGGTGATCTGTTCTTCACCGCCATCGCTCAGGCTGAAGGTTTTCAGGGCACCGGAGCGCACTGCGTAGACCGAAGCGAAGTTGTCACCCTGGCGGAACAGAAATTCGCCTTTCTTCAGCGGTCGCCCGCGTTTGACGATTTCATCCAATGCATCCATGTCTTCCATGTTCAACGACAATGGCAGGCACAGAGGCGCCAGGCTGCAATCCTTGCAGTGGGCCTGGTTATGGGGGCGCAGTTTGACTGGCTCGGACATTTCTTCATTCCTTGGGGGAAAGCACACATAAGCCGTAAGGGTAACTCAGGGCATGGGGTTTCGGCCAGCCCGCACCCGGATAGGGTGGGGTGGATGAGGTGCGGCGTATCGTCCGACCTCCGATAAACATAGTGTGCTTTACAAGTATGACTGTAAACAGTGTCCGTGCTTTGCGCTTCAGATCACCCGAGAGAAGCGTTGCTGGCTGTGCAGGCCGAGGTAGGCGTCGAATACCATGCATACCGAGCGCACCAGCAGGCGACCGGCGGGCAATACCTGGATGCCCTGGTTGCTGAGGTGGATCAGGCCATCGTCGTGCATGGCTTGCAGGGCTGGCCACTGGTCCTTGAAGTAGCCGCGAAAATCGATGGTAAAGGCTTGTTCGATGACCTCGAAGTCCAGTTCGAAGTGGCAGATCAACTGCTGGATCACCGCGCGGCGCAGGCGGTCGTCGGCGCTGCAGAGCAGGCCGCGGCTGGTGGCCAGCTGGGCGCTGGACAGGGTGTCCTGATAGGTGTTCAGGTCGCTGGTGTTCTGGCAGTACAGGTCACCGATCTGGCTGATGGCCGAGACGCCGAGGCCGATCAGGTCGCAGTGGCCGTGGGTGGTGTAGCCCTGGAAGTTGCGTTGCAGGGTCGACTCTTCCTGGGCGATGGCCAGTTCGTCGTCGGGCAGGGCGAAATGGTCCATGCCAATGTAGCGGTAGCCGGCGGCGGTCAGTTGTTCAATGGTTCTTTGCAGCATCTCCAGCTTGGCGGCGGGCGCCGGCAGGTCATTGCTGTCGATGCGCCGCTGGGGCATGAAGCGTTCCGGCAAGTGCGCATAGTTGAACACTGACAGGCGGTCCGGTTGCAGCTTGATGACTTCGTCCACGGTGCGGGCAAAGCCTTCTGGCGTTTGTTTGGGCAGACCGTAGATCAGGTCGAGGTTGATCGAGCGAAACTGCAGGGTGCGTGCCGCGTCGATGATTGTCCGGGTCTGTTCCAGGGTTTGCAGGCGGTTGATCGCCCGTTGCACGGCCGGATCGAGGTCCTGTACACCCAGGCTGACGCGATTGAAACCCAGTTCGCGCAGCAGACCCATGGTCGGCCAGTCGGCCTCGCGCGGGTCGATCTCGATGCCGTAGTCGCCGGAATCGTCGTCCAGCAGGTTGAAATGCTGGCGCAAATGCGCCATCAGCTGGCGCAGTTCGACGTGGCTGAGAAATGTCGGGGTGCCGCCACCGAAGTGCAATTGCTCGACGCTCTGCTTGGGGTCCAGGTGACAAGCGATCAGCTGGATTTCCTGCTCCAGGCGTTGCAGGTAGGGCTGGGCGCGGGCGCGGTCTTTGGTGATGACCTTGTTGCAGGCGCAGTAGTAGCAGATGTTGGCGCAGAACGGCACGTGCACGTAGAGCGACAGCGGCCGAACGGCCCGGCGGCTGTCACGCAGGGCGTGCAGCAGGTCGAAGGAGCCGACTTCGCTGTGCAGTTGCACTGCGGTTGGATAGGAGGTGTAGCGTGGGCCAGACAGGTCGTAGCGACGGATCAGGTCGGAGTCCCAACGGAGTGCGTCGAGCATGTGGGCAGTCCCCAGAATGAGCAGCAGTGCCCGAAGTCTAGGGGGGTGGCAAACAGCCCGTCTTGATTTGTATCAACGGCGCTTCAGTGGCCCATCAGCCAGTGCTGGTGCGGCCCTGGCAGGGTCCACAGACCGAACAGGATCACCAGTATGCCGCCGGCGACCCGTACCCCACGTTTGCGTAGCAGGGTGCTGGTGCGTTCGGCGGCAAGCCCGGTGGCCAGCAGCACAGGCCAGGTGCCAAGGCCGAAGGCCAGCATCAGCAGGGCGCTGTCAGCGGCGTTGCCCTGGCTCGCAGCCCACAACAGGGTGCTGTAGACCAGGCCGCACGGCAGCCAGCCCCACAGGGCGCCCAGCAGCAGGGCGCGGGGCAGGCTGGAAACCGGTAGCAGGCGGTTGGCCACGGGCTGTATGTGGCGCCACAGGCCGCGTCCGAGGCCTTCGATGCGAGTCAGGCCGCTCCACCAGCCGGCCAGGTACAGGCCCATGCTGATCAACAGCAATGCTGCGACCACACGCATGCCCAGGGCCACCGGGCTGTTGGCCACGGCCCAGCCGGCCAGGCCCAGCAGCAAGCCGGCCAGGGCGTAGCTGAAGATGCGGCCCAGGTTGTAGGCCAGCAGCAGGCGAAAGCGCCGGCTGCGCTGTTCTTTGGGGATGGCCAGGGTCAGGGCGCCCATCAGCCCGCCGCACATGCCCAGGCAGTGGCCACCACCGAGCAGGCCGAGGATCAGCGCCGAGCTGAGCAGGGGTAGCAGCTCAAGCACGGGGTGGGGCGCCGTCGTCGGGTTTCTTGCCGTCGGCTTCGTCCATCGCGGCGGTGTGCTGTGGGTCCTGATCGTCGAACAGGATGCTGTGGGCCGGGCTGTCGAGGTCGTCGTACTGACCGCTGTCCACCGCCCAGAAGAAGATGTAGATAGCGATGGCGACGATCAGCAGCGCGGCCGGAATCATGATGTATAGCGCGGGCATGGAAGCTCCTGATCAGGCCGTGGCCGGGTGTGAGTCGCGGGTCGCTGTGGCGCTGGCGGCCGGACCGCTGATGCGGGTCAGGCGCAGGGCGTTGAGCACCACGATCAGCGAACTGACGGACATGCCAATGGCCGCCCACACCGGCGTGATCCAGCCCAGGGCGGCAAAGGGCAGCATCAGGCCATTATACAGCGCTGCCCAGAGCAGGTTCTCGATAATAATCCGGCGGGTGCGCCGGGCCAGGCTGAAGGCCTGCACCAGCGCGTCGAGGCGATTGGACAGCAGTACTGCGTCGGCGCTGGTCTTGGCCAGGTCAGTGGCCGAGCCCATGGCGATGCTGATGTCGGCGGCGGCCAGCACCGGTACGTCGTTGACCCCGTCGCCGAGCATCAGCACTTTGTGGCCCTGCAACTGCAGGGCTTTGAGTTTTTCCAATTTGTCATCCGGGCGCAAGCCGCCGATGGCCTGGTCAATCTGCAGCTCGGCGGCCACGCTCTGCACCATCGGTGAGCTGTCGCCGGACAGTAGCAAGGTCTGCCAGCCGCGGGCGCGACAGGCCGTGAGCAGGTCGGCGGCGTCATTGCGCAGGCGGTCGTCGAGCACTAGCCAGGCCAGGGCGCCCTGGGTGTCGCCGAGCAACAGCCATTGGCCCGGCTCTGCGGGCATTTCGGGGGCAGCAGTGTTGCTCAAGGCGCACACGAAACCCGCTTCGCCGATGCGCAGGCGTTGCCCTTGCACCACGCCTTCAAGCCCGAGGCCAGGCTCGGCGTGTACCTCGTCGGCAGCAACGCTGGCACGCCCGAAGGCACGGGCAATCGGGTGCTCGGAGCGGTTTTCCAGGGCGGCGGCAAGCATCAGGCACTGATCGGCGTCGGCGGCGGCCAGCGGGCGAATGGCGCGCAAGGTCAGGCGGCCTTCGGTGAGGGTGCCGGTCTTGTCGAAGATCACTGTGTCGATCTGGTTCAGGCCTTCGAGCACATGGCCGCGGGTCAGCAGCAGGCCGAGTTTGTGCAGGGTGCCAGTGGCGGCGGTCAGCGCGGTTGGCGTGGCCAGCGACAGGGCGCAGGGGCAGGTGGCGACCAGCATCGCCAGGACAATCCAGAACGCCCGCGACGGGTCCAGCTGCCACCAGAGCAGGCCGATGGCCGCGGCGGCGACCAGGGAGAACAGCAGGAACCACTGCGAGGCGCGGTCGGCGATTTCCGCCAGGCGCGGTTTTTCCGACTGGGCTCGCTCCAGCAGGCGGACGATGGCCGACAGGCGCGTGTCCTGGCCGAGGGCCTGGACTTCGACGGTCAGTGCGCTTTCCACATTCAAGGTCCCGGCGGTTACCGCGTCGCCCGCACGGCGCGGCTGGGGCAGGTATTCACCGGTCAGCAGCGACTCATCGACACTCGACTGGCCGCTGACGATACGCCCGTCGGCAGGCACGACATGGCCGGGCTGAATCAGGACGCAATCACCCAGTTGCAACTCACTGAGCAGGATCCGCTCGCTTTGGCCCGCCGCGCCCAGGCGCAGGCAGGACGCCGGCAGCAGGTTGACCAGCTGTGCCGTGGCGGCGGCCGTGCGCTCACGGGCGCGGCGTTCCAGGTAGCGGCCTGCGAGCAGGAACAGGGCAAACATGCCCACGGCATCGAAATACAGCTCGCCGCTGCCGGTGATCGCGGTCCAGATCCCGGCACCATAGGCCAGGCCGATGGCCAGCGACACCGAAACGTCCATGGTCAGGTGCCGGGTGCGCAGGTCGCGGGCGGCGCCACGGAAGAACGGCGCGCAGCTGTAGAAGACGATCGGGGTGGTCAGGAACAGCGCGACCCAGCGCAGGATGGTGTGCAGCTCCGGGCTCAGGTCGATGTTGAATTCCGGCCAGGTGGCCATGGTCGCCATCATCGCCTGGAACCACAGCAGGCCGGCGACCCCCAGTTGGCGTAGGGCGGTGCGGTTTTCATTGGCCAGCTGTTCGGCGGCGCGGTCGGCTTGGTAGGGGTGCGCGGCGTAACCGATGTGGCGCAGTTCGGCCAGCAGCCTGGACAGCGGTAACTGACTGTCGGCCCAGTTGACGTGCAGGCGGTGGTTGGACAGGTTCAGCCGCGCCTCGGCAACGCCAGGCAGGTTACGCAGGTGTTTTTCGATCAGCCAGCCGCACGCGGCGCAGCTGATGCCTTCGATCAGCAGGGTGGTTTCGGCCAGTTCACCGCTGTGGCGGACGAAAGGTTTTTGCACATCGGCTCGGTCGTACAGGGCCAGTTCGTCGACCAGTTGCTGGGGCAGGGCATCGGGGTTGGCGCTGGCTTCGCTGCGGTGCTGGTAATAGCTTTCCAGGTTGCCAGCGACAATGGCTTCGGCCACGGCCTGGCAACCCGGGCAGCAGAACAGCCGGTCCTGGCCGAGTACCACGGCGGTGAAGTGGCTGCCGGCGGGAACGGGCAGGGCGCAGTGGTAGCAAGGCGTGGGGCTGGTCATGGCAATCTATCGCAAGGTCCGGGGTGAACCTGATCGCGGGGCAAGCCCGCTCCCACAGTGTGTCTCGGTGGGAGCGGGCTTGCCCCGCGATCAAGGCCGACTCATTTTTCGAGGTGTTCAGCCCCTTGCAGCGCTTCGTCGCCCAGCTGCAGGGTTACATCATGGCCAACCTGTTCTTCTTCAAACAGACGCCAGACATGCTCGTCCTGGCTGCCGAGCAGCTCGACGAAGCGACGGCCTTCGATCTTGTCGCTGAGCTGGCCGACGTAGCGTCCGGCTTCGCTGGCGCTCTGGGTCAGGATGATCTTGCGGTCTTTCTCCGGCTGGGTCGGCGAGATCAGGTTGAGTTCCAGGGTTTTCGGCTGGCTGTTACCGCTCAGGCGCAGTTCGACTTCACCGGTCAGCTCGTCCAGGTGCACACTGGCCTTGAGGTTCAGGGTCTGGCCCAGCAGTTCACGGTCCAGCGAGCGGTTGATGCCTTTGCCGGCCTCGTAGTAGTTGTCGTTGACCAGGTTGTCCGGGTTGTTGACCGCGATGTAGACCATGGTCAGGCTCAGGGTCACCGAGGTGGCCAGCACCCCGATGATGATCCATGGCCAAAGGTGCTTGTACCAGGGGCTGGCGGCTGTTGCAGAAGGCATAGACTCAGTCTCTTATCGAATTTGCGGGCCGATGAAGCGGCTCTTGGCTTCAACCTGGGTGGCGCTGTCGTCAGCGTCCTTGAGGGTGAAAGTGACTTCGTTGGTGCTCGATGGCAGTTTCTCCGGGGCCATCGACAGTTGTACCGGCAGGCTGACGATGTCACCGGCGGCGACACGAATTTCCCCGGCGCCTTCAAGCTTGAGGTCGGGCAGGCCAGCGGCTTCGAGCACGTAGACGTGGTCGCGCTGGTCCTTGTTCATGACCTTCAGGCTGTAGACGTTTTCGATCCGGCCCTGGGCGTTTTCGCGGTACAGGACGCGGTCCTTGCTGACATCGAAACCGACCAGCGGGCGCAGCACAAAGGCGCTGGCGAGCAGGGCGATCATGGCCAGCAAGACCACCGCATAACCGATCAGGCGCGGGCGCAACATGTGGGTTTTCTGCCCGGAGAGGTTGTGCTCGGTGGTGTAGCTGATCAGGCCTTTGGGGTAGTTCATCTTGTCCATGATGGTGTCACAGGCGTCGATGCAGGCGGCGCAGCCGATGCACTCGATCTGCAGGCCATCGCGAATGTCGATGCCGGTCGGGCAGACCTGAACGCACATGGTGCAGTCGATGCAGTCACCCAGACCTTTGGCTTTGTAATCGAGGTCTTTCTTGCGTGGGCCACGGGTTTCGCCGCGACGTGGATCGTAGGAGACGATCAGCGTGTCCTTGTCGAACATCACACTCTGGAAGCGCGCATAGGGGCACATGTACACGCACACCTGCTCGCGCAGCCAGCCGGCATTACCGTAGGTGGCCAGGGTGAAGAAACCGACCCAGAAATACGCCCAGCCATCGGCCTGGCCGGTGAAGAACTCCACCACCAGCTCGCGGATCGGCGAGAAGTAGCCGACGAAGGTCATGCCGGTGACAAAGCCGATCAGCAGCCACAGGCTGTGCTTGGCCAGTTTGCGCAGGAGTTTGTTGCCACTCATGGGCGCCTTGTCCAGCTTCATGCGCTGGTTGCGGTCACCTTCAGTGACCTTTTCGCACCACATGAAGATCCAGGTCCAGACGCTCTGCGGACAGGTGTAGCCGCACCACACCCGGCCGGCGAATACGGTGATGAAGAACAGGCCGAAGGCGGCAACGATCAACAGGCCGGACAGCAGGATGAAATCCTGGGGCCAGATGGTGGCACCGAAGATGTAGAACTTGCGCTCGGGCAGGTTCCACCAGACCGCCTGGTGCTCGCCCCAGTTCAGCCACACCGTGCCGAAATACAGCAGGAACAGGACGGCGCCGCCGGCCATGCGCAAATTGCGAAACAAGCCGGTGAAGGCCCGGGTGTAGATTTTTTCCCGAGAGGCGTAGAGATCGACGCTGTCTTTGTCTTTATTGGCAGGCGGGGTGACATCATGTACTGGAATCTGCTTGCTCATCATTGAGTCCCACGGCAGTGGAATAACGCCGCGATCAGTGCGTGCCGACCGCAGTCAGAAGTTTATGCTGCTCCAGGTCGGATAATACGCCTGTAGTGGCAGCATGGGGCATGGTTGCGACCTTTAGTCGCGTTGGGTTTGCCTGGTGATTAGTGTAGTGGGCGTGTCAATTGATCTGGGTCATGCGAACTGTCTTGACCTGGTGGGGGCAGCGCCTATAAAAAAGCCCCGCCAGTCTGCACTGACGGGGCCTTTTGGTGGCTGTGCGAATTACTTCGCCTCAGCCGCCTTTTCGCCTTGATGCGACAGGCTGTAGACATAGGCGGCCAGCAGGTGGACCTTGTCGTTACCCTGGATCGCTTCCTGAGCAGGCATCTGGCCCTGACGGCCGTAACGGATGGTCTGCTGCAGTTGCGCGAAGCTCGAACCGTAGATGAACGCCTGTGGGTGCGTCAGGTTCGGCGCGCCCATGGCCGGGGTGCCTTTGCCTTCCGGACCGTGGCAGGCCACGCAGTTGGCGGCGAAGAGCTTCTGGCCGTTGGCAACGTCGGCTTTCGCCCCTTCTGGCAGCTTGCGGCCATCAAGGTTGGTCAGCACGTACCCGGCAACGTCGGCAACGCCCTGCTCACCAATGACTTCGGCCCAGGCCGGCATCACGCCGTGACGACCGCCCATGATGGTGGCCTTGATGGTTGCCGGATCACCGCCCCAGCGCCAGTCGTTGTCGGTGAGGTTAGGGAAGCCATAGGAACCCTTGGCGTCAGAACCGTGGCACACCGAGCAGTTGGAGGCGAACAGGCGCCCACCCATTTTCAGGGCTTGCGGATCCTTGGCCACTTCTTCGATGGGCATGGCTGCAAATTTGGCGAAGATCGGCCCAAATTTAGCGTCAGCGCGGGCCATTTCCTTTTCCCACTCGTGTACGCCGGTCCAGCCAGGCTGGCCGTTGGCGAACTCGGTCTTTTTCTCGTTATCCACGTACTGGTAACCCGGCAAAATGCCTTTCCAGTTACCCAGACCCGGGTACAGCACCAGGTAACCCAGGGCGAAAACGATGGTGCCGACGAACAGCATGAACCACCATTTCGGCAACGGGTTGTCATATTCCTCGATGCCGTCGTAGGCGTGGCCCACGGTTTCTTCGGTGGTTTCGCTGCGCTGGCCCTTGCGGGTGGACAGCAGCAGCCAGGTCAGGGCGAAGATTGTGCCCAGACTCAAAACGGTGACGTACAGACTCCAGAAGGTAGTCATTCGTTGTTACTCCTAGACGCTTTCGCTTGCGCTTGCTCGACGTGCTTGCTGGCTTCGGGATCATCCGCGAAGGGCAGCATGGTCGCTTCGTCGAACTCAGACTTGCGCCGAGAACTGAACACCCATAACGCCAGGCCAATAAAGGCCACCATCACCACGACGGTGCCCAGGCCACGAATCATCCCGATATCCATCAATGTCACCGTTTGCTTTTGATGATGGTGCCCAGGCCTTGCAGGTAGGCCACCAGAGCGTCCATTTCAGTCTTGCCCTTGACCGCGTCGCGGGCACCGGCGATGTCTTCATCGGTGTACGGTGTGCCGAGGGTGCGCAGGACTTCCATTTTCTTGACGGTGTCCTTGCCATCGAGCTTGTTCTCTACCAGCCATGGGTAGGCCGGCATTTTCGACTCGGGCACGACGTTGCGCGGGTTGTACAGGTGCGCACGGTGCCAGTCATCGGAGTAACGGCCGCCGACACGTGCCAGGTCCGGACCGGTACGCTTGGAACCCCACAGGAACGGGTGGTCCCAGACGCTTTCACCGGCAACCGAGTAGTGGCCGTAGCGCTCGGTTTCGGCACGGAACGGACGGATCATCTGCGAGTGGCACTGCACGCAGCCTTCGCGGATGTAGATGTCACGGCCTTCCAGTTCCAGCGCGGTACGTGGCTTCATGCCCTCGACCGGCTTGTTGGTGACGTCCTGGAAGAACAGCGGGACGATCTGGGTCAGGCCACCGACACTCACGGCGATGACCATGAAGAAGGCCAGCAGGCCGATATTCTTCTCGAGTGTTTCGTGCTTCATCAGTGAGCTCCAACTACAGCGATCTGAGCCGCGGCTTCAGCTTCGGCCGGCTTCGAGGCGCGTACGGTACGGTAGACGTTGTACGCCATCAGCAGCATGCCGGAGGCGAAGAACGCACCGCCCAGGGCACGGACGATAAAGCCTGGGTGGCTGGCCTGCAGGGCTTCGACGAAGGAGTAGGTGAGGGTGCCGTCATCGTTGATTGCACGCCACATCAGGCCCTGGGTGATGCCGTTGACCCACATCGAGGAGATGTACAGCACGGTACCGATGGTCGCCAGCCAGAAGTGCGCGTTGATCAGGCCGATGCTGTGCATCTGCTCGCGGCCGTAGACTTTCGGGATCATGTGGTACAGGGCGCCGATCGAGATCATCGCAACCCAGCCCAGAGCGCCGGCGTGTACGTGGCCTACGGTCCAGTCGGTGTAGTGCGACAGCGAGTTGACGGTCTTGATCGCCATCATCGGACCTTCGAAGGTCGACATGCCGTAGAACGCCAGGGACACCACGAGGAAACGCAGGATCGGGTCGGTGCGCAGCTTATGCCAGGCGCCCGAGAGGGTCATCATGCCGTTGATCATGCCGCCCCAGCTTGGTGCCAGGAGAATGATCGACATGGCCATGCCCAGCGACTGCGCCCAGTCCGGCAGGGCGGTGTAGTGCAGGTGGTGCGGGCCGGCCCAGATGTACAGGGTGATCAGTGCCCAGAAGTGCACGATCGACAGGCGATAGGAGTAGATCGGACGCTCGGCCTGTTTCGGCACGAAGTAGTACATCATGCCGAGAAAGCCGGTGGTCAGGAAGAAGCCCACGGCGTTGTGGCCGTACCACCACTGGATCATCGCGTCGGTGGCGCCCGAGTAAGCCGAGTAGGACTTGAACAGGCTGACCGGCAGCGAAGCGTGGTTGACGATGTGCAGCATCGCGGTCACCACGATGAACGCACCGTAGAACCAGTTACCTACATAGATGTGCTTGGTTTTACGCTTGACGATGGTGCCGAAGAACACCACACCGTAGGTGACCCAGACAATCGCCAGCAAAATGGCGATCGGCCATTCCAGCTCGGCGTATTCCTTGGTCGTGGTGTAACCCAGCGGCAGGGTAATGAGCGCACCGACGATCACCGCTTGCCAACCCCAGAAGGTGAAGGCCGCGAGGCTGTCGGAAATCAGTCGCGTCTGGCAGGTACGCTGCACGACATAATAAGAAGTGGCAAACAGTGCACAGCCACCGAAGGCGAAAATCACCAGGTTGGTGTGCAGTGGGCGAAGCCGTCCAAAGCTCGTCCATGGCAGGTCCAGGTTCAGCTGGGGCCATACCAGTTGCGAGGCGATGAAGACTCCAAGCCCCATGCCAAGGATCCCCCAGACCACCGTCATGATGGCGAACTGGCGGACGACCTTATAGTTATAAGCAGTCGGACTGATTGCTGTGCTCATTCTAAGGTTCCACGGTTTGGGTGTTTTTGTAGGTTAAAAAATCGGCGCAAGTATGTATAAACCGTGTGGTTATTGCAACGCGATGGCTCTCGCGCCGACCTTTGCCAAAGCCCGATCTACCGCTGTTCCGGGCCTTGTTGGCGGACAAAGTGTACACAATTATCTGTTTGATATGTGTACCGTTATCCATCTTTTCTTGTCCAATCGGTCAGGCTTGTTGTAACCGTTTTCCGTTATCCAGAAGCGGGTACAAAGAGGTCGAGCCGATCCCATCTGCCTTTGCACGCATTCTTCAACAGCCACGACCGACCAACGGGATTATCAGGCCCCGGGTTGCGGTCGCTGTGGCAACAAGCTTAGTTCCGATCAAGGCGGGTGCAAGGCGGGGTGGCGGGGGAGGTGCGACGTTTGGTCGCAAGGGGGAAGTGGAACCGCCGCATCCGGGTGGCTGCGGCGGTTTGAGTCAAGGCTCAGTTAAGGGATGATTTTACTTGGCAGAGAGGTTCTCACCTTGAGCCGGTTCATCCTGCGACAGGCTGTAGACATAGGCGGCCAGCAGGTGGACCTTGTCGTTACCCTGGATCGCTTCCTGGGCGGGCATCTGGCCCTGACGGCCGTAACGGATGGTCTGCTGCAACTGGGCGAAGCTTGAACCGTAGATGAAGGCTTGCGGGTGCGTCAGGTCCGGTGCGCCCATGGCTGGGGTACCTTTGCCTTGCGGACCGTGGCAGGCCACACAGTTGGTTGCAAAGAGCTTCTCGCCATTGCCGACATCGGCCTTGGTGCCTTCTGGCAGCTTGCGTCCATCCATGCTGGTGAGGACGAAAGCGGCTACGTCGGCCACACCTTGCTCACCGATCACTTCGGCCCAGGCCGGCATGACGCCGTGACGACCGCTCATGATCGACTGCTTGATGGTGTCCGGATCGCCGCCCCAGCGCCAGTCCTTGTCGGTCAGGTTAGGGAAACCGTAGGCACCCTTGGCGTCGGAGCCGTGGCACACCGAGCAGTTGGAGGCGAACAGGCGGCCACCCATCTTCAGCGCTTGCGGATCCTTGGCCACTTCCTCTACCGGCATGGCGGCGAACTTGGCGAAGATCGGGCCGAACTTGGCGTCAGCCTTGTCCATTTCTTTCTGCCATTCATTGACCTGGGTCCAGCCGTCCTGATAGCCCGGCAGGATGCCTTTCCAGTTGCCCAGGCCAGGGTAGAGGATCAGGTAGCCGACCGAGAACACCAAGGTGCCGACGAACAGCCAGAACCACCACTTGGGCAGCGGGTTGTCGTACTCCTCGATGCCGTCGAAGCTGTGGCCCATGGTCTGGTCGCCGCCGTTGGGCTTTTCGCCCTTGCGCGTGGCCAGCAGCAGCCAGGTCAAGCCGATCAGGCTGCCGATGGTCAGTACGCAGATGTACGTACTCCAGAAGGTGGTCATTGCCCGTTACTCCTCGATGCGGGTTCGTTGGCGGCAGGTGCTAGGCGGTCATCGGCGAACGGCAACAGGCTTGCCTCGGCAAACTCGCGGTCACGCCGACCGTTGAACACCCACAACGACAGGCCGATGAAGGCGATGGCCACCAGCAGGGTGCCCAGGCCGCGCAGCTGGCCGATATCCAGTGTGAAGTCCATGGCACTTACCTCTTGTTCTTGATCGCGGTGCCGAGCACCTGCAGGTAGGCAACCAGTGCATCCATTTCGGTCTTGCCCTTGATCGACTCCACCGCACCGCTGATATCCGCGTCGGTGTAGGGCACGCCCAGGGTGCGCATGGTGCGCAGCTTGGTCTCGGTGTGGCTGCTGTCTACTGGGCTGGCGACCAGCCATGGGTAGGCCGGCATCTTCGACTCGGGCACGACGTTGCGCGGGTTGTACAGGTGCGCACGGTGCCAGTCATCGGAGTAACGGCCGCCGACACGCGCCAGGTCCGGACCGGTACGCTTGGAGCCCCACAGGAACGGGTGGTCCCAGACACTTTCACCGGCGACCGAGTAGTGGCCGTAGCGCTCGGTTTCGGCACGGAACGGACGGATCATCTGCGAGTGGCACTGCACACAGCCTTCGCGGATGTAAATGTCACGGCCTTCCAGTTGCAGCGCGGTGTAAGGCTTCATGCCTTCGACCGGCTTGTTGGTGACGTCCTGGAAGAACAGCGGGACGATCTGGGTCAGACCGCCGATGCTGACGGCAAAGACCATCAACAGCACCAGCAGGAAGACGTTTTTCTCGATTACTTCGTGTTTCATCTCGATCTCCTCAGGCCAGCTGCGCAGCGGCAGGTGCAGTGGCGGCTACCGGGGCACGCACGGTGCGCCAGGTGTTCCAGGCCATCAGGAACATGCCGGTGAGGAAGATCGCCCCGCCGACGAAGCGCACGATGAAGCCAGGGTGGCTGGCCACCAGGGTTTCGACGAAGGAGTAGGTCAGCGTGCCGTCGGCGTTGACCGCGCGCCACATCAGGCCCTGAGCGATACCGTTGACCCACATCGAGGCGATGTAGAGCACGGTGCCGATGGTGGCGAGCCAGAAGTGCGCGTTGATCAGGCCCAGGCTGTACATCTGCTCGCGGCCGAAGACTTTCGGGATCATGTGGTACAGGGCGCCGATCGAGATCATCGCAACCCAGCCCAGAGCGCCGGCGTGTACGTGGCCGATGGTCCAGTCGGTGTAGTGGGACAGGGCGTTAACGGTTTTGATCGCCATCATCGGACCTTCGAAGGTCGACATGCCGTAGAACGCCAGCGAGACAACGAGGAAGCGCAGGATCGGGTCGCTGCGCAGCTTATGCCAGGCGCCCGAGAGGGTCATCATGCCGTTGATCATGCCACCCCAGCTCGGGGCCAGGAGGATCAGCGACATGATCATGCCCAGCGACTGTGCCCAGTCGGGAAGGGCGGTGTAGTGCAGGTGGTGAGGACCTGCCCAGATGTACAGGGTGATCAGTGCCCAGAAGTGCACGATCGACAGGCGATAGGAGTACACCGGACGCTCGGCCTGCTTGGGCACGAAGTAGTACATCATGCCGAGGAAGCCTGCGGTCAGGAAGAAGCCCACGGCGTTGTGGCCGTACCACCACTGGACCATGGCGTCAGTGGCGCCACCGTACAGCGAGTAGGACTTGGTCAGGCTGACCGGCAGTTCCAGGTTGTTGACGATGTGCAGGATCGCCACGGTGATGATGAATGCACCGAAGAACCAGTTGCCCACGTAGATGTGCTTGGTGGTGCGCTTCATCAGGGTGCCGAAGAACACCACGGCGTAGGCGACCCAGACAATGGTGATCAGGATATCGATCGGCCATTCCAGTTCGGCGTACTCTTTGGAGCTGGTGAAGCCCAGCGGCAGGCTGACCGCGGCAAGCACGATCACCAGTTGCCAGGCCCAGAAGGTAAACGCGGCAAGGCGTGGTGAGAACAGGGTGGTCTGGCAGGTGCGCTGGACCGAGTAGTAGGAGGCGGCGAACAGCGCGCAACCACCGAAGGCGAAGATCACCGCGTTGGTGTGCAGCGGGCGCAGGCGCCCGAAGCTGGTCCAGGGGAGGTCGAAGTTGAGCGAAGGCCAGACGAGTTGCGCGGCAAGAAAAACGCCGAGCCCCATCCCGACGATTCCCCACACCACCGTCATAATGGCGAATTGGCGGACCACCTTGTAGTTGTAGGCGGTACTGCTGGTTGTGTTCATGTATGGGTTCCCATCCACGGTTATAGGCAGGCTAAATAGCGAGGTAAGCATGAGTAATGGGCAAGTGGCCGGTATTGACGGGGATCAATGGGCGCGGTTGATCGAAAACCGTGGCTGGCGCTGGAATGCCCCGCAAAATCAGGGGGATGGCGAACATTTGCGCTGTCTGATCCTGGCCCATGGCGCGGGTGCGCCGATGGACAGCGGGTTCATGGAAGAAATCGCGCAAAGGCTGGCGGCACAAGGGCTGGGGGTGGTGCGCTTCGAGTTTCCTTATATGGCGCAACGGCGCCTCGATGGTGGCAAAAGGCCCCCAAATCCGCAGGCCAAGCTGCTCGAATGCTGGCGCGAGGTGTATCAACAGGTGCGACCATTGGTCACTGGGACGCTGGCCATTGGTGGCAAGTCCATGGGCGGGCGAATGGCTAGCCTGCTGGCCGATGAGCTGGGGGCGGATGCACTGGTGTGCCTGGGCTATCCCTTTTATGCCGCCGGCAAACCGGAAAAACCGCGGGTAGCGCATCTGGCCGGGCTGAAGACGCCGACGCTGATCGTCCAGGGCGAACGCGATGCGTTGGGCAATCGGCAGACGGTGGAAGGCTATGAACTATCGCCAGCGATCGAGCTGTGCTGGCTGGAAGCGGGGGATCATGATCTGAAGCCGTTGAAGGTTTCGGGGTTCAGTCAGGGGGATCATCTGGCGACGGCGGCGCAGAAGATCACGGCGTTTGTGCGGTGATGGGTGTAGGAGCGGATTCATCCGCGATGGGGCGCGTAGCGGCCCCAAAAATGGGCCTGCTACGTAGGCCATCGCGGATGAATCCGCTCCTACAGGTCAGTGCAGCACCGGGCTCAGCCGCGGTATTCGCACAGGTAGGCGGTATCCACGGCCACCTTCAGCTGGAACTTGCTGTTGGCCGGCACGTTGAACTGGCTGCCTGCCGAGAAGGTTTCCCAGTTGTCGCTGTCAGGCAGCTTGACGGTCAGGGCGCCGGACACCACATGCATGATTTCACGCTGGGCAGTGCCGAATTCGTACTCGCCGGGGGCCATTACGCCAACCGTGGCCGGGCCTTCGGCGGTGCCGAAGGCGATCGACTTGACGGTGCCATCAAAGTACTCGTTGACCTTAAACATGGGCGACTCCTGAAAAGGGGCTGAAAAGGTTGGCCAGTATGCCCAAGGCGCCTGGCGCCGTCATCCGCTTTCAGGTGCCATTGGCCGGGAGGGTCAGGGGCAGCAACCGCGCGGTATTGCGGGCATCTTCCAGCGCGCGGTGCTGCTGACCGCTGAACTGCAGGCCAGCCAGTTGCAAGGCGCCGTTGAGGCCGAGTGGCCGTTGCAGTTGACGCGTCTTGGCGAAGCGTTGCTTGAGGTTGATGTGCGGCAGGTCGGCGAGCACGCTGTGCAACTGATGCAACTGCCACTCCTGCAGCAATTGCTGACGGTCATAGTCGCCCCAGCTGACCCAGGCCTGCAGATGCCCGCGATGATGGCCGATCCAGCGTTCGAACTGTCCCCACACTTCTGCGAAGGAGGCGGCCGCATCGACATTGGCCTGGCTGATATGCGTCAGCTCACGGCAAAAAGGCGTCAGTTGCGGGCGCCGCCGTGGTTTGACGAAGCGCTGGAAATGATCGACCTCCCGGCCTTGCCGATTGACCAGCGTCGCACCGATTTCGATAACTTCCATATCCGTGACCGGCCAGCCCCCATCGTCTGTGGTTGCTTCCAGGTCGATCACCAGCCAATGCCCCATAGTAGGCTCCCTTGCAAGACTCGCTAGAGCGTAGCCAAACTTCAACGCTTGGGGTATCCCCTGGCCTTTTGCCGGTAACTGGAATTTGGCACAATCGATGGTTGTACAGCGCCAGGAAAACGCCTAGCTTAGGCGGATTCCGGTTAAAACCCGCAAAGAGTGTGTTGCTTTGACTCCAACGCCCATGCCACAGGCTGTGTCTTTCCTGTTCATGCTCGCCACCCTGTGGCTGGCGTCGCCGGTCCAGGCATTCGAGGAAATCGAGGTCAAGGTCGGTGCCGCGCATTTCCCTCCTTATACTGTGCGTCCCGAGAAGGGCGCCGAGACCGGGCTGTTGCCGCAATTGGTCGAGGCCTTGAACAACGCCCAGCAGCACTACCGTTTCGTCCTGGTACCTACCTCGATTCCGCGTCGATTCGGCGATTTCCGCCAGGGGCGCACCGACATGGCGATTTTCGAGAACCCGCAGTGGGGCTGGAAGAACATCGACCATGTAGCAGTCGATATGGGCCTGGAAGATGCCGAGGTATTCGTCACCCATCTGCAACCAGACCGTGATGAGCGCTATTTTGCCGACCTCAAGGGCAAGCGTCTGGCCCTGTACAGCGGTTATCACTACGCCTTTGCCGGTTTCAATCCGGACCCGCAATACCTCGCCGATCACTACAACGCGACCTTGACCTATTCCCACGACAGCAACCTGCTGATGGTTCAGCGCGGTCGGGCCGATGTCGCCCTGGTGACCCGCTCCTACCTCAGCGATTTTCTCGCGCGCAATCCGAAAAGCGTCGGGCAGTTGCTGATATCCCATCGGGTCGATCAGGTCTATCACCATTACGCTTTGTTGCGCCCCGGCGCGCCGATCAGTGGTCCGGCTTTTGCCGGTCTGTTGCAACTGTTGCGCGACAAGGGCGAACTGTTGCGGATCTTCCAGCCTTACCGCATCAGCGTCAGCACCCCTCAGGCAAACTAAATTTCCCCCGGGCGGCCACGTTCACAAAGGTGAGCATCTTTCCTTCGTGAGCCAAGATCATGCCCTTCGACACTGCTTCGCAATCCTTATCCTTACCCCGCTGGCATAGCCTGGACGCCGATGAAAGTGACTGCCACCTGAGCCTTGTGCTTGAAGGCAGCCCGTTGATCCGGGTGCGCCTGGTGCGTGGTGAAACGCTGCACGTCCACCTTGAAGAGTTTGCCCACGAGCGGCCACAGCAAGCCTTGTGGGCGGCATGCTATTGGCTGTTCGCCCGCGACCCCGGTTGCCAGCGTCTGACCTGGCACCTGAGTCCGGCACCGGCCGACGCGCTGCTCAGCGGTTTGCTGGTCGAGCAAGCCCAGAACGGGGTGTACAGCTGTGAAAGGACGCAGTTCTGGCAATTGCCGCAGCCCTGGTTAGGCCAGGCGTTTGCCGGTGTCTACCCGCAACAGATGCAGATCACAGAAGGCAAGCGCCATCCGCGCCGCGCGCCGAAACCACGGGGTGAGGTGTATCGTCGTTTCGATGCACGCCTAGGGGCCTGGGTGTCGCTGCGTACCCTGGAAATCGATACCGATCTGGAGCGTTTCAACCGCTGGCAGAACAACCCGCGGGTCCTGAATTTCTGGCAGGAGGGCGGCAGCCTCGAGCAGCACCGTGACTACCTGAACAAGCTGCAAGCCGATCCTCACAGCCTGACGTTGATCGGTTGTTTCGACGATCAGCCATTCGCCTACTTCGAAGCCTATTGGGCCAAGGAAGACCGCATCGCTCCTTTCTATGCAGTCGATGACTATGATCGTGGCATTCACATGCTGGTCGGTGAAGAGCATCAGCGTGGGCCGCATAAAGTTGCCAGCTGGTTGTCGGCCCTGGTGCACTATCTGTTTCTCGACGACCCGCGCACCCAGCGAGTGGTGGCCGAGCCGCGTGCCGACAACAGCAAGATGATCGGCTACATGCACGATCAGTGTTTTCATTGCGAAAAGGAATTCGACTTCCCGCATAAGCGCGCGGCTTTGATGATCCTGGGGCGGGAGCGGTTCTTCGAGCGTTGCAAGCTGGCGTGATCTGCAAGCTGCAAGTTGCAGACGGGGAGTGCGCAACTTGCAGCTTGCAACGTTTAAGTCCTCTGATTTGAAACTTTGCGGCAATGCACCATGGCGTCACGGATCATGAAGTTGACCAGGGTCGGTGAGACGCCCAGTTCTTTGGCGATGTCTTTTTGTGCAACGCCGTGCAGGCGATACATCTCGAAGGCATAGCGTGTGCGCTGCGGCAACTCGTTCAACGCGTCGGCGATGTGCTCCAGGGTGGCGAAGTTGATATGCGTGGCTTCGGGCGAGGCGCCCTGGACGACCACGTTCAGGCCTTCTTCTTCGCTGCCGGAGTACTTGAGCTCCATGGACTGCTTGCGATAGTGATCGATGGCCAGGTTGCGCACGATCTGGAACAGGTAACTCAGCTGGGCCTTGAACGAGGAGGTGATCTGCGGCGCAGAGCTGAGCCGAAAGAAAGCGTCCTGCACCACATCTTCAGCGCGGGAGCGACAGCCAGTGATGCGCGCGGCGATCTTCACCAGAATGCTGCGGTTGTCGACAAACGCCTGGAGTAACGGTGAATCGCACTTACCTGTGGATAGTTGTTCCGCCATGGAAATCACCTTGTCTCTAAGAGGGAGGGGGAGCACTCCAAGCCGGGAGGCTTCCTACGACGTGCGACAAGCTATTCTTAATGATAATTGTTGTCAAATGAGAAAAGTAATTAGTACCGAGGTGGTTTGGTTATAAGTCCGAGCCTGTGATCCACTTCAAAAAAGCCACCGCCCCGCGCCCCGCCCAAGCTGCAGCCAACGCTTAATTATTTGCCCTGGCCATCCGTTCCTCTGTGTACATCACCCGGCGCTCGGCAGGCGCAACGTGCAAGCGCATAGCCGCTACGCGCCACTGTCGAGCCCTGATTTCACGTACAGACTCTGGCAGGAACCCTCCCATGACGGACGCCTTCGAACTCCCGGTTACGCTGGTCCAGGCACTGGCACAACGTGCTGCGCAAACCCCGGAGCGGGTTGCCTTGCGCTTTCTGGCCGATGACCCGCAAGAGGAGGCGGTGCTGACCTACCGGGAGCTGGACCTGCGTGCGCGGACCATTGCCGGCGCCTTGCAGGCGCGTACGACTTTTGGTGACCGCGCCATCCTGCTGTTTCCCAGCGGAGCGGATTACGTAGCCGCCTTCTTCGGCTGCCTGTACGCCGGGGTCATTGCCGTGCCGGCATACCCGCCAGAGTCTGCCCGTCGTCATCACCAGGAACGTCTGCTGTCGATCATCGACGATGCCGAACCGCGCCTGCTGCTGACCACCAGCGCCCTGCATGACAGCCTGCAGGCCCTGGAGGTGCTGGCCGAGGAGGCTGCGCCGCAGCTGCTGGCGGTCGATCATCTGGACACAGCACTGGCCGATGCCTGGCAGGCACCCGCGCTGCAAGCCGATGACATCGCTTTCTTGCAATACACCTCCGGGTCCACGGCGTTGCCCAAGGGCGTGCAGGTCAGCCACGGCAATCTGGTGGCCAACGAGGTGCTGATCCGCCATGGCTTCGGCATCGACCTCAACCCGGACGATGTCATCGTCAGCTGGTTGCCGCTGTATCACGATATGGGCCTGATTGGCGGTTTGCTGCAACCGATCTTCAGCGGTGTGCCTTGCGTGCTGATGGCCCCGGCCTACTTTCTCGCCCGCCCACAGCGTTGGCTGCAGGCGATCAGCGATCACGGCGGCACCATCAGTGGCGGCCCCGATTTTGCCTATCGGCTGTGCAGCGAGCGGGTCAGCAGTGCGGCGCTAGCCAAGCTCGACCTGAGCCGCTGGCGGGTGGCCTATTCCGGTTCCGAGCCGATCCGTCAGGACAGCCTCCAGGCCTTTGCCGAGAAGTTCGCTGACTGTGGCTTCAGCGCCCAGAGCTTCTTTGCCAGCTATGGTCTGGCGGAGGCAACCCTGTTTGTCAGCGGCAGTAGCCGTGGCCAGGGTATTGCTGCGCTGACCCTGGATGCCGGTGCCCTGGCACGCAACAGCGCCGAACCTGGCCATGACTCGGTGCAGATGAGTTGCGGGCGCAGCCAGCCCGGGCATGGCGTGCAGATCGTCGATCCGCAGCAAATGACGGTGCTGGGCGACAATCAAGTTGGCGAGATCTGGGCCTGCGGTCCGAGCATTGCCAAAGGCTACTGGCGCAACCCGCAAGCGACTGCGCAGACCTTTGTCGAACAAGGCGGACAGACCTGGTTGCGCACCGGCGACCTGGGCTTTGTCCGTGAGGGGGAGTTGTTTGTCACCGGCCGGCTCAAGGACTTGCTGATTGTACGGGGGCACAATCTCTACCCGCAGGATCTGGAGAAGACCCTGGAGCGTGAAGTCGAGGTCTTGCGCAAAGGCCGGGTGGCGGTGTTTGCCGTCGATGACCAGGGCGAGGAGGGCATTGGTGTCGCCGTCGAAATCAGCCGCAATGTGCAGAAGATCGTCAGCCCGCAAAGCCTGATCAAGACCTTGCGTCAGGTCATTGCCGATGCCTGCCAGCAAGCCCCGGCGGTGGTCCTGCTACTCAACCCGGGGGCATTGCCGAAGACTTCCAGTGGCAAGCTGCAGCGTTCTGCCTGCCGGCTGCGGATCAATGATGGCAGCCTCGACTGCTATGCGCGTTTCCCGGATGCCCGGCAATCGGTGGCGGTCGCGCAAGCGCTACAAGGCAACCCGTTGCACAGTCTGATCGCGCGCTTGTGGTGCGAGCAACTGGGCGTGGAGCAGGTCGCCGACGATGACCATTTCTTCCTGCTTGGAGGCAACTCGATTGCCGCCACCCAGCTAACCGCCCGCCTGGGTGATGAACTGGACCTGCAGTTGAGCCTGCGCGTGCTGTTCGATGCGCCTCTGCTGGGCGATTTCTGCAGCGCTGTCGCCGCCGCGCAGCAGGCGGGCGTGGCGCAGGGGACGATCGAGCGCCTCGCCCGTGCCCAGGCGTTGCCGCAGTCACTGGCGCAAAATCGGTTGTGGCTGCTTTGGCAATTGGAGCCGCAGAGCGCCGCCTATAACATTCCGGGGGCGCTGCGTTTGCGCGGCGAGCTGGACCAGGCGGCGCTGCAGTCCAGCTTCCAGGCCCTGGTCGAGCGTCATGAATCTCTGCGCACGGTGTTTGCCGAGATTGATGGCCAGGCGCTGCAGCGTATCCTGCCCGCGCTTGAGCTCACTGTGCAGCACCTGGACCTGAGCGACCTCGACAGCGAAGCAGTACTGGCGCGACGTGAAGCCGAAGCGCAGCAACCGTTCGATCTGCAAACCGGTCCATTGCTGCGGGTGACCCTGGCGCGCCTGGACAGCGAAGCGCATCAGCTGTGGGTCACCATGCACCACATCATTGCCGATGGCTGGTCGATGAATATCCTCATCGACGAATTCTCGCGTCTGTACGCCGCCCACTGCCAGGGGCAACAGGCCGAGTTGCCGGCATTGACCCTGGATTATGCCGACTATGGCAGCTGGCAACGGCAATGGCTGGCCGAGGGTGAAGCCACACGGCAACTGAGCTACTGGCAGGCGCAACTGGGCGATGAACAGCCGGTGCTCGACCTTGCCACCGACCACCCGCGTTCCAGTCAGCAGCACCAGTCGGCTGCACGCCTGAGCCTGCGGGTGCCGACGGCGTTGACCGAGGCGCTGCGCAGTACCGCCCGCCAGTACGACAGTACCCTGTTCATGATCTTGCTGGCCGGTTTCCAGAGCCTGCTGCACCGCTACAGCGGTCAGGCCGATATCCGTGTCGGGGTGCCTAATGCCAACCGTCCACGCCTGGAAACCCAGGGGCTGGTCGGCTTTTTCATCAACACCCAGGTCCTGCGTGCCCGGTTCACCTCGCGCCTGTCGTTCGCCGACCTGCTGGCCCAGGTCCGGCAGACAACCCTGCAAGCTCAGGCTCATCAGGACCTGCCGTTCGAGCAATTGCTGGCAGCCTTCCCGGATGCTCGTGAGCAGGGCCTGTTCCAGGTCATGTTCAACCACCAGCAGCGCGATCTGAGTGCTTTGCGCCGCCTGCCCGGGTTGCTCGCCGAAGAGCTGCCATGGCACAGCCGCGAGGCCAAGTTCGACCTGCAACTGCACAGCGAGGAAGACCACCAGGGGCGCCTGTCGCTGTCCTTCGACTACGCCAGCGAGCTGTTCGACGCCGCCAGCGTGCAGCGTCTGGCCGCACACCTGCTGAGCTTGCTGGAGCAGGTCTGTGCGCTGCCGACGTTAGCGATCGGCGACCTGCAACTGCTCGATGCGCAAGCGCGTGAGCAACTGCTGCAGTGGGGGCAGGCACCGGCGCCTGCAGCGCAACAGTGGGTCGTCGAGCAACTCAATGAGCAGGCACGGCTGACGCCGCAGCGTACTGCGCTGGTGTGGGAGGGCGGCGCGCTCGACTACGCCGGCATGCACCAGCAGGCCAACCGCCTGGCCCATTATCTGCGCGACAAGGGCGTCGGCCCGGATGTCTGCGTGGCGATTGCCGCCGAACGTTCGCCGCAGTTGCTGATCGGTGTGCTGGCGATTCTCAAGGCCGGTGGCGCCTATGTGCCGCTGGACGTCGATTACCCGGGCGAACGCCTGGCTTACATGCTCGCCGACTGTGGTGCGAGCCTGTTGCTCAGCCACAGCGAGGTGCTGGAGCGCCTGCCGCAAGTGGATGGGGTCAGTGCCATTGCCATGGATCAGCTCAATCTCGACAGCTGGCCGTGCCAGCCACCGGGGCTGCACCTGCACGGCGATAACCTCGCCTATGTGATCTATACCTCCGGCTCCACCGGGCAACCCAAGGGCGTCGGCAACACCCATGCGGCACTGGCCGAACGTCTGCAGTGGATGCAGGAACGCTATGCGCTGGATGAGCACGACGTGCTGATGCAGAAAGCGCCGATCAGCTTCGACGTTTCGGTCTGGGAGTGCTTCTGGCCGCTGGTCAGTGGCTGCAAACTGGTACTGGCAGGCCCCGGCGAGCACCGTGATCCACAGCGTATTGCCGCGCTGGTGCGCGAGCATGCCGTGACCACCTTGCACTTTGTTCCAGCCTTGCTGCAGGTCTTTGTTCAAGAGCCACTGGCGGCGAGCTGCACCAGTTTGCGCCGTCTGTTCTCCGGCGGTGAGGCGTTGTCTGCCGCACTGCGTGACCGGGTGCTGCAAGTGCTGCCGCAGGTGGCGCTGCATAACCGTTATGGCCCGACCGAAACCGCGATCAACGTCACTCACTGGCAGTGCAGCGAGGCCGATGGCGCGCGCTCGCCGATTGGCCGGCCGTTGGCCAACGTCGTTTGCCGGGTTGTCGATGAGGAGTTGCAGCTCACTGCCCCGGGCGTTCCGGGCGAGTTGTTGCTCGGTGGGGCCGGGCTGGCACGCGGCTATCTCGGCAGGCCGGGGCTGACTGCCGAACGTTTCGTGCCGCACCCGGAAGGTGATGGCCAGCGTCTCTACCGCAGTGGTGACCGGACGCGCTGGGTGGCGTCGCTGGGAGCCCTGGAGTACCTGGGCCGGCTTGACCAGCAGGTGAAACTGCGCGGCTTTCGCGTCGAGCCTGAGGAAGTGGAGGCCTGTCTGCTCAACCAGCCAGGTGTTGAGCAGGCGCTGGTGCTGATTCGCCAGACCGTCGCCGGGGCGCAACTGGTTGGCTATTACAGCGGCGTGGAAAACAATGCCGGACTGTTGGCGGCATTGGCAGAGCAACTGCCGGCCTATATGGTCCCGGCGTTGTTGATGCACCTGGCGCAGATGCCCCTGGGCCCAAGCGGCAAGGTCGAGCGCAAAGCACTGCCGGAACCGCTCTGGACCACCCGTGAACACATCGAACCGAGCACCGCGCTGCAACAGCAGATCGCGGCGATTTGGCGCGAAGTGCTGGGGCTGCAACAGGTCGGCCTGCAGGACGACTTCTTTGCCCTCGGCGGCCATTCGCTGCTGGCGACCCAGATCATTTCTCGCACCCGCCAGGCGTGCAACGTCGAGTTGCCGCTGCGGGTATTGTTCGACGCCAGCGAGCTGGGCGCATTTGCCCGCGAGGTCGAACGTATACAGCACAGCGGCGCACATAACCTGCAGGGCGAGATCGCGCGGATCGACCGTCGCCAGGCTGTGCCGTTGTCTTACTCCCAGCAACGCATGTGGTTCCTCTGGCAGATGGAACCGGACAGCCCGGCCTACAACGTCGGCGGTATGGCCCGACTGCGTGGGGTGCTGGATGTCAGCCGCTTCGAGCAGGCCTTGCAAACCCTGATCGTGCGCCATGAGACCCTGCGCACCACCTTCCCGAGCATCGACGGCGTGCCATACCAGTGCGTGCACAGCGACAGCACGCTGCAAATGCACTGGCAGGATTTTTCCGCCGACAACCCCGCCCAGCGCGAGCAGCGTCTGCAGGCCTTCGCCGATGAGCAGGCGCATCAACCCTTCGACCTGGAGCGCGGCCCGCTGCTGCGTGCCTGCCTGGTCAAGGCCGACGAGCATGAGCACTATTTTGTCCTGACCTTGCACCACATCGTCACTGAAGGCTGGGCCATGGACATCTTCGCCCGCGAGCTGGGCGAGCTGTACGAAGCCTTTGTCGATGAGCGTGAATCGCCGCTGCCGGCGTTGCCGGTGCAGTACCTGGATTACAGCGTCTGGCAGCGCCAATGGCTGGAGGCCGGTGAAGGCCAGCGTCAGCTGGATTACTGGAAAACCAGGCTTGGTGATGAGCACCCGGTGCTGGAGCTGCCCACCGACCGTCCACGGCCAGCACTGCAAAGTCACCGTGGCGAGCTCTATCGCTTTGACCTCAGCCCGCAACTGGCAGCGCGGGTTCGCGCCTTCAATGCCGAGCGCGGCCTGACCCTGTTCATGACCATGACGGCAACCCTGGCGGTGCTGCTCTATCGCTACAGCGCACAGCAAGACCTGCGCATCGGCGCGCCGGTGGCCAACCGCATCCGTCCGGAAAGCGAGGGGCTGATCGGCGCCTTCCTCAACACCCAGGTGCTGCGCTGCCAGCTCACTGGGCAGATGCGCGTCGCTGAGCTGATCGATCAGGTCCGCCAGACCGTGATCGAAGGCCAGTCGCACCAGGACCTGCCGTTCGATCAACTGGTCGAAGCCTTGCAACCTGCGCGCAGCACCGCCTACAACCCGTTGTTCCAGGTGATGTGCAACGTGCAGCGCTGGGAGTTCCAGCAGAGCCGGCAATTGTCGGGCATGCAGGTGGATTACCTGGTCAACGACGCGCGGGCGACCAAGTTCGACCTCAACCTGGAAGTCACCGACCTCGACCGGCGTCTGGGCTGCTGCCTGACCTACAGCTGCGACCTGTTCGACGAGCCGCGCATCGCGCAGATGGCGGCCCACTGGCAGAACCTGCTGGCGGCCATGCTCGACAATCCCGAGCAGCGCCTGTGCGAGTTGCCGATGCTGGCCAGCACTGAACAACAGCAGCTGCGTGCCAGCCTCGAAGGCGACCTTGATGCAGACCTGGGGCAGACCATCGAAGGCCTATTCAGTGCGCAAGCGGCACTTCAGCCACAGGCCCTGGCACTAACCTTTGCCGCTCAGCACCTGAGCTATGCCGAGCTGGACGCCCGGGCCAACCAGTTGGCCCGGGTCCTGCGCGAGCGCGGGGTGGGCCCGCAGGTACGGGTAGGCCTGGCAGTGGAGCGCTCGCTGGAAATGGTCGTGGGCTTGCTGGCGATCCTCAAGGCCGGTGGCGCCTATGTGCCGCTGGACCCGGAGTACCCGCTGGAACGCCTGCACTACATGATAGAAGACAGCGGCATCAGCCTGTTGCTGGGGCAGCGCAGCCTGTTCGCGGCGCTGGGCGAACTGCCGGACTGGGTCGATCGCTGGAGCCTGGAAGACGACGGGCCAGCGCTGGCCAATGTCAGTCGCGAGCCGCTGATCACACAGAGTCTGCCGGGCCATCAGGCCTACCTGATCTACACGTCAGGCTCCACCGGCAAGCCCAAGGGCGTGGTGGTCAGCCGTGGCGAGATCGCCATGCATTGCCAGGCGGTCATCGAACGTTTCGGCATGCGTAGTGACGACTGCGAACTGCACTTCTATTCGATCAACTTTGACGCCGCTACCGAGCGCTTGCTGGTGCCGCTGCTGTGTGGCGCGCGTGTGGTCTTGCGCGCCCAGGGGCAATGGGACGCCGAAGAGATCTGCACCTTGATTCGCGAACAGCAGGTGTCGGTTCTCGGCTTTACCCCGAGCTATGGCAGCCAACTGGCGCAGTGGCTGGCCAGCCGCAACGAGACCCTGCCGGTGCGCCTGTGCATCACCGGTGGCGAAGCCCTGACCGCTGAGCACCTGCAGCGGATCCGCCAGGCGTTCACGCCACAGCAGTTCTTCAACGCCTATGGGCCGACCGAAACCGTGGTCATGCCGCTGGCGTGCCTGGCGCCGGAACAGTTGCCAGCCGGTGCCGGCAGCGTGCCGATCGGCAGCGTGGTCGGTGCCCGGGTGGCGTACATTCTCGATGCCGATCTGGCGCTGTTACCCCAGGGCGGTATCGGCGAGCTGTATGTCGGCGGCGCCGGCCTGGCCCAGGGTTACCATGAACGGCCGGGGCTCAGTGCCGAACGCTTTGTCGCCGACCCGTTCAGTACTCAAGGCGGGCGCTTGTACCGTACCGGCGACCTGGTGCGTCAGGGCGCCGATGGGCTGGTCGAGTACGTTGGCCGAATCGACCATCAGGTGAAGATTCGTGGTTTCCGTATCGAACTGGGGGAAATCGAGACGCGCCTGCTGGAGCATCCAGCGGTTCGCGAGGCAGTCGTGCAGGCCCTGGACATGCCGGGCGGCAAACAGTTGGTCGGTTACCTGGTCTGCGATCAGGCTCATGGCGATAGCGCTGTGCAGGCTGTGCTGCGTGATGCACTGAAGGCCCAGCTTCGACTGCACCTGCCGGACTACATGGTGCCCAGCCATCTGGTACTGCTGGAGCAGATGCCACTGATGGGCAATGGCAAGCTTGACCGTCGTGCCCTGCCTGCACCTGATCTGGAGCACGGGCGTGAGCACTATGAAGCACCGCGCAGTGTGCTGGAACAGCAGCTGGCCGACCTCTGGCGCGATGTGTTGAACGTGCCGCGGGTCGGCTTGCAGGACAACTTCTTCGAACTGGGTGGTGACTCGATCCTGTCGATCCAGGTGGTCAGCCGTGCGCGTCAGGCAGGGCTGCATTTCACCCCGCGCGACCTGTTCCAGCACCAGACCATCCAGACCTTGGCCAGTGTGGTGCGCCGCAGCGACGACAACCCGGTCGATCAAGGGCCACTGAGTGGTCGTGCGGCGCTGACGCCGATCCAGCACTGGTTCTTCGACAGCGATGTAGCGCAGCCCCAGCACTGGAACCAGGCGGTATTGCTGGCGCCGGCCGAGCGTCTGACGCCCAAGGCGCTGGAGCAGGCCTTGCAGCAACTGGTCGAACATCACGACGCGCTGCGCCTGCGCTTTAGCGCGCCGGATGGCCAGTGGCAGGGCGACTATGTTCAGGGTGAAAGCCGTGAGCTGTTCTGGCAGGTGTCGGTCAACAGCTTTGCCGATTGCCAGCCGCTGTACAGCGACGTGCAGCGCAGCCTGGACCTGGGCAACGGTCCACTGTTGCGGGCGTTGCTGGTCGAAGACGTTGAGGGGCAGCAGCGCTTGCTGTTAGCGATCCATCATTTGGTGGTTGATGGGGTGTCGTGGCGGGTGCTGCTTGAGGATTTGCAGGCGCTTTACCGTGGCCAGGCATTGGCGGCCAAAACCCGCGCCATGAGCGATTGGGCCACACGCCTGCAGGCCTATGCCGGCAGTGATTCATTGCGCGAAGAACAGCACTGGTGGCAGAACCAACTGAGCGCCGCTCACCGTGAACTGCCATGCGACCATCCGCAAGGGACGAACCTGCACAAGCAGGCACACACCCTGAGCTTGCGCCTGGATGCCACACAGACCCGGCAACTGCTCAAGGAAGCGCCAGCGGCCTACCATACTCAGGTCAACGACCTGTTGCTGACCGCCCTGGCCCGGGTGCTGTGCCGCTGGAGCGGCGACACTTCGGTGCTGGTGCAACTGGAAGGCCATGGCCGGGAAAACCTCTTCGAGGACATGGACCTGACCCGCAGTGTCGGCTGGTTCACCAGTGCCTATCCATTGAGCCTGAGCCCTGCGGCTGACGCCGGTGCGTCGATCAAGGCAATCAAGGAACAACTGCGTCAGGTGCCGCACAAGGGCCTGGGTTACGGCGTGCTGCGTTACCTCGCCGATACTGCGGTACGCGAAAGCATGGCGGCCTTGCCGCAAGCGCGGATCACCTTCAACTACCTCGGCCAGTTCGACCAGCAATTCCAGGCCGATGCGCTGTTCCAGCCGGTGGATGAAGCAGCCGGCGAGGCCCATGACCCGGAGGCGCCGCTGCCCAACTGGTTGAGTGTCGATGGCCAGGTCTACGCCGGTGAATTGCAGCTGCGCTGGACTTTCAGCCGTGAGCGCTATGAGCAACGCACCATTGAGCAACTGGCCGAGGCTTATAAAACCGAACTGCTCGGCCTGATCGAGCACTGCCTGAACCCCGGCAACGGCAGCTTCACGCCTTCGGACTTCCCCCTGGCGCAACTGACCCAGGAGCAGATCGACAGCCTGCCCGTGCCTGCGGCGCAGATCGAAGATGTGTACCCACTGACGCCCATGCAGGAAGGGCTGTTGCTGCATACCCTGCTTGAGCCCGGCACCGGCATCTACTACATGCAGGACCGCTACCGGATCAACAGCGCCCTCGACCCGCAGCGCTTTGCCCAGGCCTGGCAAGCGGTGGTTGCGCGCCACGAAGCCCTGCGTGCGTCGTTCAGCTGGAACGCTGGCGAAGCCATGCTGCAGATCATCCACAAACCGGGCGGTACTGCGCTCGACTATCTGGACTGGACCGACATCAGCGAAGTCGAGCAGGAAGTGCGCCTGCAGGCCCTGCACAAGCGGGAGCGCGAAGCAGGCTTCGATCTGCTGCAACAGGCGCCGTTCCACTTGCGTCTGATCCGCGTCGGTGAGGACCGCTACTGGTTCATGATGAGCAACCACCACATCCTCATCGATGCCTGGTGCCGCTCGTTGCTGATGAACGATTTCTTCGAGCTGTACATGGCCCTGGGCGAAGGCCGCGAGGCGCAGTTGCCAGTGCCGCCGCGCTACCGCGACTACATCAGCTGGCTGCAGCACCAGGACCTCGACGCTGCGCGTCAGTGGTGGCGCGACAACCTGCAGGGCTTCGAGCGCAGCACCGCGGTGCCGAGCGACCGGCCGCTGCTGCGTGATCATGGCGCCGAGAACGCCGGGATGATCGTCGGTGACTGTTACACCCGCCTTGATGTGACTGAAGGGGCGCACCTGCGTGAGCTGGCCCAGGCCCATCAGTTGACCGTCAACACCTTTGCCCAGGCGGCCTGGGCGCTGGTATTGAGCCGTTATAGCGGCGAGCGCGACGTGCTGTTCGGGGTCACCGTGGCCGGTCGTCCGGTGAGCATGCCGCAGATGCAGCGCACGGTCGGGCTGTTCATCAACAGTATCGCCCTGCGCGTGCAACTGCCGGCGGCGGGTCAGCGTTGCAGTGTGCGCCAATGGCTCAAGGGCTTGTTCGAACGCAACATGGAGTTGCGCGAATACGAGTATCTGCCGCTGGTGAGCATTCAGGACTGCAGTGAGCTGCCCAAGGGCCAGCCATTGTTCGACAGCCTGTTCGTGTTCGAGAACGCTCCGGTGGAAGTCTCGGTACTGGACCGTGCGCAACACCTGAATGCCAGCTCCGACTCCGGTCGCACCCACACCAACTTCCCGCTGACTGCAGTCTGCTACCCCGGCGATGACCTGGGGCTGCACCTGTCGTTCGATCAGCGCTATTTCGACACCTCGACGGTCGAGCGCTTGCTGGCCGAGTTCAAGCGTCTGTTGCTGGCCCTGGCCGATGGTTTCCACGGCGACATGAGCGAGCTGGCGTTGCTGGGTGAACAGGAGCGCCGTTTGCTGTTGGAAGACTGCAACCGCAGCGAACGGGATTACCCGCTGGAGCAGAGTTACGTAGCGCTGTTCGAGGCGCGGGTCGCTGTCCATCCGCAGCGTACTGCCGCACGGTGTCTGGAACAGTCGATCAGCTATACGCAGCTCAATCGCCAGGCCAACCGCCTGGGGCATGCGCTTTTGGCTGCCGGGGTGAGTATCGACCAGCCGGTGGCGCTGCTGGCCGAGCGCGATTTGCCGTTGCTGGGGATGATCGTCGGCAGCTTCAAGGCGGGTGCCGGGTACTTGCCGCTTGATCCGGGCTTGCCGACGGCGCGCCTGCAACGCATCGTCGAACTCAGCCGTACGCCAGTGCTGGTCTGCAGTCAGGCCTGCGCCGAGCAGGGCCGCGCGCTGCTGGATGAACTGGCCTGCGCGGGGCGGCCGAAGTTGCTGGTCTGGGAGCAGGTGCAGAACGCCGAGCTATCCGAGGTCAACCCAGGCATCTACAGCGCCCCGGACAACCTCGCCTACGTGATCTACACCTCCGGCTCCACGGGCTTGCCGAAGGGCGTGATGGTCGAGCAGCGCGGCATGCTCAACAACCAGTTGAGCAAGGTGCCGTACCTGCAACTGGACGAACACGACGTGATTGCCCAGACCGCCTCGCAGAGTTTCGACATTTCCGTCTGGCAGTTCCTCGCCGCGCCGTTGTTCGGTGCTCAGGTGGCGATTGTGCCCAACAGCATTGCCCACGATCCCCAGGGCCTGCTTGAGCACGTTCAGGCCTGCGGGATCACGGTGCTGGAAAGCGTGCCGTCACTGATCCAGGGCATGCTCGTCAACGAGCATCAGCAACTCGACGGCTTGCGCTGGATGCTGCCAACCGGGGAGGCGATGCCACCCGAGCTGGCGTCGCAGTGGCTGCAGCGCTATCCGCAGATCGGCCTGGTCAATGCTTACGGCCCGGCAGAATGTTCCGATGACGTGGCGTTTTTCCGTGTCGATGCCGCTTCGACCCGAGGCAGCTATCTGCCAATTGGTACGCCGACCGACAACAACCGCCTGTACCTGCTCGGTGACGATCAGCAACTGGTGCCACTGGGGGCCGTCGGTGAGCTCTGTGTGGCCGGTACCGGCGTCGGGCGCGGTTATGTCAGCGACCCGCTGCGCACCGCCCTGGCATTCATTCCGCATCCATTCGGGGCAGCGGGCGAACGCCTGTACCGCACAGGTGACCTGGCGCGGCGCCGTGCGGATGGCGTGCTCGAATACGTCGGGCGCATTGACCATCAGGTGAAGATCCGTGGCTACCGTATCGAGCTGGGTGAGATCGAAGCGCGCCTGCATGAACAGGCCGAGGTGCGCGACGCAGCGGTGGGGGTTCAGGAAGGGGTCAATGGCAAGCATCTGGTGGGCTATCTGGTGGCCAGCGATGCGGCAGCGGACAGCAGTGTACTGCTCGACCTGATCAAGCAACGCTTGCGTGCTGAACTGCCCGAGTACATGGTTCCGCTGCACTGGGCCTGGCTCAAGCAACTGCCGCTCAATGCCAACGGCAAGCTCGACCGCAAGGCGCTGCCAAGCGTTGATTTCGCCGCTCAGCAGAGTCAGGACTTCCTCGCTCCGCGCAACGAACTGGAGCAGACACTGGCGACGATCTGGGCCGAGGTGCTCAAGGTCGGGCAGGTCGGGGTGCGCGACAACTTCTTCGAGTTGGGCGGCCACTCCCTGCTGGCTACGCAGATCGCTTCGAGGGTGCAGAAGGCGCTGCAACTGAACGTGCCGTTGCGGGCGATGTTCGAGTGCAGCACCGTTGAGGCGCTGGCGAGCTACGTGGAAGGCCTCAAGGCCAGTGAGCTGAGCGACGACAAGGTCGACCGGCTCAGTGACCTGATGGCCGAGCTTGAGGCGCTCTAGTGGCTAGGCGGTGGTGGGGCAGGTACGTTGCAGGTCGTGTTTGAGCAACACGACCGAGGCGGCCAGCAGCACGGCGTCCTTGATCAGAAAGGACGTCGAGCTACCCATGGCCGGAAAGCCGCCGGCGCTGCTCTCCCAGCCACCGGGAGTGCTCAGGATCAGGGTCAGGGTGGTCAGGTAGGTGATCGCCGAACCGAGCGCCCCGGCCACCGCCCAGCGCGGTTGCCAGAAACCGATCAGCAACGCGGCGCCGATTGCCCACTCGGCTACGCCAAGGGCATAGCTGGCGCCCTGGATCCCGAAGGCGGGATGCATCCAGGACAGCAATGGACTGTTGTCGATCAGCGGAATGAGCGCCTGGGCTTCATAGGCGAACCATTTGGTGTAGCCGAAACCGATGAAAATCACGATCAGGCTCAGGCGTAGCAACGTGATGTCGAGGGAAGAGCGCACAAAGGCGTTGAGGTAGGCGGGGCGGGTCATGGAGAGTTCCTTTTCGGTTAGGGGTACTCTCCAGACGCCTTGCTCGTGCTGGTGTTACAACCTGCTGTCAGTGGCTTAACGTTTACCCAGAATCTTCCCGAGCAGTTCCGGGCGTGGCGCGCCTTGCTGCGTTTGCAGTTGCTGCTGCTCATCCAGGTAGAAGATCGCCGGGGTCGCCGCCAATCCCAGTTCCTCCATCAATGCCTGGTTGCCGTCGAGCTTGCTTTGCACGGCAGCGGGGATCTTCTCCAGTGCTTTGAGCGTGCTGGCCTTGCCAGCGCTCTCGTGTTTCTTAAGGGCCTGGACCGGATCATTGCTGGCCAGCAGCGCCGCCGATTTGCCCGGGCTGTCTTCACGGATGATGCCGACCATGATGTGGCGCAACTGCACTTTGCCCGACTCGACCCAGGGACGTGCCTGCTCCCAGAACATATTGCAGTACGGGCAGTTGGGGTCGCTGAACAGATAGACGACGCGTGGTGCATCGGCCTTGCCGTCGGCGATCCAGGCGGCCTTTTCCATCTTCGCCCAGACCTCTTTGGACATCGGCGCATAGACCAGCTTTTCCAGCGGTGCTTCGCTGAGGTCCTGGCCTTGTTCATCGAACAGGCTGCCGACCAGCACATGTTTGCCATCGGGTGTCAGGTACAGGGCCATCCCCCGGTTCTGGTACTCGGCCGCGTAACCGCGCAGGCCGTTGGGGGCATCGAAGCTGCCTTTGATCTTCACGCCCTTGGCTTCCATTTGCTGCACGGCCTTGGGCAGGGTTTCGGCCATGGCAGCCTGGCTGGCCAGCAGGCCGAAGGTCAGAGTCAGTGGCAGTTTCAGCAAAGGGTGCATGTGTCATTCCTTGAAGGGTGGGTGGCGACGGGCGCAGGAGTGCGCTCAAAAGATTCCAGGGCGTGGCTCAGGCTTGCCCGCGACAGCTCGCCCAGATGGCTGCCGACCAGGCGCCCGTCGGCGTCGTAGAACAGGGTGGTGGGCAGGGCCATGGAACCGACCTGTTGGGCCAGCTGGCCACCGCCGTCAAACAGCACATGGGACAGGTTCAGCCCGGTGGTGGCGAGAAAGGTGCTGACCGTCTGCGGGGTTTCGCCCTGGTTGACGAACAGGAAGGTGATGTCCGGGTGTTCGTGTTGCGCCTGTTGCAATACCGGCATTTCCCGACGGCAGGGCGGGCACCAGGTGGCCCAGAGGTTGATGACCAGCGGCCGGCCTCGGTAGGAAGTCAGTTGCACCGCCTGACCATCGGCCTTGTGCAGGCTCATCTCCGGTAATTGCGTGCCTTGTTCATAGAGGTGGCTGGCCAGGCTGCCGAGTAGCCAGAACAGCACACCGCTGAACAGGCCCCAGCCCAGCGGACGGCGTAAGCTCGAGCGGCGCCAGCCTTGCCACAACGCACCGATGGCCACCACCAGCAAACCCGGCCAGAGCAGAAAACCGCCGTCGCGCAGGTCGACAATCTGCAGTGGATCGTCGCGGTACATCGGCCAGTAGCTGAGCACGAACCCCAGGCGGGCCCCCAGCAGGCCCAGCAGGAACAGGCCGAACAGCACCGATTCAGGGTTGTCGCCACCGCGTTTGGCCACACGCCAGCCGACCAGGGTGGCCAAAGCCAGTGCGCAGACTAGCAACAGATGATCGACGGCCATGGTCAGCGGCCCGAGGTTTACCGTCAGCATCAGCCTTGACTCCGGGTCTGGGCCCACTGTTCGAGGAAGTTCTTCGCATCGATTTCACCGGTGATGCGCCGGCTGCGGCGCTCGTTGCCCTCCGGGCCGATCCAGATCAGGCTGGGCGGGCCGGGCACCTGGTAACGCTGCAGCAATTCGCGGCTGGAGGGCGCATCGGCGGTCACATCCAGGCGTAGCAAGCGTACGCCGTTCAGCGCGGCCAGCACATCGGCGCGGGCGAATACCTGTTTCTCCATGACCTTGCACGACACGCACCAGTCGGCGTAGTAGTCAAGCATCACCCACTGCCCCTGGGCCTTGGCGGTGTCCAGTTCGCGTTGCAGGTCAGCCGGCTGACTGACGGTGATGAATGCATCGCTGTGGACAGCGCTGGCAACCACCGTGGAGCTACCGGCGCGGAAGGGCTGTAGCGGTTGCCAGGGGTCGTCGCCACCGGCGGCGGCACCGATCACCAGCAGGCTGCCCCAGAAGCCCAGCAGCAGCGGCAACGCGCGGATTGGCCGCAGACCATGCAATGCGGGCCATGCCGCCCAGGCCAGAGCGATCAGCCAGGCGCCGGCCAGGCCCAGCCACAGCGAAGGCTCCAGCACGGTGCGCAGGGTATACAGGGCCATGGCCAGGAACACGAAGCCGAACAGACCCTTGACCAGGTTCATCCACGGGCCGGGGCGCGGCAGGTAGCGATTGCCCAGGGTCACCAGCAGCAACAGCGGCAAGCCCATGCCGATGCCGAGGGTGAACAGCACCAACCCGCCGTGCACGGCATTGCCGCTCTGGGCAATGTACAGCAGGGCGCCGGCCAGGGGCGCGGTCATGCACGGGCCCATCAACAGCCCCGAAAGTGCACCGAGCAAGGCTGCGCCATACAGGTTGCCGCCGCGGGTACCGTGGCCGGCGCGTTCCAGGCGATCACGCAACCAGGCCGGCAACTGCAGCTCGAAAGCACCGAACATCGGCAAGGCCAGCAACACAAACAGGCCGGCCAGGCTGCCGAGCAACCAGGGCTGCTGCAGCCAGGCCTGAAGGCTTCCCCCCAGCAACGCGGCAATCACCCCGAGGGCGGCGTACACCAGCGCCATACTCAGTACGTAAACGCTGGCCAGCGCCCAGCCACGGCGGGCACTCACGCCATTACCGAGGACCAGCCCGGCGAGAATCGGCAGCATCGGCAACGAGCAGGGGGTAAAGGCCAGCAACAGGCCCAAGCCCAAAAAGGCCAGCAGGCTCCAGGCCAGGCCCGACTGCTGCAGACCGCCGGCCAGGGCCTGATCGCTGGCTTGTTCTTGCTCATCGACAGCAGCGCTGCTCAAGCTGACCAGATTGGTCTGCGGCGGATAGCACAAGCCGGCATCGGCACAGCCTTGCCAGCCCATGCGCAACTGGCCTGTGGCGGAGGCGGGCAGGATCAGTTCAAGTTCGCCGCGATATACCAGGGTCTCGCCGAAGAACTCGTCCTGATGGGGCAAGGCCTCTGGCAAGGCGGGCTGCTGCTCGACGGGCAGGCCGTCGAACTTCAGGCGCTTCTGGTAAAGATAGTAACCATCGGTGATTTTCCAGTGCAGGCGCATCTGTCCGGAATCCAGGCGCTCGCTGCTGAACACGAACGCCTTGTCCACCGGCAGAAAGTCGCTTTGGGCAAAGGGGTTGGCCTGAGTCAGGCTGCTGAACAGGAGCATCAGGGCAATTAGTAACGTGCGCATCTCTAAGCCTTGGTAGTGCGATAAGTGCCCGATCCTGGCCGAGCGCGATTAACCGAGTGTTAACCCATAAGCGTCGATTGTCGCCCGGACCGCGACGATCCGCTGCTGGCGCGGCATAATCCTGACTTAATCCGCCTGCGCTTCACTGCCACTTTTAGCATCGAGACCGACCATGCACGTACTGCTCTGCGAGGATGACGACCTGATTGCCAGCGGTATCGCCGCGGGGTTGACTGCCCAGGGCATGACCGTGGACAGGGTTGCCACAGCGGCTGCGGCCCAGGCCATGCTCCAGGCTGCAGCTTTCGATGTCATGGTGCTGGACCTGGGCTTGCCCGACGAAGACGGTCTCAAACTGTTGCAGCGCCTGCGTCAGCAGGGCGAGAGCCTGCCGGTGCTGGTGCTCACTGCCCGCGACGCGGTTACCGACCGGGTCGACGGCCTGCAGGCCGGTGCCGACGATTACCTGCTAAAGCCCTTCGACCTGCGTGAGCTGGCCGCGCGTCTGCATACCCTGTTGCGCCGCTCGGCCGGGCGCGCGGTCAATATCATCGAGCACGGCCCGCTCAGCTACGACCCCAGCAGTCGCGAAACCTGTCTGGGAGGTACGCCGGTCGACCTGTCACGACGCGAGCAGGCGCTGTTGCAGGCGCTGTTGCACAACCGTGGCCGGGTGCTGTCCAGCGAGCAGCTCAAGGACAGCGTCTACGGCTTTGGTGACGAGGTCGAGAGCAACGCCTTGAACGTGCACATTCATCACCTGCGCCGCAAATTGGGCAATGGCATCGTCGAAACCGTACGCGGCCTGGGTTATCGCCTGGGGCCGGCGCAGTTGCCGGAGGTCGAGCAGTCATGAGCCTGCGTGTACGCCTGACACTGATCCTCGGCACCGCCTTCGTGCTCATCTGGGCCCTGGCGGCGGCCTGGATGCTGCGCGACCTGCGCTATCAGATGATGTTTTCCCTCGATCAGCGTCTGGTGGCTTCGGCGCGTATGGTTGCCGGCCTGATCGATCAGTTGCCGCAGCCACTGACGGCCAAGGGCGAGGGCACAAAGTTGAGTGCCGACCAGCTCAGTGTGCCGGATGGCATGGCCTGTCAGGTCAGCTCGTTACGTGGTGAGATCATTGCCCGCAATCATAGTCAGGGACACACCCTCGACGACGATCGCAGTGGTTTTCGCGACCAGACTATCGAGGGCGCGCGCTGGCGCACGTTTACCTATTACCGCGGTGATGTCCGCATCACCACGGCCGACCGTCACCAGGAGCGTGAGGCGCTGAATCGCTCGATCTTGTTGGCGGCTTCGGCGCCGGTGTTTGTCGCCTTGCTTGGCACCCTTGGGTTGCTCTGGATCGGTATCGGCAAGGGCCTGGCACCGCTCAACCGCATGCGTGATGCCCTGCGCAGGCGTAGCCCTGATGCGCTTGAACCGTTGCAAGTACGCGCCTTGCCCAGCGAATTGCAACCGCTGCTGGATACCCAGAACCAGCTGTTTTTGCGTATTGCCCAGACAATCGAACGCGAACGGCGTCTGACCGATGATGCCGCCCATGAGTTGCGCACGCCGCTGACCGCCATCAAGACCCACCTGCAGGTGGCCCGAATGACCGATGGCGCGGTTCGTGAGCAGGCCCTGGAGCACGCCGAGCAGGGTGCTGACCGCTTGCACCGGACCCTGGAACAGTTGCTGCTGCTGGCGCGGGTTGAAGGCAGCCTGTCGTTTGAGGACGGGGTGCAGTGCAGCGCCGAACAAGTGGCTCGCCAGGCGATCCAGGACACCGGGCTCGGTGATTCGCAGCGCATTGACCTGCAATTGGCGCCGGAGGCCGCCCAGGCCTACCTTGGTATGCCTTCGCCACTGGCCGTGACTGCCTTGCGCAACCTGCTGGACAATGCCTTGCGCCACACCCGTGGCCCGGCGCCGGTGGAACTGGCGGTGCAGATGGACAAGGGTCAGGTGGCCTTCCTGGTGCGTGACCACGGCCCGGGTATCGTCGAGCAGGACCTTGAACACCTTACCGAGCGATTCTGGCGCAATGGCCAGAGCGGCGGTTGCGGGCTGGGGTTGGCGATTGTCCAGGCCATCGTTCAGCGCTGTGCCGGATCCTTGCGCTTCGACAGCCGCAATGATGGTCTGCGGGTGCTCTTGCGTATCCCTTTACGTGCGCAGTAGTTGAACGGGGGGCTAAATCCGCAAGGCGCTGAAGCGTTTTTCAAGCGATAACAACCCGACACACATCTGGTGACAGGCGCGTGACGGGCACATCCGCTTGCTTGCGAGGGTTTTCCCAGATGTCAGTCGCTATCAGCCTTGCCCAGCCGCTGCCGGAGTCTTCGGACGTGGCCGCTGCCGAAACGCTTTATCACTTCGAAGAATCGCCCCTGCTGGCCCGGCAAAAACAGCAAGAGTCCAATGCCCGCAGTTACCCGCGACGCATTCCCCTGGCGCTGAAAAAGGCTCGTGGCCTGTATGTCGAAGATGTCGAAGGGCGTCAGTTCATCGACTGCCTGGCGGGGGCCGGGACTCTGGCGCTGGGCCACAACCACCCGGTGGTGATCGAGGCAATCCAGCAGGTGCTGGCTGACGAACTGCCCCTGCATACCCTCGACCTCACCACACCGGTCAAGGACCAGTTCGTCCAGGACCTGTTCGGCCTGTTGCCGCAGGCGTTGCGTGACGAAGCGAAGATCCAGTTCTGCGGGCCGACCGGTACCGATGCAGTGGAGGCGGCCCTGAAGCTGGTGCGCACCGCGACCGGTCGCACCACCGTGCTGTCGTTCCAGGGAGGCTATCACGGCATGTCCCAGGGAGCCCTGAGCCTGATGGGCAGCCTGGCACCGAAAAAGCCGTTGGCCGGACTGCTGAGCAATGGCGTGCAGTTTCTGCCGTATCCCTATGACTACCGTTGCCCGTTCGGTCTGGGCGGCGAGGCGGGGGTCAAGGTCAACCTGCATTATCTGGAGAACTTGCTGACCGACCCGGAAGGCGGTGTGCAATTGCCGGCCGCGGTCATCGTCGAGGCGGTGCAAGGCGAAGGCGGGGTGATTCCGGCGGATCTGGAATGGCTGCGCGGCGTGCGGCGGATTACCGAGAAAGCCGGTGTGGCCTTGATCGTCGATGAGATCCAGAGTGGGTTTGCGCGTACCGGCAAGATGTTTGCCTTCGAACACGCAGGCATCGTTCCTGATGTGGTGGTGATGTCCAAAGCCATTGGTGGCAGCCTGCCCCTGGCGGTAGTGGTCTACCGCCAGTGGCTGGATACCTGGCAACCGGGGGCACATGCCGGGACGTTCCGCGGCAACCAGATGGCCATGGCTGCCGGTTCGGCGGTGATGAAATACATCAAGGATCACGATCTGTGCGCCCATGCCCAGGCAATGGGTGAACGCCTGAGCGGGCATCTGCGCCATCTGCAGAAGGACTTTGCGCAACTGGGCGATATTCGTGGCCGTGGCCTGATGCTCGGCGTCGAGCTGGTCGATCCGGAAAGTGCCAAGGATGCCCTGGGCCACCCGGCCGCGTGCCCGCAGTTGGCACCGCTGGTTCAGCGTGAGTGCCTCAAGCGTGGTCTGATTCTTGAGCTGGGAGGGCGTCAGGGGGCTGTTGTGCGCTTCCTACCGCCGTTGGTGATCACTGCCGAGCAGATCGATGAAGTGGCTGCGCGATTCGGGCGGGCGCTGGCTGCGGCTGTGGCCAGCCGCTGACAGCGCGATCGCGGGGCAAGTCGAATCGTCGCACCGCCGCTCCCACAGAGATCACACAACCCCTGTGGGAGCGGGCTTGCCCCGCGATCAGTTCCTCAATCGAACGAGCGCCCAGCACGCCAGTAACCCATCAAGGTCAATGTTTTGCGGTCCAACCCCCGCTCCTGGACCAGGAAGCGGCGGATACCCATTACCGCAGCAGACTCACCGGCAATCCAGGCATGGAACTCACCATCGCCGGGCAGTCCACGCTCCCAGAGAATCTGCTGGTCGATATCGACGTCCTCAAGTGCATCGGTGTTGTCGAGCTGTCTACGAGGCAGTCGTGCCAGTTCGCGCACGGCATGAATCATCGCATCGCCATGTTCACCGTTGAGCACGTCGCGCGGTAGCCAGTGCAGCTCAGTCGCCGCGCTGCAGGTCAAATCAAGACAGTCCTGTTCGCCGGGCACTTCAATGAATGCCTGCACCGGTACCTTGGGATAGTCCAAGACCATTTGTTCGAGAATGCCGGCGATGGCGGGCAGGGCGGTTTCGTCTCCGACCAGCAGCAAGGTGCGCAGGTCCTTGGGCGGTCGCCATTCGTAACCACCGGGGTCGCCAGCGAAGGCCAGATTGGGCGCGACCATCTGCAGGCGGTCACCGATGCAGGCCTGGGTCGCCCAAGCCGAGGCGGGGCCGTTGACGCCATGCAGGACAAAGTCGACATCCACCTCCAGCGCCTCACGCCGCAGGGCGCGGATGGTGTAGGTACGCATCGGCGGGCTGCTCTGGGCATCCAGGCCACGCCGGGCTTCTTGCCAGGAGCCTTGCTTGGGCAATTGCGGTGGCTGGCCGTTGGCGCCGGGAAAGAAAATCTTGATGCGCTGGTCGGCGGCCAGGGTGTGCATTTGCGCGACGTCGTCACCGCTGAAAACAAAGCGGGTGAGCGATGGGCTCAGGCGAATTATTGCCTTGAGCTGGACGTCGAACATGCGGTAGCCACTGGGCCTGGCCGGTTTGCCAACCAGCTTGCGCAGGCCGTTGCCCAAAGCGCTGGCCAAGGAGGTGGAAGAGGACATGAGCGATACCCTTTTGCAGAGAATTCACCTGAGAAACGAATCCCTGCACAGCTGAATTAGCCGCCGGTCCAGCCGTTAAATTTTCCGTTCCAGGATACGTCCTAGCTTGGATAAAGCCTGCTTTATGGCGGACACGGGTAGGACAATGACGATATCGCGACGAGGATTCATAGCGGGCCTGGCAGTGGCGGGTGCAGCGGTGCCAGCGGCCTATTACGCGTACAAGGAACTGACCCATGACCCTGAGGACGATATCGTCACGCCAGGTGAGGCCAGTGTCGAATTGGCCGATGTCGCCGGTCAGCAATTGGCGGACCAGCTGCGCGGGGTCTGGGATCTGCGCGTTTACGGCAGCCAGGGCGGGCTTACCGGCTTGCCTGAGCAAGGGTTGCAACTGTACCTGGACGTTGCAAGCAAGGGCCGTGGACTGCGTGGCTTCGTCGATGAAAAGAGCCGCCTTGAGGGGCCGGGGCCGGTGGCGTATCGGGTAGTGGGTGACCTGGTTGGTGCCTCCAGCGCGCAAGTGCGTTGGCGTCTGCTGAGCAATCAGGGCGGCACCGACTATGAGTGCATTGCCAGTCTGGATGAAGTCTGGGGCAGTTTTGCCAATGCCGGCAGCGGCACTTTGAGCGGCCGCCTGCAGCCGCTGGACCGCTCCATGGCTTTGCCACTGCTGGACAGCCACTTTGTCGCGGTCAAGCGTCTGTTCCCCGAGGCCCGTGAACGCTTGCCCTATACCCCGCAAATGCAGGCCTGGGTGATCAGCGCCGAGCACCGTCTGTTTCACCAGCTCTGGCATGCGACCCGGGACAAGTGGCACACCCTGTCCGAAGAAAAGCGCGGCGCCTTGCGTGGGCTGGGCTGGCAACCCGGGCCTCGGGACCAGGAGCGCGATGCCCGTGGCCCACGCAAACATCGCAATGGATCGGGGATCGATTTTCTGTTCATGCACCGGGACATGCTCGCGACTGCCCGCACCCTGCAGGACCTGCCGTCCTGGAGCCATTTCCCCTTGCCAAAACCCAACGTCGAGCAGGACCGTCAGGGCTTCGCCCGCTACTTCGACAACCATGATGGCTACTGCGTACCGCCGACCTGGCAGGCGCCGGGCGATGATGCCTATGGCCAGTGGGTATCGGCGATCAAGACCGGTGAAACGTTCTGCAGTAACTTCCAGGTCTGGGAGTCGCAGTACCAGGATCCGCTCTACCTGTCGAAACTGACGCTGGGTACGTTCGGCTCAGAGCTGGAGATGAACCTGCATGACTGGTTGCACATGTGCTGGGCCTCGATACCTCGGGATCCGGTCAACGGTGCACCGGTACCTTTTGCCCGCGATCCGGCTGACTTTGCTTCGCGCTGGTTCGGCGCGCAAAACGACTTCCTTGGCGATCCGTTCTCTTCGCATGTGAACCCGGTATTCTGGGGCTTTCATGGCTGGATCGACGACCGTATCGAAGACTGGTATCGCGCCCATGAGCGGCACAACCCAGGCCAGGTGCGCAGGCTTGAGGTCAATGGCGTGAAATGGTTTGCCCCGGGGCGCTGGGTCGAGGTCGACGATCCCTGGCTGGGGCCGGTGACCCATGGCTGCAGCACCGTGCCCGGGACCTTGCCTGGCAAGTCGGTGGAGATGGATGTGGAAACCATGAAACTGGCGCTGCGTATCACCTATGGCGAAGACGAAAAGATCGGTGACCTGACCCGTCGAGTGCCGCAACGGCCATGGTATGCGCGGCATCTGTCGTTGCGTGGGATCATTTCCTGAGCATTTGATCGCGGGGCAAGCCCGCTCCCACAGGTTCAGTTTCGGGCCGGTGGGAGCGGGCTTGCCCCGCGATAACGCGTTTACTGTGGCACCTGCCAACCCCCACCCAACGCCTTGTACAACGCCACACTGCCTTGCAGTCGCGCCAAGCGCAGCTGCGCCTGCTGGTCCTGAGCCTGGTACAAGGTGCGCTGGGTCTCCAGCACGGTCAGCAAGGTTTCGGCACCCGCCCGATAGCGGCTTTCCGACAGGGTAAAGGCCGTACGCGCCTGCTCGACTTCCTGATCCTGCCACTGGCGCTGATCGTCCACACCGCTGATAGCATTGAGGGCTTTCTCGACATCGGCAAAGCCGGCCACGATGCTGCTGCGATAGTTCTGCAACAGCTCTTCCTGCTGGGCCCGGGCCTTGTCCCGCTCGGCCCGCAGACGCCCATTGTTGAAAATCGGCGCGGCCAGGCCGGCACTCAGGGTGTAGTAGGGGCTGCGCAGAATCTGGGCGAAGGTGTCGGCGCCTGAGCCCAGGTCAGCGCCCAGGGTCAGGCTTGGCAGCATCGCCGCACGCGCTACCTGGACATTGGCCTGGGCGGCGGCCAGGCGTGCTTCGGCGGCGGCAATATCGGGGCGACGGCTGAGCAGCTCGCTGGGTACGCCACTGCCAATCTCCGGCCAGTGCACCCCGTCGAGGGACTCCTGGATCGGTGCCAGCGTCTGTACCGGTTCGCCCAGCAGAGTCGCCAGGGTGATACGGGCCTCCTGCAGTTGCTGTTCGAACAACGGTACCTGGCGCGCCTGGCCTGCGACCAGGCTGCGTTGCTGGGCCAACTCCAGGGCCGTGGCCGAGCCCGAGTCGTAGCGGGTCTGCACCAGGCGTAGCACGTCCTCGGCGTTGGCCAGGTTGAGCTGGGCAATACGCACCTGCTCGGCCAGCGCCAGGCTTTGCAGGTAGCTGTTGGCAACGCCGCTGAGCAGGGTCAGCTCGACCGTTTGCCGGTCGTAACGGCTGGCGTCCAGATCAAACAGGGCGCTGTCACGGGCGGCGGCCTTGCCGCCCCAGAAGTCGATCTCGTAGCTGGCGCTCAGGCGGGTATTGAACGAGGTACTGGTACGTTCGCGGCTGCTGGCGTCGAGCTGATTGAAACCATTGCCGTGCAGCAGGCGCTGGCGGCTGCCATCCAGGCCGAACTTGACCTCCGGCAGCAGCGGGGCACCGGCGATCACTGCCGAGGCCTGGGCCTGGCGGACCCTGGCGGCGGCAGCGGCGAGGTCGAAACTGTTTTGCCGCGCTTGCTCGATCAGTTGATCGAGTACGACGCTGGAAAACTGCTGCCACCAGTCCTGTTGCGGCAGTGGCTGATCGAGTGTGGCGGTATGGCTTTGCCAGGCATCCGGAGCTTGCAGACCACTTTGTGGTGGCGTGAGTGTGTTGCTGCAAGCGGCGATGAACAGGCTGATGGACAACACACTGAGACGGCTGGGCAGGTTCATTGATTATTCGCTGGTAAGGGCTTTGACCGGGTCGAGACGGGCGGCTTTGCGCGCCGGCATGAAGCCGAACACCACCCCGGTGACCACTGCGCAGGCAAAGGCGCCGAGCACGGCCGCCAGGGAAAAGGCCACGGCGATGTTGCCAAGCAGCAGCACGCCGCCAATCAGCAAGGCCAGGGCAATGCCGGTAAGGCCGCCGACCATCGATAGCAATACTGCCTCGCTGAGGAACTGGCGCAGGATGTCGCGTTGACGGGCACCAGTGGCCATGCGGATACCAATTTCGCGGGTGCGCTCGCGTACGGTCATGAGCATGATGTTCATCACGCCGATGCCGCCGACCAGCAGAGAGATTGCGGCGATAGAGCCAAGCATCAGTGACAGGGTGTTCTGTGTGCGCGCCTCGGCCTGGATCAGGGCGGCGTCGTTGCTCAACTCGAAATCGCGCTTGCCGTGGTGCAGCTTGAGCATCAATCTGTCGATCGCAGCTTCGGTTTCGGCCACCCGCCGTGAGTCGGCCGCGGCGATGGTCACGTACTCCGGGTCGCGGCTACCGAACAGACGGATCGCCGCCGCCGAGTAGGGCACCACGATGCGCTCGTCACTGTCCTGATCGCCAGAGCTGGCGCCTTTGCCGGCAAGGATGCCGACTACCTGGAAGGGGACGTTTTCTACCAGGATGTACTGGCCGATCGGATCAACCTGGGCGCCGAGCAGCTTTTCCTTGACCTTCTGGCCGATCACCGCGACGGCGGCAGCGGCCTGTTCATCGGCTTCGGTGAAGAAGCTGCCCTGGACCACCGGCCAGTTGAAGATTTCGCAGAAGTAGGTGTTATTGCCGCCGACATAGAATTGCTGGTTGTTGTTGCCGTAGCGCACCATCAGTTTGTCGCCGATCACCGGCATGATCATCTTCACCTGAGGCAGACTGCCCACGGCAGCAACGTCGTCCAGGGTGATGACGCCCGCGGGGTCGCGCAGGGTTGGCGCGCTCCCGCTGAGGTAAAGGATGTTGGAGCCAAATGCGGCCATTTGCGCCATGACCTGGCGCTTGCTGCCTTCGCCGACGGCAAGCATGACTACCACCGACGCCACGCCGATAACGATACCGAGCAAGGTCAGGGCGGTACGAAAACGGTTGATCCACATGATCCGCCAGGCCGCTTGCAGTGCTTCGACCATCTCGCCTTTCCAGGCGCCGCTGTGGGTGGCGCCCTGGTCCAGGCGCTGGCGCAGGTCTTCAGCCTGCAGGCCGGGGGCGCCTACGGGTACGCTGGACTGTTCGTTGGCCGAGTCACTGACGATCAGGCCGTCGCGAATCTCGATGACGCGCTTGGCCCGGGCCGCCACTTCGCGATCGTGAGTGATCAGGATCACCACATGGCCCTGGCTGGCCAGTTCATCGAGCAGGGCCATGACTTCAGCGCCGCTCTGGCTGTCGAGGGCACCGGTGGGTTCGTCGGCAAGGATGATATGGCCGCCGTTCATCAACGCACGGGCAATCGACACCCGCTGCTGCTGGCCACCGGAGAGTTGGTGTGGGCGATTGCCGGTGCGGCTGGCGAGCCCCAGGCGATTGAGCAGGACGCTGGCGCGGGCATGGCGTTCGGCAGCCGGGGTACCGGCATAAATGGCCGGCATCTCGACGTTCTCCTGGGCCGAGCCTGAGGCGATCAAATGGTAGCCCTGGAACACGAAACCGAAGGCTTCACGGCGCACCCAGGCCAGCTCGTCGCTGTCCAGCTCGGCGACATCCTTGCCGGCGAACAGGTAGCTACCGGAAGTCGGACGATCCAGGCAGCCGAGAATGTTCATCAAGGTTGACTTGCCGGAGCCGGACGCGCCGACAATGGCGACGAACTCGCCCGGGTGGATCGCCAGGCTGATACCTCGCACCACTTCGACCTTCGGGGTATCGACCCCGCCGTAGGATTTGCGGATCTCGCGCAGTTCGATCAGCGGCGTACTCATTCAACCTCCGCTGGCAGCAGGTGCGCCGATCAACAGCTGCTCACCTTCGTTCAAACCTTCAAGCACTTGCACCCGCAGGCGGTCGCTTAGCCCGGTGCGTACCCGGCGTGGCTCGATCTTGCCGCTGGCATCGAGCACCTGGGCAATGCGCAGGTTTTCGTCGCTGGCATCTTCATCCAGTGCGGCCACCGGTACACTCAGCACCTTGCTGGCGCGGCCGGCAACGAAAAACACCTGGGTGGTCATTTCCGCCATCAAGGCGTTATCGGGGTTGTCCACGTCCAGCAGCACGGTGTACAGCACCACTTTGCTTGCCGTGCCTGTGCCACTGGCGCTGGCCGGGCTGCCACCACCCTGGCTGGACTGGTCCAGGGGCTTGGGGGGGACCGGCAGGATCTGGCGTACGGTGCTGGTCCAGCGGCGCTTGCCGCCCGCCAGGGTAGTGAAGTAGGCCGACATGCCCGGTTTGACATGACCGATGTCGGCTTCTGATACCTGCGCCCAGACGGTCATCGGCGACAGTTTGGCGATGCGCAGGATCAAGGGTGTCTGTTGCTGAGCGTTGAGAGTCTGGCCCTCGCGCGCATCCACGGCGACTACGGTTCCGGACATCGGCGCATAGATGCGCGTGTAGCCAAGTTCCGCCTCATCGCTGCGCAGGCTGGCCTGGGCCTGGCGGATCTGCGCGCGGTACATGTCGATGCGGGCCTGGGTCACTTTTAACTGAGCCTGGGCGCTTTGCACATCTTCCTCGCGGGTGGCGCCGCCGGCGGCCAGGTTGCGCTGGCGTTTGTATTGTTGTTCGGCGAGTTGGTACTGGGCTTGCTGTTCAGCCAGCTGAGCTTTGAGGTTGTCGATCGAGAAACGCCCGGCATCGAGCCTGGCCTGTTGGGTCGAGGGGTCGATCTCGACCAGCAGTTGCCCCGTCTTGACCTGGTCGCCGACCTCCACATGCAGTTTGCGGATCTGCCCTGAGGCCTGGGCACCAACGTCCACGTAGCGCCGCGGTTGCAAGGTGCCCAGCGCGGTTACGCTGCTTTCGATATCGTTGCGCGTCACACTGACGGTGCTGAGCGGGTCGCCACGACCGGGCAGGGTTTTCCAGGCGAGCAGGGCAGTCAGGCTGAGCAGGCCGAGGCCACAAAGCAGCAGGCGGCGTTTGTTCGAAGGACGTCTCATGCAGGGTTCCAGCCAAAGGGGTTGAGCCGTGGGTCACGCTGGCAGACAAACACGACAGACACGGGCGGCTCCCAGGTAAACGAGAGACTGGCGGCGGAATTTACCGTGGCTATTGAGGTTCAGCAGGTGATCGGGTGGGGGCTGGCAGCAGAGCCGCTCGCTCGACCTTGCTGAGAATAATTATAATTTGTATTATTCCAATCTGCCATCATTCAACTCCGCTCACCCAGAGCCGGGAAAACCCCGCGACGCCGCGGCCAGGTGCTGTGTTGGAAAACTACTATCGCGAACTGGTGAGTTTCCTCTGCGCCCGCCTGGGTAACCGTCAGGCGGCTGAAGACGTCGCCCATGATGCCTACACCCGCGTGCTGGAGCGCACGGCCGATAGCGACGTCGAGCATCCGCGGGCTTTCCTCTATCGTACGGCCCTGAACCTGGTGATCGATGGCCATCGCCGGGGTCTGTTGCGCCGGGCCGAGCCACTGGAAGTGCTCGACAGTGACGAACGCTTCTTTTCCCCGGCACCGTCTCAGGAGATGGAGCTGCGACAGCGCCTGGAGCTGATGCAGCGAGCCCTCGGTGAATTGAGCAAGCCCTGTCGCGACAGTTTTCTGTTGCGCAAGCTCGAAGGTCTGTCACATCAGGAAATCGCCGAACGTCTGGGTATTTCCCGCAGCCTGGTGGAAAAACACATCGTCAATGCGATGAAACACTGTCGTGTGCGCATGCGGCTTTGGGAGTCCTGATAGGCGCGCGTTAGTGGGGGAGTGTGAAAATTTCGTTGTGAGCGCGCTTGCTTTCTGCGGATTTCCCAACAACTATCAAGAAAGACCCTATATCTGGCGAAGTGCTCGCCTCCAGCCTGTAGTTGAGTTATTGGCGCAGTTATGGTCAAGGAATGCCACTAACGCTCTCCAGCCTTGGTCATAGACGATGCCAAACAAATCACTGCGGATCCTGATCGCCGACGAGCATCCGATGCAATTGCTGCAGCTGGAGAAAATCCTCAATGGCATGGGCTACTATCGCATTGCTCCGGTCGAATCGTTTGAAGACCTGCAGCGCCTGGTATTGAGCGCACTGCAACCATTCAACCTGCTGGTGGGCAACATTGACCTGGCCAGCCATGTCGGGGTCGACCTGGAACGCTTTTGCCGGGGCAGCGCCCAGATCCAGCACGCCCTGCTGTACCAGTCCCAGCACCTGAAAGTGCCGGCCATTCCCAGCGCCCAGCGCGAAGCGGTGAATGTCAGTCTGCCCAAGGTCCCCGACGACGAGACCATGCATACCTTCATGGCGATCATCGATTCGCCGAAAGTCATCGGGCAGCTGCCGGGGGTGTTCGACCGGGCATCCCCGGCGGGGTATTCACCGCGACGGATGAGTTTTGCGCCGTCGATTTTTTCCCGTCAATCCTGAACCGTGGCAACAGTTGGCGCACCCTTGTGGTGTGTTTTGCTATTCTCTGGCGTTCGCCCAGGCGCGCCGCAGAGCGCGTCGATGCCCATCGATTGACGGATGCCCTTATGACAGCCATCACGCCTGCGCCAGCGCTACGCCTGACGCGCAGCGATCACAAAACCCTGAGCCTGGCGGCATTGGGTGGCGCGCTGGAAATCTACGACTTCATCATCTTCGTGTTCTTCGCCCTGACCCTCAGCCAGTTGTTCTTCCCGCCGCAGATGCCCGAGTGGCTGCGTCTGTTGCAGAGTTTCGGGATCTTTGTCACCGGCTACCTGGCCAGACCCCTGGGCGGGATCCTGATGGCGCACTTTGCCGACCACCTGGGACGCAAGAAGGTCTTCAGCCTGAGTATCCTGATGATGGCCTTGCCGTGCCTGTTGATCGGGGTGATGCCGACCTATGCCGAAATCGGCTATTTCGCCCCGCTGATTCTGCTCGCACTGCGGATTCTCCAGGGGGCGGCGGTAGGCGGCGAAGTGCCCAGTGCCTGGGTGTTCGTTGCCGAGCACGCACCGGCCGGACGGCGCGGCTACGCCCTGGGCTTTCTCCAGGCAGGCCTGACTTTCGGTTACCTGCTTGGCGCCTTGACGGCCACGCTGCTGGCGCAACTGTTCACGCCACAAGAGATCCTCGACTACGCCTGGCGCTTCCCGTTCCTGTTGGGTGGGGTGTTCGGTGTAATTGGTGTATGGCTGCGCCGCTGGTTGAGCGAGACGCCAGTGTTCCTGGCCTTGCGCGAGCGCCGTGAGCAGCCCGTAGCATTCCCGCTGCGCACGGTGTTGAGTGAGCACCGGCGGGCGCTGCTTCCTGCTGTGCTGCTGACCTGTGTGCTGACCTCGGCGGTGGTGGTGTTGGTGGTCATCACCCCGACGGTGATGCAGCAGCGCTTTGGCATGAGTGCCGGACACACCTTCGCGTTGAGCAGCATGGGCATCGTCTTTCTTAACATTGGTTGCGTGCTGGCCGGGCTGTTGGTCGACCGGATCGGCGCCTGGCGCGCGCTGATGTTCTACAGTCTGCTGCTGCCGCTGGGCATCGGTGCCCTGTATGCGAGTCTGGTGAGTGGTTGGCAGTGGCCCGGGCTGGCCTATGCCCTGGCAGGATTGGCCTGTGGTGTGGTGGGCGTGGTGCCGTCGGTGATGGTCGGGTTGTTCCCGGCACCGATCCGGGTGTCGGGGATTTCCTTTACCTACAACATCGCCTATGCGCTGTGGGCCAGTACCACACCGATGATGTTGATTGCGTTGATGCCGTGGAGCCCGTGGGTGTGTGTGGGGTTCAGCTTCATTATGGGGGCTGTGGGACTACTGACTGCGATGTATTTTGCTGCGAAGGAGCCTGCGCGCTGCGAGGATGACGCTCCACAGGCTTCTCTTAATGTGTTGTGACAATGGTGTCCGTCGTTTCGGGCGCTGATCAGGCAGACTTCCAGAGCAGGGCGGTTGGACTAACCAACTTGCCAAATTAAACCTACTAGGTTAATTTGCTCATGGAGAAGCGGGTTCCGCATTGCAGGCTTTCAAGGATCAAAGCGCTGCTGGAGGCAGGTCAAATTCGAACGACAGCTGCTGCAATGGCTGGAGGCGCGGCGCTTGGCCTGGATTACGACCAGATGATAGAAGTGGTTGGCAGCCTGACTATCACGGACTTCTATAAAAGCATGACCACTCATGGTGATCATCGCATCTGGCAAGACGTCTACCGGCCGTTTACCAAGGCCGGTTGGATCTATCTGAAGCTGACGGTTATCGATGATCTGCTCATCGTATCCTTCAAGGAGTTGCAAGCATGAAATGCCCAGCCTGTGGCGCAGCCGAGCTGGTAAATTCCACCCGTGATCTGCCTTACACCTACAAGGGCGAATCAACCCAAGTGCCAGGTGTGGTGGGAGATTTCTGTCCGAGTTGCGGTGAGGCAGTGCTTGATGCTCAGGAGTCTCGACGCGTCAGTGCGGCCATGCTCGCGTTCAACCGCCAGGTTAACGCAACGACTGTCGATCCCGGCTTTATCGCGGCGGTCCGCAAGAAACTGGCGCTGGATCAGCGCGAAGCTGCGGAGATTTTTGGCGGTGGAGTCAATGCCTTTTCCCGTTATGAGAATGGCAAAACCAGGCCTCCCTTGGCGCTGGTCAAGTTGCTCAAGCTGCTTGATCGTCATCCCGAACTGTTCGAAGAGGTAAGGACGGCCTGATCCACCCTGAATAAAAAGCCCCCTGGCCGCAAGGCGAGGGGGCTTTTTGTTGGCAGCCTGATTTACATGTTCGGGTAAGTCGGACCACCAGCGCCTTCCGGCGTTACCCAGGTGATGTTCTGCGAAGGGTCCTTGATGTCACAGGTCTTGCAGTGCACGCAGTTCTGGGCGTTGATCTGGAAGCGCTTGTTGCCGTCCTCCTGGGTCACCACTTCGTATACTCCAGCCGGGCAGTAGCGCTGGGCCGGTTCATCGTACAGCGGCAGGTTGGTGCCAATCGGGATGCTCGCATCGGCCAGTTTCAGGTGGCAGGGTTGTTCTTCTTCATGGTTGGTGCTGGAGAGGAACACCGAGCTGAGCTTGTCGAAACTGAGTTTGCCATCCGGTTTCGGGTAGTCGATCTTTTTCGAGTCAGCGGCCAGCTTCAGGCAGGCGTAGTCCGGCTTGGTGTCGTGCAGGGTGAACGGCAGTTTGCCAGCGAACCAGTTCTGGTCGAGGTAGTTGAACGCCGCGCCGAGCATCGGGCCGAACTTGTGCATGGCCGGGCCGAAGTTACGGCTGGAGAACAGCTCTTCATACAGCCAGCTGGCCTTGAAGGCTTCGACGTAGCTGTTGAGTTGATCGCCGCCTTCACCACCGGCCAGCAGGGCATCGGCCACTGCGTCGGCAGCGAGCATGCCGGACTTCATTGCGGTATGGCTGCCCTTGATCTTGGCCACGTTCATGGTGCCCAGGTCGCAACCGATCAAGGCGCCACCGGCGAAGACCATTTTCGGCAGCGAGTTGAGGCCGCCTTTGGCCAGGGCGCGGGCGCCGTAGCTGATGCGCTTGCCGCCTTCGAGGTACTGGCTGATCACCGGGTGGTGCTTGAGGCGCTGGAATTCGTCGAACGGCGACAGGAACGGGTTGCTGTACGACAGATCGACGATCAGGCCAACCACCACCTGGTTGTTTTCCAGGTGATAGAGGAACGAGCCGCCGGTGTTTTCCTTGGCCATGACATCCAGCGGCCAGCCAGCGGTGTGCACAACCAGGCCTTGCTCGTGCTTGGCCGGATCGATTTCCCAAATTTCTTTCAGGCCGATGCCGTAGTGCTGGACGTCGGATTCGTTGTCCAGGTTGAAGCGTTTGATCAGTTGCTTGCCGATGTGACCACGGCAGCCTTCGGCAAACAGGGTGTACTTGCCGCGCAGCTCCATGCCCGGGGTGTACAGGCCTTCTTTCGGGTTGCCTTCACGGTCGACACCCAGGTCGCCGGTGATGATCCCGCGGACTACGCCGTTCTCGTCGAACAGGGCTTCCTGGGCGGCGAAGCCAGGGTAGATCTCCACGCCCAGGTTCTCGGCCTGCTGGGCCAGCCAGCGGCACAGGTTGCCCAGGGAGATGATGTAGTTGCCTTCGTTGTGCATGGTCTTGGGCACGAACAGGTCAGGGACCTTGATCGAGCTGCCAGCATCCTTGAGCACGTAGATGTCGTCGCGTTTGACTTCGGTGTTGAGCGGGGCGCCGAGCTCTTTCCAGTCCGGGAACAGTTCGTTCAGGGCGCGCGGTTCGAAAACTGCGCCGGAGAGGATGTGGGCACCGACTTCCGAGCCTTTCTCGACCACGCAGACGCTGATTTCGTTACCGGCTTCGGCGGCCTTCTGCTTCAGTCGGCAGGCGGCGGACAGGCCAGCCGGGCCAGCGCCGACAATGACCACGTCGAATTCCATGTATTCGCGTTCCACAGGTTCTCTCCTACTCAAGGCTCATCGGTTTTTCTTTGTTGGCGGGTGTCAGGCGGTCATTTTTCGGTACGTGTAAGCTGTAGCTCGAGTGATGACGGACTACACCGCTTTCTCTTGGCCGCGCATTATATCTACACCACTCACGGGGTCCAATACAAACGTTTGTTTGAATTTGCCGCAGGCCAGTAAAATCAAAGACGCACGGCGTGAATCTGACCGGTTTGCCGTATTGACCGGATTGGGCGTTACGGTCAAGATACGAGCGGTTTTGCGCTCGCCGTAGGCTGACCGCCGGATGCAGGTGCACCCCTAAAAACCAGGCGAAAAGCAGGGCAGCTGGGCCGCGGGCCGCTTTGTAGTGGAGTTTACACACCACGACAGAAAATGACTCACGGGTTTTGCTGTTGCAAGGTCGAATTGGGACTGCTGGGTCAGGGTTAAATTCTATCGGCTGCAATCGTTTTTAGAGGTGCCCTTGTACCCACGCGCAATCGCCGGGTTTGCCCCAGGCGACATTCTTTTCACCGGAGAGTAACGAGGAATCCATGAAGGTTCTTGTAGCTGTCAAACGAGTGGTCGACTATAACGTCAAGGTTCGCGTCAAGGCGGACAACTCCGGCGTCGACCTTGCTAACGTCAAGATGTCCATGAACCCCTTCTGCGAAATCGCCGTAGAAGAAGCCGTACGCCTGAAAGAAAAGGGCGTTGCGAGCGAGATCGTCGTCGTTACCGTCGGCCCGGCCACTGCCCAGGAGCAACTGCGTACCGCGCTGGCACTGGGTGCCGACCGTGCCGTGCTGGTCGAGTCCGCAGAAGAGCTGACCTCGCTGGCCGTGGCCAAACTGCTCAAGGCGGTGGTCGACAAAGAACAGCCTCAGCTGGTGATCCTTGGCAAGCAAGCGATCGACAGCGACAACAACCAGACCGGCCAGATGCTGGCGGCGCTGACTGGCTTCGCTCAAGGCACTTTCGCCTCCAAGGTTGAAGTGGCTGGCGACAAGGTCAACGTTACCCGTGAAATCGACGGCGGCCTGCAGACCGTTGCGCTGAACCTGCCAGCGATCGTCACCACCGACCTGCGTCTGAACGAGCCGCGCTACGCGTCGCTGCCGAACATCATGAAGGCCAAGAAAAAGCCGCTGGAAACCGTTACTCCAGACGCGCTGGGCGTTTCCACCGCCTCCACCAACAAGACCCTGAAAGTCGAAGCGCCAGCTGCACGCAGCGCGGGTATCAAGGTCAAGTCGGTTGCTGAACTGGTCGAGAAACTGAAGAACGAGGCGAAGGTAATCTAAATGACTATCCTGGTTATCGCTGAACACGAAAACGGTGCCGTTGCCCCGGCCACCCTGAACACTGTTGCTGCTGCCGCCAAAATCGGTGGCGACATCCACGTGCTGGTCTCTGGCCAGAATGTCGGTGGCGTTGCTGAAGCTGCAGCCAAGATTGCTGGCGTTGCCAAGGTGCTGGTTGCCGACAACGCCGCTTACGCGCACCAACTGCCGGAAAACGTCGCGCCGCTGGTAGCCGAGCTGGGCAAGGGCTACAGCCACGTGCTGGCACCTGCTACCTCCAACGGCAAGAACATCCTGCCACGCGTTGCTGCGCTGCTGGACGTTGACCAGATCTCCGAGATCATCTCGGTGGAATCGGCTGACACCTTCAAGCGTCCGATCTATGCCGGTAACGCCATTGCCACCGTGCAATCGAACGCTGCCGTCAAAGTCATCACCGTACGCTCCACCGGCTTTGATGCCGTTGCCGCGGAAGGTGGTTCGGCTGCGGTCGAGGCTGTCGCAGCTGCTCACGACGCTGGCAAATCGGCGTTCGTTGGCGAAGAGCTGGCCAAGTCCGACCGCCCAGAGCTGACCGCTGCCAAGATCGTCGTTTCCGGCGGCCGTGGCATGCAGAACGGTGACAACTTCAAACACCTGTACGCCCTGGCCGACAAGCTGGGCGCCGCAGTGGGTGCTTCGCGCGCCGCAGTCGACGCAGGTTTCGTACCGAACGACATGCAGGTCGGTCAGACCGGCAAGATCGTTGCGCCACAGCTGTACATTGCCGTCGGTATCTCCGGCGCGATCCAGCACCTGGCCGGCATGAAAGACTCCAAAGTGATCGTTGCGATCAACAAGGACGAAGAAGCGCCGATCTTCCAGGTGGCCGATTACGGTCTGGTCGCTGACCTGTTCGAAGCCATCCCTGAGCTGGAGAAGCTGGTTTAATCCAGCCGCTTCACTTATAAAAGAGCCCGATCCGTTCGGGCTGTGCAGGCCTGCCTCGCACAGCCCGACCGATCGGGCTTTTTCATTCAGGGTACAAAGGGTAGGGAGGGGTTGCATGGGATGGCATGGCCGGATCAACACGGCGCTGGTGTTCGCTGCGCTGCTGATGCCGTTGCCGGCGTGGGCCGTGGGTAAATGTGAGCGGCTGGTGGCTACCGGCAGCCCTGACGCTCCGCCTTATTCCTGGCGCGATCCACAAGACCCCAAACACCTGATCGGCGCCAACGTCGACCTGTTCAGGCAGGTTGCCGGCGAGTTGGGTCTGAAAGTTGAAGTGCTCGATAGCGGAACGCGCAACCAGGCGCTGGAAGAGGTGCGTAGCGGTCGTGTGGATCTGCTGATTGATTCGCCCTTCGCCGTGGCTGAGCTCACTACGGTGGACTATGTACACCCGTCGTTGCTAAGCAATGAGTACGTGGTCTGGACCCGCCACGATTCATCATTGGTCTACGACACCTTGTCCGATCTGCGCGAGCATCAGGGCAGTGTTTCGGAAAAAGCGCGCCTTACCCCCGAATTTTCAGCCTACGCCAAGAGCCAGTTGCGGCTGACGCCAGCGCAGAATCTGACCCAGGCGTTCCAGAAGCTGTTGCTGGGCCAGGTCGACTACGTGCTGGCCGGACGTTATGCCGGTATGGCCATGGCCCAGACCTTGGGTATGAGCAATGCGTTGATCGCCCGCGGCTTGCCTCTGGATCGCCCTGGACTGTATTTGGCGCTTTCGCATAATTCGGCATGCAATGACGCCTGGTTGCGCGGACAACTGGCAAAAAAGCTGACAGAATTGCCGGCCTCCGGCGTGTCCCAGGCGGTACTGCAACGCAATGTCGAGCGCTGGAAGGCGCAGATGCAGGTGCCGCTGGATGCCCCTAAACAGTAGGAAGATTGTGTGAGAACTCATTCACTATTCGCCGCCCTGGCGCTGCTGGCTCTGGCCGGATGCGCCAATGACCCGGCCCCCCATGAACAGCTGCGCCTGTCCGAGCAGGCGCTGGCGCAGGCCAAGGCCGTCGGTGCGACCGATGAAGTGGCAGAGCTGAAGCTGGCCGAAGACAAAATGGCCCGGGCCCAGGTCAACATGAGCCATGAGGCTTATCGCGATGCACGCATGCGCGCCGAACAGGCCGAGCTCGACGCGCGCCTGGCCGAGGCGCGGGTGTTGACCAGCAAAAGCAAAGAGCAGCTCGACCTGCTGCAATCGCGGGTCAATCGCCTGCGTAAACAGTTGGGAGAACAGCCGTGAGTTCGATCAAACCTATGGCAGCCTTGCTGTTGCTCGGGCTCGTCGGTCTACAGGGTTGCGCCAGTCAGCGCAGCGAGACGGCACTGGATGAAGCGACGGCCAAATTCCAGACCGTCAAGGACGATTCCGATGTGCTGCGCAGTGCACCACGCGATGTCATTCGTGCGGGTGAGTCGCTGGCGCGGGCCGACCGGCTGTCCAGCTACTTCGGAACCGGTGCCGATGTGCGCCACTACGCCTACCTGAGCCAGCGCTACAGTGATATTGCCCGTGAGCACAGCAATCTGGTGCTCAATCAGGAACGTCTGGCCAAGCTTGAACTCGAGCGTCAACGCCTGCAGTTGGCGCTGCGTGAGGCCAAGCTTGCCAGTGTGCAGCAGCAGGGCAAGTGGCTGGAGGCGCAGATTGTCAGCCTGGCCACCACCCAGAGCGATCGCGGCCTGGTCATGACGTTGGGCGATGTGCTGTTCGACACCGGTCGCGCCGAGTTGAAGAATTCGGCCAATCGAACCGTGCTCAAGCTCGTGCAGTTCCTGCAACTCAACCCCAAGCGTGTTGTGCGTATCGAGGGTTACACCGACAGCACGGGTGCTGCGGAGGACAACCTCAAGTTGTCCCGCGACCGGGCGCAGGCGGTGGCGGATATGCTGGTCGATCTTGGGGTCGACGAAAAGCGCATTCAGGTCGAGGGCTATGGCGACCAATACCCGGTCGAAGCCAACGCTTCGGAGCGGGGCAGGGCGCAGAACCGTCGCGTCGAGATCGTCTTTTCCGACGAAAAGGGCAAGCTTGGCGCAGCGCGCTAACACCCTCTGGAAAACCCGGTGAGTACCGCTCACCGGGTTTTTTTATGGGCGTCGGAAAGTGCCGGCAGGGGGCTGTCACACAACTGTATTGTCGACTATTCTGCAATCTGTCCCAGTACACTTTGCAACTGTTCCGGTATTCTGACTCAATCTTCGAGTCGTACAAAAATAACTACATTGCCTGCGTGTCGAGAACCGATCATGACCAACCTGCTGCTCTATCAGCGTATCGCCCAGCAACTGGCCGAAGACATCCGTCGTGGTGTCTATCAACCAGGTGAGCGGGTGCCGTCGGTGCGCAAGATGAGTTCGCAGCTCAACGTCAGTCATGCCACGGTGTTGCAGGCCTATGCCAACCTGGAAGACCAGGGGTTGATCCGGGCTCGTCCGCAGTCTGGCTATTATGTGCACCAGACCCCGGCGCTGACTGCGCAGACCCCGGATATCGCCCGGGTCGAGCGCCCCGGTCTGGTCACCCGCAGCAGCATCATCCAGCAAGTGCTGACCGAGGCCCGGCGCGACGGCGTGTTCCCGTTCGGCGCGGCGGTGCCCCATGTCGACTATTTACCGGTGCGGGCCCTGCATCAACAATTGGCCAAGGTCACCCGTTTCCATAGCCCGCGGGCGTTCAGCTATATGTTCAGCCCGGGCTTTGAGCCGTTGCGCCGGCAGATCGCCATCCGCATGCGTGATGCCGGCGTGGTGGTTGACCCCAGCGAGGTGGTGGTCACTCATGGCTGTGTCGATGCGTTGCAGATGTCGCTGCGGGTGTTGACCAAGCCGGGTGACCTGATCGCCGCCGAGTCGCCGACATATTATGGCTTGCTGCAACTGGCCGATCTGTTGGGGCTGAAGGTCATCGAGATTCCCAGCGATCCGTCTACCGGTATCAGCCTGGAGGCTCTGCAGCTTGCGGCCAACCAGTGGTCGATCAAGGCGTTGGTATTGACCGCGCGGCTAAGCAATCCGCTCGGTGGCACTATTCCGGAAGATCGGCAGAAGCAATTGCTGCGTCTGGCTTCGGACTTCGATATCCAGATTGTCGAAGACGATATTTATGGCGAACTGATGTTCGAGCAGGGCAAGACCAAAGCGCTCAAGGCGTTTGATCGCCTGGGGCGGGTGATTTACTGCTCGAGCTTTTCCAAGACCTTGTCGCCCGGGGTGCGTATCGGCTGGATGATTGCCGGTAAATACCAGGCGGAAATCCAGCGCTTGCAGACTTTCACCACGCACTCGGCCTGCAGTGTGACGCAGATGGGGGTTGCCTCATATCTTGAAAATGGTGGCTACGACCGGCACTTGCGTTACATCCGCCAGGAGTACCGGAAGAACCTCAGCGCCTATCAGTTGGCGGTGCAGCAGCATTTCCCTGAAGGCACGCAGATGACCCGGCCGACCGGCGGTTTCATTCTCTGGGTGAGCCTGCCTGGGCGAGTCAATACCCAGGAGCTGCATGTGCGGGCGCTGCAGCAGGGGATCAGTATCGCGCCGGGACTGATATTCAGTAATACCGAGCAGTTCAACCATTGTATCCGCCTGAACTGCGGGATTCCCTGGAACCGCGAAGCGGACCGCGCCTTGATGACCCTGGGTCTGTTGGCCAGTCAGCTGTGTCAGGAGTCGGGGGCGGCAAACTTTTTCTAGGTGTTATGCCATAAACTTGCCAGCCCTCTCGGGAACGAGGAGCATATAGCTCTTTGCGGATGATTTTCGGTGTCTATGAAAGCCTTGTCTCGGGTTGGCCTGTTCCTGTCATTGCTGGGTCTTCTGGCAGGTACCGGGAATGCTGTGGCCCAGACGCCACCTGCCGCAACACCAGGCAAGCCGGCCAACACTTCGACAAAAGCCAAGCCGAACGTCCAGCAAAAGCAGGTCAAGCCGGCACCGGTGAGTAAAAAGCCGGCTGCCAAACCGGTCCGACATAAAGCGGCAAAGTCATCCAGGGCTGCCCCGGCACCCTTGCCGAGAGCCAAAGTGGACCTGCGTTTGCCGGTCGAAATGGTCAAGGACCTCAAGCCGGCGACCCAGGATCCGGTGTCTACGCCCAAGCCCCTGCTGCCTTACCTGTTTGGCGAGAAGCCTCCTGCCGACAGCCCGTTTCAGCTCAACGGTCGCCTGCTGAGCAACGAAATGCAGCTGCAGCTGCGCAATGATGCGCGCCAGCAGGATATCGAGGGTGCGGCGATCGAGTTCGAGTTCAAGCAGTAGTTGTCGCACTGACCCGTCAGTCATGGCGGGTCAGGCCAGTTTTCATGTTTCCAGCAATTTCAAACGACCGTTTAAGCGGTTACTATTCCGATTCATTGATCATTTGCTGTGCCGAGGATTCTGTTGTCATGAACTGCCGTGAAGGATGTGGCGCTTGCTGCATCGCGCCCTCCATCAGCTCACCGATTCCCGGTATGCCCAAGGGCAAGCCGGCGGGTGAGCGCTGCTTGCATCTGTCGCTCGCTAATTTGTGCGGGTTGTTCGGCAAGCCCGAACGCCCCGCGGTGTGTGGCGGCTTCAAGGCTGATGTGGAAGTGTGCGGCAGCGATCGCGATGAGGCGATCAGGATCCTCGGATGGCTGGAGCAAATGACGGCGGCTTGAAACGTGGATCTTCGACAATAAGGAACAACAGAATGGGATCGTTTAAGCAAGTGGCACTGATCATGGGCCTTAGCGCAGCGCTGCTGCCGTTGGCCCAGGCCGAGGACTGGAAGCAGGCCAAGAGCGAAGACGGAATCAAGGTCGATCTGACTGAGGTTGCCGGTTCCGACTACAAGGCCTATCGCGGCGTAACGCTGATCAAGGCGCCGCTGGCAAAAGTCAGGGCCCTGCAGGAAGACGTCGTGGGTGCTTGCGCCTGGATTCATGAGTGCAAGTCGCAAAAGCTGCTCAAGACCGAGGGCAATCAGAGTTGGACCTACACCCAGTTCAATACGCCATGGCCGGTCACCCCGCGCGACTCCATTCTGCACGTCACCACCACTGAGGAAGCGGATGGCAGCTTGACCCGCAAACTTGAAGGTGTGCCGAAGTATCTGCCTGAAGAAAAAGGCTTTGTGCGCGTGGCCAAGGTTCAGGGTTTCTGGAAGCTGCAGCCCAGGGACGGTGGTACCGAGGTGACGTACCAGGTGCACACCGAGCCAGGTGGCAGTGTGCCGTCGATGGTGGCGAACAAGTTTGTCGTGGATGCGCCATTCAATACCTTGAAAGCGTTGAAGGCGAAGGCTGAGAAGCCTTGATTTGAGGTGTACAGTTGATCGAGGTTTGTGATTTGCGGTGACTGTATCCCTGTGGGAGCGGGCTTGCCCCGCGATTGCGGTGTGTCAGTCCAAATCGCGATCGCGGGGCAAGCCCGCTCCCACCGCAATAAAAAAAGGCTGCCCGAGGGCAGCCTTTTTTCGTGTTCAGCGCAGGGCTTACTTGCGGTCTTCCAGTTTGGTGATGTCACGCGACTCGTAGCCGGTGTACAGCTGGCGTGGACGGCCAATCTTGTACGGGCTGGAGAGCATTTCTTTCCAGTGCGAGATCCAGCCGACGGTACGCGCCAGGGCGAAGATCACGGTGAACATGCTGGTCGGAATGCCGATCGCCTTGAGGATGATCCCCGAGTAGAAGTCGACGTTCGGGTACAGCGAGCGCTCGATGAAGTATGGATCGGTCAGGGCGATCTCTTCCAGGCGCATGGCCAGTTCCAGCTGCGGATCGTTCTTGATGCCCAGCTCGCGCAGGACTTCGTCGCAGGTCTGCTTCATTACGGTGGCACGTGGGTCACGGTTCTTGTAGACGCGGTGACCGAAGCCCATCAACTTGAACGGATCGTTCTTGTCTTTGGCCTTGGCGATGAACTTGTCGATGTTCGAGACATCGCCGATTTCATCGAGCATGGTCAGTACGGCTTCGTTGGCGCCGCCATGTGCCGGGCCCCAGAGTGCAGCGATACCGGCAGCGATACAGGCGAACGGGTTGGCACCCGAGGAACCTGCCAGACGGACGGTAGAGGTCGATGCGTTCTGCTCGTGGTCGGCGTGGAGGATGAAAATCCGGTCCATTGCCTTGGCCAGTACCGGGCTGATCGGTTTGATCTCGCACGGGGTGTTGAACATCATGTGCAGGAAGTTTTCCGCGTACGACAGGTCGTTGCGCGGGTACATCATGGGTTGACCCATGGAGTACTTGTACACCATCGCCGCCAGAGTCGGCATCTTGGCGACCAGGCGAACCGCGGAGATTTCGCGGTGCTGCGGGTTATTGATGTCCAGCGAGTCGTGGTAGAACGCCGACAGGGCGCCGACCACACCGCACATGACGGCCATTGGGTGGGCGTCGCGGCGGAAGCCGTTGAAGAAGGATTTCAACTGCTCGTGCACCATGGTGTGATTCTTCACGGTGCTGACGAACTGGGCCTTCTGCTCGGCATTCGGCAGTTCGCCGTTGAGCAGCAGGTAGCAGGTCTCGAGGTAATCGGATTTTTCAGCGAGCTGTTCGATCGGATAGCCGCGATGCAGCAGGATACCCTTGTCGCCGTCGATATAAGTGATCTTCGACTCGCAGGATGCGGTCGCCATGAAACCAGGGTCGAAAGTGAAGTGACCCGTGGCCCCCAACCCTCTAACGTCGATAACATCGGGACCAACGGTGCCGGTTAAAATGGGCAGCTCGACGGGGGCTGCGCCCTCGATGACCAACTGCGCTTTTTTGTCAGCCATGTGGCCTCCTATTAATGCTTGAAATCATCAGACAGACCCCCCACGCAGGGCCCGCACCACTATAGTGAGATAAATTCGAATGTCAATTTGCCTAAAGCACGGTTGTAAAGGGCTTTGGGCACGGTTTTTCCTCGAAATTGCCGTCCGTTTACGCCTTTTATCCGCTAAAGGCAATGCGCTATTTGGGCTAGGGCCTTGCGTTGTCATTAGTAGCCTAACTGTCTATAATCGGCCCCCGACCGCCAGGGGCTTGCAAGCCCGTGTTGCTGGGGTCGTCACTCCCTGGGTGGTGGGTACCTGACCAGTACACTTACCAACAACTTTGCCCTGCTTGCTAGGGGCTCTTCAGTGTGAAAAAAGCCGTGAAAAGCCAACGACCTGTAAACCTAGACCTAAGGACCATCAAACTCCCCATTACCGGCGTTACGTCATTTCTTCACCGTGTATCCGGCATCATCCTCTTCCTGGGCCTTGGCATCATGCTTTATGCATTGGGCAAATCCCTGGGTTCGGAGGAAGGTTTCGCCGAGGTGAAGGCATGCTTGACCAGTCCGCTGGCCAAGTTCGTGGCATGGGGCCTCCTGTCCGCCTTGCTGTATCACTTGGTAGCCGGTGTGCGCCACTTGATCATGGACATGGGCATCGGTGAAACGCTGGAAGGCGGCCGACTGGGCTCAAAAATTATCATCGCCGTTTCCGTGGTGGTGATTGTGCTGGCAGGAGTTTGGATATGGTAACCAACGTCACGAACCTCTCGCGTTCGGGCCTCTATGACTGGATGGCGCAGCGCGTTTCTGCGGTCGTTCTCGCGGCTTATTTCATTTTCCTGATCGGATACCTGGTCGCGCACCCGGGCATCGAGTTTGCCCAGTGGCACGCTCTGTTCTCCAACAACGCGATGCGTATTTTCAGTCTGCTGGCACTGGTTGCCCTGGGCGCTCACGCCTGGGTCGGCATGTGGACCATTGCTACCGACTACCTGACGCCGATGGCGCTGGGCAAGTCGGCGACTGCCGTACGTTTCCTGTTCCAGGCGGTATGTGGTGTCGCGATGTTCGCGTACTTCGTCTGGGGTGTGCAGATTCTCTGGGGTATCTGATTCATGGCTAACATTCCTACGATTTCATTCGACGCCATCATCGTTGGTGGTGGTGGTGCCGGTATGCGCGCTGCGCTGCAGCTGGCTCAGGGTGGTCACAAGACTGCCGTGATCACCAAGGTCTTCCCGACCCGTTCGCACACCGTATCGGCCCAGGGTGGCATCACCTGCGCCATCGCTTCGGCCGACCCGAACGATGACTGGCGCTGGCACATGTACGATACCGTCAAGGGCTCCGACTACATCGGTGACCAGGACGCTATCGAATACATGTGTCAGGAAGGCCCGGCTGCGGTCTTCGAACTGGACCATATGGGTCTGCCGTTCTCGCGTACCGAAACCGGCCGTATCTATCAGCGTCCGTTCGGTGGTCAGTCCAAGGACTACGGTAAAGGTGGCCAGGCCGCCCGTACCTGTGCCGCTTCCGACCGTACCGGTCACGCGCTGTTGCACACCCTGTACCAGGGCAACCTGAAAGCAGGCACCACCTTCCTGAACGAGTACTACGCCGTTGATCTGGTGAAGAACAAGGAAGGCGCTTTCGTCGGTGTGATTGCGATCTGCATCGAAACCGGCGAAACCATGTACATCAAAGCCAAGGCCACCGTATTGGCCACTGGCGGTGCAGGTCGTATCTACTCCTCCACCACCAACGCGCTGATCAATACCGGTGACGGTATCGGCATGGCGCTGCGTGCAGGCGTTCCGGTCCAGGACATCGAGATGTGGCAGTTCCACCCGACCGGCATCGCCGGTGCCGGTGTACTGGTTACTGAAGGTTGCCGTGGTGAAGGCGGTTACCTGATCAACAAGCACGGCGAGCGTTTCATGGAGCGTTACGCGCCTAACGCCAAAGACCTTGCCGGTCGCGACGTTGTGGCCCGTTCCATGGTTAAAGAGATCATCGCCGGTAACGGCTGTGGCCCTAACGGCGACCACGTGATGCTCAAGCTCGACCACCTGGGTGAAGAAGTTCTGCACAGCCGCCTGCCAGGTATCTGTGAGCTGTCCAAGACCTTCGCTCACGTTGATCCGGTTGTTGCTCCGGTTCCTGTTGTTCCAACCTGCCACTACATGATGGGCGGCGTTGCCACCAACATTCATGGTCAGGCAATGACTCAGGACGCCGATGGCGTTGACCAGATCATCCCGGGTCTGTTCGCGGTGGGTGAAGTGGCGTGCGTATCGGTTCACGGTGCCAACCGTCTGGGCGGCAACTCGCTGCTCGACCTGGTTGTCTTCGGCCGTGCTGCTGGCCTGCACCTGGAAAAAGCGCTGTCCGACGGTATCGAATACCTCGACGCCAGCGACACCGATATCGATGTTGCCCTGAGCCGTCTGAACAAGCTCAACGAGCGCAATACCGGTGAAGACGTGGCTACCCTGCGTCGCGAGCTGCAAAGCTGCATGCAGAACTACTTCGGTGTATTCCGTACTGGCGAATACATGCAGAAGGGTATCGAGCAGCTGGCGCAACTGCGTGAGCGTATCGCCAACGTCAAGATCAACGACAAGTCCCAGGCCTTCAACACCGCGCGTATCGAAGCGCTGGAGCTGCAGAACCTGCTGGAAGTCGCTGAAGCCACTGCAATCGCTGCAGAAGTGCGTAAAGAGTCCCGCGGCGCCCACGCCCGTGAAGACTTCGAAGACCGTGACGACGAAAACTGGCTGTGCCACACCCTGTACTTCCCGGGCGAAAAACGGGTTGCCAAGCGCGCCGTCAACTTCGCGCCGAAAACCGTACCGGCGTTCGAGCCAAAAGTCCGGACTTACTAAGGGGTGGTCGCTATGTTGCAAGTCGAAGTCTATCGTTACAACCCCGATACCGACTCTGCGCCGAAGATGCAGACGTTCCAGGTCGATACCGGTGGCAAAGACCTGATGGTGCTGGATGTGTTGGCACTGATCAAAGAACAGGATGAAGGTTTCTCGTATCGTCGTTCTTGCCGCGAAGGTGTTTGCGGCTCCGACGGCATGAACATCAACGGCAAGAACGGCCTGGCCTGCATCACGCCGCTGTCGGCAGTGGTCAAGCGTAACAAGCTGATCATCCGTCCGCTGCCTGGATTGCCGGTCATTCGTGACCTGGTCGTTGATATGAGCATCTTCTACAAGCAGTACGAGAAGGTGAAGCCATTCCTGCAGAACGACACGCCGGCTCCGGCCATCGAGCGTCTGCAGTCGCCGGAAGAGCGTGAGAAGCTGGACGGTCTGTACGAGTGCATCCTGTGCGCTTGCTGCTCGACCTCCTGCCCATCGTTCTGGTGGAACCCTGACAAGTTCCTCGGTCCAGCTGCACTGCTGCAGGCCTACCGTTTCCTGGCCGACAGCCGTGACACCAAGACCCAGGAGCGTCTGGCTTCGCTGGACGACCCGTTCAGCGTATTCCGCTGCCGCGGGATCATGAACTGCGTAAACGTTTGCCCTAAAGGTCTGAACCCGACCAAGGCGATCGGCCACGTACGTAACATGTTGCTGCAGAGCGGTGTCTGATTTTTAAAGTGTTGTACCCGTAGCACGCCAAGGTGCGGGCCCTTGCCCGCACCAAGGTGAAACTCGAGCGAGGGCTCAAAAAGCCCGAGCTTTTACCTATGAAGATATGAGACCAGCAGGGGCTTCCGGGCTGGTACCCGGAAAATCTGTGGGATCCTTGGTGGCTTGGTTCGGTCGCTGCATTGGGACTTTTCCAGGCTTGCTATGGCTCTCGCCGATCCGTCCCCTAACCGAGGGTGACCAAGCATGCAAGAAAGCGTGATGCAGCGCATGTGGGAAAGCGCCCACCTTTCAGGTGGTAACGCTGCATATGTGGAAGAGCTCTACGAGCTCTACCTGCACGACCCTAACGCTGTGCCAGAAGAGTGGCGCACTTACTTCCAGAAGTTGCCCGCCGAAGGCAGCACCGCTACCGATGTATCGCACTCTACAATCCGCGACCATTTCGTACTGCTGGCAAAGAACCAGCGCCGCGCCCAACCGGTTTCCGCCGGGAGCGTGAGCAGTGAACACGAGAAGAAGCAGGTTGAAGTTCTGCGACTGATCCAGGCCTACCGTATGCGCGGCCACCAAGCCGCCAAGCTCGACCCCCTGGGGTTGTGGCAGCGCCCTGCGCCAGTAGACCTGTCGATCAATCACTACGGCTTGACCAATGCCGATCTTGATACGACCTTCCGTGCCGGCGACCTGTTCATCGGCAAAGAGGAAGCGAGCCTACGCGAAATTTTCGACGCTTTGCAGCAGACATATTGCCGCACCATTGGCGCCGAATTTACCCACATCGTCGATTCCGAGCAGCGCAGCTGGTTCCAGCAGCGTCTGGAGAGCGTTCGTGGCCGCCCGGCTTTCTCTGCGGATGTCCAGAGCCACCTGCTCGAGCGCGTAACCGCAGCAGAAGGTCTGGAAAAGTACCTGGGTACCAAATACCCGGGCACCAAGCGTTTCGGCCTGGAAGGCGGCGAAAGCCTGATTCCGATGCTGGACGAGCTGATTCAGCGCTCCGGCTCCTACGGTACCAAGGAAGTTGTCATCGGCATGGCCCACCGTGGCCGTCTGAACGTGCTGGTCAACACCTTCGGCAAGAACCCGCGCGAGCTGTTCGACGAGTTCGAAGGCAAGAAGAAGGTCGAGCTGGGTTCCGGTGACGTTAAATACCACCAGGGCTTCTCGTCCAACGTGATGACCGCCGGCGGTGAAGTTCACCTGGCCATGGCGTTCAACCCTTCGCACCTGGAAATCGTTTCGCCAGTGGTTGAAGGTTCGGTACGTGCCCGTCAGGACCGTCGCAACGACAGCGTTGGCGACAAGGTACTGCCGATTTCCATCCACGGTGACGCTGCATTCGCAGGTCAGGGCGTGGTCATGGAAACCTTCCAGATGTCGCAGACCCGCGGTTTCAAGACCGGCGGTACCGTGCACATCGTGATCAACAACCAGGTTGGTTTCACCATCAGCAACCCGCTGGACTCGCGTTCCACCGAGTACGCTACAGACGTCGCCAAAATGATTCAGGCGCCGATCCTGCACGTGAACGGTGATGACCCAGAGGCGGTGCTGTTCGTGACCCAGCTGGCCGTTGACTACCGCATGCAGTTCAAGCGTGACGTGGTCATCGACCTGGTCTGCTACCGTCGTCGCGGCCACAACGAGGCCGACGAGCCGAATGGCACCCAGCCGCTGATGTACCAGCAGATCGCCAAGCAGCGCACCACCCGCGAGCTGTACGCTGACGCCCTGACCAAGTCGGGCAGCCTTGATGCCGCACGCGTCCAGGCCAAGGTCGACGAGTACCGCAACGCGCTGGACAACGGTCTGCATGTAGTAAAGAGCCTGGTCAAAGAGCCGAACAAAGAGCTGTTCGTCGACTGGCGTCCGTATCTGGGCCACGCCTGGACCGCGCGTCACGACACCCGCTTCGATCTGAAGACCCTGCAGGAGCTGTCGGCCAAGTTGCTGGAGCTGCCGGAAGGCTTCGTGGTTCAGCGTCAGGTTTCGAAGATCTACGAAGATCGCCAGAAGATGCAGGCCGGTGGCTTGCCGATCAACTGGGGCTACGCCGAAACCATGGCTTACGCCACCCTGGCTTTCGAAGGTCACCCGATTCGCATGACGGGTCAGGATATCGGTCGCGGCACCTTCTCTCACCGCCATGCGGTGTTGCACAACCAGAAGGACGCCAGCACCTACATTCCGTTGCAGAACCTCTACAAAGGCCAGCCACGTTTCGACCTGTTCGATTCGTTCCTGTCCGAAGAAGCGGTCCTGGCCTTCGAATACGGCTACTCCACCACCACGCCAAACGCGCTGGTGATCTGGGAAGCCCAGTTCGGCGACTTCGCCAACGGCGCCCAGGTAGTTGTCGACCAGTTCATCACCAGCGGCGAGCACAAGTGGGGCCGTCTGTGCGGTCTGACCATGCTGCTGCCACACGGTTATGAAGGGCAGGGGCCTGAGCACTCTTCGGCACGTCTGGAGCGTTACCTGCAGCTGTGTGCCGAGCACAACGTCCAGGTATGCGTACCGACCACGCCGGCTCAGATCTACCACCTGCTGCGTCGTCAGGTCATCCGTCCGCTGCGCAAGCCGCTGATCGTACTGACTCCGAAGTCGCTGCTGCGCCACAAGCTGGCCATCTCGACCCTGGAAGATCTGGCCGAAGGCTCGTTCCAGACTGTGATCCCGGAAATCGATACCCTCGATCCGAAAAAGGTCACCCGCCTGGTCCTGTGCTCGGGCAAGGTCTACTACGATCTGCTGGAAAAACGCCGTGCCGAAGGCCGCGAAGACATCGCCATCGTGCGTATCGAGCAGCTGTATCCATTCCCTGAGGACGATCTGGTCGAAATTCTCGCGCCGTACACCAATCTCAAGGATGTGGTGTGGTGCCAGGAAGAGCCGATGAACCAGGGCGCCTGGTACAGCAGCCAGCACCACATGCGTCGTATCCTGACCCGCCACAATAAAGAGCTGGTCCTGGAATACGCCGGTCGTGATGCTTCGGCAGCACCTGCTTGTGGTTACGCATCGATGCACGCCGAGCAGCAGGAAAAACTGCTGCAAGATGCCTTCACCGTTTAATGCCATCGCGCACTAGAAACCGAATTTAAGGAACCACTGATAATGGCTATCGAGATCAAAGCCCCTACTTTCCCGGAATCGGTTGCCGATGGCACCGTTGCCACCTGGCACAAGCAACCGGGCGAAGCGGTCAAGCGTGACGAATTGATCGTCGACATCGAGACTGACAAGGTTGTCCTGGAAGTACTGGCTACCGCTGACGGCGTACTGGGCGCTATCGTCAAGGGCGAGGGCGAAACCGTTCTCTCCGACGAAGTCCTGGGCTCGATCGAAGAAGGTGGCGTTGCTGCCGCTGCACCTGCCGCTGCCGCCGCTCCTGCTGCCGCTGCTGCACCTGCCGCTGCTGCCGGCGACGAAGACGCCATCGGCGCTCCGGCTGCTCGCAAGCTGGCCGAAGAGAACGGCATCGCGCTGAACAGCATCAAGGGCACCGGCAAAGACGGTCGCATCACCAAGGAAGACGTTGTAGCTGCCATCGAAGCGAAGAAATCCGCTCCGGCTGCCGCTCCAGCTGCCAAGCCTGCCGCTGCCGCTGCTGCGCCGATCGTTGCTACTGGCGATCGTACCGAGAAGCGTGTACCGATGACTCGCGTACGTGCCACCGTTGCCAAGCGTCTGGTCGAAGCACAGTCGAACATGGCCATGCTGACCACCTTCAACGAAGTCGACATGACCGAAGTCATGGCTCTGCGTTCGAAGTACAAGGACCTGTTCGAGAAGACTCACAACGGCGTTCGCCTGGGCTTCATGTCGTTCTTCGTCAAGGCCGCCACCGAAGCGCTGAAACGCTTCCCGGCTGTCAACGCCTCGATCGACGGCTCCGACATCGTCTACCACGGTTACGCGGACATCGGCGTTGCCGTTTCCAGCGACCGTGGCCTGGTGGTACCGGTTCTGCGTAACGCCGAGCTGATGAGCCTGGCTGAGATCGAAAACGGCATCGCTACCTTCGGCAAGAAGGCACGTGACGGCAAACTGTCGATCGACGAAATGACCGGCGGTACCTTCACCATCACCAACGGTGGTACCTTCGGCTCGATGATGTCGACCCCGATCGTCAACCCGCCACAGGCTGCTATCCTGGGCATGCACAACATCATCCAGCGTCCAATGGCCGTCAACGGTCAGGTCGTTATCCGTCCGATGATGTACCTGGCACTGTCCTACGATCACCGCCTGATTGACGGTAAAGAAGCCGTGACCTTCCTGGTGACCATCAAGAACCTGCTGGAAGACCCGGCTCGTCTGCTGCTGGACATCTAAAAAAACAGCTGCAAGCCGCAAGCGCCATGCTTCCCCCGGAAGCCGGTCGTTTTGCTGCTTGCAGCTTGTGGCTTGAAGCTAAAAGGAATCTTTTATGACCCAGAAATTCGACGTGGTAGTGATTGGCGCAGGTCCTGGCGGCTACGTAGCTGCAATCAAGGCCGCGCAACTCGGTCTGAGCACTGCCTGTATCGAGAAGTACACTGACGGCGAAGGCAAACTGGCCCTCGGCGGTACCTGCCTGAACGTGGGTTGCATTCCGTCCAAGGCGCTGCTGGACAGCTCCTGGAAGTACAAGGAAGCCAAAGAGAGCTTCAACGTCCACGGTATCTCCACCGGCGAAGTCAAAATGGACGTCGCTGCGATGGTTGGCCGCAAGGCTGGCATCGTCAAGAACCTGACCGGCGGCGTTGCCACCCTGTTCAAGGCCAACGGCGTTACTTCGATCCAGGGCCACGGCAAACTGCTGGCTGGCAAGAAAGTCGAAGTCACCAAGGCTGACGGCACCACCGAAATCATCGAAGCCGAAAACGTGATCCTGGCTTCCGGTTCGCGTCCGATCGACATTCCACCGGCTCCGGTCGACCAGAACGTCATCGTCGACTCCACCGGCGCCCTGGAATTCCAAGCTGTACCTAAGCGCCTGGGCGTTATCGGTGCTGGCGTTATCGGTCTGGAACTGGGTTCGGTCTGGGCTCGCCTGGGCGCAGAAGTTACCGTTCTGGAAGCCCTCGACACCTTCCTGATGGCTGCTGACACCGCCGTCTCCAAGGAAGCCCTGAAGACCCTGACCAAACAAGGTCTGGACATCAAGCTGGGCGCTCGCGTGACTGGCTCCAAGGTCAACGGCGCTGAAGTCGAAGTGACCTACACCGATGCCAACGGCGAACAGAAAATCACCTTCGACAAGCTGATCGTTGCGGTCGGCCGTCGTCCGGTGACCACTGATCTGCTGGCTGCCGACAGCGGCGTGACCATCGACGAGCGTGGTTTCATCTTCGTCGACGATCATTGCGCGACCAGCGTACCGGGCGTATACGCCATTGGTGACGTGGTTCGTGGCATGATGCTGGCGCACAAAGCCTCGGAAGAGGGCATCATGGTTGTCGAGCGCATCAAGGGCCACAAAGCCCAGATGAACTACGACCTGATCCCTTCGGTTATCTACACTCACCCGGAAATCGCGTGGGTCGGTAAAACCGAACAAACCTTGAAGGCTGAAGGCGTTGAGGTTAACGTGGGCACCTTCCCGTTCGCGGCCAGCGGCCGTGCGATGGCTGCCAACGACACCGGTGGTTTCGTCAAGGTCATCGCCGATGCCAAGACCGACCGCGTTCTGGGTGTACACGTGATTGGCCCATCGGCTGCCGAACTGGTGCAGCAGGGTGCAATCGCAATGGAATTCGGCACCAGCGCCGAAGATCTGGGCATGATGGTTTTCTCCCATCCGACCCTGTCCGAAGCGCTGCATGAAGCCGCGCTGGCTGTGAATGGCGGTGCCATTCACGTAGCCAACCGTAAGAAGCGTTAAACAATAAGAAACCACGGCGGGTGGCCCGTCGTGAGTCTTGCGTGCATGACTCACCGCGGAAAGTCCGCCGGACTCGAACTCCCGGAGCATACCGGGGGCAAGTGGTCACAGGTGGCGCGGCACTCGTAAAGAGGCAGCGCCGAAGCGCAGTACCTAACGAAGACGGTAAAAAGCATGAATCTTCACGAGTATCAGGGTAAGCAGCTGTTCGCTGAATACGGCCTGCCAGTTTCCAAGGGTTTCGCAGTCGACACCCCTGAAGCTGCCGCAGAAGCCTGCGAAAAGATCGGTGGCACCGAGTGGGTTGTCAAAGCCCAGGTTCACGCCGGTGGTCGCGGTAAAGCGGGCGGCGTCAAGCTGGTTCGCAGCAAAGAAGACGCCAAGGCGTTCGCTGCGCAGTGGTTGGGCAAGCGTCTGGTGACTTACCAGACTGATGCCAACGGTCAGCCAGTGACCAAGATCCTGGTCGAATCCTGCACTGACATCGCCAAAGAGCTGTACCTGGGCGCTGTAGTCGACCGTTCGAGCCGTCGTATCGTGTTCATGGCTTCCACCGAAGGTGGCGTGGACATCGAGAAAGTCGCTCACGACACTCCTGAGAAGATCATCAAGGCTACTATCGATCCTCTGGTTGGCGCTCAGCCATTCCAAGGTCGTGAACTGGCGTTCCAGCTGGGTCTGGAAGGCAAGCAAGTTGCACAGTTCGCCAAGATTTTCGTCGGCCTGGCCAAGCTGTTCAAAGAACACGACCTGGCCCTGCTGGAAGTAAACCCGCTGGTCATCAAGGCCGACGGCGATCTGCACTGCCTCGATGCGAAAATCAACATCGACGCTAACGCCATGTACCGTCAGCCTAAGCTGAAAACCTTCCACGACCCGTCGCAAGACGACCCTCGTGAAGCTCACGCTGCCAGCTTCGAGCTGAACTACGTGGCCCTGGAAGGCAACATTGGCTGCATGGTCAACGGTGCTGGCCTGGCCATGGGTACCATGGACATCGTCAACCTGCACGGCGGCAAGCCAGCCAACTTCCTCGACGTAGGTGGTGGTGCTACCAAAGAGCGCGTTACCGAAGCCTTCAAGATCATTCTGTCCGACAGCAATGTTGCGGCCGTTCTGGTCAACATCTTCGGCGGCATCGTTCGTTGCGACATGATTGCCGAAGGCATCATCGGTGCAGTGAAAGAAGTCGGCGTGAAAGTGCCGGTTGTTGTTCGCCTGGAAGGTAACAACGCTGAACTGGGTGCTAAAGTACTGGCAGAAAGCGGTTTGAACATCATTGCGGCAACCAGCCTGACCGACGCTGCTCAACAAGTTGTCAAAGCTGCGGAGGGCAAGTAATGAGCGTCCTGATCAATAAAGACACCAAAGTCATCTGCCAGGGCTTCACCGGCTCGCAAGGTACTTTCCACTCCGAACAAGCCATCGCCTACGGCACCAAGATGGTTGGCGGCGTGACTCCGGGCAAAGGCGGCACCACTCACCTGGGCCTGCCAGTGTTCAACACCGTTAAGGAAGCCGTTGCGGCTACCGGTGCTGACGCTTCGGTCATCTACGTTCCGGCTCCTTTCTGCAAAGACTCGATCCTGGAAGCGGCTTTCGGCGGCATCAAGCTGATCGTCTGCATCACTGAAGGCATTCCTACCCTGGACATGCTGGATGCCAAGGTCAAGTGCGACGAGCTGGGTGTTACCCTGATCGGCCCTAACTGCCCAGGCGTCATCACTCCGGGCGAGTGCAAGATCGGCATCATGCCAGGTCACATCCACTTGCCAGGCAAGGTCGGTATCGTTTCGCGTTCCGGCACCCTGACCTACGAAGCGGTCAAGCAGACCACTGACGCCGGTTTCGGTCAGTCCACCTGCGTTGGTATCGGTGGTGACCCGATCCCAGGCTCGAACTTCATCGACATCCTGAAGCTGTTCCAGGAAGACCCGAAGACCGAAGCGATCGTCATGATCGGTGAGATCGGCGGTTCGGCTGAAGAAGAAGCGGCTGCCTACATCAAGGCCAACGTGACCAAGCCTGTGGTTTCCTACATCGCTGGTGTTACCGCTCCTGCGGGCAAGCGTATGGGCCACGCCGGCGCAATCATCTCCGGCGGCAAAGGCACTGCAGACGAGAAATTCGCTGCACTGCAAGACGCTGGTGTGAAAACCGTGCGTTCGCTGGCAGACATCGGCAAGGCCCTGGCCGAGCTGACTGGCTGGGAAGTGAAGAAGTAAGCTACGGCTGAACCTTCGTTCCAGACACAAAGGCCACCTTCGGGTGGCCTTTGTGCTTTTATGGGTTGCACCAGGTGGCACCCGGATTGCTGTCATCAAGGCGACAAACAGATGCGCTCATCGGACACCTTGTCTGGCAGCGGTGCGCTGTTGGTGCAACTTGGTTACACTGTGCGCACTTTCGTGTCGGTGCCCCAAAAGGGCACGGGCATGCTTTAAAGGGCTTGTCTCATCCGGACGGGCTACATATTTCCCTCACCCAAGGGGAAATCCCTCTCTAAATCCCGATTTCAGAAGTGTGGTATTTCCTTAATGAAAGTGTTGAAAGGCCAGGACATCCTGGCGCTTGGTTTTATGACGTTCGCGTTGTTCGTCGGTGCGGGCAATATCATCTTCCCTCCGATCGTCGGTCTGCAATCCGGTCCGCATGTGTGGATGGCAGCCTTGGGCTTTCTGATCACCGCTGTTGGCCTGCCGGTCATCACGGTTATCGCCCTGGCCAAAGTTGGCGGTGGCATGGACGCGCTGAGCAGTCCTATCGGTAAGATTGCCGGTGGTTTGCTTGCGGCTGTCTGCTACCTGTCGGTCGGCCCGCTGTTCGCCACCCCGCGTACCGCTACGGTGTCGTTTGAGGTAGGCCTGGCGCCGCTCACCGGCGAAAGCCCGACGGCGCTGTTCATCTACAGTCTGGTGTACTTCCTGGTAGTGCTGGCCGTGTCCATGTACCCGGGCAAGTTGCTCGATACCGTAGGCCGCTTCCTGGCGCCGCTGAAGATCATCGCCCTGGCCGCCCTGGGCATTGCCGCATTCATGCTGCCGGCCGGCACCAGCGGTGACGCACTGCCAGCCTATGAGGCATCGGCGTTCTCCCAGGGCTTTATCAATGGTTACCTGACCATGGATACTCTTGGCGCGCTGGTGTTCGGTATCGTTATCGTCAATGCCATTCGTTCCCGTGGCGTCGAGTCGCCGAGGCTGATTACCCGTTACGCCATCATTGCCGGCCTGATCGCCGGTGTCGGCCTGGCGCTGGTGTACATCAGCCTGTTCCGTCTGGGCGCGAGCAGCCATGAAATTGCTGCTGGCGCTACCAACGGTGCGGCGGTTCTGCATGCTTATGTGCAGCACACCTTTGGCTCCCTGGGCAGCGGCTTCCTTGCTGTGCTGATCGCGTTGGCCTGCCTGGTTACCGCCGTGGGCCTGACGTGCGCCTGTGCCGAGTACTTCAGCCAGGTTTTGCCATTGTCCTACCGCGCCCTGGTGGTGATCCTGTGCGGCTTCTCGCTGCTGATCTCCAACCTGGGCCTGACCAAGCTGATCATGTTCTCGATTCCGGTGCTGACCGCTATCTATCCGCCATGCATCGTGGTGGTGGGTCTGAGCTTCTGCAAAGAACTGTGGAACTCCCAGGTACGCATCCTGGCCCCGGTGATGCTGGTATCGCTGCTGTTCGGCATGGTTGACGCCATCAAGGGCACCACCCTGGCGCACCTGCTGCCAGATGCCCTGGCACACCTGCCATTGAGCGATCAGGGCCTGGCCTGGCTGGTGCCTTCGGTGGCGACCCTGGCGGTAGCGGTAGTCTGTGACCGCATGCTGGGCAAGCCGCGCGAAGCGCTGGCCTGAGAATAAGCCACACGCCTGACGTCGGCCACAAGCCATAGCGCGTCGGGCAGGGCAGATTCCGAGCCCCGTATCCATAAGGATGCGGGGCTTTTTTGTTTTTTGCTCGAGGACGTGTCTTTTTCTGCGACTAAGCGTCGAAAGCCGGTCAATGCGCTTTACTGTGCACGAAACTTTACCGGGACCTTGCATGAGCTTTATTCAAAGTAATCTCAATCATCTGCTGGCGGCTTGCTGGTTCGTGGTCTGCTGGGGCGGCTATACCCGCTATGCCACCTGGAAGGGCCGTGATACTGCGTGCCTGGCCAGCGTGCTGCACCTGTACCGCGAAGACTGGATGCGCCGCATGCTGATGCGTGACAACCGTATCGCCGATGCCAGCGTGATCGCCAACCTGGAACGTAACGCCTCGTTCTTTGCCTCCAGTACGTTGATCATCCTTGCCGGTATCCTCACCGTGCTCGGTGCTTCGGATCGCGCTGTATCGCTGCTGGCGGACCTGCCGCTGGTCCAGCAGGCGACCCAGGGCATGTCGGAAATCAAACTGCTGTGCCTGGCCACGGTGTTTGTCTATGCCTTTTTCACCTTCAGCTGGTGCATGCGTCAATACAACTTTGCCGCGGTGCTGGTAGGCTCGGCACCGATGATCGGTGAGCGGCATGTCACCGAGATGGAACGCAAGGCATTCGCCCAGCGTGCTGCCCGGGTCATTTCCATGGCTGCCAACCAGTTCAACTTCGGCTTGCGTTCTTATTATTTCGGCATGGCCATGCTCAGTTGGTTTATCAGTCCCTGGTTGTTCATGCTGATGAGTGCCGGGGTTGTCCTGGTACTGTACCGGCGTGAGTTTCACTCCGATGTGCTTGATGTGATGGTATATACCCCGACCGAAGCGCCGGTGGTGGACGCGAATAAAGAAACTGCTGCTAACTGAACCGTTAAAGCTAAATCGCTCAGGTATAAAAAAACCCGACAATTGTCGGGTTTTTTCGTTCCAGGGCGCTTGCTTACTTGGCAGGCTCGGCCGGAGCAGCGGGAGCAGCTTCTTTAGCGGCTTCTTCAGCGGCTTTCTGTTGCGCTTCAGCACTGTCTTTGGCGGCTTCAGCGTTTTCTTTTGCAGCCTCGTTCACTTTATCCTGAGCTTCGTCCATCTTCTGCTGGGCGTTCTCGGTGTGTTGCGCAGCATCTTGAGCCTTGTCTTCGCTGGCTTTATCGCAAGCAGCGAGACCCAGAGCGGCGGCCAGCATTACGGCAAAAGCAAAAGGTTTACGCATGGGGTGTTTCTCCTTGGGGAAATAAGTTACTTGTTCCTTTGAGCTCAAGTAACGGACAGAAGTTCCACTCACATTACAGATATATAAGTACTGGATCTATATAGACTTTTTTCTAGGCTTGTGCATTGTCTTGATAACCACAAGGGCCTTAATGATATGAGTGAGACCGCATTGATGGCCATGGCTGAGCGATTCCTCGGTGCCTTGCGTCATTGCCAGATATTACAGATGCGTGTGCAACACGCCGATGCACAGGGCATGACCCTGTTGCTGCCGTATTCGACGAAAATCATCGGTAACCCGCAGACCGGCGCCATTCACGGAGGTGCCTTGACCACCCTGATGGACACCACCTGCGGCATGGCCACGCTCTGTGCGCTGTCTGAGTTCGAAGTCTGTCCGACCCTCGACCTGCGCATCGACTACATGCACCCGGCCAAAGCCGGACTGGACATCTACGGCCACGCCCACTGCTACCGGGTGACCCGCGATGTGATCTTTACCCGCGGTATGGCCTATCAGGACGATCCCGAGCAGCCGATTGCTCAGGTGGTCGGCACTTTCATGCGCTTGGGCAAAGGTGTGAAGGGCGGGCTGAACTTCGGCAACGCGCTGAAGGGGAGTGCGCAATGATTCCTCCTCATGTGCATCAGCAATTGCGAGAGGCTCACGCACAAGGAAACTACCAGCCATTGTTGCAGCTGATCCCGTATGCGGGATTGATTGGTATCCAGTGCAGTCGTCAGGGCGACGACTTACTGTTCTGTTTGCCAGCCAACAAGGACAACATCGGCAATCCGTTGCTGCCCGCTATCCATGGCGGTGTGATCGCCGGTTTCATGGAGCTGTCGGCGGCCCTGTACCTGCTGATTTTCACCGAGAGCGCGACGATTCCGAAGATCATCGATTTTTCAATCGATTACCTGCGCGCCGGACATTTTCGCGACACCTACGCCCGCTGCCAGCTCTGGCGCCAGGGGCGACGGGTGACCAACGTTGCGATCACCGCCTGGCAGGGCAACCAGGATGAGCCGATTGCCACCGCACGGGCGCATTTCAAGATTGAAGAAATCAATGCGCCCTTGAAATAGCTTCTCGCGCCCCCATCTGTTGCTCATCCCGCCGTGAAAGCAGGCCCGGGCCGCCGTGCCCGCCTGCCGAGCGACAACTGCCATCAGATTGGAGTGTTGAAGACCATGAGTGTGGAAACTCAAAAAGAAACCCTGGGCTTCCAGACCGAGGTGAAGCAGCTGCTGCACCTCATGATCCATTCCCTGTATTCGAACAAGGAAATCTTCCTTCGCGAACTGATTTCCAACGCCTCCGACGCGGTCGACAAGCTGCGTTTCGAAGCCCTGGCCAAGCCTGAGCTGCTCGAAGGCGGCGCCGAGCTGAAGATTCGCGTCAGCTTCGACAAAGACGCCAACACCGTCACCCTCGAAGACAACGGCATCGGCATGAGCCGTGAGGAGGTGATCACTCACCTGGGCACCATCGCCAAGTCCGGCACTGCCGACTTCATGAAGCACCTTACCGGTGACCAGAAGAAAGACTCGCACCTGATCGGTCAGTTCGGCGTGGGCTTCTACTCGGCTTTCATCGTCGCCGACAAGGTCGATGTGTTCAGCCGTCGTGCCGGCGCACCGGCCGCTGAAGGCGTGCACTGGTCCTCCAAGGGCGAAGGCGAATTCGACGTTGCCACCATCGACAAGGCTGAGCGCGGCACCCGTATCGTCCTGCACCTGAAAAAAGGTGAAGAAGAGTTTGCCGACGGCTGGCGTCTGCGCAACATCATCAAGAAGTACTCCGACCATATCGCCTTGCCGATCGAGCTGCCAAAACAGGTCGAAGCCGCTGAAGGCGAAGAGAAACCGGCCGTAGAGTGGGAAACCGTCAACCGTGCCAGTGCCCTGTGGACCCGTCCGCGTACCGAGATCAAGGACGAGGAATACCAGGAGTTCTACAAGCACATCGGTCACGACTTCGAGAACCCGCTGGCCTGGAGCCACAACAAGGTCGAAGGCAAGCTTGAGTACAACTCGCTGCTGTACGTGCCTGCACGTGCACCGTTTGACCTGTACCAGCGTGAAGCGCCGCGCGGCCTGAAGCTCTATGTTCAGCGCGTGTTCGTCATGGACCAGGCCGAGTCGTTCCTGCCGCTGTACCTGCGCTTCATCAAGGGCGTAGTCGATTCCAACGACCTGTCGCTGAACGTTTCTCGGGAAATCCTGCAGAAAGACCCGATCATCGACTCGATGAAATCGGCGCTGACCAAGCGCGTGCTGGACATGCTCGAGAAGCTGGCCAAGAACGAGCCTGAGCAGTACAAGGGCTTCTGGAAAAACTTCGGTCAGGTGATGAAAGAAGGTCCTGCCGAAGACTTCGCCAACAAAGAGAAGATCGCCGGCCTGCTGCGTTTTGCCTCGACTAGCGACGACAGCGGCGAGCAGAGCGTCTCCCTGGCCGACTACCTGGCCCGCGCCAAGGAAGGTCAGGACAAGATCTACTTCCTCACCGGCGAATCCTACGCGCAGGTCAAGAACAGCCCGCACCTGGAAGTCTTCCGCAAGAAAGGCATCGAAGTGCTGCTGCTGACCGATCGTATCGACGAGTGGCTGATGAGCTACCTGAGCGAATTCGACGGCAAGAACTTCGTCGACGTCGCCCGTGGCGATCTGGACCTGGGCAAGCTGGACTCCGAAGAGGACAAGAAAGCCCAGGAAGAAGTCGCCAAGGAGAAGGAAGGCCTGGTTGAGCGTCTGAAGGCCGCCCTGGGCGAAAACGTCAGCGAAGTGCGGGTATCGCACCGCCTGACCGATTCGCCAGCGATCCTGGCCATTGGTGAACAGGACCTCGGCCTGCAGATGCGCCAGATCCTCGAAGCCAGCGGGCAGAAGGTGCCGGACTCCAAGCCGATCTTCGAATTCAACCCGGGTCACCCGCTGATCGAGAAGCTGGACAACGAGCAGAGCGAAGACCGTTTCGCGGACTTCTCGCACATCCTCTTCGATCAGGCCGCACTGGCGGCAGGTGACAGCTTGAAGGACCCGGCGGCGTACGTTCGTCGCCTGAACAAGCTGCTGGTCGAATTGTCGGCTTAAGTAGACTCAGGAAAGCCCGCTTCGGCGGGCTTTTTTCATGGTGCAAGGAGGAGTGCATGAGCAAGGTTACCGTCGAATCGCTGGTCTATCATGTTGCCGGCAAAGCCTATGAGAGTCGTTTGTTCTATACCCAGGGTGCCAAGGAGCAGCCTGGATTGCTGATGGCGCCAAACTGGATGGGGGTTGGCGAAGGCGCCGAGCGGATTGCCCGCGAGGTTGCCGCCCAGGGGTATGTGGTGCTGCTCGCCGATATCTACGGGCAGACCCTGCGACCGTCGAACATGGATGAAGCAGGTGCGGCGATGATGCCGCTGAAGAATGACCGGGTTGAGCTGCGTAAACGCATGAAAGCGGCGCTGGATCAGTTGCTGGGGCAATCGAAGGCGGTGCTGGAGCCAGCCAAGCTGGGCACCTTCGGCTTCTGCTTTGGCGGATGCTGTGCATTGGAGCTGGCCCGTGAAGATGCACGCCTGCTGGCGGCAGTGTCCTTCCATGGCACGCTCGACACCCCGTTGCCGGCGCAGGAGGGCAAGGTCAAGGCATCGATGCTGGTATTGCACGGTGCGGCTGACCCGTTTGTGCCCAAGGAGCAATTGCCGGCCTTCGAGGCCGAGATGGACGCAGCCAAGGTCGATTGGCAATTGATCAGCTACGGTGGCGCGGTGCACTCGTTCACCGATACGGCAGCGAACATGCCGGGCAAGATGAAGTACGACGCCAGAACCTCCAAGCGCGCGTTCCGGGCGATGTTCAATTTGCTGGATGAAGTGTTCCAGCGCTGAGGACCGCACGCCGCCAAATCGCCGGCAACGCCGGCTCCCACAAGGGCAATGCATAACCTGTGGGAGCCGGCTTTGCCGGCGATCGACCGCATAGCGGTCGCAATAATTTCAAGGCAACTCGATCCGCTCGCTTTCCCCCGGCACCGTCGGCCAATCGCCAGCCGCCCAGCGCGCCCGGGCCTGCTCGATCAGCGCCGGATCACTGGCCACGAAGTTCCAGTTCATCCGCCGTGGTCCGTCCAGTGCTGCGCCGCCGAACAGCACCAGCCGGCTCTCACTGTCGGCATACAAACTCATTTCCTCGCCTTCAGGTAATACCACTAGGCTGTGGGGCTCGACGGATTGGTCGTTAAGGCTCACTTCACCGTCCAGCACATACAGCGCGCGCTCGGCATGCTCGTTGGGGATGGTCAGGGTAGTCGCAGCCTGCATCTGCACCAGGGCGTAGAGGGTCGGCGACAGTACCGGCACCGGAGACTCCAGGCAGAAGCCGCTACCGGCAATCATACGGATGCTAACGCCCAGGTTATCGCTGACCGGCAGGGTTGCAGCCGGGTGGTGGCTGTAATGCCCGGGCCCCTGTTCCTTGTCTTTGGGAGACGCCAGCCAGATTTGCAGGCCATGCAGGCGAGAGCCTTTTTCCAGCAGATCAGCCGGCGTGCGCTCGACATGGGCAATGGCGCTACCCGCGGTCATCCAGCTGACGTCCCCGGCCCTGACCCGTTGATCCGAGCCAAGGCTGTCCTTGTGCAGGATCTCGCCTTCGAACAGGTAGGTGAGGGTAGAAAGGCCGATATGCGGGTGCTGACGAATGTTCACGCCATTACCGGCGGTGTAATCGGTTTCGAGCATGTGATCGAAGAACACGAACGGTCCGACACTGCGACATTGTGCCGACGGCAGGGGGCGCAGGATCGGTTGGCCCTCGACGGATTCGGTGCGAGGGCGGATGACCAGGGGATTGCTCACGGTGGGCTCCAGGCCGGGGATGATGAGCTTGAGCATAACCTGTTACAGGCAGCGTCTGAACTGCGCTGCGGCTTGACCGGTCTACCCTGTCTGAATCGCCAACAAGGAATACACAATGTTTGCCAGAAGTCTGGGCTGGATCCTGTTGCTGGCGCTGACTCTGCAAAGCGTGCAGGCGCGGGAGTACCGCTACAGCGATGCACACCTGCACTACGTAGACTTCTTTCAGGAAAGCGAAGGCATGGATGCATTGCTCAAGGCCATGGACCAGGCGCGCATCGATCAGTCGATGATCTCCGGTGTGGCGGTGGCGAAAAAATGGCACGAGGATGAACCCCAAACGCCCGCGCTATTACGCCGGTGACGATGCCGATGCCTATTGGTACAGCGCCACCGATATCTACGTCGCCGCTGCATTGGAGAAACTCGAGCCCAGGCAGCGTCAGCGCTTTCATCCGTTCCTGACCGGCTTCAACCCGGTGGACAAGAATGCAGTGGCGCACATCGAGCGGATGCTCGAACTGTACCCCGGGCTCTGGCAGGGCATTGGTGAGGTCTTCACCCGGCATGACGATCTGACGGCGCTGACCAGCGGCGATACGCCACGGGCCAACAACGAAGCCATGACCCGTATCTATCACCTGGCGGCCGAGCAGGACCTGCCGGTGTTGATCCATTCCAACATCACCTCCAAGCGTGAGCGCAATCCGCTGTACCTGGCCGAAATCGAAGAGCCGTTGCGCAATCATCCGCACACCCGCTTCATCTGGGCGCATGCTGGCAGCAGCATGGAAATCCACCGTCACCAGACCCGGCTGGATTTCCTCCTGCCGACTCTGTCGCGTCTGCTCGAGTCCTATCCCAACCTGTACATCGACCTGTCCTGGAGCGTCCTGCAGCCTTATCTGCTGGACGAGCAGGGCAACCCCAAGGCTGAGTGGCTGGCGCTGGTCAAGCGCTTTCCGGAGCGCTTCATGCTCGGCTCTGACGTGGTCGGACGGTTCGACAGCCTGGGTGAGCAGTTGCACGGCTTCGATCCTTTCCTCGATGCCTTGCCAGCGGATGTGGCGCAGAAGGTTGCGCGGGACAATTTTCTCGCGGTACTGCCGAAGCAGCGCTAGGGCCGCCGCTGTCGGATGTGCAGTTGTCATCAGTCTGTCATGCCAGCGTCATAGCCTGCCGCCATCAATCCTGATGGAGTGCATCATGTTTTTCAGTCGTTTCAGTGCGGTGTGCGGGCTTTTGCTGGTCAGTGGCCTGGCCGGTGCAGAGGTCCGGGTCGAAGGCCCGATTGAATATGGCCTGTTTGAAACCCGCCACCAGAACTTTCAGCCCGGTGAGCGGGTGCTGACCCAGAGCAACCAGACTATCCAGTCCACCGACCAGATCCCGGCGCGCCTGGGCAGCAAGTTTGGCATGCGCTACCGCCTGGAAGGCAAAGTGGCGGACGACACGCCGCTGACCCTGTTGTACCTCACCCCCGGGGTGCGCACGCCGGATGGCAAACGCCACGACAAATTTGAAGTGGTGCAGAAACTGGTGCCTGGGGCGGCCCAGGATGTCATGGCTTACGAGTTCACTGAAAACCACGAAGTGGTGCCGGGGCAATGGCATTTCATGGTCTTTCAGGGTGACCGCCTGCTCGCCGAGCAGCGTTTTACCGTGCGCTGAGCAGATTGCGCCTGCCGTCGCGATGAGCAGGCATTTTGATATCATGTTTTCGTCTAAGGCAAATCTTCCACGGCCCGATATCGTCTAGAGCAAGGGACAGCTGCATCCTTGTGCAGCGCTTTTGGAGGGAGCCGGAAGATGAACTTGAGAAGCATGAATATCGCGCCCAGGGCGGGCCTGGGCTTCGGTTTGGTGGCCTTGCTGGTGCTTGCCTTGGGGGTTTTCGCCCTGATGCAGATGACCAGCATGCGCCAGCAATCCGAGCAGGTCGACAGCAACTGGTTGCCCAGTGTCGTCGCAGTGGGGCAGATGACCCAGGACACTCTGCGCATTCGCGCCCTGACCCTGCGCTTGCTGATCAATCGCGACCCGCAGTCGCTGCAGCAGAACAAGGCGCGCATCGAGGACATCAAGGCCGGCCTGAGCAAGGCGCAACAGCAGTATCAGGCGCTGATTGTCCTGCCTGAAGAGCAGTCGCTGTTCGATCGCTATTTGAGGATCGAGCAACAGTACATGGGGTTGCAGGCTCAGGTGACCCAGCTGTCGCTGCAGGGCCAGATCGATGCCGCGACCGCCGTGGTCAACGGCGAAATGAACCAGCTGGCCGATCAGCTCACCGCCACGCTCAACGAACTGATTGCGCTCAATAACCTCCATGCCAACAAGGCTACCGACCTGGCCGCAGCCGTGTACAACAACGCTCGGGTCTGGGTGATCGCGCTTTTGCTCGGCGCGTTGGTGATGACAGTTATCCTGGCGCTGACTCTGACCCGCAGTATCGTTCACCCTTTGGCCCAGTCACTGCAGGTGGCCGAGATAGTGGCCACCGGCGACCTGACTCCGCAGATTGCCGTGCAGGGGGCGGACGAACCGGCGCGGCTGTTGGCGGCGCTCAAGCAGATGCAGCAAAGCTTGCGCGAGACCATCGGGAGAATTTCCGATTCCTCCAGTCAGTTGGCCTCGGCCTCCGAGGAGCTCAGCGCAGTGACCGAAGATGCCACACGCGGCTTGATGCAGCAGAGCCAGGAGATCGAGCAGGCGGCTACGGCAGTTAATCAGATGACCGCGGCGGTGGAGGAGGTGGCGAGCAATGCGGTGGTCACCTCCGAAGCATCGCGCGAATCAGACCGCATTGCCCGCCAGGGCCGGGAACAGGTGCGTCTGACCGTGGTTTCGATCGAGTCGCTGGCGGCAGGTGTGACCTCCAATGCCGAGGAGGTTGAGCAACTGGCGCAACAGGTGCACGGTATAACCAAAGTGCTGGATGTGATCGGTGCCATTGCCGAGCAGACCAACTTGCTGGCCCTCAATGCCGCGATCGAAGCGGCCCGGGCCGGGGATGCCGGGCGTGGTTTTGCCGTGGTGGCGGATGAGGTGCGGGCTTTGGCGCATCGTACGCAACAGTCGACCCGGGAAATCGAACAGATGATTCATGGTATCCAGCAAGGCACTGAGCGCGCGGTGGAGGGCATGCAGCAGAGTAACGAGCGTGCCCAAAGTACCCTGGAAGGGGCACATGCCGCGGGGGCGGCGCTGGAAGAAATTGCCGCGGCGATCAGCCTGATCAACGAGCGCAATCTGGTGATCGCCAGCGCGTCCGAACAGCAAGCACAGGTGGCGCGGGAGGTGGATCGCAACCTGACCAATATCCGCGATCTGGCGTTGCAGACCTCGGCGGGGGCCAATCAGACCAATGCGGCGAGTCAGGCGTTGTCGCAGTTGGCGATTGATTTGAATGGCTTGGTAGGGCGTTTTTCGGTGTAAGTTATCGCGGGGCAAGCCCGCTCCCACAGAGTACGCCAGTGGGAGCGGGCTTGCCCCGCGATACATAAACAAAAACGCCCCGACGAGTCGGGGCGTTTCAGCATAAGGGGCTAGCCCTTACTTGCCTTCCCAGCGCTTGAGCACCAGGGTGGCGTTGGTGCCGCCGAAACCGAAGCTGTTGCTCATCACGGTGTCGATCTTGGCGTTTTCGCGGGTTTCGCGCAGAACCGGCAGGTCAGCCACTTCTGGATCCAGCTCGTCGATGTTGGCGGAACCGGCAATGAAGTTGCCTTCCATCATCAGCATGCAGTAGATCGCTTCATGAACGCCGGCGGCGCCCAGGGAGTGACCGGACAGGCTCTTGGTCGAGCTGATGGCTGGTGCCTTGTCGCCGAACACTTCGCGTACACCCTTCATTTCGGCAACGTCGCCAACCGGCGTCGAGGTGCCGTGGGTGTTCAGGTAGTCGATCGGGGTGTCGACGGTGGACAGCGCCTGCTGCATGCAGCGGATGGCGCCTTCGCCACTTGGGGCAACCATGTCGTAGCCATCGGAGGTCGCGCCGTAGCCGACGATCTCGGCGTAGATTTTCGCGCCACGGGCCAGAGCGTGCTCCAGCTCCTCGACTACAACCATACCGCCACCACCGGCGATGACGAAACCGTCACGGTCGGCGTCGTAGGCACGGGAGGCCTTTTCCGGGGTGTCGTTGCGCTTGCTGGACAGCGCGCCCATGGCGTCGAACAGGAACGACTGGCTCCAATGCTCTTCTTCACCACCACCGGCGAAAACGATGTCCTGCTTGCCCATCTGGATCTGTTCCATCGCGGTACCGATGCAGTGCGCACTGGTAGCGCAAGCGGAGGCGATGGAGTAGTTCAGGCCCTTGATCTTGAACGGGGTGGCCAGGCACGCCGAAACGGTGCTGCTCATGGTCCGGGTGACGCGGTACGGGCCAACGCGCTTGACGCCTTTTTCGCGCAGGATGTCCAGCGCTTCCATCTGGTTCAGAGTCGAGGCGCCGCCGGAGCCTGCGATCAGGCCGGTACGTGGGTTCGACACTTGCTCTTCAGTCAGGCCCGAATCCTTGATCGCGTCGGCCATGGCCAGATAGGCGTAGGCGGCAGCGTGACCAACGAAACGGAAGATCTTGCGGTCGATCAGTTCTTCGAGGTTGAGGTCAATGGAGCCGGAAACCTGGCTACGCAGACCCATTTCGGCATATTCCGGGTTGAATCGGATGCCAGGGCGGCTTGCACGCAGGTTGGCGGAGACGGTCTCTTTGTCATTGCCCAGGCACGATACGATGCCCAGACCAGTGATAACGACGCGGCGCATGCGGATAACCCTTAGAAGTTGTCAGTGGAGGTGAATACGCCGACCCGAAGGCCTTCGGCGGTGTAGATCTCACGGCCGTCGACGCTGACCGAGCCATCGGCGATGGCCATGTTCAGCTTGCCCTTGAGGACGCGCTTGATATGAATGTTGTAAGTGACTTTCTGAGCGGTCGGCAGGACCTGGCCGAAGAATTTCACTTCGCCCGAACCCAGGGCACGGCCACGGCCCGGCAGGCCTTGCCAGCCGAGGAAGAAGCCAACCAGCTGCCACATGGCATCCAGGCCCAGGCAGCCCGGCATCACCGGATCACCTTCGAAATGGCAGGCGAAGAACCACAGGTCTGGATTGATATCCAGCTCGGCGACCAATTCACCTTTGCCGTACTTGCCGCCTTCCTGGCTGATGTGGGTGATACGATCCACCATCAGCATGTTCGGGGCGGGCAGTTGCGCGTTACCTGGGCCGAACAGCTCACCGCGACTGCAGCGCAGCAGGTCTTCCCGAGTAAAGGCGTTTTGTTTGGTCATGCGAGCTCCTCAATAATCCCCGTGCGGCAGGGGGGCAAATCTTCCCGGCCGACCCAAAACGCTTGTGCTTGGGGCGGCAGCCTACACATAGACTATTGCGTTGTAGTGAAAGTCACAGCGCACGGGGCAAAGAAGTACACTTGTGCACTGAAATTTTATTTTCAGGCTTTCAAAGCAGCCTGTCCAGTCCATAAGACTGCCGCAATTTCAGATTAATCGCCAGTCGCAGCTGACTGATCGGGCAGCCAACGCTGCAGAATTTGCTGCAAATCAGTCCGTTTGAACGGCTTGGCCAGGTAATCGTTCATGCCGGCGCTCAGGCAGCGTTCGCGATCACCCTGCAAAGCGTTGGCGGTCAGGGCGATGATCGGCATGGCCGCCGCCTGGGGCAGCTGGCGGATGCGCCGGGTGGCTTCATAGCCATCGATAATCGGCAATCGGCAATCCATCAGGGTTGCGGCAAAACGCTGTCGGGCAACCTGCGACACGGCCTGGGCACCGTCCACGGCAATCTGCACCTCGTATCCCAGGCTGCGCAGCATGGCTTCGATCACGGTCTGGTTCACCGGATTGTCCTCCACCAGCAGGATTTTCCGGCCCAGGCCTGCTTCTTCCTGCTCGCTGTTCTGGCTGGGCAGGCATGGCACTGGCTGCACCGACAGCGTCAGCGGCATCTCCAGGGTAAAGGTCGAGCCCTGGCCCTGGCGGCTTTCACCGCGCAAGGTGCCGCCCATGCGTTCCGCCAGCGTGCGCGCAATCGACAGGCCCAGGCCGGTGCCGCCGTAACGCCGGGAAATCGAACTGTCGGCCTGTTGGAAGGCGACGAACATGGTTTCCAGGCGCTCGTTGTCGATGCCGATGCCGGTGTCGTGCACCGCGCAGGCGAACCAGATCAGCTGGCGGTCGAGCACCTGCCAGCGGGGTTCGATGCGGACGCTGCCTTGCTCGGTGAATTTCAGCGCATTGCCCACCAGATTGAGCAGGATCTGGCGAATCCGTGTCGGGTCGCCGATCACCTGCAACTGCTCCATACCGGGTGGCAACAGCAGTTGCAGGTTCAAGCCGCGCTGGGCGGCCAGGTGCTGGAAGGATTGCGCACAGCTGCCGATCAGTTCACCGAGGTTGAAATCGATGTGCTCCAGTTCCAGGTGGGTGCGCTCGATCCGCGAGAAATCGAGAATGTCGTTGATCACCTTGAGCAGGTGACCGGTCGATTCACTGGCCACGGCGGTGTATTCGACCTGCTCCTCGCTCAAGGCCGTGGTTTCCAGTAACTGCAGCATGCCCAGCACACCGTTCATGGGGGTGCGCAGTTCATGACTCATCATGGCCAGGAAGTCGGATTTGGCCCGGTTTGCCTGTTCGGCCTCTTCACGGGCCTGGATCAATTGCGACATCGCCTGCTGTTGCTCATGGCTGGCCTGGGCCAGTGCGCGGGCCAGGTTATTGATGTGGCGGGCGAGGTGGCCGAGTTCACTGTCATCGACTACCGGCAAGGGGGCATTGAAGTCGCCTTGCTGGATGGCCTTGACCGCATGGCCCATGTCGCTGATCGGTTTGGCCAGGCTCAGGGCCAGGCGGCGGGCCAGCAGGAAGGTGAAGAGCAGGGCGAACAGCGCCAGGATCCCGGCCTTGATCACGATTTCCTGCTGGCGCTGGCTGAACGCATCATTGGACATACCGACGATGACCCGGCCCAGGTAATCATCATCGATATGTTTCAAGGGTTGCTTGCCGTTATGCAGGAAATCGTTGTCCAGGCGGATCTGCTGCAGACGGATAGGGGCCTGGAACACCTCGACCTGTTGGGCGCGGTTGTCGTGTTCGTCCGGCTGTTCGACGTACACCAGAATATGGTTGCTGCTGTCTTGTACCTCGAGAAAGCGTACATGCGGGATGCTCAAGGTGGCACGCATCAGGCTTTCGAGTACTTCGTCGTTACCGGCGATCACGCCGTACTCGGACGCTGGCGCCAGCTGGTTGGCGATCAGCTGGCCGGTGTGATTGAGCTCCTGGCGCAGGTCCTGGATCCGCACGAAGGTAAAGAAGCTGATCAGCAGCAGCGTCAGCAGCAGGGCCGGGCCCAGGCTGATGATTTGCGTGCGGGTATGAATGTCCCAGCTCAGACGACGCCTCATGGTCTGCGTTCTCCTTCGGCCAGCGCCAGTGCGGCGCCTTCGGGATCGATGGTACCGATGCCCAGGGCGCGGGCGACCTGTTGGTTGCCGACGACTCTGAAATGTTCGGGGTACAGGGCGCGTGGCCACTTGCCTGGCGCTTGATCGAGCAAGCGGTCAAGCACCGCCAGCCAATCGTCCTGATTGCTCAAGGTGCTGGCCAGGGCACCGGCGCGGACAAAGCCCGCGTTGGGGCCGATCAATGCCATTTGCCGCCCGTAGCTGCTGAGCAGCAGGCTCTTCGCGGTCTTGGAGTTGTACAGCTGCAGATCGTCGATGCCCAGCAATACATCACTGCTTTGCAGCAGGGTTTGCAGCGGACGATTGTCGCGCAGGTCGGGCCAGGGTTCGGCAATGATTTCAAGGCCCATGGGCTTGGCGGCGCGGCGCGCTTCGTCGACCAGGAAACGGCTGTGCTCGGCGTAGAGCACGCCAATCCGCCGGGCCTCGGGCAGCAGGTAACGGGTCAGGCGTAGCTGACGGTCCAGCGGCGGATCGCTCCACAACAGGCTCAGGTAAGCCGGGCGCAGCTTGCCCAGGCGCTGTTCGGCCTGAACCCGGCTGACCCGCATGGCCAGTGCTGGCGGTCCTGCTGTTTCACTCAGGCGCCATTCCAGCCCGGTGCTGTCGAGCAGAATCAGGCGGATGGACGGATTGAGCCGGGACGGGCGGGCAAGCTCGGTGACCGGAACGAAGTGAATAGTGTCGGCAGGGCGGCGTTCGCGCAGGGCTTGAACGAATTGCTCGACACCGGGGCTGTCCTGGCTGCCGGTGAGGAGGATTTCACTGGCCCAGAGCATTCCCGCCGGCCACAAACAGACCAGCAGCAGCCAGCGCCGCAGCATGCGCATCAGAATTCCAGCTCCGCACTGAAGTACACAACGTGACGGCTGTCGTAGCGGTTATCTGCAAAGGTCGTGGGCTCGTCGTCCAGGCGCTGCTGCACGACACCCGCCAGTTCAAGCTGGGTGCGCTGCCAGCGCAGCTGTTTGGCCACGCGCAGGTCGACACGCTCGAAACGGTACTGGTTCAGTTCATCGTCACCATAGTAGAACAGCGCGCTGGACCAGCCTTGTCCCCAGTCGCGCAGCCAGCCGGCCGAGCCACTGTTGTGCGCGCTCAGGCGGCGATCGGCGGGATTGCTGGCCCAGGCGTCGACATGGGCGTAGGTCAGGCGCCAACGATCGGCGGGCGTCAGGCGCCAGTCCAGTTGTGCTTCACTGCCGCTGAAACGGGTTTTGTTGCTGTTGCTGGCGATGTATTGGTTGTTGCGCAGCGGCTCGCTGATCATGCCGGTGATTTCGTCGTAGAACAGCTTGAGGTCAACGCTGAGGTCGGCGTCGGCGAAGTAACCGTTATAGCCCAGTTCCCGCGAGCGCATCCGTTCCTGTTCGAGGTCGCCCGGCCCGCGGGTCTTGACGAAGTACTGGGCACTGTTCTGGCCGAAAGCGCCCGGGCGCAGGTTGTTGACCCGATAACTCCAGTTGACGTTGTTTTCGAACATGTCCGGCGAGCGTACCGCTTCGGAGTACACCGCGCGCAAACCGTGGCGCGGGGTGATCAGGTAGTTCACCGCCAGGCGTGGTGTGAGCGAGCTGCCGGACAGCCGGGCGTCTTCGTACATCGCTCCGCCCTGGACAATCCAGTGTTCGTCGGCGCGCCACTCCAGGTGGCCGAACAGGCGCCAGGTGCTGTCGTCCAGGCTGCCATTGAAGAAGGTCTGCGAGTCGGCGCGGTCGTAGCGGTAGTTGGCACCGCTGACCAGACGCAGGTTGTCGGACAGGCTGAGGGTGTCCTGCAGCTCCAGGTCGTAGCGCGTTTCCCGGGTGCTCTGGTCGATGTCGCCGCAGACCTGGCTGGAACCGCCATTGCGCCATTGTTGCTGCACCTGGCGGCCCAGCGTCTGTTCTTCGGCGCTGCCCCTGGGAACCGGCGAACGAATGTTGCGGGCCACTTGCTCCGCGTAGTTCGGGTTGACCTGCCACAGGCGGGTCAGTTCCGGGCTGAACGACAATGCTGCATCGCACGCACGCCAGACCTGCTGCCGATCCCAGTGCTGGGCAGAACCTTGCAGGTAAAGGCTGTGCTCGGGGTTCAAGTCAATGTTCCAGCGCATCGAGCCGGCATAGTCCTTGGCCTTGGCGTCGGAATTGTCGCCACTGGCGGTGACGCCGTAGAACACCGGCTTGTAGGTGTAAGGGCGCTGGTTGCTGCCTTCCTTGGCAGCGAACTGCCAATCCAGGCTCTGATTGCTTGCCAGGCTGTGGCTGACGCTCAGGTTCAGGCGGTTGAGGCGACGGCTGTCGCGGTAATCCTGGCCATTGCGGGTTTGATCGAAGCCATCATCCTGCATGCCGGACAGCGACAGACGCAGGTCGCCGCCGTCCCAACCGCTACCCTGGCTGGCATACCAGTCATTGATACCGCGTTGGCCACGGGTCACCTTCAGCCGCGTACCCTGGCTGTCGACCGGTTTGCGCGTAAGAATATTGACCACAGCCATCAGGGCGTTGGCGCCGTAGCTGACGGTATTGGGACCGCGAAAGACCTCGATGCGCTCGATATCTTCCATGGCCAGGGGAATGTCGCTCCAGTCCACCGTGGCCAGCCCTGCGCGGTACACCGAGCGGCCATCGATCAGCACTTGCATGCGCCGGGCGTCGTTAGCGTTACTGCCGTGGTAGTTGACGGAGGGCTGGTTGCCGGCGCCGTAGCCGATCATCATCCCCGGCACCAGGCGTAGCAATTCCGGAATGTCGCGGGCGCCGCTGGCGCGGATCAAGGCGCTGTCGAGCACGGTCATGCTGCCCGGCACGGCCGCCGGTGACTGTTTGAGCCGGGTGGCGGTGAGCACTTGGGGCAGGGCCTGGCTGTCGACGAACAGGTCGTCAGCCAGCGCGGCACCGCCAAAAAAGGCAGTCAACAGCAGGAGGGGGCGTGAAGCCGGGGGGCCAAATGACACGGTGCGGCCTTGGTAGCGAATTCAAACCGGGCATGTTAACCGAGTGGCCAGCATTTTTCAGTGCTGTATGGCGCGATATCGCAGTCAATTCATACAACTGGCGCTGGCTCTGGCACGGGCGCTCCGTATAATGCGGGAGTCGCCACTTTAATTGGTTTTAACGGATCGGATATGACTGAACAGCAGCCTGTTGCAGTGCTTGGAGGCGGGAGTTTCGGCACTGCCGTGGCGAATCTGCTGGCGGAAAACGGCATCGGCGTACGGCAATGGATGCGCGACCCCGAGCAGGCCGAGGCCATGCGCAACAACCGGGAAAACCCGCGTTACCTCAAAGGGGTGAAAATTCACCCGGGCGTTGATCCGGTCAATGACCTGCTGGCGACCCTGCAGGACTGCGAGCTGATCTTCGTCGCCCTGCCTTCCAGCGCCTTGCGCAGTGTGCTGGCGCCCCATGCGCAGCTGCTGAGCGGCAAAATGCTGGTCAGCCTGACCAAGGGCATCGAGGCGCAAAGCTTCAAGTTGATGAGCCAGATTCTCGAAGAAATCGCCCCCGAGGCGCGCATCGGTGTGCTGTCGGGGCCGAACCTGGCCCGCGAAGTGGCAGAGCATGCACTGACCGCCACCGTGGTTGCCAGTGAAGACGAAACACTGTGCCAGCGCGTACAGGACGTGCTGCACGGGCGCACTTTCCGCGTGTATGCCAGCAGCGACCGGTTCGGTGTCGAACTGGGCGGCGCGCTGAAGAACGTCTACGCGATCATTGCCGGCATGGCGGTGGCCCTGGGCATGGGCGAGAACACCAAGAGCATGCTGATCACCCGCGCCCTGGCGGAGATGACCCGTTTTGCGGTGAGCCAGGGCGCCAACCCGATGACCTTTCTCGGCCTGGCCGGGGTCGGCGACCTGATCGTCACCTGCTCTTCGCCCAAGAGCCGCAATTACCAGGTCGGTCACGCCTTGGGCCAGGGCTTGAGCCTGGAAGAGGCGGTCAGCCGTCTGGGCGAGGTCGCCGAAGGCGTCAATACGCTCAAGGTGCTCAAGGTCAAGGCTCAGGAAGTGCAGGTATACATGCCATTGGTAGCGGGCTTGCATGCGATTCTTTTCGAAGGCCGGACCTTGACCCAGGTGATCGAGCTGCTGATGCGCGCCGAGCCGAAAACCGATGTCGACTTCATCTCCACCAGCGGTTTCAACTGAGTACAGGAGCAAGACATGAACGAATCCCCGAACCAGTCGCAACGCGAGTCAATCATCCTGCGCGTGTTGTGGATGTTGGTATTCCTGGTGGTCTGGCAATTGGCCGAACTGCTGCTGGGCGGCCTGGTGCTGGTTCAGCTGATCTACCGCCTGATCTACGGCGCGCCGAGTGCCAGCTTGATGAACTTCGGTGACAGCCTCAGCCAGTTTCTGGCGCAGATTGGCCGCTTCGGCAGCTTCCACAGCGACCAGAAGCCCTGGCCGTTCGCCGACTGGCCAGCACCGCGCGCGCCAGAAGGTGAAGCCGCCCATAGCGTACCGCCAGCGCCGCATCCGGTACGTGACGAGGAGCCCAAGCTGTGAAGCTCTGGGTGTTGCGTCATGGCGAAGCCGAGCCCCGGGCCAATAGCGATGCCGAGCGCCGGCTGACCGCGCATGGCCGTGAGCAGGTACTGCGCAGCGCCGCAGAGCTGCTCGGCCAGCCGTTGCAGGCGATCATCGCCAGCCCTTACGTGCGCGCCCAGCAGACTGCCGGGCTGGTGCACGAGGCGCTAGGGTTTGATAAACCGCTGCAGACAGTCACCTGGCTGACCCCGGACACCGATCCCCAGGAGGTCATTGCCGAGCTGGACAAGCTGGGCCTGGAACAGGTGTTGCTGGTCAGTCATCAGCCGCTGGTGAGCTGCCTGGTCGGCATGCTGGAGCAAGGGCACCGGCAGGGGCCTTCGATGTCCACGGCGAGCCTGGCGGAACTCGAAGGTGACTGGCCGCTGGCCGGGTTGATGACGTTGCAGCACGTGTTCCATCCTTAGGGTGGTTTTGCCGTCATCATAGTTACTCATCGTTGACTGCGCCGGAATCGCGGTGTAGCTATCTGTTCCGGTGTACCTCGTTCGGGGCTTGCCAGCGTATTTGTCAGGGCCCTGTCGCCAGGGCTGCGCATGGTGCCAGGGTCTATGTTGCTGCTAGCACTTTGCCCGCCAACATGTGCTACGGCAAAGGTGCGCATATTCGTTAGCGCGCCAAGTGCCGCCCTGAAAGGACTGCCGATCACATCAGGTAGAAGTCTTGTCGCCTGGCGAGCGCCTGCTACCACCGCACTGGTGGTGACTCGACCGACCATTGCGTTTAAGAACTCCAGCCCAGAATTGGCTGCTGACTCCCACGACCGGGATAAATTCAGACCGGACCCGGGTACCAGAGCAGCGTTATCAGAACGTGATCTTGAAAGCGTGCCGACAACCGATTCGCCAATCTCAACCGCAGTGCCAGTCCCTAGTGCTTGCCAGCGGTCAAGGCCGGCATAGCTCACAGCGGTTCGCGCTGTTGCACTGACACCGGTAACTAAGGCAGACGTACGAAATTCCGGTCTATTGTCCCAGCTATAGCGATTGCCGCTGGTTGCAGTAGCTTGTTGGAATATCTGGTAGACAGCATTGAGCCCCACGGACTGGATCAAGGCGCGTGCGGTGTTGCTGATCGAGGGGTTACCTTGTTCGTCTTGTTGCGGATAGGCAATGTCGACAAGTGCCGGTGCGGCCCCTAAAGCAAAGGCTGTAGTCCCCACAGCCACCCCAATAGCGGTGCTGTTAGCGTTTGGTAAAATGCCTCTTAAACGATTAGTTAACAGCTCTGCAGTTGGGCGTGTCAGTAAAGCGGCTGCCGCACCTGCTCCAACTCCTACCGATATCGTGAAAGCAAGATTGGCAGCATCATTGACCAATATTTGGTCAAGAACCTCGCCAATCCCGATGCTTAACAATGCACCAAGGAGTAAGGATAGTCCGTCTCGCAGGGCTGCGTGGCCGGCAGTGGTAGCAACCTCGGAGAAAGTCTCAAGCCCTTGATTGTCGACATTCCCCACAGGATTGCCATGCACCATCGCATACAGGTTCAAACCATCGGCCACACCCGCCGGATCCGGATTGATCCAGCGCTGCAGCCACGGCGCGTAGTAGCGCATACCGTAGTAGTAAAGCCCGGTGGCATCCCGTTCCTGGCCTGAGTAGCGAATCACCTTGTACTGCGCCTGCACCTGGTCATGCCCAGCCCACCAGGCGGTGCCGCCATAGGGGTAGTAGGCTTCCTGGCTGATCAGCCGGGCCTGGGCGTCCACTTCCAGGCCACAAGAACGTTGGTAGTCGGCGATACCATAACGGTACTGGTCGTTGGTCATCCCGCTCGGCAGACCGGCCTGCCAATGCAGCAGGCGCACCTCACCAAGCGGCGTCGAGACGATACTGACCTGCAACTCTTCGCTGCGGGCGCTGTTACAGCGCAGCTCCAGGCCCGGCAGATAGTGCACCTCTTCGACATGCTCGACCCGGGCGGTTTGCCAGGTGCGCAGTTTGCGCTGGCGCATGCCGCTGGAGTCGTAACGGTACAGCTCGGTATCGTTAGCGGTTTCCCGTGTCACCTGGCTGACTTCTAGCAACTGGTTTTTTACCGACCAGCTCAGCGCCTGACCCGGCTGCAGGGCCTTGAGGTTGCCATTGCCATCGAAGGCGACGCTGATGGCCGCCTCGCTGGGTGGCGGCGCATCGGCGTCGTGGTTCAGGCCGCGGTTGCTGGTCCGGGCATTGACCTGATGGCGAGTGAAATTGCGGGCCCCGACATGGCGCACTGTGGTCAGATTGCCCGCGCCGTCGTAGCGGTAGTGGCGGCTGTAGTTGGCCAGTTGTGTGGAGTCGGGCGGCGACTGAAAGCCTGGCAGCTCGGGGCCGGCCAGATTCTCGGCGGTCTCGAAGCCCGTGGCCTGTATCAGGCGATACAGGCTGTCGTAAACAAAGGTACGGCGCGCGCTAATCGTCTGGTTGCGAAAGAAGCGTATCGGTTGGGCGGCGTCTTCAATGACGACGATGTTGCCCAGTGGATCGCGCTGGTACTGCAGGTCCTGGAGCAGGCTATTGTCGGGGTGTACTGTGCGGTGCCGCAGCAGCTGGCCGTTTGCAGGGTCATACTCCAGGCTGCTCGATACGCCGTTGCCCAGACGCTGCTGGACGAGCTGGCCATGGGCGTTGTAGCGCATATCGCTGGCGACCAGCACCGGCTGCGCATCGGCAGGTGAGAGGCGGATGCCATGCAACTGACCGTCCCGGGTTTGCCCAAAGGTTTGCCGGTTTTGCCGGGCATCGGTCTGGCTGATCGGCTCGGCCAGGGCATTGTGGCGAACCGCAGAGATGGCGGCTGGTGTCTCGCGCAGCAGGGCGTCGCGGGCCGGGATCTCGTGAGGCCAGTCCGGGAGTTCGTTGTGCCGGGTCCATTGGCGGCTCGTACGCATCGCTGCCCCGGCCAGGCTGTAGTCGAGGTAATGCTCAGTGCCGGCATCGTCGTCCAGCCGGGTCAGGCGACCGCAGCGGTTGATGGCGGCTTCAGTTGCGTCGTTACCGGCGGCGTAGCTGAAACGGGTGCTGATACGCGCGGTGCTGCCTTGGGCCTGCTCGTGCTGAGCCAGTGGCCGCTGCAAGGTGTCGTAGTCCATCCAGGCATGGCTGCCGCGGCTGTCCCAACTGTCGCTGGCGTGGCCTGACTCGGCGTTGAGGGTCAGGTTCCATCCGCCGTCCACGCTCTCGTTCAGCAGCACGGCGCCGGACAGGCTGCTCAGCGTTTCCAGATTGGCAGGCGATTGTGTTTCTGCCTGGCTCAAGGCAAACAGCCGCGGGTCATACAGACGTGTTACCCGCTTATCGGTACGGGACCAGGTGCGGGTGATTCGTGCCATCGCCGAGTCATTGGCGAGCATGCGTTCATAGGCGACGCTACGCAGGGCTCTACCATCGGGGCCGCACACAGCGAGTGTCGGGGTGTGGCTGAACACGGTGAGGTTGCTCATCGCTACTGCCCTGGGGGTGAAAAATTCTTTGTCGAAATGACGCTGCCTGCGACAGCTGTGCGCCTGTCACAGCCATTCTGCGCAGAATCCCGGCATCCGGTAACTGGTAAAAATGTCAGGTACTTCTGTGCGGCGGCCCGCCGATCGAACTTGTATTTTTATCAGTTGTCGATTCTTGGCCGGCTTGTTAGCGTTCGCCAACGGTGTGGGCAAGGTGGCCCAGGGGATCAGGCAATGAGCAGTAAGTATCCGCAATTGGTGTATTCAGCAGACCTCGGGCCGACATTGGCCAAAGTGCAAGGTGACCAGGTTCTGGACTTTGCCGAGTATCGCCTGCTCCAGGCCAGTGCCGACGCCAAGCTCGACTACCTGTTGTGCAAGTTCGAAGGCCAGTACGAGCTGGGGCAACTGCGTCAGGCCAGCATTCGCATGGCGCATCTGTTGCAAAGCAGTTGCCTGGCATTGCGTCAGCTCGATCTCGCCCCTGAAGACAAACGCCGCGCCCGTGAAGCCCTGGAGCAGCAACTGGCGTCCATGCAGGCTTGCCTGCGGCGCTCCATGGCCAGTTTTGGCGAGTATTGACCTGATTGCCCTTGGCGATGGCTTTTCCGGACATTGCCGGTTGCGGGCTGCTTGCCGACAATGGACCATCACTCCCCTACGGACAGGCGGCCATGTCGCAGCAAATCTTCTTCGCCCATGCCAACGGCTTTCCTTCGGCGACCTATGGCAAGCTGTTTGCCGCGCTTGCACCTGACTACCGGGTGTTCCACCTGCCACAACACGGCCATGACCCGCGCTTTCCAGTCGATGCCAACTGGCAGAACCTGGTCGATGAGCTGATTCATCACCTGCAGCAACAGCCCGAACCGGTCTGGGGCGTGGGCCACTCCCTCGGCGGTGTATTGCACCTGCATGCGGCGCTGCGCTGCCCGCAATATTACCGGGGGGTGGTCATGCTCGATTCTCCGGTGCTGACCCGGGTTGATCAGTGGGTGCTGCAGGCAGCCAAGCGCATGGGCTTCATCGACCGCATTACCCCGGCGGGGCGTACCTTGGGGCGTCGCGAGGCGTTCGCTGACCGCGACAGTGCCCGGGCCTATTTTGCCAGCAAATCGCTGTTCCGCCATTTCGATCCGGAATGCCTCGACGCTTATCTGGAACACGGCCTGCAAGCGACCGAAGAAGGTTTGCGCCTGCGCTTCGATCCGGCGACGGAAATCAGCATTTACCGCAACATACCGCACACCCGCCCGGCACCGGCCAAGCGCCTGGAACTGCCACTGGCGATGGTGCGTGGCAGTAGCAGCCGGATCGTCAGGCATCATCACGCCCTGGCCGTGCGCGGCCTGCCTCGGGGTGAGTACCACAGCCTGCCGGGCGGTCACATGTTCCCGCTCGAACGTCCTACAGACACCGCGAGCCTGATCAAGGGGCTGTTCGAACGCTGGCAGCAGGTGTCGGGATGAATACGCAGATGGAAGAAGTCCGCCTGAGTCTGGGCCATATCGAGCTGGCCGGGCACTTGTTCGGCCCAGCCGACGGAGTTCCGGTGATTGCCCTGCATGGCTGGCTGGATAACGCCAACAGTTTTGCCCTGCTGGCGCCTAAATTGCGAGGACTTCGGATCCTGGCCCTGGACCTGGCCGGTCATGGTCACTCCGGGCATCGGCCGGCTGGCGCGGGATACGCCCTGTGGGATTACGCCCATGATGTGCTGCGTGCTGCCGAGCAAATGGGCTGGGAGCGCTTTGCCCTGCTTGGTCACTCGCTGGGGGCGATTGTCTCGGTGGTACTGGCCGGTTCGCTGCCCGAACGCATTACCCATTTAGCGCTGATCGACGGAGTAATTCCGCCCACCAGTGGCCCCCAGGATGCCGCCGAACGCATGGGCATGGCGTTACAGGCACAGCTGCGCCTAGACAGCAAACGCAAGGCCGTGCATCCAACCCTTGAGCAAGCGATCCAGGCGCGTATGAAAGGCCTGGTCGCGGTCAGTCGTGAGGCCGCCGAATTGCTCGCTCAGCGCGGCCTGATGCCGGTGCCGGGTGGTTACACCTGGCGTAGCGATAGCCGCCTGACCCTGCCATCTCCCACGCGCTTGAACGAAGCGCAGGCCTTGAGCTTCGTTCAGCGCGTCGCCTGCCCAGCCATGTTGGTAGTGGCTGCCGACGGCATGCTCGCCCGTCACACCGCGCTGCTTGAGCAGCTACCCTTTACCCGCGAGGTCTTGCCCGGTGGGCATCATCTGCATATGAATGACGAATCTGGTGCAACCCTTGTTGCAGACTGTTTCAATCGCTTCTTTGGCATTCCTTGACTTGCGGCGGGCAACTGTCGAGGCTTGGCGGGTTGAACAGGGAGACAACCATGAACGAGCAAGACAACGCCACATCCTTTGAGCCCCTTGGCGCCGCCTACAGTGTGGCGTGCCTATGAATCTCAAACAATGCATCCGTACAACGATTGCCGGACTGGGCTTGTTCGTCAGCGCGCAGTCGCTGGCTGAAGGGCTGCCGGTGCCGGTCGATGGCAAAGTCGTCGATGAGCGTCCGGCGCAGGTGCAGGAGCGCGTCTATCCTATGGGTGGTTTGCGCAAGATCAGTAACCAGCTGCGCGTCGAAGGCAAGATTGAAAGCCGGGGCGAGGTCAGTTCGGTCACCTATGAACTACCCCGCGAGCGCTCCGCCAATGAAGCGTTCACCGCGGCGCGCGAGACTCTGCAGAAAGATGGCGGCTACCCGCTGTTCTGGTGCCAGGCGCGTGATTGTGGTGAAAACAGCCTGTGGGCCAACGAGGTGTTCAAGAACCGCCAGTTGTCTGGTTCGGACGAACAGCAGGCGTTCATCCTGTTGCGCCGCTCCGCCGAGCAGAACAACACGTTGATCGCGCTGTATAGCATTACTCGCGGTAACAAACGTGCATACCTGCATGTCGAGCAGTTTGTCGCCGAAGCGCCTCTGGGTGAACTGCTGCCAACGCCGGCCACGGTAATGCGCGAGCTGCTCGACACCGGCAAGCTGGACTACCCTGACCTGAGCGGTGAGCCGCCCGAAGCCTGGGTCACCTTGCTCGGGCGTAGCTTGAAAAACAATACTACTTTGCGCGTGAGTCTCAGCGGCACTCAGGCCGAGGCCTGGCGTGAGCAACTGGTAAAGGCCGGAGTGCTTGCGGCCCGGCTGGAAGTGGGTGATGCCAAGACCGACGGTTTTCACGTCGAACTGATTCGCTAAGTGAGTGCTGCATGCCCAACAATGATCGCCTGCTAGTACAAATCATCTTGCTGGCCCTGCTCGGGGCTGGTCTCTGGGTGATGGCCCCATTCATGTCGGCGCTGCTCTGGGGGGCGATCCTGGCCTACGCCAGCTGGCCGCTGATGCGCCTGTTGACCCGAGTGCTGGGCGGTCGCGAAACCCTCGCCGCGGGTCTGTTGACCACCCTGTGGATATTGCTGGTGGCGCTGCCGCTGGTATGGCTGGGTTTTAACCTGGCCGATCATGTTCGCGATGCCACTGCATTCGTGCGTGACGTCCAGGTTGACGGTCTGCCGGATGCGCCGGACTGGCTGGCAGGCGTACCGCTGGTGGGTGAACGCCTGGTGCGTATGTGGAACACCATTGATCAGCAGGGCGCCGCCTTGTTGACCACAATCAAGCCCTACCTGGGCCAGGTCGGTAACTGGTTTCTGGCGCGTAGCGCGCAGATTGGCAGCGGCATGCTCGAACTGACCTTGAGCCTGGTGTTCGTGTTCTTTTTCTACCGCGATGGTCCACGTTTGTCAGCGTTTGTCCTGCGTTTGCTGGATCGGCTGATCGGCGATCGCGCCGAGTATTACCTGGGGCTGGTTGCCGGCACGGTGCAGCGGGTGGTCAACGGCGTGATCGGTACTGCGGCGGCCCAGGCCGTCCTGGCGCTGATTGGCTTCCTGATCGCAGGTGTGCCGGGGGCGCTGGTCCTGAGTATCGTCACGTTCATGCTCAGCCTGATCCCCATGGGCCCGCCACTGGCCTGGGTTCCGGCCACGGCCTGGCTGGCCTGGCAGGGTGAGTACGGTATGGCGGTGTTTCTCGGGATCTGGGGTACGTTCATCATCAGCGGCGTCGATAACGTGCTCAAGCCCTACCTGATCAGCCGGGGTGGCAACCTGCCGTTGGTGATCGTGCTGCTGGGGGTGTTTGGCGGCTTGCTGGCCTTCGGTTTCATCGGCCTGTTCATTGGCCCGACGCTGTTGGCCGTCGCCTATGCCCTGTTGCTGGATTGGTCGCGCAGCGAGCCGGTGGCACCGCCGCATCCCTGATACACGTGCAGCTCAGAGCTGCGGGGCGGTGTTTTTCACCACCGCCAGCTCTGGGTGCGCCACCAGCTTATCGATGTGCAGCTCGTCGTTGTTCATCCAGGTTTCGGTCAGCACCCGGTAATGCTCCATGTCGCGGCAGCGCATGCGCAGGCTGTAGTCGAAATGGCCGCTGATCAACTGACAGTCGAAGACCTGCGGACAGGCGTTCACACAGGCTTCAAACGCTTTTTGCGCCGCGCGCCCGCTCTGATTGGACAAGGCCACCAGCACCAGCAGTGACAACCCGGGCGATACCTTCTGCACATCGATGATCGCGCTATAGCCGCGAATCACCCCGCGTCGTTCCAGCTTGCGCACGCGCTCAAGGCAGGGGCGGGGAGTGAGGTGCACCAGCGAGGACAGTTTCTCGTAAGTGATGCGCCCGTCATGGCGCAGCACTTCGATGATTGCTTCGTCGATCCGGTCCAACGGTGGTGCGGCGTGTGGGCTGTTGACCTTGGTATCCATACAGGTTCGGCTTCACTTCAAACGGTGGGTGACGCTGAATATGGTACGACCTTCCTTGGTCAGCGTCTGTACCCCCATTGAGCAGCCCAACCCGCTCGGTTTCAGGCGCTTTTCTTGCGGGTGTCGGCAAGCGGCTGGCGCAGTACGGCGAACAGGTCCTTGGGATTGGCAAGCTCCGGTACCAGGGCAAGTTCATGGCCGATGTTCAGCGCCTTGGCGACATCGAACACATAACGCAGAGCCGAGTAGTCTTCCAGGGCAAAACCGACCGAGTCGAACAGGGTCACCTGATCAGCGCTTTCGCGGCCGGGCGCCTGGCCGTTGACCACTTGCCAGAACTCCGTGGTTGGCGAGTCGGCGGGCATTTGCTGGATTTCGCCTTCGACACGGCTTTGCGGTTCGTATTCGACAATCACTCGCGCGCGATCGACGATGTCCCGGTGCAGTTCGGTCTTGCCCGGGCAGTCGCCGCCCACGGCATTCAGGTGCATGCCTGGCTCGATCATGTCCGGGGTCAGGATGGTGGCGAAGGCCTTGTCGGCAGTCACTGTGGTGACGATATCGGCGCCGCGTACCGCTTCGGCCACGGAACCGGCGATGCTCACCCGCAATTCCGGGAATGCCCTGAGGTTGGCGACCAGCTTGGCGCTGGCCTTGGGGTCGAGGTCGTACAGGCGGATTTCATCGATACCCAGCAAGGTATGGAAAGCCAGGGCCTGGAACTCGCTTTGTGAGCCGTTGCCGATCAGTGCCATGCGCCGGCTGTCCGGGCGGGCGAGGTAGCGGGCAGCCAGGGCTGAAGTGGCGGCGGTGCGAATGGCGGTGGTCAGGGTCATTTCACTGAGCAGCACCGGCGCGCCGGTATCAACGTCGCCGAGGGCGCCGAAAGCCATCACCGTAAGCATGCCGCGCTGGGTGTTCTTGGGATGACCGTTGACGTATTTGAAGGCATACAGGTTGCGGTCGGACACCGGCATCAGCTCGATCACGCCATCGGGCGAGTGGTTGGCCAGGCGCGGGCATTTTTCGAAGTCGTGCCAACGCAGGTAGTCCTCACGGATGTACTCGGCCATTTCGCTGATGCAGGTGCTCAGGCCTTTACGGGCAACCAGGCGGCTGAGGTCAGTCACATCGATATAGCGGGTCATGATGAACTCCTTTGTTATTGGCATCGAGGCACGTATTCGGGGGCAGTGTGCCTATTGTCGATCCAGCGCCGGGTACATCTCGGCTGAAGCGTGGCAGGTGCTCAGCGGCTTCAGCTGAAATATGCGATTTGACAGCAGAATCGGCTGCTTGGCTTCAGGCGATACTCAACCCTCGGCCTGACCCTGGGCGTGCAGGCGTTTGTAGAGGGTGGTGCGACTGATGCCCAGATCGCGGGCCAGGGCCGAAACGTTGCCCTTGAGCGCTTGCAGGCGCAGGTTCAGGTCGTGCTCATCGGATACGCAGGGCGGGGAAGACTCGACTGTTTGCGAAGCAGGCAGCTCGCTGAAAAAACTGTCCGGCAGGTGCTCCAGGGCGACGGGCTGCTGTCCGGCCAGGGCCAGGGCGACTTGCAGGGTACTGGCAAGCTGACGCAGGTTGCCCGGCCACGGGTGCTGTAACAGATGCTGCACTACCTTGTTGTCCAGCTGTGGGGGCGCGTCGGCATCGCGGTAGTGCTGGTGGATCTGCTCGATCAGCGCCAGGCGGTCACTGCGTTCGCGAAGCGGTGGCAAGGTCAGGCTGAGACCGGCGATTCGATAGTACAGGTCCTGGCGGAAACGTCCCTGGCGCACCCGTTCGGACAGGTCCTGATGGGTGGCGGAGATGACCCGGATATCCACCGGCAGCGGATCGCCACTGCCCAGCGGCTGGATACAGCGGGTTTGCAGAAAACGCAGCAAGCGCGCCTGGGTTGGCAGTGGCATGTCGCCGATTTCGTCGAGAAAAACGATGCCATGCTCGGCCTTGCGGATCAGGCCAGGGTTACCCTTGTGGTGGGCACCGGTGAACGCGCCTTTTTCATAGCCGAACAGCTCAGACTCCACCAGCTCGGCCGGAATCGCTGCACAGTTCACCGCGATCAACGGCTGGCTGCGGCGGCTGCTGGCTTCGTGCAGGGCCTTGACGAAGACCTCTTTGCCAACCCCGGTTTCGCCCTGGATCAACAGTGGAATGTCCTTCTCCAGCAGCAGCCCCGCCTGGCGCAGGGCTTTGGCTATACGTGGATCGCAGTCGGCGGGTGGGTGACGGTTGGCAGCGATCGAAGGGTTTGTCAGCGGTTCACGCAACAGGCAGTGAAAGCGATTGCGCCCAGGCACCTGCACGGCAAAAGGCAGCCCCGCAGCATGCTGTAACAGCTCCGGCAGCGGTGTCTGGAACAGGTGTTCAAGGTTGTGCTGCAAGGCTGGTTGACCGAGCAGGCTGTCCGCTCGGCGATTGGCCGCCAGGACACGGCCGCGGTCGTCGAACAGCAGCAGCCCGGCCCATTGGCTGTCGAGGTTGTTCGAGCCGGTATTGAAACTCAATTGTCGGTACTGCCCGGCATAGCGCGCGATGATCAAGCGGTTTTCCAGACTCTGGCTCATCATCCTTACCATGCCCAGGGTTTGCGAGGCAGGCAGGTAGCTGTCGGATGACACATCCAGTACGCCGATCAGGCGCCGTTCGGCGTCGAACAGCGGCGCGGCGGCGCTGGCCATGTAGCGGTTGCGCTTGAGGAAGTGCTCATCCTGACCCACATGCACCGCCTCGCTGCAGGCCAGGGCGGTGCCGATGGCATTGGTACCAACCCCCTGTTCAAGCCAGCGGGCGCCGGCGACAAAACCGTGCTGCTGACGCGGGTCGATAAAACGCCGGGTGCCCCAGGTTTCCAGGAGCTGGCCCTGGTCATCGCTGAGCATGATCAGGTAGCTGGAATTGCCCAGCAGATGATTGAACTGCGGGATCACTTCGTCACGGGTGGTGCGCAGCAGGATCTGCTGGCGTTCGAGCAACTCGCCCAGGCAGGCAGCGGAGAGCTCGCCGAAGTCGGGTGCTGACTGATGGTCGAGACCGTAGTCACGGCAGCGCGCCCAGGAGGCCTGGATTAATTGCTCATGGGATGCAATGGAGACGGCCATGGGCGTTTCCTCTGCCAGCGTTGTTGTTTTTGTGTGAACCAGTGTTGTTCAGTCCTGTTCATTGTCAATGTCAGGGCTGTTCAGGTGTTCAGCGGTTACTGTTCATTTCTGTTCAGGTGTGAATCGTCAGTTGCCATGGCGAAACAAAAAGTAGCGCTACGACAACGACTTATCGAAGGTCACCTGCGCTGGCACGAATCTGGCTCTGCAGCGAAGGCCTGTCCGGTAACAACAATCAGGGCCGCCCCATGTCGCTTACGCTGGAGCACGTCAGCCGCACCGTCGACAACCAGCGCTGGATTGTCGATGCCAGCCTCAGTTTCGAGCCGGGCTCGTTCAATGTCCTGCTCGGCCGCACCTTGTCCGGCAAGACCAGCCTGATGCGCCTGATGGCCGGGCTGGACCGCCCTGATCAAGGGCGGGTGCTGATGAATGGCGTAGATGTCACGGGTCGGCCGGTGCGCCAGCGCAATGTGTCGATGGTCTATCAGCAGTTCATCAACTACCCGACCCTCAGCGTTTTCGAGAACATCGCTTCACCGCTCCGTCAGGCGCGTATGGGCGAAGAGGAGATTCGCCACAAAGTGCATCAGACGGCGCAGATGCTGCGCATCGAGCCCTTCTTGCAGCGCCTGCCGCTGGAGCTGTCCGGTGGTCAGCAGCAGCGCACGGCTATGGCCCGCGCGCTGGTCAAGGATGCCGAGCTGATCCTGTTCGACGAACCACTGGTCAACCTGGATTACAAACTGCGTGAAGAACTGCGCCAGGAGATGCGCGAGCTGTTCGCCTCCCGCCACTGCATTGCCGTGTATGCCACCACCGAGCCGAACGAGGCATTGGCCCTGGGTGGCACCACCACCATCCTGCATGAAGGTTGCATCGTGCAGAGTGGTGCGACCGCTCAGGTCTATCACCAGCCGCGTACGGTGCTGGCTGCCGAGTTGTTTTCAGAGCCGCCGATCAATCTGATTGCCGGGCGCATCAGCGGCAATGAAGTGAGTTTCGCCGGAGCTGTGCATTTCGCCATGAACGCCGACCTGCGCCGTATCGGTGATGGTGAATACCGCTTTGGCGTGCGTCCCAGCCATATCAGCCTGGTGCCGTCGAATGACGATGACCTTGAGCTGGCGGTGCTGGTGGAGCTGGCGGAGATCAGTGGCTCGGAAACCTTCCTGCATGTGCGCAGCGAGCACTTTCGCATCATCCTGCACCTGTCCGGGGTGCACGAATACCACGTCGATGCACCGATTCGGGTGTTTATCCCGACCCACAAGCTGTTCGTCTTCGACAGTGCAGGTGTGTTGGTCCAGGCGCCGGGCGCGCGTGAAGCGAGGGTTGCCTGATGGCCGAAATTCGCCTGCAGCAGTTGGCCCACAGCTACAGCCGCACCCCCGCCAGCGCCGATGACTATGCCTTGCGCGAGCTGGAACATATCTGGGCCCAGGGCGGCGCCTATGCCTTGCTCGGGCCTTCGGGCTGCGGCAAGTCGACCTTGCTCAATATCATTTCCGGGCTGCTCAGCCCCTCCCAGGGCCAGGTGTTGTTCGATGGCAAAGTGGTCAATGAGCTGTCGCCGCAGGCACGCAATATCGCCCAGGTTTTTCAGTTTCCGGTGGTGTACGACACCATGACGGTGTTCGACAACCTGGCTTTTCCTTTACGTAACCAGGGCATGGACGAGGCCCGGGTGCGTAGCAAGGTGGAGGAGATCGCCGAGGTCCTCGAACTCGGTCCGGCGCTGAAAAAGAAGGCTCGCAACCTCAGTGCCGATGAAAAGCAGAAAGTCTCCATGGGTCGCGGCCTGGTGCGCGATGACGTTTCCGCGATCCTCTTCGATGAGCCGCTGACGGTGATCGACCCGCACCTGAAATGGAAGCTGCGGCGCAAACTCAAGCAGATTCATGAGCAGTTCAATATCACCATGATCTACGTGACCCACGATCAGTTGGAGGCCTCGACCTTCGCCGACAAGATCGCGGTGATGTATAGCGGGCAGATCGTCCAGTTCGGCACGCCGCGGGAATTGTTCGAGCGACCGCGGCACACCTTTGTCGGCTATTTCATCGGCAGTCCGGGGATGAATCTGATCGATGTGCAGCCACAGCCGGGCGGTGTCGGCTTTGCCGGTGTCCATCTACCGCTGCCGGAAGCATTGCAAGCACGCCTGGCTGGCACGCCGGTTGCGCGTTTGCAGGTGGGGATCCGCCCGGAGTTCGTACAAGTGCGCGAGGCGCCATTTGATGACGCTTTTACCGCCCGGGTGGTGGATGTCGAAGACCTGGGGACCTACCGGATTTTGACCCTCGAGCTGGACGGTGTGGCCCTCAAGGTACGCCTTGGGGAAGACCGCGTGGTGCCGCAGGGCCAGGCCTGGATCAGTTTTCCGGCACAGTGGTTGATGCTGTATGCCGACGACGTGTTGCTGGAGGTCACACCATGAACAAGGTGCCCAACAACAAGGCCTGGTGGCTGGTGTTGCCGGTGTTCCTGCTGGTGGCTTTCAGTGCGGTGATACCGATGATGACCGTGGTCAACTACTCGGTGCAGGACATTTTCGACCAGTCCAGCCGCTACTTCGTCGGCGCCGACTGGTATCGCCAGGTGCTGCAGGATCCGCGTCTGCACGATTCCTTGCTGCGCCAGTTTGTTTATTCGGGCTGCGTGTTACTGATCGAGATTCCGTTAGGGATCGCTATTGCCCTGACCATGCCGACCAAGGGGCGCTGGTCGTCGCTGTGCCTGATTGTCATGGCTATCCCGTTGCTGATTCCGTGGAACGTGGTTGGCACCATCTGGCAGATCTTCGGCCGTGCCGACATCGGCTTGCTCGGGGCGTCGTTGAACCAGCTGGGCATCAGCTACAACTACGCAGCCAACACCATGGACGCCTGGGTTACGGTGCTGGTGATGGATGTCTGGCACTGGACTTCGCTGGTGGCGCTGCTGTGTTACTCGGGGCTGAGGGCGATCCCGGATGTCTATTACCAGGCCGCGCGTATCGATCGCGCGTCGGCCTGGGCGGTGTTCCGGCACATCCAGTTGCCGAAGATGAAGAACGTACTGCTGATCGCAGTGATGCTGCGCTTCATGGACAGTTTCATGATCTACACCGAGCCCTTCGTGCTGACGGGAGGCGGACCGGGCAATGCCACCACTTTCCTCAGTCAGACCCTGACCCAGATGGCGGTAGGGCAGTTCGACCTGGGGCCTGCCGCGGCGTTTTCGCTGGTGTATTTCCTCATCATTCTGCTGGTGTCGTGGCTGTTCTACACGGCCATGACCCATGCCGACAAAGACTAGGAAGGCGGCCATGAACCTGCGCAAAACGCTGCCCTTGCTGCTCTACATCCTGTTTTTGCTGGTGCCGATCTACTGGCTGCTGAACATGTCGTTCAAGAGCAACACCGAGATCCTCGGCGGCCTGACCCTGTGGCCGCAGGACTTCACCTTGGCCAACTACCGGGTAATTTTCACCGACCCCAGCTGGTACACCGGTTACATCAACTCGCTGTACTACGTGTGCCTGAATACGGTGATTTCCCTGAGCGTGGCCTTGCCGGCGGCCTATGCGTTTTCGCGCTACCGCTTTCTCGGCGACAAGCATCTGTTCTTCTGGCTGCTGACCAACCGTATGGCGCCGCCGGCGGTGTTCCTGCTGCCGTTCTTTCAGCTGTATTCGTCGATCGGCCTGTTCGACACCCACATCGCCGTGGCCCTGGCGCACTGCCTGTTCAACGTGCCGCTGGCGGTGTGGATCCTGGAAGGATTCATGTCCGGGGTGCCCAAGGAAATCGACGAAACCGCCTACATCGATGGCTACAGCTTCCCGCGGTTCTTCGTGAAGATATTCGTGCCGCTGATTGGCTCGGGCATCGGTGTCACGGCTTTTTTCTGCTTCATGTTTTCCTGGGTCGAGTTGCTGCTTGCGCGCACTCTGACGTCAGTCAATGCCAAGCCGATTGCCGCAGTGATGACCCGCACCGTGTCGGCTTCGGGTATCGACTGGGGCGTGCTGGCCGCTGCCGGGGTGCTGACCATTCTGCCGGGCATGCTGGTGATCTGGTTTGTTCGCAACCATGTGGCCAAGGGCTTTGCCCTGGGCCGGGTCTGAGGAGACGCACGATGGACTGGATGGCCTGGACCCTGCCGACCGCCTTGTTCTTCTCCGCGATCGGCCTGTTGCTGGTAGGCATGACCCTGGCTGAATTGCGCCGGCCGTGTGTCGAGCGTCGCGGCTTTCTGCCGATTGCCACGACCCGCGGCGATCGGCTGTTCATCGGGCTTCTGGTCAGCGCTTACCTGCATCTGCTGATCATCGGGGTCAGTGACTGGAGTCTCTGGGTGGCCTCACTGCTGTCGGTGGTGTGGCTGTTGGTGGTGATGCGCTGGGGTTAGCCGAACAGATTCGGTCAGGCTCCATGGGAATACTCAATCGGGAGATCACGATGTTCGACAACAACAAGAACCGGCGACATTTGACTCTGGCTGCCTTGCTCGTGCTCGGCAGTTTCCACGCCAGCGCCTGGGCCGATGCCTATGAAGACGCGGCGAAGAAATGGATCGGCAGCGAATTCAAACCGTCGACCCTGACGCCGGAGCAGCAGCTCGAAGAGTTGAAATGGTTCATCAAAGCCTCGGAGCCGTTCCGTGGCATGAAGATCAACGTGGTGTCGGAAACCATCGCCACCCACGAGTATGAGTCCAAGGTGCTGGCCAAGGCCTTCAGTGAAATCACCGGAATCAAGCTGACCCATGACCTGCTGCAGGAAGGCGATGTGGTGGAGAAGCTGCAAACCCAGATGCAGTCGGACAAGAACATCTATGACGGCTGGGTCAACGACTCGGACCTGATCGGTACGCACTTTCGCTATGGCAAGACCGAGTCCATCACTGACCTGATGGCCAATGAGGGCAAGGACTACACATCGCCGACCCTGGATCTGAAGGACTTTATCGGCATTTCCTTCACCACCGCGCCCGATGGCAAGGTTTACCAATTGCCTGACCAGCAGTTCGCCAACCTCTACTGGTTCCGCGCCGACTGGTTCGACAGGCCGGACCTGAAAGCCAAGTTCAAGGAAAAGTACGGCTATGAGCTGGGTGTACCGGTCAACTGGTCGGCTTACGAAGACATCGCCAAATTCTTCAGCGAAGACGTCAAGGAAATCGACGGCAAGCGCGTCTATGGGCACATGGACTACGGCAAGAAAGACCCGTCGCTGGGCTGGCGCTTCACCGATGCCTGGTTCTCCATGGCCGGTGGCGGCGACAAAGGCCTGCCCAATGGTCTGCCGGTGGACGAGTGGGGGATTCGTGTCGAGGACTGTCATCCGGTTGGCTCCAGCGTCACCCGTGGTGGCGACACCAACGGCCCGGCGGCGGTCTACGCGACCCAGAAGTACGTCGACTGGATGCGTGCCTACGCGCCGCCGGAAGCCCAGGGCATGACGTTCTCCGAGTCTGGCCCGGTGCCGTCCCAGGGCAACATCGCTCAGCAGATTTTCTGGTACACCGCCTTTACCGCTGACATGACCAAGCCGGGCCTGCCGGTGATGAATGCCGACGGCACGCCGAAGTGGCGTATGGCGCCGTCACCCAAAGGCCCGTATTGGGAGGAGGGCATGAAACTGGGGTATCAGGATGCCGGCTCCTGGACCTTCCTCAAATCGACCCCGGAAAAACAGCGCCTGGCGGCCTGGCTGTATGCCCAGTTCGTCACCTCCAAGACCGTTTCGCTGAAAAAGACCATCGTTGGCCTGACCCCGATCCGCGAGTCGGACATCAACTCCCAGGCCATGACCGACCTGGCGCCCAAGCTCGGCGGCCTGGTGGAGTTCTACCGCAGCCCGGCGCGGGTACAATGGACCCCGACCGGCACCAACGTACCGGACTACCCGCGCCTGGCGCAGCTGTGGTGGAGCCATATCGCCGAGGCGGCCAGCGGTGACAAGACGCCGCAAGAGGCGCTGGATGGTCTGGCCCGTGACCAGGACAAGATCCTCGAACGGCTGGAACGCTCCAAGGCCCAGGCGACCTGCGCGCCCAAGCTCAATCCGGAGCGTGATGCCCAGTACTGGTTCGACCAGCCGGGTGCACCGAAGCCGAAGCTGGCTAACGAGAAGCCCAAGGGTGAGACCGTCAGCTACAGCGAACTGCTCAAGTCGTGGGAGGCGGCGCGCGAATAGTGGTGTGACGAGCGGTAAACCTTGTGGGAGCTGGCTTTGCCAGCGATGAGGCCCTACAGCCGGGCACAAAAAAACGGCACCTTCACAGGTGCCGTTTTTCATTTCTGCTTTCAAACCTTACTTATGCAGCTCTTCCGCCGCATACAAGGTGTTCTCCAGCAGGCAGGCGCGGGTCATCGGCCCGACACCACCTGGCACCGGGGTGATCCAGCCGGCGCGGGGCAGGGCGGTCTCGTAGACCACGTCGCCGACCAGCTTGCCATCTTCCTGACGGTTGATACCGACGTCGATGACGATCGCGCCTTCCTTGATCCACTCACCTTTGACCAGGCCCGGCTTGCCAGCGGCAACCACGACCAGATCGGCGCGGCCAACGTGACCGGCCAGGTCCTTGGTGAAGCGGTGGGTGACGGTAACGGTGCAGCCGGCCAGCAGCAGCTCCATGGCCATTGGCCGGCCGACGATGTTCGAAGCACCGACGACTACGGCGTTCATGCCGTACAGATCCTGACCGGTGCTTTCCAGCAGGGTCATGATGCCTTTCGGCGTGCACGGGCGCAGCAGCGGGATACGCTGGGCCAGGCGGCCGACGTTATAAGGATGGAAACCATCGACATCCTTGTCCGGGCGAATGCGCTCGAGCAGCAGCGACGCGTCCAGATGAGCCGGCAGTGGCAACTGCAGCAGGATGCCGTCGATGTTCGCATCATCATTGAGGCGATCGATCAGGTCGGTCAGGGTCTGCTGGGTGGTCTCGCTGGGCAGGTCGAATGCCTGGGAGATAAAGCCGACTTCTTCACAGTCCTTGCGCTTGTGCGAAACATAGACCTGAGAAGCGGGGTCGGTGCCGACCAGGATCACCGCCAGGCCTGGAGTACGCAGGCCTTGCTGGCGACGCTCCACAACACGTTGGGCGATCTGCTGGCGCAGGCTGGCGGCGATCGCCTTGCCGTCTATAAGGTGTGCAGTCATGACGCGTGATTAACCATCGAGAGGGAATAAAAAGAGCGCGCATTCTCGCATGAAGGGGGCCGAGGGCAAAGGCGCTTGGTCCGGCTATTCCCCTAAGCCCTTAAATAAAATGAATTTTTTTCAAAAAAGAGTTGACGACCTAACCACTCGTCTATAACATTCGTCGCACTTGTCGGGCAGAGCCTAGCACTGGTTAGCAAGGTCAGGCAGAATGAGCGGATTTGGTAGCTTGTTCGGTACGGCTAAAAGTTAATTTGTAATCGTAACAGAAAGCAGATTAAATATGCGCCCGTAGCTCAGCTGGATAGAGCATCCGCCTTCTAAGCGGATGGTCGCAGGTTCGAGTCCTGCCGGGTGCGCCAATAGGCAGCTTTGGCACAAGTAAAGCGGTAAATGCAATATGGTGGGCGTAGCTCAGTTGGTAGAGCACAGGATTGTGACTCCTGTTGTCGTGGGTTCGATCCCCATCGTCCACCCCATATTCCAAAAGGCGCCCGATGAAAATCTGGCGCCTTTGCTTTAAAAGCTTCACGCGGACGTGGTGAAATTGGTAGACACACTGGATTTAGGTTCCAGCGGCGCAAGCTGTAAGAGTTCGAGTCTCTTCGTCCGCACCATCTAAGCGTCTGTTTTGAAAGGCGTTTTTCAAAACAACCCTTTAATTGGGAGCGTTTTGGGAACACTTTGGGAATTCAGGCACAAAAAAGGCAGCCATTAGGGCTGCCTTTTTTCGTTTCGGTGGGTTCAAGCAGCTTGGCTTCCGCGAATGAGCTTGACGTAATGGAAAGCCGGCAGCCCGGAGACTTTGTCTGTGATTTCGTCAGGCTCCGCATTCAGAACGCGAGCCGCCACCTTCTGGGAAGCCAGATTGTCCCTGCCTACGATTGCCTCGACGTAGAAGACGGGGGTAGGCAGATGCCGTGACATTCCACCGTATAGGTCAGAGATGCTCGCTTTTACCACTTCCGTAGCTAGGCCTTGGTTGCGGAGTTGGTCGTCCGTGGCATACCCGACCTCGAAGCAAGGTTTGCCGTTCATCGACTTATCTAGGAAATACACCGCGTAGGCCTTTGCGTGGGAGCCAGAAATCAGCGCATACGTTAAGCGCGGTGTACCGTCCTCGAGTTCATCACTCATCACATGTAAGTCAGGGTGTCCGGCGCAGGGAGAAAGCTTAATTTGACCCTCCCGAACAGCTTTCTGGAAGGTCAGGAATGAGACGTGTGGATCAACAATGGATGGCATTGCTATTTTCTCTCCGATTTAGGCTCAATGATATCAAAGTCCCTATTGCTGAGCTTAAAGTCTGAGGGCTAGCTCTAGCATGCCGATCATGTCAGGTCCGTCGTGGTGAATCCATTTTCCATAGTGCTTCCAAATCATGGCTGTGGACGTGTGGCCCATCTGGTCTGCGATCCAGTCGAGAGAGACAACGCCGGTGCTGAGTGCCTGGCTGGCGAATGTATGTCGGCAGTTGTTTGGGCCGCGGTATCGAACCCCCACCTTCTCCAAGTGACCGCGCCACCAGGTCTTTACCAGCACGTCTGAGCTGCTCCAGGCGGCGTCGGTGGTGGTCTTGTGAAAGACGAATCTTAGTTTTAGCCGCTTGACCGTCCGGTTATCGCGATCGGTGACATCGACGTCCACCGGCGGGCGTCCTTTGGTGAAGCGAATCTGTGCCCGTAACGCCTCCAGCGCCGGCCGCATTAAGCGCACTTCGCGCGTCGATCGACGGGTCTTGGTCACCCGGTAGTTGCTACGCACCTGCGAACGGCGGAATTTCACTGTTCCGGCGTCCAGGTCGACATCCTCCCAGGCCAGTGACATCGCTTCGGAAACACGCGGCCCGGTCCAGATCATGAAGCGGATGAGGTTGATCTCCTGTTGGAAGTCCAGGTCCTCGGCAAGGATGAGATCGATCTCGCTTCGCTCGAATGGGGCAGGGTCGTCGGCGTCGGGGAGCCGGACGGTGATGCCTACTGTCGGGTCGTGAGCCGACTTGTTGCGGGTGCGGTACAGAGTGAAGATCTGCCTCATGATGCTGAGGATCTCCCGTACCGTCTTGTTGTGCAGTTTGGGCATCAAGGTCTTCTGGACCCAAGTCTGCAGGTCCAGGTGGTCGATCTGGTCGGCCTGCCGGCTGCCCCACATCGGTCGGATGTGGTTCTTTACCTTGCTCTGATAGGCCAAGAATCCTGATGTGGCCATCTCATTGCGCTTGATGTCGAGCCACAGGTTGATGAAGTGCCCGAAGGTGTTGGTTTTCACCCTGGGTGAATCGGGAAAGTGCCGGGCATAGCTGAATGTGCCGGCCTGGATTTCGTAGTTAATGATGCCGACCAGGCGCTCGGCGTTGGCCACGCTTGCCGGCGACGCATCGCCAGGAATCGTCTCCCTGCATAGCTCGCCCTGGTAACGGAAATACACGCGGACATGCTTGCCGCGGACTTCAACTCCATCTGCCATTTTCTTTGTCACTCGAAACAGAAGAACGGCCCAGTGTATGGGCCGTTGTAAGAGGATGGCCTATTGCGAGGCCTAGAAGATGTGGGGCGAGATTCTTGCTATGTCTGCCCTTGGGGCGTGGTGTCGTTGCTCGAGCATCCTGGATGTTCGAAGCGCGAGCAGCCGTAACCCAGGTCCCGGCTCGGTGCCTCCTGAAGGAGATCAGGCGCAAGTCCGAGCTTGTGAGCCAAAACCTCAGCCGCTTGGGCGGGGCCGGCTGTGCAGCTAGCACTCAGCTTGACCAGGTCGGCGAACGAGGTTTCGAGCTTCTCGAACTTGGTTTGCAGCTCCTGGCGGGCTTTCTGTTCAGCAGCAAAGGCGGTGGCTTGCTCGCTGCCGTGTGTGGCCAGGCTTTCGATCAGTTCGCCGAGGGCGGCGAAGCTGGCGGCGTCCTTGCCATCTTTTTCCTTGCTCTTGCCGAGGAGCTCGCCAACTTTGTCCTTCAGCGCTGTGAACATGCCGGGGGTGTCGGTGACTTCCTCGAATTCCAGAGGGGTTTCTTCCGCAGCGGTGAACAGGTTGTCTTTGTCCTGTTTACGACTGGCTAGGGTGCCGTGCTGCGCACTGAAGGACAGCGCTTCGGTACCGAGGCTGGCCGGGGTATCGGTGATGGCGAGGCCGACCAGATAGGCCTTGCCGCTATCGGCGAACTTCGGCCGGACTTCGATCGAGGTGTAGATCTTCTGGCCGGCCTTGTTCAGGGCGAGCAAGGCGTCGTTGGGCTGAAGCTGGCCGAACAGAGCCAGCTTCTTGACGCCGGCAATTTCGGCTTCTTCGGCCTTCAGCGCCAGGACGTCGCCATAGGCGCCAAATTCGCCACCGGGCCAGTAACCCTTGATGTGTTCGCAGTTGATCCGAGCGCCGTAGGTGTTGGGGCTGTAGGTGCTGGCCATGTCCTCGATCCAGCTACGCTCGATGTTGCGTCCGTCGGTGGTGGCGCCTTCAACGGCGATGCGAGTCCATTTGGAGCGGTATTTCTTGGCTGGGGTGTCGGTTTTGCCGGCCATGCTGGGAGTCCTCATTGCGGTGGCGTTGTGCCTGGCGATGAGGGCATGGTCGGCATCGCGCGATGGCGCGGCAACGTGGGGGAGTTGTAGCGGGGCGGCCTACAGTGGCAGGTGATAGGGCCGCGCGCGTGCGAACGGCAGCATCTGCGCCATGAACGCTATCGTCGACCTACCTACTGATCACCGCCGGCATGCCAAGCACCTGTATTGGCAGGGCTACCGTGTGTGCGAGATCGCCGAGCTGCTCGACGAGAAGGAAAAGACCCTCCACAGCTGGAAGGCCCGCGACGAATGGGACCGGGCAACGCCACTGGAACGCATCCAGGCAGCCACTGAGGCTCGCTTGGTGCAGCTGATCCTCAAGGACCCCAAGTCTGGCGCGGACTACAAGGAAATCGACCTGCTCCACCGGCAAATGGAACGGCAGGCCCGAATACAGCGCTACCAGGACGGCGGTACCGAGACTGACCTCAACCCCGAACTGGCCAAGCGCAACGCTGGGGAGAAGCGTAAACCCAAGCGCAACGATATCCCAGAGGAACACGTCGAGAAGTTGATCGAGGCGTTTCTTGATGGTTGCTTCGATTACCAGAAAGACTGGTACCGCGCGGGCAATCAGCGTACCCGCGCCATTTTGAAGAGCCGGCAGATCGGTGCGACCTACTACTTCGCCCGAGAAGCCCTGATCGATGCACTGACCACCGGGCGCAACCAGATTTTCCTGTCGGCCAGCAAGGCGCAGGCTCACATTTTCAAGGCCTACATTCAGGCGTTCGCCCGCGAAACGGTTGGGGTTGAGCTCACCGGCGACCCGATCATCTTGCCCAATGGGGCCGAGATGCACTTCCTCGGTACCAACGCACGGACTGCCCAGGGCTATCACGGCAATTTCTACTTCGATGAATTCTTCTGGACCTTCAAGTTCAACGAGCTGAACAAGGTCGCCTCCGGCATGGCGATGCAGAAGCAGTACCGCCGGACCTACTTCTCGACCCCAAGCTCGATGGCGCACGAGGCGTATACCTTCTGGACTGGGGAGCGCTTCAATAAGGGCAAACCAACTGCTCAGCAGTTGAAACTGGACGTCAGTCATGACTCGCTGCAGCAGGGCAAGCTCTGCGACGACCGGATTTGGCGCCAGATCGTCACCATCCTGGACGCGGAAGAGCGGGGCTGCGACCTGTTCGACATCGATGAGCTACGGCTTGAATACGATGCCGCGGCATTCCAGAACCTGTTGATGTGTCAATTCGTCGACGACGGGGCGAGCATCTTTCCCCTGAACATGCTGCAGCCCTGCATGGTTGACAGTTGGTCGATCTGGGAGGACTACAAGCCGTTCGCCGCCCGGCCATTCGCTGATCGCCAGGTATGGGTCGGGTATGACCCGGCTGAGAATGGTGACTCTGCGGGGCTGATCGTTGTAGCGCCGCCTCTGGTACCGGGGGGAAAGTTTCGCGTGCTTGAGCGCCACCAGTTCCGTGGGATGGACTTCACCGCCCAGGCCGAGACGATCCGGCAGGTGACGCGCCGCTTCTGGGTCACCTACATCGGCATCGACACCACGGGACTCGGAAGCGCGGTGGCCCAGCTGGTGCGACCGTTCTTCCCAGCTCTGCGGACGTTCTCCTACAACCCCGAGATCAAGGCACGCCTGGTGATGAAGGCGTGGGACGTGATCAGCAAAGGCCGACTCGAGTTCGACGCCGGGTGGACAGACCTTGCCCAGTCGCTGATGGCCATTCGCAAGACAGTGACCCCTGGCGGGCGGCAGTTCACTTTCGTCGCCGGGCGCAACGACAACACCGGCCACGCCGATCTGGCATGGGCGCTTTTCCACGCATTGCACAACGAGCCGCTGGAGGGCCAGACCGTGGCTAACACCGGCATCATGGAGATTTACTGATGAACAGCCCCCAGGAACAGGCCAGCGTGCCGCAATCCACCGAAGGTGAGCTTTTGGCACAGGCCGGGGGCGGGCAGTCGATGGCGTTCACCTTTGGTGATCCGGTACCGGTGCTCGATGGTCGGGAAATTCTCGACTACCTGGAGTGCTGGTCCAACGGGCGATGGTACGAGCCGCCGGTTTCGCTGGATGGCCTGGCGAAGTCGTCGAAGGCAAGCGTCTACCTGCAGTCGGGCCTAATCTTCAAGCGCAACGCGTTGGCCCGCACGTTCATACCGCACCGGTTGTTGAGCCGACAGGCCTTCGAGCAGATCGTTATGGACTGGGGCTGGTCGGGCAATCTCTACCTGGAGAAGCGCGACAACATGCTGCGCCAGGCGATCGGCCTGCAACCCTGCCTGGCCAAGTACATGCGCAGGGGTACAGACCTGGCCACCTACTACCAGGTGCGCGGCTGGAAGGATGAACACGAATTCAAGGCGGGGAGCGTGTGCCACCTGCGGGTGGCGGATATCAACCAGGAGATCTACGGCCTACCCGAATGGCTCCCGGCGTTGCAGAGTGCGCTGCTCAATGAGAGCGCCACCCTGTTCCGTCGCAAGTACTACCAGAACGGCAGTCATGCCGGTTTCATCATGTACATGACCGACGCTGCCCAGAACGAGGACTTCGTCAACGACCTGCGCACGGCGATGAAGAACAGCAAGGGCCCGGGCAACTTCCGCAACCTGTTCATGTACGCACCAGGTGGGAAAAAGGACGGCCTGCAGCTGATTCCCATCAGTGAGGTGGCGGCGAAGGACGACTTTGGGGCGATCAAGAACATCAGCCGCGACGACCAACTGGCGATGCTGCGTATCCCGCCTCAATTGATGGGAGTAGTTCCGCAGAATGCTGGAGGCTTCGGATCGATTCGCGATGCGGCTGAGGTGTGGGCCGTTAACGAGTTGGAACCAGAGCAGGCAAGACTGCTGCAAATCAACGAATGGCTGGGGGAGGAGGTCGTGCGTTTTAGGCCCTATGAGGTGCCGAGCAGTCACTAATCTGAATATTGCACAACTCGATTCGTGAGCATGACCGGCGGAGAGAGGTAAGTAGCGGTAAACCCCAGCCAGTTGCCCCCGACCAAAACTGCCCTTAGGTAAGGGCAGCTAATGTTAAAAGTTAGATATTTGGGTCAGAGATTCTGTCAACCGACACAATTGGCGGAAGCTGACTCTCGGTTTAAAACGAAAGTTGCGACTCTCAACTGTCTATATCAAAGTCTGAGTAATCATTTCTACCCTTCGAAAACCCAAATAGTTTTGAGTTTTGATCAACGAAATAATCATGAACGAAGGATATAACCACTAGCCGATCTTCATAGATTATATGTAGCTGATTGCTGTAATGTTCAGATCTTGGGAAGATTCGCCAGTGAACTGGCTCGTCTAGAAATTCTTCTGTGAAACCATCGCTACGAATAACAAGGATTCTGTCGTCAAATTCGAGTACGGTTCCGAAAGAGGCCGTGCCCGAGGCAATGACAACGGATGGTGGGTTGGTAAAGCTCAATGCTCCAATGTTATTAAATTTTTCATTGTATTTTTTTTTGGATTTTTTTTCGTTTGCCCGATAGTGTTTAACTTCTATATGGCCGTCTGTGAGCTTATAAAGCTTTTCGCGGGCTCCCCAAGTGAAGCTGTCTTTATCAGATGGGCTTTGAAAAATCTCATCCTGGTCAATTACTCTGTCTATTACTCTAACGACTTTCTTTGAGTCATGTTGTTTTTCTTCCCTGAAGGACGCCATGAAAGCTGAGTTTGCGCTCCAGCCAAGCACGCTTTGAAAAGCCCAATCACATGCGTTGCATGGTCTCTCAGCGATTCTTCGTGCTTTGCTCAGTGTTTCTCCAGAGTTTTTCAACAGTGAATAGTCGAATAGTCCGTCGGCACCAGACGCAGTAGCAATGGCCGTATAGCTGTCGGATGCTTTTACTTGAAGTACTGCCGCGTCATGATGACGCTTTGATCTAATAGTTGAAGAAGCTCGACTGCTAGTGCGCCCTTGGCGAGGTGCAGAATATAAGCCTTCATTTCCGCCCGCAAAAATATTGTTGTAGTAGATTTCAGTGTCGGTAGGTAAAAAATCGAAAGGTGTGCTTTCTGTTGTCCAGATATTTTTCCAGGACTCTTTGGTTTCGCTAAGTTCTAGGTCTGATAGTTTAGAAAGTTGTGCTTTGATAGGTGACTCCAGATCTGGGTCGCGCAATATCTTTACAACTTTTGGATTGTAGAAAAGATCGCTATCGGAAAATGCGACACGGACGGCTGTCCGGATGTTGTCGTTTTTAGAGGCTATTTGGTCAACAAAATTCGACCAATCAATACGGTGCAACCCGCCATCATTGTCGAAAAGCAATAGCTCTCCGGAATAAATTTGCGAATCCCAATAGCTGCCTGCAATAGTTAGCTTTACAGAGCGCATTGTTTGCCCCTATGAATTTTTGCCATTTTTGGTTTGCTAATCAGGCCTAATTCAAACCAAGCAAAGAGAATCGCTTCACTTGGTTTGTCATAAGGGGATAGCCAATGGGCAACAGGGTAACCATGCCAGTTTCCAATAGCATCGCCTACAAATTTAGCGATATGCAGTTGGCAAGATGAAGGGGGAGGGGCTATGCCTAAAGGCCCAAGGCCGGCCGCACCGATGTGTAACCCCCAAAAACTGTCTCTAAATGTCCAGTCGGCATCAACCGCGAGGTCGAAGCACGCGATCTCTTCTGGCTGCGAGATAGACCATTGCGACTTTACTGCCGCATAACCACCATGACGGTGCTGGGGGTTCGGGGTGTATGGCACAGCTCTCTCCATGAGTCGGCATTGAAGGCATTAGGCCATCAGGAAACGATAGAAGGTAAGCGGGAAACCGTTCTTCTTGCAATACCAAATATAAGGGTAGTGATAACCGCGAGACGACAAAAATCCGCCGTAGCGGGTTTCGGTGTGGGGCCCGATTCAACTAAAGACCCGTTATGCGCAGTAGTCGGGCTAACCCTCGGCGCCTGCCTTGCGCTCGGCCTGGGCGATCACCCGGGCCACCAGCCCGGATAGAGCCCGATTCTTTTGGTCGTAGCTGTATTCGGCCCGATTCTTTGCAGCCTCAGCCCGGCGAATCCCTTCTGCATCATACGGCCTACTCTTCTCCACCCTGTGCTGATACTGGCCAGCCTCGTGCCACGCCTGATAGGCCGCCTGCACATCCTCACTAGCGGGCTTGAGTTGGTCGGTGTCGATCATCGGCATAGTGGGGTTCCTTTCCTTTCCTTTGGGTGGGGGCTAAGGCTAGACCACGTCAGCCTGCGCAATCAACAGCTTGAGCTGCTCAATGAGGGCGCGCTGCGCTTCGCTCTGCTTCTGCAGAGCCTGTTCGCTCGCGGCAAGCGCAGATTCGAACTCATCACCTTCACTGAACGCCATTACGTCCAGGGAGAGCCGACACATGTCTTGGTACAGCTCCACCGCTTGAAGGTGCCCCAACAGGGGCATGGCATCAATCATTAAGGGCATACATGGGTTCCTTCCTTCATTTAACCGTCCTTCCAGACAATAGTGTGCTGCGCTTCCGGCTGGTGTGCCGGGTGAAGCGTAAAAGTGCAGAAGGCGCTGCGCCTAGACGTTACGCCTCTACATCCTACATCTGGCGCGCGCACTCGTCCCCCCGCCACGCCGGCGGTCTAAATGTGTCGTTTTTTCTGCACCCCCGCGTAGCTATATAAAGAGTGCAGTCAGTGGACGGGCTGGGTGCTGGCGGTGGTTGGCATTCCCTGCGAATCCCTGCGGTGAGGGGCATTTCACGGCGCTACGGTCTCGCCTGTGCCATTTCTGGGGACACCCCTCGAAAAAAGGTAATTTCGGTTAGGTGGGTATCCTGACCATGCTCTAGGCCTTGTTCTGCAAGGGTTTCAGCGATTACCCCAAATGGTAAGTTAAGGTAAGGGTAAAGGTAATTTTTTCATAAGTGACTGATTTTAAAGGGTTTCCATATTCCCCATTCCAACCATACAGAAGGGTAATTCGGTTACCTTTCAATTACCCTAAAATTACCTTTCACAAAATCTCTTAACTCATTGATTTTAAAGGCTTTTAAGGCGTTTAAAAAATAAAATTACCAAAATTACCTTTTTTTGATGGGTCAACATGAAACGGCGATCACCCCTATGGGGGCCGTCCTGCGAAGTGACGTACACGCCCGCACTGGGAACACTCTGGGAACAAAAACACTCACAAACGCACGCTCTGCCCCACGGAAATCAAGGGCTCCAGCCCGGCTGGCGCGTGGTTGATGAGTTCGAGTCTCTTCGTCCGCACCATCTAAGCTTTCACCGCCCTTCGCTGAAGTGTGAGAAAGTCTCGAAAAAAGCCGCCTAGTGCGGCTTTTTTCGTTTCCGGGCTTGAGCAAGTGCGTGACCTTTCCTTTTATGCCTCGGCGTCCATTTATCTGGGCATCCGTCGCCTGCCTGAAACCTTTTTAGCTGTATTACCCTTTTCCAGGCTCGCCCGTGGCTTTCGTCAGGATGCTATGCCGTTGCTCCATTTGCTGCGCCGGTGCTGCGGTGCACTGGTGACAAGTACTCAAAAGCTGATAGATTTCAGCCGGTTGAGGCCGTGGCCAACGGCAAGGTAGTGAGGACAGCTCCATGATTTCAAACGAACGCCAGGCCAGCGCATTGCAGCGCTTCGCCGCAGCCAATCCGCAGCTACTCGAAGAAATTGCCGGGCTCAGCGCCCATGAGCAGCAACAGCAGATCGAGTGGGCCTTCGAAGACGCCGCACAGGAGCAGGGGCTTGAGCCCTGGGAATTGACCCTGCAACTGATCGCCGGCTCCGACGCAGAGCTTCAGGCCATGCGCCTGGAAGTGCATCGGGAGGTCGCTGAGGCGCTGGGCATGGAATGGGAAGAGTATTGCAGTATCAACGAGATCGACGATGCGGCGCCCTGAGCGCCGAGCCGTGATCCGGTAGTGTTTTGGCAAGTATTTCTGGCTGTTCGAGGTTAGGCGCGCCGCCATGATCAAAGGCGGCGTGCAGGCCTTGAGCGGCGGGTCTTGAGCGTCCCTGGGCAAGGTTTTTGCCGGGGGCTGTAAATGAAATGGACCGGCGTACTTTCCCGTCGTCTTGAACGGGGTGACTTCTGGCCTTTGAGCCACTAGAATGCTTGCCCTTGATTCTGGAGTCGGGTATCGCCGGCTAACGTCTGTGCAACGAGGAATATCCATGCAAGTTTCTGTTGAAAATACTTCTGCTCTCGAGCGTCGCATGACCATCGCCGTTCCGGCAGAGCGCGTCGAGAACGAAGTCAACAAGCGTCTGCAACAGACTGCCCGTCGCGCCAAGGTTCCAGGCTTCCGTCCTGGCAAAGTGCCGATGAGCGTGATCCGTCAGCGTTATGAAGATGCTGCCCGTCAGGAAGCCTTCGGCGACCTGGTCCAGGCTTCTTTCTACGAAGCTGTGGTCGAGCAGAAGCTGAACCCGGCTGGCGCCCCTGCCGTCGAGCCAAAATCGTTCGAGAAAGGCGGAGACCTGGAATACGTCGCCACTTTCGAAGTGTTCCCTGAGTTCACCGTTGCCGGTTTCGACTCGATCGCCGTCGAGCGCCTGAGCGCCGAAGTGGCTGACGCCGACCTGGACAACATGCTGGAAGTACTGCGCAAGCAGAACGTTCGTTTCGAAGCCGCTGATCGCGCTGCCCAGAACGAAGACCAGCTGAACATCGATTTCGTCGGCAAGGTCGACGGTGAAGTGTTCGCCGGTGGTTCGGCCAAAGGCACCCAGCTGGTTCTGGGTTCCGGCCGCATGATCCCGGGCTTCGAAGAAGGTCTGGTTGGCGCCAAGGCCGGTGAAGAGCGCGTTCTGAACCTGTCCTTCCCTGAGGACTACCAGAACCTGGACCTGGCTGGCAAAGCCGCCGAGTTCACCGTTACCGTCAACAGCGTTTCCGAGCCTAAGCTGCCAGAGCTGAACGAAGAGTTCTTCGCCCAGTTCGGCATCAAAGAAGCTTCCCTGGAAGGTTTCCGTGCCGAAGTTCGCAAGAACATGGAGCGTGAACTGCGTCAGGCCATCAAGACCAAGGTCAAGAACCAGGTAATGGACGGCCTTGTGGCTGCCAACCCGATCGAAGTGCCAAAAGCCCTGCTGGAAAACGAAGTGAACCGCCTGCGCGTTCAAGCCGTTCAGCAGTTCGGTGGCAACATCAAGCCTGAGCAACTGCCGGCCGAGCTGTTCGAAGAGCAAGCCAAGCGTCGCGTCGTGCTGGGTCTGATCGTTGCTGAAGTGGTCAAGCAGAACGAGCTGAAGCCGGACGAAGCCCGTGTTCGCGAGATGATCCAGGAAATGGCCTCCGCTTACCAGGAGCCTGAGCAGGTCGTAGCTTGGTACTACAAGAACGACCAGCAACTGAACGAAGTTCGTTCGGTTGTGCTGGAAGAACAAGTTGTGGATACTGTTCTGCAGAAAGCGACTGTGACCGACAAATCGGTCTCGTACGAAGAAGCGATCAAGCCAGTGCAGGCTCCTGCCGCTGACTGATTTCCTTCTCTCGTAGGAAAACACCACAAGCCAGCCTTCGAGCTGGCTTGTGCGTATTCAAGACATGACTATTTGGGAGTGAGTGCAGGACATGTCCCGCAATTCTTATTATCAGCAGAGCTCTGACATCCAGGCCGCAGGCGGCCTGGTCCCGATGGTTATCGAGCAATCCGCTCGTGGCGAACGTGCCTATGACATCTACTCGCGCCTTCTGAAGGAGCGGGTGATCTTCCTGGTCGGCCCGGTAGAGGACTACATGGCCAACCTGATCGCGGCGCAATTGCTGTTCCTTGAAGCGGAAAACCCGGACAAGGATATCCATCTCTACATCAACTCGCCGGGTGGTTCGGTGACTGCAGGCATGTCGATCTACGACACCATGCAGTTCATCAAGCCAGACGTCTCCACCACCTGCATCGGTCAGGCCTGCTCCATGGGCGCCTTCCTGCTCGCCGCCGGTGCCAAGGGCAAGCGTCACTGCCTGCCGAACTCGCGGGTGATGATTCACCAGCCACTGGGCGGTTTCCAGGGGCAGGCGACGGATATCGAAATTCACGCCAAGGAAATCCTCTCCATCAAGTCGCGGTTGAACGAACTGCTGGCCTACCACACCGGTCAGGAGCTGGAAACCATCAAGCGTGACACCGAGCGCGACAATTTCATGAGCGCGCAACGTGCTGCCGAGTACGGTCTGATCGACTCGGTACACGAGAAGCGGCAAATGGCTGTCTGATTAAGGCGCTAAAGCAGGTGGTTGGGCTTTCCCGCCACCTGTGGACTTGAAAAAGCCCGCAATTGCCTTCATCTTGTGTTGCAAGCCTACCGGATTGGATCGATCGAATGACTGACACCCGTAACGGCGAGGACAACGGCAAATTGCTCTATTGCTCCTTCTGCGGCAAAAGCCAGCATGAAGTGCGCAAGTTGATTGCCGGCCCCTCGGTATTTATCTGCGACGAGTGCGTCGACCTGTGCAACGACATCATCCGCGAGGAGGTGCAGGAAGCCCAGGCCGAAAGCAGCGCGCATAAACTGCCTTCGCCGAAAGAAATCAGCACCATCCTGGACCAGTATGTCATTGGTCAGGAGCGTGCGAAAAAGGTACTGGCGGTAGCGGTGTACAACCACTACAAGCGCCTGAACCAACGCGACAAGAAGAACGACGATGTCGAGCTCGGCAAGAGTAACATCCTGCTGATCGGTCCGACGGGCTCGGGTAAAACCCTGCTCGCCGAAACCCTCGCACGTCTGTTGAATGTACCGTTCACCATCGCCGATGCCACCACCCTGACCGAAGCCGGTTATGTCGGTGAAGACGTCGAGAACATCATTCAGAAACTGCTGCAAAAGTGCGACTACGACGTTGAGAAGGCCCAGATGGGCATTGTCTACATCGACGAAATCGACAAGATTTCGCGCAAGTCGGACAACCCGTCGATCACCCGTGATGTCTCGGGCGAAGGCGTGCAGCAGGCGCTGCTCAAGTTGATCGAAGGCACGGTTGCCTCGGTACCGCCGCAAGGTGGTCGCAAGCATCCACAGCAGGAGTTCCTGCAGGTCGACACGCGTAACATCCTGTTTATCTGTGGCGGTGCGTTCTCGGGCCTGGAAAAGGTCATTCAGAACCGTTCCACCCGCGGCGGTATCGGCTTCGGTGCCGAAGTGCGCAGCAAGGAGGAAGGCAAGAAGGTGGGTGAATCGCTGCGTGAAGTCGAGCCTGACGATTTGGTCAAGTTCGGTCTGATCCCGGAATTCGTCGGCCGTCTGCCGGTGCTGGCAACCCTCGACGAGCTCGACGAAGCTGCCTTGATGCAGATTCTCACCGAGCCGAAGAACGCCCTCACCAAGCAGTACGCCAAGCTGTTCGAGATGGAAGGCGTGGACCTGGAATTCCGCAGCGATGCGCTGAAGTCCGTGGCTCGCAAGGCCCTGGAGCGCAAGACCGGTGCCCGTGGCCTGCGTTCGATCCTCGAAGGCATCCTGCTCGACACCATGTATGAGATTCCTTCGCAGAAGGATGTCAGCAAAGTGGTGATCGACGAGAGCGTCATCGAAGGCTCTTCGCAGCCGCTGCTGATCTACGAGAACAGCGAGCCGCAAGCCAAAGCTGCACCCGACGTCTGAGTCGCCAAACGGCTCGAGTCTGCAAGGGGCCTTCGGGCCCCTTTGCTTTTCCTGTCGTAGAGCTTGTTTTTTTGCGGGGCTGCCCCCACATTAAACCCACGCTCAAATTCCACCGGTTTCCGGCCACAAGGCCGCTGTAGAGGCGAAATCATGAAGACCACCCTCGACTTGCCTCTTTTGCCATTGCGCGATGTCGTCGTCTATCCGCACATGGTTATCCCACTGTTCGTGGGGCGCGAGAAGTCCATCGAAGCCCTCGAGGCCGCAATGACGGGCGAGAAGCAGATTCTCCTGCTGGCCCAGAAGAACCCTGCTGATGACGATCCAGGCGAAGACGCCCTGTACCGCGTCGGTACCATTGCCACTGTTCTGCAACTGCTGAAACTGCCCGATGGCACCGTCAAGGTCCTGGTCGAGGGCGAGCAGCGCGGTGCAGTCGAGCGTTTCAACGAAGTCGATGGCCATATCCGCGCCGAAGTTTCGTTGATCGACGAATCGCAGACCGCCGAGCGCGAGTCTGAGGTCTTCGTTCGTAGTTTGTTGTCACAATTTGAACAATACGTTCAGCTGGGCAAAAAAGTCCCGGCTGAAGTCCTCTCGTCGCTCAACAGCATCGACGAGCCAGGGCGCCTGGTCGATACCATGGCTGCGCACATGGCGCTGAAGATCGAGCAAAAGCAGGAAATCCTCGAGATCCTCGACCTGACTACCCGTGTCGAGCATGTCATGGCGCTGCTGGACGCTGAAATTGACCTGCTGCAGGTGGAAAAGCGCATCCGTGGCCGGGTCAAGAAACAAATGGAGCGCAGCCAGCGCGAGTACTACCTGAATGAGCAGATGAAGGCCATTCAGAAAGAGCTGGGCGACAGTGAAGAAGGTCATAACGAAGTCGAAGAGCTGAAAAAACGCCTCGACGCCGCTGGCCTGCCAAAAGATGCCTATGCCAAGGCTCAGGCCGAGCTGAACAAGCTCAAACAGATGTCGCCGATGTCTGCCGAGGCCACCGTGGTGCGTTCCTACCTCGACTGGCTGGTGCAGGTGCCGTGGAAGGCTCAGAGCAAGGTGCGCCTGGACCTGGCCAAGGCAGAAGAGATTCTCGATGCCGACCATTACGGTCTGGAAGAGGTCAAGGAGCGCATCCTTGAGTACCTCGCCGTGCAGAAGCGGGTGAAGAAGATCCGTGGCCCGGTGCTGTGCCTGGTCGGTCCTCCCGGGGTGGGCAAGACCTCCCTGGCCGAGTCGATCGCCAGTGCCACCAACCGCAAGTTCGTGCGCATGGCCCTGGGTGGCGTGCGTGACGAAGCCGAGATTCGTGGTCACCGGCGTACCTACATCGGTTCGATGCCGGGTCGCCTGATCCAGAAAATGACCAAGGTCGGTGTGCGCAACCCGCTGTTCCTGCTCGACGAAATCGACAAAATGGGCAGCGACATGCGTGGCGATCCGGCCTCGGCGCTGCTTGAGGTGCTCGACCCCGAGCAGAACCACAACTTCAACGATCACTATCTGGAAGTCGATTACGATCTTTCCGATGTGATGTTCCTCTGCACCTCCAACTCGATGAACATCCCGCCAGCGCTGCTGGACCGAATGGAAGTCATCCGTCTGCCGGGTTACACCGAAGACGAGAAGATCAACATCGCGGTGAAGTACCTGACGCCCAAGCAGATCAAGGCTAACGGCCTGAAAAAGGGCGAGCTGGAAGTCGACGTCACGGCGATTCGCGACATCATCCGCTACTACACCCGCGAAGCCGGTGTACGGGGCCTGGAGCGCCAGATCGCCAAGGTCTGCCGCAAGGTGGTCAAGGAACACTCAGGCCTCAAGCAAGTGGCTGTGAAGGTCACTGGCGAGCAGCTGGAGCACTTCCTCGGGGTGCGCAAGTTCCGTTACGGTCTGGCCGAGCAGCAAGATCAGGTGGGGCAGGTCACTGGCCTGGCCTGGACTCAGGTCGGTGGTGAGTTGCTGACCATTGAAGCGGCGGTGATTCCCGGTAAAGGCCAGTTGATCAAGACCGGCTCCCTGGGCGATGTCATGGTCGAGTCGATCACTGCGGCGCAGACGGTTGTCCGTAGCCGGGCGAAAAGCCTGGGTATTCCGACCGACTTCCACGAGAAGCGTGATACCCACATCCACATGCCCGAAGGCGCGACGCCCAAGGATGGTCCAAGTGCCGGTATCGGCATGTGTACCGCCCTGGTCTCGGCCCTGACGCAGATCCCGGTACGCGCAGATGTTGCCATGACCGGTGAAATCACCCTGCGTGGACAGGTGTTGGCCATCGGTGGTTTGAAAGAGAAACTGTTGGCCGCGCACCGTGGTGGGATCAAGACCGTGATCATTCCTGAAGAGAATGTGCGGGATTTGAAAGAAATTCCTGAGAATATTAAGCAGGATCTTCAGATTAAACCGGTCAAATGGATTGACGAAGTCCTCCAAATTGCGCTGCAATACGCCCCGGAGCCCTTACCAGATGTGGCTCCCGAGATTGTCGCCAAGGATGAAAAGCGCGACAGCGATTCCAAGGAAAGAATTAGCACGCATTAGTACGTATTTGGCTGGGGGGCTTTCTTGACAGTATTTTCAGGCCCTTGTTATAAAGCGACGCCTAAGCGTCAATAGGCCACCCAGCGCTCGTTTAGCTTTTCATTACATACTTAGAAACAAACTCAATAGAGATATAAGGGGACTTAGAGTGAACAAGTCGGAACTGATTGACGCTATCGCCGCATCTGCTGACATCCCGAAAGCTGTAGCTGGCCGTGCGCTGGACGCAGTAATCGAATCCGTCACCGGCGCCCTGAAGGCAGGTGACTCCGTGGTACTGGTAGGTTTCGGTACCTTCTCCGTTACCGATCGCCCAGCTCGCACCGGCCGCAACCCGCAAACCGGTAAGACTCTGGAAATCCCTGCTGCCAAGAAGCCAGGCTTCAAGGCTGGCAAGGCACTGAAAGAAGCCGTCAACTAAGACCTTCCTTCAGGCTTACGCCTAACCGAGCCTGGCTCATGCCTGGCTTGGCTGCTGAGCATCGGGACACGCTGAAAAGCGCCTGATGCCTGGCCGGTTACGAGAAGGCGCATCTTCGGATGCGCCTTTCTTCTATCAGGAATCTACCCACGCTCCACGGTTGTTTCATTCAGTACAGCCGTTTCTGGGGGACGCATGCTGCAGAATATCAGGGACAATTCACAAGGTTGGATTGCCAAGACCATCATCGGTGTCATCGTAGCCTTGATGGCACTGACCGGCTTCGATGCCATCTTCCAGGCCACCACCCACAGCCAGGACGCTGCCAAGGTCAATGGTCAAACCATTAGCCAGAACGAGTTGAGCCAGGCTGTCGACATGCAACGCCGACAGCTGATGCAACAGCTGGGCAAGGATTTCGATCCGTCGCTGCTCAACGAGAACATGCTGCGTGAAGCGGCGCTCAAAGGGCTGATCGACCGCAAGTTGCTGCTGCAAGGCGCCGAAGACGCCAAGTTCGCCTTTTCCGAAGCTGCGCTTGATCAGTTGATCCTGCAAACGCCTGAGTTCCAGGTTGATGGCAAGTTCAGCGCCGAGCGTTTTGATCAGGTGATTCGTCAGATGGGCTACGGCCGTCTGCAATTCCGCGAAATGCTGGCTCAGGAAATGCTCATTGGGCAACTGCGCGCAGGCCTGGCCGGCAGCGGTTTTGTCACCGATGATCAGGTCAACGCTTTCGCCCGTCTGGAAAAGCAGACCCGCGATTTCGCCTCGCTGACCTTCAAGGCCGATCCGGCTGCGGTCAAGGTGACCGATGAGCAGGTCAAGGCGCACTACGATGAGCACGCCAAAGAGTTCATGAGCCCGGATCAGGTGGTCATTGACTACATCGAGTTGAAGAAGTCGGCGTTCTTCGATCAGGTCACTGTCGACGAAGACGAACTCAAAGCGCTGTACGAGAAGGAAATCGCCAACCTGGCCGAGCAGCGCCATGCCGCGCACATCCTCATCGAAGTCAACGACAAGGTGAACGAAGCGCAGGCCAAGGCGAAGATCGAAGAGATCCAGCAGCGTCTGGCCAAAGGTGAAGACTTTGCCGCACTGGCCAAGGAATTCTCCCAGGACCCGGGTTCGGCCAACAACGGCGGTGACCTCGGTTATGCCGGGCAGGGCGTTTACGACCCGGCCTTTGAAGAGGCGCTGTATGCGCTGAACAAAGACCAGGTTTCGGCGCCGGTGCGCACCGAATACGGTTTCCACCTGATCAAGCTGCTGGACGTGCAGGCACCTGAAGTGCCGAGTTTCGCCAGCCTGAAAGACAAGCTGACCCGCGAACTCAAGACCCAGCAGGTCGAGCAGCGCTTTGTCGAAGTGACCAAGCAACTGGAAGACTCTGCATTCGAAGCGTCCGACCTGGCTCAGCCGGCTCAGGATCTGGGTCTGAAGGTTCACACCTCGGCGGCCTTCGGTCGTGAAGGTGGCGAAGGCATCACTGCCAACCGTGCCGTGCTCCAGGCCGCTTACAGCACTGAAGTGCTGGAAGAGGGTGCCAACAGCACTGCCATCGAACTGGATCCGGAAACCATCGTGGTCCTGCGCGTCAAGGAACACCGCAAGCCTGAGCAACTGGGGCTGGACGTGGTGTCTGACAGCATCCGTAAGCACCTGGCCAAAGAGCAGGCGACTGCCGCCCTGAAAGCCAAGGCTGACAAGCTGATCGCCGGTCTGCGTGACGGCAGCATCGCACTGGGTGCTACCCAGGAAGGTCAGAGCTGGAAGGTCCAGGAAGCGGTCTCGCGCAGCCAGGAGGGCATTGATCCGGTCGAGCTGCAGGCAGTGTTCCGTATGGCCAAACCAGAGGCCAAGGACAAGCCGGTCTACAGCAGCGTGACGCTCAACGACGGTAGTCTGGTTGTATTGCGCCTCAATGGCGTCAACGAAGGCGCTGCGGCCACCGACGAAGAGAAATCGGCATACCGCCGCTTCCTCGCTTCGCGTGCTGGTCAACAGGACTTCGCTGCTTACCGCAAGCAGCTGGAAGCCAAGGCGGACATCACTCGCTATTGAGTGATCCACGCCAGAAACAGAAAAGGCCGCTTATGCGGCCTTTTCTGTTTCTAGTATCTGGCTCCTCCGGGAGCGAGAAAGGCTGCCTCCAGGAGCTGTCGGGTATAGGCATGTTGCGGTGCAGCGAAGATATCCGCCGCTGCACCTTGTTCCACTACCTTGCCCTGCTTGACCACCATCAACTGATGGCTCAGCGCCTTGACCACCGCCAGGTCATGGCTGATGAACAGGTAGGTGAGGTTGTATTTGCTCTGCAGTGAACGCAACAGCTCGACCACTTGGCGTTGCACTGTCCGGTCCAGCGCCGAGGTCGGCTCGTCCAGCAGGATCAATGCCGGCTTCAATACCAGTGCGCGGGCAATGGCGATGCGCTGGCGCTGGCCGCCAGAGAACTCATGCGGGTAGCGATGGCGAGCCTGGGGATCCAGGCCAACTTCGTGCAGGGCGGCGATGATTGCCTGTTCCTGTTCGGCTGCAGTCCCGATGCGATGAATACGCAGGCCTTCGCCGACGATGTCGCTGACGCACATACGTGGGCTGAGGCTGCCGAACGGGTCCTGGAACACCACCTGCATCTGCCGGCGTAGCGGACGCACCTGTTGTTGATTCAGGCTTTCAAGCGCGGTGCCCTGGAAGCGAATGGCACCCTGGCTGCCGAGCAAACGCAGGATCGCCAGGCCGAGGGTGGATTTGCCCGAACCACTTTCGCCCACAATTCCCAGGGTTTGCCCCTGCGGCAGGCTGAAGTTGATACCGTCCACCGCCTTGACGTGATCGACGGTGCGCCGCAGCAGGCCTTTCTTGATCGGGAACCAGACGCGCAAGTCTTCGACTTCCAGCATGGGCTTGCCTGCCGGGTTGTCAGCTGGGCCGCCGCTGGGCTCGGCACCGAGCAGCATCTGTGTGTACGGGTGCTGCGGGCTGTGAAACAAGGTCTCGCAGTCGGCCTGTTCGACGATGCAGCCGCGTTGCATCACGCACACCCGGTGAGCAATGCGCTTGACCAGGTTGAGGTCATGACTGATGAGCAGCAGGGCCATCCCCAGGCGCGCCTGCAGCGACTTGAGCAATTCGAGAATCTTCAACTGCACGGTGACGTCCAGCGCCGTGGTCGGCTCGTCGGCAATCAGCAGTTCCGGTTCGTTGGCCAGGGCCATGGCAATCATTACCCGCTGCCGCTGGCCGCCTGAGAGCTCGTGTGGCAGGGCTTTGAGGCGTTTGTGTGGCTCAGGGATGCCTACCAGGTCAAGCAGCTCCAGCGTGCGCGCAGTGGCCTCCTTGCCACGCAGGCCCTTGTGCAGCAGGAGGATCTCGTTGATCTGCTTTTCGATGTTGTGCAGCGGGTTGAGCGAGGTCATCGGCTCCTGGAAGATCATCGCGATGCGGTTGCCACGAATATGGCGCATCTGCTTTTCATCCAGGGTCAGCAGGTCGCGCCCTTCGTAGTGAATCGTACCGGACGGATGACGCGCCAGCGGGTAGGGCAGCAGGCGCAGGATCGAATGGGCGGTCACCGACTTGCCTGAACCGCTCTCACCGACCAGGGCCAGGGTTTCGCCGCGGCGGATGTCGAAGCTGATGCCTTCGACCACCCGTTGGCTCTGCTCGCCGGTGATGAACTCGACCGCCAGGTTGCGCACTTCGATCAAGGTTTCATTGCTCATGTCATTTCCTCGGGTCGAAGGCGTCGCGGGCGGATTCGCCAATGAATACCAGCAGGCTGAGCATCAGCGCCAGCACGGCAAAGGCGCTGATGCCTAGCCAGGGCGCTTGCAGGTTGGACTTGCCCTGGGCCACCAGTTCGCCCAACGAAGGCGCTCCGGGTGGCAGGCCGAAGCCGAGGAAGTCCAGGGCGGTCAGGGTGCCGATGGCACCGGTGAGAATGAACGGCATGAAGGTCATGGTCGAGATCATGGCGTTGGGCAGGATGTGGCGGAACATGATCGGGCCGTCCTGCATGCCCAGGGCGCGCGCCGCACGAACGTACTCCAGGTTGCGGCCACGCAGGAATTCGGCGCGCACCACATCGACCAGGCTCATCCAGGAAAACAGCAGCATGATCCCCAGCAGCCACCAGAAGTTGGGCTGCACAAAGCTGGCAAGGATGATCAGCAGGTACAGCACCGGCAGGCCCGACCAGATTTCCAGGAAGCGTTGCCCGGCCAGGTCCACCCAGCCGCCGTAGAAGCCCTGCAGGGCACCGGCTATCACGCCGATGATCGAGCTGAGAATGGTCAGGGTCAGGGCGAACAGTACCGAGATGCGGAAGCCGTAGATCACCCGCGCCAGCACGTCACGGCCCTGATCGTCGGTGCCCAGCCAGTTCTGGGTCGAAGGCGGTGCCGGCGCGGGCACCTTGAGGTCGTAGTTGATGCTCTGGTAGCTGAACGGGATCGGCGCCCAGAGTACCCAGCTGTCCTTGGCGGCCAGCAATTCGCGGATGTAGGGGCTCTTGTAATTGGCCTCCAGCGGGAATTCGCCGCCAAAGGTGGTTTCCGGGTAGCGCTTGAGTGCCGGGAAATACCATTCGCCGTCGTAACGCACAGCCAGGGGCTTGTCGTTGGCGATCAGTTCGGCGCCCAGGCTCAGGCCGAACAGGATCAGGAACAGCCATAGCGACCACCAGCCGCGGCGGTTGGCCTTGAAACGCTCGAAGCGTCGACGGTTGAGAGGGGACAAGGTCATCTCAGTGCTCCCGGCTGTCGAAGTCGATACGGGGGTCGACCAGGGTATAGGTCAGGTCGCCGATCAGTTTCACCACCAGGCCGAGCAGGGTGAAGATGAACAGGGTGCCGAAGACTACCGGGTAGTCACGGTTGATGGCCGCTTCGAAACTCATCAGGCCCAGGCCGTCGAGGGAGAAGATCACCTCGATCAACAGCGAGCCAGTGAAGAAGATGCCGATGAAGGCCGAGGGGAAACCGGCGATCACCAGCAGCATGGCGTTGCGGAACACGTGGCCATAGAGCACCCGGTTCGGGCTCAGCCCTTTGGCTTTGGCAGTGACCACATACTGCTTGTTGATCTCGTCGAGGAAGCTGTTCTTGGTCAGCAGGGTCATGGTGGCGAAGTTGCCGATCACCAGTGCGGTTACCGGCAGGACCAGGTGCCAGAAGTAGTCGAGGATCTTGCCGGTGGTGCTGAGTTCGTCGAAGTTGTTCGAGGTCAGGCCGCGCAGGGGAAACCAGTCAAGGTAGCTGCCGCCGGCAAACACCACGATCAGCAAGATCGCGAAGAGGAACGCTGGAATCGCGTAGCCGACGATGATCGCCGAGCTGGTCCAGACGTCGAAGTGGCTGCCGTGACGGGTGGCTTTGGCGATTCCCAGAGGAATCGACACCAGGTACATGATCAAGGTGCTCCACAGGCCCAGGGAGATCGACACCGGCATCTTTTCGATGATCAGGTCGATGACCTTGGCATCGCGGAAGAAACTGTCACCGAAATCCAGGCGGGCGTAGTTGTTGATCATGATCCACAGACGTTCCGGCGCCGACTTGTCGAAACCGTACATCTTTTCGATTTCCTTGATCAGGGCAGGGTCCAGGCCTTGCGCGCCGCGGTAGTTGGAGCCTGCCACCGAGACTTCGGCACCGCCACCGGCGATGCGGCTGGTGGCACCCTCGAAGCCTTCGAGCTTGGCGATCATCTGCTCGACCGGGCCGCCGGGTGCGGCCTGGATGATCACGAAGTTGATGATCAGGATGCCCAGCAAGGTCGGAATGATCAGCAGTAAACGACGGAAAATGTACGCCAGCATGTTATTGCGCCCCTGCGGTCGGTGGCGCATCTGGCGCTGGATTCAGCGGTACGGCCGGTTCGACGTCCGGTTTGATCCACCAGGTGTTGATGCCGATGTCGTACTTGGGCGATACCTTCGGGTGGCCAATGTGGTTCCAGTAGGCAACTCGCCAGGTCTTGATGTGCCAGTTGGGGATCACGTAGTAGCCCCACTGCAGGACCCGGTCGAGGGCGCGGCAATGCTCGATCAGGCTTTGCCGGGAGTCGGCATTGATCAGGCCTTCGACCAGGACGTCAATGGCCGGGTCCTTGAGGCCGATGAAGTTGCGGCTTCCCGGATTGTCGGCAGCGGCGCTCTGCCAGAACTCGCGTTGCTCGTTACCCGGCGAGTTGGACTGCGGGTAGCCACCGACAATCATGTCGAAATCACGCGAACGCAAGCGGTTGATGTACTGGGAGACGTCGACCCGGCGAATCACCAGGTCGATACCGAGGTCAGCCAGATTGCGTTTGAACGGCAGCAGAATCCGTTCAAATTCAGTCTGGGCCAGGAGAAATTCGATGGACACCGGTTTGCCCTGAGCGTCGACCATCTTGTCGTCGACGATGCGCCAGCCGGCTTCCTGCAGTAGCTTGTAGGCTTTGCGTTGCTGTTCGCGGATCATGCCGCTGCCATCGGTGACCGGATTGGCGAAGGCCTGGCTGAAGACCTGTTCGGGGACCTTGCCGCGCAAGGGTTCGAGAATTTTCAGCTCGGCTGCATCAGGCAAGCCCTTGGCGGCCATTTCGGAGTTTTCGAAGTAGCTGCCGGTGCGGGTGTAGGCACCGTTGAACAGTTGTTTGTTGGTCCACTCGAAGTCCAGCAGCAGGCTCAGGGCCTCGCGCACCCGCACATCCTGGAACACCGGGCGGCGGAGGTTGAAGACGAAGCCTTGCATGCCGGTCGGGTTGCCATTGGGCAACTCCTCCATGATCAGGCGCTTTTCCCGGACGGCGGGCACGTCATAGGCGGTGGCCCAGCTTTTCGCCGCTGTTTCCAGGCGGTAGTCGAACTGACCGGCCTTCAACGCTTCCAGAGATACGGTACTGTCGCGGTAATAATCGGTGGTCATCACGTCAAAGTTGTAAAAGCCGCGATTGACCGCCAGGTCCTTGCCCCAGTAGTCCTTGACCCGTTCATAGCGGACCGAGCGTCCGGCCTTGACCTCGGCGACCTTGTACGGGCCGCTGCCCAGCGGAATCTCCAGGTTGCCTTTGGTAAAGTCGCGCCCCTCCCACCAGTGCTTGGGCAGTACCGGCAACTGCCCGAGGATCAACGGCAGTTCGCGGTTGTTGTTGTGCTTGAACTTGAACAGTACCCGCTGCGGGTCTTCGGCGATCACTTCGGCGACATCGGCGTAGTAACCACGAAACAGCGGTGCGCCACTCTTGATCAGGGTGTTGAAGGTGAACACGACGTCTTCGGCGTGAATCGGGTGGCCATCATTAAAGCGGGCTTCCGGGCGCAGGTAGAAGCGTACCCAGCTGTTGTCCGGCGCCTTTTCAATCTTGCCGGCCACCAGGCCGTACTCGGTGAAGGGCTCGTCCAGGCTCTGGGTCATCAGGGTGTCGTAGATCAGGCCGATGTCATCGGCCGGGACGCCCTTGTTGATGAACGGGTTGAGGCTGTCGAAGCCACCAAAACCGGCCTGGCGGAAAGTGCCGCCTTTTGGGGCGTCCGGGTTGACGTAGTCGAAGTGTTTGAAGTCGGCTGGGTACTTCGGTGCTTCGTCGTACAGGGTCAGGGCATGTTGCGGGGCAGCCAGTGCCTGGAAACTGAAGCAGGCCAGCAGCAGGGCGAAGGCCTTCAGGCGCAGGCCGGGCAGTGACATCATTGGGCGTTCTCCGAAGGCTTTATCCACCAGCTGTTGAGCCCCAGGGTGTAGGGCGGCGTGGTGACGAAGGCGAACCGGTTACGGTAGGCCAGACGGTGATTGTCCAGGTACCAGTTGGGAATCATGTAGTAGTGCCACAGCAACACCCGGTCCAGGGCCCGTGCTGCTGCCACTTGTTCGTCGCGGCTCTGGGCGGCGAGCAGGGTATCGAGCAGGTGATCGACCACCGGGTCTTTGACCCCAGCGTAGTTCTTGCTGCCTTTGGTCGAGGCCTGGCTGGAGTGAAAGTACAACCATTGCTCAAGGCCGGGGCTGAGGGTCTGGTTCAGGGTCATCAGAATCATGTCGAAGTCAAACTGGTCCAGACGTTGTTTGTACTGGGCCCGGTCCACGGTACGCAAGCGCGCATCGATGCCGATGCTGGCAAGATTTTCGACATAAGGTTGCAGGATCCGCTCCAGGTTCGGATTGACCAGCAATAGCTCGAGCTTCAGCGGGTTGCCTTTGCTGTCGAGCAGGCGCTGACCATTGAGTTTCCAGCCAGCCTGACCGAGCAGCTTAAGGGCTTGGCGTAGCGTCTGGCGGTTGATGCCGCGCCCGTCGGTGTGGCTGACTTTGTAGGGCTCGGTGAACAAGGCGGCAGGCAACTGCTCGCGATAGGGCGCAAGTAGCAGCCACTCTTTGCCTACCGGCAGGCCACTGGCCGCGAATTCGCTGTTGGGGTAGTAGCTGCTGGCGCGGCGATAGGCACTGCTGAACAGGGCGCGGTTGGTCCACTCGAAATCCAGCATCAGTCCCAGGGCCTGGCGCACCTTTGCGTCGCTGAAGGCTGCGCGGCGGCTGTTCATGAACAGGCCTTGGGTCTGGGTCGGGATCTTGTGTGGAATCTGCGCCTTGATCACCTGGCCACGGCGCACCGCCGGGAAGTTATAACCGTTGGCCCAGTTCTTGGCCTGGTGCTCGATGTAAATATCGAACTCGCCGGCTTTGAACGCTTCGAAGGCCACGGCGCTGTCGCGGTAGAACTCGTACTCGACCCGGGCGAAGTTGTATTTGCCGCGGTTGACCGCGAGGTCCTTGCCCCAGTAATCCTTGACCCGCTCAAACACCAGGCGCCGCCCCGGCTGGACCTGGGTGATGCGATAGGGACCACTGCCCAGCGGCGGCTCGAAGGTGGTGGCTTTGAAGTCGCGGCCTTTCCAGTAATGCGCCGGCAGCACCGGCATCTCGCCCAGGCGCAGGATCAGCAACGGATTGCCGGCGCGCTTGAACACGAAGCGGATACGCTTTGGGTTGAGGATGTCGACCCGCTGCACTTCCTGCAGGTTGGTACGGTAGATCGGGTGACCTTCCTTGAGCAGGGTGCGGTAGGAAAAAGCCACGTCGCTGGCCGTGATGGGATGGCCGTCATGAAAGCGCGCTTCCGGGCGCAGGTTGAACACTACCCAGCTGCGGTCCTCGCTGTACTCCACGGAGCCTGCAATCAGGCCGTAGCTTGAGGTCGGCTCGTCGCCCGAGGGATCGTACTGACCGGTGCCGACCATCAGGGGTTCATTCAGCTCGGTTACCCCGTACTGCAAGAAGTTTGGGGTGGTGACCGGGCTTGAACCCTTGAAAGTGTAGGGGTTGAGCGTATCGAACGTGCCGAATGCCATGGCGCGCAAGGTGCCGCCCTTGGGCGCTTGCGGATTGACCCAGTCGAAGTGGGTGAATTTGGCTGGATACTTGAGCGTGCCGAACTGGGCGTAACCATGGCTTTCGCTGATTGTTGCGCCCGCGGGAAAGCTCAAGACCAGGCTGATTGACAGCAACAGGAGGGGACGTATCAAGTCGGCGATCCGATCCAGGCGGCTTGGGCTTTGTTCCAGCTACAGTAACAGCTTGTATCGGCTGGAAAAAGAGGTCCGCCAGGACGGTCGGTGTGGCTCCGGTCTAGGGGGCGGAGCCTGCTGCTCAGTGTGGCAGGTAAACAGTCAGAGTCTGGCCTGGCTTGAGGGCATGGCCGCTGCGCGGATTCCAGCGTTTGAGGTGCTGCATTTCGACGTTGAAACGCTTGGCCACCAGGTACAGCGAGTCGCCTTTACGGACCTTGTACTGGGTGGATTTTTTCTGGTTCTGCTCCTGCACCGGCTGGGCGCTTTGCATGACCAGTGTCTGTCCGGCCTTGAGGCCATGACCAGACAGTTTGTTCCAGCGCTGCAGGTCTTTGACGCTGACCTTGTTGGCCTTGGCGATGCTGCCCAGGCTGTCGCCACGTTTGACCCGGTAACGGCTGTTGCGGGTTGTGGTTGTGCGCGGTGCGGCTTCGGCCAGTGCGGCCTCGAATACGGCCTTTTTCGGCTGCAGCGAGAGCAGCTCTTCGGGTTTCATGTTCGACAGGCTGGCGGTCAGCAACTGCGCCTTGGCGGTCGGTACCAGCAGTTGCTTGGGACCATCGACGGTCATGCGTTTCTTGAACGCCGGGTTGAGCTGGAACATCTCGTCTTCGTCGATATCGGCCAGCTCGGCGACCCGCGACAGGTCCAGGCGGTCATTGATGGCGACGGCTTCGAAGTAGGGTTCGTTGGCAATCGGGTTGAGATTCACGCCATAGGCCTGCGGTGTCATCACTACTTGCGACAGGGCCAGCAACTTGGGCACATAGTTGCGGGTTTCCTGAGGCAGTGGCAGGTTCCAGTAGTCGGTCGGCAGGCCGAGCCTCTCGTTGCGTTCGATGGCCCGGCTGACAGTACCTTCACCGGCGTTGTAGGCGGCCAGGGCGAGCAACCAGTCGCCATTGAACATGTCATGCAGGCGGCTCAGGTAGTTCAGTGCGGCGTTGGTCGAGGCGGTGATGTCGCGACGGCCGTCGTAGAAACGGGTCTGGCGCAGGTTGAAGTGGCGACCGGTGGACGGAATGAATTGCCACAAACCTACCGCATGGGCCCGGGAATAGGCCATGGGGTTGTAGGCGCTTTCGATGGCCGGCAACAAAGCCAGCTCAAGCGGCATGTTGCGCTCTTCGAGGCGCTCGACGATGTAGTGGATGTACAGGCTGCTTCGGTCGCCGGCGGTTTCCAGGAACGAGGGGTTACTGGCGAACCACAGGCGTTGCTGCTCGATGCGCGGGTTGGCCGCCATGTCGTCCTGCAGGGCGAAGCCCTGGCGCATGCGCTCCCAGACATCCTGGGGTGCCTGCTCGGCTTGCTTGGCCGGCACAAACACCGGCTTTTGCTTCATCCGTGCCTGGTAGTTGTGCGCGCGAACGCTCTCGGATTCGTCGAGCTGACGGGTGCTCTGGCAACCCACCAGGGTGGCGGCCAGGGCCAGCGCACTGGCTTGGGCCAGGCGCGTCAGGACGACGGAATTGAAGGTTCTGCGGCTATTGGACGACATTGGCTGGGACAAAGTTCCGGGCAAAAATGTCGGGCGATTCTAGAAAGCAGCCCCTCTGTGGTCAACCTTTGAGAACTTTCAGGACCTAGCAGCGGCTGTTTAGAAGTTGTCCTTCCAAGCCCGCAACCCAGCAAAAACAGTACTTGGCGTAGGGTTTATCAGGGCATTCCGTTCGTCTAATTTTTCTTTAACGGATGTTTCGGTGGTGCGTAAAAAGGGGTTGGTCAGCTTTTCCAGGGCCAAGGTTGATGGCAACGTGATGCGATCGTGCGCCCTCAGTTGGGTAACGTCGTCGAAGCGTTGGGCAATGTGCTGGTTATCGGGTTCAACTGCCCTGGCAAAACGCAGATTGCTCAGGGTGTATTCGTGAGTGCAGTACACCAGGGTCTGGGCAGGCAGGGCCGCCAGGCGCTCGAGGGAATGGTGCATCTGCTCGGGGGTGCCCTCGAACAGGCGACCGCAGCCCGCCGCAAACAAGGTATCGCCACAAAATAGCAGCGGGCTGGCAGTTTGCCCGCAATAATAAGCAATGTGTCCCAAGGTATGTCCAGGTACTGCAATGATCTGGAAATCCAGACCCAGGACGCGCACGCTGGCGTCGTCGTCCAGGGCCAGGTCCCGCCCCGGGATGCGCTCGTGGGCCGGGCCGCAAACCCGCGCTGCGGTGGCTTTCTTGAGCTGCTCGACACCACCGACATGGTCGTGATGGTGATGGGTGATCAGAATGTCGCTCAGCTGCCAGCCCGGATGACGCTCGAGCCATGCCAGCACCGGTGCCGCATCGCCCGGGTCGACCACCGCACAGCGCTGGTTGGCAGAATCCTGTAACAACCAGATGTAGTTATCGCTGAAAGCGGGCAGGGCATCGATCTGTATCATGGTGCGATTCGCCAAACGTTGGACATGGGTGCATCTTAGTAGTTATGCACGCTGTCGAGAACCTTCAAGGGAGACTGCAATGACCGATCAAGCCTTCGCCCAGGCCGATCCGCAGTGGCTGGAGCTGATCAGCCTGGCCCGCGACTGGTTCGCCGGCCCCCTGGGGCAGTTGATGCTGCATGAAGAACAACGCCTGCTCGAAGAAGAGCTGGGGCGCTACTTCGGCGGCTATCTGGTGCACTATGGTCCTTGTGCCGAAGCGCCGCCCAAGGCCCCGCAAGTGCAACGCAACGTGCGTCTGGGCGCACCGTTGCCCGGGGTCGAGATCGTCTGCGAAGAACAGGCCTGGCCGCTGAGCGAGCACGCCGCCGATGTGGTGGTGCTGCAGCATGGCCTGGACTTCAGCCTGTCGCCCCACGGCCTGCTGCGTGAAGCCGCCAGTAGCGTGCGTCCGGGTGGGCACCTGGTGATCATCGGTATCAACCCCTGGAGCAGTTGGGGTGTGCGTCGGGTGTTTGCCCATGATGCCCTGCGCAAGGCACGCTGCATTTCCCCGTCACGGGTCGGAGACTGGCTTAACCTGCTGGGCTTCGCGCTGGAGAAACGCCGCTTCGGGTGCTATCGTCCGCCGCTCGCATCGCCGGCCTGGCAACAGCGCCTGGCGGGCTGGGAGCGGGTCGCCGGTGGCTGGCAAGGCGCGGGTGGCGGCGTCTACCTGCTGGTGGCGCGCAAAATGGTGGTCGGCCTGCGGCCACTGCGCCTGGAACGTCGTGAACCGATGGGCAAATTGCTGCCATTGCCGATGGCCAAGGTCAACCGGCGCCATTCCGAACCCTGAGTTCCGGGCCCGCAAGGCGCGGGCTCCAATCATTGATGAATAGGCTGTAAATGAGCGATAGCGTCGAGATCTTTACCGATGGTGCCTGCAAGGGCAATCCTGGCCCGGGCGGCTGGGGAGTGCTGATGGTCTGCAAGGGCGTCGAAAAGGAGCTATGGGGCGGCGAGCCGGAGACCACCAACAACCGCATGGAGCTGATGGCGGCGATCAAGGGCCTGGAAGCGCTCAAGCGCGAGTGTGAAGTGCTGCTGGTCACCGACTCCCAGTATGTGATGAAAGGCATCAACGAGTGGATGGTCAACTGGAAAAAACGCGGCTGGAAAACCGCTGCCAAGGAGCCGGTGAAGAACGCTGACCTCTGGCAATTACTCGATGAGCAGGTCGGGCGCCACAAGGTGACCTGGAAGTGGGTGCGCGGGCACATCGGCCATCACGGCAACGAGCGCGCCGACCAGTTGGCCAACCGCGGCGTTGACGAAGTACGCGGGCTGCGCTGAACACACCAGCCGCCACTTGCCCACCAGCTGAGGTAGAATGCCCGGCTTTCACCAGACAAGCTGTACGCGACAGGAGACCACCGGCGTGGAGATTCAGAGCAACAGGTCGGTCGTCCTCGACACCGAAACCACGGGTATGCCGGTTACCGACGGCCACCGGGTCATCGAGATCGGTTGTGTCGAACTGATGGGCCGGCGTCTGACCGGGCGGCACTTCCACGTCTATCTGCAGCCGGATCGTGAGAGTGACGAGGGTGCCATCGGCGTACATGGTATTACCGACGGGTTCTTGATCGACAAACCGCGTTTCGCTGAAGTGGCCGATGAGTTTTTCGACTTTATTCAGGGCGCCCAGCTGATCATCCATAACGCGGCGTTCGACGTTGGTTTTATCAACAACGAATTCGCCCTGATCGGCCAGCACGACCGCGCCGATATCTCACAGCATTGCACCATCCTCGATACCCTGATGATGGCCCGCTCGCGGCATCCGGGGCAGCGCAATAGCCTCGATGCATTGTGCAAGCGTTACGGCATCGACAACTCCGGCCGTGAGTTGCACGGCGCGTTGCTCGACTCGGAGTTGCTTGCCGACGTCTACCTGAGCATGACCGGCGGCCAGACCAGCCTGTCACTGGCCGGGCAGGGCGCCGATGGCGAGGAAAACGGCGAAGACAGCCGTGGCAGCGAAATCCGCCGCCTCATCGGTCGTCAGCCGGGACGCATCATTCCGGCTACCGAGCAGGAACTGGAAGCTCATCTGGCACGCCTGGAAGCCATTGCCAAATCGGCGGGTGGTCCGGCGTTGTGGCAGCAATTGTCCGAGGCCAACTGAGGCAGAATCCGCGCAAGGGGGCTGGCGAGCTTCTACCCTGAAATGACCGACCCGTCATTCGGAGCAGGCGCCCCCTCATGTACAAGGACCTCAAGTTCCCTGTTCTGATCGTTCACCGCGACATCAAGGCCGATACCTTAGCCGGTGAGCGCGTGCGCGGCATTGCCGAGGAACTGGCCCAGGATGGCTTCAGCATTCTTCCGGCGATCGATTACGCCGAAGGCCGCTTGCTGGCCTCGACCCATCATGGCCTGGCCTGCATGTTGATTGCTGCCGAAGGCGCTGGCGAAAACACTCATTTGCTGCAGAACATGGTCGAGTTGATTCGCCTGGCCCGGCTGCGTGCGCCGCACCTGCCGATCTTTGCCCTGGGCGAGCAGGTGACCCTGGAAAATGCCCCTGCCGATGTCATGAGCGAGCTGAACCAGCTGCGTGGCATTCTCTATCTGTTCGAAGACACCGTGCCGTTCCTGGCCCGGCAAGTGGCGCGCGCGGCACACAACTACCTGGACGGTTTGCTGCCACCGTTTTTCAAAGCACTGGTGCAGCACACCGCACAATCCAACTACTCGTGGCACACGCCGGGGCACGGCGGCGGGGTGGCCCATCGCAAGAGCCCGGTGGGGCTGGCGTTTCATCAGTTTTTCGGTGAGAACACTTTGCGCTCGGATCTCTCGGTGTCAGTCCCTGAGCTCGGCTCGTTGCTGGATCACACCGGCCCTTTGGCGGCGGCTGAGGCCAGGGCGGCAAAAAATTTTGGCGCCGATCACACTTTTTTCGTCATTAACGGCACTTCCACCGCCAACAAGATCGTCTGGCATTCGATGGTCGGCCGCGATGACCTCGTGCTGGTGGACCGCAATTGCCACAAGTCGGTGGTGCACGCGATCATCATGACGGGCGCCATTCCCTTGTATATGTGCCCGGAGCGCAATGAGCTGGGCATCATCGGGCCGATTCCGCTGAGCGAGTTCAGCCCCGAGTCGATTCGCGCCAAGGTAGAGGCCAACCCCCTGACCCAGGGGCGGGCGCCCAAGGTGAAACTGGCAGTGGTAACCAATTCCACCTATGACGGGCTTTGCTATAACGCCGAACTGATCAAGCAAATGCTGGGCAACAGTGTCGAGGTGCTGCATTTCGACGAGGCCTGGTACGCCTACGCGGCGTTTCATCCATTCTTTGCCGGCCGCTATGCCATGGGCACTTCATGCACTGCTGACAGCCCTCTGGTGTTCAGCACCCACTCGACCCACAAGCTGTTGGCGGCCTTCAGCCAGGCTTCGATGATCCATGTGCAGGATGGTGGCGCACGACAGCTGGACCGTGACCGCTTCAATGAAGCGTTCATGATGCATATCTCCACGTCGCCGCAGTACAGCATCCTGGCCTCTCTGGATGTGGCTTCAGCAATGATGGAAGGGCCGGCCGGGCGTTCGTTGTTGCAGGAAATGTTCGACGAAGCGCTGAGTTTTCGTCGGGCCATGGCCAACTTGCGCAAGCATATTGCCGCCGACGACTGGTGGTTCAGTATCTGGCAACCGCCGCAGGTCGAGGGTGTGCAGCAGGTGAGTACAAGTGACTGGTTGTTGGTGCCGCAAGCGGACTGGCACGGGTTTGGTGAGGTCAGCGATGACTATGTGCTGCTTGATCCGATTAAGGTCACTCTGGTCATGCCAGGGCTTAACGCAGGCGGTGCCTTGAGCGAGCATGGGATCCCGGCGGCGGTGGTCAGCAAATTTCTCTGGGAGCGTGGCTTGGTGGTGGAAAAGACCGGGCTCTATACCTTCCTGGTACTGTTCTCCATGGGTATCACCAAGGGCAAATGGAGCACTTTGCTGACCGAGCTGCTGGAGTTCAAACGCAACTATGACGCCAACACCGACCTGCTCGAAAGCCTGCCCTGCGTCGCCCGTCTTGACCCTGAGCGCTATCAGGGGCTGGGCCTGCGCGACCTGTGCGATCAGTTGCATGCCTGTTACCGCAGCAATGCTACTGCCAAGCAGCTCAAACGGCTGTTCACGCGTTTACCGGAAGTGGTGATGAAACCTGCCGATGCTTATGACCGGATGGTGCGTGGGGAGGTAGAGGCGGTACCGATTGACCAATTGCTCGGGCGTGTTGCCGCCGTGATGCTGGTGCCGTACCCACCGGGGATTCCGCTGGTCATGCCAGGCGAACGCTTTACCGAGGCGACCCGTTCAATCATTGACTATCTGGCCTTTGCCGCCGCGTTCGACAGCGGCTTTCCAGGCTTTGTTGCCGACGTTCATGGCCTGCAACATGAAACCAGCGGGCAAGGGCGGATCTACACCGTCGATTGCATCACGGGATGCGGATGATCTCGACACCGCTGCGCGCCAACTCGAAGCGGTTGTCGCCCAGGTGGTTGACCTTGTCACCGATGGCCAGCTTGTAAGTGGTAATAGGCAGGGATGCGGCACTACCGTCGGCCTCAAGGGTGGCTTCCTGAAACTCATGAACAGGGTAGATGCGGCCTTCTGCGTCCCGTGCATGAAACTGTCCGACCAGTACTGCTGTCATTTACCGTGCAACCTCTAAAAGTTTTCTGTCAGGCATAGACCACTGATTTGCCGGGTAAGTTTTGCTTGTGTGGAAAAAAACTTCAGGCGCTGGGTAGATCATCTATACCTACAAGTTCCTTTGTCCTACATGTCAGGAAATTGCCATGAGCCAGGTGTATTCGGTAGCCGTTGTCGTCGGCAGCTTGCGCAAGGAGTCCTTCAATCGCAAAGTCGCCCTGGCGCTGGCGGAGCTCGCGCCCTCGAACCTCAAATTGACGATAGTCGAAATCGGCAATCTGCCTCTCTATAACGAAGACATTGATGTCGACCCGCCAGTGGCTTACAAGGCTTTCCGCGAGCAGATCCGCAACAGTGATGCGGTGCTGTTCGTCACCCCGGAGTACAACCGCTCGGTGCCGGGGGTGTTGAAAAACGCGATTGATGTGGGCTCAAGGCCTTATGGGAAGAGTGCCTGGAGCGGCAAGCCGGGTGCGGTGATCAGTGTTTCGCCAGGAGCGGTGGGCGGTTTTGGGGCAAACCATCACCTGCGCCAGTCACTGGTGTTTCTCGATGTGCCGTGCATGCAGCAGCCTGAGGCGTATATCGGTGGGGCAGCGAGCCTGTTCGACGAAAATGGCAAACTGTCGGAGAAGGTCCAGCCGTTTTTGCAGACTTTCATTGATAAGTATGCGGCGTGGGTTGACCAGCATCAGAAATAGTCCAGTGGCCTCATCGCCGGCAAGGCCGGCTCCCACAGTGGCCTGATGTCTTCAGTCTTGTGGGAGCCGGCCTTGCCGGCGATTGGGACCTGAGGATTTACACCGCTTGAGGCATCTCGCCCCGTGCCAGACGCTTGTTGATATCAGCGATCACTTCCGGCAGCTCATTGATGGTGTCAATCAGGTAATGCGGGCGTGAGCCTTCGAACAGTGCGTGGATGCGCTTGCGCTCGCTGTCCAGGGTGTCCGAGGCCAGGGCACGGTAGCCTTCGTAGGTCAGGCCCAGGGCATTGCCCGAGCACACCAGCGCCACCGTCCACATGCCGGCGCGGCGGCCTTCGAGAATACCGGGCACGGTATCGTCGACCTTGACGCAGGCCGCGACATCGTCGATCCCTAAGGCAATCACGTTAGCCAGTGCCTGCGCAGGCCAAGGGCGGCCGTTAGGGGTTTCATCGGTTGCCACGACGTGATCGGCGACATAGCCATTCTGTGCGGCCAGCTCAACCACCTTGTCCATCACCACTTTCGGGTAGCCGGAGCAGGAGCCGATCTTCAGGCCGTCCTTGCGCAGGCCGGTCAGGGTGTCGAGGGCGCCGGGGATCAGTGCCGAGTGCACGGCGATCTTCTCGATCTGCAAGGGCATGAAGCGCTCATAGATGGCTGTGACATCGTCGTCGGTCGGGGTGCGACCAAACACCTTGCGATAACGTTCGGCAATCTGCGGTTGGTCGCAGAGGGTGCGGATATGGTCCCACTTGCCCATGCCCATCGGGCCACGGGCTTCTTCGATGGATACTTCGACGTCGAATTCGCCGAAAGCTTCGACGAAGATCTGGGTCGGTGCGAAGGAGCCGAAATCGACCACGGTGCCGGCCCAGTCGAGGATGGCGGCTTGCAGTTGCGTTGGGTTGCTGTAGTTCATGTGCGAATTCCTAGAGAGAGTGGCAACGCTTCAGATATCCAGTACTTCCATTTCCCGCAGCACTTCGGCCACCGCATTCACTGCGGCTTGCATGCCGTCCGGGCCGACGACGCCGATGCAACCGACGCGGAAGGTTTCGACCTGGGTCAGCTTGCCCGGGTAGAGGATGAAACCCTTGGTCTTGACCCGTTCGTAGAAATCCTTGAACTGATAGCGTGGGTCGTTCGGGGCGTGGAAGGTCACGATGATCGGCGCCTGGATCTCGCTCGGCAGAAAGCTGCGCAGGCCGATCGCCGCCATGCCGTCGAGCAGCACTTTGCAGTTGCTGGCGTAGCGCTGGTGACGGGCAGGCAGGCCACCTTCCTCGTTGTATTGCAGCAACGCCTCGTGCAGCGCGGCGACCACATGGGTGGGGGGAGTGAAGCGCCACTGGCCGGTCTTGGCCATGTAGGCATGTTGATCCTGCAGGTCCATGGCCAGGGACGGCGAATTACCTTCGGCGGCGGCCAGGGAGGCTTTGTTGGCGAAGACGAAACCCATGCCAGGCACGCCTTCCAGGCACTTGCCGGAGGCGGCGATCAGGGCATCGAACGGCACTTCGCGGGCATCGATCGGCAGTGCGCCGAATGAGCTCATGGCATCGATGATCAGACGCTTGCCGTGACGGGCAATCACCTCGGCGATTTCCGGCAGCGGATTAAGGATGCCGGTGCTGGTTTCGCAGTGGATCAGCGCCACATGGGTGATGCTGGCGTCAGCGCTCAGCAGGCGATCGACATCGGCAGCGGTGGTCGGTTGGTCTTCAGCAGTTTCAAAGGTGCTGTAGGCGCGGCCCAGGACCTTGCAGATCTTCGCCAGGCGCTGACCATAGGCACCGTTGATCAGTACCAGAACCTTGCCATCGCGAGGCACCAGGGTGCCGATGGCGGCTTCGACGGCGAAGGTGCCGCCTGCCTTGCAGGGGCACACAGTGGTGGCTGTCGGCGCCGTTGACGATGGCCAGCAATTGCTCGCACAGGCTGGCGGTCAGTTGGTTGAAGTCACGGTCCCAGGAACCCCAGTCCACCATCATCGCTTGGCGGGTGCGGGACGAGGTGGTCAAAGGACCAGGGGTCAGCAGGATAGGGGCGTTGCTCATTCCGAAGTTCCTCACAAGCGGTGGGCTGAAACTACGGGGCCTAAGTTGCAATTCTGCGCGTCATCAATCAAATTGTTTGTTGTTATGCCAGCCATAAGTCAGGCCGATAGATATGAATTTGTTCCAGCTCCGCGCGTTTGACGCCGTGGCCCGTGAGGGCAGCTTTACCCGTGCTGCAGTGCGGCTGTTCATCAGCCAGCCGGCAGTAACCGGGCATATCAAGGCTTTGGAAGAGCACTACCAGATCACTTTGCTGCGGCGCACCGCTCGGCGCGTCGAGCTGACGGAGGAGGGCACGCGTCTGGCGGCGATCACCCGGGCGATGTTTGGTCTGGCCGAGGAGGCCCAGGCCATGCTTGAGGCCAATCGCCAGTTGCTTACCGGGCGCCTGGAGGTGGCTGCCGATGGACCACATCGGGTCATGCCGATGCTTGCCCAGCTCCGTGCGCGTTACCCTGGCATTACCGTCAACCTGCGTTTGGGCAATGCCCAGGAAACCCTGGCCGCACTGCTTAGCGAACATGCGGATGTGGCCGTGTTGACCGAAGTCGAGCCGCGCAAGGGGCTGCATCTGCAAAGCCTGGGTGAATCGCGAATGTGTGCCCTGTTGCCCGTCGGCCATCCGTGGGCGGACGGCAAGGGCGAGTTGCCGCTGGCCAAGCTTGATCGACAGATCATGGTGCTGCGCGAACCCAGTTCGATTACCCGGCGCACATTCGATCAGGCCTGCGCCGAGGCCAAGGTGCAGCCACGGGTGTTGCTGGAGCTGGACAGCCGCGAAGCGGTCACCGAGGCGGTGGCGGCGGAGCTGGGCATTGGCATCGTCTCGTCGGTGGAAGTGGCTCATGATCCGCGGGTGGTGGCGCGTCCGATTGCCGGCAACGGCCTGATCAACCGGCACATGATCGGTTGTTTGCAACGGCGTCGTGAACTGCGGCTGATCCAGGCGTTCCTGAGTCTGGCTGAGCAGCATTGATGCAGCGCTGGCATTCTTCAGCGGTCGGCCTAAGATGGCCGGCACCGAGCAACCTGGCGCTGGATGGCCGATGAGCGAGAAAGACACGATTTCCATGCAGCTTGTGCGCGAAGCGCTGTTGCAGACCTGTCCATCGGGATTGCCCGATGCCGGAATGCTGCTGCGTGCCGGTATCGATCCGGAACAGCTCGAGTTGCCCCAGGCACGGGTTTCCGCGGACGCCTATGCACGGCTGTGGCGGTTGCTGGCGCGGCGCTGCAACGATGAATTCTTCGCCATGGACCAGCGCGGTCTGCCCAATGGCAGTCTGGCTTTTCTGACCCGCGCTGCCATGGCTCAACCGAGTTTGGGCGCCGGCCTTGATATTGCCCTGGGCTTTCTCTCACTGATGCTTGAAGACTTGCAGCCAGGACTGGTGCGTCAACAGAGTCTGGCCGAGATCGTCGTCAACGAACCACGCGAACAGCCGCGCCGTGCCTTTACCTACTTTACCTTCTGGATGATCGTGCATGGCGTGGCCTGTTGGCTGGCAGGGCGGCGTATCCCGATACTGGCCATCGATCTGCGCTGCTCGGAGCCACCGTTCTGTGATGACTACCGGGTAATGTTTTCGGAAAACCTGCAATTCGACCGTCCACGCACCCGCATGATCATCGCTGCGGACTGCCTGGAACTGCCGATAAAGCGCACGCCACAGGAGCTGCAGCGCTTTCTTGCCGAGGCGCCGGGTAACATCCTGGTCAAGTACCGTGACCCGGCAAGCCTGGCCAGGCGTATCCGCGCCAACCTTCTTGGCCTCGATCCCGCCCAATGGCCGGACGCCCGCAGTCTGGCCGGCCTCTTGTGCCTGTCCAGTGCGACCCTGCGCCGACGACTGGCCGAGGAGGGGCAGACCTATCAGGGTTTGAAGGACAGTGTGCGTCGTGAGCTGGCGATCGCCTGGCTGGCCCAGGCAGAGCCAGGCTTGAGCGATATCGCCGAGCGGCTGGGGTTTGCCGATAGCAGTTCGTTCTACAAAGCCTTTCGCAAGTGGTTCGGCTGCAACCCTGGGCACTATCGCGCGCTGGTGCAGGCGCGCGAAGACGAGGGCGGCTGAACGGGTGGTTTTCCCGGTGCCGGGGGTTGTCAAGCGACTGCAGAGTGACAGCTTGTCAACCTATTGGTACCGACCATGTCCGAATCAGCTAAAGATACCCCGCTCGAAAAAGCCACCGATGCGTTCATCGCACAAACACTGCCTGCCTGGCTGAAAGACACCAGTCATGAACAGTTCGAGACTTTGCGCACCCGCTTCGAGAAGCATGTGCAAAGCCAGCAGGAAGTGCAAAAAGTACTTGCCAAGCTGCAATCGCTGGACAGCTTCGCCACACCTCTGCTGGAGGCCAAGCTGCTTTCGTCCCTTTCCCTGACGGTCGAGCTTGATAAGGCACAATGGCGGGAAGAGCGCCGTAAACTGGGCGTCGATGCAACAGGGCCCACGGAACACAGTACCTATTTTGTCCGTGTGCCGGCTTTGCAGAAGTTCCTGCAGAACTTCAAGGACGCCGAGCCATTTTTCGAACAGACCGGCCTGGTCTATCCGGCTGATATGTCGGCGGAGCATACGGAGCAAGTGCTGACGACAGACAGTGCCCAGCTCGTCAGACTCTGTCGTGAGCTGGATGTGGGCAAGCAATACCAGCAACACCTGGACAGCGTACTCGACGCTGATTGCACGACCACGCTTACCGAGGACAAGCGCCTGCAATTGGCACTGGCCACTGAAATAGCGGCGCTGAAAAAGCAGTTGAAGGGTGATGACCTGGACATGCTGCGTCGGGTAGTCGCTGATAAGCCCCCGACCCACGCGCAAAGTGACAGGGTTCATGCCGGTGCTCTGCAGGCACTGGGCCATCGTGTGGAAGGTGCCCTGGCATTTGAGCTGCAAGAGATCATTCCTGTAGCTGGCGGTTTTCCGCGAACCAAAGTGCAGGGTGTGATCCTCTTTCTGCCTGGCGATCATGCGCAATCCCTGCGTGCGTATGACTCCTGGCGCGAAGCCAGTCTGGCCCTCGGTAATCTGCTGCGCGATCCAGGTTATCAACGAGGGTTCAATCAGCGCATAGCATTGGCGGATCGCCCGAACTATCTGGCGACATTGCGTAAGCGCCTGGCTGATGTGAAGAGCGATGTAACAGCGACCTGCGAGGTCATTCATGATCCGCTGTTTCAGGCACTGGCCACCCAGCAATTGCAACGTATTCGCGACAACGCGCAGTTTCTCGCGGTGCCTACCGCCCAGGTCAATGCCCGCGCCAGCGCCGAGCGCCTGCAGTCTCTCGAGTCCGCTGGGCTGACCGTACTCAACCTGGCAGGTTTGTTCGTCCCGGCTATCGGTGCCGTGCTGGCGGCCGACCTGGTCGCCCAGACCCTCTGCGAGGTGTGCGAAGGGGTCCAGGACTGGAGTCAAGGTCACCAGCATGAAGCTATCGATCACCTGCTCGGGGTTGCCGAGACGGTAGTGGTCAGCGCCGCGCTGGTGGCCGGCACGGCGCTGGTGGCCCGGGGTTTCACACGTAGCGCGGTGGTCGATCAACTGACCCCTGTGCTGAATGATGCGGGAAAGCCACGATTGTGCTCCGGTGATGTGACGGCTTATGAGGACACTGCCCCGCCCGGCGACCTGATTGAGCTGGATAATGGTCTGTTGTCCGATGGCACCGGGCATTGGTGGCGTAACGGCGAAACCTATTATCAGGTCAGGTCCGTCAAGGGACGTAGCGTATGGCAGCTGCGTCATCCGCAACGTGAGGCGAGCTTCGGGCCGTTGCTAGAATTCAACGGCGAACGATGCTGGAAGCTGTTCACCGAACATCCCATTGAGTGGCAAGGGGCCGGCTTGATGCTGGGGCGTTTATGGCCGCCGGCTTCGAGCCTGAGTGCTCAGCGTATCGAGCAGATACTGAAGGTCGCGGATGTAGATGAAGCGCAGCTTCGCGGTCTGCTGGTGGAACGTCGGCCGTTACCGGTGGAGTTGCGTGACAGCTTGGAGCGCTTTGCCGTGGATGCCCGCGTAGATACATTCTTCGAGCAACTGGGCGAGGGGCGAGAAGACGACTCGGAGTTGTTTCAATGGTGCATTGATGCCTTGAAGATTGACACGCTGTCGATCGAGGAGCAAAGGGTAGACCTCCTTGATGATGCGCCGGCGCTACGCGAGCAATTGCTCGAGTACTTCTCGCGTCAATATGTGGCAAAGGATCCGCTGTTGACACAGACATCGCAGGATATCAAAGCGATGCTGGCATTGATCCAGCGGGACTTCAAAGGCCTGCCCGACGCCTATGCGCTGGATGTGCTGAAACATGCCACTGACGCGCACCGTCTGCGGATGGTCGCGGACAAGCGGATTCCCCTGGCAGTCGCCGAGCAGGCCCGTGCGCACTTACAGCTCGCACAGCTGACTCGCATACGTGAAGGCTTGTACCTGAAGGGCAGTTACAGGCCAGAAACGGTCTCACTGGTGTTCGCCCTGTTGCGCAAACATGCCAGATTATCAGGCGCGGTCGACATCGAGTTGCGTGAAGGTTCCGATACCGGGCGTGTGCTGGCGCGTTTACATCCAGACAATGACCCGGGGAATGTCACTGTCATCCTGGTGCGAGGCTCGGGCAGTTTCTATTGCTATGGCCGAGAGGGCGGTGAGCTGGACACCCTTCTAGACAATCCTGGCAGCTTGGCCGAAGTATTGGCCAGGTACCTGTCCAGGGATGATCTCAGGCGTTTGACATGGGATGGCAGCGGGGCGAGGGATCAGATCGACAACGCCTTGCGGACCTGGTTACCCTCGGGACGCAAGGCCCTTCTCGAACTGACCGGGCTGAGCGAGATAAAACCGCGCTACAGTCCGCTCCGACGGCTTCCCGATGGGCGCTTCGGCTACCTGCTCAGCGGGCGTGGCGAAGGCCAACACCCCTCGCGGCGTGCACTCATCGAAGCGGCACGCTCACTCTATCCAACGTTAGGCTCCCGGATTCTGGACAACATAGTCACGGATCTGTTGGCGACGCCGGAAACAGCCTACATCAGGCTGATTCAGCAGTTCCGGGAGTACCGTCAGCTTGATGAAGCGCTGCATACCTGGGTGGTGCAAGGGCGTGCCGACAATCTTTCCGGGGCTCGCCGACACTTTGCCGACGAGTTGCGTCGGAGCTGGCGTTTGGAGGGACGACGGCTTGTAACGCCGAGCGGGCAATCGGCCGGTAATCGTCTGAGCCTGGTCGGCATGGACATCAGAACCCTGCCGACGTTGCCTGCAAACGCGGATTTTAACCACATCAGCGAACTGGTCCTGGTAGGTCTGCATCTGGACGCAATACCGGTAGGGTTCCTGCGCTGTTTTTCCGGGGTGCGTTGGCTCAACCTGAGCAACAACGCGCTGGTTGATGTGCCTGCAGAAATCCGCCACTTGAGCCAATTGACTACCCTGCGTCTGTCAGGTAACCGGATACGTATGACTCAGACAGCCGTCGAGTCCTTGCACGGGCTATCCCGCTTGCACACCCTGGATTTGAGTGCCAATCCGCTGGGTGTAATCAGCCTTGAGTTCCGCCAGCTGTCTCGGCTTCGCGAGCTGAACCTGCGTCGGGCGCATTTGCAGACGGTACCCGTTGGGCTGGAGTGGTGCGGATTGTTGGAGTTGGCTGACCTTCGTGACAATCAGATCGCGGTGTTGCCGGAAGCCTTGCTCAATGCTCCGCTTGAGACGCGCCGTGCCGTGGAGCTGCGTAACAACCCTGTACCGGTGGACATGCTTGACCGTCTGTACGCACCCGACCTTGTGCCGGTTGCGCTGCCACCGCCAGTGGTTGCGCAAACGCAGGCCAGGGAGACCTGGCTTGCAACCCTGGAGGCATCGGCAAGAGCGGATCGCGAAAAACAATGGGATGAGCTGCAGGCACAACCCGGCAGTGTCGAGTTTTTTCGCTTGCTTGAGGACTTGACCGAAACCAGTGATTATCGGCAAGCCCGACAGGACCTCTCTCGACGGGTGTGGGCGGTAATCGAAGCTGCCAGTGACGAACAGCTGCTGCGCCAGGACATGTTCGATCTGGCAGGCGAGCGCGGATGTGTGGATAGAGTGATCTCGTGCTTCAGCGCGCTGGAGGTGCGTATGCTGGTTGCTCAGGCGCTACGCGGGCGCGCATCAGTGGAAGAGTCGGGATCGCTGCTTGGTCTGGCGCGAGGCTTGTTTCGGCTGGAAAGAGTCGAGGCGATTGCACGTCTGGACATTGAGCGCCGGGTGACGCTAGAGACGGACAGGCTGCGTAGTCGCGGATTGTCCGTGGAAGATGCTGCGGCGCGAGCGCGCGCGAGCGTGGATGAGGTTGAGGTCGACCTGGCTTACCGTATCGGTGTTGCCCGAACCCTGGACCTGCCTGGTCAACCAAGGACCATGCAATTTGAGCAAATCGCCGGGGTGACGCAGCAGCAGCTAAACAACGCCGCCGCTACGGTGCGATGGGAGTCAGCCACCGACGCCCTGGTGACTGACATCAGTAAGAGGGATTTCTGGATAGCGTATCTGAAGCGCGAGCAGGCTGCGCGGTTCCTGCAGGTTGAGCGGCCCCTCTGGGATCAACTGGAGGCTCTGCACGACTTGCCGGAAGGAGAGGTACTGGCACGTAGCGAGCAGATCAAAAAAGACTTCAAGAAAACTGAAGGCGACTTGATTGAGCAGCTGACCCGCGAAGCCCTGCGGACGTTGCCTGCGGACGACTGAATGGTCCATGCGCCGGCCAAACCGCTCATCCCTATTGAGCGCTTTGGCCATTGCCGAGCGCCGTTTGCGGCGACAACATCGTCAGATCAAAGGTGATACTCCAACAATAAAAAATCAGGAGTCTGACGATGCGTGATTACGCTACGGCCGCAAGCGGCTTCGACTATCCCGGGGTAGCCAGCGCAACCCTGTTTGGCAGTCTCGATGCGCTCAATGCCTGTGTCGAATGCTGTGACCGGCATGTCGGCGGCAATCGTGTTGCACTGAACTGGGAGGGCCGCGATGGCAGCAGCGCCCAGTACAGCTTCGAGCAGTTGCAACAGTCCGCTGCGCGCCTGGCCAATGTGCTCAAGGCCCAGGGGGTGGGTGTCGGGGACCGGGTCGCCGGGTTGATGCCGCGTACCGCCGAGTTACTGATCACCGTACTGGCCACCTGGCGCCTGGGTGCGGTTTATCAACCTTTGTTCACTGCCTTCGGGCCTAAAGCCATCGAGCACCGGCTGGAGCAGTCGGGCGCCAGGGTAGTGGTCACCGAGCCACTCAACCGCAGCAAGCTCGACGATGTGCATGGCTGCCCGACGATCATCTGCGTCGGTGCCGGGGACGGATCCAGTGATGTCGACTTCCACAAGGCGCTGGCGGCTGCCAGTGATCGCTGCGAGCCGGTGTTGCTGGGTGCTGACGCGCCGTTCCTGCTGATGTTCACCTCCGGTACCACCGGCCCGGCCAAGCCGCTGGAAGTACCGTTGCGTGCCATCGTTGCCTTCCAGGGCTACATGCGCGATGCCATCGATTTGCGTCCTGAAGACAACTTCTGGAATCTCGCCGACCCGGGCTGGGCCTATGGTCTTTACTACGCCGTGACCGGACCGCTGGCACTGGGCCATTCCACGACCTTTTTCGATGGCCCGTTCAGCGTCGAAAGCACCTGCCGGGTCATCAATAAATACGCCATCAGCAATCTGGCTGGCTCGCCTACTGCCTATCGACTGTTGATTGCAGCCGGCAGTGAATTTAGCGCGCCGATCAAGGGCCGTCTGCGGGTGGTCAGTAGCGCCGGCGAGCCGCTCAACCCGGAAGTCATCCGCTGGTTTGCCGACGAGCTGGGGGTAACCATTCACGACCATTACGGGCAAACCGAGCTGGGTATGGTGCTGTGCAACCACCATGGCCTGCAGCACCCGGTGCACCTGGGCTCGGCGGGGTTTGCCATTCCCGGTCACCGCATCGTCGTTCTGGACGAGCAAGCCAACGAGCTGCCGGCCGGCCAACCAGGCATTCTGGCTGTGGACCGTGAACAGTCGCCGTTGTGCTGGTTCGCTGGCTATCACGGTTTGCCGACCAAATCCTTCGTCGGCAAGTACTACCTCAGCGGTGACACTGTCGAACTCAACAGCGACGGCAGCATCAGTTTTGTCGGCCGCAGCGATGACGTGATCACTACCTCCGGTTACCGGGTCGGGCCTTTCGATGTCGAGAGTGCGCTGATCGAGCACCCGGCAGTGATCGAGGCTGCCGTAGTCGGCAAGCCAGACCCGGAGCGCACCGAACTGATCAAGGCCTTTGTGGTGCTGGCTGGCGGTCAGCAGCCCAGCGAGGAGCTGGCTGAGGCACTGAAGCAGCATGTGCGTCAGCGCCTCTATGCCCACGCCTATCCACGCGAAATCGAATTTGTCAGCGAGCTGCCCAAGACCCCGAGCGGCAAGCTGCAGCGTTTCATCCTGCGCAACCAGGAAATAGCCAAACAACAAGCTGCGCTGGCCTCGACCGCCGGCGCCTGAGGAAAGACCATCATGCAGATTGCCAACAAGAACTTTATCGTCAGCGGCGCCGCCTCAGGTCTGGGCGCTGCTACCGCGCAGATGCTCATCGAGGCCGGTGCTCAGGTGATGCTGGTCGACCTCAATGCCGAAGCCGTAGCCGCCAAGGCCCAGGAACTGGGCGCCAAGGCGCGCTTTGCGGTCGCCGACATCAGCCAGGAAGCCGCCGCCAAGGCTGCGGTGGATGCTGCCATTGGCGCTTTCGGCAGTCTCCACGGGCTGGTCAACTGCGCAGGCATCGTCGGCGCCGAGAAAGTCCTGGGCAAGAACGGCCCACACGGACTGGAAAGCTTCAGCCGGGTGATCAACGTCAACCTGATTGGCAGCTTCAACCTGCTGCGCCTGGCCGCCGCGGCCATGGCCGAAGGCGAAGCGGCTGCCGATGGTGAGCGTGGGGTGATCATCAATACTGCCTCGATTGCCGCCTACGACGGGCAAATCGGTCAGGCCGCCTACGCTGCGTCCAAAGGCGCGATCGCCAGCCTGACCCTGCCGGCGGCGCGTGAACTGGCGCGCTTTGGCATCCGCGTGATGACCATCGCCCCGGGTATTTTCGAGACCCCGATGATGGCTGGTATGACCCAGGAAGTGCGCGACTCGCTGGCCGCCGGAGTACCGTTCCCGCCACGCCTCGGCCGTCCACAGGAATACGCTGCGCTGGCGCGGCATATCATCGAAAACAGCATGCTCAACGGCGAGGTGATCCGTCTTGACGGTGCCTTGCGTATGGCCGCCAAGTAATTGCAGGAGTACCTATCATGACCCTCGCCAATGATCCGATTGTAATCGTCAGTGCCGTGCGCACCCCCATGGGTGGCCTGCAGGGCGACCTGAAAAGCCTCACTGCTCCACAACTGGGCGCTGCGGCCATCCGTGCTGCGGTCGAGCGTGCCGGGGTTGCCCCGGATAGCGTCGAACAGGTGCTGTTCGGCTGCGTGTTGCCAGCCGGTCTGGGCCAGGCGCCAGCACGCCAGGCGGCGTTGGGCGCAGGGCTGAGCAAGGGCACCACCTGCACCACCCTGAACAAGATGTGCGGCTCGGGCATGCAGGCGGCGATCATGGCGCACGACCTGCTGCTGGCCGGCAGCGCCGATGTGGTGGTGGCCGGTGGCATGGAGAGCATGTCCAACGCCCCGTACCTGCTGGACAAGGCGCGCAGCGGCTATCGCATGGGCCACGGCAAGATCATCGACCATATGTTCTTCGACGGCTTGGAAGATGCCTACGACAAGGGGCGCCTGATGGGCACCTTTGCTGAAGACTGCGCCGAGGGCAACGGCTTTACCCGTCAGCAGCAGGACGACTTCGCCATTGCCTCGCTGACTCGTGCCCAGCAGGCAATCAAGGACGGCAGCTTTGCCAGCGAAATCGTCCCGGTAGAAGTGACCGAGGGCAAGACCCAGCGCCTGGTCAGTGACGACGAGCAGCCGCCCAAGGCGCGCCTGGACAAGATTCCCCAGCTCAAACCGGCGTTCCGTGACGGCGGTACGGTCACGGCAGCCAACTCCAGCTCCATTTCCGACGGCGCTGCGGCCCTGGTGCTGATGCGCCGTTCCCAGGCTGAAAAGCACGGACTCAAACCACTGGCGGTCATCCATGGTCACGCCGCTTTTGCCGATACCCCGGCGTTGTTCCCGACTGCACCGATTGGCGCCATCGACAAACTGATCAAGCGCACCGGCTGGAACCTGGCCGAGGTCGATCTGTTCGAAATCAACGAGGCGTTTGCCGTGGTCACGCTGGCGGCGATGAAGCATCTGGACCTGCCGCACGACAAGGTCAATATCCACGGTGGCGCCTGCGCCCTGGGCCATCCGATTGGCGCTTCGGGCGCACGAATCCTGGTCACCCTGCTGGCCGCCCTGCGCCAGAAAGGCCTGCGTCGCGGTATTGCGGCGATCTGCATCGGTGGCGGTGAAGCAACCGCCATGGCCGTCGAGTGTCTGTACTGAGGTGCACCATGCTAGTCAATGACGAACAACAGCAAATCAGTGACGCAGTCCGTCAGTTCGCTCAGGAGCGCCTGCGGCCGTTTGCCGAACAATGGGACCGTGAGCATCGCTTTCCCAAGGAGGCCATCGAGGAGATGGCCGAACTGGGTCTGTTTGGCATGCTGGTGCCGGAGCAATGGGGCGGCAGCGATACCGGCTACGTGGCCTACGCCATGGCGCTGGAAGAGATTGCCGCTGGCGATGGCGCGTGCTCGACGATCATGAGCGTGCACAACTCGGTGGGTTGCGTACCAATCCTCAAGTTTGGCAGCGATGCGCAGAAGCAGCAGTTCCTCACGCCTCTGGCCAGTGGCGCAATGCTTGGTGCCTTTGCGCTGACCGAGCCCCAGGCCGGCTCCGATGCCAGCAGCCTGAAAACCCGCGCCCGTCGCGACGGTGATCATTACGTATTGAACGGCTGCAAGCAGTTCATCACCTCCGGGCAGAATGCCGGGGTAGTGATTGTCTTTGCTGTTACTGATCCCGCTGCCGGCAAACGCGGCATCAGCGCCTTTATCGTCCCGACCGACTCACCCGGCTATCAGGTTGCCCGGGTCGAGGACAAGCTCGGCCAGCACGCCTCCGACACCTGTCAGATCGTTTTCGACGATGTGCGGGTGCCGGTTGGCAACCGCCTGGGTGAGGAGGGCGAAGGTTACAAGATCGCCCTGGCCAACCTCGAAGGCGGCCGTATCGGCATCGCCTCGCAGTCGGTGGGCATGGCCCGCGCCGCTTTTGAGGTAGCCCGCGACTATGCGCGCGAACGCCAGAGTTTTGGTAAAGCACTGATTGAGCACCAGGCCGTGGCCTTCCGCCTGGCCGACATGGCCACCCGTATTGCTGTCGCCCGGCAGATGGTCCTGCATGCCGCCGCGCTGCGTGATGCCGGGCGCCCGGCACTGGTCGAAGCATCGATGGCCAAGCTGTTTGCCTCGGAAATGGCCGAAAAGGTCTGCTCGGACGCCTTGCAGACGCTCGGTGGTTATGGCTATCTGAGCGACTTTCCGCTGGAGCGTATTTACCGCGATGTGCGGGTCTGCCAGATCTATGAAGGCACCAGCGATATTCAGCGCATGGTTATTGCGCGCAATCTTTGAAGGGAGCAGCTTGCATGTCATTTGAAACCATTTTGCTGGACATCCACGGCAAGGTCGGTCTGATCACCCTCAACCGTCCGCAGGCACTCAATGCGCTCAATGCGCAGATCGTTGGTGAGATCAATCAGGCCCTGGATCAGCTGGAAGCCGACCCGAACATCGGGTGTGTAGTGCTCACCGGCTCGGCCAAGGCCTTTGCCGCGGGTGCCGATATCAAGGAAATGGCTGACCTGCGCTATCCGCAGATCTATGTCGATGACCTGTTCAGCGATGCCGACCGTATCGCCAACCGTCGCAAGCCGGTCATTGCGGCGGTCTCCGGTTTCGCGCTTGGCGGCGGTTGCGAGTTGGCGATGATGTGCGACTTCATTCTCGCCGCCGACAATGCCAAGTTCGGCCAGCCGGAAATCAACCTCGGCGTGTTGCCCGGCATGGGCGGTACCCAGCGTCTGACCCGTGCCGTCGGCAAGGCCAAGGCCATGGAGCTGTGCTTGAGTGGTCGTCTGATGGGCGCCGAGGAAGCCGAGCGGGCAGGGCTGGTGGCGCGCGTAGTACCGCAGGCCGAGTTGCTCGAAGAAGCCTTGAAAGTGGCGGCAACCATCGCCAGCAAGTCGATCCCGATGACCATGATGGTCAAGGAAAGCGTCAACCGTGCCTTCGAGGTCAATCTGGCAGAAGGCGTGCGCTTCGAGCGCCGGGTGTTCCATGCCGCCTTCGCCACCGAAGACCAGAAAGAAGGCATGGCGGCGTTCATCGCCAAGCGCGAAGCGCAGTTCAAGGACCGTTGAAAACAAGGGGCTGCTACGCACCGGTGCGAACCAGCCCCTGTTTTTCTCGCTACAGGTTGAAGAAGTACTTTGCCGCTGATGCCGCATTGATGGGCGCGCGGTAGACGTCGACGGTTTTGCCAGTACGGGCATCGATCATGCTGGACCCGGCGGTATGGCGCTGGGCGGCAGTTTTCAGGTGCCCGACGATGAAGCCTTCGCGTGGTGTGCTCATGGCTGGATAGTGGAAGTGGGCATACCACAGCCCCGTGTCATGGTGGCTGATCTCGTACTCGTCGAGAAAATCGTCTGCCCGGCCTTTGACCTTGGCCAGTTGTCTGCGCGGGCCTGCAGCGCGTACCTGGACCTGATCGTGATCAATCAGGTACTGCACCTCACCCATTCTCGGGTTCTGTCTTAACGCAGCTTGGGTCCGCAGCTCCAGAGCCTGAGCTACGAGGGTTTGGGCCAGCTCGTCGAGCGCCTTCATCGTCAGCGCAGCATCCTCAGCGCGGGTTGCTTCATCGGTCTGGTTTGTATCGGTCAAGCGCTGTTCGATGGCCTGACGCTCGGTTTCCAACAGCGATTGCTGGTGTTCAAGCAGCTCCTCGATCTCGATCGGCAGATAGCTGGCCGACGCTGTCGTTTGCAGACTTTCAAGGACCTGGCGCGCGTTTGCCATCCGCGTACGGCTGTCCTTGAGCAAGCGTTTCAGCGAGCGTGATGAGCCTTGCGAAAGGCTAGTGGCCGGGTGGGCTGCTACTTCGATCCAGTCATCCTGCTGCCGTCGATAGGTGCGTGATGGTGTTTTGTTGTCCGGGCCTGGAATGTCGACCAGCGAATCATTACCTGCCCGGGGTTGTGCCAGCAGCAGGCCATTCTCTGTTGTCTCGATCAAGCCGGGCGCCTGATTGCGCAGTTGGTTGACCGTGCTGCTGGGCGGGTAGTCAGGAAAATCGGTCAGTTCCTGCTGCACACCATCGGTTATATGTTGTACATCACCACGCAGCTCGCCCAGTACCTGCAATTCAGCGGGGTCATTGAGCAGTGCTTTCAGGTTGTCGAGCTGGCGCAACGTGGCACTGAGCTGCTCATCGATGCTACGCAGCAGGCGTACCTTCAATTCGACCGCAGGCTGCTCAAGATCGGTCAGACGCAGTCTTTGCGCAATACTCAGGTTGAGGGTTTTCCAGGCACGGTCAAGCCAGTAGGTGCCCAGGTCGTCCAGTGAATAGAGCAGGGTCAACCGGTTGAAGTTGTTTTCCGCCCGCAGGAAATGCCACCTCAGATGCTCTGAGCTGGGTTCCTGGTTTGACTGTACTTCTTGATTGAGCTCGGCGATCTTTGCCTGGTGTCGGCTGGCCAAACGCTTTAGTTGCCCGCGAGCGTCGTTCAGCGCCTCAGTACCGATGATCAATTGGTCAAGCAGCGACTTCATGGTGTCCAGGCGATTTCTGCTGATTCGCTTATCGGCTTCGGGAAGCCCTTCAAGCTCAGGCGCCTGATTGACCAGGGCGACCAGTTGCAAACGCAGTGGACGATAGAGTTTTTTCAGTGAGCTATAGCTTGATCGCTCGCAACGAATAAGCTCGTACAGCGCCGTTGCCCGCACCACTTTGTACTGTTGGAACGATTCGTCTTTGTTGCTTTCCTGCAGAGTGTGCAGATGTTCACTCCAGAACCTGGCATAGCCTTGGGTTTTCTCCAGAAAACTGCGCACCAGGCGTTCATCAGTGGCGGTTAAGGCCATCTCCAGTACCCTGTCGCGTGTCGCTTTCTGGCTTTTGATCTGTTCAACGTCGCTGAGCAGTTTGGTCTTCAGAGCATTGCTTGCTTGCGCTCTTTCCTGTTTACGCTGCTCCAGTTGCTTGCTCAACGGCATACCTGCGCGCAACCGCAGCGCCAGGTCGAACCGCCAGCGACCGGCCTCGTCTCGGGCCAGCCAGGGGCCGGCGTCATCTGTGGTGGATGCCCCGACGACGCGCGGCTGCTCGCGCTGCGGGTCAATCTCGACCCGGTAGACCTGGTTGTCCAGACTTGCCCAGAGCTGATCGTTGTGCAGGAACAGACCGCGCAGGGGACCGCTTGGTATCGGGCTGCGCAACTGTGACAGGGGGATGTCGGCCTGCAGCTTTGCCAGCGCGATGCGTTGCGTTGCGCTAAGCGTGTGATCGGGGCGCGCCCAGCTGAATTCCAACGGGCTTTCACTGGCCTGGATGGGTATCAGTGGGGGTGGCGGCGGTTCGGCGGGGACCGCCGGAAGAGGTTCAACCTCCTGCGTGTCCAGGCTCACGCTCTGGTAGGAATGGGAGAACAACAGCACAGCGACGTTGACCAGCAGGTTGATCAGGCTGATACGCTGGCCCACCGGGTCGCGCTGGGCATCCGTGCGGATGAAGTCGGCCAGGGCGACGCTCATCTGTACCAGCCAGGCGGCTTTGGCCAGAGTGCTGCCTGCCAGTGGCAGGAGCGTGTTGAACAGCAGCCAGCCCAGTGTCTGCCAGCGCGTCGCCGCAGTGCTGCTGGATTGTGCCTTGAAGTGCTGGATAGTTTCCTCGACGCACGCCTGGTAGAGCGATGTACCGATGTCAGGTACGGGGACTTCGAGCGAAAGCCTGGCTGGAGCCGGTGTACCGAACGGCACGCTGAAATCATCCTCGACGGAGTGGTACAGGTGCGGCTCCATAAGCCCGCCGTGTGCATAAATGCGGCGGGATGCTTCGGGCAGCCGCTGGAGCAGATCGTCCTGCAGCTCTCCCGGGAGACTGATGGCAACGAACAGGGCCAGGCGGTCAGAGAACTCCAGCAAGGGTTGTGGATGCAAGGGGCGATAGAGCACACAAGGGTGTTCAGCCGGATTTTTGCGCTCGATCACCCAGGCGTTGTGCAGCAGGTCCGGCGTCGCCCCGGCCTCGCTGATCAAGCCCAGCGGGCGCATCACCCAGTCATCCGGCGTAGCCGGGGGCAACGCCTGGAACACTTGGCAGATGCCGTTCACCGCGGTCTCGCTCAAGCTGTTGTCACGCAGGTGCAGTTCCAGGGCGAATGCGGGGATCTGTGTGCGTAACTGGGCAGTGAACAGGCGCTGGCGTAGTTGTCGCTGGTCAGCATCATCGAGCATGTTGTGCTTGAGCATCTGCGGGTAGGACGTCCCGATGTCCAGCCTGCTGATCAACTGACGCATGTAGCGTTCGTCCAGCCAGGTAGGCAAGGTCTGCCCTGAAGCCGAGGTCAGTTCGATCCGGCCGGGTGCTAGCAGGCCGAGGTTGCCGATTGCCAGCTGGGCCAGCGAGAAGCGCACTGGATGCACCGTTCCATCGATGATCAACGCGTCCTGGCCGGGTATCGCTGACGCTTCGACCTGATGGTTGATGACCACGACGTCGCGAACCGCCAGATCGCTGCCCGGATGGTCAGTATTGATTTGCTTCGCCAGCTGCTGGTAGCTGAACGATTCGGCGTCGTCTATCCCATCGAGCCAGAATTGCCCCGCTGCGTCGTCGTAGCTTTGGGCTGCATCGAGGAGCATCGCGCCATAGCGGCGCATGAGTGGACCTGTGGTGCTGCGCAGCCAGTCCGGAAGGTGTTCGACAAGTTGCTTGCGCAGACTCTGCTCCGTGACACTGCACAGGGTGATCATGGAAGTCAGGCGGTCCATGTCGAGACTCATCAGCGGGGCGCTGTATTCGGATTGATACTGCTGCGCCAGTGCGGCAATGGTCCGCAATTGTTGATGGAGTACTCCCTGGGCCTGGGCCTCGAAATTGTTGTTTGTTGTTTGCGTCAGTTGCAGTTTCGGGCGCGAGGCGGTCAGCTTCGGCCATAGTCGACCAAGCCCGTCGAGTAGTGCTGGGCGTGAGGCAATCGGAACCAGCTGTCCGGACGTTGTGTAAATCAGTGTGACAGAGCGTTCCGGGGCACTGTCTGGATGTTCGAGCAGTAGCGCACTGGCTAGATCAATATCCAGGTAGGCGCTGGCTGAGGTGTCCAGTTCGAGTTGCAGCAGGTCAAGTTTACTGGCATTGGGCCAAGCGCTACGGTCCTGAGGGGCAGGATAGCTGTAGATCAGCCTGGCCATGGCGGCGGTGGTCTGGCTCAACGTGCCAGCGTCGAAGTTGCTGTCGATGGCTGACTTGAAGTGTTGTCTGAGATAGTCGGCATACCATTGCCAAGGCGTCTGTCCTGATCGGTCCGATTCGCTCCAGAACGACACCAGGGCACGCTGGTATTGCTCCAGCAGGAAAGGACCGCATTCATTGATCAACTGTTCAATTGCATGCAGGTCGATGTCAACGGCGCCTTGCGGGTCTGCGTCTTCATTGAGGCTGAGAAAGTCCTCCTCTGCGGTAAGGTTAAGTGTCGCGCGACGGCAAAATCGCTCCGCCAGGGTTTGGTACAAGGGCCGCACGTAAGTCTTTTGCGGCGTGCTGTCGATGCTGACCAGAAAGAGCAAGAGAGGGTCGTGATGACTTATCTTGCGCTCGGACCACTGCTCGACCAGGAGGCGTGCGCATACCTCGAACAGGGTCGGGCGCAGACTGAAATGATCGGCGACAGCGCAATCGAGATCGGTGTTGAGAGCGAGACGTTCTTGCAGGCTCATAGGGGGCGGCTCCACAAAGGGTGAAGCGCTGATTCAGCCGTAGATATTGGTCAACAGGGTCGTAACGGGATAGCACCCGCGGCGACAGGACTTTCAGTTTCGGCAAGCGACTCTTGTTTGAGCTGTGCTCAGTGCCCGTTGCTGGGCTGGCAGCAGGGCAATTGTTACTGCATGTTAGGTATTTTCTGCTCCAAGGACGGGTAAACAGGCATGTCTTGGAGCGCTGGCGGGCAGGTCTACGGGGCCGATTGGCGGATTCCAGGCCGTTTAAGCCTGTTGCGCTGTCATTTTTGTTGCCCAGTGCGACGTGGCGCCTTAGACTCCCGCCCCTCGTAAATAGAGTGCCGTAGGGTGCTTGAAGAATTCCGCCGTCGGCGAACTGTCGGTGATGGCAATCCAATCGCTTAAATGCACGTTATTTTCATAGAGAAATCGATGACCAAGGAAAAGTTGCTGGCCATGCCGGCCGATGACTACATGAACGCCGAGCAACATGCGTTCTTCACCAAGTTGCTGCAGTCGATGAAAATCGAGACCCAGGAGCGCATCGAACAGAGCCGCATAGCTATCGAGAGTCTGGACACTCCAGCTGACCCTGCAGATGCTGCCTCTGTTGAAGAAGAACGTACCTGGTTGGTTAACGCTATCGATCGCGACCAGCGCCTGTTGCCACAACTGGAGATGGCCCTGGAGCGAATCAGGGACGACAGCTTTGGTTGGTGTGACGACAGCGGTGAGCCAATTGGCCTCAAGCGCCTGCTGATCAGCCCGACCACCAAGTACTGCATCGAAGCTCAGGAGCGTCACGAGCAGATCGACAAGCACCAGCGTCAGGCCTGACCGGTAGTCTTTCCAAGGCCCCGTGGAGCGATCCCGGGGCCTTGGTGCTTTTCGTCTGTTTGTTGCTTGCGATGCAATACAGCTATACCGGCAATAGCTTTTTCCGCCGCGGAAGCGGGCGTATGATGGTGATATCGTTAGGTTGCTAATTAAATTCCGGAGGGAATGATGGATAGCCGAGTCGATGTCGCCGTGATGATTGGCAGCGGCGTTCCTGCGTCCCTGCAAACGGTTGGCAAGCGTGTTTGTTGGGTAGTGCTGGTCAATGGCGAGCGGCGTGGCACTGCGTTCGCCAGCCGTGATGAGGCTGAGGAATGCCGGCTTGCATGGCTCGAGCAATTACGCGGTAAGCAACAGCCTGGAGCAGTACGCCAGGCTGTTTGAAGACGGGCTCAACGCTCCAGTGTTCGCGCCAGTTCGCAGGCATCGATGTGCCGGCAGCGAAAACCTTTCACTTGCCCGGTAGTGTGCTCGGTGATGTGGAAGAAGTTGATCCCGGCAGGCACCACGATGTAGCGCGTGCTATGCGCGCTTGAACCTTGGTTTGTAATATTGAGGTAAGAAATGTTGCTTGCCTCTCGACGGATTTCGGTATTTTCGTGCATATTCCTTCCCTGTGATGTGTAGATTGATCCGGGGGCCCGTTCTGCCGAGGGGCCTGGATGTATCTATCGCATTTTCCTGGCAGTTTTGATGTCAGAAAGTACGTTTCCGTTGACGGAAATCCGCCGAATGCCTGTCGTGAGGTTTTGGCTGGCCTGCAAGGATGACGAATCCTTCAGGCTGCAGCACCCGCCCGCACAGACGCTTCGTGCTTATACCCATTAGTCTTTCAGACTTCGACATTGAAGTGACGTTGCCTTCACGGAGCCATCTGCTCCTGTGGGGAGGCGTCGTGTAATCGGTTTGAGGAATTCTTCATTGGCAGTCAGTAATCTGGATACACACGCCTTGTTTGTGCTTGGCGATCTTCGGGCCAAACTGGTCAAACAGTTTCAATCGCGTTTTGTTTATGTCACCGAACAGAACGCGGAAGGCCTGTACATGGCCGAAATCGACACTGAAACCGCGCTGGTTGTCGATGACAAACAGCGATTGGAGCTCAAGGTCGGTGATCATTTCCGCGCTGCGGTATTGCCCAGTCGCGAAGGTGGCAAGCTGGAAGTTCGTTTCCGTGATATCAAACTTACCGTCTACGGTCTGGGTGATTATGCATTTGTCTCGGTACCCGAAGGTGAGGGTATCGTCTTGCGTGAAGGCCAGGGCGTGGTGATGATCTTTGCTGCTCACGAGCAACTGCAGGAAGGCCTGGGCAAGATCCTCAAGGCTGCCACCGGCAAGGCGGCGAAATGGCGCAAAGGCGAGCTGACCACGTTCAAGGCCAGCGAGTGAGCAAGCCGGATGATGCATCACTGGGGCGTGCCGATTTTCATGTGCGGCATCAGGCCCAGGCCCGTGAGCAAGCCGAGCAGTGGCTTGCGCAACGTGAGCGGCTGCAGGGGCGCTGGTTCGATTGGGTGGCCAGCCAGTTGTATCAGTTGAGCCCGCCTGAGTATGCAGCCATGGTCCGCCGCGAACTGCAGGCGCTGACCCAATAGCGCTTAGTGGCCACGATCACGCCCGCTACTGACTTCCTCCGGTACGTCATCACCAGCCATGCGCTTGCGAAACAGTGCAGCGCGTGCCAACAGCAAGGTGGTCACCGGCACCGTGATGGCCATCAGGATCGGGATCAGCCAGGCATGCAGCACAGGCCCTTGCTTGAGCGCCGAGAAATACAGGATCGAGGCCAGTGCGACGCACCAGGTTCCCAGGGTCGAGGCCAGGGCCGGCGGGTGCATGCGCTGAAAGAACTGTTTCAGGCGAATCAGGCCCAGCGCCCCGCTGAGGGCGAACAGGCTGCTCAGCAACAGTAATGCGGCAACCAGCAACTCGACCCAGAAGGGCAGTTCGTTCAGGTTGTTCATTCGATCACCTCGCCACGCAACAGGAATTTAGCCAGGGCAAACGAGCCGACGAAGCCGAACAGGGCAATCAGCAGTGCCCCCTCGAAGTAGGTGTCGCTGGCATAACGAATACCCAGCACCAGCATCATCAGCATCGCCAGGATGTACAGGTAGTCCAGCGCCAGAACCCGGTCCTGGGCCGAAGGGCCGCGGAATAGCCGGAACAGGGTCAGGGCCATGGCCAGGGCAAAGATGAACAGGCTGGCGAGAATGGCATTGGCAAGCAGGCCAGTCATTCGAAGATCTCCATCAGCGGACGTTCATAGGTCTGTTTGAAGTGTTCGATAAATTGCGCTTCATCGTCCAGGTCGAATACATGCAGCAGCAGGATGCTGCGATCCAGTGCCAGCTCCGACCAGATAGTGCCGGGGATCACCGTGGTGATCATCGACAGCGCCGCCAGGCCGTGGGCATCGCGCAGGTCCAGTGGAATGTGCACGAAGCGAGAGCGCGGCGCACGACGCTTGGCAGACCAGACCCCACGAGCCACCTGCAGGTTGGAGATCAGCACGTCAATGCCGACCCGCATGATCAGGCGCAGGACCGTCCAGGGGTGGCGGATGCGTACTCTCACGGGCCGCAACGGCGCCATCAGCAGTGGCGCAAACACGCCCAGCAAGACAGCAAGCAACAGGTTGCCCGGGCTTACCGAGAGGTTCAGCAGCAACCACAACAGGCACAGGGACAACGACAGCAGCGGAGCGGGAAACAGGCGCTTCATGGTTGCACCTGTGCGCTGGCGGCCTGGCTGGTGGGGCCGGGGATTGGCCGGGTAGCGAGCACCGCGCTGACATATTGCTCAGGGTCCTGAAGGCTCGCAGCGGTGTCCTGGGTATAACGCAGCAGCGGTTCGGCGCGTACGCTCAAGGCGATACACAGCCCGAGCAGAACCACGATGGGAATGCACTCAAAGCGACGCAGCGCCGGCGAGGGGCGCTCCTGAGGTGTCCAGAAGCGCTGGATACCGACGCGGGCCAGGGCAATCAACGAGGCCAGGCCGGAGAGTATCAGCAGCGCTACCAGGGTCCAGCCCTGGACCGAGAGCGGTTGCTCGGGGGCGGTGCCCAGACCTTGGGGATTGAACAGTGCAGCAATCAGGCTGATCTTGCCGATAAAGCCTGAGAGTGGCGGCATGCCGATGATCAGCAGCGCGCAAGCGATAAAGCTCAAACCGAGGAAGGCCATGGTCCAGGGGATCACCTGGCCGATGACGGCCTTCTGTTCGTCATCGAGGTTGATGCCTTTCGGTGGGTGCAAGGATTCGAGCGGTGAAGGGTGGCAGTCGTCGTCATCCAGTGGCAGTTCGTTGGCCGAGCGCGAACGCTCGATCAGCTCGGCCAGCAGGAACAGGGCGCACAAAGCCAGAGTTGAGCTGACCAGGTAGAACAGCGCCCCGGCCGTCAATGCGGCCTGGCCAAAGCCGATGGCCGCCATGAGCGTGCCCGCCGAAGCGAGGATGCTTATGCTCGCCATGCGCTCCAGGCGCTGGGCGGCAAGGATCGACACGGCTGCGCAGCCCAGCGTTGCCAGGCCGCCATAGACCAGCCATTCGCCACCAAAGAACGATGAGGCGCCAGCCTGGCCGGAAAACAGCAACGTCCACAGGCGTAGCACGGTATAGATGCCAACCTTGGTCATGATTGCGAACAGCGCCGCCACGGGTGCGCTGGCGGCGGAGTAGGCCGGCACCAACCAGAAGTTCAATGGCCAGATCCCGGCCTTGGCCAGGAAGGCCGTGGCCAGGATCGCGGCACCTGCGTGCAGCAGGCCGCGGTCGGCTTCCGGCACCAGCGGTATTTTCAGGGCCAGGTCGGCCATGTTAAGGGTACCGGTGACACCATAGAGCATCGCGGCGCCGACCAGGAACAGCGACGAGGCGAACAGATTGATGGCGATGTAATGCAGGCCGGCCTTTACCCGAGCCCGCCCGGAGCCGTGCAGCAGCAAACCGTAAGACGCCGCCAGCAGTACCTCGAAGAATACGAACAGGTTGAACAGGTCGGCAGTCAGGAATGCCCCGTAGAGGCCCATCAGCTGAATCTGGAACAGTGCATGGAAGCTGGCCCCGGCGCCGTCCCAGCGGGCCATGGCGAAAATCAGCGCGCTGACGCCGACGATCCCGGTAAGCACCAGCATCAATGCCGAAAGACGGTCAACCACCAGTGCGATGCCAAACGGTGCCGGCCAGTTGCCAGGCAGGTAGACGCCAATCGAGCTGGCTTGCCCCTGGGCCTGAACCCACAGCAGCAAGGTAATCGAGATCGCCAGCCCCAGGAGGCTGGAGAACAGGTTAAGGCGGGCCTTGAGGGGCCTGCGTTTTTCGCCCAGCAGCAACATCAGTGCCGCAGTGAGCAGCGGCAGCAGGATCGGCGCGACAATCAGTTGATTCATGAAGCTCATTCGTTGGGCTCCCGGCCGTCCACGTGGTCGGTGCCGGTCAGCCCGCGCGATGCCAGCAGCACCACCAGAAACAGTGCGGTCATGGCAAAGCTGATGACGATGGCGGTAAGCACCAGGGCCTGGGGCAGGGGGTCGGTATAGTTGAGTAGGTCCTGGGGCACGCCATCCTTGATGATCGGCTCCTTGCCGATGAACAGGCTACCCATGCTGAAGATAAACAGGTTGACGCCATAGGACAGCAGGCACAGGCCCATCACCACCTGAAAGGTTCGCGGGCGCAGGATCAGCCAGACCCCGGAGGCAGCGAGTACACCAATGGCGATTGCGATGACTTCTTCCATCAGGCGGCTCCTGTCTGGGTGGCTTTGGGCTGGCTGGCCGGACGGTGTCCGCGCACCGACTGGTGAGCCAGGGCAGTAAGAATCAACAGGGTCGAACCGACCACCACGGTGAAGATGCCGACATCGAAGAACAATGCACTGGCGAAATGGATATCGCCCAGCAGCGGCAGATGCAGGTGTGCGGTGTGCGTGGTCAGGAAGGGGTAGCCGAGCAGCATGGCGCCGCCGCCAGTGAGGGTGGCGCAGAGCAGGCCGGTACCCATCCAGCGCAACGGACGCAAGCTCATTTGCGCTTCCACCCACTGGGTGCCTGCGACCATGTATTGGAGGATGAAGGCCACCGACATCACCAGCCCCGCGACAAAACCGCCGCCGGGCTGGTTGTGTCCGCGCATGAACAGGTACATCGATACCACCAGGGCAATTGGCAGCAGCAGGCGCACCAGCACCGCCGGAACCATCATGAAACCCAGCGCCGTGTCGGCAGCCTGGCGCGGGTTGACCAGATCGGTGACCACGTCAGGTGCCAGCAGGCGTTGCTGGGCCGGTAGTTGCATGCTCTCGCGGGGAGGACGGAAGCGCCGCAGCAGGGCAAACACCGCCAGCGCCACGGCAACCAGCACGGTAACTTCACCCAGGGTGTCGAAGCCGCGGAAGTCCACGAGCATGACATTGACCACGTTGCTGCCGCCGCCCTCGGGCAGAGCGCGGCTCAGGTAGAACGAAGAAATGTCGTTGGGGGTCGGGCGCGTCAGCATCGCATAGGACAACAGCGCCATACCACCACCCACCAGCACCGCAAGAATCAGGTCGCGCAGGCGCCGCAGGCGTGCCTGCTCCTGGCTGCCAGGCAAGGGCGATACCCCCTCGATGCGTCGTGGCAACCAGCGCAAGCCGAGGAGGATCAGCACCGTGGTGACCACTTCAACCGCCAGTTGGGTCAGGGCCAGGTCCGGTGCCGAGAACCAGACGAAGGTGATACAGGTCATCAGGCCGCAGACACTGACCATGGTCAGGGCTGCCAGCCGGTGGTACTTGGCTTGCCAGGCGGCGCCCAGGGCGCAGGCAATAGCGATCAGCCAGAGCGTGACGAACACCCCGGAGCCCGGGATTTTCGGCCGGTCACCCCAGCTCAGGCCGCTTTGCAGCATCGGCAGCAGGCCTGCCAGGAACGCTACCAGCACCAGCATGAACAGCTGCTTTTGCAAGCGCCGGGTGGTCATGGTGCGCTCAAAGCGGCGGGCCATGCGCATCAGCTGCACCTGGCCGTGTTCGAACAGACGCTTGCCATTGAATCGTTCGATCAGTGGCGGATAAGGGAAGCGGCCCAGCTTGAGCTGGTTACGCAGTAGCAGGTAGAGCAGGATGCCGCCGCTCATGGCGATCAGACTCATGATCAGCGGCGCATTCCAGCCATGCCAGATCGCCAGGCTGTATTCAGGCAGCGTACCGCCCACTACCGGCAGGGCGGCGGCAGCCAGCAGCGGCCCGACCGACTGGGCCGGAAACATGCCGACCACCAGGCAGGTCAGCACCAGCAACTCGACCGGCGCGCGCATCCAGCGCGGCGGCTCGTGCGGGGTATGGGGCAGGTCCGTGGCTGGCGGGCCGAAGAACACATCGACGGTAAAGCGCAAGGCGTAGGCCACGCTGAACGTGCCGGCCAGGGTGGCGATTACCGGCAGGGCGGCTTCGATCCAGGCGCTGGAGTTGATGAACACGGTTTCGGCGAAGAACATTTCCTTGGACAGGAAGCCGTTCATCAACGGGACCCCGGCCATCGAGGCGCTGGCTACCATGGCCAGGGTCGCAGTGAACGGTATCAGCCGGAACAGGCCGCTAAGGCGCCGGATATCACGCGTGCCGCTTTCGTGGTCGATGATGCCTGCAGCCATGAATAGCGAGGCTTTGAAGGTGGCATGATTGAGGATATGGAACACTGCCGCCACTGCCGCCAACGGGCTGTTCAGCCCCAGCAGCAGGGTGATCAGCCCCAGATGGCTGATGGTCGAATAGGCCAGCAGGCCCTTGAGATCGTTCTGGAACATGGCCGCGAAAGCACCCAGCAACAGGGTGCAGGCCCCGGCGCCGCCGACGATCCAGAACCATTCTTCGCTGCCGGAAAGTACCGGCCACAGACGTGCCAGGAGAAATACCCCGGCTTTGACCATGGTCGCCGAATGCAGGTACGCCGAAACTGGCGTCGGCGCAGCCATGGCATGTGGCAGCCAGAAGTGGAAGGGGAATTGTGCGCTTTTGCTCAGGGCGCCGAGGAGAATCAGGGGGAGCAGGACGGGATACAGGGCATGATTGCGAATCAGCTCACCGGCAGCGAGGACCTTGTCCAGGTCATAGCTGCCAACCACATGGCCGAGCAGCAGCACCCCCGCCAGCAGGCACAAACCGCCAGCACCGGTGACCATCAGGGCCATGTAGGCACCGCGGCGGGCGTCGGCGCGGTGATGCCAGTAGCCGATCAGCAGGAACGAGAAAACGCTGGTCAGTTCCCAGAAGAATACGATCTGGATCAGGTTGCCGGAGATCACCAGGCCGAGCATTGCGCCCATGAACGCCAGGAAAAAGGCGAAGAACCGCGGTACCGGATCTTGCGGCGACATGTAATAGCGCGCATACAACGACACCAGGGTGCCGATACCCAGCACCAGCAGGGAGAACAGCCAGGCAAAGCCGTCCATGCGCAGGACCAGGTTCAGGCCCAGGCTCGGCAGCCAGAGAAATTCTTCGCGGATCACCCCTCCATGGGCAATTTGCGGGTACAGCAGGGCTACCTGGACGGTACCGACCAGAGCGACGAGCCCGGCAAGCAACGACTCGCTGTTGCGGGCGTTGTGCGGCAAGACAGCCGCCAGGCAGCTGCCGATGAACGGCAGAAGCAGTAGCACTATCAAGGACATAGATTTCTAATCTGCAGGAGTTTGTAAGGGATCATACGTGGCGTACCGTCGATCACCAACACAGAAGCTGTGGCAGAATTCTACAAAGGCGCTGTATCAAACGTTTTTTTTATAACAGTTTTTTTCAAAGGATAGACCGGTTTTGGCCGCTACAACCCTGCTTCTTGTCCTTGTTCAGGCGTTTCAAGTACGTTGGGCGCCTGTTTCCGGCGTTTGATTTTCAGTTCGCTGACGATCACGGCAATGACGATCAGCAACCCGCCAAACAGCGCGATACCCGGCAAGCGCTCGCCTGCGATGCGTCCAACGATACCGGCCCAGACCGGTTCGCCTGCATAGATCAGCGTTGCCCGGGTCGGTGAAACCGATTTCTGCGCCCAGTTCATGGCCACCTGAATGACCGCGCTCATGGCGCCAAGACCCAGGGCGCTGAGCAGCAGCAGCCAGGAGAAATCCGGCAGTGGTTCCTGGGTAGGCAGCACCATCAAGAACGACAGCACCGAGGCCGTTGCCAGTTGCACCACTGTGACCCGGCGTACATCGACCTTGCCGGCATAGCGGCTGATCAGGATGATTTCCGCGGCGATTGCCACGGCACTGACCAGCGTGACGATCTCGCCGGTACTCAACTGCAGCGAGCCGCCTTCCGGGCCAGCCAGCAACATCAGGCCGACAAAGGCCAGGCCAATCCCCAGGCTTGGCATCAGGCCTGGACGCCGGCCCAGTACCAGCCATTGCAGCAAAGGCACAAAGGGCACGTACAAGGCAGTGATAAAGGCCGACTGGCTGCTGCTGATGGTCTGTAGTCCATAGGTTTGCAAGCCATAGCCGAGCATGATCGAGATCCCGATCAGTACGCCGGCTTTGAATTCGGTAGCAGTCAGTCCCGACAAAGCACGGGCCGAGACCAGGCCGACGAACAGGGTGGCAGCGGCAAAACGCAGGCCGACAAAGAACATCGGTCCGCTGACGGTCATGACGTTATGTACCAACAGGAAGGTTCCGCCCCAGAGCATGGTGATAAACACCAGGACCAGTTCGGCCCTGCTCAGCCGGAACGAAACGGAAGGGCGATCTGCGCGGTTAATGGAAGTCATGGCCTTGCACACGGAAGAAGGGCGACGCACAATTGCGGCGAAGTGGGCAGTATACTGCGCAAATACTATTGGTGAGCAATATAGTGCACAAACATTCCAGCCAGCGCGCCTCGGTGCTGCAGCATGTCAGCCAAAACGTTCGTCGCCTGCGCCACGCCGCTGAACTCAGTCAGAATACTCTGGCAGAAAAGTCCGGCGTCAGCCGACGCATGCTTGTGGCCATCGAGGCTGGGGAGAACAATGTCAGCCTGACCACCCTGGATCGCCTCGCCGAGGCGCTGGGAGTGGCCTTTACCGATCTGATCCAGGCCCCTGACAACCGTGACCCGAGCCGCATCAACGAGCTGGCCTGGGCCGGGGTCCATCCCGGCAGCCGCGCGGTTTTGCTGGCCAGTTCGGTCGCCAGTCGCGAGGTGGAGCTGTGGGAGTGGCGACTGGAGCCGGGCGAGGTTTATCAATGCGAAGCTGACGCCGATGGCTGGAGCGAGCAACTGTATGTGGCCGAGGGTTGCCTGACCCTGGCCATCGGCGATCAGCAACACGTGCTCCGGGCCGGTGACTTTTTCAGTTATGCCAGCAATTGCATTCATGCCTATCGCAACGATGGCGAGGTGGCTACGCGGTTTGTGCGCAACGTAGTGATCTAGTTAGCCGCATCGCGGTGGTTGCCAGACAGATAGTCCTCGGTGGTGATCACCTGGGCATAGGCGAATGCCAGTGAAGCCATGTAGGCCGCATGCACCTGGGCGGCAGGCACGGCCACACCATTGAATTCCAGGTCACGGCTGGCGCAGGCATCATGGATCACTGTGACGGTATAGCCGAAGTCGGCGGCGGCACGGGTGAAGCCGTCGATGCACATATGGCTCATGCTGCCGATCACCGTCACCGCTTCGACTTTGTGCTCGTCCAGCAGGGCCTTGAGCTCAGTGTTCAGGAACGAATTGACTTTATGCTTGAGCACGACGGGTTCACTTGGCCGCGTGGCAACCTTGGAGTGGATCTGCGCGCCTTCTGACCCCGGGGTGAAAAACGGTGCATCAGCCGATTCGAACTCATGGCGCACATGCACCACCAGATCACCTTTGGTCCGGGTTGCGGCAAGAATCCTGGCGGCATTGTCGGCGGCGCGATCGGCACCATCCAGAGTCCATTTGCCACCTGGGAAGTAGTCATTCTGAATGTCGATGATGATCAGGGCGTGCTTGCTCATTTCAAAAGCCTCTATCGGTGAGTGGTTGTGGCCTGGTGATAGTTATAGGCTTGAGCGCTAGGCTTGCAGATTGGCGCGAACGACAAATTGGCGGGAAAAACTGACAATGACAAAAGGCTGCGACACGCTGGAAATCGGTCTGTTGGTCTACCCTGGCGCACAGGCGGCAGCGGTGCATGGGTTAACCGATCTGTTCGCTATCGCCAATCGCCTGCGTCATGAGCTGGGTGCGCTGGAGCGCCCAGAGCTGCGTATCAGTCATTGGAGCGAAACCGCAGGCCAGCAGCTGACAGCGGTGTTCGATAGTCATCCAGGTGGCCACCATCGGCTGCGGGTAATGATCATTCCGCCGAGCCTGACCCAGACACCGTCCCCTGAGTTGCTCGAACGTTATCGCCAGAATCTGCGCCAGTGGCATCGCGATGGTGCCTTGCTGGTGTCGGTGTGTGTCGGGGTGTTTTTCATTGCCGCCAGCGGCCTGCTCGATGGACGGCCAGCCACGACTCACTGGAATTTCGCTCAATCTCTGGCTGAGCGCTTCCCGGCGGTGAAAGTCGAGGCCAATCTGCCACTGCTCGATGACGGTGACATCATTACCTCAGCCGGACTGATGGCCTGGACAGACTTGGGTTTGAGGTTGGTTGAGCGTTACCTGGGCGAGACCCTGGCAGCCGAGACCGCACGGTTCCTTGCGGTGGAGCGTGTGAGTGGCAGCGCCCCCGGCAGTGTTTTCAGTCCGCGCCTGGATCATGGCGACGAAGCGGTGCTCAAGGTTCAGCACTGGTTGCAAAGCAGCGGTGCGCGGGATGTGAACCTGAAAGTCATGGCTGATTGCGCAGGCCTGGAGTCGCGTACTTTTCTGCGTCGTTTCCGCAACGCCACGGGCCTCAAACCCACCGAGTACTGCCAGCAGGTGCGGGTTGGTCGTGCTTGCCGGATGCTCGAGTTCACCAACCGCAGCATCGACCAGATCGCCTGGGGAGTGGGGTATCAAGACCCGGGTGCCTTTCGCAAGGTCTTCCACAAGGTCACCGGGCTTGCGCCCAGTGACTATCGGCGGCGGGTGGCGGGCAGCATCGGCTGATCCTCCTTGCTGGGGGCTGGTCCTGAACCTGGCCTAATCGGCTGCTTCCGGTCCGGGCTCCAGTAACTGCGGACCCGGTCCGTGCTCACTCAACTGGTCATCACAATTGCGCAGCGGGCAACTCTGCAGCGACATGCAGCCGCAGCCAATGCAGCCATCAAGCTGGTCGCGCAGCACCAGCAGTTTGTCGATACGCCGGGTCAGGTCCTGGCGCCATTGCTCGGACAACCGTTGCCAGTCCGTGACGCTGGGCGCACGCCCCACGGGCAGTGTCCGTAGTGCGGCATGAATAGTGGCCAGAGGGATACCCAGGCGCTGCGCCATCTTGATCACCGCCACCCGGCGCAGGGTTTCGCGGGGGTAGCGCCGTTGGTTGCCGCTGCTGCGGGTACTGTGGATCAGCCCCTTGCTTTCGTAGAAGTGCAGGGCGGTGACCGCAACCCCGCTGCGGGCAGCCAGCTGGCCGACGGTCATGATCTTCTCGGCGGTGCAAGGTTGAGGCATGGTGATAAATCTCTTGACCTTGAGTTAACTAGAGGTTTTACCCTGCCTGCCGTCGCGTCGCAAGTTCAATGGCAGGGAGAAAATGCCGATGATGGTTTCAGAGCGCAGCTTGTGCTTTATCCAGATGATCGAATTCGAGGTGATGCCAGAGCGTCAGCATGCTCTGGCCCAGGCGCTGAACGAGAGAAGTGAAGCGTTGGTAATGCGCCATTCGGGCTTGCTGGGTGCGAGCATCCAGGCCAGTGTCGATGGTTGCCGTGTACTGCAGTACCTGCAATGGCAGTCGCGTAGCGCCTGGGAGGCGGCGGCCAGCAGCTTTGCACAGGAACCCTTCCTGCAATTGATTCAGCAGCATCAGGCCAAAGGTGTGAATTTCGCCGCTTTCCAGACCTTGAGCAGCTTGTCACGCAGCGCGACGGAGGGGCTGCATTGTCAGCTGCCGGTCGCTCAGGAATACCAGGGCGAGTGGTGAGGGTAGTGGTCCAGGCGGGCACCGATGACCATCTCGCTGACCCAGGCGCCGAGAATCGAGCTGTAGGCTTTCTGGCTGCGGTCGCTGGACAGCGCATGATCAGCGCCGTCAACGATTCGATGGGTCAGGGAGTGGGCGCTGACGAACGCTGAGCGGTAACTCATCAGCGTGCTGTGCGGGACATAATCGTCCTGCTCCGACTCGACCAGCAGCACGTCGCCGGCGAATTCGGCGCAGGCCCCCAGGGCGCGATTATCGGTGGGTCCCAGCGGGCGTCGGCGGTAGTCGTTCAAGCGTTGGCGGTCAAGGTCGTGCTTGGGCATTGTCCAATCATCGTCCCAGTACAGCGCCGGCACCCTCAGGGCCAGCCATTTGACTGGTCTCAAGGCGGTCAGCAAGGTCGCCAGGTAGCCCCCGTAACTGCTGCCGATTATGGCAATCGCACGGGTGTCGACGGCAGGGTGGCTGACCAGCCGGTCATAGGCAGCCAGCAGATCTGCCAGGTTCTGCTCACGGGTGACACTCAGGCGCTGGCTCTCGGTTTTTTCATGACCGCGCAAGTCGAAGGTCATGCACACGCAGCCCAGGCCAGTGATCTGCTTGGCGCGGGCCAGGTCGCGCTGCTGGCTACCGCCCCAGCCGTGAACGAAGAGAATGCCCGGCACCTTGTCGCCGGGGCTGACGATGGTTGCGGCAATTGTCTCATCGTCGACGTGGATCTCGATGGACTCGCTATGGATGGTCATAGTCGCGTAACCGTGCATATTTGCAGAATCTTCCGAGTTCACTGTCATCCCCCTGATAGAAAATAGTCGCATCGGCAGGCAGGTCGGGTGTGCCAAAGACTTCATGGGTCGAGGCGCGCAGGCGTGTCAGTGCAGGGTCTGCGGCAAATGCCTGCAAGGCCAGGATTTCGGCGCTGCTGGCACCGCCGATGCGCCAGGATTGCTCGAGCACGCCGCTACGCGGTCTGCCCTCACAGTTCAGGCCCCGGGCGACGTCATAGTTGCGGCGTGAAGCGATAAAACCGGGAAAGTTCTGCAACGCCGCCTGCTCATAGGTTCTGGCCTGGGTGATGGCCAGGCGCAGAGCGTCTTCGAGCCCGAGTTGCAGCAAAGTGTCGTAGTCACCGCGTACCAGCACCAGGTCCGAACCACCGTAGATTTCTTCGCCGCTATGGTCGTGAGTCAACTGCTGGGTGCCGTAGTAGCTGCACAGGATGCCAGCCACCAGAGCCTGGCCGACACTGAAGGTCTGCACCTGGGTCAGGTTCTCCTCCAGGGTAAGCCCCCAGAGCGCGAGCTCTTTCTCATCAAGGCCGGTAAGCGCCTGTTCGACCTCCACCATCGATGTGACCACGGTTTGCCCTCTGCCTGCCGTGGCGCGAACCGGTTTGATCCGTAATGGGCCGTCACGCAGCAACAGTGCGGCTGCATGCGCAGCGTCCTCCAGGCTGAACGCCGTGTAGCCGCGCAGCAAGGCATCACTGGCCTGACGAGCAAAGTCATCGGTCCAGCCTAGCGGGTAGCGGGCATTGGCGGGCAAGGGGTGGGAAATGGCTTTGGTGGCCATGTAGGGTCTGGCCACCACACCACCGAACAGGTCCTGGGTCGAGGCAATGCCGATTTCCTGATAACGGGCGGGATCGATCAGGGTTTCGGTGGGCAGGTAATAGAAGTTGTCATGTGCGGTTGGAGGGTGGGTTGGCACAACCACCTGTGTGTCGAGCAACTGCGCCAGGCGTTCGGCAAGTTTCAGGTGCACGTTGTGTTCGTGTTCGGGGGTGTGCTGGCGGGTATCGAGCAGTACGACACCTTGCTTGTGGTCGGTCGAACGGGGCATGGGCGAGTTCCTCGGCGACGTCAGGTCGTCCAGGCATGAGGTAATTCCCCATGCAAGGACTGTAATGTTGTGAAGACCTGAGGGCGCGGAAGTTCACTAGAACTGAAGCGAAATTGTTTTTAGGTTATATAAATATATTTATTGATAATTTATTGTTCTAATGGATTGTGAGGCACAATAGAGTCAATGCTTGCCTGCGCATATAAAAGCAGCGTCTTCTTTACTAGGCATGGACAACCAGAGAGCCTGCAGCAATGAACAGCTTCCCGTTGTATTTCGACTACGCCGCCACGACACCTGTCGACGAGCGAGTCATCCAGGTGATGGTCGAGTGCCTTGGTGCCTCGGGCAACTTTGGCAATCCGGCATCCGGGTCGCACCGCTATGGTCAGCAAGCACGCGTGGCTGTGGAACAGGCGCGTATCCAGGTTGCCACGCTGGTCGGTGCCGAGGCCGGGCAGATTGTCTGGACTTCGGGGGCTACCGAGTCCAACAACCTTGCGCTCAAAGGCGTTGCCCAGGGGTACCGGGCAGGCCATATCATCACCAGTCAGATCGAACACAAGGCTGTGCTTGATAGCGTTTTTCAACTGGAGCAGGCAGGCTTTGCCGTGACCCGTCTGGCCCCTGACGCCCAGGGCCTGATCAGCCCTGAGGCAGTAGCTGCGGCGCTGCGCGATGACACCGTGCTGGTCTCACTGATGCTGGTCAACAATGAGCTGGGCACCGTCAATGATGTTGCTGCAATCGGCCAGCTTGTTCGTGATCATGGCGCGTTGCTGCATGTGGATGCTGCCCAAGGGGCCGGCAAGCTCGGTATCGACTTGAGGCAGTTGCCTGTAGACCTGATGTCGTTCTCGGCCCATAAGGTCTACGGGCCCAAGGGGATCGGCGCCTTGTATGTCGGTGAGCGCGCCCGGCCGTTGCTTCACGCGCAGATCCATGGTGGCGGACACGAGGGCGGCTTGCGTTCAGGAACGCTGGCCACCCATCAGATTGTCGGTATGGGCGCGGCGTTTGCCCTGGCGGGTGATCTGCAGGCAGACGAAGCGCAGCGCATTGGCCAGTTGCGCCAGCGCTTGCTTGAAGCTCTTGGTGAAATCTCCGGACTTCAGATCAACGGTAGTCCTGTGCAACGCATCGACCATACCCTGAGCCTGACCTTCAAAGGCGAGAGTCCGCACTTTGCGACCCTTGCCGATAACCTGGCGTTCTCTTCGACTTCGGCCTGCAACTCGTCCAGCAATAAGCCCTCGCATGTGTTGCTGGCATTGGGACTTACACCGCAGTTTGCGCGCCAGACCATGCGCTTGAGCCTTGGCCGCTATACCCGGGAGCAGGATGTCGATCAGGCTGCAGCGGCAATCAAAGCCTCGTTACAGTCGCAACCTTTCTGGGCGGTTGCCGGGGGCTGAAGCCTGCTCCATTATCTGCGGCTATAACAACGGATGCCGTGGTAGCAGGAGTCAGCATGAACACTCAGTCTTCAACGCAGGGAGCGGTGAGCGCACGCCTGGCAGCGATTCGCCAGGTGATGAATCGGGAAGGGGTCGACGCCCTGCTGGTGCCGTCGGCCGACCCGCATCTTTCCGAGTACCTGCCAGAGTATTGGCAAGGCCGGCAATGGTTGTCCGGCTTCCAGGGCTCGGTAGGCACATTGATCGTTACGCCAGAGTTCGCAGGCCTGTGGGCTGATAGCCGGTATTGGGAACAGGCTGAGAAAGAGCTGGCCGGTAGCAGTATTCAGTTGATGAAGTTGCAGCCGGGCAAGCCGGGGCCGCTGGACTGGCTGGCCGAACAAGTACCCGAGGGCGGTGCGGTGGCGGTTGATGGTGCGGTCATGGCGTTGGCTTCGGCGCGTCAGCTGGTGGAGCGCCTTACTGCCCGCAATGCACGCCTGCTCACAAAGAGCGACCTGCTTGCCCAGGTTTGGGATGGTCGTCCTGAGTTGCCAAACAACCCGGTGTACCAGCACCTGCCGCCCGAAGCGACGGTGAGTCGCGCCGAAAAACTTGCCCGGCTGCGCCAGACGCTACGCGAACGTGGCGCCGACTGGCACTTTATTGCCACCCTTGACGATATCGCCTGGTTGTTCAACTTGCGTGGCAGTGACGTCTCCTACAATCCGGTGTTCGTATCCTTCGCACTGGTTGGCCAGGACAAGGCGATCCTCTTTGTTGCGCTCGGCAAGCTGGATGCATCGTTGCGCCAAGTGCTCGAGGCCGATGGCATTGAAGTGCGCGACTACACGGCTATCCATGCGGCATTGGCCGCAGTTCCGGGCGTCGATAGCCTGCTGATCGATCCGGTGCGGGTTACCCAGGGATTGATTGACAGTTTGTCGACTGAAGTACGTTTGGTCGAAGGTATCAACCCCACGACCCTGGCCAAATCGCAGAAAAGTACGCAGGACCTGACCCATATCCACAATGCCATGGAGCAGGATGGTGCAGCGTTATGCGAGTTCTTTGCCTGGCTCGAGGCCGCGCTGGGGCGAGAGTCGGTTACCGAGCTGACCATCGATGAGCAGCTCAGTGCTGCCCGTGCCCGTCGCCCTGGCTTTGTGTCGTTGAGCTTTTCGACCATCGCCGCTTTCAATGCCAACGGAGCCATGCCGCACTACCGTGCGACCGAAGCGTCCCATGCACGTATTGAAGGCGATGGCTTGCTGCTGATTGATTCGGGTGGGCAGTATCTGGGCGGTACCACGGATATCACCCGCATGGTGCCAGTGGGCACACCAAGCCTTGAGCAGAAACGGGACTGTACCCGGGTGCTCAAGGGCGTGATTGCACTCTCACGTGCGCGGTTCCCGCGAGGCATCCTTTCACCGTTGCTCGATGCTATCGCCCGGGCGCCGATCTGGGCCGATCAGGTCGATTATGGTCATGGTACCGGACATGGCGTCGGTTACTTCATGAATGTGCATGAAGGACCACAGGTCATTGCCTACCAGGCAGCAACGGCACCGCAGACAGCGATGCAGGCCGGAATGATTACCTCAATTGAGCCGGGCACTTACCGTCCAGGGCAGTGGGGGGTACGAATCGAAAACCTGGTTTTCAACCGTGAAGTGGTGGGGC
>NZ_JBTRBC010000001.1:0-770000 GCF_054821965.1 Pseudomonas sp. 210_17 TE3656 | reverse complement strand
TGACCTGTGGATCGGAGTGAAAGGCTAATCAAGCTCGGAGATAGCTGGTTCTCCTCGAAAGCTATTTAGGTAGCGCCTCATGTATCACTGTAGGGGGTAGAGCACTGTTTCGGCTAGGGGGTCATCCCGACTTACCAAACCGATGCAAACTCCGAATACCTACAAGTGCCGAGCATGGGAGACACACGGCGGGTGCTAACGTCCGTCGTGAAAAGGGAAACAACCCAGACCGTCAGCTAAGGTCCCAAAGTCATGGTTAAGTGGGAAACGATGTGGGAAGGCTTAGACAGCTAGGAGGTTGGCTTAGAAGCAGCCACCCTTTAAAGAAAGCGTAATAGCTCACTAGTCGAGTCGGCCTGCGCGGAAGATGTAACGGGGCTCAAACCATGCACCGAAGCTACGGGTGTCACTTAGGTGACGCGGTAGAGGAGCGTTCTGTAAGCCTGTGAAGGTGAGTTGAGAAGCTTGCTGGAGGTATCAGAAGTGCGAATGCTGACATGAGTAACGACAATGGGAGTGAAAAACTCCCACGCCGAAAGACCAAGGTTTCCTGCGCAACGTTAATCGACGCAGGGTTAGTCGGTCCCTAAGGCGAGGCTGAAAAGCGTAGTCGATGGAAAACAGGTTAATATTCCTGTACTTCTAGTTATTGCGATGGAGGGACGGAGAAGGCTAGGCCAGCTTGGCGTTGGTTGTCCAAGTTTAAGGTGGTAGGCTGAGATCTTAGGTAAATCCGGGATCTTAAGGCCGAGAGCTGATGACGAGTTGCCTTTAGGCGACGAAGTGGTTGATGCCATGCTTCCAAGAAAAGCTTCTAAGCTTCAGATAACTAGGAACCGTACCCCAAACCGACACAGGTGGTTGGGTAGAGAATACCAAGGCGCTTGAGAGAACTCGGGTGAAGGAACTAGGCAAAATGGCACCGTAACTTCGGGAGAAGGTGCGCCGGTGAGGGTGAAGGACTTGCTCCGTAAGCTCATGCCGGTCGAAGATACCAGGCCGCTGCGACTGTTTATTAAAAACACAGCACTCTGCAAACACGAAAGTGGACGTATAGGGTGTGACGCCTGCCCGGTGCCGGAAGGTTAATTGATGGGGTTAGCTAACGCGAAGCTCTTGATCGAAGCCCCGGTAAACGGCGGCCGTAACTATAACGGTCCTAAGGTAGCGAAATTCCTTGTCGGGTAAGTTCCGACCTGCACGAATGGCGTAACGATGGCGGCGCTGTCTCCACCCGAGACTCAGTGAAATTGAAATCGCTGTGAAGATGCAGTGTATCCGCGGCTAGACGGAAAGACCCCGTGAACCTTTACTATAGCTTTGCACTGGACTTTGAATTTGCTTGTGTAGGATAGGTGGGAGGCTTTGAAGCGTGGACGCCAGTTCGCGTGGAGCCATCCTTGAAATACCACCCTGGCAACTTTGAGGTTCTAACTCAGGTCCGTTATCCGGATCGAGGACAGTGTATGGTGGGTAGTTTGACTGGGGCGGTCTCCTCCTAAAGAGTAACGGAGGAGTACGAAGGTGCGCTCAGACCGGTCGGAAATCGGTCGTAGAGTATAAAGGCAAAAGCGCGCTTGACTGCGAGACAGACACGTCGAGCAGGTACGAAAGTAGGTCTTAGTGATCCGGTGGTTCTGTATGGAAGGGCCATCGCTCAACGGATAAAAGGTACTCCGGGGATAACAGGCTGATACCGCCCAAGAGTTCATATCGACGGCGGTGTTTGGCACCTCGATGTCGGCTCATCACATCCTGGGGCTGAAGCCGGTCCCAAGGGTATGGCTGTTCGCCATTTAAAGTGGTACGCGAGCTGGGTTTAGAACGTCGTGAGACAGTTCGGTCCCTATCTGCCGTGGACGTTTGAGATTTGAGAGGGGCTGCTCCTAGTACGAGAGGACCGGAGTGGACGAACCTCTGGTGTTCCGGTTGTCACGCCAGTGGCATTGCCGGGTAGCTATGTTCGGGAGAGATAACCGCTGAAAGCATCTAAGCGGGAAACTTGCCTCAAGATGAGATCTCACTGGAGCCTTGAGCTCCCTGAAGGGCCGTCGAAGACTACGACGTTGATAGGTTGGGTGTGTAAGCGCTGTGAGGCGTTGAGCTAACCAATACTAATTGCCCGTGAGGCTTGACCATATAACACCCAAGCAATTTGCGTCGAAATGACCAGATTGCGGTGTTGTGAAGACGAAACGAACCGAAAGTTTGCGACTCACAATCATCACATACCCAATTCGCTGGAGTGTCTAACAAGACCTTCTGGCAACAGAATTTCTTGACGACCATAGAGCATTGGAACCACCTGATCCCATCCCGAACTCAGCAGTGAAACGATGCATCGCCGATGGTAGTGTGGGGTTTCCCCATGTGAGAGTAGGTCATCGTCAAGATTAAATTCCGAAACCCCTATCTGCGTATGCAGGTAGGGGTTTTGTCTTTTCTGCTTCCACAAACGCCAGGCAAAAAAAACCACCCCGCAGGGTGGTTTCATTACATCGAATACCAAGTCAGTCGCCGTAGTACTCGCAACCACTGGTGCAGGTCTCATGAATGCGCACCTTGGACAGTTCTGGCAGCAACGGTTTGACCTGGTCCCAGATCCATTTGGCGATCACTTCGCTGGTAGGGTTTTCCAGGCCAGGAATGTCGTTCAGGTAGTTGTGGTCCAGCTGTTCATACAGCGGCTTGAAGATCGCCTTGATCTCGGAAAAGTCGCGAATCCAGCCTGTATGCGGGTCCAGTGGGCCGGTCAGGTGCAGGGCAACCTTGAACGAATGACCGTGCAGGCGGCCGCATTTGTGCCCTTCCGGAACGTGCGGCAGGCGGTGTGCCGACTCGAAGGTGAACTCTTTGAAAATTTCCACGGTGTCTCAACTCTGAAAGCCTATGCTGGTAAGCAGTTTACCAGCATGACCGTTACAGCGGTTGCAGTTGCGCGTGCAGCCTGCCGGTTTCTATCAGCTCAAGCAGCTCGTCGCCCAGACGCCGACTTTCGGAGATTGCTTTGTGCCAGTAGCGCTGGCGGCTGCCGGCATCACCCATGAAGCGCTTGAAGTCGCTACGGTCCGGCAACTTGCCGTAAGGCAGGCTGGCCAGGTACTGAGCGGAAGGCGCCAGCAGCAGGACATTGCGCAAGCGTTGGGCATCGCCACGCCGCCAGGGCAGGGCTTTGTCGAACCAGCCAGGGATCACCTTATCGGTAAAGTGCGGGTAGAGCACAATGTCGTCGCCCTGGTACGGCAGGTCCAGATGGTAGTCGAGCAGGCCACCATCGCGGTAAGTGCCCTGACCAACGCCGGGAATATCGCGTACGCCCTCCATTACCATTGGAATTGAACCCGAAGCCAGTAGGGCATGGCGCAGGTTGGCCACATCCAGCGGCAGGCAGCGTGAAGGAAAGTCGGTCAGGGGCTGCAGCGGCGGGGTGCTGCGGGCATCGTGGAGGATAATTCGCTCAAAGTGGCGGGCCAGTCGGGGACGGCCGATCAAGTTGTCGGCAATAACCGAAGAAAGCCCCATTCCCAAACGTGCGCGGTGATCATGTGCCAGCAGCCCATGGCTTTTCACCACCATGATGTTAAGGCGGTAGTCGGGGCTCTCGAGGATCTGCGCGTCGCGCCCTTGTAGCAGTTCATCAAGCATGCGCTGGCAGCTACGGCTGACTTCGGCCTGGGTGACGCCTTTGGCGAAGTCCTGTTCGGTGTAAAGCTCTCCGAGGCGCTGCAACGCCTGTGCCGGGTTGGGCAGGCAGGCACTGGCAAAGCGCCAGGAACCGATGGATGCACCGATCAACGCTCGCTCACGGGGGGCGCTGGGCAGCCAGTGGCCGAATAAGGCCAAGTCCAGGCCCTGTATGCCAAGGGCCTTGGGGCCGCCTGCGGCGCCCGGTAGCACACCCACGTCGGCAGCCTGTAATCCATGTTCGCGGATGCGCTGCAAGGCGCGAGTGCCGGCCTTGAGCGTCAGGGCCGGGTACTTGATATGGATTGCGCTCATACGGGCCTCGCTGTCTGGAGCCGGCAATTATAAAGAACAGCGGTCCAGTTGTGGGGTAGGGGTGCGCTATCATGTCGCCAGTTGTTTTCAGCTTCAATTAAGTTCGGTTGGTTAATCTAGGCCCCGTAGAAACATTATTGATCTCAACGGAGAGACACCATGAAAACTTTGACTGCCCTGTTCGTGACCGCTGCCCTTGCCCTGGGCGCCAATGTCGCACTGGCCAAAGACATTCCTATGCATGAAGTCACCAAGCTGGTTCAGGACAAAACCATCCTGTCGCTGGATGACTTGAATGCCAAAGCGCTGGCCAAGCATCCAGGCGCCACGATCAAAGAGTCCGAGCTGGAAGATGTCTACGGTCGCCTTGTCTACAAGATCGATCTGCGCGATGCCCAGAACGTCGAATGGGACGTGGATCTGGACGCCAAGACCGGTGAAATCCTCAAGGACGTCCAGGACAAATAATGAGCGTTTGCACGCGAACAGCGCAGACGGTACTCGTTGCGCTGTTGGTACTTTGTTCGCTGGCATCGGCCCGTGACCTTGATCAGGACGAAGCCCTGCAGTTACGCCAGCAGGGCGTGATCCTGCCGCTGGAACAGTTGCTCAATGACGCCCTGGGACGCTATCCCGGGGCGAAGTTGCTGGAGGCGGAACTGGAACACAAGCACGGCCGCTACGAGTACGAAGTCGAATTGCTGACCCCTGAAGGCGTGGTGCGCGAGATCAAACTCGATGCATCCAACGGAGCGTTGCTCAAAGACGAGGAAGATGACTGATGCGCCTGTTACTGGTCGAAGACAACGTCCCGCTGGCGGATGAACTGACCCAGGGCCTGCAGCGCCAGGGCTATGCGGTCGACTGGCTGGCTGATGGCCGGGACGCGGTCTACCAGGGCAGCAGCGAACCCTATGACCTGATCATCCTCGACCTTGGCTTGCCCGGGTTGTCAGGGCTTGAAGTACTGGCCCAGTGGCGCGCCGGTGGTTTGGCCACGCCGGTGCTGATTCTGACTGCGCGCAGCTCCTGGGCGGAGCGTATCGAGGGGCTGAAGGCCGGTGCCGACGACTACCTGAGCAAGCCCTTCCACCCGGAAGAGCTGATGTTGCGTGTGCAGTCGTTGCTGCGTCGCGCCCGTGGCCTGGCCAATCAGCCAACCCTGGAGGCGGCCGGTCTGCAACTCGATGAAGGGCGCCAGTGCGTGACCCGTGACGGCGTCGATATCCAGCTCACCGCTGCGGAATTTCGCCTGTTGCGCTACTTCATGTTGCACCCGCAGCAGATTCTGTCGAAGAGCCATCTGGCCGAGCATCTCTATGACGGTGAGACCGAGCGCGATTCCAATGTGCTGGAAGTCCACGTCAATCACCTGCGCCGCAAGCTCGGCCGCAGCGTCATCGAGACGCGCCGCGGGCAAGGCTACCGCTATGCCGGGAGTGCCGAGTGAAGTCGATCCAGGCGCGCTTGAGTCTTGGCCTGATTGCGGTACTGGTGCTGGTAGGTCTGGCCCTGGCGCAGTTGAGTCTGTGGTTGTTCGAAGTGGGCTTGCAGCGCTACCTGGAGACAGGTTTGCGCAAGGAAAGCGAAAACCTGCTGATCGCGCTGGTGCGCGGGCAGTCGGGCCTGGAGCTGGATGAGCGGCGGCTTTCCTCGGCCTACCAGCGGCCGTTCTCCGGCTATTACTTTCGCATCGATTTCGACGGTGGCAGCTGGCGTTCCCGCTCGCTTTGGGACCTGGACATGCCTGCGCCAGCCAGTAGCGGCCTGCACACCGATCTGCAGCTTGGCCCGGAGAACCAGCAATTGCTGGTGCTGCGCAGCGATTACCGGCGCTTTGGCCAGCCCATTTCGATCAGTGTCGCCCAGGATTACACCCCGGTGCGCGATCAGTTTCGCCGCATGCAACAGATCGGCCTGGGCCTGGGCCTGGTCGCCCTGATTCTGGTACTGGTACTGCAACGCATCACCGTCACCCGCTCATTGCGCCCACTTGAACGTGTGCGCGGGCAGATCGCGCAGTTGCAACAAGGCAAGCGCTCGCAGCTCGACACCCAGGTGCCTAGCGAGCTCGAGCCGCTGGTCGCACAGATCAACCATCTGTTGGCTCACACCGAAGACAGCCTGCGCCGTTCACGCAATGCCCTGGGCAACCTTGGGCACGCGCTGAAGACGCCGTTGGCGGTGCTGCTGAGCCTGGCTTCCAGCGAACAGTTGAAGGACGCGCCGCAGGTCCGCGTACAACTGCGCGAGCAACTGCAACAGATCCAGCAGCGTCTGAGTCGTGAACTCAACCGTGCCCGGCTGGCGGGTGATGCTCTGCCCGGCGCGCAATTCGATTGTGATGCCGAGCTGCCCGGGTTGCTGTCAACGCTGGGCATGATCCATGGCGAAGGCCTGGAACTCAGCCAGCGTGTGCCGCCCGGCCTGCTGTTGCCCTGGGACCGGGAGGACCTGCTCGAACTGCTCGGCAACCTGCTGGATAACGCCTGCAAGTGGGCTGACAGCGAAGTGCGGTTGACGATCGAAGAGCAGGCCGAGCGTTATCAACTGGTGATCGACGACGATGGACCGGGTATTCCTGAGTCTGATCGCCAGCAAGTGCTCGAACGCGGTACCCGGCTGGATGAGCAGGTCGATGGACATGGCCTGGGATTGGGCATCGTGCGCGACATCGTTGAAGTCTGGGGCGGGCAGATGACACTGCAAGACAGCCCCCTTGGCGGGTTACGGGTCAGTATCGCGCTGCCGCGTAGGGGTTAACACTGTCCACGAAAATTGGCCATTACGATCTCTTTTTGGCCAACCACACACTGTGATCCGTCAAAACCCTCAGCAAGAATCAGAAGGCCAAACTCGGGGGAATAATCCATGGCCACACTGAAACGTATGCTTGCTGTCGGCGTTGGGGCACTGACGCTGTTGGCCGGCGCCGTGCATGCCGAAGTACGAGAGTTGAGGGTGTACAACTGGGCGGACTATATCTTGCCATCCGTGCCCAAGGATTTTGCCGCGCAGTCTGGCATCAAAGTCACTTGGGACACCTTCGACACCAACGAATCCCTGGAAGCCAAATTGCTCACCGGCAACTCGGGCTACGACCTGGTGGTGCCTTCGAACCAGTTTCTCGATACCCAGATCAAGGCGGGTGTCTTTCAGAAACTGGACAAGAGCAAGTTGCCCAACTGGCGCCATCAGGACCCGGTACTGCTCAAACTCCTCGACCGCAACGACCCGGGTAACCAGTACGGTGTGCCCTATATGTACGGCACGGTGTTGATCGGCTTCAACCCGGCCAAGGTCAAGGCCGCGCTGGGTGAGCAGGCGCCGGTGGACAGCTGGGACCTGGTGTTCAAGCCCGAGAACATGGAGAAACTCAAGTCCTGTGGCGTGGCCATGCTCGACACACCTTCGGAAATTTTGCCGATTGCCTTGCACTACCTTGGCCTGGACCCCAACAGCCAGAACCCTGACGACTATGAAAAAGCCAAGGCCCTGATGTTGAAGATCCGGCCCTATGTCACCTACTTCAACTCCGCGAAGTACATGACCGACATCGCCAACGGTGACATCTGTGTCGCCATCGGCTATTCCGGCAGCTTTTACCAGTTTGGCAACCGCGCCAAGGAGGCGGGCAATGGTGTAGTGGTTGACTGGCGCTTGCCTAAAGAAGGGGCACCGATCTGGTTCGACACCTTTGCGATTCCGAAAAGCGCGAAGAATGTTGCCGAAGCCCATGAGTTTCTCAACAACCTGATGGACCCGAAAGTCATCGCCCCGATCAGTGATTTTCTCGGCTATCCCAACGCCAACAAAGATTCGTTAGCACTCATCAAACCGGAAATTACCGGCAACCCGAACCTGACCCCAACCCAGGAAGCCCTGGCCAAGCTTTATGTGGTGCAACCGCTGCCGCAGAAGCTTGAGCGTGTGCGTACCCGGGTGTGGACCAGCATCAAGTCGGATAAGTAATCGTTACGCGGTGGCGGCGCACAGGAACTGCGCCGCCTCTGCAGGCAGACTCAAGCCAGCGTCAGGCTCAGCATCACCGGTAGCGTCAGCGCCGCCAGTAAGGTCTGCAAGGCAATGATGTTGGCCATCAGCGGCGCATTGCCGCCCATTTGCCGGGCCATGACATAGGACGACGAAGCGGTCGGCAGGGCCTGGAACAGAATGGCCACGATTGCCGCCTGGCCGCTGAGTCCGAGTATTCGACAGACTCCGTAGGTTGTCAGTGGCAGCACCACGAACTTGAATAGCGAGGCTGCCAGCAGTGGACGCGGGCCCAGCCCCTGCGCACTGCTACCCAGTGCGGCACCGACGCACAGCAGGCCCAATGGCAAGGCTGCCTGACCGAGCGCTTTCACGGTCGGTTCGATGCCCGCTGGCAGCCCTGTTCCGGTAATGCGCAGGGTAATTCCGATTGCGCAGCCAACGATCAATGGGTTACGGCAAATCGCCTTGATCACAGCAGCAGCCGAACTGCGCGTACCGCTGTAGTGGGCAAAGACCATGACGCACAGCACGTTCACCGTGGGCACGATGGCGGCATTGGCCACGGCAGCCAGGGCGATCCCGCCCGTGCCATAGATCCCGGCGGCCAACGTCGCGCCAATGTAGTTGTTGAAGCGCACACCACCCTGGAACACCGAGGTGAAACTGGCACCATCACTGGCGACTACGCCCCTGCACAGCACCAGCAAGGTGGCGCCAATCAGCGTCGAGAGCAGCAACACTGCAACCATGTCGAACACCGGCAGGCCAGTAAGGTCGGCTGTCGACAGCCCATGCATGAACAGCGCAGGGAGCAACACGAAGTAGCTCAGGCGCTCGGCCGCTGGCCAGAAACTCTCACCCAGAAACCCCTGGATCCGCAGCCAGCGGCCCAGCGCAATCAGCAGGGCGATGGGGACGATGGTGGCAAGGATCAGGTTCAGCATCAGGCAATTTCCCTATCAGTCAGCGCTCCCTTGTGGGAGTCGACATCAGGCTAGCCTGTGGCAATGAAAGAAAAAAACGCTGAATTCTCAAGCAACCGTTGAGGAAAACTTCATGGTTGGCCCAAGGTGCTTTTCAGCACGGCGGTCAGGTGGCGCCGACGGCTGCTGGCATGTTCGAGCAAGCCGACATGACGTACGCGCTGGGGGTCGCCAAAGGGCAGCAAGGTCACCGCGGGCAGGTGCTGCAAGTCTTCGTCGGCCAGGGGCACGATGGCCACGCCCAGGCCCATCGAGGCCATGTGCGTCAGGGCTTGCTGGCTGTCCAGTTCCATCTGCTCGCTGACCGGCAACTGTTGTTTGCGCAGCTCCTGCTCGATGATGCGTCCGGCCCAGGCACGTTTGTCAAAGCGCAGGAATGGCTGGCTGGCGAGTAACTCCCTCAAGTTTGCACCGGCAAAACCCGGCCCGGCAACGGCCCAGAAGCGGTTCTGGTAAAGCGGGGTGAAGTCCAGGTTGGCCGGGTAGGGAGGTACAGGCTCGGTGGTGATGGCGGCATCCAGTTCACCGTCCTCGACGCGCCGGGCAAGCTCGGCGGACATGCCCGAGAGCACGCTGATATGCAGGTGCGGATGCTCGGCTTTGATCTGCACCAGCGCCGCTGGCAGGCGCCCGGCCAATGCGGTGTGGATGGCACCAATCTTCAGTCGGCCGCGCAGCCCCGGGCCGCTGACCAGCGCGTCTGCCATCTCATCATAGGCGGCGAGGATGCCCTCGGCGCGCTCGACCGCCAGATGCCCGGCTTCGGTCAGGCTGACCTGGCGCCGGCTACGGTCGAACAGGCTGACCTGCAGCTCTTCCTCCAGGCTGCGGATATGCAGGCTGACCGCCGAGGGGGTCAGACTGAGGACGTCGGCGGCACGGGCGAAGGTGCCATGGCGAGCGATGGTGACCAGGGTGCGCAGGGCTTTGAGCGACAAACGCGGGCTCCGATTATGCCGGGGAGGGGAGGCTCATCATGGCGTCGATCAACGTTGATTGAAAGTACCCGGCTTCGGCTGGCCATAGGCCTGGGTAATCCTGTCGATCACCATTGCCAGCGCGACTATCGCCAACCCGGCTTCCATGCCCTTGCCGACATTCAAGGTCTGAATCCCCGCCAGCACATCTTCGCCCAGGCCGCGCGCGCCGATCATCGAGGCAACCACCACCATCGACAGGGCCATCATCACCGATTGATTGAGCCCGGCCATGATGCTCGGCATGGCCAGTGGCAGCATGACCCGGCGCAGGCGTTGCCAGCGTCCGGCGCCCAGCCCTTGGGCGGCCTGGGTCAGGGACGGATCGATCTGTGACAACCCCAGTTCGGTCAAGCGGATCAGCGGCGGTAGCGCGTAGATCAAGGTGGCGAAAATCGCCGGAACCTTGCCCAGACCAAACAGCATCAGCACCGGAATCAGGTAGACGAAGCTGGGCAGGGTCTGCATGACATCGAGTACCGGCAACAACAACTGGCGTGCCCGTGGCCGGCTGGCCAGCAATACACCGATAGGCACACCGATCAGGATGCACAGCCCGGTACTCACCAGCACCAGAGCACAGGTTTGCAGGAGCTTGTCCCACAAACCGATCACCCCGATCAAAAACAGCAAGCCGCTCAGCACCAGCGCCCGGATCACGCTGCGACTGGCATGCCAGGTGAGCAGTGCGACGACCAGCAGTAATAACCACCAGGGTGTTGCACGCAACAGGTTTTCCAGCGCGACCAGCAATTGCAGCAGGCCTTCGGAGACGCTGCGCAACTGATCGCCGTAAGCCAACACCAGCCAGTCGACGAAACGGTTGACGCTGTCGGCGAAGGAGAAGTGCAGGGTTTCTGGAAAGCCTCCACTCACAAGCCGGCCTCGACGCGTTCGGCGACTTCGCTGGGTAGCCAGGCTTTCCAGGTGGCCGGATGATCACGCATGAATTTCAGCGCGGCATCCTTGGGAGATTCGCGTTTTTCGCTCATCTGCGCCAAGGCTTTGTTCAAGGTGTCGATGGGGATGTCGACCTTGGCGAAGAACTCGACCAGTTGCGGAAACTCGTTGCGAAAAGGTGCGGAGACACCGATCGACAACTTCGCGGGCAGTGACCGTGAGCCTTGTGGATTGGGGTTGTTGGCGTCGGTCAGGGTCTTCCAGGCCGCTTCGTTGAATGGCGGCTCTTCCAGGCGAACCAGAGAGAAGCGGCCCATCAACGGGGTAGGCGACCAGTAGTAGAACAGCACCGGCTTACCGCGGCGGATCGCCGAGGTGATTTCGGCATCCAGGGCGGCACCGGAGCCACTGCGAAAGTTCACGTAGTCGTTGTCCAGGCCATAGGCCTTGAGCTTCTGGCTGTTGACGATCTCGGAGGTCCAGCCGCTGGGGCTGTTGAGGAAGCGGCCCTTGTCAGGTGTCTCCGGGTCCTTGAAGACGTCCTTGTACTGCTTCAGATCACCCACCGCGTGCAACTCCGGGGCCAGGGCCTTGATGCCGCGAGCAACATCCCCCTTGATCACGTATTCAGGTACATACCAGCCTTCATCGGCGTTCTTCACCGTGTCGCCGATGGCGAACACCTGACCGGCCTGTTCGGCCTTGATCCAGGCCGGGCTGCGACCGGCCCATTCTTCGGCAATCACCTGGATGTCGTTGCGCGCCAGAGCCACCTCCATGCTCACGGTGCTGCCGGGGAGGGTTTCGGTGGGGTAGCCGTAACCCTTCTCGACGATCAGGCGCAGGATTTCGGTGGTCAGGCTGCCGCTTTCCCAGGTGATGTCGCCGAAGTGGATGGGCTTGCGTGGTTCGCTGGCCGTAGCGCTAGCCAGGCCTAGAGCGAGCAACAGGCCGGCCAGCAGCGTCGGGATGCTTTTCATCAGGGCCTCGTTGTTGGCGGTCTACGGGTTCGGGCAAGTGTAGACGACGAGGTGTTGCGTACTGTCCGGGCACAGATGTTCTGGAATTCCTTCTATCTGCACACCTGACCAGTCCAGGGTGAGCATGCGTGTTGGCATGCCCGGCGAAGGGTACGGGTGCAAACACTGAAGGTTGAACCTATGAATCTTGATGTGAGCTTCGTTTACTACCGCAATTTTCGTTTTGATGGAAAATTCCACGTGCGCTGTATCGGCAATGGCCTGAGCAAAGTGAAAAGCATCCGTTATGAGCTGGAGAAGGCCGGACCTGAAGGACCTGTGCGGATTGATGCAAAATCCGTGTATTCCCAGGCCCACAGTGGCGCCCTGAGCGATCACGGTTGTCCTGCCACTCTGCACGCTGAGACGGTGACAGGTACCTACACGATCAGACCGCAGATCAGGGTGATGGATGATGTGTCGGATCTGCCTGTCGATTCTTCTCGCTCGCTGGTGATGGAGCCCTTGGTCATTGTCATCAACGACGGCGAACTGAGCAGAGGCATTCTTGACACTGTGCTGGTTGATGCCGCCAGAGGCAGGGGCAGACGGTCCGTGGCGGATGAGCAGGGCAACGAACCTGCTGGCGAGGAGCAGGCGGTGGACCCGTATGGCAAGTCGCTGGAACCGTTCCCTTATGCGGAGCCTGGCAAGTCCTACCCGCCTTTGGTGCTCAAGTTCAACGTTGGAGGCTTTGAGCGATTCCTGTCCGAGCTTGAGCCTGACTCAGGGTCCACCCTCGTGCGCCTCTGGCCCAGGCTGAAGGAGGTAATCGACCCCCGGCCTTTTCTGGAGCAGCAGGAGCGTGTTGACGAAAAACTCGTAGCACTCAGGGATTACTGCTACCTGGAGCAGCCCGCGAGTATGCTCAACGACACCTATGTGACGCTGATCAAGACCCTGGCGGCGCTGGAGTACCTTGAATCCCTTCACTTCGTGCCCCCTGACCTCGAACCGGGCAACCTGATTCTTGGCGCTGCCGTCGCGCTGGCGACACTGATCACGGGCGCTGCCGTGGTGGCAGGTAATAAAGCCTATGACGACGCACAACCCACTCCTGACTTCGAACCGCTGCAAACCTACCTGAATGAACCCGGCCCCAGATACCAGGGCATGAATGTCCGCAAGGCATGGGCGAAGCAGGTTGCGGGAAAAGGGGCTCGGGTGCACTTTTCAGATGGCGGGCTGTTTCCAAACCATGAAGACCTGCGAGGCAATCCCAACCTAAAGATCATTACCCTGGAACCCAATGGCAACCCCAACCATGGAACCGAATCGGTGGGGATCCTGCTGGCTACGCCCAACGGTATCGGCATGACCGGCATGTGCCACGCCAGCGAACTTTACCTCTACAACAACAAGGCCCAGGATCGGGATAAACTTGCCCGGACGCCGAAGGATCTTCTGCGCCATGTCGAACCTGGGGACATCGTCGCCATCAATCGCCATTCGGCCAATGTGAAGGTGTTGTCGACGTTCTTAACGTCGATACATGAGCGGGACTGGTGGGACATGGCAAAAGCGTTGACCGAGCGAGGTGCGGTGGTGGTTTTCGCGGCGGGCAATGGCAGTACCAAAACGATTGCCGACAAAGGCACCACGGCGGGATATGGCGTCAATCTCTCGCAATGGCCGTATTTCCATGATCATGGAGATGCCAATGCCATCCTGATAGGCGCCTGTCAGTCATGGGATGGTAAACCCCATCAGTACTCGAACTTTGCCTACCCATACCGGATGCTCAATGCCTGGGGGGACAGCGTGGCAACGCTCGGTTTAGAGCCAGATCGACTGCAAGACAAGTCCGGTAACGACCGGGATTACACCTCGAACTATGGCGGGACCTCAAGCGCCACACCTTTGGTCACTGGTGCACTCACGTTGATCCAGTCCTATGCCATGGAGCAGCATCATGTCTATTTGAATGCCGATCAGATGCACCTGCTGGTCATGCAAGCGGGCTACCTGGATGCCACGCTGCCCCACTCATCCGTTCTGCCGATGGGGGCAAGACCGAACGTCCATGCCGCCTTGATCCTGCTCGATCAGATCCTGGGCGGTGGCAGATTCCACTCGCCCAAGGATGAACTCTGATGTGCAAGCGTGACCGTCGCTCGCCAGGGGTTACGGCTCAGACCCGGAACTGATCCATCAATCCCTGCTGCTGGTTGGCCAGGCTGTTGAGCGACTGGCTGACCCGCGCCGATTCGTTGGCCTGTCCACTGAGGGATTCGGTCACGTCGCGGATGGTCGCCACGTTGTTGTTGATTTCCTCGGCCACGGCGCTCTGCTCTTCGGCAGCGCTGGCGATCTGCAGGTTCATGTCGCTGATCACCGTGACCGCATCGCCGATCTGCTGCAAGGCGGTGACCGCCTGGCTGACCTGCTCGACGCTGCCTTGCGCCTGACGATGGCTGCTGTCCATGGCACCCACTACTTCGCGGGTACCGGCCTGCAGTTCTTCGATGACCTGACGGGTTTCTTCCACCGACTCCTGGGTGCGGCGGGCGAGGTTGCGTACCTCATCAGCGACCACGGCAAAGCCGCGGCCTGCTTCACCGGCGCGGGCGGCTTCGATGGCGGCGTTGAGGGCCAGCAGGTTGGTCTGTTCGGCGATGGAGCGGATGATTTCCAGTACCGAGCCGATCTTCTCGCTGTTCTCGGCCAGGCCTTCGACCTGAGCCATGGCGGTGCTCATGTCGGCGGCCAGGGTGTCGATGCTGGTGGTGGTGCGGTCGATGACCGACAGGCCCTGGCGAGTGGCCTGATCGGCGTCGCGGGCCGCCTGGGCGGCTTGGGCCGCGCTACGGGCAACGTCCTGGGCGGTGGCGCTCATTTCATGCGAAGCAGTGGCGACCTGATCGACCTGGCGGTACTGCTGCTCCATGCCAGCGCTGGTCTGGCTGGCAATCGCCGAGGACTGGTCGGCGGTGTCGCGGGCCGCCTGGACCGAGCGCTTGACCTCGGCAATGGTCGGCTGCAGTTTGTCCAGGAAGCGGTTGAACCAGCCGGCCAGTTCGCCCAGTTCGTCGCGTTTGTCGTACTGCAGGCGACGGGTCAGGTCGCCTTCGCCACTGGCGATGTCCTTGAGCATGGCCGCGACACCGAGGATCGGCCGGGTCACGCTGCGGGCCATCAGCCAGATCAGCAGCAGGCCGACGATGGCCGCCAACGCGCCCAGACCCAGCTCGATCAGGGTGCCGCTGGTGTTGCTGCGGTCGAGTTCCTGCTTGAGGGCCTCGGCCGGGCCGGTCAGAGCGCTTTCCGGAACGTCGAGCAGCACGCCCCAGGACTTGCCACCCGGGATCGGGGCAAAGGAAGCCAGGACCTTCAGGCGCTGCTTGTGATGGATGCTGTGAATGGGCGTGCTGTCGGCCAGCAGGCGGATCACTTCGGCGCCTTTCTCGGCATCGACCTGATCAAAGCGCTGGGCCAGTTTGCCGGCATCCGGGCTGTAGCCGGCCAGCAGGCCCACGGGGCTGAGGATGCTCACCTGGGTCTGGCCCTGGTAGAGGTTACGGCTGGCTTGCTGGCTCATGGCCTGCAGGCTGTTCAGGTTGATGTCGATGGACAGGGTGGCGACTACCTTGTCGGCGACCATCAGCGGGAACACGATGCTGGTCATCAGCACCTGCTGGCCGCTGATCTCATAGAAGTACGGTTCAATCACGCAGGTCTTGCGGGTGGTGCGTGGGCACACTGACCAGGTGTTGGCCGGCTCGCCGCTGGGGCCAATGCTGGTATCGGCCATGTCTTTTTCCGGCAGGGCCATGGAGGTCAGCTGGCCTGGCGTCGGTTGCGACCAGTACAGGGCAAAGCGGCCTTTTTCGTTACTGCCCAGTTGCTCCTGGTTGACGAACAGTTCGTCCTTGTTGTCCAGCGCATTGGGTTCGAAAACCAGCGACAGGCCGAGCAGGTCGGGGTTGGCCTGCAAGGCGGCGCGTACCTGGCGGGTCATGTCTTCGCGCAGGTCGAAGGCATCGAGAAAGCGCTTTTCGGCCTGTTCGCGCAGGAACAGGACCTGACGGGAGAAACCGGCACCGTACTGATAGGCATCCATGAACTGGCGACGAATGTTCAAGGCCTGGACTTCGCCCTGGGATTCGATGCGTCCCTGGGCTGACTCGGTGAGCATCTGCATGCTGCTGGTCTTGACCAGCTCCGAGCTGTGTCCCATGCGGTACAACGAAAGGCCCACCAGCAGGGTAACGATGCTGGCCAGGCACAAACCGGCGAGCAGGGTGATTTTCCACTGAATGGAGAGTTGTCTGAACGACATGGCGAAGTCCTTTGATCCAAAAAGATTGAGGCTGCCGACGTTATCGGCGGATACGCCGCTTTCTTTATTCAAACGATCAATTTAAATGCGTCGTTTTCGTGCATTCCTACGACAGCAATCGCCCAGTGAACTTTGACAAGCGCGAGGGCCTGCTTCAGAGTGTGCGCCCTCCATAAAAATACCCGTCGTTCGGCCACTGCTCCCGGGCAGTTTGTCGCCGAATCGGTCGCTTTTTGTCTGGTTTCTAGAGGTCACAGGAATGAATGCAGTAATTGCCGCGGTCGGCATCATGCTGATCTTGAGTCTGTCCCGCGTGCATGTGGTGATCGCCCTGATCGTCGGCGCGCTGGCTGGCGGATTGGTGGGCGGCCTGGGAATCGAAGGAACGCTCAAAGCATTCAACGGTGGGCTCGGCGGCGGTGCCACCGTGGCCTTGTCCTATGCCCTGCTGGGTGCCTTTGCAGTGGCGATTGCCAAGTCCGGCATGGCCCATGCCTTGGCCGACCGCGCCCTGGCGATGGTTGGCAAGCAAGGGCATGCCGATGGTGGCAAGGTCAAATGGCTGCTGATCGGCTTGCTGTTGCTGGTGGCGATTTCCTCGCAGAACATCCTGCCGATCCACATTGCCTTCATTCCCCTGCTGGTGCCGCCGCTGCTCTATGTGCTGACCAAGCTGCAGATCGACCGGCGCCTGGTGGCCTGCGTGATGACCTTTGGTTTGATCACGCCTTACATGTTCCTGCCGGTGGGCTTTGGCAACATCTTCCTCAACGAGATTCTGCTGGCCAACGTCAGCCGTAGCGGGGTGGATGTCAGCGCGGTCAACGTCACCCACGCCATGGCCATTCCGGCAGCGGGCATGCTTTTCGGCCTGCTCCTGGCGGTGTTTTTCAGCTACCGCAAAAAGCGTGTCTATGACCTGGAAAAAATCGAGCAGGTCGAGCAGGTGGCGGTGCGCTACAACCCGTTGACCCTGCTGGTTGCCGGGGTTGCCATCGCAGCGGCGTTCATCATTCAGCTGTGGCTGGATTCGATGATCATCGGCGCCATGGTCGGTTTTCTGATTTTCTCGGTGTCGGGCATCGTGCGCTGGAAGGACACCGATGACCTGTTTACCGAAGGCATGAAAATGATGGCCATGATCGGCTTCATCATGATTGCCGCTTCCGGTTTCGCCGAGGTCATGAAGGCTACCGGTGAGGTCAAGAGCCTGGTCGAGACGTCGGCAGTGTGGATCGACCACAGCAAGGGGGTTGGCGCACTGCTGATGTTGCTGGTGGGGCTGCTGGTGACCATGGGCATCGGCTCGTCGTTTTCCACGGTGCCGATTCTTGCCGCGATCTTTGTGCCGCTGTGTGTGCAGCTGGGCTTTGACCCGGTCGCCACCGTGTGCATCGTCGGCACCGCTGGTGCACTGGGTGATGCCGGCTCACCGGCCTCGGATTCGACCCTGGGCCCGACCTCTGGTTTGAACGTAGACGGCCAGCATCACCATATCTGGGACACCGTGGTGCCGACCTTCATTCACTACAACCTGCCACTGCTGGCGTTCGGCTGGCTGGCGGCAATGACGCTGTAGTGCGCAGCCAAGCGGGGTTGAGCGTGAGGCTCAGCCCCGTGCCGGCGGTGGCGAGATGCGGTTGAGGAGCATGCTGCCGTCCTTGTTGCGGGTCAGATAGACCGGCAACACCTTGGGCAGGTTGCTGACCAGACGCTTGATCTGCTTCGTGTCGTAAATGCCACTGATACGAATGCTGCCAGTGTTTTCGTCGGCCAGCAGCAGCGGCTGCTCCAGGTAGCGGTTGATCTGCGGCAGGGCCTGGGCCAGGCTCAGGTTGTCGAGGATCAATTTGCCATTGCGCCAGGCCAGGCTGGTGTCCTGGGCATAGGTCTGGCTCAGGCGCGGTTCGTAGTCACCGGCCTGGTAGCTTGCCTGCATGCCGGGGCCCAGGCGATAGCCCCCATCGCTGTCGCTGGCATCGCTGCTGACCAGCACCGAACCTTCGATCAGGGTCACTTTGACCTGATCTTCATACTTCCAGACATTGAACTGGGTGCCGGTGACGCGGGTCTGGCCCTGGGCGGCATGCACTATGAAGGGGTGCTGGCTGTCGTGCCGGACCTTGAAGAAGGCTTCGCCTTTGACCAGGGTGACCCGGCGTTGGTCCTTGTAGTTGGTGAAGCGCAATTCGCTCCCCAGGTTCAGTTCGACCTGGCTACCATCGCTGAGTACGACATGACTGATGGCGTCGCCGCTTTCCAGGTACTGATAGTGGTTAGGCAGCCAGCCTTGTTCCCAGCCGACCCAGGCACCGACCGGCAGCGCCACCAGAGCGATGGCAGCGGCCGAGGCATAGTGGCGCCAGGCGCTTTGACGCCGCCGGGGTAGGTTGATGACATTACCGGGTGTGGCGCTGCGCGGCAGATGATCGGCGGTCTGCCAGATATCCAGCATGGCCTGGTATTCCTGGGCATGCAGCGGGTCGGCAGCCAGCCATTGCTCAAACGCCAGGCGTTCGGCTGTTGTGCAGTCCTCAGCTTGCAAACGCAGGCACCAATGCGCGGCGGCATCGGTGATGGCATCGTATTCGTCGGCGCTGTGGCTGGTGTGGTTCATCGAGGCTCCCGGTTTTGCCTATTCTACCCTTGCAGCGTAGGCGGCGAGAACCCGGGATAATGGCGAATGACTATCAGTTGTAAGATTTTTCACCGTGAAAAATCCGGTAAAAGCACTGAATTCGCAGCTATACCCCGTCTGATGACGGGGCAAGCGGCGCTACCGCGGGCGACTGACGGTAGCGTTCTGTTTCAGAAGTGTTCGGCAGCCAGGCTGAACAGGGCTGTGCTGCCTGCCCGGATACTGGCGTGCAGCGACAAGGTACGTGGCAGCAAGCGAGCGAAGAAGAACGCCGCGGTTGCACGTTTAGCCGCGTAGAAAGCCGGGTCTTGCGCCAGGTTCGCTGTGGCCACGGCATCCATGCGCGCCCACATATAGGCATAAGCCACGTAGCCAAACAGCTGCAGATATTCGACCGAGGCGGCACCGACGGCGTTGGCGTCATCGCGGGCTTGCTCGCTCAACCACTGGCTGAGGCTTTGCAGGTCACTGGTGGCCTTGAGCAGTGGCTCGCGGTAGGGCGTGTCCTGCTCACAGAAATGGCGAATCTGCCCGGTGAATTCGGCCAGTGCCCGGCCACCGTCCGCCACCACCTTGCGACCCAGCAGGTCGAGGGCCTGAATACCGTTGGTGCCTTCGTAGATCTGCGCGATGCGCACATCTCGCACCAGCTGTTCCTGACCCCACTCGCGGATGTAGCCGTGACCGCCGAACACCTGCTGGCCGAGCACACAGCTTTCCAGGCCGTTGTCGGTGAAGAATGCCTTGGCCACCGGCGTCAGCAGGGCTACCTGGCGCTGGGCGAGGTCGCGCTCTTCGGTATCTTCGGCGTACTTGGCGATGTCCAGTTGCTGGCCGACATAGGTGGCGAAGGCCCGTCCACCTTCGGTCAGGGCCCGCATGGTCAGCAGCATGCGGCGAACATCCGGGTGGACAATGATCGGGTCGGCCACCTTGTCGCGAGCTTGCGCTCCGCTGGCGGCCCGGCTTTGCAGGCGGTCCTGGGCGTAGCGCGCGGCGTTCTGGTAGGAGGCTTCGGCGCAGCCGATGCCCTGGATGCCGATGGACAGGCGCTCGTAGTTCATCATTGTGAACATGGCTGCCAGCCCACGGTTCGCCTCGCCGATCAGGTAGCCGGTGGCGCCGTCGAAGTTCATCACGCAGGTGGCCGAGGCCTTGATGCCCATCTTGTGCTCGAGCGAGCCGCAGTGCGCCGGGTTACGCGGGCCCAGACTGCCGTCGGCATTGACCAGGAACTTGGGCACCAGAAACAGCGAGATACCTTTGGGCCCGGCCGGGGCATCGGGCAATTTGGCCAGGACCAGGTGGATGATGTTTTCGGTCAGATCCTGCTCGCCGCCGGTAATGAAGATCTTGGTGCCGCTGATGCGGTAACTGCCATCGGTGGCGGGGTCCGCCTTGGTGCGGATGATCCCGAGGTCCGTGCCGGCATGCGGTTCGGTCAGGCACATGGTGCCGGCCCACTGGCCGCTGTACAGCGGCGGCAGGTAAGTGGCCTTGAGGTCGTCACTGGCGTGGGCGTCGAGGGCCAGGCAGCAACCTGCGCTCAGCGCCGAGTAGAGGCTGAAGCTGCAGTTGGCGGCATAAAGCATTTCTTCGAACTGCACCGCGAGCATTTTCGGCATGCCCAGGCCACCGTGCTCGGGGTTGCCGGCAAGACCGACCCAGCCGCCTTCACGGTAGGTCTGCCAGGCCTGGGCAAAACCGTCAGGGGTGCGTACCTGGCCAGCGTCAAAGGTTACGCCCTGTTCATCGCCACTGCGGTTGAGCGGGGCGATCAACTGGCCGGTGATTTTCGCCGCTTCTTCGAGGATGGCATCGGCGGTATCGGCGTCCACTCGTTCGCCCAGCGCCGGCAGGCGTGCCCACAGGGCCGGGCCTTGGAACACTTCATGAAGGACAAAGCGCATGTCGCGCAGTGGAGCATTGAATTCAGGCATGCGGGTTCTCGCTGTCAAAGGGGGATCAGAGCGCCTTGGCCCAGTCGCGTAACAGATACTTCTGGATCTTGCCGGTGGAGGTTTTCGGCAATTCACTGAAGACCACGGTCTTGGGCAGCTTGAATCCCGCCAGGTGCTCACGGCAGAAACTGATGATGTCGGTGTCGCGGGTCTGCTCGAAGCCAACCTTGAGGGTGATGTAGGCGCAGGGTGTTTCGCCCCACTTCTCGTCCGGGCGGGCAACCACGGCGGCCTCGAGTACGGCCGGATGTTTGTAAAGGGTGTCTTCGACCTCAATGGTGGAGATGTTCTCGCCGCCGGAGATGATGATGTCCTTGAGCCGGTCCTTGATCTCCACATAGCCGTCGGCATGCCAGACCGCCAGGTCGCCGGTGTGGAACCAGCCGCCGCGGAAGGCTTCGGCGGTGGCTTCGGGGTTTTTCAGGTAGCCCTTCATTACCGTGTTGCCGCGCATGAAGATCTCCCCCAGGGTGTTGCCATCGCGTTGCACCGGCTCCAGGGTCTGCGGGTCGGCAACCATCAGGCCTTCAAGGGTGGGGTAGCGCACACCCTGGCGCGACTTGATCCGCGCCCGTTCAGCCAGCGGTTGCTCGTCCCATTCGGCATGCCAGGCGCACACGGTCACCGGGCCGTAGACCTCGGTCAGGCCGTAGACGTGGGTGACCTTGATGCCCATTTCTTCCACCGCGCCGATGACCTTGGCCGGTGGCGCGGCACCGGCGACCATGGCGTTGACCGGATGATCGATGGCCGCCTTGGCCGATTCGGGCATGTTGATCAGGGCATTGAGCACGATCGGCGCGCCGCACAGGTGGCTGACCTGATGTTCACGGATCAGGGTGAGGATCCGCTGTGGGTCGACGCGGCGCAGGAATACGTGGGTGCCTGCGAGCGCCGTGACGGTCCAGGGGTAGCACCAGCCGTTGCAGTGGAACATCGGCAGGGTCCACAGATAGACCGGATGATTACCCATGGCCCAGGTCATCTGGTTGCCCAGGGCGTTGAGGTAGGCGCCGCGATGGTGATAGACCACGCCTTTGGGGTTGCCGGTGGTGCCGGAGGTGTAGTTCAGCGAAATGGCCTGCCACTCATCCTCGGGCCATTGCCAGGCGAACTCGGGGTCGCCTTCGGCGAGAAAGGCCTCGTAGTCCAGGTCGCTGACCGCCTGGCCCTCGCCGTATTCCGGATCATCGACATCGACCACCAGCGGCGGGTATTCCATCAGCGCCAGCGCTGCGCTGATGACCTTGTGGAATTCGCGGTCGGTGATCAGCACCTTGGCTTCACCGTGTTCGAGCATGAACGCAATGGCTTCGGCGTCCAGGCGCACGTTGAGGGCATTGAGCACGGCGCCAATCATCGGCACACCGAAGTGCGCTTCGAGCATTGCCGGAATGTTCGGCAGCATCACGGCTACCGTGTCACCTTGTCCGATACCGCGTCCGGCCAGGGCACTGGCCAGGCGTCGGGAGCGCTCGTAGGTCTGTTGCCAGTTGCGCCGGATGGCACCATGAATCACCGCCGGGTACTGGCCATAGACCGCCGCCGTGCGTTCGATGAAACTCAAGGGGCTCAGGGCCTGGTGATTGACAGGGGCGGGCGCCAGGCCCTGGGAGAAGATCGACATGAATTGTTCCTGTGCAGGGGGCGCCCGTATGGCGTACTGCAACCCCCGGTGGCTGATTGTTAGCTCTGATCAGGTGTCGTGAAGGGCAGGCCCTTCAGGTGTCACAATTTTTACGTGAAACGCTATGGTACTTGGAAGATAGACTATAGCAATATAGTAGAAGTACTATAGACGTCTTCAAGGCCACCCTTTGAGCGCCGCCATGACGTATTTGCTCGCCAGCGACCCACAGCCCAGCCTTATCCTGGATGCATCCGCCGTCGTGCTGGCAGTCAATCCGGCCTTGCAGGCGATGCTCGGTCCCTGGCCGGCGCGTACGGTCGACTATTGGTTGCCGAGTAACGTACAGGCGTTGGTCAACGCTTGCCTGAGCCAGGCGCGCGCCATCTCTGATGTCGAAGCGTCGGTGGCTGACAAGATCTTGCTGTGGACCTTCATACCCGCCAGCGCCGACCAGGTGCTGGTGCGTTGCCGTGACGCCACGGCCGAGCGCCTGGCTGAGCGGGAGGCCAGCCAGGCCCGGCGCCTGTATCGACTGATCACCGAAAACACCACCGACCTGATTTCCCGGCACAGTCCCGACGGCTGCTTTCTCGATGCCTCGCCAGCGTCCTATCGATTGCTTGGCTATTGGCCCGAGGAATTGCGCGGGGTTGCGGTGCAATCACTGTTTCACCCTCAGGACCGCCAGCAGTCGTTGCTGCAGGCCGCCCAGGCACTGGAGCAGGACGGTTACCAGACCATGACCTGCCGGGTGCGTCATCGTGATGGCCGCGACTTGTGGTTCGAGATTGCCAGCCGGGCGATACGCGAGACCTATACCGGTGCGGTGGTGGAGATTGTCAGCGTCTCGCGCGACATCAGCGTACGCATCGAGGCGCAGGAAAACCGCCGACGCCTGGCCGAAGTAGTGGAGGCCAACACCGACCTGGTGCTGTTCACCGACCGTGGCGGCCAGCTCAGTTACCTCAATCGTTCGGCGCGTCGGGCGCTGGGGCTGCAGGACGTGGAGGCGTTGCCGGGGTTGCAGGCATTGCTCGATCCGGCGTTGCAGCAACGCCTGGAGCGCGAAGGCTGGCAGTGCGCTGAACAGACGGGTGTCTGGCATGCCGAGACGCGACTGATTCCCTGGCAGGGTGCGGCGGCGTTTCCGGTGTCGTTGGTGTTGCTGGCCCATCGCGGCACCGGTGGTGAGCGTTACTACTCGCTGGTGGCCCGCGACATGACCGAGCGCGAATTGCGCGAAAGCCAGCAACGCCGCCATCAGGACGAGCTGGCCCACAGCGCGCGGTTGATCACCCTTGGCGAACTGGCCTCCGGCATCGCTCATGAAATCAATCAGCCGCTGGCCGCTGTGGTTAATTACGCCAGCGCCAGTCAGCGTTACCTGCAAGCCCTGGATCGTGATCCGCAGGCCGCCCTGCGGGTCGCCCAGGGTTTGCAGCGCATCAGTGAACAGGCGACTCACGCCGCCGAAGTCATCAAGCGCTTGCGTGCGTTTTTACGCAAAGAGCCGCGGCGCCTGCAGGCGTTGGCCATTGCCGATGTCGCGATTGAAGCGGTACGCCTGTGCGATTGGGAGGCGGCGCGCGACCAGGTGAGCATCGAGCTGCAGATCGGCGATCCACTTCCTGCGGTTTACGCCGACCGGGTCTTGCTCGAACAGGTATTGCTCAACCTGTTGCGCAATGCAATCGACGCCAACCGCGAGCAGCATCAGGGCCAACCCTCGCGTATCGTGCTCAGCGCAGCGCTGACCGAAGGGCAATTACTCATACAGGTCAGCGATCAGGGCCCAGGTGTGCCGGCAGCGCGTCTGGACGGTATTTTCACCCCCTTCAACACCAGCAAGCCGGAAGGCCTGGGCCTTGGCCTGAGCATGAGCCGCAGTATCATCGAAGGCTTTGGCGGTACCTTGCAGGCGATGCTGGGTGCGGCGGGGGGCTTGATTTTGTGTTGCCGGCTGGCGCCAGTGGCAAGTGTCTGAACAGAGGAAGTGTAATGCAGCAACCGAAAGTCTATGTGGTCGACGATGACCAGGGCATGCTCGATTCCACGGTCTGGCTGCTGGAGTCGGTCGGTATCCAGGCGTTGCCCTTTACCAGCGGCCAGGCGTTTCTGGAGGCCTGTGACGCACACTTGCCCGCCTGTGTGCTGCTCGATGTACGTATGCCCGGGATGGGCGGGCTGAGTGTGCAAGAGGCCTTGCGCGCGCGCGCTGTCGAGTTGCCGGTGATCTTCCTCAGCGGCCATGCCGACGTGCCGATCGTGGTCCGGGCGTTCAAGGCCGGTGCCTGTGATTTCATTGAAAAACCGTACAACGACCAGCTGTTGCTGGACGCGGTCCAGGCGGCGCTCGAGCGGTCATCCCAGGCCCTTGCGGACAGTGGACCGCGAGCGGCGGTGCAGGCGCGGATCGACAGCCTGACACCGCGTGAGCGGGATGTGTTCGTGCCACTGGTGCAGGGCTTCAGCAACCGCGAGATAGCCGAGCAGCTTGAGGTTAGTGTAAAGACCGTGGACCTGTATCGGGCACGGGTGATGAAGCGCATGGAAGCCGAGCACCTGCCTGCGTTGGTGGGGATGGCGATTGCTTGTGGCTTGGTGCAGCCATTGGGCTTGCGCTTATGAGCGTCGCCCGAGCAACAGCCCCACCAGCAAGCCGAATCCCGCCGAAATCGCCACTGTCTGCCACGGATGCCCACCAATGTAATCCTGAGTGGCATCGACCACTGGCTGTGCCCTGCTGCGCACGCTGCCAACCGCTTCGCGCGCCTGCTTTAGCTTGAGCCCGATCTGGGCGCGCAGGGTTTCGGCATCTTCGCCAACCAGCGCGGCGCTGTCGCGCAGCAGCTTTTCCGAGTCTTCGATCAGGGCTTGCAGTTCGCTGAACGCCTGATCCTTGATTTGCTCGGCTTCGGCTTGCACTGTGGTTTTCCTGGCCATGGACACTTCCTCGTCGATTGATGGGTATTGAACAATGGATACCGGTGGGCGCGGAAAGTTGCAGCGGTTTGCCGGGCCTTTGCCGCTACAGTGTAAGATAGCGCCTATTTTCCAGCGGCAGGACACCCTCATGAGTTTCAATCTGGCCAACAAGAGCTTCGCCGAACGGGCGCAGATCGAGGACGAGAAAGCGCGACTGTTCGAGCTCTGGCAGACCAACCTGGGCAAGGCCAAGGGCGAGGCCGCGCGGCTGATCGCCGAAAAGCCCCGGCGCAAGGGCAAGTGGGCCGAATGGGTGCGCTCCGAACTGGACGGCATGTCGCCGCCCGAGTTCGCCAATATGGTCCGTAGTGAAGTCAACAAACTGATGGCCGCGGCCAAGTAACGCCCGCCAGGCCTGCTGCGAAAGCACGGAGACGTTGAAACCTGTCGGTCTTTTGAACGATACTGTTTCTCATTAACGTCTGACTTCCGTTGCCAAGGCCCACCGACCCCCTCCATGTTGACGTCTCCCGTGTCCGGGCTGCTGGCCAGTTTCCAGGAACATTACGATGACCTGCTGCAGTTCCTGACCCGGCGCATGAGCGACCGTCAGCGGGCGGCTGATGTGGCTCAGGAAACCTACCTCAAGCTGGTCAAGATCGAGCAGCAGGAGCTGCCGGTGCTGCATGCGCGCAGTTTCATCTTTCGCGTGGCCGGCAACCTGGCCATCGATACCCTGCGCCGCGAGCAGCGCATGGCCGGCAATCTCGACGACAGCGCAGCCGCAAGCCAGGTACCGTGCCCGGCACCTGCACCGGAAGCTGCGTTGCTGGCCCGCGAACGCCTGGCACAACTGGACGAAGCACTGCTGCAGCTGTCTCCCAACGCTCGCCAGGCATTGTTGCTGAATCGCGTCGAAGGCCTGACCCAGGCGCAGATCGCACAACAGCTGGGCGTTTCCGAGAGCATGGTGGCAAAATACATCGGCCAGGCCCTGCGCCACTGCCGTGACTGGCTCAAACACAACCATGATTGATGCCCTAGCCATGCCTGCACCGCAGCCGCTCAGCGATTTGTCCGACGATGCCCTCGACTGGCAGGTGTTGTTGCATTCCGGCAACGCCAGTGAGGCTGACCGCGTGCGTTATCAGCGCTGGCGCCAGCTGAGTCCGGCCCACACCGAGGCGGCCCGGGAGGCGGAAGCCTTGTGGGGCGATCTGGGCCAGACCCAAGCTGCGGCCCAGTTGACAGCCGCAGCGCCACGCCGACGTCGCTGGGGTAGTGCCCTTGCCGCTTCAGTGGTGTTGGCGCTGGTTGGCTATGGTGGCTGGCAACAGGCACCGGCCTTGCTCGCCGACTACCGCACCAGCGTTGGTCAGCAGCAGCGTATTACCCTGGCCGACGGCTCGCAGGTACTGCTCAACAGTGGCAGTGCCTTGTCGGTGGATTTCAGCGATGGCCAGCGACGGCTGATGCTCAAGGCGGGCGAGGCACTGTTCGAGCCGGCCAGCGACCCGCGTCCCTTTGTCGTCGAGGCCGGTGGCGAATCGGTGCAGGGTAGCGGGGCAGTGTTCAGTGTGCGTCGTGATGGCAGCCATAACCGCGTGGTCATTGCCAAAGGCGAGGCTCAGCTGGGTGAGCGCAGGTTGCAGGCCACTGCGGACGCCGGGGCGCTGACTGCCTGGCAGCGCGGCAAACTGATCTTCAACGGCAAGCCTTTGCGCGAGGTGTTGGCCGAGCTTGAGCGTTATCAGCATGGGCGCATTGTGTTGTCCGACCAGCAACTGGGGGCGATGCAGGTCAGCGGGGTGTTTGACCTGAACGATCCGCAAGGGTTGTTGCGCACCCTGGAGCAGCGTTATGCGCTGAAGGTTACCTATCTGCCGTGGCTGGCGGTGGTGTACTGACTGACCCTTGTGGGAGCTGGCTTTGCCAGCGATGAGGCCGGTACAGAAAAATAATTTCCATTTCGCACTGCAAGTTCTTCTTCGCCCAATCGTCGTAGTGAGACTGATCAGCAATCCATTCTCATTTACACCTTGCCTGGAAGAACATTGTGAAGGCTACGCTCAAGCCAATCGCCCGCTCCACCGGTAGTTTCAAACACGCTCTGCTGGCTTCCACCGCCGTCGCCGCGCTGCTCGGCCCAGTCTGGGTACACGCAGCCGAGAGCGTGAATGCTGCCCAAGCCAGCACCCAGCAAGACCGTGAAGTGAACCTGGCGCTGCCAGCCCAGGCGCTTGACCAGGCCCTGACCGCCTTCGCTGACCAGGCCGGCCTGCACCTGCTGTACACCACCGCCGACGTTGCCGGCCTGAAAAGCCCGGCCCTTGAGGGGCGCTACAGCATTGCCCAGGCCCTGCAGAGCCTGCTGGCCGGTAGCGGCATGAGCTGGCAGTTCAGCGATTCGCGCACAGTGATCCTGCGCAAGGCGCAGACCGCTCCTGCAAGTGTCAGCCTCAAACCCATTGAAGTCAGTGTCGCTTCTCGTACCAGCACGTCGATCAGTGAAATTCCCGGCACCGTCTGGGTCGTCGATCAGCAGCAGCTCAATGAGCAGATCAACAGCGGGGTCAGCCTCAAGGAGGCGATCGGCAAACTGGTGCCGGGCCTGGACCTGGCGCCGGAAGGGCGTACCAACTATGGGCAGAACATGCGTGGCCGTAATGTTCTGGTGATGATCGACGGTGTCAGCCAGAACAGTTCCCGTGGCCTGTCGCGGCAGTTCGACAGCATCTCGCCGTTCAACGTTCAGCGTGTCGAAGTGCTTTCCGGAGCCAGCGCCATTTACGGCGGCGGCGCCACGGGCGGCATCATCAATATTGTCACCAAGAAGGGCGAAGCCGGTCCGGCGCGCTTCGAGACCCAGGTCGGCGCCAGCAGTGGTTTCAATAACAGCGACGACCTTTCGACGCGCATCGCTCAATCGGTCAGCGGTGGCAACGAGCGGGTCAACGCGCGCCTGGGTGTTTCCGCCGAGCAGAACGAAGCGTTCTACGATGGCGCCGGCGACCAGATCTTTATCGATAACACCCAGACCGACTTGCAGTACAACCGCACCATCGATGTGCTCGGCAGCCTGGGCCTGCAATTCAACGACGAACAAAGCCTTGACCTGTTGGCCCAGTATTACGATTCGGGCAATCACGGCAGCACCGGCATCTACTTTCCCAACCTGAAGCACAACGCCCCCTCGAACCTGGAGGATGCCGAGCTGCGCAGCGGCTACTCCACAGACCTGGAGCCACGCACCAAGCGTTTGCTGCTCAACGCCAACTACCATCACAGCGATGTGCTCGGTCAGGACTTCTATCTGCAGGCGTCGTACCGCAAAGAAGACGACAACTTCTATCCGTTCCCGTACTACAACCCGGGCAAGCCGGCGGGCGTTAAAGGCGTGTACTTTGCCGCGTCGCAGCAGAACTTCGAGGTCAGCAGCCTCAAGGCGTTGTTTGCCAAACAATGGGACACGCTCAAACTGACCTACGGAGTGGATCTGGACCGCGAGCGCTTCAATGCCGAGCAGACCACCTTCGATGCCCTGACGTCGTCAGAAAGCGGTGGCCTGGACCTGGACAAGGCCAGCAAGGCCCCGCGCTATCCCAGTTACCGGGTGGATGGCCTGTCGTACTACGCCCAGCTGGACTGGCACGCCACCGACAACCTGACCTTCTCCGGAGGCGCCCGGCGCCAGCAGATGGACGTGGATGTCGGCGACTTCAAGAACGTCCCCGGCGGTAATAACGACTATCAGGTCAATCTGTTCAATCTCGGCGCCATCTATGACTTCAAGAACGGCCACCAGGTCTGGACCAACTACGGCGAAGGTTTCGATCTGCCAGACCCGGCCAAGTATTACGGCAAGCCCGGCTTGAGTGTCGAAGACAACCCGCTGGCCGGGATCAAGAGCCGACAGGTGGAACTGGGCTGGCGCTATGCCGACCTGGACTGGGATGCCCAGGCGGCGGTGTACTACATCTGGTCGGACAAGATCATCACCACCGACATGGCCACCTTGACCATCAACGTTGAAGATCAGAAGAGCCGTGACTTCGGTTTCGAAGGCGCGCTGACCCGCCACTTCGAAAGTGGCTGGGAAGCCGGCAGCACCCTGCACTTGGTACGTTCGGAAGAAGAGGACAAGGACGGCGACTGGATCAAGCGCGATGCCCGCTACGCTTCGCTGTCCAAATCTACAGCCTTCGTCGGCTGGAAAGGCGAGGGGCGCAGCGCGCGTCTGCAAGCCAACCATGCCTTTACCCTCAAGGATGATGCCGATCACGAAATCAGTGGCTACACCACCTTCGACTTGCTGGGCAGCCAGGACACCGGCTTCGGCACCTTCAGCGCCGGTATCCAGAACCTGCTCGACAAGCAGTACAGTACGGTCTGGGGCCAGCGCGCGACCCTGTTCTATTCGCCAACCTACGGCCCGGAGTACTTGTATGACTATCAAGGCCGCGGCCGCACCTACACGCTGACCTGGTCGATGGCTTACTGAGTCAGGCGAACGCCCTCAGCAGATCAGCGTTGAAGGCTTGCTGGGCATCGCTGGGCACCTGGGCACGGTGACGGGCGAGGGCGAACGGCACCTGGAAGTTGAGTGCCGGGTCGAGCCCGTGCAACAAGCCGCGCTCGACCCAGGGGGCCGCGAAGTGGCAGGGCAGGTAGCCGATGTGGCGCCCGGACAAAATGAATGCCAGGGCGCCTTCGACCTGCTCGGAGCGCGCCGAAGCCCGACCGCCGCTGAGCGGGTCAGGGCTCTCGAGAAAACTGTAGGGGTGCTCGACCTGGTCGGCCTCCAGCAGTACTTCCAGGCTCACCTGTGCCTGACTCGCCAGCGGGTGATGGCTGGCGCAGTACAGGCGCTGGGTCTCTTCGAACAACGGCGTGTAGTCGAAGGCGGACTGCTTGCCGGAGAAATAACCGATGGCCAGGTCCAGGCGCTGCTGCAACAGCAGGCGCTCAAGGTCGGCCGGCATGGCGCTGACCAGTTCCAGGCGTACCGACTCGTCCCGTTGGCGAAAACGCTCGATGGCGTGCGCCAGGCGCAAGGTCACACTGCTGTCCTGGGCTTCGGAAATGCCCACGCGCACCTCGCCGAGTAAACGCCCGGCGACGCCATTGGCCTGGTGGCGAAAGGCTTCGATCTGCACCAGCAATTCCCGTGTCGCCTTGAGCAGGACCTCGCCTTTGGCGGTCAGGCCAAAACCGCCTTTGCCGCGACTGCACAGGCGATAGCCAAGGCGTGTCTCCAGGCGTGCCATCTGCTGGCTGATGCTTGGCTGGCTCAGGCCCAGCACGCCCTGGGCGGCACTGAAGCCGCCAGCCTCGACTACAGTGACGAACAGCCGCAGCAGGTGCAGGTCGAGGTCGTGCAGTTGTCCGAGCATCAAACATTGCTCCAGGTGAATGTCAGGTTAAGTAACTTGTCATTTTAGCAATGTAACCCGGCGTGCATGCTGGCGGCATCCACTGAATAAAGGTGCCCGACATGCGTAGATACCTGTGGTTGTTCGCTGTGATGCTGACCTTGCCGGTTCAGGCCGAAGAAAAAGTCCTCAACCTCTACAGCTGGGCCGACTACGTGGCGCCAGAGACTTTGCAGCGCTTTGAAAAGGAAACCGGCTACAAGGTGCGCTACGACACCTTCGACACCACCGAAGTGCTGGAAACCAAGTTGCTTACCGGCGGCAGCGGTTATGACGTGGTGGTGCCGTCTTCCAGTTTGCTGGCCCGGGCTTTGGCTGCGGGGGCGTTGCAGCCCTTGCAGGCGCAGGCGATGCCCGGCTACAGCAACCTGGATAAGGACCTGCTGGGCAAACTGGCCGAAGTCGACCCCGGCAACCAGTATGCGGTGCCTTACACCTGGGGCACCCTGGGCCTGGGACTGAATCTTGAGGCCGTGCGCCAGCGTGTCGGCGATGCGCCGCTGGACAGCCTCGATCTGCTGTTCAAACCTGAATATGCCAGCAAGCTCAAGGATTGCGGGATCGCCATGTCCGACTCGCCTCAGGAGGTGATCGGTGTGGCCCTGCACTACCTGGGCAAGGATCCCTACAGCCGCAACAAGGACGATCTGGCTGCAGCCCAGGCGCTGCTCAAGCAGCTGCAACCGTCGATCAGCTATGTCGCCAACGGCCGGCAGATCAACGACCTGGCCAATGGCAGCGTCTGCCTGGCACTGACCTACAACGGCGATGCGGCGATGGCCGCCGAGCAGGCCCGCCAGGCTGGCAAGCCGTACCAGGTGGTGTACCGGATTCCCCGCGAGGGCACGCTGATCTGGCAGGACAACCTGGTCATCCCCAAGGATGCGCCACACCCGGAGGCTGCACGCGCATTTATCGCCTTCATGCTGCGCCCCGACTCGGTCGCGCCGCTGACCAACACGCTGTTCTTCGCCAACGCCAACCAGGCGGCCACGCCGCTGGTCGATGAGGCGGTGCGCAACGACCCGGATATCTACCCTTCGGACGCAGTGCGCGCGCGCCTGTTTGCCGACCGCAGCATGGCCTTGACCGACATGCGCCAGCGTACCCGCCTGTGGACCGCTTTCCGTAGCCGCCAATAACAACCAGAACAGGAGCCCGATGATGGATCTCGCCCCCGATAACGACCAGGCAATGACCCGCGACAGTCTGTATGGCACGGTCGCCGAAAACACCTTTGCCGGGATCACCAGCTTCTCCCGTCGCCGTTACACCCGCGATCTGCGTGGTGTCGATGTAGTGGTCAGCGGCGTGCCGTTCGACACCGCCACCAGCAACCGCCCCGGTGCACGATTCGGCCCGCGCGCCATTCGCAGCGCTTCCGTGCAGCAGGCCTGGGCCCGTCACTGGCCGTGGGAGTTCGATCCGTTCGACCACCTGGCGGTGATCGACTATGGCGATTGCAACTTCGACTACGGCAGCCCGCAGACCATTCCAGACAGTATCCAGGCCCATGCCGAGCAGATCCTCGAAGCCGGTTGCGCCATGCTCACCCTCGGCGGCGATCACTTCATCAGTTACCCGCTGCTCAAGGCCCATGCACGCAAACATGGCCCGCTGTCGCTGATCCATTTCGACGCCCACAGCGACACCTGGCCATGTGAAGAGGGGGGCGGGCGCGTCGACCACGGCACGATGTTCTGGCACGCCGCTCGCGAAGGCCTGGTGGATCCGTCGCGCTCGGTGCAGATCGGCTTGCGTACCACCAATGACGATACCCAGGGCTTTGCCGTGCTGGATGCGCGTCAGGTGCACCAGCGTGGCTGTCAGGCGATCATCGAAGCAATCCGTCATCGGGTCGGCGACCATCCGGTGTATCTGACCTTCGACATCGACTGCCTCGACCCGGCTTACGCGCCAGGCACCGGGACCCCGGTATGCGGCGGGCTGACCACGGTGCAGGCGCTGGAGATCATCGGTGGCCTGCGTGGTATCAACCTGGTCGGTATGGACCTGGTAGAGGTCGCGCCGGCCTATGACCATGCCGACATCACCGCCCTGGCCGGATCGACATTGGCCATGGAAATGCTCTGCCTGTATGCCGCCCGGCACAAGGTCGACTGAGCCGGACACAAAATGAATCACCTGTAGGAGAAATTACGGCTTCCTCGCGAACCTGACGCGCCTTAGGCTATCCAATGCTTGGGCGCGTCGTTTCGCGCAGGAGGTGTCTTCGTGAACAGATCCCAGTTGAGCCTGGCCTCAGCCCTGTTGTTCAGCCTGCTGTTACCAGCTGCGCAGGCTGAAGTGCCATTGCAATTGGCAGCCTCGCCGAACAATCCCTACAACAGTCCGATCATGCGCGCCAACCCCAACAGCCGTCAGGGCAGCGTGCAGGCCACGCCACCTGTGCGGGGGCCTTCGACCCAACCCATTCCGCGCCAGCCAACCCTGGAAAACCGCGGCATCGGCAATAGCCCAAACATGCGCCGCGAGCAGTCCACGCCGCAACTGGAGCCCACCCGACCGCCTCGCGAGTCGACCCGCACGCCGTGATCCCTGGAAGGAAACGCCAATGTCCGCACGCACCTGGATTGCCCCCCTGTTGACCGCGGCGCTGCTACCGCTGCTGGCGCATGCCGCTCCCGAACGCTCCTTCAAGAGCGAGGAGGGCAGCATCAAGGTCAGCACCCTGGCCGAAGGCCTGAGCCACCCTTGGGCCTTGGCCTTTCTGCCCGAAGGCAAAGGCATGCTGGTAACCGAACGCCCGGGTAATCTGCGTATCGTTAGTGCCGAGGGCAAGGTCGGTGCGCCGCTGGGGGGCGTGCCCGAGGTGTGGGCCCAAGAGCAGGGTGGACTGCTCGATGTCGTCCTGTCGCCGACCTTCAAGCAAGACCGCATGGTTTACCTGAGTTTTGCCGAGAATGGTGGCGAGGACGGTAAAGCCGGTACCGCCGTGGGTCGTGGGCGTTTGTCTGCCGACATGGCCAAGCTTGAAGACTTCAATGTGATCTTTCGCCAGCAACCCAAGCTGTCGACAGGTCTGCACTTTGGTTCGCGCCTGGTGTTCGACCGTGACGGTTACCTGTTCATTGCCCTGGGTGAGAACAACCAGCGGCCGACTTCCCAGGACCTGGACAAATTACAGGGCAAGGTGGTGCGCATCCTGCCGGACGGCACAGTGCCGAAGGACAATCCGTTTGTCGGCCAGGACAATGTCCGCCCCGAGATCTGGTCGTTCGGCCACCGCAACCAGCAGGGCGCAGCGCTCAACCCCTGGACCGGCGAGCTGTGGACCAACGAGCATGGCCCGCGTGGCGGTGATGAAATCAATATCCCCCTACCCGGTAAAAACTATGGCTGGCCACTCGCCACTCACGGCATCAATTACTCGCTGATGCCGATTCCCGAGGCCAAGGGCGAGCATGTCGATGGCATGGTCGATCCACACCATGTCTGGGAAAAATCGCCGGCGATCAGCGGCATGGCCTTTTACGACAACCCGCGTTTCAAACCCTGGGACCATAGCCTGTTCATTGGCGCGTTGGCGGCTCAGGAACTGATTCGCCTGCAACTGGACGGTGACAAGGTGGTTCACGAGGAGCGGATGCTGGGTGAGTTGAATGCGCGGATTCGCGATGTGCGGGTGGGGCCGGATGGCTATCTGTACGTGCTGACGGATGCCGAGGATGGTGCGCTGCTGAAAGTGGGGCTGGATCTGTAGGGCCCCGATTGCCAGAATGGAGCCCTTTCACCTCAGGCGCTTTTCATGACCTGCTTCACCGAGCAGTCCCCCCTGCAGCTCTACCGGCAGGCCATCGACCGCGATGGATTTTTCAGCGACCCGGCTCAGCTACAGGCGGCCAGTGCTTTGCAACGCTGTTTCGAAGCCCTGCAACGTGGCGAAACCCCGCAGGGCGTCTATCTCTGGGGCCCGGTGGGACGCGGCAAGACCTGGTTGATGGACCAGTTCCACCGTTGTTTGCAGGTGCCGGCCCGGCGTCAGCATTTCCACCACTTCATGCGCTGGGTGCATCAACGTCTGTTCCAGCTCAATGGCACCGCCGACCCCTTGCAGGCCCTGGCCCGGTCCCTGGCCGAAGAGATTCGCGTGCTGTGTTTCGACGAGTTGTTCGTCAACGATATCGGCGACGCAATCATTCTCGGGCGCCTGTTCCAGGTGCTGTTCGAGGCCGGAGTGGTGATTGTCGCCACCTCCAACCAGCCGCCCGACCAGTTGTACTGCGATGGATTCAATCGCGAGCGCTTCCTGCCGGCGATTAGCGCCATCGAGCAGCACATGCAGGTGCAGGCAGTGGTCGGTGAGCAGGACCACCGCCTGCATCCAGGCGCCGCGCAACAGCGTTACTGGGTGCGCGAACCCGGCCAGTCCCCAGCCCTGGACGAGGTCTTTGCCCAACTGAACGGTGAACAGCCGTGCAGCGATCAGCCCTTGCCGGTGGGCTCGCGGCAGATACAGGTAGTGCAGCGCAGTGATACCGTTATCTGGTGCCGCTACACCGATCTGTGCGAGCAACCCTTGGCCGCCATGGATTTCATGGCGCTGTGCGACAGCTTCACGGCTATCCTGGTGGGCGATGTGCCGGCCCTCGGCGCTCGCCAGCGGCCAGCGAAGATCGCCCGGGGCACCGAGGATGCGGCCAGTCGCGTGCTGGCCGGCGACCGCGAGCTGCCGCAGTTATCGGTGCACGATGACAGCGTGCGGCGCTTCATCGCGTTGGTCGATGAATGTTACGACCGTCGGGTCGCCCTGTACCTGGAAGCCGAGGTTGCGCTTGAAGCGCTCTACACTCAAGGGTATCTGGAGTTCCCGTTCCGGCGCACCTTGAGCCGCTTGCGGGAGATGCAACTGCAACGCTTCTGTTGAAGGAGTCGATCATGCAGCCGCTTTCGCACCATTTGCTGACCATGGCCTACCACAACGGTTGGGCCAACCACAGGCTCTACAAGGCCTGTCTGCAGCTGAGCCAGGACGAGTTGGTGGCGCCGCGCTGCAGCTTCTTCGGCTCGATCAAGGCCACCCTCAACCACATCCTCACGGTGGACTGGTTCTACCTCAACGCCCTGGAGTCAGAGCAGCGGGGCGAAGCGCCGGAGCCGGACAGCGAGCGTTTCTTCGAGCCTGAAGAGCCGTTTTCCAGTTGTGAGGCACTACGAGAAGAACAGGCCCAGGCCGATCACCGGCTGATCGCCTACTGCAGTCAATTGCGCGATGACCAGTTGCAGCGTTACGTGAGCATCGTGCGCCCCGACTGGGTCCAGCGCGAACAACGGTTGCGCTTGTTGTTGCACCTGTTCGAGCATCAGATCCATCACCGCGGGCAGGTGCACGCCATGCTCAGCGACACCTCGGTGAAACCACCGCAGCTGGACGAGTTTTTCTGCGAAGACGAAGCGCACCTGCGCGCCCAGGACTTTGCCGAACTGGGCTGGACCGAAGCACAGATCTGGGGGCGCTAGCGGCCCAGCCAGCCCAGGGTCAGCACGGCCAGTACCGCGTAACGCCCGGCCTTGGCAATCGTGACCAGCACGACAAAGCGCCAGAAGGGTTCGCGCATGATCCCGGCGATCAACGTTAACGGGTCGCCGATTACCGGCATCCAGCTCAGCAGCAGAGACCACTGGCCGTAGCGCTGGTAGCGTTGCTGGGCCTTGTCCAGTTGCGCCTGCTTGAAGGGGAACCAGCGCCGGTCACGCAAGTGTTCGATGCCACGGCCCAACAGCCAGTTGACGATCGAGCCCAGTACATTGCCGGCGGTGGCGATCAGCAGCAGGCTGAACACCGCCTGTGGGTCGCGCAGCAGCAAGCCCACCAGCACGGCTTCCGATTGCAGCGGCAACAGGGTTGCCGCGCCAAAGGCGCTGAGAAACAGCGCCCACTCGCTCAACACTCAGCGCTGATCAGTAGTTGGCGACCACTTCGTCGCGACCGTCCTGGGTCAGGCCGATCACCTGGTAGGCATCCTTGTGGTCACCCATTTCCATGCCGGGCGAGCCCATCGGCATGCCTGGTACCGCCAGGCCGCGCAAGTCGGAACGCTTGGCCAGCAGCTTGACCTGCTCAGCCGGCACATGGCCCTCGACGAACTTGCCATCGATCACCCCGGTGTGGCACGACGCCAGGCGCGGCGCCACGCCCAGACGCTGCTTGACCGCGCTCATGTTCGGTTCGACATGATCGTTGACGGTGAAACCGTTATCGCGCAGATGGCTGATCCACTCCTTGCAGCAGCCGCAGTTGGGGTCGCGGTAGACATCGATGGTCTGTCCGGCCTGGGCCAGGGTGCTCAGGGCCAGCAGGCCGAAGGCGACGATTTTTTTGCTCAACATGATGCTTCTCCAATACTAGAAACGCAGGCGGACACCGGCGACCAGACGGGTCTGGCCGATATCGCCGTGGTCATCACGGATCTGTTCGGCGGCATTGCCGTAGCTCCGGTTGAAACTGACGCCCAGATAAGGGGCAAAACCGCGGGTGATCTCATAACGCAGGCGCAGGCCGATCTCACTGTCGGCAAGGCCGCTGCCCTGGTCACGGCTGGCATCGTTACGGCCATAGAAGTTGGCCTCCAGCGACGGTTCGAGAATCCAGCGATTGGTCAGCAGGATAGCGTAACTGCTCTCCACGCGCAGCGCGGTTTGTTGCCGCTCACCCAGGTAGGCGGTGGCTTCCAGTTCCAGGCCGTAGAGCGGCATGCCCTGGATGCCGAAGGCCGCCCAGGTCTGGCCACTGGCCGGTTTGAAGTCCTGGCGCAGGCCGCCGACCAGCTCCCACCAGGGGCTGATGGCATGGCCCCAGAGTGCCTGCAGTTCGGCCTTGTGGGTTACGCCCTGTTCACGCTCGCCTTCGGTGCGCAGCCAGAGACGGTCGATATCGCCGCCGATCCAGGCGTTGGCGTTCCAGTTCAGGGCGCTGCTGCTTTCGAAGTTCTGGTATTCGAGCTGCTCGACAATCACCGCCCAGTTGACCTGCTGATCATGCACCTGATGACCGGGCAAGGGCGGGAAGGCGGCGCGGCGGTCGGCGTCAGTGACCGGCCGCAACGGTGTGCGCGGTGTGTCCAGTGCCTGGCCGTGTCCCATGGCGCCGTGGTCCATGCCGGAATGGTCCATGGGCGGTGGGCTCATGCTGCCGTGGTTCATGCTGCCATGGTTCATGGCACCGTGGTTCATCGCGCCATGATCCATGCCCTGGGCCCGGACGTCTTCACTGGCCAGCAAGGCGAGCAGCGCCAGGCTGCCCAGCAGCGGGCGGTTGAGTACTTCATTCATCGACGCGTACCTCGCGGAACATACCCATCTCCATGTGGTAAAGCAGGTGGCAGTGGTAGGCCCAGCGCCCCAGCGCGTCGGCGCTGACCCGGTAGCTGCGGCGATTGCCAGGCGGAATGTCGAGGGTGTGCTTGCGGACCTGGAAGCGGCCGTGTTCGTCTTCCAGGTCGCTCCACAGGCCGTGCAGGTGAATCGGGTGGGCCATCATGGTGTCGTTGACCAAAGTGATGCGCAGGCGCTCGCCGTAGCGCAGACGCAGCGGCTCGGCGTCGGAAAACTTGATGCCGTTGAACGACCAGGCGAAGCGCTCCATGTGGCCAGTCAGGTGCAGTTCGATCTCGCGCGACGGCTCGCGGCCGTCCGGGTCGGCAAAGGTGCTTTTCAGGTCGGCGTAGGTCAGCACCCGGCGGCCGTTGTTGCGCAGGCCAATACCCGGGTCGGCGAGGTTGGGTTTGGGGCTCATGGTCTGCATGTCGACCAGCGGGTTGCCGGTTTCACTGGCCGGGTGGCTCTGCATGCCGCTCATGGCAGCATGATCCATACCACCCATCTGGCTGTGATCCATGCCGGCCATGGCGTCCATGCCACCGTGGCCCATGTCGGCCATGGTCAGGATCGGCCGCGGGTCGGGGGCCGGCACCGGCGCGCTGAGCCCGGCACTGCGGGCCAGGGTGCCGCGGGCGTAACCGGTGCGGTCCATGCTCTGGGCATACAGGGTATAGGCAGGCAGGTCGCCCACGCTCACCAGTACGTCGTAGGTTTCGGCCACGGCGATGCGCAGTTCGTCGACGCTGACCGGTTGCACCGGCAGGCCATCGGCGGCGATTACCGTCAGCTTCAGGCCGGGGATGCGGAAGTCGAAATAGCTCATCGCCGAGCCGTTGATCAGACGCAGGCGCACGGTTTCACCCGGCTGGAACAGACAGGTGAAGTTGCCGTCCGGCGGCTGGCCGTTGAGCAGGTAGGTGTAGGTTGCTGCGCTGATGTCGGCAAGGTCGGTCGGGCTCATGCGCATTTCGGCCCAGCCCTTGCGCTCAGCCACGGTTTTCGACCAGCCGTGCAGGGCCACGTCATCGATGAAGTCACCGACTGTACGCTTGTGATAGTTGAAGGAGTCGGACTGCTTTTTCAGGGTCGCCATCAGCGCGTCGGGGGCCTGGTCGCTCCAGTCGCTGAGCAACAGCACATAGTCGCGTTGATAGTGATGAGCTTCGGGCTGTTTCGGCTCGATGACGATTGCCCCGTATACCCCGGCCTGTTCCTGCAAGCCGGAATGGCTGTGGTACCAGTAGGTGCCGCTCTGCTGCAGGGTGAACTGATAGAGATAATCGCCACCGGGCTCGATACCGGCAAAGCTCAGGCCCGGGACTCCGTCCATGTTGGCCGGCAGGATGATGCCGTGCCAGTGCAGCGAGGTCGGTTCGTCCAGGCGGTTGCGTACGCGCAGGGTCACGGTGTCGCCTTCGCGCCAGCGTAATACCGGGCCCGGCAAGCTGTTGTTGATGGTCAGCGCGGTGCGCGGGCGACCGGTGATATTGACCGGGGTCTGGCCGATGAACAGTTCGAAATCGCGGCCGCTCAGTTCATTACCAAAGGGCGAGCCAGCGGCGAAGGCCGGTAGGCGCCAGAGGCCGAGTCCGGCCAGGGCACTGGCGGCGGCGAAGCCTTTGACGAAGGTGCGGCGGGTCGGGTTTGCAAGCATGGGGGGTGCCAATCCATAAGCGAGGGTGGCATGACCATAGCGAGCGACGACTGTCAGAAATCTGAGCGGCAGATTACAGATTTGTCAGGTGGCACGGAAGCCAATCCAGCTGCTCTGTTGGTTCAGCAAATTTTACTGTGTCGGCTCATAAACACGTTAAGCGGCAGAGAGGAATCTATGGACTTCAATACATCGCTGGAAGCCTATCTGGCTGAGAATGCCATTATCACTTTTGCGCCAGGAATGACCAAGGAAGAGCGTCAGGACGCACTCGATCTGCTTATGCAGGCACGCATGTTTGCCAGCAATGCCTATGATGCCAAGGTGCATTGGAAGAGCTGGATGGATCGCTACCGAAACCGCCTGGAAAAACACGGTTGCCAGTTGTTGAGCCTGATAACCGAGCCACCGCGGGTGATTACTTCAGCCGATGAGCTGCAAGGCATCGCCGCTACTGTCGTAGGGAATGTTGGTAGCACTGAATTGGCCGACATGGTGGCGCTCGCCATCGGCAGCATCGGGCAAACCGAGTATGCCGACCGCTTCTTCAGCAATGGAGAGAATGGCGGGGCACTGTCTGATTTTGTCGCCGTGCCCTGCGAAAAGACCCCGTCGGGCGATATTCTCCTGGTCGTGTTTGGCATGAATGTCGGATTGTCAGTGGAAACCCGCGATTTTGATTTCTGGACACAGACCCAGCGCGATATGGTCTTGAGCGTGGTAGGGGGGCTTTATCGTTTCGATCGAGAGGTGTACGCCAAATACCGTGAGGCGATCAGTGCTTCTCTGGCAGGCACAGCGAAAGCCCGAGTGAAAAAGTTGGTTATCAAGCCCAGGCAAAGATGACGCTGCCTGCGGCTTCAAGCAACTTCACGCCCGGCTTGCCGTGCGTTAGCCTTGAGGGGCAAACGCCATTGGGGCAAAGGAGTATCCATGGATAAAGTCATCGTGATCACTGGCGCCAGTCGTGGCATTGGCGCCGCGACCGCACGCCTGGCGGCCCGTGAAGGGTATCGCATCTGCATCAACTACCTGAGTGACGACGAGGCGGCCCAGCGGGTGCTGGCCGACGTCCGCGAATTGGGCGCCGAAGCCATCGCGGTCAAAGCCGATGTCAGTGTCGAAGACGAGATCATCCACTTGTTTCAGCGCGTCGATGCCGAGCTGGGGCCAGTGACCGCGCTGGTCAATAACGCGGGGACCATCGGCCAGAAGAGTCAGCTTGAGCATATGTCGGAGTTCCGTCTGCTCAAGTTGATGAAGACCAACGTGGTCGGGCCGATGCTTTGCAGCAAGCATGCCGTGCAGCGGATGTCGAAACGTCAGGGCGGGCAGGGTGGGAGCATCGTCAACGTCTCGTCGGTGGCCGCGCGGCTGGGTTCGCCGAACGAGTATGTCGACTACGCGGCCTCCAAAGGAGCGTTGGACACTTTCACCATGGGCCTGGCCAAGGAAGTCGCCGGTGACGGCATCCGGGTCAATGCCGTGCGCCCAGGCTACATATTCACTGATTTCCACGCGCTCAGCGGCGACCCTGAGCGGGTCAGCAAGCTTGAACCGGGCATCCCCATGGGGCGTGGTGGTCAGGCCGAAGAGGTGGCCGAGGCGATTATCTGGCTGTTGTCCGACAAGGCGTCGTACTCCACAGGCAGCTTCATCGATCTGGGCGGCGGGCGCTGAGTCTGCCCTCCACACTGTCGGGCGCTCAGAACGAGCGCACGATTCTGCCCAGGGTCTCCATGGCTTGTTCCGATTGCTCGGTCCACGGGCTGCCGTAGTTCAGGCGGATACAGTTGCGAAAGCGCTGGGTCGGCGAAAAGATCGGCCCGGGCGCGATGCTGATGCCTTGGGCCAGGGCCATCTGGAACAGCTTGAGCGAGTCCATCTGCTCCGGCAGCTCCAGCCACAGGAAGTACCCCCCCGACGGGTGACTGACCCGGGTCTGCGCCGGGAAGTGCCGGGCAATGGCGGCAAGCATGGCGCTTTGCTGCTCTTCCAGGGCATAGCGCAGTCTGCGCAGGTGCCGATCGTAGCCGCCGTGCTGCAGGTAGTCGGCGATCGCCGCCTGGGCCGGCATCGAGGCGCATAGCGAGGTCATCAGTTTCAGCCGTTCGATTTTCTGCGCATAGCGTCCGGCGGCCACCCAGCCGATCCGGTAGCCCGGTGCCAGGCTCTTGGAGAAAGAGCCGCAGTGCATCACCAGGCCATCGGTATCGAAGGCCTTGGCCGGTTTCGGCGCTTGCTGGGCGTAATACAGCTCGGCATAGACGTCGTCTTCGATCAGAGGCACCTGGTGCTGGCGCAGCAGTTCGACCAGTTGCTGTTTTTTCTCTTCCGGCATGCTCGCGCCCACCGGGTTCTGGAAGTTGGTCATGCACCAGACGGCTTTGACCGGGTGTTTGGCCAGGGTCTGCGCCAGCACGCCAAGGTCGATACCTTCGCGCGGGTGCACGGGGATCTCCACTGCCTTCAGTTTGAGCCGTTCCAGCACCTGCAGGCAGGCGTAGAAGGCGGGTGCCTCGATTGCCACCAGGTCACCCGGTTCGGTCACCGCCTGCAGGCACAGGTTCAATGCCTCCAGTGCACCATTGGTGATCAGCAGCTCCTCCATCGGCAGCATCAGCCCGCCGACCATATAGCGCAGGGCAATCTGCCGACGCAGTTGCGGGTTGCCCGGCGACAGGTCGGTGACCACCATGCGCGGATCCATTTCGCGGCTGGCGCTGGCCATCGAGCGGGCCAGGCGTGGTAGCGGGAACAGGTGGGGGCTGGGGAAGGCCGAGCCGAACGCGACGGTCTGCGGGTCTTTCATCGAGTCGAGAATCGAGAAAACCAGCTCGCTGACATCCACCTCGGTGGATTCATTCGCTTGCTCGATGATCTGCGGCTCGCTGAACTGCCGCGGCGCATGGGCGTTGACGAAATAGCCCGAGCGCGGCCGCGCGCGGATCAGCCCGCGGCGTTCCAGCAGGTAGTAGGCCTGGAACACTGTGGAAGGGCTGACCCCGTGGGTCTGGCTGGCGTAGCGCACCGACGGCACGCGCTGGCCGGGGCCCAGGACCCCGGAGCGAATCAGTTCGGCAATGTCGTCGGCGAATTTTTCGTAGCGTTTCATCATGGCTCAGGACGTTTCGACTGCTGCGAAGTGTATGTGATCAGCGGTTCAAAGGCGCGACAAAACGGCTGTGGGCAACACTGGAAATACCCGGTTGGTCGCTGTCGCTGATTTCGAAACCGATTTCCTGGGAGCTGCTTTGCGGCCGTTCGGCAAGCATCGCCACCGATACCGGCATCTCGCTCATCTCACCCGCATCCAGGGTGAACTCGGTCTTGCCGTGCAACTCGAAGCCCTCGGCGTCCACCAGGCGCAAGCGGTAGTGCTGTGCTTGTTGGGTCTTGTTGATAACCTTGAGGGTGTAAATGTTTTCGATCTGGCCCAGGTTGTTCTCGCGGAACAGGCCACGGTCCTTGATCACGTCCATCGACACCATCGGCCGCTGCTGCAGGGCGATGACCAGAGCACCGATCATCACCACCAGCACGGTGACGTAACCGAGCAGGCGAGGGCGCAGCCAGTTGGTCTTGCCGCCTTGCAGGTTGTGTTCGGACTTGTAGCCAACCAGGCCGCGGGCATAGCCCATCTTGTCCATGATCGAGTCACAGGCGTCGATGCAGGCGGCGCAGCCGATGCATTCCATCTGCAGGCCGTCACGGATGTCGATACCGGTCGGGCAGACCTGCACGCACATCTGGCAGTCGATGCAATCGCCCAGGCCTTTGGCCTTGTAGTCGCTGTCTTTCTTGCGGGGGCCGCGGGACTCGCCGCGCGCCGGGTCGTAGGCGATGGCCAGGGTGTCCTTGTCGAACATCACGCTCTGGAAACGAGCATACGGGCACATGTGCATGCACACCGCTTCACGCAGCCAGCCGGCATTGATATAGGTGGCGCCGGTGAAGAACAGGATCCAGAACAGGCTGACGCCGCCCAGCTGCAAGGTGAAGAGTTCTTCAGCCAGCGGCCGGATCGGTGTGAAGTAGCCGACAAAGGTCAGGCCGGTAAGCACGCTGATGGCCAGCCACAGGGTGTGTTTGGCCGAGCGTCGGGCCAGTTTGTTCGCACTCCAGGGTGCGGCATCGAGCTTGATGCGCTGGTTGCGATCACCTTCGGTGACCTTCTCGCACCACATGAAAATCCACGTCCACGAGCTTTGTGGGCAGGTGTAACCGCACCAGACCCGCCCGGCAAGCACCGTGATGGCGAACAGGCCGAAGGCGCAGATGATCAGCAGCGCCGACAGGAGAATGAAGTCTTGCGGCCAGAAGGTTGCACCGAAAATGTGGAACTTGCTGTCAGCCAGGTCCCATAGCACGGCCTGGCGACCGTTCCAGTTCAACCAGACGGTGCCGAAGAACAGCAAAAACAGAAAGCCCGCGCCACCCAGGCGCAGGTTACGAAACAAGCCGGTGAAGCTGCGGGTGTGGATCTGTCTGTCGCTGCTGGCGGTCTTCTTCTTGGTGGCGGAAGGCTCGGCAATTTCAACGATCTGGACGGGAATTCTATCGCTCATGGTTCGTCGCTCATCAGGCCTCGATCAGGCCAGAGCACTATGGCGCCGCATCTGTTTGCATAACAGGCTCAGATATTTCGATAAAAACCGTATCAGATTTCTTGCCGCAACCGTACAGGCCCCAGATTATCGAGGTTTGACCGGTGCTCTTGAGGTGCCTGCGACCATCCACCGCACCTGCTACAGTCAGGGCATCGGTGTCTGCTTCAGTGATCGGCACGGGTTGGCCAGCCAGTTCGGCCACGGACATGCGCAGGTTCGAGAAGGACGGAGGGAGGAGGAAAAACCAGGAGGGCAGGAAGCACTGAGGGGAGCCTAAGCTCCCCTCAAAGATTGTTGCGTGCTCTTTTTTTGTTATTGGAGGGCGGCCTGTTGTTGTTTTTGGCGACCGTTGCCTCTTGTCACTGGCGATCCCCATCCGGGATCAAGAGCAAACGTATTTTTTTGAGCGCTGATCTACTCTCATCATTGCTGATCCAACCGTGACCTTCGCTACCTTGGGGTAGTTTTATTGTTTTATGTCAGGTTGCGGGGGCGAACCCCGGAAAAGCACATCTTCTCCAAAAAAATCTGTTAGCTGCGTCTCTGCCGTGTTGTTCTTGTTATGTCAGAGTCGTTACGTCTTATTTTTATTGGGTGTGTCACAGTTTTTATTGTTCTTGTACCAAAGATATAGCAGGTGCCGTGCCAACTTTTTAAAACCCAATAAAATCAATGGTTTAGGTTTTTTGACAGGAAGAGGAGGCGGGGAAATTTGTCGATTTGTTTCCGTGTTACCCGGTTTTTTTCTGAAAAGTGCGGGAGCGGTAACACCCTGGTCGCCACCAGGCTGTTACCGCAGGTGATTACTGCGCGTTACGTGCCCGCGCTACCCGGGAACCGCTGGTACGGCCAAGCACCTTGCTAATGCGCAGACCTGCGCCGATCAACTGGTCCAGGTCGATACCGGTGTTGATACCCAGGCCTTGAAGCATGTACAGCACGTCTTCGCTGGCCACGTTACCGCTGGCGCCCTTGGCGTAGGGGCAGCCACCCAGGCCTGCGACCGAGCTGTCGAAGACATTGATCCCTTCAAGCAGGCTGGCATAAACGTTGGCCAGGGCCTGGCCGTAGGTGTCATGGAAGTGTCCGGCCAGTTGGGCGCGTGGCACGTGTGCGGCGACCACCTCGAACAGACGGCGGGTGGCGCCCGGGGTGCCGGTGCCGATCGTGTCGCCCAGCGACACTTCATAGCAGCCCATCTCAAACAACTCGCGGGCCACCGGCGCCACCTGCTCGGCACTGACCGCGCCTTCATACGGGCAGCCCAGCACGCAGGACACATAACCCCGTACACGCACACCGTTTGCGCGGGCTGCGTCCATGATCGGTACGAAGCGCTGCAGGCTTTCGCTGATCGAGCAATTGATATTGCGTTGGGAGAAAGCTTCAGATGCGGCGGCGAACACCGCCACCTCCTTCACCCCGGCTGCCAGGGCATCCTCGAAACCGCGCAGGTTCGGCGCCAGGGCGGCGTAGGTGACACCTGACTGTTGCTTGATGTTGGCAAACACCTCGGCGGAGCCGGCCATTTGCGGCACCCACTTGGGCGAGACGAAGCTGCCCACTTCTATATAGGACAGGCCCGCCGCTGTCAGGTCATCGACCAGCCGGACCTTGTCTGCCACGCTGATGGGCTGGGCTTCATTCTGCAGGCCGTCGCGCGGGCCGACTTCGACCAGGCGGACTGTTTCAGGCAATGACATGGCGCGGTTCCTCAGGGCTCAATGGCTGTTTTTCTGATTGTTCAAGGTGGCGGCCAGCGCTTGTTCACAGCGCTCTTCGGCGGTGTCCAGCTCCAGCTGCATCTGCTGGATATCGAGCAGTTGCTGTTCGAGCTGGGCGCGGCGTTCGGCGATTTTGGCCAGCATGCTGTGCAACTGTTTCAGGTTGCCGCTGGTCGGGTCGTAGAGTTCGATCAGTTCGCGGCACTCGGCCAGCGAGAAGCCGATGCGCTTGCCGCGCAGGATCAGTTTCAGACTGACCTTGTCGCGGGCCGAGTAGATGCGCTCAAGGCCCCGACGTTCGGGGCTGAGCAAGCCCTGTTCCTCATAGAAGCGGATGGCACGGGTGGTGATGTCCAGCTCGCGGGACAGGTCGGAGATGCTGTAGGTCTGGCTGCTCATGGTCAGGCTCGGGAAAAGGGCATGAGCTAACCTAATGGCAGGTTGACGTATACGTCAAGCATTGCGGGTCAAGCCTGTGCCTGTGCCCGCTCGTCCTGCGCCACCACCGCCTGGCACAACTCAATGATCTGCTCGCGCATCCAGCGGTTGGCCGGGTCCTGATCGGTACTTTCATGCCAGTACAAGTGGGTTTCCAGCGGTGGCACGTCGTTGACCGGCAGGCTCAGATAATTGAGTTGGTGGCGGCGGGCGAAGCGCTCCGGCACGGTCATGACCATGTCGGTCTGTTGCAGCACTTGCGAGGCCATCAGGTAATGCTGTGAACGCAGGGCGATCTTGCGCTGTACGCCCATCTTGCCCAGGGCCAGGTCGACATAGCCCAGGCCGTTGCGGCGGCTGGAGATATGGATGTGGGTCATCCCCAGGTAATCGTCCAGACTGAGTTTGTCTTTGGCCATCGGGTGGCCCTGGCGCAAGGCGCAGACGTACTGATCCTGCATGAGCTTGACGTGGCGCACCTGCGGGTCGGTGTTGAGCGGGGCATCGACGGCAAAATCCAGGCGCCCGGCAGCCAGTTCCTTGGTGGTCTCACGGCGCTTGCAGAGGAAACTCTCGATGATTACCGCGGGCGCCAGGCGGCGCAGGCGCTGGAACAGCGGCGGCAGAATCACCGCCTCGGTGAGGTCGGTCATGCTGATGCGAAAGGTCTTGTTCGCCTGCAGGGGATTGAAGATGCGGCTTTCCTGCACCGACACACGCAATAACGACAGGGCATTGCGCACCGGGCCGATGATGTTCTGCGCCATGGGCGTAGGCACCATGCCTTGCGCGGTACGGACGAACAGCGGGTCGTTGAAGGTCTCGCGTAGCCGCGACAGGGCATTGGACACCGCAGGCTGGGTAATGCCGACGATCTGCCCGGCACGGGTCAGGTTGGCTTCGGTGTAGATGGCATCGAAGACGATGAACAGATTCAGATCGACCTTGCTCAGGTTCATGGGCGCTGCTCTTGTTGGTGTTATGGGTCAATCATATATTGGTTATGAATGTTTATACACGCCGAGAATAGACTAGGTGGATTTTGCTCGCTGATCTAGGCTCTCCATCAGATCCTCATTCCACTGAAGGTACTGCCCATGGATTTCGCCTATTCACCCAAGGTCCAGGCGTTGCGCGAACGTGTCACGGCGTTCATGGATGCTTATGTCTATCCCGCCGAAGCGGTGTTCGAGCGCCAGGTTGCCGAGGGCGACCGCTGGCAGCCGACCGCAATCATGGAAGAGCTCAAGGCCAAGGCCAAGGCTGAAGGGTTGTGGAACCTGTTCCTGCCCGAGTCGGAGCTGGGCGCAGGCTTGAGCAACCTGGAATATGCGCCCCTGGCTGAAATCATGGGCCGTTCGCTGCTGGGCCCCGAGCCGTTCAACTGCTCGGCCCCGGACACCGGCAACATGGAAGTGCTGGTGCGCTATGGTAGTGAGGAACAGAAACGTCAGTGGCTGGAGCCGCTGTTGCGTGGTGACATCCGTTCAGCCTTTGCCATGACCGAGCCGGATGTGGCGTCTTCCGATGCCACCAACATGGCCGCCCGCGCTGTCCGCGAGGGCGACCAGTGGGTGATCAATGGCCGCAAGTGGTGGACCTCCGGTGCCTGCGATCCGCGCTGCAAGATCATGATCTTCATGGGCCTGAGCAATCCGGACGGCCCGCGTCACCAGCAGCATTCGATGATTCTGGTGCCCACCGATACCCCCGGGGTGAAAATCGTCCGGCCACTGCCGGTGTTCGGATACGACGACGCCCCCCATGGCCATGCCGAAGTGCTGTTCGAAAACGTGCGAGTGCCTTACGAGAACGTGCTGTTGGGTGAGGGGCGTGGATTCGAGATCGCTCAGGGGCGTCTTGGCCCTGGACGCATTCACCATTGCATGCGTTCGATCGGCATGGCCGAGCGGGCCCTGGAGCTGATGTGCAAGCGTTCGGTGGAGCGCACCGCGTTTGGCCGCCCGCTGGCGCGCCTGGGCGGTAACGTCGACAAGATCGCCGATTCGCGCATGGAAATCGACATGGCGCGGCTGCTGACGTTGAAGGCGGCTTACATGATGGACACGGTGGGCAACAAAGTCGCTCGCAGCGAGATCGCCCAGATCAAGGTGGTGGCGCCGAACGTGGCCTTGAAGGTCATCGACCGGGCGATTCAGATTCATGGCGGTGCCGGGGTCAGTGGTGACTTCCCGCTGGCTTACATGTACGCCATGCAACGTACCCTGCGCCTGGCCGATGGCCCGGATGAAGTGCACCGGGCGGCAATCGGCAAGTACGAAATCGGCAAATACGTCCCCAAGGAAATGCTGCGCAGCGGGCATTGATCCGCACGCGTTGGATATCAGGCCCGCCAATGCGGGCCTGATTCATTTGTGACTGCCGGAGTTTGCGGGGTGGTGTGGCTGGTCGCGAGTCTTGAACAGTGACAACACTACGCCGCCACTCAACAGGCTCACGGTCACACCCAGCGACAGCAATGCCGGCACTGCGCCGATCAGGCCGTGATAGAAGATTTTGCTGCCGATAAAGATCAGCACCAGGGCCAGGGCGTACTTGAGATAGACAAATCGATGCATCAGCGCCGCCAGGGCGAAATACAAGGCACGCAGGCCAAGGATCGCAAAGATGTTCGAGGTGTAGACAATGAACGGGTCCTGGGTGATGGCGAAGATGGCCGGCACGCTGTCGACGGCGAACACCAGATCGGCCAGTTCGATCAGCACCAGCGCCAGGAACAACGGGGTGGCGTACAGCACGGCCTTGCTCTGCCCGGCAGCCTTGAGGCGCACGAAAAAACGCGGGCCATGCAGGTCATCGGTGACGCGCAAATGGCCGCGTACAAACTTGAGCACCGGGTTGTTGGCCAGGTCCGGGTGGGCCTCTTCGCGGGAGAACAGCATCTTTATTCCGGTAACCAGAAGGAAGGCACCGAACACATAGAGGATCCAGGCGAACTCCTGAACCAGGGCGCTGCCTACGCCGATCATGATCGCGCGCAGCACCACCACGCCGAGGATGCCCCAGAACAATACCCGGTGCTGGTAGAGGCGGGGGATGGCGAAGTAGCTGAAGATCATCGCCATGACGAAGACATTGTCCATGGACAGCGACTGTTCGACCAGGAACCCGGTGTAGAACTCCAGGGCACGTTGTGCGCCCAGCTCCCACCAGACCCACCCGCCAAACAGCACACCGACACTGAAATAGCCGGCATACAGCAGCAGGCTTTCGCGCATCTCGATTTCGTGAGCCTTGCGATGCAACACGCCCAGGTCCAGTACCAGCAGGGTCAGGACAATGCCAATGAATGCCAGCCAGAACCAGGTGCTGGTGCCGAGAATATCGTTTTCGAGAAATGCCTGTAGAGCCGCCATGCGCCCCTCCTTAATTGTCGACGTTGCCAAAAAAAGCAACAGTGACTCCGACATGGCGGCTTGGCAGCCGTCAGAGGGGCCCGGCGTCACTCATCAAAGCCTAGCTGCGGGGGCGCGCCGGTGCCCGACCGGGCTGTTACAAATAATTGCGCGGGATAATGCGGGCTGTCAGTAGACCCAGACTTCAACCCGCCGGTTGCGGATACGGCCTTCTTCGGCGGTATTGGCTGCCACCGGCAGTTCGTCGCCCAGGCCGATGATCTCGCGCGGGGTCACGCCTTCTCTGGCCAGTTCCCGGCGCACGGCCATGGCGCGCAGGCGAGAAAGCAAGACGGCGCGCTCGGGATCGTCCTTGGCATCGCCAAATCCAACCAGTACGGCATCTTGTTCCCGTTTGTTGTGCTGGCGCAGGAACTCGGCCACCCGCCGCACATCACGCAGCGCTTTGTTGTCCAGGCTGGCATTGCCCTCCTGGAAGCGGAAGTTCACCGACAGGCGCTGGGCGTTGCGGGCCAGCGTCCGATAGCGCGGCGGCATGTTGTCGGCGGGGGACACTTTGACGGCCTGTACCTGCTGCCCGACAAACCCGCTGGCGGTGACAATGGCTTGCCCTTTGGGGCTTTGGGCAAACTCCACAAGCGCCTGGGCCCACGGTGTGGCCTGGCTCGGCGACAGGTAAAAGTACAAACGCCGTGACAGCGGATAATCTTCGCTGGCCACCAGTGCCGGGCTTGGCAGCATGGGGCGGGAGGCGCCATCGGCGATCGCCAGCACCTTGGCGCCATGTACTGACGCCAGGCTGCTGAAACCAATGGCCTGGCGGTCAGTCAGGACTGTAGAAACCAATTGCTCACCGGATTCGAAGCGCCGGGCGGTGCTGGCCAGCGTCTGCCCGGCGGCATCGAGCACCAGCGCCTTGAAGGTTTCAAAGGTGCCTGAGCGGTCATCCCGGGCATACAAGTGAATCGGCCCGTTACCCAGACCCAGTTCCTCCCAGGTGGTGATCTGTCCGGAAAAAATCTGCGCCAGTTGCCCGGTGCTCAATTGTGGCAGGGGATTGTCGGGATGGACGATGACGGCGACGCCATCCAGACCGATGACCTGTTCGGCGGCGGCGCTGTTCAGGTCACCCAATGCCTGGAGCGCGCTCAGTTCACTGGTCTTGATCGGGCGTGAGGCGGCGGCCAGATCGGCCTGTCCGGTCTTCAGTGCGGCAAAGCCGGTGCTGCTGCCATGGGCGGCGATGTCGATACGCAAGGGCTGGCCATGGGCATCCTGGGCGCTGACCTGGATTTCGTTGGCAATACGGGTGGTCACGGTTGATACATGGCTGGCGCCTTGAGCCTCCAGCATACCCTTGACCAACGCTGGCGCCAGCGCCGCGCCAATGGTATTCGAACCCTGGATACGCAGTTGCACCGGGGTGTCAGGGGCTGCCCGGGCAAAGAGCGGAAGCAGGCACAGCAGAATCAGGCTGAGGTGGCGGAACATGCCGGCAGGCACTCTTCGGGCAAAGGATGTGCCGCAGATTAAGACGGTTGGATGACCGTAATGTGACAGCGCCTAATCGCGGGGCAAGCCCGCTCCCACAGGTTGTGTATATAAGGCTGTGGGAGCGGGCTTGCCCCGCGAAGAATCGGCGTTACGCCAGTTCCAGCCAGATCGGCGCATGGTCCGAGGGCTTTTCCATGGCGCGCAGGTCGTAGTCGACCCCGGCTGCCTTGATCCGCGGCAGCAAGCCCTGGGAGGCCATGATCAGATCGATGCGCAGGCCGCGCTTGGGCTCGTCTTCGAAGCCGCGGCTGCGGTAGTCGAACCAGCTGAAACGGTCGGCAACCTCGGGGTGCAGGTGACGGAAGCTGTCGACCAGACCCCAGTTCTTCAGGCGTGCCATCCACTCGCGCTCTTCGGGCAGGAAGCTGCACTTACCGGTCTTCAGCCAGCGCTTGGCATTGTCGGCGCCGATGCCGATGTCACAGTCTTCGGGCGAAATGTTCACATCGCCCATGACCAGCAATGGCTGATCGTTCTTGAACTGGTTTTCCAGCAAGGCCTGCAGGTCGCTGTAAAAGCGCTGTTTGGCCGGGAATTTGGTCGGGTGGTCGCGGCTTTCACCCTGGGGGAAGTAGCCGTTCATGATGGTGATCGGTGTGCCATCGCCATCGGCGAAGGTGCCCCAGATAAAGCGGCGCTGGGCATCCTCTTCATCGCTGGCAAAGCCTTTGTGCAGGCTCAGCGGCGCCTGGCGCGAGAGCAGGGCGACGCCGTAGTGGCCTTTCTGGCCATGGAAATGCACGTGATAACCCAGGGCCTGGACCTCGGCCAGCGGAAACTGATCGTCGCTGACCTTGGTTTCCTGCAGGCCAATCACGTCTGGCTGATGCTTTTCGATCAACGCCGCCAACTGATGGGGCCGGGCGCGCAGGCCATTGATGTTGAACGAGACGATCTTCATGGGAAACACAATCCTGATAAAACCAAGGATCCTAGCCGACATCGACGGCTGCGGCCAGCGTGGCGCGCCACTGCATAGGCTGCTAACGTGGTGCTCGGGGCGAACGTCGGCGCAACGTACGCCTTGAAGGCAATGAATGCCCATTTGTGGAGGTTTGTCAGCATGACCGAATCGACTGCTGTTCCGGCTCAGGTCCGCCTGCTTGATGGTGGCTACAGCCGTGAGGCGCGTTCATTGTTGTATCACGCCTATCGGCATGAGCCGACCTTTGCCTTCCTGTTCGAGGCGCAGCGTCCTGGCTATGACCAGCGCATTCGCGCCACGGTGCGTGAGCTGGTCAAGCAACATTTTTTGCAGGAGTTGCCGGCATTGGGGCTGCTGGTTGACGACCGGCTGATCGGTATTGCCCTGATCGCACCGCCACAGCGCCGCCTGGGCATCACTGAAAGTTGGGCCTGGCGCATGCGTATGGTCTTGAGTACCGGTTTTCGTTGTACCCGGCGCTATCTCGATTATCAGGCGGCGCTGGTGGCCTGCCTGCCGGGTGAGGCCGTGCATGTGTTGCCGCTGCTGGGGATTCATCCGCAGTTCCAGGGTAAGCACTACGGCGAGCAATTGTTGCAAGCTGTGCATGACTGGTGTGCCGAGGACGAGCACTCCCAAGGCGTGGTGCTGGACACCGGAAATGAACACTATCTGGCCTTTTATCAGCGCCAGGGTTACCAGGAAATCGGCGAAATTGCTGTAGGACCTGTACGCGAACATGTGTTCTTTCATCCCAACCCCCAGCCATCTCAACGTGCATCGGCCATGCCTGCATAACAGGCGCGAGAGCCTCGGACTCCATGCTGGCGCCAAGCTCTGGTAGCATCCGCGCCTATGACGTATTCAGGACGATTCACCTGCGGTTTGATTCTATGGATGGCCAGCATTGCTGCGTATGCGCAAAGCGAGCTGGTTGTGAAGGTCAAACCTGCCAATAACGAACTCAAGGCCAATGTCGAGGGCTATATCGGCAGCCTTGGTAAACGCGATGAAGAGGCGCTGCTGCGTTTCAGCCGTGGGGCTGTCGAGCAGGCGCGTAAGGCGGCTCAGGCACTGGGCTACTACCAGGCGCAGATCGACAGTGAGGTCAAGGCGCCGGCCAAGGCCGACAAGGGCCCGCAGTTGATCCTCAGCATCGACCCGGGCGAACCCGTGCACTTGCGCGACGTGACCATCCGCATTGATGGCCCGGCCACTGAACTCAAGGCATTTCGCATGCCCGACAGCAAGGCCCTGCGTTCAGGTGAAGTGCTCAACCATGGGCATTACGAAGACGCCAAACGGCTGATCCAGAACCAGGCTGCGCGTTACGGGTTCTTCAGCGGGCGTTTCGTGCGCCAGCGCCTGGCGGTTGATCCCCAGGCCGGCGTTGCTGACATCGAATTGATCTATGACAGCGGCCCACGCTATCGCCTGGGCAAGGTAAGTTTCGCCGGCGACACCCCGTTCGACGAAACCCTGCTGCAACGCATGGTGCCGTTCAAGGCCGACACCCCCTACGATTCCGAGCTGATTGCCGAACTCAACAATGCCCTGCAATCGAGCGGCTATTTCGAGGGCGTGCGGGTCGACGCCGCGCCTACGGCCGCGGTAGCGCAAAGCATTCCCGTCGCGGTGCAGCTGAGCACCCGCAAGCCACGCACCATGGGCCTGGGCCTGGGGTTTTCGACGGACGTCGGGCCGCGTGGCAAGGCCAACTGGACCCGTCACTGGGTGAATCCGCAGGGCCATAGTTACGGCTGGGAAACCGAGTTGTCGGCCCCTCGGCAGAACGTCGGGTTGTGGTACGACATACCCCTTGATCCACCGTTGACCGACAAATTCCGCTTTGCCGGTGGCTACCAGAACGAAGAAATCGCCGGCACCGACACGTTGAGCAAGCTGCTCACCGTTGGCCCGGAATGGCACAGCAAGCTGCCCAGTGGCTGGCAGCGCGTGCTGTCGCTCAAGTACCAGCGCGAAGAGTATCGCCTGGGTGATGACTCGGGCCTGAGCAACCTGTTGATGCCTGGCGTCAGCTATTCCTACCTGCGTAGCGACAACCGCATCGACCCGCACAACGGCTATCGCCTGCAGTTCGATGTACAGGCGGCCAAGGAAGGACTGATGTCCGACACCAACCTGCTGCATGCCAACATGGTGCTCAAGGGCTTGACCACACTGGGCCAGAAACACCGTTTCCTCGGTCGTGTGCAAGTCGGTGGCAGCGCCACCAACGACTATCAGAGTTCGATACCGCCATCGCTGCGTTTCTTTGCCGGTGGTGACCAGAGCGTGCGGGGCTATGACTACCAGAGCCTGTCGCCGGAAAACTCCGATGGAGACCGAATCGGTGGCCGCTACCTGGTGGCCGGCAGTGCCGAGTATCAGTACGAAGTCGTGGAGAAGTGGCGGGTGGCGACTTTTGTCGACCAGGGTAATTCGTTCAACAACCTGGAGTTTCCCAGCCTCAAGACCGGTGTCGGTATTGGCGTACGCTGGGTATCTCCGGTCGGGCCGCTGCGTCTGGATCTGGCCCACGCGCTGGATGACGATGGTGGCTTTCGTCTGCACTTCTCCATGGGGCCGGAATTGTGATTCGCGTTTTCAGAAATATCCTGCTCGCGGTGCTGACACTGCTGCTCATGCTGGTCTTGCTGCTGGGCCTGTTACTGGGGACCCAGGCGGGCAGCCGCTGGGCGCTGGGACTGGTGCCGGGCTTGCAGCTTGAGCAGTTCCAGGGGCGTCTGGGGGGGCAATGGCAGGCCGAGCGCGTGTTGTGGGAGCAGGGCGCCGATCGGGTCGAACTGGTTGCACCAGTGTTCGCCTGGTCACCGGCATGCCTGTTGCGCATGACCTTGTGTGTCGAGCGCTTGCAGGCCGAGCAGGTCAATCTTGCCTTCGCCCCTGGCGAGGCCACACCCGACAGCGGGCCGCTGCAATTGCCGGCGCTGAAACTACCGTTGGCAATCGAGCTGGGTGAGGTGCGCATCGGGCACCTGCGTCTGGATGGCAATGAGCAATTGAGCCAGTTGCAACTGGCGGCCCACTGGACCGTTGCGGGCTTGCAGATCGACAGCCTGCAACTGCAACGCGATGACTTGCAGTTGAGCCTGCAAGGCCGGCTGCAACCTGAGGGCGACTGGCCGTTGCAGGTCCAGGGTCAGTTACGGCTGCCCAAGGTCGATGGCCAGGACTGGCAACTGGCGGTACAGATTGATGGTGAACTGCAGAAAACCCTCAAGCTCACTGGCGACAGTAGCGGCTACCTGAACGCCCGGCTCAGTGGTGAGCTGCAGGCGCTGGCCAAACAGTTGCCGGCCAAGCTACAGCTCAGTGCCCAGGCGTTCAAACCCGGTGCCGAGCTGCCTGACACGCTGCAACTGAATAATCTGCAACTCAGCGCCAACGGCAACCTGCAGAGCGGCTATCAACTGCTCGGCTCGGCCAGCCTGGCGTCCGAACAGCAGCCTGTGGCCTTGAGCCTGCAGGGCAAGGTCGATGCCAAGGGTGCGCAACTGAGCGCCCTGGACCTTACTGCCAGCGCGGACCAGCGCCTCAAGCTCACGGCCAGTGCCGACTGGCAAACAGGCTTGAGCGCCGAGGCGACCATCGATTGGCTGGACTTCCCCTGGCTGCGTCTGTATCCGCTGGAGCCAGCGCCGCAAGTCACGTTGCGCCGCTTCAATGGCCAGGTGCAATACCGCGATGGCAACTATCAGGGCGAATTCAAGGGCGACCTTGACGGGCCGGCGGGGGCGTTCAGCCTGAGCAGTCCGTTCAAGGGCGACCTGCAGCAGATCGCATTGCCGCAATTGGCGCTCAATGCCGGTCAAGGCAAGCTCGCGGGAAGCGTGAGTGTGCAGTTTGCTGATGCTGTGGCCTGGGAGGCCGCTCTCGAACTGTCGGCGCTGAACCCGGCCTACTGGCTCGCCGAGCTGCCCGGCACGTTGGCCGGTCCGCTACGCAGCAAGGGCCAGATCAAAAATGGCGAACTCAGCCTGGATGCCGATCTTGACCTCAAGGGGCGTCTGCGTGGTCAGGCGGCAGTGCTCAAGGCTGTCGCTCAGGGTGCTGGACAGACCTGGACCCTCGGTACTCTCGATATTCGCCTGGGCGACAACCATATCAACGGCAGTGGCAGCCTGCAGCAGCGTCTGGCCGGTCAGTTGGACCTCAATCTGCCTCGTCTTGGCCAGCTCTGGCCGCACTTGCAGGGGCAGCTCAAGGGTAAGCTGGAAGTCGCCGGAACCCTGCAGGCGCCGCAAGGCACGCTGACCTTGCAGGGCCAGAAACTGGCCCAGGCTGACAATCACTTGCAGCGCTTGACCCTGGATGCACGACTGGACAGTGCCCAGCGTGCAGTGATTGATCTGCAGGCCGGCGGAATTCGTCTGGGCGATACCGCTCTGGGCGTGCTCACCGCCAAAGGTCGTGGAGATATTCGCCAACAGCAGCTGGAACTGGCGCTGGACGGACCGCAGCTCAAGCTTGACCTGGGTGTGGATGGGCAACTGGACAAAGGCAACTGGCGTGGACGCCTGGCCAGTGGTCAGATCCAGGCCGGTGGCCAGGACTGGCGCTTGCAGGCACCCGCAAAGCTACAACGCCTGGCCACTGGACAACTGGATTTCGGCGCCCATTGCTGGCGCTCCGGACAAGCCAGCCTGTGCGGCGACGACCAGCGTCTGGCACCCGAGCCGCGCCTGCGTTATCACCTCAAGCAATTCCCGTTGCAGAGCCTGGCGCAATGGTTGCCCAAGGACTTCGCCTGGCAGGGTCTGCTCAACGCCGACATCAATCTGGACCTGCCCGCCAGTGGTCCGAAAGGCACCATTGTGGTCGACGCCAGCGGTGGCACCCTGCGTTTGCGCGAGAAGGATCAATGGCTGGATTTCCCCTACCAGACCCTGCGTTTGCAAAGCACCCTGGCGCCACGCCGGGTTGATACCCGCCTGGATTTCAAGGGTGAGCGTCTGGGCGAACTGTCTCTGGTCACCCGACTCGATCCTGTAGCCCGCAACAAACCATTGAGCGGCGATTTCCGCCTGACCGGGCTGGATATCGCCATTGCCCGCCCGTTTGCACCGATGGTCGAGCGCCTGGCTGGCCAGTTGAACGGCAGCGGGCAGCTGTCTGGCACGTTGCTGGCGCCACAGGTAAACGGCAGCTTGAACCTGAGCGCTGGCGAAGTTGCCGGGGCAGAGTTGCCGATCAGCCTGGAAGACCTGAGCCTGCAGGCGCTGATCGCTGGAGAGCAGGTGCAGATTAACGGTGCCTGGAAAAGCGGTGAGGCCGGTCAGGGCAGCCTGCGCGGTCAGATCGGCTGGGGGCGGGCTCTGGCGGTTGACCTGCACCTGCAGGGTCAACGTTTGCCGGTCACCGTCGAACCCTATGCGAACCTGGAAATGGCGCCGGACCTGAAGATCAGCCTGATCGATGACAAGCTGGCGGTGGCGGGTAAGGTACGGGTGCCCAAGGGCAAGATCACGGTGCGTGAGTTGCCGCCTTCGACCGTCAAGGTTTCTGATGACACGGTGATCGTTGGCCATCAGACCGAAGAGGGCAAGGCACCGCTGGCAGTCGCCATGGACATCGATGTCGAGGTGGGCCAGGACAAGTTGTCGTTCAGCGGCTTTGGCCTGACCGCCAATCTGCTCGGCCATGTGCACATCGGCGACAACCTCGACACCCGTGGCGAGCTGAGCCTGGCCGACGGGCGTTACCGTGCCTACGGCCAGCGCCTGACTATTCGCCGTGCGCGCCTGTTGTTTGCCGGGCCCATTGACCAGCCTTACCTGGACATCGAAGCTATCCGCCAGACCGATGACGTGATTGCCGGTATCCGCCTCAGCGGCAGTGCCGAACAACCCACCACCCAGGTGTTTTCCGAGCCGGCCATGAGTCAGGAGCAGGCGCTGTCGTACCTGGTATTGGGGCGCCCCTTGGGTTCCACGGGGGAAGACAACAACGTGCTCGCCCAAGCGGCACTTGGCCTGGGCCTGGCTACCAGTGCCGGGGTAACTGGCAGCCTGGCCTCAAGCCTGGGGATCGACGATTTCCAGCTGGACACTCAAGGCAGTGGTAACAGCACCAGTGTGGTGGCCAGCGGTAACCTCACCGAACGCTTGAGCTTGCGCTATGGCGTGGGCGTGTTCGAGCCAGTCAACACGGTTGCTTTGCGCTACAAATTGAGCAAGAAGGTCTACCTTGAGGCTGCCAGTGGCCTGGCAAGCTCTCTGGATATTTTCTACAAGCGCGATTTTTGATAATCGCTATCCGCGTACGGTGGCAGCTTCGATGAATTCGTTGCTGTCATCGGCGGGCTTGGGAGGATCAGGCCGTCGTTGCGGGCTGATCAGGTTGGTGTATTCCTCGATCAGGCGGTTTAGCGCCTCGGGGGGCTCGCAGGCCTGGAACTGCATGCGGATTTGCACTTCATCGGGATCACGGCTGTCACCGTTGCGCTTGTTCTGGCCGCCTACCGTCACATAGAAGCGCTCGCGCTTCAGGTTCTCGCTGGCCTTGGTGGTTTCGGTATTCTGGATTCTCACCGACAGGTCGACCTGCATACGCTCCAGCGCCAGCCCCCTGGGTGAAACCAGGGCAATCAGCGGGACGTGCATCTTGTGCTGATCATCCATCGCCACCTCAACCATCTTGGCCTTCATCGGTGAGCCCAGTGCCTGGGCGTCGTAATCGAAAAACTGATCGAAGAGTTTGATGTACTGCTGGGCGATCAGATTATTGGTGGCGGCAGCGGCTTCTTGTAGGCCACGGGTAATGTCACAAAGATCGCTGGCGGTGATGGGGGCGTTTTTCGAGGAGAGATCATCCAAGCGTTCGCACTCCTTGTGTTTCTGGCAGGAGGCCTCTCACGAGGGAGAGGCCGGATTCGTTGGCAAAGCATGATCAAGCGGGTATTACTTACGGTGCGGCTTTCTCTTTGGGGATTTGCAGTTTCGACTCAGGCAGTGCATCAAGGTTATCCGCTACGGCGTCTTTCATGACCACAGGCTTGGTGGCCGCCTCAGTGAGGAAGTCGATCACGCGCATCAATGCCTCAGGTGGGTCCTGACGGCGGACTTTGGTGTTGAAGGCATAGCGCGCACGGGTGTCGGTTTTACGGGTCTGACTGGACTTGTGACTGACCTGGCCCTTGACGTTGAGTTTGAACGGCCCCCAACCCAGCGAGGCGGCGAAACCCGTTTCAGCCCCGGTTTCAGAGGTGCTCTCAGCTTGCTGGCTGATGGTCAATTCAAAGTCGATGTTGCCTTCTTCAATGACAATGTTGGGATGGGTAATCGCCGCCAGCAGCGGGATCTGCATCTTCTTGGAGACGGTGCCCTTATAGACCCCTTGTTCATCGGTGATGGTTTCGTCGTAGTCAAACTGAATGGCGACGGCTTTGCCATCCTGAATACACACGCCCATAAGAAAGTCGGCGTACGACTTGCTCGCGGTGACTTGCGCCTGAATCATCGCCTGCAAGGGGCCGGAGATCATTCGGTCCAGTGGCAAGGCATTCATGACCGAGCCGATCAAACTGTTATCGATAGTTGCCATTGCGGAATTCCTTTTGATGAATGCACATCATTGTGCGGATTTGTCTTGAGTGCCGAGGTTAGCGGCTCAAGGGGTGAGGCGAGCGTGTGCACACGACTCCTGGCGGCGGATGTTGCCGATCTGGCGCAAGCTCAAGCCGTATTTGTTGGCTAGCATGCTGCGCGAGAGACCCTCGGCGCTTTCCTGCTGGATCTGTTGATTGCGCAGTTGGCGCAGGAAGTGGTCGACCTTGGGGATTTCCAGGGCCATACCGGCAAAACGTTTGATCAGGGCGTCCAGGGCTGTCGCAGGGAGAACCTGCGCCAGTGTGGTGCGTTCACGGTGCTTGGGGATGTACTTGGGGCGGCCACCGAAAGCACAGGTCAAGTTGTAAGCGTTTTCAATGCCCAGGCATTCGATGAGCATCTGTAGCGAATGGGGCAGCTGTTGGATGTCAATACGGTTGAGATCGCGCAGTTCCATGGTGACTTCCTTGTAGGGATTGGCTTGACACCTTCATGTTTGAACATCCCGACCGTGCGTAACAGGCAGCAAGCGCAGCAGGGGCGGTGGGCATCGGATATGTGGTTTGTAGGCAAGGAGGGCCATGGGAATAGGAAAGTCACGGCTGATTCGGCGTAACCCCTTGGTTCTGCGCTCCAGATGCTTGAGCGAGGGGGCAAGGTCTGGCAACCCACGTTTACTGGCAGGGGTGCACCAGCAGCAGGCTGATTTGCCCGAGGTAGGGGCCGGGGCGGTTCACGGCGTGCTCCGGGAGGGTGCGCCAGTCAACCCAGATGCACACGGCGCTGAGACTGGTTTTTGCGTGTTTACCTACGGTTTGCGGAGAAAAGTCCCGGCGATACAGAACCTGGGTCTGGTTGACTGCACTTGTCTCTTTTGGCTGCGACAGGGTCAGGGCTGTTGCCTTGATGACCTCGGCGGAATCAAGACTGAAGTGGGGGGTAGTCGATTGTTCGTACAGATACCCGGCCTGGCGCGAGCGCTGCCAGAGTTGTTGCCACTGGCTGGCACCGGCGTGTTCGGCCAGTTGCTTGCCCAGTGCAACGCGTTGATCGGGGGAGAGTGTCGAGGTGGGGAGCGCCTGGGCCTCAAGGCCAACCAGCAAGGTGATGCTACTTAGTAATCGACCGAGGAACATGGCGAGTTTCCATTCGTCTGGGACAATGCCCGGGACGCCATGGTTTCAGGCGCAAGGTCACTACAGAAGGAGGAAATTGTCCGCTCGCGGCAGGGCTGCGTTGTATGATGCGCATGGGCCGTTCCGGGCCCTTACCCCGATGTTGCAAGGAAATATCAATGACTCAAGGTCAACGCCTGAAATATTCCATTCTGATCTCCCTGCTGGTGCTGGGGATCATGCTCGGTCTGTCCTACCTGCAGAAGCAGGGGACGATCAGTGAACAAGTGTTCCAGTACATTGCCATTGCGGTGGCAGTTGCGGTTGTGGTGATCAACGGCATCATGCGCCGCAAGGTCAAGCTCTGAAGTGATCAGCACGGCCGGCATACGCCGGCCTTTCGCTTAGCGTGGGCAGGTTTGCTCCAGAATGCTGCGGGCCTCGGGGTTGAGGCTGTAGCACTTGTCGTTGCCCATGCTGATCACACCCTCGACGCACAAGCGCTTGAGCACTTCCCGGACACTGAGGAACGACAGGGGAACATCCAGCTGTTCAAGCTGGCTGTGGACGCCGCGTACGCCGATGCTGCGCCCGTTCCTGTCGGCCATGTGCAAGGCATCGATGACCTTGAGGCGGATCAGGCTGGTACGCAGCCCGAATGTCCTGAGCAGTTCGCGAATATGTTCGTTGCCAGGGCGCTCGTTGTCGCTGTTGTCGACTTTTACTGTCAAGGCTTGCCGAGGTTTTCGCTCGGGGCGGTTGGCGATCGCTGCCTGTTGCTGGTTATACATGTGAACACTCCCTTTCGTGGCCAGTCCAGATACCGTCAAAATTCTTGCCTACACCCTATAAGACGAATGAGCGTGGCAAAACTGCAGTACCCGGGAAAAAAAATTATCGAGCCACTTAGGTAAAGACGTTTCGGCAAGGCAGATTCCGTAAATTTATCGCCTGTGCTTCGTTCAATCAGGATCAATAGTTCCCTGATCGATGCAGGAGTGTTCGTGATCAAATCCCATCCGTTGGCAAGCGTCTGTCTGGCAGGACTGCTGCTCGGCCTCAGTTTTGCTGCCCAGGCCCGTGTTGCTCCGGGCGATGCCAGTGCCGAAATTCGCCGCACCAGCTTTGGGGTACCGCACATCCTGGCCCGGGATGAACAGGGGCTGGGCTATGGCATCGGTTATGCCTACGCTCAGGACAACCTGTGCCTGCTGGCCAATGAAGTGGTCACGGTCAACGCCGAGCGCTCACGCTACTTCGGACCTGAGCAGGTAACCTTCGAGCAGCGCGAGAACCTCGCCAGTGATCTGTTCTTCAGCTGGCTCAACTCGCCCTCTGCAGTATTCGGCTTCTGGCAGGCACAACCGGCGCAGGTGCGGGCCCTGCTCGAGGGCTATGCCAAGGGCTACAACCGTGCCCTGGCCGAGCGCGTGGCCCAGGGGCAGGGCGCGCAATGCCTGCAGGCGCAGTGGCTGAGACCGATTACCACGCTTGATCTGGTCAAGCTCACCCGGCGTCTGTTGGTTGAAGGTGGGGTAGGGCAGTTTGCCGAAGCCCTGGCGGGCGCTACCCCGCCCAGTGCCGTCGCGCGCTTGAATGTGGACATGAGCGTGGCGCAAGCACGGCAGAACAATTTCGCTCTCGAGCGTGGCAGCAATGCGGTGGCGGTGGGGCGCGAGCGATCAGCCAGTGGTCATGGCATGTTGCTGGCTAACCCGCACTTTCCCTGGGCGGGCGGCATGCGTTTTTACCAGATGCAGCTTACCGTGCCCGGAAAGCTGGATGTCATGGGCGCAGCGTTGCCAGGTCTGCCCTTGATCAACATCGGTTTCAACCGCCACCTGGCCTGGACCCATACGGTGGACACTTCCAGGCATTTCACGGTGTATCGGCTTGAGCTCGATCCCAAGGATCCGACCCGCTACCTGCTCGATGGCAAGTCGATGCCGATGAGCCGCCAACGTCTGACGGTGACGGTCAAGGGTGCGGATGGCAAACTGACACCGGTCAATCGTGACGTTTACAGCTCAGTGTTCGGCCCGGTTGTACAGTGGCCCGGACGGTTGGACTGGGACAAACAGCGCGCTTTCAGCCTGCGCGACGCCAACCTGGACAACACTCGCGTACTGCAGCAGTGGTACAGCATGAACCAGGCTGACAGCCTGAAAGCGCTGCAGGATTCGGTGCATCGATTGCAGGGTATTCCCTGGGTCAACACCCTGGCCGTGGACGCCAAGGGACAAACCTTGTACCTGAATCAGTCGGTGGTGCCTTTTGTCGATGCTGCCTTGCTGGCGCAGTGCAGCGATCCGGCAGCAGGACAGGCGTTGATTGTGCTCGACGGTTCGCGCAGCGCCTGCAACTGGAAAATTGACCCGCGTGCAGCGCAGCCGGGCATCTTTCCAAGCCAACTGCTGCCGAGCCTGAGCCGTGGCGACTTCATCCAGCACTCCAACGACTCCGCCTGGATGGTCAATCCGGCGCAGCCGTTACGTGGCTATTCGCCGTTGGTCAGTCGTGAGGACCAGCCTCTGGGGCCACGCAGCCGCTTTGCCCTGCAACGGCTGAACCGCGAAGGCAAGCTGACCGGCGCCGATCTGCAGCAGATGGTGATGGACAACCAGGTCTATCTGGCGGAGCTGCTGCTGCCGGACCTGTTGCAATGGTGTGGTAAACAGGCGCCGGATTCGCCATTGACGACGCTGTGCAGCAGCTTGAAAGCCTGGAACCTGCGTGCCGACCTCGACAGTGGCATCGGGCTGGTGCATTTCCAGAACATTCTGGAGCCGCTGCTGCAGCGCTCGGATATCTGGCGAGTAGCGTTCGATCCGAGCGATCCCCAACATACCCCGCGTGGACTGGCAGTCGAGCGCGCCGACGTGGCAGCAGCCTTGAACCAAGCCGCCCTGGCCTCGCTGGCCGAGGTGGAGCAGGCCGGTCTGACGGCTGATGCGCAGTGGGGGCAGATCCAGCAAGCCGCCGACGGCACGCCGATTCACGGCGGACCTGCCAGCCTGGGGGTCTACAATGCGATCCAGAGTGTAGCGGCCGGGCCTGGCAAGCGCCTGGTGGTCAGTGGTACCAGCTACCTGCAGCTGGTGACCTTTGATAGCAAGGGGCCGCAGGCCTTGGGATTGCTGGCTTTTTCCGAGTCCAGCGAGGCCGGTTCAGCGCATGCCAGTGACCAGACACAGGCTTTTTCGGCCAAGCAGTGGCATGTGATTCCCTTCACCGAGGCGCAGATCAAGGCTGATCCACAGTATCGCTCACTGGTCATACGCGAGGCCGATGCGGCGGTAGTGGCCAGAGCCGTTAATGAATCAGCTCCTTGAGTAACAAGCCAAACCCCAGGTCTACCTGCTCGGGAATCGGCAGGTAGACGGTATGCCCATCCCCCGGTGCCACCTCGATTGATGCCCCCTGACGATCGCGCAACTGGTGCAGATCGAAATGATAGTTGCCACGCGGGGTCATCAGTTCCAGATGATCTCCCAGGGCAAAGCGGTTCTTGACCTTCACCTCAGCCAGACCATCGACGCGTTCACCGGTCAGTTCACCGACAAACTGCTGGCGCTCGGACACCGAGTTGCCACGTTGATAGTTCTGATATTCATCATGCACGTGACGCCGCAGGAAGCCTTCGGTGTAACCACGCTGGGCCAGCGATTCCAGATTGAGCATCAAGCTGCGGTCGAACTCACGGCCCGCCACGGCATCATCGATGGCCTGGCGGTAGACCTGAGTGGTGCGCGCGCAGTAGAAGTGCGACTTGGTGCGACCCTCGATCTTCAGTGAATGCACGCCCATGCGGGTCAGGCGTTCGACGTGCTGCACTGCACGCAGGTCCTTGGCGTTCATGATGTAGGTGCCGTGCTCGTCCTCGAAGGCCGGCATGTCTTCATCCGGACGATTGCTTTCCTGAAGCAGGAACACCTGCTCGGTGGGGGCGCCGATCCCCAGAGTCGGCTGTACTTCGCGGACGATATCACCGTTGGCATCTTCAGTCGCCGCTGTAGCGCTGTACTTCCAGCGGCAGGCATTGGTGCAGCTACCCTGATTGGCGTCACGGCGGTTGAGATAACCCGACAACAGGCAGCGGCCGGAGTAGGCCATGCACAGCGCACCATGGACGAAAACCTCCAGCTCCATGGCCGGTACCTGCTGGCGGATTTCCTCGATTTCCTCCAGTGACAGTTCGCGGGACAGGATCACTCGGGTCAGCCCCTGGCTGCGCCAGAACTCGACGCTGGCCCAGTTCACCGTATTGGCCTGCACAGACAGGTGAATCGGCATCTGCGGGAAGTGCTGGCGCACCAGCATGATCAGGCCCGGGTCAGACATGATCAGCGCATCCGGGGCCATCTCGATCACCGGCGCGAGGTCTTTGAGGAAGGTCTTGAGCTTGGCGTTGTGCGGGGCAATGTTGACCACCACGTAAAAACGCTTGCCCTGGGCCTGGGCCTCTTTGATGCCCAGCGCCAGGTTGGCGTGGTCGAACTCATTGTTGCGTACGCGCAGGCTGTAGCGCGGTTGGCCGGCATAGACTGCGTCGGCGCCATAGGCGAAAGCGTAACGCATGTTCTTCAGAGTGCCGGCTGGGGCGAGCAATTCAGGTTTGGCAAGCGGGGTCATGATCAGGTCGCGGCAAAAGGCGCGGATGCTACCGGGAATGCCCCGGTGGGTAATTGATCCATGTCAACGGCGCTTTTGCCGCTGCTTGCGTTTACCTCGGGTGCTGCGCGCCGACTCTTTGCATTTATTCAATAGAAACAAGGGTTTGATATCAAATAACGATTATTGAGGGGTGTTTGAAGTTGGCTCACGGGACACTGGTCTGGCCTGCAAAGTGCGCTTGATGGAAACAGCTCAGGCGCACCGTGTGTTCCGCCATAAGGACTAGATAAATGCCTGAGCCCATTCGATTGCCAGCTTACCGCCAGACACAATGCAAAACCTGCAGTCTCGCGCCGCTGTGCCTGCCTGGTTCAGCGAGTCCCGAAGAAGTCGACATGCTTGATGACGTGGTCAAGCACGTCCGGGCCATGAAAGAGAACGATTTTCTGTTTCGCCAGGGCGACAGTTTCAACTCGATCTACGTGATCCGCTCCGGCGTATTGAAGTCCGTTTGCCTGAGTGAGACTGGTGAAGAAAAGATCATCGGCATCCATCTGCCCGGTGAGTCGATTGGCCTGTCCGGACTGGGGTCCGAAGCGTACCCGGTATCAGTCCAGGCGCTGGAGACCACCGAAGTGTGCGAAATTCCTTTCGCGCCTCTCGATGAGCTGTTGATCCGCTTGCCGCAGATACGCCGGCATCTGATGCGGGCGATGAGCAGTGAGATTCGCAATACCCAACAAATGACCCGGCTGCATTCGAAAAAAGCCGCCGATGCCCGGGTCGTCTCCTTGCTGGTCAACCTGTCGGCACGCTTTCACTCGCTTGGATACGCAGCCAATCAACTGCACCTGAGCATCTCACGTAACGAAATCGGCAATTATCTGGGGCTGGCCGGAGAGACTGTTTCCCGGGTGTTCACCCGTCTCCAGCAAAACGGCCAGATCGAAGTCGACGGCAAACAAGTGCGCCTTCTCCAACCCATTCAGCCTATCAACTAGCCGATGGATCAATGGCAGTGCCCAGCCTGCTTTAAGGACCCTAAATGACTTTGATTCTTTCGCATGGACCTTGGTCCGTCACGATTGCGCAGCCTGCTGATTCACGTCCCACCTTTGAGCCGCGTTACACCTTGAATGAACGAGCGCAGGTGGACACCACCTACCACTGGAACTGGAAAGGGCAAAACCTGGCGGGTGTGAGCAACTGCACGTTCACCTTTGCCAACCCGGATTTGCACAGCCTGACGACCTGGAGTACGTCACTCGGTCAGAGGGCTTGGTACGACGTGACGCCAACTGGCGGTAACAATGACGGTGCCCAGGGGCTTGCAGGCGCGAACGATGCAAGCAATGAAAGCGGCGACCTGGCTTATGTGCAAATCGAATTGAGCGCTCAGTATTTCTGGGAAAGCGACCTGACCGCAGAGCGGGCATTGGAGACCTGGCCAGCCGGGGCCTGACCGATCGTCTTGTGCGCACGGCACTTTTGCCACTGCGCCGTGCACTAACGTTGTGAACAGCAACGGAGCGCACATGAACGAAACCGCCGTGCAGCACAAGGCCCTGCATCTGTTACTGGCCCTGGTGACCATCGCCTTCATCTGGATCCTGCTGCCGTTCTACGGCGCAGTGTTCTGGGCGGTGATCCTTGGCATCGTCTTCGCCCCGCTGCAGCGCCGTTTGCTAACGCGCCTGGACTGGAGGCGCAACCTGGCCGCGGGCCTGACGCTGCTGATATGTCTGGTGATCGCCATCCTGCCGGTGATCATCATCAGCACCCTGCTAGTGCAGGAAGGTGCGGCGCTGTACAAGAACCTTGAGAGCGGCGAGCTGGACCTGGCCGGCTACATCGAGCGTTTCAAGGATATTCTCCCGGCCTTTGCGCAAAATAGCCTGGAGCGCATGGGGATGAGCGATCTGGCAGGCCTGCGCGACAAGATTACCAAGGGGGCTCTGCAAGGCAGCCAGTTCTTTGCCACCCAGGCGTTCAGCTTCGGTCAGGGTACCTTCGATTTCCTGGTGAGTTTTGCCGTCATGCTCTATCTGCTGTTCTTCTTTTTGCGTGATGGCGCGGAGCTTGCGCGCAAAATCCGCGCGGCGGTGCCGTTGGCCGAGCAGCAGAAACGCCGCTTGCAACTGAAGTTCAACCGCGTGGTGCGCGCTACCGTCAAAGGCAACCTGCTGGTTGCGATAACCCAGGGTGCGCTTGGCGGCATCATTTTCTGGATGCTGGATATTCCCAGTGCTTTGGTCTGGGGTGTACTGATGGCCTTTCTATCGCTGTTGCCGGCAGTCGGGGCGGGAATCGTCTGGGCACCGGTTGCGGTGTATTTCGTCGCCACTGGGGCGATCTGGCAAGGTGCGGTGCTGGTCGCTTTCGGCGTGTTCGTAATCGGTCTGGTGGACAACGTGTTACGCCCGCTGCTGGTGGGCAAGGACACGAAAATGCCGGACTACCTGATTCTGATATCGACCTTGGGTGGTCTGGCGGTATTCGGCCTCAATGGTTTTGTCATCGGGCCGTTGATCGCCGCACTGTTCATGTCCAGCTGGGCGATCTTCGTTGCGACCAAACCACAGGTACAACTACCCAGCTAGCGGAAGCTGTAGGACACCCCGGCGTATACCCCGAAACCTTCGCCGGGGGTCGAGTGGGCAACGTCCTTGCCGTTGTCGTTGTAGCCGGGGGTGACTGTGGCGGCGTAGCGCTTGTTGGTCAGGTTGCGCAGGTCGATCCAGGTTTGCCAGTCCTGTTTTGGCGCGTTGTAGCCCAAGGTTGCACCGAGCAGGGCATAGGCGTCGGCAGGATAGCTGTTGGCGTAGTCGACCTGGACCTTGGAAGCCATCTGCGTATTGAGCCCGGCGTAAAAACCACTCGGCAGGTCGAAGCGCAGCTCGGCCTGGTAGTAGTGCATCGGGATACCGGGCAGACGGTTGTCACCGAAGACATCGTCATCACGGTAGTGGAAGTCACTGAAGGTATAGGCCTGACGCAGGGACAGTTTGCCGACGCCGCCGCGTTCCCAGAGCAGGCTGTCGAGGCCGGCTTCAACGCCTTGGTGCACGGTGGGGCTGGCGTTGAACTCCTTGGCGGGCAGGCCTTGCACGATCTCCACGGCCAGCAGCTCATGGCGCACGTCCGAGTAGTACCAGGCCAGGTCCCAGCGGCCGATGGACGACTCGCCGCGTGCACCCAGCTCCAGGGTGGTGGCGGTCTGGTTCTGCATTTCGATAGGCTGGGTGGCGCTGGGCGAGCTCCAGATCAGTGACCACGGGTGCGGCGGCTCCACCGAGCGGCTCAGGTTGCCATAGACCTGCAATTGAGGGTTGATGTCGTAGCGCAGGCCCAGGCGTGGGGCGTAGTCCCAGTCGTGCTGGCTGACCTTGCCGCCATTGGCCGGAAAGCTCACGTCGCTTTCGCGGCGGGTATAAATCATCGCCAGGCCGCTGGTCAGCCACAGGTCAGGCACCAGCTCGAGCTCGTTGCCGACGTGGACCACGGTGTCCGAACCCTGGTAGCTGAAGTCTCGGGTCCGGGCGCCGGTGATGTCATCTTTGCGGACAAACTGTGACGCACCGCTGTTGGGCAGGTGCTTGGTGGTCCGCCAGCCCACGGTGGTGTTGCTTTCGTGCCCGAACAGGGTGTCTCTACGGAAATAGTTCAGTGTCCCGCTGACATCGGTATATGCGACCTTGAGGCGCATCGGGCCCTCGCGCAGGTCCATCGGGTAGTCGTGGTAGACCAGCCCGGTTTCCAGGCGCGAGTCGTCGTCCAGATAGAAAGTGGTCTTGTTGCCCACCCAGGTGCTGCCCGGTTGCGGGCGGCTGTCATCCCGAGCCAGGTACGCCGGATTGGCGTCGCGTGGGTGGTGCTTGATCTGGTCTTTGGTCAGGCGCCCGGCCAAATCATTCTCGGTTTCCCGGTAACGCAGGTAGAAGCGGGTTTCCAGGCTCGGGCTGAAGCGATAACCGACATTGGCGGCGATGCCCTTGCTGCTGCCGCTGCTGTGCTCCTGGTAACCATCGTACTCAGAATCGGTCAGGGCCACGTAGTAGTCCAGATCGCCCAACACCTGACCGGAGCTGATCTGACGCTTGGCATAGCCGCGGCTGCCCAGTTCATAGCGCACTTGCAAGGGCGCGGCATCATGGCCGGTATGGGTGATGTAATCGATGGCGCCGCCCAGGGCGAGGGCGCCGCGGTCGAAACCGTTGGCACCGCGCAGGACTTCGGCGCGGCTCAGCCACAACGGTTCGAACAACTCATACGGTGTGCCGCCAGGGCCGGTCAGCGGCAGGCCGTCGAACATCGTGTAGACGCCTGAACCGTGGCTGCCCGGCGCACGGTTGATGCCCGAGCCGCGGATCGACAACTTGATACCGTCGTTGCCGGCAGACTGGGCAAACACGCCCGGCTGGTAGGCGAGTACATCCTGATTGCTGGCGACCCGGCCTTGCTCCACCCGTTGCATGTCAATCAGGTTGGTGGCGCCTGGTACCTGATTGAGACGTTCGCGAGCGTCCTGCAGCTCGCTCTGTTCCTGGATAAGTACCTGGCCAAGTTCAATGCCATCGCTGGCCTGGACTGAAGCGGCACAGGAAATCAACAGAGCAAGGGAGGAGCGGGGTAGGGTGGGGCACATCGATGGGGTTCCGGGATGGTGAGCGGGTATCAGACGTCGCAACTATCAGACGAAGCACAGTCATGGATATGTACTGACCTCATCGCGGGGCAAGCCCGCTCCCACAGGATTTGGACAGCCCTGTGGGAGCGGGCTTGCCCCGCGATAACAATTTAAGCCACAAAACAAAACACCCCGCCGAAGCGGGGTGTCTGTTACAGCAAGATCGATCAGCCGACCAGTTGCAGGCCTGCATGCTGGACCATGTCCAGCAACGGCTGCGGGTACACACCCAGCACAAAGGCCAGGATCGCGATGGCCAGCAGCATGACGCCGCCGGTGCGCTGTTCCCAGTTCAGCGGAGCATCGTGACGACGCAGGTTCGGTTCCATCAGGAACAGGGTGACCATCACACGCAGGTAGTAGAACACGCCGATGGCACTACCGATCACCAGGGCACCGACCAACCACCACAGCTGCGACTCGACGCCGGTAGCGATGATGTAGAACTTGCCGATGAAGCCTGCGGTCAGCGGGATACCGGCCAGCGACAGCATCATCACGGTCAGTACCGCGGTCAGGTACGGACGGCGCCAGAACAGGCCGCGGTACTCGTACAGAGCGTCTGCGTCACGGCCGTTGTACGGCGACGACATCAGGGTGATGACACCGAAGGCACCCAGGCTGGTGATCACGTAGGTGACCAGGTACACGCCAATGGCTTCGACGGCCAGACCCTTGCTCGCCACCAGGGCGATCAGCAGGTAACCGAAGTGGGCGATCGACGAGTAACCGAGCAGACGCTTGAGGTTGCTTTGAGTCAGCGCCAGCAGGTTACCGATCAGGATCGAAGCAACGGCAATCACCGACAGCACGGTGGTCAGCACGCCACTGCTGGCAGCAGGGGAGAGCATGAACAGGCGCACGACAACGGCGAACACTGCAACCTTGCTGGCGGTGGCCAGGAAGGCGGCGACCGGTGCCGGAGCACCTTCGTAGACGTCCGGGGTCCACAGGTGGAAAGGCACCAGCGACAGTTTGAACGCCAGACCGACCAGCATCATGCCCAGGCCCAGCTGAGCCAGCAGGCTTGGCATGTTGGTGGCTGCCAGGGCTTTACCGATACCGTCAAAGCTCAGGCTGCCAGCGTCGGCATACAGCAGTGCCATACCGAACAGCAGGAAGGCGGAACCGGCGGCCGACAGCACCATGTACTTGATGCCGGCTTCCAGCGAACGCTTGTTGAAGAAGGCATAGGCTACCAGGCCATAGACCGGTACCGAGAGCAGCTCCAGGCCAATGAACAGGCCAGCCAGGTGCTGCGCGCTGACCAGTACCAGGCCACCCAGGGCAGCCATCAGGATCAGCAGGTACAGTTCTTCGCGGTTGCCCGGGTAGCCTTTGCCGCCTTCACCCAGGTAGGCATGGGCGAGGGTTACACAGGCCAGGGTGGCGACCAGGATCAGCGCCATGTACAGGCAGGCGAACTTGTCGATGGTCAGCAGCGGCGTGACCGCCAGTGGCACGACTTTGAGTACCGGCAGGATCGACAGCAGGGCCAGGTTAAGGCCCACGGTCGACAGCAGGAAGGTTTGCGAATGGTTGCGGCGCCAGGCGATTGCCAGCATCACCACGACAACGGTGATGGTGGTAATCAGCAGCGGCGCAAGCGCGATAAAGTGTTGAATCGTCAGGTCCATAGCGCTCTTACCGGGCCGAAGCGAGTTGAGTGAAAGCGGAGCCGAACCACTGCTGCACACCACTCATGGTGGCGGCGGAAGTGTCCAGGAACGGCTGCGGGTAGACGCCCAGCAAGATCAGCAGGCCAGCCAGGCCCAGTACCATGATCATTTCGCGGGTATCCATGCCAGCCAGGACTTCGTCCGACTTCGCCGGGCCGAAGTAGGCACGGTGAATCATGATCAGCGAGTAGACCGAACCGAACACCAGGCCGGAAGTGGCGATGACGGTGACCCATGGCGAGGCGACGAAGCTGCCGATCAGGATCAGGAACTCGCCAACGAAGTTACCGGTGCCCGGCAGGCCCAGCGACGCTGCAGCGAAGAACAGGCTGATGGCCGGCAGGTAGGCGATGCGATGCCACAGGCCGCCCATCTCGCGCATGTCACGGGTGTGCAGGCGCTCGTACAGCTGGCCGGCGAGGATGAAGAGTGCCGCCGCCGACAGGCCGTGAGCCAGCATCTGGATCACAGCACCTTGCAGCGCTTGCTGGCTGCCGGAGTAGATGCCGATCAGCACGAAGCCCATGTGCGAAACGCTGGAGAAGGCCACCAGACGCTTGATGTCGGTCTGGGCGAACGCCAGGAAGGCACCGTAGAAAATCCCGATCAGACCCAGGGTCATGGCGATCGGCGCGAATTCGGCCGAGGCATTCGGGAACAGTGGCAGGGCGAAACGCAGCAGGCCGTAGGCAGCGGTTTTCAGCAAGATACCGGCAAGGTCCACCGAACCTGCAGTCGGTGCCTGGGCGTGCGCGTCAGGCAGCCAGGAGTGGAACGGTACCACCGGCAGCTTGACCGCGAAGGCGATGAAGAAGCCGAGCATCAACACGTATTCGGTGGCGGGTGGCAGTTCAGCCTTGAGCAACTGGGTGTAGTCGAAGGTGATTACACCGGTGTTGCTGTAGTTGACCAGTACCAGGCCAAGGATCGCCACCAACATGATCAGACCGCTGGCCTGAGTGAAGATGAAGAACTTGGTGGCTGCGTAGATCCGGGTCTTCTTGCCGTCGGAGGAGCTGTGACCCCAGAGCGCGATGAGGAAATACATCGGCACCAGCATCATTTCCCAGAAGAAGAAGAACAGGAACAGGTCTAGGGCCAGGAACACACCGACCACACCGCCCAGGATCCACATCAGGTTGAGGTGGAAGAAGCCGACGTGACGCTGGATCTCTTTCCAGGAGCACAGTACCGAGAGCACACCGAGCAGGCCGGTGAGCAGGATCATCAGCAGCGACAGGCCGTCGAGGGCCAGGTGCAGGCTGATGCCGAAGCGCTCGATCCACAGCACTTTGAATTCGACCGCCCACTCAGGCGCAGCGCCTGGAGCAGGGGCCAGGGTGTAGTCCCCGTTGGCCCACAGCCAGAGGCCGATACCAAGCAGCAGGGACATGGTCAGCAGCGCAATCCAGCGCGGCAGGGTGGCGCCGAAGCGCTCACCCAGCCAGCACAGCAGGCCGCCGATAAAGGGGATCAGGATCAGCCAAGGCAAAATCATGACGGGCTCAATTCCTTTCGCAAAGTCGCAAGGTTCATATCAGACCGCAGCCATTACAACGGCACCGAGTACAAGCACGGCACCTACGGCGATCGAAGCGGTATACCAGCGCAGCTGACCGGTTTCGGTTTTGCTCATGGCGGCATGACCGCCTTTTGCCATACGCGGAATCAGGCCAATACTGCGGTCAACCGGATCCTTGCGCAGGATGTGGGCGATCAGCAGGTAAGGTTTGACGAACAGCTTGTCGTAGATCCAGTCGAAGCCCCAGGCGGCGAACCACCAGGCCGACAGCACACGACCGATAGCGCTGCCCGCGATCGCAGTCACCAGGCGACGCTTGCCGAGGAACAGTACGGCGGCAAGCAGAATACCGGCGATGGCGATGGCGCCCGAGGCGATTTCCAGGCTGTGCTTGGCTTCGCCGCCGGCATGGCCGACGCTCTGCGGCAGGACACCGGCCAGTGGTGGATGAATCCAGGCACCGACGAAGGTCGACAGCACGATCAGCACGCCCAGTGGCAGCCAGTGGGAGATCCCGTGGCCAGCATGCGCTTCGGTCTTGGCTTCGCCGTGGAAGGCGATGAAGATCAGGCGGAAGGTGTACAGCGAGGTCATGAACGCACCGACCAGACCGGCGTACAGCAGACCGTTGTTGCCGCTGGCGAAGGCTTCCCAGAGGATCTCGTCCTTGGAGTAGAAACCGGCGGTCAGCAGCGGCAGGGCAGCCAGAGCGGCACCACCGACGATGAAGCTGGCGTAGGCCAGCGGCAGTTTCTTCCACAGGCCGCCCATCTTGAAGATGTTCTGCTCGTGGTGGCAGGCAACGATCACCGCACCGGAAGCAAGGAACAGCAGGGCCTTGAAGAAGGCGTGGGTCATCAGGTGGAAGATCGCGCCTTCCCAGGCACCAACGCCCAGGGCCAGGAACATGTAGCCGATCTGGCTCATGGTCGAGTAGGCGAGGATACGCTTGATGTCGGTCTGTACCAGAGCAGCGAAGCCGGCCAGGACCAGGGTCACACCGCCGACCACACCGACCAGGTGCAGCACGTCAGGGGCCAGGGCGAACAGGCCGTGGGTACGGGCGATCAGGTAGACACCGGCGGTAACCATGGTTGCGGCGTGGATCAGTGCCGAAACCGGGGTAGGACCGGCCATCGCGTCCGCAAGCCAGGTCTGCAGCGGCAGCTGGGCGGATTTACCGACCGCACCACCGAGCAGCATCAGGGTTGCCAGGACCATCCAGAAATCACCGGCCTGGAACTTCTGCGGCGCCAGTACCAGCAGCTCCTGCACGTTCAGGGTGCCGAGCTGGGCGAACAGGATGAACAGGCCGATGGCCATGAACACGTCGCCGATACGGGTAACGATGAAGGCCTTGAGTGCGGCATTACCGTTGTTGCGGTTGCTGTAGTAGAAACCGATCAACAGGTACGAGCACAGGCCCACGCCTTCCCAACCGAAGTAGATGAACAGCAGGTTGTCGCCCAGCACCAGGAACAGCATGCTGGCGATGAACAGGTTGGTGTAGGCGAAGAAGCGCGAGTAACCGGCTTCACCGCGCATGTACCAGGACGCGAACAGGTGGATCAGGAAGCCGACACCGGTGACCACGCCGAGCATGGTGACCGACAGGCCATCCACGTACAGGGTGAAGTTCGGCGCAAAGCCGTCCACCGACATCCACTGCCACAGCAGCTGGCTGTACGCACCACCTTCAGGCGGTGCGACGTTGAACTGCCAGATCACGTAGGCGGCCACGGCGGCCGAGAGGCCCACCGAACCGACGCCGACCAGCGCCGACAGGTTCTCGGACCAGCGACCGCGCGAGAACGACAGCAGCAGGAAGCCGATCAGGGGGAACAGGAACGTCAGGAAGATAAGGTTCATCCGCGCATCTCACTGGCTGCATCGATGTCGAGAGTGTGGAAGCGGCGATACAGCTGCAGCAGGATCGCCAGGCCGATACTGGCCTCGGCGGCTGCCAGGCTGATCACCAGGATGAACATGATCTGTCCATCCGGCTGCGCCCAGCGGCTACCGGCAACGATGAACGCCAGTGCCGAGGCGTTCATCATGATTTCCAGACTCATCAACACGAAAAGAATGTTGCGGCGCACCATCAGGCCGACCAGGCCGAGGCAGAACAGGATGCCGGCGACTGCCAGGCCATGCTCGAGAGGAATTGCAGTCATGTGATTACTCCTTCGCCTCGTTGCGGCCGAGGTGGAAAGCCGTCACCGCTGCAGCGAGCAGCAGCATCGAGGCCAGTTCCACCACCAGCAGGTAAGGACCGTACAGGCTGATGCCGACCGCTTTGGCGTCGACTGTAGTGTGGCCAATGCCGGCGCCGCTATCACTGCTGAACAGCACATACAGCAGTTCGAGCAGCAGCAGCGCGGCGAGGACCACAGGGCCCAGCCAGATACCCGGCTTGAGCCAGCCACGTTCCTGGGCGACCGAAGCCGGCCCGAGGTTGAGCATCATCACCACGAAGACGAACAGCACCATGATGGCGCCAGCGTAGGCGATCACTTCCAGGACACCGGCGAACGGAGCGCCGAGGGCGAAGAAGGTCATCGCCACGGAGATCAGCGAAATGATCAGGTAGAGCAGGGCGTGCACGGGGTTGGTGTTGGTGATCACCCGAAGGGTGGACACCACAGCGACACCGGATGCGAAATAGAAAGCGAATTCCATCTTTCTTCCTTAAGGGAGCAAGCTCTTCACGTTGATCGGCTCGGCTTCGTTTTGCGCGGCGCCTTTCGGCTTGCCGGCAATAGCCATACCTGCAACACGGTAGAAGTTGTAGTCAGGGTATTTGCCGGGGCCGGAGATCAGCAGATCTTCTTTCTCGTACACCAGTTCCTGACGTTTGAACTCGGCCATTTCGAAATCCGGCGTCAGCTGGATTGCGGTGGTCGGGCAGGCTTCCTCGCAGAGGCCGCAGAAAATGCAACGGGAGAAGTTGATACGGAAGAACTCCGGGTACCAACGACCGTCTTCTGTCTCGGCTTTCTGCAGCGAGATGCAACCGACCGGGCACGCCACGGCACACAGGTTGCACGCTACACAGCGCTCTTCGCCATCCGGGTCGCGGGTCAGGACGATGCGGCCACGGTAGCGTGGCGGCAGGTAGACCGGCTCTTCGGGGTACTGCAGGGTGTCACGTTTGCGAAAACCGTGAGAGAACACCATCACCAGACTGCGCAGCTGGGTGCCTGTGCCCTTAACGATGTCGCCAATATACTTGAACATGGGTCAAATCCTCACTGGGCCGCAACAGCTGGCGTGTTGAGCAACACGAGCGCAGCGGTCACCAGCAAATTGATCAGGGTCAGCGGCAGGCAGAACTTCCAGCCGAAGTCCATCACCTGGTCATAGCGCGGGCGCGGGATCGAGGCGCGCAGCAGGATGAACAGCATGATGAAGAACGCGGTTTTCAGGGCGAACCACAGGAACGGTACTTGCGGCAGGATGCCGAACGGACCGTGCCAGCCACCGAAGAACAGGGTTACCAGCAGCGCCGAGACCAGAATGATGCCGATGTACTCACCGACGAAGAACATGCCCCATTTCATGCCGGCATATTCAATGTGGTAACCGTCGGCCAGTTCCTGTTCTGCTTCCGGCTGGTCGAACGGGTGACGGTGAGTCACGGCGACGCCAGCGATGAAGAAGGTGCAGAAACCGAAGAACTGCGGAATGATGAACCACAGGTTCTGGGCCTGGTAGTCAACGATGTCGCGCATGTTGAACGAGCCGACCTGGGCAACGATACCCATCAGCGCCAGGCCCATGAACACTTCGTACGACACGGTCTGGGCCGAGGCCCGCAGGCTGCCGAGCAGGGCGTACTTGTTGTTCGACGACCAGCCGGCGAACAGTACCGCGTACACCGACAGACCGGCCATGGCGAAGAAGAACAGCACGCCGATGTTCAGGTCCGCGACACCCCAGGTCGGGGTGATCGGGATGATAGCGAAGGCGATCAGCAAGGCACTCATGGCCACGACCGGCGCCAGGGTGAAGATCATCTTGTCGACGAAGGGCGGGTTCCAGTCTTCCTTGAAGAACATCTTCAGCATGTCGGCTGCGATCTGGAACATACCGAACGGGCCGACGCGGTTCGGACCGTAACGGTCCTGCCACCAGCCCAGCAGACGCCGCTCGACGAAGCTGAGCAGCGCGCCGCAGACCACCACGGCCAGCAGGATGACCACGGCCTTGATGACAGTGATGATCACATCGATCACTTCAGGGGTGAACCAGGTCATTGTGCTGCCTCCTGCAGGCCTTCGACGGATGCACCGAAGATGGCGGGCGGAATGCCGGCCAGGCCTTTGGGCAGGGCAACCAGGCCTGCGCCCAGTTCTTCATTGATGCGCAATGGCAGACGCAGGGTCATGCCAGCCACGTTCACGCTGAGCATCGCACCATCGTTGACGCCCAGGCGGTCGGCTTCGGACTTGGCCAGGCCAACGTAAGCCTGCGGGATGCGCTCTTGTACCGGCGCGGCGCGCGAAGAGTTCTCTTCACTGCCGAACAGGTGGTAGAACGGCACGACCTGCCAGGTCCCACGCGCCGGGGAGAAGGCTGCCGGAATGCTGGCGAACCAGTGCAGCTTGTCGCCCTCGGTTTCGATCAGGCGGGTGCCTGGGTCGCCTGCGCGCAGGTGACCGCCAACCTCGTCCTGGAACTTGTTCCAGGCTTGTGGCGAGTTCCAGCCCGGAGACCAGGCGAACGGCACTTGCGAACGCGGCTCGGCCGAGCCCGAGTAACCTTCCATGGAGAAGGCGAAGGCGCTGTCTTTGTCTTGCGGGGTACGTGGCTCGTGCACGCTGATGTCGGCGCGCATCGCGGTGCGGCCGGAGTAGCGCAGCGGCTCACGCGCAAGCTTCATGCCCTTGATGCGGAACGAAGCGGACGGCGCGGCGTTGACGATGCCCGACAGTTGTGGCGTGACAGCGGCGCAGGCGCTGGTGACGTGGTCCAGTTGGGTCCAGTCCACCGGCTTGTTGAGCAGGGTCGCACGCAGGGCGTGCATCCAGCGCCAGCCTTCGTGAACCAGGATGCTGCTGTCCAGGTAGGTCGGATCGAATACCTGGAAGAAGCGCTGGGCGCGGCCTTCCTGGCTGACCAGGGTACCGTCGCCTTCGGCGAAACTTGCCGCTGGCAGCACCAGGTGAGCGCGTTCGGCAGTTGCAGTCTTCTGGTGATCGGCGACGATCACCACCTTGGCGGCGGCCAGGGCAGCGTCGACCTTCGCAGCTGGCACACGGCTGTACAGGTCATTTTCGAGGACGACAATGGCGTCGGCCTTGCCGGCAATCACAGCGTCCAGTGCGGCGTCGACGGACTCGCCACCGAGCATGGCCATACCCAGGCTGTTGGCCTCAGGCACCACCAGGCTCAGGGAGCCGTTCTTCGCACGCAGCTTGAGGGCTTTGGCGATGTTGGCAGCAGCCTCGATCAGTGCGCTGGAGGCCAGCGAGGTACCGGCGACCACCAACGGACGGTTGGCGGCAACCAGGGCGTCGGCGATGCGCTTGGCCAGGGCCAGGGCTTCGGCGTCCAGGCCTTCGACGGCAGGGGCGCTCGGGTCGATGGCGTGAGCCACGGCGAAACCGATACGGGCCAGGTCGTCCGGCGCTGCGTGGACACATTCTTCAGCGACGTCATCGAGCTTGGTTTCGGCCAGGCTGGCGATGAACAGCGGGTACATGGCGTGTTGGCCGATGTTTTTCACCGCAGCATCGAGCCAAGGCTGAACGCGCATGGCATCGGCCATGGCTTCGGCCTTGCCCTTGACCGACTGGCGCAGGGCCAGGGCCACGCGGGCAGCAGTTTGGGTCAGGTCTTCGCCGAGGACGAACACGGCGTCGTGGTCTTCCATCTCGCGCAGGGTCGGGACCGGCAGCGGGCTGTCGTTGAGGACCTGCAGGGCCAGGCGTACACGCGCCAGTTCACCGGCTTCCATACCCGAGTAGAAGTGCTCGGCACCGACCAGCTCGCGCAGGCCGTAGTTGCTTTCCAGGCTGGCGCGCGGCGAGCCGATACCGACGATGTTGCGACCGCGCAGCATGTCGGCGGCCTTGTCCAGCGCAGCATCCAGGCTCAGCTTGGTGCCATCGGCCAGCAGCGGCTGACGTGGACGGTCTTCGCGGTTGACGTAGCCATAGCCGAAACGGCCACGGTCACAGAGGAAGTACTGGTTGACCGAACCGTTGTAACGGTTTTCGATCCGGCGCAGTTCGCCGTAACGTTCACCCGGGCTGATGTTGCAACCGCTGGAGCAGCCATGGCAGATGCTCGGGGCGAACTGCATGTCCCACTTACGGTTGTAGCGCTCGGAGTGGGTCTTGTCGGTGAACACACCGGTCGGGCAGACCTCGGTGAGGTTACCGGAGAACTCGCTCTCCAGTACGCCGTCTTCAACGCGACCGAAGTAGACGTTGTCGTGGGCACCGAATACGCCCAGGTCGGTACCGCCGGCGTAGTCCTTGTAGTAACGCACGCAACGGTAGCAGGCGATGCAGCGGTTCATCTCGTGGGCGATGAACGGGCCGAGCTCCTGGTTCTGGTGGGTACGCTTGGTGAAACGGTAGCGGCGCTCGTTGTGGCCGGTCATTACCGTCATGTCTTGCAGGTGGCAGTGACCGCCTTCCTCACAGACCGGGCAGTCGTGCGGGTGGTTGGTCATCAGCCATTCGACGACGCTGGCGCGGAACGCCTTGGACTCTTCGTCGTCGATGGAAATCCAGGTGCCATCGGTGGCTGGGGTCATGCAGGACATGACGATACGACCACGGGTGTCGTTCTCGTCGGTGTACTGCTTGACCGCGCACTGGCGGCAGGCGCCGACGCTACCGAGCGCCGGGTGCCAGCAAAAATAGGGGATGTCGAGGCCGAGCGACAGACACGCCTGTAACAGGTTGTCTGCACCGTTGACTTCGAGCGCTTTGCCGTCTACGTGGATAGTGGCCATGGTTCAAAGTTCTTCGTTGGCCCGCGTCTGCGGGCGTGGCTAATGGAAATCTGTGTGCCTGCGGCCCGCGCAGGGACTACCTGGCGAGCCGTTGAGGCAGCGGGAGGCACGGACCACCCGCATTTCATTTGTTATGCGCCGACGACGATCGGCTTGGCCAGATTCGGGCGCAGGGCTTCGCTGCCTGTAACAGGTGCGACGCCGGCCTCGAACTCCGGACGGAAATACTTGATGGCGCTACCCAGCGGCTCGACGGCACCCGGTGCGTGGGCGCAGAAGGTGCGGCCAGGGCCGAGGAAGTTGACCAGGCCCAGCAGGGTCTCGATGTCTTCCGCTTTGCCTTGTCCCTTCTCCAGGGCGCGCAGCATCTTCACGCTCCACGGCAGGCCATCGCGGCACGGAGTGCACCAGCCGCACGACTCGCGGGCGAAGAACTCTTCCATGTTGCGCAGCAGCGAAACCATGTTGACGCTGTCGTCCACGGCCATGGCCAGGCCAGTACCCATACGGGTACCGACCTTGGCGATGCCACCGGCGTACATTTGCGCGTCGAGGTGCTCGGGCAGCAGGAAACCGGTACCGGCGCCGCCAGGCTGCCAGCACTTGAGCTTGTAGCCGTCGCGCATGCCGCCGGCGTAGTCTTCGAACAGCTCGCGGGCGGTAACGCCGAATGGCAGTTCCCACAGGCCCGGGTTCTTGACCTTGCCGGAGAAGCCCATCAGCTTGGTGCCGTGGTCTTCAGAACCTTCACGAGCCAGCGACTTGTACCAGTCGACGCCGTTGCCGACGATGGCCGGAACGTTGCACAGGGTCTCGACGTTGTTCACGCAGGTCGGCTTGCCCCAGACGCCGACGGCGGCAGGGAAGGGCGGCTTGGAGCGTGGGTTGGCGCGGCGGCCTTCGAGGGAGTTGATCAGTGCGGTTTCTTCACCGCAGATGTAACGCCCGGCGCCGGTGTGCACGAACAGCTCGAAGTCAAAGCCGCTGCCGAGGATGTTCTTGCCCAGCAGGCCTGCGGCCTTGGCTTCATCGATAGCGCGGTTGAGGTTCTTCGCCGCGGTGGTGTATTCACCACGCAGGAAGATGTAGCCACGGTAAGCCTTCAGCGCGCGGGCGCTGATCAGCATGCCCTCGACCAGCAGATGGGGCTGTTGCTCCATCAGCATGCGGTCTTTCCAGGTGTTGGGCTCCATTTCATCCGCGTTGCACAGCAGGTAGCGGATGTTCATCGATTCGTCTTTGGGCATCAGGCCCCATTTGACGCCGGTGGGGAAGCCCGCACCGCCACGGCCCTTGAGGCCGGAATCTTTGACGGTCTGGACGATATCGTCCTGGGACATCTGTGCCAGGGCCTTGCGGGCGGCGGCATAGCCGTCCTTGGCCTGGTACTCGTCCAGCCAGACCGGCTCGCCGTCGTCGCGCAGGCGCCAGGTCAGCGGATGCGTCTCGGCGCTGCGGGCAATGCGGTTGGCCGGGCCGAAGGAAGTGATGGTCATACGTAACCCTCCAGCAACTTGGAAACGCCAGCAGGCTGGACATCGCCAAAGGTGTCGTCGTCGATCATCAGCGCCGGGGCCTTGTCGCAGTTACCCAGGCAGCACACTGGCAGCAGGGTGAAGCGGCCGTCGGCGGTGGTCTGGCCCAGGCCAATACCCAGCTCGCTCTGGATCTGGCTGACCACGGACTCGTGGCCGCCGATGTAGCAGACCATGCTGTCGCAAACGCGGATGATGTGCCGGCCAACCGGCTGACGGAAGATCTGACTATAGAAGGTTGCTACGCCTTCGACGTCGCTGGCGGGAATGCCGAGCACTTCGCCGATGGCATAGATGGCGCCGTCCGGCACCCAGCCGCGTTCCTTCTGAACGATCTTCAGGGCTTCGATGGACGCCGCGCGCGGGTCCTCGTAGTGATGCATCTCGTGCTCGATGGCCGAGCGCTCGGTTTCGCTCAGGGCGAAACGGTCGGTTTGGATAAGCGTGCTGTTCATGCTTAGCGGTCCACGTCAGCCATAACGAAGTCGATACTGCCCAGGTACGCAATGAGGTCCGCGACCATGCTGCCGCGGATCACCGAAGGGATCTGCTGCAGGTGCGGGTAGCTCGGGGTGCGAATCCGGGTGCGGTAGCTCATGGTGCCGCCGTCGCTCGTCAGGTAGTAACTGTTGATGCCCTTGGTCGCCTCAATCATCTGGAAGGATTCGTTGGCCGGCATGACCGGGCCCCACGAAACCTGCAGGAAGTGGGTGATCAGGGTTTCGATGTGCTGCAGGGTGCGCTCTTTCGGCGGCGGCGTAGTCAGCGGGTGATCCGCTTTGTACGGGCCTTCCGGCATGTTGCGCAGGCACTGGTCGATGATGCGGATACTCTGGCGCATCTCCTCGACACGGACCATGCAGCGATCGTAGGCATCGCCGTTGTGGGCCAGCGGTACTTCAAACTCGAAGTTCTCGTAGCCGGAATAAGGGCGGGCTTTGCGCAGGTCGAAGTCCAGGCCGGTGGAACGCAGGCCGGCACCGGTGACGCCCCATTCCAGGGCCTCTTTGGTGTTGTACTGGGCAACGCCGATGGTCCGGCCCTTGAGGATACTGTTCTGCAGGGCCGCCTTGGTGTATTCGTCGAGGCGCTTTGGCAGCCAGTCGACGAAGTCTTTCACCAGTTTTTCCCAGCCGCGCGGCAGGTCGTGGGCGACACCACCGATGCGGTACCAGGCCGGGTGCAGACGGAAGCCGGTGATGGCTTCGATCACGGTGTAGGCGCGCTGACGGTCGGTAAAGGTGAAGAACACCGGAGTCATGGCACCGACGTCCTGGATGTAGGTACCCAGGAACAGCAGGTGGCTGGTGATCCGGAAGAACTCGGCCAGCATGATGCGGATCACGTCGACCTTCTGTGGCACCTGGATGCCGGCCAGCTTCTCGACCGCGAGCACGTACGGCAGGTTGTTCATCACCCCGCCGAGGTAGTCGATACGGTCGGTGTAGGGAATGAAGCTGTGCCAGGACTGACGCTCGGCCATCTTTTCGGCACCACGGTGGTGGTAACCGATGTCCGGAACGCAGTCGACGATCTCTTCGCCGTCCAGCTGCAGGACGATACGGAAGGCACCGTGAGCCGAAGGGTGGTTCGGGCCCAGGTTGAGGAACATGTAGTCCTCGTTGGCGCCCTGGCGCTTCATGCCCCAGGCTTCGGGGTTGAAACGCGCGGCTTCTTCCTCAAGCTGCTGCTTGGCCAGGGTCAGGCTGTACGGATCGAACTCGGTGGCGCGCGCGGGGTAGTCCTTGCGCAGCGGGTGACCTTCCCAGGTCGGCGGCATCATGATCCGGGTCAGGTGCGGGTGGCCGGCAAAGTCGATGCCGAACATGTCCCAGACTTCGCGCTCGTACCAGTTGGCGTTCGGCCAGATACCGGTCACGGTCGGCAGGTTCAGGTCGCCTTCGCTCAAGGCTACCTTGATCATTACGTCGCTGTTCCGTTCCACCGAGAGCAGGTGGTAGAACACGCTGAAGTCGGCACCTGGCAGGCCACGGCGCTGGGTGCGCAGACGTTCGTCCACACCATGCAGGTCGTAGAGCATGCTGTACGGTTTGGCAACATTGCGCAGGAAGCTCAGGACTTCCTTGAGTTTGGCGCGGGTAACCCAAAGCACCGGCATGCCGGTGCGGGTTTCCTGGGCGACGAACGCCTCGGGGCCAAATTTGTTGTTCAGTTCGACAACCACATCCTGGTCGTCAGCCTTGTAAGGCGGGATATAAATAGCGGTGTCCGCTGTCATGGTCTCGGTCGCTTTCGGTCAACGTAGAGAATGAAGCCAGGCTGCCTGTCGCGCACGCGCAGGCAACAGATAGCTGGATCAGACTTCGTCGGGGCTGCGCAGGTTGGTGACCTGGATGCGCTGTTCACGGCGTTGCTCTTTCTGCGACGGCATCTCGGCACGGTAAATGCCTTGATCACCGACAACCCAGGAAAGAGGACGACGCTCCTGGCCAATCGACTCCTGCAACAACATCAGGCCTTGCAGGAAGGCTTCAGGGCGAGGCGGGCAACCAGGGACATAGACATCCACGGGGAGGAACTTGTCGACCCCCTGAACGACCGAGTAAATGTCGTACATGCCACCGGAGTTGGCGCACGAACCCATGGAGATGACCCACTTGGGTTCAAGCATCTGCTCGTACAGACGCTGGATGATCGGCGCCATCTTGATGAAGCAGGTACCGGCGATAACCATGAAGTCGGCCTGACGCGGCGATGCCCGGATGACTTCGGCGCCGAAGCGGGCGATGTCGTGGGGCGCCGTGAAGGCCGTGGTCATTTCCACGTAGCAGCAGGAGAGGCCGAAGTTGTACGGCCACAGGGAGTTTTTACGCCCCCAGTTGACCGCACCACTGAGCACATCTTCAAGTTTGCCCATGAAGATGTTCTTGTGGACCTGGTCCTCTAGCAGCGAATCGGAGACGGTTTCCCGTTCTCCGATTGGATATTGCTCGTTGGGAGCATCCGGGTCGATTCTGGTGAGATTGTATTGCATTGCCAAAGCCTCATTGTTTCAGCTTCGCTTGCCGCTTGCGACGACCTTCGGGAGCCCAATCAAGTGCCCCGACGCGCCAAAGGTAGACAAGACCTGCCAACAGAATTGCTATGAAAACGAGAGCTTCGACGAATCCGGTCCAGCCGCTTTCGCGGACGGACACAGACCATGCAAAGAGAAAGAGGGCTTCGATATCGAAGATCACGAAGAGCATCGCGACCAGATAGAATTTGGCTGACAGGCGCAAGCGGGCGCCACCAGTAGGCAGCATGCCGGACTCGAAGGGTTCGTTCTTGCTGCGGCCCCAGGCCTTGCTACCGAGCAGGGCGGATAGACCGAGCATGAAGGCACACAGGCCAACGACACCCAAAAGGAAAATGGCAAAGCCCCAGTTGTGGGCGATGAGTCCTGTCGAATCGGGCATGCTGAAAATCCTTATACAGAGACCAGTCTCTGCGGCTTGGAAAGTAGTAAAGCAGTGACGATATGTCGCAGCGGAATCTATCGTGCTGATTTTATGGGTAAACCCGGTGCAAGTAAAATTTCTGCAGCAAATTTATTCGTAGGATTAAGAACAAAAATCTTTCGTAACTCGCTGCAGGCCGCATGGGGCGGGCATTGTCTCGGGTTTTGTTAATTATGTTTCTTGCAACGCGTAATGAAGCTGTAACTTCGAAATGATAATTAATATCATTTGAAGGTGTGCAATTCGTCCTACTGTTCGGGTCAACTACAAAGTTGTGTGGCATAGGCATCACCCGCAAGTTTCCACACCTCGTGTTTTAACCGAATTTATCCTGGCCTGCCGCGGTCTGGATCAAGGTTTTTGCTGAGCGGTTGGTGTAGGCCGAGGCGGCAATAGCCCATTGGCCCAGCCAGTAGGCGAGGATGATCAGGTAAGGGGCCGCCTGGAAATGGCCGACAAAGCGGTCGATGCCGATCAGGCTGTCGGAGAATACGAAGGCGATGGCCCCCAGCGCGGCAATGCCTCCACAGGCCAGCGCACGCCAGAGCATCGCGCTGATGGCCAGGGCGTACACCGTTACCGGAATCAGTAGCTCGCCCAGGCCGTGACTGATCAGTACAGCCAGCAGCGTGGCACCGACTAGCGCCGAAATTACCAAAGACGAGGTTGCCCGCTCGCGTGTCTCGCTCAGGTAGCCGCGCAGGTAGGCCAGATGGGCGCAAAGAAACGCTGCCAGGCCAAATACGAACAGGTCGCCAGGTACGGCCAAAAGGATGTCGCCCAGTAGCGAGAAGCCCAGGCCAATGGTGATCCATTGCCGGTAGCGCGAAGGCGCTGCGGTCCTGAGCCAGGCGATCAATGCCAGCACTGGGATCGGTTTGACGGCAAGACCGAGCAGCGCGTTCTGGCTGGCCAGTGCATATATATAGAAAGCTGCGCCGAGCAGGGCCAGGCAGAGCAGGGTCAATGGGCGGGGCATGGCCAATCCTTGGTGTTGTTGTGCACCTAGCATAGCCAATGGGGATTTATAGGGAAGTGGCGAATCGGCCGAATCACGCGGCACTGTGGGGTCGGGTCGATAAAAACAAAACCCGGAGCCCCATCACAGGCCCCGGGTTTTGTCTGTTACCCGAATTTCAGCAATCGATCAGAGATCAGTGGAACTGCTCTTCTTCGGTCGAGCCGGTCAGTGCGGTTACCGAGGACTTGCCACCCTGGATCACGGTGGTCATGTCGTCGAAGTAGCCGGTGCCGACTTCCTGCTGGTGAGCGACGAAGGTGTAGCCTTTCGAAGCGTCAGCGAACTCTTGTTCCTGCAGTTTCACGTAAGCGGTCATGTCGTTGCGGGCGTAGTCGTGCGCCAGGTTGAACATGCCGTGCCACATGTTGTGGATACCGGCCAGGGTAATGAACTGGTGTTTGTAGCCCATGGCCGACAGTTCGCGCTGGAACTTGGCGATGGTCGCGTCGTCCAGGTTCTTCTTCCAGTTGAAAGAAGGCGAGCAGTTGTAGGACAGGATCTGGTCCGGGTATTCCTTCTTGATCGCTTCGGCGAAGCGACGGGCTTCTTCCAGGTCCGGCTTGGCGGTTTCACACCAGATCAGGTCGGCGTATGGAGCGTAGGCCAGGCCGCGGGCAATGGCTTGATCCAGGCCGGCGCGTACTTTGTAGAAGCCTTCCTGGGTGCGTTCGCCGATCACGAACGGCTGGTCGTACGGGTCGCAGTCGCTGGTCAGCAGGTCAGCGGCGTTGGCATCGGTACGGGCCAGGATGATGGTCGGTACACCGGCAACGTCGGCTGCCAGACGGGCAGCGCTGAGCTTCTGAACGGCCTCCTGGGTTGGAACCAGTACTTTGCCGCCCATGTGACCGCATTTTTTCACCGAGGCCAGCTGGTCTTCGAAGTGAACGCCGGCGGCGCCTGCTTCGATCATGTTCTTCATCAGCTCGTAGGCGTTCAGTACGCCGCCGAAACCGGCTTCGGCGTCAGCCACGATTGGCGCGAAGTAGTCGATGTAGCCGTCATCGCCTGGGTTCTTGCCGGCTTTCCACTGGATCTGGTCGGCACGACGGAACGAGTTGTTGATGCGCTTGACCACGGTTGGCACCGAGTCAACCGGGTACAGCGACTGGTCTGGGTACATGGACTCGGCCGAGTTGTTGTCGGCAGCCACTTGCCAGCCGGACAGGTAGATAGCCTGGATACCGGCTTTAACCTGTTGAACAGCTTGGCCGCCGGTCAGGGCGCCCATGCAGTTGACGAAATCTTTTTCCGGGCGGAAGGATGGGTGTGCACCCTGGGTGACCAGCTTCCACAGCTTCTCGGCACCCATGCGGGCCAGGGTGTGCTCAGGCTGGACCGAGCCACGCAGACGTACGACATCAGCGGCGGTGTAGGTACGGGTCACGCCTTTCCAGCGCGGGTTTTCGGCCCAGTCTTTTTCGAGGGCTGCAATTTGCTGTTCGCGTGTCAGTGCCATGGAAATAAACCTCGTCGCATCGGTCTTGGAAAAATTCTCGCTCACACAGCGCAGATCAGAAGCCTGGCGTAAGTCATGTTCAGCGAAATATGCGACGGTCGAACGATGGGGCTCGAAGAGGGGAAGTGAGCAGGCGTGGGCGAGGTATTCGCTGCAGGGTGGCTCGTGGTTGCCGAGCTGCAGTAAACAGTGCTGCCGGGTGCCTCTTGATGCGCTTCCGTCCCTCGGGACAACTTCGTTCCAGTCGCAATCTCGTCAAACTGCCTTGTGGGCTGTACAGACACGATCCGGCTCAGGTGGGTAGGTTAGAGCGCGGCTCGAAGGCCCTTGCCAGGGCCTCTGATTAGCGGGAGCGGGGCCATCATGCCTCGGCGATTTGAGGTCGTCAAATGTTTTGTAGTGCTTTTTTCAAACCACTACATCTTTGGTCTAATGCGACTCGCCGGTCAGTTCCAAGTCCTTTGGTCGAGCCCTTGATTTGTCTGGGTTCAGTCCAGTGCGTCGACTTTTACCCGCAAAGTCATGTTCTCACCGCGCTGGGTGCTGTAACTGAGGGCAGAAGCACTACGTTCGGACTGGCTCTGCTGGTTGACCCCGGCCAGGGTGATCCATTCACCGAGCTTGCCGCTGACTTTTGTGTCGGTGCTTTGAACCTTCACTACATCAGGACGCTCCAGGCTCATCCGGTCATTGTTTGTGCTGATGTTCAGGTTGACGGTGTCGCCGCTGACGCTCGCGGTGACGTAAAAGCCCTGGGTGACGTTGCGGTATTCGGTGTCGCTTTGCACGCGGCCGAAGCCGTCGGTACTGGTGCTGGTGATCGGAATGCTCTGGCCGACCTGGATCAGTGCCGGGCTGCCTTCGGTGGCTTGTACCTGCTGTAGGCCGCCTTCGCGGTTGGCGGTGCCGTAGCGGATGACGCGGGCGCTACCGCGGTTATCCTGGAAGTTGCTGTCGTTATTGTCGACGCTGATCATCAGGCGTCGCGGCGCGGTGTCCAGTTGTTGCAGCAGGGTGCGCAGGTCTTCGATACGCTCGGGCTCGGCGTTGACGATCAGCTTGTTTTCAAAGGCGCTGACGCTGCCATCCTTGCCGATGAACGATTGTGCGGTGGGGAGCAGTTCGGCGCTGGTGCGGTGGTTCAGCGGCAGGACTTCAGTGGCGGCCAGCGCATTCAGGCTGAACGACAGAAGCAGGGAGGCGAGTAGGGGGCGTAGCGGCATGTCCATGATCTCCGCGGGTGGAGTGGGCATGATGGCAAATTTGTAGGGGTTTTGCTGGCCTCATCGCGGGGCAAGCCCGCTCCCACAGTGGGAGCGGGCTTGCCCCGCGATGGCTTATCAGGCCAGTTCGCGCGACTCGCGAACCATGTCCACGTGCGGAATGCCCGCCTCGAGGAACTCTTCGCTGACTACCTTGAAGCCAAGGCGCTCGTAGAACGGCGTTGCCTGCACCTGGGCGCTGAGCATCTGCTGCTTGAGGTCGCGATTCTGCGCTTCGACGATAACCGCCTGCATCAGCGCATCGCCGACTTTCAGGCCGCGCCAGTCCTTGAGCACCGATACTCGACCGATCTGACCATCAGCCAGCAGGCGCGCTGTGCCGATGGCGTAGTCACCCTCCATCGCGAGGAAATGCACGGCGCTGTTGTCGTCGGCATCCCACTCCAGTTCTGGCGGTACGCACTGCTCGGCGATGAACACGGCTTCGCGGATGCGGCGGATGTCGGCGTTGTCTTTGTGCCAGTCGGCGAGGCGGACACGGATCTTATTCATTGGCAAACCCCAAGCTTCCTTGTTTGACCAGTTCGCAGATCAAGGTAATGCCTTGATCGTTTTCAAGCCACTGCTCAAGGTTTTCAATATGCAACGCGTCGGCGGCGCAGATCAGCTTCAGCAGTTCGCGCAGCTCACCCGGCAGCAGACGGCTCTGGCCGCTGGCGAACAGCAGCAGGTTGTCATCGACTTCAGACCAGGCCAGGCGTGCGCTTGGGTTGCGGATCAGGATCGCGCCCTGGGCCAGGCTTTCGATCAGTTCCGCTTCGTCCAGCGGCTCACCGCTGACCAGTTCCGGGTAGCGCGGCTCGGTCATGAACTGGCCGAACCAGGTCAGCAGCAGGCGTTCGTCGCCCATGTGCTCGGTCAGCAGGTTCTTCAGGCGGCCAAGGGCGTCGTGCTGGATCTGGTGCGGGTCGCTGACCGGCTGGGCGTCGGCGTCGGTGTAGCGCTCTTCGTCAGGCAGGAACTGGCTGAGGAAGTCGGTGAAGTGGGTCAGCACTTCAGCGGCGCTAGGGGCGCGAAAGCCCACCGAGTAGGTCAGGCAGTCGTCTTCGGCAATGCCGTAGTGGGCCAGACGCGGCGGCAGGTAGAGCATGTCGCCCGGCTCCAGGGTCCACTCTTCGCTTTGCTCGAATTCAGCCAGGATGCGCAGATCGGCATGTTCGAGCAGCGGGCTGTCGCTGTCGCACATCTGGCCGATTTTCCAGTTGCGCTTGCCCTGGCCTTGCAGCAGGAAGACATCGTAGTTGTCGAAGTGCGGGCCGACACTGCCACCCGGAGCAGCGAAGCTGATCATCACGTCGTCGATGCGCCAGCTCGGCAGGAAGCGGAAGTGCTCCAGCAGTTCGTGGACTTCAGGCACAAACTGGTCCACCGCCTGTACCAGCAGGGTCCAGTCACGCTCGGGCAGGGTGCTGAAGGTGTCTTCCTCGAACGGGCCGCGACGCATTTCCCACGGGCGCTCGCCGTGTTCGATGACCAGGCGCGATTCGACTTCTTCTTCCAGGGCCAGGCCGGCCAGTTCGTCGGCGTCGATCGGGCTTTCGAAATCAGTGAAGGCCTGGCGCACCAGCAGAGGTTTCTTCTGCCAGTAGTCGCGCATGAATTCGCGGGCAGTGAGGCCGCCCAGCAGCTGCAGTGGAGTATCAGGATTCATGTGTAACCTATTGAAAAAAAGTAATTTTCTTTCGGTAATAAAAACGCCCGGCTGAGCCGGGCGTTTACGCGCAGGGCGCAGATCAGATGCGTTTGGCTTGAGCCGCAGCGTTACCGATGTAGGAGGCTGGGGTCAGCTTTTTCAGTTCTTCGCGCGCTTCAGCCGGCATGTCCAGGCCATCGATGAAGGTCAGCAGTACTTCCGGGCTGATGCCTTTGCCACGGGTCAGCTCTTTGAGCTTCTCGTAGGGGTTCTCGATGTCGTAGCGGCGCATGACGGTCTGGATCGGCTCGGCGAGGACTTCCCAGCAGGCGTCCAGGTCTTCGGCGATACGGGCTTCGTTGATTTCCAGCTTGCTGATGCCCTTGAGGCTGGCCTCGTAAGCGATCACGCTGTGGGCGAAACCGACGCCCAGGTTACGCAGCACGGTGGAGTCGGTCAGGTCGCGCTGCCAGCGCGAGATCGGCAGCTTGCTGGCCAGGTGCTGGAACAGTGCGTTGGCGATACCCAGGTTGCCTTCGGAGTTCTCGAAGTCGATCGGGTTGACCTTGTGCGGCATGGTCGAGGAACCGATTTCACCCGCGATGGTGCGCTGCTTGAAGTATCCCAGGGAGATGTAGCCCCAGATATCGCGGTCGAAGTCGATCAGGATGGTGTTGAAGCGGGCGATCGCGTCGAACAGCTCGGCGATGTAGTCGTGCGGCTCGATCTGCGTGGTGTACGGGTTGAACACCAGGCCCAGCTCGTCTTCGATGAAGGCGCGGGCGTTGGCTTCCCAGTCGATCTGCGGGTAGGCCGACAGGTGGGCGTTGTAGTTGCCGACGGCGCCGTTGATCTTGCCCAGCAGCGGGACAGCGGCGACCTGAGCGATCTGGCGCTCAAGGCGATAGACGACGTTGGCCAGCTCTTTACCCAGGGTGGTCGGCGAAGCCGGTTGGCCGTGGGTGCGCGAGAGCATCGGCACGTCGGCGAAGCGGTGGGCCAGTTCACGGATGGCCTGGGCGATCTGGCGCATCAGCGGCAGCAGCACGGTATCGCGGCCTTCGCGCAGCATCAGGGCGTGGGACAGGTTGTTGATGTCTTCACTGGTGCAGGCGAAGTGGATGAATTCACTCACCTTGGCCAGCTCTGGCAGCTTGGCAGCCTGCTCTTTGAGCAGGTACTCGATGGCCTTGACGTCGTGGTTGGTGGTGCGCTCGATTTCTTTCACGCGCTCGGCGTGCTCGAGGGCGAACTCATCGGCCAGACCATTGAGCAGTGCATTGGCTTCGGCGGAAAACGCTGGAACTTCAGCGATTTGCGGATGAGCGGCGAGGCGCTGCAACCAGCGCACCTCGACCAGGGCGCGGAAACGGATCAGGCCGTATTCGCTGAAAATAGGGCGCAGGGCCTGGGTTTTGCCGGCATAACGGCCGTCAACAGGGGAAACCGCAGTGAGCGAGGAAAGCTGCATGGGGTGTTCTCGGACAGTCAGGCTTTGAAGAGGGCGCATATCATACATGAAAAATGCGCCCGAGTCGGGTGGCTGACCAATGGTCCGCCAGTAAATATTTGGCTATATCGCGGGGCAAGCCCGCTCCCACAAGTATGAGATGACTCTGTGGGAGCGGGCTTGCTCCGCGATGGCTTTGTCAGCCACGCAACATCGGATACAGCTCTTTGAGCAATTTGCGCCGGCTGATCACCAGCTGCCAGCGATGCCCGCCCAGCTGCCGCCACAGGCGTGCTGCGCGAATGCCGGCGAGCAGCAGGGCGCGGATCTTCGAGGCGTTGCTTGGTTGCTGCAGGTGGCGCATGTCGCCGTGTACCTGGATGCGCTGGCGCAAGGTGCTCAAAGTGTCCTGATACAGGGCGCCGCTGGAGGCAATGACGTTTTCATGCACCAGGCCGAAATGGTCGGCCTGAGACTGGATCTGTGGCAGTCGATTGCCGATCACATCAAGCATGTCGCCACGCTTGGCCAGTTGACGTTCAAGACCAAGCATCGACAATGCGTAGCGCAGCGGCTCGCGTTGCAGACTGCCCGGATCGCGCTCCAGGGCGCTGGCCAGGGCGCGGTAGCCGTCACGCAGGTTGAGGTCGTCGCCGCCGAATACTTCCAGGGTGTTTTGCGGGTCGCGCACCAGCAGGCTGCCCAGCATGCAGCCCAGATTGGCCTCGCTGGCCTGGCCGGTGCGGGCGATGCGGTCCACCAGCACTGCAGCCTGGAACACGCCGCCGAGGGCGATCAGTTGCTCTTGGATCGAGCTCATCAGCGTGCGCTCCACGGCTCGGCCGTTTCGATCACGCCGCCACCCAGGCAGATTTCACCGTCATAGAACACCACCGACTGGCCCGGGGTCACAGCGCGCTGGGGTTCGTCGAACACGGCACGGTAGCCGCTGGCAGTCAGTTCCAGGGTGCAGTCCTGATCGCTCTGGCGGTAGCGGACCTTGGCGGTCAGGCGCCGTGGGCTGGACAGGTCGATCGGGTTGACCCAGAAGATTTCCGATGCGAGCAGGGCGCGGGAGAACAGCCATGGATGCTCATTGCCTTGACCTACCACCAGCACGTTGCGGGCGAGGTCTTTTTCCAGCACGTACCACGGCTCGTCGCCGGCGTCCTTGAGGCCGCCGATGCCCAGGCCCTGGCGCTGGCCGATGGTGTGGTACATCAAGCCGTGATGACGACCGATGACTTCGCCTTCAGTGGTCTGGATTTCACCAGGCTGTGCTGGCAGGTACTGCTTGAGGAAGTCGCTGAAGCGGCGCTCTCCGATAAAGCAGATGCCGGTGGAGTCTTTCTTCTTCGCTGTGGCCAGGCCGTGTTTCTCGGCAATGGCGCGTACTTCGGGCTTTTCCAGCTCGCCAACCGGGAACAGAGTGCGGGCAATTTCCTTGCCGCCGACGGCGTGCAGGAAGTAGCTCTGGTCCTTGTTCGGGTCCAGGCCCTTGAGCAGTTCGGTGCGGCCGTCCGTGTCGCGGCGGCGCACGTAGTGGCCGGTGGCGATCAGGTCGGCGCCGAGCATCAGGGCGTAGTCGAGGAACGCCTTGAACTTGATTTCGCGGTTGCACAGGATGTCCGGGTTCGGCGTGCGTCCGGCCTTGTACTCGGCCAGGAAGTGTTCGAAGACGTTGTCCCAGTATTCGGCGGCGAAGTTGGCGGTATGCAGCTTGATGCCGATGCGGTCGCATACGGCCTGGGCGTCGGCCAGGTCTTCGCGGGCGGTGCAGTATTCGGTGCCGTCGTCCTCTTCCCAGTTCTTCATGAACAGGCCTTCCACCTGGTAGCCCTGCTCCATCAGCAGGAGGGCGGAGACGGAAGAGTCCACGCCGCCGGACATGCCGACAATAACGCGTGTCTTTTCGGGTTCGTAAAGTGCTGGACTGGTCATAGGTACCGGCTGTGTATCTGGAAAAAGACAACGATTCTATCAGGCTGCGGCCTTCAAGGCATCGTCACTGTCAGTCGCGGATCAATGCCAGGCTGTGCAGCGGCCCGGCCAGGTAGTCGTCGATACAGCGTGGCACCAACTCGCTGCGCCAGCGTTCAGGGTCTGCCAGCAATTCGTCGCGGGTCAGCCATGCGGCGCGGACGATGTCGCTGTCCAGGGCGCGCTCGGGGTGATGCTTGAGTGGGCGGGCGGCGAAGCACACGCGCTGGTAGGTCACACCGTTACTCGGGGCGGTATAGAGGTAGATGCCGACCACACCGGTCAGTTCGACTTCCCAGGCGGTTTCTTCGAGGGTTTCACGGCGGGCGGCGTCGAGCAGGCTCTCGTTGGCTTCCAGGTGCCCGGCGGGTTGGTTGTAGACGTGTTTGCCGGCTTTGAATTCCTCGACCATGAGGAAGCGGCCCTGGTCTTCGATGATAGTGGCGACGGTGATGTGGGGTTGCCAGGTCATGCAGTCGGTCCTGTGGTGGTAGCCCGGAAAAGCAGAAGCCCCGGTGCGTGGCCGGGGCTTCCGATGTTACGTCAAGCGAACCTTACAGGGCGGCAATCGCGCTGTTGAGGGTCTGGCTCGGGCGCATCACTTTGCTGGTCAGCTCGGCATCCGGGTAGTAGTAACCACCGATTTCAGCCGGCTTGCCCTGAACGGCGTTGAGTTCGGCGACGATGGTCGCTTCGTTCTCGGCCAGGGCTTTTGCCAGTGGGGCGAAGCGCGCTTGCAGGGCGGCGTCTTCGGTCTGGGCGGCCAGTGCCTGGGCCCAGAACAGGGTCAGGTAGAAGTGGCTGCCACGGTTGTCGATACCGCCGACCTTTCGGGCTGGCGACTTGTTCTCGTCGAGGAACTTGCCGGTAGCCTGATCCAGGGTGTTGGCCAGGACCTGGGCCTTGGCGTTGCCGTAGGCGCTGCTTAGGTGTTCCAGGGAGGCGGCCAGGGCCAGGAATTCGCCCAGGGAATCCCAGCGCAGGAAGTTCTCTTCAACCAGTTGCTGTACGTGTTTCGGTGCCGAACCGCCGGCGCCGGTTTCGAACAGGCCGCCGTTGTTCATCAGCGGCACGATCGACAGCATCTTGGCGCTGGTGCCCAGCTCCATGATCGGGAACAGGTCGGTCAGGTAGTCGCGCAGTACGTTACCGGTTACCGAGATGGTGTCCTGGCCAGCACGGATGCGCTGCAGGGAAACCTTCATCGCCTCGACAGGCGACAAGACGCGTATGTCCAGGCCAGCGGTGTCGTGGTCTTTCAGGTACTTCTGGACCTTCTCGATCAGCACGCCGTCGTGGGCACGCTGCGGGTCAAGCCAGAACAGCGCCGGGGTGTTGCTGGCGCGGGCGCGGTTGACGGCCAGTTTGACCCAGTCCTGGATCGGCGCGTCTTTGGTCTGGCACATGCGGAAGATGTCGCCGGCTTCGACTTCCTGCGACAGCAGCAGGTTGCCCTTGCCGTCAACTACACGGATCACGCCGTCGGCCTTGGCCTGGAAGGTCTTGTCGTGCGAGCCGTACTCTTCGGCTTTCTGCGCCATCAGGCCAACGTTCGGTACGCTGCCCATGGTGGTCGGATCGAAGGCGCCGTGTTGCTTGCAGTCTTCGATAACGGCCTGGTAGATGGTCGCGTAGCAACGGTCCGGGATGACTGCCTTGGTGTCTTGCAACTGACCTTCGGTGTTCCACATCTTGCCCGAGTCACGGATCATCGCCGGCATCGAGGCGTCGACGATGACGTCGCTTGGCACGTGCAGGTTGGTGATGCCCTTGTCGGAGTTGACCATGGCCAGCGCCGGGCGCACGTCGTAGACGGCTTTGACGTCGGCTTCGATCTGCGCCTGCTGTTCAGCTGGCAGGGCCTTGATGCGGGCGTACAGGTCGCCGATACCGTTGTTCAGGTTGAAGCCGATCTCTTCCAGTACAGCTGCGTGCTTGTTCAGCGCGTCCTGGTAGTACTCGGCAACGATCTGGCCGAACATGATCGGGTCAGAGACCTTCATCATGGTGGCTTTGAGGTGTACCGACAGCAGTACGCCTTTGGCCTTGGCGTCTTCGATTTCGGCGGCGATGAACTTGCGCAGGGCTTTGGTGCTCAATACTGCGCAGTCGATGATCTCGCCAGCTTTGACCGAGGTCTTTTCTTTCAGAACGGTGGTGGTGCCGTTCTTGTCCAGCAGTTCGATGCGCAGGCTGTCATCGGCTTCGATCAGCGCGGCTTTCTCGCTGCCGTAGAAGTCGCCGTGGCTCATGTGTGCCACGTGGGACTTGGAGTCGGCAGCCCAGGCGCCCATCTTGTGCGGGTGCTTGCGTGCGTAGTTCTTGACCGACAGCGGCGCGCGGCGGTCGGAGTTGCCTTCGCGCAGAACCGGGTTTACGGCGCTGCCCTTGATGCGGTCGTAGCGAGCCTTGGCTTCTTTCTCGACATCGGTAGCGGCGGCTTCAGGGTAGTCAGGAACGTTGAAGCCCTTGGCTTGCAGTTCCTTGATCGCGGCTTTGAGCTGCGGTACCGAGGCGCTGATGTTCGGCAGCTTGATGATGTTGGCTTCTGGCGTGGTTGCCAGTTGGCCCAGTTCTGCCAGGTGGTCGGCCACTTGCTTGTCGGCGCCGAGCTGTTCAGGGAAGGCAGAAAGGATGCGGCCGGCCAGAGAGATGTCCCGGGTTTCTACGGCGATGTCGGCGCAAGCGGTGAAGGCTTCGACGATGGGGAGCAGTGAATAGGTGGCGAGGGCAGGGGCTTCGTCAGTGAAGGTGTAGATGATCTTGGATCGGGTGGGCATATTCGGGTTAACTCTCTGTTTTGCTGAGCGTGCGCAGAATCTCGAAGTGCGCAGGGTAGGCGCTTCGCTCAGACACATCTATGAGCAGAAGGTCGAGGGTTCTGTGCAGTGATGGTGGATTGCATCAGTCGAGTGTCAAACGGCTGAACTGCGGTAACAGCCCAGTCAGGTCGGGGTTGAATGACGGTTCGCCCCAGTGACCCTTTGGTCACCGGCCGAGTATATCAAATCCTTGCTCGTAATCATCAAGGTCAACGTGTAACAGCGCCTTTTTTAGACCAAAGATGTAGGTGCGCGAGCTCCAATTTGGTGCATTCGCAGCCATGGTTCCCGTTGCCGTGCATCTGGGGTACGCTCTGGGGATCCAGATGACGTACCACACCAAAAAAAACGGAGTGCAGCATGGGATACCAGAAAATCAAGGTTCCGGCAGTCGGCGACAAAATCACCGTCAATGCGGACCATTCTCTCAATGTTCCTGATAATCCGATCATCCCGTTCATCGAAGGCGACGGCATTGGCGTAGACGTCAGTCCCGTCATGATCAAAGTGGTCGATGCTGCTGTAGAGAAAGCCTATGGGGGCAAGCGCAAGATTTCCTGGATGGAAGTCTACGCCGGTGAGAAGGCCACCCAGGTGTATGACCAGGATACCTGGCTGCCCCAGGAAACCCTGGACGCGGTCAAAGATTACGTCGTCTCCATCAAAGGTCCGCTGACCACCCCGGTCGGTGGAGGTATTCGCTCCCTTAACGTGGCTCTGCGCCAGCAACTGGATCTGTATGTCTGCCTGCGTCCGGTGGTGTGGTTCCAGGGTGTGCCGAGCCCGGTGAAAAAGCCGGGTGACGTCGACATGGTGATCTTCCGCGAAAACTCCGAAGACATTTATGCCGGTATCGAATGGAAGGCCGGTTCGCCTGAGGCGACCAAAGTCATCAAGTTCCTGAAAGAAGAAATGGGTGTCACCAAGATCCGTTTCGACCAGGATTGCGGCATCGGCATCAAGCCGGTATCGAAGGAAGGCACCCAGCGCCTGGTGCGCAAGGCTCTGCAGTACGTAGTGGACAACGACCGCAAGTCGTTGACCATCGTGCACAAGGGCAACATCATGAAGTTCACCGAAGGTGCCTTCAAGGACTGGGGTTACGAGATCGCCAAGAACGAATTCGGTGCTGAGCTGCTCGATGGCGGCCCATGGATGAAGTTCAAGAACCCGAAAACCGGTCGTGAAGTCATCGTCAAGGACGCCATCGCTGACGCCATGCTCCAGCAGATCCTGCTGCGTCCGGCCGAATATGACGTGATTGCCACCCTTAACCTCAACGGTGACTACCTCTCCGATGCCCTGGCGGCAGAAGTGGGTGGTATCGGTATTGCGCCGGGCGCTAACCTGTCCGACACCGTGGCCATGTTCGAAGCCACCCACGGTACCGCGCCGAAATACGCCGGCAAGGACCAGGTCAACCCGGGTTCGGTGATCCTCTCGGCCGAAATGATGCTGCGCCACCTGGGCTGGACCGAGGCGGCTGACCTGATCATCAAGGGTACCAATGGTGCCATCGCGGCTAAAACCGTGACTTATGACTTCGAGCGCCTGATGGATGGTGCGACGTTGGTCAGTAGCTCCGGTTTTGGTGATGCGCTGATCAAACACATGTAATCAGCACAAAAAACCGGCCAGCCCCTGCGGGCTGGCCGGTTTTTTTTTGTCTGGGGGATCAGGCCTTGACTGTTTCCGGGTTGGGGTTGGGGGTGGTGGCGGCGGGTTGAACGGTTGCACTGGTGATGTTCACCGCGTGCATGCCTTTGGGGCCCTGGATAATCTCGAACTTGACGGGTTGACCGGCTTTCAATGTTTTATAGCCGTCCATCTGAATGGCCGAGTAGTGTGCAAACAGATCCTCTGTTTTCCCGTCTTCATTGATGAAGCCATAGCCCTTGGCATTGTTGAACCACTTGACTTTACCGCTTGCCATCCTCATATCCCTCTGCAAAGGACTCCATCACTGGAGTATCATCCACTCCATCCGCATATGAACCTGCGAAAATTCTGGTTGACTGCGCGGATCTTTATCGACCACGGTGGGTTCTTATTGGTTGTAACACCGTTTTGCCGATAGTCAAGGTGAGGTGGCGGCAGTTGCCCGTCGCCTGTGCGGTCAATCCATAATCCAACCTGTCGAAATGATGAAATTCTTTCCATGCATGCACATAGCCAGATTCGACTAACATTCAATCAGGATCGCCCGCAATCGCATGAGGACGATGGTTCTGGCCTGGCGGTACAGGAGGCCAAGCCGGCCCTGCAAGCACCACCCATGTACAAGGTGGTTTTGTTCAACGATGACTACACACCGATGGATTTCGTCGTCGAAGTGCTCGAGGTGTTTTTTAACCTGAATCGCGAGCTGGCGACCAAGGTCATGCTAGCCGTCCATACAGAAGGACGGGCAGTATGCGGATTGTTTACCCGTGACATCGCCGAGACCAAGGCCATGCAGGTCAACCAATACGCAAGGGAAAGCCAGCATCCGCTACTCTGTGAAATCGAGAAGGACGGTTAATCGCCGGCCACTTGGGTATGAGGTGAAGCTATGTTAAACCGCGAGCTCGAAGTCACCCTCAATCTGGCCTTCAAGGAGGCGCGCTCGAAACGTCATGAATTCATGACCGTCGAGCACCTGCTGCTGGCACTATTGGATAATGAGGCCGCCGCGACCGTTCTGCGCGCCTGCGGCGCGAACCTCGACAAACTCAAACACGACCTGCAGGAGTTTATTGACTCCACCACGCCGTTGATTCCCGTGCATGACGAGGATCGCGAAACCCAGCCAACCCTGGGCTTCCAGCGGGTGTTGCAGCGCGCAGTCTTTCATGTCCAGAGCTCGGGCAAGCGTGAAGTCACCGGCGCCAATGTGCTGGTAGCGATTTTCAGCGAACAGGAAAGCCAGGCTGTGTTCCTGCTCAAGCAGCAGAGCGTGGCGCGTATCGACGTGGTCAATTACATCGCCCATGGCATCTCCAAGGTGCCGGGCCATGGTGAGCACTCCGAGGGCGAGCAGGATATGCAGGACGAGGACGGCGGTGAAACTTCATCGTCGGGCAATCCACTGGATGCCTATGCCAGCAACCTCAACGAGCAGGCCCGTCAAGGGCGCATCGACCCGCTGGTCGGTCGCGAGCTTGAGGTCGAGCGCGTAGCGCAGATCCTTGCTCGTCGGCGCAAGAACAACCCGCTGCTGGTCGGTGAGGCTGGTGTCGGCAAGACGGCCATCGCCGAAGGCCTGGCCAAGCGTATCGTCGATGGCCAGGTGCCCGACCTGCTGGCGCAAAGCGTGGTCTATTCCCTGGATCTGGGCGCTTTGCTGGCTGGTACCAAGTACCGCGGCGACTTCGAGAAGCGCTTCAAGGCGCTGCTCAACGAGTTGCGCAAACGGCCACAAGCAATCCTGTTTATCGACGAAATTCACACCATTATCGGTGCAGGTGCAGCTTCCGGTGGCGTCATGGATGCCTCCAACCTGCTCAAGCCATTGCTGTCTTCGGGTGATATCCGTTGCATCGGTTCGACCACCTTCCAGGAGTTTCGCGGGATCTTCGAGAAGGATCGCGCCCTGGCGCGGCGCTTCCAGAAGGTTGATGTCAGCGAGCCATCGGTGGAAGACACCGTGGGCATCCTGCGTGGCCTCAAGGGGCGTTTCGAGTCTCATCACAATATCGAATACAGTGATGAAGCCTTGCGCGCCGCTGCCGAGCTGGCAGCTCGTTACATCAATGATCGGCACATGCCCGACAAGGCCATCGATGTGATCGACGAGGCCGGCGCCTACCAGCGCCTGCAACCGGTGGAGATGCGCGTCAAGCGTATCGATGTGCCACAAGTCGAGGACATCGTCGCGAAAATCGCGCGGATTCCGCCTAAGCACGTCACCAGCTCCGACAAAGAGCTGCTGCGTAACCTTGAGCGTGATCTGAAGCTGACCGTTTTCGGTCAGGATGCAGCGATCGATTCGCTGGCGACTGCAATCAAGTTGTCGCGTGCCGGCTTGAAGTCGCCGGACAAACCAGTGGGCTCGTTCCTGTTCGCCGGCCCTACCGGTGTCGGTAAAACTGAGGCGGCGCGTCAGCTGGCCAAAGCCTTGGGCGTCGAGCTGGTGCGTTTCGACATGTCCGAGTATATGGAGCGTCATACCGTATCGCGCTTGATCGGTGCGCCTCCGGGCTATGTTGGGTTCGACCAGGGTGGTTTGCTCACCGAGGCCATTACCAAGCAACCGCATTGCGTATTGCTGCTCGATGAAATCGAGAAGGCCCATCCGGAAGTCTTCAACCTGCTGCTGCAGGTGATGGACCACGGTACCCTGACCGACAACAACGGGCGCAAAGCGGACTTCCGCAACGTCATTGTGATCATGACCACCAACGCCGGTGCTGAAACCGCTGCGCGAGCCTCGATTGGCTTCACCCAGCAGGATCACTCTTCCGACGCCATGGAAGTGATCAAGAAGAGCTTCACGCCGGAATTCCGCAACCGTTTGGACACCATTATCCAGTTTGGTCGCCTGAACCACGAAGTGATCAAGAGCGTGGTGGACAAGTTCCTTACCGAGCTGCAGGCGCAACTGGAAGACAAGCGCGTGCTGCTGGAGGTGAGCGATGCGGCGCGCAGCTGGCTGGCGGCGGGTGGCTACGATGCGCAGATGGGTGCGCGGCCAATGGCGCGGCTGATCCAGGACAAGATCAAGCGGCCATTGGCCGAAGAGATCCTGTTCGGCGAGCTGGCCGAGCATGGCGGTGTGGTGCACATCGACATTCGCGATGGCGAGCTGGTGTTCGAGTTCGAGACCACGGCTGAGATGGCGTAACGGCTAATCGCCGGCAAAGCCGGCTCCCACGGGTAGGGTGTATGCCCAGTCTGTGGGAGTCGGCCTTGCCGGCGATGCTTTTCGAAGACCAACAAAAACGCCCGGCATATAGCCGGGCGTTTTTGTTGGTGTCGCTTAGCGGGCGCGGTAGGTGATGCGCCCCTTGCTCAGGTCGTAAGGCGTCAGTTCGACGCGGACCTTGTCACCGGTCAGAATACGAATGTAGTTCTTGCGCATTTTTCCGGAGATATGCGCGGTAACGACGTGCCCATTTTCCAACTCCACACGGAACATGGTGTTGGGCAGGGTGTCGACGACAGTGCCTTCCATTTCGAAGCTGTCTTCTTTCGACATGCAGTAAAGCCCTCGGTGTCCAGTTAATGGCCCGGTGCACAACTGCGCCAGGCAAAAAAAGTGGCGTGCATTGTGCCCGAAAACTGGATTTTAAGCCAATGATTTCAGTTCAGGGTTACCCAGCGCTGATTGATCAACAGCTCAATGGGGCGGTACTGGGTTTTGTAGTTCATCTTTTTGCAGTTTTTGATCCAGTAACCGAGGTAGACCGCATCCAGACCCTGGCGCAGGGCTTCGGTGATCTGCCAGAGGATGGCAAAGCGCCCCAGGCTACGGCGCTCTTCGTCGGGGTCGTAGAAGGTGTAGACCGCCGACAGGCCATTGGGCAGCAGGTCGGTGACCGCTACGGCGACCAGACGGCCGTTGAGGCGGAACTCGTAGAAGCGGGAGAACGGCAGGTCACGGACCAGGAAGGTGGCAAACTGATCGCGGCTGGGCGGGTACATGTCACCGTCAGCATGGCGTTGTTCGATGTAGCGCCGGTACAGCTCGAAGTACTCCTCCTTGAACGCTGGGCGTGCGGCGTTGACGGTCAGGTCGGCATTGCGCTTGAGGATGCGTTTCTGCTGACGGTTGGGTAGAAAGCGCGCAGCCGGAATCCGCGCCGGCACACAGGCGTTGCAGTTTTGGCAATGCGGGCGATACAGGTGGTCGCCGCTACGCCGGAAGCCCATTTCCGACAGGTCTGCGTAGACGTTCACATCCATCGGCTGGCTCGGGTCGAGAAACAGCGTGGTGGCCTGTTCGTCTGGCAGGTAACTGCAGGAATGGGGTTGAGTGGCATAAAACTTCAACCGCGCCAGCTCTGTCATGATCAACCCCTCGGGAGGTGCTTTAGATTTAAGTGTAAGCCAGCTGGAAAAACTCGCCTAGCAAACCCAGCTGGCGCTGCTGGGTTGGTCAAGGTAGCGCTGCAGGTAGTCGGCGAAGGTTGCCCGGGCAATGGCCCGGGCGCCCAGGCTATGCAGGTGGTCGGTCGGCATCTGGCAGTCGATCAGGGCAAAGCCGGCCTGCTGCAGGTGCTCGACCAGGGTCACGAAACCTACCTTGGAGGCGTTGTCGGCGCGGCTGAACATCGACTCGCCAAAAAACAACCGGCCCATGGCCAGGCCGTACAGGCCGCCCACCAGTTCGCCGTTCTGGCGAACTTCAACCGAATGGGCGAAGCCCTGTTGATGCAGCTTGAGGTAGGCCGCCTGCATGCTGTCGGTGATCCAGGTGCCATCGGCGTAGTCGCGGGGCGCTGCGCAGGCTTTGATCACGGCGGCAAAATCCTGGTCGAAACTGACCTGGTAATGGCCCTGGCGGATGAACTTGCGCAGCGAACGCGATACGTGCAATTCGTCGGGAAACAGCACTGTACGCGGGTCGGGCGACCACCAGAGAATCGGCTGGCCGTCCTGGTACCAGGGGAAGCAGCCGTGGCGGTAGGCTTGTACCAGGCGCTCGGCGCTGAGGTCGCCGCCGGCGGCCAGCAGGCCGTTGGGATCGCGCAGGGCTTTATCCAGCGCGGGGAAGGTCAGGGTGTCGCGGCTCAACCAGGTCAGCATCGTCGTTCAATGGCGGAGTAGGGGAGGGCGCCCAGCATCGCTCCATTCCGGAGCCTTCGCAACTTGCATGGGCCTTTGTTGTCACACTTGCATAAAAACACCGCATAAGCCTTTGTCACAAAAGAAAATGCGTGCTCAAATTGCGATATAGGAAATTGGCCCCCGTTTACGCGTGTTTCTGGCGTGCCGCCATGGCGGTAGGCGGGCAGTAATGTTAAAAGTAGTGGTTTGTTGACTGTTCACATAGGTCAATCACTGTTGGACGCGCATTGAGCGCAGGAATAGACGCGTTTTGAAGAAATCCACCGCAACATCGAATCCCTTGCCTGTGCCGCAGTGGCGCCAGCAATTGCATTATCGCCTCAAGGAAGGCGCGCTGATTGCCATGGGGGCGCTGTGCCTGTACCTGTGGATGGCGCTGCTGACCTACGACCAGGCCGACCCGGGCTTCAGCCATACCAGCAATGTCGAGCAGGTGCAGAATGCCGCCGGACGTGCGGGTGCTTACTTCGCCGATGTCCTGTTCATGGTGTTGGGCTACTTCGCCTATATCTTCCCGCTATTGCTGGCGATCAAGACCTGGCAGATCTTCCGTGAGCGTCACCAGCCCTGGCAGTGGAGTGGCTGGCTGTTCTCCTGGCGCCTGATCGGCCTGGTGTTCCTGGTGCTTTCGGGCGCGGCGCTGGCGCATATCCATTTCCATTCGGCCGCCAGCCTGCCAGCTTCGGCCGGTGGTGCGCTGGGCGAAAGCCTTGGCGACCTGGCCAAGAACGCGTTGAACGTGCAGGGCAGCACCCTGATGTTCATTGCCTTGTTCCTGTTCGGTCTGACCGTGTTTACCGACCTGTCCTGGTTCAAGGTCATGGACGTGACCGGCAAGATCACCCTAGACCTGTTTGAACTGTTCCAGGGCGCCGCCAACCGCTGGTGGGCGGCGCGCAACGAGCGTAAGCGCCTGGTAGCGCAGCTGCGTGAAGTTGACGACCATGAGTATGACGTAGTGGCCCCGGTAGTGCCGGATCGCCGCGAGCAGGTCAAGGCCAAGGAACGCATCATCGAGCGTGAACCTGTCCCGAGCAAACCTGTCGCCGAGCGTGTGCAGCCGCCTGCGCCAGTGATCATGCCGGCGCAGGCCAAGGTGCCGGAGCCGAGCAAGCGTGTGCAGAAGGAAAAGCAGGCGCCTCTGTTCGTCGACAGCGCCGTCGAAGGCACCTTGCCGCCGATCTCCATCCTTGATCCTGCCGAGAAAAAGCAGGTCAATTACTCGCCCGAATCCCTGGCCGGTGTCGGCAACCTGCTGGAAATCAAACTCAAGGAATTCGGCGTTGAGGTCTCGGTGGACTCCATCCATCCGGGGCCGGTGATCACCCGTTACGAAATCCAGCCGGCCGCCGGCGTCAAGGTCAGCCGTATCGCCAACCTGGCGAAAGACCTCGCCCGTTCCCTGGCAGTGACCAGCGTGCGCGTCGTTGAAGTGATTCCCGGCAAGACCACCGTCGGTATCGAGATTCCCAACGAAGACCGGCAGATCGTGCGCTTCTCCGAAGTGCTGTCGTCGCCGCAATACGACGAAGCCAAATCGCCAGTCACCATGGCCCTGGGGCACGACATCGGCGGCAAGCCGGTGATCACTGACCTGGCCAAGATGCCGCACCTGCTGGTAGCCGGTACCACCGGTTCGGGTAAATCGGTGGGGGTCAACGCGATGATCCTGTCGATCCTGTTCAAGTCCGGCCCGGAAGACGCCAAGCTGATCATGATCGACCCAAAAATGCTCGAATTGTCGATCTACGAAGGCATTCCGCACCTGCTTTGCCCTGTGGTCACCGACATGAAAGACGCCGCCAACGCCCTGCGCTGGAGCGTTGCCGAGATGGAACGGCGCTACAAGCTGATGGCGGCCATGGGCGTGCGTAACCTGGCGGGCTTCAACCGCAAGGTCAAAGACGCCGAAGAGGCCGGTGAGCCGATCTACGACCCGATGTTCAAGCGCGAAAGCATGGACGACGTGCCGCCGCTGCTGAAAACCCTGCCGACCATCGTCGTGGTGGTCGACGAATTCGCCGACATGATGATGATTGTCGGCAAGAAGGTCGAAGAGCTGATCGCGCGTATCGCCCAGAAGGCCCGTGCCGCCGGTATCCACCTGATTCTCGCGACCCAGCGGCCTTCGGTGGACGTGATTACCGGTCTGATCAAGGCCAACATTCCGACCCGTATGGCCTTCCAGGTTTCGAGCAAGATCGACTCCCGAACCATCATCGATCAGGGCGGCGCCGAACAGCTGCTCGGCCACGGTGACATGCTCTACATGCCGCCGGGCACCAGCCTGCCGATTCGTGTGCATGGCGCTTTCGTGTCCGACGATGAAGTCCATCGGGTAGTCGAGGCGTGGAAACTGCGCGGTGCTCCGGACTACAACGAAGATATCCTCAGCGGCGTCGAAGAAGCCGGTAGCGGTTTCGACGGTGGTGGCGGCGGTGGTGGCGACGATGATGCCGAAACCGACGCGCTGTACGATGAAGCCGTGCAATTCGTCCTGGAAAGCCGCCGCGCCTCCATCTCCGCCGTACAGCGCAAGCTGAAGATCGGCTACAACCGCGCCGCGCGGATGATCGAGGCGATGGAAATGGCCGGTGTGGTCACCGCGATGAACACCAACGGCTCGCGCGAAGTGATTGCCCCCGGGCCATCCCGCGACTGATGAACCTTCCAGCCTGTGGCCAGCGACCGGCCACAGGCCCATCCATACTGCAACGAGGATTGCCATGCGCCTGATTCGCATGATGTTGGTTTCCGCTTTGGCCTTGTCCAGCGCTTCGGCATTTGCCGGTGAGCAGGATGTGGCACGCCTGACCCAGTTGCTGGAAAAGTCCAGAACCATCGAAGCCCGCTTCTCCCAGCTGACCCTGGATGCCAGCGGCACCAGCCTGCAGGAAACGGCGGGGCAGATGTCGGTACAGCGCCCTGGCCTGTTCTACTGGCATACCGATGCACCGCAGGAGCAGGTGGTGGTCTCGGATGGCAAGACCGTTACTCTGTGGGACCCGGATCTGGAACAGGCGACCATCAAGAAACTTGATCAGCGCCTAACCGAAACCCCGGCTTTGCTGCTGTCCGGTGACGTATCGAAGATCAGCCAGAGCTTCGATATCACCTCCAAGGAACAAGGTGACGTCATGGATTTCACCCTCAAGCCGAAAACCAAAGACACGCTGTTCGACTCCTTGCGTCTTTCGTTCCGCAAAGGCCTGGTCAATGACATGCAGCTGATCGACAGCGTCGGCCAGCGTACTAACATTCTGTTCACCGGGGTTAAAGCCAACGAAGCGATCCCGGCGAGCAAGTTCAAGTTCGACATCCCCAAAGGCGCGGATGTCATCTCCGAGTAAGAGGTAGTAGCGCCGTCCATGGATCTGTTTCGTAGTGACCCCGTAGCCCAGCCCCTGGCCGCGCGCTTGCGCCCGGCCAACCTGGACGAGTACGTCGGCCAGGAACACCTGCTGGCCCGCGGCAAGCCGCTGCGCGAGGCACTGGAAGCGGGCGCGCTGCACTCGATGATCTTCTGGGGCCCGCCCGGGGTCGGCAAGACCACCCTGGCGCGGCTACTGGCGCAGTTCTGTGATGCCCATTTCGAGACGGTTTCGGCGGTGCTCGCCGGGGTCAAGGAAATCCGTCATGCGGTGGACATCGCCAAGCAGCAGGCCGGGCAGTACGGGCGACGTACCATCCTGTTTGTTGATGAAGTGCACCGTTTCAACAAGTCGCAACAGGATGCCTTCCTGCCCTATGTCGAAGACGGCACGCTGATCTTTATCGGTGCAACTACCGAGAACCCTTCGTTCGAGCTGAACAATGCGCTGCTGTCGCGAGCGCGGGTTTATGTGCTCAAAAGTCTTGACGAGGCCGCGCTGCGCAAGCTGGTCAATCGCGCTCTGACGGAAGAACGTGGCCTGGGCAAGCGCCAGTTGCGCGTCGGCGATGAAGCCTTCCAGATGCTCATGGCCGCCGCCGATGGCGATGGCCGGCGCATGCTCAACTTCCTTGAGAACGCCTCGGACCTCGCCGAAGACGGCAGCGAAATTGGCGTCGAGCTGCTGCAAAGCCTGCTCGGCGACAGCCGCCGCCGTTTCGATAAGGGCGGAGAAGCCTTTTACGACCAGATTTCCGCGCTGCACAAGTCGGTGCGCGGCTCCAACCCCGACGGCGCGCTGTACTGGTTCGCGCGCATGCTCGACGGTGGCTGCGATCCGCTGTACATCGCCCGGCGCGTGGTGCGCATGGCCAGCGAAGACATCGGCAACGCCGATCCCCGCGCTTTGAGCCTGTGCCTGGCGGCCTGGGATGTACAGGAGCGCCTGGGCAGCCCTGAGGGCGAGCTGGCTGTCGCCCAGGCCATTACCTACCTGGCCTGCGCGCCAAAGAGCAATGCCGTGTACATGGGCTTCAAAACCGCCCTGCGTGAAGCCGGCGAGCATGGTTCGCTGGAAGTGCCGCTACACTTGCGCAATGCGCCGACCAAGCTGATGAAGCAACTGGGTTATGGCGACGAATACCGTTACGCCCATGACGAGCCGGATGCCTACGCAGCCGGCGAAGACTATTTCCCCGACAACCTTGAACCGCGCCATTACTACCAACCGGTACCGCGTGGCCTGGAATTGAAGATCGGCGAGAAGCTCAAACACCTGGCCGAGCTCGACCGCAAGAGCCCGCGGCAACGGAGAAAACCATGATTGCCGTGATCGCCGCCGTCAGCGCGGGCGGCATTGCCGGAACCCTGTTGCGTTTTGCCACGGCCAATTGGGTCAATGCCCACTGGCCACGCCACTTCTATCTCGGTACGCTGGCGGTCAATCTGATTGGCTGCCTGCTGATCGGCTTGCTCTACGGGCTGTTTCTGCATCGCCCGCTGGTGCCGGTCGAGCTGCGCGCGGGCCTGATCGTCGGGTTTCTCGGCGGTCTGACGACATTTTCATCCTTTTCACTGGATACCGTGCGCCTGCTCGAAAGCGGGCAGGCGCCGCTGGCCTTCGGTTATGCCGGGATCAGCGTATTTGGCGGGCTGCTCGCAACCTGGGCCGGCCTGTCTTTGACCAAATTCTGAACCAACGAGAGAACGACATGCTCGATTCCAAACTGTTACGCGGCCAACTTCAGGAAGTGGCGGACCGCCTGGCCTCCCGTGGCTTCAGCCTGGATGTCGCGCGCATCGAAGCACTGGAAGAACGCCGCAAGGTGGTGCAGACCCGTACCGAACAACTGCAGGCCGAGCGTAACGCCCGTTCCAAATCCATCGGCCAGGCCAAGGCCCGCGGCGAAGATATCGCTCCGCTGATGGCTGACGTCGAGCGCATGGCCAACGAACTGGCCAGCGGCAAGGTCGAGCTGGACGGCATTCAGGCCGAGCTGGATTCGATCCTGCTGGAAATCCCTAACCTGCCGGACGAAAGCGTCCCGGTCGGTGCCGATGAAGATCACAACGTTGAAGTACGCCGCTGGGGCACCCCGCGCACCTTCGACTTCGAGATCAAGGACCACGTGGCCCTCGGCGAGCTGAGCGGCGGCCTGGACTTCGAAACCGCAGCCAAGCTGTCGGGTGCCCGTTTCGCCCTGCTGCGTGGCCCGATCGCCCGCCTGCACCGCGCCCTGGCGCAGTTCATGATCAACCTGCATACCAGCGAGCACGGCTACGAAGAGGCCTACACCCCGTACCTGGTCCAGGCCCCGGCGCTGCAAGGCACTGGCCAGTTGCCGAAGTTCGAGGAAGACCTGTTCAAGATCAGCCGTGACGGCGAGGCCGACTTCTACCTGATCCCGACTGCCGAAGTGTCGCTGACCAACATTGTTGCTGGCGAGATCCTCGATGCCAAGCAACTGCCGGTCAAGTTCGTCGCTCACACTCCGTGCTTCCGCAGTGAAGCCGGTGCCTCGGGTCGTGATACCCGCGGCATGATCCGTCAGCACCAGTTCGACAAGGTCGAGATGGTCCAGATCGTCGAGCCGAGCAAGTCCATGGAAGCCCTGGAAGGCCTGACTGCCAACGCCGAGCGCGTGTTGCAGGCGCTGGAGCTGCCATACCGCGTGTTGGCGCTGTGCACCGGCGACATGGGCTTCAGTGCGGTCAAGACCTACGACCTGGAAGTCTGGGTGCCGAGCCAGGACAAGTACCGTGAAATCTCCTCGTGCTCCAACTGTGGCGACTTCCAGGCGCGCCGTATGCAGGCGCGCTGGCGCAACCCGGAAACCGGCAAGCCGGAGCTGGTCCACACCCTCAACGGTTCGGGTCTGGCGGTAGGTCGTACCCTGGTAGCGGTAGTGGAAAACTACCAGCAGGCCGACGGTTCGATCCGCGTGCCGGAAGTGCTCAAGCCGTACATGGGTGGCCTGGAGGTCATCGCCTAAATGGAGTTTCTGCCGCTGTTCCACAAACTGCGCGGCAGCCGTGTGCTGGTTGTCGGTGGGGGCGAAATTGCCTTGCGCAAATCGCGTCTGCTGGCCGATGCCGGGGCGGTGTTGCGGGTGGTCGCGCCCGAGATTGAAGCGCAACTGACCGAGCTTGTCCGGCACAGCGGTGGTGAAATCCTCAGCCGTGGCTATCAGCCAGGCGACCTCGATGGTTGCCAGCTGATCATCGCCGCTACCGACGATCAGGCGCTCAACGCCCAGGTCTCGGCGGATGCTCACCAGCGCTGCGTACCGGTCAATGTGGTCGATGCGCCGGCGCTGTGTTCGGTGATCTTCCCGGCCATCGTCGACCGTTCGCCTTTGGTGGTTGCGGTGTCCAGCGGCGGCGATGCGCCGGTGCTGGCACGCTTGATCCGGGCCAAGCTGGAAACCTGGATTCCGGCCGCCTATGGCGAACTGGCCGGACTGGGCGCGCGCTTTCGTGACAAGGTCAAGGCACTCTATCCGGACGTCAATCAGCGTCGTGGCTTCTGGGAAGATGTGTTCCAGGGCCCGATCGCCGAGCGGCAACTGGCCGGCCAGGGTGCTGAGGCCGAGCGTTTGCTGCAGGCGAAGATCGACGGTGCCAGCTATCAGGCACCAGGCGAGGTGTACCTGGTTGGCGCGGGCCCGGGTGATCCGGATCTGTTGACCTTCCGTGCCTTGCGCTTGATGCAGCAAGCCGATGTGGTGCTCTACGACCGTCTGGTCGCTCCGGCGATCATCGAATTGTGCCGCCGTGATGCCGAGCGCATTTATGTCGGCAAGCGTCGTGCTGACCATGCCGTGCCGCAGGATCAGATCAATCAGCTACTGGTTACCCTGGCTCGCCAGGGCAAACGAGTGTTGCGTCTCAAGGGCGGTGATCCGTTCATCTTCGGCCGTGGTGGCGAAGAGATCGAGGAACTGGCCGAGCAGGGCATTCCGTTCCAGGTGGTGCCGGGTATTACCGCAGCCAGTGGTTGCTCGGCGTATGCCGGGATTCCGCTGACGCATCGTGATTACGCCCAGTCGGTGCGCTTTGTCACTGGCCACCTCAAGGATGGCACCAGCAACCTGCCGTGGAATGACCTGGTGGCACCGGCGCAGACCCTGGTGTTCTACATGGGTCTGGTTGGCTTGCCGACCATCTGTGCCGAGCTGATTCGTCACGGCCGTGCTGCTGATACACCGGCAGCATTGGTTCAGCAGGGCACCACGCCGAACCAGCGGGTATTTACCGGGACATTGGCCGATTTGCCAGCACTGGTGGCTGAGCATGAAGTCCATGCGCCGACCCTGGTGATTGTCGGGGAAGTGGTTCAGTTGCGTGAAAAGCTGGCCTGGTTCGAAGGCTCTCAAGGCTAAAAAAGCATCGCCGGCAAGGCCGGCTCCCACAGAGGTTGTGTATCACATCGACCCTTGTGGGAGCCGGCATTGCCGGCATTGCCGGCGATGAGGCCTGCAGCCACTACCTCAATTGCCAGCCTTGTTCCAGATCCCTTTCCCTGGCAACTTCTCCCGATCATGCGCCACAGCAAAATCCTGCAACGGCCCTTTAGGCACAATCCCGTTCGGATTGATGGTCTTGTGGCTCATGTAGTAATGCTTCTGGATATGCTCGAAATTCACCGTCTCGGCCACCCCCGGCCACTGATACAACTCCCTTAGCCAGTTCGACAGATTCGGATAGTCAGCCAGGCGCCGCAAATTGCACTTGAAGTGCCCGTGGTACACCGCGTCGAACCGAATCAGCGTAGTGAACAACCGCCAGTCAGCCTCGGTCAGGTATTCCCCGGCCAGATAGCGGCGCTCGCCCAGATGCTTTTCCAGGCAGTCCAGCTCGGCAAACACTTCATCAAACGCCTGCTCGTAAGCCTGCTGCGAGGTGGCAAAGCCTGCGCGGTACACGCCATTGTTGATTGCCGGGTAGATCCGCTCGTTCAGCGCATCAATTTCGGCCTGTAGCGGTTCGGGATAAAGGTCGAGGCGGTTGCCGGTCAAGTCGTCGAAGGCATGGTTGAAAATACGGATTATCTCCGCCGACTCGTTGTTGACGATGCGTTGTTCCTGCTTGTCCCACAGCACTGGCACCGTGACCCGGCCACTGTAGTGCGGATCGTCGCGGGTGTAGCGCTGATGGAGGAAGTCCAGGTGATCGAGCTTGTCGCCGGTGGAGCCTTGGCTCTGGTCGAAGGTCCAGCCGTTTTCGCCCATTAGCCAGCTGACCACTGAAACGTCGATCAGGCTTTCCAGGCCCTTGAGCTTGCGAAAGATCAGGGTTCGGTGGGCCCAGGGGCAGGCCAGGGAGACATACAGGTGATAGCGACCCGCTTCAGCGGCGGGCAGTTGATTGCGCCGTTGCGCATTCTCGCGCTGGAATGCGCCGTCTTTGCTGCTTTGATACCACTGGTCATGCCAGCGTCCGTCGATCAACAGGCCCATGCTGAGCTCCTTGGCGATTCGTTCGAATATAGAGCCCAGTGTACGAGCTTGAGTTCGAACAAATAGCGCAAAGTCTGCGCCTGTTTAATCGACTTTGTTGATGGGTTGCCTTACGCCTGACGCTGATCCCAATAACGTTGCGCCTGTGCAAAGGCTTCATCGCGGTGATGACCCAGTCCGCGCAAGGCCAGGGCCATGGTCGCAACCACGGCGAGTTCACCGTAGCTGTCGCGGGCTTCGCCGCGCCAAACCGTCAACAGATGCTCAGGCTCAAGGTTCGCCGGTTTGACATGGCGCTGGGCCGCCAGGGCTGGCCATTCTTCATCCCATTCGATGCCGTTTGCCGTGCCATACAGGTGGCTGCTGGTATCCGGGTTGATCTCGATTTCGCCGCCATCGCCCTTGACCACGATGGCGGTGTCGCCGAGCAGCCGGCTGGCTTCACGATGCACCGCCTGGTAACCCGGGTGGAAGATACTCTGCAGGCCGCAACGGGCGCCCAGCGGATTGAGCACTCGAGCCAGGGAATGAATGGGCGAGCGCAGGCCCAGGGTGTTGCGCAGGTCGATCATTCGTTGCAGGCGCGGTGCCCAGTCCTGCAGCGGGATAAATGCCAGCTGCTGGCTGTCGAGGGCCTGGGCAACGGCATTCCAGTCACGGCACAGCGGGATCTGCAGCAGTTCAAGCACTTGCTCGGTGTACAGGCGTCCTGCAGTGTGGGCGCCGCCGCCATGCAACAGGATGCGCACGCCGTTGGCGGCCAGGCACTTGGCGGCAAGCAGGTACCAGGGCAGGTGGCGCTTCTTGCCGGCGTAGCTCGGCCAGTCGAGGTCCACCGCGATCTGTGGCGCGTCCAGACGCTCACGCAACGCTTCGGTGAAACCGGCCAGTTCCTCCGGGCTTTCTTCCTTGTGCCGTAGCAACATCAGGAACGCGCCCAGCTGGGTTTCTTCGACCTTGCCGTCGAGCAGCATGCCCATGGCTTCGCGGGCCTCTTCACGGTTCAGGCCGCGGGCGCCGCGCTTGCCTTTGCCAAGGATGCGCACGAACTGGGCAAAGGGGTGTTCGGCCGGGGTTTCGGTGATCAGCGGGCGAGGATCGGTCATATGCAATTGGTTGGCTTCGGCAGGCCCGCAAGCTTCGCGGCGAGTTTGGCGGGAGTGCCTTTGAACAGGCGGTTCAGGTGCATGCTGTTGCCTTTTTCCGGGCCCAGCTTGAGTGCGGTGTACTTGATCAGCGGGCGGGTTGCCGGCGACAGTTCGAACTCCTGGTAGAAGGCACGCAATAGCGTCAGCACTTCCCAGTGTTCGGGGGTCAGCTCCAGTTGTTCGTGGGCGGCGAGGGCGGTGGCGACTTCGTCAGACCAGTCGCTGAGTTCGACCAGATAGCCATCCTTGTCCAGGGCGATGCTGCGCTCGCCTACAGTCAGGGTATTCATAGCCAGCTGTTGACCTTGTCGTAGTCCAGCGACAAGGCGACAAAGGCCGGGTAGTCGATGGCCCGAATGTTGTCGTCCGTGCCAATGGCGCGTGCTTGCAGGTCTTCTTCAAGGGCGAACAGGCGGCCTTGCAGGTTGCTTGCTTGCAGGCTGGCCAGCGGCGCGCTGCCGGGCTGCAGGGCATACACCGCATCGCCGCAGAGCAGCAGGCCATCCGCGCTGCCAAGCAGGCGCAGGCAGCTGCTCAGGCGATTGTCGCCGAAGGGCGAGTGAGAAATTACGTGCAAGGTGCTCATCAGAGGGTAATCACCTGGTCAAAACGGTCGATCAACACGGCCAGCGCGGCATCATCCAGCACTTGCACCGGCAAGCTCAGGGTATCTAGGGCCAGGCCGCGCTCCTGCAGGCTGCTATTGGCGACGAAGAGTTCTTCGACGCCAAACATCGGCAGGGCCTGCAGATTGGCGGCCAGGTTCTTCTGTTGCAGCTGGGCGGGTTGCTGCCCTGGCGCGAGCTGGAACACCCCGTCGTCGAGAAACAGCATGCCCAGCGGCAGATCAAAGGCGCCGCCGGCCAGGGCGATATCCAGTGCTTCACGGGCAGAAGGGCCGGTCCAGGGCGCCTGGCGGCTGATAATCAGCAAAGACTTGGCCAATTCAATCGCCTCCAAAGCAGATCAACCGATCGGCGCTTTGTGCGCCTTCGTGCAGCTGACCAAGACCGGACAGTTCCCAGGGCGCTGGCAGGTTCACTGCCGGGCGCTGATAGCGTTGGGCTTCTTCAGCGTTGAGCACGCCACGGCGCAGGGCGGCGGCGATACACACGACCGCATCGAGCTGATGCTCGCTGATGAAGGACCGCCAATTGGCAGCGACATCCAGTTCATCCTGTGGCGCAACCACGTTGGCTGAAGCGCTGTGCACGCCATCCTGATAAAAAAACAGCCGGACAATTTCATGCCCACCGGCCAGTGCTGCCTGGGCAAACTGCAGAGCGCGGCGCGAGGAGGGCGCGTGGGCTGGAGAAAAAACCGCAATGGCGAACTTCATGGAAGGCTCATTCAGCAAAACTGCGCCAATAATAAAGCAAAAAGCCCGCAGCAACATGCCACGGGCTTTTTCGAACTTTGCCGAGCTCCCTGTAGGAGCTGGCCTTGCCAGCGATTGGACCGCAAAGCGGTCCCCTCACACTCAAGCCTTTTCTTTATGCTCCGGCAAGAACCAGTTCAGCACCAGTGCACAAATCCCCCCGGTAGCCACACCCGACTCCAGCACATTACGCAACGCCGACGGCATATGCGCAAGGAACTCCGGCACCTGTGCCACACCCAGGCCCAACGCCAGCGACACCGCAATAATCAGCAGCGCGCGGCGATCCAGGCTGATGCTGGCGAGAATATTGATCCCCGAAGCGGCCACCGCCCCGAACATCACCATTGCCGCACCGCCGAGCACCGGCTCCGGTACCGCCTGGATCACCCCGGCAACACTCGGGAACAGGCCAAGGATCACCAGCATCGCCGCAATCCACACTCCGATATGGCGGCTGGCGATACCGGTCAACTGAATCACTCCATTGTTCTGCGCGAAAACCGAGCTTGGGAAGGTATTGAACACCCCGGCCAGCAGCGAGTTGGCGCCGTTGACCAGTACACCGCCCTTGATTCGCTGCATCCACAGCGGACCCTCGACCGGCTGGCGCGAGACCTTGCTGGTGGCGGTAACGTCACCGATGGCTTCCAGCGAGGTCACCAGGTAGATCACCAGCATCGGAATGAACAGTGCCCAGGAGAAGCCCAGGCCAAAATGCAGTGGCATTGGCACCTGGAACAGCTCTGCCTGGTGCATGCCGGTGAAGTCCAGGCGGCCCAGATAGCCGGCCAGGGCGTAACCCACGGCCAGGGCAATGACGATGGCGCAACTGCGCATCCACACCACAGGAATACGGTTGAGCACCACGATAATGGCCAGCACCACGCCCGAGAGCAGCAGGTTCTCGCCATTGGCGAAGGTGCCATTGCCCATGGCGGCAAAACCACCGCCCATGCTGATCAGGCCGACTTTGATCAAGGTCAGGCCGATCATCAACACCACAATACCGGTCACCAGCGGGGTGATCAGGCGCTTCACGAACGGCAAAATGCGCGAAATACCCATTTCAACGAAGGAGCCGGCAATCACCACACCAAAAATTGCCGCCATTACCGCTTCAACGGGCGTGCCTTGCTTGACCATCAACGCGCCGCCGGCGATCAGCGGTCCTACGAAGTTGAAACTGGTGCCCTGAACAATCAGCAACCCGGCGCCGAACGGCCCGAAGCGGCGGCACTGGACAAAGGTGGCGATCCCGGAGATTACCAGCGACATCGACACGATCAGGTTGGTATCCCGAGGTGAAACCCCCAGCGCCTGGCAAATCAGCAGGCCCGGCGTCACGATCGGCACAATGATTGCCAGCAGATGCTGCAGTGCTGCCAGCATTGCAATCAGCGGCCGTGGCCGGTCTTCAAGGCCGAGGACCAGTTCATTGGCCTGCGCGGGTGCGCCGGGTCCTTGCTCGATTGAACTCATGGGAGTGCTGCCCCGGAAGAAAAAAGGAGCGCATTCTACGTGCAATTGCCGGCTAAGTGTAGGCGCGGGGTTGCCCCACGATGAAACCATTGGCCACAAAAAAGCCCGCCGAAGCGGGCTTTCTCACAAGCTACCAACCACCTGATCAGTCATCGCGACCCATCAGGCCGAACAGTTGCAGCAGGCTGACGAACAGGTTGTAGATCGATACATATAGGCTGATGGTTGCCATGATGTAGTTACGCTCGCCACCGTGAATGATCGCGCTGGTCTGGAACAGAATGCAGACCGACGAGAACAGCACGAAACCGGCGCTGATCGCCAGCTGCAGGCCGCTGATCTGGAAGAACAGACTGGCCAGCACCGCGCCCATCAGGACGAAGAAGCCAGCGGTGATGAAACCACCGAGGAAGCTCATGTCCTTGCGGGTGATCAGCACATAGGCCGACAGGCCACCGAACACCAGGGCGGTCATGGCGAAGGCCGAGCTGACCACCTCAGCGCCACCGGCCATACCCAGGTAACGGTTGAGGATAGGGCCGAGGATGAAGCCCATGAAGCCGGTGAGGGCGAAAGTAGACACCAGGCCCCAGGCCGAATCACGCAGCTTGTTGGTGAGGAAGAACAGACCATAGAAGCCGATAAGCACCACGAAGACGTTCGGGTAGCCGACACGCATTTGTTGCGCAACGAAAGCCATGAGGCCACTGAAGGCGAGGGTGATAGCCAGCAGCCCGTACGTATTGCGCAGGACCCGGCTGACCTCCTGCTGCTCGACCTGCTGGCCGTGATTGACGGCGTAATCCTGTTCGCGCATGGCGACACTCCTGTGGGTTTGTAACGTTCAGATGCAAAGATCATAACAGAGGACTGCAAACCAGCTACACAGAGAGTTTGACAGCTTGTTTCATTTCGGTATTATGGCGCCCGCAATACGAGGAAGCGTGGCCGAGTGGTTTAAGGCAACGGTCTTGAAAACCGTCGATGGGCAACTATCCTAGAGTTCGAATCTCTACGCTTCCGCCATATAAGTGCTTGATTTCATTGATGTTCGCCATCGATTACCCCTCAAATGGGAGCGTTTTGGGAACACATTGGGAATGACAGGCAAAAAAAGGGGCCCTTACGGCCCCTTTTTTTTTGCATTCAGCTCAACCAGAGTGCCTGGTTCATCAACCCCGCCACATCCCTTCTGATCACCTCGCGCCCAGCAAGATCACGGCTGAATACATGTGCTCTATCTGCTAAGCATGGGGGGGTGCCGACAGGAACTCGTCCCGCGTTGGGGGGCTTTCGAGTGCTTGCTCTGTTGGGCGTGCATTCGGCATAGTCGCGTTTCGTGTGATTTCGTGTGATAAACCTCAATGCCGCCTACTCGGGTGCGCTGCCGAGGTCTGGATGATTAGGCCGGCGGTAAGTGTTACGGATGCAGGCAGTGGTAGGGGAGCATGCGATATCTGAACGATTTATAGCGGCTGTTTAAGCGCTGGCTACAAACTCCGTCAGATGGCGGGGGGCTTGGTCCAAAACCTGGTGACAGGTGCCCAATATAAGGGGCGAGACCAGGGAAGGTTGACTATAAATATAGAAGTTTGGGGCATAAGTTGAATACCATTTCGCCATATACTATTCGTTGTTTCGATCCCCTTGCCAAAGGGAAGAAAGTTCAGGATTCTTATTCTTCTCTGGGGAGGATAGGTCAATTTGATATGTATAAGATTTTCAAAGAATACATATTGCGAAAAGGTATTGGCTATCATGTCATAAATGATACTAAGCAGATCTATGCTTTTGCTGGTTTTAAGTTTGACGACGCTAAGCGAGTAATACGCGGTGTGCTAAGGGCAGGTACCTATGGTAATCGCACTGATATCGTTAACATTGAAACTGGAAAGATTGATTTCAAGCGGCTTGAGAAAAATGCTGAAGTCTTAAATCATTACGTAAGGTTTTATGTTCCTGAGAAGCTTAATGAAGGTGTTGCTCTTCTTCATAATCAAAGGAATGTTGGTGTCAAGACATTGATCTATGATCTTCTTCGGGAAGAGTTTTCGCGTGTAACAGGGCGCGTCTTGCAAATGAATCCGCTCTCCTATGAAAAGGCCTTTGAAGAGTGGAAAAAAGCAACTGCTAAAGAGATTAAAATGGTCCGATTCAGCGGGATGGAGACTATTGAGGATCAGATAAAAAATCTTGGACATGACGAGGCAGAGCATACATACATTATTAAGGCGTCTCGTCGTAAAAACCTCGGAGCCTTCGTTGATTATCTGACACCTGGCACAGAGCAGAATGCTATGGTAGAGGCACTTGCGCCTTTGTGTGCAGAGGTGAAGACCGTCGTAGAAATGAACGGTAGGAAACGAACTTTCCGGCTGGGTAGTGCTCAAAGCAATCAGCTCTGCGAAATTGACGTTGATGAAGATAAGGTTACAATTACTGCCGGCAATCCTGATATGAGAGAGTTTGATGAATGGTGTAAGGTGCTCTTGAATGAGTTTCTATCTTCCATTTATCCGGGGATGGGCATAAGGATATGAGTAGTAAAATTGATATTAAAGAGATTGTGCTTGGCCATTTTGGAACCTTGTCAAAAGTAGATGGCGGTTGGTCGTGGTACGACTTCGTTACCTTTTGTTGTGTTCCTGTTGTTTTTGGTGCTGGTAGTGTGGCTGCTGCTTTTTCTTTGAATAAAGACATTGCTTCGTTGCTGGTTAACTTTGGCGCGATTTTTACAGCGCTACTTCTATCTGTTTTGGTCTTGGTCTATGATCAAGAAAGTAAGCTTGACGATAAGAATCAGCGGGATGAAGAATTGGGGCGTGTGCTGGATCCGTTTTACAATGCAAAGAAGAGGCTCCTTGACGAGCTTTACTTTAATATCAGTTACTCGATTCTTTCTTCGCTTGTGCTTATTGCAATATGTTTTGCCTTCTCCATCGCAGATAGCTTTGTTGACCCCAAGGCGACCTCAGCAACCATATCGCAGGTTCTGTCCAAGCTGGTTTTCACGCCACTAGCTGTGTTTGTTACAGTCAATCTGCTGTTGACTATCGTTATGATTGTTAAACGGCTTCACTCCTTGCTTCGTATGAGGTCACTCTAGCAATAGGATAAATATGCACGTTTCAACCTAGGTAGTTAGACCTCAAAAGGCCCGATGAACCGCATCGGGCTTTTTGTTTTATTCCAAGTGACACCATGATGTTTTGTACGCTGCACGTCGTATTTGCGTCGTTTGCGTATTGTCAGCCCAACTTGAGCGCTCGATTCAACAGCCCCACCATATCCGGGCCGTCCTTGCTGATCCACTTCGCGTAATGCTTGAAGATCATCGCTGTGGAAGTGTGGCCCATCTGGTCCGCAATCCACTCTGGCGTGGCTATTCCGCTGCTTAACATCTGGCTGGCGAATGTGTGGCGGCAGGTGTTCGGGCCCCGCTGACGCACGCCGGCATTCTTCAGGTGAGAGATCCACCATCCATGGCGCAGTGCGTCCGACGTCTGATACGGCTCGCCGGTAATCGAGTTGTGAAACACGAAGCGCACTTGCTGCACCTTCTTTGTTCGATTGTCGCGGTCGGTGACCTCGATCTGCTCAGGGGGCAGGTGCAGGGTGTGGCGTGCTTGGGCCTGCAGGGCTCGTAGAGCGGGAGCCAACAGTTTCACCTGGCGTGTCGATCGGCGCGTTTTGGTCACCTTGTACTGGCTGCTGACGCGCGCGCGCCGGAACAACGCTGTACCGGCCTCAAGATCGACATCCTCCCAGGCCAGGGCCATGGCTTCGCTGACGCGCGGGCCGCTCCAGATCATGAACTCCGTCAGGTTGATTTCCTGCTGCCTGTTGGTCTCGGTGCGGAGGATGGCGTCGATCTCCTCACGGGTGAAGGGGTCGGGGTCATCTGCATCGGGCAGCGTGATGGTGATGCCGTCAGTTGGGTCGTGGGCACTCCGGTTGCGCGTGCGGTACAGCCGGAAAATCTGCCGCAGGTGGCTGACGATCTCGCGCACAGTCTTATTGTGCAGTTTGGGCATCAGCGTATTTTGCACCCAGCCCTGGATATCCAGGTGATCAATCTGGTCGGCCTGAAAGTCACCCCAGCGCGGGCGGATGTGCTTTTCCGTCCGGCTGCGATACATAGCGAAGCCGCTGGCCGCCATCTGGTTCCGCTTGATGTCGAGCCAGTGGTCGATGTAGTGGCCCAGGGTGTTTGTTTTCACTCTGGCCGAATTGGGAAAGTGGCGGGCATAGCTGAAAGTGCCGGCCTGGATTTCGTAGTTAATGATGCCGACCAGGCGCTCGGCGTTGGCCAGGCTCGCTGGCGACGCATCGCCAGGAATCGTCTCCCTGCATAGCTCGCCCTGGTAACGGAAATACACGCGGATATGCTTGCCGCGTACTTCGACTCCATCTGCCATTTGCTTTGTCACTCGGAACAGAAGAACGGCCCAGTGTATGGGCCGTTGTAAGAGAATGGCCCATTGCGAGGCCTAGAAGATGTGGGGTGAGATTCTTGCTACGTCTGCCCCTGCGGTGGGGCGTTGGTGCCCGAGCAACCAGGATGTTCGAAGCGCGAGCAGCCGTAGCCCAGTTCCCGGCTCGGTGCTTCCTTAAGGAGATCTGGCGCAAGTCCGAGTTTGTGAGCCAAAGCCTCAGCCGCTTGGGCGGGGCCAGCTGTGCAGCTAGCACTCAGCTTGCAACGTTTGGCCTTGGCAATGTAGGTGCCGGTGCTCTGGCGAACATTGATAGTGACGGGCTCAACGGGCATAACGCCGACCTCCGATTGCCTTCTTGGCGGCGATGTTTTCCATATAGGTTGCCCATTCAGCTGATTTCCGTTGCTGACGTAGCCGACTGCAAGCAGCGTGCGTGCGGGTTGCGCGGTACTTTCCGCAAATGTCGCACAGGTTTGGCAGGTCCAGTTGATTGGACACCAGGCGAGGGCGGGTACTTGGGGATGTGATAGCCTGTGCCGCGCTGGCCTTGGGGGTTTGTACTTGCATGGTGCTTCTCCTTGGGGTTGGTCAGGCGCTGGGGAGTTGCCGCTCCCTGGCGCCCTCTTTTCCGGCCTTTGCCGATGTCAGTTGAGGCGGTACTGCTTTCCGTCCTCAATCACGAACAGATCCACATCGTGTTGGCGGTACAAACCGCCGGGCCCTCCATGAATGACGTAGTCATCAAACGGCGCCTTCGCGACGCGAACTGAAAACACCTCGCCCGTCTGATGGGCGTACTCGCTGGTTTTCTTGAGTTGGGCGTAGAGCTGCTGACCGATAGGGCGACAGCCGGCTGGACCGTGCGCCCCTTCGAAGCCCAGCCATGCATTGCGGGTTTCCAGATTTATGAAGCTGCCACCGTTGGGGTGGGTGGCCAGGTCATAGCCGCGGGGCTTTGCCCATTCCTCGAAGGCGAACATCAGTTCCAGGTTGGCCAATGATTGAGTGCTCATGGCGCCGCTCCTTGAGTGCCCAGGCTTTGCCGCGCCTGGGCAAGTTGATTAATGAATCAGGCTGGTCAGCAGATCAGGGACGGCGTAGCCGACTGCCACCAGCAGTGCCAGGGTCAAACCACTGGCCAGCAGCGTGGCTAACGCTTCGCGTCGGCTGGGGTGAAATAGCTCGTCGTTGTCTTCGTTGCGCATGGTGCTTCTCCTTGCCGAACCGGTGCGGCTGGTCAATCAGTCGCTCCCAGTACCCACCTTTCTCCAGGGCAAACCGAACTGTCGCGCTGCCGATGTTCAGGTCACGGTCCCAGTAGTTCTCCTGGGTGTACCAACCCTTGACCAACCCCAGGTCGAAGCCGCGGGCGAACTGCAGGTAGGCGTCAGCAGAGGCACGGGGCGCTTCCTGCGTGGTCGGGTAGCGCTTGCTGTAATCGTCGAACAGTTCGTCGAACAGCTCTTTGACGTGCCACTGCTCGCCGCACTTGCTCTCGCGGCCGCACTTGATGAACCAGGGCTCATCCTGCCGTGAGTACAGTTCTTTCTTGCCGCAGCTCGGGCAGGTCCCTTGACGCAGGTACTGCGTACCGGCCCTGGGCTTCAGCCCGTACTGGTCCTGGAGTCGCCGCAGAACTTCGCTGCGCAACTGCTGCTCCATTGGCTTGATATTCACTTGGCACGCTCCGTTGCACAGGCGTCGAGCTGTTTCTTCAGCTCGCTGCGAGTACGGCAGATGCCGGTAAGATGGGGCAGGTCCAGCATTACCTTGGGGGCACGCTTGCCGCTGGGTACATATCGGTAGCGGTCGGAGTACCAGACCTCGGCCATGGTGGTGTCGTATTGGCTGTTGAGCCACTGCAGGTATTGCTTCGCCTGCTGCTCATCGAGCTGGAGTTGAATGGTGATGTTGCTCATTTCGGCCACCAATGGAATGCAGTTTCCCCTTACCCACGCGGAACGGGGCATCGGGAAGGGGTTGGTTCGGAGTTACTTCGAGGTGTTGCGGTGTTGCTGCAGGCGCCGAGGTAGGTAGCGCGCCGGCACCTGGTACCGTTCTTGGGTGGTGGTATCCAGCAGGATCAGCCGTGCCCGGAAGATCCCGCTGGTGGGGCACACGCCCAGGAGCCGCAAACGCCCAGTGGTTTTGCTTTCGAACTCGGCGACAGCCAGCTCGGCAATGCGCTGCACCAGGTGATCGGGAACCTCAAGCGACTGGCACAGGTACTGAGTGCAGTTCTCCAGCACCTGATGGTCGCCGGCGAGGTGTAGGCCCTCCCGGCGGAACAGGAAGGCCACGGCCGCCTGCTGCATCGCAGCGCGGTAGTCGATTTCAGGATTCAAGGTCAGGGCTACGGCGTTCATGCGGTGGCTACCTCCATGTCCAGTTGGTCCAGCAAGTCGGGATGATCGTCGGCGGACTTCATAGCCTGACGACGCATCACCACAGGGGCGACCGGCAACCGCACAGCCGGGTTGGCCATGCCGCTCGGGCTCATTTCGTGGGTCATTTCAAATTGAGCGCGTACCGACCAGCCGCAGGCTTCGTTGGTGCATTGCAGGTAGGCCACTCGCAGGAAGATACCGCCCGCGGTGTTGGTGCGGCTGGCGGTCGGGCCGTTCACGCCCAGCGCAATGGCTTCGCCTTCCTGGTCGTTGACGCCGATGATGTTGATCTTTTTCAGGAAGTCGCTCGACTCCTGAATGGCCGTCTCCAGCTTTTGCTGGATGGTCGGGGTAACGTTGAAGCTTTCGGCGGCGTTGGGCACACCGTTGAGTTTGGCAACGTGTGCCAGCAGGCCGTTGTAGACGAGGCGAGTTTCGTTACGCATGGGTGGTTCAACGATTGGTTGGGGGAGGAGGTGGTGAGTTTCCGGCCATATGAGATTCCGGCGCAGGAGTGAAAGCTTTCCGACATATGGTCGGGGGGAGGGTGGTAAGCAGATCAATGAGTTGATGTGCTTCAACCGCTAATGGATGCGCAAAGTTTGCGCTCAAACAAATAATTTGACTGCCGCCCTTGGGCGGCTTCTTTGTGCCCGAGTGAGGCTTGGTTATTTTTAATATGGGAATTTTTTTATGTTCATGAAAGGTTTTGTTGTAAGGCTTTCATTGCTGCTGGTTAAGATGACCCCATTAGGGTGAGGTGCGTATGGCCATGCTTGGTCGACGATGCTTGTTGTTGGTATGGAAATTCTGTATTTTTGCTCAATATCGCTATTTAGCTTGTCTGCTAGTTCAATTACTCCGAGTAACGTGAAGTTGTTGCTTTTTATTTTGTTGCAGAAAGCAAATGCCAAGGGGTAGGTTTTGAATGCAGAGATTCCCAAAATTGAATCCATCTCTCCCAAGACGCCATGATACAGGTCTTTATATATTGCTTGCTCTTTAAATGGATATAGCCACATTTGGAAATTATACTCGGCGGGGAATTTCGCCTTTTCGTCCAGCACAAAACGCCTTAACTTTCTCGCTAGCACATGCTTTGCTTGTGGTTCATCGTCCAAAGCGAGCATGTGCCCTGCAACGGCCCGCGCAACCTTATTCATCTGCGCATTTTCAATGTGTAATGTTTGGAAGTGAAGAAATCGTGCATTTCTCAGTTGTAAAGAGACTTCTTTGCAAAGATCAGATAGTGCTGGATCTAAAAGAGTTCCAAGTATTTTGTTGTTGCAGTGGCTGCACAGTGTTCTTTTTTTTATGCCATTCTGAGCGATCTTGGTGTTGGAGTGATGTTTATTGCTTGGGTCTAATCGCTTTAAGACTTGGGTGATTTTTTTCTGCCCGGGAATGGTAATGCTTTTGGGGAAAATGTGGTCCTCTGTCATGGGTCTGCGTTTAAGGCAGATATTGCATCTTCTTGTTTTTACCAAGTTGAATAACCTTTTCATGTTTTTGTATTTGTTTTGTAGGGAGGTTCAAAGCTTTATGCCGGTGCGATCTTCTACCTGCTTCCGGATAAAGCCCTTGGCTAAGTCACCAAGCAATTCAAGGGTAAACCCTCCCGCCCCCTCTGCAGCCTTCTTAGTTTGAGTCCAAACCGCAGGATCCCTAATCGAGTCAAGCAAATCATGACCAGCGTTTGTGAGCCGTTTGAATAGAAAGCCATCATTAGGCTGTTTGCCTGTCGTCTCAAATAAGCGAGCCTCATGCATCAGTGTCAAATGGTAGAGAACCTCCTCGTCGCTAAACCCCTCTACCTTGAGCTTACCCAGATGCAGGTACTCATAGCTCAAGTGGTGTACATCGAGCTGCTCAAGTTGCAACAACAGCTCCCGAATCAAGTCCTTGTCTCTTCTCATTTTCAACCCTCTCTTGCCCGCGGTCCAGAACCCTCAGTGTAGCCACGCTGGCGGTGCATTTCGACCTGGCGCGCGCACTCGTCCCCCCGCCACGCCGGCGGTCTAAATGTGCCGTTTTTTCTGCACCCCTGCAGACTGCTCGCGTCGGCCCAGGCTCTGGGCTTCTGGGGCATAGATAGGGCGGGGAAACCCTTCGAATCCCTGCATTCCCCTCCGTTTCTCCGATGCACCAACTGTGGCGCTTCTGAGGCCTTTTTCAGGAGCACCCTCTTGGAGAGGTAATTTTGGTAAGGGGGTAGTTCGGACTGGCTTGGAGGCCTTTATTTACAAGGGGTACAGCGATTACCTGAATAGGTAATTCGAAGTAATCGAAAAGGTAATTTTTCTCTAAACTATTGATTTTAAAGGGTCTTGTGTTTTCCTATTTCAACCGCTCACAGAGGTAATCCACTTACCTTTCAATTACCCAAAAATTACCTTTAGTAAAACCTTTCAACATATTGTTCTGTAAGGGTTTTCAGCCGTTCAAAAAAATCGATTACCTAAATTACCTCTTTTTGATGGGTCAACCTGAAACGCGGCTAACCCCATGGAGAGGCTACCGCGCGGGTCCCGCTCACAAAGTCACTGGGAACAACTTGGGAACAAAAACGCTGGCGTGCGCACGCTGCAGCCCACGTAAATCAAGGCCTCCAGCCCGGCCTAGCGCTTTACGTTGAGTTCGAATCTCTACGCTTCCGCCATTTCTAAAGCCCTGATTATTCAGGGCTTTTTGCGTTTCTGAGGGTCGAAAAATAGGGCCTTGGGAACACGTTTGGGAATGCCAAAAACCCATCGCTTCTAATTCGTTCTGTAATCGCTTCCAAAACTTTCGCTATTTGGACGGCTTGGCGATGGTCCCAATTCGGCGATAGACGCGCTCTGCAATGTCGCCTTTGGTGTGTCCCAAGAGCAGACTGGCGTCCTCGATATCCTTGATTTCCGATGCTGCCTTCGGGCGAATATCGCGGAACTGGAACTGCGCGATTCGGGTTGCCAGCAGGCTATCGCCATTCTCCAGTGCAGCCGATTTGGCAAGGCCTCTCGCATCGCCCAAGCGATTGCGCAGCATTGAGGCTGACATCCGCTTCCCTTTATCGCTGACTATCAGGTAGCTCGAGCCGTGCTGCTGGTTTCGCGCATCCATCTGGCTGATCAGCGTGCCCAGGCTGTTGGCAATGCTATCCACTGACAGCATGATTCTGAGCTTCTTCTGGGGCTTGTTCTGCTGGACGACCAACGATGGGCACGCACTTTGGCACTCCGCTTGTCTCGATGCTGGGCGAGGCCTGGACACTGATAAGCCGGCAGTACAGTGCTACGGAATAACACCGGCATCCCGAGCACTCATGCTTTGTACGTTTCATGGGGGCGCGAGACTGATCGGTGAGACAGGTGCAATAGGGAGCCAGCGGCGTGTTGGTCTTTGGCGGACGGCGGGAAAGACCGCGATTGGACCATTAAGAAGGTTGAGGGGCGAAGTCCGGGGTGTTACGGGTGACTTTGGTGTTGATTGCAGACAAGACGATCGGATACCGTGCTGCTTTCGAATTCAAAGGAATGTTCAGGATGATATTTAGTCACTCAGGATCTCGATCGACGGAGAAGCATAGAGTTTTAAAAGCTATCAGCTTAATTTTCTGCACCTCTATTTTGTCAACCTCTTTAGCTCAGGCAGCTTCAGCGCCGGAGGGGCCAACATTTGAACAAGTGTCTCGATGTGTATATGTTTTCCAGCCCATGCTTGAGGTAGCAAAGAGTACCTCGAATAAACCTCTGCAAGACTATATATTGCCTCGAGTCACTTGGCTTATGGGGTACATGCAAGCTAAAAAGGGTGATGCAACGTTTAATCTGGCATTTTACGATAATCTTCCCGCGAACAAATTGGTCGGCGAAGCTGTAGAGAAACGCTTGCGTGCGGCACTCAATGCATCGAGTGAAGATAGAGAAGCTGCCTTGACAAGCGCTTTGCAGCCGTCAAGGGAATGCGACAAATACATCGGCATGAGCATCTGACACATAGCCTTTCTTTGTAGAGAATCGTCGTCTTTCTCGCTTAGTATTAGTGCTGTGGTGCACATGAATCAGTTTTTAAGCCTCGGCCAATCGCCGGGGCTTTTTCGTTTTCGGCTCCTCCACACTCATTGCTCCAAGCTGGGAGTGCTGCTGGGGACGTTCTAACGCGCTCCCCGAAAGGGAGGAACCGGAATGAACCATATGCCAGACAAACCAGACACCTGATTTATCGTGTTTGCGTCGGAGATGGAGGTGTAGACGTTCGCCTGCATCAACAAGGCCCGCTAGCCAAGATTTTCTATGCATCCCATTGAGCTCCTAGGCATTCCAAGCATCACCTTCAAGGGGTCCCTAAAGGCTCACTTCGATTCGCACGCGGAGCTCCCATTCTCTGTGCAGCTCGAGCTTGCCCGGATCAAATTGGACACGCTGTTTGAGTGTGACGTTGTCAGCGGTTATGGAGAAATAGCCAGAATATCTTTCTGGCAGGATGTCTAGCGAAAGCGGACTTGAGGGCAGGGAAACGGTCGGAGTTCATCTCGCTGTTGCCGGACTTTCAAGAGGGGAGAGGCTGGCAGGGGATGTCTGAATCTGGCTCATGCTGATGACTGTTCCATTCAGCCTCCTCCTACCTAATTCAAATTCAGAGTAGTAAATATAGCTAACTAGAATATTTTCCTGTTTCCAACGGGGCTAGTATTTTCAGGTGATGCAGTGTCTCGATATTCAGTGTGGCTATAATTAAAAAGGGCTTTTCTCATCCGAAGCTATCCATGGTTTTCAATGGGGGTGGTCGGAGGTGTCGCATGAAGAGCTCAAGGTCGGTCGCCGGTGGAGTGGCAGTGTCTTTTTTGATGACTTTTTTCCTGGCTGGTTGCGCCCAGAATCCTGATGTCCGCATTGGCCATGATCATATCTCTGGTACTATCGCGAAGAGTCCGCCAGATTATATGGTGTGCGTTCAAGATGAACTTCGAGGGAGTTCAAGTACGTTCGTGGTAAAGGAGAATAACTCGCTCAAGCTATTTGTTGAAAATACCAGCCCAGATAAAGCAAGTGGCCTTGTTGAGGTCTACGGTTCCGGGAATCAGTATCAATATTCCGCCTACCAAAGAGATGCCTGGTATGACCATGGAAGGCTTCTCGATGCTGCGTATGTGTGTTCAAGAACATAAGTTGTGGTTAGAGATAAATTACGAAGGCAACAGGAGGGCATGGTTGAATCCGTTCATGTGCGTAGCAGGCGCCACCATTTTAGGCGGGCGCCAGCAGTAGCCGAGAAGCCCAGCCCCGCGCTGGGCTTTTTGTATCTGGATCACCTGTGAGCGCCACGCTACAGTGCTGGGAAGGGCAGATAACGCCCAAATCACGGACAAGGAGGTTGCGTATGCTTGCGAAGCTATTGGTGACAGTTGGAATCATTTTTTACGCCGTGGTCGTACCGGTCCTTGAGGTCAACGACACTCATGTTTTCAACCAGGCTTGGGCGCCGCACGCTCGGCTGCATGAGACTTGGCAGTTATTTACGAACACGGCGCTTGGAGCTTTCAGTGTCTGGCTTGTGTGGGGCAAAGATAACCTCAAGCTAGCGAGCCTGCTCACTGTGTTCGTAACCGGTGGGTTCTTGATGGCTTACTGGCTCCGGGATGGATACGGTGGTTCGATGGTGCTCTCGGACGGCTCAGAGAAAATGATCCTGGGTGTTAACCTCGGCCTTTTTGCATACACGCTGGCTATCTTGCTGGCGGGTATTGCTGTCGCCGTTGAGTGGCGCAAAGGCAGCTGACTGACCGGGAGCGTTAACTTACGGCTACGAATCTCGACGATGGTGATGATGATTGTGATGGTTATAGGGCCAGGAGGATGCGGCGATATCGGCCGATAGACTTGAAGGTGGGGCGGCCAGTTCTTCCAGGTGAGTGATAATGTCGTCCGGTTTGAGCACCAGTATGTCGCTGTCGAGTGTCTCCAGAATCATTTCGGCGGTGTTGCCGATCAGGGCGCCGCTGAGTCCGGTACGGGCTACGCTGCCGATCACCGTTAGCGCCGCTTCGAGTTTGTGCGCCAAGTACGGGATGAGCACTTCTGCCGGGCCTTCCTCGATATGCAGGTGTTCGTCGCTGATGTGAAATTCGGTCTGGAACTTCTTGCATTGCTCGCTATAGAAAGCCTGAATGCTCTCTTTGATTTGAAACATCGGGTCGCTCGCTGAGAGCATGGGGTAGGGGTGGGCGCTCATCATGTGTAAAGCGCCGCCGGCCAGTTGCGCGATGTCGTAGCCGTGGCTGACGATGCCGGAATGAAGGACCCGATGCTCCACGTCATTGTTACCGACATCGACGGCTGCAAGAATGGTGCTACCGGTCCAGGGCCTGGCTGTTTTTACCATGAGCACCGGGCTGGGACAGTACCGCAGCAGTTTCCAGTCCTCAGGGGTGAGAAGCGGCTTCATCAGTGGCTTATCGGGTAAGTGCTGGGTGATTACAAGTCCGCAGCCTTCCGCTTGTTGAGCGGCGATGATGGTTTTGTGTGAACTGCCATGCCAGTCCTGTTGAACGCTGATGCTATAGCCCTCCTTTTTCATAGAGCTCTGCATGTCGTTCAAGTAGGCAGAGTGATGATTGCCTTTGCAACAAACCAGCAGGTGCAAGTGCGACTGAGTCGCGCTGGCAATCATTCTGGCTCGGTTCAGGATCTGATCCGTGGACTTATGCGAATCCACCACCACCAAGCTGCTGCGAACGGTGTGCATGATCGTCTTCCTGTGCGTGAGTATAGTTTTATACAGGGGCACACGCGGCGCTTGGCCAGTGCCCCCGTTGTTCGCCAACCCTTGTTGCACACGCTTACTAATGACCTCATACACACGACAGCAAAATTCGAATCTCGCCCGCTCAACTCAATTGTTAATGATTGAATTGGGTGGGCACTAGTAGTCACGAAACTCATCGCTATTTCAAACGTGCAGAATATATTCTCCAATGCTTATAGCTGGAGGTGCGACTAAGGTTTCGCCCCGAGAGGACGGTGTGTGATCAACTCGATGGCCAAGCATTATGCTCGCTGAATGTGCTTGAAGATTGGGCTTTCGGACGGTGAGTTAGTTTGTTTTTAGCTAAGCGAGGTAATGATCAACAAGTGTTTGATCTTATGCGGGTAGCTTCGGAATCTGCAGGCAGCTGATCTGCGGTTTTCGAATAGTGCATTTCGTCGGCAGCTCAAGAACTTCATGGGGCGTGGCAGGTCTTAGCCGATACTCAATCCTACCTGTGGAGCCGTACAAAAAATGAAGAAAACCATGGCCGTGCTTGCCTGTGCATTTTTGATGGGAACTGCAGCACTGTTGCCGGCCGATATTTCGCCTATCGGCTCAGCGTACGCAAAGGGTAACGGGGGCGGGGGTGGCCACGGTGGTGGAAATGGCGGTGGGCATGGTGGCGGCATGGGCGCAGGAAATGGCGACCATGGTGGTAAAAGCAACGGTGGCGGTTTTGCAGGCGATCATTCCGGTAAGGCGACGCGAGATCACGGCGTAAGTGGTAACCACTACGGCAGCAATCGCAACGATGATAATGGCCATGGTACCGCCACTTCCGGCATTGCTCATTCCAAGGACACCCGCGGCTTGTCCAAGTCAACCGCAGTATCATCTACCACACCGGGTGATCACAATGCGAAAGGGCTAAGCAACGCGGTCAGGTCGTCCTCGAAAAATGACCGGTGATACGTTTGGCTCTTGAGTAGCCACGTCGATCTGAATACTTCATTGAAGCCCAGCCCCGCGCTGGGCTTTTTACATCTGACGCCCTCAATTCCCGAACCCCGCACAGTTCGCCGACTATCCCCAGCAACGCGGGTTGCTCGCAATCCAGGCGTAAAATAGCAGTGCTACCTCATCAGAAGGAGCCGCACATGGATACCGACCAGCTGAATCAACCGTCGCCGGCGCGAACCGTTTGGGATCAGTACTTCTGCGCTGCGTTAATTGCGGAAAGCAATCTGACTGCACCGGTTGTAGGAGGGGCCACTCACGAAGACAGGCAGAATCTGCTGATTGAACGGGCCAAAGCGCTCGCCAACAAGATGATGGAAAACAGAAAATAACCTCAGCCCAGCCTTCGTGCTGGGCTTTCACACCAAGGGACTATGCTGATGTTTCGGCACTTGGCCGAATCAGGAGGTGATTGGATGAAGCGGCTACTGTTGGGCGTTTTGCTGGTTTCTGCCACTGGTTTCGCCAATGCGGGAATTCCGCTGGTGAATGCAACCTGCCCAGGCAGCATTGAGGTGCACGCCGATGAAGGTGGTCCGGTCTACATCAACGGCAAGGAGGCGAAGTTGAAGAAGTTCAACGACAACTACTTCGAAGCGAAAGGCAACGGCGTAACCATTTCGCTCACGATCAAGCCCGATGGCTCTGCAGATGTCTCGTACACCGGTAAGGGGGGGGCAAATGGGATCTGTGAGCTTACAGAGGAAGACTGAGATGGGTGTACTGGAGAGAGCCATTCATTCCACTGGACTGGTCGATGCCACTGAAATGTACGGCTAAAGTGTAGATAGCGTTGGTGTCTGTCTGGACCGCCGACTATCAAGGACGTTGTAATCGTTGCTGTTTACACTTGGCGAGTCTCTTTTATGAATGCAGCGTCATTCTGGTCCAGATACTTTCCTGTTCGAAGCGTTACATCAAGCGATTCCGCTGAGCAGTTCGATCTGTTGCGTTGGTTCTCGGTCGTCAGCTTTCTCATCATTGGCGCCGTTGCCATTGGCCTGGGCTCGCTGTCGACGCGCTTTCTGATGAACGAAAGCCTCGAACGCGATGCGCTGTTGTCGGCTCAGTTCATTCAGGCGGTGGCCGTCGGCGAAATCCGCCATCACGACCTCTCGGGCATGCAGATGGGGGCGGTGCTGGCGCCATCGGTGTATGGCATGTTGAACGAGGAAACGGCGCTTAACCGGGGCCGTGCACGTTCCGAGTTTCTCGACCATCTCGCCCACCTTCCGGACATTCTGTTGGCAACCATCTATTCGCCCGACAGGGTTGTTGTCTGGTCAACCAATCCGATATTGCTGGGACGAAAGATCGTGGGGGATGCCGCACTGGAGGCCGCTTTTACCTCCAGGGGGCGCGTTTCGGCGAGGTATAACGAAGTTGAGGATGGACGGATAGAGCAGCAGTTTATCCACCCTCCACAGGAGTTCTTTATCGAGAACTACATTCCGCTGATTGACGAACAAGGCAATGTTCTGGCGATGGTGGAAATTTATAAAGAACCGGTGGACTTGATCGAGCGGGTCAACCGGGGCTTTCGCTTGATCTGGATGGCCACGGCGCTGGGCGGGCTGGGCATTTACTTCGGACTGTTCTGGATCGTCTGGCGCGCATCGAAGTTACTGGCCTCCCAGCAGAATCAACTGGTAGCCAACAAGACCTACGGCGGCCTGGTGGAAATGTCGACCGCAGTCGCGCATAGCATGCGTAACCCGTTGGCAAGCATCCGCACCAGCGCCGAGCTTGCGCAAAGTATCGAGGGACAACCGGCGGGGAAAAATATTGCCGATATCGTCAGTCAGGTTGACCGCATGTCGATCTGGGTAAGGGATTTGCTGTTGTGTTTGCGGCCGTTGCGCGGCGAGTCGGAGCAGGTTGATCTGGTCGGCGCGGTTCATTCGGTATTGAGTGCCTTCGAGCAGCAGATAGCCTACTCGAAAGTCCAGGTAGCGTTTGTTTCCGGGCCCACGCCGCTGGTGGTGAGTCACCACCTGTTGCTTGCACAGGTGCTCAACAGCGTGATTGCCAATGCCATTGAAGCAATGCCCGATGGCGGCCGGCTGGCGATCAGCATTAGTCTGTCTGCAGACGGGCAAAAGCTCTATCTTTCGCTCAACGACAGCGGTAAAGGCATGACCCGCCAGCAGGAAATGATGGCCTTCAAGTCGTTCTACACAACCAAACTGGGCGGGCTGGGAATCGGTTTGATCATGGTCAGGCAGATCATGGAGCGCTTTGGCGGGGAAGTCAGTCTCAGTAGCCAGGAGCAGGCGGGAACCAGTGTTTGTCTGTGCTTCAAGGTTGCGGGCTGAGATATTGCGGTTAAATCTTGGTTTCGGTAGGTCAATGCGAGCCCGCACTTGGCGGGTTCGCTTGTAGTTGAAGCCTGGGGTTGGCACCGCAGCGCTAATAACCCGATCCTCCGTAGCCCCCCATGTTGCTGGGCGCTTCCCTGGACTTCTGCTGGGCGCGGCTCCATTCTGCGCAGGTCATGAAGCTGGTGTGGTCCACTTTTCCCGCGCCATCGAAGCTGACATGGTAAGGCTGCTTTTTGCCGGCTTGGATGAGCATATAGTCGAAACAGGTACCGGGTACCACGGTACGCTGGGTTTCTGATACTGGCTTGCCGCCAATGTTCTGCACCTGTTCTTTGTCCATGCCTGTCTCGACCTTTGCAACCAGTGGCTGGTCACGATAGACATAGGCGTCAGTAGCGCAGCCACTTGCTGCCGATAGCATGGCGACCAGCGCGAAGATAGCTTTGTTCATGGCAGTGCTCCCGGAAGTGAGCATCGTAAAGAAACGCCTGGGCACATCAGTTAAAGTAAAGACGAGTGCCGCAAGGCGCGCCAAATTTGCGGGCGAGAGATTCAAATGCACGGAGCAGGGATGTTGGGGGACCTGTTGGTCCTGGGTTTTTACATGAGCGGTGCAGTGATCTGGATGTACTTCTGGTTGCTGTGCTTTGCTCATCGAAACGCATTGTTCGGGCCGATGACCGGCGTTAAATGGCTGGTACTGATTGTCGCATGCAGCTGTACTACAGCAGTTGGCCTGTACTTGGCTGCCGTTGAAACATTCACTCGAGACAATGCCGATTGGTGGCTGGTGATTGGCGCTGCCGTGATCCCGTTGATTGGCATTCAGGGTATTCGCCGCAAGCTTAAATAGGCCAGCGCCCAGCACTGGCCGATGCGCTACCGACGTCTTGCTATGCTTGTTCAGGCAACGGTAAGCGCGCGAGTCTGAGGTTACGACAGCGCCGGGATGGGCCACATGGAACCTATACAGGATTATGTGGTGTACGTCGTAACGGCCCAGGAAGGCTGGTTGTCCGAGGTGTCAACGCTGTTGACGGCCTTGGCGGCGTTTGCTTCGGTGTTCGTCGCCTGTATCGCCGTGCGCTTCAGTGCCAGGCAAAGAAAGATGCATGAGCGGCACAATCGACGGATGGCAACACCACACCTGTCTGCCTGGAGCAGCACCGACTTCAAGACCAGGTCCTACTGTTTCACCCTGGAAAACAATGGGCTGGGGCCGGCCATCATTCGTGAAGTGTGCCTCTGGGTCGACGGCACGCAACTGCAGGGGGAGGGGCCGGATCTGCTTGAGGCGGCCAGTAGCATGTTGCTCGGGGATATTCCCTATGAACAACACGCCGAATTGTTCATCGTCGGCGAATGCATTGCGCCGGGTAAAAAATTCAACACCACGACAGTGATGCTGGAAGACCATGAGCCAGCGGCGGTCATGGCTATTGCCAAGGGGCGATTACGCCTGCTGATTCGCTACGACAGTATCCTTGGCGACTCGTATGTCTACGATTCGGATCGCTGGCGGGATCGTCAGTGATCATTGAGGGAAGTCCGATGACAAGTCCAAGTGCGATCGTGTTGGCCGGATTCATTGCGTGGGCGTTGGCGCTACTCGTTCTGATGGAGCTGCTGCGAGGTTATCTTGTGCTGTTCAAAGGTGTGCCGGCCAATCAATTTACCCCGGACAACGCCACGCTTTCTCCCTTCATGCAGCGCCTGGCGCGGGCGCACGCGAACTGTGTGGAAGGGCTGCCGATTTTTGCTGGCCTGCTGATACTGGCCTTGCTCACCGGACAAACAGCGATCACCGATCCACTGGCCTACACGTTTCTTGTCGCACGACTGATTCAGTCCTGCATTCATCTGGCTTCGCAAAGTGTTGCGGCGGTCTTCTGCCGGTTTGCCGCGTTCGCTGTACAGCTGGCGATTGCCGTTTATTGGGTCGTCCGGTTCTTGGCCCTGGCCAGCGGCTAACCAGGCAATCAGTGAACGTGGGCGGTGTCTTGGCTGGCCTGTGCTTCGGCCGGCAGAACCTTGACCAGCACTTCAATCGTGCCTGCCTTTTCGAATTCCAGCGTCAGCGGGAACTGCTCACCAGCTTTCAGTGGTTGTTCCATTCCCGACAACATCACATGGTTGGCACCGGGTTGGAAGGTCACCTCGGTATGCGCAGGAATGTCCATACCGGCAACATGCTGCATGTTCATCATGCCGTCATTGGCGGATTGGGTATGCAGTCTGGATGTTTGCGCACGCGGGCTGCTGACAGCGATCAGGCGATCCGTTTCGCTCCCTTGATTGTGCACGGTGAAATAAGCCGAGCCGCCAGGAAGGTCGACGGGCAGCTCACGTGACCACGGTTGAGAGATCTGCAACTCGCCGACCTGGTAGTCATGCGCGAAACACAGGGTGCTACTGGCGAGCAGTGTGCAAAGCAGCAATAGACGGTTAATCATGGCTGAACTCCTTTGTTAGTTACTTGCTTGCGAAGTACTGACAGGCGCCTGCGGCTGCAGGCGTTCGGTCTCTTCTTCCAGGTATGTCAGCAAGGCAGAGATCTCGACATCGCCCAAACGCAGGTTGGGCATCGCCAGGCGGTTGTATTGCTCATACAACAACATGGCCAGCGGATCCTTCTCTGCCAGCATCACATCTGGTTCTTTGATCCAGCGGGTAAGCCAGGCCGGGTCGCGCTGGCGGGTGACGCCGAGCAAATCCGGGCCGATGCTGCGCATCCCGGCGTGCTCGGTATCGCCGAGCGTGTGACAGGAAGAGCAGCGCGTCCGATAGATCTGTTCGCCGACGCTGGGCTGGCGCACGCTGGGGGCTTCGGCATAGTCGTTGGTGTTGGCACTGGCCAGCTTCCAGTTGTGCAGGCTTTTGCCCAGGCGGTCGGCCAGCACATAGGGGTTTTCCATCGGAGAAGCCTTCATCCATCGCCCGGTGCTTTGATTACCAATAATCAGGCTGAGGTTATGGTCTTTGGTTTGTCCGTCATCGACACCCTTGATGAACAGGCCGAGCTTTTGCCGCAACAGCGTGATGTCGTCTTTGTTACCGGTCAGAAACTGCCAGCCGGGGCCAATCTTGAATTTCTCGGCATAGTGTTTGAGCACTTCCGGGGTATCGGTTTCTGGATCGATACTGATCGAGTAGAAGAACACATCGCGACCCACGCGTTCGCCGAGCAGTTTCTGCACTTGTCGCAGGCGCGCGGTTTCCAACGGGCACGAGTCGGTACAGGTGGTGAAGATGAAGTTGATGGCTACCACCTTGTCTTTGATCAGGTCATCAAAAAACCGTACTGGCTGACCGTCCTGGTTAATCAGCGGGGTGTTGGGAAAGTAGTCCCGGCCCCATTGCTGGGCCGGGGCACTTTCACTGACGGCCGCGAATGACCATTGCGCGCTGCACAGCGTAAGGAGCAGCAAGCGGCTGAGTATTTTCGAAGTTTTCCAGCCCATGCCTGTTACCTCCTGAAGGTGTGAAGGATCAGCGACGGTTATCAACGCACCGTGAGTGGAACGGTGATGGCTTTGCCGTTAAGCGGCTTGATCGTTACCGTCGGGCTTGGCGAAGGCCCGCTGCCAGTGGTGCTGGCAGACAGCCGCCAATTGCCGCCGGACATCACCGTCGCAGTCCCCAGGCTCAAGGGTCCGTTGTTGGTCGATGCAGTCACCGCGAGGGTTTCGCCAATCTTCATTGCGCTGGTTCCGACCAGCTCCCAGGCGTACCGGCTGTTGCTGCGAACGGTGACGCTGGCGCTGGTTACCTTGAGGTTCTGATCAACCTCTACCGCCGCCGGAGTGACCGCAACGCTCACGTTGGCCGCCAGTTTTGACACACCGTCCCGCGCATCCTTGACCTTGTATTCGAAGACTGCGCTGTAGGCTTCGTTTACCGTCGCGGGTGGGGTAAAGGTCACCTGGGTGCCGTTGGTGCTGACACTGCCCTGACCAGAGTCCGGTTGCCCCAGGCTGACGACGGTTAGCGGTACGTCACCATCGGGGTCACTGTCGTTGGCTAGCACATTGAGGGTGATCGGCACGCCGGCTTTGGTGGCGCCGCTGTCATCCCTGGCCACGGGCAGTTGATTGTCGTCTTCACCTTCACCCGGTCCTTTGTCGTCCTCATCACGGAAGCCAGGCAGGGCGGCGGAACTGATGAATTCCACACCGTCCCAAGTCGGCATGGGCGAAGGCATCAGCTCGATCTGACCCGGGTGCTCAAGGTCAAAGCGCAGCAGCATGGAGTTGTCTTCGTGCTGAGTGTTATGGCAATGCTCCATGAAGGTGCCGGCGAACTCGCGGAAGCGGATCGCCATCTCGACTTCCTCGGAGCTGTCGACTTCCGGTCCTACACGATAGACGTCTTTGCGGGCCCATTTTTCCCACTCCGGTGGCGCCTTGCCGTCGCGGTTGAGAATGACCCCTTCCTCGAAGTGCACATGCACCGGGTGACTCCAGCCATTGCCGCCATTTTTGATCTTCCACACTTCCAGGGTGCCGTCGCCTGAGTAGCCGGCGTCGGTGGGGCCTGAGGCCAGCTGCGGGGCGGCAGTGATGCGCCGCGGGTCCATGGAATAGCCAAAACCGCCGTCGGTCTTGATCGTCCAGGGTTGGGTGTCGGTGCCGTCGGAACGCCCGAATTCAAAGCTGCGGTGGCGCGCCTGCTTGAGCTTGGCCTGCATGGTCGGGTCGTTACGGTCGATGGTCAGCGGGATCATTTTCTTGCCAGCGGCTTTACCCGGTTTGGCCGGTTCGTAGGCCACAGGGTCCATGCTCAGGTCGTTGCCGCTGTAAGGCTTGACGTTGAACTGGAGGAACTTGCCGACCACCGGGTCGCCGTCGCGCCACCTCGGGCCTTTGCTGGTCTGGTCGATGACCGCTTTGTATTTCTCGGACAGGACATCGGCCAGCGACACCGCATCCTCGCTCGGGCCTTTGCCGGTGTCGTGCTCCATGAGGTTGACGAAGAAGATCTTGTCGCCGGGCTGAATCCCGTGTTTAGCGAAGTTGATGATGATGTCGTAGCGCTCGGCGATGGACATGGTCGGCATGATGCCGTTGTCGTCCTTGAGGTCGCCGTTACCGTTGAGGTCCATGCTGCCGTCGAACGGTATGGCGTGCTCCATGATGTTGCCGTCGTTGGCGATCATATGGAACGGCACCCGGTTGTAGGACACCCCGGAGCCTTGCGGGCCACGAAATTCACCGCCGTTGCCGCGCACTTCGCGGACCACGGCGATCTTCATGTAGCGCGATACCGAGCCGTTGAGGATGCGCAGGCGATAGCTGCGCGCGCGCACGTCAAAGTAGGGTTTGTACAGCCAGTTGACCATCATCTGGTCGCCGATGAAGCCGTCAATGTTGAACGGGTTGAACCACAGTTGGCCGCTCTGGTCCCAGGCCTTGTCGGCAAAGGTCAGGTTGACGTCATAGTCACGGTTGCCCCAAGGCAATGCCGAACCGCTGGGCAGGCGCAGGTTGACGCCGTCTTCCAGTGCCTCGTTGCCGCGGTCCAGGGCGCTGTAGTAGTTCATCATCGCCGCGTTGCCCTTGTAGACGTTGTGGGCGGTGAAATCGAGCATGTGATCGTGGAACCAATGGGTGCTCATGGTTTCGCGCCAGTCACCGCGGACCTTGATGCTGCCGTTCTGACAGGTCTTGAGCCCGGGCTGGCTATCGTTGACCCAGAGTGTTTCCCCCTCGGCGCAGGGGAACGCGGCCCTGGGGTCTTGCGCGGTGGTGTTGATGGAGTCGTAGCCGGCCAGCTGCACCGGCCAGCGGTAGTCGTAGTACTGACCGGGGAAGAAGAACGCGTTGGTATAACCGTCGCTTTCGGCCGGGTTATGGCCGTTGTGTTCATGGGTGCTGAGGGTATGCAGGCCGAAGCCGCCATTGGCTGCCGGGTCGATCGGCAAGGCGTTGTAGTGACGCATCAGTATCGGTTGGCCGTAGCGGGCCATCAGCAGCTTGGGCGGCAGTGTGCCGTCGAAGGTCCACAGCGAGTTGTGGTTCTGGATCGGCATGTTCGGGTGAAAGCGGATACCGATGCCTTTGGCCGTCCCCTCGGTAGCAGGTACACCGGCGGTGTTGTGATAAAGGCCACCGGGGCCGAACTCGCCTTTGGCGTAGCCGTGCATTTGCCGGTTGTCGCGCAAGCCCTGGTTGACTCGCGCGCCGGCTTGCGCGGTCTTGATCGCCGCCTGCGGGTAGAACTCGTTCCAGCGTTGATGCGACCAGCCTTTTCCTGGTGGCCGGCCCTCGGCTGGCGAGCCGACTGGGTGGCGGTTGAGGAAGGCTTCGATCTGCGCCTTCCAGGGATTGCGGTCGAGGACGTTGGCGTATTGCGTCGGGAACGGCAATAGCCCTGGTTGGCGAAGAAAGGTTTCTAGTGCCGCGCCGGTGGGACCGCTGCGGGCGACACTGTTGGGGTCTTGCTCCGGGGCTGGCCCGGTTGTGGGGATGGGGAAGGGAAGGGTGCCGGCTTCGACGGTCGGGTCGAGTTTCTCCGGGCCGAATTCCTCATACAGCAGCATCTGCTGGGTAAAGGGTTGCGCCCCGAACAGCGGGCTGGCCAGGCCATTGGTGGGGTAATTGAAGGATGTCTGTTTGGCCGGCGGCAGAGCATTTTCAGTCCGTGGCGTGGTTCGGTCGCCGTACGCGCCGTTGGGCAACGCAAGCGCACCGTGGTTGCCCTCGGGCAACGACTTCAACGCCTCCAGCGCTTGCTGCACGGCCACAGGGTCGGTGGGGTGGGGCGTGTAGGCCGAGGGGTCGGTCGGTGACGGTGGGCTGGTGTCGTCCATCGGCACGGCACTGGCAGAGGAAATTCCGAGTGCGATCAACAGCGCAGATGCAACGCCTGAGTAGCGGAAAAGATCAAGGGTCGATCGGCGCTGCATAGGGTTGTTGTACATAGCGGTAACCTCGTTCCGTACCCGGTTGGGTGCTGCTGCGATGCCATATGAGTGTCAAACTGCCACTTTGTAATGGCAGGGGCAAAAAGCGCACCAACTTGGAGGGTCGAGGGTTATCGAAGAAAAAACTGATTTTTTTCAATGGCTTGTATACAGGCCCTGTGAAGAGCGATAAGCCGGTTTTGTAGGTGGGTGGGGGGAGTTCCCCATTTCTGGTTATGGGTGAACATCTCCCCCCGGCTGATCGAGAATCAGTCCAGATCTGCTGCCTGATGCCGCTCCGGCACCTGGGTTTCCTCATCCCCCCAGGTCCGGTTTACCCGTTGCCCACGCAGTACCGCAGGGCGTTTGGCGATCTCTTCTGCCCAGCGTTGCACGTGGGTGTATTGCTGCACATTGAGGAATTCACCCGCCGAATACAGGTTGCCCCGCACCAGCTGGCCGTACCACGGCCAGACGGCGATATCGGCAATGGTGTAGCTGTCACCCGCCAGATAGCGGTTTTCGCTGAGGCGGCGATCAAGCACATCGAGTTGGCGTTTCGCTTCCATGGTGAAGCGGTTGATCGGGTACTCGAACTTCTCTGGCGCGTATGCATAGAAATGTCCGAAGCCGCCGCCAAGGTAAGGTGCCGAGCCCATTTGCCAGAACAGCCAGTTCAAGGTTTCCGTCCGCCCGGCGGGGTCGGAGGGCAGGAAATGGCCGAATTTTTCTGCCAGGTACAGCAGGATCGAACCGGACTCGAACACGCGAATGGCCGGCTCCACGCTACGGTCCAGCAAGGCTGGAATCTTCGAGTTGGGGTTGATCTCGACAAAGCCGCTGGAGAACTGATCGCCTTCGCCAATGCGGATCAGCCAGGCGTCGTACTCGGCAGCGGTAACGCCGAGCGCCAGCAGTTCTTCGAGCAGGATGGTGACCTTCACGCCATTGGGGGTGGCCAATGAATAAAGCTGCAAGGGATGCTTGCCGACCGGCAGTACTTTGTCATGGGTCGGCCCGGCGACTGGCCGATTGATGTTGGCGAATTCGCCACCCGACGGTGCGTCATGCGTCCAGACCTTGGGCGGGGTATAGGGTGCTTTGCTCATTGGGTCAATTTCCTGGTTTGCTCAACGATTTGTAGATAGATTGGCTCGCAAATAACTGAAAGGAAGCAGTACATGTTCAAGATGAACGCCCTGGTCCCGGAACTGATCGTTTCCGACCTCAGGCAAAGCCTACGCTTTTACTGCGACGTATTGGGCTTCAAGGTTGAGTACGACCGCGCGGAGGACAAGTTTGCCTTTCTGTCCTTCGGCAACAGCCAGATCATGCTCGAGCAAGACTGGTACACAGACTCGCCCTGGCGTGTTGGGCCATTGGAGCCGCCGTTTGGCCGCGGGATGAACCTGTCCATCGAATGCCCCGATGCCTTGGCGTTGGCAGGCGCTCTGGAGCAGGCAGGTTACACCCTCCGGCAGGCGGTTGAGGAGCGTTGGTACCGTAGTAACGATCAGCATCGGGGGCAGCGGAATTTTCTGGTGCTTGATCCGGATGGGTATCTACTGCGGTTTGCTGAAGACCTGGGGTGGCGATAGGGGGACTGTGGGAGCGGGCCTTGCCCCGCGATCGGCTGCAAAGCAGCCGTAAAACCTCAGCACGCGGTGCAACTGCCACACCGCATCGGCTGGATTTGCTGCCGCTTCGCGGCAGATCGCGGGGCAAGGCCCGCTCCCACAGGGCGCTGCCCATTCAAGACTGCATCAAAGGAACCAGCGATACTCCCGTGCGCTGATGTCCTGCATGAACGCCAGATGGTCCTGACGCTTGTTCTCGCAGTAGACCATCACGAACTCACTGCCCAGGCTCTGGTTGACCACCGGGTGCTGGCGCATGGCACTGACGGCACTGAGCATGTCCTTGGGGAATTCGATGCCACTGCTGCGATCTTCGTTGAGCGGCGCGATGGGCTCCCGGGCGGCATCCAGGCCATGTTCCATACCGCTGAGGATTGCGGCCAGAACCAGGTACGGGTTGGCATCGGCACCTGCCAGGCGATGTTCGATGCGCAGGTTGCGCGGGTCGGACTCGGGGATGCGAATGCACGCGTCACGGTCCTCAAAGCCCCAGCTGGCGCGGCTGGCCGCATTGACCATGGCGCCGTAGCGGCGCATGGCATTGTGGTTGGCGGCGAAGATTGGCATGCAGCTGGGCAGCAGTTCCAGGCAGCCGGCCACGGCATGGCGCAACGGGCGCTGCTCATCGGCGGCGAGCAGGTTGTTGCCGTCCTGGTCATACAGGCTGACATGCACATGCATGCCGCTGCCCGGTGCCTCCAGGTAAGGCTTGCTCATGAAGCTGGCGCGCATGCCGTGCTTGAGTGCCACGCCACGGGTGCTGCGGCAGAACAGTGCGGCCCAGTCGGCAGCGCGCAGGCCGTCGTCGCAATGGCCGAAGTTGATCTCGAACTGACCAGGGCCAAGTTCGGCGGTGATGACGTTGGCGTCCACGCCTTGCTCATTGGCAGCCTCGACCATCTCGCGCAGTACGTCGGAGTAACGCGACAGGCGCTCGATGTGCATGTTCGGCTGGTCGTCGGGGTCATCGCTGAACGGGTCGCGGGGAAACTGTGGCAGGCCTTCCTTGAGGCTGCGGTCGAACAGGTAGAACTCCAGCTCGAACGCGACTACCGGGCGAATGCCGCGACGCTGCAGGCGCTGCAGGACCTGGGCAAGGACTTCCCGCGGTTCGAACTCGATGGGCGCGTGCGTGCCGTCGGAGCTGATCAGCATCTGCCCCAGCGGCTGGTTCTCCCAGCGCACCGGTTTGAGGGTGCCAGGGATCAGGCGCCGTGGCGCATCCGGGTCGCCATCGTGGAAGCAGTAGTCGCCGATCGGAAACAGACCGCCCTGGACGCCCAGCAGTACGCAGTTCTGCGGCAGCTTCAAGGGGCTGCCAGCGGCGACCTTCTCGAGCATGTCGATCGGGTAGCGCTTGCCATAGAAGTGCCCGGGAATGTCCAGGCTGATCAGGTCGACATAGCGCACCTCGGGGAATCGAGCGCGAAAGTCACGGACTTCAGTGAGCAGATCGGGAAAGCTTTTTGTTGTTGTCATCGATTGCGATCCTGCAGCGTGGTTCAACGGAATACCCAGAGCACCCGTGTCGGTTGCTCGGTGAGGTTGGCGTAACGAAACTGGCTGTGTGGCGGGAGCTGGAAGCTGTCGTTGGGACCCAGGGTCACCGGTTCTTCACTGTCATCGAGCCACAGGCTCAATTGCCCTTCGAGGACAAAACCGCCTTGCTCGGAACTGTCGTTCAAGTGGCCTTCGCCGCTGGTGGCGCCGGGGGCCAGGTGACTTTCGAGCATGGAGAAACTGCCGGTGAGCTTGGGCGAGACCAGCACGTCGGTGATGCCCCCGGCGTAGTAGAGCGTGCGCCGCTCTCCTGGGCGGGTGACCCAGTCCACTTCGCGTGGTTTGCTCAGGTTGTAGAAATAGGTGGTGGGCACATCCAGGGTTTCGCTGATGGCGGTCAGGTCGGCCACAGTGGGACGCGACAGGCCGCGTTCGACCTGGGACAGAAAGCCCACCGAGCGATCAATGCGCTGGGCCAGTTCGCCCAGGGTCAGGTTGCGGTGCTTGCGCAGGTCACGGATCAGGATCGCCAGGCCTTCGATTTCATCCTGCATGTCCATGGAACTGTCCTCTCAAAGGTTGTCGCGCAGGCGGTACCAGGCCTTGGCCGCGGCTTCCAGTGGGGCGGCGAGCAAATCGCCACCGGGGAAGCGGCCGTTGTCGATGGCCTGGTACAACGCCAGCAAATCGTTGTCGCCGAGAATGGCATCGCTGACGGCGCGGGCGCCGGCCAGGGTCGGCAGTACGCCATGCCCGGAGAAGCCCTGCAACCAGTAGCGTTGGCCGCTTCGGCCAATGTCCGGGGTACGCCGCAGGCTGCAGTCCAGATGCCCGCCCCAGGCATGCTCGATGGCAACCCCGCGCAACTGCGGGAAGGCGCGTTCCAGCACCGGGCGGGTGGCGGCGGCAACGTCTTGGGGAATGCCGCCCAGATAGGTGCAGCCACCGCCAAACAACAAGCGGTGATCAGGGGTCAGGCGGAAATAGTCCGGTACGAACTGGTTGTCGATTACGCAGCTGTTACGGGGCAGCAGCGAACGTGCGAAGGCGGGGTCCAGGGGCACAGTCGCCACCTGATAGGAGCCCACCGGCAGCAGGCGCCGCGACAGTTGCCGGTCAAGCTTGTCGATGTAGGCATTGCAGGCCAGGACCAGAATATCGCTGCGCACCTCGCCGTGTTCGGTGCGGGCGATGAAGCCATTGGCGGTCTCGCGGTAATCGAGTACGCGGGTCTGTTCGTACAGGCGTCCACCGGCCTCTTCAATCGCCGATGCCAGGCCTTGGGCCAGTTTCAACGGGTTGAGGTGGGCACCTTGCGGGTCGTACAGCGCAGCCTGGTAACGTGGGCTGTCGATCCATTCCGGCAAGGCTTCACGTTCGATCAGCTGCAGCTCGTCGTAACCCCATTTTTCGCTGGCTTCGCGTTGGGCTTCGCGCAGCATGCCGACGCGCCGGGGTAGCACCGCAGTCCACAGGCTGCCGGGTCGGTAGTCGATATCGAAGCCATGGCGTTCGGGGAGTTCACGCATCTCGTGGGCGGCCCAGCACATGCTGTCCCACAAACGGCGCGCGCGTTCCATGCCGAGATTTTTTTCCAGCGGCGGCATGTCGCACGACCAGCCCAGCAGCGCCTGCCCGCCATTGCGCCCCGACGCCGCCCAGGCCACGCGGCTGGCCTCCAGCAATGTCACCCGCTTGCCCGCCAGCGCCAGGCGCAGGGCCGTGTGCAAACCACTGAAGCCGGCACCGATGATCAGCACCTCGGTATCCAGGCGCTCATGCAGGGTAGGGCGCAGCGGGATGGCACCGGGGTAGGTGCGGGCGTAGTAGCTGGCGACATGCTGGGCGGATTGCTTGAACATGGCGGGTCTCGTGAATTTTTATTGGTATTTTTTCATGAAAAGCTACCAGATAAATTTCACGAGTCCAAGCCCCCATGGATTTAAAGGCGTTGCCCGCGGCAACGCTTATTGCACTTGCAGCCGGCTGGTACGGGCGTTGAGCAGCCGCTGACGCAGCAGGTCATAGGCCCAGTTGTAGGCCATGGTGTAGGGCAGCATGAAGACGAAGAAACCGATCTCCAGCATGAATGCCTGCACCAGCGACAGGTTGAGCATCAGCGCGGCGATAGGTACACCGATCACCACAAAACCGATCTCGAAGCCGCTGGCATGCAGGGCCCGGACCTTGACGCTGCGTTTGACCCGCTCAGCCGGCCAAAGCCGGTCGAACACGCTGTTGTAGAGCATGTTCCAGAGCATCGCCACGGTCGACAGCACCACGGCCAGGGTGCCGACTTCGAGCATCGAGCGATTGAGCAGCCAGGCGCCGAGCGGGGCGCAGATCAGCACGGCAATGGCCTCGAAGCCTACGGCGTGGACGATACGCTCGACGAAGGATTTGTTGGAAACATGCATGGCATCACCTGGAACGATTGGATTCGACGAGGTGATTGTCATCGCTTTTTTGCTTATGTTAAAAATGGATTCCATCGATAAAAGCGATAGACCCATGCGCTATTCCCCCGAAGCTCTACACGCCTTTGTCGAAGCCGTCGCCCTTGGCTCCTTCTCGGCAGCGGCGCGCAAGTTGCGTAAAAGTCAGTCGACCATCAGTGCCGCGATCGCCAACCTTGAGGCCGACCTGGGCGTCAGCTTGTTCGACCGCCAGGCCCGTCACCCGGTGCTGACCGAAGCCGGGCGCAAGGTGCTCGGGCACGTCCAGGAAATCCTTGCCGCCAGCGAACGACTCGACGAGCTGAGTATCCGCCTGGCCGATAACGTCGAACCGCGCCTGACCATCGTCCTTTCCGACATGTATCAGCTCACTCCGGACAATCAGGTGATGCACCAGTTCGAGCAGCGCTACCAGGACATCGAACTTGAATGCATGATCGCTGAAGGGGGGGATGTCTTGAGCCTGCTGCAAAGCGGTCGCGCACACCTGGGCTTGCTGGCGGCGCAAGCGCATTATCCGCCGGACATCGGCGTGCGCAGATTGCCCGGGCAAGCGCAGATGGGCATTTTCGTCGCCAGCGGACATCCGCTGGCAGCACTGCAGCAACCGACCCAGGCGCACCTGGCCAGCCATCGCCAGCTGTACCTCAATACCTATGCCGACAGCGAGAACAAACCGCAGGGGCGGGTCTGGTCGGCGCCGGATTACCTGTTGCTGCTGGAAATGACCGAGCAAGGTTTCGGCTGGGCCGAGTTGCCCCACGGTCTGGTGCAGCAGTATGGCCACGGCCAGTTGGTAGAGCTGGTGCTGGGTGGATGGCCGCGTCCGATTGCCGTGGATGCTGCCTGGTCGCGACTCAGCCCACCTGGGCCGGCGGGGTTGTGGTTGCTGGACTGGTTGGCACGGGAACACTGAAAGCACTCTGGTACAGCTGCACACGGTTACGGCCTTGGTCCTTGGCCGCATACAGCGCGCTGTCGGCCATCGACAGCAGGCGTGAAAGCTCATGCTCGCCGACGTTGCCAGCAACGATGCCGATGCTGACGCTCAGTACTCCGGCGTCCAGCAGCGGCAAGGCGTGAAAGCTGTTGCAGATGCGCTGAGCGATCCGCAGTGCCTCGTGTTCATCAGCGTTGCCAAGCAGGCAGGCGAACTCTTCACCGCCAATGCGAGCGAACACATCTGCCTGGCGAATGCTCTGGCTGGCGACCTGACTGAAGGCGATCAGCGCCTGGTCGCCGGTCTGGTGGCCGTAGGCATCGTTGAGCCGTTTGAAGTGGTCCAGGTCGCACAGCAACAGGGCCGCCGGCTCGCCGCGGCGGGCACAGTCCGCCAGCAATTGCGCGCCACGCGACATGAATGCGCGACGGTTGCCGATGCTGGTCAGCGGGTCGGTATAGGCGGCAGCCTTGAATTTCAGCTCGGTGCGCTCGCGCACCATGGCCAGGGTGACATAGGCGATGCCGATGGCGTAGAGCATCGATTCGAACAGCAGGAAAGCGAAAAAAATCGTGCCGTGGCCAGTGCTGGCAAGCGCATGCTCCAGTGATACGCCTTGGTCGGCGAAGCTGCGCACGGCGTAAAAGCCGGTGTGCGCCAGAGTCAGTAGCAGCGCAGGCAGGTAAGCCACTTCCAGGTGCTTGCGGTTGCGCCACAGCTCGAACACGGACAGGCCGCCATAGACGGCGTTGAGCAGCGAATACAGGGTCACGCGCAGGCCCAGGTCGTCGTAGAAGCCTGGCATCAGCCCCCATAACGACCAGAACAGCGCGCCGGCGAAAATGCCAGGCAGGTGCGCCGGGCGACCGCCGAACACGCGCATGGCGGTCCAGTTCAGCGCCGCCCCCAGCAACAGGACGATATTACCCAGCATCAGGGAAATGAAGTTGGGGGCCTGGCCACGCAGGCTCACCAGGGTTGCGCCGAGGGCGGCAAGTATCAGCATGCTCCCCAGGTAGCCGAGGGTTTGCTCGCGTACGCCGCGGCTCCAGGCGTGCAGGGTCAACAGGCCCATCAGGCCGAAAATGAATACAGCCACCATCAATAGGGTCGGGATGCTCAGCAGCACTCGTATCGCTCTCCATGCGGCCTTGCGCCGGTTTTCCGCGGCATGCTAGCCGAGCAGATGGTACTTTGCCAGCAGTCTGCTGCCGTCATCGGGTCAGACAAAATGCGTGGGTGCGTCACATTGTTGTGTCTGCGCGTCGCTTCGATTGCGGGGGCTCAAGGCCTGAGGTATCAGTACCGCAACTGCCGCCACTCAAGAGCGGTAGATTACAAGGAAAGTCATCCAATGCCCCCTCTCAAAAATGCGATCTCCCTGGCGCTTCTGTTGCTGGCCGCGCCCATGGTCAATGCCCAGCCTGCAAGTGCAGAGTCTGGCGCCGTACACTCCAACCTGTTGGTCGATGCAGTGGCCTGGCGCCAGACTGCCGCGGAGTTCCGCGCTTTGTACTATCAAGGTTTCAACGTCGCCAAGGCACGCCTGGACCAGGCATTGGCCAATCAGAAGCCGGGAGACAAGAAACCGGCGATCATCAGCGATATCGACGACACCATCCTCAGCAGCAATACCTACTGGGGGTTTCTGATCGCCCAGGGCAAGGAGTTCTTTGACGATGCGGCCTGGGACCGGTGGGTGGCTGACAATGGCCCGACGCCTACCCCAGGTGCCCTCGAGTTTCTGGAGTATGCCAAGTCCCGTGGCGTGGAAATCTTCTACGTGTCCAGCCGTGAACAGGGCGACAAAACCTATGAGTACGCCCTGAACAACCTGCGCAAATACAAGGTGCCCTTTGCCGACGAGGCCCATGTGACCATTCTGCGCGAGAGCTCGAACAAGGAACCTGCGCAACAAAAAATCGCCGGGCAATACAACGTGTTGCTGAAGCTGGGCGACAACCTCAACGACTTCGAGCGCAGCTTCTATCTCGACAGTGTCGACAAGCGGGCGCAGCAGGTGGACGACAGCCGCGACAAGTTTGGCAGCCAGTACATCATCTTCCCCAACCCCACCGACGGCCATTGGCTCAAGGCCATTTTTGGTGAATCGGAACCAGCCGACACGCCGGCCAACCGGGCCAAGTTTCGCGAGGCGGCGGAGCGGGGCGGTTGGAAACCGGCCAGCTGATGACAAAAAAACATCCCGCCAGCGGCACGTGCGGCGGGATGTCTGGCTTTGCCGAGCAGGTTTTCGTTAGGCCCGCTGGATGTCAAATTGCAGGCCGACCGGTGCGGCCTGCAGCTCGCCACGGCGGACCATGCGCCGCTCGGCAGGGGCGGCAGCGACGGCGGCAGCGGCATTGGCTGCCTTGATCACAATGAAGGTCGCTTCGTTGCCGACCTTCAGCCCATAGTCGCTTTTCTCCATCACGGCGGCGCCCGCCGACGTGGCCATGGCCAGGGCCACATTCAGGTCTTCATCGCTGTAGAAACCCGAGCGGTAGCCGATCAGCATCGCCCGCTGGAGCATGTCGGCGTTGCCATAAGGCCACCAGGCATCGCGAATATTGTCATTACCGGCGAATACATTCACCCCGGCGGCGCGCAGGCGCAGGATCGGCGGGAAGGCGTGATCGCCCGGGGCGTTGGTGAGGATCGACACCCCGGCGTTCGCGAGGGTGGCGCCAATACGCTCAAGCACATCATCAGGCACCTGGCCCAGGGCATAGGCATGGCTGACACTCACGCGCCCCTGCAGTCCCGCGGCGCAGGTACGGGCCGCGATCCGCTGCAGTTGCTCGACGCCTTGCAGGCCCGGCTCGTGCAAGTGAATGTCGACCTTTACCCCGTGACGTTCGGCGATCCCGAACACCACATCCAGCTGACCCTCGGCATCGCCATCGAGCGTCGTCGGGTCGATACCGCCAATGACTTCGGCACCTTCGCGAATGGCGGCCTCCAGCACATCGGCAGTGCCCGGGCAGGACATCACCCCGGCCTGGGGGAAGGCCACCAGTTCAATGTCGACGATACCGCGCCACTTTTCTCGCGCCTGCATCACCGCGTGCAGGTTGCTCAAGCCGGTAGTGGCATCGACATCGACATGGCTGCGCATGGCCACCGTACCGAATGACACCGCCTGGCTGATCAGCGCATCGGCACGTTCGACCATTGACGGCGCCAGGGCCAGTTCACGTTTTTCCACGGCCAGGCGTTCACGCAGGCTGCCGACCGGCTGATGCGGATGCCAGCGGTCGCCGACAAAACTCTTGTCCAGGTGGATATGGCCGTCGATGAATCCCGGCAGCAGCAGTTGCCCGCCCAAGTCGATGCGCTCCACACCTTCAATGGCGCCCAGGTCAGCCCCCAGGCGAGCGATGCGTCCATCGGCGACGGCCAGGGACAGCGGACTGCCGTCGGCAGCGACGGCATTGACGAATACACGATCAAACATTTCACGACCTCTTGGTGGAGGCCGCACACCCTATAAAAGTGCCGGGGTATCGGCCAATTAAATATCGGGATCGATAGCAGTGGATTCGTGAATGCCCGTGCTTCAGCCGCCGATCAGGTGCTTGAGCGGGTGATAGTCGGCTTTCAGATTGTGGGTGGCCTTGAGGATCGCCTCTTCAATGCCGCTCAGGTGAGTGCACACCAGTTCGATGGCGGCGGCCTGATCGCCGGCTTCGAGGAACTCGATCAGGCGCAGGTGCTCGTTGCCGCGGCAGGCTTCATGGCGTTCGTCATCGAGGGTCGAGGCATACAGTGAGCCGCGCTCGATCAGCTTGCGGAACCAGTCGAGCAGCACCGGGTTCTCCAGCACTTCGGCGAGGCGCAGGTGGAATTCACCGAGCAGATTGACGTAGCGCGCATGGTCACCGGCATCGGCCGCCGCTTCTTCTTGCGCCACATGCAGGCGCAGGGGTTGCAGCAGGCTCTTGTCGGCGCGGCGGCAGAGCTCGGTGACAATGCCGATCTCGATCAGGCGCCGGGTTTCGAACACTGAACGGATGTCTTCATCGCTGGGCAGCGAGACCCAGGCGCCCTTGTTCAGCTCGGTGGACACCAGCCCGTCGCCCTCCAGTTGCTTGAGTGCGGCGCGTACCGACGTGCGGCTGACCTTGAACAGCTCCGCAAGCGAGGACTCGCCCAGTTTCATGCCGGGACGCAGGGTGCGTTTTCTGATTGCCTCGTGGACCCCCAGGTAGACGCGCTCTACGGTCGATGCGGGGAGTTTTTCCGTCATTACCAGCTCCGTGATTCCTTGATTGCGTCAGCATGCCGGAAATGTGCGGTGACCAAAAGTTTCACAGTGAAAATGGTGGTTTGTGCCACCTGCTCGGCAGGAGCGGGCTTGTCCCGCGAAATTTCCAATATGTACACATATTTTTAGTGGTCATGTGTACCCGAGTAGCAAGTAGGTGGATACATGTCACCGCCTTGCGTTACCTGGGTTCTCATTTTGGTCACCCGATGCGCTGACCATTTGGTCAGGTTAATCGGCTCTAAAGTGTATCTGGTTAAAAATTTTAATTAATAAAAATCAGATAGTTAAAGAGATTAACCAGGCACAGGCGATGCCCGTTTCACCCCCATTTGGCACACATATTGTTCCTCAAAAATTGTAAGTCAAAAATTGCATACAATCTTTGTATGCAGCGGCGTCCAGGCGCCGACGGCGGTCCCAACTCTCAAGTCCAACAATAATTTGCTGTAGCACCACAGGCGCTGCAGCAGGAGCCCGGGGAACATGCAATTGGATACTTCCAAACCTCTGGATACCGCGTACCTGTCACCTGACCCTGCCATCTCTGCGCAGGTGTCCGGGCATGCCAGCTTAAGCCCCAGGCTGCACAATGCCGACCTTGCCCCGACCAAAGCCGCCGGACGGCGCTGGGGCGGCTACAGCATCTTCGCCTTGTGGACCAACGATGTGCACAACATCGCCAACTACTCCTTTGCCATGGGCCTGTTCGCCCTCGGCCTGTCCGGCTGGCAGATGCTCGCGGCCCTGGCCGTCGGTGCGGCGCTGGTGTACTTCTTCATGAACCTGTCCGGCTACATGGGGCAGAAAACCGGGGTTCCGTTCCCGGTGATCAGCCGTATGAGCTTCGGTATCTACGGTGCGCAATTGCCGGCGATCATCCGTGCGGTGATCGCCATCGCCTGGTTCGGCATCCAGACCTACCTGGCTTCGGTGGTGTTGCGGGTGTTGTTGGTGGCGATCTGGCCGTCGCTGGCAAGCTTCGATCACAACGCCATCCTCGGTCTCTCAAGCCTGGGCTGGGCCAGCTTCGTCGCCATCTGGTTCGTGCAGCTGGTGATTCTGACCTTCGGCATGGAGATGGTGCGCAAGTACGAATCCTTTGCCGGCCCGGTGATCCTTTCAACCGTGCTGGTGCTGGCGGTGTGGATGTACTTGCGGGTGGATGGCAACCTGGCCTGGTCGGTAGGTGAGCCGCTGACCGGGGTGAAGATGTGGACGCAGATCTTCGCTGGCGGCGCGCTGTGGCTGGCGATTTACGGCACGCTGATTCTCAACTTCTGTGACTTCGCGCGTTCTTCGCCGTGCCGCAAGACCATCCGCGTCGGCAACTTCTGGGGCCTGCCGGTGAACATCCTGGTGTTCGCGGTGATCAGCTTCGTGCTGTCCGGTGCGCAGTTCAGCATCGATGGCACAGTCATCGACAGCCCGACCCAGATCATTGCCGCGATTCCCGACAAGACGTTCCTGGTGCTCGGCTGCCTGGCGTTCCTGATCGTCACCGTGGCGGTGAACATCATGGCCAACTTCGTCGCCCCGGCCTTCGTCCTCTCAAGCCTGGCCCCGAGCCGCCTGAACTTCCGCCGCGCCGGCCTGATCAGCGCCACCCTGGCGGTGCTGATCCTGCCCTGGAACCTCTATAACAGCCCGCTGGTGATCGTCTACTTCCTCTCCGGTCTGGGGGCGCTGCTGGGCCCGCTGTACGGGATCATCATGGTCGACTACTGGCTGATCCGCAAAGCCCAGGTGCATGTCCCGGACCTCTACAGCGAGGCGGCCAGCGGCACCTATCACTACACGCGCGGGATCAACTACAAGGCCATCGCCGCCCTGGTGCCCTCGGCCATCGCCGCAGTCCTGCTGGCCCTGGTACCGGCATTCAGCGAGCTGACACCGTTTTCCTGGCTGTTCGGCGCGGCCATTGCCGGTGGCGTGTACTACCTGATTTCCGATCGCAAAAAACATTACGTGGACTGTTCCGGCGAGCACTTTGCCGTCGACAGCGCCCAGCACTGAGCGTCACGCACAAGGAACCGAGTCATGAGAATACTGGTAGTCAACGTCAACACCACCGTGTCGATCACCGAAGCCATTGCCCGCCAGGCGCGCAGCGTGGCGTCGCCGGGTACTGAAATCGTCGGTCTGACCCCGCGTTTCGGCGCCGAGTCGGTGGAGGGCAACTTCGAGAGTTACCTGGCGGCGATTGCCGTGATGGAGCGGGTGCTCAGCTACGATCAGCCCTATGACGCAGTGATCCAGGCCGGTTACGGTGAGCATGGCCGTGAAGGCTTGCAGGAGCTGCTCAATGTGCCGGTGGTGGACATCACCGAAGCGGCCGCCAGCGTGGCCATGCTGCTGGGACATCGCTACTCGGTGGTGACGACCCTGGATCGCACTGTGCCGCTGATCGAGGATCGCCTCAAGCTGGCCGGGTTGGACAGCCGTTGTGCCTCGGTGCGTGCCAGTGGCCTGGCGGTGCTGGAGCTCGAAGAAGATCCCGAGCGGGCAATCGAGGCGGTTGTGGCTCAGGCGGAGGAGGCGGTGCGTATCGACAAGGCTGAGGTCATTTGTCTCGGTTGTGGCGGCATGGTCGGGCTGGATGAACGCATCCAGGCGCGGACCGGTGTGCCGGTGGTGGATGGCGTGACGGCGGCGGTGGCGTTGGTCGAGTCGCTGGTGCGCTTGAAACTGAGCACCTCCAAGGTTCGCACCTACGCGCCGCCGCGCCCGAAAGAGATTCTCGGCTGGCCGCGGGCTTTGCTGGGCTGAGCGTTTTTCATTATGCCAATACCCCTCAAAACAGGTTCTTCACGGAATCCTGGGAGGATGATTCTGGGGGTGGGGTGCTGGGGCTGTGAGCTTATCCATTTTGTGTGGTGACGCTGGCGGCCCCTTCCGCCCTTACGGCGGGTCCCTTTTGTCTTGGCAAAAGGAACCAAAACCGCTTGCTCCTGCATCCGGCCCTACGCTGCGCTCCGGGTCCCTTCGCTCCGGCACCTTCCGGGGTCACGCGGCCTACGACTTGCTTCGCCAAGTCTACGGCTCGCGTTCTTCGGCTGCGCCGAAGGTGCTACGCACTGGCCCCTACAGGCACCTCCACTCAGCCTCCTGAAGTCGCAGTCCGTGGCGCCTGAACTTGCGTGCATGAAGAGCAAGAGCAAAGCTTTGAAGCGGGATTTTCCCGCGATGCGATGTAACTGGCAGGTCGATATCGCGGGGCAAGCCCGCTCCCACCGGGAGATCAATTAACCCGGTGGGAGCGGGCTTGTCCCGCGATAGCATCAGCCTGCCGCCACCAACATCTGATTTCGAAGATACGCCCGTATAGGCGCCGCCCGTAACTTTGCGACTTCAGGAGGCCGAGTGTAGGTGTCTGGAGGGGGCTGGTGCGCAGCACCCTTCGGCCAAAGCCGAAGTTCGCGAGCCGTAGACTTGGCGAAGCAAGTCGTAGGCCGCGATGCCCCTGGAGGGCACCGGAGCGAGGGGACCCGGAGCGCAGCGTAGGGCCGGATGTAGGAGCAGGCGGCTTTGCTGGAACTGTCCCATGACAACGGACGCCAAGAAGCGATACTTACATCGCTAACTTGGAGGTTCCCATGTACCCACCAAACCGCCGTAGCTATACCGACGAATTCAAGGCCCAAGCTGTTGCACTGGCTGAAACGGTCGGCAGAACCGAAGCCGCTCGTCAGCTAGAGATGTCTGTTAAGACGCTGGATAACTGGGTCGATGCGTCACGCAAAGGTCTTCCGTTGAGTTCACCAGAGCGTCAACCTGTTACCAAAGAGAGCAGCGAGCTGGCGCGATTACGGGCCGAGAATGCTGAACTCAAAATGGAGCGTGAAATCCTAAAAAAGGCGGCGGTATTCTTTGCCAAAGAGTCCAGGTGAGATACGCCTTCGTCGCTAAAGAGCGGGCTCAGTTCCCGGTGCGTTTGTTGTGCCGGGTGTTGGGCGTGTCAGTTTCAGGATTTTACGATTACCTAAACCGCCCGGTTCGCCCGGATCCAGACAAACAGATTCGAATTGATCTGCGCAGGATCCATGCGGCCAGTCGAAGCACCTACGGGCGGCCACGGTTGGTCGAGGCATTGCGTCAGATACCTCATCGAGTCGGCCACAACGGGTTACGCGGCTGATGCACGAGGAAGGTATCCATGGCAAACCCAAGGCTCGCTTCCGGCCCCAGACCACGGACAGTCGCCACTTCCAGCCTGTCGCACGCAATGTGCTTGACCGTCAGTTTTCGGTACAGAGCGCCAATCCAGCCTGGGTGAGCGACATCACCTACATTTCAACTCGAGAAGGCTGGCTGTACCTGGCGGTGGTCTTAAGCATCCAGACCCGCCAGGTGCTGGGCTACAGCTTGGCGGACAGGATGCCGGATGATTTGGTTGAGCGCGCATTTATCAACGCTTGGAACGCCAGCTTGGGGGCTTCTGGGGTTATGTTCCATTCCGACCAGGGACGCCAATATACGAGCAGCAAATTTCGCCAAGCATTGGCCGAAAAAGGCTTTACGCAGAGCATGAGCCGCAAAGGAAACTGCTGGGACAATGCCGTCGCTGAAAGCTTTTTCGCTACGCTTAAGAAGGAAGAAGCAAGTGGGGTCTACCAGAGCAAGAGGCTAGCTTATGGGGCAATCGCGAGCTACATCCATGGTTTCTACAACAGCAGTCGGCTGCATTCGGCGTTGGGTTATCGTTCACCGAACGCTTATGCAAAGGGCTTGAGGCAGAAGCCTTAACACCCAGCTTCTTGGCGTCCGCTGCCGAGGGACAGTTCCATGCCTACTTTCCCCAAGAGGAAAGTAGGCCGCCGTAAAGGCGGAAGGGGCCGGCAGCGTCGCCACATCAAATGGATAAGCTCACAGCCTCAACAACCCAACCCAACGATCATACCCCCCGGGATTCCGCGAAGAACCTCAAAAAAGGAGTACAGGCATTCAAGTCAACGACGCAGTTTGGCGCAATGATCATGAACCGGTTGTGCCGCCGTGTACCACACATAATCAGCACTTTCGGCAGTCACCGTCTTGCCCACCTCAGCCAGAATCAGCACCTGGTTACCTGCGCCCGCACCCAGATCGCTCAGGTGCAGCGGCACCCCCAGATCCTTGCGTACATGGAAGGCCCCGGCCAGCAACACAGCAGGCGTGGGTGCAGCCAGCAGGCTTTCGGCCATGCGCCGGTCACGCTGCTGCTGCACGGAAAGCATCGCTGGCATCTGCGATTCGGGCAACAAGCCGCAATGCGACTCGCGGATATCCTCGAGCAGCGTGGCTTGCACTTCAGGACGGGTGGACGCTGCACCTTCGAGCACTGGCCGCTGTTTGTAGATCTGCATGATCTGCGAGCGATTCAGGTTGGCCGAGAGCAACGGATACGGCTGGCGCAGGGCATAGGTGACCAGCGCGCCGTAGACACCCCAGTCCCAGTTGGCCTGCCAGGCCAGTGCCTGGAACGCATCGCTCGGCGGTTGCCCGGCACGGGTCGCGGCCTGCGCTGCATCAACCTTGTCCTGCTGGTCCGGGTTGAGCATTTCCATCAGCAAGCTGCCTTGCGGCCGTTGGCCGGCCAACTCGCGCAGCAGCCACAGTTGCAGGGCGTGGTGATCAGGGTTGTCGTGTTGTTCGCCGACCAGCACCCGTGGCGCGGCGGCCAGGCGCTGAACCAGCTCTTGTGGGGTCAGGGTCCGGCCGCTGGCCAGTTCGCGGATCACCCCAAGTTCAGCGTGATCACGCCCCTGTGGCGCGATCGGGGCCGGTGGTGGCAGTACGTCTCGGGTTTGGCAGGCCGCCAACAGGCTGACCAGGCAGAGCAACAGAAGGCGCATCGGGATTCCTTGCTAAAGAGTTACCCCTCGATCACGGCAGGATGAGGGGGCGGTTTCAGCGCGCGATGATCAACGGGTGGCCGCGTTCCGGGTGTTGGTGAATGAGCACTTGCAGCCCATACACCGCCGCCAGTGCATCGGCGGTCAGCACCTCTGACGGTGGGCCATAGGCGTGAGGCAGGCCGTCTTGCAGCAACAGCAGTTGATCGCAATAGCGCGCCGCCAGATTGAGGTCGTGGAGGATCACCATCACCGCCGCGCCACGTTCGGCGAAGTCGCGCACCGCTTGCAAAATCGTGTGCTGATGCAACGGGTCGAGCATCGATGTCGGTTCGTCGAGCAGCAGTGTCTGCCCCTCGGCGCCGGGCCAGAGCTGGGCCAGTACCCGGGCCAGGTGCACGCGTTGCCGCTCACCACCGGACAGCGCCAGGTAGCTGCGTTGCGCCAGGTGCAAGGCGTCAGCCGCCGCCAGCGCTTCGGTGACGATTTCGGCATCGCGCGCGCGACCGTTGGCGTGGGGCAGGCGCCCCATACCGACCACCTCATTGACCGAAAAGGCGAAGTTCAGGCTTGAACTCTGCGGCAGCACCGCCAGGCGCTTGGCTCGCTCCTGGCCGGGCCAGTCGGCAAGCTTGCGCTGATCAAGGCTGACATTGCCTTCGGTGATCGGTAACTCACCGCACAGCGCTGCCAGCAGGGTGCTCTTGCCTGCGCCGTTAGGGCCGAGAACGCCGAGCACTTGCCCAGGCGGCAACTGAATGTCGATATTGGCCAGGACCGTGCGTTGGCCGCGGCGTACCAGCAGGTTGTCTGCTTCAAGCATCAGGTGCGCCCCCGTACCAGCAAGAAGAGGAAGAACGGCGCGCCAATCAGTGCCGTGACGATGCCGATCGGCAACTCGGCAGGTGCCAACAGCAAGCGTGCGATCAGATCGGCCAACAGCAACAGACCTGCGCCAGCCAGCAACGATGCGGGCAGCAGCACCCGGTGGTCCGGGCCGACCAGCAAGCGCATCAGATGCGGTACCACCAGGCCGATGAATCCGATCAACCCTGCTGCCGCAACAGCCGCACCGACGCCCAGGGCGGTGCACAACACCAGCTCCAGTTTGATCCGTTCGACATCGAAGCCCAGGTGACGCGCCTCCGATTCACCCAGCAACAGCGCGTTGAGTGCAGCGGCGCGGCGCGGCAACCACAAGGCAACCGCCACGGCGACAATCAACAACGGCCACAGGCGTTGGTAGCTGGCGCCGTTGAGGCTGCCCAGGTTCCAGAAGGTCAGGGTGCGCAGGGTGGCGTCATCGGCCAGGTAGGTGAACAGGCCCACCCCGGCACCGGCCATGGCGGTCATGGCCACACCGGCCAGCAACATGGTGGCGACGTTGGTCTGGCCATTGCTGCGCCCGAAGCGGTAGACGATGGCCGTGACGATCAGGCCGCCGGCGAAGGCGCACACCGACAGTACATAAGGCTCGATGGCCGCCGGCAGTCCGCCGACCAGGCTGCCGCCGACGATGGCGATGGCCGCCCCCAGCGCTGCGCCGCCCGATACGCCGACCAGACCCGGGTCGGCCAAAGGATTGCGGAACAACCCCTGCATGGCTACCCCGGACAACGCCAGCACCGCGCCGACAGCAATGCCGAGCAGAGTGCGCGGCATGCGGATCTGACCGAGGATCAGGTCTGCCTGCTGTGTGGCGTCGCCCCCCAGCGGCAGGCCGATCAGACGTAACCCGGCCTTCAGTGTTTCGCCCAAGGGCAGGCTGACCGGCCCGAGGGCCAGCGACAGCCAGACCACCAACACCAGCACCAGTCCCAGAGCGAGCAGCATCGGCCGCGGTCGGACAATTGCCGTCATTGCCCAGCCTCGGCACTCAGCGTCTTGGCGTGCGGATAGAAGGCTGCGGTCAGCGTCGCCAGGGTATCCGGCACCCGCGGACCAAGGCCACCCACCAGCAGGGTCGGGTCGATCACCAGCACACGACCGTCACGACCGGCCTGGGTTTGCGCCAGTACCGGGTTCTGCTCAAGCAACGCGGTACGTGCTGCGTCGCCTTGCAGACGACTACCGGCCAGGAGAATGACTTGCGGATCGAGGGCCAGCATGGCTTCGCTGGACACTGGCTTGTAGCCAGTGTGTTCGCCCAGGCTTTGGCCACCGGCTTGCTCGATCATCCAGGCTGCCAGGGTGTCCTTGCCAGCCACCTGCAGGTTGCCCCCGGAATGACTGAGCAATAGCAATACCCGTGGCGCCGGGTGCTGTTGACGGGCCTGTTTGACCACGGCGGCCTGCTGTTGCAGACGCTGCTGGTAGTTGCTCAGCAGGGCCTGTGCCTGGGTCTGCTGGCCCAGCAATTGGCCCAGCGTTGTCAGGTTTTGTTGCAAGGCGGGCACATCGGCCTTGGCCGACAGCAGCTCGATGCGTACACCCGACGCCTTGAGTTGTTCCAGAACAGGCGGCGGCCCCATTTCATTACTGCCGACCAGAATGTCCGGACGCAGGGCCAGAATGCCCTCGGCCGCCAGCGCGCGCTGGTAACCGATGCCGGGCAGGCTGTGCAACGAGCGCGGGTACTGGCTGGTGCTGTCGACACCGACCAGCTTGCTTTCGCCGCCCAGGGCTACGACCCATTCGCTGAACGCACCGCCAGCGCTTACCCAGCGCTGGGGCAGGGCATCGCTGGCACTGGCCAGCTGGCTGAACAGCAAGCCAGCGCAGGCCAGGAGGATTTTCTTACGCATCTAGGTGCTTCCTTAGACGGTCATCGGAGTCGCGGATTCTGCCAGAGTACGCCAGTCGTCACGCTCCGGCACACCTGGTTTGCGCACACCGAACAGCTGGATGACCAGTTCGCCGTTGGCGTCGAAGCCCTCGTAGCTGGTGACGATGCCGTCGACACTTGGCTTGCGTACACGCCACAGTTCGGTGATGCCGGTGGTTTTCAGGTGCAGGTTGAACGCAGGATCGAGGACGTTGAACCAGGTGTCCATCCAGCGCAGGTTGCTGACCGCGCCCGAGTGAATCTGGATGCAGTGCTGGTTACCGACGAACACCATGATCGGTACTTCACGCTTGCCGGCTTCTTCAATCAGGTTGGTCAGCTCGACGGTGGCCAGCGGTTCAGCCCATTGATTACCTGCCAGGCGCAAAGCCTGGGTGCGCGCTACATCGTTGCGCTTGAGCAGGGCGAAGAAGTCGTGAGTGTCCTGCAGGGCGGACCACTCAGTACGCAGCTTGTCGGTATCGACTTCGCTGTCTGCACGCGGGGCTTTGGCGGCTGGCAGCGGTTGCAGGTCCAGTTCGACGCTCTGTTCTTCGGCACGGAAACGTTCAACCAAAGGCGCCCAGGCGGCTTCTTCGCTGGTGGCGGTGAGGAACACCTTGTGCACGGCGGTGCCTTGGCGGTCGAAAACCTGGATGCTGCGCTGCGGTCCGCGTGCAGTGTTTTCGTCGACGGCAAACACACTGGCCCAGCCGCTGAGGAACAGGCGCAGGTCGATGTCCGGTGACAGCACCATGCCCATCTGGCCGCTGCCCATGATGGTCACCTCGTGATAAACGCCTTTGCGCTCATGCACGCAGTGTTCGTTGCGGGTCAGCGCCATGATGTAACCCAGCTCGCCCAGTGCAGGCAGCAGTGTCTTCCACTCCGGGCGCAGACGCACGGTATCGACGCCCAGGCGGCTGGCGGTCAGTTCGGCTTCGCTGACACCGAGTTTGGCGGCAGCATCGCGGGCGCGCAGGCCCGATTGCTCGGTGCGCAGTTGTTGCCACTGTTGGTAAAGCTCAGGTCCGGCAGCCAGGGCGAGCGTTGGGGCGGTCATGGTGAACTCCTTCAGGGTCATCGGTTCGCCGTAAGGGCGAATTCTATTGGTATTTCCACACGGCTGGGCACGGCCAGGCCATCGACTATTTCGGGACGAAAGCGCCACTGGGTCACGGCTTCGAGGGCGGCCTGATCAAGGCTTGTCACCCCCGACGAGCGCACCAGTGTGAGTTTGAGTTGCTTGCCGTGCTCATCCAGGCACACCTCGACGCGGACGATCCCTTGCTGGTTGCGGCGACGGGCCTGCGACGGGTAGCGAGGGGGCGGCGGAGGGCTGACAAAACTGGGGCGCAGGCTGACCACTGGCGACATGGGCGGCGCAGCAGGGACGGGCGTGCTGGGGCTGTTTACCGGTGGCGCTACCGGTTTGCTGGTGGTTTGGGGCGATGCTGCCGACGCAACGGCGGTCTGGCTGGTGCGTGGCTCGGGGCGTGGCGCGGGCGCTGATTTGACGATTGCAGGCTGGCTTTTTACCGGCAGCGGCTTGGCGGCTGGGGGCACCGGCTTCGGCAGCACTGGCGCTTTCAGCGGTGCCGACGCTGGCGCTGCGGCTTGAGGTGGTGGTGCTTGCGGGCGAGCAGGTTGTGCAGGTGCAGGCTCGAGGGCTTGCGCCAGGCTGACCAGTTGAATGGCCATTGGCGTTTGCCACGCCAGGGGCTCGGGCGTTGCCCGTAGCGAGTGCAATAGCCAGCCCGCGCTGACATGCAGCGCAACCGACAGCACCAGGTAGCCCCAAGGGTGTTTCATGCAAGTCTAGTTCTTATTGAATATGAATGCATATGGTAATAATTTGCATTTGTAAGTCAAGCTGGTTATCGTCGCCGCCGCTGCCATTGAGAAGCATTTACAGCAAGAGGCCCTTCACAGAAAGGGGCATTGCTGAGCCCAAAACAAAATCCAACACATCCCCGTCAGCCCCGACGGTTAACGCACGGGGCTGTCCATCAGGAGTCAAGTTAGATGTCGATCCGCCCGCCATTTCCCCAGCGTTCCTGGCTTGCCTTGCTGCTGCTCTCGCCATCGCTGGCCCTGGCTGCCGAGCCCGTTACCCAGTTCGATACCGTCAGCGTGACCGCGACGCGTACCGAGCAAACCCTGCTGCAGGTGCCCAGCACGGTGTCGGTGCACAACGAACGTGAAATCGATCAGCACAACGACAAGAACCTCAAGGATCTGGTGCGCTACGAGCCGGGTGTTTCGGTCAGTGGTACCGGCAATCGCTTCGGTCTGTCGGGTGCCAACATCCGCGGCATCGACGGCAACCGCGTGCTGACCCAGGTGGATGGCGTGCGGGTCCCGCAAAGCAACTTCTTCAGCCCGTTCCAGGACGTGCGCAGCAACTACGTTGACCTCGACACCATCAAGCAGGTGGAAATCATCCGCGGCCCGGCGTCTTCGCTGTACGGCAGCGATGCGATCGGCGGTGCGGTCAGCTTCCTGACCAAGGATGCCGCCGACTATCTCGAAGAGGGTGACGACACCTACGCGCGTTTCAAGACCGGTTACGACGGCAGCGATGACAGCTGGCAGCGCAGCGCCACCTTCGCTGGGCGCACCGGCACGGTTGACGGTTTGTTGCACCTGGGCCGTCGTGACGGTCAGTCCACCGACACCTGGGGTGGCAACGGTGGCGTCGGCAGCTCGCGAGAAGAGGCCAACCCGCTCGACTACACCACCGAGAACCTGCTGGCGAAGCTGGGTTGGGACTATGCCGACGGTGATCGTCTGCAGTTCACTTACGAGCGCTATCAGGACGACGCCAACAGCAACCTGCTGAGCGACATCACTTCACGGGCCACCCTCACCAGCCCGGCCATCCGCGGTTCGCAATCGAAGGACAGCATTGATCGTGACCGCTACAGCCTCGAGCACACCCTGAGCCTCGACAGCCTGCTGGCCGACCAGCTGAAATGGCAACTTAACTACCAGGAAAGCAGCAACAAGCAGAAAACCCTGCAACAGCGCCAGACTGTCTCGCGGGTCAATCGCGTGCGTACGCGTGACTCGCAGTACGACGAGCGTCTGTGGAGCCTGAACACCCAGGTGGACAAGCAGTTTGCCGTCGGCGACACCCGTCACCACATGATCTACGGTGCCGAGCTCAAGCGTATCGAGGCCAGCAACCTGCGTACGGGCAAGGAGGTTCGCCTCGACACCGGCGCCACCGTGCCGGCCACTGAAAATTTCCCGGTCAGCGACTTCCCGGATCCGACCAGCGAGTCCCTGGGGCTGTTCGTTCAGGACAATATCGAGATCGGCCGCTGGACCCTGCTGCCAGGCCTGCGTTACGACTACTACCGCCAGACCCCGCACGTCACCGACGAATTCCTCAACGGGCTGCCGGCGGAAACCGATCCGTCACGCATCACCGATGACCACATCTCGCCAAAATTCGCCGTCACCTATCAGTTGACCGAGCATGAAAGCGTGTACGGGCAATACGCTGCCGGCTTCCGCGCGCCTAGCCCGGTGAACATGTACGGTGAGTTCAGCAACCCGCAGTTCGGTTACCAGCAGATCGGCAACCCGGACCTGAAGCCGGAAACCAGCGACAGCTATGAATTCGGCCTGCGCGGTCGCTATGACCTGGGTAGCTTCGGTATTGCGCTGTTCTACAACAAGTACAAGGACTTCATTGCCACCGACACCGTACCGGACCCTAACGGCACTGGCCTGTTGACCTTCCAGCCCCGTAACCTGGGCAAGGTCACCATCCGTGGCGCCGAAGCCAAAGGTGACATCAAGCTTGACGCCTTCATGCCAGTCGGTACCCGTGCGCTGGGTTCGATTGCCTATGCCCGTGGCAAGGATGAAGAAACCGGTCAGGCACTCAATAGCGTCGATCCGCTCAAGGCGGTCATTGGCCTGGGTTACGATGCCCCGAGTGGTATCTATGGCGGGCAGCTGACCTGGACCCTGGTGCAAGCCAAGGATCGCGTCGACCATAGCGGCGATGCCGATTTGCTGATCGACCGTCAGTTCGAGACCCCGGGCTATGGTGTTCTCGACCTCAACGCCTGGTGGCAGGTCACCGAGCAAGTGTCGATCAACGGCGGCCTGTTCAACGTCACCGACAAGAAGTACTGGAACTGGGGCGACGTTCAGGGCCGTGATGAAGATGCCGCTGGCCTGGGCCGTTTGACCCAGCCAGGGCGTTATGCAGCGGTCAACGTGATCTGGGAAATCTGATAACGATCAATCGTCATCGTCGTCATCATCATCCCGGTCGCGACGGCGGTCGTTGTCGTAGTAACGATAACGGTCGTCGTCGCGATAGCGTTTGTTGTACTTGCGATGGTCGCGGTCATCGCGGTCGTCGTCCCAATCGCGGGAGTAGCGATGGTCGCGGTCCCAGCGATGATCGTCGCGGTCGTAGTCGTGGTAGTAGCAACCGGCGGTGGCCAGTACCGTGGTGATCACGGCGAAGCGGGTCAGATGTTTCAGCACTGTGGTTCCTTGATCCGCACAGCGGTAGGGAGGGTACAGGCTCAGACCAGCCGTTCGGGGTTTTGTTTCCGGAGTGCTCAAGGCAAGAAAGGTTTCTTTACGGAATCCTGGGGAGTCCTTGGGTTGGGATGTTAAGGCTGTGAGCTTATCCATTTTGTATGGTGATGCTGTCGGCCCCTTCCGCCGTAAGGGCGGAAGGGGCCAGCAGCGGCGCTACATCAAATGGATAAGCTCACCGCCTAAAACCCAAAAAAAAGGCTCACACGAGGTGAGCCAAAGTCGACGTTCTGAAGGGAAGAAACCCTAATGTAGAGGTCTGCCGTTAAGTGGGCGTTAACGGCTGTTGCGGTCAGTCGTTGACCCGCGGCAATACGATTCTCGCCAGCAACCCGCCATCAGGCGCATTGCGCAAGGTCAAATCACCGCCTTGTTCACGAATCGCCGTACGCGCCGACGGCAAGCCCAGACCGACGCCACCGGTGTCGCGATTGCGCGAGCTTTCCAGGCGAAAGAACGGCACAAACACATCTTCCAGCGCCGCATCCGGAATCCCCGGGCCATGATCACGCACCTCGATGAACAGGCTGCGGGAATTACTGCTCAGGCGAATCGACGGTGGCTGGGCGTACTTGACGGCGTTCTCTATCAAGTTCGTTACTGCGCGCTTCAAGCCTAGCGGTCGACCGAGATACACCAGGTTCGCCGGCCCTTCGAAATCCACGTCAATTTGCTGGTCGCGGTAATCATCGACCAGGGTTTGCAGCAGCTCGGCCAGGTCGAAAGGTGTGGCCGTTTCCAGGTGGGTTTCGTCGCGGAAGAAGCCAAGCGCAGCATTGATCATGCTCTGCATTTCATCCACGTCACGGAACAGCTTGCGCTGTTGCTCGGCATCTTCGATGAACTCGCCACGCAAGCGCATACGCGTCAGCGGCGCACGTAGGTCATGGGAAATGGCCGCCAGCATTTGCGTTCGTTCGGTGACGAAGTGCTGGATCTGCGCCTGCATGGTGTTGAACGCCGTAATGGCCTGGCGCAACTCATGGGGGCCCTCCAGGCGAATCGGTGGGGCGCGCAGGTCGCTGCCAAAACGCCTCGCGGCACGGGCGAAACGCTGCAGTGGGCCGGCCAGTTGACGGGTACCGATCCAGGCCACCAGCAACGCGGCAATTAGTGCCAGGATACCGATGATGGTAAAGCGCATCCCGGTGCTCAGGCCCCAACTGCGATAAGGCGGGGTAAACGCCAGCCAGCTGTGGTCGGCCAGTTGCATAACCAGTTTGTAGTGTGCGTCGGGGCTGTCGTTCGGCCAGTCGTGGGGTTGGTAGACTTCCAGCCGCAGCGGAACAGTGGCCAGCAGTTGCGTCAGTGCCGGCACCGCCTGCGGGGCTACCTGTTCACCTGGGCCGGGCAAGGCGAGGGCGTCACGTTGGGCGCTCCACTGCACATGCAGCATCGGGTTGCTCGCCGCGTTTGCCAGTTGCATGCGCTTGTCGGCTGGTGCGGCTTCCAGTACCCGTGCGGTGACGGCGATCTGTTCAAGCAGGCCGGTTTTCTCCAACGGCGGGCGCGCCCAGACCCCGGCCAGTTGCACGAACAGGATGTTCAGCGCCACCGAGATCAGCATGGCGGCAATGATGGTCAGTGCGATGCGCCGGCTGATGCCGTCGTGGTGCAGGCCCAGGCGGATCATGTGCGGCTGACCTTGGCGTCGAACAGATAGCCACCGTTGCGCACGGTGCGGATAAGCGCCGGGCGCTTGCTGTCCGGCTCGATCTTGCGGCGCAGGCGGCTGACCTGCACGTCGATGCTGCGGTCATAGGCTTCATGGCCCTGGCCACGGGCCAGGTCGATCAACTGCTCGCGGGTGAGGATGCGCTGCGGGTGTTCGAGAAACACCAAAAGCAAATCGAACTCACCCGCCGACAACGGCACCATCACCCCTTGCGGAGTGCGCAGTTCACGGCGGGTTACATCGAGTTGCCAGTCGTCGAAACGGATCAGCGGCCGGGTGTCTTCACCGAGGCTGCGCAGCTGCTCGCCGGCGCGGCGTTGCACAGCACGCAAGCGGGCCAGCAGTTCGCGGGCGTCGAAGGGCTTGCCCACGTAGTCGTCAGCGCCCAGCTCCAGACCGACAATACGGTCGCTCAGCTCGTCCATGGCGGTGAGCATGATGATCGGGATGCCGGTGCTGCTGCGCAGTTTCTGGCACAGGTTCAGGCCGCTTTCGCCGGGCAGCATCAGGTCGAGGATGATGGTGTCCGGACGTTGTTTTTCGATAGCCGCCCACATCGCCGTGCCATTGGCGGCCAGGTCGACTTCGTAGCCATGCATGACAAAGAACTTCTTCAGCAGGGCACAAATTTCCACATCGTCATCGACGATCAGCAGTCTGCTCACGATCAGGTCCAGTGGGGCGTCAAAAGTGCGTATCTAAAACTATTCTGCTGCGCCGGTCACATATTTCAATCATGTAATAAAGCTGCATTCGCGACACAAAGCGGACATCAGCCAGCAAAGGCCCTGGGCGATCCTGTCGGCAGACCAAATCAAGGGAATCTTCCATGCCGGCACAACCTCCAATCGACGGCCTTGACTGCAGCCAATCCCTGACCCTCGACCTGCGCACCCAGGATCTGTGGCGCAACGCGCTGCTCAGCTACCAGGACTCTCGCCTGGGCCTTTGCCGCGAGGGTACACATGTGATTCTGAGCCATTACTTCGAGCGGTACAGTCCCAGCAACAGCCAATGGATGGAATACAGCTACAAAGTATCGTTGTCCGAGCTGGTGCACTGGATCATGGCCAACGGTCAGCTGCAAGTCGATCGCTCCGGTACTGCCCCCAGGGCCATCCGCCACCAGGCCGGGGACACTCGCCATGCGTAAACTGATTTCTGCCCCGGTACTGTGCCTGTCGCTGTTAATGGTTGGCTGCAGCCAGAACAGGGTATCGCCCAAGGAGTATTCCGGCTTTCTGCGCAACTATGACCAGTTGAGCGAGCACAAGACTGCATCGGGTGAGTCGGTGCTGCGTTGGGTCAGCCCGAAACTGCACATGGAGCGTTACAGCCAGGTGTACATCGCGCCAAGCCAGTTCTACCCGCAACCCAAGGCCAGCGCGCAGATCCCCGAGACAACCCTGAAGGCGATAACCATCTACTACGATGCGGCGCTTAAACGCGAACTGGGCAAGGTGCTGAATCTGGTCGAGCAGCCAGGGCCAAACACCTTGATCGTACGCCCGGCAATCACCTCGGTCAGCGCACACACCCAGTCACTGCATTTCTATGAGTATCTGCCAGTGACCCTGGTGGCCGCAGGGGTCAGCAGCGCCGTCGGCATCCGTGACCTGGACAGCGTGATCGCCACCGAAGCGGCATTCCTCGATGGCGGCAGTCGCACTGTGGTCGCCGAAGTGGTGCGCAAAGGCACCGGCCTGCCGCTGGAGAACGACGATCAGGTGATGACCGCCGAGAACCTCAAGCTGGTGCTCGATGGCTGGGCGCAGGATTGGCGCAATGCCGCCGTGGCCCTCAAGCAGCAAAACGCCGCTGCGTTCACAGGGCAAAAATCCACGGCACCATGAACACGCTGACCACCATCACCAGCAAGGTGAAGGGCACGCCGATTTTGACGAAATCGGCAAAGCGGTACTGACCGGGGCCGAGCACCAGGGTGTTCACGGGTGACGAAACCGGTGTCATGAATGCCGCAGAAGCCGCCAGGGCGACGATCATGGCGAAGGGGTAGGGCGAGGCGCCCAGCTGTTCAGCGGTACTGATCGCCACCGGGGCCATCAGTACCGCTGTAGCAGTGTTGGAAATGAACAGACCGATGATCGCGGTAATAGCGAACAGGCAGGCGAGGATCAGGTAAGGTCCGGCCTCGCCAAGCAATTGCACCAGCACATTCACCGCGATGGCGATCCCGCCGGTTTTCTGCAAGGCCAGGGCAAACGGCAGCATGCCGACGATCAGCACCAGGCTCTGCCAGTGGATCGCGCGGTAGGCGCTGTTCATGTCGATGCAGCGTCCGGCGCCCATCAGCAGGCAGGCGATCAGCGCAGCGATGACATTGGGCACCACGCCGCTGATCATCAGGCCGACCATCACCGCCAGGCTGATCAGGGCGTAGGGCGCCTGGTTCAGGGCCGGGGCGACATTGTCGACTTCCGCCGGCAGGCTCAACACCAGAAAGTCCTTGGGCTGCGCTTGCAACTGGCGCACCGACTTCCACGGGCCGATCACCAACAGGGTGTCGCCAAGCTTGAGCTTCTCTTCCACCAACTGTTCTTCAATCGCGCTCTGGCCGCGGCGCAGGCCGACCACGTTAAGGTCCCAGCGGCTGCGAAAGTTCAGCTCCAGCACGCTCTTACCGATCAGCTGCGAGCCGGGTACCACCGCTACTTCGGCCATGCCCACGGCGTGGGACTGGTCGATGAAATAGGCGGCCTTGAAGTGCAGGGGTTCGAGTTTCATGGTCTGGCACAGACTGCGCAGGTCATCACGCGGGGCGAACAGATCAAGCAACAGCACATCACCCTCATGCACCGTGGTGCTGGAGTCGGGGCTGATCACCCGGGTGGTGAACTTGTGCTGACGTTCGATGCCGACCACGTTGGCGCCATGCACGGTGCGCAACTTCAACTCACTGAGGCTGTGACCGATCAAGGGCGAGTCCGGGCGTACCCGCAGACGTCGTTCACGACCGGCGAGTTTGTAGTCGATGATCAGGTCAAGCAGGGTGCGGCGGGTTTGCGGGCTGCCGTCCTTGCGCACTTCACCGCTGAGCCAGTGGCGGGTCAGCAGCATGTAGCCGACGCCGAGCGCGAGGATCACCAGGCCAAACGGGGTAAAGCTGAAAAAGCTGAAACCACTTTGGCCGTGGCGCACCAGCTCACTGTGCACCACCACGTTGGGCGGTGTGGCGACCAGGCTGAGCATGCCGCTGATCAAACCGGCAAAACTCAGCGGCATCATCAACCGGCTGGGCGAGACCTTCATGCGCGCGGCGATACTCAGCACCACCGGAATGAAAATGGCCACCACCCCGGTGGAGCTCATCACCGAACCGAGCCCGGCCACACAGACCATCAGCAGCACCAGCAAACGCACCTCGCTGTTGCCGGCGCGATCGGCCATCCATTCGCCGATGCGGTAGGCAATGCCGGTGCGCACCAGCCCTTCGCCGATCACGAACAGCGCGGCGATCAGTACCACGTTGGGGTCGCTGAAACCGGCCAGGGCTTCCTGGACGCTGAGGATACCGGTCAGTGGTAACGCCACGATCACCAGCAGGGCGACCACATCCATACGTGGCTTGTTGGCGATGAACAAGACCACGCTGGTAAACAGCAGGCCGAGCACCCAGAGCAATTCGTGATTCATGCAATCTTCCCGATCCTTGAAGGCTGGAAGTTTGGCAGAAAGTGGAGGGTGGTTCATTGATTTGCGTAAGCGCTTCTACGCAATGGGGTTGAGCAACTCGGCACCCTGGTTGCGTACATTACCTACCGCTTTATCCACCCGATACCAGGCAAACGACTCGGCCGGCTCACCCAGGTTGAGCACCATCTGTTCAGCCGGGCCCTTGGCGCAATCAGGGTTCAACCAATCCCGGGCCAGGGCCGGCGCGAGCACCACCGGCCTGCGGTCATGGATATCAACCATGCCACCGACGCTGTCGGCGGTGATGATGACAAAGCCATCGTCCTCGGCCACTCCCCATTGGCCAATGCCGGCGCAGAACGCCGGCAGGCCATCGCGGCGATGAATATAGTAGGGCTGTTTTTTTGCTTCGCCTTCATCGACCCATTCGAACCAGCCATCAATCGGTACGATCAACCGGTGCCCCCAGATCGCCCGGAAGTACGGTGAATGCGCGACTTTCTCCACCCGTGCATTGATCGGCGCTGCCCGGTCATGAGCCCAGTGCGGGCGCCAGCCCCAACGCAACCAATGGGCGCGGTGCGCGGACAGGACGGCGACGTTGCTGCTGGGGGCAACATTGTAGTGCGCCAAAGGCTGATCGCCGATTTCATTGGCCAGGGCACCGGGCATGCTCAGGGCGTCGACGAAATCGTGAATGCCACGGTACTGGCTGAGTCTTCCGCACATGCAATGTGGCCTTTATTTGTCATCTGATACGGTATCAGAGGTCATCTTCGGCGAAATTCAAGGAAAACGAATTAACCTATATAGCCAAGGGTTATTGGCATATCACCGCAGCTTCTCCAACTATAGCCCTCGAAGCGGCAGGGCTTTGTTCGCAGGGAAGCGTGCGTATGGCAAACCATATTCTCATCGTTGGTGGCGGGGTCGGCGGCACCATGCTCGCCAATCAACTGGTCGGCAAACTCTATCCGGAGATTCTGCGCGACCAGGTGCGTATTACGCTGCTGTCCAATTCGCCTGATCATTACTACAAACCAGCCTTCATGTACGTGGCCTTCAACCAGTTCTTCAAGGAAGAACTGAAGCGCCCCGAGCGTTCATTGCTGCGCCCGGAAATCGACTTTCAGGTGCAGGAAGTCACGCGCTTCGATTTCGCCGGTCAAACGCTGTATACCCGTTCCGGCAAACGCTTTGGCTATGACTTTCTGGTAATCGCCACCGGATGCGTGCCGGCACCCGAACGTATCGAAGGGCTGCAGCAGGGCGGTGATCATTTTTACCAGTACGAGCCGGCGCGTCAGCTGGCGCAACGTCTGGCCAGTATCGAGAAGGGGCGGATCTTCATCACCGTGTCCTTTCCGCAAACCCCCAACGTGCCTCATCAGTGTGGTATCGCACCGGTGGAAACCACGTTAATGCTCGATGACTATCTGCGCCGCCGTGGTGTGCGTGACAAGGTCGATATCATCTATACCTACCCGACCACCGCACAGCTGCTGCGCAATTGCCTGTTCTTGCAGCGTCCTACCGGCGAGATCCTGCCGGGCATCTTTGCCCAGAAGAACATTCAGTTTCAGCGCGGCTTCACCCTCGGCAAGGTCGATCCTGACCAACGCATCGCCTACTCGGAAGAAGGGGATGCACAACCCTACGACATCCTCATGGCCACGCCGCCGATCCGCGCGGTGGATGCGGTGCGGGAAAGTGGCGTGTCGCAGGCAGCCAACCAGGAAGGCTGGCTGCCGACCAATCACGAAACCTTGCAGGTTTATGGTCTGGATGGGGTGTATGTGATCGGCGACACCGTCGATCTGCCTGTCAGCAAGGCCGGGGGTGCCTGCCACAACCAGGCACCAGTGATTGCTGACAACATTGCCGGCGAGATCCGCCTGGGTACCACAGTGGCGGTGTATGACGGCAAGGTCCAGGCCGCCGCGCAGATGGGCCTGAACGCCGGTATGCCGTTGACCTACGACTACCGCCACGATGTGCTGCCAACGCCGCCGACCAAGCTCGGTGGCCTGCTCAGGAACGGATTCAACCGCGGCCTGTACTGGGCCGTTGCGCGCGGCATGCTGTGACCCGACACCGGGAGGAGCTGACTGACATGGAAGTGACCGATACGCTCGCCCTGCAGGGCGAAAACCCGGGCCTTGAGGCCTTCTTGAACAAGCTGCAGCCGTTGCTCGATGGTGGTCGCCTGGACAACCTGGTCGACCTGGCATCGTTGCTGTCCGATCTGGTCGACCTGCTCGATGCGGCCATGGTTGAAAAACTCTCGGTGCAGTTCGAACAAGCCACGGCCTTGTCCTGGAACCTTGGCAACGCCATTCGCCTGGCCAAGGCCCAGACCCGTCAGGAAACCACACCCCCTAGTTTGTATGGCCTGCTGTTGCTACTACGAGAACCGCAAACCCGCCGTGGGTTTGCCCTGGTGCTCAGGGTATTGAATGCCATTGGACACCAGGATTGATCGTAGGCAAAGGAAGGCTGAGATGATCGCTAAACACTGCACCACCGTGCCCGGCGGCAATACCGTATGGGATCCGAAAAGTTATCAGCAATTTGCCCGCCTGCGTGAGCGGCCGGTGCTCGAGCTACTGGAGCGTCTGCCCTTGCAGGCGCCCGAGTGCATCTATGACCTTGGCTGTGGCACCGGCATTGCCACGCGGCTGTTGGCCGAGCGCTGGCCGCAGGCTGAACTGTTTGGTGTCGACAGCTCCGTCGAGATGCTGCAAGAGGCGTTAGCCTTGCCCATCAAGGTCAACTGGCTGAACGCGGATGTCAGCCAGTGGCAGGCGGAAAAACCGGCCAACCTGCTGTTTGCCGCTGCGGTGCTGCACTTTATCGAAGACCACGAAAGCCTGCTGCCGAGATTGCTAAAGCAACTGCGCAAGGGTGGCTGTCTGGCCGTGCACATGCCCAACTGGCGCGATGCACCCTGGTACCAGCTGATGCTGCGCGCCTTGAGCGAACCCGGGCCCAGCGGTCTGCCTCTGGGTACCCTGGCGCTGCGCAAGTTCATGGCTTCGCGCAATGTATTGTCGCTGGACAGCTATTACCGCTTGCTGGCACCGCTGACCCGTGAGCTGGATATCTGGGAAACCGAGCACCTGCAGGTGGTCGAAGGCAATTCGCCGATTTTCGACTGGGTCAAGGTGTCGGCTTTGCGGCCGGTGCTTAACGCGTTGAACGAATTCGAGCGCGAAGTCTTTCTCAACAAATACCTGAAGCTGTTGCACAGTCACTACCCGGTTGAGGATGACGGGCACACCCTGTTTCCGTTCAAGCGCACCTTTATCATCGCCACGGTGTGAGGCGCGGGCGTTGGCGGCCCGGCAATGATAAAGTCGGCTTTTTTTCCGACGAGGGTGTGTCATGCGGGTAGTAATGGCGATGGTCGCTGCAGCACTGTTGGCCGGTTGTGCCTCTTCGGCCATGGAAGCGGCACGGACCCAGGCACCGAACAAAAGCTTCACCTCGAGCAAACCCGCCGACCGCGTTGCCCAGTGCATCCAGTTCGGCTGGCAGGACGAAGCGGTGTTTGGCGTCGACGCCAGTGGTTACCTGGAGCCGGGCAAGCAGGGCGGCTTTACAGTCTATACGCGTGAAGCGGAGTCCTTCGCGGACATCCAGTCGCAAGGTGCAAACACCGCTGTCAGCTACTACGCCAAGAAGGACGACAGTGTCGCCCTGCGTCGTATGGCGGCATTGGCCACCTGCCTGTAAAAACTAGCGGGGCATGTACCCGAGCTGCCAGCGCCGGGGGATCTTCAACGAGATCAACCCCAGGGCGGCAGCGAGCAGGGCGCTGAACAGCAGGGCAGCCAGGTCGAAGACCTGCTCCAGCAAGACCCCGGCAATGGCACCGACGAACATCCCGGTCCAGGGAATCAACTGCACCCGCCAGCCGTGCCGGCGTTCGCCCAGCAGCGCGCGGCCAAGTCCGCGACCAAAGCGCGAGAGCGCGCCGGTGACGTAGGTCAGGCCGATTGGCAAACCGTTCACTTCTTCGACCACGGCGTTGATCATGCCCATGGCGGTAACGGCCGCGACCAACGCCGGCAATTGCCAGCTCAGCGGCAACAGGCCGGCCAGCGCCAGCAGGGCGGCGATGATCGACAACAGCGGCCAGGGGCGCCGGCCAGTGAGGCGGGCAATTACCACGCCGAGGGCGTTGCCCAGCACAAAGGCCAGCAGCACCACACCAATACGCAGCACCAGAGCGAATTCACCCTCACCCAGCGACACCGCCAGGCGCGTGGTGTTGCCGCTCATGAACGAGACGAAATCACCGGTGGCCATAAAACCAATGGCATCGGTCATGCCGGCCAGCACCGACAAGGCGGCGACAAAATACAGCCCGACCTTGCCGCGCAGCCTGGCCACGCGCAGGGACCGGGCCGAAAGATATGAGGAACCTGGCAGCATCCATTACGCTCCCAATAAACGTGAAGTGACTCAGGCGCGTTGCGCCAACCTGGCTTCGAGACCGGCGATATGGGCCTGCAGCCGTTCGTGCTCCTGGCGCTCGGCGCTGATGTCTTCGAACACGCTGATCAGGTGTTCCGGCTCACCGTAGGCCCGGCGCTGCAGTGAAGTGCGGGCGCGTACCCAGATGTACTCACCGTTTTTGTGGCGTACCCGTTTCTCCACCTCGTAACGCTCGGTTTCACCAGCCAGCATGCGTTGCAGCATTTGCAGGTTGGCCGCCAGATCGTCGGGGTGGGTGATCTGCTGGAAGGTCATGGCGTAGAGCTCTTCGGCGCGGTAGCCGAGCAGTTCGCACAGGCTGTTGTTGACCCGCTTCCAGCTGCCGTCGGGGTCGATGTAGGCGAGGGCGCCCCAGGCCAGTTCGAAGATCGCGCGAAAACGCTCTTCGCTGTTGCGCAGCGCTTGCTCGGCGACCTGGCGTTCGGTGTTGTCCATGCTGATACCGACCATCTTCACCGAGCGCCCGGCGCTGTCGCGTACCACCGTGGCGCGGGAAGAAATCCAGCGCAGTTCGCCATCGGGGCGGGTGATACGGAAATCGCATTCGCAACCACTGCCGTCGGCCACCGCCTGCGCATACATGGCCTGCATCTGCGCGATGTCTTCGGCTGGCAGGTGGGCCCAGAAGTCTTCGTTGCGATGCACCGGCCAGCCATAGACCTGCTCGACGTTGGGCGAGTAGGTGACCTCGTCGCTGATCAGGTTCCACTCCCAGGTGACGATGCGCGCGCCTTCCTGGGCCAGCTTCATGCGCGTTTCGCTTTCCATGATTTCAGCGGTGTAGCGCCGGCGCAGGTCGGTCATCGGCAACTCGACCACCTGCGGCTGCTGGATGTTCTGCAGGGCTTCTTCGCCGTAGCGCAGCCAGATCCAGTTGACCTGGAGAAAGTCCGCCAGCTTGCGCAGGTTGTCGTAGTCGATTTCGCCGCCGCGGGTCCATTTGTGCACCGCGGTGCGCGAGATCCCCAAGGCCGTGCCCACGGCTTGCAGGGTCAGCTTGTGATGCTCGAGCAGTTCCTTGAGGCGGAAGGCGAAACTGTTTTCCAACATGGGGCAGGTGTCCTGATCGGGGCCAAGAGCCTGTCAGTATACCTAAGCTGTCAACTTTGGGTTGACGGTGATGCTTGGGGCCGTTTCTCGGCCCATCGCCGGCTACGCCAGCTCCCACAAAGGCAAAAATCGATCCCCTGTGGGAGCTGGCGTAGCCGGCGATGAGGCCGGTAAGTCTTACAAATCCAACACCAAGCGTGCCGTCCGCGCCCGCGAAACACACAGCATCATGCTCTGCTGCGCTGCTTTTTCGTCATCGCTCAGGTATTGGTCAAAGTGTTCGGCCTCACCTTCAAGAATCGCCGTCTCGCAGGTACCGCACACACCTTCACGGCACAGACACTCGACCTTGGCGGCCTTGGATTTCTCGATGGCCTGCAGAATCGTCATGCCTTCTTCCACCTGCAGTTCGATGCCCGACTGGGCCAGCACCACGGTAAAGGCAGCACCGGTCACAGGGGCGGCGGCGAACTGTTCCCAATGCACGCGTTGTTCGGCAATACCGGCCTTGGCGGCAGTGGCGATCACGGCATCGATCAACGGTTTGGGCCCGCATACGTACAGGTGAGCATCGTCAGCCAGGCCGGCGCACAGCGTGTTCAGGTCAAGCTTGCGATCAAGGCTGTCGACATAGAAATGGGTGTTGTCAGCATGCGGTCCGCTGGCCAGCTGATCCTGGAACGCACCGTGCTCAGGGGCACGGAAGGCATAGTGCAGTTCGTAGTTGGCAGCGCCGCCTTCAAGTTCATGCAGTTGCGCCAGGAACGGGGTGATGCCGATGCCGCCGGCGATCAGCACATGCCGGCCAGCGCTGGGGTCCAGGGCGAACAGGTTGTTGGGCGAGGAGATGGTCAGGCGGGTGCCGACTTCAACCTGCTGGTGCATGAACGCCGAGCCACCTTTGGACTGCTCTTCCAGGCGCACGCCGATCTGGTAGCTCTGGGTGTCGCGCGGGTCGCTCATCAGCGAGTAGGCATTGCTGAACTGGCTGCCGTCGGCGCCCTGCATCTGCACGATGACATGGCTGCCACCGGTGAAGGCGGGCATCGGCGCGCCGTCTTCGCGGGCCAGGGTGAAGCGCTTGATCAGCGGCGTGGCCTGTTGCACGTCGGTTACCTGCACGCTGAACATTTCGTATTTGTTGGCCATGATTCACCTCGACTGCAGGGGCGCGCGGCAGGCCCTGCCGCGTCCCGGAACCTGATGCTCGCTCAGACGGCGAGGCACAGGTATTTGATTTCCAGATAATCTTCGATGCCGTACTTGGAGCCTTCACGGCCCAGGCCCGATTGTTTGATGCCACCGAACGGCGCGACCTCGTTGGAGATCAACCCGGTGTTGACCCCGACCATGCCGTATTCCAGCTGCTCGGCGACCTTGAACACCCGGGCGATATCACGGCTGTAGAAGTACGCCGCCAGGCCGTACTGGGTGGCGTTGGCCAGAGCAATGACTTCTTCGTCGCTGTTGAAGCGCACCAGCGCCGCCACTGGGCCGAAGATTTCTTCTTCCAGCAACTCCATGCCCGGGCCGACATTGGTCAGCACGGTAGGCTCGAAGAAGTTGCCACCCAGGGCATGAGCCTGGCCGCCAAGTTCCAGCTCGGCGCCTTTGCCGACCGCGTCGTCGATCAGGCTGCGGACCTTGGCCACTGCCTTGTCGCTGATCAGCGGACCGATCTGCGTGCCCTCGGCACTGCCATGGCCAACACCCAGCTGGCGTACGCGTTCGATGAAGCGTTCGCTGAACTGCGCGTAGACGCTGTCATGGATGTAGAAGCGGTTGACGCACACGCAGGTCTGCCCGGCGTTGCGGTATTTGGCGATCAGCGCGCCTTCGACCGCGGCGTCGATGTCGGCGTCGGCGAAGACAATGAACGGTGCGTTGCCGCCCAGCTCCAGGCTGACTTTCTTGATGGTTTCAGCGCACTGGCCCATCAGCAGGCGACCGACCGGGGTGGAGCCGGTGAAGCTCAACTTGCGCACCGACGGGTGGCCGGTGAACTGCGCGCCGATGGCCGGTGCATCACCGGTGACCACGCTGAACACGCCAGCGGGAACACCGGCGCGCTCGGCCAGCTCGACCAGCGCCAGGGCGCAGAACGGTGTTTCGTTGGCCGGTTTGACCACCATGGTGCAGCCAGCCGCCAGGGCAGGGGCGACTTTGCGGGTGATCATCGCCGCGGGGAAATTCCACGGGGTAATCGCGGTGCACACGCCTATGCCTTGCTTGATCACCAGCAGGCGCTTGTCGCTGGCAGGGCTTGGGATCACGTCGCCGTAGACGCGCTTGCCTTCTTCAGCGAACCACTCGACGAAGGAGGCGGCATAGCGGATTTCGCCCAGGGCTTCATGCAGCGGCTTGCCCTGTTCGAAGGTCATCAGCCGGGCCAGGTCCTGCTCGTGTTCTAGCAGCAGTTCGAACCAGCGGCGCAGAATCTGTGCACGCTCTTTGGCGGTGCGGGCGCGCCAGTCGCCCAGCGCGGCTTCGGCGGCTTCGATAGCGCGTACCGCTTCGGCACCGCCCATCAGCGGCACGCTGCCCAGCAGCTCGCCATTGGCCGGGTCGGTTACCTGCAGGCTGCGCCCATCATCGGCGTCGCACCAGCGCCCAGCGATGTAGGCTTGCTGGCGGAACAACTTATTGTCATTGAGTTTCACGCAAGGCACTCCGAAAGCCGCCGCAGGCTGTCTGTGCAGCCTGCGGCGGTGGTTATCAGTCGTTGAGGTGGGCGACGGCGATCAGGTTGTGGAAGTGGGCGATGCCGTGCTCGCTCATGCCGCTGCGCTCGCGGTCGGCCATGATCCGGCCCTGGCCACGGTAGCCACGGGACTTCAGGCCTTTCTGCACGCTTTCCACCAGGCGCAGGTCTTCCGGACGGAACACTTCGCGGTACCAGTCGATCAGCTTCTGCTGCTCTTCAGTGATGTCCTTGTTGAGGAAGTAGATGTCGTAGTGCTGCAGGGTGGTTTCGGCATCGACCGGGAACTCGTAGATCACGGTCATGAAGTTCGCTCCTGGCGGCACGTTGAACATGGTGCACGGCCAGGCCCAGAAACCGGCGAAGGACGGGTCTTTGACACTCTCGTCGAACTTGAACGACTGCTCGGAAGGCTTGGCCAGACCGTACTGCAGGGTCCAGTTGCCGTGCAGGTTGTGGCTGTACTGACCAACGTCTACCGAGTCGGCGAAACCTGGGTGGGCCGGGGCGCAGTGGTAGCACTCGAGGTAGTTGTCGACGATCGACTTCCAGTTGGCTGGGGTGTCGCTGACAAAGCGTGCCGCCAGGTGCAGGTCGTCGATCACCGCGCAGGCTTCACGCATGCGTTTTTGCAGGCCTGGCAGCTGGTCTTCGACCGAACCTGCTTCCATGTCCATATTGATGAAGATGAAGCCTGCGTATTCTTCGACGCGTAGCTGCACCAGGGTGGAGTTCTCTTTGTCGAAGTTCACCACGTTGTCGCAGTTGCGCGCGTGGGCCAGGTCGCCGTCGAGCTTGAAGGTCCAGGCGTGGTAGGGGCAGGTGATGACGTTCTTGGCCTTGCCGCTGCCACTGAGCAACTGGTGGCCGCGGTGCGGGCAGACGTTGTAGAAGGCGCGCAGCACGCTGTCGCGACCGCGTACGACGATGATGCTTTCACCAATCACTTCGCGGGTGATGTAGGCGTTGTTTTCTGCCACTTCACTGCGATGGCCGACACAGATCCAGCTGCGCGCGAAGATGTTTTCTTTCTCGTGCTCGAACACTGCCGGCTGGGTGTAGAAGCTGGCAGGGATGGTGAAAGCCTCTTCGGCGTTGGCGCAGAAATCGGCGGGCAGGCGTTTGAAGTCATTCATGATCAGTTCTCTCACAAGCTCGGTTTTTTAGTTATCAGTTAACGTGTATCTATCAGTTAACAAGTCAGGCAAAAAAATTTGGCTATTGGCTGTGGGAGCGGGCCTTGCCCGCGATAGATGGCGGCTGACACACCGCCATCGCGGGCAAGGCCCGCTCCCACAGGGGGTGTTTAGTGCACGGCAGCAGCGCTGCGCGGGGCCTGGTGTTGCGGTTCCTCACCCGCCATGCGCGCCGCCTCTTCTTCAATGCGGTAGGCCGGTACCTGGCCGTAGTCCTCGATCATCCATTTGAAGAAGCCGTAGATCTTCACCAGCAGGATCACCATGAACGGGATTGCGGTCAGCACCACGGCGGTTTTCATAGTCGACAGCGAGGCTTTGGCGAACAGCATGGCCAGCGGCACCAGGGTCAGCACCACACACCAGAACAGGCGATGGGTTGGTGTCGGGTCGTCGCCTTCACGCAGGTTGCGGGTGCTGGTGGCAGCCACCGCATAGGCCGCGGCGTCCATGTGCGAAGCGCAGAAGATCGCCATGATGAACAGGTAGACGCCAAGGAATACCTGACCCCACGGCAGGGCCAGCAACAGGTGGGTCACCGCCGATTCGCCGCCTTGTTCGCTGAGCATTTTCGGTACGTCTACAGCGCCGGTGATGAACTGGTGCATGCTGTAGCTTTCCAGCGCGCCGAAGAAGAACCAGCACCCGAAGCTGCCACCGAGCAGCAGGGCCATGACCACTTCCTTGATCTGCCGGCCACGCGAAACGCGGGTCACGAACATCGCCACGCCCGGAGCGTAAGACACCCACCAGAGCCAGTAGAACACCGTCCAGTTGCGGGTGAAGGCACCGTCGCCGGCCGGGTCGGTGAACAGGCTCATGTGCACGTAGTTCTGGATCATCAGGCCAATCGAGTTGGCGGTGTTGTTGATCGTGAACTGGGTCGGGCCGACCAGCAGCACCACACCGGCAAACACCAGGGCGCCGATGCAAACCATCTTGCTCAGGCGCTGCAGACCGCCATCGATACCGATGTAGGAGCTGAGCGAGAACATCACCGCCACGGCGCCGATCACCATCAATTGCACGGTGAAGGTGTCCGGGGTGCCGGTCAGGTCATGCAGGCCACGGGTCAGGGTCGAGGCGGTGAGGGCCAGCGACACGGTCAGGGCGCCCATCATGGTCAGCAGGAAGATCAGGTCGACGGTACGGCCAACCGGGCCGGTGGCCTTGAAGCCGGTGACCGCTTCGACGATCGAGGCCAGGTTCAGGCCGCTCTTCTTGCGCACATGGAAGTGGTAGGCCATGGCCAGCGAAGCCAGGGCGTAGATCGACCAGGCGCTGACGCCCCAGTGGAAGAACGAGTAGCTGACGCTGTATTCGAGGGCTTTAGGGGTAGCGGCGGCGATGTTCAGGCCTGGGGTCTGGTAGTAGTAAGCCCACTCCATGACGCCCCAGTAGAGGGTCGAGGAACCCATACCGGCACAGATGAACATGAACACCCAGGTCGCGGTGGCGTACTCGGGTTTGCCACTGCCCAGACGGATATTGCCGTATTTGCTGAAGGCCAGGTACAGCACGGCCAGGGAGCTACCGAACACCAACACCTGAACGCTGGTGCCGAAGGTACGGGTGGACAGTTCGAACAACTGGTTGGCCGCGCTTTCAGCTTCGCCGGGGAAGGCTGCAAGGCCTATCACGGTGAGCAGCACGGCAATCAAACTCACGGTGATCAGGAACACATCAATCTTTTTATTTTTGTGCGACATCATCGTCTCCTGGACGTTGGCGTACTTATCTATACCCGGCAGGCATTCCGGGGTGTTGCGGTAACGCTCCTTCCTTGGTTGTTAACTAAAAGTTAACGTGAATCTTTGGGTTAACAGATTCTGCATACAATCTGTGCCACTCGCAAGAGGAAAAGGGCCGTCTTGTCTGACAATTCAGACAATCGGCCCCGTCTCATCAACCTTCGATCAGTGCGGTGATCGCCCGGCCCACTTCCTGGGTGGACTTCTGCCCACCCATGTCGCGGGTGGTGTCACCGGCAGCAATGACCTGCTCGATGGCCTTGAGGATGTCATCGTGGGCGGCGCGGTAGCGTGGGTCGGCACCGTCATTGCCGAGGAACTCGAGCATCAGCGCGCCGGACCAGATCATCGCGATCGGGTTGGCGATGTTCTTGCCGAAGATGTCCGGAGCCGAGCCGTGCACCGGTTCGAACAGCGACGGGAACTTGCGCTCGGGGTTGAGGTTGGCCGATGGCGCGATACCGATGGTGCCGGCGCAGGCCGGGCCGAGGTCGGAGAGGATGTCACCGAACAGGTTCGAGGCTACGACTACGTCAAAGCGATCTGGCTGCAGCACGAAGCGGGCGCAGAGGATATCAATGTGCTGCTTGTCCCAGCTGATTTCCGGATAATTGGCAGCCATGGCGGCGGTGCGCTCGTCCCAGTAAGGCATGCTCACGGCCATGCCGTTGGACTTGGTCGCCGAAGTGACGTGCTTGCGCTCGCGGGTCTGGGCCACGTCGAAGGCGTACTTGAGGATGCGGTCGACACCACGGCGGGTGAACACCGATTCCTGCAGGACGAATTCGTTTTCGGTGCCTTCGAACATGCGTCCGCCCAGGGACGAGTATTCGCCTTCGGTGTTCTCGCGGATTACCACGAAGTCGATGTCGCCCGGCTCGCGGCCGGCCAGCGGGCAGGGCACGCCAGGGAACAGGCGTACCGGGCGAATGTTGACGTACTGGTCGAAGTCGCGGCGGAACTTGAGCAGCGAGCCCCACAGCGAGATGTGGTCCGGGACCTTGTCCGGCCAGCCGACCGCACCGAAGTACAGGGCGTCGAAGTCCTTCAGTTGTTCGAACCAGTCATCCGGCATCATCTTGCCGTGGGCCAGGTAGTAATCGCAGCTGGCCCACTCGAAGAATTCGAAGCTGATGTCCAGACCATGCTTGCGCGCAGCGGCCTCGACCACGCGGATACCTTCGGGGAGAACTTCGATGCCGATGCCGTCACCAGGGATGGCGGCGATTCTGAAAGTCTTGCTCATGGGGGCGCACTCGTTGTCTAGGGAACAGGTGCGGACCATGCTATAAGGGCTTCATTCAGAGATAATCTCGCCATTCATAGATTCTTAGAACACGAAACGTGAATAATCTTCCGAGCCTCGACGACCTCAATATCTTCCTTCAGGTGGCCAAACGCGCCAGCTTTGCCGCCGTGGCCGACGAACTGGGCATGTCCGCCGCGTTCATCAGCAAACGCATACGTGTGCTCGAGCAGACCCTTGAGGTGCGCCTGCTGCATCGCACCACCCGGCGGGTGACCGTGAGCGAGGAGGGCGAGCGGGTTTACCAGTGGGCGCAGCAGATCTTCGATGCGGTGCAGCGCATGGGCGACGACATCAGTGCCCAGCATCGTGAGCCGGCGGGGCAACTGCGCATTGCCAGCAGCCTGGGCCTGGGGCGACGCTTTGTGGCACCGGCCTTGTCGGAGCTGGCCGAGCGTTATCCGCGTCTGGACGTTCGTCTGGATGTTCATGATCGCCTGGTCGACCTGATCGAAGAGGGCGTCGACCTGGATATCCGCGTTGGCAACACGATTTCGCCCAATCTGATTGCCAAGCCGCTGGCCAAGAACCGCCGAGTGCTGTGCGCCTCACCGGCCTACCTGGCGCGGCGTGGAACGCCGAAAGTGCTGGCTGAGCTGGGCAGCCATGATTGTCTGGTGATCAAAGAACGCGACCATCCTTTCGGCATCTGGCAACTGGAAGGGCCCAATGGTGAGGAAAGCGTGCGGGTGACCGGCAGCCTGTCGAGCAACCATGGTGAGGTGGCGCACCAGTGGTGTCTGGATGGGCGCGGGATCTTGCTGCGCTCGTGGTGGGATGTGCATGACAGCCTGGCAGACGGGCGCTTGGTTCAGGTGTTGGGCGACTATCATCAGCCGGCGGATATCTGGGCGGTGTACACCTCGCCCTTGGCCAGCTCGGCCAAGGTGCGGGTGGCGGTGGAGTTTTTCCGCCAGTACTTTGCCGAACGCTATAGCCTGCCGGAACTAGGCTGACGGGACCTCTGTGGGAGCGGGCCTTGCCCCGCGATCTGCCGCAACGCGGCAGCAAAACCGGCCAGTGCGGAGCATCAGTTAGATCCGGGACTTAGCGTTTACGACCGCTGCGCGCTCGATCGCAGGCTGTCGCCAGCTCCTACACAAGGGGCCAGGATTTTCAGCCACGGCCAGCGCGCCTGGTAGCTTTTTGCCTTTTGCTCGAACAGATCAGGCTGTGCGTTGTTCGGATTGATCCGCAGCAGCCCGTGTTCAATGTCGGTCAGGCCGTAGGGTGCATAGAGCTCACCGTTCCCGACATCCAGCCCGATACAGGTACCGGCAATCAGGTAACGATCAACACCGTCTCGGGCTGACATCAGCTGAGGATACGGCCTGCCAAAACGCTCTCCATACCAGAGGTGAACGCGCGCCTGGTTCTTCACCTCGACATTCACCCCAAGGTCCTGAAACAGTTGTTGAGCGGCCTTGATGACCTCGTTCTCGGCCTCCCAGGACAGGTCATCGTCGAAGTAAAAAACGTCGTAGTCCTTGATGCCCCACGCCGTTGGCTGGTTCGCCTGATGATTCCAGACCGCCTGGAAAAGACAGCCGGCCGTCAGCATGCACTGACTCAGGCCCAACGCTGGCAAACGTGCAGCAATCTCGGCGTTTATGGGGTTGGTCATGGCGATGCTGACCAAGCCGTCGACAGTCAATGTCATGTGTCGCTCCCTGGATTCGTCGGTGGTGGCTTAATCTGCCAGACCCTGTTCAAACTCGGCACTGTCCCGGCATTTAACCGCCGACAACAGCAGGCGATGCTGCCATTTTTTATGCGCACGCCACATCAGCCCACGCGCTTCACCTTGCTCGATGCTGCCTTGCTTGACCACATCCCAGGTCCGGTACAAATACCTGGCCAGTTCGGTGATGTCCTTCTGCGGCCAGCAGCAGCCGTGCTTTCTGAGCAGCACCACCATGTTTTCTATCTGCAGCGTCTCGTGCGCTTGCTCCAGGCCATGTAACGCCGGAATGACATCCATGGCCTGCCAGAGTGCGCCATAGCCGGAAAACTGCTGCTCGATCCCGTCGATCATGTCATCGAGCGCGTCCCAGATTTCAACCAGGCCCAGATCGCTTTGATAGATCGCCTGTTCCCGCCGGCGTATTTCCTCCAGCCACTGCTCGGCCAGGCGATAGACGATGGCTTCCTTGTTCGGGAAAAAGCGGTACAGCGACTTGATGTCAATGTCGCAGCGTTCGGCGATGGCATTGGTATTGAGCAGGCCAATACCGCCTTCCTTGAGCAGCGCCAGCGTCGCCTGTTCAATCTTCTGGATGATCGCCAGGGTACGTTGCTGGCGCGGCTCGCGGCGCATCTTCAAATCTAGCGAAGTCATCGAACGCACAGCCTTATTGTTAGTAGGCGCGCATTTCACATTGTCTTGCCCAACCGAGTCAAATCTCACCGATTGACGCCAGTGGGCAACGCTGGTAGAAGTGCAAATTACAGTAATTACTGTAATTTAATCGGAGACGGTATGCGCTTAAAACAAAAACAACATTTAACGCTTTGCTCCATCGCTTTGCTCGCCGGGATCAGCGGCTGCAGCCAGACGCCTGTGCCAGCTGTCGGCACCAATACGGTGTACCTCAACGGCGAGATTTACACGCAGGATGGCCAGCACCGGAAGGTCGAAGCGATCGCCGTTGCCAACGACAGGTTCGTCTATACCGGTAACCGGGAGGGCGCGGAATCCTTCATCAAGCAAGGTTTTCAGGTGGTCGATCTGGGCGGCAAGATGGTTTTGCCAGGCCTGCACGACAACCATATCCATGTGCTGGGTACCGTCGCCCTGGATGTCTGCGACCTTGAAGGCAAGGCGGTAAACCTCGATCAGCTGGCCAGCAAGGTGAAGGAATGCCTGCCGCGCTACGCCAGCGAACCCGGCGCCTGGCTGAAGATCGATCAGTGGGTTCCCTATGAAGGCAATGAACCGACGGCCAACTACAAAACCATCCGCCAGGCCCTCGATGCGGCCGCCGATGGCCACCCGATCATCTTGTCCGGGGTCGATGGCCATGCCAGCGCCTACAACTCCAAAGCCTTGAGCATGGCCGAGGATGAACAGGGCAACAGCGTTGGCTTCACTGCCAAAACCCTGGCCAAGGGTGGTGTGTTTGCCGAGCTGGCGCCCTACGTCAGCCTGGACACCGGCGTAGTGCGCGACGCGGCCAAAGAGAAAATCCCGGTCGGAAACTTCGACATGTTTGCGCAAAAGCCCGGCGACCCGCGTGGCGAAAAGGTTTATGGCGAGATCTTGCCGGAGGTGGCCAAGGTCATGGCGCAAAGCGGCATCACCAGCATTCAGGATGCTTGCACCAATGACTTCATCCGCGAACAGTTGGTGAAGATGCAGAAGCAGGATCTGCTGAACATGCGGGTCACCGCCGCCACCTGTTTCATTGACGACGATTACAAGGGCAAGGTGGACATTGCCGGGCATCTGAAAAAAGCGCAGGAGGTGCGTGCTGCGTTCGCGGACAATCCGTTGATCAAGGCCGATGCGGTGAAGATATTTGCCGACGGTGTGCTTGAAGGGGATTCCTTCAGCACGCCGCCGTTCTCACCCAATGCCGGAATGCTGCACAACTATCAGACCCCCCACCTCAAGCTCAACGCCGACACCGGGGTTGTCACCGTTACCAAGGACAGCGAAGACTCGAAGAAAAACGGCATCGTCAATTACAAGGCTGAAGACTTCAAGAACTACGCCAGCGCCCTCGATGCCGATGGCTTCAGCATTCACGTCCACAGCGTTGGCGACCGCGCCACGCGTGTCGCGCTCGATGCGCTGGAAGCTGCCCGTCAGCGTAATGGCAACAAACACATCCCGCATACCATTGCCCATCTGCAGGTCATCCACCCGGACGATCAACGCCGCCTTGGCGAGCTCGGGGTGTACCTCACCTACACCTACGCCTGGATCAACCAGCAGCCCGACTATGACGTGCTGATCACACCGTTCCTGGAAAAAAGCAAAAAAGGTCAGGACATCAACGACCTGCTTTATAACAAAAACAGTTACACCTGGAACGCCATCTACCCGGTGCAAAACTCTGCCAAAACCGGCGCAGTACTGGTTGCCGGCAGTGACGCACCGGTCGACTCACGCGACCCGCGTCCTTTCATGAACATCGCCGCCGGCATTACCCGCGCCATACCCGGTGAGCCGGCCTACAACACAGAGCAGTCGGCGACGCTGGAACAGATGCTCGATGCCTACACCATCAACGGTGCCCGCGCGGTTCGGCAGGACCAACTGATCGGCTCGATCGAGCCGGGCAAGTCGGCTGATTTCATCGTTCTCGACCGCAACCTGTTCGACCTGGTCGAGCAGGGCAAGCCCGAGCAAATCGCTGAGACCAAGGTGTTGCAGACAGTGTTCCGCGGGAAGACGGTCTATACCCAGTAATCATCCACACAAAGGGGCCTTGCAAGGCCCCTTTTTTGAACAGGCTGTGGGAGCGCGCTTGCCCCGCGTTCAAAGGCGTTCACCCCTTCAGCGCGGCTTCAATCGCCGCCACATCGATCTTTCTCATCTCCATCATCGCTTCGAATGCACGCTTGGCCGCTGCCCGATCAGGGTTGCTGATCGCCGCCGTCAGGACGCGCGGCGTGATCTGCCACGAAAGCCCCCATTTGTCCTTGCACCAGCCACAGGCACTTTCCTCGCCGCCATTGCCGACAATCGCGTTCCACAGGCGATCCGTTTCGGCCTGGTCATCCGTGGCAACCTGAAACGAAAACGCCTCACTGTGCTGGAACATCGGACCGCCGTTGAGCCCCAGGCAAGGGATGCCCATCACCGTGAACTCCACCGTCAGCACATCGCCTTTTTTTCCCGAAGGGTAGTCGCCAGGCGCGTGATGGACGGCCACCACGGCGCTGTCCGGAAAGGTCTTGGCGTAGAAGCTCGCAGCGTCCAGCGCCGTGCCGTCAAACCACAGGCAAATCGTATTCTTGCTGGTCATCTTGGGTCTCCGAAACCGGGACTGGGACAAACAGTGTAGACGCACGGTCAGCCGGGCTTCCTTGCCCGTATCCGGGGTCAGGCAATCAGCTCGACTTTGCCGGTGGCCAGGCGATAGACGCCGCCGACGATTTTCAACTTGCCCTTGTCGAGCGCATCGGTGATCAAGGGCGTGGCGCCCTTAAGACTCTGGACCGAGTCTTTGACATTTTGCGCCGTGGCATTTTCCATCAGGTCGCCAGGTTGTTTGAGGACCTTCTCGATAGAGGGCTTGAGTGCCTCCGTCAGTTTCGGAATGTGCCCGGGGAACACGGTTGAATCTTTCAGCGCTTTGATCCCGGCATCGATGGCGCCACAGCTTTCATGGCCGAGTACCAGGATCAACGGTGCCCCGAGCACAGCGACGGCGTATTCAAGGCTGGCCAGGCCTTCGCCGGTGACGAAGTTGCCCGCCACGCGAATCGCAAACAGGTCACCGCGTGCGGTGTCGAACGCGTATTCGGGGGCGATCCGCGAGTCGGAACAACTGAGCACCGCCACGAACGGGTTCTGGCCGGACACCAAGGCTTCGCGCTCGTCCTTGAAGTCGTGTGTGTCCGAGTTTCCGCTGACATAGCGTTCATTGCCTGCAATCAGCCGTTGTAGCGCCTGGTCGGGGTTGATTGCGTTTTGCGGTTTGGGGGGCGCAGCCGTTTTTTCGGCGGCCGTGACAAACCTGTCAGGCAGCGCACCGGACAGCAGCAGGGCACCTGCTCCAAGTCCGGCAATGCGAAGAAAACGACGACGATCAGTTGTGTTTGAAGAGGAAGTTGAATCACATGATTTACACATGATGGTGTGTACTCAGATCAACTCGGTGGAAATAACTACTGTTGGGGAACGGGTGCATCTAGGAAAATTCCGCACCCGAACTTTGCAGTCTAGTTGATCTGCCCACCTATGTTTTTTGCGCCGCCGTGCTGGCCTGTCCGGGCACCTGCGTGTCGCCCTTGGCCCGCACCGGCTTGAGCCGCGAGACCCCAAACAACACCAAGGCCAGCCCGATGATCTGGTACAGCGATACTTCTTCGCTGAGCACGGCCCATGACGCCAGCACCGTCAGCACCGGCCCGAGATTACCGACCGCGGCGGTATGGGTGGCGCCCATGCGCTGAATCGCCAGCGCCACCCAATAGATCGGCAACACCGTGGAAACCAGAGCCATCAACGCCGCGTACACCCATACCGCAGAGGGCAGCTGCCAGAGCAGGTGGGTATCGGCCGTCAGCAGATAGTGCGCCAGCACCATCAACGACGAGGCACTGCCCGCAAGCCCGGCCAGGCGCATGGAACTCATGCGCTTGAGCATCATGCCGGTGCCTGAGTAATACAGCGCGTAGGTCACCGCACTGGCAAACACCCATGCCGCGCCGAGCATCACCTGGCCGCCCATTCCGTTGGCGCTGACGTCGTGCACGAAGGCGATGCCCAGGCCCAGGTAGCACAAACCCATCGCCGCCAGGGTGCGCAGGGTAGGGCGCTCGCGCAGGGCGATGGCCTGGAACACCAGCACCAGGGTCGGGTAAGTGAACAGAATCAGCCGCTCAAGCCCGGCGCTGATGTACTGCAGCCCGTAGAAATCGAACAGGCTCGCCAGGTAATAACCGAACAGTCCCAGCAGCATCACCCGTACACCATCGGCAAGGGTCATGGGCGCATTGGCCGGGCCGCGGCTGGCCCACACCAGCCAGGCAAACAGTGGCAACGACAAACCCATGCGCATCGCCAGCAGGGTGATCGCATCCACCTGACTGGCCGCATAAGACAGCTTGACGAAAATCGCCTTGAGGCTGAAACCGAGTGCCGACAGCACTGCAAACAGGCTGCCGTTTTCGACGCAACGCTGGCAAAACCCACGTAATTTATTCATCAGCAGCCCGACAGAGGAGAAGGTACAGGCGTTATTCTAAAGTGAAGGAAACCGCCGAAGAATCGCATTTTCCAGAACGAAGCCTTCGCCAAAAGAGAAGCCCCTGTGCACTTTGATCTCTCCGATTTACGCCTGCTGAGCGCCATTGCCGCCTCCGGCAGCCTGAGCAAGGCCGCTGCCAGCATTCCGGTTGCCGTCTCGGCTGCCAGCACCCGCCTGCGCCTGTTCGAGGAGCGTTGCGGCGTCACCGTATTCACCCGTACGGCCGGTGGCATGCAACTGACACCGACCGGTCGGCTGGTGCTGGAGGCTGCCAGCAGCGTACTTGGCGAAGCGCAAAAGCTGCAGGACACCTTAAAGGAGCTCGCCGGCCAACGCCGCATCACCCTGCGCCTGGCTGCCACCACCGTGACCACCAGCAGCCTGTTGCCCGCGGTGCTTGGCTCGTTTCTGGCCGACTACCCGGAAGTCGATCTGCAACTGACCGAGTACCGCAGCGCCGACGTTATGCGTGCCGTGCTCACAGGTGATTGCGAAATCGGCGTGTATGACGGCAGCGTTATCAGCGATGGGGTGCTGTCGTTGCCGTTTCGCAGCGAGCGGCTGGTGATGCTGGTGCCGAACGGGCACTCCTTGGCAGAGCGCGAACAGACGCGCCTGCGCGATGCCCTGGGTTACCCCTTCATCGGCATGCCGGCCGAGCGGGCCATGCAACGCTTTGTCGAAGAGCGCGCGATGAAACTAGCCATGCCCCTGCAGATCCGCGTACGCGCGCCCAGCTTTGAAGCCATCGCCCAATTGGTGGCTCAGCGTGCCGGGATCGCCATGCTGCCGGAGACCACCGCGCGGCGCATGGAACAAGAACTGCCGGTGCGTGTGGTGCTGCTTGAAGAGGGCTGGGCGACGCTTGAACTGCGGCTGTGCATCAAGGGCTGGGAGTCGCTCAGTACCCATGGTCGTCAGCTGGTCAGCTTTCTGTCGCAGTAGCCAGTGCGGTGGGTCGTCGGAATAGAGACCGGACAGCGAAGAGCGGATCGTGGCAGCTGTTGCGGGAGCCGAAGGTGGTGCTGGTTTGCGTGGTGGGTGGCGACTGTACGCAGGTTGGTCAACCGGGAATCAAGGAACCCGGCGCGCACGAAGGCGCCCCGCGCACAGCCGCCATAACACGAAACAGCAGACACAAAAAAGCGCCAGCTGAATCGGATGGGGCGCTTGTGCGCATTGATTTCTCGCAGGTGACCAAACCTGGTCGCTGGATTTACGGTGACGTGGAGGAGGGTAACTGGGATTCAAGCGTTGGAGTAGGGCAGCCAAACGATGTTACAGATCGACTATGGGATGGCTGGATTTGGCAAGGCTTTGCCTTGCATCGCAGGCAAGGCCAGCTCCTACCTTCTCTTCACAAGCGCGGGCTGAAACCTATGCTTTGGTTGGGACCGCCCAGCAATGGAAAAAGACCATAATCATTGAAACTATAGTGACCACGGGGTGGTGCCCAAAGATACTCGGATCGAATTGAAAGAATAGTAAGTTCTTGTTTTTACAGCATCGAGATAAAATGCGATCATCAAGGCATTATAGGTGAAGCTGATAAATATACTCGATGGAACAAATCTTGGTTTGATGGTGTAACGATTCAGTAGCAAGGAAACGGTGGCGTTCAAGAGTACAAAGAAAGAAAATTCAATAATCTTCATTTGTTGTGTTCGCCATAGAGATGGCCTGCGGTTATTCTATGTAGAGCCACGTTGGCCACCGGTGCACATCTCCCCACAAAAATTGCTACACATGTTTATCCTTCAGGTCGGAACGCCCAGCAATGAAAAATAACCATTGCTGCGGAGGTGAACAGGATTGCTAAATAGTAATCAGTTCTGCTTGGGTCAATTTCAAGCAGGATTGGTTTCCGTTGTTTGATGATGTCAAGATAAACTATGCCCATGAAGACGTTGTAGGCTAGGCTAATGATTATTCTTGGCCCTGTCATGGGTATTTTGTTAAGGCCGTAGTTTAGGATTTTGACGCTGCAAATGCTGAATAGTACAAGTAAAAAGAATTCGCTTGGGGTCATTTTTACTATCTACGCTTTAGTCTGAAATGCCCAGCCATGGAAGAATACCATTATCATTGAAATGATAGTGATCGCGGGATAGTAATCAGTGATGTCTGGGGTGAATTGGAAGCGAAGCAATTTTTTGTTTGCTGCAGCGTCAAGATAAAATGCAATCATCATTGAGTTGTATATAAGGCTGGCGAATACTCCCCAGGTGTTAAACCGAAGCTTGATCAGCCAGCGGTTTAGCAGCAGCGAAGTGGTGGTGCTGAGGAGCACAAGGAAAGAAAATTCATAAATATTCGTTTTTTGTATTCGTCATAGAGCTGATCTGCTGTTACAGCATCTACCCCGATCTCAAACGTCAATGCTTTTCGACTCATTTTTTTATATGCCCGTTCACGGTCTGTATTAATGAATCTGAAAAGCCGTCGCGCGTCCGGTTTTAACACTGGGCGCATAATTCCAATGCCCGACATGGCTAGATCTCCCGCCAGATAAGCCATATTTCCAGCCGACTCGGTGTAACCAATCTGCTTCGCTGCACCTTGATAGGCTTTCCTCACAGGCCCTACAACATCGCTGCGTTTTTCATACAGATTTCTTGCATTCTCGTAGATGTTATTGCTGCCATGTGCCAGTAATGGTGCTCCGAGGAATGCGCACAGGGTGCCCGCTGACCCATAGCAGATACCTGCCCCTGTTACGACTTGAACCGTCCCACCTAGCAATCCCATTGATTGCATTATGATGCGCCCTGACTGATCCCGCAGGCTTTGCTGCTCTACCTTTAACTCCCGCAACCCCTCCTGCGGACTCAATCGCCGCTCTTCCACATCCTGCACCACGCGCCGCGCGTAATAGGCAAGTTCGCGATTGAACTGCATGCGCGTTTGATCATCCTTCAGGTGTCGCGCACTGATCGTGCAGGCGAAGCCGGTAAACTGCGCCGCGGCATGGCTGACTTCCCAGAAGTCATTCATGCTCAGTTTCGACTTGTCGCTCGGCTTCGCCATCACGCATTCCTTCTTGAGGATTGGTGGGCGAATGGCTGTTCCTGGAACTTGCGGTTGAGCGACGCGAAGTAGTGATAGGCCATGCTGCGTACTCCCTGTAGGCGGATCACGCAGGCTACGAGTTTTTTTGCCAAAGGTATGTCGGATAATTCTGAAAATCAGCCATCTTGTATTCGCTGCTTGTAACAGTTTGGAAATACTTTTCGGAAATGCCTGACATACGCGATCAGTACCCAAGCAATAGTCTGCGTGCTTTACCTACAAGGAGTACGCACTTTGGCTCATCATGGCTATCTGTCGATCACCGGCAAAAAAAAGGGATTGATTTCCGCAGGCTGTTCCAGCCTGGATTCCATCGGCAACAAATGTCAGGCCGGGCACTTCGACGAGATCATGGTGTTGTCCTTCGCCCACAATCTTTCCAACCTTGACAACACCAGGCACGCCACCCATCGACCGCTGATCATTACCAAGCACATCGACAAGGCCACCCCTTTGTTAGCGCAAGCCTTGGCTAATCGTGAGGTGGTCGATTGCACACTGAACTTCTATCGCATCAGTCTGAGCGGTCATCAGGAAAAGTACTTCAGCATCAAGATATGGGAGGGTCTGATCGTTGATCAACAGCTGGAGATGCCCCATTCGATTCTGTTGAACGACCAGCAGGCTCAGGAGAACTTGGCTATCCGTTACAGCGACATCGCTTGGTCGCACCACATTGCCTCGACCTCCGGGCATGCTTCGTGGGGCGATATTCCTTGGGATGAGCAATGACGGAAAGCCGAGGGCCCACCCGAACAGCGGGCCCATGCTGGCATGCATGAACGGCGGGAGCACCGACTGAACACACCGCCTCGGGCAGCGCATCCCGTCAGTGCTTGTTCAGGAAACTTACCAGCGCATACCTTTGAACGGATTCCATCCCTGCTCGCCTTTACGCTCTTTCAGGTAATAGGCGTAGTTGGTGGACAGCGCATACAGGATGTTGGTGGCAAAGCCGATGCCGACATCGACCGGGTGCGGCGTGATCATGCCGGCCAGGCCGAAGAGGATATCGATCACGATCGACACCGCCACAATGATCCCGATCAAGGCCAGGTTCTTTTTCCACAGCCCCAGGACGAACAGGTAAATAGGACCGAAGAAGAAGGCAATGATATTGGCGTTTACCAGTATCTTCTTGCCGAATGGCAGCTGCTTTAGCGCAGGTTTGTAAGTGGGGCTGTTAGGGGCGCCGTGGGCATCGAAAAACGCAAATCGTTCCTGCCATTTTGCGCTGTAGCTTGCAGCTTCACGGGTTTGTTCAGTAGCGCTCATTCATAACTCCTTGTAGTCCTTGAATGGTGGGGTCTTCGTGAAATCGTCCATTGGTGTTGCGTAAATTCGATGTGAAATCAACGCTTGAGGTTTATTCACACAGCGAAGTGTACGTTTGAGTAGGGTTTATTGGAATGTGTTATTTCCTAATGTTCCCTGATATGGCGCCGAGAAAATCCGGAACGATTCAACCTGCACCGAGGTCAACACCTTCAGTAGTGATCAAAACGGTCTACATCATGAGGATCTGCCATGAGTACCCTGACGATCGAAGGCTGGTGCAAACGCAACGGCGAGCAAAAATCCACTCCGGTCGGAGACATACACTTCGACATTCTGGGCCCTAACCATACCAGGCTGGAGCAGGCCGAAGAGCGGCTGCAGAACAGCCACGAGCCTGAAGCCATGGTCGATGTCGATATGGCCGCGTTGAACCTGGTCATACCAGAAGGTTTTGGCCCTCTGGCCGACTGCAAGTTACGCGTTTATCTGGATGAGGATCAACGCGGTCAGTTTCACCTGGTTGGACACCGGGCCAGTGATGGCAGCTTGATCTACAGCAATGCGGTGCTGATCGCTCAATTGAGCTAGCACGCACGCTGCCAAGGGGCCCGCATCAGTAGCGGGCCCGCATGCGCCTTAAAGCTTCGGCATCTGCCCAATACGGCCCATCATCTCGGTCACGATCTGCAGGTCGAGCATGAACTGTTCAACAGTCTTGAACTCGTTGTCGTTGTGGCCGGTGTATTTGACGTCAGGCATGGCCAGACCGAACTGCACACCATTAGGCAATTCATGCACCGACGTGGCGCCTGCGGAAGTGCCGAACTTTTTCTCTATGCCCAGGTTTTCACTGGCCACTGCCAGCAGCGCCTTGACCCATTCACCCTCGGGATTGCGGTACATCGGCTCGGCGATCGAGGTGTCGAAGGCCACGGTTACCTTGGACTGCTTGCTCCAGGCAGCGAGCTTGTCGCTGAGTTCACGCTTGAGCACCTCGGGTGACTTGCCGACCGGCACGCGCAGGTTGACCGCGAGTTTGAAGGCCTTGTCATCCATGCCGACGTAGGTCAGTGAGGTGGTCAGCGGCCCCATGAAGGCATCGGAGAAGCCGACCCCCAGTTTGCCGCCCAGATAGTCGAGCCCCCAGTTGTCGGCGGCGTAGCGGGCCGCGTCGGTGATCTGGTTGTGCTTGAGCGCAACCTTGCCGTCGAGGCTGTGGATGAAGTCGAGCATCCTCGCCACCGGGTTGACGCCGGATTCGGGCTCGGAGGAGTGGGCGGAAACGCCGGTGACGGTCAGTTGCACGTCTTTGCCGACGACCTTGGCAGTCACGCCGAAATTGCCGCCATTTTTCTTGACGTAGTCCGCACCGGCTTTCTGCAGACTGGTGGCCAGTTCTGCGGGCTTGTCGGTGACGAGCGTGGCGACCGAGGTCGAGGGAATCTGGTTGGTCGCCAGGCCGCCGGTCATCGACGTGATTTCGGCGCCTTTGCCCTCTGCGCTACGGCGAGGAAAGCTGGCCATGATTGTGCCGTAGCCTTTCTCGGCAATCACCACCGGGTAGCCGCCATCGAGTGCCAGGTTGTAGTTGGGGATCGGGTTGTGTTCGAAGTAGTAGGGGATGGCATCGCCGGTGGTTTCTTCGGTGGTGTCCACCAGCAGCTTGAAGTTGCGTGCCAGCGGCAGTTGCTCTTCCTTGATGATTTTCATGGCGTAGAGCGCTACGACGATGCCGTTCTTGTCATCCTCGGTACCGCGGCCATACATGCGGTCGCCGATCAGGGTGACTTTGAACGGGTCGAGTTTGGTGCCGTCCTGCAGTACCCAGTTTTCCGGGGTCACCGGAACCACATCGGCATGCGCATGGATGCCCACCACTTCGTCGCCGCTGCCTTCGAGGGCGATCTCGTAGACACGGTTGTCGATGTTGCGAAAGTTCAGGTTGAAGGCCTGGGCAAGGGCTTTGATCTTGTCGGCGATCTTGATGAATTCGGGGTTCTCGTGCTGGGCAACGCCATCGACGCGCATGGTCGGGATTGCCACCAGTTCGCGCAGGGTTTCGGTGGCTGCGCTGCCGTATTTGACCCGCGCATAAAGGCCGAGCAGGCGATGGATTTCGTTCTGCTGTTCAGCACTCAGGGGCTTGTTGTCGAGGAAGGCGCTGATGGTCGCACCGAGGTTGTCGGTTTTGCCCACATCGCTTTTGGCCAGGCTGCCGAGGAACTGCCTGAAGTCCTTCACCGAAGCGTCGTTGAAGGTCTTGAGGATGGCCGCGCTCTGTTGCGGGGTGATGTTGGCGTGCGCTTGGCTGGTGAACGACGCGAGGCTGGCCAGCATCAGGGTAGTGGCAGCCAGGTGCTTGAGTGAGAAGTCCATTGCTGGAGGCATTCCTTTGCAGATAGTGAGTAGGAGGTGTCTGCTTCAAGACGCAGGCATCTCTGCAAACTAACATCAGCAGGAATCACTAGAGGAGCCCCTGAAGTGCGAACTGTCGCACAGAAACGCAAAAGCGACGCAGAAACGAAAAAGCACTTGAGTCTGACCGCTCGTCGGTGAACGTTTCGGGCTGTCGAATCACCCGGCAGTCAATCGACTACTGCACAGATCCACCTGATCGATTCAATCCCTGTGCAGGAGTCAGCGTCATGTCTTATGTCGATGGTTTTGTGCTTGCCGTGCCTACCGCCAACCGCGAGAAATTCAAACAGCATGCCGAGGAAGCGGCGGTGGTGTTCAAGGAGTGTGGCGCCCAGCGCGTTATCGAGTGCTGGGGCGATGATGTGCCTGAAGGCAAGGTGACTTCGTTTCCGATGGCGGTGAAATGCAAGGCGGACGAAACCGTGGTGTTTTCCTGGATTCTCTGGCCTTCACGCGAGGTGCGTGATGCCGGGATGAAGAAGATGATGGAAGACCCGCGCTTGCAGCCTGACAAGAATCCCATGCCTTTTGACGGGCAGCGGTTGATCTTTGGCGGGTTCAATATTCTGGTGGATGTGTAGGCGGTTTTATCGCGGGGCAAGCCCGCTCCCACTGGGATTGTGTGATCCGGTGGGAGCGGGCTTGCCCCGCGATCGCTCACACCCTGAACCGCGCCACCAACGCCGTCAGCTCCGCAGCCAACCCCGACAACGCCTGGCTGGCCTCCCGCGTCTGCTGCGCTCCGGTCGCCGAGCGCGACGACAGTTCACGAATGTTCAGCAGGTTACGGTCCACTTCACGGGCCACCTGCGCCTGTTCTTCAGCCGCACTGGCGATCACCAGGTTGCGTTCGTTGATCTGACCGATAGCGCTGTAGATCCCCTCAAGCACCTGACCTGACGCCTGGGTGATGCCCAAGGTCGACTGCGCACGCTGGGTGCTGGCCTGCATCGAAGCCACCGCCGCCTCGGTGCCATATTGCACCCCGGCTATCATTTGCTCGATTTCCTGGGTCGATTGCTGGGTACGGTAGGCGAGGGTGCGTACTTCATCCGCGACCACGGCAAAACCACGCCCGGCTTCCCCGGCACGCGCCGCTTCGATGGCGGCATTGAGCGCCAGCAGGTTGGTTTGCTCAGACACCGCGCGGATCACATCCAGCACCTGGCCGATGTCACGAATCTGCCCGGCCAGCTGCTGCAAGCGTTCACTGCTGGTCTGCACTTCGCTGGCCATGGCACGGGTGCCCTCAAGGTTGTCGCTGACCTGCTGACGGCTTTGCTCGGCCAGTTGATTGGAGGCATTGGCCGCTTGTGAGGTGGTGACGGCATTGCGCGCGACTTCTTCCACGGCGGTGGTCATTTCGGTCACAGCGGTGGCGGCCTGTTCCAGTTCCTGGTCCTGCTGGCGCAGGCTGTGGGTGCTCTGTTCGGTAATGTTCTCCAGCACCTGGGCGGCCTGGGCCACTTGCGTGGCGTAGCCGGTGAACTGACTCAGGGTGGCGCGCTGGCTTTGTTGCATATGGGCAAGATTGGCGAACAGCTCGCCGATCTCGTCGCGGCGGGTGACTTGTACGGTCACGCTCAGGTCGTCCTGGGCAAAACGCTGAAAGTGCTGGCTGGCTTCAAGCAGCGGGCGCAGCACGCGGCGGGCGATAAAGCCCCAGCACAGCACGGCGAGTAGCAGGGTGACCACGACCAGCGCCAGGCTCAGCAGTTTGGCAGCGCTCAAGCGACGCTCGGATTCGAGCATGATCTGCTGGCTGCGCTCGCTCAAGGCCGCCACTAACTGTTGGCGCAGGGCCTGCATGCGGGCCATGGCGTTACCCGTGTCGGTGTTGACGATGAAGTAGCGTTGCAGGTCGTTCTGCCGGGTCGCCTCGCGTTGTCCGGCGACGGCCTCGGCGTACTTGCCGAAGGTGTTTTGCAGATCGACGGCGAGGGCTTTGAGTGCCGGGTCCTGGGCATTACTGACCAATTCGTCGAGAAGGCTGCGGCTGTTGTCGATCAGCTGTGCGGACAGCGCCATGCGTTTGTTGGCGCTGTCGTGGTGGCCGCCACTCTGTTCGACAAAGCCGGAGGAGACGTTGGCGCTGGCGCGGATCGCCATCAACAGGGCGTTGTTCAAACGGTCCGACTGATGCGCGGTGAGGTCAAGCTCAGTGATCTGCTCATCGCTACCCACCGCCGCGCGCCAGGCACTGACGGTGGAGAACAGCAGGGTCAGGCTGAACAGCGACAGCACCCAGAACATTCCGGTGCGAATTTTCAGGTCGGCGAACATGCTGGCAGTACTCCTTTTAATTGTTATCAGCACCACGCTGTACCGAGCAATCGGCGGTGGGTGGTCTGCTATCGGAGTCTGCCCGGATGGACTTGAGGGCTGGAATTCGCTTGTGTTCGATTACCGCCCGCAGTTTGCCTCAACGGCCCTCGTGCTGGCGCCGGTAGGCACCTGGCTGCACGCCCATGGCCTTGCTGAAGGCGCGGGTGAAGGCAGCGATGGACTGGTAACCGACGGCAGCGCACACCTGTTCGACGGTGTTGTGCGCCTTGAGCAAGCGGCAGGCGTGACGCATGCGCAGGGCCAGCAGCACTTGCCCGGGGGACTGCCCGGCCAGTTCGCTGAAACGCTTGAAGAAGGCCGAACGCGATAGTCCGGTGCAGGCTGCCATGCTTTCCAGCGGCCAGGGTTGTTCGGGATGCTTGATCAGTTGCTCGACCAGGGCGGCAAATTGCGGGTGGCGGGCCAGCGATACCAGGCCGCCCATGGGCAGGTCTGCCTGTACCTGTTGGCGCAGCACGTAGAGAAACAGCAGATGACTCAGGCGCTCAAGCAAGGCCGAGGAGGGCGCAGGCTGGCGCTGGCATTCGGCGAGGATCAGCTCGAACAGCGCGGTGGCGGCACTCAGGGCCGGGTCGCCAGCACGCAGGATCAGCCAGTCGGGCAGGCCTTCGATGATCAGCGACGACAGGCCCGGCTGGAAATGAAAGAACCCGCACACCAGGCCGACGCCGTCACTGGCGTCATGGTCCAGCGGCAGCATGGCCATGCGCGGTTGCTGGCGGGCCAGTTCGCAGTCGGCGGTGCCAGACAACCGGTACTCAAGGTCACGCAGCAGGAACACCGCATCACCCGCTTCCAGGGCAACGGCCTGGGGCTGGCCAGCTATGTGCAGCCAGCAATGGCCCTGCACCACCAGGTGAAAACTGGCCCGTGCCAGACCCTGGGTGCTGGCGTGCCAGCCACCGCAATAACGCCCGACATGGAACAGGCTGGCGTCTAGCTCAAGGCTTTCTAATAACCAATCGACAAGGGGGCTGGAGGAAATCATCTAAGGGAAAGACTCAGGAGCAAGTAATAACGACTCTAGAATATGGAAGGTATTTCTTATAACCAACAGACTTGTGCGACACCCTAGTATGCAGGAGTCCACTCCATGTCGCGCGTTACTCTACACACGCTGCAAAGCGCCCCTGAAGCCGCTCGTCCTTTCCTGGAAAACGCCCAGAAGAACTCGGGCTTTATTCCCAACCTGCTCGGCGTGCTGGCCAATGCCCCGGCCGCGCTGGAAACCTACGTCACCGTTTCGGCCCTCAACGGCAAGGCCGAGCTGAGCCTGGCCGAGCGCGAAGTGGTGCAGCTGGTAGCCGCCACCAATCATGGCTGCGACTTCTGCGTGGCCGGTCACACCGCCGTGGCGCTGAACAAGGCCAAGCTGCCGCAAGAGGTGGTCGACGCTCTGCGTGCTCGCGGCGAACTGCCGCAGGAAAAGCTTGAAGCCCTTGCCGCTTTCACCCGTGAAGTGATCGCCACCCGCGGCAATGTCAGCGATGCCGGCTACAGCGCTTTCCGTGAAGCCGGCTATGGCGAAGGTCACGCCCTGGAAGTGATTCTCGGTGTGAGCCTCGCCACCCTGTGCAACTTTGCTAATGTGTTCGCCCAGACGCCGCTCAATGATGAGCTGAGCAAGTACCGCTGGCAGCCTTCGGCATAAGAACCCTTGGCGCCGGCGCAGGCTGGCGCTTTTTTAAAGGAGTAAACGCTATGCTCGATCCTGCATTGGTCACCTGGCTGGATGCCGAGGCTGAAGCCCTCGATCTGGGCCACTGCGACCCGCAGGCAGTGTTGGGGCAGTTGGCTGCGGCGCAGGTGTTGCGCGTCGGTATCGACGAAACCCTGGGCGGCAGTGGCGGCACGGTCGCCGACGCGGTGGAAACCGTGGCCAACGTCGCCACTCATTCCCTGGCCGCTGCCTTCGTATTCTGGGGCCAGCGGGCCTTTATCGAATACCTGCTGCACAGTCCCAATATCGCCTTGCGCGAGCGCTTGTTGCCGAAACTGCTCAGCGGTGAGCTGGCCGGTGCTACCGGGCTGTCCAACGCCATGAAGTACCTGTCCGGCATCGAAGCGCTGCAAGTCAAAGGTCTTGCCGATGCTCAGGGCTGGACCCTCGACGGACGCCTGTTCTGGGTCACCAACCTGCGCAAGGGTGGTTTTGTCGTGGCGGCAGCAATTGAAGAAGAGGGTGCTTCACCATTTGTGTTGGCGATCCCGGATAGCGCTGCCGGGCTCACCCGCTCGGACGACCTGCAGCTGATGGGGCTGCAGTCGAGCAATACCGCGGCGTTGAACTTCGAGCAGGTCTCCCTCAGTCGTGACTGGCTGCTGCATGAGAACGCCAAGCAATTCCTGCCTGCGGTTCGCCCTTCGTTCCTGGGGTTGCAATGTGGCATGGCCATCGGCCTGGCGCGGCGTTCGCTGGACGAAGTGGAAGGCCACCTGCAAGGTGTGCGTTCGTTCCTCGGCGAAGCGTTGAGCGTGTTGCGCGAACGCCTGGAAAACACCGTCGCCGAATTGAAAAAGGGCCTGCTCGAGGGGCGCTTCCTGACCCAGCCCGCCGCGCTGTTCAAGTTGCGCATCACCTTGGCCGAGACAGCTGCCGATGCCGTGCAGCTGGAATTGCAGGCCAGCGGTGGCAAGGCCTACCTGAGTGCTTATGGCGCAGGCTTCGCGCGGCGCTGGCGCGAGTCGGCATTCGTGCCGATCGTCACGCCGAGCCTGGTGCAGTTGCGCGCCGAGCTGCAACGGCAGGCGTCGACAGCATGACCCAGGTGTTGCTTGAAGCCCGCGGGATCAGCCTTGGCTATCCGCGTGAACAAGGCTGGCAGAGCGTGCTGGAAGACTTCGACCTGCAACTGGCTCCGGGGGAGGTGATCACCATCCTCGGCCCCAGCGGTGTCGGCAAGTCGAGCCTGTTGCGGGTGCTGGCCGGTTTGCAGCAGGCGCGCGCTGGCAGCGTCAGTCTGCTCGGTGAGCCGTTGCAAGGCCCGCATCCGCGCCTTGCCGTGGCGTTCCAGGACCCCAGCCTGTTGCCCTGGCTGAGCCTGGAAAAGAACGTCGCCTTCGGCCTCGATTTTGCCCGTCAGCCCAAACTGGCGGCCAGCGAGCGCCGTGCACGGATTGACCACGCCATTGAAGCGGTCGGCCTGCAGCACGCTCGCGAGCAGTACCCGGCGCAGCTCTCCGGTGGCATGGCCCAGCGTACTGCGCTGGCCCGCTGTCTGGCGCGTCAGCCGCAGGTGCTGTTGCTCGATGAACCCTTCGGCGCGCTGGATGAAGTGACCCGCGCCGACATGCAGCAGCTGTTGCTGCAGTTGATCGCCCGGCACAACACTGCGGCGGTCCTGATTACCCACGATATCGACGAAGCCCTGCTACTGTCCGATCGCGTGCTGCTACTGGGCAACCACCCGGCGCGCACCCTCGGCCAATGGCACATCGACCTGCCGCAACCACGCGAGCAGCGGGTCGAGGAACTGGGCGCGTTGCGTATCGACATCCTCAAAACCCTTCGGCGGGCCAGCCGCACTCCTGAACCTGATTCTGAACCTTTGCCGCTGCCGTCGGAGACTGCCCATGTGCCTGGACGACTTCACTCACACTCGTCGTGATTTCATCAAACTCAGCGCCTTGCTGACGGCCGGTGGCGCCATGCCGCTGCTGAGCAGTTTGCAGGCGCGTGCTGCCAGCGATCCGGACGCCCCGGTGCGCATCGGCTACCTGCCGATCACCGACGCCACGCCTTTGCTGGTGGCCCATAACAATGGCCTGTTCGAAGCCGAAGGCATCAAGGCCGAACGGCCGGTGCTGCTGCGCAGCTGGGCGCAGGTGATCGAGGCGTTCATCTCCGGCCAGGTCAACGTCATTCACTTGCTCTCGCCAATGACCGTCTGGGCGCGCTACGGCAGCAAGGTACCGGCCAAGGTGGTGGCCTGGAACCATGTCGGCGGCTCGGGCCTGACCGTGGCCCCGGGCATCACCGAGGTCAAGCAGTTGGGCGGGCAGAGCGTGGCAATTCCGTTCTGGTATTCGATTCACAACGTGGTGGTGCAGCAGCTGTTCCGCGACCATGGCCTGACGTCGGTCTCGAAGCCGACCACCGCGCAACTGGCCGCCAACGAGGTCAACCTGGTGGTGCTGCCACCGTCGGACATGCCGCCAGCCCTGGCCAGCAAGCGCATCGCCGGCTACATCGTTGCCGAACCGTTCAATGCCCTGGCCGAAGACCTCAAGGTCGGCCGCGTGCAACGCTTTACCGGTGACATCTGGCGCAACCACGCCTGCTGTGTAGTGTTCATGCACGAGCATGATCTCAACAACCGCCCGGAATGGTCGCAAAAGGTGGTCAATGCCATCGTCAAAGCCCAGCTGTGGACCCGCGATCACCGCGCCGAAGCCGCAGCTCTGCTGTCCAAGGCCGGACCTAACCGTTACACCCCGCATACCCCGCAGGTGCTGACCCAGGTGCTGGCACCGTCTGCCGATGACCGTGCGGCCTACATTGCCAGTGGCGCGATCCAGCATGCGCAGTGGGATGAAAAGCGCATCGACTTCCAGCCGTATCCGTTCCCCAGCTACACCGAGGAACTGGTGCGTCGCTTGCAGAACACCCTGATTGAAGGTGAGAAGGGCTTCCTTGCCGGCCTCGACCCGCAACAGACGGCCCGCGACCTGGTTGATGACCGTTTTGTGCGTAAAAGTATCGAGGCGGTGGGTGGGCTCAAGGCCTTCGGCTTGCCGGACAGCTTCGAGCGTAGCGAGGAGTTTGCGATCTGATGGGTAAGCATGTACTGCATGGCGCCCTGGGGGCTGCCGGCTTGCTCGGATTGCTACTGCTGTGGTGGTTGGGTGTGCACCTGTTTGGTGAGGCTGATGGTCTGTCGGCACGCTTTTCGCCTGAGGCGACCCTGGCCAGTCTTGTCGAGTTGCTGGGGCAGGCTGAGGTCTACGAGCATGTCTGGGTCAGCCTCAAGCGCATCCTGATCGGCTTGCTGCTGGCGTTGTTGATTGGCGTGCCGCTGGGTTTGCTGGTGGGTAGCTATCGTCACCTGGAATCGGCGACCTCGCCAGCGTTTCAGTTCCTGCGCATGATCTCGCCGCTGTCATGGATGCCGGTGGTGGTGATGCTGATGGGCGTGGGCGACCAGCCGATCTACTTCCTGCTGGCCTTTGCCGCGTTGTGGCCGATTCTGCTCAATACCGCAGCCGGTGTGCGTCAGCTCGATCCACGCTGGCTGCAACTGAGCCGCAGCCTCAGTGCCACCCGTTGGGAGACGCTGTGCAAGGTGATCATTCCCGGGGTGATCGGCCATGTGCTCACCGGTGTGCGCCTGGCGATCGGCATCCTGTGGATCGTGCTGGTGCCGTGCGAAATGCTCGGGGTCAGTGCCGGGTTGGGCTACTTCATCCTCGATACCCGTGACCGCCTGGCGTACTCGGAGTTGATGGCCATGGTGCTGTTGATCGGGGTGCTGGGGTTCATGCTCGATGCACTGGCTCGTGGGCTGCATCGGCGCTGGGTGCATGCCTGAGGATTGATCGTGGGGCAAGCCCGCTCCTACAAGGTTGACTCGCACCTGTAGGAGCGGGCTTGTCCCGCGATGAAACGCTCCAATCATTTTCAAATGATTCCATTAATTGTTATGTTATTACATAGCCATTAAGGAGCTCCCATGAACTACCCCCTAGGAAGGTTATCTCTCGGCCTGTCTGCCTCATTGTTGGCGCTGCCCGCTGCCGCCACCGAGCCTGTGTTGCTCGATACCCTGACCGTCAGCGAGCGCCACGTCGAAGAGTCCGCCACAGGTCCGGTGCAAGGTTATCGCGCCAACCGCTCCAGCACTGCGACCAAGACCGACACCGACATTCGCGACACCCCACAGAGCATTGCCGTGGTGCCGAGCCAGGTGCTGGAAGATCTCAACAGCACCCGTATCGATCGGGCTCTGGATTTTGCCGGCGGGGTGAGCCGGCAGAACAACTTCGGTGGCCTGACCTTCCTCAATTACAGCGTGCGCGGTTTCACCACCGGCGAGCTGTACAAGAATGGCTTCGCCGTCAACCGCGGCAGTTACAGCGCTCCAGACACCTCGAACATCGAACGCATCGAGGCGCTCAAGGGGCCGGCGGCCAGCCTGTACGGGCGGGGTGATCCAGGTGGTCTGGTGAACATCGTCACCAAGCGTCCCCAGGCCGAGGCCTTCACGCAGTTCAAGGCCAGCGCCGGCAGCTGGGACCGCTATCGCAGCAGCCTGGATGTGAACACGCCACTGAGTGAAGACGGCCGCGTGCTGTCGCGGGTCAACATGGCGGTGGAGGACAACGGCAGTTTTCGCGATTACGTTGGCAGTGAGCGGCGTATCGTCAGTCCATCGCTGAGCTGGCAGTTGAGCCCGGACACGCTGTTGTCGATCGACAGTGAGTTCTCGCGCACCGAGTCGGTGTTTGATCGTGGGGTCCCGGCGGTGAACAACGAACTGGGTCCGGTCAGCCGCTCGACATTCTTTGGTGAGCCGAACGACGGGCGCATCCGCAACGACAACCAGACCCTGGACCTGACCCTGGAGCACTACCTGAATGACAGCTGGAAGCTGCGCCTGGCCAATCACTACACTCAGGGCCGGCTCAAGGGCAACAGCTCCGAGCCTCAACGCCTGGTCGGCACCACCCTCAGCCGTTTCTACCGCGAGCGGGATTTCGAGTGGAATGACAACATCAGCCAGGCTGAGCTGCATGGCCAGTTCGACTTCGCCGGTTGGCAGCACCAGAGCCTGATCGGCCTGGAGTACGAGAACTACCGCAACAGTCAGAAGTACCCGCAGAGCGCCACTTCGTTGGCCTATGGCCTGGATATCTACAACCCGGTGTATGGCAAGCCGAAGCCAGCGCTGGTCAAGCCCAATGATTTTTTTGAACGCACGCAGAGCTACGCCCTCAACCTGCAAGACCAGATCAGCTTCACCGAGCGCCTGCGCGGCCTGATCGGCGTGCGTCTGGAACAAATTGAGCAGACTGCACAGAACCGCAGCAGCCAGGTCAGCAACACGCAGGAAAAAGACGTGGCGACGCCGCGAGTGGGACTGCTATATCAACTCACCCCTGAGGTCGGTGTGTTTGCCAACGCCTCCACCTCGTTCAAGCCCAACAGCATCGGCACCCAGGGGCAGGTGTACAAACCGGAGAAGGGCCTGGGCTATGAAACCGGGTTCAAGTTTGATCTGTTCGACAGCCGCGTGGGCGCAACCCTGGCGCTGTTCCGGATCGACAAGGAAAACGTCATCACCACTGATGCCTTCGGCGACAGCGTTGCTGCCGGTAAGGCTCGCAGCCAGGGCGTCGACTTGCAGTTCAGTGGCCAACTGAGCGATGCCGTGCGCCTGATCGGTGCCTATGCCTATATCGATGCCGAGGTGACCAAGGGCGATGCCAGCCTGCCCGAGGGCAGCGACCTGCTTGGCATTCCCCGGCACAGCGGTAGCCTGATGGCGGTGTATGAGTTTCAGCAGGGCGTGCTGCAGGGCTCGGATATCGGCGCGGCGGCCAACTATGTCGGTGATCGTTCCGGTCAGGCCGGTAGCAGTTTTCGCCTGCCGGGCTACAGCACGCTCGACCTGCTGGCCCACTACAAGGTCAGCGAGCACGCCACCGTCGGCCTGAACCTCAATAACCTGTTCGACCGCAAATACTATGAGCGCGGCTACAACGCGGTGTGGAACCTGCCGGGCGAGCCGCGCAATCTGATGGTCAGTTTGAGCCTGGCGCTGTGAGCGGGCTATAGTCGCACGTTCTGGTGTTTGCCAAAGGAAGGCTGATGATGAGCGACTCGCTGGAACTCAACCGCCGCAGCTGGGATGAACGGGCGTCACTGCATGCGGCGTCCGTTGACTATGAAGTGGACAGGTTCATTGCCGATCCGCAGCACTTGTCCGAAGTTGTACGTTTCGACCTGCCACGCCTGGGTGACATTAGCGGCTTGCGCGCAGTGCATCTGCAGTGCCATATCGGTACCGACACCCTGTCGCTGGCACGGCTGGGGGCACGGATGAGCGGGCTGGATTTTTCCTCGCAATCGCTGGCTCAGGCCCGTGTCCTGGCGCAACGCTGTGACACGTCAATCGACTATGTTGAGTCGGATGTCTATGCCGCTGACCAGGTACTGGCCCCCGGGAGTTTCGACCTGGTTTACACCGGTATCGGCGCTTTGATCTGGTTACCGAATATCGATCGCTGGGCGCGCACGGTAGCGGCTTTGCTCAAGCCAGGTGGCCGCTTGTTCCTGCGCGAGGGTCATCCGATGCTGCTGGCGGTGAACGAAGATCATCAGGATCGACTGCTGATCGAGTATCCCTATTTCGAACGCGAAGCTCCGACGGTCTGGGACAGTGAGCAGACCTATGTCGAGACGGACACCGCGCTCAGCCATACGGTTACCCATGAATGGAACCATGGGTTGGGCGAGGTCGTCAGTGCCCTGTTGCGCCATGGTTTGCAGATCAGCGCACTGGTGGAGCACGACAGCATCCCCTGGGAGGCCTTGCCGGGGCAGATGAGCAAGAATGCGCAAGGGGAATGGTCGCTGGACAAGGACCGTTGGCGGTTGCCGTTGAGCTACACCTTGCAGGCGATAAAGCAGGCTATTTAGCGTTATCGCGAAGCTGTGGGAGCGGGCTTGCCCCGCGATGATGCCCGCACCCGCTTACCCGCACCGGCATTACTCTTGCGCTTCTTTTTCCATGGTGTACGCGGCAGCGCCGGGCCGCTGATGGTCAGGTTCAACCCGGCACAGCGCTCCACCTGCTTGCTCATCCATGCCGACTGCTTGGCGACAAAGTCTTCCAGGCTCATTTCACCACTCTGGACCATGTCCAGCGCCTGCTCCCAGATTGCCGTGGTGCCCGGATCGGCAATCGCCCGGGGCACGGCGTCAATCAGGCTGAAGGCTGCTGGCGTGGCACTCAGTGCCTTGCCCTGCTTGATCAGATAACCACGGTCCAGCAGGCCCTGGATGATTCCCGCGCGGGTAGCTTCAGTGCCGATGCCGGTGGTGTCCTTGAGCTTCTGTTTCAGGCGTGGGTCGTCCACCAGTTTGGCGACGTTTTTCATGGCCTTGATCAGGTCGCCTTCGGTGAAGGGTTTGGGCGGTTGGGTCCACAGGTCCTTGAGATTGACTTCGGCCACGGCGCAGTCCTGCCCTTGCTGCAAGGCTGGCAGTACTTGCGCGACCGGAGCCTCACGACCTTTGGCCGGGGTCAGCGCCTCAGGCAGGGCGCGGCGCCAGCCCGGCTCGACGATCTGCTTACCCACCGCACGCAGGGCCTGGCCGGCGCAGTCGAAGTCGGCCTGGGTGCGGTCGTATTCGTGGTTGGGCAGGAACTGCGCCAGGTAGCGGGCGCGAATCAGGGTGTAGACCGCCTTGAACTTGGGCGGCAAACGCGAAGGGTCGCTGGCCGCCGCGGTAGGGATGATGCCGTGGTGAGCACTGACCTTGGCATCGTTCCAGGCGCGTGAGCGGCGCTGGGCCTGAAGATGCCCCTGCAGTGGTGCAAGGCTGGAGTCGGCACGCAGCAGCGCGGCAAGGATGGCTGCTGCCTCGGCGTGCTGACTCAGCGGCAGGTAGCCGCAGTCGCTGCGCGGGTAGGTGATCAGCTTGTGGGTTTCATACAACGCCTGGGCAATGTCGAGGGTCTCCTGGGCACCGAGGCCGAGCTTTTTCGAGCACAGTTCCTGCAGGGTGCCAAGGTCGAAGGGCAGGGGCGCAGCTTCACGTACCCGCTCGGTGGCCACCTTGACCACACGGGCGCTGGCGGCATTGCCGATAGCCGCGGCGGCCTGCTGGGCCAGGGCTCGGTTGAGGCAGCGACCCTGATCGTCGCAGGTGTCTTCGGCGGCGCGCCATTGTGCGCTGAAGCGGGTCCCGGCACTGTCGAGCAGAACATCGATGGCCCAGAACGCCACCGGCACGAAGTCGGCGATGCTGCGGTCGCGATCCACGACCAGGCGCAGGGTAGGGGTTTGCACCCGACCTACCGGCAGCACGCCCTGATAGCCGGACTGGCGTCCGAGCAGGGTGAACAGGCGGCTCATGTTCATCCCGATCAGCCAGTCGGCACGCGAGCGGCCCAGCGCCGAGTGATACAAGCTGAAGGTTTCGCTGCCGGGCTTGAGCGCAGCCAGGGCCTTGCGGATCGAGGCATCGTCCAGGGCCGACAGCCACAGGCGGCGGATCGGCCCACGATAGCGGCAGTGCTCTACCAGCTCTCGGGCGATCATCTCGCCCTCGCGGTCGGCGTCGGTGGCGATCACCAGCTCCCGGGCTTCGCCGAGCAGACGTTTGACCGCCTTGAACTGACTGGCGGTCTTTGGTTTGACCAGCATCTTCCACTGGCTCGGGATGATCGGCAGGTCAGCCAGTGCCCAGCGTTTGTAACGGGCGTCATAGCTGTCGGGCGGGGCGGTTTCGAGCAGGTGGCCGATGCACCAGGTGACTGTGACGTCAGTGCCCACCCAGCAGCCATCACCGCGGCGGTTGGCGCCGAGGACCTTGGCGATGTCCTTGGCCTGGGAGGGCTTTTCGCAGAGAAACAGACGCATGCCGGCTGGGTGTCATTCTATGGCTGGAGTGAGGCATAGAATGCGCAGGATCGACCGGGCTGGCAAGTTTTATCTGTATGCATATACAGTTTTAGGGGTGCTGGCGGGTACCCGACTTTCGCGCCAGTACTCGCCAGGTATGCCAATGTTTGCGACTGCAATCGGTGGGGCCGGAGCCGGGAATGATGATCACCACCGCCGCGTTGCGCGGAGTGCAATTCAGGCGGGTCGTTATCCGGCCTTGCGCAGGGTCAGGTTGATCCGCAGGCTGCCCAACAGCGGATGTGCACCCGGCTTGAGTGGCAGTACCCCGTGGTAGCGCAAGCGGTCCTCGCCACCCCAGACCAGCACGTCACCATGGCGCAGGCCAATACGCTGGGTGGGTTCTTTACGGGCATGTCCGCCGAACAGAAACACCGCGGGCAGACCCAGCGACACCGACACGATCGGCTGGGTGAAATCACGTTCGTCGCGGTCCTGGTGCAGGCTCAAGCGATTGCCTGGGCGATAACAGTTGACCAGGCAGGCATCGGCTTGAAAGTTGTTGAACCCGGCCAACGCGGCTGCGCGGTTGGCCAGTTCCAGCAGCATCTCGGGCAGTACTGGCCAGGGTTGATTACTCAAGGGGTCGACCGAACTGTAGCGGTAGCCTTGGCGATCACTTACCCAACCCAACGCCCCGCAATTGGTCAGCCCCACAGCCATCTTCAACCCGCCGGGTGTGACCATATGGCGAAACGGTGCCTGGGCGACAACCTCACGCAGTACCGGCAGCAATGCCTGAACCTGGGGCAGGGCAAAGCCTGGCAGTAGCACCGCTTGTTTGCCGACCCATTGCGGTTGCGGTGGGTCTTGAGGATTGAACAGGTCCAGTTCGGTTTGCATCATCGACGACAGATTACGGCACGGGCAGGGGACATGCTCGGTATGATAAGACGCTTTAGCGGGCATGCGTCAGCCCGAACCCTGCGTTCGAACCCGGGTTTCACAGGCGCTTGGCGCTCCTTGCAGAAAAAAATAAACTTTTTGAATTCAAGGGGTTGCCAGCTCAATCGAATGAGTCCATAATTGCGTCCATCGAAAACGAGGCAGCTGAAAAGCTTAGCGTTTTCAAGGAGATAGCAGTTGTATTGAGTTGTTTCCTTAAAGAGTTGTATATGTTGGAGATCGCTCGTTCAAGGGTCTCGGGCATTTGAGGCCGAGTAGCAAAGTGGTTATGCTCCGGATTGCAAATCCGTCTACGCCGGTTCGATTCCGACCTCGGCCTCCATTATTGAAAGCCCCGCAGATTAACGTCTGCGGGGTTTTTCTTTGCGCGCTAGAAAAGCCGATCATTTCCGCATAAATAGGCATCGTTTCCGCATCGGCACATTATTTGGTAGGGCTAACCACCTCGCCAACACGGCGGTAAACGCGCTTTGTGATCTCCTCCTTGGAGTGGCCCAGCAGCCGGCTGGCCTGGCTTATGTCTTCGATCTCCGAAGCAGCCTTCGGTCGGATATCGCGGAACTGGAACTGCCGAACCTTGGCAGCCAGATCTGTGTTTCCATCAGAAGTGAGCTTCCGTGCCGCCTTGTCTCTCGCTTCGCTGAACCGGCTTCTGAGCATCTCCCAGCTCATCCGCAGGCCCGAGTCGTTGGTGATGAGGCGGGAGTTGCGCACGCCCTGCAGCTTCCGACGCTGTAGAAGCGCATCGATGAACAGCCCCAAGCCGGTCAGTTCACCATCGACATGCCGCCGGATGCGCAGCTTCTTGTCCGTCTTGTTCTGGTCACCCACAATTTCCCGCTCTTCATCTTTCGGGCCCGCCGCAACATCCGTGGCGGCAGGTCCTTGTTCGATGCCTTCCTGCTGCGCATCTGTTACCCCACGCGTGATAGATCCAATGCCCAGGCCTCAGCCACGACATTCGTTCCAGCCAGCTGATTTGTTTCGATGGGATCTGGTAGCCGGTGATGGCAGCGATCTCGTCCTCGACTAAGGTCTCGCTTTGTATTTCCATGATTGTCTCCACGCCGCGCATGGCGGCAGAGGTGGGGAGGGGTTAGGCCTTGGCCGGGAACCACTCGGTGTCGTATTCGAACTGGCTGACCAGCTCGACTGATATGTGCGGGATCTCGCGTTCGAAGCGCAGGGTGCCGTAGTGGTGCTCGACAAATGCCTTTGCCTCTTCGGCGAAGTGCTCTTTGAAGATGCGCAGCAGGTGGTCGGCTGCTTTCTCGACGTCCTCCTCGCGGTAGTTCTCCTCAACCAAGCCTCCGCGACACACCCGCCACACGCAGCGCTTGGGCTGGGACTCGGCGGCCTTGATTTTCTCGGCCATCTTGTCGCTGGCGTAGCGCGTCTGGTCCAGGGTCAGTGTTTCAACCCACTGATCCGTGCTGACTCGCATGGTGTGGCCTTGGTAACAGGTGATTTCAGGCATAGCTAATCCTCGCTCGCGCATATCGGCGAGCTGTAAACTGAGTGTGAATTTTCGAAGTCATTCAAGGATCAAGAATGAAAGCCAAGGGAAAATGGTCATCACCAGGCGCGCTGCTTCAGTTCCTGTCAGCTGCGGTAGGCGGAGGCTTTTATGGCGCCGGTGTAGTAGGTATTTGGGGAATGCTCGCAATCATGCTGCTGCCAAATCTGGCTCTTATTGCCTTCAGGTACATTCGCCTAAGTCGCGCAGGCTGAAGGTTCTGGAAATGGGCCTACCTGCAGGCTTGAGTTGTTGTAGGGGGGAAGGGGTATTCAGAATTTTCTTACAGACACTGACCTGGGCGGCGGACATGATGGTCCTGTTCGTTCAGTCAGCTGTCCTGGGTCCAAGACCGACGTAAGCCTGGCTGGGCGGCTCTATCCTCGTCTCATGGCCTCGGCCCCTTCCTGATCATCCAGGCTATGTAGAGCGAGGCGGCGATGGGTAGGAGGATCATGACCGTCTCCCGATTTCAGCGGCGGCCTCTACGATTGCACGGCGGGTGGCGGCAAACGGATCGTCGCCATGGTAGTGGTTGAACTCCCCGAACTTTTCCGCGTCGATCCAGGTGTAAGGCCCGGTATCCCCATCAAATGGCTCGACGATGTGAATTGCCACGCCCAGTCGATCTGCGCTCCCCATCACCACTGCCAGGCGTAGTGCATCCCCGTCATTGATCAGTGGGTTCCAGTGAGCCCTGACACCAGATTGACCTTTCAACCAATACGGCCGCTTGGGGTCTCGGCAAGTGCACGGTTCGATTTCCAGGCGGCCACCTTTGGCGGCCAACTGCAGCAGCTCGTGATCGGTGTTCTTTGCTTCAGGCATGACTTCGTCCTTGCCGCTATAGCGGCTGACTATGAAGGAGGAGGGGGATGTTGAAATGAGAGGAGGCTTCTGCCAGCGCATAGTTTGCGCCGGGCTCGAAGCGGTGAGGCTACTGACGTAGCCTCAAATAAAGTGCGGAATTAGAAAAACATGCCAGACTCACTCGCGCTTTTGAGTCTGTCTTTTTGAGGGTTCTTTTCAAATTGAGCTACTTTTTTGTATATAAGACGGTCTTTTTCGTCGCTCTCTTTTGCGTCGTTGAAAACTTCAAGCGTATTGTCGTCAATGATTTTCACATGCATTGAGCCGGAGCTTTCATCGTCCCAGAGCTCTACGTACCCAACTCGCTCGCTTTGTCGCGCGTAAAGCTCATATGGAATGGTTCGAACTTGTTCTTTATCATAAATAAACCGTTGCATTCCGAAATACAATCCGTTGACGGCTCGATCACTTGTGGCAGTTGGTATGGGGTTTGGGATTGAAGTAATGATGAAGCCAGCCCCATTTGCGGCGGCCCACTTGTAACCATCGATCACTTTCTCAAGGGCTTTAATTTGAGCGCCATATTCCCTGCTAGCTCTATCCTGAGGCAGTTCTTGATACTGAAAATCCAGCCGGGCGAAAGCAATGCTCGAGACGCCAAGGAGGCAGCTGAGCGCGACGGCGACTTTTAACTTCATTCCATTTTTCCCTGTTATTAGTGGCTGTATCAAAGCGATGGCCAATCGCCATTTTTGCTTATGGGGCGACCGTTTTCAACGTCGATATCGGATCATGGGGCTCAAAGATTTTGATCGCCTAGCTGACATCCTCGGTGCGTCACTGCCTGGGCGTGAGTCTTTTTCTTCAGGCATGACTTCTCCAAATCCGCCATATAGCGGCTATTCAATAGAGGGGAGAGGGTATTTCGGCGTGGAGTACAAATGTACTCCTTCGGTCAAAACTACTGCGGAAGCGGCAAATCGCGGATGCGCTGGGCCAACTCTGGGTAGTCTGCGGCAAGCTCAGCTGCTGCCTTGATCCCGTTCCGGTAGCCGTCGGCGCCTTGGGCTGTCATCTGTTCGGGGCTGGCGCCGTCGGAGATAGGAGGGCGGTGGAAGACAGCAGTCAGCTCTATGCCTTCCCGCTCTGAGGTCATGCGCATGATCCGGGCAGGGGGTGTATTCGTTCCCGCCTTCGTCGGTCAATTCCGAAGAGCTACCGACCCAGCCGCAGCGCGTACATTTAGCTGCGTAGTAGCTGCCAGTGAGTGGTTCTTTTCCGATATGGCGCGGCACGCTGACCATCTGTTCGGTGTTGCTGGATCGGTTTTCTGTGGGCATGGGGATATTCCTCTCAGGCGACTTTCGAGATGTCAGGTAGGTAATCGGTCCACCCGGCTTTCGGTAACTTGGTTTTCTGGTTGATCACTGGCTTGCCTTTGGCGTCGGTGATTTCACACTTGGCCCTGATGCGCAGATCGCGGCATTCACCTGTCTTTCTCTCAAGTTCCACGAACTGTTCGGCATACTGAGGTGCATCGAACAGTTGGCTGAGCTGCCTAACTTTTTTGCCGGCCATGATCTTGGCCGCCTGCTCCTCGACGGCCGGATTCCATTCCGCCAGGGTGAGCCCAGTTGTAGGCAGCCTTGAAGGCTTGGTTGTCTCTCTGGCCATAGCCAGCGCTAAGTTGGCGGTCATGCCGAAGACTGCGAATGTGTTCATGGTTATCTCCAGGCAGCCACCAGCCTCAATGGGATGGCGTGATTCGTTGAAGTGGGAGGGTGGTTCAGTTCAATCGGAGAGGTGCAACAGGCTTGCTGCCAGGAGCACACCTGACAGCTCTCGGAAAATTCCTACAAAAGCTACGGCAGATTCCTAGATAAAAAGCAAAAAGTGCCTAATAGAATTAGCCGCTAATTTTTTGTGTAGGAGCGAATGTGTTGAACAGTAAAAGACCTTACTGGACTGCGCTTTTGTTTCTACTCTGCTTCGTAGTCAATGCTGCACATGCCATCTCTATCGAATTTAACAAGAGCCAGTACGAACCTGGTGGGGCTCGTTACTATTTTACGGTCACTAGTTGGGAGGGTGGTGGCGATAGTGCTTGTAGTGATACGACAGCTGTTTCTTGTTCTCTATACTTGGTTGGGGCGCAAGGCCCTGGTGACTACATGGCTATGGTACTCAGTACACATTCTTGGTATGACATAAGGCCAAACACTTCCATGACGGCTGTGCGCAACCAAATGCGTGGCTTTTCAATTCCTTTTCAAGGTAGCTTATTTGTTCCGAAAGATAGAAGGGTTAGTGATAGTTTTTGTATTAGCTTTGCTCAAGGGTTCAGCTATGTTGGGGCGGGAGGTTTGGTCGCGCCCTTTGGCCCTTGCGCGAAAGTAATAAAGCCAGCGCTACAGTGCGAGATCAAAGGAAACGCTACAATTAACCATAATAATGTCAGTGATGCTGCTATCGATGGTAATGAAGCAGCAGTCACTCTTCAATTGACGTGCACTGGAGTGTCTAGCGTTATTGCCTCTGCAAGCAAAGAAAATCCATCGGGCGTTAAGCTGAGGGCGGATGGCAGCTTGTACTCCAAGCTCACGATTGACGGTAAAGCCCCAGCAAATGGTGTTCCAATCAAAGTTGAAGAAGGTATACCTACTCCTATCTTCATCAAGTCAACGCTGAGCAGCAATGGAACCGTGGAGCCGGGGCCTTTCTCCGGATCTACAGTGCTGACCATTTCCCCGCCTTAGTGTAGCGCCGAAGAGTCAGGCGGCAGCCCGGACTTTGAAGGTGAGCATGGCCGTCGCGTCGTCGTTGAAGCACTCAGCCAGCTCTTGATAGGCCCGGTACTTGGCCTGGCTGCGAGTGGCTGCCCACACGCGCTGCACATAGTGGCGCGCGTCGCCGAGCATGTATCTCACGTCATCCCAGTCATACAGGCCGTTGGTGAGCACTTCCCACTGCCTGAGCGGCAGCGTCTCGGTCATCTCGCCGTACTGTATCTCCCAGGTGGGGTGATAGTTACGGATGCGCTTCTTCGGGTCGCTGTCGAGGATGACGCCGATGTAGTGCCCACGATCCGCCAGGGTCACGCTTCAGCTCGGCTCGACTGGCTTCTTCGAACTGACGCGCTAGTTTTGGAGTTATCTCAAAAGCTGACGTGTCAGGTCGCTTCAGGCGCCGCGCTTGCTCTTCTCGGTCACAGGCAAGGAACGACAGGTGCAGGTCCTGCAGCAGCTCTTGCAATTGACTGAAGCCGTGGGCCTGCATCGCTTTCGACATGGCCAGCTTGGTGCCAGCAGCGGTAACCAGAGTCATCTTTTCGATGCCCAGTTGTTCCGCCTTTTTCTTCTCCCGGTCGCGGTAGTCCACCGAGTGCTTGGATGCTCCGGTCTTCTTCTCGGCCATTGCCGGTACCTCTCAAGCAGCCGGGCGGCAGTTTGATCCATTGCTGGCGCCGGCCACGCCGGACGCGATTTGAAGCTCTTTTCACGCTGCGATCTTTTCCTGTCTCCAGGCACCGACGGCTTCGAACGCTGCAGCGGCCTGAAATGCATCGAACAGGCTACAGCTGGATTGGCAACGGCTTGTTCGGAGTTTACCTAGGGAAATCCTGGAGAAGACTTCCCGCTTCTGGTGAAATACGCCGATCCTGTTGCCCGAGTTTCCGGCGCATTCCACATGCCACGTTCGTACACATGGTGTTGGGGTTACCACTTCTCATAAGGTCGTGCTGCCATCAACTGACGCTACGAGGCAGCAAACACCATGGACTCCCATAACATGCTCTCGGCTTCCCGAACCATCGAGTCACTACACACACGGCTGGATGCCTTGCTCCAGAGCATTACCGCAGCGTCGCTCCCTGCAGTACGGCGACGATCAGGACGGTGGCGGCGCTCCGCCGGAGAAGTCGGTGGCGATTCTAGGGGCTCAGCAACACTTCTGCGGCCACTACTCCTGCTCTCTACACTGCTTTCCACGGCTGCGATTGCCAGCGAAATGGTCGACCCGATGTCCTGCCGCAACGGTGCATTTCCTTCCGAGCAAAGCGATTTCGCCTTGGCCAAGGTGGTCGGCACACCGCGTCTTTTTCTACTCGGCGATATGGATGGCTGTCCAGCCAAGGGCGAACCAGCCTGCCGACAGCGCAGCTACGTGATCAGCGGCGATACGGTGCTAACCGGCCGCGACATAGGTCGCTTCCGCTGTGCGTTTTTCCCGAACAAGGGGGGCGGCAGTTCGGGCTGGGTCGACAAGACACACCTACAGCCGCTGCCGTTGGCCACACCGAAGCTGAAGGACTGGGCTGGCGACTGGCACAACGGCGACAACAACCTGCGCATCCGCGCGCGTGGCGACCAGTTGTATGTTAGGGGTAATGCCTTCTGGCCATCCGCCAATCCTGTAGATTGGCCTTCCACACACCTCGGCGAGATCGAGGCCTCGGCCACACCGAAGGGCGCCACCATTACCTTGCGCGACGACATTTGCCACATGGACGTGCATTGGTTGGGCGATGCCCTGGTCGTGTCCGACAACGCCGAATGCGGTGGCATGAACGTGCGCTTCAACGGCGTGTACCAGCGCGCAGCGAAGCGCTGAGTTAGACTCGGGCTGGCTTCACCAGCCGGCCAAGTGATGTAGCGGCGCGAAGGGAATGTCGTCGTCGAAGCTGTTGTAGTCGGGGCCCGAGGAGCCTTGCTGGTTCTGTGGCTGTGCCTACGGACGGCTTTGTGGGCGCTGCTGCTACTTCTGGTGGCCATTGCTTGTTTTGCCACATGGAAAGTGCAGGGCTGGCGTTATGAAACTCAGCTTGCCGACCAAGCAGCCTTGAGGGCGGCGCAGACGTATATCAGGGATGTCTGCCAGCGACCCTAGGAGGCTCGGGTTTTGCTTTGTCTTTTTGCGGCCAACTCTTTTTGACGGTTCTTCTTATCCAATCGGTGGCCCCACCAGAGTGTGGCGATACCGAAAACAACCAGCAGCGCTATTTGATATATGGGCACCATTTTCTCCTTAAAACAATTAGACACGCAGAAGGATTTGGCTGCGTCGTGCGAAATTTTTCCGAAGTGCTCAAGTGCGTGACGCGTCAGCGGCGATTTGATGGGGCTATTGATCAGGGTCTAAAAAAAGAAAAACCTGCGAGCAGGCCTGTGGTGGCCTGCTGCAATAACGTTCAGGAGTAGTGAGAGCAATAGTAATTTTTCTGGTTGTTTTTATAGGTTTTTAGGTTATTGCTCTCTTTGGATCCATTTATTATTTTTCAGATGCACTTCGGCAGCTCTCACAGCGCCATCCTTTGTAATGCTCGGATTTCTCAAGAGCTGTAACCAATTCACGACCGCCTATAATATTTTGGCAGTTGTTATGTTTTTCATTTGGTTTTTTCATGCCCTCGCATTTTTTTTGCAGGAAGGGGCTTACCACTGCCTGTTGCCTTGACGAAAGCGCTCTAAATCCCTTGTCGACGGCTAGCTGGGCGTAGCTTTGTACGCTCGGCTTTTCACCTTGAAATGCGTTCTGCGCGATAAGGGCCGAGAAAATCTCTCGCTCGATAGTCATTCGTTAATCCTTTATTCAACCAACAAGTTTGCTCATGTTGTTTCTTGTGCTGAGCAATGCGAAAACATACGTTACCATTGGGTGGGGCTTTAATGAACTGGGTTTCCATCCAGCTATAAAAGGCAAAGTTTCTCATTCTTGGTCAGTAAATGTTGGTTTCTTGCTGTTTAGAATATTTCAAGAGGTCTTTGTTACAATTTATTTCTTATTCGATGAGGTGGAGAAGTTTAACTTTGCACTTTAATGGGGTGGTGCGCCGAGCGAAATATCCTGTATTTCGCGATAAATTTAAGGGTGACGATACTCTTTATGAGCTTCTATTTTTTATAAGAGATGCACTGTGCTAATAGTAAGGTTCTGCTATTTCCTCTCGCGGGCTGTCGACCAGATGTGAGTGGGGGCTGGAATTCCCAGTCTACGTTCGGGAAGGCGGGCGGTGGCTCGACCGCGAGCACCGGCGTTGGTTTATGTGGGTACAGGATGTTTCGCCCAGGCTCGGCTAAAATTCATATGGCTGGGGGTGGTGAGGTGATTTATGCGCTACTCAAAAATCACGCCGTTTTTGTGGTGGGCTGCAGCCCTGCAGTTTTTTGCGATCTACTCAGCTGTCGAGCACAAGGCATGGGACATTGTGATCATTTGCCTGATGGTGATAGGCGTTGGGGTATGGTTCGCTAGAGCTGCGCGGCAATTGGAGGCCCACAAACAGCCGCGGGTGAGATAGCTAAAAATTAAGCTGCTCTTCTTCTGGCTGGCAATCCACCCAGCCAGAGTCAGCTCTAGGGGGCTGCCAGCCTTGCCGCTCGGCTTGGTGATCTTCCTGGCCTCCAGGGTAACTGGTCGTTGCGGTCCTTGCCGCCACCGCGCGACAGGCTGCTCAATAACTGGTTAGTTGCCAATACCAAGCGACGCGTCGGCATGCCCGTCGCACCACCGGCCGATGCGCAGGCTTATCTGAATGGCGCGATTTTTTTGATGGACGCAGAGGCAGGGTATGCAGTTGATGCACGCTCTTCGCGTTTGTGGCGTAGCGACGCTCCAGCCTATCCATAAGCAATTCACTCTCCCCAGCATTGTCGCATGGTGGAAATTTGCTTTGGGATGGGGTATTACGGGGGACCGGCATAGGGCCGGGTCTAGGAGGTCGTGGTGAGCTTGAATCAAGCGCAAGTCGATGCAGTAGAACACCTTCTAATGGCTTTCCTGAAGCGGTCCGAGAGCGCCCAGATTGTTGCGAAGGTCTACGAGGATGCCTATTCCTCAATCATGGGCAGCGAGGGCCCGGTCGGTATGGAGGAGAAGGAGGCTGCGCTTGAGCATTTGAACAATCTTCGGTTGCAGCTTAAGTAATCAGCTTTCCTGGCAAATTCGAAGCGCCTCACGTTCTCGGAAATGCTCAAGCTTCCGCGCCACAGACGGTGATACCGTGATTTCGTTGCGCGGCGGCGTGATGAGAAGCTTCGAGCCTTCTGGGCCAATCCTCGGCAACCAGACATGGTGAGGTGGTTGTTAGAACACGGTCATTCAATATTAAGGATTGATCTTGTGTCGAGCGCAGTGATTGTCAAAAGAAAGGTATTGTTCGGTGACTGTGACCCGGAAGGGATTGTCTACACACCCAGATTTTCGTACTTCGTTATTGAAGCCATTCATGATGCACTTTCAGTTTGGCTGTCCGGTCCTGGATTAAGAACCCTGTTAGGCTTTGATCTGCTGCCTCCGGCAAGGGCATTTTCGCTAGAGTTCCTTCATCCTGTTACTTGGGATGACGAGCTTTCCATGACGGTAAGTGTTTCCAGTGTTTCGCTTCACTCGTTCACATTCCTGGTCGAGGGTAATGTATCGGCAGATGTCAAAGCATTTACCGCTAGCCTGACACACGTTTGCGTCTCACCGGTTACCAAAAAGATCATTGAAGTTCCTGAGGCACTGAGGGCGTTACTTGTCCCTGATGAGTGGAGTGGAAGCGGAGCGCTTATGGCAGGAAGGAAATCCTGAAAAGCTGACAGTGTTGAATCGATTTGCTCGAGCCCGAAAATCAGCTTTTGGAATTTTGCCCAGGCTGTTGCAGGCAATAGCAGATGCAACACAAAAGGCCTGAGCGACTGAATTGCTTCGGTGGCTGGATTGCAGAAGAAAGAAACCCGCTAATCATCAGTCCGATAGAGTGGCGAGAAGATCACAGTGCAGTAAAAAGCCCGCCGAAGCGGGCTCTTTCCTGGTGCTGAAACGAAAAAATTACTGAGTAGCTGCCCGCAGCCTGATACCACTCACTTCGACCTGTTGGCCGATGGCGAACTCTTCGCGAGGAGAACGAACAGTTTTTACTTCACCGGTGCTGCTTCGCACCTTGTAAGTTCGTCCTTCTTGCCCGGTTGCAGACTGCACTCCGGATCCGACAAAAAAACCTACACCTGCTCCTACCAATGCTCCTATCGGGCCGCCTACCGCGCCGCCAGCCAGCAGCCCTGTGCCCGCACCAAATCCAGATCCAACCGTTGTGTCACCTTCCTGAGAAATCACTTCATCAGCGATTGCAGCGCTTACCTCAAAAAGACACAGGCTAGCGCTCAAGACAACAACATTTAACGGTTTCATGCTGCCTCCCAATGGCAGGCAACGTTACCTGCCATGATGGTCAAGGCAATGCCCCGTGTCTGTATAAGGCATTCGCCTGACACAAGGCTAAGCGTAGCTTGAGCGCCCCGAAGCGTCAGGGTCAGTGGCGCAAACAACCCAGCGCCACGATGCCCGCACTCGTGGCTTCGTGACGCTGGGCACCGCTTGGCTAGGACTGCATCAAATAAGCGGGACAGTTCACTGGGCTTGAGCTGTCTTCGGTGTTCATTCGGGCGCAATGCGCCATTGCTTCTTCCTTGCCCTGATAGCTTGGCTTGAGCCGCATTTTTTCCTGGTTGTCGTAGATGTCGAAGCCGCCCGACACGGTTGTAGCGTAGAAGCGGGTGCCAGCGCGGAAGGATTGCTGCTCTATTGGCACCGCCGGAACGATAACGAATCTTGGTTGCATTTTTTGTGCCTCCCCAGGCAGACAACTAACTATTAGTCATCCATTCGGGGAGCTGCAACAAAGCTGTAAGGTAGGCGACCAGAGGTATGTAGATTACCTCGCTACTACTGCAGTCGGGTCTTCGGAATATTGCTGTCTCTGTGTTGCACCTGGGTTGTGTAGGGCAACTGACCGTCTGTCCGTCAAATGGCAGAGATGATAATACAACCCATTCTCAAGGTTGCGGCTGTCGTGTAATCTCGCCGCCGCTTGGGCGGCAAGCCGATTTGCTGCCCGTAACCGGTGCTAGTTGGGGATGGGGATGGAAGACAAGAAAGGGGCCGTAGCTATTGTGCAATGGCGTACCCGTTTCCTTGGCGAGGGTGTGCTGCAGGAAGCAACCTATGACCAGGCATTGATGGCTGCAGAGCAACTGGAGCGGGCGGGCTCGGTCAGTGCTAGCGAATGGCTGGATATGGTGCGTCAGGCCAACGCTGCCTTGCTTCGCCAGCCAGGTTAGCTTTTCTGGTGTCCCTGCTGATCAGCTCAGCCCCCATGTCAGCAGCGATAGAAGCGCGGCCAGCAGGGTGCCGAGCAGCGCGCAGTATTCGATCTTCGAATGCTGCGCATGCAGGCGCACGTCTTCAAAGTACTGGGCCTGGATGGGGGCATGGGGGTAATGGCGCAGGTCTTCGGCCAGGCCCTGAAGGCGTGCGTCAATAACCGCGCCAATGGCACAGTATGTCGCGAGGTGGCTGAGGATGAAAATCAGCAGGTATTTCATTGGCGCTCCCTGACGTTGACGATTTGCAGCCCCTGGCTTATACAGGCGTCCCTTATTGCCAAAAGCGCTGCTGCAGGAACTGATGATGCACGACGAGCCGGATATTCACGAACCTGAACACGATCACTTGCTCGATCATGAGTTCTACGACGGCGAACCTGCACAGCAGGACGAAGTCGACCCCTTGTTCGATCCGCAGGACGACGACGAACAAGCCGACGCCCTGGATGAAATCGACTGGGACGAGGGTGTCGATCCGCTTGATGACCTGTAGCTGCAGGTCGCCGCGTTATCGCCCATCCACCGAGAATCTACCGGCACCTGTCACCGACAGCAGTAGCAAGCCGCCACAAATGCTTAGGTTCTTGAAGTACTGTGTGCTGTTGGCCGCGCGTTCCGGGTCGACCATGGTCCAGAACGGATGACCGATCACTGCCGTGCCGATCACGAACAAGGCGAACAGAAACGCCAACGGACGGGTGTAGAAGCCCACGATCAGCAAGATGGCGACAAAGAACTCCATGATCACCGCAACGGCGGCCGCGACAGTGGGCATGGGCGCGCCGAGTGAGGTCAGGTAGCCGACGGTACCGTCGAAGCCGGTCAGTTTGCTCCAGCCAGACATGATGAACAGGATCATCAGCAGGATACGGGCGAGCAAAATGATTACATCACGCTGGTTGTCGAACAAGGTATAACGCATGGCCACCTTCCTTTGTTATCGGGCCATTTTACCTTAGCAGCTGCTTGGTGCCTTTGCGCTGGGGCGGGGCGAATCGCGGGCAGCAAAAAGGCGCCTATTAAGGCGCCTTTTGCAGAAGATGGTGCGAGTGGCGGGACTCGAACCCGCAAGGCTCACGCCGGCAGATTTTAAGTCTGCTGTGTATACCAATTCCACCACACTCGCACAGGTTTGAAAGGGTCTGGCGACCGGGCGCGCTATTGGATCGAAGCCCTGGGGAAAACGCGTTTCCTCCGCAATCAAGCGAGCTTTATAACTCATCGTTATATTTGAGTCAACCGCCGAGGAAGGGTCTGGACCGGCCTTCTTCGACGCGCGTAGCGCGCCTTTTCAACAGGAATGCCAAACGCCTGGAATTGTGCGCAGTGCTGGCTGTCTATGCTTGATTACGACTGCTGTTTGCGTGGAGCTGTTATGAGTTCTTCTGATCGCTCGGATTTGCACGCCATGCACGCCAACCGTTACGAGCAACTGGTGCAGGCGGTGGTGGACTATGCCATCTACATGCTCGATCCGAGTGGTCATGTGATTTCCTGGAACGCCGGTGCCCAGCGGATCAAGGGCTGGACTGCCGACGAAGTCATCGGCAAGCACTTCTCGCTGTTTTTTACCGAACAGGATCGCGCCGAAGGCAGGCCGGCGTTGCTGCTCGAACGCGCTTTGCGCACCGGGGTCGCACAGGACGAAGGCTGGCGTGTGCGCAAGGACGGCACGCGCTTCTGGGCGCTGGCAGCGCTGGATGTGATCCGTTCAGCGGATGGCGAAATTATCGGTCTGGCGAAGATCACCCGTGACATCACCGATCGCCGTGAGGCCGCCCTGCAGCTTGATGCGATGCGCGCGCAGCTGTTTCAGGCGCAGAAGCTCGAAGCTCTCGGCCAGTTGACCGGTGGCATGGCCCATGATTTCAATAACTTGCTGACCATCATCATCGGCTCGGCGAAGCTGGCCCTCAACAGCAAAGACCCGCAACGCAGCCAGCGCTTGCTTGAGCACATTCTCGATGCCGGTGAGCGCGGCACGCAAATGACCCAGCAGTTGCTCAGCTTTGCCCGGCACAAGGCGTTGAAGCAGGGGCGAGTGCAAGCGTCGACATTGATCGAGTCGATTCGCTTGCTGGTGGCACATGCACTGCCTAAAGGTGTCGAGTTGCAGGTAGAACTGCAGGAGGGGTTGCAGGATATCGCAGTCGATGGCGGGCAATTGCAGATGGTTCTGCTCAACTTGATCCTCAATGCCCGCGATGCCGTGGGCAACGAGGGAGTGATTCGCCTGACCGGCTGCAACTGCCAGCTTGACGGCGAGGTCGATGACTTGTGCGGCGCCTTCGTGCGACTGGATGTTAGCGACGATGGCCGGGGTATCGCGCCCAGCGTGTTGCCGCGGATCTTCGAACCTTTTTTCACCACCAAAGCGTTTGGCAAGGGAACCGGATTGGGGTTGAGTCAGGTCTATGGTTTTACCAAACAGAGCAATGGCGCAGTAAGCGTCGCCAGCGTGCTTGGCGAAGGCACATGCATGACCTTGTACCTGCCGGCGTTCACTCAGGCCACCGCGGTGCTTTCCGGCACGCCGGTGCCAACGGCGGGCACGTGAGCCTGCAGGCTGGGCAGTCATGAGCACGATTCTGGTCGTCGACGACGAGTACCTGATTGCCGATATTCTCGGCTTTCTTCTGGAAGATGAGGGTTTTAAGGTCTTGAAGGTCGGCAACGGCGAAATGGCGCTGGAGGCATTGGCGCGTACGCGGGTGGAGCTGGTGATCACCGACTACATGATGCCCAGGCTAAATGGCAAGGACCTGGCGATTAAAATCCGCGAAAATCCGCAGTTGCAGCCGCTGCCGATAATTTTAATCAGCGGCGCCCAGGCGCACGAGGGATGGGACTGTCCGGAGTTGTTCGCAGCGGTGTTCGACAAACCCTTCGATATACCCAAGTTGATTGCCAAGGTTAACCAATTGCTCCGCCCACCCACGTCGTCATGAGGCCATTGCGGCCCGCCACCAGGGCTGACGCGATCGGGGTCAAGCGCATCCGTGCGGCTTGAATCAGGGAGCGTTACTCGTGATGGTCTCCTTTTTCCGGTGCCGGGCTGCCGGCCTGAATGCGCTTGAAAATCTCTTCGCGGTGCACCTGAACATCTTTCGGTGCATCGATGCCGATCCTCACTTGCATACCTTTGACGCCCAGAATGGTGACTTTGATGTCATCGTTGATGACGATGCTTTCGCCAACCTTGCGGGTGAGTATCAGCATGTATATCTCCTTGGTAACGTAAGTTGCTTTGCAGGCCGCGCCCGCACAAGCCGGGAACACGCGGAACGCGTTCCTCTTTTCCTTCATTAAAGACGCTTTCGGGAAATATTAATTCCGCCGAACACAGAATCTGTAGTGAGTCTTTAGTCGCAGGTGCCGGTAGGGGCGATTGAGCGTTCCACGGCAGCGAACGCTGCTCACACCGGCAAGCATAGGGGGCTTGAGCGAATATGGGAAATTTCTCTGCATGATATGAGAACTGAGGTCTTTTGTATCGACTTTCAAGGGGCTAACGACGTTACAGGATCAACACCAGGCACCTTTTCCCTGCGTCCGGCCCCTTGCGTTCATGCACGATCAGCCCAGCAGTGCCACCGACTTGATCTGCGCGATCAACTGCTGACCGCTGTGCAGGCCCAACTGGTCGGCCGAGTAGCGGGTGATCCGGGCCAGCAGCACGCTGCCGGCAGCATCGAGGCTGACCAGGACATGGGCACTGTTATCCGCCGGCTGATGACCCCTGACCCGTACCGGCAAGCGGTTGAGGATGCTTGAGTGGGCATCTTCGACCAGGCTCAGGCTGACATCCCGGGCCTGCACTTTGAGTCGCAATGAGGTGCCCAGTGCCAGTGGTTCGTGGGCCAGGCGCAGCGCCAGGCTGCTGCCCGGCAGTTGCAGGCCGAGTAACTGGTAGCGGGTGTCGTAACTGCTGACCTGGCCTTCGATGATCACCCCGGCATCGTCACCCTGGGCCAGTGGCAAGTCGAGGCGGGCGAGGGTGGCGGCAATCGGGCCGCTGGCCTGGACCTTGCCCTGCTCCAGCAGCACCAGGTGGTCAGCCAGCCGGGCCACTTCATCCTGGGCATGGCTGACATAGATAAGCGGGATCTCCAGCTCATCGTGCAGACGCTCCAGGTATGGCAGGATCTCGCGCTTGCGTGGGCCGTCGAGGGCCGCCAGGGGCTCGTCCATCAGCAGCAATTGCGGGCTGCTGAGCAAGGCCCGGGCGATGCCCACGCGTTGCGCCTCACCGCCGGACAGGGTGGCGGGCTTGCGCTCGAGCAAGTGCTCGATGCCCAGCAGCGCACAGGCTTGTTCAAGGCTGACCTTGCGCGCCTGGGCTGGAACACGGCGCCAGCCGAAGGTCAGGTTGCCGTGGACAGTCAGGTGCGGGAACAGGCTGGGCTCCTGGAACACGTAGCCGACCGGGCGCAGGTGCGGGGCGATGAAGTGGTCGCGGCGCGAGTCTTGCCAGATCTGCCCGTTGACTTCGATATAGGCCTCGGATGCTCGTTCCAGGCCGGCAAGGCAGCGCAGGCAGGTGGTTTTGCCTGAGCCTGAGTGGCCGAACAGGGCGCTGATGCCGCGACCGGGCAATTGCAGGTCGACGTCCAGGTCGAAATCGTCACGGGCGACTTTGAGCCGGGCATGAATCATCTTGTGCATGCTTCAGCTCCAGGCCGATTTGCCCTGGCGGCTGGAGTACAGCGCCAGCAGCACGAGGAACGAGAACACCAGCATGGCGCCGGCCAGCCAGTGTGCTTGCAGGTATTCCATGGCTTCGACATGGTCGAAGATCTGTACCGAGACCACGCGAGTCTTGTCGGGAATGTTGCCACCGATCATCAGTACCACGCCGAATTCACCCACCGTATGGGCAAAGCCGAGGATGCTGGCGGTGATGAAGCCGGGCCGGGCCAGCGGCAGCACCACATGGACAAACGTGTCCCAGGGGCTGGCGCGCAAAGTGGCGGCGACTTCCAGCGGGCGCTCGCCGATAGCGCTGAAGGCGTTCTGCAGCGGTTGTACGACAAAGGGCATGGAGTAGATCACCGAGCCGATCACCAGGCCGCTGAAGCTGAATACCACGGTACCCAGCCCCAGCGCCTCGGTGGTCTGGCCGATCCAGCCGTTCGGCCCCAGCGCCAGCAGCAGGTAAAAACCAATGACTGTCGGCGGCAACACCAGCGGCAAGGCCACCACCGCGCCCACCGGCCCGCGCAGCCACGAGCGCGTGCGCGCCAGCCACCAGGCGATGGGCGTGCCGACCAGCAACAGGATCAACGTGGTCAGGCTGGCCAGTTTGAAGGTCAGCCAGATGGCACCCAGGTCGCTGGCATCCAGTGGCATCAGATTTCGTAACCGTAGGACTTGATCAATGCAGCGGCTTTCGGGCCTTTGAGGTAGTCCACCAGGGCCTTGGCCGCCGGGTTGTCTTTGCCCTTGTTGAGGATCAGCGCATCTTGCCTGATCGGCTCATGCAGGCTGGCCGGGACAATCCAGGCCGAACCTTCGGTGACTTTGCCGTCCTTGTAGATTTGCGAGAGGGCGACAAAGCCCAGCTCGGCATTGCCGGTGGACACGAACTGGAAGGCCTGGGTGATGTTCTGGCCTTCGACGAGCTTGGCCTTGGTGGCCTCGGTCAGCTTGAGCTTGTCCAGCACCTGGGTGGCAGCCAGGCCGTAAGGCGCAGCTTTCGGGTTGGCGATGGACAGGTGCTTGAACTCATTTTTTTTCAGCACTTCACCCTTGGCGTCGACATAACCAGGTTTGGCCGACCACAAAGCCAGGGTGCCGATGGCATAAGTGAAGCGCGAACCTTTGACGCTGTCGCCTTCGCTTTCCAGTTTGGCCGGGGTGCTGTCGTCAGCGGCGAGGAACACTTCGAACGGCGCGCCGTTCTTGATCTGCGCGTAGAACTGCCCGGTGGCGCCGTAGGCGGCGACCAGCTTGTGACCGGTGTCTTTCTCGAAGTCCTTGGCAATGGCCTGGATCGGCGCGGTGAAGTTGGCGGCGACAGCCACCTGGACCTCATCGGCCCAGGCACTGTTGAAGGTCATGAAGGTGGCCAGGGCGGCCAGGGCGAAACGCGGTGCGCACTTACTCATGAAACACAGCTCCATGGGCTGAGGGGTAGTCGTTATATACGTGAATATATAGCGATTGCCCGACAAACGGAAAGCGCTGCTTTAGCGCTTGAGCTGGGTGAGGGCGTTTTCAGCCAGTTTGCGGGTCAGTTCGGCGGCCGGCAGGGCTTGCCCCAGGCGCAGCGCCTGGCCTGACCAGAGGTTGCTGAAATCGCTGTTACCCTGTGGTTCGCTGATTGCCCGCAACGGCATCAGCGCACCGCCGGCCAGCGGGAAGTGCGGCGCCAGCGCACTGATGGGCCCCAGTTCACGCATGATTCGCGTGCTGATGCCGCGGGCCGGGCGCCCGGTAAACAGGTTGGTCAGGGCCGTGTCGCTTTCTTTGGCGTTGTGCAGGGCCTGGCGGTGGGCCGCCGAGACCTTGGCTTCCGGGCAGAACAGGTACGCGGTACCCAGCTGTACCGCCGACGCGCCGAGAGCCAGGGCGGCCACAATGCCGCGATGGTCGCCGATGCCGCCAGCGGCAATCACCGGAACCTGCACTGCATCGACGATTTGCGGCACCAGCGCCAGGGTGCCAACCTGGGAATTGAGGTCGCTACTGAGGAACATCCCGCGGTGCCCGCCGGCTTCATAGCCCATGGCGATGATCGCGTCGCAGCCGTGCTGCTCCAGCCAGATCGCCTCGTCTACGGTGGTGGCGCTGGACAGCACCTTCGCACCCGTGGCCTTGACCCGTGCCAGCAAGCTTGCCTCTGGCAGGCCGAAGTGAAAGCTGACCACTGCCGGCTTGAAGGCTTCGATCAGCTGGCAGCTGGCATCGTCGAACGGTGCGCGGTTGGACACAGGTGTCGGCGCATCAAAGTCGGCGCCCAGCTCTTCGTAGTAGGGCTTGAGCGCCAGCTTCCAGGCCGCGTCGCGGGCCGGGTCCGGCTGCGGTGGCTGGTGGCAGAAGAAGTTGACGTTGAGCGGGCCGTTGCTGGCTTGCTTGAACGCCTGCAGCTCGGCGCGGATCTGCTCCAGGCTCAAGGTTGCACAAGGAAGCGAGCCCAGGCCGCCGGCATTGCTCACGGCAATGGCCATGGCCGAGCCGGTGGAGCCGGCCATGGGCGCCTGAAGGATCGGCACTTCGATGCCGAGCAGATCGAGAAGACGGGTGTCCGGCCATGGGCTCATGCCTGGGGTTCCTTCTGCGCTGTGTCCGTTACAGGGCTTTGCTGACCTTGATGTCGGTGATCTTTTTCGCGTCTTCGCCGTGGAGTTTTTCCAGGGCGGCTTGCACTTCCTGCGGGGCGTCGCTGCTCATCTGGGCGAAGTCGAAACGACGCTCACCATCGATCTTGTACTTGATGACGTACTTGGTGGTCTGGCTCATGGCTTATCTCAGCTTCGACGACGAACGGCGGATGAATTTGATCTTGTGGGTGAAGGTCGGCTTGGTTACTGCCGACAACGCGCGCGGACCAACGGTATCGATGGTGATGTTCCAGAAGCCGGTGCTGGGCACAGTGATCTTCGCCGGGAAGTCGACGAAAGCGCCGCCGTGATAGGTGTGGCGCCCGCCATTCTTGAAGCTGCGGAAGTTGGCGTCGTTCATCAGGCGGATGTTGCAGCGCTGGGAACACTCGATGACGACGATGTCGTCTTCGTTGAGGTGTTCGCGCTGGTGTACGAATTTCATGTTGCTCTCCGCAATGGATCTTTGGGCAAATCAAAACGATACCATGATCAACGGTTACACTGTCGCCCTTCGTGCCCGACCCACGATAAATCTGCCAATCAAGGGAGCAAAATGGTCTGGGCGCGGTCAGAGTCTTTTTCCGTGGTGGAGGTGTAGCTTGATGAAGTGGGTTGTAGCAGCGTTGGCAGTTACGCTGGGTGGTTGCGTCAGCGTGTCGGAGCTTGAAAGCTCGCCGGAAACCTTGAACGTGATTTCCGGCAAGAAGCCCCAGGAGTACGCTACCTGCGTACAGCAGCAACTGGCTGAAACCCGTGGCCCCCTTGAGGTTGAGCCACATCATGACGGCCTGCGCCTGGTCGTGCCGCAAAAAATCGGTGCCGGGCCAGCTGCGCTGGTGGACATCAACGAGCGCGGCAGTGGCAGCAGCATCAAGCTGTACGAGCGCCTGAACAACTTTCCCCTGCGCCTGGGTGACGTGAAGACTGCGGCGACTCACTGCATTTCCGGGTGAGTAATCGCCGGCAGGTCACAACATCTATTACCCTGCAATCAGCGCCCACAACCGCGGATCCTCGAAATCCGCCACTACCAGCTGCGCTCCGGCCGCGAGCAGGGCCTCGGGCGCCTGACTGGTGGACAGACCAACGGTAAAGATCCCGGCGCGGCTGGCTGCCGTCACCCCGGGCACCGAGTCCTCGAACGCCAGGGCATGACTGGCCCGCGCCTGCAGGTATTCAAGGCCGGTGAGGTAGGGCAGTGGATCCGGTTTCGCCCGCGGCAGCTCTTCAGCCACCAGCACATGCTTGAAACGCTCGCCCAGGCCCATGGCATTGAGCATATGCACGGCGTTGGCCCGTGGCGCATTGGTCACCACGGCCATGCCGATGCCTGTCTGTTCGGCATGCTCGAGCAAGCGGACCAGCCCGGCGGTGGGCTGCAGCGTCGGTGACAGTGCGCGAAAGCGCGCCTCCTTGCGATCAGCAAAAACCTGGTGCTCGGCCAGTGACCGCTCGGGGAACAGGTAGCGGCACAGATCAGCGTTGGCCCGACCGCTGACGTGAGCATCGAACTCTGCCTCGGTCAACACCTGGCCTTCTTCCAGCAAGAGCTGTTGCATGGCCAGCAGGTGGAGTTTGTCGGTATCGGTCAGGGTACCGTCGAGATCGAACAGCAAGGCTTCAAGCATTCCGGGCATCCGTTGCAATGGCCGCTCATCATAACCGGATCACAGGGGCTGGTCAGTGTGCGTCAAAAAGAGTACAAATGTACTCCATGAACAGATTATCGCCCAAACGCAGCGCCATCCTCACTTTCATCCGTGAGCGGATTGCCGATCATGGCCAGCCGCCGAGCCTGGCCGACATCGCCACAGCCTTCGGCTTTGCCTCGCGCAGCGTGGCGCGCAAGCATATCCAGGCCCTGGCCGAGGCCGGCTTCATCGAGGTTACCCGCAACCAGGCCCGGGGCATTCGCCTGGCCGGGGCTCTGCGTCGGCCCGAGGTCCTGGAAATTCCGGTGCTGGGCCAGGTGGCCGCAGGGCGGCCCATCGGCCCGGACGTTGATATCCACGAGCAGCTCATGCTCGACGCCCAGCTGTTCAGCCGTTCGCCGGACTACCTGCTCAAGGTGCGTGGCGACTCGATGCTCGATGACGGCATCCTCGACGGCGACCTGGTCGGCATCAAGCAGCAGGCAGAAGCCCGTGACGGGCAGATCATCGTCGCCCGCCTCGATGGCGAGGTGACCATCAAGCGTTTCGAGCGGGTCAGTGCCCAGCAGTACCGTCTGCTGCCACGCAACCCGGCCTATGCACCGATTGAGGTCGGTCCCGGTCAGGACTTTGTCATCGAGGGCGTGTTCTGCGGCCTGGTGAGGCGCGGCTGATGGGCGCGGTGCTCAGCCTCGACGGCCTGCTCGACCAGCAACGGGTCTGGAAGGGCCGCCCCCAGGCACAGCCCCAGGGCCTGCAGCCCACCGGTCATGCCGCGCTGGATACGGCATTGCCGGGCGGTGGCTGGCCGCCCGGCGCGCTCACCGAGGTGTTGCTCAGCGTCGAGGGCTGCGGCGAGCTGCAATTGCTCTGGCCCAGCCTGGCCCGCCTGACCGCCAGCGCTGAGCGGGTGGTGCTGATTGCTCCGCCGTTTATTCCCTATGCACCGGCCTGGCAGGCGGCGGGGGTCGACCTGCAGTGGCTGACCCTGGTCGAGACGGCACCGGCCGATGCGCTCTGGGCCGCAGAGCAATGCCTGCGTTCAGGTAGTTGTGGCGCTGTGCTGTGCTGGCCGCACAAGGCCGACGACCGCGCCTTGCGCCGTTTGCAGGTAGCTGCCGAAAGTGGCCAGACCCTGGCCTTTGCCTTGCGTCCTCTGCAGGCGGCGTTGAACCCGTCACCGGCGGCGTTGCGCATTGCCATTGATGCCCGCCCGGCCCAGTGGCGGGTACTCAAATGCCGGGGCGGGCTGGCCCCGGCGCTGCCCATTGCCTGCCCCGGGCGAGGCTGATGGATCATGCTCTGGGCCTGTATCCTGCTGCCGCAGCTGGCGCTCGACGCTGTGCTGCGCGGGCGCGCCGACCCCGACACGCCACTGGTGCTGCTCAGTGGCCCGCCCCAGCGCCGCCTGCTGCAGGCGGTCAACCCGGCAGCGGCGGCCCTCGGTCTGCGCGCCGGGCAGCCGTTGACCACGGCCCAGGCGCTGGCGGGCAATTTCACCTGTGTCGACCATGACCCGGCCGCTATCGACGCCTTGCAGCAACTGCTCGCCGCCTGGGCTTACCAGTTCAGCTCCCAGGTCAGCCTGCATTACCCGCGGGTACTGTTGCTGGAAGTCGAATCCAGCCTCGGCCTGTTCGGCCCCTGGCCTGCCTTCGAGGCGCGTTTGCGCGCGGAGCTGAGCGCCCTGGGGTTTCGTCACCGCATCGTCCTGGCCAGCAACCCGGTGGCCGCGCGTATGCTCGCCAACTGCCACGATGGCCTGGCGCTCGATTGTCCTGAGCAGACCCGCGCCGCCCTTGAGCAATTACCTATCGAACGGGTTGGTTTGCCAGCGGAGGCGGCCAGCGCTTTCGCCCGTATGGGCCTGCGCCGGCTCGGTCAGGTCATGGCGCTGCCCCGCGAGGCCCTGGCCCGGCGTTTTGCCGCAGCGGTGCAACTGCATCTGGACCGTCTGCTGGGCTTGCGGTCCATGGCGTTGACGTTCTATCTGCCGCCGGACCGCTTCGATGCTCGCCTGGAGTTGAATTTCGATGTCGAGTCGCACCAGGCCTTGCTCTTTCCGCTGCGCCGTCTGATCAACGATCTGGCTGCGTTCCTGGCGGGCCGTGACAGTGGCGTGCAGCGTTTTACCCTGCATCTGGAGCACGCCGAGGGCGCTGACACCCGTGTGGCTGTTGGTCTGCTGGCCGCCGAGCGTGACCCGCTGATGCTGTTCGAGCTGGCCCGTGGGCGCCTTGAGCAACTGCAGTTGAGGGCCGCGGTACGCAACCTGCGCTTGCTGGCCGAAGACCTGCCGGCCTTTGTCCCGCAGCATCGCGAACTGTTCGAGCCACGCCCGCAGCAGAACCAGCCCTGGGAGCAACTGCGCGAGCGCCTGCGCGCGCGTCTGGGCGACACGGCGGTGCATAGTCTGTCGGCCCAGGCCGATCATCGTCCGGAGTGCGCCTGGCGCCTGGATAATCCGGCCACCCCGGCAGCGGCCGCTCCGGCAGCGCTGCGTCCGGGCTGGCTGCTGGCTGAGCCCCAGGCCCTACCGGGCGTGGGCGTGCAACTGCTGACCGGCGCCGAGCGGATCGAGTCCGGTTGGTGGGATGGTGGCGATGTGCGCCGTGACTACTACCGGGTGCAGACCCCCACCGGGCTGTATGCCTGGGCCTACCGCAACCTCGGTGAAGACGGGCCGTTGTGGCTGCAGGGCTGGTTTGCATGAGCACGCCAGTGGCTTACGCCGAACTGCACTGCCTGTCGAACTTCAGTTTCCAGCGCGGTGCCTCCAGCGCCCAGGAGTTGTTCCGCCGTGCCCGCCAGCAGGGCTATCAGGCCCTGGCCATCACCGATGAGTGCACCCTGGCCGGAATCGTCCGGGCCTGGCAGGCGGCGAGGGCGGTGGAGCTGCCATTGATCGTCGGCAGTGAAGTACGCCTGCACGATGGACCCAAGCTGGTGTTATTGGCGGAAAATTTGCTCGGTTACCAGCACCTGTGCCGGCTTATCACCTTGGGCCGGCGACGGGCGCAGAAGGGCGCCTACCAGCTGCTGCGTGAAGACTTCGATACCCCGCTGGAGGGACTGTTGGCCCTGTGGGTGCCGGATGAAGGCGAGCAGGACCTGGCTGTCGGCCACTGGTTGCGTGAGCGCTTCGCCGAGCGCCTGTGGCTGGCGGTCGAGCTGCACCGTGGCGCCGACGATGGGCTGCGTCTGCAACAGTTGCTGGCTCTGGCCGCGTCCCTGGAACTTCCTGCTGTAGCGGCGGGCGACGTGCACATGCATGCCCGAGGGCGGCGTGCCTTGCAGGACAGCATGACGGCGATCCGTCATCACTGCACCGTGGCCGAGGCCGGGCAACGCCTGTTCGCCAACGGCGAACGTCATTTGCGTCCACTGTCGCAACTGGCCGAGCTGTATCCGCAGGCGTTGCTCGATGAAACCCTGCGCATTGCCGCCCGCTGCCGCTTCGACCTGAGCCAGCTGCGCTACCAGTATCCCCGCGAGCTGGTGCCCGCCGGGCAGACGGCCAGCGCCTGGTTGCGCCATTTGTGCGAACAGGGGCAGCGCTGGCGCTGGCCCAACGGTCTCGAAGAGAAAGCCCGTCAGGCGCTGGAACACGAACTTGAGCTGATTGCCGAGCTGAACTACGAGAGCTATTTCCTCACCGTTCACGACATCGTCAAGTTTGCCCGCAGCCAGGGCATTCTCTGTCAGGGCCGTGGCTCGGCGGCCAATTCGGTGGTGTGTTTCGTGCTGGGCATCACCGAGCTGGACCCGATGCGCAGCCACCTGTTGTTCGAGCGTTTTCTGTCGCGCGAGCGCGATGAGCCCCCGGATATCGATGTCGATTTCGAGCACGAGCGCCGCGAAGAAGTCCTGCAGTACGTGTTCAACCGTTACGGCCGTCACCGCGCGGCGTTGACTGCTGTGGCCAGTACCTACCATGCCGCCGGCGCGGTGCGCGATATCGCCCGGGTGCTGGGCTTGCCGGTGGCGCAGATCAACGCGCTGGCTGACTGTTGCGGACGCTGGAGCGATCGCTTGCCGCCGCCGGAGCAACTGCGTGAAGCCGGTTTCGATCCCGACAGCCCGTTGCTGCGCCGGGTGCTGGCGTTGACCGGCGAATTGATCGGCTTTCCCCGCCACCTGTCCCAGCATCCGGGCGGTTTCGTGATTTCCGAGCAGCCGCTGGACACCCTGGTGCCGGTGGAGAACGCCGCGATGGAGGGGCGTACGGTCATCCAGTGGGACAAGGACGACCTCGACCTGGTCGGCCTGCTCAAGGTCGATATTCTTGCCTTGGGCATGCTCAGTGCCTTGCGCCGTTGTTTTGACCTGTTGTACCGCCATCGCGGCCGTGAACTGAGCCTGGCGCAGATCCCCGCCGATTGCACGGCCACTTATGAAATGATCGGCCGCGCCGACACCATCGGCGTGTTCCAGATCGAGTCGCGGGCGCAGATGGCCATGCTGCCGCGGCTCAAGCCAGAGAACTTCTACGATCTGGTGATCGAAGTGGCGATCGTTCGCCCCGGGCCGATCCAGGGTGACATGGTCCATCCTTACTTGCGCAGGCGCCAGAAGCTGGAAGAGGTGACTTATCCATCACCGGCGCTGGAAAAAGTCTTCAAACGCACCCTCGGCGTGCCGCTGTTCCAGGAGCAGGTGATGGAGCTGGCCATGGTCGCGGGCGGCTATTCGGCGGGCGAGGCCGATCAGTTGCGGCGGGCCATGGCCGCCTGGAAACGTCATGGCGGCCTGGAACCACACCGCGAACGGCTGATCAGCGGCATGCTCGGCAACGGCTACAGCCGCGAATTCGCCGAGCGGATCTTCGAGCAGATCAAGGGCTTTGGCAGTTATGGCTTTCCCGAATCCCACGCCGCCAGTTTCGCCTTGCTGACCTACGCCAGTTGCTGGCTCAAGTGCCATGAACCGGCGATCTATGCCTGTGCGTTGATCAACAGCTGGCCGATGGGCTTCTACAGTCCCGACCAGATTCTTCAGGATGCCCGTCGTCACCGCATCGAGATTCGTCCGGTGGATGTCTGCCATAGCGATTGGGACTGCAGCCTGGAACCGGGGGCAGGGCAGGCGCTGGCCATTCGCCTGGGGTTGCGGCAGATTCGCGGCTTTCGCCAGGACGATGCCCGGCGTATCGAACAGGCCCGGAGCGCGGCTGCCTGGCGTGATGTCAGCGATCTCTGCCTGCGTGCGCAACTCGATGCCCGGGCGCGTGAACTGCTGGCCGATGCCGGTGCCCTGCGCGGGCTGGCCAGCGACCGTTACCGGGCGCGCTGGAGTGTGGCAGCGGTACAGGCGCAGCTGCCGTTGTTCGCCGGGGTCGATGCCCCTGAGGAGGCGCCTGTGAGCCTGCCGCAGCCGTCGATCGGCGAGGATATGTTCGCCGACTATGCCAGCGTCGGCACCACCCTGGGCCCGCATCCGCTGACCTTGTTGCGCCGCCGTCTCGACGTGCTGGGTTGTCGCAGTTCACAGGCGCTGGAGAGCGCCGAACATGGCGACAAGGTCAGCGTGGCGGGCCTGGTGACCGGCCGCCAGCGCCCGCAGACCGCCAGCGGCGTCACTTTCGTCACCCTTGAGGATGAGTTCGGCAATGTCAATGTGGTGGTCTGGCGCGACTTGGCCGAGCGCCAGCGCCGGGCCCTGGTCGGCTCACAATTGTTACGGGTGAGCGGACGGCTTGAGTGTGAAAGCGGGGTGCGCCACCTGATTGCTCAGCGACTGGAAGACCTCAGCCCGCTGTTGCAGGGGCTGGATGTGCGCAGTCGGGATTTTCGTTAGAGCATCGCCAGAGGCTGTTTGCGCGTCGGCACCGGAAAGGCCCGGTCGATAGCGCGCAGGTCTTCGCTGTTGAGGGTCAGGCTGGCCGCCGCCGCATTCAGCCGCACATGTTCCGGGTCCACGGCCTTGGGGATGGCGATCACACCGTCCTGACGGGTTACCCAGGCCAGGCTGACCTGGGCCGGGGTGGCACCATGGCGTTCGGCAATCTCACTCAGGGTCGGGTGCTTGAGCAAACGCCCGGCCTGGGCCAGCGGGCAGTAGGCCATGGTCGGCAGCTGGCGTTTGTGGCTCCAGGGCAACAGGTCGAACTCAATGCCGCGCTGGGCAGGGTTGTACAGGACCTGGTTGGTGGCGCAGTCGGGGTTGTGCAGCTCGCGCAAGTCGTCGGTGTCGAAGTTTGATACGCCCCAGCGGCCGATCTTGCCCGCTTCACGCAAGCGTTCGAAGGCCTCGACGGTTTCCTCCAGCGGATACTGGCCGCGCCAGTGCAACAGGTACAGGTCGATATAGTCGGTGCCCAGACGCTTGAGGCTGCGCTCGCAGGCTGCCGGGATGCCGTTGCGGCGGCGTTGTGCGGGTAAACCTTGCTGACCACGAAGACCTTCTCACGACGCCCGGCGATGGCCTGGCCGACCACGTGTTCAGCACCGCCTTCGGCATACATCTCGGCGGTGTCGATCAGCGTCAGGCCCAGCTCGATACCTTGCTGCAGCGCCGCCACTTCGCGGTTGCGCTGGCCCGGGTCTTCGCCCATGTACCAGGTACCCTGGCCGATGGTCGGAACATCTTTGTCGGCAAGCTTCACTGTACGCATGTCATCTCCTGGGGGCGGGCTTGTTCTTGTAATACATCGAGCAGCGCCTGAGCTGCTGCCGAGAGTTTATGGTCAGCCAGCAGGGAGACGCCAATACGTCGTTCGATGATCGGCTCGACCAGCGGCACGCAGCGGGCGCCAAGTTCCTGCATCTGGCCGATGCACAAGGCCGGTACGGCGCTGACGCCCAGGCCGTTGGCAACCATGCGGCCGATGGTCGATAGCTGATGGCTTTCAAAGGCCACCGCCAGCTTGCCATGCTCGGCCGCCAGGGCCTGCTCCAGCAGCAGGCGCACGGCCGAAGGCCGCTGCAGGGCGATGAAGTCTTCAGCCAGCAACTCGCGCCAGCTGACCTGAGCTTGCTGTGCCAAAGGTGAATCGGTGGGCACCACCGCGACGAAACGGTCCAGGTACAGCGGCTTGAACAGCATCGGCGCGCTGGCTTCGGGCTCGATACCGATGCCCAGCTCGACGCGGCGATGGCGCACCAGTTCCAGCACCTGCTCGTTGATTACGTCATGCACCGTGACATTGACCCGCGGGTAGCGCTGGCGAAACACCTTCAACACCGCCGGCAGCAGGTTGCCGGCAAAGGCCGGCATGGCGGCAATCGACACCCGCCCCAGCTGCAGGGTGAAGCGCTGGCGCAGCAGTTCTTCGGTGTTGTCCCAGTCGGCCAGCAACTGCCGGGCCAGGGGCAGCAGCACTTCGCCCTCCGGGGTCAGGCTGACACTGCGGGTGGTACGGCTGAGCAGGGCGCCACCGAGGTTGTCCTCCAGGGCCTTGATGGTCAGGCTCAGGGCCGGTTGTGACAGATGCAGGTGCTCGCCGGCCTGGGCAAAGCTCTGGTATTTGGCAACGGTGACAAAGGCGCGCAACTGCTTGACGTTCATCGGCGTGGTCTATTCTTTTGAAAAATTAATCAAACAATCATAAAAACAAAATTAACAAATAAGTCGGTTGGGGTGAAGATGCGTCAAACGCTTACCGACACCCCTGTCGGTTCAACAACTACAAAAGGCGGATCAGCATGGCCGGACTGGACAAGCGCGTAGCAACCTATGAACAGGCTCTTGAAGGCCTGACCGACAACATGACGGTACTGGCCGGTGGTTTCGGCCTGTGCGGCATCCCGGAAAACCTCATCAACGAGATCAAGCGCCGTGGCGTCAAGGGCCTGACCGTGGTCTCGAACAACTGCGGCGTCGACGGCTTTGGCCTGGGCGTGCTGCTTGAGGACCACCAGATTCGCAAGATGGTCGCCTCCTATGTCGGCGAGAACGCCGAATTCGAACGCCAGCTGCTCAGCGGCGAGCTGGAAGTCGAACTGACCCCGCAAGGCACCCTGGCCGAGAAAATGCGCGCTGGCGGCGCCGGTATACCGGCATTCTTCACCGCCACCGGCTACGGCACTCCGGTTGCCGAAGGCAAGGAAGTGCGTGAGTTCAATGGCCGCAAGTACATTATGGAAGAAGCCATCACCGGCGATTTCGCCATCGTCAAAGGCTGGAAGGCTGACCACTACGGCAACGTGGTGTACCGCAACACCGCGCAGAACTTCAACCCGCTGGCCGCGACCGCCGGCAAGATTACCGTGGTCGAGGTCGAAGAGATCGTCGAGCCGGGAGTCCTGCTGCCTACCGAGATCCATACCCCGGGTATCTACGTCGACCGGGTGATTGTCGGCACCTTCGAGAAGCGTATCGAAAAACGCACCCTCAAAGCCTGAACCGTCCCCGAACAGAACAACAAAGAGATCCTGACCATGGCACTTACCCGCGAACAAATGGCCCAGCGCGTCGCCCGCGAACTCCAGGACGGCTACTACGTCAACCTCGGCATCGGCATCCCGACCCTGGTGGCCAACTACGTCCCGGCCGATATGGACGTGATGCTGCAGTCGGAAAACGGCCTGCTGGGCATGGGCGAATTCCCGACCGAAGCGCAGCTCGATGCCGACATGATCAACGCCGGCAAACAAACCGTGACCGCCCGCCGTGGCGCGTCGATTTTCAGCTCCGCCGAATCCTTCGCGATGATCCGTGGCGGTCACGTTGACCTCACGGTGCTGGGCGCTTTCGAAGTGGACGTGGAAGGCAACATCGCCTCCTGGATGATCCCCGGCAAGCTGGTCAAGGGCATGGGCGGCGCCATGGATCTGGTGGCCGGTGCCGACAACATCATCGTCACCATGACCCACGCCTCCAAGGACGGTGAGTCCAAACTGCTGCCGCGCTGCAGCCTGCCGCTGACCGGTGCTGGTTGCATCCGCAAGGTGCTGACCGACCTGGCTTACCTGGAGATCGAAAACGGCGCCTTCATCCTGCGCGAAACCGCGCCGGGGGTGACGGTGGAGGAAATCATCGAGAAGACCGCTGGCAAGCTGATCGTGCCGGATGATGTGAAAGAGATGACGTTTTAATTTCAGGTAGTTCATTCGGACCTCATCGCGGGGCAAGCCCGCTCCCACAGGTGCAGATGTGCCTGTGGGAGCGGGCTTGCCCCGCGATGAGGTCTTCGCTATGCCAAAAAAACAACGATAAAAGGAAAATAACGTGGCCGCTGATATCCAAGACAGCCGCTCCGCTCGCTTTGCCCTGCGTTGCTCAAGCTGGGCTGAACGCTGGTTCCCCGACTCCTGGGTGTTTGCCGCCCTGGCAGTCATACTGGTCTCCGTCGCCGCCCTGGCCATGGGCGGCAAGCCTACCGATACCGCCAAGGCCTTTGGCGACGGTTTCTGGAGCCTGATTCCGTTCACCATGCAGATGGCCTTCGTGGTCATCGGCGGCTATGTAGTCGCCAGTTCTCCCCCAGCCGTCAAATTGATCGACCGCCTGGCGCGGCTCCCGAAGAACGGTCGCTCGGCGGTGTGCTGGGTGGCGCTGATTTCGATGCTGGCGTCGTTGCTCAACTGGGGCCTGTCGCTGGTGTTTGGCGGCTTGCTGGTACGCGCCCTGGCGCGCCGTACCGACCTGCGCATGGATTACCGCGCCGCTGGCGCTGCCGTTTACCTGGGCCTGGGCGCCGTCTGGGCCCTGGGCCTGTCTTCGTCGGCGGCGCAGTTGCAGGCCAACCCGGCCAGCCTGCCACCGTCGATTCTGGCCATCACTGGCGTGATCCCGTTCACCGAAACCATTTTCCTCTGGCAGTCGGGCGTAATGCTCCTGGCGTTGGTACTGGTTTCCCTGGTCGTGGCTTACGCCACCGCACCGGGGCCAGGCAGTGCCCGTAGCGCTCAAGATTGCGGCATCGACCCTAGTTTTTCGCTACCACCGCCGCCGCAACGCACCCGGCCGGGCGAGTGGCTGGAATACAGCCCGATCCTGATCCTGCTGCTGGTAGCGCTGGCGGCGGGCTGGTTGTACAACGAGTTCACGACCAAACCTGCGATCACCGCGATTTCCGGGCTGAACACCTACAACCTGCTGTTCATCATGCTCGGTGCCTTGCTGCAGTGGCGCCCGCGCAATTTTCTCGACGCAGTCGCCCGCGCAGTGCCGACCACCACCGGGGTGCTGATCCAGTTCCCGTTGTACGGCTCGATCGCGGCAATCCTGACCCAGGTTAAAGGGGTCGATGCGCAAACGTTGGCGCATCACATCTCGACTTTCTTTGTGCAGATCGCTACCCACGACACCTACGCGCTGCTGATGGGCGTGTACTCGGCGGTGTTGGGCTTCTTCATTCCTTCCGGCGGCGGCAAGTGGATCATCGAAGCGCCGTACGTGATGCTGGTGGCCAATGACCTGCAGTACCACCTGGGCTGGGCAGTGCAGATCTACAACGCCGCCGAGGCGTTGCCGAACCTGATCAACCCGTTCTACATGCTGCCGCTGCTGGGGGTGCTGGGCCTGAAGGCGCGCGACCTGATCGGCTTCTCCTTCGTGCAGTTGCTGGTGCATGTTCCGCTGGTGCTGTTCCTGCTGTGGCTGCTCGGTACCACGTTGCAATACACGCCACCGGTGATGCCGACGCCGGCCGGCTGAGTGCTGCTCGGTGGGAGCAACTGTCTTTGTGGGAGCGGGCTTGCCCCGCGATGCGATGTGACTGACTGATCGCAATCGCGGGGCAAGCCAGCTCCCACAGCAGAGGCCGCTTTCAAAGCACCAGGTCAAGACAGTTGCTCCCAACGGAGGTGTCACTGACTGATCAACTGGGGATCATCGCAAAGCCGACGCCGAAACGGTTCCAGGCGTTGATAGTGGCGATGGCCAGGGTCAGGTTGGCCACCTCGGCTTCGCTGAAGTGTTCAAGCAGGGCGCGGTACTGGTGTTCCGGTGCATGGCGGTCAGGCAGGCGGGTCAGGCTTTCGGTCCAGGCCAGGGCCGCACGCTCACGGGGCGTGAAGAAAGCGGTATCTTCCCAGACACTCAGGGTTTGCAGGCGAGCCTCGGTTTCGCCGGCCTTGCGCGCATCATTGGCGTGCATGTTGACGCAGTAGGCACAGCCGTTGATCTGCGAAGCGCGCAGGCGGATCAGCTCCAGCAGCGAAGTTTCCAGCCCGGACTTGCCCAGGGCCATTTCCAGGCCGACCATTGCCTTGTAGGCCTCAGGCGAGTGCTTGGCCCATTCGATACGATTGCTCATCTCTGTTCTCCGGTAAGTTCCGCATCAGGCGGCGATGGCACTACCTTAGCGCCGCTGCGGTGATGCTCGAATAGCCAATTGCGGCGAATCTCAGGAGGCCAATCAACCGAGGGTCTGCAAGGTGTCACGCACCCGGTCGAGGGCCGGGTCGATGTCCAGCAGTTCGATCGCGCCAAAACCCAGCAACAGCCCGGAACGTATCGGTGCCTGGGCATAGAAGGGCGCCAGCGAGTAGAGCCCGACTTCGACCTTGCGCGCCATGTTGATCAGGAACTCCACCTCCAGGCCGCCCTTGGTCAGGGCGCTCAGGTGATAGCCGGCGGTGGCCGGAATCACCTCGAACCAGGGCGCCAGGTCGCCCTGCAAACGTTGCAGGATCCGTTCGCGACGCGCGGCATAGACCTCATGCACGCGGCGGATATGTTTGAGCAATGCACCTTCGCTGATAAAGCGGGCCAGTGCCCACTGGTTCAGGGTCGGGGTGTGCCAGTCGGTCAGTTGCTTGGCAACACAGATGGCTTCGCGCAGCGCCTCGGGGACGATGGCGTAGCCCAGGCGCAGTTCCGGCAACAAGGTTTTCGAGAAGGTCCCGACATAGGCCACCAGGCCATGACGGTCCATGCTCTGCAGTGAGTCGGTGGGCCGGCCTTCGTAGCGGAACTCACTGTCGTAGTCGTCTTCGATGATGATTGCGCCCAATGCCGCGGCGCGCTCCAGCAGGGCCTGGCGACGTGCCAGGCTCATCGGCATGCCCAGCGGGAACTGGTGCGAGGGGGTGACGTAGATCAGCCGGGTGCCTTCGGCAATCTGCTCCACGCACAGGCCCTGGTCATCCACGGGCACGTACTGCAGCTGCGCGCCCTGAGACAGGAACAGCTGGCGTGCCGGGGTGTAGCCGGGATCTTCCATGGCCACTCGGCAGCCAGGTTCGATCAGGATCCGGGCGATCAGGTCCAGGGCCTGCTGGGCGCCGTTGCATACCAGTACATCGCTACTGTGGCACCGTACACCACGGGCGAAGGCGATATGCCGGGCGATGGCTTCGCGCAGCTCCGGCAAACCCTGATGGGCTGCGTAGCGGGCGCTGCCGCGACGGATCTGGCGCAGCGCGTACTGGTTGCAGCGGCGCCAGTCATCGAAAGGGAACTGGGCCTTGCTCGAAGCACCGCCGATGAAGTCGTAGCGCAAGGTACTGGGCGCCAGGTCAGCCAGCAGGTTGGATCGGGAACGCCATTTGGCCAGGGTCGCGGCGCTTGCCAGGGGGATGGCGGGGCCAGCGGGCGCTAAACGGGTCGAGGCCGGGGTAATGAAGGTGCCCTTGCCGACCTTGCCGCTGAGCAGGTTGTCGTAGGTCAGGCGCGAGTAGGCTTCGGCCACGGTCTTGCGTGACACGCCCAATTGTTCGGCCAGCAGCCGGGTTGGCGGCAACTGCGTGCCGGCGGCCAGGCGCCCGCTGTCGATACCCTCGCGCAGTTGCTGGTAGAGCTGTTCGGCCAGACCTTTGCTGCCTCGCAGGCTGATGTGAAGTTCCATGCTGGGGTGAATCCGTGCGCCATTGACTGGCATCGAGATTACCCGATTTACCCTGAAACTGCCGTTGATCCCCTCGACCGACGCCTTGGCGCAGGCGCGCCACACTTTAGAAGTCGGGGTTCTCCGGCACGTCGGCGAACCTCTTGCGCACATAGGAGCGTCGCCATGTACCTGCGAACTCTGCTGGGCCTGGGGCTGTTGCTTACCGCCAGCGCCCAAGCCGCCGAATCAATCGCTGTGTATCACTACGGCATGCCGCTGGATATCGCTCGGGTGGTGGCCATGAGCGAGCCTGAAACCGACCTCTGCGATGTGGTGCAGGCCAGCATGGTCTATATCGACTCGGCCGGCCAGCAACACACCCTGCAGTACCTGAAGCTAGCCCTGGCCTGCAGCGATCAAGGTTAGTCCCAGGCCGGTGCCAGGCTTTCCGGGCTGGTCAGGCGCAGGCCGCTGTCGAGGGCGGCGATTTTCGCCATGTCTGCATCGCTGAGCCTGAGTTCGCGGGCCTTGAGGTTGCTGGCGAGATTCTCGCGGCGGGTCGAAGACGGGATTACCGCATAGCCCAGCTGCATGGCCCAGGCCAGGGTAACCTGCGCCGGGGTGGCGTTGTATTGCCCGGCGATTGCCTGGATCACCGGATCTTGCAGAACCTTGCCATAACCCAGGGTCATGTATGAGGTCACGACGATGCCCTGGCTGTGCATGAACTCGACCAGCTTGCGGTTCTGCAGGTAGGGGTGCAGTTCGATCTGGTTGGTGGCGATGGCGTCTTTGCCGACCACGTCGATGGCCTGGCGCAGCAGGTCGATGGTGAAGTTGGACACGCCGATCTGGCGGGTCAGGCCCTGGTCACGGGCTTCGGCCAAGGCGCTCATGAACTCACTGACTGCAACAGCACCTTTGGGCGATGGCCAGTGGATCAGGGTCAGGTCCAGGTAGTCGCTGCGCAGCTTGCTCAGGCTGTCCTTCAGGCTGGGGATCAGCTTGTCGGCGCTAAGGTTTTCGATCCAGATCTTGCTGGTCAGGAACAGCTGGTCGCGGGGGATGCCGCTGGCGGCAACGGCGCTGCCGACTTCGGCTTCGTTGCCGTAGATTTGCGCGGTGTCGATGGCCCGGTAGCCGAGTTCCAGGGCCTGGCTGACCGAGTCGATCACCACCTGGTCTTTAAGGCGAAAGGTACCGAGGCCGAGCAGGGGAATGGACATGGGAGGGCTCCTTGTGAAGGGCTGTTGAAATGAGGCGTGCAGTATTGCGACTGCGCGCCTGAGGAAAAATCCCTGCGCCGACACAACTTTTTTGCCGCCGACGCACGAATCGGCAGAGCCTGGTGGTAGCCTTGCAGCGTCAGTCGCAATGGATCTGGTCATGACCCAGCACAAGCTCAGCATTCGCCAACGCAATGTCGACAATATCCTCCTGGCCGCCGAGCAGGTCTTTGCTGAGAAGGGCTACGCCGGTACTGCCATGGCCGACATCGCCGAGGCGGCGCAGTTGCCGCGCAGCAATGTGCACTATTACTTCAGCACCAAAGCCGAGCTGTACCAGGCGGTGTTGTTCGGCCTGCTTGAAGTATGGAAGCAGGATGCCTTGTGCTTTGAGCTTTACGACGATCCGCGCATCGTGCTGAGCAGCTACATCCGCGCCAAGATGAACCATTCACGCACGCGCCCCTATGGTTCCAAGGTCTGGGCCAACGAGATCATCCATGGCGCGCCCAACCTCGGCGCGGCGCTCGACGACCCGCTGTATGACTGGGCCAAGATGAAGGAAGCGAAGATCCGCCAGTGGATCGACGATGGCCGCATCCTCGCGGTGGAGCCCTCGGGGCTGTTGTACATGATCTGGGCGTCGACCCAGCACTACGCCGATTTCAGCCATCAGGTCGGCTTGCTCAATGACCACCAGCCGCTCACCGACCTGCAATTTGAGCGGGCGGTGCAGACGGTGACCAGTGTGATCTTGCGCGGGATCGGGTTGGAGCCGTAGGCCCGCTCCCACAGGGATAGTTAGTTCTTGCCGGCAAATGCCTTCAGCCCGTCACCTTCAAGGCGATAGCGCACCCACTCGTCCTGGGGCTGGGCACCCAATGAGCGGTAGAACTGAATCGCTGGCTCGTTCCAGTCCAGCACGCTCCACTCCAGGCGGCCACAGCCGTTCTCGCAGGCCTCCACGGCGATATGGCGCAACAGCTGTTTACCCGCACCCCCGCCACGTTGGTCGGGGGTGATGTACAGGTCTTCGAGGTAGATGCCGTTGCGTCCCAGCCAGGTCGAGTAACTGTAGAAGTAGACCGCGTAGCCGATGGCCTGTCCGTCGCGTTCACAGATCAGGCTCAGGGCCTTGGCGCCGTCGTCGAACAGGGTGCGTTCGATATCGGCGACGCTGGCAATCACTTCGTGGCGGGCGCGTTCGTAGTCGGCAAGCTCGGTGATGAAGGCAAGAATCTGGGCCGCGTCGTCGCGGCGGGCAGGGCGGATGTGCAAGGTCATGGCTGGCTTCCGGCAGGTGGACTGTTGGCGCTCATGTTAATGGCAAGCGCGTGGCAATAGGCGAATTGTGCCGGGCATTCTATGCTTGCTTGCGACTTTTTCACTGACGAACAAGGACTCAACAATGAGCTGGTCCGCGACGCAGTACAGCACCTTCGAAAACGAGCGCACCCGACCGGTGCGCGACCTGGTGGCGGCATTGGTGCAGCAGAACATCCGCACGGCTGTCGATCTGGGCTGCGGCCCGGGCAATTCGACCCAGGTACTGGCCGAGCGTTATCCGGCGGCAGCAGTCAGTGGCATCGACAGCTCCGAGGACATGATCCAGGCCGCACGCCAGCGCCTGCCAACTATCGACTTCGCCCTGGGCGACATTGCCAGCTGGACCGCGCCCGAGGGTGTGGATGTGATCCTCGCCAACGCTTCGCTGCAGTGGCTGCCCGATCATGCCGAGTTGTATCCGCACCTGGTCAGGCAACTGACCGAGGGCGGCAGCCTGGCCATCCAGACCCCGGACAATCTCGACGAGCCGGCCCATCACCGGGCCCGCGAGATCGCCAGCCAAGGCCCATGGGCTGACAAGATCGCTGCAATCAAGCATCCGCCACGACATACCGCTGCCGAGTACTACGACATCCTCAGCCGCCATTGCCGCCAGGTCGAAGTGTGGTGTACCACCTATTACCATCCTTTGACGGGCGGGGCGCAGGCGGTAGTGGAGTGGTTCAAGGGCTCAGCCTTGCGTCCGTACCTGGCGGCACTGGACGGCGATGAACAGCAAGGTTTCCTCACGGAGTACCTGCACGCCATGGAGAAAGACTACCCGGCAGCGGCCGACGGCAAGGTGCTGTTGCCATTCCCGCGGCTGTTCATTGTCGCGACGCGCTGAAGGCCGGCTCAGCGGCTGGGCTGCCGGCGCGGCCACTGGCGGATTACCTGCAGGTAAACCAGGACATTGACCAGTACCACCACCGAGCCCAGCAACACCTGAATACCCGGCGTCAGCCCCGCCGGGTAGATGACCGGCAGAATGTAATGCTCGATGAAACCGCCCTCGTAACCGGCCTGGCCCGCAGCCTGACGCAAGTGGTTTTCCCAGTCGGTGAGCGGGCAGAACAGGTGAAAGAATTCCACCGCGATGCCCCAGCACACGGCCGGCAGGTGCCACCACAGGACCCCGCGCCACTTGAGCACCAGCAAGCCGCCGAACAGCACGAACAGAATGAACAACAGGTGAAACAGCACCAGACCATCGGCGCTCAGGCGGTACAGCATGGCAGAGGCTTCCTCGAGGTAAACATTCCTTGTACGCACCATGATAAAGGCAAACCGCCAAGGGTCGTCGCGGCCTGATGACAGGCGTTGTCCTGAGCGCATCGAACAGGCATGCTGGCGCCTTTCTGTCTGCGGAAACCGCCATGGACGCTTCCACACTTTTGCTCTACATCATCGCCGCCGGTGCGGTGATGATCACCCCAGGCCCGGCTATGCTCCTGGCGCTCAATAACGGCGCTACTCACGGCATGCGCGTGGCCGGCTTCGGCATGGCCGGGGCGATGCTCTCCGACCTGCTGCTGATCGCCGCCGTTGGCTGTGGCCTGGGTGCCTTGTTGCAGGCCTCCGAACAACTGTTCAGCCTGGTCAAATGGGTCGGTGCGGTGTACCTGCTGTACCTGGCCTGGGTGCTCTGGCATGCACCGAGCAATGCCCTGGAGCGGGTGCCGATGAATACCGGCGCCAGTGGCCGTTCAGCCTTTTTGCGCGCGCTGTTCGTTGGCTTGTCCAATCCCAAGGGGCTGCTGTTCTTCTCGGCATTCCTGCCACAGTTCATTCGTCCCGACCAGCCAGTGGCCGAACAGTACCTGGTGCTGGCGATCACCAGTGCCGCCCTCGACGGGGTGATGATGGCGGTCTATGCCTACGGTGGCCGGCATGCCATGCGGCGTTTTTCGGCGCGCACCCTGCAATGGATCAATCGCAGCTGCGCCGGGATGCTGGCGGCGCTGGCGGTGGGCTTGAGCCTCTATCGACGCAGCGATATGCACTGAGGACAAACAACGAGGGAGGATCACTGATCCTCCCTCGTTGTTTGTGGCCACGCCTCAGGAGGCTTCGCGGTAGGGGTTGCGCGGATCATGCTGCCAGTCGAGGAACGGCTTGCCGGTGTCTTGCGGCACCATCTCGATACAGTCCTGCACCGGGCAGGTGATCTGGCACAGGTTGCAGCCCACGCACTCGGCGTCGATCACCTCGTAGCGGTGGCTGCCATCGGCCTGTTTGAGGTTGGCGATGGCCTGGTGCGAGGTGTCTTCGCAGGCGATATGGCAGCGTCCGCAGCCGATGCAGGCGTCCTGATCGATTTTGGCGATGACCTGGTAGTTGATGTCCAGGTACTTCCAGTCGGTGGTGTGGCCCACGGCGCGACCGCTGAAGTCCTGCAGGTTGCGGTAGCCCTGACTGTCCATCCAGCGCGAGAGGCCGTCCTTCATGTCTTCGACGATGCGAAAGCCATGCAGCATCGCTGCAGTGCATACCTGCACGGCGCCGCAGCCCAGGGCAATGAACTCGGCGGCGTCGCGCCAGCTGCCGATGCCGCCGATGCCGCTGATCGGCAGACCGCGGGTGGCCGGGTCGCGGGCGATTTCGGCGACCATGTTCAGGGCAATCGGTTTGACCGCCGAGCCGCAGTAGCCGCCGTGGGTGCTCATGTCACCGACAATCGGCAGGGCGACCATGCGTTCGAGGTCGACGCTGGTGATCGAGTTGATGGTGTTGATCAGCGACACCGCATCGGCGCCGCCACGATGGGCGGCGCGCGCGGACTGGCGGATGTCGGTGATGTTGGGGGTTAGTTTGACGATCACCGGCAGCGAGCAATGGGTCTTGCACCAGCGGGTCACCTGTTCGACATACTCCGGCACCTGACCGACCGCCGCACCCATGCCGCGCTCGGGCATGCCGTGAGGGCAGCCGAAGTTCAGTTCGATACCGTCGGCACCGGTGGCCTCCACCAGCGGCAGGATGGCCTTCCACGATTCCTCGACGCAGGGCACCATCAACGACACGATCAGCGCGCGGTCGGGCCAGTCCTTTTTCACCTGGGTGATTTCGCGCAGGTTGATTCCCAGCGAGCGGTCGGTGATCAGCTCGATGTTGTTGATGCCCATGACCTCGCGGTTGACCCCGTAGTGGGCCGAGTAGCGCGACGACACGTTGACCGCGGCCGGGTCTTCGCCAAGGGTTTTCCAGACCACGCCGCCCCAGCCGGCCTGGAACGCACGGACCACGTTATAGGCTTTGTCGGTAGGCGGCGCCGAGGCCAGCCAGAACGGGTTGGGCGCTTTGATGCCAGCGAATTCGATCGACAGGTCAGCCATTATGCAGCCTCCACATTGAGCATCAGTTGCGCATGCATGGCCTCGGCGGCCAGCTTGCCGTGCTGCACGGCCTGGACGGTGAGGTCCTGGCCGAGGTGAGTACAGTCGCCGCCGGCGTACACGCCGGGCAGGCTGGTGCGCATGTGTTCATCGACGCGAATGCGCTCGCCGTCACGGGCCAGTGTTTGCGCGCTGCTGTCACTCAGCGCCTGATCGTCGAAGGCCTGGCCGATGGCTTTGAAAATGGCGTCGGCGGCCAGTTCGAAGGTTTCTCCTGTGGACTGCAAGCGGCCATCGACCATTTGCGTGCGGGCAAAGCGCATGCCGCGTACCCGGCCTTGCTCGTCGAGCAGCACTTGTTCAGGTTGGGCCCAGGTCAACAGGCGTACCTGGTTTTCCTTGGCGATGTGCTGTTCATGCTCGGTAGCGCCCATGTCCTCGAAACCGCGGCGGTACACCAGATTGACATCGCGAGCACCGAGACGGGCCATCTGCACGGCCATGTCGATGGCGGTATTGCCGGCACCGAGGACGATGCAGCGGTCGGCCACCGGCAGGGTGGTCAGATCGCTGGCTTGACGCAGTTCGCGGATATAGTCGGTGGCGGCGAGCATGCCGGGGGCGCTTTCGTCGGCCAGGCCCAGGTGGCGACTGGCGTTCAGGCCAAGACCTAGGAACACCGCATCGAACTGGTGTTGCAGCTCGGCCAGGCTGAGGTTTTCGCCGAGCACCTGGCCATGGCGGATTTCGATACCGCCGATCTGCAGGACGAAGTCCACTTCGCGCTGGGCGAAGTCATCGACCACCTTGTACTTGGCAATCCCGTATTCATTCAGGCCGCCGGCCTTGGGCCGGGCTTCGAAGATCACCACATCGTGGCCGTGCCAGGCCAGGCGATGGGCACAGGACAGACCTGCAGGCCCGGCACCGACCACGGCAATGCGCTTGCCGGTGCTGGCGGCGCGCTGGAAGGGGTGCTCTTTGAACTCGGCGTGGTCCAGGGCATAACGTTGCAGCAGGCCGATCAGTACCGGGGCGCACTCCTGGTGATGGTTGCGCACACAGGCCTGCTGGCAGAGGATTTCGGTCGGGCAGACCCGCGCGCAGCTGCCGCCGAGGATGTTGGCCGAGAGGATTTTTTCCGCCGCACCCTGGACGTTCTCCTGGTGAATGTTGCGGATGAACGAGGGAATGTCGATGTCGCTGGGGCAGGCGTTGACGCACGGGGCGTCGTAGCAGTACAGGCAGCGCGAGGCTTCCACGGCGGCCTGACGTGCGTTCAGCGGTGGCGCCAGGTCGCTGAAGTGCTCGGCCAGGGCGGCATTGTCGGTGGACGGTCGGGGGAGGTGGTTGAGGGACTCGATCACGGTGGTTTCCTCTTTTTTTCTTTTTTTTGGGAAGGCTTTGCCTTCCATCGCCGGCAAGGCCGGCTCCCACAAAGGCCTGTGCAGAGGGTCCCTGTGGGAGCCGGCCTTGCCGGCGATGCTCTTCAGGATCTCAGCGCTTTACCGCTACCGGACGCTGATGCTCGGCCCGCTTGCTCAACAGATCGAACACTGCCGGATACGCCGGCCGCTCGATATAGCGCCCGGCACCTCGCTCGGCACGCAAGTCACCATTGGCCCAGACCAGCTTGCCCTGGCTGATGGTGTGGCTGGGGATGCCACGCACGGTCTTGCCTTCGAAGATGTTGAAGTCGACCTGTTGATGATGCGTCGCCGCAGAAATGGTCCGCGTGCCTTGCGGGTCCCAGAGCACCAGGTCGGCATCGGCCCCGACGCGCAGAGCACCTTTGCGCGGGAACAGGTTGAAGATCTTCGCGGTGTTGGTGGACGTCAGCGCAACGAAGTCCTGCATCGACAACCTGCCGCTGTTCACCCCTTCGTCCCAGAGCACCGCCATGCGGTCTTCGATACCGGCGGTGCCGTTGGGGATACGGCTGAAGTCATCGCGGCCCGCGCTTTTCTGCTCGGCGCAGAAGCAGCAGTGGTCGGTGGCGGTGGTGTGCAGGTTGCCCGATTGCAGGCCGCCCCACAGGGCTTCTTGGTGGCCGTCCTTGCGTGGCCGGAAGGGCGGGCTCATGACGTAGCCGGCGGCGGTTTGCCAGTCGGGATGGTGGTAGACGCTGTCGTCCAGCAGCAAGTGTCCGGCCAGCACTTCGCCATAGACCGGCTGGCCTTTGGCGCGGGCGTAGGCGATTTCGTCCAGTGCTTCGCGGGTCGACACATGCACCAGGTACACCGGTGTACCGAGGGTTTCGGCAATGCGGATGGCGCGGCTGGCCGCTTCACCCTCAACCTGGGAAGGGCGCGACAATGGATGCGCTTCCGGCCCGGTGATGCCCTGGGCGAGCAGCTTGCGCTGCAGGTGATAGACCAGCTCGCCGTTCTCGGCATGCACGGTGGGCACCGCGCCCAGCTCCAGGCAGCGCTCGAAGCTGGCGACCAGGGTGTCGTCGGCGGCCATGATCGCATTCTTGTAGGCCATGAAGTGCTTGAAGCTGTTGACGCCGTGCTGGCTTACCAGCTCGCCCATTTCCTCACGGACCCGCTCGCTCCACCAGGTGATGGCGACGTGAAAGCCGTAGTCGGAGGCGGACTTTTCAGCCCAGCCGCGCCACTGATGAAAGGCTTCGAGCAAGGATTGCTGGGGGTTGGGAATGACGAAGTCGATGATCGAGGTGGTGCCGCCGGCAAGGCCTGCAGCGGTGCCGCTATAGAAGTCCTCGCTGGCCACGGTACCCATGAAGGGCAGCTGCATATGGGTGTGCGGGTCGATGCCGCCGGGCATCAGGTACTGGCCGCTACCATCGAGAATCTCGCAGCCGTTGGGGAGGTCGAGGTCGGTGCCGATGGCCTTGATCACACCGTCGGCACAGAGCACGTCGGCACGATAACTTTCCTCATGGGTAATCAGGGTGGCACCACGAATCATAAGCGTCATCAGAGGCTCCTCGCAGGCTTGACCGGTTGATACCGGTTCTAGGTTTTGTTCTTTTTGCAGCGTAGGTCAAAACCTGTCATCGCTGTCAGGAAATGAATCTAGTAGGGCTTCAGGAAATCGGCAAATAATAAATTTATAAGCTTATAGCTGATGTAACTATATGAAATTAAACATATTCATAGCTGTTCTGGTGTTCTGACAAAACGACCAGTGGTCTTGTCGTTCTTGACAGGTTGTGGAAATGGTCAAGATTTCTCATGGGCACCCGTGATTGCCCTCATGCCCGTGCAAGTACCTCCAAAAACACAAGAACAGTGGAGTGGCCATGCAGCAGACCCGATCGCAAGTGCGTGAACGTGATGGCTTGTATGAACTCGACGCCGGCAGCGACGTCCTCGACAGCCCCCGGTACAACCACGACATCGCTCCAACCAAGGTACAGGAGCGCACCTGGAACAAATGGCACATCACCGCGCTGTGGGTCGGCATGTCGATCTGTGTGCCGACCTATACCCTGGGCGGGGTGCTGACCGCTTACTTCGGCCTGACGGTGGGCGAAGCGTTGCTGGCGATCCTGCTGGCCAACACCGTGGTGCTGATTCCGCTGACACTCAATGCCTTTCCCGGGACCAAGTACGGCATTCCCTTTCCAGTGCTGTTGCGTTCTTCGTTCGGCATCATCGGCTCCAACGTGCCGTGCCTGATCCGTGCGTTGGTTGCATGTGGCTGGTTCGGCATCCAGACCATGTTCGGTGGCCTGGCCATTCACCTGTTCCTCGGATCGTTGTCGGCGGACTGGAAGGCCTTGGGCGGCACCGGCGAAGTGATCGGCTTCATGCTGTTCTGGTGCCTGAACCTGTGGGTGGTGCTGCGCGGTGCCGAGTCGATCAAATGGCTGGAAACCCTCTCGGCGCCGTTGCTGGTGCTGGTCGGTGCCGGGCTGCTGGTGTGGGCGTTGCCCAACGTGTCGCTCAGTGAGCTGATGGCTCAGCCACCCAAACGTCCGGAAGGGGCCAGCGTCTATGGCTACTTCTTTGCCGGGTTGACCGCCATGGTGGGCTTCTGGGCCACCTTGTCGTTGAATATCCCCGACTTCAGCCGCTACGCGAAAAGCCAGAAAGACCAGATCCTCGGGCAGATTTTCGGCCTGCCGCTGACCATGTTCCTGTTCGCGGCATTGGGTGTGGTGCTGACTGCCGCCTCGGCGTCGCTGGTGGGGCAGACCGTGTCCGACCCGGTCAGCCTGATCGGGCATATCCAGAGCCCGGTATGGGTAGCCCTGGCCATGGCCCTGATCATCATCGCCACCTTGTCCACCAACACTGCGGCGAACATCGTTTCGCCCACCAACGACTTCCAGAACCTTGCGCCCAAGTGGATCGGGCGCACCAAGGCGGTGCTGCTCACCGGCCTGGTCGGCTTGTTGCTGATGGCGCATGAGCTGCTGAAAAAGCTTGGGCTGATTGTCAGCGACGTGAGCCTGGAGAGTGTCTATTCCAACTGGCTGCTGGGTTATTCCAGCCTGCTCGGGCCGATTGCCGGGATCATGGTGGTCGACTACTTCCTGCTGCGCAAACAGACCCTGGACCTGGCCGGCCTGTACCGCGATGACGTCTACCCGGCCTGGAATGCCGCCGGCTTCATTGCCTTCGGGGTGCCAGTTGCGCTGACCCTGCTGTCGCTGCAGAGCCAGGTTTTCAGTTGGTTCTACGACTTTGGCTGGTTCACCGGCTCCGCCCTGGGCGGGCTGATCTACTACGCGCTCGGCCAGCTCAAGACTGCCCGTGCGGCCAACCTCAAACCCACCGTGTAGCGCCTATGGCCCGCAGAGGCCAGGCAGCAGATGCAGGAGAACAGCATGCAAACAGCACAGGACGTTCTGCAATCGACCCATCGGCATATCAACGGCGAACGCCTGTGGCAGTCGCTGATGGACCTGGCCCGGCTCGGCGCTACGGTCAAAGGCGGGGTGTGCCGTCTGGCATTGACCGACCTTGATCGCCAGGCCCGCGACCTGTTCGTCAAATGGACCGAGGAGGCCGGTTGTACGGTGACCATCGACGGCGTCGGTAACATTTTCGCCCGCCGTCCGGGCCGCAACCCGCAACTGCCGCCGGTGATGACCGGCAGCCATATCGACACCCAGCCCACCGGCGGCAAGTTTGATGGTTGCTTTGGGGTGCTGGCCGGGCTGGAAGTCATGCGCACCCTCAATGACCTGAAGATCGAAACCGAGGCGCCGCTGGAGGTGGTGGTCTGGACCAACGAGGAAGGCTCGCGCTTCGCTCCGTGCATGATGGGGTCGGGGGTGTTCGCCGAAAAATTCACCCTCGAGGAGACCCTGGCCAAGATCGACGCCGAGGGCATCAGCGTCGGTCAGGCGCTCAACGCCATCGGCTATGCCGGATCGCGGCCGGTCAGTGGTCACCCGGTGGGGGCATATTTCGAAGCGCATATTGAGCAGGGACCAATCCTGGAGGATCAGCACAAGACCATCGGCGTGGTCCTTGGCGCCCTTGGCCAGAAGTGGTTTGACCTGACCTTGCGCGGTGTCGAGGCGCACGCCGGGCCGACGCCGATGCACCTGCGAAAAGACGCTCTGGTTGGCGCCAGTGCGGTGGTGGCGGCGGTCAATCGTGTGGCCCTGGAGCATCAACCGCATGCCTGTGGCACTGTCGGTTGTCTGCAGGCGTATCCGGGCTCGCGCAATGTCATACCAGGCGAGGTGCGTATGACCCTGGACTTCCGTCATCTGCAGCCGGAACGTCTGGATTCGATGATCGCCCAGGTGCGTGATGTGATCAGCAGCACCTGCCAGCAGCATGGGCTGAGCCATACCCTAACTCCGACCGCGGACTTCCCGCCGCTGTACTTCGAACAGGGCTGTGTCGAGGCGGTGCGCAGTGCTGCTCAGGGCCTGGGGTTGTCACACATGGACATCGTCAGTGGCGCCGGGCATGACGCGATCTTCCTCGCCGAGCTCGGGCCTGCGGGGATGATTTTCGTGCCTTGTGAAGGGGGGATCAGCCACAACGAAATCGAGAATGCCGCGCCCGAGGACCTGGCCGATGGCTGTGCGGTGTTGTTGCGCGCGATGCTGGCGGCGGCGCAGGCGGTGGCGCGGGGGAGGGAAGCGGCGTAGGTCTGATCGCGGGGCAAGCCCGCTCCCACCGGGCGGAGTAGTTCACCCGGTGGGAGCGGGCTTGCCCCGCGATCGCGATATCAAAGGCTGTCCCGCACCATCTGCAAAAACGTCGCCACCAGGCGCCGTGAGCTCTGCTCACGCAAGCACACCAAAGTCTCGGTCAGGCGCCGCTGACAATCGACAATCGGCAACGCACACACCCGCGCATCGGCGCCGAACTCGGCCGCCGACACCACACCGACGCCAATCCCCACCACCACCGCCTCGCGCGCCGCTTCCCGGCCTTCGACCTGAATCGCCGGGCGAATGCGCAGGCCCGCGCGTTGCATTTCTTCTTCCAGGGTCTGGCGGGTCACCGAGCCCGGCTCACGCAGCACAATTGGCGTGTCATCCAGATCGGCCAGGCTGATCGAGCCACGGCTGGCCCACGGGTGGTTATGCGAGACGAAGGCCACCATCGGATCGCTGCGCATCGGCACGCACAGCAGACGCTCGTCATCGACATCACGGCCGAGCAGGGCCAGGTCGGCCTGATAATTGAATAGCCGTAGCAGCGACTCATCAGTGTTACCGGTCTCGATCTTGACGCTGATACCGGGGTACTGCTGACAGAACTGGGCGATTTGCGGCAGGACATGCACCGGCGCATCCACCGCCAGTACCAGGGTGCCGGTCTGCAAGGCGCGTGAGTCCTGGAGCAGCTCATGGGCCTCGGCCTCTACGGCAAACAGGCGCTGGGTAATACCCAGCAAGCGTTCGCCCAGATCGGTCAATTGCACCGAACGCTTGTTGCGGTGAAACAGCAGTACGCCGAAGCGTTCCTCCAGTTTGCGTACCTGATCAGAGATGGCCGGCTGGGTCAGGAACAACCGTTCGGCGGCACGGGTGAAGCTGCCGTGCAGGGCAACGGCATGAAAAGCTTTCAACTGAGCATGGGAAACCGACATCGCAGCACCTGTTACAAGCTGAGCTTATTTGTGAAATACGATAAATCGATTTTATTTATCAGTCAGTAATTGTTTCTATCTCCTCCAGCCCGCCACGTCACCTGCAGTGACCGGTGGGTCATGGAGCTGGCTGACAAGGCATAACAACACCCCTTGCTCCAGGTTCCATCTGACCAGGTGACGGTCCTGACCGGCCGTCACGCAGTGCGCAACACAAGAACAAAACAGGCGTTTTTTCAAATTCTGCCGGCACACTCAAGCTCCGAGGTCAGTGTCACCATGAATAAACACATTGCAGATATCAAGCGTTGGCGCGTGCAGATTTTTGCCATTACCTGGATTGCCTACGCTGCGTTTTACTTCACCCGCAAAGCTTTCTCCGTCGCCAAACTGGGCATCGGCGAAGACCCAAGCTTCACCCTCGATAAAATGGCCATGGCCAACCTCGACGCCATCTACCTGGCGGCTTACGCGGTAGGGCAGTTCACCTGGGGCATGCTCGCCGACCGCTTCGGGCCACGGGTGGTGGTGCTCGGCGGCCTGGTGATCTCGGCGGCGGCAGCCCTGGTGATGGGCAGTTACGCGACCTTCCCGATCTTCGCCACCTGCATGCTGGTCCAGGGCCTGGCGCAGTCCACCGGCTGGGCGGGGTTGTGCAAGAACATCGGCAGTTTCTTTCCGTCATCGCAACGCGGGCGGGTGCTGGGGCTGTGGAGTTCCTGCTATGCCTTTGGCGGCCTGGTCGCTTCGCCGTTTGCCGGCTGGTGGGCCTACACCCTGATCGGCAGCTGGCATGCGGCGTTCTTTTCCAGTGCTGCGGTGGTGGCGCTGGTGGCCGTGCTGTTCTTCTTCCTGCAGCGCAACAAGCCTGAAGACATCGGTCTGCCTGCGGTAGAGCCGGAGCCTGAAAGCATGGTGCCCGGTTCGACGATCTGCAGCGTCTGGGCGCCGCTGCGCGAGATTCTGCGCAACCGCACCGTGCTGACCCTGGGCCTGGCGTACTTCATGCTCAAGCCGGCGCGCTACGCGATTCTGTTGTGGGGGCCGGTGATGGTCTTTGAACAGATGCCCTCGGTGGGCAAAGTCGGTGCAGCGATCATTCCCACTGCCTTCGAGCTGGCCGGCTTGCTCGGACCGATTCTGATTGGCCTGGCTTCGGACAAGCTGTTCGGCGCCCGACGCATGCCGGCCTGTGTGATCAGTCTGTTGGTACTCACGGTAGTGCTGGCGCTGTTTATGGGCGCGATGCAAAGCGGCAGCGTGATTTTGGTGGTGGCTTTGCTGTTTGTCATGGGCCTGACCCTGTATGGACCCGACTCAATGATCAGTGGCGCGGCGGCCATCGACTTCGGCAGCGCCAAGGCCGGTGCCACGGCGGCCGGTTTCGTCAACGGCTGTGGTTCGGTGGGGGCAATTCTCGGTGGGCTGCTGCCGGGTTACTTCGACGGTGTCACGGTGTTCATCGTGTTTGCCGGCTGCGCGCTGTTCTCGGCGCTGGTGCTGGTGCCGCACTGGAACAGCCGGCCGGCAACTGCCGAGCATACCCCGGCCGTAGCCCCGAACACCGCCATGGCAATCAAACCGCTGCGCACCTGAAACCTTCAAGGAAGCCGATCATGAGACCCTTCTGGCTGCAACAGGCGCTGGATCAGGAACAAGCCAGCGCATGCCCGGCGCTGGCCGCGGACACCCAATGCGATGTGTGCATTGTCGGCGGTGGCTACACCGGCCTGTGGACCGCGCTGATGCTCAAGGAACACAACCCGGCGCTGGACGTCGTGCTGATCGAAGCCGACATCTGTGGTGCCGGGGCCAGTGGGCGCAACGGCGGATGCGCCCTGTCATGGTCGGCCAAGTATTTCACCCTCGAACGCCTGTTCGGGATGCAGGAGGCGGTGCGCCTGGTCAAGGCCTCGGAGCAGAGCATCTATGCCATCGGTGATTTTTGCCGGGCCCATGGCATCGATGCCGACTACCGTCTGGACGGCACCCTGTACACCGCCACCAACCGCGCCCAGATGGGCGCCACCGATGGCGTGATTGCCGCCCTGGAGCGCCAGGGCATCAACTCGTTCCAGCGTTTGCCGGTGGAGCAGGTACAACGCCTGGCAGGCTCGGCCAAGCATCTGGAAGGCTGGTTCTCGCCGGCCGCCGCCACGGTTCAGCCGGGCAAGCTGGTGCGTGGCCTGCGCCGGGTTGCCCTGCAAAAAGGCGTGCGCATCCATGAAGGCACGGCCATGACCGGTTTGCAGGAAGGGCCCCAGGCCGGGGTGGAAACTGCCGGCGGCACGGTCCGCGCCGGCCGTGTGGTGCTGGCCCTCAATGCCTGGATGGCGCGGGCATTCCCGCAGTTCGAGCGCAGCGTGGCGATCGTCTCCAGTGACATGATCATCACCGAACCGCAGCCGCAGCTGCTGCGGCAGATCGGCTTGACCAGCGGCGTCAGCGTCTTGGACTCGCGGATATTCGTGCATTACTACCACAACACCAGCGATGGCCGGCTGATGCTCGGCAAGGGTGGCAATACCTTTGCCTACGGTGGCCGGATGCTGCCGGTGTTCGACCAGCCGTCGCCTTATGAGGCGCTGTTGCGGCGTAGCCTCGGGGACTTCTTCCCGGCCTTGGCCCATGTACCGGTGGCGGCTACCTGGAACGGGCCTTCGGACCGTTCGGTGACCGGCTTGCCGTTCTTCGGCCGTCTGGGCAGCCAGGGCAATGTGTTTTATGGCTTCGGTTATTCGGGCAGCGGTGTCGGCCCTTGTCATATGGGCGGGCAGATCCTTTCGTCGCTGACGCTGGGGCTGGATAACCCATGGACCCGCTCGCCGCTGGTCAACGGTCCACTGGGCTATTTCCCGCCCGAACCGATCCGTTACCTGGGCTCGCTGATGGTGCGCAATGCCATTCGTCGCAAGGAGCAGGCCGAAGACCACGGGCATCGCCCGCGCCGCCTGGACGTACGCCTGGCGCGCTTTGCCGCGGCGGCGGGCAAAGCCGACAAGGCCTGAGTAGTTTTTTTGTCGATTGCCACCACGAGGACGTATAAACTGCACCCACTTTGCCGGTCGCTACCTGAACCGGCACCTGAAACAAAGAGAGTCGAGATGGGCGCACAGTGGAAAGCCAAGCATAGAGAAACAGCAGCCAACGCCAAAGGCAAGATCATGGGCAAGCTGTCCAAAGAGATCCAGATCGCCGCGAAGGCTGGCGCTGACCCGGACATGAACCCACGCCTGCGTTTGGCGGTCGAGCAGGCCAAAAAGGCCTCGATGACCCGCGAAACCCTGGAGCGGGCGATTCGCAAGGGTGCTGGGCTTGATGGCGACGCGGTGAACTACAATGCGGTGACCTACGAAGGTTTTGCCCCGCACCAGGTGCCGCTGATCGTCGAGTGCCTGACCGACAACGTCAACCGTACCGTGGCGCAAATCCGCGTACTGTTCCGCAAAGGCCAGCTGGGTGCTTCGGGCTCGGTGGCCTGGGACTTCAACCACGTTGGCCTGATTGAAGCCACACCGAGCTCGGCCGACGCCGACCCGGAAATGGCCGCTATCGAAGCCGGCGCCCAGGACTTCGCAGAAGGTGAAGAAGAGGGTTCGACCCTGTTCATCACCGACACCACCGACCTGGATGCCGTGCAGAAAGCCCTGCCTGCTCAAGGTTTCACCGTTGTTTCGGCGAAAATCGGTTACACCCCGAAGAACCCGGTCAGCGGCTTGAGCGATGAGCAGATGGCCGAAGTCGAAGCCTTCCTCACGGCCATCGATGACAATGATGACGTGCAGAATGTCTATGTAGGTCTGGCTGGCTGATATAAAGCTTCAAGGCCCGCTCCCACAGGTCCTGTGGGAGCGGGCTTGCCCCGCGATTCAGACGCCGCGAAGGTGCTGACTGATCGCCGCAAACCCGGGCCGCTGCATGACATCAGGCCGCATGCACAAGCGCTGCAACGCGCGTAATTCCTCGCAGTCCTCCTCGCAGCATCCAAGCAATTCCCCCAGCAGCACCCCGAATGCCAACACTTCGATCCGTTGCAAGGCTACCGCAGCAGTGCTGCCATCCTGCGGATAAAACGATGCTGCACCAAAATCTCCCAGCAGGCAGTCGCCCGCTTCATCACACAGAATGTTGTGCGCATACAGGTCGCCGTGAGTAATGCCATGCCCGTGCAAATGGGCAGCCACCGAAGCAATGGCACCTGCCAGTCGTCTGACCGATGACAGGCTCAGGCGCCGTTCAGCGGGGTAAGTGTCGCGGGTGCAAGAGGCCAGGCTCGGTGGCCCGGCCAGGTTGAACCAGCTCGGGTCGATCAGTTGCATCACCAGCGCAGGCAGTTGCTCGGGATGATTGTCGATACGCCCGGCCAGACGCACCAACTGCCGATGATCGCCCGCAGCGATGCAGGCGGCCATCTCGTTCAGGGGGGAGCCATCGCTGGTCATCTGGCCTTTGTACAATTTGACCGCTACCGGTTCATCCTGCTCCCGCCAGCGGGCCTGATGGATCACGCCGGAGGCACCCTGGCCCAGCACCTGGGCCAGGCGCACATGCTGCCAATCGATGCGTGGGCAATGGCCGGGATCTTCAGGCGCGCAGAACGGCGCCGGCAGCGGATTGCCGGCATAGGCCAGCCAGGCCAGGCGCGGCATCTGCAGCAACCAGTCCGGCAACGCCTGCAACTGGTTGGCGGCAATGCGCATCAGTTCAAGCTTCTGGCAGCGCGCGAGGCTGGCGGGCAGTGACTGTAAGCGGTTCCCGGCCAGCATGATCTTTTGCAGGTCCGCGCAATCGCCCAGCGCCTCGGGCAACGCGGTGAGGCAATTGTCCGTCAATATCAGTGCGCGCAGACGCTTGGGCAAAGCGTTGGGGCTGAGCTGTTCGATGCGGTTGCTCTTGAAGCCCACGATTTCCAGCGCAGGGCACTGGCCGACACCCTCAGGCACGTGGGTAAAGTGGTTGTCCGAGCAGAACAGCACCTTGAGCCGGTGCAGGCGCCCTAGGTCATCAGGCAGTGCACTGAGGCGGTTGCCGCTCAAGTTGAGGACTTCCAGGCTGTCGGCCAGATCGAAGATTTCCCGTGGGAAGTGTTCAAGCTCGTCGCTCAGATCGAGCCGGGTAATACCTGCCAGTCGGCCTGTCTTGAGGTCGGTGAGGGTGTGCATGAGGAGAACGCGGATCCGGTAAAAAAAGCGGTCGCCATGATAGCGGAATCGGTCCGCAGCAGGTGACTTGAGTGCCAGCCATTCATCCCTGAGGACCGGGCATGCATTTGTGCACATCCGATGAGACTTAAGTCATATGGCAGCCTCGTCACGTGCGTCCATACTCGACATTCGCCCTTTTAAATAACAACAAGTTCAGGGTTCAGTATCGATGACTTATCAGCACAGTTACGCCCATTCCATCGCCGATCCTGCTGCGTTCTGGGCCGATCAGGCCGATGACCTGGCCTGGTACCGCAAGCCACTGCAGACCCTCAGTGAAAACGCCGATGGCACCCATCAGTGGTTTGCCGACGGTCGCCTCAACAGCTGCTACCTGGCCCTGGACCATCAGATCGAACAGGGGCGTGGTGAGCAAACCGCGCTGATTTATGACTCGCCAGTGACCGGCAGCCAGCAACAATTCACCTATGTGCAATTGCGCGACGAAGTGGCGCGCCTGGCCGGATTGTTGCGCGAACTTGGCGTGCAGAAGGGTGACGGGGTGATCATCTACATGCCCATGGTGCCCCAGGCGGCCATGGCCATGCTCGCCTGCGCCCGTATCGGTGCAGTGCATTCGGTGGTGTTCGGTGGTTTTGCCGCCAACGAGCTGGCGCTGCGGATCGACGATGCCCGCCCCAAGCTGCTGTTGACTGCCTCGTGCGGGCTGGAATTCGATCGGGTGATCGAATACAAGCCGCTGGTTGATCGCGCCCTGACGCTGGCCAAACATCAGCCGCAGCGGGTGCTGGTGCTGCAACGACCGCAAGCGCAGGCGACCCTGGTTGAGGGGCGCGATCTGGATTGGCACAGCGCTGTGGCCATTGCCAGCCCGGTGCCCCCGGTGGAGCTGGCGGCCGCCGATCCGCTGTACATCATGTATACCTCCGGCACCACCGGCAAACCCAAGGGTATCGTCCGCGAAAACGGCGGCAATGCTGTGGCTCTGGGCTTTGCCATGCGCCATATCTACGGCATGCAGGCCGGTGATGTGTGGTGGGGGATTTCCGATGTCGGCTGGGTGGTCGGTCACTCACTGATCGTCTACGGTCCGCTGATGAATGGCTGCACCACGGTGTTCTACGAGGGCAAGCCGATCCGCACTCCGGATGCTGGCGCTTACTGGCGGGTGGTCGAGCAGTACCGGGTCAACGGTCTGTTCTGTGCGCCAACCGCCATGCGTGCGATCCGCAAGGAAGATCCTGACGGCGAGCTGCTGCGCCGCTATGACTTGAGTTCGCTGCGCCAGTTGTTCCTGGCGGGGGAAAAGCTCGACTCCAGTACCCATCAGTGGCTGGAGACGACCAGTGGCAAGACGGTCCATGACCACTGGTGGCAAACCGAGACCGGTTGGCCGGTCACCGCACCTTGCGTGGGGCTGGACGGCAGCGCGGCGCGGCCGGGGTCAAGCAACCGCGCAGTGCCGGGTTACCACGTGCGCGTGCTGGACGACGACGGCCAGTTGCTCGGTGCCCACCAGCAGGGCGCTATCGTCATTGCCTTGCCATTGCCGCCAGGTTGCAGCCAGACGCTGTGGGGCGATCACCAGCGCTACCTGGACGCTTACCTATCGGCCTATCCGGGTTACTACCACACCGGCGACGGCGGTTATCTGGATGACGATGGCTTTGTCTACATCATGGGGCGCACCGACGACGTCATTAACGTCTCCGGGCATCGGCTGTCCACGGGTGAGATGGAAGACCTGGTCGCCCGTCATCCAGCGGTGGCCGAATGCGCGGTGATTGGTGTGCACGACGAGATCAAGGGCCAGGTGCCATTGGCGCTGGTGGTGCTCAAGGATGGCCAGGGCATCAACGAGGCCGCCTTGCAGAGCGAACTGGTGGCGAGCGTGCGCGAGCAGATCGGCGCCCTGGCGTGCTTCAATCAGGTGCGGGTGGTCAAGCGCCTGCCCAAGACCCGTTCGGGCAAGATCCTGCGTGCGGTACTGCGCAAGATCGCCGATCAGCAGGCCTACACACCGCCCTCGACCCTGGATGATCCGGCAGTACTGGGGGAAATCGAAGCGGTGCTGGCCAGTTTCGCTCGCACCGGTTGAGCGCTGGGAGTACAGCCTGGCCCCTGAAAGCGACTACGTCAGGGCGCATAGGGCAGGGCGCGTTTGTGGGCGGTCTTTGTGTAAGCGCCAATGATGATCTTGGCGCTTTGCACAGAAACCGGCCTGCCGAGCAGGAAGTTGTCGATTTCATCGTAAGTGCAGCCGTGGGCCAATTCGTCCGGTTTGCCTGGATCGAGATCTTCGAGGTCGGCAGTCGGGGTTTTCACTACCAGGCCTGCAGGCGCTCCCAGTACCAACGCGACCTGGCGGACCTGTCCCTTGACCAGGCCAGCCAGCGGGGTCAGGTCGCAAGCACCATCACCGAACTTGGTGAAGAAGCCCATCACCGCTTCAGCCGCGTGATCGGTACCCACCACCAGGCACCCTTTATCACCGGCAATGGCGTACTGGGCGATCATGCGTGCGCGCGCCTTGACGTTGCCTTTGACGAAATCGATCGCGTGCTCATCAGCGGTGTGCTGGCCGCTCAACGCACCCATCATGGCATCGACGGACTGGCCGATGTCGACGGTCAGGGTTTCATCGGGGTTGATGAAACGCAGCGCCTGTTGAGCGTCCTCTTCGTCACGCTGGACGTAGAAGGGCAGGCGCACTGCGTAGAACTTTGCCGGGTAGCCTTCGGCCCGTAGTTGCTCAACCGCAATCTGGCAGAGCTTGCCCGCCGTGGTGGAGTCAACGCCGCCGCTGATCCCCAGCACCAGGCCTTTGGTGTGCGTAGCCCGTACGCGTTCTTTGAGGAAGTCTATGCGGGTAGCGATTTCTTGCGCCGCATCTTTTGCCTCATCCGTCCACTGATTGACCTTGAGGTCGTGAGCGATGCGAGCAGCCGGGTTTTCAGATTGCAGATTAGCGCTCATTGCTGGCCCTCCTTGACGTTGAAAACCTGCTTCAGATACGACAGGTACTCCGGAGATTCGCACTGCGATTTACCCGGTGCATCGGAAATCTTGGCTACCGGCTGGCCCTGGCAGGTGACCATCTTCATCACGATACTCAATGGCTTGACCCCTTCGACACCATTGGTGAGATCCGTGCCGATACCGAACGAGACATTGATGCGGCCACGGAAGTGACGCAGGATCTCCAGCGAACGATCGCCCAGGTTCAGGCCATCGCTGAAAATCAGGGTTTTGCTGCGCGGATCGATGCGCAGTGACTCGTAGTGAGCAATCATGCGATCACCCCATACTAGCGGGTTACCCGAATCGTGGCGGCAGCCATCGAACAGCTTCGCGTAGTAAGCGTCGAAGTCAGCCAAAAAGGCGTCCTGGTTGATCACATCCGTCAGGCACACGCCGACATTACCGCGATACTCCTTGACCCAGCCATCGAGCGCGGCCTTCTGGCTGTCGATCAGGCGGGGGCCGAGTTGCTGGTGAGCCTGGTACCACTCGTGGGCGTTCGTGCCGATGGCCTTGATGTCCAGTTCGCGGGCCAGGTGTACGTTGCTGGTACCGACAAACACACCCGGGAAGTCACGCATCATCGTTTTGACGACTTCCTCCTGAGACTTGAAGGAGATCCTGCGCCGGGTGCCGAAGTCGGCCACTTTGAAATCAGCCAGCTCATCGGCGCTGGCGTTGGACTTCAACCAGTCGAACTTCCTGTACAGGCTTTCACGTACCTGCTCCAGCGACAGGTCGGGGTAAACGTGGCGGTTGCGGATCTCGCTGACGATGGCAAGGATCTTGATCTCGAATGGCGAGATACCGACCCAGGGGCCGCGAGCGCGGATTTCCAGCTGGCCGTTGGCCTTGCCGACCTTCACGAACCGGGGCTTGAGGCGGAAGTCTTCCAGGTAGTCCACATAGTCATGCTTCATGAACGGGATGGCGCGCAGGTGGCGCAGCATGTCCTGGGTGCTGTGCAGTTCCTGAAGCTGTTCGATGGCTTCACGGATCTCACCGATGTAAGGCGTCAGATCTTCATTCGAGCGTACGCGCAAGGCCCATTCCGAGTCAGCTGCAGGGTACGAGTGATAGATAGCCTGGCCCATCGTCAGCTTGTAGAAATCGTCGTCGGTGGGTGAGCGGACGATTGGCTTGTTGTAGTCGAAGACACTTTCCATGTTACTTCCCCTCACTTACAAATTGGCTCAATTGTTCTTCAGTGTTCACCAGCACCGCGCCGGCATTTTTCATCGCCAGCAGTGCCTGTTCGGCATCCTCCTGGCTGATCGCTCGGCAGGCGGGCAGGTACAACGCCACTTCAAAAACCGCGGCGAGTAATTGCAGCACCGTCATTTTCACGCAGTACTCAAGGGCAAGCCCGCCGACCAGTACTTTCCTGATGCCCCTGGCGCGCAACACTTCGATAACGCCGGTGGTCATTGCATCGTCGTGATAGGCCGCGCCATAAGGGTGCAAGTCGAGCTCCAGGCCCTTGTAGACCATGTAACCGTATTCAGTGACTTTCGGCAGGCCGGGGAGAAGCTCGAAACCCGGCGTGCCAACGACGCAGTGTGGAACCCAGGTTTTGTCTGCGTGGGCAAGCCCTGTCGGGGCACCCATTTCGGCGTGAGAGCTGACAACCCATTTGGCATTGGGGCTGTGCGCATCCTTGCTGCCCACTCGAAAGCCTGCCAGCGAGGCCATGAAGTTCAGTGCCGGAACGATTTCATCGCCGCCGGGCACCGGGAGTTCATCTGGGCAAAGCGGGCTGAACCCGCACTGTGCATCAACGTCAAAGCTAGCAATTTCGGATTGGGGGAAGTTCATCTCAGTGCCTCCGCTGTCGTCTTGAACACATAGTGCGTGACGCGTATTAAGTAGTCAACATGAATTGTTGAAATAGGTGAAGGTGGATCATGCAGTGCCATCCTTTAATATGCTGCTTGAGTACTTATCACTCTGGGGGTACCGCAGTTTTTCGATGATGTATTTGACGATATAATTCGCCATACGTACTATGTGCGAAAGGAGGGCGACATGAGCAAAGCAAAACTGGCGGTATATGGCGGGGCGTTCAATCCTCCACACGCAGGGCACGCCCAGGTGATGGCTGCACTGCTGCCTCAAGCGGAGCAGGTGCTGGTGGTACCTTCGTTCTGCCACCCGTTTGGGAAGCAAATGGTGGATTTCGACTTGCGCGTGCAGTGGCTGGAAAAAATCGTCGGGGTTTTCAACGAGCCGCGCCTGGTTGTCGATGATTGCGAGCGTGAACTTTTCCGGCGCAAGTCGCCGATTTTCAGCATTGACCTGCTCAGGTTCATTGCCGATCGCTTCGGCTTGGAAAAAAAAGACGTTGCCCTGGTGATGGGTGAAGACAACCTGAAGGTGCTTCACACGTTTCATGGCTACCAGGCGATCATGGACGAGTTTTCGGTCGTCACCATGCCGGAGACCATCAACGTCCACAGCACGATGATCCGTGATGCCCTCAAGGCCGGTGGCGACATCCCTTCAAGCTGGATAGCGCCAGGCCTGCGGATGACGGACTACCGGGTTTTCGCCGATACTGGGCGGATGTCGTCAGATCAATCGTTGAAGAGTGCGTAAAGTGAGTGAAGAACGAAGAGGGGCCATCCAGTCGGTCGATGTCGGGATCCTTCGATTCAATCGCGAGCTTGGCCGTGCGGAAATTCTCCTGCACAAACGCCAGAACCCGGATGAACCTTATTTCGGTCAGTGGGCTTTGCCCGGCCTGGTCATCAACGGTGACACCCAGGATCAAAGCCTGGAAGCGGCAATCGATCGTCTTCTGCTTTCACCCAAGGTCGGGATTAGCGTTAGCCATTGCGAACAGGTGGTAACAGTCGGTAATGCCGTACGTGATCCCAGGGGCTGGGCCACGACCACCGTTTACATGGCCATGGTCGACGACTCGGTGGAGGTTGAAGGCGACAAACAGTGGGTAGACCTGGTTGCTGTCAGCGAGAAGAAGTTCTTGCTGGCGTTCGACCACAACGATCTGGTCGCCAGAATCAGGGGGCGTCTCGCGGGTAAATTCCGCTACACCAGCATCGGTTTCTCCATGCTGCCGATGAAGTTCACCATGACTGATGTGATCACCTTGTTCTCGGTGGTCAGGGGCGCCAACCCGGCCAAGGGCAAGACGAGCATCGTCCAGCGGGTCAAGAAAATGATCGAAGCGCAGCTCATCGCGTTGACTGACGAGACCGTCCAGCTCGCGATGGGCCGGCCACAATACCTTTACCTCAAGCTCAAACCGGAAGTGATTTTCGAGTTTGACCGTGCACTGTCAGATGACTAAGGCGTAAATCATGAACGCACCAGAGCAGGCTTTTCAGATCTTGCTGGAGACCCCGTTCTTCAACGTAATCAAGCGCGGTAAGTACTTTATCGTGACCGAAGAGCACGAGGTCAACGCTGCTGTAATCCTGGCCAGGAATACCGAGGGCCAGTACCTGCTGGTCCAGCACTACCGGGGTGCCATCGACCAGGATTCCCTGGAGCTGCCGCGCGGTGGCCGCAAGCCGAACGAAACCCTGCTGGAGACCGCCAGGCGCGAGTTGCTGGAGGAGACCGGGTATGAAGCTGAGTCCTGGTCGTTTCTTGGCAAGGTGCACACCAATACCTCACTGATCCGCAGCTCGGTCGAAGTGTACCTGGCCGTTGATGCGGTGCAGGTGACAACGCAAACGGATGGCGAGACCAAGGGTACCTTGGTGTATTCCGAGGAAGAGATGAAAGGCCTGATCCGCGCTGGCAAGATCACCGACGCCCACACGCTGTCAGCCTGGGCAATGCGTTAATCGTATCTTCAGCCGATCTGCCGCAGTTGACCCAGACGGCTGCGGGTCCGGGCCAGATCGTTGGCCATGCCTTGCAGGCTCTCGTCGAGCGGCGCTGCGCCGATCAGCACCAGGTGCTTGTCCTGGTCATAGAGCACATCCACCAGGTTGATGAAGCGCTGTTGCTCGGCGATCGAGCACTGCTCCAGGCACGGCAGGCCGTCGAGGATCCAGTGATCGAAACGCCGGGCCAGTTCCAGGTAGTCGATGACGGCCGTGGGCTGTTCGCAGAGCTGGGCAAAATCAAATCCCACTGTGTCTTGCCGGATGAGCCGCGCCTGCAGCTCGCGCTTGCCCACCTGCAGGGGTATCGAGACCTCGCCCAGCAAAGGCAGTCGCAATGCCTGGCGTTGTTCCGGGCTGCCAGGGCAGAGGTAGTGGCCTTGAGTAAAACGCTGCTGACTGGCGGCATTTGGCAGGCTGCGGTAATCCTGCTCGCCATCGACCTGCAGCACCTGCATCTGGCTGTTGATCAGGCTAATGACCGGCTTGAAACGCTGGTGATAGAGCGGATTGGGCAACAGCCCCTCAGGCGCGTAGTTTGAGGTCACCAGGACAAAAATGCGCCGGGCGAACAAGGCCTGGAACAACCGGGTGATCAGCATCGCGTCGCCGATGTCGTGGACATGGAACTCATCGAAGCACAACACCTGGCAGGCCTCGAGCAATTGATCCAGGGTACAGGCCAGGGCATCGTCCTGGTGGCGGTGTTCGAACATGCCTTGATGCAGGCGGGCGAAAAAATCGTGAAAGTGCAAGCGGCGCTTGTGCGTGTGGGGCAAGGCCTGGAAAAAACCATCGAGCAGCCAGCTTTTGCCGCGGCCGACCGCTCCATGCAGGTACAGGCTGCGGGCCTGGCCGCTTTCCAGGCGGGCGGCCTGGGTTGCCATGTGTTCGATAACCTGCAACTGGCCGAGACTCAAGGTGTAGCCCTGGGCGGCGGCCTTGTTGCGAAAATACTGGCGAACGCTGTCAGCGCAGTCGGCTTCGTCGTGCGCCACAGCCCCGAGGCGTCGGCGCAGGGCACGCAGCGGCGAACGTATCCAGGAGGTCGGCAAGGCAGGCAATCTGGGCTCCTTGAGGTTAATGCGACTCAAGGACCGGCTTGAGCGAGCGCGGCTAATTTAACCAATATGTTCCAGGGCTGCCAGCGCTCCCGACCGGGCTAGCCGGGCGAAAAATCCTGTACCGGATTTGTACGTTTTCTCGCTGGCTGGCAGCTTTTTTCTCGGCTGCTACCCTCAAGGTCAGGTTAAACCTGCATTCAAGGACGCGATGGTGAAGGGATGCTCTCTGGCGGTGATGCTCGGGCTGGTCGTTGCTGACGCTTCGGTCGCCGCCCAATTCATGGTTGAGGTCAAAGTGCATGTGCAGCGCGGCTGTGTACTTGTGCACCAGCCCCGCGAGGCCGGTGCACAGGCGCTGGGCGTCCTCGACTTCGGCAGCACGGCCCGGCTGGACTCGCCATCCGGCCCCATGACCGCTCAGTTACTGAACCAGCGCCCGCCGCGGCTTGAGTGCAACCCTGACACCAGCTACCAGGTCCAGGTCGACGCCGGTCAACACGGCGGCGTGGGCGAAGTACGCTACCTGACCAGCGCCCAGCCTGCGGCCCGGCCGATCCCGTATCGCCTGTATCAGGATCCGGCCTGGCGCGTGCCGCTGCCGGTCAACGTGATACAGCATGCGCGAGTGCCCGCCAGCGGTTCGCTGGAGCTTCCGTTGTATGCCCGTATCGACCGTCTTGCCCAGGTGCCAGCGGTTGGACGTTATTCGGATTTGCTCAAGGTGACCGTCACCTGGTGAAGGCCACTGTGTCGCCTGTTCAAGAGGTGCCTGCTAAAGGAACTGGCAGCATGAAAAAAGCCTTGTTGTTGAGTATCGGCCCGTTGTTACTGGTGAGCCCTGAGGCCTTCGCCGGTATGAGCGGTCATATCCAGGCGCGACTGGTAATCAGTGCCGCCTGTCAGATCAGTGGCGACCCCGGCAGCAGCATCGATGCCTCCGGAGCCGGTGTGCTGGATTTTGGCAGTCAGGGCCCGAGCTGGACCAACCCGCTGCATTCGCGCCTGGATGAAGTGGGTGAAGCGGGCAGCCTGCAGGTGCGCTGCAACCCTTCGGTACGGGCTTTTAGCGTCAGTATCAATGGCGGCGCTAATGGCGATGGGGCCAATCGCCGCCTGCGCAATGGCCGCGAGCTGATTCCCTATCAACTGTCGGCCGACCTCTCGGGTGCGGCCCGCTATGGCATTGGCCAGCAGCGCAATTTCGCCATCAACAGTGTCGCGCAGATCCCCATACCTATCTACGGCGCGGTACTCGCCCATCCCAAGGCGCTGCCGGCCGGCATTTATCGCGACACCCTGATGGTGACCCTGGACTGGTAACACGCAAGGAGTGACTCATGCAGCCTTACATTTCCCGTTTGCTTTTTGCCGGCGTCGGCTTCGCGCTGTGTATGCAAGCCCAGGCGGCGAGCATAACCGGGCAGATCAATGCCACCCTGACCTTGACTGCCAGCTGTCAGGTCAACGGTGCCAGCGGCAGCAGCGGTGTGAACTTCGGTGCGCTGGATTTCGGCACCCAGGAAGCGTTGTTCACCCAGGCACCGGGCCAGGTCCTGGGCGGTGGCGGCGGGGCGATGAGTATCCTCTGCTCCAGCGGTACGGTGCCGGTGGTGAAAGTCGGTACGGGGGCCCATGACTCCCGGTCCGCCGGTGGTACCCGGGCGCTGGCCGATGGTGCCGGCAACTTTGTGCCCTATGACTTCTATACCGATGCCGGGCATTCCCAGTTGTTGACGATCAATGGCACGATCACCCTGCCGACCAGCACGGGCGTCGCGCAGACGGTCAACCTCTACGGCCTGGCCAAGGGCAAGGCTGGCCTGCCGGCCGGGGTCTACACCGACACGGTGAACGTCGAGTTGAGTTTCTGAGGCGTGTTGCGTCCGTTGCACGGGCTATTGGTGCTGCTGGTATGGACCGTTCCTGCGCCGTTGACAGCGCAAGTCAGCAGCAGCTTTCAGGTCAGTGCGCAGGTGGTGGCAGGATGCCTGGTGGTCGGTGGTGGGAGTAACTACGGCAACCTCGACTTCGGTAGCTATTCGGCGCTTTCCAGCGGCCCTGTCAGCACTGCACTCACCGGCACCAGCGTGACCCTGCAATGTACGCCGGGGGTGGCACTGAGCATGAGCATCGGTGGCGGACAGAACAACAGCAGTGGCACCCGCAATCTCAAACGCAGCACGGGCTCGCAGTTGCTGGCCTATCAATTGTTTCGTGACGCCGGTCTCAGCCAGAGCCTGGGCATCGACCAGAGCGTCGCAGTGCCCTACAGCGACCCCAATGCGATCAAGTTGCCGGTGTACGCCCGGGCGCAGTTGAGCGGCAACCTGCCGGCTGGCAGCTACACCGATGTGGTGCAAGTGGTGCTGACCTGGTGAGAGGACTTGCCGGGTGTATTCGACAACCAAGGAGACTGCGGATGAGGGTAAGCGCTGGCAATTCGCGCGGGGTAATCAAAGGGCTGGGCTTCATGCTGGCGGTGCTGTCGGGCGCCCCCTTGCAGGCGGCTACCTCGGTGCTGATCTGGCCGATTGATCCGGTGCTTGAGGCTGACCAGAAAGCTGCGGCGCTGTGGCTGGAAAATCGCGGCACAGCACCGGCCAGCCTGCAGGTGCGAGTGTTCGCCTGGCGCCAGGGCGACTACGACGATCAGTACCAGGCCCAGCGCGAGATTATCGGCAGCCCACCGGTGGCGACCATCGCCCCTGGGCAAAAGCAGTTGATCCGTCTGACTCGCACCAGTGCCTCCCCGGCGGGCCAGGAGCAAGCCTACCGGATCATTATCGATGAGATCCCGCCGGCCTTGCCGGACGCCACCCACATTGACAAGCCGCAAGCTGCGATCCGTTTTCAGATGCGCTACTCGGTACCGTTGTTCGTTTACGGCCAGGGCCTGTGGGGCAAACCGGACACCAGCGGCCAGCGCGACCCGAACAGTGTCGGCAAACCGGCGCTGAGCTGGCGCGAGGTTTCGGTGCAGGGTCGACCTTATGTGGAAATTCGCAACAGCGGGCCTGTGCATGCGCGCCTGACCGACGTGGTGCTGCAACAGGGGGGGCAACACCGTCCGCTGGTCGAAGGCCTGCTTGGCTATGTGCTGCCTGGCGCCAGCATGCGCTGGCCGGTGCCGCAACCGATGACAGCGGCCACGGTGCTCAAGGGCCGGGTCAATGGTCAGGAACCGGCACAAACCCTGAGCCAGGGACAATAAGCGCTCAGTGATACTGCGGGAACAGGGGCCAGGGAGGACCCGGTAATGGTTGGATACCGTGTGTGAGTATTTCACCGGCCATGACCCGCTCGCGGGTGCTGGCGGCCTGTGCGCTGCTGGTGCTGGGCTGTGGCCCGCTGCTTGGCGCCGAGCTGCCACCGCCACCGCCCAGCCTGCAAGCGGTTGGCGATGCGCAGTTGTACCTGGAGCTGGTGGTCAATCAGATGAGCAGCCCTGAGCTGGTGGCGGTGCAGCAACGCGCCGGGCGCCTGTACATGGCCACGGCGGACCTGCAGGCGGCGGGTATCCAGGTCCCAGGGCTGAGCGGCGCTGAAGTGGCCCTGGACACGATCAGCGGTCTGCACACCGACTACGACAGTCAGGGCCAGCGCCTGCTCTTGCAGGTGCCCGCCGCCTGGTTGCCGACCCAGGCCATCGGTAACCGTCAGCTGTACCCGGCCAGCGATGCCCGCAGCAGCTTTGGGGCATTGCTGAACTATGACCTGTACCTGAACGACACCGACGACGGCGGCACCTACCTTGCCGCCTGGAACGAGCTGCGCCTGTTTGACAGCTGGGGCACCTTATCGACCACCGGGCAGTGGCGTCAGGCCCTGGATGGCAACGAGTTCGATGACAGCCAGCGCGGCTTTCGGCGCTACGACACCACCTGGCGCTATACCGACGAAGCGCGCCTGCTGACCCTGGAAGTGGGCGACGTGCTCAGTGGCGCCTTGCCCTGGACCAGTTCGGTACGCCTGGGCGGCGTGCAGGTCTCGCGGGACTTTGCCGTGCGCCCGGACCTGGTCACCTATCCCTTGCCGGCGTTCGCCGGCGAAGCGGCGGTCCCCTCATCGCTGGACCTGTTCATCAATGGCTACAAAAGCTCCAGCGCCGAGTTACAGCCTGGGCCCTACACCCTGACCAACATCCCCTTTATCAATGGTGCCGGTGAGGCGGTAGTGGTGACCACTGATGCCCTGGGGCGCCAGGTGTCCACCACCTTGCCGTTCTATGTCACCAGCAACTTGCTGCAAAAGGGCCTGAGCGATTTCTCGGTTGCTACCGGCAGCCTGCGTCGCGACTATGCCTTGCGTGACTTTGCCTACGGCCCGGGCGTGGCCGCCGCCAGCCTGCGCTACGGCCTGAGTGAGCGCTTCACCCTGGAAAGTCACGTCGAAGCCGCTGAATCCCTGACGCTGGGCGGTGTGGGTGGCAACTGGCAGGTCGGCAACTGGGGCGTGGTCAATGCGGCGCTGAGCCAGAGCATCTTCGACAGCCGTAGCGGCCAGCAATGGAGTCTGGGTTATCAGTACAACAGCCCGCGTCTGGGCTTCAATTATCAGCGCTTGCAACGACGCGGCGATTACGCCGACCTGTCACTGGTCGACAGCCCTTACACGCGCCTGAGCCAGCGCAGTGAGCAAGTCACCCTGAGCCTGAACCTGGAGCGCTACGGCAGCCTGGGTGCTGGTTATTTCGATGTGCGAGCCGGTGACCACAGCCGTACTCGTCTGCTCAACCTGAGCTGGAGCAAGCCCTTGTGGGGCAACAGCAGCCTGTACCTGTCGGCCAACCGCGAGATCGGTGACAGCCAATGGGCTGTTCAGGCGCAATGGGTGATCCCGTTCGACATGAGCGGCACCTTGAGCCTGAGCCTCGAGCGCAACAACAACGGCGAAAGTCTGCAGCGGGTCAACTACAGCCGTGCGGTGCCGGCGGGCGGCGGCGTGGGCTACAACCTCGGCTATGCCGAGGGTGACCGCGAGGCCTATCGTCAGGCCGACCTGACCTGGCGCCTGCAGTCGGTGCAGTTGCAGGCTGGCGCCTATGGCACTGATGGCGACACCACGCGCTGGGCGGATGCCAGCGGTTCGCTGGTATGGATGGATGCCGGGCTGTTTGCCGCCAATCGCATTGACGACGCTTTTGTTGTGGTCAGTACCGATGGATTTGCCGATGTCCCGGTGCGCTACGAGAACCAGCTGGTTGGCCGCACCGATCGCAACGGGCATTTGCTGGTGCCCTGGAGCAGCGGTTACTACCGGGGGAAATACGAGATCGACCCGATGGAGCTGCCCAGCACCGTGCAAGTGCCGCAAGTCGAGCAGCGCCTGGCGGTGCGCCGTGGCACGGGGTATCTGCTGGAGTTTCCGATGCAGCGGGTGGTAGCGGCCAGTATCCACCTGGTCGACGGCGCGCAGCGCGATCTGCCGCTGGGCAGTCAGGTGCGGCATGAACAGAGTGGCGCTCGCACCGTTGTTGGTTGGGACGGGCTGGTCTATCTGGAAGGGCTGGCCGAACACAACAGCCTGGAGGTCGAACGCAGCGATGTTGGCAGCTGTCGTGTGCAGTTCAGTGTCGAGGACGATCAGTCGCAGGTACCGCTGATCGGGCCGCTGGTGTGCCAATGAAGCGTCTGCTGGCGGCCCTGGCGCTGCTGCTCACTGCTCAGGTGCAGGCTCAGTGCGCGGTGGTGGCAACCAACCCGGCCAGTTTTGGCTCGCTCAACTCGACGCAGGTGCGCAATGTGGTGCAGTCCGCCTCCGCCAGCAACGCCGGCCTGCAGTGCACCGGCTCGCTGCTGAGCCTGTTGGCCAGCGACGATCATTTTTATGCCACCTTCACCCCGGTCGGCGGTACCAGCGGGCTGGTCGGGCCCACCGGTGATGTGATCACTTACACCTTGTATGCCAACAACACCACCAGCTTTGCCATCAACCGCAACCAGCGCTACGACTTTGCCCGCAACGGCATCATCGATGCGCTCGGGCTGCTCAACGGCACCTCACCCAAGAGTGTGCCGATCTACCTGAAAAGCCTGATCGGCAGCAATGTCGCAGCCGGCCTGTATCAGGAATCGTTCGTGGTGGAGTGGGACATCAACTACTGCTATGGCATCGGCCTGCTTGGCGCATGCATCGGTCGTCAGATCTTGAAGCAATCGACCAGTCTGACCATTAATCTGACGGTGACCAACGATTGCCAGATCACCACGCCGGCCATCAGCTTTGGCAGTGCCCCGGTGATCAGTGGCTTTACTGCGGTCAATCAGAGCATCAACCTGTCCTGCACCAAGGGCAGCAACTACACGGTGGGCCTGGATGACGGCCAGAATGTGGCGGGTGGGCGGCGGCGGATGAAGTCCAGTGCCAATAACTACCTGGCCTATGACATTTTCAAAAGTGCTGGCACGCAGCGCTGGGGCGTGCTCTCCAGCGCCCGGCGCGCCAGCAGTGACGCCGACATCAACCCGGGGGCGGGTACCGGGACCGGTAGTCAGGTGTTCAACTACAACGCCAAGGTTTATTCCGATCAGGCCACACCGCCGGCTGGCACCTACCTGGACAGTGTGATTCTTGACGTGCAGTTCTGATGCTGAGGCCAGGTTTTGCCAGGCGGATTCTCCTCGGTTGCCGAGCCGCAAGCGCATGCCGGTGGTCACTGTTTGGCGCAATATTTACGAACGGCGGGAACTATCTACACTAGGATTTCTCTATCATGGCACCGCTCGACAGGTGGCAGGGCATTGTAAGGTGACCGCCGCCTGATTAGACTGCGCCGAATTTAGTACGCATAGCCCCTGTTAAGGACGTATATGATCAAGAAATGCTTGTTCCCGGCAGCCGGTTACGGCACTCGCTTCCTGCCTGCTACCAAAGCCATGCCCAAGGAAATGCTGCCGGTGGTGAACAAGCCACTGATCCAGTACGGCGTTGAAGAAGCGCTGGAGGCTGGACTTAACGAGATTTCCATTGTCACCGGTCGTGGCAAGCGCGCCCTGGAAGACCACTTCGACATCAGCTACGAGCTGGAAAACCAGATCAAGGGCACCGACAAGGAAAAATACCTGGTCGGCATCCGTCGTCTGCTCGACGAGTGCTCGTTCTCCTACACCCGTCAGACTGAAATGAAGGGCCTGGGCCACGCGATCCTTACCGGTCGTCCGCTGATCGGCGATGAGCCGTTCGCCGTGGTGCTGGCGGATGACCTGTGCGTCAACCTCGAAGGCGACGGCGTGCTCAAGCAGATGGTCAAGCTGTACAAACAGTACCGCTGCACCATCGTTGCGATCATGGAAGTCGACCCGCAGGAAACCAGCAAATACGGTGTGATCGCCGGTGACCTGATCGGCGACGACCTGTACCGTGTACGCAACATGGTCGAGAAGCCAAAACCTGAAGATGCCCCGTCGAACCTGGCGATCATCGGCCGCTACATCATGACCCCGGACATCTTCAAGCTGATCGAAGAAACCGAGCCGGGCAAGGGCGGTGAGATCCAGATCACCGACGCACTGATGAAACAGGCCCAGGATGGCTGCGTTATTGCCTACAAGTTCAAGGGCAAGCGTTTCGACTGCGGTGGCGCCGAAGGTTACATCGAAGCAACCAACTTCTGCTTCGAGAACTTCTACAAGACCGGCAAGGCTTACTAAGTCATCGGTGTTGTATGAAAAAGCCACCTTCGGGTGGCTTTTTTGTTTCCGACTTGTCAGTCGGGGTATGCTGACGGCCTGGCAAGGAGACTGAAATGGCCTACGATTTTGATCTGTTCGTGATTGGTGCCGGGTCCGGCGGTGTGCGCGCTGCGCGTTTTGCCGCGGGCTTTGGTGCAAAAGTGGCGGTTGCCGAAAGCCGTTACCTGGGTGGTACCTGTGTCAACGTTGGCTGTGTACCGAAAAAACTGCTGGTCTACGGCGCGCATTTCGCCGACGACTTCGAGCAGGCCGCAGGCTTTGGCTGGTCGCTGGAAGATGCTCAGTTCGACTGGGGCCAGCTGATCGCCAACAAGAACCGCGAGATCGCGCGGCTTAACGGCATTTACCGCAACCTGCTGGTCAACAGCGGTGTGACCCTGCTCGAAGGCCACGCCAGGCTGACCGGTGCCCATGAAGTGGAAGTCGACGGCCAGCGCTACAGCGCCGAGCATATCCTGATCGCCACCGGTGGCTGGCCGCAGATTCCGGACATCCCGGGCAAGGAACTGGCGATCAGCTCCAATGAGGCGTTCTTCCTCAAAGATCTGCCCAAGCGCGTGCTGGTGGTCGGCGGCGGTTATATCGCCGTGGAATTTGCCGGCATTTTCCAGGGACTGGGAGCGAAAACCTCGCTGCTGTACCGTGGCGAGCTGTTCCTGCGCGGCTTCGACGGCGGGGTGCGCACGCACCTTAAGGAAGAGCTGGAAAAACGCGGTATGGATCTGCAGTTCAACAGCGATATCCAGCGTATCGAGCGTCAGGACGACGGTAGCCTCAAGGCTACCCTCAAGGATGGCCGCGAGCTGGTGGCCGACTGCGTGTTCTACGCCACCGGGCGGCGACCGATGCTCGACAACCTGGGCCTGGAAAACACCGGCGTGGAGCTCGATCCGCGCGGCTTCATTCGCGTCGATGACCTGTACCAGACCACCGAGCCGTCGATCCTGGCCATTGGCGATGTGATCGGCCGTGTGCAACTGACGCCGGTGGCCCTGGCCGAAGGCATGGCCGTGGTCCGGCGTCTGTTCAAGCCCGAACAGTATCGCCCGGTGGACTACCAGAACATTCCGACTGCCGTGTTCAGCCAGCCGCCTATCGGCACGGTGGGCCTGACCGAAGAACAGGCACTGGAACAAGGTTACAAAGTGCAGATCTTCGAAAGCCGCTTCCGGCCGATGAAGCTGACCTTGACCGAAGTCCAGGAAAAGACCCTGATGAAACTGGTGGTCGATGCCGACACTGACCGCGTGTTGGGCTGCCATATGGTCGGCCCGGATGCTGGCGAAATCATCCAGGGCCTTGGCATTGCGCTGAAGGCCGGGGCGACCAAGCAGCAGTTCGACGAAACCATCGGTGTGCATCCAACGGCTGCCGAAGAGTTCGTGACCCTGCGCACGCCGGTTTCGCGTTGAGTGCCGACCCTGCGCGGTTACCGCGCAGGGTCGGTGTTTTTTCCTACTTGAGCTGTAACAAAAGCGGGCACCTCCGAGTGACCGCAGCTGACATTCGCCGATAGCGACATTGCAGATACTGACTGGGTTTTGCGTAGCAGCGCACAGTCAGGTCAGGGCCTGATTGTCCCAATCATTTCCCACAAGAATGTCACTATGAAACCTTCAAAAAAGCATCTTCTTGCACTGGGTTGCAGCCTTTTTCTGAGTGCCGGTCTGGCGCAAGCCGACGGCCAGATGAGTTTCAGCGGTAGCGTTCTGGCGAGTACTTGCCAGGTCAATGGCGGCCAGAACGACGTGGCGGTTCAGCTGCCCCCGGTACAGGCACGCCTTCTGGCCAATCCCGGCCAGGTCGCTGGCATCACGCCGTTCGCCTTGAGATTGACCAACTGTTCGTCCGGCTTGAATCGTGTTTCCACCTATTTCGAACCCGGACCCACCGTCAATCCGGAAGGGCGATTGAGGGTTGATGCAGGTGGAAGCGCTAATGTCGACGTTCAACTGCGCAACTCAAGCAATTCACCGATGAACCTGGCGGGTGCCCAAGGCAGCCAGAACTCCCAGATTGTCAGCATCAACAACGGCCAGGCGGTACTCAACTACTCGGCTGCGTATTACTCGCTGGGCAGCACCACTCCAGGGCTGGTGAACACCCGCGTGCAATACACCCTGATCTACCCTTGATACCTCAGGCAGCCCTTTATGGGCTGCCTACCTCTGCGTTTTGTCGATCCAGGAAACATCCATGAAAAGTCTCTGCCTGCCGTTCTGGCGCGGGTGGCTGCTGGCTGCCTGTCTGTTCAGTAGCACGGTCAATGCCAGCGTGGTCATCGCCACAACCAGGGTGATCTACCCCGCTGAGGAAGCGGAAGTCACGATAAGCCTGAGCAACAGTGGGCAGCATCCCTCGCTGGTGCAAGTCTGGATCGATGATGGTCAAGCGGACGTGCCAGTGGAGCAACTACAGGTGCCCTTCAGCTTGACCCCGGCGCTGTTTAGGCTCGATCCGGGCAAGGGGCAGGCACTGCGTTTGTTTCAGGGGCAGCATGACTTTGTTCAAGACCGGGAAAGTCTCTACTGGCTCAATGTGCTGGACATTCCACCCAAGCGCCAGGGCAACGCCTTGCAATTGGCTGTGCGTTCCCGGATCAAGCTGCTGTACCGCCCCCATGGACTTGCGGGCAATGCCCAGCAGGCGCCGCAAGCATTGACCTGGCGATTGCTCACGCGTGACAACGCCTGGATGCTCGAGGCGCGCAACCCCAGCCGCTTTTACGTCAATCTCGCCGAGCTGTCCGTGCACTTGAACGGACGGGAGTACGAGGCAACCAGCAGTCATGTCGCCCCCTTGTCGACTGGGCTGTTTGCACTGCCGGGCCTGGACCGGGCCGAGGGCCCAAGCGCCACCGTGCACTTTGCCAGTGTCAATGACTATGGCGCGGTGCTGCCTGCACAGCAGCCTGTCGAGATTGTGCGCAGGCACTGAGCACGCTGGAGTCGACGTCAATGAGTACATCTTCTTCCGGCCCACAGCGGCTGCCGGTCCGGGCTCTGCTGTGCGTTGCAATAGCACTGGCCGCAGGTGAGGCGCTGGCAACGGCCCTGGAATTCGATGTCAGGTTCTTGCAGGGCGAACGCGGTCCAGCTGCCGATCTCAGCCGTTTCCAGCATGCCGATGCAGTACCCGAAGGCGATCAAAAACTGGATGTAACCATCAATGAGAACTGGGCAGGACGCTGGTCGGTGCCTTTGCGTCGGCAGGCTGGCGACTTGCAGCCCCGCCCCTGTTACACCGGCGCCTTGCTCCAGGACCTGGCCGTCGATCAGGCGCAGCTTTCGGCGTCTGTACGCGAACGGTTGCAGCGCGCCAATGGTTGCCTGCCATTGTCGGCACTGGGACTTGAGGTCAGCGAACACCTGGACTTTTCCGCGCTGACGCTGACCTTGCAGATCGCCCAGCAATCGCTATTGCACACACCGCGTGATTATCTGCCCCCGGAGCAATGGGACAGCGGCACAAGCGCGGCCTTCATCGATTATCGTCTCAATCTTTTCAGTCAACAGAGCCGCACTGATAACCAGCGCTGGAGCCAGTCATTCCTGGGGCTTCGCAGTGGTGTCAACACCGGCCCCTGGTACTGGCGCCACGAAGGCAATCTGCAGGCCGGGGAAGGCATTGAGCAGCGCTATCAACCCGTGGCCACTTACGTGCAGCGCGATGTTCCGGCGTGGCGGGCGCAGTTGACCCTGGGCGAGGCCTACAGCCGTGGCGAAGTGTTCGACAGCATCGCCTACCTGGGCCTGGGGCTTGGCAGTGACGAGCGCATGTTGCCGGCTTCACAGCGCGGTTTTGCGCCAACCGTCAATGGTGTTGCCTACAGTACGGCATTGCTGACCATACGCCAGCGCGGGGTGGTGATACATGAGTCGACCGTGCAACCCGGGCCGTTCGAAATCAGCGACCTGTACGCCAACGGTTTCAGCGATGATCTGCACGTGACCCTCAGGGAGGCCGATGGTAACCAACGAACATTCATCGTGCCTTATCAGGCGGCGCCCCTGGCTTTGCGCCCAGGTGCCAGCCGTTTTGATTTCAGCGTCGGGCGCTGGCGCGATGGTTTGGGCGGCACCGGGCCGGAACATGTGCAGGGCAGTTGGCAGCAGGGCGTGAGCAATCGTTTCAGTGTTCATGCCGGCCTGCTGGGCGCCGATGGTTACCAGTCGGGGGCGCTGGGGGCAACCCTGAACAGTCGCCTGGGTGCCGTGGCGTTGACCCTGCTGCAGTCACGCACAGACCTGGCCTGGCACAGGCAGTCCGACGGTCAGGCGCTGCGCCTGAGCTGGCGCCAGGTGATGGCCGCGTCGATGACCGACCTGAGCGCCAATCTGACCAGCAGTAGCCTGGACTACTACGGTTTCAACGACGTTGCCCGTCTGCAGCGCGACAACGGGCGCAACCTGCACGATCAGGCCTCTGCGCGCCTGCGCGCGAACCTTGCCGTCAGCCAGGGATTGGGGGAGCAGGGGGGGCGCCTGAGGCTGCAGGCCACACGCACACAAAATTGGCGGCAAGCGGGGAGCGATTTGAGTTACTCGCTCGGCTACTTCAATCACTATGGTTCGCTGGGTTATGGTCTTACGGCCAGTCGCGAGCAGTACTCATCGGCGGGGCGGCGCAATCATTTCGGCCTGAGCTTGAGCTTGCCGCTCGGTGAAGCCCGGCGCAGTTCGTTGAGCAGCAACCTGAACAGCGACGGCCAGGGCCAGCGCACGACCAACACCCGGCTCAGTACCACGGTAGGTGAGTACAGCGAATGGAGTTACGGCCTGGGCCTTGCCACCGGGCATGACCAGCAACAAAACACTGTTGGCCTGGACGCCAATTTGCTTTACAGCGGCCCGGTCGCGGAATTCAGTGGCGCGTTAACCCAGCACAGCGATTATCGTCAGGCCTCTTTGGGTGTTCGTGGTGCGCTGGTCGGCCATGCTGGGGGAGTGACAGCTGCGCAGTCACTTGGCGAGAGCTTTGCTATTGTGCATGCGCCGGGGGCAGCGCACGCGCGGCTCAAACAGGCGCCGCAGGTACGCCTTGATACGCGCGGCTATGCTGTCCTGCCGCAGTTGACACCTTATAGCCTCAACACCGTAGAGCTGGACCCCAAAGGCACGTCGCAGGATGTCGAGCTGCAGATCAGCAGCCAGCAAGTGGTGCCGCGCGCCGGTGCTGCGCCGTTGCTGTATTACCCCACCCGTAGCGGCCGCAGCGCCGTGATCGAAGCACGATTGGCTGACGGTGGCGCATTGCCGTTCGCTGCCCAGGTGCTGGATGAGTCTGGCGATGAACTGGGAATGGTCGGGCAGGGCAGCCGTCTGCATGTGCGGGGAGTCGATGAGCAGGGGCGCTTGCAGGTACGTTGGGGCGAAAGTGTGCAGCAACAGTGCTTCCTCACCTACCAGCTAGCCGATGCCCGGCCGACAGACGCTGCACCGGTGCGCTTGTCGGCGACCTGCGAGCACGCCGCTGATGATCGTTCGCAGTCACTGTTATGAAGGTTCAACCTGTCTGCTGCGCGGCTTATAGCCAAAACCAATCAGCAACATGAGCTTTGCCAATGAGCATTGAGCAAATGTATTAGCTACGATTCTCCCATCAGATTTTTCAACCCCCTGAAGGAGAGTCACTCATGCCTATCATCAACAGCCAGGTAAAACCGTTCAAAGCCACTGCTTACCACCAGGGCAAGTTCGTCGAAGTGTCTGAAGCCGACCTCAAGGGCAAATGGTCCGTCGTATTCTTCTACCCGGCCGACTTCACCTTTGTCTGCCCGACCGAGCTGGGCGACCTGGCCGACAACTACGCCGAGTTCAAGGATCTGGGTGTAGAAATCTACGGCGTGTCGACCGACACCCACTTCACCCACAAAGCCTGGCACGACACCTCGGACACCATCGGCAAGATCCAGTACCCGCTGATCGGTGACCCAACCCACGTGATCTCGCGCAACTTCGACGTGCTGATCGAAGAAGCCGGTATCGCTGACCGTGGCACCTTCGTGATCAACCCAGAAGGCCAGATCAAGATCGTTGAACTGAACGACGGCGGTGTTGGCCGTGACGCCAGCGAACTGCTGCGCAAGATCAAGGCTGCCCAGTACGTCGCTGCCCACCCAGGCGAAGTCTGCCCGGCGAAGTGGAAAGAAGGCGAAGCCACTCTGGCGCCATCGCTGGACCTGGTCGGCAAGATCTAAGACCGTGAGCCAGCCGAGGGCGGTGGCCTACCGCACCTGACGTTGTCACCGCCCCGCAAAACGCCCGGGCGCTTTCGCCCGGGCGTTGTTATTTCTACCGTTTGAAAAAGGAATCGCCCGTATGTTGGACGCCACGCTTAAAACTCAGTTGAAAGCCTACCTGGAGCGGGTCACTCAGCCGATCGAGATCGTTGCTTCCCTCGACGACGGCGCGAAGTCCCGCGAATTACGCGACCTGCTGGTGGAAATTGCCAGCCTGTCCAGCCTGATTACCTTGCGTGAGGACGGCAGCGACGCGCGTCGCCCCTCGTTCTCGCTCAACCGCCCGGGGGGCGACATCAGCCTGCGCTTTGCCGGTATCCCCATGGGCCACGAATTCACCTCGCTGGTGCTCGCCCTGCTGCAGGTCGGCGGTCATCCGTCCAAGGCCAGCTTGGAGGTGATCGAGCAGATCAGCGCCCTTAAAGGTGAGTTCAGCTTTGAAACCTACTTCTCGCTGTCGTGCCAGAACTGCCCGGATGTAGTTCAGGCGCTGAACCTGATGGCGGTGCTCAATCCCAACATCCGCCATGTCGCCATCGACGGCGCGCTGTTCCAGGCCGAAGTGGAATCGCGCAAAGTCATGGCCGTGCCGAGTGTCTACCTCAACGGCGAAGTGTTTGGCCAGGGTCGCATGGGGCTGGAAGAGATCCTCGCCAAGCTCGATACCAGTACCGGTGAGCGCCAGGCTGAGAAGATCAACGCCAAGGACGCCTTTGACGTACTGGTGGTGGGCGGTGGCCCGGCCGGTGCGGCAGCGGCGATCTACGCTGCGCGTAAAGGCATCCGTACCGGCGTGGCGGCAGAACGTTTCGGCGGTCAGGTGCTCGACACCATGGCCATCGAAAACTTCATCTCGGTACAGGAAACCGAAGGCCCGAAACTGGCCATGGCCCTGGAAGAGCACGTCAAACAGTACGACGTCGACATCATGAACCTGCAGCGTGGCGAAGCGCTGATTCCAGCCACCGATGGCGGCCTGCACGAAGTGCGTCTGGCCAGTGGTGCTTCGCTCAAGGCCAAGACCGTGATCCTGGCCACCGGTGCCCGCTGGCGCGAAATGAACGTGCCGGGCGAGAAGGAATACCGCAGCCGTGGCGTGGCCTACTGCCCGCACTGCGATGGCCCGCTGTTCAAAGGCAAGCGGGTGGCAGTGATCGGTGGCGGCAACTCGGGCGTGGAAGCGGCTATTGACCTGGCAGGTATCGTTGCTCAGGTGACGCTGATCGAGTTCGATAGCCAGTTGCGTGCCGATGCCGTGTTGCAGCGCAAACTGCACAGTCTGCCGAACGTGAAAGTGATCACCAGCGCACTGACTACCGAAGTGCTGGGTGACGGCGAGAAGGTCAATGGCCTGCGCTACAAGGATCGCAACAGCGACGAACTGCATGACATCGCGCTGGAAGGGATCTTCGTGCAGATCGGCCTGCTGCCCAACACCGACTGGCTCAAAGGCACGCTCGAGCTGTCGCCACGTGGTGAGATCATTGTCGATGCCCGTGGCCAGACCAACCTGCCAGGCGTGTTTGCCGCAGGCGACGTGACCACCGTGCCGTACAAGCAGATCGTGATTGCGGTAGGCGAGGGGGCCAAGGCGTCACTGGCAGCCTTTGATCACCTGATCCGGACTTCGGCACCGGCCTGATAAGTCCGATCGCGGGGCAGGCCCGCTCCTACCGGTAGGAGCGGGCTTGCCCCGCGATTGCATTCTCAAGCCGAATACTCCCCAACACAGGCACGCCGATACTCTCCCGGCGTCACTCCATAAGCTTGCTTGAACTGCCGGTTCAGGTGGCTCTGATCAGAAAACCCCAATGCAAAGGCCACGTTGAACGGCAAACAGTCGCTTTTCAGCAGTTCCCGCGCTCGGCTCAGACGCCGTTGCTTGAGCCAGGCATGCGGTGGCAGGCCGGTGGCCTGACGGAACACCCGGGCGAAGTGAAACGGCGAGAGGTTGACCGATTCGGCCAGCTCTTGCAGTGAAGGCGGGTAGGCCAGGCGACTGTCCATCAGCTCCTTGGCCCGGGCCACGGCGCAGGGTTCGTTACCCGGCTGACGGACGCTGGCCATACCGCCGACACGGCCATGGCGCTGCACCAGCAGCAACACCGCCTCGCGCCAGGCAGTCTGTTGCTCCAGCGCGCTGGCACCGTGTTCCGCCGAACAATGCAACCAGCTGAACGCCTTGGCCAGTTGCGGGTCGTGCAGAACGCTGGCCTCGAAGCTGGGCAAACCGTCGCGTTTGAGCTCCAGTTCGTCCAGCACTCCGGTGATGCGTTCGCTGTCCGGATAAAAACCGCGGTAGCGCCAGCCTTGCTCATGAGCCTTAGCCCCGGTGTGCAATTCATCGGGGTTGATCAGCACCATGCTGCCCACCGGCGCCAGGTGTTCACTGCCGCGGTGCCAGAAACGCTGGGCACCGGACTCGATGATGGTGATCACATAGCCTTCATGCACATGAGGAGCAAAGCGCTGCTGGAAATACCTGGCGTGCAGCATCTCGATATCGCCAAGTGCTGGCGCTTGCCAGAAGCGGGTCTGTTCCTGCGGCGCAAGGTTCATGGATTGCCGTTCAACCACCAGCGAAAGACGAAGAAGAAAGCCATGCTCACCAGCATGCTGATCAGGGTGCTGCGGGTCAACAATACCAGGACTACTGCAACCACCGAACCCAGCAGGTAGGGATTGGCCAGGCTCAGGTCGAGCTGATGGCCGGGCAGGAAAATGATCGGCCCACAGATTGCCGTGAGCATGCCCGGTACGGCAAAACCCAGAAACTGGCGCGCGTTGGAACTCAGGCGCAGCGGCAGGCGCGGTTCGAGAAAGGCGTAACGGTTGAGGAACACCAGCAACCCCATACCGATAATCAAGGCAAAGATCATGCGCGTGCTCCGCTGAACTTCTGACAGATGAAGCCGGCGCTCATGCCCAGCAGACCGGCCGCCACCAGACCGGTTTCCCAGTGCCAGAAGCTGAACAGCACCGAACTGAACAACGACACCGCGACGCAGACCACGGTGGGCAGGTTGCGCACCAGTGGTGCGATCAGCGCGACGAAGGTGGCGACAATGGAAAAGTCCAGGCCCAGTTGATCCAGGTGCGGGATGTTCTGGCCGAGAATGATGCCGGCCAGGGTGAACAGGTTCCAGGCAATATAGAACGTCAGGCCCACTCCGAGGGCGTACCAGCGATTGAACTGCTGCTGGTCATACTGGCTGGTGAGGGCGAAGAACTCGTCGGTCAGCAGAAAGCCCAGGCCTAGCCGCCAGCGGGTTGGCAGCCCAGAGAGCACCGGGCGCATCGACAGGCCGTAGAGCAAGTGCTGCGAAGTCAGCAGCAGGGTCGTCAAGAGGATCGAGAACAGGTTGGCCCCGCCCTTGATCATGCCGATCGCCACCAGCTGGGCGGCGCCGGCAAAAACGATGGCTGACAGGCCCTGGCCTTCCCACGGCGTGAGGTCGGCTTCGATGGCCATGGAGCCGGCCAGCAGGCCCCAGGGGGCAACGGCCAGGGACAATGGCAGGATGGCAATGGCGCCCTGGATAAAGGCTTGGCGGGCGAACGGTGGACTGGACATGGAAATATGCAGTTACTGAACAAGGTTGCACAGCATGCCAGAGCTGCGCGCAGGTGACTTGAACGATCTTGCTGTTCAGGCTCACCTGTTTGCCCAGTCAAGGTTCAGTGCTGGCTGCTGAGCAAGCGCTGGCTGACCGAGAAGCAACCGTTGAGGTCCACCGCTTTCTTCCAGTACCACTGACGACGCACCGGATCGCTGTTGCCCTGCAGCCGGTAGATTTCAGCCTGGTAGTCACGCTGGCGTCCCCACTGCATGGCCAGGCCCTGGGGCTGCTCACGGTTGCACAGCAGGCGCTCGGCAGGTTGCGGATAGTAAGCGGCGAAGCGACTGGCCGTGCTGGGGATGTTTTCGAGGTTCCTGGCAAACGTAGCACTTTGGCGGTAGTCCGGGCACCAGGCCTCGATCCCCAGGGCGGCGGGTGCAAAGCCCTGGTCAAGGCTGCTTTGCAGTAGCGGGCAGGCAACTGCCGGAACCTGTTCAGCGGGCAGGTAAGTCATGTAGTAGAGCGCCAGGCGGTAGCGGGCCACCGGATGCTCAAGCTCCACGGCCTTGTTCAGCAGGCTCACTGCCGGGGCCAGACTGCGGCCCATGGCCTGGCCCTGTTGCGCGAGGTCCTGGTCGGTGGTGCTGGTCTTGAGGCTGAAGCCGCTGATCTGCTGGTCGGCTTGCTCCAGGAGAGTCAGCGCCTGGCGGTACAGCAGGTCGGCGTGGGGATCGATTGGCGGACCGTCAGCCAAGGCGCAGGCGGGAGCAAATGCCACCAGCAAGACACCCAGAAAGCGTGCGCGTAGCAGGGGGAAAACGCTGCGAAGTTGTATCTGACGGTCGCGCATCAAGCAAATAGCAGGTGGGTGGTTTTCAGGGTTCAATCCGACTGTCCATAGTGGGGCTCGAAGGGGCCTGGGAGAAAGTCGGGCATTCTAACCGTTGTAGGACCGGTCTCGAAAGCCACGAAACCTCAGGGCCAGAGCACATGGAGATTATAAAACAGGCCCGCTGCGGCGATCAGCAGTAGCACGGCACCGCTGGTCAGGCTGATCAAGCGCTGGCGCTGCGGGGTTGCCAGTTTGCTAGTCAAGAGGATGTACAGACTCAATATGGCCAAGTCCATTACGGTCCAGAGCAGGGAAAGTAGTAACAGACTGTGACTTGTATCAGTCGTGACCTGGATGAACTGCGGGAAAAACGCCACGAAAAACAGGATGTCTTTCGGGTTCGACAGGCCGATGGCAAAGCCTTTCCACAGACTACCCCGCGTGCTGGCCGTGACGACAGCATCGGATTTTTGCGCCAGCGTCTGACGCAGACTGGCAATGGCCAGGTAGCCGATGAACAGGCAGCCCACCAGGCTCAGTGCTGTCAGCAAATGCGGGGCGATGGCCGCACTGGTGAGAATCAGGCCGGCAGCCAGGGCAATCAGCACCAACGAAGCGCCGTTGGTACCGACGGCCGTCATCAGGGCCTGGCGGCGACCGGCGCTGGCAGCGGTGTTGACGACCAGGGCAACGACCGGCCCCGGCGTGGCGATCAGCAGCGAAACGGTCAATGCATAGGTCAACAGCAGGGCGGTGTTCATCAATGGCGCTCAGCAACAAGGAGGTGGTCGGGCATTCTCGACAGCCCCTGCAACCTTGTAAAACGCCTGTTGTTATGGCTTTCTATTAGTTTTGCTCATGCTTAAGAGCGACCATGTCCGAACGAATTCCAGCGCTGCAGGCCCTGCGGGCTTTCGAGGTGGCGGCGCGCTATGGCTCCTTTACCCGGGCAGCCCAGGAACTGGCGCTGACTCAAGGGGCTATCAGCCATCACATCAAGACCCTTGAGGGGCTGTTCGACTGCGCTTTGTTCGAGCGTCGCGGCCCGAAGCTGTCGCTTACCGAGCCGGGGCGCTTGCTGGCTCAGGAGCTGAAAGTCGGGTTCAAAATCATCGAAAATGCCTGCGGGCTGCTCAAACAGGACCGCAACGGCATTCGTCTGAAGGCGCCATCGACCCTGACCGTGCGCTGGTTGCTGAAGGTACTCGAGCAGTTTCGCCAGCAGGCTTCACACAGCCGTGTGCAGCTGTCCAGCGTGTGGATGGATATCGACCACGTCGATTTCTACAGTGAACCTTTCGAGGCCGCGATTCTGCTGGCTGACGGGCGTTTTGCCGCCGAACTCGACAGCCTCAAGCTGTTTGACGAGTGGTTGGTACCGGTGTGCAGCCCGGAACATCCGGCTGCTGCAGCGCGGGACCTGAACGCCTTGAACCGCCTTGAGCTGTTGCACTGCTCGGCAGACCGCCGCGATTGGCGGCGCTGGCTGACGCGCCTGGGTGCAGCGCAGGTAACGATCGACCGTGGCCAGCTGTTCGACACCCTCGACCAGGGTATCAGCGCTGCCCAGCAGGGTGCGGGTATCGCCGTGGTCGATTTGCTGTTAGCCCAAGGCGAGCTCGACAGTGGCCGCTTGGTCATGCCTTTCCCCCAGGCTGTGGCCACTACCGAGGGTTATTACCTGACCTGGCCAAAGTCCAGCCCCCAGGCCCGGCATGTGCGGGTGTTGGGTGAATTTCTGCGTGCCCAGGTGCCGCAACCGCCCTTGCACGGGGTTGATTATTTGTATGACTAATAGCTGTGCGGTACGTAGCGCTGATGTTCAGCAAACACCCGCTCAGACATGAAGTCGATGAACACCCGCAAGCGCGTCGGCATCTGCCGACCGGACGGCCACAGCAGGTAGAAGCTGCCGCGGCGCTCCAGGTAATCGTCGAGCACGGTGACCAGCTCCCCTTTAGCCAGTTGCTGGCGCACGGTGAAGTCCGGCAGGCAAGTGATGCCACGGTCGCGCATGGCAAAGCAGACCCGGGTTTCGACATGGTTGCAGACCATCGACACCGGGATCTCATAGTCGCGTTCGCACGCTTCGCGGCGTAACGGCCAGCGCTCGAGTTTGCCGCTGCTGGGGAAACGATAGTGCAGGCAGGTGTGCCGGGTCAGGTCATCAGGGTGGCGTGGGGTGCCGCAGCGTTGCAGGTAACCGGGCGACGCCACCAGCAGGTGGTGGAAGTGGCCGAGGAATTTCGCCTGTAGGCGTGAATCCGAAGGGGTACCGCCGCGCATCACCACGTCGAAGCCTTCGCCGATGATATCGACCATGCGGTCGCTGAAATCCAGGTCCAGTTCGATTTCCGGATACAGCGCCATGAACTCACTCAAGGCCGGCATCACCAGGGCCGTGACCTGCGGCAGGCTGATCCGCAGGCGGCCGCGCGGCGTTTCGTTTGACTGCAACAGCTCAAGCTCGACGGCTTCAATTTCGGTGAGGATGCGCCGGCTGCGTTCGAGAAACACCATACCCTCGGCGGTAAGGGTGATGCTGCGGGTACTGCGGTGAAACAGGCGCACTCCCAGCCGCGATTCCAGACGCGCAACCCGTTTGCCAACGGCTGAGGCACTTACCCCCAGAGACTGGGCGGCAGCGACAAAACTGCGGGTTTCGGCAACCCGGACAAACACCACGAAACCATTGAGGCTATCCACCTGAAACTCCTATTGCGGACATCTATGTCCTGGATGTGCGGAATACTACCCGTCTTTTTCCGTAGTAGCCGCCGCCCGTAAAGTTGCCCTGGTCTTTTGCCCAGGAGTTTCACCATGACTCAGATGAGTTGCACTGCCGCCCCGGCAGCACCCGGAATGATCGAACAACCGTTGCCGCTCAGCGGCTTGTTGGCCCTGGCCATGACCGGCTTCATTGCCATCCTCAGCGAAACCTTGCCCGCCGGGCTGCTTGGGCAGATCTCGGCAGGTATGCAGATCAGCGAGGCCATGACCGGGCAACTGGTCACGGTCTATGCCCTGGGCTCGTTGCTCACCGCCATTCCGCTGGTGACCCTGACGCAGGGCTGGCGCCGGCGTCCGGTGTTGCTGCTGGCGATTGCCGGCTTTTTACTGTTCAACACGCTGACTGCCGTGTCGCAATCCTACTTGCTGACCCTGGTGGCGCGCTTCATGACCGGCGTCGCCGCAGGCCTGGCCTGGGGGGTGATCGCCGGACATGCACGGCGTATGGTCAGCCCCGCTCAGCAGGGTCGGGCCATGGCGGTGGCCATGATTGGTGCACCGGTGGCCCTGTCGCTCGGGGTGCCGGCCGGTACCTGGCTGGGAGAACTGCTCGGCTGGCGGATGACCTTTGCCCTGGTCTCGATTGCAACCCTGGGCCTGGTGGTCTGGGTGCTGTGCAAGGTGCCGGACTTTGAAGGCCACAAACCGGGCCAGCGCCCAGGTGTGTTGCATGTGTTGCGCACGCCTGGGGTATTGGCGGTGTTGCTGGTGATTCTCACCTGGATCCTGGCTCACAACGTGCTGTACACCTACATCGTCCCGTTCCTCGATGCGGCGGGGTTGGCCGCGAGTACCGGCCTGGTGTTGCTGACGTTCGGTATCGCTGCCCTGGCCGGTATCGCCCTGGTCGGCGCCTGGGTCGACCGGCACTTGCGCAATCTGGTGCTGTTGAGCCTGATCGGCTTTGCCACGGTGGCGCTGGTGCTGGGATTTGTCGGTCAGTCGGCGCTGCTGGTGTTTGTCAGCGTAGCCCTCTGGGGACTGACTTACGGCGGCGCGCCGACCTTGCTGCAAACCGCCAGCGCCGATGCCGCCGGGGAGGGTGTCGATGTCGCCCAGTCGATGCTGGTCACCGTGTGGAATCTGGCCGTTGCCGTTGGCGGCCTGCTCGGCGGGCTGTTACTGACGCACTGGGGCGTGGGTAGTTTCACCTGGGTGCTGTTGCTGCTGATCGGTCTGGCCTTGCTGATTACCGGTAGCGCCCATCGCCATGGCTTTGCGCCGGGCGCGCGGGTGGCCGGCTAAGGTAGAATCGCTGCTCAGACAGTTTGTTTCGAGGTTGCAGTGGTGGAGTTACAGCAGGGCTTTGTCCTGACCCGGCATTGGCGTGACACCCCGGCAGGCACCTGTGTCGAGTTCTGGCTGGCCACCGATCAGGGCCCGCGTCGTTTGCGCTTGCCGCTGCAGACCTCCGTGGCCTTCATTCCCGCAGCCCACCGCCAGCAGGCCCAGAGCGTGCTGCGCGGCGAGCGCGGGGTAGAGCTGCGGCCACTTGAACTGCGCGACTTCGAACAACGGCCCGTGCTGGGCCTGTACTGCCGTCAGCATCGCCAGTTGATACAGCTGGAGAAGCGCTTGCGCGCCGCCGGGGTGCAGGTTTACGAAGCCGACATTCGTCCGCCCGAACGCTACCTGATGGAGCGTTTCATCACCGCCCCGGTCAGCTTCAGCGGCACCCCGGACGAACAGGGAATAGTGCAGGACGCCCAGCTTAAACCCGCACCCGACTACCGCCCGAGGCTGAAACTGGTATCGCTGGACATCGAAACCACCGAGCGTGGCGAGTTGTACTCGATTGCCCTGGAAGGCTGCGGTCAGCGCCAGGTGTACATGCTCGGCCCGGCCAACGGCGATGCCACTGGCATCGACTTCGACCTTGAGTATTGCGACACCCGTGCGCAATTGCTGGAGCGCTTGAACCACTGGCTGGCGCTGCACGATCCCGATGCGATCATTGGCTGGAACCTGGTGCAGTTCGACCTGCGCGTGCTGCAGGCTCACGCCCAGCAACTGCAGGTCCCGCTTTGCCTGGGGCGTGAGGGCGAGCCAATGGAGTGGCGCGAACATGGCAGCCGTGCGCACTTTTTTGCCGGCGCCACCGGGCGCTTGATCATCGACGGTATCGAGGCGTTGCGCTCGGCGACCTGGAGCTTCCCTTCGTTCAGCCTGGAAAACGTCGCCCAGACCCTGCTCGGCGAGGGCAAGGCGATCGACACGCCGTACCAGCGCATGGATGAAATCAACCGCATGTTCGCCGAGGACAAGCCTGCCCTGGCGCGCTACAACCTCAAGGACTGCGAACTGGTCACGCGCATTTTCGCCAAGACCGAACTGCTCACCTTCCTCCTGGAGCGGGCCACGGTCACCGGCTTGCCGGCCGACCGTAGCGGTGGTTCGGTCGCCGCTTTCGGCCACCTGTACATACCCCTGATGCACCGTCAGGGTTTTGTTGCGCCAAACCAGGGTGAGCGACCCGATGAGGCAAGCCCCGGCGGTTTTGTCATGGACTCACGGCCTGGCTTGTACGAGTCGGTGCTGGTGCTCGATTACAAGAGCCTGTACCCCTCGATCATCCGCACCTTCCTCATCGACCCGCTGGGCTTGATCGAGGGCCTGCGTGAACCGGGTGACGAGACATCGGTACCCGGCTTTCGCGGCGCCCGCTTTTCCCGCAGCCATCACTGTCTGCCAGCAATTGTCGAGCGGGTCTGGCAAGGGCGCGAGACTGCCAAGCGCGAACATAACGCGCCGTTGTCACAGGCGTTGAAGATCATCATGAATGCCTTCTACGGAGTGCTGGGCTCCAGTGGTTGCCGCTTCTTCGATCCACGTCTGGCGTCATCGATCACCCTGCGCGGCCACGAGATCATGCGCCGCACCCGTGAACTGATCGAGGCCCAGGGTTATGCGGTGATCTATGGCGACACCGATTCCACCTTCGTCTGGCTCAAGAGCGCCCACAGCGAAGCCGATGCCGAGGTGATCGGGCGGCGCCTGGTGCAGCAGGTCAACCAGTGGTGGTGCGAGCATTTACGCGACAGCTACGACCTGGACAGTGCCCTGGAGCTGCAGTACGAGACCCACTACAAGCGCTTCCTGATGCCGACCATCCGCGGTGCCGAGGAGGGCAGCAAGAAGCGCTATGCCGGCCTGGTTCTGCGCGGTGACGGGCACGAAGAGATGGTCTACAAGGGGCTTGAGAGTGTGCGTACCGACTGGTCGCCACTGGCCCGGCAATTCCAGCAGGAACTGTACGAACGCATCTTTCGCCGCCAGCCCTACCAGGCCTATGTGCGCGAATATGTGCGCCAGACCCTGGCCGGGGAGCTGGATGAGTTGCTGATCTATCGCAAGCGCTTGCGCCGGCCGCTGGCTGATTATCAACGCAACGTGCCGCCGCATGTACGGGCGGCGCGCATGGCTGACGACTTCAACCAGCGCCAGGGCCGACCCCGGCAGTACCAGAACGGTGGCTGGATCAGCTATGTGATCACCGTGGCCGGTCCCGAGCCGTTGGAGACCCGGCATTCGGCCATCGACTACGACCACTACCTGACCCGGCAACTGCAACCAGTGGCCGATGCCATCCTGCCGTTTGTGCAGGATGACTTTACTGCGTTGGTCGATAAGCAGATGGGCCTGTTCTAACAGCAATGACACCTGTGGGAGCGGGCTTGCCCCGCGATGCGATGTGGCTGACAGTCCGCAATCGCGGGGCAAGCCCGCTCCTACTCGCCGCGAACCAACCACAGCGCCAACATCAGCCACGCCGCCGCTGCCAGGGCGGTGATCGTGCGTACGTGGTTCCAGCGATTCCAGCTCGGTACATAACGGTGCCAGGCCGCCGCTGCCTCGCTACTGGCCGGATCGAGGCGTGCCAGCGCCTGGTTTTTCGGCACGTTGAACAGCATCGTCACGACGATATTGCCCATCAGGTACAGGCCGCTACCAATGGCCATGCATAAACTGCCCGGCAATGGCCAACGCTGGTAAGCCCAGATCAGCAAGCCAACGCTGGTCAACGCCGTGCCAAGAAACAAGGCCAGGAACAGGCGGTTGAGCACCACTTGATTGATTGACTGCATGGCCGCCACGGCGCTGTGTTCCGGGATACGTTCCAGCGCTTTCATGACGAAGTTGGAGAAGGCGAAGAACAACCCTCCCATCAGGCCACAACCCAGGGCCGTGGCCAGGATCAGCAACAACAGCAAGGCATCGACAACGCTCATGGTCCGGTCCTTCAGTAGCGGCAGGGGCAGGCGTGGCTGACAGCCATCAGCTATCCTCAGATTCAGATGTCAGCCTGTTCTGGACATGCCCAAGGCCGTACATGGAAATCGGAAGTTACCTTTGAGCTGTCCACGGATTTCGTCCTGTAGTTTAGGCTCGCACCTCGGATCTTTCGTCGCGATCTGTAGTCTTTGATGCATGGAATTTGAAGGAGATGCGCATGCTCGTACGGTCACTGACCTTTGCCACCTTGCTGGCCATAGTTGCCGGCCCAGTCTTCGCTGACAACAGTGATCCCAAACCGCTGGACCAGGATCTGTATAAGGCCCGTCCGTTGATTGTCATTGCGCCTAGTACTGCGGACCCGACCCTGCGTGCCTTGAACCAGGCGCTGGAAGACCCGGCCACCAAGGCTGCGTTCCAGGAACGCAACCTGGTGCTGTACAGCATCGCCGGCATGATGGGCAAACGCGAAGGCAAGGACCTCGATCAGCAGACGACCATGGCGTTGATCCGTCAGTTCAGGTTCAGCGCCGCCGACACTGTCGTTACCCCGGTGGTGCTGGTGGGCAAGGATGGCGCACAGCATCGAATAGCACACACAGGCACCCTTGAACCCAAGGCGATCTTTGACGCAGTCGACGCCTTGCCGGCCGAAGAAAAAGCCATCGTCGCCCCGACCGTGGCAGAACAGAAGCAGGCAGTCACCGCCCCGGCTAAAGACGGCAAACCGGCTAAACCCGTCAAACCGGCCAAGCCGCTGCCACCGCCCAAGCCACTGGAAGACTGAGGCTGATCAACTGCCGGTCTTGACCTGACTCCACACCCGGGTGCGCACCCGCTCAAGCTTTAGCGGCAAGGGTTCGAGCGGGAACAGGGTGTCGAGCACCGCTTGCGGCGGGTACACCGTGGGGTTGTCGCGGATGTTGGTATCGACCAGATCGGTCGCGTCCTTGTTGGCATTCGGGTAGCCCAAGTAGTTGGTCGAGGCGGCGATGACCTCGGGCTTGAGCATGTAGTTGATGAACGCCAGGCCCTGTTGCGGATTCGGCGCTTGCTTGAGCAGCACCATGTTCTCCAGCCACATTGGCGCACCTTCGCGCGGGATGCTGTAGCGCAGCTGGCGGCCGTTGCCGGCATTCTCCGCGCTGAGCTTGGCCTCGAACACACCGCCGGACCAGCCCAGTACTACGCAGACATTACCGTTGGCCAGGTCGGAGATGAACCGCGACGAGTCGAAGTAGCGGATATGCGGGCGCAACTTGAGTAACAGCGCTTCGGCCTTGCGGTAGTCGTCCGGGTTCTTGCTGTTGTAGGGCAGGCCCAGGTAGTGCAGGGCGATGGGGATGATCTCGTTGGGGGCATCGAGCATAGCCACCCCGCATTCGCTGAGCTTGGCCAGGTTGGCCTCGTCGAAAATCAATGCCCAGGAGTCCACCGGGGCCTGTTCGCCGAGCAAGGCTTTGACCTTGTCCTGGTCATAACCGATGCCGGTGGTGCCCCACATGTAGGGGGCGGCGTAGCGGTTGCCGGGGTCGTTGCTCTGCAGCTTGGCGAGCATCTGCGGGTCGAGGTGGAGGAAGTTGGGCAACTGGCTGCGATCAAGCTCGGCCAGTACCCCGGCCTTGATCAGGTTGGGCAGCAGATCACCGCTGGCGAACACCACGTCATAGCCGCTGCGCCCGGCCATCAACTTGCCCTGCATCACGTCGCTGTTGTCGAACACGTCATAAACCGGGGCGATGCCCGAGGCCTGCTGGAATTCCTTGGTGGTGTTCGGCGCGATGTAGTCGTACCAGTTGTAGATGTGCACGCTGGGCGCGGCAGCTTCTCCTGCCTGAACGCCGGCAGTGCACAGCAATGCGGCCAGGGCCAGGGGTAAACAGCGAAACGGCTTCATGGGGACACTCCAGAGTTCTTGTTGTTGTCAGGCAGTGTTAGGGAATCAGCAGCTCGCGGCGCCCGTCGGGATGCTCGATCCGCGTACCCGGCAGTTGCAGGCGGCGGTCTTTGAGGTAGTCATAGTCGCGGCGGGCGAGTTGCAGTTGCTCAAGGTCCAGCTCGATCTGTTGGCGGCACGTTTCACGACCGGCTTCGAACAGCACGCGGCCAAAGGGATCGACCGCGGCGCTGCCACCGGCGAACAGCAGCCCACCGTCACCTGCGCCGACCCGATTGACCATCACCGCGAAGGCCTGGTTTTCCTGGGCACGGGCCATGATTGCGGTACGGTGCACCGGGCCGTAGGGGTCCATATTGCCGTTGCTGACGATGATCAGGTCGACACCCAGCTGGCCCAAGGCGCGGCTGCTCTCTGGCAGTTCAATGTCGTAACAGATCAACAGACCGATGCGCAGGCCTTTCCAGCACGCGCTGGCGTAGCGGTCTCCGGGCTGGAACAGCCCGCGCTCGGACGGCCACAGGTGAGTCTTGCGATAAGACAGGGCGATGCCTTCGGGGGTCAGCAGCACCGAGGTGTTGTAGTAAACGCCGTCGGCCTGTTCGGCAATACCGATCACCACCGCCACATCGCGTTCGCGCACCGCCTGCTGGACCGCTTGCAGGGCCGGGCCATGCAGCGGTTCGGCAACCAGCGGCAGCTGCTCGGCGCTGGCAAAGCCCATCAGCTGGGTTTCCGGAAATACCAGCAGGTCGGTGTCGGCCTTGCAGCTGGCAATGGCCTCCAGCGTGCGTTGCAGGTTGTAGGCGGTATCGCCGTCGCGGCCATCAATCTGTATCAGTTCGATCTTCATCGCGGTTCCTTGTGCAGAGCTGGAACCGAGTATGCGCGGCCGGTTGCTGGCCGCACATTACTGCGATGGAGTAACCCTCAGTGGTTATTGGCCTGCTGCAGGTCGTAGCTCACGGGCGAAATGCTCGATGGCCAATACATAACCATGAGTGCCGAACCCGGCCAGTACGGCCTTGGCCACCAGTGAGACATAGGAGTGATGGCGGAAAGCTTCACGCCGGTGCACGTTGGAGATGTGCACTTCGATCACCGGCACTTCGGCGGCGATCAACGCGTCGTGGATGGCCACCGAGGTGTGGGTCCAGGCGCCGGGGTTGATGACGATGCCGTCGACCCGCCCACGGGCCTGGTGAATCCAGTCGATCATCTGGCCTTCGTGGTTGCTTTGCTGGAATTCCAGGGTCAGTTCCAGGCGGCTGGCCGCCTGTTGGCACAGGGCATGGACGTCGACGAGGGTTTCGCGGCCATAGACCTCGGGCTGGCGCAGGCCGAGCATGTTCAGGTTGGGGCCGTTGAGCACGAGCAGGGTGGTCATGGCTGAAGGTCTCCAGTGAGGGTGTCGGTGATTACGATCTGGCCGCTGCGCGCGGCCTGGTTGATGGCGTCAACGATCTGCAGGTTGCGCAGGCCGTCGCGTACCGTGACCAGCGGCTGGGCCTGGCCACGGATCACCTGGCAGAAGTGCACGAGCTGGCGTTGCAGTGGATCGGCGTGTTGCAGGCTGGCAACGGCGCTGGCGAAGGGCGTCCACCAGGAGCGATCCTGGGGTTGCTCGTAGTATTTGAGGCGCATGGTAGGAATCGACAGCGAGCCGCGGGTGCCGGCGATGACATAGCAGTCTTCGTCGTCATAGCTTGGATAGTCGAGGTTTTCCCGCGCGGTTTGTTCCCAGCTGCGGGCGCAGGCGGCGGTGTCTGAGAGCAGGAAGGTGCCCAGCGCGCCACTGGCAAAACGCAGGCTGATCGCCACGCTGTCTTCCACGGCAAAGCCGCGCGTGGCGCTGGAGGCCTGGGCCTGCACGGCAACGATCTCGCCGCACAGCGAACGCAGGTTGCCGATCTCGTGAATCATGTTGATCAGCACGGGCCCGCCGCCTGCCTTGCGGCGCCAGGGGGCTGCCTCGAAATAGTCATCAGGCTTGTAGAACAACGCGCTGCCCATCACCGCCACCAGATTGCCGAGCAAGCCTTCGGCGATCAGCTCGCGGGCCTTGGCAAGGATCGCACTGTGGGCACGATGGTGGCCGACCAACAGCCGCGCCCCGCGTTGCTCGGCGATGGCCAGCAGGCGCTGGCCCTCTGCCAGGCTATGGGCCACCGGCTTTTCGATCAGTGCGGCCACACCTTGCTCGACACAGGCCAGGGCGCCTTCGACATGCAGGTGGTTCGGGGTGGCGAGAATCACGCCGTCCGCACGCTGCTCGGCGAACAGTTCGGTCAGAGAGGAGTACAGCGGCACCCCGACGGTTGCGGCCAGTTCGGCAGCGGCCGGGGCCGGGTCGACCAGGGCACAGAGCTGGCAGGCGTTGCTGGCCTGGATCAGTTCAACATGACGCCGACCGATCAGGCCGGCACCGGCGACGGCGATGCGTAGGGGAGTCATGGCGCTCTCATTGTTCTTGTTGGGCAAGGCAGACCGCGATGGCGGTTTTGTGAGAGGCTAATAAAAAACGCTGGGGAGATAATCGGACAGAATGAAGAATCAGAATATGCTGCTAGCGAATAATGAGCCGTTGCTGCGCGATCTTCAGTTGTTCTGTGAGGTGGCGCGGCGCTCAAGCTTCATTGCCGCAGCGACCGAGACCGGCCTGTCGCCCGCACATGTCAGCAAACGTATCGCCACCCTGGAAACGCTATTAGGGGTAAAACTGTTCAACCGCACCACACGGCGGGTGAGCATCACCAGCGATGGCGAGGCGGCGTTCGTCTGGGCACAGAAGATCCTCGAGAACGTCGAGTCGATGTTCGAGTCATTGTCCGCAGCGCACAGCGAGCCACGGGGCACCTTGCGGATCAGCACCAGCCTGCGCCTGGGGCGCGAGCATGTCGCGCCGATTCTGTCGCTGCTGCGCCAGCGCCATCCCAACCTGGACATCTGGCTGGAACTGATGGACCGGCGGGTCGACCTGATTGGCGAAAACTTCGATATCGATATTCGCGTCGGTGAAGTCCAGGAAAAACACCTGATCGCCCATCGCATTGCCGAGAACAAACGGGTGCTGGCTGCCGCTCCCGATTACCTGGCGCGACGTGGACCGGTGCGCGTGGCGGCGGAGCTGGCGCAGCACGACTGCCTGTTGTTTCGCAGCCGTGATGACCGCTTCGGGGTCTGGCGCCTGCTCGGTCCGAACGGCGCCGAGACGGTCAAGGTCACCGGGCCGATGGCGGCCAACCATAGCGATATCGTCCGCCAGTGGGCGCTGGACGGGCACGGCATCATCATGGCCTCGTATTGGGATCTGGTCGGCAACCTTGAAGATGGTTCGCTGCAGCGGGTGCTGCCGGCCTACCACCAGCCCGCGGATGTCTGGGCGGTGACGGCCGCGCGCTCAAGCAGTTCGGCCAAGGTGCGCAGTTGTGTGGCGTTTTTACGGGAGCAGTTGAGCGAGGGGCCTTATGCGTTGGCTGTGGGCGGATGATCAGGGCAGTATCCGCCGCCAGATACTCAACTGATCCGTATAAATCCTATAAACCTGAATCTGTAACTCAGTACACCTGTACGCCATAGTAAGAGCCTCCGTGATGAGGTCCGAACCATGTATCAGTATGACGAGTATGACCGTGCGCTGGTGTTCGAGCGCGTGGCGCAGTTTCGCGATCAGGTGCAGCGTTTCATGGCTGGCGAGCTGAGTGAAGAAGAGTTCCTGCCACTGCGCCTGCAAAACGGCCTGTACCTGCAAAAGCACGCCTACATGCTGCGTGTAGCGATTCCTTACGGCACCCTCGGTGCTCGCCAGATGCGTACCCTGGCGCGCATCGCCCGCGACTATGATCGCGGCTACGGGCATTTCACCACCCGTCAGAACATCCAGTTCAACTGGATCGAACTGGAGCAGGTGCCCGACATCCTCCAGCACCTGGCTGAGGTCGAGATGCATGCCATCCAGACCTCCGGCAACTGTGTGCGCAACATCACCACAGAAGCCTTCGCCGGCGTCGCTGCCGATGAGTTGCTCGACCCGCGGCCACTCGCCGAAATCTTGCGCCAGTGGTCGACCATCAACCCGGAATTCCTGTTCTTGCCGCGCAAGTTCAAGATCGCCATTTGCTCGGCTATTGAAGACCGCGCGGCAATCATGATGCATGACATCGGCCTGTACCTGTACCGTGACGATCAGGGCCAGATGTGCTTGCGGGTCATGGTCGGCGGCGGTCTGGGGCGTACGCCGATTCTCGGTCTGCAGATTCGTGAGGGCCTGCCGTGGCAGCATCTGTTGTCCTATGTCGAAGCGATCCTGCGGGTCTACAACCGCCACGGTCGCCGCGACAACAAGTACAAGGCGCGGATCAAGATCCTGGTCAAGGCGCTGGGTATCGAGGCTTTCTCCCGGGAAGTCGAGCAGGAGTGGCAACACATCAAGGACGGTCCGGCGCAGCTGACCATCGATGAGTTCCAGCGCGTGGCCGCAGCCTTCGAGCCGCCGGCCTACGCCAGTGTGGTCGACAGCGAGCTTGAGTATGAAACCCACCTGGCCCAGGACCACGGGTTTGCGCGCTGGGTGTCCTGCTGCGTGAAACCGCACAAGGTGCCTGGCTATGCCAGCGTGGTGCTGTCGACCAAACCGGGGGCGTCTTCGCCACCAGGCGACCTGACCGCGGCACAGATGGAAGCGGTGGCGGACTGGTCCGAACAGTTCGGCTTCGGCGAAATCCGTATCGCCCATGAACAGAACCTGATCCTTCCGGACGTTCGCAAGCAGGACCTGCACGCACTCTGGCGCCTGGCCTGCGAGCGCGACCTGGGGACCGCTAATATCGGCATGCTCACCGACATCATCGCCTGTCCTGGCGGCGACTTCTGCGCCCTGGCCAATGCCAAGTCGATTCCCATTGCCCAGTCGATCCAGCGTTGCTTCGAAGACCTGGACTACCTGCACGACCTGGGCGAGCTGAGCCTGAACATTTCCGGCTGCATCAATGCCTGCGGCCATCACCACATTGGCAACATCGGCATTCTTGGCGTCGACAAGAACGGCAGCGAGTGGTACCAGGTGACGCTCGGCGGCGCTCAGGGTAAACACAGCACCTTGGGTAAAGTGATCGGCCCATCGTTCAGTGCCGACGAAATCCCGCGGGTCATCGAGCAGATCATCGCCACCTACTGCGCCTATCGCGAGCTGGACGAGCCGTTTGTCGACACCGTGCGCCGGGTTGGCCTGGAGCCCTTCAAAGAGCGGGTCTATGCCAAGCGCCCCGAGGAGCTGATATGCGTAATGTGATTGCCTTGCGCAACGGCGAGCCGCAGCTGCTCGCCGAGGATGGCTGGCAACTGGTGCGTGACAGTGAGTCGGTGTTGCCTGAAGGCTTGCTGATTCTGCCGCTCGATCTCTGGCTGGCGCGTCAGGCGTCGCACCCCGGCGGTCGTGATGGCCTGTGGTTGGGGCCGGATGACGAGGTAGAGCCGCTGCAGCCCTGGTTGGCGCAACTGCCACTAATTGCGATTGATTTCCCCAGCTTTCGCGATGGGCGTGGTTATAGCCAGGCCTACCTGTTACGCACCCGCCTGGGCTGGCACGGCGAGCTGCGCGCCATCGGCGATGTGCTGCGCGATCAACTGAGTCATATGCGCCCAGTGCGGTTTCGACAGTTTTGCCGTGCGCGAGGACAAGTGCGCCGAGGACGCACTCAAGGGCTTGGCCGGGATGAGTGTGCTGTACGGGCGCTCGGTGATCGAGCCGCGGCCGCTGTTTCGACGTCGTTAAGGGAACTCGGTGGTGGTTAGCTGAAACCCTGTGCCTGGACTAACATCAAGGTGCCAGCAATGTGGTCGGCAAAGTGGTTCGATCAATCGCAGCTTGCCCGAGCAAGGACTACATCGATGGCCCCCTTCACGCGTAAATGCAGTGTTGTCCTGATTACCTTGGTGTTGGCCAGTTGCAGCAACCTCAAGGAAGTTCAGGAGTTCGCCAACGAGTCGGCGAAGTTTGCCAGCGATACAACACTGATTGATCGTTATAAAAACACCTTTGCGCGTGAAGCGCCGTTTCTGACCACCCCCGCCCAGCGGGCGGTGGCAAGCAACAATGACGCACGTCGGCAAAAGCAACTGACCGATATGCTTCATTTGAACTATGGGGTTGCCAGTTACATGCAGACCTTGGCTCGCCTGGCGGGTGATGATTCGTTCGATGTGTCCAAATCGCTCGATGGGCTGGCGCAAAGTCTCGGCAAGCATCCTGAACTTGGGATCAACGAGCAACAGGTGGCGGCCTATTCGTCCCTGGCCAAGACCGTTGCCAAGGGACTGGCAACTGCTGCTCAGCAGGCAGCGGTGCGGGATATGGTTACGGGTGCCGATAGCGACCTGCAGGTGTTGTTGAGCGCAATGAAGGATGTGCTGCGTTATGCGCAAGCAACCAGTGCCAATGAGAAGGGCATGGTGGTTGGCCGTTACGAGACAGAAATCCCGTTCTACCAACGGCAAAACATGTGGTTGGTTGCCAGTCTGGGCACCGAAGCCATGACTGCCAAGAGGCAGGAGTATGAAGCCGTTGACGGCGAGTTTGCCGCCGCCCAGCAAGCGCTGGACAGGATCAAGGCCGGGCATGCGCGACTGCGGGAGGATGCCGATCACCTGTCGGCCAAGGAGGTCCGTGCGGCGATCGATGCAATGACCAAGGAAATCAAAGCTGTTCGCAAGCAACTCGATGGCCTCAAGCCCTGATCGGCCAGGAGCACAACCATGGCACTGCAAACCAGAGAAGAAATCGAACAGGTCGCCGAGGCGTTGCGCAAGACGGCGGATGCCATCCATGAACGGCTGATGAAAGCCATTATTGACGAGGAGATTGAGCAACGCGCTGCGCAATTGATCTTCAATGACGAAGTGTTGTTGCGACAACAATGTAGCAGCCTTTATATCGACGCGATCAACTGCGTGGTAGCAGATCTGTCGCAGAGCCAGGCGGCGGTGACCGGAACCATCAATGCCGCAAAGCGAACCATCAAAACTGTGCAGAGCATCACCGTTTTCATCGATCTGGTAGCCGATCTGTTGCTATTGGCCGCTGCAATATATGCCGCCAAACCGGCCCCGATCGTGGGCGCTCTCAAGGAGATAAAAGATGATATTGCAGCGCTCCCTGCTCAGTGATTTGGCGCTATGACGCAACCGCTCCTGATCCGCAGAGTGATGATCAGGTGCTACGGATTTCCCTCAGTGCCAACATGAGCTGTAGAAGATTCCTACTTGAGGCAAGGGCGTTTCCGATTTGTAAGCCTTATCTGTAAGCATACTCTTGCGGTGTCTTAACTAAACGGCTGTCGCCGATGTTCAGCTCATCCCATCTTTTTCAGTGTGTCGCGCGCCAGTAGCGCCGACGATCACTCTCGGTACGCAAATGTTCCCTCCTGACTATTGCTCTGCGCTGCAGGGCAACTGAGGCATCTGCGTGCCTGAAAGGTGCGAAAGCTGGTTAAACGCTGTGATGGAGTCTCTCTATGGCTGTAAAACGCACCTCAAAACACCTCGCCGTTTCCGGCCTGATGGTGACGCTGTTCGCCTCGCTTGGCGGTTGTGCCAGTGTGGCGGTTCCTACCGAGCAGGTCGAGTTGACCCGCAATGCGGTCAGTCGCGCGGTAACCGCGGACGCGACGCAGTTTGCCCCCGTGGAAATGAAGTCTGCCCAGGACAAGCTTTACAAAGTAGAGCGCGCACTGGGCGAGCAGGACTTTGCCCAGGCGCGGCTGCTGGCTGAGCAGGCCGAAGCCGATGCCGATCTGGCCGAACGCAAGGCGCGGGCCCTTCGGACCCAGCAGCAGCTCGAAGAAGCCCGGCAGGGTATCGAAGTGCTCAGGCAGGAAATGCTGCAAGCCCCCGACGCCATTGTTTCGCCTAGCCGATAAGGACCGCTTCCATGCAATTCAAATACCTGTTTATCGCTGTCTCTGCCGCGGGCCTGCTCCTCAGCGGCTGTGGCACCACGCCGGAAAATGCCGGCTTGCTGGAAGCGCGCGAGCAATTCAGTGCACTGCAGAGCAAACCTGAATCCAGTCGTCTGGCCGGGGTGGAAACCAAAGCGGCATTTGCCGCCTTGGGCCAGGCGGACCTTGCCTCGCTCAAGGATCGCAAGGCACCGCAGGTCGAGCAATTGGCGTATCTGGCCAAACAGAAAATTGCCATTGCCGAACAGACCATCGACCTGCGCAAGGCCGAAGCCGGCCTGCTGGGCATCGAGGCGCAGCGTACCCAGGCGCGTCTGGATGTGCGCACCGCCCAGCTCAAGGCGTTGCAACAGCTCAATGCCAAGCCGACTGAACGCGGTGCGGTGGTCACATTCGGTGATGTGCTGTTTGACACCGGTCGTGCCGAACTCAAGGCCGGCAGCCTGCGTAACCTGGATCAGCTGACCGAGTACTTGCGCGCCAACCCTGAGCGCAAGGTGCGGGTTGAAGGCTTTACCGATTCCACCGGTGGTGATGCATACAACCAGCAGCTGTCAGAACGTCGTGCCGCTGCAGTCGCCAACGCGCTGCGTCGTGCTGGCGTCGCGCCGGAGCGGGTCAAGGTAGCCGGTTATGGCAAAGAGTTTCCGGTGGCTTCCAATGCCGATGCTCAGTCGCGTCAACTCAATCGCCGCGTGGAAGTGATCATTTCTCACGGTAGCAATGCGGTCAGCGACCGCAGTTGAAGACACTACGGGCCCATCCGCGAAGGATGGGCCCGTAGTCGTTAGAACACGTGCCGCAACAACCAGTACAACCCGCCTGCCAGCACAATCGCCGCTGGCAATGTCAGCACCCAGGCCATCAGCAGGTTGAAGATGGTCCGCATCTGCAGGCCCGAGCCATTGGCAACCATGGTCCCGGCCACCCCCGAAGACAGCACATGGGTCGTCGATACCGGCAGGCCGTACATGTCCGCCGCGCCAATGGTGCACATGGCTACCAGCTCCGCAGAAGCCCCTTGAGCGTACGTCAGGTGGGTTTTGCCGATCTTCTCACCGACCGTGACCACAATCCGCCGCCAGCCGACCATGGTGCCCAGGCCCAGGGCGATGGCCACGGAAATCTTCACCCACAGCGGTATGTAGCGGGTGGCGTCGTCCAGCTGGCGCTTGAACAGTTGCAGGTTGGCCTGGGTGTCGCTGTCGAAGCGGACCAACTGGTGCTTGTCGATCAGGCGAATGGTTTCGCTGGTCAGGTACATGTCGTTACGCACGTTGGCCATGGCCTCGGCGGGTACCCGGTTCAGCGAGCCATAGCCTTCGACTTCGCTACCGATGGCGCCGGTCAGGGCGGCGAGGGCCGGAACCAGTTCAGGACTGGCTGCCGGTTGGCGGATGAATTCGGTCAGGGTTTTCCGTGGGTCGGCGCTCAACAGTTGTGGAGCGCCGCGCTGCAGAGACTGCTGGGTGGCCTCGGCTACAGCAGCAAACTGCATTGACTGTTCGGCGGGCATGGTGCGGTTCAGGGCGTAAGCCATCGGCAGGGTACCGACCAGAATCAGCATGATCAGGCCCATGCCTTTCTGGCCATCGTTGGAGCCGTGGGCAAACGACACCCCGGTGCAGGTCAGGATCAGCAAACCGCGGATCCACCAGGGCGGCGGCGTATTGCCGACGGGGGCCTGGTACAGATCGCGGCGTTTGACCAGATGACGCAGCACCAGCAACAACAGCGCCGCACAGGCAAAACCGACCAGCGGTGACAACAGCAGCGAATAGCCCACCTTGCTGGCCTGGGCCCAGTCCACACCGCTGGTGCCATCGCGGCCATGCATCAGTGCATTGGCCACGCCGACGCCAATGATCGAACCAATCAATGTGTGCGAGGAGGAGGCCGGAAGGCCCAGCCACCAGGTGCCCAGGTTCCAGATGATCGCCGATAGCAACAAGGCGAAGACCATGGCAAAGCCGGCCGAGGAGCCAACCTTGAGAATCAGCTCTACCGGCAACAGGGCGATGATGCCAAAGGCCACGGCACCGCTGGACAGCAGTACCCCGAGGAAGTTGAAGAAACCGGACCAGACCACCGCCACCGAGGCGGGCAGGGAATGGGTGTAGATCACCGTAGCCACGGCGTTGGCGGTATCGTGAAAGCCATTGACGAATTCGAAGCCCAGAGCGATCACCAGCGCCACCCCGAGCAACAGGAAGGGGGTCCAGGTGGTGACCACCGTGCCGCTGGCATCGATGTCGTGCGCCAGGCTCCAGGCTGTGTAAAGCAGACCGGCCAGCAACAGGCCGAAGAACAGGATCAGGGTACCGCGACCGGGCTTGTGGTTCAGCTGCGGTCGTGGGTCGGTTGTGGCAAGCGATGGACTGCTGGCCAGCGTCGGGGTAGTCATGATGACTCCGGGTTGGTTACCTCAGGCGGCAAGCTTAGAAGATAAGAGCGAAACCGACCTGATCCCGATCAATGAAAGGTCTAGGCTGATACAAAATAATGACGAGGTGCCGATGATTCGCTGCAAGCGTGTTTATGACCCCGTGGCGGCCGAAGATGGCCGGCGTGTGCTGGTCGACCGCTTGTGGCCGCGCAACAAGCGCAAGGAACAGCTGCAGGCGCTATGGTTGCCTGAGGTGGCGCCGTCGACTGCATTGCGTCAGGCCTTCCATAAAGGCGAAGTGGATTTTGCCGGCTTTGCCGAGCGCTATCGTCAGGAGCTGACGGCGCGGCCCGAGCATTGGTGGTCACTGCTTGGGATGGCCGGGAAGGGCGATCTGACCCTGCTTTATGCAGGCAAAGACACCGAACACAACAATGCCCTGGTACTGGCCCAGTGGCTGGAAGATGAGCTGGACCGGCAGGGGCCGATGAGTTCGCCGGTGTGCTATGCCGGGGAAATCAAACCCTAGTTGGTGCTGGAGACTTCTCGGTGGGAGCGGGCTTGCCCCGCGATTGCATTTTCTCAGTCACATTGCATCGCGGGGCAAGCCCGCTCCTACCGTTGTTTTGAACAACTCATTCAGGGACCTGCCCTTGCAACTCATCCCCGCCACCGACCAGCACTGTGCCTTCGCCCGCGACCTGACCCGCCGCGCCATGCTGCGTTACTACCACGAGTTCGACCTGCTGTGGATCGAAGAAGCCTTCGATCAGGCCTGGAACTGGCGTGAACAATGGTTGATCGTCGAAAGCGATACGGTGCTGGGCTTTTGCAGCCTCAGCCAGGACCGCCAGGCCCTGTACATCCGCGAATTGCATCTGCTCGAGAATGCCCGTGGGCGCGGCATCGGTACCCAGGTATTGGAGCACCTGGCCGGCTGGGCTGCCGAGCGGCGTTTACCGCTGATGCGTCTGACAGTCTTCAAAAGCAACCCGGCGCAGGCCCTGTACCAGCGCCGGGGGTTTCAAGCAATGGGCGAGGATGAATGCTTCGTGCGCATGCAGCGGACTATTGACTACCGTTCCGGTTGACGCGCACCACGTGCTCCTGGCGCTGGGTGGCGTCGAGCAGCGGCCCCTGAATGGTCAGCAGGTCACCGATCAACAGGTTCTGCAACAGCGGTTTGCCTTCGAAGCGATTGCGCCCGAGCACCACCTGCTGCAGTCCTTCGACCCGTACCACTGCCTTGCCTGCCTTGCCCAGGGTGTTGCCACTGAGGGTCAGTGGACCTGCCAATGGCGCGGCATTACGCAGGCTGATGGCATATTCCGGGGTGTTGCCGATACGGTTATTGACCAGGATTGCGCCGCTCACTTCGCTGGCATCCACGGCGCTGCCCTGGCTGTTGCCGATCAGGTTGTCCTCGATCAGCAGGGGCGCCTGGGCGTTGGGTGCCAGGTTGCGCAGTTGCAGGCCGTTGCCGCGGCTGTCGCCGATCAGGTTGGCGCTGAGCAGCAGGGCGCCGCGCTGCTCACTGATTTCGATGGCGGCCTTGTGCGCGCCGAGGATCAGGTTGCGCTCGACCCGTGCCACCGTCTGTCCGCGCAGGCGGATGCCACTGTTGTTGTCGATGCCGCGCAGTTGGTTGTTGACCAGGTTGACCTGGCTGTCGCGTACGTCGATGGCGTACTGCTGTGACTGCTCGAAACGACTGTCGTTGATCTGCGCTTGCGTGTGTTGCAACTCGACGGCGCTGGACAGCTCGTTGAACTGGCTGTTACGCACGATCAGCGTAGCCTGGGCCGTGCCCGGCGCTTGCTGGCTGCTCAGGGCGGTGCTCAGGCCACGGGACAGGTTGGCGTTATAACCCAGGCGTGCAAGGGTCGAGCCGATGATCTGGGTATGGCTGCCGGCCCAGGCCACCACGAACGGGCGCCAGGCACGGTCGGTGCTGCCCGGTTTGTCGCCGGCGACACTTTCCAGGCGTGACTGGTTCAGGCCCAGCCAGCCCTGGTTGATCAGCGCCGTGCCCGAGTAGCTGTACAGGTACAGGCTGGTGCCTTCCAGCACCAGGCCGCCATCACTGCCGATCATCAGCGGATAGCTGAGCAGGTAGCCGTCCTTGTAGGGCTTGAGGATCCGTGGGTTGTTCAGCGCGTCGTGCAGTTGCCCCAGAGTGATGCTGCCGCCACGAATCAGTACCGCCTGCGGGTGATGTGCCTGGTAACCGGCAATGGCGCGGAACAGGCCATTATTGACGAACGGTTCGAACGGCCAGCTGCCGCTCTGCGAGGAAAACATCGGTTGCAGGCTGACACTGGCACGCCCGGCCGGACGCGGGCGTTCCGTGACCTGCAACTGCACGGCCTGGGCAGTCTGTTGTTGCAGCTGTTGCAACTGTGCCTGATGTTCGCTGTTGCTGATCACGCTCAGCGACTGCTGCTGTGGCAGGCTTTGGCTTGCCGCCTGGGCCGTGCCTGCGCAGAGCAGGGCGGCGAGGCAGCAAAGGGAAAGAGGGCGCATGGCCATGGCGATTCGTCCTTGGGTTACGGCAGTTTGGGGTACAGCGGCTTGAGCGGGCCGCCAATCTGGCTGTAGTTGTCGACGTCACCGTCTTCGCTGTCGTACAGCTGGCGAGCCAGGCGATGGTCTGGCGCGCGCTGCAGGAAGGGGATCAGCCAGGCCAGCTTGTAAGGCGCCACGGCGATCTGCGATTGGCCCTTGAGCTCGGGCAGTTCGTCGGGATCAAGGATGCTGCGTGCGGCGAAATTGCCCAGCAGTTCCAGGGTCTGCTGGTCTTGCGCGCTCCAGGGCAGGCCATTGACCTGCGCCGACTCGGCCAGCAACACCAGCGGCACCAGTGCGTATTGGCTATAGGTGGCGGCCAGTTTGCCGCGGGCGACTTCCAGCGGCAGGTAGGCATAGCTGCCATCGCGGGCCTTGACCGCCTGTTGCAGGCCAAGGCGCAGGTTGCCGTCGGCCCACTGGATGAAGTCGTCGCGCTGGATCAGCATGCCGGTCGCCGCTACCGCCCAGGCGGCCCAGTAGTCATGGTTGTTGAACCAGGCAAAACCTTGCGCCCGGCGCGGCTGGTATTCGGCAATGATGCGTTCGCCCAGCTGCGTGAACCATTCGCGCTGCTGCGCCGACAGCTGCAATTTGCCGTCGCTGGCGGCCTGGGTCATCAGCAAGGTCGAGGCCATCGCCGCCACCGCCCACTTGCGCGCGGCCATGCCGGTGCTGCTGGCGTCGGCGCTGAGCAGGGCCTGGGCTTCGGCCCAGCGTTGCAGCCACTGGTCCTGGCAGGCCAGGGCCATGTTCGCTTCCTGGGGCGTTTTCGCCCGCTGGAAACGCTTGCTGGCATAGATCAATCCGCCGATGAACTGCTTAACCTGCTTGCCGATCTTTTCGCTGTTGGCATCGGGGCTGCTGCGTAGGGTCGACTTGGTCGCATCGCGCTGATCGTACTTGCTCTGCATTTGCAAGCTGCCGGTGTAGGGCGCCGGTGGCTCCTTGCTGCATTGCAGGGTGCGGTAGTCGGCGATCATTGCCGACTGCGCGGTGGCCCGTGGCGGCCAGATCGAGCTGGCCGCCAGGCTGTGGCCCAGTTGCAGGCTGGCGCACAGGCCCAGGGCCAGTGCGCTCCAGGTCTTCACAGGCATAGTCGGGTTTCCACCTGGGTAGCAGCGCTGCCGGGCTTGGTCGGCTCCATGAACACCGAGAGCAGATTGGCCCCGGCAAACTCCTTGGCGCGGCTCAGTTCCAGGTAGTACTGACCACCGGTGACCACCGCCTCGCGGCGGAACCAGACCTTGTCGCGCGCGCCGTTGTCGTAATAGACGATCACATAGAAATCCTTGACGTTCTTGTCGCTGATGCGGATGTCGAGGAAGCCAGCGTTCACCGCCTTGCGCGCTTGGCCTGCGTTACTGAGCAGTTCGATACGCTCGTTGACCTTCAGCGCCGGACGCTGCAGGCGGTTGGCCATGACCTCGGTGGACACCGGGCAGCCGCCCTTGATCGCTGGAATCAGCTGGCGGTACATCAGCTCGGATTCCAGCTGGTAGTTGGCTGGCAGCTCCCAGATGATCAGCTTGGGCGGCGCCTTGGGCTTGTAGTTCTCCGACAGCAGGTATTCGAGCAACGAGCCGTCCTGGCCAACACCGGGCAGGGCGTAGTTGAGGATGTCGACGTCAAGGTACTGCTTGAGATAACCGTCGAAGTTGAACTGCTTGCTCTCGTCTTCCCGGGCGGCGGCGTTACTGTCGCCGACCAGGATCACCTGTGGATCCGGCGCGTCGTCGAACAAGGCCTCGGCACCCTGATCCTGCGGAATGGTCTGGTAGCCACGCACGTACTGGAAACCGTAGTTGTTGCCGCAGATATAGCTCAGGGCCAGGTTCAGGGTGCCGTCTTTGGGCACCATCACCCCGGGCTCGGTGCGGTACTGCTTCTTGTCCAGTGAGGCATAGAACGGCTGGCGACGTACTTCCTCGGCCACCAGGCGGGCGGTGGCTTCAGCGCCCGCCGGCGTCCAGTGGTGATCGCGGCGGAAGAAGAACTCGCCCTCGGGCGGGCTCTGCACCACCTGCATCATCGGTGCGACGATGGCGCCGCCGTTGCGCAACTGCTGCAGATAACTGCTCAGGTTGCCGCTGGCACGGGCGAAGTCGAAGCCATGCAGTTTGTCGGCGTACAGCTTGTCGCGGTGCATCAGGCCGCGGGTTGGCTGGATGGCCATGGCCACCTGGATACCCTGACGATGGAAGGTGTCCATCAGGCGCGCGAACTCCGGGCGCATCGGCGCCGGGATGCCGAAGTCGTTGGTCAGGTCGACCGCCGAGCGAAACAGCCAGCGATCCTTGCCCGGAACGATCTCGCGCATCAGCTTCATGCGGCCTTCGGCGTAATGCTGAGGATTGCTCAAGCCGGGGCACATCAAGCACTCCAGGCCTTTGCAGGTGGCCGGGTTGCTGTCGGCGGCCGCGCCGTGCACGCTGAACAGCGCGCCGGCAACGGCCAGACCAAGGGCGAATAGGCTTTTCATGGCGCCGCTCACTCGCTCGGGTCGATGCTGTTGGCCAGGCTCATGCTGCGATAGCCGTTGCCCTGAGGCAGCAGTACGTAGCTATAGGAGCGGCCTTTCTTGAGGAACAGTTCCTCGAACTGGGCGATTTTCTGTTGCTCGTCATAAGCGGCAAAACCGATCTTGATTTCGTTGACCATGCGGCTGCCGGTCTGGTCCTTGCCCAGGGTGTCGACCACCACACTCTTGCCATCGACGGTTTTCAGCGCGACCTTGACCGGGGTCAGGTTGTAGAAGGCGATCTGCGCTTTTTTCGGCTCGTTGACGTACTTGTCGGCGATCAGCGTCAGGGTGTTGCCGTCATAGACCACGGTGCTCGCGGCATTGGCCTTGAGCTGTGGCTCGATGGCCTTGGCGCCGACAGCGATCTTGTGGCTACCGGCCGGGGTGAAGCGGTAGCCACTCAGTTGTCCGGCGGCGACCCGCTGCGGGTTGACCTTGCCGCTCAGAGTCACGTCGATGTTGCTGTCGGACAGGTTGAGCACCCGCACAAAGGCGGAGTCGGCCGGGGCCACGGCGTCGTACAGGTCGGCGTTGCCTTCGGCGGCCACGCCTTGGGTGCTGACCAGCAACAAGGCGCTGGCGGTGAGCAGGTGCTTGAGCGAACGGTTCATGTCGATCTCCTTGAAAGTGTCAGAAATGCTGGGTCTGGCCGGGACGGCTCAGAGAGCCCAGGCGGTGGGCGAGCAGGGTGCGCAGCGGGAACTCCCAGATCACCGTGTCGATCTGCGGGTTCTTGAGGTCGTCGCTGGCGAGGAACTGGTTCATCGCCTCGAACGGGCCGCGGGCTTCCACCGCGACACTGAGCAGGTCGCGGTTGAGCGCTTCTTTGAGGAAGCCGGTGAAGTTCCAGTCGTCGATCTTGCTGTAGCTGGTGCCGACCAGCAGCAGGCTCTGCTGTTCGTCGGCGAACAACGCGTCAGTGTTCTGTTCGGCCTTGAGGGTTTCGTACAGGGCGATCTGGCTGGGGCCGAACTGCGGGGCCAGTTGGGCGTGATTGAACTGGATGTAGTTCATCAGGTCGCCCTTGACGGTTTTTTCCGCGACCTTGTGCGACACGTAGCGCTCATCGCCGAGCAGATCGGGGCGCTGACGGGCCAGTTCATAGGCCGTCAGCCGCGCGCCTTCTGGGCTCCAGTGGGTGTCGGATTTAAGGAACAGTTGCGGGCCGGCGCTGTTGTACAGGAAGGCCGAACGCACTGGCGTGACCTCGGTTTTCTGCGCCTGCAGGCCGGCAATGAAGCGGTCGTACAGGCTGATCGCCCGCGGATCGACCGCACGCTCGGTATGGGCGCCATAGACATCCACCTTCATCGGCAGCGGCAGCAGGATCAGGCGTTTGTTATGCGCCTTGAGCTTTTGCTCGACCTCGGCGATTTGCGCCAGCTGGCCTTCCAGGTTGGCTTGCAGGTTGTTCGGTACGCGGTACTCCTGGTTGGTGTACAGCCAGCCGTCCTTGCCCAGCACCACGCCTTTGGTGCCTTCGTCGAACAAGCGGTACTGGGCGTTGGCCCACAGTTCAACCGAGGGTTCGCGCAGGAAGAAGCGCTTGTCGTAGACCTGCTCGAACTTGCGCAGCAACTTGCCATCGACAAACAGGTTCCAGGCATCGCTCTGGCTTTTGGCGAAGCTGAACACTGGCGGCAGGGAATAGACGAACATCCCTGCCAGCACTACGCCAAAGAGGATGCCGTTGACCTTGCTCGCCGAACTCATGACCGGGTACATGGCCGTCTCCTAGAACTGGAAGTACAGAAAGGGTGAAAAGGAGTTCGCCGCCAGGCTGCTCAGCGCCAGGGCGAAACCGGCCCACAGCAGCACGGCCTTGAGGCCACCGACATGACGCATGAAGTACTGCTCTTTATTGCCGGCGTAGTAGCGCACGTTGTTGCTGCCGGCCAGCACCAGCCAGCACAGGGCGACGGCGGCAAACGACATGGCCATCTTCGAGGCTCCGAGCACGTACAGGTCCAGCGAGCCCAGGCCGTTGAAGCCGAACAGCGCTTGATAGATATCCAGGCTGTGACGCAGGTCGTTGGTGAAGAACAGCGGCATGCTCAGGATGATCAGCACGAAGGTGCGCAGGTTGCGTCCCAGGTGGTAGGGCGTGGTGATCTTGGTCGCCAGGTTGTATTTGCGTTCGATGACCATCCCCAGGCCAAAGAACAGGCCCCAGAAGATGAAGGCGAAGCTTGCGCCGTGCCACAGCCCCGACAGCAGCATGGTGTAGACCAGTGCCGGCAGTGCCCCGGCCACCCGTTTGCGCACCAGCGGCATGTACACGTAGTCGCGCAGGAAATGCGCCAGGGTCATGTGCCAGCGTGCCCAGAACTCGGTGATGCTCTGCGAGACGTAGGGCTGGTTGAAGTTCTCCGGAAAGCGGAAGCCCATCATCAGCGCCAGGCCCAAAGCCATATGGCTGTAACCGGCGAAGTCGAAGTACAGCTGCAGGGTCGAGACCACCAGGCCGAACCAGGCGTCGCTGAGCTGCAGGGTGCCTTCGCTGATGAACAGCACGTTGATCGGCGCCAGCTGGTCGGCGATCAGCACCTTCATGATGAAGCCGAGCATGAAGCGACACACCCCCAGGGAAAACAGTTCCAGGGAGTGGGTGCGCTGGCGCAGCTGCGGCGCCAGCTGGCTGTAGCGCAGGATCGGGCCGGCGACCAGGTGCGGGAACAGCGCGACGAAGGCGGCGAAGTCGATGAAGTTGTTCGTCGGTGTCGCGTCTTTGCGGTAGATGTCGACGATGTAGCTCAGGGCGTGGAACACATAGAAAGAGATGCCCAGCGGCAGGAAGATGGTCTCCAGGCTCCAGGTATTGATACCCAGCGGCGCGAGCAGGGCGGCGAGCACTTCGGCGCCGAAGTTGGCGTATTTGAAGTAGCCCAGGGTCGACAGGTTGCCGACGATGCCGATCCATAGCAGGCGCAGGGCCCAGCGTTTGTCGCCGGCGTCCAGGCGCGCCTTGATGCGCAGGCCGAACCAGTAGTTCCAGTAAGTGATGGCGACGAACAGCAGCAAAAAGTCCGGGCGCCACCAGGCATAGAAGATGTAGCTGGCAGCAACGATCACGGTCGAGCGCCACTGCGGCCGGGCGAGGAAGTACACGGCCAGGAACAACGGCAGGTAGAGGAATAAAAAGACGTTGGAGGCGAAGATCATCGAAGGGTCCGTCCTTAGTAACTGATCACCACGCCGACACTCAGCTGGTAGTCATCACCGCTGTCCAGAGCGTTGCCGGCATTGAGGTAGCTGGCGCTGACCAGGGCGTTGACGTCCAGGTGCTTGCCGTCGATGGCCACCGGGAACATCTTCCAGTAGTAGTTGAGGTCGTACATTTGCCCGACGTCCTTGCCGCCACCGTGGTTGCCCTGGGCAATGGCGCGGTTGCGTTCGCTGCGCTGGTCACCGTCGATGCGCACTGGCAGGGTGCCGTCGGCATCGCGCAATTTCAGGTCGGTCACGCGCAGGTCGAGGGCACTGCGTGGGGTCGGGTTGGTTTCCAGGCTTATGCCGTAGTAGCTCAGGTTGCGCAGGTCGAGACTGACGAAGGAACTGGTCAGGCGCGTGCTGTAGCTGCCCTGGCGGGTGATGCGGTCAGACTGGATGGCATTGAGGCGAAAGCCGTCGTTTTCGTTGCTCGGCTTGTCGGTCAGGCCGCCGCGCAGGGCTACCCGTGGCGTCCAGGGCAAGTCATGAAAACGCTTGCCGATCTCGCCCAGGGCTGCCCAGCCGCTGGCATTGTTGCCGGTGCTGGTAGTGCCGTTGCCATCGGTGTTGTCGACCTTGCCATCGAGACCGGCCAGCTCCAGGTGGTAGTCACTGAACAGCGGACTAACGTCCAGGTCATCGGCCTTGAAGAACAGCCCGTAGCGCATGCCCTTGAAGTCGTAGCGATCTTCCGGGTCGTGGCCGCTGTGGTCGTTCTCGTGCATCAGGCGCACGCCGGCCCAGTTGCGTTCGCTCCAGCGGTAGGCGTATTCACCCATCAGGTAGGTGGTGCGCTCTTCACTGTCGGCCAGGCTGTTGACGTCGCTGTTGTAGTTGTAGAACTTCTGCCCCACGGCAAAAAAGCCACGGGAGAAGGTGTCGTTGTAGTTGAAGCGCAGCGACTCCAGGCTGTCGTCCCACCAGATGCCGTAGTCATCGAAATAGCGTTGGCGGCCGACCGACAGCGAGAAGCGCGGGTCATCGCCGAGCAGGTTGCGTTTGACGTACAGCTCGCGCAGTTCGGCGTACCAGCCTTCAGGCTGTTCGCGGTCGAAGCTGTTGCTGTTCTCGTTCTGGGTGCTGATCGACTGGCTGGAGTCGTAGTTCAGCCACAGGCGGCCATAGACCATCCACTTGGCCCAGCGCTTTTCCGGCGAGTACCAGGCAAACGATGGCTCGTAGCGCAAGCTGTAGAACATCTCGCGGCTGCGGCCAACCTCGGAGTTTTCCGGGCCGTAGCCGGTCTGCACGGTCAGTTTGTTGAAGAACTCCGAGGTGATCACCGGCGCACTGCCGTCGCTGGGCAGCACCCGCACCGGTTCGTTGCTGTCTGCTTCGGGGCCGGTGATTTCTTCGGCGGCCATGGCCGGGTACAGCGGTGTCAGGGCCAGCAGGGCACCGAACAGGGAGTGATGCGCTTTCACAGGGTTGCCTCCTTCAACAGATCGGCGCGCGCCGCCAGGGCGCGGTCGATGTCATCCTTTTTCAGGTTCTTTTCCAGGCGTTTGATCAGGCTGCGGGCGCCACTTTCGCCCAGTTCAAGCGCCACCTGGGCATAGGTGTAGGCCTTGACCGGGTCATGGCAGATGGCCCGGCCATAGGCGTACAGAATGGCCATGCGGTACCAGGCGGTCGTCGAGCCGGCTTTAGCCTGGGCCTGGAATATTTGCAGGGCCTTGTCCTGGTCCGGCTGGTCTTCCACGCCTTTGCTGTAGTAATCGGCCAGCAGCAACTCGGCGCCGGGGTAGTGGCTGGCGATCAGTTCATCGATCAGCGCGCGGGCCTTTTGCGGGTCCAGGGTCAACCAGTTGTTGACCATATAGAACGAGGCTTGCAGCGCCTTGGCGCGGGTCGGCTCATGAGCTTGCACCTGGTTGATCAGGGCCTGGGTCTCTTCAGCGTTATGCGCAGTGGGGTCGGAGATCATGTAGCTGGCCTTGGACGCTATCGCCGGTACATAGCCGCGCTCGACAGCATGGTCACGCCAGCGCAGGGCCTCGGCCCGAGCCAGCTCCAATTCGTCGCTGCGGGCTTTTTCGCGAGCCAGTTGCGCGGCATCAGGTTGCACCTGGGCAGTGCCCATGGCACGTACCTGACGCGCCTGACGGTCGCTTTCCAGGTCGGCGCGCTGCACGCTGTTGATGCTGTCGAGCAGCGAGCCGATGCGGTGCACGATCTCCACCGCCAGGGTTGGCCGCTGGGCTTCGAGGCTACGGGCGAAGGCCGGGAAGGCGCGGTCCTGGTCTTCACCGAGGAAGCGGTAGTAGCGATCGATGGCCCGCACATCCACGCGCACCGCCTGCTGGTACCAATGCTCGGCGGTCTGCCGATCGCCCTGGCGTTCAGCCAGCACCGCACGGTACAGCTCGGGGCGGCAGTTGAGCAGGCACGATTGCTGGTACAGCGCCAGAAGGTGCTGCGCCTGGTCGTTGGAGACCAGTTGCGGGTAGACCAGAAACACCTCGAGGGTAGTGCTGGCGTTGCGCGGATCGAGGGTTGCCGGGTAGCGCGTCAAGGCCTGGGCTACCCAATCACGCTGGCCTTTTTGCAGGCTCGGGGTGCGATCAAGCAGACGTGCCAGCGAAGCCAGTGCCGGAATCTGCCCACGGCCGTCGGCGAATGCTTCCTTGTACAGGCCGAGCACTTCCTGACGGCTGGCGCCGTCGGTGTTGGCCAGCACATCGCCGAGCAACAGCTTGGAGGCCAGGTCGCCACGATCGGACAGCAGGCGCAGGTCGCTACTGACATTGGCGCTGGGGTCCTTGTACAGCGCGTAGCGGATCTGCTCCAGGCTCTGGCCGGCCGACACGGCGCTGGCACAGGCTACGCACAGGCCTGCCAGCAGCAGACGGGAGGGCATCATCGCGTTCATCGCCAATCCTTCCTTTGCGCTCAACGCGATGCCGTGAACGGCAAGCCCAGGAACAGGTCCACCGCCACCGGCTTCTGGTAGGCCTGGCGTGGCAACGGGGTGTCCGGAGCGATGGTCAGGGCGAGGTTCTTGTTGGCTTCATCGACACGCGAGTCGACCACCTTGCCGCTGAAGTGCTGGTCCAGGCCGAACACCTTCAGGTCCACCGAGGTGACCCGGGAGATATCGGCCAGCTTGTCGAACGGCACATTGGCGGTAACGAACAGGCCTTCGTCACGCGGCAGCAAGTGCATCAGCGGCGCCTGTTTGTAGCCGTAGCCATCCAGCGGCTTGTTCGGGAAGTAAACCTCGCAGTCGCACGGGCTGTTGATCACCGTCTCGATGGTGGCGCGCCCGAGCAGGGTCTGCAGATCGCCGGGCGACAGGTCGGCCACGGCTTTCATGTCCGCCGGGCTGGTGAAGCTGGTGGCCAGCTGGGTTGAGATGTTGGCCAGCGGCTGGCCGGCTTTCACCTCGGTCTGGCCGGGCTGCAGGAGGAACTTCACATAACCGTTGTCGGGCATGCTGATGAGCTGGGCGTTGGCCGAGACCTGGGCCTGCACCGCCGGAATGCGGAAGAACAGCAGGTAGCTCTTGTAGGCCACAAAGCCCAGGGCGGCGAGACCGGCAGCGGCGTAGAGCAGGGTGCCGGTCACGGCCTTGAGACGATCGCTGCTGCTGCGTGCGCTGGCGTGCTGTTGCTTGCGTTCCTTGATGTAGTTCTCGCGCTGCATCACGTTGAACAGGCCGTTGATGTCGGCAATCTCGCCCGACAGGTAGGCGCTGATGATGTAGCGCAGGATGTCGCGCTTCTGCGCGTCGAGGTCGACGAACTGCGCGCCGACTTCTTCGCCGCGCTGGGAGACGATGCGCACCTTGCTGTCCAGACTCAGATCGACCTGATTGAGGCGCAGGCGGATCGAGGCGTTGTACAGGCTGCCAATGGTCAGCGGCTTGTCGTGACGCAGGCCGATACCGCCCAGGGAAATGTCCTGCAGGCTGGTTTCCACTGTCGGCTGTCCGGCCGCTGCCAGGGTGACGCGGGCATTGATCCGGGTGCGCACGTACTGGCGTTCGTCGATCGCTTCATGGACGACATTGGCAGCAGTTTTACCGGGAACTGTAGGTGTACTTGAACTACTCATGGCAGGCGGCTTTCCTTAACGTTGCGTGAGTTCGAGAAGAACCGAGATGACCCCGAAGAAAATCGCGATGGAAGAAAACAGCATCGCTTTGGAGGACCAGCGGTTCAGGGCGGCATCGAAGTCGACGCTGCCGTTGCTTAAAGTGGTTTTCTGTCGGGTCCAGCGCTGCTGGTCCATGTGGAACAGCGCGTAGATCTTCATCACCGAGCCGACAATCTGGTTGTAATAAAGAACAAAGGGGTACACCGGGCTCACCGGGTGGCCGGCGAACAGAAACAGCACGGTGACAATGCTGCGCGACAGCAGCACCCAGAACAGGTACACCAGCAGGTACTGGATGCCGAACACCAGGCCTGCGACCACCGAGGCGGTCAGGCCCATCAGGCAGGTCCACATCGACACCCGCTGATCGAGCAGCACATACAGGGTGAACAAGCCCAGACGTGCGCGGCCGAGCAGGGCGGTGGCGCGAAAGTTCTGGCGCAGCGAGTTGCCGTACCAGCGGAACATCAGCAGGCGGGTGGCGCGCCAGAAGCTGTTGTCCGGTGGATGCTCGACGGTCAGGGTGTTGCTGTCGGGCACGTAGAAGGTGTCCCAGCCCGCACGCATCAGGCTCAACCACGAAGACTTGTCGTCACCGGTGAGGAACTGGAAGCGGCCCAGGCGCCAATGCTCGAGAAAGTCGGCTTCGACGTCGCGGATGAAGTCCGGATTGGTCATGACGCTGGCGCGAAAGAACGACAGCCGTCCGGTCAGGGTCAGCACCCGGTGCGACAGGGCCATGGAGCACATGTTGATGTGCCGCTGGACAAAGCGCATCGAGTGCCACTGGCGCATCAGATTGCTGCCTTCGACCTCGCAGAACTCGTTGGTGGTCAGGCCGCCAACCTTGGGCAGGTAAGCGAACAGCTTGACCGCGCGTTCGACGCAGCCCGGCAGCATCATGGTGTCGCCATCGACCACACCGACCACTGAATCCTCCAGTGGCATCTGCCGCGACAGGGCGCGGAAGGCATGGGCCAGGCCATCACGCTTGCCGGTGCCACGGGCGCGAACGATCACCAGTTTGATGTCGTCGCGGTCCTTGACCTCGTTGCGCATGATTTGCTTGATGAACTGCTCGTCGCCTTTTTCGACAATCGAGGCAATCACCGTGCACGGCACCTTGAGCCGTTGCACCTCCTGGAACACCGACTGGTAGACCTTGAAGGTGGTGTGGGTGGGGATGCGAAAGCTGGTCACCACCATGAACATGTGCGCGGGCAGCGCCGCATCGCCCATGCGCTCGACGGCCTTGCGAATGCGCGGGAACTTCCAGTGCAGGAAGTACATACCGCGCACGTAGTGGACGATGGCATTGCCATAGCGCCACATGCCCAGGGTGCCGATGAAGAAGATGAAGCTGTGGTGGCTCGGGTCCAGATACGCCGGGGCGATCATCTCCGAGGCCAGGGCGATCAGGCCGAACAGGCAGGCCCAGGCGCATAAGCTCATGGCTGCCCGTCGTGCGCCCGAAGGCGGTTGTTGCTGTCGTTCCATCTAACCGTTGCTCCGTTGTACAGGCGCCTGAGCCTGAGCGAAACGCGCACTTGCCAGGCCCGGCCGCAGTACGGCAGGCAGACAGAGGCAGGTGTGCAGTTCGCTCAGGCGCAGGCCTGGGATGCTTGCCGGGTGCTCTCTACGGAGTCTCAGGCGTTACCAGCAGATACCCTGTTGGCTGCTGTTGCTGCCATGGGGCATGAAGCCGACCAGGTCGATGACCTGTTTGCCATCGGCGACATCCAGGGCCTGGGCGAAGCGATCGTCGTTGTTGCCCAGTACAATCACGTCAGCCTCGTTGATGACCTGGCTGAGGTCGCTGCAGAGCAGGGACGAGACGTGAGGAATCTTCGATTCGATGTACTCGCGGTTGGCACCGAAAACCCGTGCGTACTCGACGTTGGCGTCATAGATGCTCAGCTCGTAACCCTTGCCGATCAGCATCTCGGCCAGTTCCACCAGCGGACTTTCGCGCAGGTCGTCAGTACCGGACTTGAAGCTCAGGCCGAGCAGGCCGATGCGGCGTTTGTCCTGACGAGCGATCAGCTCGAAGGCATTGCGCACCTGGTTGCGGTTGCTGTCCATGATCGAGGCCAGCAGCGGGTGCTCAACGTCCAGTTGTCCGGCACGGTAGGTGAGGGCGCGCACGTCCTTGGGCAGGCAGGAGCCACCGAAGGCAAAGCCTGGGCGCAGGTAGTAGCGCGACAGGTTGAGTTTGTAGTCCTGGCAGACCACATCCATCACCTCGCGGCCATCGACACCGGAGGCCTTGGCAATGTTGCCGATCTCGTTGGCAAAGCTGACCTTGGTCGCGTGCCAGACGTTGCAGGTGTACTTGATCATTTCGGCGACTTCGATCGACTTGCGGATCACCGGTGCGTCAAGGCCCTTGTACAGCGACTCGAGGAGGTCGCCGGAGTGTTGGTCCAGCTCGCCGATCACGGTCATGGCCGGGAAGTCGTAGTCCTGGATCGCAGTGCTTTCGCGCAGAAACTCGGGGTTCACGGCAACCCCGAAATCAACACCGGCGCGTTTGCCCGAAGCTTTCTCAAGCAGTGGGATGACTACATTTTTCGCCGTGCCTGGCAGTACCGTGCTGCGCACCACGATGGTATGGCGGCTGCCTTTGTCGCGCAGGGCCATACCGATTTCGCGGCACACCGCTTCCATGTAGACCAGGTCCAGGTCACCGTTTTTCTTGCTCGGCGTGCCGACGCACAGCAGCGACATCTCGGTCGCCAGCACGGCGGCCTGAACATCAGTGGTGCCGCGCAGGCGGCCATGATTCACACCATCGAGCAACAGTTGCTCAAGCCCGGGTTCGACAATCGGCGATTTGCCCTGGTTGATCATGTCGACCTTGGCCTGAGAGATGTCGACGCCCAACACCTGGTGACCGCGGGCAGACAAGCAGCCGGCACACACGGCACCCACATAACCCAGTCCAAAAATACTAATGTTCATAGTTCCCTCTTCCGGGTTCGGCAATGCTGACCCGGTTACTCGGTTTATCGGTGATGTCGACGAGGCGAGCACGCATAAACATACCGCGCGCTGAACAGGCGATGGCCGTGTTGTTCGTTGTCTTATTTCTATCCTAAGGGGGAAATTTTTAGTTGCGCAAGCAATCTGTTGTTGTTAATTCAAAACTATTTGATATTTATTCGTTAAGTTTAAAAAACTCTTAAAAATCAATAAGTTAAACTTGCCAATAAGTTGTGTGTCAAAAAACAGGCTTGCTTGTTCTGGCGGTTTTATGGCGCCAATAAAATGAATTTTGTTGCGGTTTCGACTAGGTTTTGGCGGGTTTGTTGCTGGGTTTTGCTGTTGTCATTGAACTTTTTTGTTGGCTTAAATTGTGCTGGGTGATGGCATTTAGATAGTTATTAAGTAGCACTAAAGTGCGATTTTCGCCGTGATGAAAGTTTACCTGCCGATGTTCGGTTCTATGGCCATCGAGCGCCGAGTAAATTCCTTGTACAGACAACCTCAGGCAGGCGAGGCATGTGCTGGCTTGTGCAGTACTCGTGTTCCTGTGCATAGTGCCGTGCGACTGACCTATCCTGTAGGTCTTACGTAGTTGCCCCTCTGGGTGATGTATCAAGGACATGGATCGCAATGAACGGAATCGGTGCCCGTCTACGGGAAGAAAGGGAGCGTCTGGGGCTTACCCAGCGGGTGTTCGGTGACATTGGTGGGGTCGAGCCCAATGCCCAGGGCAAGTACGAGAGCGGCGAGCGAACGCCCAAGGCCGATTACCTGGCGGCGGTGGCATCGCGTGGCGTCGATGCCCTGTATGTGTTGAGCGGTACGCGTACGCCTGTCCTCCAGGGCAGTCTGAGCCCGGAGGAGGAGCGCTTGCTGGGGGATTTTCGCGGCTTGCCCGCGGCCGATCAGGCCGCCATCGCGCAATTGCTCGGTAGTCTTGCCAATGCTCTGCCAAGGGCTTATGCGAAGGTTTCCGGGCGCGATTCGAGTGTTTTTGGCCGTGAAGCGGGCAACGGCGAAATAGCAGCGATGCGATGACGTGTTCCGTTAGCTCTAGCGCCTGGTTTTTTGCTAAGGTGGCGGGATCCAATTGCCGCCGCAGTGTGAGGTGTCTGCTTGATTAGGGTCCTGGTGGTCGATGATCACGATCTGGTACGTACGGGCATCACCCGCATGCTGGCCGATATCGATGGTCTGCAGGTGGTGGGCGAGGCCGACTCTGGCGAGGCATCGTTGAAGGTCGCGCGTGAACTCAAGCCCGATGTGGTCCTGATGGACGTGAAAATGCCCGGGATCGGTGGCCTTGAAGCCACGCGCAAACTGCTGCGCAGTCATCCGGATGTGAAAGTGGTGGCGGTGACCGTCTGCGAGGAAGACCCGTTTCCCACGCGCCTGTTGCAGGCGGGGGCAGCCGGCTACCTGACCAAAGGTGCGGGCCTGGATGAAATGGTCCAGGCCATTCGCTTGGTGTTTGCCGGTCAGCGCTACATCAGCCCGCAGATCGCCCAGCAACTGGCGCTCAAGTCGTTCCAGCCGCAAGGCTCGCCGTTCGACGCGCTGTCGGAGCGGGAAATCCAGATCGCCTTGATGATCGTCGGTTGCCAGAAAGTGCAGATCATCTCCGACAAGCTGTGCCTGTCACCGAAAACGGTCAATACTTACCGTTACCGGATCTTCGAAAAACTCTCGGTCACCAGCGACGTCGAACTGACGCTGCTGGCGGTCCGCCATGGCATGGTTGACGCCAGTCTCTGAACTCATGACCCCTGTGTTCGATTCAAGTGCTTTCCTGGCGACCTGCAGCGGTCGCCCGGGTGTTTACCGGATGTTCGACGGTGAAGCCCGGCTGCTGTATGTCGGCAAGGCGAAGAACCTCAAGAAGCGCCTGGCCAGCTATTTCCGCAAGACCGGCCTGGCGCCGAAGACGGCTGCCCTGGTGGCACGTATCGCCCAGGTCGAAACCACCATCACCGCCAACGAGACCGAAGCGCTGCTGCTTGAGCAGACGCTGATCAAGGAATGGCGGCCGCCGTATAACATCCTGCTGCGCGACGATAAGTCCTACCCTTATGTGTTCCTCTCTGACGGACCGTTCCCGCGGCTGGGGATTCATCGCGGCGCCAAGAAGCAGAAGGGCAAGTACTTCGGGCCTTACCCCAGCGCGGGGGCCATTCGTGAAAGCCTGAGCCTGCTGCAAAAAACCTTCTTCGTCCGGCAATGCGAAGACAGCTATTACAGCAACCGCACCCGGCCGTGCCTGCAATACCAGATCAAACGCTGCAAGGCGCCTTGTGTCGGCCTGGTCGAGCCTGAGGAATATGCCGTTGACGTGCGGCACTCGGTGATGTTCCTCGAAGGCCGCAGTCATCAACTGACCAACGAGCTGAATGCCGAGATGGAGCAGGCAGCCATGGCGCTGGAGTTCGAGAAGGCCGCTGAATTGCGCGACCAGATCGCCTTGCTGCGCCGGGTTCAGGACCAGCAGAGTATGGAGGGCGGCAGCGGCGACGTGGACGTCATCGCCGCGTTCACCAACCCGGGTGGCGCCTGCGTGCACCTGATCAGCGTGCGCGGCGGTCGGGTGTTGGGTAGCAAGAATTTCTTTCCCCAGGTCGGGATCGAAGAGGAGGTGGCCGAGGTCATGGCCGCGTTTCTCTCCCAGTACTACATCGGCAATGCCGAGCGCGACCTGCCGGGTGAATTGATCGTCAACGTGGTGCACGAAGACTTCGCAGCGTTCACCGCCGCCATTGAAGCCTTGCGCGGGCGTGAGTTGACCATCAGCCATCGGGTGCGCGGTACTCGTGCGCGCTGGCAGCAATTGGCGGTGACCAACGCCGAGCAGGCGCTGGGTGCGCGCCTGGCCAACCGCCAACACATGGCCTCACGGTTCGAAGCGCTGGCGCAGGTGCTGGACCTGGATGAAACCCCGCAGCGCCTGGAGTGCTATGACATCAGCCACTCCAGCGGTGAGGCGACGGTCGCCTCCTGCGTGGTGTTCGGCCCGGAAGGCCCGTTGAAGTCCGATTACCGGCGCTTCAACATCGAAGGCGTTACCCCCGGCGATGACTATGCGGCCATGCACCAGGCCCTGACCCGACGCTTCGGGCGGATCAAGGACGGCGAGGGCAAGCTGCCCGACGTACTGCTGGTCGACGGTGGCAAAGGCCAGCTGAATATGGCTCGCGAGGTGCTCCAGGAACTGGCGGTTCCCGACCTGATCCTGCTTGGCGTGGCCAAGGGCGTGACGCGCAAGGCCGGCTTTGAAACCCTCTACCTCAACGACGCTGCCCATGAGTTCACCCTCAAGGGCGACTCGCCAGCGTTGCACCTGATCCAGCAGATCCGTGACGAAGCGCACCGTTTTGCCATTACCGGCCACCGTGCCCGACGTGGCAAGGCCCGGCGTACTTCCAGCCTGGAAGACGTCGCCGGGGTAGGGCCAAAGCGTCGTCGTGACCTGCTCAAACACTTCGGTGGTTTGCAGGAGCTGACCCGCGCCAGCATCGAAGAAATCGCCAAAGCACCGGGAATCAGTAAAAAGCTTGCCGAGTCGATTTATGCCAACCTGCATAGCGAGTAGAATGCACGCTCACTTTGCAGCCAGTTGTGCCGATGAATATCCCAAATCTACTTACAGTTCTTCGCGTCCTGCTCATTCCGATCTTCATTCTGCTGTTTTATGTTCCGTATCACTGGAGCTATATCGCAGCGAGCAGCGTCTTCGCCATTGCGGCGGCCACTGACTGGCTTGACGGTTACCTGGCCCGTCGCCTGCAGCAGAGCACGCCCTTTGGCGCCTTCCTCGACCCGGTAGCCGACAAGCTGATGGTCGCCGTGGCCCTGGTGCTGCTGGTGCAGGTGCATGCGAACTTCTGGCTGACACTGCCAGCGGCGGTGATCATCGGTCGCGAGATCGTGGTATCGGCGCTGCGCGAGTGGATGGCTGAACTGGGGGCGAGGGCGCATGTGGCCGTGTCGAACCTGGGCAAATGGAAAACCGCGGCACAGATGCTGGCGCTGGTAATCCTGCTGGCCAACCCGCCGGTGCTGACCTTCTGGGTGATCCTGGGCTACGCCTTGCTGATGGTCTCTGCCGGCCTGACCCTGTGGTCGATGGTGCACTACCTGCGCGCCGCCTGGCCGCACCTGCGCGAAGGTTCGGAGCAAAAATAAAGCTTTTTTGAATCAAGGGCTTGACGGCGATTCATGATCCTATAGAATGGCCGTCACCAAATGCGGGAATAGCTCAGTTGGTAGAGCACGACCTTGCCAAGGTCGGGGTCGCGAGTTCGAGTCTCGTTTCCCGCTCCAAATACAGATCTACAGGGTTCTATAGAAGTCTGTAAGTCCTAGAAAAAAGACGCTTAGGCGTCTTTTTTTCGTTCCAGTGCAGTCTGTCTGAATCCACTGCCAACCACGAATTTCAAGTACATTTTCAAGTACAGCGATTCCGGGTGATTGGCGTAGCGGATTGTTGGCAGAGCTTGGGCTCCGCTATCGATATACATCTCCTCGACCCTACGAGACCGGGAGATGTACATATGGCCTTGGCCGACACTACCGTTCACCAGACCCGAAACAGTTGATACCCCGTTGACCAGGGGTCAAAGCGTTCGGGCATATTTCGCCACGCGGCACCCGAGCAAAGCCCCCAGAGCACGCTATCAAGCATCAAACGGTCGCTCAGGCTTGGGCGCCCTCTGCCATGGATAGCAGTGAAGAGATCGGCGACCACACTCCAGTCCTCATCCGAGAGTTCGCAACGCTTTGCCATCACAGAATTCCTTTCCGTAAGTGGCTGGAAATTCTACAAAAACCCAACATTCGAGAGGTGGCGACCGGGTTTCTCGGGGTTTCGCTCGGAACCTAGTATTTTTGCCAGTAGAGGCACTGAGCTGAGGGGCTTATTCTCATACCTCACTTATCAAGGAGGATTCACCCATGGCCGCTACAAGTATCCCTGGGGCTGGCCCCGCCAATGTGATCGCTTCATCCTCAAGCGGTACCCAGAGTATCGATGATGAGTTGAAAGACTATGAGAAATACGTTGAGGGTAAGTATGGAAAACCCAAACCAACCGACCTTCCGCGTCCATATGTGTATGATGCCGTACATCCTGCAGCCAGTATTGATTTTGGTATAAGTGATGAACTGGTCGCCAATCAATCTGATAAGGTCACCATTCTCATACCCGCTCACCCATTGCTTAAACCGGGTGTAAGCGTGGCGGTCATTTGGGGTAGGAAGACGGTATGGGCCAAAATTCAGAACGGGTCTTACTCCAGTATTAGTATTCCAGGCAAGGATATTCCCGAGGGCGAAAACGCACTGCATTATATCCTGACCACAGGTGGAAAGTCGGCCCCGGTCAAAACGCTATTCCGCAAGGGCCAGCCAGGCGTGCAAGGCAACCAGGGTGTAGGCCTGGAACTCCCGGCTCCAGACATCGACTTACCTGCATCTGGTGTGATCGGGCCCAAAGAAGCCAAGGCAAAGGTCAAGGTCACTATCCAGCCTTGGTTGAGCATGAACGAGCATGATGAACTCATCCTCTATTGGGGTGATCAGGAAATCGTGCATGTTGTTACCAACGCGGAACTCAATCAGCCCATCATCATTGAAGTTGACGAAAATACGATCAAGGCAGAAGGCGACAGCAAGACATTACCTGTTTATTACTACGTGGTGGATTTAGTAGGCAACGAGTCTGAATGGTCCAAAGATGCCATTGTCGAAGTCATGCTAACAATCAATACGCTGTCTGCGCCAAGCGTATTGGATTACAACGGCGCGATCATCAGTACAGGAGAAATTGACCTCGGAAACATCAGAGGTGATCATGCGATTGTTCAAGTAATTACGAATTTCCAGGCAACTGACAGTGTACTGTTACACTGGGTGGGTACCTCCCAACAGGGGCAGGCCATCAGCCTGAACTTTGGGCCGTTGGTGGTCACGGACCCCAGCAAGCCTTTGCAGTTCGAAGTGCCTTTCGACGAGTGGGCCAAGCTTGGCGGTGGTGGGGCGCAGTTCGGTTACACATTGACGTCGAACAACACCACCCAAACGTCGCAGAAAGGGTATATCAATGTCAAAGGTATGCCGGCGTTGATGCCGCTGGTGGGCGTGCAGGAAGCGAGTCATGACTGGGTGGATGCGGATGAGAGGTTCGCGCATGTGAAGATCCCGCTCAGTACCAATCTGCTGGATGGGGACGAAGTCACGGTAGTGTGTAAAGCGACCAAGGCGGACGGTTCGAGTCACCTCTTGCAGGCGCAGATGTTCCGTATCAGTAGCCAGTGGGTGAATAAGGACGTCAACATCAGACTCAGTGGTGCAACCTATCTCAAGCCCTTCGACGGGGGACACGTCGAAATCTCTTATGAGGTCAAGCGTGGAAAACGAACCTTTACCTCACAAGTGGGCATTTACTACATAGGTTATGTCACCGAGGTGTTGGCAGCGCCCATTGCAGATCCGCCATTGGTCAATGACCGCTTAGATCCAACCGATAGCCTTTACCAATACGGCCTGGACATCACGATTCCGGCAGGCGTCGAACAGCCTTCTCCGTGCACGATCACTCTGTACTGGGAAACAGACGACGGCGGTTATTATGAAGACACGCAGGTTCTGCAGGCGGGTGATCAGGCCAGTTATTTCACCGTCCCTGAAAGTGAGTTGAAACTCAACGCGAACGCACCTGTCGAAGTGACGGTTTATTACACCATCGAGTGGCCGGGCAAGCCAATTTTGGCGTCGTATGATTACATCTTTACAATGGCAACCGCCGCCATGTTGAAAAGCACCTTGCCCGCGCCGTTGCTACCGCAATCCAATGCAGGCACACTGAAGCTGGTTGACAGAAGTGACAATAAGATGTTGGTACGAGTTCCGCGTTATTCGGTTCAAGAAATAGGTGATGAATTAATAATCATCGTCGGGAAGTATTCGAGTCAGATGCAGTTTATAACCGTGCTCGGACTCCAGGATGTGTCGCTGCCGCTGTCAACGGTGCTCCAGGCAAATCTACAAACTTCAATCAGCCCCACCGGAAGAACTATTCCTGTATCCTATCAGGTCATTCGTAATGGAACGACGCAGAAAATATACTCGGATGTCTTTGACTTGCAATTGGAAGGTGCGTGGACTTTCGAAGACTTCGAAGGCGAGACTTTGCGGCTTCTGCCGAAGGGAACTGTGTTTGACCTTTTAGGCAGCCGTGCAACGGTGGAAAATGACAATGCTGTGATTCTCAACTCCACTGATCCAAGGTGGTATCCCACTGTCGGTAAAGTGCTAGGTGTTTATCCGTCTGCCTGGGTCAGGTTCGATTTGCGTGGGTTGGCAAAAAGTGTAAGATTCGATATATCTGATCATCACAAAATTCAAAGTGTCGTGCGTTTCTATACAGCTTCCGGTACTGAAATTGGGTCCATCACGACGCCAGATTTTAGTCACACTCCTGCGGGTTATACCGAGTATTCAACGCGTGTAACCTATACGTCACCTAATGCTGCAATCGCGTCGTTCAGGTTAGAGACAGGTGCAGGCGGCTCGTATGTTGACAATATCAGCTATACACCACTGTAGTGGGGTGGCATTGGTCCAGTGTGAGCGCTAGTCTGGCCTGAAGATAAAAAGCCGGTGTGTTGATGTTTTTGATTGCAACATACCGGCTTTCAATAATCTTCAGATAGCAACTTAAGGGGACCCTCGATCAGCCTCGGTGAAGACCCTCACGGTAGTGTGGTGGGCTTCATAGGCCGAGAACAGACGGCAATGCACTTTCAGCGCGTCATCGTTGATTTTCTGGTCCTCGACACAGATGTCGCCCCAGTCGCCACGGACACGGCGAACCAGCTGCCGGGCTCTGCTGCCCGACACACGAACGCCGAAACGCCGATATTCTGCGTTGTAACCGGGATCATTGATTGTCGCGATGTCGCAAGCAAGAAAGGACGCCCACGGTCCGGTGCTTATACCCATAGGGAAATCACCTTACAGGGAATGGATATTGTGATTTGCTGATCAAACAAAGGGGACCGAAGTAAAAAATTGGCTGTGGTTTCATTGCTTGCAATGGGAATATTCCATGCCGTTGCAAGGCGCAGTAGGGCTTTTACATCAGCGCTGTGCGGCAGGGTGCCCAGAGGGTCCCCAAAAAATATCAAGGTATCTATTTCACCCGCTGCTATGCGGGTGCCAATCTGTTGATCTCCTCCCATGGGGCCGCTCAGCATTTTGTTGACAGGGATGTCTGTGGCGTCTTCGATTAAATGGCCTGTTGTACTGGTTGCATAAAGTACGTGTCGATTCAGCGCTGCCTTATTGTCAACTACCCAGCGCAGCAACGTGCTTTTGCAGCCTTATGTGCAGCTAAAGCAATATTTTTCTGCTTTGAGGTTTTCCGGATAAGCGCTTCCATACGCGATACCCACAGTGTCAATGGTCGGTATGGGTGCACCAGTCAATGCTGAACAATGGCTGGCGACGGTGTTTCAACCTAACGGATGGAGATGGCTTTTCCTACTGGCAGAAATATCAGTAGCGTTGACCGCTGGGCTGATGTGACATGTGTTGCCAGTATGCTGTCACGAGCACAGTTTTCAACCGGGTAGTAGCTATCTAAGTACGCCTGACAACCCTCGAAGCCTAGGCTCGCGTCTTCAGTCATACAGAAGGCTCGCGCCATGGAAACCAGCCACAGTCAGGAAGCCGCGGCAGCAGACACGCTCGCGACAGAACAAACCTATCAAGACAGCATTATCGGCAAACGCTTACCAGTCTGGCTGCGCAAGGCCAGTGCCGAGCAGCTGAGCGCGCTTGGCGATGCGATGCGCAACAGCCTGGTTGTCCGCCAGCGGCTGAGCAAGGCCTTGACGCGTATTCAGAGTATCGACAGTTTCGCGATCGACGCTTTGGAAAAGGCCATGAAAGAGCGTTTCGCCGACGACTACAACGTACGGCGCTGGAAATTTATCAGCGGGCACCGGGAGCCGGTGATCAATCAACAGCCCGTCGGCGTTCATCTCACCGAAGTTGTGTATGAGGAAATTCCGCTGGTCGAGGCAGCGCTGCGCAATTTTACCGCCGCTGAAAGCGTGGCTGGCGGGCAGCCTAAGGGCAATCGTTTGAGCAACGCTCGAGCGGGCAACCTCCAGACACCCAGCGCCATTGAATTTGCCAGGCTGTGCCGTGATACCGACGTCGGGGGACAGTATCAGCGCCATCTGGACAGCGTCTTCCAGCCGCAAACCAGGAGTGGCACCGCCGACAGCGTAGCGCAGTTATTGGCCAGTTCGCATCGCTACACCATGCTCACCGATGCTTATGAGGCCAGGCTCAAGGGCGTATTGACCGAGAGCGAACTCCAGCTAGTGGCCGGGCTCTGCAGCGTGGGTAGGCTGGACCGTCTCGACGGCGATCCTGTCGTGGCCATGCAACTGAACCTGCTCGGCTGCGCACTGGAGCAGATTGTCGTGCTCAATGTCTTCGATGAAGGCGTGTTGAGCACTACCACCAAGTGCGTGCTGGTGCATATTCCCGGCGATCCGAACGGCGCCTGGACTGCCTGCAAAAGCCTGCGCTACCTCGCCAATGAGTTGGGCAGACGCCTTCGCTCAAGTCAGTATCAACGCTTTTTCAGCCGCTTTGTACGGCGGCGTGATAGCCAGCGTTTCTTCTCCGTGGTCATCCCTGCCTATGCGGACCTGGCGATCTGGGCCAACATCAGCCTCGAAGAACATGTGCTGGCTTATCGGCGGCCACTGTTCGAAAAACTGGCTGAAGCACGCATCCGCCAGATCAAGGACGACGCGGCGATGATTGCGGTGCCGGTGGCCGATCTGGACCGCGAGGTCCAGCACGCGCATGACCAGCGTCTGGCTGCCGAAGGCTGGGCGCTGCTCGGCCTGGCCGGTTTCTTCGTGCCAGCCATAGGCGCGGCGCTGCTGGCGGTCAACGCCTGGCAGCTGCTCGGTGAGGTCTACCATGGCATCGAAGCCTGGCATGCGGGCGATACCAATGAGGCCTTCGACCATCTGCTGAATGTGGTCATCGATCTTGCGGTGATTGCTGCCACCGCCGTCGGTGTCAGTGCCGTGAGCAGGGTATGGCAGCGGTCCTCGGTGGTGGATGCACTGGTGCCGGCGCAGTTGGAGGACGGCAGTACAAAACTGTGGAACCAGGACCTGACGCCATTTCGCAGTGCACAGCCAGTGCCGCAAGCAACGCGTGACAGCCTGGGGGTCCATCGTCTGGCCGAACAGTCCTGGATCGAGATGGACGGTCAGTATTATGCCGTGGTCGAGCGGGCCAGCGCTGGCCAGTGGCAACTGCGGCCGAAGGACGGTCACGGACCGCTGCTACGCCACAACGATGCCGGAGCCTGGCGGTTGTGGAGTGATCAACCGGCCGAGTGGGAAGAGACTCATCGCATGTTCCGCCGCCTGGGTGGAGCCTTCGGTGAGCTTGACGCTGAGCAGATCGATCTGGTTCTGAGCATCCATGGTCTGGGTAATGACGACCTGCGCGCTTTGCATGTGTATGCGCAGGCGCCGTCGGCCGAGCTGCAGGACAGCGTGATGCGTATCAGGCTGGACCAGCGTATCCGTGATCTGGTCCGCCGTTTGCGTAGCGGCGAATCGGTCGAGGACATCACCGTGCTGCACCATGCCCAGGGCTTGCCGGGCGCTGCCGGATTGTCCGATCAGGACCTGGCCGAGCTGACCTGGAACGAACGCCGACAGTTGTTCCAGCGCTTGTACGACAGCATGCAGGACAGTAACGGGCCCGGTATTGCGGCATTGCGCCGCGTGTTTCCGAGTCTGCACAGTAGCGCTGCAAACGTGCTCGTGGGCAGGGCAAGCACTGCTGATCGCCAGCGGCTGCTCGACACCGGGCGGGTGGCGTTGCGCCTGGCTGAAGCGGCCAGGGCCAGCGTCCAGCAGATCCGTATGGCCAGGGTCTTTGAGGCGTTCGTTATCGATACTTCGCAAAATGCCGACCTCGCTCGTGTCGCCTTGGGGATGTTCGAGCACCTGCCGGGCAGCGCAGATGTGCAGTGGCGCTTGATCGAAGGAAACGCCGGCGGGCCACAGCTGTTAGTGACCGGGGAGGGCCCCCGGGTATTCAGTCTGATCCATCAGAATGGAACATTTCAGCTGCTCGATGGCGATGGTTCGAGCATTGGCGATGCGGGTGAGCTTTTCGAGGTCATGGCAATGGCTTATGACGAACCCCAACGCGAGGCCATGGGCATTGCTGATCCTTTCGCGCACAACGTGCGAGTGCTGCTTGGGCGGCAAGCTGTTCGGCGACGCGAGGAAGTGGCATCGCTACTGAACGCAAGCGGGCGCAATGGCTGGTTCCAGGCGCCGCAACGACTGGCCGATGGTCGAATCGGTTATCCGTTGAGCGGACGTGGCCCGTCGGGTATTACGCGCAGGGGCAGACCACAATCGCTGTTCGCTATGGTGCGCGCGCTGTACCCGACATTTACTGACGCGCAGGTCATTGCCTGGATCAACGATATGCAGCATGCAGGCGTACGGATCGAGACTGAACTGGCCAGGCTCAGCCAGGAACGGGAACAACTGAACAGTTCTCTGCAACGTTGGTCGAGTCTGCCCGACAGTGCCGTGGAACGGGACGACCGTCGCTACTTCAGTGATTCCCTGGTTAATTGCTGGCAGCGCACGGCAAGCCTTGGGCCAAGTACCAGCGAGCATCTGGTGAACTATCGCTTCACCTTGTATGGCGCGCAGATCGGGGTTTTGCCTGAGCTACCTGCGCAAGTCAGTTTCCCGCACGTCTTTGAGTTAGCACTATTGGGCATGGGGCTGCGGGAGTTACCCGATGGTTTCATGCGAGCCTTCAATCACCTGCGGATACTGGAGCTCCCCGGCAATCGGCTGAACCGGGTGCCACAACAGTTGGCGCAACTCGAACACTTGCGGGAACTGGATCTGTTCAACAATCAGATTGTGCTGGATGAAGCACAGGGGACCATCCTGTCCAATTGTGAAGCCCTTGAGTACCTCAACCTGTCCTACAACCCGTTGGGACGTTCTTTTTCCCTGCGCAGGCTGATCAGGTTGCGTCGTTTACACTTGCGCCAAACCGGGATCAACCGGCTGCCCTATGCGATTCTGGATTGCCCCGATTTGCTGTTGGCCGATTTGCGCGAAAACCAGATCACTGAGTTGTCGGAGCACTTCTATCAGTCCCCGCCATGGCTCAGGCGCATCATTTTGCTTGCGGACAACCCGCTGACTGCCCAGGAAGCCCTGCGATTCCAGGCATCACTGTCGGACACCGGAGCAGTTGCGCATCATGCAGCCGCTGCCGAAGATTTTGTGACCATTCGCCAGCGTTGGCTCGATGCGACCGGCAGCCTGACGCGCGATGAATGGTCTGCACGCTGGGAAGACCTGGAGAACCAACCCGGATCGAGTGACTTTTTCGACATGCTCAGGCGATTGCTGGAAACCGCCGATTTCCAGCAGAGCGGTCAAGCCCTGGCCAACCGGGTGTTTACCATGATCAGGGCGATGAACGATCATGCCAGCCTGCGCGAAGCGTTATTGAATCAAGTCACCCAGAATCTGACCTGTCAGGACAGCGTGGCGTTGTGTTTCAGCAACCTGGAGCTGCGCATGCTGGTGTGGCGGGCCGAGTCTTCGGCCGATAACCCGCAGACCGCATTGCTGTACCTGGGACGGCAGTTGTGGCGTTTGGACGAGGTCGATCGCATCGCCCTGGAGGACATCCAGGCACGCCGGGCCACGGGCAGCAATCCAGACCAGATCGAGGTCGTGCTGGCCTATCGCCTGGCCCTGCGTGACACCCTCGACCTACCGGCACAGCCCAGTGACATGCTGTTCGGCGACGTCGCTGGCCTGGATGCGCAGCGCATCGCACGCGCCCTGGCCCGAGTCGAGGCGGCTGAAACCCCCGAACAACTGGCCCACTCATTGGTGGCGCGGGAGTTTTGGCAGGAACATCTGTTGCGTACGCACAGGACACGTTTCGACACGATCGATGCGCCGTTCCATGACCGTCTCGCCGTGCTGATGGACGCTGAGACAGTTCCGGAAGGTGAGCGCGTGGCGCAGATGAATCGGATCAGGGACGCACGTCTGGAGGCTCAGCGGGCCTTGATGCTTGAATTTACATTGACATTGCTGCGCGGGACCTCGGGGCATTCCATACCCTAATCAAGACGGTGCTCCGGGCTGGTGATGTGTGCGGAGGGCGAAAAACAGGTCGTAGCCCGATGCAACTGCGCGCCTAGCAGCATCACCTGTTCCGCCTTTGCGTAAAATTCCTCGCGCGAGACGCTAGCGTGGGGGCGCAAAACACTCAAGCTGCAGCTGCTACGCGTTTGCTGGCTATGAATGGGCTGAACCCAGCCGTGGTGCAGGTCGTAGGCCTGCGCCGCAATCCAGATCTCGGGTGTGCTGTCAAAGGTTTCAGCGTCCCACAACAACGGAAAGCTGGAGGTCTGGCAATGAGCGGGTACCGGATCCCGAGCGGCATAGCCGCAGCGGTTATAGTGTTCGAGCCAGGAAGCAGGGTAGTTGGTTGTGTAAGTCTGCTGATCGGGACTGATGAAGGTAAATGCGTAGTAGTCAAACCCCAGTTTCTTTACGAGCAACGGCAGGTTGTCGAGCAATCGCTGCGGTTGCGCGGCTGTCCGATTTTTCATCATACCTCCATGTAGGATGAATCAGGGTTCGCTGTAGGCGTCCGAGCCTCTGGCGTTGAGCGCAGTATAGAGATGCACCGACAGCGCTTTGTGCTGAAGGTAATTGTTTTTTTCTACTGCGCAGTTGCACCTGATAGGACTGCACACCTGTATCCTTCAGTTTTTGCCTACGCGCAGCATTTCCCCGACCAACCACTCCAGGGCCCGATTCTGTCCGTGCTGTGCCAGGTGCACCAGCTCCAGCTCGAAAGCCTCCAGAGCAAACGGCAGGTCATACAGTTGCAAGGGCAGCAAGGTGGCGAAATATCGCGCCAGTTGCGTCGGCAACACCACGCAAAGGTCTGAAGCCACCACCAGATGTGCCGCCTGCAGGTAGCTGGGCGTGGTGTAGACGATCTGCCGCGCCAGCCCTTGTTCCCCCAGCCATTGATCGACCATGCCGCGGGTCTGCCCGCCGTGCACCCAGAGGTGGCGCAGGCGCAGGAAGGTCTCAAGGTCCAGTGTGCCATTGACCAGTGGATGGCCCTGGCGTACCGCAACCTGCAGGGTTTCGCTACGCCAGTGATGACGGGCGAAGCGCGCCGGGATTTCTTCAAAGCGCCCCAGCACCAGGTCAAGCTGGCCGCGGTCCAGCGCATCGACCGGCAGGCTGGGGGCCAGCGGGGTGATGTCCAGGCGCAGGTTGGGGGCACTGTCTTGCAGGTGCCGCAGCAGCTCGGGCATGCACAGTTGCTCGACAAAGTCGGTCATGGCGATGCGAAAAGTCTGTCGGCTCAAGCGCGGGTCGAAACTTTCGCCGACATTCAGGGTTTGTTCGATCTGCTGCAGCGCCGAGCGAATCGGGCCCTCAAGCGCCAAGGCCTTCGGCGTGGGTTGCATGCGCCGGCCAATACGCACCAGCAGCGGGTCTTCAAGCAACTCACGCAGGCGTGCCAGGGCGTTACTGACGGTTGGCTGGCTGAGGGCCAGGCGCTCGGCGGCGCGCGAGACATTCTGTTCGCGCAGCAGGACGTCGAGGATGCGCAGCAGGTTGAGATCGAAGTTGGTTATATTCATTTCGCAAATATCACGCATATGAAAATGAAATTTCTCAAATAGTAGGCGGCTGCTTAGGGTGTCGGCAATCCTTCTTTGCTGATTGGGAGTGCCGCTGTGAGCGACGGATTCGAGATACAACAGGCTGCGGTGGTGGGGGCCGGAACCATGGGCCGGGGGATTGTCGTCAGCCTGGCCAGTGCCGGTATCCCGGTATTGTGGCTGGACGCCAATGCGCAGATGCTCAGGGCTGGCCTGAAAATGGCAGCTGACACCTGGGCCCATCAAGTGGCCAAGGGACGTATCAGCCAGGCGCAGGCCGAGCAGAATCTGGCCCGGCTACAGGCGGTGGACAGTTACGCGGCCCTGGCCGATGTCGACCTGGTGATCGAGGCGGTGTACGAGAACCTTGAGCTCAAGCAGGAGATTTTTCGCCTGCTGGACAGCGCCCTCAAGCCTGACGCGATTCTCGCCAGCAATACCTCGGCGCTGGATATCGACGCCATTGCCGCCGTCACCTCGCGCCCCGCGCAGGTGCTGGGCCTGCATTTCTTCAGCCCGGCGCACATCATGAAACTGCTGGAAATCGTCCGTGGCGCACACACCTCAGCAGCGGTGCTGGCGCAGGCCAGGCAGCTCGGGCAACGCCTGGGCAAGGTCGCAGTGGTGGCGGGCAACTGCCGTGGCTTTATCGGCAACCGCATGCTCAAGACCTATGCCGACGAGGCGCGCAAGATGCTTCTTGAAGGCGCTTTGCCGCAGCAGGTGGACGCGGCGTTGCAGGCTTTCGGTTTTGCCATGGGACCGTTTCGCATGTACGACGTAGTCGGCATCGATCTGGAGTGGCGCGCGCGGCAACTGGCCGGGCAGGGCATGGACAGTCCGCTGGTGCAGGTCGATAACGCCTTGTGTGAACGCGAGCGTTTTGGCCAGAAGGCCGGCCGCGGCTACTACCGGTATGCCGAAGGCAGCCGCGAGGCCGAGCATGATCTTCAAGTCGATGCGCTGATCGAAAGTATTGCCCGCGACCTGGGCTATCACCGCCGGGTGATCGACGATCAGGAAATTGTCGAGCGCAGCCTGCTCGCCCTGGTCAATGAGGGTGCGAAGATTCTTGAAGAAAACATCGCCGCCAACAGCCACGACATCGATCGGGTCTACCTCAACGGTTATGGCTTCCCGGCGCAAGTAGGTGGCCCGATGAACTGGGCCGACGCCCAGGGGCTGGCGACGATCGAGCAACGTCTGCAGGCGTTGCAGCGGCAACACGGTGAACACTGGAAACCGGCCGCGCTGATCACCCGGTTGGTGGCAGCGGGCAAGGGCTTGGGCAATGTAGGGGAGGGGCGGGTATGAAGTATCAGGCGCCATTGCGCGATATGCGATTTGTTCTGCACGAGCTGTTCGATGTGACTGGCCATTGCCAGCAACTGGGCAACGGCCTGGATCGCGAGACCATCGACGGCGTGCTCGAAGAGGCCGCGCGTTTTACCGCCGAGGTGGTGGCACCACTCAACCGCAACAGTGACGAGCAGGGCTGTCACTTGCAGGATGGCGAAGTGACCACGCCTGATGGCTTCAGCCAGGCTTACCAGCTGTTCGTCGAACAGGGCTGGGCGAGCATGACCGGGCCGGTGGATTTCGGCGGCCAGGGTTTCCCGCAAATGGTCTCGGCAAGCTTTCACGAGATGCTGATGAGTGCTTCGCTGGCGTTTCGGGTTTACTCCGGGCTGACCGAAGGCACCGTCGTCGCTCTGGACCGGCATGGCAGTGCCGAGCTCAAACAGCGTTACCTGGCGCAGCTGGTCAGCGGCGAATGGGCCGGCACCATGTGCCTCACCGAACCTCAGGCCGGGACCGATCTTGCACTGCTGCGCACCCGCGCCCAGCCTCAGGCCGATGGTAGCTACCGGCTCAGCGGCAGCAAGATTTTCATCAGCGGCGGCGAGCAGGATTTAACGGACAACATCATCCATCTGGTGCTCGCCCGCTTGCCTGATGCGCCGCCCGGTGTCAAAGGTATCAGCCTGTTCCTGGTGCCCAAGCGGCTGGTCAACGCCGATGGCTCGCTTGGCGAACGCAACGCCGTGAGCTGCGGGGCGCTGGAGCACAAGATGGGCATCAAGGGTGCCTCCACCTGTGTGATGAATTTCGACGCTGCCAGCGGTTGGCTGGTGGGGCAGGCGAATCATGGCCTGGCGTGCATGTTCACGATGATGAACGATGCGCGTTTTCAGGTCGGGTTGCAGGGCCTGGGGATCGCCGAAGCAGCGTTCCAGGGCGGGCTGGCTTATGCCCGTGAGCGCTTGCAGTCGCGCGCGATCAGTGGCCCGGTGGCGCCGGACAAACCGGCTGACCCGATCATCGTTCACCCGGATGTGCGGCGCATGCTGCTGACCCAGAAGACCCTCAGTGAAGGCTGTCGCATGCTCGCAGCCTACGCCGCCCGGCAACTGGACCTTGAACACAGCGCCAGCGCTGCGCCGCAGCGAGAAGCGGCGACCCGCCGCGCCGCATTGTTGATTCCACTGGTCAAAGCGTTCTTTACCGACTGCGGTCAGGAAGTCGCCAGCCTTGGCGTGCAGCTGTACGGCGGTCATGGCTATATCCGCGAATGGGGAATGGAGCAACTGATGCGCGACAGCCGCATCACCCAGCTGTACGAAGGCACCAACGGCATTCAGGCGCTGGACCTGATCCGCCGCAAGCTGCTCGGTGACGACGGTGCCGAGCTCAATGCCTTGATCGACGAACTGGCCACCCAGGTGGCGCAAGCCACGTCGCACGCGGCGCTGGCCGAACGGGTCGGGCAGCGCCTGCAAGAGTGGCGGCTGCTGGCCGATTCGGTGCTGCAGGCCTGCCGCCGCGACCCGCAAGAGATCGGCGCGGTGTCGGTGGATTTTCTCGCTTACTCGGCCTATGTGTTGTTGGCGGCGTTGTGGTTGCAGGCGGCAGAGCGTGCCAGTCAAGCACTCGCGTCGGGCAGCGGGGAATCGGCGTTCTACCGGGCCAAGCTGCAATCGGCGGATTTCTACTTGCGCCGCGTACTGCCACGGGCCAATGCCCATCGCGAGGCCTTGCTCGCCGGTGCCGATTGCTTGATGGCCATGCCGGAGGCTGATTTCGCCTTCTGATTCACGCTGCGGACCATAACAACAAAGGGAGACGCCGCATGCAGTCATTCAGTTTTGCTACCACCGCGCAGATCCTCTGCGAAGCGGGCGCCGCGTCACGCCTGGCGCACCTGTGCCGTGAACGCGGTGCGCGCCGGGTGCTGATCGTCACCGACCCGGGCATCGCCCGCCTGGGTTTGCTGGCGCCGCTGTTGCCCGGCTTTGCCGGTCAGGGCCTGGCGGTGGAGGTGTTCGACCGGGTGCAGGCCGATCCACCGCAAGCCTGTGTGCTTGAGGTGGTGCAGCAAGCCCGGGCCATGCAAGCAGATTTGATCGTCGGTTTCGGTGGTGGCAGCTCCATGGACGTGGCCAAGCTGGTGGCGTTGCTCGCGCACCCGCAGTGCCAGCAGCAGCTTGGCGATATCTACGGGGTCGATCAGGCTCGCGGGCAACGCTTGCCGTTGATCCAGGTGCCGACCACGGCGGGCACCGGTTCGGAGGTGACGCCGATTGCCATTGTCACCACCGGTGAGCACAGCAAGATGGGTGTGGTTTCAACCTTGTTGCTGCCAGACCTGGCGTTGCTCGACGCCGACCTGACCCTCGGCTTGCCGCCGCAGGTCACGGCGGCCACCGGCATCGATGCCATGGTGCATGCCATCGAGGCTTACACCAGCAAACTCAAGCGCAACCCGCTGTCCAGTCTGTTGGCCCGTGAGGCGCTGCGGCTGCTGGCCAGCAACCTTGACCAGGCGGTGCACAACGGCAGTAACCGCGAGGCCCGACAGGCCATGTTACTCGGCGCCTGCCTGGCCGGTCAGGCATTCGCCAATGCGCCGGTGGCAGCGGTGCATGCGCTGGCCTATCCGCTGGGTGGCCACTTCCATATCCCCCATGGCCTGTCCAACGCCCTGGTATTGCCGCATGTGCTGCGTTTCAACGCCGAGGCGGCCGCGCCGCTGTACGCTGAGCTGGCACCGCTGTTGCTCGGTGACCGATTACAGGCGGGGGATGCCTACGCTCAGACCGAGCAATTCGTCAGCGCCCTGGCCGAACTCAGCCCGCGCTGCGGCCTGCCCACGCGGTTGCGCGATGCCGGGGTGCCTGCTGACAGCCTCGGACAACTCGCCAGCGACGCCATGCTTCAGCAGCGTTTGCTGGTCAACAACCCGCGTGCCGTCAGCGAAGCCGACGCATTGGCGATCTACCGCGCGGCTTACTGACATGAACGGATACTCCAGGCCATGAGCCAACACCTGCGCGAACATTTTCAGCATTTCCAGGCGATCACCACACGCTGGCACGACAACGACGTCTATGGCCACGTCAACAACGTCGTCTACTACAGCTACTTCGACAGTGCGGTGAACAGCTACCTGATCGAGGTGGGTGGTCTGGATATCCACCAGGGTGAAGTGATTGCCTTTGTGGTCAGCTCAAGCTGTGACTATTTCACCTCGATTGCCTTTCCCGAGCGCATTGAGGTTGGCCTGTCGGTGAGCAAGCTGGGCAACAGTTCGGTGCACTACCGCCTGGGCATTTTCAAGGCCGGGGAGCCACAGGCCTGCGCAACCGGACGCTTTGTGCATGTCTTCGTCGAACGCGCCAGCAGTCGCCCTGTACCTGTTCCTCAACCCCTGCGGGCGGCATTGAACCGCCTGCTTTGTGACTGATCCCGTTGGAGCACACGACCATGCAAGACGCTGTTATCGTTTCCACCGCCCGCACGCCAATCGCCAAAGCCTTTCGCGGTGCGTTCAACGACCTCAAGTCGCCGTCCATGAGTGCGCTGGCCATTCGTGCCGCAGTCGAGCGCGCGAAGATCGAACCGGGCGAAATCGACGACCTGGTGATGGGCACCGCCATGCAGAGCGGCACCGCATCGACCAACCTCGCACGCTTGTCGGCACTGGCTGCGGGCCTGCCGTTGTCAGTCAGCGGCCAGACCATCGACCGTCAGTGCGCGTCCGGGCTGATGGCCATTGCCATCGCCGCCAAACAGATCATGGTCGATGGCATGCAGCTGACCATCGGCGCCGGCCAGGAGCAGATCAGCCTGGTGCAGAACGCGCATATGCAGGCGGCGGCTGCCGCCGAAGATGCCACGGTGCTGCGCATGGCCGAACACGCGTATATGCCGATGCTGCAGACCGCTGAAATCGTTGCCCGGCGCTACAACATCAGCCGTGAGGCCCAGGACGCCTACAGCCTGCAATCGCAGCAACGTACCGCAGCGGCGCAGGCGGCAGGGGTGTTCGTTGACGAGATCGTGCCGGTCAATGTGCGCAAGAAAGTCGTCGACAAACAGAGCGGCGCGATCACTTATGAAGACGTACAACTGACCCAGGACGAAGGTAATCGCCCGCAAACCACCCTGGCCGATCTGCAAAAGCTGGCCCCGGTGCGCGAGGGCGGTTGTATCACCGCCGGTAACGCCAGCCAGTTGTCTGACGGCGCCAGCGCCTGCGTGCTGATGAGCGGCGCCCTGGCGGCACGCTCCTCTGTGAGTCCGCTGGGCTTGTATCGCGGTATCGCTGTGGCTGGCCTGGCGCCGGAAGAGATGGGCATCGGCCCGGTACTGGCAATTCCCAAATTGCTACGCCAACACGGGTTGCGCGTGGACGACATCGGCTTGTGGGAAATCAACGAAGCCTTTGCCTGCCAGGTGCTGTACAGCGCGCAAACCCTGGGCATTGATCCGGCGAAACTCAACGTCAACGGCGGTGCGATTGCCATCGGCCATCCTTACGGCATGAGCGGTGCACGCATGGTTGGTCATGCCTTGCTGGAGGGCAAACGCCGCGGCGTCAAGTATGTGGTGGTGAGCATGTGTGTCGGTGGCGGCATGGGCGCGGCCGGTTTGTTCGAGGTGCTCTGAGTTACCCTGGGGTGGGGTTGCGGGCGCAATCCGGATGCCCGAGCCACCCTTCACGGGAGGGGTACTGATCACTTTTCTTTGCATAAGCTAGCAATACCCGAGGCCGCCGAAGGCAACCGGGGTGAAGTGCATGCAAAGAAGAGGTGAATGTGGTGTATCGCAAGCTATTTTCAGTGACCGGCAGACCGCGCCAGCTCGATGGTGGCGCGCTGTTCGGCACCACGCCGCGGCGCACCTGGAGCGAGTGGTTGAGCCCTGACAGTGACAATCAGGTCGAGATGGCTTCGCGTGTCCTGCTGGTGCAACAGGACGGGGTGAATATCCTGGTCATGGCGGGCGCCGAGGCGTTGCTGGCACCGTTGCCGCCATCCTGCCGCTGTCAGCGACCAGCTCCTGGCCTGCTCGACAGCCTGGCGCGGCTGGGGGTGGCAGAAGGGCAGATACACGCCGTGGTGCTCACGCACCTGCATGCGATGCTTGCGCCAGACGTACGTCGGGCGGTCAACGATGGTGACTGCCCGCGACTGTTGTTCCCGGCCGCCCGTTACCTGGTTGGCCGCCAGCACTGGATCCGCGCCAACCAACCGCACCCGCGGGACCGAACCCTGTTTGTTGCGCAGATCATCAGCCAATTGCAAAGCAGCGGACGTTTGCGTCTGCTGGACGAGCACGCCGACGACGTGTTGGGCGACGGCTGGCGTTTTCATCTCAGCGACGGCTACACCCCGGGGCAATTGTTGCCGGAAATCCGCATGCCTGGTGGTCCGCTGATTTTCGCCGGTGACCTGGTGCCTGCCATGCAGTGGCTCACCCTTGATCTGACCACGGCCTTCGACCGCAATCCGGAATGCCTGATTGATGAAAAAGAACGCCTGCTCGACCACCTGGTGGCTATCGGTGGACGACTGTTTCTGCCCCGCGACCCCAGTGTTGCGCTGATCAAGGTCAGTCGTGACCGGCAATCGCGTTATCAACCTTTTGACCAGCAAGCCGTCCTGCATCGCCTGGACAGTTGAAACAACCCACTCAACAGGAGTGCTCCATGAAAGTAATGGCTGCAGTAAAGCGCGTGGTCGATTACAACGTCAAAGTCCGCGTCAAGGCGGACGGCACTGGCGTTGACCTCGCTAACGTGAAAATGGCGCTCAACCCCTTCTGCGAAATTGCCGTGGAAGAGGCGGTACGTCTCAAGGAACAAGGGATTGCCACTGAAGTGGTGGTGGTGACGGTTGGCCCGGCCACTGCCCAGGAGCAACTGCGTACCGCGCTGGCACTGGGTGCCGACCGTGCCATCCTGGTCGAATCCGCCGAAGAGCTGAGTTCGCTGGCCGTGGCCAAGCTGCTCAAGGCTGTGGTCGACAAAGAGCAGCCGCAGCTGGTGATCCTTGGCAAGCAAGCGATCGACAGCGACAACAACCAGACCGGCCAGATGCTGGCGGCCTTGAGCGGCTTCGCTCAAGGCACCTTCGCCTCCAAGGTTGAAGTGGCTGGCGACAAGGTCCAGGTTACCCGTGAAATCGACGGCGGCCTGCAGACCGTTGCGCTGAACCTGCCCGCGATCGTCACCACCGATCTGCGTCTGAACGAGCCGCGCTACGCGTCGCTGCCGAACATCATGAAGGCCAAGAAAAAGCCGCTGGAAACCGTTACGCCAGATGCACTGGGCGTTTCCACTGCCTCCACCAACAGACTCCTGAACGTCGAAGCGCCCGCTGCACGCAGCGCGGGTATCAAGGTCAAGTCGGTGGCTGAACTGGTCGAGAAACTGAAGAACGAGGCGAAGGTAATCTGATGACTATTCTGGTAATTGCCGAACACACCAACACCCAGCTTGCCGCCGCGACGTTGAACACGGTCGCTGCGGCGCAACAGATTGGCGGTGAGATTCATGTGCTGGTCGCCGGTGTTGATCTCGAAGGCGCCGTGGCTGCGGCGCAAGGCATCGAGGGCATCAGCAAGGTACTGGTGGCCAACGCTGCGGCCTATGCTCACCAACTGCCGGAGAATGTCGCGCCGTTGGTGGCCAGCCTGGTCATCGATCAGAGTGTGATCTACAGCCACATCCTTGCTCCGGCCACGGCCAACGGCAAGAACATCCTGCCACGCGTCGCTGCGCTGCTGGACGTTGACCAGATCTCCGAGATCATTTCGGTGGAATCGGCGGACACCTTCAAGCGTCCGATCTATGCCGGTAACGCCATTGCCACGGTGCAGTCGAACGCTGCCGTCAAGGTTATCACTGTGCGTGCCACCGGCTTTGACGCCGTTGCCGCTGTGGGTGGTTCGGCTGCGGTCGAAGCCGTCGCTGCCGCGCATAATGCAGGCATTTCGCTGTTCGTCGGGGAGCAGCTGGCCAAGTCCGATCGGCCGGAACTGACTGCCGCCAAGATTGTTGTCTCGGGCGGGCGTGGTATGCAGAACGGTGACAATTTCAAACATTTGTACAGTCTGGCTGACAAGCTTGGTGCTGGTGTCGGGGCATCCCGCGCTGCGGTCGACGCCGGTTTTGTTGCCAACGATATGCAGGTGGGGCAGACGGGCAAGATCGTTGCGCCGCAGCTGTATATCGCCGTTGGTATTTCCGGGGCGATTCAGCACCTGGCCGGTATGAAGGATTCGAAAGTGATTGTTGCGATCAACAAGGATGAGGAAGCGCCGATCTTTCAAGTGGCTGATTACGGTCTGGTGGCGGATCTGTTTGAGGCTGTTCCGGAGCTGGAGCAACAGCTTTGATGCACCTGGGACGGTGGAGTTTCGGGGGCTGAGATTTTTGGGTTGGGTTGGTGGGGCTGCTAGCTTATCCATTTTGTGTGGCGATGCTGCCGGCCCCTTCCGCCTTTACGGCGGGTCCCTTTTGTCTTGGCAAAAGGAACCAAAACCGCTCGCTCCTGCATCCGGGCCTACGCTGCGCTCCGGGTCCCTTCGCTCCGGCACCTTCCGGGGCCACGCGGCCTACGACTTGCTTCGCCAAGTCTACGGCTCGCGCTCTTCGGCTACGCCGAAGGTGCTACGCACTGGCCCCTACAGGCACCTCCACTCAGCCTCCTGAAGTCGCAGTCCGCGGCGCCTGAAATTGCGTGCATGAAGATCAAGATCAAGATCAGGAGTGAGAGCAAGTCGGTACTTACTTTGCTAGCGGGCTTGTCCCGCGAGGGAGCCCGGAGCGCAGTGCAGGGCTTTATTTGGGTGTTCAGTTGATGTCTGATAGATAAGAGATGGGACTTGCGCAGTTGACGGTTCAACAGGATTCAGCCCTGGCAAGGATTGGCTCTTGCCAGAGCGTAGACATCTTTAATGCTACTCGTATGTGGTTTTGAAGGTGCCGTTCGTGGGACTGGTATAGCTTGCTTCTGCAGCGACCAAATCGATTTCATTAGATTTCGGAGTGAACTTGTACGTCCATTTTCCATCGTCAGTTGATGCAGGCTTGGCATCCTGAAGTTCTTTGTTCAGCCATAGAAGAATCCTGCAGTTTTTCGTTGCCGTGCCATAGATGGTGAAAGGTGGGGTGAACCCTGTATTGGTCTCACCGACTTTCAGCTCTTTGTTACTGCTGTCCACGATCTTCGAGATACTGACCGACATGTTTGCTCTCCCAAAAGAAATATTGACTGCGTCGTCATAATATTCCCCAGCAATATCGAAACAACTGGCATAAATATCAGTTGACAGATCTTGTTGTCCGGGAACAGGCGTATGTAGGTGGCCGCATCGTTTTTCTCAGCAGAGGTGTTGTCTGGCACGTTTTGCTCTGCTCGGGCGAAAGTGGATGAGCGGACGCAGTTCTACAACCACTTGCTGGCACCTGGGAAGGCCAAGAAAGTCGCTTTGGTTGTCTGCATGATAAAGCTGCTGACGATCTTGAATGCCATGATCCGCGACGAGAAAAATTTCGCTGAAATGGTTAGAAGTTCGACACGGTTGCTCGCTATGGCATCGGCTTGCCGCCGCCAAGATCTGATTTCGAAGATGCGCCAGCACAGGCGCCTCCACTCAGCCTCCTGAAGTCGCAGTCCGCGGCGCCTGAACTTACGTGCATGAAGATCAAGATCAAGATCAAGAGCGAGAGCAAGCCGTTACCGGCTTTACGCGGGCTTGTCCCGCGTTGGCATCAGCCTGGCTCCGCCAGAATCAGATTTCGAAGATACGTCAGTGCAGGCGCCACCCGTAACTTTGCGACTTCAGGAGGCTGAGCGTAGGTGTCTGGAGGGGGCTGGTGCGCAGCACCCTTCGGCCTTAGCCGAAGTTCGCGAGCCGTAGACTTGGCGAAGCAAGTCGTAGGCCGCGATGCCCCTGGAGGGCACCGTAGCGAAGGAACCCGAAGCGCAGCGTAGGGCCGGATGCAGGAGCAGGCGGCTTTGCCTACTTTCCCCAAGAGGAAAGTAGGCCGCCGTAAAGGCGGAAGGGGCCGGCAGCGCCACCACACAAAATGGATAAGCTCACAGACTCGGCTAATGGGGCGAGAAAATCCGTTGCACGCCGACGCCATCCAACACTGCATCGATCAATGCACGCGCCGCCTCGATGTGCTGACCCGCGCCGCACACCAGGGAGCGGTCGTTGAGCGTGAGGTGATCGACCGCATCGCTGACTGTAGCCTCGGCGCATTGCAGCAGATGGCACGCATGCAGCAGTGCTTCTTCGGCGGAAATACCGGCACGGACAGCGAACATGCGATTGGTACCGAACGGGGTGTTGGCGGTGGTGGCGTTGGAAAGGTCGAGACTGGGAGGATCGGGGACGAGTTTTTTCATGGTTGACCCCAAGTTATGAAGCAACCACACCTCGCTGCTAAACGAAGGGTGGCAGCTGTACGCGGGTTAGCAGACCGGTAACTCGAGAAACCCGGCGCACCCGAAGGTGCCCCACGTACAACCGCCATAAAGCGTTGTGCCGTCGACATCGAGTATTGAGCCGGACTGCTAAATCCGATCGCTGGATTTTCCAACGACGGCAGCAGCCTAGGTCCATGAAGGCCCCGGCACAACAGAGCAACGGCGCCGGGAGTATGATTCAGAACGATCTGACAGAAAACACCTACAATCTCGCGATTTGTCGATGCTGGTTGTGGGGGTGTTCTTGTGGGCGCTATCGCGGGGCAAGCCCGCTCCCACCGGTTACCTCAAATCCCGGTGGGAGCGGGCTTGCCCCGCGATGCTTTCAGACATTAAGCCAGCGCCTTGCCCTCGGGTGCCAAGCGCGCAGCGGGTATGGCGATCAACAGCAACAGCGTGCCCAACACCAGCAGCACCGCGATCAGGTCAAAGGCCAGGTACAGGCTGCCGGTAGCGGTTTTCACCGCGCCGACCGCGGTCTGGCTGAGGACGCCGGCGATGTTACCAAGGCTGCTGATAATGGCGATCCCACCCGCGGCACCGGACCTGCTCAGCAGGGCGGGCGGAATGGTCCAGAACAGCGGCATCGCCGCCAGCGCCGCCGCAGCGCCCAGGCTCACCAACAGCATCGACAGCACTGCGTGACCCTCGGCCAGGTCAAGCAGCCAAAAGCTCGCAGCCGCCGTCAACAAGGCCAGGCTCAGGTGCCAACGGCGCTCCATGTGCCGGTCTGAGCTACGACCGAGAATGTACATGGCGCACAACGCCGTCATGAACGGCAGGCTGGTCGCCAGGCCAATATGCTGCAAGTCCTGCAGACCAAAACCCTGCACCAATGTCGGCAACCAGTAGGAGACAGTATTGGAGGCGCTGTAGATGCAAAAGCACACCAGCCCGGCCGCATACAGCAGCGGATCACGCAATGCACCGACGAATCCGCTGCTCGCTGCACTAGGGCGTGATTCGCCCGCCAGGGCGGTGTGGATCTGCTGCTTTTGTTCATCGTCCAGCCAGCGCGCCTGTTCGGGCCGGTCAGTCAGCCAGAAACGCCCGATCACTCCGAGCAATACGGCGGGAAGGCCGGTCAGCACAAACAGCACTTGCCAGTCACGCAGCCCCAGCCAGCCATGCAGGTGCGCCATGATGGTGCCGGACAAGGGGCCACAGATCATGCCGGCGACCATGCCGGCCATGAAAAACGAGGCGGTGATGCGGCCGCGTATCGCGGCGGGAAACCAGTAGGTGAGGTAAAGAATCAGACCCGGAAAAAAGCCCGCCTCGGCGACACCCAGCAAGAAGCGCGCGACGACCAGTTGGCCGGGGCTGGTGACAAAGGCCGTGGCCACGGTGATCAGGCCCCAAAGGATCATGATCCGCGTGAGCGTGGCACGCGCGCCGACACGCTGCATGTACAGGTTGCTCGGCACCTCGAAGAGGATGTAGCCCAGGTAGAAAACCCCGGCGCCGATGCCATAGGCGGCATCGGTAAGGAGGATGTCTTCGGCCATGCGCAGTTTGGCGAACGACAGGTTCAGACGGTCGATGGCGTTGATGATGAAGGCCAGCATCAGATAAGGCATCAGACGCCAGATCACTTTGGAGTAGGTGCGTTTCAGCTCGGCTGTAGCGACGGAAGTCGCCGGGAAGGAGGGTATGGCGTCGCTCATTGAAGCGCTCCTGGGTTGCCCGATTATTGTTGTAGTGGCGCCGCGGTGGGCTGTTCAGGCGAGTATAAGGAGGTGTTGCCAGGGCCTTGTTCCGGATTCGGTGATGCGCTCAACTCATTGGAATACAAGAGAAATAACTTGAGGAAAGTGGTCGTCGGCAGGCGGGCTCCGGGTTTGGCGACGACCACGATGTACATACCGCTTTGCTGCTTAGAAGACCTGCTGGTAAATGGCGTGAATGTCGTCCACGGTCAACTCGCGCGGGTTGTTGCCGAGCAGGCGGGTTTGCAGGCTTGCCTCCTTTGCCAGGATCTCCAGGTCATCCTCGCTGACGCCCACGTCGCGCAGGCGCGTTGGCAGTCCCAACCGAGCCGGCAAGGCCTGCAGATGGGCGATCAACGCCATCGCCCGTTCAAGGATTGCACCACGGCCATGGGGCATCAGAATGTCTGCCAGCTCGGCGTATAGCGGCGCTGCGGCTTCCAGGTTGAAGCGCATCACCGGCGCCAGCACCAGCGAATTGGACAGGCCGTGAGGCACATGAAAGCGTGCGCCCAACGGATAGGCCAGGGCATGCACAGCAGCGACCGGGGCATTGGCGAAGGCCATGCCGGCAAGGCAGGCGCCGAGCAGCATGTTCTCGCGCGCTTGCGCATCGGCGCCGTTGTCACACACCCGCTCCAGGTTGTCGCCCAGCAGGCGCAGCGCCTCGCGGGCCAGGCAGTCGGAAATAGGGTTCTTCAAGTGCCTGGAGGTATAGGACTCGATGGCGTGGACCATCGAATCGATGCCGGTGGCGGCGGTCACGGCCTTGGGCAGTCCCAGGGTCAGGTCGGCGTCGAGCAAGGCAATATCCGGCAGCAGGGCAGGAGAGATGACCACATTCTTCTGGCCCTCGCCGGTGGTGATCACCGATACGGCGGTGACTTCGGAGCCGGTGCCGGCGGTGGTCGGCACCAGAATCAGCGGCAAGCGGCGGCCGTTGGTGCGTTCGATACCGTAGATGTCGGCCAGCGATTCTTCACTGCGGGCCAGCAATGCGGTCAGTTTGGCCGCATCCAGCGAGCTGCCGCCGCCAAAGCCGATCACGCAATCGGCGCTGCATTGCCAGGCTGCTTGCACCGCGTCGAGGATCACCGATTCCGGCGGGTCGGCCTGCACTTCGCTGAACACCTGCAGGGCAATGCCCTTTTCAGCGAAGCTTTTTTGCACCGGGGCCAGCAGGCCGGTAGCCAATACCCCTGAGTCGGTGACCAGCAGCACGGAGCGGTGACCCATGGTCTGGACCTGTTCGGCCAGGCGGGCAGCGGCGCCGCGTTCGATGATGATGGAGCGGGTGGTGTTGAACAGCAGGCGGCGCGTCATGGTGTGGTGTTCCCCGTTGATAGTCCGTTGGACCGGTGGCGTCCCGTGAGGTCAGGAGTCAACAGAGTAGGGAGGCAATGACGCACAGCCCCCCTCCCTTGACGGGGGGGCAAGTCGCCAGCCGCAGCCTTGCCTGCCAGGCGTAACTGCTTTGCCTCGTGCACGTCTGACCATGGCAGACCCGGAATAACCCGCTCCGGTTATCGGAAGTAATCAGGAAAATACATATAAAACAGCAAGTTACGTTAATTTTTCGAGTTGCTGAATCCGGAAATGATTTCGCCCTCAAGCCCCCTAAACTGGGCCTGCCAAACAGGCCGTTGCCGCGTAACGGTCAGGGCGCGATCGAGTGAATTCCAGGAGACTGTCCCTTGAAAAAAACAACAGAAGAACAGGTCGAGCTGCTGCTCAGCGACCCGGCAGCCCTGGTCGGGCACAGCTTGCAGGACTGGAAGCAAATGCCTGTTGAGCAGATTGATGAGTTGCAACTGGCAGGTCTGAAACGCCGCTTCGGCGAAATGCGCGAGCGTATTGCCGTACTGAAAAAACTGGCAGACGCCGAAGGCATCGAGCACATCGAACAGCTGGACGACGTAGTGCCTCTGTTGTTCGAGCACACCCTGTTCAAGTCGTACCCGCCATCGCTGCTGGAAAAGAACAATTTCACCGCCATCAACAAATGGCTGGGCAAGCTGGTGATACCGGCATTGGCGGAAAAAATTGCGGCCGTTGACGTCAGCGCCTGTACAGGCCTGGACGACTGGTTCGAAACCATGGATGCGCAAATCCCGGAGTTGTGCCTGAGCCACACCTCTGGCACCTCCGGTACGCTTTCGTTTCTGCCCTGCAGCGCCCGCGAGTTTGAAAAAGCCTCCGAAGTACGCAAGCTCTACGCCTGGAACATGAGCGGGCCGGACACCCCGAACCCGGACCTGCATACCGCCTACCCGTACTACCGCAAGGGCTATCTCAGCCATCTGCGCGGCATGGGCTCGCTGGCGCGCGTGCTGCTGCCGGATCTGTCGCATTTCCACCCGGCTTATCCCTCCACCCTGTCCAGCGATGTACTGCGCCTGGGCGCCAGGCTGCGTGCCGCGCACAATAACGGCACCCTGGATCGCCTGGTGGTAGCGCCAGAGCTGCTGGCCAAGAAAAAGGCCTTCGATCAGCAGCAGGCCGAGATGCCACAGCATCTGGCGGCGTTTTTCGATGACATCGCCAGCCGCCTCAGAGGCAAGCGCGTGTACATCGGCGGCACCTGGAACCTGTTGCACAACATGGCCAAGGCCGGTTTGGAGCGTGGCCTGGAATCTGTCTTTGATCCCGACTCCTACATCATCACCACCGGTGGCGCCAAAGGTGTGGTGCCGCCGCAGAACTGGCGCGAAGAAGTCATGCGCTTTACCGGGGTGAAGATGTTGCATGAGTCCTATGCCATGTCGGAGGTGGTCAGCGGCTCGCACCTCAAATGCGAGCAAGGCAACTACCACTTCTCGCATACCGCGATCCCTTTTCTGCTCGACCCCGAGACCAGCAAACCGCTGCCGCGCCACGGGCGCCAGACCGGGCGTGCGGCGTTCTTCGATCTGGGTGCCGACATCCATTGGGGCGGTTTCATCACCGGCGACGAAGTCACCATCGAATGGGATGCACCCTGCAGCTGTGGACGCCACAGTCGCTATGTCGTCGGGGCGATCCAGCGTTACAGCGAAAAGAACGGCGGCGACGACAAGATCACCTGCGCGGCTTCCGAACAATCCCATCGTGAAGCGATGGATTTCCTCAATACCCTGGAGGGCTGAGTCATGACCCACCCCATTGCACCGATGATCATTCGTGGTCAAGTGATCACCGACAACCTGATTGAAGTGGGTGGCCGCGGCGGTGACCTGAGCTTCCTCACCCCCGATGCCAACAAGTACATCGACCAGCTGCCGCTGGGCAACCCGGCGAAGCTGGCGGATCTGTACAGCTTGAGTTTCGAGGACATTCTCGATTATGCCGTGGCGCTCGGCGAACGCCTGGCTCTGGACAAAAACCAGTACCTGCAGGAAGCCTGCGAGCTGTCGTACCTGACCGCGCCGACCACCCCGAGCATCGTCAAGGGCTCCTACATGGGCCTGCAGCACCTGCTGTCGCGTGAGTTGATCAGGGAGATGTCCGAAAGTACCGTCGGTATCAACTACCTGGAAGGCTGGGTGCCGCAAACCCTGCTCGACGGCACTCAACTTGAAGTGCGCTGCTTCGGTGCGCGCACCCTGCACATCGTCGCCGGCAACGCGGTGTCGTTGTCGCTGTGGACCATCATCCGCAACATGGTCCTGCGCAGCGATGCGATCATCAAGGCACCGTCCAATGACCCGTTCACCGCACTGGCCATCGCCCGTACCATGGTTGACATGGCCCCGGACCATCCGCTGACCAAACACCTGAGTGTCGCCTACTGGAAAGGTGGCGACGAGGCGTTCGAGCAGCGCCTGTACCAGCCGCAGAACCTCGAGAAAATTGTCGCCTGGGGTGGTTTTGCTTCGATGAAGCATGTCACTCGCTACATCCAGCCCGGCCTGGAACTGATCTCTCTGGACCCCAAACGCAGCGCCAGCATCATCGGCAAAGACACTTTCGACAGCGAGGCGAACATGCGCGAAGCTGCCGTGCGTCTGGCGGCCGATATCGGCGCGATCAATCAGAAAGGCTGTGTCTGCGCACGCGTGGTGTACGTGCAGAGCGGCACGGATGAGCAAGGGCTGGAGCGCCTTAACGTCTTTGGCCAGTACGTCTACGAGGCCATGCTCGGTTTGCCCAACACCCTCAGTACCACGCCCAAGCGTTATGACCAGGGCCTGAAAGCGCATGTCGATGCGCTGCGCCTGGATGACGAGTGGTACAAGGTCATTGGCGGCAAGGCCGGCGAGGGCGCAATCATCTGCTCGCAGCTACCCGAGCCGGTGTCGTTTGCCGCCAGCCTCGATGATCGTACCGCCAACCTGGTGCCGGTCGATGACTTGAGCGAAATGATGAACGCGGTCGATGCCTACACCCAGACCGTCGGTGTCTATCCGGAAAGCATCAAGGACCAGCTCAAGGACGTATTGCCGCTCTACGGTGCGCAACGCATCGTCTCGCTGGGCTATGCCGCGGCGATGAAATTTGCCGCACCCCAGGACTCCATCGAGCCGATGCGGCGCATGGGTAAGTGGATCTCCAACCAGATCGCTGCGCCGGAAACCAGCGCCGCACCCTGGCTGCGCCCGTCGATCTCGTAAATACACCGACCTATCCCGTTGTGGGAGCGGGCTTGCCCCGCGATAGCGATCTTCCTGTCACATCGCATCGCGGGGCAAGCCCGCTCCCACCGGCCAATAACTGGAGAAACCACCATGACCACTTGTATCGGCTACGGCGTCCATGAAGCCAACGTGCCGCTTGAACCTGTGCGTTTCGAGCGTCGGGTGCTGCGTGAGGACGATGTCGCCATCGACATCGACTACTGCGGCGTCTGTCATTCCGACATGCACTACGTGCACAACGACTGGAACAGCACGCGTTTTCCCTGTGTACCAGGCCATGAGATTGTCGGCCGGGTCACCGCCGTGGGTAGCGCCGTCAGCCATTACCGTGCTGGCGATCTTGTTGCGGTCGGTTGCCTGGTCGACAGCTGCCAGCAGTGTGCGGCCTGCGAGGACCACCAGGAGCCGCATTGCACCCATGGCATGACCCCGACCTATAACGGCCTGGACCGCATCAGCGGCGAAGTGACCCGCGGTGGCTACGCCCAGCACATCGTCGTGCGCGAGCAGTTTGTGCTGCGTGTGCCGCCGGCGCTGGACCCGCGCTTTACCGGCCCGCTGCTGTGCGCAGGCATCACTGTGTGGACGCCAATGCGCGCGCACGGCGTAAAGGCCGGTACGCGTCTGGCGGTCATCGGCCTGGGCGGCCTGGGCCACATGGCCGTCAAGCTCGGTGTTGCGCTCGGCGCCGAGGTTACGGTAATCACTACTTCGCCCGGCAAGGCTGATGATGCCCGCGCACTCGGCGCCCATCATGTGCTGTTGTCCGGCGAGCCGCAGGCGATGAAAGCGGCGGCCAGCAGTTTTGACCTGGTGCTCGATACCATCCCGCGCAGCCACAACGTCAACCCTTACCTGATGCTGTTGGCCCGTAACGGCACGCTGGTGCTGGTGGGGGCGCTGGAGCCGCTGGAGCCCATTCATGGTGCATTGCTGGCGGTCAACAACCGCTCGATTGCCGGCTCGTTGATCGGTGGCCTGCAACAGACCCAGGAACTGCTGGACTTCTGCGCCGAGCACCAGGTGCTGCCGAGCTGCGAGATGATCGAGATTCAGGACATCAATCAGGCCTTCACGCGCATGCACAACAATGATGTGAAGTACCGTTTCGTGATCGACATGGCGTCGCTCAAATCCGTCGATACCCAGGACGCGGGGGAGAGCTCAAGGTAAAAAAACTGTACAGCTGCGCAGCCTTCTCTCGGGGGGCTACGCATTGGTTCTGGCGGCGCATACACGCAAAGACTCCGTACTATCGCCGCCTTGAACGATGCCACTCACACCATTGCCTGTCGCCCCCTCACCACCTGACCCTGACCCCGAGGTTGCCGATCACCCCGTTCAAATCATTGTCATCGACATCGCTGCTGTAGTCGGCGCTGACGAACAGGGCCACTTTGGGAGTAACGCGCGCCACCAGGCCCAGGCCCAGTTCGACGGTGGTGGAGTTACGCCCGCTGCTGATCTTGTCGACCTTGTCCAGGCTGACGGTGTCGGCGTTGGAAAAGTCGTGCCAGACGTTGGTACGCAGGAAGGGTTCGATGGGCATGCCGCGCACGTTGTAGCGCGCAGACAATTTGGCACCGACCCGGCCGGTCCAGTTTGGCTGTTGGTCGAAGGCTTGCTGGGTGTCGGTCTGGGTCTGGCTGCCGGGGAAGTACTGTTGGTTGATCAATTGCGCTTGCGGTTCGATCGTCCAGTTGGCGCCCAGGCTGATCGGGAAGCCACCTTCGACCGACAAGGTCAGCGCATGACCATCACCATCCAGTCGCTGGCCGTTTTCGCTGCGGCCGTTGACGTCGAAACGGGTACCCATGGCCACCGCATCCACATGCCAGCCCTGTTCGTGGGTCATGCTCCAGTACATGCCCAGGCTTTCACCTTCGAGGTTGACGTTGGATTTTTTGTCGCCAACCTGGGGTTTACGCATGCCATCGAAGCCACTTTGCAGGCTGCTGTGACCGACGAAAAAGCCGGCACGGTGAGTATTGCCACTGCTGGTTTCTCGGATAAACAGGTCCGGGCTGATCTGCAGGCTTTGGTTGTTCAGTTCCAGGCGCGAGGGCGCCGGTGCACCGTTTCTGATGGGGGTCGGAAAGAAGGGGGCCCACTGGCTGGCGATCGTGTCGGAGGCTGTCGGCGCGTTGCGCTCGGCCAGGCGCTCGGAGAACGCACTGAGGGTGGTCAGGCCCAAGCCACTGGCACCGACTGGCGTCAGCGATAGCGCCGGCAAAGTCTGCACCTGCGCTTGCACCAGGGTGTTGTACGGGTCGTTATCCTCCAGGCCCAACGCATGGGTTTCCAACGGGGTTGCAAGAAGCAGCGACGTGGAAACCGCGTAGAAAACATACTCAAAGCCAGGAGGATTCAGAGTTTTCTTCATGGCGGATCTCCTCTGTTGTAACAGCCAAGGATTCTGGCCTGATGTCACGGGCTGTAAGGCAAAACCAGAGGGCGACCCAAACCAGCAAGACCGGTCTCTTTCGCGCGCTGAAAGGCGCGAGCTAGAGGCCCGGAAAGGAGTCTTGCGATGCTGCATTACATGTAGCTAAGGAGAGGAGCGGGCGGGCGTCAAGAATGTGTTAAACAACACTTGTCAAGCTATTGGGTAGGCCAATTTGCTGAAATTAAACAATTATTTACATTCGATAGTCGTGATGGCGATTTCAGCCAAATTGGCTATGCCGAATCATTGCTAAAGCTGCACTTCAACAGCCAGCGGCAGATGATCGGACAGATGACTCCAGGGCTTGTTACCCAGGATCCGTGGCGCATGACTGTTGGCGTTGCGCAGGTAGATACGATCCAGGCGCAGCAACGGCAAGCGTGCCGGGTAGGTCCGCGCCAGCAGGCCGTGATGACGCTCGAATGCTTCATGCAGACCCCGGTGCAGGCCCAGGGTGCGGTTGCCGTGCAGTTTCCAGTCATTGAAGTCGCCGGCAATGATCACCGGGGCCTCAGCGGGCAGTGAGTCGAGCAAGCGGCGCAGTAACTGCAACTGCTTCTGCCGATGGCTTTCTAGTAGTGACAGGTGCACGCAGACGGCGTGCACGTGAGGCTGGCCAGGCACATCCAGCACGCAGTGAAGCAGGCCGCGGCGCTCGGGGCCGGTGATCGAGACGTCGAGGTTGCGGTGTTCGATGATCGGGTACTTGGACAACAGGGCATTGCCGTGGTGGCCATTGGGGTACACGGCATTGCGCCCATAGGCAAAGTCGGTCCACATGCTGTCGGCGAGGAACTCGTACTGCGAGGTTTGCGGCCAACCGGTGTGGCGGTCGTGGCTGCCGAGCACTTCCTGGAGAAACACGATGTCGGCCTGGGTGCTGCGCACTGCCTCGCGCAACTCGGGGAGGATATAGCGGCGGTTGAAGGCGGTGAAACCCTTATGGGTGTTGACGGTCAGTACCTGCAGCCGGCGCACGGCCGGCGCCGTCTGGGTGCTGGCAAGGAGAGTGGGGTCCGGTTCGAGTTTCACGGTTGCTCCTGATGACCAAGCCTACTGCATGGGACCGAACCTGAAGACGTCAGTTCCCGCTGTTCAACTGTCGTCTTCGGGTTGCAGCTCCAGCAGTACCAGCGAACGTCCCTGCACCTGCAACGGGCTGTCGAAGCCATGCCATTCACCCTTGCGCAATTGTGGCCGATCGGTATCGATCAGGCAGTTCCAGTGTTGCCCTTCAGGTACCTGTGGCAGGGTGAAGGTCAGCGTGTCGTGATGGGCATTGACGATCAACAACAAGGTGGCATCCGCCCCCGGACGCTGGATACCGCTGACCTGGGCGCGACCATCCATCAACATGCCCAGGCAACGGCCCTGGTTGTCATGCCATTGCTCGACACTCATCTCGCTGGCGTCTGGCGCAAGCCAGGTGACGTCCTTGACCCCGATCGCCTCATTGTAGTCGCCGACCAGAAAGCGTGAGCGGCGCAACACCGGGTAGGCCAGACGCAGTTTGGTCAGGCGTTTGACGAACTTGAGCAGCGCCGCGCCCTCGTCATCCAGCTGCCAGTTGACCCAACCGATTTCACTGTCCTGGCAGTAGGCGTTGTTATTGCCGTGCTGGGTGCGGCTGAACTCGTCGCCGGCGACGATCATCGGCGTGCCCTGGGCCAGCAGCAAGGTGGCAAAGAAGTTGCGCATCTGGCGCAGGCGCAGGGCGTTGATCTCGGGATCATCGGTGGGCCCTTCGACGCCGTGGTTCCAGGAAATATTGTGGTTGCTGCCGTCCTCGTTGTTTTCGTCGTTGTCTTCGTTGTGCTTGTCGTTGTACGAGACCAGATCGCGCAGGGTGAAGCCATCATGAGCGGTGACGAAATTGACCGAGGCATAGGGTCGCCGCCCGCGACGGTTGAACAGTTCGCCAGACGCGGTCATGCGCGCGGCGAAGTCGGCCAGCTGGCCTTCATCACCTTTCCAGAAGGCGCGCACGGTGTCGCGGAAGCGGTCGTTCCACTCGGCCCAGCCGGGGGCGAAATTGCCCACCTGATAGCCGCCGGGGCCGCAGTCCCACGGCTCGGCAATCAGCTTGACCTGGCTGAGCAGCGGGTCCTGGCGACAGGCCACAAGGAAGCTGTGACGCTCGTCGAAGCCTTCGTGGTAACGGCCAAGGATGGTTGCCAGGTCGAAGCGAAACCCGTCCACATGCATCTCGCCGGCCCAATAGCGCAGCGAGTCGGTGACCAGTTGCAGTACGCAGGGGTGGCTCAGGTCCAGGGTGTTGCCGGTGCCCGAATCGTTGATGTAAAAGCGTTTGTCGTCGGGCCTGAGCCGATAGTAGGAGGCATTGTCGATGCCGCGCATGGACAGGGTCGGGCCCAGTTCATTGCCCTCGGCGGTGTGGTTGTAGACCACATCGAGAATCACCTCCAGGCCGGCATTGTGCAGGTGCGCGACCATCTCCTTGAACTCGGCGATCTTGCCGTTGGCCAGGTAGCGCGGATGGGGGGCGAAGAAGGCGATGCTGTTGTAGCCCCAGTAGTTGTTCAGGCCTTTTTGCAGCAAGTGCTGGTCGTTGACGAAGGCATGGATCGGCAACAGCTCGATGGACGACACCCCCAGCTGTTTTATGTGTTCGAGCAACTCGTCGCACATCAGCCCGGCAAAGGTGCCGCGGTTACTTTCCGGCACTGCCGGATGGCGCATGCTGATGCCGCGCACATGGGCTTCATAGAGGATGGTACGGTCCCAGGGGACGCCGACACGCTGGTCGCGGCCCCAGGTGTAGGCCGGGTCGATGACCTTGCACTTGGGCACGAACGGAGCACTGTCGCGCTCATCGAAACTGAGGTCGCCATCGGCGTGGCCAATGGTGTAGCCGAACAGCGCTTCGGACCATTTCAGACTGCCCACCAGTTGTTTGGCGTAAGGGTCGATCAGCAGCTTGTTGGGGTTGAAACGGTGACCGTTCTGCGGCTCGTAGGGGCCGTGAACGCGGTAGCCGTAGATCTGTCCGGGGTGGGCATCGGGCAGGTAACCGTGGAAAATTTCGTCGGTGTATTCCGGGAGCTCGATGCGTTCGAGTTCAACCTCGCCGCTGGCGTCGAACAGGCACAGCTCGACCTTGGTGGCATGGGCGGAGAACAGCGCGAAGTTGACCCCCAGGCCGTCCCAGGTGGCGCCCAGCGGGAAGGGCAGGCCTTCACGGATTCGCGAGGGTTCGACGACAGGGACGGGCTTTTTCATGGGGCTCCTTGAACGGTCTGGTCATTCGCGGGGCAAGCCCGCTCCCACCAGTTCTCGTTGGGAGCGGGCTTGCCCCGCGAAAAGGATCATGCAACCGGCGGTTTTTTCGTCGTCCGCGGTTTTTTCACCGCAGCCGGTTTGCTCGGCGGTGACGCCGGAGCAGCCGGTTTGGCCCTGGCCTTGCGCGGCGTCGCCTTGGGCGCCAGGGCTTCGGCTTCGGCGAGTTTGCGTGCCATTTCCCAGTGCCGGGACTCCTGGCCTTCGGGCTTACCTTCCGATTCCCAGATCTGGTAGGCGAACTCTCGAACACGTTTTTCTTCGATACTCATCTCGACGCTCCTGAGGGTTTAGGCATGATCAATCAACAGGTTGACCGGGAACTCCTTGAGTGCAGCGCTGAGTAACAGCTCCTTTGAGGCTGTGACTACGCTGCTGGCAAAAAGTCCCGAGCAATGGGCAGGTGACAAGGCGAACGGCAACAGCAGCCGGGTATCTTCCCAGTGCTGCGCTGCAATCAACGGAACCGGGGTATCACCAAGCAAGCCACAGGCCAGGCGCGGCACAATCACGATCGCTCGCGCAGCGTCACCGATCCGGGCGAAGGCCAGCACCTGGGCGGCGTGTCTACCCTGCACCTGCAGTGGCAGATAGCGGCCCTGGCTGAACAGTTCGGGGTACTGCTGGCGCCGTTCCAGCACCTGGCTGATCAGCGCCTGTTTGATTCGGCCGTTGCGCCAATCCTGGAGCAGCTGCGCCGTGTTGGTGCTGTCGTCCAGCGCCTGGCGCCGGGCAGCAAAGTCCACGGCGCGACGGTTGTCCGGATCGACCAGGCTCAGGTCCCAGAACTCATTGCCCTGGTACAGGTCGGGCACCCCGGGGACGGTCATGCGCAGCAAGCATTGGGCGAGGCCGTTCAGGGCCCCGGCGCAGGCGATCGATTGCGCTGCCTGGGCCAGGGAATGGCGCAGTTGCTGGCATTGCGGGTCTTGCAGCAGGCCATGGGTGAAGGCCAGGCACGCGTGTTCGTAGGCTTCGTTCGGCACGCTCCAGCTGCTGCGTAGTTTGGCTTCGCGCAGGGCCTTGCGTTGCCATTGCAACAGTCGCTCGGCATAGGCCTGTAGCGCCAGCGGATCGCTTTCGTTCAGGTCCAGGGGCCAGCTGCCCAGCAAGGTCTGGTACAGCAGCCATTCATCACCCGCGCTCGGCGCCACGCCATCGGCCAGGGTGCTGCGCAGCGGCGCGGCCAGTTCACGCCAGTGCTCGACCCGGCTGACGAACCAGCGGCTGCGTTCGCTCAACACCGCCAGGCGCGCGCGGTTGTCTTCACCACGCTTGTGATCGTGGGTGGCGGTACACAGCAGGTTGTGCGGGAACTGTTGCAGGCGCTGCTCACAGGCCTGGTGAAAGGCTTCGTGCGGTGCGCTGAACTGCTCGGCATCGAAGCCTACGTCATTGCGCGAAAGCAGTAACGCCGAGCGGTAGAAGGCGGTGTCTTCGACGGCTTTGGCGGCCGTCGGTGCGGTCAGCTGCTGAAAGCGGATGCAGGCATGGCGCAAGTGTTTGCGCGACGGGCCGGGTGGCAGGCTACGCCAGGGTTGGCCGCCGAGCCAGCGCTGCAGGGCATCGAGCACTGGCCAGTCGCCTTCGCTGAGGTTCTGCCGGGCCGCCGCCATGGCGTGGTTGAAGAACGGCAGATCTTCGACGCTGCGTCCGCCAGCATGCAGGTAAGTGCGGTACACCGGGTAATGCTCGACCAGCGCCTGCAGCGCCCGGCGAATCGCGCCCAGGGTCAGGTCGCGGCTCATCAGGTCGTCGCGAGCGACCTGCAACAACGCCTGAGCAACCGATTCGAAATCTCCGGCGAGGCTAGTGCTGAGCACCTGCTGGCGGGCCAGGCGTAGTTCTTCGGCAAAGGCTGGGCGCTCACTCAAGGCACTCCAGGCTTCGTTGAGGATGTCTTCGCCCTCCGGGTCATGCTGCAACAGGCTGACCTGGTTCATGAACTCATAGCCGGTGGTGCCATCCACCCCCCAGTCACGGTGCAATTGCTCGTTGGCGCCGAGAATCTTCTCGACGTAGATCGGCAGGTGTTCCAGCGCCGCATTCAGCGGGCGCTGAGCCACCAGGGTATCGACGCGCCGACGCAATTTGCGGCAATAACCACGTGGATCTGCCAGGCCGTCGATATGATCGATGCGCAGGCCATCGACCAGGCCGGTGCGGATCAGCTCGAAAATCTTCTGGTGAGTGGCTTCGAACACCTCGTTACGCTCGACCCGCAGGCCGGCCAGCTCGTTGATGTCGAAAAAGCGCCGCCAGTTGATGTCATCGGCGGCGGTACGCCAGCTGGCCAGGCGATAGGCCTGCTGTTCGAGCAGACGGTGCAGGCGCTCGAAGCCTGTCGCTGTGCGCCCGTCAAAGGCATCGAGCAGGCTGCCGAGCGAAACCTTTGCGGCCAGCGCCTGCAATTGCTGTTGCAGCAAGGCGGCCTTGTCGGCGGCCTGAGTATCGCTGTGCAAAGCCTCAAAGTGTTTGCCCAGGGCGTGCACTGCAGGGTGCTCGCTCAGGCAGAGGATCTGTCCGTAATCGGCCGGACAGACAGGAAAGCGCTGCTCATGGTGACGGATGTGGAAGCTGCCATCGCTGGCCTGGAAGCACAACGGGATGTCGCCGGCCTGCAAGGCTGCGCCGTAGTCACTGGCGAGAAACGGCAGCAGCAGCTGGCCTTCGAGCAAGGGATCGCTGGAGTGCCACTGGATATCGAAGAATGTGCTGTAGCGGCTGCGCCGGCCCCAGCTCAGCAGGTCTTGCCACCAGGGGTTGTCGCTGCCAACCGCCATGTGGTTGGAGACGATGTCGAGGATCAGGCCCATGCCATGCAGGCGCAACGCCGCCACCAGTCTGATCAGTGCCGCTTCGCCACCGAGTGCCGGGCTGACGCGGGTCGGGTCGATCACGTCGTAGCCATGCAGCGAACCAGGCCGCGCACTGAGCAGTGGGGAGGCGTACAGGTGGCTGATGCCCAACCGGGCGAAGTAGGGCACCAGCGCCAGCGCGTCATCGAGGGTGAAGCCGGCATGAAACTGCAGGCGCAGCGTGGCATTCAGGCTGTTCAACGGTCGCGCTCCCAGGCCTGCTCACGGGCCTGGGCCAGCAGCTCCAGGCGCCTCGCGGCATCGGTATCGTCCAGCAGTGTGGTGACCGGCAGGGAAAAGCGTCGGCGCCAGTTGGGATGGCCGTCGATGGTGCCGGGCAGGTTGGGTTGTTCGTCGATGCCCAGCAAATCTTCCAGCGGTATCAACACCAGGGGCGCGCGGGTATGTCCCAGGTAACGGACGCAGGCGTCGATCAGGCTGTCAGGGTCGGGTTGTACTGCGTAATTGTGCTCAAGGGCCTGTTGCAAACCCTGACGCTCCTGCTGGCGGAGGTCGCGCCAGTGCCGTTCGCTGGTGGCGTCGACCAGCGCCAGACGTTGGTTCCAGTCGATGTCCCGGGCCTGCAGCCAGCCGGCCAGAGGCGGCAGGTCATGGGTGCTGGAGGTGGCCAGGGCGTTATCGGGCCAGTCGAGGATAGGTTTGAAATGGCCGGGGCGCTCTTGCTCGAATTGCAGTACGCGCATGCCGAGAATCGCCCGTTGGGCGAGTTTTTCCCGTAGCCCTTCGGGTACGGTGCCGAGGTCTTCACCCAGCACGATGGCTCGGTGGCGCACGGACTCCAGGCACAGCAAGCGCAACAGGTCGTCCAGTGGATAGTTCAGGTAAGCGCCTTCGCTGGCATGCGCGCCTTGGGGAACCAGCCACAGACGCTGCAGGCCCATGACATGGTCGATGCGCAAGCCGCCGGCATGGGCAAAATTGGCCCGTAGCATTTCAATGAAGGCGCGATAGCCATTGCGCCGCAAGCCCTCGGGTGAAAAGGCGCAGATACCCCAGTTCTGCCCCGCGCGGTTGAGGGCATCGGCGGGGGCACCGACATTGAGCCCGGCCAGCAGTTCATCCTGACGGCTCCAGGCCTGGCTGCCGGCGCCGTCGGCACCAACCGCCAGGTCCGCGATCAGGCCGATGGCCATGCCATGGCTGCGGGCGGCGTCCTGAGCACGTTGCAGACTGCGTTCGATCATCCATTGGCAGAAGGCATGAAACTGGATCTGCTGTGCATTCTGTTCGGCAAAAACGCGCACTTCGGGGCTGTGTGGGTCGTGCCAGGCAGCGGGCCATTGCCGCCAGTCCTGGCTTATCTCGTCGGCCTGGGTTTGTTCCTGCAGGGCTTCAAAACAGCAGTGTTGCTCCAGAGCCTTGCCGGCCTGTTTGCAGTAACTGTCAAAGTCGGCTCGTTGCGGGTGGTCGCCGTCGATGAAGTCTTCAAACAGCAGGCGCAGCAGTTGGTAGCGTGCAGCCGCAGCCGTGGGCCAGTCGATCAAGGGTTGCTGTTCGAGCTGCTGGAGTTGTTCCTCCAGCCCCAGGGTCTCGATCGCCATACGCACGGCACGCTCACCCAGCAGGGCGGCAGGGCTGGCGTACACGCTGTTGAGCCACAGGCGGCTGGACGGCGAATACGGGCTGTAGCGCCGGGTATCGCTGGCGAACATGGCGTGCAGCGGGCTGATGGCCAAGGCATCGGCGCCACGCTCGGCGGCGCTGCGGGCCAGTTGTTCCAGCGCCAGACAGTCGCCGAAACCGCCATCACCGGTACGGCGCAGGCTGTAGAGCTGGGCGCTGATGCCCCAGCAGCGGGGTGTCGGGGTGTTCAGGGCGTCCTGCAGGCTGAAGCAGCGTGTCGGGGCGATGGCGAGGGTGAAGTGCCAGTCGCCGATCTCTACGCGGTGATAACCGATCGGTAGCCCGGCGGGGAACGCACTGTGGTCGTCCAGTTGCAGTTGTAGCTCGGTGCCGTCTTCTTGCTGCACCCGGCACGGGCTGGCTGCGGGAAAATAAGCCGACAGGTCCAGCGCCTGTTCCACATCGACGGTAAACAGTGGCGGCAAGTGCCGGGCATCATGGGCAACCTTGAGTGCGTGCAGGCTGGCGCTGATCTGTTGGGCATCGTCGGCCGGATGCCCCAGCCCGGCCAGGACCTGGCGCAAGGCAGTATCACTGACACGTTGCGCGCGGCCGTTGGTATCAATCCAGTCCACGGTGATACCCGCCAGTTCGGCCAGTTGCTGCAGAAGTGCATCAGTCATGGGCAGGCTCCGGCGTAAGGGGGGGAAGCAGGCTGACGAGGGCGGAATAAGCGCCCAGTCGATTGCGCTCCAGAGGGGCGTCTGTACAGAAGTAGAGGTGTGTCGAGGCTTCGGGCAGCTTGCAAGGCACGGCGCTCGCAGCGAGATTCAGGTCGATGCGCAGCTCGCGGCCGTCGGGCAGACGCCAGCGGGCGGTCAGTGCCTTGTCGGCAATCACCTCGGCGCCCAGTGCACGGCAGCCGGGCAGTTGTGCAGTGATGTGCTGGTGGCGCAGGTGCAACAGCTGTTGGTAGAACGCCTGCCAGGCTGAGTGTGGGTCGTCGGGTACCTGCGGGCGCGAGTCGACGTAGGTGGTCAGGGCGTTAGGGTCGGGGATTGCCACCCTTTGCCCGGCGTCGGCGTAGGCCTTGAACCCGGCAAACTCGGCGCGGCGTCCTTCGCGCACGGCATCGGCCAGGGCATCGTGGTGGTCGGTAAAGAACAGGAACGGCTGCTCGCTGCCCCATTCTTCGCCCATGAACAGCAGCGGGATCATCGGGGACAGCAACAGCAGGGTGGTGGCGGCGCGCAGTGCCTGGGGCGGGCAGAGCCGGGTCAGGCGTTCGCCCCGGGCACGGTTGCCGACCTGATCGTGGTTCTGCAGGAACAGGACGAACGCGCTGGGTGGCAGGTGGGCGCTGGGTTCGCCACGGGGACGGCCATTGCGGTCAGGCTCACCCTGAAAGACGAACCCCTGGCTCAGGCACCTGGCGAGTTTGTGCACGGCCGCCTGGCTGTAGTCGGCATAGTAGGCTTCATCTTCGCCGGTCAGCAGCACATGCAAGGCGTTGTGGCCGTCATCGTTCCACTGTCCGTCGAACGCGCCTTCGAGCAGGCTGGCCTGGTTGTGCTCATTTTCAATTGTCAGCCAGACGTGTCTACCCGCCGCGATGGTCCGACGCACACGCTGGCTGAATGTATGGAGAAAATCCGCATCATCAATGGCGTGCACCGCATCCAGGCGCAAGCCGTCGAAGCGATAGTCGTGCAGCCACATCAATGCATTTTCGATAAAGAAGTCACGCACCTGGCGGCGACGAAAGTCGATGGCGGCGCCCCAAGGGATACTCCGCTCCTGATGAAAGAACGCGCTTGCATAGTGATGGAGGTAATTGCCGTCCGGGCCGAAGTGGTTGTAGACCACGTCCAGCAGCACCATCAGCCCATGCCCATGGGCCTGGTCGATCAACTGGCAGAGTTGCTCCGGTGTGCCGTAACTGTGTTGCGGGGCGAAAGGCAGCACGCCGTCATAGCCCCAATTGCGGTTACCGGGGAACTGGCCAAGGGGCATCAGTTCGATGGCCGTCACACCGAGTGCCGCCAGCCGTGGCAACTGTTCGATCACCTGGGCATAGCCACCCATGAGGCCGACGTGGACTTCGTAGATCACCGCTTGATGCCAGGGCCGGCCTTGCCAATGGCGGTGCTGCCACGGGTAGGCAGCATGATCGACGACCTGGCTGGGGCCGTGCACGCCTTCTGGTTGAAAGCGCGACGCCGGGTCGGCCACCTGCAGTTCGCCGTCAATGCAATAGCGATAGCGACTGCCAGACGTCGCCAGCAACCGCCCGCGGAACCAGCCATCGGCCCCGCGCTGCAACGGCACGCGCCGGTCGGGCAGCAGGCAGACCTCAACGCTGTGGGCATCGGGTGCCCACAGCGCGAAGCGCACGGTGTTGCTGTCGAGCATCACGGCCCCGTGGGTCGCGAATTGATCTGACCTCAAGGGCATACCTGCCACCTCGTGCTCAGCGACCTGTCACCTGCGCCCGCTCGACCAGTTCCTCGTACAACCGCGCATAGGGTTCCACCGCCTGGCACCAGTTGAACGGCTGGGTCATGGCCAGGCAGCGCATGGCGCCCAGCAGGTCCTTCTTGCCGTACACATAGAAGGCCCGGCTGAGCGCTTCGCGGTAGCTTTCGACCGTGGACTCGTCGAACAGAAAGCCGGTGACACCGTTTTCAATGGTGTCGGCCAGGCCACCGGTGTTGCGCGCGACCGGCAGCGAGCCGAAGCGTTGCGCATACATCTGGCTCAGGCCACAAGGCTCGTAGCGCGACGGCATCAGCAGAAAATCGCTGCCGGCGAACATGCGCCGGGCATCGGTCTCGTTAAAGCCGATACGCACGCCGATCTGGCCGGGGTGACGCAGGGCCAGTTCGCGCATGGCCTGTTCTTCTTCCGGTTCGCCACGCCCGATGATCGCGATCTGGCCACCCTGGCTGACGATGTAGTCGGCCACCCCCAGCGTCAGGTCCAGGCCTTTCTGGTAGACCAGGCGGGAGACCACGGCAAACAGCGGCCCGGAGGAAGGTTTGAGCTCGAACAGCTCGCGCACCTGGCGGGTGTTGACCGCCTTGCCGTCCCAGTCATTGAGGCTGAAGGGGTGAGCCAGGTGCGGGTCGCTGGCCGAATCCCAGCTTTCGTCGATGCCGTTGGGGATGCCACTGAGCAGGCCTTGTTGCGCCTTGCTGCCGAGAAAACCGTCAAGACCGCAGCCGAAGGCCGGGGTGGTGATTTCCCGGGCGTAGGTGGCACTGACCGTGGTGATATGGCTGGAGTAGGCAAGACCGGCCTTGAGGAATGACAGCTTGCCGTAGAACTCCATGCCTTCCTGCTGCAGGGCATGGGCGGGAATCGCCAGTTCCGGGCAGCAGGCGCGGCTGACCACGCCTTGATAAGCCAGGTTGTGAATGGTGAACAGGGTAGGGGTTTGCAGGCCGCGCCAGTGCATGTAGGCCGGGGCCAGGCCTGCGGGCCAGTCGTGAGCATGGACCAGGTCAGGCTTCCAGTGCACCATGCCTTCACCGGCAGCGATCTCGGCTGCGGCCAAGCCCAGGCGGGCGAAGCGAATGTGATTGTCCGGCCAGTCACGACCGTTGTTGGCACCATAGGGAGTGCCTTCGCGTTGATACAGTTCCGGGCAGATCAGCACATAGATGACCAGGCCGTCGGCCAGGTCCATGCGCCCGATCTTGCACGGCGGCAATGCCGCATGACCGCCCAGCTCACCGACCAGGTGAATGGGGTTTTCGCTTTCCAGTACCTGCGGGTAACCGGGGATCAACACGCGTACATCATGCAGATGACGCATCGCTCGCGGCAGGGCTGCGGATACGTCGCCCAGGCCGCCGGTCTTGACCAGGTCGGCGATTTCCGAAGTGACGAACAAGACTTTGCGCTTGTTCGGATTGTGCCGGGAATCGGCGCCGGGTGCCTTGGCTGTCGTGTTGAAGTCCGTGCTCACAGGCGCACGGTTGTCCGGGGTGAAATGCTCTACATGAGGTTCGACAGCGGCACTGATCATACTTCTCTCCGTCCCTATGTGGCGGGTGTGGGCACCCGTTATTGTGTGTCTGCTAAGCGTCTCTCTGTGTGTGGAAACAACCTTGCGATCCATGCCCGTAAACCTTGCGCGCAAGCGCTACGCAATGCGGCGATCCAGCCGACGGCGTGGTGAAGCGAAATGGGGTATTTAGGCTTCGCCCGGATGTCCGGAAACGTAGGCCTCATAACTTGCTGACCTACTGCGATTTCAGAAAGTTCGACTTATTTCTGTCGTATTTTCCGGACAATCTCGTGGCCGAATACTGAGTGTAGGAGAGATAGTGTGAAATATGTGACCCGCTGGTCACTTTACTTTCGCTCAGTGCCATACCGTACAATCGCCGGGCTGTCTCGGCGCGTGCCGGGCGGCACTTTTTGATTAGCCTTGAGGATGACAATGGACGTCGAACAGATCCTGGTGCTGCAAGCCAGCTACAGCAACCCGATGCATGCCGAGGCAATTGGCCTGGTGCTCGACCACTATGCGCGTGACCCCATGGGCGGCGGCCAACCACTCGACCCACAACTGCTTGCGCAATTACCGCAAGAGCTGGCCAGGCGGCCGCATGCGTTCAGCGTCCTGGCCTTTGTCGATGGCCAGCCAGCGGGGTTGGTGAACTGCTTCGAAGGATTCTCGACCTTTGCCTGCCGACCGCTGGTGAACATCCATGACGTGTCGGTGGTGCCCGCACATCGCGGTAAGGGCCTGAGTCACAAGATGCTGGCCAAGGTCGAGGAGATCGCCCGCCAGCGTGGCTGCTGCAAACTGACGCTGGAAGTGCTCGAAGGCAACCCGGCGGCTCAGGGCAGCTACCGGGGATTTGGTTTCGAGCACGCCTGTTTCGATCCAGCCTATGGCGCCATGCAGTTCTGGAGCAAAGCGCTATAGACAGTCGTACAGATTGCTCAGGCGTGGGTAGCCGGGTTGTCCGCTTGGGCTTGTTGCAATTGCTGGCTCAGTTGAGCCACTTGCTGCTGGAGGCGGTCGCGTTCTTCGCGCAAGCGGCGCAATTCATCCCGGTGTACCGTCACATAGAGGGTCTGGGGCGGCATTTTCGGTAGAAGGGTGGCCATTGCATACCTCGCGAAGGGCTGGTCGTTGTTACAAGCGTAGCCGCTCGGTCGGGCGCGATTCTGAATTCTTTTTACCGTGTTGGGAACTTTTTTGTTTCGCGCTGTCTTGCCGCTTGTCGTTGAACCAGGCAGACGCAGGCTGGACTAACCTTGAAGGCCTGAACGGTCAGTTTTCATCAGTCATGGGAGCATCGTCACATGCAACTGGGAATCGTGGGGCTTGGCCGCATGGGCGGCAATATTGCAAGACGCTTGATGCGCGGCGGCCATAGTACGGTGGTGCATGACCGCGACCACAGTGCCGTGAAAGCACTGGAGGAAGAGGGCGCCAATGGCGCGCACGATCTTGGCGCGCTGGTGGCCAAACTGAAGAAGCCGCGAGCGGTCTGGGTGATGCTGCCAGCCGGCGAGCCGACCGAGCAGACCATCGCTCAGCTGGCAGACATGCTCGACGCCGACGATGTGATCATCGATGGCGGCAACACCTTCTACAAGGACGACATCCGCCGCGCCGCGGACCTGGGAAAACGTCAGTTACACTACATTGATGTCGGCACCTCAGGCGGTGTCTGGGGCCTGGAACGTGGCTACTGCATGATGATCGGTGGCGAGAAAGCAGTCGTCGAGCGCCTTGATCCACTGTTCGCCACCCTGGCGCCCGGCGTTGGCACCATTCCCCGTACCCGCGGTCGCCACGGCCCGGCCGGGCGAGCCGAACAGGGCTACATCCATGCCGGTCCCGCCGGTGCCGGGCATTATGTGAAGATGATCCATAACGGCATCGAGTACGGCTTGATGCAGGCCTATGCCGAAGGCTTCGACATTCTCAAGAGCAAGGGCAGCGAGGCCTTGCCGGTCGAGCAGCGCTTTGATCTGGATGTGGCAGAGATCGCTGAAGTCTGGCGCCGTGGCAGCGTGGTCACCTCCTGGTTGCTGGACCTGACTGCTGACGCACTGGTCGCCGACCCGCAGCTCGGCGGCTACAGCGGTTCGGTGGCCGACAGTGGCGAAGGCCGCTGGACCATCGATGCCGCAGTGGAGCAGGCCGTCCCCGTACCGGTGCTGTCCAGCGCCTTGTTCGCCCGCTTTCGCTCACGCCAGCAACAGGGTACCTATGCCGACCGGATGCTCTCGGCCATGCGCTTTGGCTTTGGTGGCCACGTCGAGAAGAAAGCCGAATGAGCCATACTCCGATCGAAGCTGCGCCACCTTGCACCCTGTTTCTGTTCGGCGCCAATGGCGATCTGGTCAAGCGTCTGTTGATGCCGGCCCTTTACAACTTGAGCCGCGACGGGTTGCTGGATAAGAACCTGCGTATCGTCGGGGTGGACCACAACGCCGCCAGCGACACCGAGTTCGCCGCACGCCTGGAAGCCTTCATGCGTGAGCGTGACAAAGCCAGCCAGGGCGCCAACTGCCTGGATGAAAAGCACTGGAGCCGGCTGGCCAAGCGCATCGGTTACCAGACTGGCGACTTCCTCGACGACGCCACCTATCAGGCCATTTCCCGGCGCATCGAGAAGAACCCCAGCGCCAATGCGGTGTTTTACCTCGCCACCTCGCCACGCTTTTTCAGCGAGGTCGTCCAGCGCCTGGGCGCAGCCGGGCTGCTTGATGAAAGCGCAGGCTTTCGCCGGGTGGTGGTGGAAAAGCCCTTCGGCTCAGACCTGGCCAGCGCCGAAGCGCTCAACGCCTGCCTGCTCAAGGTCATGAGCGAAAAGCAGATCTACCGTATCGATCACTACCTGGGCAAGGAGACGGTGCAGAACATCCTGGTCAGCCGCTTCTCCAACGGTATCTTCGAAGCGTTCTGGAACAACCATTACATCGACCACGTACAGATCACCGCGGCCGAGACCGTCGGCGTGGAAAGCCGTGGCGCCTTCTATGACAGCACCGGCGCCCTGCGCGACATGGTGCCCAACCACCTGTTCCAGCTGCTGGCCATGGTCGCGATGGAACCGCCGGCGGCGTTCGGTGCCGACCCGGTGCGCAGCGAAAAAGCCAAAGTAATCGGCGCCATCCGCCCCTGGTCGAAGACCATGGCGCTGAAGAATTCGGTACGTGGTCAGTACACCGCTGGCAAGCAAGGGCGCAAACAGTTGCCTGGCTATCGCGAAGAGCCGAGGGTCGACCCAGACAGCCAGACCGAAACCTATGTGGCATTGAAGGTCATGATCGACAACTGGCGCTGGGTCGGTGTGCCGTTCTATCTGCGCACCGGCAAACGCATGAGCGTGCGCGACACCGAGATCGCCATCTGCTTCAAACCGGCGCCGTATGCGCAGTTTCGCGATACCGAGGTCGAGCGCTTGCAGCCCAACTACCTGCGTATCCAGATCCAGCCTAACGAAGGGATGTGGTTCGACCTGCAGGCCAAGCGCCCGGGACCGGCGTTGGCGATGGAGAACATCGAACTGGGTTTTGCCTACAAGGACTTCTTCAAGATGCAGCCTTCGACGGGCTACGAGACCCTGATCTATGACTGCCTGACCGGGGATCAGACGCTGTTCCAGCGCGCCGACAACATCGAGAACGGCTGGCGTGCAGTGCAACCGTTTCTTGATGCGTGGAAGGAGGGTGGGGAGGTTCAGCCCTATGCCGCCGGGGACGATGGTCCGGCGGCGGCTGACGAGTTGCTGGCCCGGGATCGGCGGGTGTGGCATCCGATAGGGTGAAGGCCGTTACAGCCAGTAAGTCACTGCCCACCAACCCAGCCCGCCCATCACTACGGTGTAAGGCAAGGCCATCCACACCATCCGTCCGTATGACAGGCGAATCAGCGGCGCAATCGCCGAAGTCAGCAGAAACAGGAAAGCTGCCTGGCCATTGGGGGTCGCCACGCTCGGCAGGTTGGTGCCGGTGTTGATCGCCACGGCCAGGGTCTCAAAGTGTTCGCGGCTCATATGGCCATCGAGGAACGCCTGTTTGACCTCGGTGATGTAAATGGTGGCGACGAACACGTTGTCGCTGATGGCCGAAAGCAAACCGTTGGCAATGAACAGCATGCCCGGTTGCTGATCAGTTGGCAGCGCCAGCACCCACTGGATCAGCGGGGTGAACAGTTGCTGGTCATGAATCACCGCAACCACCGCAAAGAACACCACCAGTAGCGCGGTGAACGGCATGGCGTCCTGGAAGGCACGGCCCAGGCGGTGCTCGTCGGTGATACCGGTGAACGCGGTGATCAGTACGATCACCAGCAAGCCGATCAGGCCCACCTCGGCAATGTGCAGGCCCAGGCCGACAATCAGGATCAGTGCGGCCAGGCCTTGTACCAGCAGCGCAGCACGTTGCTGCGAAGTACGCTGGGCATCGTCTTCAGCGGCATACGCGGCCAGCACCTGACGCACGTTGTCTGGCAGCAGGGTGCCATAGCCGAACCAGCGCAGTTTCTCCAGCACCACACAGGTCACCAGGCCGGCGGCCAGCACTGGCAACGACACCGGGGCAACCTTGAGGAAGAATTCACCGAAGTGCCAGCCCATCTCGTGGCCAATCAGCAGGTTCTGCGGCTCGCCCACCAGGGTGCAGACGCCACCTAGCGCGGTGCCGACAGCACCATGCATCAGCAGGCTGCGCAGGAAGGCGCGAAACTGTTGCAGGTCGTCGCGTTGCAGTTGGGCGATGTTGTGATCGCTATCGAGGTTCGACTCTTCCCGCGGGTTGGTGCCCGAGGCAACCCGGTGGTACACCGAGTAGAAACCCACCGCCGCACTGATGATCACCGCGGTAACGGTCAAGGCATCGAGAAACGCCGAGAGAAAGGCCGAAAGAAAGCAGAACAGCAAGGCCAGCAACGCCTTGGAGCGCACCCCGAGAAGAATCCGCGAGAACACGAACAGCAGCAGATCCTTCATGAAATAGATGCCGGCAACCATGAACATCAGCAGCAGGATCACCGGGAAATTGTGCTGCAGCTCGTCATACAGCGCCTGGGGCGTGGTCATGCCCAGCACCAGGGCCTCGGCCACCAGCAGGCCGCCCGGCATCAACGGGTAGCACTTGAGCGCCATGCCCAGGGTAAAGATGAACTCGATCACCAGCACCCAACCGGTGACCACCGGCCCGAGGGTGATCAGCAGCAACGGGTTGAGCAACAGGAACAGGCACAGGGTGGCCTTGTACCAGCGGGGCGATTGCCCGAGGAAGTTATGGGCCAGGGCGCCGGCCAGGGAGCGGGACATGTAAATGTATCCTAATAATTCAACAGGAGCGCAAGGTGCCGGATACAGGCGTTCAGATCAAGGTAAAAGTCCCGGTTTTGGCACAAGCGCGGCCTTCGGCGATGCGGGTGCCTTGATATAGTCCTGCGATTATCCTCGCCGCCTTCAAGGAGAGCACTGTGACTGAGTACCAGGCATTCAAGGTCGAACTCAACGACAACATCGCCCACGTGCAGATCAACCGCCCGGAAAAGTACAACGCGATGAACGCGCCGTTCTGGAGCGAAATCGTCGAGATTTTCAAATGGATCGATGACACCGATGCGGTCCGCGCGGTGGTCATCAGCGGCGCGGGCAAACACTTCTCCGCCGGCATCGACCTGATGATGCTGGCGTCGCTGGCCAATGAACTGGGCAAGGACGTCGGCCGCAATGCGCGCCTGCTGCGCCGCACCATCCTGCGTATGCAGGCCTCGTTCAATGCCGTGGACAACTGCCGCAAGCCGGTGCTGGCAGCGATCCAGGGCTACTGCATCGGTGGTGCCATCGACCTGGTCTCGGCCTGCGACATGCGCTACTGCAGCAACGACGCACAGTTCTCGATCAAGGAAATCGACATGGGCATGGCGGCCGACGTCGGTACGCTGCAGCGCCTGCCGCGCATCATCGGCGATGGCATCATGCGTGAGCTGGCCTACACCGGGCGTACGGTCGAAGCTGAAGAGGCGCAGCGCATCGGCCTGGTCAATCGGGTCTACGATGACCATCAGGCATTGCTCGAAGGAGTCTTTGCCATTGCCGCTGAAATTGCGGGAAAATCCCCCATTGCCGTGGCCGGTACCAAGGAAATGCTCAGCTATATGCGCGATCACCGAATCGACGATGGCCTGGAGTACATTGCCACCTGGAACGCCGCCATGTTGCAATCCACCGATCTGCGGGTGGCCGTTGCCGCCCACATGAGCAAACAGAAACCCGAGTTCGCCGACTGATTGCAGCGGCGGGCCCGCGCAAGGAACCGGAACATGGCTGTGCGTTGGACCACCGCGGTACTGGACACAAACCTCGCTGGCGGCTGGGCGGTCGCGCGCTGCAGCGAGGGTTTCCTGGTTGACGACAACGGTGCGCTGTTCCCGCGCGACTGGCTCAAGCGTCAGGAACTGGACGTGCTGTTCGAGCACGGCATCGGCCATTTCGATGGTCAGCCGGTGTACCTGCTTGAACTGCGCCAGCCGCAAGCGGTGGCCGGTTGCAGCTGGCGCGGGTTGCGTCAGTTCATGCTCGAAGGCGACTTCGAAACCTACAAGATCCTCGGCTATGCGGCGCAGATCGCCACCTGGGCCCGCGAGCACCGGTTCTGCGGCAGTTGTGGCCAGGCCATGAGCCAGATCCACCTGGAGCGGGCGATGTACTGCCAGCCCTGTGACCTGCGCAGCTACCCGCGTATTTCGCCGAGCATGATCGTGCTCATCACTCGCGGCGACGAAATTCTTCTGGCGCGCTCACCGCGCTTTGTCACCGGGGTCTACAGCACCCTGGCGGGTTTTGCCGAGCCCGGCGAGTCGGCCGAGGACTGCCTGGTGCGCGAGGTGCGCGAAGAGGTGGCGATCGAGGTGCAGAACATCCAGTACGTGGGCAGTCAGTGCTGGCCGTTCCCGCACTCGATGATGCTCGGTTTTCATGCCGAGTACGCCGGGGGCGAGATTGTCATGCAGGCGGACGAGATCGAAGACGCGCAGTGGTTCCGGGTCGATGCGCTGCCGCCGTTGCCGGCGGGGCGCTCGATTGCCCGGTACCTGATCGATCTCTACGTGGCGCGGCGCTTAGGCCTGGCCGAACCAGTGCTGCCACGCTAGGCGCACGGTCAGGGCCAGGACCACGGTGATGAACACCGGGCGGATGAACTTGCTGCCGCCACTGATGGCGGTACGCGCGCCGAAAAAGGCGCCGACCATCAGTGCCGACCCCATCGACAAGCCGACCAGCCAGTCGACCTGCCCGGAAAAGATGAACACCGACAACGCCGCAGCGTTGCTGACGAAGTTCATGCTGCGTGCCACACCACTGGCCTTGACCAGGTCGATGGGGTAGAGCAGCAGGGTGCTGACGGTCCAGAATGCACCGGTACCAGGCCCGGCCACACCATCATAGAAACCCAGGGTCAGGCCCTGGGGCAGCTGCCATTTCTTCTTCACCGGCACATCGGCATCCAGCGGCGCCTTGGGCGTGCCGCCGAACAGCAGGTAGACCCCGCAAAGGAAGACGATTGCCGGCAGCATCTTGTTCAGCCACTCAGCCGGCAGGTAGTGCGCGACCACCGCGCCGATCAGGGCGCCGACAAAAGTGCCGCCCAGTGCGTGGCGCCACTGGTCCGGGTGGAACAGTTTGCGCCGGTAATAGGTAAAACCGGCAGTGGCCGAGCCGAAAGTCGAGCTGAGTTTGTTGGTGCCCAGTACCAGATGTGGCGGCATGCCGGCGGTCAGCAGGGCAGGGGTGGTCAACAGGCCCCCGCCACCGGCGATGGCGTCGATGAATCCGGCAACAAAGGCAACGGCGGCGAGAATGGCGAGGGTGGTCAGATCTACGCTAAGTTCGAAAGGCATGGCATGGACTTAATCGGTTGGGCGCAGAAGGGGCTGCGCCCGAAGGCCGATATGGTAATGGAGATGAAGTGGGCTGTCAGGCCATGCTGCGCTGAGCCGTAGGAGGCATGCATCGGTTTCAGGTTCTTGTCACATTCTGCGACAACCGGCCGCACCCCGAAAATAAAGGGATACAGACGTACGGGGCAATAGGCGCTGGAACCTTGGCAGAGCGCCATGACAAAATGTCGCGCTTTCTCGACAGGCCTCGTGCGCGAGGCGCAACACCTTCCCGAAAGGATGGTTACATGACTGATTTACTGACCCGGCGCCAGGTCATGGCCGGGATCAGCCTGCTGAGCCTCGGTGTTCTGGCAGGTTGCGACCCCCGCTCCGGTGGTGCGCTCGATTTCAAATACGGCAAGGACATGAGCAACAAGATCCTCGGCCGCTCCTTCAAACTCAAGGATACCCAGGGCAACCCACGTACGCTGTCCAGCTTCTGGGGCTCGATGCCGATGGTGTTCTTCGGCTTCACCCAGTGCCCGGCGGTGTGCCCGACCACCCTGGCGCGCGCGGCACAGATCAAGAAGCTGATGGGCCGCGATGGCGGTTTCCTGCAGGTGGTGTTCATCAGCCTCGACCCTGAACGCGACACCCCCGAGGTGCTCGATGCCTACGTCAAGGCCTTCGACCCTTCCTTCGTAGCGCTGACCGGTACCCTCGAAGAGACCGCCGCGGCCGCCAAGGAGTTCGGTGTGTTCTACGAGAAGGTGCCCAGTGGCGACACCTACACCATCTCGCACACCTCGACCAGTTACGTCTTCGATTCCCGTGGCCAGTTGCGCCTGGGGTTGTCCCATTCACTGACCGCCAAAGAGTGTACGGAAGATCTGCTCACGGTCATGGAGGTATGTTGATGCGCAATTCAGTCCAACCGTTCAAACGCACCCTGGCCGCGCTGGCCCTGATCGGCCTGGCGTTGCCAGCCATGGCCGACACCAGCGTCAAAGACGCCTGGGTGCGTGCCACTGTGCCGCACCAGCAATCGACCGGTGCCTTCATGACCCTCACCGCCAGCAGCGACAGCAAGCTGGTGGATGTGCAGTCGCCGGTGGCCGAAATCGTCCAGGTGCACCAGATGACCATGGATAACGATGTCATGGGCATGAAGCAGGTGCACAGCGTCGATTTGCCCGCCGGCAAGGCAGTCAGCCTCGATCCCAACGGTTATCACGTGATGCTGATGAAGCTCAAGCAGCAGGTCAAGGAAGGTGAGCAGGTGCCTCTGACCCTGGTGATTGAAGACGCCAAGGGCCAGAAGCAGACCCTTGAGGTCAAGGCGCCAGTACGTGCCCTGAATGCCGAAGCCATGCACGGTCACGAGCACATGCATTGATCAAGCGCTAACCGGTTTGCCAAAGCCAGGCTGCTGTCAAGGACGGCAGCCTGGCTTTTTTGTGCGCGCCATCAAAATATTGCGTCGCATTAGTATTCTCTTCTCATTTACAAATCGTTACCATTTACGTTCTTCTTTACAATCTTTACAAAAAAGGAACACATGGTGGCACTTTCGCGTATTCGCCCGGCTTCCCTTTCTGTGCTGAGCGTGCTGGTTGCTCCAGCGCTGCAGGCCGAAACCCTGGCCATTCCGGCGACCTCGGTCAACAGCAGTTACGAAGAGCAGAGCTACAAGGCCAGTGAAAGCAAAACCGCACTGAAGATCGACGCACCGCTGCGCGACATTCCGCAGACGGTCAACGTCGTGCCGCAAAGTGTGATCAAGGATCAGGGCGCGCAATCGATGGAAGACGTGCTCAAGAACGTGCCCGGCATTGGTCTGTCCAACGGCGACGGCCAGCGCGACCAGGTGACCATTCGTGGTTTCAGCGCTATTGGCGACATGTATGTCGATGGCCTGCGTGACGATGCGCTGTACTACCGTGACCTTTCCAACGTCGAGCGGGTGGAAGTGGTCAAGGGCCCGGCGGCGGTGCTGTACGGACGTGGATCGTCCGGCGGCCTGATCAACAGCGTGAGCAAAAAGCCTAACTTCAGCCCGGTACAGGAAGTCGGGGTGAGCTTCGACAGCGAAGGCAAACGCCGCACCCAGTTCGATGCCGGTTGGGCCGACCAACAGCAGGGCGACAAAGCGTTCCGTATTACCGGGGCCCTGGAAGACAGCGACACCTTCCGCGATGACGGCTACATCGACCGCAAGGCCATTGCGCCAACGGCTTACTTCAAGCTCTCCGACGACCTCGACCTGACCGTGGGAGCCACTTACCTGTACGACAAGCGCCTGATCGATTTCGGTATCCCGGCCCTGGGCGATCGCCCGGTGGATGTCGACCGCGACAAGCGTTTTGGCGCCGCCGATCCGGATGATGATTATGCCCGTAGTGAAGTTTTCTCTTTTACCGCAGGTGTCGACTATCGCCTGAACGACGACTTCACCCTGAGCAACACCAGCCGTTACTACCACTACGACCTGGACCGCAATAACACCCTGGCTGACTCCAGCCCCACGCGCTTTGTCACCGGCAGCAATGGCGAACTGCTGGTCAAGTTGAACCGCGGCAACGTGCAGCGCACCGAAGACGGCTGGTTCAACCAGACCGAACTCAAGCACCAGGCGCAGTTGGCCGGGATGAACCACAACCTGTTGTACGGTGTGGAGCTCGGTCGCCAGGTCAAGGACCAGTCGGTGTTCAGCCAGAACAACGTGGCCCAGGTGCCGGTATTCCGCGATGGCCTGGTGGATGTGCCGTTTCAGGCAAATAAGCAGACCGCCAAAGGCACCACTACCCAAGACACCGCAGGTTTCTATGTGCAGGACCTGATCGAACTGGCGCCGCAGTGGAAGGCCCTGGTCGGGGTGCGCTACGACGTCTTCGACCAGGAGTATGACGATGACCTCAAGGGCGCCGAGCTGTCGCGTACCGACACCACCTGGAGCCCACGCGTCGGCCTGGTGTACCAGCCGGATCAGATCCAGTCCTACTACGTGTCGGTGAGCCGTTCCTACCAGCCGTCTTCCGAAGTGTTCGCCTTGAGCGCCGGCAACCAGGGCCTGGAACCTGAGGAAACCACCAACTATGAGGTGGGTGCCAAGTGGGATCTGCTCGACAGCCGCCTGGCGGTGACCGCTGCGCTGTTCCGCCTGGAACGCACCAACATGAAAACCACCGACCCGGCCAACCCGGCCAATCTGGTGCTGGCGGGTGAGCAACGTACCGACGGTTTCGAGGCCACGGTCAGTGGTCAGTTGACGGACAAGTGGCAGGTGTATGGTGGCTTCGCCTTCCTCGATGCGGAGATCACCAAGTCCAACAGCAAAACCAATGGCGTGCCGAACGAAGGCCAGACGCCGACCCTGACCCCGCGCACCAGCGCCAACCTGTGGCTGGTGCGTTCGCTGAGCGAAACCTGGCGAGTGGGCATGGGCGCCAACTATGTGGATGAGCGCTACACCGCTCTGGACAACGTGGTGGTGATGCCGTCCTACACCACGGTGGATGCAGCCTTGCTGTACAACCAGCCGAAGTGGGACGCGGCACTACGCCTGCGCAACGTGTTTGACCGTGACTACTATGCCTCGGCCCATGGTTCGGTCGACCTGATCACGCCGGGCGCGCCTCGCACCCTGGAGTTGAGCACCAACTACCGCTTCTGATCGGTAGGAGCAGGCTTCTGTGGGAGCGGGCTTGCCCCGCGATGCGATTTGGCTGACAGACTGCAATCGCGGGGCAAGCCCGCTCCCACAGGTAAGGTGTATCTGTTTTCAGGGTTTGCGACGCCTGCCGGTGACCATCGACAACGGCAGGTTTTCCTTCAGGCGCAGGCTTTCGATCACGGCCGCGGCGATATGCACACAGACCAGCGCCAGCAAGGTGTTGGCCATGTACTCATGGATATCCCGCGGCAGATCTTCGCCCCAGAAATAATCAACTTCTTCCAGCAGAAACCCGCTCACACCCAGGCCGAACATCAGCGCCAGCATCAGCACCATGACCAGTGCGCCGAGAGGGGAGTGCCCCAGACGGTGGTAGTCCTCGCCGTTGAACAGGGCATGCAGATGCCGCTTCAGCCGCGCCGGCGTCGGCCAGAAGTCTTTCCAGCGCGCTGCCGGCGTGCCGACAAAACCCCAGGCAGTACGAATCAGCACAATGGCCACGGCGTAATACCCCAGCCAGCGGTGCCAGCCATCGCCTTCTTCGGTAAAGAAATAACCACCGACAAAGGCCAGCACCAGCGACCAGTGACAGAACCGCACTAAAGGATCCCAGAGGCGCAGGGTGTCGTTGCTCACCTCAGTCCTCGATTTCTGACTTCACGACTTTGCCATCGACGGGGTTGAAGTAGATCTCGACCTTTTGCTTATCCTTGTTCCAGCCGTAGATTTCGTAGCAGTTGCCATCGGTTACTTTGAACTTCTTGATGTCATAGCCTTGAGCCTTGAGGCCTTCCTGAAACTTGGCCTGATCCTGCCATTGGCTCTTGTCGGCAGTGGTGCATTCGGTTTTGGCGAGTGCCAGCGGGCTGGCGACGAGCAGTGCGACAAGCAATAGGTTACGCATGACGAGACCTCGTGAGAGTGGGAACACGCGGCAGCACAGCCATGAAGCCTGATTGAGCTTATGTCAGAGCGGGTGACTTCGCGAATGTCTCGCCAATCCGTTCGAGCCTGCAGCCGTTACTCAACGAAAACGCGGCAGGGGACGGTCAACCTTCAGCGATGTCAGGGTTTTCTTGACCAGGGCTTCGTCGGCCTCTACCGCCTTGAGGCTGGCGCGGATGCGGCCGGCGACCGGTACGTCGCCCTGACGGTCGATCCAGTCGGCAATTTCCTTGCAGGCCGAGGCCAGCGTGGCTTGCCGGTGGTCGATCAGGGTCAGTAGCGTGGTGATGTCTTTTTCGGACATGGTGCAATCCTCCTTTCGGCGAATTCAGTGTAGCAGCGCCGGTGAAATCTGCCCTCGTGCGCCTGGCCAATCGTCCGCGGCGCGGTTGTGGCTGACCAGGGCCTGACGTACTATCCTTGGCAGCAAGCGATACCCCGCATACTTATAACCAATTCCTCAGCGCACACGCTTCCACTCAGGCCCGACGGGCATGGGTGCTTCAGGCTGGGCGCAATGTTGTGCCTGGCGTCTGCAAACGATCTGGAGTAACACCCCCACCGATGAATACCCCCGTGGATGCGCGAGCCGGCAGCTGGCTCAGTGTGATCGCCCTGGCCCTGGCGGCCTTTATCTTCAATACCACCGAGTTTGTGCCGGTGGCCTTGCTCAGTGACATTGGCAGCAGTTTCGAAATGTCCACTGCCCAGGTCGGTCTGATGCTGACGATCTATGCCTGGGTGGTGGCCCTGGCGTCGCTGCCGATGATGCTGCTGACGCGCAATGTCGAGCGGCGCAAGCTGCTGATCATTGTCTTTGTGTTGTTTATCGTCAGCCATTTGCTGTCGTGGATGGCGCAGAGTTTCGCCATGCTGTTGTTCAGCCGGATCGGGATTGCCTTGGCGCACGCGGTGTTCTGGGCGATTACTGCCTCCCTGGCGGTGCGGGTGGCGCCACCAGGGCAGCAGGCCAAGGCGCTGGGGCTGTTGGCGACCGGTACGACGCTGGCGATGGTGATGGGCATTCCATTGGGGCGGGTAGTGGGCGAGGCGCTGGGTTGGCGTATCACCTTTCTGGCGATTGCCGGGGTGGCGTTGGCGACTCTGGTTTGTCTGGTCAGGTCGCTGCCGCTGTTGCCCAGTCAGAATTCAGGGTCGTTGCGCAGTGTGCCGGTGCTGTTCAAGCGCCCGGCGCTGGTGACTGTGTATGTGTTGGTGGCGTTGGTGATTGCCGCGCAGTTTACCGCTTACAGTTATATCGAGCCGTTTGCGTTGAATGTCGCGCAGATTGGTGGCGAGCTGACGACGGTGCTGCTGTTGCTGTTTGGCGGGGCCGGGGTGTTCGGGTCGGTGCTGTTCAGTCGCTACAGTGAGCGTTTTCCCGGTGGGTTTCTGCTGGCTGCCATTGCGATGCTGGCGGGCTGTCTGTTGTTGCTGCTGCCGTTGTCGGGTGACTTTGCCTGGCTCGGTGCCCTGAGTGTGTTCTGGGGGATTTCGATCATGTGTTTCAGTCTGGCGCTGCAGTCGAAGGTGCTGATTCTGGCATCCGATGCGACGGATGTGGCGATGGCGATGTTTTCCGGGATTTATAACATTGGTATTGGGGCGGGGGCTTTGATCGGTAGTCTGGTGAGTGTGCACATGGGGTTGGGCAATATCGGGCTGGTCGGGGGGGCGCTAGCGGTGGCGGGGTTGGTGTTGTGTGGGGTGACTACATATCGGTTTGCCCGGGCTGGTTGACTGTCAGTGGGAGCGGGCTTGCCCCGCGATGAGGCCTTTGATGGCGCTGCACTTTGTGAGCATATCCATTTGCCAAGGTGGCGCTGAGTCACCTTTCCGCCCTTACGGCGGGTTACTTTGGCAAACGCCGGTGTGCCGGCCCAGCCCAAAGTAAGCAAAGGTCTCGCCCCACCAGGGGCCCTACGCTGCGCTTCGGGTTCCCTCCTTCCGGTGTCGCTACGGGGCATTGCGAGCTACGAGTTGCAAGCAACTCTACGCTTCGCAACTTCGGCTAACGCCGAAGGCGCTGCGCGCTAGCCCCTCCACGACACCTCCACTCGGCCCTACTGGTTAACGGGGCCGGTGGATCAAGATCAAAAGCAGATCAAAAGCAGATCAAGATCAAGATCAAGGGCACAATTCGCTGCGCTCTTGCTTTTTGTCTGTGGCGTTAGCCCGGGCGTAGGCCGCGTTCTTCGAAATAGTCTTCAAGTACCTGCGCATCGGCATTGCTGCGGGCCAGGGCGATGTAGCCGTCCGGTCTTATGAGGTAGACGGCGTCGCGTATAAGACCCGCCGCTTCATGGGCTTCGCTCCAGATGAAGACGTCCACCGGGATGCCGTGACCACTGCACCATTGCACCAGGCTGGCGCTGACGGCACCGTATACCTGCACTTGCCAGCACATTCGGTTAAGGCAGTTGAAGTTGTCGCGCCCGCCTTCGGCTACCCAGGGCAGGCGATCGCCTCCCTGGACATGGCCGGCATTGCCGGTGCTCAGGGGCATGTAGCGGTAGTTGAGGGTGACCTGTGAGATGGTCCGAAAGAGAAATTCGCGCGCCGTTTTGAATGCCACCAGCCGGGGGATCAGCCGCGGCGCCAGGCGGGTACGCAGCAGGGCGGCAACGCGGCCATCGGCGGTGATGAAGTTGAACACCTGGTCGGTGGTGGACACCAGGCGCTGGGCAAAGGCGCTGCGTTCGATTTCGTAGGTGTCGAGCAAGCCGGGCTGGGCTTTGCCACGCAGGACGCTGGCCAGTTTCCAGGCCAGGTTGATGGCGTCACCAATGCCGGTGTTCATGCCCTGGCCACCGGCCGGGCTGTGGACATGGGCGGCATCACCCAGCAGGAAGGCCCGCTGGCGGCTGAAGTGCTCCGCCACCCGATGATGTACACGGTAGGTGGAAAACCAGTTGACCTGCTGGATCTGGACCTTGAGGTGTTCGATGGCGCGCTGGCCGACGTCTTCGAAACGCAGTTGATCGGGGTGCTCTGCACGTTCGTCGCGTACGGTGCCGATCAGCCGCGCCCGGCCGCTCCCCGCCAGTGGAAAAACCGCGAGGAAGTCCGCTTCGTCAATGTCGACATGCAGCTCGCCATTGAGTGCAGGACCTGAGGCCTGGACATCGGCAACATAGAACACCTGCTGGTAGGTGCCGCCGGGAAAACCAATATCCAGGGCCTTGCGTACGGTGGAACGGGCACCGTCGCAACCGGCCAGGTAGTTCGCCTCACAGTGCTCTTCCAGACCATTGCCATGCCGCAGTTGGGCACTGACACCTTGCCCGTCCTGATTGAACCCCATCAGCTCGGTCTCGCGTTCGACCTCGACACCGAAGCCCTGCAATCTCTCGATCAGCAACTGCTCATGTTCATCCTGGGGAAAGATGTGCAGGAAGGGGTAGGGCGTAACGAAGGCGCCGATAATGCTGAAGGGCAGGTGCGCTGCGACCTGGCCATTAACCCAGAGGTTGGCTGCTGGCACCCGGTGGCCGCGTTCGAGAACGGCCGCGGTCAGGTCCAGCTGTCGGTACAGCTCCAGGGTCCGGGCCTGCACAGCCAGGGCCCGCGAGGTCGTGCCGGGGCCGGAGGTCCTGTCGATGATGCGCACCTTGATGCCCAGTTTGCTCAGCCACAAGGCCAGTACCAGCCCGGTAGGGCCGGCGCCAACGATCAAAACCTCACAGCGTTTCATCGCACGCGCTCCTCAGCGCTGGGCGAACGCCAGGTTCAAACCCAGGCCGGCAAAGGATGCCGCAAAACTGCGGCGCAACCAGTCCTGCACCCGCGGCGATTCGATCACCGCACGGCGGAACAGGTTGGCCAGCAGACCGTACAACACGAACACCACAAAGGTCATGAGCATGAACACCCCACTCAGGCTGAGCATCTGCCCGGTGACTGAACCACCTTGGGGCGTAATGAACTGAGGCAGGAAGGCAAGGAAGAACAGGGTCAGTTTGGGGTTGAGGATGTTCAACAGACCGGCGCGCAGCATCAGGCTGCCGGCGCTGCCGACCTTGGTGTTGCTGTCTACGGCGAACGCCGAACGGTCGCGCCAGGTGGCATAGGCCAGATACAACAGGTAGGCGACGCCAGCGAACTTCAGCCCCTGAAAGGCCAGGGCGCTGGTGTGCAGGATCGCCGACAGGCCGAGGATCGAAGCCAGCAGGTGCGGGATAATTCCGGCCGTGCAGCCCAGTGCCGTATACAGGCTGGCACGCTTACCGGCCACCAGCGCAGTGGAAATGGTCAGGATCACGCCGCTGCCGGGAATCAGCACGACGATCAGTGAAGTGATGAGAAAATCCAGGCTCGGCATTGTGCTGCGCTCCGTGCGGTCATGGGTTAGTTGAAGATCGGCTCCACCGATCAGAAAAGCATAGTACTAACCGCTGTCTGCTGAAGGCAATATTCTGAAGCAAGGTATTAAAACAGTCTTTTTAATACCTTGGGTGCGCGTGTAAATGGAGTTTAAACCGTAGGTCGACACTGCTTGCCTAACGTGGAAAGTGATCTAGGATCCAATATTAATGGTGTAGTAAACCTTCTCGATATCCACTGTTGTTGCGCCTTTAGTGTAAAGCCTGTGTTACAGGGTATTGGAAAAATCTGTTGTTTGCGTGGAATCAATAGCGGCTTCTGCTGTTGGTGCGTTCCTGTCTTTGTGTTTTTTTGTGTGGAGATATGTCGAAAGTGCTCGATGGAATGCGTCTTATTTGAAGTCAAAGCGATGCCGGAGCACTGAGGAGCAAGGTTATGGATAATGAGCGGGATATAATAGAGCGGCTGCGCAATGGCGATGCTCTTGCATTGGAACGCTTGATCAAAATGCATCATGCGTTTCTTATCACGCTCGCAACACCCTTGGTGGGTCCAGACTCTGCAAATGATGTCGCTCAGGAAACCTGGCTGAAAGCGGTTGCGGCAGTTGATATGTTCGAGGGGCGTTCAAAGTTCCGGACATGGTTGGCGAGAATTGCGATTAATGAAGCCCATTCAATAAACCGAAGAAAAGGGCGAGAGATTTCTCTGGACTGGTGGGATGAGGATCACCGCTCAGTAACTGTTTCAGACTTTGATGTTAATGACGGCGCTTGGGTGTCGGCGCCCAAACAGTGGCATCACGATGGCCCTGAAGAGTTGTTGGCTGAAGTCGAGCTGCATGATTGTATTCGCAAGCATCTGTATCGCTTGCCTGGGGCTCAGCGAAGTGTGGTGATCATGCGTGACCTGGGTGGGCTCGAGTACAAGGAAATTGCTACTACCTTGGGGCTGACGGAGGTGAATGTACGCGTGTTACTACATCGTGGGCGTCAACGTATGCAAGCGATGCTCAGTCATTTTCAGGAAGAAGGAAACTGTTGAGTAACTGCAGAGCACCAGTCTTACTCGGCATCAGGGCACGTCCCTGTGCATTGGATACATCATACTATTATTAAGCGCACAGGCTCAGTGAGCGCTTCTATATTCTTCTCTGTCTCTGATGATGGGGGAGGTCAAGTTTGGTTCCGGTTCTGTCGTTTGTTGAAGTGGTTCACTTGTTGGGTTTACACCGGAAGCAGTAGGTTGTTCTTTTAACATTTGTACATAGCGCTCGCCGGAAGGTTGGTCTGGTTGATTCCTTACCAGTGCATTTTGTGAGTGATAGTCCATCAAGCGATCACTACCACCTTCTGCCAGTAGTAATAGGGATGGTTCATTTTTGGCTTGAGGATTGCTTGGGTTTACAGTTCCTGCCGCAAACGTAACGGTGCTAAAAATGGCAGCCGCAACTAGTCCCGACATCGTTAATGTCAGTTTCATGGTGATTTCCTCAGAATGCTCACGAGCTTGAGGCCTGCTATGCATAGACGAATGGCAAGGGGGATCTGTTACAGGTATCCGGACTGATGGCATCCTCCCGCGATATCCGACGGACGTACCTTGTCTACGGCATGCCATATGCCTTAAGGTGCCGACCGAATTAGGAGATCGACCTGTAGGAACCAACGGTTATTAAGTGAGGTACTGCTTGATAAAACTGCATATCGTTATTTCCAAAAGCATTAAGCGTCCATTGAAGATTTTTTCTGCTTGTCTACTCGGTTTGGGCGTTATGTGCGGGAGTGCTTTCGCTATACCGCTGTCGCAAGATATGCAGCAGAGCCAGGCGGGCGTGCAACGCGTTAGCGACTGGCGTGCTTTGGTCTCCGAATCGACTCAGCTTTCTGATAGCGAAAAGCTTCGGCGGGTCAATGCGTTTTTCAATCGTACGATCCGTTATGGCGAAGATGCGGATGTATGGCAGCAGGCTGACTATTGGGCATCCCCGCTTGAAACGCTGGAAAAGGGCAGGGGTGACTGTGAGGATTTTGCGCTGGCAAAATACTTTACGCTGCGGTTGCTGGGCATTCCTGAAGACAGCTTGCGTCTTGTCTACGCCACCCAGTCAAAAACCGGACAGGCGCATATGGTGCTCGGCTATTGGGCAGACGCTGGAACAGAGCCGGTATTGCTGGACAACCTTGAAAACGGCATTCGTCCATTCGCGCAGCGTGATGATTTAAAAGCAGAATTTGCTTTTGATGAGCTCAATCTCTACAAATTTGATCACGCAGCTTTACAGTTGGTTGGCAGTGTTGGCCAATTGCCCAACTGGCTGGCGCTTGTGCAAAGAACCAAACGTGAAGAGTCGCAATTAGCCGATGCCACCGCACGTGGCGCACAGTCCGGGCTGCTTCTCTCGGCTGTAAGCCTGAAACACTGAGCAATATCGCGCCGGCTGCAAGCGTTGGTCACTCGGCTTTGGCCCGCACAATACGCCCGCTCTTGATCTCGTCGGCATAGGCATGGAGTTTGTCCGAGTCCTTGTACAGGCGGTTCATCAGGTGCAGTACGGCGACCACATCGACACCGTCGATACGCTCGGCCAGTTTGCTGATCTCCCCGGCAGTGCGCTCCAGATTTGAGGCGACGCTCTTCAGGTCACGCTTGAGTTCGGCGGAGGATTTTTTCAGGCCCATGGGGGTCTCCGAGGTATGTAGATTGAGTGGGGGCCTATCGCGGGGCAAGCCCGCTCCCACAGAGATATCCCCTGTGGGAGCGGGCTTGCCCCGCGCTGCTTTCTTCAACCAGGAAACAGGAACGGACTGACCCCGCTACGGCCAAACCCCTCGCGCTCCACCTCGGCATCCAGCGCCAGGGAGGCAAGGTCGTCGGCCAGCAGTTCCTGGTCGCGGTCCTTTTCCGGGTAAAAGACTTTCAGATAGCTGTGACAATCGTTGCAGCTTTCGGCTTTGACCGCGGCATCTTGGCGTTCCAGCGACCAGTAGTCCAGCGCGCCGGTGGCTTCGCAGTTACTGCACTTGACCCGGACCATATGCCAGCGGCACTCGCACAGGCTGCATTGCAGGTAGCGCAAGCCCGCCTGAGGGCCGGTCATGACCAAGCTGGCCACTGGCGCGCTGGAGCACACCGGGCAGTGCTGGCGCTGCTCACCGAGCGAGGCGCTGGCCGATGCCGGCAGGGCGTTGGCCAACTGGGTGAAGTACAGCGACAGCGCAGCCCAGAGGAACAACGCCTGGCCGCTGCCAACCGGTTCATAGTCGGCAGCCAGCAATGTACTGGCCAGATGTTCCAATTGCGCTGCAGTCAGCGCGCGAAGGCTGTCCAGCGTCGCGCGTACGGCCGGGTTGGCATCCGGGTACAGCTGCTCGATCAATCCCTGCAGCAGTTGTTGCCAGTAGCGGTCACGCGGGTAATCGGTACTCGCCAGCGGCGCCTGGCCACTGCTCAGTCGACCCGCGAGCCCGGCCGCCAGCGCCTGGGGCAATGGCAAACGCTCAAGCAGTTGTTGCTGGGCCTCGGCCAGCTGTGCGCAGAAGCCCAGGTAATCGCCCATGGCATGTCCCTCGGCCAGCTGGCGCAGGCGCGCGGCGCGCTTGCTGTAGCGGTCCTTGAGCGACGGCAGCAGCACCGGCACGATCTCGTTGACCCCGCCTGTGGGCGTTTGCACCGGGGTCATCTGAATGCTGCTCATGGTTTGCTCCCGGTCTTGTCCTGCTTGCTGATCTGCCGGTACCAGCGATCATGGTGGGTCTTGGCCCAGGCGCGGCTGACGTAGCCTGTGACCATGCCGCGAATCGAACCTTTGACCCAGAACGCCAGGTAGGCATGGCCGATGATCAGCAAAATCAGGCTGATGCCGACAAGCGCATGCACCAACAAGCCGATACGGATGGTCGGGATCGAAAACAGCGGGGCGAAGTACGGGCGCCAGATCACCACGCCGCTGAGCAGCAACAGGGTGATCATGCTCATGATGCCCCAGAACAGGACCTTCTGACCGGCGTTGTATTTGCCGATGTTCAGCGCCGGGTCATGCTTGCCGGCCAGTACCTGTTTGAGGTTCTTGAACCACTGCAGGTCCTCGCGCTCAGGCAGGTTGTAGCGCACGAAACGCACGAACAGGAACATCAGCAACACGAACACCACCACGCCGAAGAACGGGTGAAGGATACGCGCCAGCTGCGGCGTGCCGAACACGGCGTTGAGGCCGTTGAACGAGGGGAAGAACCACGACAGCCCCGACAAGGCCACGGCGAAGAAGCAGATCACCATGAACCAGTGGCAGGCGCGGTCGATGAAGCGGGTGCGCAGGATCAGTTTGTCGGTGTTCATGCGTGGGTATCCTCCTCGCGTTTTTCGTCCTGTTCGTCGACTTCGTTGGGGCCGGTGCCAATGTAATGGAACAGGGTGCCGGCCAGGGTGGCGAAGAACGCCGCGGCGGCCACTGGTTTCATCCAGCCTTTCCAGCCCTGGATAGCGCTGCTGATGCGCGGGTCGGTGGGCAGTTTGTGGTACAGCTGCGGCTTGTCGGCATGTTGCAGCACGTAGACCACATGGGTGCCGCCCACACCTTGCGGGTCGTAGATCCCGGCCCCGGCAAAGCCGCGGCCTTGCAGTTCAGTGACCCGTTCCTCAGCCTGGTGCAGCATGTCCTGCTTGCTGCCGAAGTTGATCGCGCCGGTAGGGCAGGTCTTGACGCAGGCCGGCTCCTGGCCGACCGAAACGCGGTCTACGCAGAGGGTGCACTTGTAGGCCTTGTTGTCCTTCTGGCTGATGCGCGGCACATCGAACGGGCAACCGGCGATGCAGTAACCGCAGCCGATGCAATGCTCGGACTGGAAGTCGACGATGCCGTTGGCGTACTGGATGATCGCCCCCGGTTGCGGGCAGGCTTTCAGGCAGCCAGGGTCGGCGCAGTGCATGCAGCCGTCCTTGCGGATCAGCCATTCGAGCTTGCCGCTTTCGTCTTCGACTTCGTCGAAACGCATCAGCGTCCAGGTTTCGGCGGACAGGTCGGCCGGGTTGTCATAGACGCCGACGTTGTGACCGACCTCGTCACGCAGGTCGTTCCACTCGTTGCAGGCTACCTGGCAGGCCTTGCAGCCAATGCAGATACTCACGTCGATCAGCTTGGCGACTTCCGCCTGGTGGTCGCGGGTGTGCGGCGCCGGGGTCAGCACGCTGGTGGCCGAGCGGCGGACGATGTCTTGGGATTGCATGGACATGGTTTCGCCCTCAGACCTTTTCAATGTTCACGAGAAACGCCTTGTACTCCGGCGTCTGGGTGTTCGAATCGCCGACGCCCGGGGTCAGGGTGTTGGCCAGGAAACCCTTGCGGGTCGCGCCTTCGTAACCCCAGTGGCAGGGAATGCCGATGGTGTCGACATCCTGACCATCGACGGCCAGGCGTCGGATGCGCTTGGTCACCACGGCCTTGGCCTTGATGTAGCCGCGCTGGGTGCTGACCTTGACCATATCGCCTTGAACAATGCCTTTGTCATTGGCCAGCTTTTCGCCGATCTCGATGAACTGCTCAGGCTGGACGATGGCGTTCAGGCGGGCGTGCTTGGTCCAGTGACGGAACAGCTCGGTGATCGAATAGGTGGTTGCCACATAGGGGAAATCTTCACGTTTGCCCATGCGTTTGCGGTCGCTTTCGTACACGCGCGCCGTCGGGCTGTAGGTCACCTTCGGGTGCAGCGGGTTGTGCGCCAGCGGGCTTTCGGTCGGCTCGTAGTGTTCAGGGAATGGGCCGTCGTTCAGGGCGCCGACCGAGAACAGCCGTCCCAGGCCTTCAGGCAGCATGATGAACGGATTGACCTTGCCACCCGGTGCCGCGGTAACGGCGAAGTCAGGCACGTCGACGCCGCTCCAGCGTTGGCCGTCCCAGCCGATCAGCTTGCGTTTCGGATCCCACGGCTTGCCCTGCGGGTCGGCCGAAGCGCGGTTGTAGAGGATGCGCCGGTTCTGCGGCCAGGCCCAGGCCCAGCCCGGCGTGCAGCCCAGACCGCTGTCGGCGTTGTCGCGCCGGGCCATCTGGTTACCTTGTTCGGTCCAGGAGCCGGCGAAGATCCAGTTGAAGCACTGGGTGCTGCCGTCATCGCGCAGTTGCGAGAAATCGTCGAGCAACTGGCCCTTGCGCAGGATCAGCTTGCCTTGCTCGTCGTGCAGGTCAGCCAGGGCGCGGCCGTTGGATTCCTTGGCCACTTCTTCGGGTTTCGGATCGTAGGGGTCGACGTAATCCCAGGCCATGTTGAGGACCGGGGCCGGGTTGGCGCCGCCTTCCTTTTCATACAGCTCACGGATTTTCATGAACAGATGGCCGAGGATCTTGCCATCGTGCCAGGCCTCGCCGGGCGGTGCGGCACCGGCCCAGTGCCACTGCAACCAGCGTCCGGAGTTGACGATCGAGCCGTCTTCTTCGGCAAAGCAGGAGGAGGGCAGACGGAACACCTCGGTCTGGATGGCGGCGGTGTCTACGTCGTGCTGTTCGCCGTGGTTCTGCCAGAAACTCGAGGTCTCGGTGGCCAGCGGGTCGATGATCACCAGGAACTTGAGCTTGGCCAGTGCTGCCTGGGCCTTGTTCTTGTCCGGGAACGCCGCCACCGGGTTGAAGCCCTGGGCGATGTAGCCGTTGACCTTGCCTTCGTACATGCGGTTGCTGTAGTTGAGCACGTCGTAGCTGTCGTCCCACTTGGGCAGCCAGTCGAAGCCCCAGTTGTTGTCGGCAGTGGCCTTGTCGCCCCAGAGGCTTTTCATCAGGCTGATGAAGAACTTCGGCGTGTGCTTGTAGTAGTTGACCTGATCCTCCAGCAGCGCCGTCGGCGTGGTCTGCTTGAGGTAGCTGGCCAGGGTGGTCTGCTGGTCGGACGGCAGGTTCATGTAGCCAGGCAGGCGCAGCGACAGCAGGCCCAGGTCGGTATAGCCCTGGATGTTGGAGTGGCCACGCAGGGCGTTGACCCCGCCACCGGCCATGCCGATGTTGCCCAGCAGCAGCTGGATCATGCCCGAGCCGCGAATCATCTGCGCGCCGTTGGTGTGGTGGGTCCAGCCCAGGGCGTAGAGGAAGGTGGCGGTGCGGTCCGGCACGCAGGTGCTGGCGAGGATCGCGCAGATCTGCAGGAAATCATCCTTGGGCGTACCGCAAATGTTGGTGACCACTTCAGGGGTGTAGCGGCTGACGTGCGCCTTGAGCAGGTTCCACACGCAGCGCGGGTGGCTGAGGGTCAGGTCGCGCTTGGCGTAGCCTTTTTCGTCGAGCTCGTAGGTCCAGGAGCTGCGGTCGTAGCTGCGCTTGTTCTCGTCGTAGCCGCTGAACAGGCCGTCGTCGAAGTGGTAGTCCTCGCGCACAATCAGGCTGGCGTTGGTGTAGTGGCGCACATACTCGTGCTGGACCTTGTCGTTGCTGATCAGGTAATTGACCACGCCCATCAGGAAAGTTACGTCGGAGCCAGCGCGAATCGGCGAGTAGATGTCTGCTACTGCGGCACTACGGTTGAAGCGCGGGTCAACGACGATGACCTTGGCGCCGTTGCGAATCTTCGCCTCGATCACCCATTTGAAGCCCACCGGGTGCGCCTCGGCCGGGTTGCCGCCCATGATCAGCACCACGTTGGCGTTCTTGATGTCGACCCAGTTGTTGGTCATCGCGCCACGGCCGAAGGTCGGCGCCAGGGCCGAGACGGTCGGGGCATGGCAGACGCGGGCCTGGCTGTCGGTGCCGAGAATGCCCAGCGCGCGGGTGAAGCGCTGGTCGAGCGAGCCGGTTTCGCTGCTGGCGGCCGAGGAACAGAGCATGCCGGTACTCAGCCAGCGGTTGACTGTGGTGCCCTTGGCGTTTTTCTCGATGAAGTTGGCGTCGCGGTCGTCCTTCATCAGGCGGGCGATGCGCTCGATGGCGTGGTCCCAGCTGATGCGCTGCCACTTGTCCGAACCCGGTGCGCGGTATTCGGGGAACAGCAGGCGCTGCTCACTGTGCACGTAGTCCACCAGACCTGCGCCTTTCGGGCACAACGAGCCGCGGCTGACCGGGTGATCCGGGTCGCCTTCGATGTGGAAGATGCGCGCCTTGGCGTTCTTGGCGCCGTCACCGAGGCTGTACATGAGAATCCCGCAACCCACTGAACAGTAGGTGCAGTTGTTGCGGGTTTCCTTGGCGCGCAGCAGCTTGTACTGGCGCGACTGGGTGGCCTGGGCCATGCCGGGGGCGAAACCCAGGGTCGCACAGGTGGCGGTGGCAACACCGGCGGTACAGAGCTTGAAGAACTGACGTCTGCCAAGTCCCATGGTTATCTCCTTATTCTATCGGCTGCACAAAGCAGCGGGCATAGGCATGCCCGGCAACAAGGCGTCGCAAGCGCAGTTGGCTGGGGATGAGGTCACGATTGGTTGCAGGCCCTGTCTGCTGCAGGGCTCGGGTTACGCGGATAAACGGTAGTGTATTCCCTTACGGAATGTACGGGCTAATCAAGCGTGTCGATGAGCCTATCGATGCGCTCTATCGGCGCTTGATTATCCGCAGCGGCCTCTATCGGCCATGCAACTGTTTGCCAGGCAACAGCAGATCCACAGATACCTGAATTTCGAACAATTGTTTAACCCGGTTTTTCCGCCAAGTGCCCGGAATATCGAGGTTTTTCAACTTGGCACGGTCACTGCAATAGCTCCCTGTGAGATTGACTATACCAATAGAAACTCGCCTATTTTTTTAATCAGGTGGGGAGCAAGACCTTGAATTTCGTGCCTTGGGCAACATCCGCAACACGCACTCATTCGACCAAAGTAGTAGGGAGAGACTGGACACTCGCTGGTGTTGGCGCCGCACTGCTGACACTGGCCCCCTTGGCCGAGGCCCAGGACAACGGACAAACCGAACAACGCCTGGAGACTGTCACGGTCCAGGCCGCCAAAGTAACCCCGGTGGAGCAGGCGCAGGCCCAACTCGACGAGATCCCCGGGGGCACCGGGTTGGTCAAACAGGCCGATGTGGAGAAGGGCCGTTCGGCGACCCTGGAAGACACCCTGGCCTATCAGCCGGGTGTGTATGCCCAGGCGGCGGGTGGCAACGATGCGATCAAGATTTCCATTCGTGGTTCGGGCGCCAACACCTCGCCCGGCTATTTCCGTGAAGGCACCAAGTTCCTCTTCGACGGCCTGTCCCTGACCGGTGCCGGTGGTACGCCTTATGAGCTGCTCGACACCCAGGGCCTGAGTTACACCGAAGTGCTGCGCGGGGCCAACGCCTTTGAATACGGCGCGTTGTCCCTGGGTGGGGCGATCAACTTTGTGACCAACTCCGGCCTCACTGCGCCGGGCAACCGTATCAAGGTCGAAGGCGGCAGCTTCGGCTGGCAGAAGCAGACCTTGAGTACCGGTGGCGTGGCGGGCGCGGGAGACTATTTCATCAGCGTCGACAATACCCGTCGTGATGGTTACCAGGATTTCACCTTCACCAAAGCCAAGGGTGTGGTCAGCAACTTCGGTTACCGCTTCAACCCGAAACTGGAGACCCGCCCTCTACATCCGTTACCGCGAGGAGTACCACGAGAACTCCGGCACCCTGACCCTGGCACAGCTGAAGAAGAACTCCTCACAGACCAACGCGGCCACCCGCGCAACCCGTGCCGACTCAACCAAGGAAGGCTCGACCTGGGTGGGCAGCAAGACCACCTATACCTTCGACGACGATTCAACTCTGGTCGCCGGGCTGGTCTACCACAACTATCCGCAGATCCTCAGCAAGAAGAGCACGGTCAACCCCAACTACTGGGACTGGCGTGATATCAACTACTCGCTCAAGTACAGCCGCAGCGATGAACTGTTCGGCCTGTCCAGCACCACCACCGCCGGCTGGAGCAGTACCCAGCACATACGCGCCGGGGTGCGCACCTACAAGGGTGACAAGGACCTCGGCGTGCTGCAGAAACAGGTCGAATACGATGGCTCGTTCGACCATGTGTTCTCGCTCGGTAACGACCTGGGCCTGACCGATAACTTGTACCTGTCCACCGGCGTCTCGGCCATTGAGGTCAAGCGCAATGTCGACGTGACCTTCAGCGACCGCGCCAACACCAGCGACTTCCCCAGCCACTATCGCTATCAGGAGTGGAAGCTGGCGCCACGGGTGGGCTTGCGCTACTACCTGACCCCGGACGTGCAAGTGTTCGGTAACGTCAGCCGTTCCATCGATCCGCCCAGCTCCTGGTCCAGTTCCGGTTCCGGGGTGACCACCAACTTTGCCAAGAACCTCGTGCCACAAAGTGCCAATACCGTGGAAGTGGGTGTTCGCGGGCGTTCGGAGATTTTCGATGGCAGCCTGACCCTGTACAAATCGTGGATCAAGGATGAACTGCTTAACGTCGAGATCATCCCGGCGACCAACACCTCGGCCGCGGTGGTGTCGACCTACAACTCCACCCCGACCATCCACCAGGGTGTCGAGGCCGGACTGACCACCAAACTCTGGCAGCGTGACAACGGCGATGTGCTGAGCTGGCGCCAGGCTTACACCCTCAACGACTTCCACTACCGCAACGACCCGTTGTTCAGCAAGAACGAATTGCCGGGGCTGCCCAAGCATGTCTACCAGGGCGAACTGTTCTATCAGTACGCCAATGGTTTCTACGCCGGCATCAACGTGCGTTCGGCATCGAGCACCGCGGTGGACTACGCCAACACCTTCTATGCACCGTCCTACACCCTCTGGGGCGCACGCCTGGGCTATGACGCGCCGAACAACAAATGGCAGGTGTACCTGGACCTGAAGAACCTCGCCGACAAGGACTACGTCACCGCCGTACTGCCCACCTACAACGCCAGGGGCCAGGACACGGCGTCGCTGTACCCGGGTGACGGCTTCGGCGCCTTCACCGGTATTGCCTACAACTTCTGAGCCAGGGGCGGGTGCCGTGCATACGGCACCTGCGGGAGATCGACATGAGTGTAATCACACGGCTCGCCAGCCTGACGGTGCTTGGCGCCTTGCTGGCCCTGGCGGCCTGCAAGCCGGCCGGCAGCCAGGCGCCGGGGCAGGGCAGTGCCATCGATGGCACGCTCAGCAACGGCACCCTGAGCTACGCCGCCCAGGACTATTTTGAACACACACCGGGTAAGTCCGGCGGCACCTTGCGGGTGTCCACGGCCTCGGACACCACCACGCTGGACGTGCATTCGATTTCCCACGGCAACGTGCAGTGGCTCGGACGCATCCTGTTCGACTGCCTGTTGTATCAGGACGAGCAGGGCAACATCTCGCCATGGCTGGCCAAGTCCTGGGAGATCTCTGCCGACGGCAAGACCTACACCTTTCACCTGCGCGATGACGTGACCTTCAGCGACGGCGAAAAATTCAACGCCCGGGCGCTACAGATCAACCTTGAGCACATGCGTGACCCGGCGACCAAATCGCCGTTGGCGGCGGCCTACATTGCACCCTATGTGGACGGGCGCATCGTCGACGAGTACACCTTCGAGGCGCATCTGCGTGAACCCTACTCGCCGTTTCTCGACGTGCTGGCGCAGTCCTGGCTGAGCATGATTTCGCCGCGGCAGATCATCGAGGCACCCAAGAGCATTGCCGAACACCCGATCGGCTCGGGGCCGTTCGTGCTGGAGCGCTATACCCGCGACCAGGGCGCCACGTTCGTCAAACGCCAAGGCTACAACTGGGCGCCACCGGTAACCCGGCACCAGGGCGAAGCCTATCTCGACCGTCTGGAACTGAGCATTGTTCCGGAGCCGATGATCCGCTTCAGCACCCTGGAGTCGGGGCAGTCGGATTTCACTGTCGATGCCCCGACCCAGAACGCCAGGGCCATTCGCGACAATCCCGAACTGGAACTGCGCAGCCGCATTCGCAAGGCCAATCCGTTTCGCAGCCTGACCTTCAACGTCGAACGCTTTCCCTTCGATGATATTGAAGTGCGCCGGGCGGTGGCCAAGGCCATCGACCGTGATGGTCTGGCCTGGATCACTGGCTTTGGCGAGTACCTGGCCAAGGGCGATTTTCTCGCCGCCAACACCCGCTACTACGACCCGGCGTTCAAGGATGCCCTGGCTTATGACGTCGCTGCGGCCAACCGCATTCTCGACCAGGCCGGTTGGCAGCAACGCGATGCCCAGGGGTATCGGGTCAAGAACGGCCAGCGTCTGGCGGCCCAGTTGCTGACCTACGAAACCGCCGCCTATCCGAGCAGCATCGCCGTGGCCATCCAGTCCGACCTGAAGAAAGTCGGCTTCGAGATCGACATCGAACTGTTGCCTTTGGCCCAGGTCACCCAACGCCGTTACGCCAGTGATTTCCAGGCCATCGGTGGCGGTTATTGGCACACCAACACGCCCGATGGCCTGTTCATCCTCTACCACAGCCAGTCGATCAGCACCGCGAAGCTGATCGGCCAGAACGTCGGGCGTTTCCGTGATGCCGAGCTGGATCGGGCGCTCAGTGCGGCGCGACTCACCACCGACCCGACAGCGCTGGCCGAACTTTATCGCACCGCCCAGGAGCGCCTGGCGCAGACCATCCCGGCGGTGCCGGTGTTCGAAAGCCATGTGCTGCTGGCCTACCGCAAACAGGTCAAGGGCCTGATTTTCGACACCTCGCACAACACGCCGTTTTTCACCAGCGTCTGGCTTGACCAGGAGAGCAAATGAACAGCATTCAGCGAATAGCCTGGCGTTTATTGGCGGGTCTGGGCGTGCTCTGGGGCGCAGCGACCCTGACCTTTCTGGCCATCAATCTCAGTGCCGGCGATCCAGCCCTGGCAATCCTCGGCGGCCCTGACGCGATGCCCAGCGCTGAACTGATTGCCCAGGTGCGTGCCGAGTACGGCCTCGACCAGCCGCTGCTGGTGCAGTACGGCCAGTACCTGGGGCGTCTGGCTCAGGGTGATCTGGGGGAGTCGTATCGCTTGCGCAGCCCGGTGCTGCAGGTGATCGGCTCGCAACTGGGGGCGACGGTGCAGTTGTCGCTGGCCGCGGCGCTGCTGTCGGTGTTGCTCGCGGTGGTTTGCGCCGTGTTCAGTGCCAACCGACCGCGCTGGGTGCGTTCTCTGGTATCGGGCAGTGAACTGGTGCTGTCGTCGGCGCCCTCGTTCGTGATCGGCATTGTCCTGTTGCTGCTGTTTTCCTTCGGCTGGCATTTGCTCCCGCCGTCCGGCTCCAACAGTTGGCAGGCATTGATTCTACCGAGCCTAGCCCTGGCCTTGCCGATTGCTGCGGTACTCACCCAAGTGCTGCGCCAGGAACTGGAAGACATCCTCGAACAGCCCTTTATCGCCATGGCGCGGGCGCGCGGCATGTCGGAGCTCGGCGTGCGCCTCAAGCACGCCTTGCGCCATGCCCTGGTGTCGCTGGTGACGCTGTCGGGCTTTGTCTTCGCCAGCCTGCTGGGGGGCGCGGTAATCATCGAAATGCTCTTCGCCCGCCAGGGGATCGGCCGGCTGATGCTCGACGCCGCCGTGACCAAGGACATGCCGTTGCTGCTGGGGATCACCCTGCTGGCAGCGGCCATTTATGTGGTCGTCAACTTTCTCGTCGACCTGATCAACCACTGGGTCGATCCACGCAGTACCCGCGTGTGACCCCTTTCAAGGACAAGCCATGAGTGCTCATGACCTGAAATCACCCTTGGCCGCGACCAGCGCTGGCCTGGACTACTCACAGCTGCAGGCGCGCTTTGCTCCGGTGTTTGCCCGTATCGCGCAGACCGCTGTGGCCCGCGAACAGCAGCGCGAACTGGCTCACGAGCCGGTGACCTGGCTGCGCGAGGCCGGCTTTGGTGCCTTGCGAGTACCGCAAGCGTTGCAAGGCGCGCAGGTCAGCCTGCCGGTGTTGTTCCGCCTGCTGATCGACCTCGCCGAAGCCGACTCCAACCTGCCGCAGATTTTTCGCGCGCACTTCGGCTTTGTCGAAGGGCGCCTTTCCAGCGGTGATGTGGCTTCCCAGCGTTACTGGCTGACCAAGGTGGTGGAAGGGCAGTTGTGGGGCGCGGCCATGGCCGAGCGCACCGACAGCACCGGCAATACGGTTCAGCTCAGTGCGGTGGATGCCCAGGCCCCCGAGGCAGGCTGGTTGCTGCAGGGCGAGAAGTATTACTGCACCGGCGCCATTTACGCCGACTGGGTGGCGGCCGTGGCCATGGAGGACAAGGATTTTGTCAGTGTCGTGGTATCGACCACGGCCCCCGGCGTCAGCCTGGAGGATGACTGGGACGGCTTTGGCCAGCGCCTCAGTGGCAGCGGTACCACCCGCTTCAACCAGGTGGCGGTGGCCCCGGAGCAGGTATTGCGGCGCTTCAAGCCAGGTGAGTTGCGCGCGGAGTCGTATCTCTCGGCCTTCTATCAACTGTTTCACCTGGCAACCCTGGCTGGCATTGCCCGTGCCGTGCAACGCGATGCCACGGAATTCGTCCAGGGCCGTACCCGCGCGTTCGGCATCCCCGGGCAATCGAGTCCCAAGGACGACCCGCTGGTACAGCGGGTGATTGGCCGCCTGTCGAGCCTGGCCTATGCCACCCAGACCCTGGTGCTGGGCGTCGCCGAGGTGTTGCAGCAGGTGCACCAGGCCGAGCTCGACGGCACGGTCACTGAAGCCGATTACGTCGAAGCCGACATCCGCACCTACCAGGCGCAGCAGATTGTTCTGGAGCAGGTGCTCGAAGCCACCACCTTGCTGTTTGAAGTCGGCGGCGCCTCGGCCACCAGCCAGGCTCGACGCCTGGACCGGCATTGGCGCAACGCCCGCACCCTGGCGTCGCACAACCCGGCGATCTTCCGCGAGCGTGCCCTGGGCCATTACTACCTCAACGGCGTCAGCCCCGGCGCGGCTTGGCGTGAATTGCACGCGCAGCACGCGAACCAGAATGACGCTGGCGCCCGCGATGAAGCCAGCGCCGTTTGAAGCCAATCACTGAGGAGTTGCCATGAGCCAGCCCAACCCAACGATGAGCATCGGCATGAACATTCTCGGCTTCGGCGCCCACGCCAGCGCCTGGCGCAAGGGCGAGGTGGCGGCCGATGCCTACCTGGATGTCGAGTACTACCGCAACATTGCCCGCATCGCCGAGCGCGGCAAACTCGATGCGATCTTTCTGGCCGATGGCCCGGCGCTGGTCGGGGACATCGCCGAGCACCCGGCCGGGCGTCTGGAGCCCACCGTGCTGCTCACCGCAGTGGCGCTGGCGACCCAGCACATTGGCGTGATCGCCACGGCGTCGAGCAGCTACAACGATCCGTTCAACCTGGCCCGGCGCTTCAGCTCGCTGGACCATATCAGTGGCGGCCGTGCGGCCTGGAATGTGGTCACCAATGCCGGTGACGCGGCCGCGCAGAACTTCGGCCTGGCCGGCGCGCCGCGCCACGTGGACCGTTATGCCCGAGCCGACGAATTCATCGACGTCACCTTGAAACTCTGGGACAGCTGGGAGGATGACGCAGTGATCGGCGATGCCCTGGGCGGGCGCTTTGCCGACCCGTCCAAGGTCCACAGCATCGATTTTGTCGGTCAGCACTTTTCGGTCAAGGGGCCCTTGAACCTGCCGCGTTCACCTCAGGGCCGCCCGGTGCTGGTGCAGGCGGGCTCCTCCGAAGGCGGCAAGGCCCTGGGCTCACGGTATGCCGACGCGATTTTCACCACCCAGACCACCCTGGTCGATGGCCAGGCGTTCTACCAGGAGATGAAGCAGCGCGCCCGTCAATGGGGCCGCAACCCACAGCACCTGAAGATCATGCCGGGGCTGTCGACGGTAATCGGCAGCACCGAGGCTGAGGCCCAGGCGCGTTTCGATGAGCTCAACGCCTATTACGGCGAGGAGGGCTTGATCAACCAGGTGGCGGCGCGGGTCGGTCTGGCGGTGCACGAACTGGAGCTGGACGCACCGTTGCCCTGGGAACGCATCGGCCCGGTCAATGCCTTCGAGCGCGGTTCCCACGGTTTTCTTGAAGCTCAGCTGAACCTGGCGCGCCGCGAGAACCTGACCATTCGCGAGCTGTCGCGGCGAATTCTGGTCGGCCACCGCTTGATCGTCGGCACCCCCGAGCAAGTCGCCGACACGCTTGAACACTGGTTCCGCGCTGGCGCCGCTGACGGCTTCAACATCATGCCGGACATGTTCCCGTCCGGGGTCGAAGTGTTTGTCGATGAGGTGGTGCCGTTGCTGCAAAAACGCGGGGTGTTCCGCCACGACTATCAGGGCAGCACCTTGCGCGATCACCTTGGCCTGCCGTACCCCGCCAGCCAGTACCAGCGCGCCGCCGCGGCGGTTTGATTTTTCCCTTATCGAAGACGGACACACCATGATCAAACGCACACTAGGCAACAGCGACATCCAGGTCAGCGTGCTCGGCCTTGGCAGCATGACCTGGGGCCACCAGAACAGCGAAGGCGATGCCCATCGCCAGCTCGACGCTGCCGTGGCAGCCGGTATCAACCTGATCGACACAGCCGAGATGTACCCCACACCGACTCATGGCGAGACCTGGGGCAGCACCGAGCGCTTCATCGGCAGCTGGTTGGCCAAAAGCGGCCGGCGGCGCGAAGTGGTGCTGGCCAGCAAGATCATCGGCCCGGCGCGTCAACCCGGTGCCGGCGCGCATATTCGCGACGGCCGCAGCCGCCATGACCGGGCCAACATCGTTGCTGCCCTCGACGGCAGCCTCAAGCGTTTGCAGACCGACTACCTGGACCTTTACCAACTGCACTGGCCGGATCGCACCACCAACTTTTTCGGCCAGCGCGAGTATCCCTATGGCGCCGATGATGCCGAGGTGGTGAGCATTGGCGAAACTTTGCAGGTGCTGGCCGAGCAGGTGGCAGCGGGCAAGATTCGCCACATCGGTGTGTCCAACGAAACACCCTGGGGTGTGGCCGAGTTCCTGCGTGAAGCCCATGAACAGGGATTGCCGCGGATTGTCAGCATTCAGAACCCGTACAGCCTGCTCAATCGCCTGTACGAGGGTGGTCTGTCGGAGTTCAGCCAGCGCGAACAGCTGGGCCTGTTGGCTTATTCGCCCCTGGCCTTCGGCACCTTGACCGGCAAATACCTCAACGGCGCCTTGCCTGAAGGCTCGCGGCTGTCAGCGGTGTACCGCACCTTCAATCGCTACGACAGTCCCGCTGCCCAGCAGGCCATTGCCGCCTATGTGGCGCTGGCGGCGGAGTTGTCGCTGAGCCCGGCACAGCTGGCGCTGGCGTTCGTCATCGGCAAGCCCTTTGTCAGCAGTGCCCTGACCGGGCAGACCAGCCTGGAACAACTGGCCGACAACCTCGGCGCACTGGAGGTGAAGCTCGATGAGCAGACCTTGGCGCGCATCGAGCAGATCCATCGCCAGTTCCCCAATCCGGCGCCGTGAACGACAACCTTTAGTCAGTGGAGGTGCCCGATGGCGCCGATCAATTCAACAGTGGCGGTGCTGGCTGTGCCGAGCCCTGCACCGATTCACCTTCAAGGGCGCTTCGGCAGCTGGCGCCGCAGCCTGCAGCAACTGGCCTGGCGGCCCGGGCTGATACTGGCCGCTGTGTTTGTCGTGCTGTTGGTGCTGGCGGCGCTGCAGCCGGGTTGGCTGGTGTCTGCCGATCCGCTGGAAGCCAGTGCGCGTCAGGCGTTTCAGCCACCCAGCAGTCTGCACTGGCTGGGCACCGACGAGAACGGTCGCGACATTCTTGCGCGCCTGGTGCATGCCGTGCGCCCCTCGCTGGTGCTGGGCCTCAGCGCCACGGCCCTGGGGCTGTTGCTGGGGACAGTGCTGGGGCTGGCTGCCGGCCTGGGGCCGCGGTTTGTCGATGGCGCGGTGATGCGCCTGGTCGACGTGCTGCTGGCGTTTCCCGACCTGCTGCTGGCACTGGTGATCATCACCTTCTTCGGCCAGGGCGCGCTCAACACCATCATCGCCGTGGGCATTGCCAGTGTGCCGCGCTATGCCCGCCTGGTGCGGGCGCAGACCCTGGTGGTACGCGGCGCCGGCTATGTCGAGGCCGCTACAACCCTCGGCCTGCCTCGCCGTCAGGTGATCTGGCGGCATGTACTGCCCAACGCCATCAAGCCGATCCTGATCCTCGCCACCATCGGTATTGGCAGCACCATCGTTGCCGGGGCGGCGCTGAGCTTTCTCGGCTTCGGCGCGCCACCGCCGCAACCGGAGTGGGGCGGCATGCTCGCAATCGGCCGCAACTACCTGGCCAACGCCTGGTGGCTGGTGGCCTGGCCGGCCCTGGCGATCACTCTCACGGTGGTTTCGATCACCGCCATCGGCCGTGAACTGCTGCGCCGTAACGAAGGTAAACACCTATGAACGCTTTTACCCAAACGCCTCAGCCGCTGATTGATGTCCGCGACCTGCAGGTCCGCTTCGGCCAGGGCGCAGCGGTGCTCAAGGGCATCAGCTTCAGCCTGCAGGCGGGTGAATGCCTGGCGCTGGTGGGCGAGTCGGGCTCCGGCAAGAGCGTCACCTCGCGTACCCTCGCCGGGCTCACCGGCGCCCATGCCCAGGTTCAGGCCCAGCGCCTGGCCTTCGCGGGGCAGGACCTGCTTCAGTTCGACGAGCGCGCCTGGCGCCAGGTGCGCGGAGCGCAGATCGGCTTTGTCATGCAGGACGCGCTGGGGTCGCTTGATCCGTTGCGCCCGGTAGGCAAGGAAATCGTCGAACCGCTGCAATTGCACACCAGGTTGAACCGCGACCAGCGTCAGGCGCGGGTACTCGAGTTGTTGCGCCAGGTGGGCGTGCCGGCGCCCGAGTTGCGCGCCCGTCAGTATCCCTGGCAGTTGTCGGGCGGCCTGCGCCAGCGTGCGCTGATCGCTTCGGCCATCGCCTGCAACCCGCGCCTGTTGATTGCCGATGAACCGACCACGGCGCTGGATGCCACCGTCCAGGCGCAGGTGCTCAACCTGCTGGAATCGCTGCGTGGCGACAGCACCGCGATGTTGATTGTCAGCCATGACCTGGCGGTGGTTTCACGCCTGGCCAACCGGGTGGCGGTGATGCACAACGGTGTCATCGTTGAGCAAGGCAGTGTCGAAGCGGTGCTGCAGGACCCGCAACACCCCTATACCCAGTACCTGCTCAAGGCCGGCGCCGCTGTGCATTTTCGCCGTCCGCAGCAGCCCGCGCTGGCGGCGGTCAGCGCACCGGCAAAGGAAGCCAGCGCGCCGCTGTTGCAGGTGCTGCAGTTGAGCAAAGCGTTCAAGGGCCCGGATGGTCAGCGGCGCACCGTGGTCGATGGCGTTTCACTAGAGCTGTACAAGGGCCGCACTCTGGGCATTGTCGGCGAGTCGGGTTCGGGCAAGACCACCCTGACGCGGATGATCCTCGGCCTGGAAACCCCCGACGGCGGCGAGATTCACATCAAGGGCCGGCCCTGGCTGAACCTCGGCGAGGATGAAAAACGTCAGCTGCGGCGCAGTATCCAGGTGGTGTTCCAGGACCCGCTGAGCTCGTTCGATCCGCGCTACACCGTGCAGCGAGTGTTGTTCGAGGCGTTGGAAGTGGCCGGTCACCTACGCGCCAGCTGGCGCACCCGGGCGTTGGAACTGCTGGAGCTGGTGCGCCTGGACGAGAGTCTCTTGCTGCGCCGTCCGATCGAGCTGTCCGGTGGTCAGCGCCAACGCATCGCCATTGCCCGGGCATTGGCGGCGCAACCGCAGATTCTGGTCTGCGACGAACCGGTGTCGGCCCTCGACGTGTCGGTGCAGGCACAGATTCTGGAGCTACTCGACGACCTCAAGCAACGCCTGGGCCTGGCGTGCCTGTTCATCTCTCACGACCTGGGGGTGATCAACCATGTCAGTGACCAGGTGCTGGTGATGAAAGACGGCGTGGCGGTGGAGACCGGCGCGGTGCGCGACGTCTTCGACCGCCCGCAACACCCTTATACCCGCGCGTTGCTCGACGCCATCCCGCACCTGGAAAGCGGACGGCGCACGAGCTTCGAATTTCTCCGCTTAGCGATCTGATCCGCCTGACTGACTGACACAAGGATGCTTTATGCCTGGTTTATCTGCAGTACCACGCCGTGAACGCCGTCACCTGGACGACATCAAGGGCAATATCGATAACCTGTTGCCACTCATTGCCGCCGGCGCTGCGCAGCGCGAACGGGAGCGCCAGTTGCCTTATGAAGCGGTCCGCCAGGTGGCGCAGGCGGGGCTCTACACCTGCCGTATTCCCCAGGCCCATGGCGGGCCGGGCGGCAGTGTCAGCGATGTCATCGCCTTGCTGCTGCGCATCGCCTCGGTGGATTCCAACGTCGCCCAGGCGCTGCGCCCCGGCTTCGGGTTTGTCGAAGGGCTGCTGGCCTCGCGCGCTGAAGGGGCCGAGGCCGAGCGCGAGCGCTGGTTCGCCCGCTACCTGCAAGGGGCGGTGCTGGGCAATGCCGGTTGGGAAGTGGGTGGCGCCAATGGCGCGATCAGTGCGCGTCTGGTGCGTGACGGTGAGCACTACCGCGCCAGTGGCAGCAAGTACTACAGCACCGGTTCGCTGTACGCCGACTGGATCAGTGCGGTGGCCCTGGATGAAGACGAGCAGCCGGTATCTTTTGTCTTGCCACGGGACCGTCACGGGCTGGAGCTGCTCGATGATTTCGACGCCATGGGCCAGCGCCTGACCGCCAGCGGTACCACCCGGCTCAACGACGTCAGGGTCTATGCCGACGAGATCCGCACGCGGACGGTGGAGGAGGGCAAGCGCACTGTCGTCACGCCATTCCTGCAGTTGTTCCTGGCCACGGTGCAGGCCGGTATCGCCCGCAATGCGCTGGACGATGCCGTGCACTTTGCCCGCGCGCATGCGCGACCGATCAAGCACAGCAGCGCTAGCCGTTCGGTGGACGATCCCTATGTGCAACTGAGCGTGGGTGAGATCGCCGCCCGTGCCTTTACCGCCGAAGCAGTGGTGTTGCGCGCCGCTGCTTCGATCGACCGTGCCTGGGCGGCGGACCTTGACCCGCAGCAGGTCGATCAGGCCGCCATCGACGTGGCCCAGGCGCAATACATCGCCGCCGAGTCCGCGCTCAAGGCCGCTGAATTGCTCTTCGACGTTGGCGGCGCCTCGACCACCGGCCGCAGTCACAACCTCGACCGCCATTGGCGTAACGCCCGCACCGTGGCCAACCATAACCCGCGGCACTGGAAAGCCGCAGCGGTAGGCAACTGGCAACTGACCGGTACGCCACCGCCGACCTCGGGGCTGTTCTGAATTGGGCACGCTACAGGTAGCGCCGCTGACGCAACAGGTCAATCAATCACGACGGGTACCGATCATTATCGGCTGCGCGTTTCTGATGGAGCTGATCGACGCCACCGTGGTGATGACGGCCTTGCCGCAGATGGCCATTGAGTTCGGGGTCGCCAGCGTGCGCATGAACCTGGTGGTGTCGCTGTACATGCTCGCCGCCGCGCTGGCCGTGCCGGTCAGCGGCTGGGCGGCCGACCGCTTCGGCCCGCGGCGCCTGTTCGTGCTGGCCATGGTGCTGTTCACCCTGGCATCGCTGGCCTGCGCCCTGGCCGGTTCGTTGCTGCAGCTGTGCCTGGCGCGGCTGTGCCAGGGAGCGGCCGGGGCGATGATGGTGCCGGTGGGGTTGATGATTCTGTTGCGTTGGTCGTCACGCGAAGACCTGCTGCGCAACATGTCTTTCCTGGCCATTCCGCCTTTGATCGGGCCGATGCTCGGGCCACCGCTGGGCGGCTTGATGGTGACCCTGTTGTCCTGGCAGTGGATATTCCTGGTCAACCTGCCGATCGGCCTGCTCGGCATCTATCTGGTGCGCCGCTACATTCCCGACTATCCCGGTGTCGGCAAGCAGCCGCTGGATGTGCGCGGCCTGCTGCTCAGCAGTGTCGCCCTGGCCGCTCTGGTGTTCGGCTTCGAAACCCTGGGCCATGGTTTGCTGGAACGGCGCTGGGGGCTGTTGATGCTGCTGGTTGGCGCCGTTGCCGCAGTGCTGTACCTGCGCCATGCCCGGCGCTGCCCTCAGCCCTTGCTGGATTTTTCGTCGTTGCGGGTAAGCAGCTTTGCCGTGAACTTCTGGGGCGGCACCCTGTTTCGCCTGGGTACGGCGGCGCAGCCGTTCCTGATGGTGCTGCTGTTCCAGCTGTGCTTTGGCCTGAGCCCGTTGCAGGCCGGGTTATTGACCTTTACCGGCGGCGTCGGTGCCTTTGTGGTCAAGCTGCTGGCGGTGCGCATCGTCAGGCGCCTGGGCTTTCGCCGTACCTTGAGCCTGAACGCACTGCTGACCGGGCTGAGCCTGCTGGCCTGCGCCACCTTCAACCTGGAGACGCCGTACTGGCTGGTGGTACTGATTCTGTTCTGCAGTGGCCTGATCCGCTCGTTGCAGTTCAGCGCCATGGGCGGGCTGACTTACGCCGATGTACCGGCGGAACTGCACAGCCGTGCCAGCAGTCTGTCGGCGGCAACCACGCAACTGACCATGAGCGTATCGGTAGGCATGGCGGCTTCGTTGCTCAGCCTGTTGATGAGTGTGAAGGGCGAGCAGCAGGTTGGGGTGGCCGATATCGCGACGGTGATTGGCGTCTGCGGGGTGGTGTGCATGGCCTCGGCCCTGGTGTTTCGCCGGTTGGCGCCAGAGGCGGGCAGAGAGGTGTACCGATGAGGCATTCCTGTGGGAGCTGGCGATAGCCGGCGATGAGATCGCTGCGGTGTCAGTTAGTGCGCGGTGTCAGCATCGCCGGCTGTCGCCAGCTCCCACAATTAAGCAAGTCGATATCTCAGATCGACAGGTTAAGCATCCGCTCACCCTGCGAGCTGGCAGCCGGCTGACGTCGGTTGACCGCCAGTTCACCGATCTTGATCAAGCGGCTGCGGGTGATGTTGCGGCTAAGCCCCAGCAGGTTGGCCGTGTGTACCTGGTTGTGGTGACTGAAGCGGTAGGCTGCACGCAGCAGGGCGTCCTCGACTTTTTCGTGCAGTGCCCCCGGTGCCTGCTCGAAAAGCTTCTGGAACGCCCGCTCAAGCAATCCTTCCGCCGAGTCGTCAGCGCCGCTGTTGTCGTCGGCGCGTTCGATGCGCATGTTCGACAGGCGCAGGTCCTCTTCGCGGATCACCCCGTCACGGCAGATCAGCAGGGTGTGATGGATGACGTTCTCCAGCTCGCGAATATTGCCCGGCCAGCCATAGCTGCGTAGCTTCGCCTCGGCCTGCGCGCTGAGGCTGACCTGGCCATAGCCCAGGCGCTGGCTGTAGGCCCGGATGAAGTGGCGCACCAGCGGCAGGATGTCGCCCGGGCGTTCGCGCAGCGGCACCAGCTCAAGGTTGACCACGTCCAGGCGGTAATACAGGTCCTCGCGAAAATGCCCGGCATTGATGGCTTTTTCCAGCTGCACGTTGGTTGCCGCCAACACCCGCACATCGATGGGGATGCTTTTGCGTGAGCCCAGGCGCACTACTTCGCGCTCCTGTAGCACCCGCAGCAACTTGACCTGAATAGCCATCGGCAGGTCGCCGATTTCATCGAGGAACAAGGTGCCGCCATTGGCCTCTTCGAACCAGCCCGCCTTGGCGCTGAGGGCACCGGTGAAGGCGCCTTTTTCATGGCCGAACAGTTCAGCCTCCACCAACGACTCGGAGAATGCTCCGCAGTTGACCGCCACGAACGGTTTGTCGCGGCGTCCGCTGAGGTTGTGGATGTGACGGGCCACCAGCTCTTTGCCAGTGCCGGTCTCGCCGATGATCAGCACGCTGGCTTCACTGGGCGCAACCTGCTGCAGGTGCGCCAGCAGGGCCTGGGATTTCGGGTCTTCGAACACTTGTGCGGTGGCACGGATCGAAGTGGCCAGGGCCGGTGACGGCGGTAGGGTGAGCAATTGCATGGGGTTCACACTATGAGTAGAAGGTCGGAGTCGGCAATTGCCCGCGCAGGGCCCATTCACCGAGTTCGTGTAGCTTGTAGTCGAGTGGGTCGTGCAAGCTCTGGGTCCGCAGGTTGCGCCAGTGGCGGTCGAGCCCGACCGACGCCTGGGTGGCGCGTGCACCGGTGACCTCGAAGACCTTGCTGCAAATGGCCAGGCCATCGCGGTTGGCCGCGACCTTGGCGGTAGCGATGCTCACGGCCAGGCGACCGCGTTGTTCGGCGGTCAATGCCGCGCCTTTGGCCCAGGCTTGATCAAGCGCGTTGGCAGCCTGTTCGACCAACACCTTGGCACCTTGCAGACGTACCCAGAAGTCGCCGAAGTGCTGGAGCACATAAGGATCGGCGCTACTGTGCTCAGCCTGGGACTTGAACCATGGCCGCGATTCCGTCAGGGCGTAATGGCGCGCCTCTTCGAAGGCGCCTTCGGCGATGCCGAGAAACACATGGGCGAAATGCAACTGGGCAATCAACGGTCGCAGGCAGGCAAAGGGCGTGCTCAGCGGGCCAGGATCGAGCAGCAGGTCACTTTCCTCGACCCGCACCCGCTCGAAACTGGCGCTGCCACTGTCGGTCTGGCGTTGGCCCATGTTGTTCCAGTCGTTGTGCAGGGTGATGCCGCTACGACCGCTGGGAATGGCCGCGATCAACAGCTTGCCGCCGGCGCTTTCATCCACGGCCGAAGCGATCAGCATCTGTGAGTCGCTGGCGCCGGAGCAGAAGCTTTTCTTGCCGGAGAACTCGCGAAAGCTGCCGCGATCCTTGACCACGGTGCGCGCGTCCAGCGGGTTGAGGGCATTGCCCCAGAACCAGTTTTTACGCGCGGTCAGTTCGAACCAGGGTTGCCATTGGGCCGGGGTGGCGAACAGGCGTACAGTGGCCAGCATCAAGTGATGAAAGCCGAAGACATGGGCCAGGGAGCTGTCGACCCGGGCAAATTCGCGCACCACTTCGAAGGTTTGCGTCCAGCTGCCGCCCAGACCGCCGAACTCACGGGGGATGCTCAAGGCCAGCAGACCACTGCGGCGAATGGCGTCGCGCTCATTTTTTGGGGTGCCGCCTTCTCGGTCGCGCTCGACTACTGTGCGGGCGAATTCGCTGGCCAATGCCCGAGCGGTCTGCAACGGGGTGTTGGGGGTGATGTGCAAGGCTGCGCTCACTTGAACGATGAGAGATGCACTGATGCTAAATGATCTAAAAAATCAAAAATAAATAACTTATAGGTCTTTCGATATGCTTGTTTTATATTCGAAATAGATCTAATTAAGTAAATATTTATTCTTTTTAATTTTATTTGATCCAGCGCACTCTGCACCTCAAGCACTGCGCCGCAGTGCATCCCGGAACGAGGAAGCAGAGCATGACCATCAAGGCGATCAACGTACGCAATCAGTTCAAGGGCACGGTCAAGGAGATCATCGAAGGGCCAGTGGTGTCGGAAATCGATGTGCAAACCTCCGCAGGTATTGTCACCTCGGTGATCACCACCCGTTCGGTGCACGAGCTGGAGTTGCGGGTGGGCAGTGAAGTGATTGCCTTCGTCAAATCCACCGAGGTGTCGATCGCCAAGCTATGAGGGTTTGCGCGTCAGCTCGAAGCGACACACCTGTCCACCGCGCAGCATGCATTCCAGGTGCTGCACCTTACCCCCGCCAAGGCTGCCGATCAGCGCCAGGTCGAGCTCACAGACTTCAGGGTGAGCTTCGGCCAGCTGATGAAATACGCAGTTGTGGGCGACGATTTGCGCAGGCGCGCCCCCGGAGCGGAAAAATACTTCGGATTCATAGCCGACATCTTTCATGTGCGCGGCAATCTGCTGTTCATCGAGCCGTGTAGCGCTCAGGTCCGCAGCCATTTTCTCGCCCAGACTGCGCATCAACTGCACCAGCGCTTCGTGGCCGATCAGGTTGGCGACTTCATCGATCAACAGGTTGGCCAGCAAGTGATAGTGGCGCGGGAACAACTCCCTGCCATGCGCGCTGAGGCGATACAACTGCTCGGGGCGGCGGCCAGTGGCGCGCAGATCGCCGCGCACCACCAGACCGTCACGTTCCAGGGCCGCCAGGTGCTGGCGCACAGCTGTGCGGGTGACCGACAGCTGGCTGGCCAGTTCTTCGATGCTCATACCGGCAGCCGTGTACAGCAAGGCTGACAGCAGATCCTGTTGGGTACGTCCCAGACCTTCGAACATCGACAGACCTCGCTCAGAACTTGTTCGGGAACTGTTTGACCAGTGCCGCCGTCAACGCGTCGGCCAACCCGAGAATATGCTCGCGCATGTGATGCCAGGTGGCCGCTTCTGCCTTGTAGTCTTTTTTCCCGAGTTCGTCGATCTGCGCAATATGGTGACCGCCATGAGCGGCGAGCATCGTATCGAGCGTTGCTTCCGGCAAGTTGGGGTTGGCCGTGGCGAGGAACTTGGCCAGGGCCTTGGCATTGCTGCCCAGGTCGTTGACCGCTGCCTGTTTACCGGAAGCCGACTGGCTGACACTGGCATCACTGTACTGCTTGACCGCGCCCCAATGGCCGGCGAGCAGTTTCAGCAACTGGTCGGCGGCAGGCTGGCCGTAGAGTGGGGCGATGCTGTTGGCAATCGCGGTGGCATTACTGACCACCTCCTGGCTGGCGACATCGGCCTGTTGACGATTGCCGGCCTGATTGGCGATGGCGTAATTGCGAATCCAGAAAATATGCTCGACCCATAGGTCGCGCAGGGCCAGGCGGGTGCTCAGGGCGGCGGATTCGGCTTGCGGAGCAGAGTATTGAGCCGCAGGGCTCAAGGTAGGAAGCGCACACAAAGCTGCAAGCAGCAGCACAACTGACAGTTTGATCTTCATGGCAGTACCCTCGGAGGGTGAAGTGGCCTACAAGATCAATTACAGCATAAAAATATGTCGTTATTGATTGGAGCGCCGAACGGTTGTTGCCCACCGTCAAAGCGGTGGGCAATCGTGAGTTCAGCTCAGGAGTGAGTTGCTTCGGGCAGGATCATCCGTGCCGGGGCCTGAGCGGCCTTGCCACGGGCTACCAGGTAATACAGCACGCTCGGCACCACCAGGCCGATGATCCACGACACATCGACACCACCGAGGTGAGCAACCATGGGGCCGGTGTAGAGTTTGGTGGAAATGAACGGCATCTGCACCAGTACGCCAATGGTGTAGACGATGATGCCCGGCATGTTCCAGCGCCCGTAGCGGCCATTGGGGTCGGCCAGGGCCGGCACGTCGTAGCGTTCCTTGGTGATGAAGTAGTAATCGACCAGGTTGACTGCGCTCCAGGGTACGAAGAAGGTCAGCAGGAACAGGATGAACGACTTGAACGCGAGGAGGAACGAGTGTTGGCCGAGCAGGGCGATCAGGGTCGAGGCGCCGACGATGCCGAGGACGAAGAACAGACGCTGACGGCGGCTGACTTCAATATGCCCGCGAAAGCCACTGATGATGGTGGCGATGCACATGAAGCTGCCGTAGGAGTTGAGGGTGGAGATGGTCACCTTGCCGAAGGCGATGCTGAAATACAGCAGCGCGGCGGTGGCGCCGGTGCCCCCGAGGCCGACGATATAGGCCACTTCACGGCCGGAGAACTGGCCGTTGGCGATGGCTGCGGCAAACACCCCGAGCACCATCGACGCCTGGGAACCGACTACCGAGCCCAGGCCTGCGGCAAGGAAGGTCTTGAACGACGAAGTGCGGCTGGGCAGGTAGCGCGAATAGTCCGCCACATAAGGGCCGAAGGAGATCTGCCAGGACGCCGACAATGACACCGCAAGCAGGAACGAAGTCCAGGTGAAGTGACGGTTTTGCAGGAGCTCGCTGATGTCGCTGATGACCATGATGCGGCTGAACAGGTAAACGAATGCGATGATCCCCAGTACGCTGGCAATCCGCCCGATCCAGTGGATCATGCGATAGCCGAACACCGTGGCCAGGACGATCACGGCGGCGAAAATCAGGATCCCGGCGCTGTCGCTGACGCTGAGCAACTGGCCGATCGCCTGGCCTGACAGCACCGTGCCGGTGGCGGTGAAACCCAGGTACATCAGGCACACCAGGGCAATCGGGATGGCCGCGCCATAGACACCGAACTGCACCCGACTGGAAATCATCTGCGGCAAGCCCAGTTTGGGCCCTTGAGCGGCGTGCAGGGCCATGACCGCGCCGCCGACCAGTTGGCCGATCAGCAAGCCGATCAACGACCAGAACACATCACCGCCGAGCACCACGGCCAGGGCCCCGGTGACGATTGCAGTGATCTGCAGGTTGGCACCCAGCCACAGGGTGAACTGACTGTACAGGCGTCCGTGCCGTTCATTTTCCGGGATGTAGTCGATCGAGCGACGTTCGATCAAGGGCTTGCTGCGCGAGGCGCTGGCCTGGGTCATTGCTGTGGATCTCCGCATATTGTTGTTGTCGAGCGGTCGGGTCACCGGCCGGACGCAGGGCGGGCGACGTCAGCAGATGTGAGCATGTATATACAATTACAGTCAAGTGTGTGCGTCGTGATGCCGCCGCTCTGCTACGCTGCAGTTTTTCAGCCTCAGCAGTGTTCAAAACCCATGCCTGAATCAACAGCGGAACCTCAAGCGGTCTGCAGCCCGATCACTCGCAGCGCGATCTTCATCGTCGCCACGCTCAAGCCCGGGCCTGAAGCTGCCGAATGTGTACGCGGGTGGTGTGCCGATGTCGCCGGGCTGACCCGTTCGGTGGGCAAGCGCGTGCCGGGCGGCAACCTCTCGTGCGTCTGTGGCTTTGCTGACAGCGCCTGGGACCGCCTGTTCGGTGATCCGCGTCCGGCGGCCTTGCACCCCTTTCGCGAGTTCGGTCCAGAGCAGCGCCGTGCCCTGGCAACACCGGGTGACCTGCTGTTGCATATCCGCGCCGAACACATGGACCTGTGCTTCGAACTGGCCACGCAATTGATGGCGGCGCTGGGCGATGCGGTGACCGTGGTCGATGAGGTTCAGGGTTTTCGTTATTTCGACATGCGCAGCATCATCGGGTTTGTCGACGGCACGGAAAACCCGGTCGGGCGCAAGGCAGAGCACTTCACCCTGATTGGCGCTGAAGACCCGGCCTTCAGCGCAGGCAGTTATGTGTTAGTGCAGAAGTACCTGCACAACATGCAGGCGTGGAACGCGCTGACTGTCGAGGCCCAGGAAGGCGTGATCGGCCGTACCAAACTGGCTGATATCGAACTCGACGAATCGGTCAAACCCAGTAGCTCGCACAGCGCGTTGACGGTCCTTGAGCAGGACGGCGAGGAAGTGAAGATCCTGCGCGACAACATGCCGTTCGGCCGTCCTGGTGCCGGGGAGTTCGGCACCTACTTCATTGGCTATGCGCGTTCTCCCGAGCCGATCGAGCAGATGCTCGAAAACATGTTTGTCGGTAAACCTGCAGGTAACTACGACCGCTTGCTCGACTTCAGTACGGCGGTCACCGGTGGCCTGTTTTTCGTACCTTCAGCCGATGTGCTCGAAGCGCTTGCCGAGCGCACCGGCTAATCGGTACATGCGCGTTGTCAGTGGCTGTCGAGCAGTGCTTTGACTTCGGCAAAGCACTTCTCCGCGAGGGCCGAGCGCGGTTCGCTACGGCGCAGCAGCAGGCCGATCGGGGCATGCACGCTGGCGCTGGCAATCGGCACGATACGAATGTGTTCGCTCAATTCATCCAGGCCGCTTTGCAGCGGCATGATCGCGCAGCAGATGCCGGCGCAGATCGCCTGGATCAACTGGTAGGTAGAGTCGCTCTCCAGCACCGGTTGCGGGTGCAGGCCCCGGCTTCGGAAACTCAGGTCGACGGATTGGCGGTAGTGCATGCCCTTGGACAGCATCCCCAGGGGGATATCGCTGACTGCCTCCCACGGCAGTTCGGGTTGGTCAAAGTGATAGTGGCGCGTGTCGTACAGCAGGCCCATGCTGGTAGCGCCCAGTTCGATGACCTCGAAGAAGCTGGTATTGATCTGGTCCAGATAGCAGATACCGAGGTCGAGCTGGTTGCGGCTCAAACCATCGATGACCTGTTCCGAGCTCAGTGACGAGAGCTGGAAATGCAGCTCTGGGTAGCGCTGGGCCAGGGGCGTGAGGAAACTCATCGGGTTGATGCTCGACAACGGCACCATGCCCAGGCGCAGGTTGCCGACGATCTGCCCGCGGCAGCTGGCAGCTTCGGCCTGCAGGCCGTCGTAGGCCGCCAGCAGGGTCCGGGCCCAGGCCAGGATGCGCTCGCCGGCTTCGGTGAAACCTTCAAAACGTTGGCCGCGGGTTACCAGCACCAGGTCCAGCTCGTCCTCCAGGTTGCGCAGGCGCATGGACAGCGTCGGCTGGGTGACGTGGCACAGCGCAGCGGCCTGGCCGAAGTGTCTGGTCTGATCCAGGGCGATGAGAAACTTGAGTTGTTTGATGTCCATGGCGCGGCCTGGCAAGTGGTATGGGGTTCAGCATAGTGCGGTTACGCAACCCTACTCGCAGGGCAAAAGTACGTCCAATGAGTATGAGTGACCGGCTGATAAGTGCGGTCGATGAAGCGGGTGGTTGTGGTGTTTCGCCAATAGAGGGTGTCGATAGGCTGTTGTGAACTATCGATTGGACGGCTTTTGTTTTAGTCACTAGTTTCCCCGAAGATTACTCTTCGACCCTGAGGCTATTACATGAGTGTGAAAATGGATGCGGTTTTTGTACCGGTCAACATCGCCGTACTGACCGTCAGTGATACCCGCACTTTTGCGACCGACACCTCCGGCGAATTGCTGGCGACTCGCGCCGTGGAAATGGGCCATCGCCTGGTGGCCCGTGAGCTGGTCAAGGACGATGTCTACAAAATCCGTGCGCAGGTGGCGACCTGGATCGCCGACGACCAGGTGCAGGTGGTGCTGGTGACCGGTGGCACCGGTTTTACCGCCCGCGACAGCACCCCCGAGGCGGTGGCCTGTTTGCTCGACAAGCATATCGACGGGTTTGGCGAGTTGTTCCGCGCCTTGTCGATCCTCGACATCGGCACCTCCACGGTACAGACCCGCGCCTTGGCCGGGCTGGCCAATGGCACGCTGGTGTGCTGCCTGCCGGGCTCGACCGGTGCCTGCCGCACGGCGTGGGAAGGCATTCTGGCCGAGCAGCTCGATGCCCGTCACCGTCCCTGCAACTTTGTTGCCCACCTCAAGCCCGGCAATCTGTGCGGGTCGCGTCAAGAGCAATGAACAAGGGTGGGGGATGCCAGTGGGAGCGGTCTTGCCCCGCGATACGATTTGGCTGACAGACCGCAATCGCGGGGCAAGCCCGCTCCCACAGCAAGCCCGCTCCCACCCTATGCCCTCAACTGAGGACGAAGTCCACTGGCTGCAGGGGCGCAGGCAGGTCGGTGTGACCTGCCGCTGAGAGAATTTCCCGTTCGATCGTACGCACCATGGCATCGGTAGGCAGGTCGTTTTCATCGTGCCCGAACGGGTCTTCCAGCTCATCGCTGATGGCGTCCAGGCCGAAGAAGGTGTAGCTGACAATCGCCGTGAAGATCGGCGCCAGCCAACCCAGCGGCTGGGCCATGGCGAACGGCAGCAGCACGCAGAAGATGTAGATCGTGCGGTGCAGCAGCAAGGTGTAGGGGAAGGGCAAGGGTGTGCTTTTGATCCGCTCACAAACGGCCTGGGCTTCGGACAGCCCGTGCAAGCGCTGCTCAAGTGCCATGTAGCGCCATTCACTGATGGTGTTTTCTTCGGCCAGACGCGAACAGATCCTGCCTGTCTCTTGCAGGATTGCATCGCTGATGTTGTGAGCGGGCAGGGCGGATACACCAGGCACCCATTTGCGCGCGACGTGCTGTTCGTCTTCGCCCCGTAACCTGGCGTTCAGCGCATGGGCATAACCGCACAGATTCAGCAGCAGGCTTTCGCGCAGTTGCCGATCGGTGATGATGCAGCTTTCGCGAATGAACGAGCGTATTTCGATGATCACCTGACCCCAGGCTTTGCGGCCTTCCCACCAGCGCTCGTAGCAGGCGTTGTTGCGAAAGCTCATGAAAATCGACAGCGAGATGCCGAGCAACGTGAAGGGCGTGGCGTTGACCCGGGAAAACAGCGCCGGGTGCAGGTTCTCGATCAGGACGATCAGCGAAGCCAGTGCGGTGACCATGACAGTGCGCCGGGCGATGCGCTTGGCTATCGAACCTTTGAGGGAGATCAGGACGTTGAGCAGGTTGGGTTTGGGGTGAACGATCATCAGGGTTCCGTTAGCCGCCGGTCATGTTCATGAAGCGCAGGATCTGCACGTCGCCGTTGATGTCGAAGTGGTGACGGTAGGGCTTGAGGGTCATGGCGTCGCGAATGGCCTTGTCCAGCCGGGCGCTGTCGCCGGGGTGCGCGCGCAGCACCTGCTTCAGGTCGCTGGCGTGCTCGTTGCCCAGACACAGCAACAAACGCCCTTCGACGGTCAGGCGCACGCGGTTGCAGCTGCCGCAGAAGTTATGGCTGTGGGGCGAAATGAAACCGATGCGAATCTGCGGCGCTTCGGCCAGGCGCCAGTAACGTGAAGGGCCCTGGGTGGATTCAGCCGATTCGATCAAGGTGAATTGTTCCGCGATGCGCGCGCGGACTTCATCGCTCGAGCAGTAGGACTCGCTGCGCTGGTGCTCACTGATGACCCCCAGGGGCATTTCTTCGATGAAGGAAATGTCCAGCTCGCGGTCGATGGCAAAGCGCACCAGGTCATTGATTTCGCCGTCGTTGCGGCCCTTGAGCACCACGCAATTGAGTTTGGTGCGGCGAAAGCCGGCTGCGCGCGCGGCGTCGATACCGGCGATCACCTGATGCAGATCGCCGGTGCGGGTAAGCGCTTTGAAGCGCTGCGGGTCGAGGCTGTCGAGGCTGATGTTCAGGCGCGACAGCCCGGCATCGAACAAGGGTTTGGCCAGGCGTACAAGTTGTGAGCCATTGCTGGTCATGCATAGCTCGCGCAACCCCGGCAGCGCCGCGACGCGTGTGCACAGCTCGACAATGCCGCTGCGCACCAGTGGCTCACCGCCGGTCAGGCGGATCTTGCGGGTGCCCATGGCGACGAAGCGCTCGGCCACTTGATACAGCTCTTCAAGGGTCAGAATGCGTTGGCGCGGCAGGAACTGCATGTCTTCAGCCATGCAGTAGACGCAACGGAAATCGCAACGATCGGTCACCGACATCCTCAGGTAATCAATCTTTCTATTGAAGCCATCGACCAATGTAGTGTCGTTTGCATTCACGGTTGCGATTACCTCTTTTAATTTCATGTCGGTTATTGCGGTGAACGCATGGGGTGCAAATAAATTAAATAATCAGGGTGTCTTGTATCGAGCATAGGGAGCTGTGGGAGTGACGTCAAATTGCTTTTAGTGACTAATTGATAAGTGTCGTCTATCACTGCTGTTGGCCCCGTATTCTGTGGCTTCTGGCTGTGATAGAGGGTTTTGATCGGTCTGTAATTACTTTCGATTGGACGCGTAGGAATTGGCTCAATAGCCTGAAAGGGTAAATGAAACGGGAAGGCAGTTAGTGTCCGGCTGATTGTTGTTTATATGGCAGCTTGATTTAGTCGTATAGCGGCCCTTGCCTTGAGATTAATTAATCTCTGCGTGCATATCGAGGATTACCCTGATGAGTCAAGACGAACACATCAAAAACTATAATGCCCCGGCAGCCGGTTGGGGCGCGCTGAAAAGCGTTACCAAGAGCTGGCTGGGCAGTGAGAATGCTTTCAAAAACCTGCGGGTGATGCTCAAGACCAACCAGAACGGCGGCTTCGATTGCCCGGGTTGTGCCTGGGGCGAGTCGCCTGAAGATGGCATGGTCAAGTTCTGTGAGAACGGTGCCAAGGCGGTCAACTGGGAGTCCACCGGTCGTGCTGTCGACCCGATGTTCTTCTCGCGCTACAGCGTCAGCGCACTCGCCGGGCAGAGCGACTACTGGCTCGAATACCAGGGCCGCCTGACACACCCGATGCGCTATGACGCGGCCACCGATCATTACCTTGAAACCTCGTGGGATGAGGCCTTTGCCCTGGTCGCTCAACACCTCAACGGCCTCGACTCGCCTGACCAGGCCGAGTTCTACACCTCCGGTCGCGCCAGTAACGAGGCGGCGTTCCTCTACCAGCTGTTCGTACGGGCCTTCGGCACCAATAACTTTCCCGACTGCTCGAACATGTGCCACGAGGCCAGCGGCGTAGGGATGGGCGAAACCCTCGGGGTAGGCAAGGGCACTGTGGTGTTCCACGACCTGGAGGAGGCGGACGCGATTTTCGTCATCGGCCAGAACCCCGGCACTAACCACCCGCGCATGCTGGAACCGCTGCGCGAAGCGGTCAAACGTGGCGCCCAGGTGGTCTGCTTCAACCCGCTCAAGGAGCGCGGCCTGGAACGCTTCCAGCATCCGCAGCATCCTTTCGAAATGCTCAGCAACGGCTCCGAACCGACCAACACCGCGTACTTCCGGCCTGCCCTGGGCGGCGACATGGCGGTGATGCGCGGCATCGCCAAGTTCCTGCTCAAGTGGGAACGTGAGGCCCAGGCCAATGGCGAACCGGCGGTGTTCGACCATGCCTTCATTGCCGAGCATACCTCGGGCGTGGATGCCTACCTGGCGCAGGTCGATGCCACCAGTTGGGAGCACATCGTCGAGCAATCCGGCCTGAGCCTGGCCGAGCTGGAACTGGCGGCGCGCATGTACCGGCGTGCCGAGCGGGTGGTGATGTGCTGGGCAATGGGCGTTACCCAGCACCGCCATTCGGTGCCCACCGTGCAGGAAATCATCAACCTGCAACTGCTGCGCGGCAACGTCGGCAAACCGGGGGCCGGGCTTTCGCCGGTGCGCGGTCACAGCAACGTACAGGGCGACCGCACCATGGGCATCGACGAGCAACCGCCTGCGCGGCTGCTTGATGCCCTGGAGCAGCGTTTCCGCTTTCAGGTGCCACGCGCACATGGCCATAACGCGGTGCTGGCGATCCAGGCGATGGAGGAAAAACGTGCCAAGGTGTTCATCGCCCTGGGCGGCAACTTCGCTCAGGCCACCCCTGATACGCCGCGCACTCACGACGCCTTGCGCAACTGCGAGTTGACCGTACACATCGCCACCAAGCTCAATCGGTCGCACCTGGTCACCGGCCGTGATGCGTTGATCCTGCCGTGCCTTGGACGCACCGAAATCGATGTGCAGGCTGAAGGCCCGCAGGGCGTTACCGTGGAAGACACCTTCAGCATGGTGCATATCTCCTACGGCCAGCTCAAACCGAGCTCGCCGCTGCAACGTTCGGAGCCATCGATCATTGCCGGTATCGCCAAGGCCACCTTGGGTGACCGGCCGATCGATTGGGAATGGACAGTGGCCGACTACAGCCGTATCCGTGATCTGATCGCCGACACCATCCCGGGCTTCGAGGATTTCAACGCCCGTTTGCAGCATCCCGGTGGCTTCCATCTGGGTAACCCCGCCGCCGAACGGCAGTGGAACACCGCCTCTGGCAAGGCCCAGTTCACCCCGAGCCTGTTGCCGGAGCAGTTGATCAATGAGGCGGTGCTGGCGCGTGGCGACAAGCCTGATCTGGTGCTGCAGACCTTGCGTTCCCATGACCAGTACAACACCACCTTATATGGCCTGGATGACCGTTATCGCGGCGTGTTTGGCCTGCGTGAGGTGATCTTCGCCAATGAGCAGGACATTCGCCGCCTGGGCTTCAAACCCAACGAGAAGGTCGACCTGGTGTCGCTCTGGGAAGATGACCGCGAGCGCCGTGTGAGCGGCTTTACCCTGGTGGCCTACGACATTCCCTGCGGTCAGGCCGCAGCGTACTACCCGGAGACCAATCCACTGGTGCCGCTGGAAAGCTACGGCGACCGCACATTCACGCCAACCTCGAAGTTCATCGCCATCAAACTTGAGAAGGCGCGGGACAACAACCGGATTGCGTCGGCGAACCTCTGATCGTTACGCCGTTTGCGTTATTTGACTTGAAGCGTTGAGCGCCCACGGCAGCTCCAGCGGGCTGCCGTGTCCGGGCGTGCGCGCGTCTGCAAGGATTTCCTCATGAACACTCTGGGTGCGTTGGACCTGGCGCGGATTCAATTCGCGTTCACCGTCTCGTTCCACATCATCTTCCCGGCCATCACCATCGGCCTGGCCAGTTTTCTGGCCGTGCTCGAAGGCTGCTGGCTGAAGAGCAATAACCGGGTCTACAAAGACCTCTACCATTTCTGGTCGAAGATATTTGCCGTCAACTTCGGCATGGGCGTGGTCTCGGGGCTGGTCATGGCCTACGAATTCGGCACCAACTGGGCACGCTTCTCTGATTTCGCCGGCAGCGTCACCGGGCCTCTGCTGACTTATGAGGTACTCACTGCGTTCTTCCTCGAGGCCGGGTTCCTCGGGGTGATGCTGTTTGGTTGGGACCGGGTGGGGCGGCGCCTGCATTTCTTTGCCACGGTGATGGTGGCCATCGGTACGCTGATCTCGATGTTCTGGATCTTGTCGTCCAACAGCTGGATGCAGACACCGCAGGGGATCGAGATCATTGATGGCCGGGTGGCACCGGTGGACTGGTTCAAGATCGTCTTCAACCCGTCGTTTCCTTATCGCCTGATGCACATGGCGCTGGCGGCGTTTCTGTCCACCGCGTTGTTTGTCGGCGCCTCGGCGGCCTGGCACCTGCTGCGCGGCAACGACTCGGCGCAGATCAGGAAGATGCTGTCGATGGCCATGTGGATGATCCTGATTGCCACGCCGGTGCAGATCGTCGTCGGTGATGCCCATGGTCTGAACACCCTCAAGCATCAACCGGCGAAAATCGCTGCCATCGAAGGCCACTGGGAGAACAAGCCCGGCGAGCCGTCACCGCTGGTGCTGTTCGGGTTGCCTGACATGGACGCCGAGACCACGCACTACAACATCGAAATCCCCTACCTGGGCAGCCTGATCCTCACCCACAGCTTGGACAAACAGATCCCGGCGCTCAAGAGCTTTGCCAAACAGGACCGGCCCAACTCCACCATCATTTTCTGGAGTTTCCGGATCATGGCCGGGCTCGGCATGTTGATGCTTGGCTGTGCACTGCTGGCCCTGGTGCTGCGGTGCAACGGTGCGCTGTATCGCAACAGGCTGTTCCTGTGGTTCGCCCTGCTGATGGGGCCCTCCGGTCTGATTGCCCTGCTGGCCGGCTGGTTCACCACCGAAGTGGGGCGTCAGCCCTGGGTGGTCTACGGCCTGATGCGCACCACGCAAGCGGCGTCCAATCACAGTGCCATGCAGATGAGCGTGACCCTGGCACTGTTCGTGGTCATTTACTTCTCGGTGTTCACCGTTGGCATTGGCTACATGATGCGCCTGGTCCGCAAGGGGCCGAAGGCCTGTGTGGCGCATGACGTCACGCCTGCCGACACCCTGCTAGCAACTTCCCGCAGACCGCTGTCTGCCGCCGACTGAGAGGGACTGGAACATGGCAATTCAAGGTATCGACCTGTCGATCATTTGGGCAGTCATCATCGCCTTCGGCCTGATGATGTACGTGATCATGGATGGCTTTGACCTGGGGCTGGGCATCCTTTTTCCGCTGATTTCCGACTCCAGCGAGCGCGATGTGATGATGAATACCGTCGCGCCGGTCTGGGATGGTAACGAGACCTGGGCGGTGCTCGGTGCGGCGGCGTTGTACGGAGCGTTTCCGTTGGCCTATTCGGTGATCCTCGAGGCGCTCTATCTGCCGTTGGTGCTGGTGCTGGCCGGGCTGATCTTTCGTGGCGTGGCGTTCGAGTTTCGCTTCAAGGCGAGCGCGCAAAAGCGTCACTGGTGGGATAAAGCATTTATTGGTGGTTCGATCCTGGCGACTTTTTTTCAGGGGGTGGCAATCGGTACCTACATCAGTGGTATCCCGGTGGTCGACCGTCAGTTTGCCGGCAGCGCCCTGGACTGGCTGGCGCCATTCCCGCTGTTCTGTGGCCTGGGCCTGATCCTGACCTACGCACTGTTGGGCAGTACCTGGCTGCTGATCAAGACAGAGGGCATGCTCGAGTCGCGCATGCGTCACTACAGCCGTCCGCTGGCGTACCTGCTGGCACTGGTCATTGCGATCATCTGTGGCTGGACGGCAATGATCCATGACGATATCGCCCAGCGCTGGTTCGCTGGCAGTCACGGGTTGCGTTCTGCTGCCATTGCCGTGCTGGCCGTGGCCGCGGTGCTGGTGATCCAGAAGAGCTTGCGCAAACGTCACTCGCACTGGCCGTTCATCGCGGTGGTTGCCCTGGTGTTCCTCGGCTACCTGGGACTGGCCATCAGCATCTGGCCGAACATCGTGCCGCCCGGGATCAGCCTGTGGCAGGCCGCATCGCCAGCGTCGAGTCAGCTGTTTGCCTTGATCGGGGCGCTGTTCATCATTCCGGTCATCCTCGTGTACACCTTCTGGAGCTACCACGTGTTTCGCGGCAAGGTGAAGGTGGGGGACGCCTATCACTGAGGTCGTTCAGGGCCTTCGCATCGCGGGGCAAGCCCGCTCCCACAGAGGCATGCGCTCCCACCTGAAAATGTCTACCCTGTTGCGAAATATTACAAAACAGGATGGGGAACATGCCGTTAAAGGACTTGCTGCTGGCACTGGTGGTGATCGTTGTCTGGGGCGTCAATTTCGTGGTGATCAAGGTGGGCCTGGACGGCCTGCCGCCGATGTTGCTGGGGGCATTGCGCTTCGCCTTGGTGGCGTTCCCGGCGGTGTTGCTGGTCAAACGACCACAGTTGCCCTGGCGCTGGTTGATTGCCTATGGCGCAACGATCTCGCTGGGGCAGTTCGCCTTTCTCTTCGAGGCAATGAACAATGGCATGCCACCGGGGCTGGCTTCGTTGGTGCTACAGTCCCAGGCCTTTTTCACCCTGTTTTTTGCCGCGTTTTTTCTGGGCGAGCGACTGCGTGCGGCCAGCGTCCTGGGGCTGCTGGTCGCGGCAGGTGGATTGGCCCTGATCGGCAGCGAGAACGGCGCCAGCGTGCCGTTCTTTGCGTTGCTGTTGACGCTGTGTGCAGCGTCGATGTGGGCCATGGGCAATATCATCACCCGGCGCTTCGGCAATATCGATCTGGTCGCCCTGGTGATCTGGGGCGGACTGATTCCACCGCTACCGTTCTTCGCCTTGTCCTGGTGGCTGGAAGGGCCGGCGCTGATCGAAAGCGCCCTGCGCGGGATTGGCTGGAGTTCGATCCTGTCTCTTGCGTACCTGGCATTTATCGCCACCATGCTTGGCTACAGCTTGTGGGGGCAGTTGTTGTCGCGCTATCCGGCCGGCAAGGTGGCACCGTTTTCGTTGCTGGTACCGGTAGTGGGTTTGAGCTCGTCGGCGCTGCTGCTGGGTGAGCGCCTGACGCCCATGCAGGGCTGGGGTGCGCTGCTGGTCATGGCCGGGTTGCTGATCAATGTCTTTGGCCCGCGTTTGCTGGCTGCCCGAATCGCGGCGCAAGGCAACGCCTGAACAGGGCAACAGCTTGTGCATTGCCCGGTGCAGCCCTAATATCCAAGTTCAAACTTGTGTATTAGGACTGGCAATCAAATGGATTTGCACACCTCCCTGTGGCTGTTTCAGGCCACCCTCGCGTCCGGATTGAGTCTCTGGCTGTGTATTGCAGTACTCAACAATCTTCAGGCCTTTCGCGCATCCGTCGGTGCAGTAGGGGCGACCATGGCCATGGCGCCCTTGCGTCAGGCGCCGGCCATTGATATCCCGTTGCTCGGCCGCGCCCTGCATTCGCCTGCCTGGCACCGCATCGCCTTGCTGCTGGTGCTGGTGCTGCAGGTCATCGCTGCAGGGGCTGCACTGACCGGTAGCTACCTGTTGCTGGTCGAGACCGATCTGGTGCAAGCCCGCCCGTGGTTGAACCTGGCGCTAAGCGCGTTTCTCGGCTTTACCTTCAGCATGCTCTTGGGTGGCCTTTGGTTCGGTTACTGGATTCGTCAGGAAGGCTTGCAACTGACCCATCTGGTGCTGGTGCTCTGGGCCTTGCTGGCCTTTGTGGTGTTCAACCTGCCTTGGGCGTAGGGGAATGCCGTGGGCTGACCCGATACACACAACGGCGTTGGCCCGACAGCAGATGTTCACAACGTTCGACCAGCGCCTGTTCGCCGAGCACCGCTTGAAACACCTGCAGCTCCGAGCGGCAGAAACCCTGGCAGCGGCTGGCGGCGACGCAAATCGGACAGTGGTTCTCGATGATCAGCCAGCCGTTGTCGCAGGCCTGCATTTCGGCCATGTAGCCGGCCTGTTCGCGCAACTGCACCAGGGTACGCACCTTGTCTTCCAGGTTGTGCAGTTGACTGCAGGCTTGTTGGTATTCGGCGCGATGGGTCGCTTCCATACGCTGGATCAGTTGCTCGACACCGTCGCTGCCGAACACCTGCTCGACGCTTTCGATCAGTTGCAGGGTCAGCACACTGTGCGCATCCGGAAAGCGCCGTTGCGCGGTCTCGGTCAGTAACCATTTCTGTGAGGGCCGACCGGCGCCGTTGGCTGGCGCGCTGATGCCGCTGATCAGCTGCGCTGCCTGCAGCTTCTGAACGTGTTGGCGCGCGGCCTCGAAGCTGATCTGCAGCAGGCTGGCCAGGTCGGTGGTCTTCAGCGCGCCGCGGGTCTTGAGCAGAAACAGGATGCGCTCGGCGGTGGAGTTGCTGGCGTCGGTGGCGGTCGGGGTCATGGAAGGGCGGTCGTCATGCACATGGAAAGTCCAGGATTGTATTGAATGAGCGCTGAAAATGCCGCGCTGCGCCGCACATCAGGCCAGGGCCAGGCCGCGGCTGCCGGTGATGCGCCGAACCAGTATCAGGGTCAGCACGGGGGCCAGGGCAAATACGCCGAACAACCACAACGCAGCGTGCTGGGCACCGACCACGCCACCGGGATCGACCAACCCGGCGCTGTTGCTCACCAGCCCGGCCAACGCCGCAGCCAGGGCCGTGGCATACAGCTGCACGGTGGTGATCGACGCCGAAGCGAGGTTTTCTTCGCCAGGGCGTGCGGCGCTCAGTACCCGGCTCAACAGGTGCGGCCAGCCAAGCCCAATACCCAGGCCAACGCCGGCCAGGGCCAGGCAGTAACTGGCAACGCCGAGCACGCTGGTCAGCCAGTGGATCTGGGCGGTCATCCAGGCCAGCGCCAGCAGCGCCGCGACGATCACCGCCGGCCCCAGGCGAATCAGCCGCTCGGCCGCATCGCCCGTGCGGCTGGCGCTGAGCAGGGCGGCGAGGGTCCAGCCAGCGGCCATGGCGGCGGTCATGTAGCCTGCGGCGAGAGGCCCGAGACCATGGATCTGCTGGAGGAAATAAGGCACGAAAATCTCGGTGGTCATGGCCGCAATCAACAGGCACATCACCCCATACAGCACGCCCAGGCGGGTGCCCAATGAGTAGGCCCCGGTGGGCAGCAGACGACGTTCGGGATCTCGGTCAAGGCGGGCGATCAGCACGGCGATGGCAAGACCGGCAGCGATGCCGAGCAGATTCCACAGCAGGTGACTGGACAGGCTGGCCGCCGAAATAGCCAGCACCGAGGCCACCAGGCAGGCGATCAAACCATAGGGTGGGCGTGAGCTGCTGGAGGTGCCGGCGAGGGTGTTGTTCAGCTGAGAAATGACGATTACCGCCAGCAGCGCAATCACTGGCAGCAAGGCCCAGAATGCCCAGCGCCAATCTCCGCTCTCGGCAAACACGCCGCCGATGGCCGGGCCGCAGAGGGTCGCCAGGCCCCACATGCCGGAAACCATGGCCATGGCGCGCGGCCATAGGCGTGCATCGAACACCAGGCGGATCAGGGCATAGCTCAGGGCAAACAGAATGCCGCCACCCAGGCCCTGGACGCTGCGGCCAGCCAGCAGCACCGGCATGCTCGGGGCTGCCGCGCAGAGTGCTGAACCCGCCGCGAACACGGCCAATGCCAGGAGGAACGCGCGCCGTGGTCCAAGGCCTTCGAGCAGCCGCGCCGAAAGGGTCGAGCCGATGATCGAGGTGACCACGAACAGCGTCGTGCTCCAGGCATAGAAGGCCAATCCACCGATATCGGCAATCACGGTCGGCAGGATGGTGGTGACGATGTAGACGTTGATCGCATGCAGCGCCACCCCGCCGGCCAGCGCAATCGAACGCAGGGCGTTGCGGCCATGCAGCAGTTCGGCCCAGGAGGCGTTTGCCGGCGTAGGCGGTGAGGGCATGTGCGGTTCCTTCGCAAGGTGATAAGTGCCTGGAAGTCTAGGTGCGCCTCTCGTATTACACAAATGATTGCTTGGATAAATAGCCGGTGGACGATCTTCGGCATTTGTTACCATCGTTTTTTTTTGCCGTGGTCCGGACGGGCTCGGCGTACAACCTGCAAGACCGAAGGGAAGGAGAGCAGCATGATTATCACCACTACAGGCACTGTCGAGGGTCGGCAAATTGCCGCCTACCTGGACGTGGTCAGCGCCGAATCGGTCCAGGGTATCAACGTGGTGCGCGACGTATTCGCCAGCTTTCGCGACTTTTTCGGGGGTCGTTCGCAAACCCTGGAAAGCGCCTTGAAAGAAGCCCGCGAGCAGGCCACCGATGAAATCAAGGCCCGTGCCCGCAGCCTGCAGGCCGATGCCGTGGTCGGCCTGGATTACGAGATCAGCATGCCGTCGGCCCGTGGCGGGATGGTCGTGGTGTTCGTCACCGGCACCGCGGTCAAGCTTCGGTAGGAGCGGGCTTGCCCCGCGATTGCGGGCTGTCAGCCACAACGCATCGCGGGGCAAGCCCGCTCCTACCGGGTGCGACAAAATGTCCCGGCCATTGGTCGGGCTTTTTTGTTATCTGCCTGCACGGTCCACAAATGACCGGCTAGTCTCAGAATCACTTGAGCCGATACTTATCTGGGCAATCATCTGCTTGCCGGTATGGGCTCGCTGTCAACGGGAGACAGGGCATGAGTGAGTTCTACTTCGAGGACAATGGCGACGAATTTCCCATCAATAGCCAGGTACGTTGCGGTCAGGCGGATTTCCGTCTGGGCTTTGCCCATATGACCCGGGACGACGCCGAACACGCCAGACCGAGCCACCTGCAGCGCGCCAAGAAAGGCCGCTTCATGCCCAGGGTCCCGCTGAAAAAGTGAACCGGTTTACATCACCCCGCACATTGTTGCGGGGTTTTTTCTGCATTGTTTGACCTTGCTCAACGGTTAAGGCTTGGGCGCTCGCCTGTAGCGCACTTGTATGTCTTACTTGTCCGGCTGCTATCAATACAGGGGGTAACCGATGCGCATCAGGGAAGAAACTTACTGGAGATGGGCGGACGCGCAGCTGCACAGTCGCAGCCACGACGAACAACTCAGTGACGGCACCAGCATTGATGTTCAGGTCAGGTTGTCGCGCACCGGCGCTACACAATTGTTCATCGGCGTATACGCCCGCCATGGCAAGGCGATGGTGGAGGAGTACTACGACAATCGCCCGGGCGAAACCATGACCCGCGCCATGGTCTGGGGTGTGGACCGGGCCCGGGCGTTGCTCACGGGGGACTTCCCCATGGAGCAGGCGCCATTGCGGCGTCAGGCCTGAGCGTGACGGTTGCGGCTGGCCTGGACAATGCGCTGGGCCGGCACGCGCAACTGGCGCAGCAAGTACTCAGCAAACTCCGCTGAGTAGCCTTGCAGGGCGATGGCCTGCGCCATGCAGTTCAACCAGATTTCACTGTGGGATTCATCGATCGGCCAACGGGCATGGAAAGCCGGGATGGCGATCGATCCATAGCGCTCGCTGAACAACGCCGGGCCGCCGAGCCAGCCACTGAGAAAACAGGCCAGTTTGTCCCGCGAGCTGTTGAGGTTGTCCGGATGCATCTGACGCACCGCGCGGGCGCTCGGGTCCTGATCCATGAACCGGTAGAAATCATCGACTAGCCGACGCAGGCCATCAATGCCGCCTGCGGCCTGGTAGGAGGCATCGCCGGTGCCGAATGCGGGAGTGTTCATGCGTGGGCTCCAGGCTAAAAGAGGGCATTGTAGCCGGGTAGGGCGCGAATGAAAAAAGCCCGATCCTTGCGGACCGGGCTTCAATGTATTGCCTGTTGCCTTTTGTTGTTCTCAGCAGAGGCGGTCGATTACCGCAACGCCTGGTTTGTCCTGCAGCTCGGCCCACTCATGTTGCAGGGTCTGCAGAACGCGACCGACATACTGGGTGTCGGCGGCGGCTTTCTTGCCAACGTAGCCCTGGCCGCGACGGTACATCTTCAACCGGGCGCGCATGTTCGGCGTGTGTTGCTCGAACTGCGCTTCATCGGTCAACGGTCCCAGCTTGTCCAGGCGCACTTCACCGGCTTCGCAAACCCAGAGAATGTGGCTGTCGAGTGTGTCCTTGCGCGCGGCGAACAGCCGGGCCAGTTCGTCAACAGTCGGTTGATTGTTCAGATTCATCATAAAGCCCCCTTGACCATTCGTAGTTGAGTTCAAACTCGGCGCACGTCATGTAGCGTAGAAAGAAAGCTGCTACAGCAGCGTCACAACTGGGGGCTTTTACACGCTGCCTTTTGGGCAGTACCCATCCGCATACAGCTCATGGATCCTTCGAGCTGCCTGGAACACCCTTGCCAGTGTCCCCGATCGGGGAGACGGCCTCATCATGCAAGGGCCGACGAATGGCGTCAATAGGTTTTGTAGTGATTTTTTTAGGTCACTACATTCTTGTCCGACAATACTTCATTCGCCCGTGTTGATACGAATCAGTTCGCCACCATGGCAACTGGCCGATCATGTTCGCACATGCATAGTAGGGAGATTCCCATGAGTTCGTCGGCTAGCACACCGGGTGCACAATCCACCCGGGTCAAGATTCCGATTGGTTTGTTGTTGGGGATTGCTGCCCTGATTGGCGTGTTGTTACTGCCGCTACCGGCCGACTTGCCGGTGGCCGGGCATCGGGTATTGGCGATCCTGGCCTTTGCCGTGGTGGTGTGGATCAGCGAAGCGGTGTCGTACGAAGCCAGTGCGATCATGATCACGACGTTGATGGCGTTTTTGCTCGGTACGGCGCCGACCGTTGCCGACCCCTCGGTGATCTACGGCTCTTCCGCGGGCATCAGTCTGGCCCTGACCGGCTTCTCCAATAGCGCCCTGGCGCTGGTGGTGGGGGCCTTGTTCATTGCCGCAGCCATGACCCATACCGGGCTGGATCGGCGTATCGCGTTGGTGACGCTGTCCAGTGTCGGGGTCAGTACCCGGCGTATTTTGCTCGGTGCGGTGGCGGTGACCATTCTGCTCAGCCTGGTGGTGCCTAGCGCCACCGCCCGCAGTGCCTGTGTTGTGCCGATCATGATGGGGGTGATTGCCGCGTTTGGCGTCGACAAGCGCTCCAACATTGCCGCCGGGATCATGATCATCGTGGCCCAGGGCACCAGCATCTGGAACATCGGTATCCAGACTGCGGCGGCGCAGAACCTGCTGACCGTGGGGTTCATGGACAAGATGCTCGGTGCCCGGGTGTCGTGGATCGATTGGCTGATTGCCGGCGCGCCGTGGGCGGTGATCATGTCGGCGGTGCTGATTTTCATCGTGCTCAAACTGTTGCCGCCAGAGAGTGACAGCATTCCTGGCGGGAAGGCGGCGGTGAGCAAGACCCTGGCTGAACTGGGGCCGATGAGCGGGGCGCAGAAGCGTTTGCTCGGGGTGTCGCTGCTGTTGCTGCTGGCCTGGGCCACCGAGGGCAAGCTGCACAGTTTCGATACTACTTCGACCACCTATGCCGGGTTGGTGATTCTGTTGCTGCCGCGCTTCGGGGTGATGACCTGGAAAGATGTGCAAGCACGGATTCCATGGGGCACGGTGATTGTTTTCGGGGTCGGGATCAGTCTGGGGACTACCTTGCTGACTACCCAGGCGGGGCAATGGCTGGGCGCGCAGGTGGTGGCCAATACCGGGCTGGATCAGCTGGGCACGCTGGGGGTGTTTTCGATCCTGGCGGCGTTTTTGATTCTGATCCATCTGGGGTTTGCCAGTGCGACGGCGCTGACCTCGGCGCTGTTGCCGATCCTGATTGCGGTGTTGCAAACCTTGCCCGGGGATTTCAGTCGTCTGGGGATGACCATGGCATTGGGGTTTGTGGTCAGTTATGGCTTTATTCTGCCGATCAATGCGCCGCAGAACATGGTGTGTCTGGGGACTGAGACGTTCAGTGCCAAGCAGTTTGCGCGGGTGGGGATTCTGGTGACGGTGATTGGCTATCTGTTGATGCTGGTGTTTGCGGCGACCTGGTGGCACTGGTTGGGGTGGATGTAACCTTCTGTAGGAGCGGATTCATCCGCGATGGACTGCATAGCAGTCCCTTCTCTGGGGCCGCTACGCGCCCCATCGCGGATGAATCCGCTCCTACAAGCGCCAGTTGTCAGAAGTTTGCCGGGGTGTTGGCGCTGATGATTTCCGCTTCGTCCTGGCCGATGTTCTTGAAGCTGTGCGGCAGGGTGGTCGGGAAGTAGTAGCCGTCACCGGAGTTGAGGATGCTGACCTGGCCATCCACCCGCAGTTCGATGGTGCCACGGGTCACCAGGCCGCATTCTTCGCCTTCGGCATGGACGATCGGTTCGTCGCCGGAGTCGGCACCCGGTGCGTACAGTTCACGCAACATGCGCATCTGCCGACCTTCGACGCTGGCGCCGACCAGCAGCAAGCGCAAGCCGCTGTTGCCCAGGTCGGGCTGTTCGGTGGAGCGGAATACGAAGCGTTCTTCGCGCGGCGGCTCGTCGAAGCTGAAGAACTCCGCGAGGGACATGGGAATGCCTTCGAGCAGTTTTTTCAGGGAACTGACCGAGGGGCTGACGCGATTTTGCTCGATCTGGGAAATCGTCGAGTTTGTCAGCCCGCTACGACGGGCCAGCTCCCGCTGGGAGAGTTTGTTGCGTTCACGCACCAGTTTGAGTCGTGTCCCCGTGTCCATAGCCGCCTTATATATCGAAAATTTTTGGCGGAGCATTAAAGCACATTCCGTGATGCTTTAGCGGCCCGCCTGTATGGACGACTGACGCGGGTGTGGCCACAGTCCGACCAGTAGCAGCAACGCGGCCACAATCAGGTAGGGCAGGCGCGGATCGACGGCGTAGATCAAGGTCCCGGCCAAGGGGCCGATGACAACTCCCAGGCCCTGCGCCGCACCGATGGAACCGGCCGTGGCGCCTTGTTCGGAGGCGTCCATGGCGTTGGCGGCCAAGGCCGAAAAGGCCGGGAATACCCAGCCCATGCCGCAGGCCGAAACAAAAAAGCTGGCCCAGAGCATTTCGGCGCTGCTGGCAAAGGCGGCAGCGGCAAAGCCCAGGGCCGAGAGGCTGGCACCGACGCGGATCATCCGCAGCGGCGGCCACTGCAACGCGCGCACCAGCAGTTGCGCCAGGATCAGTGCCACGCCGACCATGGTCAGGGCAATGCCCGCGGTCTGCGCCGCGTCCGCCGGGTTCATGCCCAAACGATCCAGGGCGAAGAAGCCTACGGTGATCTGCGCGACGGAAACGCTGAGCATGGCCACGAAAGCCACCAGCAGCGGTCGGCGCAGGCGCGGATCGGCCAGGCGCACGGGACGTGGCGGTTGCTTGAGGTGCAGCTCCTGGCGCTTGAGTTTGCGCAATAACACTACAAACGCCAGCATCGGCAGGAGCGCCATCGCGTAGAACGGCAGGCTCAGACTGTGGCGCGCCAGCAGTGCCGCCAACGCCGGGCCGAGCACCAGGCCAACGGCGTTGGCCGCGCCCAGCGACGCCAAGGTGCGGGCGCGATGCTGTGGCGGGATGTTGTCAGCGATCAGCGCAGCACCACCCACCGGCAGGGCGGCGTAGAACGCGCCAATCAATCCGCGCCCGAGCATCAGGCCAATGAAGGCCAGGGTGGCGCTGGGCAGCAGATTCAAGGCGGTATCGATGAACAGGCACAAAGCCCAGTACGCCAGGGTAAAGCCTGCGGTGCCGAGCAACAGCACCCGCCGCCGGCCGAGGCGATCACTGGCCTGGCCCCAGGGCCGTGCCAGCAACATCCAGATCACCCCGGCTACGGTCACCGCCGCCCCGGCCTGCCAGGTGGCCAGGCCCAGGGTGCGGGCAATCGGGCCGATCAAGGAAACAAACGCCATCATCGCCATGGTGCAGGCCATGTTGGCAAACAGCAGCGGCCGCAGGTCGAAGCTGCTTTGCGTGGCGGCAAGCGGGGCGGGTTGGGCAGGATCCTGTGCGCTGTTCATGGCTATCCAAGGCTTAGAGGCAAGCGTTGCATTGTGCCGCAAATGGCTCGCTGACCGCATCCCTTGATAATAAGAATCGTTAGCCTTGGTCGTCGGCCTGGCGGTTGCGCAAGGGGGCCGGCCACATGCTGCGCAACACCCCGTCGCGCCGTACCAGGCCATGCACCAACGCCGCGCCCAGGTGCACCAGCACGGTCGCGAACAGCACGTAGGCCAGCCAGCCATGGGCCTGGCGTAGCACTGCGTACAACTGCAGGTCATGAGGCAGCAAGGCCGGCAGGTGCAAGGGCAACGGGTAGCCGCCGGCCGACAGCATGCCCCAGCCGATCAAGGGCATGGCCAGCATCAGTCCATACAGCAGCAGGTGTGAGGCTCCGGCAGCCAGGCGCTGCACCGTCGGCAGATCAGCAGGCAGCGGCGGGTGGGACACGGTCAGGCGCAAAACAATGCGCACCAGCACCAACAACAGCAAGGCCAGGCCGATCGCCTTGTGCAGGCTGAGCAGCCAGGTGTGGCGCGGTGACAGGTCGCTGATCATGCTCACGCCGACGAACAGCATGGCCAGGATCAGCACCGCCATCAGCCAATGCAGCAGACGCGCCAGGGGATGGAAGGCAACAGGGACAGTGCTCATGGTCGTGCTCCCAACTGGGCCGCTTCGCGGCTGCGGCGGTTGAAGGACTCGGCGTACGCAGCCGAACGGGCGGCGAGGATCGGGTCGGCGGAAGGTTCTATGCCGCTGGGCAGAATCAGCGGGTCGAAGTTGAGGTCGCGGCAGGCGCCTTGTTCAGGACCGTCAACCTGCTCGATCACCAGGGTGCCGGCATCGACGCTGCGACGTTCTGCGGGCCAGGGCTGGCTCGGGTCATCAACCGGATCACTGGCTTGCGCCAGGGTCAGGCGCAGGGTCCAGCGCAAGGGGCCTTGGCGCAGGTGCTGTTGCAGGTCGTGTTGCAGGTAGTCACGGTCGTCGACCTGGCCCTGCAAGGCGGCGAACGGCGTCTGTGGTAACAGGCTCCAGCGCACATACTGGCGGTTGCCGGCGCTATCGATCAGGGCAAAGGCATTGATACTGTTGAAGCTGGAATTGGCAAAACTGTCCGGGGCCTTGTAGTCCTTGGCCCATTGGCGAAATGCAGCACTTTCCGGGTGGGCGGCGAAAAACGCCTGGACCCGCGCCGGGTCCGGCTTGCCGGTGGCCGGGTCCGGGGTCATCGCCAGCACCTGCTGATAGAAGGCTTCAGGAGTGCTCACCGCCAATACCGGTGGGGTGTTCATGCCGGTGCGCCAGACCTGGCCGTCGTCGCTGCTCAACTGCAGCGCCAGGCTGCGGGTCGGCACGCTGGTATCGGCGCTGTAAGGGTTGCTGCCACCAATCGCGAAGCGGCCGATCACCGGCACCCGTTGCTGGCTGAACACCCGCGCCCGGGACAACGATTCGGCCTGGTGGCTGCTGAGGAAGTAGCCACTGACGCACAGGCCCTTGGCGTGATTTTTACGGTAGCCGGGGTAGTGCCCGGCCTGGGCTTCGAAGGTGTCGATGATGCGTTTCGGGGTCAGGCGTTCGCTGCCGATCCAGCCGGCGGCATAGGCAAAACTTGCGGCCAGGGCGCTCAGGCCGAGACCGATTGCAGCCAGGCGCAAGGTGCGGGGACGACCGTGTAACGGAGTGCTCATGGCGGCGATCCGGGTCAGTGAATGAACCGGTACGACGTCCGGGGCGAAAATTTATTCCTGACCTCGTGGAATAATTTTTTCTCAGCAGCGTCTGCCTCGTACACTGATGGCCTACAGGTCAAGACCCTGGCAATGAACGAACTCGATGACGACCAATTACGCGAGATGCTCGAGCGCTTGCGCCGCTTCGCCCTGTGGCTGACCCGTGAGGCGAGCAGCGCTGACGACCTGGTTCAGGCCACTGTCGAGCGTGCCCTGAGCCGCCGCGGCCAGCAGCGCGAGCACGACAGCTTGCGGGCCTGGCTGTTCTCGATTCTCTACCGGCAATTTATCGACGGTAAACGCCGCGAGCGTCGCCATGCCCGCTGGTTGGCCTGGTTCGGACGCGGCGAGGAGGCCGGCAACGCTACCGAGGACATTGTCCTGGCCCAGTCTGGCCTGGCTGCCTTTGCCCGCTTGCCCACCGAGCAACGTGCCTTGTTGCTGCTGGTCAGTGTCGAGGGCCTGAGTTACAAGGAGGCCGCCCAGGCCTTGGGGGTGCCGATTGGCACGGTGATGTCGCGTTTGTCGCGGGCGCGCGTGGCGCTGCGCGAACTGGCCGAGGGCACTACCGCGTCCCCGGTGTTGCGGAGGTTGAAATGAGTCAGTTGATCCCGTCCGAAGACGAGCTGCACGCCTATGTCGACGAGTGCCTGGACCCGGAGCGTCGGCGGGCGGTAGAGCTGTACCTGGCCGCCAATCCCGAGCAGGCCCGGCAGGTCGAAGGCTGGCGCCGGGATGCCCGGCAACTGCGCGCGGCCCTGTCGGGCTTTGCCGGGCAGGCCGCCAACCCACGGCTCGATCCGGCCCATGTACGGCGTGAACTGCGTCGGCGTCGGCAGCGGCACTGGGCCAACGCCGCGGTGCTGTTGCTGACGCTGGGTATCGGTGGTCTGGGTGGCTGGCAGGTGCGCGAGAGCAGTCTGGTGGCCAGCAACCTGCCTATGGCCGATGCGCTGCAGGCCCATCGACTGTTCGCCGATGCCAGCGCTCTGGACCTCAGCGCACGTGATCCGGCGCGTCTGCAGGCCTGGCTTGGCCAGCATTTCCGCCATGTCGGCAACCTGCCGGACTTGTCGGCCTATGGTTTCACCCCGCTGGGCGCACGTTTGCTGAGCAACGAGCAGGGGCCAGCCGCCTTGCTGGTATTCGAAGATGCCCAGGGTCAGCGGATCAGCCTGTTCCTGCGTTCGCCGAGCGAACAGTTCACCCGCATGCCCAGTGGCGAGCGCACCGATGGCCAGTTGCAGGCCCGTTACTGGTCGCGTGGCGACTACAACTATGCGTTGATCAGTGCCGCCGCCGACAACCGCGGCGCCCAACTGCGCAAGGCGCTGGATATCGCTTTGTAGCCGGTCGCGGCCAGCAGGCGTAAGCTCGAACTGTTTGAACCGGCAGTTCGTTCCATCACCTGTGAGGTAAGTCGAAATGAAGCGCAAGCAAGGTTTGGTAGTGGCAGCTCTATTGCTGCTGACCGGCCAGAGCGCGCTGGCCTCGGCACCAGAAGTGAAGGATGCGCGTCTGGTTGCCCATGAGCAGGCAGTGCAGGCCTATGCGGCAAGAACCGGCAAAACCGTCCCGGCTGTTCAGGACTACCGCTACGGCACATCGATCGATGTCGCCCGGCTGATCGAGCAGACCCCCATGGCCCGCGGCTGCGAAGCGGCGCCGATGTTGATGACCTACGAAGATGCGTCCGGGCAGCTGGTAACCCTGCGTTATCGGCTCGAAGGACAGTGCCCGCGGTTTCAGGCTACGCGTTGATACACCTCCGGCAGCGGCGTGGGGGCGTCGCTGCCGGGTATCAAATAAAGCGTGCAGGTCCACTGATAGCACTTGGCTTGCTCAAGGCTATTAAATAGTATCAATCTCATTTGATACTTTTCCCGTGCAGGCGCGTTGATGACTGAAGCAGTGGTCCGTTGCGAACGATGAAGCGTACGAGTAGCCCCGAGCTGCCGCCACTGGTCTGTGCGCAGGCCAATCGCCGCACCTTGCTCAAGCGTGGCCTGGTCTTGACCATGCTGGTGCCTGGTGGCTGGTTACTCAGCCAGCAGTCGCCGCTGGCGGCGTGGCATGCAGACTTGCGCACTGCCGTCGGCGAGCGACGCGGTGTGCGTCTGGTCGATGGCAGCCTGCTGCAGCTGAACACCGCTACTGCAGTGGATCTGGAGATGGCTGAGCATCGATTGACCCTGGTCGAAGGCGAGATTGCCCTCAGCGTCAATCGTGCTCGACCGATTGACGTCGACTTCGACCTGGGCCGGGTGAGTACGGGGCAAGCGCAGATCAGTCTGCGCCGCGACGCCGACAGCTGCCGGATTTCGGTACTCTCCGGCAAAGTGCGGGTGCAACCGGTGCAGGGCGTGGAACTGGCGCTGGACTACGGCGATCAACTGACCCTGTATGCCGATGGCAGCGGCGCCATGGGGCGCTTCGATCCGCATATGCCTGACTGGCGCGACGGCGTGCTGAGTGTCAACAACCAGCCCTTGGGCCTGTTCCTGCGTGAAGTCGCCCGCTATCGTCCGGGCATCCTGCGCTGGGAGCCGGGGCTGGAGTCGCTGAAGGTCACTGGCACTTTTCAGTTGAACGACACCGACCGGATCCTTGCCTTGCTGGCTGCCAGCCTGCCGCTGACCGTGCAATCGCGTAGCCGTTACTGGGTCACGCTGGTTCCACGGCAAGTGCCGGTGTGAATGCTTCGGTGGGAGCGGGCTTGCCCCGCGATGCTATGTGACTGACAAACCGCTATCGCGGGGCAAGCCCGCTCCCACAAGCTCGCCACACCGGCCAGAGATTCTTGTCCAGCGCCCAATGTCCTTGCCCGGCCAACAGGCGCACACCGCCGACCCAGCGTTCGGGCGCGTGCTGATCCAGCCAGTAAGCCTGGCCCGCCAATACCTGCTCGCCCAAGGCCGTCAGCGTCAGTGGCCGTTTAACCCATTCCAGGTCTGTCCGGGCTTCGGCAATCAACGGCGTCGGTGAATCAATCAACGGCCGCAACAACGCATGAAACATCATGTCGCCCAGATACGGCAGCGGCTCACGCTTGGCCATCAGTTCGGCAAACACCCGCCCGAAGGGGACTTCGCCAAACTCGCCAATAATCTGTAGTGACAGGCGTTCGCTCAGCGACAGTCCATCACCCAGTCCCGGTAACTCCTGCAACTGCCGTAACAGGGCACGCGCCAGGAAGGGCAGGGCCAGGTCCTGGCGGTGTGCCAGTTGCGCCCAGGTTTCGGGGGACGGTGCGCAGTACGCCGTCCAGGCCTGTCGCGCGAGCTGCAACATCGGTTCGCTGACCGCCTGGCGTTGCGGCCACAGCCAGGCCAGTACATCCGGCGCCAACTGGCCGATGCCGATAAAACGCTGGACACCGGGCATGTCGCCGATCTGGATCACTTCCAGGCGATGTGGCAACTGCTCCAGGCTCGAAAGCAGGCGAATCAGAAACAGCTGATCGTAGGCGTCCGCTTCGCACCAGAGTACGGCCCGCGGACAATCGCCCATTAACGGCAGATGACTGTATTCATCGAACATCTTGCGCTGCACTTGCTCGCGGTCAAGAGCGTAGGCCTGGCTGATGTAGTCGATGCGCATCGCCTGATATTGCTCGTTCGGCAGGTCGCGTACCGGGCCCATGCACAGTGGATCGGTGAACATGTGAAACGCGCCGGTAAAACCGGCCAGGTGCAAGCTGTGCTCGATGTCATTGCCACAGCGCCAATGCTGGGTGCGGGCTTCATCGTCGGCGACGAACTGAGGGTGGCGTGCGGCAAAGTCGATGGCGTCGATGTGCGCCTTGAGTTTGGGCCAGCTGGCAAACCCCAGATCGCGGGCAATCAGCCATTGGGCATCGGCCAGACGTGGGGTGAGGGGCGAGGATTGAAGTTGCGCCAGTTGTTCAGGCGCCGTGCCCGAACGCAGGCGCTGGAGCAGTTCCTTGGCGCGCTTGCGCTGTTGTTCAAGGTTGATGCGCCCATCATAGGACGGCGACGACAGTCGAGCAGACATACGAACTCCTTGTGCGAGCCTTGTCCGCTGTCAGGCCGGGAGTCGTAGTGAGAATGCCTGGAGTACTGTCCTGGGCGCAGCCCTTTCCGCGGACGGGTGGCGTGGATGACGCCGGCTGCGACTATAGGCCCGGCCTTGGGTAAAGGCAATCGTCGGCACGGCTGAGCGCACGACTCAATGAAATACCTGAACCACCAGGCCTTCGACGGCATAGCCCTGTTCCACGGACCTGGCCTTGAGGATCAACACGGCATTCGGTGCGTTTCTGAGCACTGCGATCAGGAACAGCTCATCGTCCTCGCCGTTGCCCACCAGCGCCGGTAATTCCTGTGCCCGCGGCGGTACCAGCAATGAGCGCCAGGTTTGATCGTCGGCGGTGATAAAGCCCTGCGCATCGCCAAGGAATTTTTCCGGAGCAAACTCAGCGTCGTCGGCCAGGCCGCGATCGCTCATGCGCAAGCGCAGCAACCTGTCGATGGGTTGATCTGCGAGCGTCATCGGGCGGCCGCCAAAAAATGGCGCCAAAGTCTGTGGCAGTTGCTTTGGCGGGCTGGTCAGCCAGGCCTGGAGAAACGTCATGGCCCATTGTCTGGCCTGCGGTGACGACTTGACCGCAAGGCTGCCCAGTGTCGATTGCAACAGCGCATCGGCCTCGGCATCCAGCTGCCAGCCGGTGGTCTGCCGTTCGTAGTCAGGCACGGTGGTTGGTGTCAGCGGCTGCTGTGCGGGCGCCGGGCGCAGGTCGATGGCGGGACTCCCCCAGAAGCGTTGTTCACCGTCGGACAGGCTGGTGTTGCCGGCAATCGCTCGGGCCTGCTGCACACTATGGGTTTGCAGCCATTGAGACTTGGCGGTTCTGGTCTTCAACTGGCAGAAGGCGAACACCTGTGGTTCCAACACTGACCAGTCTTTGGCCGTTGTTGTCAGGTTCATCGATTGCCGATAGCGGCGCAGAAAGCCGTAGCTCGATTTTGCCGCCTCACGGCAGTCAAAGGGATAGACATAGGTGCGGTCGGCCTGATGCTTCAACGCACCGCCGCGATCGATCGCGTGAGTCCAGACCCATTGTTCAGGGCAGGGCGCGCGGTGGTCCGACACACCATGGTGAGAAAACGAATCCTGCCAGCCATGCAGGGCCTGGCCGAGCTTGAGCAGATGCGCTTGCGGGCCGTGATCCGGTTCGGCGAGCACGCTGTTGATCTGGCCTTGGGCAAAGACCTCGGCATTATCCACCGGCCGAGCGGGCGGTAATGCCGGCGGCGGATTCTGGGCGCGAAAGTGCAGGTAACGGGTGAGCTTGCTGGCGTCTTCCTGGCGCTTGATGCACAGCTGCCAGATGATCGCGTGCTTGGCGTCGAGCAGGCCCGTGTCAGTGAGTTCATCACCGCGGGCGATGTCGTGGCTCTGTTGATGATCAAAGCCGGCCTGAATCGCCAGCCAGTAGGTCAGACCGAAATGAAAGTCGGATTCGTAGGCGAGGGCGGGCAGTTCGAATGTCAGCAGTAACGGTAGGAGCGCGATGCGCAGAAGGCTCATGATCGCGATTGCCTGGGTGGCTGGGCGCTGTCTTCAGTGTAGCGGCAAAGACCACAGCGCCCGGCGCACGCCAGGAGAGCCTCGCGATTAGGTGTTGTCCTTGATCGTCTTGCTGCTGCCGTTGGTTTTCACTGAAGCAATGCCTGCATCACGCGATTGCGTGGTGGCATACATCTGGCTGCTGCCGATGATCTGGTGGTTGGCGGCTTTGAGGTTGAAGTGAAATTTGCCATTGCTGGCCTCTTTCTTTTCGTAGCGCTCATCCGTGCCGCAGTTGGCCTGGACCGAGGCAATGCCACTTTCGGCAGAGGCCTTGGCCTTGTACAACTCACTGGTAAGAATGACCTCGCCATTGCCCGCCTTGAGAACGAAGCGGAACTGGCCGTCACTGCTGTTACTCAACTCAAACCATCCTGCCATAGGAACTCCTTATTACGCAGATAAGCCCGGGTGCGCTGCTTGCGTGCTCGCTTGCAGTGACAAGTCAGTATGGTGGGCTTTATGCGCTTGTCCAATCGCGGGGCAAGCCCGCTCCCACCGGTGATCTCATAGCTCCGGTGGGAGCGGGCTTGCCCCGCGATGAGGGCCGTCCACCCAGGACAACCCTGACTGCACATGGACATGCTTCTGCTGCACAGGCTCGAACGGAGTGTCCAGTGTCCCCAGCGCGACACTGACCCAATCGGCAAATTTGCCCGCCGCATCGCTCCAGAACAGATTCGCGCCACAGGTTGAACAGAAGCTGCGACTGACGCTGGGCGACGACCTGAATACGCGTATCACCTGGTCAGGGTCGCAGACCATCAGGCTTGTACCTGGCACGCTGCCATAGCTGGCAAAGGCCGCACCATGCGCCTTGCGGCATTGACTGCAATGGCAATGGCTAACGGCCTTGATCGGCCCGTCAATGCGAAAAGTGACGGCGCTGCACAGGCAGCTGCCGTGGTACGTCGATGTGCTATCCATCCGTTGATGCGCCCAGGACAAAAAGGCTGAAGATCATACACGCGGCGATTCGCTAGCGCTGCGCGACCGCATGCTGGACACATTGTTCGTAGTAGGTCTGTTTGATCGCCGCCGGCTTGAGCCGCGACTGGCTGTTGTAGGTTTGCTCGGTGATGCCCATGGCGGTCATGCGCATCCACGGTTTGGGGAATTTGCGCACCTGCAGCTTTTTGCGTGCCGAGTACAAGGTCACGCCAGACAGCTTGGACTGTTGTGCGCCAGCGGCGATATCCGATCCCCAACTGCACACATAGCGATCATTCTTGCCGAGTGCTTTGGCCTGTGCACCAAGGGCAAAAGTGGCGAGAAAAAACGTTGCAAGGGTCAATCCATAAGCCCGCATAGTGTCAACCTAAGCTGTTGAAAGGAAAGCAAGTTTGCCAACGAAGGTTGTGGCGGGGGGCCAGCAGTTTGCCTTATCTGCTGTCTATCTTTCAGCGCGCGGCAGCAGCAGAGGTTGCGGACTGGGCAGGCGACTGGATACTATTCGGAACAATTCTCACTTACATGTCCCGGGTGTGTTCATGTCCGCCGTCGAGCCGACTTTCCAGCGAGCGATTCATGAACTGTACAGCGAGCACCACGGCTGGCTGTTCGGTTGGCTGCGCCGCAAGCTGCGCTGCCCGCAGAACGCCGCCGACACGGCCCAGGACACCTTCCTGCGGATTCTCGGTTCGCGCGATTCGCTGGTCGGTATCCGCGAGCCGCGGGCTTTTCTCAGTACTACGGCACGCCGGTTGATCATCGACAAGGCCCGCCGCCAGCACATTGAGGATGCCTACCTGCGTGAGCTGGCGCTGACCGTCGATGTGCTTGAAGGGCACCAGTCCCCGGAGCAGATCCTCACCACCCTTGAAGCCCTGGAGCAGATCGCCTTTGTCCTCGAAGGCCTCAGCGACAAGGTGCGCCAGGCCTTCGTCGATTATTACCTGGATGAGCAGACCCAGGTCCAGATCGCCCGGCGCCTGGAGGTTTCCGAACGGATGGTGCGCAAGTATTTGCTGCAAGCATTGATGCACTGCAACCAGGCCTTGGACGTGTGAGCCAATGAGCAACGAGGACAGCGTCGAAGCCCAGGCCGCCGAGTGGGTGCTGCGGCTGAGCGAAGGCGAATTGACTGAGCAGGAGCGGCAGGCCTTCGAGCACTGGCGTCAGCTCGACCATCGTCATCAGGCTACCTTTGAGCGTATCAGCAGCGTGGTCGCGCAACTGCACAGTCTGCGTTCGCAACGCGCGCCGGTGCGGGCTGCGTTGCAGCCGCCGAAGCCTCGGAGCAAAGCCCGGTACCTGCTCGGAATTGGCGTGTTGCTGGCCAACCTTGGCGTGGTCCTGAGCCTGAGCGGCTACCGTGTCGACGATCTGTTCGCCGACCTGCATACCTCCCCGGGCCAATGGCAGACGCGCACGCTGCAAGACGGTTCACGCATCACCCTGTACGGCAACAGTGCTATCGACCTGCAATTCGATGGTGCTCAGCGGCGTATCGAGTTGCGCCGAGGCCAGGTGCTGGTGGATGTGGCGCACGACTCGTCCCGGCCATTTGTGGTTGTCACCGCAGAAGGCAGTTTCAAGGCGTTGGGCACACGCTTTGTGGTCAGCCACGGGGAAGGGCAGAGCGAACTGAGCATGTTGCAGTCTGTTGTCCAGGTGCAGAGCGCCGACCACAGTCAGTCGCTGGAGGTGCAAAGCGGCGGTCGCGCCTGGGCGCGTCGCGATGCGGTGGGGCGTTTGCCCGACATTGATCCGGCCAGCCTTGAACAGGCCTGGCAGCGTCATCAACTGGTGGTCGATCAGGTGGCGTTGCCGCAAGTGCTGGAGGCGCTTGGCCGCCAGCGCCGCGGACATCTGCAGTTCGATGCTGCCGCCCTGGCTGACCTTAAAGTCTCGGCTGTGTTGCCTCTGGACGACACCGACCGCGCATTGCAGCTGCTGGCCGAGGCTTTGCCGCTACGTTTGCAGCCGTACACACCACTGTGGACACGCATTGAACGTGTGCCCGCTGAAAAATAATCATTCTTATTGGTTCCGCTTTATCAAAGTGGCCCGTCAAGCAAGAGGCCAACATGATTAAAACAGGAGCCGTTTTCCCATGCGTCGATTTGCTGACTCGCAGGCCTTGCGCCCCATTGCGCTGTGTATCCACCTGGCGTGTGCCGGTGTTGCGCTGGCCATGCCGCAGCTGGCCGTGGCCCAGACCCAGCAGCATTACGATATCCCGGCCGGATCGCTGAGCAGCACCCTCAATCGCTTCGCCCAACAGGCGGGTGTCGCCCTGGTGTTCCAGGCTGACGAACTGGCGGGGCGCAGTAGCCACGGCCTGGTAGGCAATTACACGGTGGAGGATGGCTTTGCCACGTTGCTCGATGGTAGCGGTTATCGCATCAGCTACAGTGACAGTGGTTATGTGCTGCTGCCGGTGGCCGATACGCAAGCCGGCCAGACCCTGGAACTGGGTGTGACCACCGTTGCCGGGCAAGGCATGGGCGAGAGCACCGAGAACTCTGGCAGTTACGCGCCGGGCCTGATCAGTGTCGGCTCGAAATCGCCGACCAGCCTGCGTGAAACACCGCAGTCGGTGTCGGTGATCACCCGCCAGCTGATCGAAGATCAGCAACTGACCGACATCAACGAAGCGATGAAGGCCACACCCGGGGTGATTACCCAAAGCACCACGTTCCGTATCCAGGATTTCATCTCCCGCGGTTTCTCCATCCAGAACCTGCAGATCGATGGCGCCGCCCCTCAGGCGCTGGGTACCGCGATGGGCTCGTTCTACTCCTCGAACATTTTCGACCTCGCCGAGTTCGACCACGTTGAAGTGCTGCGCGGCTCTGGCGCGTTGTTCGGTGGCTCGGGCGACCCGGGAGGCATCATCAACCTGGTACGCAAACGGCCGATGGCTTACAACCAGCTGAAGCTGACCCTGAGCGCCGGCAGCTGGGACAACTACCGACAGGAGCTGGATATTACCGGCCCGATGGGCTGGGACGGGCGGCTGCGTGGACGGCTGGTGGTGGCCAATACCGATCGCCAGTATTTCGTCGACAAGCGCAGCACGGAAAAGCCCTTGGTGTATGGGGTGATGGAAGCCGACGTGAGCGACGACGACATGCTCACCTTCGGCGTGCGCTACAACAAATCCCATGAAAACGGCACGCAGAGTTCGGTGCCGCGTTACAGCAACGGCGCCGATCTCGGCCTGCCGCGCCACACCGGCCTGACCCAGAACTGGGCCTTCGCCGACACCACGGCGCGCGAGTATTTTGCCAAGTACGACCACCGCTTCAATGACGACTGGAAGCTCAACCTGTCGTACACCAACATCTGGGACGTCTCCTGGTTCAAGACCGCCACTACCCTTAATGCAGTAGATCCCAATACCCATACCGGAGTGGTCTGGTATGGCACCCAGAGCCGTCAGGAAAACGAACAGCACCTGTACGACGTCAACCTGGCCGGCAACTTCCAGGCCTATGGGCTGGACCATCAGCTGGTGCTCGGGGCCGACTATCAGCGCATCGACAGCCGTTGGTTGGGGACTGCGCCGCACGCAACTGCCCGTGGCCCGGTGGATGTCTTCGACCCGGGTTCCACGCCATGGGAGGAACCGGCCAACCACACCGATTACAGCCGCGACTACAACCCCAACGCTCAGCGCCAGTACGGCCTGTATTCCAGCCTGCGTCTGCAGTTGGCCGAGCCATTGCACCTGATCCTCGGCGCGCGGGCCCAGCGCTATCACTTCAACCAGACCTACCAGACCCGCAGTGGTAGCCAGTGGACGCCGGTCTCCGACGTCGACCAGCGTATCGGCACCAAAGTCACGCCCTTCGGTGGCATCGTCTATGACCTGAGCGATGAGTGGTCGGCCTACGCCAGCTACTCGGAAATCTACAAGCCGCAGTCCAACAAACTTTCCGGGCCACAGCCGGGCAGCCCGCTTGAACCGATGGTAGGCAAGACCTACGAAACAGGTCTTAAAGGCGAATTGTTCGACGGCGCTCTGAACACCAACATCGCCTTGTACTACACCACCCGCGAAAACGAAGCGGTCAGGGACCCAGGCTATACCGACAGCAGCAACCTGTTTGCCGGCAGCTGCTGCTACCTGAGCAATGGCAAGGTGGTCAGCAAGGGGGTAGACATCGAAGCGTCGGGGGAGTTGATGCCGGACTGGACGTTGATCGGTGGCTACACCTTCAACCTCAACCGCAATCGCAGTGCCGACTCGCCGCTGAGCACGGTGATGCCCAAGCATCTGTTCAAGCTCTACAGCACCTACCGCTTGCCAGGCATGCTGCAGGACTTCAAGGTTGGCGGCGGCGTACAGGTGCAGAGCGCTACCTATGTGTCAGGCACCGCCACGCGTTTCAACGCCGATGGCAGCGTGGCCCAGAGCAATGTGCCGTTCGACTTCAGCCAGGGCGGTTATGCCACCTGGAGTGCATTGCTGGACTACAAACTGGACGAGCACTGGGACCTCACGCTCAATGGCAACAACCTGTTCGACAAGAAGTACTACCAGACTGTCGGCACCTCGACCTATGGCAACTACTATGGCGACCCGCGCAACTTCATGCTGACCCTGCGCGGCACTTACTGATCAAGGCTGCCCCACGCCGGACCAGGGTGGATCCTCATCTTCACAAGGTGGTGGTCTGCCCCTTGCGGTCCAGCTCGAACACCTTGTTGGCCTGCAACTGCTCCTTGAGCCAGCGTTCGGCCTTGCCCAGGCGTCGTTGCCGGGACCAGAGCAGGTCGACGCCCACCTGCCAGTCGGTGTACGGATAGGCCGATAGCTGCAACTCCACCAGTTCGCCGCTGGCCAGTTCGCGCTGAATCAACTGGCGCGGCAGCGTGGCCCAGCCCAGTCCGGCACGGACCATTTCCAGCAGCGCCAGGTAGCTTTCGGCCTGCCACACCTGGGTCGAGCGCAAGTATTCGCTGCTGGGCAGCTTGCTGGCATGGGCGCTGAAGGCCAGACGCCGATGCACATGCAGGTCATCAAAGCCCAGGTTGGCAATTTGCGCCAAGGGATGCTGTGGGTGACACACATGCAGCATGATCAGCTTGCCCAACTGCTGGAACGCCAACTCCTGCACATAACCCGGCTGCGAAAAGGCTACGCCCAGCACCGCTTCGCCTTTGGCGACCAATTCACTGACGTCGCCATGCACCGGGTGACGAATCACCAGGTCGACATAGGGAAAGGTCTGCTCGAACGCTTTGAGCACGGGTAAAAGCGGGCCGTAGGGCGTTTCGATGGCCAGGGTCAGGCTGGGTTCGATCACCTCGCTCAGGCAGTCGGCGTGCGCCTCCAGGGTCAGGCAACGCTCCAGTACCGCCTCGGCTTGCACCAGCATCTTCTGGCCGCTGGCGGTCAGCACCGGGTTGCGGCTGGAACGGTCGAACAGTTCCACACCCAGGTCGGTTTCCAGGTTGGCAATGGCGGCGCTGATGGTCGATTGAGTTTTACCCAGCTTGCGCCCAGCGGCTGAAAACGAGCCGGTCTTCACCGCCTCGACGAACATCGACAACTGGTCCAGTGAGAAACGCAAGGTGACGGCTCCTTGGGCGGGTGAAGGTGCGGGCCAATCCTCGCCTGCCGACGCCAGCTAAGCAAGGATTCATCCATCGATCAAAACGATAGCTACTAACTTGTTCCATCGCCTGCGCCGGGTAACTATCAGCGCGGGTCAAGCATTCCTGTGCCGGCCAGCCTTAACAACAATAAAAGCTGCACCTTCAGGAGACACGCGACATGAGCATAAAACGGGTTCATCCGGTGGACGAAATCCTGCCATTGCGCCAGTTGTTCACCTTCGGCCTGCAACACGTACTGGTGATGTATGCCGGCGCCGTAGCGGTCCCCTTGATTCTTGGTAGCGCCCTGGGTTTGACCTCGGCGCAGATCGTCATGCTGATCAATGCCAACTTGCTGACCTCCGGTGTCGCCACGCTGATCCAGACCCTGGGTTTCTGGAAGTTCGGCGCGCGCTTGCCGATGATCCAGGGCTGCTCGTTCATTGCCCTGGCGCCGATGATCATGATCGGCAAGGAGTTCGGCCTCAGCCAGATCTTTGGTGCGGTGATCGCCGCAGGTGCAATCACCATCGCCCTGGCGCCGGTGTTCAGCCGTCTGCTGCGGTTTTTTCCGCCGGTGGTGATTGGCAGCCTGATCACCATTATCGGCATCTCGCTGATGCCTGCTGCGGCGATCTGGTTGGGCGGGGGCAATCCGGGCGCGGATGATTTCGGCAAGCCCGCCAACCTGTTGCTGGGCTTGGCCACGGTGGCAGTGACGTTGGTGATCTATGCGCGATTCTCCGGCTTTATCGGCAACCTCAGTGTGCTCATCGGCCTGTTCGTAGGTAGCTTGATTGCCGCAGCCTTTGGCATGACCAACTTCAGCCGGGTAGGGGAGGCGGCCTGGTTCGAACTGAGCCCGCCGATGGCCTTTGGTGTACCTGAGTTTTCGCTGATGCCGATCCTGGTGATGACTCTGGCGATGCTGGTGATCATGGCCGAGACCACCGGTAATTGCCTGGCCATCGGTAAGTTGACCGGTAAACCGACCAGCCAGCAGACCCTGGGCAATGCCTTTCGTGCTGACGGGTTGTCGACCATGCTCGGCGGGTTGTTCAACAGCTTCCCCTACAACGCTTTCACTCAGAACACCGGCCTTATTGCGCTTTCCAACATCAAGAGCCGCTTCGTGGTAGCCGCAGCTGGCGCGATCATGGTGTTGATGGGCCTGTTTCCCAAACTCGGTGCCTTGATTGCCGCAGTGCCGACGCCGGTGCTGGGTGGCTGCGCGATCGTCATGTTCGGCATGACTACGGTGGCCGGTATCCAGGAGCTTTCCCGGGTCCGCTTCGAAGGTACGCGCAACGGCATCATCGTCGCGGTGTCGGTCAGTGTCGGGGTGTTGCCGATGTCCTTCCCGGCGTTGTTCGAACACGCCAATGGCGCACTCAAGCTGGTGCTTGAAAGCGGCATCTTCCTCGGGGCGATCACCGCCATTGTCCTCAACATCCTCCTCAACAACGAAAACCAGCCGGCCGAGGCACTCTCTAGCGACGCCGAGCTGGCTGACTGACGTATTCCTTTACCTACTGCCAAGGAGTTTCACATGACCAGTTTTACCAACCTCACCCCCGCTGGCGTCAGCGCGCTCGACCTTGAACTGCTGCGCCGTACCATCGAGCTGTCCGAGCAATCCCGGCAACGTGGCCGCCATCCGTTTGCCGCGCTAGTGGCGGACCGTAATGGTCAGGTGATCGCCCAGGCCGGCAACAACTCGATGCCACCTGAAGGTGATCCGACCCAGCACGCCGAACTGGTTGCCGCAGCCCAGGCGGCCAAGTGCCTGAGTCCCGAGGCGTTGGCGGACTGCACCCTGTACACCAGCGCCGAGCCCTGCTGCATGTGCGCCGGAGCCGTGTACTGGACCGGTATTGGCCGGGTGGTGTACGCCTTGTCTGAACATGCACTGCTGGGGTTGACCGGCGACCACCCGGAAAATCCGACTTTCTCCCTACCGTGCCGCGAAGTGTTTGCACGCGGGCAACGTCAGGTCAGTGTTCTCGGGCCGATGCTTGAAGCTGAGGCGGCTGAACCTCACAAGGGCTTCTGGTCATGAGTGCAGGCATCTCCATTCATATTGTCGATGTTGCCAGCGGCTGTGTGGCGCAAGGTCTTGAGGTGCGCCTGGTGCGCCTGGACGGCGGTCAGGGGGAGCTGATCTGCCAAGGGCGGATCGCCAGCAACGGTGTGCTGGCGGAGCTGGAGGGCGAGGCCGGGCGTTGTACCCCAGGCGTATATGAAGTCAGCCTGCAGGTAGCCGATTTCTATCGAGTTAAAGGCATGGTCCTGCCTGCGGTGCCATTTCTGGACGAGTTGGTTTACCGCTTCGGGCTGGCCGACCCCGGCCAGCACTATCACCTGCCGTTCAAACTGACGGCCTGGGGTGTCTCCTGTTTCCGCGGTGGAGCCTGACAGCCGGCGTACATTACCGGCTGGCCGCGAACGGTTGCGGTGGGCGTCAAGCGGGCCTATGGTCCAAACGAAGCGTCGCCCGGGTTGGACCATAGGCCGCTGTTCAACCCGCACCCTGTCCCGCTGCGAGGTGAGCCTATGTCCAACGATTCCCGCCCGGCCGTACTTGAACTGATCGGCAACACGCCCCTGGTCCGCGTCAGCCGCTTCGATACCGGCCCCTGTACCTTGTTTCTCAAGCTCGAGTCGCAGAACCCCGGCGGTTCGATCAAGGACCGCATCGGCCTGGCCATGATCGATGCGGCCGAGCGCGATGGCCGGCTGCGGCCCGGTGGCACCATCGTCGAAGCCACCGCGGGCAACACCGGTCTGGGGCTGGCGCTGGTCGGCCGGGCCAAGGGCTACCGGGTAGTGCTGGTGGTGCCGGACAAGATGTCTACCGAGAAGGTCTTGCACCTCAAGGCGATGGGCGCCGAAGTGCATATCACCCGCTCCGATGTCGGCAAGGGGCATCCGGAGTATTACCAGGACGTGGCGGCGCGGCTGACCACGCAGATCCCCGAGGCGTTCTTCGCCGATCAGTTCAACAACCCGGCCAACCCGCTGGCCCACGAGTGCAGCACGGCACCGGAAATCTGGGCGCAGATGCACCATGATGTGGATGCCATCGTCGTCGGTGTCGGCTCGGCCGGTACCTTGACCGGCTTGACCCGCTTCTTTCGCCGGGTGCAGCCGGACCTGGCCATGGTGCTGGCCGACCCGGTCGGCTCGGTAGTGGCCGAGTACAGCCGTAGCGGCGCCCTGGGCACCCCCGGCTCCTGGGCGGTGGAGGGCATCGGTGAGGATTTCATTCCCTCGATTGCCGATTTGACCAGCGTGCGCCAGGCCTACTCGATCAGCGATGAAGACAGCTTCGATCATGCCCGCCAGTTGCTGCGTGCCGAAGGCATTCTCGGCGGCTCCTCGACCGGGACCTTGCTGGCGGCGGCGCTGCGTTATTGCCGCGAACAGACCGAACCGAAACGGGTGGTCAGCTTTGTCTGCGACACCGGCACCCGCTACCTGTCGAAGGTTTACAACGACCAGTGGATGACCGACCAGGGCCTGCTGCAGTTCAAGCACTATGGCGATTTACGTGACCTCATCGCCCGGCGCTTCGAGGATGGCCGGGTGATCAGCGTCGGCCCCGGCGACACCTTGCTCACCGCGTTCCAGCGCATGCGCCTGGCCGATGTCTCGCAATTACCGGTGCTTGAAGACGGCCAGCGGCTGGTCGGGGTGATCGACGAGTCGGATATCCTCGTCGGCATGCACGCCGACCCCACGCACTTTCGCCTGCCGGTTGCCAGCGCCATGACCGACAAGCTGCAAACCCTGCCGCCGAGTGCCAGCCTGACTACACTGCAAGCGGAACTCGACCGTGGGTTGGTGGCGATCATCGCCGACGCCTCGGGCTTCTATGGCCTGATTACCCGTGTCGACATGCTCAACCACCTGCGCAGGTCCTTGCCATGAGTCAGCACGACGAAACCACCGCACCACGCGCCTTCGCCACCCGCGTGATCCACGCCGGGCAAACCCCGGACCCGTCCACCGGGGCCTTGATGCCGCCGATCTATGCCAACTCCACCTACGCCCAGCAGAGCCCCGGCGTGCACAAAGGCCTGGACTACGGGCGTTCGCACAATCCCACGCGCTGGGCATTGGAGCGGTGCGTGGCTGATCTGGAGGGCGGTACCCAGGCCTTCGCGTTCGCCTCGGGGCTGGCGACCATCGCCAATGTCCTCGAATTGCTCGACGCCGGCTCGCACATCGTTTCTGGCAATGATCTCTACGGGGGGACGTTCCGTCTGTTTGACAAGGTTCGCCGGCAGAGTGCAGGCCACCGTTTCAGCTTTGTCGACCTGACCGATCTGGAGGCCTTCGAAGCGGCATTGGAGGAAGACACGAGCATGGTCTGGGTCGAGACCCCCAGCAACCCCTTGCTCAGGCTTACTGATCTGGTCGCCGTCGCCGACATCTGTCGTCAGCGCGGCATTCTCTGTGTCGCCGACAACACCTTCGCCAGCCCCTGGGTGCAGCGGCCGCTGGAGCTGGGTTTCGATATCGTCCTGCACTCGACCACCAAGTACCTCAACGGCCATTCCGACGTGATTGGCGGGATCGCCGTGGTCGGCAATCCCGAACTGGCCGAACGTCTGGGCTTTTTGCAGAATGCGGTGGGCGCGATTGCCGGGCCGTTCGACGCCTTTCTCACCTTGCGCGGGGTGAAGACCCTGGCGTTGCGCATGGAGCGCCACTGCAGCAATGCCCTGGAGCTGGCACACTGGCTGGAGCGCCAGCCGCAGGTGGCGCGGGTCTATTATCCAGGGTTGGTCTCGCACCCCCAGCACGGTCTGGCACGGCGGCAGATGCATGGTTTCGGCGGGATGATTTCCCTGGACCTCAACAGCGACCTGGCCGGCGCCCGGCGCTTTCTCGAAAGCGTGCGCATCTTTGCCCTGGCCGAAAGCCTGGGCGGGGTGGAAAGCCTGATCGAGCACCCGGCGATCATGACCCATGCCAGCATCCCCGCCGAAACCCGCGCGCAGTTGGGGATCGGCGATGGACTGGTGCGCCTGTCGGTAGGGGTGGAAGACGTCGAAGATTTGCGCGCAGACCTGGCCCAGGCGCTGGCGCGCATCTGAGCTGGCGGTTGTCCGCTGGTATTGGTCACGGGTTTTGTAAACAATAGCGCCCGCGAAAAACGCGCTACCCGTTTATTGACCGAGATCCCCATGCCTTCGATCCCTTTCACTGTCGAACTGCTGCAAACCGGCCCCGACCAGGCTGAGCTGATCCGCAACCTGTATCAGTTCTATGCCTATGAGTCTTCGGACTGGGAGCAAGAGGATGTGGAAGTGGACGGCCGCTTCTACATCCACGAAGAGCACCTGATCCGCTACTGGCAGGAGCCGCAGTGGAGCGCCAACCTGATCCTGGTCGATGGCTTCATCGCTGGTTTCCTGTTGATCGAGCGAAGCGAGTTCGCGGCACTCAATGCCCTGGAGCTGGCCGACCTGTTCATCCTCAAGCGTTACCGGCGCAAAGGCATCGGCCGCGCGATCGCCAGCCAGGTGCTGATGAGCGGGGAGAGTGACTGGCTGGTGCGTTTCTATGACCAGGACGAAACCGCCCAGGCGTTCTGGCGCGCGGTGCTGGACAACCTGCCGCGGCCGGTGCGGACCATTGAACTGGATGACGAGCCTGAGCTGCTGAGTTATCTGGTCACGCGTGCGGTTCACTAAGCAGGGCCTTATCGCGGGGCAAGCCCGCTCCCACAGGGCTGCAGAAAATCCTGTGGGAGCGGGCTTGCCCCGCGATCAGACCGTCCGTCGCAGCGCCACATCAGCGCTGTTGACGGCGACGCGTGCGTGCTTGAATATTAATACATCGCATGCGATTAAATCGCTAGCGAGATAACTCAAGCAAATCCAGAGGAACTCCCCCATGAGCAAGATCGAAAAAGTCCTGTTGACCGGCAAAACCCACACCACCCTCAGTGTCGCCGGTACCACCGCGCGTGGCCTGAATATCCAGCTGTCGTCGCCGGGTGCCAGCAAGCCTGCCCACGAATTCAACGCCATTGCGCCGCACCCGACCGCCGAGCAACTGTTCTCCGGGGCATGGTCGGCCTGCTACATCGCGGCGGTGGAACTGGTCGCCAAGGAAATGAAAGTGGCCTTGCCAGAAGGTCTGGCGGTCGAGATCGAAGTCGACCTTGGTCAGACTGGCAAGGACTACTTCCTCCAGGCCCGACTGACTGCGCGCTTGCCCGGCCTGGACCCTGAAGTCGCCAACGCCCTGGTGCATGCTGCCGACCAGGTTTGCCCATACTCCAAGGCCACCCGCGGCAACATCGAGGTAACCTTGAAGGCGATCACCGAGTAACGCGACAGGTGGCCAAGCACCCGCTGTCTTGACATCGAAACGCCGGGAAAGGACTATCAGCTAAGTCGCATACGATTAAATCGCATGGGATATCAAGCGGGAGAGGCCAGGTGAACGTTTTATACGATCACCTGGCCGTCCCTCGTCCTGCTCTGGTCAACAAGGAATAGCCATGAAACCCACCGACACCGCGATGCCTGCCGGCCTGAAACTCTCGGAGTTTCTGTGTTTTGCCGTCTATTCGAGCAACCTTGCCTTCGGCAAAGCCTACAAGCCGAAACTTGAGCGATTGGGTCTTACCTACACCCAATACATCACCCTGGTTGCGCTCTGGGAGCAGGACGACCAGACCGTCGGCAGCCTCGGTGAAAAGCTGTTTCTCGAATCCAACACCCTGACGCCGATCCTGAAAAAACTCGAAGCCATGGGCTATGTGCAACGCCAGCGCGACCCGGAGGACGAGCGTCAGGTACGTATCCGGCTGACTGACGAGGGCAGGCAGTTGCGCGACGAGGGTTCGGACGTGGACCTCTTCGAAGCCACCGGCCTGAGCGCAGAAGAGTTCACCCAGGTTCAGCGGGCGGTGGTCAAGCTGCGCGACAACCTGATCCGCTCGTTCAAAGACAGGGAGTGACGAGCAGCGGATGAAGGCGGGTTGGCTTCGACGCTGGCCTTGTTATCCCACAACGCATCCACCGGCGAATAAGAGCTTTCGGCCGCTTGTTATTGCCGCTTGCAGCCCGGTTCAGAATTAAATTAATATTGAAAATAGTTATCAATTACAAAAATTGAATTGCCTCCCCATGAGCGAAATTCTGCCCGTCACCCACAACCACCTGCGCAATGTCGAAGCCCTCTACAGCGGCCATCACGGATGGCTGTACGCCAAGTTGCACAAACGGTTGGGCAACGCTCTGGATGCAGCCGATCTGGTCCAGGATACTTTCACGCGTATTCTGGCCTCCAACGTGTCTGTGTTTGACGAGCCACGTGCCTATTTGAGCTGTGTTGCCGGTGGCATACTCGCCAACTGGTGCCAGCGTAAATCACTGGAGCGCGCCTACCTGGCGGCCCTGGAGCACCTCCCCGCACCGCAGGCACCCTCACCGGAAACGCGTTTTCTGGTGCTGGAAACCTTGCATGAAATCGACGCCATGCTCGACAGCCTGCCCCCCCTGGTCAGGCGCACCTTTCTGTTGTCTCAGCTTACCGGCATGAAATATGAAGATATTGCCGAGCAGATCGGCGTGTCGCTGATTACCGTAAAACGCTACATGAAGCAGGCGTTCTTGCAGTGCCTGACCTTGGTGGCGTAGATGGCCGAAGCCCCGCCCTCTGATGTGATCGACCCTGTTGCCCTCGATGAGGCTGCTGAATGGCTGATGTGCCTCAGTGCTGGCGACGCTACCGATGCCCAGCGGGCTGACTGGTTGATCTGGCGAAGTAGCAGTCCCGAGCGTGAGCGCGCCTGGCGCCGTGCCGAGTTACTGATGAGTAAATTCGGCGGGTTGCCGCCCGCGATCTCGATGTCTGCGCTGGATCGTCCAGCGGACCCCGGGCGGCGTGCAGCGATTACCCGACTGGCGATGTTGCTTGCGCTGGCGCCGGTCAGTTGGGCGGGCTGGAAGTTGACCGACCAGCAAGGCTGGGTGGCCGACTATCGCTCGCGCATGGGTGAGTGTCGGGAACTTACCCTTGCGGATGGCACGCAGGTTTTCCTCAATACCGATTCGGCGATCGATGTGCGCTTCGATGCAGACCAGCGCTTTATCCGGTTGTTGCGAGGCGAAATTCTGGTCCAGACCGCTGCCGATATCCTGGTACCGTCCCGGCCGCTGCGGGTCGGCACCCACGAAGGGCGAATGCAAGCGTTGGGCACCCGCTTTTCCGTGCGCGAGGCAGACGGGCGTACGTACCTGGCAGTACTCGAAGGTGCAGTGCGGGTTGAGCCGGTCAACGCTGCGTACGCTGAACCTTTGGTGGTGCAGGCGGGTGAGCGCACGGACTTCGATACACGCGCGACCGGTTCGGTGACAGCGGTGGACAGATCCATCACCGCCTGGGTCCAGGGCATGCTGCTGGCAGACAAGATGAGGCTGGAGGATTTTGTCGCGGAGCTGGCGCGTTACCGGCGCGGCTTCGTGCGTTGCGATCCGGCCATTGCCAACCTACGGGTGTCGGGGGCGTTTCCGATCAACGACCGGCAGCGCACACTGAACATGCTCGTCTCGACCTATCCGGTGGAGGTCACCTCGCACATGAACGGTTATTGGACCCTGCTATCGGCGCGTTAAGTCGAAAAATATTTCACCAGGGGTGATACTTTTTTTCGTCTCGGCTGGCAATAGGAGTGAAAAGCACTTTTATTCAGCCTAAAGGATCCACCCCTCATGTCTGTTGTAAGTCGTCCTCGTGGTGAACGTACGTTAGTAACGGCTGTTCGTACCGCAATGCTGAGTTTTGCGTTGGTCACAGGAAGCGCCAACTCTTGGGCCGCAGTCCCTCAGCAACTGGATGCTGTCGCCTCCAAAGCCTACGACATTCCGGCAGGTCCATTGGGGCAGACATTGTCGAGCTTTGCCATGGCGTCCGGCATTGCCTTGTCGTTCGAGCCGGCGCTGACCGAAGGACTGCACAGTCCGGGCCTGTCCGGAACCTATACACCGCGCGAAGGCGGTGCGCGCCTGTTGGCGGGCAGCGGTCTCGAGCTGATCGAACGCACAGACGGCACCTACACGCTCGTCAAGCAACCCGTTGGTAGTGCTGACGGTTTGACCCTGGCCGCCACCAACATCGATGCTACCAGCAGCCGCGCCAGTGGCTTGCCGGAGGCTTATGCCGGTGGGCAGGTTGCCCGTGGCGGGCGTGTTGGCATGCTTGGCAACAAGGATGTGATGGACACGCCTTTCAGTGTGACCAGTTATACCGCCAAGACCCTGGCTGATCTGCAAACAGTGACTGTTGCCGACGCCCTGGAGCGCGACCCTTCGGTGCGTTCGACCGGGCAGACGGGTGGTATCGTCGATTCGTTTTTCATTCGCGGCTTTCCTGTTGGCGAAGGCAATCTGGGTGAACTGGCTTTCGACGGTGTCTATGGTGTGGCACCCAACTACCGTGTGTTTACCGAATACGCCGAGCGCGTCGAAGTGCTCAAAGGCCCTGGCGCCTTGATGTACGGCATTTCACCCAACAGCGGGGTAGGGGGCGTGATCAATATCGTTCCCAAGCGCCCGCTGGCCGAGGACCTCACCCGTTTTACCGCCAGCTACAGTTCGGACACCCAGGCGGGTGGCCATATCGATGTCAGTCGTCGTTTTGGTGAAGAGAAGGAATGGGGGGTACGTTTCAACGGCAGTGTCGCTCAGGGGGATACCGCCATTGATAACCAGGAAAGAGCATTGGATATCGGTGCCATCGCTCTGGATTATCAAGGCGAACGCCTGCGCCTGAACCTTGATTTCATCAGCCAGAAAGAAAAGTGGGATGCGGCCTCACGACCCTTTACTGTCGCCCCCGGTATTGATGTGCCTTCAGCCGCGAATGGCCGAACCAATTTGCCGCAAGATTGGGGGTGGTCCGAAACCCGGGAGCAGTCGGCACTGCTTGGCGGTGAGTACGACCTGAGCGACGCCGTAACGGTGTTTGCCCATGCCGGTGGCGGCAAGGCAGATGTCAAACGTATGTCGGATCAGGTGCCGCGAATCCTTAACGAAGCAGGCGACACCAGCAACATTCCTGGCTACTACAAATTCAACGTTGACCGCTCGACGGCTGATATCGGTATCCGGGCCATGTTCGACACTGGCCCGGTCAGCCATACGACCACGGTGATGGCGACCCGTTATCAGGACGAGTTGTCCAGGGGCATCAATAACGGCACGGCAATCATTTCCAATATCTATCACCCGATCGATGTACCCAAGCAATACATCAATGCCCCAAAAGTGCTGCGTATTTCCGAGTCGGAACTGTCGGGCGTGGCAGTCACCGACACGTTGTCGGTACTCGACGATCGGCTACAACTGACGTTGGGGGTGCGCCGACAAGACATCGAGTCGCGCAACTACAGTGCAACCGGCGCGGTAACCTCCCGCTATGACGATAGCGCCACCACACCAGTGGTGGGCGTAGTAGTCAAACCCTGGGAAAACGTCTCGCTCTACTACAACTATGTCGAGGGCCTGAGCAAAGGCGATATCGCACCGGCCACTGCCGCCAACTCCGGTGAGGCCTTTGCGCCCTATGAGTCCAAGCAACACGAACTGGGGGTGAAATACGAACAGGGTACGTTCATGACGACTCTGGCGCTGTTCCAGATCGAGAAGCCCAGCGGCGAGCTGGGAACGGACAATCTGTTTTCGGTCGAGGCAGAGCAACGTAACCGCGGGATAGAACTGAGCATGTTCGGTGAAGTCGCACCAGGTACCCGTCTTCTCGGTGGCGTGACACTGCTCGACGGTGAGCTGACGGACTCCGCTACTGCCGCTAACCGTGGCAATGAACCGGTGGGGGTGCCGGACGTACAGGCCAACCTCTGGGCTGAATGGGACACCCCCTGGGTCGAGGGCTTTACCCTCACCGGCGGGGCGATCTACACCGCTAGCCAGTACATCAACCAGGCCAACACGCAGGAGCTCGATGCCTGGACGCGCTTTGATGCCGGTGCCCGCTATGCCACCAAGATCGAAGGGCGGCCGACCACCTTCCGCGCCACGGTACAGAACGTTTTCGACCGAGAGTACTGGTCAGGCGTCGCATCCTATGGCGCCATTTCGCCTGGCTATCCGCGAGCCTTGCAGCTCTCGGCGACAGTCGACTTCTGAGTCGCGCAATACAGGTATGACAGGTTTTGCTAGCCGGTAACGCCAACGTTGATGTGTACAGCGTGAAGGCTCGTATCGAGAAATTTACGCTGCAGGCGCATCACGTCATCGTCGCCGTTATCGTTTGGTAAAACCTCTCAACAATGAACCCTTGACCTTGCAGCGCAGAGGCCTTCGTATTTGCTTTAAATGTAAAGTATTCGCATTTATACTGCGCCGTCACGCCTTCTTCCATGGCATTCGTTCCTCCCTTCGCGCAGGTCATCGTGCAGGTCGAGCCTCCCAAACCCACACTCCTGGCAGCATTGGTTCGGCATTATGACGAGCTGGTGGATCATGTTCGCCGACGTTTCGGCGAACGGGTCTTCGCTCGCGAGGTCGTACACGATTTGTGTCTGCAGTTGCTTGAGCAGGATGAAAAACAAGGTGTGCGCACCCCGGTGGCCTTGTTGCGCAAGATCGCCCACGATATCGCGATCAGCCGCTACCGAAGCGAGCGTCGACGCCAGGCCTGGATTGTCGGCGTGCCGGTATTGCCTGAAGTCGTCAGTGGCGCTCCGGGTCAGGAGCGTCATATTGACGGTGAACGCACCTTGGCGCTGCTGACTGATGCGATTGCCAATCTGCCACCGCGCTGCCAGATGGTGTTCGTGATGCACAAACTGCATGAACTGCCACAAGCCGAAGTGGCCGAACGCCTGGGCATTTCCCTCAAAACCGTAGAAAAGCACCTGCGCCTGGGTATGAGCGTTTGCCGAGAACACCTGGGTACGGAGCTACTACCATGAGTCGCAACTCGCAAAAACCCAAGGATTACCGCCAGGAAGACGAGGCTATTGCCCGGTTTCGTGAGGACCTCAAGCAGCGTTTTCCGCTGCCCCCTTCAGCGCCAGCCAAGAACAAGCGCGGAGCAGGAAAAGCGCTTGGGTTGTTGCTGTTGGCAATCGCTGCTGGCGCGGTCTGGTTCGACCCCGCCTACCGCGGTCAGCACATTGCCAGCGAAGTTGGTCAGCGCCAGGCGCTGCAGCTGGCCGATGGCAGTGAGGTGCTGCTCGACAGCGACAGCGCAATAACGATCAGCTGGCACCTGCGCTCTCGTCAGGTTGAGTTGAACCGAGGGCAGGCGCTGTTCCAGGTCTCGCCAATGGTGTATCGCCCGTTCCTGGTCGATGCCGGAGGGGCAGGGGTGCGCGTGGTCGGCACCCGCTTCAACGTCAATCGGTATGAGCAGGATGTGCAGGTCACCGTGGCTGAAGGCAAGGTAGCCGTCCGGGGGCGCGCCGCCGATACGGTTGCGCTGCTCGAACCCGGCCAGCAATTGCGCGTGCGACAGGGCATCCCGGGTCAGGTGACGCAGGTCAGCGCCGAGGATGTCAGTGCCTGGAAAGACAGCCGCCTGGTGTTTGAAAGTACCCCGCTGGCCGAGGTCATCGGCACGCTCCAGCGCTACCACCGCCAGCCAATCACGCTCATGGACCCGAGTATCGCCCGGTTGCCGGTATCCGGTGTGTTTGACAGCGACCACGTTGACCGCCTGCTGGCGCTGTTGCCTGGCATCCTGCCGGTGAGCGTTGCCACCGCGGCCGATGGTGCGGTGCTGATCAAATCGCGCGACACGAAAAAATAATCGTCGACCGAGGTAGGGTTACGCGGCTGTGCTGACGGCTATCTCCATGCAACCTTACTTTGTGGAGAATAAAAACGTGAGTCAGCCCTTCCTGCGTGCACCTGTGCGCCTGTCCTTGGCGACCTGCAGCCTGCTGCTCAGCCAATGGTCGCTGGCGCAATCTGCACCGGTCGATTTCGATGTTCCAGCCACTTCGCTGGAGAAGTCCCTCAATGCCGTCGCGCGCCAATCGTCGGCACAGATCCTGTTTGCCAGTGACGTCACTGCCGGCAAGACTGCGCCTGCTCTGAAGGGTCGCTATACCTTGCAGGAAGCGCTTGAACGGCTGCTGGGCAAGAGCGGGCTGACCGCCCAGGAGCGTGATGAACACACCTACCTGGTGGTACCGGGCACGTCTGCGCCAGTCACCGAAGCGGCTACTAGCGGATCTGCAGCAGTGGAGCTGGCCAGCCTGGAAATCAGCTCGTCGCGTCTGAACAGCGACCTGGTACCGCAAGCCCGCCAGGTGAATATCATCGAGCGCGAGCAACTGGAGCAACTGCGCCAGGGTTCCGATGGCCTGGCCACCTTGCTGGCCAAGAGCATTCCCGGCATGGCTGACTCCAGCCGCACCATCACCGACTACGGCCAGACACTGCGCGGACGTACGATGCTGGTGCTGGTCGATGGCGTTCCGCTCAACACCAACCGCGACTCCTCGCGCAACCTGGCGAACATCGACCCGGCACTGATCGAGCGCATCGAAGTGATCCGCGGCAGCAGCGCCATTTATGGTGCCGGTGCAACCGGTGGCATCATCTCCATCACCACCCGCCCGGCCGGTGGTGAACCGCGTGCGCAGACCAGCTTGACCGCCGTATCGCCCCTGAGCCAACTGGACAGTGACGGCCTTGGCGGCCAGTTGCAGCATCACCTGTCCGGTTCCCAGGGCCAGGTCGATTACGCCCTGGACTTCGGCGCCCGACACATTGGCGCCTCCTATGACGCCAACGGGCACCGCATTGCGCCAGAGCCCAGTCAGGGCGATCTGTTCGACTCCAACACGTACAACATTGGCGGCAAATTGGGGTTGCGCATCGATGATGTTCAGCGCATCCAGCTGTCTGCCAGCCACTACAACGCCGAGCAGAACTCCGACTATACCTCCGACCCCTCTGTCGCCAAGCTCCCGCCAGGTTCGGTGCCGGCAAGGCCGCTGTCCGGCCTGTCGCTGGACGAGCAGAACCAGATCAAGAACACGCTGCTGAACCTTGAATACGCGCACACCGACATCCTCGGCGGCACGCTGAATGCGCAGCTCTACTACCGGGACTACTTCACCCGCTTCACGCCTTTTGATGCGCGGGCGGTCGCTACGCGCGGGCGCAATGTCGATCAGGTGATGCAAAACAGCGAAGTGTTCGGCAGTCGGGTCACCCTGCGCACCCCGCTTGGTAGCCAGGGTAATACCGAGCTGCTGTGGGGCGCTGACTTCAACCAGGAGCGCAGCGACATGCCCATCGACATCTTCGATCCGCAGGTCTACGACGCGAGCGGCGGCAGGGTGTTCGACAAGATCGGCAAGCTGACTTATATGCCCGACCTGACCACGCGCAGCGTCGGAGGCTTTGCGCAGCTCCAGCACAAGTTCAACGATCAATGGTCGATGGAAGGCGGTGTGCGTTACGAGTACGCCACCGCCGAATACGATGACTTCATCCCGCTGTCGGAGTCGACAACTGCCCAGCCGGCCACTGTCCAGGGCGGCGAGGTGCATTACGATTCGGTACTGTCCAACCTCAGCGTGACTTACTCGCCGGTGGCGGGCCAGGAAATCTATGCGGCGTTCAGCCAGGGCTTCCAGTTGCCCGATATTGGCGTGCAGCTACGCAATGCCCGCCGTGGCTTCGATATCGACTCTTCGAATCTGGAACCGGTGAAAACCAACAATTACGAGCTGGGCTGGCGCGGTGCGTTGGGCGAGCAGACCCTGGCGTCGTTGGCGCTGTTCTACACCACCTCGAAACTCGGGGATGTGCAGAGCTTCAACAACGGCTTGATCCTGACGCGCACCAAAGAGCGGATCTATGGTGTCGAAGGCAGCACCGACTGGCTGACCGACGATGAGCGCTGGGGCGCCGGTGGCACCTTTACCTGGATGAAAGGCCGGGAACAGCCGGACGGTGGTGACTGGCAGGACATGACCGGGTATCGCATCCCGCCACTCAAACTGACTGCTTACGTACAGTTCAAACCCAGCGACGTTTGGAGCAACCGTGTGCAAGCCACCTATTTTGACGGTGATGACTATCGTCTGAACGGCGTTGCCAGCTTCGGTCGACGCAAGGTCGATGGCTACACCACCGTAGACCTGATCAGCCAGTACCAACTGAGCGAAGACGACCAGGTCAGCGTAGGTATCCAGAACCTGTTCAATCGCAGCTACTACCCGCTCTACAGTCAACTGATGCGTAACAGCAACAACACCAGCCACCTGCCAGCGCCTGGCACCGTGCTGACAGCAACTTACACACACCAGTGGTAATAGGCGAAAGCTCGCCTGGCCTGCGCGTTACCCCTGTTGCTGGCTGGCGAGTTGTTCATACAACTGCGCATGTAATCTGGCAGCCTCAATTGCCGATGAGGCCAGTTTTATATGCGTTTGTTACGCACAAGCAAGGTTGTTACTTATCGCTGACGCATGCTGAAACAGTACCGCCAAGTCTCAACTATCGGTACCCGGCACAGTTTCAACTGTGTTGAAAACCTGCGCCGGTGACCTGCTGTCCAGATGTACCGGTGCGGCTTGTAACGCCAGTCGACCAAAAAAGGCCAGGGCAGTTACCCAGGTGGTCAGCCAGACAAAAATACCGGCCCAGAATGTATGCGACATGTAGTGCCAGCCTTGCAGTACCCGGGTTGTTCCGTAGACGAAACCGATCAGCAGGATAGCCGCCAGAAGTTTGCGCGCATGTAGCCAGCGGTGGCGCAGGGCTACAAAATACAGGGCCAATAGTGTGAAGCCACTGGAGGCGTGGCCCCCAGGCCAGCAACGGCCGTCCTCGGCCTTTTCCAGCAGGTTGAAGTTGCTAAACCACTCCAGATGCGGATGCGGCCCACCATACAGCGTGGTCTCTACGGGACAATACACACCGGTGTGGCTCTTCAGGTAGTGGATCACCCCGGTGGACAAGGCGAAGGCAACGATGATGAACAGGAAGTCACGGCGATAGCGTGTGGTAAAACGCAAGACCGGTGCGATCCGGGTCGCGACCAGCAGACGGGTCAGAGGCGCTTCGGGGGTGCCGGCAACACGGGGCCATACGAACGATAACAGCGCACCGATGATCGACAACTCGCCTGTCCAGTCAGGCAATATCCTGGGCCACTTGTGCGTGACCTTTTCAAACCATTGGTCATGCAATAACGGGAATTGTCCCGTCGCTGGGTCAAGCAGCATATTGCTGATCAAACGGTCCGCTTCTGTGAGGTCAAAGAGCACAAAGACCGTTAGAGCCAACAGCAGCGGCAAGCCCAGATTGGCCAAATAAAAGCGGGCGCGAGAAGCGGGGTGCATGTTCAGTTCCCTGAGTGAATGATCGCAGCACAGAGTGACGGCACTGTAGGAAGCACGGTGTCGGAGATGGGTGAAATAAATGTAAAAAAAACCTAAGCAACCGCTTGTAGGTTCATGGAAACTCAATTCTCAAACCATGAACCCGCTTGGCCACGTTGGCGCGTTGCCTGCCAGCGCAACCCGCCAAGCCCTGGTCTTCCAGGCCAAACCATGAAAAAAGAGCAGGCGCAGCGATGGCCTGCTTTTTTTCGGCGGTGTGTCGGTCAGGAGAGCTGCGCAACTGCGCGCTCGTTGCGCGCTTTGAAGATCGAGGCCAGGGCAATCATCGCTAGCAGCACCCCGCCCAATACCAGAGACGAGCCGATAGTGCCGAAGTCCAGGCCACCTTTTTCATAAGGCTTGGTCAGGAAATCGCCAAGCGTTGCACCGAAAGGCCGGGTCAGGACGAATGCAGCCCAGAACAACAGTACTGGCGAGAGTTTGGTGAAGTAGCGGGCCAGCACCACGACCCCAATGGTTGACCCGATTAACAAGGCGCCCCCGGCAAATCCAAGGCCGGAATCATCTGCCAGGTAGTCTCCCAGTGCGGTACCCAGGGTGTTGGAAAACAGGATAGCCATCCAGTAGAAAATTTCGCCACGCAGGGTCTGGATCTTGTTCACGTTCAGCGAGTGGCCGCTCATGCGCCACAAGGCGAAGATGGCCAGCAGGATAGCGATCAGGATCATGGAGCCGGTGGCATAACCCAGCCCGAGGGTGCGATCCATGAAGTCGGACATGGTCGTGCCTGCGGTGCTGGTGGAAAGTATGACCATCCAGTAAAGGGCCGGATGATAGGCCTTGGAAAACAGTTGTGTTGCCAGGGTTAGCAGAAACACGCTGATCAGGATTAATGAGCTTATGGCATAGCCCACGTTGAGTGTCATTGACAGCAGGTCTCCTGCTGTTTCGCCCAAGGTCGTTGCGCAGATTTTCATGACCCAGAAGGCCAGGGTAATCTGTGGAAGTTTGTTCATTCGATCGGCCGCTCCACAATTGTTTGATGTGGCCGCCCTTCATTAAGGCGAACCAGTTTCATAAGCAATACGGCGCGCAGAGTGGATTTCGTTCGGTAAAAAATAGGTTAATCAATTATCAAAAAAACATTGCAACGACCATGCAATGAATATCAGGGTCCTAGGGAAACCTGGCGCCTCTGTCCTCCCGCGTGGTTCTTCGACCGCAGGTTCAGCCCGGGCACCGGGCAAAAGCGGCTACGCTACATACGCAAAGGGCGGTATGGCACACCGTCGAGGCGAAGTTGAAGTGTCAGACGGCTGCGGGGCAGCACCGCTCCAGCGCAGGGAAGAAACCAGACGGCAGGGTTCATGAGCAAGTTGCGTCCTTTATCCATTGGCCTGCGCGGCCTGATTCTGCTGCTTGTGCTGTTGGCGGTCATGGCCACGCTGGGCAACAGCTTGTGGGTGGCCTACGGTGTGCAACGCGATGCGCTGGTGCATTCGGCGCTGCAGGCCAATCAAGCCTATACCTCCAAGGTGGCTTCCAGCATTGGCCAGTTTCTCAAGTCCGCACACAGCCGCCTGAGCTACAGCAGCCAGATACTGGGCCGCAACTTCAATGATCCGCAGCTGCTCAGGGAAGAAGCTGAGCGCTTGCAGGCCGAAGACCATGCCTTCAACGCCGTGCTAATTGTCGATGCCAACGGCAAGGCCTTGCAGATCTACCCGGACAAAGCGCAGATCATCGGCACTACCTTGAGCTCCGAAGAAGTCCGGCAAGCGCTGCAGGAGCGGCGCCCGCTGGTCAGCCATGCCTATGTGAGTGCGGCAGACAACCTGATCGTATTCATCTCGCAACCGGTGTTCACCCCGTCAGGCCAGTTTCTCGGCATCATTGGCGCGTCGATCTTTATCCGCGAGCAGGGCATATTGCACACCTTGATCGGTAGTCACTATCACCAGGACGGTACCTTTGCCTTCGTCGCCGATGAGAACCGGCGCCTGTTGTACCACTCTGACCACCGTAGAATCGGTGAAGTGGTAACCACCAGCGCAACGGTCGATGCGGCGCTGCGCGGCGAGCACGGTTCGATGGAGGCCATCAACTACCGCGGCATTCCCATGCTCGCAGGCTACGCCCAGGTACCCGACGCCAATTGGGCAGTGGTTGCGCAACAACCTCGCGAGCAAGCGTTGGCGCCATTGGGGCAACTGTTGCGTGACATGTTCATCAAAGTCATACCCGCCGGCCTGGTAGGGCTGCTGGTGATCTGGCTGGCTACCCTGCTTATTACCCGGCCGTTGCGGCAACTGGCGCACAGCGCGGAACAACTCTCGGCACCGCAGACCACCGAGCAACTGCAAGCCATCAATGGCTGGTACGCAGAGGCGGCGGCCATCCGCCGGGCGCTGCTGGCCGGGGTGCAGCTATTGCAGCAGAAGCTCGGCCACCTCAGCCATCAAGCCCAGAGCGACCCCTTGACCGGCCTGGCCAATCGCCGCGCCATGTCGGCGGCGTTGGAGGCTCTGACCCTGGCACAGCGCGAGTACGCAGTGCTGGCTTTGGATATCGATCATTTCAAGCGGGTCAACGACACCTTCGGCCATGATGTCGGCGACGAAACCCTCAAACAGGTGGCGGCGATCATTACGCAGGGCTGCCGGGAAGACGATCTGGCGTGCAGGGCTGGCGGCGAGGAGTTTGCGCTGATACTGCCGGAAGCCGACGTGCAGGCAGCCCGTGACATTGCCGAGCGTATCCGCCAGACCATTGCCACGACCCAGATAACCCCGTCCGGGGCACTGACCATTTCCATCGGGGTCGCCTGCCGAAGCGCTGAAACACCGAGCCCTGAGTCAATCCTCAAGCGCGCCGACGAGCACCTTTATCACGCCAAGCAGACAGGCCGTAACCGGGTGGTGGCATGACGATTGTGCCGGCTGTCGAGGTCGCTCAGAAGGTTGCCCAGCGGTGTCGGTGACTCGCCGCTGAGCTGGCATAGCATCGCGCTGATCTCCTCGCCATTGACCGTGCCCTGGGCATGCAGAAACTGTGCGACAGCGCTGACCATCGCCCAGTATCGATGTACCAGGCAGCTGGCACGGGCAATGGCCAGAGGCTCGGCGTCGAGTACCATGCGCGCCGGCAGCAGGCGGATCAATTCCATACTGCGCTGGTGGTCGCCGACACCGCTACGCTGCAGGCACCTGTCGACCGGGCAGTGTCTGTAGATCGCTTCGGCCATAGGGCCTGCGAAGCAATCCACCAGGTCGCGCTCAATGGCGCTGATCATCGAAGGCAGGTGTTCGGCGATGCCAGGCGGCTCGAAGGCGGGGAGCGGCACCAGGTAGTCGGCTTCGACCAGGCCCTTGACCGCCTGCAGGTTGCCACGCAGATCCACCATCGGGCCGATCAGTGCTTCGGCGCGGGTGCGTACGGTCACTCGCTTGATGCGCTGGCCATTCCACCAGAAGGCCAGGACGTGGCCTGCTTCATGGAAGGCAGTGCAGCGCGGGCGAGTGTTCATGATCCGGGCCTTGTTCGTGCAGGTCGCTGATCACACCATCTTCCTCCCGCCAGGGGTTCGTACAAGAGATTTTTACTATCAGCTGGCAAGAGTGCGGCTATGAGCGGGCGAGGAGAGGGGTTACGCCTCAAAACGCCCGTTGGCGTCTCGATCGCGCTGGTAGCGTCTGCTCAGTGCAAACGCCGGCAACCAGGATTCGCGGCGGATAATCCAGCTTTCGTAGGTGGGTATCAGTTGATCCGGGGCATCCAGAGAGCCCAGGTGCACTTCGATCTCGTCGGCGCTGTGGGCGAACACCGAGGAGCCGCAACGGGGACAGAAATGACGGCCGGCGTAGTGCTGCGTCTCGCCCTCGATGGTCACCGCATCCTGAGGGAATATGGCCGAGGCGTTGAACAGCGCACCATGATGTTTTCGGCAGTCCAGGCAGTGACAAAGGCCGACCCGATAGGGACGTCCCGAGGCCACGATTCGTACGTTGCCGCAGAGGCAACCGCCGGTGAACCGGTCCATGCTGCACCTCCTTTGAAACAGTACTGTTGCAACAGTAGCAGTGTGGGAGCGGGCTTGCCCCGCGATTGCGGTTTGTCAGTCGCATCGTATCGCGGGGCAAGCCCGCTCCCACAGAAGCCCGCTCCTACTGGGTCAAGCGAGTCCGGGCGGGTGCATGCAGGCGGCGAGGTCTTCGAGGAAGGCGTGCAGGATCGGTGGCGGTGAAACGCCGCGACGGGTGACGACATCGAACGGCGAGGTCAGGTCCAGCGCGCTGGCACCCAGGCGGCGCATCTCGCCGGTCTTGACCCACTGCTCGGCGAAGTGCACCGGCAGGAAGCCGATGTAGGCGCCGGAAATGATCAGGATCGCCGCTGCCTCGATGTTCTCGACGGTGGCAGCGGCCTTGGTCATGCCCAGTTGCTCCAGGTCGTACTCATTCATGTAACCGCGCACAACGATACGGCAGGCGCGAACGTCCTCGAGCAGTCGACCGTTCGAGGCCTTGCTGGCAAACAGCGGATGGCGGCGCCCACAGTAGAGTCCCAGGGCTTCGTTGTAGAGCGGCAGGTAGGACAGCCCCGGTACCCGCAGGGGAAAGTGACCGATGGCCAGGTGCAGGCGACCGTCCAGCACGCGTTCCTCCAGCTCCGCGGGGGCGCCGATGTAGATGTGCAGATGAGCGTCGTGGCCGCGCGAGACAAAACGCTGGGTGGTACGCGGTAGCGGCGAGTCGGGGTCGGTCAGGGTGGAGTCGATGATGCCCAGGTTGAGCTTGCCGCTGATGTGCTGTTTGAGCACGTCGGCGTCCAGGCAGAAGCTCTCCACCGCGCTGAGCAGGCGCAGGGTCGCCTCATGGATCGCCACGCCTTGCTCGGTGAGGCGAAAGCCGCTGCGCCCGCGCTGGCAAAGCTTGACCCCGAGGCGGGTTTCCAGGTGCGTCATCTGCTCACTGATCGTCGACTGGCCAGCGTTCAGCGCGGCCTGCGCGGCGGAAAAGCCACCGCACCTGACAATGGTGGTGAAAACCCTGAGCAGTTTCAGGTCGACATCGTGGAGCTGGATCACCATGGCCTCCCGGTCGGGCGTCACATCGTGGCGGCTGATATGAACGCACGGGCATTGTTGTTTTTTCCAAGCTAACCATGTGCGTGTTTCAACCGCAATGCCTGGCGTTTCGAAATACAGCCAGGTCGCAGTGGCGCTGTTTTGCTGGCGACTGACATCTGTACGGATACTTCGGCTCCGGCGATGTATGCATCTGCACTTGCGCATTTTTCCCTGACCGGCCTGCCGCCATAGTGGCTGCAACGGTGGTCGAGCAGTCGCCCCGTCTCCTGACCAGAACAATAACGTGGAGAAACTCGAACATGGCAAAGCACGGTTATGAATCCGGCCGTCTGAACCTGCCCTTCGTGGGCCATTGCACTTTCGCCAAGTCACCCATTTGCACCGACTGGGCTGCCATCAATGCCGACGTGGCGATCCTTGGCGCGCCCAATGACATGGGTACCCAATGGCGCTCCGGGGCCCGTTTCGGACCTCGCGGCATCCGCGAGGCATCGACGCTGTTCTCCTTCGGCCATGCCGGCGCTTACGACTTCGAAGATGACGCCACCTACCTGACCGAAGACCAGTTGCGCATGGTCGATGTCGGCGATGCCGATATCGTTCACACCGACATGGAAAGCAGCAACGCCAACATCGAATCGGCCGTGCGCCAGATCCTCGCGGCAGGTGCCATGCCGGTGGTGCTGGGCGGTGACCACTCGATCCACGCCCCGGTGATCAAGGCCTTCGAAGGGCGCGGGCCGATCCACATCGTGCATTTCGATGCGCACCTGGACTTCGTCGATGAACGCCACGGCGTGCGCTACGGCCACGGCAGCCCGCTGCGCCGCGCCTCGGAGCTGGACCATATCGTCGGCATGACCCAGATGGGCATCCGCAACGTGTCTTCCTCCAACCGCGACGACTACGATGCCGCCCGCGAAGCCGGCTCACAGATCCTCTCGGTGCGCGATGTACGCCGCCTGGGTCTTGAAGGTGTGATGGCGAAGATCCCCGAGGGCCGCGACTACTACATCACCATCGACATCGACGGTTTCGACCCGTCCATTGCCCCGGGCACCGGTACACCGAGCCATGGCGGTTTCTACTACTACGAAGTGCTGGAAATCATCCAGGCCCTGGCCCGGCGCAGCCAGGGCCGGATCGTCGGCATGGACCTGGTGGAAGTGGCGCCGGCCTACGACCCGGCCGGTGTCACCTCGATCCTCGCCGCGCAACTGCTGATGAACAGCATCGGCTTCATCTTCCACGCGCGCGCCAACGCCCGCTGATCCGGAGAATCCCAGTGGACAACAAGGTTAAAGCCTACCTGCAGGCCTTCGGTGTTTCCGAGGCCACCCAGCGTTTTCTCTGCAAACCCCAGCGCATGTTCATCGGTGGGGCGTGGCTTGAGGCCAGTGACGGTGCCAGCGCCGAGGTTATCGAGCCGTCCACCGAGGGCGTGCTGACGCGCATCCCGATGGGCACTGCTGAAGACCTGGACCGTGCCGTGCGTGCCGCGCGTGCACAGTTCGATGGCGGCCCCTGGAGCCAGCTCAAGCCGCTGGAACGCGAACGCCTGATTCATCGTCTGGCCGACCTGATCGACGCCAATGCCGAGGAGTTGGCGCAGATCGAGTCCATCGACATGGGCAAGTCGGTCGTCCAGGCGCGCGCCGTGGATATCCAGGGCACCGTCGATACCCTGCGTTACTTCGCCGGCTGGGCCAGCAAGATTCATGGCCGCACGGTCGAACCCTCGCTGCCCGGCAATTACCTGGCCTACACCCGCAAGGAAGCGGTGGGCGTGGTCGGCGCCATCGTGCCGTGGAACTTCCCGTTGCAGACCATGGCCTGGAAGCTTGGTGCGGCGCTGGCTACCGGTTGCACCGTGGTGGTCAAACCGGCAGAACTGACTTCGCTTTCAGCCCTGCGTTTTGCCGAGCTGGTCCAGGAAGCGGGCATTCCCGACGGCGTGCTGAACATCGTCAGCGGGCGCGGCAGCGTGGTCGGCACGGCGATGTCCAGCCACCCGGGCATCGACAAGCTGAGCTTTACCGGCTCCACCCCGGTGGGTTGCTCGGTGGGTAAGACGGCGATGGACCAGATGAAACGCCTGACCCTCGAACTTGGCGGCAAGTCGCCGGTGATCGTGTTCGCCGACGCCGATATCGAGGCGGCGGCCGAGGCGGTCGCCAACGGTGTGTTCTTCAACTCCGGGCAGGTCTGCGATGCCGGTACCCGCGCCTATGTCGAGCGCAGCGTCTATCCCGAGTTCCTCGCCGCGCTGGCCAGGTACACGGCCACCCTGAAGATCGCTCCGGGCCTGGATCCGGACTGCTTTATCAGCCCCATGGTGTCGCGTCAGCAACAGCAGCGGGTGCTGGAGTACATCGAGCTGGGCAAGGCCGAAGGGGCGCAGCTGTACTACGGTGGCGAGCCGGTCGAGGGCCCGGGCTTCTTCGTGCAGCCGACGATCTTCGCCGACTGCAACAACGACATGCGCATCGTGCGCGAGGAGATTTTCGGCCCGGTCCTGGTGACCGCTGCGTTCGACACCCAGGAGCAGGCACTGGCGCTGGCCAACGATTCGGCGTTCGGCCTGGCGGCGGCGATCTACTCCAATGACCTGGGCCGGGTCCACGGGCTGATTCCGCAGCTGCGGGCCGGCACGGTCTATGTCAACGCCCATAGCACCCTGGACCCGTCCATGCCGTTCGGTGGCTACAAGCAATCGGGCTATGGCAAGGACATGGGCGCCGAACAACTGGAGTTTTTGCTGGAGACCAAGGCGGTCTGGATCACCTTGCCCTGAGGCACAGGGCAAACCTGCGTCGCTGACGGTTGGCGGGCGGCGCAGGTTTCACATGCATCGTATTTCAAGAACAAGAACCTATCGAGGTGATGCCCATGAACAGCCAAGTGGATGTAGAGCGTGCGCAAGACCTGGACAGGCGCATACGCGCCTATGAAGAACTGGAGAGCAGGGCGGACTGGCCCGGCGCATTGAGCGCTGGCGATTTCATTGCGCTGACCCTGCTGACGCTGGTGATGGTTGCCGGGGCTTACTTTCTGGGGGGCCATCCATGAGCCAGTCCAGAGAGCAGGAATTTCGCCTGAGCGCCGAACGTGGCGATACGCCGTTGTTGCCCAGCGAGCGGGTGTGGGGCTTCTGGGGCTTCGCCTATGCCAACTCGGCGTTGGCGGTGGCCACCTGGGTGTTCCTGATCGGCGGCGCCACCGCGCTGTTCGTCGGGCCGTTGCAAGGCATCAGCGCAATCGTCATCGGTAACATCATCGGCGTGATTCTCGCCGCGTCGTCCACCTGCCTGCCGTGTGGCAAATACGGCGTCGAGCAGTTCACCTACCTGCGCAGCATGTTCGGCATCAACGGCAGCCGCCTGGTCTATGTGCTGTCGGTGGTGGTGCTGACCATGGGCTGGCTGGCGGTGCTGGGGCTGATGTGCGGGCGGGCGCTGGACAACCTGGAGACCCTGGTGCAGCACAGCCAGCCCGACGGCGACGGTTGGATGGTGACGGCGGGCGCTTTGTTAGCCATCGTCCTCGCGGCGCTGGTGGCCATGCGCGGGCCGGACATGATCCGGCGCTTGAGTGCGGTGATCGCGCCCAGCCTGATCCTGATCATGCTGGCGCTGATGTACTTCATTTCCCAGCGCTTCAGTTTCGCCGAATTGCTGGCCATGCCGCCGTTGCAGCCGCCGTTTGCCGATCAGCGCATCAACTTCATGATCGCCGTGGAAATCAACATCGCCGCCGGCTTCTCCTGGTGGCCGTACATCGGCAACCTGTCGCGTTTGTGCAGCAACCAGCGCACCGCCTTCTGGCCCAACCTGGTGGGCATCTTCGGTGCCGCCGCACTGGGCGAAACCGTCAGCCTGTTCGCCGCTTCCACCCTCGGCAGCAGCGACCCTACCGCCTGGATGCGTCTGGCCGGTGGCGTGGGCTTCGGCGTGGTGGCGTTGGGTTTCCTGGCGCTGGCCAACCTGACCGGCATGGTCAACATCCTCTACACCGCCGTCATCGGCCTGCGCCAGCTGGCCGGGGAGCGCTTGCGCAGCGTGCGCTGGGGGGTATTGATCGGGCTGTTCTGCGTGATTCCGGTGCTCATCGTGCTGTGCTTCCCGGGTATCTACGACGGCTTCTTCATCTTCCTGGTCTGGACCTCGGCGCTTAACAGTGCACTGGCCGGCATCGGCATCGCCGATTACTTCTTCCTGCGTCAGCAGCGCGTCAACCTGCGCCATGTCTATGCCGCCGAAGGCGCTTCTCCCGTGCGCTTTTGCAAAGGCTTCAACCCCATCGCACTGCTGGCGCTGGTGGCGGGGTTCGCGATCTACGTGGTGGTGTTCAACCCGCAGACGCTGGCCAACACCAGCTTCTTCACCTTCGCCACTGCATCGCTGCCGTCCTGCCTGCTGGCCGGGCTGGTTCACTACGGGCTGACCCGTCTGCTGGCCGCGCGGCTGGGCTGGGGCGCCTACTCCAAAGGCAATGAACGCAACATCGAGGCCGCAGGCTTCGGCGCAAAGGACTAAAACCATGAACAAGCGATACGACTACATCATCATCGGTGCGGGCTCTGCCGGCTGCGTTCTGGCCAACCGCCTGACCGAGGACGCCGGTACTTCGGTGCTGGTCCTGGAGTTCGGCGGCAGCGACCGCAGCGTGCTGATCCAGATGCCCAGTGCGTTCTCATTGCCGATGAACACCAAGAAGTACAACTGGCGCTACGAGACAGTCGCCGAGCCGCATCTGGACGGCCGGCGCCTGCACTGCCCACGGGGCAAGGTGCTCGGCGGTTCATCGTCGATCAACGGCCTGGTGTATATCCGCGGCCATGCCTGTGACTTCGACGAATGGGAAAGCCTGGGCGCGAAAAACTGGGGCTATCGAAATTGCCTGCCGTATTTCAAGCGCGCCGAGACCTACAAGTTCGGTGGCGATAACTATCGCGGTGGCGCAGGCCCGCTGGCCACCAACAACGGCAACAACATGCAGAACCCGTTGTACGGCGCCTGGGTGGAGGCCGGTGCCGAGGCGGGCTACATCAAGACCGACGACTGCAACGGCTACATGCAGGAAGGCTTCGGCGCCATGCACATGACGGTCAAGGACGGCGTGCGCTGGTCCACTGCCAATGCCTACCTGCGCCCGGCGATGACCCGGCCCAACCTGACCGTCGTCACCCATGCCATGACCCGGCGCATCCTCCTCGAGGGCAAGCGTGCGGTGGGCGTGGAGTACGACGAAGGCGGCCTGACCCACAAGGTCTATTGCAACCGCGAGGTGCTGGTCTCGTCCGGCCCGATCGGCTCGCCGCATCTGTTGCAGCGCTCGGGGATCGGCCCGCAGGCGGTGCTGAAAAAGGCCGGTATCGAGGTGCGCCACGACCTGCCAGGGGTCGGCGAAAACCTTCAGGACCATTCGGAAATCTACATCCAGTACGCCTGCAAGGAGCCGGTGACGCTCAACGGCAAGATGAACCTGCTGGGCAAGGCGCTGATCGGCCTGCGCTGGCTGCTGTTCAAAGATGGCCTGGGAGCCAGCAACCACTTCGAGGCCGGCGGTTTCATCCGCTCGTCCAAGGGCCTGCGCTGGCCGGACATCCAGTTCCACTTCCTGCCGGCGGCGATGCGCTACGACGGTGACAAACCGTTCAAGGGCCATGGTTTCATGGTGCTGACCGGGCCGAACAAGCCCAAGAGCCGGGGCCATGTGCGGGCGTTGTCGGCCGACCCTTACCAGCACCCGGAAATCCGCTTCAACTACCTGGAGAGCGAAGAGGACCGCGAGGGCTTTCGCCGCTGCGTGCGCCTGACCCGGGAAATCATCGCGCAACCGGCCATGGACCGCTACCGCGGCGAGGAACTGGCGCCAGGGCCGCAGGTGCAGACCGATGAACAGATCGACGCCTTCGTGCGCGCCAACATGGAAAGCACCATGCACCCCTGCGGTTCCTGCCGCATGGGCGAGGATGACATGGCGGTGGTCGACTCTTCACTGCGCGTACGGGGGCTGCAGGGGTTGCGGGTGATCGACTCGTCGGTATTCCCCAGCGAGCCCAACGGCAACCTCAACGCGCCGACCATCATGCTCGCCGAACGTGCCGCCGACCTGGTGCGCGGGCGTGAGCCGCTGGCGCCGGCGCAGGTACCGGTCGGCCTGGTCGAGGGTTGGGAAGAAGAACAGCGCAGTCGGGCGCCGAAGCGCAAGGTAAGTGCCTGACGACCCAGTGGGAGTAACTGTCTTGTACGGTGGGAGCGGGCTTGCCCCGCGATTGCGGTGTGTCAGCCACATAGCATCGCGGGGCAAGCCCGCTCCCACCGGGCGGGACGGCACCAAGCAGGCCGGACCGAATGCGTTCCATTGGAGCGAAAACGCTACAGTGGGACCAAGCGCAGGGTTTACGACGCTTAAACGCCAGTGAACAGCCGGATTAACGCCTTTTCATGGAGTGACTTCATTACAGCCAATCAACACAACCCCGGATAAAACAACGCTTTTTCGCTTGGCATAGACCTTGCTCTTTCATAGGCACTCCGCCGCACTGGCAGAGGTGTTTGAACTTGTGACGTTATAAAAACAATTAAACTAGCAAGGTAAAGCCTAATGAAAAACTCGACGCTGGGTCCGCCTGACAGCGAAGCGCACGAACTCCAACGTAATCTCTCCAACCGCCATATCCAGTTGATCGCCATCGGTGGCGCCATCGGCACCGGCCTGTTCATGGGCTCCGGCAAGACCATCAGCCTGGCGGGACCCTCGATCATCTTTGTCTACATGATCATCGGTTTCATGCTGTTCTTCGTCATGCGGGCAATGGGCGAGTTGCTGTTGTCCAATCTCAAGTACAAATCGTTCATTGATTTCTCCGCGGATCTGTTGGGACCCTGGGCAGGGTTCTTCACCGGCTGGACTTACTGGTTCTGCTGGATAGTCACCGGCATCGCCGATGTCATTGCGATCTCCGCCTATTCACAGTTCTGGTTCCCGGATATCCCGCAATGGTTGCCGGCACTCAGTTGTGTGGGCCTGTTGCTTTCACTCAATTTGCTGACCGTGAAGATGTTCGGTGAACTGGAGTTCTGGTTCGCCATGATCAAGATCGTGGCCATTTGTGCCCTGGTCTGCACCGGCCTTTACATGGTGGTCGCAGCCTATCAGTCGCCTGCCGGCGATGTCGCGTCGCTGGCCAACTTGTGGAATGACGGCGGCATGTTCCCCCATGGCGCCATGGGCTTCTTCGCCGGATTCCAGATTGCGATCTTTGCCTTTGCCGGGATCGAGCTGGTGGGTACCACCGCCGCAGAAACCAAGAACCCTGAACGCAACCTGCCACGGGCGATCAACTCGATTCCGCTGCGCATCATCGTGTTCTATGTGTTCGCGCTGATCGCGATCATGGCCGTTACGCCCTGGCGTGATGTGGTTGCCAACAAGAGCCCGTTTGTCGAGCTGTTCGTCCTGGCCGGTCTGCCGGCGGCTGCCGGGATCATCAACTTCGTGGTCCTCACCTCTGCTGCTTCTTCGGCAAACAGTGGGGTGTTTTCCACCAGCCGCATGCTCTACGGCCTGGCCGTGGATGGCGATGCACCTGGCAAGTTCAAGGCGTTGTCCAGCCGCGCCGTGCCTTCCAATGGCCTGATCTTTTCCTGTGTCTGCCTGTCGGCGGGGGCGCTGGTGATCTACCTGGTGCCGAACATGCTCGATGCCTTCACCCTGATCACCACGGTGTCGGCGATCCTGTTCATGTGCGTCTGGTCGATGATCCTGCTGTCGTACCTGGCGTATCGCAAGCAGCGCGAGCACCTGCATCGCGCCTCGAAATACCGCATGCCGGGCGGCATCTTCATGAGCTGGGCCTGCCTGGTGTTCTTCGTCGCCATGCTGGCCTTGCTGGCGCTGGAAGAAGACACCCGCAAAGCGCTGGTGTTCGTGCCGGTCTGGTTCGTCATCCTCGGTCTGGCTTACCGCTCGATGCGTCAGAAAAAGTCGGAGGGCGTGCAGTTGTCCTACGACGCGGACTGATAAGCACATTCACGCTTTCACTCGGGGGGACGGCACAAGGGGCCGTCCCCCTGTCGTCTTTGCACAACCAGGGAGTCGTCATGCGCATCCACGTCACCTTTATCGACCGCGTTGGCATTACCCAGGAAATCCTGGCCTTGCTGGGCGCGCGCAACCTCAACCTGGACGCGGTGGAAATGATCCCGCCCAACGTCTACATCGATGCACCAGCGCTGTCACAGGCCGTGCTGGACGAACTTCACCACGCCTTGCTGCGGGTGATCGGGGTCCAGGCGGTGGAACTTGTCGACTTTCTCCCCGGCCAGCGCCGGCACCTGCAACTGGAAGCCTTGCTCGCGGCGATGAGCGATCCGGTACTGGCGGTGGACCCCGGTGGCCATGTGCTGCTGGCCAATCCGACGCTGGTCAGCCTCGTTGGTCGCGAGCCGGCCGGTGAGCCGTTGTCCAGGCTGTTCGCCGAACCCGACCTGGCGCAGACCCTGATCGACAAAGGCTTTCGCCTGCCGATGTGCGAGGTGAGCCTGCAGGGCCAGGCGCTGTTGCTGGAAGCCACGCCGATCAGCGGCGGCGCCGATGCCTTGGTCGGCGGCCTGCTGACCCTGTATCCGCCAAGCCGTATCGGCGAGCGTCTGGCTTCGCTGCTGCACGATCATGCCGAGGGGTTGCAGGCGCTGCTGGGCGAATCGGCGCCGCTCAAGGACCTCAAGGCGCGCCTGCACAAGGTGGCGAGCCTGGAGGCGCCGCTGTTGATCCAGGGCGAAACCGGCACCGGCAAAGAGCTGGTGGCGCGTGCCTGTCATGCATTGAGCGTGCGCCGCGATGCGTCCTTCCTGGCGCTCAACTGCGCGGCGCTGCCAGAGAGCCTGGCCGAGAGCGAGCTGTTCGGCTACGCCGCCGGCGCTTTTACCGGTGCCCAGCGCGGCGGCAAGCCGGGCCTGTTGGAACTGGCCGACGGTGGCACGGTGTTCCTTGATGAGGTGGGCGAGATGTCGCCGTACCTGCAGGCCAAGCTGCTGCGCTTTCTCAGTGACGGCAGCTTTCGCCGGGTCGGTGGCGGCGGCGAAGTGCGGGTGAATGTGCGGGTGGTCTGCGCGACGCACCGCAACCTGGAAAACATGGTGGTCGAAGGCAGCTTTCGCGAAGACCTCTACTACCGCCTGAACGTACTCAATCTGCTGGTGCCGCCGTTGCGCGAACGCGGCAGGGACATCCTGCTGCTGGCCGAGCACTTCCTGCGTCAGGCCTGCGCGCAGATACAGCGCTCACCGTGCCGGCTGGCGCTGGCCACCCATCCGCTGCTGCTGGGCAATCGCTGGGCGGGTAATGTGCGCCAACTGCAGAACGTGATCTTCCGTGCCGCGGCCATCAGCGAAGGGGAGGTGATCGACTGCGACGACCTGGAACTGGCCGGTACTGCCCTGAACAGCCAGCAGCCCGATACCCCGCAGGTCACCAGCCTGGAAGCGGCGGTGCAGGGCTTCGAAAAGTCGCTGCTGGAGACGATGTACGCGGCCTATCCCTCGACCCGGCAACTGGCGGTGCGCCTGCAGACTTCCCACACCGCCATCGGCCAGCGCTTGCGTAAGTACGGCATCGCCAGCCGGGTCTCGTAACCTGGTTCGAATACGCTCCACTGGAGTGATTGTGCTCCAGTCGGGCGTGAGCCGCGGCTTCATTGGCCCGTCCTGTCAGGGCTGGCTGCCGGGCTCGGGCAACGGAGCGATTTCGCTCCAGCGCAGCGTCTTGATGTTGATGGGTTTTGTTGCTCAACTTATTGAAATATAAAGGTTTTAATAAGTTGGCATTGCCCTTGCTCTTGTATCAATCAGTCCTGCACCAGGACCTACCTGATAACAAGAGAGGAAGATTCATGACCACGCTGCGTTTTACTCCCGAACACGAATGGCTGCGCCTGGAAGCGACTGGCGAACTGACCGTCGGCATCACCACCTACGCCCAGGAAGCCCTCGGTGACGTGGTGTTCGTGCAGTTGCCGGAGCCGGGCGAATACGGCGAGGGCAATGAAGTCGCGGTGCTGGAGTCGGTGAAGGCCGCCAGCAACATCAGCATGCCCCTGAACGGTACCGTGGTGGCGGTCAACCAGGCCCTGGCCGACGACCCCGAACTGGTCAACGCCTCGCCGATGCAAGACGGCTGGTTCTTCCGCATCAAGGTGGCCAACCCTGCCGACCTCGACACCCTGATGGACCAGGAAGGCTACGACCGCTTCCTGGCCGACAACGCCTGAGCCAGGGGGCCGACATGAGCAATGCATCCATCCCGCTGACCACCGACAACGAGTTCATCGCCCGTCACATCGGCCCGCGCGAGGACGACATCGACGCGATGCTGGCGCTGATCGGCCATGACAGCCTCGACGGCCTGATCGACAGCGTCATCCCGGAGAGCATCAAGGGCACCAGCGTGCTTGAGCTGTGCAAAGGGCAGGGCGAGGCCGAGGCGCTGGCCTCGCTCAAGGCCATTGCGGCGAAGAACCAGCTGTTTCGCAATCACATCGGCCAGGGCTATTACCCGTGCCACACACCGACGCCGATTCTGCGCAACCTGCTGGAGAACCCGGCCTGGTACACCGCCTACACACCGTACCAGCCGGAGATTTCCCAGGGCCGTCTGGAAGCGCTGCTGAACTTTCAGACCTTGATCAGCGACCTGACCGGTATGGAGATCGCCAACGCCTCGTTGCTCGATGAAGCCACCGCCGCCGCCGAAGCCATGACCTTCTGCAAGCGTCTGGCGAAGAGCAAGGCCCCGGCGTTTTTCGTCTCCCACCATTGTCATCCGCAAACCCTCGACGTGCTGCGTACCCGTGCCGAGCCGCTGGGTATTGAAGTGGTCATCGGCGATGAGTCGGCACTGCTGAACCAGAACCTGGAGGGTTATTTCGGCCTGTTGCTGCAATACCCGGCGAGTACTGGCGCTATTGTCGACCATCGCGCCCTGGTGCAGCACGCCCATGCCGCCGGCGCGTTGGTGGCGGTGGCCGCCGACCTGCTGGCGCTGACCTTGCTGACCCCGCCGGGTGAATTCGGTGCCGACGTGGTCTTGGGCAGTGCCCAGCGTTTTGGTGTGCCGCTGGGTTTTGGCGGCCCGCACGCGGCGTTCTTCGCCACCCGCGACAGCTTCAAGCGCGACATGCCCGGACGTCTGGTCGGCGTGTCCATCGATCGCTTCGGCAAGCCGGCCCTGCGCCTGGCCATGCAGACCCGCGAGCAGCACATTCGCCGTGAGAAAGCCACCAGCAACATCTGCACCGCGCAGGTCCTGCTGGCCAACATCGCCAGCATGTATGCGGTTTACCACGGTCCGCAGGGCCTGGCGCAGATCGCCCGGCGCGTGCATCGGTTGACTGCGATTCTGGTACGCGGGCTGCAGCAGCTCGGGCATCAGGTCGAGCAGCAACACTTCTTCGACACCGTCAGCGTGGTGACCGCAGGCCCTGTGGCCGAGGTGCTCGCCGCCGCCAACGGCGCGCAGTTGAACCTGCGGCTGATCGACGAGCAGCGGGTCGGTCTATCGCTGGATGAAACCTGCGAGCAGGCCGCCGTCGAGGCCTTGTGGCAAGCCTTCGCCATGTCCGGACAGACGCTTCCAGACTTCACCGCGCTGGCCGCCGACACGGGTGATTGCCTGCCGTTGCCACTGCTGCGCGAAACGCCGTTCCTGCAGCATCAGGTGTTCAACCGCTACCATTCGGAAACTGAGCTGATGCGCTACCTGCGGCGTCTGGCCGACAAGGACCTGGCCCTGGACCGCAGCATGATCGCCTTGGGTTCATGCACCATGAAGCTCAATGCCGCCAGTGAAATGATCCCGATCACCTGGCCCGAGTTCGGTGCCTTGCACCCGTTCGCCCCGGCCGGGCAGTCGTTGGGTTACCGGCAACTGACGGATGAGTTGGAGGCCATGCTTTGTGCGGCCACCGGTTATGACGCCATGTCGCTGCAGCCCAATGCCGGTTCCCAGGGCGAGTACGCCGGCCTGCTGGCGATCCGCGCCTATCACGCCAGCCGTGGCGAGGCTGGGCGCGATGTCTGCCTGATTCCGTCGTCGGCCCATGGCACCAACCCGGCCACGGCGCAGATGGCCGGCATGCGGGTGGTGGTGGTCAACTGCGATGAGCGCGGCAATGTCGATGTGGCGGACCTGCAAAGCAAGGCCGCGCAGCACCGGGACAGCCTGGCGGCGTTGATGATCACCTATCCCTCGACCCATGGCGTGTTTGAAGACGGCATCACCCGCATCTGCGACATCATTCATGCGCACGGCGGCCAGGTGTACCTGGACGGCGCCAACATGAATGCCATGGTCGGCCTCTGCGCCCCGGGCAAGTTCGGTGGCGACGTCTCGCACCTGAACCTGCACAAGACTTTCTGCATCCCTCACGGCGGTGGCGGCCCGGGTGTCGGCCCGATCGGCGTCAAGGCGCACCTGGCGCCGTTCCTGCCGGGTCACGCGCACATGGACAACAAGCACGGCGCGGTCAGTGCAGCGCCGTATGGCAGCGCCAGCATCCTGCCGATCACCTGGATGTACATCCGCATGATGGGCGGCGAAGGGCTCAAGCGCGCTTCGCAGCTGGCGATCCTGAGTGCCAACTACATCGCCCGGCGCCTGGAAGAGCACTACCCGGTGCTCTACACCGGCGAGAACGGCCTGGTCGCGCATGAATGCATTCTTGATCTGCGCCCGCTCAAGGACAGCAGCGGTATCAGTGTCGAAGATGTGGCCAAGCGCCTGATCGACTTCGGCTTCCATGCCCCGACCATGTCCTTCCCGGTGGCTGGCACCTTGATGGTCGAGCCGACCGAGAGCGAGTCGAAGGAGGAGCTGGACCGCTTCTGCGACGCGATGATCTGCATCCGCGAGGAAATCCGTGCGGTGGAAAACGGTACTCTGGACAAGCTCGACAACCCGCTGAAGAACGCACCGCATACCGCTAGTGAGCTGGTCGGCGAATGGCCGCATCGCTATGGCCGGGAGCTGGCGGTGTATCCGCTGGCCGATCTGCGCGAGAGCAAGTACTGGCCGCCGGTGGGGCGCGTGGACAACGTCTACGGCGACCGCAACCTGGCGTGTGCCTGCCCGCCAATGTCGATCTATCAAGACGCTTGATTGCACTGGGTGGGAGCGGGCTTGCCCCGCGATGCGATGTGACTGACAAACCGCAATCGCGGGGCAAGCCCGCTCCCACCAGAACTATTGCTCCCACAGGCAGCTGTTTCGCTAATAACAAGGAAAACCACCATGTTCCATAAAAGCCTGACCCTCTCCGATTTCGACCCTGCGCTGTCCGCCGCCATCCACCGCGAGGCACAACGCCAGGAAGACCATATCGAGCTGATCGCCTCGGAAAACTACACCAGCCCGCAGGTGATGCAGGCCCAGGGCACCGAGCTGACCAACAAGTACGCCGAAGGCTACCCGGGCAAGCGTTACTACGGCGGTTGCGAGCACGTCGATGTGGTCGAGCAACTGGCCATTGACCGTGCCAAACAACTGTTCGGTGCAGGCTATGCCAACGTCCAGCCGCACTCCGGCTCCCAGGCCAACGCGGCGGTCTACCTGGCCTTGCTGCAGGCTGGCGACACTCTCCTCGGCATGAGCCTGGCCCATGGCGGTCACCTCACTCACGGTGCCAAGGTCAGCTCCTCGGGCAAGCTGTACAACGCCGTGCAGTACGGCATCGACGCCAATGGCCTGATCGATTACGACGAAGTTGAGCGTCTGGCTGTCGAACACCAGCCGAAGATGATCGTCGCCGGGTTCTCGGCCTACTCGAAAACCCTGGACTTCCCGCGCTTCCGTGAGATCGCCGACAAGGTCGGGGCCTATCTGTTCGTCGACATGGCCCACGTCGCCGGCCTGGTTGCGGCGGGCCTGTACCCCAATCCGCTGCCCTACGCCGATGTGGTCACCACCACTACCCACAAGACCCTGCGCGGTCCGCGCGGTGGGCTGATCCTGGCCAAGGCTGATCCGGAGCTGGAGAAGAAGCTCAACTCGGCGGTGTTCCCGGGCGGGCAGGGCGGGCCGCTGATGCATGTGATCGCCGCCAAGGCCGTGTGCTTCAAGGAAGCGCTGGAACCGGGCTTCAAGGATTACCAGTTCCAGGTCATCAAAAACGCCCAGGCCATGGCGGAAATCTTCCGCCAGCGCGGTTACGACGTGGTCTCCGGTGGCACCGACAACCACCTGTTCCTGGTCAGCCTGATCCGCCAGGGCATCACCGGCAAGGACGCCGATGCCGCCTTGGGCCGCGCGCACATCACCGTGAACAAGAACGCCGTGCCCAACGACCCGCAATCGCCGTTCGTGACCTCGGGCCTGCGCATCGGTACCCCGGCGGTGACCACCCGGGGTTTCCAGGTGCCGGAGTGCCGCGCCCTGGCGACCTGGATCTGCGACATCCTCGACCACCTCGGCGATGCCGACGTCGAGGCCCAGGTGGCCCGGCAGGTGGCCGAGCTGTGCAAACTGTTCCCGGTTTATCGGGCCTGATCCCTGGGTGTGATGGCGGAGGCCTGTATGTCGCTGAGTGTTTTTGATCTGTTCAAGGTGGGCATCGGCCCGTCCAGCTCCCACACGGTCGGGCCGATGCGCGCCGCGGCGCGCTTTGCCGAAGGGCTCAGGGAGCAGGGGCTGCTGGCTCAGGTGGAGGGCGTGCGCGCCGAACTGTACGGCTCGCTCGGCGCCACCGGCAAAGGCCACGGCAGCGACAAGGCGGTGCTGCTGGGGCTTGAGGGTGAGCACCCGGATACCGTCGAGACGTCGCTGGTGGCCGATCGTCTGGGGATGATTCGCCAGAGCGGGATGCTGTCGCTGCTCGGTGAGAAGCGCATCCGCTTCGTCGAAAAAGAACACCTGGCGATGATCCGCAAGCCCTTGCCCTATCACCCCAACGGCATGATCCTGCGTGCCTTCGACGCGGCCGGGCTGCAGCTGTGCAGTCGCGAGTATTACTCGGTGGGGGGCGGTTTTGTGGTGGACGAGGCGGCGGTTGGCGTCGATCGCATCGTCGAAGACCGCACGCCGCTGCGCTTCCCGTTTCTGAGCGGACGCGAGCTGTTGGCGCAATGCGCCCAGCACGGCCTGTCGATCAGCCAGTTGATGGCCGAGAACGAGACCGCCTGGCGCAGCCCGGAGCAGACGCGCCAGGGCTTGCTGCACATCTGGCAGGTGATGCAGGACTGCGTCAAGGCCGGGTGCCGCACCGAGGGCATCATGCCCGGCGGGCTCAAGGTCAAGCGCCGTGCCGCCGCGTTGCACCGACAGTTGAGCGCCAGCCCTGAAGCCGGCTTGCGCGACAGCCTCTCGGTGCTCGACTGGGTCAACCTCTACGCCCTGGCGGTCAACGAGGAAAACGCCAGCGGCGGGCGGGTGGTCACCGCACCGACCAATGGCGCGGCTGGCATCATCCCGGCGGTGCTGCATTACTACACGCGTTTCGTGCCAGGGGCCAACGAGGACGGGGTGGTGCGTTTTCTGCTCAGCGCCGCTGCAATCGGCATTTTGTACAAGGAAAACGCTTCGATCTCCGGGGCCGAAGTCGGCTGCCAGGGTGAGGTCGGGGTGGCCTGCTCGATGGCGGCCGGGGCCTTGTGCGAAGTGCTTGGCGGCAGCGTGCAGCAAGTGGAAAACGCCGCCGAAATCGGCATGGAGCACAACCTTGGGCTGACCTGCGACCCGATTGGCGGGCTGGTCCAGGTGCCGTGCATCGAGCGCAACGCCATGGGTTCGGTCAAGGCCATCAATGCCGCGCGCATGGCCCTGCGCGGCGATGGCCAGCACTTTGTCTCCCTCGACAAGGTGATCCGCACCATGCGCCAGACCGGCGCCGATATGAAAAGCAAATACAAAGAGACTGCCCGCGGCGGGCTGGCGGTCAACATCATCGAATGCTAGGAGTCACCCATGTCCACAGAACAACTACAACAAACGCCGTTGCATGGTCTGCACCTGGAACTCGGTGCGCGCATGGTGCCGTTCGCCGGCTACGCCATGCCAGTGCAGTACCCGCTGGGCGTGCTCAAGGAACACCTGCACACCCGTGAACAGGCCGGCCTGTTCGACGTTTCGCACATGGGCCAGCTCCGTCTGCGTGGCGCCGGTGCTGCCAAGGCGCTGGAAGCACTGGTGCCGGTCGATATCATCGACCTGTCGCCAGGCATGCAGCGCTATGCGCTGTTTACCAACGACGAGGGCGGCATCCTCGATGACCTGATGGTTGCCAACCTGGGCAACGACGAGCTGTTCCTGGTGGTCAACGCCGGCTGCAAGGACCAGGACCTGACCCACCTCAAACAGCACCTGGAAGGGCAGTGCGACGTCGAGTCACTGTTCGACAGCCGCGCCTTGCTGGCGCTGCAGGGCCCGGCGGCAGCCAGGGTACTGGCGCGTCTGGCGCCTGAGGTCGGCCGCATGACCTTCATGCAGTTCGCCAAGCTGAGGTTGCTCGGTGTTGACTGCTACGTCAGCCGCTCCGGTTACACCGGTGAGGACGGTTACGAAATCTCCGTGCCGGCAGAGGCTGCGCCAATGCTTGCCCGTTCGCTGCTGGCCGAGCCCGAGGTCCAGGCCATCGGCCTCGGTGCCCGTGACTCGCTGCGCCTGGAGGCCGGGCTGTGCCTGTACGGCCATGACATGGACCTGCGCACCACGCCGATCGAGGCCAGCCTGACCTGGGCGATTTCCAAGGCCCGGCGTGCCGATGGTGTACGCGCCGGTGGCTTCCCCGGTGCCGAACGGATTTTTGCCCAGCAGCGTGAAGGCGTGGGCAGCAAGCGCGTCGGCCTGCTGCCCAAAGAGCGGGTGCCGGTGCGTGAAGGGACGCTGATCGTCGACGCGCAAGAGCAGGTAATCGGCCGTGTTACCAGCGGCGGATTCGGCCCGAGTCTGGCTGGGCCGCTGGCGATGGGCTATGTGCAGAGCGGCTATGCGGCGCTGGACACCGAAGTCTTTGCCCTGGTGCGCGGCAAGCGGGTGCCGATGGTTGTCACCCGTACGCCGTTCGTGGCGCAACGTTACTACCGTGGCTGATGGCCAGATTGTCGGAGCATGAGCATGAACGAAACCCAAGCTGTCGCCACTCGCCCACAGCCGCTGCAGGCCGGGGTGAAACTGCGCGGTGCCGAGAAGGTGGCGCGTATCCCGGTGAAGATCCTGCCCACCGAAGAAGTGCCACGCAAGCCCGAGTGGATTCGCGTGGAGATTGCAACGTCACCGGAGGTGGCGCGGGTCAAGGCGCTGCTGCGCAAGCACAAACTGCACAGCGTCTGCGAGGAAGCCTCGTGTCCGAACCTCGGCGAGTGCTTCTCCGGCGGTACGGCGACCTTCATGATCATGGGCGACATCTGTACCCGCCGTTGCCCGTTTTGCGATGTCGGTCACGGCCGGCCCAAGCCGCTGGACGTCGATGAGCCAAAGAACCTGGCCATCGCCATCGCCGACCTGCGCCTGAAATACGTGGTCATCACCTCGGTCGACCGCGACGACCTGCGCGACGGTGGTGCCCAGCACTTTGTCGACTGCCTGCGCGAGATCCGCAAACTGTCGCCGGGTATCCGTCTGGAAACCCTGGTGCCCGACTACCGGGGGCGCATGGACGTGGCCCTGGCGATCACCGCGCAGGAGCCGCCGGATGTCTTCAACCACAACCTGGAAACCGTGCCGCGCCTGTACAAGGCGGCACGGCCGGGTTCGGATTTCGAGTGGTCGCTGGATTTGCTGGAGAACTTCAAACTGCGCGTACCCGCGGTGCCGACCAAGTCCGGGTTGATGCTGGGGCTGGGCGAAACCGATGACGAAGTGATCGAGGTGATGCAACGCCTGCGCGAACACCAGGTCGACATGCTGACCTTGGGGCAGTATCTGCAACCTTCGCGCAGCCACCTGCCGGTGCAGCGTTTTGTCCACCCCGATACCTTTGCCTGGTTTGCCGAACAGGCGCTGGCGATGGGCTTCAGGAACGTGGCGTCCGGGCCGCTGGTGCGCTCCTCCTACCATGCCGACCAACAGGCTAATTTTCGGTAGGAGCGGGCTTGCCCCGCGATACGATGTGACTGACAAACCGCAATCGCGGGGCAAGTCGGGTCGCCGCACCGCCGCTCCCACAGTGTGGTTTATTCGCAAGGGCTATATGCATGTATCCAACGGGTCTTGTACCGCAGACCGGGTTGGGTTTTAGCTGGACGCAGGCGCGGGCGCGCATCCTCGGCCCGCCGCCGCAACGTGAACAACCCAAAAGACCAAGGCGCGTTGACCGCCGTAGAGGCTGACGGCCGCGCGGATAAATCAGGTGCAGACAATGAGCACACCTCTGGATTTGAATGCCTTGAAGGCACGCCAGCAGACGGCGTGGGCCAGCGGCGATTACGCGGTGATCGGCACGACCTTGCAACTGGTCGGCGAACGCCTGGCCGAAGCCTGCGACTTGCGCTGGGACGAAAAGGTCCTGGATGTGGCTGCCGGCAACGGCAATGCCACCCTTGCCGCGGCACGGCGCGGCTGTCAGGTGACCTCCACGGACTACGTGCCCGAGCTGTTGAAACGCGGTGAAGAACGCGCACGGGCCGAGCATCTGAACGTAGTGTTTCAAACCGCCGATGCCGAGGCGCTGCCGTTTGCCGACGGCGCCTTTGATGCGGTGATATCGACCTTCGGCGTGATGTTTGCCCCGGATCAGGCTCAAGCGGCGAGGGAGCTTGCACGGGTCTGCCGCTCAGGCGGGCGGATCGGCCTGGCGAACTGGACGCCACAGGGTTTCATCGGGCAGATGTTCAAGACTCTCGGGCGCCATGTCCCGCCACCCGCCGGGGCGCTGCCGCCTTCGCGCTGGGGTGACGAAGAACAGTTGCAGCAGCTGTTCGGCGACAACGTCGGGGTTATCAATATCAGCCGCCAGCAGTTCAATTTTCGCTACCGCTCGGCGGCGCATTTCATCGACGTGTTCAGGACCTGGTATGGCCCGGTGCACAAAGCCTTTGCCTCATTGCAGAGTGACGCCGCCTACGCATTGGAGCGCGATCTTACTCAGCTGCTGAACGACAACAACGTGGCCGGCGCCTCGTCGCTGGTGGTGCCCAGCGAATACCTGGAGGTGGTCATCAGCCGCCGCTGAATCCAGGCCACTGTTCCCCCTGTGGGAGCGGCGGTGCGACGACTCGACTTGCCCCGCGATTGCGGGCTGTCAGCCACATCGCATCGCGGGGCAAGCCCGCTCCTACAGGGAACTGCTATCCTGCGGCGTGAACCATCAACCGGGGGCCTGCATGTCATTGTCGATCAACACCGAAGTGCTCTGGATAGACACGCCGCAAGGACGGCTGTTCTGTAGTCGATGGTTCCCCGCAGATGGCCCGGGCAATCCGGACAAGCCACCTATAGTCCTGTTCCATGACTCACTGGGCTGCATTGCCCTGTGGCGGGATTTTCCCCAGCAGTTGAGCCAGGCCACCGGACGTGAGGTGATTGCCTATGACCGGCTCGGCTTCGGCCAGTCCGATGAGTACCCAGGACGCCTGTCGCCGCAGTTCATCCGTGAAGAAGCCGAGTACTTTTTTGCCCATCTGAAGACGGCGCTTCAGGTCGAGCGCTTCGTTGCCCTGGGCCATAGCGTCGGAGGGGCCATGGCTGCAACCTGTGCCTCTTTGCATCCGCAAAGCTGCATGGCATTGATCACCATCGCTGCGCAGGCGTTTGTCGAAGAGCGCACGCTGCAGGGTATTCGCGCCGCTGAGATACAGTTCGAACAGCCCGAGCACATGGCGCGCTTGAAAAAATACCATGGTGATAAAGCGCCCTGGGTACTGACGGCCTGGACCCGGACATGGCTTACAGAGGCTTTCGGCGAATGGACGATCGAAAGCACAGTGGATGCCATTCATTGCCCGGCACTGGTTCTGCACGGTGAGCATGATGAGTACGGCTCAGCGCTGCACCCGCAGCGGATAGCCAGGCTGTCGCAAGGCCCCAGCGAGTATGTGATCCTCGAAGATTGCCACCATGTCCCGCACCGCGAGGCGCCTGAAGCGGTGCTGGGGGAGGTGGTTCGCTTCCTGGATGTTGACCATTGAGTGTAACCGGGCACATTCAGGGCGTTCCTAGTGCTGCTCGGTATCCGGCGGTTTAGGGCATTCAAGGGATGCTGAGCATTTGACGTACCAGGTAGCCGCAATCGCTGCTAGAACGACCGCGATAGAAATGGAGTGGAACACCCTGATGCAACAGGGAGAAACAGTCCGGACCACCAGTTTCTTGCCGACCGGGCCGCTACTTTTTGTGGCCAGTTTCACCGCGTCGCTGAACTGCTTGAGCTCCTTCTGGGACAAAACAATGATCCATTGATTGGCGACGGCAAAGAACAGGTAGCTCAGGAAGATCAACACATAGGTTGACGTGGACCAGTGTGCCTTTTCGGCGCCAACCGTGTAGCCCAGCACCGCAAGAGACACGGCCTGAAAATAAGTCCAGAGTTTGTGCAGGTTGTCGCTCTGTTTCTGGTAGATGTCAAAAGCTTCTTTGAGCGATACATCGCTGATCGCGTCTTTGGGCTCGGTTGTCGCCGGTTCATCCGCCATCTCAGGGCCACTCGATCTTCAGCGCCCGGGCGGTCGCCGGGCCGACAATGCCATCGGCGACCAGACGGTGAGTGGCCTGGAAGGCAATCACCGCAGCGGTGGTATGCGGCCCGTACTCGCCGTCGATCTTTCCGGGGTCGATGCCCATGGCCTTCAGGCTGTTCTGGATTTCCTTGACCTTCGCACTTTTGATGTTCGGCTCTTGCAGCCGGATGAACTGCGGTTGCGGCTTGAGGCGCGGCGCCCGTGCTTCGCTGCTGTAGGCGACGTTCGGTACCCTGCAGATATGGTCCCAGACCCGGCCGCTGACATTGCCGGCGCGAACGCCCAGGTTGGTACCGGCTGCCTCCATGGTCTTGCCGTGGCCATCGCTGATGGCGACATGTCCCATCCGCCCGGGCAGGGGCGGTTTGCGGATCAGAATGACCCCGGCGGTGAGCATCGCATCGGACTCATCGCTGGCGATCAGGGTGCCATCCTTTGCGTCTCTGACCCAGGCGCCGGAATACGCTTCAGTGATCGCCGGGTTGCCCTTGTTGTCGATGCAGCCATAGAGCTTTTTGAGCTTCTGGAACAGCACCCAGGAGACGAACTCTGCACAGTCCCACGGGCCGTTCCAGTTCGGGTTGTCCTTGGGGACCAGGACATTGACGTATTTCTGGCCTTTCTTGGTCGCAGCCAGTGCGAACAGCTCTTCTCCGGTGACCATGGCATGACCCTCTGATGACAGTGCAGATAGCCCAGTCGAGTTGCACCGTGTGCGGCGCTGCACCTTCTCCAGCCGGGACGTCAAGGGGTAGATCCACGGGTTTGTCGTACTTCAATTGACGGTAGCTTTGGCCGTAAAGGTTGTCCAATAGTGCACGGCACTATTGCCCCCTCTGTGGAAGCGGGCTTGCCCGGCGATGCCCGCCGTTCCCGGACCGCGCAAACCCGATCTTGATGGCCACCAGAATCGGCGCCGCCACTGCGAACAGCAGGGTCACGGCCATGAACGCGGTGTCGAAGGCAATCACTGTGGATTGCCCCACAACCGCTCGGCCCAGCAGGGTGGACAGGCTCGTGAGTCGTTCGATCACCGTGCCTGCACCTGCAGTGACGTGGCTGCCCAGCACCACAGCATTGCTGGCGAGATTGTGTTCGAGCAGGGTCTGCAAGGCCGCGACGCCCATCAGGCCACCCAGTTGCCGACCGGTATTGAACAGCCCGATGCCGCAGGTGGTTGTGGCGTGGTGGCGCGCTACTGCAGGCATGGCGCGTCTGCGCCCGACGCCGCTAAAAGCTCAGCAATGGCGCTGCGCAATGCCCCATGGGCTTGCTCCGAGTAAGCGATCGCCGTTTTCCAGTCGTAAAACCACACGGGCATCTGGCGATTGTGTTCCGGCTCTGAGGCGTAGCGAGGGAAAATGTGGCAATGCAGTTCGGGCTCTGTGTTCCCGAGAATTTCGTAGTTTATGCGAACCGCCCCGGTGGCCTTTAAAACGGCATCACCGATGCGGGCCATGTCGAGCAGGTAGGTCGCTCTGGCCTCAGCGTCCAGATCGTTCAGGCTCGCAACCACCGGATCGGGCAGCAACAGGCAGTATCCCGGCAGGAATTGCACATCGCCCATGACCGCCCAACCCGATGCCATGCGGCAAATGACTTTATCGTTTGCGCCAGTGCGTGCCAGCGCTACACGTTGCGAGATCAGCGGCATTCATAGTCCTTGATGATGGTGTGCGTAGCGAATGGATCGCGACTACCCTTGCAGGGGGCTCTACGCAGGTTGGTCAATGTGCACCACGCTGGCGATCTGATTCACCTTTTATTGATTCGGATCGGAACCCGCAGTGGGCAAATCGTGATAATGCTTTTTTCAGATTAGAGGAAGGCGTTGATGACCTCCCAGCTTTTCCCGGTTCACGGTCTCGTGAGCTTTACCCTTGCGATTCTCCTGCTTTTCCTCGGCAAAACCCTTGTCCAGAACAGCACCTTGCTGCGTCAATACTGTATTCCCGAATCGGTTGTCGGCGGCTTCGTCTGTGCCGCGGTTACCAGCCTGCTGTACTTCGGCCTGAATATCCAGATCGAATTCGATCTGCAGGTTCGCGACACCTTGCTGCTGTATTTCTTTGCCGGCATCGGCTTGAAATCGGATGTCCGCCAACTGCTCAAGGGCGGACGCCCGCTAGTGATCCTGCTGGTGCTCGCCAGTGTCTTCATTGTCCTGCAAAACTCCCTGGGCATGGGCCTGGCCGAGGTGTTTGGCCTGGATCCCAAGGCGGGCTTGATGGTGGGCTCGATTTCCCTGACCGGCGGGGTGGGCACAACATTGGCCTGGGCTCCGCTGTTCGTCGAGAAGCTCGGCATCAGCAATGCACATGAACTGGGCATCGCCAGCAACACCGTCGGCCTGATTGCCGCGTGCGTGATCGGCGGCCCGATCGCCAACCAGTTGATACGGCGCCATAACCTGACGCCTTCCAGGGATGCCGCGCTGGAAATCGGCATTCTCGAGCATCAACCGAACCAGGGCGTGAACTACTACGACGTGCTCTGGGCATGGATGTGGCTCAACCTGACCCTGATGCTCGGCTATGGCCTCAACCTGCTGCTGGTCGATGCCGGCGTTACCTTGCCAAAATTCGTCAGCTGCCTGTTCGCCGGCATCGTCATCCACCACATCGTGCTTGCCGTTGTCGGTGAGAAGAAGCTGAAAAGCTGGAGCGGCGCGAGCCTGGGCCTGGCGTTGATCTCCGACATCTGTCTGGGCATGTTTTTGACCATGGCCCTGATGGGGCTGCAGTTATGGCAGCTCAGCGGGGCGTTGATGTTCATTCTGTGCGCCCTGACCCTGCAGGTGCTGCTGACGGTTCTCTATACCTACTTTGTGGTGTTCCGCTGCATGGGGCGTGATTACGAAGCCAGTGTGGTGGCTTCCGGATTCGGCGGGATTACCCTCGGCTCGACGGCGACGGCCATCGTCAACATGACAACCGTGACGCAAAAGTACGGTGCGGCCCACCAGGCTTTCCTGATCGTGCCACTGGTGTGCGGCTTTTTCATTGACCTGGTCAACGCCGTGATCATCGGCATGTTCAGCGGTCTATAGAGCCCCCGGGGTCTCAAGGGGCTCGCTGGACGACCGGGTTAGCCGAGAATGAAGTAGGTCTTGCGAACCTTCTCGAGAATCTCCCATTCACCCTGGGTGTTGGCGGCAAAGTACAGCGAATCACCTGTCTTGAAGTGCAGGGTTTCGCCGCCTTCCGGGGTGAAGCTGCCTTTGCCTTCGATGATGTAGCTGAATTCAGCCTGCATGACGGCGCGGCGCAAACGGCCGGGTGAGCATTCCCAGAAACCACTGCAGACGTTCTGCCCGGCGATGTCGTGGTGGACAGCGGTGCGCGTCATCGGCAGCGGTTCGCCGACGGGCAAGCCCGCAGGCTCAGGCGCGGAGAATTGAGCTTCGTTTTCAAGACGGATCAGAACAGGGGACATGGCGTTTCCTCAGGATTTGTCTTCAAGACCAGCAGGGGCGAAACCGGCCATCATCACATCGAGCCGGTTTGCCTTGTTGTTACTCAGTTCCGCGCGTTCCTTGCGCAGCACCGAACCACGGACCATGGCGCCACCGAAGTAGCGCAGCGGCTCGGGCGGGAAGGCTTTGCAGCGGCGGCCGACCAGCGCGCAGCGGCTCCATTGATCGTTTCTGCCCAGCGCAAGGCTGGCCAGGATGCGCCCGCCAAGGCGGCTCGGCCCTACGCCGTTGCCGCTCCAGCCGATGCCGTAATGAATGTTGTCGCTGCCGTTGATGTGGTTGAACACCGGCAGGCTGTCGTAGGTGCGATCGATCGGGCCAGACCAGGCGTGAGTGACCTCGACATCGTCGAGCATGGGGTAGGTGCGCCGCAGGTCGGCGGTGGTCAGGCCGATGCCTTCGGCGTCGTCACTGAACACCTTGCCCATGCGCGAACCGTAAGACAGGGCGCCGGTGCCCTTGCCAAAGGCAATCCGCCCATCCGCAGTGGTGCGGTAGTAGTCGACCAGCAATTGCGAGTCAGTGATGGCTTCGGCACCGCTCCAACCCAGGCTGCTCAGGCGTTCGCCAATGGGTTGGGTGACCACGATCGAGCTGCCGACCGGAACAAACAGCTTGGCCAGTTCCGGGATGGCGGCAGACCAGGCGTTGGTGGCCAGCACCACATGCTTGGCGGCGACCCGGGCATTGGCGGTGACGATCTGTACCGGGCGTCCCGGCTGAATGTCGCTGACCGCGGTGTTTTCATAAACCTCGACGCCGGCATTGATCGCCACCCTGCGCATGCCGCGCACCAGCGCTGCCGGTTGCACGGTGGCGTTGCTGCGTTCGAACACCCCCGCCAGGTGCACGGCCGAGCCGGTGCGCCGGGCCACTTCCTGGCGTGACAGGCGCTCGAAAGGCTCGGCACCCACGCGCTTGCAGGCGGCCAGGGTGCCGTTCCAGGCGTCGATATGGGCTTCGCAGGTGGCGGTCCACAGCCAGCCTTTTTGTTTGAAGGCAGCGTCGATGTTGTGTTGCAGGCAAAACTCGCCCAGCTCGCTAATGGCCCGCTCGGCACTGTTGGCCAGAAACAGCGCTTGCTCCGGGGAGCAGAATGAGCCGAGCGATTGAATTTTCGGCCACCACGACATCACGAAACCGCCATTGCGTCCCGAGGCGCCGCCTCCGCAGACGTCCTGCTCCAGCACCATGACCCGGCAATCGGGTTCGTGCTCCTTGATGGTCAACGCCGTCCACAAACCGACGAAGCCGCCGCCGACAATGACGATGTCAGCCGTATGCGTGCCTTGCAGGGCGGGCGAAGGCTGCAAGGAAGGTTCGGCGCACTGCAGCCAGAAACTGCGCTTCAACGGCGCAACGGCGGGGAATTTCATCGGGGTGCTCGTGCGTTGCACGGTCTGGCCCACTGTCATCGAGGTCATGGTGATCTCCAGGGCGTTTGTTTTTATGCCGTCGAAGCTATCGCCAGAAATGTAAAAAAACAACAGTATTTTTTACTGAGAGAAAATATTAACAAGATTTCTTAATTTTGCAGATTTCTCCTGTTTATCGTCATTTTCTTCCTAGCCTGCTGCCCGCGACTGGCCACAGACTTTTCGCCGAAGCCCGGCACAGTACCCGTACAGCCCCCATAACAATGACAAGAGAGGTCGGCGTGAACCTACAACGATTGGGCGGCAACGCCCGCTACAGCCAATGCGTGATCAGCGCAGACAGGATCGAAACAGCTGGCATCGTCGCCCGTGATTTGCGCCAGGACATCGGCGCCCAGACCCGCGACGTGCTGCAGCAACTGGAAGACATTCTGGCCATGGCCAAGGTCGACAAGTCCCACCTCACCCGTGTGCAGATCTGGCTCGCCGACATGGCCGACTTCGACGCCATGAACGCGGTCTACGACGCCTGGGTCGATCAGCAAAACCCGCCGGCGCGTGCCTGCGTGGGCGCAGCGTTGGCCGACAGCCGATACCGCCTGGAAATCCAGGCGTGCGCCGTCAGCTGATGGAAAAAACAAAAACAATAGATGCCTTCAGGAGGTGTCCATGCTGCATGACGTCGTATTCCTCGACCGTGACGGCTTCGCCGAAAGCGTGCGGATCAAGGAGCTGCCTTTTCCCCATAGCTGGACCCTTTACGACTACACCGCACCCGAGCAGATGGTTGAACGCCTGACCGGCGCGACCATCGCCATCACCAGCGGCGTGCCGATCTCGGTGGAGCATCTGGAGCAATTGCCGGCGCTGCAGATGATCTCCCTGGCCATGACCGGCACCGATGTGGTCGATCTCGATTATTGCCGGCGCCGCGGGATTCATGTCAGTAACGTGCCCGGCTACGGTACCCATGCGGTGGCCGAACATGCGCTGGCGATGATTTTTGCGTTGCTGCGCAATGTCGGCCGTTACCACCAGCTGCTGATGGACGTTCGCGCTGGCAAGCGGGCGTGGAGCGGTACCTATTTCGACTACCCGATCCGCGACATTCGCGGCAAGGTGCTCGGCATCATCGGCCATGGCCCGATCGCCCAGCGATTGGCGGAGCTGGCTGGCCGCCTGGAGATGGACGTCTACTTCTTCGATCGCGATGGCCACTACCAGGGTGAGCGCTACCTGACGCTGGAGCAGTTGCTGCGCCGCAGCGATGTGGTCTCGATCAACTGCCCGTTGACCGCACAGACCCGGCACATGATCGGCCGTGAGCAATTCAGCTGGATGAAGCATGACGCGGTGCTGATCAACACCGCACGCGGCGCCGTGATCAACGAGCCGGACCTGATCCATGCCCTGGAGTCGGGCCAGATTGGCGGCGCAGCACTCGATGTGCTGAGCAACGAGCCGATCACCCTCGACGAGCCGCTGCTGCACCTGGCCGCCACTCACAACCTGATTCTCAACCCGCATATCGCCTGGAGCAGTGCCGAGGCCACGCAAGGGCTGATGGATACCGCGCTGGACAACGTTAGCGCTTTCGTTTCGCACGCGTCCTGATCACCGATCCCGCTTATAAAAACAACAAGAGGTAGGTCATGCAAAACGTCGACATAGCCAGTACCCGTTCGTTCGATGAGTCTCCCGTTCGGCCCCTGCACATCAAGGCGGCCATCGGTGGTGTCGGTGGCCAGTTCTGTGACGGCTACGTGCTTGGCATCATCGGTATCGCCATCAGTCTGGCGACCACGCCGCTGGGCCTGGACGCGCTGTCGCTGGGCCTGCTCGGGGGCGCCGCGCTGATCGGTTTGTTCCTCGGCAGCCTGCTGACCGGGCCGATCGCCGACCGCTTTGGCCGCAAGCATATCTATCGCTGGAACATGGCGCTGTTTTGCGTCGTCTCGGTGGCGCAGTTCTTCGCCCAGAACGCCGAACAACTACTGGTGCTGCGCCTGCTGCTCGGGTTTGCCCTGGGGTCGGATTTCGTTGTCGGTGTATCGCTGGTCGCAGAATTGGTGCCGCGGCGTTTCCGCGGGCCGCTGCTGGCGCTGATGGCCGTGGCCTGGACCCTCGGTTTCACCGTGTCCTACATCATCGGCTACCTGATGCAGGCCATGGGCGACGATGCCTGGCGCTGGATCCTGTTCAGCAGTGCGGTGCCTTCGCTGTTGGTGCTGCTGGTGCGGCAAGGCACGCCGGAGTCGCCGTTGTGGTTGATGAAAAAGGGCCGCGAGCGGGAAGCGCGCGAGGTGATCGATCGCCTCGGCGGTGGTAATCTGCCGAAGGTAGAGAAGGGCGGGGCGAAAGCTTCCTGGAGCCAGTTGTTCAGTCGCCAGCATCGGCGTAACACCCTGGTGGGTGCGGTGTTCTACACCTGCCAGGTGATCCCTTACTTCGCCATGAGCACCTTCATCCCGCGCATCTTCTCGGCGCTGAAGGTCGAAGACAGTTACACCGGTGGCCTGGTCTACAACATCTTCCTGCTGGCCGGTTCGGTTGTCGGGCTGATGCTGATCAACCTGCTGACGCGCCGGGCGTTTCTGATCGGCACTTTTACCATCAACGCCATCGCACTGTTCGTGCTAGCCACCTGGAGCGGCATGCCGGCGGTCTATGTGGTCGGAGTGTTCGCCGTGTTCGCCTTTGTCATGGCCGGCTCCGGGGTGCTGGAGTTTGCCTACACCTCTGAGCTGTTCCCCACCGAGTTGCGCGCATCGGGGGTCGGCCTGTCGGTGGCGGCCAGCCGCATCGGCGCGGCGTCCTGCACGTTTCTGCTGCCGGTGGTGATGGAGCGCTTCGGTACTTCGGTGGCGATCGGTACTTGCGTGGCCGCTTTGGTCATCGGTGCGGTGGTCTGCCTGCTCTGGGCGCCGGAAACCAACCCGCGCTACGTTCGCTGATTTACGGCCGTACCAACCGCTCGGCCTGGTGCCGGATCTTGCGAAACAGATGCGGCGTCTCGCCATAGCATTTGCGAAATTGCTGGATGAAATGCGAGGCGTCGGAAAAGCCCGTGGCGTAGGCAATCTGCGTCACGTGCAGGCTGGTGTCGCTGAGCAACTTGCGCGCCTGTTGCAAGCGCAGCTTGCGCCAGTACTGGGCGGGCGGCTGGTCGGTGTTGAGCAGAAACGCGCGATGCAACTGGCGTTCGCTGCAATCCAGGCTGATGGCCAGTTCTTTGAGTGTGCAGTGGCTGTCCAGATGCTTGCGCATGTAGTCGATGGCGCGCTGCACCAGCGGGTCCTGGTAGACATGGGCGACATCGGCGCCAGTGCTGCGCTGGACTTCCTCGTCATCGACCAGCAAGTACTCGAGGCCTTTCTGCGCCCGGCGTTTACCGCAGTGACGGCTGATGATCTCTGCCGCCAGCTCGAACGCCGTGCCACCCGGGCAGGTGAATATGCCGTTGTCTTCCACGTAAGCCTTGTCGACGACGATCTGGGTATCGGGGAACAGCGCCGCAAATTCATCCCGCACCGTGAAGTGCACCGCGCAGCGCCGGCCCTTGAGCAAACCCGCCAGGCCAAGGGTGAAGTAGGAGGCACACAGGGCGATGATCGGGACCTTGCGCTGGTGCAGTTGATGGATGTAGCTGAGCAGCGCGGGGGCGGGGTTCATGACCCCGGATAACAGGCCACCGGCGAGTACCACATAGTCGTAGTGGGCATCCGGGTCCAGGCGCTGGGTCGGGGCGATGGGCAGGCCACAGCTGGCGCTGACCGGCTCGCCGCTCACACTCAGCCAGTCCCATTGGCAGAGGATTTGCCGGCTGTCGAAGGAGCGGTCTGCAGCAAAGCGCAACGAGTCGACGAAACCGGCCACTGGCGTCAGGGTGAATTGATCGATGAGCACGAAGGCAACCCGCAGGTCGGGCTTGAGGTGCTGGGCCGGGGTATCGTGCGGGGCTTCGAAATGGCTCTGGGTTTTCACGGTACTGCTCAGGCTATGCAGGACGAAAACGATCCTACTCCGAGCCTTTGCACAAGTACATCACCGGCCTTTTGCCGGCTGTGCTGAGGTGTCTGCGGGCAGAGTCCTGCACTGCTGATCTGCATCAAGTACCCCTGGCGCCCAGCGCGCAAAATTGGCCTCCACCTCAGGACGAACGCCGGGAGGACACCATGGGATCATTGCAACCGCAAACGCGCAGCACCGCACGGCCCTGGTACCGCAAAAGTACACAACAAACCATGGTCGACCTGCACACCAGCACGGCGGGCCTGACTCCTGAGGAGGCCGGGGCCCGCTTGTTGCGCCTGGGTCCCAATGCCTTGCCGGCCAAGGCTGTCGAGCCGATCTGGTTGCGCTTTGCCCGGCACTTCAACGATGTGCTCATCTATATTCTGCTGGCGGCCGCGCTGGCCACGGCATTGATGGGGCACTGGACCGATACCCTGGTGATCATCACCGTAGCGCTGATCAATGCCGCGATCGGATTCTTTCAGGAGAACAAGGCCGAGAAATCCCTGGCCGCCTTGCGCGGCATGCTCAGCAGTACGGCCCGCGTCGTGCGCGGCGGCCAGAAGCTGGAGGTCGATGCCGGTGAACTGGTGCCGGGCGATATCGTGGTGTTGCGTCCGGGCGACAAGATTCCCGCCGATGTGCGCCTGTTCGAAGTGCACCAGTTGCAGGTCGAGGAGTCGATGCTAACCGGTGAGTCGCTCACCGTTGCCAAGCAGACCGAAGCGCTGGACCACGAGGCACAACTGGCCGACCGCAGCAACCTGGCCTTCTCCGGCACCAGTGTCAGCGCCGGCAACGCCAAAGGCGTGGTGGTCGAGACCGGCACTGCCACCGAGCTTGGCAAGATCAACCGTATGATCGCCACGGTGGACGAAACCGAGACGCCCTTGCTGCGCCAGATCGCCCAGCTCGGCAAGCGGATCTTCCAGCTGATCATCGGCATGATGGTGCTGTTGTTCATCATCGGCTTCTTCTGGCACGACTATCCGCTGGGTGAGCTGTCGCTGTCACTGATCAGCCTGGCCGTTGCGGCGGTACCGGAAGGGCTGCCGGCGATTGTGTCGATCATCCTTTCGCTCGGCGTGCAGCGCATGGCGCGCAACAAGGCAATCATCCGCAAGCTGCCGACGGTAGAAACCCTGGGCGCGATGAACGTGATCTGCTCGGACAAGACCGGCACGCTGACCATGAACGAGATGACCGTCAAGCACGTGCTGACGGCCAACCGGTTCTACGGTGTAGGCGGGCAGAGCTACGAACCTCGTGGCCGCATTACCCTGGCCGGTGCCACCGAGGCGCTGGACTGGACCGCGCACGGCAACCTGGCGGCGTTCATCCGCGCAGTGGACATCTGTAACGACAGCAGCCTGCAACGCGATGAAGACGGGCGCTGGACGGTGGTCGGCGGCCCTACCGAAGGGGCGCTCAAAGTGCTGGCGCGCAAGGCCGAACTGGCACCTGTGGACGTGCGGCGCCTGGGCAAGATCCCCTTCGACTCGGCGTACAAGTACATGGCCCGGCGCTGTGATGTCGACGGCGAAAGCCTGATCTACCTCAAGGGCGCCCCCGACGTGCTGCTGAACATGTGCCAGCAGCAACTGGGCGCCGACGGCCCCGAAGCGCTGGATCGTGCCTACTGGGAACGCGAGATGAGCCATATCGCCGAGCAGGGTTTACGTATGCTGGCTGCGGCTTACCGACCGGTGCCGGGCGCGGGCGGCGAGATTGCGCATGACGACCTGCGCCAGGGCATGGTCTTTCTCGGTGTCGCCGGGCTGATGGATCCGCCGCGGCCCGAGGCGATCGAAGCCATCGCCCTGTGCAAGCAGGCGGGCATCCAGGTCAAGATGATTACCGGTGACCACCCGGATACTGCCGTGGCCATCGCCCGTATGCTCGGCATGGGTGACGACCTGCGCGCCATGACCGGCCAGGAGCTGGAGCAGACCGACGATGCCGCGCTGCAAGCGTTGGTCATGCACTATTCAGTGTTTGCCCGGACCAGCCCGGAGCACAAGTTGCGCCTGGTGCGGGCGTTGCAGGCCAACGGCCAGGTCGTCGGCATGACCGGCGACGGCGTCAACGACGCCCCGGCACTGAAACAGGCCGACGTCGGTATCGCCATGGGCATCAAGGGCACCGAGGTGACCAAGGAGGCCGCCGACATGGTGCTCACCGACGACAACTTCTCGACCATCGCCAATGCCGTGCGCGAGGGGCGGCGGGTATACGACAACCTGAAGAAAACCGTGCTGTTCATTCTGCCGACCAACATGGCCCAAGGACTGTTGATTGTCATGGCGTTGCTGGTCGGGGCGGTGGTGCCGTTGTCACCGTTGCAGATTCTGTGGATGAACATGGCGACCTCCACCACCTTGTCTTTCGCCCTGGCCTTCGAGCCGGGCGAGGCGGGGATGATGCGCCGCTCACCGAGGAAAGCCGGCGAGTCGATCCTCAATGCCTACGCGGTGTGGCGGGTGCTGTTTGTCGGTGTGCTACTGACGGCTGCGGCCTTCCTGCTGGAGGCGTGGATGGTTGCCGATGGCCAGGACACCGACACGATCCGCACCATGGTCCTGCACACCCTGGTGACAGCGCAATGGGCCTATCTGTTCAACTGCCGGCTGCAGGATCAGTTCTCGCTGAACCTGGCCTTGCTGCGCAATGGCGCGCTGCTGACGGTGACACTCGGCTTGATCTTGCTGCAGTGCCTGATATCCTACGCGCCCTTCATGCAAACGGCGTTCCATACCGTGCCCCTGTCGTTCAGTAACTGGATGGTGGCATTGGGTATTGGCGTACTGGTTTTCTTCGCGGTGGAACTCGAAAAACTGGTGGTGCGCCGTTGGAAGGCGAGCAAGAGCGCTTAGCTACGTATTTGCACACCCTGTGCTGCAGGGTGTGCTACCGCTTCAGGATTTTTCCTGCTGCCGGGCAAACGTCTTACGACTTGAGAAATTCGGTCTAAAGTCTTTGCTGCAGGCCCGTTCTATTTTTAACCCCCAGCACCCTCGACAGGATCGAGGCGTGTATGGCGTGCATTGTTTTGCAAACGCGCCCGACTGGATGGACTGAAGTCCAATGCCCTCATGGAGGTGGCTATTGCATTCGTCGACACCGGTATTGCCCGGTCTTCCCGACAGACAAGCAGAAATGCGCACCGGTGGCCTGTACTGGCTGGCCTGCGAATCGCCGGACACCGCTGACCGGCTGAGCACGCAGTTACTGATGAGCCTGCCAGCCTCGGCGCGGGCCTTGCTGGTGAATGCCGCCGGCGCCTCGCGCGACCTGGTCAAGGCGATTCCCGATGGCCGCGGGCCAGGGCATCTGACCCTGTTCGACCTCCCGGCGATGTCTCCCAGACGCATGATCCAGGCGGTGCGCCAGGACGTACCACGGGTACGCGGCGGCGAACGAGCGATCTGGCTGATCCGGGTGCCGCACAAGGGCTGGGATGAACTGGTGGCCGAGTCCCTGGCGCTGTGGTGCTCTCGTGCCCAGGATTGGTTGCGCTCGGTGGGCAGCACGCTGCTGGTTGTCGGCGATACACCGCCGCCGGCGTTGCTGGATATTCTGCTGCGCCACAACGACAACATTTCCGGCCTGGCCCAGGTCTACGTTGCCCAAGGCGCGCGGCATCTGCTGGTGCACTTCTGGAGTAACGACGCGGGCGTCAACGGCCCGCATGATTTCCTCCTGCTCGACGAAGGCAGCGGTTTCCGCGTGTCGCCTCGCCCTGAGGATGACAACGCCGCGCCAATCACCAACGATCAGCGCCAGGTCCTGGCAGACACTGCGGTGCTGGCCGGCGAGGCGCCACCGACTGCGCAATGGCAACTGTTTGACGACCCGGACGCGCTGCTGGAGCGGGGCATGGATGCGCAGGCGGCGACGGTGATCTTCGCCTTGAGCGGCACCGACGATGTCAACGCACTTGCCAGACGCCTGTACCAGTTGCGTAGTCATTGCGGGCGCGCGGTCAAGCTGGTGGTGCGCGAGATGCTGCAAGGCCTGCGTCAGCACGAAGAACAATTGCTGCTGGCCAGCGGCGCGAATCTGGTCGTGCCGCTGGGCACGCCGTTTCTGCGTTTTCTGACCCTGGTGCGCTCTATCCAGGGGCACCGCTGGCAGCGTCCGATGGCGGCCGAACCGTCTGCGCTGCTGGCCCGCCTGCAGCCCCTGCAGGTGCGTGGCAGCCTGTCGCCCCGGGCGTTCGCCGCCGCGGCGAAGAAGATGGCCGACAACACCGTCGGCACCGAGGTGCGTCACCAGTTGCTGCGCTTGCAGCCGTTGCCGACCCTGACACCAGCGGTGGTGTTGCAGCAGCTGCAACTGCGCCGCTATGGCGATATCGCCTGCATTGCCGGTGATGTGCCTTATCTGTTCCTGTTCGCCTGCAGCCCGTCGCTGGTCGACGCCGCGTTGCGCAATGTATTCCGCTTGCCCTGGCAGGATGTGCTCGCCGGTTACGAAAGTGTGCTGCCGTCGCAAGTATTGTCGATGCCGCAGTTCCAGTCCGATGAGAGCGCCCCGGTCGACGCCCTGGTGCTCGAGCCGACTGACGCGCAGCCGGACGTTGAGGCGTTCCGGCCGCTGCAACCACAGAAGATTTCCCTGCAAGCGCTGGAGGCGCGCCAATGACCTACGAAGAACTGCTGTGGGTCATTGGCCTCACCGCTGTATTGACTGCACCGCTGGCGATCGCCTTGTTCCTGGTGGGACAGCGTCTGGTCACCTGGTTCAATCGCCGCTTGCCGCCGCGCCACCTGATCGCCCGGGGTGTGCGGATTAATCATGATGCCGAAAAGGAGGGCGTCCATGAGTGACGCGGTCGCCACAGCGCCGGTACTGAAATGGCCGGAACTGGGGCTATGGAATCTGTACTTTCTTGCCAAGTTTGTCTTGTTATGGATGGGCCTGCTGGACTTCAACGCACTGCTCAATCTGCTGCTCGCGGCCGGGTTGCTGTTGCCCTTGCCGGGGCCATGGCTACCGCGCCTGCGCAACGTCGTTGCGGTGCCGCTGGGAGCCGCGCTGCTCTACAAGGACACCTGGTACCCGCCGTTTCGCAGGCTGTTCGAGCAGTCCGAGGTGTTGGCGTTCTCCGTCGACTACGTCATCGATCTGCTTGGGCGTTTCGTCAACTGGGACGTGCTCGGCGTGCTTCTCGCCATCGCTCTGGCCTACCTGTTCATTGCCCCCTGGGTGCGCCTGACACTGGTCAGTGTCGCGTTGTTGCTGTGGGTGTACCTCGCTGGCGCTTTGCCTGCGATCAGTGCACCGGTGCAGTCGGTCGCCAGCGAGGCGGGCACCACCCAGGGCGCCAGTAGCCCGCTGGCCGAAAGCAAGGCCATCGATGCCTGGCTGGAGCAGTTCTACCGCGAGCAGGCGGGCAAGATGACCCGTTTCCCGGAGCGCAACCCCACGGCCGAACCTTTCGACCTGCTGGTGCTCAACGTGTGCTCGCTGGCCTGGGACGACCTGGAAGATGCCGGCATGCGCGACAACGCCTTGTTCCGGCGCATGAACGTGGTGTTCGACCGCTTCAACTCGGCCACCTCGTACAGCGGCCCGGCAGCGATCCGCATGCTGCGCGCCAGCTGTGGCCAACCGCATCACATCAAACTGTACGAGCCGGCGAACGAGCAGTGCATGCTGTTCGACAACCTGGCCAAGCTCGGTTACAGCCCCGAGTTGATGCTCAACCACAACGGCCCGATCACCCGCAAGTACATGACCTTCCTCGCCGGTCAGCACCTGCCTGCACCGCTGATGAGCAGCGACGAGTTCCCCACCGCCCTGAAGTCGTACGACGGCGCCAACATTGCCCGCGATCACGACGTGCTGCAGGCCTGGTGGACGCACCGGATCAAGGAGCAGAAACCGGCGGTGTCGCTGTTCTACAACACCATCACCCTGCATGACGGCAACCGCATCACCAATGCCGATGGCAGCACCCGGCGCGCTTCGTTCCAGGAGCGGGCGAAGAACTTCCTCGGCGACATTGACCAGTTCATCGACATGATCCAGCAAAGCGGGCGGCGCGTGGTGCTGGTGCTGGTGCCTGAACATGGCGCGGCGGTGCACGGCGACCGCATGCAGATTTCCGGCATGCGCGAGATCCCGTCGCGCTCCATCACCCACGTACCGGCGGTCATCAAGCTGATCAACATGGGCGAAAACGACCAGCAAGGGCCTCTGCATGTCACCACGCCATCCAGCTACCTGGCGGTTTCCGAGCTGATCGCCCGGCTGTATGCGCAGCAGGGCGGGCCGCTCGACCTGGCGGCGTTGACCCACGACCTGCCGACCACCGCGGCGGTTTCGGAGAACTCCGATTCTGCGGTGGTCGAGTTCCAGGGCCGACCCTATGTGCGCATCAAGGGGCAGACGCAATGGATGCTGTATCCCGAATGAGCCGCGAAAAAACAGGAGGCGATATGACCGAGGACGAGCGGAAACTGCATAGCGATGACATCGCCCGGCTCAAACAGCGCCTGGGCGATGAAGACATGCCGTACCAGGACATCAGCCGCGAAGGCGAGCTGCTTGCCGCCTGCCGGCGCTGGCCGTTGCTGGCGGAAAGCGAGGGCTGGTCGAGCGATCACGACGTGACGCCAACGCAGGTCAGTCACAAGGCGCCGAACCTATGACGGTGGTGGCACTGAGCGGTATTCGTGGTGGCGTCGGCACGACCTCGGTGGTTGCCGGCCTGGGCTTTGCCTTGCACCTGCTGCAGCAGCGCGTGCTGATGATCGACCTGCACCCGCGCAACCTGTTGCGCCTGCACTGCAACCTGGCCCTGGATGCGGAGCAGGGTTGGGCCACGGTCGACCAGGACGCCGAGGGACGCTGGAGCGAAGCCTTGCTGCAGGTGGTGCAGGGCTTGTGCCTGCTGCCATTCGGACAGCTGTCGGCGGCAGAGCTGGGCGCATTGGCGCAGCGTCAACAGACCCAACCACAGGAGTGGCCGCAACGCTTGCAAACCTTGCAGGCGCACTTTGACTGGATCCTGCTGGACCTGCCCGCCACGCTACCCGCCGGGCAAACGGCGCTGCCGTTGTTGCCGGAGGCGACGATGCGTGTCCGGGTCGTCGAGACGGACGCCGCTTGCCATGCGTTGCTGAGCACCGAAGGGGCGGGCGACGACCTGTTGCTGGTCAACCGCTTCGACCCGATCAGCCAGTTGCAACGCGACCTGTTGCTGCTCTGGGGCGAGCGCCATGCACAACTGATTCCCCAGGTGATCCACCGCGACGAGGCTATGGCCGGTGCGCTGGCCTGGAAGAGCCCGGTGGGCCATTACGCGCCAGACTCCCTTGCCAGCCATGACGTGCGCAGCCTGGCGACCTGGCTACTGGCACAGGAGGCACAGCGCGTATGAATCGCTATCGCGCCTATCGCCAGCGCGGCGCCCGTCCGTTCACGGCCGTCGTACTCAGCATCGGTGCCAGTCTGGCCTGGGTGTTTCTGCGCCTGGACTCGCCGCAGTGGCAACGCTTGTTGCGTAACTGGCGTCAGTACTACCCGCAGCTTGCGCACAAGCGTCCGAGCCTGGGCGATCCGCTGCGGGGCCTGGTACAGACCCTCTGGCTGTTGCTGCTACGGCCCGCACGCCCGGCACGGGGTGCCGATCTGAAACGGGGTAAAGGCATTCGCTGGGGGCAACGCCTGGGCCGTGGACTCTACACTTCAGTGCAACGGGTACGCCTGCCGCTGGTGGGGCTGATGCGCAGGTTGCCGCGGCTTATCGGCCGCAGCGACGCCCTGGCGCAGACGCAACGGCGGATCAAGGCGAGCGGCTCGACCGGCGAGCGGGTGTTCTACTGGACCCTGGCAGTGGTCGGGATGGTCATCGCGCTGCTGTGCATTACCTCGCCGTTCAACCTCTATGCCCAGCTGGTATTCGTCGTCACCCTGGGGGCGATGGCGCTGCTGATGCGCTATATGCCCGGGCGCTTTCCGACCCTGATGATGATCATTCTGTCGATCACCATCTCCTGTCGTTACCTGTGGTGGCGCTACACCTCGACGCTGCATTGGGAAAGCAACCTCGACCTGATCCTGGGCATGATCCTGTTGCTGGCCGAGACCTATTCGTGGCTGGTGCTGATCCTCAGTTTTATACAAAGCGTCTGGCCATTGCGCCGGCCGGTGCTGGCCTTGCCAGAAGACCGGCGCTTGTGGCCGAGCGTCGATCTGGTGATCCCGACCTACAACGAAGACCTGTCGGTGGTGCGCACCACGGTCATGGCCGCCCTCGGCCTGGACTGGCCGCGTGACAAGCTCAAGGTGTTTATCCTTGATGACGGTGCCCGCGCGTCGTTTCGGGCGTTCGCCAAAGAGATCGGGGTCGGCTACATCGACCGTCACGATAACCGCGGCGCCAAGGCGGGCAACCTCAACCACGCGCTGGAGCAATTGACCGGCGATCTGGTCGCGGTGTTCGACTGCGACCATATCCCGGTGCGGGCGTTCTTGCAGTTGACCGTCGGCTGGTTCCTCCAGGACCCGAAAATGGCCCTGGTGCAGACGCCGCACCACTTCTTTTCCGCCGACCCGTTCGAGCACAACCTCGGCTCGTTCCGTCGCAAACCCAACGAAGGCGAGTTGTTCTATGGCCTGATCCAGGATGGCAATGACCTGTGGAACGCCACGTTCTTCTGCGGCTCATGCGCGGTATTGCGCCGCTCGGCGCTGGACGACATCGGCGGTTTCGCCACCCAGACCGTCACTGAAGACGCCCACACCGCCTTGCGCCTGCACCGCGCCGGCTGGAACTCGGCGTACATGCGCATCCCGCTGGCGGCGGGCCTGGCCACCGACAGCCTGGCGGCCCATGTGCGTCAGCGTATTCGCTGGGCACGCGGCATGGTGCAGATCTTCCGCATGGACAACCCGTTACTGGGCAAGGGCCTGAGCCTGTTCCAGCGCCTGTGCTACGCCAACGCCATGCTGCACTTCCTGTCCGGGTTGCCGCGGCTGGTCTTCCTCACCGCGCCGTTGGCGTTCCTGCTGCTGCACGCCTATGTGATCTATGCCCCGGCGGTGTTGCTGCTGCTCTATGTGCTGCCGCACATGCTGCATGCCAGCCTGGTCAACTCGCGGGTCCAGGGGCCGTACCGGCAAACCTTCTGGGGCGAGGTCTACGAGTCGGTGCTGGCCTGGTACATCATGCGTCCGACCCTGGTGGCGCTGTTTTCGCCCAAACGCGGCAACTTCGACGTCACCGTCAAAGGCGGCATGAACGAGAGCGACCGGCTCGACTGGCGCATCGCCCGGCCTTACCTGGTGCTGGCCGCTTTCAACGTGGTGGGCCTGGCCTTCGCGGTGTGGCGCTTCTACTACGGGCCGAGCAACGAGTACGGCACGGTGATCGTCAGTTCGCTGTGGGTGATCTACAACCTGCTGTTGATCGGTGCGGCCCTGGCGGTAGCGGCTGAAGTTCGCCAGGTACGGCGCTTCCAGCGTGTACCGGTGAAGCTGCCGGCGGCCTTGCGCCTGCCGGATGGCCACCTCTATCCGGGGCTGCTCTACGACTACTCCGACAACGGTGCCGGGATCGAGCTGGAAAGCGCCCGCGCGCTGGCGCCGGACACCCAGGTGCAGTTGCTGCTGGAGCGGGCCGGGCGCGAGTTCGTGTTCCCCGGCCGGGTCATGCGCAGCGTCGAGCGCCAGGTCGGTATCAGCCTGGCAGAGCTGACCGTGCAGCAACGCATCGACTACGTACAGTGCACCTTCGCCCGCGCCGACAACTGGCTTGGCTGGAGCGACAGCCATGTACCGGACCGCCCCCTGCGCAGTTTCTTCGATGTGCTGGCGCTGGGCGCCATGGGCTACTACCGGGTCATCGAATATGCCCCGGCCTGGGTGCGCCTGCCGGCCATGCCGATCATTGGCGCAACCCGCTGGTTGCTCAGTTTCTTCCCGCGGATGCCGCGTCCCATTCCCTCCGACTCAATGAAGAGTACGACATGAAGCGTTCATTCCTGTCTCCATGGACCCTGGCTCTGCTAGTTGCGGCCATGGGCTTGCCGTTCACCCTGGCTGCCGAAGAGCAGCCAGCCATCACTACTGCCGCGCCACAGGTACCCCACTGGTTGCGTGCACAAACCTTCGAGAGCCTCGGACGCGGTAGCGACAGTCTGCTGATGGGCGTGCGCAACAGCGACCAGATCGAATTCAGCCTGCGTCGCGACCGCCTCGCCAGCAGCGTCGAGCTGGAGTTGAATTTCACCCCGTCGCCGGCGCTGGTGCCACGCCTGTCGCACCTGCGGGTGTACCTCAACGACGAGCTCATGGGCGTGGTGCCGATCAGTGCCGACGACATCGGCCAGCCGCGCCAGCAACGCATGGCCCTCGACCCGAAACTGGTGCAGGACTTCAACCGCGTGCGCGTGGAGTTCGTCGGCCACTACACCGACATCTGCGAAGACCCGGCACACAGTTCGCTGTGGCTGAACGTCAGCCGCAAGAGCGTGATCCGTGTCGATGAACAGGCACTGGTCACCGACAACGACCTGGCGTATTTCCCGCTGCCGTATTTTGATGCGCGCGACACTGACCAGCTGAGCATTCCCATGGTCTTCGCCGGCAGCCCGGGGCTAGGCGAGCAGAAGGCCGCGGCGATTCTCGCCTCGTATTTCGGCAGCAAGGCGAAATGGCGCATGGCGACCTTCCCGGTGCTCTACAACCAGCTACCGGCGCAGACCGCGATGCAACCGCTGCCGAGCATCGTCTTTGCCACCAACGACCGGCGCCCGGCGTTCCTGGCCGACCTTGAGCGTTTCCCGCCGGTGGAAGGGCCGGTGATCCAGCAAATCACCCACCCGGACAACCGTTACAGCAAGGTGCTGCTGGTGCTGGGCCGCAACGAAGACGACCTGGTCAAGGCCGCCTCGGCACTGGCCGTGGGCACCGACCTGTTCCGTGGGTCGCGGGTGGCAGTGCAGGGGGTTCAGGAACTCAAGCCACGCGAACCTTACGATGCGCCGAACTGGGTGCGCACCGACCGCCCGGTGCGCTTCGCCGAACTGCAGGACTATCCGGGCCAGCTGCAAGTCAACGGCCTGCGCCCGCAGCCGATCGAGCTGTCGCTCAACGTGCCGCCTGATCTGTTCGTCTGGCGCAATCAGGGGGTTGCTGTGCAAACCCTGTATCGCTACACGCCACCAGTGGTGACCGATGAATCACGCCTGACCATCCGTCTCAACGACCACTTCGTCGGCAGCATTCCGCTGCCAGGTTCCGATGGCATGGGCGCGGCGTTGCAGGAACTGCGCACGCGGGTGTTCTCGGCGGATACCTCGACGCTGTCCGACAAGACTCTGGTACCGGCGGCAAAAGTCGAAGACCGCAACAAACTGCGCTACGACTTCAGCTTCGCCAGCAAGGTCGGCAACGCCCAGAACGGCCAGTGCCAGACCTTCCTGCCGGCCGACGTGCAGGCGGCCATCGACGAAAACTCGACCATCGATCTGTCCGGCTACTACCACTACATCGCCATGCCCGACCTGCGCGCGTTCGCCCGTAGTGCGTTCCCGTTCAGCCGCATGGCCGACCTGTCGCAGACCCTGCTGCTGATGCCGGGCAAGCCCAACGAGTTGCAGCTGGGCACCATGCTCGACCTGGTCGCCGGGATGGCCTCGCGTATCGGTTACCCGGCACTCGGGCTGCAACTGGCTGACGACTGGGCGGTGGCCGCCAAGGCTGATGCCGATCTGCTGGTGCTGGGCCCGCTGCCGGACGACCTGCGCAACGGCAACGGCCGTGAGCTGAACCTGCTGCTCGACCGTTCGCGCGACTGGCTGCGCCAGGCACGTTCGCCGTGGCCGCTGGATGCCAGCAGCGTGCAACGCTTGCGTGAAGATGTGCGCAACAAACCCGCCAGCCAGGTCGACGTGATCGCACGCGCCCCGATTGCGGCGATCACCGGTATGCAGTCGCCGTTTCACTCGCAACGCAGCATCGTTGCGCTGCTGGCCAGCGACGATGCCGACTACACGCTGCTGCGCCAGGCCCTGACCGATCCCGGCAAGCTCAATGACCATATTCGCGGCTCGGTCAGCCTGATCCGCAGCAGTGGCGTCAGCAGCCACTATGTCGGCGACACTTACTTCGTCGGTCGCCTGCCGTGGTGGATGCTGCTCTGGGTGAAGCTCTCCTACCACCCGGTGCTGTTGGCCCTGGGCGCGGTGCTGAGCATTGTCCTGCTGGGTGTGGTGGCCTGGCGTCTGCTGGCCTGGGTCGCGCGCCGGCGTCTGCTTGAGGGCAAGGAATGACCGCTTCGAAGTGGCTGCTGGGCGGCGCGCTATGGCTGTGCGCGTCGCTCGCGACGGCCGGTTGCTGGCCGGCCTGGGAGCAGTTCAAGGCTGACCTGGTCAGCCCTGACGGGCGGGTGATCGACCCGGCCCAAGGGCGCATCAGCACCTCGGAAGGGCAGACGTACGGGCTGTTCTTCGCCCTGGTGGCGAACGATCACGAGCGCTTTAAACAACTGCTCAACTGGACCGAGAACAACCTCGCCGGCGGCAACCTGAGCAAGCAGTTACCGGCGTGGAAATGGGGGCAGGACGAAAAAGGCAAATGGCGCGTGCTGGACAGCAACAACGCCAGCGATGCCGACCTGTGGCTCGCCTACAGCCTGCTGGAGGCCGGGCGCTTGTGGGCCGTGGCCGAGTACCGCGAACTGGCCATCCAGGTGCTCTGGCGGGTCGCTGCACAGACCGTGCGGCCGCTGCCCGGCGTCGGTGTGATGCTGCTGCCGGGTGACCGCGGTTTTACCAGCGCACAGGGCACCCGGCTGAACACCAGCTACTTGCCGCCGCAGGTGCTGGACCGCTTTGCCGAACTGGCGCCGCTCTGGGAGGAGCTGGCCCGCAACAGCCGCAAATTGCTGCTCGACAGCGCTCCCAAGGGCCTGGCGCCCGACTGGCTGGCGGTGCGCGACAACGGCAGCTTGGCCAGTGATCCGGTCAACGGCGCCAAGGGTAGCTACGATGCCATCCGCGTGTACCTGTGGCTGGGTATGCTCGATCCCTCTGCCAATGGCCGTGAGGCATTGCTTGAGCGCTACCGGCCAATGGTTGCCTTGACCCTCAAACAGGGCGTTCCGCCGGAAACCGTCAATGTCGAAACCGGTGAGGCCAGCGGCCACGGGCCGGTGGGTTTTTCTGCCGCCTTGCTGCCGCTGCTGGCGGCACTGAAAGAACAGCACGGCCTGCAACAGCAGCGGCAGCGATTGTTGCAGTCGCCGGCCAGCGGTTACTACAACCGCGTACTGAGCCTGTTTGGCCAGGGATGGGATGAGCGTCGTTATCGATTCGACGCCAAAGGAAGACTGGTTCCAGGCTGGGAAAAAGCGCAATGCGAAAACTGACAACCTTGCTGTGCCTGAGCGCGGTACCCCTGACGCTGCTGGCCCAGCCCGCAGACCGTAGCGAACAGCGCGAATGGCTGATGCAGCAGATTCGCCTGGGTGAAGCCACGCACCGCGAGAGCCTGGTGGAAGATTCCCTGGCGCGCTTGCGCCTGCTGGAGCCGAACAACCTCGACGCGCTTACCGCCTCGATCCGCCAGGCGGTGCGCACCCGCGAAATCGACCGCGCCCGGCAACTGTATGCCGACCTGCATCGCCTGGCTCCGGACAGCCCGCAAGACCGACAGATGCTGCGCCTGCTGGAAATGAACAGCGGGGAGGGCGAGCAGACCCTGCAACAGATTCGCCTGCTGGCTACCGCCGGGCGTTTCGAAGAGGCGCTGACGCGTTATGAGGCGGCCTTTGGCAAGGGCGAACCGCCAAGCCTGGAGCTGGCGCTGGAGTACTGGCGCATCCGTAGCCGCTTGCCCGACCAGTTGCCGACCACCATCGACCACCTCTACACCCTGGACAAGCAGTACCCGGGCAGTCCCGAGCTGCAGCAGTTTCTTGCCGAGCAGTTGTTTCGTGCCAAACGCAACGACGAGGCCATGGCCGTGGTCAAGCGCATGGCCGGCGAAAGCCAGTCGCGTAACCTCGCTGCCGGCCTGGAGTATGCCTACCTGAGCAAGCAACCGGTCAGCGATGCCAGCGTCCGTGCCTGGCAGGCGTTCCTTGATCGCTACCCCGGTGACGCTCACCAGGCGCAAGTGCAGGAGCTGCTCGCCGGGCAACAGAAACTCACCGGTGATCCGGCCTGGCGCGCCGGTCAGCTGGGTATCCGCATGCTGGTAGAGAAGCGCACACCCGCGCTGGCCGAGCGCAACCTGCGCAAAGCCCTGGCCGCGTACCCGAAGGATGCCACCCTCAAGGGCTACCTGGGCCTGGCCCTGGCGCGGCAGGGCCGTCGTCAGGAGGCGGTCGACTGGCTCAAACAGGCGGTCGCCGAAGAGCAGGACACCTACATCCTCAGCAAGTGGCACGAGCTGCTGGCGTCCACCGAATACTGGCTGCTGATGCAGCGCGGTCGGCAGGCGCTGAACGTAGGCAATTACAACGTCGCCCAACAGGCGTATGAAGAGGCCGCCCGCCGCGATCCCAAGGAGCCGCTGGCGCTGCTCGGCCTGGGCAATGTGGCGATGGCGCGCAAGCAGCTGCCGCGCGCCGAGCAGTACTACCTGCAAGCGTCGCGCTTGCAGCCGGGCAACGAAAACACCGTGCGCGCCTTGTCGCGGCTGTACCAGGCGCAATCGCCGGCGCGTTATTCGCGCTACATCGCCAGTTTGCCGGCCAAGCAGCGTCAGTGGGCTGCGCAGTCCGCCGGTGGTCAGTCGTCTGGCAGTTCGCAACTGGAGCTGTTGCGCGGCCAGGCCCGGCAGTCGCTGGAGCGCCAGGACTGGGCGGGCGCCGAGCGGCAATTGAGCCAGGCCCGTCAGCTGGCGCCGAACGACCCGTGGCTGGCCAGCGACCTGGCCCGAGCCTTGCGCATGCAGGGCAAGGGGCCGCAAGCCGATGCGGTGTTCGCCGACCTGCTGTCGCGCCAGGGCCAGGAGCCGACTGCACGCTTCGCCCATGGTTTGTACCTGGAGGCGGACGGGCGCAGTCAGGCCGGGCTGGACACCCTTGAACAGGTGCCCGCCAGGCAGTGGAACGACAGCATGCAGGCCTTGCACAAACGCTTGCAGCGTCAGGTTGTTCTCGATCGATCCCGCGCGCTCGCCGACAGCGGCGACATTGCCGGGGCAATGGCCGTACTGGAAGGGCAACTGGCTGCCAACCAGCCCGTCGCGCAACAGATTGGCGACCTGCAGCAGCTGGCCGGTTGGGCGCGGCAGTCGGCTGACCTGAGCGCCGCCGATGGTTACTACAGCCGTATCCTGGCCTTGCAACCAAACGATACGCAGGCGCGCCTGGGGCATATCGAGGTGTTGATCGAACAGGGCGAAACAACTGCTGCCCGGCAGATACTGCAGCAGCATGAACCGCAGATACCCGTAGAACGTGTCGACGAGCGCCGGCGCCTCGGCAATGCCTGGGCCGCCGTGGGTGAGCGTGACAAGGCGCGGGTACTGCTGGCCGACGTCGCCCGGCGCAAGACCAGCCCGGACGCCTTGCTCTACCGCGACCTGGCGCGCATGGTGCCGAACGCACAGGCCGATCAGGCGCTGGATTACTACGCACTGGCCATGCGCGATGCCGGGTTGCTGAGCGCCGAACAGGCCAGCCCGCGCGATGACATCGCCTTGACCCGCGCCAGCCGCGCCAAGGATGAAGACGACTGGTTGCGGCAAAGCCTGCGCCAGGATGTCGACAAGCGCTATCAGCGGCAGAGTCCGACCGTGACGGTCCAGCAGGATTACGGCTGGCGCGACAATGATGGCGCCGAGGGTATTTCCGATCTCACCACCTCGACCACCATGGTCCATGCGCAGATGCCGGTAGGTGATGGCCTTGGCTTTGCCCGCGTCGAGCAGGTGGGACTGCGTGCGGCGAGCTTCGATACCGACGCCGACGGCCGGCACCACGAAGCCTTCGGCAGTTGTTCGTTTGGTGGCAAGGGCGTCACCAACACGGGTTGCCCTGGCGGCAAGGAAACCGCTGATGGCGTCACCCTGGCCGCAGGCTGGCAGGGCGATGGCATCAGCGCCGACATCGGCACCTCGCCCATGGGCTTCGAAGTGCAGAACCTGTTGGGCGGCGTCACCTTCGATGGCAAGGCCCACGGCATCGGCTGGTCGCTGACCGGTTCGCGGCGGCCGATGAACAACTCGTTACTGTCTTACGCCGGCGCCGAGGACCCGCGCACCGGCATCAGCTGGGGTGGTGTGACGGCTACCGGGCTTACCCTGGGCCTGAGCCGTGATCGGGGCCTGGACGATGGCGTATGGGCCAGCCTCGGTTACCACTGGCTGCAAGGCAAGAACGTCGAAGACAACAAACGCTGGCGCGCCATGGGCGGTTACTACTACCGGTTGATCAACCGTGTCGACGAAGAACTGCGCATCGGTGCCACTGCCATGACCTGGCACTACGACCGCAACCTCAGCGGCTACACCCTGGGCCAGGGCGGCTACTACAGCCCGCAGCGCTACCTGTCGTTCGGCGTGCCGGTCAGCTACGCCTGGCGCAACCCTGACTGGTCGGTGTACCTGGAAGGCTCGCTGGGCTATTCCTGGGCGCGCAGTGATGATGAGCGCACCTTCCCGCTGTCTTCGGTCAACGATGACATCGTCAACTACTATGGTGGGGCGCAAGGAAACATCGACGGTACGCGTGAAGGCGACAACAACAAGGGGCTGGGTTATCTGGCCCAGGCCCTGGTCGAGCGGCGCCTGGATGATCATTGGGTGCTGGGCGGCGGGTTCACCCTGCAACGCAGCGAAGACTATTCGCCCAATCGCGCGTTGCTGTACCTGCGTTACAGCTTTGACCCGTGGCAGGGCAACCTGCCGTTGCCGGTGAATCCGCTCAAGCCTTATGCGGAGTTTCGTTGAAACCGATGGAACAGGAGTGTGCACCGTGAGCGAAGATGCAAAAGTCAAAGGACCTGCTTCGTACTTTCCTTCGATTGAAAAAAAGTATGGGCAACCCATTACGCATTGGCTGGAGCTGCTTAAAACAGTCAGTGGTAAAAAACACATGGAAATGGTGGCGTGGCTGAAGACTGAGCATGGTCTGGGGCATGGCCATGCCAATGCGCTGGTTGCCCATTTTCTGGCTGCCAGCAAAAACACCTGACCGTCCCCGGTGGGAGCCCCTGCTCTGAATCTCTGCTATTCCTAATAATTGAACCTGTAGTTTCAGGCGTGGTTGGCAAGGCATGAACACACCTGTATGGCAGCCGCCTGCTGTGGCCTCGGCGCCCTGCAGCCAGGCGTGGCGAACAGGCGCCGATCCCGACTGGGAGGTGCCTCATGCTGTACATCATTCACTGGACCATCACCACGGAAAACCGCAACGCTGCCTTGGCCCGCTTTATTCAGACCGGCGGCGCTCCACCCGCTAATCTCAAAGTCCTTGGTCGCTGGCATGCCGTCGGTAGCCGCCAAGGCTTTGCCGTGGCCGAAACCGATGACCTGAGCCTGGTGCTCAAATGGGTACTGGACTGGAGCGACCTGATGGACATGCAGGTGCTTCCGGCGATGACTGACGAGCAAGCTGCGCCATTGCTGAAGGCAGTGGTGAGTCAGATGAGTGTTTGAGTTTTCGCAGGCATTGTTGCGGGAATCGGGCCAAGCGTTTGGCCCGATTCCCGCAGTTGCCCGGTAAAGGGCAACCCGGTATCACCCACCCACTAGCGCACGACGATCGGCGCCGTCACCTTCGCGCCTGCGGACGAGTTGACGGTCACCGTCGGGTTGCTCGTCGGCGCGCTACCGGTGGTGGTCACCGACACCCGCCAGCGTGCTCCGGAACCCGTAGGGCTGAGCATCGCCGTGCCGAGGCTCAGCGGGCCGGCGACGGTCGAGGCGGTCACCGTGATCGTGTTCCCGGTAGCGAGTGACGTCGTGCCCGCCAGCTCCCAGGTGTAGCGGTTGTTGCTGCGGGCGGTGACCGAGGCACTGCTGATCACCAGTTCCTCGTTGACCGCTGCGGCACTGACCGCCACCGATACCGTCGCCGGTTTCTCCGATACCGCATCCTTGGCATCACTGGCGTTATAGGTGAAGGTCGCGGTAAACGGCGCAGGGACAATGGCCGGCGGTGTATAGGTGACGCGCAGGCCGTCGGTGCTGGTCGTGCCCTGGCCGGAGTCCGGCTGGGTCAGGTCCACCACTTTGAGCGGCAGGTTGCCGTCGGGGTCGGTATCGTTGGCCAGCACGTTGATGATCAGCGGCCGGCCGTTGCTGCTGGCGGCACTGTCGGGGTTGGCCAGCGGCTTCTTGTTATCGCCCTGGTTGTCGTCGTCCCGGTCGCCGGTACGGAAGGTCGGCAACGCGGCAGAGTCGACGTAGGTGACCCCATCCCAGCCAGGCAGCGGGGTCGGCATCAACTGGAACTGACCCGGATGCTCGACATCCCAGCGCAGCAACATCGAGGTGTCCTCATGCTGGGTGTTGTGGCAGTGCTCCATGTAGGTGCCGGCGAACTCACGGAAGTGGATGGCCATTTCGACATCGACTGAACTGTCGATCCCTTCACCGATGCGATAGACATCTTTGCGCGACCATTTCTCCCATTCCGGTGGTGCCTTGCCGTCGCGGCTGAGGATGATGCCTTCTTCGAAATGCACGTGTACCGGGTGGTTCCAGCCGTTGCCGCCGTTAATGATCTTCCACACTTCCAGCGTGCCGTCGCCGGAGAACCCGGCATCCGTCGGGCCGTTGGCCAGTTGCGGGGCAGCACTGATGCGGCGCGGGTCCATGTTGTAACCGACACCACCGTCGGTCTTGATCGTCCACGGTGCTTCGTCGGTGCCATCGGAACGGCCGAAAATGAACTCGCGATGCCGCGCTGCCTTGAGCCTGGCCTGAACGGCCGGGTCGTCGCGATCGAGGGTCAAGGGGATCATGTATTTACCCGCAGGTTTGCCCGGTTTTGCCGGTTCGAAGTCGGCCGGGTTCATGCTCAGGTCCTGGCCGCTGTAAGGCTGCACCAGCAATTGCAGGAACTTGCCCACCGCCGGATCGCCCTTGTCCCATTGCGGGCCTTTGCTGGTCTGCTTGATCACGGCTTTGTACTTCTCCGACAGCACGTCGGCCAGGCTCAACGGGTTTTTCTCCGGGCCCTTGCCGGTCTTGTGTTCCATCAGGTTGACGAAGTAGATCTTGTTGCCAGGTTTGATTCCGTTTTTGGCGAAATCGATGATGATGTCGAAACGTTCGGCGATGCCCTGGGTGGGCAGGATGGCGTTGTGGTTCTGACGGTCGCCATCGCCGTCCAGGTCCATGCTGCCGTCGAACGGCACCGTGTGTTCCATGAGATTGCCGTCGTTGGCGATCAGGTGAAACGGTACACGAGCATAGGACACGCCTGAGCCGGACGGCCCCGGGAACTCGCCGCCATTGCCGGCGATTTCACGCACCACGGCAAACTTGAAGTAGCGCGACACCGAACCATTGAGGATGCGGAAGCGATAGCTGCGCGCCCGCACTTTCAGACGCGGCTGGTACTGCCAGTTGACCAGGATCTGGTCACCGAGAAAGCCATCGGTGTTGAACGGGTTGAACCACAGTTGGCCGTTTGCGTCCCAGGCCTTGTCGGCAACCAACAGGTTCACATCGTAGTCGCGGTTGCCCCAGGCCAGCGCCGAACCGCTGGGCAGACGCAGGTTGACGCCATCGTCGAGTGCTTCGTTTCCGCGATCCAGGGCGCTGTAGTAGTTCATCATCACCGCATTGCCCTTGTAGACGTTCTGCGCGGTGAAATCGAGCATGTGGTCGTGGAACCAGTGGGTGCTCATGGTTTCGCGCCAGTCGCCGCGAATCTTGATGCTGCCGTTGTCACAGGTCTTCAGGCCAGGGCTGCGGTCGTTGACGAACAGCTTTTCTCCCGGCGAGCAGGGGAACGCTGCGCGCGGGTCATGGGCGTCGGTGTTGATGGTGTCGTAACCGGCCAGTTGCAGCGGCCAGCGGTAGTCGTAGTACTGCCCCGGAAAGAAGAACGCATTGGTGTAGCCGTCGCTTTCGGCGGGGGCGTGGCCGTTGTGCTCGTGGGTGCTGATGGTGTGCAGACCGAAACCTGCGTTGGCTGCGGGGTCGATCGGCAGGCCATTGTAGTGACGCATCAGCAGCGGTTGACCGTAGCGGGCCATCAGCAGTTTGGCCGGGAAGGTGCCGTCGAAGGTCCACAGCGAGTTGTGATTCTGCACTGGCATGTTCGGATGGAAGCGGGTGTCGATACCGTGGGTGGTGCCGGCCGTGGTCGGCAGGTCCGAGGTCTGGTAGTACAGCCCGCCGGGGGCGAACTCGCCGACCGCGTAATTGTGCAGTTGCCCGCGGTCGCGCAGGCCGAGGTTGAGCCGCGCACCCGTTTGCACGGTCTTGAAATCGACCTGAGGGAAGAACTCGTTCCAGCGCTGGTGCGACCAGCCTTTTCCGGGTGGCCGCCCTTCGGCGGGAGACCCCACTGGATAACGATTGAGGAAGTCTTCGATTTGCCTCTTCCAGGGGTTGCGATCGAGCACGTTGGAATACTGTGATGGAAACGGGAACAGCCCCGGCTGGCGCATGAAATCATCCAGCTCGGTGACGGAAGGCGCGCTGCGGGCAACGCTGTTGGGGTCCTGTTGCGGGGCGGGACCGACCTTGGGTACCGGGAACTTCAGCGGTGGCGCCGGCAGTGTCGGGTCGAATTTTTCCGTACCGAATTCTTCGAACAACAGCAATTGCTGGGTAAACGGCAGAGCCCCGAACAACGGGCTGGGTTTGCCGTTGGTGGGGTAATTGAACGAGGTCTGTGCGGCGGGCGGCAGCACGTTGTCGGCCCGCGGTGTGTTGCGGTCGCCAAATACGCCATTGGGCAAGGCCAGCGCGCCCTGGTTGGCCGGCGGCATTTTTTCCAGGGCCTCCAGCGCGGCCTTCGGGTCGGCGGGTGGGTTAGTGAAAGCGGACGGGTCGGTCGGTGGTGGTGGGCCGAAATCATCGAGGGGGGCTGCATTGACCGACGCCAGGCTGGCGCTGATCAACATCACCGAGACCACCCCCGGCCCCCATAAACAGCTTCGTGAATACACCCCTGGTGTAGCGTTTTTCATGCTTTTCCCCTCGCGTCATGCCGAAACGGCGAAACCTGCCGTCCCCAAAGTGGAGGCGGCAGCTGCAGCGCTTGGAGGGGCCATAGCAACAGATGGGCCATGTGCTCAAGGCGGGATAAAAGTTCAGGCTTATTAATGGGATGTTTCTAAATATTTCTTATTGGGCTGTGTGCAGCGGTGGGGGATTTTTCTACAAACAGCGGGGATGCGTCTGGATGGGCGGGTGTAGTTCCCCAATTCTGGTGGAGGGTCGGATACTTCTCTGGCTCATCCTGCTCGATTAAACACCGCGTTTTTGACAGCGTTCTCCTATCTCCCTAGCGTCTGTTGCTGCTCAGCAGCAAGGCAGTGTCAGGGAGACAGCGAATGTTTTTATGGAACATCGTGCCCTCGTGGTTCGAGATAGAGGACCGGGTTACCCGGGATATGGGCTATCAGGGTGGAGGTCGATTTCGTACCCACCTCAATGAAATCGTCCCCAGCATCGGCCTTAACATTCGCCGCGTCGAAAGTGTCAGGGCGGCATTCAATCGAGCACAGTGGCAAGCTGCTCAAACGTTGAGGCAACGTTTTTCCGGGCTCGACATCGCCAGCATCCTCACCGAGTTGCTGGAGGTGGTCACGCAGATGGCAATGATTGTTGTCGGCAGTGCCGTGACCGGAGGCGCCATTGGCGCGGGGGTAGGTTTTTTTGCCGGAGGCGCGGGTGCCATTCCCCTCGGTGCGGCCGGTGCGGCAATGGGCTTGCAAGTCAGTACCTGGTTACTGGGGATGCTCGGGCTGGTGTCGGTTGCCGAGTTTTTTGTCGAGGGGCTGCCACGCATTGGCAAGTACTACCTGGACGGAATCAACATCGCCTGGAATGGCCCCCGTGGTGACGACGGCCTGAATCCGTTCAGCCAGGACGATCCCTTTGCCTCGCAAAGCGCGGCCCACCACATTGCGCGTGGGCACGAGGAAGTTGTGGTGCTGTTGCTGGGCGCCATGGTTGCTTACCTCATCCGGGGCCGGGGCAATGCCCATGTCCTTGCCCAGGAAATGCAGGCAAGCCCCATGGGGGCGCGGCTGGGGCAATGGATGCTCAAACACGAAGACGCCTTGAAAAAGCACCCGGACCTGCAGCCACCAGCCCCCCGTAAAGGCGCTTATGGCCCGCAGGAGCCGGCGTCACCTGCGCATCGCCAAGCGCAACCGCCAGTGCGCAAAAGACCGGTGGGCATGCCAGAGCATAAAGTGCCATGCTTTAACGCAAGCAACATGCCCGCCAGCAAGATTGCGGAGTTTGACCGGCAGTTGGCAGGGCAGCAGAAGGGACTTAATGAGCTGACCGTGGATGAGTATCTGAAGGGGAGGGATGCGTTTACGAATAAGCTGGTTGTTAGGAATTCGAAGGTTGCTACAGATGCTCGGCGAGCACTTAGGCTTGACATAGAGAGCAAGTTTCGTGAAAAGCTGCGGTCGGAAGGATTGCCTGCGGAACAAGCAAGACTCTTGGCCCAGGAAATAGCATCCCAGAAAATGGCCACCCTAGCCGCATTGCATAATCCTGATCTATTCGCGGGAGGGAAGGACATCATTAGTGGTTTCGGGGATCGGCGTGTCAATTCTAGTATTGGCCCCCAATGGCCTAGCCGTATAGGCGGGCTGGATGTAGCTGCAAATGATGTGCCTGAGGCAATGCGCCGTACCACACAAATCAGCGCACGACTTGAAAGATGCAAATAAGGACCTTGCTATGGATGAAGATTATGCGTTTTTCATCAAGAATTTCGGCCCAGCAATAGAGCGTCAGGAAGTTCCGCTTTCAAGTATCCAGCGATACAGAAATAAACTACCTGATCAACTGCTTGAATATTGGGGAGAGCACGGGTGGTGTGGGTACGCTGATGGGCTGTTTTGGACGGTAAATCCTCAGGACTATGAAGTGCTGCTGGAGCAATGGCTTGCTAGTACAGGAATTAGCCAGAAGGATAAATATTATGTTATTGCACGTAGTGCCTTTGGATTGATCTATGTGTGGGGTGAGAAAAGCGCTTACTGCTTGACGATTACCACTTATATGGGCCGTTTCTCTACCCGTGAGTCCATATTTGCAGGTGATAGGCTAGATTTCGGTGTAAGGGTGTTTTTCTCATCTCTAGAAGCTGAATACAACGACTTGGAAGGGCTTTTCAGACCTGCCCTGGAAAATCTTGGCAAACTTACAAGTGACGAAATGTATGGGTTTGTACCGGCTTTAGCACTTGGCGGGGCAATGGAGTTGAGGAGCCTACAGAAAGTCAAAGCTATCGAGCATCTGGAGTTTTTATCACAACTCTCACCCCTCCAGGATTGGGGCTTTCCAGAGCTTTGAAGAGGCGAGCCGCCATCTACTGCGCTGTCCGGAGGAGGCCAAGTTAGAAATCTATAAGTAGGATCACGACTATGGATGAGTATTATGATTTTTTCCTCAAAAAATTCAGTCCTGTTTTTGATCACCGGGAAGCTCCAGGGTCCAGCATTGCTCACTATGAAAACAAACTGCCTGAGCGGCTGCTTGAGTATTGGCATGAATATGGTTGGGGTGGTTACGCGGAGGGGCTATTTTGGGTTGTCAATCCACAAGAATATGAGGGCCTGCTGGAACATTGGCTGGCGAGTACGGAGTTTTATCTGCGAGATAACTACTATGTCATTGCACGAAGCGCTTTTGGCAAGCTTTATGTGTGGGGAGAAAAAAGTGGTTGGTGCCTGACTATTTCGTCGCATGCTGCGCGGTACTCTGGTCGTGTCTCAAAATTTACGGGTGATAGGCTGGGTTTTGGGGTGAGTGTGTTTTTTTCATTTCTCAGACCCGAGCACAACGACTTAGACGGTTTGTTCAAGCCTGCCTTGGAAAAGCTTGGTCAGCTCAACAGCGATGAGATGTATGGATTTGTACCGGCTTTAGCTCTCGGCGGGGCAATGGAGTTGAAGAATCTGCAGAAAGTCAAAACGATCGAGCATCTTGAGTTTTTGTCCCAACTCTCACCCCTTCAAGATTGGGGATTTCCGGAGTTTTGAGAGCACAGGTTGCTACCCGGCAATCTTCACCCCGTGCGGCTGCGCCAGAAACGCGGCAATCTGCTCCGCGTCGCGTAAATGAACCACCGGAACAAGCGGCCCTACGGCCAGGCGCATCGCCTCGATGGAGGGGCGGTAGTCACGATCGAAAGTCCATACATAGTTGAGGAAGGTCAGGAACGCCCTGTCCAGTTTCTCGCTGCAGCCGACCGGCATATCGGCGCGAGGCCGGTTCAACACACTGCGCACGATCACCCGGCGAAAGCAGGTAGTACGTGGCGTATCCAGCCAGATGATCAACTGCGCGCGTGGGAGCCTCAAGTCAAAGGTTCGCCGAGAGTAGTTGCCCTCGCAGATCCACGCGTCTGATGACACTGCGTGGCCAACACGTTGGCGGAACTGTTCGGCATCGGGCTCGATCCAGCCGGGTTCCCAGAACAGTTTATCCAGGTGCACGACAGGCACATCCAGGCGCTTGCCCAACGCGCGCGCCAGGGTTGATTTGCCGCTGCCGGCGTTGCCCAGAATTACAATGCGTTGCATGAAGAAGTCCTTTTCGGCGAACCGGTAATTGTGCAGGTTTTCTGTGGGCAGTAACAGATCACTGCACAAGCGGGTGGTGAGCGGAGCTATTACAAATGAGTAGCTATGCTTGATCTGTTGCCAGGCGCTGGCAGCAACATCGTGAAAGGAGGCGTTTGCAATGCAACTCATCACGTTGAAAGTCGATAAGCCGGATGTGACGAACTTCATTTTGGGGCAGACGCACTTCATCAAGTCCGTCGAGGACATCCATGAAGCGTTGGTCAATACCGTGCCAGGCATCCAGTTTGGCGTGGCCTTTTGTGAGGCCTCTGGCCAATGTCTGGTGCGATGGTCTGGCACCGATAACGCAATGATTGACCTTGCGCAGAAGAATGCCAAAGCCATCGCCGCCGGCCATAGCTTCATCATTTTCCTGGGCGACGGTTTCTATCCGCTGAATGTGTTGAACAGCCTCAAAATGGTTCCAGAGGTCTGCCGTATTTTTTGTGCAACCGCCAATCCAGTTGAAGTGATTCTCGCTGAGACAGAGCAAGGACGAGCAATCCTGGGGGTAGTGGATGGCTTCTGTGCCAAGGACATTGAAGGCGACGATGACATCCTGTGGCGCAAGAACCTGTTGCGGCAAATCGGCTACAAGCTGTGAATTGCGGCGGATCAGGCATGACCCGGGGCGGCGTAGAAGCACTCGAAGGATAGATGCATCGATCCGTTTATGTTTCTGACCGGCTAAAAAGCAGGTTGGAGCTGATACCATTCAAGCAGTAAACATCCGAGTAAAAAGAATGAATCGTCAAAAGAAAATCAAACAGCTATTGAAGGCTCACGCCAAAAAGGCCAGCGCCAAGCTGGCGCCGAAAAACAAGCCTAAATACATCAGCAAAGCTGACCGGTTGAAACTGGCCGCTGAATCGAGTGACGACTCAAACACGCCTTCTGAGTGAGTCGCCGCGCATCCCTCAAAATTTTTGCACCCACCCCTCAGTTTTTTGAATTACCACCCCCGCATTCATCCCCGTCAAAATCCCTCCCAACGCATCACCCGCAAGCGCAAAAAATTCCATCTCCACGGACGGAGCCCATTAGGTATTGCCCCTCGCGATACTCAGCCCAGCCCCTTTGGCCGGGCTTTTTTTACTGCCAGGTAGCTGATTTCCCCATGTCTTCCCGCCGTATGAACAACTGGTTTGCCCGGCTGATGCCGGCCCCGCTGAACATCCCTCCTAAAGAATGGCTACGCGCAGGCGTAGGTGCACTGCTTGGTCTGTTTCTGGCTGGCGTCGCCTGCAGTTATGCCTTTGGCAGTAGCGTAGCGCTGCACCTGCTCGGGCCGCTGGCGGCTTCGGCGGTGCTGTTGTTTGCCGTGCATTCCGGGGCGCTGGCGCAGCCTTGGCCGTTTGTTGGTAGCTATGCCAGTGCCACGGTGGTCGGGCTGGTGCTGCATCACTGGTTCGGTTCGGCGTTGTGGGTGGCAGCGCTGGCACTGGGCCTGGCGTTGGTGGTGATGTGTATGCTGCGCTGCCTGCATCCACCGGGTGGCGGGGTGGCGGTCAGTGTGGTGCTGGCGGATTCGTCGCTGACGGCGCTGGGCGACAAGCTGTTTGAACCGATCATGCTCAATGCTTTGGTGCTGGTGGCTGTGGCGGTGATCTATAACCGCCTCACCGGGGTGCGCTATCCGAAGACCGCCGCACCGCGCAAGGATCTGCACCACACTGCCGATGTGATTCCCAGTGAGCGGGTCGGGGTCAGTGGCGCGGACCTGGATCAGGCGCTGGAGGAACTGGGTGAGTTTGTCGACATCACTCGCGATGAGCTGGAACGGATCATTCTGGCGACCGAGCAGCATGCATTGCAGCGTAGCCTCGGCGGCATTACCGCTGCTTCGGTAATGTCGCGGGATGTGCAGCAGGCAACGCCTGACAGCACCTTGCAGCAGGCCTGGAAGCAGCTGTCGAGTCATCATTTGAAGGCGTTGCCGGTGCTCGATGAAGCGCGGCAACTGGTCGGTATCGTAACCCTCAGCGACCTGGTCGGGGCCGCCATGGCTCAGGGGCGATTCAGTTGGCGCGGGCTGTTTCGGCGCCGCCAGGTGCGGGTCGAGCAGATCATGAGCCGGCCGGTGATTACCGTGCGCAGTGACGAACCTGCGGTGGCGTTGATTCCGTTGCTCAGCGAGCAGGGGCTGCATTGTCTGCCGGTGCTGGAGGGGAAGCAACTGGTCGGGGTGATCACCCAGACCGATCTGATCGCCGGACTCAAGCGGCACCTGCTCAGTGCCGCGTCGCGCTCAGATGACCGGGTCCCAGCGTTGTGACCAGTCGCTGTCACCGTCGGCCACTAGCTGGCGCAGAATTCTGAAGGCCTGCTGCAGGGCTTCGGTGTCGCGCTCGCGGGCGTGTACCAGGTAGGTCGGGTAGGTGAATTCTGGCGCTTGCGGTACGCGTTCGAAAATACCGCTGTCCAGGTAACTCTGCACCACGCGGGTGCGAAAGTAGCCGCTGCCGCCGTTTTCGAGGATGAACTGCAACGCCAGCGGGCCGAGGTTGAAGCTCAGGGCAGGGCGGGCGCACTCGGGCAGGGCGGCGTCGTGCTGGCGGCGAAAGGCCTGGCCCCAGTCTATGTAGATATACGGCTCGGGTTTGTCCTTGCGGCGGATGCGGATGAGCTTTTCTTCCATCAACTGCTCGACCTGCAGGCCCGGCCCATAGGTGGGCTGGTAGACCAGCACGGCATCGAGCACACCCATTTCCAGTTTGCGCAGTAACGACTCGCCATCGCTGACTTCGTTGCGGATGGCATGGCTGGGCATGCTGCGGTGCAGGGCGCTGACCCAGTCGAGCACCATCGGGTTGCCCAGGCTCACTTCACCGCCGATGTGCAGCACCTGGTGACAACCCTCAGGCAGCGGCAGGTCGCGGCGGGCGGCTTCCCAGGTTTGCACCAGCTGGTTGGCATACACCACGAAGGCTTCGCCGTCGGCCGTCAGGCTGGCGCCACTGCGGCTGCGGATGAACAGCTGGCAAGACAGTTGCTGCTCCAACTTCTGCACCCGCGCAGTGATTGCCGTCTGGGTCACGTGCAGGCGCTCGGCGGCGGAGACCAGGCTGCCACTGCGGACGATTTCAAGGAAAGTGCGGGCCAGCTCGATATCCATGGAGGTTGCCGGATGGGGAAGGTTGCCCATTCTAGTGGGTTTGCACAGAGTTGGGGCGAGCCGCTGTCTATAGTGAAAGGACATTTTCAGCGAGAGCCTTGCCCATGGAGCTGATCAGTCGCGAACCCTGGTGGCGTACGCCGCCACAGCCCGGTCAACGGGAAGAGGACCTGGAGTGGGGATACCTGGAAATCTACAAGGACGGCCATGCAGTGTTCGTCGAACAACGCCCCAGCGACAAAGAGCTGGCCGAACGCAAGAGTTGTCGAAACTTCCCCGAGGCCGAAGATTAGTTCACTGTGGGAGCGGGCTTGCCCCGCGATTGGGTGTCTCAGCTACATCGTATCGCGGGGCAAGCCCGCTCCCACAGGGTGGATGCTTTGCAGCACTTTCAGGCCCGCCGGCCAAAGGCTGTGCCGAGTTCGTCACCGCAACGGGCTAAAGCGATCAAGCCGGTAAGGCAGGGGTCGGGCAGGCTGGACAGTCTGCTCAAGGAGATGACCATGATCCGACTGACCCTGTCCGAAGCGCGAACGCTTGCCCATTCGATCCTCTTGCACAATGGCTTCACGGCTGACCACGCCCAGGCGGTGACCGACACCATTGTTGCCGGTGAGCGCGACGGTTGCGCATCCCATGGCCTGTACCGGGTGCTGGGTTGCGTCAGCTCGCTCAAGGCCGGCAAGGTGGTAGCCGACGCGCGCCCCGAAGTGATTGATCAGGCACCTTCGATCGTGCGTGTGGACGCCGCCGGCGGGTTCTCGCAGCTGGCGTTCCAGGCCGGCTTGCCGCTGCTGCAAGCCAAGGCACGGAGCAACGGCATCGCGGCCCTGGCGATCAACCGCTGTGTGCACTTTTCTGCCTTGTGGGTCGAGATCGAGCAACTGGCCGAGGCCGGCCTGGTCGCCTTGGCGTTTACCCCGAGCCATGCCTGGGTTGCGCCGGCCGGCGGCCATCAGCCGGTGTTCGGCACCAACCCCATCGCGTTCGGCTGGCCGCGGGTGGGCAAGCATCCTTATGTGTTCGACTTTGCCACCAGTGCCATTGCCCGGGGTGACATTGAACTGCACCGGCGCGCGGGCAAGGCGATCCCTGAAGGCTGGGGCGTGGACGAGCACGGCCGGCCCAGTACCGATCCCAATGTGGTACTGGACCGTGGTGCGATGCTGACCTTCGGTGGGCACAAGGGCTCGGCCCTGGCGGCGATGGTCGAGTTGATTGCCGGGCCGTTGATCGGCGATCTGACCAGTGCTGAGTCGCTGGCCCATGCCGATGGCAGCAAATCTTCGCCCTATCATGGGGAATTGCTGATTGCCCTGGACCCGAAGCGGTTTCTCGGAGACGCTGCCGATCAGCATCTGGCTCGCGCTGAAACGGTGTTTGAAAGCATCGAAGGGCAGGGCGCGCGGTTGCCTTCACAGCGTCGTTATGCCGCGCGGGCGCGCAGCCTGGTAGAGGGTGTAGAGATTCCAGAAGCCTTGTACAACGATCTCAAGGCGTTGCTGGCATAACGAAAGGATCTTCACGGAATCCCGGGGGAGTATGGTCTTTGGGTTGGGTTGGGCTGGGCTTCGAATGCGAGCTTATCCATTCGGTGTGGCGACGCTGGCGGCCCCTTCCGCCTTTACGGCGGCCTACTTTTTTCTTGGTGTACGGACCGGAGACATCGTTTACTCCGTTTAACGGTGTAAACGATGTCTCCGCTTGTACACCCGCGATGCTTTCAAAGAGGGCTCAACTCTCCATCCTCAAGGGCATCGAGCAAAGCCTCAGCCAGCCCCTTGGCCATCTCCACTGAATGCAGGGTGGACCAGAGAAAGCCCTTGGATGATTCATCGATACCATCGAAAGCCTTGTTGCCCGTGTCATACGCGCAACGCAGGTACAGCGAGATATGCACCAGGGCATCGTGCGGGGCGAGGCCGGCGTTGACGGAGAACAATTGCGGGTGACCGGCGGGGCAGTCGCCGAACGGTTTTTCGAGGGTGGGATAGAGCGAGGGTATTGGTGGATCGGGGACGATTTTTTTCATGGCAGCCTCCTATTGCGTAATTGAGCTGCCTACCACTTGTTTCCACACAAAGGGGTGGCAGCTGTACGCGGGGTGGAAAACCGGGGCAATAGGAGCCAAACCCGGCAGACACGAATGTCTCCCGCGCACAACCGCCATAAAGGCTACTCCTTAAATTGCTTTCCGGGTTTCCACACCCGGTCACTTAAACGACAGTGACTAGGCGAGCCTATTAGGACTGGTTTCCCAGAGCAATCAGAAGGGCATCGACAGACCGCGTAGGTTATTTCCTAGGACCTGAAATGACCAGACTTAAAATCTTTCGAAGCAATTTGACACCCCCAGTACACCGGTATGGTCAGCGCCGACCTAATCAGCGTGACCTGGACCGGGGCTGCGGGGACGCCGGCCGAAGGCTCGCACACCTCCCTCCCCGTGCCGGTGGGCACGGTCGGTATCAAGGAGATTGTGATTCCGAATACGGTGGTGGCGTTCAACCTGGGCAAGCCGGTGACAGTGCGTTACACGGTCATTCGCGACGGCACACCGGTGTCTTCGGCTACCCTGATCCTGGCGGTGTGGCCATTGTCGGCCAGTGCGCTGACGGCCCCGAGAATCCTTCAGGGGGCCAATGGCGGCGAGGGGCCGGAGCTGGATGTATCGGCCCTCACCAGCAATGCCACGGTACGCCAGGTAAGCTGGCCCCTCATCGCCTTGGGCCAGTATGTCTGGCTACGGCTCACGGGCACCCTGGCCAATGGCGTTGAATATCATAAAGTGCTGTGGCAACCACCGTCAGGCCAAACTAGTTCGAGCTGGATTACCAATGGCTATTTTGATGTCGCGGTACTGCTGAGCGACCTAAAGGAGCTCAAGGACGGTTCGATGCTGACGGTCGAGTTCAAGGCAGCACTGGGTCGCAGTCAGAGCGAAGCAGAGGCGGTGGTATTCCCAATCAGGACCTATACGGTCAAGGTGAGGCCAGAGCTGATCCTGGACCCCACACCGATGGTACTCAACGGTTCCAACATTTCACTCGCAGGCACAGGAATCAATTACACACACACCGGAACTGATCCACTCAACACAACGGGAAAGCGGACACCTTCGGGGGGGCGCCCACCATACACATACACATCTTCCGACCCTATGATTGCCTCCGTCGACAGTGCCGGCCTGGTGCGAAGCGAGGGGAATGGCACCGCCACCATTACCGTAACCGACCAGAATGAGACTACTGCAACATTCCAAGTCATGGCATCGAACGTTACGCGTTGTCTATACAATCCAACCCTAATGAACTATCCCGAATACAAGCAATGGGCGAACGCAACCACTGGGAGAACACTCACATCCCCAGCCGAGGTTTCTGCCATAGCCGCGCGCCTAGGGAGCAAATACCGCGTCCCGCAGAACATACAAAGGGAGTACATCTACACGGATCCTTTTTTCAGCGAGGAACACATACCAGGAGGGGGGAGGTGGTCTCAATATATAAATCTCCAAAATAGTGTATTTTCATACATCCCCCCCGGATACGTAACAGCAGCACCATCACTCCGCTTATGTACGGGGTTCGCCTTCGTGTTCCCCCGATGATTTGGGACACCAAGGGTTAGTACGAAAAAACGTTAATCCACCGCCTCCACGTACCCGTCAGGGGAAGTGGAGGCGGTTTGCTCCTAAAGCAGGCGGCGGCTGCTCTGGCCATCAACCAGACGGGCAATGCCCAATGGATTGGCGTCCTGCAACGCTTCAGGCAACAGCGCATCCGGGCAGTTCTGGTAGCACACCGGGCGCAGGAAACGATCGATGGCCAGGCTGCCAACCGACGTCCCACGCGCATCCGATGTCGCTGGATACGGCCCACCATGCACCATCGCATCGCAGACTTCGACGCCGGTCGGGTAGCCGTTGAACAGTACGCGGCCGACTTTCTGTTCCAGCAGTGGCAGCAGCTCGGCATGCGCTTGCAGGTCCGCGGCTTCGCCGATCAGCGTCGCGGTGAGCTGGCCGTGCAGACCGTTCAGGGCCTGATGCAACTCGCCGACATCGGCCACTTCGACCAGCACGGTGGCCGGACCGAAGACCTCTTCCTGCAACAGCGGATCACCCTCGATCAGCAGCTTTGCATCCGCCTTGAACAACTGCGGTTGGGCCTGGTTGCCCTGTTGCGCACGGCCCGCCAGGTGGGTGATGCGCGGATGTGCAAGCAGTGCCTGCACGCCCCTGGTGTAACTGGCGAGGGTGCCGGCATTGAGCATGGTCTGCGCTGCTTGTTCGGCCAGTTGTCCCGCCAGTTGCTCGCTGAAGGCGCTGAACGCGGGGGAGCGCAGGCCGATGACCAGCCCCGGATTGGTACAGAACTGTCCGCAGCCGAGCACCACCGAGGCGGCCAGTTCGCGGGCGATCTGCTCGCCACGCTTGGCCAGCGCCTGTGGCAGTACCAGCACCGGGTTGATGCTGCTCATCTCGGCAAATACCGGAATCGGTTGCGGCCGTGCGGCGGCCATGTCGCACAGCGCGCGTCCGCCCTTGAGCGAACCGGTGAAACCGACCGCCTGGATCGCCGGGTGCTTGACCAGCGCTTCGCCAACCCCGGCACCGTAGATCATGTTGAACACACCCTTGGGCATGCCGGTCTGTTCGGCGGCGCGGATGATCGCGTCGGCGACCACTTCGGCGCTGGCCATGTGGCCGCTGTGCGCCTTGAACACCACCGGGCAACCGGCGGCCAGCGCGGCGGCGGTGTCACCGCCAGCGGTGGAGAAGGCCAGCGGGAAGTTGCTGGCACCGAACACTGCGACCGGGCCGACGCCAAGGCGGTACTGGCGCAGGTCGGCACGTGGCAGTGGCTGCCGGTCCGGCTGCGCACGGTCTATCCGTGCCCCCAGGAAGTCACCCCGGCGCAGCACCTGGGCGAACAGGCGCATCTGCCCGCTGGTGCGCCCGCGTTCGCCCAGAATACGGGCATTGGGCAGCGCCGTTTCGCAGGTCACCAGTTGGATGAAATCATCACCCAGGGCATCCAGTTGTGTGGCGATGGCTTCGAGAAATGCCGCGCGCCGCTCCGGTGACAGGCTACGGAACGCTGGATACGCCTGTTGCGCGGCGCGGACGGCAGCGTCCACTTCTTCGGGCGTGGCTTGATGGAAACGATAGGGCAGGGCTTCACCACTGCTCGCCGCATGGCTTTGCAGGGTGACAGTGCCAGCGGCGCTGCGGGCGCCGCCGATGTAGTTGTGGCCGATGATGTCCGGCATGGAGCACTCCATATCAAAGGTGGGGTCAGGCCAGCGAACTGCCCTGGCGAACAGGCGCGGCTTGCCCGGCGGCAATGCGCGCGGCAGCCTCGGCATCGACCGCGTGCAGCGACTTGCCACGGGTCTCGCGGGTCAGGCCGACGGCGACGATCGAGATCAGCGCGGCGCCGACCAGGTACCAGGCAATCGGTGTCGAGCTGTGGTACTTGTTGAGCAGGGTGATGGCGATCAGCGGTGCGAGGGAACCGGCGAAAATCGGCGCGACCTGGTAGCACAGCGACAGGGCGGTGTAGCGCACATGGGTCGGGAACAGCTCGGCCATCAGCGCCGAGTAGGGCGCGTAGGTCATTGATTCGATGGCCAGGCCCAGGGTGATCGCCGCCATGATCAGCCAGTTGTTGCCGGTGTCCATCATCGGGAAGCCGACAAATCCCCAGAACGCTGTGAGCACCGCGCCGGTCAGGTATACCGGCTTGCGTCCGACCAGGTCGGACAGGTAGCCCATCAGCGGAATCAGGAAGAAGTGCAACAGGTGCGCACCGAACATCAGCAGGAGGATCTGCGAGGTGTCCTTGTGCACCACCAGCTTGAGGTAGGTAATCGAGAAGGTCACCACGGTGTAGTAGAGGATGTTCTCGGCAAAACGCGCACCGATCCCCACCAGCACTGCACGCCAGTGATGGCGCAAGACCTCGACCACGCCCAGTTGCTGCTCGGCCTTTTGCGCCTGACGGGCCTGGGCCTCCTTGAAGATCGGCGCGTCGTCGACGCTGGTACGGATCCAGTAGCCGATCAGCACCACCACCGCCGAGAACCAGAACGCCACACGCCAGCCCCAGGCGAGGAACTGCTCTTCGGCAAGGGTGCTCGACAGCAGGAGCAAGGCCAGGGTCGCGATCAGGTTGCCCGCCGGCACTCCGGCTTGCGGCCAGCTGGCCCAGAAACCGCGACGGTTGTCCGGGCAGTGCTCGGACACCAGCAGGATGGCACCGCCCCATTCGCCGCCAAAGGCAAAGCCCTGGATCAGCCGTAACAGCACCAGCAACACCGGTGCGGCATAGCCGATGCTGTCGAATCCGGGCAGGCAGCCCATCAGAAAGGTTGTGATGCCGACCACCACCAGGCTCAGTTGCAGCAGGCGCTTGCGGCCGAATTTGTCACCGTAGTGACCGAACACCAGCCCGCCCAGAGGGCGGGCGAGAAAGCCCACGGCATACAGGGCGAAGGCGGCGATGATGCCGTCGATGGGGCTGTCGGTCTGGCGGAAGAACAACTGGCCGAAGACCAGTGCCGAGGCGGTGCCGTAAAGGAAGAATTCATACCATTCGGCGACGGTGCCGGCCATGGCCGCGGCGACGACACGTTTCAATCCTGCAGGGGTGGTTGCGCTGGAAGGGTGACTGGACATGCTGGCGGTTCCTGTATGGGCGCAAAACAGGCGGGCCGGTCTCCACCACGGAGCCGGCCCGGTCATCACATCAGAGGCCGACGTCTGGCAGCTGCGGACGGTTGGCCAGGGCCTTGGCCATGATCTGCTCGACGAACACCCGATCCGCTTCCGGCAGGGCCAGGCGTGGCGGACGGGTCAGCGCGCTGCCGCGACCGGCGATGGCTTCACACAGCTTGATGCACTGCACCAGGTCAGCGCGGGCATCCAGGTGCAGGATCGGCATCAGCCATTCGTAGATCGGCAGGGCCTCGGCGAAGCGGCCGGCCTTGGCCAGGCGGAAGATCGTTTCGCCTTCTTTCGGGAACACGTTGGACATGCCCGAGACCCAGCCCTGGGCGCCGACGGCGATGCTTTCCAGGACCACATCGTCCAGACCTGCGAACAGTACGAAGCGATCGCCGACTTCATTGCGCACGTCGATAAAGCGCCGGGTGTCGCCGGAGGAGTCCTTGAAGCACACCACGTTGTCGCAGTCGGCCAGGGAAATCAGGATGTCCGGGGTGACGTCGTTTTTATAGATCGGCGGGTTGTTGTAGACCATCAGCGGCACGTCGGCGTGCTTGGCCACATAACGGTAGTGCTCGGCGGTCTCGAACGGCTTGGAGCCATAGACCAGCGCCGGCATCAGCATCACCCCGTCGACGCCAGCCTTGTGCACCGCGTTGGCCACCTTGGCCGCCTGTACGCTGGTGAACTCGGCCACGCCGCAGATCACCGGGACCCGGCCGCGCGAGGCGTCGACGGCGACTTCGGTAACGGCGATCTTTTCTTCGGCGGTCAGCGAGGTGTTTTCACCCACCGAACCACAAACCACCAGGCCCGAGACGCCATCGCGGATCACGTTGGAAATCACCTCGTGGGTTTTCTCCAGGTTGATCGAGAAGTCGTCGTTGAATTGAGTGGTGACCGCAGGGAAGACGCCGCTCCAGTTTACGTGCTTGCTCATGGTGTTCTCCGGTTGTTAATTGTATTTCGTATACGATATTAAAAGTGTGTGATGTCGACCAGTGTTTTTTTCGTGTATCGCGGATCGGGTTTTAAGGGTGTTTGTAAATCAACGGGTTAGTGATCAGGCGCCGGGCCAGGTGTCCGACAGCCGGTAGCCTTGTGGCCATGGATCGCTCGGATCGAGGAGCAATTGGTGGGTGCCGGTGATCCAGGCACGCCCGGAAATGCACGGGTAGATGGCTTCCCGCCCGGCAATTTCGGTCTGCGAATCGATGCGGCAGTGGAACTCCGAGCCGATGATCGAGCGGCCGATAAAGCGATCGCCGACCTTGAGCAAGCCTTTGGCCTGCATCACCGCCATGCGTGCCGAGCAACCGGTGCCGCAGGGCGAGCGGTCGATCTTGCCGGGACGGATGACCACGGCGTTGGCGCCAGTGGCGACACCGTTCTCGTACTCGATGGGCGCGGCGATCTGGCAGAAGGAGATGTGCGACCAGTCCGGGTTCAGCGGGTGGCGAAAGCCCAGCTGCTCGTTGGCGGCGTGGGTGATCTTCAGGCCGATCTCGACAATCTCCCGGGCTTCGTCCGGGCGAATGGCGAAACCCAGTTTCCGGGCATCGGCGATGACGAAGCTGTCGCCGCCGTAGGCCGTGTCGACCTGCAGCGAGCCGTAGCCTTCGACTTCGATCCAGGCGTCGAGGCGGTCGGCGAACGACGGCACGTTCTTCACTTCCACCCGCTGCACCTTGCCGTCACGGCATTCGGCGACCGCTTCGATCAGGCCGCCAGGGGCTTCGAGCACCAGGCGGGTTTCCGGTTCGGTCATCGGCAGGATGCCGCTGTCGAGCAGCACCGTGGACACGCACAGTGAGTTGGAGCCGGACATCGGCGGGGTGTCGGCGGGCTCCATGATGATCCAGGCCATCTGCGCGCGTGGGTCCTTCGGCGGCACCAGCAGGTTGACGTGGCGGAACACGCCGCCGCGCGGCTCGTTGAGGACGAAGTTGCGCAGGGTCTCGTCGCGGGCGATCCAGCGTGATTGCTCCCAGACGGTGGCGCCGGGCGGCGGGGCGACGCCACCGACGATGACGTCGCCGACTTCGCCTTCGGCATGGCAATTGACGATGTGGATGATCTTTGATGAACGCATACACGGGACTCCTTGTGTTTGATTGGAGGGCCTTATCGCGGGGCAAGCCCGCTCCCACAGCGTGACCTCGGTGGGAGCGGGCTTGCCCCGCGATGCTGTTATTTCACCGACTTCAAAAATGCCGCCGTCTCCGGCTGCAACGGGTTGCCGATCACCTGGTCCGGCGCGCCGATCTCGTGCACCAGGCCGTTACGGAAGAACGCCACGCGGTCCGACACATCGCGGGCAAAACGGATTTCGTGGGTCACCAACACCATGGTCATGCCGTCTTCGGCGAGCATGCGCATGGTGTCCAGCACTTCACCCACCAGCTGCGGATCGAGCGCCGAGGTGGCTTCGTCGAACAGCATGTAATCCGGCGACATCGCCAGCGCCCGGGCAATCGCCATGCGCTGCTGCTGCCCGCCCGACAACTTGCCGGGGAAGGTCTTGAGCTTGTCGCCAAGGCCGACGTGGGTCAGTTGCTTGACCGCCAGCTCTTCGGCCTGCTCCTTGCTCTTGCCCAGTACCTTGCGCGGCGCCAGCATCACGTTTTCCAGCACCGTCAGGTGCGGAAAGGCGTTCCACTGCTGAAAGACGATGCCGATCTTCTGCCGCAAGCGGTTCAGGTCGGTGGCGCGGTCGTGTACCTCAACGCCGTCGACGCGGATGCTGCCTTTCTGGATCTCTTCAAGGCCGTTGATGCACATCAGCAAGGTCGACTTGCCGGAACCCGAGCCGCCGATGATCGACACCACTTCGCCCTTGTCCACGGTCAGGCTCACGCCCTTGACCACTTCGAGGTTGCCGAAGGATTTGTGTACGTTCTGGATCTCAATCATTTTCTTGCCACCTTCTTTCCAGACGGGCGCCCAGGCGGGCAACCACCAGGCTCATGACGTAGTAAATGAGGCCTGCGATGCACAGCACCAGCAGGGGTTCCTGAATCCGTGTAACGATGGTTTGCGAGGCGCGCAGCAGTTCGACAATGCCGATCCACATCACCAGCGCGGTGTCTTTCATCACCCCCAGCACCAGGTTCAGCCAGCCGGGAAACGCCACCCGGGTGGCCATCGGCAGGACGATCCAGCGCAAATCCTGCAGGTAGCTCATGCCCAGCGAACGGCTGGCCCGGCGCACGCTCAGCGACACCGCCAGCACACCGCCGCGGACGATCTCGGTGAAGTACGCGGCGGTGTACACGCCGAGCACGATGCAGCCGACGCTGAAGGCGCTGATGTTCAGCCCGACGATGCTCTTGAACGAGTTGAACAGCACGAACTGGATCAGCAACGGCACGCTGCGAAACACATCCAGCACCCACGCCAGGGGCAGGCTGAGCCGTGGCCAGAGGGCGCGGGCGAGGCCGAACAGCAAGCCGGCGAAGGTGCCCAGGAGGATGGCCCAGAAGGTCAGTTGCACGGTGACCCTGGCCCCGTCGAGCAGGAACATGAAGTCGTTCCAGGTAAAGCTGGTAGAGAACATGCCGGGCTCCTCAGTAGCGGAACAAGCGCCAGGCCATCAGCCGCGCAACTGCGACGATCGCCTTGGCGATCACGTAGTAGAGCGCCGCCGCCAGGGCGAAGTATTCGAAGGTGCGGAAGGTCTTGACGTTGTAGTCCTGGGTCACGCCGGTGAGGTCGTTGTTCAGGCCGACGATCACCCCCAGCGAAGTCATCAGCACCGCCCAGACCATCTGGTTGGTCAACGGGTAGAACACCACCCGCAGCAATTGCGGAATGACGATCATCCGGTAGGTCTGGAAGGCGCTCATGCCCAGCGAGCGCGCCGCACGCATCTGCGTGGTCGGCACGGCCTTGAGGCCGCCGCGAAAGTTCTCCGCCAGGTACCCGGCGTTGTTGAAGGTGATCCCCGCCAGCAGGGCGATCCACGAACTGACATGCAGGCCCATCGAACCGAGGCCGAAGTACAGGATGTAGATCTGGAACAGCGAAGGGGTGTTGCGCGCGATCGACACCCAGCCATCGGCAAAGCCGCGCAGCAACGGCTGTTTGCCTTCGCGCATCACGGTCAGGGCCAGGGCAATCAACACCCCGAAGATCATCGACAACGCGGCGGTCTCGAAGGTGACCCAGGCGCCAGTCAGCATATCCGGCAGGGCGCGCAGGGCCGAACGCCATTGGAAGGTGTAGTCAAACATGCGCGGGGCTCTCCTTGCAGACGGCAGGTTGCAGCCAGGTTGGCAGGCGACCGCTGGCCTGGCCGCTGCAGGCCGATTCGACGCACTCGGCGAGGCTGGCGAAATGCACCGGGCGACCGGCCAGGCCAGGCCCGTAGTGGGCGTATTTACCGGAGTTGGTCATCAGCGTGCGCGCCGCCGGCGGGATCACCGGCTCACCGAGCATGCACCAGCAAGTGTCGGTCACCAGGGTCAGGCCGAAGCGTTCGAGCCCGGCGATATGGCCGGCGGCGCGGGCCTGTTCGAGCACTGCGCGACCGCAAGTGATCGCCACCACTACGTCCGGGTGTTTGTGCCGGCCCTGGCACAGGCGGGCAAGTGCGGCGAACTCGCTGAACGAGAAATGCGGGTTGCCCAGCGACACCACATCGACCTGCGGCTCGCGGGCGCTGTTGAGCTCGCGCCAGCTGTGCAGCAATTCCTTCAGGTGCAGGCGCTCGGTCGGTAGGATTGCGCCGGGTTCGAGCACTTGCGCCGGGTCCAGGGCTTCGGGCGTCACCCCGGCGATATGAAACAGCGGCGCGGCAGAGGTGGTGGCAAAGGCGGCGCCGAACGCCTTGAGATCGTCCAGGCCGGGTTGCGCCTGTTCCAGCCCGCGCACCAGAGGAATCCGCGAACCGGAGAGGGCGCCGATGTGGTAGCCGAGCAGGGGGTAGAAGCTGTCGTCGAGGCCGTCCAGCGGCGGCACTTCAACAATCAGTTGGGCCTTGCGCTGGCTGTCGAGGTGACAGCCGATGCTCGGTGCCCGACCGGTGAGGGCGATGCAGATGTCGAGGTAGTCCGGGTATTTGAGCGTGCGCGCACCCAACACACTGTTGGCGTAGACCACCGCGTTGGATTCGGCCCAGACCACCTGTTCGCCCAGGGTTGGCGCGCTGTCGAGCAGGTAAGGCGCGCAGGTAAAGCTCAATTGCGCGCCCATCGCCATGTAGGCATCGCCCAGGGCACTGGCCGGCTCGCCGAGCGCCGGGTCGATGCCCAGTTCGCGCCAGCGGCGCTGGTCGACCGAAATGGAATTGAGCGTGGTCGGCACCCGCACTTTCGCCCCCCACTGCACCAGCTGTTCGGCAAAGCGCAGGCTGGCGGGGCCGGTGTAGATGCAGCCGTCGATATGCGCCTGGGTCACGTCCAGCAACTGCTCGGCGCCTTGCAGCTCGGCCATGCGCAGGACGATCTGCATCGCCATCTGCGCGGCTTTGCCGTGCTCGCCGCTGAGCAGCGCCTGGTCTTGCGGGCTCAGCTTCAGGGTGCTGCTGAATGGCCGGTCAGCCGGGGTAAACGACGGGGCCTGCCAGTCGGCGGCGGGCGCCCGGGCAAACAGGCTCAGGCGCTCGCCTTCGACCCGCGCAAAGCCTGCACCGCGCAAACCGGCGAAAGCCTCCTTGCCGATGCACAGCACCGGCAAGGAGCGCCCGAACAGGGTCTGCGCGACCAGCACGCCGAGGGTCAGGATCTCGTCGGCCTCGGCCAGCACCAGTGCTGCCGGTGCGTGGCCGTTGCTGATCAGTTCCATCATCACGCTGCTGCCGGTGCACGAGCCGCGTCCGCTGGGGATCGCCAGCACACGCCCGGCGATGCACTGGCCGCTGAGCGGATGATGGCGGTCGATCACTTCGCCGCTGAACGGGTCGACCCCGCCCCAGAAGCTCAGCCCGGTGTCGGCGAACAGCAGTTCGCCCTGGGCCGCGCCCTCGACCAGGCTACGCCCGGCCAGGGGTTTGGGAGTGCTGGTCATGCTGCCCACCTCAGTAGTAGACCTGTGGCACGGTCAGGTCGGTCGGGGCGATTTCGGTGCCCACCCACTTGGTGAACAGCTCCTTGTAGCGCCCGGTGCGCACCTGCTGGTTGACGAACAGGTCGAGGTAACGCAGCAGACCGTACTCGTTGCGCTTGGCGCCCAGCGATACGTAGTCGATCACGTAAGGCGCGTTACCGGCGACCTTGAGGTTCTTGTACTTGCCGGACTTGAGGGTGGCGGCGGCGACGGTGTTGGTGACCACAGTCGCGTCGATATGCCCTTGGGCGACCGCGAGCAGGGTATCGTTCTGCGACTGGTAGGCGCGGAAGGTGCCGCTGCCCCAGCTCTTCACGTCCTTCTCCAGGGCGATGGCTTCATAGGTGCCGCTGGTGTTGCCCAGCGCCTTGCCCTTGAGGTCCTCGAAGCTGTTGATGCCGGTGTTGTCGCGGGTCAGCACGACCATCTGGAAGGCGAAGTACGGCACGGTCAGACCGACCGTCTTGGCCCGCTCCAGGGTGTCGGAGGTGGACGCTACGATCACGTCGGCGCGGCCGGAAACCAGGGCCGGGATGCGATCAGGGAAGGGCGTTTCGACCACTTCGGGCTCGACCCCGAGGATTTTCGCCAGGTCGTTGCAGTAGTCGACGTCGAAGCCGGCGGGCTTGTTGGCTTCGTCGCGAAAACCCATCGGTGGGAAGTCCAGGGTTACGGCGCAGCGCAGCTTGCCGGAGCCGATGATGTCGTCGAGTTTGTCGGCCTGGGCGTTGGCAATAAAGGTGGTACTGAGAACAGCGCTGAGGGCTACGGCAAATGTGCGGTTTTTCATAGGTGCCTCGTGGTGGGTGAGTGCTGTTAAATATCGTAGCTGAGATTTCGTATACGATATTTTTAAGTGCAATGGCCGTGCCTGTTTTTGTGTTATTGCAGGAATTGTTCTTCAGCCCTTGCACTAGGGCGTCTGACAGAAAGGACGGCTGCTGTGGGAGGTTTCACCGCGCCCGGCAGGGTGTATGACGGGTGTTACATATGGGAGCACTGCGTGCGCACAGCGCCCCGGAAAGGAACACTCAGCGCTGGTTATCGCGGTACTGGCTCGGCGAAAGCCCGGTGAGGGCGCGGAACTGGCGGCTGAAGGCGCTGTGGTCGGTGTAACCGCAGCGCAGGGCGATGTCGGTGATCGGCAGGTCGGGGTCTTGCAGCAAGCGCGAGGCTTCTTCCAGGCGCGCTTTGTGGATCATCTGCCGCGGCGTGAGCTGGAAGATCCGTTTGCAATGGCGCTCCAGTTGCGCGATCGAAAGCCCGGCGATGGCGGTCAGTTCGGCAAGGCTGATGGGGCGGCTGAAGTGGCTGCGGATATGCGCATCGACGGCGGCGAGTTTCTGGAACGCGGGGTGGTTGGACTGCGGCAATTGCAGGTCACGGGAGATCCCGGCTAGGCCAACGATGCTGCCGTCGGCATCCTTGAGCGGGCGCTTGTGGGTCAGGCACCAGATCGGCTGGTTGCCGAAATACAGGTGCAGCTCAAGCTGGTCGGCCAGTTCCCGGCCACTGCTCAGCACGCGGCGGTCCTGCTCGGTGTAGAGCGGTCCGAAACGGGCGGGGAACACGTGTTCGGCGGTGAGCCCGAGCAGCTCGTCGCAGTGCTTGCGGCCGCAGCGCCGGGCCAGGGTCTGGTTGACGAAGGCGTAACGCGCTTCGCGGTCCTTGATGAAGAACACCACGTCGTTGAGGGTGTCGAGCAGCGGCGCGATCGGCTGCAGGCTGCTCAGCAGGGTCGGCAGATCGCAGGGGGCGAAGTGGTTGAGCGTGGCGTGCATGGCGCTGACGGTCCGGGGGCGACCGTCGGGATCATAGAGTGTCCCCGGCGCTTATCTCAAGCGCCGGGCGTTTCATCCAGGCACAGCAGGGTATCGATGCGCGCCGGGCTGAACGGCGGGCGCGGCGCCGAGGGTTGCCAGCCGAACAGGTGGCGGGTGGCCGCGCCGCAGACCCGGCCCTGACAGGCGCCCATGCCGCAGCGGCTGGCGAGCTTGGCTTCGCGCCAGCTGCTGTGTCCGGCGAGGGCGCAATAGGGGACATCTTCGCAGCGGCACACCAGGGTGTCGGCAGTCGCCAGCGACTTGAGCGCCGGGTCGAGGGCGAAGGCCTTGTTCAGGGCATCGGCGAACCCATGCCAGCGGGCGCGTTGGCGCAACAGCCGTTGCGCCGCCTGGCGATTGCCGACTGCGGCATGGCCAGCGATTGCACCTTCCACCAAGGCCCGCTCGCTGCCGCCGAAGCCGGTGCATTCACCTGCGGCGTAAACGCCGGGCAGCGTAGTCTCCTGCCAGTTGTCCACGGCGATGGCGTCATGCGCCACGGCGCAGCCCAGGGCCTGGGCCAGCTGGATGTTGGGGATCAGGCCGAAGCCGCAGGCCAGCCGGTCACAGGCGATTTCCACGATCTTGCCGTTTTGCATCAAGCGCACACCTTCCAGGCGATCGCTACCCAGTGCGGCAAGTACATGGCTGGCGCTACGGTACTGGCGGTCGAACAGGCTGAAGGACTGCAGGAGTTTTTGCGGCCAGCGCGGCAATTGTGCGGCGAAGCCGGCGACGGCGGCGGGCGAAGCCTGTTCGGCAATGCGCAGCACCCGGGCGCCGTTGGCTTTGGCGGTGGCGGCACTGGCCAGCAGCAATGGCCCGCTGCCGGCGATGACGATACGTTGGTCGCGCACCGGCAGGCCGGCCTTGATCAGTGCCTGCAAACCGCCAGCACCGGTGACGCCGGGCAGGGTCCAGCCGGGGAAGGGCAGCAGCAGCTCACGGGCGCCGGTGCAGAGGATCAGCCGGTCGTAGCGGATCTGCCAGCCACGCTCGGCGTCTTCCACCAGCAGGGTGTCCGGGCCGGGCTGGGCGATCACCCGTGTGCCACTGTAGTAGTGCACATTGCTGCAGGCGAGTACTTGCTCGCGCAGTTGACGAGCCAGGGCAGGCACCTTGGCCTGCGGGCCGTCGCGCCAGATCTGTCCGCCTGGCAACGGGTTGTCGTCGAGCAGCACGATGCGCGCGGCACGGGGGGCGGCGGCCAGTGCTGCGGCCAGGCCGGCGGGACCGGCGCCGATGATCAACAGATTGGTGTGTTCGCTCATGCCCGGGTCTCCACTTGCATGCCGTCGCGGCACAGGGTCTGGCAGGCCAGACGCCGGCGGCCATCGATGTGTACCCGGCATTCCTGGCAAATGCCCATGCCGCACAGCGGTGCGCGGCGCTGGCCGCTGACCGAAGTGCGTGAGCTACCGTCGCCGGCCAACGCCAGGGCGGCGGCCACGCTGGTGCCGTCGGCCACATGCAGCGGGCGGCCATCGAGGGTCAGGTCAGGCATGGGCAAGTGCTCCGAGGAAGCGTTCAGGCAGATAGGGTTGCGCCGCCAGCGGTGGCGTTTCGTCGAACAGTTGCGCGGTCAGCAGGTCGGCGGTCGCCGGGGCGGTGGTGACGCCAAGGCCCTCGTGACCGACCGCGAGCCACAGGCCATCCTGCTGCGGATGGCGGCCCACCAGCGGCAGGCCGTCGGGGCTGGCGGCGCGAAAGCCGGTCCAGGCGCGGATGCCGTTCAAGTGGGCGAGGTCTGGCATGTATTCAGTGGCGCGCTTGAGCATGCGCGCCAGCATCCAGCCTTCAACGGCCGGGTCGGTGGTGCCGAACTGGCGCGAAGCACCGATGAACAGCTGGCCGGTCGGGCGCGGCTGGATATTGCAGGCGGTGGACGGGCCGCTGGCGTTATGCGCGCTGGTGACATAGCCCAGTTCCACCAAGGTATGGGTGACGGTGCCGGGGTAGCGGTCGGTGATCAGCAGGTGGCCTTTTTTCGGTTCGATCGGCAGCTCCGGGCACAGGTCGGTGGCCTGGATGCCGTTGGCCAGCACCACGGCATTGGCGCTCAGCCACTGGCCGTCGTCCAGGCGCACACGGTTGCCTTGCACCCTGGAGACCTGCGCCCGGCGCTGTTCGATACGCGGCGATTGCAGCATCCAGCGGGCGGTGGCCGGAGCGTAAAGGATGCCGTCGCCGTTGATCAGCAGACCACCTTCCAGCCCCTCACGCAGCGCCGGTTCGCGCTGGCGCAGGGCGTGCCCGGCGACCAGCTCGCAGGTCACGCCCCGGGCTTGCAGCACGTTGAATTTGTGTTCGGCCACGGCCATCTCTTCGGCGTTGGCCGCCAGCCACAGGGTGCCGTTGCTGCGGTAGGCGCAGTCTTCGGGGAGCCGGGGAGCTAGTTCACGCCAGCGTTGCAGCGAATGCTGGCTGAGCGCCAACTCTGCGGCATTGTCGTCGAGCACCAGCAGGTGACCCATGCCAGCGGCCGTGGCGCCGTGCAGACCGGCATCGAGTACCAGCACCTGCAGCCCTCGCGCGGCCAGCGACTGCGCACAGGCGGCGCCGATGATCCCGGCGCCGATCACGATCACATCGGCCACGGCACCACGGTTCACGGGCGGATGCCCCAGGCGAACGGGTCGTCTTCCTGCAGGATCAGCGTGGCTTCGGCGCTGATGTGCGCGCGGCCGCGAATGGTTGGCACGATGCGCTCGCCGTCGGCCTCGTATGAACCTTCGAACTGGCTACCGATCACGCTGGCCTGACGCCACACCTGACCGGGTTGCAGCTTGCCGTCGGCGGCCAGACACGCGAGCTTGGCGCTGGTGCCGGTGCCGCAGGGCGAACGGTCATAGGCTTTGCCGGGGCAGAGCACGAAGTTGCGGCTGTCGGCGTCGGGGTCGTCAGCGAACAGTTCGATATGGTCGATCAGGCCGCCGTCTTCGCCGCGAATGCCCTGATTCTCCAGCGCCTGTTGCACGGCGTAGGTATAGGCGGTCAGCGCTTCGATGTTGTCGCCGGCGACGCTCAGGCCGTGATCGGCGATCAGGAAGAACCAGTTGCCGCCCCAGGCGACATCGCCGACCACCCGGCCGATGCCCGGCACCTCCAGTGTCAGGTCCTTGCGGTAACGGTAGGCCGGTACGTTGCGCACGCTGACCGAGTGGTCTTCGTGCAGGGTCGCCTGCACGGTGCCGACCGGGGTTTCAATACGGTGCACACCCGGCCCGATGCGGCCCAGGTGCGCCAGTGACACCACCAGGCCGATGGTGCCGTGGCCACACATGCCCAGGTAGCCGGTGTTGTTGAAGAAGATCACCCCGGCACAGGCGCCGGGATCGACCGGCTCGCACAGTAGCGCGCCAACCAGCACGTCACTGCCACGCGGCTCCAGCATGCAGGCGCTGCGCCATTGATCGTAGTGCTCGGCCAGGCGCTGGCGGCGTTCGGCCATGCTGCCGTGGCCAAGCGTAGGGAATCCGTCGGTGACCAGGCGGGTGGGTTCACCGCCGGTGTGGGAGTCGATCACGCTGATGCGTTTCATGGGCAGGCCGCGTCCGTTCAGGGAAGTGAACGACAGAGTGGCTTGTCGCCTGGCTTGCAGGCTTGATGCCTTTAAGCCACGAGAACGACGAAATCAGCACAGCGACCGAACCCCGGTGGGAGCGGGCTTGCCCCGCGATGCGATGTGACTGTGAGTCCGCAATCGCGGGACAAGCCCGCTCCCACCGGGTTCCCGTCACTTGGTCTGCGGCAGGTGCTCGAAGAGGGTCTTGCAGACGCCGGCGATGTGCTCGTCGAGCAGCGTGACGGCACGTTCGACATCCTTGGCCCGGCAGGCATCGAGGATCTCGCGGTGTTCATGATCGGCGCGTTCCTTGCCCGCCGACAGGCTCATTTGCATGCGCAGGTAGCGCTCCAGCTTGTCGTTCACCGAGCGGATCATGTTGACCAGAAAGGGCCGCTGCGCCGGCTCGTACAGGCAGGCGTGCAGCTCCCAGTTCAGCTCGGCCCAGCGCCCGACGTCGTTCTCGCCGACGAACTCCTGGCAGATCCGTTCGGCGCGCGCGAAAGTTGCTTCGGTCATGTTCGGGATCGCCAGGCGCAGCGCCTTGTCTTCAAGCAGCATGCGCACTTCGAACATCTGCGCCAGCTCCGGTTCGGAGATGCGCGTGACCATCGCCCCGCGATTGCGCTGGAACATCACCAGCCCCTCGGCCTCCAGGCGCTTGAGCGCCTCGCGCACGGGGATCTTGCTGACGTTGAACTGACGGGCGATGTCGTCCTGGCGGATCGGTTCGTCTTCGGCGAAGTGCCCGGCAATGATCGCATCGCGCAGGTGATGGGTGATGATTTCCGAGGTCGAAGGCGTATTGCCCAGATCCGGGGCGTTAAGGCGAGGTACGGTCACGGTGGCGTCGTCCGAAGTTCTTTGTGGATATGGTATACGAATTTCGCGGGGCAAGCCCGCTCCCACAGACACCCGGTGGGAGCGGGCTTGCCCCGCGAAAAGCGACTACTTGCGAGCTTCCAGAATCAAATTGAAAGGCGTTTCCGTGGCCCGGCGAAAATGTTTGAAGCCAGCCTCCGCGAACACCGCGCGCAAGCGCGCTTCCCCTGCCTGGGCACCAAGCCCCAGACCGACTTCCTGGGACAGCGAGTTGGGCGTGCAGATAAAAGTCGAGGCGGCATAAAACAGCCGACCAACGGGTGTGCTGTTTTCTTCCAGGCTGTCGTTGGCAAAGGGCTCGACCAGCAGGACCGTACCGTCGGCCTTTAGCGCCTTGTAGGCATGGCGGGCAGCGCCAACCGGGTCGCCCATGTCGTGCAGGCAATCGAAATAGCAGATCAGGTCGTAATCCGTGCCGGGGAAATCCTTGGCGCTGGCCTGGATGAACTGCGTGCGTTCGGCCACACCGCCTTCGGCGGCGCGCTGGCTCGACACCGTGATCGACGGCGCGTGGTAGTCGAAACCGTAGAACTGCGAAGCCGGAAAGGCCTGGGCGAGGATCACCGTCGAGGCGCCATGCCCGCAACCCACGTCGGCGACCTTGGCCCCGGCTTGCAGTTTATCGAGCACTCCGGTCAGGGTTGGCAGCCATTCGCTGACCAGATGGGCGCGGTAGCCGGGTCTGAAGAAGCGCTCAGTGCCGCTGAACATGCACGGATGATGATCGCCCCAGGCCAGGCCGCCATCGCCGCGCATGGCGGCTACCAGTTTGTCTTTGTCGTGATACAGGGCGGCAATCACCGAAGCACCGCCTGCGGCGTACACCGGTGAGTCCTCGATAGCCAGGGCCATGGCCTGCTCCTCGGGCAGGCGAAAGCGGCCATCCTGGTGTTCCATATAGCCCGACGCGGCTTGGGCGCTGAGCCATTCGCGCAGCAGCCGGGCATTGCAGCCGGTCTTTTGCGCCAGTTGTTCGGGGCTGATGAATTGACTGTCAGCCATGGCCCGGTACAGGCCCAGTTCATCGCCGAGGATCAGGTTGGCGAGCAGGGCGGCGGCGCCCATGTCGTTGACCAGCTTTCCCATGAAGTCGTTCAGCTTGGCTTCGTCCATTGCGTGTTCTCCTGCAAGAAGTCCAACGTCAACGGGGTCGTCACGCCAGGCGACGACCTCGGGCCATTTCTCGTGGGGCAATCATTAAGTCTAGTTCAGCGTGCCTGGCCGGATGAGCGTTCGCGCAGGGCTTTGCTGACTTTCGACTGAATCTCGTAAGCCGGTGCCTCGACCGCATCGAAGTCGCGCGAGTAGCGCCGGGCGAATTCTTCCACGCCCCATTGCTGGTATTGCTGCACGTGGTGCAGTTCATGGGCCCAGAGCGCGGCGTTGTCCTGGGCATCGGCCTCGTTGCGAAAGACGATGATGTCGATCAGCGTTACGGCATTGACGTCGGGGTTCTGCAGCAGGGCATTGGCGCTGTCCAGCGCCTGTTGATCGCCGACCTTGTAGCGCGCCGCATCCAGCACCTGGAAGTCGTAGTACGGTTCAAGCTGGGCGCGGATGTGCAGGGGAATCGGCAGCACCGTACCGGCCGCCGCGGTGTCGCGTGCCTGTTGCAGGGCCAGGGCCAGGGAACTGCTGGCGATGCGTCCGAGGTCGTCGAGCACGCTACGGGCCTCGCCCGGATCGATCGGCGAGCAGATGCAACTGCCCAGGCAGATTTCGTATTGGCCAGCGGGGCAGGCGGCGAGGGCGTTGAGCGGGGCGAGCAGGGCCAGACCAAGCAACAGCGGTTCAAGGACTCTCATGCAAGGCCCCGGCGAGAAACTCACGGGAGGCCTTGAGCACTTCCTGCTGGCTGGATGGGGTGGCCAGCATGCGCGCGATCACCAGCGCACCCACGCACTGGCTGAGCAGGGCCCAGGCCAGGTCCGGGTCTTCGAGGGTGTCGGCCCAGGCTTGTTGCAGGGTGCGCAGCCAGTGTTCGGCTTCTTCACGCACCGGCAGCGGCGCCTGGGCGATTTCGGCACCCAGAGCCGGGATGGCGCAACCGCCTTCGGGGTTGTGCACGTGGGCCAGGCTCAGGTAATGGTCCAGGCAGCGTTCAAGGCGCTGGCGGTTCATCGGTTGCTGGGCCATGGGGCTCAGCGACAGCTCGCGGCGCACCACTTCGGTGAACAGGTCGTCCTTGGACGGGAAGTGGTTGTAGAACGCCCCGCCAGTGAGGCCGATGGCCTTCATCAAGCCAGCGACGCCAGTGGCATTGAAGCCGCCGCGCTTGGCCAGGGCGCCGCTGCTCTCCAGCAGTTTCTGCCGGGTTTGTTCCTTGTGGGTGGTGGAGTAGCGCACGCCGACCTTCTCCGTAGCACTGACTTGACGAAGCCTGAATCATAGCATAGCGTTCGCTTACTAAATGATCGTTTACCAATGGAGGCGATGGATGACCCAGGGCAAGAAAGTGGTGTTGGTAGTAGGGGCCGGTGATGCCACCGGCGGAGCGATTGCCAAGCGTTTTGCCCGCGAGGGCTACATCGCCTGCGTGACCCGGCGCAGCGCCGACAAACTGCAGCCGCTGGTGGACGAGATTCGTGCCGCGGGTGGCGAGGCGCATGGCTTTGCCTCCGATGCACGCAAGGAAGAGGAGGTGGCGGCGCTGGTTGAACAGATCGAAACTACCCTCGGCCCGATCGAGGCGTTCGTGTTCAACATTGGCGCCAACGTGCCGTGCAGCATTCTCGACGAGACCGCACGAAAGTACTTCAAGATCTGGGAAATGGCCTGCTTCGCCGGCTTCCTGACCAGTCAGGCCGTGGCCCGGCGCATGGTGACCCGTGAGCGCGGAACCATTCTGTTCACCGGCGCTACCGCCGGCCTGCGCGGCGCTGCCGGCTTTGCCGCGTTCGCCGGGGCCAAACATGGCATTCGCGCCCTGGCGCAGAGCATGGCCCGCGAGCTTGGGCCGCGTAATATTCATGTCGCCCATGTGGTGGTGGACGGCGCCATCGACACCGCGTTCATCCGCGACAGCTTCCCCGAGCGCTATGCGCTCAAGGAACAGGACGGCATCCTTGACCCCGCGCACATCGCCGACAGCTACTGGTTCCTGCACGCGCAGCCGCGTGATGCCTGGACCTTCGAACTCGATCTGCGGCCGTGGATGGAACGCTGGTAAGCCTCCGATAACAACAAGGACTCTGAACAATGAGCAAAACCGTCGAATTCTTCTTTGACCTGGGCAGCCCGGCCAGCTACCTGGCCTGGACCCAACTGCCGGCGCTGTGTGCCCGCCACGATGCGCAACTGCTGTACCGGCCGATGCTGCTGGGCGGGGTGTTCCAGGCTACTGGCAATGCTTCGCCAGCAATGGTGCCGGCCAAGGCGCGCTACGTGTTTGCCGATTTTCAGCGCTATGCCAAGCGCTATGGCGTGACCCTGGCGTTCCCGCCGGGCTTTCCGGTCAATACCCTGGGGCTGATGCGCGGCACCATGGCTGTGCAATTGTTTCAACCCGAGCGCTTCGAGGCTTACCTGGATGCGCTGTTCCCGGCGATGTGGGTGCAGCAACGCAATCTGGGCGATCCGCAGGTGTTGGCAGCGGTGTTGCGCGAAGCAGGCTTCGATCCTGAACAGTACCAAGCCTGGAGCGCAGACCCACAGGTCAAGGCGGCACTCAAGGAGGCCACGGAAGAAGCCGTGCGCCGTGGCGCATTCGGCGCACCCACGTTCTTTGTCGGTGAGCAGATGTTCTTCGGTCAGGACCGCCTGGAGTTCGTTGAAGCGGCATTGGCTTGAATGGGTACAGTCAAGTGATACGGTATTATTTTCATTAACTGTATGGTCGGCCTAGAGCAGGACTCCGCTAGTGTCAGTGCAGCCCACAAGAAAAAATCTGGATGCCTGCCATGCTCAGCTCAATCGACCTGATAACCGCCTTCGTGCTGTTCGCCTTCGTGTCTTCGATCACCCCGGGGCCCAACAACACCATGTTGCTTGCCTCCGGGGTGAACTTTGGCGTGCGCCGTTCGATTCCGCACGCCTTGGGCATCAGCGTGGGCTTCATGGTCATGGTGCTGGCGGTGGGCTTTGGCCTCGGTGAAGTGTTCAAGGCCTATCCGCCGATCTATACCGTGCTGCGCTATGTCGGCGCGGCCTACTTGCTGTACCTGGCGTGGAAAATCGCCACCTCCGGGCCTTTGTCGGTCAGTAACCCCGAGAGCCGTAAACCGCTCGGCTTCTGGGGCGCGGCGGCGTTTCAATGGGTCAACCCCAAGGCCTGGGTCATGGCGGTGGGGGCAATCACTACCTACACGCCAGCCCAGGGCTACGTCACCAACGTGATCGTCATCGCCACTGTGTTCGCCCTGGTCAACCTGCCCAGCGTGTGCGTCTGGGTGATGTTCGGCAGCGCTTTGCGTACGGTACTGCAGAACCCGCGCTGGTTAATGCTGTTCAATGTCCTGATGGCGGCGTTGCTGGTGATATCCCTTTACCCGCTGCTCTTTGTAGAATCGAGTTTTTCCTGAATGAGTGCGCTGGCACATGCAGTTGATTCCCTGGTCCCATGACACAAGTGCCGGCTTTACCTTGCGCGGCTGGCGCTCACCCGCCAGCGGCAAACCCTTGCTGCATTTTCTCCACGGCAACGGCTTTTGCTGTCTGGTCTACCAGCCAATGCTGGCGCGCCTGGCAGAACACTTCGACCTCTGGTTGTGTGATGTCCAAGGCCATGGCGACAGTGACCATGGCGGCCCGTTCCAGGGCTGGAACCGTACCGCAGAACTGGCTATCGAGGCCTTCGAGGCGGGCCGTGGCGAATACGCCGAGGTGCCGCGCTTTGCCGTCGGCCACAGTTTTGGCGGGGTGCTGACCGGGTTGATGCTGGCGTATCGGCCGCAGTTGTTTCAGCGTGCGGTCCTGCTCGATCCGGTGCTGTTCAGCCGCTCGATGATGGGCATCATGGGCGCCGCTGCGCTGGTTGGCCTGCACCGCCGTCACGCCTTGGCGCGCAAGGCCGCGACCCGCCGCAGTCATTGGCCGGACCGTAGCGCCGCACGCGCCTCGCTGGAGGGGCGGGGGATCTTCAAAGGCTGGAACGAGCATGCGTTGCAGTCGTATATCGAGCATGCCATCGGCGATTGTGGCGAAGGCGTGGTGCTCAAGTGCAGGCCAAGCCGTGAAGTGGAGATTTTCAGTTCATTCCCGCGGCGCATGTGGGCTTCGCTGACCCGGGTGAAGACCCCGAGCCAGGTACTCTACGGCGAAACCACCTATCCCTTCGTACCGCAGTCGGTGCAGCGCTGGGCGCAGGACAATCGACAGGTCAGCGCCGAGCAAGTGCCGGGCGGACACTGCTTCATGCAGGAAGACCCTGCGGCTTGCAGCGAGCGGGTCACGGCGTTCTTGCTGCAGCAATAGGGTGAGGCCAATCGCGGGGCAAGCCCGCTCCCACAGTGGGAGCGGGCTTGCCCCGCGATATCAGGTGATATCACTGACCTCGAATTCTTTCGCCAGAAAGTCCAGCAAGCTGCGCACGCCCGGCAGCAACCCCCGGCGCGAGGCGAACACCGCGTGCAGCACGCCGCACTCCGGTGCCCACTCAGGGGTGACCCTGACCAGTTGGCCGCTATCGAGTTCATCACGCACCACCACCAACGGCACATGAACCACACCAACGCCAGCCACTGCTGCCTCGCGCAACATCAGCAGATCGTCGGTGACCAGTCGCGGTTGATAGCGCAGGCTGGCGCGAGCGCCATCAGGACCGACCAGCTCCCAGTGATAGTCCCGTTGCGGTTTGCCCCAGTGCAAACTTGGCAGGCTGGCAAGGTCAGCCGGTACCGGACGCGTCGGCAGGCGCTCGCGCAGCTCGGGTGAGGCCACCAGGCACTGGGTGCTGTGGGCCAGGGTTTTCATCACCAGGTCACTGCTTTCCAGCGGCGGCACGCGCACCCGCAAGGCGATGTCGATGCCTTCCTGAATCAGGTCGACCTGGCGGTTGGTGCTTTCAATGTGCAGTTGCACCAACGGGCACTGGACCATGAAGCGGGTCAGCATGGCGCCCACCCAGAAATCCAGCAGGGCAGTCGGGCAGCTCAGGCGCACGATGCCTTGCGGTTCGGCACGGTTGCGCTCGATCAACTCGGCGGCGCCTTCGGCTTCCACCAGCATCGCCACACAGTGGCGGTAATAGGCCTGACCGATTTCGGTGACCGAAAAGTGTCGGGTCGAGCGCTGAATCAGGCGCACGCCGAGACGTTCTTCCAGCCCGGCGATGCGCCGGCTGAGTTTTGACTTGGGCATGTCCAGGGCACGACCAGCAGGGGCAAAGCCACCGTGATCGACGACCTGGGCAAAGTAGTAAAGGTCGTTGAGGTCTTCCATCAGTGTTCTCCATATGGAACGCTGAAGACAGTTTAACTGATCTACCGCCGATGTCGTTGCGCTCGTATGGTTATAGCCATCCACGAGAGGAGACATCTCATGAAAAAGATCCAAGGCGTCTACAGCAGCCCCAACCCGCACTGGGTCGGCGATGGCTTCCCGGTACGCAGCCTGTTCACCTACGACAACCTGGCGCAGCACATCAGTCCGTTCCTGTTGCTGGACTATGCCGGCCCTCACGACTTCACCCCGACCACTGCCCGTCGTGGTGTCGGCCAACACCCGCATCGCGGCTTTGAAACCGTGACCATCGTCTACCAGGGCGAACTGGAACACCGCGACTCTACCGGTGCCGGTGGCCTGATCGGCCCGGGCGATGTGCAGTGGATGACCGCGGCCAACGGCATCCTCCATGAAGAGTTCCACTCGCCGGCGTTCGCCGCCAAGGGCGGCACCCTGGAGATGGTCCAGCTGTGGGTCAACCTGCCGGCCAAGGACAAATCGGCAGCAGCCGGTTACCAGACCCTGCTCAGCAGCGACATTCCTGTCGTGCCCCTGGGCGCCGGTAGCGGCAGCCTGCGGGTGATCGCCGGCGAGTTCCGTGGCCACCAGGGCCCGGCGCAGACCTTTTCGCCGATGGATGTTTGGGACCTGCAGCTCAAACCTGGCGCACCGGTGCGCCTGCCCAGCGCGGCAGGGCGCAGCACGGCGCTGGTGGTGTTGCGCGGCAAGCTGCTGGTCAATGGCGAGCGCGCCGTCGGCCCGGCGCAGCTGGTGTTGTTCGACCGTGCCGGTGACGAACTGTTGCTGGAAGCGCAGACCGAGGTGTCGGTGCTGCTGCTCAGCGGCGAACCGCTGGACGAGCCGATCGTCGGCTACGGCCCGTTCGTGATGAACAGCGAGGCGGAGATTGCCGAGGCTTTCGATGACTTCCGTGCCGGTCGTTTCGGCCAGATGAATGGGTCGGGCGGTTCTCGTCACGACAACTAGTATCAATAACCCGAAGGTCGCCCGACGGGTGGCCTTCGACCCGGCTGCGAGCACAACTTGCAGCCAGACCCCAAGGAGAATGTGTCATGAGTACATTTGCCAACGTTGCCAATTTCAATGGCCAGGTCCCGCGTATCGATCCTGATAACGCCGCGATGCTGCTGATCGACCACCAGAGTGGTCTGTTCCAGACGGTCAAGGACATGCCCATGACTGAACTGCGGGCCAACGCCATTACCCTGGCCAAGGTCGCCAGCCTGGCCAAGATCCCGGTGATTACCACGGCATCCGTGCCTCAAGGCCCCAACGGCCCGCTGATTCCGGAAATCCATGAAGCTGCGCCGCATGCCAAATATGTTGCGCGCAAAGGTGAAATCAACGCCTGGGACAATCCGGAGTTCGTCAAGGCGGTCGAGGCTACCGGCAAGAAGCAACTGATCATCGCTGGCACCATCACCAGTGTGTGCATGGCCTTCCCGAGCATCAGCGCGGTCAGTGCCGGTTACCAGGTATTTGCGGTGATCGACGCCAGCGGCACCTATTCGAAGATGGCTCAGGAAATCACCCTGTCGCGCATCATGCAGGCCGGTGTCGTCCCGATGGACACCGCTGCGGTGTGCTCGGAAGTCCAGCGCACCTGGAACCGCCCGGACGCACAACAGTGGGCTGAAGCCTATAGCGCAGTGTTCCCGCACTACCAACTGCTGATCGAAAGCTACCTCAAGGCGCAACAGGTCGCCAAAGAAAACGAACAACTGGATTCGGCACGCTGATCCCTCATGTCCGGTGCCACTGGGTGCCGGTCTACCCACGCAAGGAGTAACACCATGAGCAAGCCCTACGTTCGTCTGGACAAAAACAACGCTGCTGTTTTGCTGGTCGATCACCAGACCGGTCTGCTGTCGCTGGTGCGCGACATCGATCCGGACAAGTTCAAGAACAACGTGCTGGCTGTGGGTGACCTGGCCAAGTATTTCAACCTGCCCACCATCCTCACCACCAGCTTTGAAACCGGCCCCAACGGCCCGCTGGTACCCGAGCTCAAGGCGCAGTTCCCGGAGGCGCCGTACATCGCCCGTCCAGGCCAGATCAACGCCTGGGACAACGAAGATTTCGTCAAGGCGGTCAAGGCCACCGGCAAGAAGCAACTGATCATCGCTGGCGTGGTGACAGAGGTGTGCGTGGCCTTCCCGGCACTGTCGGCCCTGGCCGAAGGTTTTGAAGTATTCGTGGTCACCGACGCTTCGGGTACCTTCAACGCGCTGACCCGCGATTCGGCCTGGGACCGCATGTCGCAAGCCGGCGCCCAGCTGATGACCTGGTTCGGTCTGGCCTGTGAGCTGCACCGCGACTGGCGCAACGACATCGAAGGCCTGGGCACGCTGTTCTCCAACCACATCCCGGACTACCGCAACCTGATCACCAGCTACAACACCCTCACCAACGGCAAGTAACGCCGTTTCACCTATCAGCGGCCAGGCACTTGCGTTGCCTGGCCGTTGTCGTTTCTGCCTGCTGAAATCGATACTGGCAAAGCCTGCGGCAATCGGGCGATGATCCGCCAATGAATCATGTCTCTGCCATGCACGGTTACCGGCGCAGTTTACGGCCCGACTGTTTGCTGACTTTCTGGCTGAACTACCAGCCCCCTTTGCACTGGCCGTCGCTGCTGAGGTTTCTGTCTGCGCGCTGTATTGCCGGTATCGAGACGGTGCAGGCCGGGGTGTATTCGCGCAGTGTCGTCGTGGCCGGTCGCCACGCGGTGATTCAGGTCAGCAGGGCGCGCGGGCATCGATTGAAACTGACGCTTAGTGGTGTTCCTGCAGCGGCGCTGCCCGGCTTGATCGCCCGGGTGCGGCGGGTCTTTGACCTGAATGCGCAACCCGCGCGGATCGAGGCGCAACTGGGCACTGATCCGCTGATGGCGAGGCTGATCGCCGTTCGGCCAGGATTGCGTGTACCCCAGGGTTGGGACGGTTTCGAGCAGGCCATGCGTACCGTATTGGGTCAGCAGATCAGTGTGGCCGGGGCGATGACCCTGGCTGCGCGGATGGTGGCTCGCTATGGCCAGCCGTTGTCGTCGCAGCTCGCTGAAGCAGCAGGGCTGAGCCATGTGTTTCCGGTACCTGCAGCCGTGGTCGATGAAGATCTGAGCGGGCTCGGCATGCCCCGTTCACGCGCCGCGACATTATCGACCCTGGCCCGGGCACTGCTCGATGAACCGCAACTGTTGCGTCCGGGTGCCGACCTAGACAGCTGGGTGCAGCGCCTGTGCCAATTGCGCGGGATCGGCCCGTGGAGCGCTCAGTACCTGGCGTTGCGTCAACTGGGCGCCGGCGATGCCTTGCCGTTGGGGGACGTTGCCCTGGTCAAGGCCTTGCGCCTGCTGGAAGGGCCCGAGGTGCAACTGGCGGATCGCGCCCGGGCCTGGAGCCCATGGCGTGCTTATGCGGCCCAGCATCTGTGGGCGTCATTGAGCTGATTCAACTGGACTGGCGCCATTTAACTTCGGTAATGCCATAACGTTCGGCCAGCGGCTGACTGACTTTTTTCACCTTCTCGCGCCCGTAGCGACCGATACGGCCAACCCCGGCGTCGCAACTTGCCCAATGCCAGGCTTCGGCGCTGTCCATCGTTTCGGCGCGGATGATGAATGACTTGTGATCGCCGTGCAGTTGATAGTCGATGACGAAAAGCTTTGCGTTGTTCATAGGGCTTTATAGATCCTTTCAGTGCAATGACCGAGAACATCCCTTCAATGTTCTTAGTGAGTCCTGCAAGGCTGGAAAAATTCCATCGGATTGCAACCGCAGGGGCGTTCAACATCGCCCCGGGTAAAGGCTCAAGGCAGTTAGCCCCCGGTTGATTGCTGCACTGCATGAAGGCGCTGGCGCCGGATCAGCATTTTCAATTGGCGGAGAAGGCCCGCTCGGTAGTAACTGAGCAGTCGGAACCTCCGACACGAGGATCGAACTATGTCACTGATTGGCGTTTCCAACCTTGAATTACGCCAGCTTATCGAGCAGGCGTTTCTGCCTGACCGTTGCGTGGTGTCCTGCACCGACGGAGAACACTTGACCATCCAGTTAGGGCAGGGTGACAGCCTGGATGATTGCCTGACGGTCACCGGCATTGGTGTGTATAGCCTGACCACCTGTCATGAATTGGCGGCCCTGGTTGCGCAGGTACGTGAAGAGCAACGCCTGGGGCGCAGTCACATTCCGTTCCAGCCTCGGGCTACTGCCTGAGTTGTTGCTGTTGTCCGGGCCGGATTGGCTTAGCTGTATCCGTTCGCCGTCAAGGTTGATAGAGAAAGCAATAAGCGAACTCAGGCTTGCAGCAGCTGTAAGGTCCTGGGGTCGGGTTGCGCGTCATAGAACTGCTCCAGCGCGGCCTTGAACAAGGGATGATCGGGTTCGACGCTGGCAAACAAGGTGAGGCAGGAGCGCAGCTTCAGATCGTCAGTGTGACCAAGGATTTGCACAGCGCTTTTGTCCGTGTGCTGCAAGATTGCGGCGACGCATTGTTCCAGGCGGGCACGTAAAACCTCATGGCGCAGATACGCACGGGCTTCGTCAGCAGATTGCAGGGCATAGCGTTCGGCCATTTCGCTGTGACCCAGGCCCTCCAGTTGGGGAAAGATGAACCATATCCAGTGGCTGGTTTTCCGCCCGGCCTGGAGTTCAGTCAGGACCCGGTCAAGGAAAGGGTCCTGGGCGTCGACAAAGCGCTGGAGGTTGAAGAGGGCTGGCATGAGGGTCTCCTGAAGGCGAGGTCGAGACGGATCTGTTCACGCTCTGTGCCCGGGCAGTGGCTACGATCTGCCTCGAAGCGCTTGCCCGCTATTGCAACTCAAGCTGCAACTGCAATCCGCCGTCTTCACATCGTCTGTGATAGTGAATGATCCCGCGATAAGTACGACCTTCCCAGACAAACGCCACGCTATGCGAGCGCTCAAGCTTGGCCGGCACTGGCGCCCGGACTTGCATCCGTAGGCCAGGCAGGCCATTGAGGTTCAACGGCGCCACTTGCACCTGGCACTCGGCACTATGGGCGACAGGGCCGAACAATGTGTCCTGGACAAAATCGAGCCGTAGGCAGGTCGGGCACGCCGGGCTGACCTTTCTCATGTCAGACACCTCCTTCAGTTCTTGCGGTGCGCGTTCTGCAGTTGCTTGGCCACTTCGAGGTGATGTTTCAAGGTCGGCAGCTGATTGGTTTTAGTGTGATCCTTGATCATCTGCTCGGCAAACGCCTTTACCTAGGTGGGCGTTCCATCGGCTTGTCCGAACCGCCTCATTCGCGGTTGAGCAAACGCTGCAAGTGCTGTTTCACCGCTGGCCATTCCGAGTCGATGATGCTGAAGCGCCGGGTATCGCGCTTGCGTCCGTCAGGCATGATTCGCTCGTGGCGGACGATGCCTTCTTCAACGGCGCCGATACGCAGAATGGCGGCGCGGGATTTGTCATTGAGCACATCGGTACTGAACTGCACGCGCACGCACTGCATGACCTCGAAGGCATGACAGAGCAACAGGTACTTGGCTTCGGTATTGATGCCGGAGCGCTGCACCGAGGCGCTCAGCCAGGTGTGGCCGATCTCCAGCTTGCGGTTGTGCCGGTCGATCTTCCAGAAACGCGTGGAGCCAACCACGTTGCCACTGTCACGCTGGACGATGGCGAAAGGCAGCACAGTGCCGGCCTGCTGGCCGGCCAGGGCAGTGGCGATGTACTGCTCGACCGTATCCGCACCAGGAACGGCGGTGACCTTGAGGTTCCACAGTTCGCCATCGGCAGCGGCGGCCAGCAGGTGAGGGGCGTGGTCGCTGCGCAGGGGCTGGAGTTCGACGGTGCTACCGATCAGGGCGAGGGGCATTGGTAATGGGGTCTGTTTGCAGGGTTGGGGGCGTTTGAGGCTAGCAGATCGGCGCAAACGCTGACTAGCGATCCGCCATGCGCGGATCGGTAGTCAGCAGCGTGAGCCCTGGTCAGCCCGAAGTTTGTTTTTCACGTTTGCGCAGCGCTGTCACCGTCTCACCGCCGACCCCCCAGTTGTCGGTCGGCACTTCCTCGATTACCACAAAGGTCGAGGCCGGTGGCTTGTTCAGCACCTGAAACAACAGCTCGGTAGTTCCTTCGATCAGTGCGCGCTTTTGCTCGGCGCTGACGCCTTCCTGGGTGACCCGAATATGAACATAGGGCATGACGGTTTTCCTCCGATTGCTTACCAGACACCTGTAGCCGAACCACCATCCACCGCCATGACGGTTCCGGTGACGAAACGCGAGTCGCTCAAGTAAAGCACAGCATCGACAACGTCCTGAGGAGTACCGATCTGTCCGGTCGGGGCCAGGGCCTTGAGCGCGTTGCGCACCTGCGGGTCATCGCCATGCAGTGGGGTATCGATGATCCCCGGCGCCACGCCATTGACCTGTACTTGCGCAGACGCCAGTTCCAGCGCCAGGGCGCGTACCGCCTGGTTCAAGCCGCCCTTGATCAGTACCGGCAGCAGCGCCGGCACCTTGGTATTGGGTTGCAGGGCGATGGAGGCGGTGATGGCGATGATCTGCCCGGCGCCGTTCTGTGTCATGTGCCGTGCAGCCGCCTGGGCGGGATAAACGAAGCCTTTGAGGTTGGTGTCGACGATGGCCTCGATGTCAGCCGGGGTGTACTCGGCCACTGGCTTGGCGATAAAGATGCCGGCATTGTTGACCAGCACGTCGACCTTGCCGAAGGCTTCAATGGCCTGGGCGAACAGTCTTTCAGCCGTTTGCGGCTGGGAAATGTCGCCTTCCACCAGGAGGAAATTTGCCGGATTGCCCAATTTATCCGCGGCTTCCTGCAAGCGCGCCAGGGTGCGGGCGTTGCCGACTACATTGTCGCCGCGCTCAAGGTAGGCTTTGGCGATGGCGAAACCCAGGCCGCTGGAAGCGCCGGTGACGATGACGGTTTTGCTGGCTTGCATGATTGATCTCTCCAAAAGGCCGGGCGGTAGGCCCGGTAGGTGGAGTTCACTGTAATTGGCAAGCTGCACTTGAAAAATGGTGCGTATGGAACTTGAATAGATACTCCATGTAACTAATCGAGCGACCATGACGCGCCTTTTCGATGATTTTCAACTGGGCAGTATCGAGCTGTTCTGTCTGGCGGCTGAAACCAGCAGTTTCACCGGTGCCGCAACCCAGGCCGGGATCACCCCGGCGGCGGTGAGCCGCTCGGTGGCGCGTCTGGAAGAACGACTGGGCGTGCGTTTGTTCGTGCGCACTACCCGCCAGATGCGCCTGACCGAAGGTGGGCGCCGATACTACGAACAATGCCGTCAGGCCCTGACGCAACTGGTCGATGCCGAGCGTGAGGTCAGCGGTTCACAGGTGATGCCGTCCGGTTTGTTGCGCATCAGCATGCCGACACCCTACGCTCATTATCGACTGCTGCCGCGCCTGCCGCTGTTTCGTCAGCGCTATCCGCAGGTGCGGATCGATGTGCACGTCAGCAACCGCAACATCGACTTTGCCGATGAAGGCTATGACCTGGCGATCCGCGGGCGCGAACCTGCCGATTCGAACCTGATCGCCCGCCGCCTGGAGGATGCCGAGCTGGTGGTGGTGGCGACACCCGACTACCTGCGGCGCGTGGGGACGCCCGGGACGCCGCAGGACTTGCTCGATCATGAATGCATCCAGTTCGAGCTGCCCAGCAGCGGTCGTCCCAGCACCTGGTCTTTTCGCGTTGGCGGTAAACCGATGGAGCTGCAAACCTCAGGTAGTTACACCTGTCTGGAGGACTTTCTGGCAACCGTCACCCTGGTGAAAAGCGGCGCCGGGTTGATGCAGGCCTATCGATTCACCGTGCAACAGGAACTGGACAACGGGCAGTTGGTGGAGGTGCTCAGCGACTTCGGCGGTGCCTCGCGACCGTTCATGCTTATCTATCCGCATGCCCGGCATGTGCCGTCGCGGGTCAGGGCAATGATCGATTTCCTGTTGCACAACGACGATACGCATTCATCACGCCCCAGCCATGAACCGGCAAGCCTGCTTTAATGAATCAGACCTTCGTGCCCCTGACTCACTTCACAGAGCATGCGCCCATGGAACGTCTCACTGCCAAAGACTTTGCCCCTGAACTGCTCGAACTCTATGACTACTATGCCCACGGCCAGATCAACCGCCGTGAGTTTCTCGACCGTGCAGCGGCTTTCACTCTGGCCGGGATGACCGCCAGTGCCTTGTTGGCCTCCTTGAGCCCCAACTACGCGCTGGCCGTGCAAGTGGCGGCCAACGATCCGGACATCATCGCCGAATATGTCACTTATCCTTCACCCAGGGGCCATGGTCAGGTCCGTGGTTATCTGGTGCGCCCGGCCAAGGTACAGGGCAAAGTGCCGGGGGTTGTGGTGGTGCATGAGAATCGCGGCCTGAACCCCTATATCGAAGATGTCGCACGGCGTCTGGCCAAAGCCGGTTTTGTTGCCTTGGCGCCCGATGGACTGACCTCGGTTGGCGGCTATCCGGGCGATGACGACAAGGGCCGTGCACTGCAGGAAAAGGTCGACCCGCAAAAGCTGATGAATGACTTCTTCGCCGCCATCGAGTGGTTGATGAAGAACGAACACACCACCGGCAAAGTCGGTATCACCGGCTTTTGCTACGGCGGTGGTGTGGCCAACGCGGCGGCGGTGGCCTATCCGGAGCTGGGGGCGGCGGTGTCTTTCTACGGACGTCAGCCGGACACCAAGGATGTCGCGAAGATCAAGGCGCCGGTGTTGCTGCATTACGGCGAGCTGGACACCCGCATCAATGAGGGCTGGCCAGCCTACGAGCGGGCGCTGAAAGCGACGGGCAAGACCTTCGAAGCCTATTTTTATCCCGGCGCCAATCACGGCTTTCACAACGACACCACGCCGCGCTACGACGAAGCGGCGGCGAAGCTGGCCTGGGAGCGGACCCTGGATTGGTTCCGGCGCTACCTGGCATAGCGGCTAACAGCTACACATCTGGATACAGTCGACGCTTTGCCAAACCCTCATCGTTCTGCTGGCATGTCCGCCTCAAACAGCAAGCCACGTCAGGAGACAGGCGATGAGAACCATGGTGGTAGGTGCCAGCAAAGGGTTGGGCAAGGCGTTGATCGAGGGCTTGGGAGAGGCCGGCGACACCCTGATCGGCGTGTCGCGCAGCAAGCCGCAAGGGCTCGGCGCTCAACCCGGAGTGCAGGTCCAATGGATTGCGGCCGACCTGACCCATCCCCGGCAAGCCGCGCAGCAGCTGGAGCAGGCGGTGGCTGAACAGGGGCTGGACACCTTGATCTACAACCTGGGGATCTGGGAACAGCGTGCTTTTGGCCCCGACTACGACTTTCTCGAAGATGACGAGGAGCAGATCGAAGCCATTGTCAGCTGCAACATCACCGCGACCCTGCTGGTCATCAAGCGCCTGCTGCCGACCCTGCTGCAAAGCACCCGCCCGCGTATCATTCTCACCGGCTCAACCTCTGGACTTGCCCGCAGCGGGCGTCCGGAAGTCACTTTCGGCGCGTCCAAGTTCGCCCTGCGAGGCATTGCCGATGCCTTGCGCGAGGGCTATCGCCAGCAGCACCTGGGGGTTACCTGCCTGAACCTGGGTTATCTGAACACCGATGACGCCCTGGCTATCCCGCGTGAGGTGGCTGAGCAGCAGGGTGAGGGGCAGTTGATCCCGGTACACGATGTGGTCCAGGTGGTGCGCATGGCCCTGAGCCTGTCGTCGGCCAGTTTTGTCCGGGAACTGACCTTGCCGGCGATACTGGACGAGCGCTTCTGACCTGTAGGAGCGGGCTTGCCCCGCGATAGCGGTTTGTCAGTCATATCGCTATCGCGGGGCAAGTCGAGACGTCGCACCGCCGCTCCCACAGGAGATCACCACTGATCCGTCCCTGCGCTCGCCAGTGCACGAAGCACTATCATGGATTGTTGCAACGCTACCAACGAGCGGGCCCCTTACCACCTAATGCAGTCATCCCGTGGCGTCGGACACGCTCGCCGCCCACTTTGCGGGAGACTCTGCCATGAAAGTCGTTGTGATTGGCGGTACCGGCCTGATCGGTACCCAGTTGTGCAACAACCTGCGTGCGACGGGGCATGCGGTGCTTGCCGCATCCCCGCAAACCGGCGTCAATGCCCTGACCGGTGAAGGTCTGGAGCTGGCACTGGAAGGCGCTGATGTAGTGGTGGATGTGGCTAACTCGCCGTCGTTTGAAGACAGTGCAGTGTTACGGTTCTTCGAAACCTGCGGGCGCAATCTGTTTGCCGCCGAAAAGGCCCGCGGAGTGAAGCATCACATCGCACTCTGCGTTGTGGGCACCGAGCGCATGCTGGAAAGCGGGTACTTTCGCGCCAAGATGGCTCAGGAGGAGCTGATCAAACACGCCGGTGTGCCCTATACCATCCTGCGGGCCACGCAGTTTTTCGAGTTCATGGGCGCGATTGCCTACTCCGGTGCCGACGGCAACTGTGTGCGCGTGACCACCGCTGCACTGCAGCCGGTGGCCTCATCCGACGTTGCCCAGGTACTGGCCGACCTTGTCGACAAGCCTGCGGCCAATCGCACTTTCGAGGTAGCGGGGCCTGACCGTCAGCCGCTGGACCAGTTCGTGCGCAGTTATCTGCAGCACCAACAGGACCCCCGCGAAGTGATCGCCGATCCCCAGGCCGCTTATTTCGGCGCACCGATCAATGATCGCTCGCTGACGCCCGACGTCGATGCGATCATCGGCGGCCTGCATTTCCAGACGTGGTTGAAAAACACACCTGTCCAACGCTGACACACAAGACCAGGAGAGCCCTATGCGCATCCAGTCATTGCTTGTGCTTGTACCTTTGATGGGCGTCACCGCCGTTCATGGCCAATCCCCGACAACCAGCGCGCCGCCGCCCACCGTTACCCCGGTGATGACCCATGCGCTGCCCGACTACCCGGGCAAGGAAGTGCTGATCCTGGAGGTGGCGTATCCGCCGGGGGGCGCCGACCCGGTGCACCGTCATGACGCGCATGGCTTTGTCTATGTGCTGGAGGGCTCGGTGGTCATGGGGGTGAAGGGTGGCAAGGAAGTCACCTTGATGCCTGGTCAGACCTTCCATGAAGGCCCGGCCGATATTCACACGGTCGGGCGCAATGCCAGCCAGGACAAGCCGGCGAAGTTTGTGGTGTTTCTGCTCAAGGATGCCGACAAGCCGGCGGTGCTGCCGGCGCAGTAGCATCGCGGGGCAAGCCCGCTCCCACAAGGTTGGGTTAACACTGTGGGAGCGGGCTTGCCCCGCGATCATCTCAACGCCGCCAGCGCTGCAGCAGATTATCCAGGCTCAGTTTCCCGGCCCCGTTGAGCATCAGCGGCACCAATGCCACCAGGTAGATCAACGGCAGCTTGTAATTGCCAAAGCCATGGTCACTGATCGAGTAGCCCTGCGCCAGCTCTGCCAGTCCCGACCAGTGCGCCGGCCAATGTACCGCGGCAATGGCCACCACGGTGACGATGAACAGCACCAGTGCAGAGAAGCGCGTCGCCAGGCCCAGCAACAGCAACAACGCGCACAGCAGTTCTGCCCACATCGACAGCTGCCAGTTGAAGCTGGCCGACAGCTGGTTGAACGGGAAAGGAAAGGCCGACTGGAGCTGTTCGAACCAGTTCTCGCCATTCCATTTTTGCCAGCCCGACTCGAAAAATTCCCAGGCCAGAAACACTCGCAAGGCGAGGTCGGCGCTCCAGGCACCAAGGCGATTCAGGGGCGCGAACGGGGTCGTGATAGCGGTCATGACAATTTCCTCGATCAGGACGCAAAGGCCGCTGCTGTGCGGCGCACACGCAGAGCCAGCTTGGCGGTGAGTTTGAGGGCAATGGCGGCGAACATTGTCGAGAAAGCCAGTACATACCAGGCGCCCATGGGAATGCGTTTGTAGAACGACAGGCAGAACACCAGGGCAATGACCCAGGTACCGACACTGTGCAGTTGCTTCCAGGCCCGCGACCCGAGCAGGCGCATCGGTGCCTTGAACGAGGTCAGGGTCAGCAACAGGATGAACAGGTAACCAAAGGCGCCGGGTAGGCTTGAAGTGACCGTGCGCCCAGCCCAGAAAAGCGCTGGAAACTGCTGCGAGTAGCGGTAGATCAACATCCCGTGCACGGTGTGCGAGAAGGCAAATGCCAGGCCCAGGTAGCGCCGCTCGCGCAGCAGCCGACGGGTCGTGTCACCCGGCAGCAGAATGGCCAGGGACGAGGCCAGGAAGGTCAGCAGAAACAAGGCGAGCGAGCTGCGGGCGGTGGCGCGGATAGCGCTGCGCAGGCCGTCCGCGCCCAGCGGCTGGGCGGCCAGGATCAGTGTGGTCATCGCCAGGGTCAACACGGCCAGCAGGCCGAACAGTTTCCAGCCGGAGGGCAAAGGGGGCAGTTTCATCAAGGGCTCCAGAGGCAGAGGGCACCGTCGGGGTGGCGGCGCCTTATCTGTCCGGGAGTGTTGCAAGGGCACTTATCTGCAGTGTGTCGGCCACTGCCAGTTATGTATCGCTATGTACTGAAAGCTTCAGACGCCACGCGCGGGCAACTCGATCTGTGCACACAGGCCACCACCGTCGCGATTGCTCAGGCTCAGGTTGCCGCCGATGGCCTGGGTCAGCTGATGGGCGATGGCCAGGCCCAGGCCGGTGCCGCCGGTGGTGCGGTTGCGCGAGCCTTCGACGCGGTAGAACGGCTTGAGCACCTCTTCAAGTTCATCGGCGGGAATGCCGGGGCCATTGTCCAGCACCCGGATCAGGGTGGTACGGCCCGCACCTGACTCCACTTCCAGTTGCGCGGCGCCGGCGAACTTGAGGGCATTGTCGATCAGGTTGACCAGCACCCGGCGCAAGGCATGCGGGCGGGTGTCGATCACCGCGCCGGTGCTGGCCTCAAGCAGCACCTGCTGGCCGCTGTCCTGGTAGTCGAGCACCAGGCTGTCGAGAAAGGCGTCGAGGTTGACCCGGCAACTGGCTTCGGTGCTGCCGTCGATGCTGCGCGCATAGGCTACGCCCTCGCGCACCAGGTGCTCCATGGCTTCCAGATCGCTCCAGAGTTTGTCTTTCTCGTGCGACGGGTCCATCACTTCGACCCGCAGCTTCATGCGCGTGATGGGGGTTTGCAGATCATGGGATATCGCCGCCAGCAGCTGCATGCGCTCCTTGAGGTAGGCGGCGATGCGCGCTTGCAATGAATTGAAGGCCACGGCGGCGTAGCGCACTTCGCGCGGGCCGCTTTCATCCAGCAGCGGGCCCGGTGCATTGGGGTCGAGGCTGTCGACGGCGTGGGCCAGGCGGGTCAGCGGGCTGATGGCGGTCTTCACCGCCAGCCATGTGCATAGCAGCAACAGCGCCAGTTGAATCAGCAACACCACCGGCAACCAGGTCGATAACGGTATCGGCGCCGGCGTGACATCCACCGTCAGCGGTTTGCCGTCGGCCAGGCGCAGGTGCACCTGAAAGTGCGGATTCGGGCCGGGGAGGTTGTTGAAAATCAACGGATACTGATGGCCGATGGCTTTGTCGATGGACTGGGCCGCCATCGGCGCGTTGGCCAATGACAACGGCTGACCCGGTTGGCCTTCATCCAGCCGGTAACGGTAGGTACGCCGTTCCAGGCGCGGCAGCCAGGCCTCGCGTTCCGCGGCGGGCAGGCGGTCGAGGATGGCTACCGAGGTGGATACGTCCTGTTCCAGGTTACCGAGCATCATCGAGCGTGAACTGATGTAGCGCTCGTAGAACTGAAAGCTGAACGACAAGCCATAGGCCAGCACCAGCCCGGTGAAAAAGATCAGTGCCAGGCGCGAGGCCAGGGTGCGCGGCCAGCGCAGCGTTGCACTCATGACTGCGGCTCGACCATGTGTACGGGGAGCGAGAACACATAGCCCTCACTGCGCACGGTCTTGATATAGGCCGGCTCGCGGGCGTCGTCCTGCAGGCGTTGGCGCAAGCGGCTGACCAGCAGGTCGATGGAGCGGTCGAAGATATCCGCTTCGCGGCCCTGGGTGAGGTTGAGCAATTGCTCGCGGCTGAGTACTCGCTGTGGGTGGTCGAGGAACACCCGTAGCAGACGGTATTCGGCGCCACTGAGGGCTACCAGGGTGCCGTCGCCGTCGAGCAGGTGACGGGCGGTGGTGTCCAGGCGCCATTGGCCAAAAGCGATCAAGCGGCTGCTTTCGCTGAGGGTCAGGTTCGGCGGCAGCATCCGCGTGCGGCGCAGCACGGCATTGATGCGTGCCAGCAGTTCGCGCGCCGAGAAGGGTTTGGTCAGGTAGTCGTCGGCGCCCATCTCCAGGCCGATGATGCGGTCGGTCTCATCGTTGCGCGCGGTCAACATCAGCACCGGGGTGGCCTTGTGTTTACCGGCACGCAGTTCGCGACACAGCAACAGGCCGTCGTCGCCGGGCATCATGATGTCGAGGACGATCAGGTCGACCACGTTGGATTCCAGAAAGGCGCGCATCTGCCGGCCGTCAGCGACGATGCTGGTGCGCAGCCCGTTCTTCTTCAGGTAGTTGCCTACCAGTTCTCTGATTTCGCGATCGTCGTCGACGATCAGCACATGATCGATATGATCCATGCCTGGCTCCTGTTCAAGCGCTTTGGCCTGAAGTGTACAGAGCCCGGTGGCGCTTGCCTGCCGGGGTTTGTATTGCAGTGTATCTGTTGTGCCGGCAGATACCTGAAGAGGCAATCCGGCGTGATCCAGACACATCGGCGATACCTTGGGCGCCTCAAATAGGTCTCAACGGGGAGGGCTGTTCCTCTCCGGCAGAGGGTGAGATTTTCACCCGGGAGACTCGACATGACTATCAAGACCCTGGCTCGCATCAGCCTGTTCGCCCTTTTCGGTTTCGGTGCCTTCAGTGCCTTTGCCGACAGCAGCATACCCGTGCAGAACTATCATTACGGCCAGCATCTGGACGTGAAGAAAGTCCTGTCAATCCACGAAAACAACAATGGCGAGGCCTGTGGCGTGGTCACCGCGAAGATGGACTACCTGGACTCCAAGGGCCAGCCGCACAGCCTGCAATACCAGACCTACGCCACCGGTGCCTGCCACGAAGGCGGTTAAGCACCCTCACGGAGAGAGCCGAGCATGTCATTGTTCACATCGCTGGGCGGCGCCTTGCGCCGCCTGAATCCAACCCGGAGCAAGGTTGGCATCGCCGCTGCGCTGGCCCTTTCCCTGATTGCTGTAGGCCTGGGCGGCCGCTTGCTGGCCGGTCCTTCGCAGCTGGACACCTTGGGACCCATGCCTGAATTGAGCGGCGCAGTGCAGTGGCTCAATTCGCCACCGCTGGATCGCGAAGCGCTCAAGGGCAAGGTGGTGCTGGTAGATTTCTGGACCTACGACTGCATCAATTGCCGGCGTAGTCTGCCGTACGTCAACAACTGGGCCAAGCGCTACGCCGAACAGGGCCTGGTGGTGATCGGCGTGCACACCCCGGAGTACGACTACGAAAACGACATCGACAACGTGCGTGGGCAAGTCGCCAAGCTGGGTATCGAGTACCCGGTGGCCATCGACAACCGTTATGCCATCTGGAATGCCTTCGGCAATCAATTCTGGCCGGCGCACTACTTTGTCGATGCCCGGGGCCAGGTACGCTTTGTGCATTTCGGCGAGGGCGCCTATGACACCCAGGAGCAAGTGATCCAGCAGCTGCTGGCAGAGCAGCGCGGGCTTGCCCCTTGATGCCGCCCAGCAATCAGGAGAGGAAGCCGCCGTCCACGTTCAATGCCACACCGGTGGTGTAGCTCGAGGCGTCACTGGCCAGGTACAGCACTGCACCGGCCATCTCTTTCGGGTCGGCCACGCGCTTGAGCGGGATCTGCTGCAGCGCGGTGTTGAGGATGGCATCGTTCTTGACCAGCGCCGAGGCGAATTTGGTGTCGGTCAGGCCAGGCAGCAGGGCGTTGCAGCGAATGCCGAAGGGTGCGCATTCCTTGGCGAAGACCTTGGTCATGTTGATCACCGCTGCCTTGGTCACCGAGTAGATACCCTGGAACACGCCTGGCGATACGCCGTTGATCGAAGCGACGTTGATGATGCTGCCGCCGCCGTTTTCGCGCATCAGCTTGCCGGCTTCGACCGACATGAAGAAGTAGCCGCGGATGTTCACATCGACGGTCTTCTGGAAGGCGCCAAGGTCGGTGTCCAGCACGTTGCAGAACTGCGGGTTGGTCGCGGCGTTGTTGACCAGGATATCCAGGCGCCCGAACTGCTCGCGGATAGCTGCAAACACGGCGTTGATCTGTTCCATCTCGCCGATATGGCAGGCAATCGCCGTGGCCTTGCCGCCGGCGGCGACGATGGCGTCGGCGACTTGCTGGCAGCCGTCGAGCTTGCGGCTGGAAACGATCACATGCGCGCCTTGCTGGGCCAGCAGGTGGGCAATCGCCTCGCCGATGCCGCGACTGGCGCCGGAAACAAAGGCGATCTTGCCGTCGAGGTCGAACAGTTGGGTCTTGGACATGGTCTTTTCCTTGTTGTAGTCGTCAGAGGCTGGACTTGGCGATGACCTGCAGGCTCATGTGCTCCAGCAGCTTGTTCATATGAATGAACTGGGCGAAGCGCTTGTCCTGGGTCTGGCCGTGGAAGAAGCGGTAGTAGATCTGCTGGACGATACCGGCCAGACGGAACAGGCCGTAGGTGTAATAGAAGTCGTAGTTGTCGATGCTGATTCCGGCGCATTCGGCGTAGTAGTCGACGAACTGCCGGCGGCTGAGCATGCCCGGGGCGTTGCTTGGCTGACGGCGCATCAGCTGCACCGGTGCCGGGTCGCTGGCTTCGATCCAGTAGGCCAGGGTGTTGCCCAGGTCCATCAGCGGATCGCCGATGGTGGTCATTTCCCAGTCGAGCACACCGATGATGCGCATCGGGTTGTCGGCATCGAGGATGACGTTGTCGAAGCGGTAGTCGTTGTGCACGATGGCAGGCTTGGGATGATCGGCCGGCATCTTTTCGCGCAGCCAGGCGATGACCTTTTCCCAGCGCGGCGCATCCGGGGTCAGGGCCTTCTCATAGCGACTGCTCCAGCCCTCGATCTGGCGCTGCACGTAACCTTCCGGCTTGCCCAGGTCGCCCAGGCCGCAGGCGTTGTAGTCCACCTGGTGCAGCTCGACCATGCGTTCGATGAAGCTCTTGCACAGCGCCTCGGTACGTGTGGCATCCAGGCCCAGCTCCGGCGGCAGGTCTGAGCGCAGGATGATGCCCTTGACCCGGTCCATGACGTAGAACTCGCCGCCGATCAGCGCCTCGTCGGTGCAATGCACGTAGGCCTTGGGGCAGTAGGGGAAGCCGCTGTTGAGCTGGTTGAGGATGCGGAACTCGCGCCCCATGTCGTGGGCCGACTTGGCCTTGTGGCCGAACGGCGGACGGCGCAGGACGAACTCGCGCTCGGGGTACTGCACCAGGTACGTCAGGTTGGACGCGCCGCCGGGGAACTGACTGATGTGCGGCGTGCCGCTGAGGCCGGCAATGTGCGCCTTCAGATAAGGGTCGATGACAGCGGCATCGAGTTCTTCGCCGGGGCGGACCTGGGTGGACTGATCGGTGAGCGTCATGCTTTTCCCTTATGATTGAAGCCAGTGACTATTGGCTAATCTAATTCTCGCGACAGGCCCGAACAAGTCTGGCACAGCCTTATAGGCCAGCGTGTTGCAGGTCGATCAACGCCCCTGATGGGTGACAGCCAGTGGGAGCGGGCTTGCCCCGCGATCGCGATCTCTCAGTCACATCGCATCGCGGGACAAGCCCGCTCCCACCGAAGAGCAGACGAAAAAAAACCGAAGCCGTTCAAGGCTTCGGTTTTGTCTGGCATCAGCGCAGGGCTCAGGCCGGGAACAGCTCGCTCAGCTTCATCGACAGCATCATGTCGCCTTCAACGCGCAGCTTGCCGCCCATGAACGCTTGCATGCCATCGGTGTCGCCGCTGACGATACCTTTGAGGGTTTCGCTGTCCAGCACCAGAGTGCAGTTGGCGTCGGCGTTTTCGCCTTCCTGGATTTCGCAGGTGCCATCCTTGACGATCAGGGCGTAGTGCTTGTCTTCGTCGGTGATGTTGAAACCGAACACCAGGTCAAGACCGGCAGCAGCGGCTGGGTTGAACTTGGCTTTCATCGCTTCGACGGCTTTTGCTACATCGCTCATGGTGTGTTCCTTATTAAGTGATTACGGCAACCGGTGAAGGCTGCCACGGGCCGGGACTCAACGGTAGGTGATGAGCTCCGGCACCTTCAGCAGCTGCACATGCGCTTGGCTGTTGAAGGAAGCCAGGGCCACCTCGCGGCCACGAAACTTCAGCTGGCTGAGCGAGGTGTTGATGATCTGCCAGTTCAGCTCGAAAGCCTGGCTGGCAGTGATACGGGTAACCAGGTGGAGCAGGGCGGTGATCGTGCCACCCGAGGTGAAAATCGCAATGTTGTCGCCGTTGCCGGCCTGTTGCAGCACCCGCTGCAGGCCTCCGTCGACACGCTCGACAAACCCCTGCCAGGATTCCAGGCAGTCACTTTGGTGCTCGCCGCCGTGCCAACGCTGGATAAGCAGTGCGAACAGACGCTGGAACTCGGCGCGGTTTTGCGCCCCGTTGCGCAGGATATGCAGCGCTTCAGGCTCTTGTGGCAACAAGCCGGGCAACAGACTGCGGATTACGGCGTCGGCATCGAACTCGTTGAAAGCGGCATCGGTTTCCAGCTGCGGCACGTTGCAGCCGGCGTCATGCATGGCGGCCAACGCCAGGCGCGCGGTATCTTGCTGGCGGCGCAAGTCGCCAGCCAGGCAACGATCCAGGCGTACCCCCAGCTGTGCCAGGTGTTCGCCGAGTGCTTCGCTCTGGCGTATGCCCACCGGCGAGAGGACGTCGTAGTCGTCTGCACCGAATGAGGCCTGGCCATGTCGAATCAGGTAGATACTGCCCACGTCGTGCGCCTGCGCTAAGAATGAGGCCGAGGTTAGGATGCCGCTGGCGGGCTGTCAACGAAAAAACATACAAGCGTTTGAAAAGAGCGTTTGAACTGCATTGCTGGAGATTTCCTACGCTGGCAGGGGCAAGGCCGCGTCGGTATGCTTGACTATCGGTTCGCGCCGTTCGGGCGCCGGCATGTTAAGGAGTTACTGTGGAGTTTCTTGCAGAGTACGCAAGCTTTCTCGCCAAGACCGCGACCCTGGTGATCGCGATTCTGGTTGTTCTTTCGGCGATTGCCGGTTTGCGTGGCAAAGGCCGGCGCAAGGCGGGTGGCCAGTTGCAGGTCAACAAGCTCAACGAGTTCTACAAGGACTTGCGCGAGCGCCTGGAAAGCAGCCTGCTGGACAAAGCCCAGCTCAAGGCCCTGCGCAAGCAGCAGGCCAAGGCGCAAAAGCAGCAGAAGAAAACCCCCGAAGACAAACCGCGGGTGTTCGTGCTCGATTTTGACGGTGACATCAAGGCTTCGGCCACTGAAAGCCTGCGTCACGAGATCACCGCCGTGCTGAGTCTGGCGACGCCGCGCGATGAAGTGGTGCTGCGCCTGGAGAGCGGCGGTGGCATGGTTCACAGCTACGGTCTGGCCGCTTCGCAGTTGGCACGTATTCGTCAGGCGGGCATTCCGCTGACCGTCTGTATCGACAAGTTTGCGGCCAGTGGCGGCTACATGATGGCCTGCATTGGCGACAGGATCGTCAGTGCGCCTTTTGCCATTCTCGGTTCGATCGGCGTGGTGGCGCAGTTGCCTAACGTCAACCGCCTGCTGAAAAAGCATGACGTCGATTTCGAAGTGTTCACTGCCGGCGAATACAAGCGCACCGTGACGGTGTTTGGCGAAAACACAGAAAAGGGTCGGGAAAAATTCCAGGAAGACCTGGACGTCACCCACCAGCTGTTCAAGGATTTCGTCTCGCGCTATCGCCCGCAGCTGCATATCGACGATGTGGCCACCGGTGAAGTGTGGTTGGGCGTCGCCGCACTGAACAAGCAGCTGATTGACGAGCTCAAGACCAGTGACGAGTACCTGGGCGACCGCGCACGTGAGGCGAATCTGTACCACTTGCACTATGCCGAACGCAAAAGCCTGCAGGAGCGGGTAGGGCTGGCGGCCAGCGGTTCGATCGAAAACACTTTGCTCGGGCTCTGGAGCAAGCTCGGCCAGTGGCGTTGAGCAATATGTAACACCACGGCATAGGGGGAACTCGGGTTTCCTGCGGGTCCAACTGACCACGGGAGCCCCCCTATGCTGACTTCTCAATCAATCTCGGTCCCTGGCCTGCATGGCCGCTTTTTAGTCGACCGCCTGCCGGACTGGCTCAAGCATGCCACTGTCGCCGACCTCAAGCGCTGGCGCGAAAGCCAGCGTCCGGCCCAGTTGAATCCCTCCGGTTCCAGCGCCTGGTTTTTTGATGCAAGCGAAGAGGCACGCCAGGCGTTGCTTGACGCCCAGCAAAGCAGCCGTCGCTCAGTGCGCGATTTGGCCATGGCATTGAAAAACTTTCAGGGCCTGGGCGCCTTCGCCGAGCCCTTGCTCAAGGACAAACTGAAAGCCGACCTGGATGTCGAACTCGACGTCAACACCACCGAACTGGTGGAGATTCATCAAGAGTCTGTACTGCTGGGTAGCATGCTGCGGAACAAACCACGCCAGCAAAGCCTGCTTCAGGCGGCAATGCAGAATTTTGCCGCCGACAGCGAATTTCTGCCGGGCAGTGCCTTGGCCGCCAAGGGAGATTTTCTGCTGGAGCTGGCACCTGGGCAAGAAGGTGCTTACCCGCGCTTTCAATACCGCTATACCCGTCAGCTGGACATCGAACCCGCGCGCTTTGCCACCTTGTGTCATGAGCTGGATCTGGGCGGCAAGTATCAGACGCACTTGAGTGAAGTGTTCGAGGCCGCTTCGTCTAAGGCCACCGTTCGTACGCTGTCGATCAACGCCTACAAGGACAATTTGCGCCTTGTTGTGCAAACAGCGGTGATGAAGGGCGAAATTTCTGACTCGGTTCAGAAGATGTTCAACGACTTGCTCAATGGCGAGCGAGCTCCGCTTCTGCATGGCGAACCGGTCATCTGCCAATCGCTGAGCATGTTCCAGTCAGCGCTTGATGGCGTACTGGTGTTCAGTGCCAATCGGGTTACCAGCGACAAGGTCGAGCCGATTGTCGTCTACTTGCCAGGCGCACCGCTGTACCCGCTCAAAGAGTACGCCTCAGTGGCAGCGTTCAAGCAGGACCTGCGAACAAACCTGCTGACGTCTGCTTACCTGGAGCTGTTTCGTACCTTTGTGCCCAGGCATGAGCAAGAGCATTTCTTCAAGCTACTTGATGAGGCGCTGTATGACCGCAGCCTTGATGCCGGCGGCCAACTCAAACCGAAGGCCAATCTGCACCTGCGTGATGTGGCGATTGAAAGTGAGTTGTTTGGCTATGTACAAGACCAACTGCTCAAACGAATCAAGGCCAATGCCCGCGACCTTGCCGTGCCCAGTGCGGAGGTCGATGAGGCGGCGAAGAAGCAACGCCTGGCTTACTGGGAAAACATTGGTTTCAACGCGCTCAATGCCGCTGCGTTCTTTGTGCCTGTGCTCGACACAGTCATGGCGGCGGTCGCCGCTGGGCAACTGGTCAAAGAAATTGTCGACGGGGCCCATGCCTGGGAGGCCGACGAGCTGGATGAAGCGTTGGCCCATTTTGAGTCGGTGGCACTGAATGTCGTCCTGGCGGTCGGCTTGGGTGCCGCAGGCCATGTTGCCGCGCCGTTGCAGGCAAGCGAGCGTGTGGACAGCCTGATACGTGTCACCTTGCCCAACGGCAAGCAGCGCTTGTGGACGCCTGACCTGACGCCCTATGCCCGCAAAGTCGAACTGACAGACATCGCCCCGAATGACAAGGGGGTGTACCGCCTTGATGGCAAATCCTACATCCGCATCGACGGGCAGGTTTTCGAAGTATTCGAAGACGCTGACGGTGCCTGGTCGATCCGCCACCCGGATGACCCCGATGCTTATCAGCCGGCCCTCAAGCATAACCAGGAGGGCACCTGGCAAGCTGTCGGTGAGCAACCGCTGCAATGGAGCCATGAAAAACTGCTCAGCCGTATTGGCGTTGCAGCAGAGGGATTACCTGCTGAGGTGCTTGAGCAGGCCGTGCGCATCAGTGGCGTTGACGATGATGTTTTGCGACGCATGCACCTGGATCAGTTACCGGTGCCGCCATTGCTCAAAGAAACACTAAAGCGTTTTCAGATTGACCGTCGGGTAACCCGCCTAATCGAAAGCTTGAAGAAGGGTGTGCCCGGCGTGCACGGTCTGGGCCTGGAGCCAAGCCTGAGCCAGAAGTTGCCTCGCTGGCCGCAACGGGTGATCGAGGTCTATGACGAGATCACTCCGGACAAAGCGCCTGTTCGCTATGGTGCCACGCAATGGCCTAACGGTCGTGCGATTCGCATATCGAAAAACGAGTTATACGCCAACAAGCTGGCTGAAAAGGTGTTGGCGGACTTGAACGAGACCGAAGCCCTCGAACTGTTCGGGTCGAGTGTCGAGACAGATAAGCGACTGGAGGTTTTGCGTACACTGATTGCAGATCAGGCGATAAAACGTCGTGCCAATATTTTCAAGATTATGTACGAGCATCAACCCACGCCTCGCTCCGTTGAACAGGAACGTCTGTTGCGCGACTTTCCCACGCTGACTGACGCTGCTGCGCTGGAGATCGTACAGGCCGCTGACGCCGCAGAACGCCTGCAGTTGCAAGCCAGTGATGGTCGTGTGCCGTTGCGTCTGGCCGAAGAGGCCCGGAAGTATCAACGCCAGATTGTCCTGAGTCGGGCAATACAGGGGGTGCATGAAGCCACCCTGACAACGCTGAATAGCGATCGTCTAGCCTTGGGGCTGTTGACTGAGCTGCCGGGCTGGACCGGTACGGTTCGTCTGGAGATGCGCAAAGGCAAGTTGTCTGGCGACGAGCTGGCTAGTGTCGGCGAGGCGGGGGGCGAGCTTAAAACATTAGTGCGCCAGGGGGAGCGCTATACCGTCTTTGACGCTCAAGGGCTTGAACTGAGCAAGGATCAGGACATTATCGTCTCCTTGCTCAAGGCCTTGCCCGATAGCGAGCGAAGGGCGCTGAAACTCGATATCCATGCCACGCAAGCGTTGCGCTCCAGCTTGTATTCGCTTGCTGTGGAAGATCGCGCGAGGGCGGCGAAACTGCTCGGCCAGCAGCCTATCAGACCCTGGTTTCGCTCACCCTTGCGCCTGGCTGATGGCCGTGTTGGGTATCCCTTGGGCGGATTAGGGCGAAATTTGGTCCTCAAGGCAAAGCTCAGGTCAATGTTCCCGAGGTTGGAGAGCGCGGAGCTTGACGAGCTCATTCGCTCCTATCAGCCGCGCAACGAGACGTTGGAAGATGTTGTTCTCAGGCTTGAGACCGAACGAAGAGTACTCCAGGCAACCCTTGATGAGTGGGTCGAGGCCAGTGCAGGTCCCTTTCAGCGTGTTGCTCGCGCAAGAACCAGGGGGCAATTGGTGGACGCCTGGCGTCGACTAGGTGGTGACCGAAGATCGGAGTTGAATCTGCAAGAGCGGGATACTGGGCATCTTCCTGTATTGACGGCGCGCTTCGAGCATATCCGAAGTTTGAACATGAGCCGAATGAACCTGCAGCAAATGCCCACGGTGTTCCTGGAGTGCTTTCCCAGGCTGCAAAACCTGTCGTTGGAAGGTAATCCGTTGGGGGTTATTCCGCCTGATATCAGCGCATTGACTGGCCTGCGCTATTTGAGTTTGAGAGAGACCCAGCTGATCAGCAGCGATACGATATTTGAGGCGTTGAGGCCATTGGTAAACCTGCAGCGGCTGGAGTTGCAAAGCAGCGGACTGGGTAGTATCCCGGATGCGGCGCTGGAAACGCTGGCCAGTTTGCCTGCATTGAGCCATCTGAGCTTGCGTTACAACCCGGTGAATTTGACTAGCGAAGGCTTGGCAGCCCTGGCTCGTTTACCCCTGCAGGAGCTGGATTTGAGCAGGACCGGGCTGGAGCTGGATGAAGCAGGTGCCCAGGTCTTCTCAAGGTTTGTCCGCCTGCAGCGTTTGAGGTTAAGCGGCAACCACTTGAGGCGCTTTCCCGAGCTTGGCAACCTTTTGCAACTGCGGCATTTGGAACTTCAGAGGTGCGGGTTAAGTGAATGGCCCGCCGAGTTGACCACGCTGATGAACCAGAATCCCTATGAGCTGCGAATAGTCGACCTCAGTCGCAACCAGATCGAGGCGTTGCCGGACCTGGCCGCCACGCGTTTTGGCGCTGGTCTGCGCGACAATTCACATGCTGCGCAGGGGTTGAATCTGAACTTCAATCGGCTGGACGCCGCGAGCATCGCCCGCCTGGAAGTAATCAGGGTAGGGTTCGAGCCTGAAATCGTCGTACAAGTACAGCCTGAAATTGCCGTACCCGTACAACCTGAAGATCCCTGGCTGCGGGGCGCAGCTCAGGCGCAACGCGACCTCTGGCACGACCTGTTCCAGAATGACGGGCACAAGGCACTGCGTGAAATGCTTGACCGGCTGGCCTTGTCCAGGGAGTTCCAACGCAATGGGGCGGATGTGCGCGAGCGGGTGTGGTCAATGCTCCAGCTTGCCTCGGATCACACGCAGCTAAGAGAGGAACTGCTCGAAATTGCCGAAGCTTTTCCGGTTACCTGTGGCGATGCCGGTGCCGATGCTTTCAGCGCCCTGGAAATTGCAGTACTGGTGTTTGAACGAAGCCAGGAAGCCATCACTGCTGAGCGCGGTGCCGAGTTGCTGGCTTTGTACAAACAGTTGTTTCGTCGCCATGAAGTCCAGCGCATGGCCGATGTACTGTCATTGGCTCGCAAGCAGCGGCGTCGAGCCTTGCTGTCGAACAGTGCGCTGACCCCACTGGATCCGCTGGATGACATCACTGATGCCATGTTGAGGCGTAACGAAGTCGACGACATTGAAATTCGACTGGCCTTGCGCCAGCAGCTGGCGAGTGGGCTGGATTATCCGGAGCCTTCCAGCGGCATGCTTTATCAGGACTTTGCCAATCTGTCGCCGCAGACGGTACAGCGGGTTAAAAGTGCTGTCTTGGCGAGTGATACGGTCGCCAACCGGCAGGTATGGATGGTCGAGGATATCAATTGGACGCGGTACCTGGAGCAGCGCTACGCGTCGCAATTCGATAGTTTCCGGGTGATGTGGGCCGAGGGGCAGGAGTACCTGGACTTCTGCGTTGGTGCGTTCAACGAGGGACCTGAAGCGCTCGATAGTGAGGTGTTGACGTTCCTGCGCACTGTGTTGGGCGCAGAACCCATGAACGCAGAGGGTACGTTGCAAAAGATTGTAATCAACGATGGGCAGTACCAACAGGCGAGCAACGCTCTGAAAAGCGCCAGGAAAGTTGCCGAGGACGCGCTGATACTGAAGTTGACACGGGCTACAGAGGTTGAGCCTGAGGTGTGACAAAAAAACTAGGCCCCGCATGCGGGGCCTAGTTTGTTCAGCGGCGACGGAACAGCGGTTGCGGTTCGTCGGTTGCGGCCTGGTAGGTCACCGAGAAGTCCTTGAGACTTTCCAGCGCTTCAACCGGGTCTTTGTCGGCCCGCAGGGCGAAGGCGTCGAAACCGCAGCGTTTCATGTAGAACAGCTGGTCGCGCAGCACGTCGCCAATGGCGCGCAGCTCACCGGTGAACTTGTAGCGATCACGCAGCAGACGCGCATTGGAGTAGTTGCGCCCGTCAGTGAAGGCCGGGAAGTTCAGGGCGATAACCTGGAACTCGTTGGCGACGTGGCCGATCTCTTCGGCCTCTTCGTCGGCATCCAGCCATACGCCCAGGCCGCCGTCGCGGGCCTTGAGCATATGGCCGTGTTCACGCCACAACTGCAATGGCACGATGTAGTCGTCGCAGTTGGTCACTTCGTCGATGTTGAAGTCCTTGGGCAGCAGGTGCCAGGTTTCGTCGACGATTTCGTTGTTCTTAATGATTCGCTGCATAGACGCGTTCCTTGAAAGGGTCGATGCCAATACGCTGGTAGGTGTCGATGAAACGCTCGTCTTCGGTACGTTTTTCAACGTAGACGTCAATCAGCTTCTCGATCACATCCGGCATGGCGTCCTGGGCAAAGGAAGGGCCGAGGATCTTGCCCAGGCTGGCGTCGCGGCTGGCGCTGCCACCGAGGGAGACCTGGTAGAACTCTTCGCCTTTCTTGTCCACCCCGAGAATGCCGATGTGGCCGACGTGGTGGTGACCACAGGCGTTCATGCAGCCGGAGATGTTCAGGTCCAGTTCGCCGATGTCGAACAGGTAGTCCAGGTCGTCGAAACGGCGCTGGATGGCTTCGGCAATCGGGATCGACTTGGCGTTGGCCAGCGAGCAGAAATCGCCACCCGGGCAGCAGATGATGTCGGTCAGCAGGCCGATGTTCGGCGTGGCGAAACCGTTTTCACGCAGCTCCAGCCACAGGGCGTGCAGCTGGCTCTGCTCGACATCGGCGAGGATGATGTTCTGCTCGTGAGAGGTGCGCAGCTGGCCGAAGCTGTAGCGCTCGGCAAGATCGGCGACGGCATCGAGCTGTTTGTCGGTCAGGTCGCCAGGGGCGACGCCGGTAGGCTTGAGCGACAGGGTCACGGCAACGTAGCCAGGCTTTTTGTGCGCCAGGACGTTGCGGGTGCGCCAGCGGGCAAAGCCTGGGTGCTGTTGCTCGAGTTCGCTGAAGTCGAGGTTGTCCAGCGCCTTGTAGTCCGGGTCGACGAAGTGCTTGGCCACGCGCTGCACTTCGGCTTCGGTCAGCGTGCTGCTGCCGCCGCGCAAGTGGACCATTTCGGCCTCGACCTTCTCGGCGAAGACTTCAGGCGTGAGCGCTTTGACCAGGATCTTGATCCGCGCCTTGTACTTGTTGTCGCGACGGCCATAGCGGTTGTATACCCGCAGGATCGCGTCCAGATAGCTGAGCAGGTCCTGCCACGGCAGGAACTCATTGATGAAGGCACCGACCACCGGGGTGCGGCCCAGGCCGCCACCGACCAGGACACGGAAACCCAGTTCGCCGGCGGCGTTGTACACCGGCTCCAGGCCGATGTCGTGCACTTCGATGGCCGCACGGTCGCTGCTCGAGCCGTTGATCGCAATTTTGAACTTGCGTGGCAGGTAAGCGAATTCGGGGTGGAAGGTGGTCCACTGGCGAACGATCTCACACCATGGGCGTGGGTCGATCACTTCATCGGCAGCGACACCGGCGAACTGGTCGGTGGTGACGTTGCGCAGGCAGTTGCCGCTGGTCTGGATCGCGTGCATCTGCACGGTGGCCAGCTCAGCCAGAATTTCCGGGATGTCTTCCAGGGCAGGCCAGTTGTACTGCACGTTCTGCCGGGTGCTGATGTGGGCATAGCCCTTGTCGTAGTCGCGCGCGATCTTCGCCAGCATCCGAGTCTGGCGCGAAGTCAGCTGGCCATAAGGCACGGCGACCCGCAACATCGGGGCAAAACGTTGGATATAGAGGCCATTTTGCAGGCGCAGGGGGCGGAACTCTTCTTCGCTCAGCTCACCGGCCAGGTAGCGGCGGGTCTGATCACGGAACTGCTTTACGCGGTCCTCGATGATCCGCTGATCGTACTCGTCGTATACGTACATAGGGGTCCTGTTCTCAAGCTGCTTGCAGCTAATCGCGCGCACGGCCGCGCACTCCCTAAACGGAGCGAAGGAAAGATAGCAGTTTGCGTTTATGCGCAAAAGTGATGTTTTTGCATATGAAAAGAACCATTCGGACTAAGTGAGACTGACTGGCATTTCGCCGTTCGACCCTCTGCGGTGTTTATAATCAATGGTTTGAATAGCAGGAGCGAATCCGCATGCTCAAGGCCTTGTGCCAAAGCCTGTGCCTGAGTCTGCCGCTGGCTGCCAGCGCGCAGGCCGCGTCGGTGGTTTTTCTCAATCCGGGCTATTCCAACGAAACCTTCTGGGTCAGCTATTCGAACTTCATGCAGGCCGCCGCCAAGGATCTGGGCATGCAGTTGCGCATCGAATACAGTGAGCGGCAACCGCAACTGGCGCTGAATCAGGCGCGGCAAGTGCTTGAAGGCAAGCAGCGTCCTGATTATCTGGTGCTGGTCAATGAGCAGTACGTGGCTCCCGAAATCATTCGCTTGTCACGGGGGAGCGGGGTCAAGCTGTTTCTGGTCAATAACGGTCTGACCCAAGACCAGGCCGAGTTGATTCGCGCTAACCCGGACAAGTACCCGCCAATGCTTGGCACGTTGGTGGGTAACGATGAACAGGCCGGCTACCAGATGCTCAAGGAGCTGATTGCCCTGCACCTGCGCGACGGCTCGCAGCGACCGATCGAGCTGCTGGCGTTTTCCGGCCTCAAGACCACTCCCGCCGCGCAGTTGCGCGAGCAGGGTATGCGCCGGGCCCTGGCCGAACATCCGCAAGTACGCTTGCGTCAGGTGGTGTATGGCGGCTGGGGTCAGCAACGGGCTTATGAGCAGGCGCAGCAATTGTTGAAGCGCTACCCGAAGATCGAACTGGTCTGGTCGGCCAACGACGAGATGGCCTTTGGTGCCATGCAGGCGTTTGTCGAAGCCGGCCGCACGCCCGGCAAGGATGTCCTGTTCAGTGCCGTCAACAGCTCCCCGCAAGCACTGCAGGCGCGAATCGACGGCCGTCTCAGCGTGCTGATGGGCGGGCACTTCTCTCTGGGTGGCTGGGCCATGGTGTTGCTGCACGATGATGCGCTGAATCTGCCAATTGATCGGGATGGACAACGCGATCACCAGGTGCCGGTGCTGCAGTTGATTGATCCGGTACGTGCCCGGCGCTGGTTGAGTCTTCACGGTCAGGCCGACTACGGGCTGGACTTCAACCGTTTCAGCGCTCAGGGCCATCCTGCCGAGTACCGCTATCCATTCCTCAGTGCACCGGTCAAATATTGAAATAGCCCTGCTTGAGCAAAGGGCATTGCTGGACTTTACTGCTACGGGTGACATGCATTCCCATAACCACCAATAAGAGGCAATGCAATGGGAAACTCGACCAAAGCGGGTAAGAGTGACAGCAGTGTCGATGCCTGGGCGATACTCTGTCTGATCGTCCTGGTTGTTGTGACCGCGGTGTATTGGGTCAGCCACCAGTAATATCACGCGATGGGCAATCATGAACCGCCCGCAGAATGGACATCTGCGGGCGGATTGCGTTTCAGCGCGCGGTGAGGTGCATGGCCAGTTGCACCAGCCCCACCAGTACCAGAATGAAGATCAAGGTGAAGACGGTGCCCAGCGCAATGAAATGGCTGGCCTTGCCGTAGGTGAAGTCGCGGGCGCGGTTCTTGCCGCTTTGCACGCCGAACGCCGCCGCCAGAATGCTTTGCAGCATCTGCCAGAAAGTTGGGGGTTTGCCTTGGGCTGGGTCGTCCATGAGGGGCTCCTGGGTATAGGGCATCCCCACTAGTGTAGACCGTACTGGCCCCATCGCCGGCAAGGCCGGCTCCCACAGATTGGACTGCTCCAGATTTTTTGTGGGAGCCGGCCTTGCCGGCGATGATGCCGCCGCTACTTAATTGTCATACCCAAGATTAGGCGCCAACCAGCGCTCACTCACGCTCAAGTCCTGGCCTTTACGCGCGGTGTAGCTCTGCACCTGATCCTTGTCGACCTTGCCCACGGCAAAGTACTGCGCCTGCGGATGAGCGAAGTACCAGCCGCTGACCGCCGCCGCCGGGAACATGGCGAAGTGCTCGGTGAGGAATACGCCGCTGGGGCCGGTTTCGCCGATGGCGGTGCCATCGAGCAGGCGGAACAGGGTTTCCTTCTCGGTGTGGTCCGGGCAGGCCGGGTAGCCCGGGGCAGGGCGGATACCCGAGTACTGCTCCTTGATCAGCGCTTCGTTGTTCAGGTGCTCGTCCTTGGCGTAACCCCAGTAGTCTTTACGCACCTGTTCGTGCAGCCATTCGGCGCAGGCTTCGGCCAGACGGTCGGCGAGGGCTTTGACCATGATCGAGTTGTAGTCGTCGCCCTTGTCCTGGTAAGCCTTGGCCACTTCTTCGGCACCGATGCCTGCGGTGGTGATGAAACCGCCGACATAGTCAGTGATGCCGGTTTCCTTTGGCGCGACGAAGTCGGCGAGGGAGAAGTTCGGCTTGTTGTCCGGCTTGATGGTCTGCTGGCGCAGGTGGTGGAGCTGGGCCAGCGGCTGGCCGTCGGCACCATAGACTTCGATGTCGTCGTGGTTGACCTGGTTGGCCGGCCAGAAACCGAACACCGCCCGGGCGCTGATCAGCTTCTCGTCGATCAGCTTGGCGAGCATTTCCTGGGCATCCTTGAACAGCGCAGTGGCCGCTTCGCCGACCACTTCGTCGGTGAGGATGCGCGGGTACTTGCCGGCCAGGTCCCAGGAGATGAAGAACGGCGTCCAGTCGATGTATTCGGCCAGCACCTTGAGGTCGATGTTCTCCAGGACCTTGACCCCGGTAAAGCTCGGCACTGCCGGCTGATAACCGGCCCAGTCATATTTCGGCTTGGCCGCAATCGACTGCTCGTAGCTCAGGCGCTCGGTGCGGGCGCTGCGGTTGGCGGTGCGCTCGCGTACTTCGATGTAATCCTGACGGGTTTTCTCGACAAAGCCCGGCTTGAGTTCCTTGGACAGCAATTGTGTGGCAACGCCCACTGCACGCGAGGCGTCAGTGACGTAGACCACCGCGTCATTGCTGTACTTGGGCTCGATTTTCACAGCCGTGTGCGCCTTGGAAGTGGTCGCGCCACCGATCATCAGCGGCAGGTGGAAGTCCTGGCGCTGCATTTCACGGGCGACGTGGACCATCTCGTCCAGCGACGGGGTGATCAGGCCGGACAGGCCAATGATGTCGCATTTCTGCTCGCGGGCGGTTTGCAGGATCTTCTCGGCCGGGACCATCACGCCGAGGTCAACGATGTCGTAACCGTTGCAACCGAGCACCACGCCGACGATGTTCTTGCCGATGTCGTGCACGTCGCCTTTGACCGTGGCCATGAGGATCTTGCCCTTGGCTTCGGGCTTGTCGCCTTTTTCCAGCTCGATGAACGGAATCAGGTGGGCTACCGCCTGCTTCATCACCCGCGCGGACTTGACCACCTGGGGCAGGAACATCTTGCCGGCGCCGAACAGGTCACCGACCACGTTCATGCCGCTCATCAGCGGGCCTTCGATGACTTCGATCGGGCGTGCGCACTGCTGGCGGCACTCCTCGGTGTCTTCGACGATAAAGGCGGTGATGCCTTTGACCAGCGCGTGTTCCAGGCGCTTGCCGACCGGCAGCGAACGCCACTCTTCGTTTTCGACTTCCTTGACCGCGCCGCCGCCCTTGTAGTCGTCGGCAATCGCCAGCAGGGCATCGGTGCCTTCCGGGGTGCGGTTGAGCACCACGTCCTCGACTTTCTCGCGCAGGGCCGGCGGGATCTCGTCGTAGATCTCCAGCTGGCCGGCGTTGACGATCCCCATGGTCAGGCCATTCTGGATCGCGTGGTAGAGGAACACCGAGTGAATCGCCTCGCGCACCGGGTTGTTGCCGCGGAACGAGAACGACACGTTGGACACCCCGCCCGAGGTCAGCGCATAGGGCAGGTGATCGCGAATGTAGGCGCAGGCTTCAATGAAGTCGACGGCGTAGTTGTTGTGCTCTTCGATGCCGGTAGCCACGGCGAAGATGTTCGGGTCGAAGATGATGTCTTCCGGCGGGAAGCCCACTTCATTGACCAGAATGTCGTAGCTGCGCTGGCAGATCTCGCGCTTGCGCGCGGCGGTGTCGGCCTGGCCGACTTCGTCGAAGGCCATCACCACCACCGCGGCGCCGTAGCGCTTGCACAGCTTGGCGTGATGCTTGAAGGCCTCGACACCTTCTTTCATCGAGATCGAGTTGACGATGCCCTTGCCCTGGATGCACTTGAGGCCGGCTTCGATCACTTCCCACTTGGAGGAGTCGATCATGATCGGTACGCGCGAGATGTCCGGCTCACCGGCGATCAGGTTGAGGAACTTGACCATGGCCGCCTGGGAATCGAGCATCCCTTCGTCCATGTTGATGTCGATCACCTGGGCACCGGCCTCGACCTGCTGCAGGGCGACTTCCAGTGCTTCGGTGTAGTTCTCTTCGCGGATCAGCCTGGCGAACTTGGCGGAACCGGTGATGTTGGTGCGCTCGCCAACGTTGACGAACAGCGAGTTGCGATCGATGGTGAACGGCTCAAGACCCGACAGGCGACAGGCCTTGGGGATGTCCGGAATGGCCCGTGGCGGGTGCTTGGCCACCGCTTCGGCAATCGCCTGGATATGCCCCGGGGTGGTGCCGCAGCAACCGCCGATGATGTTGAGGAAACCGCTGGCGGCGAACTCCTCGACCACCACCGCCATCTCGGCCGGGGTTTCATCGTATTCACCGAAGGCGTTTGGCAGGCCGGCGTTCGGGTGCGCAGACACATGGGTGCCGGCCTTGTCCGACAACTCTTCCAGGTACGGTCGCAGATCCTTGGCGCCGAGTGCACAGTTCAGGCCCACCGAGATCGGGTTGGCATGGCGCACCGAGTTCCAGAAGGCTTCGGTGGTCTGCCCGGACAGGGTGCGGCCGGAGGCGTCGGTGATGGTCCCGGAAATCATGATCGGCAATTCGACGCCGTCTTCCTCGAACACCTGCTGCACGGCAAAGATCGCTGCCTTGGCGTTGAGGGTGTCGAAGATGGTCTCGATCAGGATCAGGTCGGCGCCGCCCTCGATCAGGCCGCGGGTAGCCTCGATGTAGTTTTCTACCAGCAGGTCGAAAGTGACGTTGCGGTAGCCGGGGTCGTTGACGTCCGGAGAGATCGAGCAGGTACGGCTGGTCGGGCCGAGCACGCCGGCAACGAAGCGCGGCTTGTCCGGAGTTTCCAGAGTCTTGGCATCGGCGACCTGGCGGGCGATGCGCGCGCCTTGCACGTTCAGCTCATACACCAGCGCTTCCATGCCGTAGTCGGCCTGGGAAATCTGCGTGGCGTTGAAGGTGTTGGTTTCAAGAATATCGGCGCCAGCGTCCAGATAGGCCTTCTCGATGGCGGCGATGACATCCGGGCGCGAGAGCAGCAGCAGGTCGTTGTTGCCTTTGACATCGCTTGGCCAGTCGGCGAAGCGCGTGCCACGATAGTCGTGTTCCTCTAGGCGGTAGCTTTGGATCATAGTACCCATGCCGCCATCGAGAATCAGGATGCGCTCTTTGAGTGCTTGCTGAAGTGCTTGGAAACGAGCGCTGCGGTCAGACATAGGACTACCTGGTCGGGCGAAAACAAAAGTTGCGGAATAATAACAAAGCTGCGCGGTTTTTAGACGTGTCGAGCATTTACATGAATTTCATTCATGTTGGCGCGCCGCCAGCACCGGTAGAATCGTGAAGCTATCAATACCCAGGACATTCGGCACATGGTGCATCGCTTACTTGCCGGCGCTTTCGCTCTGTTCATCAGCGGCGTGGCGTTGGGGCAAGCCCCTCAATCGAGCTCGGCTATTTCGTATACCCGGGACATCCAACCGATCTTCACCGAGAAATGCGTGGCCTGCCACGCCTGCAACGACGCGGCCTGCCAGCTGAACCTGGGCAGTGCCGAGGGCGCTTCGCGGGGCGCTTCCAAGGTCCCGGTGTACCAAGGTGATCGCAGCAAGGCCGTGGCCCCGACCCGCTTGTTCTACGACGCCACCAGCACCGAGGCCTGGCAGCGCAAAGGCTTTTACTCGGTACTCGACAACCAGGGCAGCCAGGCGGCGCTGATGGCGCGGATGCTCGAACTGGGCCACAAGACGCCGTTGACACCCAACGCCAAGTTGCCTGAAGAAATCGTTCTGGGCCTGAATCGCAACAACATGTGCCCGTTGCCCGGCGAATTCGATGCCTATGCCGGCGCACACCCCAAAGAGGGCATGCCGCTGGCGGTCACCGGCCTCACCGATGCCGAGTACCAGACCCTGCAACGCTGGCTTGCCGCCGGTGCGCCGGTAGAACACAACCCGATCCAGCCGAGCGCCACGGAGGCTGCGCAGATCGCCGACTGGGAAGCGCTGCTCAACCGTCCGGGCTCGACCGAGGCGCTGGTCGGGCGCTGGCTGTACGAGCACCTGTTCCTTGCGCATATCCATTTTGTCGGCGGCGAACAGGGGCACTTTTTCCAGTGGGTACGCTCGCGTACGCCCAGCGGCCAGCCCATCGACCTGATCGCGACACGTCGCCCCAACGATCCACCGGGTACCGACTTCTATTACCGGTTGATGCCGGTGCAGGGCGTGATCGTGCACAAAACCCACATCACTTACCCGATGGGCCCGCAGAAGCTCAAGCGCGTCAAGCAGCTGTTCTACAGCGGCGACTGGCACGCCAGTGCGTTGCCAGGCTACGGCCCGCGCCACCGCGCCAATCCTTTCGAAACCTTCGAAGCAATCCCGGCCGTGGCCCGTTACCAGTTCATGCTGGATAACGCCGAGTATTTCGTGCGTACCTTCATCCGCGGCCCGGTGTGCCGGGGTCAGATCGCCACCGATGTGATCCGCGACAACTTCTGGGCGCTGTTCCAGGAGCCGGCTCACGACCGCTACCTGACTGATGCCGAGTACCGCGGCCAGGCCACGCCGTTGCTGGCCATGCCCGGGCAGATCGACGACGTGGGCAGCATCCTGAGCCTGTGGCATGCCTACCGCGACAAGCGCAACGAGTACGAAAGCCTGCGCCGCGAAGCCTATGCCGACATGCCGGCGCCGAGCTGGTCGACCCTGTGGGCCGGTAACGACAACGCATTGCTGACCATCTTCCGCCACTTCGATAGCGCCTCGGTAACCAAGGGCCTGATCGGCGACGTGCCGAAAACCATGTGGCTGTTCGATTACCCGCTGTTCGAGCGCACCTACTATCAGCTGGCGGTCAACTTCGATGTCTACGGCAACGTTTCGCACCAGGCGCAGACGCGCTTGTACTTCGACCTGATCCGCAACGGCGCCGAGGTCAACTTCCTGCGCCTGATGCCGGCCGAACAGCGCGGCGCGATTCTCAGCGACTGGTACCAGAACAGCGGCAAGGTGAAGATGTGGATGGACTACGAGGAGATCGACACCGATACCCCGAGCGCACTGCAACTGTCTGCCAATGATCCCAAACGCGATTTCGGCCTCAAGCTGATCCAGCGTACCGGAAGCCTCAATGCCGCGCCCGACCCGATCAATCGTTGCCAGGGTGCCTATTGCTCGCGCCCGCAGATGAACGAAGAGTTCCGTGACGTCGAGCAAACCTTGAGCCGTCTGGTGTCGCGTCCGGCTGCGGGGCTGAAGGTCATCAGCCAGTTGCCTGAGGCGACCATGCTGCGGATCGAAGGGCAGGGCGGTCAGCGTCAGGTCTACAGCCTGTTGCGCAACCGGGCGCACAGCAACGTGGCCTTCATGCTCGGCGAGGCGTATCGCTACCAGCCGGGTCTGGACACCCTGACCCTGGTCCCTGGCGTGCTGAGCAGTTACCCGAACTTCATGTTCAACGTCCCCGTAGCCGATGTTCCGGAGTTCGTCGAAGACCTGGAAGCGGCCCGCGATGACCCTGGCCGCTTTGAACGCGTGGTCATGCGTTGGGGTGTGCGGCGCAGCCATCCGCAGTTCTGGCAGTATTTCCACGACCTCAACAGCTACATCAAGGAAACCGATGCGGTGGAGGCGGGCGTGCTTGACATGAACCGCTACGAAAACCTCTGAGCCGGGTCGCCGGGAGGGTCGCCTGACCTTTCCCGGCGCTGTCAGGCTTTCCCGACAGAATTACTAGGACTTTGTTCGGCGGCCAGGTTGGCGTAAACTGCCGACAAGTCTGTGAGGAACTTCCATGAGCGCCATAACTATTACCGACGCCGCGCATGATTACCTGGCTGATCTGCTGTCCAAGCAGAACACCCCGGGTATTGGCATTCGCATCTTTATCACCCAGCCGGGCACCACTTACGCCGAAACCTGCATTGCCTACTGCAAGCCGGGCGAAGAAAAGCCGGAAGACACTGCTGTGGGTCTGGCCAGTTTTACTGCCTACTTGGACGCGGTCAGTGTGCCGTTTCTTGAAGATGCGGTAGTCGACTACGCCACCGACCGCATGGGTGGCCAGCTGACCATCAAGGCGCCGAACGCCAAAGTGCCGATGGTCAACGAAGACAGCCCGATCAACGAGCGCATCAACTACTACCTGCAAACCGAGATCAACCCGGGACTGGCCAGCCACGGCGGCCAGGTCAGCCTGATCGAAGTGGTTGAAGACGGTATCGCCGTACTGCAGTTCGGTGGCGGTTGCCAGGGTTGCGGCCAGGCCGACGTGACCTTGAAGGAAGGTATCGAGCGGACCTTGCTCGAGCGTATTCCTGAGCTCAAGGGTGTGCGTGACGTGACTGACCACAGTCAGAAAGAGAACGCCTACTACTAAGGCGTTTTATCGCGGGGCAAGCCCGCTCCCACAGGTGTTACTGTGGGAGCGGGCTTGCCCCGCGATGCATTTCAGCGCCAGGGCGCACCATTAGCGAACTGCCGCTCGATCCACTGCTTGAACGCAGTGGTTGCCGCGGTATTGAAGCGAGCACCGGGACGAACCAGGTACACGCCCGCATCACTGTCCAGTTGCCACTCTGGCAACACCCGCTGCAGGCTGCCGCAGTCCAGGTCCTTCTTCATCATCCAGTCGCCACCGGCGATGATGCCGACGCCGGCCCGGGCCACACCAAGCAACGCTTCGTTATCGTTGCTCTGCATCGAACCCTGCACCCTGATGGTCTGCAGCTCACCCTGGCGATACAAATGCCACTGCGGATAAGAACGCAATCCGCTAAAGCCCAGGCAATTGTGTGCGCCAAGCTCGGCCGGTGACTGCGGCTGCCCGTGTCGTTCAAGGTAAGCGGGAGCGGCGCAGAGAATGCGCTGGTGATCGCAAAGCTTGCGCGCCACCAAACGACTGTCGCTCAGTTCACCGATGCGGATTGCGGCATCGAAGCCTTCGCCGATCAGGTCGACAAAACGCTCCGAGTACTCGGTTTCCACCGTCACCTGCGGGAAGGCCAGGGCAAACTCGGCGAGCATCGGGCTGAGCCAGAGCCTGCCCATGGAAGAGGGCAGCGCCAGGCGCAAGCGGCCTCTGACCTCAACGGCGCCCCGGGCGGCTTCACGTTCGGCGTCACTGATCAGGCTGGCGGCATGCTGCAAGCGTTCTACCAGTCGCAAGCCCTCATCGGTAAAACGCAACTGGCGGGTAGTGCGTTCGACCAGGCGGATACCCAGGCGCTGCTCCATGGCGCCCAGGCGTTTGGACAGCACCGAAGGATGGCGTTGCAACTGCCGGCCTGCCGCGGCAAAGGAACCATGGCTGAAGAGAGCCAGGAGGGTGGCCAGCTCATCGGCCTGGCGACTGTCGAACGGGTCCATGTCGATGCTGCGCCTCGCAGAGGTTCGGTCAGGGGGTGAGGATGATCGCGCCCTGGGAGCGCCCGTGCTGCAGGTCGTCGTGGGCAGTGGCCACGTCGGCCAGGGCATAGCGTTGCCAGATCCGCGGCTGGATGATACCTGCCGTCACTGCTGCCAGCACGTCTTGCGCACGTTGCTGGTACTCCTGCGTGGTGGCTGTATGCGCAGCGAGCGATGGCCGCGTGACAAACAGCGAGCCCTTGGCATTGAGGGTGCTCATGGCCAGCGGTTCAGGCGCGCCGGAGGTTGCGCCATAGGACACCAGCACTCCGCGCGGCCGCAGGCTGTCGAGCGAAGCTTGCAGCGACACCCGGCCAACCGAATCGTAGACCACATCCACCTTCAGTCCCTGGGTCACCTCCAGCACCTGTGCCGCCAGCGTATCGGCATCGAACACCAGCACCTCGTCACACCCTGCATCCCTGGCCCGGGCCAGGCTTTGCGGCTTTGACACCACACCGATCACAAACGCGCCCAGGTGCTTGGCCCAAGGCACCAGTAATTGGCCCAGCGCGCCAGCTGCGCCGTAGATCAACACGCGGGTGCCAGGGCCGACCGGGTAGGTGCTCTTGAGCAGGTACTGGGCGGTAATGCCTTTGAACAGTACGGCTGCAGCGTCTTCAAACGACAGGCTGGCTGGCAGTTTTACCAGGCGTTCAGCGGGAAACAGGCGGGCGCTGGCGTAGCCACCCAGGGGACCGGTGGCATAGCCCACGCGGTCACCGACTTGCACCGTGGTCACCCCGGGGCCGATTGCAGTTACGGTTCCGGCGCCCTCCAGTCCCAATCCCGAAGGAAGAGCAATCGGCACATCGCCCTTGCGTTGATTGACGTCCAGTGGATTGACGCCGATCGCCGCTTGTTCCAGCCACACCTCGCCAGGGCCGGGAGCTTGCGGATCGGTGTTGGCGAGCTGCATTACTTGCGAGTTGCCTGTTTGCTCCAGGCGCACGTGCATGACCATGTTCAGTACCTCGGATCAGTTGTAGGTGGCTGCGAGGATATTTACTGATGGGATGTTCAACAATTACCTGAAAAGGCAGATCAGTGCTGCATACAGTGCAGCAATGCTGGTTGGCCCGCTATGTGCTTTACCCCCTTGAACTGCATGTTTACAGGGATCCGCTGCATGACGTTTGCTCAACCACTCGACCTCGCTGCCCGCGATACCGGCTGGAGTGCCGAGTTGAGACTGCGCTTTGTCCGCCGTGCAGCGAAGACCTGCATTGGTGCGCGGCGGCATTTCGGTCCTCTTTTGGTGCAGCGGCCGTTCTACCCCGAAGGCGCGCCGTGTCACGTCTATGTGCTGCATCCGCCCGGTGGCGTGGTCGGCGGCGACAAATTGGTGCTCGATGTGCACCTGGAAGCAGGCAGTCATGCACTGCTGACCATGCCCGGTGCGACCAAGTTTTACCGCAGCGGCGGCGACACCTCGACCCTGACCCAGCATTTTCACCTGGCATCCGACAGCGTGCTGGAATGGTTGCCCCAGGGCAGCATCTGTTTTCCCGGTGCCCGTGTTCGCCTGGAAAACCGCTTCTTTCTGTCGCCTGGTGCGCGCCTGCTGGCCTGGGAAACCCTGTGCCTGGGGCGGCCGGTGATGAACGAGCCGTTCAGCCATGGCGCGCTGGACAGCCGCCTGCAGATCGATGTGCCCGATGACCCCGGCCTGCACGAACGCCTGCGCATCGAAGGTGGCCAGCTGCAGAAGCTCGGCGGCTATCCGTTGCAGGCCACTTTCTGCGCCTACCCGGCCAGCGAAGCACTGCTCGAACAAACACGAACCCTGATCGATGACGCGAGCGTACCCGCCGCAGCGACCCTGCTCGGCCAACTGCTGGTAGTGCGTCTGCTCGATGACGACAACCAACGTCTGCAATCCACCCTGCAGCGGCTATGGCATGCCTTGCGACCGGTCGTGGTCGGCCTGGCGCCATGCCCGCCGCGTATCTGGGCTACCTGAGAGAACGCCATGGAGCTGACCCCGAGAGAGAAAGACAAACTGCTGCTGTTCACCGCCGCGCTGCTTGCCGAGCGCCGCTTGGCCCGTGGCCTGAAGCTCAACTACCCGGAAGCGGTCGCGCTGATCAGCGCCACGGTGATGGAAGGTGCGCGTGATGGACGCACGGTCGCCGAGCTGATGAACCTGGGCCGTGAAGTGCTCAGCCGCGAGCAGGTGATGGAAGGCGTAAGCGAAATGATTCCCGACGTGCAGGTCGAAGCGACGTTTCCCGACGGCACCAAGCTGGTGACCGTGCACGACCCGATTGTCTAGGAGCCCAGGATGATTCCCGGAGAAGTACAGGTCGCCGAGGGCGACATCGAACTCAATGCCGGCTGCCCGCGCCTCAGTGTCACGGTGGCCAACCATGGCGACCGACCGGTGCAGGTCGGCTCGCATTACCACTTCTATGAGGTCAACAACGCCCTGGTGTTCGAGCGTGAGCCCACCCGCGGCATGCGCCTGGACATCGCCGCCGGTACTGCCGTGCGCTTCGAACCGGGCCAGGCGCGCACCGTGACCCTGGTGCCGTATGCCGGCAAGCGCGAGGTCTATGGCTTCCAGGGGCGGGTGATGGGCAAGCTGGAGGCGCAAGGATGAGCCGGATTTCCCGCAGGGCCTACGCCGACATGTTCGGTCCCACCGTCGGCGACCGGGTGCGCCTGGCCGACACCGAGTTGTGGGTCGAGGTGGAAAAGGACTTCACGATCTACGGCGAAGAGGTCAAGTTCGGTGGCGGCAAGGTGATCCGCGACGGCATGGGCCAGGGCCAGATGCTCGCCGCCGAGGCCATGGACCTGGTGCTGACCAACGCGCTGATCATCGACCACTGGGGCATCGTCAAGGCGGACATCGGCATCAAGAACGGGCGCATCCATGGCGTCGGCAAAGCCGGAAATCCCGATGTGCAGCCTGGGGTAACCCTGCCTGTCGGTGCGGGCACTGAGGTGATCGCCGCCGAAGGCAAGATCGTCACCGCTGGCGGCATCGACTCGCACATTCACTTCATCTGCCCGCAGCAGGTGGAGGAGGCGCTGACCTCGGGCATCACCACTTTCATTGGTGGCGGCACCGGGCCTGCCACCGGCACCAACGCCACGACCTGCACCTCCGGGCCCTGGTACCTGGCGCGCATGCTCCAGGCAGCCGATGAGCTGCCGATCAACATCGGCCTGCTGGGCAAGGGCAACGCCTCGCAACCACAAGCCTTGCGCGAGCAGATTCATGCCGGTGCCGTGGGCCTGAAACTGCATGAGGACTGGGGCTCGACCCCGGCAGCCATCGACTGTTGCCTGACGGTGGCCGAAGAGCTGGATGTGCAGGTGGCCATTCACACCGACACCCTCAACGAGTCCGGTTGCGTCGAAGACACCCTGGCGGCCATCGGTGACCGCACCATCCATACCTTCCACACCGAAGGGGCGGGCGGCGGCCATGCCCCGGACATCATCCGCGCGGCGGCCTTTGCCAACGTGCTGCCATCGTCGACCAACCCGACCTTGCCCTACACCATCAACACCGTGGATGAGCACCTGGACATGCTCATGGTCTGCCACCACCTGGACCCGAGCATTGCCGAAGACGTGGCCTTCGCCGAATCGCGCATTCGCCGCGAAACCATCGCCGCCGAAGACATCTTGCATGACATCGGTGCGTTCTCCATGACCTCATCCGACTCGCAGGCCATGGGCCGGGTCGGTGAAGTGGTGCTGCGCACCTGGCAGGTCGCCGACCAGATGAAGCGCCGCCGTGGCCCGCTGGCGCCAGACAGCAGCTACAGCGACAACTTCCGGGTCAAGCGCTACATCGCCAAATACACCATCAATCCGGCGCTGACCCATGGTATCGCCCATGAAGTGGGTTCGGTGGAGGCCGGCAAACTGGCCGACCTGGTGCTCTGGGCCCCGGCCTTTTTCGGGGTCAAGCCAGCGTTGGTGATCAAGGGCGGGATGATCGCCATGGCACCGATGGGCGATATCAACGGCTCGATCCCGACGCCGCAGCCGGTGCATTACCGGCCGATGTTCGGTGCCCTGGGCGCGGCGCGCAATGCCACGCGCATGACCTTCCTGTCGCAGTCGGCGCATGAACGCGGCGTCCATCAACAGCTGGGCTTGCGCAGCCTGATCGGCGTGGTCGATGGCTGTCGCACGGTGCGCAAGGGCGACATGGTGCATAACGGCCTGCTGCCGCTGATCGAAGTGGATTCGCAAACCTACGAGGTGCGTGCCAACGGCGAACTGCTGGTGTGTGAACCGGCCACGGTGCTGCCGATGGCGCAACGTTATTTTCTGTTCTGAAGGAGCGAGCATGATTGTCTTCACGCGTCGGCTGAATGAGGCCGAGCAGGTAAGCACCACGGTGACCCTCACCCTGGACACCCGGATCAAGAGCAGGGTGCGTGTCACCCTCGACGACGGTCGCGAGGCGGGCCTGATGCTTGAACGCGGCCAGTTGTTGCGCGGCGGTGAGCTGTTGAGTGATGAACTGGGGGCTGAAGTTGTTCGCGTGGTGGCGGCGGCCGAGCAGGTTTCCACCGTGCGCTGCGATGACCCACTGCTGTTGGCGCGCGCCAGCTATCACCTGGGCAATCGCCATGTGCCGTTGCAGATCGAAGGCGGCTTTTTGCGCTATCAGCACGACCACGTACTCGATGAGATGGTTCGCGGCCTGGGCTTGCAGGTAGCGGTGGAGCAAGCGCCGTTCGAGCCTGAAGCCGGTGCCTACCAGAGCGCGCCGCATAGCCATGCACATAGCGACCATCTCTTTGTACGTGTGGCACAGCACTGATTTTTGATAAGGAGCATCACCATGAAAAACACCCTGGCCCTCGCTTTGTTGCTGGTTGCCGTACCGGCTTTCGCTCACCCCGGGCACGATGCCAATCCGCTGCAGGATGGTCTGCTGCATCCGCTGACCGGCCTTGATCACCTGTTGATGCTGCTCGGTACCGGTGTCCTCGCGGCCTTGACCGGGCGCACCCTGGTGCTGCCGTTGCTGACTCTCTGCGCCATGTTCGGCGGCGCGCTGCTCGGGCATCTGTTCGGCGGCGTAATCGGTATGGAGCAGATGATCATCGGCTCGCTGCTGGTCGCCGCTGCCGCCTTGTTGTTGCCTGCTCGGCAACTGATGCTGGCCTTGGCTATGCCGCTGTTCGCGCTGTTCCACGGTTGGGCCCATGGTGTTGAAGCCAGCCCCGGCGCGTTCTGGATGTTCAGCGCAGGCTTTGTCACGGTCAGCGGCCTGTTGCTGGTTGCAGGCTTTGCCGCAGGCTGTCTGCTGCGCCGGCACCGAGGCCTGCAACAAGCCTTCGGCGGCGGTCTGCTGGCAGGCGCTGCGGTGGTGCTGGCCGGTTGATGAGCAGCGATCTCAAGCTGTTGCGCCTGCTGCAGCTGGCCAACCCGAACCTGCCGGTGGGTGGTTTCACCTACTCGCAGGGGCTGGAATGGGCGGTGGAAGCCGGCTGGGTGCAAGGCGCCGAAGGCTTTCGCAACTGGCAACGCCAGCAGTTGGAGGACACTCTCGGTTACCTCGACTGGCCATTGTTGGCGCGCCTGTACCAGGCGTGCCGCGACGATGATGCCGAGGCGTTCGCGCGCTGGAGCCAGTTCTTGCTGGCCAACCGCGAAACTGCCGAGCTGCGCCTGGAAGAACGTCAGCGCGGCATGGCCCTGGCGCGGCTGCTGGACGGCTGGCAGGTGTGCCAGGCGCCTGAGTGGCGAGCCAGCCTGGGTTTGAGTCAGTTGGGCGGCATGGCCTGGCTAGGCGTGCATTGGGATATCCCGCTGCGCGACCTTGCACTGGGCCATGGTTTCGCCTGGCTCGAAGGCGCAGTGATGGCCGGGGTCAAGCTGGTGCCCTTTGGTCAGCAGGCGGCCCAGAGCCTGTTGCGCGACCTGTGTGAAGCACTGCCCGAGGTGCTGCAACGTGCCCTGCAACTGCCCGACGACCAGTTGGGTGGTGGCTTGCCGCTGCTGGCGATTGCCTCGGCCCGTCACGAAACCCAATACACCCGATTATTCCGATCCTGAGGAACGCTCCATGCAAAGCTATCAGCAACCCCTGCGCGTCGGTGTCGGCGGCCCGGTCGGTTCCGGCAAGACCGCGCTGCTCGAAGCCCTGTGCAAGGCCATGCGCGATCACTATGAAATCGCCGTGGTGACCAACGACATCTACACCAAGGAAGACCAGCGCATCCTCACTGAAGCCGGAGCCCTGGCCCCCGAGCGCATCGTCGGTGTGGAAACCGGCGGCTGCCCGCACACCGCCATACGCGAAGACGCCTCGATGAACCTGGCGGCGGTGGAGGATCTGGCGCGCAAGTTCGGTAACCTCGAAGTGATCTTTGTCGAGAGCGGCGGCGATAACCTCAGCGCCACCTTCAGCCCCGAGCTGGCCGACCTGACGGTCTATGTGATTGATGTGGCCGAAGGCGAGAAAATCCCGCGCAAGGGCGGACCGGGGATCACCAAGTCGGATTTTCTGGTGATCAACAAGATTGACCTGGCACCCTATGTGGGAGCGTCACTGGAGGTGATGGAGAAGGACACCCAGCGCATGCGTCCCGAGCGGCCCTGGGCGTTTACCAACCTCAAGACCGGGCAGGGTTTGCAGCGGGTGATCGATTTCATTGTCGAGCGTGGAATGCTCAAGGCGGCTCAAGGTTAAGTAGCGCGGCGGGTGGGGCCATGTCGATGGCCCCGTTCCTGCCTTCTGTCAATAATCCAGCCACTCAATCGGTCCGATGAGCTGTTTGTTGAGGATGCGCATCAGCACAAACGTGAGCACCTCAATGTTGTTGTCGAAAGAACCATGGGTCGAGGGTATCTGCTGACCATCCCGGGTGTTGCGCACCCAGGGTTTAGGCCAGATGCGCAAGCGATCAGGTTTCGTCGGCCAGTTGGCCAGCCACCGTTGAATCGCCGGCAGCGTACTGGCATCCCATTGGTCATTGTCGTTGGCATACTTCACATCCAGGGCCCGGGCCATGCCCAGCAGGGGCTGCTTGCGCACATCTTCCAGCGCCCGCGACACCAGATAGAGCAGCGACTTGCCATATGCGGGAAAGTCGGGGGTCGGCAGGCCATCGGCTTTTTCATCGTCATCGCTCAGGACATCGAGCCAGAGCTGCTCCAGGCTGAGCACGCCGTTGGCATGTGCGTTGAGGTAATGCTTGAGCGCAAAGTCACTCGAGCAGGCTGCGGCAAACAACTCGCAGCTCTGCACTTTCAGTAGCGGTTGCTCGGTGGTTTTACCGAGCAGGTCCAGCAGATGGCCGAGCAGAATCGAGCCGGCGGAGTGGCCGAGCAAATGCAGCTCCAGTTTGCCACCTTGGCTTTGCAGGTCCCCGGCGAGTGTTTTCAGGGACTTGCTCAGCAGGTCGAGCCCATGTCCAGGCAGGCTGCTGTCACGGGCATTGCTGCGCATCTGCGACCAGATGCCGGTGCCCAGTACATGGCCGAGCGCTTCCACGGCGCGGTCCCTGGCGTCGCCGAGGGTGTCGTCCAGGCCGCTGACCCGCAGGTCCAGCGTACCAAAAAGCTTGTGCAGCCAATCCTCTGCCATGTTGGCCAGCGTCTCTCCCGGCCCGGTTTTCCAGGTCATGAACAAGGGGTAGATACCGTTGGCCAGGAAGTAGGGCGCCAATACCCGGATACGCTGAATAGACTCGTCTTCGGCATTCAGCCCGCCGTGGGCGTAGAGCACCAGCCGCAGGGTCTTTTTCTGCGACTGTGTCTGCAGCCAGGCCAGCGGCCGATCATGCACCACCTCTTGCACCAGGCCGGCGCGATCCAGCGGACTACGGGTGAAGTCCGTAGGCACGATCTCGCCATCATTGCCGGTGACCAGGGTCAGTTCGTAGGCACGGGGTGTGCTGATCGGCTGATAACGCGGTTCATTGAAGGGGTGGTCGAAAGGCCACGGGTCGTCAACCGGATTGGCCGGCACCCGCGCCGAGCGATCAAGCCCGGTCAGCGAACGTCCCGAGCCGACGCGAAAGGCCGAGGACACCTGATTGAGCAGATCGACCTTGCCGGGTTTGAGTTTGCCCGGGTCCGAAAGCTGCTGTGGCACACCCAGTGCGCAGGCCCAGGCGTCTGTGCCGTGGACTACCCAGTCTTCGTAGGGCAGCACAGCGAAGCCCGAACGTCCCCAGCGGGTCCCCCAGGAGTTCTGCACCACGAATCCGCGGTGGTCGTAGCCAACGATGGCGAACGCGTGCCCGCCCAGCGAACCTGGCGTTTGTGGCGGCGGTATCACGGGCAGGCTGTCGAGATTTTTTGGCAAGGCCGTCGCCCGCTTGTGCATGAGGGTTTCCCAGCCGTCATGCACGCTGGCTGAAACGTAGACCGCGCCAATGTTCAGAATCGCCGCTTGCAGGTCCACCACGGCGTTGCGGTTGATTCGGTAGTAAACCCCCAGAGGCCTTGTGGCCGCGTCGGCATCCCAGCGGGGCCGGGGGCGGATGAAGCCCTTTGTGGAAAACGGCCAGTGTTGCTCGCTGCACACGCCGTGCTTGTGCCAGCCTTTGAGGGCGCCGCGGCAACTGGAGCCTTGATAGTCGTCACCAGGCCATTCATCGTAGCGACGCGCCAGTTCGTAGAGCATGCGCGGGCTGACCGCTTCGAAGGCACTCGCGCTGCCTAGCGCCAGGTGCTGGAGCCAGAGCAGGTAATTGACCACGCAGGCCAGGCCGAATCCGGTACAGGCGCCTTCGCTGCCTTGATCCAGCACCAGCCCTTGGGCGACGTAACTCTTGAGGTATTTCGCCAGGTCAGCCTGTGCCGGCGAACACGGCGGCAGAGAGCGCAACGGTGGCGAATACGGCAGGTCGCGAAAGTCCAGGCGATCGGGGCGGGCGTCGAACAGCCGGCCTGCGATCGGGGTGCGGTTGATGGCGGGCTTGGCTTTGGGGAGCTTGACGGCGCCGGCTTTGGTTTTGCTCATGCGCTTCTCCTTGAAGAGGCTTTTGATGGCTAGCAGGAATTAGCGTAGCCCCGGCAGCCGATCGCGGGGCAAGCCCGCTCCCACCGGAATTCAACCCTCACCAAAATGCACCGCCAGCCACACCGTCGCCTGCTGGCTATCGGTCCATTCGACCCGGTGTTTGCAATGCGCCGGAATCTCGACAAAGTCACCCGGCTTCAACACCCGCTCAGCGCTTTCATGTTCAAGCCGCAGCCCGGCCGAGCCACTCAGTACCAGCACCCATTCCCCCTGCGGCTGGTTGTACCAGAAACCTGCAGGGCTCGCCTGGCCATGGGAGACGATGCGTTCTATACGCAAGCCCGGGCGGGCCAGCAGTTGGTCGAAGTGTTCCTGCGTGGCGGCGGCGGGAAGGGAACTGAACAGGTTGTTGAACATCGCTGCATGACCCTCGTCTGGCATCTCATTGTGGTTTAAGGTGACGTCTGCCACTCATGATAGGGAATCATCATGAAACACCCGCTTTTGCAGCCCCTGTGTGTCGCGATGCTGATGAGCACTTGCCTGCCTGCCCTGGCCGCATTGCCCAGCGCGCCGTCCTACATCGATGATAGCGGCTACCCGGCGGCGGCCAAGCAGCGCATTCTGCCGCCGATGTTCGAGCAGACCCTGGCCAGCACCCGCTATATCGCCAAGGCGGACAACCCGCTGATCACCCAGGCCGAAGCCAGCGGCTTCACCCAGACCAGCGATTACCAACAGACGCGCGATTACCTGAGCAAGCTGGTTGCGGCGTCCGGGGGCAGTATCGTGCTTCACGATTTGCCGGAGAAAAGCGCCGAAGGCCACCCGATGGTCATGGCCATTGCCTCGCTGGAAGTCGACAAGTCGCCGGCAGGCCTGAACGAGTCGGGCAAGCCGACAATCTTCGTCGAGGCCGAGATTCATCCCGGCGAGGCCAACGGCAAAGACGCCATGTTCATGCTGCTGCGCGACATGACCACCGGCGACAAGCCGCTGGCCAGCGTGCTGGAGAAGGTCAACATCCTCTTCATTCCCACCGTCAACATCGATGGCGACCTGCGTCGCAGCGCCTACGGGCGGATCAACCAGAACGGTCCGCAGGAGACCGGTTGGCGGGTCAACGGCCTGAACTACAACCTCAACCGTGACTTCACCAAGCTCGACAGCGCCGAGATCCGCAACGTCGCCTGGGTATTCAACACCTACGACCTGAGCTTCTTCGCCGACACCCATTCCACCGATGGCGCCATGTATCCCTACGACAGCTCCTATTGCCACAACGGCAACGGCTGGTCGCGAGCCAGCAGCGCGTGGATGGATAACGTCATGCGTGGGCCGGTTTACAAGGCGCTGGAGGCCGACGGGCATGTGGTGCACGAGTGCATCAGCCTCAACGACAACCAGGACCCGAGCAAGGGCTACTACCCGTACCGCACTGACTACGCGCGGTTTTCCAACCAGTACGGCGATATTCGCAACGTCCCCTCGATTCTCATCGAACAGCACGCCTTGCATCCCTACCAGACCCAGGTACTGGGTAACTATGTGATGCTCAAAAGCATGTTCCAGGTGATTGGCGAGCAATCGGCATCGCTCACGGAAGCCATCCGCCAGGACCGTGAGCGGCTGGAAAGCCAGCAGGAGGTGACCCTCACCTGGAAGCCGGGCAAGGCCCAGACCACCCCGTTCAGTGTCGGCGATTACCGTTATGAACAGTCCCCGATCACCGGTGCCAAGACCATTGTCTGGAGCAACAAACCCAAGCAGCTGACCGTTCCGGTGACCGGCAATACCGAGCCGGACCTGGTGACCAAGCGTCCGCAGCAGTACGTCGTGCCCGGCCAGTGGCGTGAGGTCATCGCCCGGCTCAAGGCCCACGGCATCCAGATGACCACCCTGGACAAGCCCAAGGCGATAGCGGTCACCCTGTACCGCATGGACGAGGTCAAGGTGGCGGGCGGATTCGAGCCTGATCGTGCGCAAACCAACCAGATCCCTGGCTATGAAGGACGTCTGCTGGTCAGCGGGGTAGCCAAGCCATTCGAACGGTTGCAGACCTTCCCGGCAGGTTCGGTGGTGATCGACCTTGATCAACCGTTGGGTGTTCTGGCGGTCAATTTGCTGTATCCCGAAAGCCCTGATTCGTTCTGGGCCTGGGGGTTCTTCAACTCGACCCTGGTGGTGGCGGAAGAGCCTGAGGAGTACGTGATGGAACCCATGGCGCGCAAAATGCTCGCCGAGAGCCCTGAACTGAAGGCCGAGTTCGACAAGAAGCTCAAGGCCGACAAGACCTTTGCCGCCAGCCCCAGTGCGCGCTTGCAATGGTTTTACCAGCGCACGCCGTTCTATGACGTGAATGCCTTTGTTTATCCGGTCGGGGCGGTGTTCTGAGGCGTATCGCGGGGCAAGCTCGCTCCCACACGGTAGGAGCGGGCTTGTCCCGCGATGGCCATAACCAGTAAGAGAGGGAACAATGGTGGCGGTTGAAGTAAATGGACCACAGCTGTCGATGGCAACGCTCGAAGCGTTCAATCAGTGTGTTCTGCAGCTGGCCAGCCTGGCCCGTGAGCAAGGCAGCTCGCATTTCATCGCCGACGGCTTGCAGGCCTTCCGTCAACTGGTGCCATTCGCCTCGGCCTGGTGGGGGGAAATGTCTGCGAGCGTTTCCAGTGCGCCATTGCAGAGCTGGATGCACGGGCGCATCGACCTGCCGGTATCCTTTGCTACCGAGTGGCGCCACGTCGCAGGCCTGGACAGCTTCGCCCACGACACTCTGGCCAAGCCGGGCAGGGTGATTCGCGACAGCGAGTTCACCGACCCGGTCGAGGCAGTCAACGACTTTGCCCGCCGCTACGACCTCTATCACCTGATGTGCATCACCTTCGAACTGCCGGAGAGCGGTTTGAGCTTTTTCGTCTGCTTGTACCGGGGCGAGGAAGAGCAAGCGTTCAACGCCAGTGAGGAGGGCCTGTTTGCCGCCTTCTGCGCTCACTTGCTGCAATTGTGGCGTTTCCAGGTACAGGACATGATCCGCCTCGACACCGGCAACGGCGCCAGTGATTTCGGTGTCGCCCGTCTGGATGGCAGCCTGCTGTACGTCGGGGCCCGTCTGTGCGCGGCGATACAGCGGGAGGTGCCGGGCTGGAGCGGCTCGGTGTTGCCCGCCGAAGTCACCGCGCAGTTGCACCAGGTGCCCTGTGTGATGCGCCTGGGGCGCTGTGCGCTAACCCTGAGCCCCAACGCCGAACATGTGATCCTGTCACTTGAAGCACCGACTCCTGGCGTTGTGCTTGCGCCCCGTGAACGCACGGCGGCGATGCTCTTCGCCGCTGGCCATTCCTACAAGGAAATCGCCCGGATGCTGTCGCTGAGCCCGGCCACGGTGCGTACCTACCTGCGCAATTGCTATGCGCAACTGGGGGTCAAGAGCAAGGTGGAGCTGGGCTCGGCCTTGCGTTCGGCAGCACCGGCGGTGGAAAAAATCGTCTGACCCTCCTCATTTGCGGAGGTCCGTTCTTTTGTCGCGCGCTATAGGGTGTGCCCAGAGCCGATAAAAACAAGAGAGCGTTCCGATGCAACGAGTGATCCCCAACCTGTTGGCCGCGACCCTGGCCTTTTCTTCCTGGCAGGCCATGGCCGCCGCTGACCTCGTGTTGGTCAACGGCAAGGTATACACCGCCGAGCCCGGCCAGGCCCTGATGCAAGCGGTGGCGGTCAAGGATGGCAAGATTGTGCAAGTGGGCACTGACGCGCAGATCAATGCGCTGGCCGATGCCCACACGCAACGCATCGACCTGGCCGGCAAGGTGCTGATGCCGGGCATGATCGATACCCACAGTCATCCGGTAGCGGGCGCCTTCTCCACGTTGGGCGCTAACCTTGAGGATCAGGTCAAACCGCTGGCGGAACTGGAGCAATGGATACTTGCCGAGGTCAAGGAGGGGCGCGGGCGTGCCGCTGATGTCATCAGCATTGCCAACGTGAGTTCGGCCTATTGGGAGAAAAGTCGCGAACTGGGCCAGCTGTTCAACCAGGGCCGCTGGGCGGATCAGCCGCTGGTGCTCAACGGCATCGATGGCCACACCGGCTGGGCCAACAACGCCATGCTCAAGCGGCTGAAGATCGACGCCGCACGGGTCAAGGGTATGTCAGAACAAGACCGCAGCTATGTCGGTCACGAGGCTGACTTCACGCCGAACGGCTATTTTTCCGAATCTCAATGGGACCAGGTGCGTAGCCAGATTCCTGCCGCCAGTGAAGAGGTCATGCTCAAGGCCGCCCGTGAAGCGGTGCGGATCAACAACCAGTACGGTGTGACCGCCTGGATGGACGCCGCCGCCAACGCTGGCAGTGACGATTCGCTGTTTGATTTCAAAGCCACCGAGCAGAGCTACGGCGTGCTGCCGCTTTATCGCACGCTGGCCGAGAAGGGCGAGCTTAGCGCGCATGTTGCCGCCTTGATGATTGCCAACCCCAAGAGCCGGCCAGCGGACCTTGAGGTATTGGCCAGCGTGATGAACAAGTTTCAGGGCGTGCCCAACTTGAGCTTTCCGGGGATCAAGGTCTTCGTTGACGGTGTGCTGGAGTATCCCGGGCAGACTGCCGCGGTGCTTGCGCCCTACAAGAACAGCCAGAAAAACGGCCAGTTGCTGATCGAGCCCGAACACTTTGGGGAGCTGGTGGCTGCGGCGGAACAGCGCGACTGGATCGTGCATATGCACGCCGTTGGCGACCGGGCGGTGCGCGAGTCACTGAACGGTGTCGAGTACGCGCGCAAGCTCAACAGCAGCGCCAAGGCGCACAGCATCAGTCACCTGCAACTGGTCGACCCCAAGGACTTCCCGCGTTTCAAGCAACTGGGGGTGATCGCCTCGATGCAGCTGCTTTGGGCCACGGGGGAGAGCTACACCGTGGAGCTGGTCAAACCCTACATCAGTGCATCGGCGTACAGCTATCAGTACCCGGCCAACTCCCTGCAACACGCCGGGGCGATGATTGCTGGCGCCAGCGACTGGCCAGTGTCCAGCCCTAACCCGTGGAACGCCATTGCCCAGGCGGTTACCCGCAAAGGGCCGTTGGGGGTGCTCAACGCCAAGGAAAGTGTCGACCGCCAGGTCATGTTCCAGGCCTATACCCTCAATGCCGCCAAGACCCTGCGCCTGGACCAGCAGATCGGCTCGTTGGCGCCCGGCAAGCAGGCTGACCTGATCGTCCTCGATCGGGATGTGTTCAAGGTCAGCAACGATGAGTTGTTCGACACCCAAGTGCTGAAGACTTTCTTCGCCGGCAAACAGGTCTACGCCCCCGCGTCCTGACCGCTCTCTTTGACGAAGCCTGGCTCCTTGCACCGCGAGGGGCCCGGTTTCGCCTGCACGAATCTACCCGCACACCGATAACAACAAGGGTTTTGTATGAACGCACGTGCCATTTTTTCCCTCGCCAGCTTGTTGCTGGCCCCTTTGAGCAGTCAGGCGCTGACGCTGAGCGAAGACTTTTCCCTGGAGCTGGAACTCACCGCTGCCAGCGACTATCGCAGCCGGGGTGTTTCGCAAACCCTTGGCGATCCGGCCCTGCAGGGCGGCGCTACGCTGATCCACAGCAGCGGTTTGTATTTGGGCAGCTGGACGTCCAACGTCGATTTCGGCGACGACTTCAAGACCCGTCAGGAGCTGGAGTACTACGCGGGTTGGTACTGGCAGGCGAGCGATGCCATCAGCCTTGATCTGGGCTACATCAAATATGATTACCCCAAGGAAGGCCAATTCAACCTGAGTGAGGTGTACGCCATCCTCGATCTTTACGGGGTGCAACTGGGCGCCTACTACTCCAATGACACGCCGAATGTCTTTGGTGAGGATCAGGATACGCTCTACACCTATCTCGGTTATACCTTCGCGCTGCCGGGCGAGGTGGGGCTGGCTTTGCGGGCAGGGCGCAATGATGTGAAAGATCCGGCGTTCTGGTCGGCCAGTGGTGATGACCGTAAGGCTTATTACGAGTGGGAGGCGAAGCTTAGCCGTGAGTTTGTCGGGGTTACCTGGGGGGTGAGCTATGTCGACACTGATCTGTCGAAAAGCGAGTGCTTTGGGTGGTATGGGTATGATGATTTGTGCTCGGCGACGGTGGTGGTCAGTGCCAGCAAGACGTTTTGATGGCTGAAGGGGGGGGCTGTGGGAGCGGGCTTGACCCGCGATGCGGCCCCCTGATTTGTTGGCATATCCATTGGCGGTGGTGGCGCTGAGTCACCTTTCCGCCCTTACGGCGGGTTACTTTGGCAAACGCCCCAAAGTAACACAAAGGTCTCGCCCCACCAGGGGCCCTACGCTGCGCTCCGGGTTCCCTCCTTGCGGTGTCGCTACGGGGCATTGCGAGCTACGAGTTGCAAGCAACTCTACGCTTCGCAACTTCGGCTAACGCCGAAGGCGCTGCGCGCTAGCCCCTCCACGACACCTCCACTCGGCCCTACTGGTTAACGGGGCCGGTGGATCAAGATCAAAAGCAGATCAAGATCAAGATCAAGAGCACAATTCGCTTCGCTCTTGCTGTTCGTGAGCGACCGCAATAGCGGCTTTAATCATGTATTGTTCAAAACTACTGCTTTCAGAAGACTGTTCATGCCCCTCAACTACGATCGCAGCCCTTTGCAGGTCTTTCTGGTTTTCCTGCGCCTGGGTTTGACCTCTTTTGGTGGGCCGGTTGCCCATCTTGGCTACTTTCGCGATGAGTTCGTCTGCCGCCGCGGCTGGTTGAGTGAGCGCAGTTATGCCGATCTGGTGACGCTCTGCCAGTTTCTGCCCGGCCCGGCCAGCAGTCAGGTCGGTATCGCGCTGGGGCTGTCGCGTGCGGGTTACCCTGGCGCGCTGGCGGCCTGGCTTGGTTTCACTTTGCCTTCGGCCCTGGCGCTGATGCTCTTTGCGCTGGGTATCGCTAGCTTTGGTGAGGCCATGCCCGCGGGCATTTTGCAGGGGCTGAAAGTGGTGGCGGTGGCGATTGTGGCGCAAGCAGTCTGGGGCATGGCGCGTAATCTTTGTCCGGATGCTCCACGCATATCACTGATGGCTATTGCGGCCTGCCTGGTGTTGCTGGTGCCTTCGGCCTGGGCGCAGGTGGGGGTGATTGTCCTGGCCGGTATTGCTGGTTTGTTCATGTTCGAACCGGCGAAGACTCTTGAGCATGATCCACTGCCCATCACCGTCAGCCATCGCGCAGGCGTGTGCTGGTTGACGCTGTTTTTTCTCCTGCTGCTGGGCTTGCCGCTGCTGGCTGAACTCTGGCCCTGCCAGACCTTGAATATGCTGGACGCGTTCTACCGCACAGGCTCGCTGGTGTTTGGCGGCGGCCATGTCATCCTGCCATTGCTCCAGGCTGAGGTCGTGCCCTCGGGCTGGGTCAGCAACGAGACGTTTCTGGCCGGTTACGGCGCTACCCAGGCCATGCCGGGCCCCTTGTTCACGTTCGCGGCTTTTCTCGGTGCATCAATGCACGGGCCGCAGTCCGGCTGGCTCGGCGGGATGCTGGGGCTGATCGCGATCTTTGTGCCGTCGTTCTTGCTGGTGTTTGCCGCGCTGCCATTTTGGGAGCAACTGCGGCGCAATGTGCGCATGCAGGCGGCGATGCTGGGCATCAACGCGGCGGTGGTTGGCCTGTTGCTGGCGGCGCTGTATCGACCGGTATGGACCAGCGCAATCTTGCAGCCAATGGACTTCGCCTTGGCACTGGTTGCGCTTGTGGCGTTGATGGCCTGGAAGCTGCCGCCATGGCTGGTGGTGATCGGGTGTGGCGCTGCCGGCTGGTTGCTGTAGGCGTGGGCTTGGCCCGCGATAAGGCCTACAACCCAATTGCCAGATCTGACTCAGCGCTCATCATTTTTAGCAGATAAGTTGAACATATTCGAAGCTCTTGTCTGTTACCAATACCGGAATGGATCTATGACGGTAAATGGTACTGAATACATTACCTGCAGGATGTCCATGACCGTTGGTGGTACCTACCGCGATCGGACAAATTACGGGGTGTTGCAACAATGCGCCGGTATGAAAGCAAGCGCTTGCACCATGATGTGGAACTTGCAGGGTGCCTACATGATCCCATACACGGGAAAACACCTGCTGTACCGCGACGCTGTTCAGGTCGCCGTCACCCGTATAAAGACAGCCGGGCTTGTTGAAACTCCAGCGCCAGGGGTACAGCAGTGAAGGGAAATAAATGGTTCGCGGTCCATGGGACTGTGGGGGATGAATGAAATCAGCAAAACCGTTGAACGGTAATACGGGAAGGTGATTCAGATTTCGAGGAGGTGTGCTGGGCAGCGCTGAGAATTTGCGTCTGGCCTCCCAGTAAGAAATGAGCTTCAGCGATGTTGTCGTCTGCTCCGGGCCGGAGTACACAAAGAGCGAGTTCTGGTTTATGCCACCAGGAAGACCGTTGTAAATTGCTTTGAGTTGAGCGCGATTGTATATCGCTCTGTCCAGGGTGTAACCCGGGTCCGTTCGCAGGCTGGTCAGGTCGTAATGGGCGGCGACCAGTGCTGTTTCCAACGCGCTTCGGCGGGAGGCGCAACGGTGGTTGTGAGGGATGAAGGTCCAGTCATGCCCAGCAGGGGCCGAAGGCAGGCCGATTCTGATACGGGTGCCACTGGGCAGGTGCCCGGATGGTGTTTGATCGGTGAATGTAATGGGGTCGCGAGGGTTACCGTCAACGCCATCAGAGGGTTCAATCTGAATGATCCGGGTGTGTGGACCAAAGAACTTCTGCGGATGGTTTATCAAGGTGAGAATGTTGTGGCCCAGCGCACGAAAAAGATTGGTCAGTAATATCCTCTCGTCGTCATGTAGCAGCGGCAGTACTACTTTCTTGATTTGCCCGACATGCCCTTTGAGCACATTCAACATGCTCACATGGTCTGAATCAAAGTGCGAAATAAAGAGTACATCGATATCTCTGCCATGGAGATCCGGATGCTGGACAACATAATCCCGATCCCTGCGGTTGCCATTAACGCCGCAGTCATAAACGATCGTAAAGCGATCGCCGCCGGCGAACAGATGCTGTTCGGTGAAGAATCCCCCTTGGCCGATAGGGTGGAATGTCCTTTTGATTTGCATACGTAACAGTCCTTTGTGCAGGTGCTCAACCAGGGGCGGGCAGTCTACGGATCATATCATTTTGATATTGTTCAGGCAGGTTGTGCCACGTATGCGCCTGTGGGTTTCTGCCTCAGAAGTTGCTCGATCTGTGCCATCTCCCAGGTGCTAAGCAGGCTGACCGGGTTGGTGCCATAGCGTTGCCAGGTGTCCAGCGAGCCCTCTCGGCCATCCGGGTGCCTGCAGTGTTCGCAGTGGTGCAGGCGATCGCCTTCAAAATCCAGCAGCAGTTGCCAGCCATCGATATCGACCCATCGCTGTCCGTCGAGCTGATGCTGTTGCACAAGCTGCAGGGAGCGTACGCCGAGGGCGGCGTCGCGCAATTGTTGGTAGACCTCGCGAGAGTGCAGGGTGGGCATCGGTATCAGCTCGGCAAATGCCAAGTGTAGCGTGGCAGCCCTTCAGGCATCACGCAGCAAATCTTGGGCGTCCAGCAGCCGGTAGGCGATCTGTGGCTGACGCTCCAGCGCCCGGCGGATGGCGGCGGGGATGCTCTGCCGGGTTTTGCGGCACAGGCCCGGCAGTTCTTCGATCTGGATGTTGAAGCCGCGCATGGTGCGCACTTCGTTGTCGCTGGGGCTGATCTGCAGGCGTATGCCGAGGTTCTCAAAGAGCTTGCGCTGCATGTGCTCCAGGTCTGCCAGGCTCTGCAGATTTTCCAGGCGCTCGAGCAGGCGCTTTTCTTCCTCGCGGGTCAGCAGCAGGATGCGCATGTCCTGCAGCGTTTCACGGCCGCAATTGCAGGCGCCGGGCGGGCAGGGAGAGCGGGTCGGCAGGGAGGCGTTCATGACCTCCAGCATAGCGACGCTAACCGGCTTTTGCCCAGAGGCGAGCCGCAGCCTGTCGTCGGGCGGCTCGCCTGCTGTCGCTTAATCCTGCTTGAGCTTCCAGGTGCCCGGCAACGACAGGTCACCGGAGCTGATGTCCCACACGCTGCTGACACACAGAAACGGGTCGTGCAGGTCGGCGTTGACCTTCAGCGCTGCGGTTACACCGTCGTAATTGAAGCTCTGCGGAAAGCCTACCGCCGCCAGCGGTACGCTGATCTGTGCAGCGTTCTTGTCCACGCTCAGTGCGTAACCGGGAGAGTCGATGTAGATCGGTGCACCCGGCCAGGTGGCGGGCAATTTCGGTTTTGCCCCTTTGGGTATGTCGCGCACCTTGAGCCCGCTCGGGCCGCAGCTTTCATCTTTACTCAACACCACCCAGTGGGAGTGCCACAGGCCACCGTCGTTGTCGGTCTTGCCATCGCGGTTTTCATCGAGCTGCGGGGTGTCATCGAAGTCCGGGTGCGAGGTCAGGGCCAGGGCCAGAATACCGGCCTTGGCTTCGAAGCCGACGCTGCTGCTGTCCAGGCTGGTGGGCCAGACATAGCTGTAGACCTCGGCCCCGGCGAAAGAGCCCTTGGCGCTCGGCAGGCGGCTGCCGGCCTTGCCGTCGACCAGCTGTTCGAACACCAGATTGTCGCCTTGCTTGAAGACGCGGGTCTGGACCAGGTCGAAGGCGGCTTCGGCATTGCCTTTGGCACTGCTGATGCCAGGGTTTTCATGGGCCCAGACCTGGGTGGCGAGCAGACTGAGGGTGAAGGCCAGGGTACGTTTCATGGAATGGCTCCTACTAGGTTTATGGTTTCGAATCGATACCAAATAGCCTAAGCTCATCCTGATCTTTGTCAATATAGTTTTTATTCGATACTATCTATCGACGTGATCAACCGAGGCTACACACCGTGCTATTCGACCTGTTGGAAAGGCTGTCGAGCCTGACCCGCGTGTGGTTTCGCCAGCACCCGTTGTTGGCCGATCTGCAGCCGATTCAGCTCAGCGCTTTGCTGTACCTGGCGCGCTGCAACCGTTATTCCAATACCCCGCTGGCGGTAACCGAGTACCTGGGGCTGACCAAGGGCACGGTCTCGCAATCGCTCAAGGCCCTGGAGGCCAAGGGCTTGATCGTCAAGACCCAGGATGCCGCGGACAAACGCAGCGTGCACCTGAGCCTGACCGAACCCGCCCGGGCCTTGCTCGATGCGGTGATGCCGCCGGATTTTCTCGCGGCGGCGAGCGCGCGCATGGGCACGCGTGCCCAGGATTTGGAAAACCTGCTGGCTGACCTGCTGCGTACGGTCCAGCGCAACGAAAACGTGCCGGGATTCGGTCTGTGCAAGACCTGCCGGTTTCATCGCAAGACTGCCAGTGGCGGCTTTTGTGAGCTGACCCAGGAGCCGCTGACTACAGGCGAGCGCGATTTGATTTGCCGCGAGCATCAACTCGCCGAACTGACGGAGTAATGCCGATGAAGCTTGAAACTGTTTTGACCGGTAAGGCCGTACCTTTCACCCGGCCAGGTTCCAGTAGTGCTATCGCCAAACAGCCACGCAGCGGCGAACTGGCCGTGACGGAGCTCGGTCTGGCTGGCGACGAACAGGGTGATCTGCGGGTGCATGGCGGCAAGGAAAAAGCGATTCATCATTACCCGCGCGAGCACTATGCGCTGTGGGCTGAAGAGCTGGGTGAGCACCCGTTGCTACAGGCACCCGGCGCCTTTGGCGAGAACCTCAGCACCTACGGCTGGACCGAGCAGAGCGTGTGCCTGGGCGATCGTTTGCGGGTGGGCACGGCGGTGCTGGAAATTTCCCAGGGGCGCATGCCGTGCTGGAAGCTCAATGATCGCTTCGGGGTCAAGGACATGTCGCTGCGCGTCCAGCAAAGCGGTCGTACCGGTTGGTATTACCGGGTGCTGGAGGAGGGCGTGCTGGCAGCGGGGATGGCCTTCGAACTGCTCGAACGGCCTCATCCGCAGTGGTCGGTAGCGCGGCTGTCGTCAGTATTGTTCGACAAGCGCGTGGACCGTGAAATCATTCGCCAGTGCCTGGAATTGCCCCTGGTACCGAACTGGCAGCGAACCCTGGCGCGGCGCCTGGAACAGGCTGAAGTGGAGGACTGGGCCCCGCGTCTGCAGGGGCCACAGGTGTAGAATTCTTCGCGGGGCAAGCCCGCTCCCACCGGGATTGTGATAACCCGGTGGGAGCGGGCTTGCCCCGCGAAAAGACTCAAGGCGTAATCGCGACTTTCATCACCCCGTCGCGCTGATGCGCAAACAGCTCATAGGCGGCCTCGATATCGTCCAGCTTGAAGCGGTGGGTGACCAACGGCTTGAGATCGACGCTGCCACTGCCGACCACTTCCATCAACCGGCGCATGCGCTCCTTGCCACCGGGGCACAGGGTACTGACGATGCTGTAGTCACCCAGGCCTGCGGCAAACGCCGACAGCGGGATGGTCAGGTCAGACGAATACACGCCCAGGCTCGACAAGGTGCCGCCCGGACGCAGGATGCGCAGGGCCGATTCGAAGGTCGACTGGGTGCCGAGCGCTTCGATGGCGACATCCACACCGCGGCCGTGGGTCAGGGCCATGATCTGCTCCACCACATTGCCCTGCTTGAAATCGACCACATGCGTGGCCCCCAGCTGACGTGCAACAGTCAGTCGCGCAGCAACGGTGTCGACACCGATGATAGTGGTTGCGCCCATCAGCCGGGCACCTGCCACGGCGCACAGGCCGATAGGTCCGAGGGCGAACACCGCGACCGTGTCACCGATCCGCACGCCACCGCGTTCGGCGCCGGAAAAGCCGGTGGACATGATGTCCGGGCACATCAGCACCTGTTCATCGCTCAGACCGTCGGGGATTGGTGACAGGTTGGCCATGGCGTCTGGCACCAGTACATATTCGGCCTGGCAGCCATCGATGGTATTGCCAAACTTCCAGCCGCCTGCGGGGCGAAAGCCGTGTGGCGTGCCTGGACCGTCCTGGGACGCGCAGCCGCACAGGCAGGCGTAACTGTGGCCGCTGGGAGTGATCGCACCGGCGATGACCCGTTGACCTTCAGTGAAGCCTTGAACCTGGCTGCCGAGCTTTTCAATGATGCCGACCGGCTCGTGACCGATGGTCAGGCCTTTGGCGACCGGGTACTCGCCGCGCAGGATGTGCACGTCGGTACCGCAGATTGTCGTGGTGGTTACGCGCACCAGCGCGTCGGAAGGCCCCACTTCGGGGATGGGTTTTTCATCCAGAACAATGCGGTTCTTTTCAACGAAGATTGCCGCTTTCATGCGGGACATGGCCATTTCTCCTGAACAGGTGTGCGTGGCTGGGGCGTGCAGTCTGCGTTCAGGGTGCGCGTTTGGCGGGCGTAAGGCCAGTGATCAGGATCAATTGTAGGAGCGGATTCATCCGCGATGGGGCGCACAGCGGCCCCGTAAATGGGCCTGCTGCGCAGTCCATCGCGGATGAATCCGCTCCTACAGGCGGCTGGATCAGGCAGCGGAGCTCAGTTTGTTACCGCCTTGAGCCTTGACCATCTGCTTGCGGCAGGCGTCGCCAAAGGCCTGGAACATCTTCACCGAATCCGGGTTCTTCGCTGCTTGCCATTCCGGGTGCCATTGCACGGCGAACAGGAAGGGCGACAGGCTTGGCGCGTGGATAGCCTCTACCAGGCCATCTTCAGCGTGGGCCAGCGGCTCGATGCCTTTGCCGAGGTTTTTCAGGCCCTGGCCGTGCAGCGAGTTGACGCGGATCTCGTCGCTTTGCAGCAGCTTCTGCAACCAGCTGCCTTGCGCCAGGCGCACGCTGTGCACCGCGCTGTACTGCACGTCTACCGGATCTTCGGAGTTTTCCCGGTGATCGTTGAAGCCGGCTTCTGCGTAGACCTTCTGGTAGATGTCGCCACCCAGGGCTACGTTGATTTCCTGCATGCCACGGCAGATGCCGAAGATCGGCAGGCCACGGGCGATGGCGGCTTTCACCAAAGGCAGGTCGAACAGGTCGCGGTCACGATCCTGGGCTTTGCCCGGAGTCTGGTTTTCCTGGCCGTAGAGCGCTGGGTCGATGTTGCTGCCAGCACCGGTGAGGTAAACACCGTCAGCCATGTCCAGGTAGGTTTCGAGGTCTTCGATACCGCAGCAGGTCGGTACCAGGACGGGTACGCAACCGGCATGTTCAACCAGCGGCACGATGTATTTGTGGGTCATGACCTGATAGTCGTGACCTTTGCGCTCCTGGGCGCCCATGGTCATCAGGACGACGGGTTTGCGAAGGGTTTGTTTCTTATTGCCAATGTTGCTGTTGGGCATATGTCACCTTGGGACAGGCGCGGCCTGTCATTATTGTGCAGGCGCGCTGCTGAAACCTTTGCGCTACCTGAGGTTTCGAGCACTGCCGGAAGGGCGCTGAGGGCCCGTATTTCCGGTCGAAACCTGTCATACAGCTTGCCAGAGCCGTTTAATATGTCAAACGACTTCAGATTGCGCGGGCGAAGCTTGTCATTGCTTCGGTGCAATTATCGCTGTGCATGCCTTGCCAGCCGGCACTGTGAGCGTTTTTCGCGGTTAATTATATTTGACAGTCAGGCGGCCACTGGCCACCTATACTTAATGCCATCGGCAACAGCCTGCTGTCGTTGACCGGGTCAAGACGCCTCTGATCCTGTGGTCGTGCCTTTGTAGTCGTCGGATGCGAGTCGTCCTCTCTCAACGCTGCAAGGGGTACAGATCATGGATATTGTCAGTCTGGTGGTTCAGATCATTGCCGGGGTAGTGGGCGGCAATGCCGTCGGCATGAGCAAACAAAGCATGGGGCCTGGGCTCAACTCGATCGTCGGTGGTATCGGCGGGGTAGTGCTCGGGCAGATTATCGCGGCGGTAACCGGTGAGCCTGCGGCTGCGGCCGCCGGTGGTGGAGTGGACCTGGCAGCGTTGATCAGCAGCATTATCGGTGGCGGTGCCGGGGGCGCGGTGCTGACCTTCATCATTGGTTTGATCAAGTCGAAGATGCATCCGCAATAGAGGTGAATCTATCGCGGGGCAAGCCCGCTCCCACCGGGTCATCACAGTCCCGGTGGGAGCGGCGGTGCGACGACTCGACTTGCCCCGCGATTGCGTCAGTGCAAAATCTGCGCGAGAAAGCCCTTGGCCCGCGCAGTCTGCGGGTTATTGAAAAACGCCTCGGGGCTGGCATCTTCAATAATCTGCCCGCCATCGAGAAACAGCACCCGCTCGGCCACCTGACGGGCAAAGCCCATTTCGTGGGTGACGCAGAGCATGGTCATGCCGGTGTCCGCCAGTTTCACCAGCACATCCAGCACTTCGGCGACCATTTCCGGATCGAGCGCCGAGGTCGGCTCGTCGAACAGCATGATCTTCGGTTTCATGCACAGCGCCCGGGCAATCGCTACACGCTGTTGCTGGCCGCCAGAGAGCTGGCTGGGGTATTTGTTGGCCTGGCTCTCGATACCCACCTTGTTCAGGTAGAAACGCGCATGTTCCTCCGCTTCCTTGCGCGACAGACCGCGCACGCTCATCGGCGCAAGGGTGCAGTTATCCAGCACGCTCATGTGCGGGAACAGGTTGAAGTGCTGGAACACCATGCCGATTTCACTGCGCACATCGGCGGCCTGGCGGGTGGTCAGGGCAAGGTCCGTGTCGTTGACGCGGATGTGGCCCTTCTCGGCGATTTCCAGGCGGTTGATGCAGCGGATCAGCGTGGACTTTCCCGAACCCGAAGGCCCGCACAGGACAATACGCTCGCCCTCGCGCACATTCAGGTTGATGTCGTGCAGCACATGATAGGCGCCGTAATGTTTGTTCAAACCCTCGATGCTGACCACGATCTTGCGCGGGTCGGCGTGCGGGGTAGGGCTGGTTGCTGCAAGGCTCAGTGAAGCGGTCATATTGTTATTCTCCCGCGATCAATTGAAGCGTGCCGCGCTGTAGGGCGCAGGGTCGGTAAAGGTCGCCTCGCCGGTGATCATCTCGGCCAGCAGGCGGCCGCTGACCGGCCCCAGCGTCAGACCATGATGGGCGTGACCGAAGTTGAACCACAGGCCCTTGTGCCGCGCCGCCGGGCCGATCACCGGGCGCATGTCCGGCAGGCAAGGGCGTCGCCCCAGCCACGGCTGGGCGTCGAGGCGCTGGCCAAGGGGGAAAATCTTGCGCGCCAGGGCTTCACAGCGCTTGAGCTGAATCTCGTTGGCCGCGTCGCTGCTGGCCGCGAACTCGATGCCGGTGGTCAGGCGGATACCCTGGGCCATCGGTGCGAGTACGTAGCCGCCCTGGCCATCGCAGATTGAATGCTTGAGTTCGGCACCGTCACGGCCCTGGTAGTGCATGTGATAGCCGCGTTTGATTTCCAGCGGAATGCGATAACCCAGCGGCTTGAACAGGTCAGCCGATTGCGGGCCGAGGGCGATTACTACCTCGGGTGCGGTGATCGGACCCTGGCGGCTGTCGACCTGCCATTCGCTGTCGATCTGGCGCAGGGTGCGTGCATCGCCATGGATGAACTGGCCGCCGCGTTTGACGAACAGGGCGGTGTAGCCACGGGTCAGGCCGCCGGGGTTGGTGACGGTCTTGGGGTCGAGCCAGTGGATGCCGCCTACCACGTTATCGCTCAGGTCGGTTTCGCGTTGATGCAGTTGCTGGCGATCAAGCACCTCGTAGCTCAGGCCGTAGGGCGCCAGGGCATGGGCATCGGCTTTAGCCTTGCTGAAGGCAGCGTCGTTGCGAAACACCTCGATCCAGCCATTGGCCTTGACCAGATCGCCAAGCCCGGCGGCATCGATCAGGGCGTCGTGTTCTTCCACGCAACGCTGCACCAGCGGCAGCATGGCCTGGGTGGCAACCTGCAGGCCGGCGGCCGAGGAGTTCTGCCAGTACTTGAACAGCCAGGGCGCGATCTTCGGTACGCGAGTCAGGCTGTAGCGCACGTCGGACTGGCGATTGAGGCCGTAGCGCAGCAGGCTCGACAGCTCCCGCGGAAAGGCATAGGGGATCACGCTGGAACGCTCGATCAGACCGGCGTTGCCATGACTGGTGCCGCTGCCCGGTTCGTCGCGGTCGATGAGGATGACCTTGCGGCCGCGGGCCTGCAGGTGAAGGGCCGTGCTGACGCCGACGATACCGGCGCCCAGAACGATGGTTTGACAATGCATTGGAACGGTCCTCACAGCAGGCTATCAGGGCAGATGGCGGCCCAGTCGGGCTTCTATGTGTTTCAGGCTGCGGCGCACGATCTCGACGATCAGCAGGTAGAGCACGGCGGCCCACAGGTAGATCTGGAAATCGAAACTGCGCGAGAAGGCCAGTTTGGTCACGCCCATCAGGTCGTAGATGGTCACCAGCGAGGCAATCGCGCTGGCCTTGATCATCAGGATCAGTTCGTTGCCCAGCGGGCCGATGGCGACGATCATCGATTGCGGCAGGATCACCTTGAAGAAGGTGGTCGAGCGCTTCAGGCTCAGGGCCTTGGCCGCTTCATACTGGCCGGGGGCGACTGCCAGCAGGGCACCGCGGAAGATCTCCGCCTGGTAGGCCGCGGTGTTGAGGACGAAAGCCAGCAGCGTGCAGTACCAGGCTTCGCGGAAGAACCACCACATTCCCACGTCCTGCCAGAAGCCCTTGAGCGAACCCAGGCCGTAGTACAGCAAGAACAGCTGGGCCAGCAGTGGCGAGCCACGGAAGAAGTAGATGTAACCGGCACTCAGGCGTTGCAACAGCAGGCTGTTGGACAGCCGCGCCAAGGCCAGCAGCATGCCGAGCAGGGCGCCGAGGGTGAAGGAAATTGCCACCAGCTTGCCGGTGACCAGCAGGCCGTCGATAAAACGCGGGCCGTAGCGTTCCAGCAGGTCGGGATCGAGGACCAGTGCCAGCAGTTGATCGAAACTCATGTCCGGGCACTCCGCAGGTGACGACTGAAGTACTGCTCGATAAACACGAAGACCCGTCCCGACAACGCCGAGAACAGCAGGTATCCGAGGCAGGCCACGCCATAGAAGAACATCGGTTCCTTGGTCACGCTGACCGCGAGGTTGGTCTGGCGCATCAGGTCGACCAGGGAAATGGTCGAGACCAGCGAGGTGTCCTTGAGCAGCGACAGCCAGTTGTTCGACAGGCCGGGCATGGCAATGCGCACCAGTTGCGGGAAAATCACCTTGCGAAAGGTCGTGGCCTTGCTCAGGCCCAGGGCCTGGGAGGCTTCGTACTGGCCTTTGGCGACGGTTTTGAACGCGCCCAGCCAGATTTCGCTGGAGAACGCGGCAAATACCAGGCTGAAGGCGATCATTGCGGCGAGGAAGGTGTTGATCAGTACCTCGCCTTCATAGCCCATGGCGGCGAGGATTTTCTGCGCGGCGATCTGGCAGCCGTAGTAGATGATCAACAATGTCAGCAGCTCAGGCAGACCGCGGAACACGGTAGAAAAGACGGTGGCCACGGCGCGGGGAAAGCGCTTGCGCGAGCGCGCCATCAAGGCCACGCCCAGACCGAGGGGCAAACCGATGGGCAGGCAGGCCAGGGCCAGGGAAATGGTCACCAGCGCGCCGGCCAGCAGGGCCTGGCCCCAGCCGCCGCTCGCGAAGGATAACAGGGACAGTTGTTCGAGCATGGGCGAACCCTCTTGCAAGACAGACACGCACCCCTGTGGGAGCCGGCCTTGCCGGCGATAGCATCGACGCGGTGTCAGTCAAACCGCGGTGTCTGCATCGCTGGCAAGGCCAGCTCCCACAGGTAGCCTGGGTCAGGATTACTGATAGATATCGAACTCGAAGTAGCGACTGGCGATCTTCTGGTAGGTGCCGTTGGCGACGATCTCGTCCAGGGCCTTGTTCAGGCGCTCGCGCAGCGCCTGGTCTTCCTTGCGCACGGCAATCGAGGCGTCGGCCTTGGTGCCGTTGACGTCGCCAAGGATCTTGCAGCAGTCCTTGCCGGCCTTGCCCAGCCATTCGGTCAGCGGGAATTTGTCGGCGATCACGCCATCCAGACGCCCGGCGGCGAGGTCGGCGTTGGCTTCATCGAGGGTCGGGTAGAGTTTGACGTCGGCACCGGCCTTGCCGTAGACGTCCTCGGCGTAGATTGCCTGGGTCGAAGAGGCCTGGGCGCCAACTGTGAAGCCTTTGAAGTCGGTCTGTGCGTCGGTGATCTCGCTGTCTTTAGGCACGGCCACCGACAGTGGGGTCTTGTAGTAGTGGTTGGTGAAGGCGATTTTCTTGCGCCGCTCTTCGGTGTTGATCATCGACGCCACCACTGCGTCGTATTTCTTCGCCATCAAGGCCGGGATGATGCCTTCCCAGTCCTGGGCTACCAGGGTGCATTCCACCTTCATCTGTTCGCACAGGGCTTTGCTGATGTCCACATCAAAGCCATGCAGCTGGTTATCCGAATCGACATAGTTGAACGGCGGGTAAGCGCCTTCGGTAGCAATTTTCAGGGTTTCGGCCTGAGCCATGGTTGCACCGGCCAGCAGCAGGGCGCACGCACCTGCAAAGCGGATAACGGGTTTCATGTCACACCTCGATCTGTTGTTTGCACTCTTGCTATTGTTTGCTCGCTGACGTGTAGCCAACGAATTCATTGTGTAGAGCGGCAGTTGCTTCCAAGCGTTTTTCAACATCCGGTCCAAGCTTCTTGCAGACCTCGTTGACCATCAGGTGTACCCACGACAGCATCGTCGCGGTGGACTCCCAGAACAGATTGAATTCGGTGGGAATACGAAACACCTCGTCGGCGTTAGCGTCGGCCCAGTCACAGAAAGTGTCGGTAACCAGTGTTACCGGGATGCCCGCTTCGTGCGCTTTGCGGCACAGGGTCAGGGCATGGCGTGAATAACGGCGGGCTTCGAACACCACCAGGGCGCAGTCGGCCGGGTCGCTGAGCAGCACCTCGCCGAAATGCCCGGCGCTGCCATCGACCACCTGCACACCGTCGCGCAGGTATTGCAGCAGATGAGCCATGCACTGGGCGATGCCGCGTTCGGTCTGAAACCCTGCAACAAACACCTTGCGCCGCCGGGCCAGGCGCTGGCTGACCACTTCCCAGGCCGGTGTACGGCTGTATTCGTAGACCCGCACCAGCGCCCCGACTTCCTGTTCGAGGCTGCGCGCCAGGCCAGCGGCATCTTTACCATGCTGTTGGCGGAATTCTTGCAGACGATCACCGACCAGCCAGGGCCCGTCGCCCAGGTCGTCCTTGAGATCGTGTTTGAGTGCCTTGAGGTGTTCATAGCCCAGGGCCCGGCAGAAGCGCCCGACACTGGATTCGCTGACGCCGATTTTCGCCGCCAGGCTTGCCGAGGTTTCAAACGGCAAGTCGGTGAGGTTGGCGAGCATGTAGCTGGCGATCTTGCGCCCGGAAGCCGCGGCACTGTGCAGGCTGTTTTCCAGTCGTTGTTTGATCGGTTGGCTCACGGCGATTCTCGAAGGCGGTTGCACGTTGAAACAGAAAATGAATGTTTTCTGTCATCAAGTCAACATTTGACAGTTTGCTGTCACAAGAGGAAAGTTTCGCCATTGCTCATCGCTGTTGCCCATTCCAAATCCAATAAGGGAGCTTCAGATGTCCGCACGCCCCGACACCGCTGTCGCGCACATTGCTTTTGCCGAGCTGCAGGCCCTGTTGCAGCGTATTTTCATCCGTCATGGCACCAGTGAAGCGGTGGCTCGCGCCCTGGCCTTCAACTGCGCCAGCGCCCAGCGCGACGGTGCCCATAGCCATGGCGTGTTCCGTATTCCCGGTTATGTTTCGACCCTGGCCAGTGGCTGGGTTGACGGCAAGGCCGTGCCTGAAGTGGCCGATATTGCCAGTGGTTACCTGCGGGTTGATGCCAAAGGCGGTTTTGCCCAACCGGCCCTCGCCGCCGCACGTGAGCTGCTGGTGGAAAAGGCCCGCAGTGCCGGGATCGCCGTGCTGGCAATCCACAACTCGCACCATTTCGCGGCCCTGTGGCCGGACGTCGAGCCCTTCGCCGATGAAGGCCTGGTGGCCTTGAGTGTGGTCAACAGCATGACCTGCGTGGTGCCGCATGGTGCTCGCCAGCCGTTGTTCGGCACCAACCCGATCGCTTTTGCCGCGCCGTGCGCCGGGAGTGATCCTATCGTTTTCGACATGGCCACCAGCGCCATGGCCCACGGTGATGTGCAGATCGCAGCGCGCAAAGGCGAGCAACTGCCCGATGGCATCGGTGTCGACAGCCAGGGCGAGCCGACCCGCGATCCGCAGAAGATTCTCGACGGCGGTGCGCTGCTGCCGTTCGGTGGGCACAAGGGCTCGGCCCTGTCGATGATGGTCGAATTGCTGGCAGCGGCGCTGACCGGAGGCAATTTCTCCTGGGAGTTCGACTGGTCGCAGCACCCGGGCGCGAAAACCCCCTGGACCGGGCAGCTGATAATCGTGATTGACCCGAGCAAGGCTGAAGGTGGTCGCTTTGCCGAGCGCAGCTATGAGCTGGTACGGCAGATGCAGTCGGTGGGCCTGCAGCGGATGCCGGGTGAGCGGCGTTATCGTGAGCGCGAGTTGTCGGTGCGCCAGGGGGTGACGTTGACGGTGCAGGAGCTGGAGCAGTTGCAGGCGTTGGCTGAGTAAAAAGTCATCGCGGGGCAAGCCCGCTCCCACAGGGCTCTGTAGGAGCGGGCTTGCCCCGCGATGACATTACTGTGCATCCATGCACTAATCAGTTGCAGCATCGGTAATGTTCCTCTACCTCAGGTACAGGTATCCTCAGCACAGCATTTAGTCCGAACTGCCCAGACCCAAGGAGCTGCACGCTGTGTTCAAACATGTCGATGCCTATGCCGGCGATCCGATTCTCTCCCTGATGGAAACCTTCAAGGCCGACCCGCGCGCCAACAAGGTCAACCTGAGCATCGGTCTGTATTACGACGCCGCAGGTGTGGTGCCGCAACTGGCCGCGGTCGGCGAAGCCGAGAAGCGTATGGCCGGCCAGCCGCATGAAGCTTCGCTGTACTTGCCGATGGAAGGTCTGAACAGCTATCGCCAGGCAATTCAGGCGTTGCTGTTCGGTGCCGATCATCCGGCAGTGCAGGGCGGCCGTGTAGCCACCGTGCAGACCGTGGGTGGCTCTGGCGCGCTGAAAGTCGGTGCCGACTTCCTCAAGCGTTACTTCCCCGAATCGCAGGTATGGGTCAGCAATCCGACCTGGGACAACCACCGGGCGATCTTTGAAGGTGCCGGGTTCAAGGTCAACACCTACCCGTACTTCAACCAGGACACCCGTGGCCTGGACTTCGACGGCATGCTCGCGACCCTGCAGGGCCTGGCGGCCAACAGCATCGTGCTGCTGCATCCGTGCTGCCACAACCCGACCGGTGTCGACCTGAGCCAGGCGCAATGGCAGCAGGTGATCGAGGTGGTCAAGGCGCGCAACCTGATCCCGTTCCTCGATATCGCCTATCAAGGCTTCGGCGAAGGTCTGGTCGAGGATGCCTATGCCATCCGCGAAGCGGCCCGTGCCGGTGTGCCGTGCCTGGTGAGCAACTCGTTCTCGAAGATCTTCTCGCTGTATGGCGAGCGGGTAGGGGGCCTGTCGGTGGTCTGCGACGATGCCGACACCGCGCAAAGCGTACTCGGCCAGCTCAAGGCCACGGTGCGCCGCAACTACTCCAGCCCACCGGCTTTCGGTGCACAACTGGTGGCCGCAGTGCTGGGCGATGCGCTGCTCAATGCGCAGTGGGCGGCTGAAGTGGAGCAGATGCGTCTGCGCATCCTCGACATGCGTCAGGGGCTGGTCGATGCCCTGGCGGTGCTGCTGCCGGGTCAGGACTTCTCGTTCTTCCTGAGCCAGCGCGGGATGTTCAGTTACACCGGTTTGAGCGTCGCGCAGGTGCGTCGCCTGCGTGACGAGTTCGGGGTGTACCTGATCGACAGCGGCCGGGTGTGCATGTCCGGGCTGCGTCCGGACAACCTGCAGCAGGTGGCTGAGGCGATTGCTGCGGTTCAGTAAGCAAACCTGATCGCGGGGCAAGCCCGCTCCCACTGGTGTTAACCCTGTGGGAGCGGGCTTGCCCCGCGATGCTTTGGTAAAGGTGCAACCGCTCCGTCGGACAGGGCTTCTCAAGTGCAACCAATCGGCGCACAATCGCGCCCCTCTTTATATGGTTGAGGGGCGGTGATGCGTCTGTTTCGCCACTCTCAGCCCTGTTGCAGTCTTGCGAGTGGAGTTGCACCCGGATGAATGAGCAGGCCCCGAGCGTTGAACAACGCTTCGAATCGACCCCAGCCGCCCTCGGCAGTTGGTCCCGTCAGGACACCACCTGGATGCTGGGCCTGTTTGGCACGGCCATCGGCGCCGGAACCCTGTTCCTGCCGATCAATGCCGGGTTAGGTGGCTTCTGGCCTCTGCTGATCCTGGCGTTGCTGGCGTTCCCGATGACGTACTACGCCCACCGTGGGCTGACCCGCTTTGTACTGTCCGGGCGCGATGGTGCCGACATCACTGACGTGGTCGAAGAGCACTTCGGCATCCAGGCCGGTGCCCTGATCACCTTGCTGTACTTCTTCGCCATTTTCCCGATCCTGCTGATCTACAGCGTGGCCCTGACCAACACGGTCGGCAGCTTCATGGAACACCAGTTGCACATCGAGCCGCCACCGCGCGCCGTGCTGTCGTTCGTGCTGATTCTCGGCTTGCTGGCCATTGTGCGCTGCGGCGAGCAGGCCACGGTCAAGGTCATGAGCCTGCTGGTCTATCCGTTCATCGTGGCCCTGGCGTTCCTGGCGGTGTTCCTGATTCCGCACTGGAGCGGCGGTATCCTCAGCACCGCCACTGAAGTGCCGTCGGGTTCGGCGTTCCTGCACACCCTGTGGCTGGCGATTCCGGTGATGGTGTTCTCGTTCAACCATTCTCCGATCATCTCGGCCTTTGCTGTTGACCAGAAGCGCCAGTACGGCGTGCACGCCGACGAACGCAGCGGGCAGATTCTGCGCCGTGCCCACCTGCTGATGGTGGCGATGGTAATGTTCTTCGTGTTCAGCTGCGTGCTGACCCTGACCCCGGCACAGCTGGCCGAAGCCAAGGCGCAGAACCTGTCGATCCTGTCGTACCTGGCCAACCATTTCAGCAACCCGACCATCGCGTTTGCCGCGCCGCTGATTGCCTTCATCGCCATTGCCAAATCGTTCCTCGGTCACTACATCGGTGCCAGCGAAGGTCTCAAAGGCTTGATCGTCAAGACCGGCAAGCGCCCTGGCGCCAAGGCGCTGGACCGCATGACCGCAGCCTTCATGCTGGTGATCTGCTGGATCGTCGCCACCCTCAACCCGAGCATTCTCGGCATGATCGAGACCCTCGGCGGCCCGGTGATCGCGGCGATTCTGTTCCTGATGCCGATGTACGCCATCCGCAAGGTTCCGGCCATGCGTAAATACAGCGGGCAGATGTCCAACGTCTTCGTCGTGGCCGTCGGCCTGGTGGCGATCTCGGCGCTGGTTTACTCGCTGCTGAGCTGATGAATAGACCGGCCACCCGCAAGCAGGATTGTCTGCTTTCGAGTGGCCGGTTTGTCCACAATAATTGTCTGGCAATACAACAATTTGTTGCTCCCCCATAGGTGCCCGGGCACTTTCATGATTAACTCTGGTCCTTTACCACTCACCCCGCAAAAGGACTCAGCTCATGGCTCAAGTGACTCTCAAAGGCAATCCTGTTCAGGTCAACGGCGAACTGCCGAAGGTCGGCTCGAAAGCGCCAGCGTTTTCCCTGGTTGGTGCAGGCCTGGCTGACGTGACCCTGGCCAGCCTGGCCGGCAAGCGCAAAGTGCTGAACATCTTCCCAAGCGTCGACACCCCGACCTGCGCTACCTCGGTGCGCACCTTCAACAAGAAGGCCGGTGAAGTGAACAACACCGTGGTGCTGTGCATTTCTGCTGACCTGCCATTCGCGCAAGCACGCTTCTGTGGCGCTGAAGGCCTGGAAAACGTCCAGAACCTGTCGACCCTGCGTGGCCGCGAGTTCATCGAGAACTACGGCGTTGCCATCGCCGACGGCCCACTGGCCGGCCTGACCGCCCGTGCCGTGGTGGTACTGGACGAAAATGACAACGTCCTGCACAGCGAACTGGTTGGCGAAATCGCCGACGAGCCGAACTATGATGCTGCTCTGGCAGTGTTGAAGTGATCTGATTGCCCCTGTAGGAGCGGGCTTGCCCCGCGATTCGATGTCACTGACAGCTCGCAATCGCGGGGCAAGCCCGCTCCCACAGGTGTTAGCAATTGTTACGGCCTGGACATAGTCCAGGCCGTTTTTATTTATAGTTCATTGTCTTAGCAACGTAAGCTCAAGGTAAATTGCCGGTAAAGGCGCTTTGCTTATCCCGCCACAGTGCTTATCGTTCAGCCTCCTCAAAAGAATTCTTTCCAGTCCAATGGTCGATCAACCGATGCTTTCTCGTTCCCGTTCCCCTCGTCGCTGGCTTGTCGGCCTGCTGATCCTGCTGCTGGTTGCCGGCCTGTGCTGGTGGCTGTGGCCGTCTCCAGCGGCGCACAAGGCTGCCGGCGCACCCGGTGGCAAGGGCGGGCGACCAGGCTTCGGGGCCTTTGCCGGGCCGGTGCCGGTGCGCGTCGAACCGGCTACTGTCGGCAACTTCCCGGTCTACCTCAAGGCCCTGGGCACGGTGACCGCGACCAATACCGTCAACGTTCGCAGCCGGGTAGGCGGCGAGCTGGTCAAGGTCAACTTCCAGGAAGGGCAGAAGGTCAAGGCCGGAGACCTGCTCGCCGAGATCGACCCGCGCAGCTACCAGATCGCCCTGCAGCAGGCCGAAGGCACCCTGGCACAGAACCTGGCCCAGCTGAAAAACGCCCAGATCGACCTGGAACGCTATAAAGGCTTGTACGCCGAAGACAGTATCGCCAAGCAGACCCTCGACACCCAGGTGGCGCTGGTCGGCCAGTTCCAGGGCACCATCAAGACCAACCAGGCGGCGGTTGGCGATGCCAAGCTGAACCTGGATTTCACCCGTATCCGCGCACCGATCACCGGCCGCCTGGGCCTGCGTCAGCTCGACGTCGGCAACCTGGTGGCGGCCAACGACACCACGGCACTGGTGGTGATTACCCAGACCCAGCCGATCACCGTGGCCTTTACCTTGCCCGAGTCGGAGCTCAGCACCGTGCTGGCTCGCTACCGCAGCGGCGCCAAGTTGCCGGTTGAAGCCTGGGACCGCGGCGACCTCAAACAGCAGGCCGTCGGCGAGTTGCGCAGCCTCGACAACCAGATCGACACCACCACTGGCACCCTGAAGTTCAAGGCGTTCTTCGAGAACCAGAACGAAGTGCTGTTCCCCAACCAGTTCGTCAACGTGCGCCTGCTGGCCGACACCTTGACCAACGTGGTGCTGGCGCCTTCGGCTGCCATTCAGTTCGGCACCGACGGCTCCTTTGTGTATGTCATGGAAGGCGACAACAAGGTGCGCATCCGCAAACTCACCCTCGGCGCCAGCGACGGCGACCACACCGTGGTCACCGCAGGCCTGGCCAAGGGCGAGCGGGTGGTGCTTGAAGGTACCGACCGCTTGCGTGACGGCAGTGAGGTGGAAGTGGTCAACGACAGCTCACAAGTCCCGGAAACTCCTGGCCAGCACCTGCAGGGGCAGGACAACAACGATGCTTCCGCTGCCGCGGACCGCAAGGACAAGGCCGGCGCATGAACCTCTCGCGGCTGTTCATCCTGCGCCCGGTGGCGACCACCCTGAGCATGCTGGCCATTGTCCTGGCCGGCCTGATCGCCTACACCTTGCTGCCTGTGGCGGCGTTGCCGCAGGTCGATTACCCGACTATCCGGGTCATGACCCTGTATCCGGGCGCCAGCCCGCAAGTCATGACCAGCGCAGTCACTGCGCCGCTGGAACGCCAGTTCGGGCAGATGCCGGGCCTGACCCAGATGGCCTCGACCAGCTCCGGCGGCGCTTCGGTGCTGACCTTGCGCTTCAGCCTGGACATGAACATGGACGTTGCCGAGCAGCAGGTCCAGGCGGCGATCAACGCCGCCAGCAACCTGTTGCCCAGCGACCTGCCAGCACCGCCGGTGTACAACAAGGTCAACCCGGCCGACACCCCGGTGCTGACCCTGGCCATCTCGTCGAAAACCATGCCGCTGCCCAAGCTCAACGACCTGGTCGACACCCGCGTGGCGCAGAAAATAGCGCAGATCAGCGGCGTCGGCATGGTCAGCATCGCCGGCGGTCAGCGCCAGGCGGTGCGGATCAAGGTCAACCCTGATGCCCTGGCGTCTGCCGGACTGAACCTGGCGGATGTGCGCACCCTGATCGGCGCCTCCAACGTCAACCAGCCGAAAGGCAACTTTGACGGCCCGACGCGGGTGTCGATGCTCGACGCCAACGACCAGCTGCGCTCCCCCGAGGAATACGCCAACCTGATCCTGGCGTACAACAACGGTGCGCCGCTGCGCCTGAAGGACGTCGCCGAGATTGTCGACGGCGCCGAAAACGAGCGCCTGGCGGCCTGGGCCAACCAGAACCAGGCAGTGCTGTTGAACATCCAGCGTCAGCCGGGCGCAAACGTTATCGAGGTGGTTGACCGGATCAAGACCCTGCTGCCGTCGATCACCGACAACTTGCCGGCCGGCCTTGATGTCAGCGTACTCACCGACCGCACCCAGACCATCCGCGCCTCGGTCAAGGATGTTCAGCACGAACTGCTGCTGGCCATCGCCCTGGTAGTGATGGTGACCTTCGTGTTCCTGCGCCGCTTCAGCGCGACGATCATTCCGTCGGTGGCCGTGCCGCTATCGCTGATCGGCACCTTTGCGGTGATGCACCTGGCCGGGTTCTCGATCAACAACCTGACCCTGATGGCGCTGACCATCGCCACCGGTTTTGTCGTCGACGATGCGATTGTCATGCTGGAGAACATTTCCCGGCACATCGAGGAAGGCGAAAGCCCCATGCAGGCGGCGCTCAAGGGCGCCCGGCAAATTGGCTTCACGCTGATCTCGCTGACTTTCTCGCTGATCGCGGTGTTGATCCCGCTGCTGTTCATGGCCGATGTGGTAGGGCGCCTGTTCCGTGAATTCGCCATCACCCTGGCGGTGGCGATCCTGATTTCCCTGGTGGTGTCGCTGACCTTGACGCCGATGATGTGCGCGCGCCTGCTCAAGCGCGAGCCCACCGAGCAGGAACAGGGGCGTTTCTACCGTGCCAGCGGCGCCTGGATCGACTGGATGATCGCCTGGTATGGCCGTGGCCTGCAGTGGGTGCTCAAGCGCCAGCCGCTGACCTTGCTGGTAGCGGTGGCGACCCTGGCCCTGACCGTGCTGTTGTACCTGATGGTGCCCAAGGGCTTCTTCCCGGCACAGGACACCGGGGTGATCCAGGGTATTTCCGAAGCGCCGCAGTCGGTGTCTTTTGCCGCCATGAGCGAGCGCCAGCAACAGCTCAGTGCGGTGATCCTCCAGGATCCGGCGGTGCAGAGCCTGTCGTCCTACATTGGCGTCGACGGTGACAACGCCACGCTCAACAGCGGGCGCCTGCTGATCAACCTCAAGCCCCATGGCGAACGCGACCTGACCGCCGCCCAGGTGATCGCCCGGCTGCAGCCGCAGGTCGACAAGCTGGTCGGTATCCGTCTGTTCATGCAGCCGGTGCAAGACCTGAGCATCGAAGACCGGGTCAGCCGCACCCAGTACCAGTTCAGCCTGTCGTCCCCGGACGCCGAACTGCTGGCGCTGTGGAGCGGCAAGCTGGTCGATGCCCTGCAACAGCGCCCGGAACTCACCGATGTCGCCAGCGACCTGCAGGACAAGGGCCTGCAAGTATTCCTGGTGATCGACCGGGATGCCGCCAGCCGCCTGGGCATCAACGTCGCCGACATCACCAACGCCCTGTACGACGCCTTCGGCCAGCGCCAGATCTCGACCATCTACACCCAGGCCAGCCAGTACCGCGTGGTGCTGCAGGCCGAGGCCGCCTCCAGCCTGGGGCCACAGGTGCTGGAACAGATCCACGTCAAAGCCACCGATGGCGGCCAGGTGCGGCTGTCGAGCCTGGCGCGCATCGAACAGCGTCAGGCTCAGCTGGCAATTGCCCATATCGGCCAGTTCCCGGCGGTGATGATGTCGTTCAACCTGGGGCAGGGCGTGGCCCTCGGCGAGGCGGTCAAGGCGATCGAGCAGGTGCAGCAGGAGATCGGCATGCCGGTCGGCGTGCAGACCCGCTTCCAGGGTGCGGCCGAAGCATTCCAGAACTCGCTGTCGAGCACCTTGCTGCTGATTCTGGCAGCGGTGGTGACCATGTACATCGTGCTTGGCGTGCTCTACGAGAGCTACATCCACCCGGTCACCATCCTCTCGACCCTGCCGTCGGCGGCGGTGGGCGCCTTGCTGGCGTTGATCCTGTCCGGCAACGACCTGGGCATGATCGCCATCATCGGCATCATTCTGCTGATCGGTATCGTCAAGAAGAACGCGATCATGATGATCGACTTCGCCCTCGAGGCCGAGCGCAACCAGGGCATGGCACCGGAAGCGGCGATCTATCAAGCGGCGCTGCTGCGCTTCCGGCCGATCCTGATGACCACCCTGGCGGCCTTGTTCGGTGCCATCCCGCTGATGCTCGCCACCGGTTCCGGCGCCGAGCTGCGCCAGCCGCTGGGCCTGGTGATGGTCGGCGGGCTGCTGGTCAGCCAGGTGCTGACGCTGTTCACCACGCCGGTCATCTACCTGTACTTCGACCGGCTGGCGCGGCGCATGCGCCCGCAGCCTGACACCGCGGTGCAGGACCTGCCATGAACCTCTCCGCACCCTTTATCCGCCGCCCGGTAGCGACCATGCTCCTGAGCCTGGCGATCATGCTGCTGGGTGGTGTCAGCTTCGGCCTGTTGCCGGTAGCGCCGCTGCCGCAGATCGAGTTCCCGGTGATCGTGGTCCAGGCCAACCTGCCGGGGGCCAGCCCCGAGGTGATGGCCTCAACCGTGGCGACCCCACTGGAGCGCTCCATGGGCGCGATTTCCGGGGTCACCACGCTCACCAGCAATTCCAGCCAGGGCTCGACCCGGGTGATTCTCGGTTTTGACCAGGGTCGTGATATCGATGCGGCCGCGCGTGAAGTGCAGGCGGCCATCAACGCCTCGCGCAACCTGTTGCCCAGCGGTATGCGCAGCATGCCGACCTACAAGAAGTTCAACCCGTCCCAGGCGCCAATTATGGTCCTGGCGCTGACCTCCAGCGTGTTGCAGAAGGGCCAGCTCTACGACCTGGCCTCGACCATCCTGTCGCAGAGCCTGTCCCAGGTACCGGGGGTAGGCGAGGTGCAGATCGGCGGCAGTTCGCTGCCGGCGGTGCGCATTGAACTCGAACCGCAATTGCTCAATCAGTACGGCGTGGCGCTGGACGATGTGCGCCAGACCATCGCCAACGCCAACCAGCGCCGGCCCAAGGGTTTTATCGAAGACCCTCAGCGCAGTTGGCAGGTGCAGGCCAATGACCAGTTGGAAAAGGCCAAGGATTACGAGCCGCTGGTGATCCGTTACCAGGACGGTGCGGTATTGCGCCTGAGCCATGTGGCCAAGGTCACCGACGCGGTGGAGAACCGCTACAACAGTGGCTTCTTCAATGACCAGGACGCGGTGCTGCTGGTGATCAACCGCCAGACTGGCGCCAACATCATCGAGACCGTGAACAAGATCAAGGAGCAGCTGCCGGCCCTGGAATCGCTGATGCCGGCCAGCGTCAAGCTGGAGGTGGCCATGGATCGCTCGCCAGTGATCAAGGCGACCCTCAAGGAAGCCGAGCACACCCTGATCATCGCCGTGGTGCTGGTGATCCTCGTGGTGTTCCTGTTCCTCGGCAACCTGCGTGCCTCGCTGATCCCGACCCTGGCGGTGCCGGTGTCGCTGGTCGGCACCTTCGCGGCCATGTACCTGTGCGGCTTCTCGTTGAACAACATGTCGCTGATGGCGCTGATTCTCGCCACCGGCCTGGTGGTGGACGACGCCATCGTGGTGCTGGAGAACATTTCCCGGCATATCGACGAAGGCGTGCCACCGATGCGCGCCGCCTACCTGGGCTCCAAGGAAGTCGGCTTCACCCTGCTGTCGATGAACCTGTCGCTGGTGGTGGTGTTTGTCTCGATCCTGTTCATGGGCGGTATCGTCGGCTCGTTGTTCCGCGAGTTCTCCATCACTCTGGCGGTGGCGATCATTGTCTCGCTGGTGGTTTCCCTGACCCTGACACCGATGCTTTGCGCGCGCTGGCTCAAGCCCCAGGCACCAGAAGGGCAGACGCGCCTGCAGCGCTGGAGCGAGCACCTGCACCAGCGCATGATGGCCAGCTATGGCCGCAGCCTCGACTGGGTCCTGCGCCATCGACGCCTGACCCTGGCCAGCCTGCTGGTGACCATTGCGGTCAACATCGCCCTGTACGTGGTGGTACCCAAGACCTTCCTGCCGCAGCAGGACACCGGTCAGTTGATGGGCTTTGTCCGCGGTGACGACGGCCTGTCGTTCCAGGTCATGCAGCCGAAGATGGAAATCTACCGCCAGGCCCTGCTCAAGGACCCGGCGGTGGAAAGCGTCGCCGGCTTTATCGGTGGCAACAGCGGCACCAACAACGCCATGGTGCTGGTGCGCCTCAAACCGATCAGCGAACGCAAAATTTCCGCGCAGAAGATCATCGAGCGTTTGCGCAAGGAAATGCCCAAGGTGCCCGGTGGACGCCTGTTCCTCATGGCTGACCAGGACCTGCAGTTCGGCGGTGGCCGCGACCAGAGCACCTCGCAGTTTCTCTACACCTTGCAGAGCAGCGAGCTGTCCGCCTTGCGCGAGTGGTATCCGAAAGTGGTCGCGGCGTTCAAGGCTCTGCCGGAACTCACCGCCATCGATGCCCGCGAAGGCGGTGGCACCCAGCAGGTCACCCTGGTGGTCGATCGCGAGCAGGCCAAGCGCCTGGGTATCGACATGAGCATGGTCACCTCGGTGCTCAACAACGCTTACAGCCAGCGGCAGATCTCGACCATCTACGACAGCCTCAACCAGTATCAGGTGGTGATGGAGATCAACCCCAAGTACGCCCAGGACCCGCGTAGCCTCGAGCAGGTCCAGGTGATCACCGCTGACGGCGCCCGGGTACCGCTGGCGACCTTCGCTCACTACGAGAACAGCCTGGCCGACGACCGGGTCAGCCACGAAGGCCAGTTCGCCTCTGAAAGCATCAACTTCGACATCGCCGAAGGCTTCAGTCAGGACCAGGCACTGGCTGCGGTCGAACGGGCGGTGGCCAAGGTCGGCTTGCCCGAAGATGTGATCGCCAAACTCGGCGGCACCGGCGATGCCTTTGCCGAAAGCCAGAAGGGCCAGCCGTTCATGATCCTCGGGGCGCTGCTGGCGGTGTATCTGGTGCTGGGGATTCTCTATGAGAGCTACATTCACCCGCTAACCATTCTCTCGACCTTGCCGTCGGCCGGGGTAGGGGCCTTGCTCACCCTGTATGTGGTGGGTAGCGAGTTCAGCCTGATTTCCCTGCTCGGCCTGTTCCTGTTGATTGGCGTGGTGAAGAAGAACGCCATCATGATGATCGACCTGGCCTTGCAGCTGGAACGCCATGAGCAGCTGAGCCCGGAGCAATCGATCCGCCGTGCCTGTCTGCTGCGTCTGCGACCGATCCTGATGACCACCATCGCCGCCATTCTTGGCGCCTTGCCGTTGCTGCTCAGCCATGCCGAGGGCTCGGAGATGCGCCAGCCGCTGGGCCTGACCATCATTGGCGGGCTGGTCTTCAGCCAGGTTCTCACGCTTTACACCACCCCGGTGGTTTACCTCTATCTGGACCGCTTGCGCCATCGTTTCAACCACTGGCGTGGCGTGCGCACCGACGCTGCTTTGGAAACCCCGCTATGACCCGACGTCCGTTTCTCTCCGACCGCTCCCTGCAGCAACTGCTGGGCGCCCGTGGCTCGCGCCTGCTGGCCTCCAGCCTGTGCCTGGCGATGCTCAGCGCCTGCACCCTGAGCCCGGACTATCAGCGCCCGCAAGCGCCTGAACCGGTGGCGTTCAAGCATGCAGCAGGCTGGACCCAGGCCAATCCTTCCGACGCCTTGGCACGTGGTGCCTGGTGGCAGCTGTACGGTGATGCCCAACTGAACGACCTGGTCGAACAGCTCAACGCCAGTAACCAGACCGTCGCCCAGTCCGAAGCCCAGTACCGTCAGGCCCAGGCCCTGGTGCGCAGTGCGCGTGGTGCGTTGTTCCCCAGCATGGACCTGAAGGCCGGCAAGAACCGCTCCAGCCAGGGCACCGGCAGTTCCAGTTCGAGCCTGAGTAACGCCAGCAGCGGTATTCGCGACACTTACAGCACCACGCTGGGGGGCAGCTGGGAGGCCGATCTGTGGGGCAAGCTGCGTGACGGCCTGGCCGCAAATCAGGCCAGCGCCGAGGCGAGCCTGGCCGACATGGCGGCGATCCGCCTGAGCCTGCAATCGGAGCTGGTGCAGAACTACCTGCAGCTGCGGGTGATGGACGAGCAGAAACGCCTGCTCGAAGCCACGGTCGCGGCCTATCAGCGCTCGCTGACCATGACTGAAAACCAGTACCGCGCCGGGGTGTCTGGCAAGGATGCGGTAGCCCAGGCGCAAACCCAGTTGAAAAGCACCCAGGCCGACCTGATCGACCTGGTCTGGCAGCGCGCCCAGCTGGAAAACGCCATTGCCGTGCTGCTGGGCAAGGCGCCGGCCGATTTTGCCCTGGCCGACAGCAAAGACATCCCGGCATTGCCCCAGGTGCCTGTGGCCTTGCCTTCGCAACTGCTGGAGCGTCGCCCGGACATCGCCTCGGCCGAGCGCAAGGTGATGTCGGCCAACGCCAGCATCGGTGTGGCCCGTGCCGCGTACTTCCCCGACCTGACCCTGAGCATGAGCGGCGGCTACAGCAGTAGCAGCTTCAATGACTGGATCAGCCTACCCAACCGCTTCTGGTCGGTAGGCCCGCAACTGGCCATGACCCTGTTCGATGGTGGTCAGCGCTCTGCCGAAGTCGACCGTACCGTAGCGGTCTATGACCAGACCGTGGCGCAGTACCGTCAGGCGGTGCTTGATGGCTTCAAGGAAGTGGAAAACTACCTGGTGCAGCTCGACGTCTACGAGGATGAAGCCAAGGTGCGCAGCGAAGCCCTGGACGCCGCACGCGAATCGCTGCGCCTGACCAGCAACCAGTACAAGGCGGGGCTGATCGCCTACCTGGATGTGGTCAACGTGCAGACCACCGCGCTGAGCAACGAGCGCAGTGTGCTGACCTTGCTGCAGGGGCGGCTGGTGGCCAGCGTGCAGTTGATAGCGGCACTGGGCGGCGGCTGGGATGCGCAGGCGGCGTTTGCTGAATCGCCTTGAGTTTTCTTGTAAAAATTGAATAAAAACAGGTAGTTACATCGAATTATTAATGCTTGTTGTAGCTTTATGAATGTGTTGCTGCAAATTGCATGAATAAGCAATATCAGACATTAAAATGTTCGCTTAACTACATGATTTATAACGATATTTATTGTGGCGATGTTGGTCTTTTGGCAATCCATTTGTCATCGCTAAATGCCATCGAAAACTCCGTGCGTTTCGCCAAAGGTTGAGTACAATCATCGGCTTTTACCCGGGCCGCACCAGTGCCCGGTTCCAAGGGTTGTGGAAGGCCAAATGCTGATCGGTAGTTACTCTTCTTCGCTGGTGTTGATTTCGCTCTGTGTGGCCATTCTTGCTTCCTATACCGCACTCGACCTGACCGGACGCATCGCCACTGCCAAGGGCCGGGCGGTGTACCTGTGGATCAGCGGTGGCGCGCTGGCGATGGGGTTCGGCATCTGGTCGATGCACTTCATCGGCATGCTCGCCTTCAGCTTGCCGATCCCGTTGGGCTACGACCTGGCCCTGACGCTTTTATCGTTGCTGATCGCCGGGTTGTCTTCTGGTTTTGCCCTGTGGCTGGTCAGCCAGCCGAGCCTGCCCTGGACCCAGTTGGGCCTGGGGGCGCTGATCATGGGCGCGGGTATCAGCAGCATGCATTACACCGGCATGGCCGCGTTGTTGATGCAGCCGGGCATCAACTACGACCCGATGCTGTTCGGCCTGTCGTTGGTGATTGCCGTGGGGGCTTCGGCGGCAGCCTTGTGGATTGCCTTCCGCTTGCGTCAGCAAACCCTGTATGTCCGGCAGATCCGTGGCGCCGCGGCGGTGGTGATGGGCGTGGCGATTGTCGGCATGCATTACACCGCGATGGCGGCGGCCAACTTCCCTGAAGGCAGCTTCTGTGGCGCGCTGGGCACTGGCTTGAGTGGCAACGGCCTGGATTACCTGGTGCTGATCACCACCCTGGCGGTATTGGCGGTGGCGCTGCTGACCTCGGTGCTCGACGCCCGCCTGGAAGCGCGCACGGCGGAACTGGCGCGCTCGTTGACCCGCGCCAACCAGGAGCTTACCCAACTGGCCCTGCACGACACCCTGACCGGTTTGCCCAACCGCACGCTGCTGGCCGATCGCATCGACCAGGCGATCAACAAGGTGGCGGAGCAGGGTGGCTGTTTCGCCCTGATGTTCATCGACCTGGACGGCTTCAAACCGGTCAACGACGCCTTTGGCCACCATATGGGCGACCTGCTGCTCAAGGAAGTGGCACTGCGCCTGCGCGGCCATCTGCACAGCCAGGACACCCTGGCCCGTATCGGCGGCGACGAGTTCGTGCTGCTGGTGGAAATGCAGGAGCCTGACGACGCCCTGGGCGTTGCGGCCAAGCAGGTCAACCTGATTTCCCGTGCCTTCCGCGTGGCGGAGCAGAGCCTGCAGATCTCGGCGAGTATCGGCATCGTCCTCTATCCGGGCAATGGCATCGACCAGCATGAACTGCTGCGCAACGCCGATGCGGCGATGTATCACGCCAAGAGTGCCGGCAAAAACGGTTACAGCTTCTTCGACGTGTCGATGAACAGCAATGCGCGCCTGCAGCTGCAACTGCTCCAGGACCTGCGGGTGGCGCTTGAGCAAAAGCAGTTCCGCCTGTTCTACCAGCCCAAGTTCGATGCCCAGGACTGCCAGCCCATCGGTGCCGAAGCGCTGTTGCGCTGGGAGCACCCGCAGCATGGCCTGCTGCTGCCGGATCGCTTTATCGCCCTGGCAGAGAAAACCGGGCTGATCATTCCGATTGGCGAATGGGTGCTGGATGAAGCCTGCCGGCAAATGCGTGCCTGGATTGACCAGGGCTACAGCGACTGGCGGATAGCGGTCAACCTCTCGGCCATCCAGTTCTGCCATAGCGGGCTGGTCGACAGCGTTGCCAAGGTACTGGCGCGTCATCAGTTGCCGGCCAACAGTCTGACCCTGGAAATCACCGAAACCACCGCCATGCACGATGCCGACGCGAGCATGGCCGTGCTGCAGCAGCTTTCGGACATGGGCGTGGACCTGTCCATCGACGATTTTGGCACCGGCTATTCGAGCCTGATGTACCTCAAGCGCCTGCCGGCCAACGAGTTGAAGATCGACCGCGGTTTCGTCCGCGACCTGGAGCAGGACAGCGATGATGCCGCGATTGTCTCGGCGATTGTCGCCCTGGGTCAGGCCCTGGGCTTGCGCATCGTTGCCGAAGGGGTGGAAACCGACCGCCAGCAGAACTTCCTCACCCGCCTGGGGTGCGACTCGCTACAGGGTTACCTGCTCGGCCAGCCGTTGCCGGCCGAGCGGTTTATCGTCGATATCGAGCGCGCCCGCCAGTCACTGGCACTCAGCTGAGCTCAGCCTGCGGCGCGCAGGTTGCAGGACGGCTCGAAGGCATCAAGTTCGGCCTCGACGGCTTCGATGATCCGTTCAACATCGGTAGCAGGCATCAGGGTGGCGCAGGGAATTCCGGCGATGGCTAGCAGGGTTTCACCGGTGGCCCGGTCAAACAGGCGAGCGACCATGCTGCGCGGGGCATCCATGCTGGCCTCGAAGCCCAGCGGATGAAAATACCAGCGCATCACCTGGCAGGCGTTGGGAAACGTCAGTTTGTTCATTCCGGCCTCCATGTAGGGGTGAACAACAGGGCGAGCGGAGCAAGCTGTGCTTCAAGACTTGGCGAACATTCAAGAAACCTAAACATAGCACCGCTACCGTGAATGTCCGCCCGCAGTCATGACAGTTTTCCGGTTCTTTCAAGCTGGCCATTAGCGACTGCAAAATCCCCTGAAAACAAAGACCGAAAGGGCAAACGTTTGCCGGCAACATTTCCCCGCTGCGGGCAATGGCGCTCTGCTATTTTTACCGGCAGTCGGCTGGGATGCCTGCCTGGGATTTTCGGACCAATGGCTCCCCCGGGTTCAGTCAAGGAGACCGCCATGCGTTATTCCACGCTCACCCAACGTATCGCCGGTGACGGTGCTGCTGCCTGGAACATCCACTACCGCGCGCTGGAACTGCAGGGGCAGGGGCGCGAAATTTTCCTGCTGTCGATCGGCGACCCGGATTTCGATACGCCGCAGCCTGTTGTCGAGGCCGCCGTAAACAGTCTGCGTGCCGGTAACACGCACTACTCCGACGTGCGTGGCAGCCTTGGTTTGCGCCAGGCCATTGCTCGCCAGCAAACGCGTCAAAGTGGCCAGCGGGTCGATCCGCAGGAAGTGGTGGTGCTGGCCGGCGCGCAATGTGCCTTGTATGGCGTGGCCCAGTGCCTGCTCGATGCCGGTGACGAGGTCATCGTCGCCGAGCCGATGTATGTCACCTACGAAGCTGTGTTCGGTGCCTGCGCAGCGAAGGTGATACCGGTGCCGGTAGGTCCCGAACAAGGCTTTCGCGTTGACCCGGCCGACGTCGCCGCGCGGGTTACCTCTCGCACACGGGCGTTGCTGCTCAACAGCCCGCACAATCCTTCCGGAGCCAGCTTGCCCAGGCACAGTTGGGAACGTCTGGCGCAGATCTGTATCGAGCAAGACCTGTGGCTGATCTCTGATGAGGTCTATAGCGAGCTGCTGTATGAAGGCGCGCATTTCAGCCCGGCCAGCCTGCCGGGCATGGCTGCGCGCTGCGCGACCATCAACAGTTTGTCCAAATCCCACGCCATGTCGGGCTGGCGGGTCGGTTGGGTCATTGCTCCGCAGGCGTTGTGCGATCACTTGAGCAACCTGGCGCTGTGCATGCTCTACGGCCTGCCGGACTTCATTCTCGATGCCGCCCAAGTGGCCTTGGAGCAGGATCTGCCGCAGGTGCGGCAGATGCGCGAGACTTACCGCGAGCGGCGTGACCGGGTGTGTGCCTGCCTCGCCGATTGCTCGGGTATCAGCGTGCACAAGCCGGACGGCGGGATGTTCGTGATGGTTGATATCCGCGCCACCGGCCTGGGGGCGCAGGCTTTTGCCGAGCGCTTGCTGGAGGAACACGGGGTGGCGGTGCTCGCCGGTGATGCCTTCGGCCCCAGTGCGGCGGGGCACTTGCGGATTGGTCTGGTGCTCGACAGTGAGCGTCTGGAGCAGGCCTGCCAGCGCATCGCCCGGTGTGCTGTGCAGGTGCTCGAAGGCCGGCTTTCACTTGATCAGTGTGGCGGCCATGTTGATGGTAAAACCAAGAATGGCGGTGTTGAAGATAAACCCTACCAATGAGTGAGCCAGCACCACCCGGCGCATAGTCCGCCCGGCCACGCCGACATCGGAAGTCTGTACCGCGACGCTCAAGGTGTAGGAAAAGTAGTGAAAGTCCCAATAGTCGGGGTGTCGTTCGCCATCGCTGAAGCGTAGCAGCGGCGTGTGCGCCTGGGCGGTGTAGAACAGGTGGGCATAGTGCAGGCTGAAAATCGCACCGATCAGCAGCCACGAGCCGGCGACGGTGAAGGCGGTAAAGGTCAGCTGCAGCGCCGTCGGCCCATCTTCGAGCTGAGCGCCGGCCGCCAGTTGCAGCACCACTGCGACCAGACTGGCAATGGCCGCGATGCTGACCGTGAACAGCACCAGGCCGGCGTTCTCGTCCTCGATACTGGCAACCTTGCGGACCTTTTCTGCGTTGGCGCCCAGCGTCAGCCACAGAATCAACAGCAGGTAGAGCCAGACGCCGCTGTTCCAGCCGATCAGCACATGCTCGACCCAATCGTTCGCCGGCAGCAGCCAACCGCTCAGGAGCCCGACGAGGGCGGCGATACTCAAGCGCGGGTGGCTGCGGGTCAGTCGATGAAAAGCCATGTTGTCTCGGGGCTATGGGGACCTTGAGCAACTGTAGCTGCAAGCCGGGGGCAGGGCACGCCATGATATTGCCTTCAATCGATCCCGAAGGGTCGGATGAGGTACTATCGGCATCCGTACCGGGTGTAAATGGCTTGCCAATCAATGACCTGGTCATGACATGGGGCATCTGCCCCGAGCTTCGTTCTACAGGATTCCCGGTTTGTCCGATTCACTGCAAAACCCCCTGCTGCAATACCTCGCCCGCCTGGCGCCTTCCAGTCAGCTGACCATGAAGTACATCCTCCAGGATGCCGCCGACCGCTTGGGTTTCGAGGATTGCGACATCTGCGAGGTGCCGTGGCACCAGCTTGAACCAGGCCATGTCACCGCCCTGGTGGCGGCCTTGCGCGCCGACGGTTACGCGCCCAACACCTCGTCGCTGTACGTCAATGCGGTGCGTGGGGTGATGAACGAGGCCTGGCGTCTGGGCTTGATCAGCCAGGATCAGCTGCTGCGCATCCGCAGCGTCAAACCGACCCAGGGCACACGCCTGGCCAGTGGGCGCAACCTCAAGCGCAGCCTGATCCGTGAGCTGATGGACGCCTGCGCGGCCGACCCGCGCCCGCAGGGGTTGCGCGATGCGGCGGTAATCGCCTTGCTCTATGGCACCGGCATGCGCAAATCCGAATCGGTCAACCTCGACCTGAGCCAGGTCGATTTCCACGAGCGCAGCTTGCAGGTGCTGGGCAAGGGCAACAAACAACTGATCAAGTACGCGCCGACCTGGGCTTTCGACAAACTCAACGCCTGGCTGGCCTTTCGGCGCGAGCAGCTGCCAGAAGGCCAGGCCGATGACGACTTCCTGTTCAATCGCATTCGTCGCGGCAGCCACATCACCCGCGAGCGCATCACCAAACATGCGATCTACTACATTGCCCGCCAGCGTGGTACCCAGGTTGGGGTAAAGATCATGCCCCACGATTTCCGTCGCTCGTTCATCACCCGGGTGATTGAGGAGCACGACCTGTCGATTGCGCAGAAACTCGCACACCACAGCAACATCCAGACCACCGCCAACTACGACATGCGTGACGACAACGAGCGGCGCCGGGCAGTAGATCGGTACGATTACTAGCCCCCCCGCCTGGGAGGGGCGCTGAAGGCTGACGAGTCGATATGTTGAAGGTCCGTAGCGCTGCTGCGGACATTATCAACCTATTCGTTCGAGGTTTTTGCCCATGCCTGTAAAGGCCCACCGTCCGCGCCGCGAAGACTTTCGACGCGCCTATACCCTCGGCACGCGCTGGGGCGACCATGACTCTTATGGTCATGTACAGAACGTCGTCTACTACTCATTTTTCGATTCGGCGATCAGCCAGTTCCTGGTCGAGCAGGGGACGCTGGATATCGACAGCAGCCCGGTGATCGGCCTGATTGTCGAGTCGAGCTGCACCTTCTTTTCGTCGATCACCTTTCCTGATCAGGTGACCGTGGGCCTGCGTATTGCGCACCTGGGTAGCAGCAGTGCCCGTTATGAACTGGGGATCTTCCGCAATGACGAGACTGAAGTGTCAGCGCTTGGTTACGTTGTCTATGTGTATGTAGACCGGGCCAGCAACAAGTCGACCGCCATTCCTGAATTGGTGCGTGCTGAATTGCGTAAGTTGACTGACTAGCTGCGTCATCGCGGGGCAAGCCCGCTCCCACCGGGCTACCACCATCCCGGTGGGAGCGGGCTTGCCCCGCGATGCTTTAAAGCGGATTCAACTCTCTATTCTCAAGGGCATCGAGCAAAGCCTCAGCCAGCCCTTTGGCCATCTCCACCGAATGCAGGGTGGACCAAAGAAAGCCCTTGGATGACTCATCGATACCATCGAAAGCCTTGTTGCCCGTGTCATACGCGCAACGCAGGTACAGCGAGATATGTACCAGGGCATCGTGCGGGGCGAGGCCGGCGTTGACGGAGAACAATTGCGGGTGACCGGCGGGGCAGTCGCCGAACGGTTTTTCGAGGGTGGGGGAGAGCGAGGGTGGATCGGGGACAATCTTCTTCATGGCACAACCTCACGAGATTGAACTACGACCGCTCGTTTCCACACGAAGGGTGGCAGTTGTACGCGGGGTGGAAAACCAGGTCGTGAGTAACCCCGGCAGGCCCTGAAGCCTCCCGCGCACAACTGCCATAACGACAGCACTCACGATATACCCGGGTTTCCACACCCGATCACTGAACCGACAGTGACCAAGCAAGCCTATTAGGGCTGGTTTCCTAGGGCAATCAGAAGGGCATCGACAGACCGCGTAGGTTATTTCCTAGGACCTGAAATGACCAGACTTAAAATCTTTCGAAGCAATTTGACACCCCCCGCACCAAAGCAAGAGCGAAGCGGAAACTTGGTGCCACCTAGTATTTTTGTCAGTTACCTGATGCCCGGATTTTCCGCACACTACCCCGCAACACACCTGCGCTGCGCTGTTCACCTTCCGGAGTCCTTCATGACCACACTCAGTGAATCCCGAGCAGACATTCATGTTGCTGAAGCCATAGTCGGCCTCAAAAACCTGATCCTCGATCCTGACGAGGTTCGCAACGGGACCGACGCCAACATCCCTCAGTACTTGGGCAAGACCGAGGGCGATGTAATAACCCTCAGGTGGTTAGGCGGTGGTGGGCACAATTTCACCTTCAGCGTCACTGTCGATGCGAGCAACAGCAGTGCGCCGATTCCCATCTCTATTGCCTATGACCCGTACATCATCGGCAACCTCGATACCAACGTATCGGTGATCTACGAGGTCAGACGCAAGAACGGCAGCACCGCCACGTCGTCGCCACTGGTGTTCCGGATTGAGCGGCAACTGGGGCAAAACCTGGTGGCGCCTACGGTGATAGAGGCGTCGCTCGGCGGTACGCTCGATCCGATCAATGCGCAAAACGGCGCAACCGTGCGAGTTGCCTATGCCGGTATGTTGCTAACCGATAGCCTGGCCGCAGTCTGGACCATTGAAGGCAACCCGAATGCATACGAAACCGCCCCACAGAACGGCAGCCTTAGCGGTTTTGTCAATTTCCTCATCCCGGTCGCGGTGGTGGCAGCCAGCCAGGGCAAGCGGATCAGTGTGCGCTATTTCGTTGGCCGCGGGGGCAGACCAGGCGTACCGTCCGCTTTATTGGAGCTATCGGTAAGCGTACTCGGCCAGGAGCATTTGCCTGCGCCGGTGGTGCCCCAGGCCAGCGGCGGCACGCTCGATTTTTACACCTTTCAAAGCAACGCCATGGTCAACGTCCAGCCCTGGCCATTGATTGCCGCAGGGCAGCGCTACTGGATCAAGGTCAGCGGGATGCTGGAGAGTGGTATAAGCCACATGTTCTATCCGGCGAAAGCTATACAGGTCAATGAGTCCCAGGTCGGCGCCGGACTGAGCGTAGTATTGCTGCGCACAGAGCTGGAAAAGCTCAAGGATTTGAGTGAACTGACAGTTGAGGTCAGGGTTGCGTTCGATGGCGCAGCAAACGAAAACTTGGCGCAAGTATTTCCCGTGTTAGCGCTCACGTTTAAAATTCATCGCCTTGTTTCAGGTAGTGAGAATTGGGAAAGTGTCCCTTTGCAGACGTTTGAGCTTGGACGTCCCGTAAGATTTCCTTCCGGCGTCACTGTAGAGGTAATTACAGACGCCTCGTCCCCAGGGCTTCGCAATTCTATACATGAGTACAGAGATATTAAGGGTTTGTTGATTGTGACTAGCTCAAGGGTTGATCTGACGTTTGGTGGGCATATCAGGTTCTTCTCTGCGATCCTCAAGGGGAATGATTTTGCCGGAGTAGTAGTTAAATATTATGATGGCCGCGATCTTGTTGATAGTAGAGTGCTTCCGAATTCGCCACTAACAATACCGTTTCAATTTACCGCTCCTTCCGGGCGCGGGATCAATAGAGTCGAGTTTGAAGCAAGTAGGCATGATGAATATTATATTGATGATTTGGTTTGGCGCTAGTATGTGGTTTCGTAACTAAGACCTAAGGCGACTTGCCCATAGCTCATATTGAACAAGTGATGGGTTAGGACGTTTCGGCTTGTACAGGAGTTTGCCAAAGTAAACCGCCGTAAGGGTGGTACGGCGGTCAATTATCATTCGGGCAAACTAGTATGTATAAAAGCACAGTGCTAGTGACGGTTTCATAGCGGGGCAAGCCCACATTTCTTAAAATTTAAGCCGCATCCAACCCCATCTGCCAAAAATCCGCTTCCAGCCGCGAAGCCTGAGCAAACACCTTGACCAGCTCAGCAAACCGCCGCTCAGTCATCGTCCGGGCGGCCAGATCATCCAGATGCGCCCGCGCTGCCGTAGCAACACCCTGATACCCAGCCCCGGCATACTCGGCAATCCAGTCCCGATACGGATGATCCCCCAGCGCATCGACCCCTTGCGGCGTCAGGTTACGCCCAATTTCGGCATACCCGATCACACAGGGCGCCAACGCCACATGCAGATCCAGCAGATCCCCGGCCGCCCCGCAGTCCAGCACAAAGCGCGTATAGGCAACCGTCGCCTGATGCTCAGGCGTCGCGGCCAGGTCCTCAGGCGCCAACCCCCAACGCTGGCACAGGCGCACATGCAGCTCGGTCTCATCGAGAATCGCCGCCAACCCTGCCTGCGCCGCGCGGATATCGTCCAACGTGCGGCTCTTGTAGGCGGCCAGCGCCCACGAACGGGCGAACTGAATCAGGAACAGATAATCCTGCACCAGGTACTTGCGAAACGCCGGCTGGGTGAGGGTGCCCGCGCCCATCTGACGGACGAAGTCGTGGTCGACGTAACTGTTCCAGTCGGCAGCGGCGGCCTGTTTCAGGCGGTCAAAGATGTCCATGGCTTATCCCTTGATATCGTAAGCAGCGTCGAAAAAGGCGTGCTCCAGCGCAACGCCGCGCAGGAAGAAATCGGTACTGATCTGCGCTTGCGCCGGCCCCACCCGGTCCAGTTCCGCACGCAGAAACGCCACGAAGCTCTGGAAGTCCGGATTGTCGTGCAGGGTGATCCACTCAGCATGTTCGAAACGTGGAGGCAGCTGCTTTGGCGCGCGCAGGGCCCAGTCCAGATACATGCCTTCGGCAACGTTCAGCACAGCCAGGGCCGCGGCATAGGAACGGGTGGCCGCCGCCTCGCGCATGATCGCCTTGAAACCCGCGGTCGGCACCGAATCGGGTGCCTCAAGGCGTTGCGCCTCAGTGACCCCGAGTGCCTCGAAGGCGCGCAGGAAGTAGGTGTTCTCCTCACCCGAAATCACCCCGGTGAAGCGCCCCAGGCGGATGCGCGCCTCGAAGGTGTCGGCAGTGGCGATGGCCGCGCCGAGCAAGGTCAGGAAGGCGTCAATGAAGCGGTGGTCCTGGATCAGGTAATTGACCAGCACCGCATCGTCGAGGGTGCCGTCGAGCAGTTCGTTGACGAAACGGTGCTCGATCGATTGCGTCCAGCTCGGCTCGCTCTGGCGGCGAAGGGTATCGGTGAAGCGTTCGGTCATTGGGCTGTCCTCAAAGCTGGCGACAGCGAGACCGGGTAAAGCTGACATGGGCGGCCTCGCAGTGAGACCGGCAAAAAGGCAGGTTGGCAATCCCCATCCCTTCGCCGGCATGATCCGGATCAGGTTCGAAGGGTCACCGCGCTGTAGCTGTCAGCGGTTTCTCAGCCCGTTGCCGGGCTCCCCTTGGTGGCCGAATCTATACAGCAAGCGGGCAGGATTGTCACGTTGGCTGCTAGGCTCTGTCTGAAGAAAGGTGTCGCAGACACCGCATGACACAAGCCAGTGAGACCATCGCGCCATAACTTTTTGCGAGCTTGTCGAAGCGTGTCACAAGTCGGCGGTTCTCTTTCAGCCAACCGAACATACGTATCGTCCAGCAATGGCTGCGCGTAGCTTATATCGCTGGCTTGACCGCCAGAAAGGAGAAAGCGCAATGGCACGCCGTTGGCGTCGCAGAGCATATGAATCTTGGTGGTGAACCCACCGCGACTGCGGCCTAGAGCGTGATCGGCGGGTTCATCAGGGCCCCTTTTTTACCTGCACCTGATGAAGCGCGGGTAGCACGAACAGCCGTTGAATCGATCATCCAGGTCTGCAGGTCAATGAGCCCTTGATCATTGAGCTTGAGATGTAATCGCTTGAGCATCTGATCAAATGTTCCCTGGTTTCGCCAAACTCGGAATCGGTGATAAACCGTCCGCCAAGGCCCAAAACACTCGGGCATGTCCCGCCAAGCAGCGCCTGAGCGCAACAACCACGGTACGCCATCAAGCATCAGACGATCACTTGATCGCGGTCTGCCTCTGGTGTGGGTTGGGGTGAAGAGGTCCGCGACCACATCCCATGCTTCATCCGAAAGTTCGTAGCACTTAGCCGTCACAGGTTTCCTTTCCATAGATGGCTGAAAACCTTACAAAATCTCAGCGTTCGCGGCTCGGGAGTTGGGTTTCTCCGAATTTCAGGCAGAGCCTAGGCTTCGCGCAGATACATTCCATACAGACCCTAGACAAGATTTTCAGTGGTATTTCTGAAACACCACACTGGAATCACGCAGCGCGTCACGGAACACATTCCCACTTCGTAGACAACTGACAATTTTGTCAGTTGTACTCGCCTTCGAAAAGCATTAAACAATCACGCACGAAGACATCATTAAGTAAAGAAAGGGTTTCCCCAAAAACGGCACATCAAGGAAAAAAAATGAGCGAAGACTTCGGCGGATTTGATTGCGTATCCATTAATGAATGCTCAGGCAAAGGCCATTTCCACCTTCCTTTGGCAGGTTTTCTAGACGATGCACAAGGCCCCTTATTCACACTGGAACTATCAGCAGACCTGATAGACCCAAACCTGAATCTGTTTGGCCATGGTAGATGGAGTCTTTATTGGGGAGGACTAGGAGCCTCAACAACCTATCTTCGCCTCTATGGCGTGCCGTTTACCAATGGACAATCTGTCAGTTGCGACCTCGACCTGAATGGATTCACACGGGGCGACAATTATTTGATAGATGCCAGCCGCTTCCTCAATGCAGTCGTTGACAATGTCAATAATGATGTCACGGAGATGACGGAAACAAACGAAAACTTTATCCATATCACCTTGAAAAATGGTGCAATTCATGTCTATGAGCTAGCACCGAAGAAGGATGGACACTGGGGTAATGTCCTGCTCAGCAAGGTAATTGCACCCTCCGGAAAATTCGTAGAGTTCACTTGGGACGATAAATGCTCTGCCGCGCGCTTGACTCGAATTAGCGACTCACTGGGCGACCTGCTCACCGTCCAATGGCAAGATTCAAAATTGAGTGGGCTACAAGTGTTTCCGGGTACCGACGAGGCAATGACACTCGTCGCAACCAATGCAGAAGACACTATAGAGTTGCTGCTGAGCGGTGATGGGATTGAAGCCGATAGATTGACTTATCGACTGAGCATCGGTGCCGGCAACCTTTCAAAGCTTGAGATGGAGAGGGCATACGGCAACGAAAAAGCATGCGTATTCACAGACACCGCTTCGTTCACATACAAAAATGAAAAAATTGCCAGCTATCAACTACATCTTCACGACGACGCCGATGGCGATAATTTCGTTGCAACCTATGCCTACACAAAGAACACCGACAACAACACCAGCAGGACAACAGTCACTTGTACCCAAGGCACCTTAACCGACAAGAATGGAAATGGTTTTAAGCGCCAAACTGGACTATACACCTACAACTTCGAACGCGACTGGCTCAAATCATCAACATTCAATGCAAATGGCAATATCGTTCACACCACGCACGACATTAGCTTCGTTGCGGCAGACCAGCGCACACAGCTGACATCAACCCGAACAATTAACAATGGCGAAGCAGAAACAGCAGTTTGGCATTTTGACTGCTACGGAAACCTAGTAAAGCGCGATGAAGCAGGCGTGGTTACTGAGTGGACATACTACAATGATTATGATGTCTTCAACGTTTCTGAAGAATCAGAACGCGTCTATACGATAACCAAGGAAAACTGGCCAGGGCAGTGGCTGCAAGCCACGCTAGACCACGCCAACCCAGTGGGTTGGGGATGTCTAATATTCGGCAACAGCGGACTCACTTGGTACAAGGTGGCTCATACCACGGTCACACTGACACACGCAGGTACGGACTACGCCAAATCCGCGTTCCAACTGCCGGTGGACTTGGATTATCCAGGAAGTAGTGCGGGTTTTTCATCGCACCCAGAGTCGGAAATCGTGTACTTTCGTCATGGAGATACATTGCACCCTCGGAGCCTCACCTTTTATGGTTATACAAAGTTAACACCTATTGCGCACCCCCATGTAAACAGAACACATACCTTGGTCCCATTTAAAAAGCTGACCATCATAGACCCCAACTTCGAGCGTGTGGATATTTCGAGTCTGCAACTGGACATCGCCAAGCAATGGGCCAAACCTTTTGCTGACAGTTTGAAACTGCAAGTGAACGCCGCTGAAGACGCAGAAGAAAAGTCCACATTTACCAACATGATTTCAAACCTTGATAAGTGTCTTGAAATGCAGAGCAAGCAAAATGGAGTCGGCTTCCGGCTGAAGAAGCCTTGGGCTGCGCATTCAATGCACGTCGAATCACTTTCTTACGAAACTAATCAGAGCAACCAAGCTTCGGCTGGATCATAGAAAACACGTCCTATTCACTCAATGAAGAAGGGACTAAAATAACCTCTACGCAAATCATAAAAAGCCCAAGCTATAGCTGGGATACAGCTCACCCGCGAAGAGTTACAAGCAAGGTTAGCGTCAGTAGCTACGATGGCACTACTTACACCTCAAGCATCACACGTTCGGAACTGACAGGAAAGGTTTTCCACCGGCTTGAAAGCGGGGGTAAACAGACTCAGTGGTTTTATAATAAAAACGGTATGCTTACCACCGAGAAGCGCTCCCTAACGGGAGCCCCCACCAGTGAAACAACGCAGGCACTGACACCTCTCTCGACCGGTCAACTGCAGTACCAGATACAAAGCAGCAACTCAGCAGATGCAACCCGGGTCACCCTGGATGCGCAAGGCCGAATACGCGAATCCTGGATAAAAGGTAAGAGCGAGAAGTGGCTGCTGATAAACTCGGCCGACTACGATTCGTTGGGGCACCAATCCTGCGTCTGCGCATTCGACTATGATGCCGATGATAACAGGATCAATGAGCATAGAACGACATGCACTTTTAGCGCAGATGGCTCAGGCCATACCTCAACCAAGATGCTCAAAGATGGCGCCGGCAATGTGATAGACAGCAAATTAGTTGAATACATCTACGGCGATGACTATCACAACGTGATTCATGGAACCTTCAAGCTCCAAAAGAAATGGGACAATACCACTCGCACATTGAAGATTGAATCAGGCCTGACGACTGATACTAAGGGAGTCCTGCAAATTGAGTCTATATTCAACCTCGAAGGCCGCACTATCGCAACCCGAACCAGTACCGGTCAAAAAAACAACCTGATCGAACTGACCTCTGCTACCTATCGTCATACCCACACAGGCCTATTGGCTGAAATCCAAAAGCAGGTTGGCTCTGAATCGTTCAGCAATACGTTTGAATATGATGAGCACGACCGACTCTTGCGGCAGGATGAAAACGGCGTCGTTATCAGCAATGTCTACTCCTCGACAATCCCCACACCTGTAGCACTCCAAGCGACAATAGCAACAAAGGGCAGCGAGGCCGCTCCCCTGATCTTAGGATCACAGACCATTGATGATTTAGGCCGCATAAAAACTCGAACGGTTAACGGTGTTATGGGATCGTTCAATTATGAGAACTCCATACCCCTTCAGGACATAGATGGGGTAATTAAGGGGTGCTCCTCCAACTGGGATAGCGACAAGCAGACGCTAACCGAGATCTGCCCAGTGAGTCTGAGCTTCGACAGTAGTATCACCGATTCGCTGACTACCCAAACGCTCTATAGCCTACGTCAGCAGGCACTGCAGACGACAGATATAGTTGGGCACGTGACCAATTATACCTATGATGCGTTTGGGAGACTCATCATTCAATGCAGTGAGGCATGCCGAGCGTCGCTCTCCTACCGGGACGATGGGTTACTGCACCAGGAAATAATCGAAGACCTGAAGCAAAAACGCTGCATGACTGTAGCTTATACTTACGACCTTTCCGGTAACGAACTTTCACGCACCTTCACTTGCCCTGGCATACCGACTCATGTTCTAAGCCGGACATTGCTAGCGGATGGGAGACTCGGTAAAAGCGTATTGACAGTTGACGAAAAAGAGCACTCAGCAGACGCATACACTTACGACGAACACGGGCGACTGACCCAATGGACTGGAGAAAACAAAGGTTACCTTTTTCACGGCCAGAACATTGTAAAGGAAACATTCAAATATGACCTCCTTGGCAATGTAACCGAAAACCACTGCACTGGGAAAGACTGGGGGAAAGGCTACAGCCTTGTGAAGCTGAATTATGAACGAGAATATGTTGCCGACAAGCCCGGGCTTTTACGCCAGCATTCGATCGTGACTGACTACAGAAAACTAAGTAATATTATCGACAGCGATGATCAAGGTCGCTGGAAAGCACGTAATTCTCGTTATTACAGCAATGGTCAACCTGACTACTCGAGTCCTTTCCCGGATGACCATTCAAGCAGTAAGTATACATATGGTTACGACGATCTGAGACGGCTTCGCGGCGTCTACTTCCACTATATGAACCACTATCACGCAGGGTACCAATTTCATTACCGGAACGGCAAGGTTTATGCCCGCTCCTCGCAGCATGCATTGGGGACTGCACGTAGGGATCTGGTGCTACTCAATGACAGCCCGAGCTGCTATCTGCAAGAGATGTGGAATGATGGCAAGTACTTCTCATCCAGTTTCGAGCTACGCGATGCAGCAGGTACTGTGTTTGCGAGCATCAGTAGTGATCAGTCTATCAACTATCATGTCTATTCACCCTATGGCTATCGTGCTTTCCAAGCGGATTCCCCCGATTGGCTGGGGTACAAGGGCGAGCCGCTGCTTCCCAATGAAGTTTACTTACTGGGTAATAAAAGGCTCTACAACCCTGAATTCTTGTCCTTCCAGAGCCCAGACGACTGGAGCCCATTCGGCGCTGGCGGTCCGGCAGCATATGCCTATTGCGCAGGAGACCCGATCAACTATCACGACCCTAGTGGCAATCAGCGTGTTGCACAGTACTCTCGCAAGGCGTCAGGAACGCTGCTTGAAACCAAGGAGTTTCGTTACGCCCTTGCAGCCGTAGGACTGATGACTGCTCCGTTTACGGGTGGAACATCCTTAGGATTGGCAGTGGCGGTTACTGGGCTTGCGGTAGTTTCGTCGGCATTCGAAATTGCTTCTCTGATTATCGAGGACAGTGATCCAGAGCTTGCGAAGACCTTATCTTATGTTGGAATTGGACTTGGTGTCACCAGCGCTGCCGCTGGCTTCGCCATCGCTGGACGCGCAACGACTGGTATGGCGAGCCGCTCTATGACCGGACGAACCGCATTCAACGTCCGTGCGCCACGTCCGGCAAAAATAAAATCTCATCCGAAGGGGCTGGGAAAATTCGGCTACCAACCACTTTCAGTACAAGTACAAAAACTAAATTACTCAAGAGCACCCGATTGGTTTGACGAGGCGCTACCGGGAGCTAACCCCAGAACCCTTTGGGGTGCGGACACGGAAGTCTTCGCTCCAGACATTGCAGAACCCATGATCAGGATCGCGAGAAGAAACAGTGCAAGCCCAATCCATCTCTATTCAGGCGGTCATGGGCGCGAATTTGGCGACAACTGGAGCAGCTATAAAACCGCTTCAGGGCAGGTGGATTACCGACGTGATCCGAGACTCCGCGCTGGTGAGTTCTTGCGCGAAGACACCACCGCCTTCAGACAAACAAAATCTCAGGACCGCCTCAAGAGACTCGTGTCAAAAAGGGATGTAGACTTTTACAACAATCTGAACGGGGCATCAGAAGATTATCGAGCGTTGCGGACAAACCTGCGCCAACGCGAGATTCATGTTCATGACCTTCGTGGTAGCGATGGAAAAGGCATTACCCTTGAAGAACTAAATGCTTTGGAATCCCAACCTGGCCACCATATTGGCGCGTTCTGCTTTTCCAGAAATGACGAGCGTTGGTTAGATCTGTATGGATTGCCGCCTGTGACCAGTTATATTTAACATTTCGTGATCAGTTATATTTATATATAGTGAAGCTAGGGTCTGTATGAAATGTATTTGCGCGAAGGCCAGACAAGGCGAAACGGAGGAGGAAGCACAGTGTACTGGAGTACACGAGCATTCCGAGCCTCGTTTCAACGCAGTATGGGTGAGTGCGGACACATTTCGTACAGAGCCTAGGCTCTGTACGAAATTCGGAGAAACCCAACTCCCGAGCCGCGAACGCTGAGATTTTGTAAGGTTTTCAGCCATCTATGGAAAGGAATCCTGTGACGGCTAAGTGCTACGAACTTTCGGATGAAGCATGGGATGTGGTCGCGGACCTCTTCACCCCAACCCACACCAGAGGCAGACCACGACCAAGTGATCGCCTGATGCTTGATGGCGTGCCGTGGTTGTTGCGCTCAGGCGCTGCTTGGCGAGACATGCTCGAGTGTTTTGGGCCTTGGCGGACGGTTTATCACCGATTCCGAGTTTGGCGAAACCAGGGAACATTTGATCAGATGCTCAAGCGATTACATCTCAAGCTCAATGATCAAGGGCTCATTGACCTGCAGACCTGGATGATCGATTCAACGGCTGTTCGTGCTAGCCGCGCTTCATCAGGTGCAGGTAAAAAAGGGGCCTTGATGAACCCGCCGATCACGCTCTAGGCCGCAGTCGCGGTGGCCTCACCACCAAGATTCATATGCTCTGCGACGCCAACGGCGTGCCATTGCGCTTTCTCCTTTCTGGCGGTCAAGCCAGCGATATAAGCTACGCGCAGCCATTGCTGGACGATACGTATGTTCGGTTGGCTGAAAGAGAACCGCCGACTTGTGACACGCTTCGACAAGCTCGCAAAAAGTTATGGCGCGATGGTCTCACTGGCTTGTGTCATGCGGTGTCTGCGACACCTTTTTTCAGACAGAGCCTAGTGAATGCTGGAAGCCAACTCAAAGATCGGCATGTACATCAGGATCACGATCAAACCGATCAACAGGCCGATGAAGGTCATCAACAACGGCTCGAACAGACGCACGAACCACTCGATCCAGCGGCTGATTTCTTCGTCGTAGAAGTCGGCGCTGCGCTCCATCATCTGCCCGAGATTGCCCGATTGCTCGCCGGCCCGCAGCAAGCGCAGGGACACCGGCGTCACCAGTTGCCCAGCCTCCAGCGCCGCCGACAATGACAAGCCTTCACGGACCCGCTCACAGGCATGTTCCAGGCGTTGCTTGGCAGCGACGCCGAGCAGGCCGCGGGCCATTTCCATGGCGGTGAGAATCGGGATGCCGCCTTGCAGCAGGATCCCCAGCGAGCGGTAGAAACGCGCCAGCTCATACATCACCAGACGCCGGTGCAGGGCAGGCAGGCGCTCCATCTGGCGGTTCAGCCAGCGCCGTACCCGGGGATCACGGCGCAGTACAAACAAACCCGCCATCGAGCCGAGAAAGCCCAGGCCCAGTGTGGCCTGGTGGGCATGCAGAAACATCCCGGCCTGCATCAGCCAACGCGACAGCCACGGCAGTTCGGTGCCCAGGCCTTCGAACACCAGGCTGAAGCGCGGCACCACATAGCCGAGCAGAAACAGCACCACGCCACCGCCGACCAGCAACAGCAGCAATGGATAGATCGAGGCGCTGACGATCTTCTGCCGCACTTCGTCCATGCGCTTGCGATAAGCGACGTAGCGCCCCAGGGCATCCCCCAGCGCGCCGGTCTTCTCGCTCGACTGCACCAGGGCGATATACAGCGCCGGGAACACGCTGGGTAATTGCCCCAAAGCCTGGGAGAAGGATTTGCCTTCATAGAGCAGGCGCACCAACTCGCCGAGGGTCTTGCGCGCCTGTGGCGCCGACTCTTTTTCCGCCAGGCTTTCCAGCGCATCAATCAGCGGCAGGCCGGCATTGAGCAGGGTGGTCAGCTCCTGGCTGAACAGCACCAGGTCGAAGGTTTCTGCGCGCCGCCATCGCAACTTCGCAAAGTGCTCGCAGTTACGCACGCTGACCACCCGCAAGCCTTGTTGCTCGGCCTGCAGGCGGGCCTGGCCGGCGTCCTGGGCGTCCAGCGTGAGCAGGACCACGCCGGATTTGCCCAATGCCTTGAGCTCGTAGCGCATGTGTCGATCCTCCGCTTACTGCCAGCTGGTGATCTCGGCGTTCTCGCCGTCGCCGCCAGGCTGGCCGTCCTTGCCCATGGAGAGCAGGTCGTACTCGCCGTTTTCACCGGGTTGGCGGTAGATGTAGTTACGCCCCCAAGGGTCCTGAGGGACTTTTTTCTGCAGGTAAGGGCCAGACCAGCGGCTCTCGTCGCTGGGCGCGGTGACCAGCGCCTGCAGGCCTTGCTCGGAATTGGGGTAATGCCCCACTTCCAGGCGATACAGGTCCAGCGCCTTGCTCAAGCCTTCAATCTGCGCCCTGGCCACCTTGGCCTCCGAACGTCCCAACTGACTGAAGTACTTGGGGGCAACGATGCCGGCAAGCAGACCCAGTACCACCAACACCACCAGCAGTTCGAGCAGGGTGAACCCTTGTTGCGAGTACTTTTTTTTGTTCATGACAAGGCCCTCCGTAGTGCGCCTGCAAGGGCTTATGCAATTGCCGTGCGCGTCTGCGCCAAGCCTTTGCGCCACGGGGTCGGCAAGGCGGCACAGTGCTTGCGTCAGTGGATAAAAGCCTCGGCAATCGGGGCATATCCCCCACTTTTCGGGGAACGCAACGGGGAGGGCGTGACGATGCACTGGCTCACAGCAGGACTCTTTGTATGGCTGGCGTGGACCCACCAGGTCCAGGCCGATGTGTATATCTCCATCAAAACCGACGGCAGCTACGTGCTGTCCAACGTTCACCGACCGGGCCGCACTTATCAAAGGGTGATCAGCGAACCCGGGGTAAGCCTGGCCGGCAGCGGCCAGGCGCAACTGATCACCGGTATGCCCTATGCCGAGCTGGTGGCTGCGGCGGCCGAGGCCAACGACTTGCCGGCGGCACTGCTGCATGCGGTGATCCAGGCCGAGTCGCGCTACAACCCCAATGCGCGCTCGCCCAGTGGCGCGGTCGGGCTGATGCAACTGATGCCTGACACCGCGCGGGAATTAGGGGTGAAGAACTCGCTGGACCCGGCCTCGAACCTGCAGGGTGGGGCACGCTACCTCAAACGCATGCTGAATCTCTTCGATAACGACATCACTCTCGCCGTGGCCGCCTATAACGCCGGCCCTGATGCGGTGATGCGCCGTGGTCGGGTGGTGCCGCCTTATGCCGAGACCCAGCGTTATGTGCCCAAAGTGCTGCGTCAGTACCGGCGCTTGCAGGGCTTGGCCATGGATGCGCCGCTATGAACGCTCGGAAGACCCGGTGGGAGCGGGCTTGCCCCGCGATTGCGGGTTGTCAGCCGCATCGCATCGCGGGGCAAGCCCGCTCCCACCCACCCACCCACAGAGGCACCCCCGAATAGTGGGGAATAGCGGGGGATAACCCCCAATTGAGATTCATTCAGTAGTTTAAGTGACTGAAAAACAACAATAAAAAACAATGGCACGAGGCTTGCTAAAGCCTCTCCAGAGTCCACTTGCACCACCCGAGGCACGCCATGATGACTCCGATCAAAGGCTCAGTCCTGACTTCACTGCTGATCACCGCCGCCACCTTTGGCTGGCACACCGTCAGCGAAGCCGCCGTGCGCTGCGAGCGTAATCTGGTGGCCAACGTGGTGGCGCTCGATCAGCCACTGATGTTCAACCGCCTCGGTGCGCAAAATGCCAACGGCATGATGTTCGCCCTGCGCCGCGATGTAGTCGACGTTAATCAGGTGTCGCTGGACAACGGCGGCGCGGCAGTGCCGGGCCAGGTCACCCTGCGCCCGGACAAGCGGCCGCGGCCGATCGTGCTGCGGGTAGCGGCCGGTGACTGCCTTACCGTGAACCTGCAGAACCTGCTGGCCTACCAGGCCAACCCGAACAAGCACGGTATCGATCACGAAGAAGAAATCGAAGGCGAGGAGAACGAAGCCGAGGAAAACGAAGGTGCCGAAGGTAATGAAGCCGGTGGCGAGCACGGTTTCGTGGTCGATGACCAGGTCACCGACCGCCATGTCGGTTTTCAGGTCAATGGCATGCAGGCGGTCAACAGCATCGGCGACATTGCCGCCAACACCGGCCGTAACGGCAACTTCCTGATCGCTCCCGGTGGCACCCGCAGCTACACCTTGTACGCCGAACGCGAAGGTGCGTTCGCTGCCACCAGCCAGGGTGCTACCTTCGGTGGCCAGGGCGGTGCCGGCAACGTCGCCAACGGCTTGTTTGGCCAGGTGGTGGTGCTGCCGAAATATGCCCGCACCTACCGCAACACCCTGACCGAAGAAGAGATGCGCCTGGCCACCACTGGCCGTGCACCGACCGGTCAGCCGGTCGTCGATTACCAGGCGCGCTACCCACAGCGCGAACCCTGGATCCGCGAAGGCAAGGCCGGTTCGCCGATCATTGCCATGGTCGATGGCAACGAGATCATCAACAGCGAAACCGACGCGGTGGTCATGGGGCCGAATGCCGATGGCAGTTTCCCGCCCTCGACTTACCCGCTGGAAAGCATCGGCAAGCGCAACCCGGCGATACCCAACCGCCTGGAGCCGTTCCGCGACTTTGCCGCGCAGTTCACCGATGAGGCCGCCGCCACCCAGGCGTTCCCCGGTTATTGGGCTGACCCGGTAATGGGGCACGTGCTGGAGCCGACCCGCGACTCGTTCATGATCAACTACGGTTCCGGTGGCATGGGCGCTGAAGTGGTGGCCAACCGCCTGGGCGTGGGCCCGATGCACGACTGCCTGTCGTGTGCCTACGAAGAGTTTTTCCTCAGCTCGCACACGGTGGGTGACGTGGCCATGCTGGTAGATGTGCCAGCCAACGTCGGCCTGGAGAATATTCGCCCAGGGCAGACGCCGAGCGCCGACCAGGTCGGAGTCAAGGCCAGCATGGCGCTGTTCCCGGCAGAACCTGCCAACGTCAACCACAGCTACATCGGCGACTTCGTCAAATTCCGCAATACCCATAATGGTCATGAACAGCACATCTTCCACCTGCATGGGCACCAGTGGCTGTTCAACCCCAACGACGACAACTCCGACTATGTCGATGCCCAGGGCATTGGCCCAGGCGTGGGCTACACCTATGAAATCGCCAACGGCGGCTCGGGCAACCGCAACCGCGTAGCGGGCGATGCGATCTATCACTGCCACTTCTATCCGCACTTCGCCCAGGGCATGTGGAGCATGTGGCGGGTGCATGACGTGTTCGAAGAGGGCACCCGGCTTGAAGTCTCAAACCAGGGCGCGGACGGTTATCACACCGAGCCGTATGCGCTGCGTAGCGGTAAACCAGCCGCTGGCGCTCGCGCCTTGCCAGACGGGGAAATCATCGCCGGCACCCCGATTCCGGCAATTGTGCCGCTGCCAGGCAAGGCCATGGCGCCGATGCCCGGTAAAGTTGCGGTGATTCCAAAACTGGCCGAAACCCTGGTCGCCGCAAACGATGATGACGACGAGGAGGAAGGCGATGACGATTCCGGCCAGCCTGATGTTGCACCTCGGGCGGTCGGTTCGGTGGCATTGGTTGACCGTACCGACGCCAACCGTAACCTCGATGGCACCCTGAAAAACCCCGGTTATCCGTTCTGGATCGGGGGCATTGAAAGCACGGTTGGCCAACGTCCGCCGACTCCGCCGCTGGATATGCTCGATCCGGACAAGGCACGAGAGTTGAAAAAAACCGGCAAAGCCCTGTGGGCCAACCTTGATCCGGCCCAGGTCGGCGGTTGGGACGGCGGCTTGCCACGCCATGCGCTGGACGGTATCTCGGCCGGTGGTGAAGCTGACGTGACCACCACCGCACTGGACTTCACCAAGCAGATCACCAAGGCCAAAGCGGTGTTCCTGCCGGAAGAGGGCACCGATGTCGAACAGGCCGCGATGAGCTTCCATTCCAAGCTTGAGCACCCCAGCTACGCGGTATTGCCGGGTAACCAGACCGTGGCGCGCAACTTCCGCACCAATGGCGCGGCGCCTACCGCCGGCGCGCCGTTCTTCGAACCGTGCATGGATGACCGTGCCAAGCGCCTGACCCTGGCCGCAGGCGTCGGCGAATTCAACAGCGGCGAGCGCCTGGATGGCATGAGCTTCACCGGCTCCTCGACCTTTACCGCCGACCGCCCACGGATCTACAAGGGCGCCAACATCCAGTTCGACGCGGTCTACAACAAGGTCGGCTACCACTTCCCGCAGGCGCGCATCATTGCCCTCTGGGAAGACGCCTGGCCGGTGATCAACAAGCAGCGCCCACCAGAGCCGCTGGTGATGCGCATGAACACCTTTGACTGCGTGATGTACCAGCACACCAACCTGATTCCGTCGTTCTATGAGATGGATGACTATCAGGTGCGCACGCCGACCGATGTGATCGGCCAGCATATCCACCTGCCAAAATGGGACCTGACCGCGGCGGATGGTTCGGCCAACGGCTGGAACTACGAAGACGGCATTCTCTCGCCCGGCACCGTGGTCGAACGCATCCACGCCATTCGCGAGTACAACAAATGCTCCAGCAGCGACCCGCGTGAAGGCAGCGCCGAGTGCCCGGTGGCCAAGCCGCATCCGTACTTCGGCCGCTACGGGCGCGCCGACTGGATGGGCGCACGCACCGCAATGCAGCGCTGGTTCGCGGACCCGGTGGTCAATGTGCACAACGTCGACCGTGGCCTGGGGACCATTTTCACCCACGACCACCTCGGCCCATCGACGCACCAGCAACTGGGCCTGTACGCCACCGTACTGGCCGAGCCAGCCGGTTCGACCTGGTTCCACGCCGAAACCGGCGAGCAACTGTACAACCCGGCGCTGCGTGAAGACGGCGGGCCGACCTCGTGGCAAGCCGTGGTGAAAACCGGCGACCATGACGGTGACGGTCGCAACGACAGCTATCGCGAGTTCTTCCTGGAGTACAGCGACTTCCAGCATGCCTACGAGGCTGGGGTGTATGTCGGTGCCGGTCCTGACGGTATTCCCAATGGCCAGGCTTTCCCGGCAACCGCTGATACTTTCCGCTTTGCGATCAACCCGCCTGTGCGGCAGAAAGCCTCGAACTTGCTAGAAGCAGTGGTCGAGTCCCGCGGTGGCCTGTTCCCGGGCTGCCCGTCGCGGCCTTGCCCGCAAGCGATCTCGGTGGATGACCCGGGCATGTTCGTCGTCAACTACCGTAACGAGCCGCTGGCCCTGCGTGTATACGACCCCTACAAGGTCGCACCGGACGGCAAGCGCGGCATGCAGGCCGACGGCTACGGTGGTGACCTGGCGTTCGCCATGCAGAGCCGTACCGACCGTGCCATCCCGGCGATGAACATGTCGCCAGCGGCAATCACCTCGGCGGTTGGCCCCACTGGCGGCACTACGCTGTTCCCGCCGCACATCAACAAGGCGGGCGCCGAACCTGGGGACCCGTTCACGCCGATGTTGCGCACGTATTCCGGTGACAACGTGCGCCTGCGCATGCATGCCGGTGGCCATGAAGAGGAACACAACGTGACCCTGCATGGCGTCAAATGGCTGCAGAACGGTTCGGGCTTCGGCAACAGCTCCAACTCGGGGTGGAAAGCCTCGCAGATGGTGGGCATTTCCGAGCAGCTGGGCTTCATGGCGCCGGTATCGATGATCTCCAGTTCGGCGGCGCCCAACGGTGATTACCTGTACTCGCTCGATGCCGCCCACGAAGGCTACTGGAACGGTATCTGGGGGGTGATGCGCAACTACACCAGCAGCCGCAACGACCTGTTCGCCTTGCCGAACAACCCAATGCCCATGGCGGCGCGCAACACCGTGGCGTTTGACGGTATCTGCCCGCGCTACACCACCAACGCCAACGGTATTGGCACCCGGCCAACCGTGCAGCGCAGCTATGAAATAGTCGCGGCCCTGGCCAACGACATCCTCAGCAATCCGCTTGGAGTGAGCATCAATGACCCAAGTGGCGTTGGTCAGCACGTCGGTGGCCCGCTGAAGGCCGATGGCGGTACCCTGGTCTACAACAGCCGGCGCACCAGCATCCCCCAGGTGACGGTGACCGACCCCGAAGATGGCGAGACTTTCACCATCGGTGGCCACGCCGGTCCGCTGCATGACCCGACCGCGATCCTCTATGTGCGCAAGGCCGATCTCGACCCGGTCAGCGGCAAACTCAAGCCCGGCGTGCCGATCGAGCCGCTGGTACTGCGAGCCGCTGCCGGCGACTGCCTGAAAGTCACCCTGGAAAACCGCCTGCCGATGGTGATGCCGGACCTGCCGAGCACTGCGGTGATGCAGAACGTGGTCAAGCGTGACCGTCAGGGCAGCGAAGGTTCGACCGCCTTCAACAACAACCTGATGCGTCCGTCCAGCCATGTCGGCCTGCATACCCAACTGCTGGCCTATGACATCACCAAGTCGGACGGCGTCAACGTCGGCCAGAACCCGGTGCAGACCGTACCGCCACGCACCGGCAGCAGTGGTGCCTACCCGAGCAAGGTGTTCCAGTACTACGCCGGGCACCTGGAGCGTGAAGGCAAGCCGGTGCTGCAGACGGGGCGTTCGGTGGACAACATCAACACCACGGCCATCGAGTTCGGCGGCCTCAACATCACTCCGGCCGACGTCATCAAACAGGGGCAGAAGGGCCTGATCGGTGGCATGAGCATCCTGCCGCAGACCGCTACCTGGACCGAAGACAGCGCCAGCCGTGCCTCGGCCACCGTGCAGGTGCCTGGGCAGCCGGCCTACCGCGACTTCGCCACCCTCTGGCAGCGGTCGCTGAACATGCGCTGGGCGGATGGCCGGCCGGTGGAAGGTATCGCCACTGAAGGCAATGGTGTGCCGGGGGACCCGAAAGACAACTCCAACATGGCCATCAACTACAAGACCGAGCCACTGTGGTTCCGCTTCGGCCTGGCCCCGGATGCACCGTTCGGGCATGCCGATGGCAACGGCTGGGCGGATGTACCCAACGCCCATATGGCGTACAGCAACGCCCTGGTCGGCGGCGACCCGCAAACCCCGGTGTTGTGGGCCAAGCCGGGCCAGCCGTTCCGCAACCATGTGCTGATGCCTACCGGTGGCAGCCGCGGCATTACGTACCAGCTCGATGGCCACCTGTGGCCGCTGCATAACTACCAGGCTGAGAAGTCTGATGTCAGCGGCTACCCTTTGAACTTGCCAGGTATCGGCTCGGTGCGCTTCGGCTTCAACCCGCAAGCGATGTTCATCGGCGCCCAGGAAAGCGTACTGCCGGCTGCGCACTTCAGCTTCATGGTGCCCAGTGCCGGGGGCAGCAACGCGGTACCCGGTGACTATCTGTTCCGCGACTATGCTGCCTACGGCAATGCCTCGGGACTGTGGGGGCTGCTGCGGGTCAGCGAAGAGGCACCACCGACCACAGCGCCAGCGCAGTAAGGGAAGGGGGAGAGGTCATGAACAAGAAAAATAGACCGTTGTACCTGGGCCTGATGGCAGGTTTGACGCTGATCGGCCTGGGGGTCAGTTACGAGAGCTTGTGGTGCGACCCGCGCAGCGAGTTGGGCGGTGTGGCCGAGAGCGATCCGCAGGCGCTGCACCGGCTCAGCCGCGACGGTGTCACCGTCGAGTTCGAAGCCCGGCCATTGGGCAGCGATGGGGTGCTTACCGAGGGGGCGTTTGCCAGTGTGCGTTTCAAAGTCACCGACCAGAACAGTGGCCAGCCCCTGTCAGGCGTGTCCCCTGGCGCCTGGCTGGACCCGGCACTGACCGGCGACGCCGCCAAAGACCGTAACAAAAGCTGCAAGGCACGGGTGGCGCTGTTTCTCAAAAGCAGTATCGGCGCGCGGCCGTTGCTCGACCTCAATAGCTACTTTTTGCTGGTGCTGAACAAGGATGCCAGCCTGACCGTGATCGATCCGTCGGTCTCGGTCGGCGGGGTCACCAGTACCCTGGCGCGCATCGAGCTGCCTGGCGTGCCCATGGACTGGGTCGCCAGCAACGACGACAAACAGGTGTTCGTGTCGATGCCTGAGCGCGATGAAGTGGCGTTGATCGACACCGAGACCTTCCAGCGTGTGGGCAACATCGCAGCCGGCAAACAGCCGCTGCGGGTGGCCTTGCAGCCGGACCAGCGCCTGCTGTGGGTCGGCAACAATGCCAGCGATCCGGCACACAGTGGCGTCACGGTGATTGATGTCAGCAGCCGCAAGACCATGAAGTTCTTTGCCACCGGTAGCGGCCATCACGAGATCGCCTTCAGTGCCGACTCGCGCTACGCCTTTGTCAGCAACCGCGACAGCGGCACCTTGAGTGTGATCGATGCCAGCGAAATGCGTCTGGTGAAAACCCTCAAGGTCGGCTCGCATCCACTGTCGGTGGCCTATTCGGCGCTGTCGCAGGCGGTTTATGTGGCCGATGGACGCGACGGCAGCATCAGTGTGATCGATGCGCGCAGCCATGAGCTGCGTCACCGGATCGAGGGCAAGCAAGGTCTGGGGCCGATGCGCTTCAGCAGCGACGGGCGCTTCGGTATCGTCCTCAACACCCTGGAAAGCCAGGCGCTGGTGATCGACGCCAGTACCGACCGGTTGATCCACAGCCTGCCGGTGGCCGCCGAACCCTACCAACTGACCTTTACCAAGGCCTATGCCTACATCCGCGGGCTGGCTTCGCCGAAGGTCACCATGGTCAACCTGAGCAGCCTCGGCGAGGGCCGCCAGCCGATCGTCCAGGGCTTCGAAGCCGGACCTGCCGCACCGCGCCAGGCGGGTGACCTGCCACTGGCGCAAGGCTTGACCACGGCCCGTGATGAAAACTCGGTGTTCGTGGTCAACCCGGTGGACAACACCACCTACTTCTATGCCGAAGGCATGAACGCACCGATGTCCGGTTACGCCAACCGCGGCCACAATGCCCGCGCGGCCCTGGTCGTCGACCGCAGCCTGCGCGAAGTGGCGCCGGGGGTCTACAGTTCGACCATCAAACTGCCTGCTGCCGGCACCTTCGATGTGGCTTTCCTGCTCAACCAGCCGCAGATCATTCACTGCTTCAGCACCGAGGTGGCCGCTTCATCCACCGCACCGCACCGGTTGCTGCCGCAGGTGGAGTTCATGCTTGAACCCAAGGTGGTGGTGCAGGGCAGCCCGTTTACCGCGCGCTTTCGGATCGTCGAGGGCAACGGCCGCCCGCGCAACGGCATCAAGGATCTGAGTGTGCGCTACTTCCTGGCACCGTCGTCACGGGCCCGTGACAGCCGCGTGCATGAGGTCGGCGATGGCGTCTATGAGGCACCGCTGGAGCTGGCTGAGGCCGGAGCCTGGTATCTGCATGTGCAAGCGCCGTCGCTGGGCAGTGCCTTTGCCGAGAAAAACTACACCAGTCTGCGGGTACTGCCTGCCGCGGCTCAACAAGCGTCCGATTCGGGATCAAGGAGTGTGCGATGAAAATGCTCGATCGCTGCAGACTGTTCAGCCTCTGCCTGCTGGCCGTCAGTTGTGGTTTCGCCCAGGCCCATGGTGGTGTCGATCACAGCGGCCATGACGACCACAGTGGCCATACCGCACCCGCCGCTCACCAGGAAAAGACCGCGGTGCGCTTTGCCGATGTCCAGCTGCTGGACCAGAACGGCATGCCGGTACGCCTGGAGAAGGACCTGGTGGCCGACCGCCTGGTAGTCATGGGCTTTATCTACACCAGTTGCACCACGGTGTGCCCGGTGGTGTCCTCGATCATGGCCAAGGTGCAAAAACAACTGGGCGGACGGGTCGGCGATGAAGTGCAACTGGTGTCGATCAGCGTTGACCCGCAGCGCGACGACTCCAAGCGCCTGCAGGACTACGCCAAGGCCTTCCAGGTCGGGCCGGGCTGGAGCTGGCTGACCGGCTCGCCTTACGCGGTCAATGAAACCCTCAAGGGCCTGGGCAGCTTCAGCGCCAATCTTAGCGAGCATCCACCGTTGATCCTTGTCGGCGACGGTCGTAGTGGCAAGTGGACGCGGTTCTACGGCTTTACCGATCCGGCGCTGCTGGTCAGCGAAATCGATCGTCTCAGTGCCCGTCGTGTACATGCCAAGCACACGGCCATCGCCCAGGAGGTGCAACCATGAGCGCCGCTACTGCGCGCAAATCGCCGATGCGCACGGTCGACTGGCTGAGCCTGGTAGCCTGCCTGTGGATCTTGAGCTCGGTGGCGTTTGCCCACGAAGGGCATGCCCCCCAGGCCAGCCCCGGTCCAAGCCCTGGCGCCAGCGCCGTCACACCGACCGCGGGCACCCATGATGCCCAGACCTACTTCACCGACAGCCTGGTGCAGGACCAGAACGGTCGCAGCCTGCGCTTCTACAGCGATGTGCTGAAGGACCGGGTGGTGCTGCTCAATGTCATCTTCACCCACTGCAACGATGCCTGCCCATTGATCACCCGCAAGCTGCGCGAGGTGCGCGAAGCCATGGGGGAGGAGGCGGCGAGCAAAGTGACCTTCGTATCCTTGAGCAGCGACCCTACCAACGACACACCGCAAGTGCTCAAGGCATTCGCCGAAAAGCAGGGTGTTGACGGCCCCAACTGGCTGTTCCTGACTGGTGACAAGGCGCAGATGGATCTGGTGCTGATGCGTCTTGGCCATCTGATCCCCAGCCCCGAGCAACATTCCACTCAACTGATCGCTGGCGACGTGGCCAACAAACGCTGGAGCAAGATCCGCCCCGACGCACCGCCCGTGGCGATTGCCCAACGCCTGCAACTGCTGTCTGAACCGATGGCCGGGCGTTGAACATCATGACTAGTGCCCTGCGTACCGGGACCCTGCTGCTGATGCTGATCGCCAGCAGCCTTGCCCAGGCCCTGGACCTGACACCGGCGGAACTGGCAGGCAAACGTTTGTACCGCGAGGGCCTGTCGAGCAGCGACGCCCAGGTGTCGGCGCGGGTCGGTGCCGCCGACATGCTGGTGCCGGCCAGCGTTGTGCCCTGTGGCAGCTGCCACGGTGCCGATGGTTTGGGGCGCGCCGAGGGCGGGGTACGTCCACCGGCGCTGAACTGGCAACGCCTGGCGCTCGGGCAGGGATTGCGCAGCATCAATGGCCGCGCCTATCCGGCCTACACCGAGTCGAGCCTGGCGCGAGCGATTCAGCAGGGTCGCGACCCGGCGGGCAACCGTCTGGATCCGGCGATGCCGCGCTTCGTATTGAGCATGGCCGACCAGCGCAACCTCACGGCCTACCTCAAGCGTCTGGCCGATGACCGCGATCCTGGTGTAGAGGCGCAGACCCTGCGCCTGGGTACGATGCTGCCGGGCGAAGGTGCTCTGGCTGGGCCGGCACGAGTGGTGGCGGCAGTGCTTGAGGACCAGATCAAGCAACTCAACCAGCAAGGCGGTATTCATGGCCGCCAGTTGCAGTTGATCAACGTCGATCCCGGGCCCGATCTGGCCAGCGCCGAGCGGGCGCTCACACAGATGCTCGAACAGGAGCAGGTGTTCGCCTTGATTGCGCCGCTGGCACCCGCGCTGGATGCGACGCTGGCCTCCCGCCTGGAGCAGGCCCGTATGCCGATGATTGGTACGGCGCCGCTATTGACCGGCAGTACCCAGATCTTCGACCCGTTACCGGGGCTGGATGAACAATTGCTCAGCCTGGCCGACTATGCCCAGAGCAACCTGATGCTGCAGCAGGCCGGTACGCAGATAGTCTACGTCGACCCGGCTCAGGCGAACCTCGCCCGGCACCTTGAGCAGCAACTGCAAAACCGCGGCTGGCGTGAGGTCAAAGCCCAGGCTCTGAGCGAGCAGGCGCCAGAGGGGCAGGCGCTGTTCTTTCTTGGCCAGGGCGAAGATTTCGCCCGCCTGACTACACAATTGCAGCAGGTCGGTCGCACGCCCTACCTGTTTGCTGCCGCCAATCAGGTCTCCAGCCAGTTGCCGCAAGTGCCTGACGCCTGGTCGCGGCGGGTGTTTCTGGCCTATCCCTTCGTACCCGATGACTGGACGCCAACGGGGCGTCAAACGCTGAGCGACATGCGCCGACGCCAAGGGCTGGATGGTCGCCAGGGTGTTTTGCAGGTCAGCACCTGGTGTGCCGTGCAACTGCTCGGTGACGCGCTCAAGCGCGTCGGGCGTGATGCCAGCCGTGAAAAGCTGATCCAGGCACTGGAGGGCCTGCACGATGTGCAGACTGGCCTCACACCGCCACTGAGCTTTGGCCCGGGCCGTCGTCAGGGGCTGGCCGGGGCTCATGTGGTGACCCTGGAAATGCCCGGCCCGGTGTTTTATCCGGTGGCTGCCTATCGTCCTGTCGCGGAGGTGAATGCGCCATGAAGCTGCTCACTCTATTGCTATGCCTGGTAGCGCTGCAGGTGCAGGCCCAGGAGGGACCGCCGGCAGCCCAGGTCAACGGCGTGGCGATCAGCCAGATGCGTCTGGAGCGCTATTTTACCGACTACCTGCAAGCCCAGGGCCGGGCCCTGACCAGCATTCGCAACCCCAGCGTGTACAAGCGCTTGCGTGAACAGGCGCTCAACGACCTGATCGACAAGGAACTGCTCTGGCAGGAAGCCCAGCGCCAGGGCATCAAGATCAGTGACAGTGAGGTGGACGCGCAGATCGACCAACTGCGCCAGGCGCTGGGCACGGGCAAAAGCTTTGAGCAGCGCCTGGCCGATGCCGGTTTCGACAGCGACAGCTTTGCCGACTACACCCGCCATGAACTGGCTGCGCAGCAGGTATTCATGCAGGCCTCTCAGGTGCCGGAGCCCGATACGGCCGAAGTCCGCGCTTTCTACCTGGCAAATGCGAATTCTTTGCAACAGGCACAGAACCAAAGTGCTACTACCTCTGTCGAAGATGAGCAGGGGCTGGAACTGGCAAGACGTCTACTGATCGATCAGCAACAGTCGCAGGCGCGTCACGCCTTGCTGCAGCGTCTGCGTGACGCCGGGCAGGTGCAGCGACTTGACTGACGACTCATCTGCCCCCCAATGTTGGGGATACCAGTGGAGGCAAAACGCCAGCCGGCCCCCAGGATTGGGGGAGGGGCCTTGGCCCATTTGCGTCTACTCTTAAAGAATCAACGACATAGCACATTGATAAGCGGTGTTTCTGGTTTGGCACGAAGCATGCGTAAGCCTATACAAGGTCGCACTTCGCCAGACCGGGAAACCGGGCCTGTGGTGCTTGAAGGAGTCGATCTTGGTTAACACAGTATTGGTAGTCGATGACGAACAGACCCTTGCGGGCAATATCCAGGCTTACCTGGATGCGCAAGGCCTGAACGTCCATGTTGCCTACGACGGAGTCAGTGCCATCGGTGAAGCCGAGCGCACCCAACCCGACGTGATAGTGCTCGATTATCGCTTGCCCGACATGGAGGGGTTTCAGGTACTGGAGGCTGTACGCAAGAACAGGAACTGTCATTTCGTGCTGATCACTGCCCACCCGACCGCCGAGGTCCGTGAGCGTGCCAACCAGCTGGGCGTCAGTCATATCCTGTTCAAGCCTTTTCCGCTGGCGGAACTGGCCCGTGCAATCAACGACCTGATGGGCATCAAGCGAGAGACCGGGAGCGAGGGCAACACGGACACAGGGTTCGTCGAACGGCGCCAGAGCAGGAGTGAGAGTTTCCCCCTGCAGTTGTTCGACGGTAGTTGGGTCCTGGCAGATCGCCGACGTAAAGGCGAGAGGCAGGCGGAACCAGACGACGATCAACTGCTCACCGGGGAATAACGCGCGAGCAAACCTGAACATGGCTTGCCGCGCCCCGCGCTGGAGAGCAAGTCATGGAAACCGTGTCGCTCGCTGTTGTCTCCCCCCAGGAATGCGCCCCCGCAGTCCTCGGGCGTGAATTGCTGGCCCAGGCACGCGCCACCGCCGAACAGAGCGCAGAGCGCCTGCTCGATACCCTGCAACGTTTGAGTGGCCTGAGCCCTGCCGAGTTTGTCAGCCGTCTGGGTGCCACCCTGCATTACCCCGTACTGGACAGCCAGGCGCTGTTCGCCGCCACGCCATTGTTCGACCGGGTCAGCCTGGCCCAGTGCCTGAAGCGCGAATTCCTCTTCCTCGAACATGACGGCCAGGCCTTGGGCGTGTTCGCCGACCCCTTCGACACTGCACGCCTGGCCTGGATCGATGACTGCCTGCAAGGTGCACCGCTGTACCTGGTCGAGGCCGCCGACCTGGCCGGCTTCCTTGCCCGTCACGAAGAAAGCTTTAATGCCGTCGATTCGCTGGACACCGAAAGCGAAGCCGTCAACGAACTCGACACCCTGCAAAGCCTGTCGCTGGCCAGCATCAGCGAAGACCAGAGCCGGGTGGTCAAGCTGGTCAACTCGACCCTCTATGACGCCCTGAAGATGCACGCCAGTGACATCCACCTGGGGGTGACCGGCACTGGCCTGGTGATCAAATACCGCATCGACGGGGTGCTCAACAGCATCAGCAAGGTTAGCGGCAGCGAGTTCGCCGAACAGGTGATCTCGCGGATCAAGGTCATGGCCGAGCTGGACATCGGTGAAAAGCGCGTCCCTCAGGACGGTCGCTTCAAGATCGGTATCAGCGCCCGCCAGATCGACTTTCGTGTCTCGATCATGCCGAGCATTTTTGGTGAAGACGCGGTGCTGCGGGTGCTCGACAAACAGGACCTGGCCGATCGCGTCAGCGGCGTCCAGCTGCAAGCCCTGGGCTTTGAGGACCAGACCCTGCGCAGTCTGCGCCGCCTGGCCAACGAGCCTTACGGCATGATCCTGGTCACCGGCCCCACCGGCAGCGGCAAGACCACCACCCTCTACGCCATGATCAGCGAGATCAACCACGGCGTGGACAAGATCATCACCATCGAAGACCCGGTTGAATATCAACTGCCGGGAGTGCTGCAGATTCCGGTCAACGAGAAAAAAGGCCTGACCTTCGCCCGCGGCCTGCGCTCGATCCTGCGCCATGACCCGGACAAGATCATGGTCGGCGAGATCCGTGACCCGGACACCGCACAGATCGCCGTGCAGTCGGCACTGACCGGGCACCTGGTGTTCACCACCATCCACGCCAACAACGTCTTCGATGTGATCGGTCGCTTCAGCCAGATGCAGGTCGACCCCTACAGCTTCGTTTCCGCGCTCAACGCGGTGCTGGCCCAGCGCCTGATTCGCCTGGTCTGCCCACACTGCGCCAGCCCCCACCAGCCCAGTGATGAAGAGCTCAGCCTTTCCGGCCTGGAAGCGGGGCAGGTGGACCACTACCGGTTTGTGCACGGCAGCGGTTGCGGCCAGTGCCGCGGCAGCGGTTATCGCGGACGTACGGCGATCGCCGAACTGCTGCACCTGGACGATGAACTGCGGCAAATGATTGTTGAACGTCGGCCCCTGGCGCAGATCAGGGCCCTGGCTTGTCAACGCGGCCTGCGCCTGCTGCGCAGCTCGGCACTGGAACTGGTGCGCGATGGCCGGACCACTCTGGAGGAGATCAATCGTGTCACATTTGTCGCCTGATCGTTTTATCGCCGTGCTCGGCGCCCAGGGTGTCGGCCTGTGCCAACGCCTGGGAACGGAACAACACTGGCTGGGCAGCCTGGGCTTTATCGCCGAGCGCAGCCAGGCCGCCACCCTGGCCCTGGATACGCTGCGCAGCCTGCTGGCTGACCATTCGTGCAAGGGCGGCGAACTGCAGCTGTTGCTGTCGGCGCAGTATTGCCGCTTCTGCCTGGTGCCCTGGAGCGCTGCCATCGGCCGCCCTGATGAGCTGCACCACTACGCCCGCGCTTGCTTCGAGGCCCACTATGGGCAGAGCCTGGATGGCTGGCGTCTGGTGGTGTCGCCGGAGGCCGCCGGCGCTGCGCGGATCGCCACGGCGGTGCCGGAAGCGTTGTTGCAACGGCTGCATGAGCACTGCCGTGAGCTTGGTTTGCGCCTGCGCTCGGTACGTCCGTATCTGATGGCGGCCTACAACCGCTTTGCCGAACAACTGGGGCAGAGCGACTTCCTCTTCGTGCTCGCCGAGCCTCAGCGCACCGTGTGCCTGCTGGCACAGAACGGCGTCTGGCAACAGATCAGTACTCAGGGTGGCTGTGACAGTGACGCCGCCCTGCAAGCACTGATCGCCCGCCAGTGCGAGCTCAATGCCCAGGACCGCGAACTGCCGGTGTTCCTGCATGCGCCGGGCCGTCAGGAGCAACCGCCGGCGCTGGACGGTGTGCAATTGTGCGAGCTGGGCGGCGACACAGCAGATGTGCTGTGCCGCATGACCCGGGCGGTGGCCTGAAATGCGCCGCCTGGAGCTGGACTTTCAGCCACGGCGCACGGCGCTCTCGGCCTGGGTGCTGCTGGCGGCCGGTGTCGGCCTGCTGGCTGGCGCCCTGGTCCTGGCACAAGGTTTCGGCCAGCAGCAGGCGGCGCTCGATCAACAGCTGGAGGCGTTCGAGCGGCAACTGGGCAAGCGCCCTGAGCACGTCGCGTCGCTGACCCCGGCGCAGAGCCGCGAGCAAGCCGAGAAGCTGGCGCAGATGCGCAGTGTCTCGCAGCAGCTGCAGCGGCCCTGGGAACGTCTGTTCGACATGCTTGAAGCCCTGCCGCAGGACGACGTGGCGCTACTGACCCTGACCCCCGATGCACGTAAGGGCCAGGTCCGTATCAGCGCCGAGGCCCGCGACCTGGAAGCCATGCTGACCTTCCACAAGCGTCTGGAAGCCAGCGGCGAGCTGCGCGATGTGTCGTTGCTCAATCACGAAATCATGGCCAAGCAGGCCGAGCATCCTGTGCAGTTCAACCTGTCCGCCACCTGGGAGATCGGCAATGCGCATCCATAGCCTGATTCTTCATGAGCGTGCACGGCAGCTGGGTGTGGTTGGCCTGGCGGGCGGTGCGCTGGTCCTGCTGGCCTTGCTGTATGGCGCGGCGGTGGTGCTGCCGCAATGGCAGCAGTTGCAACGGCAGCAGCTGCGTAGCGAAGACGCTCAAGCGCAGTTGCAGCAGTTCAAACGTGGTGACCTGAAACTGCCGCAGGTGCCTCAGCGTGAACTGGAAGACTTCCACAAACAGCTGCCGGCCCAGCCTCAGGCCACCGTGGCCATCGACCGCATCTACAGCCTGGCCAAGGCCGAGCGCATCAGCCTGGCCCGCGGCGAGTACGCGCTGGGCGTCGATCCTAAGACCCAGCTGGCGCGCTACCAGATTCTCTTGCCGGTACGCGGCAGCTACCCGCAGATCCGCCGCTTCGTGCATGCCTTGCTCGGCCAGTTGCCGGCCCTGGTGCTTGAAGACGTCGACCTGCAGCGCAAGAAGATCGGCGACAGCGAGCTGACCGGTCGCCTGCGTATGACCCTTTATCTGTCGAGGTCATGATGAATACTCAACGCCGTCTGGCCTGGCTGGCCTTTCTCGGAGCTGCCGCCGTACTGGCCTGGGCACCGGGATATTTCTTCGACGACGAGTCGGCCGACAGCCAAACCGCGGTCGCCGCCGCCGACAAGACCGCCGTCGCCGCCAGCGAAGCCGCTGCCCAGGCGGCCAAGCCTGCGGCACTCAAGCTGCGCGACCTGTTCCCGAGCAAGAACTGGAAGCCGGCGGCACAGATGGCCACGGTCACCGAACAACCCGTTGCCGTTGCGCCAGTGGCCTTGCCTCCAGCCGCACCGGCACTGCCCTTTCAGTTTGTTGGCCGTCTGGATGATCGCGACGATCAACGCGTGTTCCTGCAAAGCGGCGAGAAACTCTACGTCGTGCGCCGCGGCGACGTGATTGATGACATTTACCGGATCGAGCACATCTCCACCACGGAGCTGAGCCTGGTCTACCTGCCGTTGCACTTGTCCCAGACTTTGTCTGTAGGGAGCGCACCATGATTTCGTCCAGGCACTGCAACAAGGCGCCATACCTGATGCTTGCACTTTGCGTTGCCCTGGCCGGTTGCGGCACCAGTGGCGTGCGCAAGGATGGCCAGGCGTTGATCGCTGAAGGGCAATACGAAGCAGGTATCTCCATGCTCGAGGAGGCTCTCAAGGAGAACCCACGCGACACCGAGCTGAACATTGCCGTGATCCAGGGCCGTCGTCAGTCGGTTGAAGCCTTGCTGACCCAGGCCGACAGCGACCGCAGCCGCCATGATTTTGAGGGGGCTCGCATGGGCTACGGGCGGGTGCTGACCCTGGAACCCAACAACCGCCGGGCCCAGGAAGCGGTGCGCCAGATCGAGCAGATCGGCAACATCAATGAGCGCGTGGCTCTCGGCCAGGCGGCACTGCGTCAAGGCGATCTGTTTGGCGCCGAGCGGCACATGCGCGAAGTCCTCCTGCTCGATCCGCAGAACCAGGATGGCCTGGCCCTGCGCAAGGACATCGAGCTGGTGCAGAGCCGCACCGCGCAGCCCAACCCGCAACTGCGGACCAAGATGGAACGCCCGGTAACCCTGGAGTTTCGTGACGCCAACCTGAAAACCATCTTCGAGGTGCTGTCGCAGGTGGCCGGGCTCAACTTCATCTTCGACAAGGACATGCGTCCGGACATGAAGGCCACCATCTTCGTGCGCGATGTGCGCATTGAAGATGCCGTGGCGCTGTTGCTGGAGCAGAACCAGCTGCACCAGAAGGTGGTGAACGACAACACCTTGCTGATCTACCCGGACTCGCCGCAAAAGACCAAGGATTACCAGGAACTGGTGATGCGCACCTTCTACCTGACCAGCATCGATTCCAACACTGCGCTGAACATGGTCAAGACCATGCTCAAAACCCGCGATGTGTTCGTCGATGAGCGCCTCAATACCCTGACCATGCGCGATACCCCCGACGCCGTGCGCATGGCCGAGAAACTGCTGCAGTCGCAGGATCAGTCCAACCCGGAAGTGGTGCTGGAAGTGGAAGTGATGGAAGTGGCCCGCTCGCGGATCCTCGAACTCGGCCTGCAGTGGCCCAATACCTTCGGGGTGCTCAACGAAGACGGCAAGTCAGTGGAAACGCTCGATCAGTTGCGCGGCATCAACTCTTCGCGCATCACCATCTCGCCGTCGCCGCAGGCCAAGATCAACGCCCAGGACAACGACATCAACACCCTGGCAAGCCCGGTGATCCGCGTCAGCAACCGCGAGCAGGCGCGCATCCACATCGGTCAGCGGGTGCCGATTGTCAGCGCCACGTCGGTCCCTTCGACCCAAGGACCGGTGATCACCGAAAGCATCACCTACCTGGATGTCGGTCTCAAACTCGAAGTCACCCCGGTGGTGCACCTGAACAACGAAGTGGCGATCAAGGTATCCCTGGAAGTCAGCAACGCCAAGCCGCTGGAACCGACTCGCCAGGGCACCATTCCGGTTCAGGTCGACACCCGCAACGCCCAGACCAGCCTGCGTCTGCATGACGGCGAAACCCAGGTGCTGGCGGGGCTGGTACGCAATGACGACGGTGCCAGCGGCAACAAGATTCCGTTGCTCGGCGACATCCCAGGGCTGGGACGGCTGTTCGGCAGCAACCGTAATGACAAGAGCCAGTCGGAGCTGGTGCTGTCGATTACCCCGCGCATCGTGCGCAACCTGCCGTACCAGAGCCCGTCGGACATGGAATTCCCGTCCGGCACCGAAACCAGCATGCAGATCCGCAACCTCAATCGCCCGATCGAGGTCGACGACGAGCAGCCGCTGGCCGCTGTGCCTACTGCGGTGAGGCCTTAAATCATGAAACGCTCGATGGCAGGTTTCAGCCTGATCGAAGTGATGCTGACCCTGGCGCTGCTCGGGTTGCTCGCCTCGATTGCCGCACCGCTGACCGAAACCCTGGTACGCCGGGGCAAGGAGCAGGAGCTGAAAACCGCGCTGTATCAGATCCGCGATGCCATCGACGCCTACAAACGCGCCTTCGACGCCGGCTACATCGAGAAATCGCTGAATGCCACCGGTTACCCACCGAGCCTGCAGGTGCTGGTGGACGGTGTACGCGATGTGCGCAGCGCCAAAGGGGCCAAGTTCTATTTCCTGCGGCGCATCCCCCACGACCCGTTGCTCAGCCACAAAAAAGATGACGAAGGGGGTTGGGGGCTGCGTGCTTACGACAGTTCGGCGCAAAGCCCGCGTGAAGGGGAGGACGTCTTCGACGTTTACTCCAAGGCAGCGGGTAAGGGCCTTAACGGCATTGCCTACGGACAATGGTGACCAGCATGCGACGCAACCAAGGCTTTACCCTGATCGAGTTGCTGGTGGTGATGGCGATCATCGCCACGCTGATGACTATTGCCATGCCGCGCTACTTCCAGAGCCTGGAAACCTCGCGCGAGGCCACCCTGCGGCAAAGCCTGGCGGTGATGCGCGAAGCCCTGGATCACTACTACGGCGACACCGGGCGATATCCCGAGTCGCTGGAGCAACTGGTCGAACAGCGTTACCTGCGTAACGCCCCGCTGGACCCGATCACCGAGCGCCGTGACGGCTGGCAGGTGGTAGCGCCACCGGAAGGTGTGGGTGGTTCGGTGGCCGATATCAAGAGCGGTGCAACCGGGAGGGCGCGTGATGGCAGCTTATATGCCGAGTGGTAGCGCCGCCGAGGCGGGCTTCACTTACCTGGGTGTGCTGTTGCTGATTGCTGTGACCGGCATCGCGCTGGGCTCGACCGTCACCCTGTGGTCGACCCAGGCCCTGCGCGAACGCGAGCGCGACCTGCTCTGGGTCGGCAGCCAGTATGCCCAGGCGCTGCGCAGCTACTATCGCGATTCGCCTGGCCTGGCCCAGTACCCACAGACCCTGGACGAGCTGCTCGAGGACCCGCGCTATCCCAACCTCAAGCGCCACCTGCGCCGCTTGTACTCCGACCCGATCACTGGAAGCGACGACTGGGGATTGCTGCGCTCCATCGACGGGCGTATCACCGGAGTCTATAGCCGGTCCGATCTGACGCCGCTGAAACAGACCGGCTTTGCCGCTCAGTGGTCGGACTTTGAAGGCCTGGAACACTATTCCGACTGGCAGTTCGTGGCCGAGAAAGCCTTCTCCGAATCCGCCGTCGGTGGTCGCAAGGGCCTGCCCCAGGGAGCAGGGCAATGAACCGCCAACTGACCGCCTGCGCCCTGGCTCTGGTGCTGCTGGCCGGCACTGCCCGGGGCGGCGCCGAAGACGAGATGATGGGCTTTATCGTCGATAACACCATCTCGCACATCGGCCACGACTTCTATTACAGCTTTGCCGAGCGGCTGCGTGCCACCAGCCGCCTGGATTTCAACCTGGTGGTACGCGAGCGGCCGGACGCACGCTGGGGCAGCCTGGTGACGGTCGAGTATGAACAACGCGTGGTCTACCGGCGGTTTCTGCCACCCAACACCACCGAGCTGAAGGACGCCGCGTATGAGGCGGCTGACCTGGTCAAGGAGCAGATCATCCAGCGCAAGCTGCAGATGCTGCTGCAGGACACCACCGATCTTGAGAGGGACGAGCTATGAATAACAACAATACCCGCCGCCTGGCCTCCCTGGTCCTGCTGACTGCCCTGGGCAGCCAGGCCGGTGCCACTGAACTTGTGTACACCCCCATCAACCCCGCGTTTGGCGGCAACCCGTTGAACGGCACCTGGTTGCTCAACAACGCCCAGGCACAGAACGACCACGAGGACCCGGCGATCAAGGACCGTGCCTCGGCGCTTGCGGGCACTTCGGCCCTGGAGCGCTTCACCAGCCAGCTCGAGTCGCGGCTGCTGTCGCAATTGCTCAACAACATCAATAACGGCACCACCGGCAGCCTGCAGACAGACGCCTTCATTATCAACGTGCTCGATGATTCCGGGGCTTTGACCATCGAGATCACCGACCGTGCAACAGGCGAAATTTCAGAAGTTCTGGTGAACGGCCTGAACCCTTGAAGGGGCGGGTAATGGGGAGTGACAATCATGAAACGAATTCTGACCGCACTGCTGATCTTCGCCGTCCTGCAAGGCTGCAACCTGCGCAAACCGATGCCGGCCGAGCAGGACGGCGAAAGCCCGACGCTGACCCCGCGGGCTTCGACCTACTACGACCTGCTCAACATGCCGCGGCCCAAAGGCCGGCTGATGGCGGTGGTGTATGGTTTCCGCGACCAGACCGGGCAATACAAGCCAACTCCGGCCAGCTCGTTCTCGACCAGCGTCACCCAGGGTGCGGCGAGCATGCTGATGGACGCCCTGCAGGCCAGTGGCTGGTTTGTGGTGCTGGAGCGCGAAGGGCTGCAGAACCTGCTGACTGAGCGCAAGATCATCCGTGCGTCGCAGAAAAAGCCGGACACGCCGGTGAACATCCAGGGCGAACTGCCACCGCTGCAGGCGGCCAACCTGATGCTTGAAGGCGGCATCATCGCCTACGACACCAACGTGCGCAGTGGCGGCGAGGGCGCGCGCTACCTGGGTATCGATATCTCCCGCGAGTACCGGGTCGATCAGGTGTCGGTCAACCTGCGGGCCGTGGATGTGCGCAGCGGTCAGGTGCTGGCCAACGTCATGACCAGCAAGACCATCTACTCGGTCGGCCGCAGTGCCGGGGTGTTCAAGTTCATCGAGTTCAAGAAACTGCTCGAAGCCGAGGTCGGCTACACCACCAACGAACCGGCGCAGCTGTGTGTGCTGTCGGCCATCGAATCGGCGGTGGGACATCTGCTGGCCCAAGGTATCGAGCGGCGCTTGTGGCAAGTGGCGGGCGACGATAGCGGTGACAAGGCGACCCTGGACAAGTACCTGAGCCAGTATCAAACCCCATGAGACCTGCGTTGCACCCCATCGCCGGCAAGGCCGGCTCCCACAACGTCCTGGTGCACACCGATCCTGTGGGAGCTGGCATTGCCAGCGATGCAAGGCGCAAGCCTTGCCAAATACAGCCAGCCTAGTGCGTTGGGCAGCCTTGTTCCTTGACGATCCGTTTGCTCGACGCCGGATACTTCGCCAGCTTCGCTGCCGCCCGTGGCGGTCGCTTCACCAGCTCACCACCACAGTTGGGGCACTGGCCCTTGAGCTGACGCTCATTGCAGTCCTTGCAAAACGTGCATTCGAACGAGCAGATCAGTGCATCCTGGCTGTCGCCGGGCAGGTCACCGCCGCAGCATTCACAGTTGGGGCGCAATTCGAGCATGGTCAGGTCCTCTGTCAGGGGCGATAGAGATGGGCATGGCTGGCGCGGTACAGCGCCGACTCGGAAAAGCTGTCACTGGCCAGTACCCGGCCGACCAGGATCAGTGCGGTACGGCGAAAACCCTTGGCCTGTACCTGCTGGACAATACCATCAAGGGTATCGAGCACCCAGTCCTGGTCCGGCCAGGTAGCGCGATGGACCACCGCAATCGGGCAATCCCCGCCGTAATGCGGGCGCAGTTCCTCGACGATCTTCTCCAGATGCTTGACCCCCAGGTGAATCGCCAGGGTGCTGCGATGGCGGGCCAGGTCGACCAGTTGTTCACCTGCGGGCATCGGCGATTTGTCGCCGTAGCGGGTGAGAATCACGGTCTGGGCGATGTCCGGCAGCGTCAGTTCGCAGCCGAGCAGGGCGGCGCTGGCGGCCACGGCGGTAACGCCCGGGATGATCTCGTAGGGAATGCCCAGTTCGCGCAGGTAGCGGATCTGTTCACCGATGGCGCCGTACAGGCTGGGATCGCCGCTGTGGACCCGGGCCACATCCTGGCCCCGGTCGTGCGCCTGCCTGATCGCCTCGATGATCTCGGCCAGATGCAGCTCGGCACTGTTGATGACTGTCTCGGCACGATGCCCTTCGAGCACCGCCGCCGGTACCAGGGAGCCGGCATAGATGATTACCGGGCAGCGATGGATCAGACGCTGGCCCTTGACGGTGATCAGCTCGGGATCGCCGGGGCCGGCACCGATGAAATAGACGGTCATGCGGAGTCCTTGAAGAGAAAGCGCGGATTATTCGCCAAAGCCTGTGGTTGTAGCCAATGCCAGGCTGGCGTCGGCCAGCAGGGTACGGGTAACGCGCAACTTTGCCGGGCCTGCGAGGTGCTCGGCCAGCGCCAGCGCCGCGCTTTCGGCGACGCCATAGCAACCGCTGTGCTGGTAGGCGACGGCCGAGCGATGGCTCAGGCGCGGCTCGTAGGCGGCCAGTTGTGTGGTGCTGAAGAATAGCAGAGGCACCTTCAGCCGCCGGGCCAGTAGTTGCAGCCCGGGTTCGTCGTGCTTGAGGTCGATACTGGCAAGGCCCGCGACTGCGCTCAGCGGCAGGTCGTGGGCCTTGAGGGTCTGTTCCAGTAGGTGGATCAGGGTGTCGGCGGGGCAACCCCGTCGGCAACCCAGGCCGACGAACAGGTGCATGTCAGGCCTGGTTCGGGCGACGGAACAGCCAGGCACTGATCAGGCCCAGGGCCAGCCAGAACGCGGCGTTGGTCAGCAGGGAAGCGATCTTGAATTCGGCTTCCAGAGCCTCTGGGGCAAGCATTTCGTGCACTTCAGGCTGCGGTGCGCCAATCACATGAGGCACCACCAGCAGTACCACGCCCAGCGCTTTAAGCAGCCAGTTGTGGGCGAACACGATCAAGCCAAGCCCGACGGCGGTGGCTGCTGCGGTACCTACCCACCAGGCCTGGCGCTGGGCCAGATCGGCTGCGGCAGTGCCAGGCAGTTCTGGTGGCAGGCCCAGAGTAGGCGCCAGGCAGAACACGGCAAAGCCACCCAGGCCCCACAGTGCGCCACTGACCACGCTGTTTGGCGCGCGCAGGGTATACAGCGCAGCCAGGATCAGAGCAAAGCCGACGGCGACCACCAGGTTACCGCCCGTGGTCGACAGCACACGCTGCCAGCCGTCTTCCGGCGCCCAGGCTTCGCTGTCGTGGTGGTGATCGGCAGCCACACCAGGGGCGTGTTCATGCGCTTCAACCGCAGGCGCTGCGCTTTCATAGGTTTCCGCCTGGAGAATCAGCGGCGCGACCCAGAAGCTTTGCAGCAGGGTCAACAGCAAGGCGGCCAGCAGGCCGGCAAACCCTGCGGTACTGGCAATACGCTTGATCATCGCAGGGCACTCAGTGGCAAGGGAAGGCGGCGCTGTGGCGGGTATCGTGGGCGGCGTTGTGCACCGCTTCGATATGCGAGAAGCCGGCGAAGTAGACCAGGCACAGGCCCAGCAGCGAGGCACCGACGGCAACCAGCAGGCGCTGACTGAGGCTTGACGGGGTAACGGCGGAGTGACTGGCGGTACTGATAGGCATGGCGCTTTCCTCTTGGTGTTGTTCGGCAACAGGCAAGCGCAAGAAACCCCTGCACGGAACTCGCCCAGGGGTTGCAACAGCGCCCGCCCACCGCGGGTTTGTCAGGTTCAGCAGCGTATTCGCGCACTGTAAGTTGCGGGCCGGTCTCCGGGCTCGCGAGGGGTTGGCATTAACCGACCTGCAAGCATCACCTTCCCATGCCGCACTGGCACAGTGGATCTGACGCTTCACTCGCTTACCGTTGCGGGGGCAGCACCGGACTGACATGGCTTTAGAGTAAAGCACATGGTTCACCGGCTTCCCGTTTCACCCTGTGAAGGGCACCCGTAACAATCTGTGTAGGAGAGCATGGGCGCAGGACTTGAGTCAATCGACGACTAACGCATTGCTAGCAGAACGTACACGCCCAGCGCGACAAGAAAGGCGTAGTAGGACTTGAGCCGCGTGCGGCTCAGCAGCCAGGCCAGGGCCACAGGCCAGATCCACAGCGTCGACGGGGTCTGCTGACTGGTCAGCGGATAAAGTGATCCCGCCAGCAGACTGATCAGCATCGCAACCGAGGTGTACTTGCCGAGGCGGTCGATGAAAGCGCGAACGCCGCTGGGCAGCCGCTCGACTTTCACCGCCAGCGGCAACAGCCGGCAGATGGCCGATACCAGCGCGCAGATCAGCACATACAGCCAGAACGTACTAGGTTCGGTCATAGGCATAACTCGTCACCACGGTAACGGCGAGGACCAGCATCAGACTGATCTGCCCCAACCACAGCAGACTCGCGGCAGTGGCCAGCGCGGCGATCCATTGGGCGTGGAAGCTGTGGCGCTCGCGGGTCATCTTGCCCAGCGAGGCGCTGATGAAGATCGCGATCACTACGCTGACATCATCCATCAGCGCACTGTCGGCCAGACTGGCGAAGCAATAACCGGCCATGGTGCCAAGTAGCGCGGCGGCGTACAGCGTGAAGCACACAGTGTTCGCGTAGGGGCGGCTGATCGGCTGCTGTTCCTTGCGTATCGACATGAGGGTGAAGGCCGCATTGGCCATCACCGCCAGTGCCGGAATGAACGCTGCTTTTGCACCTTTGAGGCTGGACTTCAGGCTCAGGGTGAAGATCAGAAACCGCAGATTGATGCTCAGCGCCGATACCAAAACGCCAAACGCGTTCAACAGATGCGCGGGTGTCTCCAGCAAAGTGAGCTGCAGCGGCGAGGCCATCACCGTGCCGCTGAACACCACCATCGCCGGTAGATCCAGGCCATGGCGCCGCCCGAGCATGCCGATCAGGGTGAACGTCAGCAATAGCGAGAACACGAACGGCAACGCATCGCGGATGCCAGACGCAATCTCGCTGTGTGGCGCACGTTCGAGTCGTGCAGGCTCAACCGGCATGGATGTTTTGCTGAGCGCTGGCGCGCAGATGTTGCATGCCAGCTTGGTAGGCCAAGGCTTTTTCCAGGTAGTACGCGGTTGAGAAGCGCGGAATGAACTCTTCCACCACTGCCACACCGCGATAGCCGTTGAGCGCGAAGCGGTTCAATACATCGCTCAAGGGCAAATTGCCTTCGCCAATCGGCAAGTGCTGGTGGTGGGTGTCGTTGAGGTCGGCAATGTGCAGGTGTCGGGTGACCGGCGCCAGTGTCGCGATGGCCTCAAACAGGCTCTGTCCATAAGGCAGCAAGGAACATAAATGGGTTACATCGATGGTCACGTAGCAGCCGGTCTGCTGATGGAAGTACACATGCTCTTCGACGGTGAACACCGGAAACTTCGGACGCTGGCCCCCCATGTTTTCCAGACACAGCGCGATATCCCCTGTGTCACAAAGCGCCGTGACCTGCTTGATGGCCTCGATCAGGTTCGTCATCAGCACGTCGTTGCACAGATGGTCCTTGTAGCCGGGATGAAATGTGACGCTGGTCGCGCCGGCTTGACGGGAAAAGTCCATCGCCGCGCTCAAGCAGTCCACTGCTTGTGCACGCTCATCCAGATTACTGGCGCAGAGGTTGTACTGACGCCCCCACCAACCGGCATGAACCGTCAGGGTGATCTCATTTTGCTCGGTAAACTGACGGATCTGCCGGGCCAGCGTCTGTCGTTCATCGTTGCTCAAGGACCAGAACACCGTTTCGGCGTCTTCACCGATTTCGAATTCGACCGCCTTGAAGTGCCTGGCCAAGTCGGTGATCGAGCCAAGAATGTCCGCGGGGTTGTCGTATACATTTGTGGAAAAGGAGATCTGCGGGAAATCCGCACTGATCGGGCCATCGATGTGATACAGGGTCTCTTTCGTGGTCATTGCGCCTGTCCTTGGGTGTTGAGCAATGGGTGGGAGATGGCAGCGTTGAAGGCTTTTCGGTTGTCATCGGCGCCACAGGCCAGCAATACATAACCGTGACGGTCGCAAGAGCGGTGGATGGGCTGCCCAAACTTGTCGTGATGGAGCGACGCGCGCAGTGCAAACGGGTGTCGCAGCAAGTGCGCGTGCAGGTGTTGCGGGTCGGTTGCGTCATCCGCTTCGATGTAGCGGATCGCCATTTGCACGTATTGGCGTTCGGGCACGGGCGATGGAACGCCGGTCATTGCCGCGATGGTGGTAGCAGCAAGATGCACGCCCGTGGTTCTCCAGACCATTTCCCAAATCTGGTCGCCGCCGAAACGGGTCTGGGTTTCGATGAAGTGCAGGCGTTGACCGTCGATCTTGATCTCGGTGTGCGCCGGGCCCCAGTGGTTATCCATGCGGTCAAGCAACCACAGCACCGCATCTTCGATCCGCGAACGGCTGGCGTCGTCGAGTTCGGCGGGGAAATCATGTCCGGTTTCGACGTAACCCGGAGTACCACTGGTGTGCTTGCGGGTGATGCCGAGAATCCGGTGCTGGCCGTTCAGGCTCAGAGACTCAACGCTATATTCATCGCCGCTGGCGAACGCTTCGATCAGGTTGCGCCCCTGCAGAGGCAGGTCGTCGGTATCCTCCGGCTTGCTGATTGCGTAGACGCCTTGACTGCCCGAGCCGTTGACGGGTTTGACAATGGCCGGGCCGTGGCGGGCTAGAAAGACGCGGGCATCATCGGCACTGTCGATGGCGGCGCAGGGCAACTCGTAGCGACTGCCTTGCAACAGTTGACGGAACAGTAGTTTGTCGCGGCTGACCTCGACACTGTGCAGGCTGTTGTGCGCAATACCCAGCCGCTCTCCCAGCTGTGAGGCAGGCATCAGACCCTGTTCCGAAAATGACAGCACGGCATCGAACGGCCGTTGCCGATGAAGCCGCATGATCGTTTCGCTGTAAGCGGCTAGATTGGCGATGTCGTCGGTCAGTACCAGGGACGCGTGTTGACGCTGGTAGTCTGACAACTGATCGGGTTGTTGTACGAGGGTGAAGCGAAAGCGCTGCGCTGTATCCCAATCCAGCCCCGAATCCCGTCCACCGATCAGCAGAATGTGCTTGGCCTGCGCATCTCCGGGGCTTTCGGCGTACACGTCGACGTCGGCAACAGCCAGCAGGGACGCGCGCAGGCTGGCGGTATCAGGTTGGCGGAATTCAATGTACAGGTAATTCTGAAAACCGTTGCTGACCGGCCCGATACGCTCACCCGGTCTGACATAGGCATACCAGCGCTGGAAACCCGGAAGGTCGCGGATGCGATCGACCTGATGCACACCGTCGTAGGTCCTGTCTGCGCGGGCAAAGGGCGTGACGATTCCGAACGAGCGTTGGGGCGTGCCGGACTCGGCCTGGGGCAGTGGTTCACCGGAAAGGGCGCGGTGGTAGCAGACGTCCAGCGGCATCCGCCATGCCTGGCGTATCACGTGAATTCGGCTGCCTCCAGGCCGTGCGCCGACTTCCAGAATACGAGGCCCGTGTGCGGTGAGAATGAATTCGACATGGGCAAATGTGCCTTTGAGCCCCAGGGCTTTCACGGCGTCGTGGGCTAGACGATGGCAGCGCCCCTTCAACGCAGCGTCGGATTCCAGTATCGAAGGCGTGTAGCGGGCGAAGTGCTGAAAGTCGCTCTGGCCGATATCCACCCCGGAAATCACATCGACCATCGGGAAACTGCTGATGGTCCCGTCAGGGCTGATGGCACAATCGATGGAGTGGTTGGAACCTTGCAGGTACTCCTCAAGCAGTAACTGATCGGTTTCCCGGTGTTTGCCGTTCACATAGCGTTGCAGCGCCGGCCATTCGTGTCGTTTGTAATCCAGCAGTTCCTGAGGGTCGTGGATGCAGCGTACGAACAGGCTGCTGTAGAGGTTTGTCGGTTTGAGGATGAACGGGTAGGGCAGTTCGTCAGGACGCGTGAGCAGGTCATCGATTCGCACCTCCAGCGACATCACTTGCAGGTCCGGATTGGACGACTGCTGGAAGCATTGGCGTTGCAGGGCCTTGTCGAGAGTGTTTTCCACGTTTCGATGCAGGTGCGCCAGCGCCGGCAGTGCAGCGCACAGCCCGGCCGTGATCGCAACATACCCCTCACGAAAGTTCAGAACGCTAGTAAAGCTGTGCTCGTCCAGGAGCCGCCGGGTCAAATCAATCAGTTCTGCGGTGAGGCCCTTGGAAAAATCGTAATGGGCCGTTGGCGGAATCTTTGCTGCATCGGCGATTTTGCGGGTTGCACGGCTGTCGGTGATGAGCAGCGGTGTGATGCCCTCGGCAATTAGGCCTTCGTATTCGCCATCACGAATGTTGCCAACTATCAGACTACTTGGCGTGTTCATCGGCAGGGCTCCTGGTCGAAGCTATAGTGAATCCGGTTCAGACGGTGGCAAATGTGCGTCAGGCAGATTCGCTCTGTGCCGTTCGTCTCGCCGGTCAAAACGTTGCGCAAGATGTCTGCAAGGGCGTCCAGATCCTCGTTGGTGATACCCAGCCGAGTGATTTCCTGAACGCCGAATCGCAGGCAGTCACGGCCATTGATGCGCTTGTTGTTGACCCGGATACCAAGCTCGTTGAGCTGTTGGGCTGCATGCGAGCTGAGGGCGCTTTCGAGCAGCAGTAGATGGGTGTCTGTCGGGGGAACTGTCCACCCGGGAAGGTCGGCCAGTGCGTTGCGCAACTGGCGGGCGTTGGCGCACATGCGTTGGGCGTAAGCCTGGCCATAGCGTTCCATTTCCACAAGGGTAACGAACAGTTGAAGCAGTCCCGGCAGGTTGGGCGAGGACACGAGTGCAGCGCTGACGTTCTGTTCGATCTGCCTGGCGAGGTCGGCACGCCGGCAGACAATCAATGCCCGGTGCGGGCCGGGTAGTGACTTGTGGGTGTTGCCCTGAAGGATGTCGGCGCCCTCATCGAGCGGGTTAGCAAATGCCTGACCGGCGATAAGGCCCAGGGTGTGGGAAGCGTCGTAAATGATCAGCGTCTGGTGGTAGCCGTGGCGGTTGAGCAGATTTCGCAAAGGTTTGACGGGGATCGCATGTGTGGTCAGACCGTGGTCGAGGAGCACGGCAGACGGTTGATGCCCGAGGGTCTGGAGCTGTTTGTCGAAATCGGCCAGATCTATTTGCCCGTCGATGCTCAGTCTGAAGAACAGGCTGTGCCTGCCGATCTTTTGCACCAATGGCCCGGTAGCGAAATGTCCGCCGCTCCCAGGTGACAGGGACAGAACGGTTTTCCCTGGTTCCGTTAATGCCGCCAGCACGCTCAACGTGCAATGGACGCCGGAAAGCACACGGTACTCAACGAATTCTGCGTTGAACATGGACCGCACAGCCTGGGTCGCCAGTGCCTTGAGCTTTTCGACTTCCGGAAAGTGTTCGACCTGCATGCCGTTGAAGTCGGCAGCATAACGGTGGCCAGCAGTTGTTTGGGCATTAAATAAATAACGGTCGTAATGGCGGTTTTGTCCAAGTGTGCGAGCGGTCTCGGACAATACATTCTCATTGGCGGTCAGGGATAATGTGGAAGTCCGTCGTGCGCGTGCCTGCTCAAACTGCTCGATAATGTAGTTTTGTATATTGAGAGTGGCGGCAGGAAGTGCGTGAGTGGGATGATTCATTAGTGCTCCGTCAAGTCGAAGTCAATAATCAACATGTCACGAGTGCCTGGATTTGAACTGGTATGAGGCTTTTGCAACGGAGAAACTTCGTGCAGAAGTGTCCGGTCATTCAAAACGATGGTTTCCATGTAATCTGTCAGGGTTGCACTGAATACGGTTTCGCCATTTTCGTGAAACACCCGACTTTCTCCGCCAATGACTAACTGGCGTTGAATCAGGTGTTGAAATACAAAGTCATGCCCGTCGCGGTGTCGGCCTTCGGGTGTGGCCTGGCCCGCATTGTGCTCATCGCACAGGATCCGGAACTGGTGGCAGGTGACCAGCCAGTCGCGATGGCCGACGGTCAGATCCAGGAGCGCCAGGTCGGCTGCCAGTAGCGTTTGCAGCACGGGCGAGCCGATAAAGGACGTTTCGCTGCGCGCATAGGTGCGCTGAATGCCACCCAGCAGCGGGTTATGGGCCTGGGTCTGAAAGAAGTGGCAGTTTTCGAGCGTCTTCCAGCGCCTGTCCCGCTGGCGGTACTTGAACTTGCAGATGCAACGCTCGCGAGCGCCGTTGCCGACGCTCAGATAGCTGTCCGGCTGCAGGTTGTTCCAGGTTGCATTGAATGCGTGACACGCTTCGTTACCCAGTTGAGCAACCAGAGACGCTGGATAATGAGCGCTGCTGGCGTAGTGGTGGCTATTTAGTGATTCGGAAAGTTCATACAATGTGCTTTCGTCCGAATACCGTATTGCAGTGCTGGAACTCATGCTGTGAACACGCTTTTGGCGCTTGAGGAAAAAGCTCGCAGCAGAATTTGATGGTAACCGATCATGCAAGAGTTCCTTTCTTGTGTGGTTGATGATTCCTGTTGCTGGTTCATGGTTTCTTTGTTGTTTTTATTTATCAATTCGGTTTTTGTAAGGGGATGTAAGTTTGCGGTTTGAGGTCGCCATTCTGCGACTGTCGAATAAGTGTTGTTATGGGGTGTTAGATTGTAGGAGGTAACTTACAAATAAAATTTGTAATAATGGGTGCCTGCGGAAAACGCATGAATAAACAATGTCGTTAAAACGATAATGCGACAAACATTGACCCGCCTCCCAAGCATGCGTAGCCTTGCGCTTTCGAGGTTCTTCGGCGCGTGCCGAAGCTAAGAAGGGAACGCGGTTCAAGCCGCGGCTGCCCCCGCAACTGTGAACGGTGATGTTTACTGCCACGCCACTGCCAGCGCTGTCGAAGGCGCTAGCGGGAAGGCGCAGCGAATGCCAGGCCTAAGGCCTGAACACCGTCAGCCAGGAGACCTGCCTCGAACAGTTTCCGACATAAACCGGGCGGGGTGATCCGGTGGCGAACGCGCCCAGGTAGTGATACCTGCGGCTCTCGTCCCGCATGCCCGCCATCCTGCCAAGGGCATCGACATGAAAACACTGGCCAAACTCCCCGTCACCATCGTTACCGGCTTCCTCGGCTCGGGTAAAACCACGCTGCTGCGGCATATGCTCGACAACGCTCAGGGGCGGCGCATCGCGGTGATCGTCAACGAGTTCGGCGAGCTGGGCATCGACGGCGAGATCCTCAAGCAATGCAGCATCGGTTGCACTGAAGAAGAGGCCAGCGGCCGCGTCTATGAACTGGCCAACGGCTGCCTGTGCTGCACCGTGCAGGAAGAGTTCTTCCCGGTGATGCGTGAGCTGGTTGCCCGTCGCGGCGATCTCGATCACATTCTCATCGAAACCAGCGGCCTGGCCCTGCCCAAACCTCTGGTGCAAGCCTTCCAGTGGCCAGAGATCCGCAACGCCTGCACGGTTGACGCGGTGATCACCGTGGTCGACAGCCCGGCCGTGGCCGCAGGCACCTTTGCCGCCTACCCGGACCAGGTCGATGCCCAGCGCAAACTCGACCCGAACCTGGATCACGAGTCGCCGCTGCACGAACTGTTCGCCGACCAGTTGGCCAGTGCCGACCTGGTGGTGCTGAACAAGGCTGACCTGATTGCCGCCGATGACCTGGCCAAGGTTCGCGCCGAAGTGCAGGAAGAGCTGCCGCCAGCGGTCAAGGTGATCGAAGCCAGCAGCGGCCGTCTGCCACTGGAAGTGCTGCTGGGCCTGGGCGCTGAATCGGAAGCGCATATCGATGGCCGGCGTACTCACCACGACTCGCACCATGACGGCGATGACCACGACGATCATGACCACGATGCCTTCGACTCGATCTCCATCGAGCTGCCGGAAGCCGACGAAAGCCTGCTGCTCGACGCCCTGACCCAACTGGTGGTGCAGCACGGCATCCTGCGGGTCAAAGGCTTTGCGGCGATCCCCGGTAAGCCGATGCGTTTGCTGATTCAGGGCGTGGGCACCCGCTTCGACAAACACTTCGACCGCGCCTGGCGCAGTGAAGAGCCGCGCACCACGCGCCTGGTGCTGATCGGCCAGGAACTGGATGCGGCCCAACTGGAAGCGGGCCTGCGCGCCGCCTTGAGCGCCTGATCCATGCACCTGCTGCGGACCCAGCCCGGTGGTTTTGTACCGGACGACAGTATTGCCGATCTCGGCCAGACTCCGGCCGAGCTGGTCATTCTCTGCAGCGGTGACTCACACCTGGCGCTGCTGGCCGAAACCGCCCAGCAGCTGCCCGAGGATTTCCCCAGCCTGCGTCTGGCCAACCCGATGCAGGTGCAGAACCATGCCTCGGTCGACCTGTATGTCGACGAGGTATTGCGCCATGCCAAGGTGATTCTGGTGTCGCTGCACGGTGGCGTCGGCTATTGGCGCTACGGTGTTGAGCAACTGCTGGAACTGGCGGCCCGTGGCGTGCAGTTGATCCTGGTGCCGGGTGATGATCGCCCCGATCCGGAACTTACCAGCCTGAGTACCGTGTCGGCAGAGCAGGCCGAGCGGCTCTGGCACTTCTTGCGCCAGGGTGGCAAGGCCAATGCCCTGAACCTGTTCAACTACCTGGCCAGCCAGTGGCTGCAGCGCGATTACCCCTGGAGCGAGCCGCAACAGCTGCCACGCACGGCGGTGTATCACCCGCGCAAAGCCAGTGCCGGGTTGGCTGACTGGTTTTCCGAGTGGCAGGTTGAACAGCCGGTGGTGCCGATCCTGTTCTACCGCTCGCACCTGCAGGCGGCCAACACTGCCTTTATCGATACCTTCTGCGAGCGCTTGCAACTGGCCGGGCTCAATCCTTTGCCGATTGCAGTGGCCAGCCTTAAAGAGGCCGGTTGCCTGAGTCAGGTCGAAGACTGGCTCGATCAGGTCGACGCCGCATTGATCATCAATACCACCGGCTTTGCCCAGTCCAGCCCCGAACAACCGCACTTGCGCCCGTTTCGCCGGGATATCCCGGTGCTGCAAGCGATCTGCGCCCAGGACAACGAGCCGGGCTGGCAGGCCAGCGAGCAAGGTCTGGGCGCCCGCGACCTGGCCATGCACATCGTCTTGCCGGAGCTGGACGGACGCATCATTACCCGGCCGATCAGCTTCAAGGACCTGGCCTGGCGCAGCGAGCGCAGCCAGTCGGATGTGGTCTGTTATCGCCCGCATGCCGAGCGCATGGACTTTGTCGCTGAACTGGCGCGGCGCTGGTGCGCGCTGGCGCAGTTGCCCAACCAGGACAAGCGCGTCGCCCTGATCCTGGCCAACTACCCGACCCGTGACGGGCGCATCGGCAACGGCGTCGGCCTGGACACGCCAGCGGCAGCCTTGAACATCCTTCGCGCCCTGCAAGCGCAAGGCTATCCGCTGAGCGCCTTGCCCGACAGCGGCACGGCGCTGATCCAGGCGCTGCTCGGCGGCGTCAGCAACGATCTGGACAGCCTGGACCAGCGCCCCTGCCTGCAAAGCATGGCGTTGGAAGATTATCGTGCCGCCTTTGCCGCCTTGCCCCAGGCCAATCAGGACGCCGTGCGCGAGCGCTGGGGCGAACCGGAGCAGGACCCGATGTTCCGCAGCGGGCGGATGATGGTTGCCGGTCTGCGCTTCGGCCTGACCTTCGTCGGCATCCAGCCGGCCCGAGGCTATCAACTGGATCAGAGTGCGGTGTATCACGATCCCGATCTGGTACCGCCGCACGGCTACCTGGCGTTCTATTTCTGGCTGCGCCACGGCTTTGCCGCCGACGCCTTGATCCATGTCGGCAAGCACGGCAACCTTGAGTGGCTGCCGGGCAAGGGCGTCGGCCTGTCCGCCAGTTGCTGGCCGGACGCGTTGCTCGGGCCGTTGCCCAACATCTATCCGTTCATCGTCAATGACCCGGGTGAGGGCGCCCAGGCCAAGCGCCGGACCCAGGCGGTGATTATCGATCACCTGATGCCGCCGCTGACCCGCGCTGAAACCTACGGGCCGTTGCGTCACCTTGAAGCACTGGCTGACGAATATTACGAAGCGCAACTGCTCGATCCACGTCGAGCCCGTGAGCTGCAGCGGGATATTCTCGAGCTGGTGCGCGACAACCATATTGACCGCGAGCTGCAACTGGAAGGCGCACTGGACGATGCTGCCGTCTGGCTGCCGCGTCTGGACACCTACTTGTGCGACCTCAAGGAATCGCAGATCCGCGATGGCCTGCATGTGTTTGGCGAGTCGCCGAGCGGGCGCTTGCGCATCGATACCTTGTTGGCGCTGTTGCGGGTCGAGCGTGGCGATGGCCGCGGTGCCAATGCCAGTTTGCTGCGGGCCTTGGCCAGAGCGCTGGCATTGGGGTTCGATCCACTCGACTGCGACCTCGGCGAGCCCTGGAGCGGCCCGCGCCCGGCATTGTTGCAGGGGCAGGATGAGGCGCTGTGGCGTACCACGGGAGATACCCGTGAACGCCTGGAACTGCTCGCCGGTCATTACATTGCACACACGCTGGCCGGTACCGCTCAGGTGCCGCAGGCGCCGCAGTGGTCAGACGTGAGTGCCGTACTCGAGGCGCTGCAACAAACCGTCGCGCCGCAACTGGATGCCTGTGGCCCGGCTGAACTGCAAGGGCTGCTGGCGGCCTTGCAAGGCCGTTTCGTTCCGGCCGGCCCTAGTGGCGCCCCCAGTCGTGGGCGTCTTGATGTGCTGCCGACCGGGCGCAACTTCTATACCGTCGATGTGCGTAACCTGCCGACCACCACAGCGTGGCGTATCGGTTTTGCCTCGGCCAACCTGATCCTTGAGCGCCACCTGCAGGACCACGGCGATCACTTGCGCCAGCTCGGCCTGTCGGTGTGGGGCACGGCGACCATGCGTACTGGCGGCGACGACATCGCCCAGGCCATGGCCCTGCTTGGGGTACGCCCGGTATGGGCCAGCGGCAGCCAGCGGGTCGACGACTTCGAAATCCTGCCCTTGAGCCTGCTGGATCGGCCACGGGTGGATGTGACCTTGCGGGTGTCGGGGTTCTTCCGCGATGCCTTCGGCAACCTCATCAAGCTGTTCGATGCGGCGGTGCAGGCGGTGGCCGCGCAGGACGAACCTGATGACCTCAACCCGCTCGCCGCCAGGGTGCGCAGCGAACGTGCCGAGTTCGAGCGTCAGGGCATGAGCCAGGAGCAGGCGGCGCGGCAGGCCGGCTGGCGGATTTTCGGCGCCAAGCCCGGGGCCTACGGCGCCGGCGTGCAGAACGCAATCGACGGGCACTTGTGGAACGAGCGCAAGGACCTCGCCGAGGTTTACCTCAACCACGGCGGTTATGCCTACGGCGCAGCAGATGAAGGCACACCGGCGCGCGCCGACTTTGCCCGGCGCTTGAGCCAGGTGCAGGCGGTGATTCAGAACCAGGATAATCACGAGCACGACTTGCTCGATTCCAACGACTATTACCAGTTTCAAGGTGGCATGCTGGCGGCCGTGGAAAGCCTGGGCGGCAAGCCGGCGGCGAGTTACCACGGTGACCACAGTCAGCCGGACCGCCCGCGTATTCGCACCTTGAAAGAAGAGCTCAACCGGGTAATCCGCGCCCGTGCGCTCAATCCGAAATGGATAGACGGGGTCAAGCGTCACGGCTACAAAGGTGCCTTCGAACTGGCGGCCACCGTCGATAACCTGTTCGCCTTCGATGCCACCACGCAGCTGATTGACGATCACCATTACCAGTCGCTGGCCGAGGCCTATGTGCTTGACGCGGCGACCCGCGACTTTATCCGTCAGCACAACCCCCAGGCCCTGCGCGACATCACCGAGCGCCTGCTCGAAGCCCAGCAGCGCGGCCTGTGGGAGCAACCGGGGGACTACCGAGAGGCCCTCGAAGAGCAATTGCTGGACGGTGAAGAAGAGACTTGAGATGACTGAACCTGCACATTTTCCGCTGTCTGCGGTGGTCGGCGCCGAAGCGTTGAAGCTCGCGCTGTGCCTGACCGCCATCGATCCGAAAATCGGTGGCGTATTGATCGAAGGCCCACGCGGTATGGCCAAGAGTACGCTGGCCCGGGGTCTGGCCGATCTGCTCGGTGAAGGGCCGTTCGTGACCTTGCCATTGGGTGCCAGTGAAGAGCGCCTGATCGGTACGCTTGATCTGGACGCCGCGCTGGCCCAGGGCAAGGCACAGTTCTCTCCGGGCGTACTGGCCAAGGCCGACGGTGGTGTGCTGTATGTCGATGAGGTCAACCTGTTGGCCGATCACCTGGTCGACCTGCTGCTGGATGTCGCGGCCAGCGGTACCAACCGGGTCGAGCGCGATGGCATCTCCCACCGCCACAGTGCACGGTTCGTGCTGATCGGCACAATGAACCCGGAAGAGGGCGAACTGCGCCCGCAGTTGCTCGATCGCTTTGGTCTGAACGTCGCCCTCGACGGCCAACCGGCGCCCGAGGCCCGTGGGCAGATTATCCGCCGGCGACTGGACTTTGACGCCGACCCTGAGGCTTTTTGCCTGCAGTGGGCCGAAGCGCAAGCGCAATTGCGCGCCCGTTGTCAGGCCGCCCGTGAGCAGTTGACGCAGATTGCCCTGGACGATCAGGCCCTGGCGCAGATCACCGAGCGCTGCTTTGCTGCCGGGGTCGATGGCTTGCGCGCCGACCTGGTGTGGCTGCGCGCCGCCCGCGCGCATGCCGCCTGGCGCGGTGCCGGGCAGATCGAGGCAGAGGATATAGAGGCAGTGGCCGAGTTTGCCTTGCGACATCGGCGTCGCGAGGCGCCACAACCGCCTGTGCACAGCCCGGCGCCGGAACCTCAAGGTGGCAATGGCTCGAATACCCGGCAAGGGCAGGGCGCCTGGGGCGAAATGCCGCCGCAAGCGACAGCGACCGGTGCCCGCCGCGAGGTGCCGAACTGGGCAAAAAAGCCCTGAGCATCCGTCGCCCCCGGACGGCGGATGCCAAGCCCCGCCCAGGTGCGATCAAGCAAGGACCACGCGGGCGTGTGCGCGAGGCCGCACAGGGCACAACCGTGGCCTGGCCGGCTACCCTGCTCAAAGGCCGTCCGCGTCAACGCCGTGACCTGTGCTGGCAGCAACGCACGGCCAGCGCTCATGAACTGTGGCTGGTGATTGTCGATGCCTCGGCCTCGACCCGGCGTTATCAGGCCTTGAGCCAGGCCAAAGGCCTGCTGGCCGGATTGTTCGATCAGGCTTACCGGCAACGCGCGCGCCTGACCCTGCTCACTGCCAGTGGTCATGCGCCACGCTGGCAGCGCCATGGCCTTAAAGCCTCGGCAGCTTTGCAGCCTTGGCTCGACAGCCTCGGTGCCGGTGGCGGTACGCCCTTGCTGGCCGCGTTGGAGCAGGCGCGGCACTGGCTACAGGCACGCCAGCGTCAGTATCCGCATGAGCAGCAGCGCTGCCTGGTGCTGACCGACGGTCGGCTTAGCGCCTGGGAGCCGTTGCAACCGTTGCCATGCCCGAGCCTGTTAGTGGATATCGAGCGTTCGCCTGTGCGTTTGGGGCGCGCGCGTTTATTGGCGCAGCAGTTACAGGCCGACTACCGGTCGATTGAAAGTTTCAAGGTGCTCGGATAAATAAGGCGCGTACAGAAACTGTACGGAAGTGTCGCTGCGACCTGATGTCGCAGTATAACTTTTGAAACAATTAACTTGCTTGCCGCGCATCAAGAAGATGCGCGGCCATCATAGTAAGCAGGTATCGGTGATACTTACTTAGGCATCGACCAGGGTTGCAGGTGGCAACCTTGTTTTTGCAACTCGGCGCGCATTTCTTCAATCAGGCTGGCCAGTTGGTCAGGGTCGGAATAGGTGCTGCATGGCACCTGCTTGCCACCAATGCGGGTGCTGGTCCGGTCGATCACTGCCAGGCTCAGTTCACCTGTACCGTTAGGCGAATCCCAGGCAACACACTGGAAGGGTTCGAAGGCGTGGTCGGCAATCAGCAGTGCTTCGTTGACACGGAGCGGGGCGTTCATGGGTTCGGTCTCTCTGTGGGCCCAAACAAGATAATAAACAACCGCATTAGCGGTGAGTTACTTGTACTGATGCACGCAGTACAGGGTTGAGTCACACGTATTTTGAAGTTTTTTTGATTGAGTGCAAAAAAAGCGCTGACAAGTGCCGGGTGAGACGCTGAAAGTTCAAGGAAATTCCCTGGCGCGCCTAAGTCTTGACACTTTGCGGACAGACGGTAGTGGGCGTTTGACGCATCGTTGCTACTGTTACAGACGGGCCCGCCAACTTGCTGTTTCTACATAAATTTCCAACAATTGGCGCCAAGGAAAGGTCATGCTTGAACCTGCATCCAACCGCCGCCTGCTGGTCGTCGATCCTTGCGATGATTGTCACCGTTTGTTGCCGGGCCTGCGCAATGTCGGCTGGGACGTTCACAGTTGTACCTTGTCTTCGGCCCCGGAACATCCTTGTGATGTCGGCTTGCTTCGCCTGCAGGCCATGCACCTGCAGCGCCCGGATGCGGTGAAAGACCTCATCAGCCGCAGCAATACCGAATGGATTGCGGTGCTCAGCCCCGAAGAGCTGCGCATGCAGAATGTCGGTGACTTCGTCTGCGAATGGTTCTTCGATTTCCATACCCTGCCGTTCGATGTCTCGCGGGTGCAGGTCACCATTGGCCGGGCCTTCGGCATGGCGCGCCTGCGTGGCAAGGGCAACGTTCATGCGGATGAGCTTGAGCACGAATTGCTGGGTGACAGCCGTCCGATTCGCGAGTTGCGCAAATTGCTCAGCAAACTGGCACCCACTGAGTCGCCGGTGCTGATTCGGGGTGAAAGTGGTACAGGCAAGGAGCTGGTAGCGCGAACCCTGCACCGCCAGTCGCAGCGCCATGACAAACCCTTTGTGCCGATCAACTGCGGGGCGATTCCGGAGCACCTGATACAGTCCGAGCTGTTCGGTCATGAAAAGGGCGCGTTTACCGGGGCGCATCAGCGCAAAATAGGCCGCATCGAGGCTGCCAACGGCGGCACCCTGTTTCTTGACGAGATTGGTGACCTGCCACTGGAGTTGCAGGCCAACCTGCTGCGTTTCCTCCAGGAAAAACACATTGAGCGGGTCGGTGGCGGCCAACCAATCAACGTCGATGTGCGGGTACTGGCGGCAACCCACGTGGACCTGGAAAACGCCATTGCCCGTGGGCGCTTTCGTGAGGACCTGTATTACCGGCTCAATGTCCTGCAAGTGGTCACTGCGCCATTGCGTGACCGGCATGGCGACCTGTCGATGCTGGCCAACCATTTTGCCCATTTCTACAGCCTGGAAACCGGGCGACGCCCGCGCAGTTTCAGCGAGGACGCCCTGGTGGCGATGGGCAAACACGACTGGCCAGGCAATGTGCGCGAACTGGCCAACCGGGTCAGACGTGGCCTGGTGCTGGCCGAAGGCCGGCAGATCGAAGCTCAGGATCTGGGGTTGCTCAGCCAGCATGCTTTCACCTCGAGTATGGGTACCCTCGAGGATTACAAACATCGGGCCGAGCACCAGGCGTTATGCGATGTGCTCAATCGGCACAGCGATAACCTGAGCATTGCCGCCAAGGTACTCGGGATTTCCCGGCCTACCTTCTACCGCTTGCTGCATAAGCATCAGATTCGCTGAGCAGCGCCGGCCCACAACGCATAAAGCCCGCCGAAGCGGGCTTTTTCATGGGCGCCAACATCAGAAGTAGTACGGAAACTTCAGGCTGAAGGAGAAGTCTGGCGAGTCTTCGGTCAGGCCAATGGCGAGGTTAGGGACAATTGTCAGGTTGTCGGTTGCGGCAAGGGTCATGCCGATGTTGAAGTTCGCCGAGTTGTAGTCGCTGTTGGTAATCGACTGCCACTCACCACCATCGGGCTTGATTTTGCTTTTGCTGGCAAACTGGTCGGTGAACGAAAACGACATACTCATCTTCTCGTTCAAGGCAAATGCAATACCGGCACCGACCTGCCAGGAGTTGCCGAGTTTCACGTCACCTGGCACTTTGCTGTTGACCGTGGGGCTGATGTCGCTGAACGAATCTTCCATGTTGTAGGTATACGACAGGCTGCCGAAAAGCACGGCAGGGTCAAAGGTCTTGACCAGCGAGATCCCCGGTGTGATCGCCCAGACACCATTGCCGGTCGGCAGATCTTCAGGCACCGACAAGTTGTTGTTGTTCGGGTCATTGACCAGTTTGATGCCATAGGGATCGTCACCGGTCGGTGCCTTGACGCGCAGGGTGACGACCGCGTCGGGCAGGTTCTGCGACTCATCGAGGAACTTGTAGGCAACACCGACGTTGATATCACCGATGGCCGGATCGCGGGTAACGGTTGCGTCGGAGGTAACCGGGCCAGCGCCACCGGCACCACCAGAGGAATACGTGGATTCACGGTAGACCACCGGGACGTTGATATCGAACTGCCAGCGTTGGTCCAGGTTGTAGCGGGCGGTCAGATCCAGCGTCCAGTTATCGGCCTTGATTCGGTCGAGGTTGATGTTACCGAGGAAAATCGAGTCCAGTGCCAGGAAGCCGTTGAGCACCAAGGCGCGGGTGTCGTAGTGGGTGTAGGTCAGGCCGGTTTCGACGCTGAACTTGCCGCCTCCGAAGAAACCACTGGCTTCGTCATACAGGTTGGAAACGCTTTGTGCCGGTTCCGAATCCTCCTTGAGCGATTGGCCATAGGAGCTGCCGGTGGTTCCGGGCGCACCTGCGGCCACCGTCTGGCCACCCCTGACCGTTTCGGCGGGGGATTTGGTCAGGCGTTTGGGAGCTGGTGCCGCAGGTGTTGCTTCGACCTGGCGAACGCGCTGCTCAAGTACCATCAGCGCGTTCTGTTGGGCTTCGTAACGTTGTTTCAACTCCATGAGTTCTTGTTTTAGTGCTTCGACCTGAGGGTCCGGTGCTGCGTAGAGCATTGTCGCCGGGGTCAGGCTACTCAAACAGACGATAGCTCTGAACGTTAACGATCGGTGCATGGGGTTAGCCGTCCCTTCTGACTACATTTGATGAGACTGAGCGTAGATCAGAATCCGAGAGTGCGAATTCCTTTGAGCTGGTCCAGGCTGCCGTTCAGCGACCCGGCGGTCGGCACGTTTTCACGCAGCACGACATTCAGGGATGTGAGGTTTCTGACCTGGTTGCCGCCGCCGAGCAACGTTGTGTTCTGCATCAGTCCACCCTGTGCCAGGCGTTGCACAGTGCTGCCCTGGTTGTTGTTGGCGGTGATGTTCAGTTGCACACCGGTACCGGTCGAGGAGACGCTTAGCGAGCCTGCGCCATTGGCGCCGACCAACGTCGAGCCTGCGGCCAGTGCCTGGCCCTGCTGTTGCGAGGCCGGTGCCTGGCTAGCCTTGGTGACGTTGATATCAACGTTGTTGTAGGCAGTGTTATTGTCGCCGGCAGCCCGCACGACCTGAGTGACGCCTTCGGTGCTGTTGAGGCCACTGCCGCCAGTGATGGTGCCGGTGCCGGTGTTTTGTGAACGCGCCGAACCACTACCTTTTTCGTCGATCATCGACACATAGAACTGTGGCTTGATGGTCGACTGCTGGATCTGCATCGAGGAGGTTGCCCCGATCACTTCACCGTTGGCATTTTGCCAGGTGCTGGTCATGACGACGCCGAAACTGATGATCCGCCCCGGCATGACATAGCGGCCCCGCAGGTTCGCCAGTTCCTGATCTTTAAGCTCGATGGGTTTGAATGTCTGTGCCTGGGTCGGCAGGCTGGCGGCCAGGCACGCTACGACTAGCCACAGTGGAGTCTTCATTGCATGCTCCCGGAGCGTCGTGCTCCCTTATCATTAGAAGAGTCATTAGAAGAAGTCGCTTTGGATGAATCCGAAATCCATCAACTCTGCGTCTCGCACCGGGCTGAAGGTGTTGACGCGGTTCTTGGCGGTCAGCGGCATGGGCGGGTCGAGCAAGGCATTGGTTTTGTCGTAACCCTTGCCGATGACGGCGAAGATGATGCCGTTCCAGCCTTTGACGAAGTCGTCGAGCGAGTAGCGTTTATGACCGAGCACCGGATCACCGATATACACCCAGCCATTGTGGACTTTCTGCATGACCACAAAGTGTTTGTAGCCACGGACATCCATTAAAACCACCACCGGAATGCGGATACTCTGCAAGGTGTCGATTGCCACCCGGTAACCACGGGCACGCATGCCCAGACTCTCCACGTAGCGCTTCATGTCGAGCATGGAGAAGCCCTGAACGCGGACGAGATCCTGATCAGCGTGTGCCAGCATGCCTTCGATGATCTGTTCTTCATTCACGTCCAGCCAGTAGGCTTGACGCAATATGGTCGCCAGCGCCGCAGCGCCGCAGCTGAAATCGGTTTTCTGTTGTACCAGGTCGGCGAATTTGCGCTCACGTACACTCTGGACGGGCTTGTATATCACCGCACCACCCGGCAACACGGCAAGTGGCATCTGGGCCGCTTCGCTCTGGCTGGCCAGGCAAAGCAAAAACGCCAAGGCGATAATACGCATGATCGGACGCCTTCCGGTTCGGTTGAGAAAAGGCCCCCCGAAGGGGGCCTCCAGGCCACAACAATCAGAACGATTGGTTGGAAATGGCCAGCGAGTTGCTTTGTTGGTTGCCTACACCGGCAGCCACGTTGACGCCGAGGTTGCCGCTGCCGCCATTCACCGAACCACTCAGGGTTGCAGTGTTGGTCACAGGGTTAGCCCAGCCAGTTGGGGTCAGCACTTGGTAAGAGTAGGTGTTGCTCAACTCATAGGAGCTGCTTTCAGCAAATTTCTTCTCTTTTTCGAACTCGGACTCTTGCGATTTGCTGCCCGATTTTTCGAACTCAGACTTGAACGATTTATTGAAGTTGGAGTTGTACTCCTTATCGAACGACGATTCGGATTTTTTCTCCCAGCTTTTTTCGACATCTACGTCAAGACTTGCGTTGAGCTCGGCTTCGAAAGACTTGGTGCGACTACCGTCGTGACGCCCCTGTTCCCACGAAACGGTCTTGCTGGCATCCGCATCCACGTGCAGGGTAGCGAGCAGATGAGCTTCGGAAGAGCCGCTGGCTTCATGGTTTCTGGAGCCGTTTGCATCGAAGTGTTTGCTGCCTTCAGCGCTCCAGCTGTTAGCGCCTTTGACTTCAAACTCCGACGAGGAGCTCTGCTTGCCGCTTGCGTTGAACTGCTTCTCGTAACGGTTCTCGCCACTGGCCGTTTTGGTAAACGTCAGGGTGTCCACGCGGTAGGTCCGATCAGCGTCGTTGATCACCACCAGGCCAGGACCAGTCTGGGTGGCAGACGCGGTAGCTGTTGCGTTACCGAGTGGGGCATTGGTGTTGGCAATTGCCATGGTGTTTTTCTGCTGGTTAAGGTCGCCGCCAGCAATGTTGATGCCCATGTTGCCGCTGCCTTCACTGCCCGATCCGCTCATCACCGCAGAGTTTGTAGCGCCGTTGTTGTAGACCTTGTTGTTGTCGCTGTATTGCGTGACTCTGGCGGTGGCTTCGGAGGTACCGAATACGAAGCTGTTATCGATGGCGCTGGAGTCGGAGCCAGCGTTGGCGATGGCGGCCGCGTTGTCTTGCTGGTTGCCGGCGCCTGCAGCGACGTTGACGCCGACGTTACCGCTGGTACCAGAGGCGGAGTCGCTCATCTCGGCTTCGTTTATGGTGCCGTTGTTGACGATTTTGTTATCGGTACTGCTCTGCTTGTCGTATGCATTGGCAGTGGCGTCAACATAGAACGCTTTTGGAGGAGGGGTGTGGTTGCCGTGATGATGACCATGGCCACGCCGTTCGTTTTGATCAGCTTGTACAGCAACAGCCATGACCGCAGCAATTGCGAAAACCAGAGGCTTGAGTGCCATCGAGGGTTTCATGGTGATTCTCCGTACTTTATTTTAGGTTAAGTGTTGTTCTTACCTGTTTGGGTCAATCCGCGACCCGTACGCTCAGGGTGTTGGCCATTCGGTTTCCCACCCCGGCGCTCTGATTCAACTGAATCACCCCACGGCTACCGGTGAATGCCTGGTCACTGGTAGTGACCTGGCGATGGCCGGGTGCAGAGTCAGTTGGATCGGAGCCATTGATCAGCGCCACGTTCTGTTGCATGAGGACGCTGTCGTCGATACTTTGCGGCTGAGTACTGAGGCTGATACGCAGTGCGTTGGCTTGCTGGTTGCTGGCGCCGGTGCTCTGGTTGACACCCAGCGCGCCGCTGCCGTTGCTGAAGGCGTCGCCCTGGATGCTGGACCGGGCATCGATGGCGGGGTCGACTCGGGTGCGCAAGCGTTGGCGAACCTCGGTGGTCGCGCTGGCGCTATGGCCAACGGCAAAGGCCCGCACGTTAGCTTGCTGCTGTAGATCGCCGGCAGCCTGGTTGACGGTGAGGTTGCCCTGATACTGCTTGCCGGAACTGTCGATGTTGGCGTTATTGATCACAGGGGGTTGGGCAAAGGCCGGTGCACTGCAAAAGGTGGCCAGAATCAGCAGCGAGTGCCTCATCTCACTTGCCTCCAGTCAGGATTTGCAGGGGCGCCAGGCCCTTCTGGACACTTGAATTGACCATGTTGGAGATGCCGTTGCCGCCGCCTGTGGAGCGTCCGCCGGCGAGGTTGGGCAGTTGGGTCTGGTTGCTGATATGACCGCCCAGGTTGTTGGTCTGTTGCGTGACCAGTGAGCTTATGCCTGCGCCGCTGCTGATGCCGGCGAAATCACCATCGCTCAACTCGTTTGTTTGCTTGAGGATATGCGCGGATGGGTTGGTATTGACGGTGACCGGGTTTGGATCGGGAACCAGGGGGGCGCGTATTGCCATGCGCGGCTGCACATCACGGGTAATGACGACGATCCCGTTCTCGGCCTGGACAGGCAAGCTGAAGCCTGATCCCAACGCGCATCCGACCAGCAGGACGCGATACATGCCTTTATTGAATTTCTCCACGGCGGCAATTCCTTCTTCTGTGTGCTGGCCCGTTTCAGCGTTGCGAGGAAGACAGCAGAAGGTGTGCCGGTTTTTCTTATTGATTAAGAATCAACAGGTTGCAGGCGCAATCGGCGCGCGTCGGGATTTTGTTGTATCAATCATGAGACACAGACTTGCCAAATGCCCGCTTGGCGGGCCGCTGGCTGCGCCGGAAGGGTTTTTCAGGGGTTGTATCAGCGGATTAACACCACCACCGATTTTGGGGAATGTCGCGCAAATACGGGGCATTTGACCCAGTGGGGTGTATCAGTGGTCTAACACTCGGTGGCGCATGCCGGGGATTTGCCATTGAGTAACTGCTGCACGGCTTTGAGGGCTGCCGCGCTGCGCTGGGCCCAGTCGCCGCCAATGACCTGCACAGGCTGGTGATTGCGCTGCAGCCAATCGAGGCTGTCAGCAAAGAATGCCTGACGTTGTTCCAGTGCGGGTTGGCAGCGCTGACCATCGCCGACCCAGTTGACACCAGCGGGGTCGAGCAGCAAGTGTAGGTCATAGCGGCGCGTAAGCAGGGCCTGTTCGATCCAGGCCGGGCAATCACCGAACAGTACCCGGCTCCAGAGCAGGTTGCTTAGCAGGTGCGTGTCGAGGATCAACAGCTCGGGTTGGCGGGCACGGGCGGCGTCTTCCCAGGCCAGCTGGCCACGAGCGATTGCCGGAATATCGGCATAACAGGTGTCGCGGCAATGTTCGTCGATAAAGTGACGTACATACTCACTGACCAGTTCCCCACCGAAGTGGGCCTGGATTTCGCTGCTCAACCAGCTCTTGCCACTGGACTCGGGACCACTCAGGACCAGGACTTTCATGCGTTGACCAACGCCGGATCGCGGCGCCACGCACGCCAGCCCTGCACGGCGATCAAGGTGAACAGGGCATAGAGGGCTGCAGTCAGGTAGAGCGCTTTGTAGAGGAACAGGCCGACGAAGATCACGTCCAGCACGATCCAAAGCGGCCAGCACTGCACACGTTTCTGTGCCATCCACAGCTGCGCAACCAGGCTGAAGCCGGTCAGCGCTGCATCCAGCCAGGGTTGCGCGGCATCGGTCCAGCTGGCCATGGCCGCCCCCAACGCCAGACTGCCCAGCAGCCCCAGGCCAAGGCCGAACAGCACCGCCTGGGTATCCAGGTGGGTTACCTGACGGGCTTCGCGCTGGCTGTCCGGACGCGTCCATTGCCACCAGCCATACAGCTGCAGCACGGCATAGATCAGTTGCAGGAGCATGTCCGAATACAGGCGCACTTCAAAGAAGATCCAGCTGTAGAGCAGCACCATCACCAGACCGATGGGCCAGCACCAGGGGTTCTGTTTGGTCGTGAGCCACACGGCGATAACGCCGAGCACGGCGGCGAACAGTTCGAGGCCGGACATCGGCGTTCCTTGGCAGGTTCGGGAGGAGGGCGGGGATTGTACCTTGTGGCACGGCAGATACCACAACCCCGTGGGGCGCCCATGCAACCCTGTGGGAGTGTTACACCCGGAACTGCCCCAGCAACCGATCCAGCTGTTCACGCAACTGGTTCAGCGCCACCCCGGCGCTGCTCGACTGCTGCGCCGCTGCTGCAGTCTGGCGCGACAGGTCAGCCGTCTCAGTGACGTTGCGGTTGATCTCTTCGACCACATGCGACTGTTGCAGGGTGGCACTGGCTATCGAGGCGTTGAGGGCGGTGAGGTTGTGCAGGGCCTGGCTGATGGCGTCCAGACTGACGCCCGCCTCGTTGGCCTGTTCGATGGTCTGGCGCGAAGCCGTGCTGCTGGCATCGATAGCCTTGACCGCCGCCTCCGACTGTCCCTGCAAATGCTCGATCATGCTCTGGATTTCGGCTGTCGATTGCTGGGTGCGCTGGGCCAGCAGGCGCACTTCATCGGCCACCACGGCAAAGCCACGGCCTTGCTCGCCGGCCCGGGCCGCCTCGATGGCGGCGTTCAGGGCCAGCAGATTGGTCTGTTCAGCAATCGAACGAATCACTTCCAGGACGCTGCCGATCCGGGTGCTCTGGCTGGCCAGGGTCTGGATCACTCTGACCGCTTCATCAATGGTGCCTGACAGCTGATCGATCTGCTGCAGGCTGCCATGGATACTTTGCTGGCCCTGTTCGGCACGGTGCTGGGCGTCGCGCATTTCGTTGGAGGCCTGTTCGGCATTCCTGGCAACATCCTGCACGGCGTAGGTCACTTCATTGATTGCAGTGGCTACTTGCTCCATCTGCGCAGACTGCTGTTCGCTGTGCTGTTGAGCCTGGTTGGCGTTGCTGCCGACATCCACAGCCGATTGCCCCAGGGCATGCGCTGCGCCCTGCAGTTGGCCGATCACCCCCTGCAACTTGCCGGTAAAGCGGTTGAAGTGCTCGCCCAGCTGGGTCACTTCATCGCGGCCATGGGTGTCCAGGCGGCGGGTCAGGTCGCTCTCGCCGCTGGCGATCATGGCCATGGCGTCCACCGCTTCCTGCAACGGGCGAGCGATGCTGCGAGCAATCAGCAGTACCAGCAGGGTCATGACCAGGGCAATACCAAGACCCAGTAGCGAGGCGTCGCGCAACTGGCGCATGAATTCGCTCTGCATGTCATCGATGTAGATCCCCGAGCCAATCACCCAGCCCCAAGGCTTGAACAACTGGATGTAGGAGGTTTTCTCGACCGGCTCGCTGGCACCGGGCTTGGGCCAGCGGTAGTCGATGCTGCCAGCTCCGCGAGCTTTGGCCAGCGCGGCCATTTCGTTGAAAACGGCAAAGCCGTCCGGGTCACGGATCGCAGAGAGGTCCTGGCCATCGAGTTTGGGGTTGGTCGGATGCATGATCATCCTCGGCCCCAGGTCGTTGATCCAGAAGTAGTCATTCTGGTCGTAGCGCAAGCTGCGCACGGCGCTCAAGGCTTGCTGCTGGGCGGCTTCGCGGGTCAGGGTGCCGGCCGCCTCGAGGCCTTGATAGTAGGCCAGTACGCCGGCTGCGGTTTCTACCACATGTTGGGTCTTTTCGGCCTTGGCCTGATACAGGTCGCCGTGGATCTGCCTGAGCATCAGCAAGCCCAAGGTCAGCAACATCACCACGGCCAGTACCAGAATCAGCCACAAGCGGCGGCTGATCGACATATTTCGTAGAGTCTTCATGCAACGGTCACCCCGGATTCTTTTTATTGTCTAGCGCATCCCAGCATGCTTTTTGCCAACCACCTACTCGACCAAGGACTAAGTGTCCGATCCACCAAGGTGTGTAGTGCCGACCAGCAGCGTTTATACAAGAGGTCTGATAGGATTTCGGCCCGGTCGGGACATTCCTGAAGGGTGACTGAACTTTTCTGTCGACTGCGCCACCAACTGTCGCGGTAAAACCACCGGGCATTCGAATCGGCTCTGGCTTGTGCAAACTACAACGGAGGCATGCCATCGGCATCGCCTCGTGGGGGAATAATGGATCTTTGGACTGGCCTGCAGGCCGTCATTTTGGGTGTTGTCGAAGGCTTGACCGAGTTCTTGCCGATTTCCAGTACCGGTCACCAGATCATCGTCGCGGACCTGATCAATTTCGGTGGTGAGCGGGCGATGGCCTTCAATATCATCATTCAGCTGGGCGCGATCCTTGCTGTGGTCTGGGAGTTTCGCCGCAAGATCTTTGAAGTGGTGGTAGGCTTGCCCAGGGAGCGTCAGGCGCAACGATTCACCGTCAACCTGCTGATTGCCTTTATGCCGGCGGTGGTGTTAGGGGTGCTGTTTGCCGACCTGATCCATCAATACCTGTTCAACCCGATCACCGTCGCCACCGCCCTGGTGATCGGTGGGGTCATCATGCTCTGGGCCGAGCGCCGTGAGCATGTGATCAAGGTCGATCAGGTTGATGACATGCGCTGGAGTGATGCCCTGAAAATCGGCTTTGCCCAGTGCCTGGCGATGATTCCGGGGACTTCGCGCTCGGGTTCGACCATTATTGGTGGCCTGTTGTTTGGTATGTCGCGCAAGGCGGCGACCGAGTTCTCGTTCTTCCTGGCCATGCCGACCATGGTCGGTGCGGCGGTGTATTCGGGCTACAAGTACCGCGATCTGTTCCAGCCTGGCGACTTTCCGGTATTTGCCATTGGCTTCGTGGTCTCGTTCATCTTCGCCATGATCGCTGTGCGCGGGCTGCTGCGTTTCATTGCCAACCATAGCTATGCGATGTTCGCCTGGTACCGGATTGTCTTCGGCCTGATCATCCTGGCGACCTGGCAGTTTGGCTGGGTCGACTGGGCCACGGCGCAAGGTTGAGTCGATGAGCCGCTCACAACCCTCTGCCCGACGTGCCAGTACTGCGAGCTCCGCTGTCCAGCACCCGCGTAGCAAGCTGTTGGTCTTCGTCGGTCTGTGCCTGTTGCCGCTGGGTGGGGCGTTGCAGATGCTGATCAGTGGGCAGTCCTGGCTGCCCGCGGTGGCTTATCCGCTGGCCAGTCTGGTGAGTTTTGCGCTGTACTGGCGAGACAAGCAGCAGGCACGTACTCAGGGCTGGCGCACTCCGGAAAAGGTGCTGCACGCCAGCGAATTGTGCGGCGGCTGGCCCGGGGCACTGCTGGCCCAACAGGCCTTTCGGCATAAAACCCGCAAACTGTCGTTTCAGCTGAGTTTCTGGGCCATTGTCGCCCTGCATCAGTTGTTCTGGATTGACCATCTGTTGCTCGGTGGTCGTTGGCTGGGCAGCGCCCTGGCGCCGCTGCTCAGATAAGCAGGCCCGGCTGCTGGCGCTTTGGCAGGCGCCTGACCACCAGTTGGTGGGAGCGCTGCAGCAGGTCGCAGAGCTCCTCGCGGCCCATAGGGTAGGGTGGCGTCATACTGATCCAGTGAGCCCGTGCCAGATACGGCGCCGGGCGCACGCCGGGGCGGTCGGCGTAACCAAGGAACAGGTCACTGTCGACTTTGAATGACAAGCCGGCGCCGGCCAGGTCCAGGACCGCGAACATCTTGTTGCCGGCGATCGAGAACACCCGGATGCCGCCCCATTTGTAGTCTTCCCGCGCACCGGGCAGGCTCAGGCAAAATTCCGCCACCTGCGCTTCGCTCATCTTGCCCTTAGACATAACGTTCCCCACAGTCGGCAAACGACTCTACCAGATGGTCGATCCATACCCGCACAGCAGGCAACAGACCGCGCCGATGAGGATAGACCGCTTGCAGATAGCCCCCGGGCAGTGACCAGTCTGGCAGCAGTCGTACCAGCTCGCCACGGGCCAGTTCCTCCTCACAGTGCATGATCGGCAGGGCGGTAAAGCCCAGGCCAGCCACTGCTGCCGCTTTGCGCACTAGAAAGTCGTCAATCGCCAGTCGCGCTTCCATGGCCAGCTCGTGCTTGTGACCACGGCTGTCGAGCAGGCGCAGGTGAACCAGGCGGTCGGCGTCCACAGCACCGAGCATCGGCAGGCCGCTGAGGTCTTCGGGCGTGACCGGGGCATGGCGAGCGGCAAACGCCGGCGCTGCCACCAGGTACATCTGCGCCTGGCGCAGGCGGCGGGTGACCAGGGCCGGGTCTTCATCGCCCAGGTCGCGCACACGCAGGGCCACGTCGATGCCTTCGGTGATCAGGTCAACGCGGCGATTGAGCAGGACCATGTCCAGTTGCACCTGTGGATACAGCTCGAGAAATTCGCTGATCACCTGCGGCAAAAGCGAGTGCGCCAAACCCACCGGGCACGACACTCGCAGGCGACCTCGGGGTTCGCTGGTCATGCTGGCTACCGCCTCGTCGGCCATCTCCGCTTCCAGCAGCATGGCCTGACAATGACGCAGGTAGCGCTCGCCCACCGCCGTCAACTTGAGCTGGCGGGTGGTGCGCTGCAGCAGGCGCGTGCCCAGGCGTTCTTCCAGTTCAGCGATACGCCGCGACAGCCGCGATTTGGGAATCCCGAGCAAGCGCCCGGCAGCGGCAAAACCACCGGCTTCGACCACCCTGGCGAAGTAGAAGAGATCGTTGAGGTCTTGCATGGCGAGCACCATTGTCCTGTCAGTAGGACAAACTAACGCATTTTTGCTGACTTATCAGCTATTCGCTGCCCCGGTAGGATTCTCCCCAACGTGATCGCCCAGATGCGGTCCTCAATCAGGAGAGTCCCATGAAACTGTTGCATATCGATTCGAGCATCCTGGGCGACAATTCCGCCTCCCGTCAGCTGAGCCGCAGCGTAGTCGACGCCTGGAAAGCCGCCGATCCATCGCTGGAAGTGGTTTACCGTGATCTGGCTGCCGACGCCATCAGCCATTTCTCTGCCGCCACCCTGGTTGCCGCCGGTACCCCGGAAGCACTGCGTGATGCTGCACAGCAGCACGAAGCCCAGCTGAGCAGCGAAACCCTGCAGGAGTTTCTGGCTGCCGACGCAGTGGTGATTGCTGCGCCGATGTACAACTTCACCGTCCCGACTCAGCTCAAGGCCTGGATCGACCGCGTTGCGGTAGCCGGTCAGACCTTCCGCTACACCGAAGCCGGCCCTGAAGGCCTGTGCGGCGACAAGAAGGTGATCCTGGTGTCCACTGCCGGTGGTCTGCACGCAGGTCAACCGACCGGTGCTGGTCACGAAGATTTCCTCAAGGTTTTCCTCGGCTTCATCGGTATCACCGACCTGGAAATCGTACGTGCCCACGGCCTGGCCTACGGCGAAGAGCATCGCGCCAATGCCCTGAGCGCTGCCCAGGCACAGATCAGCAACGAGCTGTTCGCTGCCGCCTGATCAGTACCGGCGCGTGACCCGAACCGACAGCAGGCTAAGTCTGCTGTCGGTTTTTTCATTGAGCTTTCATCCGCGCCGTCATGCCTCGCTCTATGCTTGATCGGTACCTGGCAGCTGGCCCGCCGGGCAGGGTGAAAGCAGATGGGCAAATTCGCGCTGTTGTGGATGCTGTGCTGGCTTGGCATTGCAGGCATTGCGCAGGCTGAGCCGGCGCAACACTGGAGCGTCGGCTTGCACCGTCTGGTGTTCGCCGACCCGCTGGATGGGCGAGCGATGCACGCACTGGCGTTCTATCCTTCCAGCGGCCCCGCGCGCATCAGCCGCATTGACGGTTATCGGGTTGATGGCAATGAAGGTGCGCCGATTGCCATTGGCCGCTACCCACTGTTGATGCTGTCTCACGGCAATACCGGTACGCCGCTGGCCTTGCATGACCTGGCCAGTGCATTGGCGCGTCGCGGTTTTGTAGTGGTGGCGGTTACCCATCCGGGCGACAACGCCCACGATCACAGTCGCCTGGGCACCTTGAGCAACCTTTATGGACGGCCACTGCAAATCAGTGCCGCGATTACCGCAAGTCTTGCCGACCCTTTGCTGGCTCCCTATGTCAGTGGTGACCAGGTGGGTATGATCGGTTACTCGGCGGGGGGGGAAACCGCCTTGATACTGTCCGGCGCTCAACCTGATCTTGAGCGCCTGCGTCGTTATTGCCTGGAGCGGCCGCTGGACGCCGATGCCTGCAAGACCAATGGTGTGCTGATCGCCGATCGTGCCGACCTGAGCGCCGAGGCCGATCCGCGCATTCACGCATTGCTGCTGATGGCACCGTTGAGCTTGATGTTCGGCCGTCATGCCCTGGCCCAGGTGAAGGTGCCTGCATTGATCTACAGCGGCGACAAAGACCAGTTGCTGGCCATCGACAAGAATGCCCAGGCACTGGCGCGCAAACTACCGGTGACACCCAACTACCGGCTGTTGGCCGGGGCCGGGCATTTCGTCTTCATGGCACCGTGCGACGAGGAACAGCGTGAGCACATGGCAGCGCTGTGCAGTGACCCCGACGGAGTCGACCGTGAAGGTATTCACTTGTCATTGCAGGCTGAAGCTGCGCACTTCTTCAGCCGCACCCTGGGTCGTGCCGGCCGCCTCAATACTGCAGATCAGTAACTGCGGGCACGACGTGACAGTACCAGCGTCAGGCCTACCCCGGTCAGCGACAGCAGCGCGGCGATGCAGAAAATCCAGGCATAGCCCAGGTGCAGGGCCACTGCGCCCATCAGCGGTCCGGCGATGGCCAGGGCCAGGTCGAAGAACACCGCATAGGCACCCAGGCCAGCACCGCGGCTGGCCACCGGCACTTGTTTGATGGCTTCCACACCCAGCGCCGGATACACCAGCGACAGGCCAAAGCCGGTCAGCCCGGCGCCAACCAGCGCCAACGACGGGCTGGGCGCCAGCCACAGCAAGGTCAGGCCCAGGGCTTCGGTGCTCATGCAGACAATTGCTACCTGATAGCCGCCGAAGCGATTGACCGCATTGACGAACAACAGCCGCGAGAGAATGAAGCACAGGCCAAAGGCGCTCAGGCACCAGGCCGCGCCGTACCAGCCTTGCTCTAGGTAGAACAGGGTGACGAAGGTGGTCAATGTGCCGTAGCCGATCGAAGCCAGGGTCAGGCCCATGCCACAGGGGGCAACCCGGCCGAATGCCGCCCAGAATGGCAGGCGCTCGCCTCGCACCACCGGCATTGAGGGTTTGTTGCGGATTACCAGCAGGGCCAGTGAGGCCAATACCGTCAGTATCAGGCCGAGGGTGGCAAAATTGATCTGGTCCACCAGCAGCACACCCAGCGGCGCGCCGATGGCAATCGCGCCGTAAGACGCAATGCCGTTCCAGGAAATCACCCGGGCAGTGTGCTCGGCACCCACCGCGCCGATGCCCCAGCTCAAGGTGGCGACACCGATCAGGCCTTGGGCAATTCCCAGAAACAGACGCCCGCCGAGCAAGGCCAGCAGGCTCAACAGCGGCACATTGACTGCCAGCGCCGAGGCGAAGGTCAGTACGCCGCTGACCGCAATACCGAGCAAACCGTAGATGATTGCCTGCCGCGTGCCTTTACTGTCAGCCACACGCCCGGCGAACGGACGGCTGAGCAACGTCGCCAGGTACTGCAGGCCAATGGTCAGGCCGGCAATGACGGCGCTAAAGCCCAGTTGGTCATGCACGTAACCCGGCAACACCGCAATCGGCAGGCCGATGCAGAGGAAGGCAATAAAGGTGTAGAAGACGATCGCAAGGATCTGCAGGGTAATCGAGAGGGTACTGGCAGGCGCGGGTGTTGACGCGGACATTTGCTCGTTCGCTGGCGGGCGGTGGGAGAGGGCCCATGATCGCTGGCGGCGAGGATAAAAGAAAGCAGGCTAACGGATTTTCCAAGCATCGCAGGGCAAGTCGAATCGACTTGCCCTGCGACAGTTTTAAACCACTACACCCTGACTGCGCAGGTAGTCATCGTAGGTGCCGCTGAAGTCCACCACACCGCTCGGGCTCAGCTCGATGATGCGCGTGGCCAGCGACGATACGAACTCACGGTCGTGGCTGACGAAGACCAGCGTACCCGGATAGTTCTCCAGCGCCAGGTTCAGCGCTTCGATCGATTCCATGTCCAGGTGGTTGGTCGGTTCGTCCATGATCAGCACGTTAGGCTTTTGCAGGATCAGCTTGCCGAACAGCATACGGCCTTGCTCACCACCGGAAATCACCTTGACCGACTTGAGGATTTCGTCGTTGGAGAACAGCATGCGGCCCAGGGTGCCACGGATCACTTGCTCGCCCTGAGTCCACTGGCCCATCCAGTCGAACAGGCTGACGTCTTCTTCGAAGTCGTGAGCGTGGTCCTGGGCGTAGTAGCCGAGCTCGGCGCTTTCGGTCCATTTCACCGCACCGGCATCCGGGGTCAGTTCACCGACCAGGGTGCGCAGCAGGGTGGTCTTGCCGATACCGTTGGGGCCGATGATCGCCACGCGCTCGCCAGCTTCAACGGTGAAGCTGAAGTTCTTGAACAGAGTCTTGCCGTCGAAGCCCTTGGACAGCTGCTCGATAGTCACAGCCTGGCGGTGCAACTTCTTGGTCTGTTCAAAGCGGATGAACGGGCTGACCCGGCTCGACGGCTTGACTTCGGCCAGCTGGATCTTGTCGATCTGCTTGGCACGCGAGGTAGCCTGCTTGGCTTTCGAGGCGTTGGCCGAGAAGCGGCTGACGAAGGTCTGCAGTTCGGCGATCTGGGCTTTCTTCTTGGCGTTGTCCGACAGCAGCTGCTCGCGCGATTGGGTCGCGGCGGTCATGTATTCGTCGTAGTTGCCCGGGAACAGACGCAGCTCGCCGTAGTCCAGGTCAGCCATGTGGGTGCACACGCTGTTGAGGAAGTGACGGTCGTGGGAAATGATGATCATGGTGCTGTTACGCGCCGTGAGAATGCTTTCCAGCCAGCGGATGGTGTTGATGTCCAGGTGGTTGGTCGGTTCGTCGAGCAGCAGCACTTCAGGATCGGAGAACAGCGCCTGGGCCAGCAGCACACGCAGCTTCCAGCCCGGTGCGACTTCGGTCATCGGACCGAAATGCTGTTCCAGCGGGATACCCAGGCCCAGCAGCAGCTCACCGGCACGGGATTCGGCGGTGTAGCCGTCCATCTCGGCGAACTCGGTTTCCAGTTCGGCAACGGCCATGCCGTCTTCTTCGGTCATTTCCGGCAGCGAGTAGATACGGTCGCGCTCGGCCTTGACCCGCCACAGCTCTTCGTGGCCCATGATCACGGTGTCGATCACGGTGAATTCTTCGTAGGCGAACTGGTCCTGGCGCAGTTTACCCAGGCGCACGTTCGGCTCGAGCATGACCTGGCCGGCGGAAGGCTCCAGGTCGTCGCCGAGGATTTTCATGAAGGTCGACTTGCCGCAGCCGTTGGCGCCGATCAGGCCGTAGCGGTTGCCGTTGTTGAACTTGACCGAGACGTTCTCGAACAACGGCTTGGCGCCGAACTGCATGGTGATGTTAGCGGTGGAGATCAAAGGGCTTACCTATCAATAGCTTACGTCGCTGGCATTGCGGCTGATACCGATTTGATACCAATTTGCAGCTTTTCCAGCTCGCTCCAGTCGGAGCTTGAGTTAATCCAACGCGCATACGTCGACAGCAGCATTTGCACGCTGTGGCCGAGCTGTTGGGAGATAAATGCGGGGTTGAGGCCAGACATTAAGCATATTGTCGCATAGGTGTGGCGACAGTTGTATGGCGGGCGGTAACGAATCCCCAGTTCTTTCAGTACCGGACGCCACTGATGATGGAGGTCTGAGGTCTGCTGGACGAACTCAGCATTCTTTGATGGCGGGAAAATGAACGGTGACTCCGTGACCCGCCCCTTTCCTTTCCTGCGTCGCTCGGCATAGTCCTTGGCAAATTCGAGCGCACGCAAGGCCCTCTCGTTGAGAAGCACGAACCGGTCTTTGCCGGTCTTGGTACGCTCAACCACCTCGCCCAGTGCGACAGTGCGCCGTATATGGGCAATCTTCTTTTCCAGATCGACGGCGTCCCACCGCAATGCCAGGCCCTCCGACAGGCGCACGCCAGTGAAAAACACGAACTCGAAGAAAGCCGCATAGATCTGGCTGGGCCAGTGCGGGTGGTCGTAAAGCCTGGTGATGATCTCGTTCGCTTCCTCCAGGGTGAACGGGTCGATCTCTTTCTTGGTGCGCTTGGGCAGCTGCAGTGACTCGGCAGGGTTCCGGCTGATCAAGCCATCTGTTGCCGCTGACCGCAGGATCGTGGACAGTTTGACCAGCGCGTTGCGCTTGACGCCCGGCGAGCTCCATTCGATCAGGCTGACAATCTTGCGCACCATGGTAGTGGTGATGAGATCGACCCGAACAAGCGCGAAGTGAACCATCCAATAGTTGTTCAGCGCACTTTTGTAGTTCTGGTAGGTGCCCGGGGTGATCTCTCGGCTGTCCAGCCAGAGCTGCGCGTACTCGCCAAACGTCGGCTTACTACCCGCGACGGTCTGTGAGCCCGGGAAGAGCTCGGCGTACTTGTCCTGGTCCAGCAAGCCGAGCTTGTTGAAGCTGACTACCTGATCGCGCAGCTGGGATGCAGCCTTGATGCCCTTTTGTGTCGCGGGATAAGGGAGCGTTTCGCATCGACGGACACCGTCCCATGTGAAACGAATCCGGAGGGAGTTACGGAAGATTTCGACCCCACGGGGTAAATCCATTGGCTTTCCAGCCATTCGTCATACCTCTTTTTGCTGTAAATGATCCGTCCGCCGTGCTTCATCCATACGCCCTGAGGAATTTTTCCCTCCAGGCGCCGGTGCTCCAGGGCACGCTTGGTGCAGCCGATCAATTCGGCCATGAGCTTTTCGGTGATCTTGTCGACGCTACCGGTGGCTTCGGTTTCCATGGGATAGGCTCCACGCCGCGCATGGCGGCAGAGGTGGGGAGGGGTTAAGTTGAGGGCTTGCTGCTCTGGCGTTTTCGAGCAGCAATGACCAGGGCCTTGGAAGCGCTGGCAAGGCCGCCTACCACATCCTCTGGCAGGATGGCGGTATTGCAGTGAGGGCAGAGTGGCGCCATTGTTTTACTGCGCCAGGCCTCATCCATGACTTTGGCAGCACGGCTCCTGATCTGGAACTTCTCGGCTTCAGCCAGCTCTGCTGCGCGCCGATTGATTCGGTTCGTGCCGGCGCTGAAGACCTGCACGAGCCCCATGAAAGCATCGAAGGGCTCGACCTCAGCCTCGCAGTCGCTGCACCAGACGCGGCGCTCTTTGTCGTCGTAGACCAGATTCTTGTGCCGGCAGGTTGATGCAGGTCGGCGGGTCAGGCCCCGGGCAACTCGCAGATCCTCGATCTGGACGACCTTCACGCCATATGTCCACTCCTGCGGTTCGATTGGCGCATCACTCATCGTGAACCTCCTTGGCCGCGCCGAACGTTCTCTTTAAGCGAGTGCCCGTGATTCATCTGGCGAAACTCGGTGCAGATCACCACTGCGTCTGATCCGTCCCTGCGGTGCACAGGCATGGCGCTGAAGTTGAGGCCGCTGCAATCATTCAGCCGCTTTGAACAGCCTTTACACCGACCACCCTTGGGGTAGTAGTTCGTCATAGAGTCAGCCCCTTCGGTACCTGGACAAACAAGCCGGCCTTTGCGGCAACGATGGTGCGGCACGCAGCCTGCAGGGCAGAGTCTCCGGCCTGGGCAATATCGTTGCCGCCACCGGTGATCCAGGCTGCCCACACGTCGCCGACGCTCTGCGGGCAGTGCAGGCTGATGTTGTGCTTCTCGATCAGCGGCCCGCCTACCTGCCAATCAACAGTTGGCTTGTAGCGAACCGGGAACATCCCTTCTTGCTGGATGAACACCCGGGCAGGGACGCCGTACTGCGCCGACACCACTGACGGGTTACCGCCCTTGGCCTTGCTGTGGTGGCGGCAGTCTGGCGATGCCCAGAGGATGCCCACGGGCTGGCCCTTGGTAGCCAGAATCGGGTCAACCTCAAATACGTCGGCCACGTAGTGCTCGGTTTCCGGGTGGTTGGCGCGATGCACAGCCAGGGCAATCGGGTTGTGATTTACCGCCACATCTGGTTCGCGATATGCCTGGGCAATACCGCTACTGGCGCCGCCACCGCCGGCGAAGAGATCGACAACCAGCTCTTTCTCAAAGGGCAGAGCGAGGGGAGTCATACAGGTCATGTTGTGGTCCTTGCGTGCAGGCGCCGCCCTCGCCGGGGTGGCGTGATTCGTTGAAGTGGGAGGGTGGTTCAGTTCAATCGGAGAGGTGCAACGGGGTTGATGCCAGGAGAGCACCTGACAGCTCTCGGAAAATTCCTACAAATGCTACGGCAGATTCCTAGATAAAAAGCAAAAAGTGCCTAATAGAATTAGCCGCTAATTTTTTGTGTAGGAGCGAATGTGTTGAAGAGTAAAAGACCTTACTGGACTGCGCTTTTGTTTCTACTCTGCTTCGTAGTCAATGCTGCACATGCCATTTCTATCGAATTTAACAAGAGTCAGTATGAGCCAGGTGGAGCTCGCTATTTTTTCACGGTCAATAGCTGGGAGGGTGGCGGCCATAGGGTTTGTACTGATATGACAGCTAGTTCATGTGGTATATATTTGGTTGGCGCGCAGGGGCCTGGTGACCCCTATGCTATGGTGCTCAGTACCTATAACTGGGAAGTAAAGCCAAAAACTTCCATGACGGACATACGCAACCAAATGAAAGGTTTTTCAATTCCTTTTCAGGGAAGCTTATTTGTTCCGAAAGATAGTAGGGTTAGTGATAATTTTTGCATCAGCTTTGCACACGGGTACAGATGGCCTGGAGTGGGAGGTGCAATTGGGCCAGTTGGGCCTTGCGCGAAAGTAACAAAGCCAGCACTGCAGTGCGAGATCAAAGGAAATACTACGATTGATCATAATAACGTCAGTGATGCTGCTATTGATGGTAATGAAGCCTCAGTCACTCTTCAGTTGACATGTACTGGAACGTCTAGCGTAATCGCCTCTGCAAGCAAGGAAAACACTTCAGGCGTTAAGCTTAGAGCGGACGGCAGCTTGTACTCCAAACTCACGATTGACGGTAAAGCCCCGGCAAATGGTGTTCCAGTCAAGGTTGAAGAAGGTTTGCCTACTCCTATCTTTATCAAATCAACGCTAAGCAGCAATGGAACCGTGGAGCCGGGGCCTTTTTCCGGATCTACAGTGCTGACCATTTCCCCACCTTAGGCGCAGATGTAGTCGTTCATGGCTTTCCCCATGCATGCGCCGCCCTCCGTGGCCGGATGCGGCATGGTGGCTATTTAATGTGGGAACGTGTTACATGGCGCCAACTAAACGAGCTAGGAAGGCGTTGAAATGCGTATTTTGGTGGTGGGAGCTGCGGGCTTGGTGATGATGTTGTCATCTGTCGCCATGGGCGAGCCAAGTAACAAGCAGCAGCGAGAGAAGATTGATCGCTGTTCAAACGCAGCATATTTGGCAGTAATGGTCATCGAGGCCACTGTCGACCCCGATCTGCATCCGTCATTCATTTCTTCAGCTATGACTGCGCTGAAGAAGAGCCCAGGCATTGGTAAGACAATGCCAAGCGAGGGCGAGGTTGTTGGCGCCTATACCTTGGCCTTGAAAGTTTCAGAGGGATTGTCCCGCCCATTTGATAAGCGCAGTCATGATTGGCTGATTGCGCAATCGGCATCGGGCTGCACGTTGTGGGTGCCTTACCCGGAGCAGGGGTGAATGATCTCGTCGCCAGAGTCACGCTTCAGCTCGGCCCGACTGGCTTGCTCAAACTGTCGCGCTAGCTTTGGCGATATCTCAAAAGCTGGCGCGTCAGGTTGTTGTAGTCGGCGGGCTTGCTCATCTGGTGAGGCAGCCAGGAACGACCGGTGAAGGTTCTGCAGAAGCTCCTGCAACTGGGTATAGCCATGAGCTTTCATCGCCTCGACCATTCCCGCCCGAGTCCCGGCAGCCATTTCCACTGGCAACGTCTCGATGCCAAACCGCTCCGCTTCGGCCTTCTTCCTCTCGCGGTAGTTCGCCGAGTGCTTGGCTGCTCCCGTCTTTTTCTCGGCCATTGCCTGTGCCTCTCAAGCCGCTGGGCGGCAGTTTGATCCATTGCTGGCGCCGGCCATGCCGGGCCCGATTGCTGATTCGTCTCATGCCGCGACCTTCACCTGTCTCCAGGCGCCGACGGCATCGAACACTGCGGCGGCCTGCGCCTCTTCAAGCGTCAGGTCCGTCGGAATTGCGATCCATCCGGCGGCCACGATGTGCTGCGGGTTGCACTGAGCGCGCAGGTCCGTGTGGGCGGCCTCGATCACTTCGGTGAGATGCGAGGCCAGGTAGTTGCCCTGGGGAGCGACCTCGACAGACTTGCAGTACTGCTCGCCGCCGGCGCCAACGCACATAACGCTCAGGTAGATGGTCCAGCGATGCGGGATATCGCAGACCGCGTCGACGATCTGGCGGCTCCGGATACGACTGCAGTTCTTCCAATTGACTAGGCACTGCTGGCCGCTGGGATCGATGTTCACCACGGCTACATGGTTGGTGCCGAGCAGCGCCCGGCAGGCACGCTCGATCCGGGTCCGCATGTTGTGCGGTTTGCGCTTGCTCATAGATCCTCCGCGAGCTTCCGCAGGACTGCGCGCTCTGCAGTGCTTGGCCGGCGGCGCCGACGCTTCAGGATGGTTTCGGGGTCGACCCTTGCTGATCGTGCCGGTAGGGGAGTGCGCTGGTAGCCTTCGACCTCAGTGGCCTGGCCGCCGGCGGCGAAGAACTTGTCGATGCTCTCGTTCAGCCGCTCAAGCACTTGAACGCGCGGGTCTGGGATAGGGCCGCCGATCATTGCCGTCCCACCAGCTTGCGCGTTGCAGCTGCCTCCATCGCGTCAACGAACTGCATCGCAGCCTGGTACTTGTAGGCGAAGCCCTTGGTCGTACCGGTGGCGATCTCGACCACATCCCAGGTGCCGCCCTTGCTCACAGCCTGGAACAGTGGGGCGGGGTGGCCAACCTTGGCGCGCGCTTCGGCTCTTACTTCCTTGCTGCGCTCGAGCAGGGCCGCGAGCACGGCAATCTTCTGCTGAAAAGCAGGATGCATTGCTGTCTGCATGGTGTCTTCCTCAGTTGGGATCAAGCGTGCAGGTCGAACGATTCGGCCTTGCGGATGATTCGGACCTGGGCAACACGTCGCTCAGGCACGCGGCGGTCGCGGCGCATTGGGTCGACATCGCCCATGGCGGCGTGCATAGCCATCAACCCGGCCAGTGCGATGCACAGCGGGCTGATGATCTGTTGGCGCATGGCCTTGGTGACGGCCTCGATGCGGCGGCCGGCTTCCAACTTGAAAAGCGCGGCCTCGATGCGATTGGCCACGGTGCCTGGAGTGACCGCCATCTGGCGGGCGATTTCTTTGGTGGTGAGCCCTTGAGCCACCCACAACAGTGCTTCAAGTTCACGGGGTGCCAGCGCCTTTCCGAGCTGACCAATCCATGAGCCACAGGTGATCGTTTCCCCGAGTGGTGGCGGTGGGATGCCAACCACCACCGGCCCCGGCGGCGTGGTTCATGGCGCCGCGCGAGCCGAACTTGACCCAGCGCATGCTCAACGAATTGTCGCCATCACCGGTGACGGTGACGAAGGACTGAAAGCGCTCCAGGCCTGCCAGGCCTATGTGCATGAAGTTATGCGGTGAGTTGAAATTTGCAGTCCTTGTCGATGCCCTCCACCGGCCGCTTTCGACCCATAGGAGACGTTCATACCTGAGATGACAGATCCGTCTCCGCCGGGTGATTGCCCGTGAATCTAAGCGTCAGATTCTTTTTTTGCCAGCCTGATGGCTGTAGTCATATGCGGTACAGCGTAGGCCTTGTACCAATGATTCATTCCTGCAATAGCTTTTTGAGCTGGTGCCGTGTCGGCTGCTCCGACCAATTCCGCACAAGCCTGCGCCATAGAGACAAGAATGCGGGCTGTTTCGGGAACGTAGGGAAGGTCATTTCCAGCTTCATGACGCTCGCGAATGATCTGGTAGCGAATGTTTTCCGGCAGCGTCCAGGCACTGATTAAAAACTCCTGAACGGAGTAATCTACGCCTTTGATTTCCACGGTCGCAGAGCGATGTTCTTCATTGAATCCTGCCGTTTCGATCTGCTCACAGCTATCGATGACAGTGTTCATCATTTCTCGAATTTGTTGCCAATCGGTTTTCATTCGAACTCCTTTTCAATGTTGTCTTTCAGCAGGATACGTTGAGTGTGTTTCTGTGGACAGGTGAAAGGCAGCTACCAACCCAAAGCGGACGTTCGACAGCTTTCCCCAGTCCCCTTGCTGTGCGGCAGACACGACCTAGACTCCTATCGTCATGGAGCCCCTGATGTAGAGCGTGAGTCTCGCTTGAGCACCCACCGTAGTAGGCATCTTCGCCTCCCAAACGCCGACAAAACCAAGGATGTCGAAGATGCCTCATTCGCTCAAACTGCTGTGTGCTGCACTCCTGGCGCTACCGATGGGGGCGCCTTTGCTTCACGCCGCCGAACCGGCTCAAGCTACCTCGCCGCAGATCACCCAGCCTGCCAACGATGTAGTGATCCACCCCGCGTATGCCAAGGCCATCGCCCGGATGGCCTATCTCTGGGGCTGGCCGATGGTGAACATGCTCAATCGCAACGACACCATCACCAAGGCACCGCATCCCGGGCTGCTGGGCGGCATTCTCCCCGTGGCACCGCGTGGCCGTCTGGCTATGTTGCACGACTACATCACGCCGGCGGAAACCTTCGTCACCTGCCCGAACCAGGACGTGGTCTACGGGTTGGGCTTCTTCTCGCTGGACGACGAACCGGTGATCGTTCAAGTACCGGATTTCGGAGACCGTTTCTGGGTCTACTCGATCTACGACCAACGCACCGACCAGGTGGGCGAACTGGGCAAACCCTATGGCAGCAAGCCGGGCTTCTACCTGCTGGTGGGGCCGAACTGGACGGGGGATAAGCCTGCGGGCGTGGAGGCAATCATTCGCAGCCCTACGGTGCTGGCCAATGCCATCCCGCGCATCTTCATGGACGACACCGCCGAGGATCGCGCAGCCATTCAGGAAAAGGTCAACCAGGTCGCCTTCTACCCGCTCAAGGACTTCGACGGGAAGATGAAGACCATCGACTGGAAGAACACCCCGGACATCCCCAACCCTAATGCTGCCAAGGCTAGTGGCGGAGAAACCAAATGGGTGATTCCGGAGAAGTTCTTCGACCAGTTCCCGAAGGTACTGGAGATGGTGCCGCCATTGCCCGGGGAAGAAGCGCTCTACGGGCAGTTCCGGCTGCTGATGGACGCCGCCGCAAAGGACCCCGAACTCAAGAAATTGCTGGTGCAGACTGCGGTGGAAGCGGAAAAGGACATCATCAAGCCATTCTTCGAGTGGAAACATAACGGTCGACCGGCCGGCAATGGCTGGAACCGCTCCACCAACAATGCGCAGTTCGGCATCGACTACTTCAACCGCACCGGCACCGCCAAGTCGAACATGTTCGACAACCGTCCGACGGAGACCCAGTACTTCTACACCGACTTCGACCAATCGGGCGCGCCACTCAACGGCACCCACAGTTATGAAGTCACCTTCGCTGCCGGCCAGGAACCGCCCGTACAGGGCTTCTGGTCGCTGACGCTCTACAACGAGAAGCACTTGTTCAGCACGAACACGCTCAACCGCTACTCCCTGGGTACCAAGAACAAGGACCTCAAGCGCAACGCCGATGGCTCGCTCACGGTCTACATCGGCCCCTCCACACCCGGCAAGGATAAGGAAAGCAACTGGCTACCCTCGCCGAAGGAACCCATCTCGCTCTATATCCGCGCGTATTGGGGTAAGCAACCTATCCTGGATGGCAGCTGGCAGCCGCCCGTCATCAAGAAAACCAAGTGAAGCGATGGTCGCTCGGCGGCGTCAAACACGCACCGACGCATTTAAACAAGGAGATTCAGATGCGCTCGATAAACCGGTCTTTCGCGGTTTCAGCACTGGCGGCTGCGTTGGCGTTCATTCCCATGGTGCAGGCGGCCGACCTGGCGCCCGCCTCACCGCTGATCAAGCAGATCAACAACGGTAACTGGCTCGATCCCAAGGAGGCCGAAAGCCTGCGTGACGAGCTGTACTACCAGCGCGCGGTATTCACCTACATGACCATGCTGCCGGCGCTCAACACCATCGGCATGAAGGATGGATCGGAGAAGGCCTTCGGTGCCGGCTACAACGTGCTGCCGATCTGGAAGCAGCGCATGGATTCGCGGACCATGGTACCCACGCCCAACGCCGACGTGATCTACTCCATGAGCTACCTCGACTTGAAGCAGACCGGCCCGTTGGTGGTAAAAGCGCCCGCCAACGTCATTGGCATGTTCACCGACTTCTTCCAGCGCACTCTCACCGACGTAGGGGCCATTGGCCCTGATCGAGCCCGTGGCGGCCTCTATCTGTTGCTGCCACCGGACTACAACGGCCCGGTGCCAAGCGGCTACTTTGCGGTCAAATCACGCACGTATAACGTGTTCCTGTTCTTCCGCACGGTCATGGCTAAGGGTGACGGCAAACCCGACCCGGCACCGGCGGTGAAGAACGCCGAGTCGACGCGCGTCTACCCGCTCTGGGCAACCGAAAAGGACGCCAAGCCCATGGAATTCCCTGATGCCAGCGGCAAGTCGCTGGACATGATGTACCCCGTCGATAACACCTACTGGAGCAAGCTCAAGGCCTTCGTCGACTATGAGCCGGTCGAGGCCATCGATCCGGAGTTGCGGGGTGTGCTGGCGTCCATCGGCATTGTCAAAGGGCAGCCCTTCGAACCGAACCAGAAACAGAAGGACCTGCTGAAGAAGGCGGTGGAAACCGCACCGAAGATGATCCTGGCGAACCGTCAATTGGGGCGCGATGACAAGCGCAACCTCTACTACACGGACCGCCAGTACGAGAACACCTGGGCCGGCGGTACCAATGACTGGATGCAGGAAAGCTACCTGGATGTGAGCCAGCGGGCCAACTTCTTCCAGTTCGCCTATTCATCGGCGCCGGCGATGGTCATGCACACCACGGGTGCCGGTTCGAAGTACCCGTTCACGGGGCGTGATAAGGATGGCAAGTTCCTGGAAGGCGGCAGCACCTACAAACTGCGCTTGCCACCTAACCCGCCTGCCGCGCTGTTCTGGGCGGTGACCGCCTACAACATCACCGATGGCACCATGCCGCAAACTAGTCAGCTACTGCCGTCCACCAACGGCTATTACGACATTCCTAAGCAGCAGGACGACTCCATCGAAATCTGGTTCGGCCCGGAGAAGCCAGCCGATGTAGCCGACGCGGCTTTCATTCAAACTATTCCAGGGCGCAACTTTCTCGTGGCGCTTCGTCTGTACGGCAGTGAGGACGCCTTTTACGATCAGACCTGGAAACCGGATGATGTCGTGAAAGTCAAATAAGGAACTGACGTGTGCTGGCGGACAATGTTGGCTGCCAGCGTTCAGTTCGATGGCCGCTCATGGCCGATTACACTGTTGTGAAGGGCTGCAACCGACCCGAACGCGACATTCATCCATCAACTACAAAGCGGTCTATGATGTTTAAGTCCATGGCGCCCAGCAGGATGACAGTTCCGCTTGTAGCCACCCTCAGCACATGCGTGCAGATCATGGTGGTCGACACATCGTTGTGGCCGAGAGCAAGTTCGGCGCCCGCTTGCAGTAAGTTGGTGGCAAAGCTGTGGCGCAGGGTCTGACCAGAAACTGGCTTGCAAATGTCCGATTAGGCTGCAGCCTCTTTGAAAGTGCGTTGCAACCGTTCTTCAACAAGGGGGGCGTGACCTTCGACACTCGATGGCCGTCTCGGGTGAGTTCAATCGTTAGTTCCAAGGAAAGAAGAATGATCGGCCTGAAAAGAAATGCTGTACAGGTTGTCGCTTATTGCACGGATTGGCGCACTCTGTTCGAGCAAGAATGGCGTGTCCTGCACCAGCACATTGGGCATCTCGTGCTGGACATCCAACATGTGGGCAGCACAGCAGTGCCCGGTCTCGACGCAAAGCCCATTATTGACATCGCCGTGGCGGTGGTTTCCAGTATGGAAATTTCCCAGTGTCGACCGCTGCTCTGTGCCCTGGGCTATCTGGATCGAGGCGATGGGGGCATCGATGGGGAATGCCTCTTCGTGAAAGAATCGGCTCCTGAGGTCCGGACGCATCACCTACACATTGTTAGGAGAGACAGCCCGCTATGGAGTAACTACCTCCGGTTCCGGGATGTCCTGAGAACTGACGATATGCTCCGTCGCAAGTATGCGGCTCTGAAGAGGGCCTCACAAGAACAGTTCTCGCAAGATAGAAAGGCGTACACCGCATCCAAGCATGCATTTATTCAGGACACACTCAGGCAAAAACAAGGTGAACAACCGTGAAGCTGACTGCTTTTGGCCGTTAGCCGACCTCGGCCAACGGCCGCTATGGGTCGGAAGCAGCCGTTCCCGTATGACCGCTACCGACCCTAAGCGGCCGGTGCCAGCGACCCCGATGGCTCACAGGATTAGCCGTTGAAAGGAGGGGAACTAGCGAAATAATCAGCGATTACTGATGGTTTCTACGAAGTCGTGGCGCAAGGGGCCATCTCTTTGGGAATTGCAACTATGCTCTGAAATCGAGAGGTGAGACCCGGTTTTGGCGTTCCCCCTGTAAAAGAGGGCATAGCATGCGAATCAGGCTTTTGCCCATTGGTTTGCGCGGGCTGATTTTTTTCGTTGTCTTACTGTCTGTCCTGGCTACCCTCGCCAATGGATTGATCGTTGCCTATCGAATTCAGCGTGACGCTTTGATTCACTCCGCACAAGTAGCCAATAGCGCCTATGCGGCCAAAATGGCTTCCAGCATCGGTGAGTTCCTAACCGCGGCACAGAGCCGACTGAAATACAGCGCCGACGTCTTGTCGACGCATTGGGACGATCCAGTTGCCCCGCGGGCCGAGGCCATGCGATTACAGGCCCAGGATGCAGATTTCAATTCCATAGTGATTGTTGATGATCAGGGCAAGGTGCTTCAGGTCTATCCAGATACCCTGCAAATTACCGGCTCCACTGTTCGTCCCGATGGCCTTCAGTTCGTCCTTGCCCAACAACGTCCCTTGATCAGTGCGGCCTACTTGTCCGTGACCGGCAATTTGGTCGTGGCGATTTCGCAACCGATATTTAACGTGTCCGGGCAGTTCATCGGTGCAATCGGTGGTTCGGTGTACTTGCGCAAGCAAAGCGTGCTCCACAGTGTCATCAGTAACCACTTTCATCAGGAGGGCACTCTGACGTTGGTGGTCGATGGCAACCGACGCCTGTTGTACCACCCGGATCAAAAGAGGATTGGTGAGGAGGTAGCTGACAATGGGGCGGTAGCTGCGGCTTTACAAGGGAATGTGGGGGCAGTGCAGGTTCTAACTAGCAGCGGCGCCCCGATGCTGACTGGTTATGCGCCGGTTCCATTGGCAGGTTGGGCGGTAGTGGTGCAATTGCCTGCCGAACGTGCGCTGTCCACGTTGGGACAACTATCGAAAGAGGTGTTTGAGGGAATGATTCCTGCGGGCATTGTCGGCCTCGGCTTTATTTTCGCTGCCACGGCGTTGATCGCACGGCCTTTGCGTCAGCTTTCGGCAATTGCCCTGCAGTTGGCGGCGATTAACACCACCACACAACTACAACGGGTCAATGCCTGGTACCGTGAAGCCTCGGCGATCCGTGGGGCAATGTTGACCGGCGTACAGTCGGTGCAACAAAAGCTTGGTCGGCTTACTCAGGAGGCGCAGAGCGATGCCCTGACGGGGTTGGCCAATCGCAGGGTAATGAGCGGCGTACTCGACTTGCTTCAACAAGCCGAAGAGCACTACTCAGTGCTTTCACTGGATATCGATCACTTCAAGCGCATCAACGATACCTTCGGACATGACGCAGGCGACATCGCGCTTAAGTACATTGCGGAAATTCTCAAGCGAAACTCCAGAACCGGTGATCTGGCGTGCCGTTCTGGCGGTGAAGAATTCACCTTGATCTTACCTGACACAACACTAGAGGTAGCAATCGCCATCGCTGAGCGGATTCGGGAAACCATTGCTGCCAGCGAGGTTCCAGGTGTAGGGAAACTTACGCTCTCCATCGGGGTCGCTTGCCGATGCACTGAGTCACCCACACCAGAAGCGGTATTGAGACTGGCTGACGAGCGTCTTTATCGTGCCAAGGGTGAGGGCCGAAATCGGGTCGTTTCATAGTGCCCTGTACTCAAGCGAGCATTTCATTTTTTGCTAGACACCGGAAGTGCAAGCCCCTTGGGTAGAAAGCATCGTAGGTTCAATTGCCGAGCGTCCGCTTCTGGCCGTTCTCTGTCGGTCGCCTTTTCGGTTAGCTCAAGTCAGTCTACCGATTGTCGGTTGAAGGCCCCGTTCCTGAACTGTGACCCCAGCGGAACCCCAGCCAGAAACGACAAAAGCCTGGTTGATCGTAGGTCTTTGTTTTTTATATGAATTTCGTGAGTATCGCCCACAAAAAACCGGCTTGTTTGGCCGCTAGCTTCTAGCCACGAACCGCTGCTTCGATTTCGGCAATGTCGATTTTCCTTTGCTTCATCATCGCCGCCATCGCCTTGGCAGATACATTCTTGTCGGCACTTGTCGTCAGTTCCGTCAACCGTCGCGGGAAGACCTGCCAAGACACTCCGTAGCGATCCTTCAGCCAGCCACAGACACTCTCCTCACCGCCATCCGCGGTCAGCGCTACCCACAGCCGGTCGGTCTCCGACTGATCGTCCGTAGCGACCGAAATGGACACCGCCTCGGTCAGCGTGAATACCGGCCCTGCGTCAAGGATCTGGTACGGCACCCCGCCCAGCGAGAAGTTGATCACCGAGAACGCGCCGTGTCCGGCATCGCCAGAAAAGATCGTCTCGACCCGGCTTCCGGGGATCAGAGAGCAGTAGAACTCTGCAGCCTCTTGGCCTCGCCCGTCGCGGAACCAGAGGCAGGTGCGGATTGTGCTGGACATAATCTTGTTCCTCCTGTGAGTGGATCGATTACTGCGGTCTAACTCTAAATAGACCCCACCACGGGCCTGGTGGATAACATTCCTTGTTCTGTCGTCTATCCCTGACTAGGCCGGGCAATGTGACAGTCGGACGACCACTGAAGGGGGGTTATACACCATGGACCGAAAGCCCAATCTGCTCAATCAGTTCCGGCAGTAGACCAAGCATAGCTACTCATTTGCTATCGCTCCGTCCACGGGCTGCTTCTGGCCGTTTGCTGCCTGTGGCGAACGGACGCTTTGGGTCGATAGCGTACGGTCGCGAATGAGCGCTATCGACCCAAAGCTGCTTCTAGCCCTTTTCCGAGCATGCGCCGCCCGCTGCCTGTCCCTCAAACAAAACGTGATAACAATCAGCACTGATGCTAGACGGTCGCGGCGCATATTCAGCCAACGCATCCCGGATAAACCCGCTCCTGCAACAGCGCGTGCTACTGCCAATCAGGCAAAGCATCTGTCTTGCGACTAGCTTTACCTCGAACACGAAAGCCTCAGCCCACCGCTCAACCAGGTTAAGGTTCGTTATGACTCAAAAAATCGATCTGACGATCACCCGCGATTACCTCAATCCGTTTGCCTCGCCGGACAACCCCAAGCTAAGCCCCGAGTTGGTGGACTACCTGTCTGATAGCGCCTGGTACCACCCCGAACTGTGTCTGCACATTCGCTGCCCGGAAGATGAGCAAGAACGCCTGCAACAAGCCATCAGCAATACCTTTGCGGAAAAGAGCGAACAACTCAGAGGGGATATCCGCACCCAACGGCTGGTAGCGCTGACACTCCTGGGCTTGGCACTAGCCTTGGTGCTGGCGGGAACGGCTCTGGGAATTGAAGGCACCATCCCTGTGGGAGTCGTTACCGTCACCGCGTGGATGCTGCTCTGGCGTAGCGCAGAGATATTTTTTCTGGATATCCGCAGCATTAACCGGCAGTTGCGTAAGTATCAGCGCATCGCCAGCGCACCAAAGCAGTTTTGATCGAGTTTGATCGTTCCCACGCTACGCGTGGAATTCATGCCAGAGTTCTGGCGAGCTGAAAATCCGACTTTTTCAACTGATGACTCATTGCTGCCCTGCATGAAGGGCAGCTTTGGGTCGATAGCGGCCGTTCATGAGTGGCCGCTTTCGACCCAAAGCTGCCGGTGGCGAAAGGAAGCAATCGGCCAAAAGCGGTCAAAAACAATCATCCAACAATGTCGTCCCGGTCAACAGCTTCGGAGTGCTTAGCTACGCTCTAGGGCGTATATGCCATGACCAGCGTTGAAGTCGTAGCGTATCCGTTGAAGAGCGGATGCGTGCGCCGCGATCGCTGTATGGCGCGTTTTTATTCAATCTGTGTCTAACATTCTCCTATTGACCGCCCTACCATCGGCCGCTCCGTCCAGGTGCATACGATGAAAGATATTCCCGGCAACATCGATTTTCCAGGCTTGACGGCCCGTCGGCTAGGGCCAAATGACCGTGAGATCATTTGTGTGCACCGTGAAACGATGTTCCTTGAGGCGGGAGGAGACCCATCGGAGTTGCGGGTGATGACTGAGCACTTCCGGCCCTGGTTGCACCAGCGCCTATTCGATGGCCGCTACTACGGTTTTGCGCTGATGGACACGGGGCAGCCTGTGGCGGCGATAGGTCTGATGAATATCGACTGGCCACCTCATCCGTCCCATCCGGCCTTAGACCAGCGCGGCTATGTGCTAAATGTTTTCGTCGAACCTGCTTACCGGCGCCGGGGCCTGGCTTCAACCCTGATGAAGTTGGCTGAAGCCGAATTTGCGCAACGCGGAATGAGTTTTGCCGTACTACACGCGACCAAGGCCGGCAAGCCGGTGTATGAAGGACTGGGCTGGGCGAATACATCTGAGATGGCGAAAACCGTTTCGTGATTTGACTGCCTATCTCAGGAGCCTGGTCGCCGATTCTAGCTGTTGATGAAAGGCTGCTTTGGGTCGGAAGCAGCCGTTCCCGTATGACCGCTACCGACCCTAAGCGGACGGCCGAAGAGGCTGCTAATCATGAAGTAGTTCACCCGTCACGTAATCAAACCGATAGATAGACATGTTGAAATCAACGGCCTCGATGTAATCCGCGGTTAAGCAAAAATTTTCAGAGAATATGTCTGCGCCAGAGACTTGCCAGATTATGACGCCATCCATGGACAGGCGAGTAATCTCCAGTTCGCCGTGTGAAAGGAGAGCACCTTGTTGGTTTTCATAGTGGATGCCAAAGCACGTTGCGCTGTCGACCTGAACGGACCAGAGAAGCTGATAGGGAAGCTCTAGCGACAAACAGGCGATGTGGTCGCCGACGGCCAAATAGAGCTTGTCGTCGAGCACGAGTACCGAATGCTTATGGATTGCGGTGCATCCTCCCCCAGCACCAATTACCAGGATGCTGACTCCATTTAATTTCACACCATGGATAGACGTGATCGACTTGTCCGTAAGGAGGATCTCGAGAGCATAGGGCTGTGCGTTGTCAGTGGAATTAAACGAGTAAGTAGGCTCGTCAACTATTTCGATCAGCCCGCATGAGGTGTGCATGTCCATATGATTGCTATTTTCTGGCCCGTTTACGATCAGATTATGCCTCAGGTTGGATCTTGAAAGCCGTTGAGAAGGAACGTCCGCTTTTGGCCGATAGCTGCCGTTTGCATGAAGGAATGGGCACTCCAATTACTTGAATCCTATACTGCCCTGACCAGATAACAGGGAGCTGGATCATGGATGACCTGGAAGAAAAGATCGCCGCCGGCGAGCCGCTGATGCAGCAGGCAATGGATGCGCTTCGCCGTTACCACGAGGCTCGGGATTCTCTTACGCCAGTGGAGGAAGTGGAGCGGTTGCGCCTAGAGGCTGAGTCCTTGTTTGAAGCTGTCCATGAGTATCAGCGCCGCGCCCTCGGTTGGCCTGTGCATCCACTCCACTGACAACGTCGCAACTCCGCGAAAGCGAAGAGCACCATCAGAGGCCAGGGAAATGAAGGGTTCGACAAATGAGGCAGCGACGGCGGAACTGTTGATGGAGCAAGCTATGGCCGCGCTGCGCCGATATAACGAGGCCAAAGGCCACGCTTCTCCGGAGGAGGTGGAACGCCTTGGGCTTTGGGCGGTTTCGCTCATGGCGGAAGCTCAGGAGTATCAGCTGCGGATGTTTGGCGGACCGATTCATCCACTTGATTGAGCTCACCATGGTTAGTTGTGATGCGGCTCCGGTGGATTCCCGCCCCATGTCGATGGGCTGCCACCCGCGCCGCCATGGTGCTCTCCGACCTGCTCGCACGGGCTGACGCTCGAGCGGGAGAATTGGCGAAAGCTTATGACCGAGCCCGAATAGCCGGCCTGGCTTGCGAGATGTCCTATTCTTCCCTGGTCAAATGATCTTTCAAGTGAAGGACCACTGCTGGGAACTGTATATGCCTGCTATCAACTTCTACACCAGTGGTGAAAAGATTCGGAAGTTCTAGGGAAATTTTCGGATTAGGGCAATTTGGAAGGGGCTCCAGCTTCTGTCGCATTTGGTAGCTTACGAAAACACTACTCGCCAATAGCAGAATCCAAATCAGCGTGAGGCCAATTGTCAGGTAAGGACGCTTTTCTGACCAAAATTTCTCCCATCCCAGTCCATCGACTCCAAGTGCGCACTCGCATTTACGCAAGTATTTTCCAACCGCAACGACGTGGAGGTAGGTGAGTATTCCAAAGGCAAACGATGCACCTACGAAAGCTGGGGGGATCCAAATGGCGAAGGCCGCCATATCTTTCGGAAAGGCAATGCAATCATTGCTTCCTGAAAACCCACCGACTTTAGAGAGAAGCCAGGCATATAAGACGGAGCTGGCGATGATGGAGTTTCTGAACAAAAAACCAATTCTGGCTAGAAGTGCGGAGATCTCGGCCTTCAGCTGCCTGAACTCCTCAAGATGGAATTCAAACTGTTTGTCGTTCATGTGACCTCCCTCGGCGCGTGTGCAACTCGCACCTCGCTGAAATCAGTGTAGGTCGAAACCAGTAAGTCAGAATTTGTGCGACCTGGCTCGGAAAGCCGGCCCGGCGTGCGAGCTCACCTATACTGCCTGGGAAAATAACAGGGAGCAGGGCATGAAGGATCTGGAAGAGAAGATCGCCGCTGGAGAGCCACTGATGCAGCAGGCAATGGATGCACTTCGTCGTTACCACGAGGCTCGGGACTCTCTTACGCCAGCGGAGGAGGTGGAGCGCCTGCGGCTTGAGGCTGAGTCCCTGTTTGAGGCGGTTCATGAGTATCAGCACCGCGCTCTTGGCAGGCCTGCGCATCCTCTCCACTGACAATCTCTCAACTTCGCGAAAGCAGCGCCATCAGAGGCCAGGGAAATGAAGGGTTCGACCAGCGCAATGGCAACGGCAGAACTGTTGATGGAACAAGCACTGGATGCGCTTCGCCGATACAACGGGGCCAAAGGTCGCGCTTCACCGGAAGAGGTGGAGCGCCTTGGGCTTCGGGCGGTTTCGCTCATGGCTGAGGCTCAGGAGTATCAACTACGGATGTTTGGCGGGCCGATACATCCCCATGGCTAGGGCGGTTTCCCGCCCCATGTCGGTGAGCAGCCGCCCAGCTGCTTGTTCATCAGCGCAGCGTTTTCTACGTGAAGCCTAGACACATCCGAGCTAAGCCGTTTGATCCTGTCATTCAGCTGGGTGATGTGCTCGGCCTGATCCTGATTGATCGCCACCAGCTTCTCGATGTTCTTCCGCGCCCGGGAAAGGTCGTGCTGTAGCTGCTCGTTCTCTCCCTGGAGCAGAAGAGCATGCTGCTCAAGCATTTCCATGGGCGTGGGCATGCCCAGCGAAAAGCTGTCGTCGTCGATGATCACGGTGTCACCTACCAATACTGTTTTTATATACAGTATTTGAGGCAAGCCAATTCTGACCAGCTCAGGGTGACGAACTGCAGAGATCTCCGATCGATGGCGAGCGCTGCATCACCTTTCTGTGCCTTCCCTAATTACTGATAGGACAGGGTGAAAACTGCCGATGCATTGGCTGGGCCTGGTGTGACTTTGCTTGATGTCTGCAGATACCGGGCGCGCAAGGGGATGGTGTAGCTGGACTCATAGTCACGCAAATAAACATTGGAGTCGCGCACCGTCGCCAGCGGCAGTGGGATGCCGTAGCCGTCGGCGATCTGCACGCCAATACCTGTTGCTGCGGGTGCGGTGCTGGAACCACTTGGGTCAAGGCTAAGCACCCCATTTCCGGCATTGATCGCAGGACGAGCCGGATCGATGCGCAGCTGCAGCTTGTTCTGAGTAGGGTATCCAGGGTAGCCATCACCACCCGGATCTTCGCCCCCTTGTGAAATCCAGCTTGAACTGCTCTCAGCGTAGATGCCATGAAAGGCTGGGCAGTTGTTCAAGGCAATGTTGAAGTCTTTCCAGTCGCTGGCGCTGCCCACCCTGGTAAAGGTTTTGCTCAGATGCGTACCCATCGGTACCACGACATCGGGAGTTTTGCAGGTGTTCGCTACGATTTTAATACTCCCCGAATGGCCCACCCTGTAGAGCAACATCCGCGCGTCACCAAAGTAGCCCTCCAGCGTGAGTCGAGGCAAGCGGTTGCCCCGAAGAACACCGGGGCTGACATCGCCGATCTTGATTAGGATCAGTTCGAAGGAGGACTTTTCACGCGATACGGCCTGGACACAGTGGTGGCCCGCAGTACAGGTATTGGCACATGATGGAGAGCCCGGAGCACAACCGACAGGGTTTTTAGACGTGGTCATTGGCAGCACACCGTCCAGTTCATTCTTGAACACCACCCCTATACCAGGGATATCGGTCTTGTAGACCTTGTTGGCGTAAGGGCCCGTTGACCAGTTGGCCTTGGGATATACGGCGTTGACGGTGTACTCGAACCATCTTTGGAATGGCGCGAATTCACAAATCACTGTAGACCTCTGGCCTGCAATGACCATGAAGGTCTGGCGAAACAACTCCGTTCCCAGCGGCACATCCCGGCCTACGGTGATCGCCGAAATCTGCAGCGGCATTATCCCATCAGGCGGCTCGATACTTTCATATTTGCAGGTGACTGCCATGGCTGATGCGGCCATGCTCCACAATGCCGCGGCGGTCAGTACTGATCTGATCAGCGAACCCATGTTCATAACTTTACCTTTTGCATCGTAGCGGCCGGCGCATTGCTAACTATCTGGCTAGCCGCATGACATTCCCTATAGTTGGAAGAGATGCTATCAGCGCCAAAAATGAAACAAATAGGAATGGGACTAAAATTGAATGCAGGGAGGCTGAGGATTGGTTTTGCGAGGGTGCTGGTCAGAGGCCTGTGCGTCTATCGTGATGAGGCGGCCCTGGTCAGGTGTACGGCCGTCCATACTGCCCTGATCAAATAGCAGGGAGCAGGGTATGAACGACCTGGAAGAGAAGATTGCTACCGGTGAGCCGCTTGTGCAGCAGGCAATGGATGCACTTCGCCGTTACCACGAAGCTCGGGACTCCCTTACACCTGTGGAGGAAGTGGAGCGCTTGCGGCTGGAGGCAGAGTCACTGTTCGAAGCAGTTCACGAGTACCAGCGCCGCGCCCTCGGTTGGCCTATGCATCCACTCCACTGACAACCGATTAATTCTCCTTTGCATCCTTCCTTGCCCCATTGCTCTGAAACATTAACTATAGGCGAATTGTTCGAGCAAGCTGTATTGATAACGCCCAAAAGCTCATGTTAGCTCTTGAGGTAAGTGGTGAGAATGCCCTTGGTTAATTATTGGGTAGGTATAAGTCCAGGAATTCTAATACCCTTTTTTTATATTCGTCAGGGTTTGCTGCAAATGCGTGGGTGTGAGCGCCTTTAGTTGCTTGCCAGAACAATGTTTTGGTTTTTTTATCGAGCGCCTCTCTTAGCAGCATTCCATCCTTTACTGGAGTGAGCTCATCAGCATCGCTATATATAAGTAAGGTTGTAGGGGTGCCCGCCAAGTTTTGTGCAGCTTTCGTGGGGCGCAGTCTAAGCTCGCCAGCAGGATATATAAGTTTGGATAGCTGTATTCCAAGTTTAGGGATTGGGTAACGGGACCAAAAGTGTAAAAGTGTCGGAAATGCAGACTCTAGAATTGCGGCTTTAAATGGGTGCGTTGGCTGTGTCATGGCGCAAACTGACATTGCAGCGCCCATAGATGCACCAAATACTGCAATTGGTAAGTCAGGATGACATCTTTCTAGTGCTTGTCCTGCTGCTAACACATCAAGTGGGAAGTCCATTGTAGTAGAAGTGCTTTCGCCGAAACCATTTAAATCAAACACCATAATGTGGTAGCCGGCCTCGCGTAACATTTCAGCGTGTCCATATTTCATCCAGAATCCCTTGGCGATAGTACCCATGGGATGGACCATTAATATGGCGCCTTTGGCGTTTGGCGTGTGTGCAGGCGCCAACAAAGCAGAGATGTTTGCGCCGGATTGACTTACAATGCTAAGCCGCGTCCATTGAGTTTGGTCAACAGATTCTGGCCATCGCCACGGTTTTGAAAATCGACCAAAAAACGGCTTTTTAAAAAGCTTATAAAATGTATTTTTCACGCGCAAGTCCCTTTGATGTGCAATTTCTAAGATTATTAACAGGTCCTTCTATTTGGCACATTAGTACTCGGCACATTAGCGAAACAATAGCTATAACTGCCTTTCGAGATGTGATAACCGCCACAACGCGGCCAGAAGCTACGCTTCACCGGAGGAAATACAGCGCCTTGGGCTTTGGGCGGTTTCGCTCATGGCGGAAGCTCAGGAGTATCAGCTACGGATTTTTGGAGGGCCGATACATCCGCTTGTTTGAGCTCACCCTGGCTAGCCTGATGCGGCCCCGGTGGCTGCCCGCCCCATGTCGACGAGCAGCCGCCCAGCTGCTTGTTCATTCGTACAGTGTTCTCTACGTGGAGCCTGGACATATCCCAGGTAAGTCGCTCGACGCTGCTTTTCAGTTGAATGATCTGCTCGGTCTGACCCTGGTTGATCGCCACCAGCTTCTCGATGTTCTTCCGCGCCCGGGAAAGGTCGTGCTGCAGCTGCTCGTTCTCTCCCTGGAGCAGGAGAGCGTGTTGCTCAAGCATCTCCATGGGCGTGGGCATGCCCAGCGAAAAGCTGTCGTCGTCGATGATCACGGTGCCACCTACAAATACTGTTTGAATATGCAGTAATCGAGGCAGGCCGAATCTGACTAGCTCGGGGTGACGAGCTGCAGGAGGAGGGGGGTTGTGTTCGGTCGGCAGAACGCCGAAAAACAGCACGGCAAGTGATACCAATTTTGATACCAATACATGCGTTTTGGTGGGTGGCTATGGGGGATTTAGCCCAATGAATCCAACGCTTCGGCACCCGCAAACGCCCGTGCTAGACAGCATGGTGATGTTAGCGGTAGAAATCAAGTGCTTATCCTGCGGGGGTTCCAGAGGTGTGTTTAGGTGCCGTCGTCTGTTTTGGGCCGATTTTGGGCCAATCAGACTCAAGCCGGCAGCTTCTCCAGCTCCCTCCAATCCGAGGAGGAGCTGATCCATTTTGCGTAAGTAGAGAGCAACATCTCGACGCTATGGCCGAGCTGGTTCGCGATGAACGCGAGGTTCATCCCAGCCATAAGGCACATGGTTGCGTAGGTGTGGCGCGTGTCGTACTGACGACGTTCACGGATGCTCAGCGCCGTGAGCGCGAGCTTGAAAGGCGCGATTGTACCACTTGGCGCTCTGATCCACATCCCGCCTTTTCCCGGTTGAAGCACAAATGGGCTGGCCGGAGTGGTCGATTTTGAAGCCACCCGACGAAGATCGGCCAGGCGGCGGGCTTTGCCCAGAGCCTGGATCGCCCGATCGTTCAGCAGAATCACCCGGTGATGCTTCGTGTTTGTGCGGTCTAGCGGCTGGCCGTCAACAGTAATTTCGTCATGGCAATAGCTCTCCATGCCCGCGGCACAGGCTGTAGAATCGTGGGTAGTTTGTTAATGAATTTAAGGGGGTAGGGTGAGAGGTCTAGAGAAATTCTTGTCGCTGCGGTTCTTGCTAACGGTGGTTTTTATTGCGCTGGGCGCCTTCTTGCACGAAGCCGGTTATGTTGGCTTCTGGGGGATGCTGATCATCATGATGCTGCCGAACATCGTCTTCACGTTCATCAGGATCAGGAGTCGGAAACAGGCGGAGTAATTTTTTGAGGGTTCTTTTCGAACTGCGCTACTTTTTTGTATATGAGGCGGTCCTTTTCGTCGCTCTCTTTTGCGTCGTTGAAAACTACCAGAGTATTGTCATCAATGATTTTTACATGCATTGATCCAGAGCTTTCATCGTCCCAGAGCTCTACATAGCCCACTCGCTCACTCTGCCTTGCATAAAGCTCGTACGGGATGGTCCGAACTTGTTCTTCGTTGTAATAGAAGCGTTGCATCCCGAAGTACAAGCCGTTTACGACTCGGTCACTTGTGGCAGTCGGTATGGGGTTTGGGATTGAGGTAATTGGGCGAAAGCAATGCTCGGGGCGCCAAGGAGGCAGCAGAGCGCGACGGCAACTTTTAACTTCATTCCATGATTTGCAGGTCGTTGCCGCCGCAAAACAGGCAAGGCGAGCAATTAGCTGACCATCTGTTCGCTATTACTGGATCGGTTTTCTGTGGACATGGGGATTCCTCGTAGCAGTCAACTACAGTTAAAGGGGAGAAAGCTTGGAGCGTTGCTATGTATCAGCTGATATGCAAAATCTGCAGGCTCGATGCTGCGCAGGATCTGACGGAACCCGACGGGCCCTATTCAGCCGTGTGTGCCACCTGCGGGCCATATGCATTGGATGCAGAAGTGGAAGCGTCATTGGGCCAAGGTCGGTTGCTTGATGCAGACGCCATGAAGGAATGGATCGCAAACGAGTATGACCCCAACACAAACCCGCGTCCTGTCATTACAAAAAAGGTGGCCATCTGGCTGAATTAACCTTTCTCCTCCTTCATGCAGCTTCAACAGCATGCTGTTGCGGCTGCACTGCAGAATCAGCTCGAGCGACAGCTTGATCTCATGAGCAATACTTGAAAGATTGCCGGTACAGCCCAGGCGGGGTAGAGCGGCGCAAGCAGTAGCCAGCGCCACGGTTCGCGCATACGCCGCTTCGTTGCGCGGGCATCTTGCTTCGCTGGATTGCCTTAGCTGGTGCACCAACTGAATTCAGCGTTCATCTCCCTGCACTGTTCTTCTGCTTCTGCCCTGCTCGGATAGCTCGGTTTGAGTCGCAGCTTCTTGGTGTTGTCGTAAATGTCAAAGCCGCCCGATACGGTTGTGGCGTAGAAGCGGACCCCCGATCGGAAAGATTGTTCTTCGATGGGCACAGCCGGAACGATAACAAATCTTGATTGCATATTTCGTACCTCCCCAGGTAAGACTTTAGTAGTAGCTACCTGCTTGGTTGGTTGCAACAAAGCATTCAGCGAAGCGACCGGTGGCATCGAGTGCCGCCTCCTCGATTGGTCGGGCTGCTCGGGCGCTGTGGGGGTGACGGCCGTCCACAACCGGGGACTGGACTGATCAATGCTGTGGATTGATCTGGCTGTACCAGCTACTTTGAGGATTCACGCAAGGAGTTCGGACATGGCAGATAAATATGTTGGAAAAATAGTTGGAGTTGGCACTGATAATGTGAACTACGTGATTAACATCTATCAGGATGAAACCGTTGAGCGCTCGTCAAATGGCATGATTCGACATGAAGGCCTGAAGCATTTCGAAATGCAGTTCGGTGGTGCCGTGAACAAGATTTCCGAAACTGAGTACGAAATTGTGGCTACGGGCGTGAGGGTCACTGTGCAGGATGGCCAAGGCTAAAGGCTCGGCCTTTGATGCGAGCACATGGATCAGGGGGCGGCATGCCAGGCCGGATGAGGCACTGTGCAGGTAGTCGTCCAGGTGCTTGAACTCTCCTGTGTTGTGTTAATTCAAACCAACACTTACAACCCACCAAATACCTGACCTCAGCATTGGCGCCCGCGGCCGGCGTGCACTAGCGTTCACCTATCATCCAGCGGCAATCACTGTGCTGGACTACCGGGTTTCGCTGTTAGCCACGTACCGACCCTGCGGAGCAAACAAACACATGCCGGATCTGCGCCCAATCCCGACGCTGAGCCTGGAGTATCGTGCCGAGCGCCCGATATTCCACGACTTTCTGCAACAGGCAAAACATTCGCCTGATGCAACGGCCATCATTGCCCAGGACGTTACCTGCAGCTATCGCCAGCTTGATCGGATCAGTCAGGGTATCGCTGCGTTCTTGAGCGCAAGCGGCGCCAGCCGATCCGGGCGGGTGGTGATTGTCTCAAGCCGCTGTGCGGGCCTGGTGTATGCCATGCTCGGCGCGTTGCGCGCCGGATTGACCTTCACCATTGCCGATGTCGCTTATCCGCCTGCCCGTGTCAGCCAGATCATCAGCACACTTGAACCTGCCTTTGTGTTGCTGTGTGGGGACGCCAGGGCCGAGTTCAATCTCGCACATCCGGCGCCGGGTGCAGACCATGCGGCGCCGCAGGTCGTCAGGGTGGCGGAAGCGCCCGACGAAGCGCTGCAGCAATTTGCCGGTGAGCAAACCGTACTGCCCGAAATCGACCCCGGCGAGCCGGCCTATATCACCTTCACCTCAGGCAGCACCGGCGAACCCAAGGGGATCGTGACCCATCACGCGCCACTGGTGCATTTCATCGAATGGCATGTCAGTCGTCATGGTTTTACCCGCGACGACTGCTTTTCCCTGCTTTCGGGGCTGGGGCATGATCCGGTGTACCGGGATGTGTTCACGCCGCTGTCGATCGGCGCGAAGATCATCTGTCCGACCCAGGCGACCCTGACCAACCCTTCGGCCCTGGCGGACTGGATACAGCGCCATGCGGTCTCGGTCATCCACCTCACGCCGCCGCTGGGCAAACTGATTGAAACCGGTGCGCGGATCAATGCACTGGCATTCAATCACCTGCGCTATCTGTTCTGGGGCGGCGATGCGCTCAGTCAGACGCTGTACGAACAGATGCGCGAAATTGCTCCGGATGCCGTCAGTGTGAACTTCTACGGCACCACGGAAACCCCTCAGGCCATGGCGTTCCATCAGGTCGATGAGCACGCCGATAACACCAGAATCCCGCTAGGCAAGGGCATCGATAGCGCGCAATTGCTGATCGTCAATGATGCCAATCAACTGGTCAGTGAAGGCGAAGTCGGGGAAATCCTGATCCGCAGCCCCTATCTGTCTCTGGGCTACTGGGGTGATGCAGCGCTGACTGGGGAAAAATTCGTGGTCAACCCGTTTACCGGTGCCGCGAACGACATCTGTTACCGGACCGGCGACCTTGGTACCTACCTTGCAGATGGCAGTGTCAGTTTTCTGGGGCGCGCTGACAGTCAGGTGAAGATCCGCGGCCACCGGATCGAACTGGCTGAAATCGAAAGCACAATCGTCCGCCATCCGCAGATCAAGCAATGTGTTGTGCTGGCCAACCATGACAGCGCGATGGTGAGGCTGGTCGCCTATTGCGTGTCAGAACAGTCCGTGTCGACGGCTCAATTGCGAGAGGCGCTCGCAGGCCAACTGCCGGACTACATGGTGCCGGCAATATTCGCTTTCCTCGAAGCCATACCGCTGACGCCCAATGGCAAGATCGACAAGCGGGCCTTGCCTGCGCCGTTCGACAATACGGCTGCAAGCGCTGCCAGTACCCGTCAGGACCTGTCCCCGTTGACGCTGAAACTGACCGAGGCCTGGGCGCAGATACTCCAGGTACGGGATGTCGATGCCAACCTCAGCTTCGTCGAACTGGGCGGTGATTCTCTGTCCTTTGTCCAGGCTTCGATGGTGCTGGAAGAGCTGATCGGCCATTTGCCGGATCGCTGGGAAGTCACCCCGGTACGGGAATTCGCCGAACTGGCGAACCAACCCAGGCCTTCGAAGTGGTCTCTGCGGGCCATGGAAGTTCCGGTGTTCCTGCGGGTTACCTCGATCATCCTGATTGTCGTCGGGCACTTGCATGTGTTTTCCAATTGGCTGATCAGCGGCGAGACGACGGTGCTGTTCCTGATCTCCGGCATCAGCCTGGCACGCTTTCAGTTCCAGGCCATCGAAGAACGCGGTGACGCGCGCATGCTGCTCAAATCCGTTGCCAGCATCGCGGTGCCGACCATTCTCTACACCGTGCTGATTCAGGTGCTGTTCGACAAGCTGCGCTGGCAATCGCTGTTGCTGATTTCCAACTGGTTTCAAACGGATCGTGTCGGCATCTTTCACTATTGGTACATCGAAGTGCTGGTGCAGATGATCCTGATCATCGGGCTGGTCCTGTCGTTCAAGCGAGTGCGCACAATAATCAGCGCCGATCCGTTTCGTTGTCTGGTCGTGGCCGCATGCGCTCTGCTGGCGGCGGATGCGCTGCTCAAGCTGTTCGTATTCGACGCCGCGCCGTTGTACAACCGGGTGCCACAGCACTACCTGGCGGTTATGGTGCTCGGCATGGCCGTTCATTACGCCGAGACAACGGCGCAGAAGTGGGGCGCCAGTGCCATGGCTGTTCTGATCGTCGGCGGGCTGGAGCTGATGACTGTCGCCGAGCTTGGCTGGGACGAATTTATGCTGAGAAAACACATCGATATCGCCCTGCCTGCGCTCCTTGCGCTGATCTGGGTCAGGTCCGTTCCTGTGCCTGGCCCTATCGCGCGAGCGGGCGCAGTGATCGCCTCGTCAACCCTGTACATCTATCTCACGCATTTCCAGTTCCACTCCGTGGCCCGGCGCATCAGCGATCAGCCGGTGCTCGCGGTGGTTCTCGCCATCGTGGGTGGCGTCGTGGTGGCCTATTGCTGGAACAAGGGGGTTCAGATCGCCCTGATGCGCTGGAGCAGGGGGCGCAAGAAAGGCGCGGTGGATACGCTCGAGCGTGTTGCGTAACGGGGAGTGCTTGCCTGCGACTGTGATCTTTTATGACTTACAACCATCCGAATAGATCTGCGTGATGTCATTATGATATCACTTTGGGCATCTAGCCGTTGTGGACCTTGTTAGGGAGTAAGTCATGCAGTTGCGGAACTTGAAAATAGGCATGCGAGCGGGATGCACATTCATATTTCTGGCGGTGCTGGTTGTGATCATGGGGATGGTCGCGTTGTTTCAGGCCAATCAGATGGACGCCGCCACCGATGGCATCCGGGAAGACTGGCTGCCGGCGATCATCGCCCTTGGGGATGTCGGTACCAGCCTGGGCAGAGGGCGAGCGCTCACCTTGCGCAGCGTGTTGCGCAATGACGCCAGTGTTCGCCAGAGCACCCTCGATCGTCTTGCCGCGGTCAACAAGACGCTGCCCGATCAGCTGAGTGCTTACGAAAAGACCATTACGCTGGCGAAGGACCGTGAACTCTATGAGCATTTCTTCGCTCAGTTCCAACGCTACTCCGCTCTGCAAGCACAGATCGTCGCTGCGGTAGCAAGCGGGGAGCTGGAAGAGGCTGATCGCCTGGTCAACGGCCCGCTTGCCGAACATGCCGATACGATGCTGAACGCGCTGACGGCTCTGATCCAGTTCAACTCAGAGGGTGCCTACGCCGCCGCGCAGCACAGCAGCGAAGCGTTCACCGAGGCGGTGACGGTAGTGCTGGCCGCGCTGGTGATCATTCTGCTGCTGATGACGATCATTGCCATCTTGCTGACCCGTAGCATCGTCGCCCCCATGGCCGACGCGGTGGAGGTGGCCCAGCGCGTAGCAGCGGGCGAGCTGACCCAGGAAATCCACGTTACCGGCCACGACGAACCGGCCATGCTCCTGACTTCGCTGCGCACGATGCAACACAGCCTGCGCGACACGATCCGGCAGATATCCAGCGCGTCTGACCAGTTGGCCTCGGCGTCGGAAGAACTGCACGCAGTGACCGAAGACACCAGCCGCGGCCTGCACCAGCAGAGCGCCGAGATCGATCAGGCGGCGACGGCTGTGAACCAGATGACTGCCGCCGTTGAAGAGGTGGCGAGCAATGCGTCGAGCACCGCCGATGCCTCCCAGATGGCCGATCAGACCACCCTGCAGGGCCGCGATCAGGTCAAGCAGGCGCTGGAGTCGATCCGCCTGTTGGCCGGCGATGTGACGGTCACCTCGGAAGAAATTGAACAACTGGCCAGCCAGGTCAACGAAATTGGCCAGGTGCTGGATGTGATCGGTGCCATTGCCGATCAAACCAACCTGCTGGCCCTCAACGCTGCCATCGAGGCCGCCCGCGCTGGCGACGCCGGGCGTGGTTTTGCGGTGGTCGCTGACGAAGTGCGCGCGCTGGCCCATCGGACCCAAGAGTCGACCAAGGAAATCGGGCAGATGATCGGCGGCATACAGTCCGGCTCGGAGCGGGCGGTCGGCGCCATACACAGCAGCCAGAACCGCGCCAACAATACCCTGCAGGTGGCTCAAGCCGCAGGTGACGCACTGGAAGTGATCGCCAGTTCGATCTCCTCGATCAACGAACGCAATCTGGTGATCGCCTCGGCTTCCGAAGAGCAGGCGCAGGTCGCCCGGGAAGTGGATCGTAACCTGGTGAACATACGCGACCTTTCGACCCAGACATCGGCAGGTGCCAACCAGACCAGCGCCGCCAGCCAGGATCTTTCACGCCTGGCGGTGGAACTCAATGCGATGGTGTCGAAGTTCAGGACCTGATTTGCGCTACCTCTGATGGGCAGCCTTGCACCGCGGGACGTGATACGCCTCGCGGTTTGCAAAGGTGCATCGGCGCGCTTACTTGCTGCGTCCTACCTTGTAGATCCCGAGCGCACGTTCTGCCGAGGAATTGCACAGCGCCTCGTCCCCGTCTTTCTGCGCTTGCTTGGCTTGCTCCAGCAGCTTGCGAAACTCTTCGACCTTGCCGCCGCCAAGTGCCTGGCCCGCCGATTGATCGATGCCTTCGAGTTCTTTGATCTTGTCATCGCACTCGGAGGCAAAAACGCTGCCGCCCATGGTCAATGCGATGATTAACGCTGCCAAATACTTCATAACGGTTCTCCCGAGAGGAATAAAACCAGCCATGACGACGCGAGTACAGCACGCTCGTGTCAACGCGTTGAGGATAGTTCAATGCAGTGCCCGGGCGGTGGCTGTGGTGCCGCTTCACCACTTTATTGCACCCACCGCCGCAGGCAAGCTGCTACGCGGCCAGGGTCAGACGAAGGCCTGACCGTGAAAGCCGCGGGGTAGGCGCTGTAATCCGGGCAGGGCGCTCAGGCGTTCGATCCAGGCGCTGCGCCAGTCGTTGGCGGCATGTTGCGCCTTGGCCTTGCGCGCGGCGCGGCGAGCGGCGTTGCGTTGTTCGCGACGGGCGTCCTTGTAGGCATCGGTGTTGCGACAACTGCGGCACTTGACGCGATTGAGTTCGCGGGTCGAAATCAGGTTATTGCCGTGGTGGCCGCAAGCCAGGTGGCCGGCGACCTTGTAGTGAGTGACCATTGGAATCATCCTCTGCACAGTTCACACAGGTTCAGACTGCCAGGCGAGCCGATCAGTTCAGGAAGAAGTCTGGTGCTGTACGGCAAACTGCTTGCGGAACCACTCTTCGAGCATGGCTTTTTCCGCATACAGCCGGTCGCTGGTGGCACTACGGCCTGGACGCTGCAGGTAGAACTTGTCTGTCAGGTGAGCATCGGCCTGGTTTAACAGCTGACCTTGTTGCGAGAGTACGTAGTGCAGGTCAATACTGGGCCAGGTGATGTCGCGCATGAAACGTATCGTGTAGGCCTGGGCGTGCCAGGGTTCGTAGCGGCCGGCCAGGTCGATGTCGCGGATGTCGATGCGCAGGGTCTGGCCGGGTGGCAGATAGCGCTTGCCCAGTGTCTGCAGATAACTGCGCAGCTCTTTCATGACATGCTCGTCGGCGCCGCGCTCATAGCCATTGGAGTCGAGGCTGGCATCACGAAAGTGTTCGGGTTTGTCGTAGTTGACCTCGACCGGGCCGGCTGGTGGCGTTTGAGCCAGACTGCTTGAAGCCAGCAGGCTCAGGGCGACAAAGGTCAGGGCAGGGCGCATGATTCACCTCCAGGTGCAGGTGTCTGCACAGCTTTTATTGTACCCCTGCCAAGGCTGGCGGGTCAGGAGAGAACAGCTTGAGCAGGGTTGAGCGGTTTGCCATCAACGAGCGGGGACGCGATTATGCCGTGGGTGATATTCACGGTCATTTCCAGCGTCTGCTGGCGCAACTGGCGGCCATCGGTTTCGATCCCGACGTCGATCGCTTGTTCAGCGTCGGTGACCTGGTGGACCGCGGCCCGGAGTGCCCGCAGGCGTTGCACTGGCTGGAACAACCCTGGTTCCACGCGGTGCAAGGCAATCATGAGGCGCTGGCGGTGACGCATGTCAGCGGTGGCTGGCTGGATTACGGTCAGTACCGGGCGGCGGGCGGCGGCTGGTTTCTTGACCTGCCCGCCAGCGAGCAGGCACGTTTCGCCGAGCGCTTTGCGCGCATGCCGTTGGCGCTTCAGGTCGAGACGTCCGCCGGGCTGGTCGGTCTGGTACACGCCGATTGCCCTTGTGCCAGCTGGTCCGAGTTGTGCGAGCAACTGCAGACGCAGCCAGCGTTCGAGCTTCAGGACTATTGCCAGTGGTCGCGGCGTCGGCTGCAAGTGGATGATGAGCGGCCGATTGCCGGCCTGCGCGCATTGATCGTGGGTCACACCCCCCTTCAGGCAATGCGCGTGCTGGGCAATATCTGGCATATCGATACCGGTGGCTGGTCCCGTGGCCATTTCAGCCTGTTGGCGCTGGACACGCTCAGCCTGGTCAACGCCACAACGGCTGAATGATCACCGTCACGGCCAATGCAATCAGTCACAGTCGGGTTTGCCCCTGGCCTGTATCGCTGAACAGGCTGCTGCCCTAGTTGGGTTGGGTTGGGATGTTGAGACGGCGAGCTTATCCATTCTGTGCGGCGATGCTGGCGGCCCCTTCCGCCTTTACGGCGGGTCCCTTTTGTCTTGGCAAAAGGAACCAAAACCGCTTGCTCCTGCATCCGGCCCTACGCTGCGCTCCGGGTCCCTTCGCTCCGGCACCTTCCGGGGCCACGCGGCCTACGACTTGCTTCGCCAAGTCTACGGCTCGCGTTCTTCGGCTACGCCGAAGGTGCTACGCACTGGCCCCTACAGGCACCTCCGCTCAGCCTCCTGAAGTCGCAGTCTGCGGCGCCTGCACTTGCGTGCATGAAGATCAAGACTTTGAAGCGGGATTTCCCGCGATGCGATGTAACTGGCGGGTCGATATCGCGGGGCAAGCCCGCTCCCACCGGGCGACCAATTAACCCGGTGGGAGCGGGCTTGCCCCGCGATGGCATCCTGGCTCCGCCAGAATCAAATTTCGAAGATGCGCCAGTGCAGACGCCATCCGTAACTTTGCGACTTCAGGAGGCTGAGCGGAGGTGTCTGGAGGGGGCTGGTGCGCAGCACCCTTCGGCCAAAGCCGAAGTTCGCGAGCCGTAGACTTGGCGAAGCAAGTCGTAGGCCGCGATGCCCCTGGAGGGCACCGAAGCGAAGGGACCCGGAGCGCAGCGTAGGGCCGTATGCAGGAGCAGGCGGCTTTGCCTACTTTCCCCAAGAGGAAAGTAGGCCGCCGTAAAGGCGGAAGGGGCCGGCAGCGTCGCCACACCAACTGGATAAGCTCACAGCCCCAACAATCCATCCCAAGGACCATACCCCCCGGAATTCCGTGAAAAACCAATTTTTTTGCCCAACTGTACCTTGACGCTTGAACGCTTCTGACCCGAATCTGCCGGTCCAAGCTGCCGGAGAACCCCGATGGACCTTTCTTTACTCGCACTGTTCGTTCCTGCCTGTTTCGCGCTGAACATGGCGCCGGGGCCGAACAACCTGTTGTCACTGAACAATGCCAGCCGCTACGGCCTGCGCATTGCCTGTGTGGCCGGCGTCGGGCGCTTGCTGGCGTTTGCCGGGATGATCGTGCTGGCGGCCATGGGGCTGGCGGTGGTGCTGCATACCAGCGAGTACCTGTTTCTGACCATCAAGCTGCTCGGCGCCGCCTATCTGTTCTACATCGCCTGGCAACTGTGGCACGCACCGGTGGCTGCTGCGAGTGTCAGTGCCGAGCGCCAGGCCGCCGGTACGCTGCGTCTGGCACGTCAGGAGTTTCTGGTCGCCGCCGGCAATCCCAAGGCGATACTGATCTTCACCGCGTTCCTGCCGCAGTTTGTCCAGGTTTCCAGCCCTATGCCGGTTTCCGAGCAGTTTGCCTGGCTGGGCGGTTTGTTCCTGGTCCTGGAGTGGCTGGCGATTGCGATCTATGCCTGGCTTGGCGCCTATCTGCAGCGCTGGTTCAATCAGCCGGGGCCACGGCGCTTGTTCAACCGGGTCAGTGCGACGCTGCTCGGTTGCGCCGGGCTCGGTCTGTTGGCGGCGCGCCGGGCCTAGTGTGGCGGTTGGTGCTTATAGAGAAAGGATCTGAGGCTGTCGGGGACATATCCTAGGCTTATAGCTGGACCGGGCACACCGGAACTGCTGTCCGCCATCTGCCAAGGAGATGTACCGATGCTCTCGACCCTGGAATTGCGCAACATCATCGAAAGCAGTTTCTTACCTACTCGCTGCCAGTGCACCCAGGCTGCCGACCGTTCGTTGACCGTCAAGGTGTTCGATCGCAGTTGCGAGCGGGTCGACTTGCTGGTGACCGGTATCAGCGCCGAACAGCTGACCAGTAGCCGGGCGATTTCCAACCTGATCGTCGGCTTGCGCAACAACCTGGCTGATCAGCGCCAGCTCCACGCCGGGCGACGCAACGATAGCCTTTAGTCGCGGTAGAACACCTGGACCAGGTGATAGCCGAACTTGCTCTTGATCGGACCGTGCACGACGCGCAGCGGTTTCTTGAAAATCACCTGGTCGATAGCGCCGACCATCTGCCCCGGACGCACTTCGCCCAGGTCACCTCCGCGCTTGCCCGACGGGCAGGTCGAGTACTTCTTGGCCAGCACGTCGAACGCCTCGCCTTTGGCGATCCGTTGCTTGAGCTGTTCGGCTTCTTCGGCGGTCTTGACCAGAATATGCCGGGCCTGTGCTTTCATCTCGAGGTACCTTCGCAAAACGCTAAAACCGCGCATTATGCCTGATCACGCAGCTCCGGGCGGTCACGAAATTGTTCGAGGGCCTCGGGGTTGGCCAGGGCGTCGGTGTTTTTCACCGGCTCGCCATGCACCACGTTGCGAATCGCCAGTTCTACGATCTTGCCGCTGATGGTGCGCGGGATATCGCTGACCGCAGCGATCACTGCCGGTACATGGCGTGGGGTGGTGTTAGTGCGGATCACCTGGCGAATCCGCCTCTGCAGGGTTTCATCCAGTTGCAGGCCTTCACGCAAACGCACGAACAGCACCACGCGTACATCGTTTTGCCAGCGTTGGCCAATGGCAACGCTCTCCAGCACCTCGTCGATCTTCTCTACCTGGCGGTAGATTTCTGCGGTGCCGATACGCACGCCGCCGGGATTGAGCACCGCGTCCGAGCGGCCGTGAATGATCATGCCGCCTTCAGGCGTCTGTTCGGCATAGTCGCCCTGGGCCCATATACCCGGGAACTGGCTGAAATAGGCGGCATGGAAGCGCTCGGACTGCGGGTCGTTCCAGAAGCCCAGAGGCAGTGCCGGGAAATGCCGGGTGCAGACCAGCTCGCCTTTTTCGCCAACCAGGGCATGACCGTCATCGTTCCAGACTTCCACGGCCATGCCCAGGCTCTTGCACTGGATCTGCCCGCGCCGCACCGGCAGCACCGGGTTGCCGATGACAAAACAGGAACAGATGTCGGTACCGCCAGACATCGAGGCCAGGCACAGATCGGCCTTGAACTCGTGGTACACGTAGTCATAGCTTTCTGGCGACAGCGGCGAGCCGGTAGACAGCAACAGCTTGAGCGAGTCCAGGCGATGACTCAGGCGTGGCTGGATATGCGCATGTTCCAGCGCCGCCAGGTACTTGGCGCTGGTACCGAAGGCGCTGATCCGTTCGCTGTCGATCAGGTCGAGCAAACGCTCGGGGCCGGGATGCAGGGGCGAGCCGTCGTAGAGCACCAGTGTGGCGCCTACCGCTAGGCCACTGACCAGCCAGTTCCACATCATCCAGCCGCAGGTGGTGTAGTAGAACAGCACGTCGTCCGTGCCCAGGTCGTTGTGCAGGCCGTGTTCCTTTATGTGCTGCAGCAACACACCGCCGGCACTGTGCACGATGCACTTGGGCACGCCCGTGGTGCCGCTGGAGTAAAGAATGTACAGCGGGTGGTCGAAGGGCAGCGGGGTGAACTGCGGTTCACCACCGGCTTGATAGAAGTCGTCCCACAGACTGACGCGGGCAGTACTGTGAAATTCGTCGGTGCGCGTACCGGCACGGCTGTACGGCACTACCAGCAAGTGTTCAAGGCTGGGCAGCTGCGCCAGCACTTCGTTGATTTTGTCGACCTGGTCGATGTTTTTGCCGGCGTATTGATAACCGCCACAGACTATCAGCAGCTTGGGCTCGATCTGGCCGAAGCGGTCAATGATGCCGTGGGTGCCGAACTCCGGTGAGGAGCAGGACCAGATGGCCCCCAGGCTGGTACAGGCGAGCATGGCCACCAGAGTTTGCCAGGTGTTGGGCATGCAGGCCGCCACGCGATCGCCAACGCCAATGCCTGCTGCCTGGAAACTCCGCTGCAGGCCTGCAACCTGTGCGGCCAGCTCGGCATGGGTGATGATTCGCCGCTCGCCATCTTCACGCACGGCGACCAACGCCGGATGTGCATCGCGGCGACGCAGCAGGTGTTCGGCGAAGTTAAGTGTGGCACCGGCGAACCAGCGCGCATCGGGCATCTGCGGGCCTTCGTCGAGGACTCGGGCGGCAGGCTGATGCCAGCGCACCCGGAAGAAATCGGCAAGGGTCTGCCAGAACGCGGCACGCTGGTCGATGCTCCAGCGATGCAACTGCTCGTAGTCGGTCAAGGTCAGACCGTACTTGCGGTTGATCTCACGGCGAAAGGCATCCATGCGACTGGCCTGAATACGCGCCTCGCTCGGGCGCCAGAGCACTTGGTTCATGCCGCGTTCCTCTTGTGCCGAACCCTTTATTCCACTGTAGCTTTCTTCACGTCGTCAGAGGCCGACCAGATGCGGTAACGCACTTCAACGCCTTCAGGTACATAGACCACGACGGGCAGCTTGCTGTTGTAACGCAGCAGGAAACCGTCACCGACTACCGGCACGAAAGCTTCTTTCTTGGTGTTGTCCGGGCAGGCCATCAGCGTCGAAGCCGGGCCCATGACTTTTTCCAGGCGGTAGTAGTTGTAGCCCCAGCCTTCGAGGTTTTTCTCTTCGAGGGTGCCACCCAGGCGCTGGCGGTTGCAGTCGACCAGCAGTTGCTTGCCGGCCAGGACTTCCAGTTTGAACGCCGACTCATCGGCTTGCTTAGGCAGGTGGATGACCTGGCGGGTAAAGCCTTTTTCGACCTCGGGATAGGGCGCGACATCCTTGAGGCTGGCGGCCTGTACGGACGTACCGGCAGCCAGGGTCAGGGTGAGCAGCGCAGTGAAAGGGATTGGGCGCATAAGGCCTCCTTGCAGGTAAAAAAGACGATGCCGCAGCCAGATCCCGGGCCGCCCGTCATTGGGCCAGCCAGCCGCCATCGATGTTCCAGGCGGCTCCACGAACCTGACTGCCAGCCTCGCTACAGAGGAACAATACCAGCTCACCCAGATGTTCGGGAGTGACAAAGGCCAATGACGGCTGCTTCTCGGCGAGCAGATCGTGCTGCGCTTGTTGTGCATCAATGCCCTTGGCGGCGCGGTCATCAATCTGCTTTTGTACCAACGGCGTCAGTACCCAGCCCGGACAAATAGCATTGCAGGTGATGTTGCTGGTGGCGGTTTCCAGGCCCACCACTTTGGTCAGCCCGACCACTCCGTGTTTGGCGGCAACGTAAGCCGCCTTGCCAGTGGAGCCGACCTGGCCATGCACCGAGGCAATGTTGACGATCCGGCCCCAGTTTTTCTGGCGCATGCCTGGCAGTACCAGACGGGTGCCATGGAACACCGCTGACAGGTTGATGGCGATGATCGAGTCCCAGCGTTCCACCGGGAAATCTTCGACGGCGGCGACGTGCTGGATGCCGGCGTTGTTGACCAGAATGTCGACGCCGCCAAAGTCCCGCTCGGCGTAAGCGAACAGGTCTTCGATCTGTTTCACATCACCAAGATCGGCCGGGTGATGACCGACCCGGGTACCGTGGCGGGCGACCTCGGCGATGGCCGCACTGGCGTCGCCGAAGCCGTTGAGGATCAGGTTGGCGCCGGCGTTGGCCAACACCTGGGCAATACCCAGGCCGATGCCGCTGGTGGAGCCGGTAACCACTGCTGTTTTGCCTTTGAGTTGCATGAGTAGCTCCTTAAACGATGCCGGTAGCATAGAAGGTGGCGATGACCACGAACACGGCCAGGGTCTTGATCAGAGTAATGCCGAAAATGTCCTTGTAGGCCTCGCGGTGGGTCAGGCCAGTGACTGCCAGCAGGGTGATGACCGCGCCGTTGTGCGGCAGGGTGTCCATGCCGCCACTGGCCATGGCCGCTACGCGGTGCAGCACTTCAAGCGGAATATTGGCGGCATTGGCGGCGGCGATGAAACTGTCGGACATCGCTGCCAGGGCGATACTCATGCCACCGGACGCAGAACCGGTGATGCCGGCCAGCAAGGTCACGGTAATCGCTTCATTGACCAGCGGATTGGGGATCGCGCGCAAGGCATCGGCCAGCACCAGAAAGCCTGGTAACGAGGCGATCACCGCGCCGAAGCCGTATTCCGAGGCGGTGTTCATCGCCGCCAGCAGTGCGCCGCTGACCGCACTTTTACTGCCTTCGGCCAAGCGATGCCTGATCGCGCCAAAGCCGGCCACCAGCACCAGCAAAATGCCCAGCAGCAGCGCCGCCTCGACCGCCCAGATGGCGGTGAGCTTGGCGATATCGGTCTGTACCGGCGCGGTCATGCCCGGCAGGCTGAGGCTGTGGGTCTTGCCGTACCAGGCGGGAATCCAGTGGGTGAACAGCAGGTTCATCACGCCCACCAGCAGCAGTGGCGAGAGCGCCAGCAGCGGGTTGGGCAGTTTCAGGTCGGCGGCGGTTTCCGGCTCGTTGCGCAGGTCTGAACCGTAGCCTTCGCCGGCGCGTTGGGCCTTGTTGCGCTGGCGCTGCAGGTACAGCATGCCGGTGCAGAACACGAACAGGGTGCCGATCAAACCCAGCCAGGGCGCCGCCCAGGCGGTGGTGTTGAAGAAGGTGCTGGGGATAATGTTCTGGATCTGCGGGGTGCCGGGCAAGGCATCCATAGTGAAGGAAAACGCACCCAGGGCGATGGTCGCCGGGATCAGGCGCTTGGGGATATTGCTCTGGCGGAACATCTCGGCAGCAAACGGATAGACCGCAAACACCACCACGAACAGTGACACGCCGCCGTAGGTCAGCAGTGCACAGACCAGCACGATCACCAGCATGGCCTGACGGGTGCCGAGCAGGCGGATGGCGGCGGCGACGATCGAGCGGGAGAATCCGGACAGCTCGATCAGTTTGCCGAACACGGCACCGAGCAGGAACACCGGAAAGTACAGCTTGATAAAGCCGACCATCTTTTCCATGAACACGCCGGTGAAGGCCGGGGCCACGGCAGAAGGGTCGGTGAGCAGTACCGCGCCGAGGGCGGCGATGGGGGCGAAGAGGATAACGCTATAACCACGGTAGGCAGCCAGCATCAGCAGCGCGAGGGCTGCCAGGGCGATGATCACACTCATCGAGTGTCTCCTTGGGTGCATCTTGTTTTTGTTGGGTTGCAGGAGATAGCGGGAATCGTGCCAAAAACCTAAGCCATTGAAATATATGGATATTATTTGTTTCTTGAGGTTGTTTGTCTCTAGTTTGAGACAGGCTTTCGCGGGGCAAGCCCGCTCCCACCGGGCCCTGTAGGAACGGGCTTGCCCCTCGATAACAATCTCAATAAAGAAACGCGAGTCTCGTTATTGAGACGAGAGCCCCAGCGCGACCAATTTCTTGTACAGGGTAGAGCGCCCCAACCCCAGCTGTCGCGCAGCTTCTGGCACATTCCCGGCACAACGAGCGAGGGTATCGGCCAATAACTTCCGCTCGAATTCGGCACAGGCCTGTTTATAGCTCATTGGTGCCGCTACCACGTCCAGTGGCGCCAGATTGCCCAGCGCTGCCTGCAAGTCGCGAGCACCCAAACGCGACTGATCGGCAAGCAAGGTGGCGCGTTCGAGCACATTGCGCAGCTCACGAATATTACCCGGCCAGGCATGTCGGGCCAGCAACGCCTGGGCTTCGTCATCCAGCTCGTGCTGGCTGCCCAGCTCTTCGAGAATCGCCTCGCTCAGCGCCGGCAGGTCATCCAGGCGTTCACGCAGTGGCGGTACCTGAATCGGCAGTACGTTGAGCCGGTAGTACAGGTCGGCGCGAAACTCGCCGCGGGCCATGGCTGCGGTCAGGTCAGTGGAGGTCGCGGCAATGATCCGCACGTCGCTGCGCAGCATCTGGTTGGAGCCCACCGGCTCGTATTCCTTTTCCTGCAGCACGCGCAGCAATTTGCTCTGCAGTGGCAGCGGCATGTCGCCGATTTCGTCGAGAAACAGGGTGCCACCCTCAGCCAGTTGCAGCTTGCCTGTGCGGCCTTTGCGATCGGCGCCGGTGTAGGCACCCGGTGCGGTGCCAAAAAACTCGGCTTCAAGCAAGGTTTCTGGAATGGCTGCGCTGTTGATGCTGACAAACGCCTTGTGCGCCCGTGACGAGGCAGCATGAATTGCATGGGCCAGCAGCTCTTTGCCGGTACCGGTTTCACCTAGCAGCAACACCGCCGAGTCACTGCTGGCACCACGCCGGGCCCGGCGCTTGACTTCAAGGCTGGCAGCGCTGGTGCCGATGAACTGGGCAAAGCTGTACTTGGCCTGACGGGCACGCAGCAGTGAGCGGGTCGAGGCCAGCTCTTGCTGCATGCTGGCGTAACGCTTGAGCAGCGGCGACAGGCTGCGCAGTTCGTCGAACAGGGCAAAGCCGATGGCGCCGATCAACGCGCCGTCAGCGTCATGCACCGGCAGGCGCATAACCACCAGCGGTTCTTTGGGCGTGTCGAGCATATCCAGCAGAATCGGCCGGCCGTTGCTGACTACCTCGCGCATCTGGCTGCCGGGAATCACGCTTTCACAGGGCTGACCAATGACACTGGTGGCATCTTCAAGGCCAAAGCGCCGGGCATAGCGCTGGTTCATCCAGACAATGCGCGCATCGCGGTCGACGATCAGGGTGCCTTCGCTGGACTGCTCGATGATTTCGAACAGCGAACGGATCGCCAGTTGGCGTACCTGCTGATAATCCTTGAGGCTGTCATTGGCAGGCATGGGCCGCTCCCTGAAAATCAAAGGCTGCGATTATGCCCGTGGATCGAAGGCTTCGCGCAAGGCATCGCCGATGAACACCAGCAGCGAGAGGATCAAGGCCAGGGCAAAAAACGCGGTAAAGCCCAGCCAGGGCGCCTGCAGGTTCTGCTTGCCCTGGTTGACCAGTTCGCCCAGCGAAGCGCTGCCGGCCGGCATGCCGAAGCCGAGAAAATCCAGCGCGGTCAAGGTGGTGATGGCGCCGGTGAGAATAAACGGCAGGTAGGTGAAAGTGGCATTCATGGCGTTGGGCAGAATGTGCCGCAGGATCACGCCACTGTCCTGCAGGCCCAGGGCCCGTGCGGCTTGCACGTACTCGAGGTTGCGCCCGCGCAGGAACTCGGCGCGTACCACATCCACCAGTGCCAGCCAGGAAAACAGCGCCATGATCCCCAGCAACCACCAGAAGTTCGGCTCGACAAAACCGCTGAGGATGATCAGCAGGTAGAGCACCGGCAGGCCGGACCAGACTTCCAGCAAGCGTTGCCCGATCAGATCGACCCAGCCACCGTGGTAGCCCTGCAAGGCGCCGGCGGCGATGCCGATGACGGTGCTGATCAAGGTCAGGGCCAGGGCAAACAGGATCGACACCCGCGTGCCGTACAGCACCCGTGCGAGCACGTCGCGGGCCTGGTCATCGGTACCCAGCCAGTTCACTGCCGACGGTGGACTGGGGGTAGGTTGCTGCAGGTCATAGTTGGGTGTGTCGGCGCTGAATGGCACCGGCGCGAACAGCATCCAGCCGTCCTGGTCCTTGATCAGCTGTTGCACATACTGGCTGCGGTAGTCCGGCTGGAACGGCAGCTGACCGCCAAAGGTCTGCTCGGTGTAGCGCTTGAACGCCGGGAAATACAATTGCCCCTGATAACCCATGAGCAGTGGTTTGTCGTTGGCCACCAGCTCGGCACCCAGGCTCAGCACCAGCAGCACGGCAAACAGCCACAGCGAGATCCAGCCACGGCGGTTGCGGCGAAAACGCTGCAGGCGTCTGCGTGAAACCGGCGACAGGCTGAACATCAGTGAGCCCTCGTGGCAAAGTCGATGCGCGGATCGACCAGGGTGTAGCACAGGTCGCCAACCAGGCGGATCAGCAGGCCGAACAGGGTGAAAATGAACAGTGAGCCAAATACCACCGGATAGTCCCGCGACACGGCCGCCTCATAGCTCATGCGGCCCAGGCCATCGAGGGAGAAGATCACCTCGATCAGCAGGGACCCGGCGAAGAACACACTGATCAACGCCTGAGGGATGCCTGCCACCACCAGCAGAATCGCGTTGCGAAACACATGACCGTACAGCACCCGACGTTCGCTCAGGCCCTTGGCCCGGGCGGTGATGACGTATTGGCGGGTGATTTCGTTGAGAAAGGCGTTTTTGGTCAGCAAGGTCAGGGTCGCAAAACCGCCGATCACCAGCGCTCCGACCGGCAGCACCAGGTGCCAGAAGTAATCGGCCAGCTTGCCCAGCAGGCTCAGTTGGTCGAAGTCCTCTGAGACCAGGCCACGTACGGGAAACCAGTTCAACGAAGTGCCACCGGCAAACAGCACGATCAGCAGCAAGGCAAACAGGAACGAGGGCAGGGCGTAGCCGATCACGATCAGGCTGCTGCTCCAGGCATCGAACGCCGAGCCGTGACGTATCGCCTTGCGAATGCCCAGGGGAATCGACACCAGGTAGGTGATCAAGGTTGCCCAAAAGCCCAGCGACAGCGTTACCGGCATCTTTTCCAGGATCAGATCGGTAACCTTGGCACCCCGAAAGAAGCTGTTGCCGAAATCCAGGCGGGCATACTGGCTCAGCATCAGCCACAGCCGCTCGGGGGCTGACTTGTCGAAGCCGTATTGGCGCTTGATGTCTTCGATCAGCTTGGGGTCCAGGCCGCGGCTGGCCCGCGAGCTGGCATGCAGGGTCTCGACGCTGGCCCCCGGTGCACCGCCGCCGATGCCTTGCAAACGGGCGATCGCCTGTTCCACCGGCCCGCCTGGCGCGGCCTGGACGATGACGAAGTTGACCAGCAGGATGATCAGCAAGGTCGGCACGATCAGCAACAGCCGGCGCAGGATGTACGCGGTCATGGTTGCTCCTTGAGGCGCTCTGCCATCTGTGCGTTGGTCAGCGCGGTCGGGCTGACTTCCCACCAGCTGTCCAGGCCTTCGTCGTTGCTCGGCTGTACCTTGGGCAGGCCGAAGCGGTTCCACCACACGGTCGACGATCCCGGCGGGTAATAGTTGGGAATCCAGTAATAGTTCCAGCTCAGGACCCGGTCCAGGGCATGCGCGTGGCGGAGCATGTCGGCTTTGGTTTCAGCTTTGACCAGGCCGTCGAGCAAGCGGTCTACCGCCGGATCCTGCAAGACCATGTAGTTGTTCGAGCCCGGGTCGTTGGCCGCGGCCGAGCCAAAGAAGTTGTACAGCTCAAGCCCCGGCGACGGCGACACCGGGTAGCCGGTGACGATCAGGTCGTAGTCGCGGGCCATCAGCCGGTTGACGTACTGCGAGGCGTCGATGCGGCGGATCTCCAGGATGATGCCTATTTGCGCCAGGTTGCGCTTCCACGGCAGCAGCAGGCGCTCGAAACCGGCCTGGCCGTTGAGGAAGGTAAACCGTAACGGCTCGCCCTGAGCGTTGACCAGTTGATCGTCTTTGGGTTTCCAGCCGGCCGCTTGCAGTAGCGCCAGGGCTTGCAGCTGTTTGTCGCGAATGAGCCCCGAGCCCTCTGTACGCGGTGCCTCGAATACCTGGCTGAATACTTCGTCAGGTACCTGCCCGCGCAGCGGTTCGAGCAGCTTGAGTTCCTGCGCATCCGGCAAGGCGCGGGCGGCCAGTGCGCTGTTGGCGAAAAAGCTCTGCTGGCGGATGTACATGTTGCGCATCATCTGCCGGTTGCTCCATTCGAAGTCCCACAGCAGGGCCAGTGCCTGGCGCACCCGGCGGTCCCTGAACACCGGGCGCTGCAGGTTGAAAACGAAACCCTGGGCTGTCTGCGGTGCATCTTTGGCCAGGTGTGCCCGCTGCAACCGGCCATCGTCCAGGGCCGGGCTGTTGTAGCCGATCGAATAGCCGGTGGCGGAGAACTCGCGGTTGTAGTCGAAGCCACCACCGCGTAGTACCTGACGCGCCACTTCAGTGTCGCCGAAGTATTCGATGCTCAAACGATCGAAGTTATAGCGCCCGCGGTTGACCGGCAGATCACGCCCCCACCAGTCGGCGTTGCGCTCGAAGGTGACGCTGCGGCCATTGTCGATCTTGCCGATACGGTAGGGGCCGCTGCCCAGTGGCGCTTCGAAACCGCCGCCGTTGGCGAAGTCGCGGTCTTTCCACCAGTGCTCGGGCAACACGGGCAGGGTGGCCAGATCCAGGGGCAAGGTGCGGTTCTGGTTGTTCTTGAAGTGAAAGCGGATCTGGCGCGGGCCCTCGATCTCGACCCGTTCGACATCGGCGAACTGGGTGCGGTACTTGAGGTTGCCCTCACGCATCAGCAGATCGAAGGTGAAACGTACATCTTCTGCGCGGATAGGTTGGCCATCGGCAAAGCGGGCACGGGGATCGAGGTAGAAGCGTAGCCAGTGTCCTTCGGGGTCCCGCTCCAGTTGACGGGCGACCAGCCCATAAACCGTGTAGGGCTCATCCTGGGCGCGTACGGCCAGGGGCGCGTACAGCCAGCCATCGACCTCGGCCACGCCGATGCCCTTGTCGATGTATGGCAACACATGGTCAAACTGGCCGATCTCGATTGCCGAGCGGCGCAGGCTGCCGCCTTTGGGGGCATCGGGGTTGGTGTATTCGAAGTGCTGGAAACTGGCAGGGTAGCGTGGCGGTTCGCCATAGACGGTCAGCGCGTGCCCGGGTGCGGCACGCAGGCCCGGGCACGTCAGCAACAAGCAGGCCAGCATCAGGCCAGGTGAAGTTACCCGGCGCATCAGGGCCGCAAGCCGCATTGGCAGGACTCAGTCCTGGCGGCTGGTCACTTCCAGCAGGTGGTAGCCGAACTGGGTCTTGACCGGGCCTTGCACCACATTCAGTGGGGCGCTGAACACAACGGTGTCGAATTCCTTGACCATCTGACCCGGGCCGAACGAACCCAGGTCGCCACCCTGACGGCTGGACGGACAGGTGGAATTGGCCTTGGCGACTTCAGCGAAATCGGCGCCGCCTTCGATCTGTGCTTTGAGCTCGTTGCACTTGGCTTCGCTGCTGACAAGGATGTGGCGGGCAGTGGCTTTAGCCATGGGAAAGTCTCCTGATTAATGAACCGCAAGCCTAGCGCAATTATCCGCGCAATGCTCCTGCTTACTAGGCTTTACAGCGTTGTATTGAGGTTTGTCACCTGACAATTCTGCCAGTTGTGGCCTGGACCTGATCCGCTTTTGAATGAGCCTTCAGGATGCCCCTCAGGTGAGCAGTCATGATGACGTACCGGCGTTTGATTCCTTTGTGCTTGCTGCTACTGCTGCTCCTGGCCACGTGCGTCCAGGCCAGGGACATGTCCAGCTTGCGCACGCAGGTGCGGCAGACCGGTGCGCAAACTGCGCAAGTGCTCAATTTTCGTCTTGGCAGAACGGTGGATGAATGCCCGGGCGCGAATCCCTTGTTTGCCTGCAGCGGTGTGTTGGTGCGGCCCGTGGCAGCGGGTAATCCGGCGACCTTCTGGAAGCTTGGCGCCGGAGCGCAGCAGACTTTCCTGTTGCTGCGTAACGATGCCCCGCAAGTGAATCCGCCGGGCAAGGTCGGCTTCGTGTTCCAGGATCGTTTCAGCGCCATCGCCCAAGATAAAGGCTACACCGCCAAGCAAGCCGACGGTGGCTGGGAGGTGGCGATCGATAACTGGAACGACCAAGCGCCCGTGGGTGTGGCATTCGAGGCGGTGTACTACGACGTTGCCGACCCCAAAGCGCTGTTACGGGCCCACAACGCGCAGCGGGCGTTCTTCGACGTCACCGGGGAGTGGTTGCCAGTGCTGCGCCTTGAAAGGAAACAGGCTGGCCAGTTGAGCTTTGGCTTCAACCAGATGGAACAGCTTTACTACGGCTATAGCGTAGCTGCCCAGCTCAATGCGCGGTATACCGCTACCCCGCCGAGCTGTCCGGGCAATCCGGGCGAAGCTGATAATCCGTCTTACTATTGCAGTGGGTTGCTGACGCGAGGGACTTCTGTGGGTAGCTTCCATGCGTGGAATCCAAGCCGAAGTTCAGAAACGGGTGGGAGTGTTTCGTTCACTTGGCTGCGCAAAGACTACAACACGCCCCAGGTAGTCTGGCCTCAAGGGTTTGTGATGGCTCCGATGTCTACGCCAGCAGCTTACACCCTGAAGTTGAATTGCATTTATCCGTTTGACGGCGGCACTACTGGCTTAAGTGATATGTGCGTTCAGCGAGGTGTATGCCGTCCCGGTCAGGAGGCGCTGACGGCCTATCGCGCTGGCCAGCGTTGCGCAATTCAGCCGGACGCAGAGAGTTTCGAGGCCAGCATCACCATTCGCCAACAAATCCCTGGGCATGCCTGGAATGAGTGGATGATCAATACCTGGCCGCAAGACATCGGCAAGCAGCTTCCGCTCGAAGCTTTCTTCCATACCATTACCAGCTTGTACAAAGGAGATGGGCTTCGGGACTCGAGGATCTTTCAACGCGACTTACTGAATACTGACAGCCGCTATGTACCCATTCTGAACCTGAACGCAACTGCTGCTAACGGCCAGGTGTTTACCTATTCACCCCAGGATCAGAACGTTGACTGAGGAACTGACAGTCAGCGCTGATCACGGGGGGCTTTGCTCTGTATCGGGACAGCAGTTCTATTGTCGTGCCAGCGCTTCGCTGGCCTGCTGCAACAGCCGCTGCGTCGCCGCCCAGCCCAGGCAGCCATCGGTGATGGACACACCGTAACGCAGAGGCTCCTTACCCAGTGCCTGGCAACCATCGAACAAATGCCCTTCGAGCATCATGCCGACGATCGAGCGATCACCTGCCAGGCGCTGGCGTAGCACGTCTTCGAACACCGCCGGTTGACGCAGCGGGTCTTTGCCGCTGTTGGCATGACTGCAATCGACCATGATCCGTGGCGCCAGTCCTGCTTTGAGCAACCCCTGACGAGCTTGTGCGATGCTGGCCTGGTCGTAGTTCGGGCCCTGATGGCCGCCACGCAATACCAGGTGAGTGTCGGGGTTGCCCAGGGTTTCGATAATCGCCGGGTAGCCCTGCGTATCCATGCCGAAATGGCGGTGCGAATGGGCCGCACTACGCATCGCGTCGCAAGCGATGGCGACGCCGCCGTCGGTGCCGTTCTTGAAGCCCACGGGCAGCTCCAGGCCGCTGACCATCTCACGGTGAATCTGCGACTCGGTGGTACGTGCACCGATGGCAGCCCAGCTCAGCAGGTCGTCGAAGTAACCGGCAGCCATCGGCTGCAGAAGCTCGGTGGCAATCGGCAGGCCGCGTTCCAGCATGCCCAGCATCAGTCCGCGGGACAGGGCGATGCCGGCGTGCATGTCATCGCTGCCGTCCAGGTGCGGATCGTAGGCCAGACCTTTCCAGCCCACCGTGGTACGCGGTTTTTCAACGTAGGCACGCATCACCAGCAGCAACTGATCGTTGACCTCTTCATTGAGCGCTTTGAGGCGATCAGCGTATTCCAGCGCCGAGCGCGGGTCGTGGATCGAGCATGGGCCGACGATTACCAGCAGGCGCGAATCACGGCCTTCGAGAATGGCGCGCACGGCCTGGCGATGGTTTTCGACCTGATGGGCAAGGGCGGTGGTAAGCGGCATCTGCTGTTTGAGCAGGTGCGGGCTGGGCAGACGTTGGCTGACCGCAGAGTTGGCGGCTTGAGGCTGGGTCAGGGGCAGAGCGAGCGAAGACGATTGCATGGCGATTATTTCCCTGGGCGGACGGCGGGTTCAGGCCCGCGCGGTCGGCCCTATCGAGGTGTTCGACAAAGAGCCGAATTGAGATTCTGTGTTGTATTGCCACCTGTGCTGGACCGATCGGAGGCGGCAAACTGGCCCGAACGGGATTGGCTAAATCGCCAGGCAGTAAAGCTTGGGTAACGGTGGTAAGTGGCGTAGTTCATGGGGTAATCCTCGTTATCTGTTCGGTTGTCTGGGGGCTGAAAAAACAAAACCCCCGGTCGGGGGGCCGACCGGGGGTTGAGTATTCTCGTGTTCGGCGGCCCCTTGAAAGTGGGCGCCGGTGTGGGTATCAGCGGCGCCTGTGGCTAAACCAATACCCAAAATAAAACGCAGCAGGAGCGGCAGTCGCACACTCGGCCACAGCCAGCACGGGACGCGATGGGCGACCTGCGTGTTGAGCGTGAATGAGGGTGGATGGCGACATGGGACTCTCCAGTTGATGAGACCGAGCTTACTTCAGGCTTTGCTGTGGTTTCAATGGCTAATTTGCATTAGTGCGATTGGGTACGACTATTGTCGCGGGGCAAGCCCGCTCCCACAGTACCACCCTGTGGGAGCGGGCTTGCCCCGCGATCAACGGTTACAGCGCGTAGTGCTTGAGCTCCCGCGCAATCAGCATGCGCTGAATTTCGCTCGACCCCTCATAGATCTGAGTGATCCGCGCATCGCGGTAATAACGCTCCACCGGGTAATCTTCCAGATAGCCATAGCCACCATGCACCTGGATCGCCTTGGAGCAGACTCTTTCGGCCATCTCCGAAGCGAACAGCTTGGCCTGTGACGCTTCGCTCAAACAGGGTTTGCCAGCACTGCGCAGGCGTGCGGCATGCAGGATCAGCAGGCGCGCGGCATTGATCTGCACCTGCATGTCGGCCAGCAGGTTGGCGATGCTCTGGTGCTCGTTGATCGCTTTGCCAAACTGGATCCGCTCACGCGAATAAACCAGCGCTGCTTCGAAGGCTGCGCGGGCAATTCCCAGTGCCTGGGCGGCGATGCCGATACGTCCCCCTTCAAGGTTGGACAGGGCAATGGCAAGGCCCTTGCCACGCTCGCCGAGCAGGTTGGCAGCGGGGATGCGGCAGTTGTTCAAGGTCACCGCGCAGGTGTCGGAGGCGCGGATGCCCATTTTGTGTTCGCTGCGATCGACGACAAAACCTTCGTTGTCGGTCGGCACCAGGAACGCCGAGATACCTTTCTTGCCAAGCTCCGGATCAGTCACCGCAAAGACGATGGCAAGGCCCGCGCGACGTGCGTTGCTGACGAACTGCTTGGCGCCGTTGATGACCCAGTGATCGCCCTGCAATTCGGCACGGGTGCGTAGGTTGTGCGCTTCGGAGCCGGCTTGCGGCTCGGTCAGGCAGAAGCAACCGATCACCTGGCCAGTCGCCAGGCGCTCCAGCCAGGTCTGTTGCTGTTCGGCGCTGCCATAGGCGAGCAACGGGCCGCAGCCGACGGAGTTGTGGATGCTCATCAACGCACCGGTAGCGCCATCGCCAGCGGCGATTTCTTCAACCGCCAGGGCATAGGCGACATAGTCGGTGTAGCTGCCGCCCCATTGTTCCGGTACGACCATGCCGAGCAGGCCCAGCTCGCCCATCTTTTTGACCACTGCATCATCGATCCAGCCGGCTTTTTCCCAGGCCTGGGCGTGGGGCGCAATCTCGCCACGGGCGAAATCGCGGGCCATGTCGCGGATCATGATCTGTTCTTCTGTCAGTTCCAGGTCTTGCATCTGCGTACTCCAGGCCTTACAGGCCTTCGAAGAATTGATCCACGCGCTGACGGCTGAGGCCGGCGAGGGTCGGAGGGTTCCAGCGCGGTTGTTTGTCCTTGTCGATGATCAGTGCGCGCACGCCTTCGATCAGGTCACCATGCTCGAACCATTGCTGGTCCAGATGCAGTTCCATCTTGAAGCAGTCTTCCAGGCTCAGGTGACGGCCTCGGCGCAGCATCTCCAGGGTCACGGCCATGGCCAGGGGCGAACGGGTTTCCAGCAGCTCGGCGGTTTTCAGCGCCCATTCGTGGCTGTCGGCCACGGTCACTGCCCGTAGTTGTTCCACGATACTGCTGACGTCGGGCAGGGCAAAGAAGTGATCGATGGTCGGACGCAGTCTGGCCAGAGGGGCATCGTCGAGCACCTGGGTACCGAGCTTGCTCAGCACGCCTTGCAGGTCTTTGAGCGGGTGTTCGCTAAAGCTCAGGGTATCGAGACGTTCATCCAGAAGCGCCAGCTTGCTGCTGTCCAGGTACCAGTCGGCCAAGCCGCAGTACAGCGCGTCGGCTGCCTGCACCTGGATGCCGCTGACGCCCAGGTAGGTGCCCAGCTCACCGGGAACCCGCGAGAGGAAGTAGCTGCCGCCGACATCCGGGAAGTAACCGATGCCGACTTCCGGCATGGCCAGGCGGCTGCGCTCGGTGACTACCCGCAGTTCCGCGCCCTGGGCCAGGCCCATGCCACCGCCGAGGGTAAAGCCGTCCATCAACGCCAGGATCGGCTTGCGGTAATGGTGGATGCACAGGTCGAGAGCGTATTCCTCGACGAAGAAATCCCGGTGCAGGCTGTCACCGGCCTTGTAGCTGTCGTACAGCGAACGGATGTCGCCACCGGCACAGAAGCCCTTCGGGCCTTCACCGCGCAGGACCACGGCGTGGACCAATGGATCACTGGCCCAGGCATCAAGCTGCTGCTGCAGGCTGCGAACCATGTCCAGGGTCAGGGCATTGAGGCCGGCCGGGCGATTGAGGGTCAAGTGACCGATATGATTGCGAACCTGGGCCAGAATCGGCGCCCCGGTCGGCGTTTGAGCGTGCGCGGTCATCGCTGTCTCCCTGCTTTGTTATTGATTTTCCACGTGAAATATCACGATCTGGGTAGGCGCTAGAGGATCGCTGGATCCTATCAGTGCAAATTTGCTCAATACAATCGACAAAACTGCAGGCCGAATCTGCATTTTTGCATGCTCAGCGTGGTAGACGACCGCTGACGAAGTGCGCGACATCGTTGTAGCCGTGAGTCGAGGCGTGTCCCGGGGTCACCAGTGAGTCAATGAACGCTTCATCTTCAGCGGTGATCTTGACCTGCAGTGCGCCGCTGTAGGTGTCCCACTGCGCTTCGGTACGTGGCCCGACAATGGCCGAGCTGATCAGCTGATTATTGAGCACCCAGGCAATCGCGAACTCGACCATGCCGACGCCCTTGTCCTGGGTATAGGCGTGGATTTTCTGGGCGATGGCCAGGGATTCGGGGCGCCACTCGGTTTCCAGGATGCGCTTGTCCTGACGCCCGGCACGGCTGCCTGCATCAGGCGCGGCATTGGGTGCGTATTTGCCGCTGAGCACGCCGCGCGCCAACGGGCTGAACGGCACAATGCCCAGGCCGTGATGCGCCGCCGCCTGGAACTGCTCGGGTTCAGCCTGGCGATTGACGATGTTGTACAGCGGCTGGCTGACCACCGGTTTCGGCACGCCCAGACGCTCGGCCAGGTTGCAGATTTCGGCAATACGCCAGCCGCGGAAGTTGGACACGCCCCAGTAACGGATCTTGCCCTGGCGGATCAGATCGCCAATGGCGGCAACGGTCACTTCCAGCGGGGTGTTGTGGTCTTCGCGGTGCAGGTAGTAGATGTCCAGGTAATCGGTGCCCAGGCGCGTCAGGCTGGCCTCGATCGCATTGAAGATGTGCTTGCGGCTCAAACCGCTGCGGTTGGGCACGCCGTCAGCCGGACCAAAGCCGACCTTGGTCGCCAGCACCCATTCATGGCGGTTGCGGGCAATCGCTTCGCCGACGATCTCTTCACTGCGCCCGGCGCTGTACACGTCTGCGGTGTCGATGAAGTTGATGCCCTGGTCCCAGGCTTTGTCGATGATATGCAGGGAATCTTCGGCGCTGGTGGGCTCGCCGAACATCATGCTGCCCAGGGTCAGGGCAGACACTTGCAGGCCGCTGCGGCCCAGTGGACGGTAGATCATGATCGAGAATCCTTGGCGGGTTGGATCCGATCTGTTTTACACAGTTCTAGCGGGGTTTGAAAGCATCGCGGGGCACCTGGAGTCGCCCCGCGATAAGGTCACCTCAGTTCACCGATTCAGCCACCGAGCCGGTAACGCGCGAACGCGAAACCCGAAGGGCCACCAGGCTGCCGACCACAATCAAGCCGGCCAGCGAATACAGCGCGGCATCGGTCGAACCGGTCTGGTCCTTGATGAAACCCACCAGGTACGGGCTGAGGAAACCGGCCATCTGCCCGACCGAGTTGATGATCGCCAGGCCCGCCACTGCGGTACCGGCGCTGAGCAGCGCGGTGGGCATCGGCCAGAACATTGGCAGGCCGGTGAGGGCGCCCATGGTGGCGATACTCAGGCCGACAATGGCAATCGCCGGGCTGTGCGCGAAATTGACCGCGATCAGCAGGCCGACCGCGCCCATCAGCATCGGCACCACCAGGTGCCAGCGCCGCTCGTTGCGCAGGTCCGCCGAACGGCCCACCAGCAGCATGAACACACCCGCCAACAAGTAAGGAATCGCGCTCAACCAGCCAATCAGCAGGGCATCGCTGAAGCCCAGGCTCTTGATGATCGACGGCAGCCAGAAGTTGATCGCGTACACGCCGCTCTGGATGCAGAAGTAGACGAAGCCGAAGGTCCAGATCATCGGGTTGGTGAACACCGAGAGCAGGCTGTCACTGGTGGTGACCGGCTTGCTGGCGGCATCCACGGCCAGGTCGTGCTTGATCATTTCGCGCTCTGCCGGGCTCAGCCATTTGGCCGTGGCGTAGCCGTCACTGAGCAGGAACACCGCCATGAAGCCCAGCAATACGGTTGGCAGCCCCTGGATCAGGAACATCCACTGCCAGCCGGCCAGGCCATGTTGACCGGCGGCGAAGTGGTTGAGGATCCAGCCGGAGAATGGCCCGCCGAGCAGCCCGGAGACCGGGATCGCCGACATGAACAAGGCCATGATCCGGCCGCGGCGCGTGGCCGGGAACCAGCGCGAGAGGTACAGCACGATGCCGGGGAAGAAGCCCGCTTCAGCCGCGCCGGTGAACAGGCGCAGCACGTAGAACTCCATCGGCGTGGTGACGAACAGCAGGCACGTCGACAAGGTGCCCCAGACGATCATCATCAGCGCGATCCAGCGTCGCGGACCGAAGCGATTGAGCGCCAGGTTGCTGGGCAGGCCGCACAGCACATAGCCAATGAAGAAGATACCGGCGCCGAGGCCGTAGATGGTTTCGCTGAATTTCAGTGCATCGAGCATCTGCAACTTGGCGAAGCCAACGTTGACCCGGTCCAGGTAGTTGAACAGGTAGCAGATAAAGATGAAGGGGATCAGCCGCAGGGTGATGCGCCGATACAGCGCATTGCGGGTGTCGTCTTGGCCTTGGTCAGGGGCAGGGCTGTATGACATGATTTGCTCTCTTCGTTTATTTTTATCGCCGCAGCCTGCGTCGAGGCGGCTGCTGCGATGAGTCTCGGTGAGCGGGCCGTGGCTGTCTTTGTGCTTTTGCACAGCATTTTCAGCGGCCTGCTGTGCCGCGGACCAATCATTGCGACAACAAGGATCCTCCCATGTTCGAACTGGACCATGACCTGGCGCAAGATATTGTCGATCGGGCAATGGCGATTTTGCCGTGCAACGTCAACGTCATGGACAGTCAGGGGCTGATCCTCGGCAGCGGTGAGCCGGAGCGCATCAATACCCGTCATGAGGGGGCGCAATTGGTTCTGGCCAACGGCCGGATCGTCGAGCTGGATGTCGAGGCAGCCAAATGTCTGAAGGGTGTACAGCCTGGGATCAACCTGCCGCTGTTGCTCGACGGACGCTTGATGGGGGTGTTGGGCCTGACCGGCGACCCGCAGCAACTGCGTACCTATGCGCAACTGGTACGCATGACCGCCGAGATGCTCCTGGCCCAGCGCCATATGCAGGTGGAGCAGCAATGGCGGCGCCAGCGTTGCGACGATTTGCTCGCCTTGTTGCTGGGCGGCTCGGGTGATTCACCACGTTTGGTCGACGAAGCCCGGCAATTGGGGCTCAAGCCGCAGTTGCCGCGGGTGCCTTGCCTGTTCGAGCTGGATACCGGTCCGGCTGCAGAAACCTTGGCCAGCTGGTTGATGAGCCGCTATCCGGACAGCTGGTGCGTAAGCCCTGCGCGTCAGTCGCTGCTGTGGTGCCGCCCGGCCAGCGTGACCCTGGACGAACCACGCTTGCTGGAGAAACTCCAGCGTCATGGCTGGCAGGTGCAGCGCCTTGCTACAGGTTCGCCTGCGCAGAGTCTTGAACAATTGCGCCGTGGTTACCGGCGTGTCCGCGACTTGCAGGCCTATGGCCGCGAAGTGCTGCCGAACGAACGAATCCTTACACTTTCCCGCTACCGGCTGCCGGCGCTGCTGTGGCGTCACCGCAACGATGATGCCCTGGACGAGCTGCTCGAACCCTTGCAGCGCATTCGCGCCAAAGACAACAGCGGACAACTGCTGGCGACCTTGCGCGCCTGGTGTGCTCACGATGGCCAGAGTCAGGCCTGCGCCGACGCTTTGGGGATTCACCGCAACAGCTTGCGCTATCGCCTGGAGCGCATAGCCGAGTTGAGTGAGGTCGACCCCTTGCGTCTGGATGGCATGCTGAGCTTGTACCTGGGGTTGCAGTTGCTGCCTGTTGGCGCCTGATTGGGCAAACTGACCAACCCGGGGGCAGCGCTTTTGTGCATCCGACAGAAGCCCGCGCGTTGCCTAGCTGTCAGCATGCAACGATCTGGACCAGGAGAATCCCCATGAAAATCGTCATCGCCCCCGACTCGTTCAAGGACAGCCTCAGCGCCGAAGGGGTGGCCGATGCTATCGCCCTGGGCCTGGCTCAGGTCTGGCCGCAGGCGCAGTTGCTCAAGTGCCCGATGGCCGATGGCGGCGAAGGTACGATGGAAGCGATCATCGCCGCCTGCAGCGGTGAACTGCGCCGCGAGCAAGTACGCGGCCCGCTGGGGGAACCCGTTCAGGCAGGCTGGGGCTGGCTGGCCGAGAGCCGCACGGCGATCATCGAGATGGCCCAGGCCAGTGGCTTGCAGTTGCTCAGCCTGGCGCAACGCGATGCCTGTCGCAGCAGCACATTCGGCACCGGACAGTTGATCGCAGCCGCCCTTGATGCAGGCGCACGGCGAATCATTCTGGCCATCGGCGGCAGTGCCACCAATGATGCTGGCAGCGGCATGTTGCGGGCACTGGGTTTGCGCCTGTTCGATGCTCAAGGACAAGTATTGGCCGAAGGCGGCCAGGCCTTGGCCCGGCTGGCACGCCTGGACGCCAGCGGGCTGGATCCGCGTCTGGCCGAGGTGCAGCTGGAAGTCGCCGCGGATGTCGATAATCCGCTGTGCGGGAGTAACGGTGCTTCGGCTATTTTCGGACCACAGAAAGGTGCCAGCCCTGAGCAGGTTCTGGCTCTGGATCAGGCACTGGGACATTTCGCCGATCATTGCGCACAATTGCTGGGTGAAGACGTTCGCGACTTCCCCGGTTGCGGTGCCGCCGGCGGCATGGGCTTTGCCGCCAAGGCCTTCATGCAGGCCACATTCCGGCCCGGTATCGACGTTGTCGCCGAGTTGGCCGGGCTGGAGCAGGCAGTGCAGGGCGCCGACCTGGTGATTACCGGAGAAGGGCGCTTCGATGCCCAGACCCTGCGCGGTAAAACCCCGTTTGGTGTTGCCCGGATTGCCCGACGCCAGGGTGTACCGGTGCTAGTGATTGCCGGGACCCTTGGTGAAGGTTACGAGCAACTCTATACCCACGGTATCGATGCCGCCTTCGCCCTGACCAATGGCCCGATGAGCCTGGAGCAGGCGTGTGCCCAGGCCGCACCGTTGCTGCAAGCCCGGGCGCGGGATATCGCGCGGCTATGGCGTTGCGCGCAGACGACTCAGGGCTGAGCCAGCCGCGCTGGGAGGGTGAGGCTGGTCGCGCTAAGCTATCCGAACATTGTTGTTTTGAAAGGAGAAGCACAGGTGACCATCGATTGGCTCAACTTCACGCCCTGGACCGCGCTGTTCGGTGGCATGTTGATTGGCCTGGGCGCCAGCCTGTTTGCGGTGATGAACGGGCGTATCGCCGGTATCAGCGGCCTGCTCGGCAGCCTGCTACAAAAACAGCGCGAGGGGCGTGACGAGACCCTGTGGTTTCTCGCCGGGCTGTTGTCTTCAGCGGTGATCTGGTGGTTGCTTGCCGGGCGGCCGCTGGTGCAATTCCAGACTGGCTGGGTGGGTCTGCTGACGGCCGGGCTGCTGGTCGGCGTGGGCACCCGCTATGCCTCAGGCTGTACCAGCGGTCACGGCGTGTGTGGCCTGGCACGGCTGTCACCGCGATCATTGACGGCAACCCTGTGCTTCATGGCCAGTGGTTTTGCCGTGGTGTTCATCGTCCGCCACCTGTTGGAGGGCTGAGCATGCGTGGGTTGATGGCGTTTATTGCCGGTTTGGTTTTCGGCTTGGGGTTGCTGTTGTCGGATATGGTCAACCCGACCAAGGTTCTTGGTTTTCTCGATCTGGCAGGGCGCTGGGATCCGTCAATGGCGCTGGTGATGATCGGCGCCATTGGTAGCGCGCTGGTGCCGCTGCAGTGGAGTCGCAGACAGACACGCTCACTGCTCGGCTTGCCGATGCGCATGCCGGTGGCGCGAGAGCTGGATCGGCGGCTGATCGTCGGCAGTCTGGTTTTTGGTGTCGGTTGGGGCATCGCCGGTATCTGTCCGGGGCCGGCGCTGGCCATGATCTTCAGCGGATACTGGCAGGTCCTGCTGTTTGTGCTGGCGATGCTGCTAGGAATGGGGCTGTTCAGCGTGCTGGAAAGCCGCACGCCGAAGTAGTCAGTCCTTGAGTTTCTTGTACAGCGTGGTCCGTGAGATGCCCAACTGGCTGGCGGTCGCCGAGACATTGCCACCGTTTGCCTGCAAAGCCGATTCGATCGTCCGCCGTAAAGTGGCTTGCAGATCGTCAGGCTCAGGTGCTGAGCTGCTGTTTTGCAGGTCTGCCGGCAAATGGCAGGGCAAGGTCATGGGCTCGCCACTGGCCAATGCTGCGGCCAGGCGCAGTGTCTGCTCCAGCTGGCGGATGTTGCCCGGCCAGTTGTGATGTTGCAGCAGCTGAACCACGTCGGGGTGCAGCGGCGGCGCACCGTGACGCAGGCGCAGGCGTTCGATCAGCAGGGGGAGGTCGCTGCGCAGGCGTAACGGCGGCAGGTTGATGGTCAAGCCATTCAAGCGGTAGTAGAGGTCTTCGCGAAACAGTTGCGAGGTCATGCGTTGCGCCAGGTCGCAATGCGTGGCGCTGATCACCCGCACATCCAGTGGTCGGCGTACGGAACTGCCGAGGCTGGTGATCTCGCGTTCCTGCAGTACCCGCAGCAGCCGGGTCTGCAAGGCGGCGGGCATGTCGCCGATCTCGTCGAGCAGCAAGGTGCCGCCATGTGCCGCTGCAAGCTGGCCACTGGAGCCGCCCTTGCGCGCGCCGGTGAAGGTACCTTCGGCGTAACCGAACAACTCGGCCTCGATCAGGCTTTCCGGAATGGCCGAGCAGTTGATCGCGACGAAGGGTGCTTGCGGGTTCCATTGCTCGTGCAAGGTGCGGGCGAAGACCTCTTTGCCGGTGCCGGTCTCTCCCAGCAACAGAATCGGTACGCCAGCAGCGAAAGCCTTGTGGGCGTTAGCCAGTTGCTGGTTGAGCAGCGCATCGCTGCCCTGGGCGGTGGTGGTACGGGTGAGTCGCGCGGGTGCCGGGGCAGGTTTGCGGACAGCGGGTTCGATCAACTGGCCGTACAGTTTGGAACCGTCGGTGAGGATCAGCTGTTGCGCCACCGGTCGAGCGTCCAGCAGGTTGTTGGCATCGAACAGATGTTCAAGCTTGAGGTGGTCGTAGTTGTAGCCGTTGAGCCCCAGCAGCCGCTGGGCAGCACGGTTGGCGCAGCGGATGCTGCCGTCGGCGGCCACTGCCAGCAAGCCCTGTAGCGCGGTGCCGAGCAGGTGCGGGTCGTGTTGCAGCGAGAGTATCCGGCAGTCGCTCAAGCCCGCGAACAGGCGATTCTCAACCGCCATGGCGGCATGGTTGAGTTGCTCAAGCACAGCGCCAGCCTGGCGATCGCCGATGCCGGTGATGTCCAGTGCGCCAAGCACCTCACCGCGCAGTCCGCGTAACGGCACGCTGACACAGAAGAACCGCTCGAAATCATTGAGGTAGTGCTGATTGCCGGTCAGGATGATGGGTTTGTCTTCGGCCAGGGTGCAAGCGGGCGCCGTGGTGCCCAGGTCCTGCTCCTGAAGCCGTCGACCGACCTGCAATGGCGACAGCGGACTGAGCAGGTCATAGGCCTGGCGGGCATGCACCAGCACGCCGTCGGGGTTGACGCAAAACAGGGCCCAGGAAGCGCCGCCGATGTGTTCCCACAGTCGGTCGATTTCCGGTTGCACGCAACTGGCCAGTTGCAGGTCCTGCTCGGCCAGTGGCTGCAAGTCATCATCGGGTCGCGCCTGCCAGCCATCCGAAGGCTGCACGCCGGCAGCCCGCGAGCGCACCCAGGAGTCTACGACGGCATCGGGCAACAGGTTTGCCGGCAGGTTTTCGCCTTCAGCAAAGCGTTGCCGGGCAATGGCCAGGCGTTGCTGATAGGCGGGCATTCGGGCATCCATCGAGACACCTGTGTTAAGAGTGGAGGCATGCCGTCTGACCCTGGAGGGCTGACGGATGCCTTTGGTTATACGCCGGTCTGTTTTTGCGTCAACCCTAGAACAGCAGCACGGCGCGAAGGTTGACGCCTATCTCTTCCTGAAAGCCGCCCTCGGTTTTAACGTCATGGGTCAACTGAGTGCTGAACTGCACCCGCGGCGTCAGCATTTGCTGGAACTCCAGGCGTACTTGCTGAACCTCGGTCTTGGTGCCGTTGTAGTTGCCGTCCAGATACTGCTTGCCGCCGGTACTTGCACTGTAACCCAGCGCCAGACGCTGACTGGGATTGAAGTCGTAACGCAGATTGGCCTGCAGCTGGTAGGTCTTGTCCTGTTCGAGGGTTTGCTGGCCAGCCTGCTGGTTGTCGCCATAGATGACCGCATCGGCATACCACTCCATCGCCAGCTTGCCCCACAAGGGTTCGATCCAGCCCAGTTGCAGGTCGAGCTTGTAGCGATTTTCGCCAAGGTTGATCGCCTCATTGCGGTCATATTGGCCCCAGGGCAGGTACACCAGCGGGATGATACCGAGGTAGCGGCCGCTGACACCGGCGTGCGGTTGATTGATCAGCCAGAAGGTTGCGCCAATGATCGGGTCGGCCATGCCGCTGTTACTGCCCAGCGACTGGCCGCCGATTCGCGCATCGTAGACGTGGCCAAACGGCAGGAGGATCTGCGGCGCGAAGGTGGTGCCGCCGATATCGACGTAGTGGATCAGACGCAAAATGCTGATGTTGGACCTGATCCCGGTGTCCTGCTTGGCATCGGGACCGCCGTCTGCGTTGTAACGCTCGGCGCGGCCATATTGCTGGTACCAGGCGGCGAGGTTGGTGCCGCTGGGAAAGGCGATGTAGTCACCGGAGTTGACGTCAACGGCCAATGATTTTGTCGAGGCGAGCGCCAGCGCCAACAGGCCCAGGCGGGGTCGGGAAAGTGTGAACACAGAGCGGTACCTTTTTTTGTTGTTATTAGCAGGCGGGGCGCTCGGCGCCCCGGGTCTGTCAGTTAGTTGTGGATGCGGATGACCGGTTTGAGGGTGAGGCCTTTTTCGCTGTCTTCAGCGGCCTGGTTGATGTCCTTGAAGCTGTAGAACTTCACCAGGCGATCGAACGGGAAACGGCCTTGCAGGTAGAGCTCGACCAGTTCAGGGATGAACTTTTGCGGCACGCTGTCACCTTCGACGATGCCGCGAATGCTCTTGCCGCCGAGCAACAGGTCGTTGACGTCGAACTCGGCAGTGACGCCCAGCGCTGGTGCGCCGACCACCCCCAGGGCGCCACGGCTTGCGAGCGCATCGACGGCCTGGCGCAACACGGCTGGCCGTCCGGTCGATTCCAGGGCGAAGTTCACCCCGCCAGCGGTGATTTCGCGGATTGCCGCCACCGGATCGACGTCCTTGCTGTTGACCACATGGGTGGCGCCCAGCTCCATGGCCAGGGCCAGGCGTGACGGCACGACATCGACGGCAATGATGGTCGTCGCCCCCGCCACACGCGCGGCGAGTACGGCGCTGAGCCCGACTGCACCGCCACCAAATGCGGCAAAGCTGCTGCCCGGAGTGACTTTCAGCGAGTTGATCACCGCGCCCGCGCCGGTCTGGATGCCGCAGCCCAAAGGCCCCAATAGTTCCAGCGGTGCTTTCGGGCTGACTTTGACCGCATTGTTCTCCCGCGCCAGTGCCAGGCTGGCAAAGGACGACTGGGCGAAGAAGTGGTCGTTCAGCCGCTGTCCGCTTTCATCGCTCAGAGCACTTTCGCCCTGGGGATCGGCACCGCTGAAGTTGCGCCCGAAGAACTCCTGACAGTACGCCGTATGACCGCCGCCACAGGACAGGCAATGGCCGCAGTGGCCATAGCTGAGCACCACATGGTCACCGACCTGCAGCCCTTTGACCTGTGGGCCGATGGCCTCGACCACACCGGCGCCTTCATGGCCCAGCACTGCAGGCAGCGGCACCGGATAGTACTGATCGCGCACGATCATGTCGGTGTGGCACATGCCTGTAGCGACGATGCGTACCAGTACTTCGTCCGCGCGCGGTGCTCGGATACGCGCGGCTTCCAGGGTGAAGGGGGCACCTTTGCCACGGGTGACGGCTGCGGTGACTGGATAGTAGGCAGTTGTATTCATTGTTATTGTCCTTTGCCGGTTAAAGAGGGTAGGCAGGGGCTTCGCCCTTGACCGTCAGCCATTGCCACTGGGTGAACTCTTCCCAGTTCGCCGGGCCGCCGATGCTGGCGCCATTGCCCGAGGCGCCGACACCGCCAAACGGGTTGACGACCTCGTCGTTGACGGTCTGATCGTTGATATGCAGCAGTCCGACACGCAGTTGTTCACCCAACTTCAACGCGCGGCCGACGTCTTGCGACAGCACGGCGGCGGAGAGGCCGTATTCGGTGTCGTTGGCCAGGGCCACGGCATCGGCATCGGTGTCGAACGGCACCACCACCGCCACCGGGCCGAAGATCTCCTCGTTGAACGCCGGGTTGTCGCGGGTCACGCCGCTGAGCACGGTGGCCGGGAAAAACAGCCCCTGAGGTTCGCCACCGACTTCCAGTTTCGCGCCTGCCTGTTGCGCGGCCTGCACGATGCGCTGGGCGTTCTCGCATTGCTGGGCATTGATCAGCGGCCCCAGGTGCACCTGGTCCTTGGCCGGATCGCCGACGGTAAGGCTGCGGGCTTTGGCCACCAAGCGTTCAAGGAAGCGCTCGTAGATACCGCGCTGCACCAGCAGGCGGCCGGTGGACATGCAGATCTGCCCCTGGTGCAGATAAACGCCCCAGGTGGCGTTGGCCAGTGCGAGGTCAAGATCGGCATCATCAAGAACGATCAGCGAGTTTTTGCCGCCCAGTTCCAGCGAGACTTTCTTCAAGTGGCGGCCGGCCGCTTCGCCAACCTTGCGCCCGGCACCGGTGGAGCCGGTGAACTGGATCATCGCCACATGCGCATCGCTGGTCAGCGCCGCACCGGCATCGGCCCCGCCGGGCAGCACGTGCAGCAGTCCGGCGGGCAGCCCGGCCAGTTCAAACACTCGGGCGATAACGAAGCCGCCGCACACCGCCGTGCGCGGGTCAGGCTTGAGCACCACAGCGTTGCCGGTGGCCAGCGCCGGTGCGACCGCACGAATGGCCAGGTACAGCGGGAAGTTGAATGGCGCAATCACCCCGATCACACCGAGCGGGCGGCGGCGGGCCAGGCTCAAGCGGCCGGGCACCGAGGGCAGCACCTCACCCTGGCTGCGCGAAGGCAGGCTGGCGCTTTCGTGCAACACCTTGATGCTCAGGCGGGTTTCAAATTCGGCTTTCTCTCGCGTGGAGCCGCTTTCACGCATCAGCCAGTCGGCGATTTCATCGGCATGGTTTTCGGCGACCAGGGCAGCTTTGCGGAATACGGCAGCGCGCTCGTCATAGGACAGCTGAAACCATTTGGTCTGGGCCTGGTGAGCAGCTTTGGTGCTACGCGCGACCTGATCGGCGTCGGCGTTGGCCAGGATGCCGAGGGTAGTGCCGGTGGCCGGTTCCAGTACCGGTGTCGTTGGCGCTTGTCCGGCTTGCCATTGGCCGGTGAACAGGTGCTCGTTCCAGAGTTCGGCGGGTAGCAGAGATTGCAGTAAGGCAGAGGTAGTCATCGCAAGTGTTCCTGTTTTTTGTAGGAGCGTGACGATGTACAGAGCAGAAGCTGTGCCAATCGGTCACACCCCCGAAAACAGGGACTGTTGACGAGAACTACAGGTGTTGGGTGTTCAGTTTCTGGACAGACCTGGTGGATGGGCTGTGCAGAGACTGGACGGTGTGCGCGGCGGGCTCACGAACGGCGAGCCCGCCGCGCATACCCGGTCACTCCGCCAGTTGCAGTTCCGGCAGATTCAGACGGAACGCCCGGGTAATCCCGATCAGGCAAATGAAGCCCAGCGCCATCCAGCTCAGGCCAATCATGAACGACATGCTCGACAGGCTGGTCCACAGCCAGATGGTACTGAGGAAGCCGAGCGCCGGTATGGCGCCATACTTCAGGTAGTTGGCTGTGCCACGCAGTTTCTGGTCGACCAGGTAATGCTTGACCACGGCCAGGTTGACCATCGAAAAGGCGAACAGCGCACCAAAGCTGATCATGTTGGCGACGGTGTCCAGGGTGATGAACAAGGCGATCAGCGAGAGCACGCTGACCAGCATGATCGCAGTAGCCGGTACGCGTTTCTTCGACACCAGCCGGCCGAACACCCGCGGCAGTGCGCCATCGCGGCCCATGGCGAACAGCACTCGCGATACGCTGGCCTGGGACACCATGGCCGAGGCGAAG